>CAWJDO010000002.1:0-5419901 GCA_963841635.1 Bryobacterales bacterium
TGGCGCTGCTGCACACAGCCTCCAAGTCGGCCGGAGGAATCCCATTCAGCCGGTTCGCGAGATCTTCCTCTTGCAGGCCCTCCGCCAGCCGCACACCTGCCAAGTGCTTCGCCAGCAAGCGCCTGCACCCGGCCTCGTCCGGCAGGCCGATCTCGATCTTCTCCGAAAAGCGTCCACCCCGCAGGATCGCCGGGTCGATACCGTCGAGGCGGTTCGTGGCCCCAATGAGAAACACGTTGTGATGCGGCTCCAGTTCGCTGATCAGGCTGCGGGCCTGTTCGACCACCTGAATATCATGCTGGGATTGAAGGCCGGTGTTCCGAGGCAGAAGGCCATCCATTTCATCGATGAAGATGATCGACGGGCTGCTTTCCTTGGCCCTGGCGAACAGATCAGCCAGCTTCTTCACCGATGCGCCCGTGGCGCTTCCGAGGATGTCGGCCGCCGTCACGGGATAGAAGCTCCGCTTGGTTTGCGTAGCGATCAGCCGCGCGACCATCGTCTTCCCAACGCCCGGCGAGACCGCGACATTGTGCTACTCCCTGCTATGGCATTGAAAACGTTAGCTGCTGGATATCCACATCTCGTGGCCGCGGAGCACCGCCACGTTCCTGCATTTTCTTCACCGCGTCGATCACGCTTTGCGATTGGATCGCCTCTTCCGGAATCTGCCACGGCGCGCAAGGGACGGCTTGGGAGCCCGGGAGAATCTTCGCGTGGATCAGGCGCTTCACCAGCGTGCGGCAAGTGCCGAGCTGGGTGGCGGCCTGCTCCAAGCTCAACATGGTTGGACCTGGGCGCGCCGGATCGTAACCGGCAATGTGCATTTTGCTACGCAGATCGCGGATGCGGAACTTATCCCAACTGTTGTCCTTGCCCGTCCGCAGCCCAAGCCGGTTCAGAGTGACGGCGATTTGATCGTCGGGATACTGCCCTGCCATTTGGCGGATCAGGTCCAGAACCTCGAGCTTGGTGGTGGTTCCGTTGTATCCGATCTTGTTCCTCGCGATACGCAGCTCCGAGTGGCGGCCTCCCTGCCAGTGAATAATCAAGACAATCTCGTTGGCCTTTGCGTCTACGTCGGCCACGATCTCCTCGATCAGTAGCCGCGCGATCCGCTGCTTCAACCTCATGTCGGCTTCCGGAGCATTCCACACCGACGGCAGATCGTCCGCCAGCGCCAGCAAGGCCTCCCGGTCCGGAGGCGGTCTGAAGCTGGCAGCGGCCTCTGCCTCCTGCAGCCGGTGTTCCAGGACTCGCACTTTTTCCAGCGCCGCATTCCAGCGCGCTTCAAGCTCGCTCGCCACCAGTCGGTTGTCGCAATCCACGGACTCATACCGGCGGGCTGCCAAACGCGCTTCGTAGCGCGCCTGCTCCAACTCCAGGTCCAGGGCGCGGCGCCATTCCAAGTTTTGCCGCACCACGCGATCGGCTGCCTCCAGCGCGGCCTCTATGGCACTGCCTTCGATCGCCCGCAGAATCTCTCCGGATATAGCTCGGTCCGGTCTCCAGCCGGTAAAGCCGACGCAGCCCTTCAAGCCGTGATTGACCAGCGCCCGGCAATCGAAGCGTGGCGTGTTGCCGCCGGGGCCGGTATAGGAGACGTTCAGCATGCGCCCGCAGCGGCCACATCGCAGCAACCCTGGCAGCAGGCTTTTTCCCCCGCGTCCTGACTTGCGGCCCATGCGCGATTTCATGAAGGCATTCTCGCTGAGCAGTAACTGATTGCGTTCAAACCGCTCCCAAGAAATGTAACCGGGATGATGGTCCCGAATCAAGACCTCCCAGTTTTGTTGCGGTTTCCGATGCCCCGCGGTCTTGCGTGCTCGGGCATCGACCACCTTGGTCCGTGCTTCCGTCTTGCCAAACGCATACGCGCCTGCGTAGATCGGGTTGCTTACGATCTTCAGAACGGCGTTGTACCGCGCCGGCTTCCAGCATATCCTCGGCCCCGTCGCGTCGCCAAAATTCAACGAGGGCAGCAAGACTCCTTCGCGATGGAAGCCCAGAAACACCTGCCGCACGCTGCCCATCTCGATCAGCTTGTCGAACACCAGGCGGATGGCTTGCTGCACTCGGAGGTCGGGATCGATCTCGATCTTGCCAGCCTCGCTCCAGCAGAAACCAACCGGCAGACCGAACTGCAACTCGCCGCGCCGGGCTTTCTGACGAATAGCTTCCACCGAGCGCTGCCGGAATAGATTCAGCTCGTACTCGCTCATGGTTCCGCGGAGCCCCAGCAGTAAGCGATCATTGACCAGACGAGGGTCGTAGACCCCCTCCGCGTCGATGACCAGGGCATTGATCAGGCCGCACATCTCGATCAGGTGGTGCCACTCTCTGCCGTTCCGGGCCAGCCGCGAGGCTTCGATGCAGAACACGGCGCCGACCTGTCCGGAGCAGATTTCGGCAACCAGGTGCTCGTAGCCAGGCCGTTCGACCAGGCCACAAGCAGAACGCCCCAGGTCTCCATCGATAGTTTCTACCTCTTGGAAACCCATTTCGCGGGCGCGATCGGCGAGTCCGTATTGCCGCCGCTGGCTCTCCTTGTTGTGCAGCACCTGGCCCGGCGTCGACTGGCGGATGTAGACAATCGCTTTGCGGCGCAGATGTTCATTCGTAAGCTTGGGACTCGTCATCGTTTCCTCCATTGGCGTTCGTCTGGTCGCCCATGATCGCGTTCAACAAAAGCTCTGCTACTGCCGCCTGGAGCTCCCGTTGTTTGTCGGTGGGCATTTCCACCCGTTGTGGAGCTGCTGGAGGAAAGAGTAATCGCTGGCGGGTCGCTGGCGGTGTGAGGTTGCGAGTCATGCTGCTGAGTTTCTCCTTGAGTGTTCGTCCCTGGAATCGCGGGGCGCCGGATGCCATCGGCGCCTCCCCGCAATGATAGAGACTCCTTAGCAGCATGAGCGAGGATCTCACTGACGGAACTGCACGGACCAGTTTCAGGCGATACGAGCGGAGCGGACGGAGGCGCGATTCTGAGCCATTGCACTTCAACGTAGCGCGCTCCCTCACGTCCGGCGGTCCTTCCTGGCATCGGGCACACAACTGGCCGATGAACTCTCCTTGGAATCTGCGGCGGCTTCCTTGGCGGCGCCGCTGGCGACAGCCTCGCTTTCGCGTGCTCTCCTCGGCGAACCGAAGGCCAAGGAGTCGAGCAGATCCCGCAGACTCGTGAGCGCTTCAACCGAGACTCGTGGCTCGCCGAAAGAGAACTCAGCGCAGGTTACGGGATCCGTCATCCAAACCGGAATTGCGCCCAACGCTCCATCGGGCAGCTCGCAGTGGAGGTACTCACCGTCTGGAAGAGAAACGCGGCGTTGGCACTCAAGAGAGACGCCGTGGAGAGCGAGCCAACGGTAATGCACCGTTACGCGCTCGAAAACATAGGCATTATGTGACTGGCTCTGGCGGCCCGATCAGCAGCAGGCCCGACGGGATGGGCAACTTCAGCCTTTCGCTGTAGGCTGGATCCATCAGCCGAACCAGCGCCCGGAGGTCCGCCTCCGTGTCCGCCGGAAGAACCACGTCGTCCCAATCGACTTCCTTGAAGGCGGTCCTATCCTTGCCGCCCGTTTCCGCCAGGACGCGCGCCAGGTCCTTCTCTTCGATCTTCCTTCGTTCCTGCGCCGCACAGAGCGCTGCACGATCCACCAAGGCGGATATCCTGGCCGCACTCCAGCCGGGCGTCCGCCGAGCAAACGGCTGAACATCGAACTGGCGGGCCGGGCGCTTGGCGAGCTGGGCCTTGAAGATCCGGGCGCGCCCCTCCTCGTTCGGCAGATCGAGGCGGACGTGAAGATCGAACCGGCCCTCCCGGATCAGTGCGCGGTCGAGGCCGTCGTAGAAGTTCGTCGCGGCAACCAGTATCAGGCCCGACTGGGTCCGGGCCCTGTCGATGCAGGCCATGAGGTGGCTGGTGGCGGAGTTGTACCCCCGCCCCGCGCCGCCAGCATCGTCCGCTTCGCCGAGCTGCTGGCGTTTCGCGCCCAGAGCATCGATCTCGTCGATGAACAGCAGCGCCGGCCGGCTGGCGACGGCGTCGTGGAAGAGCAGATCGATCCGGCTTTCCGTTCCGCCGACCCACTTGTCATGCACAGCTGCGGCGGAGACCGGCAGGTACTTCAACCCAAACTCCCCCGCGACGGCCTCGGCCAGAAACGTCTTGCCAGTGCCCCGCGGGCCATGGAGCAGGATGCCGTTCCGATACACCCCGTACTGCCCAAACCGCTCGCCATCGAGGTTCGCCTGGACCAGCTCCCGGATCTGCTTTTTCGTCTCCTCCAGGCCGCCGACATCGGCGAATGTTACCGCAGGCTTCCTCATCTCACCTCCGTTCGCAGGCTCCGCGGCCGAGTGCCCGATGACCGCCTTCCGCGGCCTCAGCGACAACAGGGCGGGGATAACAAGGCACAAGACCACGAACAGAAAGACCGCGATGATCTTCGCCACCATCGGGTACTCTTTCTCGAGGGGAACCGCCGTGATCAGGCCTGCGCCGATGAAGAGCAGAAACCCGCACAGGAAGTACCCGGCGAACAGCGCCAGGCGGTGGAACAGGGACCTTCCGTACACGATCAGCAGCACGCAGACGACCGCCAGAATGACCGCCGCGGGATGAATCTGCCACGCGATCACCGCAACGGCCAGGAGCGCCAGGATGAGCGCAGCCAGACTCCCGGTGAAGGCCTTCTTCACACTGTGCGGGGTGTTCGAGGAAATCAGCCCCCGAATCTCTTGGTAACCGTCGCGCAGGAATCGGCTGAATTGAGTGATTACCCAGGGGATCGGACCCGTCGCTTCCAGTTCGGGGCGCAATCCAGACTCCTTGGGTTCAACTTTACCCCATCCGCGACTCGCTCGTCACGAGTCTTCCAGCACGATTTCGAATCCCGCTTCGTGCTTGCGCTTGATGTGGGCAGAATCGTCCGCGTTTCGAGCGTCTCGCCCATTCCCTGGAGCGGCGCAGCGACTCGCGCCAACGCCTCGTCGAACGGGGTTTCACGTTCTTTGCTCCGGCTAGCGGCTTCGTGCTACGGGCCGTCATCATCCAGCGGAGATGGCGGCGGCTGAGGCCGTCCTTGTTCTTGTCGCACTGTGGCTATCGCACAGTGGCTATCGCACAGCGCCGCGGGCGGACCGTGCAGTGTACAATATTCCTGACCCGAAAGTCAGAAATCGAGGTCGATCTGGCATTGTGTCGCCAACCACTCTGAGTGGTGGGCCGACGGGAGGAGCAGACGATGACACGGCAGGCAGGCGCGGTCCTCGGGATGCTGTTCTTTGCGCACTCAGGCTTGGCGCAGTTTACCCAGCAAGGGAGCAAACTGGTCGGCACGGGCGCCGCCGGGGCAGCTCGGCAGGGCATCTCGGTAGCAGTCTCGGCGGATGGCAACACCTCCATCGTCGGCGGCTTCAGCGACAACAACTGGGCCGGCGCAGCTTGGGTGTTTACGCGTAACGGAAGGGCGTGGTCGCAGCAAGGCAGCAAGCTGATCGGCGCCGGAGCGGTCGAGGCTGCCTGGGAGGGGGCCGCAGTGGCGATCTCGGCGGATGGCGACACCGCCATCGTCGGCGGACCGCTCGACAACTCCCAGGCCGGCGCAGCTTGGGTGTTCACACGGAGCGGAGGGGTGTGGTCGCAGCAGGGCAGCAAGCTGGTCGGGACCGGTGCGGTCGGGCCTACCGTCCATCAAGGCTGGTCGGTGGCGATCTCGGCAAATGGGAACACCGCCATCGTGGGTGCTTCCTCTGACAACGGCTCCGTCGGCGCAGCGTGGGTGTACACGCGCAGTGGTGCGGTGTGGTCGCAGCAAGGGAGAAAGTTAGTTGGCAGCGGCGCCGTCGGGGCTGCCCAGCAGGGCTCCTCGGTGGCGATCTCGGCAGATGGCAACTCCGCCATCGTCGGTGGCCCCTATGACAACGGCTCAGTCGGCGCAGCATGGGTGTACATGCGTAGCGGCGGTGTGTGGTCGCAGCAGGGGAGCAAACTGTTCGGTAGCGGTGCCGCTGGGCCTGCAAGTCAGGGTCGCTCGGTGGCAATCTCGGCAGACGGAAACACCGCAATCGTCGGTGGCGACAACGATGACGCAGATGCAGGTGCCGCGTGGGTGTTTACGCGACGCGGGGGCCGGTGGTCGCAGCAGGGCAGCAAGCTGGTCGGCACGGGCGCCGTTGCGCGTGCGCCCTTCCCGATCAACCAAGGCCATTCGGTGGCGATCTCGGGGGATGGGAACACCGCCCTCGTCGGCGGGCCCATCGACAACGGCTTTGCCGGCGCCGTTTGGGTGTACATGCGCAGCAATGGGACGTGGTCACAGCTGGGGGCCAAGCTGGTCGGCACGGGCGTCGTCCAGGGCACCCAGGAGGGCGCCTCGGTGGCGATCTCGGGGGATGGGAACACGGTCATCGTCGGCGGACACAACGAGAGCGAGTTTGCCGGCGCCGCACGGGTGTACACGCGGAGCGGAGGCCTATAGTCGCAGCGGGGTGGCACGGGCATCGCAGAGGGTCCGTTAGTAGTGCCGCGACGCGCGGACATTGAGGCCGACCCGGGGCATTGCAGGCGTCACTTGGTTCAACGCCGGAGAATCCAAGTCTGTTCTGCCAGGTCCCTTGTCGGCGGGCGTGGATTGAAGGTGACGCGGAGAACCGCTTTGCTGGACTGAGGCCGTGCTTGCGGTGTTGAACCCATCCACGCGCTCCAATCGACATGACCCGGCACAGCCTCCGGTTCGGCTCCATGCTATTGCTCAGTGCTGTGGCGACTGCGGCTCCGACGTCTGCGTTGCCGACGCTTCCCCGTACATCCGGTTGAGTTCGCTTTTCAGCGCGATTAGCTCCCGGAGCTCCGCCGCCGCGGGCGTCGGTATCCCTGGTCCGGAAGTCGGGGCGGAATCGCGATTAGGCGCTGTGGCCGGCGCTTGCAGTACGATGTAAAACCTGGTGTTGCCGGGAAGTGTCACGACCACGTTTTGGGAATAGGCAAGCTCCGCCAGTTCCTGCTCACCCGCTTGGCCGATATTGGTGGCGAGTTGCTCCCGCAGCAGCAAGCTCTGGTTGAGAGGGCTTGAGAGCCCGCCGAAGCCGCCGCCCACCACATAGGACGCCACGGTGCCAACTCCGCTGAGCGAGCGAACCAGCGCACGCTTCGCCCGGTTGCGCCCATTGACCGTTCCCTTGAGCGGGCCGAAGTCGAGGCCAACGCCGCTGCCCTCAATGGCCTCCGCGCTCCCGTCGGGCATCTCGAGCGTGGTGAACCGGAGCCCGACTTGGCCGTTCTGATTCGCTTGCGCCATTTGGCCGATGGCCTTCGTCCCGGCGGGAATGACGATCTCGCCGTCCCGCTCATAGTTGTATTCGATGACGGCGATCGCCGGCACCTTCACCGCGCTGCTAACGGCCGTCTGAAGGCGGGCCACGAGCCGGCTGCCGGTCGGCAGCAGCGTCGAGGTTCCTTTCCGCTCGATGAACGCCGGCTGCTGCGCCGCCCCAGTCTGCCCAGCCGTCGACGTCGTGTTACGGACGAATACGAGTGACGATTTCTTCAGGGCCTCGGAATCATCGGCGGGCGGCAGAGGAACCGGGGTTGGCGCCGCCGGAGCCGAGGTGTAGGTGACCTCATTCTGGCGCCGATATGCGTTCAGGGCAGGGTCGTTCACCGTGGGAGCGTTGCTCAGCGCGTACTGGTTCCCGCGGCGCGAAGTCGCCAGAATGTCGTCTGGGCTCAATTGATCCCCGGTCGCATCGCCGCCTGACTGGTCGGCGCTGAGGAGCGGGACAGTTGAGGCCGGCCGCCCGCCTCGCCGCCCTGTAGCCTCGGGTCTCCCCAGGTTGGGCTTGGTCCGCCTCTCCTGCGCCCGCTTCTCAGCACCGGAAGTGGAGAATAGAGCAAGAAACGCGAAGCCAGCCAGAACGACCGTCGTCGCAAGCACGAGGAACGCCTTGCTGCGATCCATGTTGTTCCGGCCGCGGGGGGTGACCTCGACCCGTTTTGGGCGATTGCGTTCTTCCTGGATGCGCCTCCAGATCTGTTGCACGATCCCGCCCGCAGGGCGCGGCTGCTCTTCAGGCTCCGCCTCGACGGGCCTCGTAGCGTCGCAGTCTGCTCTCCCAGCACTATCGTCCGTCATGGGCGACCTCCCGAAAGCTGCTTATTCCAAACCCAATGGGAGCCAAGGCCGGCCGATCCACGGCGCCCGACTCAGCCATCTGAAGGAACACCGTCTCCGTTGACTGCTTGAAGGACGGGCGCCGGAAGACCACCACGCCGTCTGCTCGCTCGCCTGGCCCCAGACGGCGGAGGCTCAGGCGGAAGTCCGTCACCGGCAGTTGCTCGGATGTTGACCAGCGTGACCTGCGGATGAGCTTGCCCGTCTTCCTCAACCCGCCCAGTTGAATCTGCGGGGGCACGAGCTCCACCGCATGGTTCTCGGCGTTCACCACCGAGAAGAGCACGACCACGTCGGTCCCTTGATCGATCACCTCGCTTACGCCGGTCTTGATGAGCTCCTTCGCGGGTGCCGAGATGCCGGGCTTCTGGCCGTACAGAACGGGCAGCGGCGCCCGGCGCTGCCGATCGAGGAGATCGTCTAGCGCAGTCCGTTCGGCTTGCTTGGGACTCGCGGGCGCCGCTGGCGCGGTGGCTAGCGTTGCGGTTTGTGGGACGGTCGCCGAAGGAAGGTCGGCGGGTTGGACGATGAACTGTCCCGCCGGCTTGTATCGCATCAGGAAATCGATATGTGCCTCCTGGTCCTCCTTCGGTTCGCCGCGACTCACAAGCAGCAGGCTCACCTGCAACCCTCGAGTCGTCGAGACCAAGAGATTCGTTTGGGCTGGCTTGGTCGTGATTGGCTTGACGAATACCAGTTGGGGCTCACGATCCGAATGCTCCGCCGAAAACGATGCCGGATCGCCCACAACCACCGAGTTGACCGGCTCCGGCATGCGGATCGCTGTCGTATAGCGCGGAGCAAGAAAGACCGTGGTCACCTGGCCGTCGCGGATCGTCTGGCCGACAACCTGAGGCTGTACCTGCCCCGCCAAGTTCAACGCTGGGATGGCCAGCAGGAGCGCTTTGAAGACCCTCATGGCGAACCACCTTTCAACCGCTTCGCGCGGTATAACGCTGTCACTCTGGTCACGTACGCATAGACTTCGGCGTTCGAGTATGCCAGTCCGGCCGAAAGAACCCGCTGTTCGCCAGCTATGTACGCCGCAGCGACCAGGCGCAGATCCCCCTGGAACAACCTCAGAAGGTGGGACAAATACGCCACCCCGCCACGGATGTTCTGCGCAATCTCGAAGCGGTTCGTAACGCCGAACGTCGCCGCAGTGGCGGGCATGAGCTGCATGAGCCCGGCTGCGCCCTTGCTCGAGACCGCGCGCGGCTGCCAGCCGGATTCGACTTCGATGATCGAGTGGACCAGTTCCCGCGGAACCCGGTACGACGCCGCGTAGTAGTCGGCCCACCGCATCGCGACCGCGCGCTCATCGGCCTGCCCGAGACCGGCAGCCGCGCCGGCCACGAGCAGACACGCCAGTTTCAGGCCGCCCGTCATGATTCCGCCGCCGCTTCGGCATACCTGTGCGAATCGAACACGAGTGAGGCGAAGCCGTCCCTTAGCAGGAGCCGCTTTCGATCGGAGTCCGTCTTTGCCACCAGCGGCAGGAGCACGTCTCGCATCTCAGGCGTGATGTCCTCCAAGCCCAGGATGTCCAGGGCCTGTGCCAGTTCGAGCATCTCGGCGATGGACACCGGCTTTTCCATCTGCCACCCTCGAAGGGCGTGGGCCAGACCGGCAATCGTGCGCCTCAGCGCTGGATTGGCTGTCGTGCGGCGAACCTGCAGAATCTCGGCCTCTCTTTCGACGGTCGGGAACTCGACCCGGAGGTAGAAGCAGCGGCGCCGCAAGGGATCGCCCAGCCGGCGAACCTCGTTTGAAGTGAGGATCACGAACGGTACTGTGCGGTGCCTGATGGTTCCCAGCTTCGGGATCGTGATCTGCCATTCGGAGAGAATCTCCAGCAGCAGCGCTTCGAATCCCTCGTCCACCTTGTCGACCTCATCGATCAGCAGGACACAGGGCTTCTCGTAGAGAAGGGATCGAAGCAGCGGGCCCTGAACGAAGAAATCCAGGGTATGCAGGCCGCTCCTGATCGCGTCCCAGTCCTTCTGCAGCCGATCCGCCTGCATCTCCAGGAACAGCTTCTGAAGAGCGGTGTCGAACTTGCCGATTGCCTTCTCTTCGTTGACGCCTTCATAGCACTGCAGTCGTTCGATGACGGTGTTGGCCGCAGTGGCGACCGCCTGAGCCAGAGCTGTTTTGCCGCACCCAGGCGGACCCTCGACGATGATCGGCTTTTGCATGCGCGTCGCCAGAAACACTACCTGGAGGGCGACGGGATCGATGACGTACTTCGCCGCCACCAAGCGCCTGCCGAGGTCTTCGACCGAAGAGAACACCGCCTTCCTCCTGGCCCGATTCTATGGGAAGGAGCTCGTGGTCCATATTGTCCGCGCCTGTTGCGAACTGCCTGCGCGCTCCCCATCCACCGCGCGTCCAGTGCTTTCGATGCGACCTAAAAACGTTCTCAGAGCTATCGGACCTCCAGCGCAGCTCAGCCCTACGCGAAAAGTGTTCCTGAACCAATCCCAGATTGCGTTGGGGCCTGGCTTCCTCCCAAGGACGTGAAGAACATTCTAGGAGCTATCACAAGTCTGGCCATGTCCCCAAACCAAGAAACGTTCGTGAAGCTATCCGAGTGCTCCCGGACTTGGCCACCTCACGAATGTTCTTGGCGTCATCCGTCGGAAGCCACGGCGCGAGGTACACTCACCCTAGAAAAGTGTTCTTGGAGCAATGCGCGCGTGTGAAGGTCGGAGGACGCGGGACAGCGTCATCCTCCAGTTCGCGTAGCAGCCGGAGAGCTTTCGCCACGTCGCCGAGCGGCACTCCGTTCTCGCCGGCTTCGATCACGCGGTTGCAGCGCTCAATATGGTCGTTGTGCCGGCGAATCGCCTCGCCTGCTGCCAGCTTCCAGTACGTCGCGTACAAAGGGAACGATCTCGGTTTGCAGACTGCCTGGCGAGTTGCAGAGCGCCGTCTGCTTACGCGGCCCGCTTAAGCAGCCACTCCGCCACGTCGTGGGCGCGGAAGCGCACGTTAGACTCGATCTTGAAGAACGGGATCATCCCCCGACTCACGTAGCTGTAGAGAGTCTTCGGGCTGATGGCAAGGATCTGACCCAACTCCTTTGCCGTCAGCAGGCGATCACAACCAGCTAGGCGCTCAAACACGTCGCCGGCGGGCCTTGGCATGGAGGATGCGTGAACGGGGGAGGTTGACATACGTTGATCTCCTCAGCAGTCCGGTTGTCTTAGCTCAGCAGCACGTCCGCAATCCCGGCCCAGAATCGGCAGCAGTTGCGCACGTCTGTGGCTCCTTTGTAAGGCGGAGTGGGCTCCTCAGTCAAAAGAGTCGGTGGCATCGCTGCCGATGACCTCGGCCGGACCTGGGGGACACCTTCCGTTGTCGAATCGCCGCGCTTCTTGTGGCGGGGCCGTCTCTCACATCCCTTCGCCAACCGCAGCGGCGACGCTATCCGGCCCGGCGTAGAGTTCGAGCAGTGCCGGGACCGGACGCTTGTCGTCGAGGCGTTCTTCCGCGTGCCTGCCCTGGCATCGCCATCTGATCGAGGCGGTCGAAGACTTCCGTCGCGGGCACCAAGTAGCGCATGGTCGTCTCAAGCGACTTATGCCCCATCCAATGCTGAACCGTGCGCACGTCGAAACCAGCCCTCAACGAGCGGGTGGCGAACGTCGAGCGGAAGGTCTTGAGATCGAATTTCGCCCAATCGAGGCCGGCGCGTTCTGCGACGTCCTTGCAGCGGTCGAGCATGTGGTACTCGCGGTTTCCCGCAGGCGAGGGAAATACGTAGTTCGGTCCCGAACGACAGCGGTGCGCATCGAGTAGGTCGCCCAACTTCGCCGGGATCGGCACCTCGCGTTCTTCGTGGCTCTTCGGGTAGAATCCCAGCTCGGGCTTCGCTGTCACACGGATGGTCTGCAGATCAAGGTTGATATCGTGCCAGAAGAGGTGGACCACTTCGAGTTCGCGGAAGCCCGTTAGCAAGAAGGTCGAAAACATGACCCGTTCCCGCGCATCGCACGCGGCGAGGAACGTCGCGAGTTCGGCCTCCTGATACTCGCGCGGCAGAGACGTGACCCGCTCGGGCAATTGCAGGCCCCGAGTGATTCCGGCGCGACCCTGGCGCTTGAAGAATTGCGCAACGATGATGGCGTTGTGGAGAATTGTGTTGGCACCGAGTTGATGGTCTTTCTTCAGGGCGATGATGTAGCGAGTCAGGTCGTCGCTCGTGATTTGATCGATGGTTGCACAACCCTTGAAGAACTCTAGAAAGCGGTTGAGAACCGCCTCGTACTTCCTGTGCGTATTCGGCTTCTTGAGGGCTTCTACCTGGCCAAGGTAATCGTGCACGGCAATATGCAGCGCTGGAGTCTTGAGTGTCTCGCCTGCGAGTTCGAAGCCAGGGACCCGGAGTTTGCGTCCGTCCAGTTCGTGCCGCTTGCGGCGTTGCGCCTCGAGGGCCTGGGCAGCAGTCACTCCGGCCGACTGCCGGCGCCGCTTACCGGCGGCGTACCACTCGACCAGGTACAGCCCGTCTGGGAGCGCGTTCCAGTCGTAGTTGCCTTTTGCGTTGCGGGGAATCGACAGCAGCTTCCAGGAGCCGTCGATTTTGACCTTCTTGACGATGTTGACGTGTGACATAGGTTCCCTCCGTGGCTCGATTCTAGATGGACACCGCGGAGGACACCAAATGTCTTAATAGATTGGAATCAAAGGAGGGGTGCGGGAAGCTGGCATTCCCGCCCTGGCTCATTCTCTTTGCCCACCTCGGAAGATGACCTTGCGCTTGTTCTGCTTGAGAACCCAGTCGTCCAGCGCGTGCATCGATAGCCCTCGAGACCGGGACTTCAGGAATCGGATGACCTCGAACTGGGGCCAATACACACAATGCACGGTGTTTCGGAATCGCCCGTTGTAAAGCTCCCGCCTGTGCTGCTCGGCGTCCGCCTGCACGTCGCCACTCCAGCGCGGCACCAGCTTACAGGCCACGTCGACGTCATTGGGCCGCTCGGCGCCCTTCAAGAAACTGCCGAACAAAACCAATCTATCGACTTTGTAGGCCCAGCGATCATCGGCGTTGACCAGTTTGGCCCGCCGCACCAACTCCGAGACGAGCCGCTCAGCCCCGCTTCTCAGAAGAGGCTTCGCAGCAGTCGCCAGGGCCAAGGCGCCGCCCTTCACCGTCCCCTCGAGACGGCCCTCGGTCGACCTGAAGAATCCGCGCCGGTGCAGCTTCCCCAAGACCGAGTTGGCGACCGGCTCTGAGCAACCAAGGCTTTCCTGGACCTGGCGCAAGGAAACTCCCCACTTGATTGCCTCGCGCATCAAGCGCCGGACTTCAACAGCCGGGAGTCCGGCAATCCTCTGATCCGCATCGACTCGCATGTCGTTTTGCTTTCACCGCCCTTTCCAGACCTAGCGGCTCAGCGTCCGCTGGCCAACTGTGCAACGGCAACCCTCGATGAACTCCTCGATGTCATTTGGATCGAATCGCAAAGGACTCCTCCCCGGTCCCATCTTCACCGCCGGAAGATAGGGCCTTCGCTTCCCCGAGGCGTGCTGGATTACCCACGAAATGCTGACCCCCAGTTTCCTCGCCACGTCCCTCGCTTTGACAAGCTGCCGGATCGGCCTGGTCTCCATCTCGAAAAGGGCCGACGACCCGGCGCTTGAGTCTGTTGTTGAATGAGGCATCTGCTCCCCTCGTTCTATCAGCCTGGAACCTATTTACCGCACCAGCCGGAATAAGGCAAAAGTCTCTACCTCGGCAGGCGCGGTCACAGGCCAGGGTGGCTTGTGCCGAACGCGGGAAGAGAAGAATGCAACGCCCTATTCAGGAGCGGGAGCGCCAGTGATTCTCGCATCCAGAGCGGCGACGGCGGTACGCAGACTCTCGGGAATGACCTTTGCGTAGTGCTTCAGCGTCGTATGGGGATCGGTGTGCCGCAGGTGGCGCTGCATGTCCTTGACCGTTGCGAAGCTCTGAATGTATGTGGACGACGTCCGGCGGAATGCCTGGTGCGTCACGTTGGGCACGCCGGCAAGCTCGGCCAGCGGTTTCAGCTGGCGATTCAAGTAGTTCGCGACGCTGAACGCCGTTCCTGACGAACTCGGAAACAGAAAGGCGCGGGGATCCTGCCGGTGCTGATGCCCTGCGATCCATACCGCGATCTCGCGCGCGAGATCTGGAGGCACCGGCACGAAGCTGTCACTCTCATCGGTCTTCGTGTCCCCAATTCGATCTTCACCGGCCTGACGTTCCTTGAGAGCTTCGTCGATCCGGAGTTGGGCCCCTTCGAAGTCCTCAACGCGCAGCACCAGCGCCTCTGCGGGTCGCAACCCGCACACCGCGAGTATCCGCAAGATCAGGTGCTCGCGCGGAGAAGCGTGTGACAGCAAGGCGCGGAATTCGTCGACGCTCAGGAAACGTTCGCAGGGTTTCTTGCGGACCTTGGGCATCACGAGCTTTCGCGCCGGATTCTTGGGAATCAGGTCCTCGTCGACGGCGTACTCGAAGCAAGACCTCACGTAGGTCCGAATCTGGCCCACGGCGGACTTGCTGAACCGCGCGTCCGCGAGCCCATTCAGGAGCAATTGCAGCGGGGTCAGCGTTAGTTCGCGAATTCGCTGGTCGCCAATTTGAGGAAGGACATGTTTGGCGAACAGGCATTTGAGGTTCTCGCGGGTCTTCTTTGACCATTGACCTGACTTCACCGCGCGGTAGGCTTTCCACAACTCGGCGAAGGTGGTGATCTCCTCGCCTTGCTTGGCTAGTTTGCCGGTGTGCTCCGCGATGTACTCACTGAGTTCCTCAAGGGCCTCATGCCTCGGCTTTGTCGCGGGACCAAGGGTCTTTTCCTTTTTGCGCCGTACACGCCGGCCGTAGGGCGCGGCCTCCCAGACGTGGAAATAGCCTACCCACACCCTTCCTTCTCGTGCGCGGTTAACCCGACTTTCGCAGTTGGGGGCCCGAGCGACACCTAAGCCATTAAGAATCAGTGCAGGCGATCAAAAGGTCTTCACCACAAACCCGGGCTATCGACCAGCCTCGGCGACCGCTCGGAGGGCGGGTTCCGCGGTGATCCGCGGAGGTGGTTGCGCGGGCAGCTCGAGCTTGAGCTTGTCGAGGACCAACTGGGCATCTCTCTCCGGCTGCGTGTAGCGGGGGAGAATCAGCCAGCGTCCGTCGACGGTGGGAATGTACACGTCGATCATCTGAATGTTCGCCAGCGCGCCCATCACGGCCGCTGGCGTCAGCCCCGGCGCGTGAATCATGAGCCGGTTCTTCAACGTCACTTGAAGACAGTAGGCCAGGAAGGCGACCAAGATGTGAGCGTCGGCGCGATGCTCCAGTTGATGCCGGATGGGCCGAATCCCGAGCTCGCTTTTCAGGCTTCGAAAAACGGATTCGATCTGGGTCAGTTGCACGTAGCGCGACCACAACACCGTGGGGTCGCCGCCGGCCAGGTTGGAGCGCAGTAAGTAGTGTCCGTCGCGCAACTCCGCCTCTTTGAGCTTGACCTTGTCCACGTGGAATCGAAAGGTCTCCCGCGTCACCGGCTGCCGGGACTCCGGCAGTTGGATCTTCACGAAGCCGAAGGCGCGGCCCGCCTCGGTCTTGGCGGCGCCGATCCGCAGCAACAACTGATCGCGCGCCGGCAGGCTGCGCCGCATGGCGCGAAGTTTTCGCAGCAGCCGCGCCAGCCTCTTGCGCCGCATGGCGACCTCTTTGGCCTGGCGGCCCTCGCTCTTGGCCAGCACGTAAAGCTCGCCGTCCTGCTCGAACAGTTTCACCTCGACCGAGTCGCGAACCTTCTGCCAGGGCAAATCCAGCCACTTCTTCTCGTGCTGCTTGATCTTGCTCTTGGACGTTCCCACCAGGTAGTAGACCGTGCGCGCCGGGTCGCGCATCTCGGCCAGAATCGCCTCGGTCGGGATGCCCCGGTCCATGACCCACATCCGCTTCGCCTTCCCGTAGGTCTTCTCGATTTTGTCGAGGAACCCTCGCAGTGTGGTGCAGTCGGTGGTGTTGCCGTCCATCACTTCGTAGGCCAGTGGGAAGCCGTCGGTGGTCACCACCAGCGCCACCACTACCTGCAAGCAATCCGGCCGGCCGTCGCGGCTGTAGCCGCGCTTAGCCTTGGGGTTCTCTTCCATGGCGCCTTCGAAATACGTGCTCGTCAAATCGTAGAGCAGCACTTCGAAGTCGGCTTGAAACAGGTCCGCCCACTTTTGTCTCAACCACACGAACAGATCCTGCTTGTGCTCCAGCACCCGGTCCAGACAACGATACAGCCGGTCCTTTTCGGCGGCCGCATAGTCGACGTTCAGTAACTCGTCCATGGCGGTGGAAAGAAACCACTGCCGATGCACACGCCACTCGCTGGCCGGATCGAGCAGATGGTTCACCACCAGCAGTTCCAGCACCTTCTCCCATCTCACGGCCTCGCGGCCGTCCGGCAAGCGCCGCTGCCAAAACTCGTCGAGTCCCAGTTGACGCCAGATTTCGCAAGCCAGCCAGCAGTTGCCGAACAGGCGCGGCCGCCGCAGTTCCAGTCCGCTCAGCCTCACCTGCAGGCTGTCGACGGCATCTTCGGGAATCTCGCGATCGTCGGGGAACAGGCTGAGGTTGCGAGAACGCTGCTGCTGCTCGTCGAAGACCTCGAGGGTCTTGCGCCAGGCGGCTTGCTGAGAGTCGTTCACTTCACCCAGGTAGAGGACCGTGCGTTGCGCCGTCTTGCCCGAAGACAGTCGCCGGTTTTCCACCACGCTAAAGTAGCGGTGATCCTTGCCGTCCTTCCTGCGGTTGGTGCGGCGCAAGAACATGGAAGCAGCAGAATGCCAGAAAAAGGTCCGAAGTGGAAGAGGGTAGGTCTTCACCACAGCGGTTTTGAGATTCTCGGATTGCAGGCAAAAGGCTTAGGGCCGGCTGAACCGGAAAAACGGGCCTGAACTGCGAAAGTCGGGTTAACCTTCTTGACCCAGCCTTCAGGCGCCGCCGCCGCATCATCGGTCCTCGGCAGGCTTCGTCCGACGCTCCGGATCTCGAAGTCGAGAGAAGCGCCGGGTTCTTGGGCCTTCTGATCCGGCTCGGCTTCGATCTCAACCGTGGCCCGACTCGCCATGACTGCAATGTACTCGCCCGCGATCGATCGGGCAAATCTGGTCTGGGTGGGCAGATGGGTGGGCTGTTTTTGCGGCAGTAGATCGTAAACTATTGATTTTATGGTGCGCCCGGGGTGACTCGAACACCCGACCTTCTGGTTCGTAGCCAGACGCTCTATCCAACTGAGCTACGGGCGCGCGGTGAAAAAGGTCCAGCACCCAATCTAGCGGGTCTGGCTGGAGATTTCAACCTTTGGTGTCACGATGCGGCCCTCGCGGTCTAACTTCAGGCTTGCATCGCGCCAAACCACCGTCGAACCGAACAGGCCCGCGGCCCAGATGGCCAGGCCGGCCAGGTCGCGGAACGGAATGAGGTACGCACAGGCCAGGGACTGGCGGTCGCGCAGCACGCCCACCGCGGTCATCAGGCCGGCCGCCACGCGCAGGGCGAAGAGCGCCAGCGCAGCCTTCCATAGTCCGCCGGCTGCAAGCAGCACCGCCCAGAGCGTCGCATTCGCGATCGGCAGGCCCAGGTAGCCGCCTCCCCGCGACAGACGGATGGTGCGCGCCCAACGCACCTGGTGACGCCATGTCTCGACCCATCTCGCGTCCGGCACGGTGGTCTCGACCACGCATGTCGAAATCACCACGCGGCGGCCCAACTCGCCGATGCGACGGCCGAGTTCGTGATCGTCCGCAATGTAGCCGGCGAACGAGGCGAAGCCGCCGATGCGCGCGAGGTCGTCCGCCCGGAACGCCATGGTCGAGCCCAGGGCAAACCCGGCGACGCCCACGAGCGGCGCTACCAGCACGCTGGGCGCGAAGTCGGTCGCAATGCCCACGGCTTCGAAACGGCCGGGCAGGCGGCGGGCGCGGGCGCGGTAGAGGCAGGTGACCATCCCCACGTCCGGATCCTCGAGCGGCGCCACGACGCGATCCAGGTAGTCAGGCTCGACGCGAATGTCGCTGTCGTTGACCACGAACACGGGATACCGCGCAGCGGCTGCCAGGTCCGCCATCACGCCCACCTTGCGGTTCGGGGCCCCGGAGTCGCTGCGGATCAGCCGGATCCGAACGGCAGGGAACTCGGCCCGCAGGCGCTCGATCTCGCCGATCGCCGGGTCGCCGGCATCGCTGACGCCGAACAGGAGCTCGAACTCGGGATAGTCGAGCAGCGCGTGCGAGCGCACGGTCTGGTAGAAGTCCGGATCGAGGCCGTGAAGCGGCTTCAGGATGGACACGGGGGGCCGGAACGCTCCGGGCGTCTCCCGCCTGAGCGCCTGGCGCAGGCCGGCCGCGAGGGCGAGCAACTGGTAGGCGGCGGCCGCCGCGCCGAGGGCCAGCAACAGGTAGATCACAGTGCCAGGAGCGCCACGCCGCAGGCGACCAGGGCCGCGCCGGTCCAGCGCCGCCATGCCACCCGCTCTTTGAGAAAGTACTTGGCCACGAAGGTCTCGATCACGAAGCTCGCGGCCGTCGCCGGCACCGCGAAGCTCAGATCGGCCAGAGAGATGAGCGTCAGAAAGGTGAAGAAGGAAATGGCCATCAACGCGACTGCCGCAATGACGTAGCCGTTCCGCGCGAGCGCCGCTCCGGCGCGGCCGAGAGCGCCGGGGCGAAAGTCGTGGATCTCGCCGTGACGGCGAACACCGATCGTCTGCAAGACGTCGCAGAGCACCGTGGCGGTCACGATCACCGCAACCAGGATCCACTTCGTCATGACGCGGTCTCCACCAGGCGCTCGCTAGCGGCAGCGTCGTGCGTGCGGACCGCGGTCGAACTCACCAGCGCCGTGCCCGCCATGATCAGCACGGTGCCGAGCCAGCGCTGCGGCGTCACCTGCTCTCCCAGGAAGATCCGCCCTACCAAGGCCGTCAGCACGTAGCCGATGGAGGTGACCGGCAGGACGTAGCTCAGGTCGGCCCAACTCAGCAGGGCCATGCGGGCCAGCATCCACACGATCAGGAGACAGATGCCGGTGGCAACGTAGGGGTTGAACATCACTCGCAGGTACTCGAGGACGGATGAGCCGAGCGCGCCTCCGTGGCGCTTGACTCCAACGGTCATGAGCAGGTTGCCGAAGACGTTGGCCAGGACGACGATGGCGGTGAAGAGGCGCGTCTTCAGGCGGAGATCGGAGGTCATGAGCGCGGCGATGCGACGCCGGTGTCCGCTCCCTGGCGGTCGCGGCTCGGTACAGCGGCGGGGTTGGAGCCGTTCTTGTGCGCGGCTACGAACTTCTTGCGCTTTGCGCGCAGGGCCAGGTACTCGCGAGCCTCTTTGTAGAGCCGGCGGCGCTCGGCACCGTTCCAAAGAGCCTTGCGCACAACGCGCCAGATGACGCGGGGCCGGAAGTAGTACTCGCCGAAGAAGCGCTCGGTCCACTCCACCAGTTCGGCCCGGTCGAGGCCGGGATAAATCACCTTGGGAAGCTGATGGCCGGCTTCGTCGGTCATCGATTCGATCGACAGCAGGCCGTTGCGGGCGGCGTGATCGTAGAACTCGGTTCCGGGGTAAGGGTGCGCGATGGAGACCTGGATGGTCTCGCAGTCCAGGCGCTTGGCGAAGTCGATGGTGTTGCGCAGGGTATCGCGGGTCTCGCCGGGCAGGCCCACGATGAAGTCGCCATGCACTGTGATGCCGAGCTTCTTGCAGTCGCGCGTGAAGCGTTCGGCCATCTCGATGGTGGCGCCCTTCTTGATGTTCTTGAGGATCTGGGCGTCGCCGGTCTCGTACCCCACGATCACCAGGCGGCAGCCGGCGTCCTTCATGGCCTTGAGCGTCTCGTAGTCGGTGGTGACGCGCGAGGTGCAGGACCAGGTGAAGTTGAGCGGCTTGAGTTTCGCGGCCACCTCGAGCGTGCGCGCCTTGCGGTAGTTAAAGGTGTCGTCGTCGAAGAAGATCTCCTTGAGGCCGGGGAAATTCTCGAGCGTATAGCGCACTTCGTTGGCCACGTCGTCGGCCGAGCGCACGCGCCAGCGGTGGCCGGAGTGGGTCTGCGGCCACAGGCAGAACGTGCAGAGAGCGGGGCAGCCGCGCGTCGTGTAGAACGCCACGTACGGGTTCAGCAGGAACGGCACGTTGTAGCGGGTGAAGTCGAGGTCGCGCTTGTAGACCTTCGTCACCCAGGGCAGCTCGTCCAGGTTCTCGATGGTGCCGCCTTCGGGGGTGTGGATGATGTTCCCGTTTTGGCGATAGCTGACACCGGGAAGCTCGCTGAGGGCCTTGCCGCGGGCGTAGTCGGCGATCTGGTAGTCGAACTCGCGGCGGACCACGAAATCGAGGGCCGCGGAGGACTTCAACACGCCTTCGGGGTCGATGGTGACGGGCGGGCCGACGAAGGCCACCTTGAGCTTGGGATTGACGTCCTTCATCATCTCCGCGATGCGGATGTCCACGTGCAGACCCGGGGTGGATGTGAATAGCACCAGGAGTTCGTAGTCGTCGGCCATGGCGACGGTCTGCTGGATGGAGATCTTGTGGGGCGGCGCGTCGACGACCTTGCTGTCGGGCAACAGGCCCGCGGGGTAGCAGAGCCACACCGGATACCAGTACGATTCAATCTCCCGGGTGGCGGGCCATCGCGAACTTGCGCCGCCGTCAAACCCCTCGAAGGACGGGGGATTCAGAAATAGGGTTCTCATCTCACTCCCCTGAGTATCCAGTCTTCCAGCGTTCCGCTAATGGTGGCCGCCATCGGTGGCCAGGGCCGTCTGGGCGGGCTCGGTCGGCGTCGCTGCCGCCGTGGACGACTCACCCAGCTTTACGTTCTCGTACCAGATGGTGAGGTGGGCCTTGCCGAACAGCCGGGTGCTGACATCGCTGATCAGCCGGCGCGGCACCGAAACACCGTCATAGATCTCGTAATCGCGAACGAAATACACGCTCTTGAGGAACATCGACGGATTCCGAACCAGTTCGCCCCACTGGCGCAAGGGGAGACCGGTCTCCTTGTCGATCCAGAGCTCGCCCTTGTACAGGCCGATCTCCTTCTTTCGAGGGTCGACCTGGAAGACGTATGCCGGACGGCCGGCGTAGTCCGTCATGCCCTGGTACTTGAACTTGTAGTTGGCCGGGGTCACCGCCGCCGCGGCACCGTATTCGCTCTTCGCGTCCTTCTCGGCCTGCAGGTACCGCCCGATCACTTCTTTCTTGATCGTGCCGTCGCCTTCGAAGCGCCGCTTGTCGTAGAAAATCTGGCCCACTTTAGTCATGAAGCGGAAGGCGTGAAAGCGTCCGTGCTTTTTGAGCTTGGGAAGGTCGGCGTCCATATCGACGTCCATGGAGACTGCCCGCGCCCGGCTCTCCTGCAACTGGATGGCGGTCACGTAGCGGTCAATCACGCCCGCGGCGGCGGGGTCCAGCGAAGGCGCACCTGCGGCTCCGGCTGCTGCCTGCAGCGGAACGAAAACGACGACCAGCAAAAAAACGACTACGAAGGCCTTCAATGACACTCCTACCTACGGGGATGATTTTACAACTCTATCACAGGATACGATGCATAAACTATCCTACGAGGTTACCAGGAACGGGGGTCCCGGAATTGCTAAGATAACGGCATGTTCATTCCTCTGGGTGTCGATCATGAAGAGAATCTGCTAGTTACCGAGGAAATGGCCATCAACTTCCTGGGGCCTGGCGCGGCTCGCGTCCTTTCCACCCCGCACCTGATCGGGTTCCTGGAGATGACCGCGCGAAACCTGATCAAACGCTACGTGGAGCCGGGCGAGGACTCGGTAGGGACGGTGGTCAACGTGCGGCACCTGGCGGCGACGCCGATCGGGATGCACATACGGCTGCGGGCGGAGACGGTGTCTGTGGAGGGTAGGCGGGTTCTTTGCAGGGTGGACGCATGGGACGACCGCGAAAAGATCGGCGAGGGTACGCACGAGCGTTTTGTCATTGATGTGGAACGGTTCGGGCTACGGGTACGGGCTAAGTCGGCTGGGCAGTGAGGGGTGGCTGCCTCCCCCAAAAGGGGGCACTCTGGACGTGGTACTCTCAATTTGGCCCGCCTAGTTGACCCGCGTCGATATCTATAGTAACTACTTAGGTATGAAGCGCTTCGGGATATTGCTCCTGCTGCTCGCGATCCTCGTGATTATGATCCCGCGCATGGGCGAGGCCCCGGGGCTGTTCTGAACTCTGCCCGCTCCCTGGCGGTCGCGGCTCGGTAACGCGTGGCGGGGAGGTGAACGTCACGCTCTGCACGCGGCCGCTTGTCTGTTGTAGAATAAACGGTTGAACCCTTCGGTGCGCTGACGTCTGTAGTATGCCTCCAGGGAATTCCGAACAGGAAGGTTCGTATGTACGCAGTGATAAAGTCCGGCGGGAAGCAGTATCGCGTCGCTCCCGGCGACATAGTCGAGATCGAGAAGCTGCCCTGGGAAGTGGGCTCGCAGCTTGAACTGCACGGCGTGGTTGCGGTCTCGAAAGACACCGAGCAGTTGCTGACGGGCACCCAGATCGCCGACGCCAAGGTGCTGGCCACGATTGTGGACCAGGGCCGCGGCGTGAAGGTGCGCGTCTTCAAATTCAAGCGCAAGAAGCAATACAAGCGGAACACCGGCCATCGCCAGTCATTCACGGCGGTGAAGGTGACCGAGATTGTGGCGTAGGAGCGGCAATGGCACATAAAAAAGGACAAGGCACTTCCCGCAACGGGCGCGATTCGTGCGCCCAGCGTCTGGGCGTGAAGGCTTTCGGGGGGCAGGTAGTTCCGGGCGGTTCGATTCTGGTGAGGCAGCGGGGCACGATCTACAAGCCGGGCGACAACGTCGGGCGCGGCAAGGACGACACGCTGTTCGCGAAGATCACGGGCGAAGTGGAGTTCCGCGATCGGGGCCGGATGGGCAAGTTCATTTCGATTCACGTGGTGCCCGCCGAGTAAGCTGGGAAAGCCGGGGTACGGTCCCAAAAAACCGGGGCCCAAACACCGGGGTACGGTCCCCAAAGACCGGGGACACCCCTGCTCTTTGGTGAGGCGGCATTCCGGCGTAGCTGGTCAGGGGTGTCCCCGATTTTTGGGGCGGAAATTCGGTTGTTCGGTCAGGGGTGTCCCCGATTTTTGGCGGCGTTTCTGGCGGCGATCCCCAGTTCTCTTCAATCCATGTTCATCGACGAAGTCATCATCCGCGTAAAGGCTGGCGACGGCGGCAACGGATGCCTGGCCTTCCGGCGGGAGAAGTTCGTCCCGAGGGGCGGCCCGAGCGGCGGGGACGGCGGGCGCGGCGGGGACATCACGCTGGTGTCGAGCGAGCATTACAACACTCTTCTCCATTTCCGTTTTAATCCCGAGCACAAGGCGGAGCGCGGGCGGCACGGCGAGGGGAGCCAGCGGACGGGCCGCGAAGGCGCGTCGATCGATCTGCCGGTGCCCGTGGGCACGGTGGTGTACGACGCCGACACGGGCGACACGCTGCACGATTTCACGACCGCGGGCGACCGGTTCACAGTGGCGCGCGGCGGGCGGGGCGGGAAGGGCAACCAGCACTTCGCGACTCCGGTCCACCAGGCACCCACCGAGCACGAGCCGGGGCGGCCGGGGGACGAGAAACGACTGCGGCTGGAGTTGAAGCTGCTGGCCGACGCCGGCCTGGTTGGATTCCCCAACGCCGGGAAATCGACCCTGATCTCGCGCATCTCGGCGGCGCATCCCAAGATCGCCGACTACCCGTTCACGACGCTGGAGCCGAGCCTGGGAGTGGTGCGACTGGACGATGACCGGAGCTTCGTGGTGGCCGACATTCCGGGGCTGATCGAGGGCGCCCACGAGGGGCACGGGCTGGGCACGCGGTTCCTGAAGCACGTGGAGCGGACGCGGCTGCTGGCGCACCTGGTGGACGTCTCGGAGGCGACCGGGCGCGACCCAGTCCACGACTTCGACGTGGTGATGCAGGAGCTGGCCAGCTTCAGTCCGGACCTGGCGGCCAAGCCGATGATCGTGGTGGCCACCAAGCTCGACGCGGCGCAGGATCCCGAGCGTATCGACTCTCTCCGGCGCATGGCCGAGGAGCGGGGGCTGCCGTTCTATGCCATCTCGAGTGCAACGGGCGAGGGGCTGGACGCCTTGATCCGGGGGATGGCGGGGAAGGTCCTCAGGTAGGGCGCGCTCACGCCCGCTGCTCGTCGCCCGTCGATCCCGGGATACCGTTCGCGAACGGCCTAGCGTACGGGGTCGGAGACCGTGGTCCCTAGAGAGCGCGCGCGAGCGTGGAGAGAGCGGTCCACAGGTCGTCGTCAAGATACATCTGCGTGCGTCTCAGGATGTGAAGTATACATCGTGAGGCTTCCTGTATACTTCGGGGGATGAAGCCGCCCCACGTTCTTCTGATTCCCCTCAGCCTGTCGATCTGCCTGACGGCCGTCGCGGCCGTGCCCGACGGCTACAAAGGCCAGACCTTCCAGGAGCCCCAGGCCATCCCGGGCCGCCTCGAGTGCGCCCAGTATGACCGGGGCGGAGAAGGCGTTTCCTATCACGATACCGACACCGTCAATCACGGCAGCGGCGAACTGAACTACCAGCCCGGTCACTGCGAGGCCGGCGTGCCGGCTTCCATCTGCCATTTCCGCGAGAGCGAAGGCGTGGACATTTCTTACACCAAACACATGGCGGACCTGAACCATCCCAACTTCGTGACGCCCGCTCCGCGGCAACTCTACATAGGATGGGAGTCCGATGGGGAATGGACCGAATACACGGTGGACGTCAAGAAGGCCGGCGCGTATCGGATCGTGGCGCTCTATTCCAACGCGGCCAACACCGTGAAGTTCTCGCTGAACCACAGGCCCGCCGCCGAGTGCAAGCTGCCGATGGACACCGGCTTCTGGCACGTCTGGAACAAGGCCGCGTGTGGGGAGATCGTCTTCCCGGAGTCAGGGCTTCAACTCCTGACGCTCCAGTACAACACCGGGAACAACCTGGCGTACTTCGATTTCGAGCCCGCGGGGGTTCCCGCCCCAGGCGCCGCGGCCGCGCCTTTCATCACGCGGAAGGGGGACAAGCTCTACGAGGGCGACGTTCCTTTTCGGTTCCTGGGGCTGGACTCGCCCAACCTCTTTCTGAACGAGGCGCAGCTGCTCCCCGATTTCAGCAATCGCTTCCCGGACGAGTTCGAGCTGCGCGATGCGCTGACCTCGCTCGAGCAGATCGGAGCACGCGCGACGCGCACCTTCACTTTGACGGTCCAGAGCCCCAAGGACGCCGCGCCGGTGCACCTGCACGGGCCCAGGGCGTATGACGCGGACGCCTTTCGCGCGCTCGACAAGCTGCTGGCGCTCTGCCACGAGTACGACATCCGCCTCATCGTGCCGCTGATCGACAGCCATTCCTTCAAGGGCATTCGGGGCATGGACGAGTTCGCCGCTTTCCGCGGCAAATCCGGCCCCGATTTTTTCACCGACGCGGAGCTCAAGCAGGACTTCAAGAACCTGGTCAGCGATGTTCTGAACCGCCGGAACACCGTTTCCGGGCTGCTCTACAAGGACGACCCGGCGATCCTGGCGTGGCAGCCCGCCAACGAAGCGATGAGCTACTTCGGCGACCGCGGCAAGCCGGCCAACGAAGCGCTCATCACGGACTGGACGCTTGAGATGGCGTCCTTCATCAAGAGCGTCGATCACAACCACCTGGTCATCAGCGACGATGGAAACACCGCGCGGTATTTGGAGAGCCCCGCCATCGACATTGTCAGCATGCACTACTACGAGCATTGGGACCGGTTGAGCGGTCTGAGCAGCGACATCGTGGCGCGGCTCAACGCGGATGCCGCGGCGTCGAAGGGCCGCAAGCCGCTCATCGCCGATGAATTCGGCATGTCCGGGACGCCGATGCTGGCGCGCTTCATGGACACGCTGGTGCGGGGCGATGTCAGCGGGGGCTTGCTGTGGGGCATCCGGGCGCACCGCCGCGACGGGGGTTTCTACTACCACAACGAGTCGGGGACGGTTTACAACTCGTACCACTGGCCCGGATTCGCGGCGGGCGCGGGGTCGGACGAACAGGCGGTTCTCGGGACGCTGCGCGAGCATGCGTTCGCCCTCCGCGGCCTGGCGGTTCCGGATGTGATGTTGCCGCGGTCGCCGCCGATCCTGTTCCCGGTATCGCCGCTGGGCGAGCTGAGGTGGCGCGGTTCGACGGGAGCCTCGGGGTACGACGTGGAGCGCGCGCCTTCGGCGGACGGGCCTTGGACCGTGGTGGCCGAAAACGTGAGCGACGCGATCATAGATTCCGCTGACGTGATGGGCTACGAGAACCAGTGGGAGCGGGCCCCGGTTTGCGTTGCTCCGGCGCTGTGGAAGGACGCGGCGGCCAGGGGCAAAGGGCCTTTCTTCTACCGAGTGGTGGGGCGGAACCGGGCGGGCAAGTCGCTGTACTCGAACGTGGTGCAGTTCAAGTAGAGGGTCGGGGTGGGCCTGGGGAAGCGAAGGGGGCGGCAGGACCCAAGAGCCTGAGAAGAGGGTGAAAAGGTTTATGGTAATCGCGTGAACGGCCAGAGGCCCAGCCGCAAGTCGTATTTGTTGTACAAAATAATTGTTTCACTACAAATGTGTTGTGCTACAGCATTGGTATGGCAGATCAAGGAATTCCGGGGAGCATGGGGCGGCTAGCTGAAGGCGTCGCCTTCTTCGATCACAGCGAGATCATCGAAGAGGCTTGGTTCCTATTGAAAACGTGCAGCTTACTCCTCCTGGCTCCGAGGCGCGTGGGAAAGAGCTCCCTGCTGAACCGGATAAGGGAAGAGGGGCCCGCGCGCGGCTACAAGACGCTCTACCTTTCCGTCCCGGACGCTGAAGATGAGCTCGACTTCGTTAAGCGACTGGTTCGAGGGTTCAGGGACACCGAATGGGCCCAGCGTGGATGGCTCGAAGCGTTCAAGAATAACCTCCCAGAGGATCTAGAGATGGTTCTCAAAACCGGTCTGGTGGAGTTGCGGGCGAAGAAGTTCGACTGGAGGCGTCCGGCGGATGAGTTGGAGAGCCCTCCTCAAGAAGGCTGATTCGGAGACGCTGTTGTTGATCGACGAGTTGCCGTTGCTGGCACTGTCTCAGCGCAGCTGACTCGTCTCGTGCGGCAGGGGCTTCTGGAAAAGGCCGACCCTGGAGACAGCAAGAAGGCCCTGTACCAGGTGTCCGAGCGCTTCTTCAATATCTGGTACTTGATGCGAGCTAGCCGGCGGGTCCGAACGAAGCTGAGGTGGTTTGTCGAGTTTCTGCGGGTATTCTTTGTGCCCGAGGAACTGGAACATATGGCCTGGAAGCGGCTGGAGGGATCTCGACGCGCTTCGGCGATACACCCATGGGAGATCGAGACATTCTTCGCCTATGCCATAGCATCTGGCAGGGATCTGAGGCGATTCGAGGAGGAGCTGGGGCGTGAGTTCCCCGACCTCGAGGAGAAGCTGCAGCCCTATTTCGACGCGGTGCGAAGCCAGGAGAGTCACGCCGTAGTGACCGTTGCGGACGGCATTGAGGCGACTGACGCCTTCCGCGACTCGATGAAGAAACTCACCGCACTCCTGGAGACGACGATACACAGCCTCGATCCAACCAAGAGGTCGGAGGTCGCTGACGCGGAGGCGACCCTACGGAGAGTAACCGCGCTTGTGAGCCTCCTTGTCGATAGACCGGCCGTAGCGGAGGCAAAGTTCGACGAGGTGTTCGACAGGGCTCGCGATATGGACCCGCAAAATGGAGGCATTTGGGGCTCCTTTGGAGTGTTTCTTGCCTCTAAGGCAGGGAAACCGGAACGGGCACACGCAGCGTTCCGAAAGTCCCTCGAACTGGCGCCAGACAATCCCCGAACCATGCGGAACCTCGGCGTTTTGCTCTATTGCGAGATGGCTGAGGAGAGAGAGGGAATAGGCTACATCCGTCGAGCCCAGGAATTGGTCCCGGAAGACCCCGTGTCGGCAGCCATTCTCGCGGCCTGCGTGCGTGGAACCGAGAGCGAGCGCGGGCTGCTACGGACCTTCCTCGCTGCATCAAGCAATCATGAGTTCTGGGACGAAGTCCGAGGACTCTGCGAGACTTACGCACCCTTCGGGAAGATCCTGGTGGGGATTTGCGACCTCGTTTTGGAACAGGAGATCGCGAACAAGTACGCGCCCCTGCATCGGGCCGTCGGAATAGCTCAAATCGGCGACTTTCCTCGTGCGTCTGTGGCGCTGGAAGACGCTCTGACAGGCGACCCTATCGATCAATTCGCGGCTGGCCGGAAGGCGCTTGAGGCTTTTCTTGCCGCCGCGGTGAAGAACGAGCGGGTGAGGGATTGTATCGAACTGCTCGACAGGAAGGGATGGAAGGATGCTTGGCGCCCGATTTACGAGGCTCTTATGGCGGTCGAAGAAGGCTCTGGTGAGTACTTGAAGCGGGTGGCGGTCGAAATTCGGGAGCCAGCGCTGAAGATTCTCCGCCGCATCGCGCCAGAGCTTCCGGGCCTGCCTACTCCCGCTCCTCCACCTCATCCAGCCAGTCGGGCCGCTTGAGGACTTCTCGCGGCTTGCTGCCGTCGGGGGGGCCGATGAGGCCGTCGCGCTGCATCATGTCGAGGATGCGGGCGGCGCGGCCGTAGCCCAGGCGGAGGCGGCGCTGCAGGGTTGAGGTCGAGGCCTTCCCCATTTCGAGGACCACGCGGACGGCGTCGCGGTAGAGGGGATCCTCCTCGCCATCGATCACGTCCACGGCCGTGCCGTCTTGCTCTTCTCCCTCTTCGGGCGGAGCGATCAGGAACGACTGGTCGTAGTCCGGCGTGGCTTGCGTTCTCCAGAAATCCACCACGCGGTTGATCTCGGTCTCGGTGACCAGGGCGGCGTGCATGCGGGTCAGGCGCGAGGAGCCGGGCGGAAGGTGCAGCATGTCGCCCTTGCCCAGCAGGTGCTCGGCGCCCATCACGTCGAGGACGGTGCGCGAATCGACGCGGGTGGCCACGCGGAAGCTGATGCGGGCCGGGAAATTCGCCTTGATGAGGCCGGTGATCACGTCGACGCTGGGCCGCTGCGTGGCCAGCACCAAGTGCATGCCGACGGCGCGCGCCATCTGCGCCAGGCGCGTCACGGATTGCTCGACGTTGTGGCCCTCCACCATCATCAGGTCGGCCAACTCGTCAATCAGGATGAGGATGTAGGGCAGCTCTTCCAACTCTTCGGGACTCTCGATGTTGTCTTCAAAAAGCGGGATGGGCTCGTTGCGCAACTGGCGCACCTTGCGGTTGAACTGCTCGATGTTGCGCACACCTTGCGAGGCCAGCAGGCGCAGTCGGCGCTCCATCTCGAGCACGGCGTTGCGCAGCGCGTTGGTGGCCTTCTTGGCGTCGGTGATGACCGGCGTGAGCAGGTGCGGGATGCCTTCGTAGAGCCCCATTTCGAGGCGCTTTGGATCCACAAGGATCATGCGCACGTCGTCCGGCGTCGCCTTGTAGAGGATGGACATGATGAGCGTGTTGAGCATCACGCTCTTGCCGGAGCCGGTGGAGCCGGCGATCAGCAGGTGCGGCATGACTTCGAGCGGCGTCACCTTGATGCGGCCGCTGATGTCCTTACCCAGCGGGATGGTGAGGCGCGACTGCGAGTTTACGAACTCGTCCGATTCCAGGATCTGCCGCAGCGCGATCACCTCGCGGCGGGTGTTCGGCACCTCGATGCCCACGGTTGGCTTGCCGGGGATGCGCTCGATGAGGATGGACTCGGCTTGCAGGCCCAGGCACAGGTCCTCGCTGAGCGCCGTGATGCGGTTGTACTTGATGCCCGCTTCGGGTTTGAACTCGAAGGTGGTCACCACCGGGCCGGGGTTGATCTGCACCACCGAGCCGAAGACGTTGAACTCGTCGAATTTCGACTTGATGCGGACGGCGATCTGCTTCAGCTCTTCTTCGTCGAAGGAGTTGCGGGCGGGAATTTCGTTGAGCAGTTCGGTGGACGGCAATTCGAACTGCTTCTTCGCGGCGGCGGGCCGCTCGACCGGGTGCGGCCGCGGGCGTACGGGCTCCTCGCGCAGCGGCTGGACGAAAACCGGCTCGGGTTCGGGCCTGGGGCCGGGCGCCTGGTCTTCGATGGTGCGGATGGGAATCTCTTCGTCGGGCTCGAAGGGAGGCGCGTCTGCATCCGCATCCACGATCTCGGGCTCCTCTTCGGCTACCGCGCTCGCCATGGCCGCCGGCGGTTCCGCCTTCTTCTTCCTGGGCCGCGGATGCCACAGCCGGCGAACGGGTGCGAAGACACGCCCCGGAAGGGCCAGGACGAAGGCTGCGTGCGAGAGGCGGAACTGCGTGGTCAGGTACAGCCCTATGAGGAGGCAGCCGGAGGTGACCAGGATGGCGCCGGTCAGGTTGAACCCGGCGAGCAGCATGTCGGCCAGCAGCAGTCCGACCAGTCCGCCCGGCGACACGGCGCCGCCAAACAGGGTCCAATGCGGGCCGAGCGAAAGGGCGGTCGCGCCGCCGAAGACCAGCAGCGCCGCTCCCACTCCCTTGACGGCGGGGGCTTCCACGGGCCGCCGCCGCACCCAACTCCAGGCGATCCACACCACGATCGCCGGAATCGAGAAGGCCAGCAGGCCCAGGAGCTGGAAGACCAGGTCGGCGGTATAGGCGCCGGACCTTCCGATCAGGTTCCTGGCGTGGACCGCACCGGCGGCGGTGTTCCAGGAAGGATCGTCAGGGAAATACGAGACGAGGCTCAGCAGCAGCGCCAGCCCAACGAGCAGGCACAACAAACCTACTGCCTCGGCAAGTCGAGAATACCGCGCCGCGGAAGTGCCGTTCATCCTACGCGCGTAAAAACAGCCAGAGCGATTACTATTATGCCAAAAAGGACCCGGTAGTACACGAAAAAGCGCAAGGTATGATTTCGGAGGAAGCGCAGGAAGAAGGCGATGACGATCCAGCCGGTTATGGCCGAGACCGCCACGCCCACGCCAAAAGCCAGCCGCATGTCGGGCGCCAGGCCGCCGTGCTTCTGCAGGTCGTGGAACGCTTTCGCCGCAGCTCCGGCCAGGGCAGGGGTGGCGAGGAGGAACGAGAAGCGGGCGGCCGCGTAGCGGTCCAGGTTGCGGAAGAGGCCGGTCGAGATGGTGATTCCGCTGCGGGAAACGCCGGGGATGATGGCCAGGGCCTGCGACAGCCCGATGGCGATGGAATCGCCGAGCGACACCTCGCCCAGCGTCTTACGGAAGGTGCCGGCCCGCTCGGCCAGGTACATGACGATGCCCACGGCGATCAGGGTGGCGCCGATGACATACGAATTCCGCCAGGTGGTCTCGGCCTGCTCTTTGAAGATGTATCCGAAGACGGCCACGGGGATGGTGGCCAGCGCCAGGAGCCAGAGCAAGCCCCGGTTGTGATGGATCTCCGAGTCGCCGTTGACGTTGATGCCGAAGCCGCCCGCCAGGATCTGCAGCCAGTCGCGGAAGAAGTAGACGACCACCGCCGCCAGCGTTCCCACGTGCAGGGCGATGTCGAAATCCAGGCTGTTCAGGGCGGGGCTGTTCCAGCCGAGCAGGCGGGGGATGAGGGTCAGATGCGCGGTGCTGCTGATGGGGAGGAACTCCGTCAGGCTCTGCACGATGGCGAGGACGATGACCTGGTAGATGGGCATGTGACTCTCCCATCGTACCAGCGAAGCCAGCCGGGCCTACGCAAACACGCTCTGCCCCCAGCCGTGGATGGCGGACCAGTCGCGCAAGTCGGCGTCGTGGCCTCTCATGACCTTGACGAGCAGGCGCTCGGTGAAGGAGAGGCGGCTCTGTTCCATACGGCCGGCGAAGAACACTTCGAAGTTCGGTTTCATCAGGGCGTGGACGGGATCGAGGTAGGCGAGGCGGGCTTTGCGGGCGGCTTCGTCGGGACCGGTGTTCATGATGTGGACCGTGAAGAAGGCGGTGGGAACCCGCCTCAACGCGGCCTGGTGGGCGCGGACGAAGTCGACTGCTTCGGGCAGCCAGTGTCCGAAGCGCACCGCGCTTCCGAGAACCACGGCCTCGTATCCGGCTAGCGAGGCGACCTTGTCAGCCGGCAGAAGGTCCACGGCCGGGGCGCGGCGTTTCAGGTCCTCGGCTACGGCCCGGGCTATGTCCGCTGTGGAGCCGCAGCGGCTCGCGTAGGCGACCAGGACCTTTCCGTGTACCGGCGTGGAGGCTGCCCGGCAGAGTGGGGACAAGGCCATCAGGCCTGCTCCGGCGGCCCCCAGAAAATCGCGGCGGTTCAGTTCGCTTTTCATATCCGCTCTACCCCTATGACGTAGACCAGGGTGACTTATTGCACAGCGTCCACACGGACTGGCTATGCGGCGTGTTACGATACTCGTGGAATCCGGAACCGATGCCGATGCTTGATTCGTGGGGGGCGACCGATCCTGGCCTTGTGCGCCAGAACAACGAAGACAGTTGGTGCATCGACCCGGAACTTCGCATCGCCATTGTGGCGGACGGCATGGGCGGCGCCTCGTGTGGCGAGGTCGCATCGGCCATGACGGTCGAAGTTACGATGGACCGCCTGCGCCAGAGTTTGCTCAGCGTTGTGCCTGACGAGGCCATCCAGGAAGCGATCACCGAGGCGAACCGCTCCGTCCTCACGAAGGCGCGCGGCGAAGAGGCCTGCTCGGGAATGGGATCGACCGTCGTGGTGGCGTTCTGGGATTTGCCGCGGCTCTTCATCGCCAATGTCGGCGACAGCCGCGCCTACCTCTGGCGCGCCGGGACGCTCACTCAGCTTTCCTACGATCAGACGCTGGTGAACGAAATGCGCATGCGTTTCGGCCTGTCCGCCGAAGAGGTCAACAGCTTCCCGCACAAGAACGTGCTGACCATGGCGGTGGGCACCACACCCGAGTTGACCATCCGCACCCACGAAGAGCAGCTGCAGCCCGGCGACATCGTGCTGCTGTGCTCGGACGGGCTCACCGGCCCGGTCTCGGAGGCAGCCATCGCCGCCACTCTCTCCACCGACATCCCGCTACCCGACCTGGTCGCCCGTCTGATCAATCAGGCCAAAGCGCACGGCGCTCCCGACAACGTGACGCTGGTGCTGCTGCGGTACGACGACTGGCAAATTGGATAAGTCAGTAGGAGGCAGGAGACGCCGTGCCTGTTCCAATGTTCACGGAGGCCGATGTACGGCGGCTGCTCCCCATGCGGGAGGCGGTCGCCCTCATGCGGCGGGTTTTCGAGGATCTGGGGACGGGCAAGGCTCAGAACCTTCCGCGGCGCCGCCTCCGGATGCCTTCCGGTGCGATGCTGCACATGCTGGCGGGCAGCTTCGGCCCGTACTTCGGCACCAAGGTCTATTCTTCGCATCCGCGGCATGGGGCGCACTTTATGGCGCTGCTGTATGCCGCCGAAGACGCGCGCCCACTGGCGATGTTCGAGGCCAATGCCCTCGGCCAGATTCGGACCGGGGCCGCGAGCGGCTTCGCCACCGATTTGCTTGCCAGGCCCAATGCCCGGGAGCTGGCGGTCATCGGTACCGGGTTCCAAGCCCGCACCCAGGTAGAGGCAATGCTGGCGGTGCGACCGTTCCAGCGCGTGCGCGTCTGGGGCCGCGACCCCGAGCGCCGTGTCCGTTTCGCCCGTGAGTGTTCGGAAGCGTGCGGCGTGGCCATCGAAGCGGTGGATTCGGCGGAGGGCGCCGTCCGCGGGGCCGACGTGATCGTCACCGCGACCAGGTCGAAGGATCCGGTCCTCGAAGCAGCATGGGTGGCCGCAGGCGCGCACATTAACGCCGTCGGATCGAACGACCCGGCGCGCCGGGAACTGCCGTCGGAGCTGGTTCTTGGGGCGGGCCTAATCGCGGTGGATTCAATCGATCAGGCGCGAATGGAATCCGGCGACCTGATCCTGGCGCTGGATGAGCGCGGCTGGAACAGTCCGCGCCTCGTGGAACTGGCCGATCTTGCCGCGGGCAAGCGGACCGGGCAGCGCACGGACGCCCCGACCATCTTTAAATCCAACGGCTTGGGCGTGGAGGACGTCGCGGCGGCGGGTTTTGTCTATGAGCGGACCGTCAACGCGCAAGGTCAGCCAGCATCGACCCCGTAAGCCGCAGGTGGATTCGTTGGACGGCCGGACGAACAACCGGTAAGAACTACTCTTGGGCAGGCATTTGCTGCTCGGATTCGTACCAGGCGCTGATCTTCAGGCGGCGGCAGACCCAGCAGAGGTGCTCGGTGGAGTTCGAGGCACATTCGGCGCCGCATACCACGCACTTGCCTTTGGGCGGCAGTTTGTCCGGATGCGCCTGGCGCTTCGCCTGGGCGAGGATCTCGCTCGAAATCACCGGCTCGGTCGGCGGGATCCGCTTCTTTCGCATTGGTCTACTCTACATCCAATACAGCACAACCGGAACACGCCCCGCAATCCCAAATGGGAACTTCAGGCCGCAGTCTCATATCTTACGACGGATGCCGGCTCCAGGGAAGAGGAACATCGGGGACATTTCTGTCCCGGCTTCGTGGTCAGCTTCTTTCCAGAGATGACGACCTGCGCCTCGACAATGTGGGTACAGATCGGGCAGTACGCCCATCCCTTCGTCTCCTTACGAACCGGCGTTGGAATACTCAATACCGTTCTCATCGCCAGACTCCCTTCACTCGTACAGACGAGCAATCGGCTCGCCAGGATGTAACAATTCGTAAAAAAATGGGAGAGCTCTTTAGACCACGCCGCATGGGGCAGGCGTCCACGCCTGCAGGCGGCTCTCCGGAGGAACTTGCGAAATTGAGCCGACAGACTGAAGACTCCGCTGAAAAACGGTGACTGGCTCCGCCGTCCCATGCGACATGCCCGCCTGGTCAACGGGATAAGCCTCGAGCGCGCGTGGCGAGCGGTGCCTCTCGCCGCTTTTCGGCCCTTTCACCTCTCGCCGCGGACCCGACGACCTGAATACGCAAGTCCCTCTCCAGACCCGCCTGCCGGGAGGAGCCCGCGACGACCCGTTGCGACCTCGCTCGGGGCCAAGGGACTGGTACGTCGCCGAGCGAAGTACCACTGCCGCCCCGCCGCGCCCTTGCTACTCACCTGAGGCGAGGGTAAAGTTGGAGTGCGTGTATCGTCTATGGCGACCGAGAATGTGGGTAGCGAGTTTCGTTCCTGGGGCGTGGAGGGCCACGCCATCGAGATCGAGTATGCCGTTGCTGCGCTCGAAGAGGTTTGCGCTCATGCCGTAGACGGTCTGTTCCGTTTCCGGCACGGCGGGATGGAAGTGGGCGGAGTGCTGTTCGGCACGGCCGACGGCGACCGGATCCGAGTCCTCACCTACCGCCCGCTGGAGTGCGAGCATGCCTTCGGACCGCGGTTCGTCCTTTCGGAGCGCGACCGCGCCGCGCTGAAAGAACTGCTCTACGCGCCTCGGCGGGAGCGCGACTTGCGCGGACTGGAGCCGGTCGGCTGGTACCATTCCCACACCCGGAGCGGCGTGGAGCTTTCTCCCCGCGATCTCGAGATCTACGATTCGTACTTTCCGCAACGATGGCAGGTAGCCCTGGTCGTCAGGCCCGATCACTACGGCCCTGCCCGCGCCGGCTTTTTCTTCCGCGAGCGGACCGGCGCGGTCCAGGCGGACTGCAGTTACGAGGAATTCACCAGCGAGGCCCGCCGCCACGGGCTGGCGCCCGATCCGGGCGTCGAAGCTCAGGCGCCCGCGACGCCCGCCGCGCCGGCTCCTCCCGAACGGCAGCCGCGCAGGACGCCGGCTCCGCCTGAGCCTGTCCCCGTCCCGGTCGTGGCGCCGGCGGCAGTCCCGGAACGCGAAGCGGAGGCGGAGGCGCAGCCCCTGGAAGTTCCGAGCTTTGCGCGGGCCCAGCCGTGGCGCGCAAAGAAGTGGGCGTGGGCGCTGCTCGCCCTGGCGCTCGTCTCGGCCGCTGCATTTGGCGCCGTCCAGTACTACATACAGTCCGCGCCCCAGCCATCGCTGGCCTTGTGGGTGGCGGACGTGGGCGGCCAGCTGCTCATCGAGTGGGACCGCGGCGCCCGGCCGATCCGTGAAGCCGCGAGCGCGACGCTCGAAATCCAGGACGGAAGTCAACGCGTCACCAGAACGCTGGACCGGGAAATGCTCCGCGAGGGCAGCATCGATTACCAGCGCCTCGCCGATGTGGTGGACGTCCGCCTGCGAATCAAGGCGCGCGGCCGCGACGTGGAGCAGTGGATTGAGTTCATCGGCCAGCCGGTCGCGCGACCGCCCGGAGCCGAGGACCCCTCGGCGGCCCACCAGCGGGACCTGCTCAAGGCCGAGGTGGAGGCGCTGACGGTGCAACTGGGGGCCAAAGACGAGCAGATCCGTAAGCTCCGTAACCGCCTGGCGGCCGACCGGTAGGCCGGCCAGCCGGCAGCCGCCCCTCGCCGGCAAGGTAACCAAATTCCCGGCGCTACAATCAAACAGTCAGATGGTTCGAACCCTGATCGTACTTCTGTTGGCAGCGGCCGCGGCGCTTGGAGCGGACTTTCGCCTGTACCTGACGGACGGCAACTATCACCTCGTTCGCGAGTACAAGGTCGAGGGCGACCGCGTGCGCTTCTACAGCGTCGAGCGCAGTGATTGGGAGGAGGTCCCAGTCAGTCTGGTGGACCTCAAACGTACCGAAACGGAGAGGCAGGAGCGCCAGGAAAAACTCCAAAAGGAGGCGGCCGAAATCGCGGCGGAGGACAAGTTCGAGCGCCAGCAACGCGAGGAGGTGGAGCGCGTCCCGGTCGGCGCCGGAGTTTATTTCCTCGAGGGCAAGCAGGTCAAGACGCTGAAGCAGGCCGAGTCCAAAGCTGTCAACAAAAAGAGCCGGGCAATTCTGAAGCGCCTGGCCCCGATTCCCGTGGTTTCGGGCAAGACCACCGTGGAGCTCGAAGGGGAGCACTCGGCCAGCGTCATGACCTCCGCGCGCCCGGAGTTCTACTTCCGCCTCGATCACGACGAGAACTTCGGCATCGTCAGGATGATGCCCAAGAAGGGCGTACGCATAGTGCAGGAGTGGGACGTGCAGCCGGTGACCAACGAAGTCATCGAAAAGGAAGTGGACATCCCGATTTTCCGCAAGCAGGTGGACGACGGCCTGTACCAGATCTGGCCGCAGCAGCCGCTCGAGCCCGGCGAATACGCTGTCATCGAATACACCGCCGGCGAGCGAAACGTCCAGACTTGGGACTTCGCTTACCAGCCGGCACCCGCCACCCCGCATCCGATGTAACCTGAGTAGTGCTTGGCGTCGTCCAGGCCAGGCAGCGGGACGGTGGTCCTGCACCGCGGTTTTCGTTTAGGGGGTGCGATGGCCGACGTTGTCGATTACTACGAAATGATGCAGATCAGCCCCAATGCGGAGCTGGCCACCATCCAGCGCGTATACCGGTTGCTGGCCGCGCGCTACCATCCCGATAACCCCGAAACCGGAAACACCGACCAGTTCGTTCAATTGCAGAAAGCCTACGCGGTGTTATCCGAACCGGAGGCCAGGGCGCAGTACGACTCGCAGCTCTCGCAGCAGAGCGGGGGACCGATGCCGGTTTTCGAAATGAAGGAATTCGTGGTTGGCATCGACGCGGAGATGAACCGCCGGCTGGGGGTGCTGTGCCTGCTCTATAACCGCCGCAAGTCCGATCCTGAAAATCCCAGCCTTTCGATCATGGATATGGAAGCCAAGATGGCGCTCCCGAGGGAATACCTGGAATTCACGATCTGGTACCTGAAGGAGAAGGAGCTGGTGCGTCGCGATGAGAACACCAGCGAGATCCTGATCAGCGCCAAGGGGATCGATTTCGCCGAGCAGAATCTGCCGTCCAGCCGGATCGTCTACAAGCTTCTGAAGTCGGGTAGCGGGGGCGGGGGGGGCACCGCCGACCAGGACGAGCCGAAAGCCAAGATGGAAACGGACTCAGATCCGTTCTGAATCGGCTCAGGGCTTCGCCTTGGCGGCACGGGCACGCTGGTTGAGAATCCACGCCGCCCACTTACGAACCGTGGCCTGTCTTTGACGCTTGGTCAGTACCGTCGATGCATTCTTCATATGTCCGCTCCGAGTACAAACTAAAAAGCCGTTAGCCAAGATCCTAATACGAAGAATTGCGGGTGTCAAGCTCCTAAATCTGTTGCCGCAACGAGCCTGGACCGTGGCGCAGACTCTTAGTCTGCAGCGTCGAGACTCTTCTCGACGCAGAAACCGGCCTCGACACGAGTGTCGAGGCGGCAGGCAGGAGTGCCTGCGCCACCAAAGCTACCCGCCGGGGTCTTGCTTTATCGCCTATGCCCAGAGGTCGGGCGCGCCTTCTCGCCGGCCCGGGCGCAGACGGCGTACAGGTATGTTCCGACCACCGCCTGCCATGTGGCGAACGAGCACAGAAGCAGGAGAGGTTCCCGCGGGTCCGGCCCTTTGCCGAAATTCGGAAGGAACGCCGTGAACCAGAACACAAAAGGAACGGCCGCAACCGCCCCAACGCCGGCCACTCGAAGCAAGCGCTGCAGAGAAAGCAGGCGCGGGCGCACGAAGCCGAACGCAAAAGCCAGCCCGGCCCCGCCCACAGAACCGCCCAGGCACATACAGAGCCACGGCAAGATCGCCGCTGTCACGTTTGCGGTGAACTGTGCCGCGAAGTAGACCGGGACACTCAGCGCCACCGACAGAATCGCCTTAGGGCTCCGGAGAAAGAGGAGCGCGGACAGGACTGCGAACGGAAGAGGAAAAAGCAGACCTACGAACGGGTGCCCCGGCAATAGACGAAGCGACAGGGCACCGCACAGCGCAAACGCAGCCGCAACGCTGGTGTACTCCACAAGCCTCAAAAACCACTGTTCTTCACGACTCATGCTGACCGTCTTCTCCCGCCTATGGTAGCCCAATGGCAGGTATGCGAAGATCGTTCGAGGCGAGACTCATGACGAAACGAACGGCTCTTCTAGTTGTGGCGGTGATTGGCGCGGCGACATGTTACGGTCAGCCGATGGGGAAGCAAACCGTCCTACTTAACTCCGGCTGGGAATTCCGGCAGCGCGGCGGGGGCTCCGCCGAATGGCATCCCGCGCAGGTGCCCGGTTGCGTGCACCTCGATCTGCTGCGGAACAAGCTCATCCCGGATCCCTTCTACCGCGACAATGAGGCCAAGCTGCAATGGATCGAGAATGCCGATTGGGAATACCGCGGCACGATCCAGGCCAGCGACGAGCTGCTCAAGCATCGTCACATCGAGCTGGTGTTCGAGGGCCTCGACACTTACTCGGACGTGTCTCTCAACAGCACGCCCGTGCTGACGGCAGATAACATGTTCCGCGAGTGGCGGGTGGACGTGAAGCCACACCTGAAGGCGGGCGCCAATGAGCTCGTGATCTCTTTCCCGTCGCCGATCAAGGCCGCCGCCAAAGTGGCCGCCACCGATAAGTGGCGCGAGAAGACACACACCGAGGAGAAGACTTACATCCGCAAGGCCGCCTACGAGTATGGCTGGGACTGGGGACCGCGCTTCGTGACCAGCGGCATCTGGCGCCCGGTGAAACTCGAGGCCTGGGATGACGCACGGATCTCCGACTTTCACATCCGCCAGCGCGACGTGACGGCCGAGGTGGCGCACGTGGTCGCCGAGGTCGAGGTCATGGCGGCGGGCGACATGCGCGCCGTGGTGTTGCTGGATTTTGCGCACGCCCGCTGGAAGAAGCAGCAGACGCACATCGCGCAACTCCACGCCGGAGTGAACCACATCGACCTGCCGATCGAGATCGTGGGACCGGACCTGTGGTATCCGGCGGGCTACGGCGGGCAGCCGATCTATGAGTTCCGCGCACGCCTCGTGACCGGCCCGGAAGCCTCCGCTCCGTTGACGCCAGCACCGTCGGAGAGGGTCCGCAGCCTCGATGAAGCCGCCGTTGACGAAGCCCTCGCCCACACCGGCTTGCGCTCGGTTGTGCTGCGCCGCGACCTGGACAAATGGGGCCGATCCTTCGAATTCGTGATCAACGGCATCCCCGTCTTCGGCAAGGGCGCGGACGTGATCCCGTTCGACAGTTTCCCGACGCGCGTCACCGCCGAGCAGTATCGCCAGGTGCTGCAATCGGCCGTGGATGCCAACATGAACATGATCCGCCACTGGGGCGGCGGCTATTACGAGACCGACGAGTTCTACGCTATGTGCGATCGGCTCGGCATCATGATCTGGCAGGATTTCATGTTCGGCAACGACTGGCAGCCGGGCACCTATATTTTCAAGCAGAGCATCGCCGCGGAGGCGGAGGACCAGGTGCGGCGCCTGCGCAATCATCCCAGCATCGTGATCTGGTGCGGCAATAACGAAACCGAGGCCGCCTTCGCCTGGCGCGGCGGCACCAAGCAGCCCGTCGATGTGAGCCGGCGCATGTGGGAGGACTACCTCACGGTGTTCAGCGGGATCCTGCCCCGCGTCGTCGAGCGGCTCACGCCGGAGACTCCTTATTGGCCCAGTTCGCCCAGCGCCGACTACGAGGAGGTTTCGGACGCCTACCAGACCGGCGACATGCATGACTGGAGCGTGTGGCACGGACGCGTGCCTTTCCGCGATTACGAAAAGCACAACCCGCGTTTCATGACCGAGTACGGCTTCCAGTCGTTCCCCGAGATGCGCACCGTCGAGTCGTTCACCGTCCCGGAGGATCGCACCGGAATCACCACACCCGTAATGCTGGCGCACCAGAAGAACACGGCGGGCAACGCCATCATCCACCAGTACCTGCTGCGGGAATATCCCGAGCCGCGCGATTTCGCGGCATTCCTGTATGCCAGCCAGGTCCTGCAGGCGGAGGGCATCAAGGTGGGCGCGGAGCACCTGCGCCGCAATCGCCCGCGAACCATGGGCTCCATTTACTGGCAACTGAACGACTGCTGGCCGGTGGCCTCGTGGTCGAGCCTCGATTACTACGGCCGCTGGAAGGCGCTCCAGTATTACGCCCGCCGGTTCTACAACGACTTACTCGTTTCGCCCCACGAGGAGAATGGCGGGGTGGCGGTCTACGTGGTATCCGACCGCACCGCACCAGCCAAGGCCGAGCTCCGCGTCCGGATCATGAGCGTGGACGGCGCAACTCTCAGCGACAAGTCGCAGAGCATACAGGTGGCGGCGCTTTCGAGCAATATCTACCTGCAGTTCCCGTTCCCCAAGGACGCCGATCCGAACCGCAGCTTCGTCGCGGCGGACCTGATTGTCGGCGGCAAGACGGTGTCGAGCAACTTGCTGTTCATGGCGCCCACGAAGGACGTGAAGCTGCCGCAGGCCCAGATCAAGAGCGAGCTGGACGGGACCCGGCTGCGGCTTTCCTCGCCCGTGCTGGCGCGCAGCGTGTGGGTGTCCTTCGGCTCGCTCGAAGCGACACCGTCGGACAACTACTTCGATCTTCTGCCCGGCCAGCCGGTCGAAATCACGATCGCCGGCGCCGCGAGCACGGACGACCTGCGCAAGAACCTCAAGGTCATGTCCCTGGTGGACGCGTTCGGAAGGTAGCCGTCAGCGGCGACAAGCGACGAACGGGTGCCGGCGCTACACTCGCGGTATGGGCGGCGATTGGTCGCGAAGGAATCTGCTGCTGGCGGGAGGGGCGGCGCTGGGGGCTCCGCCTCCACGGTTCGAATCCGCGGGCACTCCCAAGATCTGCCTTCCCACCGAGCCCGGCGATGACGAAGCCGCGGCGCGCCGCATCAAGCAACTCGGCGTGGACCACGTCATCGGCGGCGGCGGCCCGATTCCCTGGGATGAGGACCGGCTCAAAGAGCGCATAGGCCGGCTTCGCGACCGCGGCCTCACGCTCGGCAATCTGATGATCGGCGGGTTCCCGAACGCCATCTACGCGCGCCCCGGCCGCGACGAGGAAATCGACAAGGTGATCCGGTCGATCCGCGCCGCAGGGCGCGCCGGCCTGCCGGTGGTCGAATACAACTGGTACGCGCACCGCGCCATGGAGGGCTACTTCGAGGAGACCGGCCGCGCCGGCGCCGGCTGGACCGGCTTCGACTACGCGCGCATGAGAGGCCTGCCGCCGCTGCCCGAGGAGGGCGCCCATTCGCTCGAAGAGATGTGGGCCAACATCACCTACTTCCTGAAGGCGGTGGTACCGGTGGCCGCGGAGTCCGGCGTCCGGCTGGCGCTGCACCCGAACGATCCTCCGGCGCCCGTCAGCCGTGGCTCAGAGCAGATCATGGGGACGGTGGAAGGGTGGAAGCGGCTTGTCGGTATCGTCGACAGCCCTTCGAACGGCATCACGTTCGATTGCGGCGTCACGCGCGAGATGGGCCGCGATCCGGTCGAGGTTTGCCGCTACTTCGGCTCTCGGGACCGCATCAATCACCTGCACTTCCGCAACGTCCGCGTGCGGAAGCCGTACGAAAGATACACCGAAGTATTCCTGGACGAAGGTGACATCGACATGTTCGCCGTCATGAGGGAGCTGGTCAGGCAGAAGTATCCGCGCCTGATCTTTCCCGAACATCCGCGCGGAATCGACTACGACCGCGAGCGCGCCGGCTTTCACCCGCAGTACCCGGGCGGCGGCGGCTACGCGGCCTACGCCTTCAACGTGGGTTACACGCGGGCTATGCTTCAGGCGGCCGCGCCGGCACCGAACCGCGACCGTGAGGGAGCGGCCAGCACCGAACCGCGACCGTGAGGGAGCGGTCTCTTAGAGGGGGGTATCGCGATGCAAGTTCATTCCACGACCGGCGGGCGGCGCTCGTTTCTGAAGGGCGTCGCCGGAGCCATGGGCCTCAGCCTCTGGGCTGACGAAACGCTGGAGGCCCTGCCTCAGAACGTCAACACCAACTCCAAGCCGTCGGAGTTGAAGATCACCGACCTGCGCGTGGCGGTCATCGGGCACGCGCCCATGACCTGTCCCATCATCCGCCTTGACACCAACCAGGGCATCTATGGCCTCGGCGAGGTGCGCGACGGTGCCAGCAAGAACTACGCGCTCATGTTGAAGAGCCGCCTCCTGGGCGAGAACCCCTGCAACGTGGACAAGGTGTTCCGCAAGATCAAGCAGTTCGGCGGCCACTCGCGGCAGGGCGGCGGAGTCAGCGGAGTCGAGATGGCGCTCTGGGATTTGGCCGGCAAGGCGTACGGCGTGCCGGTCTTCCAGATGCTTGGCGGCCGGTTCCGCGACCGCATCCGCTGCTACGCCGATACCACCGAGTCGCACGACCCGAAGATCTATGGCCAGCGTCTGAAAGCGCGCCGCGACGAGGGCTTCACCTGGCTCAAGATGGACCTCGGCATCGACTTGATGGCCGATATTCCCGGCGCCATCACCATGCCCGCGGGCACCAGTCTGGCCTATGGCGACCCCGTCCAGCACATGTTCACGGCCACCGAGATCACCGAAAAAGGGGCCGCCATCATGGCGGACTACGTCGGCCAGGTGCGCGAGATGGTCGGGATGGACATACCGCTTTCGGCCGACCACTTCGGCCACATCGGAGTCAATAGCTGCATCCGCCTGGGCAAGGCACTTACTAAGTACAACATGGCGTGGCTCGAGGACATGATCCCATGGCAGTACACCGACCTGCTGAAGCAGATCAGCGCCGCCGTGGACATTCCCATCCTCACCGGCGAGGACATTTATCTGAAGGAGCCGTTCCTGGAGTTGTGCCGCGCGCACGCGGTGGACATCATCCAGCCGGACCTGGCGACGGCGGGAGGGATTCTGGAGACGAAGAAGATCGGCGATGCGGCCCAGGAATTGGGAGTGGCGATGGCGATGCACTTCGCGGGAACTCCCGTGTCGTGCATGGCGAACGTCCATTGCGCCGCCGCGACCCAGAACTTCCTGGTGATGGAGAACCATTCGGTCGATGTCCCCTGGTGGGGCGACCTGGTGGACGGTATCGAAAAGCCCATCGTCAACAAAGGGTTCATTACCGTTCCGGACAAACCCGGCCTGGGAGTTACTCTGAACGAAGAGGTTTTCAAGCAGCACTTACTCGAGCCGGGTTACTTCGAACCGACGCCGCAGTGGGACGTCGATCGCACTAACGACCGCCTGTGGAGTTGAGCCATGCACCTTCTATCCGCTTTGGCACTGACCGGCGCGGCTGCGGTGATCGCCCTGCCGCAGTCCATCACGCTCACCCGGGAGCAACTGATCGCCTACACCGCCCAGAATCCGTTCGAGCGGTTTCCCGATGGCCGGCCTAAGATCCCCGACTCGCTGATCGAGCGCGCCCGCGGCCTTTCGGCCGAAGAGGTCTGGTCGATCCTGCCGGGCAAGGGCTTTCACAACCAATACGAGGACGGCTTCGAGGAGCTGCACCCCGGAAAGACACTCGTAGGCCGTGCGTTCACCGTGCAGTTCATGCCCGCGCGCCCGGACCTGGAAGATGTCCTGAAGGCTACGGCGCAGGCGTCCGGCCTCGGCGCGCTGAAAAACCAGACTGCGATCGATATGTTGCAGCCCGGTGACGTGCTGGTGGTCGACTTGTTCGGCAAGGAGGACGGCGGCACCATCGTCGGCGACAATCTCTTCTACTACATCATGAAGACGGCCCACGCCGGCGGCCTGGTGGTGGATGGCTCGATCCGCGACCTGGAAGGTATCGCGCAGATGGACATGCCGGCGTATTATCGCCACGCGCACCCGAGCGGTATCTCCGGCGTCGTGATGACCGGCATCAACATCCCCATTCGCATCGGCCACGTGACGGTGATGCCGGGCGACCTGGTGGTGGGCGACCGCGAGGGTGTGTACTTCATCCCGCCGCAACTGGCGCAGCAGGTCATGGACAGCGCCGACATTTCCCACATTCACGACGAGTGGACCCGCAAGAAGCTCGGCGAGGGCAAGTACAAGTCGAGCGACATTTACTACTCACCGCACGATCCCGCGCTCAAGAAGGAATACGAGGAGTATCTGAAGAAGCGCCTGGAGGAGATACGGGGTAAGTAGACATGGGGCCGCTCTCCAGAACTGCGCCGGACGTCCAGGTCCGGCTTAGGGGGACGTCGAACTCCGCCGCAGCTCTGGAGAGCGCCTTGCCTTGGTAAGTTGAGATACTGGGTGCGCCGTTAGCGGGCCCGCCTGCGGCGCAGCACTCCAGCGAGACCGAGGATGCCCGAACCGAACAGTACTATCGTGCTAGGCTCGGGCGTTGCGCTTCCGCTGTAGAGAGTGAAGGATTCCCCGCCTGCTCCACACTCCCCCGCAGTGACTCCGCCGACCGCAAAGTAGCAGCTTGCGGATCCGCCGTTGACGTCCCATCCGTCGAATTGGCTGCCGGCGCTATCATTGGCGCCGCCCAGAGTCAGGTAGTACGTGCTGCCGCCCAACAGTGCTCCCGAGAGACCGGTTATATGGATGGTGTAAACGTCATAGCCGAAATCGTTGTCAGCGATGTCAAGGGTATAGCCGACCTGGCTTACCGAGCCACTGCTTATGCCGCTGGCGAAAGCAGAGGTGCCGAGCGCCCAGGCGATCGAGGTCGGCAGTGTACCTGTTGGCACCCACTCGCCGAAATCAAGGCTGGTGGCGGTGCCGCTGTTGGTTGCGATGAACCCATCCGAAATGCTTTGTGAAAACGGCCCGCTGCCAGGGCCATCGATATAGAACGCATTACTGGTCCCGAGGACGGGACCGTCGGTGTAGAGGATGCCCGCAAATCCAGCAGTGCTCATCGCGAGACACAAACCTACCCCGAGTGCCCGAATGGCAATCGACATAGTCAAATCTCCCTTTGTCTTAGCCCGGATCCCCGTGCTGGCAGTACCGACCAGCTTTTTGGCCTCCGTGCTTTCACCCATTGTAACGCAAAACAGGTAGTAGTAGAGCCTGTTATCGCATTTGTTCCATCCGGGGCGACTCCGGCAGCCCACAAAGGGGCCACCAACTAGCTCCTCCGGTTGCGAAAAAGCCTGGAAGTGCCTTCCGATCGGGCACCGCCGGCGCTGCGATCCGGCGCTCCGTGCTCACAACAGCCGCCGTATCAGGTGGCTCTCCGCCCGAAGCAGCCAAGAATAGGCGTCGGAGGCCATCAAGGGGGCCTACAAGCGCGTCTTACTCCGCCCGCAGGGCCGTGACGGGATCCACGCGGCTGGCGCGCCAGGCGGGCAGGTAGCTCGCCGCGGCCGCCAGCGCGATCAGGAGCGCCGCAACTCCGGCGAAGGTCGGCGCGTCCGTCGTTCCCACGCCGTAGAGAACCGTGGACAGGAATCGCGACAAGCCCGCGGCCAGCAGCAGGCCGGCCGCGACGCCGGCGAGCGATAGCTTGAGGCCCTGGCCCACGATCAGGCCCAGGACGTCTTTGCGGTCCGCCCCCAGCGCCATCCGGATTCCGATTTCGTGCGCGCGCTGGGCAACCAGGTAGGCCATGACGCCGTAGATGCCCACGCAGGCGAGAGCCAGGGCCAGAGCCGCGAACAAGCTGAGCAGGAGCATGCGCAGGCGCCGCGGCGAGCGCGATGCCGACACCACTTCTTCCATGCTGCGGACGCCGTAGAGCGGCTGGTCCCGGTCGATGGAGTGAATGGCGCTTTGAACGGCCGACGCGGCCGCTGCCGGTTCCGTCGATGTGCGGACCACGAATACCATGAACGGCCAGGGGTCCCGGGCGTAGGGCACGTAGACGGCGGGGCGCGGCGACTGGTCCAGGTTGTGCTGGTGCACGTCCTCGACGACACCGACCACCTGGCACCACTCGTTCTCCTTGCCGCATCCGCCCACCGTCACGAACTCCCCGACCGGATTCCGTCCCGGCCAGAAGACACGCGCCATGGACTGGTTGACCAGGATCACCGGCGGAGCGCTGGCATCGTCGCGTTCTGTGAAGGCGCGGCCGCTGAGGAGACGGATGCCCATGGCGCGGAAATAGTCGGGACTGGTCACCAGATAGTCGGGCGCGGGGTCGTCCTGGGTCGAGGTGCGTCCCTTGATGTCGACGGAGCGCGTGCTGTTACCGGGGTTCAGCGGGAGGCGAGAGACCACCGCGGCCGAGCCGACGCCGGGAAGACCAGCGATGCTCTCGAGAGTCCGGGTCACGAACCGGGCGCGATCGCCGGGGGCAGGGTAGCGGGCCTCGGAAAGCGATAGCCTGAGGCTCAGGACGCGCTCCGCCTGGAATCCTTCGGAGACCGCCAGCAGCCGGCTGAAGCTGCGGATCAGAAGGCCGGCGCCAACCAGCAGCACCGCGGCCAGCGCGACCTCGATCGCTACCAGCGCGCTCCGGGCGCGGTGCGCGCGCATGCCGCCTGACGAACCGCGGCCTTGCTCCTTGAGCATGCCGTCCAGGGCGCGCGCGCCCGAGAGATGCAGGGCGGGGAAGAGTCCGAAGAGGATTCCCGAGGCGAGCGAGACCAGCGTAGTGAAGGCCAGAACGCGCGGGTCCAACTTCAGCGCCCCATTGCCGAGCATGCCTTCCGGCAGCAGTGCGCGCAGCGGATGCAAGCCCGCATAGGCGAGCCCGATTCCGAGGACGCCGCCGGCCGCCGCGAGCAGAATGCTCTCCGTGAGGAATTGCCGCACCAGGCGCGCCCGTCCCGCGCCGAGCGCCGAGCGGACCGCGATCTCCTTCTGCCGTGCCGCGCCGCGCGCCAGCAGAATGTTCGCGACGTTGGCGCAGGCAATCATGAGCAGAAGCCCGACCGCGCCCAACAGGATCATCAGGGCCGGCCGCGCCGGGCCAATCAGGTCATCACGCAGGGTCACCAGGGCAGCGCTGGAGGCTTCCTCGTTGCTGCCGTACTGCTGCTTCAGGCGGCGGGCGATCGTGTCGGCCTCCGCCTGCGCTTGCGCCAAAGAGAAGCCGGGGCGCACCCGCCCGATGGTATCGAAGTAGTGCGAGTCGCGTATGTTCGACTGGTCGAGATCGGGCCGCAGGATGTGCTCGGGAACCGCGAAGCGCGCCGCGGTCCACAACTCGGATTCCTCGGGGTATTGAAAGAACCGCGGCATGACTCCCACGACGGTTCTGGGCTCGCCGTCAATAAGGATCTGCCTGCCCAGCACGTCCGCGTTCCCTCCGTAGCGCCGCTGCCACAGCGCATAACTCAGGACCACGGCACGCGCGGCGCCCGGCTTGTCCAACTCCCGCGTGAGGGTGCGGCCCAGCTGGGCCTGAACTCCGAGCACGCCGAAGAAATCGGGCGTCACGACGGCGCCGGCGATCCTTTCCGGCCGGTCCTGCCCGGTGACATTGAACGGCGACAAGCGGTAACCCGCCAGGTCGAGCGCTCGGCTCTGCCGGTGGAAATCCAAGTAGGTGGCGGGCGAGAGCGCGGAGTTCTCCCCGGCCTGGGCGCGTCCGTACAGCATGACCAGCCGGTCCGGCTGTGGATAGGGCAGCGGGCGGAGCAGCGCGGCATCGATCACGCTGAAGATGGCGGTGTTCGCTCCGATGCCGAGGGCCAGCGTAAGCACCGCCGCGATGGTGAACGCGGGCGAGCGCCGCAACGTACGCACAGCATAGTGCGAGTCTCTCGACAGTTCGTCCCACCACATCCAGCGGCCGCTCTCGTAATAGCGTTCCTCGGCCGCCGTAGGGTTGCCGAAGGCGCGCCGCGCGGCGGCCTCGGCGTCCGCCTGGCTGAGGCCCTCGGCTCGCAGGCGCTCCGCTTCGAGCGCGATGTGAGCCTGGATCTCGGCGCTGAAGTCGCTCGCGGCTCGACGGCGAAACATGCTACGACCCTCCTTCCGCACCGAGGACGCACCCGATCGCCGCCGCCAGGCGCTGCCAGCGCGTGGTTTCGTCGGCCAGGTGGCTGCGCCCGCTCTTCGTCAGCGTGTAGAAGCGCGCCTTGCGGTTGTTCTCGGAATTGCCCCACGCGGCCCGGATCCAGCCCTTGGCTTCGAGACGCTGCAGGGCCGGGTAGAGCGCTCCGTGTTCCACCAGCAACTCATCGTTCGAAGTGAGCTGGATTGAGCGCGCGATCCCCTGCCCGTGCTGCGGCCCGAATACCAGCGTCCTCAGGATGAGGAGGTCGAGCGTGCCCTGGAGCAGTGCCAGTTGTTCTTTGTCGTCTTGGGTAGCCATCTGACCCGAGTATGGATGAACTCGGGTAAGATGTCAACCCGAGGGCGGGCGGTCAGTTGTAACTACGCACCAGCGCGGCGACCACGTCGTCGTCCTCGGGCTCCGCGCCGTACTCAAAGCCCGCGGAGGTTTTGGATGGCGGCGACGGGCCATCGACGCCTCCGAGGTTCCGCCGTTGCCGCGTCGCGAGGTCCAGAAGGACCATGCCGCAACTGCTCTGGTAAGCGCCGCCGCCGAATCCGGCGCGCACGCCGTCGTGCAGGTACTCGCCCACCTGGCCATAGCCGTAGGTCAACAGGATGACAGACCGGACCTGCGCCGGGGACGAGGCAAGCTGAATCGGCGCCTTGCCCTCCAGGTCGCCCTGAATCCCCGAGGCACGTGGAAAGCGGCCCACTCCGGCGAGCCTTTCGAGCCACGCCTGGCGGCTTAGATCCGCTCTGGCGACCATCACCGGCCCCAGCGGCTTGAGTTGTTCGTTCGTAGTGAACGATTGCCAGCGGGATGCCTGTAGCAAAGCCGGAAACCAGCGGTAGCCGTGCCAGCACAAGCCGCAGTAAACGGCCAGCGCCAGGGAGGCGAGCACCAGATGGAAGGTCCGGTTCGCCGCGAACCGGGGGCCCTCCGACCATGCGGGGAACGAGCTGATGACGGCCAGCAGAAACAGCCAAAGTGCGTACCGGGAAAAGCCGAAGCAGAGCGGCAACAGGCACTGCAGGAGCCACAAAAGAGCACACGACAGTCGGCAAAGCCGCGCTGGGAGGGTCAGTCTGGGGAGGAGCGCCATCTTGCCGAAGAGGCCGGCCAGCGGGATCGCAAGGACGACGCTCATCAAAAGCGGTCCCACCAGCGTCTTTACCAGCACCGCAACAAGCCCGAGGAGCAGGAGTACGCCGATTACTGTTTGCATTGAGGCTCGCGGTCATCACCGCGCCTGGGCGGGCGCTTGGACTGGGGAGGATTCGGCGGGACTGCCCGCAGGGAGCAGTCCCGCCCGAATCGGGTAGATTCCTACAGGCCCTTGGCGGCCAGGAATTTCACCAGGTCGACCACGCGGCAGGAGTAGCCCCACTCGTTGTCGTACCAGGCAACCACCTTGAGCAGATTGCCGCCCAGCACCTTCGTCAAACCCGAGTCGACGATCGAGCTGTTCGAATTCTGCAGCATGTCGGTCGAGACCACCGGGTCTTCCGTGTAGGCCAGAATGCCCTTCAGCGGACCCTCGGCGGCGGCCTTCAGCGCAGCGTTGACCTCTTCGGCCGTGGCGTCCTTCTCGAGCACCGCCACCAGGTCCACCGCGGAAACGTTGGGCGTGGGAACGCGCATGGAGTAGCCGTCCAGCTTGCCCTTCAGCGCTGGCATCACCAGGCCGATAGCCTTGGCGGCGCCGGTCGAGGTGGGAATCATGTTGAGCGCGCCGGCGCGAGCGCGGCGCAGGTCTTTGTGCGGGAAGTCCAGGATCGGCTGGTCGTTGGTGTAGCTGTGGATCGTGGTCATCGAGCCCTTCGCGATTCCGAAGGTCTCGTGCAGCACCTTCGCCACCGGCCCGAGGCAATTGGTGGTGCAGGACGCGTTGGAGATGACGTGGTGCTTGGCCGGATCGTACACGTTGTCGTTGACGCCGATGACCACCGTCAGGTCCTCGTTCTTCGCCGGAGCGGAGATGATGACCTTCTTCACCGTCCCGCGCATGTGCTTCGATGCCTGCGTCGCGTCGGTGAACTTGCCGGTGGATTCGATGACGATCTGCGCGCCGAGCGAGCTCCAGTCGAGCTCCGCCGGGTCCTTGATCGCGAACACCTTCAGCGGCTTGCCGTTGATGAGGATGGAATCTGCCGTAGCCTTGACTTCAGCGTCAAGCCGGCCCAGGACGGAGTCGTACTTCAGCAAGTGCGCCAGCGTCTTGGTGTCGGTCAGGTCGTTGCATGCCACGAACTCGATTTCGGGGTCGTTCATTCCGGCCCGGACTACGTTGCGTCCGATGCGGCCGAAACCATTGATTGCTACTTTGACTGCCATTAAGAACTCTCCTGTCGGTTAGGCGTTGTGGAAAACCACAGAAACGGCTGGGAACCGTCCTGCAAAGGAAATAACCTTAGATGATACCAGACCCGGACACCCAAAATTGGGCGGACCCAGCACCGAACCGCGACCGTCAGGGAGCGGACCTCCGCGGAATTGCACCTGTCCGCTTGCTGACGCGCGCGGTTCTGTGCTGATACGCACCCGCAGCACTGGCCCCCCTCCCCGGCCGCCTACGCGGGCCTCGGCGCCCTCGGCCCCAGCGTCTCGCGCACCTTGGCCGCCAGGGAGTGCGGAGAGAAGGGCTTCTGCAGATAGGCCATCTCGCCTGCCGGGCCGCCTTCCCCGGCGATCAGTTTGTCCGCGTAACCGGACATGAAGAGCACCTTGATCGAAGGCCTCAGCGTGGTCAACTTCGCGGCCAGCTCCGGACCGGTCATGCCGGGCATCACCACATCGGTCACCATCATGTCGACAGACCCGGTATAAATCGCGCAAAGCTGCAGAGCGTCCGGGCCGCTGGCGGCGCCCAGCACCTTGTATCCGTAACTCTCGAGAACCTCCATCGCCAGGTGCCGGACCTCGGCCTGATCCTCCACCACCAGCAGCGTCTCCTCGCCGCTCAGATCCGCGGCCGGCCCTGTGGGGACCTCCGCGGCGACGACCTGGCCCGCGGCGCGAGGCAGACAGATGTGGAACGTGGTGCCCGCACCGGCTTCGCTGTGAACCCAGATGTGCCCGCCGGCTTGCTTGACGATGCCGTACACCGTGGATAGTCCCAAGCCAGTTCCCTTGGCCTTGTCCTTGGTGGTGAAGAACGGCTCGAACAGGTGGCTGCGCGTGTATTCATCCATCCCCGAGCCGGTGTCGCCGACCGCCAGCTCCACATAAGACCCCCCCGCCAGCTCCGGGCGGTTGTCGCCGGCCGTGAAGTCGCGGGTCTCGACGATCAGATTGCCTCCCCGCGGCATGGCATCCCGCGCGTTGACCGCCAGGTTCATCAGGACCTGGTTGATCTGGTTGGGATCGGCGAGCACCTTCCCGCTCGCCCCCAGGCGGACGATCAGCTCGATGTCCTCGCCAATCAGGCGGCCGATCATGGTCTGGACGTCCTGGATCACGAGGTTGAGGTCCAGCACCTTGGGCTGCACCACCTGGCGCCTGCCAAAGGCCAGCAGCTGCTCGGTCAAGGCCGCGGCCCGCTGCGCCGCCTTCCGGATCTCGATTACGGAGTTGGCCAGGAAGCCGTCCGGGGGCAGCTCTTCGAGCACCAGCTCGCCGCAGCACAAGATGACGGTAAGCAGGTTGTTGAAGTCGTGGGCCACGCCTCCGGCCAGGCGCCCGATGCTCTCGAGGCGTTGCGCCTGCAGGAATTGGTCCTGCAACCGCCGGTACTCGGTCACGTCCTGTGCCGTGCCGATCATGTGCCGGACGCCGGAATCGTCCACCTCCAGCTCCCCGTGCTCGCGGACCCATCTCTGCGTGCCGTCTGGCCGAACGATGCGGTGGTCCAGCCGGAACGGTTTGCCGCCCTCGAGACTCGCGTCTATGGCGGCCCGGAGCGCGGCGCGGTCCTCGGGATGGACGGTCAGCGGAATGGTCTGCGACGTCGGGATGAAGGACTCCCGAGAGACTCCCCAAATGCGGTAGAGCTCGTGGGACCAGCGAATGGGCTCGCTCGACCCCGCGGCGAGACTCCCCGTAGAGGCCTCCCAGCTGCCCAGCTCCGCGATCCGCTGGGCGCGCTCCAGCCAGGCCTCGCTTTTCCGCAAAGCGTCTTCGGCATGCTTGCGCTCGGTGACGTCCTGCGCCACCCCCAGCACCTTGCTGGGAATGCCGTCGGTGCGGGAGAACACCATGTCGCGGCAATGCACCCAGCACCAGTGGCCGTCGGCGTGCCGCATGCGGTACTCGATTTCGAGGGTCTCCCCGTCCGCGGCCTCCCGGCAGCGGCGGTAGTGCTCCGCCACCGCGGGCGCGTCCTCGGGGTGCAGGATCTGGCCCATCAGGTCGGGCCCCAGCGTCTGCGCGCGGTCGAAGCTGTATCCCAGGAACTCGGTCACGTGCCGGTTGGCGAAGGTATTCCGGCCTTCCGCCAGGTCGTAGATGTAGAGCAGGTCCGGAGTGGCGTTGAGGATGCGGTGAACCAGGCGCCGGCTGGCGTCGAGCTCCTCTTCCATCTTCTTGCGCTCCGTAAAGTCCATGTGGGAACCGATGATGCGGCGCGGCTGTCCCTGGGCATCGAACAGCAGCGATCCCCGCGCCAGAATCCAGCGGTAGCTTCCATCCTTGTGTCGCAACCGGAAATCCGACTCGAACTCGGGGGAGGTCGTATTCAGGGACCTGATTACAGTCATCGCCCGCTCTCGGTCCTCGGGGTGGAGCCGGTTCTGCCACTCCTCTATGGTGTCGCCGATCTCGCCGGGCGCACAGCCAAGCTGCGCCTTCCATTCCGGCGAGTAGTAGACGTGCTGCGATCGAAGATCGTAATCCCACAGCCCGGTCTTGGAGACCTGAACCGCCAGGTGCAACCGGCGTTCGCTTTCACGCAGCGCTTCCTCGGCGCGCGTCCGCGCCGTAACGTCGCGGAAGAAGACCAGAGCGCCATCCGCGTCGTGGTAGCGGAAGGGCTCCGCGGACACCTCCACGTCAACGATCGAGCCGTCCAGCCTGACGTACTTCTCCGCAATGGCCGGTACGCGCCTTCTGTCAGCGGTGAGCTGGTGCAGCCTCTCTTGGACCAGCTCCCGGCTGTCCGGGTGAATGCGCTCCAGTACGGGACGGCCGATAAGCTCGTCCGCGGACACGGCGCCGAAGGCAGCCACGCCGGCTGGATTGACGTAACGGAAGTAGCCGCCGGTCTGTATGAAAATCGCCTCGGGTGCGGTCTCCACCACCAGCCGGAACCGCTCCTCACTCTCCATCAGCGATCGTTGGGTCCTTTTGCGATCGGTGATGTCGACGATGACGACCAGGACGCCGACCGCCGATCCGCTGCTGTCGAACAGCGGCGCGGAACTGATGCTGACTTCAATCGGGGAGCCGTCTTTCCTCAAGCGCTTAACTTCCAGGCCGCTCAGTGCCCTGCCGGGCATGATCTTCCAGAGCTCTCGCGTGCGGGCGCGCTCCTCTTCGGGATAGATGGCATCCGGCACGGGGCAGCCGAGAACCTCCTGCGCGGTCCAGCCATAGATGCCCTCGGCCGCCTTGTTGCAGAGCTGTACGCACCCTTTGCGATCCAGGACGATAATGCCTGCCGGCGCCGCTTGGATCACCGCTTCCAGTTTCTGCTTGGCCTGGCGCAACTCTTCTTCCATCGCTTTGCGTTCTGTGATGTCGCGAACGATGGTCTGGAAAAACTTAGCGCCATCCACATCAATCGGCCTGGTGCTGGCTTCAACGGGAAAACTCGTCCCGTCCCAACGGAGGTGACGGGTCTCCACCACGCGCCCGTCCGCTTCGAACTCCGCGGGCGGCTGTCCTTCGACCTCGCCCTGAGATACCCGCCGCAGGTCGCCGAGCCGCTTCTGTAAAAGATCCTCGCGGGTGTAGCCGTACGAGGCGGCGGCACGTTCGTTGGCCTCGATGATGCGCCCGTCCGTATTCGTCAGAAGGATGATGTCGTTGGTGTAGTGGCTGAGGTAGTCGAAATGCCCCTCCAGGGCCCGGCGTTCCTGTTCGGACTCGTAGGCCTGCTTGTAGAACTGCAACCGCTGGTGGCGCCACAACACACCCAACGCGAATGCGGCCGCCGCGAGCAGCGCCGCCATCCGGAGCGCGAGGGCGGCGGCCTGCTGGCGCAGCGGGATCTCGACTTGTTCCAGGTCCATCTCGGCTACGATGGACCAGTTGGTGGCCGGAACCCTGCGCATCGCCGCCAGAACCGGGACCCCCCGGTAGCCCACTCCGTGCATCGTCCCGCCGCGTCCGAGCTCAGCCGATGCGGCCGCCGAAAGGGCCATACCCGCCGGAGCCCGCGCGGCGCCGCCCTGGTCACGCAGCAGCAGGATGTCGCCGCTCCCGCCCGGAATCGGCCAGGGCTCGATAAGAGGATAGAGAGTCTTGTGCGCGTCGATCCCCAGAACCAGGGTGGGTGAGGTGGGACCGCCCGCGGCCAGCGGGATGATCAGCGGGATGATCAGCCCAAGGTCGATGCGCTCCTGACTCTGGCTTGGCGCCAGATCCGCCAGCACGACTCCGCCGGCCTGGCGAGCCTGCTCCGCGAGAGCGGCGTAAAACTCCGGGGAGCCGGCTGAGCCCAGGGCGACACGGACGTCCCCCTTACGGCCGACCAGAACGGCGTTAGCGTAAACCGCCGCGTTCAAGCCTTGTATCCATTGCCGCACCGCGGCGGACGCCGCCTCGTCGGGACCTTCGATCGCGTGGACCGTGGAGGGTGACGCGGCCTCGGCCTCGATGGCGCGGGCGTCCTTGAATCGCTCCTCCCGCCACGCGACAACCTCGCGGACCTTCACGTCCGCGATCGCGGAAAGATGAGCGCCTATATCCCGTATGATCGCCTCGCGCTCGTGAAGGAAGTAGCGGTAGCTCGCTCCCGCGAGACCCGTGGCTACCACCAGGAAGACCGCGAGGGGAAGGAAGAGCCGGTGGCGCAAGGGTTCGCCCAGCCGGCTGGATCGGGCTGGCCGGCTGTCCGGATCTACGCGCTTGTGGAACAACGTCTGCACCGTGCTGATCGCCAGAGTCCCAAGTAAAAGAGCGAAAAGCATTATAACCCGATTTTGCCGGCCGGCCGCTAAGTTACGGTCTCTCCTGGCTCGGGCGGGCGGCATGGCAATCACACGTCCTGAATTGGCGGCAGACCCGGGACTGGCACGAATTTCGCCGCCCTTGCGGAATTCGTGCCTGTCCCACCGCTGGTCGTCCGTCAACCATACCGCTCGGAATTCGCGCCAGACCCGCAAACACCGCTCCCTGGCGGTCGCGGCTCGGCAGCAGCCCCCCCTGCTCCGTCGGCGGCGGAAACACGGTAGAATTCCCTTTTGTACAGGGAGCGAGCAAAGTGAACAAAAAGGACTTCGGAAAGACTCCGGACGGCACACCCGTCGAACTCTACACGCTGGCCAATTCGAGCGGCGTTGAAGCCACGATCATGACCTATGGCGGGACCGTCGTCTCGCTTCACACGCCGGACAGCCACGGCCGTTCCGGCGACATCGTCCTCGGCTTCGACCACCTGGAAGCTTACTTTGGCGGCGGGAATCCCTACTTCGGAGCGCTGATCGGCCGCTATGGGAACCGCATCGCCAACGGTCGTTTCACCATCGGCGGCGTGGAATACAAACTCGCGCAGAACAACGGTCAGAACAACCTGCACGGCGGCCCGCGCGGGTTCGACAAGGTGGTATGGCGGGTCAAGGATGCCGGCCCCCAGTCCCTGGAACTCGGCTATCTGAGTAAGGACGGAGATCAAGGGTTCCCCGGCAACCTGGACGTCACCGTACGCTACACCCTGACGGACGCGAACGAGCTGGGAATCGACTACAGCGCCACCACGGACCAGGACACCATCGTCAACCTCACCAATCATTCCTATTTCAACCTGGCCTCGGAGGGCGACAACCAGGGCCACCTGATGCAGCTCTTTGCCGACCGTTTCACACCCGTCGATGCCAACCTCATCCCCTTTGGAGAGTTGCGTCCTGTGGCCGGTACGCCCTTTGACTTCCGTCAACCCGTGGCGATCGGAGCGCACATCGACCAGGCCGACGAGCAACTGCAGCGAGGCGGCGGATACGACCACAATTTCGTGCTCAACCGGGCCGGCGATGGCCTGTCCCCGGTAGCGAAGGTTGTGGACCCAAAGACCGGCCGCGTCCTCGAAGTGTTCACCACCGAGCCGGGCGTGCAGTTCTATTCCGGGAATTTCATCGCCGAACTGAAGGGCAAGGGCGGCAGGATGTACGGCAAGCGCTCGGGGTTCTGCCTCGAGACGCAGCACTATCCCGATTCGCCGAACAAGCCCAGCTTCCCGACCACGGCCCTCAAACCCGGCCAGCGCTACCATACGACGACCATCCACAAATTCTCGGCAGCCTGAGCCGTCGGAGGGTTCGGACTTGGCCGCAAACCAGGACTGGCACGAATTTCGCCGCCCTTGCGAAATTCGTGCCTGTCCCACCCCTGCCCTTCTGTCAGTCCTACCGCTCGAGATTTCGGACACAGTACCTAGGAACTAAAGTACTGTACGTACCGGTAGCTTTCCCCCGTACAAAATGTTACTAGTGTGTGCCAAACCGCTCGGAGTCTGTTCTATACTGGGCCGTAAAGAAAAAGCGGGCATGGGAGTGTTAAATTAACTGACCCGCGGATGGTAGGCATCGCGATGAGACTTGCCACACAGCCCTGGCAGCCTTCAAAGATCGGGCCCGTCGCGCCGTCGCGCGTGTCGGAGCCGTCCGCGGAAGCGCAGGAAGCGTCGTGGCGGTTCTATATGGACGCAGCGGAAGCCTCGTTCCATCTGCGCCAGGACGACGAGGCGATGCGATATCTGTCGCGCGCCGCTGAGATCGCCGGGGAACTGGGCCGTAACGACCCGGGCTTGGCCGAGAGCCTCAATGCGCTGGCGGTCATGCACTCCAAGGCAGGCAACCAGGCCACGGCGGAAAAACTCCTTCGCAAGGCGGCCACCATCTATGAGCAGTGCTATGGACCGACGCATCCGGACCTCGGCACCGTGCTCTACAACCTGGCGGGTGTCGCGAAACTGGAGCACAACTTCGATGCCGCGGCGGGCTGGTGCGAGCGCGCCCTCGCCATAGCCGAAAGCGCCCATGGGCCGAACCGGCCCGAAGTCGCGCTGGTGCTGGACCTGCTCGGAGAAATCTACTTGGGCCTGAGCCGCCGCCCAGCCGCGCTGTTTGCGTTGCGCCGCGCTCTCGCCATCAAGGAAGCCGCTCTGGGCCGGGAGGACTGGAACACCGCCATCACGCTCGGCAGGCTGGGAGAATTCTATCTGACGGGCGGGCGCTACAACGAAGCCGAGCCTCTTCTCCGCCGGGCGCTGGCGATCAAGGCGCGGATCCTGGGGCGGGAGAATCCCACGCTCGCGAAAGACCTCAAGCGGCTGGCGTACGCCTACAGTGCCCAGCATAAGTTTTACGAGGCCGAGCCGCTATTCGCGAATGCGCTCGGCATGCTCAAGCACGCGCTGGGCTCCAAGCATCCGGAGATCGTTCCGGCGCTGCGCGACCTGGCCAAGACCTACCGCGAACAAGCGCGCTTCAGCGAGACCAAGCGGCTGCTCGAGGTTTCGATCGCGATTCTGGAGAAGGCGGCCGGACCCAACTACTGCGACACCGAAGTCGCTCTGGAATTCTACTCGGAGATCCTGCGCGTCATGAACCTCGACGCCGGCCGCCGCTCCTAGCGTAGTGTGCCGCGCAAACCCGGGACTGGCTTGAATTTCGCCGCACTTGCGAAATTCGTGCCTGTCCCACCACTGGTTTTCTGCTAGTCATACTCCTCGGAATCTTGTGGGGCAGGCGTCCACGCCTGCAGCGGGTCTCCAGACCCGCTCTTCAGTCCTGAAGCACTGCCCCACGCGACAGCCGCCTGCTACTGCGCGGCAGCTACCTCGGAGCTCTTCGGCGTCCAGAAGTCCGGCGCCGCGGCCGCAACCGCCTTGGGAGCATTGCTCAACTCCGGCACGTACCGCAGCAATTCGCTGCGGGCGTCCACGACGTTTTCGCTCGTCGCCGTGAGATAGCTCTGGAAAGCCTCATCGCCCAGCACATCCCGTAGCGACGGACGGCCATCGAAGGAGCCCAGGCTCTTGCCGTATGTCGCGATGTAGTAAACCGGGCCCGAGGTGCCTTCCATGCCCTGCGATACGGCCAGGGTAAGTTTCTGTCCGTTCTTCTCCCAGGCTTCTTTGATGCGCTTGACTTGCACCTCAAACTCCACGCTGTGCCCCGGCTTGATATGCACCGTGCTGACGCGAACCCAGCGCGATTGACCGACGTACTTGGCCCACTCGGCGGGATCGGACGGATAGTTCGCACTCAGGTCCGGGCGCCGCTTGTGCAGCTCGCTGCGCGAACTCACGATCATGGAGTTGAAATCCTGCATGGCCTTCTTGCTTTCGACCGGCCCGAACGCCTTGTTCACCGCGCCCATAAATGCGTCGGAGCCTCGATCGATGCCCGCATAGCCGTCGCGGGCCGACACGAACAGGACCGTGTTGTTCTCGCCGTACTCGGTGCTGAGCGCGAGCCATGTGTCGCCGTTGGCCCGGTTGGCTTCGACGAAACGCTTGTTTAGCGCGTCGAAATCGGCGCGCCGTTCCGGCTTGACTTTGACAACCAGGATGTCGAGGTATTGGTCTTTTTGTTGGGCCGCGGCCGAACCGGCGAGCAGCATTCCCGTAGCGAGCAGCAACAGGGTGTTTCGCATGTGTTTTTCTCCTCTGAGTTAGCTCTTGAACTTGAAGTTACTGTCAGGATGGTACACCAGTAGTTGTCGGGCGTGCGGAAAACTCGCGCGTTCCGGATAATAGTGGTGGAATGCCTCTTATCCGCTGGCAGAGCGCCGTGGACTTCTTTGTGCTCGCCGCAGCCATCTATGTGCTGCTGCGGTGGGCCAGGCAGGCGCGGGCGGTCCGGATCGCGCTGGCCATTCTAGGCCTCAACTCAGGCGCCCTGTTGGCGCGCAACTACGACCTCACCATCACCAGTTGGGTGCTCAGCGCGGCGGGCCTGCTGGCCGTGGCCGTTCTGCTGGTGGTGTTCCAGCCCGAGCTGCGGCACACGTTCATGCGGCTGGACGCGGTCATGCGCTCCGGCTGGCGGGAACGCGGTACGGCGGAGCCGGCGCGCCGCGCGATCACGGAGGCGGCCTTCACCCTGGCCGGGCAGCGCGTCGGTGCGCTGATCGTTCTGGTGCAGCGTGCGTCGATCGCGGAGCTGATTCAGGGCGGCACGCGGCTGGGCGCGGAGGTGACCCGCGAGCTGCTCGAGGCCATCTTTCAGAAGACCTCGCCGCTGCACGACGGAGCCGCCGTCATCGAGGGCAACGCGATCGCCCGCGCCGGCGCCGTCCTCCCGCTCACGCAGCGCTCCGACGTTCCTGAATTCTACGGCACTCGCCACCGCGCCGCCATGGGCCTGGCCGATCGCTCCGACGCCCTGGTAATCGCGGTCTCGGAAGAACGCGGAACCGTCACGCTCATCGAAGACGGCCAGTCTCTCGCGATTTCGAGCCCCGAGCAACTGTCCGAAGTGTTGAGGCGCCTGGAGGCCGAATCGCACGTGACCAGGCCGTCGCGCGTGCGCCTCGCCCTGACCAGCAACCTGCGGCTCAAGCTGGCCGCGTGCGGCCTCGCCGCCGGCCTGTGGGGCCTGGCCCTCTACACCGCCGGAACGACGGTGCGCACGGTTACCGTGCCGGTGGTGTTCAGCAGCGTCCCGGCGGGGATGAACGTCGGCTCGCAATCCGCCCTCGAAGTGGAAGTGCAACTCCGCGGCAATCCCTTCAGCATGGCCGCGGCGTCCCTGGGTCGCCTGGTCGCGACCCTCGACTTGAGGGGCGCCCAACCCGGAGTGCGCACGCTCAACATCCGGGCCCGTGACCTGGCGCTTCCGCCGGGCATCCGTTTCGAGCGCGCCTCGCCGCCCAGCGTCTCCGTGCGCCTGGCGCAGGCCCGATAACGCCGCTAGGCCCGGTATACTGGCACGGATGAAGAAACCCGGTTGGGCGTTCGTCAAGAATCTCTTGATCCGGATCATGTACCTCACAGGCGCTGCGATTATGGCTGTGTTGGCCCTCTTTTTCATTGCCGCGTCTGGTTTTTCCATGGCGGATGCAGTCAAGGCCCGCGATTTCAAGGGCTTTGCGATGGCGCTGGGCGGGTTGCTCATGTCCGCTGCGCCGGTCGTGGGCGCCTACTCGATGGCTCTATCCTTCCGAGCGGCGCGCCGCCTCGGCGCCACCGCGTAGCCGCCGCCCACGCACGGTTATAATCAAAGCACCGCACCTGGCGGCCTTCTGGGGATGCCATGCCGCACCTGTTCGCCGGAACCTCCGGCTTCGCCTATCCGCAGTGGAAACCCGACTTCTATCCAAAGAACGTGCCGCAGAAGAAGTTCCTCGAGCACTACGCCGCCCGGCTGAACGCGGTCGAGATCAATTACACGTTCCGCCGGTTGCCGGCCCCGGCCACGCTCGAGAACTGGGCCGCTTCGACGCCCGCCGGCTTTCTCTTCGCCCTGAAGGCGCACCAGCGCATCACCCACATCCGCCGCCTCAAGGATGCCGGCGAGGCCACGGAAGTCTTCCTGAAGGTGATCGATCCCCTCCGCGCCGCGCGCAAACTCGGGCCGGTCCTGTTCCAGTTGCCGCCGCAGTTGCATGCGGACCCCGCGCTCCTGTCGGCGTTCCTCGAACTGCTCCCGCGCGATCTCCGTTTTGCTTTCGAGTTCCGCCACCCTTCATGGCTGAACGACGAAGTGTACCGGCTGCTCGAAGCCCGCAACGCGTGCCTCTGCCTGGCGGAATCGGAGAAGCTCGAAGTGCCCCAGGTGATCACGGCGGACTTCGTCTATTTCCGCCTGCGCAAACCCGACTACACCCCGGCCGACCTTGCCGCGATCGGGGACAAATGCCAGGACCTGCTCGGCGCGGGGAAGGACCTGTTCGTCTTCTTCAAACACGAGGACACCCCGGAAGGCGCCCTCCAGGCCGAGAGTCTGCTCAAAAGACTCGGGCGGCCCTCCACGCAGCAAGCGTCGTCGTGACGCATCGGCTAGAAAGTCCGACAAACGTCATGACTCCTGACTCGATAGCCGCAGGCCCTTCACGCCCGCATAGAAAACGATGAACTCAGCAGGGCGGTCGCCAACAACGCCCCGGTGCACGGAACCCACGGTCACCCGACATTCCCCAACTGAATCTCCCGCCCCCTCAATAGCTTCCCAAAAGTGAGCCCCCGCCGCTCGCCCCGCCTCGCGGTACCCTCGCCTCAGGCACCCGCAATCCCGGTGCTCACATTACCGCCTGAAGGAGCTCCCATGTCTTCCCAACAACGCATCGATACCTCCCGCGCCAACGGCGCCAAATCCCGCGCCGCCCGACTTACCCACGGCCTCACCTCCGACGAGCTCCTCATCGGCGACGAATCGGAAAAGGAGTTCAATGCCTTTCGCGAGGAATACCTTGCCGATTACCAGCCCCAAACCCGCACCCAGGTCGACCTCGTCGATCAACTGGTCGCCACCCGCTGGCGCCTCAGCCGCGTCATCTCCCTCCAAAATCGGAAATGTCACCAAGAACCCAGCGACACAAAACCCCCGCGCCCTGATAAAGATAGGCCCGCCGCCAGAACCCCACCACTATCCACCATCGACCATCCGCCATCGACCAGCTCATCGACGAGCGCCGCCGCCGAGCTCCAAAATCAGAAATGTCACCAAGAACCCAGCGACTCAAAACCCCCACGCCCTGATAAAGATAGGCCCGCCGCCAGAACCCCACCACCATCCACCATCGACCATCCGCCATCGACCAGCTCATCGACGAGCGCCGCCGCCGAGCTCCAAAATCAGAAATGTCACCAAGAACCCAGCGACACAAAACCCCCACGCCCTGATAAAGATGGGCCCGCCGCCGAAACACCACCACCATCCACCATCGACCATCCGCCATCGACCATCCACCATCGACCAGCTCGTCACACCTGCGGCCAGAGGGCTGCGTCGACTAATCTGGTAATGTAGGAAACCCATCAGTGCTGAATCAACTCCAGGCTCCATCGCAAGAGCGCGCGCGCAAGGAAGGCCGTGGCATCTCCGTGTGGGTCACTTCCCGCGAGGCTTTCTGGATCGCCCTGGACGCGCTGCGCAGCCACAAGCTCCGCTCTTTCCTCACGCTGCTCGGGGTGGTCATCGCCACCGCCACGCTGATCGTGGTCATGTCGATCGTCAACGGCATGAACCTCTACATCGCCGACCACATCGCCAACCTGGGCACCAATACGTTCGTGCTTCACCAGTTTCAATGGGCGCAGGGCTTCGAATCGTTCCTCAACGCGCGCCGGCGCAATAAGCCCATCCGCATCGAGGATTACGAGTATCTGAGGGACAGCCTCCAGGGATACCAGCAGATCGGAGCCTTGGCCCAGCTCAACCCCAGCCCGTCCGCGCGCTACAAGGGCCACCTGATCGACGAGATCCAGTTGAGCGCCGTGACTCCCAGCTTTGCCGATATCGGCCGCGAGAAGATCGAGCAGGGGCGGTACATCAACGATTCCGACTATCAGCACAACGCCCGGGTCTGCATCATCGGCCAGGATCTGGTGGAGAAGCTGTTTCCCAACGTCGATCCTCTGGACAAAGAAGTTCAACTGGCGGGCCTGCCCTTCCGCGTCATTGGCACCACGGAGAAACTCGGCAGCACCTTCGGACAGAGCCAGGACAACTTCGCCATGGTTCCCCTGAGCACCTTCCGCAACACTTGGATGGGCCGCCCCGAACTCATGGTATTCATCAAGTCGCCCGACGGCCCGCACATGGCGGAACTCCAGGACGAAGTGCGAGCCCTGATGCGCGCGCGCCGCCACGTCCCCTACCGCGAGGAGGACACGTTCGGAGTCAACGCTTCCGACACCTTGATGACCGCCTGGAAGAACCTCACCGGCACGATTTTCGCCGTGACCATAGGATTGGTTGCCGTCTTCATGCTAGTGGGCGGAATCGTCATCATGAACATCATGCTGGCCAGCGTGACCGAGCGGACCCACGAGATCGGTATCCGCAAGTCGCTCGGAGCGCGCCGCCGCGACATTCTCTGGCAGGTCGTCTTCGAGTCCGCCGTCATGGCCACCATGGGCGGAGTGGTGGGCGTTCTTTTCGCCATAGCCGTTGCCCGTATCGTCAACATCTTCTTCACGGCCGACGTCCCTGTGGCGGCCGTTGTCGTCGGGGTGTCGCTTTCAACGGCCGTGGGCTTGTTCTTCGGCATCTACCCCGCCCGGAAAGCGGCCCGGCTCGAGCCCATCGAGGCCCTGCGAACGGAGACCTAGCTTCCATGCCGCAATCCCATCGTCAAGACGTTCGCGAAAACATGCTGCTGGCGTTCGATACCCTGCGCACGCACAAATTCCGCTCGTTCCTCACCGTTCTCGGCGTGCTGATCGGCACCACCACGGTGATCGCGGTCACCTCCATCATCGCCGGCCTGGACAAGCAACTGGTGGACGTGGCCGAGCAATTCGGCACGCGCACCCTGTGGGTCTATAAGCTCCAGCTCGGCGCTCCCCACATGCTGACCCGCGAGGAGCGGCTGCGCCGTCCCCTGAGCTACGAAGACGCCATGGCCATCAAGGAGCAGTCGCCTTCCACCGCCACGGTTTCCGTCGAGCTCTTTCGCGAACTCGGGGAGTTCGGAGTGCCCCCCGTCACCGCCCGGTACAAGGGCCACGACATGCTCGACGCCCTCTTCGTCGGCGTAACCGCGGACCATCTGCGGCTCATCAACGCCACGCTCTCCGAAGGCCGTTTCTTCACCGAAGCCGAAGACCTGCACCGGCGCGACCTGGCCGTGATCGGCAACGGCGTGCGCGAGCGATTCTTCGCGCACGAAGATCCCGTGGGCAAGACCATCCTGGTTGACGGGCATACGCTGGAGATCGTTGGCACCCTCACCAAATTCAAGTCGTTCCTGGGCGACGACCAGAACGACAAGGCCATCCTCATCCCCTATCACTCGTACCAGAAGGCCTATCCCGAGGCCAAGGACAACTTCATCTGCGTTCTGGTCGAGCCGGGCAAAATGGATCGGGCCAAGGACGAGGTGACGGAGATCCTCCGCCGCCGCCGCCACGTGAAACCCCAGGAGCCCGACAACTTCGGCATCTCGAGCGCCGAGTCGGTGATAGGCCAGTTCCGCCAGATCATCGCCACGGTAGGGCTGGTCATGGTGGTGATCTCGTCGATCGGGTTGCTGGTGGGCGGCATCGGAGTGATGAACATCATGCTGGTTTCGGTCACGGAACGAACTCGGGAAATTGGCGTGCGCAAAGCCATCGGCGCGCGGCGCAGCGATATCGTCTGGCAGTTCCTTCTGGAGGCCATGACCCTGACCGCGGGGGGCGGCTTGATCGGGATCCTGATCGGGTGGCTGCTCAGCCTGACCATTCGCACATTGGTGCCCAGCCTGCCTTCGACCGTGCCGCTGTGGTCCGTGATTGCCGGGTTCAGCGTCGCCACCAGTGTCGGTCTGTTCTTCGGCCTCTGGCCCGCGCTGAAGGCGGCGCGCCTGGACCCGATCGCGGCCCTGCGTTACGAATGACGTTCTACCATGGGAGTTCCATGCTCAAACTAACCGTTTGCCTGTTTCTTGCCGTAGGTGCCGCGGTGACCGAGGAGCCGCCCTCGCTGCGCGGCTACTCCGCCGGAGCCTCGGCCGCCGAGCGCAACTGGGAAACCAGATTCCGCGCCATCCCAACTACCGGCAACCTGCGCGACTATATGCAGCGGCTGGCGGCGCGGCCCCACCACGTCGGCACGGCGTACGACAAGGACAACGCCGAGTGGATTCTGTCCAGGTTCAAGGAGTGGGGGCTGGACGCGCACATCGAGACCTTCGACGTGCTGTTCCCGACGCCGAAGGAGCGCGCGGTGGAGCTGCTGGAGCCCACGAAATTCGTAGCGAAGCTCCAGGAGCCGGCCGTCGCGGTTGACCCGACCTCCGGTCAGCGGGATGAGCAGCTCCCCACCTACAACGCCTACTCGGCCGACGGCGACGTCACCGCGCCGCTGGTCTACGTCAACTACGGCAACCCCGTCGATTACGAACAGCTCGACCGGCTCGGCATTTCGGTGAAGGGCGCCATCGTAATCGCACGCTATGGCGCGTCCTGGCGCGGCATCAAGCCCAAGGTCGCCGCCGAACACGGCGCGGTCGGTTGCATCATCTACTCGGACCCCCGCGAGGACGGCTACTTCGAAGGCGACGTGTTCCCCTCCGGCGCCTGGCGGCCGCCGCAGGGGGTGCAGCGCGGCAGCGTAATGGACATGCCGCTCTATCCGGGCGATCCGCTGACGCCGGGCATCGGCGCGACAGAAAGCGCAAAACGGCTGCCGCTCGCCGAGGCCGGGACGCTGACCAAGATCCCGGTGCTGCCGATTTCCTACGGCGATGCGCAGCCCTTGCTCGAAGCGCTGAAGGGACCGGTGGCCCCGGAGCCGTGGCGCGGCGCGCTGCCCATCACCTACCACGTGGGGCCGGGGCCGGCGCGCGTCCACCTCAAGGTGAAATCGAACTGGGACACCAGGCGGATCTACGACGTGATCGCGCGCATTCCAGGCTCCACCAATCCCGACGAGTGGATCGTGCGCGGCAACCATCACGACGCCTGGGTGAACGGCGCTGAGGACCCGGTGTCGGCGCAGAACGCGCTGCTGGAGGAAGCGCGCGGCCTCGCCGAACTGCTCAAGCAGGGCTGGAAACCGAAGCGCACCATCCTCTACTGCGCCTGGGATGGCGAGGAAGAGGGCTTGCTCGGCTCCACCGAGTGGGCCGAAGAGCACTCCGCCGAGCTTGTCCGCCACGCCGCCGTCTATATCAACTCCGACGCCAACGGCCGCGGCTACCTGGGTATGCAGGGCTCGCACACTCTGGAGAAGTTCATGAACGGCGTGGCGCAGGACATCACCGACCCGGAAACCGGCTTGCCGGTATGGAAGCGCCTGCAGCTGCGCCGCATCGAGGAGGGCTCGACGGAAGAGAAGCAGGACGCCCGCACGCGGCCGGACCTGCGGCTGGGCGCTCTCGGCTCCGGCTCCGACTACACGGTCTTCATCGACCACCTCGGCGTGGCCTCCCTCAACTTGGGCTACGGCGGCGAAGACGGCGGGGGAATCTACCACTCCATCTACGACGATTTCTACTGGTACACGCATTTCAGCGACACCGATTTCCGCTACGGCCGGGCCCTGGCTCAGACCATCGGCACGGCCGTGATGCGTCTGGCCGACGCGGAGGTGCTGCCCCACGACTTCACCGGCCTCGCCGACACGGTCCACCGGTACACCACCGAGATCGAAAAGCTGCTCCGGGACAAGCAGGACGAGACGCGCGAGCGCAACAAGGAAATCGGCGAGGGAGTCTTCGCCGCTACCATGGACCCGCACGAGAAGACCGTGCCGCCGCCGGCTGAGCCGGTGCCGCCGTTCCTGAGCTTCGCTCCGCTCGAGAACGGGCAAGCGGCTCTGGCCGCGGCGGCCGAGCGCTACGACAAGGCGTTCGCCAAGGCGCAGGCCAACGGCGGGGCGGCCCTGGCGCGGGCAGACACGGTGAACGCGATGCTGATCGAAAGCGAGCGCCATCTCACCGACTCGAAGGGTCTGCCGCGCCGCCCGTGGTTCGTCCACATGATCTACGCGCCGGGTTTCTACACCGGCTACGGCGTTAAGACAATCCCCGGCGTTCGCGAAGCCATCGAGGAGAAGAAATGGGACGAGGCCAATGCCGAAATCGAGCGCGTCGGCCGCGTCCTGAGCGATGAGGCAGCGCTCATCGACCGCGCCGCCGCGGCGCTGGAGCAGGCGGCGCAACAGTAGGTGCGGCGGGTCCCGGCGGCCCATGTCCCGGCGACCCATGTCCCGGCGGCCCAGGCCCCCGCGCCGGCGTCGACTCGCTCACCGGGGAGCGGCCCAGGCATGAGAAGAAAAAGGCAGCCCTCGAAGAGGCTGCCTTTGTGTCACGGATAGGTTGGTGCGGGGGGGGGGACTTGAACCCCCACGGGATTGCTCCCGCTAGCACCTCAAGCTAGTGCGTCTGCCAATTCCGCCACCTCCGCAAGGTGCATCTCAATCTACTTCTTGGCCGGTGCGGCTGGGGCCGGCTCCGGCGCGACCGGAAGCTTCTGCCCGGGCCGGATCGGGACTGTCACCGGCTTGCCTCCCGGCCCCGGAATCTGGACCTGTACGGGCGGAGCCGAGCGCGGCCCCGGCGCGGCCGGCGTCGCGTGCACGGGCTGCGGTCCGCGGGACGGCATCTCTTCGAGAACCGTCGTGCCTGGCCCCCCGGTGCCGCGCGTAGCCATAATCGCCAGGGTCAGGGACGTGACCATGAACAGCGTCGCCGCAATCCGGGTCAGCTTCGACAAAAGCGTCGCGGTGCCGCGCGGCCCGAAGGCCGTCTGCGAACCCATGCCGCCGAAGGCTCCGGCGAGGTCCGCGGCCTTCCCGCTCTGCAGCAAGACCACGATCACCAGAAACACACAAACGAGTACGTGTACGAAAACCAACAGACCATATACCATAGGGAACCTCCGGGCAGAAAGGCACACGCCTACATCCAAAACCCGGAACTCCCAGTATAGGGGAGCGGCGGGGCAGAATCAACGCGCGGTACGGACGCCAGCCGCTTCCGGCGCGGATCGCTTCCGCGAGCCGATAGAGGGGCCGTCCGGCGCCGGAGGCTCGGAGCCGGGGGCGGCCCGGCCTTCCTTAGGGCGTCCGCACAGGTCGCACCAGCCCGGGTCTCTGTCGTAAACGCCGCACTGGCTGCAGCGTGTGTACACCGCGTACGTCTGGACCGACATCTCCGGTCAGGATAGCGCAGATCGCGGCCCTCTGGAACATTTTTTGTGAGTTTTGTTCAGGCGTTGTTCAGGCGCCCCGATCGGTCTTCCAGCCCAGGCTGCGTGCCTTGCGGGGCACCGCGAAACCGACGCGCGGCCACGAGGCGGCGGGCATCCGGCGGAGCGGCCGCCGGCCGCCCCTCCTGCGCCATCAGCCGTGCCAGGATCTCGGCCGGGATCTCCGACAGCGGCAGGAAGCATTCACCGGAAGGTACCAGCTTGATTGTCCAAAGCGCGTAGCAGACCAGCGGGCATCCCACCGCCACCAGCTGCGCGGCCAGGCGCCCCTCCGCCGACATCACGGTCCTCAGGCCTGTCGCAACGGCGCCGCCGGTCAGCAGCGCGAGGAGGATGGCTACGTGCCACCGCACATTCGCTCGCATCGTGACCGGGAAGGTGCTGAAAAAGGCGGTCGAAAGGATCAGCAGGATGCAGCAACCGCTGCCCATCAGCACCACCGGACCCCCGTCGCGGAGAATGTCGAAGCCGAGCAGACAGACCGTGGCGCCGAGAGCGGCGGACAGGACCGCGAACACCATGATGCCGCCGACGGCGAACGAGAACAGGCTTCTGAAGTGCCGGGCCTGCGCCAGGCAGGCCTCGACCGCCACGGCCGCGTACATGGCGGCGAGGATCCAGGAATTCCAGCCGCCGGCGGACAACAGCGACTGCAGCAACAGGAGTAGCGTGACGATCCAGAAGACCGGGTAGCGGCGCACCAGACCTCTGGCGGCCAGCGCCGCCAGGCAAGCTGCCTGGACCGAGGTGCTCAGACACCGGAGCAACAGGATCGCGTCCGTCATGGTTCCTAAAAAGCGCGGCCTCCCTTGGGGCCAGTACCCAAATCTAGCGTAATTGTCTGCCAGAACGCGTAGAAAAGCAAGGGCTTCGCGCTTAGGACCGTACTAGTCGTCGAGGCGAGGGGTACCAAAGGTGCCGTCCTTGGCCGGAAAAGCAGCCCGGGGGGCTGGCTGACTGGCGCCCATTCACAGGTGCGCGGCGGGATGGTTCCGTTTTTGATAGATTAGCGGAGGCCATGCAAAATCCCTTTCTGGAGACCGCCACCGAAACCGCCGACGAGCAACTGCTGCCGGGCGCGCAGTCCGGTGACCGCGAGGCGCTCGCGTCGCTCCTGGCCCGCCATCAGCCCTGGATCTTCAACATCGCTCTCCGCATGTTGTACCGGCATGCCGATGCGGAGGACGCCACGCAGGACATCCTTGTTAAGGTCCTGAAGGCTCTGCCTGCATTTCGCGGCGAGAGCCGGTTCCGCACCTGGCTCTACCGGATCGCGGTGAATCACATCTTGAACCTCAAGAAGGACAAGTGGGCGGCCGCCGACGCCGTGTGCTCGTTCCAGATTGCCGCCGTGGGACTGGCGCGTACGCCCGACCTGGACCTGCCGGACCCGCGCACCGTTCCGGTTCCGATCGAGATCCTGATCGAGGAGACCAAGACCAACTGCATGGTGGGGACGTTGCTGTGCCTGGACGGCAGGCTGCGGCTGGTTTTCATCCTGGGCGAGATCTTCGGGGTGAGCGACGAGGTCGGCGGCGAGATCGCCGAGGTCACGCCGGTCAACTTCCGGCAGATTCTCTCTCGCGCGCGCCGCGACCTTTATGAGTACTTGCGTGGGAATTGCAGCCTGATCGATCCAGGCAATTCGTGCAAATGCGCCAGAAAGACGCAGGCGTTCATTCAAGGTGGCGTCGTCGATCCGAACAAACTGCGATTCACCCCGGAACACTGGCGCAAGGTCCGGGAGGTGGCCGATGACCGCGCGGGAGAGTTGTCGGAAGCGTATATGAAGGTAGCGGCGGACGTCTACCGCAATCATCCCTTCTACGAGCCGGCCGAACAGGCGGCCATCCTGCGGCGGGCGCTCGAGACCGTGTCGTTGGGACCGCCGGCGTGATTATTCTTGCGGCTGCTGTCACAGGGCGAGTCCGCCGTTGTCCTATTGGGTGGAGGTGAGGCATGAACATGACCCTGGTGGTTTGCGCCGCGGTGGCCGCGTTCGGCGGCACGCTGGCGGCCTCGGATTCGGAAGCAGACGTGGCGCGCCAGCTTCTGGCGCTGGAACGACAGGCGATGGACGGCTGGCTGAAAGGGAGCCCGGAGCCCGACCTGGCGCGGACGGACGCGACGGTCGTTTACATCCATTTCGGCGCGGACAAACGCCTCGAAGGCCTCCCGGCCGTAACGGAGCTGTTCGAGAGGTACCGGGGACGGGCTCTGTTCGACAGCTACGACCTGGTGGACCCGAAGGTGCAGGTCGCCGGCGACGTGGCGGTCCTGACCTTCATCCTCGAATGCCGTATGGGCGCCACAATGTACCGCTACGACGCAAGCGAGGTCTACCAGCACAGGAAAGAGGGCTGGCGCGTCATCCACGCGCACTGGTCAAAGGCAAGGACACAATGAACAAGCCGGAAGATCTGGCGGCAGAGGTGCGGGCTCACTGCGTCGCTCATCAGGACCCGAAGAACGCCTTGAAGTGGGCCCGCTATTTCAAAGAAGGCTACGACGCCTGGGGCCTTCTCGGCAAAGAGAACCCGCTCTGGACCGAGAAGCAGCCCGAGTGGATGGAGCGGTACCGCGCGCTGCGGCTCGACGGTTTCGCGGAGGCCGGCGAGATCCTGCTCGCGAGCGGCAAGTACGAAGAGGCGTCGATGGCGATCCGGTTCCTCAAGGATCTGCGCGATCAGTTCGACGACCGCATGGCCTTGCGGCTCGCCGGATATTTCCGGGCCGGGATCTGCAACTGGGGCCACACCGACGTGCTGTGCGGAGAGATCATCGGCCCGCTCCTCGCGGACGGCCGGATCAAGCTGACTGAGCTGGCGTCCTGGCGCGAGTCCGATCTGCGGTTCCAGCGCCGGGCGGTTCCGGTTTCGATGCTGGCGCTGCTGAAGGCGAAGCCGGCGGCCGGCCCGCTGCTGGAGTTCGTGCGCCCGCTCATGCTCGACCCGGAGCGAGTGGTCCACCAGGGGCTCGGCTGGTTCCTGCGCGAGACCTGGAAGCAGAGCCCCAAACCCGTCGAGACGTTTCTCAGGGAGTGGAAAGACCAGTCGCCGCGGCTGATTTTCCAATACGCGACCGAGAAGATGACGCCGGCGCAGAAGGCGCGGTTCAAGGCGGCGGGGCCGCGGCGCTCTACTGCCCGAAGTACCCGTTAATATCCAGGACTACGTGCGTGCCGTTCGTCACGTAGATGCTGATCGCGCCGTTCGTTCCCGCCGGCACGATCGCCGCGTTGGCCACCACCCCGCCATCCAACGAGTTCAACGTGGAAACGTTCGGTTGCGGCGAGCCAGCCCCCCAGGCCGTCAGGTATGACAGCGGCCCGTCGGGCACTACGGTAATGTTCACCGAATACGCCACCGCCGTCGACGGGATGGCGCAGCCGCTGGCGGGGATGGCAAATGATCGGACCGACTCCGCGCGTATCTCCGGGCCACCGAACGGCCCGGCGGGATACCGGGTGTCCGCAACGCGGCACGGCGGCACAGGGTAGAAGTCCAACGCGCCTTCGCCCGCGGACGGGCCGAAATACCCGTTGAGGTCCAGGATCACATCGGTTGGGTCGGTTGCGAAGACGGAAATCGATTCGTTGGTGCCGGCCGGCACGATGGCGGCGTTCGCTACCACCTCACCGGTCCAGGAATTCAGCGTCGAGACGGGCGGGCGAGTCGGTCCCGTCGGCCAGGCTGTCAAATAGCCAAGAAAACCTGCCTGAGGAACCGCTGTGACATTGAGCGAGTAGGCGGTCGCGGTGGCAGGAACCGCGCAGGCGCCGGAGGGTATGGGAAAGTCCCTGGTTTCGGTGGCGAACATCGATGGCCCGCCAAACTGGCCGGTGGGGTGCCGCGTGTCGGCGACGCGGCAAGGCGTGGCGGCGTAGAACGAAGCGCCGTCGGAATCGAAATAGCCGTTGATATCGAGGATTACGTCGGTCTGGTTACTCACGAACGTGTTCACGGCTCCGCCCAGCCCGGCGGGAACGATGGCCGCGTTCGCCACCACCGAGCCATCCATCGAATTCAGGGTGGAGACGAAGGGCTGGGCCTGGCCGGCAGGCCACAACGTCAGAAAACTGAGCGGGCCGGCGGGAACCACCGTCACGTTGACGGAATAGGCCTGGGCGGTAGCCGGGATGCCGCATCCGCTCCCGGGAATCGAGAAGGAGCGGGTGGAACCGGCCGTCATAGTGGGACCGCCGAATGGGCCGGCCGGGCGACGCGTGTCCGCCACGCGGCATGGTGGCACTGGAACGAACCGCGTGCCGACCGGCGGGACGCCCGTGGTGAAGGACCACGTTGCGGAACTGGCCGACCCGATTTCATTGCGGGCCACGATCCGCCAGTAGTAGGCGGCCTGTGCGGTCAGAGTGCCGGGGGCGTAAGTCGTTCCCGTGGTGGTCGCCACCAGCGGCGGATGCGCGGACGTGCCGAAGTAGACATCGTAGGATGTGGGGCCGGGCTCGGCACCCCAGGTCAAGGTCGGCGCGGTAAGCACGGCCGTCGCACCGTCCGTCGGAGAGGCCAAGACAGGCGGGGTGGGCTGACTGAGAATCCACATCGCGAGGGTGGAGCTCACGGCGGGCGAGAAGCCGCCCACCACGTCCACGTGATTGGTCGCCGCGGCGGGCGCGTCCGGCGCTACGTTCACCGTCGCAATGACGGGCGGGTAAGCGGACCCTGGAGCCAGCACATCGCGGCGGGTGCAGGTGGCGCCGGAGCAGTTCCAGCCTGCGCCCGACATCGACACGAGCGTCACTCCAGCTGGAGGGATCTCGGTCATCGTCACCATTCCGCTGGTCTCCCCGGCACCAGCTGTGTTGCTCAATACAATCGAGTAGCTTGCGCCCATCTGCCCGCTCTCGAAGAAGCTGGCCGACGGCGTGGTGGTGAGAGCAAGTAGCGCCGGCTGCGGCGTCAGCATCCAGATCACGTTGCTGCCGCTGTCGGCGACGTAGACGTTGCCGGCGGCGTCCACGGCGAGGCCCTCGGGAGAGACCTGAACGGCCGTGGCCGGTCCTCCGTTGCCCGGGTTCCCCCCGCTCACGTTCCCGGCTATGGTTGTGATGACACAGGTAGCTGCCGCCACCTTCCGAACAAGGCCGTCGGTCCAGTCTCCAATGTACAGGTTCCCGGCGGCGTCGACGGCTATGCCCCAGGGACCGTCGAGCTGAGCGCTGGTGGCTGGGCCTCCGTCGCCCGAAGTGCCCCACGTTCCATTGCCCGCAACGGTCGTGATGATGCCGGTCGGCGCCACCAGGCGGATCGCAGCGTTGCCGAAATCCGCGACAAAGACGTTGCCCGCGGTGTCGACTGCCACGCGGTACGGCTGGTTCAGTTGGGCGCTGGTGGCGGGGCCTCCGTCGCCCGAATAGCCGCGTGTTCCTCTGCCTGCTAACGTCGTGATGATGCCACTCGCCGCGTCCACCTTGCGGATGACGCTGTTCCCGGCGTCCGGGATGTAGAGGTTGCCGGCGGCGTCCGCTGCCAAGCCGTAGATCTGTTGACCAAGTTGGGCCCTTGTGGCGGGGCCTCCGTCGCCCGAGTAGCCGGGGGTTCCGTTCCCGGCCACGGTGGTAATGACGCCATTCGGTGCCAGCTTGCGGATCACGAAGTTGCCGCTGTCCGCGATGAAGAGGTTGCCATTGCCATCCAGGGCTACTCCCCACGGATGGCTGACCTGGGCGCCGGCGGCTTGGCCTCCATCGCCAGAGTAGCCCGGCGTTCCCTTCCCGGCCACCGTGGTGATGGAGCCATCGGCGGCCACTCTTCGAATCGCATTGTTGTTGGTGTCGGCGATGTAGAGGTTGCCGGCGCTATCCACCGCCTCACCACTGGGCCAACTAAGTTGGGCACTGGTGGCCGGGCCACCGTCGCCCGAGAAGCCCGGGATTCCATTCCCCGCTACCGTCGTGATGCCGCCATTGGCCACTTTTCGGATTACGCTGTTGCGAAAGTCCGTGATGTAGAGGCTACCGGCGCCGAGCGCCACGCCTCCGGGTTCTGAGAGTCGGGCGCTGGTGGCTGGGCCTCCGTCACCGGAGTAGCCGGCAGCGCCGGTGCCGGCCACGGTCGCGATCATGCCGTTAGCCCCCACTTTTCGGATCACGTTGTTGCTGAAGTCGGCTATGTAGAGATTGCCGGCGGCATCCACGGCCACGCTGTAAGGGAAATCGAGCAGGGCGTTTGCGGCGCTCCATCCGTCCCCGGCGTATCCAGCGGTGCCATTGCCGGCAACGGTGGCGATGGTGCCATCCGCCGCCACTTTGCGTATCGCGTGGTTGCCGCTGTCCGCGATATAGAGGTTTCCCGTGGCGTCCACGGCAACTCCGTAAGGGCCAAAAAGCCGGGCGGCCGTGGCCGGGCCTCCGTCGCCCGAATACCCTCCATCGCCGTTCCCCGCAACGATCGTGGTGGCGCCGCTGGGCGCTATCGTGCGGATCAGGTTGGCACCGCCGGCAGCGACGTAGAGGTTGCCGGCAGCATCGACCGCGATCGCGTAGGCCCCGCTGCCGTCGCCGGCGACGGTCGTGATGATGCCATTGGGCGCTACCCTTCGGATCACGGAGTTGCCTAGGTCCGCGATGTAGAGATTGCCGGCCGCATCCAGGGCCACGCCTTGAGGGTTATTGAGTTGGGCCTCGGTGGCTGGGCCTCCGTCGCCCGCATAGCCCTGCACTGCCGAGCGGCCCGCCACGCGCGTCAGCATTCCCGCCGCGTCGACTTTGAACACACAGTTCGCCGTCGTGAAATAGATGTTGCCCAGACCGTCCGCCGCGACCGGACCGGGGGAACCGAACGATGCGCTGGTAGCCTGGGCAGGCGTGGGAGGCAGCCCTCCCCCCGCCACGGTAGTGATGAGATACTGTTGCGCACAAACCACCCCGGTGGCCAGCAGGAGTCCCAATACGATTGCAGCGCTTTTTCTCATGGCACGCCCTTTATCAACGGATATGCGAAGTCTTTCGTCCGATTCTGTCAAATATACCGCAGGAAGGTGCGCTGGGTTTTGAGCCGCCCCAGGGTCCGCTCCGTTGAAGACGCGGGGAACAATAGGCGAACGTCGCCCGGATGCACCGGCCGCGTCTTCATCGCAATCTGTGGCCCGCAGGGCCATGGGGACTCCCTTGCGGTCGCGGCTCGGTAACGAACTTCCGTTACCGGTCGTTGAACTTCAGCGCCTTCTTGCGCAGGCGGATGGATTGCAGTCAGGAGGCCTTCGACCGCGTCCGAACTCCTGGCTGACCTCTCTGATCAGCGCCGGCCCTCTCCATCGAGCTGCGCAGCAGGGCGTTGATGCGCGTCTGATAACCCTTTCCTTGTCCCTTGAGCCAGGCTAGAACGTCCGCGTCCAACCGGATTGTGAGGGGCTTCTTGATTGGCCTGTAGAACTTGCCCACCACGGCCTTGCTCCAGTCAAGTACGGGCGGAATGTCCGTCGTATCGATTTCCCGGTCCTTCATTCGCTTGAGCGCCCGGATTTCATCCGCTTGAGCGCTTTTGACTTTTTGCATACGCTCGCCTCTCACCTGCAATCGCCTTCCGAGCCGAAATCAGGCGAATCACCTCTCCACCAGGCTCGGCCCGATATGTGTGCGCCACCAGCAGAACCGTGCCAGACACCATTCCAAGTGTCTGCCATCGCTCCTCGCCTTCCACGATCCGGTCCTGAATACTGAGCAACAGGGGATCATCGAAAGTCAGGCTCGCGGTTTCGAAGCTGACCTTGTGCTTTGCGAGATTGCGACGGTTCTTCTCCTCGGCCCACTCGAAGCGCATCGATATCGCCTTCTATATTGTACATACACAACGGTACATACTCAAGAGGAACGTCGGCGCCGGCGGCGAGCCGTGCAGCGAGCCTACCGGTCGTTGAACTTGAGCGCCTTTTTGCGCAGGCGGATGGATTGCGGCGTGACCTCGACGTATTCGTCGTTGCGGATGAATTCGATGGCTTGGTCGAGGCTCAGCAGGCGCGGCGGGACCAGCCGGATAGCGTCATCTGAGGTTGACGCGCGCATGTTGGTCAGCTTTTTCTCTTTGACGATGTTGACGTCGATGTCGCGGTCGCGCGCGTTCTCGCCGATGATCATGCCTTCGTAGACCTCGGTGCCCGGCGTGATGAAGATCTCGCCGCGTTCCTGGAGATTGTAGATGGCGTATGCCGTGGAGCGGCCGGCGCGATCGGCGACCAGCGATCCCGTGGGACGGCGCGGGATGTCGCCCTGCCATTCCGCATAGCCGTGGAACAACGAGTTCATGACCGCCGTGCCGCGCGTGTCGGTGAGCATCTCGCTACGCAGGCCGATGAGGCCGCGGGTGGGCACTTCGAACTCGATGCGCACGCGGCCGGAGTGGTGGTTCACCATGCGAATCATCTTGCCTTTGCGCGCGCCCAGCTTCTCCATCACCACGCCGATGAACTGGTCCGGGCAATCGATCGTCAACAGCTCGACCGGCTCCTGGAGCACGCCCTTCACGGTGCGGGTGAGGATTTCGGGGTTGCCCACCATCAGCTCGTAGCCCTCGCGCCGCATCATTTCGATCAGGATGGCGAGCTGTAGCTCGCCGCGACCCATCACTTTGAATGCGTCCGGGCCGCCCGCCTCCTCGACGCGAATCGAGACGTTGGTCAGCAGCTCCTTATCGAGCCGGTCGCGCAGGTGGCGCGAGGTGACGTAGGTGCCCTCGCGGCCGGAGAAGGGCGAGGTGTTCACCGTGAACGTCATGGCGATGGTCGGCTCGTCGATGGGAATATGCTCGAGGGCCATCGGAGTATCGGGGTGCGTGATGGTCTCGCCGATGGTGATGCCTTCGACGCCGGCGATGGCCAGCACGTCGCCGGGCCGTCCGATCGTTTCCTCGACGCGCTTCAGTCCCTCGAAGGAAAACATCTTGGTGATGCGGGTGCGCTGGACCGTATCGTCGAGCTTCGCGATGCCGACCTCGTCGCCGATGTGCAGCGTGCCCGAGAAGACGCGGCCGATGGCGAGGCGGCCCAGGTAGTCGCTGTAATCGAGGTTCGCCACCAGCAGTTGCAGGACGGCGTCGGGGTCGCCGGACGGCATCGGGCAATGCTCGAGAATGGCGTCGAACAGCGGCCGCAGGTCGGTCCCGCAGCCCTCCGGAGTAAGCTGCGCGGTGCCGGCCCGGGCGTTGGTGTAGATCACGGGGAAGTCGAGCTGGTCCTCGGTGGCGTCGAGGTCGATGAACAGGTCGTAGATTTCGTTCAGCACTTCCGGGATGCGCGCGTCGGGCCGGTCGATCTTATTGATGACGACGATGGGCGGCAGCTTGGCCTCAAAGGCCTTCATGAGGACGTAGCGGGTCTGCGGCAGCGGGCCTTCGCTGGCGTCGACCAGGAGCATGACGCCATCGACAAGCGTGAGCGCGCGCTCGACCTCGCCGCCGAAATCGCTGTGGCCGGGCGTATCGACGATGTTGATCTTGACGCCGTGGTAGCGGACGCCGGTGGTCTTGGCCAGGATGGTGATGCCGCGCTCGCGTTCGAGATCGTTGGAATCGAGGACGCGGTCGATGACGGCTTCGTTATCGCGAAAGATGCCGCTCTGGTGGAGCATCGCGTCGACGAGCGTGGTCTTGCCATGATCGACGTGGGCTATGATGGCGATGTTGCGGACGTTCTCTATGTGTTGGGGCAGATTACTCACTTTACTATGTTCACACGATGCGGGTTGCTGACGCTCATTTGTATGGCTTCATGTGCGGGACAGGGCGGTGAGGGACGGATTGTGGGTCGGGTGGTGCACGCGTCCGGCCCGCCCACGGCGCTCAGATCGCGCCCGTTGAGGGTGCACCGTACTCCGACAAGCCGATAAGAGTCGACGTTCTCGGAAGCTGCGGCGAGTTTTCGGTTCACACCGCCAGCGGCCTCTTCTACTCGCACCTATCCATCACGAAGTTCGTGGAACGGGATGCGCCCGCACTTGATCTCTGGTACGTCAACCACCGCCGCTGAGGCCTCACGCCTTCGGATGCGCCTTGTCGTACACCTTCATCAGCTCCGTAAGTGAAACCTGCGTGTACTTCTGCGTTGTTGAGAGGCGCGCGTGGCCGAGCAGTTCCTGGATCGCGCGCAGGTCCGCGCCGTCGCTTAGCAGGTGGGTCGCGAAAGCGTGGCGGAAGCTGTGCGGGTGGATAGAGGCGTCGCCAACTAGCGCCGTCGCGTAAAACTTGACGATGCCGCGCGCGCCGCGGTCCGTGAGGCGGCCGCCGTGATGGTTCAGAAAGAGCGCGGTCTCGCGTGGCGGCGCCTGGCGCGCGGCGATGTAGCTCTCGATGGCCGCCGCGGCCTTGGCGCCGAAGGGCACCTGGCGCTCCTTCTTCCCTTTGCCGCGAACCAGAAGCCAGTGGTCGGCCAGGTCCAGGTCGCCAAGGTTCACCGACACCAGCTCGCTGATGCGCAGACCGCAGCCGTAGAGCAGCTCGAAGATGGCCAGGTCGCGCGCCGGCATGGGGCGCTCCAGGCGTCCTTCGGCGACTTGATCGATGAGACTGTTGGTCTGCTCCGCTGTGGGCACTCGCGGTAGCTTCTGAGGCGCCTTGGGCGTTCGCAGAAGGCGCGCGACATTGATCTCGAGCACGTGGTGCGCAACCAGGAATCGGAACAGGGAGCGCAGCGCGGCCACCTTGCGGCGCATCGTGACGGCGGAGAGGCGGCGGCGGTAGAGGTCGCCGAGCCATTCGCGCAAGGCCAGCGTGTCCAGCTTTTCGACGGGGGGCGGTTCCCCGCCGGGCGGCGAGAAGTACTCGATGAACTGGCGCAGGTCGGCGTCGTAGGCGCGCAGGGTGTGCGACGAAACGTTCTGCTGCTTCAACTCGGCGAGGAAGCGCTCGACGTAGTCTTTCAATCCCGGCAAGTTGAGAACAGTGTAACCGATCGGCGGGAAGTGGTAGGGACGGGCAGATTCGAACTGCCGACCTGCCGCTTAGGAGGCGGCCGCTCTATCCATCTGAGCTACGTCCCCGCGAGCTTCTATTTTAGCCCCAGCGCTTCAGCCCTTTGTGGCCGATGTCGCGGCGATAGTGCATGCCGTCGAAATGAACCTGATCGACGGCGCGGTAGGCGTTCTCGATGGCGCCTGCCAGGCCGGAGCCGGATGCGGTGACGCCCAGCACTCGGCCGCCCGAGGTCTCGATCACGCCCGCGCCCGCACGCGTGCCGGCGTGGAAGACGGTGGCCCCGAGCGCCTCGGCTTCGTCGAGACCGCTGATCGCGTCTCCGGTGCGGGGCGTTGCGGGATATCCGGCGGACGCCATTACGACGCAGACCGACGGATCGGCGCGCCACGCCAGCTTTGCTCCGGTGAGGTCGCCGTGAGCCGCCGCCAACAACGCCTGGGCGAAGTCGGAGTCCACACAGTGCATCAGGGCCTGGGTTTCCGGATCGCCCAACCGTACGTTGTACTCCAGCACTTGAGGGCCGCGATGGGTCATCATCAAACCAGCGTAGAGGAAGCCGGTGAAGGGGGAGCCCTCGGCGCTCATTCGCTCGATGGTGGGAGCGATGATGCGGTCCATGACGTCGGCGCGCTCGGCGGCGGTCAGGATTCTCGTGTCGCAATAGGCGCCCATGCCGCCGGTGTTCGGGCCGGTGTCGCCGTCGTGCACTGCTTTGTGGTCCTGCGTCGGGGCGAGCGGGAGGACGTGGCGGCCGTCGCTGAGGACGATGAAGCTGACCTCCTCTCCGGTCAGGAATTCCTCGACCACCAGGCGCGCGCCGGCCTTTCCCACCAACTCGCCGGAAAGCAGTCCGCGGATGGCTGCCTCGGCTTCCGCGCGGGTGTTGGCGATGACGACGCCTTTGCCCGCGGCGAGACCGTCGGCCTTGAGGACCACGGGGCAACCGAAGCGGTCGAGGGCCTTGAGCGCTTCCGCCTCGCTTTCGGCGCGGACGAAGCCACCCGTGGGAATGCCCGCGCGCACCATGAATTCCTTCGAGAAGATTTTGCTACCCTCGAGACGCGCCGCCTGGCTGGTGGGCCCTACAATCGCCCGGCCGGCGGCACGAAACGCATCCACCACGCCCGCGACTAGCGGCGCCTCCGGCCCGACGACGGTGAGATCGGCCTCGACGGATTCGGCCGCGCGCAGCCAGCCTTCCGGGTTGCCGGGCGCGGCGATACAGCTCGCGACGCGGGCAATGCCGGGGTTTCCCGGCGTCGCGTAGACCGCCGTCACCGAAGGACTCTGGGCCAGACGCCACGCGATCGCGTGCTCACGGCCACCGCCACCGAGGATCAGTACTTTCACTCTGCTCTCCAAGAATTCCGCACGCTCGAGCGCGCCGGGCGGCCGAAGGCTTCCCGCGCCGGCACAGGGGCGCGCAAGCGGGTTCCACGCCACAGCGGCGCCAAGCCGGCGCCCGCCGCGCCGCAGCCGGGCCAAGCACATCTGCCCGCGCGCGCCACGCCGCGACCGGGCCAAGCCCCTGCTTGCGCCCGCCGCGCCGCAACCGCCCCAAGTTCACCTGCGCGCGCCCGCCGCGCCGCGCACTTCCCTAGAATAGAAGAAAAGCTGGGCCGAAATGCAAGCGATGGGCCGTCCGAACAGTTACGACGTGATCGTGGTAGGCGCCGGACATGCCGGGTGCGAGGCGGCGCGTGCGTGCGCTCTGATGGGCCTCCAGACAGCCATGGTCACCATGAATCTGGACTTGGTCGCCCAAATGTCCTGTAATCCCGCTGTCGGCGGAATCGCAAAGGGCCACCTGGTCAGGGAGATCGACGCACTCGGCGGAGTGATGGGCGAGGTGACCGATGCGGTGGGCATCCAGTTCCGGCTTCTGAATACGAGCCGCGGACCGGCCGTCTGGTCGCCGCGTGCCCAGTGCGATAAGAAGCTGTACCGCGTGCGCATGCGCGAGGTTCTCGAGCGCGAGCCCAACCTGCGTATTCTCCAGGCGGAGGTAGCGGAGCTCGTGATCGAGGCGGGCGAGGGCGGAAGGCAGGTGCGCGGCGTTCGACTCCAGGACGGCCGGGTGCTTTCGAGCGGAGCCGTGGTGGTGGCCACTGGTACGTTCTTGAACGGTCTGGCCCACGTCGGCGAGAAGACCTACCACTGCGGCCGCAACGGAGAGGCGCCGTCGAACCTGCTTGGGGATCAGCTTCGGAGTCTGGGGATGAAGTGGACGCGCCTGAAGACTGGCACGCCGCCGCGGCTGGACGGCCGTACGATCGACTGGTCCTGCTTCGAGGTTCAGCGCGGAGACCCGGTTCCGACGCCGTTCTCGTTCCTGACGGCGGGAATCGACCGTCCTCAGATCGAATGTCATATCGCCTACACCACCGAGAGGACCCACGAGATCCTGCGCGAGGCGATTCCGCGCTCGCCGCTCTACAGCGGGCAGATCGAGGGCGTTGGGCCGCGGTACTGTCCGTCGATTGAGGACAAAGTTGTCAAGTTTCCCGATAAGGTGCGGCACCAGATCTTCCTGGAGCCGGAAGGGCTGGATACATATGAGGTCTACGTCAACGGGATGTCTACCAGCATGCCGATCGACGTGCAGATGGCCATGCTCGCTTCGGTCCCGGGCCTGGGCCGCGCCGAGATGATCCGCCCGGGCTATGCCATCGAATACGACGCGGTAGATCCTAGGGAAGTGCTGCATTCTCTGGAGGTTAAGGGGATAACCGGTCTGTTCCTGGCGGGCCAGATCAACGGAACTTCGGGGTATGAGGAGGCTGCGGCTCAGGGCATTATGGCTGGGGCCAACGCGGCGTGCCGGGTAGCTGGGGGTCCACCGGTTGTTTTCGGGCGGACGGATGGATACATCGGGATCATGATTGACGACCTCGTGACCAAAGGCGCGGACGAGCCATACCGCATGTTCACCTCACGCGCCGAGTTCCGCTTGCACCTTCGCATCGACAATGCCGATGAGCGGCTGACGCCGGCGGGCCGCCGATTGGGATTGGTTACGGAGGAACGCTGGACGCTGTTCGCAAAGAAGCAGGCTCAGAAGGAGAGGCTTCGAGTCCTGCTGGAGAGCACCAGAGTCCCGCCGGACGGCCTGGGTCTGGCACCGGAGGATCGGCCTACGGTCGCCGGGTGGCTGCGGCGGCCCGAGGCGAGCATCGAGAAGATACGCGGCCTGCTGGTGGCGGCGCTTGGGGAAGAGCCGGTGCGCGAGGTTCTGAGCACGTTGGAGACGGAAGTGAAGTACGCGGGCTACATCTCGCAGCAAGAACGTCAGATTGTTCGACTACGGGAGTCAGAAGGTCGGAGGATACCGGCGAGGTTTGCGTTCCGCGGCATACCTGGGCTGTCGCGCGAGATCTCGGAGAAGCTGGAGCGGGTGCGGCCAGAGACGCTGGGGCAGGCAGCGCGCATCCCAGGAGTCACGCCGGCCGCGATCGCGGTTCTCGACGTCTATCTGACCATCGGAGCTGGTGTTTCTGCGCTATGACGGACGCTCCCGGGTTCGCCGCGATCTTAGCGCGCAGTTTTGGTCCGCTGCACCCTCTGTCGCCCGAAACGATCTCGGAGCTGCTTGGGCACTACGAGCTCCTTCTCCGCTGGAACAAGACTCTCAACCTTACTTCCATCGCCGGGCTGGAGGAGACCGTACTACGCCACTACTGCGAGTCGCTCTTTGTGGGGATCCACCTACCTACAAACCCGGTGTCGGTTCTGGACCTTGGTTCGGGTGCCGGCTTTCCGGGGATTCCAATGGCGATCCTCCGCCCGGATTGCAGGTTCACGCTGGCGGAGTCCCACCAGAGGAAGGCCGTGTTTCTCCGCGAGGCTACTCGGCATCTGTCGAACGTCCGCGTGGCGGCGTGCCGTGCCGAGAAGATAGATGGCACCTTCGATTGGGTTGTCTCAAGGGCGGTAAGGTGGCCCGACGTGCTGAGCGTTGCGGGCCGGGGCGCCACCATCCTTCCGGTCCGTACCGTAGCGCTGCTAATAGGGCAGGAGGACGCGGCGGAGGTGGTCGTTCAGCCGAGGTTCTCCTGGCGCCAGGCGATCCCGCTCCCGTGGGGGCATCGTAGGGTGTTAGTGCTCGGGCAGACGGCCCCTCCCGGCGACGAGCCGCCCGTCAGCGGTTGTTCCACGTAGATGAACGGCGCGGGTGCGAGGTGGTTCCACGTGGAACGTGTCTCGGCGACAGCTCCGATGTTCCACGTGGAACCCCCGAGGGCCCCACACTCCCCGGCCCTACGACAGCGTTCCTCCTCGGATCGAGGCACCGCGCAAGGTGAGAGTGCCGCCGATGTTCCCCCGCCGCGACGCGAGCCGGGCTCTGGAGGCGTTGTGGGCTGCTGGTACTCAAGGTGTTGTTCCACGTGGAACGTCCCGCGCAACCCACAAGACGCTCCCACTGCAACCGTGATAGCATGTTGGTCTCTCCGCGTGAGGAGCATCGAACCTTGGGAAGAGTTATCGCAGTCGCCAACCAGAAGGGCGGAGTCGGGAAAACCACCACCGCCATCAATCTCGGCGCATCCCTGGCCGCGAACGACCTACACGTCCTGGTCATTGACTCAGATCCCCAGGGCAACTCCACAACCGGTCTCGGCGTCACCAAGAACACCGGCGCCCCGACCATCTACGACGCCCTTCTCGGGCACACGGATCTCGCCTCCACCGTCCAGTCCACCGGATTCGAAGGCCTCGACATCGTCCCTGCGGACAAGAACCTTGTCGGGGCCAACATCGAGCTCGTCGATCTCGAGCGCCGGGAGTACCGCCTCCGCCAGAGCCTCCAGCCCCTCCGAGACTCCTACCACTATGTCCTCATCGACTGCCCCCCGGCCCTCGACCTGCTGACCGTCAACGCCCTGGCCGCCGCGGACTCCGTTCTCATACCCATCCAGTGCGAGTTCTTCGCCCTCGAGGGCGTTTCCGAGCTAATGGACACGATCGACCGCCTGCGCGACTCTCTCCAGCATTCATTGAAGATCGAGGGCATCCTCCTCACGATGTTCGACGAACGCACCAACCTGGCACGCCAGGTGGCGGACGATCTCCGCGAGTTCTTCGGCAAAGAGGTATTTCGCACCGTCATCCCCCGTAGTATTCGGCTCGCCGAAGCGCCCAGCTACGGCAAGCCTATCCTCCTCTATGACGTCCGGTCGCGCGGCGCGGAGAGTTACATCAAGCTGGCCAAGGAGATCCTCGAGAATGACCAAGGCACCAGACAATCCACGCAAGGCCCTCGGTAGGGGTCTGACATCCCTCCTGGTTAGCCGCACCGCGGCCAAGCCGGAGCCCGCCGCTCAAACCGCGGTGCCAGCCACTCCTCCCGCGGATATTGTCTCCCGGATTCCACTCGATCTCGTCGATCCTAACCCGCTCCAGCCGCGGACCGCCTTCCAACCTGAGCGCCTTCAGGAACTTGCCGACTCCATACGGGCCAACGGAATCATACAACCTTTAGTTGTCCGTCCCCGCGACGGCCGGTACCAGTTGGTCGCCGGCGAGCGACGCTGGCGCGCCGCACGCCTGGCCGGCATCGCCGACGTCCCGGTCTCGGTTCAGGATATTCCCGACGACCGGCTCCTTGAGATCTCGCTGGTCGAGAACATCCAGAGAGAAGATCTCAACCCCATCGAGGTCGCCCACGCGTTTGATCGTCTCGCCCGCGATCTCCAGCTAAGTCACGACGAGATCGCACAGCGAACCGGCAAGGACCGCAGTTCCATTACCAACACGCTCCGGCTCCTGAAGCTTCCGGCCGACATCCAGGCCCTCGTTGCCGAGCGCCGCCTTTCGATGGGCCATGCACGCGCCATCCTCGGACTCCCAACGGAGGAGCTACAGCGCCAGGTGGCGGAAAGGGCCAGCTCTCAGGGCCTTTCCGTCCGCCAGGTCGAGCACCTGGTACAGAGGATGACCGGGCCTCGCGAGGCAAAGTCTGTCGAAGAGGCGCTGGATCCCAACGTCAAGGCGGCTGTCCAGGAGCTTGAACGCGTGCTCGGCACGCGCGTCAAGATCGCCGGTAAACCCGATGCGCGCGGCCACATCGAGATCGCCTACTACTCCCCCGACGATCTTCAGCGCATCTATGCCCTGATAGTCGGGGAGGAGCGCTAGTCGCGAGGAGCGCGGGTCGGGGAGGAGCGCTAGTCGGCGAGGAGCGCTAGTCGGCGAGGAGCGCTAGTCGGCGAGGAGCGCGGGTCAGGCGGAGCGCTGGTCGGGCGGAGCGCTGGTCGCGGCGGGGCGCTGGTCGCGGCGGGGCGCTGGTCAAGCAGGAAGCGAGTCCGGGCGGAGCGCTGGTCGGCGAGGGGCGCTGGTCGGCGGGGAGCGCTGGTCGGCGGGGAGCGCTGGTCGGCGGGGAGCGCTGGTCGGCGGAGAAGCGCTAGCTGCTGTCGGGGTTGTGGAGGGCTGGGCTGCGGCAACCGCGCTTGGTTCCGGGGAATGGTGCCGGCGGCTGGACTCGAACCAGCGACCTTGGGATTATGAGACCCACGCTCTAACCACCTGAGCTACACCGGCGCTGAAAGGGCTCTATATCAGCGTACTTTACCGCCACCCTGCTTTGTCAACGCGGCCTTAGCATTCAGCACCATTACTCTTTCTTAACCAAGGCTTTTACCCGCCTTGACAGGGACCGCCTTTGGGTGCATATTTGACTCAGAAGCTGCGAAGTGCACAGCAGTTCAGCTTCTGGCTCCCCAATTGGTGGGGCCATGAGATCTGTCGCAAACCGGCAGGTCAGTTTCCGATAGGAGGAAGTCTATATAGAACTCCACATCATGGGCGGCTACCTGCTTCCTCCGCTGACTGGCTGTCGCCTTTAGGCGTTCGCTGGGCCCCTAAACTGGCCAGCGCGCCGCGGTATTTTGCACCGCGAAAAAGGCACACGGCAGCCAGAGTCACGGATGCCCGGTACGGCTCCTTTGGGGCTGGCCGGACAAGGACCGTGCCAGTGAGGAGCTGGCGGCCGCCCCTTCCTTTGTTGCCCTCCTGTGGTTTGACTCCTTCCCGCTACTCGGCTAGATTGTTGATAGGACGCTGCCTTTGCGTCAAACGAGCTCTCCGTGAAAGCCCTCGGGTTTGAGTCAGTCTCGAAGACCTACTCCATCTACGCCTCTCCCGGCGACCGCTTGCGAGAGCTGGCCTCGCTTCGGAAGTCTGCCCACCATCAGGATTTCTGGGCTCTGCGCGACGTCTCCTTTGCCGTCGAACGTGGCGAGGTTTTTTGCGTCATCGGGGAAAACGGCGCGGGAAAGAGCACGCTGCTGCAACTGGTCGCAGGCATCCTGCAGCCATCTGCAGGCACGGTAACGATAGCCGGCCGCGTCTCCGCCCTTCTCGAGCTGGGCGCGGGCTTCGACATGGAATTCAGCGGCCGCGACAACGTCTACCTCAGCGGCGCGATCGCCGGATTCTCGGCCCACGAAATGGACGCTAAGTTCAGCCAGATTAAGGACTTTGCCGAACTTGGCGAGTTCATGAACCGGCCCCTGAAGACCTACTCCAGCGGGATGGTGGTCCGCCTCGCCTTTGCCGTCGCCATCCACACCGATCCCGAGATTCTGCTTGTGGACGAGGCCCTCGCGGTCGGCGATGTCTACTTCAAACAGAAGTGCATGCGCAAGGTGCACGACCTAAGGTCCAAGGGAATCACGATCCTGTTCGTCTCGCACGCCCTCGCAGACGTAGCCGCCATCGGCGACCGCACGCTTTGGCTGGACCGAGGCCGCATCCGCGAGCTCGGCGACACCGGAACCGTGGTCGAGCGGTACCTCCAAGCCATGGCCCGCAAGGACGCCGCATACCTTGCGAGCAGGCGGTCCCTCGACCGCGCGGAGGCGCCACCCTTATCGCCCGTCCCCGTGGACCACTTGCCCAACGTGGACCATCGTTCGGGCGACGGCCGCGCCCGCGTGACCGGGATCGCCTTGCTCGACGAAACGGGTGAGCCGGTAGCCCAGCTTCAGCCGTCGTCCCGTCTGGTCGTCCGCATCGCGGTCCGGGCCCATTCGTCCGTTGAGCATCCCATCATCGGCTTCATGCTGCGCAATCATCTGGGCATCGATTTCTCCGGGACGGACTCACTGCGGGAGAATATGAGTTTGCCGGAGCTGCGGGCGGGCGACATCCTGGCGGTGGACTTCCACATGGACCTACCGGAGCTCTACCCCGCCGTGTTCTCTTTTTCGCCGGCCGTGGCTGACGGCGTCTTCGAGCCATCGGCCATGTGCGATTGGATCGACAACGCCATCACGGTCCAGATGGCGCCTGGAACAGAACAGGTATATGGCTACACGCGCGTCCCGTGCAGGATCGAGCTGAATACAAGGCTCTCGGGACCTGCATCCATACTGGAGGCGAATCCTTGATTGAGTTCACCGGCGAGCGTGTCGTCCCAGGCCAGGTAGACGTCGACCTCTGGAACGAGCACCTGGCCCGCTACGCGTTCGCGGCCCGTCTGGCTGCGGGGAAGCGCGTGCTCGATGCCGGTTGTGGCACGGGCTACGGCTGCGCCGTGTTGGCCGAGCGGGCGTCGAGCGTCACCGGGCTGGACATCGCACCGGAGGCCATCGCCCATGCGCGCGAACATTCCGCGGCCCCGCAAGTGACGTTTCTCGAAGGCTCGTGCCTGGCGATGCCCTTGCCCGACGCCGCCTTCGACCTGGTGATCTCCTTCGAGGTGATCGAACACCTGGAGGACTGGCACGCCTTCCTGTTGGAGAGCCGTCGCGTTCTCGCTCCCGGGGGCGTTTTCCTGCTATCGACACCCAATCGCAACTACTACGCCGAGGCCCGGAGCGTCTCCGGCCCCAACCCGTTTCACGTGCACGAATTCACCTTCGACGAGTTCGGCGCGGCGCTCGGGGCCCTTTATCCGCACGTTCATCTCTTCCTACAGAACCACGTCGAGGGCATCGCTTTTCAGCCAGCCCCGGCCGACGGGCATGGTCTGCCCGAGTTGCAGCAGGCCGGCCTGGCCCCCGATCCCAACGACGCCCATTTCTTCCTCGCCGCCTGTTCCGCCTCGCCTCAGCCGGCGCCGGCGCCGTTCGTCTACGTGCCCACCGCGGCCAACGTCCTCCATGAGCGCGAGCTGCATATCGCAAAGCTCGCGATCGACGTCAATCAGCTCCGCGAGGATAAAGAGAAACTCGTGGAGATGTTCCGCGTCCAGAAGGCCGCTCTCGAAGAGGCCAACCGCTGGTCGGGCAGTCTCGACGAGAAGCTTGCCGCCGCCTCGGACCGCATCGTCGAACTCCAGGCCGAGCTCGCAGAGACCACGGCCGGCTTCGAAGCTCAGGTGGCCACGCTCGAGGGCGAAAACCGCGCTAAGACCGAGTGGTCCCGCGAGCTCGACGGCCGGCTCGCCGCCGCCTTGGCGCGCGTGGTCGAACTCCAGGCCGAAGACAGCACCAAGAACGCCTGGGCCCGGGAGCTCGAGGAGAAGCTCGCCGCGGCTTCGGCCCGCATCGTCCAACTGCAGAACGAGCTCGAACAGACCGCCGCCGGCTTCGAGGCTCAAATCGCCACGCTCAAACACGAGGACCTGATCAAAACCGAGTGGGCCCTGCAAACCGAGGGAAAGCTCGCCGCCGCCTCTGCCCGCATTGCAGAGCTGCAAAAGCTGGTGGCTGCGTTCGAGGCGGACAATCGCGCCAAGACCGAGTGGGCCACAGTCCTGTCGGCGGCGCTCGAACAGAGCAACCTCAGGGCTACCGACGTCGCGGAACAACTGGCCGCGGCGCTCTCTCGAGTCTTCGAGCTCGAGTCTCGTCTCTCCGCCAGCGGTCAGTCCACGCTTGCCGAGCTCCACGCCGAGGTCTGCGCTAAGACCAAGTGGGGACAGCAGCTTACAGCGGACCTGGAGGAGAGCAACAAGGCCGTGGCCGGCTACGCCGGCCAGCTCGCCAAGGTGGAGGCCGAGAACGATGCCAAGACCGCGTGGGCGCGCCGTCTGGATTCCGAGCTCGAAGCCAAGGGCAAAGACCTGGTGCATTGTGTAGAGCTGCTGCACGCGACCGAAAAGACGCTCGAGGAGCGCACCGCCCGGATGTTGCGGCTGGAGGAGCGGGTCAATTGCGCCACGGCTTCGCGCTGGGTAAAACTGGGAAATCTCCTCGGACTCGGTCCCAGGCTCAACGGCGAGTGATATGCGGAGGCTCATCCGTTATTTGCTGCGTCTGCCCCTGCTGGTTCTCTGTCCGGTTGCTTTGACCCTGGCCGCCGCGGCGCTGGCCATTTGCGACCTTCTGTGGCTCCTCGCGGGAAAGCGCCAGGCCCGCGGCGGCGCGTTACCGGACCGCTCCGCTGCTTCGGTGGTGATCCCCAACTGGAACGGGCGCGAGCTGCTCGAGAAGTATCTCCCCTCCGTGATCGCGGCGCTCGCCGGCAACCCCGGAAACGAAGTCATCGTCGTGGACAACGGCTCTACGGACGGAAGCGCCGCATGCCTGCGCGAACGTTTCCCGGGGGTCAAGCTGGTGGCGCTCGACCGCAACCTCGGATTCGGCGGGGGCGCGAACGCCGGAGTCCGCGCGGCAGGAAACGGCATCGTGGTTCTGCTGAACAACGACATGCGCGTGGCGCCGGATTTCCTGACGCCTTTGCTGGCGGGCTTCCGCAATGAGAGCGTCTTCGCGGTCTCCTGCCAGATCTTCTTCAGCGACCCGAACCGCAGGCGCGAGGAGACCGGCCTGACGCAAGGTTGTTGGCGCGACGGCGCAGTCCGGCTGAGTCACCGCATTGACGATGAGGTGCGGGATCTGTATCCGTGCTTCTACGGCGGAGGCGGGTCCTGCGCCTTCGACCGGCGCAAGTTCCTCGAGCTCGGCGGATTTGATCCGCTGCTGCGGCCGTTCTACCTGGAGGACGCCGATCTGGGGTATCTGGCCTGGAAGCGCGGATGGCAGGTGCTCTACCAGCCGGCGAGTGCGGTGTACCACGAGCACAGGGGCACGATCGGCAGGCATTTCACGGCGGAGCAGATCAACGCCGTCTACCAGAAGAACTATGTTCTGTTCGCCTGGAAGAACATGCATGAATGGCGCAAGCTGGCCGCGCACTTCGCCTTCGCGCTGGCAGGCTCGCTGGCCAGCGCCTTTGCCGGCGACTCCCCATCGCGGGCCAGCGCCGCCGGCGTCTGCCGCGCCTTCCTACAGCTTCCGCGGGCGCTCGTCTCGCGCTGGCGCGCGCGCGGGATGGCCGCGGTTTCCGATACCGAAGCGTTCCTACGGCCGCGCGGCGGCTACTTCCGCGATCGCTTCGAGATGATGGAGTCTTCCGGCGCCCGCGAGAAGCCGTCGGTCCTGTTCGTCTCCCCTTATCCGCTGTTGCCGCCGATCCACGGCGGAGCGGTCTTCATGAACGCGACGGCCCGGGAACTGGCCCGGCTTTCGGAGCTGCACCTGCTTTGCATGCTCGAACACCCCAGCCAGCGGGAGGCCCAGGAAGAAGTGGCGCGGCTTTGCGCCTCGGCCGAGTTCCTGGTGCGGCGCGGTCCGACCAGCAGCCTGGCTTCGCCGCAGCCCAACGAAGTCCGCGAATTCGCCGACGACGACTTTCAGTGGCTCATCGATCGCCAGATCTACACCCGCCGGGTGGACGTCGTTCAGATCGAGTACACCCACATGGCCCAGTATGCGTGCCGGTATCGCAGGCTGGCCAGCGTTCTTTTCGAGCACGACGTCTCGTTCCAATCGATCGGCCGCGGCGCGGGCGCGGCGCGCGGCGGCACGCGGCTCAGGGCGGGATTCGAGTATCTGCGGACGCTGCGCTACGAGTTGGGAGTGCTGCCGCGGATGGATCGCATTCAGGTCTGCAGCCGCGAGAATAAGGAATACCTGGCGTCCTTCCTGCCGCAGCTGGAAAACAGGATCGAAACGGGTCTCCGTGCCGGGATCGACACGGGCAGCTACTGTTTTCGGGCGCAGGGACGGGAGCCGTTCACCATGCTCTTCCTGGGCAGCTTCCGCCATCCTCCGAACGTCGCGGCGCTGGACTGGTTCCTCGAGAAGGTGCTGCCGCTGGTGACGGCGGAGTGCCCGGCCGCACGGCTGGTGGTGGTGGGCTCGGAGATGCCGGCAGCGCACAGCCTGCCGCAATCGAGCGTGATCGAACTGCGTGGCCGGGTGGAGGACGCCAGAGAGCCGCTGGGGCGCTACGGGCTGTTCGTGTGCCCGGTGCTGAGCGGCTCCGGGGTCAGGGTGAAGCTCCTGGAGGCGTTCGCCGCCGGCATCCCCGCCGTCTCGACCACGCTCGGCGCCGAGGGCCTTACCCGCACGGACGGCGAGCTGTGCGCCCTGGCCGACGATCCGGCCGCCTTCGCCGGCAAGATCGTCGAACTGTTCCGGCAGCCCGAAAGGGCGGCCGCAATGGCGGAGCGCGCGCGGCGGGAGGCGGAAACGGTGTGGGATATCCGCGCGGCCACCGGAAGGCTTGTCGAGAGCTATCGGGAAGCCCTGCGGGAGAAGCGCGGCCGCGCCGTAGCCGGGGCCACTATTCCGATGGTCGCGGCCCGGTAGCCCACCGCTGGTGCCGCTTGCTGACGCGCGCGGTTCCGTGCTCGCACCGAACCGCGACCGTGAGGAAGCGGACTTGGCCGTCAGAGGCTAGCTAGTGGCTCTTCAGATCCTTCCCAATCCGGTTGGCGATGAAGGCGGCTGTGCGGTCCAGCTCAACAGGGGATCCATCCTTCGGTTGTGCGTAGATCGACCAAAGCACCAACCGCGAATGCGGATCGACCAGAAACAGGGTGCCCTTGGCCCGGTGGAAGGCGGTCACCGGCACGGTCCTCTCTGCTCCGATGCTACCAGGAGCCATTTCATCCTGCTTCTCGGATTCGGCGGCTGCGACCTTCGTTGGCGCGGGCGCAGGAGTGGCAGGGGTGGCAGCAGGCAGCGGAGCCAGGGGTACGCCAGCCGCGGGTGTATCCGCCGCGGGCGGGTTTGCGGCCACCGGAGGCTGCGCGGCGATGGCAGGAGCGGCTTCCTCCGCAGCTTCTTCGCGCGCCCGCTTTGCCGGCTTCTGGGGCAACAGCTCGGCCAGCCGGCTCTCGAAGGACGCGCCGATACCATCGGTGAAGATCGCGTCGGCTTTCTTCGGATCCGTCACCACCTGAAAGACGCCCAGACCGGTCAGCCGGTTGGCCAGGTATTGCTCCATTGCGTTCGACATGGGCAGCAGGTACACCTTGTGAACCTGGAGCAACTCGGTCTTGGGCGGCGCCGCGAGCGCAACGGCCAGCGAAGAAAACAGCAGGACGATAGTCGGCTTCATGACAGGTACCATAATAAGCGATCGGCCGTGCGGCACCGAGCCGGCGGCCTTCATTGTCATTCTCATTGTTAGGACGCGGCGGGACCCGAAAAAGTCGTTCACGCCAAAATTCCGCGAATGCTAGAATGAACGGGCTTGCGATGCCAGGCGTCACCGTCGTCATCCCGAACTGGAACCGCCGCGACCTGGTTGAGCGGCTGATCCCGCAGCTCCGCGCCCAGAGCCACCCCATCGCGGAGATCGTGGTCGTAGACAACGGCTCCGAGGACGGCTCGGCCGCGGCGGCCAGCCAGGCCGGCGCACGCGTTCTCGAGATGGGGCGCAACGCGGGTTTCAGCGCCGCCGTGAATCGCGGGATCGGCGAGGCATCGACCGACCTGGTGGCCATCGTGAATAACGACGTCGAGCCCGCCCCTGGCTGGCTGGACCGGCTGGTGGAAGCGGTCCGCGATCCGCGGGTGTGGTTCGCCGCCGGAAAGCTCCTGAGCGCCACCCAGCCTGGGTCGCTCGATGGCGCTTACGACGAGCTCTCGCGCGGCGCCTGCGCCTGGCGCGCCGGCCATGGCCGCACGGACGGCGAACTCTGGGACCGCCCCGCGCCGATCCGCTTCGCTCCCTTTACGGCCGTCCTGTTCCGGAAGGACCTCTTCGCCAAGGTCGGCCTCCTGGACGAGCGATTCGAGTCTTATCTCGAGGACGTGGATTTCTGCCTGCGCGCGGCCCGCCAGGGATTCTCCGGAGCGTACGTCCCCGGAGCGGTGGCGGTGCATCAGGGCAGCGCGACGCTGGGACGGTGGCATCCGGAGGTGGTGAAACGCATCGCGCGGAACCAGCTGCTGCTGGTGGCCAAGCACTATCGCCGGCCGGATCTGCTGCGATACGGCTGGCCGATTCTGGTTGCGCAGGGGTTGTGGGGCGGGGTAGCGTTACGGCACGGGCGGCTGCTTTCGTTCCTGCGCGGCAAGATCGAGGGCCTGGCGGCCTTCCGGTCGTTCCGAGGCGAGGCAGCGGCGGCCGGCCCCGGGGTGAAGAGCCTCTCCGAGATTCTGGAACAAAGCGAGGCGGAAATCCTACGCCTGCAGCGCAGCACCGGTTTCGACACGTACTGGCGGCTGTACTTCGCACTCACGTGACATGACCCGCATTGGAATCGTAGTCGTGGCCTACAATTCGGAACGCGAGATCGGGCGGTGCCTGGATTCGTTGCCCACGGGCGTCGAGACGGTGGTGGTCGACAACGCGTCCCAGGATGGCACCCGCCGCAAGGTCGCGAGCCGGCCGTCGGTCAAGCTCATCGCGAATCCGTGGAATCGCGGCTTCGCCGCCGGAGCGAACCAGGGAATCGGCGCCCTCGATTGCGACCTCGTGCTGCTGCTCAACCCCGACGTCGAGCTCGTCTCGGGCCTCGAGGCGCTGGCTTCTGAATTCGACGCCGCCAACGTCGCCGCGGCTGGCGGCAAGCTGCTGGGCAGCGATGGACGCTCGCAAGCCGGATTCATGGTCCGCCGCCTGCCCACGCCCTGGACGCTGATCTTCGAAACCCTGTGGGTGAATCGCCTCTGGCCGGGCAACCCGGTGAACCGGCGGTACCGCTGTTTCGACCTCGATCCCGAAGCTGAGGCCACGGTGGAGCAGCCCGCCGGAGCGTTCCTGATGATCCGGAGGAACGTGTGGCGGCAGCTCGGAGGATTTGACGAGTCCTTCTTCCCGGTCTGGTTCGAGGATGTCGACTTTGCCAAGCGCGTGGCGCTGGCCGGGTACAGAATGCGCTACTCGCCCGCGACTGTTGCGAAACACAGCGGTGGCCATTCCGTCGGCCAGCTCCCCCGCTCCACCAGAGAGCTCCACTGGTGTGGTAGCCTGCTGGAGTATACCTTCAAGCACTTCGCCCGAGCGGAGGCGAGGGCGGTATGCGCGTCCGTTGTGGCGGGTTCTCTTCTCCGGGCGGTTACCGTCCCGTTTAGGGAAAAACCCTTGGAAGGGATCATTAGCTGTGTTAGGATGATTCGGCTAGCCGGAATGCTGCTCTCCGGCCAAACTGGAATTCGTACATTTCTTCGGCCTTTGCGGTACAGTAGGATGGCGCGGCCGTAATAGTTATTGGTGCTCAAGTTCATTTGTCATGAGCCATACTGATCTCGTATCCGTAACGATCGTTACGTACAACAGCGGTCGGTTCATCAAGCGATGCCTCCAGTCGGTTCTGGCTCAAGGCTACTCGGAAATTGAGGTGATTGTCGTAGACAATGCCTCGACCGACGGAACGCTGGGCATCCTCGAGCAGTTCGAGGATCGCTGCCGCCTGGTGTTCAACGAGACCAACATCGGATTTGCCGCAGCGCAAAACCAGGCCATACAGCTCTCGCGTGGAGACTGGGTTCTGGCTCTCAATCCCGACGTATTGCTGACATCGAGCTTCATCGATGCGCTGGTGGACGCCGGGCACGCCGATGCGAAGGTGGGCACGGTTTGCGGGAAGCTGCTCACCATGCGGTCGAATCTCACTCTGCCCCAGAACCCGCTGGTGGATTCGACGGGGATGTATTTCACCCCCATGCTGCGGCATCTCGACCGTGGCAGCCAGGAAGTGGACAACGGCCACTACCTCAACTACGAGTATGTCTTCGGCGCGACCGCCGCAGCCGCCCTGTACCGCCGCGAGATGATCGACGACGTCTCGATCGACCGCGAGTTTTTCGATCCCGATTTTTTCGTCTACCGCGAGGACGCCGACGTCGCCTGGCGGGCCCAGTTGTTGGGGTGGCGCTGCGTGTACACGCCGCACGCCCGGGGCTATCACGTCCGCACCGTCCTTCCAGGCAACCGGCGCGCGCTGCCGGCAGAAATCAACATGCACTCGGTGAAGAATCGCTTCCTGATGCGCATGAAGAACATGACCGGCGGCCTCTACAAGCGCTATTGGCTGGCGATCACCGCGCGCGACCTGGTGGTGCTGGCCTGCTGCATGGTGCGCGAACAGACCTCGCTCAAGGCCTTCTGGTTCCTGGTGCGGAACCACAGGCGCATTTTGGCCAAGCGGCGGGAAATCATGCGGCGGCGGCGCGTCAACGACGACTACATCGCCACCTGGTTCCACTATGAGCCGGTCAGCAAGCCGGCGCCGAAGCTCACCAAGCGGGCGCGAGCCCAGTATCAGCCTGCCTCGCACGCCGAGCTATTCGAATACTAGGGTTGGCCCGTCGCTCGTCGCCCGTCGCCCGTCGCCCGTCGCCCGTCGCCCGTCGCCCGTCGCCCGTCGCCCGTCGCCCGTCGCCCGTCGCCCGTCGCCCGTCGCCCGTCGCCCGTCGCCCGTCGCCCGTCGCCCGTCGCCCGTCGCTCGTCGCCCGTCGCCCGTCGCCCGTCGCCCGTCGCTCGTCGCCCGTCGCCCGTCGCCCGTCGCTCGTCGCTCGTCGTCCGTTGAGCCTATCGCGGAGTCGGTCAGCTTCGCCGCCAGGATGAGTCGGCTTGCGAAGCCGGAAACGGGCCGCTGAATCGACGGGCCACACGCCAGTTCCGCTATCCTTAGACTCTGTGAGAATTGCCATCCTCGGCACGCGTGGTATTCCGGCCTGCTATGGCGGGTTCGAGACTTTCGCGGAGGAACTTTCGACCCGGCTGGCGGCGCGTGGGCACGAGGTCTCGGTCTATACCCGGCAACGGCACGCTGAGCCTTGCTACCGGGGGGTCCAGCTGCGGTACTTGCCGACGATTCGGCACAAGTACTTCGAGACCCTCGCGCACACGTTCCTTTCGACGCTGCACTTGATGGCTCACCGCACAGACGTTGCGCTTTACTGCAACGCGGCCAACGCGGTTTTCACCTGGATGCCGCGCATGGCCGGCGTTCGCGTGGCCCTCAACGTGGACGGGCTCGAGCGGAAAAGGAGAAAGTGGAACTGGCTGGCTCGCAGCTGGTACCTGGTTTCCGAACACCTGGCCACGGTCTGCCCGAACGTCGTGGTGAGCGACGCGGAGCGGATCGCCGCCTACTACCAGAAGCGTTACCGCAAGCGGACCCAGTTCATTCCCTACGGTGCCGAGACCGGCAAGACGGCCTGCTCAGGGACGCTCGCCCGGCTGGGCCTCGTGCCCGGACGCTACTTCCTCTACGTGAGCCGGATGGAGCCGGAGAATAACGCGCTGCTGGTGCGGGAGGCTTTCGAAGGCCTGGAGACGGACATGAAGCTGGCGCTGGTGGGCGACGCCCCCTATGCCGAGTCGTATATCGCCCAAGTCCGCCAGACCAGCGATCCGCGCATCGTGATGCCGGGCGCGATTTACGGAGACGGGTACCACGAGCTCGAGTCCCATTGCTTCGCCTACATCCACGCGACGGAGGTCGGCGGGACACACCCGGCGCTGATAGAGGCAATGGGACGCGGCGCGCTGGTGCTCTACCTCAACACGCTCGAGAACGCCGAGGTGACGGCGGGCGCCGGCATTCCCTTCGAGCACGCCACGCTCGGCCGCAAGCTTCGGGAGGTCCTCGAAATGTCGGAAAATGAACGGGAGGAATGGCGCGGGCGCGCGGCCGCGCGGGTGGCCGAGCGTTACAGTTGGGAGGCCGTGACCAGCGCTTACGAGGACTTGCTCGGTTCCCTGGCCGGGCAGCGTTGAACATGCAAGCACTTCCCTATCGTTCCTGGGTGGAGATCTCGCGGCAGCGGATCGCCGAGAACTATCGCGCCGTGCGCGCGGCGGTGGGCCCTGGGGTCGAGATGGTTTGCGTGGTGAAGGCGGATGCATACGGGCACGGCGCCGTTGAAGTGTCGCGCACGCTGGTGGCGGAGGGCGCACGCTGGCTGGCGGTCAGCTCGGCCGAGGAGGGCGTAGCGCTCAGGCAGGCGGGCATCGCAGCCCGCATCCTGGTGATGGCCGATTGCCAGCCCTTCGCCCGCGACGCGGTGGTCGAACATGGCCTGACCCCGGTCATCCTCTCGCTCGACGACTTGCGGGCGCTGGAGAGCTTCGCGGCCGGCAGGGGCGCGCGGTTGCCCTACCATCTGAAGGTCGATAGCGGCATGGGACGCCTGGGGACGCTGGCCGGAGCGGGGGAGATCGCCGCGGCGGTGCGCGCCGCCGTCCACCTCGATCTGGAGGGCTTGATGTCGCACCTGGCATCCTCGGCCGACTACACCAAGGCGCAAACAGACCAGCAGAACAAAGCCTTCGCCGATCTCGGCCGCGCTCTGGCCGCGGAGGGAATCGCACCCCAGTTCCGGCACCTCTCCAGCACCAATGCCATCGCCTACGGCCGGCGCGATGCCTGGTACAACATGGTTCGGCCGGGGCACCTGCTCTACGGATATTTCTCCGGGGCGCGCGGCCCGGCGCCGGCGCGGGTGCTGAGCGTCAAGCCGGCGCTCACCTGGAAAGCCAGCGTGCTCTCCGTCAAGAACGTCCCGGAAGGCGCGCTGATTGGCTACGGCGGGATGTTCCGCGCCCCGCACGCGATGCGGATCGGCGTGCTGGCGGTGGGGTATGCGGACGGCCTCTCGCACCGGCTCTCGAACCGCGGCCACGCAATCGCGGCCGGCCGGCCGGTTCCCATCCTGGGCGCGGTCTCGATGGACCTCACTACCATCGACCTAACCGGCTGCCCTTCGATCGGCCCGGGCGACGCCGTGACGCTGCTGGGCTCCGAAGGCGAGGCATCGATCGACGCGCAGCAGATGGCCCGCACGGCCGGGACGATCTCTTACGACGTGCTGTGCGGCATCCGCGCGCGGGTGGCGCGGGTGTACGTGTAGCTTAACTAGGCCGGCACGATGCGCTTCCAGAGGACCCTCAACACCTCCGAGCCGCCCCAACCACCGAGGGCCGAGATGGCCGCGGCGCTCAGGGGATTGAGGATCGTCAGGCGCGGCAGAACCGGCAGGAGCCCGAACAGGACCGCCCAGTAAAGCAGGAAGCCCGTGAGGGCGCCGGCGGGGATCCTCCATCGTTTCATGTGGCGCTCCCTCACCGCGAGCCACGCCCCGGCAATTCCGCCCAAGGCCGAGAGTCCGAGCAGCAACCATGGCGGCCGGACGTCGATCTCAGCCGTGCGCGTCAGCATGTTTGGCGTCGACGCCGAAATCACGAAGTGACCGCTCGAGAAAGGCCGGAGAGTCGCCCGAGTCTCGAAGCCCTGGCTGAGGACGGCGCCAACCTCCGGCTCAATCGAGCCGCGCCCCGAGACCAGCGCAAGGGAGACCTTGCGGTCCAGCGCCGTGGGGACGGGCCGGCCTGCGTCGTCGGCCAGTGTCACGATGAGCTCGGCGAAATCCACCAGGCTGATCGCGGACGGGCTGGCGCTCAAGGAGAGCGTGCTGACGGGCGGATCGAACACGATCTTGAGCGCACGATCGCCATCGAGCTCGACCGGCGGGTTCGAGTTCATGTATTCGACCACCGCCGTGCCGGCCTCGTCCGAGGTGAGCTCGGCCTCGCCGTAGTCCCCTCCGTGTGGGATCACGAGCGGCGCCGGCTCGAGGCGTCCTCCGCTGGTGGCGAACCTGATGCGGATGTCCGCGCTCGCAGTGGAGTCGTCTCCCATCAGGAATGCCTGGATCGTTGCAGACTCCCGGCCGTTGGCGAGGAGCCTGCGCTGCGGGCTGTAACGGAGGGCCAGAGTGGGCCGCTGCGAGGTTGGGGGCGGAGACGGGAAAGCGGGCTTCGGAGCCTCGGCGGCCGAACGCGGCGGCGATGCCGGGGACGCCACCGGGAAAGCGGGCTTCGGAGCCTCGGCGGCCGAACGCGGCGGCGATGCCGCGGACGCCACCGGGAAAGCGGGCTTCGGAGCCGGGGCGGGTGAGCGCTGCGGCGCCGGGCGGCCCGTTACCTTGACGAATGTCCCGCCGCCCAGCAACTCCGCCTGCTTGGCCCACAGGTATTGCAGGCCGGGGCTCGGCAGGGTATAGCGCGCGCGCTTGACCTGTTCACCCGGCTCGAAGGTGATCTTGCCAAGCGGCGCGACTGCTCCGTCCGCCGACTTCACTTCAACGCTGACCGTCAGCTCCTTCGGCGCCCGCGCGGCCTGGCTGGCGGAGTCCTCCAGTGCGACTTCGATCTCGACCTGGTGGCCCGCCTGCAGGCTCCTGGACAGAGTCCGGACAGCGACCTTCACCGGATCCGCAGCCACGGCCAGCAAGGCGGACCCGAGTAGAACCGCCGCCAAGCGAATGAGCATCTCCCGGCCTCCTGGTAGTTGGATTCATCATACTGCGAGATAGAGGCGGCTAGGTTACGCTAAGTCATGCTCCCGAGGACCTTCGCAGTGGTTTGTCTGGCGACCTTCGCGCCCATGCTCGCCGCGGCGGCGGACGACTTCCGCCCCCCAGGTGGAACAAGACCTGCCGTCGCTTCTGGCTGTTTACAAAGACCTGCACGCACATCCCGAGCTGTCGCGGCATGAGGAGCGCACCTCGGCCTTTCTCGCGGCTCAACTGCGCGAGGCCGGCTACACCGTCACCGAGCACATCGGCAAGTACGCCGATGGCACGGCGGCCTTCGGCATCGCCGCGATCCTGAAGAACGGTGCCGGCCCAGTGGTCCTCGTCCGCACGGAGATGGATGCGCTGCCGGTAGAGGAACGAACCGGCCTGGCGTTCGCCAGCCAGAACGCCGGCGTGATGCATGCCTGCGGGCACGACCTGCACATGACGTCCTTCCTGGGCACGGCGCGCCTCCTGGCGAAGCTCAAAGACCGCTGGCACGGCACCCTGATGCTGATCGGCCAGCCGGCGGAAGAGACCGTCGGCGGCGCGCGCGCGATGCTGGCCGATGACCTCTACTCGCGGCTCGTCAAACCGGATTTCGCGATCGCGTTGCATGACGAGCCGTCTATCGAGGCCGGCAAGGTGGGCGTTCTCGCCGGGCCGCTCATGGCCAGCTCGACGTCGGTAGACGTGACCATCCGCGGAATGGGCGGGCACGGCGCGCGGCCCGAGCTTACCAAGGATCCCGTCGTGATGGCGGCGCAGTTCATTCTGGCGATTCAGACCATCGTCAGCCGGCAGATCTCGCCGCAGGAGCCAGCCGTGGTCACCGTCGGCTCGATCCACGGCGGATCGAAGCACAACATCATCCCCGACCAGGTGGTCCTTCAGCTCACCACGCGCTCATACAGCGACGAAGTCCGCCGGACCATTCTGACCGCCATCGAGCGGGAGGCCCGGGGAGTGGCGCTGGCGGCGGGCGTGCCGGACGATCGCGCGCCCATCGTCAAGGTGAGCGATGAGACCACCCCAGTCACGTACAACGACCCGAAGCTCGCGGCGCGGCTGCACGGTGCGTTCGTCGCGTCTCTGGGCGAGGGGAACGTGATCGAGGCGAAGCGGCTGATGGTGAGCGAGGACTTCGGCCTGTTCGGCCTGGAAGGTCGCCAGATCCCTACGTGCATGTTCTTCCTGGGCGCCGCGGACCCAGGCAAGCTGGCGGAGAGCCTGCGGACCGGGACTCCCCTGCCCTCTTTGCACTCGAGTCTGTTCTACCCGCAGGCCGAGCCGGCGCTACGCACCGGCATCCTGGCGATGACGTCCGCGGTTATCGAGCTGATGCGGTAGGACCGGCCTGAGCTTGTTCCGTCCGTGGAGCGGCCTCGCTCTTCGCGCGCGCGTGCGCGGCCTCCAGCGTCTTCCAGTCCGTCGAGAGCGGTTCCCAGCGGTAGTGCAGCCGCCCGTAGGAGCATAGGTAGACCTCTCCGGAGCGCATCAGTCGCAGGGCGACTCCGCGGTCCGTATTCGCTTCCTCGGGCCACAGGCGGCCATGCGTGGTCTTCGTACACGCCGACCGCGGCGGGTGCTCGGCAAAGGCAGGGGCGGTGGCGAGAAGGCATCCCAGAATGACACGCATCAATTGGGATGATGCCCTGGGAACTTGTCCGTTTCAACCTTAGAACCTATAGGACTATGGGTAGCGCCATCGTTGCCGTGGCGCGGGCTTCAGCCTGCCGACACCTCGGCGTCCCCACGACGAGCGACGGGCGACAAGCGACGAGCGCTTCCTACACGTCCAGATTGCGCACGTCGAGCGCGTTCTCTTCGATGAACTTGCGGCGGTTCTCGACGTCCTCGCCCATCAGCGTGGTGAAAATCTCGTTGGCTTCGACGGCGTCTTCCGAGCGCACCTGCAGGAGCGAGCGCTTCTCGGCGTTCATCGTGGTCTCCCACAACTGCTCGGCGTTCATTTCGCCCAGCCCCTTGTAGCGCTGCACCTGGGCGTCGCGCATGCCCTCGGCCTTGACGTACTCGAGCAGCTCGCGCCAATCCGCGCGGGGCTCGCGGCTGGTGTCCTTCACCACTACGAACGGCGGCTGGTTGTAGCGCGCAATCTGCTTCGTCAGGGTACGCAGACGCCGGTACTCCGGCAGCGCCGCGAGCTGGATGTCGATAAGCCGCTCCGCGCTGGCTGAATCGTGATAGCCCACCGACCACGACGAATGCTCCTCGTCCCGCCTCACTTCGGGCATGAGATTCAGAGCCTTCAAGGCCTCGGCCACGGGCGCCAGGTTCTCTTCGACGGTGAAATCGGCCTTGGTATCGAGCTTCAGTTCGGGCCGCGTCAGGATCTCCACCACCCGCGCGTCGCGAACCTTGCGCTCCACACGCTGGAACACCTGCTGGTACTCATCCAGCGAGTTCAAGAACGCCCGCAGCTCCGTGCCTTCCAGGCGCGCGGCCGGACCGTTTTCGCTCGAACCGATCTCGACGGCGACGTTCTCCGTGGCCCGCCGCAGAATCTCGCGCACGAACTCTTTCTCGTCCTTGATGTACCGCTCCTGCTTGCCTTTCTTGATGCGGTACAGCGGCGGCTGTGCGACGTACACGTTGCCGCGCTGGATCAGTTCGCCCATCTGGCGGTAGAAGAACGTGAGCAGCAGCGTGCGGATGTGCGAGCCGTCCACGTCGGCGTCGGTCATGATGATGACTTTGGAGTAGCGCAGCCGCGTGACGTCGAAATCCTCGCGGATGCCCGTCCCGAGGGCCGTGATCATGCACCGGATTTCCTCGTGGCTCAGCATCTTGTCGGTGCGCGCCTTCTCGACGTTCAGGATCTTGCCCTTGAGCGGCAGGATCGCCTGATAGCGGCGGTCGCGGCCCATCTTGGCGGTGCCGCCGGCCGACTCACCCTCGACCAGGAACAACTCGCACCGCTCCGGATCCTTCTCCTGGCAATCCGCCAGCTTTCCGGGCAGGCCGCCTGAATCGAGGGCGCCCTTGCGCCGCGTCAGGTCCCGCGCCTTGCGCGCCGCCTCCCGCGCACGGGACGCATCGATGGCCTTGCCGACGATCTTCTTCATCACCGCCGGATTCTTGTCGAAATACTCGCCGACCTTCTCGTAGAGAAACTGCGTGACATACCCGCCGATGTCACTATTCAGCTTGCCCTTAGTCTGCCCCTCGAACTGCGGCTGCGGTAGCTTCACGCTGACTACCGCGGTAAGTCCCTCGCGCACGTCGTCGCCGGTAAGATTCTCTTTGACGTCCTTGAACAGGCCGGCGCTCTGGCCGTAAGTATTGATGACGCGCGTCAGGGCACTGCGGAAACCGGTCAGGTGGGCACCGCCGTCCACGGTGTTGATGTTATTCGCGAAGCTGAAAATGTTATCGCTGTAGCCGTCGTTGTATTGGAAAGCGATGTCCATCGTCAGCGTGCCGCCATTGGAAAGCTCGCGCGAACCTTCGGCGTGGATTGGCTTTTCGTGAAGGACGTTCTTGCCCTTGTTCAGGTGCCTGATGAACTCCGCGATGCCGCCGCTGTAAAAGAACTCGTGCGCCTTGGGCGGATCGACCCGCTCGTCGGCCAGCGTGATCTTCAGTCCTTTGTTCAGGAACGCGAGCTCGCGCAGCCGCTGGGAGAGCGTGTCGAAGCTGAACTCCTGGGCCACCATGATGGTGCTGTCCGGCTTGAAGGTGATCTTGGTGCCGGTCTTACTCCCGCACTTCCCTTTTCGCTCCAGCGGCCCCTGGGGGATGCCTTTCTGGTACTCCTGAATCCAGGTGTAGTGATCGCACCAGATCTCCAGGTCAAGGTTCTCCGAGAGGGCATTGACGCAACTTACTCCGACTCCGTGCAGTCCTCCCGAGACCTTGTAACTCTTCGTATCGAACTTACCGCCGGCGTGCAACTTGGTCATGACGACCTCGGCCGCCGATATGCCGTGCTCCGCCATGATCCCGACCGGGATCCCGCGGCCATTATCGACTACGGTAACCGAGTTGTCGCTACGGATGGTTACGTTGATCTCGTTACAGTGGCCCGCGAGCGCTTCATCGACTGAGTTATCGACCACCTCGTACACGAGATGGTGGAGACCAGCCTCGCCGGTGGAACCGATATACATGGCCGGCCGCAGCCGGACCGCTTCGAGTCCTTCGAGCACTTTGATGCTACTGGAATCGTATACGTCGCCGCCGCCCGCACCTTGGCTATTCAGATTTGTTGCCATAGAACCTCGAAATACCGATTACCTACTTGGGAGCCCCTCAGATCCTCATAGGCATTACAACGTAGCGGTAAAGCTCGCGCGAGCCTTCTTCGCCGGCTTCCGGTCCAACCTCGGCGGCGCTGTGTGGATCCTTGAACGAGAACCTGACTTGCTGCTCGGAAATCGAGCGCAGGAACTCGAGCAGGTACTGAGCGTTGAAGCCGATATCCAGCGCTGTGCCGGCATACTCGGCCACGATGCTCTCTTCGCTCTCGCCGGTTTCCGAAATGGAAGAGAAGACCTTGATCTCGCCGGGACAAAGCTGCATGCGAATCGCACGAGAACGCTCGTCGGCGAACTGCGCCACACGCTCGATGGCCGCACGGACCTCATCGCGTCCAAGAACGACAAATACCTTGTGATCCTTCGGCAGGACGCGTTCGAAATCCGGGAACGTGCCGGTCAGTTTACGACTGATCAGCAACCGGTCGCCAAACTGGAAGAACAAGTGGTTCTCATCACCGGCGAACTTCACCACAGAGTCGCCACCGCTCTCGGCGGCAAGCTTCAGAATCTCACCCATGGCTTTCCGCGGCAGCAGAGCCCGGTAAGGCGAGTGGATTCCTTCGATCTCACCGGTGGTCTCCACATAGGCCAGACGATGCCCGTCGGTGGCGACCATCAACATACCCTTGTCCCGAAGCTGAAGCAGGGCTCCGTTGAGCGTAAACCGCGATTCTTCAGCCGAGATCGAAAAGATCGTCTTTCCAATCAACGAGGCCAATGCACCAACCGGAACCTCCGCGATCGGCTCGGGCATCTGCGGAAGCTCCGGAAAGCTCTCCCGCGAGATCCCTGCGATGCGCGTCCGCGAGCGGCCGCAGGTGATGTTGGCCCAATCGTTGTCCATGAACTTTACGGTGAGCTCGCCTTCCGGCAGCAACCGCACATAGTCCAGCAGGCGCCGCACCGGCATCGTACCGGCCCCTTCCTTGGCGATCCTGGCAGGGAACGAACATCGTATGCCAAGTTCCAGATCCGTCGCGGTCAACTGCACGCGCTCGCCGCGCGCTTCCATCAGGACGTTTGAGAGGATAGGGATCGTCGTCCGCTTCTCGACCACCCCCTGGGATAGATTAAGCTCCCGAACCAGGTCCGCTTTGCTTACCGTGAATTCCATGGCTCAGTTCTCCGTTCTGCCGGTGCAGAGTTGCTCTTTCATCGACCCTCTACAATATCAAAAACAAGAACAGCAGTAGTAGGGGCTGTGGAAATGTAAGTTTCTCTCTAAATTATACAAAATCCAACGGCTTCCACGCTACTGGGTGCTGTCGAAAACAGCTGCATGACTGGTGTCTTCAGGCCCCGGTATTCAAGCTTCCACAGACTCCAACGGCTGTTTTTAGGGGCTTCTGTGGGAATCTTCACAAGTTCAATTGATCGAGTCCATTAGGCTTTGGACGAGCCTGTTCAAATCCATGTCCTTCTGACGCAACTCCTCAATCCGGTGGATGGAGTGGAGGACCGTGGTGTGGTGTTTTCCACCGAAGGCCCGCCCGATCTCGGGCAACGACGCCTGGGTGAGCTCTTTGGTGAGGTACATCGCAATCTGCCTTGGCCGTGCGATATCGCGCCGGTTACTCTTCACCTTAATCTGGCTAGGGGGCAGGTTGAACTTGGCGGCAACAGCCCGGATGATCGCATCGATGCTCACACGGCGATCCGTGTTCGGCACCAGGTGCTTCAGGGTCTGCTGCGCCATCGGCAGCGTGATCGGCTCGCCAGTGATCGACGCATACGCCATCAGCTTCACCAGCGCACCCTCGAGCTCCCGGACGTTGGACTTCGTTTTGGTCGCGATGAAGACCCGGACATCCTCTGGCAGTTTTACGCCCTCCGCTTCCGCTTTCTTGTCGAGGATGGCCATCTTGGTTTCAAGGTCGGGCGCCTGGATGTCAACCAGCAGGCCCCACTCGAACCGCGATCGCAGACGCTCCAGCAGCCCAGGAATCTCTTTGGGCGGCGAATCGCTCGAGATGACAATCTGCTTTTGATTCTCGAAGAGCTCGTTGAACGTAAAAAAGAACTCGTCCTGCGTAGCTTCCTTCTTGCCAAGAATCTGAACGTCGTCGATGAGCAAAACGTCCGCGGAGCGGTAGTGCTGGTGGAACTGAGACATCCTCTGCAGCTTGATGCTGGTGATCATCTCGTTCATGAACCGCTCGCTCGAGGTGTACACAATCCGCATGCTCGCATAGTTGGTCGTCAGGCTCTGGCCGATGGCGTGCATGAGATGTGTCTTGCCCATCCCGACGCCGCCATAGATATACAGCGGGTTGTATCGCACAGCCGGCTTGTCCGCCACGGCCTTCGCGGCCGCGTGCGCGAACTGGTTGCACGAGCCGACCACGAAGGAATCGAAGGTGAAGCGCGGATTGAGTTGCGTGAGCGTCTTCTGAAACACCACTTCCGAATCTCCGAAGCTGACATGACCGGACATGGCAGCCGCGGCGGTTTCAAAAACGACCTCACGGATCGGAAGACCCAGATCCTGAATCGCGGAGTGAATCAGGCCCGAGTATTCGGACTCGACGTACTGCCTGGCGGACTCGCTCGAGACGGATACCCAAATCGTCCCATCCCGGAATTCTCTGAGACCTGTTCGTCCAAACCAGTTCTGAAAAGCTTCAGCGCTGACCTTGGAAGATACACGATGCTTAATCAATTCCCATGCATCCATACGTAGCACCAGAAGCCCGAACACCCCTTTTCCACAAGTTTTCCACATCTGTGGAAAACTATAGCGACACCCATCCTATACTGAGTGTTGTTTCCGCCGGCGAGCAGCAACTGAGAACTCTTAACTGTTCGTTCTCACGCGATGTGTGACGGAACGCCAGCATAGCACAGTTGCCGTGCCGTGTCTCGTAAAAAGTGTTGCTCCAAAGCTGCTGATTACAAAGACGATAGCTCTGTAACCAAAAATCATTTTTACCCAATCCTGTCGCCCCGACGGTACCATAACCGTCGACCATAACCCCCACAGTGGGGACCGGGATGGGTTCTGTACTGGCTAGACGGCGTTCCCCTCCACAGTTCCAGCCGATTCCCTCTTCAGACCCAGCCGGCCGCAGCACCGCGACACCCAAAGGCAGAACCTCGACCGTTAAGCGAGCTAGCCGGAATCTGTTGCTCGGCGCCACACCCGCCTGATTTGACACTATCCCCCCAGCGAGAGAAAATGGTTTCACCAGCGGGAGTAACTCAGTTGGTAGAGTGCGACCTTGCCAAGGTCGATGTCGCCGGTTCGAATCCGGTCTCCCGCTCCATTCCAGCTGTCCTCGTCGGCCCCTTTCAGTGAACCGTGGTGGCGTCCGCCGTTCCGGCAGCGGGCCCGCGTCCCTCCCACAGTCCTTAGGCCTGATTCCCAAGAAGGATGGACGCTGGGACAGGAGCACGGACGGCAACCTCCCCGGATTGCGTCACCGCCTGAAGACCCGAATGCGCGTTCCGCCCGCGCTCTCGGCGCCCGCGAGCGGCGAGAATCCCAACGCTTCGAGGCGGCTCTCGACCTGCGAAAGCTGCTGCGGCGAAGTGTAGGGAGTTATGGCCAAAACGACCCGCCGTGCCTGCCCGGGATCGGCGCCGCAAAACCAGGAGGCCGGCGCGGGCGCGAAGAATCGGTACAGCCAGTCCCAGTCCTGGGGCGCCGTCATGACGCAGCCATCGCCGCCCGCCTGGACTCTGAGCGCTTGGGAGGCTAGAGCCCAATCCTCGCGAGGTTTGGTGAACGCGCGGGCGTCTTGCACGGCCATCGCAGTCACCAGGAGCGCCGTGAGCGCCAGCCCCAACCGCGCGCGTTTCTCGATCAGCCGGCCGCACCCCTCTGTCGCGAGCAGCGCCATTCCCGGAATGATGAAGATGATCTGGCGGGCGGCAAAGAAGTAACTGCCGATGGCGTCCCCGATCACGGCGCCGGCGATCGGCAGAAGGATCGAGATCCACAGCAAGCGGCGCGTGCCGCGGACCGTGTCCGGCATGCGGAGTGCATAGATGCAGGCCAGCGCCAGGAGCGCGACGATCGCGTAATGGCCGCACACTTCCCGGAACGTGATGCTGAGAATCGAGAACGCCGGCCGGAACTCGTATCCCTGCCGTTGGACGCTGTCTCTCGATATCGGAGCCGCGAAGACCAGCCAGGGCAGAAACAGAGCGGCGGCCACGGCGTTTGCCGCCAGTGCGCGAATCAGGATCGGCCTGCGCCGGGCGGGCTCAAGCGAGGACACACACCACAACAGGTGCGACGCGCCAATGAAGAGGACGAAAGGCTGCGTGTAGATGCCGGCGGCGAGCAGCAGGGCATAGGCGGCGGCCGCCTTCGCGCCGGGTCTGGCGCATAGCCACAGGAAGGCGCAGGTTGCGCCGACGCTCAGCGCCAGCGCCTGCGAATAGGGACGGCCCTCCGCCGCGTAGCGGAATTGCAGCGGCATCAGGGCGAACAGGACGGGCGCCAGAATGGCGGCTCTCAGCTGGAGTTGCCGCGCGATGACCAGCATGCCGGCGCAGGCCAGAAGGCTGAAGACCATCGAAGGAAGTCGCGCGATCAGGTTCGAGAAGCCGAGCGCCTGGATGACAAGGTGCTGGCTCCAATAGCCCAGCGGCACGCCGGCTGGATTGCCCGCGACTCCTCGCAGCAGGTGCCCCAGGCTGGAAGGTTCGCGGGTCACCAGCAACTGAATCACCTCATCCACCCAGAGCGAGAGTCTGCCGGAGACAACGACGATGATGAGGCCGTAGACGGCGATGAAGAGGGCGGCAAAGCCCCAGAGGCGCCTGCTCGTCAGCCGTTCCGTCACGGCCGCGGTCCGGCGACGGGTTGCTGCTGGCTCAGGCAGTGCAGAGTGCCGAAGCCGAGTACCAGGTCCACGGCATGTATGCCGACGACGGGGCGGTCCGTGATCAGTTCCGCGAGGATGCCGAGGGCACGGCGGTCGTTGGGGTCGTTGAAGGTCGGCACGATAACGGCAGCGTTCGAAAAGTAGAAGTTGGCGTAGCTCGCCGGCAGGCGGTCGCCATCGAAGAAGAGAGGCGCCGGCGTCGGCAGCGCCACGACCTCCGCCTTCGAGCCGTCCTCCAACCGCAAATCGCGGATGCGTTCCCAGTTCTCGGCCAGCGGCCGGTAGTTGACGTCGTGGGGATCGTCCTCGCGAATGAGCACCACGGTGCGCGGATTCACGAAACGGCAGATGTCATCCACGTGCCCGTGCGTATCGTCGCCCGCCACTCCGCCGGGCAGCCAGAAGACGTTGCTGACTCCCAGGTTCTCCCGAAGCGCGGCCTCCATTCCGCCGCGGTCGAGGCCAGGGTTGCGGACCTGGATGTTGGGATCGAGGTAACACTCCTCGGTGGTGAGCAAGGCGCCGCGGCCGTTGACGTCTATGCCGCCGCCTTCGAGCACGAACTCGCCGCCGCCGGCGCGGGCCTCGAACAGGGGCACTCCGAGAAGCTTGGCCGCCCGCTCCGGGACGCGGCGATCCTTCTGCCAGTCCGGATACTTGGCCCAGGCATTGAAATGGAAATGGACGATGGCGGTGTCGGAGCCGCGGCGCACGAAGATGGGGCCGCTGTCGCGGGTCCAGCCGCGGTTGGTTGGATGGACGACGAACTCCACCTGGCCGGCACCTGCGCCCGCCCGCGTGAGGTAGCGCAGGGCTTCCTTCTGCGCGCCGGCGGAGTTGACCAGCATGTAGACGGTCTCTCCGGCGGCGATCTTGCGCACGATCTCGGTGTAGACCCAACGAATGGTGTCGAGCTTGTCCGGCCAGTCCGTGAGGTTGTGGGGCCAGGCGAGCCAGGTGGCCTCGTGAGGCTCCCATTCGGCAGGCATGGAAAAGCCGAGGGCCGCGGGCGTGGTCGCGCTGCTGTCGGTTCGGCTCATTGTTTCGACTGTACAACAGCAGCTCGTCGCTCGTTGCTCGTCGCCCGTCGATCCCTTGCGGATTTCATGGGCTTCGCACCCGCGATGCGTCCGGGTGCGGGGACCGACGGGTGACGGGCGCGGTTGCATCCGTGCCAAAATTGGAACTTAGCCATGGCCAAGACACCAACCAAAAACCGCCGCTACCGCGAAGACCTGACGGAAATGCCGGAGTGGATGAAGAAGAAGAAGTGCCCGCACCGCGACAAGTTCATGTCCGGCCAGCGCATCCTGCCCAAGAACATCACCGGCCGCGAGAAGCTCGCCGACCTCATCGACAACACGTTCCTGGCCTACAACGCGGCGCGGCTGCAAGGAAGGCTGCCAGCTCTTCGCCGAGAAGATGCTCGAGCCGGACGTGACCATCGGCATGAGCCTTTCGGGCGCGCTCACGCCGGCGGGCCTCGGCTGCTCCTCCATCGTCCCGCTCATCAAGGCGGGTTTCGTGGACTGGATCGTCGCCACCGGCGCCAATCTCTATCACGACCTGCACTTCGCGCTGAACTATCCGGTGCGCGTGGGCAGCTTCAAGATGGACGACACCGAGCTGCGCAACAACGACATCGTCCGCGTCTACGACGTGCTGCTTGGCTACAGCGACTGCCTGATGGCCACCGACGAGATCCTGCGCGACATCCTGGTGCAGCCCGAGTTCCAGAAGGAGATGGGCACCGCCGAACTGCACTACCTGCTGGGCACGCTACGCCGCCGAGTGGGAGCGCAAGGCCGGACTCAAGGACGTTTCGGTGCTGGCCGCGGCCTATCGCGCCGGCGTCCCCTGCTACACCTCGTCGCCGGGCGACTCGACCATCGGCATGAACGTGGCCGGCGTCGAGCTGCGCGGCAACAAGCTGCGCCTCAATCCTTCGATCGACGTCAACGAGACCACGGCCTTCGTGCTGGCGGCCAAGCGGGCCGGCGGCAAGAGCGGCGTGGTGCTGTGGGGCGGCGGCAGCCCGAAGAACTTCATGCTCCAGACCGAGCCGCAGATCCAGGAAGTGCTGCGCATCAAGGAATTCGGCCAGGATTACTTCCTGCAGGTGACCGACGCGCGCCCCGACACCGGCGGCCTGAGCGGCGCCACTCCGAGCGAGGCCGTGAGCTGGGGCAAGGTGGATCCGGACCGCCTGCCCGACGCCGTGGTCTGCTACACCGACACCACCATCGCCATGCCGCTGCTGACGCACTACGCGCTGGCCCGGCACAAGCCGCGCAAGCTGCGGCGGCTCTACGATCAGCGCGACAAGATGATGAAGGCGCTGACCAAGGAGTACTTCATCCACAACAAAGTCAAGATGGTGGACGGGTCGGACCCGGTGCTCGACTGATGAACGCGCAGCCGAGCTCGCAGTCGCTCGCCCGCCAGGCACGGCACTCCCGTGGTCGTCATCGACCACGACGTGATCCGCCGCAATTACGCCAGCTTCAAGCAGCACCTGCCCAAGGTCCAGGCGTACTACGCGGTCAAGGCCAACCCGGCGCCGGAGATCGTCCGCACGCTCTACGAAGCCGGGGCCAGCTTCGACGTCGCTTCGCTGCCCGAGTTCATGCTGGTGTACGAGAACATCAAGCACCTTCCGGCCAGGGAGCGGCAGGACTTCATCTGGGACAAGATCGTCTACGCCAATCCGATCAAGCCCAAGGAGACGCTGGAGGCCCTCGAACCAGTACAAGCCGCTGGTCACCTTCGACAACCTGGCCGAGCTGCGCAAGATCAAGCAGCTACGCGCCGCAGCGCCGGCCTGGCGCTGCGGCTGCGCGTTCCGAACACCGGCTCGATGGTCGAGCTGTCGTCGAAGTTCGGCTGCGATCCGGGCGAGGCAGTGGACCTGATCGAAGAGGCTTTCCGCGTGGGTCTCGTGGTCGAGGGCCTGAGCTTCCACGTCGGCAGCCAGTGCACCAACTTCGAGAATTTCGTCCAGGCGCTCAACATGGCGGCGGCGGTCATGAGCGAGGCCAAGACGCGCGGGCACGAGATCAAGATTCTCGATATCGGCGGCGGCTTCCCGGCGCGCTACAACCGCCACGTGCGGCCGTTCAGCGCTCCTGGCGAAGCAGCATCAACGCCGAGATCGCCCGGCTGTTCCCGCCCGACATCGAGATTCTGGCCGAGCCGGGGCGTTACCTGGTGGCGACGGCGGCGACCTCGGTGGCGCGCATCATCGGCAAGGCGGTCCGCGACGGCAGGACCTGCTACTACATCGACGACAGCGTCTACCACACGTTTTCCGGCATCATCTTCGACCACTGCCAGTATCACGTGAAGGCGTTCAAGAAGGGCGAGACCGAAATCTGCGCGGTCTTCGGCCAGACCTGCGACGGCCTGGACACTATCTCGCAGTCCGAGGAGCTGCCCGATCTGGAGATCGACGACCTGGTCTACTCGGAAAACATCGGCGCTTACAGCAACGCCTCCGCGACGTGGTTCAACGGATTCCCGCCGGCCCAGCGTGGTGCACGTGAATCGGTAGCGATCAGCGCGTCTAGTTTTTCAATCCAGGTCACGGGGATCAGAGAAATCAGGACGATCACTACGCCGAGCGAAATAGTCGTCCCAGCATAGACGATCACCCGGGGATCGTACAGCCAGGCAAACGCACCGGCGCAGATGCCCACCACTCCGAGAGCTCCGTAACCGAGCCGCCGCCTGGCAGGGAACGTGACCTTCCCAGCGGTTGACTTCGGCCTCGGCTTATGTCCGCCCACGTGAAACGGCATCGACCTCTTATCATCGGCCTGCCGCCATCAGGAAGCAACACCCTCGGCGTACGGCCATTTCCCATCGACGGGCCACTGGAGGCAGAGGCCGAAGCCGTCGGGATCCATCAGGTAGAGCTGCCTCATGCCGTAATACGTATCGGCCGGCTCTTTCACGTCCAGGCCTAGGCCGCGGAGCTGACGGTAGGCCAGGTCCACATCCGGACAGCCGAAGTACAACGCCGTGTCGCCATGCGCGTCCACGCGGGCGGGCTCGGGGGCCGGAGGCCGGCGCTCGTCTCGTAGGCGGTGTTGAGCATCAACTCCACGCCGTTCAGCCGCAGCAGCGCCCAGCCGAAGCCGGGTGAACTGGCGACGAGTTCGAAGCCCAACAGGTCGCGGTAGAAATGAACCGACGCCGGCATGTCGAAGACCTGTATCAGCGGGGCCAGACCCTTGATGTCCACTGGTATGTGATCCCCCCTTTGCTGTAATTCTACTGAAACCCAGTCACGCCGATCTCCGTTCCCGCAAGTCCTTCTAAGAATTGGCAGTTGCGCACTCTGACCGTCGGGAACACTGGACAGCCGATGTTAGAGTGCCCGCGACTATGTCCGAATCACTCATTTCTACTATCAGCGTGGAAGTCGTCGCGCAGATGTGTCCAGTTACTCCGGTCGCTAACATCCGCAAAAACCTGTCCGCCGTCTTGAACGCACTGGCAGAAGCCCAGCTCACGACGAAGGAGATGGTCTTGATGGCCCTGGCCACCATACGCGCCGAAACCGAATCCTTCGAGCCCGTGAGCGAGGGCGTCAGCCACTTCAACACATCTCCGGGCGGAGACCCCTTCGATCTCTACGATCACCGTCAGTGCCTCGGCAACCTGAGCCCGAACGACGGCCAGCGCTTCCGCGGCCGCGGCTTCGTGCAACTCACCGGGCGCGCCAACTACACCGCGCAAGGCCGCGCGATCGGCCTCGCGGACCAGTTGGTAGCCAATCCGGAGCTGGCGAACGACCCGGACATCGCGGCGCGCCTGCTGGCGAGTTTTCTCAAGAGCCGGGAGAAGCAGATCCTGGCGGCGCTCGCGAAGAACGATCTGGCCGCCGCCCGCAAGCTGGTCAACGGCGGCAGCAACGGACTCGCCCGGTTCACCGACGCCTATCAACGCGGGTGTGCCCTGATTCCGTAAACTGAATCTGATCTCCATGAATGGCGCCGAATGTCTGTTCGCAACCCTGGTGCGGAACGGGGTGGACCTCTGCCTGATGAACCCGGGCACCTCTGAGCTCGAATTCGTGAGCGCGCTCGATCGCGTCCAAGGCATGCGCGGCGTGCTGTGCCTGTTCGAAGGCGTGTGCGCCGCGGCGGCGGACGGCTACTCGCGGATGACGGGCCGGCCCGCGGCCACGCTCTTCCACACCGGACCGGGCCTGGGGAACGCGCTCGCCTACCTGCATAACGCGCGCAAAGCGCGGTCGCCGATCGTGGCCATCGTGGGCCAGCACACCGCCCAGCACCTGGTCTACGAATCGCCGCTCAAGTCCGATATCGCCGGGATCGTGCGCCCGGTTTCCGGCTGGGTTCGGGAGATCGAGGATGCGGGAGCGATCGCGGAGGCGGCATCGGAGGCTGTCAGCGCAGCCGTCGGACCGCCCGGCCAGATCGCGACCCTCATCGTCCCCGCCGATTGCTCGTGGAGCGAGGCGGGCGATCCGGGACCGCTGGTGGCACGCCCCGCAAGACGCGCGCCCCGAAGCGAGTGCCTTCGCGAAGCCGCTCGCATTCTGCGCTCAGGCGAAGCCGCAGGCCTGTTCCTGAGTGGCAGCGCGCTGGTCGGGCGCGGACTCGAGGCCGCGAGCCGCCTAGCCGCGGGCACTGGCGTCCGCGTGCTCACGAACCGGTTCTTCAATCGCATGGAGCGCGGCCGCAACCGCTTCGCCCCGGAGCGCATTCCCTACTTCCCCGAAGCGGCCCAGCCGATGCTGGCGGGTCTGAAGCACCTGGTCCTGGTAGAGGCCGAGCCGCCTGTCTCCTTCTTCGGCTATCGTGGACTCCGCAGCCTGGTCGCGCCCGAGGATTGCCAATATCACGAGCTGGCCTCGGCGGAAGAGGACGGCCAAGCGGCGCTTGAAGCGCTTGCCGAAGAGTGCGGCGCCGCCCGGCCCGCTTTCGTGCAGCGCGAGCGGCCGCCCGTTCCCTCGGGCCCGCAACTCACTCCAGCGTTGGTGGGACAGGCCGTGGCCGCACTGCTGCCGGAAGGCTCGATCATCTCCGACGAAGCCGTCTCGTCGGGCGAAGCCATCAGCGCGTGTCTGGACGCCACCGCGCCGCACGATTTCCTGGCCGTCACCGGCGGCGCCATTGGTCAGGGATTGCCCCTCGCCGTCGGCGCGGCGCTGGCGTGCCCCAACCGCAAGGTGGTCGCGCTCGAAGGCGACGGCAGCGGCATGTACACCCTGCAGTCGCTCTGGACCATGGCCCGCGAGCGGCTCGACGTGGTCAGCGTGATCCTGGCCAACCGCCGCTACCGCGTCTTGGGGATCGAGATGGAGCGCAGCGGGACGGCTGGCGAGCTTGCCGGCGAGATGATCGACATCGGCCGCCCCGGGCTGGACTGGGTGAAGCTGGCGGAAGGGATGGGAGTCGCGGCCACCCGCGCGACGACCGCGTCCGAGTTCGCCGCCCAGTTCGGTGCCGCGATGCGCGAGCGCGGCCCGCGGCTGATCGAGGCCGTGATTACCTCTCCGGCCGCGCCTTCCAGTTCTCGATGAACAGCTCGCAGAAACCGCGCCGCATCTCCGCTTTCGCCGTGGCGCCCGCGGCCGTGAATGCGAGGTACGCCTGCTTGTCCGCGCTGTACCTCGGCCAGACTGGCAGCCCCGCGCCGTTCGGATCGCCCGTCCGCGCGAAGTTCGCCCAGTAGGCGCGCATCTGGTCGGACACCTTTTCATCCGCAGCCGAAAGGTGGACGCCGGGCGGCCACGTCCCGAACAGGAAGTTCAGCTCGGATGCGTGGGCGGTGGTCGGCTGGCCCGGAGGCGGCTGCTCGAACTCGTATTGATACGTCACATTCCCGGCCGCGGCGTTCCACAATGCCTCGGCCACCGCGGGGCACCGGAACTCCACGTCGGTAAACCACTGCCTGCCAGCGGGGCCGTACAGAGGATCGGTCAGCCCTTCGCCGGCGCCGGCCAGTCCGTACAGCGCCAGCGCCCGATCCGCGCGCGCGCCGTAGGTCTCCCGAATCTTCTCCCTGAGCTTCTCCGCCGCCTCGGGCCCGCCGGTCTCCTGCGCGTTGCTCCCGAGGAGCAGCGGCACGGGCAGGCTGCGGCCCTGCATGAAAACGTCCGCTGGATCTTCGGGCAGCACCCAGCCATCCACCGACGTCTCGAGCCCGCCCCGGTCCCCGCCCGTCGCGACCCGCGCCGCTTTCAGAATCTCTTCCGGAGCCACCGTGCGCAGCATGCGGATCGCATCGCCTTCCGGCGCTTTCAGCTCGGCTGCCAGCTTTCGGCCGATCTCTTCGGCGCGTGCCCTGGTCAGCGAGCCTCGAAAACAACTCACCGCTCCGCTCTCCGCGATCGCGCGCCGGAACAGCCCCTTCGCGAGCGGCGAGGTCAGTTGCAGCCCGATATCCATGGCGCCGGCCGACTCGCCCGCCACCGTCACGTTCTCCGGATCGCCGCCGAACTTCGCGATGTTGTCGCGAACCCACCGAAGCGCGGCCTGTTGGTCCATCAGCCCGTAGTTACCCGAAGCGTGGTGCGGCGATTCGCGCGCCAGTTCGGGATGCGCCATGAATCCCAGCGCGCCCAGCCGGTAGTTGACCGTCACCAGCACCAGGCCGCGGGCCACCAGTGTTCTTTGATCGAATGCGGCCGCCTCGCCCGAACCGGCCGTGTTCGAGCCGCCGTGGATCCAGAGGAGCACCGGGCGCGCCGTCTTCGGCGGCCATTCCGGCGTCGCGACGTTGAGGTACAGGCAGTCCTCGGTGCTGCCGGTGACGTCGTGCAGATTCCAGCCTTCGGAAAGCTGCGTACACGCGGAGCGGAACTGCCCTGCCTCGCGGACGCCCTCCCACGGCTCTACCGGCTGCGGCTCCCGCCACCGGAACTCTCCGAGCGGCGGACGGGCAAATGGCACGCCCTTGAACGCCGCCCCGCCATCCTCGGTGAGCCGGCCTCGGATCCTGCCACCGGGAACCGGGACCACCGGATCTTCAGCCGCCCCCGCCGCCACCGCGCCCGCCAGCAACAACGCGCACACGAGACCATTCGCTCTCATCGGCACGATGGTAGCAGCTTGCACAGTTCGCAAGCATCGGCCATCGACTGTCGGCCATCAACGCGCGGTGGCCGACGGCCGCAGCGCCCCGGGCCGTTGCGTCCGCTCACAGGCATCACCGAACCACCGCCGACGGCCGCCGCGCCCCGATCTGCACCTGCACCGGCCGCGCCACCGAACTCACTTCCGGGTCGTAGTATTCATACACGCGCGATTGGAATGTCCGAGCGCGGATGGGATACTTGGCGCGTAGCCGGAACGGCACCGTGACCGTACCGCCCGGTGCGATCGCGTTGAAGTACAGAATCGCCTGCGTCGCCGTCAGGCTGAATTTCTCAAGACGCCCGCTCTTCCGTCCAGCGCTCTTCTCCTGGTAGTCCTGCAGGTCTTCGCTGAGCAGGTCGAACCCCGGAGGAATTCCCAGATCCACCATCACCATGTTCGCGACCTTGCCCAGGTTGTTCCGGACCGTGGCGGTCGCGGTGGCGATATCGTCCTGCGCCAGACGCGTGCGGTCATATGCGACGTCGATTGAGAGCGCCTCGCCGGCCGCTTTCTCGCTCCAGGGAACGAAGTATCGCCCCGCCACCTGGTAGGCCAGCCCGCCCGTGCCTTCAAACCGAATCTCCACCGTATTCGCACCCTTCGAATCGACATCGGCGAACACGAATTGGTGGAACAAATCGTTGTTCTCCGCAGTAAGCGCCAGCGTGGCAGCCGGCTTGCCGTTCAGTGAGATCTCGACCGTACCGCGAACGTCCGCCGCGCCCTTTCCGGTCGAGAGCAGCAGCGCGCGAAGGGCCATGATGGTGGCCTGAGTGGTGCCCCAGGTGCCGGATGCGTCCTTCTTCGCAGCGATGTACCGGAGCGCTTTGGCCGCCGTTCCCGACGCCTCGCCCCATTTCAGCAGCGCCTGCACGGCCAGGCCGGTCGTCTCTACCGCGGCGCTCGCGCCGGTGGCATAAACGCCGGTCTCGTCCGCCGTCCACCAGGCCTTATCGCCCTTCTCGGTACGGGCGTCGAGCAGCAGCTCCATGGCCCGTCGGGTGAACTCGCGATCCTTGCCGTAGTCCGCGGCGAAGTTCGCCACCGCTGCCAGCGTGTAAGCGTCCGTCTTGCCACCCATATGTTCTTCGACAAACCGCCTGGCCTTTTCGACCGCCGGCCCCCGGTAGCCCGTATTCTCCAGCGACCAAGCCAGGTAAGCGGTAATTCGGAGTAAGTCGGAGTTATAGCGGTTCGTGGCACCCTCGTTAATGAAGTTACTGTCGGGCTTCCAGCTCCCGTCCGCCTGCTGCTGGCCGGCCAGCCACGCCTGTGTCCGCGCGATCAGCTTCGGGTCCACGTCGTGAACCTGCGACATGTCGTAGAACTCCATCAGGCCGTAGGCCGTCAGGATCTTATTGGCCGGAGCGCTGCCGAACCAGGAGAATCCGCCGCCCGGCACCTCGAAGGTCAGCAGGCGTTGGTAGCCGTTCGCGATGTATCCTTCGGCTTTGGCGTGGACTTCGGGAGTCAGCTTCTTGGTGCGTTTCATATAGTCGAGCGCCAGGACGTTGGGGTAAGTGCTGGAGGATGTCTGCTCGAAGCAGCCGAATGGCATGCGCAGCAGGCTGTCCATCCCTTCGATAACCTGGCTGAGCGGTCCTGGGTACAGCCTGACGAAAACCTTACTCGCTTCGGCTATCGAATCATCGGGGAAGCGTACCTCGTGCCGCACCGAGTTCTCCAGCCGCCCGTTGAAGACCAGAGTCTTCTCCCGCCCGTTGGGGATTACCTCGATCTCCCGCACCACGATATCCGCACGGTCGTTCATCCGCGCCGAAAGCGTCAGCTTGAATTTGCCGATGCGCTGCGCTTCGATCGTGAACTCGGACCCTCCCACGCGGCCGGAATCCACAGTCACCGTCTTCCCGGACGAATCGTCTACCAGGCGAAACCAGTCGTCCTCTTCGAGCTTCAGGCTGGCGCTTCCGCTCGCGCCCGAGTAGTTGTAAACGGCCACCGGGATCGAGACGCGGTCCCCCTGGGTGAGCGTGACCGGCAAGTCGATATCGGCGAAGAAATCCTGGAAGACCTTGAGGCTCGATGCGCCGCTGCCCAGCGCGCCGCGCGCCGTTGACGCCATCATCGCCATGCGCCACGTCGTAATGGAATCCGCCAGCGGAATGGTGATCGAGGCGTTGCCGCTTCCATCCGTTACGATTTCCGGGTTGATGTAGAGCGCCTCCGGGAAGTACGACCGCACGCGCGCGGCGGGGGATGCGCTCGTCGGAGCGTTCTTCGGGCTGGCCGCCGCTGCCATCCCTGGCATCATTTTGAAAAGCTCCGCCGCGTCGCGGCCTGCGATGGTGATCTGCTGGATCTCGCCGCCCGCAACGCCCAGGTGCGTTCCGTCCGCCCTTGCGAAACGCGCGACGGGCGGCGGGACCGCGGGCATGATCATCGGGGACGCGGATAGAACAGCCACCTGCTCCGTCGCGTTTGCCACCCTCAATATCACCGAGAGCACCGCGCGGTCGCGCGCGCCCACGAAGAGCCTGCCCCCGACGCGCTCGAAGCCCCGCGCCGACACTTGCACTTCATAATCGGCCGCCGGGATTGCCGAGAGCGTGAATTGCCCGCTGTTGTCGCAACGCGCGTTTCGCGTGACGCCTGTGGCCGTGTCTCGCGCGGTTATCGTGGCGCCCGGAATGGCCGCCCCCGACTGGTCAATCACCGAACCGGCAATCTCCGCGCGCCCATTGTTGCTGCCGCGGCCGTGCTCGATGGTCAGACCCAGAGAGCCAGCGGTCGCCTCATCGGTCCCAACCCGGAGAGTCAGCATAAGATCGTCCGCCGTATCGAATCGCTTATCGGGACCGGCACTGCGAACGAGGTAAGTGTTGCGCGGATACCAGGTCTGGCGTTCGATCCTGAAATTGTTGTCCCAGGGATCGCGAAACGCCGGGCCACCCGCCTTGGTCAAGTCGCCGCCGGTTTGCCGGTAGGCGCGCTCCAGCTCCGCCGACATCCGGTTCAGGTCCGCTATGCAGCGCGTCCGAAAGCGATTGGCGTAATCCGCGTGCTTCGCCTGCGGCACCGCTCGCCCGAACTCCGTCTCGAACCTGTTGGGATTTACCATCTCGGTGGCCGAGAACAGCGCGCGCGCCGCGCGGTCGCGTCGCTCGGCCTGCGCCGAGGAGGCCGGCTCGATCGCTTCCGCCATGCCGATCGAGTGGATCTCGTAGCGCGGCTTCATGACCTCCTGCTCGAGGTAGAAGAAGACCTTGGCGAATCCGGGCTGCTTTTCCGCCAGTGCAAAGACGGCCTCGTCCACCACCTGCAATCCCAGCGCCGCCTGCACTCCCTCGCCACGGCTGTTCGTCACGCGGAACTGAACGCGCGCTTCACCGCCCGGTTTGTAACTCGTGCCGTCCGCCTTCGCCTCGATCTTGAGCTCGTCCGCCGGCTGCACGAAAACCAGCCGGTGATCGCCAACCGGCCGCGCGTTTCGCCCGAAAAGATACGCGCTGATGTCCACCGTGCCCGCCAGCTCCGCCGTGGCCGTAAGCACTAGCCCGGCCTGCCCGTTCACGATGTCCACGTCGCGCGTCAGGACGGTCTGTCCTTCTTTGACGACGTCCACGTACGCGGTGCCGCGCTGTTTCGTCGAGAACACGCGCAGTTGAATGCGGTCTCCGGTACGATAAACGGCGCGCTCCGTTCGCAGAAGGATCTGATCGCCGCCGTCGCGGGCTTCCAGCTCTATCGAGCTCGATGCGCGGTTGCCGTCGCGATCGGTCGCGTCGATCCGCAAAGCTTCCGCCCCCGCGCCGGGCTTGAGACGGACCACGGCGACGCCACCCTCGTCGGTAGTCGCACTCAGGTCACCGCCTCCCGGCGCGTGGACTCTGACGCTGGCCGCCGCGGGCGTCCCATCGGGATACGAAGTAAGTATGAAGACCTGGTTTTCGAGATTCGGAATCAGCGTGCCACCCTCCGGGACCGCCGTGACGATCAACGGCGACTCGCTTACCGTGACCGGCTCCCCACGCGTTTCGGAATGGCCGGCCGAGTCCTTCACCGTGGCCTCAATCAGCACGCGCGCGGCCCCGTGGCTCAGCTCGCGGCCCGCGAAGTAACCCGGAAGCTTCAGGTCGAACCGGTACGCGCCCTCGCCGTCCGTCTTCCCCTGCGCCGAGCCCGCTTCAAACACCGCCACGTCCATGGCGGACGCCTTGACAGTAACTTCTCCGCCGTCCACCGCCTTTCCGAAAAAGTAATTGGCGCGGATGGTCCCAGTAACATGCTCGCCGGGCCGGTAGCCATGCTTCCTATCGGCGCCGGAGAGATCTACCGCAACCTTGAACTTCGGCAGCACATACCGCTCGACGTTCAGCGCGATCTCCACGGCGTTCCCGCCTTCCGCATCGCCCAGCAGAGCTCGCAGGTGGTACGTACCCAGGTTCACCTCGTCGGCCAGGCCGAATTCGGTGGAGGCGATGCCGAACTCGTCCGTCCGGGTGGCCTTCTTGAAGACCTTGTTGCCGCGAGAGTCCTCCACTTCGAAGGTCAGCCTGCGCCCGGCGGCGGCGTGATTGGCGCGGTCGAGCGCAAGCGTGCGCACGTGAATGGTCTGCCCCGGTTGGTAGATCGGTTTCTCCGTGGTAAGAAGAACGGAGACTTTGTCTTCAAGCCGCACCGTCTGGTTGAGTTCCGTGGAGCCGATCGGCGTGTCCACCACGTAGCGCAACTGGCACTCGCCCACCATGCCCGCTGGAAAGCGGAACTGCGCCTCCGCGGTTCCCCGCCGGTTCAGGCGCCCCGTGAAGAGGGAGTCCGGCTTCCGGCCGGGAGCCAGTAACTCGATCCGGACCGTGCTCGAGCCGCCAATCGCCCCATTCTGGGAATCCGTCACAATGACCCGGACCGCTGCGTCACCGCCCGCCAGATAGGCAGTCTGGCCGAGAATGTGCACAACGGGCCGGAGTAACACCTCGGAAATTGACAACGTACCCTCGATCCCATCGTCCTTTTGGTCGTTATAGGCAAAGCGATACCGCAGCCGGTGCCAAACCAGGTCGTCGAGCGCGATCGCCGGCGTGAGTTTGAGATCCTCCCGCCACCATCCCTTGCCCGCGTCCACTTCGACGCGCCGTTCCGAGCGCCCCAGCACGCCGTCCGCTGGATCCAGTATCTCGACCATTAGTTGGCCGGCGCCATTATGCGGCGCACGGTAAGGAATGGTCACTTGAAATATGCCGTGTGAGTAAGTGGCGCTGGCCGAATCGCCGCTGGCGGCCTGGACGCCCTGACGCGATATCACAGTCGCCGCACACGCGATCAGAAGACACCCAACAAGGCAAGAGAATCCAATCCGAGCTTTCATAATCCGTCTCCTTGGCCGAACTTCGTCACTGTTGAATGCCTCCACGCCGCTCGTCCTTTCACGATCACCCGCGATCCGGAAATGTTTTCTCCTCCGTTTCAGCGTCTTGACCCGGCTTCGGCCTCTGACCCAACTGCCCCGGCGATACACTGGCCCTGGTGGATGATGCGCGGTCCAAACGCGCCCGTTCGACACTTTTCGTCACTTCGACACCCCCCGTGGATTTCCACGGCGCTGGCGGGCGATCATGAATTCTGATGACTAACGACCAAGCCGCTGCCGTCTGGAGCGACGTCCAAGCCATACGCGCCCAGGCGCCGCTGGTGCATAACATCACCAACTACGTGGTGATGAACACCACGGCAAACGCGCTGCTCGCTCTCGGCGCTTCGCCCGTGATGGCCCACGCCGAAGAAGAGGTCGAGGAGATGGCGGGGATCGCACGGGCGCTGGTCCTTAACATCGGCACCCTCAGCGCGGCCTGGATCGAGGCCATGGTGAAGGCCGGGAGGGTTGCCAGCCGAAACGGAATCCCGATCGTTCTCGATCCGGTCGGAGCCGGAGCTACACGCTTTCGCACCGTCGCGGCACAGCGCCTGCTGCGCGACGCCCCGCCCGCGGTGATTCGCGGCAACGCCTCCGAAATCCGCGCCCTCTATAGCGCCGAGCAGGAAACCAAGGGCGTTGACAGCACCCGCACGTCGGAGGAGGCGCTGGAGGCGGCCCAGGCGCTTGCCCGGCATTACGATTGCGCCGTCAGCGTGAGCGGCGCGACCGACTTCATCGTCTCCGCGACCGCCGTCATTCGCGTCTCGAACGGTCATCCGATGATGCCGCGCGTCACCGGTCTCGGCTGCACCGCCACGGCTCTCACCGGGGCCTTCGCCGCCGTCAACTCCTCGCCGCTGCTTGCCGCCGCCCACGCCATGGCCGTTATGGGGATCGCCGGAGAGATCGCGGGCACGCGCGCCGCCGGCCCCGGGACTTTCCAGGTCCACTTTCTCGACGCCCTTTACCAGCTCCAGGAATCCGACATCCGCCAGCGTCTCACGATGGAGGACGCATGACAGCGTGGGGCAGGACTCCAGTCCTGCAGCGGGTCTACAGACCCGCCTCCGTCCAACTTCGAGAAACGAAGCAAGCCGGACGTGGATGTCCGGCGCAGCTCTGGAGAGCCGCCCCACTCCGGCTGTCTGCATGGGACGCATGAGACCGCCGCGCGACTGGAGCCTCTACCTGGTCACCGACCGCCGCCTCGCCGGCCATCGCGCTCTCGACGGCCTCGTCCGCGCCGCGCTGCGCGGCGGCGTCACGGCCGTTCAGCTGCGCGAGAAGAACAGCCCCACGCGCGACTTCATCGACGTGGCCCGCGCGCTCAGGGCGATCCTCGCGCCCGCCGGCGTCCCCCTCATCGTCAACGACCGCGTGGATGTCGCGCTCGCCGCCTGTGCCGATGGCGTCCACATCGGCCAGTCGGACATGGAGTACCGCGATGCGCGCCGCCTGCTCGGGCCGGACGCCATCATCGGCCTCTCGGTCGAGACGCCGGAACAAGGCGCGCGCGCCGCATCCTTCGATGTTGACTACCTGGGAGTCGGCCCCGTCTTCCCTACGCCGACCAAGACCGACGCCGCGCCCGCCTGGGGCGTCGAAGGACTCGCCGCACTCCGCCGCGCGTCGCGGCACGTACTGGTGGCGATCGGAGGAATCGATCGCGAGAACGCAGGGGACGTGATCCGGGCCGGCGCCGACGGCATCGCCGTCGTCTCCGCCATCTGTGCGGCCCAGGATCCGGAGCAAGCGGCCCGCGACCTGCGAGCGGCGATCAGTGCCGCGCGTGGTGCTTGACGGGCAAGGCTGCGGGCGCGGCCACCGCGCACCGGCACGGCTCCCCGTTGGCCGACGCGCCCGCCGCAACGGGAACCTGCGCGTGCGTCGCCGTATCCACCAACAGCAACTCGGACACCCACTCCCGCACCTTGGCCGCCGGCCGCAACTCGCGCGGCGACGCCAGCAGCACCGCACCCGGCGTCTTTCCCGGCGCGAAGACGGCCGATTGGCCCGGCCCCACGAAGGTCCACTTGCCGGTCGAGATCTCCAGCACCCAGAAATCCGACTGCGGAGAAGTGGTGCTGTGATTCGCGCCCACGGTCCCCACCAGGAGGTGCGTGCCGTCGCCCGCGAAGTCGGCCACAAAGGGTGGCGTGGTCCGCTCGGCAAACTCGGCGTGCGCCGCCAGCACCCCGGTGGTCAGGTTCAGGATGCGGACCGTCTGCCCCGCCACGCACGCCAGTCTGCGCCCGTCGGGCGACCACACCGGGTCCGAGCATTTCTCTTGCGTGCGCCCCTTCGCGCCGCCCGGCTCCATCATGGTCACCGACCCCGGCTCGCCCATCTCGACCGCGAGGCTGTGCGCGTCGGGCGCCAGCGCCGCTGCGGTAGCGGGCCCGAGCTTGGTGAGGCGGCCGTCCCAGCGGTACAGCGCTCCATCGGCGGTAAAGAACGCGCGGCTCTTGTCCCCTCCGACCAGGTTCGCAATGCTGGCGCCGACCCGCACGGCCATCGTCTCGGTCCGCGTGCGAGGGTCGAACCACCACAGCTCGCTGTTGTTCTCGTCTCCAAAGATCCCCGAGAGAAACCAGATGCGCGCGCCGTCTGGCGAGCAGGCGGGCGCGGCGTGCCGCCGGGGAGCGCGGCTCAACGGCGCGATCTGCCGGGAACCCGTATCGAGCGTCCAGATCTGTTCATAGCTGCGCCCAGCGGCCGCGTACACGCGCCGCCCGAACACCACGTCCGCCGGATAGCACGGCGACGCGAGGAGCACAGCAAACACAAGCGGGCAGAAACGTTTTAACATCACCGTAAGGCTTTATCGTACTCGTCCTTCAGTCCGCGTGCCAGACCCTCCACGGCCTTAGCGTGCGACAAGCTCGTCTGGACGCGCATCCTCCATTCTCGCAGCGCGCGCGGGCTGGAATTGTCCGGATCCTCGGACGGCCCGGCCGTAACGATCGTCTCGGTGAGCCGGTCCTGGAAGGTGCCGAACTGGCGTTGTAGATCGTATCGGGCATGATTGACTTGTGAGCGGAGCCGAGGTTGATGCTGGCGCCCCGCAGCTCGCCGGGGAGTAACTTGCTTTTCCCCCCTCCAGTGCGATTTACTAAGTCGCACCGGGCCTGGGACATGGCGAGAAGCGCTTCCGGTAACCCATGCGGAGCGGGGCCGAACGCCTTGGGGCCGGGCCGCTCCCGGCGAACTCCGCATGCTGGAGCGGAGCGGCACGGCGGCTTTCGCCGAGCAGATCCGAAAACCGAAACGCGTGGCGCGGCGATCCGCGTAGAAGCTCGCTTCGTCTTCCGGGATTGTGAGTAAGGGCAGAGCGGTGGCGCGTCAAGGCCAAGCCCCTGCGGGGCGCTACGCGGCCTTGACCCGCCACCGCTCTGCCCTTCGGATCCTATGAGGAAGACGAAGCGAGACACCAAGCCAGCCCCGGCCCGGCACGGCCAAAAAACTTGCGCCAGGGGTGCGGATTTCAGTTGACACAATCATAGGTAGATGGTGGCGTATTTCTGAACCTCCCGGTACGGCATGTAGACCACCGCTCCCGCCGCCTGTGCGGTGCTCCAGCCCGTGGCGCCCAGCAAGCCCAGGTCGTAGGTGAAGTCGAGCTTGTGACCCCCACGCGCCCGGTGTGCGAGAAGGTCTTCTATTAGCTGCAGGGCCGCCTCCTCGTTCTTCCTCAGGTTGGGGATCCCGCCCAGAACTTTGTCGATCTCCTGCCTGTTGTCCGCTATCTCGTGCCGCAGATTCTCCTGCGCCTCGCTCACCAGCGTGCGATGGTGCGACCACTCGAGCGCGCCCTCGAGCGACAGCGCGATCAAAATCCCGACGGTGATCGTTGCGAGCTGCAGGAGGAAGTCTTTGACGCTATGAATGGGCTTCTCGGGAGGATGGATTTCCATGCACGGTAGTCTAGCGCACCAGCATCTCCGCGAGCGCCCGGCCCGCGGAGCAGCTCGGCGTCTCAACACCCAGGAGCGTGGCCAGGGTCGGCGCGATGTCGTTGGGCGCGATCGTTTCGCCGTAATGCCCCGGCTTGACGCCCGGTCCCATGAAGATCACCGGCACGTGCGTGTCATAGTCGAACGGCGATCCGTGGGTTGTGCCGTGCTCCACATCGATCCAGTACGGCTCCATCACGACGAACACATCGCCCGAGCGGCTCGCGCAAAAGCCGTTGGCTACCGCATCGCCGATCGCGTCGCCGCCCGCCTGCCCCGCCATGACCTGCGCGCGCGTGTAGGCACGCAGCACGTGGGGAACGCCCCGGGCGGCCTTCGCCGCCTCCTTTTCCACTTGCGCCTCGTCGACCCTCTTCGACGCGATCAGCTCGCGGTTGAGATACGCGCCAGCGGTGCTCGCGCCGGCCACCCAACGGCCTTCGCCGAAGCGTGCGGAGAGCGCCCCCTGGATCGCATCCAGCACCACCTTGGCCGGCTGCCTGCCACCGGGCATCTTTCTCTCGGCCAGCACCTCAGGCAGGGGCGCCACGCCATGGTCGGCGGTCAGCACGACAACCACCCGGCCGGGACCCAGGCGCCGCTCCAGGAACGCGAGCAGCTTTCCGATCGAGCGATCGACGCGCAGCGCCATGTCGCGAACCTCCGCGGAATCCGGCCCCAACTGGTGACCCACGTAGTCGTTCGCCGAAAAGCTCACCGTCAGCAGGTCGGCCGCGGCGTGCCCGCCCAGCCGTTCGGCCTCGATGGCGCGCTCGGCAAAGGCTTCCACCAGTTCGTTCGCGTAGGGGCTGGCTTCGAGCGCGGTGTAGAGCTCCGGGCCGCCACCCGGCATCTTCTTCCGGAAGTCCGGATAATCCGGGCTGGCGATGAGGGGCGTCCACTGCGCGTTCCCGTAGCCATCCGCCGGACGCGCGGCATTGAAGTTGCGGACCCACTCCGGCAGCTCCTTGAAGTAGAACGTGCTGGATACGAACGCGCCCGCGCCCGGGTCGAACCAGTATGCGCCGTCGGCCGCGTGGCCCGAGGGGAGGATCGCCGCACGGTCCTTGAGCGAAATGCCGATCACGCGGCACTCGCCGCGCGACGCCTCCTTCATCTCATCGCCCAGGGTGCTGGCGAGCAGCCTGCGCGGCGACGAGCCCGGGCCGGCGCCCCCCAGCAGTTGCGTGGCCTCATCGCCCACGCTGGTCACCTGCCGGTTGAGCCCGCGGTCGAACCACTGGTTGTCGATAATGCCGCTCAGCGAAGGCATCGCACCGCTCAGGAATATGGAGTGGCCCACCGCCGTCACCGTAGGGAACTGCCGGTACCTCGCATTGGTGAACACCGCGCCGCGATCGAGCAGCTCGGCGATGCCTGCGGTGTAGTTCGCGCGGAAGCGTGTCAGGTAGTCGTACCGGAACTGATCGATCACGATCGCCACCACCAGTTTCGGTTTCGGCGGCGGCGCCGGCCGGCCTTGCGGAAAGCCGCACGCGGCCGTCAGAAGGGCGAGCACAACCAGTTTGCGTCGGGTCATCGTTCAGCTCTCAGAATGTTCAGCCCTCAGGATAGCAGCGGTAGAATGAGGACACTCGCATGGGGCGGCGTGGGAGTCCGGTCGTCTGGTTTGCGCTGGCGGTGCTGCCCGCTTCATCCGCGCCGGTAGCGCGCGAAGCGGCACTACCGCCCGCCACCATCCGCGAAATCGGCCGCATCGTTACGGCGCGGATGCTGCGGGCGGAGATCCCCGGCCTTACCGTGGCAGTCGGCATCCGCACGCGCCTGGCCTGGGTTCAGGGCTTCGGGACGGCCGACCTAGAGAACTCAGTCGCGGCGGCCCCCGCAACCGTTTACCGCATCGGCTCCATCTCGAAACCGATCACCGCCGTCGCCGTGATGCAACTCGCCGAGCGCGGCAAACTCGACCTGGACGCGCCCGTTCAGAAGTACGTCCCTGGGTTCCCCGCTAAGCCGTGGCCGATCACCGCGCGCCTGCTGCTGGCCCACTTGAGCGGCATCCGCCACTACCGGTCGGAGGAGGAAGTCGAAAGCACGCGGCACTACACCAACCTGCTCGATCCCTTGCGACTCTTCGCGGACGAGCCGCTGCTATTCGAGCCGGGCACCAGGTACGGCTACAGCACCTATGGATACGACCTGCTGGGCGCCGTGGTCGAGGCGGCTTCCGGCATGCACTTCCTCGAATACCTGCGCGCCAATGTCTTCGCTCCGGCGAGAATGGAGCACACTGGCGAGGACAACGTCTACCGGATCGTTCCCCACCGCGCTCGCGGCTATCGCCGCGCGCTCGACGGCGGCATTGAAAACTGCGCGCTCGTGGACACGAGCAACAAGATCCCCGGCGGCGGGTTGCTCTCGACCGCCGGCGATCTCATCCGGTTTGCCTGTGCCCTGGAACGCGGCGACCTGGTAAAGCCCGCGACGCGGGACCGCATGTTCGCGCCGCAGCGCACGCGCGATGGCCGGCCCGTGCCCTACGGCCTGGGTTGGGCCGTGGTGGAACTGGACGGCAAGCCGTGGATCCTCCACCCTGGCATCCAGCAGGGTGCGTCGGCGTGCCTGCTGGTATCCCCAGCCAGCGGCCTCTCCGTCGCCGTGCTGGCCAACCTTGAAGGGGTGGACATGGAGCCGCTGGCCGTGCGTATCGCGGAAATCGTGCTCGCGCCCTGACGCTTTTGTGGCGCAGGCGCTCCTGCCTGCCGCCTCGACATTCGTGTCGAGGCGCTCCCCATTGCGTCGAGAAGAGTCTCGACGCGGCAGACTGAAGAGGGACTTGCGAAATTCAGTTCGTCGCGTCCGCGGCGAGAGGTGACAGGGCTGAAAAGCGGCCACAGGCACCGCTGTCCACGCGCGCTCGAGACCTATCCCGTTCACTGGGCGGACATGTCGCTTGGGACAGCGGAGCCAGCCACCGTCTTTCAGCGGAGTCTTCAGTCTGCGCCACGAGGCTGGCGCCGCCTATAATGTTACCTTTGGGTTAAATGTCGGAATCCCCCCGCATCAGCGAGCTGGAACGGAAGCGTCAGGCCCTTGAGGCCGGCGGCGGCGAGGCGCGCATCGCCAAGCAGCATGAGGCGGGCAAGCTCTTCACCCGGGAGCGGCTGGACTTGCTGATCGACGAAGGCTCGTTCCAGGAGGTCGGCCTCTTCGCCGAGCATCGCGCGACATACTTCGGCATGGCGGGGAAGGCGCTTCCCGGGGACGGCGTGGTGACCGGCGCGGGCCGCGTGGACGGACGGCCGGTTCACGTCGCCAGCCAGGATTTCACCGTGGCCGGCGGCTCGGCCGGCGAAGTCCACTGCGACAAGATCGTCGAGATGATGCGGGCATCCCTCCGCACCGGCACGCCTTTCGTCATGATCAACGATTCCGGCGGAGCGCGCGTGCAGGAGGGCGTGGTCAGCCTGGCCGGCTACGCCAGGGTCTTCTATCACAACGTCATGCTTTCGGGCGTGGTGCCCCAGATCTCGCTGATATGCGGGCCCTGCGCCGGAGGCGCCGCCTACAGCCCCGCGCTCACCGACTTCATCATCCAGACCCGCTACGCGCGCATGTTCATCACCGGGCCTTCGGTGATCAAGCAGGTTACCGGCGAAGTGGTCACGGCGGACGAACTGGGCGGCCCCTACGCGCAGATGAGCTACTCGGGCGTGGTGCATTTCGTCGCCGACGATGACGAGCACGCGATCCAGATCTGCAAGCGGCTGCTGAGTTTCCTGCCCTCCAACAACGTCGAGGACGCGCCGCGGATGCGCGGCGGCGAGATCGTGCTGGCGGATGTGTCCCTGAACGGCATCGTGCCCGAGCATCCCAAGGCCGCCTACGACATGCGCGAAATCATCCTACGCCTGGTGGACCGACAGGATTTTCTCGAGGTGCAGTCCACCTTCGCGGCGAACCTGGTTGTCGGCTTCGGGCGCATCGACGACCGCACGGTCGGAATCCTTGCCAACCAGCCCGCGGTGCTGGCGGGCGCGCTCGATATCGACGCCTCCGACAAGGGCGCGCGCTTCATACGCTTCTGCAACGCGTTCAACATTCCGCTGGTAACCCTGGTGGACGTCCCCGGGTTCCTCCCCGGAGTCGAGCAGGAGTACGGCGGTATCATCCGCCACGGCGCCAAGATGCTGTTCGCCTACTCCGCCGCCACCGTACCCAAGGTCACCGTGGTGGTGCGCAAGGCCTATGGAGGCGGCTACATCGCGATGTGCGCGAAGGATCTGGGAGCGGATCGCGTGGTGGCCTGGCCCACCGCCGAGATCGCGGTCATGGGCGCGGAGGGCGCGGCGGAAGTGGTCTTCCGGCGCGAGATCGACGCTGCGACCGACCAGGCCGCCAAGCGTGCCGAACTGGTGGAGCAGTACCGCAGCACATTTTCCACGCCCTATGTTTCGGCCGCGCGCCGGCTGGTGGACGACATTATCGAACCCGCCCAGACGCGGCCGTATCTGGCGAACGCGCTCGCTACGCTCGAGACCAAGCGCGACTGGAGACCGCAGAAGAAGCACGGGCTCATCCCTCTATAGACCATGAACGAGAATCCAACCATCCCCCCGCATCACCGTGTTCTTATCGCGGCGGCCGTGGCGGCCGTCTGTGGCCCCAACGCGCGCGTGCTCAAGGCCGTGCCCCTCCAGCTCGAAGCGGGCGGTTGGGCCCGCTTCGGACGCATGGCCATCCACCACTCGCACAGCCTGCCGGGACGCGACGGCCTGGCTCGCTTCGGCCCCAGACACAATCAAGGACACTGACCCGGTGAAGCTCCGAATCACGATCGAAGGCAAGAGCTACGAGGTGGACGTGGAACTGGTCGATGAGCTGGCCGTTTCTCCCGCGCCCCTTCCCGCGGCCACGGTGAAGATTGCCTCTCCGCTTCCGCCAACGCCGCCGATCCGGGGTCGCCGCGGCGCAAAACAGGAAGACGACGGAACGTTGCGCAGTCCGTTCGCGGCCGTCGTCGTTTCGATTGCCGCCGCCGCCGGACAGAAGGTCGAGAAGGGGGATCTCCTCATGGTGATCGAGGCCATGAAGATGGAGACCAGCATTGTCGCCGAGGCCGCCGGCACGGTCAAAGCGGTGCCCGTCGAGGTCGGCCACGCGGTGAAACCCGGACAGGCTCTGGTGGAGTTCGAGTGAAGCTGCCGGACTCCAGGCACTTGGTCGTTCTTCTCAAAATAGTGGTCTTCGTGTTCCTGGGGCTGGCCGGCGAGGTGATGTTCGGCCAGCTCTTCTGGCAGTTGATGGAGCCCCGGTTCTTCCTGGTCGCGGCGCTCTCGGTGTTCGCCGCGGCAGCGGTGGCCAACGCGCTGGCCATGCGCATCTGGGAGCGAGGCAACCTGCTCGACATAGGCTTCGCCTGGAACGCGGCCGCGGTGCGCAATCTGCTGCTGGGTCTGGCGGGCGGCATCGTGTCGGCGATCATCGTGATCTACGGCCCGGTTCTCGAAGGCGCCGCGGACGTAGTTCGAACGGGTCCGCCGGCGGAAGCAGGCAGCATCCTGTTCGTGCTGGTGGTGCTGGTCTTCGGCGCCATCGGCGAGGAGATGCTGTTCCATGGCTACGGCTTTCAGGTGCTGATGGGCGTGCTGGGACCGATAGCCACGATCCTGCCGGTGAGCGCGGTGTTCGCCTGGGCGCACTCCAGCAACCTGAACGTCACCACCCTGGCGCTGCTGAATACCGCGCTCTGGGGCCTGCTGTTCGGAGTGGCTTTCTGGCGCAGCGGCGACCTGTGGCTTCCCATCGGACTGCACCTCGGCTGGAACTGGGCGCTGCCGTTATGTGGAGCGAACCTCAGCGGCTTTACAATGAATGTGACGGGCTACGCCATCCGCTGGCGTCCGGGATACGAGCGCTGGAGCGGCGGAGCGTACGGCCCGGAGGGAAGTCTCGTGAACACCGGGGTGCTGGTCGCGTTGTTTCTGTGGCTGATCCTGAAAGCCCCCGTGAAACGCCAGACTCCGTTTCTGCTTCGAGAGCGATGGGACGATATCGGATGGCCGTGGCAGCCGTCCGGGGAGTAACCGATGCGCCATTCGCTGCCGCTGGTCCTGGTCGCGATCGCTGCTCTCTGCGCGGCGAGGGCTGCCGCTGAAGTACTCACCGAACAGCAGCGCATCGAACTGATCCGGGGGCTGTCTTCCGAGTACGCCAAGGCGAAGGTCGAGCTGCCGCGGTCGAAGCACGCGCTGGCCGTGGACACCCAAGGGGCCTACGACAAAAACACCTGGGTCGAGGCCGGTCGCCAGTACGGCCCGGCGGCGCGCGTCGGTGACATGGTCCAGCTCACCAGCGTGGACATCCAGCCCGACCGCATCGTCTTCGTGATCAACGGCGGCTTCAACGCCGGCAAGACCAGGTGGTTCAACCACGTCCAGGTCGGCTTGGGAGGCTCCACCTCGCCCATCTCGCAGCCCAACAACGCAAACGCGCCGGCGGGAACGTCCATCGCCCTGATGTTCAAAACGCCAGTGCCGCCAGTCACGCCCGCCCAGATCAAGAAGATGCTCTCCACGGTTCTGGATTTCGAAAAGCACTCGGCCACGCAGACTTTTCTCGAGAGCCTTCCGCCGGAGATGCAGCAGGCGGTGAAGGAGAAGCGCGTGGTGGTGGGCATGAACCGCGACGAGGTCCTGGCCGCGGTGGGCAGGCCGGTGCGGAAGGTTCGGGATGTCACGAACGAGGACGAGACGGAGGACTGGATCTACGGAATGGCCCCGGGCAAGATCACCTTTGTCACTTTCAGGGACGCCAAGGTGATCAAGGTGCGCGAAGACTACGCCGGCCTGGGGAGCGAAGCTCCGCGCCTCGATGCGCCGCGCTAGGTCCACCCTCCTGGCTGTTCGCGTCTCCGAACGTGGAGAGTGCCGTCAACCTCTGCAGATCGACGACAATTCTGGCCAGCGCCTGGTCGAAGTTCTTGTCGCGGTTTCCCGGCAATTGGGCCTCTTCCACCTGCTCCGTCATTGCCCACAACAAGGTGTTTGCCTTCGGGTCTCGCATCGTCGGCCGAAACTGGGCATCCCAATACCACGTGTCTCCGTGCAGGACCGGGCCCGGGCGCACAGTGAACCGGATCTCGATCGGCAGGTCTGCATCCGAGGGAGCGCCCACGAGCTGATAGTGCCCCCGTGTCGTCATGGCTGCATAGAAGCTGTTGTATGCGCGCGCCTGCTCTCCGCTGAACGGCGCGATGGGATACGCCCCTGCATCGGCACCGCCATTGACGACGAAGACCTTTTTTGCCGCGAGGATCTGGGCCGGCACCGGCGCGGGAGGCGCTTGCTTCGGTGGCGCTGCCGCGAGGACTAACGCGCACAGCAGGACGCAAGAGACAGTCGGTTTCATGCAAGAAGTTCCGACTGTCCAGACGCCGGCCCGAGCTTGAATGTTACTCGAGCACCGAAGTGCAAAACGCGCAGCGCCTGGCTCCGATCGGAATCTCGCTCAGGCATTCCGGACATTTCCGCGTGGCGGGCGGCGCGGGCACCTCTTTCGGCTTCATCCGCTCCGTGACCGCCTTCATCGGAACGACGATCACGAAATACACCACCGTCGCGACCAGCACGAACGACACCACGGCGTTGACAAACTCGCCGTAGAGAAACTTGCTGTTGTTGACTGCGAAGGTCAGGCCCGAAAAGTCGGGCTTACCGACGATGGCCGCGATCAACGGCGTCAGCAGGTCCTTGACGAACGCTGCGACCACCGCGCCAAACGCGCCGCCGATCACCACCGCGACGGCCAGGTCGATGACGTTGCCCCGGAACAGAAAATCCTTGAATCCCTTCAACATGATGAGCCTCCAGGTCGTTCAATGGGATTCTAGCCGATGCGCGCGCCCCCAGTCCAGATCCCTCTTGTGGCCATAGGTGGCCGGCCACAAGCCACGCGCGACAAGCCGCCCCCTACCTGGTGAACTTGGTCGCCTTGCGCGCGGCGGCGCGCGCCAGCGCCAGCTCGATCAGCCGGTCGATCAGCGCGGAGTACGCGAGGCCGGCCGCCTCCCACATCTTGGGATACATGCTGATCGACGTGAAGCCCGGAATGGTGTTGATCTCGTTGATGTACAGCCGCGAGCTCGCGGACTCGAGCAGAAAGTCCACGCGCGCCATTCCCTCGCACCCCACGGCTCGGTAGCACTCCACCGCCAGCCGCCGCACCTCCGCCGTCGTTTCGGGCGGCAGATCGGCGGGCAGCACCGTGCCGGCCCGATCGAGAAGGTACTTGTCCTCGTAGTCGTAAAAGTCGCGGGAGGGCAGGATCTCGCACGGGACGGCCGCCTCCGGATTCTCGTTGCCGAGCACCGAGCATTCGATCTCGCGTCCCACGATCTCGCTCTCCACCACAACCTTCCGGTCGTACTCCGCGGCCACGCTCATCGCGCGCTCGAGCTCTTCGCGATTCCGCGCCTTGGAAATCCCCACCGACGACCCCAGGTTCGCCGGCTTGACGAACACCGGGTAAGCCAGCTTGCTCTCGACCGTTTCGGCCGCGAGGCCGCCGCGCGTCAGGATGACGTAATCGACCACCGGCAGTCCGCGCTCGCGGCACAAGCGCTTCGTGACTTCCTTATCCATCGCGACCGCCGAGGCCAGAACGCCCGCGCCCACGTAGGCCAGGCCCGCCAGTTCGAGCAGACCCTGCACGGTGCCGTCCTCGCCGAACGTTCCGTGCAGCACCGGGAACACCACGTCGATACCGGGGTTGGCGTTCGGCTCGGGCACGATCGGCCCCGGCTCCCAGCGGCCGTCCTGCGTGATGAAGATTCTGGTGACCTCGTAACGGGCCGGGTTCATCGCGGCGATGACGGACTCCGCGGAACGGATCGAAACCTCATGCTCGCCGCTCCTGCCTCCGTACAACACCGCTACCCGGATCTTGCCATCGCTCATAGAATTCGTTTTCCCATCGCCGAAAGAACCAGCTCCACCGCGAACTGCGCGGTTCGGTTGGCTTCATCGAAAACCGGATTCACTTCCACCACGTCCATAGACGTCATGCGGCCGCCATCGCCGATCATCTCCATCGCGAGGTGCGCCTCGCGGTAACTCAGGCCGCCGCGCACGGGCGTGCCGACGCCGGGGGCGATCTGCGGGTCCACCGAGTCCATGTCCAGCGAGAGGTGGAAGCCCTCGGTACCCGCGCTGGCGATCTGAATCGCCTCTTCCATGACCGCGCGCATGCCGCGCTCATCGATGTCGCGCATGGTGAACGCGCGCACGCCGGATTCCTTGACGTGCGGCCTTTCGAGCGCGTCCACGTCGCGGATGCCGACCAGCGCTACATTCTTGGGATCGATCTTGGGGGCGAAGCCGCCCAGGTGAGTGAGCTTGCGCGGGCCCATTCCGATGATGCAGGCCAGCGGCATGCCGTGCACGTTGCCGCTAGGACTGGTCTCGGGCGTGTTCATGTCCGGGTGCGCGTCCACCCATATGAGGCCCAGGCGCTTCCTGGCGTGCCGCATGTGCTTGGCAGCGCCGGACACCGTTCCCACCGCGATGGAGTGATCGCCGCCAATCACCAGCGGCAGACGCCCGCGCCCCAGCGCCGCCTCGACGCATTCGGCCAGCCGCGCGCAGGTATGCGCGATGTACTCGAGGTAGCGGGCGTTGCCCGAGCCAGGCGGAACGCGCTCCGGCTGCTCGGTGGCCACGTTGCCCAGATCCTCCACCTTGTAGCCGAGTTCCGCCAGCCGCTGTCCGAGGTTGGCGAACCGCACCGCCGACACCCCCATGTCCACGCCGCGCCGTCCGGCGCCCAGATCGAGCGGCGCTCCGATGATTGCGATATGCGGTTTGCGCATGGTGAATTGCCCTCAGCTTGCAGCCCGCTTCTTCAACCACTCACGAAACGACAACAGGCGCGGCATAGACTCCCGGTCCTTGGCTCGGTTGGTCGCCTGCTTGCTGGCCACAATGTCGTCGATGCTACAAACGTGAAAACCCTCGACATCGACGCGCCGCTCCCAGGCGTCTTCAAACCGTTCGATGCCATCGGGAGCGAACACCAGATCCAGGTCGAAGGGGCCGTTCTTCAACTGGACGAAGTCCTTGCCCCGCTTTATCTCCGCAGCCTGCGCGTCCGTCAGCGCGAAACCAAGATCGCGAAGCGCCTCGACGAGCCGCTCTCCATTGGCGGCGCTTTTCGACACAAAAACGTCAGCGTCCTGCGTCGTGTCCGGGTACCCGAGCAGGATCGCGCCGGATTTCCCGATGAAGAGATACTTGACCTCCCGCCGATCGAACGCATCTCGTATCTCTTCGGCCTGCTTGTAGTCAAACGCGCCCATAGCCCAGCCAATCCGGCAGCGTGTCGCACCACCTCTTGTACTGCTCCATCGTGTCGAAAGAGCGATACGCGGCGTCATCCAAGACGGGCTTGTACGTGTGAATGAACGCATAGCGTACGCGCTGTCGCAGCGGTCTCCGAGCGGCCGCCTCGAATTCCTCCTCCCACTGACGCAGCGGTTCCCGGTCCTCCATACGCTAAGGCTTCGTCCGATACAACATGCGCGGGAAGGCGATCGTCTCGCGCACGTGCTCGAGGCCGCAGATCCAGGCCACCACGCGTTCGACTCCCATCCCGAAGCCGGAGTGCGGAACCGTGCCGTACTTCCTCAGGTCGATATACCACTCCCAGTCCGCGCGCTTCTGACCCTGCTCGTCGATGCGTTTCAGCAGAAGGTCCAGATCGTGGATGCGCTGGCCGCCGCCGATGATCTCGCCGTAGCCTTCGGGCGCCAGCACATCGACGCCGAGAGCCACTTCCGGCCGCTCGGGATCGGGTTGCATGTAGAAAGCTTTGATCGCTGAGGGGTAGCGGTCCACCATCACCGGCCGGTCGTAATCCTCACCCAGCAGCGTTTCGTCGGCGTTGCCGAAATCGCCCCCCCATTTGATCTCGCTGCCCTTGGCCTGCAGCCGCTTCACTGCATCGTCGTAACTGATGCGCGGGAACGGAGCCTTGACGCTCTCGAGCTTGGTTACGTCGCGCTCCAGCTCCTTCAAATCGGAGGCGCGGTTCTCGAGAACGCGGCCGACCACGCTGGCCACCAGTTCCTCGGCCACCTGCTTCACGTCCTCGATGGTCGCGTAGGCCATCTCCGGCTCCACCATCCAGAACTCGGTCAGGTGCCGGCGCGTCTTCGAACGCTCGGCGCGGAAGGTGGGGCCGAAGCAGTACACCTTTCCGAAAGCGGCGGCCGTGGCCTCGTTGTAGAGCTGGCCGGACTGCGTGAGGTAGACCTTCTCCTCGTCGAAGTAGTTCACCTCGAACAGGCTGGTGGTGCCCTCGCACGCATTGGGCGTGAAGATGGGCGTATCCACGAGCGTGAACCCGTGGTTGTCGAAGTAGTCGCGTATGGCGCGAATCACTTCGTGCCTCACCCGCAGGATGGCGTGCTGCCGGCGGCTGCGCAGCCACAGGTGGCGGTGATCCATCAGGAAATCGACGCCGTGCTCCTTGGGCGTAATGGGATAGGGATCGCTCTCCGGCACGCGGTCGAATATTTCGATGGCTTCGAGATCCATCTCGAATCCGCCCGGCGCGCGGGGCTCGGCGCGCACCTTCCCGGTCACGGCGATCGACGATTCCTGGGTCAGGTTCTTGATGCTCTCGAAAACCTCTTCCGGGAGCGCGCTCTTCACCGCCACGCACTGCATGATCCCGGTGCCGTCCCGGAGCTGCGGAAACGCGATCTTACCGGACCGGCGCAGGTTGTAAAGCCATCCGCGAATTTCGACGGTCTCGCCCGCGTGCCGGGCGGCCTCCTCGATGGTGATCCTCATTTACAGGCTCTCCAGCCGGTCGAAAATCTCCGGCACTTCGTCGATCTGGTGTTTGCGATCGGGGACTTCCTTGAGCTCGAGCAGCAGCGGATACTGGTCCTCGCGCGAGCGCAGAACCTGCATGGCGTGGGCCCAGTCGATGGTTCCGCCCTCGCCCAGCAGCGGCCAGATGTGCTTGTCCTGCTCGCCGTCGTTATCGTGGACGTGAGTGGACCGGATGCGCTCCTGCATGATGTCGAACTCCTCTTCCACGCCCGCGCCCATGTGGGCGTGGCCCACGTCGAAGCAGAAGCCCAGGTGCAGGTGCGTCTGCGCCAGGAACTCGACCAGCCGCTGCGCGCTCGAAAGCGCGTTGGGAATGTTCTCGATCAGGATCTCGACGCCGCGCTGGCGGGCGAACACGCTCAGCTCCTCGAGCGACGAGAACGCCGCGTCTACCGCGCGGTCGCTGTACTGCTCGCCGCCAACCCCGATGTGCTGGATGAAGTATTTGAACGGGACGTACTCGGCGACTTCAATCGCGCGCCGGATCTCGTCCACCACCAGGACGCGCTTCGCCTTCACGGGCTCGGTGATACTGATCACCGAGTTCGGCCCGGTGCGCCCCCACACGTCGTCGGTGTAAATCGGCGAGTGCAGGGAAAGCAGAGTCAGATCGGAGTCCTTGAACCAGTGGCTCAGCTCCATCACCTGGGCGCGGTTGTTGTAGTCGAAATGCTGTCGCGCGCAGAAGATCTCCGCCATCTCGACGCCCGCGTGCAGCATTCTTTCGAGCGAGGCCGTGGTCAGGCGATGATTGACAAACAGGTGGGTGGACAGTGCGTGCTTCATGCTCCTCCAGGGTCTCGAACCGATTGTACCAGCGCGCGGCAGGCGCTACACTCAGCACCGAAGCGGGACCGTCACGGAGAGGACCGCGCGGCGCGAAACCGCAGGTGTCCGCTTGCTCACGCGCGCCGTTCGGTGCTGAGCAGCAGCCGGCGGGCCTCGGCCACCAGGAAGAGCGAGCCCGCGACGAAAATGGCGTCTTCGGGTGCGGCTTCGCGGCGGGCGATCTCGAGCGCCTCGTGGAGCGTTGCCGTGGTGCGCACCCGCGGATGATCCGTCAGCTCACGGATGGTCTCGGGACGCAGGGCGCGCGCCATGGCCGGAGCGGTCGCCAGGATCTGATCGGCCAGCGGGAACAGGATCGCCCCCATCTCTTCGACCGCCTTGTCCCGCATCGCGCCGTAAATCAACCAGACGCGGCGGCCGTCGAAGAAGCGATTGATGTAAGCGGCCAGCGCGCGGGCTCCGGCGGGGTTGTGGGCGCCGTCCAGAATGATCTCGGGCGCCGCGGAAACGCGCTCCAGGCGCCCCGGCCAGCGGGCCTGGCGGATGCCTTCGCGTATCGCTTCGGCCGGGAATCCCAACTGGTCCAGGGCCGCCACCGCCGTCACCGCATTCGCCACCTGGTGCTCTCCCGCCAGCGGGCAATCGATGCGGTATTCCCTCGGCCCCACCACCCGGAAGCAGCTCCCGCCCGGATAGAGCGCCAGGTCCGCGACGCGCCAGTCCGAGGTCCAGACGGGCTCGACGCCGAGTGCGGCCGCGGCGGCGGCGAGCGTTTGAGCGGCCTCCGGACGCTGCGCCGCGATAACGGCCGGCACGCCGCGCTTGAGGATCCCCGCCTTCTCCTCCGCGATGGCGCTCAGCCCGCGTCCCAGAAAAGCCTCGTGGTCGAAGTCCACCGGCGTGATCACCGCCAGCCGCGGGAGGACGACGTTTGTGGCATCCAACCGGCCGCCCAGTCCGACCTCGAGCACCGTTGTCCGAACCCTGGCCTCTCGAAAAGCCACGAATGCCATGGCGGTGACGGTTTCGAAGTAGGTAGGATGCAGTTCGAGCGCCCCCGAAGCGATGAGCCGTTCCGCAGCCGCATGCACCCGATCGAACGCTGTGGCGAACACCTCGCGGCTCACAGGGCGGCCCTCGATCGAGATGCGCTCCGTGGGCTCGGTCAGGTGCGGCGAGGTATAGAGGCCTGTCCTGATTCCAGCCACCCGCAGGACGGACTCGATCATCGCGCAGGTCGAGCCTTTGCCATTGGTCCCTGCGACGTGTATGAAGTCACCCGCGCGATGCGGATCGCCCAGCGCTTCGAGCAGCACCGACACCCGCTCGAGCCCGAGTTTGGCGGCTTTTACTTCGTTGCCGAGCGAATACAGGAACCGGACTGCGTCCTCGTAATTCATGCTTGCGCGCGCCTGCCCCTCAAAAAGGCCATTCTAGCGGCACCCACGAACAGCAGGCAGACCGTGGCCAGCTTGGCCTCGAAACGCCAGACCGAGGCCACGCCATCCGGCGGCACGAGCGAGAAAGCGATGGCGACAACGGTCACCACCAGTCCGGCGGCCGCGCTCAGGCGAAGTCCGTGGCGCGCGGCGGTCGCGAACAGGTAGAGGAAGGGGATGAAGTACGTCACTACCGTCAGATCCACCAGCAACTGATAGCCGGTTCGCACATCTTCGCCCGCCAGCATGCCGAGCAGGATCACGGTGCAGGCGACGGCCTGGCTCAGGATCGCGATGTGTGGCGTCTTCCAGCGCGGGTGCAGGCGTGCGAAGGCGGCGGGCAGGTAGCGGTCCAGTCCGATGGCGAACGGCACGCGCGCGCAGCCGGCGATCCAGGCGCCGAGCTGGCCGGTGATGCCGAACGCGATGAGCAGCGCCACAAACGGGGCCACCAGCGGCACGCCGAGCCGGTCCCCCGCCGCGGCCGCCGCCTGCGCCAGGCCGGAGACGATGTTGACCTCGCTGGGCTTGAGCACGGCCAGGACCGCCAGCGTACCGGCGATGTAGAAGGCCGCGATCGCGAGGCCGCTGATCCACGCCGCGCGCGGCACGTTGCGCTCGGGGTTTCGAATCTCGCCGCCCATCACCGCCCCGAGTTCGAGGCCGCCGAAAGCGAAGGCAATCTGCGACCAGAAGTTGAGCCGGTTCCAATCCCAACGCGGCGCCAGATCGAGCGGCGTGGCCGAACCGTGCGCAATCCACACGCCGATTCCCAGCCCGACCACCAGCACGCCGGCGGTGTACGTGGCCAGGGCCCCCGCGTTTTGCGTCCACTTGCCCACGCGCAGGCCGACGAGGTTGGTGATGGTGCCGATCCACAGGACGGCCACCGACACCGGGATGACGAACAGCCGGGCGTCGCCTAGCCAGGCGTGACTCGACCCCAAACCGTAGACCGCCATTCCGATGCCTGCCAGCAGCAGGTTGGGAATGTAGAACAGGTTGCTCAGCCAATAGCACCAGCCGCACAGGAAGCCGTGCCAGTCGCCGAAGCTGTTGCGCGTCCAGGCGTAGAGGCCGCCCTCTTCGGGAATTCTCGCGCTGAGGCGCGACACCGCCAGTGCGGACGGGACGAAGAAGAATATGGCGGCGCCCAGCCACAGGCCGATGGAGTCCGATCCGGTATGCGCCGCAGCCGCCAGCCAGCGAGTCCCCACCACGGCCGCGATGTTGAACAGGATCAGGTCGCGCAGGCCGAGTTCGCGCGCGAGGGCGGGTTTGCGGTCGGGCATGGGGCATTTCCATGGTACCGTGCGAGGACGCGATGTTTCAGCGTTTGTTGTGGCCGAGCTTTGATATGCTGTTCGGCGGCAAGGAGACGCAATGAAGACGGCGCTTTGCATTCTGTTGTTGGGCTTCGGGGCCTTATCGGCGGCGGCGCAGGACGAGGACTGGGGAGAAAGCAAGGACCTACTTCATTTGAACCTCGAGATAACCCAAGTCCAGCCTGAAGGCAAAATTGCGGTGAGGATCGGCAACGTTTCGGAGAAACCGCTTCGTATCTGGAAAGAGTGGAACTCCTGGGGAGCGGGGCACTGGCGCGTGATCCGCATCAGGCAGGGACAGGTCGACACCTTCTTTGAGGAGGTCCCCTGCGGTTGGACGGCTAACGGGCCAGAGTTCCTCGAAATCGCTGCCGGGGAGCATACTGAGACGGTTCTGGATCTCAACGGCACGGCTCCCACCTGCAGCCCGTGGCGCGGTTCGCGTGGCGGGAAGATTAGGTTCGAGTCAGGCGACAAGCTAATCGTCGTCTATGATGTCCCGTTTTCATTCCCGGCGCGCGACCTCGGTCCCGTCTATACTCGGCCGCCGAGCCTCGCGAAGAAAATGCGGGGTGTCAGTGTCTGGTATGGAGTTGCTGCAGCGTATGCCACGGTTCAGTGAGACTTGGCCGGCCGAGTGTCCAGGTTTCGCCCGATGCCGAGGCGCGGGCAGAGTTCGGAGGCAGGAACTCGTCGAGGTTGCATGCTGCAGTGTCAAGGCTCCGCTTGACAGCCGGCGGCTGCTATAGTGTAGGTGAACAGTTCAACTGTTCAACCGTTATGTCCATCGTCACCGTCAAGAACAAATACCAAGTCGTCATCCCACGGGCCGTCCGGGAGCGGATCGGCGTGGCCGTCGGCGACATCCTGGAGGCGAAGGCGGAACGGGGACGGATCACGCTCACACCGAAGTCCTTGGTGGATCGCGCCATCGCCGAAGGTCTGGACGACGTGCGGAAGGGACGCGTGCACGGTCCGTTCGGCACGGTTGATGAGATGATCGACTCTCTCAAGGGGCGCAAGCGTTCCACGGCCCGCAAAGCGTCCTGACGCTCATGACCTGGGCACATGCGCGGCGCTCAGAGAGGGATTACCGGGGCGCGCCGCCCGCAATCCAGAAGGCTTTCGAGAAGCAAGTCCGGTTGCTGGCGAAGAACCTCAATCATCCCTCGCTGCGCGCCAAAAAGTATGACGAGGCCTCCGACCTCTGGCAAGCGCGCGTGAACCGCGAGTGGCGCTTCTATTTCCTCATCCAGGACGAGATGTACCTGATCGTGGCGATCATCCCTCATCCGAAGTGACGCGAGCCGGCAACCGATGGAGTCCGGAGCGGTATGCGCCGCGGCCGCCAGCCAGCCACGGCCCGTGAGCGCATGTATACTCGCAGGAAGGGACCTTCTGCCCCTTATGCAGGTCAGGCTCACCGTCGCGCTGGTTGCCGCGTTGTCCGCGTGGGCTCAGTCCCAGCCTTCGCGCTGGGACTCGGCGATGGACGCCGGCAGGACCGCCTACGAACAGGGCCACTATGCCGACGCCGAGAAGGAGCTGCAAGCGGCGCTCGGCGAGGCGGAGAGCTTCGAGAAAAACGATCCGCGTCTGGCGGCGACACTCGACCAGCTCATCACGGTCTATCGCACCGAAGGCAAACCCATGCTGGCCGAGCCGCACTACCACCGGCTCCTGGGCATCGAGGAGGGCACCTGGGGGCCTATGGACCCGCGGCTGGTCACGGTCCTGAACGGCCTGGGCACCCTGTACACCGCGAACCGCCAGTGGGCCGACGCCGAATCGGTCTACCAGCGCGCCCTGGCGATCCGCGAGAAGGCGCTGGGCGGAGAACATCCCGAGGTCGCCGCCACCCTCGAGAATCTGGCGGCGCTCTATGCCGTGCAGGCGAAGTTCGACAACGCCGAGGCATACTACCTTCGCGCGCTGGGGATCCGCGAGCGGTCGCAGGGCGCCGAGCACCTCAGCGTCGCCGATACCATCGACGGCCTGGCGGGAATGTACCGCGACCAGGGCAAATTCGCAGCGGCCGAGCCACTGTTCCGCCGCGCCCTGGCCATCCGCGAAAAGGCCCTGGGGCCGGATCACGCGGAGTTGGTGCCGAGCCTCGACAACCTGGCCTGGGTCTGCTACGCCCAGCGAAAATACGCCGAGGCGGAGCCGCTCTACGGCCGGTCTCTGCTCATCTGGGAGAAGATGGTCGGGTCTGAGCACCCCACCGTGGCCACCGCGCTCGACAACCTGGCGGGCACCTTCGTCGCGGAGGAGAAATTCGCCCAGGCGGAGCCGCTCTACGGCCGCGCCCTGCTGATCCGCGAGAGAACCACGCTCTCCAACTACGACAAATTGGCCTCGGTCTTCGTGGGCGAAACGAAATACGCGCAGGCGGAGCAGGTCTACCGCCGCGCGCTGGCTTTCGCGGAGGCCAGCATCCAGCCCGACAGCGTCCAGGTGGGTATGCTGCTGGAGCGCTACGCCGAGCTGCTGCGGCTGCTGAACCGGCCGGCGGAAGCGGAGCGTATGCGGGCGCGAGTCCGCCAGATCCGGAAGCGGCTGGCGGAGGAAGCGGCGGCCGCCGGCGCGGAGCCCGCCAAGCAAGCCAAGCCGTAAGTGGGGCAGGCGTCCACGCCTGCAGCGGGTCTCCAGACCCGCCCAGCCAGTAGTATCCTCGGATACGGACATGAACCTCAAACTTCCTCTCTCCCTGATGATCGCCATCGCCGGCAGCGCCCTCTGCGCTTCGGACGTGGTGAAGACTGACAGCGGCCGCCTGAAGGGTGTCACCGCCCAAGGCGTCACATCCTTCAAGGGCATCCCCTTCGCGGCGGCCCCGGTGGGCGACCTGCGCTGGAGACCGCCACAGCCCGTGAAGCCGTGGAGCGGCGTCCGCCCGGCCTCCGAATACGGCGCCGACTGCATGCAAAAGCCCTTCCCCGGAGACGCGGCGCCGCTGGGCGTCACCCCCGCCGAAGATTGCCTCTACATGAACGTGTGGGTCCCGGCACCGAGCCCCGCCAAAAAGCTGCCCGTGATGGTGTGGATCTATGGCGGCGGATTCGTCAACGGTGGCAGTTCCCCCGCAGTCTATGACGGCAGCCAGTTCGCCAAGCGCGGCGTGGTCTTTGTCAGCTTCAATTACCGGCTGGGCCGCTTCGGTTTCTTCGGCTTCCCTGCGCTGACCAGTGAGAACCCCACCGAGCCCCACGGCAACTATGCCTACATGGATCAGATTGCCGCGCTGAAATGGGTCCGTCGCAACGCCGCGGCCTTCGGCGGCGATCCGGGCAACGTCACGTTATTCGGCGAATCGGCGGGCGGAGGGTCGGTGTTCGCCATGCTCACCTCGCCTCTCAGCCAGGGCCTTTTCCAGAAAGCGATCATCGAATCCGGCGGGGGCCGCAGCGGTCTCTTCCCGCCGCGTTATCTGAGTAAGCCGAGCCCCACCGGGACGCCCTCGGCCGAAGCGGTGGGCCTGGCGTTCGCCAAGAAGGCGGGCGTGACCGGCGAAGGCCCGGAAGCTCTTGCCGCCCTGCGCAAGCTCCCCGCCGGAGCCGTGACCGACGGCCTGAATATGGCCACCATGATGACGCCGACCTACGCCGGTCCCATGATCGACGGCCAGGTGATCGTCGAGACCCCGGACGCCGCCTACGCCGCCGGCCGCGGGGCAAAGATCCCGCTCATCGCCGGAGCGAACAGCCAGGACATCGGCTTCAATACGGCCAAGACCATGGACGAACTGCTGAGCCGCTTCGGCGCGAATGCCGGCAAGGCGAAGGCGGTGTTCGATCCCGAGAACAGCGGCAACGTGCGCCAGGTCGGGACGCTGGTCGCTGCCGACCAGATGATGATCGAGCCGGCGCGATTCACGGTGCGCACGCTCGCGGCGACCGGCCAGCCCGCTTACGAATACCGCTTCTCCTATGTCGCGCTGTCGATGCGCAAACAATGGAAGGGCGCGCCCCACGCCACCGAGATCCCCTTCGTCTTCGACACCGTCGAAGCGCGCTACACCAAGGACCTGGCGCCCCAGGACAAGGCGACGGCGGAGGCGGCGAATGCCTATTGGGTGAACTTCGCGAAGACCGGCAATCCCAACGGAAAGGGTTTGCCGGAATGGCCGGCCTACAACGCCAAGACCGACCAGTTGATGGATTTCACGGCGGACGGCCCAGTGGCGAAGCCAGACCCGTGGAAAGAACGCCTCGACCTGGTCGAAGGCATCGCGGCAAAGAGATGAGACTCGCAGTCTTCATGCTGGCGGCCGCGCCCGTGGTTTGGGCTCAGGCCGATATCGCGAACCTGGTGCAGGTGCCCGTCGTGGTGCGTGACCGCGACGGGCATGCTGGGAAAGGTCTCCTCAAAGAGGCCTTCGAGTTGTACGACCGCGGCAAGCCGCAGGAGATCGCGTCCTTCGCCGAAACCGGGTCCGGCGAGAAGACCGTTCCCGAGCGTCAGGTGGCGCTCCTGTTCGACGATGTCGGGATTCGGGACTCCGCCGATCTCACGCGAGTCCGCGACGCCGCCGCGCGGCACCTGGCGGCCTTGCAGCCCGGCGATCGCTCCTCGATCGCCACCACCACCTGCCGGGTGCTCCTCGACTTCACCCAAGACCGGGCGAAGCTGCAGGAGGCCGTCTCGCGGATTTCCTTCGGGTCGCCGCCGGTCTGCCGGGTGGCGCGGAAGGAAGTGCTGCAGCTTTCCGTGCTGAGCTCGCTGGTGCGCCAAGTCGCGCTCGCGCCTGGCCAGCGCAGCGTCATTCTCATCTCTCCAGGGTTCTACGTAGGCCACGACCGGACGCCCGAGATGACACAACTGATCGACCAGGCGATCGACTCGAAGGTTCGCATCGACGCGCTGGATGTGGGCGGCGTGTCCGGGAGCCCTACGATAGAGACCATGCACCCTTTCTCTCCGGGCCCCCCTGACCCGGTAACCCGGCAGACGGGTGGTCAGCAGCTGGCAACACATACCGTCCGGCAATCCACTGACCTTGATCGAGCTGGCCAGCGGCACCGGCGGTCTCTATGTCGCTGCCGGCAACGACCTCGACGTCGGTTTCCGCAGGCTCGAGACTCCGGAGAGCTTCTATCTCCTCGGCTTCGCGCCCGGCGGCGCGCAGGCGGGCGCCGGCTTCCACGAGTTGAAGGTAAAGCTCAAGGACCCGCGTCAGCTTACGGTGCAGGCCCGCATCGGCTACGATACGGGGGCGCGGAAGCAGGAATAGAATCATGAAACGCATCGGTGCGGTGGCGGTCGTCACGATGAGCACGGCTCTTGCCGCGCCGGCCCTTTGGGCTCAGGCCGAAACGCCGACGTTCCAATCCGGGGTGAACCTGGTGCAGGTGCCCGTGGTGGTGCGCGACCGCGACGGACATGCGGTCAAGGGCCTCCACAAAGAGGACTTCGAGCTTCTCGACAAGGGCAAGCGGCAGGAGATCGTCTCCTTCGCGGAAACCAGGCCGGGCGGGCAGGCCGCCCCCGACAGGTCGCAGGCCGGAACGAGCCCGGCGGCCGGGGGCGGGATGGTCATCCCCGAACGCTTTGTCGCGTTTCTGTTCGACGATGCTGCGATTCGCGACCCCGCCGATCTCACGCGAGTCCGCGATGCGGCCACGCGGCAAATGGCGGCTTTGCAGCCTGGCGACCGGGCCTCGGTCGTCACCACCACCTGCCGGGTGCTGCTCGATTTCACGGACGACCGCGCCAAGCTGCAGGACGCCGTCTCGCACATTGCCTTCGGATCGCCGGCTGTCTGCCGCGTGGCGCGGACGGAAGTGCTGCAGCTTTCCGTGCTCAGCTCGCTGGTGCGCCGCGTCGCGCTCGTTCCCGGCCAGCGCAGCGTCATCCTCATCTCGCCCGGCTTCTATGTGGGCCACGACCGGACCGCCGGGATGGCACAACTGATCGACCAGGCGATCGCCTCGAAGGTGCGCATCGATGCGCTGGACGTGGGCGGAGTGGGCGGCGGCGGCATCCGGCCCGTGAACCCCTACGACTCCGGGGACGCGATGGATCGCGGGATGGGTCGGCAGCAGCGGTACGCGCCACCCGGTAACCCCGTGACACTGACGGAACTGGCCCGCGGAACCGGCGGCACCTACGTCGCGGCTGGGAACGACTTCGACGCCGGATTCCGCCAGCTCGCGACGCCGGAGAGCTTCTACCTCCTCGGCTTCTCGCCCGGCGACGCGAAGCCCGACGGCAGCTTTCACGAGCTGAAAGTGAAGCTCAAGGACCCGCGCAAGCTCGCCGTACAGGCCCGCGCCGGCTACTACGCGGGCGCCCGGCAGTAGGTCTCTGACCGCTGGTTCGTATGTGGGGCAGCTTGTCAAGCTGCGCGCCGGTTGCGAACCGGCGCTGAGGGCGGGTTGACAACCCGCCGCAGGCTGCCAGCCTGCCCCACACGGCACAGAACAGCTTCACGCGGTCACGTGGCGCAGGCACTCTTGCCCAATGCCACTTAGTTTTCGCAAGACCGGACAGAAATCGTGGGGCAGGACTCCAGTCCTGCAGCGGGTCTCCAGACCCGCCTCCGTCCAACTTCCTGAAACGAAGGAAGCCGGACGTGGACGTCCGGCGCAGCTCTGGAGAGCCGCCCCACTCCGGCTGTCCGCATCCGGGATAACTAACCCGACTTTCGCAGTTGGGGGCCCGAGCGACACCTAAGCCATTAAGAATCAGTGCAGGCGATCAAAAGGTCTTCACCACAAACCCGGGCTATCGACCAGCCTCGGCGACCGCTCGGAGGGCGGGTTCCGCGGTGATCCGCGGAGGTGGTTGCGCGGGCAGCTCGAGCTTGAGCTTGTCGAGGACCAACTGGGCATCTCTCTCCGGCTGCGTGTAGCGGGGGAGAATCAGCCAGCGTCCGTCGACGGTGGGAATGTACACGTCGATCATCTGAATGTTCGCCAGCGCGCCCATCACGGCCGCTGGCGTCAGCCCCGGCGCGTGAATCATGAGCCGGTTCTTCAACGTCACTTGAAGACAGTAGGCCAGGAAGGCGACCAAGATGTGAGCGTCGGCGCGATGCTCCAGTTGATGCCGGATGGGCCGAATCCCGAGCTCGCTTTTCAGGCTTCGAAAAACGGATTCGATCTGGGTCAGTTGCACGTAGCGCGACCACAACACCGTGGGGTCGCCGCCGGCCAGGTTGGAGCGCAGTAAGTAGTGTCCGTCGCGCAACTCCGCCTCTTTGAGCTTGACCTTGTCCACGTGGAATCGAAAGGTCTCCCGCGTCACCGGCTGCCGGGACTCCGGCAGTTGGATCTTCACGAAGCCGAAGGCGCGGCCCGCCTCGGTCTTGGCGGCGCCGATCCGCAGCAACAACTGATCGCGCGCCGGCAGGCTGCGCCGCATGGCGCGAAGTTTTCGCAGCAGCCGCGCCAGCCTCTTGCGCCGCATGGCGACCTCTTTGGCCTGGCGGCCCTCGCTCTTGGCCAGCACGTAAAGCTCGCCGTCCTGCTCGAACAGTTTCACCTCGACCGAGTCGCGAACCTTCTGCCAGGGCAAATCCAGCCACTTCTTCTCGTGCTGCTTGATCTTGCTCTTGGACGTTCCCACCAGGTAGTAGACCGTGCGCGCCGGGTCGCGCATCTCGGCCAGAATCGCCTCGGTCGGGATGCCCCGGTCCATGACCCACATCCGCTTCGCCTTCCCGTAGGTCTTCTCGATTTTGTCGAGGAACCCTCGCAGTGTGGTGCAGTCGGTGGTGTTGCCGTCCATCACTTCGTAGGCCAGTGGGAAGCCGTCGGTGGTCACCACCAGCGCCACCACTACCTGCAAGCAATCCGGCCGGCCGTCGCGGCTGTAGCCGCGCTTAGCCTTGGGGTTCTCTTCCATGGCGCCTTCGAAATACGTGCTCGTCAAATCGTAGAGCAGCACTTCGAAGTCGGCTTGAAACAGGTCCGCCCACTTTTGTCTCAACCACACGAACAGATCCTGCTTGTGCTCCAGCACCCGGTCCAGACAACGATACAGCCGGTCCTTTTCGGCGGCCGCATAGTCGACGTTCAGTAACTCGTCCATGGCGGTGGAAAGAAACCACTGCCGATGCACACGCCACTCGCTGGCCGGATCGAGCAGATGGTTCACCACCAGCAGTTCCAGCACCTTCTCCCATCTCACGGCCTCGCGGCCGTCCGGCAAGCGCCGCTGCCAAAACTCGTCGAGTCCCAGTTGACGCCAGATTTCGCAAGCCAGCCAGCAGTTGCCGAACAGGCGCGGCCGCCGCAGTTCCAGTCCGCTCAGCCTCACCTGCAGGCTGTCGACGGCATCTTCGGGAATCTCGCGATCGTCGGGGAACAGGCTGAGGTTGCGAGAACGCTGCTGCTGCTCGTCGAAGACCTCGAGGGTCTTGCGCCAGGCGGCTTGCTGAGAGTCGTTCACTTCACCCAGGTAGAGGACCGTGCGTTGCGCCGTCTTGCCCGAAGACAGTCGCCGGTTTTCCACCACGCTAAAGTAGCGGTGATCCTTGCCGTCCTTCCTGCGGTTGGTGCGGCGCAAGAACATGGAAGCAGCAGAATGCCAGAAAAAGGTCCGAAGTGGAAGAGGGTAGGTCTTCACCACAGCGGTTTTGAGATTCTCGGATTGCAGGCAAAAGGCTTAGGGCCGGCTGAACCGGAAAAACGGGCCTGAACTGCGAAAGTCGGGCTAAGTGGCATTGGGCACTCTTGCCTGTCGCCTCGACACTCGTGTCGAGGCTCTATTCTCAAGCCACTCCGAAGAACACGTCGAGCCGCCTGACCATTCCCGTCCGCTCGAAGACCGCGGCGCTGGTGTCGTTGTCCAAGTCGAGCCCCTCAACGGTGCGGCGCGACTCGTCAGCCCCGCGGATCTCGATCCGTGGAGGCCCCGCCTGGTGAGCAACCACGGGCACCTGGCACACAGTGAACGCGAGCGTGCCGGGTTCGAGCGCGAGCCCGTAGAACGGGAACGCCCTCGCCTCCTTCAAAAACTCATCGCGGTTCACTAGGTGGGCACGGAATCCGAGCCGCCCCGCTTCGACCGCGACGCCCATCTCGCCCAGCCGCGAGATGAGGTCCTCCTTCACCTGGCCGGTCATGCCGGGCTGCTGCACTCCCGCGAAACCGGGCGTGTGCGAGTAAGGATCCGTGGGAATCGCGCCGTACAGCTCCGGCGGCTTGTGCGCGCCAATCCCCTCGCGGATCTCGCGGTAGTGGCTGCGCAACCGCTCGACAACCGACGGGTCTTCGCCGGCGGCCGCGGCGCGGTCCATCGCCTCCTGAACCGCGAGCAGCAGTTTCGAAACCATGTGCCAGTAAATGCAGCCCAGCCCCTCGTACTTGTAGAACGTGCCCGAGCGGCCGGTGAACGACTGGTGATCGAACACCTCCTCGTACACCGCGAGGACCTGGTCGCGCGCCGCTTCCGTCAGGCCGAGCGGTGCGAGCGCTGCCTTGAGTAGCCCAGCGTTGCGGAAGGCCGCGTTGAAGTGCGCCACGCCGTTCACGTCCTGGATCACGATGCGCCGGTCGGCCAGCGCTTTCGACTTCTCGAGCGCCGCCGCGGGAATATTGTTCTTCTCGAAGAAGCCCGGCAGCTTGCGGTCGGGATAAAGCACGTAGCTGTTCTGGTCCGCGCGGTACAGCTTGCTCGCCCGCAGCGCGTCGAGCAGCCCGGCCGCTTCGCTCGCCGATAGCGCCCCCGAGCCGAGCACCGCCATCTGCCCTTCCAGCATCTCGTATAGCCGCCGGATTGCGATCCCGTCGCCCGCCACCTTCATCAGGTTGTAGGCGTGGTACAGGCCGTCCGAGCGGCGGTTGGCACGAATCGAATGGTCGATGTGACGGAGCGCCACGTCGCAGAAAGCGGTCAGCTCGGCCGCGGTGAGCCTGGCCTGCTTCCCCGAAAAGCCGCTCGCGTAAATCCGCGCGCGGTAGTCGCCGCCGGCCGCGCCCAGCGAATCGAGCACGACCTTGCGGTCGCGGTCCGACACGGGACCGTCGAGCAGGCCCGCATGCCGCTCCAGCGCTGCCGCGACGCGGTGAAACGCCTCGGCGACTTCCGCGGAAACCTCGACCCCCTCGGTGAAGAGGCCGCGGCAGAACGAAAGGAACCGCCGCAGTGAGTAGAGTGTCACCATCGAAACGCCAGACCCCACCAGCGCGTTGTTCGCGTCGTTCCACTCCGGCCGCTGCGTGTTCATCCACAGGCCGGCCTCGGGGATGTAGTTGAACAACCGCGCCAGCGCCAGCACCAGCAACTTCTCGGCCAGGTTCACGCGATACGGCGCGCCGTCCGCCCCCTGCAGAACCTTGCCGTCCGCCCCCATCGCAGCCGCGCGCCGGCGGATCTCGCGGTCGGCCGCCGCGTCAAACTCGATGGTGTTGCGCGAATCCTCGAGCATCGCCGGATACGGCTTGATGCGGTAGGGTACGTCGGCGTACGTGAAAACGCGGCGCGCCAGCAGGCTCGCGAGAGCTCCCGGATGATACCGCGCCGAGACCTCGAGCAGCTTCAGCAGGTAGACCACCTGGTGATCGCCCCAGTAGCCGATATAGGCCCACGCGTCGTGCGGGTCGAGCACCTCCCAGTCGAAGCCGTCGCGCATGACGCGGTACGGATTGTATCCATCGGCGGTCGAGGCGCCGGCGAACTTGAAGATCATGCTCTCGACGTAGCCGGGGAACGAGAGCGCCAGCGCTTCCCAGTTCTGGAAAATGTCGCGCCAGTTTCCCTGGTAGTTGAGCAGCCGCTCCCCGTGCTCGCCCTTCACCTGGATGGAGAAGATGTTCCAAGGGCGGCTGGGATCGCCGTGCCGGCGGCTGAAAGTCAGCGGCAGATACTCGTGCGCCAGGCGCTCGAGATCCGGGTCCTGCCGCTGGTGCGCGAGTTCCAGCAAAGTGCTATGCAGAACGGTCTCCGGCAGCGCGTCGAGGAACGCGGCGTGCCTGGCGGCGACGGCGTGGCTGGCCTGCGTGACGAACGCCTTGAAGTCCGACCGCGCGATCTGGTAGCCGCGGTCGGGAATGCCGCCGCGCATGACGTTGAACAGCGCGTTCGAAAAGTGCCGCCACGAGTTGAGGTCGTCGCCGGTGACCTGTAGGCCGTCGGCTTCGGCCACGATGCGGATCAGGTTCCCGGTGCCGTGCGCGACGTCTTCGTCGAGTTGCGCGCGCGGGTCCCCGCCGGATTTGAGAAGTGCGACAACGGCGGCGACGCCCGCTGCGTCCTGATCGACTTCGGCCACCATGTTCCACTCTGTGCGGCCGCCCGCGGGAAGCGCCAGCCGCGAGTGGATGAAGTACGCCCCGCGCCGTCCGCGGATCAGCGTTTCGTCTTCCACCGGAAGACCCTGCCGGAAGCGGTCAAGCTGAGCCGCGCACAGCAGCCGGTGCGCCGCCTCGATGCCTTCCGACCAGACCGTAGTCACCCGCAGCGCTTCGTTCGGCTCGGGCCTGTCGGCCGGAATCGAGCTGAGCTTGAAGAGACCCAGGCCCGTGGCGGGCTCCAGCTCGTTCTCCTTGTATCCATCGGCGAGCGTGCTGTATTCCATCTGGAACCGGCGCGTCAGTCCGTGCGGCATCAGGTTCTGAATGCCGTCCAGAATCTCGATCTCAACCGGCCCGTCCAAGAGGTTGGCCACCGCGGACCGCCGCACGAAGCCGAACCGGTCGGTGGTCATCCACGCGCTCGAAAAGGAAAGCCCCAGGTCGTGATTGACCTCCTCGAAGACGATCTTGTTGCTGTAGACGCTCTTCGCCAGGCTGCGCGTGATGCGGTACAGCCCCTCGTACCGCTGCGAGAACGGCTCCCAGAGCGACGTCCGCCCGCCGCGCGTAACCTGCAGAACGGTCTTGCCGCCGGTCTGGTCCTGGCTGTCGTGTATGCGGTCGTCGGTGTAATAAGGAAACAGAGCGTGGTCGGGATCGCGCCGCCCGGCCGTGAGCGCGCCGGTGCTCGAAACGAACATCCAGTGGTCGGAGTCGCTCACCAGACTCATCAGAAACGGCGGCATCGCGTCATAGTTGACGATGCGGTAGAACCGCTCCCCGCCGATGTCGATGTGGCCGCCCTCCACCTTGCGCGAGGCGCGGTTCAGCGGTGCTTCGCCGACGAAAGCGGTGGTCACTTGGCCTCCTGCACATCGTATCCGGGCGACGTCGGGCCCGCCGGCATCAGGTCCGGAAACAGCCCTTGCATGACCGGCTTGGCCTTCCGTCCTTCCGTGAACAACCCCCAATGCCCCTCCGTGCCGCTCCCCTTCCAAGGCTCGTCGAACGCCTCGAACCAGAACACGGTGACGTCGTTGGCCTTGCCCCACGCCGTCAGTTCTTCGTAGTAGCGCTTCTGCTTCTTCTCATCGCCGGCGCGCGGAGCGTTCTGCTTGCTGTTGGTATAAGTGGCCCAGCCCGCCTCGCCCAGCACGATGGTCTTGCCCGGGTGCGCCTTCCGCACGCTCTCAAAATGCTTGATGGTCGAGGCCATGGCTGTATCGATGTCCTCGCCGCCCCACATCGGATAGGCGTGCAGGGTAATGAAATCGACCAGGCCGGCCAGCTTCGCCTCCGGCTGCCGCCAGTAGCGGACATCATCGGCCACCGTAACCGGGCAGCTCACGGCCTTCTTGACCTGCTGGACGTACTCGATGGCCCGTTCTTCGGTCAGCTTGTGGTCAGACCACGACACCAGAATCTCGTTCCCCACGCTGATGCCCGCCACGATGTCCTTGTACTGGTTCGCCAGCCGGATGCCGGCGGCTACCTGCGCCGCGTTCTCCGCCTGCTTTTCCGGATGGCCGTCCAGCCACACGCCCAGCATCACCTGGATCGGAATCTTCTCGCGCCGTACGACCTCCAGCACATCCTCGGAGTGCCGGTCTCCGCCGTAGAGCCGGATCAGCTTCCAGTTCCTCTCCAGGATCTTGAGGTCCTCGAGGATCTGCGCCTGCGTCGGGAACCGGTTGAGCTGCGGGTTCTGCCCCGCGCGGTAACCGGAATAGTCGATGGCATTGCCGTGCCACTTCTGCACGGTCAGATCGGCCGCCAACGCCGAAGACAGCAGGGCGAACGAGCACAACAGGGCGGTCTTCATGCCTGGGCCTCTCCGCGCCGGTCCTTCAGGTCCGATTCGATCCGCACCATCATTTCCTCGTCCAGCGGATAGAGTTGCATGAGCGCGGTGGCGAGCACCATCAGGGCGCAGGGAATCCAGCTCATCGACAGGATGATCCCGTCGATCGAGCGATGCGTCTGCGTCACATTGGGAACGTAGCCGAAGTAGTCGAGGATGAGCCCGAAGATCAGAGCGCCGATCGCCACTCCGGCCTTGGTGCTGAAAATGGCGGAGGCGAAAACGAGTCCCGTCGTGCGGCGGCCCGTGCGCCATTCGGCGTCATCAGCCGTATCGGCGAACATGGCGAACACCAGCGGCGAGTTGAACCCGATGATGAAGCTGGAAACGATCTGCAGCGCGAACATCAGCACGATGTCCGTCGGTCCGGCAATGTAGAAGCCACCGATCGCCAGGCCGCCGATGCCGATCGCCATCATGAAGAGGCGCTTCTTGCCGAACACCTTCGCCAGTTGCGAGGCGATCGAGACGGCCACCAGGAACGCCAGACCGTTCGACACCAGGAACGGCCCCAGCAGATCCTCCCGCTTGACGAAGTACTTGAAGTAGTAAGCCGACACCGACCCTTTGATCACGAACGCTGCCAGAACCAGAAGCAGCACCCCCACCAGAACCAGCCACGGCCGGCTCGTGAACAGATCGCGCAGATCGCGGCCGAGGTCCGACTTCTGTTGCGCGGGCGGCGCGACGCGCTCCCGGGTGGTGGCGAAACAAAGCGCCAGCATCGCCACCGCCAGAACGCCGTACAGCACCATGGTGAGCTGCCAGCCGCGGGCGTCGTTGCCGTGCCCGAAAAAACTGACCAGTTTCAGTGTGAAGTACTGCACGAAAACGCCGGCCGTGAAGGCGCCGATGAAGCGGATCGAAGCGATGGAAGTGCGCTCCAGCGAGTTCGGCGTCATCACGCCCATGAGCGCCGTGTAGGGAATGTTCACCGCGGTATACAGGAACATCAGGAGACTGTAAGTGATGTACGCGTAGACCAGCTTTCCGCCGCCGCTCAGGTTGGGAGTAGTGAAGGTCAGCACGCCGGCCACCGCCAACGGAAGTGCGAACCACAGCACGTAGGGCCGGAAGTGGCCCCACCGGGTCTTCGTACGGTCGGCGATGGCTCCCATGACCGGGTCTGCCACCGCATCGGCGAGTCGCGTTACCACCAGCATCGTACCCACGGCCGCGGCGGAGATGCCGAAGACGTCGGTGTAGAAGATCATCAGGTAGAACTCGAAGGTCTTCCAATAGAAGTTCGAAGCCGCGTCCCCGAGCGAATAGCCTATCTTCTCTTTTAGGGAAACCCGGTCCGCCACCGGTATCAGTTCTGACGCTGTGCTCACACAACCCTCCCGCCTGACGCACACGTGGCGCCATCGTAAGAGTCTAGCGCGCTTCGAGGATGGAATCGATACGCTGCAGTTCGTCGGCCGAAAACGCGAGGTTCGCCAGTGCCGCCACGTTCTGCTCGATCTGCTCGACCTTGCTCGCGCCGATCAGCGCGCTCGCCATCGAGCCCTCGCGCAGGACCCACGCCAGCGCCATCTGCGCCAGGCTCTGTCCGCGCGCGCCGGCCAGTGCGTTGAGGCCACGAACCTGGGCCAGGCGGGCATCGTCGATATCGGCCTTCTTCAAAAAGCCGTGCGGCTTTGAGGCGCGTGAGTCGCCGGGTATGCCCTGCAGGTACCGGCCAGTCAGGAGGCCCTGCGCCAGCGGGCAAAACGCGATGCCGCCGATTCCCTCCGTGGCCAGCGTGCTGAACAAGCCTTCCTCAGCCGTCCGCTGGAACATCGAATACTTCATCTGGTGGATCAGGCACGGCGTCCCCAGCCCCCGCAGAATTGCGGCCGCGCGCGCCGTCCGTTCGGGATCGTAGTTCGACACGCCCGCGTAGAGCGCCTTACCCGACCGCACCGCCTGGTCGAGCGCGCCCATTGTCTCCTCCAGCGGGGTCTGCGGATCCGGCCGATGCGCGTAGAAAATGTCCACGTACTCCAGGCCCATGCGCTTCAGGCTCTGGTCCAAGCTGGCCAGCAGGTACTTGCGCGAACCCCAGTCGCCGTAGGGGCCCGGCCACATTCCGTACCCTGCCTTGGTCGAGATAATGAGCTCGTCGCGATACGGCAGCAGGTCCGCTTTGAGCACCTGGCCGAAGGTCTCCTCGGCCGACCCCGGCGGAGGGCCGTAGTTATTGGCCAGGTCGAAATGCGTGATCCCCAGATCGAAGGCCCGCAACAGCATGCCCCGGCTGTTCTCGAGGACATCGACTCCGCCGAAGTTGTGCCACAGCCCGAGAGAAATGGCGGGCAGGTTGACGCCGCTCGCCCCGCAGCGCCTGTAGATCATCGTGTCGTAGCGTTGACTGTTAGCCGTGTACACGCTTCCGTCTCCTGTCTCCTGACTCCTCTTAAACCACCCCACCGCGCGCAATCGCCTCGCGATAGAAATGCGCGCTCAGCTTCGGAGTGCGCTCCTGCGTCTCGTAATTTACATAGACGATCCCGAAGCGCTTCAAGTACCCATCCGCCCACTCGAAGTTGTCGATCAGGCTCCAGAGGAAGTAGCCCCTGAGCGGCCATCCCTCTGCCACCGCGCGCTGCGCCTGCGTCAGATAGTTCCTCAAGAACATGACCCGGTCCGTGTCGTAGACCGCGCCGTCCGGGGAACGCGGGTCGGCCGCGGAGCAGCCGTTCTCCGTGATGAACACGTCCTTGACGCCCCAGATTTCGCTCAGGTGCCGGGGCCCCCAGTACAGGATCTGCGGCCCTATGTACAGCCACTCCGAAGACATGTGCGGATACGAAGACGGATGCTGCACCACGGCGTATCCCGCCGCGGACTTGTCCGCCCGAACGTTGTAGGGGTAGTAGCAGTTCAGCCCCACGAAGTCGAGAGGCGCGCCGATCGTCTTCATATCCTCGGCCGTGAATTGCGGCGCGTCCTTCCCCATCTCGTTCAGGTACGAGTCCACATACTTACCCTCGAGAACGGCGGTAAGGAACGGCGCGTTGATTTCTCGCTGGGCCTTTCGCGCGGCCGCTATGTGCTCTTCCGTCTCGATCACGGGAACGCAGATCGGCGCGTTCTCCGCGAGCCCTACGCGAATGGGCTTGCGCGCGTTCGCCCGCAGCGCCGCAACCGCCAGCCCGTGCGCCAGCACCGCGTGGTGCCGCAACTGGCACACCTCGCGCATGGGGAGCCGCAGCCCCGGAGCCTTGCCGCCCCAGCGATAGCCATCGTCCGTAAAGCAGGAGAACTCGTTGATGGTGAAGAAGTGGCCGATGCGGTCCGACAAGCGCCCCGAGACGAACGCCGCGTAGTCGCCGAAGTACTTCGCGGTCTCGCGCGAGCGCCAGCCGCCGAAGCGATTCTCCAGCGACTGCGGCAGATCCCAATGGAACAACGTGCAGTAGGGCTGGATGCCGTTGGCGAGCAGTTCGTCCACCAGCCGTTCGTAGAACGCGATGCCCTTCTCGTTGGGCTGGCCCGAGCCGTCGGGAACGACGCGCGGCCACGCGATCGAGAAGCGATAAGCCTTCACCCCCAGCCACTTCAGGAGCTGTATGTCGTCCTTATAGCGGTGATAGTGGTCGGCCGCCACGTCGCCGTTGTGGTCCATCGCGACATGGCCGGGCGTGTGGGAGAAGGTGTCCCACACCGAAGGCTTGCGGCCGTCTTCGTGGACCGCGCCCTCCACCTGGTAGGACGCCGTGGCACAGCCCCACACGAATGAATCTGGGAATTGAGATCGTTGCCGCGGTGTGGCTGCCTGTGCCGAAGGGCTCACGCTCAACGCCGCCGCGAGCTTCGCGAAATCGCGCCTGCTTGGATCGCTCATGAAAGACCAAGCTAGCAGACTCAGCCCCGACTCGCGTACCCAGCACCGAACCGCGTACTCAGCACCGAACCGCGACCGTCACGGAGCGGACAGGAGGCCCGCCCTCCCGCTCTGCCCCAAGACTGCTAGAATCGCATTGCCATGAAGCGCCGACTGCTCCTGTTAGGTCTGGCACTCGTTCCCGCCATTGCCTGCGCCCAGCAGGCCTGGGTGAAGGCGACCACGACCAACTTCGAGGTCTACACCACCGCCGGCGAGCCAAAGGCGCGCGAGGCCGCGCTCTATTTCGAGCACGTCAACAGCTTTCTGGTGAAGGCCCTCGGCACCACCCGATCCGGCGAGGGACGCGTCCGCGTGATCGTCTTCCAGTCCGCTCGCGAGTATAAGCCCTACCAGCCGGGCGAAGGGAGGCTGGCGTATGCCGGCGGCGGCCCCTCCACGGACCAGATCGTGATGCAAGGCATGTCGCCCGATCAGTATTTCATCGCCGTTCACGAGTACGTCCACATCCTCCTCAAGCCGTTCAAGAACACGCCTGCTTGGTTCAACGAAGGACTGGCACAGGTCTATCAGACGCTCCGCCCCGCCGGAGGGAAGATCATCGTGGGTGATCCCGTCCCAGGAGCGCTCGAGTTCCTCGAACAAGCCAAGTGGCTCGACCTCGAGACCCTCTTTGCCGTGGACCACAATTCGCCCTACTACACCGGAGACAACCGCCAGGCGGGCATCTTCTATACCGAGAGCTGGCTGCTCACGCACATGCTGTTCGCCGGAAGAAAGTACGGAGCCGGTTTTACCGAGCTCAAGCGGCAGATCCTGGCGGGCACGCCGGCGGAGGAAGCGTTCCAGAGCGCCTTCGGCGAGAAGACCTGGCACGTCTACTCCGACCTTCGCCGGTATGCCGAGGACGGTGAGTATCGCGGGCACACCTTCGACGTGGCGATTGACCAGCCGGTTGAAAAGCCCGAGATCAAGCCGGTGCCGCCCCTCGAATCGGACTTGATTCTGGCCAACCTCCTGACCGAAATCGGCAAGACGGACGAGGCCAGACAGGCCCTGACGAAGCTCGCGGAACAGAATCCCGCCAACCCCGAGATTCACGAGGCCCTCGGAATCGCGGCCTGGCGGAAGCAGGACAAAGAAGAGGCCCGGGCCCAGTTCGGCAAGGCGGTTGAACTGGGCAGCAAGAACGCCCGCGTGTATCACGCGTACAGCGCCCTGGAGTCGCAGGCCGGCGAAGCGCGCGAGAGGCAAATCGAACTCCTGCGCAAAGCGGTGGACCTCGATCCGGACTTTCAAGAAGCGCGCCTGAGCCTCGGGTACCTGCTCGCGTCGGCAAAGGACTACGCCGGAGCGCTGGCCCAGTTCGAGCACGCGAAGGAGGGCGACCCCGAGAACGCCTTCCAGTTCTTTCGCGAGTTCGCCTATGCCTGTTACCGTACCGGCGACAAGGAACGCGCCCGCGCCAACGCGAAACGAGCCCTCTCGGCCGCTCAGGGGCAGGACCAGAAAGCCTCGGCCGAGCAACTCATGGCGTTGATCGAGGGGCCCTCGCCGGACGCCGCGCTGCCCGATCTGGAGTCCGCGCAGCGCCCAACCCTCCGCCGCGCTCCGGGCACCCGGGCGGCGGCCGGGCGCCACACCCGCGCCATGATCGAAGGCACCTTCGATCGGATCGACTGCCAGGGGACGACGGCCCGCATGCGGGTGACCGCGGAAGGCCGTGTCGTACGGCTCCTCATCGACAAGCCCAAGTCGATCGAGGTCCGCGGCGGCCTCTCCGGAGCGTTCACCGTGACCTGCGGCCCTCAGCAGCCGCCACGCCGGGTGCGGATCGAATACGAGCCCCGGGTGGACAAAGAAGCCGGCACAATCGGCCTCCTGCGCGTGGTCGAGATGAAGTAGGGTCACAGCCAGGGCAGACCTCTATCTCCAACCGCTCCAACGCTTCCGCAATTCTGCCCCGCCGGGCCGGCCCATCCCCTGTCACAATCGATCCCGTGCGAGGCAACTTCCACGGCATCAATCGATTGCAGCCATCCAAGCAAAAAAGCACGAAGAACCCAGTCCCACAAACGGACAGCCCGCACGGCGAGTACGCCTGCGCGTGCGGCGGCGCGGGGCCTGTCCTACAATCACTAGGTTGGGGGTCTGAGCAATGAAGGCAGTTCTGCCATTTGTGATGTGCTGTTGTGCGGTCGCGGCCACCCCGACGGCCGAGATCAAGGTGGACCAGGCCGGTTACCCGGCTGCCGCGCCCAAGCTGGCGATGGTGGTCTCGAAAGCGCAGGCCGGCGATTTCACGGTTCGCCGCGCTGCCGACGGCTCGGTGGCCTTTCAGGGCAAACTGACCGCCCCGGTCGCCGATGCCGATAGCGGCGATCGCGTCCAAACCGCCGATTTCTCCAAGCTCGCCGCAACCGGCAGATACTACCTCGACGTCCCCGGAGTGGGCCGCAGCTGGAGTTTCGCCATCGGCCCGGACGTCTATGCGCGGGCCTACTATCTCGCCATGCGGGCTTTCTATGCCCAGCGCTGCGGCACCGCCGTGGACCTCGGGCCGGAGTTCCCCGGCTACACTCACGCCGCCTGCCACCTGAACGGCGCTTACCATCCTTCCACCGGCAAGACCGGCCCTCGCGCGCCCGGGCGCGGTTGGCACGATGCCGGCGACTATGGCCGCTATACGGTCAACTCCGGAATGACCAATGGCACGCTGCTCTGGACCTGGGAGATGTTCGGCCCGCGCATCAAGGACGTGAAGCTCAACCTGCCGGAGTCCGGCAACGGCACGCCGGACATCCTGAACGAAGTCCGGTGGAATCAGGACTGGATGCTTTCGATGCAGGATGACGACGGGGGCGCCTGGCAGAAACAGACGCTGGCGAACTTCGGCGGCTTCATCCTGCCGGAAAAAGAAGACGCGCCGAGCTACGTCGTCGGGACCGGCACCGCGCCCTACAAGAGCTCCTGCGCCACAGCCGACCTGGCTGCGGTGGCGGCCATCGCGGCCCGCGTCTACCGCCCGTTCGACGCGGCCTACGCCGACAAGAACCTCGCCGCCGCCCGCAAGGCCTGGGGCTGGCTCGGCAAGTATCCCGACGTGCTCTACCTCAACGACCCGCCCGGGATCCACACCGGCACCTATGCTGACAAGGACTGCGGAGACGAGCGCCTCTGGGCCGCGGCCGAACTGTGGCGGACCACCCGCGAGGACGTCTACCAGCGCTACTTCCTGGGCCACTATGCGGAGTACGCGAAGACGCTCGCGCCCGGCGTGAGGCCGCCGGAATGGAGCGGTGTGGCGCCCTTCGGCTTGTGGGCCTATGTCCTCGGGGGCGGCAAGGACGCCGCTGCGCTGGAGATGATCCGCAGCCGATCCGTCGCCGCGGCGGACGACATCACCGCCCGCGCGAGCCGCAACGGATACCGCGTGGCCCTGCTGACGAGCGACTACGTGTGGGGCTCGAACGCCATCGCCGGGAACTACGCCCTGCAATTGCTGGTCACGAACGCGCTCTACCCCAATCCGCGCTATGTCGATGCGGCTCTCGATACCCTGCATTACCTGCTGGGCCGAAACACGTTCTCCCTGTCTTGGGTGACGCAACTCGGCGAGAATGCCTACCGCCACCCCCACCATCGCCTGAGCGGAGGCACCGGGAAGCCCGAGCCGTGGCCGGGTTTCCTGTCCGGAGGTCCGAATGCGGACCGGCAGGATGCAGCCCTGAAGGCTCTGCCCGCCGGCCTGCCGCCGGCCAAGATCTACGTAGACGAGCAGGCATCTTATGCGTCCAACGAAATTGCGATCAACTGGAATGCGGTCTTGGTGTTCATGCTCGCGGCCACGGCTCGCTAACAAGGACTCATCATGCAATACGGCACCTTCGACGATAACAACAAAGAATACGTGATCAACCGCCCCGACACCCCTAAGTCGTGGAGTAACTACCTGGGCACCACCGAATACGGCGCCATCATTACGAACAATGCCGGTGGTTACAGCTTCTATCAATCGGCCGCCCAGGGCCGCTTCCTGCGCATGCGATTCAATTCGATCCCCATGGATCAGCCCGGGCGCTACATCTACCTCCATGACCGGGACAGCAAGGACTACTGGTCGGCCTCCTGGCAGCCCGTAGGCAAGCCGCTCGACACCTATAAGTCCGAGTGCCGTCACGGGACGGCCTACACAGTCATTTCCTCGGAGTACAGCGGCATCCGCTCCCAGACCACTTACTTCGTCCCCCTCGGAAAGACCTTCGAGTGCTGGCATGTCAAGCTAACCAACCTCGGTGATGCGCCACGCCGCCTGCGGGCATTTACCTATGTCGAGTATGTGGGTAACTGGAGCGCGTTCGACGACCAGGTGAACCTGCAGTACACCCAGCACATCCTGAAAATGGATGTCGTGGGTAACATCATCGACCACGGCACCAACGTGAACCTCCCCTACATGCCGGACAATCCTGGCGAGAAGGACCAGGGGCGCCACACCTTCCTCGCCGTCGTCGGCGCGGACGTCTCCGGCTACGACACCGATCGCACCGCCTTCCTCGGCACCTACCGCGGCTACGCGAATCCCGTGGTGGTCGAGCAGGGCCAGTGCACCAACTCCCTCGCGGCCGGCGACAACGGGTGCGGCACCTTCCAGATCGATATCGCGCTCGAGCCCGGCGAGACCAAAGAGTTCCTGGTGCTGCTCGGGGTCGGGGCGGCGCACGACGTGGGCAAGCGGGTGGTGGCCGAGTTCGGTACCGTCGAGAAGGCCTCCGAGGAACTGGCCAAGCTGAAGCGCCACTGGCACGGCCGCATCCGCGGGCTGACGGTCGAGACGCCCGACGCCGAGCTGAACGGCATGTTGAACATGTGGAGCGCGTTCAACTGCCTCATGACCTACGCATGGTCGCGGGCTGCCAGCCTGATCTACGCCGGCGAACGCGACGGTCTGGGATACCGCGACACCGTCCAGGACATACTCGGCATATTGCACGCCATCCCGGGCGAAGCCGTCGAGCGCCTGGAGTTGATGATCACCGGCCAGGTCTCGACCGGCGGTGCGATGCCCGTGGTCAAGGCGTTCACGCACCGGCCCGGGTTCGAGACCCCTCCTGCGGAGGACGAGTATCGCTCCGACGATTGCATGTGGCTGTTCAACACCATCCCGGCGTATGTCAAGGAGACCGGCGATCTTACTTTCTACGACAAGGTTCTGCCCTACGCGGATAAAGGCGAAGCGGCCGTCCTCGGCCATATGCGGCGGGCCATCGAGTTCAGCCTGGAGCGTTCCGGGGCGCACGGCCTGCCGTGCGGCCTGCACGCGGACTGGAACGATTGCATAAGGCTGGGTCACCACGGCGAGTCGGTCTTTGTAGCATTCCAGTTACGCTACGCACTGGCAGTGTACGTTGAAGTCAGCCAGTTACTCAAGAAGGGCGGCGAGGAGAACTGGGCGCGCGAACAACTGGTCCGTTTGGACGCCAACCTCGCGAACCACGCCTGGGATGGGCGGTGGTACTTACGCGCCTACAGCTCTGACGGGGCTAAGTTCGGCACCGGCGAGAGCGCCGAGGGCAAGATTTTTCTGAACCCGCAGTCCTGGTCCGTCCTCAGCGGGCACGCCGCCGGCGAAAAGGCCCTTCAGGCGATGCAGTCGGCCGGCGAGCGTCTGGCGACCGAATGGGGGCTCGCCATCTGCGACCCGCCTTTCGTCAAGACCGACTTCCACATCATGCTCGCGGCGCTGTTCAACCCGGGCATGAAGGAGAACGGAAGCATCTTCAGCCACACCCAGGGATGGGCGGTGATTGCGGAAACGATGCTGGGGCACGGCAACCGGGCCTACGAATACTACCGGGCCTACCTGCCGGGCGCCTATAACACCAGAGCCGAAGTCCGCGAGATCGAGCCCTATGTCTACTGCCAGTTCACCCACAGTAAGTACAGCCCGCGTGCCGGGGCATCGCGGATTCCGTGGTTGAGCGGCTCCGCCACCTGGTCCTTCTTCGCGGCGGCGCAGCACATCCTCGGCCTGCGGCCGGAGTACGGCGGACTGACGATCGACCCCTGCATTCCGGCCGCCTGGAAGGGGTTCAAGGCTACCCGCACATTCCGCGGGAAGCGGGTGAACGTCGAGGTGACCAACTCGTCCGGAGTTCAGAAGGGCGTGAAGAAGCTGGTGCTCAACGGAGAGCCGCTCGCCGGCAACTTCATTCCCGCGGAGAAACTGGCGGCGGTAAACCAGGTTTCGGTGGAGATGGGCTGAGGCGCTGTCGCCAGACGCCCGTGGGTCCCCCCGGACGCGACGCTAATTAGTTTCGAGTATTGGCGAAAGGGCTGGCCGGGTTTATCCTTGAAAGCGGTTGGGGCGATGGGTCTGCCCCGGGGTCTGGCCGGAGGGGTCTATGCGGTTTCGCGGGCTGGGCAGGTGGGTTACCGCCGGCTTCGTGCTTCTCATTCTGAACAGCGCCTACATCTGGGCATTCGCGTCGCCCACCGTCTTCTACATGGGCAACGTGCTACTGCACGTGGTGCTGGGCGTGGCGGTGGCGGCTGGCGCGCTCGTCCTGCTCCGAGGTCGATGGCGGGAGGCCCCGGTCGAGGCGGCGGGCGCGCTGGGCGTGGCGGCGGGGCTTGGATTGTTCCTGACTGTCGCCGGCGCGACACGCGATCACAACTGGGCGTTGTGGGGTCACATCGCGGCGGCACTGGCGGGATTGGCATTGCTCGCGCCCTTCGTGCGGCGGCGCGCGCCGGCACTCGCGAGGCCTTTCTATGTGGCGCTGGCGCTACTGGTGCTTGTGCCGTTCGCCTCGCGCACCTGGCAGCGCGTCTTCCCCGACCCGAACGACCGCATCGTCAACCCGGCCAGCGCGCCGCTTTCGATGGCCGGCGAAGGCGGCGGCCCGCACTCTCCGTTCTTTCCTTCTTCCGCGAAGACCAACGTGGGCGGCATCATCCCTTCAAACTTCTTCATGGATTCGGAAAAGTGCGGCGAGTGCCACAAGGACATTTACGCGCAGTGGAAGAGCTCGATGCACCACTTCGCGAGCTTCAACAACCAGTTCTACCGCAAAGCGGTCGAGTATATGCAGAGCGTAGTGGGGCCGAAGCCGAGCAAGTGGTGCGCCGGATGCCACGATCACGCCGTCTTCTTCAACGGCCGGTTCGAGAAGCCGATCGAGCCACAGATCGATACTCCGGAGGCGCGGGCCGGCCTGGCGTGCACGTCCTGCCACTCCATCGTGCACGTCGGCGGCTCGATGGGAAACGGCGATTTCACCATCGAGTATCCGCCGCTGCACAAGCTCGCCAGCAGCCGGAACCCCGTGGTTCAGGCTCTCGACCACTTCCTCACCTATCTCGATCCGGAGCCGCACCGCCGCACGTTTCTGAAGCCCTTCATGAAGGACCAGCCAGCCGAGTTCTGCTCGGCATGCCACAAGGTGCACCTGGACGTGCCGGTGAACGGCTACCGCTGGGTGCGCGGGTTCAACGACTACGACAACTGGCAGGCCAGCGGGGTTTCGGGGCAGGGCGCGCGCTCGTTCTACTATCCTGCGAAGTCCATGACGTGCGTGAACTGCCACATGCCGCTGGTGGCGTCGCAGGACCCCGGGAACATCGACGGCAAGGTCCACTTGCACCGCTTCCCGGCGGCCAATACCGCGGTGGCGTATGCGAACCACGACGAGGCGCAGTTGAAGGCCGAGGAGGCGTTCCTCACCTCGGGTTTCATCACGGTGGACATCTTCGCCGCGGCGCCGGAGCAGAAAACGACGGCACCGATGGTGAGGCGCACGGGCGAGGGTCCGCGGCTCAGTTCGACCTTTGCGGTGGGCGAGGAGGCGGAGCAGACCGGCCAGGGTTTCCTGCGCGATGTGGGCCGCATCTCCGCGCCGCTCGACAAGGCAGGCACGCGATTCCAGCCAGGGACGACGGCGCGCGTGGACGTGGTGGTGCGCACGCGGGCGATCGGTCACTTCTTCCCGGCCGGCACGGTCGACGCGTTCGATGTGTGGCTGGAGCTGCAGGCCAGGGACGCCACCGGGAGAGTCATCTACTGGAGCGGCGCGGTGGAGGATGGCGGGCGCGGGGCGGTGGAGCGCGGCGCGCATTTCTACAAGAGCTTTCAGATTGACGGCGAAGGGAACCCCATCAACAAGCGCAACGCGTGGCAGGCCCGTAGCACGCTCTACGTGCGGTTGATTCCGCCCGGAGCGGCGGACGTGGCGCACTTCCGGGTGCGGATTCCGCCCGACGCGAAAGGCCCCATCACGCTCACCGCGCGGCTGAACCACCGCAAGTTTACGCGCTACTACACGGAGTTTGCGTATGCCGGAGTGCCGCGGCCCGGGCCGGTGGGTCCCGGGTTCGACAACCGCGAATGGACGTTCGAAAAAGCAAACGTGCCGGCCAATGTTTCGGGCAAGATCAAGGGCGAGATTCCAGACCTGCCGATTACGGTACTGGCTCGCGCCGAGACGCGGCTGGAGCTGGGCGATGCGAAGGCGCCGGAGGCGTGGCAGCCGGTGGTGCGGCGGGAGGACCGGGAGCGCTGGAACGATTGGGGCATCGGCCTGCTGCTCCAGGGCGACCTGAAAGGCGCGGAGTACGCGTTCCAGAAGGTGACCGAAGCGGAGCCGGGATACGCCGACGGGTGGCTGAACGTGGCGCGCGCGCTGGTGCAGGAAGGCGAGACGGACGCGGCCAAGCCGTACATCGCGCGGGCGCTCGCGATTAATCCGCGGCTGGGCCGTATCTACTACTTCCGGGCGCTTACCCAGAAGGCGGACGGCGACTACGACGGCGCGCTCGCGTCGCTGCGGACCGCGGCGGAGCAGTATCCGCGCGACCGCGTGGTGCTCGATCAGATCGGCCGCATTCTGTTCCTGAAGCGCGACTACGCGGGGGCGGTGCGCGCGCTCGAAGGAGCGCTGGCGGTGGATCCGGAGGACCTGCAGGCGCACTACAACCTGATGCTGGCGCGGCGCGGGCTGGGCGACCTGGAGGGCGCGGCGCGGGAAGAGACTCTGTTCAAGCGCTTCAAGGCCGACGAGTCGGCGCAGGCTCTGACCGCCAGGCCGCGCCTGCTGAGCCCGGAGGACAACAACGAGCGGGAGCCGATCCACGAGCACGACAGCGTGGCGCTGCAGACAGGAGTCAGGAGACAGGAGACCGCCAGCAGGAGGCCGCAATGAGGCCGATGTGGCGCAGGCTTCAGCCTGCCGCGTTGAGACTCGTCTCGACGCCAGGCTCCGCGATCGCGGTTCTGGCGTTGCTGGCCACCATTCTGCTCGCGTCGGCCCCGCAGATTCCAGCGGTGCATTTCACGGACGTCACCGCGAAGGCGGGCATACGGTTCGTCCACAACGCCGGTAAGACGGGGAAGAAGTGGCTTCCGGAGACGATGGGGGCGGGCTGCGCGTTCTTCGACGCCGATGGTGACGGATGGCCCGATATCCTCCTCATCAACGGCAAGGACTGGGTCCCGCACGGCCGGCGGACCACCGCGGCGCTCTATCGCAACAACCACGACGGCACGTTCACCGACATCACGCGCGGGAGCGGGCTCGACATCGAGATCTACGGGCTGGGCGTGGCGGTGGCCGATTACGACAACGACGGGCGTGAGGACGTCTACATCACTGCCCTGGACGGCGATCACCTGTTCCACAACGAAGGCGGCGGCAAGTTCCGCGACGTGACGCGCGAGAGCGGAATCCACAACGCGGCGTTCGGCGCGAGCGCGACGTGGTTCGACTACGACCGCGACGGCAAGCTGGACCTGTTCGTTGCGAACTACGTGCAGTGGAATGCGAAGGACGACCTGTGGTGCTCGCTCGACGGCGCGACTAAGTCGTACTGCACGCCGGAATCGTACAAGGGCGTGTCGTCGAAGCTGTATCACAACGTGGGCAACGGCAAGTTCGAAGACGTGACCGCGAAGGCCGGGCTCGGCGACGCTTCGAGTAAGTCGCTGGGCGCGGCGGTGATCGACTACGACAACGACGGATGGCCCGACCTGTTCGTCGCCAACGACACGCAGCCGAACAAGCTCTACCGCAACAACCGTAACGGCACGTTCACGGAGGAGGGGCTGCGGGCCGGCGTGGCGTTCAGCGAGGACGGCGTGGCGCGCGGCGCGATGGGCGTGGATGCGGCCGACTACGACCGCAGTGGGCGCATGCACCTGCTGGTGGGCAACTTCTCGAACCAGATGCTGGGCCTTTACCACAACGAGGGCAACGGGCTGTTCGTGGACGAAGCCCCGCGCTCGGCGGTGGGACGGGCGAGCCTGCTGTCGCTGACCTTCGGCTGCTTCTTCTTCGATTACGACCTGGACGGCTGGCCCGACATCTTCGCGGCCAACGGGCACATCGACGAGGAGATCGGGCGGGTCCAGCCGCGCATCGCATTTCGGGAGGCGCCGCTGCTGTTCCGCAACACGGGCGGCGGCCGGTTCGAAAACGTCTCGGCGGCGGTGGGCCCGGATTTCGCGCGGCCGGTGGTGGCGCGCGGCGCGGCCTACGCGGATTTCGATCGCGACGGCGACCTGGATATCCTCATGAGCACCAACGGCGGCCCGGCCTGCCTGCTGCGCAACGACGGCGGCAACCGCAACCACTGGCTGACGCTGCGGTTGGTGGGAACGCGCTCGAACCGCGACGCGATCGGTGCCGTGGTGCGCCTGGAGAGTGCCTCGGGGCGGCAGACCCAGACCGTCCACAGCGGCTCGAGTTACTGCTCGCAAAGCGACCTGGCGCTGACGTTCGGCTTAGGCGAGGACCCCGCGGCGACAGCGATTGAGATCACGTGGCCGAGTGGTACGAAGGAACGGTTGGCGCGCCTGGCGGCGAACCAGTTCGTGACCGTTCGCGAAGGCGCGGGCGTGACGGCCCGATAGCCTGCCATGCCACTCAGCCGTCGATGGGGTCTGTTCGTATGGCTCGCCACCGCGCCTTTCGCGCTGGCACAGACCCAAGGCGATCGGTATCCAGTGGTGATCGACGGCAAGGTCGGGTTTATCGACTCCCTCGGGAATGAGGTGATCCCGCCCCAGTTCGTTCCCGTCGCGGACCTGGCGCATTTCGCCGGTGGCCTGGCGCCGGTCGCGGGCCCAGACGGAGCCGGTTACATCGATGTCTCCGGGCGGTTCGTCATAGGCCCCGACCGGCGATGGGGCCAACCGCAGCAATTCCACGAAGGAATCGCAGAGGTGCTCATCTGGGGTGAAAACGGCGCGCCAACTACGCCGGCTTTCGTCGACAAGGCCGGGAAAATCGTCTTCTCGATCGCGGGGGCACGCGGGCACGGGTACTTTGCCGAAAGTCTGATGCCGTTGGAAGATGCTGGAAAGTGGGGCTTCGTTGACAAGAGCTTCCATTGGGCGATACCCGCAAAGTTCGATTTCGCCCACGAGTTCTCGGACGGTCTGGCGCCAGTCCAGGTGGGCAGGAAATGGGGATACATCGACAAGGCGGGCAACGCGATCGTCCCTCCCAAGTACGATATGGCCTGGTCATTCAGCGACGGCCTCGGCCGGATTCGGTCAATCGATCTGCATCGATTCGGTTTCGTCGACCGCGAAGGCAAGGAAGTCATTCCCCCGCAATTCGAGTCGGCCACCAACTTCCGGCATGGGCGGGCGTTCGCCATGCTGCCGGGGTCACGGCGTTTGCGAATCATCGACAACAACGGGAGCTTCGTCCGCGACGCCGAGTACGACCAGGCGAGCGAATTCCATGAAGGTGTCGCCGCCGCGTGTGTCGGCGGCAAGTGGGGCTATGTCGATACCAGCGGTAGATGGGTGATCGCGCCCCAATTCAACGGCGCCGACGACTTCTGGCACGGTCTTGCGCAAGTTACCTGGGGGCATGGCCACGGATACATCGACCGGAGTGGAACCGTCGTCTGGAGCTCGATTCCGCGCCAGCGCGCTTGACGGCTCCGAGCCGGGCCGGTCATCCTGAAATAGCGTGATGTTGCGCTTCTGTTTTTGCGCCTTGGTCTGCCTGGTGGTGCCGCTGCTGGGCCCGCAGGCGCCCGCCGGCGACAGGCCGCCGCGCATCTTGAGCACCAGGGAGCCCGACTACACTCCCGATGCGCGCGCCAACCATGTGCAGGGGGTCGTCGTTCTCGATCTGGTCATCGATCGGAAGGGCCGCCCGACCCACATCACCGTGATGAGCCCCCTGGGATTCGGGCTGGACGAGCAGGCGCGCACGGTCGTCCAGTGGTGGAAGTTCGCGCCCGGTACGAAGGGTGGCGAGCCGGTGGACATGTTGGCGACGGTCGCGGTCAACTTCAAGATCCGCAGCCATCCGCCCGATGAACGCGAACGGTGGCAGGCGCAGCTCGATGCCGCCGTCCGCGCCGGGTCGGTGGAGGCGGTGCGGGAGCTTGCCGACAGGAAATTCCCGCCCGCGATGTACGCGCTCGGCATGCGGGAGAACAGCCTGTCCCTGATCCAGAAGGCGGCAGCCTTGAACTACGGGCCGGCTCTTTACGAGCTTGCCCGGCGCGATCTCTCTCGCGACGTCGGCAGAGCTCTGGACGAAATGGGCCGGGCAGCTCTCCTAGGCATTCGGGAAGCGCAGTTGACGCTCGCGGATCGCTACGAGAGAGGCGATGGAGAGCCGCGCGATCTCGGCAACGCACGCCGCTATTACCGCCTGTGCGCCGCCGAGGGGATCGCTCCGTGCGAGTTCAGGCTGGGCTGCTTGCTGCTCGACACACCGGGCCAGAAGGAGCAAGCCATCGCCTGGGTCATGCTGGCCGCCGAGCGCGGCGTGGAAGAAGCTGACTACGTCGCATCCAGGGAAGCGGCCGACCTGACGCCCGCCGAGAGTGAGACGGTAGAGGGCCTCACGGCTCAACTCCTGGGGGCTCAACTCGCGCGCAGATGAGCCGCGCGGCGTCACCGTGCTACGCTCTTGGGCAGGATGACAGACCAAGCCAGACTTTCGGGAATCTTCCTGGCGCTCGCCGCCGTTTGCGCCGCTCAGACCCACGGCGTCGCCGTGGCCAACATGGACCCAACGGTCGCGCCGGGCGACGACTTTTACCGGTACGCCAACGGCCGCTGGATCGACCGCACCGAGATTCCGCCCGATCGCGGACGGATCGGCGTCTTCACGGCACTCGACGACCTGAGCAACAAGCGCACGGTCGGCCTGATTGAGGAGGCCGCGGAATCGAATGCGGCCAGGGGCTCCGAGCCCTTCAAAATCGGGGAACTCTACAAGTCGTACATGGACGAGCCCGCCATCGAGGCGAAAGGGCTGGCGCCGCTTCGGCCGCACCTGGAATCCATCGCGGCCATCCACGACAAGCGCGAGCTGGCCCGGGCCCTCGGCGAGAGCCTTCGCGCCGACGTCGATGCGCTGAACAACGCCGTCTTCCACACCGCCAACCTATTCGGGCTGTGGGTCGCGCCCGGCTTCAACGACTCCGAACACTACACCGCCTATCTGATGCAGGGCGGCTTGCAGATGCCCGACCGGCAGTATTACCTCGAAGACAGCGACCGCATGCGCGACATCCGCGCCAGGTACAGGGCTCATGTGGCGGCCATGCTCAAGCTGGCGGGATTCACGGACACGGACGCCCGCGCGGGCCGCATCGTCGAACTGGAGCACGCCATCGCGGAGAAGCACCTCAGCCTGGCCGAGAGCGAGGACATACACAAGGCGAACAACACGTGGAAGCAGGCCGATTTTGCCGCGAAGGCGCCGGGCCTGGACTGGGCCGAATATTTCCGCGGCGCCGGCCTCGGCAAGCAGGCGAGCTTCATCGTGTGGCAGCCGGGTGCGTTCGCCGGAGAGTCGGCGCTGGTCGCCTCCACCGCGCTCGACGCGTGGAAGGACTGGCTGGCGTTCCACCTGATCGATGGTTACGCCGGGGTGCTGCCGAAAGCCCTCAATGACGAACGCTTCGCATTCTTCGGCAAGATCCTCCAGGGCACGCCGGAACAGCGCCCTCGATGGCAGCGCGGCGTGGCGCTAGTCGACGCTCTGCTCGGCGATGCGGTGGGCCAGATCTACGTGCAACGCTACTTCCCGCCCTCGGCGAAGGCGGAGGCCCAGGCGATGGTGGCGAACATTATCGCCGCTTTCCGGAAGCGCATCGAGGCGCTCGCGTGGATGGATCCCGCCACCAAGGCCGAGGCGCAGGCCAAGCTCAACACCCTCTATGTTGGCGTCGGCTACCCGGAGAGCTGGCGTGACTACGCTGCGTACGAGGTCAAGGCCGACGACATTTTCGGCAACGTCTGGCGCGGGGGCCTGTTCGACTACCATCACGCCGTGGCGCGGCTCGGCAGCGCGGTGGATCGCAAGGAATGGTGCATGACGCCGCAGACGGTGAACGCCGTCAATCTCCCGCTGCAGAACGCGCTCAACTTCCCTGCGGCCGTTCTGCAGCCGCCGTTCTTCGATCCGGAGGCGCCGGCCGCGGTTAACTACGGAGCGATCGGCACCGTCATCGGACACGAGATCAGCCACACGTTCGACACCGAAGGCGCGGCGTTCGACTCCCAGGGGCGCGTGCGAAACTGGTGGACGGCGGCGGACCTGGAGCATTTCAAGGCCGCCACCGCCAGGCTCGCGGCGCAGTATGACACCTACAAGCCCTTCCCCGACCTTTCCTTGAACGGCCGGCAGACTCTGGGCGAGAACATCGCCGACGTGGCCGGCATCGCGGCCGCCCTCGACGGCTACCATGCTTCGCTGGCCGGCCGGATCGCGCCGGAGCAGGACGGTCTCTCGGGCGACCAGCAGTTCTTCATCGCCTTCGGGCAGAACTGGGGATCGAAGGCGCGGGATGCGGCGCTGCGTCAGCAGGTGCTGACCGACCCGCACGCCCCCGGGCAGTTCCGTGCGTACACGGTGCGGAACATCGACGCGTGGTACTCGGTATTCCAGGTGAAGAGCGGGGAGAAGCTGTACCTGGCGCCGGCGGATCGCGTGCGGATCTGGTGAGGACTGAAAGCATGGCCCTCAAGTTCACGAGATCTTACCTGGAAGATTCGTTGACGCTGTTCCGGTATTACAAGAAGCTCGCCGAACGGGCGATGGAGCAGGTCATGGACGAACAACTGTTCGCCACTTTGGATGAAGAGGCGAACTCGATCGCGATCGTCGTAAAGCACATGGCGGGCAATATGCGGTCGCGCTGGACTGATTTCCTGACCACGGATGGGGAGAAGCCGGACCGCGATCGCGACACCGAATTCGTCGATCCGCCGGCCACGCGCGAGGCGCTGCTGGCGGCGTGGGAGGGCGGCTGGAGCCGCTTGTTCGGGGCGCTGGAGCCGCTCTCGGACGCGGACCTGGCGCGCACCATAACGATCCGCGGCGAGCCGCATTCGGTGATGCAGGCGGTCAACCGCCAGGTGGCGCACTACTCCCATCACGTGGGGCAGATCGTACTGCTGGCCAAGCATTTCGGGCGCGAGCGGTGGCAGTCGCTGAGCGTGCCGCGCAACCGCTCGGCGGAGTTCAACCGGCAAGTTACGTCGGGCGAGAAAAGTCAGCGGTAGGGGACAACGAGAGGCGGTTGGATGTTATCCTGGGGGCATCCTGATTAGTTGAAGAGGAGGCTTGCTATGCACCCTGGGAAAGCTGCGGAAGCTCCGTTGACTCCCTTTCTGGTTTTCGAAATGCTGCAGGCGCACCAGCGCACGGCGGCGCTCAAGGCGGCGATCGATCTGGATGTTTTCCGGGCCGTGGGAGAAGGGCCGGGAGACGTGGCCTCGATCGCACGACACTGCTCGGCGTCCGAACGCGGCATCCGCATCCTGTGCGATTTCCTTACGGTCTGCGGCGTCCTGCGGAAGGAGGACGGGCATTACCTGCACTCTCCGACTAGCGCCGCTTTCCTGGACCCGCGCTCGCCGGCGTCGCTGGCCTCCATCGCACAATTCCTCGGCAACCCAGCGATGCATGAGCCATACGAGCACCTGGCGGATGTGGTGCGCGCGGGGCGCACTACACTGCCGGGCGAGGGCACCGTGGAGCCCGACAATCCCGTTTGGGTGCAGTTCGCGGAGACGATGGCGCCGATGATGGCTCCCATGGTTGGCCCGCTGGGCGCAGTGGTGCTCGAAGGACGCACCGGGCCGATGCGCGTGCTCGATATCGCGGCGGGCCATGGCCTCTTCGGCATCGAGATCGCCAAACAGAATCCGCACGCGCGCGTCACCGGTCTGGACTGGGCGCCGGTGCTGCGCGTGGCACTGGACAACGCCCGCAAAGCCGGCGTGGAGGACCGCTACGACATGCTGCCGGGCAGCGCCTTCGAGGTCGATTTCGGCGGGCCTTATGACGCCGTGCTGCTCACGAACTTCCTGCACCACTTCGATTGGGCGACGTGCGTGGGCCTGTTGAAGAAAGTTCGCGCGGCGCTGCGGCCAGGCGGCTGCGCGGCCACGCTCGAGTTTGTGCCCAATGAAGACCGCGTCTCGCCGCCCACGCCCGCGGCTTTCAGCATGACTATGCTGACGTCGACCGTGGCGGGCGACGCGTATACGCTAAACGAGCTCAGGGGCATGTATCACGAGGCCGGCCTCGGCGACGTCACCGCGCACCCCATTCCCATGAGCCCGCACACCGTGGTCAAGGGACACGCCTGAGCTAAACTACTCGCATGACCCGTCGCGAACTGCTGGGTTCCGCGTCCCTCTCTCTTGCATTGGCCGCGCGCGCGGCCGAAGCCGAAGGCGCGCAGGACCTCGATTTCGCGGCGGCGCTGACCGCAGCCGCGGCGATCAAGGCCAAAAAAATCTCTTCTGTCGAACTGACGCGGCGGATGTTCGAGCGCATAGACAAACACAACCCGAAGCTCAACGCGTTTGCGTATCAGATGCGGGATCAGGCGCTGGCACAGGCCGGTCAAGCGGACCAGGCGTTGTCGCGCGGCGACCATCCCGGTCCGTTCCACGGCGTGCCGATCTGTATCAAGGAGTCGTTCGGGGTGAAGGGTGAGCCCGACACTTGGGGAATTCCTGCACTGAAGAACTCCCGGGCGCCGGCCAACTCGGCCGTCGTCGAGCGGCTGCTGGACGCGGGCGCGGTGCTGCTCGGCGGCACCAATGTGCCGCTCAACCTGAATGACTGGCAGAGCTACAACGAGATCTACGGCACCACGAACAATCCATGGGATGTGACCCGCACTCCAGGGGGATCCTCCGGCGGAAGCGCCGCTGCGCTGGCCGCGGGCCTGGCGTATCTGAGTGCGGGAAGCGACATCGGGGGCTCCCTGCGAGTGCCCGCTCATTTTTGCGGCGTGTATTCGCACAAGCCGACGCTCGACCTCGTCAGCATGAGGGGCCACGTCCCCGGCGGGAGCGCCGGATTGCCGGGGTTCTCAACCGGCCTCGCCGTCGGCGGTCCGATGGCGCGCAGCGCTCGAGACCTGATGGTTGCCCTGGGCATCCTGGGCGGCCCCGACGGATATGACCGCAAGGCCTGGTCCTGGACCCTGCCGCCGCCGCGCCGCCGTGTCCTCAAGGAATTTCGGATTGGATACGTGCTTGACAGCCCGCTGGCCGCGCCGACGTCCGAGGTGCGGACGGTTCTCGAGCGGGTCATCACCGCGCTGGAGCGGGCGGGCGCGCACCCGCAGCCCGGCTGGCCGGCCTGGTACGACCTCAATGCCGCCCTCGAGAACTACATGTTCCTGCTGGGGGCGTTCTCGTTCTCGCAAGAAGGGAAACAGCAGCAGGAGGCGGAGCGCAAGGTGTACGAACAGAATCCGTCGCCATACGGCGCGGGCGCGCTCAGCTCGTACACCCAATGGCAGCAGCGGCGTTTTTCGCAACTGGCCTCGAGGGCGCTGTGGCAACGAGCCTTCGAGCAGATCGACGTTTTCCTGATGCCCACCGCTTTCACCACCGCCATACATCACGACCACAAGGGGGACATCACCACGCGGTCGATCGATACTGCCGAGGGGAAGCGGCCCTATATGCAGCTCATGCCCTGGATGGCCACGGCGACGCTGACTGGCTGTCCTGCCACGGTCGCGCCCGTCGGTCTGACGGCCGCCGGGCTCCCCGTGGGGATCCAGATCCTGGGCCCGTTCTGGGAGGACGCCACTCCGATCGAGTTCGCGGCGCTACTGGAGCACGAGATCGGCGGCTTCAAGGCGCCTCCGGGTTTTCAGGCGTAGAAGGCGCTACCCGCGCCGCGCCGCCCAGATCAGCAGGGTGAAGATCACCACGGGAATAGCCGCGAGCATGGCGTAAAACAGAATCCGGCGGAGGATCGGCGTGCGGCGGCGCTGCCAGTCGTGGAGCTCGGGACGGTCGCGGACGACCACCTGATCCAGGTGCGCGAGGTCCGATGCGAAATCGCGCGCCGTGGCGTAGCGGTTCTTGGGATCGCGCTCCAGCGCGCGGTAAATCACTTCCTGCAGCTGGGGAGAGATCGACGGATCGACCTCGCGCGGCGGGATGGGATTGTTCAGCAGGCGGTCGTTCATGACGGCGAACGGATTGCGGCCGGTGAACGGCGTCTTACCGGTCAGCATCTCGTAGAGGATCACTCCCAGCGCGTATAGGTCGCTGCGGCCATCGCCGCGCCTGCCTTTCACCTGCTCGGGCGAGATGTAGTCGGGCGATCCCATGACCTGCGAGAGCTTGGCGAAGGTCAGGCGGCGCGATCCCTGATTGCCGGCAATGCCGAAATCGATCAGCTTGATGTGGTCTTCGCCGTCGATCATGATGTTCTCGGGCTTGAGATCGCGGTGCACCACGCCCTGGCTGTGAATGTAGTCGAGGGCCTCCGAGATGGCGATCGCGATCTTTATGGCCCGCTCCGGAGGCAGCGTTCCGCGCTCCGCCAGAAGCCGGCGCAGCAGCCGGCCGTCGACCCACTCCATGACCATGTAGACCCGGCTGCGGTCCGCGTCGGTCATAACCTTCATCACGTTGGGGTGGTCGAGCTTCTGGCCGATGGCCTGCTCGCGCTGGAAGCGATCCCAGAAAACGGGGTCGCTCTCCATTTCGGGATGCGGCACCTTGATGGCGACCGGGAGGCCAGTGTTCAGGTCGGTGGCGCGAAAGATGGAAGCCATGCCGCTGCGCGCCGCCACGCCCTCGATGCGGTAGTGATCGAGCTGGTCGCCGGTGTGGAGTGGAGTCATCAGCGCAGCTTGTACGGCCGTCCGCGGTACATGCCGACGCGTTCCACGTTCTTCACGCGGATGAGCTGTACGCTGATATTATCGCTGCCGTCCCGCTCATTGGCAACGTCCACCAGCTTCTGGGCGCTCTCGTTCAAGTCGCGGGTGTGCGCGACGATGGTGGCGATTTCGGAGGGCTCGACGGAGCCGTGCATCCCGTCGGAACATTGCAGGAGGACGTCGCCGGGGAGAAGAAGGTGTTCGGCGGTTTCGGCGCTGACGAACATCTCCATGCCCACCGAGCGGCTGAGCAGATGGCGCGAATCGGAACCCGCCGCCTGCCGCGCCGTGAGCACTCCCAGCCGGAGTTGCTCGTTGACCACGGTATGATCGCGCGTCAGGATCTCAGCGCGGCCGTGACGGACCAGGTAGCAGCGCGAGTCGCCGACGTGGGCCACCACCACGCGGTCGAAACGGAGCACGCACGCGACCAGGGTGGTCGCCATAGAGGTCCCGCTCTTATTGGCGGCCATCCCGGTCTCGAACACGTGCGTGTTAGCGGCTTGCACCAGACGCGGCAGGAGCGTCCCCGGCGCCTCCCCGCCGGCGGCCGCGCGGAAACCGGCGAGCAGACAGTCGACGGCGGCTCGGGAAGCCACCTCGCCCAGGTCCTGCCCGCCAACTCCGTCGGCCAGGGCAAACAGCCAGCCAGTTGTGCGCGCATGCTCAGGGGTCGCGGGGAGCACATATCCGAGGTAATCCTCGTTGTGATCCCTCACCCTCCCGACGTCGGAGAGCTGCGCGAATTCGACATCAAGCATAGACCGCGACCTCCCGGTGTCGGGAGGTGGCGGGGCCTCCATGCCTGCCGTCCCGGCGTTGACAGCCGGGGCGACAAGGTGAAGCCCGCGCCACGAATCTCGTTTCAGATTCCACGACACGACATCAGGATCCCATCGCCGGGCTTGCCGACGAGCGGCTCCCGATCAGCGTGGTCCGGCCCGAAGCCTTGCTCGTGCGGACGAAATAGATCGCTCCATAGACCGCCCAGACCGTCGCGATGCCCAGGGCCAGCAGCGGTTCCATTTTGGTTCCGAAGCCCATGAACGGGCCCACCAGGTAGAACGCCATACAACCCAGGTTGGCGAGCAGCCCGAACACGGGAATCAAGACATGGCGCAGCACGCTGAAGTTCGGGTGCCGGTGGTAGGCCACCATGCAGATCACGCAGCTCAGGCCATAGAGCAGGAACGTGCCGAAGTTCGAGGCGAGGGTGACCGTCAGCAGCGAGTTTGGCAGAGCGGCCAGCGTATCGTGCGACGGGTAGCCGACGCTGGACCAGAAGCCCTGCGGCAGAGCCTTGATCACGACATCGGCGGGCGCTCCGGCGTCGCCGAAAACCAGGCACACGCCAAGCACGCCGACAACCGCCGATATAATCGCCAGCGTCCAGATGGCGCGATGCGGCGAGAGATTCTTCGAATGCAGCATGCCGAAGTGCTCCGGCACTTCCTGATCCTTGCCCATCGCATAGGTGACGCGCGCCCCGGTGTTCATGCAGGAGAGCGTCGTGCCGATGATGGCCAGGAACACCGTGAAGGCTTGGATCAACATAAACACCCGGCCGTTGCCGGGGCCGAACAGCGCGGTGCCAACCACGATCATCATGTCGCCGATGGGCGCTGCCGAGGTGGTCGCATTCGCCATGCTGTATCCGCTGTTGAGGAAGTAGTTGGCCGCGAAGTACTCGAACAGATAGCAGAACATTCCCTGGATCAGCAGCGACGCGATCACCGCGATCGGGATGTGACGCTTAGGGTTCTTTGCCTCGCCGCCGAGTGAAGTCACCGACTCGAAGCCGACCAGGATCAGGATGGCGACGGTGGCCTGCACGAAAACCCAGCCCCAGTTATGCGCCGCCACCACCGATGCGCCGGTGGGATGGCTGAGGAAGTTCCCCTTTTCGTCGGCGGCCGGATAGGCGATGTGGAAGAGTACCGGCTGCCCGGCCGCATCCAGCTTGGGCTTGGGCCGGCCGTCTGCTTCGCGCAGGATGGTCTCCGTGGTCACTCCGTTCGCCACCGTCTTTTCCGTCGCGAATTCGTACGTGTACGCTTCGCCCGAGGTCGAATCGAACTGGTAGGCCACGCTGCCCGGAGGATGACTCATCCGGAAACCGATGGCCAAGACCGCAAACACCACCAGAGCCGAAATCTGGATCACATTGATGGCCACGGCTACGGCGGTCGAGCCATTTACACCACGATGGGCGATCCAGGCGACCAGGAACGAAAATGCCACCGCTATCGCCGCCATGAACGTCGGCCCGGGATTCGTCGCACTCATGAAACCGGGCCAGATCGTCCCCGCCAGGTAGCCGCACAGGATTCCCATCACGGCGACCATCACACCGGGGTAGATCCAGTAGTACAGGTGCGAGCCCCAGCCGACAATAAACTTCGAGAGGCGGGCGTAGCGCCATACCGCATCGTGGTTGAGGAACGACTGCTCCGCGAAGTAATACGAACTGCCGGTTCCGGGATACAGTTTGGCCAGCTCCGCATAACACACGGCGGTAGCCAGACACAACAGAAGAGCCACAAAGATGCCCATCCACATGGACGGCGCCGAAACGCCAGTAGTGGCCTGGATCAAGAAAGTCAGCCACAGGAAGGCTCCGGGGGCGATGAGCGCCATGGCGTTCGCCGTCAATCCGGTTAAGCCTAGAGTCGGTTTCATTTCGACAGGGGTGGTGTCGGCCATACACTTCTCCTCACAGGTAGATTGTTTTTGATCGACGGGGATCACCCAGCTTCCGACGAGGAAGATCTGCGCTACTGATACAATAAACCGGCGGGGTGTTCGAACAAAGCGGGAAGTTTCGATGTAGTGGATAAGTGTTTTCTATTACACACAGTTGCTGCCGTTCCCGCTTTGCCGCGCCATAGAAAAAATCGATTGGACACGCCCCACCGCGGGCTCTATCTTGCGGAAGTGGTGTAATTCCCGCGGGACGGGATTCAGGACACCAACTAATGGAACTGGCGGGATTTCTCTTACTCGTGGCGGGATGGACGATCATGCTGGCGGCGGTGGCTCTGCTGAAGACGGTGCCCCTCGAGACGCTCTTCATCCTGGCCGGCGTGGCCACGGAAGTGGTGGGGCTGGTGCTCGTGATCCGCACGAATCTCGCGGTGCGGGCGGAGAGGGGATAACGACGATGGACGCGATGGCGCTCTGCTTTCTCTTCTCTCTTCTGGTTCCGCTGGCCGGGGCCGGCCTCGCGTTGATCAACGCCGGGCTGGGGCGTTCGCGCAGCGCGGCGCATGCCATGCTCGCGTCACTGGCGATCATCGGCGTGGCAGCCCTGGCGTACTTCGTATGCGGCTTTGCGTGGCAGGGGTCCACGGGGCTGCCGGCGCATGCGGTGACGATCGCCGGGAAGACCTGGAACTGGCTGGCCGCGGTACCTTTCTTTTTACGCGGCATCGCTCTGGACGGCTCGCCGACCTCGGTTGCTGTGTGGCTGGGCATGCTCAGCGCTGGATTGGCCGCCCTCATCCCGCTGGGCAGCGGGTCGGACCGCTGGCGGCTGGGCGCGAGCTGCGCGTCCGCGGCACTCCTGGCGGGATTCACCTATCCACTGTTCACCCACTGGGTCTGGGGAGGCGGGTGGCTCGCGCAGCTGGGCGCCAATAACGGCCTCGGCAGGGGATTCATGGATGCCGGCGGATCGAGCTCCATACAAGCGGTGGGAGGCCTCACGGCGCTATCCATCGCATGGATTCTGGGGCCGCGGCGCGGCAAGTACGCGCCCGACGGGACCCCTTCGGCCATCCCCGGCCACAATGCGGTATTGGTGCTGTTCGGCTGCCTGGCGGCGCTGATGGGATGGCTGGGGCTGAACTGCGCCGGCTCGATTCTCTATTGCGGGCTGGAGCCCGGACGAACGATCCTGGTGGCCGTGAATACCATGCTGGGCGCGGCCGCCGCGGCCCTGGCGTCCGCATTTGTGACGCGTGCCCGCTTCGGCAAGCCGGACGCGTCGCTTGTCGCCAACGGCTGGGTGGCCGGACTGGCGGCAGGCAGCGCCGGATGCGCCTTCGTGCAGCCGATGGCGGCGGTCGTGACGGGCGCGGTGGCGGGCATCCTGGTGGTCTTCGCGGTCGAGTGGATCGAACTGCGCCTGGCGGTTGACGATCCGGGCGGCGCGATCGCGGTGCACGGGATGGGCGGGATCTGGGGCGTCCTTGCGGCGGGCCTCTTCGCGGGCCGGTCGGGCCAGTTGGTGGCACAACTAGCGGGCCTGGCGACGTTACTTGGCTTTGTGCTTCCGCTGACCTACGGGTTGAACCGGGCGCTCGACCGGTTCTACCGGCAGCGGGTGGCGGTGGAAGGCGAACGGCGCGGGATGGATCTGTTCGAACTCGGCGCCGGCGCGTATCCCGAGTTCATGACCCACACGGAAGACTTCAGCCAGAGGTAGGGGAACCCGGCCTCGCGAGCCGCGACCGGTTCGCCCAGCGTTACCGGTTGCGGCTCAGGCCTAAGTCGGCAGCCCAGACTGAAAACGCGATCACCACCAGTGCAGCGGCTATCGCCTCGAGCATCTGTATCCCCATAGGATTCTCGTTTCCCAGTTAGATGCCGCGCCCGCCCAAAGGACGCTGTTTTTGTCTTTACTGTGGGGCAGCCGCTGAGCGGGTCTGGAGACCCGCTGCAGGCGTGGACGCCTGCCCCAAGCCCTACTTCTTCTCGGTGATGTTGTTGCCGAAGATGAATCCGACTTCGGCCGTCGCACGGGTCTGGTTGTCGTTCATGCCCAGGGAGCCAAAGCCGCTACCCGGAGCCATGTCGCTCAGGTGAACGAAGGCCAGGTCGCCGCGAATGAAGAAGCCTCCGCGCTGGATGGCTGGGGTCACAGTAAACGATGTGCCCTTGCTGCCAGGGCCGTACATCAGGTTGACCGCCTGATCCGCGGCGCTCCCCGAACTCCCGATGTACTCAAAGCGTCCCGCGAGCGAGAGGCCGTGGTTGAAGGTGTAACTCGCCAGCACTGCACCGCCTGCGGTGGACGCTCCTTTCGCGATGCCGATCTTGGCGTTCGTCGGCACGTTAGTGTACTGGAAGTAGGGCTGGAGGACTAAGTGCCCCTTCGTGTAGGTGTAGATGACGTTGTAAATGCTGCCATTGTTCTGGACGGGCGTGGCAAAACTCGAATAGTCGGTCTGCCCCGCGTTGCCACCCGCCACGAACGCTAAGGCGTGGGGTCCGTTGGCATAGCTCAGAGAGCCGCTCAACCAGTTATAGCGGTTGGAATAGAAACCGTCGTTCCAACTCACGGAGGCGGTGAACTTACCCAGCGTCTGGTTCACCTGAATTCCGCGGCTGATGGCGGTTTCCTGGTTCCACAACAGGCCGCGAGAAACGTTCATGTTCTCGAAGCTGAACGTGTACTCGGCGCCGATCAGGGTTGGCAGCGCGCCCACCAGGATCGAGGTGTTCTTGGCCGCCTGGAGTTTCAGGAAGGCGACTGGCACCGGGCCATAAAGGTTGCTGATGGTCTTGTCGGTAGCGAGAAACGGCACTCCGAGATCCGGGAGGTTGTACGCGCCCGCTTGCACGTAGAACTGAAACCAGCCGTCCGTCTTTTGGACAAAGATCTGACCGTTGCCCAGAGCGGCTTGTGTGCTCTTGTCGCCCGGAACATGATTCTGCGTCGCCATCCCCAGGCCGCCCAGAATGCCGTTCACCTCAATCTTGCCGAAAGGCCCAGCATCGAAAGTGGCCGGCGGCAGCCATGAAACCGGGCCGGCTACGGCAGGCGCGGGCAGCGGGGCCGGAGCGGGCGCCGCTGTGTCGGCAGGCGCCGGGGTTGGAGTGGCAGCGGGGGCCGCTGTCGTTTCTTGCGCTATCGCAGACGATGCCAGAAGAAGGAGCAATCCCGTCGTCAGGGTACAGTTTCGCCGTTTCATTTTTCGACTAACCTCCAATAGTTTTCGTGGATTGTGGCTGGCAGGCGCGACCAGGAGCCGCAGCCGGAAAGGGCTCGCCCCGAAGCTACCGGGTACGTGGAGCCATGATGCGATTGTAAGCTGCGCGAGCTCAATTACCAAATAGAAACTTTGGATCTAGTTTATAAAAACGTTGCGCTTAGTGCCCGGCCCGCGCGGGGGCAAGATAAAAGGAGACGAATCTACGCGCGGAGTAAGCCCTATGAAGAAAATCGAAGCGATCATCCAGCCCTTCAAGCTCGACGAGGTCAAGGAGGCGCTGAAGGCCATCGGCATCGACGGCATGACCGTCAGCGAGGTCCGCGGGCACGGCCGCCAGAAGGGGCACGCCGAAGTCTACCGCGGGCAGGAATACCACGTAGACCTCGTGCCGAAGATCAAGCTCGAAATGGTGATCGCCACCGAGCGGGCGGACGAGGTGATTCGCACGGTGGTGGAATCGGCACGCACGGGCCGGATCGGCGACGGCAAGATCTTCATCTACGACGTAGCGGAGACGATCCGCATCCGCAACGAGGACCGCGGGGCGGCGGCGCTGTAGGCGGGTGTCCCACTCCTCCAAAGGGCAAACCTTGAGGCACCAATTTCGCGAAGGCGGCGAAATTGGGTCCAGTCCGGTCCAGTCCTCGGTTTGCAGTTTACGCCTGGAAGGAGCTTCCGCAGCCGCAGGTCGACTTCACGTTGGGATTCTCGAACTTGAAACCGGAACCCTCGAGCGTCTCGACGTAGTCGACGTTGGCCCCATCCAGGTACAGCATGCTGGCCTGGTCCACGAAGACCTTGAGCCCGCTAAAGGTATAAGTCTTGTCGAGCATGCCGGGCGTGTTCTCGAAGGCCATCGAGTAGCTGAAGCCCGAGCAGCCGCCGCCCACCACCGCGATGCGCAACCCAGCCGGCTTCGGCTCCTGCGTATCGAGGATCTCCCTCACCTTTTCCACCGCGCGTTCTGAGAGTTGTATCATAGCTGCCTCCAGTTTATCAGTCGGGCCGCCCGGTTTCGAGCGCTGCGCCAGGCTCCATAGATGCTCCCATGGCGTTACGTCAGGCGCATGAGCCCTGTCTCAATACATAGATGAAACTCCGCCCCCGAGGTTGCCGGAAATCTGGTACTTTGGACGGCAGGGGCCCGGTAGGGGGCCGGCTGGGTCATTGAAGCCAGCCCAAAAACCTCGAAACCGTTGGAAACGCAGCCGCGTCCCTCCTCGTGTATGAGCAGCATGACGGACGCTCTTCGGCTGCCGGCCACCGGTGAGGCAATTGCAGTCGAGAGAAGAGTGGATTACAAGAACGAAGAGGCTGCCCTAGTTCGCCGGGCGCAGAACGGAGACGAGATGGCCTTCCGCGACATCGTGGAACGCTATCAATCGAAAGTCTTTTCCATCATTTACGGGATTCTGCGCAACCACAACGACGCCGAGGACATTGCGCAGCAGGTATTCACGAAGGTCTACTTCTCGATCAAGAGCTTCGATTTCCGGAGCTCGCTGCTCACCTGGATCTACAAGATCACCGTCAATGAGTGCTACGATTACCTGCGCAAGAAGAAAGTCCGTAAGTTGGTGTACGAGAGCGACTTCAGCGAGGAGGATGCCCTGCGGATGGAGCATTCCGAGCCGGCTCGCGATCAGCACCAGCCGGCGGACGTGGCGCTGGCCCAGCGGGACCTGGTGATGAAGCTTCTGGCCAAGCTTCCCGAGGAGGAGCGCAACCTGCTCCTGCTCAAGGAGGTGGAAGGCCATTCCGTCGAAGAATTGGCTGCCATGACGGGCATCAACGAGAATACAATCAAAGTGAAGCTTTTCCGTGCCCGGCAGAAGTTGCTCAAATCGGCCCAGCGGCTGACTAGGTCGCCGGGTCTTGTTACGGCTTAAGTAGTTGAAAGCGGACGACTAAGATCCGCGTATCCTATAGGATGTTGAGGGAATAGACGTTATGCATGGGCTCATCAGAGAACGCTTGGAAGATTACCTGAAAGGGGCTCCAGGCAACGTGCCCGAGGTCGAGGACCATCTTCGCGTCTGCGAATCGTGCCGCGAAGAGGCGGCTTCGATGCAGGAGCAGGCCCGGTTGCTGCACGTCCTGGCGCCGCCGCGGCAGACGGATCCCCCGGCGGGATTCTACGCGCGGGTGCTGGACCGGATCGAGTCGGAACGCAGACCGTCGTTCTGGGACGCGTTCCTCGAGCCGTCATTCGGCCGGCGGCTGCTGGCCACTTCGGTGATGCTGGTTTGCCTGCTCGGGGGCTACGTAGCCTTTACCGAGGTGGCGAACGAAGGCTCCGCGACGACGCCCGAGGCGGTCATGGTTGCCGAACATCCTCCCGGACTGGGCTCGAACGTCGACCGGGATCGCGAGACCGTGCTGGTGTCATTGGCCACATACCGAGACTATCGATGACATCGGTGCACTCTCCGGGCTGGCAGAATCCTCGGATACTGCTGACGCTGGCGGTGGTGTTCCTGGTGGGCGTCACGGTCGGCATGGCGGTGCACCATTGGATGCACGTCGCGCCCCCACCCGCTGCGACGACGGAGGGCGGTCCGAGAGATAAGCTGATGACCCGCCTGAAGACTGAGCTGAATCTGACACCCGAGCAGAACGAGCAGCTCAAGACCGTGCTGGACGATTTCTTCACCTACTACTACACCCTCCAGGCGCAACTGGATGACGTGCGCGCCAGCGGCAAGCAGCGCATTCTCCACATCCTCGACGACGGCCAGAAGAAGAAGTTCGAGAAGATCATGGCCGAGCAGGACAAGCGGCTGAGGTAAGAAAAGCAGCTCGTTGCCCGTCGCCCGTTGCATCGGATTCCCCGTGGGGCAGGACTCCAGTCCTGCAGCGGGTCTCCAGACCCGCCTCCGTCCAGCTACCCTAAACTACCTCAATGACCACCGCAGGAAATTCGCGCGAGCCTATCCCGAGTTCCAGCCGATGCTGGCCCGGGTCGATGGCGGCTGGCAGGCGGAAGATCACCTCGATCAACGGCGGGAGGGGATCGACGCACTGCACTTCAAATCCCTGGACCGGACAGCCGTCCACGGCCGCCCGGAACTGGCTCACCTCCGGCATCTCCTCGAAGGCGGCTTTGATGGAACGGCTGGCGATGCGCGTCCCCGCGAGCTGATCGACGGCGTCGCTTAGCCACACCAGGCGGGGAACCGTGGGGCCTGGCGGAATCACTCGCACGAAGGAAGGCGGCGCGAGCGGCTGTCCCCGGTAAAGCAGCTCGAGCGGCTGCAGGCCCGGCTCGATGCCCGCTGGAAGCTGAATGTTGAATCGCAGGAGGCCGGCAGACTCAGGCGGGCCCAGGAACGGCCCCAGCGATTCCGGCGTCGCGCGGGCGTGCCCGACGGTGGCTTCGAGCGTGTTCAGGTCGGCGTCGGGCGGCAGTCCCTCGATCCACAGCGAGACGAACGCCCACCGGCCGCTCGCGGGCACCACGGGGCCGGAGTTGCGGGCGTCGATGATGCGCCGGATTCGCGGCGGCGACGGTGGGCGCGGGCCGGGCGGGCACGGCTTCTGGAGGGCCACCGCCATGTACTGCGTCGCGGGGGCTTCGACGGCCATCAGCAACATTCCAGACTCGCGCGCGAATGCCGCCGTCTCGCGGTCGCTGATGCGCGCCCCATGCCAGGTGTCCGGAGCCTCAACGATGCCCGGCGTGCCGTTCGCCTGGAACCAGAACACTCCGCCGGGCGTCAGAACGCGGCACGCCTCCCGCATATAGCCGAAGATCACCTCGCGGCTGGGGATGTGTTGGAAGACGGCGTAGGAGTACACGAAATCGAAGGACTCGTTGGCGAAGCCGGCCAGATCGGCGCCGCCGCCGCGGTCGACGTGCGCGTTGGGAAAGTCCCGAAGCCTCTCGCGGGCGCCTTCGACCATCTCGTCGGAGACGTCGATGCCGTGGATTTCGCCGACGTGGGCGCTCAAAGGGCGCATCAGCCGTCCCAGGCCGCAGCCGATCTCGAGCGCGCGCCGGCAGCGCGGCGCGGGGCGGGGCGGGAGGCGCAGGAGCTGTTCCGCCAGGCCGAGGGCCAGGCCGCTGCCAGTGGCGAAGAACTCGTCCTCATCCTGGTTGCGACGGCCGAACGCGACGTAATACTTGGCGTCGCTGCGCGCGCGCTCGTTCCAGTCTTCGCGCATGCGCCGGCAGAGGGAGTCGTCCATTCGACCCATTATCGTCCGGCACGGCCGACGCTATCGGTCGTTGTCGGAGACACCGAGCTTCCGGCGAATCGCCCTGACAGCGTATTTCTTTGAGTCCTCCATCTCAGGCCGGACTGGAATGCTTTCGATCTTCCGAAGTGTTTCCGGGTCCCGAGCGTGATTCTCCAAATACAAGAGACTCTGCCCGACGTATTGACCCCGCTCCAAGAACGAAAGGGATGCGCGCGAAAAGTCGATGCTGTGCCGGTCCATCGCAGCGAACACGTGCCCCATTACGGCGCCCTCGTAAGCTGGGTGAATGGGCGCTCCGAGAAAGGCTGACTCCAGGGACGGTGCGTACGCCGCCATCTCATTTCGCGATTCGAGTGCGTCGACGAACGCAATTACACGCTCGAGGATGAATTCGCTTGTGCCATAGCCGCCCCGGTCGAGGCCACCAAACAGAATACGCCGGACCTCGGCGTCGCTTATGGGCCCCCGAGAGAGCAACTCGCGCAGGACGATCGTGTCGCGGCGGGAGAGGGCCGTCGGTGTGTTGGTCCCCTTGGGAAGCGAGTTCTTGCCCACTTCCTCCAGAAGAGCTTGCCTTGTCCAGGTTACGAGCCGATCGCGCAATGGCGGAAACCTTTCCCTGACCCAACTGGAACCGGCCTCAGCACCACCTGAGATCGGCTTCGACAGACTAACGCCGATGTAGCCACGGTCGCCCCTGGCCAACGCGCTAAGCCACATCCTATAGATGCCACGCTCGGTTTTGAGGTAGTCACCGATCCCCGCCACTTCCTGCTTGCCCGGTTCGGAGTTGAGGTAGATCAATTGGAGCGACCGAAGCTGGATGGAGCCGTCCCACACAAACAGTTTGTCGCAATAGCGGGCCAGTTCGTCGGCTCGAAGGACCGTCGCATCGACTTCCACAATGAAGATGTCCCAGTAGGGAGTGTTCCAGAGCCAGGTGGCACGCTCCGGGCGACTGGGATCCGCTGCGTTCCAGCGGGCAAGCAGCACGTCGCCTTCATCGGTGGTCATGAATGTCCGGATTGCGGGCAGATCCGGGTCCTGGAGATGAAGCCGGACCGTATCACCAGCCGACTTCCTGACCCCTGATACCACCTGCGCCTCCCAGCTTCCTGGAACCACTGGAGAGAGCTTTGCCGGGTCCAGCCCCAAGACGATGCTCTCGAACCGGGCGTCAGGGGAAAGGTGAGTCGCGGGCTGCGAATCGATCGTAACGCGCACCTCGGGCGGCGGGCGCCTGCCGCTTCGAACCACCTTCGGGGCCGCCTGAGGTTGCGCAGATGCCATCACCGCGCTCATCGCGAAGGTCACCGCGACGGTCATCGCTCTCTTGGTCGCACCCTCTTTCACGGTAGCCTCACGAAATCCCACACCAGTCTACTACCTCCCCAACCCCGTACAATCGAGTTCATGGCCATCGAGTTCCTCCACGTCACCTTTCCTCCGCTCGAGAACCTGAGCGTGGCGGCGCCGGATGGGGCCGTTATCGGGATCGTGGGCGAAGACGGCTCGGGCACGCGCCCTCTGCTCCGTCTGGCGGCGGGCTTGGAGCGGCCGGCCGCGGGCGAGATTCGGGTGCGCGGGACGGCGCGCCTGATCGGGCCTTGCGATCCGTGGGAACCGGGCGCCGCGGATGCGCTGCTGCTCGATCAAGCGCTAGCCGAACGGGACGCCCTAGTGCGGGCGCGCGCCGCCATCGACATCGAGCGCGTGCGGCGCTCCAGCGGAACCGTGCTGATGGCCTCGCACGAAGACGCGCTCCTCCGCCAGCTGTGCGACGAAATCTGGTGGCTCGATGGCGGCCGGCTCGCGGCGAAAGGCGATCCCGGCGAGACGCTCGACCGCTACCAGCGCCACATCGCGCGCCGGCTTCGCGAGAGCGGCGACGGAATGCCGGCGCTGGCGCCCAGCCTGCGGCGCGGCGACGGACGGGCGCGCGTCCTAAGCGTCGAGACGCTGGACGGCCAGGGCCGCGCCACCACGGTCTGGCAAGGCGGCGAAGAGGCCGCGGTGCGGGTGACGGTGCGCTTCACGCAGCCGGTCGCCGATCCGGTGGTGGGCATCATGATCCGCACGCGAATTGGATTCGAGGTCTACGGCACCAACACCTGGCTCGAGGGGGTGAAGCTGGGGCCGCGCGATGCGGGCGACACCATCGCGGTGACGTTCGCGTTCCCCTGTCCGCTGTGCCCGCAGCGTTACACGGTGACGGCCGCTTCGCACGATCCCGATGGAGTCTGGCACGACTGGATCGAGGACGCCGTGCTGGTGTTGGTCGCAGGCAGCCGCTACACGGCAGGGGTGGTCAACCTCCGCGCCCGGGTGACGGCGGAGCCGGTGTGAGCAGCGCTAGCACTCGCCGCGGCGGCGCTTGACGAGCCAGGGCTCGATCGCGCCGGGGTTGTCGAGGACTTCGCGTTCGACTTCGCGGAACTGGCTGTCGATCACCAGCCGCTCGATACCCGCTCCCAAGGTTCGGTCGCCACTCTCGGTCCGCTTTCGCTCGATGAGGGAGAGGACGGCTTCGCAGAGCTCGATGTAGTGCAGCGTGTTGCTCATGGCTTACCCTCCTGTCCGGTTAGACGCAGAATAGGCCGCTAAGTTCCAGCTAGAGAGCTCCAGGGCGCGTTAGCGCTCGCCGCGGCGGCGCTTGACCAGCCAGGGCTCGATCGCGCCGGGGTTCTCGAGGATGTCGCGCTCGATCTCGCAAAACTGCCCGTCGATCGCCAGCCGCTCGAAACCAGCGCCCAAGGTTGCGTCGCCCGTCTCGGCCCGCTTGCGCTCGATCAACGACAGGATGGCCTCGCATAGCTCGATGTGGTGAACAGTGTCTCCCATAGACCCCTCTTACTCGATTAGACGCCGGGCGGGGCTTGAGGTCGCAGGAAGATTGTTACTTCTCGGAACACGGGGTTCCAACCCAGGGGACTTGAGAGTACAATCGTCTCCTAGCCGGGCGAGATCCCGGCCTGGGAGGGATGATCATGATCTCACGCAGGTTCACGTTGCAGTGCATTCTGCCGGCGATCGGACTGGGCGGTCTGGCGGCCGGCGTAGCGAAAGGCGATCACGAGCGCCAACCCCATATGCACGCCGCTTTGGAGCATCTGCGAGCGGCCAGAGAGTCTCTGGAGAGGGCCGAGCCGGACAAGGGCGGCCACCGGACCAAGGCGATTGAGCTGGTGAACGGGGCCATCCACCAGGTGGAGGAAGGCATCGAGTTCGCCCATCGCCATTTCCGGTAGAATTGGCGTCCCCAGCGGGATTCGAACCCGCGTTACCGCCGTGAAAGGGCGATGTCCTAGGCCGGGCTAGACGATAGGGACTTCAGGAAGGCCGAGTACCTCCACCACTTTAGCGGTCGGCCCGCATCCCAGTCAACCAGCGATCTGCCTGGACGGGCGGCTGCGGCGCTTGATCGCTGCCAGCAGGTAGCGCATGAACGGACAGCCGGTTGCGAACCGCGCGCCGCGCTGGTGCAACGTGCGCAGTAACTGCTCGCCCGCCGGGTCCACGAAGTCCACCTCTCTTAAGTCCACCGTTACCGCTCTGCCGGAAAGGCCCGGCGCGGCCGCTTGCCAGCAACGCTCCACTTCGTCCACCCACGGTCCGGCCAGCCGGCCCTCCAGGTGGAACCGCAACTCGCCGGCATTCTCATGGACCGTGATGCGCAACATGGCACCCCTGCCAAGGCACGGCGGATGCCAAAGGCCCGCGGCTCGTAACACGGCTGCTTAGGCCCGCAGCTGCCCACGCTGCCTGCCGCTATTTGGGCAGACTGCCGTCGGGCCGGCAGCCCGGCTGGGCCCGCCTCCGGTCCCCTCTAGGTGTGTCAACGACGTACGGGTATGGGCACCGGGGTGCATTCTCCTTTCGCGATGGCCGAACCGGAAACTGCGATTTGGACCATTGGTTAGCGACGGCTTACCGTTAGCGTTCGCTTACCTACAGAGGGGAAGGAAGATGACAGAAGCGACAATCCACATCGAACCGGTGACCGGGCCCGCGCGCCCGTCCAAAGCGCCCGCCTCCGAGGCTCGGGCTTTCACCAGCGCGATGAACTTCGTGGCCGTGCGTATGTTGACCGGCGACCGCGCCAAATACCTCGGTCTGGTGTTCGCCATCGCGTTCAGCTCGTTCCTAATCGCGCAGCAGGTCTCGATCTTCGCCGGCCTGCTCGACCGCATACGCTCGCAGATCCTCGACGTCTGGGACGCCGACATCTGGGTCATGGACAAGGCCACGCAATACATCGACGAAGTCTACGCCTTGCGCGACGACGAGCTCTACAAGGTTCGCGGCGTGCCCGGCGTCGAGTGGGCGGTGCCGCTGTTCAAAGGGCAGCCGGTGGCGCGAGCCTTGAACGGTCGGTTCCGCGCGGTGATCCTGCTGGGCCTGGACGATTCCACGCTGACCGGCGCGCCGCGCAAGATGATCCTCGGCTCGATCGAAAACCTGCGCGAACCCGACGCGGTGATCATCGATCTGGCGGGCTATCACTTCCTGTTTCCGGGACAGAAGCCCGCGCTGGGCAAGGAGCTCGAGATGAACGACCACCGGGCCAGGATCGTGGGGATCTCGAACGCGTCGGCGCCTTTCACGTCGTTTCCCGTCATGTTCACGCGCTACAGCCTGGCCGTGAACTTCGTCGGCCGGCAGCGAACGCAGATGTCGTTCGTACTCGCCAAGCCGCGGCCCGGGGTGTCGATCGCCGAGGTGACGCGGCGCATCGACCAGGCCACCGGCCTGCGCGCGGTGTCGAAGGACCAGTTCGGCTGGATGACCATCGCCTACTACATGGCCCACACCGGCATCCCCGTGAACTTCGGGCTGACGGTTGCGATCGGGCTCATCGTAGGCACCGTGGTGGCCGGCCAGACGTTCTACATCTTCACCATCGAGAACCTGAAGCAGTTCGGTGCGCTGAAAGCGATCGGGACCACTAACCTGCGCATCGTGGGCATGATCCTGCTGCAAGCGATGCTGGTGGGCCTGATCGGTTACTCGATCGGGATGGGCATGACGGGTGTGTTCTTCGCGTTCTTCTCGCGCCAGGAGGCCACCCGCGGCATTGTCCTGCTGTGGCAGACCATGGCCGCCACGGGCGCCGTGGTGCTGTTCATCGTGGGGGTGGCGAGCCTGATGAGCATACGGAAGGTTTTGAAGCTGGAAGCGGCAATCGTTTTTCGAGGTTAACTATGAACCACGCAGTACGAGCGAGAGGCATTACGAAATGGTTTGGCGAGCGCGATGCGCGCATACAGGCGCTGCGCGCGCTCGACCTGGACATCGCGATGGGCGAGCTGGCCATGCTGGTGGGCCCGTCCGGGTGCGGCAAGACGACGCTGATTTCGGTCATCGCCGGACTGCTCGACGCCAGCTCGGGCGAACTCGAAGTTCTGGGCGAACACCAGACCGCTATGTCCGGCAAGGAGCGCATCCTGTTCCGCCGGCGCAATCTCGGATTCGTGTTTCAGCAGTTCAACCTGCTGCCGGCGCTGACCGCGGCCGAGAACGTGGCCGTGCCGCTGTTCGTTGCCGGGTGGCGGCGGCAGACCGCGGTGGAGAAGGGCGCGGAGCTGCTCGAGAACCTGGGGATGGGCGACCGCATTCACGCGCTGCCCTCCCATCTCTCCGGCGGACAGCAGCAGCGCGTCGCGCTGGCGCGCGCCTTGATCCACGAACCTCGCCTGGTGGTCTGCGACGAGCCGACCTCCGCCCTCGACGCCCAGTCCGGGCACAAGGTGATGGAGTTGCTGGCGGAGATCGCGGTCAGGCCGGGCCGCGCCGTGATCGTGGTGACGCACGACAACCGGGTGCTCGATTTCGCCGACACCATCGCACACATGGAAGACGGCAGGATCACCCAGGTGGAGCCGGGGGCCGGAATGGCGCGCGCCCTCGCCGTGAACGAGTGACGCCGTGAACGAGTAACGCCGTGAACGAGTAACAAGGAGGGTTCCGATGAAACGTTTTATATTGCCCGTGCTGGCTCTGGCGTGTCTGACTTTCGCCGTGAGCTGGACTCTAGCCGAAAGGCCGGTTCGCAAATCCGTTCCGCCGCCCGCGCCGCCGCCAGAGGCCGCCACGGCCGACACCGTCGCCGCCGTGGGACTGGTGGAACCGGCGAGCGAGAACATCTCGCTGAGCTGCGCGATCTCTGGCCTGGTGACCTCGCTCGACGTCAAGGCCGGCGACCGCGTGCGGGCGGGGCAGAAGCTGTTCTCCGTTGACGACCGCGACCTGCGGGCCGATCTGGCGGTCAAGCGCGCCGCGCTCGACAACGCGCTGGCGCAATTGGCGAAGCTCGAAGCCGCGCCCCGCCGCGAGGAACTGCCGTCCGCGGAAGCCAAGGTGACCGAGGCGCAGGCGCAGCTCGCCGACGCCGAGACGCAGGTGAAACTGATCGACAGCGTCGCCGACCAGCGCGCGGTCAAGAGGGAAGACGTGCTCCGGCGCCACCTGGCCTACGATGCCGCCAAGGCCCGGCTGTCGCAGGCCGCGGACGATCTCTCGCTGCTCAAGGCCGGCACGTGGGGGCCCGATCTGGCGGTTTCCCGCGCGCAGGTGGAACAGGCCGAAGCGGCAGTCAAGCAGGACCAGGTGGGTATCGAGCGCCTGACCACGCGCGCGCCCATGGATGGCGTGATCCTGCAGAACAAGGTCCGCCTGGGACAGTACGCGCAGTGCGGGCCACTGGCGGAGTCGCTGATGATCTTCGGCGGCGGCAGCGAGTTGCACCTCCGCGCGGACATCGACGAGGAGGACGCATGGCGCGTGAAGGCCGGCGCGCCGGCGGTGGGACACGTGCGCGGGAACAGCAGCATATCCTACCCGCTCGAGTTCGTCCGCTTCGAGCCTTACGTGATCGCGAAGCAATCGCTGACCGGCGACGCGACCGAGCGAGTCGATACGCGCGTGTTGCAGGCCATCTATCGCTTCCCCGACCGGAACGCGCGCGTGTTCAATGGTGAGCAGATGGACGTATTCATCAGCGCTCCGGTCAAGGCCGGAGCCACGGCGCAGGGAGGTGGGCAATGAGAGCGATCGCGGCAGATCGCCGCACGGCAGGCAGGAATGCCTGCGCCACAGTCATCCTGGCTATTGCCCTGGCCCTCACGCTGGCGGGATGCGCCGTGGGGCCGAACTACCAGCGGCCCTCCGCGTCGGTGCCGCAGACGTGGCCGCAGAAGCCGGCGCGCGGAGTTTCACCCGGCGTCGCCCCGCCCGACGAGCACTGGTGGAAAACCCTGCACGATCCGGAGCTCGAGTCGCTGGTGAGCCGGGCAGTGGCGTCGAACCTGGACCTTCAGCTGGCCGCGTCACGTATCGACGAAGCACGCGCCGGCCGCGGCGTGGCCCGGTCGGACTTCTTTCCGCAGGTGAACGCCGGAGTCTCGCTGGACCGCAGCCGGCAAATCGTCGCCGGCGCAGTCCCGACCGCTTCGGGGCACTCCTTCGGGATCTTCCCGTTCGAGTCTACTTTCTATCAGGGCCAGTTTTCGATGGCCTGGGAAGCGGACGTCTTCGGCCGCGTACGCCGCGAGGTTCAGGCCGCGACGGCGGACCTGGCGGCAGCCGAGGAGGACAGGCGCAACGTCCTGATCGTGCTGCTGGGCGACGCGGCCGCGAACTATGCCCAGGTGCGCGGCTACCAGCTACGGCTGCGCATCGCGAGCGACAACATCGCCATCGCGCAACAGACTCTGGAGTTGACTCGCGACCTGGCGAAGGCCGGGCAGGCCACGGACCGCGACGTGGCTCAGGCCGAGTCGCAACTGGAGGCGACGCGCGCGACAGTGCCTGTGCTCGAGACGGGGCGCGAGCAGTCCGTACACCGGCTGGGCGTGCTGTTGGGTGCCGAGCCCGGCTCGCTCGAGAGTGAGCTGGCGAGCGACTCCGGGCTGCCCGCGGCTCCGGCCGCCGTGCCCGTCGGACTGCCTTCCGACTTGCTCGAGCGCCGCCCTGACGTCCGCCGCGCGGAGGCGCAACTGGTGGCCGCCACGGCGCGGGTGGGGCAGGCGAAGGCCGAGTACTTCCCGCACTTCTCGCTGACCGGCGATGCCGGCCGCGAATCCACGCAACTCCACCTGCTCGCTCTCGGCGGAGGGAACTTCTTCTCGTTCGGACCGACGATCAGCGTGCCGGTGTTCACGGCGGGCCGCATCCGCTCGAACGTCGCGGTGCAGGAGGCCCGCAGGAAGGAGTCGATCACGACTTACCAGTCCACGGTCCTGACGGCGCTCGAAGAGACGGAGAACGCGCTGGTCGGCTATTCCAATGAGCAGGACCGCCGCGACCGCCTGGACCGCGCGGCGAAGGCGGACGGGACGGCCCTCGATCTCGCGAGAGTTCAGTACAAGGCGGGTCTGGCGGACTTTCTGACGGTGCTCGATTCCGAGCGCGCGCTTTCGAGCGATCGCGATCAGTTGGCTCAGAGCCAGACTGCGGTGGTGACCAACCTCGTGGCGCTTTACAAGGCGCTGGGCGGGGGTTGGGAGTGACAGCTAAGCCAAACCGCGGGGCCTGAAGTGGGGCGGACCCCTTGGTCCGCGGCCGACGCCCTCGTCGGCCTGATCGTGCGAAGGCGGGTCCCTAGGGGACCCGCGCGGACCAAGGGGTCCGCCCCACGGCTCACACAGCCCCTGCGCCGATTCCCAACTTGCGCATCTTGCCCTGGAGCGTGGTGCGCTTGAGGCCGAGCTTGGCGGCCGCGCCGCGCTCACCGCTCACGCGGCCGCCGGATTCCTTGAGCGCACGCAGAATCGCTTCCCGCTCCGCCGTCTGAAGCGTGGACACACCGGTCTTCTCGTCGCCGTCTCCGTTCGCCGCCACGGCCGCTCTCTTCAGCTCAGGGATGGGCACCGCGAGCACCGGCCCGGGAGACAGGATCGCCGCGCGTTCGATGAAATTCTGCAGCTCGCGGATGTTGCCTGGCCAGGGATAGCGAACCAGCGCTTCCATCGCCTCCGACGGAATCGTGGTGAACTGCTTCTTCATCTGCCGGGCGAACTGCTGAACGAAGTAGCGCACCAGCACGGGGATGTCTTCCTGCCGATCGCGCAGCGGTGGCACGCTGATGGGGAAGACGTTCAGGCGGTAGTAGAGATCGGGGCGGAACTGGTGCTCCTGCACCATCTGTTCCAGATCGCGGTTTGTCGCGGCGATGACGCGCGCGTCGGTGCGGATGGTGCGCGAGCTGCCGAGACGTTCGAACTCCCTTTCCTGAAGCACGCGCAGCAGCTTGCCTTGCAGCTCGAGCGGAATTTCGCCCACCTCGTCCATGAAGACGCTGCCACGGTGCGCGAGCTCGAAGCGGCCGATGCGCTGGGCGATCGCGCCGGTGAAGGCGCCCTTCTCGTGCCCGAACATCTCGCTCTCGAGCAGACCGCTGGGGATCGCCGCGCAGTTCAACTTCACGAACGTCCCCTGCAGCCTGCTGCTGAGAGAGTGAATCGCGCGGGCCACCAGTTCCTTGCCGGTTCCGGTCTCGCCGTAAATCAGCACCGTGGAATCGGTGGGCGCCACCGTCTCGATCTGCTTCAGGATCGATTTGAGCGCCTTGCTCCGGCCGATGATCTCGTCGAACTGGTGCTCGTTGCGGATCTCGTCTTCGAGGTAGACCTTCTCCTCGGCCAACTGCGCGTTCAGTTCCTCGATCCGCCTGTAGCTGAGCGCGTTGTCGAGGGCGATGGCGATCTGGACGGCCGCCTGCGAGAGCTGCTCCACATCGTCGTCCGACAAAAGGTCCTCGCGCCGCGCGCCCAGGTTGAGGGTGCCCAGGATCTTCTGGTGCGAGATCAAGGGCAGCGACACAAAGGACCGAAGCCCTTCGCCGAACAGAAACTCCGCGGCTCCCGGCACGAGTTCCGCGACGTCGGACGGCGTGAACAGCTTGGGCTTCCCGGTCTTGATTACGTAGCCCGAAGGCGATCCATCGACCGGAAGGACGGCGTTCTCGCGAATGATTCCGCGGCTGGCCGGGAAATCGAGCGCCTGCAGCCGGAACGAATTGGAGCTCTCATCGTAGAGCGCCAGGCTGGCGTACTCCATGCCGAAGGCGTTCTTCAAACAGGCTGAGATCGCGCAGAAAAGCTGGCCCGTATCCAGATTCGTTACCACTGCGTTGTTGACCTCGAGCAGCAGACGCAGGCGGTCGCGCTCACGGGACAACTGCTGTTCGTAAAGGGCCGCCGCCTGGTGGCCGAGCGCGTTATCCACCGCCACGGCGACCTGCTTGGCCACCTGCTGCATGAACTCGATGTCCTCCGCCGTGTAGGAATCGGCGGCTAGCGAACCGAAGTTCAGGCTTCCGAGGCGGCGCTGCGCCGTCGAGAGCGGGACCAGGCAGTACGAGCGAACGCGGTTCCCCCGCAGCATCTGGTGGAACGTCGGATAGCGGTTGTCCCGTTCGAGATCGGGCACGTAGTACGGTTGCTGGGTTTCGAGGATCACTCGCGCGGGCGTCTCATCGAGAGGGGTCTCGCGCGACGGAGCGCAGGTGGGCGCCACCTCGGCCACCAGTTCGTGCAGCCGTGCGACTTGCCGCTCCTCGTCGTAGAGGCAGAGCCCGATGAAATCGAACGGAACCAGAGGTTTCAGGCAGCGGTAGAGATCCGCGAACAGAGACGAGATCTGCCGGTGCGAGATGATGCTCTCGGATATTTCGAGCAGCGTCTCATAACGCGCGCGAGTTGGGTCGGGCACTGCGACAACGGTGGATGACATCGCTCAATCCCAGGAGCTTTCGGTGACGGGCAGGTACCTGTCTTCAACGTAGCACAGGCCGGCGATATGCCGCGCGTTTCACAGGTGCTGAAGAGCCTCAGCCCCACCCCTCGATCCACGTGAGCCGCCCGCTCGCCTCGAGATCCTCAATCACCCCGTCCCTGATCTCTAGAGTCACGTCGGTTTCTGTGCTGTCCTTCTTGACGTCCTCAATTGTTTTGGCGGAAGGCTCCTCAAGGCGAATCTCGTCGTCGCCGCGAATAATCCAGATTTCGAGCACTCCAGAGTCGATGAGGGAGAAGAGCGCCGCGTGGATCTCGTCGTCCGAAGGACCGTCCGGGAAATTAATGACATCCCGAGCGACTGTGGGGAACCAGAGTTGGCCATACCAGCCCGTACCCTCAATGGCCTTGAGGACCTGTATCTGAGTCTCAGAAAACACGTCAGCCTCACCTCTTGCCTGGCCACACCGAATCCATCACCTCGAGCGCGAAGCGAGCCGAGACCGTCGCCGGGCCGCCGCCCATCTCGATGCCTACTTCCACCGCTTCCAGGACCTGCTCGAAGCTTGCGCCTGCCTGCGCCGCCTGCTCGATGTGCCACTGCATGCAGGACTGGCAGTTGCCCACCACCGAGATCCCGACCGCGATCAGCTCTTTGTCTTTCTTTGCCAGCGCGCCGTCGGAAAATGCCGCCCGTTCCATCTCGACGAAGGCGGCATACACCTTGGAGCCTAACCGAGTCATCCGCGCGTGTGCCGCCTTGCGGCTATGGGTGATTTCCGCCAGTTTGTCCATTGTCCAATTGTACCCGTCCCCGCCCTGGCAGCATCTAAGTGAGCAGTTGAGCAGGGGGGGCTATGACGAAATCGGACGTATTTCGTGTATGGGGACGTGTGCTCGGTGGCCGTTCGCCTTTCCTTTCCATCGAAATCACCAAGGAATGCCCGCTCCGCTGCCAGGGCTGCTACGCCTACTCTCCCGATCACCTCGGCGACGGCGTGAATCTGCGTCAGCTGAGCGATCTCAAGGGACGCGCGCTGGTGGACGAAGTCGTCGAGCTGGTCCGGCGGCTTCGCCCGGTGCATCTCTCGATCATCGGCGGCGAGCCGCTGGTGCGCTTCCGGGAGCTGGATGAGTTGCTGCCGATACTCGACCGAATGAAGGTCGAGGTGCAACTCGTCACCAGCGCGGTGCGCCCCATTCCGATCGCCTGGGCCGCGCTTCGCAACCTGCACCTCGCCGTCTCGGTGGACGGCTTGCAGCCCGAGCACGACCGCCGCCGCGCCCCGGCGACCTACGCCCGCATCATCCAACACATACGCGGCCAGTGGGTGAACATCCACTGCACCATCACCCGCCAGACGATCTCGCAGCCCGGCGCTTTGCACGAGTTCTCACACTTCTGGTCGGCGCTCCCGGAGGTCCGCAAGATCTGGTTCAGCCTCTACACGCCGCAGGAGGGAGAGGTGTCCGAAGAGCGGCTGACGCCCGCCGACCGCATCGAGGCGGTCCGCCAGATCGGCTCCGTTCGCGATCGTTTCCGGAAGGTCGATGCGCCCTCCCACGTGCTCCAGGGTTTCCTGCGCCCGCCCGAATCGCCCGAGCAGTGCGTCTTCGCGCAGCTCACCACGTGTCTCTCGGCCGACCTCACTTCGCGCATCACGCCCTGCCAGTTCGGCGGCAAGCCCGTGTGCAACGAGTGCGGCTGCATCGCTTCTGTGGGCATGGCGGCCGTAGCCAACGTCCGGCTGGCGGGCCTGGTCCCGCTGTCCGCCCTGCTGGCCGGCTCGCAGCGTATCGGAAATCTGTTCGCGCCCGAGCCGCTTCCAGACCCGCGCCTCGACCGCGCCGCCTGATACAATCCGTCATGCCCGAAACCGAGAGCGGCGCAAAGCCCCTGGGATGGAGGTGGGTACCGCGCGTCGTCGCCAGGCTCGCACTGCTGTCGATTCCCTTCTTCGCGGCGGGCACCCTGCACTGGTCGCGCGGCTGGATTTGGATCGGGCTCGCTGCTTTTTCCGTCGCCGTTATCCTCGGAGTGGCCCGCGTCAAGAACCCCGCTTTGGTCAGGACCCGGCTGAATTCCAAAGCGCCCAGCATGCCTTTCGACAGAGTCTTCGCCCTGCTGTACATGCTGTCGGCCCTGGCGTTCCTTGTCGTCTGCGGCTGGGACGCGAGATGGGGCTGGTCGCAGCTCTCGGTCCGCTGGCTCTACGCCGGGCTCGCGTTGCATCTGGCGGCGCTGGTGCTGCTTACCGCGGTCGCTGCCGCCAATCCGTTCCTCGAAAGCACGGTGCGCATTCAGAGCGAGCGCGGCCACGTCGCCGTATCCTCCGGTCCTTACGCGATCGTGCGTCATCCCATGTACCTCGCCCTGATCGTGATGTACCCGGCTTGGGCGCTCGTGTTCGGATCGCTATGGGCCTTGATTCCGGCCGCGTGCGTGGTGCTCCTCTTCGTGTTCCGCACGATCCATGAGGACCGCGCCCTGCGCCTGGAGCTACCGGGCTACGAAGACTATACCCGCCGCACGCGCCGTCGCCTCATCCCCGGACTTTGGTAGCGGTCATGATCGATAAGGAGAGCGCGGAATACTATTCGTGGGGCGAAGGATGCGACGGATGGCACCTGGTCCGGACGCCGCTCGTGAGCGTCATTCAAGAGCGGATGCCGGCTGGCGCCTCGGAAGTCCGGCACTACCACCGCACCGCGACGCAGTTCTTCTACGTCCTCGAGGGAAGCCTGTCGATCGAAGTGGAGGGAATCGACTATGAGTTATACCCGCGGCAGGGGCTCTCCATCGCCGCGGGCCACGCCCACCAGGTGTTCAATCGAGGCACCGTGGCGGCGGAGTTCTTAGTCGTCTCGAACCCGCCCAGCCACGGTGATCGCGTGCCGGCCTAGCCGCGGTGCCCGCCACCGCCTCCGCCGTGGAAACCTCCACCTCCGCCGTGGAAGCCTCCTCGGAAGCCGCCACCGTGAAAGCCCCGACCGCCATGGAAGCCGCCACCATGAAAGCCCCGACCGCCATGGAAGCCGCCACCGTGAAAGCCCCGACCGCCATGGAAGCCGCCACCATGAAACCCGCCGAAGCCGTAACCGTAGTAACCGCCCCACCAGCCCGGCGAATAGAATCCCCAGCCAAAGGGACTGTAGAACATTCCGCCGCCCGGCAGGAACGCGTAGCAACTCCAGTACGGGTCCCAATACCAGCCCGGCCCGTTCCAGCCGCCGTTCACAAGCACCGTCCGCGATGCATTCAGATTGGCCTGCGCCTCGTAGTCGCTGCGCAGGTCGCTCCAGCGGTACAGCGGGTCGTTCTCCATCGCGTCTTTGTCGAACTTGACGGCCTTGAACGCGCCCGCCAGTTCCACTTCATGTCCCTTCTTCAGAGTCACGTGCCGCGCGTCCTGGCTCACTTCCGCCTTCCCATCGACCACCCGGACCTCGGCTGGATTCACGTTAAAGTCGTAAAGCCCGGTCTTCTCGATCGTCGTGGTGGTGTTGTTCATAACCACGTTCAAGCGATTTGCTTTGTACAACTGGTCCACTTCGAGCATCGCCGATCCGCTCTCCAGGCCTACCGTCGTATCGGCCAATCCCGGAGACAGCATGCGAACCGCGCTGCCGTTCCCGATGCGCAGAAAGACGCCCGGCGTGAGCAGCAACTCCGCGTCTCCCTGGGTTGTGCGGAGCACATCATTGACAGCCAGTTGGGTTGACCCCACCGATTTCGCGGATAGCGCCCGGCCGTCCACTGACGCTTTCCCCTCCAGGTAGTTCACGGTTCCCGGCATCGGCGCGGTTGTGGTTGCCATCGCCAGGGACGCCGTCGCGAACAGGGCCAGCGCCCCTCGCCAGCCAAATCCCAGAATATTTTTCATATTCCGTTCCTCAACAATAAAGATGCATTCCTTGGAACGCCGGTTCCCCAGGCATCGCTCGCCGCTCCGTGCGCTATTCTGGAACTCGTTGAGCGCCAACGGCCTTCCTCTGTTCGGACCGACGCACCTGGCCATCGTCGCGGCCGTCCCCGCCGTGGCCGCCGCGCTAGCCTTCACCGCCCGCCGCCGCCCCGCTGCGGGACGCCCCATCCGCCACATCCTGGGCGCTTTCCTGCTGCTCAACGAGGTCGTCTGGTACATCTACCAGATCCGCAACGGCTATCTGCATTTCCCCGGACAACTGCCGCTTCAGCTTTGCGACCTGGCCGTCTGGCTCGCCGCGCTGGCGGTGCTTTCGCGAAGCGCGTGGCCGTTCGACCTGGTGTGGTATTGGGGACTCTGCGGCGCCGGCATGGCCCTTCTCACTCCCGACCTTTGGACTCCGTTTCCTTCCTACCTCGCGATTGCGTTTTTCCTCTCGCACGGCGGCGTGGTGGCGACGATTCTGTTCCTCGCCTGGTCCGGTCTGGCACGCCCACGCCCCGGTTCCGTGCGGCGCGCATTCATTGCCATCAACGCGGTCGCCGCGGCCATCGGCGCCTTCGACGCGATCTTCGGCACTAACTATTTCTATTTGCGTCAGAGGCCGTCCAGCGCATCGCTTCTCGATCTGTTCGGCCCGTGGCCTTTCTACATCCTTCTAGCGGAACCTCTGGTCCTGCTCCTGTTCTGGATTCTGTGGCTGCCTTTCCGCCGTGCCGATGATTGACAGATGATTGACAATGGTGCCATGCGGGTCGTCTCCAACCCGGCGTACCTGGCGATCGTGGCCGCGTGGATCGTCATGGCCCTGGCCACCGTATTCAGGCGCCGGCCGTCCCAGGCGCGCGAGGTGAAGCGCGGCGGCCGCGGATGGGTGTGGGGCTTCGTGCTGCAAGTTCTTTCCATCGCCATAGTCTGGACCTGGAGACGCCACGAGCCGCCCAGCCCCCTGGTCTCCGTAATCGCAGTCCTGCTGGCCGCGGTTTCGGTGGCCGTGATTCTGGCTGCCCAACGCGCGCTAGGACGCCAGTTCGCCTACCAGGCCCGCCTGGTGGAGGACCACCGCCTGATCACGGCCGGCCCCTACCGCTACGTCCGCAATCCCATTTACACCGCTCTGTTCGGCCTCGCTCTAGCCACCGGCCTCGTTATCAGCCGCTGGCCGGTCATCCCGTTATTCGCCGTCCTCTACACCGCGGGCACCCTCATGCGCATCCGCATCGAGGAGCGCCTTCTGCGCGCCGGGTTCGGCCCCGAGTTTGAGGACTACGCCCGCCGCGTCCCGGCCCTAATCCCGCTCCTCCGGGTGTAAGCTGTACAACCATGATGCAAGGCGCCGCATTCCTGCTCGCCTCGTGCGGCATCCTATGGATCTCACGGCGGTGCCTGCGCTCTCCCCGCTCTCACGGTTTCTACCGCTTCTTCGCCTTCGAGTTCATCGCGGCGCTGATCGTCGTCAACGCGCCGTGTTGGTTTCGCGATCCCCTCTCGCCGCGCCAGCTTGCTTCGTGGCTGCTCTTGTTTGGCTCGATCTGGCCGGCCGTGACCGGTCTCCGTCTGCTCGTGACCGCCGGCCGTCCCGCAGCCGGGTCGTCGGACCCCGTGCAACTGGGCTTCGAGAGGACCACGGTTCTGGTCGCCTCCGGCATGTACCGCTACATCCGCCATCCGATGTACGCCTCGCTGATGGGCCTGGCGTGGGGCGCGGCGCTCAAGAATCTGTCCGCGCCCAGTCTGGCGTTGGCGCTGGCGGCGTCCCTGTCTGTGGTCGCCACCGCGCTCGCCGAAGAGCGGGAGGACCTGGCGCACTTCGGGCCGTCTTACGCGGAGTACATGAAGACCACGCGCCGGTTTGTTCCCTTCGTGTTCTGACGTCCGACCGTGCTACGCTGCCTGGGTATGCCTCATAGAGTCTGCCCCTGGTGGCTCGGGTACCTTCTCGCCAGCCCGATCCGCCGACTCACGCAGAATCCGGCAAAGATCGTGACGCCCTACGTTCGCGAAGGGATGACGGTGCTCGAGCCGGGGCCCGGAATGGGCTTCTTCACGCTGGATCTTGCGCGCCTTGTGGGCCCTTCGGGCCGCGTCGTGGCCGTGGATATACAACCCAAGATGCTCGCGGTGCTCGAGCGCCGGGCCCGCAAAGCCGGTCTCGCGGACCGCATCGACGTTCGCGTCGCCCAGCCCGATTCCATGCCGCTCGAAGACCTCAACGGCAAGGTGGATTTCGCCCTTGCCTTCGCGATGGTGCACGAGTTGCCCGACGAGGTTCGTTTCTTTTCGCAAGTGGCCGCGGCGTTGAAACCCGGAGCCTCTCTCCTGGTGGTCGAACCCGGAGGACACGTCAAACCGGACGAGTTCGATGCCGAGCTGAAGATCGCAGCCGACGCCGGCCTGGCCCTGGCCAGCCGCCCCAAGGTGGGCCGCAGCCCTGCGGCGTTGCTCAAGAAGGCGTGAGCCGACGGAGCCGCACGCTCAGCAATCCACAGCGAGATTCGCCTTGCCGCACCGCGGTCCTGATGGCGGCCGGCGGCCGCGAACTCACTTCTGCGCCGGAGCTTCCTTCTTCTCGCTCGACGGAGGGACGATTCCCCTGATCCGCATGTACGTAGACATGTTCCCGTAATGTTCGTAGTCATGCGCGACGTTGGCTGCGAGAACGGCAAGCCGGGCGAAATCCGTATTCATGAGTTTCACCATCTCGCTGCCTTTCGAATCCGTCATGCCCGCATAGACCGTGCTGCAATAGGCAACCGCGTCCTTCAGCCCGGCCACGAGGTCCGCTTTGCTGGTCTTGTTCTTCTCGACCCCGCCGGAAGACTTCGTTTCGCCCGCAGCCAATCCGCAAAAGTAGAACTGCGAGTCGGCGAGGTGGCCTACCAGTTGTCCGAAACTCCGGACATCAGGGCTCGGCTTGAACGAATAGCTTTCCTCAGGCATTTTCTCGGCCGCGGCGACGACGACGCCGCTGAGCATTGTGTACATCTTGTTCTCGCTGACCGAGATGGGATTAGCGGGGGCAGCGGCCGGTTCTTGTGCAAGCATCCCAACCGGAGCGACTGACAACACAGCAAACAGCAGAGAGAGTCTGGTCACGGGAAATCCTCCTTGGCAATAAGGGTGCATTGTTCCGGGAGGCACAAGACCGCCCCGGTTCTGAGTCTGATTGGGGATACGCCATTGCTCTGGCAAAAGTTCCGGAGAAAACTCCGCGGGTCCTACCGCGGGGCAGGGAGTCGTCGCCTCGGGAGGCTACGCCTTGCAAAAACACGTCGCGCGAAACTTCTTGCCTACTTAGACGTCTATGTACTATGATGTCTGAGTATGGCCAAATCCGACGCTCTCCAAGGCTCGCTCGATCTGCTGGTGTTGAAGATCCTCTCGCGCCGTTCGCGCCTGCACGGCTACGCCATCATGTCGGCGATCAAGGACATTTCAGGCGACGTGCTCCGCGTCGAAGAAGGTTCGTTGTATCCCGCGCTGCACCGCATTGCGGAAGCGGGGTGGATCCGCGCCGAATGGATCACGAAAGACTCGGGGCAGCGGGCGCGCGTTTACGAACTGACCGCCGCTGGAAAGAAGCAGCTTGCCATCGCCGAGTCGCGCTGGCACTCGGTGACGCTGGCCGTCAATCGCGTTCTACGGGAGGCTTGACATGTCGTTGTGGTCGCGCATCGCCAACGTTTTTCGCGGTGACCGTCTGAATCGCGAGATCGACGAAGAGCTGGAATCGCACATCCAGGAAGCCATCGCGCAGGGCCGCGACCCCGTCGAGGCCCGCGCAGCGTTCGGATCCGCGCTGCGACGGCGTGAAGAGAGCCGCGACATCCGGCTGGTCGCGTGGCTCGATTCGCTCCGCGCCGACACCATCTTCGGCTGGCGGCAGCTACGGAAAAACAAAGTCACTTCGGCCGCGGCGGTCCTGTCGCTCGCGGTGGCGATCGGGGCTTCGACGGCTGCATTCCGGCTGATCGACGCCCTCCTGCTGCGCCCCTTGCCGGTGGCAAACGCGGAGCGCCTTTACCAGGCCTCTCGCCAGGGTGTCTTCGATGGCACGCCCGTGGCATACGACGTCTGGGCCTATCCGGCCTTCCAGCAGATGCGAGCCGCGGTCAAGGACCAGGCCGAGTTGATCGCCGTCTCCAACGCCGAACCGGCGGATCTGACCTACAAGTCGGACCAGGAGATGGAGCAAGCGAACCTGCAGTATGTCTCGGGCCAGATGTTCAGCTCGCTCGAAATCCGGCCCGCCCTGGGCCGCGTGCTCACCGAGGACGACGACCTCAAGCCGGGTGCGCATCCCTACGCCGTGATCTCTTACGACTACTGGTCGCACCGCTTCGGCCAGGACCGCAACGCCGTCGGCCGCACGTTTCTCCTGGGCGACCGTCTCTACGAGATCCTCGGTGTTGCCCAGGAAAGCTTCACCGGCACACAGCCCGGCACGATGGTGGATGTCTTCGTGCCCATCGTGATGCATCCCGGCGCCACACACGACGACTGGACCTGGCACCGGACCCTGGCGGTGCTGAAGCCAGGCGTGGCCGTCGAACCTCTGCGCGCGAAATTGCAGGCGATCTCGCGAGCGTTCGACGAGGCTCGGATGAAGGGGAGCATGTCAGGCATGCCCAAACACATGCTGGACGCCTTTCTCAACCAGAAGGTCCTGCTCGAGCCGGCGGCCTCGGGCGCCTCCGATCTGAGGTCGGAAACGCGGAGGCCGCTGGCGATTCTGGCAGTGCTGGTGGCCCTGGTCCTCCTCATCGCGTGCGCGAACGTGGCCAATCTGATGACTGCTCAGGCCGCGGCGCGAGCCCGCGAAATGGCCCTTCGGGTCTCCATTGGCGGCGGACGCTGGCGTCTGGTGCAGCTGATGCTGGTCGAGAGCGCCTGGCTCGCTTTTCTCGCAGCCGCCGCCGGCGCGGTGTTCGCGTGGTGGTCCGGACCGTTTGTCGTGGGCATGATCAACCCGCCGAACAATCCCGCGCGCCTGGTCCTTCCCGCCGACTGGCGGGTCCTGGGCTTTGGCGTGGCACTGGCGCTTGCGGTCACCTTGCTCTTTGGCCTGGCTCCCGCGCTGCGCGCCTCCTCCGTCAATCCGGTGAGCGCCCTCAAGGGTGGAGAGGACCCGCACTCGCGGCGGCGCTTGATGCACGCGCTGATCGCGGTGCAGGTGGCGTTCTGCTTCCTGGTGCTGTTCGTCGCCGGCCTGTTTGTCGGGACATTCGAACGGTTGTCGCACGAGCCCACGGGCTTCTCCGCCGATCGCGTTCTGGTTCTCGATACGGTGTCAAAGAAGGCCCAGCCGCCGGCCCTCTGGGACCAACTGGCCGAGCATCTGCGGGGGATGCGGGGAGTCGAGGCGGTGGCGCTGGCGGATCAGCCTCTGCTCGGGCCGGTGGGTTGGAACAACTTCGTTTCGATTGACGGCGCACCTCCCAACGGGATTGTGGTTAGCATGCTCAGTGTCTCGCCCGGATGGCTGGAAGCGATGAAGATTCCCCTGTTTGATGGCCGGGACTTCGGTCCGAGGGACACGTTTCCGGGCTCCGCGCTGGTCAACCAAGCCTTTGCGAAGGCCTACTTCCACGGCGAGAGCCCGTCCGGAAGGCCGTTCGAGCTGGTGTTCAGTGGAAACATCCGCCTGCGTTTTCAGGCGGTGGGTCTGGTGGGGAATGTGACCTATCGAACCATACGCGAGGGGATGGTGCCGCAGGTCTACGTGCCGTTCCGCGCCCTCGAAGCCAACGGTGAGCCAAGCCGGAGGAACGCGGGGAAGCTCATTGTGCGCACGGCCAGTCGCGATCCTCTTGCGCTGGCGCAACTGCTGCGTCGCGAGGTTCCGCGGGCGCGTCCCGAATTTCGCGTGAGCGGCATCCGTACGCAATTGGAAATCAACCAGGCGCGCACCGTGCGCGAGCGGCTGCTCGCCACGCTGTCGCTGTTCTTTGCGGTTGTGGCGCTGTTGCTCGCGGGTGTGGGTCTCTACGGCGTGTTGCACTACTCGGTGTTGCAGCGGAGGCGTGAAATCGGCATTCGCATGGCCGTAGGCGCTCCAGCAGGGAGTATTGCGCGCCTCGCGACCGCGGACGTCTTCGTTGTGGTCCTCGCCGGCGCGGTTGCCGGCCTCGCACTGGGCATGGCCGCGGCCCGATTCATGGCGTCGCTGTTCTATCAGGTGAAGGCAACCGACCTGCCGATGCTGGTCTTCCCTTCGCTGGCTCTTTTCGCGGTAGCGCTGCTGGCCGCCGTGCCGGCGGTGATCCGCGCCGCCAGAATCGACCCGGTCAAGATGCTGCGCACCGAATAGGAGCCGGCCCTTACTTCGGCACCCGCAGAGCGTCTCCCAGCCTCTCGCCGAACAGGCTGGGAGTGGTAGGCTCGGGAGGCTTCGGCTTGCGGGCCGGCGCATCCGCCGTGAGCGGCTCCGGCTCCACCGGGGCCGCGCTCTCGTCAACCGCGGGCGCACCCGCGAGGTACTTCATCTTCTTCAGCACCACGCGCTCGAGCGACGGCGAGTAAGTGGTCCAGTCGCCCTCCACCAGGCGATCCTTGTCCACCAGCACCCGCATGCACTCCATCTTCGAATCCAGGTCGTCCAGGTAGTGCAGCAGCAGCGCCTCCTGGAACAGCGGCACCTTGGGCGAGCCGAACTCCAGCTCTCCGTGGTGACTCAGGATCAGGTGCTCCAGCAGCGTCCGCAGCCGCGGCGGAAAATCGGGAAGCCCGGCCAGCCTGGCCTCCACCATCCGCAGGCTGATCGCGATGTGGCCCAGCAGCTGGCCTTCGCTGGTGTATCCGAAGCTGCGGTCGTAGCTGAGCTCGTGGATCTTGCCGATGTCGTGCAGCACCGCGCCGGCCAGCAGCAGGTCCAGATCCACCCCGGCGTAGTTCGACGCCACCAGCCGGCACAGCCGGCAGACCGAGAGCACGTGCTCGATCAGCCCGCCCAGGTAGGCGTGGTGGATGAACTTGGCCGCCGGCGCCTTGATGTACAGGCGCACCACTTCTTCGTCCGAGAGGAACGACTCGAGCAGCGCGCGCAGGTGCGGGTTCTTCATCGAGCCCACAATAGCCCGCAGTTCCGCCAGCATCTCGGCCGGATCGCGATCGGAGGCGGGGAAGAAATCCGCTGCGTCCACCGCCGTGTCGTCGATCCGCTTCAGGGTGTGGAGGGTGAACTGAGGCCGGTTGTTGTAAATCTGCAGCAGGCCCTTGACCCGCACGTAGTCGTCGCGCTCGAAGGTGTTCATCACCTCCGCGACGTTGTCCCACATCTTCGCATCGAGCTCGCCGGTGCGGTCGCCGAGGACCAGCGAGAGGTACGGCTCTCCGGTCTTCTTCTGGCGGACGTCCTTGGACTGCACCAGAAAGGTTCCCGTCGCAACCTTGCCGGGCTCGATTTCGCGGACGCAGGGGGACTTCATGGCTACCTGCTGCCGGGCGTGGGAATCGTGGAGGGGCTCGAACTCGACAGCCCGACCCTCTTCTCCGTCCCGGGTATGGGCATCATGAACAGCAGCCGCTTGCGCCGGGTCCGCATGGCTACCTCTTCCTTGGTCACCGTCTGCGGTTTCAGCTTCTGCACGGCCTGCCAGCTGGTGTCCTTGCCCGGCGCGGCTCCGGAGTCCACGTAGCCCGGCTTGACCTGCAGGAAGGCCTCCTGCCGCAGCTTGGTCAGATATGCACGCAACGCCGGCTGCATTTTCGGCTGGTACATACGGTCCAGGATCTCGTTCTCCACCGCGTCGAATGGCTGCAGGCCCGCCGCATCGTGCTGCACCACACGCAGAATCAGAAACCCGTTCGACTGCCGCAGCGGATCGGTCACATAACCTTTGCTCTGCTGGAAGACCAGGTCCTCGATCTCCTTCTTCAGCAGCCCGCGCTTGAAGGCCGGAAGGTTGCCGCCGCTTTCCGCCGTTTCGGCGTCGGAGTTGTCCCGCGCCATCGTGCTGAAGTTTTCTCCCTTGCGCGCTCGGTTCACCAGGTCCTTGGCCTTCGCCTCCGCCGCGGCGACACCTTTCGCGTCTTTGTCCTTGGTCGAAATCAGCATCTCCTGCAGCCACACTTGCTCTTCGCGCACGAACTCGTTCTTGTGGTCCTCGTAATACTGATGCTCTTCGGCTTTGGAGATGGTGATCTTTCCGCCCACCTCGCGGCGCACCACTTCCTGCGTCAGCAGATTGTCCTTGGCCTGCTCTTTGTAATCCTCGAAGGACATGCCGCTTTGCTCGCGCACCCACTGCTGGAACTTGTCGGTATCGGTGATCCCGCTTTTGAGTTGCAGGCTGGCCATCTGCTTACTCAACTCCTGGTCCACCTTGAGGTCCAGTTCCTTGGCCTTGGCGACCATGAGCAACTGGTCGATGCGGTCGCGCAGCAGGTCCCTTTCCGCATCCGCGAGGACCTGCTTGGCCCGCGCGGCATTCAACCCCTGGTGGGCCACCTCGGCTTCCACCTGGCGGCGGAACTTGTCCATCTCGCCGCGGGTCACGATCTCGTTATTGACCTTGGCGACGATTTCCTCAACCACGTCAGGGGCCGGTGTGGTGTCGGCCGCCCAGCACGCGCCCGCAACGCCAAGCACGCAAAAAGATACTCTCAACTGCTTAAGCATACGTTCTATCCGTTCATTCTAGCAGGCGCACTCGCCACGCCTCACCACCTGAGCATGGGCAGGGGTTCGAGAGGATGCCGCTTCCACCAGTTCCAGGTGAGCTCAGCCAGGCGCAGATGGAAGCCGGCGTTGGGAGGGGCGGGGTGCGGTGCCGGAAGCGGCAGCAGGAGAACGTCCCGCCAATCCGCGCGACGGAAAGCCTCGGCGAGCGGGCCGAACCGGCGGCAGGGTGTGATCTTGTGATGCCAGGCGATCATGGCCTCGACCTCGCCGGCCCAGTCCCCGCGGCCGGTCTGGGCCAGATAGCGCCGCGCCAGCAGGCACGAGGGCTGTAGGTAATCCCAGGTCCGCTCCGTCCAGATCGCGAGGTCGTGAAAGGCGGCGGCGATGGAGATCTTCTCGATGGACGCCGCGTCCGGCTCGCCCAGAATTGCGCAGCAGCGCAGGAAGACCCGGCATGCGTGGTTCCGGTACGCTTCGAAGTCCGCGCCCAGCTCGCGGCGGTATCCGCCGAGAATGGCATCGACCGTGGCCGGACCGTCCGTCATAGTTCGGTGAACGGCAGTGCGACCACCTTCGGCGCTAAGGGCAGCCCGACATTCCCCGGGTGGACGACGTACCCGGGTCCCGCGCTGTCACCGAAGTCTTTCTGGAATGTCCGGATCGCGTTCGCCATGGCCGGGCGCGGCGTAGCGGAGAGTTTTACCTCGATCGGGATTAGTCTGCCACCAGTTGCCACAACGAGATCGACTTCCACACCGGCGGAAGTGCGCCAGAAGTAGATCTGAGGCTCCTCGCCCCGATTGACGAACGCCTTCACGATCTCAAGAAGCACTCCCGTTTCAAAGATGGCCCCGCCCAACGGGCCCGCTGCCGCGTGGTCGGGGTCTTTCAAGCCAGCCAGATAGCAAAGCGTGCCGGTGTCCGTGAAGTAGACCTTTGGGGTTTTGACCATGCGTTTGCCGACGTTCGCGAAATAGGGCCGCAGCACGATGACCTGGAAGGTAGCCTCTAGGACGGAGAGCCACGCCTTGGCCGTGTTCACCGCCACTCCAAGATCGCGGGCCAGGCCGGTGAGGCTTAGAAGCTGGCCACTTCGTGCCGCGAGTGCCCGCAAGAAACTCTGGAACGAGATGAGGTCCCCTACCTGGCGTAGCGATCGCACATCCCGTTCCAGGTAGGTCTGGACGTAACTGGACTGCCATAGGGAAATGTCTCGATCGGGATCGGCGACGAGTTCCGGATACCCGCCGCGCAAGAAACTCCTCCAAAGATCCGCCCGTGCGACGTGGCTCGCGGCGGGGTGATTCCTTTCCGGCTCCCAAGGCAGCGGGTCGAGCGACCTCCCGGACTCCTCGCGTTCAGAGATGGGCAGCAGCCGCAGCATAGCCGCCCTGCCCGCCAACGATTCGGTGACCTGTTGGGTTAGTAGCAGATTCTGCGATCCAGTCAGCAGGTACTGGCCGTGCACGTCCCGGCGTTGGTCGATGCTTTCTTTGATGTATGGCAGCAGATTGGGCGCGTATTGGACTTCGTCGAAGATGACCGGCGCCGGGTGCATCTGTAGAAAGCCGCGCGGGTCAGCGTCCGCCGCCGCGCGCACATCGGGCGGTTCGAGGGACACGTAGCCGGATGCCGCCCCAAAGACGTGCTTGAGCAGCGTCGTCTTGCCCGACTGGCGCGGCCCGGTCAGCACCACTGCGGGGAACTCGGCGGCGGCCTTTCGGAGGACAGGCTCCAAAGCACGAGGGATGTAGGGGCGAGGCATAACGGACTCCCTCTTGCAATTATGCATTACAAATGCAAATTTACAAGAGAGCCCAGGGCCGAACAGGGCGGGCTGCTGCGACCGGAGCTGTCGCTAGCGTCCCAGAATTCCTTCCAGCCGCGAGCCGGGCACGATGATGGTCTCGGACCGCTCCGGCCCCGTCGAGATGCATCCCACCTCGACTCCGGTCTGGGCGGCCAGGAAAGCCAGGTAGTCCTTAGCCCGCTCAGGCAGGTCTTCGAAGCGCTTGGTGCCAGCGGTGCGCGACTGCCAGCCAGGAAGCTTGGTGTAGACCGGCTCGATCGCCGCCACCGCCTGGTTGGACGCGGGCATCTCGCCGATCTCGCGGCCGCACAGCCGATACGAGGTGCAGACGGGAATCTCGGCGAAGCCGTCCAGCACGTCCAGCTTGGTGATCGTCAGGCTGTCGAAGCCGTTGATCATGGCGGTGTAGCGCAGCAGCGGCACGTCGAACCAGCCGCAGCGTCGTGGACGCCCGGTCACGGCGCCGAACTCGTTCCCCACCTTGCGCAGCATGTCGCCGCCTTCGCTGTGGTCCTCGGTCGGGAACGGCCCGCCTCCAACGCGCGTGATGTAGGCCTTCGAAACGCCGATCACGGCCTGCATCCGCGTGGGCGGGACTCCAGTTCCGGTCGAGGCGCCGCCCGCGCCCGCGTTCGACGAGGTCACGTAAGGATACGTGCCGTGGTCGATATCCAGCATGGTCCCCTGAGCGCCCTCGAACAGGATGCGCTTGCCCGCGGAAATGGCGCTGTTCAGCAGCACCGCCGTGTCCGCCACCATGGGCGCGATGCGCGCGCCGTACTCGACGTAGCGCTCGCGTTCGGCCGCGGCATCACCCGGGTCGCCCAGGCCGAAGGCGGCGCGCAGAATCTCCTTGTCCGCGGCCAGCGAGTCGTAGAGCTCACGAAACGCAGCGGCGTCGATGAGGTCGCCGATCCGTATGCCCCGGCGCGCGATCTTGTCCTCGTAGCAGGGGCCGATGCCACGCGACGTGGTCCCGATGGCCCGGTCCGGACGCGACTCGGACAGCTTCTCCAGCATGCGGTGGAAGGGCAGGATGACGTGCGCCCGGTTGCTGATGCGGAGCCGGTCGCGAACGGAAATGCCCCCGGCTTCCAGGCCCTCGATCTCGCGAAGCAACGCCTCCGGATCGACAACCACCCCGTTGCCGATGACGGCTTGCTTGCCGTCCCGCAGGATGCCCGTCGGTACCAGCTTCAGGATCAGCTTGCGGTCCTCGATGCGCACGGTATGGCCGGCGTTGTGGCCTCCCTGATAGCGGGCGACGATGTCGAAGTGCTCCGAGAAAAGGTCCACCATTTTGCCTTTTCCCTCATCGCCCCACTGCGCACCCATCACGATCGCGTTGTTCATTGGCTCCAAACCCTATCCATTGTATCTTGTCCATCCACCATCGACCATCCACCATCGACCACCTGTGCTAACATCGTCAGTTTCGGGAGGCCAATGCAGCGCACAGCTAACGTTGGGGAATTGCAGGAGATCGCGAAGGGAATCCGCCGCCACATCATTACAATGATCGGCGCGGCCGGCTCGGGCCATCCGGGCGGCTCGCTCTCCGCCACCGAGATTGTCGTGACCCTGTACTGGGACGCGATGCGGCACGATCCTTCGAATCCGGAGTGGCCGGACCGGGATCGCATCATCCTTTCTAAAGGCCATGCCTGTCCGGTGCTCTATGCGGCCATGGCCGAGTGCGGCTACACACCGGTGGAGACGCTGAACACGCTGCGCAAGCTGGGCTCGATCTACCAGGGCCACCCGGACCGGCGCTTCATTCCGGCGCTCGAAGCATCCACCGGCTCGCTCGGCGGAGGCCTTTCGATCGCCATGGGCATGGGCCTCGCCGCCCGCTGGGACAAGCGGCCGTGCCGCGCCTACTGCATTCTCGGCGACGGCGAAATCCAGGAAGGGCAGATCTGGGAAGCGGCTATGTTCGGTGCGTTTCACAAGCTCGATAACGTGGTGGCCATTCTCGACTACAACCGCATCCAGCTCGACGGCTTCGTGAAAGACATCATGGAACTCGAGCCGGTGGTGGCCAAGTGGCAGGCGTTTGGCTGGCACACCGTGGAGTGCGACGGTCACAGCATTCCAGCGCTCCAGGCCGCGTTCGCCGAAGCCGCGGCAGTCAAGGGCAAGCCCACGGCTCTGATCGCCCACACCGTCAAAGGCAAGGGAGTCTCGTTCATGGAGAACAATCCCAAGTGGCACGGCGTGGCCCCCTCGAAGGAAGAGGTTGAACTCGCCCTCAAGGAGCTTGCCTGATGCCAGTCGAAACGAAATTCGAACTCAAGACGGGAATGGCGACGCGCGAAGCGTTCGGCCACACGCTGGTCGAGTTGGGGCGCGAGAATCCCAACGTCTGGGCGGTGGATGCCGACCTTTCGAAATCCACCTACACCTCGTTTTTCGCCAAGGAGTTTCCGGACCGCTTCGTATCCTGCGGCATCGCCGAAGCGAACATGGTGGGCGTGGCGGCCGGTCTCGCCTCCTTCGGCAAGATCCCGTTCGCGGCCAGCTTCTCTTGTTTCATCATGAACAAGGGCTTCGAGCAGCTCCGCGTGGCGGTGGCGTATCCGAACAGGAACGTCAAGGTGGTGGGCACGCACAGCGGCATTTCGATCGGCGAGGACGGCCCCTCCCAGATGAGCATCGAAGAGACCAGCCTGGCGTGTTCCCTGCCCGGTTTTGTGGTGCTGGCGCCGGCCGACGAAGTGGCTGCCCGCGCGCTGATCCGCGCCGCGGCGGCACACGTGGGTCCGGTGTTCGTCCGCACCGGCCGCCTCAAGGTCCCGGTGATCTACGCCGAGGACCAGAAGTTTGAAATCGGGAAAGCGATCGAGCTGATCGCGGGGAACGACCTCACGCTGATCGCAAACGGCCTGATGGTGGCCGAGGCCATCCGCGCCCAGGCGATCCTGGCGGTGGAAGGAATCTCGGCCCGCGTGGTGGACATGCACACGGCGAAGCCGCTTGACCGGGACGCCATCGAGCGGGCCGCCACTCAGACCGGCGCCATCGTGGTGGCTGAAGAACACTTGGTGGATGGCGGACTGGGAGTGCGGGTTGCGCAGGTGGTCACTGAAACGCACCCCTGCCCCATGGAGTTCGTCGGCGTCACGAACTACGCCGAATCCGGGTCTCCGGAAAGCCTGCTGGACAAGTACGGGATGCGCGCCGTGAATGTTGCGGCGGCAGCACGAAAAGTGCTGGGTAGAAAGAAGACGTAGCGGCGCGATGCCGCTCGAATTCGCAATGGCGACAGAGGAAGAACGGTCTCTGGCCCACTTGCTGGTGAGCGTGATGAACGCCCGCGAACAGGAGGGAGCCCGAGTCTCGCGCATCCTCCATGACGAGGTCGGCCAGGTGCTCAGCGCGATCGGCCTGCAACTGGACCTGCTCCGCATGGACCTTCACGACAAGGTCGCCGACAACACCAAGCGCATCCTGGAAATCCAGAAAGTTCTCGAGCTATCCGTCGGCCAGGTGCGGGACCTGAGCTACGAGCTGAATCCCGCTATCGTCGAGCGCACCGGATTGCAGTTCGCCCTGGACCGTGTGGTGGGCCGCTACCGCAAAGGGTTCGCCGGCAAGATACGCCTGCTGTTCGACTCCTCGGTGCGTCTGCCGGTGGAGACGGCGTCCGCGCTCTACAAAATCGCCGAGCAGGCGATCGATAATGCGGTGCGCCACTCGGGCGCAACTCGGGTGGAAATCCTGGTAAGACCGGTTAAGCAAGGCGTGAGCCTGGAGGTCCGCGACAATGGCGCCGGCTTCCCGCTGGACCAGAAAACATCTGGAAACACAGGACTTGGCTATCACCTGATGCGTTATCACTCAACCCAGGCCGGCCTGCGATTTTCGGTTGCGAGCTCGCCGGAAAAGGGTACAATTGTGAAAGCTATTTATAGGGTGTCTAAGCCGGCGGACGGCTCGAGGTTGGATTGAGACAGCGGTTTGGGGCTTTCAAGCAGGCTCGTATGGTGCGGCGATGGCATATCAAATATTGCTCGTAGACGATCACAAGATTTTCCGGGACGGCATCAAGTCGATCCTGGAGCGCCGGGAAGAGTTCAAGGTCGTCGGCGAAGCGGAAAACGGCGCCGAGGCGGTCCACTTCTGTAAGAAGTCGCGACCCGACCTTGTGCTGATGGACATCGGGCTACCCGGCTTGAACGGCATCGAGGCGACGATCGAGATCATGCGCCACTGCCCCGAGAGCAAGGTTGTGATCCTCTCGATGTACGACGACGAGAGTTCCGTGGTCGGCGCCATCCGCTCGGGTGCGCGCGCCTTCGTTCTCAAGAATGCCTCTTCGGACGACCTGCTGGACGCGCTGCGGACCGTAGCCAAGGGCGGGTTCTACCTGTGCGCCGAAGTCGCCGATCGGGTGCAGACCCGGATTCAGCGCGGCGATCTGGAATCGAAAGCGCTGCCGCCCGTGCTCGAGACTCTTTCCCCGCGCGAGCTGCAGGTTCTGCGCCTGGTGGCGGAGGGCAAGACGAGCAAGGAAATCGCCGTCATGCTCGACCTCGGCCTCCAGACCGTGCGCAGCTACCGCAAGACCATGATGAAGAAGATCGGCGTAAACAACATCGCCGGTCTGACCCAGCTCGCTCTCTCGGCAGGCCTGACGCGGTTCACGTCCGATTCCAAGGAACACCCGGTTCCGAGCGCGTAGCCGAGCCGGGCACGTATCCGAGCCGCGACCGTGAGAGAGCGGTCCGTACTCAATAGAGGATCCTGCGGTACTTCATCACCTTTGCGTGCTACGGCGCACGCCTGCACGGCGACGAATCGGGCTCCGTCGACCGGCGCCACAACCTCCCTGGTGCTCGCTTGCTGGAAGCCGACCCGCAGCGCGTCTCGGTCGAACGCCAAAACATGGATCAGACGCCGTATTCGCTGGACCAAGAGAGCCGGACCTTCGTGCTGGAAGCCGTGAAGGAAGTCTGTCTGCACTACACATGGGGTTTGTTGGCCGCCCATGTGCGCACGAATCACGCGCACGTCATCGTAGAGGCTGATGTTCGTCCGGAGCGGGTGATGAACGTCCTCAAATCGTATGCCAGCCGGGCTTTAAACCGATTGGGCAAGGGAGAATCAGACCGGAAGCGCTGGGCGCGCCATGGAAGCACCCGATGGTTATGGAAGGACGCGGACGTCCGGGAAGCGATCCGATATGTCGTCGAGGAGCAGGGTGATCCCATGGCGGTATTCGTTGCAGATGTTCTGCTGTGAGGCCCGCCATCCGCTCCTTCACAGTCGCGGCTCGGTAGCAGCTTCTGCCACCGCCCGCCCCACGTCCACGCGCGCCAGCACCGCCAGGCCGCCCAGGAAGAACAGCGCCAACGACAGCGCCGAGATCCGGTAGCTGCCCGTGAGCTGGATCGCGAGGCCGAACATCAGCGGGCACAGCCAGCTCGTCCCTTTGTCGCTGATCTCGTAGAGCCCGAAGTACTCGGCCTCCTGCCCCTTCGGTATCATCTGCGAGAACAGCGACCGGCTCAGCGCCTGGCTGCCGCCCAGAACCAGCGCCACCAGCGCGGCCATCGCGAAGTACTGGCCCACCGTCTTCACCCAGAAGTACATCGCGAACAGCACGCAGGTCCATATCACCAGCGAGAGCATCACCGCGCGCTTGGCGTTGATGGCCGCGGCGATCCAGTTGAACGCGATCGAGCCGAAGAAGGCCACGAACTGGACCATCAGGATGGCCAGCGCGAGCGGCCCCATCCGGATCTTCAGCTCGTCGTGGCCGAATTGCGTCGCCAGCGCGATCACGGTCTGGATCGCGTCGCTATAGAGCAGGTAGGCGACGAGGAAAGTGAGCGTCTGCGGGCGCCGGCGCAGCTCCCCCAGCGTGTGGAACAGCTGGCGCAGAGTGACGCCCAACGCGGACTGACCGTGGGCCACGCTGCGCGCGGCCTGCCGGCTGCGGAGCCTCAGCAGCGGGATCACCGTGAAGGTGCCCCACCACACTCCGGCAGACCCCAGGCCGATCCGGATCGCGAGATTTTCGTCGAGCCCCAGCGCGGCTGGGCGAATGTACATGAGCAGGTTCAGCGCCAGCAGGAGGCCGCCGCCCAGGTAGCCGACCGCCCAGCCCTTCGACGAAACGGAGTCGCGATCCTCCGGCGCAGCGATCTCCGGCAGGAACGAGTTGTACACCACGATGGAGACGCCGAAGGCCGTGTTCGCCACCAGGAACAGAACGCCTGCGAGCAGGTAGGCCGGGCCTTTCAGGAAAAACATGGCCGCGGTCGCTCCTGCGCCCAGGTACGCGAACAGCCCGAGCAGCTGCTTCTTGCGATGGCTGTAGTCCGCCAGCGCGCCCATGACGGGCAGCAACACGATCTGCAGCACCACCGCGGCCGCGACCAGGTACGACCAGTAGGCGCGCACGGCCACCGGGATGCCCAGTGGGTGTACGAAGCCCGCTGCGTCGGCGGCCTGCCGCGCCAGCACGCTGGTCAGGTATGGGCCCAGGAAAACCGTAACGACCGTGGTGTGGAAGGGCGCGTTGGCCCAGTCGTACCAATACCAGCCCGTCTGTTCGCGGCGGCTGTAGGGCAGTGTCATCTAAGTCCCGTTACACTCTAGACCACCGAACCGCGAGCGTGAGCGAGCGGACCGCTTCGAGGCACTCGGGGTCGGCTTGCGGACCAGGGGGTCCGCCCCACACAATGGAACGAAGTTTCCTCGAAAGGTTAGCACGATCTGCTCTCACGACAACGGAGTCTGTGTCTCTCGATTCTGGCCCTGGGAGTCGGCGTCTGCCCGGCCCAGCAGCCCACCCGCCGCGAGGTGGTGGTCGTAACCGGCACCGCGGAGCCGATTCCCCTGGAAGAAATCGACCGTTCGGTAGACGTCCTGCCGGTGGCCAAGAACGCAACGCTCGCGACCGCGCTGGTCGATTTCCTGCGCCTCGATCCGTCCGTAGACGTGATGGCGCGCTCTCCCGGAGGCGTGCAGACGGACGTCTCGATCCGCGGCGGCTCGTTCGGCCAGACGCTGGTGCTGCTCAACGGCCAGCGGCTCAATGATGCCCAGACCGGCCACCACGACATGGATATCCCGGTGCCGCTCGAATCGGTGGACCGCATCGAGGTGCTGCGCGGATCGGGCTCGACGCTCTATGGTTCCGACGCCGTCGGCGGAGTGCTCAACATCATCACCCGCCAGCCCGAGGCCACCGAAGCGCGGGTGAGCGTAGCGGCCGGCAATTTCGGCGTCAACCAAGAGCGCGTCACGCTGGGCACGGTCTTCAAGAAGCTCTCCGAGGAACTCTCCCTCTCACGCGATTTCTCCTCCGGCTTCATGCCCGATCGCGACTACCGTAACCTGTCCATGGCTTCGGACACGGGCTGGCGGTCGGCTCTCGGCAGCTCGAGCCTCATCCTGGCGTACAGCGACAAGCCGTTCGGCGCCGACCAGTTCTACGGCCCCTACAATTCCTGGGAGGACACCAAGACCTGGTTCGCCTCCCTGGTGCAGGACCTCGGCGAGCGAACCCAGGCCACGTTCTCCTTCCGCCGGCACAGCGACTGGTTCGTGCTCCTGCGCGGCCAGCCCGACGTGTACCAGAACCACCACTCCGACGAGACCTTCGAGCTCGCCATCCGGCGTAGCGATCCGCTGTCGGCGAACGCCGGGCTGCACTACGGCATCGAGGGATACGGGGACACCATCACGAGCACCAACCTGGGCGACCACAACCGCAGCCGTGGCGCGGCCTACATCTCGCTCGACGCCCGGGCGCTCGGGCGCTTCTCGTTTTCGGCCGGCCTGCGCGAGGAGATGTACCGCTGGAGCCAGGGCGAGTTGAGCCCGACGCTGGCCGCCGGCGCCTGGCTCTCCCCGCGCTGGAAGCTGCACGCCAGCGCCAGCCGCGCGTTCCGCATCCCCACCTATACCGACCTCTACTACATGGATCCGGCCAACTTCGGCAACCCGAACCTCAAGCCCGAAACGGCGTGGAGCTACGATGCGGGCGCGGACTGGAGGCGCGGCGACACGTTCCGTTTCTCCGCCACGGTGTTCCAGCGTCGCGAGACCAACGACATCGACTACGTGCGCGCCACGCCCGCCGATCCCTGGCACGCAACCAACATCGCCCGGCTGCGCTTCACCGGCGTCGAGGCTTCCGCCACCCTGGTGCCGGCGCGCGGCCAGGAGATCGCCCTCAGCTACGAGGCCATGACCGGCGCCCAGCAGGCGCTCGACGGGCTGGTCTCGAAGTACGTCTTCAACTACCCGGCCCAGAGCGGCGTCCTGAGCTGGCACGGAGGCTATCGGGGCCTCGTTGCCCAGACCCGCCTCGGCGTTCTGAAGCGGCTGGGACGGCCTCCCTACGCGCTCTTCGACGTATCGGTGGGATACGGCAAAGGGCGGGTCCACCCCTTCCTGCGGCTGACGAATATCGGCGACGCGCGCTACCAGGAGATCGAAGGCGTGGCGATGCCGGGCCGTGCAGCGATGGGCGGCATCGAATGGAAGATCAGGTAGGTGGCGTGGGAGGGGCGGAAGACTCCGCTGAAAAGCGGTGCCTGTCGCCGCTTTTCAGCACTTTCACCTCTCGCCGCAGATGCGATCAATTGAATTTCGCAAGGAACCCCGCGCTATCCTGGCAGCATGAGCGAGCCGTTGGTAGTCGTGGCCGGGGTGATCGAACTCGCCGGACGGATCCTGATTTGTCAGCGGCCGCCGGGCAAGTGGCACGCCATGAAATGGGAATTCCCCGGCGGCAAGGCGGAGCCCGGCGAAAACCCGCCGCAGGCGCTGGCCCGGGAACTGGATGAGGAACTCGGCATCCGCGCCACCATCGGCCGCGAAATCGCCCGCTTCGACTACCAATACCCCGGCCGCCCGCCCATTCTGCTGATCTTCCTCGGTGTCGAGTCATTCGAGGGGGAAGTGGTCAGCCGCGACTTCGCGCGCATCGTCTGGGAAACGCCGGAGCGTCTGCCTGAATACGACTTCCTGGAAGGCGACGTGGAGTTCGTGCGCGGCCTGGCGCGGCAGGCCAAAAACGGGCGATGAGTCTTAGTCCCCCGGCAGGTGGAGCTGGAACTTGGTGCCGCGGTTCAGGCGCGCCGTCGTTTCCCGGTCGATCAGCGGCAGCGAAACCTGGTTGTGCCGGCCCTGCGGCGTGATGTAGTTCAACGTCCCGCCTTCCACCCAATAGGCCACCGCCGTGTAGACCGAGTTGTCCGTGAGCCCGATGAAAAACAGCGGCTGGTCTTCGGACGGCTCCGGCCGCGGCGCGCTGGGCGCCGTGTAAGATTGGATCGCGGGCCGCTCCTCGCCTGTTTGCGGGCCGAAGTTCTGGTTCATCACCGGCGGGTTCGCCGGCTGATCCGGCGGGCCAACCGGCTGGTCATAAGCGGGCTGGTCGTACGCTGTGCCCAGCGGTCCAGAAGTCGGGTAAAACACGGGATAGCCGCTGAATCCGATGTACCCCTGCCCTTGCCTGCGATGCCTGCCGGAACCCGAAGGAGCGCCTGTGTAGGCAGGAAAGCCGCTGATCGTTGCGCCCAGGCGCTGCCCGAACGGCACGGAGCCCGAAAAGGGATTGACCACCGTGACCGGTGCGCGGACGATGGGGAGCGCACCTCCCACGGCAGGATAGTCCCGGCCCAGCAAGGGGGAAGCGCCGCCGCTGTGCTGCTGGTGTTGTGCCAAGGCGCACGCCGAGAAGGCCGCCACCAAGCCAACCGTCAGTAGGGATTTCATGAACCTGCTCCCTTCTGCGAGACTCGCTCATTTATTATGACGCGGTTCGCCTCCGGCGTGTTACCGGCCATGATTTCAATAACCTGCTGCCGGACAGACGGACAGACTCCGCTGAAAAACGGTGGCTGGCTCCGCTGTCCCAAGCGACATGCCCGCCTGGTCAACGGGATAGGTCTCGAGCGCGCGTGGCGAGCGGTGCCTGTCGCCGCTTTTCAGCCCTTTCACCCCTCGCTGCGGACGCGACGAATCTCGACAGCTGCCCCACCACGGTAAGCTGAAGCTGGCATGTTCAGCGAGCGACTGATCGACCATTTCAAGAACCCGCGCAACGTTGGCGAGCTAGCCCCTCCAGCTGTCTCGGTCAGCGTGTCCAACCCGGCCTGCGGCGACCTGATGCGCCTTTCGGCGCGCTTCGAGAACGGCACCGTGGCCGAGGCGCGGTACCAGGTGAAAGGCTGCACCGCGTCGATTGCCGCCGGCTCCGCGCTCACCGAATGGATGGCCGGCAAGACGGCGCTCGAGCTGGCCGCCGCCGCCCCCGCAGTGATCGAAGATGCCCTGGACGGCCTCGCCCCCGAATCGCGCCACGCCGCCGTCCTCGCGATCGACGCCCTCCGCGCCCTGCTGTGCTCGCTATCCTCAAAGTGAACATGCGCCCCTTGCTCGTAGTTCTCTTACTCGCCGCCTCCGGCCCGGACCTCGACCCGCTGCTGGCCCGCTGGAAGAAAGTCCCGATGCCCTTCGACGACGCCGGCCTCAGCCCGCGAGAGCGGCAACTGGCCGGCAAGCTGGTCGGCGCCTCGCGCTACCTGGAAGACATCTTCTGGCGCCAGAGCGATCCGGAAGGGCTGCGCCTGCTCACCACCGGCGCGCTCGACCCGCGCCTGCGCCGCCTTTTGATGATCAACGGCAGCCGCTTCGACCTGATCGATGGCAACCGTCCGTTCACGGGCACGGAGGCGTATTCTCCCGGCGCCGGGTTGTACCCGCGAGGGATCGGCGAGGCGGAGATAGCACGCTACGTGGCCGCCCACCCACAGCAGCGCCACGCGATCTACAGCCCCTACACCGTCGTCCACAAGCGCGGCGAAGAGCTGGAGGCGATTCCGTATCGCGTCGAATACCGCCAGTGGCTCGAGCCAGCGGCCCAGGCCTTGCGCGAAGCTGCCGCGCTTTCCGACGATCCGAAATTCGCCCGCTTCCTCCGCCTGCGCGCCGATGCCCTGCTCTCCGACGACTACTACCCGAGCGACCTGGCGTGGCTCGACCTGGAGAACCCGAAGTTCGACGTCATCTTCGCGCCTTACGAGACCTACCTCGACGGCGTGCTGGGCGTGAAGACCTGCTACGGCGCGGCCGTGCTGATCCGCAACGATGCGGAGAGCCGGCGCGTGGCCGCGTTCGCGAAGTACGTTCCCGCCCTCCAGGATGCGCTGCCGCTCGCGCCGCCGGACCGGCCCTCCAAGACCGGTCACGCCTCGCCTATGGAGGTGGTAGACGCGCCGTTCCGCGCCGGCGACCTGCGCCACGGCTACCAGGCGGTGGCAGACAATCTCCCCAACGATCCCCGCATCCACGCCGAAAAGGGCTCCAAGAAAATCTTCTTCCGGAACTTTCTGGACGCGCGCGTGGACAACATCATCGTGCCGCTGGCCGCCCGCGTCATGCTCCCGCGCGACGCCGCGCTGGCGACACGCGCCGGCTACCTGACCGACACGGTGTTGCACGAGATCGCGCACGGCCTGGGGCCCGCGTATGCGCGCCGGAACGGCCAGCAGGTGGACATTAACGAGGCCATCGGCCCCGCGTATAGCGGCCTCGAGGAAGCCAAGGCGGATGTCGTGGGGCTGTTCGGAATGGAGTGGCTCGGCCGCCGCGGCGTGCTCTCGACGGACGAGGTCCGCGGCGGCTACGCGGCCCACGTCGCGGACCTGTTCCGGATGCTGCGCTTCGGCACCGCGGAAGCCCACGCGGTCTCCGAGATCATGCAGTTCAACTACTTCGTCCGCGAGCGGGCGATCGTGTGGGACGCGGCCGCCCGCCGCTATCATATCGACCTCGAGCGCATGCAGGCGTCCGTCGCCCGCCTGGCGAAAGAACTCCTGGAGATCGAAGCCACCGGCGACGCCGCCCGCGCCCAGCGCTGGTTCGCGGAGTATCGAGCCCTTCCGCCAGAGCTGGATGGAGCCCTGAAGGCAGCCGCCGATCTGCCGGTGGACATCGATCCGGTTTTCTCGTTTGCGGAGGAAGTGCGCTAAGCAGCTCGTCGCTCGTTGCTCGTCGCCCGTCGATCCGATCGGGCTCTTGCTGCTTCGCACCGTGACGGGCCCCTCGCCCGCCGTTGCGACGGGCGACAAGCGACGGGCGACGAGCGTCCGCTGTACAATACCCCTTCAGCCATGAAAATCACCTTCTGGGGCGCAGTTGGAACCGTTACCGGGTCGATGCACGAGGTCCGCATCGGCGGCACCACCTTCCTTTTGGATTGTGGGCTCTGTCAGGGCCACCGCAAAGAAGCGCATGAGCGGAACTCTACGTTCCCGTTCCGCCCGGACGGAATCGATGCCGTAGTCCTATCGCACGCGCATATCGATCACAGCGGGAACCTCCCGACGCTCGTAAAGGACGGCTTCCACGGCCCCATCTACGCCACCCCAGCCACCGCGGACCTGTGCGTGCCGATGCTCCGCGACTCCGCCCATATACAGGAGAAGGACGCCGAGTTCGTCACCAAGCGCTTTCACCGCCGCCGGTCGCTGGACCCCGACGCCAAGGACGGCGGGCTGCCACCGCTCTATACCGCCGCCGACGCCGAGGCTGCTATTTCCCTGTTCCACCCCGTCCCGATGGCCACCGAGCAGGATTTGGGCCCCGGAGCGGCGTACCATGCCATAGATGCCGGCCACATGCTGGGCTCTTCAGTGGTGATCGTCACCGAGCGGGCGAACGGCAAGGAGCTTCGCCTGGGCTTCTCGGGCGATCTGGGCCGGCCGGGCTTGCCCATCATTCGCGATCCCGCCCCCCTGCAGGAGGTCGATTGGTTGATTCTCGAGAGCACCTACGGCGGCCGCCTGCACAAGGATGACGAAGTCGTCATCAACAAGCTGGCCAACGTCGTCTCCCGCACCTGCGCGCGCGGAGGGAAGATCATCGTGCCCGCCTTCGCGGTCGGCCGAACGCAGCAACTGGTTCTGGTGCTTCACGAGCTGTTCGACTCCGGCCGGATCCCCAACATCCCCATCTTCGTCGACAGCCCGCTGGCCATCGAGACCACCGAGGTCTTCCGCAAGCACGCTGAGCTGTTCGACGAGGAAGCCAACCAGTTCCGCGCCAAAGGCGAAGACCCATTCGGATTCAAGCGGCTGCGCTACATTCGCGACGTCAACGAGTCCAAGGCGCTGAACGATCTGCACGGGCCCTTCATTGTCATCTCCGCCTCGGGAATGTGCGAAGCCGGGCGCATTCTGCACCATCTGCGCAACAACATCGAAAACCCGCGCAACACCATTCTGGTCACCGGATACCAGGCCGAAAACACCCTCGGGCGCAAGCTTGTGGACAAGCTGCCGGAAGTGTCGATTTTCGGCGAGCCGATGAGGGTGCGCGCGGAAGTGGTGACCATCAACGAGTTGAGCGGCCACGCCGACCAGCGCGAGATCCTGGAATGGATCAAACCGGTCGTCTCCAAGCTGAAGCGGCTCTTCCTGGTACACGGCGAGCCGGCCCAGAGCGCCGCGCTGGCCCAGGCGATTCAGGACCGCTACGGCATCGCCCCGGTGCTTCCCACGCGCGGGCAAAGTTTCGATCTCAATTGAGTGCGTGTTTGGTACGGAATAGCGAGTACTACTACTGACGGCCTATTTACGGGTCTCCTCTAGGGGTTTACTCTTAGTGTCGTAGGCGCTGCGGGTTGTGGGTTGCTTAGAGAAACCCTATGGAATGGCGCCTTAGCTCTCGTACATCTTCTTGCAGCTCACAACCCGGATTCACTCCGCTCGCGCAGTTCTCCTACCTGCAACTCCTTGACGTGCTCACCACGCTGGCATTTCTGACCACGGGTGGCCACGAAGCCAATCCCGTTGTGCGGTTCGCCATGGCGGCCGCGCGTTCTCCGCTGGTAGGACTGCTGGCCCTGAAGGTGTGCGCAGTCGCCGCCGCCATCTTCTGCACCATGACGGCCCGGGAGCGCACGCTGAAACGAATCAATCTCGTCTTTGCATTACTTGTGGTGTGGAACCTCATAGCGTTGCTCGCGACCTGATCGGAGACAACAATGGCGGATACGTTCCACGATCACCTGGACATGGAAGCGGTTGAGCGCTACGTTTTCAATGAGCTGGCCGAGGCCGAACTCGAGGCCGCCGAAGAACACCTGCTGGTCTGCGAGACGTGCCGCCAGGGGGTATCGGAGGCGGATGTCTTCGCTCCGCTGCTGCGGCCCGGGGACGGCGCCGGCTCGGCGGCCTATCGTCATGCCACGGCGGAAGGCCCTGTGATCCTGGAGATCCAGTCCCTGCCCGAAGCCAGGTGGTCGGCGTGGATCCATGGAAGCCGCCTGGACGGTCGGGCCCAGGCGGGGTCGGCGCGCGAGGCCTGGGCTCACCTGCGCCGCTCGTTCGCGGAGATGTTCCCCGAGCACCTGTGCGACGAGGGATGCGGCCCGGTCGACTGACCGGTCAACCGCTCAGCACCGTCGCTCGTCGGAATTGGCGGCGAACCCGGGACTGGCTCGAATTTCGCCGCCCTTGCGAAATTCGTGCCTGTCCCACCGCTGGTCTTCTGCCAGTCATACTGCTCGGAATTTACGGCGCACTACCCTAGTTCAGCGACTCGTCCAGATACGCCAGGAAGGCCGAGATCAACCTGTAGCTCTCGTAATAGTCTTTCGGTAGGACCGCGGTCGAGTTGTCGTTACTAGTGCCCGGGACTCGCACGGCATTGCCGGACAGCGAGTGGACACTCAGCACGGGGATCTTGGCGGCGGAGAAGCTCTTCGCGTCGCTATCTCCGACGATGTTGGTGTCGGCGCCGGCGACAGGAATGCCCAGCGACTTCGCGATCGAGGCCATCTTTCCCGAGAGCCCCCTGTCGCTGTTTTCCATCTGCACCTTGGTCTGCCCCATCCCCAGCCCTTCCACGTCGATCATGGCCTTGACCTGGGCCTTCTCCCCTCCGAGGTTCTTCACGAAGAAGATTGAGCCGCGCCGCCCTTTCTCCCGGTCGGCGAATCCGACGAAGACGAACTTGTGTTTCCGCGGCGCCTGGCGTAGCGCTTCGAACAGGCTGGGCAGCATGGAGGCGCCCGTCCAGTTCTCCACCATGCCCCTGCCAGTTTCCGAAAAGTCGATGTGCGCGCCAACGACGATCGTGGACCCGCCGCCGCCCGCGATCGTGCAAATAACGTTGGGCTGCCGCGCGCCTTCGACTGCCTGCTCGGTCAGCATGTCGCCGGTGCATCCGGCTTCTTCGAAGATCTTGTGCAGTGTCGCGGCGCGTTCGACGTTCGTGGCCGGGTTGCGATCCAGGCGGGACTTCACAACGGCTTCATCGACCGGCTCGAATTGAATCTTGACGCCTTGCGCCAGCAGCGGGCAGGCGATGACAACGGGGAGAAGGATGCGTAAGAACATCATTCTACTTTACATGGCCGCTTACCCCAGGGCAAACTTGCGCGATAATGGGCCATGCCAGAATCCCCCCGGCAGGTCATTTCCGACTTCCTGGCGCAAAAGCGTATCGCGGTTGTGGGCGCCAGCCGCAATCCAAGGGACTTCAACGCGTCCATGTTCCGCACGCTGCGCGAGCACGGATACGATGCCGTCCCGGTCAACCCCAACGCCACCGAGATCGAGGGTGTCCCCTGCTATGCGCGGCTCCAGGAGATTCAGCCGCCCGTTCAGGCCGCGCTCGTGATGGCCAAGCCTGAAGTCGCCGGGAAGGTAGTTGAGGACTGCCGCGAAGCGGGCATCGCGCGCGTCTGGTTGTACGGCACCTCGGGAAAATCGAACAGCCCGCAAGCCGAGGAGTTCTGCCGCGCCAACGGAATCGCGGTGGTCCCCGGCTACTGCCCCCACATGTTCCTGGACGGCACGCCCTGGTTCCACCGTTTCCACGGCGCCATTCTCAAGATAGTGGGCCAGTACCCGAGCTAAGCCCGCCTCATCCCGCCCAGCATCCGCGCGGGCAGCGTCACAACCGCCCACACCAGGTGCAGCACCCCATCCACCGCGATCCCCAGAATGCGGAACGGGATCAGCAGCAGCCAGACGATGGGATACAGCACCAGCGCCACCAGCGCCAGCGGCCAGCAGAAGAACAGCAGGACCAGCCACATCAAGAATGTCAGCATGGGAGGCTCCCCTCTGAAGCTACGCAGTCCGCGGCCGGATGTTCCCCTACTTCTGCGACACCCGTTCCAGCAACTCTCCCAGGAACGCCGCCAGGCCCTGCCCCACCTGCTCCCGCTGCGAGATCACGGGCTCGATACCGCGGCGGCGCAGCACCCGCTCCTGCACCGGGTTGGCCGCTCCCAGAAAGATGTACGAGCGCGGGCGCAGCAGGTCGAGCTTGGAATTCTCCCACAGCCGCTGCAGCTTGTAGAAGAGATAGCGGATGTTGATGTCGGAGAGGCTGTAGCCCACGAACAGCACCGGCCGCCCCAGCACGTCCGACTGTAGCTTGATGTCCAGCGCCGTCCCGAAATCCAGCCGCTCGAAAAAGCTCGACTCGGTCAGGACGATCGATTCGTCGTCGTCGAAATCGCCGTGGAACTTCACGATCTGCGTCACGCCCTCGCGCGTCTTGAGCACGTCGCCGACGTTGGTGATCTTGGTGTACTCCCTGCCATACGCCTCGAACGCCTTCTCCAGCCAGCGGTCGTAGTTGGTGGTGTAGATGATGGGGAAAGACAGCTCGACGATGAGGCGGTGGATCTCGGAGCTGCGAACGTCCACGTCGTGCGGGTGCCAGCTCACGTCCATCCAGCTCCGCAGCGGGCCGAGGGTGCCCTTGTTGAGTTCGTAGAACTCGGCCAGCGTGCGGTGGTCCGCCAGCGAACGGAACAGCGCCGGATCGTAATCCAACTGCCGGGCGATCTCGTTGACGATCTCGGCCGTGGTGGGCACGCCGACATTCTTCGACACGCCGGCGCCGACAAAGAGGATGGCGCCCCTGCTCCGGATCGCTTCTACCAGGTCTTCGTACATGGCGCAGCTCCTACGGTTCGATACGGCTTCCCAACACGCCCAGGAATTTCGCCAGCCAGGCCGGGTGCGCGGGCCAGGCGGGAGCGCTGACAAGGTTGCCGTCCACGTGCGCGCCGTCCATCGGCAGATCGACGTACGTGCCGCCCGCGGCCGTCACTTCGGGGCCAACCGCCGGATACGCGCTCACCGACCGGCCCGCCAGCATGCCGGCCGCCGCCAGTAACTGCGCTCCATGGCAGATAGAGGCGATCGGCTTGCCCGCGGTCGCGAAATGCCGCACGATGGCGAGCACTTTCGCATCGAGCCGGATGTATTCCGGCGCGCGGCCGCCCGGGATGACGAGTGCGTCGTAGTCCTCGACCCGGAGCTGGTCGAACGCGGCGTTTAGCGCGAAGTTGTGGCCGCGCTTCTCGCTGTAAGTCTGGTCACCCTCGAAATCGTGGATCGCGGTGCGCACCGTCTGCCCGGCCTTCTTGCCGGGACACACGGCGTCCACCTTGTGTCCCGCCATCTGGAGCGCCTGGAACGGGACCATAACCTCGTAGTCCTCGACATAGTCGCCGACGAGCATCAGAATCCGCTTGGCTGCCATGGAGCCTCCACAGCTATTCTATGCCGAGGGCCCCCGTCTGAACTTTCCCCTCCGCTTTGCGTAAGGATAGTGACATGCCGGACGGGACCTTCTTCAGCCTGCGCCAGGTCACCAAGCGCTTCGGAACACTCACCGCCGTCGATGGATTGAGCCTCGAAGTCCAGCGCGGCGAAATCTTCGGCCTGCTTGGTCTGTTCGGCGCCGTCTTCTCCGACTCGGGTAACGGGTCTCGCCGCGGGCAGCGGGGACTTTGCCGCTCTGCTCGCCAAAAGCCCCGACTTCGATGTGCGGCCCGCGAGCCGCGCCGAGGCCATCGGACTGGTGCGCAAGCGGCAGGAGGCGGCGGCGCTAATTCTCCCCAAAGGCTTCGGGGAGGCCAGCCAGCAGGTGTTCCACGGCACCCCGCCCAAAGTGGAAGTGTGGATCGATCCCAGCCGCCAGGCCGAGGGAGCCATGATCCAGGGCCTGCTCTTCCAGATCGTCATGGAGGGGTTCCAGAAGAAGATGGCCGATACGGGCACCATGCGCGCCGGTTTGCGGCAGTCGCTTCAGGAAGTCGAGCGCTCGAACGCGCCGCCCGACGAGCGCGCTTCGATGGCCCGCTTTCTGAACAGCATGGACCGCGCGCTGGGCGACATGCCCGCTGCCTCCTCGGCGGGCGGCGGCGGCCAGGGCCCTCAATGGGAGCCTCTCAGCATCGAACAGCACGACGTAGCGGTCCAGAGAATCGGCCCCCGCAATGCATTCGAGATCACCTTCCCGCAGGGCCTGCTGTGGGGCGTGATGGGCTGCGCCATGACCTTCGCCATCGGCTTCGTCAGCGAACGGACGCACGGCACCCTGTTGCGGCTGCAGATGGCGCCCATCGGCCGCGTTCAGTTGCTGGCGGGAAAAGCTCTGGCCTGCGCCGTGGCCTGCCTGGCCATCGAGGCAACGCTGCTGGCGATCGGCCGCCTCGCGTTCCACGTGGTCCCTCACAGCTGGGCTCTGCTTGCCCTGGCGGGCGTCTCCTGCGTGACCGCGTTCGTCGGCGTCATGATGCTGATTGCCGGCCTGGGCAAGACCGAACAGACCGCCGCGGGCGCGGGATGGGCCGTGATGATGCCGCTCGCGCTGTTTGGCGGCGGGATGATGCCGCTGGCCTTCATGCCCCACTGGATGGCGCAGGCCGGCGCGATCAGCCCGGTGCGCTGGGGCATTCTGGCTTTCGAAGGTGCGCTGTGGCGCGGCTTCTCCTTCCAGGAAATGGTGCTCCCGTGCGCCATCCTGCTGGCAACGGGAGTGGTCTGCTTCGCCATCGGCACCCGCACCCTTCGTCTGACGTAGTCGTAGTCCTGGGTGGGGTAGGCGTCCACGCCTGCAGCGGGTCTCCAGACCCGCCGCAAATCAGGCGCTATGCTTGAGGGTAGCCCCATGGAACCTCTAGCCGCAGGTCAAATCCGCATCGCCGTCGAAGAAGAACTCACGGCCACTCCGGTCATCGACGTCCACACCCATCTGTTCCTGCCCTCCCTCGGCGCGGTCGGGTTGTGGGGCATCGACAACCTGGTGACCTATCACTACCTGGAAGCGGAGTTCTTCCGCTCTTCGCCGATGAAACCGGCCGCCTACTGGGCCCTCGCGAAGCGCGAGCGGGCGGACGCGATCTGGCGCGCCCTGTTCGTCGAGAACGCGCCCGTGTCGGAAGCGACGCGCGGCGTCGTGGCGGTGCTAGCGGCGTTCGGCCTCCCGACCGCCAGCGCCGACCTGACCGAGGCGCGCGCCCTCTTCGCCGCCCAGGACTACGCCACGCACATAAGCCGCGTGCTCGAAATCGCCGGCGTCAGCGAAGTCGTCATGACCAACGATCCGCTCGATCCCGACGAGGCTCCGCTGTGGGAAGCCGGCGCCGAACGCCATCCGCAGATGCACCCGGTGCTGCGCCTCGACCGCATCCTGAACCGCTGGGCCGAGCATGAGTCCGTGCTTCTGGCCAAGGGCTATCGCGTGGATGGCGAATCGCAGCAGGCGATGGCGGAGGTCCGCCGCTTCCTCGCCGATTGGTGCAAGATCATGCGTCCCGTCTACATGGCGTGCTCGCTGCCCGACACGTTCCAATACCCGGAAGACAGCGTGCGCGCGCGTCTGCTGGCGGAGGCAGTCCTGCCTGTGTGCCGCGAGCTCGATCTCCCCATGTCGCTGATGATCGGCGTGCGCTACCAGGTGAACCCGACGCTGCGGCTGGCCGGCGACGGGGCCGGCAAAGCGGACCTGCGCGCGCTCGAACACTTATGTGCGGCGTTCCCCGGCAACCGTTTCCTGGTCAGCGTGCTCAGCCGCGAGAACCAGCACGAGTTCTGCGTCTACGCGCGTAAATTCGCCAACATGATGCCGTTCGGTTGCTGGTGGTTCCTCAACAACCCGTCCGTGGTCGAAGAGATCACGCGCGAGCGCCTGGAAATGCTGGGGACGACGTTCATCCCGCAGCACTCCGACGCGCGCATCCTGGAACAGGTCATCTACAAGTGGCGCAACACGCGCCGCACCATGGCGCCGATCCTGGCGAATACCTTCCGCCTCCTGGCCGAGGACGGCCGCCCCGTCACGCGCGCCGACATCCGCCGCGACATCCGCCGTCTGTTCCGGACGAACTTCCAGAACTGGGTGCGGCTGCCGGCTGACAGCGGGGAGTGAGCGACCTTCAGTGGTTCCATCGGGGCGCTGTTTCGCATGAACGGGAAAGCACTGGAAGCGCTGCGCCAGCTTGACACGCCCATGCGCTCTGGAATAACATTGTTATCACCATGCGGGCTGTACACGTGAGCATACGACAGATAGGCAACTCCCATGGAGTGGTCATCCCCAAACCGGTACTTGCGCAATTGGGTCTTGACGCGAAGGCGGGAGTGGAAATGACGATTGAGGATGGCGCACTGGTGTTGCGCAGGCCCGCGAGCCCGGCTCGCACAGGTTGGGCTGAGGCCGCCAGGAGTATCGCGGAAGCTGGCGACGACGAACCCGTGATGGGCGAATTTGGTAATGCGGGGGATTCGGAGTTGGTGTGGTGACGCGTGGAGAGATTTGGCTCGTGAATCTTGATCCTACTGTCGGAAGTGAAGTCAGGAAGACGCGCCCGTGTGTGGTGGTGTCCCCGGCCGAAATGCACGATCACCTGCGCACTGTACTCGTCGCACCCATGACTACAGCGGGTCGCAAGGCGCCGTTTCGGATCGGCGTCACTCATGGTCGCCGCAAGGGTTTGATCCTGCTCGATCAGGTTCGCGCCGTGGACAAGACCCGACTGACCAAGAGACTGGGAGTGGTTGCCGCAAAGACACTCACCGCCACGTTGAGGACGCTGCAAGAGATATTTGCAGAATGAAGTTCCTCGACCGGAATTGGCTCACGGGCGGTTCGGCGAGTCGCGGCGCGCCCTTACGCTGTCTCGGAATACATCACGGATTCAGGCCGCCTGGTCCATTCGGATGACGATGCGACCGTCGTTCTGGTGGGCGGTCGCCCGCCTCAAGGCTTGCCGCATGGGTCCGAGTTCGAAAGGCACCGTCGAGTCGATCGGGGGAAGAACGCCTGCCTCTGCCGCTTCTGCGACGGCGGCGAGTTCGTTGCCTCCGCCGGGACCGGGCCCCGTCAGAACGTAACGCGGACCTCGGATGCGCGAACTGACGATGCGATAACCGACGCGGGCAAGAACGGCCAGAACGCCGACCCAACCCAGTGCGCGATCGCCGATGAACCGCTCTGGCCCGACGACGGTGACGAAAATGCCGTCCGTCCGCAGCACTCGTCGCCCAGCCTCCTCGTTATCGCGACCACCGACGAGGTCGAGCACGCGGTCAATGTGCCCTCCTTCCTTGGCCCTGAGCTTGGTGTCCCACGGATCGCCATGGTAGTCGACCACCAGCGAGCAGCCAAGCCCGTAAGCACGTTCCGCGTGCGCCGCGCTGCAGACGCCAATGACTTCGGCGCCAGAGCGAGCCGCAAGTTGCACCGCCATACCACCGATGCCGCCGGTCGCTCCCACGACGACGACACGAATCCCGGCGCGCAGTTTGAGGGCACGGATCGCGGAGAACGCTACCAGACCGGAGACGCCGCAGGCGCCGGCAACACAGAACGATAGCTTCTCCGGCTTCATTGTGAGCCAACGCTCATCCACTGCGCAGAGTTCCGCCCAGGCTCCGCTTGCTCGATACGGCACCTGGATTCCGAAGACAGGTTCGCCGACATGGATTGAGCGAACGCCATTGCCGACGCCGACGGTGATCCCTGCGACGTCGCTGCCAAGTGTCGCTGGTCGATTCGGGCGAGGGACGGCGCCTATCGGAATGCCCCCGTAGAAGGTCCCCTCGGCGACGTGAATATCGTCGATGTTGATACTGGATGCGAGCACTCTCACGATCACTTCCCGGCGATGGGGTACCGGGTCAGGGACTTCTACCATCTGAATGACCTCGGGCAGTGTACCGGGCTTAGGTCGCCGGGTTATCGCCAGTGCGCGCATGGGCTTGACCACGGGAACACAACTGTCAACTCCATTTTACCGCTCGCGGGCGTTTAGGCCGCAAACGTTCGAGACGTATCCAGACTGGGCAGCCAATTGAAGCATTCCTGGCCGCACTCGATGCGCCGCCCCGCCGCCTGCCCCGCCTGGAGGCTCTCCTGGTGAGCCGGGATTCTTCGAGGCCGGGCGAAACCGGTGAGCGGTGCCCGCCTGGTCGAACTGCGTCCCGATCAACCGCTTGAAAGCTTCGACTGCAGCCGCGCAGAGTTGAACCGGTATCTTCTGCGTTACGCGTGGACGAATCAGCAGGCAGGCGCCGGCCAGACGTACGTCGGTCTCGCTGACGATGCCGTGGTTGGATATTGCACCTTCGCCGTGGGCCACCATGCTGCTCGCGCGCTTAGCCGTCGATCGTCGCTGGCATCCGCGCATTTGCGGTGCACGCAGAAGATGCGCAGGCCAGGGGTCGGCGGGCAATGAGCTCCCAGGCTCAGCCTGCACGGCCAAGTCTACCGCTCGACAGCGGGGCGTGAGGGCTCCTCGGTCGGTTCGTCGGGCCAATTCTCGGGATGCGGCGGGGGCTTGAACCCGTCCGTGCTGAAGATGCGAAGCGGCTCGCCGGGGCCTGCCACTTTGAGCACCAGGGCGACCTGAAAGCGCGGCCCCTGAAAATACGACACCCGAATCCGGTGGACGCCGCTGGCGAGGCGGATGCTGCCGGTCCTCTGCTCGGGCTCATGCTGCCCGTCGTTATCGACGAACAGTTGGTCGTCGAGATAGACCCGGGCGCCGTCGTCGGAAATCAGCACGAAGGTGTACAGGCCGGGCTTGTCGATCCAGAATCGGCCCGTGTAATCGATCGCGAACCATTCGAAGCGACCGGTCACGCCGGGGAAGCCGTCATGGAAGTTCTGCGGCGGAATGTTCAGCGACGAGGTGTAGATCGATCCCACCGGTTTCAACTTGTCAAAGTCGGGGAGCCGGCGCGTACTTTTCGGGATGTGGTAGATGAACCCTCGCAGGCCGCCCGGGATTACGACGGTAGTCCCGAACTTCGGCACGGCTTGCAGGGCCAGCGCAACCAGGCAGACCAACGCGAATGCCGGCATGGAAGGCTACTTCGGCCCCCGGTCCTCCAGCATGAGGCGCAGCCGTTCGATCTCGCTCTTGAGCTTGCGCTCGCGGGCCGCCAGCATGACGACGAAGGCGAGCAGGACCAGCCACGCCGTCAACAGGCCGTAGAAGAGGAACACGAAGTTGTTCTTGTACTGTTCGGGAGTGAACCCGGCGGTCTGAACCAGCATTGCGATCATAGTCACCGTTCCTTTAGAAGGCGTGCACTTCGCGGCGGAGCGCGTCGATTTCACGGCCGGTCTGCTCCTGCCGCATGCGGAGCAGCAATAGCACCACTCCCAGCAGGAGGATCGGAATCCAGTTGAGGAAGAGCATGTACCAATAGCCGGGGCTCAGGAAGCCGCCGCCGTAAACCACCGGCTGCGGATGCTGTGTGCGCCACCACTTGATGGACCAGAAGATGATGGGCACGTCGGCGAAGGCGAGGATCGAAACGACAGCGGACATGCGGGCGCGCTCGGTGGGCTCTTCGATCGCGCGGCGCAGCATGACGTACCCGGCGTAGATGATCCAGCCCACCAGCATCGAGGTCAGCCGCGCGTCCCAGGTCCACCAGATGCCCCAGATGATGCGGCCCCAGATCATCCCGGTGAGCAGGTTCGCGGCGCCGAAAGCCAAGCCCACTTCCGTCGCGGCGGCGGCGAAGGAATCGTACTTGAAGTCCTTCCGCACCAGGAACAGGATGCTCGAGATCATCGCGGCGAAGAAGAGCACGAACGCCGTCCACGCCACGGGTACGTGGAAGAAGATGATGCGGAAGATGGGGCCTTGGGAGACCTCGTCCGGCAGCACCAGCAGAATGATGGCCAGGTTGCCCGCGAACATCACCGCCGCGAGCAAGGAAAGTACCATGATTGTCTTGTCCCGCATCTCTTCACCTCACCATAACGGTCTCGATCAGCGCCAGTGCGAGCGCGCTGAAAATAATGTCGAACGCCACCAGCAGCCGCACCCACTGCGAGAGTTCGGCCGTATACGGATCGCCCATCACCAGCGGCGCGGTCAACTGCATGGCCGCGAGCAGGCACGGGATCAGGATCGGATAGACCAGCATGGGCAGCATCAGCTCGCGCAGCCGCAGGTTCACGGTCAAGGCGCTAAAGACCGTACCCACCACCGTCAATCCCCACGTGCCGAGCGCGATGACGCCGGCGAGCGGCCAGAACTGGTGCGTCCAAGTCACGTTGTAGAGCACGCCGAAAACCGGCAGGCAGACGAACTCCACCGCGGAGAGCAGCAGGAAGTTGGCGAGCGTTTTGCCGAGGAAGAGCGCGGCGCCGGACATGGGCGCGGCGATCAGGGCGTCGAGGCAATCGTTGGCCAGCTCGCGCGCGAAGCTGCGGTTGAGGATAAGCGCTCCGGCGAAGGCGAAGACCAGCCACAGCAGGCCGCCCGAGATCTGCCGCGTCTCGTCCTCGGTAGGCTCGAAGGCAATGCTGAACAGCAGCAGAATAACCAGCGCGAAAGCGAACGAGGCGTTGAGCGCTTCCTTGGTGCGCAGCTCGGAACGCAGGTCCTTCCATGCCACCGTGGAGGCCTGGCGGACGAAGCTCGGGTGCGGCGGCTTCATGCCGGTACGGATTGGGGCTCGCCGTACTGCCGGTACAGCCATCCCGTATCCTCCAGCATTTCTCCGGTGCGCGCGCCGGTGTACGCCAGCCGCCCGCGCACCAGCAACGCCACGTGCGTCGCCAGCTCCAGCGCCTCGCGCAGTTGATGCGTGGAAAGCACGATGGTGCGGCCTTCGGCGATCGCGTCGCGCAGCAGCGACTGAAGCAGCGCGATGGCGCGATCGTCCAGGGCCGTGAAAGGCTCGTCCAATAGCAGCACCGAGGGCGAGTGCAGAAACGCGCGGGCCACCGCGAGGCGCTGGCGCATGCCGCGCGAGAACTCTCGCACCAGGCCGTCCCGGACTTTCTCCAGGCCGGTGCGCTCCAGCCATTCCAAAGCCGCGGCATCCGGGTCCTCGACGCCGTAGATGCGCGCGAACAGACGCAGGTTCTCGAGGGCGGAGAGTTCCTCGTAAAGCGAAATGCCGTGGCCCAGGATGCCGATCGAGTGGCGCGTCGCGCGGTCGCGTGCGTCGGTGCCGCAGATCCGTATGGTGCCGTGGCCGGGGCGCGAAAGGCCTGCCAGCATGCGCAGGAGCGTGGTCTTGCCCGCGCCGTTGCGGCCGAGCAGCGCCATCGACGCGCCAGGCTCGACGTCGAAGCTGATGTCGCGCAGGGCAGGGAAATCGCCGTAGAATTTCCAGACGCCCGCGATCTCCACCGGCTTCATGCGCCGCTCTTGCCCTTGGCGGGCGCGGCCTGGCCCTTGCGGTACAGCAGCACGAAGCCCAGCGCGAGCGCGGTGAGCGCGATGGCGAGAATCGTCACGCGACGGTCTTCGAAGCCGGGCGGCAGGATCGTGCGGAGGGTCGCACCGGAATCGTCCGTGTTGTCTGCGGACGCGGCCGCGCCATCGCCTCCGCCGGCGTTCTGAGCGCCCTGCAGTGAGCCGGTCCCTTGGACGGTGACTTCGAAGGCGGGCACCGAGGTCTCGTACAAGTTGGCCTGCGTCTGCGGCTCCGCGCCCAGCGACTTCAGTTCTTCGCCGCCCTGGAGCGTGACGCCGGAAGGCACCACCAGGCGCGTGGGCGCTCCCGGATAATAGGTCTGGCTCGCGAACTTGGCGGGGTCGGTGGCCGGCATCGTGTAGGCGACGTCGATCCGCGTCTCGCCCGGCTTAATCGGGAAGGAAATCGAGTAGGTGCCCTTCTGCTTGCTCTCGGTGGGCGCCTGCTCGAGCGCCATGCCGCGCGGTTCGGTCGCGTTCACCTTGATGCTGTCCTTGGCGGCTGCGGGCGGGACAAAGAAGCGCAGCGTGCCCTTGGGATCGTCGTAGGTGGTCTTGCCCGTGTTGTTGAAGAAGTAGGTCTCGGTGACGCCGAGCTGCTGGCCCGTGGGCTCGAGGAAGACGATGTGCTGCGAGACGGGCGCCGCGGCGGGGTCCTTCGTGGAATCGTAAACGTCCAGTCGCAGATCGGTGGAGGGCCGGCCCGGCGGCACCATGGTGTTGTAGGTGATTCCGCCGTGCTGCACCTCGATGAGGTGCGGTCCCATTTCGAGCGTCTTGTTGATGGAGAAATGGCCGTTGGCGTCGGACTTCGCGCTGTCGAGCAGCTCGGGTCCGTTCTGAGAGAGGTTGAAGACGCTGACATCGGCGCCGGGCTCGGGGCGGCCCGTGGTCTGGTTGACGACGGTGCCATCTACGGCGGCGAACATCGTGGCGGCGGCGGCGAACAGGATGACCAGGGATTTCAGGACGCGGCCCGTGGCACCCGGAGGTGGGGTATCGGCACGAGTGCCGAGACGGCAGCCTGAGAGGCTGCGCCACGTCGAATAGGTGGATGCACTCACGGATTTCATTTCGTGGCCTCCACGGGGATCGGTTTGCCGCACTCGCCGCAGAACTTCATGGGATTCGGGAAATGGGCGCCGCAGTGAGGGCAGAGGACCGCCCCCGGGCGGTCGCCGTTTCGTTGAGTGGCGGTGGAGGGCGGCCCGGCAGCGGCAACGGCGGCCTCGGCGGTGGGCTCGGGTGGCGCAGGGACCGCTCCCCCACGGTCGCGGCTCGGTAAGGGCGGGGCCGCCGCGGCCACCACCCCCTGCACTTTGTCGATTTCGGCCAGAACCGTGGCGAGTTGGCGCTGCAGGTCCGTCTTCGTCCGCGCGTAGTCGTGTTCGGACAGTTTCCCGACGCGGTACTCGAACTGCAGGTCGCGCAGGTTTTCGTAAATGGTCGCCTTGCGCTCCTCCAGGTGTTTGACTGGGGAGACGGGCTCAGGCTCTGGCAGGTCCTTCGGGCGCACGGCCAGCGTGAACACAAGTACGCCTATGACTAGGACGGCAGCAACAAAAATCATCATCGATCCAGTTTTTCCAGGTCTTGCTCGATCTGCGCCCGGTAGCTGGCATACGCGGCGTCATCGATCTCCGGTCCGCCGGCAACGGCCAGCGGCTTGCGGAAACGCTTGATGACAAACCAGACGAACGCCAGCCCGAGCGCGATGCCGATGAACGGCACGACGTAGCCTAGCAGGTTGAATCCCTGCGCGGGCGGCTTGGCCAGAATCTCGACCCCGTTCTCTTGCACAAACGCGGCGAGGATGGCGGAATCCGACTCGCCCGCGTTCACCATCGCCAGCAATCTCTCGCGAGCCGGCTTGGAATGCGAGCAGCCGAGCATGTTGCAGGAGGTGACCGTAGCCCCGCACCCACACAGGCACATGAGCTGGTCGCCCAGGCGGCGGACGTGCGGGTCGGAGAGCGGGTTCGGGGCCTGGGCCAGACAAGCGGTGGCCAGAACCAGAACCAGCAGACTACTTTTCAGCCGGCGCATAAACCTTCTTCTTGACGCCGAGGACCTGAGTCCTCGCGTACTGCAATCGTACTTTACTGGGCACCAGGCAGGCCAGCGTACCCAGCAACAGCACGTAGTAGCCGATCCAGATCCAGGAGACCAGCGGGTTCACATAGGCCTGAATCACGGCGCGCTGGTTATCGTCCGACATGCCGGCGAAGTTGAGATAGAGGTCCTCGTTGAGGCGGCGGCGTATGGCGACCTCGGACGTGGCCTGGCGCTCGCCCGACTTGTAGAACCGGCGCTCGGGATAGAACAAGCCCAGCGGCGTACCCTCCTTCGTAACGTCGATGGCGGCGCGGTTCCAGGCGTAGTTGTCGTTGTCGCCGCTGGTCAGGTCGGCGACCCGGAGCTGGTAGTGGCCGAGGCTGAAGGTGTCGCCCTTGTTGACCTCGACGGTAGAGTCCAGGTTGAACGCCGAGCCCGCGAAGCCGACGAACATGACCACGATGCCCATGTGCACGATGTAGCCGCCATAGCGGCGTTGATTGCGGCGGGTGAGCTCGAAGGCGCCGGAGAGCAGGCCAGTGCCGGTCTTGGCGCTCACAAGGCGCGCGCCTTTGTAGAACTCGGCGACGATGGTCCAGGCAACGAAGAGGCACAGGCCGAAAGCTGTCAGCGCAAACGGGGCGCGCATCCCGGCGGCGATGAGTCCGGCCACCAGCACCAGGCCTGCGACGAGCGGCCACTGGAAGTTCCGGCGGAGGCTATCGAGCGAAGTGCGTCGCCAGGCAAACAACGGACCGACCCCGGTCAGGAACAGCAGGAACAGGAAAATGGGGATGTTGATGCGGTTGAAGAACGGCTTTCCTACGCTGATCTTCTCCCCCGTGGCCCACTCCGAGATCACCGGAAACAGCGTGCCCCACAGAATGGAGAAGCAGGCCGCCACCAGGATCAGGTTGTTGAACATGAAACTGGACTCGCGCGAAATCACGCTTTCGAGGCGCGATTCAGTTTTGAGGTAGTCCAGGCGGTCGAGGATCAGATACAGCGTGCCCGCGACCATGATGGCCAGGAATCCTACGAACCACGGCCCGATGGAGGACTGAGCGAAGGCGTGCACCGAACTCACCACGCCGCTGCGGGTGAGGAACGTTCCAAAGATGCACAGGAAGAAGGTGCCCGAAACCAGCACCATGTTCCAGACCTTCATCATGCCCTTCTTCTCCTGCATCATGACGGAATGCAGGAAAGCGGTGGCACTCAGCCAGGGCAGGAACGACGCGTTCTCGACAGGGTCCCAGGCCCAGTAGCCGCCCCATCCGAGGACGGCGTAGGCCCAACCCGCGCCGAGCAGGATGCCGGTGCTCTGGAACAGCCACGTCACCAGCGCCCAACGGCGGGTGGTGTAGATCCACTCGTCACCGGGCTGGCGCGTGATCAGCGATCCGATGGCGAAGGCGAACGGCACCACGAAGCCGACATAACCGAGGTAGAGCATGGGCGGGTGGATCGCCATGGCGGGATACTGCAGCAGCGGGTTCAACCCGTTCCCATCCGCCACGGACTGTATGGTGCGCCCCACCGCCAGCATCTTGAACGGCGACGCGACGAAGGTGTTCATGATGAGGAAGAAGCACTGCGTCATCATGAGCACTCCGACGACGTAGGGCATCATGGAGCGGTGGCGGCGGCGATTGGTGAATACCACCACGGTGGAATAGCAGGAAAGAAGCCAGCTCCAGAACAGCAGCGAGCCCTCCTGCCCGCCCCACCAGGAGGCGAATTTGTAGAGCAGCGGCATGGCGCGGTTGGAATGCTGCGCCACGTAGGCGAAGCGGTAGTCGCCCGTGATCAGGCTATACACCAGCACGGAGGCGGCGACCGTCAGCAGGAACCAGACCGAGTAGACCGCGCGGCCGGCGGCATGGGCGAGGAAGGCGTTCTTCTTCCATCCACCCACGAATCCGGCGACGATGGCGAAGACGGCGAGACAGAAAGCGAGCAGTACGGCGATAGCTCCCAGATTCTCCATAAGCAGTGCCTAGACTCCGGCCTTTCTAATGGGGATGTTGGCAGGATGCGCCTGCCCCGGCTGCGTCTCGTATTTCGAGGCGCACTTGGCTTGCACCTGGCTGGCACGGAAAACGCTGTCCGCGCCGAGACGGCCGTCGGCCAGCGCCTGGGCGCCGTCCTTCAGCGTGTCGGGCAGCGGCGCGGTACCGTCGTAGACGATCTGGATGGTCTGCTTGTCCTGGCGCAGGACGAAGGAGACCTGGCGGCCTTTGCGAATGATGGAGCCGGGTTCGACGTCCCCGCCCACCCGCAGCCGTCTGCCCAGGGCATGCGGGCCCATCTGCTGAATCTCGGCGACGGTCTTGTAGTAGGTCTTGTCCTCGTTGATGCCGCCGACAGCCAGCCACACCAGCGCTCCGACCACGACCGCCACGAGCGCTGCGAACTTCCAGTAGGTTTTCATTGCCAGCCCTCACTTATCTTTGAGTATACAAGCCCTGCCTGTTGGATGCGGGAGGGCGCAGTTCCGGACCCCATATTGCAGCCTACTGCGGCCCGAGATACAGGACATGGACGTACGTGCCCAGCCTGGTGTTGTAGGCCAGGTAGTAGCCCGGGTGGTCCGGGTCGTCATAGAGGACGATGTCGTCCGCGTCCCAGTTCCAGCCGTCACAGTAGCCAATGTCGAAGGGCGCCACGGAGAAGAGAAAGCCACCGAACCAGAAGCGCGACGGGCCTCCCCCTCCCAGGTGGAAGACGTGGCGGGGCCCGAAGCCGCCCCGAAAACGGCCATGCTCCCAGGGATGGTCGACGTGATAGCGGGCATCATCGCGGCCGGTGTCGTGCCCCACCCAAACCTTGCCCCGATCGACGTGAGGGGCGTTAGGATGCCCGGGTTCGTTGTCAAAGTGGCGATCCTCGGGGTGGCCGCCGTTCCCATGCCCTTGTTCCTCGTGGCGCTCCTGCGGACGCGCGGCGGGCGGAGCGTTATGCATTGGTTTTGGACCGTGAGCCGGAGCGCGGCCCGGAGTGTAACCACCGTGAGGTTGCCCATGGCCCTTTTCCTGACCCTTTCCCTGAGCGAAGGCAACGCCATAGGTGGTCAGAGCCAGCATGGCAGCAAAGCACACCACAGTTTTCATAGCATCCCCCTTGCGCTTATGGTGCCGAGCAACTCAGGTGCCAATCCACCAACACGGGGTCCTGCTGGCGGGCATCGCATGTATGACCAAGCCGGACAAGCACTTGCGGCCAAATGCAGCGGGCGCCTAGCAGCCCCGCCCCCGGGTAACTCGAAGCAAACGTGCGGGCGCGATTTACCGGCTCGGGGAGTTTCGTCCGCGTAGCGGGCGGCCCTCGGTGGTCGATGGCCGATGGGGAGCGCGGGGCTTCGGGGGCAGGCCCATCGTCATCAGAGCACGGGGGTTGTGCGTCGCTGGGTTCATGGTGAAATCTTTGATTTTGGGGCGGGGCGTCGAGTTTGGTCGATGGTGGATGGTCGATGGTGGATGGAATTCGGGGGGCTTCGGGGGAGGGCCCATCGTCATCAGGGCACGGGGGTTGTGCATCGCTGGGTTCATGGTGAAATTTTTGATTTTGGGGCGGGGCGCGAGGAGTTCCAGGGTTCGGCGGAGGGCGCGGACGCGGGTGCGTCCCTCGGAGATGACGGGTCTGCGGGACTTCTTGGCGGAGGAAGAATCGATGCGTTCTTTGGTAGACATGGGGCCCCTAAGGCGGCGTGCCTGAGGGGAGGGTAACGCGAGGTGGGGCGCCTGGCGGGGGGCCGATTCTTCTAAGGGATTGAAAAGCAGGGAGATTAAGTGGCAAAAACTTACTTGACAAATCAAGCTGCTGTGGATAATCTAGTGAACAACGTGACAGGCTCGGAACTATAGGCGTAGACGGTCTGATTCTGCTTTATACTGAGGGCGCGTGTGAAGACTGAACTTCGCACGGCTTGGTAGTTGTGGTGCTAGAACACCGCAACGGCCTTTCTGCCGTGGCTAGTCGTAGTGTATCACGACGGAAAGGCGAGATGGGAAGGTACTTCGTGAGCGAACAAGAAGAAGCCTTGGCGATGAAGCAGGCCGTAGATGCGCACAAAGCTGCCGTTGAGGCCTGCGCCCTGCTCTCTGAGCAAATGAACCGCCTAGCCCGACTTTCGCAGTTGGGGGCCCGAGCGACACCTAAGCCATTAAGAATCAGTGCAGGCGATCAAAAGGTCTTCACCACAAACCCGGGCTATCGACCAGCCTCGGCGACCGCTCGGAGGGCGGGTTCCGCGGTGATCCGCGGAGGTGGTTGCGCGGGCAGCTCGAGCTTGAGCTTGTCGAGGACCAACTGGGCATCTCTCTCCGGCTGCGTGTAGCGGGGGAGAATCAGCCAGCGTCCGTCGACGGTGGGAATGTACACGTCGATCATCTGAATGTTCGCCAGCGCGCCCATCACGGCCGCTGGCGTCAGCCCCGGCGCGTGAATCATGAGCCGGTTCTTCAACGTCACTTGAAGACAGTAGGCCAGGAAGGCGACCAAGATGTGAGCGTCGGCGCGATGCTCCAGTTGATGCCGGATGGGCCGAATCCCGAGCTCGCTTTTCAGGCTTCGAAAAACGGATTCGATCTGGGTCAGTTGCACGTAGCGCGACCACAACACCGTGGGGTCGCCGCCGGCCAGGTTGGAGCGCAGTAAGTAGTGTCCGTCGCGCAACTCCGCCTCTTTGAGCTTGACCTTGTCCACGTGGAATCGAAAGGTCTCCCGCGTCACCGGCTGCCGGGACTCCGGCAGTTGGATCTTCACGAAGCCGAAGGCGCGGCCCGCCTCGGTCTTGGCGGCGCCGATCCGCAGCAACAACTGATCGCGCGCCGGCAGGCTGCGCCGCATGGCGCGAAGTTTTCGCAGCAGCCGCGCCAGCCTCTTGCGCCGCATGGCGACCTCTTTGGCCTGGCGGCCCTCGCTCTTGGCCAGCACGTAAAGCTCGCCGTCCTGCTCGAACAGTTTCACCTCGACCGAGTCGCGAACCTTCTGCCAGGGCAAATCCAGCCACTTCTTCTCGTGCTGCTTGATCTTGCTCTTGGACGTTCCCACCAGGTAGTAGACCGTGCGCGCCGGGTCGCGCATCTCGGCCAGAATCGCCTCGGTCGGGATGCCCCGGTCCATGACCCACATCCGCTTCGCCTTCCCGTAGGTCTTCTCGATTTTGTCGAGGAACCCTCGCAGTGTGGTGCAGTCGGTGGTGTTGCCGTCCATCACTTCGTAGGCCAGTGGGAAGCCGTCGGTGGTCACCACCAGCGCCACCACTACCTGCAAGCAATCCGGCCGGCCGTCGCGGCTGTAGCCGCGCTTAGCCTTGGGGTTCTCTTCCATGGCGCCTTCGAAATACGTGCTCGTCAAATCGTAGAGCAGCACTTCGAAGTCGGCTTGAAACAGGTCCGCCCACTTTTGTCTCAACCACACGAACAGATCCTGCTTGTGCTCCAGCACCCGGTCCAGACAACGATACAGCCGGTCCTTTTCGGCGGCCGCATAGTCGACGTTCAGTAACTCGTCCATGGCGGTGGAAAGAAACCACTGCCGATGCACACGCCACTCGCTGGCCGGATCGAGCAGATGGTTCACCACCAGCAGTTCCAGCACCTTCTCCCATCTCACGGCCTCGCGGCCGTCCGGCAAGCGCCGCTGCCAAAACTCGTCGAGTCCCAGTTGACGCCAGATTTCGCAAGCCAGCCAGCAGTTGCCGAACAGGCGCGGCCGCCGCAGTTCCAGTCCGCTCAGCCTCACCTGCAGGCTGTCGACGGCATCTTCGGGAATCTCGCGATCGTCGGGGAACAGGCTGAGGTTGCGAGAACGCTGCTGCTGCTCGTCGAAGACCTCGAGGGTCTTGCGCCAGGCGGCTTGCTGAGAGTCGTTCACTTCACCCAGGTAGAGGACCGTGCGTTGCGCCGTCTTGCCCGAAGACAGTCGCCGGTTTTCCACCACGCTAAAGTAGCGGTGATCCTTGCCGTCCTTCCTGCGGTTGGTGCGGCGCAAGAACATGGAAGCAGCAGAATGCCAGAAAAAGGTCCGAAGTGGAAGAGGGTAGGTCTTCACCACAGCGGTTTTGAGATTCTCGGATTGCAGGCAAAAGGCTTAGGGCCGGCTGAACCGGAAAAACGGGCCTGAACTGCGTGCGTTTGTCAACTTGATTTGGCCCCTTTTGATACTCTGATTTGGCCCCACCTGTGTTTGCCTGATTCTTCCCGTTTTGGCCCTGACGGAAGGAGCCCGTAGGGCGACTGGAGTTAGGGCCAAAACGGTTCGCCGTCGCCGCCCCCTAGCTCGGCTGATTCCGGCATTGCCTCTCCGCCCGGTGGTCGCTAAAATGGCGACTCCGGCTCGCTCCCTTCCGGATCGAACGTGTGTTCAAACGGCAAACGCTCCGTCGCCCTGCTCGATCCCAGTACGACCTGAAACTCCGTCTGATTGGCGCCCAGACAATCCAGCTTCACAACCTGGGCCAGCCTGCTTTCCACCCACCGCCGCCCCTCATCATGGCTGTGTTCGGCCTGGTGGCCGATCTCCAACGCCCGCTGGAATGCCGTATCGCGATCCTCACTCAGGAAGATGTGGACCGCCTCCTCCCACTGGCGTAGCCCTTCTTTGCCCTCCACCATCACGGCCCAACGAAGGTGCGCGTAATACCACTGCCGGCGGTTCATGCCTTGCCGCCTTTCTTCGCCAGCGTTCTCCGGAACCGGTAGGATTCGTCCCCGGTCTCGATAATGTTGGCCTGGTCCGTCAACCGGTCCAACATCGCCTTGCATAACCGCGCATTGGGAAACTTGGTGGTCCATTCGGAGAAGGGTAAGTTCGTTGTCACAATCACCGCCGCTCGCTCGGCGCGTCCCGCGATGACCTGAAACAGCAACTCCGCCGCGGCATCCGGCATCACCACGTAACCCAGTTCGTCGATCACGATCAGGTCGTAGCGCGTCCAGCGATTCCGCACGCGCGTCAGCTCCAACTGGTTCTTGGCTTCGATCAGCTCGGTCACCATTTCCGCCGCCGTCGTAAACCGCACCCGCTTGTGCTGCCGGCACGCGGCCACCGCCAACGCGGTGGCCAAGTGCGTCTTCCCGGTCCCCGTTTCTCCCAGAAAAATGACCGGCTCCTTGCGCGCCAGATATCCGCCCTCGCTCAGATTCCTCATCACCGCCACGGAAATATGCGGCGCCACTTGGAAGTCGAACTCCTCCATCGTCTTCACCGCCGGGAAGTGCGCTTCCTGAATCCTCCGCGCCATCGCCCTGTGGTCGCGTTCCTCTACTTCCGCTGCCAGCAGCGCCTCCAGATAACTCAGATGCGATTGCTTCTCTTTCACCGCTTCTTCGGCCAGGCGCGCAAACTGATCGCCCAGCGTGGGCAATCGCAGTTGTTTGGCGTACTGTTGGATCGCCGCCTGCAGGACCGGCTTGGTGGCGCTCATTGGATCACCTCCGTCGCCGCCCAGTTCGGCCGTAACCGTTCGTAGTCCTCCAGACTCGGCTGCGGCCGGTCATAACGGCTCAGCACCCCGATGTCTACCTGTTTGGCCACCGGCCGCTGCTCCGGGCTAGGGACGTTCAACAGATAGCGGATCGCCCCTACGTTCGAACAGCCCAGTTCCAACGCCTCTTCCACCGCTCGCCGCACTGGCCCCGCGCCATATTCGCGGCCCAGCAGCAGAACGTCGATCATGGCTCGCGTTCCGGCCTGCTTGCCCTCCCGCTCCTTCAGCACTCCCCAAAACCGGTCGTAGCTGGCGGGCCAACGTCCTTGCGCGCGGCACTGCTCCAGTGCCGTCGATCCGGCCAGGGCTCCCGGCTTCTTCGTCAGCGCGTCCAGGTAATGCTCCAGTTCCAGCACCTTCTTATGCCGCCCATAGCAGCGTTCGTGCCGGGCCACGCACTTGGCCTGATACCAGATCTCCACGTACGCCGAGTAGACCTTTACCTGGACTGAAGTGCCCACCGGCAGTGGCGCCGAATAGAAGTTCGTCAGCGCCTTCGCGCACCCGCTGGCATTGATCTCCGGGAAATGCAAAGAGGCCAGATCGAAGCCCTCCACGGCCAGAGGCAGAAGATGTTCCCGTTCGGCGATCATCCCCGCGCCGATGGTTTGTGCGCGGCCCGCGATCACCCGGTTCTGCTCTTGGCGCGATCCCGCCGCCAGCAGCAGGTTCAACTCCTCCAAGTGCTGCACGCTCGGCACCGGCACCAGATAGTTCCGCCGGAACTGGCCTCCTTCGCCCTCCACGCCTCCTTTCTCGTGCCCCTCGCCGGGCGTGCAGAACTCCGAGGCGAATCCCCAGTGCGAGCGAAAACCGATGAACCGCGCGGTTTCTTCCCGTTGATGGCCGCGCAGGATCTTCTTCACGGCGCTCTTCAGGTTGTCGTAACGCAAAACGCGGAACACGCCGCCGAAATAGGCGAAAGCCAGCTCGTGCGCTTCCAGAAACGCTTGCTGGGTGGCGTGCGGATAAGCTCGGTGAAAGGCGCCGCCGCTGGCCATGCTGCGCAAGCAGAACACGTAAGTCTTGCGGACCTCGCCGTCAAACTCGGCCCAGCCTTCGTACCAATCCACCTGCGCCTCGCCACCGAACTGGTAAGACTGCGGCACGAACGTTTCATGCCCCAGCAGACCCATGGCTGCCTTTCGGGCGCGCACATACCGGCGAACCGTCGATTCCGCCACTTCGGCTTCGGGCAACTCGCGGCGCAGCCGCATCCAGATCCGGTGTGCCGTATGCCGCTGCTTTCTGGGCGCCTTGCGGTCGGCTTCCAGGATCGCGTCGATAAACGGGATCGCCGGCGCCAGCTTCGGCCGCTCGCGTTCCGGAACTTTGCGTTCCGCAGGCATCGCGCTGGCCATCGCCTTCCGCACCTCTCGCCGGTGTACCCCCAGTTTCCGGGCCACCGCTCGGATCGTTCCGGCCCCATGCTCGTACTCCCGCCGGATCTGCTCGTATAGTTCCACTTTGGCTCTCCTGTTCTCCAAACCGTCCTTCCTTCCGGGCTTTGGAAGCCCGAAACAAGATACACGGTTTGCGGTTTACAGGTGGGGCCAGATCAGAGTATCGAAAGGGGCCAATTCAGAGTAGCGAACTCACTGCGAAAGTCGGGCTAGGGGGAATCCTCGGAGCCTTCGGTAGGGCGCTTGAGAAGCCAAACCAGCACTTTTTTAGGTGCTCGAATGACCTGATCCACTTTGGGCGGAGTGAATACGCACCTTCGCATGGCGGAGTTTCGGTGTCCGATGCACACGTAGGGCCGCGTCAGTTCGATTGGAACAACGTGCTCGAAATGGTAAGCAGTTACGGGAAAGCTATCGAAGACCGTGACCGAACCAATGAGGCGCTGGCAAAACTAGGCCTTAAGCTAGCCGACGATAAATAGGGCAGCGACTCAGTTGGGTTTCTTGGCGGTTCGCTTCTTCTTACGTTCGATCCGCTCGCGTTGCTCAATCTTCAGGATGGCATCCTTGGGAACTGTCAGGACCCTTCGGAATGCTTGGTCTAACCGTTCTGCAGGTGTGATCCCAGGAAGTTCTGGTAGTGGCAATCGCTTCATATAACCGGAAACTCCTCTAGTCTCTTGGCGAGCCAGGGGATAACATCCGTGGCGCGCTTAACAGCTCCAGAAATAATATCCAAACAAAACTGCTCCGCCTCGTCATCGGTTGCCTTGATCGTCAAACCCAAAGAGCGCAATGCCTCCATCGCAGACATCCAGCCGACCCGCTTGTTTCCATCCGTGAAGCAATGATTCATCACCAGATAGTACAGAAGACCAGCACAAAAACTGAGACAAGGTAGGGCATCGGCCGGAGATCCGTATACCTCAAGACTCCAGGCAGCCCCTAGGCTCCGCTCAATGCATCCCGTTTGCGGATCGGAAAAATCTCCTCCGTACCGTTTAATGCCTTCGGCATGCATGTCCGTAATACTGTCGAGCGTTATTAGATTGACCCACGGCTCTCGCTCGCTCATTGGGCCAATCTCCCCAGAAGAGCATTCCACTTCCCGTAGATCGCCTCTTCCCTGCTAGGCATTGACCACCCTGCTCCCGCTGCCTGCAACCGCAACAATCGGGAGCCACCCTCCTGCATCACTGCAAGGGCCTTAATGGGAGAGCTGCGAAGTTCCAGAGCATTGTCTACCTGTAGTGCCGATGCCGATAGCGTGAAGTTCCGTCCCTCGTCGGACTTTATCCTAATTTCATTTCTTCCTGGCTCAAATCCTACCCCGACGATTCTGCCCGACAACTCAGCCAAATAGGGGAGATCGGAAAGAAGGTCGGATAAGGCCATGCTGTGTAGTTCAACGCGCTTGAATTCGTGCCCGTTGTGATGAAGGACGTAGGTCTGCCGATATACCCCAACGGGCAATGCTCGCAAGTATCGACGAACACCGGAATTCTTCAGCGTCCCCTTGCTCTCTAGTTCCACCGCCTCAAGCAATTGCGTTCCTGCGACCTGGGGAAGATCGTCAAACAACTGCATGCTCTCTCCCTGGGGAGTGTGAATGGACACCAACCCGGCGAAACCAGAAGAGCCTTCTTTTATGCTTTCAATCTGAATGTCAAGCTGTCTCGCAGCATTTGCAAAACGGCCCACCTCTGCGGCCTCCCCCTCTACGGCGTCGCCAACGATATTGGTAGCGATCCTCCGAAGGGCTGCCAGCAAACAGGTGAGAGCCTCGCCGAACGCACCAAGGCTCAAGCGGTGCTCCTGAAGACCCGGCGCATCGCCATCCCATACGATGTCAAGTTGTACGGCCATTGGAACTCCTACACTCCTGCGAACTTCACTATATCCAAAAAGATGCTCCGAGGATCAAGCCGGTTCCCAGGAAGACTATGAAACCGGCCTCTTGCCTCTTCTTGACCTCTTTATGTTTGCGGCAGAGCCGCGTGATCCTCCTGGTTCTTTCCGGTCAGTTCATTCCAGGTCAACCGCTTGCCGAGTACCCCTCGCACAGCCATATCGAACCGCTGTCCGTCGTTCATGTCTTTGCGGTTGTTGAACCGAAAAACCTGCTCGTCAACATAAGCCTGAAGGTGGGCCGGGTCAACGCTAACGTAGGTTCCCTTCAAGGTTCGCTTTAGGAGCGACCAGAAGTTTTCCATCCCGTTCACGTGGATGTGGCCCCTCACGTACCCCTCCAGTTTGTTGACCATCTCGTGTGTGTAAATCTGCGGCGGAAGGCTCTGATAGGCGTCGTACTCGTCGGAGATCACTGTCGAGCCCGGTTCCACGTGCTCCGCAACGTTCTTGTGAATCTCGTAATGCTTGCGCGTCGGAGCAACTGTAGCCCGCGCTTCCCCGTCGCGCTCCAGGAGCCCGAGCACTACGGTCTTGCCCCAATTGCCGTCATTCTTCGCTTGGATGGCGCGCTTCGATTTGCGGTGCATGTTCGTCACTTTGCCGCCGACGAAAGTTTCGTCCGCTTCAACTTGTCCCGAGAGCTTGTTGATGGTCCCTAAATTGAGAGCATGGCGAATCCGATGATCCATGAACCACGCGGTTTTCTGGGTCACGCCGATGGCGCGGTGAACTTCGTAGGATGAGACGCCATTCTTACAGTTCACAACCTGCCACATCGCCATAAGCCATTTATCCAGGCCGAGCGGGGAGTCTTCAAAGATGGTCCCGGTCTTCGCGGTGAACTGGCGGCCGGAATGGCGAGCGCTGCACTGCCAACGGTTGTACTTCTCCAGGAATGTGACATGCTGGCTGCCGCAGCGCGGGCAGGTCACGCCGTTCGGCCAGCGGCGAGCCACAAGGTACTCACGGCAGTTGATCGGGTTCGAGAAGTATTCGATGGCTTCTTTGAGGGTTGCAAGTACCGGTTCCATACTTCAAGAATACGCCTTTACGTGTGATTTGTCAAGTAAATTATTGCCGATTAAGTTGGGGAAGTAGGGGTGAACGGGCAGGGTTTACCGGCTTGGGGAGTGTCCCGCCGCGGTTGAGCAGGCGCTGGAGCGTGGCCGGGGAACCTGGGGGGCGTGGCCGGTGTCTGATCCAATGTGCCCGATCTGGCCGGTGTGTCCGGGTATGTGAACATGATCGCCGCTCTGTGCGTTCTGGCGGCCGTTCTGAGATGCGGGAAGCATTCGCGTTTGACCTTTCGTGCCTTGGGCCGAGGTTCAGAGCCTGCGTGGACGTACGACGCTTTCACCCGACTGCGGCCCGCCGCCTCGAGGAAGAGACTGCCGCTTATGACCCGCACAAACCACTCAAGTGGACCCCGGAGCTGTACCAGAGGTTCGGCCGGGATTCCGAGAGCGCGGCGACTGTGGTCGTGCGTGGGGTTGAAGATGCTGAAGGGGACTACGGCAGCACCGCCAAGGTTGGGCGCCGGATCGCTTCCCGCTTCTGGACAGAAAGCGATCCTGTTCTGGGACCACCGCTCGGAGCGCGTGGTTGCCCCGTTCAGCGAGCAGGGCGTCGAGGCGGTTCGCGCTGGAATTGCGGAAGCGGCGGGCGATCCTCTCTGACTACCGAGGGCTTCCTACCTTGAGATCAACCACACGCACCTCGATGTCGCGGTCGCGCAGGCGGTGGAGGATCTTCCCGGTCCCGTCGACTACCAGGCTGGCGCCTCCGTAGGTCCAGCCTTTCCAGGGGCCGTGGCTCATGACGCCGACCAGATCCGTGCCGATAAACGGGCACTTGAGCAGCGCCGCGCGGCGGGTGACCAGGTCCTCCAGGCTTTGGGCGTGGGCGGGCCACTTGTCCGGTTCGGCGGCCCAGCCGTAGGGGACCAGCAAAAGATCCGGCTTGAGCCGCTGGATGCGGTCGAGGTAGGCGTCGGTGAACGTGTCGGCACAGATCAAGACGCCGATGCGGCCATACTCGGTCTCGGCGATGGAGATGTCTTCAGGCTTTCCGGTGGAGTAGGGCGGCTCCATCAGCTCGGGGAGCACGTTCAGTTTGCGGTGTTTGGAGAGGAGCCGGCCGGTTTTGTCGATCAGGATGGCGGAGTCGTAGAGGCGGCCGCCGTCCTTCTCGTCGAGGCCGATGGCGATCATGATGCCGTACTTGCGGGCGAGGGCGGCGAGGCGGTCGCTATCGGCGCCGGGGATGGGCGCGGCGAGGCGGTGCGCGTCGGGATTCTCCCAGCCCAGGATGGAAGACTCGGGGAAGGCGGCGATTTGGGCGCCGCCGGCATGGGCCTGATCGAGGGCGTATTCGATGCGGCGGAAGTTGCCTTCGCGGTCGGCGTCGATGACCAGGATCTGGCACACGGCGATGCGGAGGGCGAGGGCCAGCAGCGGGAGCAGCATGAACCTACTTTACTGGTTTTACTGGCTGCGGAACCCGGCGGGGGCAGGCGGTGTTCAATGAGCCGATGCCCCGGATTCGGTTGAGGTACTGGCTACGGTTGCCAATCGGGCGTATTGACGCGGCGCTGCTGGGGATGATGGCGTGGTCGATGTATGGCTGGGTCTCGCGGCAGGCGCCGTTGGGCTCGATCCGGTCCGTCGCGTTCTTGCAGGAGGGGCAGGCGGTGGTCGGGTGGGACATCAGGTACGTGTCGCCACCGCCGCTGGTTCGACTGATAATGGCCGGCACGACTCCGGCCGGAATGGTCAGTCTGTGGGCGTGGCTGCACGGGCAAAACACCCTTCGGTGGGTCTGCGTTCATAAGGGTCGCGTTGTGGTCAAGTGGGGTGCTCAGATTCTTCTGGCTGCGCGCGGCGAGCGTCCCGGCATCCTTGAGCAGCCTGGCCGCGGGGTTCTTTGCCGTTGCGATGGAATTGGCCCGGATAGCTGCGGCGGTCGGGCTACTGGCTTGGGGGCTGAGGTCCGGCGTCCGCCTGCTAGCGGCTCAAGATTAAATTGGTGAATGAGTATACTGTCCCGAATTTAATGTTGGGTGCGGGGATTAGTCCGGCGTACGCATGGTACGCGGCCCAAACTGAAGCTGGTGGATGGCTATCCTGTCATCGCTCCCCGAGCGCTACAATAGCGTCGATATGAACCTGCGAACCAAAATACTCGCTACACTGCCGCTCTTATTGCTACTAGGGGCATGCACAGAGGAACAGAAGCCAGTCGTCAAGAAGGAAGTCAAACCCGCGGAACCGGTCACCGCCCAAGCCGCAGTCTACAAGGCCTACAAACAGGCACGGGGCTGGGCGCCGGACTGCCTGCTGCTCAGCGTTGCCAACCTGGACGTGAAGGACGTCAAGGGCCAGGAGGGCGGCAAGATGGCCGCCTGGGAGGTGATCTTCGTCTCCCTGAAAGAGCGCCAGTCGCGGCGCTACACCTACTCGGTCGTCGAGGTCCCCGCGAGCCACTTGGACGAAGGTGTTTCCGAGGGCTCGCCGGACATGTGGTCCCCCACCGGACAGAGCCAGCCCTTCGCCATCCAGTACCTCAAGACGGATTCGCCCGCGGCGTACACCACCGCCATGACGAAGGCCAAGGAATACGCCGGCAAGCATCCCGACATGCCGGTGAAGTTCGTGCTCGACTGGCAGAAGCGGCACCTCAACCCCACCTGGAGGGTCTACTGGGGCGAGTCGATCACCACCAGCGACTTTGGCGTCTACGTGGATGGGACGTACGACAAGTACGTCGCGATGGCGCACTGATCGTGAGGCTGTGCTGGGGCGGGTCTGGAGACCCGCTGCAGGCGTGGACGCCTGCCCCACACGTTACAGCCTGACGATGTTCGGCGACGAGATGCCGCGCAGGGCGTTTCGCGTGTCCACGATCAGGCGCGCGCTCGCTACCAGCGCCGGATAGTCGAAGGTCGAATTCGGCGCGTCGCGACCGTCAGGCTGACCGTCTGGTCAAACCGGCTCGCTTCGCGGGCTGTCGAAGGGTGCCAGGGCTGGCGTCCAGGACCGAGCGGACCTTGGCGGCGAGCACGTCTGGTGCGAACGGCTTCTGTAGGAATGCTTCTTCTTCCGGCAGCGGAGAAGAGACGTTCGAATCCGAGCGATAGGCATAGCCCGACATGTAGAGTATGCGGATGTCCGGTCGCGTTCGCCGCACTCGTTCCGCCAGCTCCCGGCCGCCAATCCCCGGCATTACGATGTCCGTGAGGATCAACTCCACCGAGTCATCGATCAGCGCTAGCGCTTCCCGTCCGTTGGCAGCGCTGAGGACGCGGTACCCAACGCCTTTGAGGATCTCCAGCGCCACCCTGCGCACCTCCGGCTCGTCCTCGACCACCAGAACCGTTTCATTGCCTGCCGATGGGTGGACCGCGCCTGCGGCGGGGGTACGCGCGGCGACCTCGCCATCCACGCTTGGGAGGTACACGCTGAACGTGGTGCCCTGGCCTAGCTCGCTCTCGACGCGAACGTGACCCCCGCTCTGCTGGACAATGCCGTATACGGTCGACAGCCCGAGCCCGGTGCCTTGCCCCGGGTGCTTGGTGGTGAAGAACGGCTCAAAAACATGAGCCAGATTGTCGGCGCTGATCCCAGCGCCTGTGTCCGTCACCGTCAGCAGCACATACTGCCCAGGCGGCAGTGGAAGCTCCGGCCCCGCCGTGACGTTCGAGGTGGCGATCGTCAGCTTTCCACCGGACGCCATGGCATCCCGGGCGTTAACCGCAAGGTTCAAGAGCACCTGATTCAACTGGCCGGCATCGGCCCGCACGCGGCGCAGGGACGGGTCAAGGCGCGCGATCACCTCTATGTTCTCGGAAATGAGGCGCCGCAGCATCTGCTCCGAGTCGGCAACCAGGGCATTGAAATCCAGAACTTGCGGCTGCAGCACCTGCCTCCGGCTGAAGGCCAGAAGCTGGTGCGTGAGCGCCGCGGCCCGGTCGCCGGCTTTGCGGATCTCGATGAGGTTCACGCGGCCGGGGTCCGTCTCAGCCATCGTTTCCAGCAGAAGCTCGCTGTAGGCGTTGATCACGGTGAGCAGATTGTTGAAGTCGTGGGCCACCCCCCCGGCGAGTCTGCCGACGCTCTCCAGTTTCTGGACCTGGCGATACTGCTCCTCGAGCGCGCGGTGGTCGGTCACATCCCTGCCGAGGCTCGCTGTCCCCAGAAATGTACCATCCGGATTCCGAAGCAGAGTGTTGTCCCATGCGATGAGCCGCCGGCGGCCATCGCATGTCAGGATCGAGTTCTCGTAATGGCGGGGCAGGTCGGGAACGGAGCCCTGCGCGGCGAGCATGGACCTCAGACCTTCCCGCTCCTTTTCGGGCACGCACTGGTCGAACCAGTCCTTGCCCAGCAGCTCCTCTCTCGACCACCCCGTCACCTGCAACATGTGCTCGTTGCAGAAAGTGATCCGGCCTTCGGCGTTCAGCATCACTGCGACCAGCTCGACCGTCTCCAGCAACTCCCGGAAACGCCGCTCGGATTCCCGGAACGCGTCTTCCGCGCGCTTGCGGTCCGTGATCTCGACCGTCGTGCCCCAGATCTGGCGGACGAACCCCTCCTCGAGGATCGCCGTGTGGTTTTGAAGAAAATGCCGGATGCTGCCGTCGGGCTGCGCCTTCCGGTACTCGATACCTCCACGCGTCGCCCGTTTAAGGCCTTGAGCGAACGTTCGCCACTCGGCCGGCTTCACAAGGTCACTCAGCGGCTTGCCGGTCACGTCGGAACTCCGGGAAAAGCCCAGCACGCGCGCGAAAGCGTCGTTGCACTCGGAGACGTAGGCGGTCCGGTGGACCCTCCTGAGCTGCTCCCGGATCCCCAGTTTCACCGGAATCGGCTCGCGAAACTCCAGGCACCAAACCGCTTCCCTGCTGTGCGAGAGAAACTCCCGGTAACGTCTCTCTCGCGCGCGCATGGCCTGCTGCGCCGCTCGCAGCGCACTGATATCGCGCACAAAGCCGAAGGCCCGCTCCCGGCCGCCGCAGGACACATAATTGGCCGTGATCTCGATTGGGAACACCCTGCCCGCTGGGGTGCGGTGGCGCGATTCGTATGCCAGCGAGCCGCTGGTCCGCAACTTCTGCCAGCGCGCGTTCCATTGCTGCTGCTCGGGCTCGGGGGCGAGATCGTAGATATGCATCGCGAGCAGTTCTTCACGGGAGTAGCCCAGTGAGCGGCATGCCGCCTCGTTCACGTAAACGAACCGTCCGTTCGGCTCCGCCCAGAAAACGCCGTCGGAAGCGTGCTCCAAGGCGTCTTGTGCGATCTGGGATTCCTGTTTCGTATCCGCAGAGAGGCCGATAGACACCGTTGTGGTCATCTGCAGAAGCCGCGGGGCGCGCTGAGCGAGCGGGCGAGGCCCGAGTTCCTGGAGAGTCTTCAGCACCACTTCACTCCTTGTCGTGCGAACCGTCATGTCGCTTCGTGGCTCGCGCTGTTGCCGGCCACTTGAGCGCCAAGACTGTATGCCCCGGCCGGACGCTTCGTCAGGGCGCACCTCAGAGCTCAGGTGTTACCCACTGCCGGCCGTCCGGGCTACCAAGTCGACAGCCGACACAAAATCATTCTTCCACAAGTTTGTCTTAAACAAGAAAGAGAATGAACGTACTAGTACCAAAAACTTGGGGTAGTACCACCTCATCGGAGGCTTTATCGCCGTAGGTGCGGGTATCCGAGAGCCACAGCGCACGCCAATCATGGAGTTTCAGAGCCCCTCCTTCTATTAAATACAGAGGCTGGGTGCTACCCACATTTGCGCACTACGGCTTGGAGGCGATGCGTCTTTCTGTGGATTGATGCTTAACGGGGTGGCACCAATAAGGTCCTGAGAGTCCCGTGACCATCAGGACTACTCGAACTACTTTTTTGGTCATGCCGATAGAACTTTCTTGAAAGACAGCGATTCCGGGCTTATAACTTAAAGGTAGAATTCTTAGATTGATACGGCAAGTATCTCCCCAATGCTGAAGGGCGTTGATTCCCGTGTCCAGCGGCGATCGTCACCGCCGCCCGGCTTCTGCTGCGGGGTTGGTAAGCGTTTGCCCGGAGCGGTACGGGGATCCAAAGTACCTTTGAGCCGGTCATACCGCACCCCCACCAAGGGGCGTAACATCGCCCGCACAAGCGGGCAACACTCCACGACCTTCCACCTGCCCGCCGGGGGGACGCACCACCTCTCGCAGAGCCGCACAGGAAGCTATGCAGCCCCCATTCGATGACAAGTTCGCTTCGCTCTTTTCGAAAGTTCTGACGAGGCTCACGCGGCCGGCCGACCAGGCCCGCAAGTCTTCACCTAAAATGCCCGCGCCTCGTGCAATCCGCTCCGTGCGACTCACCAGTCCTGCGGGTCGGATTCCTTTCCATCTCGCTTGTGCCGCGGGCGCAGCCGCGCCCGCAACGGGTTTGTTGTGGCACGTGCGGCTCTGGCCGCACGCACCTCTGACGCCGGCCTTCAGGAAGGGATGGCGGCAGAGTTCTTTCATCACCCTACGGATTCAAACGGTGGCCCAGGCGAGCATGCCCCTCGAGTGGGGAGGCTCGATCCGGCCGCCAAATGTGCCTGTATTGTTCCCCCGCCCTCGCACGGTTGGCGAGGGCCGCGCGTTCGGCCTGGCTCCCATGATCGGTTCGCGCTGGCACATCGCCGAACCGGAGGCCGCCGAACCGGTGCAATTCCTGGCCAACAGAAGCGATCTCCCGGCGTGCGCGTATCGCACGCGGTCCATGCTGTAGACGCGGCTCTGGGAGAGCCGGCAGGAGCGGCAGTTTATGAGAGAGCAAGAGAATTATCGTTTGCTGGCCGACGCAGCCGTTCTGCACCTGGAAGGCAAGCCGCAGGAAGCCCTCGAGGTATTGAAGCGCGCGGCGGAGGGTGCGGAAGACTTCACGGACCTGTTTGCGGCCATGGGCCTCATTCATTTCGAACTTAAACACTACGAAGCGGCGCTGGAATGCTACTCGAGGCTGCTCGATCTGGAGCCCCGGGAGAAGGCGGCGCTGTTCAATCAGGCGGTGTGCCTGGAGCGACTGGGCCGCTGGGGAGAATCGCGGGAGACCCACCGGGCCGTGCTTGCCGCCGATCCCGATAATGCCGAAGCGCACCTGGGACTGGGCTCCTGCCTGCTGCACCTGGGGCATTGCGAAGACGCGCTCGCCGCGTTCGACGGCTGCCTGGGGCTGTCGCCGGGCCACAAGGCCGCACTGCTGGGCCGGGCCGTGGCGCTCCAGTTGGGCGGCCGGCTGGAAGAGGCCGTGACGGCTTACGGCGATGTGCTGGCGGCCGACCCCAGTTCGGAAGAAGCCATTTCGAACCTGATGGCCATCGGAGTCCAGCGCAAGGACGTTGCAGCGGTTCGTGAGAACGCCGAGCGGCTGCTCAGGATACGGCCACGCTCCGTTACGGCCCTGGCCGGTCTGGCGGCGGTTGCGTTTGCCAACGCCGAGTTCGAGCCGGCGGTCCTGTTCCTACAGGATTTGCTCAAGATGGCGCCCGAGGATGTCGAGGCTCGCTTTAACCTGGGCGTGGCGTACCAGAAACTGGGCCGCCCGGCGGAGGCCGTGGAGACCTACGAGCGAGCCGCGCAGCAGGATCCCAACTCGGTTCAGATCCAGTTCAATATCGGCCTCGCCTGCCAGCAGAAGGGCGATTTCGAGCGCGCTGAAGCTGCCTACGAACGGGCCTTGGAGCTGTCTCAGGACCTCGACGCCGCACGCTGGAATCTGGCGCTGGTGCTCGAGCAGATGGAGCGGCCAGAGGAGGCCCAGCGGCTCTACCAGGAGCTGCTGGAGCGCGATCCGGCGTCGGTGGAAGCGTGCTTCCGGCTGGGCTACCTGCAGATCCAACAGGAGAACTACCGTGGTGCGGCGGACGCGTTCGCGGCCTGCTTGAAGTCGCGCCCTGCTTGGGTGGAAGCCAGGTTGAATCTGGCACTCGCGTACTTCAAGCTCGAGGAACTCGAGGCGTCGCGGCAGCAGTTTGAGGCGGTACTCGAGGCCAACCCGGAATCCATCGAGGCGCTGAGGGGCATCGCGGAGATCGCGGCCCTGAAGACGGACTATGCCGCCGCGCTGGACGCTTGCCGCCGCCTGATAGCCCTGGAGCGCGCCCCGGAGTATTTCTACAACGCCGGCCTGTTGTTCCATCGGGAGGGACTGCTCGAAGAGGCGTGCCGGTTTTACGAGCAAGCGCTGGCGGAAAAGCCGGAATTCCCCGAAGCATGCCTGAACCTGGGACACGCCCTGAGAGCGTTGGGGAAAGACAAGGAAGCCCTCCAATACTGGCGCAGCGCGCTCGAACTCAGACCCGAGCTGGCAGCCGGATACTTCAGCGGAAACGCGGCCTGAGGCCGGAACGGCTCGCGGACCTCGTTCGGTCCCGCACCGCTGAGAGTGCCTCCGCTCCAAGAACCCGATTTTGAAATGCGGCGAGGCGCTCCGAGTGCTGTGTTGGGCGGCTGTGAACTGGCGCGCGAAGTAGGCTGATGCTCATTGAGCGGCACGGCGCCTCGCGGGGCAACTCCGGCGGAGCCCGGCTCCAATTGAAGGAGCTCCGCTCAGTCGCATCCATGTGCCCCGAAAAAGCGCACCTCTTGTCAATCGGCGCAGCTCGAGCCTCGGTTTCGGCCCGCGTCAACCCGAACCCGTTGTTGAGTTGCGGGCGCGTGCTTGAGGCAAGAGGTTCCGGGTTCAAGTCTCTCAGGGTTTCACGCCCAGCTTGCGCAGGAAGGTCATGGCCGGGCACCAGTTGGTGAAGGCCGATTGGAACAGGTTCAGTCCTACGAAGGCGGTGAAGAGGTACCAATAGGGGCTGACCCAGTAGCCGAGCGCGAGGCTGGCCATCACAAACGCGCCCGCGAAGAGACGCAGGTAACGGTCGACGGTCATACCTTCCTCCGGTTATTCACCATGTAGTAGACGATGGGGACGGTCATGCGCGAGAGAGCCAGCGATGCGATTTCGCCGGCCATCAGCGCGATAGCGAGGCCTTGAAAGATCGGGTCGAACAGGATCACCCCCGCGCCGACCACAACGGCGGCAGCGGTCAGCACCATGGGGCGGAACCGCACGGCGCCGGCGTCGATCACGGCTTGTTGAAGCGGCGAGCCCTGGCGCAGGCGCAGCTCGATGAAATCCACCAGGATGATCGAATTTCGCACCACGATACCGGCGCCGGCGATGAAGCCGATCATCGAGGTGGCGGTGAAGAAGGCGTGCAGCAGGCCGTGGGCGGGCAGAATGCCGACGAGAGAAAACGGAATCGCGGCCATGATGATGAGCGGCGTGACGAAGGATTCGAACCAGCCCACCACCAGCACGTAGATCAACACCAGAACGGCGGCGAAGGCCAGGCCGAGATCGCGGAAGACTTCGTAGGTGATGTGCCACTCGCCATCCCATTTCATGGCGTAGCGGGCGTCGTCGGCGGGCAGGTGGGCGGTGTACTGCTCGATGGCGTAGCCGCCGGGGACCTGGATCTTGTCGATGCCGGGGGAGAGCGCCAGGATGGCATAGACGGGGCTCTCGATGGCGCCCGCGACGTCGGCGATCACGTAGGTGACCGGCATCAGGTTCTTGTGGTAGATGCTCTTGTCCTCGATGACCTGGCGCGGCGTCACCAGTTCGGAGAGCGGCACGCCGGCCACCTTCAGGGACTGGATGCGCTCGAGGTTGCTGCGGGTGCCGCGATCCAGGCGCACCGTGATGGGTACGTCTTCCTTCTCGGAGTCGACGTGCAGCAGGCCTGCGGTCTCGCCGGACGATGCGATGCGCATGGTGCGCGCGATGTCGTCCTCTGAGATGCCGCTGAGGCTGGCTTTTTCCTTGTCGACCTGCAGCTGGTATTTGGGCTGGTCGTCTTCGACGTACCAATCGACGTCCACCACTCCGTTGGTGCGCTTGAAGAGGTCGCGCATCTGGCGGGCGAGGGCGATGCGGCCCTCTTGGGAGGGGCCGTAGACCTCGGCCACCAGGGTTTCGAGAACGGGCGGGCCGGGAGGCACCTCGGCGACCTTGATGCGGGCGCCCCAGCGCGCGGCGACGGGGAGCAACCGGTTGCGGACGGCTTTGGCGATCTCGTGGCTTTGCAGGCTGCGGTCGCTCTTGCCGAGCAGGTTCACTTGGATGTCGGCGATGTTGGAGCCGCGGCGCAGGTAGTAGTGACGCACCAGGCCGTTGAAGTTGTAAGGCGAGGCGGTGCCGGTGTAGGTCTGAAGGTTGACGACCTCGGGCTGCTTGAGGACCTCGTCCGCCAGCGCGCGGGTGGCGGCGGCGGTCTGCTCGAGCGTGGTTTCGTTGGGCATGTCCACGATCGACCTGGAACTCGCTCTTGTTGTCGAAGGGCAGCATCTTGACCTTGACGAAGCCTACGTAGACCAGCGCCATGGCGCCCAGGAGCAACACCACGACGCCGGCAAGAAACCCCCAGCGAAGCGTGGCACGTTCGAGCAGCGGACCCATGAAGCGGCGGTAGAGGCGCGTGAGGCGGTCTTCGCGTTCGCCGTGCTCGTGAGTGTCCTTGAGTTTCAGGATGCGCACCGCGGCCCAGGGCGTCACCAGGAACGCCACCACGATGGAGAAAATCATGGCGGCGGAGGCGCCGATCGGAATGGGCCGCATGTAGGGCCCCATGAGTCCGCCCACGAAGGCCATGGGCAGGATGGCGGCGATCACGGTGAGGGTGGCCAGTATGGTCGGGTTGCCGACCTCGTCCACCGCTTCGATGGCCACCTCCTTGACGGGCCGGCCCTGGTTGGCGGGCATGCGCGCGTGGCGGACCAGGTTTTCAACCACCACGATGGCGTCGTCCACCAGGATGCCGATGGAGAAGATCAGCGCGAACAGCGTGATGCGGTTGAGCGTGTAGCCGTAGAGGTAGAAGACCGTCAGCGTCAGCGCCAGCGTGACCGGGATGGCGATGAACACGATCAGCGATTCGCGGAAGCCGAGTGTAATCCAGATCAGCACGCTGACCGAGATCACGGCGATCAGCATGTGGAAGAGCAGCTCGTTGGACTTCTCGGCGGCCGTCTCGCCGTAGTTCCGCGTGACGTGCATCTCGACGTCGGATGGAATCACCGTGCCCTTGAGCGCTTCGACGCGGGTGAGCACGTGGTCGGCAACGTCGATGGCGTTGGTGGATTTTCGCTTCGAGATGGCCAGGGTGACGGCCGGAGAGTAGCGGCCGTGGGCGGCATACTCGACGTATTCGGAAGGCTCTCCGCCTCCGTCGCCGACCTCGGCGACGTCGCGGACGAAGACGGGCCGCCCGTTGGCGACGGCCACCACCACGTCGCGCACGTCGGCAGCGGTGCGCAGGAACTCGCCGGTCTCGAGCAGGAACTCGCGGTTGCCGCTGGAGTACTTGCCGGATTCGAGACGCCGGTTCGAGCCGGCCAGCGCGCCATAGACCTGCAACGGCGAGAGTGAATAGGCCGCGAGCTTCGATTGATCCAGCGTGACGCGGATCTCGCGGCGGTTGCCGCCGGTGATGGCGACGGCCGAGACGTCCGGCACCTGCTTGACGGCGTCGTGCACCTGGGCGGCCACGCGGCGCAGTTCGAAGGAGCCGTAGCGGTCGCTCGTGAAGGTGAGCGCGAGGATGGGAACGTCGTCGATGGAGCGCGGCTTGATGAGCGGCTGGGTCGCGCCGGGCGGAATCAGGTCGAGGTTGGCGAACATCTTCTGGTTCAGGTTGACGATGCTCTGCTCCTCGTCCTGGCCCACTTTGAAACGCACGATGGCGAGGGCGCCGCCGGGGCTCGAGGTGGAGTAGATGTACTCGACGCCGGGGATTTCCCACAGGAGCTTCTCCATCGGCTTGGTGACTCGCTCTTCCACCTCGCGGGCGGAGGCGCCGGGCATGCCGACGAAGACGTCGACCATGGGGACCTTGATCTGCGGCTCTTCCTCGCGCGGGAGCTTCCAGACGGCGAAAGCGCCCAGGGCGAGAGACGCACCGATGATCAGGGGCGTGAGCTTGGAATCGATCCACATGTGGGCGAAGCGGCCCGCCACGCCGAGCTTCGGGCGATCGCTCACGGGCGCACCTCCACCGGCGCGCCGTCGGCAAGGGATGGCGGTGCGGGGAAGATCACCTGCTCGCCCGGATTCAAACCCGAGAGGATTTCGACGGAGTCCTGGGCGTGCTGGCCGAGGGTGACGAAGCGCGAGCGGGCGCGGCCGCCATCGGCCACGAAGACCGAGGCGAGCTGGCCTCGCTCGGTCACGGCGGCGACGGGTACGGCGAGCACCTGGCGCGAGCCGAAGGCGAAGCGGGCGCGTCCGAAGAGGCCGGAGCGCAACTGTGCGATAGCCGGAAGATCGATCTTCACGATGAAGGAGCGGGAGGCGGCGTCGATGGCGGGAACGATTTCGGAGACCCGCCCTTCGATGGGCCGGCCGATGCCGTCGAGCACTACCGAGACCGGCTGGCCGCTGCGAATCAGGGGCAACTTCGATTCTTCGACCGTGGCTTCCAGGCGGTAGGCGCCTTCGCGCTCGATGGTGAGCAGGGGCGCGCCGGGGGCGGCCAGGACGCCGGGATCCACGCTCTTGGCGGTGACCGTTCCGGCGAAGGGCGCGGCGAGACGGGCGTAGCCGCGCATGATCTCGGCCGAGGCTACGGACTGGGCGGCCTGCGCGATTTTCGCGTCGAGCTGGGCGCGGCGGGCCACGGCCATCTGGTGCCCGGTCTGGGCCAGTTTCAGACGGGCGGTGGCCTCGTCGAATTCCTGGTTGGAGATGGAGTCCTTGTCGAACAGGTCCTTCATGCGCTTGTAAGTGGCCTGTGCCAGATTGAGGCTGGCCTGGGCGGCGGCGACGGCGTTGTCAGCCTCGGGCACCGCGCTGCGCGCCTCGGCCTCGGCGGCCTCGGCCTGGCGGCAGGCGGCATCGAGATCCCGCGCGTCGAGCGCGACCAGGAGCTGGCCTTCGCGGACGCGGTCGCCGGCGGCGACGGCCACCTCGCGGACGTAGCCCATCACCTTGCTCGAAATCACGGCCGACGTGCGGGCGCGAACGGTGCCGGTGGCCTCGTAGATGTTGGGCCGTGCGGCGGGGGTGGCCGCGATTACGCGGACGGCGACGGGCGCCGCCGGCGCGCTGGTTTCGCTAGGGGCGGGTGAGCCGCAGCCGGGGAGAAGGAGAGCGGCAGAAAAGAGCGTCGGCACGAGTGCCGACGCGGCACGCTGAAGCGTGCGCCAGGGGCCTGCCTGACGGTCGCGGCTCGGAGATGGGGGCCAGGTAGTCGGAGCTGCTAGGGTGCTCATTAGTTCAGTACCTCGGACTTGTCGGTGAGAGTTCCCGCGGCTAGTTCCAGGCTTACGGCGGCGAGGCGCTGGTCGTAGATGGCGGCCAGGCGGCGGTTGCGAGCCTCGAGCAGCGCGGTCTCGGTGCGGAGCAGGTCGGTCACATTGCTGAGACCTGTCTCGTAACGGTTCTTGGTAATGCGAAGGCTTTCTTCGGCCATGGAAACCGCGGCCTGGGCCACATCGATGCGCTCGGCGGCGGACCGGAAATCGGCGTAAGCGCGACGCACCTGGAGCCGGACTTGCGAGGTGGCTTGGCGTTCCAGGGAGCGGACACGGTCCAGGCCGTAGGCAGCCTCGTTCATGCGGGCCCGGTCGGCGCCTCCGTTGAAGATATTCCAGCGCAGGCTGGCGGAAACCAACCAATTTGCACCTCCCCGGTCGGCGAAGGTCTGGCGGTCTGTTTCAAAGCTCGCGTGAAATCCCACCTGCGGCAGCAGGGCGGTGCGGGCCGCAGCCCCCTGGGTCCGGGCGAGGTCGGAGGCCAGTCGCGCCTCGTGCAACTCCGGCCGCGAGACGCCTGCCTGCTTCTCGTAGTCTTCCAGGGACTGCTGGCTCAGCGAAGCCGCCGTCAGGGGCGTCGTCAGGCTGTGCGATTCACTGAGGGGCAACCCCAGCGTCTCGTTCAGCGCGGCGAGGGCGACGTCCATGTCGGCCTTGCGGCGGATCTGCTGCTCCCGCATGGCAGCCAGGTGCACCTTTATGGAAAGCACGTCGGCGTTGGTGGACATACCTGCCTCGCGGACGGCCTGGGCGCGGCTCAGATCCGCCTCGGCCGACCGCACTGCCTCATCCGCGACTTTAGCGCCCTCGGCGGCGAGCACAGCGCCGTGGTAGGCCCGGACGACGTTGGCGACGGCGTTCATCCTCGTGAGCCGCTCATCCTCGGCGCTGAGATCCCGGCCCAGCCTGGCGGTCCGGACGGCCAGCCGCGTCTGGCCGCCGTCATAAACAGGTTGATCCAGGGTAACTTGCGACTGGAAGTTGTCGAGAGCGGCAGGGCGGTTGAGCGAATCCAGGGCGAAGTTCGCGGCGGTGAACTGGTGCTGCGTCAAAAGAGAGCTGAAGACCACGACTGGATTGTTGCTGCGCAGCACCGATTCGGTGTAATTAAGCTTGGGTAGGTACCCGCTGTGAGCCTCGGTAATGCGCATCTCGGCGCCCTGCGTGGCGTCCCGGCTGGCCGCGACCGAGGGGTGGTTTTCCAGCGCCAGGCGCACGGCTTCCGTTATCGAGAGAGGGCTTTGGGCAGCCAGGGGCAAAACGGCGATCACGAATGAAGCCAACGTCTTCGGCATGTTACGGAGAATGATGCAGACCATTTACGGAGGTTACCAGCTTTTTCTCTGTCACCTCCCGGGAACCACTGCATCTTCGGCAATAGAGTCTTCAATATGCAAGCTGCGGTCCGGCACGCTGATGGCGTGAGGCTCACGGCCGCTTCCAGGGCCATGTGGTCGTGTGAGACCGGCCGCTCGACGATTCTGGAGCGTACGAACGGCAGAGTGAGAGCGCGCTCGGGCGGCAAAGTCGAGCTTGATCCACAGTACGCTGCTCAACCCGGCGGTCATTGAGACGGTGCTCTGTCCCGCCGCCGCGGCCGCAGCGGCACGGGCTAGCTACTTCGAACTCCGTGCGCGGTCCGATTCGGATGCGGAGCCCTCGTTCCTCACGAAATGACGCCTTTGCGCAGCGCGTACAGAATCAGCTCCGGAAAGCTGTGCAGGTTAAGCTTGTCCTGCAAGTTCCTGCGATGTGTGTCGACGGTGTAGAGGCTGAGGCCGAGCACCGCGGCAATGTCCTTATTCGATTTGCCCTCGGCCAGAAGCTGCAGGACCTCCCTCTCGCGTGGGGTCAGCAATTCATAGCTGTCTTCGACTCCCCGCGCCCTGACCTCCCGCACGTAGTCCTCGACCAAGACCTTGCTGATCTCCGGGCTGAAGAACGCCTTGCCTTCGCTTACGGCCTTGATGGCATCAATCAGATCGCCTTCGGCCGAATCCTTCAGCAGGTACGCCTTGGCCCCTGCCTTGAGGGCTCTCAGGACGTAGCCTTCGTCCGAGTGCATGCTCAGGATGACGATCGCGGTGTCCGGCAGTGCGGCATTGATCCGTTGCGACGCGTCGATACCGTTCAGATTCGGCATCGCAATGTCGAGGACGGCGACGTCCGGCTTGGCCGCCTCCGCCTGTGTGATCGCTTCCCTGCCGTCGGCGGCCTCGGCGACCACCGTGAACCCGGGCTGGCTCTCCAGCAACAGGCGCAGCCCCCTGCGCATTACAGTGTGATCATCCGCTAATAGAATGCGAATCGACATGATCGGCCCCGCTTTCCTGGCTGCCGCCGGGCGGCAGTTCCACCGCCAGCACGGTCCTGTTTCCGGGCTTGGAATGCACCTCGAACCGGCCTCCCACTCGAGTGACCCGCTCCTCCATCCCGAGCAGCCCGAGCCCTTTTGACTGCTGCGCATCGAAGGCGCCGGATCTGATCGTCTTCATGCCGGATCCGATAGAGCACGCGCGAGGCATCCACTCCCGAAAGGGCCATGATCGCCAGTAGTCCGCCGAAGCCGCCTGCAGGCATAAGCCGAGTGGTCGGCAGGAGCCGATCGGAGCGGCGACGGATGGCTTCACTCATGCCGGCAAGAGGAACCAACCACAGCTTAACCTCAGGTTGCCGCGTCCGGACGCGTCTACCCGGTAATCGGGTTGAAAATACCAACGTGCCGGTATGGGGGGGACAGGGCCGCCCGCTTACACTGCGGATAGATCATGCGAACGCCCGGTTTCTGGCCCTTGTACTGCCGTGCGTGAGGGTTTGCGCGGCTCCCTACTATGACCCCAAAGCCCGCTTTGTCAGCCGCCGAGTTCGAGAAGATCCGCGCCCTGGACACCTGTACCGCTTCGAACGCGATCGAGCGGTTTAACGTGCGGCTTCGGAACGAGGGATTCGTTTCCGGGGCAGTCCGCAGTATGTTCCCGCACCGGGCGCCGATGCTGGGTTACGCTGCCACCGGCCGGATCCGGTCCTCGATGCCTCCCATAAGCGGGCGCTGCTATCACGACAAGATGGACTGGTGGAGCTACGTTGCCTCGGTCCCCGAGCCACGCGTCCTGGTGATCCAGGACGCCGACCACTTGCCCGGGACCGGGGCCCTGGTGGGAGAGATTCACGCGGCCATCGGCCTGGCGCTCCGGTGCGTGGGGCACGTCACCAACGGGGCGGTGCGCGACCTGCCGGCGGTCGAGGCCACGGGCTTTCAACTTTTCGCCGGGAGCGTTGCGGTGTCTCACGCCTATGCCCACATCGTTGAATTCGGGGAGCCGGTGGAGATCGGCGGCTTGAGGATTGCGCCGGGGGATCTGATTCACGGAGACTGCCACGGAGTCCACACCATTCCGCTGTCAATCGCCTCCGAGATACCGGCGATGGCGGAACGGATCGGGCGCGAAGAGAGCGAACTGATCGAGTTCTGCGGGTCCCCCGAGTTCTCACTGGAGCGGTTGTCACAGATGCTGGGACGCAATTTCGCATCCCCGGAGAGGTCCGCCACTTGAGTATGAGTTCGAGAACCCGCGTCTGGTTGCTGGTAGCTTCTCTCGTTGCGCTCGTCGCCATCACAGGAGGCTGGGTGTTGCGTGGCGGCTTATCGCGAGCGCACGCCGACAACACGGCCGATCCCGAGGCGAATGCAATTACGGTCGGGGTCACCAGGGTTGCGCCGAAGCCGATGGAGCGCCAACTCACGATCTCCTCCGAGCTGGTTCCCTTTCAGGAGATCGACGTCTACGCCAAGGAGTCGGGCTACGTCCGGAAGCTTGACGTCGACTACGGATCGCATGTGAAGGCGGGGCAGGTGATCGCGGTCCTCGAGATCCCCGAGCTCCAGCTCCAATTGGCGCAGGATGACGCCGCGATCAAGAGCGCCGAGGATCAGGTGCGGCACGCCGAGCACTCCTTGGGCCGCGTGCAGGCGCAGCACGGGGTCCTGCATCTCCAGTTCAACAGATTGAGCGGCGTGGCGAAGACGCAGCCCGGCCTGGTGGCCCAGCAGGAGGTGGACGACGCCCAGGGCAAGGACCTGGCCGCCGAGGCCCAGGTCGAGGAAGCGAAATCGACGCTCGAGTCCGCGCGCAGCATGCTCGACGAGGCTCAGGCCAGACGACAACGCGACGGGGTTCTCTTCGACTACGCCAAGATCACCGCTCCGTTTGCGGGCGTGGTGACCGAGCGCTATGCGAATCTGGGAACCCTGGTGCAGGCCGGCACCAACTCCAGCACCCAGGCCCTGCCTCTGGTGCGGCTCTCCCAGGACAACCTGTTCCGCCTGGTGATCCCCGTGCCCGAGTCGGCTGTCCGCTACATCCGCGTCGGCGATCCGGTGAAAGTGACGGTGCCTTCCCTCAAACGAGAAGTCATCGGCAAAGTGGCCCGTTTCTCCGTGGACGTCAAGGAGGCCACGCGCACGATGCACACGGAAGTGGATGTGCCCAACCCGGGAGGAGCGCTCATGCCCGGGCTGTTCGCCGAGGCCACCCTGACGCTCGAGAGAAAGAACCGTGCACTGGCAGTGCCGCTCGAGGCCTTGAACCACGAGGGCGATCAGACTACCGTCTACCGGGTCGATCCGAACGGCAGGATCGAGGACCGCCCGGTCACCCTCGGTCTGGCGACCGCCAGCGACGCCGAGGTGCTGTCCGGTTTGAATGCGGGCGACATGGTCGTGGTCGGCGACCGCGCGGCTCTGAAGCCGGGCCAGGTGGTGCGCCCAAAGGTAGTAGCCACCATGGTGTACCAGCCGCAGAAAGAGGACTAGGCGCCAGCCATGTCACGCTTCTCCATCCGCAACCCGCATTTCATCGTCGTCGTCTGCCTCGTGCTGCTGGTCATCGGCATCACCAGCGTGGCGCGCATGCCGGTCGACCTGTTCCCCACTATAAACATGCCGGAGGTGGTGGTGATCACGTTCTACTCCGGCATGCCGCCCGTGGACATCGAGACCGATATCACGGGACGGCTGGAGCGCTTCTTCACCCTGGCCAGCGGCATCGACCACATGGAGTCGCGCTCCCTGCTGGGCGTCAGCATCATCAAGGTATTCTTCCAGTCAGGCACCAACGCGGATGCCGACCTCACCGAGCTCTCGAACCTCTCGATTGCGGACCTGCGGCGTCTTCCCCCCGGCACGCTGCCTCCGGTGGTCCTCAAATTCGACGCCTCGAGCCTCCCCGTCTGCCTGGTCACGCTTAAGGGCAAGGGGCTGACGCAGACCGACCTCCACGACATCGGCCAGTTCGCGATCCGCAACCAGATCGCCGTGGTGAAGGGCGCCGAGATCCCGCCGCCGTTCGGAGGCAAGTACCGCCAGGCCATGGTCTACGTCGATCCTTACAAGCTGCTCTCGCGCCAGTTGAGCGTGATGGACGTGGTGAACGCCATCAACCGCAACAACCTCATCCTGCCTGCGGGCGACGTGAAAATGGGCCCCTTCGACTATTACGTCTACTCGAACAGTATGGTGGACAAGGTAGAAGAGCTGAACCAGGTTCCCATCAAGACCGTCGGACAGAGCTGGGTTTCAGTCGGCGATGTGGGCGAGGCCAAGGACGCCAGTCAGATTCAGTACAACATCGTGCGCGTGGATGGCCAGCGGTCGGTCTACCTGCCCATCATGAAGCAGGGCGGCGACACCAACACCATCGAGGTGGTCGACGGCATCCGCAGCATGATCGGCCGTTTGTTCGACGTGCCGAAACAGCTCGTGGCCAGCGTCGTCTTCGACCAGTCGGCCTACGTCAAGGAAGCTATTAAGACGCTGCTGCACGAGGGGCTGATCGGCCTGATTCTCACCAGCGTGATGCTATTGATTTTCCTGGGCAACATGCGCGCCACCACGGCCGTGTTCCTGTCGATTCCATTGTCGGCGCTGGGCACGTTCGTGATCCTGTACCTGGGGGGCAGCACGATCAACACTATGATCCTGGCTGGCCTGGCGCTGGCATTTTCCCGCATTATCGACAACTCGGTCATCTCGCTGGAGAACATCTTCCGCCATCTCGAGATGGGGGGCTCGCCAGCCGTCGCGGCCGAAGAGGGAGGCAGCGAAGTGAGCCTGGCGGTACTGGCCGCGACGCTCACCACCGTCGTGGTTTTCTTCCCCGTGACCTTCCTGTACGGCGTGAGCAAGTTTCTCTTCTCGGCCCTGGCACTGGCGGTGGTCGTTTCGCTGTTTGTCTCGTACTTCGTGGCCATGACGGTGATCCCGCTGTTCTGCGCGCGCTTCCTGCGCACTCTCCACCCCGCCGCCGGGGAGGTGCGAGCCGCCTCGCTGGCAGCCCGCTTCAACCAGTGGTTCAACCGGATCTTCGGGCATCTGCTCGATCTCTACGAACGCTCGGTGCGCCGCGCGCTCCGGCGGCCCGGCCTGACGGTGGCGGCGCTCGCTGCGGTCTGCGTAGCCAGCTTGGGACTTTACCCCCTTCTCGGCCTGGCATTCTTCCCGCGGACCGACGCCGGCCAGTTCACCATCAACCTGAAGGTCCCCACCGGCACGCGGCTCGAGATCACCGAGCAGTACGTCGCCAAGGTCGAGGACCTCATCCGTCACACCGTCGATGCCGGCGACCTGAAGATGGTCGTCTCGAACATCGGCATCACTCCGGGCTTCTCGGCCCTCTATAGCAGCAACGCCGGGCCGTACACGGCCACCATTCAGGTGGCCCTCGAGGAGCGGCACAGGATCGGCAGCTTCGAGTACATGGACCGCGTTCGGGACGAGATCGCGAGCCAATACCCTGGCCTGCGCACGTTCTTCACCAGCGGCTCGATGGTGGACGCCGTTCTCAACTCGGGCATGTCCGCCCCCATCGACGTCCAAGTCTCCGGCAGCAGGCTGAGGAAGACGTTCCAGGTGGCCCAGGAGCTCGCTTCCCGCATTCGCCGGCTGCCCGGCGTCGGCCAAGTCTATATTCCCCAGGACATGGACTACCCGGCGATGCGCTTCAACGTGGATCGCGTCCACGCCGCCGAGCTCGGCCTGGACCCCAAACAAATCGTCGACAACGTCATCACCGCTCTCAATTCGAACACCATGATCGCCCCAAATTACTGGGTGGACCATAAGACCGGCAACGACTACTTTCTCTCGGTCCAGTACTACGAGCAAGGCCAACCGGCGATTCACGACCTCATCGACCTGAAGAGCATTCCCCTGCGCGCGGCCAACCTCCGCCAGCCAACGACGCTCGACTCGGTGGTCAAGCTCGATCGCGTCGAGACGCCGACGGAGGTGGACCACTACCAAATCCAGCGCGTCACCGACGTGTATGTCACTCCCTCTGAAGAGGCCCTCGGCGCAGTGGCGTCGCGCATCGACCGTGTCATCGCCGATACGAAGCTGCCCTCCGGCGTCCGCGTGGATCTGCGGGGCATGGTGGAAGGCATGCGCGCGTCGTTCCGCAGCTTCGCCATCGGTCTGACGCTCTCCGTGGCGCTCTTATACCTGATTCTGGTGGCGCAGTTCCGCTCCTTCAAGGATCCGCTTCTGGTCCTGCTCGCGATTCCGATGGGCTTCATCGGGGTTCTAGTCATTCTGCCGCTGACGCACACCACGCTGAACGTGATGTCGCTGATGGGCGTGTTGATGCTGGTCGGCATCGCGGCCTCGAACAGCATCCTGATCGTCGAGTTCGCGCACCGGCTGGAGGAGCAGGCAAGATCCGTCGAGGATGCCGTGATCGGTTCCTGCCGGGTGCGGCTGCGCCCCATCCTGATGACGTCGCTGGCGACGATCATCGGCCTGCTGCCGATGGCACTGAAGCTCGGAACGGGTAGCGAGCAATACGCGCCGCTGGCGCGCGCGATCATCGGCGGCCTTACCGCTTCCGTCGTCCTTACGGTTTACATCGTGCCCGCCGCCTACCTGCTGGTCTACCGCAGCCGGCCGGAGATCCCGAGAGTATGAAACCCTTCGCCGCAGCCCTGATCGCAATCGGCCAGATCGCTCTCGCCCAGACGCAGCCGGCCACGCTGACCCTCAAGGACGCTGAGGCTCTGGCGTTGAAGAACCACCCGCGCGTGCTCGCGGCCGAAAGCGAAGTCGCTTTCGCCAACCAGCAGGTGACCGAAGCCCGCTCGGCGTACTACCCCGATCTCTCCGCCGACCTCACCGCCTCCCAGGGCAATAACCTCTCGCGTATCGGCGCCGGCGCGCTCAGCGCTTCCCGCCTGTTCAACCGCTTCGGCCAGGGGATCGTCCTCTCGCAGCTCGTCACCGACTCCGGCCGCACTCCCAACCTGGTTGCCAGCTCCCGCCTGCACGCCCAGGCCAGTGCGCAGGACTACCAGCGCAGCCGCTACGATGTGCTGCTGGCGGTCAACCGAAGCTACTTCAATTTCTTGCATGCCCAGGCGCTGGTCAAGGTCGCGGAGCAGACCGTCGACGCACGCCAGCTCCTGCTCGACCAAGTGAGCGCGCTGGCCAAAAACCAGCTCAAATCGCAGCTCGATGTCAGCTTCACCGCGGTCAACGTATCGGAGGCCAAGCTGCTGCTGATTCGCGCCCAGGACAGCGTCCAGACCGCGGCGGCCGAGTTGGTGCGCGCGCTCGGGTCTGACCAGCCCACCACCTATCGGCTCGTTGACGAGCCTCTGCCGCCCAGCCCGTCCCAAAACGCCGAGGAATTGGTCGCGCAGGCGCTGGCCAACCGGCCCGAGCTCGCGGGCCTGCGTCTCTCACGCGAATCCGCTTATAAGTTCGCCGCTGCCGAGAAGGATCTTTCCCGTCCGACCATTAGCCTCCTGGCCGTGGCCGGCTTCCTTCCCTTTATCAACCAGACCTCCACCACCACGCCGATCCCCAAGGAGTATGAGGGCGCGGCCGTCAACGTCGAATTCCCGCTTTTCAACGGCCGCCTGTTCGCGGCGCGCCGCGAGGCGGCCCACCAGCTCGCCATGGAGTCCGACCAGCGGCTGCGCGATGAGCGGGAGAGCGTGGTCCGCGACGTCCGCTCCGCCTGGGCCAGCGCGTCGACGGCCTACCAGCGCATCGACGTCACCGCTCAGTTTCTGCGCCAGGCCGCGCTTGCTCTGAACCTGGCCCAGGGCCGCTACAATCTCGGCCTCTCCTCGATCATCGAGCTGACCCAGGCTCAGTTGAACGTCACCCAGGCGGAAGTCGAGAATCTGAGCGCCAAGTACGACTATCAAATACAGTATGCGGTGCTGCAGTACGCACTCGGCCTTCTGCGGTAACGAGGGCTACCGGGCCGCGCTGGCTTGTATACCGTGTGGGCGCTCATCCAGATGCCCCGGCGCCTGCCATAACGGCCCACCGCCCGATGTTGTCTCCCGATGTTACCTGGAGACCGGTTGGCTCCAGTCCGTTCCTTCCGCACACACGGAGCACGCTGCGATCACGTTGCCCGCACGTACGCCGTCCGGCGCTGTGACGGTTGGCGAAGGAGAGTTCCGCAGCCCGTTTCCCCGTCGTGTTTCGACAAACGCCGCTTCAGTTCGTGGCGGGCACGCATCAATCTGGACTTGGCGGCGGGCGTTGGCGGAAGGACGAGGCGACATCGTGGGGAAGCCGGTCGCAATTCGGGAGGAGTGGAGGAAGTACGGCGACTTCACCGACCCGATCCGCGAGAACGTCAACTATGTTGTGGTCACCGGCCCCAAATCCCCGCCGGTCTCGAAACTCGACGACTTGTCCGGCAAGGAAGTCTACATCCACAAGCTGAGCGCGTTCTACCCGGCCATTGAGAAGTATCCTATCCCTGTGGCTCCTCGTTGCCGTCGCCGCCAGTGCAATCGCCACCCGAGCGAGCCGCGCCGCGTCAGCCCCCGGGAATTCCGGCTCTGCCTCATCACGCCCCTCGGCGTCATCACGGTGGGCGTGTTGCCCGGGGCGGTCGTCGCGGTCATCGTCGCCATCGTGCAGCTTCTGATCAATGCCTCCACGCCGCACGACGCGGTGCTGGGGCGCATTCCGGGGACCACCGATTATCGCGAGGCTGCCGCCGGTTCGGAAACGGAGACGTTCCCGGGCCTGGTCATCTACCGCTTCGACTCCGGCCCGGTCTTCTTCAACGGGACCATGCCCCAACTGGACAGCACCGGGGCCGCCAGCCTCGATCGCTTGCGCGGCGATCTCGAGGACCAGGGCATCGCGATTGCGGTTGCCGATGCCAAAAGTCCGCTCCGCTCCATGCTCCAACGGACGGGTCTCACGGACCGGATCGGACCCGACCGCATGTTCCCCACGGTGGATTCGGCAGTCGAGGCGTTGTTCGAGGGGCACGCCGTGTCGGCCCGCGAGAAAGGAAGCACCCTATGAGTTCGCGGCCCATGCCGTTTCACCTTCTGGCCAAACCCACGGGCGCCATCTGCAACCTGGACTGCAAGTACTGCTTCTTCCTGTCCAAGGAGACGCTGTACCCGGGCGACCCCTTCCGGATGTCCGACGGCGTGCTGGACACTTACATCCGGCAACTCCTGGAAGCGCAACCGGCCGGCGAGGTCAATGTCGCCTGGCAGGGCGGCGAGCCCACCCTCATGGGGCTCGACTTCTTCAAGCGCTCCGTTGATCTGGTGGAGAAGTACCGGCGGCCCGCGCAGAAGATCCTGCACACCATGCAGACCAACGGAACGCTGCTCAACGACGAATGGTGCGCGTTCTTCAAGCAGCACGGCTTCCTCATCGGCCTGAGCGTGGATGGGCCCAAGGCGATGCACGATGCCTACCGCGTCAACAAGGGCGGCGCCGGCAGCTTCGACCAGGTCATGCGCGGCTGGAAAGTGCTGAACCAGCACGAAGTGGACATCAATATTCTGTGCACCATTCACGCCGCCAACGCCGATCATCCGCTCGAGGTGTACCGCTTCTTCCGGGACGAGCTGGGGGCCGCCTTCATGCAGTTCATCCCCATCGTGGAGCGGGCCACCGAGGCGCTGCTGCCGCTTGCCAACCTGGGCTGGGGCGACCGGCCGGGCGCGGAACGGCCGCTCTACACGCAGGCCGGCGGACTGGTCACCGAGCGCACCGTGGGCGCCGAGCAGTTTGGCCGTTTCCTGATCGGCATTTTCGATGAGTGGGTGCGCCGCGACGTGGGCAAGGTGTTCGTGCAAACGTTCGACGTGGCGCTGGGAAGCTGGCTTGGGCAGCATCATCTGTGCATCTTCTCGCCCACCTGCGGCGGCGCGCTCGCGCTCGAACACAACGGCGACGTGTATTCCTGCGATCACTATGTCGAGCCGGCGTACCTTCTGGGCAATATCCAGCAGACGCCCATGGCGGAGCTGGTTGCTTCCGAGAAGCAGCGCGCGTTCGGGCGGGACAAGCTGACCAGCCTGCCCAAGTACTGCCGGGAGTGCGACGTGCGCTTCGCCTGCCACGGCGAATGCCCGCGCAACCGGTTCATCAGCACCCCGGACGGGGAGCCCGGCCTCAACTACCTTTGTGCGGGCTACAAGCTTTTCTTCCACCATATCGACCCCGCGATGAGGACGATGGCGAACCTGCTGCGCCAGGGCCGCTTCGCCGACGAGATCATGCAGCCTCAGACCCCGCCGGCCGCGACGCAGGCGAGCGGGGCCGCCAAGATTGGCCGCAACGACCCGTGTCCGTGCGGGAGCGGAAAGAAATTCAAACACTGTCACGGCAGCGCGGACGCCACTGCGGCCGGAGGCCTTGGCGGCCCTGCCGGACGAGATGCGTGAGGAGTTGGCGAACGCGCCGACCGCTCTGGACGCGGAGCGGATTCGAGGGCTCATCCGCGGTATTTCGGAAGTGGATCCCGTGTTGGGTGGCGTCCTCGAGCAGTCGCCGGCCGGGTGGCCTACGCTGCCATTTTGAGGGCCCTGCGGGAGGGCAACGGGAAAGCGGCATCGGGTGGCGTCTGAACGGGCACGCGGCCCGTCTCCCCATCGTGCTGCTTCTCACGCGACGCATGGTCGCGAGCGTATCGTTCCGCGTGGGACCTACGACGCCGAGGCGAATGGCCGGCCGGTGGCCGCGGCCCAGTTGAGGCGCTCCACAATCATGTGCGGCTCGTAGCCCGACCCGGCCGCGAGGCGTTTGCGTTCGCGTCTCGCGGCCCACAGCATCAGCGGGCCGACCACGGCCGATGCGATTCGCGCATCCAGACCGGATTCCCGAAGGATATCCGCGCGCAGTTCCTTGATGCGGCGGCTCACGGCTTTGTTCGTATCGCGCAGCCTGTGTTCCATGGCCCACAGCATGCCCGTGTAGGCGTGGCGCAGGCTGGAAAGCTCGCGCGCGAAGCGTTCCCGCACGCGCCGGTCCGGGTAGTTTCGGTACCGTTTCCAGCCCTCGAAGGTGGTGCGGCAGATGCGGAACAAGCTCGGCCCGTTCCGTTCGAAGTCGCGCAGGAAGGCCAGATCGAGGTACCGTTTGGAGGCCTCGCGCGAGATCGCCGCGTGCTCGAAGTTGAAACGGTCCTGCCCGTGAATATCGGCCAGGTTCACGTCCAGCAGGCGTCCCTCCGACTCCATCTGCTGGTATAAAGGCGTGCCCGGCACCGGCGTGTACAGCATGAACTGATGGAAGTCAGTGTCGTGGGAGATCGCGTAGTCGATCTCCTCGCGGATGTTCTCGGGCGTGTGATGTTCGAGGCCGATAATGGTGGAGCCCAGCAGCTTGATGCCGTGCTCGCGCAACTCGCGGGTGAGCGTGACCGTGTCGGTGCCGTCCAGCTTGGCGTAGTCCGACTGCTCCGATTCCAGTCCCAGCCACAGCCAGGAAACGCCCAGCTGCACCAGTTCGTCCATGCTGTACTGCCGGATCGCGTTGGCCGAGGAGAAGACGTACAGGTCCCAGCTCTTCCCGCCTTCACGCATGCGCTCGAGCAGCCGCAGCGCGCGCTTGCGCTGCAGCAAAAAGTTCTCGTCCATGATGAAGAACGAATGCACCTTCAGCCGTTCTTCCTGGCCGCACATAACGTCGTACAACTCGTCGCCCGTCTCGAAGAAGTTGTGGAACTTCCCCTTGCCGCCGAAGAAAGACGACGTGGTGCAGAAGTTACAGCCCATGGGGCAGCCCACCGAGGGAATGACCGTGGCGGCCGGGCTGCGAAACCTGCCCGGAATGTGCAATCCCATGATCCGATGCCCGAAGCCGGAAACGATGTCCGGATGTTTTACGGGCGCGTCCGGGTCCTGGCCGAAATAGCTGCGCATCCAGGAAATGCCTTCGCCCTTCACGATGTGGTCGGCGTCGATCATGCCCTCGATACCCGGGACCGCGGCGACGTGGCCTCCCACGACAATGACGGAACCCGGCGAGAGTTCCCGCACCATGCGGCACATCTCGCGCACCTTGCCGACGTTGACGATGATGGACGAGATGCCCACCACGTCGTATTGATGCGACGTCAGCTCGGAAGCGAACTGCTCGCGGGTGGGGAAATCCAGCAGCGTCGATGGGTTGACGATGTTCTGTTGGATCATCATCAGCCCCCAGGAGCGGTGGAACATGCGAATCGAAAACTCGCCCTGCTCGCGCGTGACCTGGTTGTGATACAGCTCCATGGGATTGATGGAGCGGCTGCCGAAATCGTCGTCCTGGGCGTAGGGGCCAAAAACGCTGCTCAACAGAACTCTGGCGTTGGGACCGCGGGGATGAGAGGATTGCATATTAATAGCTCAATCAAACCCCAAACTATCACGCCCGCCGCGCCGCGAATGTCATAGTTCTGTAATAGCTCCCGTCCGGCAACACGCCGGGAACCCGGGTGTGGTGTCGAGCCCGGTCTCAGGGTAAAATCCGAAAAGTTCCCTAATGCGTGAGGTGACACATGTTGTGTAATCCGGAAGTCTTGAAACAAGTCCCGCTCTTTGCATTGCTGGACGACGAAGAGACGGCCGTTCTGGCTGGCCAGGTCGAGATGAAGGAGTTCGCCCCTCGCCAGAGGATCTACAGGACCGGCGAACCCGGCGGAAGAGGCTTTGTGGTGGTCTCCGGCGCGGTGTGCGTCCAAACCGTGGACGAGGACCAACAGGAAGTGATCGTGGACCAGCCTGCTCCCGGCGAGTTCTTCGGCTTCGCCTCCATGCTCGAAGGGACTCCTCATCAGACCGATGCCGTCGCCCTCGAGAAGACCGTTTGCATCGAAATCGACCGCAAGGACATCGCCGTACTGCTCCAGCGCAAGCCGCTGGCGGGGATGGACATGCTGGCTGTGCTCGGCCGGCAATTCCACACCGCCCATCGACTCCTGAGGGGCCGCTCCGCACGGCACCCGAACGATGTGATCGAACAGGAGTCGTCTTTCGGAGAGCGCCTCGCGGACTCCGTGGCCCGGTTTGGCGGGTCGTGGGCGTTCATACTCACGTTTGCCGCAGTGGCCTCGGCCTACGTCTGGCTCAATGTGCTCATTGGCGGGTCGGCGTGGGATCCCTATCCTTTCATCCTCCTGAACCTGTTCCTTTCCATGCTCGCCGCGCTCCAGGCGCCGGTCATCATGATGAGCCAGAACCGGCAGGATACGAAAGATCGCCTGCGCGGCGAACTCGACTACGATGTCAACCGCCGGGCCGAGTCCGAGATCCAGGGACTTTCGAGCAAGCTCAATCTGCTGCGGGACAAGATCGAAGACGTCGAGGAATTGCTTCGTCGAAAACTCCCCTAGATTCCTTGGCGGCAGACCCGGGACTGGCTCGAATTTCGCCGCCCTTGCGAAATTCGTGCCTGTCCCACCGCTGGTCTTCTGTCAGTTATACTGCCCGAAATTTGCGACGCACAACTGTCACCGCCAGCTTGTCCGGGTATCGATTCACCAAAAGAAAACCCTCCAAACCGTATTTACCAGGGCGTGCGCGATCATGGCCGCCCGGACGCTGCGCGTGGTGAGGTAAGCGCGGCCGTAGAAGACTCCGGCGAGAGTGGCCAGGATGGCGAAGCGCCAGTTGGGGAAGCCGCGGAAAGACAGGTGCAGCAGCCCGAACAGGACCGAGGCCACAGCCAGTCCGGCCCAGTCGTTCTTCAGCCAGCGGCCCAGCCAGCGCTGCACCAGGCCTCGAAAGAAGAACTCCTCGCGCAACGCCACAACCCACAGCATCCCCAGGAACGTTCCCACGGCGATGAGCGCCGTCATCCGCCAGTCCGCGCGCGGAGGATGAAAGCGCAGCAGGTTCAGCGCCGAGCCGGCCAGCGCGCCGGCGGGCAGAAAGAGCAGGAAGTGGATCGCGCCCGAGGCCCACTCCCGCCGGTTGGGCAGGAATCCGAAGCCTTCCGGGTGCATTTTGGCGATGGCGAGGCACTCGAAGATCGCCAGGCGCGTCCACATCACTTGGCCCAGAATGGCCAGCGGCAGGCCCGGCGCGGGCGTTCCATAGATGCGCGCGAAGGGATAGAGCAGCATCACCGCGGCGACCAGCGCGATGTAAGCCAGATCGATGGCAGGCCGGCGCGGGAAAAAGACGTACCAGAACGACGCCGCCGACCCCAGCGCCAGAATCGCGGCCAGCGAGCCGGGCCGGAACACGCCAGCCGGCAACGCGTAGAGGCAATAGGGCAGGGCAGCGCTGGCGGTCATCAGGAGCGCCAGGGCGGGCGGCCGCAGACGCCGCTCAAGTCCCTGGCGCGCGCTCTCGATCACGGGCAGCGCGTACAGGCAGGCTTCGGTGACGAAGGCCGCAACCAGGGGAACCAATGCCGTCGCGGGTATATTCTGGAGATTGGCAACCCACGCGGCGAGCATCTGGATCATCTTAGCATCCGCCTTGCTGGCGCCCTTCGCGCGCGCCCAGGAAGCGCCGCCCGGCCTGGCGAAACGAGTGGCCGCCCGGGCCACCGAGACGCGGGCTGCCCTCGACCAGTACACCTATCGCCAGAGCGTCACCGTGGTGGAGCTGTCGGCAGCGGGCGCGCAGACCGGCGAGTACCGCGAAGTGCGCGAGGTGGTCTTTTCCCCCGGCGGAGAGCGCACCGAGAAGATGGTGGGGAAGCCGCAGGACCGCCTGGTCCGCCTCAAGCTCACCGAGCAGGACTTCGAGGACATCCGCCAGGTGCAGCCTTTCCTGTTCTCGACCGACCAGTTGTGGGCCTATCAGACGCGCTTCAAAGGCGAGGAGACGGTGTACGGCGTGGAGTGCTGGGTGCTCCAGGTGCGGCCGCGCCAGATCCTGGCGGGCCAGCGGCTGTTCGACGGGATGCTGTGGGCCAGCAAAGAGGACTTCTCCATCGTGCAGACCATGGGCAAAGCCGTCCCGGACATCCGCAGCATGAAGGACGAGAACCTGTTCCCTCGCTTCACCACGCGCTGGGAGCCGGTGGAGGGAGGTCTGCGTTTCCCCGTCCACACCTATGCGGACGACACGCTGGATTTCCGGACCGGACCGCTGCGGACGCGCATGGACATCCGCTACACCGAGTACAAGCTCTTCGGGGCGAGTTCGGCGATCCGGTACGAGAAGTAACCTTTCGACGCTTGTTCCCGTCGATAAGGGCAACGAAGTCCCACTGGAGGCTCAAACCATGAGAATCAAGTCCCGTCTTTGCCGGATGACCATGTTCGGCGGCCTCTTCCTTTCTTCCTCCGCGCTGGCGGCCGGCCAGGACGCGGCCGCACAGGGAGTCTCGCTGGAAACACAAGCCCCGATTCCGGTGTTCGCGCGCTTCATACGCACGTCGATGTCCGGATCGCTGTCTTCGAGCTCGGCGGGCGGCCTCCAGGATAACGCCACCGGCGCGGTGGGTACCGGGAGGAGCAGCTCGCAGGGAGCGCGGCTCGACTCCAACACGGCCTCAGGGCCGATGCGCGGCATGATGGTGGTGGAAACGCCGCTGAGCGCGCTCAAGTTCGGCATCGAGAAGGGCAAGTACGCGGCCCGCGCCAGAGTTCGAGTGACGGTTCGTGACTCCACCGGCGCCGCGGTCTGGAGCGCTGAGAAAGAGATCGGCGTTCACGGACCGGAGAAGAAGCTCGAAGCACGGCGCCAGGGCAGCCTCTTCTTTCTGCGCGGCCTCACCCTCCCCGGCGGTTCCGAATACACGGTGGAGGCAAAGGTGGAGGACCTGCGGGCGGAAGAGACGGCAACGGTCCAGAATCCGGTGGTGACAGGCGCCGGCGCGCCCGGTCTCAACGCCAGCGATGCGATGTTCGTGCGCAAGTTCGACGACTCGGCGGACTCGTTCGAGGCCGATCAGACCGTCAGCTTCGAAGGCGTCGCCCTGGCGCCGGTCCTCGATCCGGTCTTCCCCGCCGGCAGGAAGTTCGGCATGCAGTTGTTCCTGGTGCTCTATCCCGACATCGATGGCGCCCAGCCGGAACTGACCCTGCGTTGATCACCAATGGGAGGACCGCGGCCCAGGGGCAACTGCCGTTCAAAAACAACCTCCATGACAGGGCCTTCGAAGGGAAGACCTCCCCGAACAACGGTTCCATGGGTGGAGCGCTGGGAAACGGCGGGCTTCTCAATGCCGCCAGCCAGCACGCACGCGAGTTTCCCTACCTCGCCGACATGCAGTTTACCCAGCTCCCCGAAGGTGACTACAAGGCGGTCCTCACGATCCGGCAGGGCAGCCGGGCGATCACGCGCGAAGTGCCGTTCAAGGTGGCCGGCAATCCGCCCCCGGCGTCGAAGCCGGCCAACTGACTTACCGCAGCAGCGCCGAGGCGCACCACAGAACCGGGGCCTGGCCGTGCATGTCTCCGGTCTTGCGCCGGCGCGCCAGATAGTATTCGAGATCGTTCTTCTTGCCGGTGCCCTCGCAGACGGAGGTGACGTCGGCATTCTGATCGATGTAGCCGGTCAGCGCCAGCCATGCGCGCCGCGCGGCCGGGGCGTACGTCTTCTCATCGAGCCAGCCGTTCTTGACGCCGGTGATCATGGCAAAGGCGAACATGCCCGTCGACGAGGTTTCGGGCCAGGCCTCCGGGTGGTCGATCAGCTGGCGCCACATTCCGTCCTTGCCTTGAAACTCCACGAGCGCCGCCATCATCTTCCGGTAGCCCTCGAGAATGCGCGCCCGCCTGGGATGCTCCGCCGGGAGCGACCGCAACAGCTCGGCCATTCCCGCGGCCACCCACCCGTCGCCGCGCCCCCAGAAGAACGGCGCGTCCGGGGCGTGGTAGAACAGGCCGTTGGGCTGCTGCAGCTTGTCCAGGTAGGCCGACATCTCGAGCGCCGCGCGATCCAGGTAGACCGGGTCGCCGGTCGCGCGCGCGGTCTGCACCTGTAGGATCGTGATCATATACATGTCGTCGATCCAGAAGCGCGTTTCGGGTGTCAATCCCTCCGGCGTGGGGTTTTCCCACTGGCGGTCGGCGATGGCTTTCCCCATGGCCAGGTACTTCGGCTCCTTGGTCTCGATGAAAATCTCCAGGGGGACCGCTCCGAAGACCGAGGAATCCACGTGGCGCTCGGGAGGAATCAGCTTGGCCTCGGCGGCCGTGGTGAGCGGTTCGAAGCGCGCGATGAGGCGGGCCGTGAGGTCGCGGTCGCCTGAGAGTTGCGCGAAGGTCAGCGCGCCATACCAGGTGCAGGTCTCCGGGTAGCTGATGCGCTTCGGGTCCTGGTGGGGACCTCCGACGAAATGCTCCGCCACGCGTTTGCCCACCTCGAGTGGCGACGTTCCGGCCGGCCAGTCGGAGAACTCGCGGGTTTGCGCCAAAAGCACGCCCGCCGTCAAAAAGATCCACGCACCGCAGCACCGTCTCATTCGACCTCCAATTTAGCCGCACACCGAGGACGCAGGTCTGCTCCGCAAACCGGGGACTGGATCCCAATTTCGCCGCCTTTGCGAAATTCGTGCCTGTCCCACCGCTGGTCCTCTGTCAGCCACGCTGCTCGCGATTGGCCGCGAACCCGGGACTGGCTCGAATTTCGCCGCCCTTGCGAAATTCGTGCCTGTCCCACCACTCGTCCTCTATCAGCATCCTGCTCGCGATTCCCGACCTAGTTATCCACCATCTCCGAGCAGCAAGGCTTCTGGACCGGCTTCGGCTCCATCAACTCCCCACGCGTCAAATTGGGGTCGTACAGATTGAGCTGCCACTTCCCGTCCCGCCCGATCTTAGGCGCCTCCATCTTCATATCGCGAGCCAGCAGCGTTTTGTAACTCTCCGCCACGCTAGGCACGATCAAACACAGATGATTCATCACGCCCAGCGTACGCGGCGTCGGGTTATGCACCTCGAGCATATACTCCAGGTGGTCCATCCCATTCGGCACCCGCATGTCGACCCACTGCGTAGGCCCATCGTCCTTCATCCCGCCATGCCACACATCGTGGAATCCCAGAATGTCCTTGAACAGCCTGTCCGCCGCGGCCTGGTCGCTGACCGTGAAGCCGACGTGCCCGATGTGATCGGAAATCCGCGACGCCGGCATGAACTTGCCGAACGTGCGCCCCAGCGCCCCGGAGGGGACATACTGTACGAACTCCACCGTGTGGTCATCCGGGTCCGTGATGGTGAAACTCAGGTCCCCGTCCGGCAGCGTCCGCAGCGCGGCAGGGACGGCGACGCCGTGGCCCGCCAGGTACGCGCGCAACTTCTCCGCATCCGTAGTCTCGAAGGCAATGTGCGACAGCCGGTCTTCCGTTTCCCCCTTCAATCCCGGAAAGACTTCGATGTACTGGTGGTCGTTGACCTTGAAGTACGTCACCTCGACGCTGCCATCGGGGTTGGCGATCTTGAAAGCCTCATCGAACCCGAGGTACTTTCCGTAGTATTCCCGCGCTGCCGCGAGGTTGTCAGTCTTAAGCGCAATATGCGCGACGCCCAGGATGGGAGGCCGCTCCTGCGCAAAGGCTCCGGCGGAAAGAGCCAAAGTGACAATCGCCGACGAAATCAGACGCACCATAGCCCACAGTATAGTCCGTGCCAGTCCGTGGCGCAGCCTCTCAGGCTAATGCCGCATAGTCTTTGCAGGACCAGGCAGAAACCGTGGGGCAGGACTCCAGTCCTGCAGCGGGTCTCCAGACCCGCCTCCGTCCAACTTCCTGAAACGAAGGAAGCCGGACGTGGACGTCCGGCGCAGCTCTGGAGAGCCGCCCCACCCCGGCTGGCTCGTACGGGAAAACCATGCGGCATTAGCCTCTCAGGCTGTCGTCTCGGCACTCATGCCGAGACACGTGGATCTTGGCATCGCGAGCGCCGCGATCAGTTCGATCAGGGTCAATCCCCGCTGCCTCCGCCGCGAAACGCGCATCACTCCAATTGTATTTTTGAATTTCCCCGCGTTTCAATCGCTTCCGAATTCTGACGCCTTGACAACAACCCGCCCCACGTTACTCTCGTGTCGGTGGCGCCATGTCTTCAGCTCACACGAACCCGACAATTCGCGTTCGACACTTTTCGTCACTTCGACACCCTACACCGCTGCCGGCGCCGCGGGGCAGCACCAACCCACCTCAAAACCAGATCCACGAAATCGCAACACCGTCCCAGTCCCACAACCGGACGACCCAAGCGCCCGATTTCTTCCTGCTCCGCAGCCGCGTCGCTGCCTTTCGAGCCGCATTCTCGCGCTGGAATATCATGCTTTTGCGCCCACAAACTGCCTTAATCACCGAATTCCGCAGCCAGCGCGCCGCACCCAACGAAAAAAAGACATACCCAAAAGTGCAACACCGTCCCAGTCCCACGTCCGGGCAGCCCGGGGCCACGCCTGCGGTAACATGGAACGCGATGACGCTCCGCGCGCCTAGGACGTGGCGCAGCCTCTCAGGCTGCCGTCTCGGCACTCATGCCGAGACCCGGCCGCTCATCCTCCTGCTCCTCGCCGCCGCCTCCCTCTGCGCCGCTACCGACCCCAAGGCCGCCGCCGAAGCCAACCAGGCGCTGGCCCTCGCCCACGAAGGCAAATACGAGCTCGCCATCCCGCACTACAAAGCGGCCATCGCCCTCGATCCCAAACTCCCCGGCATCGACCTCAACCTCGGCCTCGCCTACTTCAAGCTCAACCGCCTCCCACAGGCCGCCGCCGCCTTCGAACGCGCCACCAAGGCCGACCCGTCCAGCTTTCAGGCCCGCGTGCTCCTCGGGATGAGCTACTACGGAAGCCGCAAGTTCGCCCCCGCCGCGGCCAATCTCAAACTCGCCTCCGCCCAGCAGCCCGACAACACCGAGCTGCGATTCAAGCTGGCCCAAAGCTACCTGTGGTCGAAGCAATATCCGGAAGCGATCGCCGAATTCCGCTTCCTGCTCGCCAGGAACCCGGACTCCGCGCCCGTCCACATGCTGCTCGGCGAGGTGCTCGACGCCGCCAATCAGCCCGAGCAGGCCACCGCGGAGTTCGAAGCCGCGGCCAAGGCCGGGCCCCGGGAGCCCGAGGTCCACTGGGGTCTGGGCTACGTCTACTGGAAGCAGAAGCGCTACGACGACGCGCGCCGCGAGTTCCAGGCCGAGCTGGCCAATCAGCCCCAGCACGCGCAGGCGCTGGCCTACCTGGGCGATAGCGAGATGCACGCGGATCAATCGCAGGCTGCGGACCACCTAAAGCAGGCCCTCAAGCTCGACCCCAAGCTGCGCCTGGCGCACCTGGATCTCGGCATCGTTCTTGCCGCAAGCGGAGACGCCGCCGGAGCCGAGAGCCACTACCGCGAAGCCATCCGCCTCGATCCCACGCGCCCCGACGCACACTACCGCCTCGGCCGGCTGCTCCGCTCTCTGGGCCGCACCGAGGCCGCCGAGGCCGAGTTCGCCAAGGTCAAGGAACTGGGCGAGGAGCAGCCGCAGCCTCCGCTCGTCACCGTGAAGCCATGAGACACGCTCTGCTCGCGGCGGCCCTGCTCGGCGTTCTCTGGGCCGCGCTCTCCGCGCAGAACCCCGCCGCGCCCATCCATTTCGCGTATAAGCCCATTGACTTCCGGCTCGACAGCTCCGAGACCCCCCAGCGCCACGCGCCCGAGACCATGGCCGGAGGCGTGGCCGTCTTCGACTACAACAACGACGGCCATCCCGACATCTTCTTCACCAACGGCGCCGACATCCGGACGCTGAAGAAGACCTCCGCGAAATACTCCGACAAGCTGTTCGAGAACGACGGCCACGGCAACTTCAAGGACGTCACCGAACGCGCGGGCCTCGCCGGCACAGGCTTCGACAACGGCGTCGCCATCGGCGACTACGACAACGACGGCTTCGAAGACATCTTCGTCGCCGGCGTCCACGGCAACCGGCTCTACCACAACCAGGGCAACGGCACCTTCAAGGACGTGACGCACCAGGCCGGCCTCGACAAGCCCGATGCCCAGTACGGTCCCCTCTGGTCGGTCGCCGGAGCCTGGGTGGATGTCAACAACGACGGCCTCCTCGACCTCTTCGTGGTCAACTACCTCGCCTGGGACGTCAACACCGAGCCGCCCTGCGAAGCCTCGCCCGGCCAGCTCGATTACTGCCATCCCAAGTTCTACAAGCCCACCCCGAACCAGCTCTTCCTGAACAACGGAGACGGAACCTTCCGGGATGTCTCCACCGAGTCCGGCATCCGCGCCCACCCCGGCAAAGGCATGGGCGCCGGCGTCGCCGATTACGACCTCGACGGCTGGATGGACATCTTCGTCACCAACGACAAGCTCCACAACTCGCTGTTCCACAACAAGGGCGGCGGCAAGTTCGAGGAGGTCGCCTTCGAGACCGGCGTCGCGCTCGCGGAAAGCGGCGAGTTCATCTCCGGCATGGGTGTCGATTTCCGCGATCTGGACAACGACGGCTACCCCGACATCGCCTTCGCGGCCCTCGAAAACGAGACCTTCCCGCTGTTCCGCAACCTCGGCAAGGGCGGGTTCGCCGATGTCACCCAGGCCAGCGGCATGACCCGCCTCAGCACGCCCATGGCCGGCTACTCTCCCACCATCGCCGATTTCGACAACGACGGCTGGAAGGACCTCTTCGTCACCCGGGGCCACGTCCAGTCGCTGGGATACGCCACCCACGTCCAGATCGAGCAGCCCAACACCGTGTTCCGCAACCTGGGCGGCATGAAGTTCCAGGCCCTCACCGCCGAAGCCGGTCTCACCGCCCAGCCGCCCAGCCGTCACCGTGGCTCGGCTATCGGAGACCTGAACGGCGACGGCCGCCTGGACGTCGTGGTCACCGCCCTCAGCGCGCCGGCCGAAATCTGGATCAACGACAGTCCCGCCGCCAGTCACTGGATCGAATTCCGGTTGCAGGGCACCAAGAGTAACCGGGATGGCATCGGAGCCCGGATCAAACTGGTAGCCGGCGGCAAAGCTCAATACAACCAGGTGTCCTTCTCCGCCGGCTACGCATCCTCGAGCGCCGGTCCCACACACTTCGGCCTGGGCCCGAACAAGTCGGCGGACCAGGTGGAGGTCCGCTGGCCGTCCGGAATCGTTCAACAATTGGGAAACGTTACCGCAGACCAGGTGCTCAAAGTCACCGAGCCTCTGAAGTAGGGCTGCCCGCCGAGCCGCTCGAAAAAGAGCGTACAGTACATACGTCTCTTACAATCTCGCACGTTGCACAAACTAAACATGTTTTTGCCCTCCGTTACCGTACGGCCCTGGACGGGGGGGGGTAGGAGTACTAGGCTATAGCCTCGCCGGTCTGGTGAGCTGTGTGTCTCCAGGCTTGGCGAGGGGGCGGTCCACCCGCAGGGGCGGACCACTCGAGAAAACTTCAGGGAGAAGCGAACCTATGACGAAATCGAAGTTGCTCAATTTAATCCCGGTCTGTTGCGTGCTCTTGTTGCTGTGCGTCGCAACGGCATCGGCACAGGAAGCCACCATCGTCGGGACGGTTACCGACCCATCCGGTGCGGTAGTTCCTGGGGCCGCGATAGCGGTCACAAACGTCGAGACCGGAACCGTCAGGAACTTCACTACGGAAGAAAATGGACAATTCGTCGTGCCGGAGCTGCGTATCGGGCACTACGTCGTCCGTGTACAGTCTGCAGGCTTCAAGGCCGCGGAAAGACGCGACATCGTCCTCCAGGTTGGAGACCGCGTCCGCGTCGACATCACTCTCGCTTTGGGACAGGCCACAGAGAGTGTCAGCGTCGAAGCCAACCCCATCGCCGTGCAGGCCGATTCGGGTGAAATGAGCACGGTCATCACTCCAACCCAGGTGAGCCAGATCGCCACCAACGGCCGGACCATCTATAACCTGGCCATCCTGACTCCTGGGGTCGCCAACAACAACCCGGGGTTCCAGGCGCCAACCGCGCAGGGATCCAGCACGGCCATTTCCTTCAACGGCCTTCGTCCGGACCATAACCTGTTTATCGCCGACGGCGCCGAGCAGAGCGACCGCGGCGGCGCCAGCCGCAGCATCATCGCCCCGTCAATGGATGCCATCGCCGAGTTCCAGGTTCTCAGTTCGAACTACGACGCTCAGTATGGCCTCAGCAGCTCCGCCACCGTGAGCATGGTGTTCAAGTCGGGCACCAAGGATTTCCACGGCGGCGCCTGGGAGTTCGTGCGCAACGACGCGTTCGATGCGAACGATTTCTTCCGGAACCAGTCGTCGAATCCCGCCGTCAGCGGCACCCCCGCGTTTCTGCGCCTGAACACTTTCGGGTTCAACGTCGGCGGCCCCGTAACCCTCGGGCACATCTACAACAAGGACCGGAACAAGACCTTCTTCTTCTACAACATGGAATGGAGAAGGATGATTCAGGCCGGCAGCATCAATTCGGTGGTGCCGGATCCCTCCACCTACACGGGCAACTTCGGCTCCACCACCATCTACGCACCCTATTCCTGCGTAGTGGATCCGGCGGTTCAGACCGCTTATGCAACGGCCAACGTGACGATGAGCCCGTGCATAAACGGCGTGCCCGATTCCGCGAACCGCAAGGCATTCCCCAACAATAAGATTCCCCAGAGCCTGCTGAATGCGAACGCTCAGGCCCTTCTGGGGGCGGGGATATACCCCTCGCCGAATTCCGCCGGCAATCGTTTCATCGGCGGCAACAAGCTACCCACCAACCTGCGTGAAGAGCTGCTGCGTGTCGATCACCGCTTCAACGACAAGTTCTGGATCTTCGGCCACTACGTCGCCGAGCCGACCACTCAGAGCTACAGCCCGCCCATGTGGAGCGGCGTCAACGTGCCGACGGTTGGGAACACGTTCAGCAACCCGTCCTACACGGGCGTCGTTCACGCCACCTACTCCGTCAGCCCGACGCTGCTGTTTGAGAGCGCCTTCAACTACGATGGCAATCGCATTGCCATCCTCCCGACGGGTCTCGTGACGCGCCCCAGCAGTACCCACATTCCCGAGCTCTTCCCGGACAACAAGAACAATCGCATCCCGGGCATCGTGCTTGGCGGCTCCACCGGCACCAACTTCGACGTCACCGGCTGGCCCTGGACCAACTCCGCGAACGATTACCAGGTTCGCGAAGACGTTTCCTGGACCGTGGGCTCGCACAGCATGAAGATGGGCGGCAGCTGGGCGATCTACAAAAAGGTCCAGGATCTCAACGATGTCACCCAGGGCCGTTTCACCTTCAATGGCTCTTACACCGGCAATGACTTCGCCGATATGCTGCTGGGCTATGCCAGCGGCTATCACGAACTGGCGCTGCAGGATGCCGGGCAATGGAACGCTCAGTCCTGGGCCGCGTACTTCCAGGACAACTGGCGCGTGAACAACCGCCTGACCTTGAACCTCGGCATTCGCTGGGACGGCATTCCTCATACCTATGAGGCCAACCACCGCATGTCGAACTTCTATCCGAGCATGTATAACGCCTCCAACGCCGCGATTCTGAGCTCGAGCGGCACCACTATCGACCCGAGCAGCCCAGGCCTGGGCACGAGCCCGGTGGCTGCGCTCAGTGCGTTCCAGTTCTACCTGAACGGCATCGGCATCACCGGCATAACCCCCGGCGCTCCGAATGGAATGGTCAACAACAGTTGGAACAATTGGGGCCCGCGCGTTGGACTTGCATACGACCTCACCGGCAATGGAAAGACCGTAATCCGCGCTGGAATCGGCGCGATGTACGAACGCATCCAGGGCAACGATATGTACAACTCGGGCGGCAACGTCCCGTTCAGCGCGGCCGTGGACAACAGCAACGTTTTCCTGGACAACCCGGGCCAGGACATCAAGACCGGCCAGACGGTGGCCAACCCGATTCCGGTTGCCGGCCTCACTTCGCTTTCGCTGACCGACTATGCCAACCCGGTAACGTGGTCCTACAGCGCCAGCGTCCAGCACCAACTCGGCAAGGCGACGGTCCTCCAGGCTGCCTACGTGGGCAACAAGAGTACCCACCAGTTCGACTATCGACAGATCAACCTTCCCGCCCAGACCATCCTGCCGAGCCTCCTGAACAAGACCGTCGTCTACAACACGGTCGTGCCGTACAAGGGGTTTGGCAGCATCCGGCAGGGGGAGAACTCCGAGAACGCCCACTACAACAGCATGCAGTTGACCGCGCGTTCGCAGTTCAAAGACCTCTCGCTACAGGGCTCCTACACCCTGTCGCGCGCCTTCGACCCGGCCACCGGGTTCGGCAGCGACAACGGCAACGTCGTTTACAATCCCTATAACCGCGACATGTACACCGGCCCATCCTTCACGGACGCGACGCACATCGGCGTTGTGAGCTTCGTGTATGACCTGCCCATATTCCGCAATGGCACTGCTCTGACCAAGGGCGTCCTTGGCGGATGGCAGCTGTCGGGCGTCTGGAGCATCCAGTCGGGCTTCCCGCTCAACATCACTTTGGGCGGCGCGAATGCCAGCAACGGCCTGCCGGGCGGCCAGGCCACCAACGTGCCCACCTTCACCGGCGACGGAGGTCTCACTCACAGCAAGAGTGTGTGGATCACCAAGGCCGGCTTCGGCAGTCCGGATCCTGGCGTTTGGGGCAACTACGATCGCCAGCTCCGCGGCCCCGGCCGCAACAACTGGAATCTCGCGATGTTCAAAAACTTCGCGATCACCGAGCATGCTCGATTCGAATTACGCTTCGAGTCGTTCAACACTTTCAACCATACACAGCTCAACGGAGTCCAATCGAGCTTCTCCAGTTCTCAGTTCGGGATCCCCACTTCCGCGTGGGATCCGCGACAGCTCCAGCTGGGCGCGAAGTTCTTGTTCTGACACGAGGGACCTTGTCAGGCCCCTCCCGGGTCTGACAGGGTTTTGACTTGGGCCGGCTCCTTCGCAGCGAGGGGCCGGCCCTTTTTTTTGCCGTTGTGTCTCCGCGCAAACGGCGCGCCCCCCGAACTTGACGCGCAGCAAGGTTGTGCCCGGTCCATCGGAGTAAAATGCGAGCACAGAGGGGCACGATCGAACGCCGGCCGCGGCTTCGGCCGTGATGCGGTATCACCGCTGACGAGAGTACACCGGCTCTATTGGCCCGCCCGTATACGGAGGGCATTACCCATGTTGCAAGGTCGTTCCCGGCAGTTTGTGCGCCTGCTGCTTGCTGTCATGGTCCTCGCGATCGGTCTCCCGGCTCAGGACAGGCAGTTTCAAGTTCCTCTAAGGAACTGGTCCGCGCCGCTCTACTGGCACCCTTCCGAGCGGGAATCCCCGCTGCTGCGGATGGCCGCCGGGAGAGCGCGGATGGCCACGGCGGACCAGGACGTTTCGTCAGCGCTCACGCCTTCCGCCTCGCCGTCCGCCTCGGCGCCGACCTACAGCGCCCCCTTGGTATTCGTGGCCATGACTCCCTGCCGCCTCATGGACACGCGGGAATCCATGGGCCAGAGCGGTGCGTTCGGTCCGCCCAGCCTGGGCGGCAACACGGTGCGTACAGTGCCAATCCCAACGCACCCGACCTGCGGCGTTCCGGTGGCCGCGGCCTACTCGCTGAACGTAACGGTGGTCCCCCCCGGTCCACTGGGATTCCTGACCATCTGGCCCACAGGAGAAACCATACCGAACGTGTCCACGCTGAACGCGTACAATGGCCAGGTCGTTGCCAACGCGGCGATTGTGCCGGCCGGAACGAACGGGTACGTCAATGTCTTCGTGAGCCACCCCACCGATGTGATCCTGGACATCAATGGCTACTACGTCGCCGCGGCCGCTACGGGCGGCGACGCGAGCGGTAACACTGCCCTGGGAGACCTGGCGTTGCAAAACAGCACCGGGACTCACAACACTGCTCTTGGCAACGCTGCGTTGGAGAACAACACCACCGGGTCCCAAAACACGGCCACCGGCGGTAGTGCGCTAGCCAACAACACCACCGGGGCCGATAACACGGCCGACGGCTACCAAGCCCTGTTCAGCAACGGTGGAGGTTTCTGGAACACGGCCGTGGGTTACCAGGCGCTGTTCAACAACGGCAACGCGATTGAAAACACCGCCGTCGGCTACGAGGCGCTACAGGCCAACACTCTCGGGGGCGGTAACACGGCCACCGGCTCACAGGCTCTGTTGGCGAACACGACTGGATCGGGGAATACGGCCACCGGCGGCGGGGCGCTCTTTAGCACCACCACCGGGGGTGGGAACACCGCTACCGGGGCGGGAGCACTGATGCTCAACACCACAGGAGGCGAAAACACAGGCGGTGGCGACAACGCGCTCCGAAACAACACGATCGGGGGCAGGAACACGGCTGACGGCACGGAAGCGCTGTGGGGTAACACCACCGGGTTTTACAACATCGGAATTGGGTACCGCGCCGCGTACCTCGTCTCCAGCGGCGCCAACTACAACATCCACATCGGGACGCTGGGCGCGCCGGCCGACTCCGCCACCATCCGGATCGGAGCGAACCGGGCGTTGGGAGATGCCTTTCAGCAGACCCAGTTCTTCGTGTCGGCTGTCCGCGGAACGGCAACAGCGAAGGCTGACGCCGTTCCGGTCGTGATCGATTCCGCTGGCCAGTTGGGAACGATAAGCTCCTCCCGTACCGTCAAGCGCGACATCGAGGATATGGGCGACACAACCGGCACCATCATGGGCCTTCGCCCTGTGAGCTTCCGCTACAAGGTGCATGGGCCGGATTCACCGCGGCAGTACGGACTGGTGGCCGAAGAGGTGGCCGAGGTGGCTCCCGATCTGGTCGCGCGAGACAGGAACGGCGAGATCGAGACGGTCTTCTACGACAAGGTCAACGCCATGCTGCTGAACCAGGTGCAGATCCAGCAGCGGCTGATCGACTCCCTGAAGCAGCAGTTCGCGGACCGGTTGCAGTCCCAGGAAGACCTCATCCGCCAACTCGAAAGCCGCCTGACCGACATCGAAAGCCGCACCAGCGAAAAGTAGGTTCATCGAGCCACATCACATCGACAGTCTGCTTGCAGGGGCTCAACCGCGACCGGACCGCGAACGGCGGTGCGGAGCGGCCCGCGACCTCCCCAGCAACGACCGCCCCGTGCGCCACCGATTCGCCGGCACATCAAGGCCGCCGCAACTTAAGTACGACGGTCAAACTTTTGTGCTACGATTGCCGTTGCCGAAGGTTCATGTACCGCAGACCAGAATCCCGAGACGCCCTGCCAGTTTTGCCGCCAGAGAAGGTGGAAGACGTCCGGGCCCTGTTGGAGCGAATTCTCAGCAGCCACCACTTCCGGGCCAGCCGCCGTTGTGTGAGCCTGCTGCGCCACATTGTTGAGCGAACCCTGGCAGGCGACGCTGGGTCGCTGAAGGAACGAACGCTCGGCGTCGAAGTTTTCGGTCGCGCCCCCGATTACGACACCAGCCAGGATCCGGTCGTTCGGGCCACTGCCGCCGAGATCCGCAAGAGGCTGGCGCAGTACTACCAGGAGCCCGGTCACGAATCCGAAGCCGGCATCGAGTTGCTCTCCGGATCGTATGTCGCCGACTTCCATTTCAACGGCGGCGCGGTGGCGGCTCCGGTTCAGCGCCCCCGGAAGCGAACTGTTGCGATCATCGGTGGCGCTGCCGTCGCCCTTCTGCTGATCGTGGTGGCCGGGCTGATGCTCGAGCGCCCGACGCGTTCGGACCTGGACCAGTTTTGGGCGCCCCTGCTCCAGGCCCCCGGCGCCACCCTGATCTGCGTCGGCCAGCCGATCGTCTACAACCTGAAATCGACCGAAGCTCAGGACGCAATTCAAGGTATCCTCGCCACTCAGCCTGGTCCCGCCGCCGGGGGTGCCGTTCCCAGCAAGGACGTGCTGGTTCCGTCGCCCACCAACGGAGATGCGGCCGAAAAGCGCCGCCTGGCCGACACCATCCCCAGAAAGGACCTGCTCATCCTGTCCGACAGGTATGTCGATCTGGGCGATGCCATCTGCCTGGCGCGCGTGGCGTCCCTCATCGACAGGCACGGAAAGCCTTATCGCATCCGTGGCGACCAATCCACCTCGTACACGGATCTGTCCGACGGCGCCTCGGTCCTGATCGGCGCTTTCAACAACCAGTGGACGCTCCGTGCCGCGAGCCAGCTCCGCTACACCTTCGTCAAAGACAGCGTCCACGGCATCGACATGGTCCGCGACGGGCAGCACCCCGAGCGCGCGGACTGGACCCTGAAGGGGGCCTGGCCGTACTGGGATGTGTCCTCCGACTACGCGATTGTGTCGCGCATCCGCGACACGACGACGAACCGTCCGGTCATCATCGCCGCCGGCCTCATGCGCCACGGCACCACGGCCGCGGGGGAGTTCATCACCAATCCCGAATACTTCGCGGAGGCGGTCGCGCGGTTGCCCGCCGGCTGGCAGAAGAAGAATGTGCAGATCGTGCTGCGCGTCCCAGTGGTCAAACGCGTGCCGGGGCGCCCGCGGGTTCTGGCAACGCACGTTTGGTGAGCCGGCCCCTCTCGCTTCCTACGCCAGCATTCGCCGCAACTCCTCCGGCGCCACAATGGCGTTCTCGGTCACGACGCCCGAGATGAGGGAGAGCGGTGTCAGGTCGAAATAGTAGTTCACGGCGCTGACGTGGGGCAATTGGCGGTCGAGGATCTCCGCGGGGTCCTTCGGCTCTTCCGGAGGCGGGGTGTAGGATGCCGGCAGGAACTTGTCGGAGCTGCACAGCACATAGAAGGGCACGCCCAGCTCGTGCGCCGCAAGAGCGATGAGCGCGGTTCCCGTCTTGTTGGAGAACCCGCGCAGCGAAACCGCGTCCGCTCCCATCCAGACCAGCTGAGCCGTGGGCAAGAGCCGGTAGGCGGCCCCGTCGGTGATCACGCACGCAGCGATCCCTCCCATGCCCAGGCTCGCGGCCAGGGCGATCCCCTCGCAGACGGGCCGGGATTCCGGGCAGATCACCGTGAAGTTTCTGCCGCCCTGGTGGGCCTCGCGGAACGCGGCGAGCACGGTGGAGCTGAACGAGTGGGTCATCACCGTCATCCCGTCTTCGATGAGAGTGGCGGCGATCTCGGCCACTCGCGTGCCGCTCTGCTCCATCGCTTCCAGGAACTCGCTGCACGCCGCTTTCACGTCGCCCGAGGCGAGCACCCGCCGGGCCAGATTGTAGATAGGCGCCATCGACGGCTGGGCCTCGATGAGCGCGTGTGCGATCTCGGGGATGTCGGAAGGCGACGACTCGGCGTACTCAACCAACAGCGTCGCGGCGCGCACGGCCAGACGAGCGGCGCCGCTCGCCCTGTCCTTCCCAATCTCTTCCACACGCGCTGCGCATTCCTCGGATATCGGCATTACTCCCCCGCGTTCATTGAAGAGGAAACCCGCCGCGAAGTCAAGTCAAAACGTACCATAGCGGCGGCTGGCAGTACTGCCTCGAGTGCTAGCGTAGAAGACCAGCGGTGGGACAGGCACGAATTTCGCAAGTGCGGCGAAATTCGAGCCAGTCCCGGGTTTGCCGAAGAGCTGGCAGTACTGCCTCGAGTGCTAGACTCTGTTCCAATGGGCGCGGCCGCCTCGGTCATCTTATCGCACCTGTTCCTGGCGTACCTGGTATGCGTGCTGCCCTGGGTGGGGCGTGCCCGCTACAGGTGGCTCAAGCGGCGGATCGAAGCGGGAGACCAGCGGGCCAGGTTGCGCTTCTACCGGTTCGTGCTCGCCGCCCAAGTGGGGATGGTGATTGTCGTACTGGCCATCGGGCGGCTCGGCGCGATCGCGCCCGCGGCTTTCGGGCTCGCCGCGCCGGCCCATTCGGATGTGATGACCATCACTCTGGCGGCGTTTCTGGTCTCTCTGGTTGTGTCGAGCCTCGTGCTTCGCCACAAAGGCGACCGCCCGTTGCGGCGCCTGATCGAAATGGCCGGCCCGCTGCTCCCGGTCTCCACCGCGGAGCGCGGCCTGTTCGCGGTGGTGGCCGCCGGCGCCGGGATCGCGGAAGAGCTGGCCTTTCGCGGATTCCTGCTCTTTTACTTCGCCAGGTTTCTGCCGGGCGCCGGGGTGCCGGTTGCGGTGCTGGCTTCCTCGGCGGCCTTCGGCCTCGGCCATCTGTACCAGGGCGTTCGCGGAGTGGTCCTCACTGCCGCGCTGGGCCTCTTCCTGGCGGCCCTCTACGTTCTCAGCGGCAGCCTGCTGGTGCCAATCGTGGTGCACGCAGCGCTCGACCTACGGCTGCTGGCGATCGTCACCCCGGACCGCCTGCGAAGGTTGGGCGCCGCCGCGGGCTGAGCGTCCCTACTCCCCCTTCCAGAAATCCGCCGGCGCCTTGGGCGTGTACCGTATCTGGGAGAACACCGTCCGGCAGCCCTCGCCAACCGGCGACTGCGAGGAAAAGCCGAGCTCCAGCGGGCCCGTCGCACCGAGATGGAAGGCGCGCGTCAGCCTCCACGACCGCCCATCCTTCGACGCGTAGAAATTGATTCCCTGCGCGCTCTTGGCGATCTCGAGATAGACGCTGCCGCCCGAAATCGGAATCGAGTTGTTGTCGTCCGACCGGCCGCGCGTGACCACGGAGATGACGGTGGGCTCCATCCACTGCGTCATCTCGAAACAGAACTTACCCCACGTGGTTTCGTCCGCGAAGACCACCAGGCAGCCCGCGTCCCACCGCGTATGGAAGTCCACGGTGACCTTCGCGCGCAGCGTGAATTCGTCGGCCGCCTTGAAAAGCAGGACGGGCGAGTTCGCCTCGGTATGGCCGTCGGCCGGGTTCACGAACCAGTTGGTGGATCTGCCGCCAGTGATGGCCAGACTGCCGTCCGCGCCGACCGAAGAGGACGCCGCGGCGTTCCTCCATCGCGCGGGAGAGGGAATGCCCGGCACCGCGGGCGTCTGGGCGAAAGCGCTGGTCGATAGGATTAGGATGGGTAGCAGCCGCATGAAGAACATCATAGCTGGCACCGCGGGTCATATCGACCACGGCAAGACCGCGCTCGTCAGGGCGCTCACCGGAATCGACACCGATCGCCTCGAGGAAGAGAAGCGCCGCGGCATTTCCATCGACCTCGGCTTCGCGCACCTCGACCTCACTCCCGAGGTACGCATCGGCTTCGTGGACGTGCCCGGCCACGAGCGCTTCGTCAAGAACATGCTGGCCGGCGTGGGCGGCATCGACCTGGTCCTGCTGGTCATCGCCGCCGACGAGTCGATCATGCCGCAGACCCGCGAGCACTTCGACATCTGCCGCCTGCTGGGCATCCGGCAGGGCATCGTGGTGCTCACCAAGGCGGACCTGGTGGACCGCGACATGCTGATGCTGGCCCGCCTGGAAGCGGAGGAATTTGTCGCGGGCTCCTTCCTCGAAGGCGCGCCTTCGATCGCCGTCAGCTCCACCACCGGCGAGGGACTGGACGAGCTGCGCGCGCGCCTCGCCGAACTGGCCGCCAGGCTCCCGGCTAAGGATTCCTCGCGCCACTTCCGCCTGCCGATCGACCGTGCTTTCTCGATGCGCGGCTTCGGCACCGTGGTCACGGGCACCCTGGTTTCGGGCGCCGTCGCGCGGGAACAGGAAGTCGAGCTCCACCCCGGCGGACGGCGCCTGCGCGTGCGCGGGATCCAGGTGCACGGACAAGCCGCCGATCGCGCGCTGGCGGGCCAGCGGACCGCCCTGAACCTGGCTGGAATCGAGCCGCAGGATCTGGCGCGGGGCATGGTGCTGGCCGAGCCCGGACGCTTCCGAGCGACCAGCGTCATCGATTGCGCGCTCGATCTGCTGCCCTCCGCCAAGCCGCTCAAGAACCGCGCGCCGGTCCACTTCCACGCGGGGACGGCGGAGGTGGAGGCCGAAGTGCGGCTCCTCGAAGGGGGCGCCACTCTCAAGCCGGGAGCCCGCGCCTACGTGCGGCTCCTCCTCCGCGAACCCCTGCTTGTGGCGCCTGGCGACCGCTTCATCATCCGCATGTTCTCCCCGGTGGTGACCATCGGCGGAGGCGTGGTCGTCGACATTACCGGCCGCCGGTATCGCCGCGGCGATAGCGCGTCCCAGCGGCTGGGCACGCTCGAGCGCGGCACGCCCGTCGAAAGAGTGGCGCTGCTGGTGCGCGAGTCGAAATACGGAATGAGTCTGGCCGAGCTGGCCGCCGCCACTGGATTGGGAGAGGCCGAAATCGAGCGGGCCGCCGGCGCCCGGGCGCCAGCCGGTCCTGAAGACGCTGCGCTGCTCGCCTTCCGCCAGCCGGAGCTCTGGCTGGTGGATCGGGAATGGTCGCGCGGAGCCGTGGCGCGCGTCGCCGGCGTAGTGCGCGACTTCCATCGCCAGCATCCGCTCGCTCCCGGCATGCCCCGGGAAGAAGTGCGCAGCCGCGAGTTTCCCGGCGCGCCGCCGTTCCTGCTCGACGCGCTGGTCGCGCGCGCGGCTGGCCTGGTGGTTGAAGGCGAAATGCTGCGTCTCGCCTCGCACAAGGTGGTCCTGAAACAGGAGGAAGAGCAGGCGTCGGCATCCATGGAAGCCATCTTTGAAAAGGCCGGTCTGGCCGTGCCGCCAGTGACCGAGGTATTGGCGAAGGCGGGCGTGGACCCGGCGCGCGCGAGAACGCTGCTCCAGATCCTGCTGCGCCAGGGCCGCCTGGTGAAGATCGGCGACGACCTGGTTTTCCACCGCTCGGCACTCGCCGGTCTGCGCCAGCTCCTGGCGCCCTACAAGGGCCAGCGGCTCGCGGTGCCGCAGTTCAAGGACCTCGCCGGTGTGTCGCGCAAATACGCGATCCCGCTGCTGGAGTACCTGGACCGCGAGCGCGTCACGCGCCGCGACGGCGACCAGCGCGTGGTGGTGTGACTCACCCGGCCGGGATCGCCTCGATAATGCTTGGCCCTCCGTGGCTCGGAAACACCCGCGCCAACCGGAAGCCGCCCGCGGCCAGCAGGTCGCGGTATTCCTTCTCTGTACGGTTGCGACCCCCGGTCCGGACCAGCATCAGCACGTCGGCCTCTTTGGCATAGCAGGGCTCATTCGGACCGCAAACGATCTCCTCGACCACCAGCAGCTTTCCTGTTCCGCCCATGGCCAACCGACAATTCACCAGGATCCTGGAGCAGCGGTCTACATCCCAATCGTGCAGGATGTTCTTCAACACGTACAGATCGCCGCCGCCCGGAACGGCCTTGAAGAAATCGCCGCCAACGAAGTCACAGCGCCGGGCGACGGCCGGCTCCAGCTGCGCCCTTGCGGAACCGACAACCTGCTCCAGGTCGAACAGGACACCGTGGACCGCCGGATTCCGATGCATCACGGCCGTAAGCATCGCGCCCGTCCCACCACCGACATCGACGACGGTGCGGGCAGACGAGAAATCGTAGGCCGCCGCCACGGCCTCCGAAGTCCTCGTGGTCAGCTGCGCCTGATAGTCGTTGTAGATCCGCTCGGCCTCGGGATGTTCCTTGAGCCAGTCGAAGGTATTCTTGCCGTACAGATGGTCGAATGCCGTTTGCCCGGTCGAGATGCTGTGGAGCAGGTCTCCCCAAGGAAGCCACATCCACTCCTCGCCGGCCGTCAGCGCGAGCGCCCGGACCGAGTCCGGCGTACCGGAGCGCAGAAGTTCGGCCGCCGGTGTGAGACGGAACCGGAGTCCATCCTCTTCGGCGAACACGCCCCAGCCGGCAAGCGCGCGCAGCAGCCGGTAGAGCGAGTCGGCATGAGTGTTCGTGCCGGAGGCCAACTGGTCTACGGTCTTGGGGCCGTCGGCCAGGCGATCGGCGATCCCAAGTTTGGCTGCTACATGAACCATCTGGGATACGCGGAAGCCGTTGATCATGGCGACCAGGTGCTGTTGGGGCGTCTGAGTTGCGGCACCGGCCGGCCCCTGTCCAGCCTCGGCGCCAAGCGTGGCGGCGCCTCCCAGCATAGCCTGCGCGAGAATCTGCCGTCTCGATTGACGAAGGCTCATCCCAATGCCCCCTCAGAGTAGTTGCCCCGATTCTATCCAAGGCGCCGAGGCGTACGCAAGGGAGGGTACACCCGGCGCGGGGCTTCAGAGGAACTTGCGAAAACTCGGTTCGTCGCATCCGCCGCGAGAGGTGAAAGGGCTGAAGAGCGGCGACAGGCACCGCTGTCCACGCGCCCTCGAAACCTATCCTGTTAACCAGGCGGGCATGTCGCTTGGGACAGCGGAGCCAGCGGTCACCGTTTTTCGGCGGAGTCTTCAGTCTGTCGGGTCAATTTGGCAAGTTCCTCTCTTCAGCCCCGCCAGACGGTAGAAAGCTCCTCCAAATAGAAGAAGCCCCGGGCTTGGGTGCTCAGGGCTTCACTCAGAGGGGCTGGCGATGGGCTGGGCCCCATCGCCGGGGATGCTAATAAGTCGATGACGACTTATGTGTTGACCCGATTATAGCAAGAACAAGACCAAACGACAAGATACTCGTTTGCCACATTTTGAATTTTTTTGGGCCGGGCCGCCCGCGCGCCCTCACCCACCCAGGGGGTGAGATGCCCCGCCAGCCGGCCGAAAAGTGCCGTCGGAGTTCAAAACGTACTGCTGCCCCCGCCAGGTTACGGTCTTGCCGAAGAAGCCGGCGACCCAGAGGCCGAACCCCAGCAGGTCTTGCACTGGCAGCAGCCACGGCCGCCTCGCCAGGGAGCCATCGCCCACCACCAGGATCGCCGTCGCCCAGGCGGAGGCCAGCCGCACGGCCACAGCCGCCGCCACCGCCGGCCACCATCCCGGTTTCACGGCCCAGAGCGCCAGAGCCAACGGCAGGGGATAGGTGAAGATCTGCCCGACGTAGCCGGACGGGCGCATCCGCCGCCCGCCCCGCATCCAGCGGAGCCGGTGCGCCAGGTTAGCCCGCCAGCCCTGGGTGCCCAGCCGGTGCTCGATCACGCAGGAGGAGAGGATCGTGCGGTAGCCCCGTTCGGCGATCTGCCGCCCGATCAGGAGGTCCTCGGTCAGGTAGTCCTTGAACTGCGCGAAACCGCCGGCCGCCTTGATCGCCTTCCGCCGCGCCCCCATGACGGGCCCCAGGCCGAACCGGACGCCCTCGAGCATCCTGTCTGCCAGCACGCCCGCCAGCATTTCCGTATTGAGCCCCACCGCCTCCAGGCGCGTCCACAGGTCGCGGCCGCCCACCGCGCGGTACGGGCAACTTGCGAGGCCCAGGCCCGGGTCTCCGAACTCGGCGGCCAGCGTCGCCAGTAGTTCCGGCCCCACGCGCGTGTCGCTGTCGCTCATCACGATCAACTCGTGACGAGCCTGGGCCAGCATGCGGTCCAGCGAGTAGCACTTCGGGTTGGTCCAGGGCGGCTCCCCGGTCAGAACGAGTTCGACGGGGACTCCCGGGAACTCCGCGCGCAGTTTCTCGACCACCGCCACGGCGGGGTCGCTCGCGTTGCGGACGGCAAACAGCAGCTCGAACTCGGGATAGTCCTGCCGGAAGAAGGACCGCAGGTTCTCTTCGAGGCCCTCGTCCAGTCCCGAGAGGGGCTTCAGGATGCTGACCGGCTCCGGGTGTGCCACGGCCGGCGGCCGCACGCGCCGGTAGCCGATCGCCGCCGCCACCACCAGCGCGGAATACACCGTCGCGCCGGCCACCAGCGCCAGCAGGACCCAGGCAAGTGCCGCCATCGGGCTACTCGCTGGGCGCTTTCGAGTCGATCAACTGCTGGATCTCGGCCAGGAACTGCTCCACCGGCTTCGCGCCCAGGTCGCCAAGCTTGCGGTTGCGCACCGAGACCGCGCCCGACTCCGCCTCGCGCCCGCCCACCACCAGCATGTACGGGATCTTCTGCAACTGCGCCTCGCGGATCTTGAAGTTGACCTTCTCGCTGCGGTCGTCCAGGTGTACGCGCAGTCCGGCGTCGGCGAGGCGCGCGGTGACCTGGCGAGCATAGTCGATCTGCTTGTCGGTGATAGGGAGCACGATGGCCTGCACCGGCGCCAGCCACACCGGAAACGCTCCCGCGTAATGCTCCAGCAGGATTCCGAAGAAGCGCTCCACCGACCCGTACAGCGCGCGGTGCACCATCAGCGGCTGGTGCGGCTTGCCGTCCTCGCCGATGTACTCCAGGCCGAAGCGCCGCGGAAGCGTGAAATCGAACTGCACCGTGGAAAGCTGCCACAGCCGCCCGATCGCGTCCACCAGCTTCACGTCGATCTTTGGACCGTAGAACGCGGCCTCGTCCGCCACCACCTTCGCCTTCATGCCAACGCGCTCCACGGCCTTCTTGAGCGCGTTCTCACCCAGCGCCCATTGCTCCGGAGAGCCGTCGTACTTGCCGCTCGCCCCGCCGTCCCAGGTCGAGAGCTCGGCCTCGTATTGGCTGAAACCGTAGGTCTGCAGCGTGTCGCGCGCGAATTCGAGGCAGTTCACCACCTCGTCCTCGATCTGCTCCGGCGTGCAGAAGATGTGCGCATCGTCCTGCGTGAAGCCGCGCACGCGAAGCAGTCCGTGCAGCACGCCCGATCGCTCGTAGCGGTACACCGTGCCCAGCTCGCCCAGCCGCACCGGCAGATCGCGGTAGCTCTTCATGCGGTCGCGGTAGATGAGGATGTGGAACGGGCAGTTCATCGGCTTGAGCTGATACTCGGCATCGTCCAGCTCGATCTTCGTGAACATGTTCTGGGCGTAGAAACCGTAGTGGCCCGAGGTTTCCCAAAGGTCGCTGCGCGCCACGTGCGGCGTGTAGACCAGCGAGTAGCCGCGCTTGACGTACTGATCGCGCATCCAGTCTTCCAGGATGCGCCGCACCGTGCCGCCCTTGGGATGAAAGAAGATCAGGCCCGGCCCGGCCAGTTCCTGAATGCTGAACAGGTCGAGCTCCGTCCCCAGCTTGCGGTGGTCGCGCTTCTTCGCTTCTTCGAGCTGGTGCAGGTACTCGTCGAGCTCCTTCTTGCTGAAGAAAGCCGTGCCGTAGATGCGCTGGCCTTGCCGGTTGTGTTCGTCGCCTTTCCAATACGCGCCGGCGATGGAGAGCAGCTTGAACGCCTTGATCTTCCCGCTCGAAGGCACGTGCGGGCCGCGGCAGAAATCGATGAAGTGCGGGCCCAGCGTGTACTCGGAGAAGATCTCGTCGGCCTTCTCGGTGATCAGCTCGCACTTCAGTTCTTCGCCCATCTCGGCGTATTTCTTCAGGCCCTCGGGCTTGGGCGTCATCTTGCGCTCGTAGGGCAGGTCCTGCTTCGCGAGTTCGCCCATCTTGGCCTCGATCTTCTCGAGGTCCTCAGGCGTGAACGGCGCGTCGCGATAGAAATCATAGAAGAAGCCGGAGTCGGTGGGCGGGCCGATGCCGAGCTTGGTCTCGGGATACAGCTCAAGCACCGCGGCGGCGAGCAGGTGCGCGGTGGAATGCCGGTAGACGTGCAAGGACTCGGAGTTCTTAGTGGTCAGGAGCTCGAGCGTGCTGTCCGTCGAGAAGGGCTTGGTAAGATCGGCCAGTTCGCCATTGACCTTGGCGACGATGGCGTCGTCCGCAAGCCGTGGGCCGATGGACTTGGCGATATCGAGAGGCGTCGAGCCGGCAGCGACTTTCCGCTGGCTCCCATCCGGTAAGGTGATCGTGATTTCGCTCATAACCGCAGAGTTTTCAGCGTAGCACGGCGGGACAGCACCCCATTGACTTGGCGGCCCGTCCGCGCTACGCTGCTTTCAGTTTAGAGAGCGCTAACCGCGCGGCAGGGCGCCTGCGGCGCATAAGGTGCCCGCCATTAAGCGAGGAAGAAGCGATGACACAGGCAGACAAAGCCGAAGTGACGTGGGGCGACAGCAAGAAGGGCTGGACCGTGCGCATCCAGGTAGGCGCGGAAGTGATCCAGCGCCATTTGGGCAAGACCCCCGCGCAGGACGCCGAAGAAGCCGCGATCCGCTCCTCAGCCGTCGCCGCCGCCAACGACGACGGCTACGCCCTGGATCCGGCGCGGGTGGAGATTCGGCGGCCGTAGGCGGCGCGGCGGCAGGGCGCTGCGGGCGCCTACGCTTCGGAACCTCGCTCGGTCCTCGTTCGAATCCACGGCGGGGAGCCAAACACAACCTCTTTTATCGACAAAGACGCCTTGCCCCGCTCCTGTCTTCGCGCAAACTGTACGTACTGGGCGTCTGATACCATACGTATATGGCGAAGCTTACCTTGAGCGTAAACGATCGCGTGGTTTCGCGAGCGAAGCAATACGCGAAACGGCGGGGCGTCTCCGTGTCCGCGATGGTCGAGGCCTATCTCGAAGCGGTCGCTGGGCCGAGTTCTACTCCGACCGGCGACGCCCCCATTCTGCGCACCCTTCGGGGAGTTCTCAAGAGCGCGGACGTCCGCGAGTACCGGAAGCATCTGGCGGCGAAATATCGATGAAAAGGATCCTCTTCGATACCAACGTGCTCCTGGACGTTCTGCTGGACCGGCAGCCGTATGTGGCGGCAAGCGCGGCGGCGTGGGCGGCTGTCGAGACTGGCGCCGCGGAGGGGATGCTGGCCGCTCACGCGGTGACGACGATCCACTACCTGCTCCGCAAGGAGTTGGGCAACGTCAAGGCCAGGGGGATCCTCTCGGCGGTCTTGAGCGTCTTTCGAGTAGCCGCCGTCGATCATGACGTTGTTCAAGCGGCGCTCCAGTTACCTGCTTCCGACTTTGAGGATGCGGTGGCCGCGGCAGCGGCTCGATCGGCGGGTTGTGAGTACATCGTGACGCGGGATCCGAAGGGGTTTCGCGGTTCTCCTGTGCGGTCCCTCACGCCGGAAGCGGTGGTGCCCCTCCTGGGCAAGCAATGAGCCGGACAACCGGTTGGAAACCGCTGTTTCTGGCGAGCCAGACGACGGGGATTCAGATCGCCACGCTTCCGCCACTCGCGCCTGCTCGAACTGAATTCCACCTCTTCAGCCTACGGCCTCTCCCGCCGCCGTTCGAGCTAAGCTAAGGACGCATGCCGGACTTTATTGGAGCGATCGATCAAGGCACCACCAGCACCCGCTTTCTGGTCTTCGACCGCGCCGGACGAATCGTTGCCAGCGCGCAGAGGGAGCACCAGCAGATCTACCCCCAGCCCGGATGGGTCGAGCACGATCCGGAAGAAATCTGGCTCCGCACCCAGGAAGTGATCGCCGAGGCCATGGCGCAGCGCGCTCTGCGGCCCGCCGACCTGGCCGCGGTGGGCATCACCAACCAGCGCGAAACCACCGTGCTCTGGAATCGCAAGACCGGCCGGCCGCTAGCCAACGCGCTGGTCTGGCAGGATACCCGCGTCGCGGACTACATTCCCGAATTCTCGCGCGACGGCGGCCCTGACCGGTTCCGCGCCAAAACTGGCCTGCCGCTGGCCACCTATTTCAGCGCGCTGAAAATCCGCTGGCTGCTGGACCATGTCCCGGGCGCGCGCCAGCAGGCCGAAGCCGGCGACCTGCACTTCGGCAACATCGACGCCTTCCTGCTGTGGCACCTGACGGGCCTGCACATCACGGACGTGACCAACGCCAGCCGCACCCAGTTGATGGATCTCCGCACTCTCGACTGGGACCCCGAGCTGCTCACCGCGTTCGGGATACCGTGGCAGATCCTGCCGCAGATCCGATCGAGCAGCGAGGTCTACGGAGGTGCGACGCTCGAGGCGATCGCCGGCGTTCCAGTTGCCGGAATCCTGGGCGACCAGCAGGCGGCCCTGGTAGGCCAGACCTGCTTCGAAGCGGGCGAGGCAAAGAACACTTACGGCACCGGCTGCTTCCTGCTGATGAACACCGGGCACAACATCGTGCAGTCCCGGCACGGCCTGGTGAGTACGGTGGCATACCAAATCAAGGGACAGCCGGCCCACTACGCGCTCGAGGGAAGCGTGGCCATCACCGGCGCGCTGGTGCAGTGGATCCGCGACAACTTCGGCCTCATCACCAAGAGCCCGGAAATCGAAGCGCTCGCGCGCATGGTGGACGACAACGGCGGCGTCTACTTCGTCCCCGCGTTTTCGGGCTTGTACGCGCCTTACTGGAAACACAACGCCCGCGGAGTGATCGTGGGCCTGACCCGCTATTCGAATAAGAATCACCTGGCGCGCGCGGTGCTCGAGGCCACGGCATTCCAGACCCGCGACGTCGTCGAGGCCATGGAGAAGGACTCCGGCGTTCCCCTGGCCGTCCTTCGCACCGACGGCGGCATGGTGGAGAACGAGTTCCTGATGCAGTTCCAGGCCGATATCCTCAACCGTCCCGTGGTGCGTCCGGCGGTGAAGGAGACCACGGCTTTGGGAGCGGCCTACGCGGCCGGCCTGGCCACGGGTTTCTACGCCGGCATTGAGGACCTGCGCGCGCAATGGTCGGTGGACCGCACCTGGGAACCGCAAATGGAATCCGGGAAGCGGGAACGCATGTACGGCTTCTGGAAAAAGGCAGTCACACGCTCGTTCGATTGGCTGGAGGACTAAATGGAAAAGGGAGTTCTCGGAGAGTTCCTGGGGACCATGGTGCTCGTCCTCATGGGGAACGGTGTGGTTGCCAATGTCCTGCTCAAGAAATCCAAAGGCGAAGGCTCCGGATGGATGGTGATTGCCACCGGATGGGGGCTGGCGGTGATGACCGGCGTGTTTGTCGCGATCGCCTTCGGCGGCGAGGGGCACCTGAACCCAGCCGTGACGCTGGGGGCGGCGATCACCACGGGCAATTTCGCCAAGCTGGGCTGGTATACCGCTGCGCAAATGGCGGGAGCCTTCGTCGGGGCCGGCCTGGTGTGGCTGCACTACCTGCCGCACTGGAGCGTAACCCCCGACGCCGACGCCAAGCGCGCCTGTTTCTGCACCGCGCCGGCGATCCGCAAGCCGATGGCGAATCTCGCGAGCGAGGTCATCGGCACGTTCGTTCTCGTGTTGGTGGCGGCCGCGATTTTCTCCAAGTCGGTGGCGGCGACCGGGCCGGCGGCGGCCCTCGGACCCTACCTCGTCGGGAGCCTGGTTTGGGCCATCGGCCTGAGCCTGGGCGGAACCACCGGATACGCCATCAATCCCGCGCGCGACCTGGGACCGCGCATCGCCCACGCGCTTCTTCCCATCCCGAATAAAGAAGGTTCCGACTGGGGATACGCCGCCGTGCCGATCGTCGGGCCCTTGCTAGGCGGAACGCTGGCCGCCCTGCTGGTTCGCTGGGCGCACTTTTAGCCGTAGCCGCAAACCGGGGACTGGACGACTGGACCCAATTTCGCCGCCTTCGCGGAATTGGTGCCTGTCCCAAGGTTTGCCCTCTGAACAATCTCGCGTGCGTCGTCCGATTTGCTCTCAGCCCGCAGTTCCCAGCAGCCGCGCGATCACGTCGGCCGCGGTATACGAAGAGCTCCCGTTCGGCAGCAGATCCGCCACGGCGCCCAGGCAGTCGCCACAGGTGACCAGTCCCGTTTCCACGTAGGCGCCCTTCTGGATCTGTGACTGGTCGATGTTGGCCAGCAGCGCGTTGCAGAGGCACTTGCGCCCGGCCGCCTTCTCCGCGGTCCCGCCCTTGGCGATGTAGCTTGCCACCGGCTCGGCGGCACAGCGATACCCGACCGAGCCCGAAGACATCCGGTACGCCTCCCGCAGGTAGCCCAGATCGCAGAGCCGCGGCCGCAGTGCGTACACCGACTCCTCGGCCAGCGTGCCCTCGAGCAACACGGTCTTGAAGGGGAAGCCGGTGGGCGAAGCCAGCGGATCGGTAAACACCGCCGCCTCTCCGGCCGCGACGCTCGCCAGGATGGAGCGCTTGTACTCCTCCCGCAACGCCGACTCCTCGCACAGCGCGAACGCCGTTCCTACCTGAACTCCCGCCGCGCCCGCCGCCAGCGCCTCGCGCAGCCGCTCCGGAGTCCCGTAACCCCCGGCCAGCCAGAACGGCACGCCCAGTTCCTTGAGCTTCGCCAGATCGACTTCGTCGCGCTCGCCATACACCGGTTCGCCGGCCTCGCTCAGCGGACCCTTCCCGCGCGGCGGCGCGTTGTGCCCGCCCGCGGTGGGACCCTCCACCACGAAACCATCCACGCGGCCGTTGGCCTTCTTCAGCATGGTGGTGGCCAGCGTGTTGGAGGCGATGATGGCGAGAAAGGCGGGCCGCGTCAGAGGCGGCAGGTCTCCTTCCATGAACTCGCTGGGCGTGAAACTGAGGGCGGTGTCCTCGCCCTTTTCCGCTCCCGCCACGTGCATGGCGTAGGTGGCTGGCTGGTGCAGGGCCAGGCAGTCCAACGCACCCGGGATCCGCAGAGGGATGCCGGCTCCCATCAGGACATACCCGACGCCGGCCAGCATGGCGCCGTACAGGGACGGCAGGTGCGGGATCTGGACTTTCTCCAGATAGTTCACTCCCACCGGGTTCTCGTGCCCCTCGCGCGCCAGCGCGATCTCCACGTAATTGGCGACAATGCACAACTCGCGGCGCTCAACCGGACCGTCCCAGTTATGCGAGGGGAGCGACCTGTAAGGCTCGCCGGCAGGCTTGCCGCCCGGGATGAAGTACTTGTTCCAAACGCGCTCCGCCATCTTCCGGAAGGGGAAGGCCTCGAGGCCGCGCGACATGCTGCCGTCGGGATCGCCGTCTTGAAGCCGGCGCGCGAACACCAGATCCAGGGCCGTTCCGGAAACGACGCCCAGTTGGCCCAGCCGCGCCACGGCCCGCGCCAGCTTCCAATGGGACACGCCCACGCCCATGCCGCCCTGGATAATCGTGGGTAGAGTTTTCATGCCAGATACAATTCTCACACGGGTGTGCCGTAGGGGGGCTAGTCTAGCACAAATCCCCGGGCCGTCTGGTTGAAGGCCTCGACCTGCGCGGCCTCCCAAGCGGTGTCCCGGCCCAATTCGCGCGCCATCAGCGCGGCCACCTGAGGCGCCATCACGATCGCGGCGCGAGCGTTCAGGAACAGCGCGCGGGTGCGGCGCGCCAGAACATCCTCCACGGTGCGCGCCATTTCGTAGCGCACGGCCCAGACCACCTCGGCGCCCACATAGGGCAAGTCGCCGGACAGCGGCTCCGCGAGCGCAGGGTCGTTCTCCATCAGTTCCTCGACCGCCGGGGCATCGGAGCCGTAAACGGCCAGCCGGCCGAACCGCGAGGCGTTGGGATGAAATCCGTGGATGTTCAGGTGGTCGGTTACCGACGGCCGGTCCGCGAGGCGTCCCAGCGTGGCGGCGTGATTGACACAATCCTCGGCCATGTGGCGATAGGTGGTCCACTTGCCGCCGCAGATCGTGATCATGCCTGAGTTCTCGATGCGTATTGTGTGGTCGCGCGAAAGCGCCGCGGTGTTGTTGGGATCTCCCGCGCGAACCAGCGGCCGGATGCCGGCGAACACGCTCTTCACGTCGCTGCGGCCGGGCTTCTTCGCCAGGTAAAGCGACGCCGTCTGCAGAACGAATGCGACTTCCTGCTCCTGCGCCACCGGCTCGAGCACCGGCTCCTGGATCGGAGTGTCGGTGGTGCCCACCAGCGTGTGGCCGTGCCATGGAATGGCGAACATAATCCGGCCGTCGCTGGTATGCGGAACCATGATCGCGCTCTCGCCGGCCAGGAACGACCCGTCCAGCACGAGGTGTATGCCCTGGCTGGGAGCGATCATCGGCTGCGCCGATGGATCCGCCTTGCGCCGTAACTCGTCGGTGAAGGGCCCGGTGGCGTTGACCACGACCCTGGCGCCGACTTCGAACTCCCGGCCATCCTCCATGTCGCGGACCTGGACCCCATTGAGGAAGCCGTCGCGGTCTTTGGTGATGCCGCTGACCTGCGCGTAGTTCAGGAGAGCGGCTCCGAGTTCGCCGGCGGTGGCGACCAGGTTGATCAGCAGCCGCGAGTCGTCGAATTGGCCGTCGAAGTAGACGACGCCGCCGCGCAGTCCGTCCGTGTTCAGGGTGGGCAGCCGCTCCAGCGTCTCTTCGCGGGACAGGATCTGCGACGCGCCGAAGCCGTACTTTCCGGCAAGCAGGTTGTAGAGCTTCAGGCCGATGCCGTAAAAAGGCGCCTCCCACCAGTCGTAGTTCGGAACCACGAAGCCCAGGTTGTGAACCAGGTGGGGCGCGTTCTGCAGCAGCAGCCCGCGCTCCTTGAGCGCCTCCATCACCAGCGAGACGTTGCCCTGCTCCAGGTAGCGGACGCCGCCGTGGGCCAGTTTGGTGCTGCGGCTCGAGGTCCCTTTCCCGAAGTCGCTCTGCTCGAGCAGCAGCACGTCGTAGCCGCGCGAGGCGCCGTCGATGGCGACCCCTGCGCCCGTGGCGCCTCCGCCCACCACCACCAAGTCCCACGGCCCGGCATGCGCTTCGAGCCGCCGGTACATCTCGGCTCGGTTCATAAGGCTCCCCCTACAAGATTCTACGTTTTGTCGGGGGACGCCGTCGGGTATCGACATTGGCGGCAAACCCGGGACTGGCTCGAGTTTCGCCGCCTTCGCGAAATTCGTGCCTGTCCCACCCGTGGTCCCCTGTCAGTTATACTGCGCGAATTGCGGCGCGCCGCGCCAGCCGGGGCATTGGTCCGCGCCTCAGCACCGAAGCGCGACCGTCAGGGAGCGGACTATTCCGCCGCTTTCGCCGCCAGCGCCTCCACGACCGCGATATTCTGCACCAGCTGAGCCGGCAGATTGTGCCGCGCCTGAAGGTATGCCGGGCTGTTGTACGAGACCCAGACCTTGCCGCCGCCGTCCTCCCAAACCAGAATCTTGAGCGGCAGGTCGATCGCGATGCCGGGCGCGGCTGTCATGAGAGGAGTCCCGGCCTTCGGACTGCCGAAGATCGCGAGTTTCGTGGGCCGCATCTCCATTCCAGCCTTCGCCGCCTCGCCGCTGTGATCGACAAGAGCGAACAGTTTGACTCCCTTCGCCTGGAGCAATTTCTCCAGCGCTTCAACCGTCCGATCCACCGACTGGGTCGCGGGGATACTGACGATTCCGTTGTCTACACCTGGTGACATTGCTTTCTCCCGCTTAGGTTCGCCGACCAATTATGCGTTGTGGAACCACGGCAAATGTGCAGCAACCTGCTGCACAAATTCTTCCTCGGGCTAGATCTCGGCGAAGCGGCCCATATACTTGAGGTTCTGAATCGAGAAGCCCCTCATGTCCGGAAACTCGCGCTTCAGGTCCGCGACCAGACGATCAGTCTCACGAAGGCTGCCGGAACTCAACTGGTTTCAAGAGGAATAGACCGCTCCGTTCCGCGGCCCGCCCCCGCTCCCGAATCATATTCCACATAACTCGGATCCACGCCAGGAACGTCCGCTCCGCTGCAAGGTAATCGCTCGGGCCGCTTGGCATCCGCCCCTCGTTACCGAGAGTGTATCCCAGCCCGCCGCGGCCCCGCTACTCCTCGACGATCGCCACGCCCCACGGTTCGAGCGACATCGTCCCGCCCCCGGCCACCGGTCGGTTCGAGAGCAGATCCGTGCCGCTGCCGTAGGTGTATGCCACCTTCTGCTCCGTCGTCGAGAAATTGAAGTAGTAGTGAACCGCCTTGCCCGCGCGCGTGACGCCGTGCTTCACGCGGACCGCGGCCGGCAGCTTCTGGTCGGGCCCGCTGACGCCCGCCTCGTCGAGCACCCGCTCGAGCAGCTTCTGCTGCAGCGCGTCGCTCAGCACGGTGCCTTCGTAAGTCAGAATACCCTTACCAAAGTGGTTCTGCGTAATGGCGGGATATTTTCCGAAGAACGGGTGATCGTAGTAAGCCAGCGGCGTAGCGGTATCCGGCAGGATCATCTCCGCCCAGTCGCTCACGCGGTTCTCGGCCCCGGCGTGGAAGGGATCGCCCCTAAGTGGCAGCGGTCCGCGCAAATTGGAGAACTCCTGGTAGTGGAAGCCCGCGGCCTCGCGCAACGGCCCGGGCGCCATCACCGGGCGAACGGTCGAGTACTCGTCGCAGAACCCGCTCTTGAACGCCACAACCAGGTGGCCGCCACCGTGCACGTAATCGACGAGCCGCGTCAGCAGAGCGTCGTCGGCGATATAGAGCGGCGGCACCACAATCACCTTGTAGGCGCTCAGGTCCGCCGTATCCGGGAAAATGAAATCCACGCCCACGTTCAGGCGGTAAAGCGCCCGGTACATGCGCCGCATCTCCAGGTCGTATCCGCCCAGCTTGTGCCACGGCATGTCGCCGGCGGGCGCCGACTGCAGGAAGGGCATGTACTCTATGCCTCGGCGCGACTCGTTGCTGTAGAGCAGCGCCACCGGGTGCGCCGCCTTCAAATCGACGATCCGCGAGCCGATGCGCTGCAGCTCGTGCGCCGTCCGCGCCACTTCGTCATACACGCGGCCCGGCTCCAGATCGTGCGACAGCACGCCCTTCCAGTAAGTCTCCTGGCCGTAGTGCAGCGAATGCCAGTGCCAGTACTCCACCATGTTGGCGCCCGTCGACGCCATCAGGTAAACGTTCTGGCGCACCTGCCCGTCGTAGGGCGGAAACTGCCAGCGCGAATCCCAGCCGATGGTCTGGGCGTTGGTCTCGGTCACCAGGTAATTCGTCCGCTTCAGCGACCGCGCAAAATCGCCGCCGTAACTGGATCCTTCGCCGTCGTACAGATCCTGCGACGGATAGTAGGGATTGATGGCCGCCACATCCAGGTCCTTCGAAATGTCGTGCTCGTTGACATCGGCACGCGTGGCGCCGCCGAAATCCTGCGTGACGAACTGGCCCGGCCGCAGATACTCGCGCACCAGCGAACCCTGCCACGCCAGGAAGTTAGTCGTGATCGAGTCCTGATAGCGGTCCCACTCCAGCTTCCAGCCGGGATTCAGAATGCCGTTGCGCGGAGGCACGTCGGACCAGTCGTGCAGCTCCTGGCCCCAATACACCAGTCCCCAGATCTTGTTCAGCCTCTCCACCGTCGAGAACTTCTTGCGCAGGTAGTTCACGAAGGCGGCCTGCACATTGGGCCCCGCGGTTCCGTACGAAGCGGTTTCGTTGTCAATCTGGTAGCCGATGATGGCGGGATTGTCCTTATAGTGTTCCGCTATCTTGCGAATCACCCGCTCGGAGTAGCGCAGAAAGTCCGGGTTGGTGAGGTCCATGTTCTGGCGTATGCCGTAAGTGGCTTTCGAGCCGTCCAGCTTCGTAACCAGAATCTCCGGGTGCTCCTTGAACATCCATGGTGGGATCGAGTAAGTGGGTGTGCCCATGATGACGCGGATATGCGCGCGCGCCAGGCGTTCCACGATCCGGTCCATCCACGCGAACTCGAAGCGGCCGTCCTCGGGCTCCCACTTACTCCAGGTGGATTCGCCCACTCGCACCACGTTGATGCCCGACTGCTCCATCATCTGGACGTCTCTGTCCAGGCGGTCCTGCGGCATGTACTCTTCATAGAACGCCGCGCCATAGAGGAACGTGTCCATCCCATCGGGAGAGAAGCGCGCCTGCCCCTGTGAGCGGGCTGCGAACGCTCCGGCCAGAGCGGCGATCGGAACGGCGAGCCAACGTAGGATCTTCATACAGGCCAATCCTACCAGGACCGTGCGTCCCTCGTGGCGCAGGCACTCCTGCCAGGCACTCCTGCCTGCCGCCTCGACACTGGTGTCGAGGCATGCTCTGCGCCTTAGAAGCTGAACCGGATCGCCAGCTGAATGTTGCGCGGCCCTCCGCCGCCCAGATAAGGGTAGCCGGTCCCGACGTCGGCCGTCGCGGTGATCGGAATCGAGCCCGTGCCCCGCCCCTGCGCGTCCGGCTGCCCGCCTTGCAGAAAGTCCAGCGAGAACGCCGGCATCATCGGATTGGCGAAGTTGGGGTGGTTGAAGAGGTTGAAGAAATCGACGCGCGTCTGCATCTTGACCCGCTCGCCCAGCGGCGTCGTCTTCGACAAGGAGAAGTCGAAGTTCTTCAAGCTCGGCCCCGTGAACGCATTGCGGCCCAGATTGCCGAAGTGCTGCGTGCCGGCCACGCACGACCCCACCACCGCATCCCACGTGCACGGAACGGCGAAGGCCGAAGCATCCAGGAACGTATTCGGGAAATGCTGCCCGGCGAAAGGATTGCCAACCACGTCGGGCCGCCCGAACCACTCGTCGCTGCCGTTGAAATCGCCCTCGAAGAGATAGTTCAGGTTCACCGGCTGCCCCGTCTGGATCGCCACTACGCCGTTGATGGCCCATCCCGAGAGCAGTTTCTTGTAGCTGTGCGCGTCGGGGAACTCGTAGGTGAAGTTCCACGCCAGCCGGTGCCGCGCGTCGAAGTTCGAGCTGGCCCATTCGTTCTTCACATTGAAGCTGTTGTCCGGCTGCGTCGCGTTGGGCACGAAGTCCTGGCCGTCGCTCGCATTGTCGAGCGAGTGCGACCAGGTGTAGTTCACCGTTGAGGTCAACCCGTGAGTCTCGATCTTCAGGATGGTCTGCAGCCCGTTGTAGTTCGATATCGCGCTGGTTTCGAGCTGGTTGATGTAGACGAAGTCCCCGTAGGGCAGCGATCCCCCGCCGACAGTCTGGTTCAGGTCGCGGTAGCGGAACAGCTTCCGCCCCGCCGAGCCGACGTACCCAACCTGCAACGCCACGCCCGGCACCAGTTCCTGCTGCAGGTTGAAGTTGTAATTCTGCACGTACGGCGTCCGCAGGTTCTGCGCCACAGTGAAAACATCGGTGGCCCCGAAGTCGCTGAACACCGGCGGCGCGCACATTGAACTGCCCGGCACCTTAATGGCGGATCCGGTACAGGGGCCCGGTGTCACGGTGATCGCCGCCGTGCCGCTGAACAGCACCGGCGACGATCCAATGTCGTTGTAAGCGGGGCCGGGATTGAACGTATTCCACGGCAACTGGCCCACGAAGAAATCCTGGGAGAACGCGTCGTAGAACAGGCCCCAGCCCGTGCGCACCACCGTCTTGCCCGTTCCGAAAACGTCCCAAGCCAAGCCCACGCGCGGAGCGAAATTCTTGTAGTCTTTCGGATAAAGCGTGCTTACCTGCTTGGGGCCCGGAATGGAGGGGTCGAAGATGCTGAACCGGCCCTGCTCCTCCCCGATGACGCCGTAGTAGTCCCAGCGCACGCCGGCATCGAGCATGAGGTGCTTCGCCAGCCGGAAGCTGTTCTGAACATACATCCCGTGATTGTTCTGGAACGTTCCGCGGCGGGAATTGCCCTGCGCCTCATGGACCGAGCTCGGCGCCCCGGCCAGAAAACTGACCAGGTCGGGGAACACCAGCTTGCCGCGATAGCCGCTGTCGAAGAAGCCGTTCACGAACGTGCGGCGGAATTCGTAGCCGAACTTCCAATTGCTCCGCCCGGTGTTATAGGAAGCGTTGACGAAGAACTGCGAGTTCGTGTCGATGCGCCCGCGTGGCACCGACGAGTTGGCTCCCAATGACGCCTCGCCCGCAACCTGAATCAGCGGCAGGCCCGTGTCGCTCGAGCCCTGGATGGTGTTCAGCCCGATCGAGCGCGGGTCGAAGCTCTTGTCCTCCGGATAGAACGTCTCGGCGAAGCGGTTGTACCCTCCGCGCACTTCCAGCAGCAGGCGCGGCGAAAGGATGTGCGTGAACGACGCCGACGCCAGTTGGACCCGCGTCGGGGTGACGGTGTTGTAACCGGGCAGCACTCCCCCGCCGACGATCGCGAACGGGAAGCTCTGGTAGCTGTCCCCGAAGTAGTAACGTCCGGTCAGAACGTCGCCCTTGCCGAAGTGCTGATCGATCTTGCCGATCAGGCTGTCCACGCGGTTCGTGAACAGAGTGGTCGCCAGCAGGTTGTTGCCGTTGGAGTCGGTAGCGATATTGGGTGACGGCCAGGGATTGCGCGCCAGCAGGTTGGCGATCACCGGGCTCTCGCCGCCGAGCGCGGCCAGATCCGGCGAGGCCTGCGCCGCCGCAATATCGGCCTGCGTCGGGACATGTCCCAGGCTGGAAATGCCGCCCGACTCCCGCTCCCCCTCGTAGGCGAAGAAGAAGAAGGTGCGGTCCTTCACGATCGGCCCGCCCAGCGATGCGCCGAAGCTGTTGTTGTGGAATGGATTCTGCGGCGTTCCGGCGGTGTTGAAGAAGTTGCGCGCGTCCATGGCGCTGTTCCGGAAGTCCTCGAACGCCGAACCGTGAAGATCGTTGGTCCCCGACTTGGTGACGATGTTGACGATGGCGCCCGCGTTGCGCCCGTACTGCGCGTCCGCGCCCGAGATCACCGGGATCTCAGCCAGCGCATCGAGCGGCAGCAGCGTCGCCGGAGTGCCGAACACGCCCGCCTGGTTGATGGCCGGGTCGTTCCGGTAGCCGTCGTTCATGTCCGTCCCATCGAGCAGGTAGTTGTTGGACCGCCCGCGGTTTCCGTTCATGCTGAAGGTACCGAACGATCCCGGCGAGTCGGTGATGCCCGCAGCATCGGCGTTAGCGCCCGGCACCAGCAGGATGGTCTTGCCGAAATCGCGCCCGTTGGTCGGAAGGTTCGCGAGTTGCTTGCTGTCCAGCGTCCCGCCCTGTGTGTCCCCGATGGTGTCCACCAGCGCGGCGGCTTCCCTCACCTCGACCAGTTCCTTGGCCTCGCCCGGCGAGAGCGTCAGGTCCACTCTCTGCGTGATGGCCGTCGCCACCTTGATGCCGTCCGCCACCGCGGTGCGGAATCCGGCCTTGGTGGCCGATACCTTGTAAGTCCCCAGCGGCAACTCACCGAACGCGAAGGTTCCGCCCTCGCCGGACGTTACCTCGCGGCTCAGGTTCGTGGCGGTGTCGGTGACCGTCACCTCGGCGCCTGAAACGGAAGCGCCCGATGAATCGAGCACGGTGCCCTGGATTGCGCCGCGAAAGCTTTGAGCACTGGCGATGGGCGTCAGAACGAGAACGGCTATCGCGAGACAGAGAACGAGAATGGCGACGGATCGCTGCACAGACACCTCCACTTTCGCAGCAGTATAGCAGCTACCGCCGATGTCGCGGATCAGTTTTTTTTTGGACCCCGATTACGGAAGCTTTCGTGGCGCGGGCACTCTTGCCTGCCGCCTCGACACTCCTGTCGAGGCATGTCTTGGTCCGTCTCCTCCCTACCCCTTCACCCGCAGATTGTTGGTCACCGAGAACACCCCGGGCACTCCGTTGGCTTGAACGCCGGCGATGTTCCTGTCCGCCGCGCTCGCCACCACGCCCTCCAGCGTCACGTGGCCGTCCTTGACGACGATGTGGATCGGCGGCACCGCCTGGATCGCATACCGGTCGAGCGACGGGAAGCCGAAGATGGCGCGGTACACCGCCCGCCGGATCCGGTCGTCCCCCGGCGAGGGCGGCAGCACCTCGATCCGGTTCTCCACGCGCTCGACGCCTTCGATGCTTTTTACCGCGTTCTCCGCGTCGCCCTTGAGCGACGGCCGCACCACCTGGCCCAGCAGGATGACCGAGTCCCCCTCGACCTTGTATTCCAGGTTGTCGAAAACCGAATAGTACGGCAGCATCACCAGCTGGTGCCGCACTTCGCGCTCGACGCGGCTGCGGCCCTTTTCGGACATTTCCTTCTGCGCCCCCGCCATCAGCGGCAGACAGGCGCCAACGACAGCCATCGCGAATAGCAGTTTTTGCACGGACAGGCCCCCCTCTGGCCTTATCATGGCATGGCCGGCAGCCGCCCTGTAGGCTCAGCGTCGCCGGTCGTCTCTAGTGCCGGTAGTAGCAAGTGAAGCTCCAATTCGCCGCAATCGGTTTCCCTGTGTGCGCCTTCGCTCGAGACGCCCGCGCCCTTGAGTCTGCGTGCGGGCCTGACCGCGCACGTTTTGATGTGACAACGGACGTGGAGACGGGAAAGGTTTACTATTTCCGGGCGCGCGGAATCAGATTGGCAGAGCATGGTGTTCTCTCCTTCGGTCTGGAGCCCACAAACAGCGACGAGGGACAGTTTCTCGTCGACTCTTTCCCGCTCAGTGACTTCCCTCTGAGGAAGTGACCGCGCCGCCACCACCCAACCGCGCCCGGGCAAGCGGAGAGGCGCCACGGGGCTACCCCTGCCCCGCCCCCGCTCACGTTTATAATCGAGTTGTGAATACCCGCTGCCTCCCTATCCTGTTCGCTGGGCTTGTCCTCCTCGGCTGCGGTAGCCGCGGAATGCAGAACGAGACCGCTGTCCGCCAGGGCGTCATGGACTACCTCGCGCAGCGCACCGACCTAAACATGAAAATGATGCAGGTGGATGTGACCTCCGTGTCCTTCCGCCAGGACGAAGCCGATGCTACGGTCTCCTTCCGCCCCAAGGGCGCGGCCGGCGGCGGCATGCAGATGCGCTATACGCTGGAACGCAAGGACGGCCGATGGGTCGTCAAGGGGAAGGGCCACTCCGGAGCCGGTCAGGAGCCGCACGGGAAGGTGCCCCCTGGCGGGATGCCTGGCGCCGGCCAGTCGCCGCACGGAGCGATGCCAGGTGGGATGCCAGGTGGAATGCCCGGAGGAACGCCGAACCCCGATCTTCCCCCCGGCCATCCCTCCGTCAATCCGCCCGGGGCGAAGTAGCGAATGAAACGCGTCGCGGTACTGGGCGGTGGTCCGGCCGGTGCATTTGCGGCCGAGCGCCTGGCGTCCGCGGGCCTCGACACCGTCGTCATCGACGAGAAGCTCGCCTGGGAGAAGCCCTGCGGCGGCGGCATCACATGCAAGGCGTATAAAAGGTACCCGTTCCTACTGGAAAACGACCTGCCGAAGCGCTTCGTCACCACGACCACGCTGGCCGCTTCCGGCGCCGGCGCCGCGCGCCTCTCCCTACGCGATCCGCTAGTCATCTACTCGCGGCTGGACTTGAACCGCCTCCTGCTCGAGCGCGCCGAACGCGCCGGGGCGCGGATCGAGAAGACCCGCGTCCTCGAGGTCACTCCCAACAGTAAGTGCTGGCACGTCCGCACCGCCGCCGGAACCATCGACGCCGACTTCTGCATCGTCGCCACCGGCGCCCGCAATCCGCTTCGCAACGTCGGCACCGAGTGGACCGCGGCCGACACCATGCTGGCCCTCGGCTACTACGTCGAGGCGCAGCAGGAGCACATCGACATTCAGTTCCTGCCGCGGCTCGAAGGCTACATCTGGATCTTCCCGCGCTGCGGGCATCTCTCGGTCGGCATCTGCGGCAAGGGAGTGGCGGCGCAGGAGCTGCGCGCGCGCCTCGAAGCATTCATGCGCGAGCGGTCGCTCTCGCCTAAGGGCGCGCGCTTCTACGCACACGTCCTGCCCTCGCTCGGCGCCTCCGGATGGCGCAACAACCGTGTTGCGGGCCACGGCTGGCTGGCCGTAGGAGACGCCGGCGGGTTGGTGGACCCCATCACCGGCGAAGGCCTCTACTACGCGCTGCGGTCGGCCGACCTGGCCAGCCGGGTGGTCCTCGACGACGCTCACGAGCCCACCGAAAAACCCTGCGCCTACCGCGCCCTGCTCACCAGGGACTTCGGCGCCGACCTGGCCTTCGGCGCCATGATCGCCCGCCGCGTTTTCCACGGCCGGTTCCTGTTGGGCACCGTGCCCCAGAGGGCGGTGCAGTTCCTTCGCCGCAGCCCGTGCTTCTACGACCTCATGCAGGACCTGGTGGCGGGCAGCCAGACCTACCTCGGGCTCAAGAGCCGCCTGATGCGCAACCTGCAGGGCACGATGCTCGACACCTTCTTCCACTTCGTGCTGGGCCGGGAGGCCGGCGTATGAGGGACTTTTCCCGCTCGCGCGCGCTGTTCGAGAGAGCGCAGCTCTCCATCCCCGGCGGAGTCAATTCCCCCGTCCGGGCCTTCCGCGGCGTGGGCGGGACGCCGCCATTCATCGCCCGCGGCGAGGGCGCGCACATCTGGGACGCCGACGGCAACCGCTACATCGACTACGTCTGCTCCTGGGGCCCGCTGCTCCTGGGGCACCGGCATCCCGCTATCGTCGAGGCGATTCGGCGCGCGCTCGAGCGGGGCACTAGCTTCGGCATGCCCACCGAAGGCGAGATCGATCTGGCCGAAGCGATCTGCCGCGCCGTCCCCTCCATCGAGATGGTGCGTCTGGTGAACTCGGGTACCGAGGCCACCATGAGCGCCCTGCGCCTGGCGCGCGCTTTTACCGGCCGCGACCTGACCGTGAAGTTCGAAGGCTGCTACCACGGGCATGTCGATTCCCTGCTGGTCAAGGCAGGCTCGGGCGTCGCCACCCTGGGCATTCCGGATACGGTGGGGGTGCCCAAAGCGTTCGCCGATACCACCATCGCGCTGCCCTACAACGCGGTCAGGCCCCTGGCGGAGTGCTTCGAGCGGCACGGCGACAGGATCGCCGCGGTGATCGTCGAACCGGTTGTGGGCAACATGGGCTGCGTCCTGCCCCTGCCCGGGTTCCTGGAGGCTTTGCGCGAACAAACCGCGCGGCACGGCTCGCTGCTCATTTTCGACGAGGTGATGACGGGGTTCCGTGTGGCGTTCGGAGGAGCTCAGCAACTCTACGGCATCCGGCCCGATCTGACGACGTTAGGGAAGGTGATCGGCGGAGGCCTGCCCGTGGGCGCCTACGGTGGGCGGCGCGATGTGATGTCGATGGTCGCTCCGGCTGGTCCCGTGTACCAGGCCGGAACGCTTTCCGGGAACCCGCTGGCCGTGGCGGCGGGTCTGGCCATGCTGCGCTTTCTCGCAGCGCATCCCGAGGTCTACGCGGGCATGGAGCGCCACGCCACGCGCCTGGCACAGGCGGCGCCCGAAGGCGTCACCGTCAACCGCGTGGGTTCGATGTTCACGTTCTTCTTCACCTCACGGCAGGTGACGGATTACGCATCGGCCCAGTTGTCCGATCAGGCTCGCTTCGGAGAGTTCTTCCGCTGGATGCTTGAGCGGGGATGTGCCTTCCCGCCCTCCCAGTTCGAAGCAGCGTTCCTCTCCGCCGCTCACACCGACGATGACATTGAGCGTACCGTCACCGCCATGGGTGAGTTCTTCAAGCAGTAGGCTGTAAGGCCCCTGCCTGGAGGCTGGCGAGTTCGGGCGCTGGCCTTTCCACAGTCAGGAAGTGCCTGGCAGCCGAAGCCACCAACTCCGCCGTGGAGTGCACCCCGACCTTCCGGCAGATCCGCTTGCGATGGTTGTTGACCGTGTGGACGCTGATGGTCAGCGTGTCGGCGATCTGTTTGCTGGTTCGTCCTTGCGCTACAAGCCCAAAGACTTCGCTCTCGCGTGGTGTGAGTTCATCCTGACGCATATGCACCCTTATCGCCGGCTCCCCTCAGTGATGTCGGGAAACGAAGCGTTGGCCGGTCTTGTTGTTCCCTCGATTGGATGCCGTAGTCCCTGCAAGGGAGCGGCGCCACAACATTAAAGATGATTTATTTTTTGCCCCAAATCAGAGCTTCCGGAGCAAACGCACTAAAATAACCTCGGCAGGTCATTGGATGGGCTTCGCCGGTTTGCTAGAGTTGCGGGTGGTTGACAACGTTGTCCCTTATTATGCAAGCCGATAACACGCTCACGCGCAGGGAACTTGAAGTCCTGGAGAAGATTGGTCAAGGGAAGACCAGCCGCCAGATCGCCGAGACGCTGAACCTGAGCGTCTTCACGGTCAACAATCACCGCAAGCACATCTGCAAGAAGATCGGTCTTCACTCGACCGCTCAGCTTGTCGCGTTCGCGGTGACGCAGTCCCACGCGGCTCGATTGCCCGTGAGCTGAGCGCATCCCCCTCATCTCGGCGCCGGGCAGGTCGCTCGCTGCTCACTTCTGTGCGATCCTGCCCCTAAGTGAGGCCGCTCCCGGCGGCCTGCGACCCGAGGAGGTGTCTATGTTCGTGACCGCCGTGGCCGGCCTGGGCCCGGACATGTTCGCGCTGAAGATCAGCGTGCTCGAGAAGGTCCTGCGCCCTGTCATCGTCTACGTGTTCATTCTGATCTGTCTCCGCTTGTTCGGCAAGCGGCAACTGGCCCAGCTGAACCCGTTTGACCTGGTGGTGCTGCTGTCGATCTCGAACACCGTGCAGAACGCCATCATCGGGGACGACAACTCGGTTACCGGAGGCCTCATCGGCGCGCTGGCCCTGTTCGCCGTCAACTACCTGGTGGTGCGGTTCGTGTTCCGCCACAAGGCCCTCGACCAGCTTCTCGAAGGCACGCCGACGGTGCTGATCGACTGCGGACACGTGCGCCGCCGCGCCCTCGCCAAGGAGTTGCTCTCCGAAGCGGAGTTGGTGTCGGTGGCGCACCGCCAGGGCTTCGATGGCCTGAAGGATGTCGACCACTGCGAGCTGCAGCCGGGCGGCATCTTCTATATGCGCGGCGTCACACCGCCCGAGCCCAAGACCTCGCATCTTCTGGCCAGGATGGAACAGCTTGGCCAGCAGCTCGACCGCATCGAGCAGCGCCTGGGCGCGGCATAGGGGGCGGCCAAAGGAATCCCTGTGCAACTGACGCCGAATCTGTGGTAAACGGGGTCAAGATCGCCATGCGCCAGCCAGCCTCGACGGGAAAGTGTGGTCTTTGCAGGCTGCGGTAGACTCGCTTTGAGGGTTGCGACATGAGGTCGCCTTCTCCCGAACGCGTCGCGCAAATCGGCATCGGCATATTATTCATCGTCATCCTTAGGACCGTTGGAGAATACTATCGGCTGAGGTGGTCGCTCGGAGCAGAAGCGGGACTTAAGGCTTTTGAGCCGTTCATTCCCGGTCTCCTACTGGCCGTTATCGGGACCATGGCCGCCGTGGCACTCTATTTCGCGCGGCGGTTTCGCCTCGTAGTGTGGGCTACCGGAACTGTCGTCTTGGGACTCATTCTCTACAAGACGATTTTCATCCCGATTTGAGTTGAAACCTTACGGTGCGCGGCCCCGAACGCGGATGTCAGCACCAGCGCAGCCAGCATGGAGGCGGCTCGCAAGAGTGCCTCACCGCCCCATCCCGATGTACTGGAAGCCGGCGGCTTCGAGCGTGGCCTGCGGCAGAAAATTGCGGCCGTCGAGCAGCAGCGGCGTCCGCATCACGCCCGCCAGCTTCGCCCAAGGCAAATCGCGGTACTGCGGCCACTCCGTTACCAGCACCAGAGCATCGGCTTCCGACGCCAGTTGGTCGACCGATTCCACCAGGACGAGGCTCGGGTCGCACTCACGCCGGGCGCGGTCGAGCGCGATCGGATCGTGCGCGCGCACCTTGGCGCCGCGTTCCATCAGGCGGCGCGCGATGTCCAGCGCCGGAGCGTCGCGCAGGTCGTCCGTCTGCGGCTTAAACGCGAGGCCGAGAAGGCCGATGGTGCGCCCCTTCAGGATCTTCAGGGTCCCGAGCAGCTTCTCGAGCACGCGGTCGCGCTGCCGGTAGTTGACCTCGCGCGCCGCCGCCACGATGGGCATGGTCAAGTTGTATTCGCGCGCCGTGGCGATCAGCGCCGAGGTGTCCTTTCCGAAACACGAACCGCCCCAGCCGATCCCGGCCTGCAGGAACCGCGTCCCGATGCGCGCGTCGAGGCCGATGCCTTTGCTGATTTGCGTGGCATCCGCGCCCACTTTCTCCGCCAGTTGCGCGACCTCGTTGATGAAGCTGATCTTGAGCGCGAGAAAAGCATTGGCGGCGTACTTCACCAGCTCGGCGGACGCCAGGTTGGTGGTGATGAGCGGCACGGCGCCGAGCGACTCGGGCCGCGGAAGGAAGCTGGGCGCCGGGAACGTCTGCTCCACCACGGGCCGGTAGAGGTTGTAGAGACACTCCAGCGCGCGCGGATCGTCGGAGCCGACCACGACACGATCGGGGTACAGCGAGTCGTGCAGCGCCGAGCCTTCACGCAAGAACTCGGGATTCGAGGCCACCGAGAAGCGCCCCTTCGGACGCTCCCCGTTATGCGCCTCGAAGGACTCGCGCACCAGGGATTCCACCCAGTTGCCGCAGCCGATCGGGACGGTGGACTTGTTGACGACCACGGTGAAGGAGTCACCCAGCCGCTCGCCGATCGCGGTGGCGGCCGCGCGCAGATAGGAAAGGTCGGGATTGCCGTCGGCCAGTGGCGGCGTCCCCACCGCGATGAAGATCAGGTCGGCGCCGGGATGCGCCTCGTCGGCATCGGTCGTAAAGCGGAGCCGCGACTGCGCCAGCGCCGCGAACTCTTCGAGGAAGGGCTCGTAGATAGGGAACTTGCCCTGGCGCAACAGAGCGATCTTCGATTCGTCGGAATCGAGCAGCGTGACCGTGTGGCCCAGATACGCCAGCGCGACTCCGGTGGTGATGCCGACATAACCCGCCCCGACAATAGAGACTTTCATGCGACCCCCGACTCTCGATCTTAGCAACGCGCGCGTGGCGGGCGCGCATGGCGGGCGCGGATGGCGGGTGCGCGTGGCGGGGGCGCGAACTGCGGGTGTGCGTGGCGAGCGCGCGGATGGCGGGCGCGGATGGCGGGCGCGCGGATGGCGGGCGCGGATGGCGGGTGCGCTTGGCGGGCGCGCGAACTGCGGGCGTCGCTACAATGGGATTTGGCCATGGACAAGCGCCGCATGTGCCCGCACTGCCGGGCCTTTATTACCACCAGCGACCGTGTGTGCCCTTATTGCAGCGCCCAGGTGGGGCCACGCGCGATCGACGCGCGGCATCCCAGCGACATTCTGGGCGGGTTCATTCCACACGCCCGTTTCACCACCTCCATCATCCTGCTCATCAACTGCGGCCTGTTCGCCGTCACGCTGGCACTGAGCATGGGCGCCGCTACGTCGAATGCCCTGATGGGAATCGACGGCCCCACGCTCTACCGGTTGGGAGCGAAGTTTCAGGTCTTCCAGAGTGGCGAGTGGTGGCGCCTGGTGACAGCGGGATTTCTCCACGGTAACGTGCTCCACATCCTGATGAACTCCTGGGTCCTGTTCGACGTGGGAGCGCAGGTCGAGGAAGCCTATGGTGCGGCCCGCATGATCGTCATCTACCTGCTCGCTTCGGTGGCCGGCTTCTTTCTGAGTTCAATCTGGTCGGCCAACCTCTCCGTGGGCGCCTCGGCCGGCATCATGGGACTGGTCGGTGCGATGATCGCGCTGGGGGTGGGCCGACGTGCCAGTCGTGGGGCCGTGGCCATGCGGGGGATGTACGTGCGGTACGTCATTTACATGGTGGTGCTGGGCTTCTTGCCGTTCATCGACCAGGCGGCGCACATCGGCGGCCTGGTGGGCGGGTTCTGCGCCGCCTATGTGGCCGGAACCCCGAAGCTGGCCAACGGCTTCGCCGAGCGGTTCTGGCGGGCCGCGGCGTTCGTCGCGATCGCGCTGACGGTGGTGTCGTTCGCTATGATGCTGCAGTCCGCTACCCGAACGTGATCTGAGCGATCACCAGCTCCGGTAGCACCTGGTTCCAGCTCTCGGGAATGGTGTCGAACGGCAGCCGGAAATCCTTCGTCTCGCCCGGCTTGAGGCCGCCCAGCCGCTCTTTGACGATGGACACCCGGTCGCGCAGCACCACCCGGCCCGAGGGATCGCGGAACACGCAGTTGAGGTCGATCTGTTTCAGCATGCGGCTGCCGGTGTTGGTGATCTTGCCGGTGACCTCCACCAGCGTCTGTCCCGCGAAGTTCTGCTTGGCGCTCATGCTGACATCGCTCAAGCCGAGGTAGCCGGCATGAACGTAGGCGCGCGCTTCCGGCGTCAGCACCGGGGCGGGCTCCTGCCGCGGCCCGCCGCGCGTCAGCAGCAACACGGCCACCGCGACCGCCGCGGCGACCACCAGCGTGATGACGATGGTAGTGGGAAAGCCGCCGGAAGTCCGGCGTTCGGCATTGGGGTCCACGCGAAGAGCCATAATCAGTGGATTCTAGCAGGCCCGGAGAGCGCTGTCTTACACTGAGGAATGTCCAAGCCCACCGACGCTGTCTGGAAATCCTCCGAGCTGGCGGCCACCTTCCTCGAAGGGGTTCGCGGCGCGATCCCGTTCGCCGAGGCGCAGATCGACATCATGCTGCGGCTGATCGCCGCTTGCGAGCGGCCGGTCGAGAGAATCCTCGATCTGGGATGTGGCGATGGCGTGCTCGCGGCGGCGATTCTGGACCTCTATCCTGACGCACGCGCCGTGCTGCTCGACTTCTCCGAGCCGATGCTCGATGCGGCGCGGAAGCGCTTTGCGGAGCGGGTCGCTCGCGTGGAGATTTTGGGCGTGGACTACGGGCAACCGTCGTGGACGCAGGCCGTTGCTTCGTTCACTCCGTTCGATGCCGTGGTGTCCGGATTCTCGATTCACCACCAGCCGGATGCGCGCAAGCGGGAGATCTACTCGGAGATCCACGAGTTGCTTGCGCCGGGCGCGATCTTCATCAACGTGGAGCACGTGGCTCCCGGATCGCCGTGGCTTGCACGGATGAACGACGAAGCGTTTCTGGACGGCTTGCAGCGGTGGCAGCCGGCGCTCTCGCGCACGGAGATCGAGAGCACCTACTATCGCCGCGCCGACAAGGACGCGAACATCCTGGCGCCGGCGGAGGCGCAGTGCGAGTGGCTGCGCGCGATCGGCTTCACCGACGTGGACTGCTACTTCAAGGCGTTCGAGCTGGCGGTGTTCGGCGGGCGGCGGGCTACATCCGGTACAGCATCCAGTACACAACCACTCCCGTGACGCTGACGTAGAGCCAGATGGGCAGAGTCCAGCGCGCGATGGCGCGGTGGCGGTCGAAGCGCGAGCGCAGGCCGCGCGAGAGGGTCACGATGGCGAGCGGCGGCACGGCGGCCGCGAGCAGGGTGTGGGTGATCAGGATCGCGAAGTAGAGGATGCGGATGGGGCCGGTTCCCGTGAAGCGCACTACGCCGGCTTGCGCGTGGTAGATCAGGTAACAGATCAGGAAGAGAGTCGAGACGGTGAAGGCCGCTAACATTACGTTGCGGTGGCTGGCCTTACGGCCGCGCCGGATTAGGGTGTAGCCCCAGACCAGGAGTACGGCGGCGGTGCCGTTGAGGATGGCGTTCACAGCGGGGAGGCGGGTCTGGAGACCCGCTGCAGGACTGGAGTCCTGCCCCACTTCCAACAGCTGGATGGCGGCGATCAGGGGGTCCAGGGTCGCGCCTTCCTCTGTGTGGAAGTAGCCTCGGATCTGGCCGGTACGGTCCACCAGGGCGAAGAGTGTCGAGTGCTGGAAGGTGCCGTCTACGTTGCCTAGTTTGAAGGCGTCGCGGTCTAGGGTGTTCAGCGTCGCGGGGGAGCCGGTGAGGAGGTACCAGCGGGTGGGGTCGGCTCGGAAGCGCTGGGCGTAGGCCTCGAGGACCGGCGGCGTGTCGTGTTGGGGATCGACCGAGAACGAAACCAGACGCACGTCGGGGAGGTCGGCGATTCGCTTCTGGACCGAGTGCATCTGGGCCGACATGCGCGGGCAGGGGCCCATGCAGGTGGTGAAGAAGAAGTCGGCAACCCAGATCTTGCCTGCGAGGGTCTTGCTGTCGAAGGTCGCGCCGGTTTGCGAGGTCAGGACGAAGGCGGGCACTCGGCCGTAGACCGGCATCGCTTCGTGTCGCGCGCAGCCGGTGAGGCTGAGGAAGAGGGGCGCGAGAAGAGCCGCCTTCACGCGAAGGCCCTCGTCGTTTTTCGGGTCGCGGACGCCGTCGCGATTGCGAACAGAACGGCGGCGAAGGATGCGGTCACGATCACGCTGATCGCGGGGCCGGGGACTCCGGCGTGTCCTTCGAGCGGGGCGCGCAGCGCAGAGACGGCGTACGTCACAGGGTTGGCGCGCATCAGCCACTGCACCCAGCCGTGCGCCTTCGCGATCGGGAACAGCGAGCCCGAGACCAGCCACAGCGGCAGCAGGACCAGGTTCATGATGGCGTGGAAGCCCTGCGTCGATTCCATCTGCCAGGCGATGACGAATCCGACCACCGTGAACATGAACGCGATGAGGCCGATCACGGCCGCGGCTTCGAGCAGCGCCGCGGCGCCGGGTGTGTGGCCGGTGGCGGGAACGAAGCAGAGGAACACCAGGCCCTGAAGCCATGCCAGCGTCGCGGAGCCGGCGATTTTGCCGAGCACCATGGAGCTGCGCGGCGCGGGCGAGACCAGCATCGAGAGGAGGAAACCCTCGCGGCGGTCCTCGATGAGCGACATGGTGGAGAACACCGCGGAGAACATCACGGTGAGCACCAGCGCTCCGGGGTAGAAGAAGGCCAGGTCGCCGAAGCCGGAGCCGATCAGCAGCCAGAACAGCAGCGGCGAACCGACGTAGCCAACGACGCGCGCCTTCTCGCGCCAGAAGCGCACCAGGTCGCGAGTCCACAAAGCCCAAACGGGTAGCCAGAAGCTCATGTCAGGTTCGCTCCGGTCTCGTCCAGGAAGACATCTTCGAGGGTCGGCTTGTGCAGCGCCACCGAGTGGATCGCGCCGGGAAAGGCCTCCACGGCCTCGGCGATGAAGCGGTGGCCGTTGCCGATTTCGACGCGGACGGAGCCGTTCTGCGCGACGGCTTCGACACCGAAGCGCGCGCGAAGGTCGGGCAGCAGGAGCGCGGGCTGGTCCACATCGAGGATCACTACGTCGCCGCCGATGCGCGACTTCAGGTCGGCGGGCGCGCCCTCGGCGACCACCTTGCCTTCGTGCAGCAGGAGGAGGCGGTCGGCGCGGTCGGCCTCGTCGAGGATGTGCGTGGTCACCAGGACGGTGATGCCCTGGCGGTCGCGCAGCTCTTCGACGTACTGCCAGAGCTCGCGGCGGGCGCCGGGGTCGAGGCCGGTGGAAGGCTCGTCCATCAGGAGCACGGTGGGGCGGTGCAGCAGTCCTTTGGCGATCTCGACGCGGCGACGGAGGCCGCCCGAGAGCGTGTCCACCAGGTCGTTGCGGCGGTCGGCGAGGCCGAGGCGCGACGCGACTTCGTCGATCCGGTCGGCGAGCGCGCGGCCGTGCATGGCGAACAGTTGTCCCTGGGCGCGCAGGTTTTCGAAAACGGTGAGCTTCTTGTCGAGGCTCTGCGACTGGAAGACCACGCCGATGCGGCGGCGCACTTCGGCGGGCTGGCGTTCGACGTCGTAACCCGCGACGGCAGCGGAGCCGGTGGAGGGTGCGAGCATGGTGGCGAGGATTCGGAACAGGGTCGATTTTCCTCCGCCGTTGGGGCCGAGGACGCCGAAGATCTCGCGTTCGCGAACTTCGAACGAGACGCCGGCGAGCGCAGTGCGGGCGCCGTACTGGCGGGTCAGGTTTTCGACGGAGACGATCACGGCCTGTCCAACAACATCAGACCATAAAGCAGAGGCAGGTAGACGACCGATGTCAGGAGCACCTGCCGTGCGCGCAGCCGCGTGCGATCGAACGCGACCCGCAGCCCGGCGGTCAGGAATGCGAGGCCCAGCGCGAGGGCGCCGTACAGGTAGAGCGTGCCGGTCATGTGCAGGAATTCGGGCGCGAGGCTGACGGGGATGAGCAGTAGCGAGGCGATGACGATCTGGCGCGCGGTGGATTTGCCGTCGGGCTCGACCACGGGCAGCATCACGATTCCGGCGCGGCCGTAGTCCTCGCGATACATCCAGGCGATGGCGAGGAAGTGCGGGAACTGCCACAGAAACAGAATGGCGAACAGGACCCAGGCCTGCGCGGAGAGGCCGCCGGCCGCGGCCGCGAATCCGATTAGCGGCGGCATGGCGCCGGGAAACGCGCCGATGGTGGTGGCGTGCGGGGTGCGCTGCTTGAGCGGCGTGTAGAGGAGCAGGTATGTCGCGAGCGTGGCCAGTCCCCAGAGGGCAGCCACGCGGTTCACGGCTAGCGCGAGGTCGGCGAATCCGAGTATCGAAAGAACGATGCCGAATGCGAGGGCGCGGCCGGGGGTGACGCGTCCGGAGGGGATGGGCCGGGCTTCCGTGCGGCGCATTTTGGCATCGACGTCGCGCTCGTACCACTCGTTGAGCGTGGCGGTTCCGGAGGCGAGCAGGCCGGTTCCCAGCAGGGTGTTGAAGAGCACGAGCCAGCGTGGGTCGCCGCCGCCGAGTCCGAAATAGTAGCCGACGGCGGTGCTGCCGAGGATGAGCCACGTGATGGTGGGCTTGGTGAGTTCGAGGTAGTCGCGCATCAGTTCGAGGTAGTCGCGCCTCGGGGGCCGGCTTGCACCTCTTAAGATGCTCGCGGCGCGGATTACGATTCCGCAGTAATTTTTGCGCATCCCCAGGAATGGCCCTGGAGCCATTATAGCGCCGGGGGCGTGGGGTGAAGAGTGGGGGTTTTCGGGTCTGGAGTGGTGGTTTTGGGGCGTTGGAGCCGGCGTCGAAAAAAAGACCAAACGAACCCATAAGGGTTTTGTTTTCAACACCGCCGTCGAAAACGGACCCATGGGGACAGCATTGGACCTTGTTGCCCGGTTTCGCTTCCGCTGCTGCCGCGCGGGTCCGGATGGCGGCGATTGTGGTCTTGGCGACTTGTGCTGGAAACGCGGACATCACCTGCACGAGGTTATGCCCAGGGCGTGCGGAGCGGGGTACCCTCAAAACGCGCAAGTGGCTGAGGCGCGAGCAAATCGAGAAATACAATGCGTGTGATGGGCGTTTCGCGGCGGAAGCGGCGGGACGGGGAAGGAGCGGGGCGGCGGCGGACATCCGCGTTGGGGTTCGTCCCTTCAACGGCGGGGCCGCCTCAGTGGGGTCGCTCAAGCTTGACGGTGGCTTGAATGCCCTTTCCCCTTTCGTACAAGCCCACTTCGCCGTTGATCCGTTCTGCAGCATAGTAGTTGCCGAATACATCCAGCGCGGGAGCATTGCTGATGATGACTTTCCCGGTGGCGAATTCTACGGCCGCGGTCCGCGGCTTCAGGTCATCGATGAGAACATACTCGCCGAAAGGGCGGATGAGGACAAAGCCAGGATCCGTAGCCCGCAAGAGCGGACCGGGAGGAAGCGCCAGCTTCGCTAGCACCTTCCCGGAGGGAAACGCCACGAGGGTTGCGGTCACTGCGGGTCGGGCCCGCGTTGTCATCGGCTTTATTATCAGGCGGTCCGGAGCGACGAAAGCGAACGTTGCTGAGTACGGATCCGCGACGGTCATCTTGGTTTCCAGGCCAATTTGGGTGCGCATCCCCTTCGTCGCCCCCTCCAGTCTGACCGGCCGTTTCTCGCGCAGGTCCCAAGCGACGGCGGTGCCGGCGGCCGCGTTAGCCATGGCGATGACGAACCTTCCGTCCGGAGAGAAGGCAAGCGTAGCCGAGCCGGGGTCGCCGAATACCTGTCGGTCGGCGAAAGTTGGCCAGGAAACGAACGGCTCAGCGAAATTGTCTTTCTCGAACAGCGTCTCTCCGGAGGGGATGTCAAGGATTCGGAGTTTTCCACTGAAATCAGCACATGCCAAAACACCGCCGTCCGGCGACAACTCCCTCCCCTCGCACTCGTGCAGGGGGATGTCCGTGAAGGCGGCGCGTGTGTGATCGGCGATATTCCAGCGCTCCAGGTGCGCTGGGGACGTGGGGGACTGAAGGCGCAGCTTCGCCACGGAGCTGACAAACACGACTTGTCGCGAGTCCGGCGTGAAGTGGGCCAGGTCAGCGTCGTCGGCTGGAATCCGGAACAAGATGGCGAATGGTCGCACGGTAAGCACAGTGACGCCAGAATCGCCCTGCGCCAGAAGATAGCGGCCGTCGGGGCTGAAGCGCAACTCTTGAAGCGGCGGCGGCGTCCGCGACTGGAGGCGCTTTGTCTCCCGTCGCTGGGCGCAAACGCAGCCCGCCACGATCAAGAGCAAGAGAAGGAGCGCGTACGTGGCGATTCTCTGCAAGGGGCCGTCATCTCCATCCGGATTATACGTCCAGGTGGCGGGACGCGTGTGCTCAGGACTGGGGGGGTTCGGGTCTGGAGTGGGGATTTGGGATGTCCATTTATGGGATTGGGACCTTGTTGCACTTTTTGGTTTTTCGCGTTGTGCGGCTCCCGAAAGACGGGAAACAGTAGACTCCCTGCTGATCGGCGTGCCCTGTTCTGGGACTGGGACGGTGTTGCGATTTTTGGTCTCTCGTTTTCCGCGCGGGGCGAGGTTGCTGTCGGGTGTCGAAGTGACGAAAAGTGATGAACGGAAGCGTTTGGGGTTGGGTGGGGTGAGCCCTTTCTTGAGACAGTCCGGTATTTCGACAGTTGCCGTCACCAGCACGAGCGTAAGGCGGGGCGGGCTGTTGGGGCCCGGGCCAGAATCCCTAAGCGATTGAAAGGCGGACAAATCTAGAAACACGATCAGCGTGAACACATTCCAGCCCTCTGGTCCGGCACAACGGAGGATGAAAACAGGCTCCGCCCGGGAGTACGCTGTGGTCAAGCCACTGGCGATCGGAGATCGGCCCCAGTCTGGTGCCGTGGAGCCCGTCGGTGAATCTGGCCCGGGACGGTTCGGTGGAACAAAACAAGCAAGTGGAGCGTCTGTAGCCGTTGCTGCGCGTGGAGATGGTGACCAGAAGTAACATGGCCGTCGAAAGGAAAGCGGCGAGAACGGTCGCCCGGTAGCACCAGTGCGGGGAATCTGGTGCCGACGCCGCTAGTGCGGCACCGTGGCCTCATGGAGCACGGCGACGAGATTCCCGCTCATTGCGCGTCAAGCCTCACGGTTGCCACGGCACGCGGCTTCCGTCCTCATGGTCCCTCAAGCCTAAGATTGACTTTTGCCTGGAGGCCCTTGCCTCTTTCATAGAGTCCCAAGTTGCCGTCGGCCAGCTCCGCCACGTAGTGGTTCCTGAAGACATCGAGTGCCGCGGAGGCGTTCGAAACGATGACTTGGTCGGTGCCGAATTCAACGGCCGCGGCGCGGTTCGGCTCCGGATCGCGGTCATCGAGTTGTCCGAAGGGCCGGATCAGGACAAAACTGGGATCGGCGGCCCGGAACAGCGGCCCCGGCGGGAGCTTTGGCCTGGAGACCACCACCCCAGAGGGAAAGGCCACGAGCCTGGCGCTGAAGGTCTTCCCGTGGTTGAAGTGGTGTGAGATCAATATGCGGTCCGGAGTCACAAACACAAACGCCTCCCACAGGATATTTCGAAGCTGCCCCGTTAGGTTGATGGAGCCGCGCCGGAGGGGATCCCAGGCGACAGGCGAACCGAGAACCCCGGGCGAGGCGATGACGAAGCCTCCATCTGGGGAGAACCCGATCGTGGCCTTGCCGAGATCTCCGTGCTCGCGCAGGAAGGGAGATTCTTGATCGACGAAGGGCTTAACGAATTTCCTCTTCTCGTAAATCGTCTGGCCGGAGGGAACATCAATCAACCGAAGCGTGCCGCCTGGGTCAACACAGGCCAGGGTGCGGCCGTCCGGCGAAAGCTCCTGGGTTCCGCAGGTCCCTGCCGGGATCGGCGTGTCTTCGGCCCGGGCCTCGCCTGCAATGTTCCAGCGCTCCAAGCGAGGAACTTCTCGGATCACGAGCTGATGCCGAGCACGGTGCTCGGCTTGGCTAACAAAGACGACCTGCCGCGAGTCGGGCGTGAATTGCGCCAGACCAGCGTTGTCAGCCGGAATTCGGAAGAGAACCCAGAAGGTCAGCACCGTAATCACTGCGATTTCGGAGTCATCCTGCGCGAGAAGATACTTCCCATCGGGGCTGAAACGGACCTGTCGAAGGTGGCTCTTCAATGTCTTGGACCACAGGAGAGCCGACGCTGGTTCCGGCATCTGGACACCTGTGCCGCCGAGCCCCCCGAGGAGAAACAGCGCAGCAATTCTGGCCGCAACCCTGTGCTTGGTTAACAGCAATGCGCCGCTCGCCTCTCTTGGCTGGCGTTTCACCGGGAGATCAGCCTGACGACCGCAATAGCGCCAGGCTTGCCCCGCTCGTACAATCCCAGCTCTCCGTTTGCGCGTTCGGTCACGTAGTAGTTTCCTAAGACGTCCAGAGCGGCGGCCTCGCTAGTGATCGCATGTCCGGTGCGGAGTTCGACGGCCGCAACCGGTCGCGGCTGCGTATTGGGACGCTCGATGACGAATTCCGGATCTGCCGCCCGATAAAAGTCGCCTCCGGGCAGAGTTACGGCGGCCAGCCGCTGCCCCGAGGGAAACCTCATTACGGTGGTGCTGAGAATGCCCTTCGGTTTCCACGCCCCGGTGACCTTCGTGTCCTGGATCATGACCTTGTCGGGTGCGACAAAAAGGAAGCCACCGCGCCAAATGCGTGGCTTCAGCATTCCCTCCAGTTTCACCGTGCGGCCGGCTAGAAGATCCCAGGCCACGGCAGAGCCCTCAGCACGGCCCGGCACGGCTAGAACGAATCGTCCGTCGGGCGAGAAGCCGATTCCAGCGGATCCGAGTTGGCCGTCGACAATCGGACGGGGAACCGGCCCCCCGCCATCGTTGAAGGGATACCACTGCACCCAGGGACGGCAGAGCCCTTTCTTCTCGAATATGGTCTCTGAAGAACCGACGTCGACGAGGGTGAGCGTGCCCTCGAAGTCCACACACGCTAAAACACGGCCGTCCGGAGATAGCTCCACGGTTCCGCAGGGCTGGGAGTGGATTTCCGTGAACCCACTACGCCTGCGCTCCGCGATGTTCCAGCGCTCCACGTGCATTGCCGAGTGGGCCAGCGCTAGCTCATTCAGTTCCACGCGCGTAACGGAGCTGACAAACAAGATCTCCTTTGAGTCCGGGCTGAATTCGGCGAAGGTGGCACTCTCGGCCGGAGCGCTGGAAAGGACCGCAAACGGCTTCACGGTCAGCACTGTGACCCGAGTGCTGTCCTGCGCCAGGACGTATTGTCCATCGGGACTAAACCGAAGGTGGCGCAGAGCGCCGGGCGGGAGCGCGGGCGGTTCGGGAACCTTGACGGTGACCCCGCCCCGCTGCCATTGCGGCGAGCCTTGGGCTCTGGCTGGACACTGATACAGTGGCAAAGCTAGAACCGCCGCCGCGAGCGCGTAGCTGCCGAAGCGCCTCATGCCTTGCTCTATGACGTCCGCAGCGGGGCCTTATGTTACTCACGCCAGAGCGTACCGAAGCCGTCGGCCGACTCGACCGTTGCCTCATGGATTACAGCGACGATATTTCCGCTCATTGCGCGTCGAGCCTCACGGTTGCCACGGCACGCGGCTTGCCTCTCTCGTACAAGCCTATTTCGCCGTTGGTGCGCTCGGCGACGTAGTGGTTGCCCAACACGTCCAGTGAGGGTGACCGGCTCGTGATGGCCCGGCCGGTACGGTATTCTACGCCCCAAATTGAGCGCCTTCCGGGCGGCCGGACGAGGACGAAGTCCGGATCCGCCGCCCTTGACAGCTCGCCCCAGACGACCGTGGTCTTGAGGAGCAGTTCTCGCGAGGGAACACCTTCGACAGTGGCGACGACGGTTGATTTTCGGTGCTTCCACCCGCGGTGCAGCACCAGCACGCTGTCCGACGCGACGAAGACAAAGTCCCCGTCCAGGTAGGGCTGCTTCAGCCCGGCCGTCGGCCTCACCTCCCTTCTCTCCAGTAGATCCCAGAGAACGTGCGGACCCTCGTCGTCCCACCCAAGCTGGACCCCAGCGTCTCCGTTCAGCTGCAAGGGGAACTCGGGGTCGTTGCCTCCCACCGGCCCCCCCTCCCCGAACAGAGGCGCGGCTGCGACGAAGCGGCCGTCTGGGGAGAAACGGACACAGGCGGCTGCCACATCGCCGGTCTCGCGGCGAGTGAACATGCCGATTTCGCTTATGCCCCAGCTCACATGCAGCCGGCCGAATTTCTTCTTCTCGAGTATGGTCTGGCCAGAAGCAACATCGATAGCCCGAAGCGTGCCTTGGGTATCCACGCAGGCCAGCACGCTTCCGTCCGGGGACAACTCGTTCGTTTCACATCCATGCAGCCAGATCTGGGCGAACGCGACACGGCTGCGAGCGGCGACATCCCAACGCTCGACGTGCGCTGTGAAGGTCGAAGAGGAGAGGCTCAGGGCGCTCCGGGAGCTGAGGAAGACAATTTGGCGCGAGTCGGGTGTGAATTGGGCGAAATTCGTGTCCTGGGCGGAGATTCTAAAGAGGACCCTGAAAGGCTGCGCGCTCAACACTGTGATTCCGGGCTCATTCTGCGCGATGATATACCGCCCGTTGGGGCTGAACCGGAGAAAGAGGTCTCGCGGCGGGCGGACGAGGAGCCTCTTCGGCGGCTGGGCGAGTACAAGCTGGATCCCCAGCGAGCAGATCAGGACGACGGTCAGGCTCGCCATTCTGCGCATTTACGCCCTCTTAGGCTAGACGTCGCTCTCGGCTGGCGACGTTACCTAGGTTCCGGAGTTTTGGAGGCTTTTGCGATGTTTTCCAGAACTACCAAAGCGCGACGGCCACCGCCGCTAGCGTGTTCAGCAAGACCTTGACGACCCGCGTCGGGCGACGTCGGCTGTTGACTTGCCCGGGTTCGGCGGGATATCGTTGGGCCATAGAGGAGGCTGGGGTGAGCGGAGCTATGCCGAGGCGCGTCGAGGGCACCGAAGGGCTGAAATCGCTCATACCGCTGGTGTATGACGAGCTGCGGCGGCTGGCGCGTTATCATCTGGGCCGCGAGCGTTCCGATCACACTCTGCAGAGCACCGCGCTGGTGCACGAGGCCTACCTTCGGTTCGCCGCCCAGAACTTGCAGGTCGAGAACCGGGCGCATTTCGTGGCGGTCGCGTCGCAACTCATGCGCCAGATCCTGGTGGACTACGCGCGCCGGCATCGCGCGGGCAAGCGCGGGGGCGCGGCCTGCCGGGTGACTCTGGACGAGCGGGTCGCTCTGCCCCAGACCCAAAGCGTCGACGTGCTGGCACTGGATGAGGCGTTGAACGGCCTGGCGCGCCTCGACCAACAGCAAAGCCGGATCGTCGAGCTGAGGTTCTTTGGCGGACTCTCGATCGAAGAAACCTCGGCCGTTCTCGGCGTCTCGCCGGCGACCGTGAAGCGCGACTGGGCGACGGCGCGAGTCTGGCTGCACCGGGAAATCACCGGACTCGAGGCATGACCCCCGAGCGCTGGGCCCAAGTCAGGGAAGCGCTGTATGCCGTCCTCGATCTCGACCCCGACCAACGCGCTCAGTATCTCGACAGGATCTCGGCGAACGACCATGCGCTGCGCGAGGAGGTGGAATCCTTCGTCCTCTCGCATGGTGAGATCGATGCCGATTTTCTGAGGACCATTCCCGGGGACGGTGCCAGACCGGAGGACAGGCCCGCCTTGCTGGGGCGGCTCATCGGGCCGTATAGAATCGTCGAGGAACTCGGCTCGGGAGGAATGGGCGAGGTGTACCGCGCGGTGCGCGCCGACGACCAGTATCAAAAGCAGGTCGCGATCAAAATCGCGCGGCGGGGCTTCGATACAGGCTCCGGCCTGCGCCGTTTCAAGGCCGAGCGGCAGATTCTGGCCACGCTCGACCATCCTCACATCGCGCGCCTTCTGGACGGCGGCAGTACCGAAGACGGCCTTCCTTATGTGGTCATGGAGCTGGTGGAGGGGGTGCCCATCGACGAGTACTGCGAGGGGCACCATCTCTCCGTGGTCGAGCGCCTGCGGCTATTCCGGCTGCTTTGCGGCGCGGTGCACTACGCTCATCAGCACCTGGTGGTGCATTGCGATCTGAAACCCAGCAACATTCTGGTGACCGGGGAAGGCGTGCCGAAGCTGCTGGACTTCGGGATCGCGAAGCTTCTGGCGCCGGAGAATTTCTGGCAGTCCTCCGAGCATACGACGCTCGCGCGGGTGATGACGCCGGAATTTGCCAGCCCCGAACAGGTGCGCGGCGAGCCCATTACCACGGCCGCCGATGTGTACCTGCTGGGAGTGGTTCTGTACAGGCTGCTGACGGGGCGGAGCCCATACCGGATCACGAGCGGCGCGCCGCACGAAATGGCTCGCGTGATCTGCGAGACGGAACCGCAGCGGCCGAGCACGGCGATCGGCCGCGGCACGCAGGAAACGCGGCGGGCGCGGCGCCGGCTGGCGGGGGATCTGGACAATATCGTACTGATGGCCCTGCGGAAGGAGCCGCACCGGCGGTATTCGTCGGCGGCGCAGTTCGCGGAGGATGTGCGGCGGCACCTGGAAGCTCTGCCGGTTGTGGCGCGAAAGAACACGCTCGGCTATCGCGCCGGCAAGTTCGCCGCGCGGCACAAGCTCGGAGTGGCGACAACCGCCCTGGCCATCGTGGCGGCCGCGGCAGGGATGGCGGTGGTGGTTCGGGAAGCGCGTATCGCACGCGCTGAACGCGCCCGGGCGGAGGAACATTTTCAGGACGTACGCGCGCTCGCCGACTCGCTTTTGTTCGAGGTGCACGACGCCATACAGGACCTGCCCGGCGCCACCCCGGCGCGCCAGCTGATCGTACAAAAGTCGATGGAGTACCTGCGCCACCTGAGCAAGAATTCCGCCGACGACGTGTCGCTTGAACGGGAATTGGCAAACGCCTACGAGCGCATCGGCCTGGTGCAGGGGAATCCCGAAGGGTCGAACCTGGGTGACATCGCCGGCGCTCTCGACAGCCTTACAAAAGCGCTCGGCATGCGACAGAAACTCGCGGCCGCGGCTTCGGGGACGAGCGCCGGCGACCTGATTCCGCTGGCAGCGAGCTACAGAGAGGTGTGCGGGTTGAACGCCCGTTATCTCGGCAACATCCAGGCCGCTCTCGACGACTGCGGAAAGGCGCTGGGAATCCTCGAGGGACTGGGCGGGAAGGGCCGCGGGGTCAAGGCCGAGCTGGCGAAGGCGTACGAGGCGATGGGCGGGGTTTACGGCGAGAACAGCACCGTAGGCAATGCGGGCGATTCTTATGCGGCGCTGGAGAATCACCGCAAGGCGCTCGGGCTGGTGGATGAACTCGTGGATGCCGCTCCCGGGAATCCGGACCTGCGCCACTGGCAGGGACGGCTGCGGCTCCTGACCGCCGACGACCTGTTCCAGACGGGGCAGGTGCCCGAAGCGCTGCCCCTCTACGCGAAAGCGACGGTGGCCCTGGAGAGTCTGGCCAGAGGGAACGACAACACGACGTACGCTCATACCCTGATGCGTGCTTATCAACGCATGGGAGACATGCTGCTGACGGGCGGCCGATACACGGAATCGTTGCCGTATTATCGAATGCAGTTGCAGACCGCCGAGAGACTGGTTGCACTCGACCCCAGGAACATGGTCTTCCGAACTGACCTTGCGGCTTCTCGCGCCACCTACGGCCACGCCCTCTGGCGGGCGGGACGCGTATCGCAGGGTCTGGCTTCTCTCGGACGCGGGTTGGTCGAGATCGGCGACAGGGCACGGACGGACTCACGAGCCAAGGGGCTCGAAAACACGGTGATCGTCTGGATGGCGGGGGGCCAGGAAAAGGCTGGGGACTGGAGCGGCGCGTTGCGCAACTACCTGCTGGTACGAGATGCCTACGATGCCATTTGCCGGTCCGATCCCAGAGACGTGGAGGACTGCCTGATGGTCCCGGTGATTCTGGACCGGGTGGCGCGCATCCACATCCAGCACGCCAGGCTTGCGGAGGCCCAGGCCGAGTACAGAACGGCGCTGGCGCTCAGCGAGCCACTCTCGGCCGGCGCGAAGCCCAACCTCGAGGCGCTGTACGGCGTCGTCAACGTGTACTACGGTATGGGCGAGGTGCGGGCAGCCATGGCCGGCGAGGGGTCCCGCGAGCAGGCTTGCGGCTGGTATCGCAAGAGCTATGCCGCGTTCCAGCGCATCCCGGCTTGGCGTCCGATCACGCCCAACGAGTTCGAGGCTCGCGCCGGTCAACAGATTCAAGCGCGGTTGGCGCGGTGCGAGTAGGGCAAGGGGGCACCGTGGCGCAGACCCTTAGTCTGCCGCGTCGACACTCGTCTCGACGCGAAAACCGGTTTCGGCACGAGTGTCGAGGCGGCAGGCAGGAGTGCCCAATGCCACTTAGTTATCCCGGATGCGGACAGCCGGAGTGGGGCGGCTCTCCAGAGCTGCGCCGGACGTCCACGTCCGGCTTCCTTCGTTTCAGGAAGTTGGACGGAGGCGGGTCTGGAGACCCGCTGCAGGACTGGAGTCCTGCCCCACGATTTCTGTCCGGTCTTGCGAAAACTAAGTGGCATTGGGCAGGAGTGCCTGCGCCACGAAAACTGCCCGGCTACTGGCCGACGATGTAGCCCGAGATCGTGCAGAGGATGCCCTGGGGATTCGGCGAGGCTGGATCGGCCCGGAAGAACAGGCCGACGTCGACCGACCCTCCGGAGGGCGAGCTGCCATACGCCTTGAGCGGACTCGTCATCCGCCAGATGTCCAGGTTGGGCGAGGAGGACTGCTTGGCCAGCGTCAGCATATGGGAAACATGATCGGTGCCATTCACGGGGAACTGCGAGTTCGGCACGATCAGCTGAACATCGCCCGGACCTTGGCCGGCGAAGAGTTCAGCCTGGCAGGAGATGGTCTCGATCACGATCTGGCGGCCGGCCGGAATCGTGAACAGAGTGCAGGAGGCCTGTCCGTAAGTGGGGTCGATGTTCCCGGTAGCGCAGGATGCGTTGAAGCCGTTGCGGGCGGGGCGGTCGGAATCCACGTACAGGGGCGCGGTGGGCGCGGTGTTGAGGTTGACCGTGGGCGTGCCGCTCAACTGCACGGCCGGCAAACTGCTGACGCCGACCGTTCCGGTCACGTTGGCGTTCACGGTCCCCTGCACAGGCACCGGCGTGTTCACGATGGTCACCGGGACGGCCGGCGTGAGGACCGCGGAGCCGGCCGGCGCGGCGCTGATCAGCACGATTGTGGTGGCCAGGAACGCCAGGGCTGGCGTACTCGAAAGGCACTTCGCAAATCGCTTCATGGTGTTTCTCCTTAGGTTCATTGAATCGGTTGCCGATATCGCGGCACCCCTCTGGGGTTTGGTAGAAGCTGAGCCCCTGCCGCCACGCGGCCGGGCTTTCCCGCTTCGTTGAGGTAGAAAGCGCGCAATCGAGGAAAATTGGCTCACGGGGGGGGCGGAATTGTCGGGCGGAGGGCGCATCATGGCGGGTATGGAGACCCGCTGGAGGCGTGGATGCCTGCCCCACGGCGGTCCGGAATCCCGCGATACTGGAAGCTTATGGACGAACCCGCTTTGTTCACTCCCGTTTCTCTCCGCGAGGTGCGGATGCGGAACCGGATCGCGGTGTCGCCCATGTGCCAGTATTCGTGCGAGGAAGGGATGGCGACGGACTGGCATTTCGTCCACTTGGGCAGCCGCGCGATGGGCGGCGCAGGGTTGGTGATGACCGAAGCGGCGGCGGTAGAGGCGCGCGGGCGGATCTCGCCGAACGACCTGGGGATCTGGGACGACGATCACATCGAACCGCTGGCACGGATCGCGCGGTTCATCGAGAGCCAGGGCGCCGTAGCGGGCATGCAGATCGCGCACGCGGGGCGCAAGGCTTCGACGGCGCGGCCGTGGGACGGCGGCGCGCAGATCCCCGCCGAGCGTGGCGGCTGGCGGCCGGTGGCGCCCAGTCCGATTCCGTTTCTCGATCACGAGTGCCAGCCGGAAGAGCTGACGGTGCCGGAGATACGGCGCATTGCCGCGGCGTTTGCGGCGGCGGCCCGGCGCGCGGTGGAGGCCGGTTTCCGCGTGCTCGAGATACACGCCGCGCACGGCTACCTGCTGCACGAATTTCTCTCTCCGCTGAGCAACCAGCGGACCGACGAATATGGCGGGCCGCTCGGCCATCGCATACGCGCGCTTTGCGACGTCACCTGGGCGGTGCGCGAGGTGTGGCCCGCGGCCTTTCCGCTGTTCGTGCGGATCTCCGTCACCGACTGGGCCGAGGACGGATGGGACGCGGATCAATCGGTGCTGCTGGCGCAGCGGCTGAAGCCGCTAGGGGTGGACCTGATCGACTGCTCGTCGGGAGGCCTGCTGCCGCGGGTGATGATTCCGATCGGACCGGGATACCAGGTTCCCTTTGCGGAGCGGATACGGCAGGAGGCGGGCATCGCGACCGGCGCGGTGGGCCTGATCACGGAGCCGGAGCAGGCCAACGAGATCGTCGCGAGCGGGAAGGCGGACATTGTACTGCTGGCGCGCGAGATGCTGCGCGATCCCTACTGGCCGCTGCACGCGGCGCGGCGCCTGGGGTCGAAGCTCGCTCCTCCGGTGCCTTACCGGCGGGCGTTCTGACAGCAGGAGGCGGGAGACAGGTGTGAAACAGCATCGGTATGAGATCCGGATGACTTGGACCGGCAACGAGGGGGAAGGCACGCGCACGTACCGGGGGTATCGGCGAGATCACGTCATCGAAGCGGCGGACAAGCCGCCGATTGCGGGATCGAGCGATCCGGCGTTTCGCGGAGATCCCAGCCGGTACAATCCCGAGGAACTGCTGGTGGCGAGTCTTTCCTCCTGCCACATGCTCTCGTACCTGCACCTGTGCGCGGTGAACGAGGTGACGGTCCTGGAGTATCACGACAACGCCTCGGGGGTGATGGAAGAGAGGCCGGGCGGTTCGGGCGCGTTCGTCCGCGTGGTGCTCAGGCCCGCGGTGACGATTGCCGGTGAGAGCGATCGGGCGAAGGCGTTCGCCCTGCATCACGAGGCCCACGGCAATTGCTTTATCGCGAACTCGGTGAATTTTCCGGTGGACATAGCGCCGGAGATCACGAACGCGGCGGCGTCCGCTTGCTGACGCGCGCGGTTCGGTGCTCCTGGTAATGCTGGCGATGGCAGCCACGTTCGGGATCGGCGGAGAATGCGATGGATCTGGGTTAGCATGGCTTGGAGGGACTCATGGCGGCCCGAGGTTCCGCGGTCAGTTTAATCGTGAACCAGCGACGGAGCGGACTCAGGAACTCACCGCCGTTGAATGAACTGCTCGCCGCGCTCGAACGGCACGGCTTGCGGCCCGAACCGATTCTGGTCAAGAAGGGATCGGACCCCGGAAACGCGGCTCGCGATGCGCTGAAGCGCGGGGCAAAGACGCTGGTGGCCGCCGGCGGAGACGGCACGGTCAGCGCCGTTGCTTCCACGCTGCTCGATTCCGACGCCATACTTGGCGTGCTTCCCATCGGAACGCTCAACCACTTTGCCAAGGATCTTCAGATTCCCTTGGGCGTCGAAGATGCGGCCCGTGTCCTTGCCACTGGAGCCGTTCGGACCATCGATGTCGGCGAGGTCAATGGCCGTGCGTTCGTCAACAATTCGAGCCTGGGCGTTTACCCGCAGATGGTGGCATGGCGGAAGGGATACCGGCACGGTGGCTGGTCCAGGTGGGCGGCGCTTTTTTGGGCCGCCGTGACGGCTTTGCGAAGGATGCCCTTCCTGCGCCTCCGGTTGACCGCGGCCGGCGCCGAAGTGACCATGTATACGCCCATGATCTTCATTGGCAACAACGAGTATGAAATCGAGGGCTTCAAAGCGGGCACGCGGCGCCGGGTTGACGCCGGCCACCTGTTTCTCTATGCGGTGAATGCATCCACGCCGGCAGAACTGATCCATGTATCCCTGCTGGCGTGGCTGGGGCGCCTTGGCCAGACCCAGGGCTTTGTGTCGTTAGCCGCAGTCGAGGCGTGGATCGAAACACGGCGACGGTGGGTGAAGGTCTCGCTGGATGGAGAGGTGACCCGGATGGAAACGCCCTTGCGCTATCGTACGCGTCCGGCCGCCCTGCGCGTCATCGTTCCGGAGGAGGAGATCGCATCCGAACCCTAGTCCATCTTTCCGATGTTCACTTCGGGCGCACCGATGACGCTGTGGTCGAGCGGCTCATTGAGTCGGTTCACCAGGCCAAGCCTGACGTAGTGGCGGTTTCGGGCGACCTTACGCAGCGTGCCAGGCCAGGTGAGTTCAAAAAGGCCGTGGCGTTTCTGCGGGCGCTTCCCACGCCGCAGATCGTTGTGCCGGGAAATCATGACATCCCGTTGTTCAACATCTATGCCAGGTTCCGACGCGGGTTCGAGGTGTATCGGAAGTACGTTACCGATAACCTGGAACCCTTCTTCATGGACGATGAAATCGCGGTTGCGGGCGTGAACACGGCGCGGAGAAGCATCATTACAGGCGGCCGTATCAATGAACTGCAGATGCAACGGGTGGAAGAACGGCTGTGCGGGCTTCCCGACCGAGTCAAGAAGATCGTGGTGACGCATCACCCTTTCGACCTGCCGCCGGGATCGAAGCCGCACCACCTTGCCGGCCGTTCGGGGATGGCGCTGGACCGCTTTCTACGGTGCGGCCTGGACCTTCTGCTGGCCGGGCATCTGCACGTCAGCTCAAGTGGTCCGACAGCGGTACGTCTTGGATCGGGGTCACGTTCGGCGGTGTTCGTACAGGCCGGCACCGCCTGCTCGACGCGGGAAAGAGGCGAGCCGAATTCTTACAACGTGATCCGGCTGGATCGGGCGTCCATGGAAATTCAAACGCTCTCGGCCGCGAGCACCGGGTTTGAGCCGGCATCGGTGCAACGTTTCGATCAATCGCCGGGCGGCTGGGTCCGGACGGGAGGACAGCGGTGACGAGACCGATGCTTGCGCGTCTTGCCACGCCACTGCTCCTGAGTCTGGCGTGCGCCGTGGTTTCCGTGGCGCTGTTTGCGTGGCTTGCGGAGGAGATGCTGGAAGGAGACACGAGCCAGTTCGACGCCGCGGTCCGGCAGTTCGTGCATGCCCACTCTTCGGCCCGCCTTACGGCCGTGATGGATTTCTTTTCGCTGCTGGGCTCTCCGCTATTTGTGTCCATCGCAGCGGCGTCAGGCTGCATCGCGCTGTGGGTTACCGGTCGTCACAGGAAAGCTGTGTTAGTGGCAGTAACTGCGGTCGGAGGCAGCCTGCTGATGTGGGTACTCAAGATGAGTTTTCATCGACAGAGGCCCGAGCCGTTTTTCGATACACGTCTTCCGGCATCCTATAGTTTTCCCAGCGGCCACGCGCTGCTTTCGTTTTGCCTCCTCGGAGCAGGGGCGGTCTTAGTGGCCGCGGATCAGAAGACGCGTTGGGTCCGCGCCACGATCTGGAGCATCGCGGCCGTTCTGGTACTGGCTATCGGTTATTCACGGATCTACTTGGGCGTTCATTATCCCAGCGACGTGCTGGCCGGTTATCTCGGCGCCCTGGTGTGGGTGCTGGGCGTTGGTTACTACTCGCAGCGCAGCGCGGTCATGGGGTCCACCTTGGTGGCGCGGCGGGCAGGGAGGTAGCTGGCGAGCAGGGCGATCGCGCCGAGGAACGCCACGGCAGCGATGAAGATCAGCGGATCGAAGGCACTCACGTTGACCAGCATGTCTCCGATCAGGCGGGCGGCGGCGAGCGCGGCGACCAGGCCGGCGGCGAGTCCCGCGGCGGTGAGCAACAGGCCCTGGCGCATCACCATGGCCAGCACGTCGCTGACGCGCGCGCCCAGCGCCATGCGGATGCCGATCTCGTTGCGGCGCTGGCTCACCGCGTAGGCCATCACGCTGTAGAGGCCCACCGCAGCCAGCAGCAGGGACAACGCGCCGAGCACGCTGAGCAGGCTCGCCGCGACTTTCTGTGGGAATAGGGGAGCGGCGATGTAGTCGGCGAGCGGCATGGCTTCGAAGGCCCCGACTTCGGGATCGATCGCGGCCGCGTCGCGGCGCAGCGCCTTGAGAGCGTCGCCCGGATTGCCCCGGGTGCGGACGTAGAAGTCGATGGGATTGTCGGTGTCCTGCTGTTCGAGCGGCACGAAGAAATACGGCCGCGGCGCTTCGGACAGGGTGTAGTATTTGCCGTCGCGGACCAGGCCGGCGATGGTTGACCACTTTCCAAACGCGCGGACTTTGCGGCCGACCGGGCTCGCGCCCGCGAAGAAGCGGCGCGCGAAAGCCTGGTTGACGACGATGACCGGCGCGGCGGCCGCGTCGTCGTGGGAGGTGAACTCGCGGCCATCGAGGACGGGGATACGCAGCGTGCGGAAGTAGCCGGGCGCGACGCGGTTGCGGCTAACCGTCATGTTCTCGCCCTGGCGCGGGACGCAGCCCTCGATCTCGAGGTCGCTGGAGGGGCCCATGCCGAAGCCGAGGGGAATGCGGTCCGCGTAACTCGCGCTCACGACTCCGGGAGCCGCCTCGATGCGCTCGCGCAGACGGACCGAGAACTGCTTGCGCTGTTCGGCGGTGTAGCCGGCGCTCGAAAGATGGAACTGCGAAACGAGCACGTGGCGCGCGTCGAAGCCAGGGTCGATAGCGCGCGCGGCCCAGAAGCTGCGCATGAACAGGCCGGCGCCGACCAGCGCCACCAGCGCGAGGGCGACCTGGGAAGCCACGAAGACCCCGCGCAGCCGCTGCGAATGCGCGCCGGCGGTGGCGCTGCGGCCGCCTTCCTTCAGGTGCTCATTCAGGTTTGAGCGGAGCGCGTGGAGGGCCGGCGATACACCCGAGAGCAGCGCGGCGGCGACGGAGATCAGGATGGCGAAAACGAGGGTTTCGTTGTGCGTTTCGAACCCCACGTGAACGGGCAGGCCGATGCTCGAGGGCGCCAGATAGGAGAGCGCCTGGCGTCCCCAGGCCGTGAGCGGAGCGCCCACGAGGGCGCCGAGCGCGGCCAGCAGCAACGCCTCGGTGAGGAGTTGCCGGGCCAGGCGGCCGCGGCCCGCGCCCAGCGCCATACGGATGCCCAGTTCTTTTCGGCGGGCGGCGGAGCGGGCCAGCAGCAGGTTGGCGACATTGGCGCAGGCGATCAGCAGGACCACGAAGCACATGGCCAGCAGAAGCATGAGCGGTGCGCGCAGCAGGTCCTGCGCTCCGGTGTGGCCGTTTGGCTGGAGGAACACGGTGGCGCTGACGCCTTGGTTGGTCTTGGGGTTCTCGCGCTCCAGCTGGTGCGAGAGGGCGGTCACTTCCGCACGGGCGCGCCCGACGGGGACTCCGGGGGCGAGGCGGCCGATGGCCTGCAGTCCCCGGGCCTTGCGGCCTTCGAGCTCGTCGACGCCCATCAGGCCGAGTTGGGGAGCCATCAGGATGGGCACCCACATCTCGAACGCCAGGCCGCGGGTGATGCCGTAGAAGTCGCGGGGCGCGACGCCGACGACGGTCAACCGGATGCGGTTGACACGGATGGTCTCGCCCAGCACGCCGCGATCGCCGTGGAAGTGGCTCTGCCAGAGGCGCTCGCTGATGACGGCGACGGGGTAGGCTCCGGGCTTGTCGCCCTGCTCCTCAGGCGAGAAGAAACGGCCCAGGGCGGGCTTCACGCGGAGCACGTCGAAATAGTTGCCCGAAACGAGTTCGCCCCAGACTCTCTCGGCGTGCTCGCCTTCGCCGACGCTGAAGGCATTGGGCTGCTCGGAGACGGCGACTCCGGAGAGCAGGTGGAGGTTGTCGCGGTAGTCGCGGAAATCGCGGTAGGAGATGTTGTGGCCTTCGCGATCGGGCTGGATGGATTCGAAGGCCACCAGTTGGGCGCCGTCGCCCACTCCGGGCAGGGGGCGGAGCAGCACGGAATCGATCCAACTGAAGACCGTGGTGCTGGCGGAGATGCCTAGCGCCAGGGTGAGGACGGCGACGATGGTGAACGCCGGGCTGCCTTTCAGAATCCGTATGCCGTATCGCAAGTCCTGCCAGAGGGTTCGCATGACGTTCTCCGCCAGGGGTGGATGTGCACGATTGGGTCCAGACGCAAGCGTCTCATTTCATTGGCGCAGGGGCAGCGCGGGTTGCCGCTGCTGGGATTTCGTTGCGCGAATCCGGACACCCGGACGGGGCTACTTACCGGTCTTGCCCAGGCGCCTGGCGCCGAAGACGCGGGTCCCGCCGTTGGCGACCTGATTGCCCGGCAGGCCTTTGAGGTCCAGCCGGATCAGCACGTCATCGGTGCGGGGCTTGTACACGTAGGTGCCCTTCTTCAGCTCGTCCGAAGTGAGGTCGAAGTTCTTGGTGGACGCGCCATCGCGGATGGAGAGCACGCCGCGCGGGGCGGTGGAAACGGGAGCGGAGAGGCCGTCCCAGAATATGTTCAATCCGGTATCGGAGCCTTCGACCCGAAGCGAGAGCTCGATGGGCGGGCGGTGTTCGGCAACCTGCGCGGCGGCAGCCGGCGTCTCTTCCGCGGTCTTCCGGTTCGGACGAATGATGATGAAGTACACGCCGACAAGCACGATGACCAGGGCGATCACCGCGGGCAGGATCCAGCGGCGCTTGCCCTCGGAGGCGGCCTCCTCGGTTGGTTCGGGCTTCTTGTACCCGAAGTTCGGCGCGTTCGTCTGCACGGGTTTCCGCTCGGTGGCCGGCGGGGCGGCGGCGGGCTCGGGCTTGACCTGGGTGGCGGACTGAGCGCGGGTAAACCTCTGCGCTTCCGGCTCCGCCTGCGGCTCGATCTTGACCTCGGTTCGAGGCGGGGCCGGCGGCCTTACGACGACGACGGACTCGGTGCGGGCGGGTGGCTTGGGAGACGCCGTGGGCTCAACTTTGGGCGCCACCATGGCATCGGGCTTCGCTTCCGGTTTGGGCGGCTCCGGTTTGGGCTGGGGCGGCGGCGCGGGCTGCTGCCCGATTCTGGGCATGAAACGGGTCGGCTGAGCGGGTCCGGCGCCGGGCCTCGCGCCCAGATTGGTCGCGATGCGGGGCTGAACGGAGGGCGGGATCTTCGCCTGGATCCTGGTGGCAAATCTCGGTGGCGACGGAGGCCCGGAAGGCGGCGTCGCCTGCGTCTCGACGCCGGCGGGCGGGGTGAACAGGGGCCGCGTGGTGGACGCGGGAGTGACTGGTACAGCGCTCTCGGGTGGCGGCGCGGCAGGCCCAGTGGCGGCCGGCGGCTCAACCGGTGTGATGCGTGCCTCGACGCGGGGCGGCGGCGTGAACAGGGGCCGCGCGGTGGGCGCGGGAGTTGCCGGCGTGGTATTCACGGCGGGCGCAGGCTGCGCGGGGCGCGTCTCGATGCGGGGCGGCGGAGCGAACAGGGGCCGCGTGGCGGGCGCTGGGGTGCGTGGTGCTACGCTCGCGGGCGGCGGTGCGGCAGGGCGGGCCGCGGGAGGCGGCTCAGCCGGTGTGGTGCGTGCCTCGACGCGAGGCGGCGGCGTGAACAGGGACCGCGCGGGGGGCGCCGGAGTGACCGGTGCCGCGCTTACAGGCGGCGGTGCGGCGGGGCGGGCCGCGGGAGGCGGCTCAGGTTGCGTAGCGCGCGTCTCGACGCGGGCAGGCGGCGTGAATAGCGGCGGACGCACGGGACGCGTCACGGTGCCTGGCACGGTGCTCCCGGTGGCAGGCCCGGAAGGGCGGGCCGCGGGCGGCGTCGCCGAGGCCGGCTTCAGCCAGGGCAACCTCGCTTCGACTCTCTGTTGGGCCGGCTGTTGTACCGGCGGCGCGGCTTTCGGGACGTCTGCCGGCGGCTCGGTTTTTTGCACCACCCGGGGCTCGATCCGGATCTCACGAGGCGCCGGCTTGGCCTCCACGGGAGGCGGCGGCGCGGGGACCGGCTCGGGCTTCTGGGCTATCGGCGCCGGCGGTTCCGGGCGCTTAGGCTCAGGGAGAGCCGAGTCGATGGGGATGGCCGCAACACGATCCGTCGTCGATGCCGGCCCGACGCGGGCAGGAGTGGGCTGGCTGGACAACCGGAGTCCCGGCTGCAAGAGTCCGAGGTTCTCGAGCTCGGGCCGCGAAAACGCGAATTCCAGGGCGCTGACGTCGGTCCGGATCTTCCCGCCCTCGCGAACGTAGATGGCGCCCTGGCAGGGCTTGCGCGAATACGGCTTGGCCAGGAGGAAGATGTTGTGGTCTTCCGGGAAAAACTCTTCAAACAGTTCCTGGTCGTCGTCCTGCAGCACCAGCGCGGGCCTGGTATTGCTGCGGAAGAAGCCAACGACGCCGAGACCGCCCGGCTTCTGGTTCTTCTCGATGGCGTCGGCCAGCTTCTCCTGTTCCTCCTCGGAAAGGATGTAGGACGGGCCCAGGGTATAAGCGCACTCGACGGGCTCGTAACCGGAGACGACAATCGACACCGGCCAGCCCGGCAGCACCTGTCCCAGAAGGATTCCGCCGATCTCCGAGCCGCGATTCGTGATGGCGCGGAAAATATCGAGGCTTTCCTTCTCCAGACGCTCGATCAAGCCTGCATCCAGGCGTACCGAGAACGGCACTCCCTTGGGTTCCCAGACATACTGCGGGTGCTCGGGATCGGGCTCGACGTTGCGGGGGCCCTCGGCGCCTCCGCCTTCCACGGTCTGGTCCGGGTTATCCGAGCTGCTGAAGTGACTCTCGACGACTTCACGGATCCCCGAGAACGAGGATGCGCTGGTGAGGTCGTCGACGTCCAGCGGCTGCCGGTTGAATTTACGCCGATTGGCGTTGCGCTTCGGGGATGCCATCCAGTTGTCTCATGATTGCAAGGACTTCGTCTGCTACCACCTGGTAGTCTTCGAGGGCTTTCGACTTGGGGTCGAAGTCAGCCAGGAATTGCCGCTCCTTATTGGCCTTCACCACCGAGGTGTCGGTGCGGACGGCGGTAAGGCGCGGCACGCCGGTCTTTTCGGCGATTTGTTCGAGCGTATCGAGAATGATTCCGGTCATCGCCAGGCGGCGGTCCACCATCACCGGCAACATGCCGACCGTTTCGACCGGCAGATGATAGCTGTTGGCGAACATGGTGTTCAGGGTTCGCGCCGCTTCGAGGCTCGCCATGGCGCCCTGGACGCTGAGGATCTCCATCGCCACCGGGATCAGCACCCTGCGGGTGTAGACCATGGCGCAAGTCTGGAACAGCGTGATGGAGGGGGCCACGTCGATCAGGATAGCGTCGTAGTTGTGTTCGTACGAGCTGAACATCTGCTCGAAGACGAACTCGCGGAAGCCCTGGGCCGTGATGAGGTCTTCGGCGCGGGACGTGTTCCGGTTGCTGGGGAGCACGTCGATATTGGGGCCGGCCGAAACCAGACACTCCTCGAGGGCGATGTGGCCCACCAGAAAGTCCGATAGGTGGTACTTCGCTTTGAGGGAGATGACGGTCCCGATGGAGCCCTGGGAATCGGTGTCGACCAGCAGAACCCTCTTGCCTTGGTCGGCATAGATGCGGGCGAGAACCAGAGCGGTCGTAGTTTTCGCGACGCCCCCACGTTGATTCGCAATGACGAGACGGATCATGTACGTTCCTTTTGCGCCTGGAGCTGCTCCTTGGCAAGTTCGATTTCCGCCAGCGTCCAGACACGGCGGCGTTTGCCGACGCGGCCGGCGGGAGGTGTGATGGTCCCGTCCTGCAAGCGGCGGTAGAACGTCGCCCGGCTAATGCCGAGCGTGCTGATGAGCCCGCTGTCCGATATGCCTGAACGCGATCTGCTGTGATCTGTCATGCCGACACTGATTAAGAGTGGATCATAGATCAATACCCTAGCTTGTGTCAACGATAAAATAGTCTCAAACTCGTTGAAATCGTCTCACACCACCTTTTCTGACCATTAAGGGCCTGAACGCTGGGGTTGCAGCACGTCGAACGGCGGGATCCTGGCGGAAAGCAGGTTGGACGGATGCGGCGGTACAAGCCATTGTATCGATGGATCTTCCACGAGAATAGCCCCGCGGCTCTCCGATGTCTTCGGCCCCTGTTCGCGGGGGTAAGTACTGAGGTCGTTCTAGCGGTAGTTCCAGGACCTCTACCCATGCTTGGGTGATCGTGTGGCGGAGGCTCGGTCCACCTTTCACCTGGGGACTGAATCGGCTTTCTAAGGCTCGGACTTTAGAGGGGGGCGGGGTCGAAAGGTGTGCGGGCGCGGGGGTTGCTTCAGGCCAGCTGCGTTGCGGCCAGGCGCAGGGCGTTCTGATAAGCTTTCTCCGATGGGTGGCGTTTGGTCCTGGTTCGTGGGTGGCGCGCGGTGTCCAGCGGAGGCGGAGGAGAAGCGCCTCGTCGAAGAGGGATTCCAAACGCTCGAAGGAATCCTCGGGCGCGAACGGATGACTAGGGCGGTTATCGAGCCGACGCCCGCTTTCTTTCCGGACCGGTATGATCCTTCGGAGGAAGCCGCGCGCCGCCTGTTCGCACGAGTCTGCGGATACATGGCCGTAGATCCGGCGTGCGTTCAGCTTTCGTTCTGGAACGACGAAGGCGGTGAGCGGGATGTACAGCGACTCGGCATGGCGGCGGGACCGAAATCGACATCGGGCGCCAGCGGCCTCTACAGTGGCGCCGAAGGGCGGGAGCGGGTTTGGATTCATGCCGAGGAGTTGAAGGACCCGGCAGCGCTGGTGGCGACGGTGGCGCACGAAGTGACGCACGTGCTGCTGCTGGGGCAGCGTGGGATGCCGCACAATGTGCCGCATATGGAGGCGCTCACCGACCTGGGAACGATATTCCTCGGCTTCGGCATCTTCACGGCCAACGCGCTGCTGCGGCGCGACTCCTGGTCAGACGGCAGATACGAGGGCTGGCAGGTTCGGCGGAAAGGGTACATCAGTCCGGAGATGGCGGGTTGGGCGCTAGCACTGTTTTGCTGGGAGGGCGGCGAACGCGACCCGCGATGGGCGCGGCACTTGACCACCGATCCGAGGGAGTACCTAAAGATGGGCTGCGGTATCTGGAGCGGCGGACCGGGAGCGCGTGAGGGGACGATGAGGTCCCAAAGCTGCGATACTCATTCCGGCTGCCAACGTCGAGGAACCATATGCGAAGCCCGTTGATAGCGGCGGTTGTTTTCCTGGCGTCCTGTGGTGCGTCTTGTCAGAGCCGCAACTTCCAACTGCAGGAGGGCGACCTTGTCTTCCAGAGTTTCTCTTCGCCGCAGACCAGGGCGATTCAACTGGCCACGAAGTCGCGGTTCAGCCACATGGGAATCATCCTTCGCCAGGGCGATACGCTGATGGTCTATGAGGCGGTGGGGCCGGTCAAGTTCACGCCGGTGGAGGAGTGGATCGACAGGGACCCGGGGGGACACTTCGTGGTGGAGAGGTTGAAGAATGCGAAGGCGATCCTGACGAAGGGCAACCTCGAGAAGCTCGAGCGCACGGCCGCCACCTTCAAAGGCAAGCGGTATGACTGGGTGTTCAACTGGTCCGATGAGAAGATCTACTGTTCCGAACTGGTCTGGAAGATTTACTACCGCGCCCTCGGTGTCGAGATCGGCGGCCTGCGCAAGCTGAAAGACTTCGACCTGTCATCGGCGGAGGTGCGGATGAAGCTGAGGGAGCGCTATCCCGAGGGAGTTCCGCTCGAAGAGACGGTCATCTCTCCTCAGGATGTCTTTCAGAGTGACACGCTGACGACCGTCTACAGTCAGTGAAGCTGAGCGTCTTCAATCAAGGTCCATAGCCGCCTTCAGCGCCCCTTCGACTTCCTGCATAAACTCGGGCGGCAGAATGCCGACCTTCCGGGTTAGCTTGGCGCGATCGAGCGTGGTTACCTGATGGCACACAGCGAGGCTCGGCTTAGGCAGACCGGCGGAGCCGCCCGGCAACTCAACGACCGTGGGTCCGCGCTTGCCTTGCGACGTGGAGGTCGATAGCGGGACCACGATGATCGATTTCCATGCGGGAGTCTGGTTGAAGGCATCGTGAGACATCACGATGACGGGACGCCGGCCCGTTTGCTCGGATCCGGAGCGCGGAACGAGGTCGGCCCAGTAAACCTCGCCCCTTTTCATTTCTGCTTACCGGTCTTCACCAGGTGCTGGATGCCTGCCGCCTCCAGATCGGGGTCGAGATCCAGATCCGTGCCTGCCATTTCCGCGGCGTAGGCCGCGATCCGATCGTGTCTTGCCCTCCGCAACTGCTCACGCAGCCAAGAATCGATTGCTTCCCGGGCCAGTGCGGTCGCGGGCACTTGCGCACGCTCGGCTTGCGCACGGAGATCGGCGTAGGTCTGGTCCGGCAGTGGCAGGTGGAAGTTCTTCATATCCTCGCTCCTGCCTCAATTATGCCATAGGAGGATGGCACGCAACGATGCCACACTTTGATGGCAACGGCCGGCTCAGGTCCGCAGGCGCGTCAGCAGGTACAGCGCCGCGACCGCGAAGAGGGCGTCGGGGGCCCAGGCGGCGAGTTCGGGCGGGAGCTGGTTGACGTTGCCGAGTTGCTCGAACAGCTGTCCCAGGGACCAGTAGGCCACCGCCACGCCGAGGCTCACGCCGACTCCCGCCATGGCGCCGCGCGAGCCGGTGAGGAAGGCGAAGGGGGCCGCGATCAGCGCCATGATGAAGGCGAACAGCGGCACCGAGAATTTCTTCGCCAGCTGCACGCGCAGGTGGATGGTGTCGAATCCGCTCTGCCGCAGCTCCCGAATGTAGGCGCCGAGCTGGGCGAAATTCATCTGCTTGTCCTGGATGACTTCCTTGAGGAACCACGCGGGCGGCTCGGTCAGCTCCGGGAAGGTAGTGGCCTGGAAGACCTGGCCGGAGGATTCGACGCGCGTCTTCATCTCGCGGCTCCAGCCGTTGACGAAGATCCAGGTGTTGGTGGTGGGCTCCCAGCGCGCGCGCTGAGCGGAGATGTGCCGCTTGAGGCGGAACGGGTGCATGTCGAACTCGTAGACGTTGACACCATCCATCGCCAAATTACGCGTGTCGAAGTAGGTGTAATACCAAATGCGCGGGGCTTGGCCGGGCAGTGTCTGGCCGTAGATCCACTTGCGATCGGGCCGCAGGTAGGTTCGCGGCGCGCGGCCTTTGATCTCGTCGCGCAGCGCGTCCTGACGGCGGTTCGCTTCGGGCAGGACGCCCGAGGAATCGAGGCTGAACAGGCCGGCGCTGAGCAGCAGGCTGGTCACTAACACCGGGCCGGCCAGGCGGTACAGGCTGACGCCGGTGGCCTTGAACGCGATCACCTCGTTGTGCTTGGCCATGATGCCGAAGGTCACCAGGACCGCCACCAGCACGCTTACGGGAGTGGATTCGTAGACCAGTTCGGGAGTGAGGAAGAAGAGGTAGGTGAGCATCTTCGACATGGGGATGTGGTTCTTGAAGATGTCGCCGAGCAGCTCGAAGAAGGTATAAACGTGCGTCATGAAAACGAAGCTGGCCAGCAGGAGGGCGAAGTAGAACAGGAAGCTCGAAACGATGTAGGTGTCGAGGATCTGGGGCAGGAAGTGCAGCCGTCCCAGGCGGCCGGTGGGGACGCCTTTGCGCTGCGGCTCTTCGGCGCCCTTGTGCACGCGGGCCCAGGAGGACTGGATGAAGGACTTGGCGGAATCCACCAGGTTGCGGTCGCCGGGCCGCTCCAGGCGCCCCAGAAGGATGATGCCGGCCACGGCGAAAACGGCGTTGGGGAACCAGACCGCGGGCGCGGGCGCGAGGGTGCCCTGTTGCGCCAGGCTGATCAGGCTGATCAGGCCCATGTAGTACAGGAACGCCAGAAAAACGGTGACCACGAAGGCCGCGGACTTGCCGGCCTTGCGCGACTTTGCGCCCAGGGCGATCCCGACCACGGCCAGCAGCACGCACGCGAGCGGCAGGGCGAGGCGGCGATGCAACTCGATGGCGGCGTCGCGGGATTTCCGCGAGGCGCGCAGGAGGGGAAGGGTATCCTGCTCGCTGAACGGCCGCACGTGGACGTCGGAAGGATGGGACGCCTCCAGCGCCTCGTCGCCGGAGGGGAAGCTGGTGCTGATGTAGACGCTGGGGTCCTTGGTTGCCTGGTGGGTGCTGGCATCGAGGAGATGGATCTGGATGCGGTTATTCTTGACGTCGGGTGAGGCGATGGCCTCGCGCGCGAGGGTGATGCTGGGTCCCTGGCTCTGGTCCGGACCAGTGGAGGGGCGGTCGGAGGCGGCGCGCAGATCGGCGATGAAGACGTCGCGCCAGATCTCGGTGCGGCCGGGAATCGAATCGCCGACATAGAGGACGCGGTTGGGGAACTGCTCCTCGAAGACGCGCGGCTGCACCTCGGAGGTGAGCTCTTCGGCGGCCAGCTTGCTGAGAAGAGTCTCTGTGCGGCGGATCGACCACGGGGTGAGCCAGAGCGAGCAGGCAGCGGTGATGAGCGTGAAGAAGAGGCCCACCACCAACACGGGCGACAGGATGCGGCGGCTGGGTACGCCGGCCGCGCGCAGGCCGACGATTTCGCCATCGCTTGACATGCGGCTCAGCGTGATGAGGATGCCGACCAGCGCGCCGGTGGGAAGGGCGAAGGTCATGGTGAGGGGCAGCAGGAGTCCGAACAGGGAGGCAATGGTGGAGGGTGTTGCCGAGCTGCGGACCAGGAGTTCGAAGCTCTTGCCGGCGCGCTGAAGGAAGAGCACGAAGGTGAAGAGTACGGTTCCGAGGAAGGCGTTCGAGAAGAGCTCGCGGAGAATGGCGCGGTTAAGAATGCCCATCTTTCACTGTACTCGACCGGTGGCTGGGGGAAGCGGGGTTGGCTTCGCGGTGCGCAGGGCAACCGTCCGCTTGCTTACGCGCGCGGTTCGGTGGTGGGGGATCCTGACGGAAGCAAGGCGGAGGTTCGACACGGACACTCAGGATACAACATCGTGTCCTCAAGATCCGGAAGCGCCTGCCGATGAGGGTTTTGGACAGGCACGTTTTGAGTTCCACCCATAGCCAGAACGGCCGCGACGGTGCGCGGGTCCTACTGATTTGCCCGGACAGCCGGATGTCCGCGGAACTGGCCCGGGCGCTCGAGAGCGAGCTGCCGGCCGCCCGGCTGGCGACAGTGGACCACTATCCGGACCGCGCCGAGGCCACCAGACTGGCGGAGCAGATCGAGTTCTGCCTGCTCGATGTGACCTCAGAGGTCACCGCAGCCACGGGGCTTCTGGCCTGGCTGGGAGCCGCGGCTCCGGGAGTGCCGGTCATTTCCCTGCTCCGCTCGAACGATCCCGACCTCATTCTCAAATGCCTGCGAGGAGGCGCGGACGACTTTCTGATCGAACCGTTTACCGCCGACCAGCTGCGCGCGGTACTGAAGAAGCTGGCGCGGGTGCGGACGGGGCCGCCGGCGCCGGAGGATGGCGGCAAGGTCATCTGCATCATGCCGGGGAAAGGCGCCTGCGGAGCCACCACCATCGCCTGCAACCTGGCCTTCGCACTGCGGCGCCTGAGTAGCGGCAAAGTTCTGCTGGCAGACCTGGACGGGCTCACCGGGACCGTTGCGTTCGTCCTCAAGCTGAGATCGTCGTACAGCTTTGTGGACGCGGTGAGCCATTCGGGAGTGCTCGACCAGGACGTCTGGCGGGTGCTGGCGACGCCGTGCCGCGGCATTGACGTGCTGCTGTCGCCCGAGAGTCCCGTGGATTGCTACAGCGAGCCGCTCGACCCGGCGGCGCTGGTTGGATCCTCGCGGGAGCGGTACGATTTCGTGGTGATCGACAGCGGCGGCGCCCACGGCGACTGGAATCTGGCGCTGGCCCGCCTGGCCGACGATCTGCTGCTGGTGACCACCAACGAGCTGCCGGCCCTGCACGCCACGCAGCGCGCGCTGGCGCACCTGGAGGGAAGGGGAGTGAGCCGCGCGAAGCCGCGCCTGGTGCTGAACCGCTATCTGGCACGGATCGGATTGCCGGAGGATGCCATCAACCGGGCGCTGGGGACCAAGGTATTCGCGACTCTGCCCAGCGACTACGAAGGACTTCAGAGGGCATTGATGGACGGCCAGGCGGCGGCGACCGCGACCGCCTTCGGCCAGGCGGTCGGGTCGCTGGCCCGCACGCTCATCGGCCGCCGCGAAGAGGCCGCCAAAGCATCGCCGTTCTCGCGGCTCCGCGGGCTATTCTGAGCGCGGGCCTTCTTGCCCAATGCCACTCAGTTGTCCCGGATGCGGATGCGGACAGCCGTAGTGGGCGGCTCTCCAGAGCTGCGCCGGACGTCCACGTCCGGCTTCCTTCGTTTCAGGAAGTTGGACGGAGGCGGGCGTGGACGCCCGCTGCAGGACTGGAGTCCTGCCCCACACTTGCGGAAAAGTAAGTGGCGCAGGCACGGCGTCGAGACGAGTCTCGACGCGGCAGACTGAGAGTCTGCGCCACGTCGACCTACGGCGCGAAGTAGCCGTTAATGTCGAGGATCACGTGCGTGTTATTGGTTACGAAGATGTCGATCGCCCCGTTGGTTCCCGCCGGAACGACGGCCGCGTTGGCCACTACCGACCCGTCCCAGGAATTGAGAGTGGAGGCGTTCGGTCGCGGCGAGCCGGCCGGCCAGGCGGTGAGGTACGTTAGCGTCGCGTCGGGCACCACGGTCACGTTCACCGCATAGGCCACCGCGTTCGAGGGCACGTAGCAGGCGCCGGCCGGGATGGTGAAGGAACGCGTGGTTCCGGCCGCCAGTTCCGGACCGCCGAAGGGACCCGCGGCATTCCGCGTATCCGCCACACGGCACGGCGTGACCGGGTAGAACGACAGCGCGCCCGCGCTGCCGGGTTGTGCGAAATAGCCGTTGGTGTCAAGAATCACGTTGGTCTGTCCCGTGACATACACGGAAATCGAACCATTGGTCCCGGCCGGAACCAGGGCGGCGTTCGCCACCACTGCGCCGGTGTAGGAATTGAGGGTCGAGACGAAGGGACGCGCGGTTCCCGTGGGCCAGGTGGTCAAGAAGGCCAGAGGCCCGCTGGGCACCACCGTGACGTTGAGCGAGTAAGCGCTGGCTGCCGAGGGTGGCGCGCAGGCGCTCAGCGGGACGGGGAAGCTCCTGGTTTCGCTGGCGAACATGGAAGGCCCGCCAAACTGGTCGGTCGGGCTTCGGGTATCGGCGATGCGGCACGGCGTGGCGGCGTAGAAGGAATACCCCGCGGCGCCGCTGGCGTCGAAGTAGCCGTTGACATCGAGGACCACGTCGGTCTGGTCGCTCGCGTAGACGCTCACCGCTCCTCCCGCGCCGGCCGGCACGATGGCTGCGTTGGCCACCACGATGCCGCCGAACGAATTCAGGGTGGAGACGACGGGCCGGGGCTCTCCGGTTGGCCACAGGCTCAGGAACTGGAGCATTCCGCTGGGAACCGCCGTGACGTTGAGCGAATACGCCGCCGCGCCGGGCGGGATGTGACATCCGCTCTGGGGAATCACGAAGGAGCGCGTTCCGCGGGCGGTCACGCTGGGGCCGCCGAAAGCTCCGTTGGGATTGCGCGTATCCGCCACCCGGCAAGGAGTGATCGGAACGAACTGCGCACCGATGGCCGGGACGCCGGTGGTGAAGGACCAGACGTCGGACGCCGTGGTCCCGATCGCGTTGCGGGCCACGATCTGCCAGTAGTAGGTCACGCCCGAAGTCAAAATCCCCGGGGAGTAGCTGGTCGAGCTGGTGTTGATCACCAGCGGCGGCGCGGAGGAAGTTCCGAAGTAGACGTCGTAGGACGTGGCTGCGTTCGCGGCGTTCCAGACCAGGGTTGGCGCCACCAGTACGCCCGCGGCCGAGATGGGCGGAGAGACCAGGACGGGCGGCGCGGGTGGCCCGCCGATCTCGATCACATACGCCGCGCTGACGGTGGGCGAGCCACCGCCGGAGACGGACATCCGGTTGGTCTCGAGCGGGGGCGCGTCGGCCGCGATATCCACGGTCACGGTGATGGGGGGATAGCTGGCGCCCGGGGTCAGGACGTCGCTGCGCGTACAGACGTTGCCCGTGCAGGTCCAGCCTGTGCCCGACATCGACACCAGGGTGAAGCTGCCCGGCACGGTTTCGGCCACGGTCACGGTCCCGATGGTCGGTCCGGCGCCCGCGTTATCGCTGACCACGAGCGAGAACACCGCGCCTGTCTGGCCGCGGCCAAGGGCGGCGGTGATGTTGTTGGCGATGCTGAGCAGGGCGCGGGTTGTCGCGGTCGTCAGGATGCGGATCGCGTTGTTGCCGTTGTCGGCGACGTACACGCTGCCGGCGGCGTCCACTGTGACGCCGGTGGGACCATTCAACTGTGCGGTGGCGGCGGGGCCTCCGTCGCCCGAGTAACCGACGGTGCCATTCCCGGCGATGGTGGTGATGGTGCCGGTTGCCGCGTCCACCATGCGAACGCGGTTGTTGAGGAGGACGGTGCCGTCACAATAGCGGCCACACGGGTTGGTCAGCGTGTAGAAGTCCGCTATGTACAGGTTGCCGGCGGCATCGACGGCCACGGACTGGGGAGCCATTCCGGCGCTGGTGGCCGGACCACCGTCGCCCGAAGCGGCCAGCGTACCGTTCTTCCCGGCCACGGTCGTGATGATGCCGGTGGTCGCCGTGACCATGCGGACGACACCGTGGGTGAGATCCGAGATGTACACATTCCCGGCGCGATCCACCGCCAGGTCCGTGGGCGCGAGCGCGGCGCTGGTGGCCGGGCCTCCGTCGCCTGAAGAACCCGAGCTGCCATTGCCGGCGACGCGGGTGATGATACCCGTCGCCACGGTCACTTTGCGAACCACGTTGGTGGCAGAGTCGACGATGTACAGATTTCCGGAAGCGTCAACCGCCACGTTGGTGGGGTTGGTGAGTTGGGCGCTGGTGGCCGGACCTCCGTCGCCTGAATTGCCCAACGTGCCGTTCCCGGCCGCGACCATGATGTAGCCAGTCGCCGCCACGACCCTGCGGACCACGTTGGCATCGGAAAAGTAGATATTGCCCGAGGCATCCACGGCTACGTTCGACGGCACGCCGATCCGGGCGCTGGTGGCGGGTCCCCCGTCGCCCGAATAGCCGGGCAGGCCATTGCCGGCTACCGTCGTGATGATGCCAGTGGCCGCGACCACCTCGCGGATCACGTAGTTCGAGCTGTCCGAGATATAGATGTTGCCGAAAGTATCCACCGCTACGTCGGTAGCGGAGCTGAGCTGGGCGCTGGTGGCCGGGCCTCCGTCGCCCGTGTACCCGATATAGCCGGGCTTCCCGTTACCGGCCAACGTAGAAATGGTGGCGGTGGCCGCCGTGACCCTGCGGATCACGTTGCCGCCGGCGATGTAGATGTTGCGCGCGCCGTCGAGCGCGATGCTCGGGACGGCGAGGAGTTGGGCGTTGGTTGCGGCGCCGCTCGTGAAGCTGTCCGTACCGCCGCCGGCCACGGTGGTGATGAGGCCCGTCGAGGCCGTCACCTTGCGAACCCGGAAGTTCCCGGCGTCGGCGATGTACAGGTTGCCGGCAGCGTCCACGTCCACATCGTTCGGAGCGGACAGCCGGGCGCTGGTGGCCAGGCCTGCGTCACCGAGAAAGCCCGCGGTTCCGGTTCCGGCCACGGTCGTGATGATGCCGGCCGCCACCTTGCGGACGACGTTGTTGCTGGGGTCCGAGACGTAGATGTTCCCCGACCCATCCACCGCCAGGCCGGACGGGCTCAGGTTGGCGCTGGTGGCTGCGGTTCCGTCGCCCGTATAACCAGGGGTGCCATTTCCGGCGACGGTGGCGATGAGGCCTGTTGCCGCCGTGACCTTACGGATCACGCTGTTATCGGCGTCGGAGATGAACAGGTTGCCGGCCCCGTCCAGCGCTACGAACCGGGGGTGGTCGAGTTGGGCGGCAGTGGCCAGATCTCCATCGCCCGAATACCCGGGAGTGCCATTCCCGGCCACGGTGGAGATGAGGCCCGTCGTCGCCGTGACCATGCGAATTACGTTGTTGCCGGCGTCGGCAATGTAGAGGTTGCCGGCGGTGTCCAGGGCCATGCCGGTAGGTTGCGCGAGCTGCGCGGCCGCGGCCGCGCCCCCATCGCCGGAGTAACCCGGGAGGGTTGAGCTGCCCGCCACGACGGTGAGAATTCCTGAAGTGCCGACCTTCAAAACGGAGTTGGCGGAGCCGAAGTACACGTTACCCGCAGCGTCCGAGGCGACAGCCGATGTCGTCTCGAGCGCCAGGCTGGTGGCTACTGCTGGTGTGACCGGCAAGCCGCCTCCGGCGACTGTCCTGATCAGATATTGCTGGGCCCAGGCGGAACCGCCGGCCAGCAGGAGTCCTACGGCAAACGCAACCTTTGTCTTCATCGCATACCCCCTACATTAATCGAGTTTAATTCAGAGGGGCGAAAGAGTAAAGAGAAACGTAGGTGTTTGTCTCGGGATCGACGTTTTTGTTGGCGAGCCGAGTTACGGCGCGAAGTACCCATTGATGTCAAGAACTACGTGCGTGCGATTGGTCACGAAGACACTGATCGCCCCGTTGGTCCCGGCAGGAACGATTGCCGCGTTCGCCACCACGGTGCCATCAAAGGAGTTCAGGGTGGAAACAAACGGCTGGGGCGAGCCGGTGGGCCACGCGGTCAGATAGGACAGCGGCCCGTCGGGCACCACGGTCACGTTCAGGGAATAGGCCGCGGCGGTCGAGGGGACGTTGCAGGCTCCGGCCGGGATCGCGAACGAGCGCGTGGAGCGCGCCTCCATCTCCGGGCCGCCGAAGGGGCCATCGGCACTCCGCGTGTCGGCCACACGGCACGGTGTCACGGCGGAGAACGCCAGCGCACCCGGGCCTGCCATTCCGAAGTACCCATTCAGGTCCAGGATCACGTTGGCCGGGTCGGTAACGAACACCGATAACGACGCGTTGGTCCCACCCGGAACGAGGGCGGCGTTCGCCACCACTTTGCCGGTCCAGGAGTTGAGGGTCGAGACCATGGGAAGAGAGGGTCCCGTCGGCCAGGTTGTCAGATAGGCGAGAAAGTCCGTGGCAGGCACCGCCGTGACATTCAGCGAAAAGGCGGTGGCCCAGGCCGGAACCCCGCAGGAGCCCAGAAGGAAGGGGAAGTCCCTGGTCTGGCCGGCGTACATGGAAGGCCCGCCAAACTGGCCGGCGGGGTTTCGCGTATCGACGATGCGGCACGGCGTGGCGGCGTAGAACACGTAGCCGCCGGTACCGGCATACGGATCGAAGTAGCCGTTGATATCCAGGATCACATCGGTCTGGTTGCTGACGTATACGCTGACCGCACCGTCCGCTCCCGCTCCAACGAGGGCCCCGTTGGCAACCACCAGGCCGCCGAAAGAATTCAACGTGGATGCGTAAGGCGGCGGCCAACCGGTGGGCCACAGCGTCAGGTAGCCGAGCGGTCCCTTGGGCACAACGGTTACGTTGAGCGCATAGGCTACGGCGCTGGGCGGGATATTGCACCGGCTCTGGGGAATCGGGAACGAGCGCATGGAGCCGGCAGTCATGGTGGGACCGCCGAAGGTCCCGACAGGATTGCGGGTGTCCGCCACGCGGCAGGGGTTCACGGGGACGAACCGCGAGCCGATCCCCGGGACGCCGGTGGTGAACGACCAGGTGGGCGAGGTGGTGGCTCCGGCGGCGTTGGTTGCCTCAATCCTCCAGTAGTAGGTTGCCACGTCGGCGAACCGGCCCGGGGCGTACATCGTTGACGTCGTACTGGTCACCCGAGGCGGCGAAGACGAGGTGCCGAAGTAGACTTCGTAGGACGTGGCTCCGTCGACGGCGTCCCACGCCAGAGTCGGCGCGAACGTGGTGGCGATGGCTCCGTTCCCGGGAGAGAGCAGGGTGGGCACCGCCGGCGGGCCGAGGACGGTGGTGGGGTCGCTGGCGGTTGCCGGTCCCGCGCCGCCGCCGGAAACGGTGGCCCGGTTCGTCACCTGCGTGGACGCATTCGCCGCAACGTTGACGGTCACCATGATGGCCGGGTAACTTGCTCCCGGACTCAGGGCATCGCCTCGCGTGCAGGTATTGCTAGAGCAGTTCCACCCCGTGCCCGCCATCGAGACCAGAGTCAGCCCCGCGGGCAGCGCGTCCGACACGGTAACGGTGCCGTTGGTCGGGCCGGTTCCAGCGTTGCCCACCATGATCGAGTAAGTTGCGCCAGTCTGGCCGGGTGTCAAACTGCCTGCGTGCGTCTTGGCGATTCCTAACACCGCGCTGCTCGTCAGCGGCGTCAGCAGCCGGATTGCGTTGTTGTCGGTGTCCGCGACGTAAACCCTGCCGGCAGAATCGACTGCCAGGCCCTGGGGCCAGTTGAGCTGAGCTCCTGTGGCGGGCCCTCCATCGCCCGAGTAGCCGTGGGTGTGGTTGCCGCCGATGGTTGTGATTATGCCGCCTGGCGAAACCTTGCGGATCACGTAGTTCCATGTGTCCGCGATATAGAGATTGCCGGCGGCATCGACGGCTACGGCATTGGGATAGTCCAGGCGGGCCTGAATGGCGGGTCCGCCGTCACCCGAGCTGCCTGGGCTGCCCAGCTTGCCCGCGACGGTAGTGATGGTGCCATCCAGCGCGACCTTGCGGATGGCGTAGTTGGCTGTGTCGGCGATGTAAACGACACCCGCGGCATCCACAGCCACGCCGTGAGGGCGATCGAGCTGTGCGTTGGCGGCTGGCCCCCCGTCGCCGGAATTACCCGCAATGCCGGTGCCGGCCAGCGTGCTGATGATGCCGTTCGTTGCCACCTTGCGGACCCGGTTGTCCCAGTAGTCCGCGATGTACAGGTTGCCGCCGGCATCCAGTGCGACGCTCCAGGGCCAGTCGAGCTGAGCACCGGTCGCCGGCCCTCCATCGCCGGAATAGCCTGACGTGCCGGTGCCAGCCACCCGTGAGATCGTGCCGCCAGCCGCCGCAACCCGGCGGACAACGGCGCACCCGTAGTCCGCGATGTAGAGATTCCCGGCGGCGTCGAAGGCAACACCTTCCGGCAACTCCACCGTGGCGCTGGCGGCGGGTCCACCGTCGCCCGAGCAACCCGGGTCCCCCTGTGCGTTACCGACGACCCTCGTAACGACCCCGGTCGGCGCCAGCTTGCGGATTGCACTGTTGCCGCTGTCCGCGATATACAGGTTGCCGCTGCCGTCCACCGCGACGCCGTTGGGCTCGCTGAATTGAGCACGGATGGCCGGGCCTCCGTCGCCCGAGTAACTCTCGGCCCCGTTGCCGGCCAGCGTCGTGATGATGCCATTTGGCGCCACCTTGCGCACCACGTTGTTTCCGTCGTCTGCGATGTAGAGGTTGCCGTCGGCGCCTATGACCGCGTCGGCCGGCATACTGAGCGTGGCGCTCGTTGCGGGCCCTCCGTCACCCGTGTAGCCGCCCCAACTGCTGCCGGCTACCGTCGTGATGATGTGGTTCGTCGCCACTTTGCGGACCCGGCTATTGTAGCTATCCGCGATATAGAGGTTGCCCGCGGCGTCGAGCCTGACGCTCCCGGGGGCGTCGAGCTGGGCGTCAGTTGCCAGACCGCCGTCGCCGGAAAGGCCCGCGCTGCCGGTGCCGACCACCGTCGTAATGATGCCCGTGCTCGCAACCATGCGAATCACATGGTTGCGTTGGTCTGCGATGAAGAGGTTGCCGGCTGCATCGGCCGCTATGCCGGAGGGGTAGTTGAGCCGCGCGGCGGCGGCCGCGCCGCCGTCGCCGGAGAAGCCGGAAGTGCCGATCCCCGCGACCGTTGAGATGATGCCGTTGGCCGCGACGCTGCGGATGACGTGGTTGGTCTTGTCCGCGATGTAGAAGCCGCCGGCTGAGTCAGGCGCTACGGCAGCAGGGTCCAGACCGGCATTGATAGCAAGGCCTCCGTCCCCCGAGTAGTCTGAACTGCCGTTGCCCGCTACGGTCGTGATGGTACCGTCCAATGCGACCCTGCGGACCCGGTGGTTGTCCAGGTCCGCGATGTACAGGTTCCCGCGGGCGTCGAAGGCCAGGTGCTCCGGGTCACCGAGCTGCGCGCTCGCAGCTGGGCCGCCGTCGCCCGAGTAGCCGGCCGTCCACGTCCCCGCCGCTATTGAGAGGAGTCCCGAGGCGTCGACCTTCAGGACGAAGTGGCACGTTGTGAGGTAGACATTTCCGGACGCGTCAACGGCAACCGACGACGGGTTCGGGAGCGCGATGTTTACCGCCGGAGCCGGCAGAACGGTACGCCAGTCCCCGGCCACCGTGGAGATCGCATACTGTTGCGCCCAGACGGTGCCGCCGACAAGAAGAATGCCGAGTCCAATCCACGCGATCCTCGGCATGGGCAGGCCCCCTTTTTGGAAACAATACCGGACGATATTATCTCAAAAGGGTCTGCGCGGCAATGGGCGCGGCTACGCAAGGCGCTTCAGAGCGAAGCGGGAGGGTGAGTGAGCCCCGCTCCGCGGGGCGGCGGAACCGAAGTTCCGCGCGGGCTCAAGCCTGGCTCATGCCCCGCCCTCCCATTGCGCCGCGTGACCGCTACGTGTTCTGGTTCTGGCTGAACAAGGCTGCGAGCAGGTCCTGTGTGGTCGGCGAAGAAGGGGTCGTCGAGTCCGTGGCGCTCGCATCCGTTTGCGCGCTGGTTGAGCTGGCGGCCTGGCTCGGGCCGCCTCCATGGTGATGGTGATGATGGTGGTGGCCCTGCACTCCATAGGTCGCGCCGGCGGATGGCTGGCGAAGCGCGGAAAGGTCGCCCGTATCGGCAGCCTTCTGGAATTTATCGGCGAGGTTGCTCAGGAAGTTCGCCTGGGTAGGATCGGTGGCCTGCTGAGCCGCGGCCGAAAACTTCGTGGCGGCGTCTTCCAGCACCTTCTTCAGTGCGGCCGGGTCGGAGGTCTGAAGCTGTTGCAACTCCTGAAACAACTGACCGACCTCGGAGAAGTTGACGCTGTCGCCGGAAACGGGCGTGCTGGCGGCCGTGTTGGCGGTGCTTTTGGCGGGAAGATACGAGCTGAGCTCGGTCAACAACGACTGGTTGATCGTGCTCAGGGTGCTGCCGAGGGTGTTGATGGATCCCATATTTCTTTCTCCGGCCGTAGATCGGCAGATTGCCGGGCAAGCCCTGTAAAGATTCGTAAAGCCGGCGGTCAGGACATTCGGGTCGTCGGATAATCGAGCTGTGAGGGCTCCTGGTGTAATCTCGAGGCGCGAACTCCTGATGGGGGCCGCGGCCTTGGGTTCCGCCTCCCGGATTCTGCGGGCCTGGCCGAACCCTACCTATAGCGCCAGCGTCAAAGTGGTCAACGTGCTCGCCTCGGTGCGCGACAAGCACGGAGCGATCGTCCGCAAGCTCGAGCGCGACGACTTCACGCTCGAAGAGGACGGCCGTCCCCAGGTGATTCGCTACTTCGCGCGGGAAACCGACCTGCCGCTGACGCTCGGCCTGCTGGTGGACACCAGCATGAGCCAGCGGAGGCTGATCGGCCAGGAGCGCACGGCGAGCGCGACGTTCCTGGACCTGGTGCTGCGCGAAGACAGAGACAAAGGCTTCGTCATTCACTTCGACCACGAGGTGGAGCTGCTGCAGGATCTGACCTCTTCGCGCCAGCGGCTGAAAGCGGCGCTCAACGAACTCGAGACGCCGCAACTCGAGCGCCGCCAGGAGGGTGGGCCGGGCGGCGGCCGCGGCGGCGGGCCGCATTCGGGCGGCGGTCATCATTCAGGTGGCGGTCAGGGCGGTGGAACGGCGTTGTACGACGCCGTGCTGCTGGCCTCCGATGAGCTCATGAAGAAGCAGGACGGACGAAAGGCGCTGATCGTTCTTTCGGACGGCGTGGATCGCGGCAGCAAGGTGCCGATCGAGAGCGCGATCGAAGCGGCGCACCGCGCCGACACGCTGGTGTACTCGATTCTGTTCGCGGATGAGCAGCCGTTCTCGCACGGCTTCGGCGGCCCAGGTTGGGGCGGCGGGCATGGCGGGCATGGCGGCGGCGGGCGCATGGGGCACCCGGGCGGCGACCGGCCCGACGGCAAGAAGGTCCTGCAGCAGATATCGAAGGAGACCGGCGGAGGGTTCTTCGAGGTCTCCAAAAAGCAGCCGCTCGAACAGACCTACGCGCGGATCGATGAGGAGCTTCGGAGCCAGTACAACCTGGGCTTCACGTCGGACCATCCGGAGGCCGGTCCCGGATATCGCCACCTGCGGCTGACCACCAGAGACAAGACGCTGGTCGTGCAGGCGCGCGAGGGCTACTACGCGAGCGCCTGAGAGCGGCGGCCGCGGGGCGCTGAAGCCCGCCCTCCCGGCACAATCTTGCTGTATTCTGAGATGCGGAGGTTTTTGTGGAGTCTGACTGGCGTTCGGAGCTCGACCACTCCAGCGTGCGCCTGGAGGTGCTCCGGCCGTCCGGGCCCGTGCTTGAAGCGCAGGTCGAGCCGGTCTCCGGAAGGCGGGTTCGCGTTGCCTGCGAATGCCGGCTGGAACTCGGGATGGCGGTGCAGCTCGACACCGCCGAGAGAATCCTGCTGGGGGAGGTGATCGCGCTCGATCGCACCCCTGACCACGCCGCCGCGCTGTTGGATGTCCAGCACTTTCTCCTGAAGAGCGATCTACGCCAGTTCCAGTCGCATATGCGCAAGCCCGAACAGCCGTGCACGGCCTCGAAGAGGATCGGGCCCCGGGCTTGACCGCAGGTGTGGCTTAATAGGAGAAGAAACGTGCAGCGACCCAAGGCTGGGCCGTTGGGGGTGGCAGTTTGCCGTCCGGCAAATCACGTGGAAGGACGAGGGCTTCGGCCTCTCCGGTGGAATAGAACGCGGAATCGAATGAGTTCTGGTGCGGCGGGCACCGTCGGGTCCTTATGGAGACACTAATCTGGCTGGGACTCGGGGCGTTTTTGTTCTCGCTCATTCTCACTCCCATCATTCGCGACATCTTCAATCTGTACGGCATCGTCGACCGCCCCGACACGCATCGCAAATCGCATTCGCACCCCATCCCGCGCGTTGGCGGAACCGGCATCGCCATCTCATACGCTTTGTCGCTTTACCTGGTGAGCCTGCGGCCGCATGCCTTCGAGAATACTCAGTTCTCGCTGGTTCAGGCGCTGCTCCCTTCGGCCGCCCTGGTTTTCGTGATCGGTCTCATCGACGATTTTTCGGGACTCCGGCCCTGGCAGAAGCTGGTGGGCCAGGTGGCGGCCGCGTCGATGGCCTACGGCGCGGGCGTAAGGATCGTGGCGCTGGCGGGACACCCCACCAGCACCTTGTGGAGCTTCGTCGTGACGATCGTCTGGCTGGTGGCCTGCACCAACGCCTTCAACCTGATTGACGGGCTGGATGGCCTGGCCGCCGGCATTGGCTTCTTCGCCACGCTGACCATCTTTATCGCCGCCTTGATCCAGCACAACACCGCGCTGGTCAGCGCCACGCTACCTATGGCGGGCTGCCTGCTCGGCTTTCTCTGTTACAACTTCAGCCCGGCCACTGTCTTCCTGGGGGATTGCGGAAGCCTGCTCATCGGTTTCCTGTTAGGCTGCTACGGCGTCATCTGGACGAACAAATCCTTCACCCTGCTGGGCATGACCGCCCCGCTGATTGCTTTGTCGCTGCCTCTTCTCGATGTCCTGCTGGCCGTCACCCGGCGGCTTGTCCGCCGCCAGTCGGTGTTCGCCGCCGACCGCGGCCACATACACCATCGCCTCATCGACCGTGGCCTGACCCCCCGCCGCGTGGTGCTGACCATCTATGCGATCTGCGCCGCGGCCGCGGCCTTTTCCCTGCTGCAGAGTTTCGTCAGAAACACGTACATCGCCCTCCTGGTGGTGCTGGTGGTGGCCATTGCAGTCTGGGCAGGCGTCCGGTATCTGCGTTACTCCGAGCTCATTCTGGCCGGCAGCCTGTTCAGCGCCGGTCAATTCCGGCGCACGCTGGACGTCAAGCTGGCTCTGGAGGGACTGGCGGCCGCGCTGGCCGCGGCGGGGTCGCTCGAGGCGCGCTGGGAGGTCATCCGCAAGCAGTACCGCGACCTGGGCTTCGTGGCGGCCCATCTTCGGATCAACGGCGCGAGCTACCGGGACTGGCCCGAGGAATTGTCCGAGCGGGAATGCTGGATCGTCAGGATTCCTCTGTCGGCGGTGGATTTTATCGAATTGGCGCACGGATTCGGCTCCGAAGAAATGCCCAATATAATCGCGCCCACGGTCGATCTGTTACGTTATACTCTGGTCGAGCACGTGGAGGAGGACCCGCTCCGCTCGCCCTTGCGTTCCGCGATCGTCTCCTGACCTATGCAACATACGCCTGCTTCGCCACGAGTGCTGCCTCTGGTTGCGGTCGATCTTCTTCTGATGATCGGGGCTTATCTGGCTGCCGCGTACTGGGCGCTCGGACCGACGACCGAGATCTACCTGTTCGACGAGAACGGCCTGAACTCCATCGTGGCCGCCGCGTGCCTGCTGCTGGCGTTTGTGTGTGTTCAGGGATTCTACTCCCCGCGTCATCGCCGGCTGGGAGTGGATGTCCTGCTGCGTCTGAGCACCGCCACGGGCATGGCGTTCATCCTCGAAGCGGTGATGTTCTACCTCTATCACGACCTGGCCTTGTCGGTCACGGTCATGTCGCTGGGCACGGTGCTGGCCTTTCTGTCCTTGCTTGCGTCGCGTCTCATCTATCATGGCTTGTCTTCAGGCGGGCTCGGCGCGGAACGGATCCTGCTGATCGGCGCGACGCCCCTGAATCGCGTCATTGCCTCGCGGATTCAGGCTGCTCCGAGCTATGGCTTCGACGTGGTGGGATATCTCGATGACGATCTCGAACCGGGGACCGAGATCGAAGGAGGCAAGGTGCTGGGGCCTGTGGACTCGCTGGCCGAAGTATCCGCGCAGCTGCTGCCCCATCGCGCCATCGCCGACCTCGCGGCGGTGGAGCATTCGCAATCCCTTCTCATCACGGGTGCGACGCTGCCGGCCGTGCTCGAACCGCCGGATCGCCTCTATGAACTGCTCCTGCGCCGCGTCTGGAGCCAGCGGCTACAGCCGGGAACGTTGCTCTTCGGGAGCGACCTGAGCCCCACCCGCTCGAAGATGGTGCTGCAGGCGTTCTACACCGATAGCCTCGCGCTGGCGATGCTTCTGGTGCTGAGCCCTTTGATGATTCTGATTGCCATCCTGATCAAACTGACTTCCAGGGGACCGGTCTGCGATGCGCAGTCCGACATGGGCTGGCGCTCCACCCCGTTCGTCCGCTGGCGGTTCCGGTGCCACCAGGTTAGCCGGGGGCCCGATGGATCCGAGCAGCCCGCCCTCACCGGCCTGGGACGATGGATCCAGCGACTCGGTCTGGCCGGCCTGCCACAACTGGTGAATATTCTGCGCGGGGAGATGGCGTTTGTAGGCCCTCCCCCGATCCGCACCGAATTCGCGAACGCGCTGATCCGGGCGCTGCCCTATCACCGCCTGCGTTTTGCCGTACGGCCAGGGCTGACCGGGTGGAGCCAGCTCAACACGTCGCCGGACGATGACGAGACCGTTAAGCTGGAATACGATCTCTATTACACGAAGTATATGTCGCTCTCGTTGGATCTCTCGATCATGTTATGGACGTCTCCGCTCCACCGCTCCCGGAAGGCGGGGGTTGAGTCGCATGCGGCGGCCTAGCCGGCACAACCCAAATCGCGGGCCGTATGATTGTTCAGAAGGCAAACCTTGGGACAGGCACGAATTTCGCAAAGGCGGCGAAATTCGGTCCAGTCCCCGGTTTGCGGATTATCCCGATACCCGACGAAACTTGCGCCACTTCACTAGCCGCACGCAGGGATGATGCATGACGGCTGAGATCCTGCTGGCGTTTGCAACTGCCGTCGCCGTCTACGCGCTGGCCGGCTATCCGTTCCTGCTGACGCGCTTCTGGCGCCGCCCATTGCCGGTGCGGAAGGACCTCAACTTCCATCCCACCGTCTCGGTGATCCTGGCGGTTTACAACGGGGAGGCGTTCCTGGGCAAGAAGCTGGAGTCCCTGGTCGCCTTGAATTACCCAGCCGGGCAAGTCGAGATCCTGGTGGTGTCGGACGGATCGACGGATGCGACCGATGGGATTGTGGAGTCGTTCGCGGATCGCGGCGTGCGCCTGCTGCGCGTTCCGCGGAGGGGCAAGCCGGCGGCGCTGAACGCGGGCCTCGGGGAGGCAACGGGGGAGATCCTGTTCTTCACCGACGTTCGCCAGCCGGTCCACCCGGAAGCACTTTTGCACATGGCGGCGAACTTTGCCGATCCATCCGTGGGCGTGGTCAGCGGGGAACCTCGGTTTTTGGGCCAAGGCGTGGCGGGCGTGGAAGGCGACCTGGACAAGTATTGGAAATACGAACTGTGGGTGCGGCGGCGCCATGCGGAGATCGACTCGGCGTGCAACACCACCGGTTCGATCTACACCGTGCGGCGCAGCCTGGTGGAGGCGATTCCCGAAGACACCCTCACCGACGACGCCGTGATTCCTCTCCGAGCCTTCTTCCAGGGATATAGGATCCTTGTGGATCCGGAGGCGGTGGTGTACGAGCATCGCAGCTTCGCGGGCGGGGAGTTCCGGCGGAAGCTGAGGACGCTGTCCGGGCTGTGGCAGGTGCACGTGCGCCTACCCCGGCTACTCACCCGCGCCAACCGGATGCGGTTTCATTTCGTGTCGCACAAATCCTTGCGGCTGGTGTTGCCGTGGGTCTTTCTGCTTTGGTGCGGGGCCAGCCTCGCGCTTCCGGCGTCACGGTTCCGGACTCTGCTGCTCGGCGGCGAGGTGCTGCTCGTAGCGATGGCGGCGGCGGATTGGCTTGTTCCCAAGAGCTTTCCGCTGAAGCGCCTTACGTCGCCCGCGCGGAGCTTTCTGGCGATGAACGCGGCATCGCTGCTGTCCATCGGAGTTTTTGTCGCGCCGCCGAAGCCCGTGTGGCAGCCCAGCCACGTCAAGCTGCCGCGCTGAAGGGAGCCGAGAGTTACGCCTTGACCCGGGCTCCGACCTCGGCCGGGACTTCCAGCGGAATCCGGTCCAGCGATTGCTCGAAATCGGCCACCACGTCGCGCCAGTCCTCGATGCCGATCGACACGCGCACCAGACCGTCGGTGATGCCGATCTCGGCGTACTCCTCCGGCGTCAGTCCCGAATGCGTGGTGGTTCTGGGGTGGCAGACCAGCGTCTCCACGCCGCCGAGCGATACCGCGTTGCGTCCGATTTTGGTGTTGCGCAGGAACGCGAAGGCGGCCTCCTTGGTTCCCAAGTCGAAGGAAAACACCGAACCCGGGAACTCGCACTGCGCCTGACGGATGCGGATCTGTTCGGGGTCTTTGAACAGCGTCGGGTAGTGCATCGCCAGGATGCGCGGATGCCGCGCCAGGCGCTCCGCAACGCGCTGGCCGTTCTTGCTCTGCTTGTTCATGCGCAGCGACACGGTGGGCAGGCGGCCGTCCATCAGCCAGCACTCGTCCGGCTGGAGGATGTTGCCGAACAGGATCCGCGTGCCACGCATCTGTTGGGTCAGGGCCGGGTCTTTGGCCAGCACCGCCCCGGCCAGCATGTCGCTGAAGCCGGACAGGAACTTCGTGGCGGAGTAGAGCAGCAGATCGGCGCCGAGCATCAGCGGGTGCTGGAAGATCGGGCCGAGGAACGTGTTGTCCACCATCACGATCGGCCGCTTGGCCCGCTCCGCGGCGGTCGCCGCCGTGCGCCGGATGTCCACCATGGTCATGGTGGGGTTGGCGGGAGTTTCGAGGAACACGACGCCAGGATTGTCCGCCGTCCGTATGGCCTGATCGAGGTCCTCGCTACGGCCCGCCGGGACGCCGACGCCCTTGATGCCGAACTGGCTCAGGTAGTCGTGGATCAGGTGCATGGTGCCGCCGTAGAGCGGCTTGCTGTAGACGATCGTGTCGCCGGGCCGCAGGAACGTCATGAGCGCGGTCATGATGGCGGCCATTCCGGAGTTGAACACCAGCGCCGACTTGGCGCCGCGCTCGAGCGGGACGATCTGCTCTTCGAGGATCTGCGCGTTGGGATGCGAGATGCGCGAGTAAATCAGCTCGACATCCTCGCCCTCGCGCTCCGGCGACCGCCCGGTGGCCACGTCGAAGGCGCGCTCAGCCGCCTCTGGGCTAGAGAAAACGTAGGTGGAACTGCGGAACACGGCGGGCCGCGCCGACCCCAGCGACAGCCTGGGATCGAATCCGCGGGTCAGGACCGCCGTCGCCTGGCGCGCCGCGTGCGGACTGTCTTTGGGATCCTTGTGATCGGGCATCCAGCCACCTCCACTTCGAGTGTAAACCCGGAGTCCAGGGTAGCACCAAGGGACGGTGGTGCTGGGTTAGCGGTCCGCTCCCTCACGGTCGCGGTTCGGTGCTCCACGCCGCCACGTTCACCAGGTTTGGCGGCCTCTTGCCTTCGAGCGCCTCGGCGCAGTTCTTCGCAGCGAGCATCGACATTCCACGCCGGGTATCGATCGTTGCGCTGCCGATGTGCGGCTCTAGCACGACGTTGTCCAGTTTCAGCAGGCCCGGATGCACCTCCGGCTCGCGCTCGAAGACGTCCAGGCCGGCTCCGCCGATTCGCCCCGCGGCCAGCGCATCCGCGAGCGCCGCTTCGTCCACCACCGGGCCGCGCGAGGTGTTCACCAGGATCGCCGTCGGTTTCATGCTGGCCAGCTCCGCGGCCCCGATCAGGTGGCGGGTCGACTCCATGAGCGGCACGTGCAGGCTCACGAAATCCGACTCGCGCAGCAGCCGCTCGCGGTCCACAAACTCCAGACCCAGTTCGCGCTCGATCTCTTCGGGCACGCGTCGGCCATCGCTATACAAAATGCGCATTGAGAAGCCGCGCCCGCGCCGCGCCACGGCCTGCCCGATCCGCCCCATGCCGACGATCCCCAGCGTCTTGTGATGCACGTCGTGTCCGGCCAGAAGATCGATCGCCCAGCGCCGCCACTGGCCGGAATGCACGTAGAGGTGCCCCTCGACCATGCGCCGCGCCGTCGCCAGCATCAGCGCGAAGGCCAGGTCCGCGGTGGTGTCGGTCAGCACGTCCGGAGTGTTGGTGATCAGGATTCCGTGGCGGGTCGCGGCATCGAGATCCACATTGTCGTAGCCCACGGCGACGTCGGAGATCACGCGCACGCCTTCGAGACGCGCGATCTGTTCCGCGTTGAAGCGGTCCGTGAGCTGGGCGACGATCCCCTGCTTGCCGCGCGAGCGCGCGATCAGCTCGTCGGGCGCGAGCGCGTCGTCGGATTCCACGTATTCGACTTCGGCGCGCTCCCGCAGGAACGCGACCGCTTCGGGAAAGATGCGCCTGGTGACCAGAACCGCGGAGCGTGTCATGCCCTTAGCATTTACAATGGGACAGCAGCCTGTCAAACCCATGATTGTTGCCATCGACGGTCCGGCCGGAGCCGGCAAGAGCACCATCGCACGCCGGGTCGCGGCCCGGCTCGGCGCGGTCTATATCGACACCGGCGCCATGTATCGCGCCGTGGCCCTGCTGGCGCTGCGGTCGAACACGGACCTGGCCGACGCGGCGCGCCTGGAAGCGCTGGCCCGCTCCGCCGGCATAGCCTTCGAGGCCGGCAGCGCCCGCACGCTGCTCAACGGCGAAGACGTCTCGGAGGCCATTCGCAAGCCCGAAGTCTCGCCCGCGGCTTCCAAGGTTTCCGCCATTCCCGGCGTGCGCCGCGCGCTGGTCGAGATGCAGAGGCGCATGGGCGCGGCCGCGAGCGTGGTGATGGAAGGCCGGGACATCGGGACGGTGGTGTTTCCCAACGCGGAGGTGAAGATTTTCCTCGACGCCGATCCCGACGTGCGCGCCGCGCGCCGCGTTCGAGAGCTGGAGGCAAAAGGGCAAGCGCCGCCCGCCGCCGAAGTGGCCCGCGAGATCCGCGAGCGTGACCACCGCGACAGCACGCGGGCCGATTCGCCCCTGGTCGCGGCGCCCGACGCCGTCCGCCTGGACACGACCGCGCTTTCCCTGGATCAAGTGGAGCAGGCTATCCTTAAAGTCATTGTCGATGGTGGATGGTCGATGGTCGATGGTCATGAATAACGTCCTCGTAATGAAGTTCGGCGGCACCAGCGTAGGCTCGGCCGACCGCATGGCCGTGACCGCGCGTCTCTCGGCGGAGCAGCGGGCTGGCCGGCCTGTGGTCATCGTCGTTTCGGCGATGTCCAAGATCACCGACCTGTTGCTCGAGACCATCAAGCGCGCCGAGGCCGGCGACCAGGCGGGCATCGATTCCGACGTCGTCAAGCTGCGCAAGCGCCACCGCGAAGCGTGTCTCGAGCTGCTGCCAGAGGACCGGCACGCGGCCGTGCTGGCCGAGATCGACATCATCGTCGCCGACTTCGAGCGCATCGCCAACGGGATCTGCCTGCTGGGCGAAGCCCCACCGCGCTCGGTGGACGAGGCGGTCGCGGTTGGCGAACGGCTCTCGACGCTGCTGGTGGCCGCGCGGCTGGAGGCTTGCGGCACGCCCGCCGTCGCCGTCAACGCCTCCGAGCTCATCGTGACCGACGCGGTCTTCGGGAACGCTACGCCCCTGATCGAGCCCACGCGCGCGAAGGCCTGCGCCCGGCTGCTGCCGCTGCTCGAAGCCGGCGTTCTGCCCGTGGTCACCGGGTTCAACGGCGCCACGGTGGACGGGCGCCCCACCACGCTCGGCCGTGGCGGTTCCGATTTCTCGGCGTCTATCCTGGCGGGCGCGCTCGACGCTTCCGAGCTCTGGATCTGGACCGATGTCGATGGCATCATGACCGCCGACCCGCGCCTGGTGCCGGACTGCGTCGTCCTCGAAGAGGTCACCTACCGCGAGGCCGCCGAGCTGGCCTACAACGGCGCGAAGGTGCTTCATCCGCGCACGCTGGCGCCGCTGGTGGACCGCCGCATTCCGGTCTGGAGCAAGAACAGTTTCGCTCCCGAGAAGCCGGGGACCAAGATCGTTCCGCACCTGGAGGCTTCGGTCGGCGCACGCGCCGTGACGTCGATGGCGAACGTCGCACTGATCTCGATCGAGCCGGCCTCGGCCGTGCTCAACGGCACACAGGTCATGGGGCGCGCCGTGGACGCGCTGGGCCGCGCCAACATCGAGGTGCTGATGCTGTCGAGCTCGTCCTACCAGCAGAGTTTCTGCGTGCTGGTGCGGGGGCAGGAGCTGCCGGCGGCTTTGGAAGCGCTGAAATCGGCGCTGGCGCTGGAGTTCGAACACGGCTACCTGCGGCCCCCCGACGTGGACGAGGAAGTGGGCCTTCTGGCGGTGGTGGGCGAAGGGATGCGCGGCACTCCCGGTCTGGCCGGACGAGTATTCACGGCCATTTCCCGCGAAGAGGTCAACATTATCGCCATCGCGCAGGGTTCGAGCGAGCTGACGATTTCGATCGTGGTCAGCCGCGCGGGTTTGGAGAAGGCCGTGCGCGCGGTGCACGCCGAGTCGCGCATGAACGAGCAGGCCTGCTCGCGGCGGAGCTGAGGAGTTCTGCGTAGCGTGCACGGGATACTGGAAAGCAAGTCAGTCTGGCTGAACTGAACCGCTGGGCTGAGACACGATGTTAAGGGGATAGTCGCCGGCTGATCCTCGCAGCCCACGGATCACGGAGCCGCCGGAGCCGCCGAAGCCTATGGACTTCATCCCGTCGGGGAAGGAGTAGCCGTGCCGGATTGCTGTCTGGGGGTTGCGAAGCGTGTGGTAGCCTTGGTGACGTGCCCCCCGGAACGAACAGCGCGCCAGCCGCGCTGAACCCTCTCCTTTCGGCGGCTGCCGAGTCCTTGAAGTACGTGGTTGGTGCGGCGATAGGGCTGGCGAGCTCGTGGCTGAATTCCCGGTGGACCGAAAAGATGTGGTTCCGGTGAGCGTGGAAACGCTCAGACGCGACCTGCTAACTGTAGAGCAAACGACGGAGATCCTGCAGGCGGCCCAGGATTCCATCCACCGGCGCCTGACGTAGGTCGGCTCCGGCGCCCGCCGTCAACTATTCTTGCCCGTCAAGTAATAAGCGACTGGCTGATTCTGAGAAAATCAGGGGCGAGCCGCGGCGACCCGCTCCATCTGTGGGCGCGCCCCGTCGCGGCGCATGCTAGGATAAAATCTTCCTAAGAAGACGATGATCGGCAACGTCCCTGACATTCTCGCGCGGATCGTGGACTACAAGAGGGCGGAGCTTGCCGCTTCGGTCATGACGCGCGGGGAGCTCGAGTCGCTGGCCGGGGAGAACCGCGCGTTCCGCCGCAACTTCACCGCGGCGCTTCTCGGACGGACCCCAGCCATCATCGCCGAGATCAAGAAAGCCTCTCCGAGCAAAGGCGTTCTGGTGGCACATGACTTCGATCCCGGCGCCATCGCCGGCGATTACGAGGCCGGAGGCGCAGCCGCCCTCTCCGTCGTCACCGACGAGAAGTTCTTTCAGGGCAGTTTCGACGATCTCGATATCGCACGCGGCGCGGTCCGGCTGCCGGTGCTGCGCAAGGATTTTATTTTCGACGAGTTTCACGTGGCCGAGTCGGCCGCACGGTGCGCCGACGCCATACTGCTACTGGCAGCGATCCTTCCCGCGCAGCGGCTGCGCCAGCTACGCGAGTACGCCGGACGGTTCGGGCTGGCCGCGCTGGTGGAAGTCCACGACGAGACCGAGCTTGCCGTCGCGCTCGAATCCGGGGCGCTCATGATCGGCGTGAACAACCGCAACCTGCACACCTTCGAAGTCAATCTCGAAACCTCGCTGCGCCTCGCTGAAAAGATTCCCGACGGCATCGTCAAGGTCAGCGAGAGCGGCATACGCTCCGCCGACGATATCTGCCGTCTGCAGGGGGCGGGCTATCAGGCTTTCCTGGTGGGCGAGCACCTGATGCGGTCCAAGGACCGCCGGCACGCGCTGCAGAATCTGTTCCCGGGCTTTGGCCCCAAGCCGAAACCGACCGCACCGCCCAAGCAATGATGGTGAAGATCTGCGGAATCACAAACCGCGGCGATGCCCTGGCCGCCGTCGATGGCGGAGCTTCCGCTCTCGGTTTCAATTTCTATCCGCGGAGCCCGCGGTACATCGCTCCCGAGCCGGCGCGGGAAATTCTGGCGGCGCTGCCGGCGGGTGTGATTAAGGTCGGAGTCTTCGTCAACGAGCCTGCCGCCTCGGTCGAGTCGCTCGCCGGGCAGCTCGGACTCGACGTGGTACAGCTCCACGGCGAATCGGCGGAAACTCCCGCAGGCCTGCGTGTATGGCGCGCCGTTACGGTCGCGCCCGATTTCGATGTCGCGTCCCTCGACGAGCTGCCTGCCGAGGCTTTTCTGCTCGATGCGCCCTCGGGCTCCGTGTACGGCGGCACGGGGCGCAGCTTCGATTGGTCGCTCGCCCGCGGCGCACGCCGGCAGGTGATCATCGCCGGAGGTCTCGATGAGACCAATGTCCTCCGGGCCATCGAAGAATCTCGGCCGTGGGGCGTGGATGCCTGCTCCAGACTGGAATCGTCCCCCGGCCAGAAGGACCGCCAGCGCATGGCGGAATTTCTGAAGGCGGCGCGGTCGTGAGCTACGATTTGCCCGATGCCGGCGGACACTTCGGCCCTTACGGCGGCCGGTACGTTCCCGAAACGCTCATGGCGCCGCTCGACGAGCTCGAGAAGGCCTACCACGCCGCGCGCAACGACCCTGCGTTTCAGGCCGAGCTCGACGACCTGCTCCATAACTACGCTGGCCGGCCCACGGCGCTCACCTTCGCTCGCCGCCTGAGCGAGAGTCTGGGCGGCGCGCGCCTCTATTTCAAGCGCGAGGATCTGCTGCACACCGGCGCGCACAAGATCAACAACTGCCTGGGCCAGGTCCTACTCGCGCGCCGCATGGGCAAGCGCCGGGTGATTGCGGAGACCGGCGCCGGCCAGCACGGCGTCGCGACCGCTACCGTCTGCGCGCTGTTCGGACTCGACTGCACGGTCTACATGGGAACCGAGGATATGCGGCGGCAGAGCCTCAACGTCTTCCGCATGCGCCTGCTCGGCGCGCGCGTCGAAGGCGTTTCCTCCGGCAGCCAGACCCTCAAGGACGCCATCAGCGAGGCCATGCGCGATTGGGTCACCAACGTCTCGAGCACGTACTACCTGCTCGGCTCGGCGCTGGGCACGCACCCGTATCCGCTCATGGTCCGCGATTTTCAGAAGGTGATCGGAGAGGAAGCCCGCGCGCAGATCCTGGCCGCCGAGGGACGCTTGCCGAACGCGATTTTTGCGTGCGTCGGCGGGGGATCGAACGCCATCGGCATTTTCCATCGGTTTCTCGAAGACCCGGATGTGCGGCTGATCGGGGTCGAAGCCGGCGGCAAGGGCACGGCGCTCGGCCAGCACGCGGCGCGTTTCTCCGGCGGAGCGCCCGGAGTTCTGCAGGGAGCGTACAGCTACCTGTTGCAGGACGAAGAGGGGCAGGTCTCGCTCACTCACTCGGTTTCCGCGGGATTGGATTACGCGCTGGTCGGTCCCGAACACGCCTGGTTGCACGACCAGGGCCGCGCCGAGTACACCTCCGCCAGCGACGCCGAAGCGCTCGCGGCCGCGCGCCTTCTCTCGCGCACCGAGGGACTCATTCCCGCGTTAGAATCGTCCCATGCCGTGGCGGAAGCCGTCCGCCGCGCGCCCCAAGCCAAGGGAGAGATCTTCCTGGTAAACCTGTCCGGCCGTGGAGACAAGGATATTGAGATCTACCGCCAAAATTTCCCCGAGCTCGAATAGGGTGGGACAGGTGCCCCATGCCCACTAGGATCGGCCGCCTGTTCGACACTCTGCGCCCGGCCAAGCGCAAGGCGCTAGTCGGATACCTCACGGCCGGCGACCCTTCGCTCGAACGCACGCCCGCGCTGGTTGCCGCGCTGGTCCGAGGCGGCGTCGATCTGGTCGAGCTGGGCGTTCCTTTCTCCGATCCCATCGCCGATGGGCCCGTGATCCAGCGCGCCTCCGAACGCGCTCTAGGCGCCGGCGCTTCTCTTCGCTGCGTTCTGGAGATCGCCCGCCAGATCCGCCGCACTTCCGAGGTTCCGCTGCTCCTGTTCACGTACCTGAACCCCGTGCTCAGGTACGGCGTGGAAGCATTGGCTCGGGATGCAGCCGCCGCCGGAATCGACGGCGTCCTGCTCACGGACCTCAGCGTCGAAGAAGCCGCCCCTCATGTCGCGCTGCTGCACGCGCAGAACCTCGACACCGTTTTCCTGGCCGCGCCCACCAGCACGGAGGCGCGCCTACGCCTTATCGCGCAATACTCGTCCGGATTCGCGTACCTGATCTCGCGCGCCGGAGTCACCGGAGAGCAGGTCTCTGTTTCCGCCTCCGCCGCTCCGCTGGTTCAGGCCATGCGCCGCGTCACGGACCTGCCTCTCGCCATCGGCTTCGGCATCTCGCGCCCCGAGCACGTGGCCGCCGCCGGAGCGCTGGCCGACGGCGTGGTGGTGGGCAGCGCTATCGTCCACATGATTGAGCAGCACGCCGCCGATCCCGACCTCGAATCGCGACTGGAGGAGTTCGCCCGCGCTCTCAAGGGTGGTTTGGAATGACCCCTGAAGACGGCCTCAAGGTCCTGGCGGGGTGCCGCGACCGCATCGACGACCTGGACCGCCGCATTCTCGAGCTGCTCAGCGAGCGCACACGCATTGTCGAGGAAATCGGCCGCGTCAAGCGGCACCTCAGTCTTCCGATCTATGAGCCCCGCCGCGAGGACGAGGTCTTCGAGAACGTGACCACGCACAACCCCGGCCCCCTGAGCGCCGACAGCGTTAAGAGGGTTTTCGAGCGTATCATCGACGAAATGCGTAACGTCCAACGGCTGCGAATGCTGGAGAAGGACGGCAAGAGTTGAGGACACCCCTATGTTAGTCGTGATGCAAGAGGGCGCCACCGAGAAGCAGATCGAAGCGGTCATCGACCGCCTGGTGGCGCTCGGCTTCACCGTCCACAAATCCACCGGCGCGGTTCACACCGTCCTCGGTGGTGTCGGCCCCATGGGCCAGTTCGAGCCCGCGGATTTCGAAGTGCTGGACGGCGTGAAAGAGGCGCACCGCATCATGTCGCCTTACAAGCTGGCTAGCCGCAGCTTCCGGCCTGCGGGCACCATCGTCAAGGTGGGCCAGGTGGAGATCGGCGGGCCCGCCGTGGTGGTGATGGCCGGCCCGTGCAGCGTGGAAGGCCGCGACCAGATCCTGGCAGTCGCCGAGTCCGTGGCACGCGCCGGAGCCGTCATCCTGCGCGGCGGCGGGTTCAAGCCGCGCAGCTCGCCCTACAGCTTTCAAGGGATGGGCGAAGAGGGACTGACGCTGCTGCGCGAAGCGGCCGACCGCAACGGCCTGCTGGTGGTTACCGAGGTGATGGACCAGACCCAGATCCCGCTGGTCGCATCCTACGCCGATATTCTGCAGGTGGGCGCGCGAAACATGCAGAACTACAACCTGCTGCGCGAACTCGGCAGGCAGACCAAGCCGGTGCTGCTCAAGCGCGGCATCGCCGCCACGATCGAGGAGCTTCTGCTTTCCGCCGAGTACATCATGGCCGCCGGCAATCCCAACATCGTTCTGTGCGAGCGCGGCATACGCACGTTCGAGAGCTACACCCGCAACACACTCGACATTTCGGCCATCCCGGTGGTGCAGAAGCTCTCGCACCTGCCCATCGTCGCCGACCCGTCGCACGGAACCGGCCGGCGCGACAAGGTGCTGCCGATGGCCCGGGCCGCCGTCGCCGCGGGCGCCGACGGACTGCTCATCGAGGTCCACCACGATCCCGACCGCGCGCTGAGCGACGGCGCGCAGTCGCTCTGGCCCGAACAGTTCACCGAGCTGATGGCGCAGCTCCGCATCATCGCCCCAGCCGTCAACCGAACCATCGCAGGGGGTGGCCCACGCTAGCCCTTGTGGCGCAGGCACTCATACTAAATGCCACTTAGTTATCCCGGATGCGGACAGCCGGAGTGGGGCGGCGCTCCAGAGCTGCGCCGGACGTCCACGTCCGGCTTCCTTCGTTTCAGGAAGTTGGACGGAGGCGGGTCTGGAGACCCGCTGCAGGACTGGAGTCCTGCCCCACGATTTCTGTCCGGTCTTGCGAAAACCAAGTGGCATTGGGCACTCCTGCCTGACGTCTCGACACTGCTGTCGAGGCAGGGTTTTCTTATTCGTGTTCATTCGTGTCCATTCGTGGCCAAAACACATGTTTGAGACTGTAGCCATCGTCGGCACCGGACTGATCGGCGCCTCTTTCGGCCTGGCGCTGAAGGCCGCCGGATTCGAAGGCCGCATTGTGGGCGTCAGCTCCCCGCCCGCGTTGAAGGACGCGCTCGAGTGCGGCGCCATCGACGAAGCGCTCCCGCTGGTGCAGGCGGTGGCCCACGCCGACCTGGTCTATCTCTCGCAGACCATCAGCCGCATCCTCGAGACGCTGCGCGTCATCGGCCCCTGCCTTCGTCCCGAAACGCTGGTCACCGATGCCGGCAGCACCAAGACGCGCATCGTCGAACAGGCTCGCCGCTCCATCCGCGGAGCCCAGTTTCTGGGGGGCCATCCCATGGCCGGCAAGGAGAAGCGCGGCGCCGCCGAAGCCGACGCGACCCTGTTCGCCGGCCGCACCTGGATCCTCACGCCCGCCTCCGCCGCGGATCTCGACACGGAGGCCGCGCGCGAGCTTCTTTTCTGGATTCGCAAGACCGGCGCGGCCACGCTGGTCCTCACCCCCGAAGAGCACGACCGCGTGGTGGCGCTCACTTCCCATCTGCCGCAGCTGCTCTCGACGGCGCTGGCCTCGACCCTGTCGGCGCGCCTCACGGCTCCCGAACATCTGAAGGCCGCCGGCCCCGGACTGGCCGACATGACGCGGCTCGCCTCGAGTTCCTACGACCTGTGGAAGGACATTCTGGAGACCAACCGCGCTTCGGTGGATTCCGCTCTGGAAGCCGCGATCGGGGAACTTCAGCGCCTCCGAGCCGGCCTGAATTCGGATGACGCCGGTCTCAATTCGGATGAAGCGCGGCGCGCTTTCGAAACCGCGGCGGCGTTCGCCGCGCGCCTCAGAAAATAGCCCGGTCTGGGGACCGCGGTCCTATTTCTTGTGCGTCAGCAGGATGGCCGTGATGTCCCGGATGTCGCTGGCGCCGGCGCCGTTCCGCCCCAGGCCGTACTGGCCGATGTAGGGCCGCTGGATCTTTACCCAGTGCTTCGAGGTCACCAGGTCGTGCCCGTCGTCGAGAATGAAAAAGGCGTCGCGCAGATCCTGGCCATTCGGTAGTTTCCGCGCCCGGCTCCCGATTACTTTATACTCTTTACCGTTTCTCTGGTAAAACCCGTAGACCTTGTCGAAGGCATCGGCGGTTGCATAAACCGCTATGTCGACGTCCGGCTGGGCCGTCGGACTCGTCTTTGCCTGTTGCGTAGCGGTCCTGTCCAACTTAGCCCCAGGGTAGATCTTGGTGGGGGGCTGTCCGCCCGCGACCATCACCGCACAGAGACAAGCCACTACCCGCAAACTGTTCATAGGCCCAAAATGAGAATACCCTTAGATTGAAATAAATTCAACGTTTTCCTGTATGTACCGGTACTACCAAAATCACCCCCGGTACTGGAGTACGCCCCCAATGAGGGTAGGCCGACTGGCTAAGGCTCAGGCGCGGCAGCCTGCCGGGCGCCAGGCCGAGCTTGTTGGCCGGTACGGCGGGCAAGCGCAGCCAATTTCCCTCCGTAAAACCGCTTCCGAAGTTCAGGCGGATACCCGATTCCCTTGGATCTGTTCTCGTTATTGAATCGGGTTAGGTGTGTTTTGACCGGCAGGAAACTCCGCAAGCACCCACGCCGCGGGAGGCGGCGATGGGGAGCGCCGGCCGCGTCTCCAGACGGCGGAACGGCGGAAGCGTCATGGTCGAATTCGCGCTCACGCTCCTGCCGCTTATGGCGCTGATTTTCGGCTTTGCCGACTTCGCTCTGCTGCTGTTTCGCTGGAGCACGCTGGAAAATGCGGTGCGCGAAGGCTGCCGTTACGCCATCACTTTCCAGACCTCGGGCGGCAACGGACAGGATGCTTCGATTAAGGCGGTGGTTCAGAAATACGCCCTGGGAGTGGTCACCACCGGTGACACGCCGCAGCATATCTACGTGGACTACTACTCCCCGGGCAACCTCAACACATCCATCACCACCGGGGGAAACATCCCCGGCAATGTGGTCCAGGTTTCGGTAAAAAACCTGTCGTGGAGGTGGCTGGCACCCCTCAGCGGCTCCTTAGGAACGGGCGGTTTGTATGCGACCACCCCTCTGACTTTGAGCGTGTATTCTTCCGACATCCTGGGTGGATACCCGGCCGGGGTCAACTCGGTGGCGCGTTGACAGGCGGCCAGGGGAGGGAAGGGGACATGGTGGCAACACGGCGCAATCGGGGGCAAAAAGGCCAGGAACTGATCGAGTTCTCGTTGACCGCGCTTCTGCTGGCCGGCCTCCTGGTGAGCTCCTTCGTGGTGGGGATGAACCTGATCCGCAGCATCCAGGTCAACCAGTCCTGCCGCGACGTGGCCAATATGTACATTCACGGCGCGGACTTCTCCACCTATCCCATGCAGCAGTTGACCCAGCGCCTGGCCACCGGTCTCGGTCTCCAGATCGGCACGGCGTTTACCGGGAACAGCGCCACGAACACCGGCAACGCGGGCAACGTCCTGGTGACGTTGTCACGGGTCATGTACATCGGCGCGACCTCGGACCCGAATTGCGCCTCGGTCGGCGCGTCGCACTGCACCAATGCCAACAGCTTTGTTTTCACCCAGCGAATCCAATTCGGAAACGGGGCGCTCGCCCACACCAAAGCGAGCACGCTGGGCAACCCATCCGCCGCCGCGACCTCTACCGCCGGAGTGATCGCCAATCCGGTCACCGACGCCGGCGCCAAGCTGCCCGCCGGAGCGCAGGGCAGCTTCAGCCACCTGTGGGGGACGCCCTTGCTGGATGGCCAGATCTGCTATGTCGTCGAGTTCTACGCCCAATCGCCGGACTTGAACCTGGGAAGCTTCCTGGGGGGCGGCGTCTATGCGCGCTCTTTCTTCTGAGACTCTCATGCCTAAACAACGAAGCCGTTCGCGCGAAAGAGGAGTCAGCCTGGTGCTGGCCGGGCTCTCGCTCACTTTCATCGTCCCCGCCGTGGGACTGATGATCGACGTAAGCGTCCTCTATTCGGTCCGGGCCCGCTTCCAGGCCGCCGTCGATGGCGCCGCCCTCGCCGCGGCGCGAGCCCTGAATCTGGGCCAGAGCACGTCGGCGCAGGCCGCCGCCGCCCAGTCGAATGCCGTCAACTGGTTTTACGCCAACTTTCCCACCGGCTCGTGGGGGACGCGGAGTACGAACATGAGCGCGGGCACCGTGAGCGTTTTTGACGACGCGAACAATCCCCATGTCCGCAACGTGACGGTGACGGCCTCCACCCGTGTGCCCACCTATTTCATGGCCTGGTTCGGGGCCGCTTCCACCCCGCTTTCCGCCACCGGCAACGCCTCCCGGCGCGACGTGGTGGTGGTGATGGTGCTCGACCGGTCAGGCTCCATGGGCGCCTCCTGCTCCGACATGCTCACCGCCGCCAAGCTCTTCACAGGGCAATTCGCCGCGGGCCGCGACCAGATCGGCCTGGTTTCTTTCAGCGACAACGTGTACATCCACTCCTCGCCCACCACCAACTTTCAGACCGTGCTGGGCTACAAGAACAACCTGGGGACGGGGAACGGCGCCATCGACACCATCGTCTGTAAGGGCGGCACGAGTACGGCGCAGGCGATCTCGGTCGGCTACAACGAGCTCTACAGAGCCAACCTGCCGGGCGCTCTGAATGTCATGATGTTCGAGACCGACGGTCTGCCTAATACCCTGACGATGAATTTCTGGGACTCCGGCAACAGCACCACCGGACTCAAGAGCACCAGCACCTGCACCGACAAGAACACCAAGAAACTGAGCCAGGGGGGCTTTGCCTCCTCCTCCGTCTTGCCAAGCTGGACGCCCGGCCAGACGCTGGCCTCGGGCAGTTACTACGCCAACATCCCCGCCGGCATGGTGGGCGGAGTCTATTCGGACGATCCCGGCAGCACCAACAAGTTCCAGATCCTGTTTAAGTACTGGACCACGTCCACCAGCAATAGCTTCGGCAGCAGCAGCTTTGCCACCGCGGCCGGCTGCGCCTTCAATTCAAGTAGCGGCCAGAACCCCAGCCCGCCGCCCACCGACATCGCCTGGTTTCCGGTAAAGGATGTTTGGGGCAACCAGTTAAGCCCCGGCTACCTCCCGGTCACTCTTTCGAGCGGCAAGGTGGTCAGTAATAGCTGGCAGTCGTACCACAACGCGGCCCTCAATGCGACGGACAACGCCGCCTACCGCGCCCGCACGAATCCGACCGTCCCGGCCTACTTCTTCGGGATCGGACTGGGCGGCACCTCCACCAACCCACCCGACTACGTCCTGATGCAGCGCATCGCCAACGACCCGAACGGCGACAACTACAATTCGCCGCCGCTCTACAGCGCCTGTTCGCAGGAGGCGAACTGCACCACCTACAACAACCAGCCCCAGGGCACTTTCATCTTTTCGGCCAACACCTCGTCGCTCTCCCAGGCGTTTCTGTCGGTGTCGTCGCAGGTGCTTCGCCTGAGCAAGTGAGCAGTGCTCTGACCGTGAAGTCCGCTCCGTCACGGTCGCGGTTCGGTGCTGGCACGGAACCGCGATCCCGCGCTCCTCAAAATGAGCGATGATATCACCAGAATGGCGCCCACCAGCTACCGCGATCTGGCGGAATTCGGCCTGCCGTTCGTCACGCCGGACGACCCGACGTTCCCTGAGTTGGTGCGCGAGATCGAGAGCATCCCGGAGCCGTTCGGTCCGCAGCCAATGGGCGATCTGGACTCAGCTGCTGTCCTGTTGAACCAGAGCGGGAAAGCCATCGTCGGCATCTCCTACATCTGGCGTTACACAACCGCCGAAGGCGTCGCGCTCCCGAGCCGCTTTGCCAACCTCGGTTCCAGCGCCCAACTGGAGGTGCTGACCGGGCGGGCGAAGGTCGTCCCGGATCGGGGCAGCTTCATCCTCCCGGGCTCCAAGCGGCTCATCACGGAGCAGGGCATATTCGGCAACAACCAGGATGTCCTGCCGCCGGATGAAGGGCGCGGGTACGGGGGGCGCCTAAGCTACAGCGGATTCCGCGACGAGATGGCCGACCCGATCGTCGTGATCGAGCTATGCCTGGACTTTGTGATCCTCGAAGATGGCCTCTGCGCGGGCCCGGACGAATCTGAGTTGTTCGAGTGTCTCACCGAAAACCTCGAACTCCAGTGCAAAGTCGCGCAGGAGGTGGTAGCAGGCCTGCACAACGGCTCTTCGGCGGGCCAGGTTTTCGAGATTCTCCGGCCGCTCGCCCGCAGGACGCCGCCTCCTGCGCCCAGCGCCAGGCGCCCGCACGAAGTGCCCTTCGCCCACATATTCGCCAGCATGGCCATTCAGCAGCTCATAAACGCGAGCGACCCGGAGCTGTTGCCCTGGTTTGAACGATACGCGCAGCCACCGTCCCTTCGCCTTCGTCGCCCATAGTGACCCGGGCACACCTGTGCCCCCAATTCACACCTTCCGCCGAATCAACCGGCTTTTTTTCAAGCAGTTAGCGATGGCCACCGCATTGCTTATCCTGACGCCGTATGACTGCTCTCCGGCTGCTGGCGCTCATGGCCCTGGCCGCGATCCTCGCCTTCGGGCAGGATCTCGAGGCCAACGTCAACGAGCGCTATACCGTGGAGAACGTCGAACTTAGCGGCGTCGATCCGGCCGGCCTCAGTCACAACCTGCGCCAGCAGATCCGCGCCCTGATCGGCCAGAAGTTCAGCCAGCAGAAGCTCGACGAGCTGTCCCGCCTCATCAACAAAGCCCTGCCTCGCCACTCCGTTTCGGTCCGCATCGCCCGCGGCCAGCGACCCGAGCACATCCGGGTGATCTTCGAAATCCGCAGCCACGAGGAGCGCTTCGACCTGGCCGCCCCCACCTTCCTCTATGCCTCAAAGAGCGGCTGGACCGGCGAGGTGGATGCCACCGTGCAAGGGCACGCGAACTACGTCACCATGGGCCTGGTCAGCGATGGCGACACGCTCGCCGAGCGCGCCACCGGTCTGCGCGCGCGCTATGAAAACCGCCAGATCGCGGACGGCCGCCTGCGCCTCGTCCTCGGCTTCGACGATTTCCACGAATCCTGGAATCCGGCCACTACGGCAGCCGCAGCCGGCGCCATCGAGCTTTACCGCGCCCGCCGTGACGTCGAACCGGTGGCCACCGTCACCCTGGCCCGCTCGCTGAAGGTCTCCTTCGGCCTCAGCTTCGAACAGCTTCAACCACAGCTTTCGGCCGCGCATTCGGAAGCCTCCAACGCCGTGATTACTACTCTGCGCTATGATCGGCTCTTGGAGGGGACTGGGTCCAGTCAGCAACGGGTGGAGGCAGGCTACAACCTGCGCGCGGCCACCACTTCTCTCGCCAGCGACTTCGACTACACCCGCCACACCTTCGATTTCTGCTACACCCTGTGGCACGGGGCCCACCGCATCTCAACCCACCTGACCTCGGGCGTCATCCGCGGCGCCGCGCCCCTTTACGAGCGCTTCGTTCTCGGAACCAGCACCACCCTGCGCGGTTGGAACAAGTACGATCTCGCGCCCCTGGGGGCCAACCGCGTCGTTCACAACTCGGTCGAATACCGATACCGCTTCGTGGAGGCCTTTTACGACACCGGCTCTGTCTGGAACGCCGGCGCGCACGCCACCATACACCACTCCCTCGGCGGCGGAGTCCGCCTGGGGGACCTGGCACTGCTCGTGGCATTCCCCATGCGCAATGGCCGTCCCGAACCGGTCTTCATCGCTGGCCTGAATCTCTGATGCGTAGCCCACATCGCATGACGCGCCGGGAGCTCCTGTACCTTCTATTGCCCGCTTCCGGCGCGTGTTTTTCGAAATCGCTCCCGGACGAGGCGCTGGACGCGCGCCTGGATGCCGGGCAGATTCGCGTCTCCGCCCCGCAGCTCCGTTTCGTTTCCGGCCCCGCGCTGGAGCGCCTTCAGAACGGCACGCTCGTGCCATTCGCACTGCAACTCGCGCTTTCCACGGACCGCTGGGCCACCGTTTCGCACCGCGACATCGAGCGCTTCGTTTTCAGCTACGACCTGTGGGAGGAGAAGTTTTCGATCGCCAAGCTGGGCAGCCCGCGCCGGTCGGCCGCGCGCCTTTCCGCCCGCGCCGCGGAGTCCTGGTGCATTCAGGAAATGACGTTGCCGCAGGAAGGCCTCGCCTCCGACCAGCCCTTCTGGCTGCGCCTGGAGGCCCGGGCCGAGAATCCCGCCGAGGACCCGCACGTCATGACCGAGGAAGGCGTCAGCCTGACCCGGCTGGTTGAGCTGTTCAGCCGCCGCTCGCGGGGCGGTGACAACCGTTGGTCCATCGACGCCGGTCCTTTCCGCCTGGCCTCGCTGGCCCGGCCCGGAGTTCCGCGATGAGCCTGCGCGTGCGGATCATTCTGATCTTCATCGGCGCCACACTGTTGCCGCTGGTGGCCACCTGGTGGCTCGCCACCACACTGCTCGAGCAGAGCCTGGCGTACTCATCCACGGACCAGCTCGACCGCCTTTCCAAGGTCACCGAGCAGACCGGCCGGGAGCTCTACCAGCGCGTGCGCGATTCGCTGAAAGCCGAGGCGGCCTCCGGCCGTGCTCCCGAGCACCGCTGGACGGCGCCGTCATCCGCTCCCGCCGAAGTGCGGCAGTTCTGGGAATCCGGCGAACCCGAGCGCTTCGTTCTTTCCGAACCCGATGGCGACCGCCTGACTTACCTTCGGGTGGGGCAGGACTCCAGTCCTGCAGCGGGTCTCCAGACCCGCCTCGGGAAGGTTGAACCGAAGCGGGTCTGGAGACCCGCTGCAGGCGTGGACGCCCGCCCCACCACGGCCGCTGTCCTTTCCTGGTCCGCCCCGATCGGGCCGCTCGGCATGGCGCGCATCTCCGACGCATACCGCGAGGCTCGCGATACGGTGCAACGCGCCGGCGCGCTAGACCTACGCCGCGGCTTCGTCACCACCTACGTCCTGATCGCCGCGGCGGTCTGGCTGGTCTCGCTCCTTCTGCTGGCCCTGATGGCGCACCACACCAGCCGTCCTATGCGCCTGCTGACCGCCGGCCTCGGCCGCCTGGCCGCGGGCGATCTCGGGGTGCGCCTGGACGCCCGCCGGTCGGACGAGACCGGACGCGCCATCCGCGCCTTCAACGACATGGCCGCCCAGCTCGAGCACAGCCGCAGCCGCCTGGTCTACCTCACCCAGCTCGCCAGCTGGCAACTGCTGGCCCGCAAGATGGCGCACGAGCTGAAGAACTCGCTCACCCCCATCCGCCTCACTTTGGAGGAGATCCAGGCGCGGAGCCCAGGCGACGCCTTCATCGAGCAGGCCGCGCGCATTGTCATCGACGAGGTTGAAAGCCTGGAGCGCCGGGTGCGCGCCTTCTCCGACTTCGCCGCCGAGCCGCCCGTTCGATCCACTTCGGTTCCGGTCAACGCCGTGCTCGAAGAACGCATCATTCTGCTCAAGGCTGCCCATCCGGAGGTGGCCTACAACGTGGTGCTGGCGGGTTCCGACCCCGCCGCCCTCGGCGACGAGGATCTGCTGAAGGGCATCCTCTCGAACCTTCTCGAGAACGCCGCCGAAGCCGCCGGGCCTGGCGGCACTGTGCTTGCCATCACCTCGACCGATGCCGCGGACGTAGCCCTGGAGGTGCACGACTCCGGCGCCGGGCTGAGCGCGGAAGCCCGCCAGACGCTGTTCGAGCCCGCTATCTCATTCAAAAAGCGCGGCATGGGGCTTGGCCTCTCCATCGCCCGCAAGAACGCTCTGTTGATGGGCGGCGACATCTGCCTGGTCGAAGGCCGCCTCTCGGGCGCCGCGTTTCGCGTGACTCTGCCCCGTCAGTCGGCCGCCAGCTATCAGCTATCGGTGGAACGCCAACCGGGCGCCTCCGTCTCTCCCCAAAACTCGCAGTCGCCTGAGCGCCATCTGATAGCTGATAGCTGAGGGCCGAAGACCCCGACGGGCGGGTCTGGAGACCCGCTGCAGGCGTGGACGCCTGCCCCACTAAACCGGAAACCACCATCCCCGCCGCGTCGTCCTGTTAGTGAATGTCCCGCATTGTAGTCCTCGACGACGAAGAGAACGTCGGGCGCTCCCTCCGGTTGGTCCTCGAGCGGGAAGGCTACGCCGTCACCGTCTGCCGCAGCGCCTCCGAATTCCGGGCCCACCCCGACGTCCTTCGCGCGGATGCCTTCCTGCTCGATATCATGTTGCCCGATGCCAACGGGATCGAGGTCCTTCGCTGGCTCCGGCAGAGCGATTGCCTGGCTCCCGCCGTGATGATCTCCGGCCACGGCACCATCGCCGACGCCGTCGAAGCCACGCGCGCCGGCGCCTTCGATTTCCTCGAAAAGCCGCTCACGCGCGACCGGGTCCTGCTGGCCCTCAAGAACGGAGTCGAACAGTCTGCCCTGCGCCGCGAGAATGAACGCCTGCGCGAGCTGGTTGGCGACTCGCCCTGCATGATTGTCGCCAGCCCCGCCTTCAAGGCGCTGGTCGAGCAGGCCACGCTGGTCGCCCGCTCAGACGCCCGCGTGTTGCTGGTTGGGGAATCGGGCACGGGCAAGGAACTGCTTGCCGCGCACATCCACCGCGAGAGCCCGTTCGCCTCCGGCCCGTTCGTCAAGATGAACTGCGCCGCCATCCCGACCGAGCTGCTCGAGAGCGAGTTGTTCGGCCACGAGAAAGGCGCCTTCACGGGAGCCTCCTCAGCCCGCCGTGGGAAATTCGAGCTCGCCGATGGAGGCACGCTTTTTCTGGATGAGATCGGCGACCTGCACGAGACCGCCCAGGCCAAGCTTCTGCGCGTTTTGCAGGAAGGCGAGTTTCACCGCGTCGGCGGCGAGCAGCCGCTCCACGCCACGGTCCGTGTCATCTCCGCTACGAACCGCGAACTGCCCGCCCTGATTGCGCAGAAGCGCTTCCGGGAGGATCTGTACTATCGACTCTCGGTGGTTCCCCTGCGCGTGCCGCCGCTGCGCGAGCGCCCCGAGGACGTACGCCCGCTGGCCGGATATTTCCTGGAAGAGTTCTGTCGCCGGAACAATTTCAAGGGCAAGACCATCGACGACGCCGTCTTCCCCGTGCTCGAGCGCCTGCCCTGGCCCGGCAACGCCCGCGAGCTGCGCAACGTGGTGGAGCGGATGGCCATTCTGACCCCCGGCGACCGCATCACGCTGGATTCCGTTCCGGTGGAGCTGCGCCTGTCCCGCAACGGGGCCGCCCATTCCTCGGTGCAGGATGCCCGCGACTCCGCCGAGCGCGAGCACCTCCTGCGCGCCCTCGAATCCTCCGACTGGAACGTCTCTTCCGCCGCTCGCGCCCTGGGCGTGGAGCGCACCAACCTGCACAAACGCATTCGAGCCTTGGGCCTCGACCGCTCTCGCGCACGGGGGTAGTGAGACCATATGGCATCTTGCGCCCCCGGTGTTTGGAGCCTAGAATCGAACCAGAGGAGGGCTGGTTTGATGGCAAACCTGGAGAAATACAAGAAGAACCTGGTGTCTGAGTTCCTGGGAAACGACGACGCTGGTGAACCCGTGCAGCTGCGCAGCGTTCACCTGACCGGCGCCCAAGGCAAGGCGGCGAAGGCGGTTCCCCGCCGCTCCCGGCTTCCTGTCGCCACCGTCGGAGCGCAGAGGCCGGACCCGGCGCTCGCGCGCGAGCCCGCTCCTCTCAAAGTCGAGGACAAGACCTCACAGGCCCATTCCCCGGAGCATCTGCGGAAGCTCCAGCGGCTTCCCAAGCTACGCGCGCCCTACACCAATCCCGGCCGCCACGTCGGCTGACTTAACCGCAACCGCCCGCTCCAGCCTTTAGCGCACTGCCACTTAGTTTTCCCGGATGCGGACAGCCGGGGTGGGGCGGCTCTCCAGACCTGCGTTGGACGGAGGCGGGTCTGGAGACCCGCTGCAGGACTGGAGAGTCCTGCCCCACGGTTTCTGCCCGCCCCCTTCGCCGTGATCCCGCGGATGAAGTCCACCTCCGCGGGGCGGTAGGGCTTCCCGTCCGAGTAGAAAATGTCGTGGAACCAGACCTCAGGCGGATGCTCCACGTAAGGGTGTTGCCAGGAATCCCAGGGCAGGTAGGTCTGGGTCTTCCCCTGAACGAAACCCCAGTTGATGGCGCCCACCTTGTACTTCTTCGCCACCGGAAGGATGCTCTGGAACGTGCTGCCGCGCGGGCGCGCCATGTATTCGGTGCAAAGGATCGGCCGGCCGTACGGCTCCAGCGACTTCACCCGGCGCTCGAACTCTTCCGCCGGCTCGTAGCTGTGGAAGGAGATGACGTCCGAGTTCTCGAGCTGGATCTTCGCCATCGGGCTTCGTTTACCGGCCGGGGACCAATCGCCTTGCCACACGCCGCTGGTCAAAGGCTGCAAGGGATTGACGGACCGCGCCCATGCGAACACCTGCGGCAGCAGCACCAGCACGCGCTGCACCTTGTCGGCCGGGTCGGTGTAGCTGCCGGCGTTGGTGTTGTCGGGCTCGTTCCACAGATCCCACCCGAGAATCCGCTTGTCATTCGCGAAGGCGCCCACCACGCCTTTGACCCAGGCCTCCAGGCGCGGATATTGCGCCGGGTCGTCCAGCGCGCGGGCGCCCGGACTCTGGACCCATCCGGAATTGTGCACGCCCGGCGTCGGCGCGTGCTGTTTGCCGAGCCGCGGATTGGGGTCCCAGCAGGAATCGAACAGCATCAGGAGCGGGCGGATGTGGTGCTTGTCCGCGATCGCCAGAAACGTGTTCAGGCGCTTGCGGAAACCCTCCGCATCCTGCTGCCATAGCAGATCGTGCAGGAACACGCGCATGGTGTTCATGCCGATGCTCTCCGCCCAGCCGAGTTCGGTGTCGATCTGTTGCGGGATCGAACGTGTCGGCCTGCCACATCTCCAGTTGGTTGATCGCGCCGGCGGGGATGTAGTTGCTCCCCACCAGCCAGGGCTCGGCGCGGTACCACGCGGCGGCCTTTTCCGTGGCCCAGGGGCCGGGCGCGGCACCGAGCGCTGCTCCGGCCACCAGGGCCACCAGAATCCCGAAAGCTGCTGTGCTGCGCATGTTGTGATCGTACAGCAGACGCCGGGAAGGGGACAAACGGTGCCCCTGCGCGCGCTGCCGGCGGTATCCATGGGCAGCCCTGGTCGCCGCGCGCCCGGTCGCGCAAAGTCCCGGGAGCGACAGGCGCGCTATGCGGAATGTTAGACTTGCGGTCGGGCGGAACCGGCCGAGCGCCGCCGCCGTCGAAGCGATAGGATCGTTCTAAGCCTACCTTATGGAACTTTTTCAATCCTTGAACTCCCTGCAGCGCGCCGCGCTGGCCGGCCTGCTCGTGGCAGCCTCGTCTCTTGCTGCCGGGCCGCCTTCTCGTATCCGGGCGGAGATTCAGAACCGGGAGACGTTCCGCCTGACCGGCAACGTCCACGCCGAGATCGCGTCGGCCGAGGACCAGGGCGACGTCGCGGAGTCCCTCGCTTTGCCGCGCATCACGATGCATTTCAAGATGTCGGCGGCCCAGCAGGCCGACCTGGACCGCTTGCTTCAAGCGCAGCAGGACCCTTCCAGCCCGCAGTTCCACCAGTGGCTTACCCCCGAGGAGTATGCCGACCGCTTCGGCCTCAGCACGGCCGATGTCAACCGCGTCACGGGGTGGCTCGAGCGGATGGGATTCTCGAACGTGCAAGGCGCCCGGAGCCGCTCCTTCGTGACCATGTCCGGGGTGGCGGCAGTGGTGCGCTACGCCTTCCAGACGCCGATTCACCACTATCTGGTCAACCGGATCCAGCATTACGCCAACGCCTCCGATCCGGCGCTTCCGGTCGAGCTCGAAGGCATGGTCGCCGGAATCCGGGGATTGAGCGATTTCCGCCCGCGGCCCCACGCCGTGTCCAAGCCGCGGTACACGTCGGCGGCCAGTGGCAATCATTTCATCGCGCCGGGCGATTTCGCGACCATTTACGACGTCCAGGCGCTCTATGACAGCGGCATCACGGGAAGCGGGCAGTCGATCGCCGTGGTCGGCCAGACCGGCCAGACCGGCCAGATGGACACCTCGACAAGCCCCCCGAGTCCGGCCTGGATCCAGGTGTCCGACATGGAGGCGTTTGAGACCAACTCCGGCCTGCCCATAAAGGACCCGACCATCATTTCGGACGGGCATAACCCCTTTGCCAGCTCGGGCGACGAGCAGGAGGCGGCTCTGGACCTGGAATGGGCGGGCGCGGTTGCCCGCGGCGCAACCATCATTTACGTGAACTCGTCGGACGCTTTCACCTCAGCGCAATACGCGATCGACAACAACGTGGCGCCGATCCTCTCCGTCACCTACGGCCTGTGCGAGGCCGGGCCGAACGGCCTTGACCCCTCGACGGTCACCAGCATGAACAACCTTTTCCAGCAGGCGAATGCTCAGGGGATCACGGTTGTGGTGGCATCGGGAGACCTTGGCGCCGCCGATTGCGAAGCGGCGAATTCGCCCACCATCGCCACGAGCGGGCTGGGGGTCGATTTTCCCGCCAGCAGCCCGTACGTGACCGGCATGGGGGGGGCCGAGTTCAACGAAGGCGCCGGAACCTATTGGAGCCCTACCAATGGCGCCAATAGCGGGTCGGCGCTCTCTTACATCCCGGAGATGGTTTGGAACGATACGAACAACGCCGATAACTTCCCCCCGGTCTTTTCCGCCACGGGCGGCGGCGTGAGCGTGATTTTCGCGAAGCCCACCTGGCAACAAGGCACCGGAGTACCCAATGACGGCTTCCGTGACGTTCCCGACGTCTCGTTGAACGCTTCGAACTACCACGATGGCTACTTGATCTGCGACGCGGGCTGGTGTACCAACGGCTATCGAAATGCCAACCTTCTCCACGACGTGATCGGCGGCACCTCCGCCGGCGCGCCGACCTTTGCCGGGATCGTGGCGCTGATCAACCAAAAGGCACACGGCCGGCAGGGCAACGTGAATCCGACGCTCTATTCGCTGGCCAGGAGTTCTCCCAGCGCCTTTCACGACATCACGGTTGGAAACAACATCGTGCCGTGCCGGCTCGGAACGCCGAACTGCACCACCGGCAGCCTGGGTTATTCGGCCGGTCCCGGCTACGACCTCACAACGGGCCTCGGAACGGTGGACGCCAACAACCTGGTGAACGCGTGGCCTGTGGCCCAGGCACCATCGGCCCCGGTCCTCACCTCGCCGGCCAATGGCGCCGTTGGTGTAACCGCGCCCACCCTAACCTGGCAAGCTGCGACCGGAGCCACGTCCTATACCGTCTTCTTCGGTACCGCCGCCTCGCCGCCCCAGGTCACGACAACGACCGGGACGAGCTACAGCCCGACCGGGTTGAGCGCGGGCGTTACCTACCACTGGAGCGTCACGGCTGTGAACGCCACGGGCCAGACCAGCTCCCCGATCTGGTCGTTTACCACCGCGCAGGTGCTTCCACCCTCCGCGCCAGCGCTGGCCTCGCCGGCCAACGGCGCCACGAACGTTGCTCTGGCGCCCTCCCTCACCTGGCAGGCGTCGGCCCGCGCCATGGCCTATAGCGTGTTTTTCGGTACCGTCTCTCCGCCGCCGCTGGTCGCGCAAACGAGCGCGACGGCTTACGATACCGGCGCGTTGACCCCGGGCGTCACATACTACTGGAGCGTGACCGCGGTGAACCCGGGGGGCTCCGCCAGTTCCGCCGTTTGGTCGTTCACTACGCAGGTGGGAAGCAACTCCGGCGCTCTCCTGTTTGTTCCTGTGACCCCCTGCCGCGTGGCTGACACCCGTGGCGCGGAGGGACCGTTCGGAGGTCCCGCGATGGCGGGCGCCACCAGCCGGTCCTTCATCATTCCGAACAGCTCCTGCGGCATTCCCGCCACCGCCAAGGCGTATTCCTTGAATGTGACGGTAGTTCCGCAAGGACCGCTTTCGTTCCTGACCCTGTGGCCCACCGGCCAGAGCAAGCCGCTGGTCTCCACCTTGAATTCGTTCGCGGGCATCGTGGTGGCTAACGCCGCCATCGTGCCCGCCGGCGCCGGCGGGGCGGTGAGTGTCGCCGTGACCGACGCCACCGACGTCATCCTCGACATCGACGGCTATTTCTCGGATGTGGCCGGCGGCGCGGCGTTCTATGCCGCCACGCCGTGCCGTGTTGCGGACACCCGTGGTACGAACGGCCCCCTGGGTGGGCCGTCCATGACGGCCGCCCAGACCCGCGACGTTCCGGTGCTCGCCAGCGCCTGCGGTCTCCCGTCCTCCGCTACTGCGTACTCGATGAACGTCACCGTGGTTCCCAGCGGGCCGTTGCCGTATCTCACCGCCTGGCCCACCGGACAATCGCGACCGAACGTATCGACGCTCAACTCCTTTACGGGAAAGGTGGTTGCCAATGCAGCCATCGTTCCGTCCGGCGCCGGCGGAGACATCTCGGTGTTTGTCCTGGAAGCGACCCAGGTGATCCTCGATAGCAACGGCTATTTCGGCGCGCCCGGAAGGTCCGGGTCCCTCGCGTTGTACCCGGTCACGCCCTGCCGCGTCGCGGACACCCGCACCGCGCAAGGCGCCTTCGGTGGGCCGAGCCTGGCGGCGAACAGCACGCGCTCCTTCGCGATTCCGGCCAGCGCCTGCTCGATTCCGTCGACGGCCCAGGCGTATTCGCTCAACGTCACGGTGGTCCCGGCCGGGCCGCTCTCGTTCCTCACGGCCTGGGCCGCGGGCCAGGGCCGGCCGCTGGTCTCCACGCTGAACTCCTTTGACGGCTCGATCGTTGCGAACGCCGCCATCGTCCCGGCCGGCGCTTCCGGCGCCATCAGCGTCTACGTGACCGACGCGACCGACGTGATCCTGGACATCGACGGCTATTTCGCGCCGTAAAGAACCGCGGCGCAGACTCCGACGAACTTGCCGCGACATAAATGTCGAGGCGGCAGGCTGAAGCCTGCGCCACGGGCCCCCCGGTTTTTCCCATGGCCCCCGCCGCCGTTTCGGAGTACAATGCGGAAACGGCGATGTGAGGGCTCATGTTGGGCCTCTCCATTTCTCACTACCGGGTGCTGGACAGGCTCGGGGAAGGCGGCATGGGCGTCGTCTACCTCGCAGAGGACACACTTCTGGGCCGCCGCGTCGCGATCAAGTTTCCCAACGCCGACCCCCGCTACAGCGACCGTCTTTTGGTCGAGGCCAGGACCGCTTCGTCGCTGAATCACCCCTCTATCGCCGCCATCCACGATTGCGGGATGCATGAGGGCCATCCTTACGTGGTCATGGAGTTGGTGGAAGGCGAGAACCTGAGCGAGCGGCTCAAACGGGGTCCGCTCCCTCCCCAACGCGCCATCGAGATCGCGCTCCAGACCGCCTCGGCCCTGTCCGAGGCGCACCGCCGCAACATCGTTCACCGCGACATCAAGCCTTCGAACATCCGGCTCGACCCTCGCGGCGCCGTGAAAGTCCTGGATTTCGGGGTTGCCAAGAACCTGGTCGCCGCCCGCTCGGTTGCCGCCGGAGCAGGCGCCTCCACCCAAACGGCGGACATGACCTTCGTGGGCACTCCCCGCTACATGTCGCCCGAGCAGGCCCGCGCCGATCCAGTCGATGCGCGGAGCGACCTGTTCTCGCTGGGCGCGGTCTTCTGGGAGTGCCTCACCGGGCAGGCCGCCTTCGCCGGGCGCACCCAGGTGGACGTCCTGACCCACGTGCTGCACGACGACATCGCGCCGCCCTCCTCGCTGAACGCGGCGGTGCCGCCGGTCCTGGATGCCATCTGCCTGAAGGCCCTGGCCAAGGATCCGAACCGGCGCTACCAATCCGCCGAGGCCCTGGTGCGGGATCTCGAGGCGGCCCAGTCCGCCCCGCCGCCCCGGCCCGAAGCCGCCGTTAGCCGCCCCAGCCGGCGCCGCGCCGCCATCGTGTTGGCAGCCTGCCTGCTGGGCGCGCTAGCGGTCCTTGCCATTCTCTGGCTGCGCCGCGGACGGGAGCCCGACGCCCAGGCCCTGCGCTGGTACCAGGAGGGCGCCAATGCCATCCACGACGGAACCTACTACAAGGCGGCCAAGGCCCTGGAGCGCGCGGTCTCGCTGGACCCCGGCTTCGCCCTGGCCCACGCCCGCCTGGCCGAAGCCAGCGACGAGCTCGACGACGCCACGCGCGCCCGCGAGGAAATGCTCGCCGCCGTCGCCCCCGGCGCCTTCCGCACGCGCCTCTCGGACCTCGATGACACGGTGGTAGAGGCGGTCCGGCGCTCGCTGGCCAACGATCCTGCCGGGGCAGCGGCGCTGTACCGCCAGCTCCTCGATCGCGTTCCGGAAAACGAAAAGGCGGCCGCGTATCTGGACCTCGGACGCGCCTGCGAGAAGGCCGGCCAGCCGGTGGAGGCCCTGGCCAGTTACCGCCAGGCGGCCAGCCGCTCGCCGCAATACGCCGCGGCCTTCCTGCACCTGGGCGTGCTCGACCGCCGCGCCCAGCGCTTCGCCGATGCCGATAAGAATCTCGCGCGCGCCGAGTCTCTCTACCAGGCGCTCAGCAACACCGAAGGCATCATCGCGGTTCTGTACGAACGCGGGGTGATGGCCAACCGGCGCGGCGAGATCGAGCGGGCCGGAGCGCTTTTCGACCAGGTCCTCGCCATGGCTCGCGCCGCCGGCAGCCAGCAGCAGCAGATCGAGGCGCTCCTCCGGATCAGCGACGTCGAATCGCAGAAGGGCGACACCGCGGCCGCCGCCCGCCAGGCTACCGAGGCCGTGGAACTGGCGCGGCGCAGCAGCCTGCAGCTTCTCGCAGCCGGCGGCCTGCTCGATCTGGGCAACGCTCATTTCGTGCGCGGCAACCTGGCGCAAGCGCAGAACTACTTCGAGCAGTCCCTGGAGTATGCCCGGCGCTTTCACTCCACCCGCACCGAAGCCCGCGCGCTTCTTTCCTTGGGGAGCTTGCACATTTATCAGACCGACCTCGCTCGCGGCGTGGAGGAGGTGGAGCAGGCCCTCCGCTTCTACGATCGCGGTGGAGACGCCAATGACCGGTCCATGGCTCTGGTCCTGCTGGGGCGCGCGCGCCGCGAACAAGGCGATTACGACGGCGCGCTCAAAGCTTTCGAGGAGCGGCTCGATCTGGCCAACAAGACCGGCGACCAGGCGCAACGCGCCATTGCCCGTGAGGGTATCGCGAGCGTCCTTGCCTACCAGGAGCGGTATCCCGACGCGCTGGCGGCCTTCGGCCAGGCGTACGCGGACAGCCAGGCGCGCGGCGACCGGCTCCGGGCGGGATACCAGCTCGCCGGAGCCGCCCGCATGCTCGTCGCGCTGGGCCGCCTACGCGAGGCCCGCGAAGCGCTGGGGCAGGCAGCCAGCATTGCGGGCGGAGATGGCGGATATCAGGAGCTGGCCCGGCTGATCGAGGAATACGAAGCGGGAATCGCCTGGAGTGACCGCCGTTTCGCGGAGGCCCGTGCCGGTGCGCGCGCGCTGCTGGCCTCCCCTGGCGATCTCGGCCGGGCCGATCTCGTCGAGATTCACATGATCGACTGCAGCGCCAGCCTCGCTGTTTCCCACCGCGAAGGGCTCTCCGCTTGTGAGACGGCGCGCGAGCTGGCCCGCAAGTCCGGCATTCCCAGACTGATTTCCCGCACGCTTCTGGGGTGGGCCGAGGCCCAGCTTGAGAATGGCAATCCGTCCGCCGCCAAAGAGGCGGCCCTTTCCGCCCGCGCCCAGTTCGTGCGCGGCGGCCAGCGCGAATCGGAGGCGCGCGCACTGGTGGTCGGGGCACGCGCCGCGTCCGCGCTCGGCGACGCCGCCCGCGCCCGATCCCTCGCTGCTGAAGCCGGCCGTTGCTTCGCGATCTTGTACCAGTCCTGGAATGCCGATGACCGCGCCAGTTATGGTTCGCGGTCCGACGTGCGGCACTGGCGGAGCCAACTCAAAGAGATACTAGCCCGATAACTCGAGTGGAGGAGGTAGTTCCCATGCTTAAGCTCAATTGCGCCGCCTCATGGATGCTGGTCCTCGCAGCCGGAGTGGTGTTTCAAAACCCAGCGTGGGCGCAGCACGACAGCCCCATCATCATCCACGGAGGTTCGCCGCTTACAATCCGATATGACGCCGGGTGGAAGCAGATCGATACACGGACCCTGGCCACCCAGTTTAACGACACCACGGTGACGAGTGTCGAGGTGTCGGTGAACGGCGGGGCCCCGCGGTTGATCCCCTTCGACCACCAGCGGTGCGAGATCCGGCTGCGGTTCGGGTCCATCGGGCTGGCCGTGCTGACCGACCCCAAAGGCCAGAACCTGCGTGCCACCATTTTCGGCGGAGCGAGATTCGGCAAGGAACTCCAGAAGCGGCCCGAGGGACACTATCAGAGCCGCAAAGACGGCCACGTAGAAAGCCTGACGATTCTGAGAGGCGGCGTCTCCGAGTTGCCTGCGGGACCCATTTCGGGACCGGTCGACATTGTTGTCAAACATGGAAAGTAGCACCCGGCCCTGACCGCCGATGGCGGGCCGCCGGCACCGAACCGGGAACGTGAGTGAGCGGACCACGATCGCGATTCCGGCCCTGTTCTCCGCCCATTCGCGGTACAATGCATACAAAGCGACTCATTCATCCGAGGGGCCGTGCTGGGGAAATCCTTCTCCCATTACCGCGTGCTCGAACCGCTCGGCGAAGGCGGGATGGGAGTTGTGTATCTGGCCGAAGACACTCTGCTCGGCCGCCGTGTCGCCATCAAGTTTCCTCACGCCGAAGGTCATAGCCAGCGTCTGCTCACCGAGGCCCGGACCGCCTCCTCGCTGAACCACCCCGCCATCGCCGCCGTGTACGACTGCGGCATGGTCGAAGACCGTCCCTACGTCGTCATGGAGTACGTCGAGGGAGAGAACCTGGGCGCCATCCTCGCCCGCGGCGCCCTGCCGCACAAACGCGCCCTCGAAATCGCAATACAGGTCTCCGCCGCGCTCTCGGAGGCGCACGGCCATGGCGTCGTCCACCGCGACATCAAGCCCTCCAACATCCAGATCGATCGCCGCGGAGCGGTCAAGGTCTTGGATTTCGGCATTGCCACCAGCGTGCGCGAGGTCCGCGTGGCGGCCGCCGGCGAAGAGGTTCTCGCCGCAACGCGCACCCTCGAGGGCGCGGTCACAGGAACGCCGCGCTACATGTCGCCCGAGCAGGCCCGCGGCGGACGGGCCGACGCCCGCACGGACGTGTTTGCGCTCGGACTGGTCTTCTGGGAGTGCCTCACGGGCAAACCGGCCTTCGCCGGCCCGACCGCCATCGATACCCTGGCGCAGGTGATTCAGAGCGATCCCCCGCCTCCCTCCCAGGTCAGCGCGTCGGTCCCGCCGGTGCTCGACCGCATATGCGCCACGGCGCTGGCCAAGGACCCGGCAGCCCGCTACCAGTCCGCCGCCGCGATGCTTGCGGATCTGGAATCGGCACGGCACACGCTCGCCGAGCCCGCGCCTCCGGCGGTTCCTCCACCGGCTCCCGTGCGACGCCTCTCGCGCCGGCAGCTGGCTGCGGCTTCGGTGGTTTGCCTGCTGGCCGCCGTGACCGTCGCGGGCGTTTTATGGCTCCGCGGGGGCCGCGAGCCGGCTCCGCAGGCTCTGCGCTGGTACGAGGAAGGCGCCAACGCCATCCGCGACGCGACGTACTTCAAGGCCGCCAAGGCCCTCGATCGCGCGGTCGCTCTCGACCCGTCCTTCGCCCTCGCACACGCGCGCCTTGCGGACGCCAGCGATGAGCTGGATGACGCCACCCGCGCCCGCGAGGAGATGCTCAAGGCCGTCGCGCCCGATTCTCCTCGCTCGCGGTTGTCCCGCCTCGACGATCTCGCCGTCGAAGCCATTCGGCGCACGCTCACCAATGACGCCGCCGGCGCCGTCGCGATCTACCGCGATCTGCTTTCCCGGACGCCCGAGAGCGGGAAGGCGGCCGTCCTCCTCGACCTGGGACGCGCCTATGAGAAAGCGGGCCAGCCGGACAAGGCCCGCGCCAGCTTCCTCGAGGCGGCCCGCCGCTCGCCTCAGTACGCCGCGGCGTTTCTGCGCCTGGGAGTGCTCGACCGCCGCGCTCAGCGTGTGGCCGATGCGGAGAAGGACCTTGCCCAGGCGGAATCTCTATACCGCTCGCTCAGCAACACCGAAGGCCTGACCGAGGTTCTTTACCAGCGCGCCGTGATGGCCAGCAAGCGGGGCGAGATCACACAGGCGGCCTCGCTCCTGGACCAGGCGCTCCAACTCGCCCGCACCACCGGCAATTATCAGCAGCAGATCGCCGTCCTCCTTCAGTTGAGCAACGTCGAGACGCACCAGGGCGATCCCTCCGCCGCCGCGCGCAACGCCGGCGAAGCGACCGACCTCGCCCACGCCCGTGGTCTTGAACCTCTCGCCGCCGCCGGACTGCTGGACGTGGGGAATGCCCATTTCGTCCACGGCGACCTCGCCGACGCGGAGGATTGCTTTACGCGCTGCCTGGAGATGGCCCGCCACGCTCACGCCCCGCGCGCCGAGGCCCGCGCCCTGCTGTCTTTGGGGAGCCTTCACATCCAGCAGGCCAAACTGACCGAGGGCGTTCAGAATGTCGAGCAAGCCCTCCGCTTCTATGAGCAGGGAGGCGATGCCAAGGAGAAGTCCGTCGCCCTCGTTCTGCTTGGCCGGGCCCGCCGCGATCAGGGCGATTACACAGGCGCCCTTCGCGCCTTCCGCGCGCAGTTGGACCTGGCTGCCAAGTCCAATGATCCAGCGCAGCTCGAAAATGCGCGCGAGGGATTGGCCAGCGTTCTCGAATTGCAGGAGAACTATCCCGAGGCGCTTGCCTCTTACCAGCAAGCTGCCGCGGCCAGCCAGGCGCAGGGCGACAGGCTAGCTGCCGGCTACGCTCTCGCCAGTGCCGCCCGCGTTCTCGCTCGCCTCGGCCGCTACACGGAGGCGCGCCAGGATCTCGACGAAGCGTCCGCCATCGCGCGCGGCCCGGGCGGCTACGACGATCTGGCGCGCCTGGTCGATCAGTATCAAGCGGAAATCGCGCTCAGCGAGCGGCAGTTCTCCGCCGCACGGGAAGGAGCGCACAAACTCATGGCCTCCTCGCCTAAACTCGGCAGCGCCGGGATGGTGGAAGCCGGAGGCGTCTATTGCACGGCAGAAGCCCTCTCCGGCGCGCGCCAGCCTGGCCTTGCAGCCTGCCAGTCCGCACTCGAGGAAGCCCGCAAGTCCGGCGTTCCACGCCTGGTTTCGGGCGCGCAGCTCGCAGTGGCCGAAGCCCAACTCGAGAGCGGGAATTCGCCGGCTGCCCGGGAGACCGCGCTATCCGCCCGCAGCCAGTTCGCGCTCGGCGGCCAGGCGGAATCCGAAGCGCGCGCTTCGCTCATCGCCGCCCGCGCCGCCCGCGCCTCGGGCGATGCCGCCGCCGCTCGCGAGCTGGCCGCAGCCGCCGAGCGTTCCTTCTCGGCGCTCTATCAGGGATGGCCTCCCGAAGCCCGCGCCGCCTACGACGCCCGGCCGGACGTTCGCCAATGGCGCAGCCAGCTCACCCGGCTGATGGCCGAACCTTCAACCCCGAACCGCGACAATCAGCGCGCGGCAGCCCACTGACCAAAGGAGACACGCATGGCCGACCACCCCATTACGATCAGCAACGGATCGCCCCTCATCATCGAGCACGATCGATGGGAGTGGGATCCGCGGCACCATCGCCGCCTCGGTACTGCCCTCCACGACGCCGTGACACGCGTCAAGGTGGCGTCGAAGGGGCGGGATCTTGCGTCCATCCCATTGAACAGCGAGCAGCTCAGCATCCACCTGACCTACGCGAAGGCCTCGGGCGGCACGATCGCCCTCGACCTGGTCACCCTTCCGAACGGCACCCACCCGGTCCTCACCGTCGATGACAACACATCGCTGGCGGATCACTTTGGCCGCGACGGCCATCGCTTCATAAGCAACGAACACGTTAGCATCACCGGCCTGACGATCAAGAAGGGCGCGGCCGACGTGACACCCGCCGGTCCGTTCCCCGATGCCGCCACGGTCACCATCAACTATGAGTGACCGCGGCCGTCACGGGGCGCCACACAATTGCGCAAAGGAGACTCTCATGTACACGCTCAAGTTCCTGGTTCTGTCGGTGCTCACCATGGCGGTGGGCCTCGCGGCCGACCACCCCATCACCATCAGCGGCGGATCGCCCCTCACGATCGAGCACGATAGCTGGAATCAAAAGGACGACCAAAACCTTACGAGCACGTTCAGTGGCACCGTGACCCGCATCGATGTGACATCGAACGGCAAGACTTTCGACCCCATTCTCTTCAAGGGGGAGCAGGTCGAACTGCACCTGACCTATGGCGCTATCCAGCTTTCCGTCATCACCGACTCGCAGGGGCAGAGCCTCCTGGTGACGTTCGACAGCAAGACCTCGCTGAAGAAGCACTTCAACCGCAACGGCAATCGGTTCACCAGCAGGAAGGACAGCGGCGCCATCGAAGGCCTCAGTATTCTGAGAGTCGGAGCTGACGTCACTCCCAAGCCGATCTCCAATCACACGGTGATCGTCATCCACTTCGAGTAGAAGTGGGGCAGTTGTCTACACCTGCAGCGGGTCTCCAGACCCGCCCGCGGCGAGCGAATAGCTGGTGCTGCGCCCGCCTCCCGGACTCCGGACGCTAATCTAATCTCCGCACGGATGCGGAGAATAGAGCGGACAATCGCCGCAAAGTCGGCGCTGGGAGCCGGCGTGGAACTCCGCCAGCTTCACCCACGTGAAGTATACAGGACACTGTTCCCGTCCGGCCGCCGCCTGAGTTAAGCTCTAGCCAATGCCCCGCCGCATCCTCGATCGACTGGACGACTGGAAGCGCCGCTTCGAGCCCGGAGGCGACGGCGAACTCGAGACCCTGCTGGCCCAAATCGCGTCCCGCCGCTTCAAGGATGCCGCCGACCTTGTCCGGTTGCATGAGACGCTGCTGTTCCTGCGCGCCTATCCGCGCACTCCCGCCGTGGCCCGTCTGGCCGATGAGATCCTCTTCGCCTTCGCCGCCCGCGTCGCGCCGCTGAAGGACCTCGATCCTTTCGAGGAAGCTGAAGTCTCCGGCATCGCCGGGACTTCCTTCGCCGCCGTCTTCAGCTACGAGGTCGCGCGCCGCCTGGCCGCCCTGCACCCGCGCCGCATCGAGATCGCCTGGGATCGCCACGATCAGGTCGATAAGCTCGGTCCCGCGCTCGCCCGCTTCCTGCCCCTGATCGAAGAGGACTGGCCGGTCGAGGCGCACGTGCCCTTCCGTCAGTGGATGGCCGCCGCCCACGGCCGCGGCGTCTCCGATCTGGCCTGGCTTCTCGAAAGGCTCTCCGATCTCGCGCCACGTGCCGCCGCCGACGTCTACGAAGCGCTCGATCTGCCGCTGCTCTGGGACATCGCCAACGCGCGCACGTCGCGCTCGCGGCTTCGCCTGCCGGTGCGCAAGCTCTACAGTCACCGGGAGCCGCTGCTGCGCCGCGGTGACATCTCTCTCGTCAAGGAGCTGGACGCACCCCCGCTGCCCATTCGCCGCTTGCCACGCGCCGAGGCCCGCCGCATCCTCGACGCGATCCTCGACACCTCCGCCATGCGCTACCGCGAGCTCTACGGCTTCAGCCACCCCGACGAGTCCGCGATCTTCCATGCCGATGCCGGCCGCGGCGTCGATGTTTTCTTCTTCGGCGTCCCGCCCGCCTGGCGCCTGCCGCTGCGCGCCTACCACGCCGGGATGTTCTTCAAGAACGGCGTACCGGCCGGCTACGTCGAGCTGCTCTCGCTGTTTGAACGCGCCGAGGTCGGCTTCAACCTCTACTACACTTTCCGCGAAGGCGAATCCGCCTGGCTGTACGCGCGGCTGCTGCGCCTGTTCCGACAGGTTTTGGGCGTTACCTGCTTCTCGGTGGATCCGTATCAGATCGGCCTGGAGAATTCGGAAGCGATCGACTCCGGCGCGTTTTGGTTCTACCGCAAGCTCGGTTTCCGTCCGGTGGAGCCCGCGGTCGCCGCGCTGGTGGCTCGCGAGGAGCGCCGCATGGCCGATACGCCCGGATACCGCAGTTCCCGGCGCACGCTGGAGAAGCTGGCCGCCAGCTATATCCTCTTCGAAGGTCCCGGAGCCGAGCCCGGCGCCTGGGACGCCTTCCGCGTGCGCAACCTGGGCCTCGCCGCCGTCCGCCATCCCGCCGATCAATCCATCAGCGGTCTGGCGCAAGTCGTGGGCCTGATCCCGGATCTGCCGCGCTGGCCCAGCGATGACAAGGCGGCCCTGGCGGACATCCTCGCGGCCAAGCGCGGCCCCAGCGAAGCCCGCTACCTTCGCCTGATGCAGCGCCACCCGCGCCTGCGCGCCGCGTTCCTCGCGCTCTCCCGTTAGACCAATGCCTCCCCGCCTCGAAACACCGCGCCTCGAACTGCAGCCGCTGGAACTCGCCGATGCCGCGCAGACGCAGGTGCTGTTCCCCAAATGGGAGATCGTGCGGTTCCTAGCCACCCGCGTCCCATGGCCCTATCCCGGCGATGGCGCCCTCACCCACTACCGTGAGCACGCTCTCCCGGCGATGGAGCGCGGCGATGAATGGCACTGGTCGTTGCGGCTAAAGAGCGCCCCCGGCCACCTCATAGGCTGCATCTCTCTAGTGAAGGCGGTGGACAACAACCGTGGGTTTTGGCTAGGCCTTCCATGGCAACGCCAGGGCCTGATGAGCGAGGCCGTCGAAGTTGTGACCGGCTACTGGTTCGACGTGCTGGGTTTCCCCTTGCTGCGCGCGCACAAGGCCGTGCTCAACGTCGCGTCCAGGAGGATCTCGGAGAAGAGTGGCATGCGCGTCGTCGCCGTGGAAGAGCGGGATTACGTGGGCGGCCGCTTCCCGACGGAAGTATGGGAGGTCACGGCCGACGAGTGGCATCGGCGTCACGCCTCCCCGCCGCCGCAGTACAATCTCTGAATGGAGACCAGCGCATCCGATTCCCTCTACCGCAGCCTGCAGCAGCACCTGGACGTCGGCCCCGTCGGCTTCCCCGCCTCCGCTTTCGGAATTGAGATCCGCATCCTCAAGCGGCTGTTCACTCCCGAAGAGGCCGAAATCGCGCTCGAGCTCAGCACCATCCCCGAGCCCGCCGCCACCATCCAGAAGCGCCTGAAATCGCGCTGGGCTCTCGCGGACCTCGGCGCCAAACTGGACCAGATGGCCGCGAAGGGCGTCGTCCTCTCGCACCCCATCGATGGCCAGGTCTGCTACGGCAAGCTGATGTACGTGATCGGCATGTATGAGCGGCAGATCAAAACCTTGACGGCCGAGTTCGAGCTCGAGCACCGCCAGTATGTTGAAGAGGCCTTCGGCGCCGCCATGCACACCGGCAAGACGACGCAGATGCGGATCGTCCCGGTCAACAAGCAGATCGCCATCGAGCGCGGCGTCACCACCTACGACCAGATCCGCGCGCACGTCGAGGCCTCGCCCGGCCCCTTCGGCACCATCCCCTGCATTTGCCGGCACGGGACGGACCTGCTCGGCGAGAAATGCCGTCAGACCGACCTGCGCGACAACTGCCTCATGATCGGGCCCGCCGCGAACTGGGCGATCGGTTCCGGCACAGGCAAGGAGGTCACCCGCGAGGAGTTCCTCGACCTGCTCGACCGCGCCGACAAGGACGGCCTGGTTCTCGAGGCCGAGAACACCAAGTCGCCGATGTTCGTGTGCTGCTGTTGCGGCTGCTGCTGCGGCGTCCTCAAGTCGGCCAAGCGGCTGCCCGCTCCCGCGACTTACTTCACTTCCAACTTCTTCGCCACAGTGGACCCGGAGGTTTGCTCCGCCTGTGGCGCCTGCGAGACGCGCTGCCAGATGGACGCGATCTCGAGCCCGGACGGCAAGGCCGTGGTCGAGCGCTCGCGCTGCATCGGCTGCGCCCTCTGCGTGAGCACCTGTCCCTCAGGCGCGATGCGCCTCGAGCCGATCGACCAACCCAAGCTGCCGCCTGACAACACCCCGGCCCTCTACATGCGCATGCTTCAGGACCGCTACGGAGCCGCGGGAATGGCCAAACTCGGCGTGAAGAAGGCGCTCGGCCAGAAGATCTGATCATGAAGTTACTGCCGCTGGGTCTGGTGGCGATCGCCGCGCTCGCCGCCGGGCACCCATCCTTCGTCTGCACCGATTACACGCAGGGCAAGGTCTTCGTCGTCGATAGCGCCGGCCGGGTCGAATGGAGTTACGACGCGCCCAACGCCAACGACGTCTGGGCGCTTCCGAACGGCAACCTGCTTTTCAACACCGGGCACGGCGTTCGCGAAGTCACGCGCGACAAGCGCGTGGTCTTCTCCTACGAATCCAGCAGCGAGATTTACGCCTGCCAGCGTCTGCCGGACGGCAACACGTTCATCGGCGAGTGCAATGCCGGGCGTCTGCTCGAGGTCAATCCGGCCGGGAAGATCGTGAAGCAGATCCGCCTCCTGCCAGAAGGCAACGATTGCGGCCACGCCTACATGCGCAACGCGCGGCGCCTCGAAAACGGGCACTACCTGGTCTGTCACTACGGCGGGCAGGTAGTGAAGGAGTACGACGCCGAAGGGAACACGGTGCGGGCGATCCCGGCTCCGGGCGGTCCCCACAGTGTGGTTCGCCTCCCCGACGGCAACACGCTCATTTCCACGGCGGACATGGAGGGAGCGGTTCCCGCCGTCTTCGAGATCACCCCCGGCGGCGAGACCGTCTGGTCCGTGCGCGGCGACGAATTGGCCGGAATCAGCCTGAAGTTCATGGCCGGATTGCAGCGCCTTTCGAACGGCAACACGGTAATGTGCAACTGGCTCGGTCACGGCAATTTCGGGAAGGCGCCGCACATCATCGAGGTCACCCGCGACAAGAAAGTCGTCTGGACCTTCGCCGATCACGAGAGAATGCAGACCGTCTCCAGCGTCCAGATCCTGGGCCTGGACGGCCCGGTGCTGCACTGACGCCGCTGGCCTCCAACTACTCGATGCTGGTCCCCATCACCTTGGCGCGCCGTTCCGCCAGCGCCCAGGTGGAGACACTGTCGTAAACGCCACCGGGTTCCTTCTCTTTTGTGCGCTTGTAGGCGGACACGGCGGCATCGGTTTGTCCGTACTGTTCGGCGATACGGCCAAACACGTACCAGGCCGATTCGTTCGGCTCGTCCAGGTCGGTCTGCTCCAAGGCCTTCAGGATCAGCTTCCGCGCCTCCGCCGGCCTCCCGATCTCCGCGTAGACCGCCGCGAGCGTGTGGACGATACTGAAGCTCTTGTTGTCCGAAAGCCGCGCCGCGCGTTGCCCGATCTCGATCATGTCAGGCGGCGCGGGCGAGACGAAGAGTCCGTCCCATGCGTAGCTGTTCAGCAGACCCATGCTCGCCTTGGGATTCGAAATGCGTGTTCTGAGCAACTCCAGTGACTTCGCGAAGTCGCCACGGCTCGAGGCCGCCAGAGCCTGCATCAGCACCACCTGTTCGTCGTCCGGATTCCTCTCCAGCCGCTCCTTGGCGGCGTTCTCGAGAGCGTCCCAGTTCTTCAGCCGGATACAGACGTGAGCGTAGCCCGCGAACGTGCTGGCGGAATCGGGATAGGCGCGCAGCACCACCGCCAGCGTGGAGAGCGCTTCGGGCCAGCGCTCGAGCGTGGCATAGCCTTCGGAAAGGATCAGGTCCAGGTTCGTTTGTTCTGTCGGGTCGGTCGCCTTCTCGCGCGCCGCCTTGAGCGCGGGCAACAAAGGCTCCAGCTGCTTGTAACCCTCCAACAAACTCGCCGCGGCTACCTGAATCGCTAGCATGTCGCCTTTCTGCCCGCGCCTCCAGACGCGCCCGAACACGGGGCCCGCCAGCGGATCCTCACCGCCCTGCACGCTATTCTCCTCGCGCGCCCAATCCAACCATTGCCGCGCGCCCTTCAGGTCGCCTTCCTCCACTTTGCGGAGCACCACCTTTGCCAAGGCCGCGTCGTCCTGCGGCACAATCCTGTAGCCGTTTGCGCCTTCCGTCACATAGATCGGCAGGCCGTTCAGTTCCATCATCTGGAGCATCACGCGATAGCCCAGCTTGTCATCGCCCTCCGCGGTCAACTTGATGTTGCTGAGGATGACATCGCCGCGGACATCGCCGGCGAACTGCGATCCTGCCTGATATCGAATGCGGAGGCCGAGCCTCTTGAGATCCTCCATGTCGACCGGGCCCTCGACGCCTTTCCTTTTCCATTCCTGCTCAAACAGGTCCAGGATCTTCGGGTCCGGCTTCGAGGGCCCCAGTAGGTAGGTCAGCATCTTCGTGACCGTGCCAACGGCGTCATTGGCGGGCGGCGGAGCGTCTTCGTATTTGTGTGTGTTCCGGACGGCGGTGATCGTCTCCAGGCTGGAGTCCGCCGTGTTCCCCGCCGCGAACAGGTCGGCCGCTTCCTGGTAGCGCCTTGACAGCAGCAGCTTGTTGCCTGCGGCGACCAGAGCTTCCGCCTTGGCCTTTTCGTTGGAGGTCAGTTCCGCGGCCCGGCGAATCCCAGCCGCGCTTCCCTGCTGAGCCGTGCGCGCCGCGATCAACATGGAGTTGTTCTCGTCATTCGATGCCAGGCCGCCGAGGAGGTCCTCGACCTCTTTCCAGCGGGCCGCCCAGAACAGCGCCCCGCTCAGATTGCCGTCCAGGTATTCCCAGTCGTACTTCTTCTCTTTGAGCGTTCTGTACTCGGTGACCGCCTCGGCCAGATTCGCCTTCGTCGAGTAACGCTCTCCCGTGGCGTCGTACTCCAGCAGAATGGCGTAATTGGCCCTGATGTCGTTGTCGTCCGGATCGATCTCCAAGGCAGTGCGGTATTCCGCCAGGGCTCCTTCCAGGTCGAACCCCTTCCTGAACCGCCGGCCCACCAGATCGTGCTGCAGCACCCACGCCAGATTGGAGTGCGCCATGGCCGACTTCGGCTCCAGGCGCACCGCCTCGCGCAGTTGCTTTCGCGCGCTCTCGCCGAGCCCCACTTCGAGCAGCGCGCTGCCCATCTGTATCCTGTGCAGCGCTTCGGCCGGATGCAGCTTGATCAGCGAATCGAACGCGGCAATGGCCTCCTTGCCCTTGCCGGCTCCGAGCAGCGAATAGCCCTCCTGGTCATAAGCCACCGAGAGAGCGTTCGCCTTTCGGAACTCCAGAATTGCCTTGCGCAGAGCGTCTGCTTCGGCTGGCGTGTAGCGGGCCTTCACCGTGTCGAAGCGGATGGTGGCCATCACGGTCCCGTCCGCGGCGGCTTCCCATCGCTGGGTGAGCTTCGCGGGGCCCAGGTCCTGCGCCTTGTCCTCCGGCATCGAGTGGAGCTTGAATCCCGGCGGGGGCACGAACTTGCACTGCCACTCGGTGATGAAGGGCGCCGTCAGTACGAAGTCGGCGGTTCGAGGCGTGCGCGGCTTCTCCCGCCGGTCGTCCTCCTTCTTGATGTCTTCGTCGGACTTGCGGAAGTACTCCGGCAGACTCCCGGCGATCGAAGCCAGGAGGATGTATACGCGCGCGTCCCGCAGCGAAGTGTATCCGCGGCGCGCCTTGAGCGCCTCGAGGTGCAGCACAAACGGCTTGGTCAGGTCGAGCCCGTCGCCGATCTCGACTTTCGTTTCGCCGTCGGCGGCGTAGGTGTACTTGGTGTAGTCCTCGAGTTCCTTCTGAAGCTTCTTCGTATCGCGTGCCGTCCCGTAATAGCTGCGGTAATTGCGGTCGGTGAACCCATGCGTCTCCGACGCCTCGATCACCGTCGCCGGCCCGAACTCGGAAAGACGGTATTCCCTCTTTTCGACCAGCAGGTTGTCGACTCCCGTGGTTGCCGGAATCCGCACCAGGTCCGTCGAGTCTTCCCGGATCAACAACGCGTAGCGCCCCTGGTCGCCGATCGGCAGACGGCCCGGAGCGGAGTATTCGTCGGTGGCGTCGATCCAGATGTCCGGCTTTCCGGGCGCGAAGACGATGGCGTGGTTGAACATGTTTCCGCCCGCGAGCGACGGGGTCACATCGCGCCCGGGCCCCACCGTCAAGAGCGCCAGATACGCGGGAACATTCACCGCCCGCAGCATGGCGACCAGCGTCGCCGCCTTGTCCTTGCAGTCCCCGTACTTTCGCTTGAACACCTCCGAGGGAGGCTGCGGCACGATGTTCAGCCGGCCGAACTCGATTCCCGTGTACCGTACGTCCTTGTGCAGGCGCGCGGTCAGCTTCCGTATCTTCTCTTCCCGCGAGTCTTTCGGATCCGTACTCTCACGCACGACCTGCGCCACTTCATCGACGCGGATTTGCGGCTCGGACATGGTTCGATAGGTCCGGGCGACTTCCTTCCACGAGGCGGCAGTTGAGAATTCCACCTGGGGCCAACTCGGCAGTTCCGGGGGGAGGTTCGTGTCGGTAACTTCGAGCGGGTCCTGTTTCCCCCGCTCCACCGTGACGCGGGTAATCCCGTTTTCCTCTGTCCTTGTCACTTTGGCGTCCGGCAACAGGTGGACCTCATATTTCAGGTTGGCGGCGGCGGGCGCCTCGACGACGAGCCTGGTCCGCAACGAGGGCACGCTTCTGGCGGCGTACAACCGGCCCGCGACGCCACCCGGAAACACCGGCTCGGTGTCCACGAGCGTCATCTCTTCCTCGACGATCACGCCCACGGCCACCGCCGGTAGCGGCCCGCGATACAGCCGCCTGTCGCTATACACCTCGGTGCCATCCTGATGCGCCGGCGCGTCGGAGAGCGTTTTCGGATCGAGTGCGTGTTCCACGCCGTCCGGCGTGACGACTCGTGCCCTGACCTCGGGTTGCTTTTGATGCCACGGATCCCATCCCACGCTCACCGTGGCCCAGCCCTTGACCGCCTCCGCGGTTTCCACGCGAAATACGGTCCGGTAGCGCTGGACCGTGCGTCCCGCTGCGTCGATCGAGACAAAACTTTCGTCCATCAGCAGCGTCGTGCCGTACCCCTTGGTCTTCTCGATGGACTTCGCGGATTCCAGCATGACCGCCGCCGGGGCCTGAAATGCCGGTCCAGCCCAAGGCTCCGGCTGCTGGGCCGGCATCGTTACAGAAATCGCTGGCAGCAGGGTGACAATTGCACAAGCCACATTGACCAACCGCCGATGATTTGGCATTGAGATTCCCTTTGACGCAGTTTGTTTCTCATTCGCCGGGCGGGGCGAACGGCAGTTATACCACATCGTAGCGACAGGGAGCGGACGGCGATGACGTTAGTTTTCTCTTGACACCAACTGTACTACCAGTAATAATACACCTGTGATACCGTTCCGGGTGGTCTTTCAGCCGGGCGCCTCGTTGTACGAGCAGGTGGTCTACGCGGCGAAGAAGGCCATCATCTCGGGCCAGTTCCGGCCCGGCGACGCATTCCCCTCCGTTCGCACCCTCTCCACCGCGCTGAAGATCAACCCCAACACCGCGCACAAAGTGATCACGCAACTCCTCAACGAGGGACTGCTGGTGGTGATGCCCGGCACCGGCACGGTGGTGGCGGAGCCGCGCGAATCGAGTCCCGCCGAGCGCTCCCGCCTGCTCGACAAGAAAGTGGAGCAACTGGCGGTGGAAGCCAAGCGCCTGGGCATGAGCCTGCGCGAGGTGAGCGACGCGCTGGCGGAGCACTGGCAGCGCCTCGACCGGCAAGACGACGGCGCCGCTTCCGCCAAAGGAGACCGTAAGAAGAAATGACCAGCATTATTTCCTCGCAGTCTCTCTCGAAACGCTTCCACCGAACGGTGGTGCTGGACGGTCTGGATCTGGAAGTCCCCGCCGGCAGCATCTACGGCCTGGTCGGCCCCAACGGCGTCGGCAAGACTACAACGATCAAAGTGCTCATGAACATCTTCCCGCCCAGCGGAGGCTCGAGCGAAGTGCTGGGAACGAATTCGCGCCGCCTCGGCCCGCCCCAGTTCGAGCAGATCGGCTACGTGTCGGAAAACCAGGAGCTCCCCGAGTGGATGACCGTGGGCTACTTCCTCGAATACCTGGCCACGTTCTACCCCACCTGGGACCGCGCGCTCGCCGCCGACCTGGTGCGCCAGTTCGAGTTGCCCGCTGACCGCAAGCTGCGCCACCTCTCGCGCGGCATGAAGATGAAAGCGGCGCTGGCGTCCTCGCTCGCTTACTCGCCGAAGTTGATCGTGCTCGACGAGCCATTCACCGGCCTGGACGCGCTGGTTCGCGACGAGTTGGTCGAAAGCCTGCTCGCGCGCAGCGAGGGCGCGACCATATTCATCTCTTCGCACGACCTGGCGGAGATCGAAAGCTTCGCCAGCCACATCGGCTACCTCGACGGCCACAAGCTGCAATTCTCCGAGGAACTGGACACGCTGCGCGCGCGCTTCCGCGAGGTCGTCCTGACGTTCGAGGCCGCGCCTGCCCTGCCGGCCCAGTGGCCCGCGAGCTGGCTGCAGGCCGAAGCCGTCGGGCCGGTGGTCCGTTTCGTCGAGACGCGCTTCGACGCGGAGCGCACGCCCGCCGAAGTGCGTAGCGTGTTCCCCGCTTGCCGCGACATCCAGGCCGAGGGCATGCCGCTGCGCTCCATCTTCGTAACCCTGGCCCGCGCCAGCCGGCGAGCAGCGTCATGAAACACGCCCTTGCCATCTTCCGCAAAGACGTGCGCCACCTCTGGCCGCGCATCGCCGTCGTGCTGGCGGTCGAGCTCTTGATAGGCTGGCTCTCCTTCTCGCCGCCCGCCGGTCTTGACGAGGTGCCATATCCCCCGCGCCTGATCGAGCTCCTTGCGTGGGGTATCTGATCGCCTCCGCCATTCACCAGGAAGCGATACCCGGCGACCGCCAGTATTGGCTCACGCGGCCGTTCTCCAGGCGGGAACTGCTCGCGGCGAAGCTGATCCTCGTGCTGGCCTGCACCTGCCTGCCGCTCTTTCTGGGACAGGTGGCCAGCCTGCTCCTGCGCGGAACATCGCCCTTCGCGCACCTGGCGGACATCCTGGCTACCCAGCTCTTCTTCCTGGCGACAACCGTTCTGCCGGCGGCCGCCCTCGCCTCCGTCAGCGCCGGACTGGTCGAGTTCGTGGGGACCGCGTTCGCGGCCTGGCTGTGGTCATACGCGCTGGCGTGGTGGGCCGGGTGGCAGTTCAGGCCGGACTACGACTGGGGCGGCCTGGGCTGGATCCGGCCCACGTTGGTGGCCGCTGTGACGCTGGCCGCCGCCGCTCTGATCCTCCTGCTGCAATACCTACGCCAGCGGACCTGGATTTCCCGCGGCCTCGTGGCAGTCGCCCTGGCCCTCTCTGCCTTCCTCACGATCATGCCTGGCTGGCACACGGCGTTCCAACTACAGGAGCGGCTGAGCGCCCAGCGTGTGCCCGCCACCGCGGCCAGCATCTCCTTCGACCCCGCCCGCGACCCGCACACTACGATCCTCAGACCCGATCAGTGGACCATGCTCTGGCCGAAGATCACCGCTGTCCCGATTCCCGTGCGTGTCACGGGTATCCCCGCTGGGATGGCGCTATACAGCGACCGGACCGACGTAACCATCAGCACGCCGAATGGCCAGCGCTGGAGGTCGGGCTGGGATTCGTTGAATGAGCTGGTCCACATGGTTGGCACAATACGCGGCCCGAATGGCGAGCTCCACGCGCTAACGGGGGACCGCATGCTGACCGCTGACGGCGAGTATTGGCTGTACCTGAAAGTCGATCGATCCTTCTATCGCCGTGTCCGCTCGGGCCCCATGCACTTGCACGCTCACCTGGCGCTGACGCTGCTCTCTCCCCCGCGGAGCGCGCCCCTGGCCCTCCGCGAGGGACCTCAGGCGGTCTCGAACGACGGGTTCTGCCTGGTGGAGTGGCGCAAACGAGTCCTCGAGACGAATTGTTTCTGGCCCGGGCGTTTGCCGGCCTGCCTTCGCCTCCATCTACGGCCAGGCCGCATCGTCTGGCCACCCGGACAGCCTCATGCGTACTTAGCGATGACGAATCAGGCGGCGGAAGGACGACCCGTCTCCTACGCCCCCTTCCCCGTTTGGGGCGGACTCTGGCAGTCGGACAGCCTGTGGCAAAGCGCGGAGCCACAGCCCCTGGGCGCCGACCTGGTCACGCGCAATGCGGTCGCCCACTTCGAACGCGACCTGGACATTCCGGACTTCAGGGAGTGGACCAACCGATGAACCGCATCCTCGGAATCTTCCGCAAAGACGCGAGGCGACTGTGGCCGCGGACGCTGCTGTTCTGGACGGTCCTGGCAGCGGCGGCCGCGATCGACCCGCTTCAGCTGGGCCAGGATTCCAATTCGCTGGTGCGCCAGTTGCCGGGGCTTCTCCAGCCGCTAGCCTGCTGGTTCCTGGTGGTAAGCGCCATCCACGGCGAGAAACTGATCGGCCACGAGCAGTATTGGCTGACGCGGCCGTATTCGTGGAAGCAGCTGATGGCGGCCAAGGCTCTATTCCTGCTGGTCTTCGTCAACCTGCCCGTGCTTATCTGCCAGCTCGCAACCCTGGCGGGGCTGGGCATCTCGCCGCTGGTCTGGCTCCCCGCGCTGCTCTGGAGGCAGGTCTTTTTCACGATGGCTTACATCCTCCCCGCCGCGGCGGTGGCCGCGGTGACCCGAAATCTGGGACAGGTCCTGCTGGCAGGCATCCTGGTGTACGCAACGTTCGCCGCTGGCCTGGGCCTGAACCAGATGATCCGGGGAAGCTGGCCCGTTTGGGGCGCCGTCGATTGGATTCGGGATTGCGCCACGGCGCTGGTAGCAGCGGCGGGAACCGCGGCGGCGCTGTTCTGGCAGTACTCGCGACGTAGGACGGCGCTCGCCCGCACCGCCCTGGCCGTCACGACGGTGCTGACCATCCTCGTGATGACCGCGCCTGGCTGGAGCGGTGCCTTCGCGATTCAAAGACTGTTCTCGAGCGAACGAATCACCGCATCCGCGGTCCGCATTTCCTTAGACGAATCGCGCGCCTCGATCCGGCTGTCCCGTTTGATCACCAGGGGCGACCGCCCCGAGGGCGTGAGGCTCGAGATCCCCGTGCGCGTGGACGATGTGCCCCCAGGCGCGGCCTTGGGCATAGATCAGACGTCCGTAAGCCTTACCAGCGCGAGCAGCCTCTGGCGCTCCGGCTGGCTGCACTTCGAAACTTTGCACGGTTTGTCGAAGGGCGCGGCCTGGCTGACGGTCTACGTCGATCCGGGTTTCTACCAGGCCTCCCCGGATGCACCCGTTCAACTCGACGGCGCCATGGACCTGACGCTGAGCCGCCCCGTGCGGACGGTGCCCGTACCGTCCGACCGGGCCCTGGTGCCGGAAATCGGGCTCTGCAGATTCGCCAACAAGACGCGGCCACCCTATGTCACGCGCTGCTTTTCGCCCTTTCAGCGGGTGTCTTTCGCGCTGGCGCTGGGCAAGCCAGCGTTCCCGCAAGAGACCTCGGCGGACGGCCCCTATGCGTCGGTTCCGGTTTCGGCCGGGTTCCAGGCCGTGGACGGTTGTTCTCCGGGGTTAGGCTTGCCCGAGCCCCCGGCAAACGTCCTGGTCGACGAGTTCTCCATCATGATGGCCCGGCCCGTAGCTCACATCCAGCGCACGTTCCAGATCCGCAGGCTGCGGATGAGCCAGTTCAAAATGCCGACCGAGCCGACTCGCACAACAAACGACGGCATCAGCTCGGCGATGCCGTAGCCGGCCCCGGCCGCGATACACCGCTCCCGGTGGTTCTCAACCATCCTGCCCCGCAGACCTCCGCACCAACCTATTGTTTCTACACAACTTGGCGTTTGGCGCCCAGCGTGCTCCAATGCAGGCGTGGGCACCCAAGGGAGGTCCATTATGACGACCATCAATGCTCTCCGCCTGGTTTGCGTTCCGCTTCTGGCCACCGGCCTTGTGTTCGCGCAGCAACCACCCGCACCCGAGCAAGGGCCCGATCAGGAACAAGGACCTGAGCAGGCACAAGGGCCTCAACAGCAGTTTCCACCGGAGCAGTTGGACAGCCTGGTCGCGCCGATAGCGCTGTACCCGGACGCCCTGCTGAGCCAGATTCTGGTGGCGTCCACCTACCCGCTGGAGATCACCGAGGCCGCGCAGTGGCTCGATCAGAATCGCAACCTCCAAGGCCCCCAACTGGTGGATGCGGCCCGCCAGCAGAATTGGGACCCCAGCGTCCAGGCCCTCGTGGTTTTCCCGGATGTGATCGGGCGCCTCGCCTCGGACATCCGCTGGACCACCGATCTCGGCAACGCCTTCCTCGCCCAACAGGCCGACGTGATGAGGGCCGTGCAGAATATGCGCGCCCAGGCCTGGCAGGCCGGCAAACTTCGTTCGAACCAGCAGGAAACCGTCACCAGGCAGATGCAGGGTGACCAGCAGGCCATCGAGATTCAGCCCGCCAACCCCGAGGTGGTGTACGTACCCCAGTACAACCCTGCCTACGTCTGGGGACCGCCCGCCTACGGCTACTATCCCGCATGGGATTACGGTTTCGGCGTCGGGTTCGGATTCGGCCCGGGCATCTACATCGGGAGCTTCTTCGGCGGCCTTGGCTGGGGCGGCTGGGGTTGGGGACCGAACTGGTTCGGCTACTCGATCTACCAGCGTCCGTTCTTCTTCAGCCACTACGGCTACGGGGGGCACGGATTCCATGGTGGCGGCGTCTGGGCGCACGATCCCGGCCACCGCCACGGTGTACCGTACTCGAACAGAGCGCTCAACAGCCGCTATGGCGGAGGCGGGCGATTCGGCGGACAATCCAATGCCAGGTCGCAAGCCGGCGGATGGAACCACTTCGGCCAGGCCGGGCCACAACAACGCGGCTCCAGCGGATATCGCGCTAGCCCGTCCAATGGTGGCAGCTACGGCGCCAACCGCGCCGCGCCGGGCTACCGCAGCGCGCCCAGCTACCGCTCCAGCCCGTCCTATGGCGGCGCCTACGGCGGCAACCGCGCCGCGCCGGGTTACCGGAGCGCGCCCAGCTACCGCTCCAGTCCGTCCTATGGCGGCGCCTACGGCGGCAACCGCGCCGCGCCCAGCCACATGAGCGCACCCGGCTACCGCTCCAGCCCGTCCTATGGCGGCAGCTACGGTGGCAACCGCGCCGCGCCGAGCTACCGAAGCGCACCCAGCTCCCACGCCGCTCCCAGTTATCGCGGCGGAGGCGGAGGCGGCGGTGGGGCCCACTATAGCGGTGGCGGCTCCCGCAGCAGCGGCGGGGGCGGTTCGCACGGCGGCGGCGGTGGCAGCTCCCACAGCAGCGGCGGTGGCGGCGGCCACGGCGGTGGCCACAACCGGTAGGCGTTCCCTGTAACGCACTCGCGCCCTCTGCACGTCCGGCCCAGCTATAATGCTGGCCAGACGCGGAGGGTGCGGTGCCATGGTGTCCCTGAAAGGTTCCCTCTCGGCTCTTCTCCAGTACGACGTCTCGGAAGAGATCCGGATCGAGGAGGTTCGCCGGCTGCTGGGGGTCCAGACGCCCGGACGCGGTCCCGAGTTCCGCGGACCTTCCCCCGAGTACGTCAAGTTCGCACGGCCGCCGCTGGTGGACATCCCAGGCCCGGTCCAACTGCCCGGCGGTGAAGTGTGGTCCTGCACCGTCAAGCTGTACGACTACGGCGTGGTCAGCGTGGCCCTGGAGCTGCCCTTCGAGAGCGATTGGAACGGCCTGATCCAGCTGGCCAGCCGCTGGATCGGCTCCGCGGACCTGGAGCGCAAGGGCGTGGAAGTGGCCAAAGCGCAGGTCCAGCGGATCCGGGATGCCCTCCTCAAGCCCTACGCGGACTGGACCTTCGAGGACTACTATGCGGTCCACGTCCGCGAGGCCCGCACCGAGGCCGGCTCCGCCCTCCTCGCCCGCGAGATGATCGCCGAGTACGGTGGCCGCATCGCCCAGATCGTTCGGGCGGAATCCCAGGAGCTGTCGGAATCCGAACGGCAGGAAATCCTCCAGCAGTGGCTCTCCTACTACCCCACCGACCTTCTGGTGGCCGCCTGGATGGCCGCTTTCGTCTACGACAACCCCGAGGGCGCGGCGCCCATGCTGCAGCTTCTGGAGCATGCCAATACGCAGTTGCTCGAGTTTCGCTACTACGACAACCTGCTGACCAGCGTGCTGGCGCGCGTCCACGGCAGGCTCGAGCGGCACCGCGGCGTCTGGGGCCGCTGGCGCAGCCTGGCCGAGGCCGAGCGGCTGAATCGCATCCGCCTGGATGTGATCGAGCTGACCGAGCGCGTGGACAATTCCATCAAGTTTCTGAGCGACATGTTCTATGCGCGAGCCTACCGCCTGGCCGCCCGGAAGATCGGCGTCAACGATTACCGCGACCTGGTGGACGAGAAGCTGAAAACCGCCGGCGAACTCTACCAGGCCATGACCGGCGAGTTCCACCAGGCGCGCACTTTCCTGCTCGAAGTCATGGTGGTGGCCATCCTGATCATCGAGCTGGTGTTCCTCTTTCGGGGGAAGAGCTAGGTCTTCGCCCGTTTGTCCGTTTCGTCCGCGCCTTTCACGGAAGATTAACCCACTGGCAACACTCCCGCTTATTCCCCGAACATCCTATAGAATTACGATGCCTCCACCACAATTCCGCATCCAACAGATAGGTATGAATTCGGCTGTTTCAGCCAGTGCCGGCCGCCCTGGGGATGGTGGCCGTCCAGACTCGGGCGCGGGCGCCACGCCGGCGCGGTCCGGGAGTTCTCCCAAAGTGCAGACCATCCTCGTCATCGACGACGACGAGAACCTGCGCGATACCGTGTCCCTGGTGCTCGAAAAAGAGGGATACCGCACCTTCCAGGCCGCCGAAGGCCGCAGCGGGTTCGAGCAGGCCCTGCTGCTTCGTCCCGATCTGCTCCTGGTCGATCTTCGCCTACCCGGAATGACCGGGGCCGAAATCTGCAAACAGCTGCGCGCTGCCGAGGTGACCACGCCCATCATCATCCTGAGCGCCGTCGGCGACGAGATCGACAAGGTTCTGCTGCTCGAAGTCGGAGCCGACGACTACGTGGTCAAGCCTTTCGGCGCTCGTGAGCTGATTGCCCGGATCCGCGCCGTGTTGCGCCGATCGGCCGCCGAGACCCGCAAGGTAATGCACGTCGGCGACATCGAGATCGACATGGAACGGCGCGTGGTCTCGCGCGGGACGGAGGAAATCAAGCTGGCGCCCGCCGAGTACAACCTGCTGGCCTTCTTCCTGCACCATCCGGATCGCCCGCTCACCCGCGACATGATCCTGAGTTCGGTCTGGGGTTATAGCTGCATGTCCAACACCAGGACCGTCGATGCCCACGTTCTGAAGCTCCGCCAAAAGCTGGAGGCGGATCCCAACATCCCCCGTCACATTCTCACCGTGCACGGCGTAGGCTATCGATTCCTTCCGTGATGGAACATAACACCGCCCCGGACGGGCTCGGGACCGTCCTTATCGTGGACGATGCCGAGGCCAGCGCCTCCGCGCTCGAGCTCGCCTGCGCTGCCATCCCCGGGATCGCCATCTCGACCGTGTCTTCGGCGCTGGACGCCGTCCGCATCCTCCGCGATCACGGCCCTTCGGTCCGCGCGGTTTTCACCGACATCCGGATGCCGCGCATGAGCGGCTTCGACCTGATCCGCTTCATTCGCGCCGACCCGAGGTTCGCGGCGACTCCCGTTATCGTCGTCACCGCGGATACCGACCCCGATACTCCCGCGCTCAGCGCCCTTCTTGGCGCCAACGCGTACTTCTCCAAGCCCTTCTCCCCCCGGGCCATCCGGGAGACCCTGGAGCGTCTCTTACATGGAAACCCAAGCGCTGACTGAATCCCCGCGCGTGTCAGCCAAGCGGTCCCTCGCGGCCCGGGTACTGTGCCCGGTCGCCGCGATGTGGCTTTTGTCCGCTGCGCCCGCGCCGGCCCAGACCGGTGACACGCAGAAGACCGCCGACACGCAGACGATACTAGAACGGTTGGACCGCCTCGAGGAGCAGAACAAGGCTCTCACCGCCGAGATTCAGGCCCTGCGTGACGAACTGGCGGCTGCGCGCGCCCCGGCGACGGCGCCGGCCGCTCCCATCGAGGAGCGGCTCCAGGTCCAGGAAAGCCGCACTGCCGAGTTGGCGGCCTCCAAAGTGGAAGCCTCGCAGCGCTTTCCCGTCCGGCTGACCGGCATGGTGCTGTTCAACAGCTTCCGCAACTCCGCGGGAAGCGGCGGTCAGGAATACCCGACCATTGCGCTGCCCGCCGGCGACCGTTCCGGCGGCGCCTCCGTTCGCCAAACCATTCTCGGCCTCGATTACAACGGGCCCACGGTATTCGGGGGCGGCAAACTGAGTGGTTCGATGCGCATGGATTTCTGGTCGGGCAGCGCGCCACTCAACATGGAGTTACGGCTGCGAACCGCCACCATCGGCATCGATTGGAAAGATCGCAGCTTCCTGGTGGGCGTCGAAAAGCCGCTCGTCTCGCCTCGTGACCCCGAATCGTTAGCCCAGGTCGAGGTGCCCCCCTTGAGCGGGGCCGGCAACCTCTGGCTTTGGCTTCCCCAGGCGCGCTTCGCGCAGGATTTCCATTTCACCGATCGGACCGGCGTCAAAGCGCAGGTCGCCGTGATCGGAACTCACGAAGTTGTCGCCAGCCCCGCCAGCCCCTACGAACCCGACTCCTCCGCATCCGCCGACATCGAGCCCATGCGCCCCGGCATCGAGGCGCGCGCCGAGCTGTTCACCGGCGGAGAAGACCGTCGCCTGGAGGTCGCCTCCAGTGTCCACCACAGCATTTCCCACGTGGTGTACCAATCCATCGCCTCCGATGTGCTGTCCTTCGATTGGCTCGCGCGCCCCCTGCGGCAGATCGAATTCACAGGGACGTTTTACACCGGACAGAACGTGGCGCCCCTCGGAACCGGCGCCATTCGCCAGGGTATCGTCGCTTTCGGCCCCGATCTCCTGACCGCGGTTCATAGCGAGGGAGGATGGGGACAGCTCAAGCTTCGCGCCAGCTCCCGGCTCTGGTTCAACTTTTTCACCGGTCAGCAGGATGACCGCAATTCGCAGCTCGCCGCCGGGGCCATCGGGAAGAACGTGGTCTATGGAGCCAATCTCTTCTACCGGCTCTCCCCCAACGTCCTGGCCAGCTTCGAGGCCTCCCAGACGCGGACCAACTATCTCGGTTCCGGCGTCCTTCTGAACAACCACTATGACCTGGCTCTGGGCTATCTGTTTTAGCGTCCTGCTCGGGTGGCCCGCCTCCGGCGCCACGGTAGCCGGGAGTGTGCTCCTCGAGGACTCCCGGGTCCCCGCGGTCCGCAAACACCGCGACTACTCCGGCGTGGTGGTGTGGCTCGAACCGGTCCACCCCGACCCGGCAGGCTACGCTCCCGCCGCTCTGGGCCATGCGCGCATGGAACAGAAGGACAAGCAGTTCGGCCCGCACGTGCTCGCGGTCCAGGCCGGCACCAGCGTCTCCTTTCCCAACCTCGATCCCATCTTCCACAGCGCCTTCTCCAATTTCAGCGGCCAGGTGTTCGATCTGGGCCTCTACGCCCCGGGTTCCAGCCGGAACATTACGTTCACCCGGACCGGCGTGGTCCGCATCTTCTGCAACATTCATCCCTCCATGAGCGCCATCATCGTAGTTCTGAAAGTCCCCTGGTTCGCAACCTCCGACAGCGCGGGGGCATTCACCATCTCCGGCGTCCCACCGGGCGAATACTACCTCAACGTGTTTCACGAACGGGCGACCGCGAAGACCCTCGAAGCGCTGCGGCGCCGCATCACCGTCAGGGATGCGAACCAGGATTTGACTCCGCTCGCCATCTCCGAGACGGGCTATGTCGAGGCGCCGCACAAGAACAAATATGGCGAGGAGTATCCCCCGCCGCCCGGCGATGTCGGAGCCTATCCGGTGAGGAAATGAGAAATCGCCTCGCCCGCATGTCGCTGCTCTGGAAGATACTGCTCTCCACTTCCGCCGCCATCACGGCGGTAGTCGCGGTCACCGGCGTGATTGTGGTCCAGAGCGCGATCCGGGCCACCTCCGACAGCATCGACCACGAGGTGCAGGCCAGCTTCCAGGCCTACCAGTCTCTGTGGAAAGCGCGTGCCGACCGGCTCTCTTCCATCAGCTCCGTACTCAGCGCCATGTCCGACGTGCGCGCCGCGTTCAGCACCGGCGACCAGGCCACCATTCGCGACACCGCACAGGAACTCTGGTCCCGCGTCTCGGACGAGGACGCCATCTTCCTCGTGACCAGTCCTCGCGGACAGGTGATCGCTTCTCTGGGCGGAGCCGAGCGTGAATCGCTGCTGCGCGATCTGCCCGTCGTGCGCGAGGCCCTGCCTCACTTCCCCGCGCAAGCCTCCGGCTTTCTCGCGCTGGACGGCCGCCTGTACCACATCACCATCACGCCGGTCTACGTACAGAGCACGGTCGGCACCGCGCTCATCGATGTTCTGGTGGCCGGCTATGAAGTCAACCGCGGCGTGGCCCAACACCTGAAGCTCTCGACCGGCGGCAGCGAGTTCGTCTTCCTGTCGCAGGGTCGTGTGATTGCCGCCACGCTGCCCCCGCGCGAAGCGGCGCTGGTCCCGGGCCAGCTCGCCGCAGGCCGGCATCGCATCCGCGCGGGGGCGAGCGAATACGCGCCGCTCATCACCCCGCTGGCCGATATCAACGGCAACCCGGTAGGCCGTCTCGCGATTCTCCGCTCCTTCGATACCGCGAACCGTGAGATTGCGGCGCTGCGGCGAACCATCAGCCTGCTCTGGCTGGCCTCGGTGCTGGTGGGGCTGGCCCTCGCCTATGTGCCCGCGCGCCATATCGTCGAGCCCATCCGCGCGCTCGACCGCGCGGCGGCCGAGGTGGCGCGCCAGAACTACGACTCGGAGGTGCCGGTCGAGAGCCAGGATGAGCTGGGCCGGCTGGCCGCCACCTTCAACGCCATGTGCGCGTCCATCCGCAAAGCCCGCGAGGACCTGATTCGCTCCGAGCGCATCTCCACCATCGGCCGCCTGGCCACTTCCATCGTTCACGACCTCCGCAATCCGCTGGCCGCGGTCTACGGGGGGGCGGAAATGCTGATGTATTCGCAGCTCTCGGAGAACCACGTCCAGCGGCTCGCCCGCAACATGTACAAGGCCTCGGTTCGAATCCAGGAACTGCTCCAGGATCTCCTCGACGTCGGCCGCGGCCGGGCGGGCGAGATCAATCCCCACAACCTCCGCGAACTGGTGGACGACGTGGTCGCCACGTTCGCCGCCGCCGCCGAGTCGCAGTCCGTCAGGATCAGCGTCGATGTCCCGGAGAGCATCGAAGTACCGCTCGACCGGAATCGCATCCACCGGGTGTTCCAGAACCTTCTGGGGAATGCCCTGGAAGCCATGCCGGACGGCGGGACCATCGTCATCTCCGCGGCGAACAGGGGAACCTCGGTGGTCATCGACGTCCGCGACACCGGCCCCGGCATCGCCCCCGAGATCCGGGACCGCCTTTTCCAGCCTTTCGTTACCGCCGGCAAGGCGACCGGCCTGGGCCTCGGCCTCGCCCTGTCGCGCCAGGCCGTGATGGATCACGGCGGCGATATGTGGGCGCATCCGGCCAACTCCCGCGGCGCCTGCTTCTCGTTCCGACTTCCCCTGCGTACCCCCAACGCCGGAACCGCCGCGTGAGATACTGGGCCCGTGGGGCAGGCGGTTTCGCCTGCTACCTGGAGGCGCCACCAAGATGTCCCATGCCAGACGCGACTTTCTGAAGCTGGGCGGAATCGCCGCTGCCGGTCTGCTCTCACAACCGGCTCGTGCCGGCGCCGCCGGCGTGCCGGACAACCCCGTTACCGCCCACGCCATGCCGACCCGCAACCTCGGCCGGACCGGCTACAAGACCGGCATCTTCAGCCTGGGCGGCCAGGCGGCCCTGGAACGCGGCAACAACGAAGGCGTTGCGGTTCCGGTGATCGAGCGCGCTCTCGATCTGGGCGTAAATTACATCGATACCTCGTCCATCTACGGCGGCCCGGAGCGTTGGAGCGAGCGCTACGTCGGCCAGGTCATGAAGCGGCGCCGCGGCGAAGCGTTTCTCGCCAGCAAGACCAAGGAGCGCACCCGCGACGCTTCCATGCGCATGCTCGAGAAGTCGCTCGCCCTGCTGAATACCGATCACCTCGATCTCTGGCAACTCCACGACGTCGGCGAGCCCCAGGACGTCGAGGCCATCTTCGCAAAGGGCGGCGCCATGGAGGCGCTTCTGGAGGCCCGCGAACAAAAGATGGTGCGCTATCTCGGCGTCACCGGCCACTTCCGCCCGGAGCCCCTGGTCGAAGCCATCCGCCGCCACCCCTTCGACACCATCCTGATGGCCGTCAACGCCGCCGACAAGCACCACTTCAGCTTCATGGACACCCTGCTGCCGCTGGCGGTCGAAAAGCAGATGGGGATCATCGGCATGAAAGTGCCGGCCCGCGGACGGCTTCTCCAGACCTGGAATCCGCCGCCGCTCGAAAACCAGCAGCACTCCTGGGAAGGCGCCGTCATCGCCAAGACGCCGGGCACGCTGACCATGCGCGAGGCGATGTACTACTCCCTGTCGCTGCCGGTCTCGACCGTGATCATCGGCTGCGACACCATCCAGCAGCTCGAGGAGAACCTGGCGCTGGCCCGCGACTTCACGCCGCTCACCGAGCAGCAGATGGCCGCGCTCGAAAACCGAGCCCAGCCCGTGTCCAAGCAGGCACTTTTCTTCCGCTTCGTCACCCGCGGCTGAGCCGTTACCGAACCGCGACCGCGAGGGAGCGGGCGGACCGGGCCGTCAGCCTGCTGACTTCGCCCGTCCCACGTGCAGCGCGACGATGCCGCCCGTCAGGCGCTCGAAACTCACCCCGACGAGCCCGGCCTCGCGCATCATCTCCGCCAGCTGCCCCGCGCCGGGGAACTTCCGCACCGATTCCGGAAGGTATTCGTAAGCGCCCCGCTCGCCCGAGACCGCGCCGCCCACCGCCGGCAGAACCCGCCGCGAGTAGAAACGGTAGAGCGAAGCGAAGAGGGGCGAGGGCGGTTGGGAGAACTCCAGGATCGCGGCCGTGCCGCCCGGCTTCAGCACCCGCTCGATCTCCCGCAGGCCTCGTTCGTAATTCGCCAGGTTGCGAAAACCGAAGGCGGTAGCGACCACGTCGAGCGACCGGTCGGCCAGCGGCAGCGCCAGCGCATCGGCCTCCACCAGCGCGGCCTTCACCCGCCGCCGCTCCACCTTGCCGCTCGCGGCCACCAGCATGGGATGACAGAAATCGATCCCCAGCGCTTGGGCCGCTAGGTCCGCTCCCTCACGGTCGCGGCTCGGTACGGGCAGCACCGAACCGCGCGCGTCAGCAAACGGACCCTCACCCGGGCCTCCCCCCGCCAGGTCCGCTCCCTCACGGTCGCGGTTCGGTGCCGGCAGCACGGAACCGCGCGCGTCGGCAATCGCGCCGCCCATCGCCAGCAGCAGATCCCCCGTCCCGCAGCACAGGTCCAGAACCCGCGCCCCGGGCCGTTCGAGCGCGCCCCGCAACTCCCGCACCGTGCGCGCGCGCCAGTGGCGATCCAGGTTGAAAGACAGCAGGTGATTCAGGAAATCGTAGCGGCGCGCGACCCGGCCGAACATCCCGCGCACCCAGCGTGCCGCTTCCTGTTCGCCGGCGGCGCCGGCGGGCGCGGTGCCCTCGGCCGGCGGGCCACTCATCCGAGCGCTTCCTGTATCGCCCCGGTCACGATCGCCTCGTCGATGTCTGAAACCACCGCTACCTGGCCGATCGTCTCCGGTAAAACCCAGCGCACGCGCCCCTTCAGCGTCTTCTTGTCCATCAAGGCGCGGCGCGCGATGGCCTCCGCGGTCACGCCTTCGAGCGACGGGATCGGTCCGTAGAGCGCGATCGTGTTTAAGATATCGATGGAGTCCTCGGCCGACAGGTGGCCGGTTCGCTCCGAAAGGTACACCGCCGCGCGCATGCCGAACGCCACTGCCTCTCCGTGGCGGAAGCGGGAATAGCCCGTCTCGGTTTCGAGAGCGTGCCCGGCGGTGTGGCCGAAATTGAGGATCACGCGCACGCCTTTTTCCCGCTCATCGGCGGAGACCACCTCGGCCTTGATGCGCACGCACTCACCGATGATCCGCTCCGCCAGGCCAGGCTCGCGGCCGAGCACCGCCTCGCTCTCCGTGGCCAGCGTGCGGAACAGCTCGGGACTGCGGATGACGCCGTATTTCACCACCTCGAACAGGCCGTTGCGGTACTCGCGCTCGGGCAACGTCGAGAGGACCTCCGGGTCGATCAGCACCGCCACGGGCTGGTGGAACGCGCCCACCAGGTTCTTGCCGCATTCGAGGTCGACGCCCGTTTTGCCGCCGATGGCCGCGTCCACCTGCGCCAGCAGCGTGGTGGGGACCTGCAGCACAGGAATGCCGCGCATGAAGATGGCCGCCAGGAACCCGGCCAGGTCGTTCACCACGCCGCCGCCGAAGGCGATGACCAGGCTTGAGCGGTCGCCGCCCCGCGTGACCAGCTCTTCCGCCAGCCACTCCAGGCACCGCAGGCGCTTGTGCTCCTCGCCGCCGGGAAACAGGACGATCTCGTGGGAGCGCTCCGCCAGGCCGCGCGCCAGGCGCGAACTGTGTGGCTTCCAGACATCCTCGGTGGTGACGACGAAGACCTTGCCCGTGCCGGCCGGAATGAACTCCCCGATCCGCTCGAGAATGCCCCGCTCGACAATGGCCTCGTAATTCCGTTGCGGCGTTGTGACGAAAAACGACGGCATACAAAACCCTTGTACCATGGGCAGCCCGTCGCCCGTCGCTGGTCGCCTGTCGCACCCGCACCATGCACGGCCCGTCGCGTGTGGCCCGTCGCGTGTCGCACCCGTACCATGGGCAGCCCGTCGCCCGTCGCTCGTCGCCTGCCACCCGCACCATGCACGGCCCGTCGCGTGTGGCCCGAGCACCGAACCGCGACCGTCAGGGAGCGGAGGCAGCGCCCCCTACCCCGCCGCACCCAGTGCGAGCACCGCGCGCACCTTCTCCACGAGTTCGGTCCGGGTGAACGGCTTTTTGAGGAACGCGCCCTCGAGCGGCTCGCGGCTCATGAAGCCGGAAATGAACAGAACGCGCGCGGCCGGCTGCTCGGCCTTCATCCAGGCCCAGAGGTCGGCGCCGCCCATGCCCGTCATGACGATGTCCGTCACCAGAAGATCGATGGGTCGATCGCTGCGCTTGGCCGCCGCAGTGGCCTCGTCCCCGCTCGATGCGGAAAGGACCCGGTAGCCCTGCTCGCGCAGGACATCGGAGATCAGCTTGCGGACGGGAGCGTCGTTGTCGGCGACGAGGTTGTGGGCATAAAAGAAGGCGGGGACCAGGACGGGTCCCCGCCGTAAGAGACTACCACCGGAAACTAGAAAGTGACCTTGGCGGCCAGCTGCATGTTGCGCCGGTCATACGTCGAGCCGGTGCAGCCGTAGCAGCCGTTGACGGTGTTGCCGGCTCCCACGTCGGCAGAAGAGCCGGTCACGTAGAAATTGGCATGGTTGAACAGGTTGAACACCTCGCCGCGAATCTGGAGCGTGAAACGTTCGCCCAGCTTGGTGTCCTTGTAAACGCCCAGGTCGAGGTTCCACCACCCCGGTCCACGGAAGGCGTCGCGTCCGGACATAGGGGCAAACGAGGAGCCCGGCTGGTACGTCATCTGCACGTGCGAGATCGAGTCTGTCGGGAAGGTGAGATACGCAAAGGTGTTGGGAGTGTTCGCCGAGGCGACCAGGCCATTTCCAGTGGTCGGAACCGCCCCGTTGAACGTCGCGCGCGGCGTGATATAGGCCTGCGACTGTACCGACGAATCGAACACGCTGAATGGCGTGCCGCTATGAGCGGTGAAGAGCGGGTTGATGCTCCAGCCCTTCAGCAGGTACGACAATGCGCTGGAGTGGACGGGCGCGGGAATGTGCCAGCTGCCCGAGATGTTGACCCGCTGCGGCAAATCGAATTCGGCGTTTCCTCGATCGAAGTTCGGGTCGAACGGGTTCTCCATGCCGACCACGAACCATCCGTTATTCACCGTGATGTTGCTCCCGTAAAGCCCTGCGGTCGCGGCCTCGAAGAAGGTCGTGCTCAAGTTGTCGATGGCGTGCGACCAGGTGTAGTTGGCATTCAGATCGAGGCCCAGATTCGCCACGTTGCGCAAAGTCACGCGGGTGTTCAGGCTGTGGTAAATCGAGGATCCCTGATTACCCCGGTAGCCTACGCCCGCGCCCCATCCGGCATTGAGCTGATCGGTGCAACCGTCGGCGCCACAGGGCTGGCCCAGGATCATGTTGCCGAATCCCGGCTGGTTCGGGTACACGATGCCGTAAAGGTCCACGCCCTTCGATCCGCTGTACTCGATGGCCACCACGGCGCTCCGCCCGAGTTCATGCTCGATCGATGCACTCCAGGTGTGGGCATACGCCGTTTTGATGTTCGGATCGACGATGCGGGAGCCCACTCTGGGCAGCGGCACGGCCCCTGAGGTGCCCGCCAGCGGGCCGAAGTTGTCGTTCGAGACGGGGCCCGCAACGTCCAGCACCGCGTAATTGGGCGGATTCTGAATCAGGTTGTACGTCACGTTCCCGAAGTTGCGCTCGTAGCCGATTCCGTAGCCGCCGCGCAGGCTCGTCTTGCCATCGCCGAAGACGTCCCAGGCCGCGCCCACGCGTGGGGCGAAGTCCTTCCAGTCCGGCTTCCAGAGCTGCCCGATCGAGCTCTGCGGCGCCAGTTGCATGGTGCCTGTATTGATGTACTGGGCCAGCACAGGATCGGCGAAACCGATTCCCGGTGCGTAGAAATTGGAGTCCAGGTTCGGGTTGACGTTATGCTGCACGCCGAAGTGCTCCCAGCGCAGCCCCAGGTTCAGGGTCAGGCGAGGCTTCAGCTTCCAGGCGTCCTGGACGTAGAGAGCCTCCTCCTTGTACCGGTTGCTGCGGCTGAAGTCCGGCGAAGAGACCGGCAGCGTGACATTGCAGTCGTTCGGGTTCACCGCGCACGGGAACTTCCCCTGCGGATTCACCGCCACCAGAATGTCGTTGTATTGGCCGCCCATCAGCGCGCTCAGCGCACCGCCCAGGCTCGAATCCCCGCTCAGCCCGTCCACCGCGGTCTGGTAGGCGGCGTAGGTGCGGTTGTCGCGGAGGTACTCGAAGGTGCCGCCCAACCGGAGTGTGTGCGAGCCGTGTACCCAGCTCAGGTCCTCATACAACTGCGCGATGTTCTGCGGGCCGCCGAAGGCGCCGCCCGCGCCCGGCGTGAACGGATTGTAGCCGGGAAACGCAATGGAATCCGCGCCGATGTTGACCGCCCCGGCCACATTGGCGTACATGGTCGGCACGATGCCCCGCTCGGTGGTCACACCGGGTTGAAGATTGGTGAGCCGGTTGAAAACGATCTTGCTTTGCGAAGTCAGGTTCGGCGAGAAAGTGTGAATTACAGAGGCCAGGAAGTTGTGGTTGTAGAAGGTCTCACCCAGATCGTAATTGGCATAGGGGCTGTTGGACAAATAACCCGCCTGGTCATCTTCGCTGTACAGCGCGTAGCGGCCGTAGATCTGGGTCTTGTCCGATAGATTGTAGTCGATCCGGTTGAACGTGTCCCAGGTATTCTGGGGGGCACCGCCGCCCGAATCCGTCGGAGTGCTGTACCCCAAATGGGTGAACAGTGGCGTGTTCATCGGCAGGCTGGCGCAGGCCAGGCCCTCGCAGGGGTCGCTACCCAGAATGTTGGTCAGATCGGCTCGGGAGGCCGTTCCCAGAACGGTCCCGCTCGATCGCACCTGCCCGTAGGCGCTGAAGAACGCCTGCACGTTGGCCGGCGTCTGGGCGATCAGACCCGCCGTCGGAACCCATGCCACCACCTCTCCGTTGCTGCGAACCCTGGTCCACTCCGTGCTGCTGAAGAAGAACAGCTTGTTCTTCCTGATCGGCCCGCCAAACGAATAGCCGAACTGGTTTCGCGTGAACACCGACTCCGGAATCGCGAGGGCGTTGTTCTCGAAGCTGTTCGAGGAAAGGCCCGACACGCGGTTGAACTCATACGCCGTGCCATGGTACTCGTTGCTCCCGCTCTTCGAGGCCACGTTCACCACGCCGCCTGAGGCGCGGCCGTACTCGGCCGTGAAGTTGCTCGTCAACACAGAGAACTCAGCCACGGCGTCGAGCGGGATCTGCTGCCCGAGGCTGCCGCCGAACTCGTCGTTGTTGCTGCCGCCATCCAACAGGATGTTGGTCGACGCCTCGCGCTGGCCATTGATGGCAAAGCCCGCGCCTTTCGTGCCGATGCCGCCTTCCGACACGTTGCCCGCCAGCTCAACGAACTGGTACGGGTTCCTCGTGAGGTTCGGAAGCTCGCGTATCTGCGATTGCGTCACCACGGTGCCCAAGGTCTGGGTTTCCGTGTTGACCTCGACCGCGCTTTCCGTCACCTGCACGGTAGTCTCCGTCTTGCCGACTTCCAGATGGATGTCGAGGCCGATACGCGCGCCGACGGTCACCGTGACTTTCTGCTCGAACGCGGCGAAGCCGGCGGAGTTCGCCCTCACGGCATACACCCCCGGCAACAGGTTTGTGAACGAGTAGCTTCCGCCGCTTTCGGTCTGCGCAGTCCGCACGGCTCCGGTGTCGCTGGACGTGGCGCTGACGTTGGCGTTCGGGACTGCCGCTCCGGTTGGATCCAGAACCGTCCCGGTAATTTGCCCAGTTTCAGTCTGCGCGTACGCTGCCCCCAGGCAGAGAGTCGCGAAGACTGCGGCGAGTTGACTGTACTTGCCAAGTCTTTGCATGGTTAAAACCCCCTTGATTCAGCTCGATCGTGAAATCCCGGTGCGTGACGGCGCCGGAGCTGCACGGCCCCACGCGCAACCATGAGCGTTGGGGGGGGGGGAAGCTCGCAGACTTGTACCCGGGCACCTGTGGCGAAAGTAACGCCCTGGCATCCCGCCCCCCCAAAAACAATCACCCCCCCCGGAATATCCTTGGCCCCGCTTCTGCACGTCGTGGCCCATGATTTAAGGCATTGATAATAAATGTCTTACTTGGCTATAACGCTACTAAATTCCACATCCTGAATCCAACTTTCAGGAACCTTAATGTTCGACGAGCCGCCCCGAAACGCTACGATAGTAGATCAGACCGATGGATATCATCGAGTTACAGGCCGTCTCGAAAAAATACCCGATTTACGAGCGGCCCGGCGACCGCCTGCGCGAACTGCTGACCCTGAACCGCCGCTCCTATCACCAGGAGCACTGGGCCGTCCGCGACCTGACCCTGGGGATCCGCCGCGGCGAGACCTTCTGCGTCGTCGGCGAGAACGGTTCCGGGAAGAGCACCCTGCTGCAATTGATCGGCGGCATCCTCACGCCCACCAGCGGACAGGTCCTGGTTCACGGCCGCATCACCGCCCTGCTCGAGCTGGGTTCCGGTTTCAACCCGGAATACACGGGCCGCGAGAACGTGCACCTCAACGGAGCGATCCTGGGTTTCGCGGCGGGTGAAGTGGACCGCAAGCTCGGCCAGATTCTGGAATTCGCCGAGATCGGCGAGTTCATCGACCAGCCCGTGCGCACCTACTCGAGCGGCATGCTGGTGCGGCTGGCGTTCGCCGTGGCGGTCCACCTCGATCCCGACATCCTGATCGTGGACGAAGCCCTCTCGGTCGGCGACATCTACTTCCGCCAGCGCTGCATGCGCAAGATCCACGAAATGCGGAACCGCGGAGTGACCATCGTCTACGTCACGCACGACGTCGCGGACGTCAAGGCCCTGGGCAACCGCACGTTGTGGCTCGACCGCGGCCGCGTGGCCGCTCTCGGCGACTCCGCCGAGGTCGTCCAGAAGTATCTGACCGCCCTGATCGCCAAGGACGCCCTGCGGCTGCGAAAAGGGCAGGAGCGGACCTCCGGCCCGGCAGCCGATTACAGCGAACCTGCTCAGATCGTGACGTCGATTTCGAGCGGCGCGCGCCGGCACGGCGATGGGCGCGGCGAAGTACTGGGCATTTCCGTGATGGACGATCGCGAGCGTCCCATCGACGCCGTGCGCACCCCGGCGCGGCTGTTGGTGAGGGTCAGCGTCCGAGCCACGGAAGCGATCCGGCTTCCCATTGTCGGCCTTCTCATCCGCACCGAAGAGGGAGTGGATTTCACGGGAGCCAACACCGCCAGCGAGGGCGTTGAGATGCCGCCGCTTGAAGCCGGCCAGGCGGCCACCGTCGACTTCCACATCCGCCTGCCCGAGGTCGCGGCCGGCCGCTACACTTTTGCCCCGGCCATCTGCGAGGGCACGCTGCTCGATTTCACCATCTGCGACCTGGCCGAGGACGCCGCCGCGCTCCGCGTGCTGGGCGGCGACGCCCCCGTTCGCGGCAGCATGCGCATCCCCTGCGCCGGCGTCTACGCCGCGGTCACGCGCCCCTGAGGCGCCGCGAGGGAGCGGACGGCTCCTACTTGTACGCCACCGCCACCACCCGCTTCGCGCGTGCGTGCTGCTCGTACGCCCCGGCCGGCGGCGCAATCGTCTCCACCCGCCGGAAGCCCGCCTGCTTGAGCATGAACTCGAGCGCCCGCGGCGACGGGCAGGTCGCGATCGGCGACGCGCCGGCCTCGGTGTTCTCGTCGTAGAACTCGCCCGATTCATCGATCAGCGCCAGCACGCCCTGGTACGGCCGCGTCCACTCCCGCCAGCCCCACTCCGTCGTGCCCTTCACCTCATCGATCACCTGCGTCTCAATCACGCACACCTCGCGCGTCACGCGGCTGATGTTACGCAGGCAGCGCATCGGGTTCTCCAGGTGGTAAAGCAAGCCCAGGAACAGGCACAACTCGAATTCGCCCGTGTCCTCGACCCGCAGATCCTCGCAGTCGCCCTGCCGCCACTCGACGTTCGTCAGGCCCAGCGTCTGTCCCACAAACCGCGCCCGCGCCAGATTCGCCTCCCGCACATCGACTCCCAGCACGGACCCGGCGCCTTCGCGAGCCAGCGCGACCGAGTAGAATCCCTCGTGGCAGCCCACGTCGATCGCCCGGATCTGAGGGAGGCGCGCGCCGAAATGGCCCTTCACCGCGCCCATCACCATCCCAAGCCGCGTCTGGTGTATGGGCCGCACCTCCGGCGGAAGTGCCGACGGCGTGCGCCGCCCCCCGCCCAAATCGAACTCGTAGAACCAAGGCCGAAACGCCTCGATCTGCTCGCGAATCTGCTGGTCAGTCATCTGGAAGCGTCCATTGTAGCATCGGGGATTTGTGTAAATAGTGCTCGACATAACGTACATAGTGCTTTACATTATGGGCATGAAACATGACACAAACTCTCCCTTCTCCTGCTGGACGCGAGGGGCGACGGTCCAGACCCTGTGGCTCCTCGGCATGGCTTTCGCCACCTCGGCCGGGATCCTGCTCATCTCGCGGTTCAAACCCGCGCTCCCATTCCGCATCCTGGCGGTGGCCGTGCCGGTGGTCTGCGGCGCCGCCTACGCTTTCCGGCTCTTGCGCGATCTGGCGCGTCTGGACGAACTGCAACTCCGCATCCAGCTCGAGGCCGCCGCCACCGCGTGCCTGGGAGTGTTCCTGGTGACGCTGCTCTATCCCATCCTCCAGATCGCGGGCTTCGTCGGCCCGCTCCAGCCCTATTACGTGATCTTCCTGTTGGTCAGTCTCCTGTTCATCGGCTACCTCAACGCCAACCGGAGGTACCGGTGAAAAACACCCTTCGCGTGTTGCGAGCCGAAAAGAACTGGTCGCAGGCCGATGTGGCCACGCACCTCGGCGTCTCGCGCCAGACCATCAATGCGGTCGAAACCGGCAAGTACGATCCGAGCCTGCCGCTAGCCTTCGGCATCGCCCGCCTCTTCGGCAAGCGCATCGAGGAGATCTTCCTGCCCGAGGTGGGGCAGGTGTCCACGCCTGCGCGGGATGTCCACGTCCCGCCTAGTGATCGCGCTCCCTCACCAACGCGGTGAGCGTGGCCAGCGCACGCTGGCACGGCGACTCGGGGAATCCGGAGATGATCGCGCCGGCCCGTGCCGTGAACTCGCAAGCGCGCCGCCGCACGCGCTCGACGCCGCCGTGCCGCTCGATCAGGTCGAAGATGGCCGCGAACGGCACGCGGTCGAAATTCCGCTCCGCCAGCACCGTCTCCACGAGGCGCCGCTCCGCCGCATCGGCCTTCTCGAGCGCGTAGATCAGCGGCAGCGTGACCTTCCCTTCCCACAGATCGTTGCCGACCGGCTTGCCCAGGACCGTCTCGCGCGCCGTGAAATCGAGCACGTCGTCGATGAGCTGGAACGCCATCCCGAGGTTCCATGCGTACTCGCCCAGCTTCTCCTCGACCGCGGAATCCGCGCCGGCGACGGCCGCGCCGAGGCGCGCGCACGTGGAAAAGAGGCCGGCCGTCTTGCGATCCACCAAGTCCATGTAGTCCGCTTCCGAGACGTCGATCGAACCGATGCGCTGCAACTGCAGCAGCTCGCCCTCCACCATCGCCTGCGTGACGCCGGTCAGCATCTCCAGGATGTGGAAGTTCCGCTCCCGCACCGCGATCTCGAAAGCCTGCATGTACAACCAATCGCCCGCCAGCACGGAAGTGTGGTTGCCCCACTTGATGTTGGTGGATGGCTGCCCGCGCCGCGTCTGCGCGCCATCGATGACGTCGTCGTGCACCAGCGTCGCCGTGTGGATCATCTCGACCACGGCGCCCAGCCGCACCGCGCTCGTCCCGCCTCCGCCCAGCAGCTTGGCCGCGAGCAGAACCAGCGTGGGCCGCAGCCGCTTGCCGCCGCCGGCGCGAAGGTACTGCGCGATGGTGGTGATGGCTTCGACCGGAGCGACGAACTCCACGCTGATAGCCTGCTCAACCTCCCGCAGCTCGTCCTCGATGAGGTCGAGAATACCGCGCGCGGCTACCGAGGCCTCAGCTTTGCCACTCATTGGGTTAGCTTCAGTCTAACAAGCGCCCGTCGCTCGTCGCTTGTCGCTGGTCGTGGAGCGTGTGTGTGGGGCAGGCGGTTTCGCCCGCCGCTAGGCTATGGATCGACTGGGAACGAGCCTCTTGAAGTTTTCCGTGGTGGCAGCGGCGATCTCTTCTACCGTCACTCCCTGCAGCTGGGCCACCTTCCGCGCGGTCTCCACGACGAACGCCGGCTCGTTACGTTTCCCGCGGTGAGGCACGGGCGCCAGGTACGGCGCGTCAGTCTCCACCAACAGCCGGTCGAGCGGGACCATGCGCGCCGCCGCCTGTATGGGCAGCGCTTTCGGAAACGTCACCACGCCTGCGAAGCTGATGTGGAAGCCCAGCGCGAGCGACCGCTCCGCCTCTTCCGGCCCGCCCGAAAAGCAGTGCATGACGCCGCCCGCCAGAGGCGCTTCGCCCAACAGCCGCAGCGTGTCCGGCCACGCGTCGCGAGTGTGGATAATGACCGGTAGCCGCAGCTCCCGCGCCAGCGCGAGTTGCCGGGCGAACACCTCGAGCTGCACTTCGGGCGGCGAGAAGTTGTAGTGGAAATCGAGACCGATCTCGCCGATCGCCACCACCTTGGGGTGTGCCGCGAGCTCCCGCAGCCGCTCGTACGTCTCTGGCCGCGCCTTCGACGCATCGTGCGGCTGCACGCCCACGCTCGCCAGCATCTGCGGGTAGCGCTCCGCGAGCCGTATGCCCGCTTCGAGATCCGGCGGGCCGTGTCCCGTGCCGATGGCCAGCATGGTCCCGACGCCCGCCGCCAGCGCGCGTTCGATCACGGCCTCGCGGTCCGCGTCGAACTGCGCGTCGTCCAGATGACAGTGCGAATCGACCAGCATCATAGCGCTGTGGGCCATCCTACTTCAGCCGAGCCCCCACCGGTATGTCTTCCAGGAACCCCGCCAGCACCGGCTTCCCACCCTCCACCGACGCCGCCACAATCATCCCGTTGGACGTGATTCCCCGCAGCTTGCGCGGCTCCAGGTTGGCCACGATGACCACCTTGCGCCCCACCAACTGCTCCGGTTGATACGCCTCGGCAATGCCGGCCACCAGCGTCCGCGGCTCCGCCTCGCCCACGTCGATCGTGAGATGCAGCAGCTTGTTCGCCCCCTTCACCGGCTCGGCCGTCAGCACCCGCGCCACCCGCAAGTCCACCTTAGCGAAATCGTCGATGGTGATCTTCGGCGTCCCCTCAACGACCGGAGGCGCGGCCGGAGCGAGCGTCTTGCCCAACAGCGCCGCCTGCCGCGCGGCTTCTTCCTCTTCGAGCGCGCGCATCTCGGGGATCGCCGTCTTGGCATCGATGCGCGGGAATACCGCCGCCACCTCGCCGATCTTCTGCCCCGCCGTCAGCTGGCCCCAGGCGAGCTGGTCCAGACGCACCGACGCTAGCGGCTCCGGCATGCCGAGCTGCGACCAGATCTTCGCCGTCGATTCGGGCAGCACCGGCGCCAGCAGAACCGACGCGATCCGTAGCACGTTGGCCGCGGTGTACAGCGTCTCATCGAGCGCCGCGCGCCCTTCCGCGCCTTTCTTGAGCAGCGTCCACGGCGCCTGCTCGACGATGTATTTATCGGTGGCCGAAAGCAGCGCCCACACCGCCTCCAGCCCCTTCGAGAATTCGAACGCCGCGAACGACGCCATCATGCTCGCCGTCGTCGTGCGCGCCAGCTCCGCAATCGAGGGAGCGCCCGTGCCCGCCGGCAGCGCGCCGCCATTGTACTGCCGGATCATGGTCAGCGTGCGGCTCGCCAGGTTGCCCAGCCCGTTCGCCAGGTCCGAGTTGTAGCGGCCCACCAGCGCGTCGTAGCTGAAGCTGCCATCCTGCCCGAACACCACCTCGCGCAGCAGGAAATAGCGAAGCGCATCCGTGCCCATCACCTTGCGTATCGGTTCCGGCCGCACGATGTTCCCGCGCGACTTGCTCATCTTGCTCTCTTCGAACAGCAGCCACCCGTGCGCAAAAATCCGGTTGGGCAGCTCCATGCCCGCCGCCATCAGAAACGCAGGCCAGTAGACGGCGTGGAAGCGCACGATCTCCTTGGCGATCAGGTGCAGGTCCGCCGGCCACATCCCCTCGCCTTCCACGGCGCTCACGTACGCAGTCAGCGCATCGAACCACACGTAGAAAACGTGCGGCGCCTCGCCATCCACAGGAATCCCCCACTTCATGTTGCTGCGCGTGATGGAGACGTCGGTGAGCCCCTGCTTGACGAACGCGATCACCTCGTTGCGCCGCGTCTCGGGCTGTATGAACTTCGGCTCGCGCTCGTACAGTTCCAGCAGCCGGTCGCCGAAAGCCGACAGCTTGAAGAACCAATTCTCTTCCGTGATGGTCTCGGTGGGCCGCCCGCAATCCGGGCAGGGATCGCCCGGCTTGGCGTCGTTCACGTACAGGTTGTCGAAGATGCAGTACTGCCCGGTGTAAGCGCCCTTGTAGGCGTAACCGTTGGCGCGGAAGCGCTGGAACAGATCGTTCACCACGCGTGCGTGCTGCGGGTTGGTGGTGCGCTGGAAGTGGTCGATCTGGAGCCCCAGTTGCTGCCACTGCCGCTCGAACTCCGCGGCGATCACGTCGGTGTACTCTTTCGGGGTCTTCCCGGCACGCTCGGCCGCGCGCTCCACGTTGACCCCGTGCTCGTCCGATCCTGTGGTCAGCACGGCGTGCTTGCCCTGCATGGACTGGAAGCGCTTGACCAGGTCCGCGACAATCGTCGTATACGCGTGGCCGATGTGCGGCGCGGCGTTAACGTAGTATATCGGTGTAGTCAGATAGTATTTGTCTTGCATCTCAGGTATGCCAGATTGGCCTCGGCGATGATGTTCTTCAGCGGCGTCCGCGATTCGATTGCCAGCCGCCGGCAGTCCTCGTACTCGGGCGCATAGTGCCCCTCATTCGAAACCTTGACGCGCACTTTGCCGTGCGGGGTCTCGACCTCGACCGTGTGGCGCGCCTCCACGCGGCGCTCCGCCTGGCATATGCGCAGGCCGAGCGTCGAGGTCTCGGCGAAGATCAGTTGCGCCAGTGTCTCCTGGTCCTCCGGCCGCGCGATCGCGCGCAACAAAACGCCCGGCCGTCCCTTCTTCATCGTAAGCGGAGCCAGCGCCGCATCGAGCGCGCCCGCTTCGAGTAGCCGCTCGAGGGCGTAGGCCAGCACCTGCGGGCTGGAATCGTCGATATGCGCCTCGATCACCGCTACCGTCGTCGCCTCGCTCGCCCCAGTTTTCTCCCCCACCAGGACGCGCAGCACGTTGGGCTGCTCCGCGAAGTCATGCCCACCCGCGCCATAACCGGCCGACGCGATCTTCATGGCGGGCATGGCGCCGAACCGGGCCGCGAGCGTCGTGACCAGCGCCGCGCCCGTAGGAGTGGTCAGCTCGACCTCCGGCCCCCGCGCGTACACCGGCGTGCCCTCCACCAGCGCGGCCGTGGCCGGAGCCGGCACCGGCAGGACCCCATGTTCCATCTTCACCGTGCCGCTGCCCAGGTTCAACGCCGACGAGTGAATCTCCTCCACGCCCAGCAGCTCAAAACCCACGCACGCGCCCACGATGTCGCAGATCGAATCGACCGCGCCCACCTCGTGAAAGTGGACCCGCTCAATAGCGACCTGGTGCACCCGCGCTTCGGCCTCGCCCAGCCTCTGGAACACCGCCGAGGCGTTCTGTTTCACGCGCGCCGCGAGCGCCGCGCGGTCAATCATCTCCAGGATGTGCGAGAGGTGCCGATGTGAGTGCTCGTGCCGTGCCGTGACCTGGAACTTCGTCGCGCCAATGCCGCACCGCTTAGTCTTCTCGAACGTGAATGTCGCGCCCGTTCCCAGGCCCGTCAGCGCCTCCGCCAGCGAAGCAGACGGAGCCCCGGCATCCACCAGGGCGCCCACCAACATATCGCCACTGATTCCAGAAAACGCGTCCAGGTAGCAGATCTTCATGCGATCAATTGCGGCAGCAGTTCGCCCGCGCGGCCCCGTAACGAGCGGTCCAGCCCGGACGAAAACGGCGTCTCCTCCACGTTGCACTCAATCACGCGCGCTCCCGCGCTCATGGCCAGCGGAACCAGGCCGGCCGCGGGATAAACCGTCGCCGACGTCCCCACCACCAGCAGCACCTCGGCCTCGCGAGTGGCCTTCTGCGCGCGCTCCCAAACTTCGGCAGGCAGCGGCTCGCCGAACCACACCACGCCCGGCCGCAGCATCCCGCCGCACTCGCAACACGGCGGCAGCTCGGGAAGCGGAGTCCTCTCATCGCGCCGCTCGCTCCCGCACTTCAGACATCGCAGCGTCCAAATGTCGCCGTGGAGCTTCAGAACATTGCGGCTGCCCGCGCGCTCGTGCAGGCCATCCACGTTCTGCGTCACCAGCGTTAACCGCGGCTTGCGCGCCTCCAGTTCCGCCAGCGCCCGGTGCCCGGGATTCGGCGCCACCTGCGCCAGCGCCGCCCGCCGCGAATCGTACCATTCCCAAACCAGCCGCGGGTCGCGCGCGAACGCGTCCGGCGTCGCCAGATCCTCCGCGCGGAACTTCTTCCAGAGGCCGCCCTGCCCGCGAAACGTAGGCACGCCGCTCTCGGCGGAAATGCCCGCGCCCGTCAGCACGACGACGGAAGATGCGGCCTCGAGCCATGCGCGCGCCTGGGTCACAGACTTTCATTATCAGCCACAAAGCCGTGTTGGGTTTTGTACGCTAAGTCATGCAGGTTTCGTCGCACTGTTGGGCAGTCACGGGCCTGGCCTACTTGCCGCCCTGGGAGTTGAACGCCGGCTTCATCGCCGGCGACCACACTACGCTGGTGGTCGATACGGCCGCAAGCGCCCTGGCCGCGGCGACCATTCACGGCTACGCCTCACTCGCGCGCCCCGGCAACCGGCTGCTGGTCATCAACACCGAAAGGCACTTCGACCACATCGGTGGCAACGCGTATTTCCGCGAGCGCGGCGCGGAGATCCTGGGCCACCCTGTCTGCGCCCGCTCCGAGGAAGAATTCCTGGCCGAGATCGCCGAGTTCAACGCCGCCATCGCCGATCCGGTGCGGCGCGCGCGCGGCGAGGCCGAGGTGTTCTACTGCGGCACCAGCCTTGCCGCCCCCAGCCGATTCATCACCGAGGACACCACGCTCGACCTCGGCGGCCTGGAAGTGCGCGTGTTGCTGACTCCAGGCCACACACCGTCGAACCTCATAATCCACGTCCCGTCCGAGCGCGTAGTCTACAGTGGCGACAGCCTGGTCAACGGCTACATGCCAAACCTCGCCTGCGGCGCCGCGCCCGAGTGGCGCCAGTGGCTGGACTCACTCGCCCGCATTGAGCAACTGGCGCCCGAGGCCGTCGTTCCCGGCCACGGCCCCGTGGCCCGCGGTACCGAGGTCCGGAAAATGATCGAGCGCGTCCGCGCTGTGCTCAACGATTCCCTATTTTCCCCCAGCACCGAACCGCGACCGTGAAGGGAGCGGACGCCGCCCACGGAACATTTTCCCTGCCCGCCGCGTATTCTCCACCAGACCGCATCTCTGGGAAGGAGTGTCCCTCGATGTCAAAGATGTCAAAAACTGCGTTGCTCCTGCCTCTGCTGGCACTGTTTGTCGGCCGTGCTGGCGCTCAGGCCCTCGAAAGCATCAAGACGCAGGAGGAGCTCGATAAGGTGGTCACCGCGCTGGACGCGGCCCTCTTCGACGCCTACAACCGCTGCGATCTGCAGAAGTTCAGCAGCCTGCTCGACGACGACATGGAGTTCTATCACGATCAGGGCGGCGTGACCCTCGGCAAAGAGAAAATGACCGAGAGCGTCAGGAAGAATATCTGCGGCGGCGACGTGCGGCGAGAACTGGTGCCCGGCACGCTACAGATCTACTACATGAAGGGCTACGGCGCGGTCGAAACCGGCGTGCACCGTTTCTACCACCCCAAATCGAACAACCCGCCCGGCGAAGCCCGGTTCGTTACGCTCTGGCGCTACAAAGACGGCGCCTGGAAGATCACACGAGCGATCAGCTACGATCACCACCCGGCCGCAAAGTGAAAACCGCTACGAGACGTGCGCGCCCTGAGTGCCCACGTACACCGAGTACAACGACTGGCTCGCCGCCATGAACAGCCGGTTGCGTTTGGCGCCTCCGAAGCAGATGTTGGCGCAGATCTCCGGCAGCAGGATCATCCCGATGCGCTGCCCCTCCGGCGAAAAGACGTGCACGCCATCGTATCCCGGTCCGCCGCTGGCGCCGCCCCAGATGTTGCCGTCCGCGTCGGCGCGTATGCCGTCGGCCAGTCCGGGCTTGCCATTCAGCTTCATGTCCGTGAACTGCTTTTGGCCACGCAGCTTGTTATCGACCAGGTCGAACACCTGGATATCCCGCGGCGCGCCCGTGTCGCACACGTACACCTTCCGGTAGTCTGGCGAGAAGCAAATGCCATTGGGCTTATCGAGCGCGTCGGTCACGATCTCGATCTTGGCCGTCTTCGCGTCCACGCGGTACACGGCCTCTTTCAGTTCCGGCTTGGCCGGGTTGCCCTCGTAGTTTCCGAGGATGCCGTATGGCGGATCCGTGAACCACACGGACCCGTCGGGGTGGACCACAAGGTCGTTGGGCGAGTTGAGCGGCTTGCCATTGTACCGATCAGCAATCACCGTGACCGCGCCGCTGTGCTCGTAGCGAACCACCCGCCGCCCCGCATGCTCGCACGAAAGCTGCCGGCCCTCGAAATCGAACGTGTTGCCGTTGCTGTAGCCCGACGGGCTGCGGAAGGTGGTGACATGCCCGTCCTCTTCGAGGAAGCGCAATTGCCGGTTGTTCGGGATATCGCTCCACACCAGGTAGTGGCCCTGTGCCGACCACGCGGGACCCTCGGCCCACTTGGTCCCCACGTAGTGCCGGTAGATCGCGGCATTGAACACCTGGTATTTCGCGAAGCTCTTATCGACTGTAACGACGTCCGGATCGGGATAGCGCACCGGCTGGCCGCCGGTCCAATCTCGTTGGGTCTGGGCCAGCGCGGGAGCCGCGGCAGCCAAAGCCAGGAACGACCGGCGCCCCACCCCGGCCGATTCAGAATGTTTGGGCTTCATGCGCGCCATTGTAAGCCATGGCGCAGTGCTTCGGCGGGCCTATGCTACCCCGCCGCCGGCGGCCGCCGCCGGTGCCAGTCGGTCCGCGTCTGGAACTCGCGCCCAACCGCGACCAACAACGCTTCCCTGAACGGCCGGCTCACCACCTGAATCCCCACCGGCAATCCGTCGGCGAAGCCGCAGGGCAAAAACAGCGCCGGCAGTCCCGCCAGGTTGCCCGCGGCGCTCAGGTCAGAGAGGCCGCGCTGGCTGGGCTTGGGCCGCTTCGTCTCGCTCTCCACCGGGTCCGCGATCTTTCTGGCCGGGCCGAAGAACGAAGGCGACACGAGCAGGTCATACTCCACGAACAGCGTGCCGAGCGCCTCCTGGATCATCCGCCGCGCGCGCATCGCTTTGAGGTAGTCCCGGGCCGCGATCTCCAGACCCGCCCTCAGGCCCGCGATCTGCTTCTGGTCCGCAAGTTGGTCCACGTCGCCGCTCTCGATGAGCCGTTCGAACGCCGCCGAGGCCTCCGTGCCGATGACAACCTCGGCGACCGCCTCGTACGGAAAATCGGGGAGCGCGACCTCTTTCATCTGAACGCCGGTCGCGCGGATGACATCGAGCGCCGCCTGGAATGCCGCGCGCGCGGAAGGCTCGGCCCACTCCGAGAAATCGACCGGCGCGAAGCCCACCCGCATCTCCTTGAAGTCCGGCGCGTACTCGGGCCAGTAGTAGTAGCGCTGGCCGGCCGAGCCCGGGTCGCGGGAGTCGCCGCCCGAAATGGCGTGCAGCACGATCGCGCAGTCTTCGGCCGAGCGGCACATCGGGCCGATCTTGTCCATGGTCCAGGAGAGCGGCATGGCGCCCGCGCGGCTGACTAGGCCATAAGTGGGCCGCAGTCCCGTGACACCGCAATAGGCGCACGGGCTCATGATGGAACCCCAGGTCTCGGAGCCCAGCGCGAAGGGAATCAGGCCGGCCGCCACGGCGCTGCCCGGGCCGCTCGAGGAGCCGCCGGACCAGCGGGTGCGGTCCCACGGATTCAGGCCCGGTCCGAACAGCGAGGCGGAGGCGGAGCGGTATCCGCCCGCGCCCGCCAGCTCGATCATAGACAGCTTGCCGATGAGCGCCGCCCCGGCCTTGTCGAGATTGCCGATGGCGGTCGCGTCCCGATCGAACACCTGCCCGCTGAAGGGCCGCGCGCCCCAGGTGGTGACGCGGTCCTGGACCGCCAGGAGGTCCTTGGCGCCGTACGGAATTCCCTCTAACGGGCCGCGCAGCCGCCCGTGCTTGATCCGGTCGTCGGTAGCGCGGGCCTGTTTCATCCCGTCCTCGCGTAACGAAGAAGCGAGCGCGTTGTACCGCGGCCCGTTCGTTTCGAGACGGTCCGCAAAGGCGCGCACCAACTCTGCGGCGGAGAACTCGCGCGCCCTCAACCGCGAGCCCAGCTCGCCCACGGTGGCGAAGAAGACGTCGTCGGTGAATGCACGCATGGCTATTGGGCGCGGAACGAGAAGGCCGGCTCGGTCGCGGCTGGAACCGCCAACTTTCGCACCGCGGCGACGTTCTTGTGAAGATCCTCCGCCACGGCCTGAGCGGGTGACGCGGCCGAATCGGGCGCTGCCGCCGCTTGCGGCTTGGCCCGGGCCAGGCGCCGCGCGGCCATCGGAGCCGCGGCCACAAGGCCGGCCAGTTCTCTGCGCGTCAGTCTCATTTGGAGTTTATTATAGGCTCGCCCGAGCCCGCCAGGGCTTCGAGCGCCGCCTTCTGCATGGCCGCGCGCGGCGCGCTGTCGCCGGTCCAGATCTCGAACTGCCGCGTCGCCTGTTCGAGGAACATCTCAATCCCCTGCACCACCTCGGCGCCCTGCTCGCGCGCGCGGCGGATCAGCAGCGTGTCGAGCGGGTTGTAGACCATGTCGAAAACCACGCCCGCCGGGATGCGTTCCGGGAAAAAGATCTCGTTCACATTCGGGCACATCCCCAGCGATGTGGCGTGGACCAGCCCATCGAAAGTGCGTCCGGCCGCCTGGTCGCGGGGAATCGCTTCGGCCCCGCAGGCCTTGGCAAGCGCGCGGACCCGGTCCGGATTGCGGCCCGTGATGGCGAGCGTCGCTCCGGCGTCAGCCAGCGCGAATGCCGCGCTCCGGGCCGCGCCGCCGTTCCCCACCACCAGGATCGACGAGCGCGCCAGGCGCAGATGCTTCGAGAGCGGAACCGTGATCCCCGGCGCGTCTGTGTTGGCGCCGCGCCACTTCCCCGCCTTGCGCCACACCGTGTTGACGGCGCCGATGCGGCGCGCCAGAGGCTCTACGATATCGAGGTAGCGGACGATCTTCTGCTTGTGCGGGATGGTGACGCTGAAGCCCGCCACGGGCAGGCTCTCCGCCATCGTCATGAAGTCCTTCAACTGCGCCGGCTGCACCAGAAACGGCAGGTAGACGGCATCCATCCGCCGCGCCTGAAAAGCGCGGTTATGAACGGCCGGCGAGATGGAGTGGCGCACCGGGTCCGCGATCACGCCATAGATGCGCGCGTCGCGGCTCAGCTTCTCAGCGCGGTACATGTGCCGCAACTGGCGCGCGGAGACCTGCCCCGCCGCGGTGCCGTCCGCGGCGCTCGGTGCGGCGTAGGTGTAAATCCCGCCGAAGACCGGCGAGAGCACCCGCGAGGGAAATCCTATTTCGCCCATCGCGAGCGCCATCAGGGGAACCCGCGGGTGGGCGCGGGCCAGCGCCAGCACGCGCAGGTTGTCCGAAGGTTTGCGCGCGGTGGTGACAACTTTGTACGCGTCCGCGGGAACGCGCAGCATCCGCCGCAGTACCGTCTCCAGGGCGGGCGTGCCCTCGTAGTTGTGGTACGAGAGCAGCAGCCGCGCGCGCCCACGGAACAGGTCGAGCCTCGGCGTGGCCGCTTCGGCGGTTTCGATTTCGATGTCGATGGCGCGGCAGCCGGCCGCGACCGCGGCGTCGAGGATCCCGATCTGCTCCTCGACGCTTCCGTTAAATCGGCCGTGGTTCTGGCGACGCCGGCAGGTTGCCAAAATCGTAGCCTCCGGGTACGCTGCAAGCAGGCTGCGGATGACGGCAAAGCCCTGCTCCGGCTCGTCCAGGCAGTCCAGCCGAAACTCCAGAAACGTCTCCCCCGACACCACCTCACGCCGGGCGTGCTCCAGCAGCTTCTCGGGGGTTGAAAAGCCTAGTGCGACGGCAATGCGCGGGAATGATTCCGGCGGCGGCATCGGTTGAGCGTCACTAGAATATCACGGGTGGGGCGGAGCGGCGCAGCCCGTCGGACTGGTGTGCGCTACGGATTGCCCTGGGACGCGATGAGACAACTCTGCGCAGCCATCCTGCTTTCTTCCTTGGCGGCTTTCACGGGCTGCTCAGCCAAACCGCGGGCCGTGATGCTGGCTGTCGGCGACTACCTGCGCAGCGACTACGTCGATTGTCTGAAGCAGACACCCTCCCCGCTGCGATGCGAGGTTTCCGGTGAGCCTCAACTCATCGAAGTGCATAAGCGCGCGAGAGACCGAGACCTCGTTGTCGCCAGCTTCCATGAAGGGTTTGCCGGGCTCGTGCAGCATAGCGACGGCTCGGTAGAGCAGGGTCCTTTGCATGATTCCGCGCTGCAGAATCTGACGGTGGCCATCCTGGATGCGCATCACGTGAGAATTGGAGCCAGCGGACTGAAATCGTTCGTGTACGTTTTCGTCGGCAATCTCGATCGGTACGTCGCTCAGGAAGCTCTCGCCGGCGCGTACGTTGACGACGAGGGACGGAGCTATGTGTTCGGCAACGACGGTTGGGCGTCGTTTCCAGAGCGGAAGTTCGAATACACGGTCGCATCGGACCACGTCCTGAATCCATACGACTATTTCTACGAAAAGCCCGGTGGCCGCGTATTCGTCTTCGAGAGGCACGGCAGCCAGCTCCAGATCTTCAGAACCAGGGGCGAAATCGACGAGGTCGTTGGCAAACGCCCATCCTACTCACTCCGGGAACTGCGTTCCGTGAGGTAGCCCCTTACGCCCGCTTGATGCGCGCGTGGTACACCGCAGCCCCGGCGGCGATGGTCAGGATGGCCGCGATCGAAACGCCCGGCCTGAGCATCACACCGTAAACGATCGTCCACAGGCCCACCAGGATGAATACCAGCGGGATCAGCGGCCAGCCGAAGCTCACAATGCGCAGCTTCTGCCAGTTCGGCCGCCTCCGGAAGAAGAATAGCGACGCCACCGAGAGCACGGCGAACGAAGTCAGGCTGAAGCCGATGTAGACCACCAGGTCGGGGAACGGCGTCAGCGTCATCAGCACCGCGCACAACCCCTGGCACAGGATCGCGATCACCGGCGTGCGCCAGCGCGGATGCACGTGGGCCGCTCCCTTGAAGAACGCGCCGTTCTGCGCCATCGCATAGTAGACCCGCGGTCCCACCGTGACTTCGGCGTTCACAGTGGCCACCAGGCACAGGGCGATGAGCGCGCCGAAGAGACCGCCCATCGCGGGCCCGAACAGCGCGGTGGCGGCGGTCGCGCCGATCTCCAGGATGGGTTTGCCGTCGGCGCCCCTCATCCCCGCCAGCGGCAGCGCATAGAGGAACACCACGTTCAGCGCGATATAGATGGCCGCCACCAGCAGCGTGCCGAACATCAGCGCCATCGGCAGCGTCCGCTCCGGCAGCTTCAATTCCTCCGCCACGTAGGTGGCCGCGTTCCAGCCGCTGTAACACACATAGATCCAGAAGAGGCTGATCGCGAACTGCGCGCCCACCGGGAATTTCGAAGTGCGCGCCACGCCTTCCGAGAAATGGCCCCAGCTCCCGTTGCCGGCAACCAGGCCCAGCACGATGAAAGCCAGAATGACCGTCAGGTTCACGCCCGTGAGCAGGTTCTGGAGTTTCGCCACGCGCCGGACGCCGAAGATGTTGACCGCGCTCAACACTGCGATCAGCGTCCCTGCAACCACCTGGGCGGGACCGAACTGCAAAGTGATGTGACCCCATGCCATGCTTACCGTGATCCAGGTCCCGCCGAGATCGGGCAACAGGCCGCCGATGGAGCGGGCCCATTCCGGGCCGCCGCTTCCGACGCCGTGCCGCACGGCCTCCTGCACTCCGCCGAGGTACTTCGCACAGGCCAGCGAAGCGGCCGCAATGGGTGCCGAGAACCCGGCGAAGAACGAAACCCAGCCGGTCATGAAGCCCCACGTCGGACCGTAGGCCCGCGTCAGGTATACGTACTCGCCGCCGGAACTCGGAAAGTTGATGCCCAGTTCGGAATAGCAGAGTGCGCCCGCCAGGGCAAAAAGAGCGCCCACCACCCAGATGCCCAGCACCAGCCTGGCATTGCCGAGATCGCCCGCGAGAAAGCCGGTGGTCGTGAAAATGCCCTGGCCGATCATGTTCGAGATCACCAGCGCGGTGGCGCTGAAGATGCCGAGTTGCCGTAGAAGCGTCGCTGCCTTCCCGCCAACGTCGGTGCTGATTTTATCGGCCACTTCTGGAACTTCATTGTACATTGCGCCGCTTGCGGGGGCGGGTTCAGCCCGCGTGGCGCTTCAGCCCCGCCTCCTCGGCGCTAGAATGGTCAACCAATGAACCGCCGCCGCTTTCTCAGCACTTCTGCATTGCTCGGCTTCACCGGACCCGCCCATGCCGAGACCGCCGCGTCTCCCTGGATCGCCAAAGCGGCCGGGGCGGCACTGGCCATGCAGCGCCGCGACTGGGAACAGGGAATCCTAGCCCAGGCGTTTCTCGAAGCCGGCGACCGCGACCGCGTGATCCTGCTCACCAAGGCCGCCATCGTCCAGCGAGTCCCCGACGGGCGTCTGGGTGTGGTGATCGAAGGCAGCCCGACGGACCCGGCCATGGGCGGCGAAGCGTATTGGCGTGCCGGCCAGATGACTGGCGACGTCCAGTTGCAGGAAGCCGCCCGCGGCCTGCTCGACTGGATCCTCGTGCACGCGCCGCGCAGCTCCGATGGGACGCTGTACCACGTCTTCAAGCAGCCCGAGATGTGGTCCGACGGCTTCAGCGGCGCTCCGCCATTCCTCGCGGCGACGGGCCACTACGACGAGGCGCTGCGCCAGATCGAAGGCTATCGCAAGCGCCTCTGGAACCCCGGCAAGAAGTTTCTCGCGCACATCTGGGACGACGGCGCGCGGCAGTTCAAGGATCCCTACTTCTGGGGAGTGGGCAACGGCTGGGCCGCGGCCGGCCTCGCGCGCGTGATTCGCGCCCTGCCCGCGGACCGCGTGGAAGACCGCACGCGGCTGTCCTCCTTCGCCCGCGACATCATCGACGGCTGCCTCGCCTTGCAACGTCCCGACGGCCTCTTCCACAACTTGGTGGATCGCCCGGAGACATTCGTGGAAACCAACCTCGCCCAGATGCTCGCCTTCGCGATCTACACCGGTGTGAGCGGCGCCTGGCTGCCGAAGGAGTATGTCGCCGCCGCCGCCCGCATGCGAACCGCGGCGCGGGCCAAGATGGACGCGTTCGGTTACGTGCAAGGAGTATGCGGCGCACCCAACTTCGACCGCGCCGGAGTCGCCACCGAGGGCCAGGCTTTCTTCATCCTGATGGAGGCGGCCGCCGCCAAGCTGGGTTGACGCCCGGCAAGCTACACTGACGGAGATGACCGCACGCCTGTTAGCACTCGCCCTGATCGCAATCTCCGGGCCCGCCGCCGCGCAGTCCGGCGCTTGCCAGTGGACGGGCATACTCCGCGACGGCCACGGCGCGCCCCTGGCGGATGCTACCGTGCGCGTCCAATCCGGCAACATCCACGCCACCGCGCAAACCGCGCAGGGCGGCCGTTTCACCTTCGCCGCCCTGGCGCCCGGCGCCTATTCGGTGACGGCCGGGCGCAACGGCTCCGAGGTCACCGCGCCGCAAAAGGTCGAGCTTGCCGCAGGCTGCCCGGCGGCCGTTCTCGAATGGCCCTCCACCGGAGAGCTGACGGTCGCGGCTGGAGAGAAGGCCAGGGAGAGCACCGGCGGCGAGCAACTGTCCAGCAAAGCCGTCTCCGGCCTGCCGCTCAACAAGCGCGATTTCAGCCAACTGCTGCTGCTCGCGGCCGGCACCATGACCGACTCCAACGGCTCCGCGAATTTCACGCAGCAGTTCGCCGTGAACGGACAGCGCGGCACCGCCGCGGTCTTCGCCATGGACGGCGCCGACAACAGCGATCCGGAAATCGGCGGCGCGACCTTCTCGAATTTCAACGTCGACGCCGTGCAGGAAATCCAATCCAACTCCGGGTGGATGCCGGCTGAGATCGGACGCGGCGCGGCGGGTTTCACCAACATCGTCACCCGTTCCGGAGCCAACTCGATGCACGGCTCGGCCTTCGAGTTCCTGCGAAACGCCGCGCTCGACGCGCGCAATTTCTTCGACCGGCGCTCGGAAGCGAATCCGGGCCGCATCCCGCCCTTCGTCCGCAACGAATTCGGCGTCACCAACGGCGGAGCGATCCTGCGCGACCGCACGTTCTACTTCGTCGAGTATCAGGGCTTCCGCCAGGTGCTCGGCACCACGCAAGTGATCCCCGTCCCCACCGCCGCCGAACGGGCCGGCCAGGACACGACGGCTTTCCCCGGGGATACGCTCTACGTGCCGGTGGATGCGAGCATCGCGAAGCTGCTGGCCCGCTATCCGCTGCCCAACGACGCGCAGGGCCCTTACGGCGCGCGCACCTATGCGACGTCGTCCAAGGTGACCATCGTCTCGGACCAGTTCTCGCTCCGCATCGACCACCGCCTCTCCGATAAGTCGCAGCTGTTCGGCCGCTTCAGCCTGAACGACATCACGGGACCGGTGACCAACCCCAGCCAGACCGCCATCGACCCGAATTTCGCCACGCGCTACATCGACCGCCAGCGCAACGCCGTGGTCACATTCACGCGCACGCCCTCGCCGCATTTCACGTCGGAATCCTCGATCAGCTTCACGCGCACCACCCCGTCGTTCCCCACCTCCGACCACACCGACCCCGCCCTGAAGTTCGGCGACGGCCTCTACGAGGCGTTCAACAACTCCGCCGGAAGCGTGATTGCGGCCTACGGCAACCTGTTTCAAGCGCGGCAGAACTTCACCTGGATTCGCGGGAAGCACACCGTCAAGTTCGGCGGCGAGGTGCGCGCCAACCGCGATACGACACTGTTCGGCCTCAGTCCCAACGGCGAATACCAGTTCGGCGGCGGCGTGGCCTACTCTCCCGTGACCATCCGGTCCGCCAGCGGCGCGCACGACATCGCCGCGGGTAGCGCACTGCCGGACACGCTGAGCGGCCTGCTCACCGCCAGCGCGTTCACTTACACCATCGCGGTGGCGCCGCTGATATTCGCACAAGGCGATAGCATCGGCGACTCCGCGATCCACCGGGACGCGTACAACGTCTACATCCAGGACAGTTGGAAAGTGTCGGACCGCCTTCTGATCAACTACGGTCTGCGCTACGAAATCGATTCGCCGATCCGCGAGGACTTCAAGCGCACGTCGGGCCCCGTGCTTTCGCCTTCCTCGGGCCGCCTGCCCGGTTCGGAAATGCTGATCAACCCGCAGCCCGGGTACCGGTGGGACAAGAGCGGATGGGGGCCTCGCGTGTCCGTCGAGTGGCGCCCCGCTGCGAACACGCTCGTTCGCGCCGGCGCGGGAATCACCACGCTGCTCACCAATCTCTGGCAGGACAATGCGCTCACCGGCGGCACTCCCTTTGTCGTCTATCCGCGGCTGACCGCGGCCCCCGGCGCGCCCATACGCTTCGGCACGACCGTCACGCCGCAGCAGCTCCCAACCATCTACACCACCTCGGGCTCGCCCGCGTTCGCCTCCGGCGATTCGAAGCAGGTGCCCGGCAACACCGTGATGGACATCCAGCGCTTCGAGCGGGACCTGGCCGCTCTCTCGCCCGATCGCCGCGTCACTCCGCTGGGTACGGCGGGGATCTCCCAGGGTTTCCGCAACGGCTACATGGCCTCCTGGACCGCGGGCCTGGAGCGGAAATTCCGCGGGGCCAGCCTGAACGCCGCCTACGTGGGCGCCGCCGGAATCAAGCTGCCGGCCATGGATTTTCCGAACGGGTTCACCGGCGCGGGCGGAGCCTACGCACCCTACACGCAGTTCGACGCGTCCGGCAGCGCCACCGGCGGCTACGGCCCGGTCACGCTGGTGACCAGCCGCTCGCACTCCTCCTATCATTCGTTGCAGGTGTCCGCGCAGCGCGATCTGACGGCCTCCGGCCTCGGATTCCAGGCCAGCTACACCTTCTCGAAATCCATCGACGATACCAGTTCCGTGATCGGCGGATTCGTCTCCGGATCGTCGGGCGCGGTGTCCCAGACCTCGCCCCAGGACCCGTTCAATCCGAGCCGCGACAGGGGGCCGTCCACGTTCGACATCGCGCATGCGTTCACGCTCAGCCTGTTCCAGGACCTGCACGCCGATCGCCTGGCGCTGCTGAAGCCGCTGGGCAAGACGCTGACCGGCGGATGGCAGTTGTTGGGCATCGGGACCGTAATGAGCGGCGCCCCGTTTACCGTCTACTCCGGCGTGCAGCAGACCAGCGCCGGCGCGGGCGGCACGGACCGCCCCGATCAGATTGGCACCCCGCAGTTCTCTACCAGCCGCACCGTGCGCGAGGACTACTTCGGCCTCGGCGCCCAGAATGCTTCCTACTTCTCCATTCCGGTGAACGTGCCGGGCGGGACCGGGCCGAACCACGGCCGCTTCGGAACCCTCGGCCGGAACACCTTCCGCGGCCCGGGCTTCCGCAACTTCGACATGGCCCTGATCAAGGACACGCCGTTCGGCGCGCGCGGCGGCGCGGAGTTGGCCACTTTGCAGCTGCGCGCCGAGTTCTTCAACGTGTTCAACCTGGTGAATTTCGGCCTGCCCTCGAACATCGTGACCGGCCCGGGGTTTGGCGAGATCAGCCGCACCGCCGGATCTTCCCGCCAGATTCAGTTCTCACTGAAGCTGATTTACTGAGCGGGTGTGGGGCGGTCCCCCATAAGCGCTAACTTAAGAACTGAGGCGGGCGGTTCCGTGATCGTTCCGCGAGAGCCCGTGCGATCTCTGGCCAATGAAGGATCAGGTTCTTCAAGCGAAGTTCTGGCTGGATGGCATCTTGGATCTGGTGGAGGGCAAAGCTGAACTCACGCCAACGACTGGGCGGTCGACGGACGCTGCGCCGAGTACCCCCAGGGGGAAATATCGCGACCAACCCGGATCAGCTTCTGCGTCAGAAGCGCCACGTAGAGCTTGCCGTACAGCCAGGCGCGGGAACTGCGCTGGTCGTGCTTGGGAAGGTGGCCGAGTTGAGCCAGCGTCTTCAGACGCTTGAAAACGAGCTCGATTTGCCAGCGCAGGCGATACCACTCCAGGATTTCGCTGGCTGGCGCGGTCGGCTGGGTCGTGAACACAATGACGTGTTTCGCGAATTCCAGTGTCTCCGGTTTCAGTCGGATTTGCTTCTTGCTCGCTTTGCGCTCCAGGCGGCGGTGGGCCTGCTGGATGGCAAGTTCGCTCTTACGAATGGCGCAGACGCGTCCAGGGATGGGGCCTTCTTGCCCCTGCAAAGCAACTGCCCACTCACCGATTTGGCCCGGCTGGGATAGGGTTCGGACCCGACTTAACAGACCGACGCGTCGCCCCTGAGGCCCGAAGGCGACAAAGCCATGGGGATTCACGCGCACCAAAACATCGGCGCCCTGCTGGCGGACGAATTCGATACCCGCGGCGGACCAGTAGCCCGCATCGCCCAGAATCAGGTCACCCGGCCGAACGGGCAGGCGCCGGAATGACTCACCCGTGCCCGATCCTTCCGTCGCGGTCATATCGAAAAAGTCACACTCCAGCGTTGGCAACCGCAGGCTGTACAGAATCCGCCACTGGCTTCCCGTCTTGCCGGGTTCTTTGATGACGGTGCCATCGACGATCCGGAAGGCAACTGCGGCCGCCTCCTGCCGGAGCAAACAACCGTTCTCCTGCAACAGACTGACGCACAATGACCGCAGCCAGTCTTCGCTCTTGCGGAGGCGCTTCAGGAGCGCCACGTCAGAGATATCGGCAAGCTGCGCTAACTTTGCCTGAACCACGGTCTCCCGCAATGAGAAGCCGCGCGCGACGTGCAGTAGCAAGACACGCAGCAAGGCCTCCGGGGAGGAAAATCCGCGCAGTCGCTCTACGGCGCCCGTCCGGACAGCCTCCTCGCGCCATCCACTCGGAAACAGGGACAAAAGGACTTGCCAGTTCTCCTCGGCCGCGTTTTCCATAGCCCAAGCATAGGCCCAAACGGGCAAAACAGCAAGTCTTAAGTTAGCGCTTATGGGGCGGTCCCCCTGGACCGTGGCCGACGCCCCCGTCGGCCTGTCGCGCGTCGCCGTCCTAGGGCCGGTAGATCTCCGGCACGAAAGTCTGGTCCGTGATGGGCGGCCGCACGTACGCGCCGCGCACCCGGTCCGGCAGCTTGATGGGCTCGGGCGTCAGGTCCTTGTACGGAATCATCGAGAGCAGGTGGCGGATGCAGTTCAGCCGCGCGCATTCCTTCTTGTCGGCATTCACCACGTACCACGGCACCTGCTTCACATCCGTGTACGAGAACATGTCGTCCTTAGCTTTGGAGTACTCCACCCACCGGCGGCGCGACTCCAGGTCCATCGGGCTGAGCTTCCAGCGCTTGGTGGGATCCTTGATGCGGGCCTGGAAACGGCGCTCCTGCTCCTCATCGCTCACCGAGAACCAGTACTTCAGCAGAATGATCCCGGACCGCACCAGCATGCGCTCGAACTCAGGGCAGGAGTGCATGAATTCCAGGTACTCGTTCTCCGTGCAAAACCCCATGACGTGCTCGACGCCGGCGCGGTTGTACCAGCTCCGGTCGAACAGGGCCATTTCGCCCGCGGCCGGCAGGTGGGGGACGTAGCGCTGGAAATACCACTGCTTCTTCTCCCGCTCGGTGGGGACGCCCAGCGCGACCACGCGGCAGATGCGGGGGTTGAGGCATTCGGTGATGCGCTTGATCACGCCGCCCTTGCCCGCGGCGTCGCGGCCCTCGAAAAGCACGACAACCTTCAGGCCTTCGTGCTTGATCCACTCCTCGAGCTTGACCAGTTCGATCTGCAACCGCCGCAGTTCCTTGGCGTAGCTGGCATCGCTCAGGCAGATCGCGGAATCCGACTTATGCTTGTGCTTGCTCACCGTCCCTCCATCGAGCAGTAGCTTACACCAACTGGCCCGCCGGCTGGAACGCCCCCTGCCTTCCGATCACCATCAGCGTCACGTCGTCGGCCTGGCTCGCGCCGCCGAGGAATGCCCCGAAGTCATCCAGACACGCCGTCGCGATGTGTTGCGGCGCCATCCCCGCGCAGCGCGGAAGGAGAGCCGCCAGCCGATCCGGGCCATACTCCAGATCGGCGGAATTCCTCGCTTCCGTTATGCCGTCCGTGTAGAGAACCAGGGCGTCGCCGAGATCGAGCTTGATTCGCGCCGCCGAGTAGCGCCCGTCGCAAAACAGGCCCAGCGGAAGCCCGGTCGCCGTGATCGTTTCGAGGCCGCCGCGGCGCAAAACCAGCGGAGGGCAGTGTCCCGCGTTGGCGATCTGAAAACGCCAAGCTCGCCCGCATCCATCGCCGTTCCCTCCCGTGGCGCAGCCTCTCAGGCTGCCGTCCCGGCACCCCTGCCGGGGCTTGTCCTGCCCCACACAATTGTAGCGGGCCTCTTGCTAAGATCGGCGCGGGGACCCCATGTTCGAACGGTTCGACGAACGGGCGCGGCGAGCGGTATTTTTCGCTGATTACGAGGCGCGTCAAGCCGTCAGTGGCGAGATCGCATGTCACCACTTGCTCCTCGCATTGTTCCGCGAGGGCTGGGCCGTATTTGGGCCGTTCCTGAAATCGCGCGAGCGGGCTTCGGCCATCCGCAACGAGATCGAGGCACGGTTTCCGCCTCGGCCACGTGTCTCAACCTCTGTGGAGATACCGCTGAGCGCGGAGTTCAAGCGAGCCCTGGCCTGCGCGTCGGAGGAGTCCGAGCGGCTGGGCCAGGACTGGATCGGGCCGGCGCACATCGTCCTGGGCCTGTTGCGCGAGCCCTCGGGCGCCGCGGCGGAGATTCTGATGCGGAACGGAATGGGACTCGAAGACGTGAGAGCGGTGGCGGCAGCGATGTTGCCCCCCACCGAGCGCGAGAGGCGGGGAGTGTCGGTGAGCTGGAGCCCCGTCAACAAACCTGAGAAGGATGTCTTCACGGCACTGCCGCTCGACCGCCTGGATGGGGTCTTCCGCATCCTCGAGGCGCTCGCCAGGGAGAAGGTGAGAGCGGCAGTCACCAGCCCCGAAGGCAGCTTCACACTCTTGTACGGTTTAGAAGGCGACGAGCCAGCGAGTTAGAACATGTTCGGCCGGTACGGCGATACAATGGCACCAGCCGAATGATCCAGGCACAGGCCCTCACCAAGACCTTCCACGATTCGAAGCGCGGCGCCGTTCACGCTGTCGACCACATCTCGTTCGAGGTCCTCTCCGGAGAAATCTTCGGCCTGCTCGGCCCCAACGGCGCGGGCAAGACCACCACCCTGCGCATGCTCGCCACCGTCATGAGCCCCAGCGACGGCACGGCGATCCTGAACGGCCACGACATTCTGACGGAGCCCGAAGCCGTCCGCGGCAGCATCGGCTTCCTCTCCGCCGACATGGGCCTCTACCACCGGCTCTCCGCGCGCGAGGTGCTGAAGTTCTTCGGCGAGCTCAATGGCATGCGCGGCGCCGCGCTCGCGAAGCGCATCGAAGAGATCTTCGCCCTGCTGAACATGAGCGCTTTCGGCGACACGAAGATCGACAGCCTCTCAACCGGAATGCGCCAGCGAGTCGCCATCGCCCGCGCGCTGGTTCACGATCCGCCGATCCTGATCCTCGACGAGCCTGCTTCGGGCCTCGACGTTCCCACCGCCCACGTCATCGAGGAGTTCATTCTGAAGGCCCGCGACTCCGGCAAGGCCGTGCTCTTCTCCACTCACGTCATGGAGGAGGCCGAGTACCTCTGCGACCGCATCGCCGTGATCCACGAAGGCACCATCAAGATCGTGGGCACCATGGAGGATCTGCGCGCGGCCACCGGAAAGCAGCGGCTCCGCGAGATCTTCCTGGAACTGCTTGGCATCGAGGACGCGGCCCGGAGGGTGCATGAGTCGTAGTCAGGTTCTTACGATCTACAGGAAAGAAATGCTGGACACCATCCGCGACCGGCGCACGCTGATCAGCATGGTCGCCGTGCCGCTGCTGGCGATTCCCCTGCTCCTGCTGGTGATGAGCAGGTTCGTCAGCTCCACGGAAAAGAAAGCGGGCGACGAAGCGCTCACCATCGCCGTGCGCAACGTCGGCCGCATGCCCGAGCTGCTGATAGCGCTCTCCCAGGCCGGTTTCAAGCTCGCTTCGCGCGACGATCTCGAGGCCGCCATCGCTAAGAAAGAGATCGCCGCCGGCGTCGAACCGGTGAAGGGCGCCGCCGGGATCGAAGTGCGGGTCTACTCGGACCTGACCAGGCGCAGCTCCGACGTGGCCGACGGCCGTATCCGCGCCGCGCTCGCCGCGTTCAAGGAAGAGAGCATGAAGCGGAAGCTCGCCGCGCTTGGCCAGCCGGATTCGGTGGTCAACCCGTTCACCGTCAAGTCCGTCAACCTCGCGCCGGAAAAGAAGATGGCGGGCATGTTCTGGGGCGGCATGATGGGCTACTGCGTGGTGCTTCTGATGTTCACCGGCGGCATGTATCCCGCCATCGACATGACCGCGGGCGAGAAGGAGAGGCGTACGCTGGAGGTGGTGCTATCCTCGCCCGCCAGCCGCGGCGCCATCATCCTGGGAAAGGTCCTCGCCGCCACCACGGCCGTGCTGGTTACGGCCGCCCTGGCCATGCTGAGCCTCATCGTCTCGTTCCGCTTCGTCGACTTCGGGAACCAGGCCGGCAAGGCCGCGGGCCGCGTTCCGCTCGATGCTACGAACATCGCGCTGGTGTTCGTCGCGCTGGTGCCGATGGCGGTTCTCGCCGCGTCGCTGATGGTCGCCATCGCGCTGCTCGCCAAGAGCTTCAAAGAGGCCCAGAGCTACTTGACGCCGCTGGTGATGGCGTCGATTTTCCCGCTGCTGGTGGGGATGCTGCCGGGCTTGCAGCTCACGCCGGCCCTGGCGTTGATCCCGCTGTTCAACGTGTGCCAGCTCATCAAAGAGATCTTCCTCGGCGAGTACAGCCACCTCGCGTTCGCCATCACCATGGCGTCGAACATTGTCTATGCGGGTCTGGCGTTTTTCGCCGCCGTGCGTGTCTTCTCGAAGGAATCGGTGCTGTTCCGAACGTGAACGCGAGTCCTCAGGAATCGATTGGCATCGCCGGAACCGGCCGTGTGGCGCAGGCTCTGGGGCGGCTGCTTCGCGAGCGCGGCGAGCCGGTTGTCGCCGTGGCCGGCCGGAGCCCGGGGCGCACCGCGCACGCGGCCGAATTCATCGGAGTCGCCGCCGTTTCCCCCCGCCAGCTTCACGAGCACGCGGGCCGCATCCTGATCGCGGTCAGCGACACCGCGATGGCCGCCGTCGCGCACACGCTGGCGCATTCAGGCTGGCGCCAGGGTGTGGCGCTACACACCTGCGGTTCGCGCGGGCCGGAAATCCTCGAGCCCCTGGTGCACGCCGGAGTGGCCTGCGGTGTGTTGCACCCGCTACAGACCGTCGTCAGTCCCGAGGCCGGCGTCAACGCTCTTCCCGGATCCACTTTTGCGGTCTGCGGGGACGCTGCCGCGGTCGCGTGGGGCGAACGGATCGTCAAACTGCTTGGCGGAACTGCGTTGCACGTCGCGCCCGATTCGATGCCGCTCTATCATGCGGCCGCGGTGATGGCGAGCAACTACGTGGCCGGCCTGATCGACGCGGCTGCTATCCTGATGGAGGCGGCAGGCATCGACGAGAAGACGGCGCTCGACGCGCTCGGCCCGCTGATTTACGCCGGCGTGGCGAATGCGCTGGCGCTCGGACCCGAGCAAGCTCTGACCGGGCCCATCGAACGCGGCGACGCGGAGACCGTGCGCCATCACTTGCCCAGCCTCGCCGCAGTACCGCCGTCGGTGGCCGGCCTGTACCGCTCGGCGGGCCTGCACGTTCTGGAAGTGGCGCGCCGCCGCAGGCTGGCGGAGGCCAAGGCTCGCGAGATCGAGATGCTGCTGCGGGCGCCCGAGAGCCGCGCACAAGGAGACTAGCCATGGCCGACAAGCGTATCCGCGTCCCCGATCTCAAGGAGAAGAAGCAGCGCGGCGAAAAGATCGTCGTACTCACTGCGTACGACGCCACCATGGCGCGCCTCTTCGACCGCGCCGGCATGGACATCCTGCTGGTGGGCGATTCGCTCGGCAACGTGATCATGGGCGAGGAGACCACGCTGCCCGTGACGCTCGACGTCATGGTCCACCACACCCGGGCCGTCAGCCGCGGCGCGCGCCGCGCCCTGGTGGTTGCCGACATGCCGTTCCTCAGTTACCAGGTCACCGTGCCCGAGGCCGTACGCAACGCCGGTCGCCTGCTGCAGGAAGGTTTCGCGGCGGCGGTGAAGATCGAAGGCGGCCGTCCGATGATCGACGTGGTCAAGCGGCTGGTCGAGATCGGGATTCCCGTGATGGGGCACCTCGGCCTGGTACCGCAGTCGGTAAACCAGATCGGCGGCTACCGCCAACAGGCACGGGACGAGAACGCTGCCAAGCGGCTTTTCGAAGACGCGCACGCTCTCGAGGATGCCGGGGCGTTCTCCATCGTGCTCGAGTCTATTCCGGACGCGGTCGCTGCGGCCGTGACGGCGGCGTTGGCGATCCCCACCATCGGCATCGGCGCCGGCCCGCATTGCGATGGCCAGGTGCTGGTCTCTTATGACGCGCTGGGCCTGTTCGAGGGCCCGGTGCCGCCTTTCGTGAAGCAGTACGCGCAGATCGGCGAGCTGATGGTGAAGGCCGCGCAAGCCTATGCCGGCGAGGTCCGCGCAGGACTCTATCCCGCATGAGCGCCCAACTCGTTCACACCATCGCGGGCGTGCGCGAGGCAGTGGCGCGGCTTCGCGGCGCCGGGAAAACCATCGGTCTGGTCCCGACCATGGGCGCGCTCCACGCCGGTCACGGCCGTCTGATCGAAATCGCACGCGCCGGATGCGGCGCCGTCGCGGTGAGCGTCTTCGTCAACCCCATCCAGTTCGATCGCGCCGACGATTACGAACGTTACCCGCGCACGCTCGCAACCGACGCGACATACGCGGAAGCGCGCGGCGCCGATCTCGTCTTCGCCCCCGAAATCGCCGAGATGTATCCCCGCCGCCAGCGCGCCTTCGTGGACGTCGAGGTGCTCACCGAGCATCTGTGCGGCCAGTTCCGCCCCGGGCACTTCCGCGGCGTGGCGACGGTGGTCGCGAAGCTTCTGGACATCGTGCAGCCGGACCGGGCGTACTTCGGCGAGAAAGACGCGCAGCAACTAGCCGTGATCCGCCGCATGGTGGCGGACCTCAACCTGCCGGTCGAGATTGTCGGCGTGCCCACGGTGCGGGAAGCGGACGGCCTGGCGCTCAGCTCGCGCAACCAACACCTGTCGGCTGAGGAGCGCGCCGTGGCACCCCTCCTCTACCAATCGCTGCAGGCGGCCGAGTCAGCCATCGCGACCGGCGAGCGCAATCCCGAGCGGGTGAAGCAGGCGGCCCTGGCCGTGCTGGCGTCCGGGCCCCGTGTCCGCGTGGAGTATTTCGAAATCGTCGATCCCGAAGAGCTGCAGCCGGTGGCCGAAATCGCCGGCCCCGTATTGGTGGCCGCCGCGGCCTGGCTCGGCGCCACGCGGCTCATCGACAACCTGATGGCGCGGCCTTAAGCAGTCCCGCTAGCAAACCTCTGCATCGTCGGTGTGGTCGTCTCTTTCCGTACACACCGTGGATCTACGTGGCGTTCTCGGCGATCTTCCTCGTCTTCCACAACACCCACGCCGCGATCGTCCACCGGCCCATCGCGGAGGCGGCGCCTCGCCTTCCCATCTGATCTAATAAGTTCTTGTGACGCGTCTGCTGGCCGCTATTCTCCTGCTTGCCGTGCCCGGTCTTGCTCAGCAGAAAGACCTGTTCGATCGTTTGATTTCTTCTTGCGATGACGAAGCTCGAAATCAGGCTGTGCGAGAGGCCCGCGAGCTTAGCCCTGACGCGCAGCGCCAGTTGATCTCCAGACTCGTTGCGGCTCTTTGCGGCGAGGGCTCGTACTACGCGTCGCTCGATTTGGCTGAGTTCGGGGAAGCGGCGGTTGTTCCGTTGATTCAGGCTCTCCACAGCCCGGACGAGACGGTCCGCTATCGGGCTTCCGAGGCGCTGGGAAGAATCACGCCGCCGGCCATTCCTCCGCTGGTCGAAATGCTCCACGACTCCTCATCGCAAGTCCGCTCCGCGGCATCGCACGCGCTGGAACTGATCGGGCAGAGCGCTGTGCCTGCCGTGCCGGCTCTGACCCCACTGTTGCAGAGCGATTCCGCGGATCAGACACGCTCCGTCATCAGGGCGCTCGGTAGTATCGGCTCCAGCGAAGCTCTCAGCGCGCTCCGTTCGGAACTCAGTGTCGCGAAGTTCCAGCCAGAAGCACTCAACGCGCTAGCGCAGATGGGCCACCGTGCAGCGGAAGCGGCTGAGGACGTCCTGCCAATGCTGAAAAGCCCAGAATCAATGACGCGGGAGATCGCTGCCCGGACGTTGAGCGAGATCGCGCCTCCCTCGCCAGCCATCGTCGGCGCGCTGATGAACGCTTTGAGCGATCCGAATTGGGGTCCGCGACAGAGTGCCGCGGAGGCACTGGGAAAGCTCGGCCCGGGGGCTTCGCCGGCGGCGCCGAAGATTCGCGATCTCCTTCACGACGCTGACGCCTCCGTGCGCCATGCCGCGGTCGAGGCGCTGGGCAAGATCGGTCCGGCAGCCGCAGACGCGGTTCCGGACATCATTGCATTGTGGCTGGACGAGGACCTGTACACGCGGCAAGCTGCCGTCGCGGTAGTGAACGGCATCGGCCCGAGCGCGGCTCCTGCACTGACGACCGCCCTGCGCGACGCGAACCCCCAGATCCGAGTCGGCGCTGCATGGCAACTTGGCGATTTCCGGACCACCGGAGCAGTGCCCGCCCTCGCGGCTGCTCTTCGTGACAAGGAACCGATGGTGCAAGCAGCGGCAAGGCAGGCGTTGGGGAAGATCGCCAGTCCGGAGGCGAGCAAGGCTCTCGCGAAAGCTCCGGCAAAGCCGGCCGGCGCTCAGGCGTTCCTTACCTCGGCGCAGGTCGAGAGCCCGATTCCTCCGGCTCAAGGGCAGCGCAGTGCATTCGTCCTGGCCACCAAGGTGGACATCGCGGGTCCGGACGGCATCGCGCTTAGAGCAACCATTCACCGATCCGACGACGGCGGCGACGTGCTGCGCATCTGGAAGCGAGCTGGCGAACGCTATCGCCTGCTCTACGAGAAGGACGAAGCCACGGAGCCTGGCATGTCCAGTTACGAAGAGCCGGAAGGATTTCGCCTGGGAGGCGAGTACTTCGTGCATCTGATGCTCCTGTTCTCAGGCACCGGGTATATGCACGAAGACACCGTCCTTTGGATCGCGCCTGACGCAACCCTCCATCCTGTGGAATTTGTTCCGCCGGCAACCACGTACACGAGCCGCCTGAGGCCGCGGGAAGCAATACGCAAGGGCGAGAGCAACGACTTCGAGAATGACAAACCCACCTTCGAGTTCGGCATATGGAAGCCAAGCGACCCTAACTGCTGCCCTTCGGGCGGCACAGTCACCGGCCACTACCGCCTCGCCGGCCAGAAGCATTACGACCCAGCGAGGAAGCGCTGGTCAGGCCAGTTTCGCATTGTGGCTGCCGAGTTCGACCGCAGGCCTACTGACGCGCCACCAGTGGCTCAATGAACTTCACCGGCCGCCGCACGTTGTACTCCTTCCGCCAGGCGCGGTGCGCCTCGTCGTCCGGGAAGCGCTCCGCCGCCGGGTACGGATACGCGCTCATGCCGTGGAATGGCAGCGGCTCCACCGAATCGCCGAAGGCCGTGTTGGCGTCGGCGTCCTTCGACCAGCCGTCCACCAGCACCAGGAAGTCCCGCTTCCAACCCGCCGCCAGCGCGGGCAGCCGCGCAGGATCGAAACGCAGCCGGATCTCGTCGCCCGAGCCCATGATGACGAACCGGTCGTCGGCCGCCGCCAGCAGCTCATTCACGGAGCCGTAGCGCGTGTACAGGCCCGGAACCGGGTTCCACATCGCCGCCGGCCGCCACTCGGAGTAGTCGTAATACTCCGGCTGCTCGTGCTGCGGATCGACCACCGCGCGCGAAAACCCGCGTAGCGTCAGATCGGCCGTCTCGGCATCCATCGCCGTCATGCGCGTCCGCGGAGCCGCCGTGTCATCGCTCAGATAGATCTGGTCCCAGTACACACACGTGTTGGTCACGATGCGCACTGCGCGCGACGTGGACAGGAACTTGCCGGTGAGGTCCACCGCGATGGTGCGCGGCTCGCCTGCAGGCACGCCCATATCCTCGATCACCGTGCGCCACTGGCCGGCGGCGTCCTTCACCTGCAAATACGGCAGGACCAGGCCGTCCTTGCTGCCTTGCGACGCAGCCATGAACGTGCTGCCGTCCGCCCAATCGATCCAGCCGCTGAGCATCAGGACCGCGCGATTGTCGCGCGCGGCGCCTGGGCCGAAATCGAGTTCGAGCGAGTGCATCTCGGCCACGCCCGCCATATCGTGCCTGAAGCCGTCCGCGTAGACGCGATCGCGCCGCAGGACCTTGGCGAGCACGTCGCGCCCCTGGCCGTCGCGCGCGGAGACCGGGAAAATGCGCCGGCTCACGCCGAAGAGCCGGAACTCGGGGAACGGCGGCGACTTGAACTTCTCGTTGGTAACGACATCGACCCCGGCGGGATGATCGAGAGCGATCAGCCGCACCTGGTCGATGTACGAAACTTCGTGCAGCTCTTCGGTGATGCGGATCTCGTATCGCCCATCGCGCAGCTCGAGCCGGTCGCCGGGAATGGTGAGGTACTCGTGGCTCGACACAGGGAAGTAGCCGCCGTCACCGGAACTGGCGCCAAGCGGCGCGACGCCCAGCACGTCGGCCACGAACTCGAACTTGCCGCCGTCCCAGGCGAAGACCATCGGGCAGGACCCGGACAGGCGCGGCGCCTCTTTGAGTTCCGCGGTCTGCACCAGCGGCCGGTCCATTTCGTTCTGGATCATGCCGTTCGCCCAACTGACGCGGATGGTGTCCACCGCCTTCTCCGGCCCCAGGCCGAACAGCAGCGGCACGCCCTCGTACATCTGCTTCTGGTAGTGCGTTCCGGACTTGACCTCGACTTCGGTTCCCGGCCCCAGCTTCAGGTTCTTCACGCCCGCCAGCGCCACCCGAATCCACTGGTTCCTGGTCGCTGTCTGGTTGCTGAGCAGATGGATGGTGCCGTCCGGTGCGACCGCGGCCAGGTCGATGCGCCCGTCGTTCTCGAAGTCGGCGCGAGCCCATGCCACCGCATCCGGGAAGCCGCCGGGGTTCTTCCCCGCTCCCACGTTTCCCAGACCCTGGTTCAAGTAGACAGAGTCTCCGGCGACCATGTCCGCCAGGCCCCGGTCCTCGAGATCGGCGAAGGCCAGCGCGGGAACGGCCGGCGCAGGAGTCGCCTCAGCGGCCAGCTTCCCATCGCGGTTCATGGCGAACCGGACACCCTGCGTGCCCGAGAACGCCACGTCGATCCAACTGTCGTTATCGATATCCACCGCCTGGAGCGCGTGCGCCCCGGCCGGAACCGCATCCACCGGAACGGCTTCAAACACGGCCCGCATCTGGTCGCGGTAGAGGACCGCGCCGCGGTCGGCGTAGCTCAGCAGCAGGTCGATGGTCTTGGAATCCGGAATCAGGCGGAACGGCAGGGCATCCACAACCCGGCCCGCGACGAAGGGGAAGTGCGCGGTGTAGTCCTGGAATCCATGCTCGCCCTCGTTGCGAAGCAGCACGGACTTGTCGCCCAGCAGGAACAGGTCGAGGTCGTAGTCGTGATCGAAATCGAGCCACACGGCGCGCTCGAACCGCCCCGCGGGAAGCTTCGCCTCGACCTTCACGAACTTGCCCTTCACGTTGCGATAGAGCAGCGGGCCCTTCTCCGTGAGCACGCACAGGCCCGCCAGGCCGCTGTTCTCGAAATCACCCGCGGCCACGAAGCGCACGCCCTTGAGGTCTTCGAGGCCGGAGGCGGCGACCGGGTCCTTGGCCTTGCGGTACACGCGGATGCCGTCGCTCGACCACACCAGCAGGTCGGAGCTGCCATCGCCCACGGTGTCCATCACGAGCATGCCCGCGGTCTTAGGATCCGCCGTACCGTCGAGCTTCGTGTCGGCGAACCGGAGCGCGGCCGGTGGCGCCGAGGCCGCGGGGGCCGGGTGCGCCTCGATGGGATCGTACAGCTCGGCGTAGTAGCACCACTCCATGTCCTCGGAATCGTCGGCCGCCTTCTGCGCTTCCTTGGCCTTCAGAAACTCGGCCAGCGCCGCCTTGGCCTCCACTTCCTTGCCCATGAGCCGGTACGCGTTGTAGATCTGGAAACGCGGCGCCACCAGCTTCGAGTCCAGCTTCTTGGCGATCTCGAACTGGCTCAGCGCCTCCGGCTGGCGGTCCGTGAGGTTGTAGAGCAGGCCGAGGTTGTAATGCGAAACCGGCTCGGTGGGGACCAGCCTGACCATTCCCTCGAACTGGTGGATCGCCTCCGGGTACATTCCCTCCCGCTTGTAGGCGACACCGAGGTTGAACCACGTGTAAGGGGACTTCGGGTCCTGCTTCTGAGCCTTCTCGAGCTCCGCCATGCCTTGCTTGAGGTCGCCCGCGCGCAGCAGCGCCAGGCCGTAGTTGAGGCGGTCGCGAAACGAGTTGGGCGCCAGATCGAGCGCCTTCTTCAGCTCCAGGGCGGACTGCGGGACGCTGGTGGGCGTCTCGTACAGCGCTTTGCCCAGATTGCGATGGCGCCACAGCTCTTCATCGCGGGAAGACGCCGGGCCGGGCTCCGGGCAGGCCATCAGAATGACGGCGGCGCACACGACCGGCAGGGTCAACGACAGGCTGAGCTTGCTCATAGGCTTCTCAGCCGATTGTAGCGTGCGCCGCCGCCACCCTACTGCTTAGCGGAAACCAGAATCAGCCTCGGGGACCCAAGCTGGTAGGGCTCGGCACTCGTCGAGCCCAGCAGATTCACCGGTTCGAGCCCCGCCTCGCGGTGCATCCGGCAGAGCTCGGCAGCGGTGAAGACGTAGCTCGATGTGGGCCGCGTCTCCACCACGCCGCCTTGGACGAACGTGTAGTCGATATCGAGCCGGCTCTCGGCGGGATCGTAGCGATTCTCGCTGAGCATGAGGATGTCCCCGAGCCGAAACCACCGGGTCCGCGCCAGCGAAGGGAGAATCGACTCGGCCGCCATCCCGGTGTCCACAACGAATCGCGCGCCGGGTTCCAGCCCGCGAGCCACGCTGGCCAGAAACTGCCGGGCCTCATCCCACCCCAGGTAGCAGAAGCTGTTGCCGAAGCAATACGCACCGTCGAACTTCGAGACCCAGGAAAGGTCGCGCATGTCGGCCCTGACCCATCGAACCGGGAGAGCCGTTGCAGCGCGCGCCTCCGCGATGAACTCCTCGCTCAGGTCGAGTCCGGTCATTCGGTACCCGCGGCCGGCGAACTCAATGGAGTGCCGCCCGTTGCCGCAGGGGACGTCCAGAAGTTGCGCGCCGGGGCTGATTTCAAGCGCCCGTTCGAGGAAGTCCACCTCGGTGCGGGTCATTTCGAGATTGACGACGTCGGGCTTGACGATGCGGCGCCAAGCCTCGAGTGCGACGCCGCGAAAAAAAGCCTCCTGCCAGTTGGAATGCATAGTTCTCCTCCAGAGACACACGGATCGTTGGTGGTGGTGGCCGCGAGGAAGAACTATCGGACGGCGTTTGTTGTCAAAGGCGCAGCCTCAGCATACCTCAACGTGCGGGGCTGCGCCGGCGTACTCGAACTCCGCGCGGTAGGCCAGGGAGACGCGGCGCGGTCCGGTGAAGACCGCAATCTCATCCAGCCGCAGCGGCAGCAACTGGTCCGCCACGCGGACGTGCAGTCGAAGATCGGGCAGCGTGAAGCGCAGGGCGCCCTCGGGCGTGGCGTGCGTCATCTCAACCATCGTGCCGGGGTGGGGCGGCCTCTCAGAGTCGATGACCAGGCTGGAGCGTCCGCCGCGCCGCGGACACGGACTCGTACCGACCGGATCCGGATGGTCCGCAAACGAGTGGATACGGGCGTCCGCGTCTTCGAGGTTCGGAAGCGGCCGGCCAAGCGCCTCCGCCTCGCTGGCGTAGAAGCCCTTACCCAAGGGATTGGCGGCGCCCGCGCCGCCGTAAGCGTTCTCGTAAGTCAGGGGCATCGACACGAACTGCCGCGGCTCGCCGGGGACGAGCGCACCATCCCGGCGCACCCAGGTCCGGTCGCCGATGACGGCGATGCGCCGCTCGAGCGCCGTACCCACGCGGATCGCCAGTGTCAGCTCGGTGGCCGGCAAGCCGTCAGGTTGCCAGGCGCTGCCCAGCACGAATACGTCGATGCCCTGCCTGGGAGCCGGCGTATCGGGCGGGAAGGTGCCCCAGGGCGTCTCGATTGCCTGCGGCCCGGCGGGCCAGGGGCGCTCGGGCGAAAAGACGAGCCGGTCCCGGGCGATATCGAAGGTGGCGCGCGCGACGACGGCCGCCAGCTTGCGGTCCCCTTCGGCGGAGGCCAGGATCAGCCTGGCGCCGGTGGCGGTTGTATCAAGGAGTGGCACGGCCTCCCCCGTTTCTCCATCGGCTGAAGACCGTTTGGCGAACAGACCCCTAAGGTGAAAGCCCCATCCCCCTCCCCCTTGTCTCAGGTGTAGAATGGTTCACCAGCGCCATACAATAGAGGAGGAGTATCCTCTACCGGCCGCCCCATGACCACGCTCTTCAGCCCGGCGTTGCTCGTGACCGCCACCGCGTTCCAGCAGCTCAAGCACGCGCTGTCGGACGAGACCTTCGCAGGCATCTACCAACTGTCCTGGTTTGACTGGTTGATCCTCATCCCCTACTTCGGGCTGCTGGCGATCCTGTCCGTGTATGGCCTGCATCGCTACGAGGTGATCCGAACCTATTTCAAGTACCGCAAGAAGCTTCCAAAAGTCGCGCCCACGCGCTTTGAGCAGCTTCCGCCGATCACCATTCAGCTCCCGCTGTTCAACGAGCGCTTCGTGGTGGAGCGGCTGCTCGAAGAGACCCTCAAGATCGAGTATCCGCGCGAACTGCTGCAGATCCAGGTGCTGGACGATTCCACCGATGAGACCCACCCCTTCGCCGAGCGGCTGGTGGCGCGTTACCGGGCGCTGGGCCATCCCATCGAATACCACCATCGCAGCAACCGTACCGGTTTCAAGGCGGGCGCTCTGCAGGAAGGCCTGAAGACCGCCACCGGCGAGCTGATGGCCATCTTCGACGCCGATTTCATCCCGCCCGCCGACTTCCTCATGCGCACCGTTCACTTCTTCGCCGATCCCAAGGTGGGGGTGGTGCAGACGCGCTGGAGCTACGTCAACCGAAATTTCAACGTGCTGACCGAGGTCCAGGCCATGCTGCTGGACGGCCACTTCGTGCTGGAGCACGGCGCGCGTTTCGGCCGCGGCCTGTTCTTCAACTTCAACGGAACCGCGGGCATCCTAAGGCGCCGGATGATCGACGACGCGGGCGGCTGGCAGCACGACACCCTGACCGAAGACTCGGACCTGAGCTACCGGGCGCAACTCAAGGGCTGGAAGTTCGTGTACCTGCCGGCGCTCGACTGCCCCTCCGAGCTGCCGGTCGAGATGCACGCCTTCCAGATTCAGCAGATGCGCTGGGCCAAGGGCCTGACCCAGGTGGCCAAGAAGCTCCTGCCCAACATTCTGCGAGCCGACATTCCGTGGCGGCTGAAGGTGGAAGCGTTCATGCACCTGACGCCGAACATCAGCTACCCCATGATGATGATGGTGTCGGCGCTGATGCTTCCGGTGATGATCGTGCGGTTTTACATGGGCTGGTTCCAGATGGTGTTCCTGGACCTGCCGCTGATCGTCGCCTCGTTCTGGTCCATCTCGGCGTTTTACGTGCTGGCGCAGCGCGAGTTGTATCCCCGCAGCGTCATGCGCTCGATTCTAATGCTGCCGGCGCTGCTGGCGGTGGGCGTGGCGCTGACCGTCATCAATACACGGGCGGTGATCGAGGCGCTGCTGGGGATCCAGAGCGGCTTTGTGCGCACCCCGAAGTACGCGGCCGACGGGGGAGCGGCGCGCAGTGTGGCCGCCAAGTACCGGCGCCGCAGCGGCTGGCTGCCGTTCATCGAGATCGCGATCGGCACGTATTTCGTCGCCATGTGCGTGTTCGCGATCGACGTCTACAACTTCTTCTGCCTGCCGTTCCTGCTGTTGTTTGTCGGCGGCTACTACTGGGCGGGCTTCACCACGCTGATCCAGGAGTACCGCGACCGCATCCGCACGGCGCGCAGCCAGGTGGCGCTCGAGACCGCTGCGCACTAGCGGCGTGGGCGGCTCTCCAGAGGGACTTGCAAAATTCAGCCTTCGCAGGCGAAAGCTCCTGCGCCACCACTGCACATCCAGCATTTCCCGAGATGGGGCAGGCGGTTCCGCCTGCCAAGGTCGGTCCGTGCCGAATTCCGCAAGTCCCTCTCCAGAGCCGCGGAGGACGTGGACGGAGCCGGGTCTGGAGACCCGCTGCAGGACTGGAGTCCTGCCCCACTGTCAGGCAGGCATGTGCCGGCGCAGAGCCATGAAGGATGCCTGGATGAATTCCTCGGCAGTTGTGGTGGCCGTGGCAGTGTCGTTGCCGGAAACCGGGACGATGATGCGGACCAGCGCCGTGTCCGTGTGGTTGTAGCGGATCGCATCCGCTACCAGGTAGAACTTGGCGCGGTATTCGCTGGCGATGACGCGATCTCGCGACTGGTACCAATAGAGGACCACGCTCTTATCGTCGCCCTTGGCGACCACGTACCGGTTGACGACGATAGGCTCGGCGCGCCCGGGAATCGCTATGGTGACAACATCGGACGCCGACGGCGTCCACCCGGAGCCGGGCAGGCAGTTCTTGGGAGAGTGAACCGTCTGGCCGGTCCGCTGGGACTTGAAATAGGCGACGAAGAGACTGGCCCCGCGGCGCTGCGCCTGGTCCACATAGACGCGGGAAAGAACGTCGTCGGCCTTCAGAACGGCCATGGTGTCCTCATCCACTACGCCTTCCTGAGCCAGGGACCACGCCCCAAGTTGGGCGGGGAACTCGCTCAGCGGGAGCGTCAGCGGCACGTTCTCCCGGCGTGACACGGCCACCAACCCGGCCATCTGCACCAGCAGCACTGCCGTGAGCACGCGGGCGGGAGTGCTCTTGAGGAACCGGAACATGCTCTTACTTTCGTCCATGGGCGAACTTCCAGACTCCGTTGATTGCCAGGTGCACGGCAGCCAACAACAGCAGGCCAAACATGAAGATCAGCCAGCCTGCCGCCGAATGGAACAGCCCCTCGGCCAGTTCCGGATTGACCTCGCTCAGCAGTCCGCTGACGGTAACGCGGGCAGCGTTCGCGACGATCGCGATGGGCACGGTGGCCACCAGCAGCACGGCGCGCATCCAGGGCTTCTTGTCGAACATGTACGCGTAAACCAGCGACAGGAACGAGAGCGTCAACAGAGAACGGATGCCGCTGCATGCCTCGACCACCGAGAGAGACTGGCTCGGCAGGCGCAGGATATGTCCCTCGCGAAGGACCGGAACGCCCAGCAGCGCGAGCGCGCTCTCCGCGAGCTGGCTGGCCAGCGTCTGGAGCTTGAAGGTGAGCACGTTGTAAAGGATGGCCGGAATGGGGACCATGAAGAACAGCAGAAACAGGGGAAAGGCCAGGATGCGCACGGCCTTGGTGCCGCCCAGAAAGAGCACAATCCCGATGAGGGAAACGATGAACGCCGTCCGCGCCAGGAACAGCTCGGCGCCGAGCGTGGCGGCATACAACTGGGCGGCGCCCCAGGCGACGACGATCAGGCCCCGCCAGTCCGAGGGGCCCCAGGCCTCCAGCAGTTCCTCGCGCCGCTGCCAGGCGATGTAGCCCGCGGCGATGGGGACGAAGAAGCCGTGCCCCATGTCGCCATCGGTGAACCACTGGTAGACCAGGCGCCACAGCACCGGGGCGTAACAGATGGCCAGCAGGAGGCCGAACCAGGCGATCGGCGCCCATGGCAACGGCGCTCGGGGTCTGGGCAGACTCTCGCCGGGGGCGACAGGGGTCCCTGCTGTCATGAGTACCTAGTAGACCACATCTTCGGCGTACCGGCAATCGGGGCGGAGGGTCGGAAGAACGACAATGCTTCCATCGGGCAATGCTTCCGGTTGCGCGTCCACAGGGCGTTCTCGGCGTCGATACAATGCGGGCGATCTCTGCGTTCCAGTCGCAACAACAGCTCGCGCCGACCGGAATGCTCGATAGCCAGATACTTCCACGCGGTCTTACCTCATGCGCGGCCATGTGGCCATTGCGGGTCCTACTCAATAATGTTCCCAGGCAACTCTCCAGTGTTCTTCCGGGCGAGCCGATGTCACGATGAGTTGTTTGCCCGAAAACTCGTACTTGCGCGGCAGGTCTTTGCCAATCAGACTCCGCACGAGCGCGCCATCAACGTGGAATGTGAAGGTGTGAGCGCGCGCGTTGACGTCATATCTGCCATAGGAGGCTTCGTAGCCGCCTTGCGAGTATTGCTGCGGACTGGCAGGAGTTTGCACTTGCGGTTCGCGCTCCATGACCTGGACCGACATGTGTCCGTCGCTCGTGTAGACAAGCATCCCGCAACAGTCGATCCGATGAACCTTCCCGTCCGCGCCTTGTTCTTCGAGCCAGGCCAGCCGCCATGCTCCGACGAACTGGTCCCCGATGCCGCCGCGAGAGGGCATCAAACTGGAAATCGCGAGCAAAGACAAGAGCAGGCTTTTCATGTTCGGGCTCCCTCACTCCAAAGCGCTGCGGGTCTGGAGACCCGCTGCAGGTGTGGACACCTGCCCCACTACCAGAACCAGGTCTCCAGAACCCGGGGCGGGGCGGCCGAGCCTCGCAGGATTGTGGCGGCGAACAGGACCTGGGCGTTCGGGCGGTCCCAGTCGCCGTCGGGCATGTAGGCGGGATTGGTGAGCAACTCGCCGGCGGCGATCGTCCCTAGCATGGTGGCGCCGCCGGCGAGCACTGTCGGCTGACCGGTGGTCTGGTCGAGCACGCGCGTTACCACGCCACGGTCCTCGTGCACCGAGGCGAAAGGCACGTCGAGGCGGAGGCTCCAGGCCGGCTGGCCGCGATCGAGGATGGAACAGGAGAGGGTCGCGAGATCGAAGCTGAACGTAAAGCGCAGCTGGCCGGCGAGGCGAATTCCCCAGTCGTTATTCAGCGCCCCGATCAGGACGGCCGGACCCTGGCGCAGGTCGTCCAACTCCACTTCGCTCTCGTGCGCGATGTGGTAACGAGCTCCGCGCGCGGCGAGAAAGCCGGCCAGCGCGGCGAGCGTGAGCGCGTCCGAGTACGCCACCTTCCCGCTATCGAGGCCAAACACCTCGACCAACGAGAGCTGATCCTTGGGCTTTTCGGGAGCGCCGCCGGCCAGCACCGGCGCGAGTCCCGGCCCGCCGATGCAGAGTAGCAGCGGCTTTCCGCTCACGAGCAGGGGGTCCCAGAACTTGTCGAGAGCCGATCCCTCGGCGGCATCCGGCGAGTCGCTGCCAAATCGGGGGACGTAAGATCCGGGGGCGAAGGCGATCCGCAGAACCCCTTCGTCGTGGTTGTCCTGATAGTACTGCGCAAGGCGGCGGCGGACATCGCCCGCAGTGCTTCGAACCACGTGATCGGTGCCGGTTTCGTAGCCGGCCTGGCGTCCGAAAACCTCCACCCCGATGGTTCGCTCTTTCAGGGCGTCGCTGTCGCCGGAGAGGGCTTTGGCGACCGTGTAGCGCAACATAGCAGAAGCGCGGCGGCTGTTTCGGAAGGATGCGCTGGCCAGGATGCGGTCGAGCTGGTCGCGAACCTCAGCGTCGGTAGGCGTGCGGTGGCCGGGCACGAAGTCTATAGTACGACAGCGGGACGACGGAGGTGCGGGACGGTGCCGCACCTGACGACGGGACCGTCCCGATCTTGCGGAATCGAGCGGCTTCGCGTATCCATTGAAGACGATGACTTACTGCCACGCTAGCTCCTTGCTCGTTCTGTGTTCGCTTGCCGCCATGGCCGCTTCGCCAAGCAGCAGAGTGGACGACTTACTGAAACAAATGACGCTCGAAGAGAAAGTCGGGCAACTGGCCCAGGTGGGGGGCGTCGCGTTCATACCGGGCATGCCGAAGCCCGAGGACGAGATACGGAAGGGGCGAGCGGGATCGGTTCTGTGGATTTCGGATCCGGCGGCGATCAACAAGCTGCAGAAGATCGCGATCGAGGAAAGCCGGCTCAAGATTCCGCTGCTGTTCGGGCTGGACGTTATCCACGGGTTCAAGACGATCTTCCCGATGCCGCTCGCTCTGGCGGCGTCGTGGGATCCGGCGCTGATCGAGCGGGTGCAGTCCGTGGCGGCGCGTGAGGCGCGCGCGGCCGGAATCGCGTGGACGTTCGCGCCGATGGTGGACATCGCACGCGACCCGCGCTGGGGCCGCATGATCGAAGGCGCGGGCGAAGATCCGTTCCTGGGTGCGGCGGTGGCGCGCGCGCAGGTGGTAGGGTTTCAGGGGACGGACCTGGCGTCGCCGGACCGGCTGCTGGCCTGCGCCAAGCACTTCGCCGGGTACGGCGCGGCGGAGGGCGGCCGCGATTACGATTCCTCGTACATTTCCGAGTCGCAGTTGAGGAATGTCTACCTGCCTCCTTTCCGGGCGGCGGCCGCAGCAGGCGCCGGCACCTTCATGAGCGCCTATATGGACCTGAACGACGTGCCGGCGACGGGCAATAGTTTCCTGCTCAGAGAGGTTTTGAGGCAGGAATGGAAGTTCACGGGCTTCGTGGTGAGCGACGCGAACGCGGTGGGCGATCTGGTCAAGCACGGTTTCGCCGCGGACCGGGCCGATGCGGCGCGGCGCGCTTTCCTGGCGGGCGTTGGGATGGACATGGCCAGCAGTTCGTACATCAACGAACTTCCCGGGCTGGTCAAGGCCGGGAAGGTGCCCATCGAGGCGATCGATGAGGCCGTGAGGCGGGTCCTCGAAGCGAAGGTCCGGCTGGGGCTGTTCGAACGGCCATACGCGGATGAGGCTCTGGCCAAGAGCGTGGTCCAGAACCCGGAGCACCGGCAACTGGCTCGCGTGGCGGCGCAGCGCGCGGCCGTACTTCTGCGGAATGAGGGCGGGCTGCTGCCGCTGGCGAAGAACGCGGGATCGGTGGCCGTGATCGGCCCGCTTGCCGATTCCAAGGCTGACTTACTTACGATGTGGGCCGGGTTCGGCATCGATACGAGCAGCACCGTCACGGTCGTAGAGGGCGTTCGGAACAAGCTCGGCGGGGCTGCCCGCATCGAGTACGCCCCGGGCGTGCAGATCGCGCGGCTGTATCCATCGTTCTTCGAAGCGTTCCTGACGGGCCGCAAGAAGCCCCCAGTCTGGACGCAGGCAGAGGCGGATCAGGAGTTCGCAAAAGCGGTTGAGACCGCGAAGCGGGCCGCTGTGGTGGTCATGGTTCTGGGCCAACTGGCGACCATGGATGGCGAAGCCGCGTCGCAAGCATCGCTGAAGCTGCCGGGCCGCCAGGAGGAATTGCTGGAGGCGGTGGTGGCAACGGGCAAGCCGGTGGTGCTGGTTCTGGTGAATGGCAGGCCGCTCGAGATCGAGTGGGCCGCGGCGCACGTGCCCGCGATTCTGGAAGCCTGGCATCCGGGCACGGAGGGCGGCAATGCCGTGGCGGACCTGCTCTTCGGCGACGCCAATCCGGGCGGGAAACTGCCGGTCACGTGGCCGCGCAACGTGGGTCAAGTGCCGATCTACTATGCGCACAATCTCACGCATCAGCCCGAGAACAGCCCCGGCTTCAAGTCCCGCTACTGGGATGAGGCGAGTTCGCCGCTGTACCCGTTTGGCTACGGACTGAGTTACTCGCAGTTCACCGTTAGTAACCTTGAAGCGAGTGCGGCGGTAATCAGTGCGGAGGTTCAGAACACGGGGTCACGGGCCGGGGACGAAGTGGTACAACTCTACTTACATCGGCGCTCGGGCGAGGCTTCGCGGCCGGTTCGCGAGTTGAAAGGCTTCGAGCGGGTGACGCTCGCCCCGGGCGAGAAGAAAACCGTGCGTTTCGCGATCGGCCCCGAGTCGCTGCGCTATTGGAGCGCGGCGCGGCGGGACTGGGTCGAGGACGCGGCCGAGTTCGACGTTTGGGTCGGCTCGGATTCCGCGGCGTCTCTACATGGAACATTCAAGACAAGCGAGTAAAGGAGAAAAACAAGTGAAGCTAGCCGCTCTCATTCTCACCGTTCTGGCAGCGATGGCGCCAGTGTATGCGCAGTCTCAGTATCCGTTTCAGAACCCTGCCGCGCCGATAGAGTCGAGGATCGACAACGTTCTGTCCCTGATGACCATGGAGGAGAAGATCGCGATTCTGGGGACGAAGGGCATCCGCGTGCCCCGGCTTGGGATCAAGGGCACCATCATCGGCGAAGCGATCAGCGGCGTCGTGCTGGGCGGCGGCGGAGACCAGATATTCGCGGAAGCCTTTAAAGATCCGGCGGCCGCCATGAAGGCGATGCAGTCGTTCGGATTCGACATGGCGGACATGGACATGTCGGCAATGTCGGGGAAGCCGGTGGCGACGACGCAGTTTCCCGAAGGGGTAGGCCTCGCACGCACCTGGGACCCGGCGCTGGTGCGGCAGGCCGGGGCGGTGATCGGCTCCGAGGCGCGCTACATCCACGAGAACGACAAGACCCCGAGGGCGGCACTGATCTTGCTGACACCGAATGCGGACCTGGCGCGCGATCCGCGATGGGGACGCACGCAGGAAAGCTACGGCGAGGATCCCTGGTTTGATGGGACCATCGCCGTGTCGCTGATCAAAGGACTGCAGGGGGATGACCCGAAGTACTGGCAGGCGGCCTCGCTGTTGAAGCACTTCCTGGCGAACAGCAACGAGAATGGCCGTTACGGCTCGTCGTCGGACTTCGACACGCGGCTGTTCCGTGAATACTACTCGGTTCCGTTCCGCATGGGATTCGTGGAAGGCGGAGCGCGGTCTTACATGACCTCATACAACGCCTGGAACAAGGTCCCGATGACCAGCAATCCGATCATCAGGAACATCACGATGAAGGAGTGGGGCGTGGACGGGGTCATCTGCACGGACGCCGGCGCGTTCGGGTTCCAGGTGAGCAAGCACAAGTTCTACCCGGACCGGACGGTGGCGGCGGCGGCGACCATCAAGGCCGGAATCAGCCTGTTCCTGGATGGCTACAGAAAGGACGTCAAGGCCGCGCTCGACCAGAAGCTGCTGACCGAGGCCGATATCGATGGGGCTCTGCGGCCGAGCTTCCGGACGGCCATACGGCTGGGGCTTCTGGATGCGACCTCGCCGTTCGCTAGCCTCAAGGGCGCGCCGGACCCGGTCAACTCGGAAAAGCACAACGCGATCGCGCGGCAGGTTTCGCTGGAGTCGGTTGTGCTGCTGAAGAACGCGAAGAATTTCCTGCCGCTCAACAGGGCGCGGATCAAATCGATCGCCGTGATTGGACCTCGCGCCGATGCGGTCCTGCTCGAGGGCTATAGCGGACTGCCGCCCTATTCGGTTTCGCCGCTCGATGGCATCAAAAAGAAGCTCGGCTCCGGCGTGGTGGTAAATTACGCGGCGGACAACAAGGACGACGCGGCGGTGAAGGCGGCCAAGGCATCGGACGTCGCCGTGGTGGTGGTGGGGAATCACCCGCTGTGCGGGCCTTACAAAGGGATACTGACGGGCTTCGCGAAGGACGACGCCGAGTGCCCGACTCCCGGCGAGGCGATGGAGAATCACGACCGGAAGTCGATCGACCTGGCTCAGGAATCGCTGATTCAGCAAGTGTACAAGGCGAATCCGAAGACGGTGGTGGTGCTGGTTTCCGGCTTCCCGTATGCGATCAACTGGACCCAGCAGAACCTGCCCGCCATTGTTCACACCAGCCATTCGGGGCAGGAAGAGGGCACTGCGATCGCGGACGTCCTGTTCGGCGATTACAATCCGGCGGGGCGGCTCGTGCAGACGTGGCCGAAGTCTATCGAACAGCTGCCGCCGATGATGGACTACGATATCCGGCACGGCAGGACGTACATGTACTTCAAAGGCGAGCCGCTGTACCCGTTCGGATACGGGCTCAGCTACACGACCTTCAAGTACGCGAAGCTGCGCACCAGCGCGCCGGGTCTTGCGCGCGATGGCCAGATCACGGTCAGCGTGGACGTGAGCAATACGGGCGCGCGCGAGGGCGACGAGGTGGTGCAGCTTTACGTCAAGCACATGGGGTCCAAAGTGGAGCGGCCCGGGAAGGAGCTGCGCGGGTTCCAGCGCGTCCACCTTGCTCGCGGCGAAACCAAGACGGTCGAGATTCCGTTGAAGGCGCAGACGCTGGCGTATTGGAACGAGGCGAAGAGCGGCTTCGAGGTGGAAGCCGAGCCGATCGGGATCATGGTGGGAAGCTCGTCGGCGGACGTGAAGTTGCAGCGGACCATCGCGGTAACGCAGTAGGGCCGGATGTACACTGATACTGCGGAGGCGGTCCATGCGCGTACTCGTAGCGGACAAGTTCGAGCAGTCCGGGTTGGACGGTCTGGCCGGACTGGGGTGCGAGGTTTCGTGTGAACCCGGATTGAAAGACCAGGCGCTCGCCGAGCGGGTCGCCGGGTTCAAGCCGGATGTGCTGGTGGTGCGGTCCACCAAAGTCGGAGAGCCGGTGCTGGCGGCCGGACCGCTCAAGCTGGTGCTCCGCGCGGGCGCCGGCTACAACACCATCGACCTGGCGGCGTCATCTCGCCGGGGCATCTACGTTTCGAACTGTCCCGGAAAGAACTCGGTGGCGGTGGCGGAGTTGGCGTTCGGGCTGATTCTGGCGCTCGACCGGCGCATCGCGGACAACGTGATCTCGCTCCGCGCCGGCCAGTGGAAGAAGGGCGAATTCTCGAAGGCGCGGGGGCTGTTCGGCCGCACGCTCGGGCTGCTGGGAGTAGGCAGCATCGGCGGTCAGATGATACCGCGCGCGAAAGCCTTTGGGATGCGGGTGGTGGCGTGGAGCCGCAGTCTGAGCGCGGAAAAAGCGGAGGCGTTGGGCATCGAGCGAAAAGATTCGCCCCGCGCGGTGGCCGCGGCGGCCGACATCGTGAGCGTGCATCTTGCCCTGGGGCCGGAGACGCGCCGGCTGTGCGACGCCGGATTCTTTGCGGAGATGAAGAAGGGCGCTTACTTCATCAACACGGCTCGCGGCGAAGTCGTCGATGAGGATGCGCTGAAGGCCGCGATCCGGGACAAGGGCATTCGGGCGGGACTGGATGTTTTCGCCGATGAGCCGGCGGGCTCGGCGGGCGAGTTCACAAGCGAGATCGCACAGATGCCGGCGATTTACGGCACGCACCACATCGGCGCGTCCACCGAAGAGGCGCAGGAGGCCATCGCGGCGGAGGCGGTCAGGATTGTGCGCATATTCCTGGAGACCGGCAAGCCGCCGAATGTGGTGAATCTTGCCCGAAAGACGCCCGCCACCTGCGCCCTGGTGGTGCGGCATCTGGACCGGCCGGGCGTGCTTGCGTCGGTGCTCGATGCCATCAGCGGGGCTAAGATCAACGTTCAGGAAATGGAGAATGTGATCTTCGAAGGCGCCGAAGCGGCGGTTGCGCGGCTCAACCTGGAGGCCATCCCAGCGGAGGCCACTCTTGAACTGGTGCGCGCCGGGAATCCGGACATCCTGGAGCTGAGCGTGATCCGGCTGTGAAAAGGAAAGGCCGGGATCCGCGATCCCGCGGTCACGCGCGCTAGTCTAGGGACTGACAGAAGACCGGTGGTGGGACAGGCACGAATTTCGCAAATGCGGCGAAATTCGAGCCAGTCCCGGGTTTGCGGCCAACTCCGATGCGCGACGGAGTTTACGACGCACAACGCTGGGTGAAGTTCGCCAGCTTCGCGGAGGTCGCCTTGAGCTGGGGGTAGAGCTCGCGGTAGATTCCCAGGAGCTCGGCGTAGCGCGCGGCGTCCTGCGGGCAGGGCTCGGTGGTGCGCACGATCTCTCCGCACATGGCCTGGGCGGCGAGGGACGGGGCGGCGAACCAGCCCGCGCCGACCGCTGCGCACATGCCTGCGCCCAGGGCCGATGCCTCCGTGGTCCGCGAGCGGGCCACGGTTTTGCCGGAAGCGTTGGCGACGATCTGGCACCACAGGTCGCTCGCCGCGCCGCCTCCGATGGCGACGAACTCCGTGACCGGCACTCCGGTTTGCTCCTCTACCATCCCGGTGACCAGGGCCTGTTCGAGAGCGATTCCCTCGAGCAGGGACCGGTAGAGGTGGCCGCGGCGGTGCGACCCGGTAAGCCCGACCAGGGCTCCGCGCGCCTGCGCGTCCCAGTAGGGCGTCATCACGGCGCCCCAATAGGGCAGGGCGAGCAAGCCGTCGCTGCCGATCGGAACCGCGGCGGCTTCGCCTTCGAGCCTGCGATACGCTTCGCCGTCAGCCTCCGGAAGCTGGCAGACCTGGCGGACAAACCAGTCGAGCAGAAAGGTGCCGGCGCGCAGGCTGGTCTCGAAGTAGTAGCCCTCGCCCGAGCAACTGCTCATGGTGCGCCACGCAGTCCCGGTGCGGTATTCGGGTGAGTAGGCGGCGGAGACGACCGCGGTGCCGAGATTCAGATAGGCGCGGCTGCCCGTGAGTGCGTTGACGCCCAGGCCCGCCGCTTGTCCGTCCCCGCCGCCTGCGACAACCAGCGTGCCGGGAGCGAGGCCGGTCTGGGCGGCAGCGCCTTCGCTCACTTGGCCGATGACGGCGCCCGGGGCCGCGAGCGAGGGCAACTGATCGGGGCGCAGATCGAGAGCGGCCAGCACTTCCGGGGACCACGTTCTCGACTCCATGTCGAGGAGGCCCAGCGGGTCGGCGCTGGCCCAGCTGGTTTGAAACGCGCCGGTGAGCCGCCACACCAGGTAGGCGTGCACGTCGGCGAACATGGCGGTGGCGCGGAACTGTTCCGTTTCGTGGCGCAGCATCCAGGCGATGCGGTAGGCCACGGGCGCCATGTCGGGCGGCTTTCCCGTGATGCGATGAATGCGCTCGGCGCCGACCTTGCCGCTGAGCCAGGGCACTTCCTCGCCGCAGCGCTGGTCGAGCCAGACGATGGCGGGCCGCGCGGGCACGCCGGCGGAGTCGAGCGGCACAAAGGTCTCGCGCTGGTTCGAGACCGCAAGGGCGGCGACGCGGCTGGGCGCGACCGTCTGCCAGAGGCCGTTCAGGGCCTGGGACGTGGAGCGCCACCAATCCTCCGGGTCCTGCTCATAACGGTTGTTGGAGGGGCTCGCGAGGGGGATGGGACAGCGGCCGAGCCCGGCGAGAGAACCATCGCGCCGCCACGCGATTGCCTTGGTGGCGGTGGTGCTGCTGTCGATGCCGATGACAACGTCTTTGCCGGTTTCCATGTGAGGCGGCTGCCTGCGCCGGAATCCATTCTGCCACGGGCGAGGGCGCGCCGCTGCCAGATGCCATCAGTACAGGCTTGGGCGCGCGGAGGCGCCGAGGAGCGAGGTGTTGATGGCGGCGATGGCGTGGGTGCCTTCGTGTCCGCCCCAGGCATACAGCAGCCGGACCATCGGGAAGCCTCCCGCCCGTAGTGTCAGGCCGACCGAATAGCTGTGACGCAGATGCGTGAAATCCAGGTCGCCACGCTGGAGCGCGACTTTTCCTTCGTCCAGCATCGCGGTGATTCCAAACGGGCCGTAGATGGAGTGTTCGAAACGCGCTTCGGCGAGGATGTTGTTCGGCGCGCGGAAGCGGTAATCCTGATAACTCGCGAGAGCCGGGTTGCCGTCGATATCGCTCCCGCCCAGGGTGGGCTGAAAGTAGAACGGCACCAGATGGCCCGCCGGCGTAAACGAAAGGTTCATCAGGAACCGCAGGGTGATGCTTCCTTCGAGGTTGCGGGTTACGGCGGGGCAGGAGCGCTCGCTGGCGCTCTCGGAGCAGTCGTCCGGTCCGTTAAAGGCGTTCGGAAGGAAACGGCGCGTCCGCAGGTAGAGCGGGAATTCGTGGGACAGATCGGTGGTCAGGCGCTCAAACGAAAACGTGGAATCGCCGGCCACGTATTCCTTGAGCGTGACGGCGTAATTCAGGCGGATGTGGCCGCTGGCCAGGGCGGGGACGAAGCGCACGCCTTCGCCGAACTGCGCAAACGCCGGCTGGCTCGCGAGGCCGGGCGCCGTGGCCGGCGAGTACAGTTGCCCGATGGACGGACTGGACCGGCCGGTGGCGGAGCGAATGTCGACGAAGCGGCCGTTCGCTTCGCCGTATAGCGACAGGTGCCACTTCTGGAGAACCGGCCAAGTGGCGTTCGCGCCGACGACGGTCTCGCGCATTCCGAAGTAGGAGCGGGCGGTGTCACTGCTATCGGGCCCGATGCCGAAGTAGGGGATCGTGTTCAGGGAGATGCCCTGAGCGAGGACGTGAAAAACCGGCTGCTCCTGGACCGCGAGGTTGGATGTGCCGCCGCCTCCGCCCTGCTTGATCACGATGCCGCGGTGGCGATCCCAAATGGCCGTCATGTAGGCGCCGGCCCGCCAGGATCTGTTGGTGGACACGACGCCGTCCACATCCCAGCTCAGACGCCAGGACTCGTTCGGCGTCCAGTGCGCCACGAACGCCGGACCGAAACCGAACCCGTTCTGGGGGGCGATGCTGCCGGCCGCGATGTGCATCGGATGGTCGGTGAACAGCGTGTAGGCGCAACTCCCGATGGCGCCGAAGGTGAAGCTCGAACAGTCCTTGTGAAGCGCCTCGCCCTCGCGGCGGAAATCGGAGCCAAGTTGACTCTCCTGCGCCGAGGCCCCGGCTGAAAGCGCGACGGACGCGGCAAGAACGGCGGCGCGAATGCGGTTGGTTCGCATCGCTAGGCCTTTCCCGGAGGGTGGAGCAGTTTCTTGGTAACGTGCCGGATGTACTCGGCGGCCTGGCCCTCGGTGGCGCCTTCGGCGATGAGCGACTCGAAAAGGCCGCTCTGGTGCTCCCGCGGGAGATCCTTCTCCAGCTCTCGAAAATGCTTCACCTGGTTCAGGATTAGGGTGTTCTTCGAGAGCGGCCGGTGCGGCTGATAAGAACTGCGCGCCGGTTTGGGAACGCGGATTACGGGGGGCTGCGCCATGGTAAATCTCCTAGTCGAGGCCGAAGCTGGGACAGTCTTCGTCAGGCCGCATCGTGTCCGTCAGCAGATCGAGAAACGTAGGCGCGGCCTTTTCGCGAACGGTGCGTTGGTCGTAAGCGCCGATGAAGTGCTCGGTGATCGTGGCGGGGATGGAAGCATGCTCGAAAGCGCGGCCTTTGGCGGGATCCTCCGGGCCGGGCACCACGGTCCCCTTGGCAATCCAGGGCGAAATCAGAATGGCGGGCACGCGTACGCCGAGACGGTCGAAGGCGAAGGGCACGCCGCCCGTGTCGGCGAGGTTGGCATGGAATCCGTCGGGCGTGCATGAGGGCGGCGGGACATGATCGAAAATCCCGCCGTGCTCATCGTAGGTGACGAGCAGCGCGGTGCTCTTCCAGAGGTCGGGGTTTTGCCGGATGGCGTTGTAGATGGCCGCCATGAAGACTTCACCCTGCTGCACGTCGTGATCGGGATGCTGGTCCGAGGCGGGCAACTCTGCGCCGTCCTCAGCGGGGTGATCGCTGTAGTTGGGCTCGACGAAGCTGTAGTCGGGCAGGTTTCCGGCCTTGCAGGCTTCGAGAAACTGGTCGTAGGTTGCGAAGATCTGCGGCTGATGCTTCAGCAGGTTGACCACCTCCTGGGTGGAACTGGCGGGATCGAAGTAGTAGAGCTTGGTGGTGCGTCCGGCCGCGAGCATGCGCTCGTAGATGCTCTTGTAGGGTTCGAGAACGTAGAAGATATTCAGGCTCGCCTGGCCGAACGAAGTTCCGTAGTGGGCGAAAGCGCGGTTGCAGACGGTGGGCCCCGGAATGGAAGCGAACCAGCCGTTAAAGACGGCGTAGTTTCGCGCCAGCGTGTGCAGAACCGGAAGCTTGTCCGCCGCGAAGTAGTACATGATCTTGCGGGAGTGCGCGACGTTGTGCTGCTGGTCCCAGTAGCTCTGCACGAAGCCCTGCATCGAGGGAACCGCCGGCGGCCCTGCCGTTCCGAAGAACAGCTGTTTGTGGACGGCGGGGAAGTGGTGGTCGGGGTCGGGGTCGAGTTCGCCCTGGAAGGCGGCCTTCGGCAGGACTCGAGCCGGCTCGTTGGTCGTATCCGGATTCGACTCGTTGCCGGTGAGGCCGTTGATTGCGGGATTCTCGGCGTGGAGCACACCGAGCATGTGGTCGAAGGAGCGGTTCTCCATCATGAGGACAACGACGTGCTTCAGAGCATCCAGTCCGGCTGACACGGCCCCCCCCCAGAAAATCAGTCAATTGTCAGCATATTAGCAGTTTTTCACCTGTCTGTGCTACTGGGCTGGCCGCCGTCATCGTCCCATGTTGCGAGGGACGGGCGGTCGTGCTGCCGGACCCCTGCGCGGTCGTAGAATTCACACCAGGCGATGGTGCGGCAGGCGCGGCAGTCCCTGAGCGATGGGGAGAGGCTCGCGAAGAGCAGACAGCGGCCTTCGCGGGCGAGCATGTCGTTGTGGCGCGCGTGCCACGACGGGGCGGAGGAGTCTTCGGGGAGGGACATAGTCAGTCGGCAGGAGCGCCGGCCCCCGCGTCCGAACGGTAGCACCGGGGGTTTTCGGCGACCACCCTGAACTTAGGTAACTGACTGAGATGTGACCGAATAAAGCGGTGTCAACATCGGTGACTGACCGTCACACCGGCCGTTCTGGAGACCCGCTGCAGGTGTGGACACCTGCCCCACAAGCATCAGGACGGGACCTCAGTGGCGCCCGCCAGGAGGCCGCGCAGGTCTCTGATGCCGACGCCCGGGCCGGCCGGAATGCTCATGGCGCCGTCGCGGATGCGGATGGCGGGGTCAAACCACTGGCCGTACTTCTCCGTGCCGAGCTTGTATTCCTGGTAGCGTGCCAGGTTCGGCGTCGCCGAGCCGAAGTGCAGCATGTAGACGAAACCAAACCCGCCCGAGATGTGGAGCGCGATGGGCAGCCGCGCCGCCTGCGCCATTCGCGCTACGCGCATGGAGCGAATCATGCCGCCGTAGTAGTACAAGTCGGGCTGCACCACGTCGGCGCCACGGTTCGCGATCATCCAGCGGAAGCGCCAGTGGCTGAACTCCTGTTCTCCGCAGGCGACCGGAACCGACAGCGCGTCGGCGACCTCCTTCATCTCGTCCAGGTGGTCGAACTCGCAGGGTTCTTCGAAGTGTACGGCCTTGATCTGTTCCAGCAGCCTGCCGACACGGATGGCCTCGGGAGGCGAGTAGGAACTGTTGGCGTCGGCATGAATCGCGATGCTTTCGCCGAAGCTGCGCCGGACCAGTGGAATCAGCGTTTCGGTGCGGCCGGGCAAGGCGTCCTCGTTCTCGCTCATGCGGCCGCCCACGCGGAACTTCAGGGCGCGGGCGCCGGACTCGGCCAGGAGCTTGCGCAGGTACTCGATCTCCTGGTCGGGCGTGGTGTCGCGGCGGCCACTGGCGACGTAGAAGGGCACCTCCTCGCGCACGCGGGAGCCGAACAGCTCGCCGATCGGCTTTCCGGCGATCCTCCCCAGCATGTCCAGGATGGCGAACTCGACCCACGCCTGCGGGCACCAGAACGCCAGTCCCGCCATCTTGTAGTTGCTGTTCCAACGGTAGAGACCGCGCAACAGATTCTCGAGGTCGCGCGCGTCTTTGCCGACAAAGAACGGGATGACGAGCTGCTGGAGAATGTGGTCCAGGTATTGGGCGCGCGGCGGGTTGGTGATCGAAACGCCCTCGGCTCCATCGCGCGACCGCACGTGGACGAGGTAGTCGTGATCCTTCTTGAGGAGGCGGATTGAATCGATCACCACGGGCGAGCGCAGACCGTCGAGTCGCAGTACCGGAGTCGCGGCGGCCAGGTCGAGTTCCCGAACGGGCACTCGCTTCACGGCGGCCGCGGCTGGAGCCGTTGCGAGCGCGGCAAGCATGGTTCGCCGGCGCATACGTTCGATCATAGTGTACTGCGTCGCACGTTTCGAGCAGTATGACTGGCAGAAGACCGGTGGTGGGACAGGCACGAATTTCGCAGACGCAGCGAAATTCGAGCCAGTCCCGGGTTCGCGGCCAATTCCGATGCCTACTTCGGCTGCGCGGCAGACCAGTAGTCATAACGGACGTAGTCGAGGTCGGCGTATCCCGGTTTTGGCCCGTAGCAGAAGACGCCGAAGCGGGCGCCTTTCCACGCCCCGAATCTCAATGCGATGCGCTGCGTGGTGTCGGACCAGGACTTCCCGTCGGCGCTGTAGGAGAGCCGGGCTTCGCCCTGGCTGTAATCGCCGCGCAACCAGAGTTCGCGGCAGTCCTTGATCGCCGCGCCCGTTCCGTTCTGCCAGGCGACCCGGCAACCATGCGCGGTCTTCTCGGCGCCGGCCCAGGTGAACTGAGTCCCGCTGAAGAAGGCGAGTCCCGCCTGCTGGCCGTCCGCCATGCCGGCGAGGTCGAGCCTGATCTCGATGGTTCCGAACTCATCCCACAGTTTCTGCGTGAGCGTGTTGCGCGCGTGGGCGATGTCGTCCGCGGGCAGCGCATTGAGCCGCAGAAAGCCCGGATGCGCGGTCGAGGACCAGGCGTCATCCACGGGGTTGTGATTCCACTGCCAGATCGGGAGGAGCGCAGGGCTATCGAACTCGTCGCTGGTGCGGGGGCGGCCGGGCGGGCCGGGATGCGCGACCGTCGGCTTTTTCCAGATCTCGACCGGCTGGCCCTTGTCGCCGAAGACCGGCCAGTTGTCGTCGCCCCAGGTTACGGGCTCCAGGTAGCAGATGCGCCCCAGCCATCCGGTGGATTTGAAACCGATGAACCATGCCTCGCCGTTGGGCAGTTCGACGATGCCGCCCTGATGCGGTCCGCCGGTGAGAACGATGCGGCGCTCGTAGGGACCGTACAGGTTCTTCGACCGCTCGACGGTCTGCCATCCGGTAGCGACTCCGCCTTCCGGATGCGAAATGTAGTAGTAGCCGTGGCGCTTGAAAAGCTTGGGGCCCTCGGCTGTCGGGCCGGTGTAGATGGTGACACCGTCGTCGAGCAGGCGGGTTCCGTCCGCGCTCATTTTGTGCAGGATCAGCGGGCCCGCGCCGGTCCTGCTGTGGACGAGGTAGGCCTGCCCGTCATCGTCCCAGAAGGGGCACGGATCTTCCCAGCCCGGTGTCGCTTTCACGGTGACGATGTCCGACCACTTACCGGCGGGGTCCTTGGCGTGCCACATGAAGAGGCCGTCTTTGGGCGTGCAAACGAACAGATAGAATTGGCCGTCGTGATAGCGCAGCGAGGGCGCCCAGGTTCCTTCGGCGTAGCCCTTCATCTGGTCGTACTTCGGGCTGGGCAGACGATGAAACACCTGGCCGACGATCTCCCAGTTCACGAGGTCGGTGGAATGGAGCACCTGAATGCCCATGAAATGGAAGTCCGATGCCACAAAGTAGAAATCGTCACCGACGCGGGTGACGTCGGGGTCCGAGTAATCGGCCTTGAGGATCGGATTCCGGTAGCGGCCATCGCCGAGGTCGCCCCAGGTCACGAGGCCCTTGCCTTCCGCGAGGGCGGGCCAGGGGACGCTGATGGCGGCGACGACGAGAAGGAGCCGGGCGGTCCGCTGTGTCATTCCCATTCACAATGGACGAATGGCTAGGTGGGCGTCAAGGTGGATGCGGCTGGTAAACTTCGGCCAGGGAGGACCAGGAGATGCTCAAGGAGGCGGAGGCGCGGCAGTTTGCGAAAGACTGGGTGCTGGCGTGGAATTCACACGATCTGGACGCCATCCTGGCTCACTACGGATCGGATGTCGTCTTGACTTCACCGATAGCGGCACGACTATTGAGTGATCCATCGGGCACGGTGAGGGGCCGGGAGGCGCTGCGGAGTTACTTCCAGCGCGGGCTTGAAGCGTTCCCGAACTTGGCCTTCGAACTGGTGGATGTGATGTGGGGACTTTCGAGCGTGGTCCTCTACTATGTGAATCGGAACGGCAGAAAGAGCGGCGAGTTTATGGAGTTCGATGCTAGTGGGAAGGTTATTCGAGTGGTTGCGAATTACGGCGGATGAGAGCGGACGGCTGGAGGGCGCCATCGCGAAGCCGCGGTCCGTCTTGCGCCCGGGTTCGACAACGACCTTGGAAAGGCGCTCGCGCGCCAGCCTGGCCGCTTGCCGGACGCTATCGCGGAATACCAGGCGGCGCTGCGCGCCAATCCCGATTTCGCGGACGCGCACAACGATCTGGGTGAGATTCTGGCACAGACTGCGGGGCGCCTGCCGGAGGCAGTTGCCCAGTTCGAGGCGGCGATTCAGGCCGGGCCAGGTTATTACGATGCGCACAGCAACCTGGGGACGGCTTTTGTCGCACATCCCAGGGCGGCTGCCGGACGCCATCGCCGAATATCAAGCGGCGCTGCGGATCCGGCCGGATTCCGCGACCGCGCACTACAATCTGGGGTACGCGCTGTCGCGATTGCCGGACCGTTTGCCGGATGCCGTAGCCGAGTGCCGGCGAGCGGTGCAGTTAGGCCCCAACGACGCGGACGCGCATTACAACCTGGCCGGCGCGTTGGTCCGGATACCCGGCGGCGAGGCGGAGGCGCTGGCTGCATGCGAGATCGCCCTGCGACTTAGACCGAGCCCGCAGCTGCAGTTATCGTGGAGCGCCTCCGGGCCTGGAGGAAGCGCGCTCAATAGTAGCCAGAGCGGGTCTGGAGACACGCTGCAGGTGTGGACACCTGCCCCACCTCGCGGGACTAGGGCAACTGGCTCGGCTCGAGTGATACATTCAAAACAACTACCAAGAAACAGGGGATGCCGAATGAGAAAGCTACTGGCAACTTGCTGCCTGTGTGCCGCCGCAGCGGCCGCGGCTCCGCCGGCGCGCGTGGCGATTCATGCCGGGCGGCTGCTGGATCCGAAGACCGGGAATTACGCTCCCGATGTTTTCATCGTCGTAGAGGGAGATAGGATCGCCAGCGTGGGTGCCTCCGCGCCCGCGGGCGTGAGCGTGATCGATCTCACGTCCGAGACCGTGCTTCCGGGACTGACGGATTGTCACGTGCACATGCTGGGCAACCCGAAAGACGAGACCGCCGCCGCCGGGCTGCGCATGTCGTCGCCGAAGGCAGCGCTGTGGGGCTATCGCAACCTTCAAACCTGGCTCGATCACGGGTTCACCTCGCTGCGCGATGCCGGAGAGAGCGACTTGGCGTACGGCCAACTGGCGCTTCGCGATGCCATCAAAGAACGACTCATTCGCGGGCCGCGGATCGTTTCGGCCGGCAACTTCGTCAGCGTCACGGGCGGCCACGGCGATTCCGACGTCCTGTCGCCTGACCAGGCTCTGGCGCGGCGTCCGAACCTGGCGGATACGGTGGACCAGGTCAGCGAAGCTGTGCGGCACGACCTGAAGTATGGCGCCGACTGGATCAAGCTCATGGCTACCGGAGGCGTGATGGACCCGATGAGCGACTTCAACGTGCAGGAACTGAGCGAAGCGCAGATGGCGCGGGCTGTGGAGGTGGCGCACCGGGCCGGGAAGCGTGTGATGGCGCATGCCGAAGGCGCCGAGGGCATCAAGGCGGCCGTTCGCGCCGGCGTCGATTCCATAGAGCACGGCACAATGCTGGACGAAGAAGGAGCGGCGTTGATGGAGCAGCACGGGACGTGGCTCGACCCGACTCTCTACACGTTCCAGCACGGAGTGGAGAAGGGCGCTTCGCTCGGCCTCGACCCGGTTTCGGTGGCGAAAGGCGAAGCGATTCTCAAGGCCCAGCAGCCGGCCTTCGAGCGCGCTCTCAAGCACCATATCGGAATCGTCTACGGCACGGACGAGGATCCCGACTTTTCGTCGAAGGAATTTGGAGCGCTGGTGCGCGGCGGGCTTTCGCCGTTGGGAGCGATCCAGGCCGCCACGGTGAATGCGGCTACCTTGCTTGGCATGACGCAGAGCATTGGCACGGTGGAGGCGGGCAAGTACGCCGATATCATCGCGGTGTCCGGCGATCCGCTCAAGGACATCGGGGTGATGGAGCATGTCACGTTCGTGATGAAGGGCGGCGACGTTATCAAGAACGAGGTCCACGCGGGGAAGTGACGGCGACGCGCACGCTGGAGCGGTGGTCCTGATTCACCGGCTGCTGCCCGGAGTGGAGGAGACGGTCGATGGCTCGGCGCCGGTGGTGGGGTACGGGTACGGCCCTGGCTACCGCGGCGTCGTGTGCACGCTCATCCTGAGCAAGTCGGGAGTGAAGTTGGGGCTGGCGCGCGGCGGCGAGTTGGCGGACCCGCGCGGCCTGCTCGAAGGCAGCGGCAAGGTTCACTGGTACGTTGCACTGCCTGGGACGGCGGATGTTCGTAAGGCGGGCTTGAGCCAGTTGGTCAAAGCGGCTTACGCGGCGTGGAGGGAACGGAACCAGGCGGCGCACTAGACGCCTGCGCTCTCCAGCCGTTCGCGGAAGTACTCCTTCCAGCTCTCGGGCAATGCCGTAACCCGCAGGGCCTGTTGCAGGGTAGTGACGTCGGCGCCGTTCCACCTTCCTTCAGAGTACAGACGAGTGATTTCCGAGACGGGGACGGCGTTTGGATCCGGGGAAATCAGCTTGATCTCGTCGCCGGCTCCGACTTCGCCCTCGCGCGTGACAGCGAGGTAGAAACCCGTCCGGCGGGCAGCGAGGAATCGCTTTACCATGCCGGCGGATTGAAACCTGATTCCGAGTTTGTAGCAGGGGAGGCGAGGCTGAGTCACCACCACTTCGGCGGAACCGACATCGAATCGATCGCCAAGATGGACCCAGTCTTCGAGCAGACCTTCGGTGGTGAAGTTCTCTCCAAAGACGCCCACCGGCAGTTCGTGGGTGGGTAACTCCTGGCGCCAGTAATCGTAGTGTTCGAGAGGGTAGCAGTAGACGGCCTTGTGCTCGCCGCCATGCACGGTGAGATCCGCCTGCCCGTCCCCTTCGAGATTGAGTGTCCGCAAAGCGACCCGGCCTTCGACAGGCTGCTTGTAGATGCCGGTAGTCACGGTCATCCCACGCCAGGGCACTTCGCGGGGTAGTCCTACGTTCAATGAGACCACCTTCGCGGGGGTCATTGCGGGCTGCCGGAGCGGGTCTGGCGATCGGCATGCCCCACGGTGCGGGGCGCGCCGGGGTCACCCGTGATGAGCCGCGCGCCGCGATTGTAAGTGAAGTAAGCGAATCCCCAGCGGATGAAAACGATCAGGCGGTTCTGAAAGCCCACCAGGTACATCAGGTGCACGAAAAGCCAGAGCAGCCAGGCCACAATTCCGGTGAAGCGGAAGTGCGGGAATTGGGCCACGCCGGCCGCGCGGCCGATGACGGCGAGGCTGCCCTTGTCTAGGTAGTGGAAAGGCTCGTCGGGCAAGCCTTTGAGGCGGCGCATGATGGTTCGCGCCGCGTAGTTCCCCATCTGGATTGCGACCGGAGCGACGCCGGGCAGAGTGACGTCATCGGCGGTTATAAAATGCGCCATGTCGCCGACGACGAAGATCTCGGGCCGGCCGGGAATATTGCAGTGCTCGTCTACCATGACGCGGCCGCCGCGGTCGAGTTCGGCCCCGGCGCGCTCCTTCAGGCGGTGCGCGAGGTCCGATGTCCGGACGCCGGCGCTCCAAATCACGGTGCGCGCCGCGATGAAACCCTCGCCCGCGGCGGTTCGGATATGGACGCCATGTTCCGTGATGCCGTTCACGCGAACCCCGGTGCGCGTGCGCACGCCCAGCCGGACGAGGGAGCGCTCGGCGGCCGGCGAGAGTTGCGCGTCGAAGGTTCCCAGCACACGGTCCGCGCCTTCGAGGAGGATGATCTGCGCCTCGCTGGGCCGGATGGAACGAAATTCGGAGCGCAGAACGTCGTTGGCGATCTCGCCGAGGGCACCGGCCAGCTCGACGCCGGTGGGTCCGGCACCGACGATCACGAAGGTAAGCCAAGCGCGACGGGCTTCCTGGTCCAATTCGCGCTCCGCCGCCTCGAAGGCGTAGTAGATCTTATGGCGGATGCGCGTTGCGTCTTCGATGCTCTTGAGGCCGGGCGCCACGCGCTCCCATTCGTCGTGCCCGTAGTAGAAATTCTGCGCGCCGGCGGCGATGATCAGCGAATCGTAGAAATGGCGGGTGCCGTCGTCGAGAGCGAGCCAGCGCTCGTCGGCGTTCAGATCGATGACGGCGCCCAGCAGCACGCGGGTGTTTTCCTGGCGGCCGAGCACGGCCCGCAACGGCGCCGCGATCTCTCCGGGCGATAGGGCGCCCGTGGCCACCTGGTAGAGCAGCGGTTGGAACAGGTGGAAATTGCGGCGGTCGATGAGCAGGACGTCGGCCGGCGCCTTGCGCAGCGCCTTGGCCGCATACAGGCCGCCGAAGCCCCCTCCGACGATGGCGACGCGATGCATACTCCTACTTCCAGCTTAAGGTAATTTGGAGACGGCGACGGGAGGCATGTAAGGAGATCCGATGAGTGTCGAAATGGCGCGCAGTATTCTGCTGTGGTGCACGGCGATTAACTATGCAGTGCTGACGATCTGGTTCCTGGTCCACGTGCTGGCGCACGGGTGGCTGTGCGGGCTCTGGGGCAGGTGGTTCCGCTTGACGGAGGAGCAGTTCGACTCTATGACGTTCGGCGTCATGGCGCTGTACAAGGTGGGGGTTCTGCTGTTCAATCTGGTGCCTTGGGTGGCGTTGTATGTGGCGAGGTGAGGGCGCGCTCCCTCACGGTCGCGGTTCGGTGGTGAGGGCCGCCAGGATGCGGGCGGCGGCTTCTTTGCCGTGGTCGCCGATTTCGCCGACGGGGCCGACGCAACTGGGGCAGCCGGAGTCGCAGGGGCAGGCGCGAAGAAGTTCCGCCGCGTGCGCGATCAGCTTGTCCACCATCTTGAAGAGCGGCGCGCTCTGACCGATGCCTCCTGCGTAGGAATCGTACAGATACAGGTCCGGCTGCCAGGTGGTTAGACCGCTCGCGATGTTCTCGCCGAACGAGACGCCGAGGTCGCGGGGATCCGCCATCAGCAGGAAAGCCGCCGCGGTACGCAGGACGTTGCCGAGACCGGTCAGGCCGTTCTGCTTCTCCGTGGGGCCCAGGTCAGGAAACAGCGCCATGAAGGATTCGGGGAATGTCAGCCAGAACGCGGTGGTGTGCATTTCCTGTTCGGGCATCGACAGGTTGCCCGCGCCGATGTTTTCGTTGGTGTAGAACTTGATCTTCTTGAAGCCGACGATCTGGCGGTTGACGCGCACATCTCCGTGGGCCGCGCGCGCGCCGGCCAGCGGCGCGGTGTCGAACTCTTCGAGCACCTTCACCTGGGTGTAGTCGATGGCGTCCGTATAGTAATCGCTCTCGACACGGCGGACGTAGGCCTTCCGCCCTTCGTAATCGAACTTCTCCACTTGGTATTGGCGCGCTTCGTGCAGATAGATGGCCTTCTCGTGCAGCGTGGTGAGCGCGGAGGGGAAATCGACTTCGGCGATTACCTGCGGCTCGCCTGTCGTATCCACCACGACGAAGTTGTCGCTAGTGATGGAGCGCAGGCTGATGGCGTCGGCCGGGTAGGTGTCGGAGGTCCAGTGCCAGGCGCCGGCGGAGTGGTGCAGCAGGCCCAACTCGTCGAGGAACGCGCAGAGCTCCGCCGTATCGTGGCGGCCGAACTTCTCGCCGTCGCGGATGGGCAACTCGAAGGCGGCGCACTTCAGGTGGTTGATGAGGATCTCGACGTTGTCCGGGTTGATGTGCGCCTGCTCGGGCGAGGAGCCGAAGAAGTAGTCGGGATGCTCGATGATGTACTGGTCGAGCGGGGCGCTCGAAGCCACGAGCACCGCGGCCGAAGTCGATTGCCGGCGTCCGGAGCGGCCCGCGCGCTGCCAGGTGGAGGCAATGGTCCCCGGGTAGCCAGCCATGACCACCGCGTCGAGCGAGCCGATATCGATTCCCAGTTCGAGCGCGTTGGTAGCCACCACGCAGCGGACATCGGCCTCGCGCAGTTTGCGCTCGATCTCGCGGCGCTCGCGCGGCAGGTATCCACCGCGGTAGCCGCGCACGGCGTCCGGGCCGGCGGGCAGGCGCGAGGCGGCATCCTTCAAATATGTGACCAGGACCTCGGTGGCGAGGCGGTTGTTGGCAAAGACGAGGGTCTGCAGGCGGTTCTCGAGGAACTCCAGGGCGACGCGCTTCGATTCCTGCAGGTAGCTGCGGCGGATGCCCAGCGCGCGGTTCACGTAGGGCGGGTTGTAGAAGATGAAGTACTTCTCGCCCGAGGGCGCGCCGTTGCGCGCGACCAGATCGAAAGGCTCGCCCGCCAGCGCTTCGGCCAGTTCGCGCGGATTGGCGATGGTGGCGGAGGAGCAGATGAACTGCGGCTTCGAACCGTAGAATTCGCAGATGCGCTTCAGCCGGCGGACGACGTTGGCCACGTGGCTGCCATAAACTCCGCGGCAGTAGTGCAGCTCGTCGATGATGAAGTAGCGCAGGTTCTCGAACAGCTTGGCCCACTTGGTGTGATGCGGCAGAATGCCGGCGTGCAGCATGTCGGGGTTGGTGAGGACGATGTTGGCGCGCTCGCGGATGGCCTTGCGCGCGTCCTGCGGCGTGTCGCCGTCGTAAGTGAAGGCGCGCAGGTCTGAGCCCGCCGCGTCGAGGGCCTGCTGCATTTCGTGGAGCTGGTCTTCGGCCAGCGCCTTGGTGGGGAACAGGTAGACGGCGCGGGCGGTGGGGTCCTCCATCAGGCGGTTCAGCACCGGCAGGTTGTAGCAGAGCGTCTTGCCGCTGGCCGTGGGGGTGACGACCACGGTGTTCTTTCCGGCGGCGACCAGGTCGAACGCGGCGGCCTGATGGCTGTAGAGGCGGGTGACGCCCTGGCGCGCGAGCGCGTCGCGCAACTTGGGGTGGACGGCGTCAGGCACAGGCGCGTAGTCACCGGGCGCGGCGGGCTGGTAGTGGATGGCGCGGATGACGGAGTCGGGCCTCAGACGGAGGTTCTCGAATCGGGCCAGCGCGACGTTGAGGCCGGTGGGGTGGGCGAGACCGAGTTCGGGGGGTTCGGGGAAGCTTAGCGTCAGGTTCTCAGACATTTTCTTCGCCTTTTGTTTGCTCCAGTATAACCCGGCTCGAGGGCCGGGGGACAGGGAATTTCGGGCTGGGGTATGCTTGGGATCGATGATCAGCCGACGCCGGTTTCTTGCCAGTTCCGCCGCAGTTCTAGCCGCGCGTGGGCAGACGCCGTCTCCGGCCCCGGAGCACGTCGCCGTGTTCTGGGAGGCCGGATTCCCGGCGGTGGACATCGCGGCGATCGAGAAGGGGGCGTTCGAGGTGCTCGCTGTTTCGTTCGTGGGCGAAACTGAACTGGCGCATCTGGACCGGGACAGCCTGCTGATCACCCCGTACGGCTCCGCGTTTCCGAAAGCGGGCTGGAAGCACATTCTCGAGCATCTGCAGCAAGGAGGGAACTGGCTGAACCTGGGTGGCGTACCGCTCACAGTGCCGGTGGTTCGCGAGGCGGGTGGGTGGCGGCAGGAAATCCGGCAGACTGCGTATCACAAGGCGCTCTCCATCACGCAGTCGTTCGCCGTGCCGGCGAGCCGGATCGCGTCTTACAAGGGCTTGGGCGGATTCCACGCGGAGGAAGTTTACGAGCTGTATCTGCGGCTGACTTCGACGCGGGACAATCCGGCGGAGATCGGCACGGCGGGCATGCGCGACGCGACGATGCGGGCGCTGGCCCACGGGCTCGACGCGAAGGGCTGGCCGGTGGCGGCGCCGTTCGTCCAGATCGACAGGCTCGAGGAGCCGTTCGCGGGCGGGCGTTGGGTGCTGGCCAACCTGAAGGGGTCGGTCTCAGCGGAGACGGTCTGGACGCTGGCGGCGATTGCGGGCGAAGGCGCCTCGGAGTTCGAGGTGCGTCCCAGCTTCGCCTGCTATTACGGCCAGGAACTGCCATCGTTCACCGTGCGGCTCAAACGGCCGCGCGGAGACGCGCAGCCGTTCGCCCTGCAGCAGTGCGACCTGGAGATCCGCGACGACGCCGGGATGACAGTCATGAAGTTGCAGGCGCCGCTCACGGCCTCGTCGATCCTGGCGATGGGCTCCGCGGAGGCTCCGCTGGGCTGGCCCACGCTGGTTCCCGGACTCTATCGCGTGGAGGCGAGCCTGGGCGGGCTGCGCTGCCAGACCGGCTTCCAGGTCGCGCATGGCCCCGGCGCCGAGGGCGGCAAGCCGTTCACCGCCAGCCGCGACTACCTGCTGCGCGACGGCCGGCCGTATGTGATCAGTGGCACCACTTACATGGCCGCGGACGCACAGCGGAAATTCCTGTTGGAGCCGAACGCCGCGCTGTGGGACCGCGACTTCGTCGAGATGAAACGCGCCGGGGTGAACGTGGTCCGAACCGGGATCTGGACCGGCTGGAGACAGATCATGCCCGAGGTCGGCCGCGTCGACGAAGGATGCCTGCGGGCGTTCGACGCGTTTCTACAGGCCGCGCGACGCCGCGAGATCGCGGTCATCTTCAACCTGTTCGCGTTCTTCCCTGAGATGTGGGGCGGCGAGAATCCGTACCTCGATCCGCGCGCCCTCGCGGCGCAGAAAGAATTCGTGTTCCAGTTCGCCATGCGCGCCGACAGGGCCGACGATCTCACCTGGGACCTGATCAACGAGCCTTCTTTCAGTTCGCCCGCGCACCCGTTCAGCTGCCGGCCCAACTACGACCAGCACGAGCGCAAGGCATGGCGGGAGTGGCTGGCGGTGCGGTATCCGGACGAGACGAAGCTCCAGGAAATCTGGGGGCTGACGTCTCTGGACGCGATCGATCTGCCTGCGCTCGCGGACTTCACCGACACCGACATTTTCGAACGGACGACGCGGCCGCTCGCGGTGCTCGAATACAGGCTGTTCGCGCAGGAGATGTTCAACCACTGGGTGACGGAGATCTCGGCGGCGATCCGCGCCAACGGGAACCGGCATCAACTCATCACGGTGGGCCAGGACGAGGGCGGACTGGCTCCCCAGCCGAGCCCGCTGTTCCACGATGCGGTGGTGGATTTCACGTGCGTCCACAACTGGTGGCTGAACGACGATCTGCTGTGGGACAGCGTGCTGACCAAATCGCCGTCGAAGCCGAACCTGGTGGAAGAGTCGGGCATCATGTTCTACGAAACGATGCGCCGCACGCCGGGCCGGACGGAAGAAGGGGCGCGGAACCTGCTCGAGCGGAAGATCGCGTTCGCCATGGGCGCGGATGGCGCGGGGTTCGTGCAGTGGCTGTGGAACACGAACAGCTACATCGCCAACGACAACGAAGCGAGCATCGGGTTCTTTCGCGCCGATGGGACGGCCAAACCGGAGCTGGAGCCGTTCCGCGCGATGGCGGCGTTCTGGCGCCTCCACGGCGATCTGCTGGTTGGAAAGCGACTGGAGGACGTGGTCCTGGTGGTGCCGCAGTCGCACCTGTTTTCGGTTCGCGACTTCGCGACCCAGGCGACCAGGCGCTCGGTTCGGGTGATGGGCTATGAGTGCCTGACGGCGATGCGGGCGGCGGGCGAGTACGCGCTCGAGCACAAGTTCACGCCCGCCAAGCTGATCGTTCTGCCGTGTCCCCAGGTGCTGACCGGGTCGGCATGGAAAGTGCTGGCAGAAGCGGTGCAGAAGGGCGCGACGCTGCTGATCTGCGGGGTGATCGATCGGGACGAGCACTGGATTCCGGTGGAGCGGCTAGGCCTTCGAGCGGCGATTGCGCCGGTGGCGGAGGAGGAGACGCTGCGCATCGATGGGGCGGACGTGCGGGTTGCGTTTCACGGAGAAAGCTTCCAGCGCATTGAGAAGGCCGTGGTGGGGGGCGAAGAGCGGGCGGAGGTGCGAACCATCCCGATGGGTGCGGGCAAGGTGATCTGGTGCCCGCTGCCGCTGGAGGTGGGGTCGGAGAGCGCTCCGGTCGCGGCCCTCTACCGGCACGCTTTGAAGCAGGCTGGCGTGGCGCCGGTCTTCTCGGTCGCCAGCGCGGATCCATCGGTGCTGATCCGGCCCAGCGTTTTCGAGCACTGCGCGCTGTACACCATGATCTCGGAGGCGGGCGAGCACAAACGGCTGGTGGTGACGCACCTGGAAAACGGGGCGCAATTCACGGTCACGCTGCCGCCCCAGCGCGCCGCCCAGGTTCTCATGGACCGGAAGAGCGGGCGGATTGTGGGTCAGTTGCTGCCGGAGTAGGGTTACCCCACGCCGGTTCCGAACAGGATCGTCCCAAAAACGGACACCCGCTGCGGGAGCGCGGCCTCGCCGATACCCTAAGTTCCCTGTTTTCATGAAGGCAGCGGTTGGTATCGGACGTGCGTAACTGAAACCGGTAATCATATGGACGTCCCAAGAAAATCAGCGGCGCGGAACAAGCGGATCCGGCAGATCGTAATCGGTGTTGTGGTTCTTGCCGCGGTCGGCGTGACGACGAAGGTTCTGGGCGGGCTGAAACCCGCCGCTCCCAGCGTGGAGCGGGCCCAGGTCTGGATGGACACGGTCAAGCGAGGGCCCATGCTGCGGCAGGTCCGCGGTCTGGGCACGCTGGTGCCGATCGACGGAGGCCTGGTTATCCCGGCCGAGACCGACGGCCGTGTCGATAAGCGGCTGGCGCTTCCCGGCACGATCGTGACGCCCGGCACCGTGCTGCTGGTTTTGAGCAACCCCGAGCTGGAGCAGGCCACCATCGACGCGGAATGGAAGGTGAAGGCCGCCGAGGCGGAGTTGAACAACCTGAAGGTGAAACTGCAGAGCGACCGGCTGACCCAAGAGTCGGCTGCGGCTACGGTGGCGACCGACGCCCACACCGCGAGGCTCGAGGCCGACCGGGATGCCGAGTTGAGCAAGTTCGGCCTTACCGCCGATATCCAGGCGAAGAAATCCGCCGCTACGGCCAGTGACCTGGAGAACCGGAACCAGATCGAGAAGAAGCGGCTGGAGATCGGCGTCGAAGCCGACCAGGCGCAACTCGCGGTCCAGCAGGCGACGGTGGAGCAGCTTCGCGCGCTGTGGCAATTAAAGAAGAGCCAAATCGAATCGATGCGCGTCAAAGCGGGTGTGTCCGGCGTTTTGCAGCAGGTGCCGGTGGATGTTGGGCAGCGTGTGGCCGCGGGGGCGATCCTGGCACGGGTGGTTCAGCCGGAGAAGCTGAAGGCCGAGCTGAAGATCCCGGAGACGCAGGCCAAGGACGTCGCGATCGGGCAGGTGGCATCCGTCGATACGCGGAACGGCATCATTGAAGGCCACGTGTCGCGCATCGACCCGGCGGCCGTCAATGGCACGGTTACGGTGGATGTGAAACTGGAAGGCGCGCTGCCTCCGGGGGCGCGGCCGGATTTGAGCGTGGATGGGACCATCGAGATCGAAAGGCTGACGGATGTGCTGTACGTGGGCCGGCCGACTTTCGGGCAGCCCAACAGCCAGATCAGCCTCTTCCGGCTGGATGGGGATGGAAAGGGCGCGACCCGCGCGCAGGTGAAGCTGGGACGCAGCTCGGTGAACACGATCGAGATTCTGGACGGTCTGCGGATTGGCGACCAGGTGATCCTGTCCGACATGTCCGCGTGGGATGCGCATGACCGCATCCGGTTGAACTAGGTTTTCGCAGTTGCGTCCGGGAGCGGATGCGTTATTGCTTATGACGGTTCTGTTCTAGACTAATTTTGCGAGGAGTGCTCTATGAGCTCAGAAAACAACAACACGCTCATCCGCCTGGAAGGCGTGACCAAGGTGTTCCTGACCGACGAGATGGAGACGCATGCGCTGGCGGGCGTGCACCTGGAGATCAAGAAGGGCGAGTACTTCTCGATAGCGGGCCCTTCCGGCTGCGGCAAATCGACGCTGCTTTCCATTCTGGGGCTGCTCGATTCGCCCACCGACGGCCAGTACATCCTGAACGGCAACCCTGTCGGGAGCCTGAAGCCGTCGGAGCGCGCGCGCATTCGCAACCGCGAGATCGGCTTCGTGTTCCAGGCGTTCAACCTGATCGGCGACTTGACGGTGTACGAGAACGTCGAGCTGCCGCTGACCTACCGCGGGATGCCCTCTAGCGAGCGCAAGGAGCGGGTCCAGAAGGCGCTGGACCGCGTCGAGATGGCTCACCGGATGAAGCACTATCCGGCGCAGCTTTCGGGCGGCCAACAGCAGCGCGTAGCCGTGGCACGCGCGCTGGTGGGGGATCCGCTGATCCTGCTGGCCGACGAGCCCACCGGCAACCTGGACTCGAAGAACGGCGAGGCCGTGATGTCGCTGATGCGCGAGCTGCACCGCGGCGGCGCGACGATCTGCATGGTGACCCACGACCCGCGTTATGCGGCGTATTCGGATCGCAGCATCCACCTGTTCGATGGCCGCGTGGTGGAAGAGAGTGCGGAAGGGCAGCAGGCGGGGGACTAAGCTGGTTGCTGACTGGCGCGGCGGATCTCCTCCCGGACGACCCGCCGCACGGTTTCTTCCAGTGGTTCCCTGGCGCGGGCGATGTATTGACGAAGAGCGTCGTTGATCAGGCTCTGGTAATTGCCGCCGCCTGCTTCGTCGACTTGCGTACGGAACCAGCCCAGGATGTCCTCATCGAGGCGGATAGTGATCCTGGTCTTACCCTTCGGCACGGGGATGACCGGGCCCCGCTTGGCCTTGGAGAAATCATATTCGCGCTTCATGGCTTTCCTCATAGCGGCGCCGCTCTCTTGCGGTCGCCTTCCTTGCCGAGATCAGTCGGACACGCTCGCGACGAACCGAACTTCCATGCTTGCCGGGATCCCACCCCGTCATCATGTATGCACAATTGTACACCACCGTGACACCGAGGACGCGGAGGGTCGTGGATCGGGACGAGTGCTAGTGTTGTGTTTCCCAAGCAATGGCGCCTTCACACGGCGCTGAAAAAAGTCCAAGCACACAATTGAGCCGCCGATGAACGCCGATAAACGCCGATAACTCATTTGTTTCCTATCGGCGTTTATCTGCGTTCATCGGCGGCTAATAATGTTTTGGACGTTCGCGGCATCGCGGGGCCAGCGCCTCTTCAAGTTTTGCGCGGAAACGTTTCACGCCGACGTCGTCGGGTAACACGACACGCCGCGTAGGCAGTTTCAGCTCGCCCTTGACGTGAGCGAGAATCTTCCTGGCGCTCTCCTCCAGTGCCAGGCCATGCGGCGTCCGCCACTTGGGTCCGGTCTTCGCATTGCGCAGGCTCATGGTGATCGCCCTCCTTACTATACGGCAGCGCCCGTACAGCGTCGCAACATCTGGAGCGTGGGCGCGATGGACGGTTGCTGCGTGTCAGCCGTTCCTGAGATATGGTGATCATATGAAACGCAGAAGCTTCAATCAGGGGCTCACGGCTTGGGCCGTGAGCGGGGGCCGTTACCGCGCGGAGGGGCCCGCTCCGCCGCGCGCTCCCGTGAAGGCTCGCAAGCCGTACATCGCGATCCAGGTGGGTGCGGTTTCGTTCGTGGATGAAGGCATCGATGCCGTGCTCGACACGCTGCGCGAGAAGGCGCACGTCAACACCGTCTGGTTGAACACGTACACCTGGGACCACGGCACCGGCGGGCGGCAGTTGGCCGGCTACCCGTTTCCGGATCACGGCGGGCAAGAGCCCGACGAGGTACGCGGCGGCGCGGTCTTCGACTACGACCAGAAATACTTCCGGCACACGGTCCTGAACCAGTTCCGCACTACCGAGTACCAGGGGCGGAACATTCTGGCGGAGGTTCTGCCCAAGGCCAAGGAACGCGGCATGGACGTGGTGGCCTGGGATTTCTTTTACCCGAACCAGGACAATCCTCAGAAGTTGAAGAACATGGACCGCGTGGCGGAGGTCGACGTCCACGGCAAGCCGACCTGGGCGCCGTGCAACAACAACGAAGACTGGCGCCAGCACATGTTCGGGCGGATCGACGTTTACCTGCGGCAATACCCGGACGTGGCGGGCATCGCGTGGGGCCAGGAGCGGATGGGGCCGCTGATGAACCTGATCGGCGGCGGCTGGACGCAGCCCTTCGTCACCTGCTTCTGCCCGCATTGCCTGGAGAAGGCGCGGGCCCGGGACCTCTCCGCCGATCGCGCCAGGCGCGGTTATCTTGAGTTGGAGAAACTACTCACGGCGGCGAGGCCGGCCGACGGCACCTTCGTCACCTTCTGGCGACTGTTGTCGCAGTATCCCGAGATCCTGGGCTGGGAGAAACTCTGGACGGACAGCTATCACGAGATTCGCGCCGAGGTATACCGGATCGCGAAGTCGATCGCGCCGGAAAAGCCGCTGGGATTTCACATTCTGCACCAGGCGACACTTAGTCCGTTCTATCGGGCCGAAGAAGATTACGCCGAGACGGCTAACTACGCCGATTTCGTTAAGCCGGCGGTCTATAACATCGCCGGTGGCGAACGCATGGCGGCCTTCGTCGATCGTATTTCGACGACTATCTTTCGCGACGCCCGGCCGGACGACATACTGCCGCTCTACGACAAACTCATGAACTACGATGAGGCGCCGCTGGCGCAGTTGCCCAAGGCCGGGCTATCGGCCGAGTATGTGGCCCGCGAAACCAGGCGCGTCATCGCGGACGTAGGGAACAGGATCGCGGTTTACCCCGGTATCGACGTCGGCGTTCCGAGCCGTGGGAAACAGGTTACGCCGGAGGATGTCCGCGATTCCGTCAAAGCCGCGTTCGCGGCGGGCGCGCCGGGCGTGGTGCTGTGCCGCAAGTACTCGGAGATGCGGCTCGCCAACCTGGCCGGGGCGGGGCAGGGACTGCACGAGGCGGGCGTGGTGTGAGCGCTAGGCGGCTGGCAGCGGCCGGATGTTCTGGTTCAGGTGGAAGAGATTGTCGGGATCGTACTTCTTCTTCACCTTGAGCAGGCGGGAGTAATTGTCGCGGTAACTGGCGGCGATGCGGTCCTGCCCTTCGTCCCCCATCAGGAAATTGACGTAACTGCCGCCGGCCGAATGGGGATGCAGCGCGGACCAGTAGTCGCGGACCCACTGGCGGCCGTGCGGCAACTGGGAACCGAGAGACTGCGGATAGACCGCGGCGATGATGTTGCCGAAGGCCGCGTCGCGATAACTGTACGCTGTGTCGGTCGGGCCGACGCGGCTTACAGCCCCGTTGACCGGATAGACGTGCATGGCCGAGGACAAGGTGGGAATCTGCGGCCCGTATTGGACATGAGCCTCGATCGCCGCTCCGCCGACATCGCGAAAATAGTCGGCCTTCCAGTAGTGGTGCATACCCGGCGGCAGCAGCGGGTCGAACATGCTGTTGAGCGCCGGATAGGGCACCGGCCCGAGGTGGGAAAACACCGGCGGTCCAACGCTGAGCAGCGGTTCGGCGTCCCTCGCGGCCTGGCCCGCGTCGCCCACATGGCAGCAAACCACCCCGCAGACCTTGGTGTTGTGCAGGCTCTCCGGGAACGGCGGCCCTGGCGGCACGATCAAGACAGCGAAGAAGGCGCTGAAATCCTCGGGCGCGGTCTTCATGTAGTCGTTGAAGAGCCGCAGCACGTCGCAGGTTTTCTCGAGCGGGTAGAGGATAGGGCCGGCGATCACGGTGCTGACCGGGTGCAGGCGGAATTCGAGCGAGGAGACGACGCCGAAGTTGCCGCCTCCGCCGCGCAGGGCCCAGAAGAGGTCGGTGTTCTCGGCAATCGAGGCGGTGAGGAATCGCCCGTCCGCGGTGACCACGTCGGCCGAGATCAGGTTGTCGCAGGAGAGCCCGTACTTGCGCGAGAGGTGACCGAAGCCGCCGCCGAGGGTCAAACCGGAGACGCCGGTGGTGGAGATGACGCCGCCGGGCGTGGCCATGCCGAAGGCGTGGGAGGCGTGGTCGAGGTCGCCCCAGGTGCAGCCGGGCTCGACGCGCGCTGTCTGTGTGCGCGGATCGACGCGGACGCTCTTCATCGGCGAAAGGTCGAGGACCAGGCCGTTGTCGCAGGTGGCGAAGCCGGCGACGCCGTGACCGCCTCCGCGGATGGCGATGTCGAGCCGGGCGTCGCGTGCGAAGTTCACCGAGCGGATGATGTCGGCGACTCCGGCGGGGCGCACGATCAGGGCGGGGCGCCGATCGATGTCGGCGTTGTACACCTTGCGAGCGGCGTCGTAGGTGTAGTCGCCGGGCAGGATGATTCTCCCGCGGATTCCGGCCTGAAACGTCTGGAGCGCGGTCGTAGCGATGGGTGCGGCGGCCATGGTGCCCCTCTCTATGGTTGCGATTCTAGCACGGCCTCGGTGACGCGCCGAAGGGATGCCCCACGGATGGCGGGCACGTCTACGATCCGGATGCCGGCGACGGGGGATTCGATGGACGCAACCAGGGCATGGACCATCTGCTTCAGGGTGACCAGGCCGAGGCGGAGGGCGCCGTCTCGCGTGGCGGGCAGGCGCTCGCAAAGCCAATAGCCAGGCACGAGTAGGTAGGGCCAGCGGTGGCCCGGTCCGAGGACGTACCAGGGACGCAGGATGGTGGCGTTCATTCCGCTGCGGCCTATCGACTCCTCGCATTCCACGCGGACCTGTATGTAGGCCTTCATCGCGGGAGCAGGATGGGCCACGCTGACGTAGACGAAGTGGCGGACGCCGGCAGACTGGGCCGCGGCGACGGCGGCTTGGGCGGAGACCAGATCGATAGCGCGGAACTGGGCCGCTTTGGACGGGCTGGGACGCGGCACGCCGACCAGTTGCACGAAGGTGGCATCGGGCGGGATCGCGCTTCCGTACGTGGAACCGTCGAGCACATTGCCGGGCACGGCGGTGGCGCCGGGGGCGAGTTTGCGCTCCGATCCGGCGCGGACGAGCGCGTAAACGCTGTGGCCGCGCTCGAGCAGAACGGGGATCAGGCTGCGGCCCATGTAGCCGGTGCCACCGGCGATGAAGACTGGGTGAGACATGGCCCCTCGGTGATTTGATTATAGAATGGGCGGACATGACGGGCTTATTGACCAGCCCGCAGTGTTGTATCATGGTTCGCCGATGCAGCTGTTTCCTTTGCCCTCCGCCAAGCGCGCCGCCGCGGAAGAGATCCAGGCTCAGACCGAAATCCTGGAGGCGATTCCCCCGCTCAAGCGCATTCTCAACGCCTTGCCCACCATGGCCCTCGTGCTCAACCGCGAGCGGCAGGTGGTGCTGGCCAACCAAAGGCTGATCGAGTTCGCGGGCGCCACCGGGATCGACGACCTGTGTGGCTTCCGTCCTGGCGAGGTCCTGCGCTGCGTCCACGCCACGGAGACGCTCGAAGGCTGCGGCAGCACGGAACACTGCACCGTTTGCGGCGCGCTTCAGGCCATCGTCACGGCCCAATTCGGAGTCGCGCAGACCCAGGTCTGCCGGGTGCTGCGCCGCACCGCGGCGGGTGAGGAGCCGCTGGAACTGGAGATCTCGGCCTGCCCGGTCGAGCTCGGCGGCAACCAGTTCCTGATCGTCTGCGCCAGCGACATGGGCGGCCACCTTCGCCGCGAGTCGCTCGAGAACTGGATCATCCCGGAGGCCGTCGAGCTGGCGCTCGAGATGGAGGTTCTGGCCGCGACCCTTTCCGCCCCCGACATGCAACCGGAAGGGCGGCACAGAGTGACCGCCCGGATGGCCGCGGCATCGCGCGGCTTGGCCACCCTCATGCGCGAGCACGCCGAACTCGCCGCTGCCGAGAGCGGCGACCTGGTGGTTTCGCGGCGGACCGCTTCCGCGCTCGAGATTCTGCGCGACACCGCACGCGAGCTGGAGTACCATCCGCTCGCCGAGCGGCGCCGCATACGGATCGAGGCGCAGGACGCCACCGTCGATACCGATCCGATGCTGGCGCGACGGGTCATCGAGAAGCTTCTGCTCAACGCGCTCGAAGCGACGCCCGAAGGCGGCGCCGTCACGGCAGGTTGCCTGGCCGCGGAGCGCGTCGAGTTTCGGATCCACAACGACGGCGAAATGCCGCGCGAAGTGCAGTTGCAGGTCTTCCAACGCTCGTTTTCGACCAAGGGCCGTGGCCGCTGGTACGGAACCTATTACGCGAAGCTGGTGGCCGAGCGTTACCTGAACGGAGCGGTTTCGTTCCAGTCGAGCGCCGCGGAGGGCACCACGTTCTCGGTCAGCCTGCCGTCCGCTTGCTGACGCGCCCGGTTCCCTAGGCAAAGCACTAGTCCCGGTACTCACAAAACCAGAACCCACAGGTGAAGGCGCGTTTATGACGCACCTGGACCAGTTTTGCGGCATCCTATGTGTACTGTGCATCCCATAGAAAGTCGCGTTCCCGTTCCGCCAAGCGAGCTGCCGCCCCTGGCCGGAATCCAGGCTCAAACGGATCTTGTGGCCGCCGTGTCGTTTTTCGAGCGCGTGCTCGACGCGATTCCCTCGATGGCTATGCTGCTTAGTCCTGAGCGGCAGATCCTGCTCGCCAACCGGCGGCTGGTGGAATTCGCCGGCGCCGAAGAAGCGGGCGAGCTGCGCGGGATGCGTCCAGGCGATATGCTGAGCTGCGTTAACGCGCTCGAAAGCTGTGGCGGATGCGGAACGACAGCACACTGTGCGGTCTGCGGTTCCTTCCGAGCCATCGTGGACGCCCAGTTGGGTTATGGGCAGACACAGGTCTGCCTGATGGTGCGCCGTACAGAAAGCGGAGACGAGTCCGTGGCGCTCGACGTTTGGGCCGCGCCGCTCGAAGTCTCCGGACAGCGCCTCACCCTGGTTTGCCTGACCAGCGCGGCGGATAGGCTGCTTCGCGATCGTCTCGATCTGGCCGTACTCCCGCAGGCGATGGCGTTGGTGGCGGAAACGGAGGCGCTTACGCGCGCTGCCGCGGATGACGCCAGCACTCCGGATGCGCGCCGCCTGTCGTTGAGCCTGCTCGAGGCGGCGTCCAAGCGGCTCTCGCACGTGGTTCACGCGCCGGGTGAGCTGGCCGCGGCGGAGAGTGGAGCACTCGCCGTCACGCCAAGCCAGGTTTCCGCGCGCGAACTGCTCTCGAGCGCGGCCGCGGAGGTGGCTTTCGGCGGCGGCCCGGGAATCCGGCTGGAGTCCTCGCAAGAGGACGCCGACATGGAAACCGATCCCGATCTGGCGAAGAAAGTGCTGGCGGAGATTCTGCTCAATGCGGCCGAAGCCGCCCCGCCGTTGGGAGGCGCCAGCGCCGGCCTCCGGGTCGCGGAGACCCACGTCGATTTCTGGGTCCACAATCCCGGCGAAATGGCGCGAACGGTCCAGCTTCGGGTCTTCTCCCGCGGCTTCTCCACCAGAGGTCCAGGCCGCGGATACGGAACCTATCAGGCCAGGCTTGTGACGGAGCGGTATTTGGGAGGTTCGTTGAAGTTCCGCTCGGCTGCCGGGGAGGGCACGACGTTCACCGTCCGCCTACCCCGCGCCGGGAGTAGCACGAAAGGAAACACATGATTAGCGCCGGCATCATTGTCACCGATCCGGAGTTCCGGAGACAGATCGTCGATTGCCTGAAGGGCTTGGCCGTGCGGATCGAGTTCGCCGTGGAAGGCATCGCCGGCCAGGCGCACCAGATGGCGGCCACCAATCCGGACCTGCTGGTGCTCGACTTCAGCCAGCCGGGGATGCCGGGGGTCATGGCGGAGCTCCGGTCGCTCGAAGCGCCGTGCGCGGTGATCGCGGTCCACCACCTGGGCGAGGCGGAGGCGATCCTGACGGCGCTGCGGCTGGGCGCGCGCGAGTTCCTCTGGCCGCCGCTGAACGAGAAAGCCCTCGCCGCCGCGGTCCGGACCATCGAAGGCGAGAAGACACGGCGTGACGCACGGCGACAAGCGGCCACCGCGGTAGGCTTCCTCGCGGCGGCGGGCGGATGCGGCGCCACCACCATCGCCTGCCATTTGGCCGCCGACCTGCGCCGCTCCGGCGCGGGCCAGGTCGGCCTGCTGGATTTCGACGTCTCCGCCGGGATGGCCGGCTTCTGGTTCGGGATCGCGGCAAACTACTCCGTTCTCGATGCCGTGCACAATCTCGGCCGCATGGACACCAGCCTTTGGAAGGGGTTGGTTTCCGCAGTGCAGCCGCAACTCGACGTGCTGGCCGCGCCGGCCGAGATTCCGCTCGGCGGCCTGCCGGGGGCGCGCGACTTCGCCGGGGTCCTGAGCTACGCGCGCTGCCAGTATGACTGGATCGTCGCGGATTTGGGATCCAACCTGACCGCGGTTTCGGTGGCGCTCGTCGAAGGTTTGAATTCCCTCTACGTGGTGACCACGCCCGAGGTGTCGTCGCTGCTTCAGACCCGCAGGATCGTCCAGAAGTTGATCCAACTCGACTACCCCAAAGAGAAGGTGCAGCTACTGGTAAGCCGGGTCCAGAAGGGCCAGATCGTGTATCCCGACGACCTCAAGAACATGATCGGTCTTCCCGTGGAGGCAGTCTTTCCGAGCGACCCTGCGGAAATCGCTGAAGCGCACGCGGCGGGCCGGCTCATGGCGCCCAAGTCCGATTACGGAAAGCGCATCGCGCAGCTCTCGGCTACGCTCACCGGCAAGCTGATCGAGGAAGCGAAGCCTTCCCGGTTCTCGATGTTCCGCCTGCGGTCGCAGGAAGCCTAGCCTGGTTCGTCGGAATTGGCGGCGAACCCGGGACTGGCTCGAATTTCGCCGCCTTTGCGAAATTCGTGCCTGTCCCACCCCTGGTCTGCTGCGAGTCATGCTGCTCGGAATTGGCGGCGAACCCGGGACTGGCTCGAATTTCGCCGCCTTTGCGAAATTCGTGCCTGTCCCACCCCTGGTCTGCTGCCAGTCATACTGCTCGAAATTTGCGACGCACCACCCCAGTACCGCGAGCGTCGGAGTACTAGAAGAAACCTCGATATAAGGCTCTCAAACCCGTGCATCCCCGCCGTTTTTGGTGCATCATTAAGAGGGGTTAATTATGACGAATCCCGTTCCCCTCCCCATGGGCGAGCGCGCGCCCGCAGCCACGGTTCAGGCCCAGGCCGACCTTCTTGCCGTGGTGAATCTGCTCGAACGCATCCTCGACGCCGTTCCCTCAATGGCCATGCTGCTCAACCCGCAACGGCAGATCGTGCTCGCGAACCGGCGTCTACTGGAATTCGCGGGTGCCATCGGACCCCAGGATGTGATCGGGCTGCGATTCGGCGAGATCATGGAATGCGCGCGAGCGCTCGAAAGCGAAGCTGGGTGCGGGACCACGCCTGGCTGCGCGGCGTGCGGCGCGCTCCACGCCACTCTGGACGCACAGTTGGGTCATGCGGAGACGCAGGTCTGCCTGATGATGCGCCGCGCCGCCGAAGGAGACCGGGCGCTGGAGCTCGAAGTCTCGGCCTCGCCGGTCGATATCTCCGGCCAGCGGTTCACGCTGGTCTGCCTGAGCAGCGCCCGGAACCGCATGCTTCGCGAACGGCTGGAACGCGGCATTCTCCCACAGGCGAAAGCGGTGGCAATCGAAATGGACGCACTGGCGCGCACCGCCGCGGACGACGGTGCTAACGAGGAGGCCCGCCGGCAGGCTTTGGGCCTGCTCCAATCCGCCTCGAAGCGATTCGTCCGGATGGCGCAGGCGCATACCGATCTCACCGCCGCCGAGAGCGGCCGGCTGGCCGTGGCGCGCCGCGCTGTCTCCGCGCGAGAGCTGCTCTCCGAGACCGCCGGCGGGCCGGAGATCCGGTTGGAGACGCCTTCCGAAGATGCCGTGGTGGATACCGATCCCGCGCTGGCCGGGTGCGCGCTTCGCGAGATCCTGTTGAACGCCCTGCAGGCCGCGCCGCCCGAGAGCGTGACGGCCGGTTACCGGGTCTCGGAGACGCACGTGGATTTCTGGGTGCACAATCCGGGCGAGATGGCGCTCGGGGTTCGACTACAGGTCTTTTACCGGGCCTTCTCGACGCGGGCGGCAGGCCGTGGATACGGGGCCTACTTCGCCAAGCTGGTCACGGAGCGGTACCTGGAGGGCTCCCTGTCGTTCCGTTCCCAAGCCGTGGAAGGCACGACATTCACACTCCGGCTGCCGCGCGCCCTCAAGGAACAAGGAGGTGCCGCATGCTTAGCGCCGGCATCGTAGTCACCGATCCGGAGTTCAGGAATCGCATTGTGCATGGCCTGCAATCCCTGGGTGTGCGGATCGCATTCGACAAGGAGGACGTGACGAGCCTGGCGCATCGGGAGAGTGCCATCCTTCCCGACCTGCTGGTGCTCGACTTCAGCCAGCCCGGCATGCCGGCCGTCATGGCCGGAATCAAAACGGCCGAAGCGCCGGTCGCGGTAATCGCAGTTCACGGGCTGCGCGAACCGGAGTCGATCCTGACGGCGATCCGCCTGGGCGCGCGGGAGTTCCTCTCGCCGCCGTTGAACGAACCGGTGCTGGCGGAGATTGTCCGCTCCATCGACAACGAGAAGACGCAGCGCGTGGCGCGAGGCCGGACGGCGCGGGCGGCCGGCTTCCTGGCGGCGACCGGAGGATGCGGGGCCAGCGTAATCGCCTGCCATACAGCCGCCGATCTGCGCCGCTCGGGCGCGGGACGGATCGGCCTGATCGACTTCGACCTCGCCTCGGGCATGGCCGGCTTCTGGTTCGGCTCCGACGGCACTTACTCGGTCGTCGATGCCATGCACAATCTGAGCTCCATGGACACGAGCCTCTGGAGGACCTTTGTCTCCAACCCGCAGCCGCAACTGGATGTGTTGGCCGCGCCGGCCGCGATTCCGCTGGGCGCCTTGCCCGGTACGCGCAGCTTCGCCGGCGTGTTGAACTACGCGCGCTCGCAGTATGACTGGGTGGTGGCCGACCTGGGGGCGCAGCTCACTCCCGTCTCGCTGGCCCTGGTGGAGGAGCTCGACTCCTTGTTCCTGGTGGCCACGCCGGACGTGGCTTCGCTGCTCCAGGCGCGCCGGATCGTCCAGAAGCTGCTGCAGCTCAACTATCCCAAGGAGAGGCTCAAGCTCCTGGTGAGCAGGGTGCAGCAGGGCCAGGCCGTTTCCTCCGACCGACTGAGGAGCATGATGGGCCTGCCCGTGGAAGGTATCTTTCCGAACGACAGCCTGGAAATCGCGAACGCGCACGCATCGGGGCGGCTCATGGCGCCCGCCTCCGATTTCGGGAGGCGCATTGCACAACTCTCCGCCAGGCTGAGCGGAAGAACGGTGGAGGAGACGGAGGCGAAGCCCTCCCTGTTCTCGATGTTCCGGCTGCGCGCGCAGGAAGCATAAGTTTGTGGGGCAGGACTCCAGTCCTGCGGCGGGTCTCCAGACCCGCCTCCGTCCAACTTCCTGAAATGCAGGAAGCCGGACGTGAAGCTCCGGCGCAGCTCGGGAGTGCCCCCCAACAGAGTCCTAGTCGGCGACCGGCTGGGCCGAGGTGGCGAGGACCCGGGCGTGGTCGTCTTTGACTTCGAGCCAGCCGCCTTCTACGCGAAGCGAGCGGTGGTGGCCGTCCGCGGTGTAGCTCAGGACGCCCGAGCCCAATTCCGACAGCAGCGCCGCGTGGCCGGGCAGGATGCCTACGTAGCCGTTGGCGGCCGGAATCTGCGCATCGCTGACGTTCTCGCGCACCATCAGCCGCTCCGGCGTCGCCACTTCCAGCAGAAACGTGTCCGCCATGGAACTAAGCCGTCGCCTTGTACTGCTCGGCGCGTTCCAGCACGTCCTCAATCGTCCCTTGCATGTAGAACGCCTGCTCGGGGATCTCGTCGTGCTTGCCCTGGACAATTTCCTTGAAGCTGCGGATGGTGTCCGCGAGCTTCACGTATTTGCCCTTCATCCCGGTGAACTGCTCGGCCACGTGGAAGGGTTGCGAGAGGTACTTTTGCAGCTTGCGGGCCCGCCCCACGATGATCTTGTCGTCGTCTGAGAGCTCGTCGATACCCAGGATGGCGATGATGTCCTGAAGGTCCTTGTAGCGCTGCAACACCTGCTTGACCTGCTGCGCCACGTTGTAGTGCTCCTCGCCCACCACGCGAGGATCCAGGATGCGCGAAGTGGAGGCCAGTGGATCGACAGCCGGGTAGATGCCTAGCTGGACGATCTCGCGCGACAGGTTGGTGGTGGCGTCCAGGTGAGCGAAGGTGGTGGCGGGCGCCGGGTCGGTGTAATCGTCGGCGGGCACGTAGATGGCCTGCACCGACGTGATGGACCCCTTCTTGGTGGAGGTGATGCGCTCCTGCAACTCGCCCATCTCGGTGGCCAGGTTGGGCTGATAGCCGACGGCGGACGGCATGCGGCCGAGCAACGCCGAAACCTCCGAGCCGGCCTGAGTGAAACGGAAGATGTTGTCGATGAAGAGCAGCACGTCCTTGCCCTCTTCATCGCGGAAGTACTCGGCTACGGTCAGCGCGGAGAGGCCCACGCGAAGGCGCGCTCCGGGCGGCTCGGTCATCTGGCCGTAGATCAGCGCGCACCGGGACTTGGTGAAGTCGTGGATATCGATGACGCCCGATTCCTGCATATCGAGCCACAGGTCGTTGCCCTCGCGGGTGCGCTCCCCCACGCCGCCGAACACGGAAATACCGCCGTGCTGTAGGGCGATATTGTTGATCAACTCCATGATGATGACGGTCTTGCCGACGCCCGCGCCGCCGAACAGGCCGATCTTGCCGCCGCGCAGGTAGGGCTCGAGGAGGTCGATGACCTTGATGCCGGTCTCGAAGGCCTGAAGCTCGGTGGACTGGTCGTCGAAAGCGGGCGCCATGCGGTGGATGGGCGCGTATTTCTTGGCGTTGACGGGGCCCATGTGGTCCACCGGCTCGCCGATGACGTTGATGACGCGGCCCAGCACTTCAGGGCCCACCGGCACTTCCACGGGATGTCCCAGGCTTTCGGCCTTCATGCCGCGCACCAGGCCGTCGGTGGGCTGCAGCGCGATGGTGCGCACGCGGCCCTCTCCGATGTGCTGGGCCACCTCGACGATGATGCTGATCGGAGTGGGGCACTCGAACCCCTCGCCGGTGATCCGCACCGCGGTGTTGATGACCGGGATCTCGCCCTCGGCGAACTGGATGTCTACCGCCGGCCCGGCCACCTGAATCACGTGGCCGGTGCTGACCCCCGCCGAGCCTTGCGCGCCGTTCTGTGCCATTTGATCTCCTTAACTACGTCGATGGTCGATGGTGGATGGTGGATAGTGTTTGCCGTCAGCCATCGACTGCCTGCCATCGACCCTGCATTCCAAACTACGGACGATACCCGCCGGCCTTGGTTTTCTCCATCGACCATCGGCCATCGACCATCGACCGCCTTCCTATTCCTGCGCCGCCGTGGCGCCGCTGACCACCTCGATCAACTGGTTGGTGATGCTCGACTGGCGCACGCGGTTCATGTGCAGCGTCAGCTTGTCGATCATCTCGCCGGCGTTGGAGGTGGCCGCGTCCATGGCGGTCATGCGCGCCGCCAGTTCCGCCGCCGCGGATTCGAGCATGGCCTGATAGATCGAGATCTCGACGTAGCGCGGCAGCAGCGATCCGAGCAGTTCCGCCGGCGGCTGCTCATAGATGTAGTACCCGCCCGAGCCCGCGGCCGGCAGCTCGACCGGCAACACGCGCGCCAGCGTCACCTTCTGCGACATGATGCTCTTGAACTCGTTGCAGAGCAGATAGACGGCATCGGCCTCTTTCCGCTCGAAGGCGCCGGCGACCTCGCTCGCGACCCCGACCGCGTCGGCATACGTGGGCTTCTCCGAGATCCCGGTGCGCTCGGCCAGAACGCTGGCTCCCCGCTTGCGCCAGAAATCCCGGCCCTTGCGCCCCAGCAGGTCCATCTGGACCTCGGCCGAGGCGTGCTCTCTGACGAACTGTTGCGCGGCTTTGATGAGGTTGGTGTTGAAAGCGCCGGCCAGACCGCGGTCGGAGGTGACCAGCACCAGCAGAACACGCTGCTCGGGCCGCCGCGCCAGCAGCGGATGTCCCTCGGCCGTCTCGTCGCCAGCCACCGCGCCGGCGAGGTCGCCCAGAACCTGGCGGAACATCGCGGCGTAAGGCCGGGCCGCAATGACGCGGTCCTGCGCCCGGCGGAGCTTCGCCGCCGACACCATCTTCATCGCCTTGGTGACCTGCTGCGTGCTCTTGACCGAGCGTATGCGGCGCCGCAGATCGATCAAACTGGGCATCGGGTCAGCTCCGGGCCGGAGCGGCGGCGTTCTGGGACCGCTCGCTCATGAACCTCTCTTTGAATTCCTTGAGCGCCGCCTGCAGATCGGTGCGCAGCGCGTCGTTCAGCTGCTTCTCCTCGCGAATCCTCTGCAACAGGCCGGGGTGGGCGTTCTCGACGAACTTCATCAGCTCAGCTTCGAACTTCCGGCACTCTTCCACCGGCAGGTCGTCGAGGAAAGCGTTCGCGCCGGCGAACAGGATCAGGACCTGCTTCTCCACCGGCAGGGGCTGGTACTGGGGCTGCTTCAGGACCTCGGTCAGGCGCCGGCCGCGGGCCAACTGCGCCATCGAAACCTTGTCGAGATCGGAGCCGAACTGGGCGAACGCCGCCAGGCCGCGGTACTGCGCCAGGTCGAGGCGCAACGTTCCCGCCACCTGCCGCATCGCCTTGATCTGCGCGCTGCCGCCCACGCGGCTCACGGAGAGGCCGACGTCGATGGCCGGGCGTACGTTGGAGTTGAACAGGTCGGTATCCAGGTAAATCTGGCCGTCGGTGATGGAGATAACGTTCGTCGGGATGTAGGCCGAAACGTCGCCCGCCTGCGTTTCGATGATGGGCAGAGCGGTGAGGGACCCGCCGCCCAGTTCCTTCGAAAGCTTCGCGGCGCGTTCGAGCAGGCGGCTGTGCAGGTAGAATACGTCGCCGGGATACGCCTCGCGGCCGGGCGGCCGGCGGAGCAGCAGCGAGATTTCGCGGTAGGCGGCGGCGTGCTTGGAAAGGTCGTCGTAGATGCACAACGCGTGCCGGCCCGCGTCGCGGAAGAACTCGCCCATGGCGCAACCGGAGTAGGGGGCGATGTACTGCATCGGGGCCGGGTCGGAAGCCGTGGCGGCCACCACGATGGTGTACTCCATGGCGCCCCGCTCTTCGAGCGTCTTGACCACCTGCGCCACCGTGGAGCGTTTCTGACCGACGGCGACGTAGATGCAGATGACGTCGCCGCCCTTCTGATTGATGATGGTGTCGAGCCCAATGGCGGTCTTGCCGGTCTGGCGATCGCCGATGATCAGCTCGCGCTGGCCGCGGCCGATGGGGATCATGCTGTCGATGGCCTTCAGCCCGGTCTGGAGCGGCTCTTTGACGGGCTGCCGGTCCACAACGCCGGGGGCAAGGCGCTCGATGGCGCTGAACTTCTCGGTCTGGATGGGCCCCTTGTCGTCGATGGGCTGGCCCAGGGCGTTGACCACGCGGCCGATCAGCGCTTCGCCCACCGGCACGGACATGATGCGGCCGGTGCGCCGCACTTCGTCGCCCTGGCTGATCTCGGTAGCTTCGCCGAGCAGCACCGCGCCCACCTGGTCTTCCTCCAGGTTCAGAGCGATGCCCTTGATGCCGTGCGGAAACTCGATGAGTTCGCCCGCCATGACCTTCTCCAGGCCATAGATGCGCGCGATGCCGTCGCCGACCGAGATCACCGAGCCGACCTCGGAGACCTGGACCGCTTTATCGTAATTCTCGATCTCTTCGCGGAGTACCCGCTCGATTTCATCTGCGCGTATTTGAGCCATGGTGAACCTTCTGCTTGTGGGTTATGGGGCCACGCCTACCAAGCGCTGTTTCAATCCTTGTAGCTGGCCGCGAATGGAGCCGTCGTAGACCGTCGAACCAATGCGCGCGACCACTCCGCCGATCAAGTCGCGCTCCACGCGAAACTCCGCGCGGGCCTCGAGGCCGGTGAGGCGTCCCAACGTGGCCAGGATTCGCTCGCGCTCTTCCGGGCCGAGCGGACGCGCCGAGGCGACGTCGGCGCGCACCAACCCAAGGCGCTCGTCGATCACCGCCTGGAAGGCTTCCCGGACATCGCCTAGCATTGGCACGCGGCGATGGTCGATCAGAACATACAGGAAGCGCCGCATCAAACTCGTGAGCGGCAGCGAATCGGACAACCGGGCCACCACCGCGCGCTTGCGGGCGGCCGGCACGGTAGGCGATTCGAGCACCAGCTTCAGATCCGCATACGCGTCGAGTGTGTGCTGGAACAGTTCGATTTCCGCCGTGACAGCCTGTGGATCCGTCTTCGAGCCGGGCTCGAGGACCAGGTCCGCCAGGGCGCGCGCGTAACGGAATGCCAGGGCTTGGGGCATTTTAGTTCCCGGCAAACCTTTGCCACGAATGAACACGAATGCACACGAATAAGAAACTTAATTTAAATTCGTGTTCATTCGTGTTCATTCGTGGCCAGTCTTGCTTTGGTTTTCTCACTAGGAGACCCTCGCTGCCGAGCCGTCGGAGCGCCTGTCGAGGTCCTTGAGCATGGAGCCCAGAAGCGCGCTCTCCGAATCCGGGGTCAGACGCTCGCGAATGCGTCGCTCCGCCAGGCCCACTGCCAGGTCGGCGGCGTAAACCCGGAGTTCCTGCCGGGCGGCCTTCGCGGCGGAGGCGATGTCCTGCTCCGTCTGCAGCCGGATCTTCTCAAACGCCTGCTCGGATTCCGCACGCATCCGTTCGCCTTCGGCGCCGGACTCCGCTCGAGCCTGCGTCTTCAGGTTCTCGATTTCGGCGCCCAGCTTCGCCAGGCGGCGCTCTACGGCGGCGTAACGTTCCTGGGCCTCCCGATTGGCGCGCGCGGCCGATTCCAGATCCCGGCGGACAGCCTCGGTGCGGGCGGCGAAAAACGGTCCGCCCTTCTTATAGATCACCCACCCCAGGCCTCCGGCCAGCAGGACGAAGTTGGCCACCTTCCAGAGCAGGAGGTTAGCCGACTCCCCTTCGGATTTCGTCTTCTCGGCGGCCGTCAGGGACACGGCGGCGAAAAGGAGCGCCGCGAACGTCAGGGTCAGGGCGCGTTTCAAACCACTCTCCCGTGCAGGACGGAATCGACGATCTGGTCGGCCAGGGCGCCAGTCTGGAGGGACAGGGATTCCTTCGCGGACACGAGCTCGGCGGCAAGCTGCTGGCGCGCTTCCTTGGCCGCGGCCTCGGCGTTGCGGCGAGCCTCCGCGACGGCCTGGGCCTGTTCCTGACGCAGCCTCTGCCGGGCCTCTTCTTCTTCGCGGTAGATCTCGCTGCGGGCGGCGCGCAGGGAGGCCTCGTACTCGTCTGCCTTTGCGGCTGCCCTGGCCAGACTCTCCTCCGCCGCCTTCCGCGCGCCCTCGGTCGCCTGATAGCGTTCCTCGATCACGCGCGCCATGGGGCGAAAGAACATGCGCTTGAGATAGAGGTGTAGTGCGATCACCAGGAGGAAGGTGGGGATCGCCTTCAGGGCCAACCCACCAAGCGAGCGAAGCAGTTCGTCCATCGGATTTCTAATCGGGAACGTAAACGAAAGACGAGAGATACGCCGAACAATCAAACTAACACACGGTTGGCGTGGTGGTCAACCGCGCGGGGCGGTTTCCGAGCGTAGCGGCACGCCCCGCCGAACCGCGACCGTAAAGGAGCGGTGTTCGGGTGTTTTCGCCCGGCCGAGCCGCGACCGCAAGGGAGCGGTGTTCGGGTGTTTTCGCCCGGCCGAGCCGCGACCGCAAGGGAGCGGTGTTCGGGTGTTTTCGACGGGCCGAGCCGCGACCGTAAGGGAGCGGTGTTCGACGTTGTTACCCGGCGGTCCGGACCAAGTCAGTTTGAAACCGAGCGAAATTTGTAGTGCCGGCGCATGGTTTCCACGCCCGTGCCGACCAACGCATACGTAGCGGCGTTCGCTAGAAGGACAAAATAGAAACTGAGCGGGTAGTGCCGAGCCAGCGCAACGGGACAGGTCAGATACGCCAGCGCCCACAGAGTCCCAAGTGGAGCTGGCAACGTTGCGGAGATGTAGAGGGTCCAAAAGACCACAACGAGCGCGCCCACACTCGTCCAAATGGCGATTCGGAGTTTCATTGCCGCCTCCTCCCCTCCGTTTACTCTCCCATCATCCCACCGAATTCGTCATGCATAAACGGGCCCGCTGAGCCGGTTGGGAGCGCGTCCTTAATCGTTCCAGACGCTGCGGCCGGCAAGCGTGGTGCGGAACGCCCATGCAGCGAGCGCGGCCAGCGCGACCAGCACGAACATGGAGACGCTCACGTACCAGGACGAAAAGTCGAGCGTCAACGGCAACTGTGCCAGGATGTTGGTGACGTATACCGCGACGACATAGGCCACCAGCCCAAAGCGAAACAGAAGAAAAACGTCGATCGACAAAGACACCACGCCAAAGACCAGCTCGACTGGGAGATCGGTGCTGCTGATGAGGCGAGGCGTCATGAGCAATGCCACAAAAACCACCGCTGCCAGCCATTGTTTCCTCAGCAGCGCCCGCAATCCGAGCAGCAGGAAAAAGACCAGCAGCGCGACCGCAACCGACACCGCAACCTGGAGCAGCATCTTGCTCCCCAGGTGGCGCAAGCCGAGCAGAACCGTAAGATCGTTTTGCATCGGCCACTCGCCCGCCTTTTCTCTCGCCGCCGCACCGCAGTAATAGAGGAGCGCCCAGCCCACGCCCATGGCGGAGCCGATCAGTGCGTCCCTGGCGACCAGCGGATCGCGCGGACCGCCCGTCAGCAGGCGGCTCCAGGAGACGAGCGTCTGCGGCCACAGGCGGCGGGCGTGGGGTTCAAGCGCAAGGTATAGCACCCAAACCAGCGCGGCGAAAAACAGCGCCCAGCTCACCGCCATGATCACCAACACCAGCTCGACAAAGGAGGGCTTGTGACTCGCCGCCAGAACCCAGGCCGCGAGAATGACAAAGAAGGTAAAGGCGGCCAGGCGGGTGGCGCCCCGGCGGTCACCGCGGCCGAGGCGAACGTTGCGGCGGGCCAGGGCGCACCCCCAGGCAATCGCGCCCAGAAACAGCACCAGTAGAATCACCTGGCTGGCCCGGTCCGCGGCGGTCAACTCTCCGGCATAGAGCACCGCATTCTTCGACCAGGGACCCAGCAGCTCAAAGTACACCGGCTTGCCGCGGAACGCGGCGGCTTCGACGCGCAGCACCCCCGGCGAGCCTCCGGGCCAGGATCCAGTCCATGCGGCCCGCGTATCCCAGGAGCACCGCGGGAGCCACTCCGGCGCCGCGGGAGTGAAACCAGCCGGATCGAGGCCCGCCGCCGTGAACAGGAGCTTCCAGTCGAATGGCTGGGGCCGTCCGGGCGGATCCTCGATCCGAGGCGGCACGGCACGGAGTTCGAGCAGCCGGCCCTGCATGTCGAGGTTCACCCTGACCATTCCGGCGGCGTCGACGGGGGGATCGGACTCCGTAACGATGCCCGGCAGAAGCGTTCCGGCGAAGAAAGCCAGCGGCTCGAAGTAGCGCGGGCCGGTTCGATACCAGAAATAGACCGGAGCGGGCCGGCCGGAGGCCAGGGTGCGAACGAAATGCCGGTCGTTTCGCTGCGCCCAGTACTGATAGGAAGAGTCGATGTCGCCGCCCTGCGCGGTGTCGAAAGGCTTGCCGCCGTAGCCCAGCGACGCCAGAATCTCGCGCGCCCTCCCTGCCAGGGCTCCCACCGAAGTGTCGAACGGCATGCGGGACTGCATCGCGATACGGCCTGAGAACGCCGCGCAGGCGATCAGCCCAACCACCACCACGGCCAGGAGCGCCGCGGCCAGGCGCGGAGCGATCCCCTCGGAGCCTTCTCCTGCGGCGGCCACCATCTCGGGCGACGGCGTCTCGCCGGCGGCGAGCGCGGCGGCCACGGGATCGCCCCCGGGGAGTCCCGCCGCGACGGCCAGCGCGGAGGCCGGCCGCCGCGCGGGGTCGGGATCGAGACAGCGCAGAATGACCCGTTCGACGGCAGGGTCGAGGTCCCGGACCACCGTTGTCGGCCCAACTGGCGATGCGCTCGACTGCATGCGCACGAGCTCGGCCACGCTCCCGGCCTCGAACGGGCGCCGGCCGGTGAACATCTCGTAGAGCACCAGGCCCAGGCTGTAGATGTCGCTGCGCGCGGTGACTTCGCGGCTGCCGAGCTGCTCCGGGGCCATGTAGGCGGGCGTTCCGCTGCGTATGTCCGCGCCCTGGAACTGACCGGCCAGTCCCGCCAGGCCGAAATCGGTGATGAGCACGTGACCGCGGCCATCGAGCATGACGTTGGCGGGTTTCAGATCGCGGTGTAGGACGCCCTTCTCGTGCGCCGCGGCCAGGCCGGCGCAGAGGCGGCGCGCGATGTCGGTGGCCTTGTCGGCGGGCAGGTGGCCGATTCGGCGCAGCAGCGACGCCAGGTCCTCTCCATCGACGTATTCCATCGAGATGTAGTGCTGGCCCTCGAACTCGCCGATGTCGTAAACGCGGCAGACGTTGGGGTGTGAGACCTGGCGCGCGATGCGGACCTCGTTGAGGAAGCGGTCGAGCAGGACGCGGTCGGAGGCCAGCGCTGCCGGCAAAAACTTGAGCGCGACCGGCTGGCGCAGCTTGAGATCGGTGGCCCGATAGACTTCGCCCATGCCGCCCCTACCGATCAAGGCGATGATGCGGTAGCGGCCCGCAACCAGCGCTCCCGGCAGGAAGCGCTCCTCGTCCCCCGAAGGCGCGGAGCTATCGGGCGGCGGCATCAGCTCGGTGGGATTCAGGTTGGCGTCGGCCGCCGAGGGCGCCGGCGTTCCGCACTGGCTGCAGAAGCGGGTAGTCGAGGGCAGCTCCGTGCGGCACACGCGGCAGGTGGGCATTCGAGCGTCAGTTTAACATCTTGGAAGGCCCGCAACCGCATTTCAGAAATCGGAGGACGCGCCGCCGCATCCCGAATCTCCGCCACCGAAGTGGAAGTCGGTACTGTCTGCTTGCGGGCTTAGCGTTATTGAGTCCGGCGTTACGACGCCGATTCCGACCGCCCCGACGTTCATCCACTGCTTGTCCTTCCCCGAGAGCCGCCGTGCGGTGAAGCCGTGACGAATTCCGGAGGGGCCGGCGGCGAGCTGGCGCCAGCGCCCCCGACGATCGCGGCGAAGAGAATCGCGCATTGCTTGTACTCACCGTCCTGATGCCCTAAGCGGGTGGATATCGTCACGACGGAGCGGACCCAGGGAGCGCCGCCTTTACCCCAACGACCGCACGCTGGGGCGGGCGCCACTACGCTAACATGATTCCAGCCATGTCTACACCCATCGACCATCTCGAACCCAAGGCCGTCTGGAAGCACTTCGCCGCCCTGTCGGCGATTCCCCGCGCATCGGAAAAAGAAGCCGCAGCCCGCGATTACGTGCTGGCCGTCGCCTCCCGCCTGGGCCTCGAAGCTACCCAGGACCCGGTCGGCAACACGATCATCCGCAAGCCCGCTCGCCCGGGACGCGAGGGCGCCATTCCGGCCGCAATCCAGGGCCACCTGGACATGGTCTGCGAGAAGAACGAAGGCACGGTCCACGACTTCGATACCGACCCCATCCGCCTGGTGGTGGACGGCGATTGGCTCAAAGCCGACGGCACCACCCTCGGCGCCGATAACGGGGTGGGCGTCGCCGCCGCGCTGGCCGTCATGGAGAGCGACACGGTCGCCCACGGCCCGCTGGAGTTCGTTTTCACGATCGACGAAGAGAGCGGCCTCACCGGCGCGTCCAAGTTTCCGGCCGGCGTCCTCAAGTCGAAGTACTTCCTCAATCTCGACAACGAAGAGGAATTCACGCTGTGCATCGGCTGCGCCGGCGGCGTCAATTCGGTGGCCCGGCGCAAGATCGCCCGGCGCGCGGCGCCTGCGGGCGAAGCGTGGCGCATTAAGGTTGCGGGCCTGGCGGGCGGACACTCGGGGGTCGATATTCATCGCGGCCGCGGGAACGCGCTTCGCATTCTGGGCGGCGCGCTGCTGGCCGTTGCGGGTCGTACGGCGGTGGCGGTCGCCGACGTCCAGGGCGGAAGCAAGCGCAACGCGATCCCGCGCGAAGCGTTCGCGGTGGTGGTGCTCGATTCCGCCAACACAGCGGATCTGAAGTCGCTGCTGGCGGCTTACGAGGCGGCAGTGCGGTCCGATCTTGGCTCGTTCGATCCCGGCCTGCGCATCGTGGCCGAACCCGTTGCGCGTCCTGAGCAGGTCATTGCCGACGCCGACGCAGCCGTGATCGCGGGCATTCTGGCGAGCCAGCATCACGGGGTTCTGGCCATGAGCCCCGATGTCCCCGGCCTCGTGCAGACCTCCACCAACCTCGCAACGGTTGCCACCAGCCAGGACGCGGTCGAGATCGCTACCAGCCAGCGCAGCCCGATCGAGAGCAGCAAGCGCGCTGCGGCGCGGATGGTCGCGACGGTGTTTGGCTTCGCGGGATTTGAGGTGGAGCAGTCCGGAGATTATCCGGGATGGAAGCCGGAACCGGGCAGCGACATCGTGCGCACGGCCCAGGCCGCCCACCAGGACGTCTTCGGCAAGCAGGCCGAGTTGATCGCCATGCATGCAGGCCTGGAGTGCGGCGTGATCGGCGAAAAGCACCCGGGCATGCAGATGATCTCGTTCGGTCCGCACATCGTGGACGTCCACAGCCCCAGCGAGAAGGTCAAGATCTCGTCGGTCGGACCGTTCTACCGGTTGCTGACCGGGCTGCTGGAACGGCTGTAGCGGTGTGACGAGAAAAGACATCTGGTGGTGGTGGGAGCAACACCGCTTTCGCTACAACCGCGACCTGCTTCTCGTCGGCATGGCGTCGTGGATTCTTGTTCTGGTCGCCGGCTCGGCAGCGGTGGAACCCGACGTCGACTTTGAAGAGCCGCTGGTGATGATCTACGGTCCCGTGCTCTATGTGATATTCGCCAATCTCGCCTACACAGCGGGGCCGATCTTCGACACGGCTTTCTATCGCGGCGGCCCACGCAAGAAGCTCTTCAAGGTGGGATACCTCTTCTCGCTAGCGTTGACGGCACTGCCAGGCGTGTGGGCCGTGGCGGCCTGGCTTGGCACCGTGGTCACGGGGCACAAACTGTCGTCCTAAGCTATCCGGCCAAATCGCCGCAGGGACGGCTGCCCTACACCTTCGCAGCGAAGCAGACCAGGTGCCCGCCGGGCTCGCGGACCACGATTTCGCGCATGCCGTAGAAGGTTGTGCGCTCCGCGAGCACGATCTGGCAGCCTTCGATCCGCTTGAGGATGTCGGCGAAATCCTCCACCTCCACGAACAGGAAGGAGCCGGTGGCGAGGCCTGCGGGGACCAGGCTGGGCGCGTCCTTCTTTATGCTCTCCCAGGTTTGGAGCATGACTTCGGCGCCGTCCTTCACCAGGATGACGAAGACCAGGCGGTTGCCTTCGGGCACCTCGACGGTCTTGGTGAAACCGACACGGTCCACCCAGAAGGGAAGGGATTTCTCTATCTCATCGACAGCCAGAACGGGAGTGAGTTTCATAGGCCGATGTTAACCGGTGGGGAGGGGTGGGGTCTTGGAAAAAACGGTCATGAGGGAGCCGTGAAGCATCGTGCACCGTTTTGGTGCATAATGGTGTCGTGGAAAAGATCAACAAAGCGATACGCCTGAGCGTCAGCCTGCCACCTAACGTTGCAGTGCAGGTCCGCAACCTCGCGAAGACCCGCAGACTGAGCGCGAACCGTATGCTGGTCGAACTGATCGAGAACGGCATCGAGGCGGAGAAGCAAAAGCAGAAGGAGTTCTTCGACCTTGCCGAGCGCTTCCGCGCCGCCACCGATCCCGAGGAGGTCAGACGGCTGGGCGATCAGATGGGCCGCATGGTCTTCGGCGACTGATGCCGAAAATCGAGAGTTGGGGCAGCCTGCCAGCGGGCATCCGCCAGCACCTGATCGACAGAATGCGCGACCGTGCGATCGGCATCGCGGACCTCAATCGGCTTCGCCTCTGGGTCGACACGAAGCCGGAAGTGCCGGTCGGCGACTGGTACAAGGATTTCGGCTCGTTCAAGATCTGCGGCCGGGGATCGTTTCCGAAGACGTTTCTGCTTCGTGGCCAGGCGGCCAAAGGGCAGGCGGTCTAGCTCGGGCAAAGCTGGTTGGCGGGGCGCCGGTGAATTCGCGGAAGTCGCGGATCAGGTGGGCCTGGTCGAAGTAGCCGCACTCGGCGGCGGCCGCGGCCCAGCCGAGGCGGGCGGCCAAAGCCGTCGCGCGGCGAAAACGCAGCACGCGGCAGAGGCGCTTGGGCGAGAGGCCGGTCTCTTCAATCGAGCGGCGCCGGAACTGGCGCGGGCTCACACGGGCCTGGCTCGCCACCCAGTCCAGATCCACCGCGCCGCCAGCGGCCACGATGGCGGAAATGGCGAGGCGTACGCTGTCGAGGCCGCGCGCGGGTGGTGGCAGGGCGCGCGAGAGCGACAGAAAGCGCGCGGCTGCGGTGGGCGAGTCCCTCAATTCCTGATGGAGGCCGCGGCCGCGAGCGCCCCAGAGACCTTCGAGCGGCGTCCAGCGGTCCACCAGATCCGGCGCGCAATCGCCGAGGAAGAAGCCGGCCATGCCGGGACGAAACCGGATGCCCACCAGTTGCGCGCCGGGCGGAAGCGCGACCGTCTGCTGCGTGGTCATGGTGCCGACGACGCGCAGGCCGCCTTCCGGCCAGAAGACGATATCCATGCATCCATCGGGCAGTATGGGGTCGGAGGGGACCCCTGCTGCCGCGTCTCCGCTCCAGAAACATTCGGCGAAAGGCGCAAGGGCGCCCGCGTCGAACTCGCGGTAGTGGAGCCTCTCCATTTCTGACAACACGATAGCATGGCTCCGCGTGGCAGAATGGTACGGTGACCGGCCATCAGATACGACAGAAATTCCTCGACTTCTTTGCGGAGCGCGGGCATCGCATCGTGCGCAGCTCGTCGCTGGTGCCGGCCAACGACCCGACGCTGCTGTTCACCAACGCCGGGATGAACCAGTTCAAGGACGTCTTCCTGGGCATGGAGAAACGCGACTACAACCGGGCGACGTCCTCGCAGAAGTGCGTGCGGGCGGGCGGCAAGCACAACGACCTGGAGAACGTCGGCTACACGCGCCGCCATCACACGTTCTTCGAGATGCTGGGCAATTTCTCCTTCGGTGACTACTTCAAGAGCGACGCCATCGCCTTCGCCTGGGAGCTGGTGACCAAGGACTACGGCCTTCCCAAGGACCGCCTCTACATCACCGTCTTCCGCGAGGACGACGAGGCCGAGGAACTGTGGCAGAAGGTCACCGGAGTCTCGAAGGACCGCATCTACAGGCAGGACGAGAAGGACAATTTCTGGCAGATGGGCGAGACCGGCCCGTGTGGCCCGTGCTCGGAATTGCACTACGACCTGGGGCCGGAGGGCTCGGACCTGCCCGGCGAAGACGACCATTTCCCCAGCGAATCGGGTCGCTACGTGGAGATCTGGAACCTGGTGTTCATGCAGTATGACCGCGACGCGAGCGGCAAGCTGACTCCGCTGCCGCGGCCGTCGATCGACACCGGGATGGGCCTTGAACGCGTGGCGGCAGTGATGCAGGGCAAGCTGTCGAACTACGACACGGATCTGATCTGCCCCATCATCCACCGCGCGGCGGACCTGTTTCACGTGCGGTACGGCGAGGACGGGAAGGTCGACACCACCCTGCGCATCGTGGCCGATCACGCCCGCGCCACCGAGTTTCTGATCCACGACGGCGTGCTGCCCGCCAACGACGGCCGCGGCTACGTGCTGCGCAAAATCATGCGGCGCGGGATGCGCCACGCGCGGCGGATCGGCGTCCAGGAGCCGTTCCTGTACCAGCTAAGCGCCTTCGTGGCGGAGTTGATGAAGCCGGCTTACCCGGAACTGATGGAGAGCGTGGGGCGGGTTTCGCGCATCGTGCGCGACGAGGAGCACCGCTACGCCACCACGTTCGAAGTGGCCGAGCGCATCTTCCACGACGAGGCCAAGGGCGTTCAGGGAACGCTGGCCGGCAGCGTGGCTTTTAAGCTCTACGACACCTACGGACTGCCGCTCGAGGAGCAGCAGGAGATGGCGCGGGAGTACGGCCTGGAGGTCGATAGCGAAGGCTTCCAGGCGGAGATGCAGAAGCAGCGCGAGCGCGCGCGGGCGAGTTGGAGGGGCGCGGAGCGCGCGGCCGTGGCTCCGGTCTACCAGGTGCTGCAGGCGGAGGGCCGCACAAAGTTCCTGGGCTACGAGACGCTGGAAGCAACGGCGCGCGTGCGCGCGATCGTGGTGAGCCAGGAACGGGTGGAGGCGATCGCACCGGGCGAGAGCGCCGAGATCGTGCTCGACCAGACGCCGTTCTACGCCGAAGCGGGCGGGCAGGTGGGCGACAAAGGCGCGCTGTATTCGGCTGCCGGCGACCGCGTGGCCAGTGTGGAAGACACCTATGCGCCGGTGCCGGGACTGAGCGTCCACAAAGTGGTCATGCTGGCGCCGCTCAAGGTGGGCGACGAAGTCCGCGCGCAGGTGGACGTGGCCTCCAGGCGCTCCACCATGCGCAACCACACCGCCACGCACCTGCTGCACGCCGCGTTGCGAACCGTGCTGGGCACGCACGTCAAGCAGGCGGGGTCGGTGGTGGACCCATCGCGGCTGCGCTTCGATTTCACGCACTATGCCGGGCTGAACCCTGTGGAGACGGCGGAAGTCGAACGGTTGATGGTGGGGCAGGTGCTGGCGGACCATCCGGTCCAGACCACGGTCATGGAATTGGACCAGGCGCTCACTACCGGGGCTATGGCGCTCTTCGGCGAGAAGTACGGTGAGCGGGTGCGCGTGGTGCAGGTTCCCGGCTTCAGCAAGGAGCTGTGCGGCGGCACGCACGTGGGCCGGACGGGCGAGATCGGCCTGTGCAAGATCGTTTCCGAGGGCAGCATTTCCTCCGGCGTCCGGCGCATTGAGGCCGTGACAGGCGAGGGTGCGCTGGCGCGCTTCGAGGAGACCGCGACTTCCCTCCGCGCCGTGGCGGACCTGATGCACGTTCCCGAAGCCGAACTGGTGGAGCAGGTGGAGAAGGCGCTCGACCAGCGGCGCGCCCTGGAACGGCAGATCGATCAGCTCAAAGCCAAGGTAGCGCAGGCGCAGTTGAGCGGTCTCGAGCAGCAGGCGCGCACCCTGAAGGGCGTGCGGGTGCTGGCCGAGCGCGTGGATGGACTGGACCGCCAGCAGATGCGCGCGCTGGCGGATTCGCTCCGCAACAAGTGGAAGACGGCTGTGATCGTGCTGGCATCGGCCGAGGATTCAAACGTGGCGATCGTCTCGGCGGTGACCAAGGACCTGACCGCGAAAGTCCACGCCGGCAAGCTGGCGGGTGCCGTGGCGCAAGCGGTTGGCGGCAAAGGCGGCGGCCGGCCCGACATGGCCGAAGCGGGCGGCAAAGACGCCTCCAAGCTAGCGGCCGCGCTCGAAAGCGTGTACGCCAGCGTCGAAGGGATGCTGTAGCCAGGCCGCGGGCAAGCACGGTTCCCGCAGGATCAGCCAGTCGGTGGTAGGCTGACCCTTATGCTCGTCTTCGGCCGCAAGCTCACGCCAATCCGCGCCTGCGTTCTGACGTATGCCGCGCTGTTTATTGCGCTGGTTCTCTTCAAGTTTCCGTACCACACCGATCCTGTAACCGGGCGCGGGCGCGCCGGCTTACAGCACTTCTACGATCAGGCTTACACGCCCGCGCAAACTCCCGAACAGGCGGCCAGGGAGGAGGTCTACGTCGAGACGGCGCGCAAGGCCGCGGAGACGTCCGGCATCGAGGGTGCCGTGCGCGGCTTCGTCAAGCGCTACGGGCTCGAGAACAAGAAGGCCCTGGACGTCGGTTCCGGCCGGGGGTATCTGCAGGACGTGGTGAGCGACTACACGGGATTGGACATTTCGGGCACGGCGCGGCGTTTCTACCACAAACCCTTCGTGCAGGCGTCCGCAACGGAAATGCCTTTCGAGGACAATCGATTCGACGCGATCTGGTCGGTCTGGGTGCTCGAGCACGTGCCGAATCCCGAGCAGATGTTGAGTGAAATGCGCCGGGTGCTGAAGCCTGGCGGGTTGCTGTTCCTGGCCCCAGCTTGGTACTGCAGGGCGTCGGCGGCGCAGGGCTACCCCGTCCGGCCGTACAGCGATTTCGGGCTGAAGGGCAAGCTGATCAAAGCCACGCTGCCCTTGCGCGAATCTCCAGCCTTCGCCAGTTTGTACCTGTACCCGATCCGTGGGTTACGCCTGGCCGACGCCAAACTGAGGCGCGGCCCCACCAGCTTCCACTACTGGCTGCTCACGCCAAACTACGAGCATTATTGGATGCCGGATAGCGACGCTCTGAACTCGATGGACCCGTACGAAGGCTATCTGTGGTTCCGAAGCCGGGGCGACGAGTGTCTTAACTGCCCCGGAGCCTGGGACCAGTTCGTCCAGCCGCAGATTCCTTTGATTTTGAGAATCAAAAAATCAGAGAAGTAACGCGCGAAGGCCCTTCGGCGAGGGGTGCCTCCTGAGCTCAGCGCACCGCCGGAACCCGTTCCACCACCATCAACGCGAATGTCCCCGGCAGCACGGGTGCTCTGCCCCCGGCCGGTGCCGGTCCGAACTTCGCGGAGACGAGGAACACCCGATGATTCGTCGGGTCGAGTCCCATGTTGCGAGCGCCCGGGGCGGTCGCCACATTTTCGACGACGTGATATTGGTCTGGCGCGTCCTGATGGATCACGGTTAGCGTGCCGTCCGCATTCGAGGCGAACGCGTCGCCCGAGGCCGGGTCGAACCCGGCGCCGTCCACGCCCTTGCCGATCGGAACCGTAGCGACTACCTTGCCGGCTGCGTAGTCGGAGACCGCCATCAACCCGCTGCGGCATCCGCTGAACAGGCGGTGATGTGCGGTGTCGATGGCCATGGAGACCGGCTGCCTGCACGGGGCGGTGGACCAGCGCCGCACCACTTTGGCCGCTTTCGCATCGATCTCCACCACCTCGCTCGAGTCGGTGAGATTCGCGTACACCTTGCCGTCCCCCGCCGAAGCGCCGTATTCCGGCTTGCCGCCCAGAGGAATGTTCGTGATCAGCTTCCCCGCCGGGTCGATCACGGTCGAAGAGTGCGCGTCGCCATTGAAGGTGAGGACGCGGTTCGAAGCGCCGTCGTAGATGATGGCGTCGGCATCTTCCGCGGCCGGGATGCGGCCGAGCACTTTGAAGGTCTGCAGATCGAACATGACCACCGACTGATCGTTGCCCGAAGTGGCGAACCCGTGGCCGGAGGCCGGCGCCAGCGCGGTCCCGTGCGCGCCCTGGATGCCGGTGACTTCGCCCAGCAGCTTCCCGCTGTCTTCGTCAACCACCATCACCCGCGTCTGGCGGGCGATGAGCAACCGATGATTGGCCGGATCCGGGATGACGTAGTCCCAGCGGCCATCCCCGCCCAGCGTGTAGGTATGTGTGACGCGGTACGTCTGCGCGAAGAGCGGTGCGGCGGCCGCCAGCGTCAGGCCAAGCGCGATGTTGCGCATAGGGCTCCTTTCGATTCGATCAGTAGCGCCAGCTCGTCAGGTCGGCTCCGGGCGGCGCGGTTTTCAGAATGCGGTCCAGGATCTGCGGCAGGTACATCTGATTGTAGTGCAGCCGCGAGTACCAGTTCGGTTTCGTCGGATCGCCATTCCAGCAGTGCTCCGCGCGCGGTCCGTAGCGCACCTCTCCCTGGTAGGCGACGCCGTGGCCGGCCCCGCCGGTCTGGTTCAGGAAATCTTCCATCAGGTAGACGGCGTCGTTGAGGAAGTAGGTGTCGTCCGAGCCGACATAGAGGTGGATCTTGCCCTGCAGCTTCGGCCCGAGCGTCAGCCAGTCGCGTTGCAGGATGGCGTTCAGGTCGTAGTGCTGGCGCCAGTATTCGGCCGTGCCGTGATCGATAGCGCCGGTCCGCTTGTCGAAAATCGGCCGCGGGTAGCCGTCCTCCGCGGCCGGAGAATAGACCGCCTGCCAGATGTCGAACTGCTCGCCCGAGCGGCCGCGATCGCCCAGCGCGGCCTCATAGGCGACGTTGTCGCGCATCGAGATCAGCGTGTGTCCCAGGTAGTCGCGCATGGCCGGCTGCTCGACTCTCTTGTTCGCGCCTTGAAGATAGAACGCATTGTCCTGGTCGTACAGGTTAACCGCCATGTAAGCGTGGAAGTCCACCGGGTCCGGGCAGGCGACGAATGCGCCGTTGTAGTGTTCGGGATAAAAGATCTGCACCGCGAGGGACTCCCAGCCTCCGGTCGAGCCGCCGTAGGCGAACCGGGCCCAGCCCTGGCCAATCCCTCGAAACTGGCTCTCGATCGCCGGGATCAGCTCGGTCTCGATCGCGTCTCCGTAGGGCCCCAGGTTCGCCGAGTTCACCGCATAGGAGTCGTCGTAATAAGGATTCGCGTGCTGCAACTTTGCGATCAGGATGCGCGGCGTGCCGGGCGCAATCCAGGCCTGGTAGTTCTTGTACGCCTCCTCCTGCTGGATGCGGTTGTAGCCCGCCAGGTGGAATCGGTCCGAGTAATCGGGCTTCAGGTTCGGGTCGGGCGGCGTCTCGCGGAAGTCGCTGAGGTCGCTCACGAAGTGATCGTGGGCGATGACCAGGGGGAAGTGCGCCTGGGGATGGGCGTCGTAGCCCTCCGGCACGAGTACAATCGCCGCCAGAAACATCGGCCGGCCCCAGAACTCGCTCAGCAGCTTCGACTGGATGCGGATGTGGCGAACGTATTTCGTGTCGGGCTCGGGCGCGATGGGCGGGATCACGTCGTCGAGCGACACGGCGATCGGCGGCGCTCCCGGCCCGATGCGAACCAGCCTGGGCTTCGACAGCGGGTTGCCGGGCGCGAGGTTCCAATGCTGGCCTTCGCCGCGGTCGGGCGCCAGCTTCACCGTCTTGCCGTCCGAGCGGTGGAACGTCTCGTACACGTTCAGCACGGCCTGCACCGTATACTCTCCCGCCGGCACGTCTTTCAGGCTCGCCCGCGGATAGCCCTGCGCGTCATCGCCGACCGTGACGGGCTGGCCTGGCTTCCATCCGTCCACCGTCACCCCGAAAATCATCTGCGACTTCATGGTGTCGTCGATCTGCATGCGCGGCTCGTCGCCCGGGTCGTTCGAAAGCAGGAGCAGCAGGCGGCCGTCAAGGGGTTGTTCGGAGCGGGACGCCGGAAATTGCACCGTGATGGTCTGAGCGGAGGCGCCGGCCGCCACCAGGGCAAGCAGGAGAACAAGAGGTCGCATATCCGGGAGTATAGCTGTTACGATGGTCCAAGAGAGGGGAAGGGATGGCAACAGTACTCATCACTGGGACCAGCTCCGGCATCGGGCTGGCAACCGCACTGGAACTGGGCAAGGCAGGCCACAAGGTCTACGCAACGATGCGGAATCCCGCGCGCGCTCCGGAACTAGGCCGGCGAGCGTCCGAGGAGGGATTGCCCATTTCCATTCTTACAATGGACGTCGATTCCGACCAGTCCGTCGCGGACTGCTTCGCATCGGTCTACCGGCAGGAGCGGCACATTGACGCTCTGGTCAACAATGCCGGGGTGGAGCGGCACGGTGCGATCGAGGAACTTCCCATGGAGGCCTTCCGGGCCACCATGGAGACCAACTACTTCGGAACGCTGCGCGCGATTCGCCAGGTTCTGCCGCGCATGCGCGAGCGCGGGAGCGGCTGCATCGTCAATGTGACTTCCGTGGCGGGCAAGATCTCGTCCACGCCGCTGGGCGCCTATGCGGCGTCGAAGTTCGCCCTGGAGGCCCTGAGCGAAGCGCTGGCGCAGGAGATGAAGCCGTTTGGCGTGCGGGTTGCCATCGTCGAGCCCGGAATCATCGACACGCCCATGGCGCGCGCACTCGACGACCCGCATCCGTCGCCCTACCATCAGGGGCGCCTCATGTCCGCTTTGTTCCAGGCGTCGCTCGAGCATGGGACGCCGCCGTCCGTCGTCGCCACGGTCGTCAGAGACGTCATCGAAACCGGCACCTGGAAACTGCGTCATCCCGCCGGCCCTGATGCCGCGCCGTTTCTCGCCTGGCGAGCCGCGATGACGGATGAAGACTGGATCGAGTTCAACACGCTCGATGCCGAAGCTTATCGGGCGCGCGTGAAGAAGGACTTCGGCCTCGAACTCAAGATCTCCAGCCAGGCCACCCGCGCAGCCGGGTAAATTGCGGCCCCGAGAACACCGAACCGCGAACGTCAGTGAGCGGTCATCCCCGTCCGGAGATGTCCTCTTCCTAGTCCGTTCCGTGCTTTTAAGGACCTGTTTACCCGCGCCAAGCCGGTGTATACTTGGCGGGACGAAATGCTCCGCGCCGAGCGATTTGCCCTCTGTCTTGCCGCGTTCTGTCTCCTGGCGATCAGCGCACGGGGCCAGGAAGAGAAGCTCAGCCAGGCGGGGGAGCCGGCTACAACCTTCGGAACCACGGTGGTCAATCCGTCAGGTCTGCGTGGCGAAATCTACTACATCCGCCAGGGCAGCTGGCAGCTGCCGGACTTCGAGAAACTCAAGCCCGTCGGCACCATCTACACCTCGTCTCTGAACGTCCTGCCCCAGAGCTTCACCAAAGGCTTTCCAGGCGTTACCAACCGCTTTGAGTGGTTCGCGATCGACTACAAAGGCAAGTTCTGGATCGAGGACCCCGGCAGGTACGATTTCGCGCTGCGCTCCGACGACGGATCCCGGCTGTACATAGACGACAAGCTGCTGATCGGCAACGACGGCGTCCACATGCCTGTGACCGAGATCGGAAAAATCGACCTGGCGGGCGGCATCCATTCAATTCGCGTCTCCTACTTCCAGGGGCCTCGTGAGATGGTCGCGCTCGTTCTTGCCGTCGCTCGCGGCAAAGAGCAGTGGAAGGTTTTCGACACAAACCACTTCAAGCCGCCCGCAAATCCCCGCGACTCGAAGTTCGGGCGTGACATTGACGCCGGCCTTCACAACGACGACGCGCGGCCGGACGCGGTGGCCCTGGCGATCCTGGGCACTACGCCGCTGCCCCACGATTTCGACTTCCGCCTCGCGGCCCCGCGGTTTCGACAACAAGCCGCCGCCAGCGAGGGCGTCCTGGTGATCGAGGTGCCGGCAAAGGCGCTCGCGGCTACCGCCGACCCGCAGCGCCAGACCAGCCGCATCCACGTTTCCCTCCTCGCCCTGATCAGGGACGAGCGCGGCAATGTGTCCGACCGCTTCAGCCTGGACGCCCCCTATGACATCCCGAACGCGAAACTGCAGGAGGTCCAGGCCAGCCTGATCACTTACACGCACCCGGTGCGCCTTCCCGCGGGCCGCTACACGGTCGAAACCGCCATGATCGACCACGAGGGCCGCCAGTCGAGCGCGCGGGTGGCGGAGTTCCTCAGTCCGGAGCCGCGCACCGGAATCGCGTTGAGCAGTGCGATCCTGGTTCAGCGGGTGGATCCGGCCGGCTCGCCCCAAGACGCGGCCGACCCGCTGGTCTTTCAAGGGAACCGGGTCGTGCCGCTGCTGGCCGGGCGGCTCGCGCCAGGCATGAAGCCCGCCGTCTACTTCGTGGTGTATCCGGACCAGACCAGCGCGGAGAAGCCACAGCTCGAAGTGGAATTCTTGTCGAACGGCCATACGATCGCCAGCCAGAAGGCGGAGCTTCCGTCGCCCGATGCCTCGGGCGCCATCCCGATGATGGTGGGGGCGGCGGTGCTTCCGGGCGATTGCGAGCTACGGCTGACGGTGAAGCAGGGCGCCGACAGCGCAACGGAGAGCGTCCACTACTCCCCGGAGTAATGCGGTCCCGGATCCGCGGATGGTCCAGGGAGGTTAGCCCCGCCTGCTCTGCGCGAAATCCTCAATGATTTCTTCGTGCTGTGACCCCTCCACCGCGAGTAGTGAAAACTTAACTTGCGCGTAACGCCACACGGGTTATCATGGTTGGTTCCGGGGAGCTGGACGCCGCCAGGTCTGCGGCCAAAATCAACCAATGGAGGCTAGCGAAGATGCGGAGAAGCGTGGTGTGTGAGGTGTGGAAACTCGTAGCGGCAGGCGCTCTGGCCCTGCTGATTGGTTCCGGAAGCGCAGCACTTGCGCAGAACGCCGGAGCGGGCACAATTACCGGTACTCTGACCGACGTCACGGGCGCGGTCATACCGGAGGCGAGCGTAGTGATACTGAACGTGGACACCGGCACCGACCGAACCACGGCGACCAACAGCGCGGGCATCTACATTGCCGCCTTCCTGCAACCTGGCAACTACCAGATCACCGCGAGCAAGCAAGGCTTTGCCAGCGTGGTGCGCAAGAACCTTCCCTTGCAGGTTGGCCAGACCATGAGGGTGGACCTGAGCATGCCGCTCCAGTCCGTCGAGCAGGCCGTGACCATCACCAGCGAAGCGCCGCTTCTCGATCTGGAGAAGACCGAATCCTCGCAGGTAGTCAGCAGCAACATGGTTGACAGCCTGCCGATCATCGGGCGCCGCTGGGACAATTTCGTTCTGCTGACGCCGGGCGTCACTACGGACGGCGGTCTGGTCTCCTACCGGGGCATTTCGGGCTTGTATAACAACAACTCGGTGGATGGCGCCAACAACAACCAGGCGTTCTTCTCCGAGGCCCGCGGCCGCTCTACCGTGCCTTACACCTATAGCATCGATTCCATCGGCGAGTTCCAGGTGAGCGCCAGCAATTACAGCGCGGAGTTCGGCCAGTCCGCCGGCGGCGTCGTGAACGCGGTGACCAAGTCGGGCACCAACGACTACCACGGCGATCTGTTCTACTTCCTGCGCTATCCCTCGCTGAACGCCCTCGACTCATACCAGAAATCGAAGGGCGTCTACACCCAGGCCATCCACCAGCAGCAGCAGTTCGGCGGCAGCAGCGGCGGCCCCATCATCAAGAACAAACTCTTCTACTTCGTGACCTACGACGGGTCGCGCAAAGTCTACCCCATCAGCTACACCAGCAGCTCGGTGTTCCCCCTGGCCTGCCCCGCGCAGGTGAGCGCCTCGCAATGCGCCGGGGCCAACAGCTGGCTGAAGTCCCTGGTCGGCTCCTATCCCCGTACCGGCGTGCAGGATCTGGCCTTCGGCAAACTCGATTACCAGGTGAACCAATCCAACCGCCTCAGCGCGAACTTCAATTGGGACAATTTCCACGCGCCCAACGCGTACACCTCCGGCTCCACCGCCAACAACAACTCGATCACGGCCAACGGCCCGGCGGTGACGCACACCCGGTTCTTCGTCGCCGACTGGAACAAGATCATCAGCACCAGCATGGTCAACGATTTGAAGTTCCAGTGGGGACTCGACCGCGAGATCATCGGCGCCAACGCTGGCGGCCCCAGCGTGTCCATCAGCAACGTGATGGGCTATGGCATGCCGAACGCTCTGCCGCGGCCCGCTTTCCCGGATGAGCACCGCCTCCAGTTCGCCGACACCTTGGCGATATCCAGGGGCACCCATCAGATCAAAGTGGGAGTCGACATCAACGTCATCCACGATCTGCTGGTCAACATGTATCAGGGCGGCGGCCTGTACAGCTACACCTCGTTTAGCAACTGGGTGGCCGACGTTTACGGCGTGAGCCTCGGCGACGGCAAGACCGGCAAACACTACTCCAACTTCGCCCAGGTGACCGACCCCATCACCGGCGTTGGCAGGGACGATTTCTACAACAACGACTACGCCTGGTTCGTCGAGGACAGCTGGAAGGTGCGCTCCAACCTGACGGTGAACCTGGGCGTCCGCTACGAGGTCCAGACGGTCCCGCAGCCGCCTAAGCCGAACACGCTGACGCCGTTGCTGACCCAGTACACCTCCAAGATCAACACCGATTCGAACAACTTCGCGCCCCGGTTGGGAATCGCCTGGCAGCCGTTCAAGGGCACGGTGGTACGCGGCGGCTACGGTATGTTCTACGCCAAGACGTCGAACAGCACCTTCTACGCGATTCGCGTCGAGAACGGGGTCTACCAGCAGACTTACAACTGCGGCCCCACGGCTTCCTGCGCGCCGCTCTTTCCGAACCTGATCTTCACGCCGCCTGGCCCGGCGCCCGCGGCGCCCTTCGCCGGAGCGCTGGCGCCCCAGGTGATCAACACCAATCCGACGCTCGGAGCTCTGGCGACCCACGGGCTGACGCAGGACTTCGTGAATCCTCTGGTTCACGAGGCCGAGCTGACCATCGAACAGCAACTCCCCGGCAACCTCAGCGTTTCGGCGGGTTACCTGTTCAGCCACGCGCTGCACCTGCCGGTATTCGTCGATGCGAACGTCTTTCCGATAGCCTCCACCAAGAGCTACGCGGTCATGGCGGACACCGCCGGGACGGTGGCGCAGACCGTGACGGTGCCCTGGTACCCCGGCGGCTCGAACGGTGCCGGACGCGTCAATCCCCAGACCGGCGTCATCCTGAACGGGGCCAGCGTGGTGAATTCGTCCTATAACGCGCTGGTGTTGACGTTCCGCAAGCCCATGACCCACGACGTCGAGCTGCTCTTCAACTACACCTTCTCGAAGAGCATCGACGATGGCGCCGTCCCTGGCGCTTATGGGACCTTCTACGGAACCGACGTAACTTTCGATCCCTACAACCAGCGTGGCGAGCGCTCGCTGTCCGATCTGGATCAGCGCCAGCGCTTCGTCGGAAGCGTGGTCTGGTCTCCCAGCTATTTCCAGAAGCTCGGGAGCAAGCCCTTGCGGCTGCTGCTGAACGGCTGGGCGTATTCGGCCATCACGACGCACTCCACCGGCCAGCCGATTACCGGCATGATCAACGGCTATCCCAGCGGCGGAGTGGACGGCGGCCTGACCGGCGGCGAGGTGAGCAACGCGGCCAGCCCCTCCGGTGGCCGTATTCCCCAGGTTGGGCGTAACACATTCACCGGCCCGAGCCTGCACAACTGGGATCTGCGCGTCTCGCGCGAGTTCGCTTTCAAGGAACGGCTCCGGCTGCAGTTCCGCGGAGAGGCGTTCAACCTGTTCAACCAGACCAACATTGCTTCCTTGAACACCACCGCCTACAACTACGTCGCGGTCGGCAAGGCCGGCTGCCCGTCCTCGCTGAGCTCCACCAACGGCTGCCTGACGCCGAGCGCGACCTTCCTGACGCCGACCTCATCGACGTCGAGCAACGGCCTCTACGGCTCGCGCCAATTGCAGATCTCGGCGAAGTTCGTGTTCTAGGGCCGCCCAGGCGGCCCGCCCGTCGCTCGTTGCTCGTCGCCCGTCGATAAGACGGGCGGCGAGCCTAAGCGCGGCGTATCATGGCCCATCGTAGTCAGTGATTTAGGTCCTGAAGCACCGATCCCCACAACCTGGCCGACAATGCGCCCCGCCGCCCAGGCCCGCTCCTGACGCGAAACATGGGCTCACCGGAGGGATACGTCTGTTGGGCCAGTTGGGCCATCGATTATGTCACATCCGGAGAATTGAACGCGTTCGAATGGCGGCGGGAAGTCCGGCTGCCGCAGCCGGGCTGACGCCGGATAGCGGGGCGTCAGATCCTTGTGTTCGCAGCCAGCGCGACGGCGATGGGCATTATCGAGAGGCCACTTCTCAGCGTCGGGCGTGAGACGGCCAAGTGGCCCGCGATGGACACTCGCATGAATCATTACCTTACACAAGAGAAAAAACTGAACCCCTTACCCACAGGATGCCCGAAACTGGCATAGACCAAGACTGGGCGGTGGCACGGAGTGACGAGAGCAAACTCGATCCTGCTATCCTAATGAACTTCGGGTGCGACCGGAACCGTTACGCTGTACAATGTTGCCATGAACAATATGTGTCGAAAATGTTTTGGCCCCCTGGCTCTTCTCCCCCGTGGGGCCTGAGACTAGCCTCTGTGACGGGCGGGAAGAACCAACAGGATGAGTGCCGCCTTGCTGACGCCAAGCTACATGAAGGGGCCGCTCCGCGCTTGCGGATACCGGCCCGGTTTGCTCAGAACGGACTTCCCCTTTGGAGACCAGCTGACGGTGCCGCTCATCGGGTTCGCGCAGCCTCCTACAGACTCTCGTTCAGCTTGCATTGCGGTGCTTTCAGAGGCCACGAGCGCGCGCGACCCGCGGGTTGCCGTCGAGGCCTGCAGAGCTCTCGGGGCACCGCTGGTTTTCGTTTGTCTCCAGAACATTCTGCAATGGTGGAAACAGGGCGCCGCGTCGGCCGAATATCTGGAGAGTATCCCAGCGGACAACGTCGAGCGATTCTTTCTGGCACACAGTAATCAGTTCTCGCCTGAAGCCGTTTATAGGGCGAAGACCTGGGGGCGTTATCGACGAGCAGACCAGCTCAGTTTCGTGGATCTGGGACTCTTGCCAGTTCTCGAAGAGCAAGTTGGCAGGTCCCTTGAAACACTGGTCGTACGAAACGTAGCTGACCTAAAAGACCGCCTGGGATGGAAGGCAGTAACTGACGAGGAAGGGCACTGGCTACTCAAAGCCATCTTTTGGCTACTCTCGGGCAAGATCCTGCGCGACAAGGGGGTTGAGAGATTCGAACGCCTCGACCTTCAGGATGTTGAGGAAGTCTTTCGCCGGGTTGCGAAACACTATGGTGCCGAACCGCTTCCGGTGGAGACAAACAACCGAGTTGATGCTCTGCGCGGCGCCGCCCGAGATATCGAGCGGTTCAGCAGCCTTGCGATGACCACGACCGAGTCTCTTGCGTATCTTTACGAAAACGCACTCATTTCGAAGGAGACACGTTCGTCCCTCGGGACACATACTACTCCATCGTTTCTCGTCGACTATATCGTGGGAAACCTCACGGAGTGGGTGCAGGAAATACCGACCGATGAAAGAACCGTCTTCGAGCCTGCCTGCGGCCAGGCGGCATTTCTCGTATCTGCCATGCGGCTGCTAACGGAGATGCTTCCTGTTGAGAAGTCGATCCCAAGCCTGCGTGGGCCGTACCTACGGAGGCGACTCCATGGAACGGACATCGATCCTTTCGCGCTTGAGTTGGCCCGCCTATCGCTGACATTGACTGACATTCCAAACCCCGATGGATGGGATCTGACTATTCGGGACATATTTGCCGGCAGCCACCTCGCTGAGCAGGCTAAGAGAAACACGATTCTACTCGCCAATCCGCCCTTCGAGAATTTCAAGGCGGATGAGCAGGGTGACGTCGACGCTCGCTTCCTCAACAAATCTGCGGAAATGTTATGGAGGACTCTGCCCCAGCTGCCGCCCGGCGGAGTATTTGGCGTTGTCGTCCCGCAGACTATTCTACATAGCCCCAATGCTCGCGACCTTCGCGAGCTTCTTGTCCAGGACTACGAACTCAAGGACATCTGCCTCTTTCCGGATAGGGTGTTCTCGTTTTCGGACGCAGAATCGGCAATCCTGGTCGGTCGGCGTAAGAGGGCCGCGGCCCTTCACACGGTTCGTTATCATCGCATCCGCGAGCGTGATCTGAACTCGTTCCGGTCCGACCCATCGGCAGTGCCCGCTAGAGACATTGCCCAGTCCCGATTCCTTCACGATAAAGCCATTTCTTTTCGCACTCCCGATTTGGAAGAGGTATGGGACATCTGCGCCGAGAATCCGACACTCGCCGATATAGCGGCTGTCGGACAAGGACTAATATTTCACGGAGCACGCCTTCCGTCAGGTAGCACAACATATTCCCAGCATGAGTTTCCAGGGGGGCAACTGGGCTTTGTGCATTTCGACCGCGGCGTGCAGCTGCATCAACTACCGCAGCTCTACTGGATGAATCTCGACCCGAGGGTGATTCGCCGACCGCTGAGCGGGACGGCGGTCGGCACCCCACAGGTACTGATTAACTATGCTCCTGCAAGTCGAGGCCCTTGGCGGCTGAAGGCGCTGATCGACAAACTTGGGCATCCGGTCACAAGCAGATTTATTCCAGTACGCCCAACAACCCCCGGGTATTCCCTGGAGCTACTTTGGGCCCTGCTCAACTCGCCTGTCGCGAACGCATATGCGTTTTCTCATCTCGGGAAACGCGACAATATCGTCGGGGATGTTCGTCGGATACCGATGCCGAAAGCTGGTCCATTTGACCGGGTCGAAGGTGCCGCGCTTGCGTATCTCGCAGCGGCGAGCTCGCCCGGAGCCGACCCGACGAATCTCCTGAGGCTGTTACTGCAGGTTGACTGTGAGGTCCTAGCGCTATACTCACTCCCACTTGAGTGTGAGCAGTCATTACTGGGACTGTTCAAGGATAGGGAGCGTGTCGGCGTGGCATTTGCACAAGCCGGATACTTACCAAAGGAGCTCGAAGGTAGGCTGCGGTTTTGCGACTTCGCTTATTTTGCAGACGATTGGTCTGTCACCAACCGAGAGCGAGGCGCGCTCATCGATAAGAGCATTTCAGGGTCTCTCACCGCAGCGGAACAGAAACGCCTCGACACCCTGCAGGTCTATGCCGACTATCACATAGAACAGGTAGCGCCACGTCGTGTGCGTGACGTAGAGGAGTTCGAGGGCCGGCTGTTTTCACGCCTGCCAGAAACGGACAGCAAGGTCTGATGATAGGATTCGAGTACCCCACCGCACCCCACATGAGGCGACACGGCCCCGCGGGTTACGGCGATTACAGCAGTTACCGGGATTGGCTCCGGGATGAGTTCACATTCAGGTGCGTATACTGCCTTCATCGCGAGCAGTGGAGTCGGGGCGACGCCACCTTCCACATCGACCATTTCGTGCCGGCAACGTCGGATCCGGCAGGAAGACTCGAATACTCAAATCTGCTCTATGCCTGTGCGAGATGCAATGAAGCGAAGAGCGCCATTCTCGGTCTGCCGGACCCGTGCCAAGTGGCCTTTCGCGACTGCCTCCGGCTCATGGATGATGGCCGTATCGTGGCACTAAACAAGCAAGGGAAGAAGCTGAATCTAGTGCTGCGATTGGACAGTGACAAGAACGTCCGCGACCGCTCACGTTGGATGCGAGCTCTAGCGGTGCTGAAAACTAGCAGCCCCGGGCTTTATCAGGAGTTCATGGGATTCCCTGTCGACCTTCCGGACCTTCGGAAGAAGCGGGTTCCAGAGAATACACAGCCCGACGGTGCCGCCAACTGCTACTTCGTTCTTCGAGAACGGGGCGAGTTGCCGGCAACGTACTAGTCAAACGGGCTCATTTCGGTGTGGCAACGAAGCAGAATGCTGTCTCAGGTAACCGTGTAGTCCCCTATGCTGAGACTAGCCAGAGGAGTGTTGGGTTAAACCCTCCTGCTCTACCGCGGCGTTTGCCGTTCCTGGCGGCTCCGGCCGTGGTTCTCCGTGTCTCTCAGCTTTCCGGTGAACTTCAGCCGAGGTAACGTCCGCTCCGTAGCCGCCGATGCCCTGGTGCAGGCTACCCGGCCCGAACGTCACCTCATCTCCAACGCAGCGCCGACGGCCGACCGCCGGTGCCGCGGTCGTGTATTCCGCCGCTAGCTGGCCCGCTGCATCGTAGACAGTTTTAGGCAGGGGCGCCACCCCAGAGCCCGGCTCCCCTCCCCGCACCCCGAATCGCCATTCACACCATCCGCATTTCTCCCATTCGCCTTTATTTCAATCGCTTGCGCCCCACAACCCCTCCCCACGCCGCCGTCCCCGCACTACCCTCGTGCTAGGAGCCGCTATGCATTTCCGTCAACCCGCCATCGTCGAGGATCGTCGCCGCCGCCCTAGCGCCTCCGTTCACCTCGCCGGCCCCCGCACAAAAAGAAGAAAAACAAAAAAGTGCACATTCAACCTAGTCCCAAAAATGAACACCGCGCACCGCGCCTTTTCAATGACCTCCGTCGGCCTCGGTGCTCCCCTTTTCCGGCCTTCCCCCGCCCCTCACGCGCCGCCAGTCGCCCGTCGATCCGATCCGCCTCTCCCCGCTTCCCACCGCCACGAATCCCGGTCGCGAAGCGCCCGAACTCCCCAGGCCGATCAACGAGCAACGAGCAACGAGCAACGAGCAACGGGCAACCGGCAACGAGCAAATCAACGCGCAACAACCAGCAGTCAACGGGCCCCTTCCTCTTCGCGCTATCCTGGAATCAAGCGCTCCCATGTTATTGGCTGACGATATGCTCCAGATCAAGGCTCCGTCCGTCGACGACCTGAACCCTCAGGAGACCGCGGAGTGGGTGGAGGCCTTCGCCCAGATCCTCGACGAGGCCGGGCCCGACCGCGCCGCCTTCCTGTTGAGCCAACTGGCCGACCGCGCGCGCGCCGCCGGGGCCGCGCCGCAATACGCCGTCAACACGCCCTACGTCAACACCATTCCGGTCGAGGAGCAGGTGCCGTTCCCCGGCGACCGCGCCCTCGAGCGCCGGCTCAAGAGCCTGATCCGCTGGAACGCGCTAGCCATGGTGGTGCGCGCCAACAAGTACGACCCCGGTATCGGCGGACACATCTCGAGCTACGCCTCGCTGGCGACGCTGGTGGAGGTCGGCTTCAACCACTTCTTCCGCGGCTCTTACGGCGACGAGCCGGGCGACCTGCTCTATCTGCAAGGCCACTCGGCCCCCGGCTACTACTCGCGCGCGTATCTCGAAGGCCGGCTCAACGAAGAGCACCTGCGCAATTTCCGCCACGAGCTGCGGGACCATCCCGGGCTCTCGTCCTATCCCCACCCCTGGCTGATGCCGGAGTTCTGGCAATTCCCCACGGTCTCCATGGGACTGGGCCCCATCAACGCCATCTACCAGGCGCGCTTCATGCGCTACCTCGAGAACCGCGGCCTGCTCAAGCCCACCCCGCGAAAAGTCTGGGCCTTCCTCGGCGACGGCGAAACGGACGAGCCGGAATCCACCGGCGCCATCCGCATCGCGGCCAACGAGAAGCTCGACAACCTGATCTTCGTGATCAACTGCAACCTGCAGCGCCTGGATGGGCCCGTGCGCGGCAACGGCAAGATGATCCAGGAGCTGGAGGCCATCTTCGCGGGCGCGAAGTGGAACGTCATCAAAGTAATCTGGGGATCGGATTGGGACGAACTGCTGGCCCGCGACCAGACAGGCTTGCTGGTCAAGCGCATGAACGAATGTCTGGACGGCGACTACCAGACCATCGCCGTGCGCGGCGGCGCCTACGTCCGCAAGGAGTTTTTCGGCAAGTACCCCGAGCTACTCGACTTGGTGGCGCACTACACGGACGACCAGCTCGCCCGGCTGCGCCGCGGCGGACACGATCCCGAGAAGGTCTACAACGCCTACAAGCGCGCGGTGGAATACGAGGGCGGCCCCACGGTCATCCTGGCCAAGACCATCAAAGGCTACGGCCTCGGCGAGGCCGGCGAAGGCCGCAACATCACGCACCAGCAGAAGAAGCTGAACGAGCAGGAGATGGAGTACTTCTGCCACCGCTTCGAGATCCCCATCACGCACGAGAACATCCACGACGTCGCCTTCTACCGCCCGCCCGACGACGCGCCGGAGATGCGCTACATGCACGAGCGGCGCGCGGAACTCGGCGGATACCTGCCCGAGCGTAAGGTGAAGCGCATCGAGATGGAAGCTCCGCCGCTCGACTACTTCTCCGAAACGCTCACCGGTTCGGCGGGCCGCGAAGTCTCCACCACCATGGCTTTCGTACGGGCCATGACCCTGCTGCTGCGCCACCCCAAAATCGGCCACTACGTGGTGCCCATCATTCCCGACGAGGCGCGCACGTTCGGCATGGAATCGCTCTTCCGGCAAATCGGCATCTATGCCAGCCAGGGTCAGCTCTACCATCCGGTGGATCAGGAGATGTTCCTGTACTACCGCGAGGTCAAGGACGGCCAGATCCTCGAGGAAGGGATCACCGAAGCCGGTGCGATGGCGTCGTTCACCGCGGCGGGCACCTCCTACGGCAATTTCGGCCTGCCCATGATCCCGCTGTATACCTACTACTCCATGTTCGGGTTGCAGCGTATGGGCGACCTGCTGTGGGCCTTCGGCGATTCCCGCGGCAAGGGATTCATCGTGGGCGCGACGGCCGGCCGCACTACTCTCAACGGCGAAGGCCTTCAGCACCAGGACGGCCACAGCCATCTGCTGATGAGCGTGCTGCCTACCTGCGTGGCCTACGATCCGGCCTACGCCTACGAGATCGCCGTCATCCTGCAGGACGGCTTGCGGCGCATGTATCAGGAGAACGAAGACGTCTTCTACTACATGACCGTCTACAACGAGAACTATGCCCAGCCGCCGATGCCCGAGGGTGCGGCCGAAGGCATCCTCAAGGGCATCTACCGCTTCAAGACGGCGGAGGGCGGCCCGGCGGCGGTTCAGCTATTCGGCAGCGGCCCGATGTTGAACGAGGCCGTCAAGGCCCAGCAGATGCTGGCGGAGAAGTACGCAATCGCAGCCGACGTGTGGAGCGTGACCAGCTATAGCGAGCTGCGGCGCGAGGCGCTGGCCGTCGATCGCTGGAACCGGCTGCATCCGGCCGAGCCTGTACGGCGCCCCTACATCCGGCAAGTGCTTGAGGGCACCCAGGGGCCCATTATCGCGTCTTCAGATTACATGAAGGCGGTTCCGGATCAGATCGCACCCTGGCTCGACGACCGGCTGGTGGCGCTCGGGACCGATGGCTTCGGCCGCAGCGAGAATCGCGAGCACCTGCGCGATTTCTTCGAGGTGAGCACGAAGCACATCGTAGCCGCGACGCTTTCGCGGCTGGCCCGCGACGGCAAATTCGACGCCGCCCGCGCTACCCAAGCCCTGAGCGAACTGGGCGTCAATCCGGAACTCCCGGACCCGGCTAAACGGTAGCCCCCGCTACCTCACCACCACCTTCGCCAGGCCGGCGTTGTTCGCCGAATCGAGCGCGCGCACCACTACCAGGTGCTCGCCCTGCGCGATGCCGTCGAGCTTGAGGAGGAAGTGCTCAGTTTGGGAGTCGATGATGCCTTCGAGCGGCTCCATGGCAACCCATGGGCCGGCGTCGAGCGAATACTCGGCGCGGCGCAGGGGTGACGCCCCGTCCGCGGCGTCAATGCGGATTTCTACGTGACCGCTGGAGCGGATCGGTGCGGCCACGGTGACTATGGGAGGGGTGTGATCGATCAGGGTCGGCGCGCTTATCAGCTCGGCGGTGCGCGCGGTCGAGGGCGGGTTGGCTGGCGAGTCCGACGCCACCACTCGGAAATAATAGCGCCCATCGGCGAGAGAATCGGAATCGATCGAATAGCTGTTCTCGTAGAGGTTGGACTTCAGCAGCTTCCACTCCCGCTCGTCTTCGCCGCGGAAGTAGAGCGAGTAGACAAGGCGGTCGCTATCTGGATCGTCAGCCTGCCAGGTGATCTGCAATTGCTCGGCGGCGGGACGCGTGACGGGCTGCGTGGGCGTGCCGGCGGACGGTGGCGGCGCCGCGTCGGGCGTGTCGGTGACGGTGACGGTGTAGGCAGCGGCCGCTTGCGACTGGGCGGCGGCCTTTGCCGCGGCGGCTGCGCTTGTGAGCTGCGAGATCACGGTGATCGAACGCACCATCGGCGGCGTGTTCTGCGGAAGATAGGCTACGGTGACGCCCTCGAGCGACGCAGGGCCGGTGAACTCGGCCTTCCACTGAACGTAGCGGGCATTCGGACTCCGGATCGCGGAGCCATCGGCGTTGGTCAGTGGCTCGGACCAATCGCTCCAGGTCTTGTCCGGACGCAGCGAATTGCCGGTGCGTGTGCGCAGCACCAGGCGTGTGCCGTCCGGCGTGTCGCCGCGCCAGCTCAGCCGTCCCCAACGCGCCACCGTGTTGGAGTCGTGTACCGGCGATTCGAAGGTGCCGCTCGCTCCGAGGCCCGGCCCCAGCCGGTACAGTTTGCCCAGGTCGCCGGTAGCCGCCAGAATGCCGCCGGCGGCACCCACCAGCCGGACAACCTCGCCCTCGTTGGTCTGCGCGATCAGGATGGCGCGGTGGTCCTTGCCCATACGGTAGATGCGCCCCTGGCCGTCGGTGGCGAAGACGAGCTCGTCGCCGCGCACCAGCAGATCGTAGACATTCTCCTCCTTCGAGCTCCACAGGGTCTCCACCGTGTTATCCGGATTGATGCGGTAGATCGCGGCCTTCTCGACTCCGGTTGCTTCGACCGGCGCCGCGGCGCCGGCGACCACCGGCTGTGCCGCCTGCGGCTTGGCCGATTCGGGCTTGGGCTTGATGTCGATGCCGCCCTGCGTTTCGGACGCTTCTACCGTCACCGTAGCCGTGGTCGTGCTGACGCTCACGGAACCCGGAACACCTGGTTGGGATTGCACCCCGCCGATCGCGTGCCGTCCCATCGATCCACCCAGGGCGGCGGCGTACACCGTTCCATCCGCGGCCGGGACCAGGGTGCGCACTTCGGGCAGGTTCGCGTCGTAAAGAACGAACGCCTTGTCCTTCGCCGTGATGCGGTAAATGATGCCGTTCGGTTCGGAGCCGGCCAGCAGCCGGCCCTGCGCATCGACGGCCAGCGAGGTCACGTGCGACTGCCCGGTTTCGTAGTAGACCTCGCCCTTGCCCGCCTCCGTGATGCGATAAACCCGGCCCTGGTCGCCCGTGCCGGCGTAGAGCGCGCCATCCGGAGCGAAGGCCAGCGACCAGATGTACTTCGCGCCGGGAGCGAAGTACTCGCTCGCCTTGCCGTTCTCGATGCGGTAGATGCGGCCGCCGGGCGATGTCGCCGCGTAGAGCGCGCCCTTCGCGTCCACCGCCAGGGCGAAGACCTCCGGCTGCTCGGCCGTCCAGACCAGCGACGCCTGGCCGGATTTCTCGATGCGGAAGACGCGCCCGCGGTGGCCGGTCCCGATGTAGACCGTGCCGTCGGGCGCCGAGGCGACGCTCCAGATGATGGGCTGGCCGGAATCGAACACGGTCTCGAGCTTCGGCGCGAGCGTCAGCTTTCCGTCGCGGGTGAGCGAGAGCCCGGTGAGGTGGCCGGCGATGAAGTCGCGATAGTCGTTCATCTCCCACGCAGTCGGGCTCGAGGCCAGCGCCGGGAGGGCGGCAAGTAATGCAATCAGGACGGGTCGGTTCATTGCTCTTTCACTTCCACCTGGATGGTCTTGGTGCCGCTCACCACCATATCGCCGGCGTCGATTTCTATTTCGGCCAGTTTCGCATTCGGCAGGGCGGGCATGGCGGAGAGCGACGGCTGGCTCCGCGCCAGGATCATGGCCACCGAAGGCGGCGGGTCGGCGAGCGTCTCGCCTTCCACCTCGTAGGCCGGCGCCGCGCGCCAGACGCGCACGTAGGCCTTCGTGTTGGGGCGCAACGCGTTCAGGAACGAGATCAACTGCGCGGGCGAGTTCGGCGCGGAGAAAATCAGCTGGCGGAACTCGGTGAGGTTCATGGTGGTTGCGTCGGCAACCGTGAACTGGAGCGGGCCGGGCGCGGCGCCGATGGGCACGGCGTAGCTGACCTTTCGGATCAGCTCCGCTCCGTTGGCGCCCTGGAGCGATACGGAGAGGTCGATCGTCTCTCCCGGCCGCACGTCGCGCCGCGAACACCACACCTGGTCGATCTGCAACTGGCGCTTGCGCGGGAACGCTTCGATGCGGAGCGCCACGCTCTTCAATTGGATGGCGTCGAAGCCGCTGCCGACCGCATACGCCACGGGCGCGGTGGTCGAGAGCGCGGCCAGCGCCGCCAGGTTGAGATCGCCCGCGTACATGTTGCTGAGCTTGACCGGAGGCAGGCCGTTCTCGAATTCCACCGTGCCGGTGACGGCGAAACTCGCCTCGCCGGTCGAGCGCTCGGTGGCGTCGAGCGCCGAGAAGGTCGCCATCGACAGCAGGAACGGCGAGAGCACCGGGTCCTTCACCATCTGGAACTGGTAGGCATAGGAGCGGCCGCCGCGCTCGGTGACGGAGATCGAAACCGGGACCAGCGACGCGCGCCGTCCCAGCCGGCCCATGACCGCGGTGCTGCGGTCCTCCGTGATGGCGCCCATCCATTCCCGCGGCGCCGAGATCTTGAACGAGGCCGAAAGGTTGGGCAGCAGGGTGAGCACCTCGGAGCGGGCAAATGGCAGATCGGTGGCGCCCGCCGCGAGGAACCGGTGGCCGAAAGCGTACAGGCGGTCGCCGTCGATGTAGGTGACGGTGCCGTCGGCGGCGATGCTCATGTCTCCGGAGAGAAGCTGGACGCTGATCATGGAGCCGGGCTGAAGCTGCCTGGGATTGCCAAGCGCGGTGTCGAGCCGCCCGCCGCCGCTCATCCCTTCGAGAGGCTCGAGGCCCAGTTTCCGCAGCTCGGGCGCGAAGTGCTCGATGGTGTTCCGGGTGAACCCGCCGAAGGAGACAGGAGTGGCGATATCCACCATCCGCTGGCCGCCGGCGAGGACGTCCTGGCGAGGCTGCAGCTGGGAGGCGGGCTGCCAATCGGCCGGCGTCGTGAGGCGGCGGGCGCGCTTCTCGGGCTCGGCGCCGGCCTGCACCATCTCTTCAATCGGTCGTATGCCCGCGATGGGCTCCTTGGAAAAAGCGAACGCCATGGCCACGGCGCCCACCAGCCGGCCGTCGATATACACCGGGCTGCCGCTCATTCCCTGCAGGACTCCCGTCTCGGCCAGCGGCCCGCCCGACAGGCGCGCCAGAATGAGCGACTGCTTGGGGCCGATATTCTCCAGGACGCCAAGGATTTCGACTTGAAATTCTTCCACTCGCGAGCCGGAAAAAACCGTCTTGCCGACGCCCTTCAATCCGGGCCGGATGTCTTTCAGAGGGAAAAACTGGGGCTGAGCACATAGTGCCGCGGCTGCCAGCAGGCCGCACAGGAAGCGCACATGTTTATTGTAGCGGGGGAGGAAGACGGGAGGCAGGAGACAGGAGTAGAGAGGCAGGAGTCAGGAGACAGGAGACGAGAGACGAGAGGCGAGAGGCGAGAGGCGAGAGGCGAGAGGCGAGAGGCGAGAGGCGAGAGAAGAAGCCCTCCTCAGTTTGCCGAAGCAGTGCGCTGGAATGCGGACACGGGCAGTGCGGTCGAGGACCTCGCCGCCCGTCCTGTCGCTCGACGTACGGCGGCTACCGTGTGGGCAGGCGCCAGGGCGAAAACGGCGACGGCCGGGAACCAGACGTACCATTCCAGAGCCGCCGCCAGCCAGCCCGGGACATAGCCGCCGATCGCCCACACGGCCGCTTCGCCGAATCCGATCACGAAGATTCCGATGGCGAAAGCGCGCCAGCACTTCGCGATCGGCCCCTTCCCCATCCGCGCGGCCGACAGCCACAGGAACAGCGCCTCTACGGAGAGCACCGACAGCAGCAGACTCCGCAGCATCGAGATCGCGACGTCGGCGGGGAGTTGCCCGGCGGCCGTTGCCGCGAAGCGGGTCAGGGTGAACATCACCAGGATGCCGGCTACGGCCCAGCCGGTGGCCTTGGGCCGCACCCCAAGGCCGAGTCTCCAGAGCATGCGCAATGCCACCAGCAGTCCGGCTGCAAGGAGCGCCATCTGCACAGGCCCGCTAAGAAGGAGCGCGGCGCGATGGATCTGCTCGGCCCCCCCAAGCGAGGCTGCCTGGCTGAAGAGGCCTCCGGCCACGTGGGTCGCGGCGGAAAGCAGGATGAGAAGCCATGCGCGGCGAAGCGAAGCGCCGGCTTCGAAGGCGCGGAGCGCCAGCACGCAGAACCAGGCCTGTGCCGCCGCCATGCCAATGACCGACAGCGCCTCGCCGCCGCCAGGAGTGGCCTCGACCGACATCGCCGGTGAGGCGTGGCACCACACATAGAGCGCGAAAGCTCCGAGGCACAGGTACGTCCCAGTGACCGTGATAATCCATCGAGGAGCGGATGTGGGTGGGTTCCAATCCTCAGTGCGCGTCATGGCAAAACCTCCGCAGTCAACGCTGCGCAATCGAGGCCGCGGAGAATCTCTCCCGTCACGGCCTCGGCCGCCTCCTGCCCGAGAAATGTGGAAACGAGTTCCAGCGTCTTCGCCAGCAGCTCATCGGCACGGATATCGGGCGATTCCATAAAGGACGCGGCGCCACAGCCAAAGTAGATTTCGATCTGGGCGCGGGCGCGGCTCCTCAATTCGGGCGCCGGCGCTTCGCGCCACCGGGCCATGCCCGCGAGCACCCCGGCCAAGCCGCGTTGTGTGTCGAACTCCGGCCGGTTTGGGCCCGCCAACGCCGATAGGCTGCGCTTTTCCTGAGAAATCCGCTCCAGCGCCGCCTGGCAGTTCGGGCACTGCTGAAGGTGGCGGGCGATCCGCCGGCTCCGCGCGGGATTGAGTTCCGCGTCCGAGAAGGAGACCAGGGTGGCGGTTCTAGGATGCATACCGTTTCCCCGTGGCTACCTTCAGAGTCAGCTCGCCGCCGCGGCGACTGGAGGCGCCGGCCGCAGCCCGAATTTTCTTGTGAGCGCGCGTCAGCAGCGCCCCGACCGTTCCCGATTGCAGCTTGAGCACGCCGGCGATCTCGTCGTACCGCAAGCCCGCGCTGCGCAGTTCGACGCACTCGACCTCGCGGGGCGTCAGGCCCGTTCGAAGCGTCGCGCGGAGCGCTTCGACGCGCCCGTATGCCGCTTCCGGATCGTAGCCGGGGCCGGGCGAGTTCATGACCGATTCCAGGCCGATCTCGCGGTGCGAGCCCGCCTTCCTCTGGTCGAGCACGTGGTTGCGCAGCACGCGGAACAGCCAGGCCCTGGGGTTGCGGATCTCCTGCCCGGCGGTCCGGGCGATGAAAAAGCGGAGAAACGCCTCCTGGACGGCGTCCTGCGCGGCTTCGCCGTTCCCAGCGGCGCTGGCGGCGTGGCGCAACAGGCCCGCCGCTTCGGTAGTGTAGAGATCCCGGATCTCCTGCTCGATGCCCGCCCGAAGCGGGCCGCCGAGCTGGTTTCGGTCCATCGTAGCCGATACTACTACAAACGACGCCTTGCGGATATTGGCCGAGTGGGGGGGCGAAGATGGTTGCCTTTGGTTAGTATCGCCGCCAAATCGAGCCGATGCGTAAAGAATTGTGCCGTCTGGGTCGTCCTTGAACTGAGCGGGCGTTTCGAACCGTGATATCCGAAGCCCGAAGGATGGCCATGATGAGTCAATCTGAGCTACAGAGTAAGCGGCCGAACGAGCGGCGCCGCCGCCAGCGTGGCCAAGAGCTGCTCGAATTCAGTCTCGTGCTGGTGCCGATGTTCGCACTGACTTTTGTCTTCATGGACATCGCATGGGGCCTATACAACAAGGCCGCGATTGAGGCGGCGGTCCGGGTAGGGTGCCGTTACGGCATCACCAACCATATCCCCGACCCCTACCAGCCATCGTTGTGCGGCAGCTCACCGACCCTCACGGATTGCATCGGACAGCACGTCATCCATTCGGCACCGGGTGTGCTGTCCGGTGCAACAATCGTGCCGCAAGGCTCAACGTGCGGGAGCGCCAAGTGCGTCGTGGTGTCGTACTTCGCGCCCAGCGGGGTCCTGGCCACGGGCCTGCTCAACCAGGGCGGGAACATTATCCAGGTCCAGGTCACCGGCTTCGGCGGCAAGGATGGCAGCGGCCATCCAGTTGCCGGCATGCCAATGTCGACGCTGATAACGCCCTTCATTGCACCCAGTTCGACTTGGTACACCGCGGCAACCTCAGTCGACACGCTGTCGAGCGTGCTGACCTATCCGGCCCCCTAGGAGGAGACAATGAGACACCAAAAGCGGCGCGGGAATGTGTTGGTGGAGTTCAGCCTGGTTCTGGCGCTTCTCCTGATGCCGATGTTTCTGTTCACTTACGCCGTTGGCTTCAATCTGCTCACGCAGCTCGAAGTCGTCGAGTTTTGTAGGGATGCCGGGCATCTTTGGGCGACCAGCACGGTGGACCTCTCGCCCGCTTCGCCTGCCCAGACCATTCTGAATAGCCTCGGCCAATCCGCGGGCTTCCGAAGCAATGCCCAAGTCATCTTCTCGAAGCTGGTGTTCGTGGATACCGCCACCTGCCAGGCGGGCGACAACATGGCGGCATGCCCGAATTTGAATAAGTGGGCCTATACGCAATACCTGACGATTGGGACCGCGCCCTCACTCGGCACCTCGCATTTCGCGAGCTTTCTGCCCATTCCATCCGGGGGAACCCGGGATACCGACGGTACCTGGTCTCTGAAAGACACGACCACAGTCTCCACTCTGGCGATCGGCACCGCGTTACCAAGCCAACTGTCGCAGATCCAGCCCTACAACGCCGTAACCGCTACAGGACTGCCGTCCGGGCAAACGATCAACGTTGTCCAGGTAGGCGCAGCGCCGTTCAACGTGCCGGGCGTTACTTCGTTGCTGGCCTTAAACGACTACGCCGTATTCTAGAGTCGGTTTCATGGGAGGGACTATGCTTTCAATTTGCCGTTCAAAGCGCAGGCAGCGAGGGACGATCATGATCCTGTATACCCTCATGCTCTTGACGCTGATCATTCCGCTGACTGGCTTGGCGATCGACTTGACGATCATGTATATTGTCCAAGCCAAGCTGTGGGAAGCCATCGATGGAGCGGCCCTGGAGGCCGGGCACCTGATGGGCACCACGACTGAAAGCTTAACGGCGCAGGCGGCGTTGGCTCAACAGATTTGCGCGACCAACTTCCCGACTCGGTACTGGAACGCTTACGGCCTCAATTGCGTTGCGACACCCACCTTGCCGGCTGCCCCGGACTACATGTATAAGGTCGATATCACGGCCAGAGTGAATGTGCCTCTCTGGTTTATGAAAGTGTTTCAATCTTCAGACGCCGTAGTGAGTGCAAGTGCGCAGTCGAGCAGACGCCAGGCGAGGGTTGTGCTCGTGCTGGACCGGTCAGGCTCCATGTCGGGCTCCCCGTTCACCTCGCTCAAGAGCGCCGCAACCGCCTTCGTCACGAAGTTCAACGGGGGGTATGACCAGATGGGGCTGGTAGTTTTCGGGACTAGCGGAGTCGTTGTCTACCCCATTCTGAATGCCGGCCCTTACAATTTCGCGACTAATATTCGGCCGACCACCAACACGGACCCGAACGGCGGCCCAAACACGCAGTTTAAGGCTGTGAACGGCAACAACGCTGCAGGCACCAGTTGCTGCGACATGATATACGCCATCAACAAGCTCGGCTCGGCGGGCGCCACCAACATGTCGGAGGGGCTCTCGCTGGCCTACCTCGAGCTGCAGAAGGGCCATAACGCATCGATGTCTGCGAACGGCTATGACGTCATGAGGAGCGTTATCGTACTGTTTACGGATGGCGTGCCGAACATGTTTGCCGCGTACCTCAACAGCCCCGATGCCAAAGGTTTGGCGATGACACACGTCGTCAGCTACCCCGTTTCGGGCGTGATGTCGCCTGGCAGTGATCTGCTGCTGCCACCCAAAGCGCCGTTCGCCAGTTCCAGCCCCGTGCCCGTCGCGACAGTTGGCAAGTCCTCCTGCTACTACAACCCCTTAAACACGGCGCTCACGGCCGCCACAATCGGCCTGAAGGCGAACCAGATGCTCGGCGTGATGGGAGCCGGCGCCGCGCCGGGCACCTTTAACTCCAATCTCGCCGGCCTGATTCAGATGGCGAGTTACGATGTGAAGAGCCCCTATACCGGTGGCAGCGGCAGCTCCGCATGGGCGCTGCAACACGGCGCAACGGACGAAGCGTACCAGACTGCGCTCAGCAATGTGTCTGTCACGGACTGCCTTTCCGTGGGGCAAATCGCATCAAGTAGCAACAGCCTTAGTTATGCCTACACCCACTACCAGGACCTGGCAAAGCTTCCACCCTGGGACTTCTACGGGAACAATTTGACCGCCCTCGGCAACGGGTACACCTACTCCACAGCGACGAGCTTCCCGACCGGGACAAGTTATACCGGCACCGCATACAAAAGCGGCGGCGACGATACTGCGCTGGGGAAGCAATTGAACATCGCGGCGTGGAACGCCGTGGACAATGCAGCGAACCGGATTCGCAGCGACATCGGCACTGCCTCCACGAACGTGAACCCCACGATCTACACGATCGGCTACTCGGGGACCGGCGGAACCGACGATATGCTGCTGGCGAGGGTGGCCAACGACCCCAATCAAAGCACCTACGGCAGCGGGAGTTCCTTCAATCAGACCCAGGCCGCAGGGCAGTACTTTCCGGTGAGTGACAGCAACGCGATCACCGACGCGTTCAACAAGATCGGGAGCATCCTTCTGAACCTCTCGCGCTAGGGCGGGAATGAAGGTTGGACCGGCCGCCCCGCGTGTCGCCTGTCAGGGCAACGTGCCTCCGCGGCCGGATGCGATAAGATTGGGCTTTCGACTACGAAAAGGTCGAAAAGGTCAGGCTTTGGCGGTCATGCGACGTCGAATTACAGCGCCTTTGAGCGGTGGTTTTTCCAGGGTGTGGTTAATGCGGACGGTATCCCGGAGCTTGAATATCTGTCTGCGCGGCTGCGGGTTGCTGCTCCTGCTGGCCGCGTCAGAACGCTCCCTCAAGGCCTACTCGGACCCGGGCAGCGGCGCGCTGCTGTGGCAGGTGCTGGCAGGCGCTGCGATCGGTGCCCTCTACTATCTCCGCAGGATCGTAGCGTTCTTCCAAAAGAAGGACAGGAACCGCTGAGTGGAGTTCGGCTGCGCCTCTTTTCGCGATCCAGACGGCTCATTGTTCTGCCACGCGGGCCGCATCTTCCGCGCAGTCACGCCTTCGGGCGCCGAGACCCTGCAGGCCGCGCTCGCGACGCCAGCCGCGGCGCGGATGCTATCCGATGGCCGCCCTGGTAAGCACCTGCCCGGCGGACGGCGATGCGGTGGGCGGCGCCGCGTCCGCATACCGTGTCGCCGGCCAGGCGGACTTTCGAGCACGAACTATCTCCGCAGGAAACGGCCGGCGCGGGTGGGTTGAGCGAGGGGCGTCCCGTGGGAAGTCCGGTCCCTGACAGTCCCGGCTCGGTGCCCGGCGGCTGGGGAGGCGCGACGTTCCGGTGTCTCTTGCGCTATCATGCGGTTAGCCAGTGCTGGGACCGCGCGTCAAGGGGGGCGCACCCGTATGGCTTCAACCGTTTGGAAGGGCTTTCTCACTTTTGGGCTGATCTCGGTGCCCGTGCGGCTGTTCGCTGCGGCGAGGCGGGAGCACGTCAGCTTCCACCAGATCCACAAGCCCTGCGGGACGCGCATACGCCAGCAGCTCTGGTGCCCGCACGATCAGCGCGTGGTCGAGCGCAACGAGATCGTCAAGGGCTACGAGGAGGCCGAGGACACCTACATCGAAGTGGATCCCGAAGAGCTGAAGAAAATCGAGCTGCCCTCCGACCGCAACATGGAGATCGTCCAGTTCGTCAAGCTCGCTGAGGTAGACCCGATCTACTTCGACGCCTCCTATTACCTGACACCTGAGGAGCCGGGGCGAAAGGCCTACGACCTGCTGGTGCACACGCTCGACAAGGCCGGCTACGCTGCCCTGGCGAAACTGTCAATGCACCAGCATGAGTATCTGGTGGTTATCCGCCCGCGCGATCATGGCCTGACGCTGCATACCGTCTACTACCAGAACGAGCTCAATCAACTCGCCGAGTACGGCCAGCCCGACAAAGTGGAGATTCGCCCGCAGGAGATCGAGCTCGCCGAGCGGCTGGTGGAGAATCTGGCGGCTCCGTTCGAGCCCGAAAAGTTCCACGACGCGTACCAGAAGAAGGTGCTGGAACTGATCGACGCCAAGCGCCAGGGGCAGGAGGTGCGTCCGGCGCGTCCGCAGAAGCTGGCGCCGGTGGTGGATCTGATGGATGCGTTGCAGCGCAGCCTGGCCGCCTCCGGCCGCAGGCCGCCCGAGCCCGCCACGGAGATTCACGCCGTCGAAAACGAGCCCGCCGCGTCTCCACGGAAGCGCGCCCTGAAGCGGCGCGGCGCGGCGTAGTGTCACATTGCGTCGAGCCGACGCGGCAGACGGGACTCGCGATAATATAGCAAGGGATGAGCTTCATCGTAATTAGAAGCCAAACACGCGACCCCGGCCACTGCATTTCGGCGGCGACGCGTTGGGAAACCGGATGCGTTTGAGCCCAGCCGGCCGGCGCGTCGTGACGGACCTCGTTTGGTCCCTTTCCCTCTCCAACCTGCTGGCGCTCCCGCTGTGGGGGGAATTGCAGACCATTCACGACTGGAGATACGCAGGCTATTGGTCCGCGGGCGGGGCCAGGCGCACGCTCGAGCTGGCGACGATGGCCGACGTGCTGCTGGTCGGCTTGTTCTTCTTTGCCATTTTTAGCGCGGCGAGGCTGCTTCCGAAGCGCGCTGGCCAGCCAGCACGTGACTGGATCCAAGCGGCCGCCTTTGTGGCAATTGCCGTGCGGCTGGGCGAGCTGGCGAGGACCACGTTTGGATTCACCGGATTCCTAGGAGTAACCCTGCCAGAGTGTCTCGCAGTGGGCATCCTGGTCTACCTGGTCGTTTGGCGGCGAGGTCTGCTCTTTTCGATAAGTCGCGACGCGGTCTTCCTGTTAGGCTGGCTGTTAGTGCTGACTTTCGGGCCGAGCGCCTGGTACGCGTTGGCCCCCCCGGCCGTGTTCCACGAGACCCAAAGGGCGTGGACTCCCCGAGACCGCCGCGCGGCGCCCACCCGAACGCTGTGGCTGGTATTCGATGAAATGGACCAGAAGCTGGCGTTCGAGGAGCGGCCGCCCTGGCTCCGGATGCCTGAGTTCGATCATTTCCGCTCCGAGTCCTTGCACACCGACAAGGCGCTCCCCCCGGCGCAGTGGACTTTGGAATCGCTCCCGGCGCTGATGACCGGAGAAGCCGTCGTCAACGCGATACCAGAGGGAACCCATGAGCTACGGCTGACTTTTTCGAACGGGAGAGACGCACTCTGGAGCAAAGAGCCTTCCGTGTTCACCGATGCCGCCAAGTACGGACTTCAATCCGGCATCGTCGGCTGGTATCATCCGTATTGTCGGATCTTCGGTAGAACGTTCAGCGTGTGCCGGGAGGAGATGGCGCCGGTCTGGGCGCCATACCCGTTTCCGTGGCGGGAGTACGCAGAGACCATCGGCTTCTGGCGGACCCTGGGCATAAAAATGGGGCGGACGCTCTTCTTCGCGCAGCAGTATGAGAGATTCGATCGCCGTTCGTTTCCGGAGTTCCAACGGGAGTCGTGGGACTATGTGCGCAGCCAACACCAACGGTGCTTTCGAGGTGTCAGAGACGCCGCTCTGGAGTTGGTGGCCAGGCCCGAGCTCGGCCTGTTGCTCGTGCACGTTCCGATCCCTCACCCTCCAGGAATCTACGACCGGAGGACACGGGCCTACTCGGAACGGGAAGACAGCGACTACTTCGACAACCTGATGCTCGCGGACCGGTTTCTGGGAGAGGTCCGCCACGAACTGCAGGCGGCGAACCTGTGGGACGGCACCACCGTCCTGATCAGTGCCGACCACCAGTATCGAGTTCCAGACTGGTCCGACACGCCGCTGTGGACAGCGGAAATGGAGCGGTCGGTCGCCGGCCGCAAGCTGTCGACGATCCCGTTTCTTTTGAAGCTGCCCGGCCAGCACCGGGAGGTCCGGTGCAGCGTGCCGATCAACACGGTCGTCACTCGGGGGCTGCTTCAAATGCTGATGCAAGGTAGGATACACTCGCCGGAGGACGCGCTCCAGTGGCTGACCGAACACCGGCTAAAAGCCTGAGCGGCACGCGGCAACCGGGTCTCGTAGCTTGTGGCGCGCGGCCTGCAGATCGGTTCGACGACGCTCTCCGATCCCGCGTTGAATCCACGGGCCACGGGCCACAGGCTACGCGCCGGCGCCCTTCAGCCGCTCCAGTGCGGGCTCGATCCGCTGGCGCGAGCGCCAGAAATCGGCCCACAAGTCGCCGGCCTTTTCCAGCCGTTCCGGCATGTTCTTCAGGGTGAAGCGCGCCGGGGTGAGGGTGGGCTTCAACTCCTGCGGCGTGATGGGCGCCGACACAGAGGCCTGTGGCTCGGGCCGCACGCTGTAGACCGAGGCTAGCGGCCGGCTATAGGCGAGCTGCGCGTAATCGAGGAGCACGCTGCCGCGCGGGCGCTTCGCGACGGTCCGCTCGAAGGTGGACTTCTCCGGGATGCGCGCCGCCGCCATGCGCGACACCACCTGGCCGAACATGGCCGCCTGCTCGAAGGTGTAGACGCGCTCGATCGGCAGGAAGACGTGGATGCCGCTAGCGCCCGAAGTCTTCACGTAGAACTTCATGGCCGCCTGCGCGAGCACCGCGCACACCTCGCGCGCCACATCGACCACCGAGGAGAACGGCGTGCCCTCGGAGGGGTCGAGATCGATGAAGACATAATCGGGATGCTCCAGGTCGTCGATGCGGCTGGCCCACGGATCGTGATCGATGCACCCCAGATGCGTCAGCCAGAGCAAGGTGGCCACGTTGTTGCATACGACGTAGCGGATGTTCTTTCCCTCGCTCGGGATGGTGACGGTTTCAATCCACTCCGGCATCTTGCCCGCTTCCTTCTGGTAGAACAGGCCGCCCGTGACGCCATCCGGCAGGCGCCGCAGCACCAGCGGGCGCTGGCTCAGGAACGGCAGGATCAGGCCGGAAACGCGGGCGTAATACGCAAGCAGGTCGCGCTTGGTGAGGTCCACTTCCGGGAAGAAGACTTTGTTCAGGTGCGTGAGGCGCAGCTTGCGGCCCTCCACCTCGAGCGTGACGTCGTCGCCTTTGGCGGCGGCGATTTCGCCGGCCAGCGACCGCTGCGCTTTCGGCGTCTCCGCGCTGAAGGTGCACTCCTTGGGGTCGATGTCCGGGCGCATGCCCAGGAAGACCGGGGCGCGCAGGTGCGTCTCCGCGGTCCAGCCGGCGAAGCGCACGCGCGCGGCCAGCTTCGGCTCGACCCAGGTGGCCTTCTCGCGCGTGGCGGGAGGCTCTGCGAAGGGCGCCTGTTTGGCGATCAGCGGTTTGAGCTGCCGCGCGACTTCTTCCTGCGTGGCCTGGTCGAAGCCGGTGCCGACGCCGCCGATGAAGCGCAGCCGCGCACCGTCGTAGAGGCCTGCCAGCAGCGCGCCGAAGTGTTCGCGGCCGCCGCGGGGCGCGGTGAATCCGCCCACCACCGCGTCCACTTCGGAAGTGGTTTTGAGCTTCACCCACTGGGCGCTGCGTCCGTCGGGGTAGGTGCTGCGTGCCTGTTTGCCCACGATGCCTTCGAGTCCTTTCTCTCGCGCCAGTTTGTACAGCGCCTCGCCCTCGCCCGCGACGTGGCTCGAGTATCGCAGCGGGTCCTCGGGAAGCAGGATGCGGCGCAGGAAGTCTTTGCGCTCGACGAGCGGCACGCCGCGCAGGTCGTAACCGTCGGCATAGAGCAGGTCGAAGACGTAGTAGACGACAGGCGCTTCGGCCAGCAGCGCGGGCGAGGGCCGCTCGACGCCCATGCGATGCTGCAGCCGGGAAAAGTCCGGGCGGCCTTCCTGGTCGAGCACGACGACCTCGCCATCGAGGACAGCCCGCTCCGCCGCGATCCGCGCGGGCAGCGCCGCCAGTTCGGGAAAGTGGGAGGTCACGACGCGGCCCGTGCGCGCGCGCAGCTCGACCTTGCCGTTGTGGATCCGCGAGAGCACGCGCATGCCGTCCCACTTGAGTTCGAAGACCCAGCCGGGATCCGTGAACGGCTTGTCGATCAGGGTGGCGAGCGCGGGCTCGATCTGGGCCGGCAACGGCGCCTTCCGCCCTCCGGGCAGGTCGGCTGCCGTGGCGGCACGGCCAGAGAGGCCGTCCTCGATCTCCTTGATCGAGCGGCCGGTGAGCACGGACCAGTCGAGCGTCCCGATGTCCCAGTTCGCATCAGCGTATTGGTCCGCGTGCTTGATGAGCAGCCAGTTGTTGCGGTCCTTCGGATCCTGGGCGCGCTTGCCGGTGTGGACCAGCGCGAAACTGCCGCGCAGCTTGCGGCCATGCAGCTTGAACTTCAGCTCCCCGCGCGCGAGCTGCTCCGCGGCGCTGAGATCGCCCTCCATTTCGTAGGTGCCGGCGTCCCAAACCTGCACCGGACCCGCGCCGTAGTTCTTCTCCGGGATCACTCCCTCGAAGCGCGCGTATTCGAGCGGATGATCTTCGGTGTGGACCGCGAGCCGCTTATCGGCGGGGTTCAGCGAGGGCCCTTTCGGGACGGGCCAGGAGACCAGCACGCCATCGATTTCGAGGCGGAGGTCCCAGTGCAGCCGCGTGGCGTCGTGTTGCTGGACCACGAACGTGTTCCCGCCCTTGCCGCGAACCGGCTCGGGGGCAGGCTCGGGCGTCTTCTCGAATTTCCGTTTGCCGCGGTACTGTTCGAGCGCCATCAGCCCTCGGCGATTTGCCGCATCGTGCGGCGGCTGAGCACGGACCAGGCCAGCGCTTTGATATCGAAGGCAGGGTCGGCGTCCTGATCGCGGTGCTTGATGAGCAGCCAAGACCGGCCGTCCTTCTTCGCTCGGAAGTGGGTGTGCACCAGCGCGAAGCTGCCGCGGAGCTTGGCGCCGTGCAGCTTGAACTTGAGCTCGCCGGCGTCGAGTTGCTGGCGGGCCGGCTTCGAACCCTCGGGCTCCCAGGTGCCGGTGTCCCAAACCATCACCGTCCCCGCGCCGTAGCTGCCTTCCGGGATGACGCCCTCGAAGCTAGCGTAATCGAGCGGATGGTCCTCCGTCATCATGGCGAGCCGCTTCTCGGCGGGATTCATGGATGGTCCTTTGGGCACGGCCCACGAAACCATCACGTCGCCGACCTGCAGGCGGAAATCGTAATGGAGGCGCGAGGCGTCGTGCATCTGGACGACAAAGCGGGTGGCGGCGTCCGGCATCTCCCTACCCCGATCTTCTCACGCCTGTCAGAACCCCATCGGCGGAATCGCCCCGGGAATAGGCAGCCAGGCCCGCGTGAGGTAGTCGGTTGAGATCAGCAGGAGCAGAATCAGGAGCCAACAAAAGCCTGCGATCGCGAACACGAACGTCAGCCGGCCCTGGTAGCGGACGTGCATGAAGAAGAGCACCACCAGCGTGGCTTTCGTCACCGCGATGAGCATGGCCACGATCGGGTTGAAGATGCCCAGATCGATGAAGGCGATGCCGGTGGTGGCGAGCGCCAGAATCATCAACAGTGCGAAGATCTTGTAGTAAGTCGAAGTGCTGGGCATAAGTTATTTGTGCCTGTCCACGAGATAGAGCAGCGGGAAGAGAAAGATCCAGACGATATCGACGAAGTGCCAGTAGAGCCCGCTGATTTCGACGGTGTAACTCCGAACTCGTCCGAACGCATTCTGGAGTAGCAATACTCCCATGATGCCGGCGCCGATGATCATGTGCAGAGCGTGCAAACCGGTCAGGGCAAAGTAGAAGTAGAGGAACAACTGCGCCGCGCGGGCGTCCGGCCCGTCCCAGACGAAGCCCGGACCGGGGATGTGGTGGTCCTCCCACTTCTGGTAATACTCGTGGCCCTTGATCCCAAGGAACGCCAGGCCCAGCACGATGGTGAGGATCAGAAACACCGCCAGCGCTCTGCGGTTGCCGAGGTGCGAGGCGTGAACGGCCATCGCCATCGTCAGGCTGCTCCCCAGCAGGACCACGGTCATGACGGTCCCGGAGAGGATGTCGAGGGTCAGGCTGGCATGGGCGAACGCCGCTGAATAAACCGTGCGGTAAAGCACGTAGGCCGTAATGAGGCCGCCGAAGAACAGCACTTCGGTCCCCAGGAAGACCCACATGCCGAGCGTGTCGGCGTGATGCTGCTGTGCCAGCGTCTCAAACTGGTGCTTCATCCGGCTGTGGATCGGCGACGCGGCGGCTTCAGGCAATGGGCGCCTCCTCGTCGGAATAGTGGTAGGCTTCCTCGAGCACGATCGGCGGTTGCTCGAAGTTCTCCGTGGGCGGCGGTGACGCCGTCTTCCACTCCAGGCCTGTCGCCCCCCAGGGATTCGCGGACGCCCGCAGTCCATAGCGAATCGACCAGAAGAAGTAGATCAGCGGCATCAGATATCCTACTGCCAAAATCGAAGCCCCAGCGGATGAGAGCACGTTGTAGACCTGGAACTCGGGCGAATAGGCGTGGTACCGCCGCGGCATGCCCAGATAGCCCGCGATGAATTGCGGGAAGAAGGTCAGGTTGAAACCGAGGAAGATGATTGTGGCCGAAATCCGTCCCCATATCTCCGGATACATCCGGCCGGTGATCTTGGGCCACCAAAAATGGAGGCCGCCCATGTAAGCCATCACCGCCCCTCCCACCATGATGTAGTGGAAGTGCGCGATGACGAAGTAAGTGTCGTGCACGTGAACGTCGATACCGAGCGTGGCCAGCATCATCCCGGTCAGGCCGCCTATCGTAAAGAGACCGATGAACCCGAGGGCGTATAACATCGGCGTGTCATACGAGATGGAGCCCTTGTACATGGTGGCCGTCCAGTTGAACACCTTGATTGCCGAAGGCACCGCTACCAGGAAGCTGATTACCGAAAACACCATCCCGGCATAGACCGACTGGCCGGAGACGAACATGTGGTGGCCCCAGACCAGGAAGCTCAGGATGGCGATCGCCAGGCTGGCGAAGGCAACGAAGCCGTAGCCGAACACGCGCTTGCGGGAGAAGCAGGCTATCAACTCGCTGACCACACCCATGCCGGGAAGAATCATGATGTAGACAGCCGGGTGCGAGTAAAACCAGAACAGGTGCTGGAAGAGGATCGGATCGCCTCCCAGCGCGGGATCGAAGATGCCGATGTGGAAGACGTGTTCCAGGCCCAGCATCATCATCGTAACCGCCAGCACCGGGGTGGCCAACACCATGATCACGGCCGTAGCGTAGTGCGACCACAGGAACAGCGGCAGCCGCCCCCAGGTCATTCCCGGCGCGCGCATGGTGTGAATGGTGACGATGAAGTTCAGCCCGGTGAGGATGCTCGAGAACCCCACGATGAAGACCGCCAGCACGGTCAGAGTGACCCGCCCGTTCGAGAACAGCGAGCTGAACGGGGCGTAGAACGTCCACCCTGTGTCAACGCCGCCCGTGGCCATCACGTAGAGCATCAGGAAAGCGCCGGCGATGTACAAATACCAGCTCAGCAGGTTGATTCGCGGGAACGCCAGGTCGCGCGCGCCCACCATCATCGGCACCAGGAAGTTACCCAGCGTCGCAGGGATGGACGGGACCAGGAAGAAGAAGATCATGATGATCCCGTGCATGCTGAACGCCCGGTTGTAACTGTCCGAGCTGAGTAAGTCGCCCTGTGGGGTGATCAGCTCGATGCGGATCAGCATGGCAAAAACGCCACCCAGGGCGAACATCAACGTGATGCTCACCAAGTAGAGCAGGGCGATGCGCTTGTGGTCCGTCGTGAGTAACCACGATTTGACGCTGTGCTCCGCGTTCAGATAGTTCGGTGTGCGTCCGACAAGAGGTTCGGTAGACGCGGCCATTACTGGGTCCTCACTTCGCCGCCTTCGCGCTTCTGGATTTCGGAAGAGCGGTCGCTCTGCGTGACGTGCGGGTTGGGGCCAGGCGGGGTGGCGTTCTGGTTCCCCTGCTGCTCGCGCGCGTCGGGCGCGGCGATGCCGGACGCCGTGCCCATGCCCTGGCCGGCGCCGATTCCAGCGCCTTCGCCCGCCAGCGCGGGAGTGCCGAGCGAGCGTATGTAAGCGATAACCTCGAGCACTTCCAACTCGCTGAGCACGCCGCGGAAGCTCGGCATCAGGTTGGGATAGCCGGCTACGATCTTGGCGCCGGGGTCGAGAATCGACTCGCGCAGGTAGGCCTCGTCGGCTCTCACAACACGCCCGTCGTCCAGCCCAACTTGCTGCATGTAGAGCCGGTTCAAAGTCGGGCAGATACGCCCGTGGCAGTTGTCACAGCCATAGCGCACGTATAGCTTGCCGCCCGCCACCGCCATCGGCTCGCCGCGCGCGCCCGCGAGCCACTGCTCATAGTCGGCTTCCTTCATCACATACACCGTGCCGATCATGTGGGAGTGACTGGTGCCGCAGTACTGCGCGCAGAACAAGTGATACGCTCCGGGCGTGGTGGCGCGGAACCATTCCGTGGTGTACATTCCCGGCACCGCGTCTTTCTTGATCCGGAACGCAGGGATGAAGAAGCTGTGGATGACGTCCTGCGATGTAAGGATCAGCTGCACGTCGCGCCCCGCGGGCACGTGCAGCTCGTCTATCTCGCGCTGGCCGGTGGGATGCTGCACGTACCACATCCACTGCTTGCCGATGACGTAGATCTGCATCGCGTCCTTGGGCGGCGCGGCATTTGCGAAGTAGATCTTCGCACCCCAGAAGAAGAACACCAGGAAGATCAGCAGCGGAATGCCGGACCATGCGCTCTCCAGCATGATTCCGCCGCGGATGGGGCGCGGCCGTTCGTTCGGCGAGCGGCGGTGATACCTAATGGCGAAGAGGAATATGCAGCCGAAGATCAGCAGCACCATGAAAGCGCTGATGGCGAGTTCGGTGAGGAACAAAGCGTCCATTTCGCGGGCCGCATCCGACGCCGCGGAGGGCCATATCTGGAGCGGAAACGCCGGCGTGAAGGGCCACATCATGGGTGTGCCTCCGCCCTGAGCCGCACCGCGCGATGGCGGCGCGAGGCGATCAGGATGAACGCCAGGAGCGCCAGAATCGTGGCGGCCGCGCCGGCGCGGACTAAGTTCAGGATCGCCAGGCTGTACTTACCGGTAGCGGGATCGTAGTGGAAGCAATAAAGCAGAACCTCGGCGACCGGGCTACTTATCCTTTCGTCAGACGCCCCCACCAGGGCCAGCCTCAAATCGCGCGCCGAGTACTCGACTCCGTACTGGTAGGCCGCGATGCGGCCCTCCGGCGTAATCACTATCAGACCGGTGGGGTGCGCATATTGCTTGCTCTCGGGATCGTACTCGTAGCGGTAGCCGACGGCGTCGGCCAGCGCCCGGATGGAAGGCTCCGTCCCGGTCAGGAAGTGCCAGCCGTCTGCGGCGCCCGCGCGGCGATAACTGCTGAGGTAAGTGGCTTTCTTGGCTGCCGCGAGCGCCGGCGTTTCCCTCGGGTTGATGCTCACGACGACCACCTCGAACTCGCGACCGACACTGAAATCGAGGCTGCGGAAAGCGCGAAGCTGCCCGTTCAGTGCCAGCGTGCACAGCATAGGGCACTCATAGTAGGCCAGCGACAGCACCACCGGGCGCTTGCCGAAGTAAGTGCCGAGAGGCACCGGGCGGCCATGCTCGTCGCGAAAGACCAGGTCGAGCGGGACCCGTGCGTTCAGCCGTTGTTCGAGCGCGACCTTCTTGAGTAAGTCGGGCCGCGGCTTCGTACGCTCCACCCACGGCACGATGCCCTGGCTGGCTTGACCGCATGCCGCCCCGGCACAGGCGAAGACGAGCGAGAGCAGGGTGAGGCAGCCTGTGAGGCCTCCAGGAACACCATTCAAGTGTCGAGCTGGCCTCGACATGAGTGTCGAGGCGGCAGGCAGGAGTGCCTGCGCCACCATCCACATCCTCATGGTGTCCTCCGCGGCACCGGCCGGCCTGTCTGCGGCCCGCCCGATTCGGGCCCGGTGTCCGGAGCACCGGCTTCCGCGGCGCTCCCGGATCGAACCGGCAGCCCTCGCTCGGCCAGCACGTCCATCGCGCGGTCGATCGGGATGCGCACGGTGCCGGCCTTCCGGTCGCTCCATCCGTACGACTTCAGAACCTCGTCCTCATGCGCCCGCAGACGCCACAGATCGAGGCCCGGGTCGGCCTGCACGCGCGGCTCGGGCGGCACCTGGCCCAGCGCCGGCACGGGATCGGGCCCGGTCTTCGTCAGAAGCCGCACATAAACGCCCCACATGCCCCAGACCAAAAGAAAGATCACCAGCAACGATCCGATCAGGCCGGCGAGAAAGATGATGACGCCGTTCGCGCTGACGTCCTGCGCTTCGAACAGATCGGGGCGCTCGATACCGCTGGCGGCCTCTTCGTGCCTGGTCATATCGCCTTCTCCAGGGCCTCCGCAATGCGCGGATCGTGCTCCGGCACGAGCGGATATCTCTTAACTTGTCTGAGCAGCAGGCCTACCCAGACGCCGCCCAGTCCGATCGGAGCGGCGAGGTCCAGCCAGTGTACATAGACGCGCGGATGATACGCCGGTTCGACGTTCCAGTAATTATCGAGTAAGTGCATGAGAACGATGAAGGCGGCCACGGCGGCCAGCCGGTGGCTCTGCAACTTATTCCCGCGGCCCAGGAGAATGAAAAACGGAAAGGCGAAGTGGAAGATAACGATCACGACCGTGACCGAGGCCCAATTGCCTTCCGTTCTGTGCAGGTACCAGACGATCTCCTTGGGCAGGTTCCCGGACCAGGTGATGATGAGCTGCGACACCTGCACGTAGGCCCACAAAATCACAAAGGTGAGGAGCAGGTTCCCGAGGTCGTGAAAATCCTTGGGCGAGATAATGTCCGCTAGCGGCTTGCGCTCGCTCACAAATCGAAGCACGACGATAACCACCGCAAAGGCCGTGAGCACCTGTCCGACCAGGTAGAAGCCGGGGAACATGGTGGAGTACCAATCGGGCTCGAGCGCCATGATCCAGTCCACGGCGGCGAACGACATTGCCAGCGAGTAGAGAACGATGCCGGGCGCGCTCAAGCGCGTGCGCCGGATCATGTACTTGTTATCCGCGGTCTCGTCCTGCCTCCGTGACCAGTAAGTGAGCAAGTAGCCGATGACGCCCCAGATGACAAAGTACAGTGCGAGCCGTGCGACGACCCCGGGCGCATTCAGATAGGCGCTCTTGTGCTGAAGGGCCTTGTCGAGCGCGACCGCTTGCGGATTGTCATAGCTGTATAGACGCGGGATCCCGAACACGAGCGGGAGGACGAGCACGAACATGAACGGCATGGTCCGCAGACCGGCTTCGAGGATGCGCTGGATGACGAAGCCCCAGGCGCCGCCGACCAGGTGGTAGAGCATCAGGATCTGGCCGCAGCCGATCGCGGCGCCGAGCCAGAACCAGTATGCCCACAGGTAGGAGCGCAGGAACTGCGTCGTGTCCAAGAGGGCGCCCACGAGGCACGCCAGCAATCCGACAGCGCCGATCAGGAAGGCCGTGCGCTCGGCGTTCGGGTTCATGGACGGCCTCCCGTGAGTTGCGCCCGTTCCGGCGCCGGCACGTCGGCCAGCGTTGCGCTCTGGCTGAGTTGCAGCGCCCGTATGTACGCGACGATGGCCCAGCGGTCGCGCGGCGCCACGCGCGCGGCGTAATCGTACATGGAGCCGAAGCCGTGCGTGATGACGTCGTAGAAGTGGCCCACCGGCGCCTTGCGCAGGCGCTCGATGTGATAAGAGGGCGGGCGGCGGAAACCCCGGCGCACGATCATGCCGTCGCCGTCGCCCAGCCGGCCATGACACGGAGAACAGAAAATGTTGAACCGGTCCTGCCCGCGCGCGAGCACCTCGCGAGTTACCGGGAAGGGGAAGACGGTCGCCACGCGCCCGTCTACCGTGCCGTTGTAGAGCAGCTCGTCGCCGGCCAGTCCGGTCGCGGGCACCGTGCCGGCCACCAACTGCCGCGCGGTCAAGCGGTCGTCGTAGAAGCGGCTCGCCCGAAACGTCTTGGCCTTGGGGGTGTCCTGCATGTCGGCGCGGCAGCCGCAGAGAACGCAGGCCAGCGCGAGCAGCAACGCCCTATTCCGGGACATCGTAGACCCCCAGGGGATCCAGGCCCTCGAGAAACCGCCTGGTATCGGTTGCGTCAAACCGAGCGTCTTTGGACTCGATGCAAACGAAGAACCGGTCCCGGCTGGCGCGCCCGAACTGCGGCACGTTGAAGACCGGGTGATAGGGCTGCGGCAGGCCGTTGAGCCCCAGAACGCCGAAACACAGCGACGACAAGCACGCGAATAGCACCGTGAGCTCGAATGTGATGGGAATGAATGAGACCCAACTGTTGAGGGGACGGCCGCCGACATTGATGGGGAAGTCGAGCGCGGCCGCGTAGTACTGCAGAAAGTAACCGGTCAGCGCGCCGGTGAGCGCGCCGATCAACACAATCAGCGACACAGGCGACTTACTCAACTGCATGGCTTCGTCCAAGCCCTCGATCGGATTCGGCGAGTAGGCGTCCATGCGCTCGTATCCCGCCGCGCGGGTGTGCCGGATCGCCTCCAGGAAATGCTCCGGCTCGTTGAACTCCGCCATCACTCCATAGAGCGCGGGCTCGCTCATGCGTACCCTCCGCTGGACGCAGCTTTGCGGGCGGTTTGCCGCATTTCGAACATCGTGATCATCGGCACGTAGCGCAGGAACAATAGGAAGCAGAACAGGAACAAGCCCCAGGTCCCACCGAAAATCAGCCAGTCCCAAACCGTACCGGAATACATGCCCCAGGAGCGTGGCAGGTAATCGCGGTGCAGGCTTGAAATGACGATCATGTAGCGCTCGAACCACATCGCGGTCTGGATCACCCAGGACATGACCCACAAAGCCAGCGGGTTTCTCCTCACGCTCTTGAACCACAGTGCCTGGATGCCCACCGCATTGATGAGGATCACGGCCCAGAAGACCGGGTTATACGGACCCGTCATGCGGTTGTACATCATGTACGAGTCGTATGTGTCGGCTCCGTACCAGGACATGAAGCCTTCCATCAAATAGCCGTAGTCGACAATGAGCCCGGTCGCCAGAATTACCTTGGCTGCGTTATCCAGGTGGCGCAGCGTGATCACGTTTTCGAGGCCCCAGATCTTACGCACGGGGACGGCCAGCATCACCACCATGGCGAAACCGGAGTAGATGGCGCCCGCCACGAAGTAGGGCGGGAAGATCGTGCTGTGCCAGCCGGGCACGATGGCCACCGCGAAATCGAAGCTGACCACGGTATGTACGGACAGCACCAGGGGCGTCGCGAAGCCGGCCAGCAGCAGGTAGGCCATCTCGAAGTTCTGCCAGTGGCGGGCCGATCCGCGCCAGCCCATCGAAAGGATGCCGTAGACATACTGGTGACTCCGCCGCGTCGCTTTGTCGCGCAGGGTGGCGAAGTCCGGAATCAGCGCCGAGTACCAGAAGATCAGCGAAACGGTGAAGTAAGTCGAGACCGCGAAGACATCCCAAACCAGCGGGCTGCGGAACTGCGGCCAGACGGACATGTTATTGGGGTAGGGAAGCAGCCAGTAAAACAGCCACGGCCGGCCCAAGTGCGCCAGCGGGTAGAGGCCCGCGCACATGACCGCGAATAGCGTCATCGCTTCCGCAAAGCGGTTGATGGAGTTGCGCCAGCCCTGATGGAGGAGCAACAGGATCGCCGAGATCAGCGTCCCGGCATGGCCGATTCCGATCCACCAGACAAAGCTGGCGATCGCGATTCCCCAAGCCACCGGGATGTCGACGCCCCACACTCCAACCCCGCGTAGGAGCAACACCGAGACTCCCGCGGTGAGCGCTCCGAGCCCGACGGTGGCGAGGGCGAGGAATAGGAGCCACGTCTTGGTCTTGGGATGCTTGAGAGTGACGTCGGCGATCTGGTCGGTGAGGCCCGCAGGCGTGACGCCGGGCTCCACAACCGGCAGCAGATCCTCGATTCGAGATAGCTCTTCGATGCTATCGGGCATCAGTACAGCTCCCTTTCGAGTTCCGGATTCAGGTTCAGGACCTTGGCCAGGTATGTGGTGCGCGGCCGCGTGTTGAGCTCGCCCAGCAGTTGATAATCGAGAGGCTGTTGCTTGAGCCTCGCCACCCGGCTGGAACGATCGTTGAGATCGCCGAAGACGATCGCCTCCGTGGGGCAGGCTTGCTGGCAGGCGGTCCGGATCTCCCCGTCACGAACCTGCCGGTTCTCGATCTCCGCCTTGATTTTCGAGGCCTCAATCCGCTGGATGCAGTAAGTGCATTTTTCCATTACGCCCCGGGAACGCGGAGTCACTTCCGGATTGCGCATCAACTCCAGGCTGGCGGTGTCCCAGTCCGTGTACAGGTAGAAATTAAATCGCCGCACTTTGTAAGGACAGTTGTTCGAGCAATAGCGCGTTCCCACGCAGCGGTTGTAAACCATCTGGTTCAGGCCCTCGGAGCTGTGGACGGTCGCGCCTACGGGGCACACCAGTTCGCACGGGGCGTTCTCGCAGTGCATGCACGGGACGGGTTCGAAGAAGAGCTTGGGCTGGTCGGGGCCGCCGAAGTAATAGCGGTCGATCCGCAACCAGTGCATGATGCGTCCCCGGAAAACCTGGTGCTTGCCGACCACCGCGATATTGTTTTCCATGTTGCAGGCCATCACGCAGGCGTTGCAGCCGACGCAGGAATTCAGGTCAATCGACATCCCCCACTTGTAGCCCTCGTAGGGCCACTGGGGATAAATCGTGAGGCCCGGCGGAGGCGCGTCCTCGAACGGGTCCTTACGCGCGAACTCGGGATCCCGCTTGTATGTCTCGAGCGTGCCCAGGCGTACGGGATAGCGGCCTGCCATGCCGTTGCTGGTCTCCGTCGTCGAGAGTTCGAAAGACTCGCCAGTGGGGCGGATGGCCAGCCCGCCGCCGGACCACATCGCATCGGACGGCCGGATGGGATAGACGTCGAAGCCGACCAGTCCGGTGCGGCCCGCGCGCTTGCGGCCGTATCCCAGCGTCACCGTGATGCAGTCGTCGGCGTGGCCTGGCTGAACCCATAGCGGGAACTTGGTCTTACGTCCGCGGAAGTCGAGTTCCACCACGCCGGTGCTATAAGTGGCGATACGATTCGCCGTCCTCGGGCTGATGTGAGCTACGGCGTCCCACGTAAGTTTCGTCGTGGGTTTGGGCAGCTCCTGTAAGTAGGGGTTACTGGCGAAACGGCCGTCCCAGATGTTAGGGTCGGGCCGGAACTGGAGTTCGTAAGCGCCCTGGTCGGTGGCCGCCGCCGGCTTCGGTTCGAGCAGCGCCGCAAGGCCGGCGCGCAACGCCACCGTCCGAACGGGGAACGCGGTTTCCGAGATCACGCCATCATGGAGCCACTGGCGCCAGGCCGATTCGAAGTCGCTCGCGGGCTTGCGGCCCTTCCAGGTTTCCCTGACGGTGTCATAGGTCTGCCGGTTCGGCTGGTCGAGTATCGCCGCCAACAGGTCGTGTCGTGAGCGGCCCTGATAGAGCGGCGCGATCAGCGGCTGAATCACCGAAGCCGTGCCGTCCTGGGATACGCAGTCACTCCATTCCTCGAGGAAGTGGGTGGCCGGAACGTGCCACTGACACAGCACTCCCGTCTCGTCGTTGTAAGTGCCGTGGTGAACCTTGTAGCGCACCTTTCGCATCGCGTCTACAAACCCCAGGTCCGCCGGCCCGTCGTAAGCGGGATTGACCCCCATCAAAACCAGCATGTCCACCCGCCCGGCCCGCATGTCGTCCACCAGTTCGCGGAAGGAGCCGAGCTGATTCACCGGACTAACTTCGTTGGAGTCGGCATAGGCGACGGTGTTCCCCACGTTGCCGAGCGCGAAGTTGATGGCATGGGCGAGCGCGTGCAATTCGGGCGGCTGCTGGTCGCCGGCCAGGACCACGCTCGCGCCGCGGTGCCGCAGCAGGTCCCGGACCACGGAGCCGATCCACTTCGCGTGCCGTGGTGGTGGCGGCGCGCCCCCCGGAGCGCCCGTGCCTTGTGCGATGGCGCGCAAGACCGGCTCCATCTCGCTGGGCTTCACGGGGAACCGGTGGTCGGCACTCGCGCCAGTGCCGGTGAACCAGGTCTCGGCTGAGTAGAGCCGGTTCATGCCGGCCGCGCCCGCGCGCGCCCCTCTGCGTAGAGCGAAGTCGTGGGCATAGCGGGGCCGGGCAGGGCTACAGGAGAGAAAGTCGGCGTCGAGCGCGAAGATAACATCCGCCTTGTCGAAACTGTAAGTCGTGTTGACCATGCTGCCGAAGGCCATCTCGGCGCCGAGCCGCACGTTGTCGCGGCCGGCCGGCTCCCACTGGTGCCACCTAGCGGCCGGATACTGCGCCAGCATCGCCTTCAGCTGGGCGCCGAAAGTCGGAGAAATCACCGTGCCCGTCAGGACGCGAAGGCGCGCGCCTCGGTCCACCATCTGCTCGGCCAGCATCGCCTCGAGCGCCCCGAGAAACGAGACCCAATCGCTCACCCGCCCGTCGTAAATGACGGCGCCGGACCGGTCCGGATCGTATAAGTCCATCAGGGACGCCTGCGCATGCACGCCGGTCGAGCCCAGGCTGGCAGGGTGTTTCGGGTTCCCCTCCACCTTCACCGGGTGGCCCATGTGACTCTTGACTAGCAGGCCGGCGGCATCGTCGAGCAACGGCATCGCGGTGGCGAAGTAGATGGGCTCGCCCTGCACGATCTCGGTAGGCTGATTCACATAAGGAACGATCTTCTCCGGAGGCTGCCGCACGCAGCCGCTAAGCCCCGCCATGGCCACCGCCGCGCCCATGACCTTCCAGAACTCGCGGCGGTCCAGGCCCTCGATCTCTTCCGAGGTCCGCCAGGGGAACTCATGCTTGAGATCTTCGAGCAGCTCGGGAGATTGCGCGCGTTCGTCGAGGCTGCGCCAGAGCGCCGGCAGCTTGTTTTGGTCGCGGTCGTTGTTTTCGCTCATCGGTGGCACGTGTAGCAGTCCGTCAGCTTCTGGATCTTGTATTCCTTCACCAGCCTGCGGCCCATGGCAAGCTGGTCTTCGGGCGGTTTCCAGTTCATGTCGAAGACGTGCTCGCGGGGCCGCACGAACAGCTCTGGCGAGCGATGGCACGAAAGGCACCATTTCATTTCGAGGGACTTTTCGCGCCAGGTCAGGGGCATCTCGTCGACCCGGCCATGGCACATGATGCAGGCCACGCCCTTGTTTATATGAATGCTGTGGTTGAAGTAGACGTAGTCGGGCAGATCGTGCACGCGCACCCACTGGAGCGGCGTGCCGGTATCCCAGCTTGCGCGCACCGGCTCGAGCATGGGACTGTCCGCCCAGAGCTGCGAGTGGCAGGACATGCAGATCTGCGTTGGGGGGATGCCCGCGAATTCCGAGGTCTCAACCGAGGTGTGGCAGTAGCGGCAATCGATGCCGTCATCCCCCACGTGGTGCTTGTGGCTGAACGGAACCGGCTGCGGCCGGGCGTGGCCGACCCGGTTGAAATACGGGGAATCGTAGGCGAAGTAGGCAACACCGAATCCGCCGAGGACCACGACTGCGGTGCCCGCCAGTGTCAGCTTCGAGATGACATTGGCGCTGCGGTGGAAGATCTGAGGCATCCCCTCCCTGCCTTCGAGAACTCCTGCTTTCCCAGTTGCTGTTTCTATTATGCAAAGTTTTTGTGACGAATCAACTTTAGGACATACTCCTCCCACTTAGTCGGGAGAAACCGCTCTGTTTATACGCACGGATTCGCGTCAGGAAGTAACCATTCCGGCGAGGGCGTTGAGAGAGCGGCCGCAGTGCAACTGCGAGCTCTCAAGCACCGGGCGCTTGACGGCCCAGGGCCGCTCGGATCGCGTCGCGGACGGCCAGCATCGCGGCCTCGTCTTTGTATGCCCGGCGAGGCCAGAAGAAACCCCTGAGTCCGTCTTTACGGCGGCGCGGCACGATGTGAATGTGGAGGTGAGGCACGCTCTGGCTTACGCGATTATTGATCGCCACCAGGGAGCCATCGGCGCCGAGTCCAGCCTCTACGGCAGCGGACAGAAGCCACGCGTCGGCGAACAGCGGGCCCACCAGCTCCGGCGGCAGATCGGCCAGCGTCTCGGTGTGGCGGCGCGGGATGAGCAGCACGTGGCCCGGGAACAGCGGCCGCCGATCCAGGAACGCCACCGAAACCGGGCCTTCCAGGACCACCGCCGCCGGCTCGCTGCCTTCGACGATGGCGCAAAACCTGCACACGGGAGACATCATGCCTCCATTATCCGGCTGCACAATATACAAACCGCGCAGGCACGACGGCAAAAAGTATTGGCACGGCCTAGCCAGAGGATGCTCGCAGAGGAGCGGACGTGCGAGCGATGTCCAGCAATTCCTTTGTGTTGGGGACTTTCGAAAGGCACACTAACTCTGGCACGGAACGTGCTGGTCGAGAGAGTGGCTCTTATTATGATGTACCTGTTCCTCAACTGGACGATGGGGACCGTGGGGTTGGCCCTGCTCTCGATTGTCCTTCCGGGTTGCCGGATCGACGAACTCCGCTCCGCTCTGGTTGTCGCGGCGGTGGTTGCGCTGGTTCATGCCGCTGTTTCGACCGCTTTCAGACCGGGGGTGGGCGAGCCGGCGCTGGCGCTTCCTGGAGTGTTGCTCGCGCTCGGGGACACCCTGGTGTTTCGCGTGGTCTCGCTTCTGGTTCCGGGCTTCGCCATGCGTAGCCTGTACCCGGCGCTGGCCGGCGGGGCACTCCTCCTGGGATTGAACCTGGCCTTGCCGCGCCTGTTCCGCCACCGGGACGCGGCTGCCCAGCCCGCGATGAACTCCTGACAAAGCGGAGGCGCGCGCATGGTCGCCAACCTCGTCGTGAACTGGCTGCTCAGTGCGCTCCTGCTGCTGGTGATCGCGCACCTGCTGCCCGGGTTCGAGATGGCCGGGCTTGTTCCGGCCCTCATCGCCGTAGTCCTCATCGGCCTGATGAATGCCACCCTCGGGCTGGTGCTGAGGGCCATTGCCTTCCCGCTCACCGTGCTCAGCCTGGGTCTGTTCTCGCTGATTGTCAACGCCCTCCTGCTGAAAGCTGCCGCGGCGTTGCTTCCCGGTTTCTCGATACGCGGCCTCTCGCCCGCGTTGATCGCCGCCGTCCTGCTGGCGCTACTGCGCGTGGTGTTGACGGTGGCAGGGACGGGGAACCCGGCCTGGGTGTGATTCGGAATCAGGGAAGCGGAACTGCCCGATCGAGCGTGAACGTCAGCCGGGTCTCGGAGGGGACGCGGACCTCGGTTCCCCTGGTGAGCACCTGCACGGCAGTGCCGGCACCGCCGCCCGCCACCGCGCCGATGGCCGCGCCCTTGCCTCCTGCGGACAGCGCACCGATGATCGCGCCCAGTGCTGCCGTCCCGCCGATCACTTTCGCGCTCTGGCCTTTTCGCGACTCGCCCGTCTGGGTCACCGACTGGCTGTTCACGTCCACCACCTGCCCGTCGATATCGATCGAAACCAGCGCGAGCGTGAGTTGGCCGCCGCCGGCGATCTTGCCCGGCTCCTTCACCTCCACCAGTTTCGTCACAACGTCCGCCCCGCGCGGCACTACCGTTTCGCCGCCTACCGTCACAGGCTCGTCAATGCTGGCGCGAAACGTTTGCCCGGGCTGGCCGGTCTTCGAATCCACGCCGTCGATCATGCGAATCGTCACCGCCGTTCCCGCGGGGATTTCGTCGGCATCGGCCGAGGTGGCGGGCGGCGCGGGTGGAGCGGGCGGTGGCGGCTGCGGCGCCGGAGTGGGGCTGGGAGCAGCGGGCGCTTCAAATCGCAGACTCGCGACGTCGCTCACGTCGAAGGTCTGCACACTGTCGCCCACCGCCATGCGGATCTGTCGAGCCGTGCCGCCCAGAAACTGGCCCTCCACGGTGCGGCCATCGCGCAACGCGAGCGAATCCGCGGAGGCAATCGACGACGCGGCCAGGGCAACCAGTAGCAATCGAGTACGCATCTCAACCCTCCTTTTCCCATCATGACGGAATCGCGCCGCGTTCGTTTTGGGGCGTTTTGGGGCCCGCGGGTTGCGTGCGCGGCCTTCCGGTGGGAAGATGGCGCTTCGGGAGGTGCACGGCATGGAAGTGTTACGGTTCGCCCCGGTTCTGATCGCCGGGCTCGTCATGGCGGTTTCTCTCAGCGCCCAACAACCCAAGAAGCGGCTCCTGTTCATCGGCGAAAGCAAGGGATGGCAGCACGAATCCATCTCGGACGCCGCCGCCACGTTGTGGAAGCTGGGGCATGACAGCGGTCTCTGGGAAACCGTCATCCGGACGGACTGCCAGCTCGTCACCAAGAAGAAGCTCGATCTGCACGCCAAGAACCTTGACGATTTCGACGCCGTCGCCTTCTTCACCACCGGCGAACTGGACATGGACGATTCGCAGAAGGCCGACCTCCTCTCTTTTGTCCACGACGACGGCAAGGGGTTCATCGGCATCCACAGCGCCACCGACACGTTCTACAAGTGGCCGGCTTACGGCGAGATGATCGGCGGCTACTTCAACGAGCATCCGTGGGGGACCTTCGAGGCTCCGCTCGTCGTCGAGGACTCGAAGTTCCCTGGCATGGAGTTCCTGCCGCCGGCGTTCACCATGCTCGACGAGATCTACCAGGCCAAGGGTTTCTCGCGCGAGAAGGTGCGGGTGCTGCTGCGGCTCGACGAGAGCAAGCTGGATCTGAAGAACCCCAAGGTCCACCGCACCGACGGCGACTTCGCGGTGATGTGGGCGCGCACTTACGGCAAGGGCCGCGTCTTGTATAACGGGCTGGGTCACGTCGAAGCGGTCTGGGACCGGCCGGACATCCGGAAGATGTGGGTGGAGCAGGTGAAGTGGATCATGGGCCTCGAGCCCGGCGACGCGACTCCGCGGCCGCGGCCGTAAGGGCGGCATCGGATCGGCTAATATCGAGTCATGCTGTCGCGGAGGATATTCCTGGGCGCCTGCGCCGTTCCGCTCCTTGACCGCGAACACCAGAAGTCGAATATGTTCGGGGACGCCGAAGCCTACGAGCGGTTCATGGGCCGATGGAGCCGCTTAGTCGCTCCCTTGCTGGTGGATTTCGCCGGCGTGTCCGATGGCGCGCGGGTACTCGACGTTGGCTCGGGCACTGGGGCACTGGCCTCTGCGATCACGGAACGGAACGGCCGCTCGCACGTCGTGGGGATTGACCCGTCCCAGGAATACGTCGCGTACGCATCCAGCAAGAGCCCGTGGCCGGATCGAACCAGCTTTCAGGTCGGTGACGCCCAGCAGCTGTCTTTTCCCGATGCGGCATTCGACGCCTGCCTTTCCTTGCTGGTGTTCAATTTTATTCCCGATCCGAAGAAGGCCCTGCTTGAGTTGCGCCGCGTCACTAGGCCCGGAGGCGTGATTGCGGCCGCCAATTGGGATTACGCCGATGGGATGCGGATGCTCAGGGTGTACTGGGATGCCGCTCGGAGCGTCGATGCGGCGGCCGGGAAGCTGGACGAAAACGGCATGCCCCTTTGCCGCGCGGGTGAACTCGCGGAGTTGTGGAGGCAGGCAGGCCTGCGGAACATCCAAGAGCAGCCTCTCGAAATCACGATGCGATTCCAGTCCTTCGCCGATTACTGGGAGCCGTTTCTTCTGCGGCAGGGTCCGGCCGGGGCCTATGCCGGGAGCCTCAAGCCGGATCGGCTACAGGCGTTGCGCGGCGAGGTGAAAAAGCGATTGTCACTTTCCAACGAAGACAGCCCTTTCGCTCTTACCGCGAGGGCTTGGGCGGTCCGTGGCACTGCCTAGCCCTCTGGCCGCCAGGCCCCGCTTCCTGACGGTCGCGGTTCGGTGCTGAGGCACGGAACCGCGCGCACAGGCAAGCGGACGCAAACTAGCCCACCGAAGTGCTCTTCAACTGCCCGCACGCCGCGTAAATATCCAGCCCGCGCGGCTTGCGGATGAAGCATGGCATCGCCCGCTTGACGATGGCCTGAAACGCCAGCACGCGCTCCTGGGCCGGCGTGCCGAACGGAATGCCCGGTCCGGGATTCAGCGCGATCAAATTCACCTTGCACTTCAGATTCGCCAGCAGCCGGACCGCCCGCCGCGCGTCGGCATCCGTATCATTCACGCCCGCCAGCAGCACGTATTCGAACGTCAGCCGCTCCCACGGCCGCAGGGGATAGGCGCGGCAGGCCTCCATCAGGTCACGCAGGTGATATTTGCGCGTGATCGGCATCAGCTCGCGCCGCGCTTCCTCCGTCGAAGCGTTCAACGAGACGGCCAGCTTCGGCCGCACGGGCTCGCGCCCAAGCTCCTCGATCTTGGGCACGATGCCCGCCGTCGAGAGCGTAATGCGGCGCGGCGACAGGCCGGCGCCCTCGGGATCCACCAGGATGCGCGTCGCCTTGACCACGCTGGCCAGGTTCAGCAGCGGCTCGCCCTGCCCCATCATGACGATGTTGAGCCGCTCGCCTTCGAGGGCGAGGCCGTTGTCGCGCGCCACCACCAGCACCTGGCCGACGATCTCGCCCGCCGTCAGGTTCCGCTCCAGGCCGAGCAGCGCGGTAAGGCAGAACTGGCAGCCCACGGCACAACCGGCCTGAGTCGAGATGCAAATGGTGCCGCGGCCCGTCTCGGGCATGAAGACCGCTTCGACCGTCTTGCCGTCTTCGAGCCGCAGCAAATACCGCCGCGTGCCATCCACGGATTGGAAACGGCGCGCCACTTCCGGCCAGCCCACGGCATGGCTCGCCGCCAGCTCGCGCCGAAGGTCCGCCGGGAGCGTGGTGACCTCGTCCAGGTCCCCCAGCCGGTCATGGTAGAGGGCACGGTAGAGCTGGCGAGCGCGGTAGCCGGGATGGTCCGGAGCTAGAAGTTGTTTGATGTCTGCAACTTCCAGCCCCACAAGGAGCGCCATATCTTGAGTCTAGCACCCGCCATTTCGGACCCCGGCGAGTCATGGGACAATATAGGAAGAGCCTCAGAGGAGGCGACTAATGACTTCCGTAGCCCAGCCGGGCGAGATTCGAAGAACGACGCTGGCCAACGGCGTTCGCGTTGTCACCGAGGCGATGCCTCATGTGCGATCGGTGTCGGTCGGCATCTGGATCTCCACTGGGTCGCGCCGCGAGGCCCCGAACGAGAACGGCATCTGCCATTTCATCGAGCACATGCTGTTCAAGGGGACGCTCTCGCGCAGTGCGGAGGAGATCGCCCGCTCGGTGGATTCCATCGGCGGCAACCTCGACGCCTTCACGTCGAAAGAGCTGGTCAGCTTCAATGCCAAGGTTCTCGACGAACATCTGCCGCTGGCCTTCGATGTCCTCTCGGACCTGGTGCTGCACCCCGCTTTCCGCGCCGACGATGTGGAGAAGGAGAAGGGCGTCATCCTCGAAGAGTTGAAGATGGACGCCGACAATCCCGAGTACCTGGTGCACGAGATCTTCTCGGCGAATTTCTGGAAGGGCCACGCTCTCGGCAAGCCAATTTTGGGCACCAAGGAGACCGTGCGCGCGTTCAACCAGAAACGCGTGGTGGAGTATTACGGCAAGCATTACGTGCCCGCGAACTTCACCATCACAGCGGCCGGGCACCTCACGCACGAGGCCATCGTGAACCTGGTGCGCGAGCGGTTCGAGGCCCTGCCGTCGTGGCCCGCGGCTCAACTGGACGCCATGCCGGCGACGCACGCGAAAATCGCCGTCCGCAACAAGAAGGCGCTCGAGCAGGTGCATCTGTGCCTCGGCGTGCCGTCCTACTCGCTGTCGCACGAAGACCGGTTTTCGTGCTACGTCCTGAACACGCTGCTCGGCGGGGGTATGAGCTCGCGGCTGTTCCAGAACATCCGGGAGAAGCTGGGGCTGGCCTACTCGGTGTTCTCCGAACTGAACCCGTATCGGGACACGGGCCTGCTGGCGGTGTATGCCGGCACCTCGCTGCAATCGGCGCGCAAGGTGATCGGCTGCATCATGGACGAATTCAAGCAGCTGAAGCAGGAGAAGGTGGGCGAGGAGGAGCTGCGGCGCTCCAAGGACTACATGAAAGGCTCCCTGATGCTGAGCCTGGAATCGACCAACAGCCGCATGGCCAACCTGGCCCGGCAGGAGATGTACTTTGGCCGGTTCTTCACCCTGGACGAGCTGATCGATAACCTCGAGCGCGTCACTTCAGACGACGTCCAGCGTGTCTCGCAGGCGTTCTTCGATCCACGGCAGATCGCCCTGACCGTTCTGGGCAGCCTGGACGGCTTCCGCGTCGGCCGGCGCGACCTGAGCTGCTAGGGTGCCTGCCCCAGAGCACCGAACCGCGACCGTGAGGGAGCGGAGCCCTGTCCGCGGAGCGGCCCTGATTGCGGTGCTGGCCGGCGCCTGCGCATCCGTCGGCTTGACACTCCACGCGGGCCGTCACAATGATTCCAGATTCCTGGTGGCACTGTTCGTGACCTGGGTGCTCTCCCCGTTTGTGGGTCTCCTGGTGGCCGCGGCGGTTTCGAAGCAGTGGCCGGCGCTCACCCGGACGGCGCTCTACTACTTGATGCTGGTTCTGCCGCTCGCCTCCGTGAACATCTATGCGGTTGTAGCGCTGGGGCGCCCCAGGGCGAAGCCAGCGTTCGCATTCCTAGCCGCGCCCGCAGTCTCCTGGCTGCTCTTGGCAGTCATTCTCCCAATTGCAGGGAAGCTGTCGCGTCGCTGATTCCGTCTGCGCAGCACCACGACCGTAGCATCGTCCATCTGGCGCCCGCACGTAAACCTATCCATGGCTTTGAAGATCGCGTGGACTATGTCGTCCGCGCCTCGCGCCTGGCTTTCGGCCGCCGCCCGCAGCAACCCTTCCACTCCCCACGCCTCGCCGAGCGGATTCTCCGCCTCAACCACCCCGTCCGTGTAAGCCACGAGCAGGTCCCCCGAGTCGAGCCGGACCGTGCCTTCCTCATAGGGCCAGTCCGCGAACATTCCCACCGGCGCCCCGCCGGCCTCGAGGCGCTCGACAGAGCCGTCCCGCCGAATCACGATCGGCGGAGTGTGGCCCGCGTTGACATACCGCAAGCTGCCCGCCGTTCCATCGAACACGCCGTAGAACAGAGTGGCGTAGCGATCCACCAGCGATGTCGCGTAAACGTGGCGGTTGACTGTCCCCAGGGTTGCCGCCCCGTCGTCGCCATTAAACAATGCCGCCGTGCGTAGCGACGCCTGGACGCTCGAGATCATGAGCGCCGCCGGCAGGCCTTTGCCGGATGCATCTCCCACCGCGATCGCCAGACGGTCTTCTCCGAGCGGCACGAAGTCGTAGCAGTCGCCGCCCAGCCCCTCCACCTGCCGGCACCGCGCGCTGTAGTCCAAGGTGTCCGGTGCCGCAGCCGGTGGCTGCATAAACCGCTGTTGCACGTCGCACGCCATCGCCCAAGCCCGCCCATCTTCCATGGCCAACGCTGCGCTGCCCATTTTCGAACCTCCGTACATAGGTCGAACCGGAATCCGCAAAATCGACATGGCGCCGATGTCGAGAACGCACCGCCGGCTCCGACTCACCTATGAACGCGCAAAAGTAAGAGCGCGAAAATGGAAAAGGAGCAAACAACATGAAGTACATTTTGCTGATGAGCGGCACGCAGGCCGGCGTCGACACCTACAGGTCATGGCCGCAGAAGGACATCCAGGCGCACTTCGCATTCCTGGCGCGCCTCAACAAGGAACTGCAGGAATCCGGCGAGTTCGTCGCCACTCAACCTCTGGACCTTCCCGCTGAGGCCCGGGTCGTGCGCGCCGGCAAGGACGGTGCGCCCATCACGGACGGCGTGTTCCCGGAGGCCAAAGAATTTCTCCTGGGCTACTGGATCGTCGATGTCGAAAGCCCGCAACGAGCCTACGAGATCGCAGCCCGGCTGTCCGCGGGACCCGGCCCCGGCGGCGTCACGCTGAGCATGCCCATCGAGGTCCGGCAGATGATGAGCTACCATACCGCCGAAGTCCTGTGATGCCGGGCTCCTCGAATGCGGCCTTCGAGCACCTGTTGCGCGACCTTACGCCGCAGGTGCTCGGTGCCGTCATCCGGCGTTTCCGGGACTTCGCCGCCGCCGAAGACGCCGTCCAGGAGGCATTGCTCGCAGCCGCCCTGCAGTGGCCCGCGGAAGGCGTCCCCGACAATCCACGCGCCTGGCTGATCCAGGTCGCCGGCCGCCGCATGACCGATGCCATTCGCGCGGAACTGGCTCGCCGGCGCCGCGAAACCGCCGTAGCCGTGGAGCTCGAGTACCTGACGCCTTCGGCCGAAATCGATACAGGCGCCGGGCAGGACGATGCGCTCATCCTGCTCTTCATGTGTTGTCATTCCGCCCTGACTCCGTCGTCGGCCATCGCCCTGACGTTGCGCGCCGTGGGCGGCTTGACCACCGCCGAAATCGCCAGCGCTTTCCTGGTGCCCGAAGCGACCATGGCGCAGCGGATCAGCCGGGCCAAGCACAGCATCAAGTCCTCCGGAGTGCCATTTCAACTGCCGGGCGACGCCGAGCGCGCCCACCGGCTCAGCGCCGTGCTCCACGTGTTGTACCTGATCTTCAATGAAGGATATGTCGCCAGCGCCGGCCCGCACGTGCAGCGGCTCGACCTGTCCCGCGAGGCGATCCGGCTGACGCGAGCCCTCCGCGACTTACTGCCGGGCGATGGCGAAGTTGCCGGATTGCTTGCGCTGATGTTACTCACGGATGCACGCCGCGCCGCGCGAACCGGGCCCGACGAGGACTTGATCCCGCTCACCAGACAAGACCGGAGTAAGTGGGACCAGGCGGAGATCGCCGAGGGCATCGCGCTCATCACCGCGACCTTGTCGAAGGGTTCGGTCGGCGCCTACCAGTTGCAGGCTGCCATCGCCGCCGTTCACGACGAGGCGGCCCGGGCCGAAGATACCGACTGGCCGCAGATCCTGGTATTGTACGGACTCCTCCAGCGCATGTCCGACAATCCCATGGTGGCGCTCAACCACGCCGTCGCGGCGGCTATGGTGCACGGTCCGCCGGCGGGGCTCGATCTGCTGAAGGCGCTCGATCAGGATGGCCGCCTGGCCGGCCACCACCGCCTCGACGCCGTTCGCGCCCATCTGCTGGAAATGGCCGGGCAACCCGAGGCTGCCATCGTGCACTACAGGCTTGCCGCCGCCCGAACGTCGAGCCTGCCGGAACGGAACTACCTCCTGACCCAAGCCGCCCGCCTCGGCGAGTAGCTTTGTCGCCCGCTTGCGCGTCACGTCTCAGTGGTGCTGTAATCGGGCCGTGTTCTCACCCCTGCTCGTATTCCTGATTCTGTCGGCGCAGATCCCGGCAACGCCTGGCCCGCCGGACCCGGCCCAGCACCCGGTGATCCTCCTGTGGCCCGGCGGCGCTCCAGGCTCGGAAGGAAAGACCGGCGAAGAGAAGGTCCGGGTGCAGGAGGACGACCAAATCGTCTCCGGCGTACATCGTCCTTCGCTGATCCTCTACTTACCGCCGAAAGAGACGGCAACGGGCGCCGCCGTCGTTGTCGCGCCCGGCGGAAGCTACCGCGAGCTCTGGATCACGCACGAGGGTTACCGCGTGGGCGAATGGCTCAGCCGGCACGGCATTGCCGCTTTCGTGCTCAAGTATCGGTTGCCGCACGAGCCGGGATCGACTTACACGGTCGAGGGCACCGCGCTCTCCGACATCCAGCGCGCCATCCGCACCGTCCGCGGCCGCGCCGCCGAATGGGGAATCGACCCGCGGCGGGTTGGCGTGATGGGCTTCTCCGCCGGGGCGCACCTCGCCGGCACTGCCGCCACGCACTACGACGATGTGGTGTACCCCCATGCGGACGAGATTGACCGCCAAAGCGCGAGGCCCGCGTTTCAGGCGTTGATTTATCCGCCCAAGATCGAGGCCACTTACTCCAAAGACGCGCCGCCAGCCTTCATCGCCTGCGGCGGCGACGACCAGATCGCGGCCGACGTGCCCAACCTGTATCTGGCTTTGAAGAATGCGGGCGTGCCGGCTGAGCTCCATATCTATGCCGGCGTTGGCCACGGATTCGGCATTCGCCCAACGAATCCGCCCGCGGTCGCCGGCTGGATCGATCGCTTTCGGGAATGGCTGGCCGCCCAGGGCCTCTGACAACTCATTCGCGCCGTCGAGCGTCCGCAGACGATCGTCGTTCGGTTCCAGTTTCAAGTAGCTCTTGCTTTGAACGCATGAGCCACCCAGAAACCGACGCATACAACCATCACGGGCGTGATGGCCATTGCCCATAGCCCCGGCGCGCCGTTCGCTGAGATTACGTCTCTCAACCTCTGATAGACGTGCCGATGCCGGAGATGGATGGCTGCGAGGCCGCGCCGATCATTCGGCGGAGGGCGGAAGGCACCGGGGCCCACCAGCCGATCATCGCGATCACGGCCCACGCCATGAAGGGCGACCGGGAGAGGTGCCTGGCGGAGGGCATGGACGCCTATGTGTCCAAACCCATTCGGAGGGAGGAACTGCTCGATGTGATCGATACGCTGGTTCTAGCGGCGCCGGCGAGTGCTTCACGGCCATAGCCAGCCGGCCTTATCCCTTACTCCCAACCGTGTTTACGCGGCCGCTCGAAGGAGAGGGCCCACTGCCAGGTCTTCATCAATCAGCGGCCAGTGAATGCCATAACCGGAAGGCGAGAGATCGGCTCGAAGTCGCTCTGCCACGGATGCGTGGGCAAGCCGCTCAGAACATTTGTCCCAGGGAATTGATACCGCTCCGCTTTCCAGCACCACCACCAGCGCCTCGGGCGTGGTCTGAATTCTCTTGGCGAATACGGCCTTAGCCTTACTCTGCACGATCTCCCCCGAAATGCTCCTGCCACGCGACGACGATCTGGTCGAAATGCTCGAAGATGATCTGGCGAACCTCGCGTCTCAAACGCGGCGTGAGGTTGTACTCAAACTCATCGGTTACGTCGAAGCGGTCGGCATGCAGCCAGTACTTGCACTCTGCGTCTCCCTTCGACGCATGCACGTGCGTAGGCTCATTACCCTCGTTCGAGTAAAAATAGAACCGCCAGCCCTGCACATAGAGGATCGTGGGCATAACGGTTCGCGACTCCATTATAGGGTGCCTGGGGGAACCGGGTGGATGATCGGCACTCCTCTGTTGTCAGGGGTGGCCGGGCCCGTCAAGAGAATTCGCCCCCCTCCTACTCCCACCGCAGCGCCGTCAGCGGGCTCATCCGCACCGCCCTCCTGGCCGGCAGCCAGCTTGCCGCCAGCCGCCACCAGCGCGAACAGCACAACCACCCCGCCAAACGTCAGCGGATCGCTCGCCCCCACGCCGTACAGCAGGCTGCGCATCGCGCGCGCCAGCAGCAGCCCGCCGCCGAGGCCCAACGCCGCGCCCGCCGCGCTCAGCAGCAGTGCCTGCCGGATCACAATGCGCAGCACATCCACCGGACGCGCGCCCAGCGCCACCCGTATGCCGAACTCGCGCGTCCGCTGCGCCGCGTTGTACGCCACAATGCCGCCGATCCCGATCGTTGCCAGCAGCAGCCCCACCACCGCGAAACCGCCGATCAGCATCGCCGCCAGCCTCTGCGAGGCACGGGTCGCCGCCTGCGCCTCATCCAGCGTCTGCACGCCGAAAACCGGCTGGTCGATGTCCACGCCGCGCACGGCGCTCCGGACCCCCGCCACCAATCCCAGCGGCTCGCCCGCCGTGCGGACCACCAGCGTCATCGCCGGCTTGGGAGCCTGCGCCACCGGCACATAGACCTGCCCCAGTTGCCCCTTCACCATCTTCACCACCAGCCCCTGATCCGCGTTCCCAACCACGCCTACGATCTCCATCAGCGGCTGCTTGCTCCCCAGCTTGATCCTTTTGCCCACCGCGTCCTGCCGCGGCCAGAAGCGCCTGGCTGTGTATTGATCGACCAGCGCCACCAACGGCGCGTTCGGCCCGTCCCGTTCGTCAAGATACCTCCCGCCGATCAACGGGGTTTCCATTGCGCGCAGGTAATCCGGCGTCACCGTGCTTCTGAGCACCACCGGTACATCCTCCGGTCTGGGTTCGGGAGCGCCGGCAAGGAACAGGCCCGCGCCGTGCAGATCGCCGGCGGTCGGCAACTGGTCGCCGGCGCCAACAGTTCGCACGCCCGGCAGCGCGCGGATGCGCGCCAGCACGTCATCGAAAAACGCAGCCTGCTTCTGCGGCGTATCGTACTTCTGCTCGGATAACGCAATCTGCATCGTCAGCGCGCCGTGCGGGTTGTATCCGAGATTCAGCGAGCGCAAACGCAAGAAACTCTGCGTCATCAGGCCCGCGGCCACCAGCAGGACCAGAGCCAGCGCGATCTCGCCCACAACAAACGCCCCCCGCAGCCGCTGGTGTACCGCTCCCGACGTCGCGCGCGCCGCGCCTTTCAACGCCGTGTGGACGTCGGTCCTGCGCGCCTGCCACGCCGGAACCAGCCCGAACAGGATTCCCGTCCCCGCCGCCAAAACGAAGTTGAACCCCAGCACACCTAAACTGACCGAGACCCGCCCGAGGTTCGGCAACTCGTCCATCTGGAGGGACGCCAGCATGCTCACGCCCCAAGCCGCGGGCAGAATCGCGAGCGCCCCGCCCGCCAGCGCCACCAGTACGCTCTCCGTCAGCAGTTGACGGAACAGCGCCCACCGGCTCGCGCCCAGAGCCGTGCGGATCGCCATCTCCCGCTCCCTCCCCGTGGCCCGCGCCAGCAGCAGGCTGGCGATGTTGGCGCACGCGATCAGCAGCAGGCATCCCACGGTGGCGAACAGGAGCAGCACCAGCGTCTGCGCATCCTGCACGAATGCCTCTTGGACCGGCTGCAGCAACGCCGTGTTGCCCGCGTCGTGAGGGTCCTGTTTGGCCAGCCGGGCGCTCAAGGCCGTCATCCTCTGTTGCGCCACCGGGAGGCTCAGGCCGGACTGTAGCCTGCCGATCACGCCGAAAGATCGCGATCCCCGCGAAGTGGCGACGTCCGCGGGAAACACCAGGGGCGCGTAGATCTCCTCCTTGCCGAATTTCGGGAAGTCCGGCGGCAGAACTCCGATCACAACGTGAGCGGCTCCATCCAGCATGATGGTGTGGCCGGCGATCCCCGGATCGGCTCCAAAGTGCGACCTCCACAGCCCGTCGCTCAGCATCGCGACGTGCTCGTGGCCCGGCTGCATGTCCTGCTCTTCGAACCCGCGGCCCAGCCTGGGTCCGGTCCGCACGACATTGCACATCTCCGCGGTGACCCTCGCTCCGCTGACGCGCTCGGTCCGATCCCCCGTCCGCAGGTTGAACCCTGCGTCGGTGTACCCGGCCAGGTTCGAGAAGACCCCGCTGGCCTTCCAGTCCTCGAAGTCCGGCACGGAGGCCGGGAACTGGTGCCATCCTCGCGCCGCGTTCTCGGTCCAGACCATGACCACCCGGTCGGCCCCCGGAATCGGCAGCGGCGCCAGAACCGTCCGCGCGACGCTGAAAACTGCCGTGTTCGCGCCGATGCCCAAGGCCAGCGTCAGCACCGCCACCACCGCGAAGCCCGGCCGGGTGACCAGCATTCGCAACCCAAAGCGCAAATCTTGCCCTAGTGTGCCCATGAGTCCTCTGGACCCTTCCGGCACCTGGCGTGCCAACCCTAAGCCATTGAAAACAATAACCGACCGGTAGAGGCCCCGTCCCATTATCGCGACAGCCCCTTCCACGAGCGGACACCGCCGTGCCCCCCTCCCTCCCGATGGTGTGCCGCTACAATATCGGAGAGATGCCTCACCGTTCCCGGCGCCGCGCCGAACTCGCCCTCGTCGGAATCACCTTCATCTGGGGCGCGACTTTCGTCGTCGTGAAGGGCGCCCTGCGGGACTCCTCGACCCTGCTCTTTCTGGCCCTGCGTTTCACTCTGGCGACGGTCGCCCTCGCTGCCGCCTTCCGCCCGCTCCCCAGCCGGTTCGACAAAGCGAAGCCGATTCTAGCCGGAGGCGTCCTGGCCGGCATATTCCTTTTCTCGGGCTATCTTCTTCAAACAATAGGGCTTCGCTACACCACCCCCTCCAAGTCGGCTTTCATCACCGGCCTGTGCGTGGTCATGGTCCCGGTCTTTTCCGCCCTTGTCGCCCGGCGGCTTCCCGGTATTTCCGTCGGACTTGGAGTCGCCACCGCCACCGCCGGCATGGCTCTCCTCACCCTGCGCGGCGTCAGCCTGAGGATGGACTTCGGCGACCTGCTGACTCTGGGCGGCGCCGCCGCCTTCAGCGTCCATATCATGCTACTCGGCTGGCTCGCCCCGAAGCTTGGCTTCCAGGCCCTGGCGCTGACTCAGATCGCGACCGCCGCCGTCCTCGGCCTATCCACATTCTGGTGGGTCGAGCGGCCAACCGTTCGCTGGACCCCGGGTCTGATCGCGGCCCTGGTGGTCACCGGGCTCCTCGCCACCGCGGTCGCATTCTCGGTCCAATCCTGGGCGCAGCAATACACCACGCCGACCCGGACCGCCCTGATCTTCGCCATGGAACCCGTCTTCGCCTGGCTCACCAGCTTCGTAGTAGCCGGCGAGCTCCTGGCCCCCCGTGCCGCCATGGGAGCGATTCTCATTCTCGCCGGCATCCTTCTGGTGGAGCTGAAACCGATAAAGCGCTCGTCGCTTTTCGCCCGTCGCCCGTCGATTCCATGACCCACGAGTCCGGCCGCGGTCGCGAAGCGCCGCCCCTGGCGCTTTGGATCGACGGGCGACGAGCGACGAGCGGCTATAATTAGAGGAGCCGGCCTTGGGAGATCCACCGATGCGTTTCTTTGCAGCACTAAAGACCCAGAAACTTCTTTCCGCCACCTTGTTGTTGTTCACTCTGTCGATCGGGATCCTGATCGGCACGCTGATCAGCACCGCGGTCCGCGCGGAGAAGAGTCCAAGCGGCGCCAGCGACGCGGGCCTGCTCGAGATTCCCAACCCCGTTCAGCTCTCGACGGCTTTTTCCCAGCTCGCCAAACAGCTCGAACCGTCGGTGGTCAACATCACCTCAACGTATACGGCTCAGGCCGGCCAGCAGCCCCGCAGCCGCCGTCGCGCCCCGGCGCCTCCCGATGAGGAGGACGAGGACCAGGGCCAGGGTCAGGGCCAGGGTCAGGGCCAGGGCGGCGGCTCCGATCTCTTCCACCGCTTCTTCGGCCAGGATCCTTTCGGCGACTCTCCGCATCCCTTTCTGCACCGCCAGGCCACCGGCTCGGGCGTCGTCGTGGACGCGCACGGGTACATCCTCACCAACTTTCACGTGGTGGAGGATGCCAGCCGCATCCAGGTCAAGTTCACCGGTGACACCACCGAGTACAACGCCAGGCTGCTCGGCTCGGACCCGGAGACCGACCTCGCCGTCATCAAGCTCGAGAGCTACAATCGCCCGCTCGTGCCCGCCAAAATGGGCAACTCGGATGGCGTGCAGGTGGGCGACTGGGCCGTGGCTATCGGCTCTCCCTTCGGACTCGAAGCGACCGTCACGGCGGGAATCATCAGCGCCAAAGGCCGCGACATCGGTCCCGATCACCAGCTCCAGCGCTTCCTCCAGACCGATGCCGCTATCAACCCCGGCAACAGCGGCGGCCCGTTGCTCGACATCCGCGGCCAGGTCATCGGCATCAACACCGCCATCGCCACCGATAGCGGCGGCTACCAGGGCATTGGATTCGCGCTGCCCATCAACCTGGCCGCCAGCGTCTACAACCAGATCGTCAAGAGCGGCCGCGTTTCCCGCGGTTCCATCGGCATCGGCTTCGACTCCAACCAGAAGTCGGAAACGCTGAAGGTCTACGGCTCCAGTCACGGCGTCTTTGTCACCCGGGTCGAGCCAGGCGGGCCTGCCGCCAAGGCCGGTCTCAAGGTCGAGGACGTCATCGTGGGCTTCAACGGGAAGCCCATCAAGGACGGCGACGACCTGGTCAACAGCGTTTCGGCCACCCCGGTCGGCTCGGAGGCGAACGTCGAGGTGTTGCGCGGCGGCAAGCGGACGAACTTCAAGCTGACCATCGGAGAACGCACCGAGGTCTGGGCGGACGATCCGCGCTTCAGCCGCTTTCACCAGCCGCAGCCCGGCGGCGAAGAGGGTTCGACCAAGGTCAGGTTCGGGCTCCAGATCCAGAATCTGACCAAGGTCTGGCGCGACCACCGGGGCTTCACGGAGTCCGGCGGAGTCCTGATCGCGGGCGTCGATCCCGGATCTTTTGGCGACGACATCGGCCTACAGCCGAACGATGTCATCACCACGATCAACCGCCGTCCGGTGAACTCCATCGACGACGTGCAGAAGCTCCAGGCGACGCTCAAACCGGGCGAACCGGCGGCTTTCAAGGTGCTGCGGGGAGCCCGCACCGCGCGTGGGGAATGGGTGTGGCAGCCCCTGTTCGTCGCCGGAACTCTGCCGGCGAATCCGTGATAGGATTTTGGGGGGACGGGCTTCTGCCCTTACCGAGCCGCGACCGGAAGGGAGCGGTCCAGGAGTACCGTTTGCGGATCATAGCCGCGTTGCTTTTGATGGTCTGTTTGTCCTGGCCGGGTTTCGCGGTCCAGTCCAAGAAGCACACCACCGCTGCTTCCAAAAAGAAGGCGGCGGTTGGCAAGAAGCCGGCCGCGAAGACCACCAAGAAAGGCCGCCGGGCCACCGCGGCGCGCCGGCGCGGCGCCACACTCAGGAGCCTGGCGCAGTCGGCGCCCACGCCCGAGCGCTACCAGGAGATCCAGCAGGCGATGGTTGCCAAGGGATACGGTCCGCAGGCGCCCAACGGAGTCTGGGGCCCCGAGTGGTCTTCCGCGCTCAAGCGCTACCAGCAGGATCAGAAGCTCGAGCCAACGGGCAAACTCAATTCGATGTCGCTCATCACCCTGGGCCTCGGGCCCAAACGGGAACCGCCGGCCGGAGTCACCGCTCCCCCGGCGCAACAGCCGGCCGCGGCGCCCGCCCCGCCGGCGCAACCGCCAACCGGAGCGCCCGCCTCCGCGGCCGCTCCCGCGGATCAACCGCCAAGTTCAAGCTCAACCGTGCGAGAACCCAAATGATCATAGGCGTTCCTAAAGAAGTCAAAGATCACGAAACCAGAGTTGGATTGGTGCCGAGCGCGGTCATCGCGCTTCGCGAAGCCGGCCACCGCGTGCTTGTTCAGACCGGAGCCGGAGAAGGCAGCTCGATTCCCGACCAGGATTATCGAGAGGCCGGCGCCGAGTTACTTCCCGCGGTCTGCGATGTGTGGAAAGAAGCGGACCTCGTCATCAAGGTCAAGGAGCCCCAGCCATCCGAATACGGCTGCCTCCGTCCCGGCCTGATCCTTTTCACTTACCTGCACCTGGCTCCGCTGCCCGAGCTGACCAACCGTCTGCTCGAAGCCAGCGTGACGGCCATCGCTTACGAGACCATCCGTGAGCAGGACGGCTCGCTGCCCCTGCTGACTCCCATGAGCGAAGTCGCCGGCCGCCTGGCCGTGCAAGTCGGCGCGGTGTATCTGGAAGCGCCCAACGGCGGCCGCGGAGTGCTGCTCGGCGGCGTTCCGGGCGTAGCGCCGGGCAACGTCGTCATTCTTGGAGGCGGCATCGTCGGCACCAACGCGGCCAAGATTGCGGTGGGTATGGGCGCGCACGTTACGATCATCGATCGCAACCTGAACCGCCTGCGCGAAATCGACGACATCTTCAACCAGCAGGTGGTGACCCTGGCCTCGAACGTCTGGACCGTCGGCGAAGCCGTGCGCCAGGCCGATCTCGTCATCGGCGGCGTCCTCATTCCCGGAGCCTCGGCGCCCAAGCTGGTGCGCCGCGAGATGGTGTCCCGCATGAAGAAGGGCGCGGTGATGGTGGACGTCGCCATCGACCAGGGCGGCTGCTTCGAGACCTCGCACGCCACCACGCACACCGATCCCATTTACTTCGTCGATGGCGTGCTGCACTACTGCGTGTCGAACATGCCCGCGGCCGTGCCGAATACTTCGACCCTGGCGCTCACCAACGCCACGTTCCCCTACCTGCAGGAGATCGCGAGCAAGGGATTCGAAAAGGCATGCCACGAGCGCGCCGCCATCCGCGAGGGCGTCAACACCTATCAGGGCAAGGTGACGTACCCGGCCGTGGCGGAATCGCAGGGGCGTGAGTGGACGGCGGTGGACTCGCTGCTCTGACTCCGCGTCCGCGTTCGGGGCATGAAGGCGAGAGTTCTGGCGGCGGTTCTCTGTGCGCTCGGAGTCGGTCTGGCCCAGGAGGCCGCGCACTCGGTCGCCTGAATCACATGCTTCCCGATCCGCTCGAGTTCTTTCCGGCGTGTAAGGACCTGGCGGAATGCGGCCGACGGATCCGGTCCCGTCAAAGCCTGTCCCATCAAAGCAGTGGGCTGCCCCGAGGCCGGTGATATACTGTTCCGGAAGTGAGGCTCAAACTGCGCGACCGAATCGCGTGGGCCGCCGGGATTGTCTTGCTGGCGGCCGCGACGGGCGCGGCCCAGGAACCTGCGACGCCGAAGGCAGAGTCTCCGGAGACGGCCGCGTTCGGCACTACGGTCGTGGTTCCTGGCGGCCTGCGCGGAGACATCTACTTCATCGGCGACAGCACGGTGGTCCTGCCGAACTTCAAGAAGCTCGAGCCGGTCGGGACCATCTGGACCTCCAGGCTGAACGTGCCGCCGCGCCACTGGCGCGATGGGTTCCCGGGAATCACAACGCGCTTCGAGTGGTTCGCCCTCGATTTCTCCGGCCGGTTTTGGATCGAGGAACCGGGCCGCTATACCTTCGCCCTTCTGTCGGATGATGGATCGAGACTTTACATCGACGACAAGCCGATCATCGACAATGACTGCCAGCACCCGCCCGACATACGCAAATCCGCGGTCAAACTGGCCGGCGGCCCTCATCGCATCCGGGTGTCTTACTTTCAGGGGCCACGCGACTGCCTGGCATTGGTCCTGGCCATCGCCGGTCCGGATGGCGACTGGCGAATCTTTAGCACGGACGAGTTCAAGCCACCGGCCAACCCGGCGGACTGGAAGTACGGCAACCCGAATGACCTGACCGTGCCGAAGAATCAGGATGCGAAGCGCGTCAGGCTACGCGACGAACTCGGGAAGACGGGCGCGAAACCGAAGCTGGAGATTGTGCTCGGGATGGATCCCGACAGCCCTGAGAGGGCGCCGGGCACTGGCTGTATCGCCCGTCCCGTGCGCTTCTGCGGGTACACTCCGATGCCGGACCTGCCGGGTGCGGACGCACCGACTGGTCTGCGGCCGGTGATGACGCCGACGCCCAGGCCGTAGACTCAGCCGGACAGCGGTAGCCGCCCGGCCTTGACCCGCCCGGCCGCACGCTTCTCGAGTCGCGCTTCGCGCTTGCGCAGGTGCTCGGAATCCGCCAGACTGCGCGCGCCCCGGACCATCTCGAGCGCCATCGAGTAATTGCGCTCGCGATGCTCGTAGTGCTTCGACAGCGCCTCGAATGCCTGCAGGCGGCAGGGGTTCGGGCTGGCGGCCAGATCGGCCAGCACCGCGAGCGCGGCGTCCGCGCGCCCCAGGCGTTTCTCGAGGGCGGCCATGTCCCACATGGTGCGGAAGAGCAGGTTGTCGGGCAGGCCCAGGTCGATGGCGCGGCGCATCAGGCCGGCCGCCTGCTCGCGCTCCCCGGCGTGCGCGAACCAGCGCGCCAGGCCCACCAGGTCGGCGCCGTGCAGGAAGCGCGTTGCATCCGGTTCGCGGAAGGCGAACGGCACGATCCCGGTCAGGCACGCCGTGGTCAGCAGGTCCACCGCGTTGTGGTGGAAGATGGGCACCACCTTCCATGCCTGCTGCGTGCGCAGGTACTCGAAGTAGACGTACGGAATCATTTCGCCCGGCAGGTCGCCCTCGCGCTCGACGCCCAGGATCTGGTTCTCGAGGTCCACCAGGCGGCAACTGTCGAGGCGCAGCTTCCACAGGCGGCGCGCGCCGTGCAGCAGGTCGAGGTGCGCCAGGCGCGCGAAGGGCGGCCGCGCCCGCGCCATGCGGTAGCGCGTCTCGAGCAGGGGCTGATCGTAGGTCTTGCCGTTGTAGGTGACCAGGACGTCGAAGTTCGCCAGGTGCTCCGAGAGTGCCCACAGCAGGCTCGGCTCCTCGCCGTAATCCCGCATGAAGAACTGCCGCACGCGGAAGCCCTCCGCCGTCACGCGCCCGACGCCGATCAGGAACGCATAAGTCCCCGAGCCGCCCGCCAGGCCCGTGGTCTCGGTGTCGAGGAACGCCCAGCGCGTCACCGGTGACGGCGGCGCCTCTCCGCCCGAGAGCGCGCCCAGCAAGTCCTCCGGCAGTTCGAGCAGGCTCGAGATGTCCATGCTGCCGTGGCGGCGGTGCCTCTCGTAGAGGCGCTCGGTTTCGAAGTGCGTCCCGAACGGCGTCTCGACCACCTCGCCCGTCATCCACTGCTCGATGAAGTACCGCGCTGGCCGCGCGTCCGTGGGCGCCGGGGCGGGCGGGCCGTCGGCGTATCTCCGATCGATGCGCGCGATCTTGCGCCGCAATCCAGCGAGTTGGTCTTGCAGTTCGTTCACTTCGCTTTTTCTTTGCCTACTATAGCCCGCGCTTCAGCCGACCGCAAGCCCACCGACCGCAAGCCTAGTTGACCCGCGCGCCGGATCGTTGCATCCTGTAAGGACACGTGCCGCCCCTAGGAAGATTTCGACTCCCGATGGTCCTGGCAGTATGCCTGTGGGCATTTGTCTGGGTTGGGCCCTACGTGTTGCGGGGGCGGGCGTCGGTGGTCACGGGGATTGAGTTGCTGTCGTGTGCCCTGTTCGTCGCGCTTTTCTGGATCGACCGGCGGAGCGGCTACTGGAAGGTGTTGTTCTGCGTCTTCTTTATCGCCTTTGCGATTCCGCACTTCCTGCACGGCGACATCGTATCCATGGCGCAGGGGCTCTTGTGTCTGTTGATCGGCTACTGGTGGTTCCGGTACGGCAAGGACCCGGGGAACGCGTCGCTCAAGGTGACCAGCGTCAAAGCCGTGGACCTGACGGGGATCGCGGAGTACGACGCGAGGACCTTCGCCGGAGTGTGCGTTGAGGAATGCTCGGAGGACTGGACCCAGCAGTTCTCTCAAGTGAAGACCGACGCCGAAGGACGCTTCGCTCTGCCGAGCCGGGGGGGGACGGTCCACTACGTGAGGGTCTCGCAGCCCGAAGCAGGGACCATACACCTTCGGGTAGAACTCACCCCGGAAGCGCGGCCACTGCGAGTCCGCCTGAAACGCCGGCGCATCGGCCTGATGGACTGATCAGGCGGCACGGAGAGTGGAATCTGTCCCTGTCTTGCCAGGCTTGGGCCTACAGCGGCGTCCTTCAGGATTCGCGGTGGCGCGCCGTCATCGCGGCGATAGTATCAGACCGCATTCTTCTCTGTCCGGCCCCGGATCGCATGTTATTTGTCGAGCGCTGTTTTCGGCGCGGCGGGGCTTCTCATCTTCCTGCGTGGTTTCGCCTTGCTGGCAGGATCCGCCCTCTTGTTCTCCTGGGGGAGGGGCGGGCTTATGGTGTTCCTTCGATCTCGGCTGAAACCGTCTCCCACTCCCCCAGCAAAGAACTGAGGCGCCTCTGGCGCTCTTCCATCAACGCCACGAGGCGCATGCTCTCTTCAGCGCTTTTGAAATCCGCCAGGGCCGCTTCGTAGCCCGCGATTTCGGCTTCGAGGCGCGTGACTTCCTCCTCGATCGTGCCGGCGCGGTCGCGGAGCTGGCGCAGCTTGATCGGGTTGACGCGCTTCGCGGGCGCCGGCTCGGGCGCGGCCTCAGCGAACGGCACCGGCTCCGCAGTGCCCTCGGGAGGGGCATCCGCCCCGCCGGTCTTGCGCCACAGGTAGTCTTCGTAGTTGCCGGGGAACACGGTGATGCGCTGGTCGGCGACTTCGAAAATGCGCGTGGCCAGGCGGTCGATAAAGTAGCGGTCGTGCGAGACGAAGACCACGGTGCCAGTGTAGCCTTGCAGGGCTTCGAGCAGCACATCTTTCGCGCGCAGGTCGAGGTGGTTGGTGGGCTCGTCGAGCAGCAGGAAGTTGGAGGGCTTCACCAGCAGCCGCGCCAGCGCGAAGCGGTTCCGCTCGCCGCCCGAGAGCACGCCCACCTTCTTGAATACATCGTCATCGGAGAATAGGAAGCAGCCCAGCAGGCTTCGCAGCTCCACCAGCGGCGTCCGCGGCGCGGCATTCCCGATCTCATCCAGCAGCTTCGCGTCGGGATCGAGCTCTTTGTACTGGTCCTGCGCGAAGTAGTCCGGCTGCACGTTGTGCCCGAGCGTGAACTCGCCCGCCGAGATCGGCTCGGCTCCCACCAGAAGCTTGATCAGGGTCGACTTGCCCGCGCCGTTCACGCCCACCAGCGCCACGCGGTCGCCGCGCTCGATGAAGAAGCTCGCGTCCTCGAAGACCAGGCGCTCGCCGTAGCTCTTGGCCACGCGCTTGAACTCGGCCACGATGCGCCCGCTCGGCTTGGGCTGCGGAAAGCTGAAGTGGATGGCCTTCTCGTCGGGCGGAACCTCGATGCGCTCGATCTTCTCCAGCTCCTTGATGCGGCTCTGCACCTGCTTCGCCTTGGTGGCCTGGTAGCGGAAGCGGCTGATGAAGGCTTCGAGCTGCTTGATGCGGTCCTTTTGATTGGCGTAGGCGGCTTCGAGCTGCATGCGGCGCTCGGTGCGCTGCGCCATGTACTTCTCGTAGTTGCCGGGGTAGAAGAAGAGGCTGTGGTTCCACAACTCGGCGATCTTGCGCACGGCGACGTCGAGAAAGTAGCGGTCGTGCGAGATCAGAACGAAGGAGTAGGGGTAGGAGGTGAGGTAGTCTTCGAGCCAGTTGCGCGCTTCGAGATCGAGGTGGTTGGTGGGCTCATCGAGCAGCAGCAGGCTGGGTTTTTCGAGCAGCAGTTTGGCGAGCGCGATGCGCATCTGCCAGCCGCCGGAGAACTCCTCGGTGCGGCGCGTCCAATCCTCCTTGCCGAATCCCAGGCCGGTGAGCACGGCGCCGACCTGCGCCTCGATGGCGTATCCGTCGCGCATGCGAAACTCGCTATCGACGCGCTGGAACCGGTCGGCGACCTCGTGGTATTCGGGGCCGGCGGGATCGAGCTCCGGCATGCGGTGGGCGAGTTGTTCGAGCTCCTCTTCGAGCGCGCGCACCTCGGCGAACACCGAGAGGCACTCGGCGAACACGGAGCGGCCGGAGACCGAGAGGCCGTCCTGCGGAAGGTATCCGGCGGTGAGGCCGCGCATGGCCGTGCGCTCGCCATCGTCGAGCGATTCGGTGCCGCAGAGGATGCGCAGCAGCGTGCTCTTCCCGGTGCCGTTGGCGCCGACAAGACCGACGCGGTCGTCCGGCGTAACCAGCCAGTCGACGCCTTCGAAAAGAAGTTTGTGACCGAAGCGCTTGGACGCGCGGGAGAGTTGAACCATAGGGCGGCTACTCTTCTATCTTCGCTTATTCGGGGCGCTCGTCGCCCGTCGCTCGGTGCCACCAGCACCGAACCGGGCGCGTCAGCAAGCGGACGGGTCCGCTCCCTAACGGTCGCGGTTCGGTGCTGCGGACCTCCGCGCGTGTGAGAAGATCGAGGTAATGGGTCCCACACAACCGGGCGAAGCGCCCAAGCTCCCGATTCCGGGCGTCGAGAACGTGATCGCGGTCGGCTCCGGCAAAGGCGGCGTCGGAAAGACCACCATCTCGGTGAACCTGGCGCTGGCGCTCCGGAAGCTTGGCCACCGGACGGCGCTGCTCGACGCCGACGTATACGGTCCCAACGTTCCGCTGATGCTGGGCGTGGACCAGACGCCGGAGGCGCTCGGCGACCGCATCCAGCCCATCGAGCGGCACGGGCTCAAGGTGATGTCGATGGGTTTCATCGCGCCCGGCGACAAGCCGCTCATCTGGCGCGGGCCGATGCTGCACAACGTGATCCAGCAGTTCCTGCGGCAGGTGGATTGGGGCGGCGTCGAATTCCTGGTGGTGGACCTGCCGCCGGGAACCGGCGATGTGGCGCTGTCGCTGATGCAGACCGCGCCCATCACGGGAGCGATCGTGGTCACCACGCCCTCGGACGTCTCGCTCGAGGACGCACGCAAAGCGGTGAACATGTTCCGGCAGGTGCGCGTAGAGCTGCTGGGCATCGTCGAGAACATGAGCTACCTGGTGTGCCCGCATTGCCAGAAGCGCGTGGACGTCTTCAGTCACGGAGGCGGGCGGCGCACGGCCGAGCAGATGGGCGTGAACTTCCTGGGCGAGGTGCCGCTCGATCCCGAGGTCCGCGTGGGCGGAGACACGGGCGAGTCGGTTGCCCTGCGTCCCGCGGACGACCCGCACGCCGCGGCTTTCTACGAGGTGGCGCGGAATGTCATCGCGCGCGTGGAGGCACTGGGCGGCGCGCCGAAGGGTCCGCACATCGAAGTGACGGAGTAGGCCTGCCAGGTCCGCTCCCTCACGGTCGCGGTTCGGTGCTGGGGGCTGTATCTCCTCCGGCCGCGGCTGCATCTTAAGGGTCATGCCAGACACCGTAAAGATTGTCCGCTTCCACCGGACCGGCGGCCCCGAAGTGCTGCAACTTGACGAACTGCCTCTGCCCGAGCCCGCCGCTGGCGAGGTTCGACTCCGCGTCAAGGCGATCGGCCTCAACCGCGCCGAAGTCATGTACCGGCTGGGCAGATACCTTGAAGCGCCCAAGCTCCCCGCGAAGATAGGTTACGAAGCCTCCGGCGTCGTTGAAGCGGTCGGACCGAATGTGGACAAGAGCTGGATCGGCAAGACGGTCAGCACCGTCCCCTCTTTTTCGATGACTGATTATGGCGTCTACGGCGAGGTCGCCATCGTTCCGGTTCACGCGATTGCCGCCTACCCCGACAAGCTCTCCTACGAGGAGGGAACCAGCATCTGGATGCAGTACCTCACGGCCTACGGCGCACTGATCCACCAAGGTCACCTGGCCAAGGGGGATTTCGTTGTCCTCACGGCGGCGAGCAGCAGCGTGGGCATCGCCGCCATCGAGATCGTCAAGACCGAGGGCGGCGTCAGCATCGCCACCACCCGCTCGCCCAAGAAGAAAGCCGAACTCCTGGCGATGGGCGCGGACCACGTCATCGCCACCGACGAGGAAGACCTCGCCGCCCGTGTGAACGAGATCACGGCTGGCAAAGGCGCGCGAATCGTCTTCGACCCCATCGGAGGGAAGGGGCTCGAAGCCCTCGCCGCGGCCGCGGCTCCGCTCGGCATAATCTTTGAATACGGGGCGCTGGCCACCGAGCCGACGCCGTTCCCGCTATTCGCAGTTCTCAGCAAGCAGCTCACCATCAAGGGGTACATGCTCTTCGAAATCGTCAAGGATGCGGCGGTGTTTCCGAAGGCCAAGAAGTACGTTTTCGACCATCTGGCCTCCGGCGCCTTCAGGCCGCGGGTTGACAGGACTTTCCCGCTCGCCCAGATTGTCGAGGCGCACCGTTACATGCAGTCGAACGCGCAGATCGGCAAGATCGTGGTTACGGTCTAGCGGTCCGCTCGCTCGCGCTCGCGGTTCGGTGCTGCTGGCCGGTGCTGCTGGTTGGTGCCCCACCCCTCCCCCCGCGGTTACACTATGGAGTTACGCCCCCGTCAAGGGCGTGCCAGACTTTTTTCATCCCGTGAACGTCATTGAGAAGGAGCCGGAGAGTTGATCTTCCGCGAGGTTGAGGACGGCGATCTGATCGCGCGTGCCCGCCGCAAGGATGTGGAGGCCTTTAACCTCCTCGTCTCACGGTGGGAAAAGCGCGTGTTCAACTATCTGCTGCGCCTCGTCCGAGGACGGGAAGACGCTCTCGACTTGAGCCAGGATGTGTTCTTGAAGGCCTATCAGAATCTCGGAAAACTCGAGGACGACCAGCGATTCGGCCCCTGGCTGTTTCGCATCGCCCACAACGAGGCGTACTCGTTTTTCCGCGGCCGGCATCCGGAGGACGAGCTTCCCGCCGAAACCGCCGCCGAGCCGTCCCGATTCCGCATGTATCCGGCGGAGCTTTCGGTGGTCGTCGAGCGGGCGCTCAGCCGCCTGACCGCGGACCAGCGGGAGACCGTGATGCTGAAGGTCTACGAGGGGTTCAAGTTCGAGGAGATCGCCGAAGCGCTGGAATGCCCGGTCTCGACCGTCAAGTCGAGGCTGTACACCGCGCTCGACGTCCTCAAAGAGGCTCTGGCTCCAATCCCGTCGCGGGGTGTTCAATGAGCTGCTCACCTTTCGATCTGAAAGACTATTTTTTTGGCGAACTCGGAGAGGCGGAATGCGCCAGGGTCCGCACCCATGTGGAAAGTTGCCCAACGTGCGCCGAAGAACTGGACCGGCTGCGGTTGACGGAGGGGGCGTTGCACTCGCTGCGCCAGGAGGATCCGCCCCGCCGCATCGCTTTCGTCTCGGACCGGGTTTTCGAGCCGCGCTGGTGGCAGGTTTGGTGGAATTCGGCGCCGCGCCTGGGGTTCGCCTCGGCGACCCTGTTGGCCATTGCGATCCTGGTGCACGCCTTCGCGCGGCCGGTGGTGGTGGTCAACCGCCCGCCCGTCCAGGCCGCCGCCGTACAGGCTCCCGTCCCTGCGGTGGTCGCCAGCCGGGTCGATGAAGCCGTTCGCGCCGCAGTCTCGGAAAGCGAAGCGCGGCAGGCACGGAAAACCGCGGAGCTGGTGGAAGCCGCGCGCAAAGATATCGAGTTTCAACGCCGCGCCGATCGCGTGCAATTCGAAGAAACGCTCATGCTGCTGCAGAAGAGGTACAACGGACTGCTGGTGGCGAGCGCTGAATATGGAGGCCGCCCTTGAAGTCCGCTCTACTGCTTTTTGCACTTGCGTCCGTTCTTGTTGCCGCCGACAGGCCGCGCGTCACGCGCGACGACCTTGCCGGCGTCGAAAAGAACATGGATAGCGCCATCCGCTCGTGGGATGTCACTGAACCGTACGACCTGCTGGGATTCACCCGAGGCGTCTACCTGCCGGGTTACGGCGTGGTGTTCACCACCGAAGTCAACCTGATGATCACGGTCATCACCCCCTTCAAGCTGCCGCCCACCGGCGCAAAGCTCCAGCAGCTCAAGGAGAAGAAGCAGCAGCGGCTGGCGTTCGTGCGCAACTGGATGCGCGAGACGCTGGTCAGCGCGGGCTCGAAGCTCAACGAAGTGCCGCCCAGCGAGAAGGTGGTCTACGCCGTGACGATTTTCTACCAGTCCTTCGAGGACCACAGCGGCATGCCGAACCAGCTCATCGTCGAAGCGCCGCGGCAGGCGCTGGCCGATTTCAAGGCCGGCCGCATCGGCCAGGCGCAGCTCGACTCCGCGATCCAGGCCTGGGAGCTCTAATCGTGCGGCTCGGCGAAATGCTCGTCGCGAGGCAGTTGATCGGACCCGAGGACCTCGAACGCGCGCTCGAAATTCAGAAGGAGCGCGGGGAGAAGATCGGCAAGGTGCTGATCGAACTCGGGTTCGTCGCCGCGCGCGACGTGCTCGCCGCCCTGTCCGAGCAGCTCGACATTCCCGTGGTGACCTTCGACGGCGCGCCTCCGGCCATCCCGGAGACCGAGGGACTCGCTCCGCGATTCATGCGCCAGTGCCGGTTCCTGCCCTACGCGGTGGCGGACTCGACGCTCACCATCGCCATGGCCGACCCGCTCGACTTCGAGACCATCTCGGCCGTGCGCGGGTTCACCGGGATGAAGGTGCAGGCGGTGCTGGCTCTCGAGGCGGAACTGCTGGACGCCATCGACCGGTTTTACGGCGAGCAGGAGCAGGAGGCGACCGACGGCGAGGGCCGCGTTGGCGGAACCGCGGAGGAGGACCTCGAGCAGCTCCGCGACATGGCCAGCGAAGCGCCCGTGATCCGGCTGGTGAACACCATGATCGCCCAGGCCGCTGAGAAGCGGTCGAGCGACATTCACATCGAGCCCTTCGAGAAAGAGTTCCGCGTCCGCTACCGCGTGGACGGCGTGCTCTACAGCCAGGAGCCTCCACCGCGTGAATTGAAGGCCGCCATCATCTCGCGTGTGAAGCTGATGGCCAAGCTGAATATCGCCGAACGCCGGCTGCCGCAGGATGGGCGCATCAAGATCAAAGTGATGGGCCGCGAGGTGGATCTGCGCGTCTCGACGCTGCCCACGTTGTACGGCGAGAGCGTGGTCATGCGCCTGCTCGACCGCTCGGCGGGCGATTTTTACGACCTCTACCGGCTGGGATTCGACGAGCACATGCTGAGCCGCATGGAGCACTACACCTCGCTCCCGCACGGCATCCTGCTGGTCACGGGACCAACCGGCAGCGGCAAATCCACCACGCTGTACTCGGCCCTCAAGCGCATCAACCAGCCCGACAAGAAGATCATCACCATCGAGGACCCGGTGGAGTACCAGATGGACGGGATCAACCAGATCCACGTCAATACCCAGATCGGGCTGACGTTCTCCTCCGGGCTGCGGCACATCGTGCGCCAGGATCCGGACGTGATCATGGTGGGCGAGATCCGCGACCGCGAGACGGCGGACATCGCCATCCGCGCGGCGCTGACCGGCCACTTCGTCTATTCAACGCTGCACACCAACGACGCTCCAAGCGCCATCACGCGCCTGGTGGATATGGGGGTGGAGGAATACCTGATCAGCTCGACCGTGGTGGCGGTGCTGGCGCAGCGGCTGGTGCGCCTGATCTGCACGCACTGCAAGCAGCCAGCCGGGACGCGAACCGCTCACGATGGCACGCAGGTGCCGTCTTTCAAAGGCGCCGGGTGCGAACGCTGCGCCAACTCTGGCTACCAGGGCCGCGTGGGCATCTTCGAGCTGATGGAACTGAACGACGATTTGCGCGCGCTGATCCTGGCGAAGTCGGATGCGGCGACCTTGACGGCAGCGGCGCGGCGTAGCGGGATGCGTTCGCTGCGCGAGGACGGATGGATGAAGGTGGCGCAGGGCGTCACTTCGGCGGACGAGGTGCTGCGCGTGACGCAGGAGTTCTGATGAGTGCCACTGTCCGCTTGCTGACGCGCGCGGTTCGGTGCTGGGCGAGACATGGTCTCGACACGAGTGTCGAGGCGGCAGGCGGGAGTGCCTGCGCCACGAAGACGAGGCACGGCTGATGGCGGCTAGTTTCCACTTCCAGGCGGTGGCGCCGGACGGCCGGGTCCGGGTCGGCGTTCTGCATGGCGAGACCGAGAAGGCGGTTGCTCGCGAGCTGAGCAGCCAGGGCCTGATCCCGGTCTACGTGGGGCTCCAGCCGAAAAAAGGTTTCCAACTGAAGCTGCCATCCTTCACCCGCGGCAAGCGGCGCGACGTAATGTTCTTCACGCAGGAGCTTTCCACGTTGTTGAACGCCGGCGTGCCGCTTGACCGCGCTCTTTCGATCACCGGCGAGCTGACCGAACACGCCAGCTTCGGCTTCGTGGTGCTGGATGTGCTGCGGATTCTCAAAGGGGGCCGCTCGCTGGCCGACAGCCTGGCGGCGCACCCCGGGTATTTCTCGAAGCTCTACATCAATATCGTCAGGGCAGGGGAGGCGAGCGGAGCGCTGGGGCCCGTCTTCAAGCGCCTGACGGAGTTCGAGCGCACCCGGGACGACCTGCGCGGATACATCATCTCGTCGATGATCTACCCGGGCCTGCTGATGCTGGTCGGCTTCGCGTCCATCATGATCCTGATGAACTTCGTGGTGCCGCGGTTCGCGCAGATGTTCCAGGATTCGCGCATGAAGATGCCGCTGCCGACGCAGATGCTGATCTCGGTCAGCGCCGTGGTCCGCGCCTACGGCTGGATCGGCCTGCTGGGGGCCATCGCGGCGTCGGTGGGCTTCTATTCGTACATCCGCACCGTGGGCGGGCGGCTGTGGTGGGATTCGTTCCGGCTGAAGATGCCGGTGCTCGGGGACGCGCTGCGCAAGGCCGAGACGTCCCGTTTCGCCCGCGCCATGGAGACGCTGGTGGCCAACAACGTTCCCTTGGTACAATCACTCGGTATCGCGGCCGCTATCCTGAACAACACCCGCATCGCGCGCTCCCTCGAAGCGGTCGCGCAAGGGGTCAAGCGCGGGGAGGGGCTGGCCGCGCCGCTCCGGCGTACGGGTGAGTTTCCGCCCCTGGCGAGCCACCTGCTGAGCGTGGGCGAGGAGACCGGGCGCCTGGACCAGATGTTCGAGCGCATGGCGGACATTTACGAGGCCGATACGCGCACGGCCATCCGGCGGTTTACGGCATTATTCGAGCCGATGATCATTCTCGTGATGGGTATCTTCATCGGCGCGCTGATACTGAGCATGTTGCTCGCGATCACGAGCATCAACGAAGTGGCGGTGTAAACATGAGAAAGCGCAGAAGAGCGAGCCAGGCGGGCGTCACGCTGATCGAGATGCTGGTGGTGGTCACGATCATCGCGCTGTTCGCAGGACTGGTCGGGTTGCGGATGTGGAAGCAGGCCGACAAGGCCCGCGTGACGGCCGCGCGCTCGCAGATCAACACCCTGATGGCCGCGCTGAGCACTTACAAGATGGATACCGGGCAGTTCCCAACCACCGAGCAGGGCTTGCAGGTGTTGCGCGCCGCACCGCAAGGGGTGCCCAACTGGGCGGGGCCGTATCTGGAACGCGAACTGCCCAACGATCCGTGGGGCAACCCCTACGTGTACCACTACCCCAGCGAAACTCAGGGCGACGAGCCGGAAATCGTCTCTTACGGCGCCGACGGGCAACCGGGAGGCGACGGCATCAACGCCGACATTGTGAGCTGGAAGTCGCAATGACGGGTGGGGCGAGGTGGCGCAGGCTTCAGCCTGCCGCGTCGGCTCTCCAGCCGACGCTTGGGTCTCGGCACGAGTGCCGAGACGGCAGCCTGAGAGGCTGCGCCACGTCCCGCTCCGGCGTGACCCTCATCGAGATGATGATCGTGGTGGCGCTGATCGCGCTGATCTCAGGGATCACCTACCCCGCGTTTACCTCGGGCATCGACACGCTGCGGCTCAACCAGGCGGCCAGCGGAGTGGTCAGCTTTTTCAACGACGCGCTCAACCGGGCCGAGCGGCGCGGGCAGGCGGTGGCGATCACCGTCATCCAGGCGCAGAACACGCTCGTGATGCAGTCGGTGGAGCCGGGGTTCGAGAAGAAATACGAGTTGCCGCGAGGAGTCACCATCGTGAAGATCCTGCCGGATCTGGGAGTGGACGACGACGGCACCCGCCAGTTCCTTCTGTATCCGGGAGGAGCCGTTCCGCAGGCCGGAATCGAAATCGCAAACTCCCGGCACGCGTTCCGGATGGTGCGCGTCGATCCGATCACGGGCGTCCCCGTGGTGGAGCGGACCGAGGAGAGATGAGGCGCGGTTTCACACTGCTCGAGATGCTGGTGGCCACCGCCATCATGGGCATCGCGGTGGTGGGCCTGATGTCCAATCTTTCGGCCTCGCTGCGGAACGCCGCGCGCCTGACCGACTACGACCGCGCCGCCCTGCTGGCCCACGAGAAGATGGACGAGTTGCTGCTCGATCCCCAGTTGCCCAAGCTGGCTGTCATTCAAGGCGTCTTCGACCCGGCTGTCAGCGGGGGCGCCCCGGCCGGCTGGAGCGCTCAGCTCACGCCCTTCGAGGTGCCGCCCGACGCGCCTCCCGGCAGCGACATCCTGGAGCAACTCGAGTTGCGGGTGTGGTGGGGGCCGCCGGCAAACCAGCGGTCGCTGGTGCTCGAGGCCTACCGGCCGGGCAGGCTGCCGATAACGGAGGGGCAATGAGGAGGCTGTGTGGGGCGGACCCCCTGGTCCGCGCGGGTCCCCCTGGACCCGCCTTGTCGCCGCCGAACAACCAGGCCGGCGAGGGCGCCGGCCGCGGACCTGGGGGTCCGCCCCACAGCGTCCACGGCGCGCGCGGTGTCACCCTGATCGAGCTGCTGGTCTCGATCACGCTGCTGAGCCTGCTCTCGGTGGGGCTGCTGATGACCCTGCGCGTCGGCATCAACGCCATGGACAAGGCCAATACCAAACTGATGGCGAACCGTCGCGTGGCGAGCGTGGAACGCATCATGCGCAGCGAAATCCGGGATTTGATTCCGGTGGTGGCCACGTGCGTGCCCGGAGGCGACCAGCCTGCCGAACGGGTTATGTTTTTCGATGGGCGGCCGGAGTCCCTGCGCTTCGTCTCCAGCTACTCCCTTCAGGAAGCCTCGCGCGGCGTGCCGCGCATCCTCGATTTCGAGGTGATCCCGGGCGACCGGGGGATTGGGGTGCGCCTGGTGGTCAACGAACTTCCCTACAGCCCGCAGATGGCGGGCGCCACCTGCATGGGCACGGTGCGCGATCCGGATCGGGGTACCGCGATGGGCGTCTTCCGGCCAATCCAGGTGGGCCCGGGCTCGTTTGTGCTGGCCGACAAGCTAGCGTTCTGCCGCTTCAGTTACCGCGATTACCTGCCACCGCCGCAGGGCGAGCGCTGGCTGCCGGCATGGCCGCTGGGAAAATGGCCGACGGCGGTCCGGATCGACATGGCCCCTCTCGATCCCGACCCCGCGCGTCTGCCGCTGATGAGCGTCACGGTGCCAATGCGGGTGAACCGTCAGGCGTATGAGCCCTATGGCCTGTAAGCGTGTGGGGCGGACCCCCTGGTCCGCGCGGGTCCCCCTGGAGCCGCCTTGTCGACGGCGACCGGCCAGGCCGACGAGGGCGTCGGCCGCAGACCTGGGGGTCCGCCCCACTCGCGGAAGCGCGCTGATCGCCGTGCTGTGGCTGGTGGCGGCGCTATCGGCAATCGCCTTCACGGTGGCGAGCACGGTCCGCTCGGAGGTAGGCCGGGTGTCGAACGCGACCGACGGTCTCAAGGCCTACTACCTCGCCACGGGAGCCATGGAGCGGGCCTTGCTGCACATACGGTGGGCGGCCTATCGGAACCCCGACGGGACTTCGCGCTACTGGGACGGGGGGCCGGTGATGCGGCTCGAGTTTCCCACCGGCAGAGCCCTTGTCGAATTGATTCCCGAAAGCTCCAAGCTGAGCGTCAACCTCGCGCCGCCGGAGCAGCTTTACACTCTGCTCCTGGCGTTGGGAGCCGACCCGCTGCGAGCCCGCGAGATCGCCATGGCGATCGTCGACTGGCGAACCCCGCAGCTTGACGCCGCCGAAGGGCTTTCTCTTTCCGGCCCTTCGTCTTTTGGCTCCCGCCATGCGTCATTCCAGGAGATCGAGGAACTGCTGTCGGTCAGAGGAATGACTCCGGAACTGTTTTATGGCACTTACGAGCGGGCTCCGCAAGGCGGCCTGGTACGGCGCCGCGGCCTGGGAGACTGCCTTTCCGTTTACGGCTCGGTGGGTTCGGTGGACGTGAATACAGCGGATCCTGCCGTGTTGGCGGCCGTGGGCACCCCTGTCGACGTGATCGACGCGGTTCTCCGGCTCCGCCAGATGGGCCCGATCCTGCGCCCGGACCAGCTTGCTGCGATCACCCAGGGCATGCCGGGGACGGAACACCTTTCCATCGGCATGGGTTCGATCCTCACGCTGCGGGCGACCGCGCAGAACCGGCTGGCGGACGGGACGCTTTCCGATACGCGCCGGTCCGTCGCCGCGCTCGTGAAGCTCCTCGACCGGTCGAAGTACAACGAGCCTTATCACATACTGCGCTGGTACGACAACGTGTGGGTGCAATGAGTTTGGACTTTCCAGAACTGCGAAGGCTGCTCGCCGTCGGTACCGGCGTGGGCATCGAGATCGAGGACGATCTGCTGCGCGTGGCCGCCGTTCGGGTGAGGCCGGCCGGAGCCCGCCTGCTCGGAGCCGCCACCATCAACGGTTTCCGCGAACGGACTGCCGCGGGTTGGGGCGCGGTGTGCACGGATTTCCTGGAGCAAACCGGGGCGAGCCACCTGGCGGCCACGGTGTTGTTGCCCCGCCGCGAGGTCGTCGTGAGACTGCTGGCGCTGCCTGGAGTCAAGGACCAGGACATCGCATCGGCCATCGATTTTCAGATCGATTCGCTGCACCCGTTTCCGGAGGAGCAGGCGACTTATGCGTGGACCCGTCTGGGCGGCGGAGCGGTGCTGGTCGCCATCACCCGGAAGGACACGCTGGAGCGCTACTTCGGCATGTTCTCCGAAGCGGGAGTGAAGGTGGCTGCATTCACCTTCTCGGCGGCGGTCCTCTACTCGGCGTCCCGGCTTCTGGGGCGGCCGCCGGCGGGCGGTTTCCTGGCCTTCGCCGCGGCCGGAGAGGGCCTCGAGGCTTACGGCGAGAGCGAGGCCCGGCCGTTGTTTTCCGCGGCCTTCGACGTGCCGCGCGACCGGGCCGCCGAGCTGGCGAGCGCGGAGCTGCGGCTCGATTCCGATGTGGAACCGGTGGATATCGCCGCGCTGCTGCCGGTCCCCAGTGCCGCTCCGGCGGATTACGATTTATCCCGCAACGCACTGGCGTACGCGGCGGCGCTGGCCGGGGCATGCCCCCGGCTGGCGCTGCCCCTGAACCTGCTGCCGGTGGAGAACCGCAGTTCGAATTCGCGCGTGATTTACGTGCCCACGGTGGCCCTGCTGGCCGCCGCCCTGATTTCGGTCGCGGCGCTGGCCTCGATTGCGCCGGTCAAGGATCGCGAGTATCTGCGCGCTCTCGAGACCGAGACGGCGCGGTTGCAGCCGCTGGCCCGCAAGGCGGGCGAGATCGACCGCGCCGTCGAAGCGACGCGGGCCAAGACCAGACAGCTGGATGATTTCCGGCGCCGCTCCAAAGCAGCGCTGGATACCCTGGCGGAAGTGAACAAGCTGATCGAGCCGCCCGCCTATCTGACCAGCCTTGATCTGGCGGCGGATTCCATCACGGTGGCCGGAAGCGCCGAGCACGCAGAGCCGCTGTTGAAGGTCTTCGACAGCTCGGCGCTGTTTCAGGGCTCCGAGTTCACCATTCCGCTCAGCCCCAACGGCAACATGCAGATGTTCCGCATCCGCGCCGCGCGCAAAGGGGTGCCTCAATGACCCTTACCCGGCGCGACCGGATTCTCCTGATTGGCCTGTGCGTTGTGGCGGTACCGGCCGCCCTCTATGAGATCTACCAGTTCACGAGCGCAAGCGCGGCCGCCCCTGCGGCTCAGGCGGACAACATCCCGGCAGCGGAGAGGCGTCTGGCGCGGGTGCGCCAGCTGGCGGCTACGGTCGTCGGCAAGCAGCAGGTGCTGAGCCAGGTTTCCGCCGAGCTGGCACAACGCGAGAAGGGCATCATCCAGGCCGAGACCGCGCCGCAAGCCCAGGCCGTCCTGCTCGACATCGTGCGCCGCACAGCCAGCGCGCAATCGCCGCCCGTAGCGCTCGGCTCGGTGGAACTCCAGACCCCTTCCAAGTTTGGCGAGTACGCGGAAGTGCGCGTTGGCGTGCCCTTAACCTGCCATATCGAAGAGTTGCTGAACATGCTCGCGGACCTGACGAACCGGCCCGAGGCGATCTCGGTCGACGAGTTGCGCATCGGCGTTCACGACGCCAAGCAGAAGACCATTGGAGTGCGCATGGTGGTTTCCGGCGTGGTCCCGCGCCGGCTGGTTCCGGACAAGAAGGGGGGCGTCAAGTTTTGAAGAAGAAGCTGCTGTTGCTCGATTTGGCGCTGGCGGTCGTGGTCTTCGTGCTCATAGGCCAGGTGCGGGACCGGTGGTCGGAAGCGCGAAAGCGGTCCGACGTGATGTTCGGACAGGCGCTGAAGCAACTGCCTGCGCCGCCCTATTCCCCTTTGCCCGCGGTTTCGGGCGTCACCGCCGCCGGCTACAGCGCGGTGGCCCTGAAGTACCCGTTCAGCCCGGACCGGAATCCGACCGTGGTTGTCGAGCCGCCCAAAGAGCCGCCCATGCCGCCCCTCCCGATCTTCTACGGCATCATGACGCTTGCCGACGGCGAGACGGCGATCATGAGCGCGAAGATGGGCGAGCCCAGCCTGGGCATACATTTCGGCGAGAAGGTGGGCGAGTTCACGCTGGTGGCGGTAGAGGACGACGTTGTGACCCTGGAATGGAACGGCAAAACCGTGATCAAGAAGGTCTCGGACCTGAGGCCGCACGGGGACGCGGGCCGGGCCGCCCCCGCTGTCAGGTCCGCCGAGACGACGCCCAGACCGGTGCTGCAGCCGGGTTCCAAGGTAGAAGCCAGCCCCTGGGACGAAATAGGCCCTAACCTCAGGGCGTGCCGGCCTGGCGACAGTTCGCCGGCCGGTAGTCAGAAGGATGGTTGGCGCAAGGTAATGGTTCCGACCCCGATGGGCGCGAGCTGCCATTGGGAGCTAGGCAACTGAAATCGACCCGGACGACGCAAACGTCTGACGGCAGGGGCCGCGCCGGGGAGGAGCAATTCTATGTGCATGTTTCGAGTCTTCATCTTGGTAGCATTCGCGGGCGCTTTGTACGGGCAGCAACCGCCGCCGCAGAACCAGGCCCCTGGGCCGCGGCCCTTCATGTTTCCGGGGCCGCCGCCGGCGCAGAAGCAGCAGGATTCCATGTACCCCGCGGCCCCCGCCAGTGTGAAAGAGAAGGATAAGGTAGCCCCCGCGGCCGGCCAGGGTACGGAGGCGGAAAAGCCGGCCACTCGTCCCGCGCGCCAGCCGAGAGAGGCCGGGCAGTCTTCGGCAGGCGTGGTGCTGAATGTCCAGGGCGCCTCGCTGATCGACATCGTCGACATGCTTGCCAGGCAGCTCAAGATCAACTACATACTCGATCCCCGTGTAAAGGGATCCGTGATCATTAATACCTACGGCGAGATCCGGAACGTGGGCGCGCGAGCGCTGTTGGAGACCATCCTGCGCATCAACGGCGCCGCCATAGTCCAGGTCGGGGACATCTATCGCATCGTGCCGGTGGGCGAAGCGAGCCGGCTCCCGATCGAGCCCCAGGTCGACTCCAAGCTGTTTCCGGACGACGAACGCATGATGTTGAACCTGGTCTTCCTGAAGTACGCCACCGTGGGCGAGCTGTTCAAGCTGCTCCAGCCGTTCGTGGGCGAAGGCGGCACCATGACCAGCTATGAGCCCGCCAACCTTCTGTTGATCATGGACAACAGCCGCAACATGCGGCGCACCATGGAGCTGGTCGGGCTCTTCGACAACGACACGCTCGCCAGCATGCGGGTACGGCTGTTCGAGGTACGGAACGGCCGCCCGTCCGATCTGGCCCGTGAGATGGACACGGTCATGAAGGCCGTGTCGCTCGGGGAGAAAGATAGCGCCGTCAAGTTCCTGCCGATCGATCGTATCAATACCATCGTCGCCATCGCCCCCAATCCGGGAGTTTTCAACCAGGTGGGTGCGTGGCTGACTAAGCTGGACATCGCGCCGAAGGCGACCGCCGGCACGAAGAGCAATTATGTCTATCGTGTGAAATACGGATGCGCGTCGTCTCTCGCCTCCGCCATCATGCAGCTCTATGTCGGTTACGGCTACGGCCAGGGGATGGGGATGGGCATGGGCGATAACTGCAATTTGACCAGCTCCTCGTTGACCCCGGGCGGACTAACTGGCGGGGGCGGCGGTGGTTATGGCGGGGGTGGTTACGGCGGTGGTGGTTACGGCGGTGGCGGCTACGGCGGTGGAGGCTACGGCGGTGGCGGTTACGGCGGTGGCGGATACGGCGGTGGCATGTACGGTGGTGGCATGTACGGTGGTGGCATGTACGGCGGTGGCTACGGCGCGGGAATGGCTTCCTTGGCCGCTGCCGGGCCGGCCAATGCGGCGGCGGTCGGTGCGTCGGCGGGTGCTCAGGCTCAGAACGCAGCCGCCGCGATGCCGATGTCCTCCCCCGATCAGACGGGGACCTATCTGGGCTACGGAGCCCAGTTCCTCGGGCCGGGGTCGAAGGTGCCGCGGGTGATTCCGAACCCCATGGACAATACCCTCCTGATCCAGGCTACTCCCCAGGACTACCAGGAGATCGTGAAACTCCTCCAGGAGCTGGATGTGGCGCCCAGGCAGGTGTTGGTGGAGGCGAAGATCTACGAGGTCAACCTCCAGGGCGAGTTCGCCAGCGGCGTACAGGCGTATCTGCAGAGTCTGAACGCGGCGAAGCCCTCCGGCTGGACCTCGAACATTCTACAGGGCATATCAACCGGCTCGGGTATGACCTTGACGGCAGGCATGCTGGTGGGGAACAGCCGGCAGTTGCTGGCGGTGCTGACGGCCTCCGAACAGCACCAGCGCGTCAAGCTGGTCTCGGCGCCCAGGCTGATCGCAACCGACAGCATCGCCGCCACGATGAACGTGGGCGACACGGTCCCGACTCTGAGCTCGCAGGCCGCGGGCGGCATTACGGTTGGTGGGAACTCCACGGTTTTTCAGGGGATTGCGAACGTCCAGACGGGTGTCACGCTGAATGTACTGGCGCGCGTCACGCCGGGCGGCATCGTAACCATGAAGATCCAGCAGGACGTCAGTGCGCCGGTAGCGCCCGCCGCGGGCGCGGGAATCCAGTCCCCGTCGTTCTCGCAACGCTCTTTCAGCACGCAGGTTACCGTGCAGGACGGCGACACCATCGCGATCGGGGGCATCATCTCGGACAGCGATACCTACTCAACCTCCGGCATCCCGCTTCTGAACCGGATACCCTTCATCGGCGCCGCCTTCGGAAGCAAGAGTGTCAGTAAGACCCGGACCGAGATGGTTGTGCTCATGACTCCTCGCATCATCTACGACACCAACCAGATTGTGGAAGCGAGCGATGAGGTGAAGTCGGGCTTCAAGAAGCTGCGCACCCTGATGAAGGAGTAGCCGCCCCCGGGGAGGCAAGAATTCGTCGGTGGGGACGGAAGGTCTGTTTTTTGTCACCGCTCCCCAATCCGAAAACCCTTGCCTGCGTGCGATTGCCATTGGCCCCGGAATTGCGAGTTGATGCCGGCATGAGAGCATCAGGCACGGCAAACCACGCACAACCCCAGGTTGAACTGTCTTCCTTGCGCAAGTTCTGGAACGGCCTAAGCGACGCCCAGGGCTTCGGCTCGGTACTGAGCGAGCTCGGGATTCCGGGCGCCCGCCGGCATTCGGCGACGACGGGAGCTACAGCAGCGACGGCAGCTACAGCAGCGACGGGAGCTACAGCAGCGACGGGAGCTACAGCAAAGACCGCCGCCGCACCGGCTGCCCAGGCGCAGGCAATTTCCTCCACGGCCCAGGACGCCGCAGACTCGGCCGTCTCCGAGTCGAGCGCCACCGAGGCCACTTACACCTATGTTGCGCCCGTCAAGTATGGCATCAACTTGGGGCCCAACGGATCGGCAAAGCCTCCGGAACAGGCGGCGGCGGATTACGCAGCCAAGCTCGCCTCCTGGAACCAGGCAAACGCCGATAAGGCGGCGGCGCGGAATCTGACGGTTTCAGACTACCTGGCGCCCGGCGACAGTCTGAGCAACTATCCGGCCGGAACGACGATCGCGGAAGTGGTGCAAGGTTACAGCTGCCCGTTTCCGAACATGGCCGATCCGAGGGCCGGCGAATACATCCACACCGGGCGAGTGATGGTGAATGGTGCGGCCATCACCAGCATGGTGCCGGACCCGTACGGCGGTCCCGCGGCGCCGATGGGATCTAACGCGGCGGCGATGTTCATGGCGGAAGGCGTGGGCCAGAAGGCGTGACTCCCGCTGTCGTTGTAGGCCTGGCAGCCGCCGCCGGTGCAACTGGCCGGCCCCGAGGCTAAGGGGCCGGACTCATCGACCGGGGGCTGGCGAGGCCGGTGAATGCCGGGAACGAGTGACTAAGACTGCGGGACATTGGCGCTAGAACTTCCTTCCTAGTACTGCTGTCATTCGGTGACCGAAAAGCCCTTGACTCGGTGGAAAAGTGTTGACTTGTAACGCCTCCCGTGGTCTAATACGGCACTGATGGGTGTTTGCGGGAGTTCAGTCAGGGAAGGAGGGCTAGAGAGGGAGAAGCAAGGCTTGACAAGGGGTAGCACTGAGAGAATAATTAGGGTTGCACTCAGAAACTAATGAGGCCCTGTCGTGCTTCGCGACAGGAGAGGTAATACTAAGCTTGAATTCCGCGAGCGCTTTGGCGAACAAGAACAACAAGAGCACGTGACAAGATCCAGAGCGAAGGCAGGTGGCCGGCCGGCCGGGTTTGAAGGAAAAGCAGTGAGGCGATGGGTCGGGCCGGTGGCGCGTGCCTGTCTTTAGATCGAGATCACAGTTCAGAGGCTCAGGTCACAAAGAGACTTCCACCAATTCAAATTCGAATTCCACTAAGGAGAAGGAAATGGCAGATTTTCGAAAATGGTTTATGGTGATCGCCGTAGTGTTGCTTGCTGCGGCTACCGCCAATGCCCAACAGGCTTACCAAATGAAGTGCAGCATGACCGGCAATCCGGAGTTGTTGCGGGTTGGTGGCCTTACCGAGCAGGTTGGCGAAGTGGATCTGAGTTGCGATTCCACCCAGCTTCCTCCGGTGCCGTCTTACGTGACGGCGCAGTTCACTCTGCAGTTCAATGCCGTGGTTACCAATTCCATCGACAGCAACAAGAGGACGATGAGTGGCGCGCTTGTGCAATACAATCTGGCGCCGTTCGCCATCCAGAGCGCTGTCCAGGGAATCGTGGCCGCGCCGACAGCACCGGGCGTTCTTCTGTACCCGAACGTCGTGCTGCCGACCGGGACCACCTTCACCCTGCGTTTCGTCAACGTGCGCGTGGCAACCACGACGCTGACCAACGTAACGTTCAGCCCGGCCGGTTTTCCGCAGGTCGTAGCCGCGGCGTCCTCGAACTCGTATAACCCGACTTCGTGGTCCGTCGTTTTCAATGAGCAGGTTTCCTCGGCCATCGTTGGCCAGGTCGCGGAGGACTTCACCTTCGCCGTGACCGATTGCAAGGGAGCTGCCGGTCCGTCGACCATTCCGCTGCAACAGTGCATCAACTATGGGCTGAACAGCCCCGACATCCTCGGTAACACAGCCGCTCCGGTGTATGGCGTGACCTTCACGGAACTGGCTCCGTTGAGCGTCGGCGAGTTCAAGAACATCGTCGAAGAAGACGGAACCACGATTCCGAACATCTATGCCCAGGCGGTGCCCGCGACCTATCTGTTCAATCCGCCGAGCCCGATTCTGGCAAACGACACGCCAGTGGCTTGGGGCCCGGACACGACCATTTGCGACACGGCGCATAACGGCGATGGGGACCAGGCAGTCATCACCGAGCCGAATCCTCCCATCCCGGCTTGCACGACCAATGCCTGGATTTCCAACGGCACGCGCCTCGTGACAACGTTCACCCTCGCCGACCCTCGGTTGGTTGGCAAGATTCACATCTGGGTCAGCTATGCGCAGACCAACAGCAAATCCGGCGCCAGGGCCCGGCTCGCCACGATCACGAGCATTACGGGCGCGGGTAACGACGATGTCGGCAACGACGGTCCCAGAGTCCCCTGCCAGGGCAACACGGGCGGCGCTGGGAATAATCGCTGGATTGAGCTTCCCGACGCTGCCGTCGAAACGGCCGCTTGGGAAGTCACCTCCGACAACGTGTCCTCCCAGGACGATCTGACTTTCGCGTGGGCCCTCACCTACGACGAAGGCACTCTGCCTTCTCTGCCCGCCGGCTCGACCTTCAGCCCGGTCACGATCACCGGCAACATCGGTCCGCTCTCCACCCTCGCTGCTGCGGCGGTGCTTGATTCCACGGACGTTCCGGCGACGGATGCCGCGGTCGTTCGCTTCAACCACGCGCCGAGCACCAGCCCGGTTAACGTCGTCATCGACCACTGCGTGACAAACCTGCTGTTCCCGTACGTCACCAACGTGGTTGGTTTCGAGACCGGCATTGCGATCTCCAACACGTCGCTGGATACGGCTTGGAATCTGACCAATCCGCCTCCGGCCACTTTGACGGCGGCCATCGGCGCAGGCGGCGTCCTGGCTAACTTCGGGGACGCTACCAACCCGATGCCGTACAACACGACTCCGCAGGCTGGCCCCTGCAACCTGTACCTGTTCGGTTCGGCGTCCGCTGTCAACATGGGGACCACGACCGCCAGCCCGGTGCAGGCCATCGCATCGGCCACCACGCCCAGCGTCGCCGCGGGGCAGACTTTTGCCGACACGCTCACCACGATCTTCGCGTTGAACGGCGGCACGAGCCCGGTCACGATGAGCGGTTACGTGATCGCCCGTTGCGAGTTCCAGTTTGGGCATGGGTATGCCTACCTGGTCGATCCGAGCGGTCGGCCCCAGGGTTACCTGGCGCTGATCATTCCGGATCGCAACATTCTGAATGGGGACCTCACCTCCCCGACCGGATTCACCATGACGCCGATCCGCATTGCCCAGCCGTTCAGCAATGCGCTCTTCGACGAGCAGGGCGAGGTTCTTGCTCAGTAGCTTCGCTTAGCAGTCAAGCCAATGAGGGAGGGGAAGAAAATTCCCCTCCCTTTTTTTGTGCCCACTTCCTCCTTGCGCCCCTCCCTCTTCATGCCGCCTCCGGGTTTGTGCCGCCCCCGTTTCGCCAGGCTCTGAACCTCGCCATGGGCCTCCGGCCGTTCGGCGCGAGGAACCCTTTGCCAGGCAGAAACGCGGCGCGGCAGAAGGAAAACTTGACATGGGGCCGCACTGAGAGAATAATTGGGGCTTGTGCTCCGATACCAGGAAGGGCCCTGGCTTCCTGACGGGGAAGGTTTGCCCGGCATGATACCCGAGCGCGTTGTCGAACAAGAACAACAAGAGTACGTGACAAGATCCAGAGCGAAGGCAGGTGGCCGGTCGGCCCAGGTTGAAGGAAAAGCAGTGAAGCTATGGGTCGGGCCGGTGGAGAGTGCCTGTCTTTAGATCGAGATCGCCGTTCAGAGGCTCAGGTCACAAAGAGACTTCCACCAATTCAAGTTCAAATTCCACTAAGGAGAAGGAAATGGCAGATTTTCGAAAATGGTCTATGGTGATCGCCGTAGTGTTGCTAGCTGCGGCTACCGCCAATGCCCAACAGGCTTACCAAATGAAGTGCAGCATGACCGGCAATCCGGAGTTGTTGCGGGTTGGTGGCCTTACCGAGCAGGTTGGCGAAGTGGATCTGAGTTGCGATTCCACCCAGCTTCCTGCGGTGCCGTCTTACGTGACGGCCCAGTTCACTCTGCAGTTCAATGCCGTGGTTACCAATTCCATCGACAGCAACAAGAGGACGATGAGTGGCGCGCTTGTGCAATACAATCTGGCGCCGTTCGCCATCCAGAGCGCTGTCCAGGGAATCGTGGCCGCGCCGACAGCACCGGGCGTTCTTCTGTTCCCGAACGTCGTGCTGCCCACCGGCACCACCTTCACCGTGCGTTTCGTCAACGTGCGCGTGGCAACCACGACGCTGACCAACGTGACGTTCAGCCCGGCCGGTTTTCCGCAGGTCGTAGCCGCGGCGTCCGCGAACTCGTATAACCCGACTTCGTGGTCCGTGGTTTTCAACGAGCAGGTCTCCTCGGCCATCGTCGGCCAGGTCGCGGAGGACTTCACCTTCGCCGTGACCGATTGCAAGGGAGCTGCCGGTCCGTCGACCATTCCATTGCAACAGTGCATCGATTACACGTTGAGCAGTCCCGACCTGCCGGACACCAACGCTCCGGTATTTGGCGTGACCTTCACGGAACTGGCTCCGTTGAGCGTCGGCGAGTTCAAGAACATCGTCGAAGAGGACGGGACCACGATTCCGAACATCTATGCCCAGGCGGTGCCGGCGACCTATCTGTTCAATCCGCCGAGCCCGATCCTGGCAAACGACACCCCAGTGGCTTGGGGCCCCAACACGACCATTTGCGACACAGCGCATAACAAGACCGGGGACATGGCAGTCATCGCTGAGCCGAATCCTCCCATCCCGGCTTGCACGGACAATGCCTGGATTTCCAACGGCACGCGGCTGGTGACAACGTTCACCCTCGCCGACACGCGGTTGGTGGGCAAGATTCACATCTGGGTAAGCTATGCTCAGACCAACAGCAAATCCGGCGCCAAGGCCGTGCTCGCCACGATCACGAGCCTCACGGGCGCGGGCAACGACGATGTCTCTGCCTCCCGCTTCAGAGTCCCCTGCTCGAGCAACACGGGCGGCGCCGGGAACAATCGCTGGGTTGAGCTTCCCGACGCTGCCGTAGAAACGGCCGCTTGGGAAGTCACCGCCGACAACGTGTCCTCTCAGGACGACCTGACCTTCGCGTGGGCTCTCACGTACGACGAAGGCACTCTGCCTTCTCTGCCCGCCGGCTCGACCTTCAGCCCGGTCACGATCACCGGCAACATCGGTCCGATCTCCACCCTCGCTGCTGCTGCGCCGCTCGCTTCCACGAGCGATCCGGCGACGGACGCCGCGGTCGTTCGCTTCAACCACACGCCGACCACCAGCCCGGTTAACGTCGTCATCAACCACTGCGTGACGAACCTGCTGTTCCCGTACGTCACCAACGTCGTCGGCTTCGAGACCGGCATCGCAATCTCCAATACGTCTCTGGATACGGCTTGGAATCTCGTCAATCCGCCTCCGGCTACCTTGACGGCGGCCATCGGCGCAGGCGGTACCCTGGCTAACTTCGGGACCGCTGCCAACCCGATGCCGTACAACACGACTCCGCAGGCGGGCCCCTGCAACCTGTACCTGTTCGGTTCGGCCTCCGCTGTCAACATGGGGACCACGACCGCCAGCCCGGTGCAGGCCATCGCATCGGCCACCACGCCCAACGTCGCCGCGGGGCAGACTTTTGCCGACACGCTCACCACGATCTTCGCGTTGAACGGCGGCACGAGCCCGGTCACGATGAGCGGTTACGTGATCGCCCGCTGCGAGTTCCAGTTTGGGCATGGGTATGCCTACCTGGTCGATCCGAGCGGTCGGCCCCAGGGTTACCTGGCGCTGATCATTCCGGATCGCAACATTCTGAATGGGGACCTCACCTCCCCGACCGGATACACCATGACGCCGATTCGCGTTGCCCAGCCGTTCAGCAATGCGATCTTCGACGAGCAGGGTGAAATTCTTTCTCAGTAGCTCGCTCAGCAGTCAAGCCAATGAGGGAGGGGAAGAAATTCCCCTCCCTTTTTTTGTGCCCGGAGACGGCATCTATTTGTGCCCGGAGGCCGCGTCTTTCTGTGCCCGGAGACGGCATCGAGGCCGCTGGGCGAGGCGGGTGCCGGGCTCTTACGCGGTGGCCGGCGGCTCTCTCATGGCCGCCAGCTTGTTGAGGCCGTCGATGAAGGCCTTGGCACTGGCTTCGATGACGTCGGTCGAAGCGCCGCGGCCCATCACCTTGCGGTCTCCCTCCTCGACGTGAACCGTCACTTCTCCCATGGCTTCCGTGCCGCTGGTCACGGCGCGGATCTCGTAGCTCGCAAGCCTGGCCGAGACCTCGGCCGCCTGGCAGATGGCCCTGCAAACCGCGTCCACCGGGCCGTCTCCGATGGCGGCTCCCTGCTTGATCTCGTCCCTCGCCTTCAGGCGGACAGTGGCCGTGGGAATCGTGGAGGTGCCGCTGGCAACCTGCAGGTAGTCGAGATGGAACGTGTCGGGCACCGGGTGAAGCTCGTCGTGAAGGATGGCGACCAGGTCCTCGTCGAAGACCTCCTGCTTCTTGTCCGCCACCGCCAGGAAGCGCTGGTAGGCTTGGTCCAGATCGCCCGGCGAAAGCGAGTATCCCAGTTTCTCGACGCGGTCGCGCAGGCCGTGCCGGCCCGTGCGGGCGGTCAGCACCACCCGGCTCTCGGAGAACCCGACGTCCTCGGGACGCAGGATCTCGTAAGTCTCGCGCTGCTTCAGGAAGCCATCCACGTGGATGCCGGAGCTGTGGGCGAACGCGTTGCCGCCGATCACGGCCTTGTTGGGAGGGACGGACATGCCGAGCATGTCGGCCACCAGGCGGCTGGTGCGGTAGAACTCGCGCGACTCGATGCCGGTTTCGAATCCGAAATAGTCGCAGCGCGTGCGCAGGGCCATCACCACTTCCTCGATCGCCGCGTTGCCGGCCCGCTCGCCGATGCCGTTGATGGTGCCTTCCACCTGGCGCGCGCCGTTGAGAACTCCGGCCAGCGCATTGGCCACCGCCAGTCCAAGATCGTCGTGGCAGTGCACGCTGATGACCGCCCGGCCGATGTTCGGCACCTTCTCGCGGATGGCCCGGATCAGAGCGCCGAACTGCTCCGGTACGGCGTAGCCGGTGGTGTCCGGAATGTTGACCACGGTAGCGCCCGCGTCAATGGCGGTTTCGATCATCTCGAAGAGGTAGGCGGGGTCGGCGCGCCCGGCGTCCTCGGCATAGAACTCCACATCTTCGACGTAGCTCTTGGCCAGCTTGACGGCGTCGCCGGCCATTTGCAGAATGCGGGCCCGCTTCTCCTCGAGGGTCTTGCCGTACTTCTCGTCGCGGAACTTGCCCATCACGTGAATGTCGGAGACGCCGATGCCGGTATGGATGCGGGGCTTGCGGGCCTTGGCCAGCGCCCTGCCGCAGGCCTCTATGTCGCTGGCCACGGCGCGCGAGAGGGCGCACACGGTGGGGCCTTCGACCTCCTGCGAGATGTTCTCGACGGCCTGGAAATCCTCGGGCGAGGAGTTCGGATAACCGGCCTCGATCACGTCCACTTTGAGCCGGGCCAGTTGCCTGGCTATGGTAAGCTTTTCCCCGCTCCCCAGGCGCGTTCCCGCCGCCTGCTCGCCATCTCTCAAGGTCGTGTCGAACACCGCAATCTTATCGGGCATCGGAGCTCCTGTGTCGTGTTCTTTCGAGTTTACGACAGTCGCTCGTCGCACGTCGCACGTCGCACGTCGCTCGTCGCACGTCGATCACGCCGGGGCCTTCGTGCGCTTCGCGATCGCGATTCGCCGCGGTGCGAAGCGGGGTAAGCCCGGCCGGATTCCCGACGGGCGACGAGCGACAAGCGACGGCGGCTGTGACAACATAAGAATAGTGAAGCCGTCATCGCAGGATCCGCGCCAGCGCCTCACCCAGCTGCGGAACGAGCTGCTGAAGCTGCACGCGGTTCTTCTCGAATCCGAACGGGCGCAGTACGACCGCGACATCCAGCGCATTCGCTCCAGCCAGCACTTCCTGGACCTGGCGCTCAACGATCCGGCCTTTGCGTGGCTGCGCGTGCTCTCGCAACTCGTCGTGCTGATCGACGAGACCCTGGACGCGAAGGAGCCTCCCACCCCGGCCGAAGCCAGCCGCCTGGTGCACCAGGCCCTCGGCCTGCTCTCTCCCGCGCAGCCGGACGGAGCCTTCGAGAGGCCCTACCTAGAGGCGCTGCAGCGCGATCCCGACGTGATCCTGGCGCACGCCGCCGCCCTGAAGCTGTTCCGCCGGCTGGCGTGAAGGCTGCCCCGGTTGACAGTACAATGGCGAGAGGCGCTATGAGGATTCTTGCCTTTCACGCTCATCCGGACGACGCCGAAGCCCTGGCCGGCGGCACACTGACGCTGCTCGCAGGGCACGGCCACGAAATCGTCATCGCCACCATGACGCCTGGCGACTGCGGATCCGCCGAGCACGCGCCGGAACAGATCGCCGCCATCCGCCGCCGCGAGGCGGGAACGGCCGCAGCGCTTTTGGGCGCGCGGTACGTGTGCGCGGAGTTTCGGGACCTGGCGGTCTTCAACGACGAGCCGTCGCGCCGGCGGGTCACCGAGATCCTGCGCCGCACCCGGCCTGAGTTGGTGCTCGCCGCGGCGCCCGAGGACGCGCAGTGCGATCACCAGGCGGCCGGCACCCTGGTGCGCGATTGCGGATACGCCGCGGCTACGCCCAACTATCGAACCGGGGCTCCCAACGCCGCGGCGCCGCTTCCCAAGATCCCGCACCTCTATTTCATGGACCTGCCGGGAGACGACCCGCTGCCGCCCGATTTCGTGGTGGACGTCGGGGCCGCCTTCCCGCGAAAGCAGCGGCTGGTGTCCCAGCATCGCAGCCAGCGCGAGTGGCTGGCCGAGTTCCTGGGACTCGACGATCCGCTGGCCCGCATCGAGCGGTGGGCGTGCCGGCTCGGCGCGCTCGGCGGCGTCGAGTTGGGAGAAGGATTCCGCCACTGCCGCGCTCAGGGCTATCCACAGAGCCCTCTGCTCGAGGAGTTGCTGGGAGACGACGTCCACCCCGTGGTGGCCCTGTGAGCGACGCTGACTACGTCCACGGCTATTCCGTTCGCGAGAGCCGGCGGCTCTCGGACCAGGCTACGACTCTCGGCGCTCTTCTGCACCACGACACCCGCTACCCTCCGGGCGCCCGCGTGCTCGAGTGCGGATGCGGCACCGGCGCGCAGACGGTCTTGCTCGCCGCGTCGAGCCCGGGGGCGCGCATCGTGTCGGTGGACCTTTCGCCGGCGTCCTTGCGGCAGGCCCGGAGCCAGTGCGCGGACCACTCGCACGTGACCTTCCTGGCGGCCGATGCGTTCCAGTTGCCCTTCGTGGACCGGACCTTCGATGCCATCTTTGTCTGCTTCGTGCTGGAGCATCTGGCCGAGCCGGTCCGCGCCTTGCGATCGCTGGCGCGAATGCTCCGCCCGGGTGGCGAGATCACGGCGATCGAGGGCGATCACGGGTCGTGGTATTGCCATCCCCAAACGCCCGAGGCCTCGCGTACGGTCGAGTGCCTGATCCGTATCCAGGCGCGGCTGGGCGGCGACGCGCTGATCGGCCGGCGGCTCTATCCGCTTCTGGTCGAGGCCGGGTTCCGCGAGGTCGAGGTCAGTCCGCGAATGGTCTACGTGGACGCCAGCCGGCCGGAACTGGTGGAAGGTTTCTCGAAGAACACCTTCATCGCGATGGTGGAAGGGGTGCGCGAGCAGGCGCTGGAGTGGGGCCTGATCGATGCCGCGACCTGGGACAAGGGAATCGCGGACATGCTCCGCGCCACCGGGCCCGGCGGGACGTTCTGTTACACCTTCTTCAAAGCGCGTGGGACTGTCCGCTAGCATAGTGCGCCGTAGATTGGCGGCGAACCCGGGACTGGCTCGAATTTCGCCGCCCTTGCGAAATTCGTGCCTGTCCCACCCCTGGTCTTCTGTCAGTCATACCGCTCGAGATTTGCGTACTGCGCCGCCCCCAGGAAATGGAGCGAGACGTATTGCGCATCACCCACCACCCAGCTATCGTGACCGGGCGGCCCGGGTGGAATGTAAAACAGTGTGCCAGCCGTGAGTTCGTGGACCGTGCCGTCATCCATCGCAGCCGTGGCACAGCCCGAGAGCACCAGCCCAACGTGCTCGACGTTGCAGCGCGAGGCGCCCACGGTTGGCCCGACGTGAACGGACCACTTCCACCCCGGCTCGTAAGTCGCGCGGCCGATGGTCATACCGCCGATTCGAATCAGCTCGAACTTCCCTTTCTCGAACGTCCATACCTCGTCGGGCTCCTCAAAACGCTTCAGCACCGTTTCGAGCATCGCTAGCGTCTCAGCCGTGGGCCGTCGCTCTTGCGCCGGCGCGCCGCGCGATTTCCTCGGGCGCCACGTCCTCGATGTGCGTGCCGATCCACCAGACGTTACCGGACGCGTCGCGGACGCCCGCGTTGCGGTCGCCGTAGAACTGGTCGGCCGGCTCCATGAGCGAAATGCCGCCCGCCTTCAGCGCGCGCTGGTAGCAGGCGTCGGTGTCGGCCACGTAGAGATAGATGGTGGCCGGCATGGGCCCGAACTGGCCTACGGGCTCGCCCAGCATGATGAACGAATCGCCGATTCTGACCGTGGCGTGCATGATGGCGCCGTCGGGCCGGCTCATGCGCTCGCCGATTTCCTGCGCGTCGAAGCTCTGCTTGAGGAAGTCGATAACCTTGGCTACGCCGGGAACGATCAGGTACGGCGTAGCGGTGTGGTAGCCTTCAGGAACAGGTTTTACTGCCATGGTGGTGCATCCCCCTGGCAGCCAATATAGCTTGAGGGGAGCGCGGCCGGCAATGCGGGTTCGAAGGTATGGGCAGTCGGGACCGCTGGTGATCCTGCTGCACGGAGGGCCTGGGGCGCCGGGCTACATGGCCCCGGTGGCGAGGGGTCTGGCGGACCGCTTCCTGGTGCTCGAGCCGTTCCAGCGCGGGAGCGGAGGCGAGCCTCTGACGGTGGCGCGGCATGTGGCCGACCTGCGCGAACTGATCGAGTCGGAGGGCGTGGGCGAGCGGCCGGCGCTGGTCGGGTCGTCGTGGGGCGCCATGCTGGCGCTGGCGTTCGCCGCCGGGCATCCCGATCTGGCGGGACCGCTGGTCCTGGTGGGCTGCGGCACGTTCGACATGGGCGCGCGCGTGCGTATGCAGGAGATTATGGACGCTCGCATGAGCCCTGAACTCCGCGACCGGCTGGCGAACCTGTCTGACGAGCATGCCGATCCGGACCGGGAGCTGCGGGCCAGGGCCAGGCTGATCCTGCCGCTGTATTCCTGCGACCTGGCGAGCGAAGAACAGGACCTCGGCGACTGTGACGCGCGAGCCCACGACGAGACCTGGGACGACATGCTGCGCCTTCAGCGGGAAGGCGTGTATCCGGCGGCCTTCTCCGCCATCCGCAGCCCCGCGATCATGCTGCACGGAGCCCTCGATCCGCATCCCGGGCGCATGATTCTGGCCAGCCTGAAGCCGTACATCCCGCACTTGGAACACCGCGAGTGGGAACCCTGCGGGCACTATCCCTGGCTCGAAAAAGCGGCGCGGGAGGAGTTCTTTGATTGCCTGCGGCAATGGCTCGTCGCTCGTCGCTCGTCGCCCGTCGATCCCTTGTAGGCTTTCCCCGCTTCGCACCGCGAGGCATTCCCGGTGCGCAGCCGGGAAAACCCGGCCGCATCGACGAGCGACGGGCGACGAGCGACGAGCGAGCGCCTCAGCGCTCCAGCGTGTACTTCCCCTCCAGCTCGATCTTGGCCGACGAGCTGCCCACCAGGATCGAGAAGTCGCCCGGCTCCGCTTTCCACTTGTGCCCGGCGGGGTCGAAGTAGGAGAAGGCGCGGCGATCGAGCGTCAGGCGCACGGTCTTGGTCTCGCCCGGCTTCAGGCTCACCTTGGCGAAGCCCTTCAGTTCCTTCGCCGGCCGTTCGATCTGGGAGTGCTTGTCGCCGACATAGAGCTCGGCGATCTCGGCGCCCTCGCGGCCTCCCGTGTTCTTGACGTCGAAACTCACCGCCGCCAGCGCATCGCCGCCGGACGCGGGAGCGACCCGCAGATTGGCGTATTGGAAGGTGGTGTACGAGAGTCCATAGCCGAACGGGAACAGTGGCTTCACCTTGCCCTTGTCGAAGTGGCGATAACCGAGGAAGACGCCTTCCGAGTAGGAGACGCGATTGGTGCCCGCCGGGTCGAGGTAGCTGGTGAACGTAGCGTTGTCTTCCCAGCGCCGCTCGAAGGAGGCCGGTAGCTTCCCCGATGGGCTGTGCTGGCCGAACAGGATCTGGGCCAGCGCCGTGCCGCCTTCTTCGCCCGGATACCAGGTGTGAATGAGCGCGGGCGTCTGCTCGATCCAGGCCGTCATATCGACCGCTCCACCCGCGGTCAGCACGACGACGGTCTTCTTATTGGCCGCCAGGATGTACCGGATCAACGCGTCCTGTCCCGGCGGAAGGCCGAACGTGCGGTCGGCGCCTTCCCCCTCGGTCGAGGCGTCGAACCCTACGCACAGGATCACCACATCCGCCTTGGTGGCCGCGGCTTTCGCTCGCTCCAGATCGCCGTTGTCGGCCGGAGCGATACCGAAGTCGATGCTGACGTCGTCCCCGAACTTGATGGCTTCAACCTGGATCTTGTGAGGCACGCCCGACTGCATCGCGAACCCAGTGGGGGCGGGTATGAGCGGCTGGCCGTACCACTTCTGGGCGATCAACCTGTCGTCGACGTAAACGCGGTAGCCGTTGTCGGAGGCGATATGAAACGTGTACCCTCCGGACTCAACCGGGAAATAGTAGCCGGTCCAGCGCACCACGAAGTGATCGGCGCCGCCTTCCCTGTAACTCTTGGTAAATCGGAAATGGATCTGGCGGTCGGTCCTGACCAGGGCCGGAGAACCCTGGAACCGGCGATCGAAGTACTCGCCCTTCAGCCCGGGCTCCTGGCGGCCCTGTTCCGTGAAAAACTGGGTAGTTTGCGAGACCTCGGATGGCAAGGTTAGGCCGGATGCGTAGGTCACCTCGACGCGGGATCCCGCCAGCTTCTTCACGCCCTCGAGAAAGCTCACGGCGGAGAACGGCCGAACCTCGGAACTCCCGCCGCCACCGGTCACCGGGACGGCGGCATTCGGCCCGATCACGGCGATGGTCTTCAGCTTGTCCGCTTGGAGCGGAAGCAGATTGCCCTCGTTCTTCAGCAGCACCATGCTCCCGCGCGCGGCCTCGAGAGCCACTGCCCGCGCCGCGGGGTTGTCGAGCGGAATGCTCTTGTCGGTCTGGTCGCGGTCGAAGAAGCCGAACTGAATCGCCTTGCGAAGGATCCTGCGGACCTTGTCGTCGATGACGGCGGTGGTAACCGCGCCCTGCTTGATCGCCGGCAGCAGATTCGTCCGATTCATGTACCTGCCCGAGGGCATCTCGAGATCGAGTCCCGCGTCGGCGGCCTCGACGGCGGTGTGAGTGGCGCCCCAATCGGACATGACGATGCCGTCGAAACCCCACTCCTGCTTGGCGACGCCGATGTTGAGGAACCCGTTCTCGGTCATGTGCAGGCCGTTGACCAGGTTGTAGGCGTCCATGATCGCGCCCACTTTGGCTTCCTTGACGGCGGCCTCGAAGGCGGGCAGGTAGATCTCGCGCATGGTGCGTTCATCGATATCGGAGCTGATCCGCATCCGGCCCCACTCCGAGTTGTTGCCCAGGTAGTGCTTCACGGTGGCAATCACGCCCTGGCTCTGGACGCCTTCGATGTAGGCGACGGCCATTCGCGAGGCCAGGTAGGGGTCCTCGCCGAAGTACTCGAAATTGCGGCCGTTCATCGGGGCGCGGTAGATGTTCACGCCGGGCGCGAGCAGAAAGTTGACGCCGCGCGCGCGGGCGTCGCGGCCGAGCATCGTGCCCACGCGCTCCACCAGCGCGGTATCCCACGAGGCGGCCATGGCGATGCCGGCCGGATAGGCCGTGCTGGGCCCCCAGGTCCTGACGCCGAGCGGGCCGTCCGACATCTTGAGACGCGGAATGCCGTACTGCGGAAGGGCGCGGATGAACATCTCGTCCACGCCGCCGATGTAGTCGATCTTGTCCTCGATCGTCATCTTCGCGAGGATCGCGTCGACACGTTTTTCGATCTCGGCTGGCGTACTCTTCTTGGTCTGCGCGGTGGCAACCAGGCCCGCGGCGAGCGCGGCTATCAGGGCAAAGGATCTCACGGACAACATTTCTTTATTTCAGCACGGAACCGCGACCGTGAGGGAGCGGACGCGCGCGTTGCACATGTCCGCTTGCTAACGCGCGCGGTTCAGTGCTGACGCCGCACTCCACATGGTCCCGTGGTGCGCGGTATCCTCGGGAAAGCTGGAACACACTCGATGAGCGGACTCAAGAAGAACCTCCTGACCTTGCTGCTGGCCGTGCTGCTCGCGGCCTGCCTGGTGGCGGCCTACCTGATGCGCGGCGCCGGAACGGCGCGCCTGGTCGCTGGCGGTCAGGCGGCCGGCAGGACCTGGAACGTGGACCAACACCTGATCCAGACCGCCCGCCAACTGGCCCCGCTCGCCGACACCGCCGCCGAAAGGGGCCTCGCGGAGGAGGCACTCCGGCTGGCGGACCACCAGACGGACCAGGCGTTCGCCACCGCTCTACGCGAAGCGGCGGCGGCCAGTGCCCCAACCTCGGGCCCCCTTAAGCAACTGGCCGATCACATCGCGCAGTTGAAAGACAAAATCGCGAAGGAACAGGACCGCATCGCCAGGCTGACCCCGCAGGCGGACGCCGGCAAGGAGAACGCCACCGACCAGCTCGAACTCATCAAGGCGCAGATGGCTCTCGATCAGGACGAGCTCGACGACAGTAAGCAGGACCTTGCGCGACAGGGCGGAGATCCGGAGGATCGGCTCCAGCGCGAGCTGGATGCGTACCAGACCGCGCAGAAGGTGGCCCAACCACCGAAAGTGGCCGTGGCGCCGCCGACGGGGACGCTCCAGGAACAAGTGGTTGCGTGGTTGTCGCTGAGCAACCGCGAGCGCCAGCTGGAAGACGCCCGGCGCGAGGCCTCCGCCAGGGCTTCGAGGCTGTCGAGAATGCACGACGCCCTGGAGTCGTTGGTTTTCAAAAAGCCCGCGGCGAACCCTGCCCCGCAAGCGGCGGCAGACCAGGCGGCCTCTTCTTCGGGCGACGCGAGCGACGAGGCGCAGATCGCCCAGCAAGCAACGGCCAGAATGATCGCTCGGCTCAAAAACCTTTCGGACCAGAGGAAGACGCTCACCGAGCTGGACAAGCGGATTCAGGATGTGGATCAGCTGGTCGGCGTCTACAAGAGCTGGGGCGATCTGGTCGAGAACAGGCGGCGAGGCGTTGTCAGCCAGCTCCTGGCCTCGCTCGCGATCATGCTCGCGATCCTGCTGGCCATGGTCGTGATCACGCGTATCATCCAACGGTCTTTCCGGGATCCGGGCGACAGGAGACGGCTGCATCAGGTGAGAGTGGTCGCCGAGATCGCTGTTCAAGCCATCGGAGTGCTGTCGATTCTGATGGTCGTTTTCGGCCTGCCGACCCAGCTTTCCACCATCATCGGTCTCGCCACCGCAGGCCTCACCGTGGCCTTGAAGGACTTCATCGTCGCTTTCTTCGGCTGGTTCGCCCTGATAGGCCGCCATGGGGTGCGGGTCGGCGATTGGGTGGAGATCGAGGGCGTGAGCGGCGAGGTCATCGAGATCGGCCTGCTCAAGACGACTCTGCTCGAGATGGGGAATTGGGCCAGCACGGGCCATCCCACCGGACGCCGCGTGTCCTTCATGAACACCTTCGCTATCGAGAACCACTATTTCAATTTCTCGACCGCCGGGCAGTGGCTCTGGGACGAGCTCCACGTCACGCTGCCGGCCGGCCGCGACCCGTACGCGGCCGTCGCCGAGATTCGAGCGCTCGCGGAGAAGGAGACGGAGGCGGACGCCAGGGCGGCCGAGCAGGATTGGGGGCGGGTCACGCGCCAGTATGGCTCGCATTCCTTCTCGGCCAGCCCCGCCGCGGACCTTCGGCCCGTGACGGACGGGTTGGAGGCGATCGTGCGCTATATCACCCGCGCGCCGCAGCGGTATGAGATGAAGTCGAAGCTCTTCGCCGCCATCGTGGACCTTCTGCGCAAGCCGGCGCAGGCCGCTAGCAGCGAAACGCGCCCGTGAGGGAGCGGACCGGGCCGTCACAGCACTATCCTGTAAGAAGGAGTGGCGTCGTTGTCTTTAATCGTTTCCAGAAGGCAGTTCCTTGAAGCCGCAGCCTTGGGTGGCGCCGTGGCCCGTTCGCTGACCGGCGCGGAGGCGATGCCCACGCGCACTCTCGGTCGCACGGGCGTGCGCGTCTCGATTCTCACCTTCGGCGCGGGTAGCCGGTTTCTCGGGCTGAAGCCGGAGCCTTCCCTCCGGATGCTGAATCGCGCGCTGGACCTTGGCATCAACTTCGTCGACAAAGGAGAGAGCTACGGCGACGGCGAGAGCGAGCGCCGCATCGGCGAGGTCCTGAGCACCCGGCGCCGCGAAGTGTTCCTCGCCACCAAACTCAGCCAGCGCGACTTGGACGGCGCCCTGCGCGCCATGGAGGGGAGCCTGAAGCGCCTCCGCACCGACCAGGTGGACCTGGTGCAGATTCATCACCTGGACGGACCGCGGGACCTGGCCAAAGTCAGCGCGAAGGGCGGGGCGTACGAGGCCATCGCCAGAATTCGCGACCAGAAGATGGCGCGCTTCATCGGGATCACCTCCCACTCCGATCCCCAGACGCTCGGTACCGCGCTCGAGCGCCACGATTTCGATTGCACCCTGATGGCCCTCAATGCCGCGCAGCGTGGGGGCGCGGCAATCGGCATGCGCGCCGGCTTTGAGACCACCGCCTTGCCGGTCGCCGTGCGCAAGAACATGGGAGTCATCGCCATGAAGCTCTTCGCGCAGGACGAGCTGACGGGCCAGGCGCCCGCGCAGAAGCTGATCTATTATTCCCTGTCGCTGCCGGTAGCGACCGCGGTGATCGGGATGCCCTCGCTCGAGATCCTGGAGCAGAACGTGGCCCTGGCGAGGCGATTCCAACCGCTGCCGCGGGCGGAGATGGACCGGCTTGCCGGAGAGCTATCGAGGAAGAAGAAGGTGGCGCTCGATACGTTTTTCCGGAGTCACGTGGACGCCTGAAGCTCAGAACCTGTCCCGGCTGCGGTACAGGGTGCGTGCGAGGGGAACGGACGGACTTACCGAGGGCGTCGGGGACCCGCCCTCTAGAGCGGACTGGTCCCCGACTGAAGAGATAACGCTCGCTGGCTAGCCGCGAACCGCGCGCATCATCGCGCGCATTACGATCGAGCGCAGAGCCTCGTGGTGGCTGCTCTGCTCAGGCGTCAGCGTCCAGGACATCTTGGCGCCATCCGCCGCGATCTCGTCGAAGCTGGCCTTGCCCGCTTCGATCTTCGGACCGAGCCCGGTCTTCCAGGACGCGTAGCGAGCCTCGACCGCCTTCTCGAGGTCGCCGTCTTCGGCAACCACAACCGCCGTGCGCAGCCCCCAGGCGATGGCGTCCATGCCGAGGATGTGCGCGTGAATCAGGTCGATCGGCGCGAAGCTCGAGCGGTACCTGTGCGCGTCGAAGTTGAACACGCCGCTGCCGAGTCCGCCGGCCTTCAGCACCGGGTGCATGATCTCGAACGCGATTCCGGGATCGCCCAGGAAGCGGTCGGTATCCCAGCCGTTCCCGAAGGTGCCCTCGTTCACGTCCACGCCGCCAACCATGTTATGCTCCTGCGCCACCGTGAGTTCGTGCATCACGGTGAAGCCGGCCAGCTGTGCGTGGTTGGTCTCGATGTTCAGCTTGAAGTCCTTGTCGAGGCCGGAGCCGACCAGGAAAGCAACCACGACCAGTGCCGAGTGATCGTACTGGAACGTGCTTGGCTCGCAGGGCTTCGGCTCGATCAGGAACTGGCCCTTGAAGCCGATCTGCTTCGCGTAGTCCACCGCCATGTGGAGGAAGCTCGCCAGGTGCTTTTGTTCCTTGCCCAGCATGGTGGCCAGCAGGTGGTTGTAGCCTTCCCTGCCGCCCCAGAACACGTGGTTCTTCGCGCCCAGTCGCTTGCCGACTTCGAGCATCTTCTTGGTCTGTCCCCAGGCGTGGGTGTAGACGCCGAGCTCGTTGGATGTGGACGCGCCCTCGCGATAGATCGGCAGCGAGAACAGGTTTTGCGTGGTCCAGCCGCACTCGATCCCGGAGAGCTTCTGCAGTTGCTCCATGATCGGCAGTACCTTGTCGAGGTTCGCGAGGAACTCCGGAAGGTTGTCCGACGCCGGCAGGCAGTCGAAGTCGTGCCAGCACCAGTTGCGGATGCCCAGCAGGTACAGCATGTAGAAGAACACCCGGAGCCTGCTCTCATGGTTCGCCAGCGAGCCGGTTCCGTCGTTCCACGGCGCGATGACCGTGCCGGGGCCGAATTGGTCGCGCAGATCGTTGTCGAAATGCCACTTCGCGCCCGCGAAAGGCAGGTGCTCCGCCATGGACTTGCCGTGGAGAACTTCCTCGGGATTGTAGCAGCCGAAGCTCAGCGGTTTCTTGCTTCCGATACCGCCGAATGCGATGGGTTGGGACACTTCGGGAAACGGATTCTGCGCCAGCCCGAAGTCCTTATAAGTGAGACCTTTTGTAAGTGACATGTACGTCCTTTCGTAAGTGGAAAACTGTTGGGGCGACCTTATCGCGCGCAGCGCTGTGCCGTGCCGGATCGAAGCCGGAACCGATAACCTTTAACATAACCGGCAGACGTCTCCCTGGTCCGAGTCCACGCTCAAATCTCTGGGACGCCCGCCACACTCCGCTGAAATCGAAAACGCCTGGCTGGAGTCGGGGTGCTCGCGGCCGTTAGCCGCGATCCAGGCTCCGGGAAGAAGGGCTCGGCAGCACGAGAGCCGCTGAGGCACAGGATTCACGATAGGGTTTCGCTCCTCACTAGATGTTAGTACGGATCTCGATCAAATTGGGAAACGCTGCACCGAACCGCGAGCGTGAGCGAGCGGACGGGCTACCTCTGCAACACCAACTGGCCGTAAACCCGCTCCACCTCGGGATCGCGCGGGTGAGGATGGGACAGGTAGGTTCCCAACATGCGCCGGCTCCGCGTGAGGTCCCTCGCATTCAGAAACAGCTGGCCCACCGTGCGAGCGCAGGCGCATTCCTTCGGCGTCCGTTCGATGTGAGCCAGGCACTCCGATTCGAGGCGGTCCAGGGGATCCGGCGTCGCCAGGACCGGCATCCCAGCCGGAGGCTCCCTCAGGAACACCATCCACTGCGCGTCCTGGTGCACCAGCTTCCATTCGGCGTTGGACGCCGCCAGCAGGGCGGTGGCGAGAGGATACTGCCGCCCATCGAAATACAGAAAACTGTCCAGGACGATCGCGCCTACACCGTAGCGGCTGAGCGCCTCCGCGCGCGGGCCGGTCATGCCGCCGGGATCGCCGCCGCGGTTGTAGAGGATGCGGCGGTAGTCCTGGTAGACGGACTCGTTGAGCGACCGGCCGTCGATAAAGACGCGCTCCTGCGGCCACAGGCGCCATATCAGGTATCCGCCGTCTTCGTACAGGTTGAACAGCGGCGCCGTGATGCGGTGGTCTATCAGGAACTGGGCCGCGCCCGAGGGATATTGCCATTCCGCCGCCCGCAACTCGAAGAAGCGCCCCTGTGCGAGCCCGGTGCCGAACGCCGCCGCTAGCAGAACGGCCGCCGCGACGCCGCTGAATCGGGGCCAATACCATCGCCAGGGCAAGTACGTCGCGATCAAAACCGGCGCCAGCATTGCGAACAGCAGGATGTTCCGGAACGCCATCATCGCGGCGGCTCCGAATGCAAGCGCCAGCACCCAGTCGCTCACGCGCACCTTGCGCCACGCCAGCAGCAGCGCCAGCGCCGTGCCAAACAGCAGGATGTCGAACACATAGGGAGGGCGAAACAGCCCGGGAGGCTTCCATTCCACCAGCGCTCGGGTCAGCGCGCTCTGCCGATAGAGCTGCAGCACCTCGATGATCCGCCAGTGATCCGGGTTCAGGAAGGACGCCGCCACCGACAGCAGCGCGACGATCCATAGCCGGCGCTCGCGAGGCGACGCGGCGATGTAGGCCGCCAGAACCACCCATCCCAGAAAGAAGCCGCCGTGAGCGTTGGCCCATAGCAGAGAGAGCAGCGGCAGCAACCACAATCCGCGCCGCAACTCGAGCGCCAGCACGAAGACGGCCACCAGCAGCAACGTCAGCAGCGGCGGCCGGTCCGCGGTGAACGATGTCGCCACGGGCGCCACGGCCAGTGCCGCCGCCACGCCGGCGTAGAAGCTCGCGGACCGGCGCGCCGCGAGATACCCGCTGATGCCGCAGATCGCCGCCAGCAGCGCCGCCCTAAAGAGGATGATGGCGGGGAAACTGCCGGCCGCGTAGAGGGCGTAGAGCAGAGCCTGGGCCAGCCACTCGTGCGTCAGGTTGAACTGGCGCGTGATCTCCTCGCCCGGATACGCCGCGGCGCCGGTGTTCGAGGTGTAGGAGAACGGGTCCGGCGACGGCAACGCGTGGTGCTGAAGAATGTACTGCCCGGTTTTCAGATGCCACCACAAGTCCGAATCGTCAGCTTGCGTCGAGAACAGCCCGACGAGGAGCAGCGCCGCGAGGCCAACCACCAAGGGGCGCAGCCATGCGGGCTCGCTCCAGGCGCGCACGTCCCGCGCTTTCGCTTTAGACCGAGGCGGCATTAAGGGCCATCATACCGTGGGGCCGCGGTCTACCAACGTTGCACCAGGATCAGGAGAACCCTGGCATTGGGACCCGGCGTGTAGATCGGCGGCGTCGCCAGTTCCCACTCGCCTTCGTCCCAGTTCTTGGTCAGAATCTCTTCGATTTTGCCCGCGTCGTTCTCGGTTTCAAACATCTTGTAGCCGCTCCTGTGGTGCTGAGCGGCGGGCGCGGCCTGCCCTGCGAACCCGGGGTAGATGTCCGGCGGCCAGACCGCCGGTCGGAAAGCAATCATCGCCAGCAGGCACAACCCAACGACCATGCAAACCCTGGAAAACGAATCGGACATTCGGCTCCTCCCTCATGGAGATTATCAGAAAGCGCCCGGGCGGTCAGCACCGAACCGCGAGCGTGAGCGAGTCGGACATGTGTCGCTGCGCCCAAGCCCGGGTCACCGCGCCCACCGCGCCGCGTCCCCTCCGCCCCCCCCAACCTTTTTTCAATGGCGATAAGCTGTTAAACAATGACCCGGCAACTTAGGTTCGCCTTGCCCCTTCTGTTCGCCTGCGCAGCCGCGGCGCAGACTCCAGCGCCCCCTGCCTCGAAGCCGGTGCTCGACCGGCTCCAATCCATCACCGTGCTGGCGCTTCCCGAATGGCGCAGCCACGCCGACGTGGCGCATCCCGAATCGCCCGACCTCGACGATTCCGCATGGCTGATCGTCAAGCCCGGCGACCGCTGGAAGGGCCCGCGCGTCCTGCGCCGCTGGGTCGAGATGCCGGAGAAGATCCGCGGTTACGAGACTAAAGGTGCGCGCGTGCGGCTCGATCTGGACATCCGCAGCGACGAAGCCGAGATGCTGACGGTCTTCTCCAACGGATCGGTGGTCGCGCGGACCGACCGCGACATGCAGCAGCCCATCGCACTCAGCGAGGCGGCCGCGCCCGGCCAAAAGTTCCTGATCGCCGTGCGCGTGGATGCCAACGACATCAACACCTGGATCGAGCGTGCGGAACTCACGGTCGAGCCCCCCGCCAGCCGTCCCGACCCCGGCCTGCTGCGCACCGAAATCCTCTCGGCGATTCCCCTGGTGGCGGCGTTTCCTGACGGCAAGGCCGCCCGCGAGCGGATCCTCGACGCGGCCGTGAAGGCCATCGACCTCGACGCGTTGGACCGCGCCGATCAGCAAGGCTTCGACGCCTCGCTGCGGCGGGCGCAGGACCAACTCAAGGCCCTCGATCCCTGGATGAAGGGCCTGACCATCGTCGCCACCGGCAACGCCCACATCGACATGGCCTGGCTGTGGCCGTGGACCGAAACCGTCGAAGTGGTGCGCGACACGTTCCGCAGCGCGCTCGACCTGATGCGCGAGTACCCGGATTTCACCTTCACCGCGAGCTCGGCGCAGGCCTACGTCTGGATGGAGGAGAAGTACCCGGACCTGTTCCGCGAGATTCAGCAGCGCGTGAAGGAAGGCCGCTGGGAGATCGTCGGCGGCATGTGGGTGGAGCCCGACCTCAACCTGCCGAGCGGTGAATCCTTGGTGCGGCAGGTGATGCTCGGCAAGCGCTACTTCCAGCAGAAATTCGGCGTGGACGTGAAGATCGGCTGGAACCCCGATTCGTTCGGCTACAACTGGCAGTTGCCGCAGATCTACAAGAAGTGCGGCATGGACTACTTCGTCACGCAGAAGATCTACTGGAACGACACCACAAAGATCGCCCACAAGCTCTTCTGGTGGGAGGCGCCCGATGGCAGCCGCATTCTGACTTACTTCCCGCATGACTACGCTAACGGTATCGAACCGCCCAAGATGGCCGAGGACCTGGCGGCCTACGCGCCCCCGCTGGGCGGCGAGATGATGCACCTGTACGGCGTCAGCGATCACGGCGGCGGCCCCACACGCACCATGCTCGACACCGTGCTCCGTCTCCAGGCACCCGGCACGGTGTACCCGAAAGTGCGTTTCGGCACCGCGGTCCGCTTCTTCGACGACCTGCAGCAGAGGATCGCCAGCCTCGACGTTCCCACCGTGCGCGACGAGTTGTATCTGGAATACCACCGCGGCGTCCAGACCACGCAGTCGGAAACCAAGAAGCGCATCCGCCGCAGCGAAGAGCTGCTGCTGAACGCCGAGAAGTTCTCCTCGCTGGCGTCTCTGGCCGACTACCCGCAGGACTCGCTCGAGCGCGCCTGGCAGCGTCTGCTGTTCGACGAATTCCACGACATTATGCCCGGCTCCGGGATCGCGCAAAACTACGTGGACGCGAAGCGGAATCTCGAGGACGTCGGCCGCGCGGGCAGGGAAGCGCTGCACGGAGCTCTCGCGAGCATCGCGGCCCGCGTGGCCACCAACCGCCCGGGCGTGCCAGTGCTGGTGTTCAATCCGCTGGCGTGGCCGCGGACCGAAGTCGTCGAAGTGGAAGCGCAATTGCCGCATCCGGCCGCCGGCGCTACGGTTGTCGATTCCACAGGCAAGCCTGTCGACAGCCAGATGCTGTCCATGGACAAGGCGACGAACCGCGTTCGCTTGCTGGTCGAAGCCACGACACCGGCGCTCGGATACGCCACGCTGTACGTGAGCGGCAGCGGGCAAGAGCCAGCGCCCCCCAGGCGCCTCGAGGCCCTCGACGAAGCGACGAGCGTCAACAGCCACTACTACTTACTCCAGAACGAGTTCCTCAGCGTCCGCGTCGATGCGCGCACGGGCTGCATCGTCAGCCTGATAGACAAGCGCAGCGGTACCGACGCTCTGGCGCCAAACTCGTGCGGCAACCTGCTTCAGACCTTCGTCGACAAGCCCAAGGAATACGATGCCTGGAACATCGACGCCGATTTCGAAAAGCAGCATTGGGACCTGAGCCAGGCGGACGAAGTGACCCTCTCCGGCGGGCCGCTGCGCGCCGTGATCCGCGTCAAGAACCACTTCCAGAATTCGACCTTCATCCGCGACATCACCCTGCTTGCTGGAGCACACCGCGTGGACGTCAAGATGCAGGCGGAGTGGCACGAGAAGCACATCCTGCTGAAGGTGGCGTTCCCGCTCAGCGCCAGGAACGACAACGCCACATTCGAGATCCCCTACGGCTCCATCGAGCGCCCCACCACGCGCCGCACGCCGGCCGAGCAGGCGAAGTTCGAGGTCCCCGCGCTGCACTGGGCCGACCTTTCCGACGCCACTCACGGCTTCAGCCTTCTGAACGACAGTAAGTACGGATACGACGCCAAGGGCAACGCGCTGCGCCTGTCGCTGCTGCGCTCGCCCGAGTGGCCCGATCCGCACGCCGACGAGGGCCATCACGAGTTCACTTACTCGCTCTATCCGCACGGCGCCGGCTGGCGCGAAGCGGGGACGGTGCGCCGCGGCTATGAGCTGAATTACCCGCTGCTGACCCTCGCGGTTGCCAACCATGAGGGCGCGCTCGATGCGGACCACTCGTTCCTTTCGGTCACGGAAGACAACGTGGTGGTGACGGCGGTCAAGAAGGCGGAGGACGGCTCCGCGCTCGTCATTCGATTCTACGAATCGGCCGGCAAGAAGGCCGAGATACACCTGAGCCTTCCCGGAAACCTCGCCAGCGTGCAGGAGACGGACTTGATGGAGAGGCCGTTGGGCGCGCTTCCGTTCAACGCCGGCGCGGTGACCGTGCCCACTGGCCCGTACGAGATTAAGACACTGCTCGTGACATTCGCGAAAGGAAACTGAACATGAAAGCCGGGAGCCTGCTCACGATGATTCTCACAATCGGCTTCGGTGCCGCGGCCGCGCCACCCGTGGAGTTGATCCAGAACGTCACCGCGCGCCAGAACATCACGCTCAACGGCCCGTGGCGCACCATCGTAGACCCCTACGACAACGGCTACTTCGATTACCGCCATCAGCCCATCGCGGGCGGAGGCTACGCGGCCAACCGCAAGCCGCAATCGAAGAGCGAGCACATCGAATACGATTTCGATACGTCGCCCCAGCTCGAAGTGCCGGGCGATTGGAACACGCAGCGGCCCGAACTGTTCTTCTACGAGGGTAGCGTCTGGTACCAGCGCAACTTCGATTGCCAACTGCGCCCGGGCCGCCGCCTGTTCGTCTGGTTCGGCGCGGCCAACTACGACGCCATCGTCTTTCTGAACGGCCAGAGGCTGGGCGAGCACGCGGGGGGCTTCACTCCGTTCCAGTTCGAGATCACCGGCCTGGTGCGTGAGAAGGGCAACTTCTTAATCGCGCTCGTGAACAACCGGCGCCACGCGGAAGACGTTCCCACCGTCAACACCGATTGGTGGAACTACGGCGGGCTCACCCGCCAGGTCCGCCTGGTGGACGTGCCGGAGACCTTTGTTCAGGACTATTTCGTGCAGCTCGAAAAGGGCTCGCAAACGCGGATCGCCGGCTGGGTGCAGCTCAACGGCCCGCACAAACAGCAGCGCGTCACGGTACGCATCCCCGAGGCCGGCGCGGAAGCGAGCGTCGAGACGGACGCGAACGGTCACGCCGAAATCGCCTTTGACGCCAAGCTCGCGCTCTGGTCGCCGGAAAATCCCAAGCTGTACGACGTCTCGATCGACGCCGAATCCGACCAGGTGAAGGACCGCATCGGATTCCGCTCCATCCAGACCTCCGGGCGGCAGCTTCTGCTGAACGGCAAGCCCATTTTTCTGCGCGGCGCGTCGATCCACGCCGAGGCGCCCATCCGCACCGGGCGCGTGTTCAACGAAGCCGAGGCGCGCACACTGCTCGGCTGGGCCAAGGACCTGGGCTGCAACTTCGTCCGGCTGGCCCACTATCCCCACGACGAAGTGATGACCCGCATGGCCGACGAGATGGGCCTGCTGGTGTGGTCCGAGATTCCGGTCTACTGGACCATCCAGTGGGAGAACGCGGAGACGTATCAGAACGCCCAGCACCAACTGGAGGAGATGATCACGCGCGACAAGAACCGCGCGTCGGTGATTCTGTGGTCGGTGGGCAACGAGACTCCGCGCAGCGACGCCAGGCTGAAGTTCATGAGCACCCTGGCCGGGCGTGCGCACGAGCTCGACGCCACGCGCCTGGTCACGGCGGCGCTCGAAATCCACTACATGGGAAACACCATGATGGTGGACGATCCGCTGGGCCAATACCTCGACGTAGTCTCCTGCAACGAGTATCTGGGCTGGTACGTCGGCCTGCCGGACCAGCCGGACAAGGCCGAGTGGAAGACCACATTCGAGAAGCCATTCGTGTTCAGCGAATTCGGCGCCGAGGCGCTGGAAGGCCTGCATGGCGACGACATGACGGCGTGGACCGAGGAGTTTCAGGCCAACGTTTACCGCCACCAGGTCGCCATGTTCAAACGCGTACCCTTCCTGAGCGGTACGATCCCGTGGATCCTGATGGACTTCCGCTCTCCCCGCCGCCAGCTATACGGAGTTCAGGATTTCTTCAACCGTAAAGGCCTGTACTCGGACCGCGGCAATCGCAAGCTGGCGTTCTACGTCCTGCGCGACTACTACAAAACGGTCCAGCCCCCCGCTTCCGAACCGCGACCGTGAGGGAGCGGACCTGCATGCAACTTGCAGCATAATGCATTTTCTGTCACACTGAAGGCCGGTGGCGCCATGCCCTTGCTGCAGGTGCGGGACATTCCCGAACACATATACCGTCTGCTGGCCGAGCAGGCCGGACGCGAGTGCCGCAGCCTCGCCCAGCAGGCGGTCGCCGTATTGGCTCGCGGTCTGGAGGTAGAGGTCGACGCGAAAGCCCGCCGGCGCGCCATGATCGAGGCCATCCGATCCAACCCCACAGCCCAGGCGGGCAAGCTCAGCGATCCCGCCAAACTGATTCGTGAGGATCGGCGACGGTGAAGCTCGTACTGGGCGCCAGCGCGGCCCTCGAGGTCGTCCTCGGCCGCGGGCAGGCAGCGCGACTCTCGGCGAGCGTGGAAGAGGCCGACGTAGTCCTGGCCCCGGACCTGTTCGTCCCCGAGGTCGTGAACACGATCTGGAAGTACCACCAATTCGAGGGCCTCAACCTGGATGCCTGTGACCGCGCCATCGAAGCCGCGCTTGGCCTGGTGGACGCCATGGTTCCCTCGAAAGAAATCTACGGCGAAGCCTTCCTCCTGGCCCGAACAGCGCGCCGGCCCGCTTACGACATGTTCTACCTCGCCCTTGCACGGCGCGAGGACGCCGTGTTCCTCACGCTCGACAAGACCTTACGGAAAGAAGCGGAACACCAGGGCGTGCGGGTGGCGTAGTGCCGAGCCTGCTCTGGTTCCGGCATGACCTCCGCCTTACCGACAACCCAGCCCTGCTGGCCGCGGTGCAGCGGGGCGGCCCCGTGATTCCGGTTTTCGTGTGGGCGCCGGAGGAGGAGAATCCTTGGGCTCCGGGCCGCGCTTCGCGCTGGTGGCTCGCCCGATCGCTGGCAGCGCTCGACGCCGCCCTTCGCGAGCATGGGTCGAGGTTGATCGTCCGGCGTGGTCCCACCGTCGCGACGTTGGTCAAACTGGCGGGCGAGTGCGGGGCTGACACCGTCTTCTGGAACCGGCGCTACGAACCGGCAGCCGCGTTGCGTGACCAGAAGGTGAAGGCGGCCATTGCCTCCGAGACCTTCCAGAGCGCGCTGCTGTTCGAGCCGGGACGAATTCTGAACAGCGCCGGCCGGCCGTTCCAGGTGTTCTCGGCGTTCTGGCGAGCTTGCCAGTCGATGCCCGACCCACCCGCGGCCGAACGTGCGCCCGCAAGCATCCCCGCGCCATCCCGCTGGCCGAAATCCGAAACGGAGCTCGACGATTCCACGGCGATCGAAGGATGGACGCCTGGCGAGGCCGCCGCCCAGGAGCAATTGCGGCGCTTCCTGAAGCGCGCCGGCTCGTATGCCACGGAGCGCGACCGCCCCGGCCACGAAGGCACCTCGCGCCTCTCGCCGCATCTGCACTTCGGTGAGATCGGCCCGCGCCAGATCTGGCACGCGCTGAGTTCGAATGAGGCGTACCGGCGCGAACTGGCCTGGCGCGAATTCGCCTGGCACCTGCTGTTCCACTTCCCCCGCACGCCCGACGAGCCCTTCCGCCCCCGCCAGAGAGAAGCGCCGCGCGGGATTGACCCCCGCCTCCTGCGCCAATGGCGGACCGGCCGGACCGGCTATCCGATCGTCGATGCGGGAATGCGCCAACTGCTCGAGACCGGCTGGATGCACAACCGCGTGCGCATGCTGGTGGCGTCGTTCCTGGTCAAGGATCTGCTCATCGACTGGCGCGAGGGCGCCGCGTGGTTCTGGGACAAACTGGTCGACGCCGACCTGGCGAACAACACCCTGAACTGGCAGTGGGTGGCCGGCTGCGGTGCCGACGCCTCGCCTTGGTTCCGTATCTTCAACCCCGTGACCCAGGGAGAGAAGTTCGATCCACAGGGAGACTACGTCCGGCTCTGGCTGCCGCAACTCGAGCGGCTGCCCGCCGCGTGGATCCACAAACCGTGGGATGCGCCCGCGTCCGTGCTGGCGGCCGCCGGTGTGCGGCTCGGACGCACCTACCCGCGTCCGATCGTGGACCATCGTGACGCAGCGTTAGAGTGGGGCAGGCGTCCACGCCTGCAGCGGGTCTCCAGACCCGCCTCTGTCTAGCCTTTAATGGCCTGCGCCTCCGCATCCCAAGTCGCCACGCCGCGCTTGAAGTACGAGTAGTTCGCCATGTGGCATGCGATCGCGGCGTTGTTGCCGAAGACCTCGTCCTCAACCACATGCTCGCGCGTCTCCACCGCACGGAAGAAATTCGCCAGATGATCGACGGTGTCGTCGTAACCCGGAGGCGCGGAATGGCTCTCCACCTCCCGGAGCCTGGCGGCTGGCGCCTGGTGCGCCGCGTGCCACTCGTCCAGGTATTGCCTCTTCATCGCCCCGGTCCAGCCATTCAACGAATAGCCCTCCGGACGCGGCGCCGTGTCCTGTGGCGTCACGGTAATCGTGTTTCCGTTGATCGCCAGCGTGGCCTCCTTCCCGTAGAAGGTGATCGCTTCGCCCGCCTCGTTGTTCTGGTTGCAGTGCAGGTCCACGGTCACGCCGGGATAATCGTAGACGGTGGCCAGCAGATCGGGAAAGTCGCGGCCGTCGTTGAAGTGGGTGAGGCTTCCGCTGGAGTACGCGCGGCTGGGAACCGCGTTGATGCCGCTCACGCACTGCATGCCCGAGAGCAGGTGGACATACAAGTCGCCGGCCACGCCCTCGCCGTAGTCTGAGAAGCAGCGCCAGCGGAAAAAACGCGCCGCGTCAAACGGCCGCGCCGGCGCGTCGCGCAGAAACGCCGTCCAGTCGATGCTCTGCGGCGTCGCATCGGGCGCGATGGGGTAGACCCAGGCCCCCGAGGGCGAGTTGCGATCGCAGCGGCCCTCGATGAAGTGGACTTCGCCCAGTCGTCCCGAGGCATAGATCTCCGCCGCCTTCTTATACAGGATGCTGCTGACGCGCTGGCTGCCGCACTCAAATATGCGCTTGCCCGACTGCACCGCCTTCACCATCTCCAACCCGTCGGCCACGGTGTGCGACATGGGCTTCTCGCAATAAACGTCCTTGCCCGCCGCCACCGCGTCCAGAACCACGCGGCGATGCTGGTGGTCGGTTACGGCCACGATCACCGCATCGACGTCCTTTCGATCGAGAAGGGAACGATAATCGCGCGTGGTGGGGACATCCGCCCCGTAGGCCTCTTTCCCGGCCTGCTGATGCATGTCATAAAGATCGGCCGTGCCCACCAGGATCCCCGAAGGCACCTGCCGGGCCGACCGCAGCAAATCGCACCCGCGAATTCCCGTGCCGATGGAGACAAAACGAATCTGTCGTCCGGCCGGGCTGCCCGCTGGCGCCTGCGCCGCAAGCAACTCGGATCGCATGGCCGCACCTCCTACCAGGGCACCCGCCGTCGTTTGCATCAACTCTCTACGCGTCATGGAACGTCCCCCCTTGCGTACGCCATTCTCGCGCGCCTGTCAGGGCCGTGTCCAGTGGTTGCGTCCCGTCGCGCGCATCCCGCGCTATAATCCCCCGTCAGGGGGTCGGCCACACTCATGACCAAGACGCTGCCCGAGGACGCCTACACGCCGCTGCCGCCCGGCAGGGTCTACGAGCCGATGGTTCCCGCCGAGGCGCGCCTGCCGGAGCTGACCTGGCGCTCGGTTCTGTGGGGCACGTTCCTCTGCGTCGTCTTCAGCATCGCCTCGGCCTACTCCGGCCTCAAGGTCGGCCAGGTGATGGAGGCGGCGATTCCCATCTCGATCCTGGCCATCGGACTGGCGCGCGTCTACCGCCGCCGTTCGTCGCTGCTCGAAAACGTCATCATCACCGGAATCGGCGGCGCGGCCGGCGGAGTTGTGGCCGGCGCCATCTTCACGCTTCCCGCGCTCTATATTCTGAAACTCGATCCGCACCCCGTCGAGACCGTCTTTATCTGCCTGGCTGGCGGCTGCCTGGGCGTGCTGTTCCTGATCCCCCTGCGGCGCTACTTCGTGCGCGACATGCACGGCCTGCTGCCGTACCCGGAAGCGACGGCCATCACCGAAGTCCTCGTCACCGGCGAGAAAGGCGGCTCGCAGGCTCGCCTGCTGCTCCAGGCGACGTTCATCTCGGGCGTCTACGATTTCTTCGTCACCACCTTCCACGTCTGGAAGGAGAACGTGGATTTCCAGTTCATCCCCGCCGTGCGCGCCTTCACCGAGCGCACCAGGGCGGTCTTCAACTTCGACGCCATCGGGTTCATCCTCGGCCTGGGCTACGTGATGGGACTGCGCAGTTCCATGATCCTCTGTGCCGGCGGCGTTCTTTCGAACTTCGTGCTGGTGCCCTTGATCTGGTTCATCGGCAGCCACCTTCCAGACACCGCGGTGTACCCCGCCGCCGTGCCCATCGCCAAGATGACCGCCGCGCAGATCTTCCGCGGCTACGTGCGGTTCATAGGCGTGGGCGCCATCGCCACCGCGGGCATTTTCGGAATCGTGAAATCGCTCCGCATCGTGATCGGCTCGTTCGGGATCGCGGCGCGCGCCTTCCGCCGCGGCGAGGCCCCCGGGCAGGAGCGCACCGACCGCGATATTCCGCTCATGGCCATGCTGCTCGGCGTGGTGGTCAGCGCGCTCGCGGTTGGCGTGATGATGGGGCGGCTCTCCGGCTCGCTCGCCATTGTCGCCACCGGCCTTGCGATGACCCTGGCGTTCTCGTTCTTCTTCACCTCGGTCGCCGCGAACGCCATTGCCACCACGGCGCGCAACCCGGTTTCCGGCATGACCATGCTGACCATCATCGTCTCCTCGGTGGTGCTGCTGCGCTTCGGCCTCTCGGGAACCGCGGGCATGTTCTTCGTGATGACCATCGCCGGGATGGTGTGCACCGCGCTCTCCATTTCCGGCCAGGCCATCACCGACCTCAAGACCGGCTACTGGCTCGGTTCCACGCCAGCCGCGCAGGAAAAGGTGAAGTTCCTGGGAGTGCTCGCGGCCGCGCTCGCCAGCGGCCTCACCATCGTGCTTCTCGCCAAGGCCTACCAGTTCGGCGAAGCGGCGCCCGGCGATCTGCGCACCGTTCTGCCGTCGCCGCAAGCGTCCATCATGAAGGCGCTGGTCGAGGGATTCATGAGCCAGCAGCCGGTGGCCTACGTGCTGTTCGGCGTCGGCGGCATGGTCGCGCTCATCATGGAGATGCTCGGCGTCCCCGCGCTGATTTTCGCGCTCGGCATGTACCTGCCGCTCGAGCTGAACACACCGGCGCTGGTGGGCGGCTTCCTCTCGCACTTCCTGGGCAAGCGCTCCGAGCGCGCCGGCGGCGAACCTGGCACCGCCATCCGCGAGCGCGGTGTCATCATCGCGTCGGGGCTGATGGCTGGCGGCGCGCTCGGCGGAGTCTTCGGCGCCTCCCTCCGCCTCTTTCATTGGTACCGCGAAGACCTGATCAAGACGCCCTTCTACGATCATGATGCCGTCTCGCAACTGGTCTCGGCCGGCATGTTCGTGGCCCTCTGCGCGTACGTCTGGTTCCGGTCTCTGAAGAAGCAGCCTTGAGTGGGGCAGGACTCCAGTCCTGCAGCGGGTCTCCAGACCCGCCTCCAGTCCATCCGCCATTGCCGCTGGTAGAATCGACGTGAGGACCGTGGCGCACGCTTCAGCGTGCCGCGTCGCGACTCATCGCGACGCCTGGCGGCGAACACGTAGACGAGCGCGTGCGCCACATCGGAGAAACCAAACATGACTTTCAACGAACTGGTTGGCAACGCGATTCTCGGCATCGATACCCTATGGGGCGGCGACGTGATGTGCGCGTCCGGCACCGGCCGTTTCATCGCCGATTCCTGGTTCTCCGATGAGCCGCTGCCCGTGGCCTACACGCATCCCACGGCCGTCCTCGTTCGCGCCGCGGGTGGCGTCGCCGCGAAGGATCCGGATCGCGCGGCCATCGAAGCCTACCTCGCCGCCGTGGACGTCCGCGGCGCCATTCGCGGCCTCGCCTCCGAGGGGGCCGCGGGATTGCGCGGCGACTACGTCCGCGGCCTCGCCTCCTGCTTCGAGGTGATGTGGGACCTCGCGATGGAGGTCCTCGGCAAGGGAGAACCGGTGCCGTACGAGCGCGCCGTTCTGGCCTCGACCGGCACCGCGCCGTCGCCATCCGATCCCGCACCCAAGCGCGAGCGCGTCGTGGAGTTGCTCGCCCGCGCCGGCCATCCGTCGCGCACGCCCGAAGAACTGCTGGCCGCTGTCGACCACTGGAGGCGCCAGCGCCTCGTCCCCATGGCCTCCGTGCGCGCGCTGGGCAATGCCGTCATCGCCGCCTACGACCGGCTCTCGGTGGCCAACCTGCTTCCGCATTTTCCACCCGGCATGGCCGCCGTCCCGCGCTCCAACATCGGCTTCCTGCCCATCCAGGACGCCTGGTTCTCCGGCTCCATGAACTATCTCGGCCGCGCGCGGACCGCCGCTGGCCTGCCCCAATACGAAGCGACGTACGAAATCAACGCCTCGCTTCAGATTTCCGTGCCCGAGTTCGAGCAGTTGGTTAGCCACGAGGTGGTGCCCGGCCACGTGACCACCTTCGCCTACCTTCAGAACCTGTACGTGAGCGGAGCGGTCGGCTTCGAGGCCACCGTGCTCACCATGAACACGCGCGCCGCGACGCTGTTCGAAGGCATCGCCAACAACGCCGTCCTTATGGCGCACGGAGTCACCGCCATCGAAGACCTCGAAGACGAGGACCTGCAGATCGGCGTGCTGCTCGCGCTTCTTCAGGACGACGCCAAGAACCAATCGTCCTACCTGACTTGGAAGGAAGGCGCGCCGCAGCCGGAAGTGGCCGCCGTCCTGCGCCGCGAGTATCTGGTCTCGGACGAGCGCGCCGCCAAGCTTTCGGGAGCCTGGGGCCGTCATCCGCTGCTCGGCCGCATGTACCTCCCCGCCTATCGCACGGGAACCGAACGCGTGGCCGCCATGCGCCGCCGCTATCCCGCCGCCCGGCTTCTGCCCGCGCTCTACGGCCTGAACGGCCTGGTGGACATCGCCACCGTCGAGGCCGCGATCAAGCCTTGACCTTTTTCCAGTTGGCCAGGCACCGCTCGGCCGTTTCGAGCGCCGGGTGCTTGCTGCCCTCCTGCTCGATCAGGTAATACTCGATGCCGCCCGTGGATTCGGCGGCCGCGAATAGCTTGGCCCACGGAGCGTCACCCTCGCCGAACAACACGTCGTAGCCCTTCGCCTTCGACCAGTCCTTGCAGTGCATCGAGTGTATGCGGCCCGGATTCGCCTCGATCCACGCCACCGGATCGGACCCCGCCTCGATGCAGGTGCCGACGTCGAGCTGCAGCATCACGTCCTTGGGCGTGCCGGCGGCGATCACTTCCAGCGGACGCTTGCCCTCGACAGGCGTGAACTCGAGTTGGTGATTGTGGTAACCGGCCCGCAGCCCCTGCGGCCGCAGCGTGTCCGCGGCCTGCGTGAGTTGATTGGCGACGTCCTTCCAGCCATCCAGCGTCTCGATTCTCCCGGCGCTCGCCATCACGATGAACTTCGCCCCCAGAATCTGGTTCAGCTCGATCGCTTTCGGCAGTCCCGCGGGCGCGAGGGCTACCGGGCCGTTGTGCGTCGAATTGCAACTCACTCCCACATCGTCCATCAGCTTGCGCACTTCCTTGGCGTACGCGGGAGTCCAGTCGTAGTAAGGCGCGTAGAACTCCACCACCTGGTAGCCCATCTTCGCCACCGCGGTCACCGTGCCGTTCAGGTCTTTCTTGAGATCGTCGCGAACGGAATAGAGCTCCAGCCCCACCGGAACGTGTTTGCCGCAGCCCACCGTCACCACTAACGGTAGAGTGGTCGATAGCGCCAGGAACGACCGCCGCGATACGAACTTCTTGTGTGCCATGCTGATGACCTTAGCACATCGCGCCTGCGCTAAATTGAGTCTTGGCATCCCCACGAGGTAGCAACAGCCTCGCTGGGCGTGGTTCCTGGCCGCTCCCTGCGCCATCGAGCAACAGGATGCCCTGCGCGCGCTCTACGGCAACCCTCGCATCCTGGCGAGCGAAACGCCCCGGCAGTGACTCGCCGCGAACCCGCGATGCCTGGCCAGCCTTGATTGCAGCTCCGTTACGGCCTACAATCAGAGGTCTTGTTCCATATAGGGCATGCAGAGACCATCTAACTGGCGCGGGACGTTGGCGCTCAACTCCCTCGACATTATCGTACTGATTGCTTTCGGCGTGGTCCAGCCGCTGTTTGGCCTGCTGGCCCGCTCGCCAGGCTTCTTTCTGGCGCACCGCTCGAAGCCGATCGACCTCGTGGCGCTGGTCTTGTGCGCGTACGCGGTCCCGGCCGCCTTGCCGCTGCTGATCGAGTGGCTCGTCGCACTCGTCAAGCCTCGTGCAGTCGCCGCGTTGCATACGTCGATTCTCGCCCTCCTGCTCAGCATCAACACGCTACCGGTGGCCAAGCGCTTGGGTCTGCCGGGAGTCGTTTCTCTTCTGATTGCGGTGGCGGCGGGCGCGTTCCTGGCCATCGTGTACATGAGAATTCGGAGTTGGAGCCGTTCGCTGGTCTACCTGTCGCCCGCCGTGCTGCTCTTTCCGGCTCTCCTGCTTTTCTTCTCGCCCGCGTCGAAGTTGTTTCTGCCCGGCCGTTCAGCAAAGGCGATCCGCTCCAGCATCGAGAGTCCGGCCCCGGTCGTAGTGGTGGTCTTCGACGAGTTCCCGCTGGCCTCCCTGATGGATAAGGATGGGCAGATCGATTCGAAAGCCTACCCGAACTTCGCCCAACTCGCGCGCAGCGGAAGCTGGTATCGGAATGTCACGACGTCCGGCCAGAGTACGCTGCTGGCGCTCCCGGTGATCCTCACCGGGCTCTACCCCGACCCGAATCAACCGCGCCTGCCGGAGGCGGGAGCCTATCCGGACAACCTGTTCACGCTGCTCGGCGCCAAGTACCGGATGAATGTCAACGAGAACAACACCCGGTTGTGCCCCGATGCGCTGTGCGCGGACGCCGGCCCCGCGGGCCCGCGCATCGCATCCCTCCTGGAGGATGCCGCGGTGCTGTCTCTGTATACCGTTCTCCCGGCGGATTTCACGCGCGGGCTGCCCGATATCACACAGTCCTGGAGCAATCTCCGGACGCCGTCGCAAGAGCGCCCCACAATGGAGAACTGGCGGGAATTCGAGGACATGACGGACTTCCACGACCGGCCGCGGCAGTTCCGCGAGTTCGTCGATTCGATCCGGCCCTCGCCCCGGCCCACGCTCAACTTCCTGCACATTCTTCTCCCGCACTCGCCCTGGGTCTTCCTTCCGTCGGGGAAGCGGTGCATGCGCGCCGAGAGGATTCGGGGCCTGCGCGGCGTCAACGATGCCGGCCTCGATGCCCAACAGTGGACCGGCGACGCCCGAACCGTCGCCCAGAACTATCAGCGCCACCTGCTGCAGGTCGGATTTGTGGATCGCTTGACCGGATCGCTGGTCAAGCACCTGCAAGAGACCGGGCTATACGACTCCACGCTACTGGTCGTCACGGCCGACCACGGGTGCAGTTTTCGCGCGGGCGATTCACGGCGCGTGGTCACCGCCACCAACCACGCCGACATCATGTCGGTTCCCCTGTTCATCAAGTACCCGCATCAGCAACACGGAGGCATCGACGACCGCAATGCCGAGAGCGTCGATATCCTGCCGACCATTCTCGACGCGCTCGGCCTCAAGACCGACTATCGGCCGGACGGCCGCTCGCTGCTCGGCTCCCCGGTTCCGGGGCGCCGCTCGAAGCGGCTCGTCACGGACGCGGAGCAGACGTTGAACTTCCCCGCGGGGCTCGACGGGCTTTTCGCTAGCGTCTCCCGCAAGCTGGAACTGTTCGGCGGCGGCGAGTACGACCCGTATCGCCTGGGCGATCGTTACGGGTGGATCGGGCGGATGGCGCCGGCTACGGCGGCCGCGTCACCCATCCGGTGCCGCTTGGATCGCGAAGCGTACTACGGGAGCGTGGACCCCGCCGCGCCCGTCGTGTTGACCAATATCGCAGGGCGGCTCCAACGCGCGCAAGCGAACGGACACCCCGCTCCCCTCCAACTCGCGGTGGCGGTTAACGGCACGGTTCGTGCCACCACCGAGACCTACTTCGATGACGGCCAGGAGAAGTTCGCCGCTCTGGTGCCCGAGGACGCCTTGCGCGCCGGGAGGAACGACATCGCCGTTTATGACCTGCGCGGTCCGGACGAGTTGAGGAGCATCCAACTGAATGCCAGGCAACAATACGCATGGGGGACCGAACTGCTCTTCGGCGACAAGGGCAACGCCGGCCCCTTCTACGGCATTGGGTGGAGTAACCCGGAGAGCGGGATCACCTGGACCGACGGCCACCTGGCGACACTGGTCCTCCCCGCGCCGCCGCCCAAAGGCGATGTGACGCTCACCGCCAGTTTCTCCGGCTTCGTCAGTGCCGGCAAGCTCGTCCACCAGACCGCGCGGCTGCTCGTGAATCGCCACGAAGTGGTGCAGTGGGTGGCGACGGGCGACTTTCAGGATCACACGGCGACGATACCCAAAGAATGCCTTCGAGGCACGGTCGTGGAGATACAGTTCGATTTGCCGGATGCTGCCAGCCCCATGGAAATGGGCACTGGAACGGACCCGCGCACGTTGGGGCTAGCCATGCTCAAGCTCACGCTCGCGCCACAAAACGCTCGGTGAGGAGACACGATTCTATGATTCGCATTTCGAGGTCGCGACCCATCGCGCACGGCGCGCTGCTGCTTTTCCTCCTGCTCGGCTCCGAACGCTCCCTCAAGGCCTACGCGGACCCGGGCAGCGGCGCGCTGATATGGCAGGTGATCGTGGCAGCCACGATCGGTGTGCTTTACTACGCCCGCAAGATCGTAGCGTTCTTTCGCAAGAAGGGCAGGAAAGGCTGAGTGCAATTCCCTTCCGCCTCTTTTCGCGATCCCGATGGCGCGGTCTTCTCCCACGCCGGCCGAATCTTGCGCGCTGTCACGCCCTCCGGCGCCGCGACTCTGCGGAGCGCGCTCGAAACCCCGGCCGCCGCGCGTTTGGCCTCCGACGGCCGCATCGTTACCACCCGCCCCATCGGCGAGGAGACACTCGGCAACGTCGCTTCCGAGTTCCGCGCCGCCGGTCAGACGGAGTTCTTCGAACACGAGCGCATTCCCTTTCCCAGCTATCCCTACGAATGGCCGCCCGAGATGCTTCACGCCGCCGCCGGTCTTACCATCGACCTCGCGCGCGAGCTCCTGCCCTGCGGCTTCGGCATCAAGGACGCGACGCCCTACAACGTGCTGTTCCGCGGGCCAAACCCGGTCTTCGTCGACGTCCTCTCCTTCGAGCCGCGCGATCCACACGACCCGCTCTGGCTGCCGTACGCCCAGTTCGTCCGCACGTTTCTCCTGCCCCTGGCGTTCAGCCAGCGGATCGATCTCCCGCCCGCGCAGGTGTTCCTGGCGCGGCGCGACGGGATAGAGCCCGAAGGAGCCTATCGCTTGCTGCCGAAGTCGCTGCGATTCCGGCGCCCCTTCCTCTCTCTCGTCACAATGCCGGTGTGGCTGGCCCGCCGCCGGAATCCGGACGACGCGGCTGTCTACCGTCCTCGCCCCATGTCCGATCCGGACAAGGCGCGGTTCGTGCTCGAACGGCTCCTGGCGGGCCTCCGACGCACTGTGGACCGTCTCCAGCCGGCCGCCGCCAAGAGTTCCACCTGGTCAGGGTACGCCGACGCGAATTCGTATTCGTCCCAGGCGGCCGCTGCCAAAGCCTCTTTCGTCGAACGGGCGCTGGCCGAGTTCCGCCCCGCGCGAGTACTCGACGTCGGTGCGAACACCGGCCGCTTCAGCGAACTGGCCGCCGCACAGGGCGCCTCCGTCGTGGCCATCGATAGCGACCCGGTGGTGGTTGGGAGGCTCTGGCAGAGCGCGCTCGCGAAGGGCTCCGGCATCCTGCCGTTGGTCGTCGACATCGCGCGCCCCACGCCCGCCACCGGCTGGCGCAACCGGGAGTGTGCGTCTTTCCTGGAGCGCTGCCACGGACACTTCGACGCCGTCTTGATGCTGGCTCTGGTGCATCACTTGGTCGTGACCGAGCGCGTTCCCCTGGCCCAGGTCGTCGCTCTGGCAGCGGATCTCACCACGGATCTGGCCATCGTCGAATTCGTTGGGCGCGGCGACCCGATGTTCCGCCGCCTCCTGCGCGGCCGCGAGCGGCTCTACGAGGGAATCACGCAGGCGGCCTTCGAAGTCTGCGTCCGCGAGCGCTTCGAAGTGCTGCGCCGCCAGCCGCTCGAAGGCGCCGAGCGCACCCTGTATCTGCTGCGGAAGGCGGCCCCACGCGGGGCTTAAGCCCAAGACCGGCCAGACACCGTGGGGCAGGACTCCAGTCCTGCAGCGGGTCTCCAGACCCGCCTTCGTCCAACTTCCTGAAACGAAGGAAGCCGGACGTGAACGTCCGGCGCAGCTTTGGAGAGCCCACTCCGGCTGTCCGCATTCGCGAAAACGAGGGGCATTGGGCTTAAGCCTGGCTTATTCCCCGCTCTTCTCCAGCCGCTCCATCATCTCGAAACAAACCCGGCCGTTGTGATACGGGCACTTCCAAGGCCCCACCAGGCACGCGTCGTTCGGATCTTCCTTCTCCGTGAACGGCACGCCCTGCGGCGTCAGCTTCGCGTGCCACTCGCCGTGCACCTTATCCACCACGTGCGTTTCGATGTACTCCCACGCCCGCCGCGATGCCTCCAGAAACCTCACGTCGCGCGACAGCTGCCAGGCGTTGTAGAAACCCACCACCGCCTCCGCCTGCGCCCACCAGTGCTTGTTGGGATCGATCAACACGCCCTTGGAATTGGCCTCGTAGAACAGACTGCCGTCTTTGTCCAGGCCCTGCTCATACACCGCGAAGGCCATCTCGGTGGCCAGCCGTCGGGCGCGCGCGAACAATTCCGGGTCCCCCAGCACCTCGGCCGCCTCGTAAATCAGCCAGCTCCCCTCGATGTCGTGCCCGAACGAAATATGATCCGTAAGCGAGTTCCACTGCCGGTCGAAAAACATCCGGAAGTGACCCGTGGCGCCGTCCACGATGTGGTCCAAGGTCGCTTCGAGCAGCGCCTTCTGCCGCGCCGCCAGCTCCGGGTCCTTCCACGCCCGCAGCAGGTTGGTATAGGCCTCCATCACGTGCAGGTGCGTGTTCATGGACTTGGGACAGTTCAGATCCTTCGCGCTCAGCCGCAGGTCGTCGAGCGCGCCCCAATCGCGGCCGCACGCCTCCAGATACCCGCCGTAGGCCCGGTCGCGGCTCTTCTCCTCGATCAGCCGGAAAAGCTGCTGCGCCCGCTCCAGGCTTTCGGCCTTGCCCGTCGCCCGGTAGTATTCCGCCAGCCCATAGATCGCGAACGCCTGCGCGTAAATCTGTTTGCGGTCCGAAATCGGGTTGCCCAGATGGTCCAGCAGCCAGTACACGCCGCCGTACTGCTTGTCCCAGAACTTGTCCAGGATGTAGGCGTACGCATGGTCCGCCATCTCGCGGTATTCGGGATTGCCCAGCAGCCGGTACGCCGCCGAGAATGTCCACAGGATCCGCGCGTTGATCACCGCGGCCCGCGGCGCTTCCTTGTCCACCTTCAGATCGCACGAGACCGTTCCATAAAAGCCGCCGTTTTCGCGGTCCACCGTGTGGCGCATCCAGAACGGCAGGATGTTCTCCGTCAGCTCCTTCCTGAACTGCGCCGCCTGCATCACGCTTTCCCTCCGCCGAGAAGCAGGTTCTTCTCGATCAGCGCGATGCGCTGCCGCACGCACGCCGCGCTGCGCAACGGGTCCGGCGGCGTGTTCAGGACGTAATCGAGCAGCCGCTCCACCGTGGTCGTGGCGACATTGGTGCGCGTATCGGACGCGCCGTAGTAAATCAGGACCTGCTCGCCGCGCCGCACCCAACCGTTCGAGAACGTGACGTTCGAAACATCGCCCACGCGCTCCTCGCCCTCGGGCGCCAGGAAATAGCCGCCGGGCTTCGCAAGGACCTTGTAGGGAACCGCGAGATCGCACAGGAAGCAATACAGGACGTAGCGCAGTCCCGCCGCGGTATTGCGAACTCCGTGCGCCAGATGCAGCCAGCCCTTCTCCGTCTTGATGGGCGCCGGCCCCAGGCCGTTCTTCACTTCGTTGATGGTGTGGTATTCGCGGCGGTCGAGAATCGTCTCCTTCTCGATCGCAGCGTGCTCCATGTTCTTCGCCAGGCCCCATCCGATCCCGCCGCCGCTGCCGGCCTCGATGAAGCTGTCCTGCGGCCGTGTGTAGAAAGCGTATTGGCCCTCGACGAACTCGGGGTGCAGCACGCAATTGCGCTGCTGCGCCGAAGGCGTCCGCAAGTCGTCCAGCCGCTCCCACGTTTTCAAGTCCCTCGTGCGCGCAACGCCGCACTGCGCCACCGCCGACGACAGATCGCCGGGCGCCGCCGCGGGATCCTTCCGCTCCGCGCAGAACAGGCCGTAGATCCATCCGTCCTGGTGGGCCGTCAGCCGCATGTCGTAGACGTTGGTCTCGGGATCGGCGCCCTCGGGCATCGTAACCGGATAGTCCCAGAAGCGGAATCCGTCCACGCCGCTGGCGCTCTCGGCGACGGCGAAGAACGACTTCCGGTCCGCCCCCTCTACCCGCGCCATCAGGACCACTTTGCCGTTCCATTCCATTGCGCCCACGTTGAACGCGGCATTGACGCCGAGCCGTTCCATGAGAAGCGAATTCGTGGCCGGGTCCAGATCATAGCGCCAGAATACGGGCGCGTGGGCTCCGGTCAGTACCGGATGCTGGTAGCGTTGGAACCAACCGTTCGACTCGGGAACCGGCGCGTTCGGCCGCCGGATCAAGTCCTCATGCGCCCGAACCAGCTGCGCTCGTCGGTGCTCGAAATCTCCCTGTGCCATATGAATTCCCCATCATACCCCGCGTGGGGCAGGTCTCCAGACCTGCAGCGGGTCTCCAGACCCGCCACTTCCCCCCTGCACGCTTCGCCCCCTCCGCGCGTCATTCAATCGAGTGTCCTGGCCTCGAAGTGTGCTTCTGTGTCTGGCTGCGGCCGCGGTGCTGCTCGCGGAGGAGCCCAGCGCCTCCGATCTCTACCGCAAGGGCCGCAAGGCCGAGCGCGCCGGAGACATCGTCCAGGCCTATCTCCTCTATACCGAAGCCGCCGCGAAGGCTCCGTCGCACCCTGAGTATCTCGTTCGCGCGCAAGCCCTCCAGATCCGCGCCTCCCTCAAGGCACACGCCATGCCCGCCCCGGACGCCTCCGGCAACACCGTGCTGCAGCCGCCCGAAGTCCTCGACTCGCCCGGCTTTTCAACCGCCATCGCAGAGCAAGAACTGGCCGAGCTGCGACGCATCAAGCCGCCGCCCCAGTTGACGGCATCCGCGGACGTCAAGACCCTCGACCTGAAGGGCGATGCCAAAGCTCTTTTCTCGCAGGCCGCCTCCGCCTTCGGCCTCGGCGTCGCCTTCGACCCGGAGTATGAGCCCGGTCCGTCGCGCAGCCTGCACCTCGACAGTGTCACCTACCGCGAGGCGCTGCACGCCGTCGAAGCGGCCACTGGCTCCTTCGTCTTCCCCATCGGCAAGCATCTCGTCATGGTGGCTAAAGACACACCGCCTAAGCGCGTCGCGCTCGAGCCCACCATCGCCGTGACGATCCCCATCCCCGACACGCTCACTCCTCAGGACGCCCAGGAGGTCGGCCGCGCCGTGCAGCAAACCCTCGACATCGCCCACCTTTCGATCGATGTCGGGCGCAAGATGGTGCTCATCCGCGATCGCATTTCGCGAGTCCGGCCCGCCCAGGAGCTGTTCGAACAGCTCGCGCACAGCCGCGCGCAGATCATGATCGAAATGCAGTTTGTCGAGGTGGATCACTCGAGCCTGCTCTCCTACGGCTTCCTCCTGCCCAGCAAATTCCCGATCCCGTTCATCGGCCTCGCGGGTCTGGCCTCCCTCGATCCCTCTAACCTGCAACTGGCCGGCTTGGTCGCCGCCCTCGGCAACGCCATCCCGCTGTCCCAGGTTGTCCACTTGAATCCCGTGATGTTCGGTGTGAGCATTGCCGACTCGCTGATCCTCGCCACCATGACGAAGTCGTCCGCCAAGACCCTGCTGGACGCTTCCGTGCGGTCGCTTGATGGCGAGACCGCCGATTTCCACGTCGGAAGCAAGTACCCCATCCTCACCGGCCAGCTACAGACCGCCGCAATCACGGGCACGGCAGTCACCACCAACCAGAGCGTTCCGTCCTTCAACTTCGAGGATCTGGGATTGGTGCTGAAGGTGACGCCGCACATTCACGGCACCGAAGAGGTTTCGCTGGATGTGTCCGCCGAATTCAAGAACCTCACCGGCAGTTCCGCGAACGGAATTCCCGTGATCGGGACCCGCAAACTCGAGTCCAAGGTGCGGCTCCGCGACGGCGAGTGGGCGATGGTGGCCGGACTGATGAGCGACTCCGACGCCCGTTCGATCACCGGCATCCCGGTGCTCTCGCAGCTTCCGCTGGTCGGCAAGGCGATGCGGGACAACGAGCGCAACCGCATCAAGACCGACGTCATCCTGCTGCTGAGGCCGGTCCTGCTCGATGCCCCTCCCGACCCTTCTCTAGCGCGCCGCCTGTGGCTCGGCTCCGAGACTCGCAACGAGATCCCTCTCTAGGGGGCAGTGGGGCAGGACTCCAGTCCTGCAGCGGGTCTCCAGACCCGCCAAGCCCGGACGTAGACGCAGCTCTGGAGAGCCTAGACTCTCCCCCCTGCCGCACCGAGTAGTCCTCCGCGGTCCGCGTGAGGTTCGGACTGTAGTAGGGATCTGCGTCCAACAGATCGCGCCAACGGGCACGCATAGCCTCGAGACCCGCCACATCGACAATCAGGTTCCGCGGCCCCCGCGATAGCGATTCGTGATGCAGCAGCACCGCGTGGGGCGTGTAGACGTTCCTCAGTCCCCGCCGGCCGAGCCGCAGGCACAGGTCGATATCGTTGAACGAAATCGGGAACAGAGCTTCGTCGAAACCGCCAACCTGCTCAAAGGCGGAGTGGCGCACCAGCATGCAGGCCCCCGTCACGGCGCTGACATTGCGAATCACGTCCGGGAAATCGAAGTAGTGATGAGCGCCGCCGTCGAAGCCCCGAAATGGGTGCCCACCGCTATCCAAAATGCCCAGCGCCACGCCGGCATGCTGTATGCGGCCGTCCGGATAGAGCAGCTTGGCCCCCACCGCTCCGATCTCGGGACGGCTCCCCAACTCGATCATCGCTTCGAGCCACCCCGGCTCCATCACCTCGACGTCGTCGTTGAGGAACACCAGCAGCGGGGCGCTGCACTCGCGCGCCGCGGCGTTGTTGATCGCGGAGTAGTTGAATGGCCGGCCGCGCCAGTCCACGTAGCCGACGGCGTGTCCGCACTCCCAGGACCGCACCAGCTGCCCGATTCGCTCGCCCCGCGAATTGTCGATCACCAGTACTTCCCAGTCCGTGTAAGCTGTCTTCGCCAGCGATGCGAGGCAGGCGCGGAGCGCACCCTCGTTCCCGCCCGAGGGGATGAGGATGCCGGCCTTCGATCCCGGCGCGATCGCGTAGCGCACCCGCAGCCGGCCCGGTCCGCAGCCCGCGACTACCGTAGCGCCCGTGCCAAGGCGGCGCATGTGGTCCTCCACCGCCCGCCGTCCCGCTTCGGCAGCGTAGGGCTTCGCCTCTGGACTTGCCGCGGCCGAACCCCGCGCCGCGCGCCAGTGGTAGAGCACCCGGGGAATGTGCGCCACCTCCTGGGTGAGCGCGGACATCCGCAGAATCAGGTCGTAGTCCTGAGACCCGTCGTATTCCGTCCGGAATCCGCCCGCTTGCTCGACCAGGTCGCGGCGGGCCACCAGCAGGTGGGTGCAGTAATTCTCCGAGAGCAGCAGGTCGGGAGACCACTCCGGCTTGAAGAACGGGTCGTAGCGCTTCCCGGCGGTATCGATCTTGTCTTCGTCCGAATACAGGAAGCCGGCGCGGGGATGGTGGTTGATGGCATCGACAGCGTAGAAGAGAGCGTCCGGAGACAACTCGTCGTCCTGATCGAGCAGCGCCACGTACTCGCCGCGGCCGAGCGCCAGCGCGGCGTTCGATGCGGCGGAGATGCCGCCCGAGGTAGCCAGCGCCGTCACGCGCACGCGCGCGTCCTCCGCCGCGGCCTGGGCCAGGATCGCCGACGTTTCCTGAGAGCCCGAGCCATCGTCCGCCAGGCACAGTTCCCAGTTCGCGTAGCTCTGGGCGTGGACGGATGCGATGGCGCGCTTCAGGTCGGCCGGCGCCGGCCGATAGGCCGGGACCAGGACGCTCACGAGCGGGCGCTGCTCGAACGCCCGGAGCTTGAGTCGCATCAAGGAATCGTCGCGCCGCTCGAACAGCCGGATCCATCGCGCGTACTCCGCCGGGGCGGAACTCGTTTCACGCCGGCCGGGCCGCGGACTTATGCGGCCCACCAGCGCGGCGGCCTTCACCAACGGAAGCGCGCAGGCTTGTAAGGTGCGCCAGATGCGGCTCCGCAGGATGTCTTCGACGCCCCGCTGGGCCATCGCGGCGTTCGCGTCCACGCGGCTGAGCGCGGACCACTGGCTCTCGAGCGCGTCGGCGATGGCGGCCACCTCCGAAGCCGCGGCCTCCCTCCGGCGGAACAGCAGACTGCCGGCCGGGCCGGCGTCGAAATCGGGCTGCGGCAAGAAGCCGAGGCTGCTCAGCAGGCCCAAAGTCGCCAACGGCAGATCCGCGCCGTCGAACAGAATTGCGGTGGTGTGGGAAGCTAAGCAGGCTGCGGTCGCGGCGTCTACCCTGCCGGTTGAAACGGCCAGATCGACCGCTCCCCCTGACGCCACCTCGACACCGAGAGCGCTCAGGGCGGCGGCTAGCTCGTCCGCGCCTGGGCCGGCGCACCAAACCCGTTCCGGGTGGAGCGCCCGCACGATTTCCGCAGCCGTGGCTGCGGGATCGAACCGGAAGGGTTCGCTCATCTCAACCGTTCATTCCGAGGCTGCCTGGGCCGAATGGCCTAACTCTTCTGGGGTAGTCTAGCACGCCCGCGCGAAGCCTGCCCCTTCTTGTGCGGGCCGGGCGCGGGCTCCTTGAGCAGCGACTCGATCTGCTCGCGCATGTGCTTCTCCAGGTCGCCCTTCAGGAAGTCGTCGTTGAGGCCGCCGTGCTGGGCGCGAATCTCGCCCGTGCGATCGACGAACATGATCTGAGGCACGTAGAGCGGCTCCGCCAGGGAATGCTGAAGGTACTCGAGCACCGTGTCGCGCGATGCGACGCCGACCGGGTAGGTGAGCCCCAGCATCTTCACGAACTCCGGGACCAGCAACGAGGCGTTATCGTTGAACGCGACGCCAAGGGGCTGAAACCCGCGCGGTCCGTACTCCTTGTACAGCCGCTCCACGATGGAAGACGCGTTCTGGCAATGCGGGCAGGTCGTGTGCACGAAATCGATCATGACGACCTTGCCGCGAAACTGGCTCAAGAGAAGCTGCTGCCCGTCGGTCATCTGCACCGCCAGTTCAGGAGCTTTCCGTGGAATGTCCGCGCCTCGAAGCGATGCCAGGGCGAGCGCGAAGCCAATGCTGAGTGAGATCGAACGAGCAGTCATCCTCTTAAGTTTAAACGATAAAGGGCGCACCGCACCAGCGCCGAACCGCGACCGTCGGGGAGCGGACCGCGCCGGACGTGTCTCCGCTCACTCACGTGCGCGGTTCGGTGCCACCGCGCTGGGTGCCGGCGCATCCGCCTCCGGCAATCCCTCCAGGCTGGTGACCCGCGCGCCGTCGACCCGCAGCACCCAGTAGCCGTCGTCGCCCCGCCCCGCCACCGCGTCCGCGGAGCGGGACGTCACCTCGAAGGTCTTCCACTTCCCGGCCAGCACCTTCTGGTACAGTTCGAAATACTTCCGCGCCTGCTCCGGGCCGCTCCATTCCGAGACATACGCCAGCACCATCCGCCGCCAGTCCGCCGACCGGTGCTTGGGCGCGAAAAGGCGGAAGATTCCGCCCCTCCACTCCGGTGCGACGGCCTCCGCTTCCTGGTCGCTCGCATACTGGCGCAACAGGATGGAGTTGTCCAACTCGCCCAGTTCGCCGTCCGTGAAGGCGCGATAGTTCCGCTCCGATGGAAACGCCGGGATCGTCAGCCGCACCCGTTTCGCGTGCTCGAAATACCGCTCGGGGTGAAGAATCTCCTGGGTGGTCTCGGGCGGCCGGAGAAACACCTCGGAGAACGCAGCCTTGCCCATCTTCACGACCACCGCTTGCTGGAACAGCATGCCCTGGGTATAGGGGAACAGCAGCGACTCCTGAAAGTAGCGCGGCGCACGGTCGAAGACCGGAAACTGCCCGGACGACGCCCCGTTCATATCGCTCATGAGCTTCACCAGCTCGGGCGAGTTCACCAAAGACTTGCCGCTCTGCCGCGCCAGGTATTCGGACATCAGCCACGTCGCCTGTCCCTCCATGACCGCCATCCGCGCCAGGCCGCTGTCGTCGTTCTGGTTGGCGCGTGCGATGAACCTGGCCAGGTGAAAATGCTGGTCGGCGAGGGCGTGCGCCAGCTCGTGCACCAGCGCCGAGCGCTCGGCAAGGCCGTCGCTCGAATCCACGACGAACAGCTTCTTCTTGTGGAAGTCGTAGAAGGCCGCGGCCTGCTCGGTCAGCAGATCGATGGTCGTCTTCTTGAGGTCGAAATCGGGCGGAGCGAAGCCTAGCTTCTTGAGCACCGCCTCCTCGGCTTCGATCTCCTTGGGCTTCACTTCCTCGCGAATGCGCTGCTCGAGGAAGTCCTTCATGGACTCTCGCGAGATCTGGTCGTACCGGACCTTTGCCCGCGCCTCGAGGCCGGAGATCTCTCCGAGCTTCGCGACGATGCCGTCGATCTCGCTGAACAGATCGCCCTGGGCGGGCGCCTGCGCCGCGGCCTGCGCCGAGATCCACAGCGCGGCCAGCAGCGGCCAAGCCAGAGTCCAAGCCAGGAGTCTTCTCATCGGAAGGAGCCCGCCAGTCGCCGCACCTGGTTCCGGAACACGGCCGCTATGAGCAGGATCAACACGCCGCTCAACGCCAGCGTCCACCGCGCGCCGATGCGGCCCGCCAGGGCGCCCGCCGCCAGGCTGCCGAAAGGCCCCACGCCCACGACGGTCATCGCGTAAAGAGCCATGATCCTCCCCCTGTAATCGTCCGGGATGAGCGTCTGGATCAGGGTGTTCGCGGCGGCGTTCTGCCGCATCACGGCGAAGCCCGCGGCTGTCATCACCACCAGCGCCACCCAGAACGACGTGGAGGACGCGAATGCGATGAATGCCGCGCCCAGGATTACGGCGCCCCAGAAAATCACATCCGTCAGGCCGGCGGTCTTGTTCCGGCGAGCCAGCACCAGCGTGCCCACCACGGCCCCGATCCCCATCGCGCCCATGAGGAACCCCAAGCCCTGCGGTCCCCGATGGAACACGGCGTCGGCGAAAACCGGCATGAGCACCATCGCGGGCATGGTGCAGATGGCGCTGGTGCCCACCATCAGCAGCAGAGTCCGGATCTCGGCCGCCCGTTGAACGTAGCGGAAACCGTCCACCAGGTGCTGCCACGGCGGAGCGATCGGGCCGCGCACGAAGCGTGGCAGGCGCATCGCTGCCAGCGCCGCGATCACCGCCAGGAAGCTGATCCCGTTGAACAGAAAGCAGCGCCCTTCCCCCACGGCCGCTACGACCAGGCCCGCTACCGACGGCCCCACCACGCGTGCCGCGTTGAACATGGCCGAGTTGAGGGAGATGGCGCTGAGCAGGTCCTCCTTGCCGGTCATCTGGATGAGTAGCGATTGGCGGCCGGGCATGTCGAACGCGTTCACCACGCCAAGAAAGGTGGCCAGCACGAAGACATGCCAGACCTGGACCCGTCCCGTCAGGCTCAGCGCGGCCAGGGCAATCGCCTGCAACATCAGCAGCGTCTGTGTGGCGATCACGATGCGGTGCCGGGAATAGCGATCCGCCGCGAGGCCTCCGAGGGGCGCCAGAAGGAACACCGGAACCTGCGAGCAGAACCAAATGGCACCGAGGAGCCACTCCGAATGCGAGAGCCTCCATACCAGCCAGCTCTGAGCCGCCGTCTGCATGAATGTGCCCACCAGCGAAACAAGCTGGCCGCCGATAAACAGGCGGAAATTGCGGTGCCGTAGCGCGCGAAAGCCCAGGCGCCAGCCGCCGGCGGCGGGAGCAGGCTCCGTTCCAGGGAGCAATTCGTGGAGTTCGGCTGGCGAGGGAGGGTTCGGCACTTCCAACCTTCAGGATAATCCGAGGTGCGCTAAAATGGGCTCTTACAGGAGATCCGAATTGGCAGAAGACAAGATCTATAAGTCCACCTACGTGGGCAGCGGCACGTTCCTAATCAGCAAACCGAAGCGCAAGAAGGCCAAACTGCGGCAAACGCGAGTGAGAAACCCCCAGCGCGGCGCCCGCAAGTAACTCGCCCGCAAGCAGACCGACGCCATTGGCCATCGAGCCGGCGCGGCTGGATGGCTCCCCGCCCGGGGGGCTCGGCCATCGACCATCGGCCATCGGTCATCGGCCATCGGTCATCGGTCATCGGTCATCGACCATCGGCCATCAACCATCTGCCACGACCGAGGCCATCGGACCATCGGCCAGGGCCATCGACCATCGGCCAGGGCCATCGACCATCGGCCATCGACCATCGACCATCGACCATTTGGTCATCGGCCACCAACCATCGGCCATCGGCCATCGACCATTTGGCTATCGGGCCATCGACCACCGAGTCATCGACCACCGAGTCACCGACCACCGAGTCACCGACCACCGAGTCACCGACCACCGAGTCACCGACCACCGGCCAGCGGTCATCAGCCATCAACCATCGACCATCGGCCATCAACCATCTGCCACGACCGAGGCCATCGACCATCGGCCATCGGCCATCGACCATCGACCGACTTGGAAGAGAGAGCCCGGACTGTTTGCGGATCTTGGCAGGAATCAGGCGGATTCTGGATGGTTTCGTCAGTGGGAATAAAGGCTGGACCGCACTCACTCTTCCGGTCACGAGCTTAGTCCCGCCACCGGCTCGACTCCGAATCTCCCAGCGCCAACCCGTTGTTTCGAGGCAAGAAATAAAGTTCGATTCGAGGCGACCGGGAAAGGTTGCCTCGGCCGGGCGCCCAGCGTGCGAAACTGAAATTCGAGGCCATGCGATCCACACTTCTCGGTGCCGCGACGCTTTGCGCCCTCTCTGCCGGCTGCCTGGCCGCACAATCCGGAGGCATCCCGCCCGAGTGGGAAGTACGGAAACAGATGACCGAACTGGCGGAGCACGTTCAGCGCTTCGGACCCGTGCTCGACCAGATCCACGCCGAGGACTGGGTGAAGAAGGGCGCGCCCCAGGCCTACGTCGCTCAGCTTGCGAGCACGCGCGCCCAGATCGGCTTCCTGGTCGGCTCGACCAAAGATCTGGCCGCCCACCCGGAGCGGATGACCACGGTGCTCGACACATTCTTCCGCATGGAATCCGTGGATGCGCTGCTGCGGTCGGTAGTGGCCGGCATCCGCAAGTACCAGAACCCGGCCGTGGCGGAGATGCTCGCGGGGCTGATCGCGGATACCAGCACCGACCGGGACAAACTGCGCCAGTATCTGGTCGACCTCGCCGCCGACCGCGAACAGCAATTCCGGGTGATGGATCAGGAAGCCCAGCGCTGCCGGGCCGCGCTTTCGCATGGGGCAAAGCCGGCGGCCAAGACCGGCACCCGCCAGGAGGAACACCATTGAGCGAACCGCGTACGTTCACGTGCAGCATCTGCGGGGATCCCTCGACAGAAATCTGCGTCTGGTGCACGAAGGACGCCTGCCCTAACCACATCTGCAGCAAGTGCCAGCGCTGCAGCGACTGTTGCGAGTGCGAGGTGCCGCTCACCGAAGTTCCGCCGCCGGCGCACGAAACCCAGGCCTAGCGGGCGGCATCAAAGCCGGTAGGGCTTGATGCAGAGGGGAATCTCGTTTCTTCTGGGACTGGGGATGGTATTGCCCGTCGCTTGCGCGCTTGCACAGCAACCCACGCCAACCGCAACCCCGACCCCCACACCGGCAGCGCAGCCCAAGCGGATCCTCGGCATGATGCCCAACTACCGCGCGGTCAGCGCGGGCGCGATCCCGCCGCCGCCCACTCCCAGAGAGGCTTTCAAAATCGCCACCCAGAACAGCTTCGACTACTCGTCCTTCCTGTTCGTGGGCGTGACCTCGGCTGTGGCGTTCGCCTCGGACTCGCACCCGGCACTGGGCGACGGCATGGCGGGCTTCGGAAGATATTACTGGCGGGGCTTTCTCGACAAGACCGACGGCAACTACCTGGTCATCTTCGCCTTGCCGACGGTGTTTCACGAGGACGAGCGCTACTACGCCATGGGCACGGGCGGCATCTGGAAGCGGGCTATCTACGCCGCCTCCCGCGTTCTGATCACGCCGAACTACCACGGGCACAACACCGCGAATCTCTCGGAGGTTCTGGGCCGCGGCATTTCCCAGGGCATCTCGGCGGCCTACTATCCGAGCTCTGACCGGACCGCCGGCGCGCTGGCGGTGAAGTTCGCCTACGCCATGGAGCGCGACGCGCTGACCAACGTCTTTCGCGAGTTCTGGCCGGACATCGCCAGGCACGTGCTGCATCGCCATCCGTGAAGCCCCATAACTGATACACTCCCGGTTGTGAAGACCATCATCGAGCCGTTCCGCATCAAGAGCGTCGAGCCGCTCCATCACAACACCCGCGAGGAGCGCGAGCGCCTGCTCGAAGAGGCGGGCTACAACCTGTTCCTGATCGACGCCAAGGACATCCTCATCGACCTGCTCACCGACTCCGGCACCAGCGCCATGTCCACCGCGCAGTGGGCCGCCATGATGCGCGGCGACGAATCGTACGCCGGCAGCGAGAGCTTCTACCGGCTCAAGCGCGCGGTGCAGGAACTTACCAGTTTCCGCCACGTCATTCCGACGCACCAGGGAAGGGCCGCGGAGCGCATCCTGTTTCACGTTACCTGCGGCGCCGGGAAAGTCGTTCCCAACAACACGCATTTCGATACCACGCGGGCGAACGTGGAATCGAACGGCGCGCGGGCGGTGGACCTGCCGTGCCCCGAGGCGGCGGACACGCAGGCTCTGTACCCGTTCAAGGGCAACATGGACGTGGCCGCGCTCGAACGGCTGATCGAGACCGAGGGCGCAGGGAGCATCCCGCTGGTGATGATCACGGTCACCAACAACTCCGGCGGCGGCCAGCCCGTCTCGCTCGCCAATCTCGAGGCCGTAAAGGCAGTCGCGTCCCGGCACGGCATCCCTTTGTATCTCGACGCCTGCCGGTTCGCCGAGAACGCCTGGTTCATCGGGCAGCGCGAGGCGGCGTACAAGGATTGGACGCCGAAGCAGATCGCGCAGAAGATGTTCCGGCTGGCGGATGGCTGCACCTTCTCCGCCAAGAAGGACGCCTTCGCCAACATCGGCGGGCTGCTGTGCACCAACGACGACCGCCTGGCGGCGCTGGAGAAAGACCTGCTGATCCTGACCGAGGGCTTCCCAACCTACGGCGGCCTGGCCGGACGCGACCTGGAAGCGATCGCCGTGGGCCTCGAGGAAGTGCTCGATCCCGACTACCTGCGCTACCGCATCGTCTCGACCGAATACCTGGGCCGTCACATCGCCGACGCCGGCGTTCCCATCGTCGAGCCTCCCGGCGGACACGCCATCTACATCGACGCCGGCCGCATGCTGCCGCACATCACGGGCCGCCGGTTTCCAGGGCAGGCGCTGGCGGTGGAGCTGTACCGGCATGCCGGGATCCGCTCGGTCGAGATCGGCTCGTTGATGTTCGGCGATAAAGCGCAGCACGAACTGCTGCGGCTGGCCATCCCGCGGCGAGTGTATACGCAGAGTCATATCGACTATGTGGTGGAGGCGATCCTGGAAGTGAACGCGCGCAAGGAGCGGATACGCGGCATGGAGATCGTCTCCGAGCCGCCGTTCCTGCGACACTTCAGTGCGCGCCTGCGGATGGTTTGAGTGGGGCAGGCGTCCACGCCTGCAGCGGGTCTCCAGACCCGCTCCGCGCAGGCGGCCGCCATCACGCGGCTCCCTTCGCCGCGACCCAGCGATCGAGGACGGCGATCAGCTCGTCGCGGCGGACGGGCTTGGTGAGGTAGTCGTCCATCCCGGCCTGGATGCAGCGCTCGCGGTCTCCGGTCATGGCGCGGGCGGTGAGGGCGATCACCGGGGTATGGCGGCTGCCGTTTTCAACGCGCCGTATTTCGGCGGTGGCCTCGAAGCCATCCATCTCGGGCATGTGGACGTCCATGAGGACCGCGTCGAAGGCTCCGCCGAGGACTTCGGCGACGGCCAGCTTGCCATTTTCGACGGCGCAGGCCCGATATCCGGCGCGTTCCAGCAGCCGCAGGGCGATGCGCCGGTTGATCTCGTTGTCTTCGGCCAGCAGAACGTGGCCGCCGGCGCGGGACTGGACGCCTGGCTCCGGAGCGGATTCGGCGGCGAGCGGCGTGTCCAGCGTTTTGCCCAGCGTGGCGGTGAACCAGAAGCGGGACCCCTGGCCCGGCTCGCTTTCGCAGCCGATGTGGCCGCCCATCATCTCCACCAGTTGTTTCGAAATGGAGAGCCCCAACCCGGCGCCTCCGTAGCGCTTGGTGGTCGAACTGTCCGCCTGGCTGAAACTTTGAAAGAGGCGGGGCATCTGATCCGCCGAGATGCCGATGCCGGTGTCTTCGACCGTGCAGCGGACGGTGACGGTCCCGGCGGTCTCCGCTTCGACGCCGACGTTGACGGCGACGTGGCCGCGCTCGGTGAACTTAACCGCGTTGGCCGCCAGGTTGTCGAGGATCTGGCGAAACCGCACCGGGTCGCCGCACAGTACGCGCGGGACGGCGTCATCTATGCCGCAGCGGAAGGCGACTCCCTTGGGCCGCGCCTGCACCTCCAGCATGGCCGCGATCCAGGCGACCAGTTTGCCCAGATCGAATGGCTCCGGATTGAGCTCCAGCCTGCCGGCCTCGATCCTGGAGAGGTCGAGGATCTCGTTGATGAGGACCAGCATCGCCTCGGCCGACCTCTTCACCGCGGCGGCGCAGTCGCGCTGGCCTGGATCGAGATCCGTGTCCAGCAGAAGCTCCGTCATGCCGAGAACGCCGTTCATGGGCGTGCGGATTTCGTGGCTCATGTTGGCCAGGAACCGGCTCTTGGCTTCGGTGGCCTGGCGGGCGGTCTCGAGCGCCTCGGAGAGCTCGTCGTTCTTCCGGCTCAGCGCCCGCGCGTACTGCTCCATCCTGCGCTCCGATTCCTTGCGCTCGGTCACATCGCGGGCGATGCTTTGAAAGCCGAGAGGACGGCCGTTCTCGAAGATCAGCCGGGTCGCGATCTCCAGTTCCAGCCGATGGCCGTCCTTGGCGGCCGCCGTAAGATCGTACTGCCCGAAGGAAACGCCAGCCAGCATCCCCGACACGATTTCCCGGATCCGGCCCGCGTCTTCCGGCACCACCAGGTCGGCCATCTTCATGGCCAGCAGTTCGTCCCGGGAGTAACCGCTCACCCGTTGAGCCGTGTTGTTGACCGATGTGAATCTGCCTCCGAGATCGACGGAGAGGACGATGTCGTTGGCGTTTTCGAACAGGTCGCGGTAGCGTCGCTCGCTTTCGCTCAGCCTGTCCTCGGCCTGCCGGCGCTCGGTGTTGTCGGCGACCAGGCACACGGCTCCGCTCACCTGGCCGGCGGCGTCGTGCAGCAGCGCGTGCCAGACGTTGACGTCCACGAGCGAGCGGTCCTTGCGGACCGCCTGCCGCTCGGGCCCGCGCGCCGCCTCCCTTCGCATGCACTCCGCGACGCCGTGGCGCGGATCTGGAAAAACGGGGGGAAATTTGCCGAGCACCTCGGCCTCGGCCCAGCCGAACAGCCGCTCCGCGCCGGGGTTCCAGGAGGTGACCGTGCCGGCGGCGTCCATCGTCACAACCGCCAGCGGCGACTGCCGGATCACGGCTTCGAGTTTCGATCTGGCTTCGGCCAGGGCGGCCTCGACGCGCTTCCGCTCGGTCACGTCCTCCACCGTGCCCTCGTAATAGAGGATGGCGCCGTCGGGATCGTGCACTGCCCTGGCGTTCTCACGGATGATCACGCTGCGCCCGTCGAGCGTGGTCCAGTCCGCCTCCTGGCCGAGGATCTCGCCATCCCGCTCCAGTCGCGCTCTGAAGTCCGCGCGGCGGTACTGGGGCTCAAAGCCTTCACACTCCAGGTTGCGCGCGGCGAGTTGCTCGAAGGAGTCGTATCCAAGCAGCCGAATCAGGGCCGGGTTGGCGATGAGGATCCGGCCGTCGGGCGCGGTGCGGTAGATGCCGATGGGAGCGTTCTCAAACAGGTTCCGGTAGCGCTCCTCGCTCCGTTCGAGCTCGCGCTCGGCGTTGCGCCAGGCGGTGGCATCGAGCATCGCGGCGCGCAGGCCGATGACTTCGCGGGTCTTCTCGTCCCGAATCAGCCTGGTGTAGATGCGCAGGGTAAGAGAGGAGCCGTCGGCGGCGTTCATCTGGTGTTCCGCGACAGTCGCGATGTCCGAGTCCCCGGCCAGCAGTCCCAGCAGTTCGGCGCGAACGGCTTCCCGCAACTCAGGTGGCGCGACCTCCCATGCCCCCTTGCCGACCAGTTCGGAGGGAGGATAGCCCAGCAGCTCGCACGCGGCGCGGTTGACCCGCCGCACGATGCCGTGGCGGTCGATCTCCTGGTAGGCGACCGGGGCCTCCTCGAACAGGGCGCGGAACTGCGTAGCGCTCTCCGGCCAGCGCCGGCGCCGGCGAGCGGTGCGCCAAAGCGCCCCGGCCAGGAAGCAGACGAGGACTGACAACAGTAGACACATCGCCTTCTGTTCCTCTCATCGGCCGTGGAGCGGAGAACTATTCCGGCAGGGGCAACGGAAAATGGTGAAGGAAGTTTTCCTTTTCGGGAATTGGGACGGTGTTGCACTTTTTGAGGAAAGAGGTGCAAGGGGCCCGCAATTCAATGAAAAGACGTGGTGGGCGGTGTTCATTCCTGGGACTAGGTTGAATGTGCACTTTTTTATTCTTCGGTTTTTTGTGTGGCGGCCGGCGCGGTGAGATGGAGTCCGCGGCCCACGGCGGCTGGCTTCGATGATGGCGCGAGGACGAGGACGCATAGCGATACCCGGCACGAGGGTAATACGGGGGTAGCGGCGCGGAACAGGCTGGTGATCGCAAGTGATTGAAACGCGGGCAAATCCAAAAATGCAATCGGTGTGACTCGAAAACCGCTACGTGCGGCCGTGGTCGGCCTGCGGACCCCATCTGAACGCTGTGCCCCCATTTTCGGGTATTGTCAACATAAAAGTGTTTAAGATATCTTGGTTTAGATTTAGATTCGTAAAGAATCGACTCGTGTTCACGCGAAACAGCACGGAAGTCGTTCTCGTTCGTGCCGGCATGCTGGTTGCCGGCGCGGCCGGTTGATTGTCGGAGCCGCCAGGCCGGGGACGGGCAGCTGTCGATTTCCGCGCGAATACGGAACAACGGAGGACTATCGTGGCCTTTTGCACCGGCAATTGCAGAACGCGCGTGGCTTGGTTCACACCCGCTCAGGCGATTGGGCTCCTCCTTGGACTGGCCCTCGCCGCCTCGCAGGCCGCAGGCCAGACGCCCTCGAAGGAGTACATCCACCTCGGCGGGCGCGTGATTGCGATTGAGAACGCTCCGCCAGGTGGTGGCGTGCCGCCGGGCGCCGACGGGACTCACGGCCACTGCGGGGAATCGCCAGGTGACGTTGAGTTGGACGGCGAGCAGCGGGGCGACCTCGTATAAAGTCTATCGGGGCACCCTAGCAGGTCAAGAGAGCGGCACGCCGATCGCGACGGTTACCACTACAAGCTACACCGACCCTGGGTTGGCCAACGGGACGAGGTATTACTACAAGGTCGCGGCGGTGAATGCGAGCGGGACCAGTGGGATGTCGAACGAGGCCAGCGCGGTGCCGCAATGCTCGCCCGCGACGCTGACGATCACGACTTCGCCGGCGCCGGGGACCTATTCCGCATGCACGTCCATCACGGTGAATCCGGGCGTCACCATCAACCCGGTCGTGACCTTACAGATCATTCAGTAGTTGGCGGAGGAGGCGGAATGTCAATGGAGAGCACAAAGGAGCGCATTGGAATGATACGAATTCTTGCGGTTATGGCGGTTCTGGCGCTTGGCGCAGGGCAGGTGTGGGGTCAAAACACGTTTCCGTCCAGCGGCAACGCGGGCATAGGGACGACCAGCCCGGCCTACCCACTGACCTTTGGCACCGCCAACTCGACCATCAGCGGGAGCACGGGCATAACGATTCAGGAAACCGGCGACACCTATGGGACGGCGTCGCTGAGCATGCAGAACCGATACGGCGTCAACGGTGCCATGTTCCAGAATGCCGGCGTGGACTTGGTCGATTTCGTATTCAAGGGGTTGAGCAACCAGAGGAACATCCGCTACGAGAACCGGTCGGCCTCAGCGCCCGCCGGGACGACGCTGACCGTTCCGATGTTCGAGTTCGGAAACCCGGCCAGCCCGACGATGATCGTCGCCGACAACGGCATGGCGGTGTTAACGGGTACGGTTGGGATCGGCACTGCGAAACCCTGCGCGAACGCATACTCACCTACGGGATGCAAGCTCTCGGTGGCGGGCGCGATTCAGGCGCAGTTGGTGGTGGTGAATACGGGGTGGTCGGATTACGTGTTCCAGCCGGGCTACCGGCTGCGGCCGTTGCGCGAGGTAAACGCGTTCATCCAGGCTAATCATCACCTGCCGGACATCCCATCCGCGGCCGAGGTCAAGGAAAAAGGCGTCGACCTGGGCGACATGCAGTCCAAGCTGCTGGCGAAGGTTGAGGAGCTGACGCTGCACATGATCCAGGCCGAAGAGCGGAGCAACCGGCTGGAGGCGCAGAACAAGGAACTGCAGGAGAGGCTGTCGAAGCTGGAGGCGCGGCCCGCCAGCGCAAACTGAGTTGCAGCTCCGGCCGACCGACAGGAGGGACTTGCAGATGAACTGTTGCAGCGTACACCCAGAACGTTCCAACGTATCCGTCAGACCAACCCCACCCTGGACAGTCACCGCGAAACTCACCGCTTGCTGGCCGCCCACGCCGCGGGCGTGAATTCCCCAATCCGCTGAATCGGTACCCCGCTCAGCCCCGGCAGCACCGCCCCCAGATACTCTCGCGCGGCGATCCCCATTCGCCGGCACGTTTCCACCAGCGACAGAATCGCCACTACCTTCGGCCCCGCCTCCCGGCTCCCCACATGGATCCAGTTCTTCCGCCCTAATGCGATCCCGCGCATCGAGTTCTCCGCCAGGTTGTTGCTCAACTCCAACTCCGGGTAATCCAGAAAGAGTTTCAGCTTCGGCCACAGCGTCAGCGTGTAGTTCGCCGCCCGGCCCAGCTTGCTCGCCGGCAGAGCCTCGGCCCGCGCCGCCTCCACGCGCCCCTTAATGATCTCCAGCGCGGTCGGAGCCCGATCCTCACGCAAGAGCTGGCGCGCCGCCACATCCAACCCGCGCTCCCGCGCCTCCGCATCGATGACGAACAGATCGTCGATGGCCACCACCACGCGCACCGCCGCCGCGTCCTCCGGATTCACCTTCAACGCCTCGACGAAGTACCGCCTGGCGTGCGCCTTATCCCGAGCTCGGGATAAGGCGCATTATCTGGACAACGCCATTATCTGGAGCGCTCCTGCCAAAGGAGCTGGAGGCGCACTCCCGGCGTGGGTGTGCTCCACATAATTCTGCGGACGATTCGGTCGGTCCGTCGTATTCCTGTTCATGATTCCTTCGGTTGTCTGCCGCGACGAGCGCGAGCGAGAGGTCGTGAGGTTGTGGCGAAACGGCCATCTTTCGCGGGGTACGACGATCACCTACCTGCAGTGGGTTCGCCTCTATCGCGCTTACTGTCGACAGCGCCACATCGACGAGACGGCTGAGCTGACCTTGGATGGAGCAGTGCGCTTCACGCGGGCTTACGTAGGGCCTCGAAAGAAAGGACCGGTCGCCGCCAGGAGTAGTGAGATCGCTTGGCGGGCATTGCGCGCTTGGTCTTGCGCACTCCGGTGGCTGAAAGTTTCGGTCCCCGAATGGCGACCGAAACGTGTTTCGCCCCGTCTGTCGCCCTTGCTGACAGCGTACTGCCAGTATCGGCGTGGCCATCGCGGCGTGGCCGAGGGGACTCTTGGACGCGACATAGAAGTCGCAAAGACCTTCCTTTCGCTCCTCCGGGACCGAAGCAAGCCCGTCGCGAGGGCTACGGCTGCTGACATCGATGCATTCGTAAGCGCTCTGGCGGCCTCCATCTCCAGGCGAAGCGTGGCCGACCGCTGTAGCTCTCTCCGTTCCTTCCTCCGATTCCTTCATACGACGGGGCGGTCGATACGCAATCTGGCGCCCTGTGTCGTGGCTCCGCGAGTCCGGATTGCCGAGCGGCCCCCGCGCGCGCTGCCGTGGCCGGACGTGCGCCGCATTCTTCGCGTGATCCCGCGGAAGCAACCGCCAGGCAAACGCGATTTCGCCATGTTGCTGATGGCGGCCACATACGGGCTGGGAGCTGGCGAGGTGTTGGGCTTGCGTCTCGATGACGTGGATTGGAAGTTCGCAACTCTGCACGTCCGGCGGCCGAAGACCGGCGTCGCAATCGACCTCCCGCTGCTGGCTCCGGTGACACGGGCCTTGGCGGCCTATCTTGAGACGGAACGTCCGCCCCACGCTCAGGCGAGGCGGATTTTTCTGTCGAGGAGAATGCCATACGAGCCGATCACCAGCGGCGCCATTCGTCATCGCATCCGTCTGTACGCCCGTCGAGCCGGAGTGACCGCTTCGGTGATTGGCGCTCACGCCTTCCGTCACAGCCATGCCTGCCGGCAGATTGACGCTGGCGCCAACGTGAAGGTGGTCAGCGACATTCTGGGCCACCGGCGGCCCTCCTCCACTTCCGTATACGTGCGGGTAGCGCTTCGGCGTTTGCGCTCGGTTGCACTGCCGGTGCCGCGATGACAGTGGGTTTTCGAAGTCCGCTGTCGGACAGCCTAGGCGGATTCCTCAAGTTCAAGCGAAGCCTGGGGTATCGTTATCAGCGAGCTGAGTACACGCTGCAGGAGTTCGACCGGTTTCTTGAGCGGCATGTCGAACAAGATCCGGACTGGCGCCTCGATCGGGCCATACTGGCGTGGTTGGCCAGCAAGCCTGAGCGCAAGGCCGTTAGCGTGTCCATGGATGCAGTTGTGCTCCGGCAGTTTTGCGTTTACCTGCGCCGGTTGCCAGGACGCCGGTCGATCGCCGAACCACTCTGGCCAAAGCTGCCGATGGAATCCAGCTTCGTGCCGCACTTCCTATCGGAGAAAAACGTCCGCCGACTGCTCGAGCTTTCCGCCGAGTTGGACCGACCGGCCTTCCGCGCTCCGCTCTACCGGGCCTTGCTTCTCCTTCTCTATTGCACGGGCCTTCGTTTCGGGGAGGCGCTTCGCCTCCGTTTCCGAGATGTGGACACTCGCGCCGGTGTCCTCTTTGTAGAGATGTTCAAGGGGCGGTCGCGGTGGGTGCCCTTCCACCGTTCCCTCTCGCGCGAGTTGGACAAGTACCTCCTGGTCCGCAGAGCGTTTGCCTCTGCAGCACCGGATGACCGTTTCTTCGTGGGGATCAATCGCCAGCGACTTCCAGTCAACACGGCTTCAGGAACCCTGCGGCGACTCTTCCAAAAGGCCGGCTTGAAGCCACCTCGAGGCCGCGTGGGACCACGCCCATACGATCTTCGTCATGCCTTCGCGGTCCACCGGCTCACCCGCTGGTATCGCCAAGGTGTTGACCTGCACGCTCGCCTTCCGTGGCTCTCGGCCTACATGGGCCATACCGACATCCTGGGAACGGAAACCTACTTGACCGCCACTCCGGAGCTGTTGGGGCTCGCCGCGGATCGGTTCCGCCGCCGATACTTGCGGTTCGGCGAGCAAAAGGGTGCAAAATGATGAGCGAACCGAAGAGAGACGGGCTTTTGGGTTTCGTCCAAGCTTTCTTTCAGGACTACCTGCGTGGCGTTCGCGGCGCGAGTGAGCATACGGTCCGTGCTTACCGGGACACGCTCAAGCTCTTCTTCAGCTTCCTCGCCCACCGCACACGCCGGTCGGTCGCCGAACTGAGCCTGGACGACATTCAGCCAGCGGCAGTCCTAGCCTTCCTGGATCACGTGGAAGCCCAAAGGCGGAACTGCGCGGCGACGAGAAACTGCCGACTGGCCGCTCTTCGAAGTTTTGTTCAGCATCTGCTTCGCCATGACCTGACCCGCGCCGACCAATATGGCCGTGTCCTGAGCATCGGCTCAAAACGGGCGACCCAGCGCGTGATCGCTTACCTCGAGCCCGAAGAAGCGCGCGCCATCATCGCTGCAGTGAATCCCAGAGCACCAAACGCCCAGCGCGATCGAGCCCTGCTGCTTTTCCTCTACAACACCGGCGCCCGGGTCAGTGAGGCGTTGGCCGTTCATCCCCGAGAACTCCGCTTGGACAGGCCTCGACAGGTCCGACTCTACGGCAAAGGGGCAAAGGAGCGGCTGTGCCCGCTGTGGCCCGAAACCGTCGCGGCGCTCCGGCAGATCATCAGAGGCGATTCCGTCGACGAACTCGTTTTTCGGAACAGGCGGGGCGCGCCGTTGACTCGCGATGGTGTCGCCTACCTGCTCACGAAGTACGTGCAGCGCGCCGCCGAAACTCTGCCAGATCTGCGAGGTCGTCGGGTCACCCCTCACGTGATGAGGCACAGTTGCGCGGTCGCGTTGCTGCAAGCTGGCGTCGACGTGTCCGTCATTCGGGATTACCTGGGGCACGCATCGATCGCGACCACAAGCCGGTACATCACGTCCAACCTCAAGATGAAGCGCGACGTACTGGAGGCTTTTTGGAACCGAGCCGGCCTGCAGAAGGAACCCCGGCGGCGCTGGCGCCCATCGCCCAAGCTCCTCGCCTTCCTGCAAAGTCTCTGACGCAGTTATCTGGAGTGCCTCCGCTCAATCCGTCAGCCAGGACGGGCTTTGGCGGATGGCTGCGATACCAACTCCACATAATGGCGTTGTCCAGATAATGCGCCCAACAACACGCATGCACCAGCTTCGGCCCGCCCACCTTTTCGTAGCCGACATAGCCGTCGGTTTGCAGCAGCCCCTCGAAGTTCCCCAGAAACTCCTTCGGTCCGTCCCGCCCGCGCCCCATCCGGAAGTCGAATACTACGCTCCCGCCCGGCCGCCCGTACTGCCATAAGTAGGCCTGATGATTCCTCCCGCTTCCATCGTGCATCTGCACATCCACCGGAGTTTCATCCGCCTGAATGTAACTTCCACTTAGTAACTCGGTCCGCATCGCCGCCGCGATCGGAACCGCCAACTGGCCCACCCGCATCACCCAGCCGTCCAGCGTGGCCCGCGGAATCTCGATCCCCGTCTCGCGCTCCAGAATCGCGCTCTGCCGGTAGAGCGGAACGTGGTCGCTGTACTTGGCCACCACCGTGTCCAACACCACCCGGTCGCTGGCCAGGCTCTTCTCCACGATCCGTGCCGGAACGGGCGCCGTTACCACCCCCGCCGTCTCGCACTTCTTGCACACCCGCTTCTCGCGCTTGGTCACCGTGACGAAGTACTTCGCCGGCTCCACGTCCAACTGCTGGCTGGTTTCGTAGCCGATCACCTCGGTGGGCGCGCCGCAGCGCTTGCAGGTGCACTGCTCCGGCGGGCACCCAACGATCTTCTCCACGCGCGGAAGATGCGCCGGCAGCTCCTGGCGGCCCGGATGCGGCCGCCGCTCGGGCTTGGGCCGCGGTTCGGCAACCGGCTCGCGTTCGCTTTCCGCCTGGACCTCGGCGTGGCTCACGCCCGGTTCCAGTTCCAGCAGTTCCAATTGCGCGCTGCTGAGCTTCTCGCTCGCGGCGCCGTACTTTTTGACGCGCTCCAGACGCAGCCGCTCTTCCAGCAGTTGGATCTTCATCGCCGCCCAGGCCAGCTGTTGTTCGAGCCGGGCGATGCGTTCGGCGTCGGGAAGCGAACTGGAGGGAGGCTGGATTGCGAAAGGCAAAAACAAATATAACTCGGAGTGTTCTAACTTACAAGAGAATTCCGGAGCCGATAACTATGGTTTCGGCTGCGCCGCTCGCGCCGCCATCGGGAAACCCAAGCGGAGGAATTACCACTATAACTCGGACTCTTTTAACCGCCAAGAACATTCTCGGACTTACAACTCTTTTCTTCTCCCGTAACTGTCTTGCGGTACCATCTCCGCTTCCGCGTGGCGTCCAGGTCGATGCCGCCCACCAGCAGCGCCAGCTCTTCGTGGCTCAGCCTCACCCGCGTCTGGCTCCCCGCCGCCTCCGGCCAGCCGAAGCACCCTCGCTCCAAACGCTTCGCGCACACCCATAGCCCGCTTCCATCCCAGAAAATCAACTTCAGCCGGTTGCGCCGCGCGTTGGCGAAGACGAATACGTGCCCGCTCAGCGGATCGCTCTCCAGCCGATCGCGCACCAGGCCGTAGAGACCCTCGAAGCCTTTGCGCATGTCGGTCGCCCCTGCCGCCAGGTAGATGCGCGTCGCCGGCCCCCAGCCGAACATGCCTCAGGCGCGCTCCAGCAGGCTCAGCAACTGCGCCAGAGTCGCCGCATCGAAGCCGCGGTTCACCTCGATCCTCCGGCCCTGGGCCAGCACCACGGTGAGACCGCTCCCCTCTTTCTCCACGGCCCCCGACTGGGCCGCCCGGACTTCCACTTCCATCCACCGGGCCGCCTTGGGCCGTGCCGCCAACCCCAGCCGCCGCCCGCTCCGATACGCCTCCAGCGTGGATATGGCCACGCCCCGCTCGCGGCAGAAATCGCGTTTGCTCAACGGGCTCGCTTCATACTCCGCCACCAACTGCGCCGCCTCGGCCGCCGTCCGCCGCTGCCGCGCCACGCTCACCTGTTCTTCGCTCATCCCTCCACTGAACCATCAAACTCGCCCGCTATCCAGAGTGGGATTGGTCTGACGGATACGATGCAGGGAGATTTCAGACCGCGATCCAGACCGAGGGCGTTCACGTCATCGATGCGGGGCACACGGTGGACAGCAACACCGGACAGGCAATTGGCGTCCTCATGGGTGATAACAAAGGCGTGGGGGACACGAACTTCTTTACCCTCCCCACGAATGGTCAAGGCGGTGGCCCGCTCCTTCCCGTTGGTGATGTCCAGGCGGCTGACGTTGCGGTCTTCGCCTGCAACAGCAAAGACCTCCAGGGGCAATACGCCAATACGACGTTTACGGGCACCCAGCCGATGACAAACACGCGCGCAGAAGATGCGGGGGCCGCAACTTATACAGACACCATGGTGAGGGGCGGCACCGTGGATCAGGCCGCCACAGCCGCAGGAAAATCGATGGTTAAGATCACGAATCAGGCGAACACAGCGCCGGCGAATCAAGACCACCCGTTCGCCAAACCACAGGTGTGCACGACTGAGGACGGCAAGACAACGTGCCACTGAGCGTCGCGCCCGAGGGGGCCGCATGATCAAGCAACTCGTGCCGATATTCGCGGTGGTTGCCTTGTTTGGAACCACACGCTCGCTGCGATGCCAGAGCCAGCCCAAGGCAGTGGCTCAACTTGAACTTGGCAGCGTTCACGCTGTTCCCCAGGTGTATGTTGGTCTGCGACTGCGCACTTCCGATCAGCAGGTGTTCGTTCCCTTCTGCGGCGAGGCTGAGGGTGGCCTGAAGATCCTGTGTACAGCAGGGGTTCATCTAGAGGTTCAGGCTGGCCAGGGGTGGCGGCCCGTGAAGCTTCGGACGACATACGGAGCCCTGGGCGCCTCCTCTCTTGGCCGCGCCAGGGGGGACCTGATTGCCCCCAAGAGTGAGGCCTCCTTTATCTTCCAGTTCAGCCGGCGGTACTTTGAAGTTGAACCCGGCCAGCATCTACGGGTCGTAGTTGACGCCTGGCCGGACAAGGAAGCCATGAAGACGGGCGGGCCGAGCACCTCGCTTACCAGCCCACCGTTCGAGTGCCCCCAGATCGGCATTGATCGATAGGTTCATCGGTTCATCACGCACTCGAAGGTTGGGGTTGCCCTATAATCGTCTTTCATGCCCGTGGACTGGTTCCCGCTCTGGCTGAGCCTCAAGGTCGCGCTGATTGCTACTGCCCTCTCGCTGGTCATTGGGCTGTGGCTGGCGTACCTGCTGGCGCATCGCCGGTTCCGGGGGATGGAAATCCTCGACGCGGCCACGGCGCTTCCGCTGGTGCTGCCTCCTACCGTGCTCGGATATTACCTGCTGGTGCTGTTCGGACGGCAGGCTGGCCTCGGGCGGCTGTATGAGTGGGTGACCGGGTCGCCGCTGGTGTTCACCTGGCAGGCGGCGGTGGTGGCGGCGATGTTTCACGCCGTGCCGCTGCTGGTGATCTTCGCGCGGGCCGCGTTTGAAAGCGTGGACCGGAACTACGAGCGCGCCGCGCGCAACCTGGGCGCCTCGAACTGGCGGGTCTTCTGGAGGGTGACGCTGCCGCTGACGCGGCGGTCGATCCTGGCGGCCGCGATCCTCGCCTTCGCGCGCTCGCTGGGCGATTTCGGGATCACGATCATGATCGCGGGCAACATTCCCGGGCGCACGCAAACGCTGGCGGTGGCGATCTACGACGCGGTGGAATCCGGCAATGGCGCGCTGGCGCGGACGCTGGTGGTGATCGTTTCGGTGGTGGCGGTGGTCATTCTTTCGCTCGCGAACCGGTTGGTGGCGAGGAACGCAGCCTAGCAAAGCCGGAAGAATGGCCACGGATGAACACGGATGAACACGGATAAGACGAGAAGAACAACTCATGCTTGAGTTGCGGGTCCAAAAGCGATTTGCGGGACGGCCGGATTCGGCTCCTTTCTCGCTCCAGCTGGAGTTCCGCGCGGGGGCCGGCGTTACGGTGCTGTTCGGTCCTAGCGGGGCGGGGAAGACTCTGACGCTCGATTCGATCGCGGGCTTTGCGGTCCCGGACGAAGGCCGCATCCTTTTGGACGATGAGATTCTTTTCGACGCCGCTTCGGGCGTGAACCTGCCGGCGCGGGCTCGCCACTGCGGCTACGTTTTCCAGAATTACGCGCTGTTTCCGCACATGACGCTGCGGCAGAACCTGGCCTTCGCGGCCGAGCGACGCCCACGACTGGAACGGCACCGCAAGGTGAACGAGATGCTGGAGCGGTTCCACCTGACCGATGCCGCGGGTCGGCGCCCGCACGAGCTCTCGGGAGGGCAGAAACAGCGCTGCTCGATCGCCCGGGCGGTGATCGGGGCGCCCCGGCTGCTGCTGCTCGATGAGCCGGCCCGCGGCCTGGACGCGCCGCTCCGCCGAGAGCTTTACGACCTGCTGAGGCAGGTCCGCGCCGAGTTTTCCATCCCCACCGTCCTGGTGACGCACGACCTGGAAGAGTGCTTCGAGCTGGGGGACGAAATGCTGATCGTGCGCGAGGGCCGGCTGGTGCAAAGCGGACCGCCGCGCGCCATCGCGGAGCGCCCGGCCAACGTCGAGGTGGCGCGGCTGCTGGGCATCTTCAACCTGCTTCCGGCCGATATTGTGGAACTGAACCCGCAGCTCCACCTCAGCCGTCTGCGGGTGGGCGGGTTCGACCTGGCCGGGCCGTATTTCCCCGGCCGTTTCAAGGGCGACCGGGTATGGCTGTGTGTACGGCCCGATCAGCTCGCGGCCACGGCGCGCAACGGGGCGCCGGGGGCGAACCAGGTGCCGGCGCAGCTCCTGCGGGTGGTGGAGATGCCGGACTCGGCGCGGCTCGAGTTCGCGGGCGAGATGCGGGTCCAGATGCCCCGCGCCGAGTACGAGAAGCAGAAGGCGAACAAGGAGTGGCTGGTGGAGTTCCCGCAGTCGGCGATGAGGATACTCTAGAACGCTCGTCGCCCGTCGCTCGTCGCCCGTCGATCCGGTCCGGCCTTTCCCGGCTTCGCACCGCGATGAATGCCGATCGCGAAGCGCTCGAACTCCGGCTCTTCCGACGGGCGACGAGCGACGAGCGTTTTGGGGGGTACCAGGTGCACCCAATGGGGCAGCAGTCTCGGAATTGAAAAAGTGAGTTCCCGCTAAGACCTTGACGCCGCTGGGGCGACCGAGGGGACGTTCGCACAGCGCCACCACTCCAATCTTCGCGTTCATTGTTTTGGCTTGTTTTATCCTATTTCTTGTTGTATGATTACAGCAAGATGGAGATCAGCCCCAAGGGCCAGCAGGCCTCCCGGCTCCGCCAGCGCAAGTTCGAACTCCTCCGCAAATTCCAACTCCCGGCTGAACTGCTGCCCGGCTCCTTGTCCGTCAGCCACACCCGTTGCGGTAAGCCAACCTGCCACTGCGCCTCCGGCGGCCCCGGGCACCCGGCTTGGTCGTTGACCTTCATGGTCCAGGGCAAGAAACGGGTGGAACGCATCCCCAAGGAGTGGGTCGACCAGGTGCGCCGCCGCGTGGAGGCCGGCCGCGAGTTTCAGGAGGCCCTCAAGGAAGTGCTGGCGGCCAACGCCGAACTGCTGGTGCTATGGCGGAAACAGCAACCCCGGTGAGCGAACCCAGCGCGCTGAAGATCCTGCACTACGCTTCCTATTGTTTGGGCCTGAAGTCCTATTTCCAGCACCCCGGCGATGGCCGGATTCGACCGCGCATTCCGGCGCCCGCCTTGGTCTGGTCGCTGCTCATCGCGCATCTGTTGCGCGCCTGGAGTTTCTTGCGCGTGGAATGGCTGGTGCATTCCCCGGCCCGTCCCGGCCTGGGTGTCGGAACGGCCTTTGGCGATGACGCCCTGGCCTATTTCACCGAGCGTCTCGATCCGGAATCCACGCGCGCCGCGCTCAGCTCGGCGATCCACCAAGCCAAGCGCAACAAGGTTTTCGAGTGTACTCGTTTGATCGGACTGGCTCTGGACGGCACCGGCGCCGGGTATACCCAGAAGGAACCTTGCCCGCTATGTCATCCCGTCAAGGACGGTCAAGGGACCTTGCATGGCCACTTGCACCACTTCGCCCTGCTCACCGTGGTCGGCACGGGTATCACCCTTCCCCTGGATGTAGAACCCTACGGGGCCGGAGACAGCGAGTACGCCGCCGGGCAGCGCCTGCTCCAGCGAGCCACGGCCCGCATCGGCAGACGCTTCGCCCAGTATGTCGTCGCCGACGGAGAGTTCGCCACGGCCCCTTTTCTCCACACTGCCGGCCAGCTCGGCCTGCGGGTGGTGGCGCGACTGAAGGGCAATCTTCCCGAACTGTCTCAAGCCGCGGCGCGGCTCTTCGACGGCCAACCTCCGCACTCGGTCTCTTTTTACGGGGCCGACCGCGTGGAACTCTGGGATGCCGACGACTTTCCGCCCTGGGCCACCCTGGGGTGGGAACAGGTGCGCGTGTTGCGCTATCGGCAGTACAAACCGGATGGAACCGTGATCCAGGCCGAGTGGCTCACCGACTTTCCGCGCCGGCAGGTGGGAAGCTTCAACCTGTTCCGCCTGGCCAAGAACCGTTGGGAGATCGAAAACCAGGGCTTCAACGACGGCAAGAATCGTTACGGCATGGAGCACATCTGCCATCACGATCCCAACAGCATGTTGCTGAACTGGCTGCTGATTGCCCTGGCCCTGGTCATCGAACGGCTGTACCGGCTGTGTTACCTGCACCGCGGCGCGCATCCTGTTCGCAGCGCCATCGACCTAGCCAGCCTGCTATGGCTGAACCTCCGCCTCCCATGCACCCAAAACACCAGCTAATCCACGCTCCGCGCGGACCGCCTGCCGCGCGCTCGAAACCGACCGATCTTTGACAACCTCACCTGCCTAGCGGCACCACCTCAGGCTGCGCCGTCTCCTTTCACGCTGCCTGCGCCATCGCTCCCACGCGAAAATCAGTCCAGCCGACCGCGCCTACCTCTGAGCCCGACCAATTCCGAGACTGCTGCCAATGGGGCTAGTGCCATGGCCAAATGGGGGGTAGACCGCTATACTAGAGAGCTTGCAGCCCTCTACGACCTCAAAGCCTACCCCTGAAGGCCACAACCTCTTGATGCTCGCGGCGACCGGGCTTGGCGCCACGCTCGCGCTTTCCCGCCAGGCGGTTGAGGCTGCGGCGGGACGGCTGGTTGCCCGGCCTCGCCAGACGAACCACGTCAACGGTTCGAGGCTCGGGGGTTCGAGGCTCGGGGGTTCGAGGCTCGGGGGTTCGAGGCTCGGGGCCGACGCCATCCCGGAGCTGATCGTGCGGGTTCGCCGCGACGGCGCCGACGCGCTCTACCTGGAGTTCACTGGCGCGAAGAGGCTATGGCCCCATCCCGATCCGGCGAGCCTGATCGGGAAGAGAATCCGCAGGACGCTCGCGGCCGGCGCGGCGAAGGCGCTGATCGCGTCCATGCACCGGGCGCTCGAGACCGGCCATGTGCAGGTGGAGAAGTGGAAGCTGGCCGGCGATCTGGACGTCCGTGCGCTGCCGGCCGGCCACGACCAGGTGCTCTTCATCCTTCGCGCGGCCGATGACGGGGCGCTGGAGGCGGTTTTCGAAGCGTCCCCGCTGGCGATCTATGCTACCGACGCCGAGGGCCGGATCACGCGCTGGAACGCGGCGGCTGAGCGGCTGTTCGGCTGGAGCCGGCTGGAGGCACTGGGGCAGCGGCTGCCGTTCGTCCCCCCGGCCACGGGATGCGATGGGGGCATCGAAGGGCGGGAGTTGTCCGCGGTCGCCAAGGACGGCCGGACCCTGGAAGTGAAGGTCTGGCGGGCGCCCCTGGCCAACGGCTGCATCGCCATCGCCGCGGACGTCACCGAGCAGCGCGCGATCGAACGGCAATTGCAGCAGGCGCAGAGGATGGAGGCCGTGGGCCGGCTGGCAGGCGGGGTGGCGCACGATTTCAACAACCTCCTCACGGTGATCACCGGCTACGGCTACATGCTGCTCGAGGAGCCGCTGGACGCCGCGGCCATACGCGGCCAGGCGGAGGAGATCCTGCGCACGACGGAGCGCGCCTCGGCCCTGACCTGCCAGTTGCTGGAATTCAGCAGGCCGCGGAACGGCGAGCCCCGGGCGGTCGGCATCAACGAGCTGGTTCTGGACATGGACAAGATGCTGCGGCGCGTCATCGGCGAGCACATCGAACTGGTGGCCGCGCTGAGTCCGGACGCGGGGATGATCCACGCCGACGGCGCGCAGATCGAGCAGGTGATCATGAACCTGGTCCTGAACGCGCGCGATGCGGTGGAGGCGGGAGGCCGGATCACGATCGAGACCTCGAGCGAGACCATCGGAGCCGGCGAGTATGCGATCCTGTCCGTCCTCGACAACGGCGTGGGGATGGACGAGGAGACCAGGACCCGCATCTTCGAGCCGTTCTTCACCACCAAGGGGCGCGGGAAGGGCACCGGCCTCGGCATGGCGACGGTGTACGCGATCGTGAAGCAGGCGGGCGGCGAGATCGACGTCGTGAGCGCTCCGGAGCGGGGCACGGCGATCCGGGTCTACCTGCCGCGAGTCCGGCCGGCTCCATCGGAGAAAGGCGCGGGGCCGGAGGTCGGCCTGCGGCAGCGCGGGACCGAGACGGTGCTGCTGGTGGAGGATGAGGACGAAGTGCGCCGGCTGGTTTCGGGCGTGCTGGAACACCACGGCTACACGGTGCTGCCCGCGGCGCGGCCGCACGAGGCGATGGCCCTCTGCGCCAGCCATGGGGGCGCGATCGACCTGCTGCTGACCGACGCCGTCCTGCCGGAGATGAGCGGCCGGACGCTGGCCGCGCAGGTGGGCGGGATGCGTCCCGGGTTGAGGGTGCTGCTGATGTCGGGTTATGCGGAAGACGCGCTGGAGGGACGCGGGCTGGCCGGGGCAGGCGGGGCGTTCCTGAGGAAGCCGTTCACGCCGACGGTGCTGACGCGGAAGGTGCGCGAGGTTCTGGACGGGGGGTAAGGGGAAGGGCATGTTTATCTACAGTCGCGTTTCCGCCACGGTGGCTACTCCTCGTTCGGCAGCTTTGCGGACCCCGTGGAGTTCACGTAAGCGCCCCAGACAAGGCAAGTGCAAAAACCGAGTATGGGCATGGAAAGCCCGATAGGTTCGGACCCGTCTGCCCAGAACTGTAAGTACCAGAACCCGCAGTGAAAACCGGCAATCAGGGCGGGGACAGGAGACGGCAGGGTCCACCGTTTCCTCGTCCATAGCATGGCAAGGCCCGCGCAGACGGCAACCTCGGCCGGATACCAGTAGTATTGGTGCTTAGTCCAGAACCACGCGACAGGCGAGGCGCAGGTCGCGACAAGACCCCCGCCGTACGCTAAGGCGCTCTCCAGAACAGGGCTCCAGTGAGCCCAGCGCATGAGAACCCACAGGCAGAACGTAAGCAACGAAGCCCAAGCAAAAAACACGACGTAACCGCCGCAGAGGTCCAAAGGCGGCAGTCCCAGCCTCGTATTCACAGCGCTTGCCAGATCTGCGAACGGCACACAGACCCCGTCGCCCTGAACGACTCCTAGGACCACTACCAGGGCAATGTTGAGCGACACAAGTAACTCATTGACTAATCTGAGCCGAGCGCGCATAGCGTTTTCTCCCAACTCTTCCCAGCAATTTCAGCGGTGCCAGCCGATGCCAAGGCTGTTCTTCAAAGCCGTGGCAGTGACGTCCTCCCACTGGATAGGTCCGAACCCATACACCCAAGGACTTAGGTCTCCACGGCAGCCTTGGCCGTTGTAGGTGTTCTGGGACCTGTCGTCCATCCCCGACCCATTTTCGAGGAATTGGTGGACGGTTTCATGTGCCGCTGTAGTGCCGATGCCCGTTCCGATCGCTTTCATTAGGTCGGTAGTGCCGACGGCCACCTGTGCAGCTTGAAAAGTCGTAATCTGAAGTGGCAAAGCCCACTGAGCCTGCTCCATGTGGGGTAGGTAGTAAACGTTGCTCTCGTGTCCGCCGGGAGCGGGAGCGCTAAGTCCGCATGATTCACCGTCCGTGTTGAAATGGAGTCCGTCGACCACGACTGCCCGATTGTCTCCGGTATTAGGAGTCCCCTCGCTGGCGGAGACTGGATACGGGTCAAAGGCTTTCTTAAAGGCGGCCAGCGCGGCGGACTTTATTGCTCCGGCTTGGGAACTCGCATCTACGGCCAGGTTGGGCTGGTACTGTGGGTTGTCCGGGTAGAGCGCAAAGCCGCAAGGCCACGGAACGGTCGAGCAGTCGTTTTGCCAAATGAGTTTGAAATACCATGGTCGAGCGGCAGTTCCGTTCCCCGAAGGGTTGCCTCCCACCCATGCCCAGAGGCTCAGCGCCATGTTGATCGGAGGAGCAGATATCGGAGGATAAGCCATTCTCTCGACTGAGCCGAGCTGATACACGTCGCCTCGCCACGATAGGGTCGGCATGTTCGCCATCTGCCCCGTGGCGCTCCCGTTCTGATCGAATGTCGTGGCGGACACCCCGTCCGAGGTCGCGATCACGCCGCCATCGGCGGTGGCCATCAGGGGGGAGAAATTGGGCACGGCCCAGCGCACACCCCCGGCTTGGTCAAAGGCGATCATGTATTCGTTCGAAGAATCGTCGTATATCGTGCCGACGAACGAGCCGTCCTGCGCCTGTAGCACCGGCTGGACTGCCAAGGGGCCGCCCAGAGTTGGCGCGTTGAGGACACTCACGCCCGTGCCCGTCGTTATCGCCATCATGGGAGTGGTGTAGCCCTCGTGGCCGGGGTCAGTCTCTGGATCTGCACATGAATCATATAACGCCGAGAAGGTGACCAGAGTTCCCGTGTCGGCGTTGGTGATCACGCCGGGCGACTCCAGATCAACGTGGCCGGAGACGGCTTGGATCGGGATGTCATCGTAGGCGCCGGCACTGCTGATCCGGACCAGCTTCAGTTCCTCGGCCGGGTCGGGGCACTCCTGATGGTGATACACGTATGGCACGTACGCGTAACCATCGCCGGCGACGATGATATCGCCCGGGATCGCCCAGCCGCCTGTCGGCGAGTCGACAGGCTGCACGCTGAACTTCTGGCCACCCAAGGGGTCGATGCCGATCACCGAGAAGTACGCCCCGCCGCCGGAACACGAGCCGGGGAGGCACACAGGAAACCTCTCAACAACGACGAAGATGGTGCCGTCAGGATGTACGGCCGCTTTGTAAACGAAGTTGTGCTCATCAGGCTGGTGATCGATGGTGACCGTAGCAGTGCGCTGCCCAGTGCCGTCAAACCGTATAACCGATACCGGATCGTCGGCTCCAGAGTTCGGGCTGACGGTCGTAAGCTGAAGCGTGTTCACGGCGAACGGAACCGGATTGCTCATGACGCCGTTCTGCAGGACCAGGGCGTCGCCGGAGGCTGATCCGCTAGCCACCGTGGCGACGATTTGACCATCGCTCCAGGATTGCACCACGGCGTTGGCGGTGCCCAGCCATACCTGCCCGCTACCCTGGGCGGCTCCGAAGCTGGAGCCCGCGATGGTGACCGGGGTTCCGGGCACGCCGCTGGCCGGCGTGACGGTCGCAATGGTCGCGGTGTTTACGTTGAAGGGCACGGCATTGGACCGCGTCCCGAGCTGCCGCACGTGGGCCGTTCCGGACATGGCGATCGCTCTTTGCGCCAGCAATGAGGAGGCGATCCAAGCCGAGTCCGGGCCACGGGGCGGGCCGCCAGCCGCCATACATCAAATGCAGACCGCTGGTCGCCTAGGAGGAAAAGCCGAAGATCTTCCAGACTGAGCCGACTCGCTTGACGCTAACAGTGAATATATGGCATGGGTCAGGTTGTGGTCGCTCCCGCCTATAGAAAAGGTCGATTCTCTCGCCAGAGTCCCATCGGTAGACAAGTCGCCATTCGGTGCCAGGCAGCAAGGGGTGCGTCATCAGGTACTTACACGCCGCATCGCTAAGTCCGGGGGAACAGGTTCCGTTCGACGCCGCCCGGAGGAATGCGTCCGCCGTATGCTCAGGCGCGCGGGAGCGGAACGGGTTCAGTATGGTAAATCCCGCGGCAATTTCATGGAAAGCCCCACAAGAGTAGTCGGCTGCTCTCGCAAATACGTGAGTATGAAGGAGCACCGGATTGGTCGTGCACCTCCACGCAAGGACCGCAGCAGCACACAGGGCAAGCAGTAGCAATGCACGACGATAGGTGATGTTCCGGTTAAGCCTCATGTTGACTGCCTCCGATGGTGTATTCCCCGCCTCAGGATCTTCACTTGTGCCACCCTCCTCCTAGTCGGGTCCGCCACGCCTGGACAGTCACGCTTTCCCAATCGATTGCTCCGATACCGTAAACCCAGGGCGACTGTTGGCCCCCACACCCTTGTCCGTTGTAAGTGTGGCTCGATCCATCGTCCATGCCGTAACCGGTGCTTCCAAAGAACTGATGGCCGATCTCATGAGCTGCGTTGTCACCGATGCCCGTGCCGATTGCGTTCATCAGATCAGGGCGACTCAGCGCGCTTTGGACGTCTGCGGGCGTGGCAAGCACAATCGGCAGCGCCCATTGAGCTTCTTCCATGTTTTTCAGGTACCAAACCGTGCTGTCATGTTGGTTCACTTCGAATGTTCCGCCGCAGCGGTCAACACCATTTTCAAAGCTGTAGCCGTCCGCTACTGTCACGCGGTTGTCTCCGGTATTCGCGCTGCCTTCACTAACATTCACCGGATACCTGTCAAAGGCTTTCTTGAGGGCTGACAGTGCCGTGGCCTTTATCGTACTGGCCTGGGACGAAGCGTCGGCTGCCAGGTTGGGCAGGTACTGTGGGTTGTCCGGGTAGAGCGCAAAGCCGCAAGGCCACGGAACGGTCGAGCAGTCGTTTTGCCAAATGAGTTTGAAATACCATGGTCGAGCGGCAGTTCCGTTCCCCGAAGGGTTGCCTCCCACCCATGCCCAGAGGCTCAGCGCCATGTTGATCGGAGGAGCAGATATCGGAGGATAAGCCATTCTCTCGACTGAGCCGAGCTGATACACGTCGCCTCGCCACGATAGGGTCGGCATGTTCGCCATCTGCCCCGTGGCGCTCCCGTTCTGATCGAATGTCGTGGCGGACACCCCGTCCGAGGTCGCGATCACGCCGCCATCGGCGGTGGCCATCAGGGGGGAGAAATTGGGCACGGCCCAGCGCACACCCCCGGCTTGGTCAAAGGCGATCATGTATTCGTTGGAGGAATCGTCGTATATCGTGCCGACGAACGAGCCGTCCTGCGCCTGTAGGTCCGGCTCGAGTGGCGTGGCGCCGCCCAGAGTTGGCGCGGGGAGGACACTTACACCCGTTCCCGTCGTTATCGCCATCATGGGAATGATGTGGGTCTCCTGGCCGGGGTCGGTCTCTGGGTCTACACAACCATATATTGCCGAGTAGGTGACCAGAGTTCCCGTGTCGGCGTTGGTGATCACGCCGGGCGACTCCAGATCAACGTGGCCGGAGACGGCTTGGATCGGGATGTCATCGTAGGCGCCGGCACTGCTGATCCGGACCAGCTTCAGTTCCTCGGCCGGGTCGGGGCACTCCTGATGGTGATACACGTATGGCACGTACGCGTAACCATCGCCGGCGACGATGATATCGCCCGGGATCGCCCAGCCGCCTGTCGGCGAGTCGACAGGCTGCACGCTGAACTTCTGGCCACCCAAGGGGTCGATGCCGATCACCGAGAAGTACGCCCCGCCGCCGGAACACGAGCCGGGGAGGCACACAGGAAACCTCTCAACAACGACGAAGATGGTGCCGTCAGGATGTACGGCCGCTTTGTAAACGAAGTTGTGCTCATCAGGCTGGTGATCGATGGTCGCGCTGGAGGGCCGCGGCCTCAGCGGGGCGGGCGGGGCGTTCCTGAGGAAGCCGTTCGCGCCGACGGTCCTGACGCGGAAGATTCGGGAGGTTCTGGACGGAGGGCGAGCCTCTTTTGGATAGCTCAAGAACTGTGTTCCTTGCCCGCCGGCTCTCTTCGCGTGGAGCGGAAGCACGCCCATAGGTCATGCCCGTAGAAGGACAAGACTGCCAGCGCCCAGACAAGGTACGGCGTAGAAACCAGCCTGCCGTACAATCCTGGGAACTGGCCGGCAACCCACAACCCAGCTGCCCCCAGCAGAGCACCAAAGATGATAACAAGTGCGTCTGACACCTTCCGCATCCCGGTCTTCGGGGTCAACACACTTACGCCCTTCCCGCCCATCTCAACGCTGACGACATACCAAACCAGCCAGACCAGAGACAGGTAAACGATCAACTCCACAACCAGGTTTAGAGGATAGTACCGGCTCCACAATCGATCGGCGATTTCCACTGGATACTTCGCGATCAAAGTCGCGGGGGCGTTTAGCGCGCCGCAGATCTGCCTGTCTGGCGCTTTCCACGCAGGGCTCGACCAGGAGTCTGGTCTAAGAAGGTTACTCGTCATCAGGGCAGCCGAAACAATAACCTGGAGAAGCGGGAACGCAAGCCGACTTTTGACACGCATTGTCATGTCACCTCCTGAAGGTGGGGCACTTGCTCAGTACATTGTTCTTGATATAAATGCTGATGTTGGTGCTGTCGGACTGCTTGGCTAAGCCTGGAAGGAGACCCTGGAGGTCTTCATCATAGTAACCCGTTATCCCATGCAGGGCTTCGTGGAATAAGTTGCTCTCATTGTAAATGTTCACGCCGGATGCACTAGGGTCGATACCTACGCCAAAGCCAGTGAACTTGGGGTCGTTCGGATCTGATGGATCCGGTCCTGTGTACTCCGGCTGCCAGAAGCTTTTGAGCGGCTTGCTCGGTGAGACCGTTAGGGCAGTTATACTCGTGCCACTAGAAGGCAGGAACTCTTGCTTGACAGTGCGAGGAGGATTGTAGCCTGTGCAATTGATCCGCCAGGGGTCCTCTCCGCACTTCGCGTACATTTCATCAAGGGTTGATTTGGGGCCATCATAGAAACGTCGAGTACCCTGAACGTAACTTATGAAGTCCGACCCCACAATTGGAGACTGAAAGAACCCGTATGGGATCTTGCTGAAGACATATTGCTTGGCCGCGTCCGAACAGGCTTGGTCGTTGGCGAGCTGGCTCACCAGGTCGGCTTTCGCGTTCCAGAGCAGGTCCGCCGGCCCCAGCGGTCCCTGACAGTTGCCACCCTTGTCAGTGCAGCTTTTGAGAGGCGGAAACCACTGCTGATTGACCGCAGTACCGTTCCCCGAGTTGTTTCCTCCTACGAAAGACCAGAAGCCCAGCGCGGCATAGAGCGGAAGCTGCAACACCTGTTCCACGGAACCTATCTGGTACGCATCCCCCTTCCACGAGTACGTCGGCATGTTGGCCATCTGTCCAGTAGCGCTCCCGTTCTGATCGAATATCGTGGCGGACACCCCGTCGGAGGTGGCGATCACGCCGCCATCGGCGGTGGCCATCAGGGGGGAGTAATTGGGCACGGTCCAGCGCACGCCCCCGGCTTGGTCAAAGGCGATCATGTATTCGTTCGAAGAATCGTCGTATATCGTGCCGACGAACGAGCCGTCCTGCGCCTGTAGGTCCGGCTCGACTGGCGTGGCGCCGCCCAGAGTTGGCGCGGGGAGGACACTTACACCCGTTCCCGTCGTTAGCGCCATCATGGGAATGGTGTAGGTCTCCTGGCCGGGGTCGGTCTCTGGGTCTGCACAACCATATATTGCCGAGTAGGTGACCAGAGTTCCCGTGTCGGCGTTGGTGATCACGCCGGGCGACTCCAGATCAACGTAGCCGGAGACGCTTTGGATCAGAATGTCATCGTAGGCGCCGGTGCTGCTGATCCGCACCAGCTTCATTTCCTCGGACGGGTCAGGACAATCGTGATGGTGAAACACGTATGGCACGTACGCGTAACCGTCGCCTGCGACGATGATGTGGCCCGGGATCACCACGCCATCTGTCGGCGTATCGACAGGCTTCACGCTGAACTTCTGTCCGCCCGAGGGGTCGATGCCCATTACCGAGAAGTACGCCCCGCCGCCGGAACACGAGCCGGGGAGGCACACAGGAAACCTCTCAACAACGACGAAGATGGTGCCGTCAGGATGTACGGCCGCATCGCTAACCCATCTGTACGCATCGGGTGGCTGATCGATCGTGACCGTGGCGGTGCGCTGCCCAGTGGCGCCGTCAAGCCGGATAACTGATTCCGAAACGTCACCGAGGTTGATGATGACCAGGCCGCCTTGGAAGTCAGCCCAGGCCCACGACTGGTCCGATATGCCTGCAGTCCATGCCGTGGTCCCGTCGCTCGTGATGGCCTGGACTGTGCCGTCGCTGATCGCGAACACGTCCGCAACGCCGCTCGGGCTGGGCACCGCGGGCACAATCGAGTTAACATCGCCGGGATGCGACCAGAGCACCGTCCCCAGGGGCAGGCCGCCGGGGAAATCGGTGGGAGACGAAACCGTGACGTCGTCCGACCCTGTGCCGGCCGTGATCGTCACGTGTCCGGCGGCGAGCGCCGTGAGAATGGGCGGGTCGTCGGTCGACAGCTTCACCACCGTCGGATCGCTCGAGTTCCAGGTCAGTCCCGTGACCGGCTGCCCGGCCGCGCTGAGCGCCTGGATGGCATGCGTGTCGCCCACCATCATGTTGATCATACTGGGCATCAGCGTCACACCGTTTGCCGCCGGCACGGTGAAGGCCAGCGCGTTGCTCCACGCGCCGTTCTGTTGAATACGCGCAATGCCGGTGAGAGCGGTGGAGGCGACGGTGGCCACCACCTGCGTGTCGCTCCAACTGGTCACCTGGCCCGCGGTGCTGCCCAGCCAGGCCACGCCGCTTCCCTGGGAAGATCCGAAGCCGGCCCCGGTGAACGTAACCGAGGTTCCGGCGGGTCCCGAATTCGGGCTGACGGTCGTAAGCTGAAGCGTGTTCACGGCGAACGGAACCGGATTGCTCATGACGCCGTTCTGCAGGACGAGCGCGTTGCCGGAGGCCGATCCGCTGGCCACCAGGGCGACTATTTGAGTATCGCTCCAGGTTTGGACCACGGCGTTGGCGGTGCCCATATTGGGAGGACTGCCTAAGCGTGCTTCCGCTTGGCGGGCGGGGTCGCGGGCGCGGGCGTTTGACGCGCGGTGCGGAGCAGGTAGACTCCCAGCGCGATGAGGGCGAGCGCAACCCATTGCTCCGCGACCAGGGGCCCGAGATGGGGATTCAGGTCGTCGTGGGAGCGGACGAATTCCACCAGAAAGCGCGCCGTCGGGTACAGGATCAGGTACAGGCCGATTATGGCGCCGGGGCGGTGGGGGCGGGCGAAGCGGCGGTAGAGGATCAGACAGATGACAGCCTCGGCCAAGGCCTCGTAGAGCTGGGTGGGCTGCAGCGGGATGCCTAGCGGCGTTCCCATGCGCTGGTGGGCGAAGGGGTCGGTGAAGGTCACAGCCCAGGGCAATTTGGAGGGCGCGCCCCAGCAGCAGCCTGCGGCGAAGCAACCTACGCGGCCGATGGCGTGGCCGAGGGCGATGGCCGGGGCGAAGACATCCGCCGTCACCAGGCCCGGCAACCTGCTGCGGCGCAGGTAGAGAAACGCCGTCAGGAGACCGGCGATCAGGCCTCCGTAAAAGACGCCGCCGGCGAGCAGCGTGGAAAGCGAGAAGACTTCGGACAGATTTCGCGAATAATAGCCGAAATCGAGCGCCAGCATGAACAGCTTGGCACCCACCATCGCGGCGATGGCGGTATAGATGCCGAGGTTGAGGGTGGCGTCCACATCCAGGCCGGCGCGGCGGCTGAGGCGTCCCACCATCCACAGCGCCGCCAGAAATCCCAGCGCCACCAGCAGGCCGTAAGACGGCAGGAAAAAGTGGCCGATTCTGAAAACGATGGGGAACATTTAAGCCTTCTTCGGCGCCCGTTTGGCCAGCAGCAGATCGAGCAGGATCAGTCCGGCGCCGATGCTGATGGCGCTATCGGCGACGTTGAACGCTGGCCAGCGGAAGCTGCCCAGGTAGAACTCGAGGAAATCGGTGACCGTGCCGGGATGGATGCGGTCGTACAGGTTGCCCACCGCGCCTCCCAGGATCAGCGCCAGCCCGATCGATACCATCCGGCCGCCCACGGCCCGGGCGCCGTCGCGCCAGAGCAGCACCAAGAGCAGGACAGCCGCTATCGAGGACGCGCCGATGAGGAAGAAACGGCGCCAGGCGGGCGCGACGCTGGCGAACATGCTGAAGGCCGCGGCCGCGTTCTCCGTATGGACGATGTTGAAAAAGCCGGGAATGACTTCGCGCGATTCCCAGAGCGGCACCAGGCGGTCGATCACCAGCTTAGTGACGCGGTCGAGCGTGAAAACCCCGGCGGCGATCAGGTAGGCGAGCAGGCGTCGAGTCATAAGTAAGGGTGTCGGCACGAGTGCCGACACGGCAGGCTGAAGCCTGCGCCACGACTCATCCCAGGATCTCCGTGACTGCTTCGGCGCAGGGGGCGCAGATTGTGGGGAAGGCGGGGTTGGCGCCGGTATCGGTGGTGTACTTCCAGCAGCGCTCGCATTTGGCTCCGGCGGCGCGTTCGATGGTCACCTGGAGGTCTCCGTCCGTGGCGCCGTCGAGCTCCACTTGCGAAACTACGAAGAGGCCGGGCAGTTCGGCCAGGTACTGCTCGAGTAGCGGCAGCAGATCCGCACTGGCTCGCAGACGCACACGGGCTTCGAGGGGGCCTCCGATCAGCTTCTCCTGGCGGGCGGTCTCCAGGCTTTTGAGTACCGTTTCGCGGACCGGCATCAGGCGGTCCCAGTTCAGCGCGCGCTCGCGGTGTGCGTCCGGCAGGCCCGCGGTCAACTCGTCCGGTTCGGGGAAGAGCGCGAGATGTACGCTGTCGGGTGCGCCGGCCGGCTTGTGCAGGTGCTGCCACACCTCGTCGGCGGTGTAGCTGATCAGCGGCGCGATCAGGCGGACGAGCGCGTAGGTTACGCGGTAGAGCGCGGTCTGCGCGCTGCGGCGGTTCTTCGAGTTCGGCGCGCGGGTGTAGAGGCGGTCCTTCAACGACTCGATGTAGACCGAGCTGAGATCGACGGTCGCGAAGTCGTAAATGGCCCGGTAGACGCGGTGGAACGCGTATTCCTCGTACCACTTCCGGCAGTCGCGCACGAGCGCCTCGGCGCGGATCAGCATCCACTGATCGAACTCCGCCAGCTCGGCGGCCGGCACGGCGTCGGTTTCGGGCACGAAGTCCGAGAGGTTGCCTAGGGCGTAGCGGAAGGTGGTGTTGCGCAGTTTGCGATAGGCTTCCGAGAGGCGCGTGAGGATGGTGGGCGAGATTACCACGTCGTCGGTGAACTCGACCGAGGTCACCCAGAGGCGCACCACGTCGGCGCCGTACTGCTGGATCAGCTCCTGCGCCTCCACGTAATTGCCCAGAGACTTGGAAAGAGCGCGGCCCTGCTCGTCGAGCGTCCAGCCGTGGGTGGCGCACTGGCGGTACGGCGCGCAGCCTCGCAGGCCCACGGCCGTCAGCAGCGAGCTGTGGAACCAGCCGCGGTATTGATCGCCGCCTTCGACATACAGGTCGGCGGGCCAGGGCAGGCCGTTCGCCTCGGTCAGCACGGCCAGGTGGCTCGATCCGGATTCGAACCAGACGTCCAGGATGTCGGTCTCTTTGCGGAACTCCGTCGCGCCGCACTTGGGGCAGGCGGCGCCGGGGCCCATCAACTCGGCGGCGGTGCGATCGTACCAGATGTCGGCGGTGAACTCGGCGAACAGATCCACCACGTGGTCGAGGATCTTGCGGTCGGTGATGGGCTCGCCGCACTGGTCGCAGTAGAAGACGATCAGCGGCACGCCCCAGACGCGCTGGCGCGAGATGCACCAGTCGGGCCGGTTGGCGATCATGTTCGAGATGCGCTGCTCGCCCCAGGCCGGCATCCATTTCACTTTGCCGATGGCGTCGAGGGCGCGGGCGCGCAGGTCGTTTCGATCGATGCCGATGAACCACTGCTCGGTGGCGCGGAAGATGGTGGGGTGGTGGCAGCGCCAGCAGTGCGGATAGCTGTGTTCGAGCTTCTGCAATCCCAGCAGCGCGCCGGTGGATTTCAGAATGCCGACCACTACGGGGTTCGCTTCCCACACCGTCTTTCCGATTAACTCTTCTGGCAGGCGGCCGGCGGCGCCCTCGGCGTGGAAGAAGCGGCCCGCGGGATCGACGGGGCAATAGGTCGGGATGCCGTAGCGCTGGCCGGTCTGGTAATCCTCCTGGCCGTGGCCGGGTGCGGTGTGGACCGCTCCGGTGCCCTGATCGAGGGTCACGTAGTCGGCCAGCACGCCGACGGAATGGCGTTCGAGGAAGGGGTGGCGGAAGATGGCGCCCTCGAGCTTCGCGCCTTTGACGCGCGCCAGGACGGCGGGCTCGCTCCATCCGCAATTCTGCGTGGTCTGGGCGAGGAGGTCGGCGGCAACGAGATACACGTCGCCGTTCACGTCCGCGGCCACATAGTCGTAGTTGGGATGGAAGGCGATGCCCATATTGGCCGGGATGGTCCAGGGCGTGGTGGTCCAGATGAGGCCGTAGACCTGGCGGCCGGCGAGGGCCGGGTCGATCGAGGCGGGCTCGGAAGTCAGCGCGAAGCGCACCCAAATGGACGGACTGGTATGGTTCTCGTACTCGACTTCGGCTTCCGCCAGCGCGGTGCGATGCGTGAGGCACCAGTTCACGGGCTTGAGGCCTTTGTAGACGTAGCCGCGATCGACGAATTCGACGAAGGCGCGGGCGATGGCGGCTTCGTAGTCGGGCGTCAGCGTCAGGTAGGGCTTGTCCCAGCGGCCGAGGACGCCCAGGCGGCGGAATTCCGCGCCCTGGATCCCGACCCACTTCATGGCGTATTTTCGGCACTCCTCGCGGATCTGGGGGACGGTCATCTTGGCTTTTTTGGAGCCGAGTTCCTGATCCACCTTGTTCTCGATGGGGAGGCCGTGGCAATCCCAACCGGGCACGTAGGGGGCGTCGAAGCCGGCCATGCTTTTCGACTTGACGATGAAGTCCTTGAGCACCTTATTGAATGCGGTGCCGGCGTGGATGCGGTTATTGGCGAAAGGCGGGCCGTCGTGGAGGATGAACTGGGGCCGGCCGGTGCGGGCCTGGCGGATGCGTTCGTAGAGCTTGGTTTCGTCCCAACGCGCCAGGATTTTCGGCTCGGTCTGAGGCAGGTTCGCCTTCATGGGGAAATCGGTGCGCAGCAGGTTGACCGTTTTTTTGAGGTCGAGAGTGTTCTCTGGCATTGGGGAAAGTACCATTATAGGGGGTCGGGGCGGGAGAGAATGACCAAACGAACCCATAAGGCTTGTGGTTTCAACGGGGGCCTTGGGTTCGTTTGATCGGGGTGGTTCATCGTGAAGGCTCTCCAGGGCGGTGGCGCTGCCGCGATTGACTGTCGACGCGGGCCTTGCGGGTCCGGACGTGCTTCCCTGCGGCTGCCACCTCATACGGCGCTCGTCTCCGAGGGGAGTTTAGCGCGAGGAGGTGGACTGGCAGGGGACAGGAGGCGCACAAGTGGTGGAGAGCAGTGGAAAAGGAAGTTGGGGCTAGGAGAGTGACTGATGAGAGTGGCAGGGCCCGCTCCCTTTCCACAGCCCGGTTCGGTGGCACCATGGGACCATGCCGAAGGCCCCAGTGGAACGTGGTTGTCCCTGGCCATCGAGTACTTCCGTGAAGAAGACGGGCGCTGGCTCGCGGACATTGCGGCGCTACCCGGCGTGACCGCCTACGGGCGCACCAGAAGGCAAGCCACCGCCGCCGTGCAGGCCTTGGTGCTTCGCCTAATCGCCGACCGCCTGGAGCACGGCGAAGCGCTTCCAGGCCCCGCCTGACTCACGGATTCAATTGCTTTCAGCTGGAGATCGTACTTCCTTTCGAGAGGTCTCCATGCCAGCAATCCGATCTCTCACTCCTCCATCAGTTTCTTCGCCAGCTCACCGTAATCCTTACCCACAGACTCAATCTCGGGGTCCCACTTCCCATTCGGCCCAATTCTCCAATGTTTGGTAAAGCCGCTTGATATCAGCTCCTTGTTCGCGTAGACGTCAATCACACCCTCGAAGGAATCGCTGTCCTGCACTCCCGGCCCATGTTTCGTAGACCGTATGGGAAGCTCTCCGTATCCGACTTTCATGAGGCACGTCTCGAGCCGGGCGTTGAAATGAAACTCTGGCGGCCCTATCCGGCCGCCTGGCTCGTGTCTCTTCGCGACCTCCGCCGCCCATCGATCGAAGGCCGCCATGCCGTGCCCCCTGCAGTCGGCCATCAGCTTGGCCGATTCAGTCGCGGAGCTGGGCCTCGGCTGTGAGTCGCAGCCCGTTACAAGGATGACTAGGACAACGGGTCCCAGTACCGTCAACTTAAGCTTCGCGGAAGTCGCCCGAGGTCCACCTGCCCGAATGAACATAATTGCAGTCCGACCAAGCATACGCCGTGAACCCCGCGATTTCAAGTGGTGGTGCTCATCCGAAAGTCATTGGGAGGCCCAAGCCGCCATTCGCGCACGCGGACACTCGGGCTCATGCGGGTCTTGACAAAAGGGTTCTTGACTGCCGCAAAATCGTTGTATGCAGGAAGTAACAACGGTATATGTGAGCGAAATGCTATCGCCTGATGAAATCGAGGAACTGTGGGAGGAAGAGAGAAAGGTGATCAGTCTCCCCAAACTGCGGTTCGCTGCCGCCGATGCCCATCACTGGCTTATCTGGTTTCACGAGGTTCATGGCGACCTTACAGGCATACGGAATGTGGTCTCCCAGTTGCGAATGGCAATTCACCACAAGTATCCTGCATGCCTAGTCGAATGAGGAGCTCGAAATGTAGAGTGACCTAACGGTCGGCTGAGCCTGTCGATCAATCACCGGGCGCGCCTGCTCTGCCACTGGCGATCCGACACCTTCCGGTCGCGGCGTGTCCCCATGTCCAATGTTGGACGTCCGTTCCGCTCCGAGCGACCGACAACGGTGGCGGGGCCGTGCCCGGCCTATTCCAGTTCCGACAGTCCGGACTCCCCATCGCAGCAAATGGCCCAAGAAAGTGCGCACTCCTGCTTCACCCCCCGTTTCTTTGGCCGCTTCGCCAGCTTCAGACTGCAAACGGGTCCCCAAGACGGAAGTGGCTCTCTGGAAGCCATTGGAAGCACGGGAGTTGCGAGCCGTTTTGTACAAAATCCTGTACAGTCGGACGGTGCGATGGCTGGATGCGTACGAATCGCTGGTTTGCCGGTTTCTCCGAACAAGATCGTGTACAGGGATTGGGCCTGGAATACAATGGCCCAATGAAACTGCTCGCGCTCGCAGTGATGCTTTCCGCTTTGGGTTGGGCGCAGGGTGCGCCGTCCGCTCGTGGGCCCAGCGCTGAGGTTCTTTCAACTTGGAGAACCGGCGGCTCGCTGAATGGCCGCTTCTGGCGCGAGGCCGGCGCCTCGCAGAAGCGACTCTTCCTCCTGGGATACTATGACGGCGTCAGTCACCTGTGCACGTTGGGTAGTGACGGCGACTTCGAGCGGTACAAACAGACGATGAAGGCGGTCTGGGCTGTGAACCTGACGATCAGGGAGGTTGGTGCAGGTCTGGATGCATTCTATGAAACTGCGGAAAACAGTCCTATCGCCATAGCCAACGCGATCCACATTGTCTCTTTGCGTTCCGAGGGTACAGATGAAACGATCCTCCAGAAACAGATCGCCGAGCTACGGGCGCGAGCAACGCAACACTGAGGGCGTGATCGAGGATCGGCCGTTAGGCGCCACAGTGTTGGCCGTTTACGTGCCGATGTTCACGAACGCGAAAATAATGTCGTGATATGATCCGAGGTATGAATGAGGAAGACGGTCGAGAAATCGAACAACTGCTTGAGAGGATCGCCTCAGCCGTGGAAGCCATCGCCGAAGCACAGGACAAGGAAAGATGGGAACTGACCCCTGGCCCTGGGACTGGAAGCGAGGTCGTGAAACGACTGTTGAGAATCGCGTTTGCCGTTGAGTTCATGGCAATACGCCAGACGAACGGCCGGTTCAGACCTGGGGCCGGAAGCCAACACCAGGGATCGCACCAAAAGCCGCCCGCACGCTAGCTTCAGGCTGTTGGTCAGCGACACGACTTTGGCGACGGTCTAGGAAGTTCCGAGCGGCGCCGCAGGCTTCACTTGTGATATACTCTGGTATATACTACCGTCGGGAGGTCAAATGGCGCGCACCGCAAAGCTATTTCGCAACGGACGGAGCCAGGCGATCCGGTTGCCTGCGGAGTTCCGGTTTGAGAGCAGCGAGGTCTTTATCCGAAGGGATCCCAAGACGGGAGATGTGATCCTGTCGCGGCGGCCGGAATCGTGGGAGGGCTTTTTTGAACTCGCGCAGCAAGCCGGCGTGCCAGCGGACTACATGGCCGAGCGTGGCGATGACAGACCGCAGAAACGGGACCTCCTCTGATGGCGAGCCGATATCTGCTGGATACCAACATCGCCAGCTACATCATAAAAGGGAACGTTCCCGCCGTTCGTCACCGGGTGGTCAAGGTCCCTCTGGCACAGGTCGCGGTCTCTGCGGTCACCGAGGGCGAGCTGCGCTATGGAGTGGCGCGGCGGCCTGACGTGGCGCAATTGCAGAAGGTCGTCGACGAGTTCCTGCTGCGGCTGACGATTCTGCCCTGGGATTCGGAGGCGGCGCAACAGTACGGGCAACTCCGTGCGACGCTCGAACGCAAGGGGCGAGTGATGGGAAACCTCGACATGATGATCGGCGCACAGGCCTTGGCGTCGGGCCTTATCCTGGTCACGAACGACCAGGCGTTCAGCAGGATCGTGGGACTGAAGATTGAGGACTGGACGAAGCCGTAAGCGGCGTGAGCGAACAGCGCGAGGCGGGCGGGCAACGACTACGGTCTCGCGCTGCAAATTTCGAGCAGTACGACTGACAGAAGACCAGCGGTGGGACAGACACGAATTACCACAGCGCCGTACGCTTCAGACCACGCCGGTTTGGTTGTGAAGTTACGACTGAAGTAGAGGCAGGGAGAAACTGTCCGCTTCCTTTAGGGTCGCGGTTCGGTTTGAGTCTGAAGGGGTCGCCGGTCTCACTGGGCGGGCCCGGCGGCCCCGTACTGCGCGCACCTGAAGTTACGCCATCTGATGCTGATGGCGATATTGCTCGAGCATGTCGTGCATCTGGTCTTTCAATCGCAGCTTCAACTTCTTGATCCGGGTCTCCTCTACCTGCTCTTCCGGAGTCAGGTAGGGCCGGGCCGCGAAGGCCTCGAGCTGTTTCTTGTAATCACAGTGCTGATGCGCCAGACGACGAAACTCATCGTCAGCTTCCATCAGGTGCGCCTTCAACTCCTCTGGAGTTAATTGCATAGGCGAAATCCTCCATGCGGCGGCGTTGCCAAAGCGGAGTCCTCTGGGAAATGAATTGTAGGCTCGGTGGGTGGGTTCCACACGTGTTTCATGAAAACCGTACTGGCTGCCGGGAACCTACGTGCCCCGGCAATATGAACGTTAGCACGGTTTCAAGCGCATTACAACCGCAGCTTCGCCGGTATCCTGGTAGTAGGCTGGCCTTAGGTCGATATCCTCAAACCCTAACTTTCTGTATAGGTTACGGGCGGGCTGGTTGGATTCGCGGACTTCCAGGTACCAGGTAGCCCCGGTACGGTGGTCCAGCACTTCGCGCATCAGAAGGACCCCGAGGCCTCTCCTGCGGACTTCAGGATCTACAACTAGGCTGAGGACTTCGGCTTCGTCGTCGGAGAGCCTCCGGCACACGACGAAGCCTGCCGTGCGTCCTCGCAGCTCGGCGACACGGCAGTCGTAGGCGAGGTAGCCCGAGGCCTCCCACAGCACGGCCTCCGGGGCGAGGCGCTGGATGCGGTCCAGTTCGGGAATGTCGGACTTGCGCGCGGGGCGGATGGTGGGCGGCCGTTCGACGATCTCGCGCAGGAGCGCCCGCTCCAGGACGCCGATGCATTTCCAGTCGAAGCGCTCTTCGGCCAGGCGGCGCGCCTCGCGGGCCAGGCGCCGACGCAGATCCGGGTCGCCCAACAGGGTGACGATTCCCTCGGCCAGACCGGCTGCGGGGTCTTTGGCGATCCAGGCGCTCACCTTGTGCCGGAGACCCAGGCTTTCCGGCACGCCGCGCGTGGCGACGATGGCTCGCTCGATGGCCATGGCTTCGAGGGCCGGCCCCACCACCACGTTCGCGTCTTCGAAGGAGGACACCAGCGCCGCCTCGGGGAATTGCCTGACGACCTGGGGCCACACCCGCTCCATGAACCGGCCGTGATCGCCCGGCGCCAGCGACACGTGGTGTCCTGGGGGCTCGGGGCTCGGCGGGTGGGCGTCCAGATCCACCCCGTCCGGAACCGTCGCGGCCGGCATGGCGCGCAGCCCCCAGGTTCGCCACGACCGCAGCCGCTGCCCGATCGCCGCGGCGGTCAGGAGGTCGCCCCCGTAGGCGGCCATTTCCGCGCCATCGACCTGGCGCACATCAACGTTCATCTCGCGTGGCAGGCGCTCCCAGAGTTCCCGCATGATTTCGGGCCTCTCGGCCAGCACGACGCGGGAGCAGAATTCCAACAGCGGCTCGCAACCGGGGGGGGCGCCTGCCAGCGCGAACAGGACCACGTCGAATTCGCAGGAGGCCTGGCGGAGCAGATGGAACGCGCGCGGGTCGGGAAACCGGCCGGAGAGGAGCGCGATCCGCCGCCGCCCTGGCAGAAACGGGCGTCCGTCGATGATGCGATGAGGCGGCCCCGTCACTGGTACGTGACCGCAACCACTTCGCCGGCGGCGCCCAGCTTGGGGCTCGGTTTCGGCTGGTAGTCGACCGCGACGGCGCGCGGCGGGTTCAAGGGACCGCACTTCAGCACGAGGTCGCCGCCCGTCACGACGACGCTCTTGGGATCGCGGATCAGCAGGCGCGTATCCTTCTGGCCTTCCTTTCGAATGGCGAGCCGCATCACGCGCCCCAGGCAATCGATCTGGACCAGGCTGCCTTCCACCCTGGCGGGAGCGGCGTCGCCGATGTTCTCCACTTTCGCGTCCGCGGCGCGCGGGTTGGCGCGGTCGGCGCTTTGCTCGGCGGCGTGGATGCGGGCCATCGCGTCCGCCTTGACGCGATCGATGTCGCGCCGCTTCTCGTCCTCGACCCGCTTCCGCTCGGCGGCTTCGTAGTCGAGCCGCTGCTGCTCCATGTTGTGGCGGATCTCGCCGATGCGCTCGCGCTCGGCATCGTCCACCGAGTTGTCTTCGGCGGCGGCCCAGGCTTTGGCGGCTTGGGGATACATGTCGTGCTTCTGATAGACCTCGGCGACCTCGATCCAGCGGGCCGCGTTGCGGGGTTCGAGCGAAGCGGCGGTCTTCAGCGATTGCAGCTTGTGGGCGGGATCGGTTTCGAGGGCGGCGAGCGCAGCGTAGGGCTCCGCCCAGTTGGGATTCAGCCCGGCAGCCTTCTCGATCTCGACCTTGGCCTTGACCGGGTCGGTCAGGAGCCGGGCATGTTCGAGCCAGGCGCGCGCGCTGGTGCTGCCGGTCTCGACGGCGGCTTGAAGCTCGCGGAGCGCGTCCTTTGGGCGCTTCTCGCGGAGCGCCAGGAGGCCGAGACCTTCGTGTGCCTCCGCGGGCGCGGCCTGGAGCAAGGGCTGGTAGGACCCGCTGAGATCCGCCAGGGCGACGGAACCGAGCGGGCCCGTGACCGCGTGTGGCTCGAAATCCCGCTTGGGATCGAGCGCCCGCGCGCCAATCGTGACGGTGGGGAAGTTGCCCGTGGCCAGCATCGCCGCGGCCTGCTTATCGATTTCGGCGGGCGGCTTGCCGAAGGCATTCCGCATGGCCGGTATGAGGTCGCCGCCGTGCTGGAGATTGTAGAGCAGAACGTGCAGCCGTCCGGCGTATTCCGGGTTCGTCTGGAGCAGGTCGATGCGCGCCCAGTCGGCCGTGCGCCGGTCGGCAGCGGGCGGAGCGCCCAGCGTCACCTTGGTCCCCACCGCTTGCGCGGTCGAGAAGAACTCCTCGAGTCCGGTTTCGATCCCCGGGGGCATTCGGCCGGTGTTCGATTCGATCAGGATTCGGACCACTTCGCGGAGGCACTCGGGCGTCATCGGCGAGCCGGCCGGGACGGCGCCGGTGTAGGTGTCCCTGGTCCAGAACGGCACGGCGGCCGCGACCGACTTCTCGATCACGATGCGCACGGGCCAGAGCGTTTTCAGGTCCTCGATGCCCAGCGCCTGGCCGAGCAGATAGCGCACCTGCTCGAGCTGGTTGAGCGTCTCGCGGGCTCCGCGATCGCCCGCGTCGGTGACAATCTGGAAGGGCCCGGAGCGGACCTCGATCCAGCGGTCGGCGGCCGCCGCGGTTATCGGGACGAGCAGAAGCGCAAGCCAGCGCAGCACGCCACCATGATAACCCGCACCCGCGGCCTGCACCCACGCGCGGCAAGCGCTATTCTGTGAGGTCGGCACAGGTTCGAAAGGGAGTCGAAATGGATCGCAGGAATTTCATCGCGCTGCTGGCGTTTCTAGCTTGCTCGGTCGCGGCGGCGGCAGCCAACATCGAAATCAAGGACGGCTGGTATTATATCGACGGCCACAAGTTCTTCGTCAACGCCATCGGCTACGAGCCCGGCGCGCGGCCCGGCGAACATCCTTATCAGCAGCGTGTCTCCGATCTGTCTGTGACCCGGCAGGATCTGAGTAACATCAAGGCTGCTGGCTTCAATGGCATACGCACGTGGTCGGACTTGACCGAGGACGAGCTCAAGCTGGTGCAGGCGTCCGGCCTCAAGGTCATTTTCGGAATCTGGATCAAGCCCGATGAGGATTTCAGCGATCCCAAAGTTGTGGAGCGGAATCTGGAGTGGACGAAGCGCGTCCTGACTTACTCCAAAAAGTACGACTGCGTGATCACTTACCTGATCATGAATGAGCCGATGCCGGCGCACATACGCAAGGTCGGAGCGCAGGCGACCCTGGATCTGTGGACCAAGCTGCGGGACCTGGTCCATCGCGAACATCCGGGAGTCCCCGTCGCGATCTCGGAGAACACGGCGATCACCGGCTGGGTGGACCTCAACCTCTTCGACGTTTACGCCCACAACACTTACGACTACACCACCGAAGGGTCCAACTTCACGCACGGTTACGCCAACACGAATCGCTTCGTGGCGGAGATCAACGGCGGCGCGAAGCCGGTGGTGGTCACCGAGTTTGGGCGCTCGGTTTCGCGCCAGGGCGCGGGCGCCGGCCAGTACGGAGGCAATACGCTGGAGACCCAGGCACGGGCTCTGACCCGCGCCTATCGCGATCTGCTCGATTCGGGCGCGGCGGGCGTGTGCCCCTTCATTTACGCGGATGGGTGGTGGAAGGGCGGCGAGCCGGCCGTGCACAACGACACGGCCGAAGAGTGGTTCGGGTTCTGGGGCTTCAAGAATCTGAACGACAGGACCGGCTATCCGCGGCCGGTGTGGCATGCGCTCGCGGAGTACAACGAGTCGCTGGTAGCGTCGCCCAGGAATCAGCAGTTCTACTTGAATGAAGTTCCCGTCGAAGCCTTTGTGGGACCGGAGGTCAAGCGGTTCAAGGTCATCTACCAGGACGCGGTGCTTTGGGACGCGGCGCCGGACGCGCATGGATACGTGAGCGGGAAGGTCTCGTTCGCGGGCGAGGATCTCAAGGATCGCGAGTTGGTGTTTGAAAGTTACAACGCCCAGGGCCGTTTGCTCAAGGTTGAGTCGGTGGTGGTGCTGACGGGCAAGGAGCCGATCGTGTGGCCCACGCTCGCGCTGCGCACTCCGGTCACGGATCTGGACAAGGACAGAGAAGTTCCGGTGGAATACGAGCTCACGAACAGCGCCGTCTTCTCACTCGGGACCGAGTTGCGGTACGTCTTCGCTCCGCACAAGGGTTGGGAGCCCGGAGAGACGCATCAGCGAACGATCGACCCCAAGCTGAAGCAGCAGACCGTTTCCGCCACCTTCCCGCTGCCCGACGATTGTTTTGTGCTGGGCCTCTACGCCGGCGCGGACATCCGCTACGGCAAGTTCACGAAGACCATTTACGCGCAGAAGTTTCTCTTCCGCGGGAACTGGGCGGACCCGATCCGCATCAAGTAAAGCGAGACTCCGTGTATACTGGCTTCCAGCGGTAGAGGGGGCCCATCCTTTGAGACGACTGACCTCTGTCACACTTTGCTGTACCGCCGGCTTGCTTTCGCTTGCGCCGCTGGTCGCGCAGGACCAGATTCGATGGACGAAGACGGTGGCGCCGGACGACTCGTTTTCGCTGCGGCAGCCCGAAGGCTGGGAGGCGAAGTACGGCCGCTGGAACGTGCGCCTGAGCAACGCGCCACGGGACGAGGAGATGCTGGTGATTCGCATGCCGCGGGACGCGGCGAAGCCTGTCGCGGCATACGTCGAGGCGGTCGAGCGGAGCTTTCAGCAAGCGCTGCCCAGCTTTCGGATGTCCCACCTGACTACCGCCCAGGACTCGGCCGCGTTCCTGGTCACGTACACCAGCGCGGGCAAGAACTACGCGGGGCCGGGCGCCGTCATGCTGAAAGAGAGCGCTGCGTGGTGGGTGAGCTACGGCAGTCCTGCCGCGGCGGACCTGGTGCGGGGAGCGGCGCTGATCACGGGGGTGATAGGATCGGCCGCGGACGGCGCCGGCTCCGTGTCATCCACGGCACCCGCGCCGCCGCCGGCCGCGACGGGACGATCGGGGCCGCTGGTCGGTAACTGGAGCACCTCGGGTTACTACGGCGAGTTGGTGAATCCATCGACCGGCGCGTTCGTGCAGTCCAGTTACAGCGGGGAATGGTACAGTTTCCGCGCCGACGGCACCTACCAGTACACGATCGCAGGGTCGGGCCAGATCATCACCGGCGTGGTCATAGCCAAAGGAACTTATGAGGTCCGCGGAAACGCGGTGCTGCTGCATCAGAAGACGGAGAGCTGGTATCCGCTGCCGCGCGACGCCACCCACAAGCCGATGTACCAGGACCGCCCGACCCCGGAGGATTCCACGATCGCGATCGAGTTTCGAGGACCAGCGACGATGGTGGTCCGGGGCAGCGGCTCGCCGGATACTTTCCACCGCCAGCCGAACGGTAAGTAGAGGAGCGCCCTTGCCGGCCGGCGAGCTAGCGTCGCAAATATCGAGCAGTATAGCTGACAGAGGACCAATGGTGGGACAGGCACGAATTTCGCAAAGGCGCCGAAATTCGAGCCAGTCCCGGGTCTGCGGCCAATTCCACTAGTAAGGGTCGATGACCATGCCGCCGCTCAGGCAAAGGGGGCCATCGGCGACGCCGCCCGCTCTGCGGCAAACGGCCGCAAACCTCGCCTGCTGCTCGGCCGCGGCGCCTTCCATCCGCATCCCTTTGGCCTCCATCTCCGCGAAACGCTGGCCCAACGCAGCCGCCCGATCGAACAGCTTTTGCGCCTTCGGCACATCCTGCCTCACGCCGCGGCCGTACTCGTACATGAGGCCGAGGATGAACATCGCGTCGGCGTTATTCTGGGCGACGGCTTTATTGAGCCAATCCAGAGCGGTGGGCCAGTCTCGGGTCACGCCTACGCCTTCATAGTAAGCGCGTCCCAGGAGCGCCTCGGCGCCGGCGTCGCCTTTGGCGGCTCGGGCCCGGGCGCTCTGGATCGCATCGGCGTAGTGTCCCGACTGCCAGGCCGCGCTCATGGCGAGTTTGCCGGGATCGGTGGTTGCCCGCTTGATAAAGTCCGGATCGGTAGGGGCTGGGTCGTTAGCGTGCTTCAGCCGTTCGCGAAGCTCGGCGGCGCGCGCCGGGTCCGCCGGACCGCCCACACCGCTGTCGAGCATGATCGCCAGGTTGCCCATGGCGTAACCATCGTTCTTGGCAACGGCGCGCTCGAACCATTGCCGCGCCAGGCGAAAGCGTTCCTCGGCTTGCTTCCGCACCGTGGGAGAGATGGGAGCATTGTTGACCCCGGGGTTGATGCCGCCTGCGATGGAAACGCCGCTGGCGTAATAGTATTGGCCGAGGAAGCCCATGCCTTTGGCGTTGCCCTGGTTCGCGGACGCCAGCAGCCATTTTTCGCACTGCGCGTAGTAGCCGGTGCCAGGCGGATTCAGACGATGAAAGAGCATGCCGCCGACGCCGGCCTCGGCCTCCGCATCGCCTCTCTCAGCGGCCGCCATGAAACTGCGCCAGGCGGTGTTGTAGTCCTTGCGATTGAAAGCCGCGATGGCGGCATTGGTGTCCGCGGGAAGAGCTGGGTCTGCGGCCTGGGCCGCCGGCGCTGTCGGCGCTGTTGGGGCTGGCGGGGCTGGCGGCTCCGGCTGCGCGGCAGATGCGTGCGGCGAGGGCGCCTTGAGACGCTTCCAGATTGCGGTCTGCCCCGCGGCGTTTGTGCAAACCACGGTGGTGTCTCCCATGAACCGGTACGTCCCGGAATCGTTGGGCTTAGGGGCGCTCGTCGTATATTTGCCGTTCGCCGCCGAGAACGTTCCCTCGCCTGCAGGTGCGTTCCCGGTGGGAAGCACAATGTAATTCTTGAATCCGGCGCTATCGTGCACCGACACCATAGCTACCATCTTGCCGTTGACGGCGAAACTGGTTCCCCATGTCCCGTAAAACCGCGCCGTATCGTCCGCAGCCTGCGCGGCCAGAGCCATTCCGATCAAGCCGGTCACCAGTGCCACGCAGGTCCGGATTGTTGCGCATCGCGTTCGCATCGTTCTTCCCCCCGGTCCATCCCGCCGGCTCCCTTCAGCGGGTCGAAGAGTTCGCGGCGCCTCTGCGCACAGGATACCGTATCCGCGGTTCCGTGCCTTTCGGTGGACGTCGGCGACCAGCGCCGATTCTCCCGCGATTGCCTCTTCGAGCTCTGGGCTGGATCATGACTTTGGCGCCGCGTGCCGTGTTGGAGACCCCGTCGGCTTGGTAGATGCCCCTTCACTACGCGAGGGTAGTGCGTCGCAAATATCGAGCAGTATAGCTGACAGGGGACCAATCGTGGGACAGGCACGAATTTCGCAACGGCGCCGAAATTCGAGCCAGTCCCGGGTCTGCGGCCAATTCCGATACTCGACGGAATCTGCGACGCACCACACTAGGGTCTCGCGAGAACCTGCCGGAAAACGATCACGGCTTTGCGGTGAACATTTCGAGTGACTCGACCTCGGAATCGGACACCGGCGTTAGCGCCTGATCCATGTAGTCGCGGGCGGCGGGGTCGTGCTTGAGCTTGCGGCGGAAACGGTAGAAGTGGACGATGGCGCCCGCCAGCCGGAGGTGCTTCCAGAGCAACTCGGCCGCGTACTTCGGATAAAAGACGAAGGGGTTCTCGCGGGGAAAAGTGTGGCGGCGGTTGGTCCGCGACTTCAGACGCAAATACCCGCCCTGCAGGGGATCCACCTTCTCCAGCACGATGCAGGTGTAGAACCACAAGAGCAGAAACATCATGTTGCCGGCGCTCATGCCCGGCGTGGCGGCCGCGCGGCGCATGACCGTTTCCATGTGCTCGCGCGAAAAATAGGACAGCCACGCGTCGCGGTACATGCGCTCCCATTCCTCGGTCGTCATGCGCGCGTGTTGGGTGACGACATGCTCAAGGTCGTACTTGTTCAGATCGGGATCGAGCCAGGCGCCGGCCTGGCGGAGCTTGAGATGATCCTCGGAGCCGGGGAGCGGCGTCAGGCAGTGCGGCTCCAGCAGGTCGATGGGCAACTCGCGCTGGATGATGCCGATGTCGCGGCGGACCGATTCCGGCGTGTCGTTGGGGAAGCCGACGATGTAGCCGGCGAAGACGGTGACGCCGGCGCTCTTCCACTCGAGCAGCATCTTGCGATACTCGGCAATCTTGTTCTGCTTTTTGCGGCTGCCGAGAAGGCTTTCGGGATGGATGCTTTCCAGTCCGATAAAGACGCGGGCCACGCCGGCGCGGCGGGCTTTTTCGATGAAGCGCGGCAGGCGGTGGCACATCACGTCCACCTGAATCACGAACTTGATGTTGCGATGTTCGGCTTCGCGCATGGCGATGAGGCGGTCGAAGGTAGCCTCCCACTCCGAGTTGCGCGCGAAGTTGTCGTCGGTGATGAAGAAACGGTTGATGCCCTGCGCCAGGTTGCGGCGCACGATCTGTTCGACGTCCGCCGCGGAGCGGTGCCGGCTCTTGCGCCCCTGCACGTTGATGATGGTGCAGAAGGAGCAAAGGAAGGGGCAGCCGCGGCCGGCGTCGAAGCTGGTCATGTTGCCGCCGGTGCGGCGGATGCGGCCTTCGGGCAGGAACGGGATCGGCGCGCCTTCGAGGGCGGGCAGATCGGGCAGATAGTTGTACAGCGGCTTCAGCTCGTTCCGCCAGGCGTCGCGCAGAACCTCATCGAGCCGCCCTTCGGCCTCGCCGGCAAACAGCGAGATGCCGAGGTCGATCGCCTCTTTGAGTTCGAGCGCCTCTTTGAGTTGGGGCGTTGTCTCGGGCGACATGGCGAGACACCCGGAGACGTGGAAACCGCCCATCACAACCTGGATGCCGGCCGCGCGCAACGGGCGCGCGATGTCCATGGCGCGCGGGAACTGGTTGGACTGCACCCCGACCAGTCCCACCATACCCTTTCGGCCCCGCAACGCCTTCACGATACGCTTCAGCGGCAGCACCGAGTTCGTTTCGTCGTAGGCCTGGACGACGATCTCGACATCTTTGCCCAACACGCGCCGCCGGTTCGAGTCCAGGGCCAGGCCGTAGAGACACGCCAGCGTGTTCGAGGGGATAGCGGAGCGCACCCACTGGATGACGTAGCCGTCGTCATCGTAGTGGGACGGCTTCAACAGGTACAACAGGAATTGTTGCGGCCCATCCACGGTATCGATCAGGGTATCGCAGATGGGGACCTCACCGCCAACGGGGGGTACCCGGACGGCAGGAGTGGGCGGCTCTCCAGAGCTGCGCCGGACGTCCACGTCCGGCTTCCTTCGTTTCAGGAAGTTGGACGGAGGCGGGTCTGGAGACCCGCTGCAGGACTGGAGTCCTGCCCCACGGTTGCGGGCTGACGCCGCTACAGCCGCTCGGTTCGGTCCGCCTTCGCTTCCTTGGGGAGCATCGCCAATAGCAGGCGCTCCTCCGTCTCGGCGAGAGCACGCTTGATGTCCGCGACTTCCTTCGAGACCTTGTACAGCAAAAGAAACAACGCCGTCAGCACGCCATAGACGAAGACGATCTGGAGGATCTGCATAACACCGCCGATGAATCCAGCCATATTCACTCCTTCCGTCGCAAAACAAGACTCCCCATATTATCCATATTGGCGAGCCAACCGGGCAGGACCAGAGCCGTGGCGCCATAATCCAGGACCAGGGCCGGGCCCATCTGGCCGGCCACGGGCACTTGCTCGCGGCGGAGGATGGGCAACTTTCGCCAGCGTCCCCCAACGAACGCCCGCCGGGTTCCGGGACGGGCGGCGGGGCCGGCGGGACGAGGCGCTTCGATGTGGGGGCGCGGCGTGGCGATGCGCGCGCGCACGCGAATGGTGACGATCTCGACCTCGCGCTCCGGGTTGGAGTAGCCGTATGTGCGCTGGTGTTCGCGATGGAACGCGGCGCCGGCGCCCGCGGCGTCCCAGGGCACGTTCAGCTCGTAGCTCTGGCCCAGGTAGCGGGCATCCGCGCTACGCTCGAGGACGGCTCCGGGCATCTCGGCCAGCGCCCGCGTTTCGAGTTCCGCGAAGCGCTCGTCGATCGCGGTGCTGCCGAGCGCACCCGCGGCGTAGTCGCGCACGCGATCGGCCAGCAGCATTCCCAGGGCGGAGAGCGCTCCGGCATGACACGGCACCAGCACCGTGGGGACGCCGAGGTCCCCGGCGACTCCGCAGGCGTGCAACCCGCCACAGCCGCCGAAGGCCGTCAGGACGAAATCGCGCGGATCGTGACCGCGCTCGACCGATACCACCCGGATGGCCCGCTCCATGTTCGCGTCGGCCACGCGCAGAATGCCCTCGGCCGCCGCGGTGCGGTCCAGGCCGAGCCGGACGGCCACGCGATCGACGGCCGCAGCCGCGCGCTCCAGGTCGATGCGCATGTCGCCGCCCAGGAACTGGTCCGCGGCAATGCGCCCCAGGACGACGTGGGCATCGGTCACGGTGGCCTCGGTCCCGGTGCCGTAACAGGCGGGGCCCGGATCGGCGCCCGCGCTTTCGGGGCCCACCCGCAGCAGCCCGCCTTCGTCCACGCGCGCAATGGAGCCGCCGCCGGCGCCCACGGTGTGGATATCGAGCATTGGCACGCGGATTGGAAATCCGTCGACGGAGGCTTCGGTGGTCTCGCGCGGCCGGCCTTCCGAGAGGCTCACGTCGGTCGAGGTGCCGCCCATGTCGAAGCCGAGGACGCGCTCGAATCCGGAAAGGCGCGCCATCTCGACGGCGCCCCAGACGCCGCCGGCGGGACCGGAGAGAATCGTGCGCACGGGGTGGCGACGCGCCTCGGCCGCGGTCATGAAGCCGCCGTTCGATTGGAGAATGGCGATGGGCTCGTGGAATCCGGCTTCAAGCTCAGCCAGGTAGGCGTCCATCAACGGGCCCACGTAGGCGTTGAGCAGCGTGGTCGAGGCGCGTTCGTACTCGCGAAACTCCGGGCAAACGTCGTGCGAGCAGGAGACCGGGAAGGCCGATAGCGCCTTCGCCGCCAGTTGCTCGTTGGCCGGGTTCCGGTAGGCGTGCAGAAAGCAGACAGCCACGGACTCGGCCTTGGCGCGGCGCAGCCGGTCCCGCAACTGGCGCAACTCGGAGGCGCGCGGCCGCGCCGCTATGACTCCGTCGAAGTGCGCGCGCTCGCGGACGCCGAAGCAGAGTTCGCGGCCCACCAATGGGCGCCGGGGCGAGGGCGTCAGGTTGTACAGCTCGGCGCGGTTCTGCCGGCCGATGGCGATCAGGTCCTCGAAGCCCGCGGTGGTGACGAAGGCCGTCCGCGCGCCTTTGCGCTCGAGCAGGGCGTTGGTGGCCACGGTCGAGCCATGCACCACAGCGGCCGGCTTCGGTCCCGCCGCGCGGCGCAGCCCTTCAAGGATCACGCGGGCCGGTGCGCGCGGGTTAGAGCGGAGCTTGAATACCTCCAGGCGGCCGTCGTCGTGGAGCACCACGAAGTCGGTGAAGGTGCCGCCCGCGTCAACGCCGATTCGCATGGACCACGTCCAGGTTCGGCAGCGGCACGCCTTCCTCGCGGAAGCGCGCGAGCAGCCGCAGGCGAATCCGGGACAGCACGGGGCACTGGTCCTCGCGCCGGGCCACGCTGAAGCTCAGCGCGAATTGCAGGTGGGTGGGCAGCACGCCGGGGTCGCACAGGCACATGGGCGCGGGATCGGCCAGCACGCCCTCGGTTTGGCGCGCTTCTTCGAGGGCGATGCGGCAGACCAGCGCCGGGTCGGCATCGTGCGCCACCAGGATGGCGCAGGTGGCCGCCTCGCGGAGGCTCGGGAGCGTGTAGTTGATCAGCGTTCCCGTAGTGATTTTCGAGTTGGGGACGATCACCAGATCGTTGTTCCCGTTGCGCACCCGGGTGGTGCGCCAGCCGATGTCGCTGACCACGCCTTCCTGGCCGTCGCTGAGGCGGATCGGGTCCCCCACGAAGATGGGACGCTCCACCAGAATGTGAATACCGGCGAAGAAGTTTGCGAGCGTGTCCTGCAGCGCCAGTGCCACGGCGATGCCGCCGACTCCGAGAGCCGTCAGCAGGGGTACGATCGACTTGCCGAAGTTCGCCATCAGCGTCATTACGCCGATGGTGACCACCACCCCGCGGATCAGCGTCCGCGAAAGCCCGGCGGCGGCGAGCGCGGTCCCCTGCCGCTCGCCGTAATGCGTCACCGCGCGCACGGTCACCGAGAGGGCCACCAGCGTGAAGCTGACGATCACGAAGGCGCCGATCCATTCATCGGCCAGGTGGGTCTGCCTGGCGGTCAGGTCGGCGGAGGAAAGAGAAAGATCGGCCGCGGCGGCCAGCGACCAAAATACGGAAGGGACGGAAATCGTTTCAGCGAAGATTGCGGCCAACGACGTCGGATGCGGCGCCCGGCGGCGAACCAGGCGCAGCAGAATGTAGCGCGCCAGCAGCAGCGCGGCCAGCGCCACCGCGAACACCACCAGCGGAGGGCCCCAACGCATCAGCAGCTTCCCGTCAGTCAGCCAGCGGGTCATTGTTGTGCGGCGGACCCCAGGGCCCGCACATTCATTGTGGCGCAGACTCGACACGAAAACGGGCCTCGACACGAGTGTCGAGGCGGCAGGCAGGAGTGCCTGCGCCACAACCGGCAGTTTGTCCTCACAGCGTTTTCAGGTAGGCGATCAGGTCGTCCTTTTCCTGGTCGCTCAACATGTCTTTGAACGGGGGCATGCCGTTGCCGCCGCTGTCGATCTGCGCTCGGATGTTCTGCTCTGTAGCTTTCTTCCCGTTGGGCAGCTTGGCCATCTTAAACAGGCCCTTGAGCCCCGGACCGAGCTTTTTCTCGTTGTTGTTGGCGTTGTGGCAGGTGACGCACTGTTGGGCGAACAGGGCCGCGCCCTTCTTGGCGTCGCCCTCCTTGGGAGCGCCCCAGACCAGGACGGCCACAACGAAAAGCGGCGCGAGTATTCGGTAACTCATAGACATCCCCATTCTAACGGATGTCCCTACGGGGCCGTGTCACAATGGTGCGAGGAGGATGTAAACATTGGCGCAGAATGAGCAGGCTCCGGAAACTTACCGGGCGCGGTTCGAGACAACCAAAGGCACGTTTACGGTGGAAGTGACGCGGGCCTGGGCCCCGCAGGGCGCGGATCGGTTTCACAGTCTCATCAAGAGTGGTTTCTACAACGGTGCGCGTTTCTTCCGCGTGCTGCCCCGCTTCGTGGTTCAGTTTGGCATTCCCGGCGACCCGGCCCTGGCGCGGCAATGGCGGTCGGCGAACATCCCCGACGATCCCGTCACCCAGACCAATGCGCCGGGTTCCGTCACGTTCGCCACGGCCGGTCCGAATACGCGCACCACGCAGGTCTTCATCAACCTGGGGAACAACGCCGCCCTGGACCGCCAGGGTTTCGCCCCGTTCGGCAAGGTCACCGAGGGCATGGACGTGGTGGGCCAACTCTACAGCGGATACGGCGAGGGTCCGGACCAGGGCCGCATTCAGGGCGAGGGCAACAAGTACCTCGAAAACAGCTTCCCGAAGCTGGACTACATCAAAAACGTCGAGGTCGCATAGGGTTCGATGCTGAACATCGTCGAGGTTCGCGTGCTGGGGTCGCTGGTCGAAAAAGAGATGGCGACCCCGGAGTATTACCCACTCACACTGAACGCTCTAGTCAACGCGTGCAACCAGAAATCCAACCGCGACCCGGCGGTCAGCTATGACGAAGACACGGTGGCGGACGCCATCGACAGCCTGCGCGAGAAGGGAATGGCGGCCAGCATTACGGGAGCGGGCATGCGGGTGCCGAAGTTCCGCGAGCGGCTCTCGGAGAAGCTGAACCTGGGGCGGCGCGAGCTGGCGATCCTGTGCGAGCTGATGGTGCGCGGCCCGCAGACCGTGGGTGAGCTGCGCGACCGGGCGGGCCGGCTGCATCCCTTCAGCGATACCGACGAGGTGGAGTCCGTTCTGCAGCGCCTGATCGAGTGGCAGCCCGAGCCGCTGGCGGTGCGCCTGCCGCGACAACCGGGGACGAAGGAACCCCGCACCGCGCACTTGCTCTCGGGGCCGCCGGCGATCGCGTCGCCGGCCGCGGCGGTGGAGGCTGAAGTCCCGCGCGTGGGCCGGCTGGCCGAACTCGAGGCCGAGGTCCGCGCGCTGCGGGAGGAAGTCCGGACGCTGGCGGAGCGCCTGGAGAAGTTCCGCGCGCAGTTTGAGTGAGGGCGACGAGTCCGCTTCCTGACGGTCGCGGTTCGGTAAGGGTGGCGCTAAATGAGAAGGGTGAACGGCATTCACGGCCTGATTCTGGACTACGGGGAGGTACTGTGCCACCGCCCGGGCCCGGAGAAAATCGCGCGTATGACCGAGGCTCTGAAGCTGGATCCCGAGACGTTCGCGGCGCGCTACGAAGAATGGCGCGGGCGGTATGACCGGGGCGACGTCAGTTTTGGGGACTACTGGTCCGCCGTGTCCGCGGGATCGGTGCCGCTCGATTACGACCTGATCGACCAGCTGCGGCGATGGGACGTCGAGATGTGGACCGACGTCGACCGCGACATGACCGAGTGGGTGGGCCGGGTGCACGCGTCCGGTCTCAAGACCGCGGTGCTGTCCAACATGCATGTCGATATGGCCGCGTATGCCCGCCGGACCTTCACCTGGCTGAAGCTCTTCGATTCCCTGACCCTTTCGTGCGAAGTCCGGCTGATCAAACCGGAGCGTGCGATCTACGAGCGATGCCTCGAGGGCGTCGGGCTGCGGCCGGACCAGACGCTGTTCATCGACGACCGCGAGGTGAACGTTCTCGCCGCCAGGGAGGCGGGCCTGCGGGCCCTGCGCTTCGAATCCGTCGAGCGGCTGCGGAGCGACCTGGCGGGACTCGCTATTCGCGTGCTTCCGGACGGGCGACCGAGCTAGCGCCCAGTCTCCGAAGTTCGTTTACCGCTTGCTGGCGCGCGCGGCTCGGAACGGAGCCGCGACCGCGAGGGCGCGGTGTTCAAGGGACTTCAGAGGCAGAGGACCACGGGTGGGACAGGCACGAATTTCGCGAAGGCGGCGAAATTCGAGCCAGTCCAGTCCCGGGTTTGCGACTAATTCCGATAGCACAACGCCCCGTGGCGCAGGCATCCTCAGGCGTGGTGGTTCAAGGGGCCTCGGCCGCGGCCCAGGCCGGGTGCCGTGCGGATGGCGTTCGTGATGTACCGCTTGGCGCGTGCCACCGCGTCCTCGATCGGAATGCCGCGCGCGAGCGATGCGGTGACGGCGGCGGAATAGGTGCAGCCGGTCCCGTGGGTATGGCGGGTCTCAACGCGCGGCGCGGTGAACTCGCGCCATGCGCCATGGGCGTAAAGAACGTCGGTCGCCGCGCCTTCCAGGTGGCCGCCCTTCACCAGCGCGGCCCGCGCTCCCATGGCGCACAGCCGGGCCGCGGCCTCGCGCATTGTGCCCACGTCCTTCACCTCGATCCCGGTCAGCGTGGCCGCCTCGTCCAGGTTCGGCATCACCAGGAAAGCGCGCGGCAGCAGGCGGGTCGCGATCGCCAGGCGGGCGCCGGCGGAAACCAGGGGCGCGCCGTCGGAGCCGGCCATCACCGGGTCCACCACCAGGGGGAATTCGAACTCTTCGGCCAGCTCCGCCAGCGCTTCGACGATTTCCGCGCTGCCCAGCGCTCCGGTCTTGGCGGCCTGCGGCGGGATGTCGCCGATCACCGCGCGCACCTGCTCGATGACCAGTGCCGGCGGTACGCACTCGACGCGCGCGACACCAAGCGTGTTCTGCACCGTGAGCAGGGTGAGGACCGCCTCGCCGTACACGCCGAACTGGTGGAATGTTTTGAGGTCGGCCTGGATGCCCGCGCCTCCGCTCGGATCCGAGCCGGCAATGGTCAGCGCGACGGGCGTCACTTTCTCATTGTGACATTTTGCTGGAGGTGCCCTGCGAATTGGTGACCGTGACGGCGACCGAGTGGATGGCCGTGGCGTCGCCCGTGACGTTGAAAGCCTGCTTCAGTCCGAACAGGCCGGTCCCGGCGTTCGGGAAGTAGCCCTGAAACTGAGCCGTCGCATCGACCAGGATCGGCTGCCCGATCTGATGATTCGTCGTGTCGAAAAAGGTGAAGGACAGCGAGGACGCCGTGCGCGTGTTGTCGTATCCATCCACCGTCACCAGCACGCCGTTGCCTGCCGTTTCCAGAAGGACCAGATCGATGCCCACCACGGTTGGCCCGAGCGTGAACGACTGGGATGCGAGCTGGGTCCGGTCGCCAAGCGTAGCGGTGAACGTCAGGGTGCTCGCCGTGCTGCCTGCCTGAAAGACGATCCCGGGACGGCCCATGAAGCGGGCCACGCTCTCGCCCCTGGTCAGCGTGAACGACACCTGCGACGGGGCGAAGGTGCCGTTGGTGTCAGGCAGGATGAAGCCCCTGTGCGTGTCCCCTCCCCCGGTGTGGTCCATGGTGAGAGTGCCGGCGCCGTCAACAGGGAGCGGCCCGTCGAACTGGATTGCAATGGTGGATTGCTCGCCGCTCGAAAGGGCGGGCTGAGCCAAGATGGCGCCCTTGGGCCAGACCGGAGCCGGCGTCGGCGTGGGTGTCGCCTCCGGCGTCGCGGCGGGAGCGGCTTCCGTCCGTGGCTCGACAAACGCGCCGGCGACCTGGCCCTCGCCCGCGCCGGCGAGGTCGTATTCGGCCCGCGGTTGCCCGGCCGTCTGAACCCAAAGCTCGCCCAGGCGTGCCGCGCCCGCCGTCAGCGGCGTGAACGTGATGGTGAATTCGACAGACTGCCCGATGGCAATGGCAAGGCCCGCCGGAGTGCGCCCGAGTTGGAAAGCCGCGCCGTCCACCGCAAGCCTGTTCAGCACCAGGCGGCCGGGCCCGCTGTTCGCCAACTGGAAGGTCACGGTAGCCGCCGTGCCAACCGACACCGTTCCGAAGTCGATGGCCTGGCCCGGCTCGTAATCCGGACCCGCGGGCAGCGCGCTGAGCAGCAACTGCTGCTGGGCGAGCGCGCAACCACCCGCCAGGAGCGAACACAACAACAGGCGCCGGATCATTGAGCGGTCTCCATCGTCGGGATGCGGCAGGTCCGCTGGCTGGCGCCTTCCAGGCGAAGCGCGAGAGGCGCGCCCCCGTCGGCGAGCCGCACGGCCAGCCACGCGCCGCCCATCTGGTCGATCGAGACCGCCGCGGCCGGCAGCGCCATCCGCCGTTCGGTCACGAAGGCCTCGCGCGGGGGCAGTGGACGGATCTTAGGCTGCGCCATGTGTGCGACGGCGGCGCCCGGCGGCCGTATGACGAGCCCCGCCGCGTCCGCGAACACGATGGTGCCGTCGCTGAGGAGCGCCAGCGGGGCGGCCACGTCCTCGAGCGGGGTCTGCGACTCGATGGTGCCATCGGCTGTCGAGATGCGAACCAGGCGCGGACCCGCCGTGTCCGCCACCACCGCCATCAAGTGAAGAGCATCCGGACTGGCCATCGCGAGCACCGCGCCGCCGAGCGCTTCGGAATCCAGAACGGCGCGAGGAGGCGATTGCACGCCGACTTGAACAATCTTTCCGGTTGCCGGATAGTAGACGAAGCCGGTCTGGGCCCCGCGCGGCAGGGCGAACAGGGCCGCTCCCGCGGGCGCGTCCCACCGGGCCAGCAGGGCGAGGCCGCCATCGCGAACTTCGAGCGCGCCGTCCGTCTTGACCAGCGCGAGCGAGTCCGAGCACGCCGCCGCCATCGCGGACCATGTGGCCGGCGCGCCCGCCAGCAACGCTCCGGTAACGCCGTGGACAGGCCGAAGGCCGCCATCCAGGCCGCGCACGCAGCCGGCGCGCGGCGCGTCAACGGCAGGTTGCGCCAGTGCCGCGGTCAGGTACAAGGCGAAGGCTGCAAAACGTCGAGTCATGGCTAGGGATGCGCTCCGACAACCGGCGGGCCCGACGGGGTGATCGAGGTTACGATGCCGGTCCCGCCCCCGCCGGTCGACCCACTGCTGCCCGCGCTTGCGCTTCCACCGCCGCGAAGGCCGAGCGCTGCGACCGCGCCCCCGGCCGCCACGGCGGCGATCAGGATCCACTTCAGGTGGCTGCCTCCGCCGCTGGAGGCGCGTTCCTTCACGATCACCCGGGCCCCGTGTCCTTCAGGCTCCGGCGCAGCCGCGGCCGCTGTTGGCTTTTCGGGCTCCGGCTCCGAGAGACGGCAGGCCGCAATCGTTCCGGCTCGCAGCCGTCCGCTGACCGCCGTGATGCGGATCTCGGCCGTTCCCGCCAGGCGGTTCCAGCTTATGGGCGAAGTGGTGGCGCGGCCGTCCGCTCCCGTGGTCAGGATGGTGGAGCTCAGCCCGCTTGCGAAGGAGCCTCCGGGGCCGTCGTCCGGCAGGCGAACCGTGACCACCGCTCCGGGCACGGGTTGGCCAGATCCGTCTGTCACCTCGACGGAGAGGCCGGCCGACCGGGAACCCGCCGCCCGGGCCGCGCCATCGCTATCGATAGCGCGAACCCGCAGCAGCGAGGTCTGTGCCGCAAGCAGCACCGGGAGGAGACAGAGCGCCAAGGCAACGCGCATTCAGAGTAGTAGTGCGGTCAGGGGCCTGGGGCTCTCAGGAGAAGCGTGCCCCGCGTCCCCATGGGAAAATAGAGCTATGAGGATTCTCCTCTACAGCGGCAAGGGCGGCGTTGGAAAGACCAGCCTGGCGGCCGCTACGGGCGTCCGGCTGGCGCAAATGGGCCGCCGCACCCTGGTGATGAGCATCGATCCGGCGCACAGCCTTGCCGATTCCTTCGACCTCGAGACCGAGCTGTTCCACTCCCGGACCGCGGATCCGCTGGAGATCATGCCCGGCCTCTCCATACAGGAGCTGAACATCCAGCGGGAAATCAAGCGCCACTGGCGGGAAATCTCGTCTTACGTGATCTCGGTTCTCCGCACCACCGGCCTCGAGGGCGTGCAGGCCGAGGAGCTGGCCATCCTGCCGGGGATGGAAGAGCTCAGCGCGATGATGTACATCAACCAGTACCGGCGCGAGGCCCGCTACGACGTCATCATCCTCGACGCCGCTCCCACCGCGGAGTCCATGCGCTTTATCAGCATGCCGACCACGCTGGACTGGTACATGAAGCACATCTTCCCTTTCCAGCGCAGCCTGCTTAAGGCGGTGCGGCCGATCGCCAACCGAGTGGCTCCGTTCGAGCTTCCCGCCGACAGCTACTTCGCCAATATCCACGAGCTGTTCGGCAAGCTCGAAGGCGTGGACGAGCTGATGGAAGACCCGCAGATCACCAGCGTGCGCCTGGTGACCAATCCGGAGAAGATGGTGCTGCGCGAGACGCAGCGGGCCTTCGTCTATTTTTCGCTGCACGGCCTGACTGTGGATACGGTGATGGTCAACCGCGTCCTGCCGGCCTCCGTGAGCGACGCGTACTTCGCGGAGTGGCACACCTCGCAGGACAAGATCCGCGCGGAGATCGAGGAGTACTTCGCGCCAATCCCGTTGAAGCTGGTGCCGCTGTTTACGCACGAGGTGCTGGGGCAGCAGAGGCTCGAAGAGCTGGCGCGGGTGATGTATGCTGAGGGGGAAGATCCGGCGGCGATCACGCGCACCGAGCGGCCGTACACGTTCGGCAAGCAGGACGGCCACTACGAAGTCAAAGTGCTGCTGCCGTTCGCCACCAAGGGCGAGATCGGGTTGTTCAAGAAGGGCGATGAGCTGGTGGTCGAGATCGGGACTTTCCGTCGCCACATCGGGTTGCCGACTTCGATGGCGGCGCTCACGCCGGCCCGGGCGCGACTGGAAAGCCGGATCCTGACCGTCGAGATGAAGGAGGTCCAGGCATGAGCGAGCAACAAACCTCTACCCCGCCCGCGGCCGAGCGCATCTATGAGCGCTGCCTGTGCCGCGAGGCGATTGACCGGTTCGAAGACCTGTTCCACATCCACACGGACGAGGCGCGGGTGCACCTGCGGAACTCGCGAATCGAATTCCTCAAGGCCGTCCGCAGTCTCATCGACGACCGCATCGCGCATCTTTCGACCGAGTCCCAGAAGGGAACTAAGGTCGCGGTGGAGTAGGATGCCCGTCGCCCGTCGCTTGTCGCTGGCGGTCCCAGCACCGAACCGCGAGCGTCAATCAGCGGACATCTATCTATGCCAGCACTGAAGGAAGGCGACCTCGCGCCGGAGATCGATCTCGAAGACGAGCGCGGCGAACGCTTCCAGCTCTCCGGTCTGCGCGGCCAAAAGGTCGTGCTCTATTTTTATCCCCGCGCGAACACTCCGGGCTGCACCGTGGAAGCCTGCGAGTTTCGCGACCATGCGAAGGAGTTCGCCGGCCGCAACGCCGTGATCGTGGGAGTCTCTCCCGACAAGCCCGCGGCTCAAATGAAATTCAAGGAAGGCAAGAGCCTGCCGTTCACTCTACTGGCCGACGTGGAGCGCAGCGCCGCTGAGGCCTACGGCGTCTGGAAAGAGAAGAACATGTACGGCAAGAAGGTGATGGGCATCGAGCGCACCACCTTCGTCATCGGCGAGGACGGGCGCATCGCGCGGATCTTCCGCAAGGTGAAAGCCGCCGGCCACGCCGGTCAGGTGCTCGAGACGGTCCGCTGACGTCCTAGGGTTGCGGCGCGGCCGCCGGTTCGACCATCTTGCGGACCTGGGACTGGGCTTCCTGAATCGCCTTCTGCGTAATCTGGCGAGCCTTCTCCCCCACCGCGGGCGACTTGGCGAACCACGCCTGACCCGCGGGCGATTTGTAGAATGCCAGGATCGCGTCCAGTTCCTCTTCCGTATACGTATCGGCGTAGACCTTCACGTATTGCGGTTTGAGCGTCTCCCAGTTCAACTGCTGAGCGAGGATCGGCGAGATCTTCTCTTCGAGGGCGGCTTTGTCGGCGGCCACCGTCACTGGGCGGGTGGTCTGGGTCTTGATGTTGGCCTGTGCGCGCTCCAGCACCTGCTTGAACCCCTGGTCCATCTTGGCGACCTGGAGCAGTTCCTGCGCCTTGGCCATTCTGGAGGCGTCGTCCGCCCAAGCGGCCCCGGCCAGCAGGAACGCCGCCGCGAATCCGATGACTGTTCGAGATTGCTTCATAGAACGAATATCATCTCATTTTCGGGGGACGAGGACACGGGCGGGTCAGGCAGCGACGATGTACTCGGCGAAGGTCTTCGGTGCAGGGATCGGCTCTCCGTCCTCCACCATGCCCGCTAGGTGCATTCGAATCGCGTCGCGGATCAATGCGCTGGTGTCTTCAAGCGTAGCGCCGGCGGCCACGCACCCGGGCAGATCCGGCACATGGGCACTGTACCCGGTCTCGGTTTTTTCAAACAGAACGGCGTATCTCACTTCAGGCCCGCTTGTTTTAGGATACTACTCTGCGTCTTCGGATCCAGATCCATAGAAGGATGCCCGGCGATGGTGACGCGTCCTTTCTTGACCGGATGCTTGAATTGACGGTGGCTGCCCTCCTGATTCACGAGGTGCCGACCATCGCGCTCAATCATCCGAATTGCGTCGCGGATCTTCATCCGCTCCCTGGTGCCCGGCTGCTCTCGCCCTTCCTACTCCTTCAGCTCCACAATGGTCGCTCCGGCCCCGCCCTCGCTCTGCGGCGCGGTGTAGAACTTCTCGACGTTCGGGTTCCCGGTGAGCAACTCCGCGATCATGCGCCGCAGGATTCCCATGCCGTGGCCGTGCACGATGCGGACGCGGTTCGCAGACGCCAGCACCGCGCTGTCCAGGAACTTGTCCACCAGGTCGCGCGCTTCCTCGGCCCGCTTGCCGATGACGTTGACCTCGCGCACGCTCACGTACACTTCCGGGCCGGACGGCTTGAACGTAACGCCCTGGGGCAGTTTCGAGCCGCCTCCGCCCTCGGGCAGCACTTCGAGGACCTCGTCGCGCGAGACCTGCATCTTCATGAACCCGGCCTCGACCTCCAGACGGTCCACGCCGATCAGCCGCCGCACCCGTGCTGGCTCGCGTATGTTCTTCAGGCGCACGCGCGAGCCTTCGGCGATCTTCAGCGGCGCCAGCTCGCCCGCGCGCGAGTCCGATTGAGTCGAGAGGATGGCGGTCTGCATTTCCTCGCGCAGCTCGCGCTTCACCTTGGAGACGTTGCGCTGCGCCTGCGCCGACGCACGCTTCTGATCGACGCTGACCGTAACCTTGCCGATGGCTTCCTGCGCCTGCGCCTCGAAGCGTTCGAGAACCAGCTCAGTCTGCCGCTCGATCTCTTTGAGCTTGGCCGTTTCCTTCTTCGCCCACTCCTCGGCCAGCGCCTTCTCGCGCGCCTGCAGCCGCTGGCGCTCCTCTTCCAAGGCACGTTGCGATGCGGCGACTTCCGTGAGGCGGCGATCGAGCTCCGCCAGGAAGCGCCCCAGGTCGCGCTCGCGCGTGCCCAGCGTGGCCCGCGCCCGCTCGAGGATCTCGGCGGGAAGACCGTGCCGGCGGGCGATATCGAGTCCCGCGGACTTGCCCGGCGCGCCCAGCCGCAGTATGTAGGTCGGTTCGAGGGTCTCCTCGTCAAAACCCATCGAGCCGTTGAGGACCCCTTCGGTGTTAGCGCCGAAAACCTTCAGGGCCAGCAGGTGCGTGGAGGCCAGGGAAAAGGCGCCGAGCGAACGGCACCGGTCCAGGATCGCCACGCCCAATGCGCCGCCCTCTTCTGGATCGGTGGCCCGCCCCAGCTCGTCCAGCAGCACCAGCGAGTCGGAGGTGGCCTGCGCCAGGATGTCGCGCACGCGGCTCATATGGGCGGAAAAGGTGCTGAGGCTTTCCTGGATGGATTGCTGATCGCCGATGTCGGCCAGCACGCGGTCGAAGAATGGGAACTCGGCTTCGACGCACGGCACGGGCAAACCCGCCTGCGCCATCAGCGCCAGCAGGCCGACGGTCTTGATGGTGATAGTCTTGCCGCCGCTGTTGGGACCGCTGATGAGCAGCGTGCGCGTCGTGCCTTCGAGAGTGAGCGTCGCCGCTACCACCGCGCGCTTCTGCTTCCGCAGCACGTCTTCGAGCAGCGGATGGCGCGCCTCGCGCAGGACCAGGCGGCGGGCGCCATCCGGGCTGAAGCGCGGGATGACGCAGCCGAAATCGACGGCGAATTGCGCCTTGGCGAACAGCAGCTCGAGCTCGCCCAGGATGGCTAGCGTCCGCTGGATCGGCTGGGCGTAGTCGCGCAGCCGGGAGGTCAACTCGAGCAGAATGCGGTGCACCTCGCGCATCTCTTCTTCGGTCAGCCGCACCAGCTCGTTGTTCAGCTCGATGGTCTCGAGCGGCTCGACGAAGAGCGTCTGGCCCGTTCCGCTGGCGCCATGAATCACGCCGTCGATCTTGCGCCGCTGGCCCGCCACGATGGGCACCACGAAGCGCTCGTTGCGGATGGCGACGAATTCCTCCTGCAGCTCCTCTTTGTGCGCGCGCAGGAAGCGCTGAAGCGAGTCCTGTATGGAGCCCTTCTGGCGCTCCATGTCGCGCCGCAGGCGGCCCAGCAGCACGCTGGCGTGATCGGCGACCGTGCCATCGGGCAGGATCTTGCCGGCCAGGTCCTTGAGCACCGACCGGAACTCGCCCATGGCGGCGCCGCGCGCGCCCAGCTTGGGGAAGCGGTCCACCACGGCCAGCAGCACGGAGCGTATGTCGGAGGCGCGGTCGAGCAATTCGGTCAGCGCGAGGATTTCTTTCCCTTCGAGCGACGCGCCCTCGATGTGTAGCTTGTGAATCGAATCCCCGGTGTCGGGCAGCGAGGAGAAGCGCAGGCGGACGGCGGCCCCGCGTGCTGCCGGCTGCGGGCGCGCGGCGGCGCGCAGGTACTCGATGGCCTCGGCTGCATCGGCGAGCCAGCGCTCGGCAGTGGCCCGGTCGGCGGCCGGCGCGACTTTTTCCAGTTCGGCCAGGCCGGGCGGGCTCGCAACGTTCCGCCCGATCAGGCGGCGCAGGGCGTCGAATTCGAGAAGGTGGGCGGTGGTGTTCATGGCAGAGCTTTTTCAATGACTGCCAGCGTCCCTTCCGTGATGCGGTACGCGGACAGCTCCTCCCGCGGCACCCAAACGGCGCGGCTGGCGTCGCTGGCGGCGCGCAATTCGCCGCCGGCCACCTTGCAGAAGTAATCGATCAACACGTAATGATATTCGGTCCGGCCCGCCGCATCGGGCATGATCCGCTCGAAGACCTCGGCGACGGAGACAGGCTCGATTTCGAGCCCGGTCTCCTCGCGCACCTCGCGGCGGATGGCGTCCTTCAGGCGCTCGCCCACTTCCACGGCGCCCCCGGGCAACGACCAGGTGCCCTTCAGCGGCTCCTGCCCGCGCTCGACTAACAGAACGCGCCCGGCATCCTCGATAATCGCTCCGACGCCGAGAATCGGCCGTTCAGGATAGCGTCGGGAGCTGGACACAAGTTCAGTATGGCAGAGGGGTTGCGCCACGAGCGGAGTCACTCGCTGAGGTCTGCGAGGAGAGCACGCAGGACTGCTATACCCTTTTCGTCGCAGTAGTGCCCCGGAGTTTTCGGCGGGTAGTTCTCCGGCAGAGAGGCACATCTTGCTCGAATGCTCTCGAGCGCAGGGTCCTTGATTCGGGTCGAAATGAAATCGTCCCAGTCCCAACGGCCAACCCGGGCCTCGAGAAAGTTCTCCAGGAGCTGTGCAACTTTCGCCCTTGTCATCTCAGTTGACATTCACACCTTCGGCGTAGAAGCTCAGCACGTTGTCCCCCTGCCGCACCGTGCGTGTGCGGCGCAGCCTTCCGCACTCCTCGTGCAGATCGAGTCGCACGTCGTGCTGCACGATCGTGAGCGGCGGCGGGGCGGCCCCCAGCAGCGCCAGCGCCGCGGCGTATTCGGCGGGCGCGTCGTAGGGCGGGTCGAGGAAGACGATCCCAGCTTTCAGCCGCTCCAGAACCACCAACGCCTTTCCGCAGAAGACCTGAGCGCGCGCTTCGATGCCCAGCGATTGCAGGTTGCCGCGGATCACGTCCGCGGCCGCGCGGCTTCGCTCGATGAAGATCGCCTCGCGCGCGCCGCGGCTCAGCGCCTCGATGCCGACCGCGCCGGTGCCCGCGTAGGCGTCAAGGAACGTGATGCCCTCGATGCGCGGAGCGAGAATGTCGAACAGCGTCTCGCGCAGGCGGTCCGGCGTGGGCCGCAGATGCGGGCCCGGGAGCGACTTCAGGCGACGGCTTCGGAACTCTCCGGCTATGACTCGCATGGTTAGGACCGCTCCCTTACGGTCGCGGCTCGGTTACCCGGTGTCTGCATGGCTATCCCACTTGTGCCAAACCATACCGGCTCTGCCAGTGGCCTCTCAAATACAGCAGGGCCCGGCGGCGATCCTCATCCGCCTCAGGCCGCGCCACCAGCGTCGCAGCCTCGCGGCGCGCAACCTCCAGGATTTCGGAATCGCGCAAAATGTTGGCGATGCGCAGCGCCGGAAGGCCGGATTGCTTGGTGCCGAAGAACTCGCCTGGCCCGCGCAGCTTCAAATCCATCTCCGCGATGTGGAACCCGTCGCTCGAATCCACCAGCGTCCGGATGCGCTGGCGGCCTATGTCGTTCAGCTTGCCGGTCACCAGGATGCAATAGCTCTGCTTGGCGCCCCGTCCCACGCGCCCGCGGAGCTGGTGCAACTGCGAGAGGCCGAATCGCTCCGCCTGCTCGATCACCATCACCGTGGCGTTGGGCACGTCGATGCCCACCTCGATCACCGTGGTCGAGACCAGCACCTGCGTCTCGCCGGCTTTGAAACGCTCCATGGCGGATTCCTTTTCCGCGGTCGAGAGCCGGCCGTGCATCAGCCCGATGCGGAGTTGAGGGAATACTTCGACCGCCAGGTGCTGGTACATCTTCTCCGCGGCCTTCATGGCCTGCGTTTCCGATTCCTCGATCACGGGGTAGACGACGTACGCCTGGCGGCCCTGCTCGATCTCGCGCTTCACGAAGCTCCACACCTGCTCGATGGCGTCCTCCGCCGAATGTCGCGTGACGATCGGCTTGCGCCCCGGCGGCAACTCGTCGATCACCGAAACGTCGAGGTCGCCGTAGAGCGTCAGGGCCAGCGTGCGCGGGATCGGCGTCGCGGTGAGCACCAGCACGTCGGGGTGCGGGCCCTTCTGGATCAGCCTCAGCCGCTGCATCACGCCGAAGCGGTGCTGCTCATCGACGATCGCGAGGCCGAGCTTCTGGAACTCCACATCCTCCTCGATCAGCGCGTGCGTGCCCACCGCGAATTGGACCAGTCCGGCCGCCAGCGCGCGCTTGAACTGCGCCTTCTCGCCCTTGGTGTTCGAGCCGGTCAGCAGAGCGACGGTGTAGCCGAGCCTGCGGAACAGGTCCTTGAAGTAAAAAAAATGCTGCGTGGCGAGGATCTCCGTCGGCGCGAGCGTCGCCACTTGCCAGCCGTTCTCGATCGCGATGATGGCCGCCTCCGCCGCCACCAGCGTCTTCCCGCTGCCTACGTCGCCCTGCATCAGGCGATTCATGGGCGCGGGCGATTCCATGTCCCGCGCGATCTCCCCCAGCACCTTCTTCTGCGCGCCGGTGGGCTTGAAGGGAAGCATCCGCTTGATCTGCTCGCGAACGCGGTCCGTCAGCTCGAACGCGATGCCGGGCTGCTTGCGGGCGGTGCTGTGCTTCAGCGCCAGGCCGCATTCGAGCCAGAAGAATTCCTCGAAAATCAGCCGGAACTGCGCCTGCGAGCGGAACTCGTTCAGCAGGCGGATGTCCGCCCCCGGCGGCGGGAAGTGCAAGTCGCGAAGGGCGGTCCGCAGGTCCGGCAGTTTCAGTTCCTCGCGCAGGCGCTCGGGAAGCGGGTCCGGCCCCACCGGCAGCGCCTCGAGAATCTGCCACAGCAGGCGCCGGAAAACTCGCGTGGTGACCTTCTGCGTGGCCTCGTAAATAGGGACGATGCGCCCGGTGTGCAGGCCCGCCTCGCCCTCTTCCTCTTCGCCCAGAATCTCGAACTCCGGGTGGAGGATGGAGAGCTCGCCCGAGTAGCTGTCGAACTCCACTTTGCCGTAGAGCGCGACACGCTGTCCCGGCTCGATCACCTTTTCGAGGTAGCCGCCGTGGAACCACTTGCACACCAGCGTGGCGCCGGAGGCGTCCGTGAACACGGCCTCGAACAGGCCCAGGTTGCGGCGCCGGAAGCCGGCCAGGTGGGCGGCCTTCACTTCGGCCATGACGGTGGCCATCTCGCCGGGCGCCAGCTGCGCGATGGTCTTGACGTTGGTGCGGTCCTCGTAGCGGAACGGCGGGTACGCCAGCAGGTCCTCGACGGTCTTCAGTCCCTTGCCTTCGAGCATCGCCGCGCGCGCCGGGCCGACACCCTTGAGGTACATCAGCGGAGTGGAGAGCGCGAGCGAGATCATGACCGCTCTCGCTATCTTAGCGGGTTACGCGTATGCGACGAGCGTCTCGAGCGGCGGCGTGACGAGCGCCTTCTCCATGTCCTCGCCGGTCTCGATCATGTGCCGCAGATGGCGCGCGGCCAAGGCGGAGACCCAGGGATCGGCCACCGGCTTCCCCGTCTTCCGGGTGAGCTCGAGCAGGTCGGGGTGCATGAGCGCCACCACCTTGGTCATTCGCTCCGGACCCGCCGACAGCTCGAATTTCACATCCACCGTATCGGCGTGGCGGATCGAGATGGCGTTCTGAATCCAGAGGAAGTCCACGTTCCACACACGCCCGGTGGGATCCGTGGTCTCGAAATGGCGGAAGGTCCGTGGCTCCGCTCCCTGACGGTCGCGGTTCGGTAGTGATGTGGCCGGCATAATTAGATCTCGCTCGAGTGCTGCCGCAGCAGCGCCAGAAACTCGTCCCGCGTTTCCTTGCGCTCGCGGAAGGCCCCCAGCATCGCGCTGGTCACCGCGCCGGAGTGCTGCTTCTCCACGCCGCGCATCATCATGCAGAAATGGCGCGCCTCGCAAACCACGCCCACGCCCAGCGGATCGAGCACCTGTTCGAGCGATTGTGCGATCTCCTGCGTCAGCCGCTCCTGGATCTGCAGCCGCCGCGCGAACATGTCCACGATGCGCGGAATCTTGCTGAGCCCCACCACCTTGTGCCGCGGCAGGTACGCCACGTGGACCTTGCCGAAGAACGGCAGCATGTGGTGCTCACACAGGCTGAAGAACTCGATGTCGCGGACGATCACCATCTCGTCGTACTTCACAGTGAAGAGCGCGCCATTCACCACCTTCTGAACGTCCTGTCCATAGCCGCTGGTCAGGTACTTCCATGCCTTCTCGACGCGCTCGGGAGTCTTGGACAGGCCCTCGCGGGCAGGGTCCTCGCCGAGCTGTCTTAGGACCTCCCCCATCAGCGATGCGATCCCGCGCTCGGAAACGGCTGCCGCATTCGCGGCCGGGTTTTCAGTCGTGTAGCTCAAATCGGTTCCTCTTCGTTTCCTGAATTCGAATTCCGTCGAGCGCCGGTCCCGCGCCCGGGAATACCTCCAGCCACCGGGCCGAGAGCCGCGCCCGGATCTCGACCGCCAGGTTCTCCGTTGTGGGCACGCGCTCCGCGAACGCCGGAACTTCCGCGTTCAGATCGTGGTGGTCGAATGGCTCCAGAACCTGCTCGCGCACCAGCGCATCGAGCGCGGCCAGGTCCGCCACACGGCCCGACGCCGCGTCCACAGGCCCTCGCACGCTCACCTCCAGCGCGTAGTCGTGCCCGTGCCCGTGGGGGTTGTTGCACTTTCCGTATAGCGCGCGGTTTTCCTCCGCCGAGAGCCCAGCCGCATTGAGCCGGTGCGAGGCCGAGAACCGGTAGCGCCGCGTGACGCGGATCACGGCTGACCTCCGAAGTAATCCACGTACAGGTCTTCGGTCTCGTAGACCCGCACCGCGTGCAGGCGGACTCGCGGGCCGGCCACGCGCGGCTCGATCCGCCGCCACACTTCGATCGCCAGGTTCTCCGTGGTTGGCACCACCGTGTCGAACGGCGGAACTTCGCGGTTCAGAAAGCGGTGGTCCATCGGCTCGACTACTTCTTGCTGAATCACTTCTTTGAGGCGCTTGAGGTCGAACACCATCCCCGTTTGCGGTTGGGGATCGCCCTCCAGAGTTACCTCGATCACGTAGTTGTGGCCGTGCCCGTGCTGGTTCGAGGCCGCGCCGTAAAGCGCGTGGTTCTCCTCGTCCGAGAGCCCCGGCAACCGGCACACGTGTGACGCGGAGAAATCAGCCCTCCTCGTGATCAGCATGCGCCCCCTACCCTACTGATACAGCCGCCTGCAAATGGTTACACTTAATGATAGGAAGTTCGAATGGCCCCAGTCAAAACAGAACGCGTCATCCAGGCTCTGATTGTCGTTTGCCTGGCCGGGCTGGTGTGGGTAATCGCCGGCATCTTTCAGGAACGGATCGTGGTGGCGGGCGACAGCGCCCCGCGGTTCAGCGTGACCACAGAGGACGGAAGGACCATCTCGCCCTCGAACTTCGGCGGCAAGCTGCTGGTGGTGCATTTCTGGGCCACCTGGTGTCCGCCCTGCGTCACGGAGACTCCGTCCCTCAACCAGTTCCAGCAGGCGTTTGCCAAAGACGGCGTGGTGGTGCTCGGCATCAGCGTGGACACCAACGCCAAGGCCTACCGCGATTTTCTCCAGCGGCACAGAATCTCGTTTGCCACCTCGCGCGACCCCGACGCCAAGATCGCCTCCGACTACGGAACCTTCCAGTATCCCGAGACCTACATCATCAACCGCGACGGCAAGGTGCTCGAGAAAATCATCAGCAACACCGAGTGGATGGACCCCGAGCGGCAGAACGCGATCCGTGCGATGCTCGGTTCATGATTCCCGGTGGGGCGCAGTGCGGCGCAGATTTCGCCGGGTATCGGGATGATCCGCAAACCGGGGACTGGACCGAATTTCGCCGCTGTTGCGAAATTCGTGCCTGTCCCAAGGTTTGCTCTTGGACAATCATGTGGCCCGCGAGTAGCGCCTCACGTACCTAGACCAATCATGACCAGACGACAATTCTTTCTCACAGGGAGCGTAGCGATGGCCGTTACCGGCAAATTGACCAGCAAGCAGCGGGTGGATCGCGCGCTCGCGGGCGGCGATGTCGATCGCCCGCCGTTCAGTCTGTGGCATCACTTTCGTCTGGCCGCGTTCCCCGGCGAGCGGCACGCCCAGGCCACGCTCGAGTTCCACCGCAAGTTCCACACCGACATCGTCAAGGTGATGAGCGACTTTCCATACCCCAAACCGGCCGAGGGAATTGAAGCCATCAAGCCCGAAGCCAATCCGTTCCCCGAGCAGTTGCGCGCGCTCGACATCATCCGCGAAGGCCTCGGCGGCCGTGCCTATTTCGTCGAGACCGTTTTCAATCCCTACAACCAGGTCTCGAAGACTTTCTCGAAGCCCGAGGTTCAGCGGCTGAAGCAGGAGCAGCCGCAGGTGCTGCTGAACGCTCTCGAAGCCGTCGCCGAGTCGGAGGTCAACCACGTGCGCAAGGCGCTCGCCACGGGCGCCGCCGGCATCTTCCTGGCCATCGATTGCGCGGTGCCCGGAGTCCTCACCCCGGAGGAATACGCGAAGTTCAGCGAGCCCTTCGACCGCATGGTGCTCAACGCCGCCTCGGGCGCGCATTTCAACACCCTGCACCTGCACGGCAAGACCTACCTCGATCTGTTCTGGAAAGGCTGGCCGGCCGCCGTGATCAACTACGAGAGCCACCTGACCGGCGTCGATTTCGCCACGGCCCGCAGCCAGTTCTCGGGCGTGCTGATGGGCGGTGTCGATGAGGCCAACTACCGCACGCTCTCCGAAGCCGAGATCGCGCGCCAATGGCACTCCGCCGCCGAGGCCGCCGGGAAGAAGTACATCCTGTCGCCGGGCTGCTCAGTTCCCGATCAGAGCACCGACGAGGAACTGGCGCGCCTGGCGCACGTGGTGGGGGCGTAAACAGAAAAAGGTTCCAAGTGACCTACGGATGAGCGGTCTCGCCGGCCGGCATGCATCGGCCCCGAGCACGGACTCAGATCGGCTCGACGGCGTCCGTCTTCCTGCCACGGTTGCCCGTGACCGGTCGGTGCAGTCGCCGTCCGCGACCTGAGCAAGCCTACGGTTCGGTGCGGCCTTTCGCTCCCCCCCAGCGGCTGCCCGTTTCCGGACCACCTCTGCGGGATCGTCGTTCCCGTCCTGCACCTTCACCGTACTGCGGAGTGCGCGCCAACCGGTCCGCTTCCACGTTCCTCATTCCCGTCGCCGGGCCGTCGGCTCGCACAAGGGTTTGTTGCCACGCACTCCGTATTCCTAACGGTTTCTCGCCTCTCCGCTCCCCTTCGGGACCTCTCGATCCCGCCGGATCACCGCTCGCTGCGATTCGCCGCTCGAAAGCTTGCCTCCGCCGAACGCCCGCTTTCCGATTCTCCCTGCCGCTTCGGATCGCTCCGTCGCCTCAGATCATCGTTCCGGTCCGCTGCGTCCTGCGTGGCTCGCCAGCTCCGTAAACCTCTTGGAACCTCAATCATGTTGCACCGGAACCCCCGGTCGGGTCAATACGAAAGATAGCCTAGTAATGGGCTTTTCCGCAGCTTTATCGGCCTTTGGACTCAGTCGATTACCGTAGTACGGCTCTGGAATTCGTGTGGATAAACCATTCCGCCCTGGTCCTGATTTCGCCGGAACTCAGTTTCAGGCCTTTTCGTCTATAACGATGAACCCATGAAGCACCTTTACCTCATAAGCGCCCTCATCGCAGTCCCGGCCTTCGGCCAGATGTTCCGCGGAAACCTCGAGCACACCGGCGTCTACAATGCCACCGGCGTGCGCCAGTTCAACCGCGTCCAGTGGCGCTTCGAAACCCCGGGCCGCGTGATCTCTTCGCCCGTGGTTTCCGGCGGCGCCGTGTACGCCGGTAGCACGGACCAGAACCTTTACGCCATCGACCAGGAAACCGGCGCGTTGAAGTGGAAGTTCCACACCGAGAGCTGGGTCACCTCGTCGCCCGACGTCTCGGATGGCACCGTGTTCTTCGGCAGCTTCGACGGCTCCTTCTACGCTGTGGACGCCGCCTTCGGCAAGGTCAAGTGGAAGTTCGAAACCGAAGGCGAGCGGCGGTTCGCGCACAAGCGGCTGCACGGCCTCCAGCCCAGCGGAGAGCTGATCGGCGACACCTGGGATTTCTACCTGTCCTCGCCCGCCGTCTACCACGGCGCGGTGTACTTCGGGAGCGGCGACGGCAACGTCTACGCGCTCGACGCCACCAGCGGAGCCGTGAAGTGGAAGTTCCACACCGGCGACGTCGTGCACGCCTCGCCCGCCATCTCTGATGGCATGGTCGTTGTCGGAAGCTGGGACGGCGTCCTCTACGCGCTCCGGGCGGACACCGGTAAAGTCGCGTGGCAGTTCCAGGCCGGCGTCGATCCCAAAATCGGCAACCAGCAGGGCTTCCAGTCTTCGGCGGCCGTGGCCAACGGCGTGGTCTACGTGGGCTGCCGCGATTCGAACGTTTACGCCATCGATCTCAAGACCGGCCAAAAGAAATGGGCTGTGAACAACGGCGGCTCCTGGGTCATCACGTCACCCGCCGTGAACGACGGCAAGCTCTACTACGGAACTTCCGACACCGGCCTCTTCCACGCCCTCGATGCCAGGACCGGCGCCAGGCTGTTTTCCTTCGACGCCAAATTCCCCGTGTTCTCCTCGCCCGCCATTGCCGGCGGCACGCTCTACGTGGGAAGCTTCGACGGCAAGCTGCACGCGGTCGATCTGAAGACCCTGAAGCCCCTGTGGGATTTCACCACCGAAGCATCGAAGCAGAACGCGCCCGCTCTCACCGGCGCCGACGGCCGCCTCGACTTTGGCAAGGTCATCCGCTTCCTCTTCGTCGACGAGATGAACGCCGGGGTGGTGAAGCTGTTCGCAACCGGTTCGGTCGTCTCCTCTCCCGCCATCGACAAGGACACCGTCTACTTCGGCTCGACCGACGGCGCGGTCTACGCCCTCAAGTAGGGCAAACGAGGGCTTGTCCCAAACGTGGCGGGTCTGGAGACCCGCTGCGGGACTGGAGTCCTGCCCCACGGAAGGGAGTGCCTGCGCCGCATCGGAACGAGCTATGATGCCCCCATGCGAATCTCCGCGCTCTGCTGCTTGTTCGTCGCGGCGTCCATTGCCTCCGCGCAGCCCGTCGAAGGCAAACGCCCGCCCATAATCGACATCCACGTTCACACTTTCGGCGGCTTTCCCGGTGTGGGACCAATGTGCCCGTTCAACCCACAGTTCCTGGCGTCGGACCAGCGCTCCAAGGAGTCGCAGACCGGATGGGCCCCGCAGGATTGCACCCTCGTGCTCGAACCCTCCAAGTCGCAGGCCGAGTACATGAAGGCCCTGCTGGCCGAATACGAGCGCCTCAACGTCACGGCCGTCGTCATGGGCGATCCCAAATCCGTCCAGCAGTGGAAGGACGCCGCCCCCGCGCGCATCATTCCGGGCACCGCTTTCGACAACGGCATCACCCCAGGCAAGTACGTGACCGTGGACGAGCTGCGGACCGCGTTCACGACGGGCGGATTCAAGGTGATGGGAGAGGTCGCCCCGCAGTACGAGGGCATCTCGCCCAGCGATCCGTCGCTCGACAAGTACTTCGCGCTCGCGGAGGAGCTCGACATTCCCGTCGGTATCCACATGGGCACCGGGGGGTCCGGCCGCGCCAACGTGACCATGCCGAAGTTCCGCGGCTCGATGGGCAATCCGCTTCTGCTCGAAGACCTGCTCGCGCGCCATCCCAAACTGCGGCTGTGGATCATGCACGCCGGCTACCCCATGATCGACAACCTGCTCACGCTCCTCCAGGCAAACTCGCACGTCTATGTCGATGTGGCCGGCCTCATCTGGAGCTACCCCTTGAAGGAAGTGCACACCTACATCCAGCGCATCGTGGAAGCGGGATTCGAAGATCGCGTGATGTTCGGGACTGACCAGATGATCTGGCCGGGCCTGATGGCCGCCTCCATCAGCGTCATCGAAGGCGCAACGTACCTCACGCCGCAACAGAAGCGGGACATCCTCTACAACAACGCGGCCCGCTTTCTGCGGCTCGACAAGGTGGAAGCTAAGTAGCGGACGCTGCGGATTCTTCCTCAGTCCGTTGCAACACGATGGTGATGAGCAGCCCGGGCCCGGCGTTCGTGGCGCGGATCTCACCGTGGTGCAGGTGGATGGCCCGCTGCGCGATCGCCAGACCGAGGCCGACCCCGCCGCTCGACTCGTTGCGCGATTCGTCCGCGCGGAAGAAGGGATTGAAGATCTTCGGCAGCAGGTCCTCCTTCACGCCGGGACCGTGGTCCCGCACGGAAAGTACTGCACGCGCCCCATCCACCACGATCTTTGTTTCAACGGTCGCACCGGCGGGCGAGTAGCGGATCGCGTTGCGAACGATGTTTTCGATGGCGCGTTCCAGCAGTCCGCTGTCGCCGAGGGCCCGGACCTCGTCCGGAGCATCGACCTCGACGCGGCAACCGCGTCCCTCCGCTTCTAACTGACAGTCGTCGGCCACCTCGCGCAGAATGTCGCTCAGGCACACATCCTCGACGCTGAACGCCTCGGGATCCCCTTCGGCCGTGGTCATCTGCAGCAGAGAGCTGACCAGATCGGACAGCCGATCCGTTTCGCGCCGCAGGCGAGCGGCGGCGGCAGCCCGGTCGCCGTCCTTCCCCACCAGTTCCGCCGCCAGGCTGAGGCGCGCCAGCGGCGAACGCAACTCGTGCGAGACGTCCTGGAGCAACTGCCGTTCCGCGGTGAGAAGAGTCTGGATGCGAGCAGCCATGCTGTCGAAAGAGCGTCCCAGCTCGCCGATCTCGTCGTGGCGGCGCATTCCGACCCTCACGGTCAGGTCCCCGCTTCCGAAGCGCCGCACCGCGGCCGCCAGGCGCCGCAGCGGCCACGCGAAGTGCATGGCCAGAAACCAGAACAGAACCGCCACCACGGTCAGCAGAAGGAAGTAGTACGGCGCAAACGTGGTGAAGCTGTACGGAGGCACATAGATGATGAGAAAACGATAGCGCCAGTCCTCGGAAGCGACCCGCACCGCGTGCTTATCGCCGCGGTTCATGAAGGACCGGCGCTGGCCTTGAGAGCCCTCGAGAAACGCGGATCGATCCTCGCCCGTAAGAAGATCCCGGCCCGACGCGTCCGTAAGGTAACGCTCCGCTCCCTCGAACGCGCGCAGGTCTGTAAGGTAGCGCTCCAGCTCGCTGTGGCCGCCATGCTCGTATGCCGTACTGGCCTGATGCAACTCGAACGCGTCGCTGCGCGCGAAGGCTTCATCGAAAACCCCGAAGATGACGGCCTTCGAGAGCCAGGAGTAGGCCGCCAGCGACAGAACCAGCGTGGACAAGGACCAGATCAGGATCTTGGCTGTGATCGATCGCAGGTTCAAGCGCTCTCCTTTGTCAGCAGGTACCCCACGCCTCGCATCGGCCGTATCAGAATGCCCGCCCGATCGAGCTTCTTCCGAAGATGACTGACGTGAACCTCGAGCGAGCGCTCGAACGGCGTGGCCGGACGCTGGTAGAGCACCGCGCAGACCTGGTCGCGCGTCACTACCCGGCCCGCCGAGCGAACCAGAAGGTCAAGGATAGCGAACTCCGTTGCCGTCATGGCGAAGGGCTCGTCTCCGACCCAGGCCTTGCCGCTGGTGCGATCGAGCCGCAGGTCGCCGACCGTGGCCACCTCCGGTTCGCCCGAGGCGGCATGCCCCGAGCGGCGCAGCACGGCCCGCACACGCGCGAGTAGTTCCTCGGCGCCGAACGGTTTGGGCAGATAGTCGTCGGCGCCCGCGTTCAGGCCCGCCACCCGGTCCTGCTCCGTGTTCCTGGCGGTCAGCATGATCACCGGAACCGCGGAGCGCCGGCGCAGTTGCCGCAGCACTTCGAACCCGTCCAGCACGGGCAGCATGACGTCCAGCAGCACGAGGTCGAAGCTGCCCTCGATCGCGCGCGCCAGTCCGCGTCCGCCATCGAGAACCGATTCCAGCGCAAAGCCGGCTTCGGAAAGAACATCGGCGATCAACTCGCAAAGGGCCGAGTCATCGTCCACCAGAAGGATCGTCTGCACTTCTAGCGTATTCTAGCGTGCGCCCGCGCCCGTTTCCGTTCCGTGCGGCACCTTTAACCAATCTTGAGGTTACTTCCGGTACCAACTGCCGTCTACTAGAAGTATGGAAAGACTATTCACGCGCCTTCTTACAGTCGGGCTTCTCGCGGGTTCGCTCGCTATGGCCGCGACCTTCAAGTTCAATCTGTCTGACCCGGTCCAGGCCGGCAAGACGCAACTGCGGCCCGGCAAGTATTTCATTGACGTGACCGGGACGACCGCCGTGCTGAAAGACAAAGCCGGCAAGACGATCGATGTCAAGGCAAAGGTTGAGCAGCTGGGTGCCAAGGCTGCAGCCACGACGTTCGGTATCAGCGACGAAGCGGGCGCCAGGAAGCTCGCGTCCATCACCCTGGGCGGCTCCCAGCTTCGCGTCATATTTGAATAGGGGGCTCCTGCGGCCGCTCGGCGCAGGATTGGAGTCGCATCCATCCCGTAGCCGTGCGGCAGATGACCGGGGCGCGGACCGACCTGCCGAAGTTCCGCGCCCCGGTCATCCCTCGATCGACACCCCGCCCCACCCCGCCTCTCCTGTCCACCCAGTAACCTCGTTGCCCTCTTGACACCGTTCCATGTTTCTAGTATCATAGAAATACACTTCGATGAAACAGAAACCAGATCCCGAACTGACCGCGCGCTACGCCGACATGCTGGCCGCCATGGGTAACGATGCGCGGCTCGGCATCATGCGGCTTCTGCTCTCCGCTTATCCGGATGGAATGGTGGTGGGCGACATTCAGGCGGAGATGGGGATCCCCGGCTCCACGCTCTCGCACCACCTGGAGAAGCTCCGCGCCGAGGGGCTCGCGGACCAGCGGCGCGATGGCACCTTCCTGTGGTATTCCGCCAATGCGGCCGCGCTTCAGGACCTGCTCACCTTCCTGTACGCCGAGTGCTGCACCCGGAACAAAGCCGTCAAGCCCGAGTCGATCTTGAAGGCATGCAAGTGTTCGTGACGAAAGGAGAACGTAAATGGAAATCAAAGACGTGGTCAAAGAGAGATACGGAGAGCACGCCCTGCGCGTGATCTCCGGCAGCGGCGCCTCTTGTTGCTGCGGTTCCAAGGCTGCGCCCGAGGGTGCGGTGGACCCGATCACCGCCGACCTCTACGACGAACAACAGAAATCCGGCCTGCCCGCGGAGGCCGTGCTGGCGTCGCTCGGCTGCGGGAATCCCACCGCGCTGGCGCAACTGAGCCCCGGCGAGGTGGTTCTCGATCTGGGCTCTGGAGGCGGCATCGACGTTCTGCTCTCCGCCAAACGCGTTGGCCCCACCGGCAAGGCCTACGGCCTGGATATGACGGACCAGATGCTGGCGCTGGCTCGCGAGAACCAGAAGCGCTCCGGCCTCGAGAATGTCGAGTTCCTGAAAGGCGAGATCGAGAGCATTCCGCTCCCTGAAGCGAGCCTGGACGTCATCATTTCGAACTGCGTCATCAACCTCTCGACCGATAAGGACCGCGTGCTGGCCGAGGCGTTTCGAGTGCTCAGGCCCGGCGGACGGCTGGCAGTCTCCGATGTGGTCGTTCGCGGAGAGATGCCGCCCGAGATCCGTCGCAGCGTGGAACTATGGGCGGGCTGCATGGCGGGCGCGCTCGAGGAAGACATCTACCGCGAGAAACTCGCACGCGCCGGTTTCGTAGAGATCGATATCGAGCCGACCAGGGTTTACAGCACCGAAGACGCCCGAGAGTCCCTCGAGAGCAACGGCTTCGACGCAGACGCGCTGGCGCCGCTGGTAGACGGCAAGTTCGCCGCCGCCTTCATCCGCGCCCGCAAGCCGCTATGAGCCGAACCGGCGCACGGCTCTCGTTCCTCGACCGCTATCTGACGGTCTGGATCTTCCTGGCCATGGCGACCGGGGTCGCGGCGGGGGTCGGCCTGCCTGGCGTGGTAAGGCTGATCACGCAATTCCAGGTTGGCACCACGTCCATCCCGATCGCCGGCGGGTTGATCCTCATGATGTACCCGCCTCTGGCGAAGGTCCGCTACGAGGAAATGGGCGAGGTGTTCCGGAACCGCAAGGTCCTGCTGCTCTCGCTCGTTCAGAACTGGGTGATCGGGCCGGTGCTGATGTTCGCCCTGGCGATCGTGTTTCTGCGCGACAAGCCCGAGTATATGGCGGGCCTGATCCTGATCGGCCTGGCGCGCTGCATCGCCATGGTGATCGTGTGGAACGAACTGGCGGGTGGGGACACGGAGTACGCCGCGGGCCTGGTCGCGTTCAACTCCGTCTTCCAGGTGCTGTTCTACTCGGTCTACGCGTGGATCTTCGTGACGGTGCTGCCGCGCTGGTTCGGATTGAAAGGCGCCGCCGTGGACATCACCATCGGCGAAATCGCGCGCAGCGTCTTCATCTATCTCGGCATTCCGTTCCTGGCGGGGATTGCGACGCGGTTCGCCCTGGTCCGTGCGCGCGGCCGCGAGTGGTATGAGAAGCAGTTCGTGCCGCGGATTAGCCCGCTGACGCTGGTGGCGCTGCTGTTCACCATCGTCGTGATGTTCTCGCTCAAGGGCGACACCATCGTCCGCCTGCCACTCGACGTGCTGCGGATCGCCGTTCCACTGCTCATTTACTTTGTCGTGATGTTCCTGGTGTCGTTCTGGATGGGACACCGGCTCGGCGCGGACTACCCGAAGACGGCCACGCTCTCCTTCACCGCGGCGAGCAACAACTTCGAGCTGGCGATTGCGGTGGCCGTGGCGGTGTTCGGCATCCACTCCGGAGTAGCGTTCGCTGCCGTGGTGGGGCCGCTGGTGGAGGTGCCGGTTCTGATCTCGCTGGTGAACCTGTCGCTGCGCTTCGAGAAGCGCTTTTGGAAACGGGCATGAAGCGCATCCTGGTCCTGTGCACCGGCAACTCGGCCCGCAGCCAGATGGCCGAGGGCTTCCTGCGGTCGTTCGACTCGGGTCTGGAAGTGCACTCTGCCGGCACCCAACCCGCCGAGCGCGTCCATCCGGCCGCCGTACAAGCGATGGCCGAGGCCGGCATCGACATCGGCGCTGCGCGCCCGAAATCCGTCGAGCAATTCCTCGAGCAGCGGTTCGATTTCGTGATCACAGTCTGCGACCACGCCAACCAGACCTGCCCTGTCTTCACCGGCCAAGTGCGTCGGCGCGTGCACATCGGCTTCGACGATCCCGCCGCCCTCCGCGGCACGGACGAAGAGGTTCTGGCAGCCTTCCGCCGCGTCCGCGACGAGATCGAAGAGCGTCTGTGGAGCTTCTACGAGAGCGCGATCGCGCCGCCGCGAGCGAAGGCCGAACCGTGACGGCCCCGCTGAACCGTTACTTGGAGGGCATGACGATCTTCGAGACGGCGATCGCGTCGCCGTTCATTTCGCCCGTCAGTCTTGCCGTGTAACCGGCGTGCTCCTCTAAACCGCCGAAGTCCTGGTTGGCAACGCTGTACACCTTGTCGCCTTTCACGAAGGCCAGGGTGCAATCGCGATCGGAGCTGTGCCGCGGCGCGCAGGATCTGCCAGAGCATGCAGGTTTTGCCCTCCCCATCCGATTCGCCAGCGGCCGAATGCGCTAAAATCGGCAACGGCAATGTCCGCCGAAAACGCCGTGCGCCTCTCCCGCTACCAGATCCTCGTCCTCGTCGTCGCCTGGCTCGGGTGGATCTTCGACTCGATGGATTCCACCATCTACAACCTCGTGCTGACGCCCGCGCTGCGCGAGCTGCTCGGAACGCGCGGCACGCCCGACAACATCGGCTGGTATGGCGGCATCATTCTCGCCATCTTCCTGGTGGGCTGGGCGGTGGGCGGAGCGCTGTTCGGCGTCCTGGCGGACACCATGGGCCGCGCGCGCACGCTGGTGATCACCATCCTCATCTACGCCGTGTTCACGGGACTCGCGGGCTTCTCGCATACCTGGTGGCAGCTCGCCATCTACCGGTTCCTGACCGCGCTCGGCATCGGCGGCGAGTGGGCCGCGGGCGCGACGCTGGTGGCAGAGGTCTGGCCGGAATCACTCCGCGTGCGAGGCGCGGGCTTGCTGCAATCGGCGTGGGGCGCCGGCTACTTCCTGGCTGCGGGAGTAGGCGCGCTGCTTTCGCACCGCAGCTGGCGCGTCATGTTCTTCGTGGGACTGGCGCCGGCTCTGGTCGCCCTCCTCGTGCGCCTGAAGGTGCGTGAGCCGGAGCGGTGGCAAAGCGCCCGGCAATCCGCGGAGCGGCGCTTCACCATGCTGGAGCTGTTCCGCCCGGAGCACCGCCGCGACACCGCCGTAGGCGCGGCCCTGGCCCTGGTCGCGGTCTTCGGATTGTGGGGCGCCACCAACTGGACCCCGTCGTTCATTCGCGAACTGCTCGGACCGCGGCGGCTGGATCCCTCACGCCTGACCCAACTCACCAGCTACGCCGTGATGAGCCTGAACGCAGGCTCGATCGCGGGGTATTTCGCTTTCCCGCCGCTGGCCGAACGCATCGGGCGAAGGCTCGCGTTTCTGGTAATGCTCACCGGCTGCGCCCTGATATTGCCAATCACGTTTCTGGCGGGATGGACGTACAGCGCCATCTTGCTCGTTCTGCCCGCATTGGGCTTCTTCACCAACGGCATCTTCAGCGGATTCCCGGTGTACCTGCCTGAGTTGTTCCCCACGCGCATCCGCGCCACCGGCGCCGGATTCTGTTTCAACGCCGGCCGGGTGCTCGCGGCCAGCGGCCCGTTCCTGACGGGCGTGCTGATCGTCCGCCTGGGCAGCTTCGCCCGCGCGTTGAGCTCCATCGCCGTCATCTACGTTTGCGGGATGGCGGTCCTGCTGTTCGCCCGTGAAACGCGGGGGCAAGCGCTGGAGTAAGCTCGCCCTCAGCACCGAACCGAGACGGTCAGGGAGCGGCCCGCTCGCTGACCGACAAAACCTCGAACATCACCCGCCCGTGCGCATCCATCACGTGCGCCGCCGGAACCAGCCGGACTCCCGCGGCCCGGGCCGATTCCTCGAGCGTCCGCGAGCGTTCTGGATACAGCGTGAACCCGCTGGCGTGCCTCACAATCCGCAGGTTCTTCCCACCGTTCTCCTGGAACGCGGCGGCCGCGATCCGGTCCTGCACAATCCTGATCCGGCCCTCGGACAGCGCCCGCAGCGGCTCCTCGATCCCCCAGTCCGCCGCGACGACGTCCGTGACGTGCTCGTTGCGCAACTCCCGATCCAGGCCGTAGATGGCATCGGTCCAGTACACGGTGAGCCCGTTCGACGCCATCTGGAGCCGATAGGCCACGGTCAGCAGGACGCCGGCACCGAGCACCGCGGCCACCACGCACACGCCGGTCTTGCGAAGCCAGCCCGCAACAGCAACCCCGGGAATGAATGTTGCCGCGACGATCAGGTGCGGCAGCGGATAGAGCAGTACGATGTGCTGCGGACCAGCCCCCGCGTTCCGGAACGGCAGCATCGCCAGAAACGTGAACAGGCCGGCCATCCAGGCGAACTGGAGGAGCCGTCTCCTTCGCTTGTCCGCACCCGCCCACGGCAGCACCAGGGCCGACGCCAGCAGCGCGACCGCCAGAAGGTCACGCCGGGGCGCCGGAGACTTCTCGAACATGTACCCGTTGAACACGCTGCCATCCAGCGTCCTCACCGCGGCCGCGATCTTGAAGCCGGGGCTGTAGTCCTGCAAAGTCTCCTGCACGCGCCATGTGGCCATTCCCGAAGTGGCATTGAAGAACACGAGCGGCAACGATCCGATCGCGAAGCCGCAGGCGAGGATCACGATCGTGCGCGGACGCACCCGTCCGATGCGGTCTCGAAACACGATGCCCGCCGCAACCAGAGCGCCGGCCAGGCCGAACAGGAAGACAGCCTTGTTCCAAACCAGGAATCCCGCCACGAATCCCGCGGCGGCCAGCACCGCGACGCCGGGCCGTTCCACGGCGCGTACCGCCAGGTTCGCCAGCAAAACCCAACCGAAGATCTGAACCGCGGCGGGCCCCCAGTCGAGACTTGTCGACAGCACGAACGTCGTGTCCGCCGCGAGCAGCGCTGTGGCCACAATCGCCGTCCGCCGGTCCGCGACTCGGGAGACCAGACGCAGGAACAGGTACAAGGTCAAACAACTCAAAAGGACGACCGGCAGGCGCACCGCTACCGGGCCAGGCGGCAGCAACGGCACGAGCCAGGAATAGGCGAGCGATTTGGTGGCGCCCAGGTACGGCATGAGCATGAGCGGAACGCGGCCAAGCGCGGTATCCCAGGAGAATGCGGACCAATGGGGCGGGAACAGCGGACCCAGGAACATCACTTCGTCCGCGTTGAAGCCCACGAACGGGACGAAAAGCATCGCCTCGATCACCAGCACAGCGGAGAAGGCAACGCCCCTCCAACGCTCGGTCATGACGGATCTCGAACCAAGGTATCACGGCCTCCAGCACCGAGCCGCGATCGTGAGGGCGTCGCCATGACGGCCTTCAATACCGAACCGCGACCGCAAGGGAGCGGGGCCGAAGGAGACTCTCGCAGAAGTGTATGGCTGTGGTACAGGAAAGGTGCGGCACCGCCGAGCGGCGCTCACACCCGCCGGGGGTCGCCCCGCGTCCCGTTGCTAAGCGCGCGCCCGTTTGTGCAAGGCGGCGACGAGGCGGTCGTGCACGCCCGCGGGCATTTGATAGGGGTCTACGCCGCGGTAGATCTGGATGGTCTTCTTGGTCGTGTCGCAGACCACCCAGCAGTTCGGGCACTCGCTCAGATGATGTTCGAGTTCCTGCCTGAGCCCAGCCTCAACGCTGCCGTCGAGGTACTCATTGAGCTCGCTGAGGAAGTCCTTACATGTAACCAAAGAAATCGTCCCCTTTCCGCTTAAAATAGCGGGTTAGTTTCTCTCTCAGCCTCAAACGCGCCCGAAGGAGCCGGCTCTTCACCGCGGGAATCGACAGATTCAACGCAGCCGCGGTCTCTTCAGTCGAAAGCTCCTCAATATCCCTCAACGCGAACACCGCCCGAAACGTAGGCGGCAAGCTGTCCACGGCCTTCTCCAGGATGGCCCGTATCTCCTCCTGAGAGTAGGTCTGCTCGGGGTTCGGCCCCCAGACGGCAATCTCGCGCACCAGGCTCTCTTCGCCGGTGTCGTAAGGGTCGTCGAGCGAAACCGAGGCATCCGTCTTGCGCTTCCGAAGCTTCATCAGCGCCTGGTTGACGGCAATCCGCACAAGCCACGTGTAGAACTTGGAGTTTCCCTGGAAGTCCCTCAGGTGCTCGTAGGCCTTAAGGAACGTCTCTTGCAGAACGTCCTCGGCGTCCTCCGGGTTCTGCGTGATGTGCCTGGCCAGGCGATAGATATTTCCTTCGTATCGATTGACCAGCTCGGTGAAAGCTTCTTCACCTCCCGTTTGTGCCTGGGCTACCAGCGCGGCTTCGTCAAACCCGTCAGTCTGCCCTATCCGTTGGATCATTGATATCGCGTCCAGGATTCATACTTTAACACAGGACCGCTCGGTTTCGGCCGCTTCGGTAGTCCGGCGGGGGGATTCTCGGGCTCCTGGGCTTCCCCAAGGGGCCTGGCCGTGGGAAGGCGGCTTGCCGGACCCTCAGGCCTTGGCTCCGGCTGCCTGCTCGAAACGATGCTCGGTAAAGCGCAGAATGCCGTCGGCATCCCGGTACGCGATGGTGAGCTTCCCTCCGGGAGCGCCGGCCGTGGCGAGCCAGCTTCCGGCCTGTTCCACGTCGCTCTGTCGGAGCATCCCCGCTCCATAGATCTGGGGCACGTTGCCGTCGGACCCCGTCCATGCGATCAACCCACGGCTCCGGGCTCCGGCTAACACCCCCGCGACGGCGTCGGCCTTGGCCGGCAGCAGGAACTCGAAATTCGTTTTCACTTTCTGGAAGTGCGCCGCCATGCCCACGCGAGTTGCTTCAGGCTGCCCCTCCAGGCAGTGCGCGAGCAGCGGAAAGCGTTCCTCGAACGCTCCTCGGGCCGCCTTGCCTCGATCGCCGCTGTGGTCCGCTCGGAGTGAAGCGCCCGGCGAACTGGGATCCTGCGGCAGCAAGGCGAGAACGACGGGAACGATGAACGGAAGGAAGAGTGCGCCGTAGCCCCAGATCATACCGTCGCGGTTGTTCTGCCTGGCGTGCCAGCGGACCAAGGCCCTGACGCAGAAGCTGACCACAATCCAGGTCAGAATCCCGGCCTTGCGGTTCCCGGCCTCCATCAGCGCGGCCGGAATGAGCAACAGCACGGGCGACAGCAACAAGAGGATGCGCGCTGCCATTGGCCGCCTCCGAGCGAGGGAGTGAGGACCTGAAAGCTATGCCGCGTCGACGTCGACGCCCATGCTGCGGGCCGTGCCTTCCACGCAGTGGATCGCCGCTTCGAGCGTGAAGCAATTCAGGTCGGGCATCTTGATCTTGGCGATCTCTTCGACCTGCTTGGCGGTGATCGTCCCTACCTTGACCTTGTTCGGTTCGGCGGAGCCCTTGGCCAGGCTTACCGCGCGCTTGATCAGCACCGGAACCGGCGGCGTCTTCGTAATGAAGGTGAACGAGCGGTCGCTGAAAATCGTGATGACGACCGGGATGATCAACCCTTCCTGGTCCTTCGCCGACGTCTTGGCGTTGAACGCCTTGCAGAACTCCATGATGTTGACGCCTTGCGGGCCGAGAGCCGTGCCTACAGGCGGCGCCGGGGTCGCCTTGCCGGCCGGGATCTGCAGTTTCACTTGCGCGGTAACTTTCTTTGCCATTCCGGAACCCTATACCTTTTCTACCTGACCGAATTCGAGCTCGACCGGCGTCGCGCGGCCGAAAATTGTAACCAGCACGCGCAGCGTGTTGCGCTCCGCGTTCACCTCGTCCACCTTGCCGGAGAAGTTCGAGAAGGGGCCGTCGTTGATGCGAACCGACTCGCCTTTCTCGAAAGTCTGCTTGGGCCGCGGCCTGTCGGCCGACGTCGCCTGGCGGTAGAGAATATCGTTGACCTCGGTGGCGCTCAGCGGCACCGGCGTATTGCCGCCGCCTACGAAACCGGTGACTCGCGGCGTGGACTTCACGGCGTGCCACAGGTCGTCGTTCATTTCCATCTCGACCAGAACGTAACCGGGATACATCAGCCGCTTGCTGGTGACCTTCCTGCCCCCGCGAACCTCGACCACTTCTTCGGTGGGGATGAGGATCTGCCCGATCTTGTCCGCGAAGCCGAAAGCTTGTGCGCGGCCACGCAGGGACTCGGCCACCTTGTTCTCGAAACCCGAGTAGGTGTGGATGATGAACCACTGCCGCGGAGAGTTCTCATCGAACCCCTGGGGCGCCTGCCCGGCCTCGGCCTCAGGCTCCGGCGGTTTCGATTCCGCCTCGTCCTGATGCACCTCGATCTTGTCCTCGTCTGCCATGCCGCACCGCCCTTAGGACTGCTTCGCCAGCACCTGGAATGTCTTGGTTATCGCTCGGGCGATGATGGTGTCGACCACGGCGAAGTACGCCGCAAAAAGGAACACGGTGACGATGACCACCAGCGTGGTCGCCCGCACCGACTTGCGGTTCGGCCAGGTGACTTTCCGCATCTCCGCCTGGAGTTCCTCGAAGTAGTTCTTTACGTCCACCGGCCACTGCCGGAGTCTCTCGACGAAAGGCTTTTGATCGTCCATCTTTCCTTGCCTCTTACCGCTTCGCGGGTCCTTGCCTCTTACGGCTCCGCGGGTCCTTGCGTCTTAACCGCTCCGCGGGATTCCAGGGCGCCCTTCTCAATGGCAGGGGCGGAGGGATTCGAACCCCCACTCGCGGTTTTGGAGACCGCTGGTCTACCGTTAAACCTACGCCCCTACTTTCGAGCGAACAGCCGTAACCCGACTGCCTTCTATATTCTACAGTATCCGGTCCGCGCCGCCCTACTTGACCTCTTTGTGCGGCTGATGCTTACGGCAGTGCGGGCAGAACTTGCTCATCTCCAGACGCTCGGTGGTCGTCTTCTTGTTCTTGGTCTTGGTGTAGTTCCGGTTCTTGCACTCGGTGCACTGGAACGTGATGATTTCTCGTGGCATTCGACTTCCTTTGCTCGTCGCTCGTCGCCCGTCGCTCGTCGATTCCGGCCGGCTCTTCCTCTGCTTCGCCCCTGGCATATCGCCGGGTTCGAAGCCGGCCGTCCGACGGGCGACGAGCGACAGGCGACGGGCCTATTCCAATATCTCCCCGACCGTGCCGGCGCCCACCGTGCGCCCGCCCTCGCGGATCGCAAAGCGCAGCCCTTTGTTCATGGCCACCGGCGTGATCAGCTCCACTTCCAGCTGCACGCTGTCGCCCGGCATCACCATCTCCACGCCTTCCGGCATCTGCGCCACGCCCGTCACGTCCGTGGTCCGGAAGTAGAACTGCGGCCGGTATCCCTTGAAGAACGGCGTGTGCCGCCCGCCTTCTTCCTTGCTCAACACGTACACGCTGCCCCGGAACTTCTTGTGCGGCGTGATCGAGCCCGGCTTGGCGATCACCTGCCCGCGCTCCACGTCTTCCTTGTCGATGCCCCTGAGCAGCAGGCCTACGTTGTCTCCCGCCTGCCCCTGGTCCAGAAGCTTCTTGAACATCTCCACGCCCGTGACCACCGTCTTGCGCGTGTCCCTGAAGCCGACGATCTCCATTTCCTCGCCGACCTTGCAGATCCCGCGCTCGATTCGGCCCGTCACCACCGTGCCGCGTCCCTGGATCGAGAAGATGTCTTCCACCGGCATCAGGAACGGATGCTCGATGTCGCGCGCCGGCATGGGAATGTAGTTGTCCACCGCGTCCATCAACTCCAGAACGCCCTTCTCCCACTTCTCTTCCCCGTTCAGCGCGCCCAAGGCTGACACCCGCACCACCGGCAGATCGTCGCCCGGAAATTCGTACTTGGTCAGCAGTTCCCGGACTTCCAGTTCCACCAGGTCCAGCAGTTCCGCATCGTCCACCGCGTCCACTTTGTTCAGCGCCACCACCACGTAGGGAACTCCTACCTGGCGCGCCAGCAGGATGTGCTCGCGGGTCTGCGGCATCGGTCCGTCGGTCGCCGCCACCACCAGGATCGCGCCGTCCATCTGCGCCGCTCCGGTGATCATGTTCTTGATGTAATCGGCGTGGCCCGGGCAATCCACGTGCGCGTAGTGCCGCTTGGTGGTCTCGTACTCCACGTGCGCGATGGCGATCGTGATTCCGCGGGCCTTCTCTTCCGGCGCGTTGTCGATCGAGTCGAAGCTCCGGAACTTCACCTTGGGGTTGTTCCGGGCCAGGATCTTGGTGATCGCCGCGGTCAGCGTCGTCTTGCCGTGATCGATGTGCCCGATCGTCCCGATATTGACATGCGGTTTGCTGCGGTCGAATTTCTCTTTGGCCATGGTGCGATCCCCTGGAATCGGAGGGCCGCCCCGTGCGGGCCCTCAATCTGTCAAGTAAATTTCTGGAGCCGACAACCGGAATTGAACCGGTGACCTCGTCCTTACCAAGGACGCGCTCTACCAACTGAGCTATGTCGGCCCACTGCAACGAACACCACTGCAACGAGCAATGGTGGACAGGGGAGGATTCGAACCTCCGTAGCCCGAAAGGGCGACGGGTTTACAGCCCGTTGCTTTTGACCGCTCAGCCACCTGTCCGACAAACCTGCCGGCCGCCGTGCGGCACAACTCTCCTCACAGCGTCCGTCAAGGCCGAAAGTGAAAGTATAGCGCATTCGCCGCGGCCAAAGCCAACCCGCGGCGCGAAAAAAAACGCGGGAGCGGGCGGCCAGGCCAGGTAACGCAAAAAGCCGGCCGCACATCGTGTGCGGCCGGCTTTTGACTAACGGGAGAGAATCTTTCCGGAGTGCTTAGCTTTTCCGAAACCGGCGCCGCACGAATGCCAGCCCGATCAAACCAGACCCGATCAGGACGAAGGTCACCGGCTCGGGGGCGATTGAGGCGAAATCCTGCTCGAAGGTCGACACCGGCCGTCCGCCGACAGTAGGCACCGTAACGGTGGTTGCGGTGTGAATGGAGGTCAGCAGGTACGGGTCTGACGTCTTAAGACCGCAGCCAGAGCACCCCGCAGTACTCAGTGGATTCGGAGTCACGTTCGTAGGCAGCCCCGTCTGGTTGTCCACAGCGGTGTCGAGGTTCGCAATGGCGCCTGTGTTCAAATAGTCAGTCGACTGAACGAGACCAACAACCCCGTAGGGATTGCCCGATACCACGCTGACGTCGAAGCTAAGCGTGAATCCGGCCCTGAAAGTGCCACCAGAAGTTGTCGACGAGAAAACCCAGTTCTGCGTAAACGGCATAGTGCTGTTATCGCTTGACAGAGTGGCGTTGATCAGGGAGAGGTCGCTGATTTGGTTCGAACCAGTCCCCAGGCTCAAGAACTGGAAGTTACTGAAGAGCACACCCTGGACTTCGCAGCCCGCCGAGCCATATCCGACCAGAGTCGCCATTGTCGTCGAGACGCACATTGTCGCTGCCGATCCAACAGTCGTTGCGACGATCAGAGCCACTATCAGCAACAAGACCCTCTTCATAGTCCAGTCCTCCCGGAGACAAGACACAACCTGCGCCAGACGGTCAACCGCCAAGGTTCGCATTAGGCTAAATATATCTGAAAGCCCGTAGTAGTGCAAGCCTTTTTAGTGGTTCCAACCTAGATGATCGCGGGTCTAGTACGGGGGTACTCAAGGTTCGTGGAAGACGGAAGTGCCCAGGCGTAAAGGACATAGCTGCTCCGGAAGGCCGAATCGCGACCCTGCGGAAGCCTGGCGGGACCTCGGTGACGACCCGACCTGCGACGCAAGTTAACCGACGAAGACACTATCACCGAACCACCATGGTCCTGCGGAGTCACTCGCGGCCACCACTGACGAAGCGCTAGCTGGTACCCCCATTTGCGGTTACGGCGCAGCTCCTACCGCAGCTTGCCAGCACGGTATAATATTCCTACGTGCTGTCCACTGGGTATGTCCACGTGCTGACCTTGCCCGACCGTCTAACCAAGTGAAGTACCAGAAGTACCAGAGGTGCCTTTTATGCGAATTGCAATGCTTAGCTGGGAGTCCCTCCACTCCATCCCCGTAGGGGGCGTAGGTGTCCACGTCACTGAACTCGCCGCGGCTCTGGAGCGGAAAGGCCATGAAGTACATATCTATACCCGCATGGGCCACGGCCAGCGGGAGTACGAGCTCGTCGAGGGAGTGCACTACCACCGCTGCCCTTTCGCGTTGAAACCCAACTTCGTGGATGAAGTGAACGAAATGTGCCGTTCGTTCGTGAATCAGGTGTTCCGGACCGAGGACTACATGGGCGCTCCCTTCGACGTTGTGCACGCCCACGACTGGCTGACCGCCAATGCCATGATCTGGATCAAGCAGGGCCGCGGCCGCAAGACGGTGTTCACCATTCACTCCACCGAGTACGGCCGCAGCGGGAACCACTTCGGGAACGGGCAGTCGGTCCGCGTTCGCTGTCAGGAGCAGGCCGGCACCGAGTGGGCGGACCGCGTGATTGCCGTCTCCACTCCGCTCAAGAACGAGGTGATGTGGATGTACAACGTACCGGACGGGAAGCTCTCGGTGGTCCACAACGGGGTCAACGTCCACAACTACGACGGCTGGGTCGATCCGAAAGAGATCCGAAGCGGGTACGGCGTCGGCCCTGTCGATCCAACCGTACTGTTCTCCGGCCGCCTGGTGCACCAGAAGGGCCCGGATCTGCTCCTCGATGCCATTCCTTACGTTCTGAGGTTCCACCCCCATGCCAAGTTCGTGTTTGCCGGAGACGGGGAGATGCGAGGCTCGCTGGAGCGGCGATCGCACCAGCTCGGCGTGGCCCACGCCACCCGCTTCATCGGATTCCAGCACAACGGAACGCTGGCCAACCTCTATAAGGCTTGCGACGCCGTCTGCGTGCCGAGCCGCAACGAGCCCTTCGGGATCGTGGTGCTGGAGGCGTGGAGCGCGGGCAAGCCGGTGGTCTCGAGCCGCAATGGAGGCCCCGCCGAATTCGTCTGGCACGAGGTAAACGGCCTGAAGGTCGACCCGAATCCGAACTCCATCGCCTGGGGTCTGGGGACCCTGTTCACCAACTTCGAGTGGGCGCGCTGGATGGGGCGTAACGGGCGATATGCGGCCGAAAGAGACTTCAGTTGGGATACAGCCGCCGACAGGGTGATGTCCACGTACGCCGCCTAGGGCCGAAGCGTCCGCCGGCGACATCGCCGCCAACCGGTCTGGAGGCCGCCCACAACCCTACGCCACGCGAGGCAAGGAGTGTTCATGAGTTCGGATCGAATTGGCCGCCTGAACGAACTGGCCCATGATTTGTCGTGGAGTTGGAGCCCGCACGCTCGGGAGGTGTTCCGCAGTCTGGACTACACCTTGTGGCGGGAGACCGCGCACAATCCCGTCCAGATGCTCCGCTCGGTGTCGCCGGAGCGCTTGGACCGGGCGGCCCGGAGCCCCACGTTTCTGGCGCACTATGATGCCGCGATCGAGGCGCTGGAGAAGGCCCGCGCGGCTGCCGGGACCTGGTGGCCAACCCGGTTTCCGGAACTCGCGGATCGCCAGATTGCGTACTTCTCGGCGGAGTTCGCCCTGCATCAGTCGCTGCCGATCTACGCCGGCGGGCTGGGCGTACTGGCGGGCGACCACTGCAAGGAGGCCAGCGATCTCGGGGTGCCGCTGGTGGGCGTCGGCTTCATGTACCCGCAGGGCTACTTCCACCAGAAGATCTCGCCCGAGGGCTGGCAGATCGAGGACTACCACCGGCTGAGCTACGACGACGTGGCAGTGGAGCGCGCGACCGGGCCGGACGGGTCGCCATGCCGGATCCGGGTTCCGCTCGGCATGGGGACCTTGCAGGTCGCCCTGTGGCGGGTGCGCATGGGCCGGGTCAACCTGTTTCTGCTCGACACCGACGTGCCCGAGAACGCGTCCTGGGACCGCGAACTGTCCTCCCGGCTGTACGCCGGCGAGCGGGACACGCGTCTGCGGCAGGAGATCGTGCTGGGCGTCGGCGGCGTGCGGGCGCTGAGAGCGTTGGGATACAACCCGGCGGTGTGGCACCTGAACGAGGGCCATACGGCGTTCGCGGTTTTGGAGCGGATCCGGGAATTGGTGGAGGCGGGGGAGAGCTTCCTGGCCGCGCTCGAGCAGGTCCGCGCGACCACCGTCTTCACCACCCACACGCCGGTTGCGGCCGGTCACGATGCCTTCCCCTTCCATCAACTGGACGCCCAGATGTCGCTGTTTTGGGAAGGCGCCGGATCGCGGCGGAACACCTTCCTCGGCTTGGGAAGTTACGACACGGCCGAGAACCAATTCAACATGACCGCGGTCGCCATGCGCGGATCGTCCGCCATTAACGCCGTGAGCCGCCTGCACCGCCAGGTGACCAGCGAGATGTGGGCTCCGCTGTGGCCCGGAGTGCCGGACCAGAGCCGGCCTCTGCGCGCCGTGACCAACGGCGTCCACGTGCCCACCTGGATCGCGCCGGCGATGGCCGAGCTCTTCGCGCGCTGGCTGGGCGCCGACTGGCTGGAGCACCACGACGAGCCGGGCCTCTGGGAGCAACTCGACCGGATCCCGGACGAGGAACTCTGGGCCACGCGGCAGCTATTGCGCCGGCACCTTCTGAACTTCGTGCGCGAACGCGCGCGCAACGGGTGGAGGCGTGAAACCGCTGGCCCTATGCAGGTGCTGGCCGCCGGCAGCCTGCTCGACCCCTACGCGCTCACCATCGGCTTCGCCCGCCGCTTCACGGACTACAAGCGTCCGGAGCTCATCTTCCACGACCCGGAGCGGCTGGCGCGCATTCTCAACGCTTCCCGCGCCCCCGTGCAGATCGTCTTCGCCGGCAAGGCCCATCCGGCCGACGAACCCGGCAAGCGCACCATGCAGCGTGTGTACCAGCACGCCATCAATCCACGCTTCGGCGGGCGCGTGGCCTTCGTGGACGACTACGACCTGCACGTGGCGCACCTGTTCGTCCAGGGCTGCGACGTCTGGCTGAACAATCCGCGCGAGCCGCTCGAAGCCTGCGGCACCAGCGGGATGAAGGCGTCGCTGAACGGCGTCCCGCACCTGAGCACGGCGGACGGCTGGTGGTGGGAGGCCCACTCCGAGACGAACGGTTGGGTGATCGGTTCCGGCGGCGACAACAACGATGGCGCCGAGGCGGACTCGCTCTACCGCCTGATCGAGGAGGAAATCGCGCCGGCATTCTACGCGCGCGACGAGAAGGGCATCCCGAGGCAATGGCTGCAAACCGCCAAGGCGGCAATTCGCACCGTCGCGACCCATTTCAGCGCGCGCCGGATGATCAAGCAGTACGCCGAGGAAGCCTACGCTCCCATGGCGAGCCGCACGGTGGGGCAGCCGGTTCGATGAGAAACAGTCTGAGACGAGGAGGAAAATGAGCACTGTACTGTTGTCCGAGTATGTTGGCAGTCTGCCGAATATCTGCGGTTCCGAAGACGAGGTCGCACGAGCGACGGCGCGCAAAGGACCCATCTACCTGCCGGAGTGCGGGATCGATTTCGGCCGTGTGCGCAGTTCCTTCGCGAATGCGCTGCACATGCACCAACCCATGATTCCCGCGGGCGGCGGCGATCTGCGCACCGCCGATGTAATCAGCAATCTGAAATACATGATGGATAACCAGGGCGTGGGCGATAACCACAATGCTTCGGTTTTCCACTGGTGTTACAAGCGCATGGGTGAATTCATCCCTCAGCTGATTCACGAGGGTAAGAACCCACGTATCATGCTGGATTATTCGGGCTGTCTGCTCCACGGCCTGTGGGCCATGGGCTTGAACGACGTCTTCGACAGCCTGAAAACCATCACCTTGAACCCGGAATACCAGCGTGCGGTGGAATGGTTGGGGACGGCCTGGGGGCACGCGGTGGCTCCCTCGACGCCGGTGCAGGATTTCCGCCTGCACGTGCTGGCCTGGCAGCACTACTTTGCCGCCGTCTTCGGTCTCGAAGCGGTGAGCCGCGTCAAGGGCTTCTCTCCGCCGGAGATGGCGCTGCCGAACCACCCCGATGTCTTCTACGAGTTCGTCAAGACGCTGCTGGACTGCGGCTACCAGTGGGTGCTGGTGCAGGAGCACTCGGTCGAGCGGGTCGAAGACGGAGGCGGCCTGCGCCAGAAGCATATCCCGCACCGGCTGGTGGCACGGAACTCCCGCGGCGAGACCCTCAGCATCGTTGGCATCATCAAGACGCAGGGCAGCGACACCAAGCTGGTGGCGCAGATGCAGCCGTATTACGAGGCCAAGGGGCTCGGGCGTACGGATCTGGCGGGCCACTCGGTTCCGCAGTTAGTAACTCAGGTGGCAGACGGAGAGAACGGCGGCGTGATGATGAACGAGTTCCCGAGTAAGTACATGGACGTCATGCGCGAGGCGTCTGGCTCCGACGTGCCGCCGGTGAACGTGACCGAGTATCTGGAGTATCTGCAAGTAACTGGTGTGCGGGCGCAGGATTTCCCCGCCATCCAGCCGGTGATGCAAAAGCGCATCTGGGACCGTTTCAAGAAGCCGGCCGGCCCGGAGGCCCTCGAGAAGGTGATCGCGGAGTTGCGGAAGGAAGACAACCGCTTCCACATGGAGGGCGGCAGCTGGACCAACAACCTCTCCTGGGTGCGGGGTTACGGCGACGTGCTGGGGCCTATGGACGCTGTCAGCGCGCTGTTCTCCCAGAAGGCGCTGGGCAAGGTGCCCACTTCCGATCCCCGCTTTCGCAACGCGCTCCATTACCTGCTGCTGACGCAGACCAGCTGCTACCGGTATTGGGGCACCGGGGTGTGGACCGACTACGCCCGCGAGCTGTGCCGGCGGGCGACCGACATCCTGAACTACGACTTCTGAGCCCCGCGGCGCAGGCTTCAGCCTGCCGTGCCGACAGCCTGGCGTCGAGACGAGTCTAGACGCGGCACGCATGAGTGCATGCGCCACAACCGACACTGCCTCGGCAGGGTGTTCCTACAAGACGCTACTCGCGCCGCAGTACACTGGCATTGACTGACGACGCACGAACGCTATAACCTCCGCTATGTCTGGCTGCTGGCGATCACCGCGGCGCTGGGCGGACTGCTGTTCGGCTACGACTGGGTCGTAATCGGCGGAGCCAAGCCGTTCTACGAGAAGTTCTTTCGCCTGACCACGGGGCAATCCATCGGCTGGGCGAACAGTTGCGCGCTGCTCGGGTGTCTGGCGGGATCGCTTGTGTCGGGAGCATTCTCCGATCGCTTTGGGCGCAAGAAGCTGCTGATCGCCTCGGCGGTTCTGTTCGCGGTGTCTTCCGTCGCCACCGGCTGGGCCGGGACCTTCAGCCAGTTCGTGATCTGGCGCATCGCGGGCGGCGTCGCGATCGGGATTGCCTCCAACATCTCACCGGTCTACATTGCCGAGATCAGCCCCGCGCAGTGGCGCGGCCGCCTGGTGGCCATGAACCAGATGACCATCGTGGTGGGAATCCTCGCGGCGCAGATCTTCAACTGGGTGATCGCCGAGCCGGTGCCGGCTGGCGCCACGGCGGAGATGATCCGGCAATCCTGGAACGGGCAATACGGATGGCGCTGGATGTTCACCGCCGTCGCCGTTCCGTCGCTCATCTTCCTGGCCGGGGCGCTGCTGGTTCCGGAGAGTCCGCGGTGGCTGGCGACACGGGGCCACGTGGAGCGCGCTCGCCGCACGCTGGCGCGCATCGGCGGCTCGGAGTATGCCGAGAACGAACTCCGCGAAGTGCTGGCGACGGTCCAGCCGCGCCAGCAGACTGGCCGCCGGGCGGAACTGCTTCGGCCGGGCCTGCGCAAGGTGCTCGGCGTTGGAGTGTTCCTGGCCGTGTTGCAGCAGTGGAGCGGCATCAACGTGATCTTCAACTATGCGGAGGAGATCTACCGCAACGCCGGGTACGGGGTCAGCGACATCCTGTTCAACATTGTGATCACGGGGACAATCAATCTGGTGTGCACGTTGATTGCACTGGCCTTCGTGGACCGGTTGGGCCGGCGCACACTGATGCTGGCGGGATGCGCGGCCATCGCGGTCTGCCACACCCTGTTGGGACTCTCCTATCACTTCGGTCTGAAGGGACTGCCGGTCCTGGTCTGCACTCTGGGAGCGATTGGCGGATTCGCCATGACTCTCGGCCCCGTGACCTGGGTGCTGATCTCGGAGATCTTCCCGAACCGCATCCGGGGTGCGACGGTTTCGGTTTCGGTGTCCGCCTTGTGGATCGCCTGCTTCGCCCTGACCTTCACCTTTCCGGTGATGAACCGCGCGCTCGGCCCGGCGGGAACATTCTGGCTCTATGCGGGCATCTGCGCGGTGGGGTTCCTGGTCGTGCTGGCGACGGTTCCGGAGACCAAAGGCCGCACGCTCGAACAGATCGAGCTTTCCTCAAGGTTTCCAGGCCACACTGTGGACTGAAGAGCCCGTCGGGCGGAGGACATCGAGCTGCACCCGGGCCGGCCTCGGTTCGGAAAACGCGACGACGAATGAGGCTTGTCCGCCTGGCGCGAGATCGGGCAGTGCCGTCTCCACACGCTCGACCGGAATACTGCCCTGCCCGTACACCAAGGTCCTCAACACGTACCCGCGCAATGAGTAAGTGGGAACGGCGCTTCGCATCACTAAGTGGACCTTCAGTTCACCCGCCTTTCCACTTACTTCGAACGTCTCGAGCGGGCTGGATTCCTGCCGCAAGACCTCGTAGGAAGGCTTCCTGCTGCCATACAAATCGACCACGCCGTGAACTCGCTGTCGCAGCGCTCCCGTGCCCCGGTCGCCGATGTGAGTGCGGTAATCGTTGTAACAGAAAAAGATCAGTCCGGCGATATAGTCGCGCTGCCGGAAGACCTTGTCATGCTTGCGAAGCACGGCAATGCGCTCGGCGTCGCCCTCCGGACGGTCGGGCGTGCAGGCACAGTATCCGTACTCGGAAATCACCAGCGGCTTTCCCGGAAACGCACGGTGAACCTGGTCGAGATAGCGCGAGAGGTCTTCCACGTCGCCGCGCTGCCAGGTCCCCACGTACTCGTTCATCATGACGTAGTCCATCAGCCCCGCGACGTCGTTCGCCGGGGTCGTGAACAACGAATTCGATGCGTACGTAGCCAGCCGCTTCGGGTCGAGCCTCTTCGCTTCCTGGTACATCCGCCGGGCGAACGCATAGGCCGGCGGGTTCTGGCCGCCGATCTCGTTGCACAGTCCCCAGGAGAAGACGCAGGGATGGTTGCGGTCGCGATCGATCATTTCGCGAAGCTGCTCCAGACCGTTGTTCATGATCTCCGGCGGAGGCTCGGGCGCGGTCTCGCGAAAGGTAGCGGGGCCCCACGTGGGCACCTCCGTCTGGATCAGGACGCCGTGGCGGTCGCACCAGTCGAGAACGGCGCGATCCTGCGGCCAGTGCACCCGGGTGTAGACGCAGTTCAGCTCCTTCATGTCGGCGTGGTCATGGTCGATCCATTCGACGGGCTCGGCCATCCCGAACTCGGGGTTGCTGCCGGCCATCCGCTCCACACCCATCAGCCGGACCCGCTCGCCGTTGAAATGGAAGCCAGCGTCGCGGATCTCGATTTTGCGGATGCCGAAGGTGGTGTCCAGGGAGTGCCCGCCGCGGATGGCGGCGGTGAAGCTGTAGAGATGGGGATGATCGAAATGCCACAGCCGGGCCTCGCGCAGAGTGGTGGCACGCAGCGGCACGGTCTTCGCTTCGCCCGGGCCGAGCCGGACGTCGACGCTGCCGCCGGTCGCTTGGTCCCTCACCTCGTAGTCGATGCTGCCGCTCCAGGCCGCGGCGGACGTGTTCCGCACCACCACAGTCCCGCCAATCGTCGCAGTTCGGGTGGCGAGATCGGGATCCGCATCCACCGCGACGCGTTCCAGAAAGACCTTGGGAGTTACGAGTAAGTGCACCGGCCTGTAAATGCCGCCGTCGTGTGCCCAGTCGCTGGACCGCCCGCGCGGCAGCATGGACTCATTGAACGCGTTGTCGACCAGCACTGCGACGCTGTTGACGACGCCGTATCGGAGCAGTGGGCCGATGTCCAGCGTGAAAGCTGTATAGCCTTTGCCCACGTGGCGTCCGGCCTCTTTCCCGTTCACCCAGACCGTCGCTGTGTGGAACACCGCCTCGAATTCGATTCGCACCGCGCAATCGGACCATGCCACTGGGACATCGAATGTCCGGCGATACCAGGCGAGGCCGCGATACTCCGTGTTGCCAGGCTCCACCTGCCATGTGTGCGGAACTTGCACCTCTCTCCAGCCGGGCGCTGCGGCGTCGGAGCGGAACCAGCCGGCCGACGCGCCCAGGGCACTGGGGTCCAGGCGAAACAGCCACAGCCCGTTTAGCGAGGTGCCCCGATCATCGGCACATTCGGGGCCGCCGGTTCGAGAACCAGCCTTCAGGCCAGACCCGGAGAGCAGGGCGCCGGTTGCGCCTGCCGAAAGAAAGCTACGTCGAGTCTGACGCCCGGCACTCACTTACTGCTCCTCTCTATCTCGACCGCAAAAACATAAGTAGGTCCGAACATATTGGACCGGAACACGACCCACTTGCCGTCGGGCGTGAAGCTCACGTTCGGCTCCAGCCGGTACTGGTGCTTCGCCATGTTGACCAGCCGCTCGGCGCGGAACTCTCCAGGCTGGATGGGATTGCCGTCCGCAATCCCGCGATTCGCGATGAGCTCCGGCCGGAAGAGGTAGATCCACCGGCCATCGGGCGCGTGCGCCACCTGGCCTGGATCGCCGCCATCGCCGCAAAACAGGCGGCCGTCGCGGCTGACGTTGAAGTGGATGGACCACTCGTTGCGCGCCAGGTGATACCAGGTCCGCGCGCCGGTCGCGACATGGTAGCCGGCCACCCAGAAGTCCGCTCCTCGCGGGGTCTGCAGGTCGTACCAGATGGTCTGGCCATCGGCGCTCCAGAATTCGTGGCCGAAAATCTCCATCGCCATCGTGCGGGTGTGGATCCCGGTCAACCCGGTCCCGTCGGTACGAATGGTCCAGATGCGCTCGACTTTGTGCCACGGGCCTTCGTGGCAGAACATGAGCAGGCCAGGGTCCGTGGGTGAGAAGAGCAGGTGGTTGAGCCAGTCGTTCGAGCGATGAATGACCTTCACCTCGCCGGTATCGACGCTGAGGGTGAACATCGCCATGGGCAGGCGTGCCGCCCATCGCTCCTCCATCATGCGGGCCTTGTTCGGCGGCTGGTCGAGCGGGTGTCCCTGGCCTGCCGGCTGCGACCCACCATAGTCCTGCCCCTGGGTGCCCTCGATGTAGACTCCGGCCAGCAGACTCTCGTCGGCGTTGACGGTAGACACGGAGCCGCGCGGCGGTAGCGGACCGATGCGGCGCGACTGGCCGGAATCGACGTCGGTCCACCAGGCCTCGCCGTCGCGGACGTAATACACACGCTCGTTTCTGCGGCCGGCCTCGATAAGCCGCACCTTTCCACTTACCACCCGGTGCGCCTGCCTGGTCTCGAGGTCGAGGACGGAGATGCCGTCCGGAGTCGTATAGACCAGGCGCTTCCGGCCCGCGGTGTAGCCGCTCGGATTGAAGTACATGCTGGCGCTGCCGGGCTCGCTGGTGAGGCGGACGACGCGATGGCCGGTATCGGGGTCGACCCACGTCGAGGGCGGATCGGCGACGGGGAAGTGTTCGGGCAGCCATTGCGCGACGACTCGCGCGTTCAACTCGGCTCCGGCGCGGCCGGTGTGCGTGTGATCGCCCACGAACAGGGAACTCACTGTTTCGGAGCCGAGTTCCTCGTAACGCGCGGCGATGAGCGCCTCCAGATCCAGGAACGGAACGTCTTCGGACCGGGCGACCTCCGCGGCCCACTGCGCATACGGGCGCCGCTCGACCTTGCCGTCTTTCCAGATGTTCCTCGGAACCGGCGAGCAGACCACAGGCTTGACGCCGCGCGCCTTCGCCTCCCGGATGTAGCGGTGCAGATAGTGGCCGTACGTGTAAACGGTTTCGTGCAGACCGGTGAGGGGATTGTCGATCTCGCGCGTTTCGTCGCCCACTCCGGGCAACGTGCCCCGCGCGCGGGCCTTGTCGTCGAGGGGGCTGGCGTCATTGTGGCCAAACTGGATCAGCAGCACATCCCCCGCTTTGAGGATGGCGAGCGTGGCGTCCCAGCTCCCGTCGGCGAGAAACGTGCGGCTGCTGCGGCCGCCATGAGCGCTGTTGATTACGGGGATGGGGGCCAGCATCGCCACGAGCGGCTCGCCCCAGCCCCATTGGCCGTTGCCGCCGTCCCCCTTGCCGTTGTGGACGGTGGAATCGCCGATCAGGACTACTCCCGCGCGCCGCCGTGGCTCGACCGCCGCGCCCTTGGCGGAAAGGACCGCTCCGAAGGGATTGCCGGGTAGCGCCTTGAGCCCGGCCACTACGGCCACGGCGCTGAAGTCGGCTGTTGCGACGGCTTGCACGTTCTCGGCCCGCGCCAGCGCGGTGGCCCATTCGCCGGCAGAGAGAATGATCGGCGTGAGGCCCTTCGCTCGCGGGTCCGCGAAGAATCGGCGCAGGCTCTCGTCGGCGCTGGCAGGCTGGCTGCCGAATTGGAGGAGCACGAAGTCGCCCTGCTTGGCTTCGTCGAGCAGCGACTGCCAGGCGGGTTGCGCGCTCGATGCGGCCCCTGTGAGATCGGCGACCGTCGCTTTGGCTGGATCGAAGAACGACGCAAGAGGATCGCCCACGCCGTACGGATCGCCGGCGACGAAAATGGTGGGCGGCGCCGCGCTCAGAACTGCGCTGAGCAGGGCCGCGAGAGGTAGGGCTCGGATTGGCATCGAAACCACGATTGTACGTCGAACGCCGAGCCTTGAACGCAGATAGGATGGAAGGGCAGTTAGGAGTGGCAGACGATGAGAATGACTTCCGCAGTGCTGGCGGCTTTCATGGCTGCGAACGCCGCCGCGACGCTCGACGCTCAGGTCAAGGAGAGCCTGCTTCCCCGCCTGGTGAAAACGGACGGGCGGTTCGCCCTGTTTGTCGACGGCGCCCCTTATCTGATGTTGGGCGCGCAAGTGCACAACTCCAGTGCCTGGCCGGCCATGCTTCCGAAAGTGTGGCCCGCGATGGAGTATCTGAACGTAAATACGGTGGAGATTCCGGTCTATTGGGAGCAGTTCGAGGCGCGCCACGGGGTGTTCGACACCACGCTGATCGACACGCTGCTGAGGGAGGCGCGCCAGCATCGCGTTCACCTGGTGCTGCTCTGGTTCGGCACCTGGAAGAACGGCAGCCAGCACTACATGCCGGAGTGGATGAAGCGGGCGCCCGAACGCTATCCGCACATGGTGGACAAGAACGGGCGCGCGGTGGACTCGCCTTCGCCCTACGCCACCGCGTCCCTCGAAGCGGATAAGACGGCATTCACCGCATTCATGCGGCACCTCAAGGCGGCCGATCCGGAGCGCACGGTGATCATGGTTCAGGTGGAGAACGAGCCGGGCACGTGGGGCAGCGTCCGCGATTGCTCCCCGGCTGCGCAGGAACTCTTCGAAGCGCCGGTGCCGCCCGAGGTCCTGAGCGCCATGCAAGTGAAAGCTACGTCGCCATCGCCAAACTGGCAGGAAGCGTTTGGGGCGGAGGCGGAGGTCTGCTTCCACGCCTGGTCGGTGGCGCGATACGTCGGCCAGGTGGCTGCGGCGGGGAAGGCCGTGTATCCGCTGCCGCTCTATGCCAACGCGGCATTGCGCAATCCGCTGAAGCCGGGCGCTCCGGGCACTTACGAGAGCGGCGGCCCGACGGACAATGTGCTGGCTATCTGGAAGGCGGCTGCGCCGGCGCTGGATATTCTGGCGCCCGACATATACGAGAACGATCCCGCGGTGTATCTGAAGGTGCTGGAACTCTATCACCGCGACGATAACGCGCTGTTCGTGCCCGAGACCGGCGGGCCCGGCAACGCGCGGTTCTTCTTCTCGGCGCTCGGCCTTCAGGCCATCGGGTTCTCGCCGTTCGGCATGGACTACACCGTGAATCGCGGCGCGGGGGACGCTGGGCGGCCACGCGAGGAATTTCTCGCTCCCTGGGCGATGAATAACCGGCTGATCGGGCCGATGCAGCGGGAGATCGCGCGCCTCAATTTCGAAGGCAAGCTCCAAGCCGTGGCCGAGGAAAAGGGCAAGATCACGCAGACTCTGGCATTCGGTCCATGGAACGCGGTGGTGTCCTATGGAGCGCGGCGCAACAATCCGGCGGAGGGGAATGCGGAGCCGACGGGGCGCGTCTTGGTGGCGCAACTGAAGGATGACCAGTTCCTGGTGGCCGGGTACTTCTGCCGCGTCGATTTCCGGCCGGCCGATGCCGGGAGCGCGCGCCAGTTTCTGCGTGTCGAAGAGGGCACTTACGAGAGCGGCGTCTTCAAGTTCCTCCGCATCTGGAACGGCGACGAGACCGACTGGGGGCTCAACTTCGGCGCCGAGCCCGTAGTGCTGCGCGTCTCGCTCGCGACGTATTAGCGGCTGCGGGTGAGGGGCGCGGCGGTGTCCATTTGCGGGATTGGCTTCGTTTTGTTTTTGGGCCTCGGCAGTTGCAATCGATTGATGCTGTTGAAGCTGCCCTGCACTGGATCGCTGGGAGACAGATTTCGAAGGTGGGCGTGACGCGCAAATTCCAGGCGCTGATGCCGGTTCCGTTAGTGGCAGCTTTTGTTATACTCACGGGTGGGACAGAAGCGGGAGTAATTCAGTGGTAGAATGCCAGCTTCCGGCTCAACCCTTTCTTCCCCAATGATTTAGAGGACATGGTGTCCACCGTGGCGGCCGCTGGCTACCGGGCCGTGAGGTGGATAATGTGCTCTAGAGTATCTTCGTCCAAAGCTCAAAATCGATCGCGGGCAGAAGACTTTTGCACCCCACCTTCCCGGCTCTTCATGATTAGCCTACGAGGTGGAATCTATGTCCCGCGTCAACATCATCAAGAAGGTCAAAGTCGACCGCGATTGGAAGCTGCGTTCCATTCCCCGCAACGCCAAGGGCAACTACGACTGGAATGCCCTGCCTGAGGGGCTGTACCTCATCGAGTGGCGGGCCGGCGGCAAACGGCGCCGCGAGTCGGCTGGCGTCACCGCGGCTCAGGCGCTCGAAGCGCAACGCCGCAAGCGCCATGAGCTGGAGGGCCGAAAGCTGGGTGTCCCCGGCTTTGAAACGGCCGGCGAAACCGTCAAGAAGCCTGCGCTGCATGTGGCCGTCGACAAGTACCTGGAGCAGATCGAAGCGCTCAAGAAGCCCAATACTCACCGGAAGTACGAAGCTGTGCTTAATCGGTTCCTGGATTTCTTCCGCGACCGCGACTCAATAGACGCCATCTCCGGCGACGATCTGACGGATTTCGTTGTGAGCCTCAAGAAGGATCACGGCCTCGGATCCAACACGATCCTGCACAACGCTGTCATCATCGCGCAGTTTCTCAAGCGCCACGGAAGGAGCGGGATGACGCGCGAACTGGCGTTACCCGAGCGCATCACCCCGCTGGTGAAGGTCTATCGGCACGAAGAGCTTGTCCGCTTCTTTGCAGCGTGCTCCGAAGCGGAACGAGCCTTGTTCGCCATGTTTCTTCTCAGCGGTTTCCGCGAGCAAGAAGTGATGTACCTGAACTGGAGCGACGTGAATTTCGAGTTGCGGACTGTTCGCGTGACCGCGAAACCGAACCTCGGATTCTACCCGAAGCGGTGGGAAGATCGTGAGGTTCCAGCCCCGGTGGAACTCCTCGAAGAACTTCGGAAGCTCACGCATCGCTCGAACTGCCAGTTTGTGTTCCCCTCCAGTACAGGAAACCGCGAACAGCACATGCTCGATCACTGCAAAGCCGTCGCTAAGCGCGCCGGACTCGACCCCACAGGATTTGATCTGAAGACCTTTCGCTCCACCTATGCCACCGGAATGCTGCGCAGGGGATTCGACGTACGGACCGTGCAACACTGGATGGGCCACAAGTCGCTGGAGACGACGATGCGTTATCTGGCGCCAGCAACCGACGTTCACGACGAAGTGGACTTGGTTACTATTCCGTCAATCGGCAAGGCCGAAGCGGTGCCCCGAAAGTCCGTTGCGCGCGACACGCGTGCCTCTCGCAACGCGGACCAGGGACGATCGGTTGCCAGGCGCGAAGAGTCGGTACACGTAGTTCCGTTACAACTTGGCAGGCGATCCGGCTGATTTCAGATTGCGAAGAACGGCTTGGGGCAGACGCACTAGCTTTGAGGTGGCTGTTTAAGCTGGTCGCGTCAAAGCAATTTGACGACAAGCGAAGTGGCGAAATTGGCAGACGCACAGCCTTGAGGTGGCTGCGCCCGTAAGGGCGTGGGGGTTCAAGTCTCCCCTTCCGCACCGCGACTCAAACCGGTGACATCTCTAATGGGAACCGCAGCGGAAGCACGACGGCGAAGTTCCCTCGGTGGAGGCCCCTCGATGCTCGCCAGCAGTTCCTGGGTCGTCAGCCTCAGGGCGTGGACGCACACGCGAGTCGAAAAGTGTTCGCGCCGTTGGCGCCCACGGTCATGCTCGCCTCGAACGCCGGGCGTCGAGGCTCAACGGGCCTGCGCCGAACTGCGAGATAAGCAGGGCCGCGCCCAGCATGGAGAGGTTCTTCATGAACATGATCATCTGCGTCTGCGCCATCGCCGGATCGGCCATAGCCCAGAACTTGTGCATCGCCAGCGTCACGGGAACCAGGAATAGCGCAATCAGCAGCGCGCCGACCTTTGCGCGGCAGCCCAGCAGAATGCTCAACGCGCCCGCCAGAGCAAGAATCCCGGATAACGGCACGGCCACAGCAGCAAGCGGCACGCCTTGCGAGGCCGCATAGTCGATCGTGTGCTTCGAGAAGTGATTGAAGCCTGACAGCAAGAAGATCAGCGCGAACAGAAATATAGTTTGGTGCGCGATCGCCGTCTTCGTCGCAGTGGCCCTTGATCCGGCAGTCTATTGGCTTCAAAGGGCGCGTATCGGGCGCATGACTGCCATTGTCCTGGCGTATTTGGGGCTGCTGCTGGGGACGATGGGAACAATAGCGTTGTTGGTTCCGCTATTGGTCACTCAGACCAAGTCGCTGGCAAACTTCGCTGTCGCCGTCTCCCAAAATCCCCAGGGTTGGCTGGGGCACGTCAGAGATTTCGTCACCCGGTCTAGCTTGGGTTGGCTGTGTGATGCAATTGTCGATCAACTACGGGGTGTGCCCGCACAGCTTGGCCAGTGGACGGAACGCTTTCTGTTGTCCAGCCGAGGCTTTCTTATCAATGCTGCCGAGTTCGTCACCGCCTCGCTAGCTATCCTCGTAATCTCGTTCTTCCTGCTCCGTGACGGCGAGAACTTCATCAACCATGCGATACAACTCTTCCCTGAGGCAGAGCGAGCGCGCTTGCGGCGTATCCTCAAGCAGACCGCTACGGCGGTGACTGGCTATGTTACGGGAAACCTTTTGATCAGTTTGATCTGCGGTGTGGCTCTCTGTGTGGTGCTGATACTCCTGAAGATGCCTTACGCCGCTGTACTAGCGCTAATCGTCGCGGTTCTGGACCTGATCCCGCAGATAGGCGCGACAATGGGCGGAGCGCTGCTGGTATTGGCCGGGTTGTTTGTCGATCCATGGAAGAGCATCGTGTTGCTGGCCTACGTCATAATCTATCAGCTTGTAGAAAACCACATCCTTACGCCGGCAGTCTATAGTCATACGGTAAAGCTCCATCCACTGGTCATCCTGGTCGCGGTGCTGATGGGCGGCCTGCTGTACGGGATCGTGGGCACGCTGCTGGCTATGCCCGTGGCGGAGGTCATACGTATTCTCGGAGCTGAGTGGCTGGCTGCACGAGAACATCGCAGCACAGGATCTTCCATTGACGGGTCGCAAGAGGAGCCAACCGCCAGACAGCGTGATGAGTAATCCAGTCTCAACAGCGGGAGAGGCCCTTCGGCGGTTGTCCTTTGCAAATTGCGCTGCTGTGGCCACTTCTCCGATGGTGGATCGGCCCTTTCCGGAGGCGCGTACCTGACGAACGGTTGGAGGGAGTACGCCAGTGTCGTGGCGGCGCCGAACGCTAGCACCGCGTGTTCTGCTTTGCGGTACCAGCCGGATTGATCGTCTATTTCGCACTGCCTTGCCTCCTTCGATGGCAGAGGGGTGGCGTCGCGGCGTGAAGCCAGGCCCCGAGATAGTCGAACGCCCGAGTCCCAATAACCCGGTCGAACCACTCCACGGCGCCACGCTGATGGAGGCGGGGTGCGAGAAGACGGCCGCGCTGCTCAGGGAGACGATGGGAGTCGGGGAGTCGGCTCCTTCAGCACGAGAGAAACCGATGCCCTAAACGGTCTCTTCGCGCTCCTCGTGAACGTTCTGTTACGCGGCCGTGAATTCCTCGCGACGACGGCCCGTTCTTGAGATTGTCTTAAGGCTCGGATGGTCTAATCGAGTCTCAAAACCCCGGAGGTGAGTATGGTTCCTGCATCGTCTTGGATCACGAAGAGCTTTCTGCGGCGCTTCTCTCTGTGCGTGCTTGCCGTCGGCATCCTTGCGCTGCCGGTAGCGGCTCAAGATCGAACGGCTATTAGCGGCACCGTTATGGATGCGTCGGGTGCGGTTATTCCCGACTCGAAGGTCGAGCTGAAATGCCCGGCCACTGGCCTCTCGCGTGAGACCCACACCAGCGCGACCGGGATCTACGAGTTTCCGTCGCTCTCTATCGGCAGCTACAGTGTGACCGTCACCAAGAACGGCTTCAAGCCGTACAAGGTTGACGACATCGAGCTGCTGTTCGGTCAGGCGCGGACCGTCGATGCGGTCCTCCAGGTCGGAGGCACGACCGACACCGTGGAAGTCCACGAGACGTCGGAGATGCTGAACAGGACGTCTGCCGAGGTTGGCCAAGTGATCGAATCCGAGCAGATCAGCGAAATCCCGGTCAGCGGCCGCAACTGGGCCAGCCTTATGCTACTCGCGCCCGGGTCCATCAACTACGGCGACGGAGCCCAGCGCTCCATTCAGTTCAACGGCCATTCGCTCGACGACAGTAACTTCACTTTCGACGGCGTCGATACCAGCGGCGTTCAGGAGCAGACCCAGAAGGCCGACACCCGTCTGAACATTGCCCTCGATTCCATCGCCGAGTTCCGCGTCAGCGACGCGGTCTATACCGCCGAGTCCGGCGATGCCGGCGGCGCGCAGATCAACGTCGTCTCGAAGTCCGGCTCGAATCAGTTCCACGGCACCACATTCTATGCTCTCCGCAACGACGCGCTGGATGCCCGCTCTCCCTTCGACCAAGTGAGCCTGCCGCCTTTCACCCTCAACCAGTTCGGCGCCAGTTTCGGCGGCCCCATCATCAAGAACAAGGCTTTCTTCTATCTGAACTACGAAGGACTCCGCCAGAGCCTCGGCGAGACCCTGTACAGCTACGTTCCCAACGACGCGTTTCGCGCTCAGGTGCTGGCGAAGTCGCCTGTCCTGAAGCCGATTCTCAATGCCTGGGCCACCGGCGGGACCCCCATCGACAGCATGACCAACGAGCTGATCAAGGTCGCCACCGACACCATTCGTGAGGATGCCGGGATGGCCCGCTTCGACTACCGATTCAACGACGCGAACTCGGCCTACGTGCGCTATAACGTCGACAACGCCTATATCGACACTCCAACCGACGCCATGGGGGGACACAATGTAGTTCCCCATGTCCCTACCAACGTTGTCCTCGAATACCAGCACATCTTTTCACCCACGACTTACAACGAGGTCAAGTTCGGACTGAATCGCGCCAACTATCACAACTGGGGTTATGGCACCTCGCCGGTCGCCGTGAGCGTTGGCAACGTCTCCTTCGACAGCGTCAGCGACACCTCGCTTGACACCGAGGTCGGCACCAGCTTTTCCTACATCGATAACCTCACCTTGGTCCGCGGGCGCCATACCTTCAAAACTGGCGTGGACATCCGGCGCATCCGCCTGAACAACTCGGGCAACACCCTGACCACATCCTCCGTCAGCTATGACACCCCCGAGGACTTCATCAACAACACCGCCGCGTCGGCCTCCTATCTGCAAGGCGAGGGCGTTGTCGGCACCAGGCGCTTCTTCGCCGCTGGCTACTTCCAGGACGAATTCAAGGCCACCGCGAACCTTACCCTGAACCTTGGTTTGCGCTATGAGTACTATTCGGTGCCTCACGAGATCCTGAACCGTTCCGCTGTCGTCGATATCGCTGGGTGCGGCGGCTTCTGCCCCAAGGGCACGCCCTATTTCAGCCCCAACACGAAGGACTTCGGCCCGCGTGTCGGCTTGGCCTGGGCGCCCCCGATGTTCCACGGCAAGACCGTCATTCGCACCGGCTTTGGCATCTACTACGGCGGCAATCAGAACGACGACTTCAGTGATCCTGCCGAAAGCGCCGTGCCCCGCTACTCCCTGACGCAAGCCGACTTTCCGGCGCTCTCCTATCCCCTGGTCGCCTTCCTCAATCCGGCCAACCAGCTCTTCTCGCCCAAGTCGATCGCCCGTGACCGCCAGGATCTCTCCTACAACAACTGGGACTTCCTGATCCAGCAGCAACTGCCGAAGGAATTCGTGGGCCAGATCGGCTACGTGGGCGGCGAGGGCCACCACCTGTTCGACAAGAACACCGTCAACCTTATCAATCCGGCCACCGGCAAGCGCCCGCTGCCCAACTTCTCCTCGTTCGGCCAGAAAGCCAATACCGGCAACAACAACTTCAACGCTCTCCAGGCGACCCTGCAGCGCCGCTTCGTCCACGGCCTGTTGTTCCAGGCCAATTACATGTGGTCGCACGGGATTACCGACGCCTCCGACGGAGCGGGAACGAGCGTGGGCTTTGAGAACATGGCCTGCCGCGCCTGCGACCGCAGCAGCAGCGACATCGACGTGCGCCACACCATCACCATCAACGGAATCTACCTGTTGCCCATCGGCCACGGCCAGCGCTTCTTCAACACCGGGCTCGCGTCGCGGCTGATCGGCGGGTGGGAGCTCTCCGGTCTGGCGCAGGCACGCACGGGCCTCCCCGTGAACATCAGCGTGACTCGCAAAGCCGCTGCGACGCCCGACGGCAACACATCCAGCCAGCGCCCCAACCTCGTTGCCGGACAGTCCATTTACCCCGCCGATCAGACCATCAACGACTGGCTCAACATCGCCGCGTTTACGCCGCCCGCCAACGGCACCTGGGGCAACCTCGGCCGCTTCATCGCCCGCGGACCCGGCACTTACGAAATCGACACTTCTCTCGAGAAGAAGTTCCACCTCACCGAGCACAGTGTCTTCGACCTGCGGGCCACCGCGTTCAACCTGCTCAACCACCCGCAGCTCGGCAATCCGGCCAGCAACATCTCGAAGGCCGGTACCTTCGGAACGATCACCAGCATCATCAACGACGGAGCGACTGGCTCGGGAGCGCCTCGCCGGGTCGAGTTTATGTTGCGTCTCGAGTTCTGAGGGCCACATCCAATCACGCATGAAGTACATACTGCGCATCCTGCTCACGCTAGCGGCTGGTTGGCACGCCGGCGCGCAGGAGAAACTGGCGGGCGGGCCTTTCACCGTCAATGTCGGTGAGAGGTCCGCTACGGTTGTCTGGATCGTCGAGACCGGCCGCGTCGCGCTGGGCACGACCTCCGAGAGGCTCGATACTACGGCCCCGTCCTTGGAGACTCGCAAGGTGACCCTCACCGGTCTCACTCCCGGCACCGCCTATCACTTCGACGTCACCGGAGCGGAGTCGGGCAAGGGGACTTTCCGAACGGCCCCTCATGGGGACGCGCCTTTTCAGTTCGTCGTCTACGGCGACACTCGCACACGTCACGACGTGCATCGTCGGGTGATCGACGCGCTTCTGAAGCAAGCGCAACCGGACCTGGTACTCCACACCGGCGACCTGGTTGCCAACGGGTCCGACACCTCCCTCTGGCCTGTCTTTTTCGACATAGAGCATGAACTGCTGCGCGGGACTGCGTTTTTCCCGGTCCTGGGCAACCACGAACGCAATGATCGGAACTTCTACGAGTTCTTTGATGTCCCCGCGACGCCTTACCGCTCCTTCAACTGGGGCACGGCCCATTTTGTCCTATTGGACAGCGACATCGGCAACGTCTCGAAAAGTGACACGGATAGGAAGGCGTTCTGGAACCAGCAGGTCCAGTGGCTGGAGGACGACCTTCAGAAGAGCCGGGGGGCGGCTTTTCGTTTTGTGATCGCACACCACCCGCCGCTGACCGCCGTCGCGAAGCGCCAGGGCGACAATCCGCACATGACGGCGCTGATGCCCCTGTTCGAAAAGTACAGAGTCACCGCGGGCTTCTTCGGACACGACCACAACTATCAGCATTACCTGCGGAACGGCGTTCACTACCTGATTACAGGAGGCGGCGGTGCACCGCTTTACGACGTCGACCGGCCTCCCGAGGGAATCACGCTGAAAGTGGCGAGCACGGAGAACTTCCTGGTGGTTGACGTCGCAGGGAGCCACGCGCACGTGCGCGCCAGCACCCCGGCTGGCGAAACGCTGGAGACTACGGACCTGACGGCGACTCCCGATCCAAAGCAGTAGACCGTCCGCCGTGCGTTCAACGGCTTTTGTCGAAGCCGATCAGACCGTCGCGGTAATCGAGGGTCACAGTGTAGCGGCTCAGCATCGGATAGCCGATCAGCCCCGAGATTTCGACCCCATGCAGGTTGCTCAGGCGGGCAAAATCGAGCGTGACCGCATTGGGGTCGAGAAGATCGCGGTCGCCGACGCGAATTTGAACCGGACCGGCGAGATGTGCGTCCGCCCGCCCGCCGCCCGGCCCTACTACCTCGACCTCGGGCTCCGCGGCTGAGCCCAGACGCCGAGAAACGGAGCTGAAAGCGGCCCCCGTATCAAGGATCAAATAGCCGGAGGAGTACGCATCGAACCTCGCGTTGACCAGCAGCAGGTGGTCGGCCTGGCAGACCGGGACCAAACTGGCCATTCCCGCTGGTGTGTTGGACTGGCCCTGTGTCGGCTCATCCGGATAGGGGAGCAATTCAAGGATCCTGCGCCGCGCATCCAGCCGGATGATAAAGCGCTGGAACAGCGTGGCTCCAACGACCCCATCGACCTGATCGGCGACGGCGCCGTTGGCAACCTCGACCACACAGTTCCGTAAATGCAGATCGCCCACTCGGACCGAGTCGGCCAGTGTCTTTCGAGTTTCAATGCCGCTCTCGCCGACTCCGCGCAAGCCCGCTTCGGCCAGGAACTCCAGGCCGAGCCCTTCAGCCGCCCGACTGGATATGACGATGCCGGGGGCTCCGGTGTCCAGCAGCAGGCGCAGCGGCTTGCCTCCATTGATACTCACCGCAAGCAAGAGCCCGCGCGCCGACCCCGGCTGCGGCACCCAATCCGTCATGCGGAGACGGTACGATCCGTTAGGCCCGTCCAGAAGACCCAGTTTTCGCGAGCCGAGACGCTGAAGCAATTGCAGACGCCCCAGCGCCGATTCGAGCGCCTCACGTGACAGGCCCTTTCCTACGGCAAGATACCGCTGTAGCAGGCTCGCCTCCTGCGTCGGGTCCGACACCGCGGACGAGTACGCCAGGACGGTCTCGGGGTCGTTCGGGTTCAGAGAGTAAGCGGCGACCATGTGTTGCAGTGCCGACACACGCCTGAAGTGGAGCAGATCGAGACGCCCAAGACCGAGGTGCGCGCGGGCGCAGTTCGGGTTGGCGGCGATGGCGGCGCTGAAGTATCCCTCGGACGTCTCGAAATCCGCGCGGCGAAAGCTGACATCGCCAAGCAGCGCGAGAGTTTCCGCCTGATCCGGAGCCGCCCGTTCCGCGGCAGCTGCCTCCGCCATTGCCTGGCCCATGCGTCCCGAGCGCAAAAGAGAACGCGCCTTGCCGACGCGAAGGGCAAGATCATCGCGTTCTGGATTTCGGGCTAGCGGGTTCACCTCGGCTGGCCCGGCGGCGAGCGCCAGCCAAGCCATCAGAAGCGCCAGTCCGCAGGAACGTGCTGTCGATCCCAGACGCATAAATGGGGTAAAGAGTCTTCTCCCAGCCCACCGTATTTTACAGCAACGTGACAACTGCGTTACGGAAATGTTTATCCAGGCTGTCGTAACGCGACTGTAACAATGCAGACCTTTGAACCGAGCTTGCGGGAACTTAACACCTCTTTAACCGTTTTGTCATGATTCTGTAACAATCGGACGCTATCCTGCCAGCTGTGCGCGGGACCCTCGTAGTGGCCGCGATCCTCGCGGTTTGTCTGGGCGCAGTCGCGCTCACGGTTCGCAGCAGACGACCCGATCCGAAGTGGGCGCTGCTGGCTGGACTCATCCAGCGCGCTGACTCCGAGGATGAATCGATGCCCGGCCATCCCAATGTCCGATAAGCTACTGCTGGTTCTGGTGATCGTCGGCGTTGCCCTAGCCTTCGATTTCCTCAACGGCTTCCATGATGCCGCCAATTCCGTGGCCACCGTCGTCGCCACCCGTGTCCTGACGCCCTTACAGGCAGTGATCTGGGCGGCCTTCTTCAACTTCGTTTCCGCATTCAGCTTCGGCACCGGAGTTGCCAAGACCGTCGGCAAGGGCATGGTGGACCTCAGCTCCGTGACTCCCTATGTCATCCTGTGCGGCCTCGTCGGCGCCGTCTTCTGGGACCTCATCACGTGGTGGTTCGGGCTGCCCACCAGTTCCTCGCACGCCCTGTTCGGCGGCTACGCAGGCGCCGCCATCGCGCGCGCCTCCAGCTTCCACGTGCTGATCTGGAGCGGTTGGATCAAGACCCTGATCTTCATGGCGCTCGCTCCGCTCATCGGACTGATCGCCGCGCACATCTTCATGACCGCCGTCTACTGGCTCTTTCAGAACTCGAGCCCCAAGAAGATGGACATCTACTTCCGCAAGCTTCAGCTCCTGTCCGCCGCGGCCTTCAGCTACTCCCACGGCACGAACGACGCACAGAAGACCATGGGCATCATCACCGGCGTCCTGGTCGCGACGAAGTACCTGAAGACTTTCGAGGTGCCGATCTGGGTGATCCTGTCAGCGCACGCGGCTATCGGACTCGGAACTATGAGCGGCGGCTGGCGCATCGTCCATACCATGGGGTCACGGATTACGAAGCTGAAGCCACGGGGCGGCTTTTGCGCCGAAACCGCGGCGGCCACGTCGATTCTCCTGGCCACCTTCATGGGAGTGGGCGTATCGACAACGCACGTGATTACCGGCGCGATCGCGGGGGTCGGCTCCATACAGCGCGTCAAGGCGGTGCGCTGGGGCGTCGCCGCCAACATTGCCTGGGCGTGGATACTCACCATCCCTGCCGCGGCACTGATGTCCTGGGTGACCTACTCGCTCCTCTTCAGCTGGGGTTTCGACGCGCGCTAGCGCGGCGCAGCACGCAACCCGCCCAACGTCGTCAGAAGAAGAAGTGCCGGGGCCCACTCGGCATCCGCCGTCACAGTCGCATTACAGGCCGCCCGATGGTTGGGGAGCGAGGAGGCGAGTCGGCCCGAAGAGCGGAAGTGCGGCCAGTCGGGGTCGGAGGCGACTCGCGGATATGACAGACGACTCGGGGGCCATTCTAGCCCTGTGCCTAGGCGCTCTCCTGTTGGCACGGCGGAAACCGCACTCGAAAGGTCGATCCGCCCCCTGGCGTGCTCTCAACTTCGACGACCGCGCCGTGGTCCCCGGAGATCTGCCGCGCGATCGCCAAGCCCAGGCCATGGCCGCCGGTCCTGATTCGGGAAGGATCAGCCCGGTAAAACCTTTCGAAAATGCGAGGCAGATCGTCTTGAGAAATGCCGATGCCAGTGTCCTGAACGACGAAGAACGGCGCCCCTTGTTCGAGTCCGTGCAGGATGGTCACCGTGCCGCCAGTAGGGGTGAACTTCAATGCGTTGTCGACCAGCGCCACCACGAGCCTGCGAAGCTGCGTGGCGCGTCCCGACACGTGAAGAGGCGAAGCCGGGCCGCTGGCCAGCAGGCTGACTTGTCGTGCGGCGGCCGCATCGCTCATCGACGTCACGACGTCTCGCACCACCACCGCCAGGTCAACGGGGTCGGAGGGCGGAGTCGATTTCGCCGCGTCCCCACGCGCTAGCAGGAGTAAGTCCTCGACAAGCGAAGCCGTGCTCTGGGCCTCCAGCATGATTTTGCGGAGTGCTTCACGGTAGGCCTCGACCGGCCGTTCGCGGCGCATAGCGATTTCGGCCTCCGCGAGGATCAGCGCCACGGGCGACCGGAGTTCGTGAGACGCGTCCGCGGTGAACTGTTTCAGCGAGCCGAAGGCGGTCTCAAGGCGAGTGAGCATTCCGTTGAAAGTCTGGGCCAGGTCGTGAACCTCGTCTAGCGCAGCCGGCATGTCCAATCTCCTGGAGAGGTTGTCGCTGCTTATGCTGCGAGCGGCGGCAGCGATCTGCCCAACCGGCGCCAGCGCGCGCCGACTCACCCAATACCCGGCGAACGAAGACAGAAGCAGAAGAGCGGGCACGCTCCACAGCAGCGACGTGCGCAGCCGGTCCAGAACCACGAATTCGGGCTCTAGGGAGGTGGCGGTACTCACCCTGTAACGCCGGTTCGCAATGGTCACGATCTCGGTGCAGAAGCGGTATGGAACCCGCTGAAACAGCGCCGTTGCGTGTTCACTTGTGCCTCCGGCCTTCACGGTCAGCGGCAGTAACGATTGCGTGGTGGCTTTGGCGGGCAGGATCTCGAAACCTGATTCGTCGAGCACCTGCAGCAGACCGCCTTCGGGCGCGGCTGCAGCATACTCGCGCAGTTCGCCCCGCAGGTGTCTGTCTGAGGCGACGCCAACGTCACTGCGCAAGACGCTCGCCAGGCCCCGGGTCCGGAACGACAACTGCTCGTCGACGGCTTCGAGCAGACTGCGGCGGACGGCCAGCCATGTCCCTACGCCAAACAACAACAGGCCGATCGCAAAGAAACCGGCGTACCACAGTGTCAGCCTGAGGCCGATCGATAACGAGCGCTTCACTCCTCAGGCTCCCGCACACAATAGCCAATGCCGCGGATGGTGTGAAGAAGCTTCGGCCCACTCCGGCCGTCGATCTTCCGGCGCAACGAATGAACGAAGGCGTCCAGGTTGCCATCGCCGATGTCGGCATCAAACCCCCAGACTTCCTGGATGATGACAGAGCGCGGCACCACCGACCGGGCGCGTCGGAGGAGCAGGCCCAGGAGGCTGAATTCCGTAGGAGTCAGCGGAATCCTCCGACCGCCACGTATTACCTCACGAGACGTTTCATCCAGCGTCAGGTCGCCCAGCGTAACGTGGATGGAGCGCGTGATCGGTCCTCGCCTTGTGAGGGCGCGGAGACGCGCCAGCAGGACCTCAAACGAGCAGGGCTTGGTGACGTAGTCGTCGGCTCCTGCGTCCAGGCCGTAGATGACGTCGCATTCTTCGTCCCGGGCCGTCAGCATGAGAATGGGTGTCCGGTTCTGCTTCTCGCGCAGCCTGCGGGCTACGGTGAAGCCGTCCATCGCTGGCAGCAGAACGTCCAGAACGATAACGTCAAACGCCTGCTGGAGCGCACACCGGAGGCCACCCGGGCCGTCGGAAGATATCGCCACCGCATGACCCTCCTCCTCGAGACCGCGCCTCAGCGCGTCGGCCAGGCGGTAGTCATCTTCGACGAGCAGAACCTGCATGAGTTTCTGTCCAGCATATACGCGCTCTGTTACGCAGTGATTCGAAACCGATTACAGGAGCGTGACGATTGCCCCTATCGGAGCCCGGCGAGTGGCGCAATGAAAGATACTCGGACTCGCAATCTGGGCGTAACGTCCCCTTCAGGCGGTCTTCATTTTCGGCTGTTCTAATACCCCTCACCGCACAAATGCGAGTGCTCACATCGCGGCCCGCCCGCGAGCCGAAAGATCAAAAAGGAGATACCGCTTGAAAACGAAACAACGAATCGCTCTAGGCGCCTCAGCCGCCTTGTTGATTGCCGCCACCGTGGGCGCCAGCTTGCATGCATATGCGCCGGGAGCCCGCACCACGATCATGTCGCACAATGCGTACCCGGACCACGGCAAGTTCGTCGACCGTCTCGACCGCGCCATCGCCGCCGGCGTTCCGGTCGCCATCGAGCAGGATCTGGCGTGGGTGGATGGCAAGTCGCTTATGATCCACGGCAAGAAGAACGTCAGCGGCGACGATCCGACGCTGGAGAGCTACTTCATTCCGAGGGTAAGGCCGGTCATCGAGAAGGCCCTGAAGGACGGCAACAAGGGGAACTGGCCCCTGGTGATCCTGTATCTGGACATCAAGAACGATCCGCCGGAACACCTGCAGGCGGTCAACGAGTGGCTCGACCAATACAATGGCTGGCTCACTACTGCCGTGAAGACCGCGGACATGTCCAAGCAGTCGCCTCTCGATCTGAAGCCGATGATGGTTCTGGTGGAAGACAAGGAGAACGACATTAAGCAGCAGGTCTTTTACGACAACGTGCCGGTCGGCGGCAAGATCCGCGTGTTCGGTTCGCTGACGAAGCTCGACGAGAACCCCCAGAAGCTCCCCAGGGAGAGACGCGCGGAGGCGATTGCTTCGCTCTCGACCCTGGAGCCCGAGCAACTGATCTCGCACAAAGCCGACAACTATCACCGCTGGTTTGGAATGAATTGGGCCTTTGTCGAAAAGGGAGGAGTGGTCGGCTCCGGCGAGTGGGCAAAGGAGACCGAGGCGCGTCTGAAGAAGTTCGTGGACCACGGCCACCACATGGGTTACTTCGTCGGCTTGTATTGCCTGGACGGCTACACGGCGGACGAGAACCAGGGGTGGGACAAGGACTACAACTTCGGCTCGAAGGGTAAAGTCCAGCCGCGGTGGCAGGCGGCAGTGCGCGCTCATGCCGACTTCATCTCGACGGACCAGATGGAAGACGTGGCTGCCGTGATCAAAGCGGCTCGCTAACGAAGAAAAGGACACAACAATGTTCAAGACATTTCTCATCGGTTTGGCCTCGATGACGGCCTTGTTGGCCGCGGACTACAAGGTGATGCAGACGGTCCCGGTGCCCGGCGACGCGGGGTGGGACTATCTCTCGGTGGACGCCAACGGGCGGCGGGTTTACGTCTCTCACGGTATTCAGGTCGATGTGCTCGACGCGGACGACTTGAGGGTGGTCGGCACGATCTCCCCCACGCTCGGCGTTCACGGAATCGCGCTGGCGGCGAAACTGAACCGGGGTTTCATCACAGCCGGGCAGACCAACGACGTCGCCGTTTTCGATCTCAAGACGCAGCAGATCACCAGCCGCATTCCAACGGGCAAGAAGCCCGACGGGATCATTTATGACGGATCGACCAAGCGCATCATCGTCAGCAACGGCGGCAGCAACTCAAGCACGATCATCGACGCCGAGGGTGCCAAGGCCGTGGGCGATATCGACCTCGGCGGCAAGCCCGAGTTCGCCGCCGCGGATGGCAAGGGGAAGGTGTTCGTCAACCTGGAAGACAAAAACGAGATGGTCCGCATCGATCCGGTTGCGCTGAAGGTGGAAGCTCGCTGGCCGCTCGCCCCGTGCGAGGGTCCCTCGGCATTGGCCATGGATCGCGCGGGACGACGGCTCTTCGTCGGCTGCCACAACAACATGATGGCGGTCGTGAACGCGGACACTGGAGCCATCATCCAGACCGCGCCGATCGGAGCGCACGTGGACGCCGCTGCGTTCGATAAGGAAGCGAAGACCGTCTTCTTCTCGTGCGGCGATGGCACAGTAAGTGTGTTCCAGGAAGAGACGCCCGACAAACTCGTGGCTGCTGGAACCATCACCACCGAACCGGGCGCCAAGACGGCCGCTCTCGATCCGAAGACCCACAATCTGTTTCTTTCCGTGGCCAAGCGCGAGGGCAAGACCGTTCAGCCGGGAACGTTCCACGTCATCGTCTGCGCTCGCTAGTCCAGGTGCCAGTGCGCCCGCCACAGCCGCGATTCGTCGGGGCTGTGGCGGACGCGGTTCGCGTCCCCGGCGGCCAAGCCGAAAAGCAACAATTCAGTCCAGTGTGCTCAGGGAGGAGTTAGTCCATGCGTCGTTGCGCTCTGCTTACGATCATCCTGGCGGTGCCGCTTGCCGCTCAAACAGACCGTGCCACGCTGACTGGAGTGGTGACCGATCCCAGCCATGCCCTCATCCCTGGCGCGCAGGTCAGTCTGAGCGCGACCGCGACGGGTGTCGAACGTACGGCCAGGACGAACTCTGCCGGGGCGTACACTTTCAGCGGGCTCCTGGTGGGTGAGTACACGGCTTCGATCACCGCCGCGGGTTTCGAAACCCTTCACATTCAGAACTTCCCGCTGGCGGTAGGCGAAACCAGGACGCTCAATGCGGTGCTCCCGGTAGCGACGCTCAGTTCCAGCGTCACTGTAGTCGACGCCGCGCCCGATCTCAACATGACCAACGCGGAGATTGGCGGCGTTATCGACCGCAAGCAGACCGACGCTCTTCCGGTCAACGGCAGATATTGGGCCACGCTCATGGCGTTGATTCCCGGCGCGATCAGCTCGGGCACCGGCACGCAAGACGCCATCCGGTTCGCCGGCCTCTCGCAGGAAGACAACAACTTCCGGTTCGACGGCGTGGATGCCACCGGCATCAACCATCAGTTCGTAAAGGAAGCGGCGCGGCTTCAGTTCCCCATGGAATCGATCGCGGAGTTCCGGGCCAGCAGCGCGGTCTATAGCGCCGATGTCGGCGGAATGGCCGGAGGCCAGGTCAGCATGGTCTCCCGCACCGGCACCAACTCCTTTCACGGTTCGCTGTACGAGTTCCTGCGCAACGACTTCTTCGACGCGCGGCTGTACACCGCCAGCAGCGTTTCGCCGCTGCGGCTAAACAACTTCGGCGCCAGCTTCGGCGGGCCCGCTATCAAGGACAAACTGTTCTTCTTCGTCAACTACGAGGGCATCCGGCAGATGTTCTATAAGCAGATGTCCGGAAACGTGCCTACCGATGCTTACCGGGCCAAGGTGGCTCAGAAATCGCCCGCTGTGGCGCCGCTGATCAGCCTCTGGCCGGAGGGCACCGCCCCGACCGCGGATCCCAACGCCCTGTTGTGGACGGCCACCGGCCGCAACCCGACCAGCGAGGATGCCGGGCTGTTCCGCATCGACTACGCCGCCAGTGGCGACACCTCGCTCTCGCTGCGGTTCAACACGGACGCCTATAGGACCATTTCGCCGGCATTGGCCGACGACGACACGACGACCATGAACCCGCCGAACGCGGTTCTCGAAGTTCAGCATCGTTTCTCGCCGAACCTAATGAACGACGCCAGACTCGGCTTCAACCGTGACAATTTCCTGAACGTAGGGGACGCTACTACGCGCTACTCGATAAGCATCACGGGACTCGCCGGTTACTCGCTGGGCGACCATTCCTCGCGGGTGGACAACTCCTACAGCTTCATCGAGGATGCAACCTTCTACCACGGCCGGCACACGATCAAAGCCGGAGTGGAAATGAAACGCATGCAGGAGAACAAGAAGCACCCTCTCCCGTTGGAGAGCCTCAGCTACCTCAGCGAAACGGACTTCATCAACGACAAACTCGACTCCTACTCCTATTCGGCCCCGGGCGTGGAGACGCAGGCGCGCAAGAATCCCTACTTCTTATACGTGCTCGATCAGTTCAAGATCCGCCCCAACCTGACTGTGAACGCGGGATTGCGGTACGAGTATTTCAACGTCGACTACGACAAAAACAACATAGGGCTGGTGTTCGACCCATTCACTTGCGGTCTTCAGTACTGTCCGGCCGGGACCTCGTTCTACCTGCCCAACAGGATGGATTTCTCACCGCGGCTGGGGATCGCCTGGGCGCCGGAAGCTTCCCACGGAAAGACCGTCATTCGAGCCGGCTTCGGCATCTACTACGATGACGGGCAGTTCGGCGCCCTGTACGGGGCGTCGACCAACATCGGTCTGAATTACAGCCTGACGCAGAAGAACTCGCCCGGGCTGACGTACCCTTACGACTCTTTTCTGGGCGCCGCGGCTCACAATGTCAGTTACTCTGCGAAGAATCGCCGCCGTAAGGACATCTCGGTGGATGAGTGGAGTTTCTCGATCGAACACGAGATCCTGCGGGACACCACCCTTCAGGTGGGCTACCTCGGCACCAAGGGAACGCACCTGTTCCGCAAGGACCTGCTGCTGAACGGCATCGACCCGGCGACCGGAAAGCGGCCTTACGCCACCTTGACGAACGCCACTATCGGATGGGTCACGAACGATGCGAACGGCAATCTGAACGCGCTCCAGGTGGGCTTGCGGCGCAACATCGCCAAGGGACTGCTGGTGAATGCCAACTACCAGTGGTCGCACGGGCTGAGCGACGGTTCCAATGGGGGCGGCGAATCCGACGTCCCGCAAAACATGAACTGCCGGAGCTGCGAATACGGCGCGACCGATTTTGACGTTCGGCACAACTTCACGGCCAACGGAGTGTGGACACTGCCAGTGGGCAAGGGGCATAGCGCGCTGGGCGACGCCTCGCCGCTGGTGAACACGCTTCTTGGCGGATGGCAGCTCAGCGGCATCGGCACGGCGCGCACGGGGCTGCCTTTGAACGTCACGCTGAGCCGCAGCGCGTCGGATCTGCCCGACGGGCTCAACGCGAATCAGCGCCCCGACATCGTGGTGGGGCAGCCTGTCTATCCTTCGCAGCAGACCACAGGTTTGTGGCTCAACCCCTACGCGTTTACCACGCCCGCGAAAAACACGTGGGGCAACGCCCCCCGCAACGCTCTGCGCGCCCCGGGCATCTGGCAGATCGACACCTCACTCGAGAAGAGGTTTCCGGTGACGGAACGGGTCGCGCTCAGCTTCCGCGCGGACGTTTTCAATCTCTTGAATCACGCGCAGTACGGTAAGCCGAGCGTCAAGTGGACCGACCCATCCAAGGGCACCACCTTTGGAGCGATCACCAGTCCCTACACGACATCGGCGATCGGTAGCGGCACCCCGCGGCAGATGCAATTCATGCTGCGCCTGACGTTCTAGACCAGACAGATGACAAGTTGGAGGCAATTTTGATGAAAGGCTCTCGTATGAAAAACGTGACACTAGCAGCTTCGATAATCTTCGCGGCTGTATCGGCCTCCTCGGCCCAGTCGTGGAAGTTCGGTGTAATATCCGACACTCAGTGGGGCGTTCCCGACGATGGCAAGAACCCAGGTTCGTGCTCGGTCGACATTGTTAAGGCCCTCAACCAGCAGCTCATCGCGAAGAAGGTGAAGTTCGTCGTCGCGGTAGGTGACTTGGTAGACAAGATCGGTGACAAGAAGACCGGCGTCACCGCCGAGTCCATCGCGAACGCGGAGGGCACCCGCGCGGCCTTTGCCCAGGAACTTTACAACGCCGGAATCGGCTTCTTTCCGCTCCGCGGGAACCACGACTCCCACCGGCTCTCCGGCCCCGAGTTCAAACGCATTTACCCGCAGACGCAGAACGGCTCCATGAACGCCACCCCGGCGAGCGTTTTTTCCATCCCCAACCCGGATGCTGCCACGCAGCCTTTCCCGAAGCCGGAAGGCTCGCCATTCACCATCGGGACGAACTTCAGCACGCCGGACCCCGCCAAGACCAAAAGTGACTGGAGCGGACTGACGTATTCCTTCGACTACAACAACGCCCGATTCATACTGCTCGATCAGTTCTCTCCGTTGAACGCCAAGGAGGGCGAAAAGCCCGACCTGACGATCGATCGGCAGGTGCCCTGGATCGTGGACACGCTGGCCGGCAAGCCGGCGGACAGTCACGCCTTCGTGTTTGGCCACAAGGGCTTGATCAGCCAAAACCACGTCGACACCCTGTTTGGCAACGACCCTGCGGAGAGCGGCCTGAACCAGAACACCTTCATTACCGCCCTCTACAAGAACGGTGTGCGGTACTACATGCAGGGTCACGATCACATGCATGACCGTTCGCTCGTGTCGATTACTACCGGCACTCCCACCGACGGTGTTTCTCCCAGAGTTCAGAACATCATCTGCGCGTCGGATAGCGATAAGTTCTACCGTCCCAATGTTCCCTCGAACGACGAAACGTACAACGTCGGCGTGTTCGGCCACTCGCGTCAGGCCATGGTGTCGCAGGAATTGCGCAAGGTGGGCTTCTACGTCTACACAGTCGATGGACCGCGTGTAACTGGTGAGTATTATGCTGCCGCGCTTCCCAACGCGGCCCCGAATGCGCGATGCAAGACCGACCCTGATATGTGCGAGTTCATGATCCAGGCGACGCCGCCCCTGTCCTTTGTGAAGGCGGAAACCTTCGGCTATAGCCTGAACGGAAAGGAATTCCTGGTCTGCCAGTCTACCCAGGAAAAGTGCACCCGCTCTTACACGCAGGTGGCCGACAGTTATAAGGGCACCAGCGCGAAGATCCTGAGCGGCGCCAACGGCAGCAAAGCGCTGGACAGAAACAAGCGCCCCTTCCTCAAGACGGTTGACACCGGCTGGACGGACAAAGACGACAGTACTCGAAGCAACGTTCTTTCCCTGTGGGGCATGGCCGACCTGAACAGCCCCCAGACCGATGTGTTTACGCTTTCGCTCACCGACAACAGCGTCGGGAAAGGCGCTTTCGTTTTGGCCTCGAAGAGCAAAGGCAAGTGGGTCAACGCGGTCGACAAGAACCAGGGCGGCACAAAGAAGTACGTTGTCGGGCCGTGGAAGCAAGGCTATGGGCTGGGCACGTACGGCTTCGACGCCAAGACGGGCAGCGCATGGGCTGTTATCGACTACACCGGCAAGTTTGCGGTCGCCGGGATAGAGCAGTAAGCATGAACATCAAACACGTGGCAGTCGTTCTCATGGCGCTGGGGGGGCTCGCGGAAGCTCCCCCCGCCGTGGCCGCAGAGCAGGGCGCGCCGCTGAAGCTGGTCCAGACGTTCCAACTTCCTGCGGGAATCAAGGGGCGCTTCGACCACTTCGGCGTCGACCTCAAGAATGGCCGGCTTTTCGCGACTCCGGAGGACTCCCAGCGGCTGCTCGTACTGGACATCAACACAGGACGGCTGATTCGCGAGATCGAAGGGATCTCCAAACCTCACGCTGTCCTCTACCGCGCGGACTTGAATCGGATCTACGTAACCGACGGTGTCGATGGCTCACTCAAAATCTTCGACGGCACGTCGTACCGGCTCATCGACCGCATCAAGCTGTTCAAGGACGCCGACTCGATCGGCTACGATCCCTCGACCGGGCTGCTCTATGTCGTGAATGGCGGAGGCGACGAAGGCCTCGAGTATTCCATGCTCAGCGTCATCGATACGGCGGCCGGGAAAAAGGCAGCCGACATCCGCCTCGAAGGGAAGACCCTCGAGGCCATGGCGCTCGATTCGTTCCGGCCCAGGCTTTACGTCAACAACACGGCCAGGAATCAGATCGAGGTGATTGACCGATGGAAGAAGGCGGTGGTCGCAACTTGGCCGGTGACTCTGGGCAAGAGCAACGTGTCCATGGCGCTGGATGAGCGGCTGCAGCGCCTGTTCGTGGGGTGCCGCAGCGGGCAGTTGGTGGTGTTCGACACCAACACGGGGAAAGAACTGCAAATGCTGCCGATTCCTGCGGGAACCGATGATCTGGTTTACGGCGAAGGCGGCCGGCGTTTGTATGTCACCGGGAACGGTTCGGTCACGGTCTTCGAGCAGGATGATGCGGACCACTACGAATCGCTGGGGACCATGCCCACGGTTTCCGGCGCCGGAACCGGTCGGCTGGTTCCGCAGATCTCCCGCTACTTCGTGGCGGCGCCGCAGTTGGACTCCGAGAGCGCGGCGGTCCTGGTCTTTGAGACTGCCGGCACCCCGCCAGTCAAGCCCGCGGCCGTGCCCGCCGCCCGGCAGGTGCACGCGCCCGCGGCCGAACGGCTTGTGCTTGAGGCTCTGTCGGCGCATCCCGACCTTCGCAAGATGGGCCTGCACGCGGTTCCACCCGGCAGGACCGACAGCGTGATCGTCGCCAACGGCAACGCAACCAGAATCGGCATCCAATCGACCGACGGCGATCTGGCCGCGGTCAAAGACGGCAAGAGCTACTGCGTGAAGAAGAATGACGGATCCTTCTTCAACGTGAAGCTGCCCATGTTCGACGCGGCCGGCAAGACGATCGGCATCCTCGTGATGGAGATCCCGTTCACCTCGGCCGCCGACGAAGCCGCGGCGCTCCGCAAGGCGTCGGGCATACGCCAGGAACTGGCGCAACAGATCCCGGATCTCAACCGGCTGTCTGAGAACTAGTAGCCGCCCGCTCGCAGGCATGAAAAAGGGGACCAAATGACCAAGAACTTACTCATACGCGCTTTGATTGTGTTTCTCGGAACATGCTTCAGCTGCTTTGGACAGTTTGAGACCTCGGCCGTGCTCGGCGCCGTCCGCGACCCGAGCGGCGCGGTGATCGTAGGCACCCAGGTGAAGCTGGAAAACCAGCGGACTGGGATCGTGCAGGCGGCCGTCACCGACAACCAGGGCGACTACCAGTTCTTGGACGTCCGGGCGGGTTTCTACAGATTGACCGCCCAGTCGCCAGGGTTCAAGGTCGCGACCGCGGGTCCATTTGAGGTGACGGTAAACGCTCGCCAGCGCGTCGATATGGTGCTCGAGGTGGGATCCGTCGGCGAATCGGTGACGGTGGGCGGCGAAGTCGTCCACGTCGAGGCCGATTCAAGCGAGCGCGGGCAGGTCGTGAACCGCGACGCTATCGTCGGTCTCCCGCTGAACGGGAGGTCGAACGCGACCCTCATGTTGCTAGCGCCCGGAGTCCGGCAGGCCTATGGGTTGGCCAAGCGCGAGGCATCTTTCAATGTGAATGGCCAGCGCAGCTCCAACAACAACTTCATTCTGGATGGCGTCGATAACAACGCTTACGGAACCGCCAGCCAGGGACTTTCAAACCAGGTTGTTCAGCTATCGCCCGACGCGGTCCAAGAGTTCAAGGTGGTGGCCGACAACTTCAGCGCGGAATACGGACGGGCCGGCGGCGCGGTGGTCAACGCCACCATGCGCACTGGCACGAACCAAGTGCATGGGTCGGTCTGGGAATTCCTGCGCAACACCGACCTGAACGCGGTCGGGTTCTTCAAGCCGAACGGCGGTGTCAAGCCGGCCTTGGTGATGAACCAATTCGGCGGGGCTGCCGGCGGGCCCATCAAGAAGGACCGGTTCTTCGTGTTCGGCGACTACGAGGGCGAGCGCGACGTGAGCCACAAGCTGGTCTTCGCGACGGTGCCGACCCTCGATCAGCGGAGGGGGATCATTGGCGTCCCGGTCAAGAATCCGTACACGGGCGCGCTGTACGCGGGCAACACGATTCCGCAGACCGACATCACGGCCTTCGCCGCCAAAGTGTACGCCAGCCTGCCGGCGCCCAACGTCCCTCCCCCGGCCGGCGTCCTGATCCCGCCGAACAACTATCAGTCTCTTCCGCGCTCGTCGAACCAGGACGATAAAGGAGATATGCGGGCCGATTACTACTTCAGCCCGAAAGTCAACTCCTTCGCGCGGTTCAGTGAGCATGAGTTCAACCAGATGGCAGGCCCCAGCCTAGGGGGTATTTCGGGCCAGGGCGATGGAGTCTACTCGCGCGTCTTGGCCTACCAGGTGGCCGGCGGCACCACTTGGACGATCGGCCCGACATCGCTCCTGGAGTTTCGTTTCGGCGTGTCCCTGACGGAAGGGATGAAGGCGCCGGCGACCATGGACGGCGGCCCCGACATGCTTGCCGCTTACGGAATCTCCGGTCTGCCCACCGACAAGTCCATCACGGGCGGTCTCAACACACAAGTGGTCAGCGGCTACGGAACTATGGGACGCGACTGGAGCAGTCCACAACATCAGAATCCCTTCGTGATCAACCCGAAGCTGAATTACTCCCGGGTTATGGGGCGCCACACCTTGAAGGCGGGCTACGAATACCAAGCGGTCAATACCGAGATCGACGATTTCCATCCTAAGTACGGGCAGGACACATACAATGGCAGTTTCAGCCTTCCCAAGGGCGCCAAGAGCAGCAATCTGTACAACGTTGCGGACTTCCTGCTGGGCGCTCGCTCCCAGTACTACCTGGCCAACAAGCCCACTGCAAACATGCGGCAGCGGATGCACTTTGCGTACCTCCAGGACGACTTCCGGGTCACTCAAAAGCTGACCCTCAACCTTGGCGTGCGATATGAGTACTCGACGCCGTGGTGGGAACGCGACAACCACCTCGCCAACTATGACCCGATCACTAATACGCTCATCCAGGCCAAGGACGGCTCGCTCTACGACCGGGCGCTGGTACATGCCAACCCGCATAACTTTGCACCGCGGGCGGGGCTGGCATACGCGTTGGATTCCAAGACCGCCATCCGCGCGGGTTACGGACTCAGTTACATCCAGTTCAACCGGCTGGGAAGCGACTGGGGACTCCACTACAACGGTCCCTCGGTGATCGTATCGCTGTTTAACCAGGATCCGACCAAGCTGACTACTCTGTGTTCTTCGGCGGCCTTTTCGAACGCTTGTTTTCGCCCGACGCAGTTGGGTTATCCGACCGGCTTCACATCCCCGGACAACTTCTCTACGTCGGTTTCAAAGGCCATGTACACCCCGTCGAACACCCCGACGGCCTACGTGCAGAGCTGGCATTTCACGATTCAGCGCGAGCTGGTCAAAGACCTCGTGCTCGACTTGGCTTACGTGGGCAGCCACGGCGTGGGCCTTATCGTTCTGGCCGATTACAACGAGGCGTATCCGAACGTCACGGGCGCCAAGCTGGGCGTCGCGGACCGGCGCCCGGTCCGGGGCTTCAGCTACATCGACGAGGGCTTCGCGGGAGGCTTCTCCAAATACAACGCTTTCCAGGTGAAGCTCGAGAAGCGATACTCCGGCGGTCTGCAGTTCCTGAATTCGTTCACCTGGTCGAAGGCGCTGGACACCATGGCGGGCGCGATGGAGTCCTCCAACGGGGACGGCACAAGCGTCGACATTCGCAACTTACGCTACAACGGCCTGGCTCCTTCGTCCTATGACCAGCGGCTCAACGACACCACCTCGGTGATCTGGGAGGTTCCTTACGGCAAAGGGCGCCACTTCGGTTCAAGCGCCGGGGTTCCGCTCCAGATGGCGCTGGGCGGCTGGCGTATCGCGGGCATCAACACGATGGCCACGGGCCAGCCGATCAACCTGGTCTACACTCCCAACGCCTCCATGCAAGTCACCGACTCGCTGAGTAGCTCGGCCATGACATACAACGCCGACATACTCGGGAACCCGATGCTGCCGTCGGATCGGCAGACGCCACAGAATTACTTTAATAAGGCGATGGTGCTGGTGCCAAGCGACGTGAGGCGGCCCTTCGGCACCGCCGGCAGGAACTCCGTGCACAGCAGCCCGCTCTATCAGCTCGATGTCAGCGCCCAGAAGGAGTTTTCGCTTCCCGGCGAGAGCCGGTTCATTCAGTTCCGCGCCGAGGCCTTCAACGCGCTCAACAAGACGAACTTCAGCCCCGCCGCCGGCAACATCTCGAACAGCAGCTTTGGTACGATTACGGGCACCTTCCCGGCGCGGCAAATTCAATTCGGGCTCAAGGTGATCTTCTAAGATGGCCCATCGAATTCTCCTCTCTCTGGCAGCGGTCTTCTCGCTCGCCTGGCAGGCGCAATGCCAGGAGACCGCCACTCTAAGCGGCCAGGTAATGGACGCCAGTGGCGCTGTGGTGCAGGGGGCCAACGTGGTCGCGCGAGGGCCGCTGGGGTCCGAGCGAATCGCGGCCACCGACGCGGAGGGCCGGTATACTCTTCCGGGCCTTCCATCCGGAGGCTACACCATATCCGCATCTTCGAACGACCTGATCTCGCCGCGTCCGGTGCGGGTAGTTCTCAAGACGGGGACCGTCCATCTGAACCTGCAACTCGACGTCAGAGCCCTGAACGAGAACGTTACGGTCGAGGAGAACGCCGGCCCGGCCGTCAGTACGGAGTCCTCTTCCAACGCCAGCGGGCTGACGATAAGCGGCAGCGATCTCGATTCCCTCTCCGACGATCCCGACGATCTGCAAGCCGATCTGCAGGCCCTGGCAGGTCCGGCCGCCGGCCCAAATGGCGCGGCGATCTTCATCGACGGCTTCCAGGGCGGGAATCTGCCTCCCAAGAACGCGATCCGCGAGATCCGCATCAACCAGAATCCTTTTTCGCCGCAGTACGACAAGCTCGGATACGGCCGGATCGAAGTGTTTACCAAGCCGGGCTCGGGCGATTACCACGCCACCGTCGATTACAACCTCGGGACCGATGCCTGGAATTCGCGAAACCCGTATTCGGATCGCAAAGCGCCGTTCCTGCTGAACGAGTTCGAAGGCACGGCCACCGGGCCCCTGGGCAAACGCGCGTCCTTCACGCTGGATGCCCAGCGCAATCTGGTGGACAATGGGTTCGTCATCAATGCGGTCACGCTTGACCCCGCAACGCTCGCGGTGACGCCCTTCGCGGCGGCGTACAAGACGCCCCAGAGTTTCACGCATGTGAGCCCGCGCCTGGACTGGCAACTCAGCCAGAACAACACTCTCACAGCACGATACGCCGTCACGCGCGTCGATATCGATGGCGCGGGCATTGGCGGCTTTGACCTAGCATCCCGTGGTTATCGCAGCCGATTCATGATGCAGACCGCGCAGGCCTCCGACACTGCCGTCCTCGGGAGCGGAACAGTCAACGAGACGCGCTTCCAGTTCTTCCGGTCCGCCGGCCGGAAGACCGCCACCAGCCTGACCCCCGAGATTCAGGTGCTCGACGCTTTCAATGGCGGAGGCTCGCAGCTCGGCCGGAATTCGGACGCCCTGAGCACCTTCGAGCTTCAGAACTACACTTCGATCCTGCACGGCGCGCACACGGTGCGCTTCGGCGTCCGCTTGCTCGCGCAGCTGGACGACAACGTTCAGCCGCAGAACTTCAACGGCGCTTTCACCTTCGCCGGAGGGCTCGCGCCGATGCTCGACGCCGCCAATCAGCCGGTTCTGGCGAACGGGGCGGCGGTCCTTACACCTATCAGCTCCGTTGAGAGTTACCGGCGCACCCTGCTGTTTCAACAGCTCGGATACTCGCCCGCCGCGATCCGCGCGCTGGGAGGCGGCGCGACCCAGTTCAGAATCAACGTCGGCAACCCGGCGCTGTCCGTGCATCAGATGGAGACCGCTGCGTATGTCGGGGACGATTGGCACGTCAAGCCGAACGTCACACTCAGCCTCGGTCTACGCTTTGAAGCGCAGAGCAATATACATGACTGGCGGGACTTCGCCCCGCGTTTCGCCCTGGCGTGGGCGCCGGGAGGCGCGAAGGCGCAGCGCAAGACCGTTCTCCGCGCCGGCTCAGGTGTGTTCTACAGCCGCTTCGCCCTCTCGAATACGCTGGCGGCGGAGCGTTACAACGGCTCTGTGCAGAAACAGTACGTTATCGCGGATCCCGATTTCTTCCCGGCGGTGCCTTCGGCGGACATCCTCGCGTCCAGTCAGTCGCGCCAGGTGATCGAGCGCGTCAGCCCCAGTCTTCGGGCGCCCTACATCCTGCAATCCGCGGTGGGTTTGGAACGGCAGCTCTCTTCCAAGACGACCTTGGCCCTCACTTACACCAACGCGCATGGCCTGCATTTGCTGCGCTCCGAGGACATCAACGCACCCCTGCCGGGAACCTATAGCTCAACCACTCCCGGGAGTGGCGTCTTCCCGCTGGGCACGCCGGGCCCCGTCTTTCTGATGAGCTCGTCGGGCCTCTACAACCAGAACCAGTTGATCGCCAACGTCAATACGCGGCTCGCAAAAGGTGTTTCGATGTTCGCGTTCTACGCCATTAATCGCGCGATGAGCAACACCGACGGGGTCGGGACGTTCGCCGCGAACCCCCATGACTACCGAGGCGAGTACGGCCCAGCCGCGACCGATGTGAGGCACCGGTTGACGGTGGCGGGCTCGTTCAGCCTGAGGTGGAACATCAGTCTGAGCCCGTTCGTGATCCTCCAGTCCGGCGCGCCCTTCAACATTACGGCCGGCGGCGATCTCTACGGGACAACTCTCTTCAACGGCCGGCCGGGCGTTGCCACCGACCCGTCCAAGCCCGGACTCATTTCCACTGCCTACGGCCTGCTCGATCCGAATCCTACCCCCGCCGAGACGCTGCTCGCACGCAATGCCGGCCGTGGTCCCGGCCTTGCCACCGTGAACCTGCGCCTGACCCGAGCCTTCGGCTTCGGGGTGGTCAAGGGAAGCTCCGCGGCTGCCGCGGCGTCGGTCGCGACTGGGAAAGGCACGGCGACTCCAGAGCCCGCCGGCGCCATGCCGACTAACCGCGGCTTGCACGCGCTTCTCGGATCGGCATCCAGCGAGCATCGGTTCAACCTCGTCATCGGCCTGTCCGCTCGCAATCTTCTGAACCACACCAACCCTGGACCAATCATCGGGAACATCACCTCGCCGCTATTCGGTCTCTCCAACCAGACCAACGTCACGCCGAACGGTGAGGGCTTCTCGGAGAGCGCGAACAATCGGCGCCTGGAGCTGAAGATCCGCTTCACGTTCTGAGGGGAGCCGGGGAGACGACGCGCCGGCATCGAGCTATGCGTATGCTGCGTGCCGCTTAGAGGTCTCCGACGCGGCCGGCAAACGGTCAGCCGCGAGCGTCCCGGGAACCGCTTGTTTGATCTGGCACATCAGGCGTTGAATGGAGGAATCGGAGAACGAATTGACCCAAAGCTCCCCAAACTTCTCGAGTTTTCTGCTCGCCCTTCTTCGGAGTGACGCATCAATCCGGCGGTTACCGCCTTCGCGTCCGATCATCGCCCGAACCGTCTCGCAATCGCTGATGACCCCGAGCACGTTCTGGAGCGCCTTCACCTGCTCAATCCAGCCGTCCAGGGATTCGCCGTAGACGGGCGCGAACAGTTCGAGAGTGTAGCGCAGTCTCTTGGCCACAATCCGGAACTGGTGGATCTTCTCGAGCGCTGCCTTCGGCCGGATCGCCTGCTTGCCGCTGCTGAGGAACTCCCGCAGCATCGGTTGTAGACCGTGCGTGGCGGTGACTTCGATCGGATCGTAACGGGCGCTGCCCCTGCCGGTGTTTTCGAGGGCCGTTCTCCACTCGGAGTATGAGTGGCACTCCATCCAGCCTTTCAACGCAACTGTCAGGTCCCGCTCCGTTTCCTTGCGCCGCTTGTGAAACGACGAAAGAAGCGCGACTGGCGCGGCCTTAGACTTGGACAGGAGCCCGAGGGCGATGTCGCAGTCCCGCACGTCTCCGGCCAAGGCCATGATCTTCTTCAACCGCCGCCTGATCTTCTTCGCCTCTTTGGCCGGGACGCACGAATCGAAGGCTGCCAAAGCTTGCGTGAATCGTCGGATCGCGACCCTGAGGTCGTGCACGTCGTTTTCGCGGGGTGATTTGGCCGTCCGGCCGACTTGATACGCCAGACGGCGGAGGAGTTTCGCTACCTGGTCTGCGGCAAAAGGACCCGTTTCTTTGGCAATCAGCATCGCGCGTCCCAGAGTTTGACCCTATATTTCTGAATTGTAACCCAGCTGTAACGTCGAGGGATGCGAGAGTGATGCAGGTCCCGGAACTGAACCTATCCCCCTGCCGCCGAGCGTGATCGCGGGCGCTGGCCGCTCTGCCGCCAATTAGGAGTCAGTGACGAGTGCTACCATTCCGCGTCGAGCTGCTCTCAAGGCCGCTCCGCTTCCTGCTGCCAGGCCGCGGCCGTGCGCTTCAGGCGATCACTGACGGTCTTGAGAAGGTTCCATATCAACCGCGGAAGGCCGGCGAGGTCCTCCGCCAGCGGTTTACCCTCGGCGCCGACAACCAAGGCGCCCTTTCGCATGAGAGCCAGTTGGGCCGTGGTCGAAACAAGGGTGAAAGCGACCGAGCCTGCAATGCTGGCCGCCAGACGCGGCGTGCCTCTCAGCCAGTGCACCAGGAACTCCAGGGAATGCTGAAGAACCAGCAGCACCGGCGCCAGGACCGCAACCGCTTTCCACATGGGCCGGACGCGGCGGAAGGCCTGCGTGATGGAACCCCACCATCCTGACGTCAGGCCGCGGAATACCAGTTCGGTCAGCATCGCTCCGACGGCGCTTTCAAAACCCGCTCCCAGATTCATCACGAAGAAGATCAAACACCGGAAGACAGAGCTGAGCACAGCGGATTTCCAATTCCAACCTCGGATAAAGGTGTCTTGCGGGCGCGATAGGAGCCGCCACAAAACCGAACCGGCGCTGGGATCGGGTCGTGGTGTCACAGATTGACCGCCGTCCGGACGGCTAGGGCCAGACGCATCGCCCGCGCCACTCGTATGCGCCAGCCGCGCGAGAAACGCACGCCTCTGGCGCCCGGCCTGAGGCTTGGGGGGAAGTGACGACTGTTCCAGATCAGGCGAACCCGGGTGACGGTGTTGTAGCGCGCCAACGGTCCCATGCGAGGATGATGGCTCCCGTGTTTTTCAAGGTGATGGCGAGAATGTGACAATTCGGCTAAGACATTTTGATTTAGAAATGTTTTTCAGAGTTCACCGCTCCATCATGAACCTGTAACGACAGCGCCCCAAGCTTGTATCGGGGAACCGAATATGGGCGCCGAGATCCGCCTTTGGTGGAAGGACCGCCGCGCGTGCCGGTCCTTACGCACGGGAGTATCTCTTCACTCCCACACACTGCACTCACGCGAGTATCTGACGTTCGTCCCGCGCTACCTGAAGGCAATCCCAATGCTCGCATGGCTGGTGCGCCGCGAAGCCAGGTGGCACGGTATCCGCGAGATTCCGCACTCCGAATTCGCGCGGACCTGGTGGACTCCGCCGCTATCGGCGCACGCTGCCTGGTCGATCGAGAATTCGAACGTCGAGAACCGACTCCAGCGGCGCGCTCTGGTCTCAATCACCGATCACGACAACGTCGAGGCGGCAGACGACTTGCAAGCACGCAAGGAGTGCCGTCCCACGCCGGTGTCGCTTGAGTGGACGGTTCCGTTCTGCGGCGCATCGTTCCACGTCGGCGTTCACAATCTGCCACATCGGCGCGCCCATTCCCTGGTGCGATCGATGAACCATTACACCGCCAGCGGCCCCGAGGCGTTGCTGCGCGAGGTGCTCGGAGAAGTGAGCGCGTATCCGGAGACGTTGGTGGTGCTCAACCATCCGTTTTGGGACGAAGACGGCGTCAGCGCGGATGTGCACCGGATCGCGCTCGGCCAGTTGCTCGGGCTCTACGGCCACTGGGTGCATGCTCTCGAATGGAACGCCGACCGGCCGTGGCGCGAGAACCGAGACACGATCGCGCTGGCGCGGGCGAACAACCTGCCCGTCGTCTCCGGCGGAGACCGGCACGGATGCGATCCAAGCCCGGTCTTGAATCTGACCAATGCGGCGGATTTCGCGGAGTTCGCGCAGGAGGTCCGCTCTGGTCACAGCGTAGTCGTGCTGCTGCCCCGCCTTCTCGAATCGCGAAAGGTGCGCCTGTTCGAGACGGCATTCGACATACTGCGCGATCATCCGGATCACAGCCGGCGCTGGGTGCGGTGGAGCGACCGCGTCTTCTACCTGCGCGAAGACGGAACCGTGACCAGCCTCTCCGCGCTGTGGGGCCGCCGCCAACCGGGCGCGGTCACGAGCCTCGTGGGCGTCATGGGCCTGCTGAGAGGCCAAACGATGCGTCCCGCCCTCCGCTGGGCGCTCGCCGAGAGGGAAACCGCGTTGTAACTGACGGCGCGCCCAGCTCGAATTGACCGGCTCATCACAGTTCTCTCACGCGTGTGTAACATCGCGATGCTATTCGATATAGGATGCTGCACTCCGCTTCGTTTCCGGCTCTCGATCCGACCGCGTTCTTGGATTCTCGGATCCGACAGTTTCTGACGCCAGTTGCCCCTGCCATCGAGCGGCTGCTCATGCTGGACCAGCTGGGCACGATGTTTGGAGCTGTGCTCCGCGACACCGGGACCGCGGATCCCTTTGCCACCCTGCTTTCCGAACTGGCGGTCGACTATCGTGTGGAGCCCGGCGACCTCGCGCGCATCCCCGCCACCGGCCCGCTTGCGATCGTCGCCAACCATCCGTTCGGAATGCTGGAGGCTGCCATTCTCGCCGCCATCCTCTCCCGCGCCCGCTCCGACGTAAAACTCATGGCGAACTCGATGCTTGCCGCGATTCCGCAAATGCACGACCGCTTCATCTTCGTGAATCCGTTTGGCGGGCGCGAGGCAATTCTCCAGAACCGGGCCCCGCTGCGGAGCTGTGTCGGGTGGCTGCGCGGCGGTGGCGCTCTGGCCGTCTTCCCGGCGGGTGAGGTGTCGCGTTTGGACCTGCGGCGCCGTGCCGTCGTGGATCCCCCCTGGAGCCCGGCCGTCGCCCGCCTGATTCGCGCCGCCGGCTGTCCCGCGCTCCCGGTCTTCTTCCAGGGCGCCAATAGCCTCGGGTTTCACCTGCTCGGCACCGTGCATCCCCGTCTGGGAACGGCGGCGCTGCCGCGTGAGTTACTGAATAAGCGAGGCAGGACGATCGACCTTCGAATCGGCCGCCTGGTGCCGGCGGGAGCGCTGCGCGCGCTCGCCAGCGACGAAGACGCCATCAAGTACCTGCGATGCCGCACGGACATGCTCTTGAGCCGCGGCGGCCCCGCGCGCAAGCCGCGCCGCTTTTCGATGCCCGCCGCGGCGCCCAAGACAGTCCCGCCCCTGGCTGCCGAAACGCCCGCCGCGGCCATCGAGGACGAAGTGGCGCGCCTCGGCCCGGAACAGAAGCTCGCCGAGGTCGAGGACCTGGCGATCTATGTCGCCTCCGCACCGGAGATTCCTCATACGCTTCAGGAGATCGGGCGCCTGCGCGAGCTTACCTTCCGTGCCGTCGGCGAGGGCTCCGGCCTGGCTTGCGACCTCGACGCCTTCGATGGCTGGTACCAGCATTTGTTTCTCTGGAACGCGCAGAAGCGGGAAGTGGCCGGCGCCTACCGCCTCGGCCCGACTCCGGACATCCTGGCCGTTCGCGGCATCCGCGGGCTCTACACCAGCACCCTGTTCCACTACCGGCCGGAGCTGTTCAGCCGCATCGGCCCAGCGATCGAGCTCGGCCGTTCCTTCATCCGGCCCGGGTACCAGAAGCGCTTCGCGTCACTGCTGCTGCTGTGGAAGGGCATTGGACAATACGTCGTGCGCCGCCCGGATTGCGCGGTGCTGTTCGGTGCGGTCAGCATCAGCAGCGACTACAACCCAGTGTCGCGTGACCTGCTGGTGAGCTTTCTCAAGCGTCAGCGCGATGCGGGACTCGCACGCCTGGTGAGACCCCGGCGGCCCTTCCACCCAAATGCTTCGAGTAACTGGCATGCCCATATCCTGAGCCGGTTCCTGAACGACCTGGACGAACTGGCCGACCCGATCGCGGATCTCGAGGCCGACGGCAAGGGCGTGCCGATCCTGATCCGGCAGTACACGAAGCTGGGCGGCCGTATGCTGGGCTTCAATGTGGATGCCAGCTTCTCAAACGTACTCGACGGGCTAATCCTGGTCGACCTGCGCAAGACGCCGCAGGCTGCGCTGTCACGCTACCTAGGCGGGGAAGGCGCACGGACGTTTCTTGCGCGCCATCGAACGCAGTGCGCCTGAGAAACCTCAAGCCGCTCGTAACATCTTTGTAACACTCGCCCTCTAAACTGAAAGCGGCCTAACGGAGGCGCGCATGCTCATATTCTCAATAGTCTTCCTCCTTCTCGCGGCTTTCGTCTTGCTCTCCAAGAGACCGCGAAGACCGTCGGCGGAGAGCACCGAATACCGGATCGACAAACGCGTGGTCGCGGGAATACTCGCGTTGCTCGCCGTTGGTTTTGCGGTCCTGGCGTGGGCGACGGGCAAATACCTGCTGTAGCCTCCACGGTCAGCAAGTGTTCATCGCCGAACTTGAAATTCCCAGGAACGCACAGCCGCCGGACATTATCGGGCCGCAAGATCCTGATTCCACTGACTCTGCAGCAGCTCCCTTGCAAGTCATTGTTGGTACGATGATTGCTCTTGTGTGGCCGAGAGTTTCCGATGCTTACATCCGTCAAACACGCTTTTCGGGTGCTGCGGAAGGACCCGGGCTTTACCTTCGTGGCGACCTGTTCGCTGGCGCTGGGCATTGGCGCGACCTCCTCTATGTTCAGCCTCGCCGATGCGATGCTGCTGCGGCCGCTGCCGGTCCGCGAGCCGGACCGCGTGGTAGCGGTCAATACCGCGACGTCGGCCGTGTTCGGGGCCAATTCGAAGATCTCGTATCCGGACTACACAGACCTGCGCGACCGTAACCGTACTCTTGACGGGCTGGTGGCGGCTTCCTTTGTCAGGCTGGGCTTCAGCGCGGACCCCAAGGCTCTACCGCGAATGAAGCTCGGGCTCTATGTCTCGGGCAATTTCTTCCGGACGCTGGGTGTCGAGCCCGCCCTCGGTCGAGGCTTCCGTGCGGACGAGGATCGGGCCGAGGGCCGCGATCCCGTGGTCGTGCTTGGGCACGATTTCTGGGTGAGCCAGTTTGCGGCGAGTCCGTCGGCGGTCGGCTCCAGAATCAGGCTGAATGGCGTGGAGTTCACCGTGATCGGTGTAGCGCCCGAGCATTTCACGGGAATCGACGCCTTCTTCCGGCCGACGCTGTTTGTCCCCCTGGCCATGTCGCCTCGTCTGGGACAGCAGAACCTGCTGCACAATCGCGACTCCGGCTGGCTATTCCTCAAGGGCCGTTTGAAGCCGGGCGTCGGTCTGGCGCAGGCGCAGGCCGATATCGGCGCGATTGCGACCCAGTTGCTCAAGCTCCACACGCAGGCCGATGAAGCGGATCGCATCCGGGTGGAGACCGAGACGCAACTCCGGGTCGCGCAGGCGCCGGCGACCATGGCCTGGGTGGGCATGCTGGCCATATTGGGCCTGTGCGTCCTGGCCGTCTCCTGCGCCAACGTCGCGGGTCTGTTGCTGAGCCGTGCGCGCGCGCGTTCGCGGGAGATCGCGGTGCGGCTGGCAATCGGCGCCAGCCGCTGGGCGCTCGTGCGGCAACTTCTGCTGGAGAACGTCGTGGTGGCGGTCGCCGGGGGAGCGGCGGGCATGCTGGTGGCCAACGCTGTGGCGGAGTTCTGGCGCCGCACACCGATCCCCTCCGACCTGCCAGTTGTCTTCGACATGACCGTCGACCGAAGGGTGCTGCTCTTCGCCCTGGGAGTCTCGATCGTGAGCGCACTGCTTTTCGGCTTGGCGCCGGCGCTTCGCATCACGCGTCCGGACCTGGTTCCAGCGCTGAAAGCGATCGACGCCGACAGCGCGGGCAAGCGGCGGCTGTGGGGCCGCAACCTGATCGTAGCGGGCCAGGTGGCTCTCTCGGTGGTTCTGCTGATGATCTCGACGGTGCTGGTGCAGGGATTTCGGAACCAACTGACCGAGGGGCCTGGATTCCGCACCGACCATCTCTTCCTGACCGGCTTTGACACGCAACTGGCCCACTACTCCCCCGATCAGGAGCGGAGATTCTACGAGGACCTGCTGGCGAGGGCACGTTCCGCGCCGGGCGTGAAATCGGCTGTTCTCACCTCCATGGTTCCGATGATGGGATCGGAGAACCTGGACGTCGTCCCGGCCGGCTACCAGTTGCGGCCCGGCGCACAGTCGGTGGCGGCCTTCGGCAGCTACGTCAGCGAGGGATACTTCCACACCATGGACATTCGTATCCTGAGGGGCCGCGGCTTTCTCGAATCGGACCGGGAGAACGCGCCTCCGGTGGCGGTGGTGAACGAGTACATGGCCAGCCATTACTGGCCGAACGCAGACGCTGTGGGCCAGCGGTTCCACCTGAAGAACGCGACCGGGGAGCTGGTGGAGATTGTGGGCGTGGCGAAGATGTCGAAGTACTTCTGGATCGCGGAGCCTCCCAAGGACTTCGTTTATCTGCCCTTCCGCCAGCACAACCGTTCGGCGATGACGCTGGTGGCCGAGTCGACCGGCCGCGAGGGCACCGCCATCGCTCCGGCGCTGAGGAACGTGGTGAAAGGGCTCGACCCGGACATGCCGGTCTTCGACGTGAGGACCATGCAGGACTTCTATTCGCAGCGCGCCGTGAAGACTCCCGCCATCATTACGCAGATGGTGGCGGCGCTGGGTCTGATGGGCCTGGTGTTGGCGGTGGTGGGACTGTACGGCCTGGTGGCCTACTCGGTCAGCCGCCGCACGCGCGAGATCGGGATACGTATCGCCGTCGGCGCTGACCGACGGAGGGTGGTGTGGATGGTGCTGCGGCAAGGACTGAAGCTGGGAGCCTGGGGCGTTGCCGCCGGTCTCGTGGTAGCCTTCTTCTGCTGCCGCGCGATCACCTCCGTTCTGTGGACCGGCGCCACGTTGGAGCGAGTCGGCGTTTTGGATTTCGCCGCCGTCGCGCTGCCGCTCCTGATGATTACGATGCTGGCAGCTTTGGCTCCGGCCTGGCGCGCGTCCCGAGTGGATCCGATCCGGGCGCTGCGAGACGAATAATGCTGACCTCCCTTAAACACGCGTTCCGGGTGCTGCGGAAAGACCCGGGCTTTACGGCTGTAGCGATTTGCTCGCTGGGGCTGGGCATTGGCGCAACGTCCGCGATGTTCAGCTTCGCCGATGCGCTGCTGCTGCGGCCGCTGCCGGTTCGGGACCCCGACCGCGTCGTGAGCATCAGCTCAAAAGCTGAAACTTCGGCGCCGGTGGGCGTCAACACAGCGCTCTCCTTTCCGGACTACGCCGATTTCCGCGACCGCAATCGCAGCTTCGAGGGGATGGTGGCCGCTTCCAACGCAACGCTCGGTTTCAGCCCCAGCGCGGGAGCGTTGCCCCGCGTCAAACTCGGCCAGTTCGTTTCGGGCAACTTCTTCCGTGTGCTGGGCGTGGAACCGGCCCTCGGCCGCGGATTCCGTACGGACGAGGACCAGGCCGAGGGCCGCGACCCTGTGGCGGTGCTCAGTCACGATTTCTGGGTCAGCCAGTTCGGCGCGAGCCCGTCCGTTCTCGGCTCCCGAATCCGGTTGAACGGGATCGAGCTCACGGTCATCGGCGTCGCCCCCGCCGCTTTTACGGGCATTGAGGGACGTCCGGCCGTGTATCTTCCGCTGGCCATGGCGCCTCGCCTGGGACAGAACGATTTGCATCGCCGCGACGTAGCTTGGCTCTCTGTGCGGGGACGGCTAAGACCGGGCGTCAGCCTGGAGCAGGCGCGAGCGGACATCGGAATGATCGCGGCCGGGATCGAGAAGCTGCATCCGCAGACCGAAGGCGCGCGGCGGATCCAGGTGCAGACCGAATTCCAGCTTCGTGTCGAACAGTCGCCACCGACCGCGGCCATGATCATTATGCTGGCCCTGCTCGCTCTCGCGGTCTTGGCAGTGGCTTGCGCCAACGTGGCGGGCCTGCTGCTGAGCCGGGCGCGGGCGCGTTCGAGGGAGATTGCGGTGCGACTGGCGATCGGCGCCAGCCGGGCCGCGCTCGTCCGGCAACTCCTGCTGGAGAATCTGGTGGTGGCGGTGGCCGGTGGGCTGGCGGGCGTCGTGGTCGCGGATGTGGGAGCCGAGTTCTTCGCCAGCATTCCGTTTCCTAGCGATTTAGGGTGGTCGATTGCCACGACCGTAGACACCAGGGTCTTGCTCTTCACGCTGCTGGTGTCGGTGGGTAGCACGTTGCTGTTTGGGCTCGCGCCGGCGCTTCGGATCACGCGGCCGGACCTGGTTCCAGCGCTCAAGGCGACCGATGCGGACAGCGGCGGCAAGCGCCGCCTGTGGGGCCGCAATACCATCGTGGCGGGCCAGGTTGCTCTCTCGTTGGTTCTGCTGGTGCTGTCGGCTGTTCTTGTAGAGGGCTTTCGATACGAGTTGGACCAGGGCGTAGGCTTCCGGCCCGACCGCCTCTTCATCACCAGCTTCGACACGCAACTGGCGCGTTACTCGGAAGCCCAAACGCAGCAGTTCTACAAGCGTCTGCTGGAACGGACGCGTTCGGCCCCGGGTGTGCGATCGGCCGCTCTCGCCTCCAGCCTGCCGCTGTGGAGCTGGGACAACATCGGCGTGGTTCCGGAGGGCTATCGGCTGAAGCCCGGGCAGCAGGCGTACATGGCCTACGACTACTACGTTAGTGAGGGCTATTTCAGCACACTGGGCGTCCGCATGCTGCACGGGCGCGCTTTCCAGGAGTCGGATGGGGAGAATGCGCCGCTGGTGGCGGTAGTGAACGACCATCTGGCAAATCACTTCTGGCCCAAAGGAGACGCCCTGGGCAGGCGGTTCCATCTGAGCGGCGCGACCGGGCCGCTGGTCGAGATTGTAGGGATCGCAAGGGCGGCGAAGGCCTTCTTCATCTCCGAACCCCCGGCGGATGTCGTCTACTTGCCCTTCCGGCAGCACTCGCGTCCCGCGCTGACGCTCATCGCCGAATCGGGAGCCACGGATGCCGCAACCATTGCTCCCGTTCTGCGGGATGTGGTGCAGCAGCTCGATGCGAACATGCCGGTCTTCTACGTCCACACGATGCAGGAGTTCTACACGCAGCGCGCGGTTACGCTGCCCAACATGACCATCGAGATCGTGGCTGGCATGGGTTTCATGGGGCTGCTGCTGGCGATCGTCGGGCTCTACGGGTTGGTGGCCTACTCAGTCAGCCGGCGGACGCGCGAGATCGGCATCCGCATTGCGGTCGGCGCGGACCGCAGCAAGGTGATCTGGATGGTGTTGCGTCAGGGGCTCGTGCTGGGCATGGCCGGGGTCGCAGCCGGCCTGGTGGTCAGCCTCTTCGCTTGCCGCGCCATGACCTCGGCCACTTGGTTCTTCTCGTTCGGCACAATCAACCCGCTGATCTTCGTAGCCATCCCGATGCTGCTCCTCGCTGTTACGGGGCTGGCCGCTTGGGCGCCGGCGAGGCGGGCATCGAGAGTGGATCCGATCCGGGCGCTGCGAGACGAGTAGTCCGGTGGCAACGGACGCATACGCGAAGACAGATCCTATTGGCCACAAGGCCGGCAAAGGGGTAGTGTCTGCCACAGGTTTTTGTTGACTCACACCCATCAGTAGTGCGCTACGCGCTTGGCGGCCTGCTGGCGTTCGGCGCGTTCAACGCTGTCGCTGGCGGCTGCTACGGCCTTTCTGGCGCGAAAGGAGTACCCACCGAGTGGCTCGCGGGAAGCCCATTCAGGGATTACTTCATCCCCAGCCTCGTCCTCCTCGTGATCGTCGGCGGCGGTTTCCTGGTCGCGGCTGTTGCGGTCCTGGCCCGCTTCCGGATCGCTCGTGCCACCAGTTTCGTGGCCGGCGCAATCGTCCTGGTCTGGATTGCCGCGCAGGTGGCTATCATCGGCTATGTATCTTGGATGCAGCCGGTGACAGCGATCGGCGGCCTGCTGGTCCTGGCACTCGCATGGCTGCTGCCGAAGCCGCGCACGCGATGCTCGCGTCACGGACGGGGCCGTTTCGTGTGCGGCTGATCTTTTCGGACAGCTGGCGGCGGCTGCTCAGCAGCCACTCGTGGCTGTCGAGTTCCTTGCGATCGCCGTCACCCGCTTTCAGCAGGGGATCGCAGGAGATGCCAACGCGGTCCCCAATGGTTTCTACCCGGCGCGCAGCGGGGACATCATCGCGATTTTCGAGCCCTACTGGATGCTGGTGCTGAGCTACGAAGACAACGCAGGTCACCCCGTACAACTACGACACGTACGCAGTCTTCTTCGGCCCAGGAGTCATGGTGCTGGGCGGAGGGTGCGTGACACCGAGATTGAAGGCGCAGGCACGTGGCGCGACCTACTTGCAGGGCCGGACGCCCGTCCACGCTTCGCGCTGATCGTTGTGTCACGGCACGCTGACGCGCCGCTGAGGGCCGAGGTCCTCGATCTCGGCGGCTGAGACCTGCTTGAGAAGCCATTCGCTGCAAAGCACGTCGAGCGCGTCATCAACGCGGGGTTCTAGGGCACTTTGCCGTGGTGTCCGTTTTCAAAACGGTCCGGCACGTTTCGTGTACACATCATCTCGTGGAACCAAGAACGAGATGTGCGGTGGTAGAATCTCGAATCTCAAGCTGGCCAGTTTTGGCTTGGCGGACAAAGCATTTATTTGCTATAGTTTGAAGTACCAGCCGAGCGGGAGTAATTCAGTTGGTAGAATGCCAGCTTCCAACGCAACCCTTTCTTCCCCAATGACTTAGAGACCTTGGTGTCCATCGTGATGGCCGACCGTCACCGGGCCATGAGGTGGATGATGTGAGTATCTTCGAAGCTCAAAATCGATCGCGGGCAGAAGACTTTTGCACCCCACCTTCGCGGCCCTTCATGATTAGCCTACGAGGTGGAATCTATGTCCCGCGTCAACATCATCAAGAAGGTCAAAGTCGACCGCGATTGGAAGCTGCGTTCCATTCCCCGCAACGCCAAGGGCAACTACGACTGGAATGCCCTGCCTGAGGGGCTGTACCTCATCGAGTGGCGGGCCGGCGGCAAACGGCGTCGTGAGTCGGCTGGCGTCACCGCGGCTCAGGCGCTCGAAGCGAAACGCCGCAAGCGCCATGAACTAGAGGGCCGAAAGCTGGGTGTCCCCGGCTTTGAAACGGCCGGCGAAACCGTCAAGAAACCTGCGCTGCACGTGGCCGTCGACAAGTACCTGGAGCAGATCGGGGCGCTGAAGAAACCCAATACTCACCGGAAGTACGAAGCTGTGCTTAAACGGTTCCTGGATTTCTTCCGCGACCGCGACTCAATAGACGCCATCTCCCAGGACGATCTGACGGATTTCGTTGTGAGCCTCAAAAAGGATCACGGCCTCGGATCCAACACGATCCTGCACAATGCTGTGATCATTGCGCAATTCCTCAAGCGCCACGGAAGGAGCGGGATCACGCGCGAACTAGCGTTACCCGAGCGCATCACCCCGCTAGTCAAGGTCTACCGGCACGAAGAGCTTGCCCGCTTCTTTGCAGCGTGCTCCGAAGCGGAACGAGCCTTGTTCGCCATGTTTCTTCTCACCGGTTTCCGCGAGCAAGAAGTGATGTACCTGAACTGGGGCGACGTGAATTTCGAACTGCGGACTGTTCGCGTGACCGCGAAACCGAACCTTGGATTCTACCCGAAGGGGTGGGAAGATCGTGAGGTTCCAGCCCCGGTGGAACTCCTCGAAGAACTTCGGAAGCTCACGCATCGCCCGAACTGCCAATTTGTGTTCCCCTCCCCTACAGGAAACCGCGAACAGCACATGCTCGATCACTGCAAAGCCATCGCTAAGCGCGCCGAACTCGACCCCACAGGGTTTGACTTGAAGACCTTTCGCTCGACCTATGCCACGGGAATGCTGCGCAGGGGATTCGACGTGCGGACCGTGCAGCACTGGATGGGCCATAAGTCACTGGAGACGACGATGCGTTATCTGGCGCCAGCAACCGACGTTCACGACGAAGTGGACTTGGTTACTATTCCGTCTAGCGGCAAGGCCGAAGCGGTGCCCCGAAAGTCCGTCGCGCGCGACACGCATGCCTCTCGGAAGGCAGACCAGGGACGATCGGTTGCCAGGCGCGAAGGGCCGGTACCTGCGGTCCCGCTACAGCTTGGCAGGCGATCAGGCTGATTTCAAATCGCGACAATCTACACCTGAGGTCCCGGCCGAGATGAACCTGGGCGAGCTGTCCAAGATCGAGCACTGGACGCCAGCGGCCGAACACTGCCAGATCCGATGCTGCCCGCGAACCAACGGACGGTGAGTCAGTACTGCAACGTTACGAACGTCCAGATCCTGACAGATGTCACCCAACCGTTCGGCAACCCGGGGCGCAACATCGCAAGGTCCGACGGTCCGTTTCAGCTCGATCTGGGCCTGCACAAGGCGCTCCCGCTGTTCTCGGAGCGGAGGCGCCTGGGGTCCCGCGTCGAGGGTTGCAACGTACTGAACAAGACCAATTTCAAGGCTCCAAACGCCAACCGCTCCAGTTCGGCGCTCGGCACGATCACCAGTACGTTCCCCGCCCGACAGATGCAGTTCGCCTTGAGGTTTGTGTTTTGACGGGTTCTTCAGGGCGGCTTCAGGCTTCTTCCGTAGAATTGAGAGAGCGGGTCGTTCTCCGAGGAATCCGCCAAAACCAATCCCCAGGGAGGTAGTGCATGAAGTTGAATGTTTGGATCCTCTTGGTCGCCGCTGCGTTCGCGGTCACCGCGTCCGCCGCTGACAAGCCAGTCAAGTTCTCGGAACTGCCGGCCGTCGTTCAGAAGACGATGCTTAGCGAGACCAAGGCCACCGGGGCCAGGATCAAGAACACCCTGATCGAGACCGAAGACGGTCGAACCTACTATGAATGCGAGTCCATTCTCGCCAACGGAAAGACCCGCGACTTTTTGGTGGACCCGAAGGGCAACGTACACGAAGTTGAGGACGAGGTCGAGGAGAGCGAGATTCCCGGAGCGGTGAAGGCCGTCCTTGACAATGCTGCGGCCGGCGGCGGAAGGGTCACCAAGCTGGAAGCCGTGAAGAAGAACGGGAAGATCACAGGCTACGAAGCCACCGTAGTAAAGAACGGCAAGAAGACGGGGTTTGAATTGAAGCCGGATGGGACCAGCGCGAAATAGCCGCGTCGCGCTGGGCCGGAACGGATGCGGCGCATCCTGCAGACAGTCGGCTGCGGTTAAGACGAACGGCGCTGATCCGCGATTCGCCGCGAGGGCACGCGGCGCGTTGATGTCGCGCGAATACAGCATGCCGCCGGCCCATGTTGACTGACTTGGCTCCGAGACAACACCTGTGTCACCAGCGCACATCACAGACGGTCGGTGAATCAGAAGTGGAAGCCAATCGTTGCGGTCAGCGCGCGCGGGGTTACGTAGTGTGTGCCGCTGAAGGTCGACAGGAAGTTGTACAGCGCCACGCGGTTGGTGACATTGACCGCCGCCAGGCGGAGGCTCCACTTGTATTTTTCGGTGCGAAACAGGTTGTCGTCGCCCACCGCGATATCGAAAAGATTGCGGGCCGCGACGCGGGGCGGGTTGTGATCGTCATCCTCGGTGCCTGGAGCGGGGATCTTCACTAAATTCGATCCGTACTGCGACGCGGGACACAGCCCATCCGGACTGATTGGAGTGCTGGGCGTCGCGTGGACGCTGCCGCAAAACAGGCCGGCCTGGAACTGCTGGTCGGGCGTCAGCCCCGACACGTCGACGATCGTGTCCGTGCCGTTTGGCCCGTTGGCACAGTTGCCGCCGGCACAGGGCACAGGGCCGGCCACCAGACCGCTGTCATAGCGCCAGTTGAAGCTAAGCCACGGGCCTTTCTTCCACGGCTGGTATTGCAGGTGAGTGGTCGAATTGAAGGCTTCGTCGTGGTCGATGCGGAAAACTGCGTTTCCTCCCGGCCCAGCGCCGATTCCGCTCACCTGCGGTCCGAAGAAACGTGCCGCCACGCCCGAGAAGACCACAAACGCCGACAGACCGTGGAAGTTCGGGACGCTGGCGCGCACGGCGTATCCGGGGATCTTCGAGCTGGCCCACACGATCGGAAAGGTGAGGGGTGTCGAGCCCAACACGCTGAAGTCGTATGCCCCATGCGTGTACTTCCAGATGTACTCGCCATCCACCACCAGATACTTGCCGAACGCCTGCTCGATGCCGGCGTGGAACTCATTGCGATGACCGGGACTGAGCGGCGCGGACGTCTGACAGGGACTGATCGTGGACATCAACGCATTGACCACGGAGTCGTTGCATCCAAGGCTGGCCAGAACCAGGTTCTCGTTGAACGGCGTCTCCATGGTCCGGGCATAGGAAACCCGCAGCACGGTGCTGGTCGGCTTGATGTTGTAAGCGATCCCCAGGCGAGGCTCCCCCTGGTGCGCGGTAGTGAGGCCGTTGTAGAAATCGCCTCGCACCCCCACGTTGAAGGTCCAGTTCTTCACCGTAATCGCGTCCTGAATGTAAAGTGCCAGCTCCTTGATGTCGGCGCGGCCGCGGAAGGTGTACTGTCCGCCGCTGGAATTCGGGCAGCCGCTGGAGCCCGGCAGCAGCCCGGTTCGAGTCAGGTCGTAACAGCCCAGCAGAGACTGAAAGCCGGGATTCGGCTGTAGCGCCCCGGTGCATTGCGCCGGGTCGGTCAGGTTCGGATCCGTATTGGGGCTACCGTCGGCATTCAGACAAACCGCGTTCGCCGTTGGATCGACGAGCCCGAAGGCGTCGTTTTCGCGGACGAAGGTGTGCTCGTAGGTGGCGCCAATCTTGAGGTTGTGAATGCCCTTCACGTAGGATAGGCTGGCGCGTCCGCCGACATTAGTGAGCCGGCGATCCTGCCCGACGGTCTGGCCCTGGAGAGCGGGGGCGAAGTCGGCGAAAGGGTTGGCGCTGGGGTAGTAGTTGTACTGATCGTGACGCACGAAGGCGCCGAAGGTGAACACCGTGTTGCCGTTCAGCAGCCGGGTCCATGTGGGCGCGATGTTAAACGTTCTGATTTGGGAACGTTGATCCTGCGGGCCCACCCGCACGCCGTTGGGACCCAGGCCTCCGTTGTCCACGACAAGTCCGTTCCACGCAGTTGCATTCTGCGTGTCGAACGAGTTCGGCGTCTGGAACCAGGACCGGGTGAAGCCGAGGTTCACGCTAAGCGTGTCCGCGTCGGAGGGCTTGAAGTCCAGGCGGTCGAACAGGTTCTCTTCGTTGCCCCTGTCGTGTAGGGTGGTGAACTCCGGCCCGTCGAGGAACCTGCCCGTATCCAGTCCATTGGCGGAAATGAAGTTGCCCCACTTGTTGCCGCCGTATGCGAGATTGAATCCCTCGTTGGTAGTCCCGAAGGTGCCGTAAGAGGCCGTTACGTCACCGTGTGGCTTTGACACGCCGAGACCCGAGCGCGTGGTTACGTTAATCAGAACGCTGGTTTTGTCCCCGTATTCGGCCGGAGGCGCGCCTTCGATCACCTCCATTGACTGCACGGCGTCAAGCGGGATCTGGTTCGAGAACACCTTACTTTGTTGGTCCGTGATCGGCTGGCCATCCAAAGAGAAAGAGTTCTGCGCATGATCTCCCAATCCGTGAAAGAGGCCGTTCGAATCGGCGCTGATCCCCGGCACGGACAGCGTCACCAAGGAACTCAACGATGAAGACTGACTCTCCAGAGGCAGCTTGTCGAAGAGAGCCCGGTCTACGTCCGTGTGCGTGACGGGAACGGTTTCCAGAAGATCGCCGGCTTCGGTCACCTGAACGCTGGTAGTCGAAGCGCCGATCGCCAGGCCGATCTTGATCTCGAACGGCACAGGCGACCGCACGTTCACGTCCTGCTGATTGGTCTGGAAGTTCGGTGCGCTGGCTTGAAGATGATAGTTGTTGAAGGGCACATTCTGGAACGCGAAGCCACCCTGATCGTCGCTCTGCGCGCTCCGCGAATAGTGAGACACAGGATTCTGGATCTCGACCGTGGCGCCCTTGATGGAGGCCCCGGACGGATCCAGAACTGATCCACGAATAGTCCCCGAGCCGACCGATTGAGCACTCAGAACGCCGCATCCGAGCGTTGCGGCAAGAATCGCGAGAATACCCCCACCCCTCTTCGTCATGTCTCGATTATGCGGGACCGCGGCGGAAACACCGCGGACAAACCCATCAGCGGCCGCCGCGTGGCGGTGAGAGAACTAATCCTGGCGGTGACCGGAAGTGGACGCACATGTCAGAACTTCAACGTGATCCCGCCGGCCGCATTCGTCCCCGGCATCGGATAGCCGGGGAGAAACTCGTACCGGCGGTTGAACAGGTTGTCCACGAGAGCGAAAACGGTGGAGCGTTCGGCCAGCGGGTAACTGAGCCGGAGCGTCCCGTCAGTGTAGCCGTTCAGATAGGCCGTGTGGGCGGTGTCCGCATGGCGGCGGCCGACCGAAATGCCGCTGAAGTCCACCGTCAAGCGGCGCAGCGGGATCGAGACCGAGTAGTTGAACTTGTTGGCCGGAACAAGCGGCGCCAGGTTCGTCGATCGAAGATACGCGTATCCGCCCTGGACGCGGATGCGCCCCCCAAGGTTCCATTCGGAGTTGAATTCGACTCCGCGATTGATCGCATCCCCGGCGTTCAGCAGGGCGAGGTCGGGGTAGTTGCCGAGCGTGACGATCAGGTCTCGCAGGCTCGCATAGTACACCGTGGTCCAGGCCCGGAAGCGGCGCGAGGGTTGCGCGTGGAAGGTTGCCTGGTAGTTCCACATGGTTTCCGGTTTCAGGCTCGGATTCGGTGCCGGGAACAGGTACAGCTCGCGAAGGGTCGGGTTACGAAACCCCTTCGAAGCCTCGAAACCGATCGAGTAGCCATCCGATAACGCGAAAGACGCACCCGCCTCCGGAACGTTGATGCCTGGGTACTGCGAGTTGGCCTGGTAGCGGTAGCCGGCGTTGAGGCGCAACCGGCGGAGCGGGAGCCATTGCACGCGGGCGAATCCCGCTTGTTCGTCGATGTGGTGCGTGCCCCAGCTAAATGTGCCCGGCACGGTGTGCGCCTCTCCGCCGCAGTGCATGTCGTCGGTGCCCACCCCGGCAAGCAACGTGGGGCTCAGTACGAACGTCTGCTCGGCGCGGACTCCGGTTGCGTCGTCGGTCGAGCGGAAGCCGTCCGAGATGGAGTTGCGGCCGTAGCTCCCGTACACGCGAATGTAGCCGTACGTGCGGGCATAGGTATCCATCACGTTGGCCGAAAACCCGCCCCTGCCGACCGTCGCGTTATTGGCCTCCGAAGGGTCGCCAACCGAGCCGGGGTCTTCGACAAAGAAGCGCCCGTAGCGCCCATCCAGCGATGCCTTCCAGTGATCGCAGAGGTCATAGCCCAGCGACAAAGACGTGTCCCCTTCGCGAAAATGTGAGTCGGGGCGATCACCGTCGGTGTGCGACACTCCCGCTGTGACGTTGTAGAACAGGCGTCCCAGCATTCCCCCGTTCGCAAGCCGGTACTGCCCCGTGAGGAATGAGCCGAGACTCGCGGTGAGCCGCGTCTCATTCTTCTGGGAAGGTTCGATGGGGTCGATCTCCACCACGCCGCCCATGGCGTTGCTGCCATAGAGAACCGACGCCGGGCCTTCAGTCACGCTCACGCGGCTGACGTCGCTCAGGCTGTAGAAGTCCGGCAGCGGGTGGCCCATCTCTCCCTGGAAATCCGGGCGGCCGTCCACCACGATAAGAACTCCGGCATTGGGGCTCTCGCCCACGCCACGGATACTGATCGCGCCCGTGCCGTTGGTCGAGATGCCGTAGCCGAGGACGCCCCTGTGCGTGACGAATGCGCCCGGCACCAGGCGCTCCACGGCGTCGAAGGCGGTGCGCGCGCCGGTGCTGTCGATGGCGAGCGCGTCGCCGGAGATGACCGGAACCGTGCCGTTATCGGTCACGACGACATCGACGGAGTTGCGGATCATCGCGGGATCGAGTTGCACCGTGTGCGGCTGGTCGTCACTCCAGGTTGCCAGCGTCTCCTGAACGATGCCGAAGCCGGCCGCGGAAGCGGCCAGCCGTGCCGGCGGACGACAGTCGAGGCCGACCTCACCTAGCGCCCCGGCGGTCAGTGTGACGGCGGCGGATCCGGCGCACCGGACCCGAACGGCCGCATGTGGGATGGCCGCGCTCTGCGAATCGACGATGCGGATTCGAAGCTGGCCGGATTGCGCCGCGGCCAGGGAGCCGAGCGCCAGAAGAAGGAGCAGGTGCGTGAGTTTGTGCATACGAATCTATGAAACGTGTTACCAGGACGGTGATGGTAACACATTTCTGCAATTCGTGCTACGATGTGAGCCATGTCCGGCAAAGCCCTGCTAGTGTTTCTGGCCGTCCTCGCCCCTCTGGCCTGCGAGGCCCCTTCCCCCCAGCCGCTGGCCACTCCGCTTCAGTGCGACAGCGGGGACTGCCCTCTGTTGAAAGGAGCGCCGCAGACCGCCGGGATGCGCAGCGGGTTCGTGAGGCTCAAGCCCGGCCAATCGGTGGGCTGGCACTCGACCCGCCAGAACGAGGAGTCGCTGGTCATTCTGCGGGGTGAAGGCACGGCACTTCTCGATGGCCATCCATTGCAGCGCTTCGCGGCGCCGCACTTCCTGTACATCCCCCCTGCCACCCGCCACAACGTCGAGAACACCGGGCACGACGTTCTCGAGTACGTGTACGTAGTGGCTCCGGCAGGGAAGTAGGGCGGGGCTGTTACCGCCGCGCGGCGACGGCCTGCGCGGCCGGAACCGTGAAGCGGACCGCCGTGCCCTTCGGACCGCTCTCAATCCGCAGATCCGCAGGAGGCCCGTAGGTGAGTCTCAAGCGCCGCGCCACGTTCTGCATGCCGACTCCCGCGCCGGAAGTCGATCCGGGCCGACCGCTTTCGAAGCCGCCACCCGAGTCTTCCACCAGAACCTCCACTCCTCCGGCGAGCGAGCGCACTAGAAGGCGGACTACTCCACCTTCCGTATGCGGGGCGACCCCATGCTTGACGGCGTTTTCGACCAGCGGCTGTATCGACAAGATCGGGATTGGGACGCGCAGGGCTTCGGAATCCACCTCAATCTCCGTGCGCAGCTTCGGCCCGAGCCGAAGGGTCTCAATCTGGAGGTAAGCCTCGACGATCCGCAGCTCTTCCTCCAGGCGAATCGTGGTCTCTTCGTTCCTGAGGAAGTACCGGAAGACATCCGACAGGTTCACCACCATCTCGCGCGCTTCCGCCGCCTGCCGAGGCACCAGTCCGTAGAGAGTGTTCAGTGCGTTGAAGAGAAAATGGGGATTGATCTGAGCCTGAAGGGCGCGCAACTCCGCGCGATCCGCCAAGCGGCGCAGCTCCGCCTCGCGGAACGCTTGCACCTGTTCGGCGATGATGTTCGCAAGGCGGCCTAAGTGGCTCAGGTCCTCACTCAGATACGGCTGGCCGCCTCGCCGTCTGCCCAGCAGGAGAAATAAGACCTCGCTTCCGGAGAAACGCAGAGGGACGATGGCTTCGACACCGAGGTCCTCCAGCGGCTTCCGCAGTTCGGGCAGGTCCGAACTCAGCGCGGGTGCCACGATGCCGGATGCCAGTAATCTCCCAGTCAACTCCTCCGAGTCAGTCTGAATCCTCTCCGAACGCATGAATGCGGCAATGCGGTCGAGCGCCCAAACAAGATAGGCCGGCTCATCCTTGAGATCGGCCGCCCTCAATCGAAGTTCCTGAGCCACCGCCGCCGAATCGCCGCGCCTGAAGACAATTCGAGTCAGCAGCTTCTGTAGGCGCTCCCGAGCGAGTGCGAAGAGCAGCAGCAGAAGGCAGATCCCCAAGGCCCGGACTCCTTGGCTCATCACGGTGCTCTCTCCGGTGAACGAAATGGATGCCGCCCGGAGCAGCGCCAGGCACGCGAAGGTGACGATGCCGGCCAACAGGGCATTGGCGCAGAACCGGATGAGAGCGTCCAACAGCACGAAGCGGTGATTGTGAAGAATGATGAAGAGCGCCAGAGGGACGCTGGCATGATGAAGAGCCAGCTCGTTCGACCACGTGTGAGCCCCGTGTTCCAGCCCAATGTGAACGTAGGTGCCAACAAAGATGAAAAGTAGCCCGGTCCCGAGCATCTGCCGGAGAAGGCCGCGCCGGTCCGATGTTCTGGATATGGCCAGATGAACCGCTGAGAGCAAGGTTACGGCGCCCAGCCCGATCGCCATCAACGTGAGAGCGTAAACGTGAAAGGCCGGCCGGTCGAGCACAACTTCGATCAAGTGCAGACAGACGGCGGCCGCGCCCACGACGTATCCGGCGACAGCCAACGGACAGCGGTGATTGAGAGAGAGATGCAGGAGAACCGGCGCCAGCAGGCTGAGGCTGCCGAAGCTCAAGAACTCGACCGCAGAGCTGGTGCGCGGCCACCCGGCTGGCATTGCGATGAGTACCAGGGCGCCGAGGTTCCAGGCAAAGGCCAATCCCGCGGCGGCGAACGCGAGGCCGCTGCCACGCAAGCGCGAGCCTGCCCGATCGCGGGCAAGTAGATACAGAAATATGCCGAAGATCAGGGCACCGGTGCAGTGCCCGGCCATGTTCAGAAGCGAAGAACCGTGGCCCAGCACGGCGTAACTCTCTGTTACGGCCGAACTCATTATCGGAGACTCCGCCCGCGGGACGTCACCATTTTCCCACGCGCGGGTCTTGTCTGTTGCGATCGGTCCGATCGCGGCCGAGCCCAGCCTCGGGATCGGTCGCGAGCAGCAGGAGCGCGATCAGCACAGCCACGACAAGAATCGGCAAGATGACTAAGGGCGCCATGGGTCCGCCGCCTTCCAGTATTGGCTGCGCTGGCCCGAGTGCCCAGAGAAAACTTGCCAGCGGACTCGTGCCCCCGGCGAGCGGCCAGAATTACGCCGGACGAGGCCTATGACCAATGGCGCATCTTCTATGGCAGCCGCTGAATCTCTATCGTGCCGCCTTCCTCCCATGCGGCCAGCGCGCCGCCAGTGGGCAGGGCGCTGAGCGCGGGAGACGCGCCGCCGTTGGAGACCACCTCGATCACGCCGTCCTTCCAGGCTTCGATCTTCGAACCGTCGGACCACAGAGCGTATGCATGGATTCCGCTCAGCGCTAGCGCCACATCCTTGCCTGTGCCCACCTGCCGCTCCGTTTGGCCAGGCTCGGCAAGGAAGATGGCCCCATCGCGCCGCCACGCGGTAAGGATCCTGCCGGATGATGCCGCGAGGCCACCTCCGTCCATGGGGCAGGCATTGAGCTGCCACGAGCCGGTTCCGAGCTTCTGCGCAGCCGGAAAAGTCGTACCGTCCGGCGAAGCTGCCAGGTACATATCGCGCGCGCCGCCCAGCCAATTCCGCCACATCACCAGGACACGACCGGCATCGTCGATCGCCACCGAGGGATGGCAGCATTGGCAAATGCTGCCCTCGGGCGATTGGTACACGACGACATTCTTTGACCACGTGGCGCCGTCGTCTGTAGAGTGAGCCGCGTAGAGCCTTGTGCCGTTGCCGCCGCGCTTGTCGAGCCATGCCGCAACGAGCGTACCCTTGCCGTCGGCGGCGAGAGCGTGAAGACCCTCGCTAGCGGACCCGGGGACGTCGTTATCGGCTTTCCTTGGGACCACGTCTTGCCGCCGTCTTTGGAGCGCCAGATGTTCAGATCGCCATCGGAGGCCAGGCCGTGGGAGTGAGGTCCGGCATCAAGCTTGTTGCCTGTCACCGCGGTGATGACGATGGTGCTGCCGGACAGTGCGATGCGCGGGCCGCGATGGCGGCCCAAAGGGATCACTGAGGCTTCGGCGACTTTGGTGGGCGCCGAGAACGTCTTGCCCCGGTCGTGCGACGCGCTGAAGTAGATTGCCTTGCCCGCCCCGAACGCCAGCACCACGGTGGACGCGTTGGCGGCGAGTTGCGGCTGGCGGGCTGTGGCACCTGGGTCCGGCGAACCCAGGTGCACGGCCAAGACTGCGCTGGCGAGAAACGGGATCACGCGCTTCTCCTCAGAAATGCAGTCGCAGAGCCAGTTGCAGCGAGCGCGGGTCGTTGACCGCGGTCACCTTGCCGAAGCTGGGCGATGGGTTCGACGGGAATGCCCCGCTGCCGAAGACGCCGTTCTTGGTCAGGTTGTTGCGGCGGTTGAGCGCGTTGAACGCTTCGGCCAGCCCCTGCAATTGGATGCGCTCGGAAATCCGGAAGGAGCGGCTGACCCGCGTGCTGAGGCTGAAGAAGTCGTTGCCGGTTCCGACGTTGCGCCCGATGAAAGCGCCGTTTACGATGGGGCGGCCGGCAGTGCCCTGAATGGTGGTGACTCCCGAGGTGATGTTCAAGGGCAGCGCGGAGTAATACTGAAGCATCCCGCTTAACTCAAATCCGTGGCTGATTCGCTGCCAGGCGCCGTGCGCGGCGGCGCTCGATGAGTGGATCGCGCCGTCGAACACCAGGCGATGCCTTTGATCGTCGTCGCTGCGTCCATAGTCCTGCCATATGTTGAACAGGTCGATGGGAGAGCTGAAGAAGAACTCGCCCACGTTGTCCAGGGACTTCGACCAGGTGTAGGAGACCCGGAAGCTGCCCCATTTGACGGGCCGCTGCACGAACGAGACGTGCAGCCCATCGTAGTGGGAGTCCCCTACCGAGGAATACTGGCTGTTGTTGGCATAGTTCGGGTTCGGCCGACAGCCGTTGTTGTTGCCGGATGCCGCGCAGGTGGGACCGTTCTGATTGACAGAGGCGATCAGGTGCAGGCCGCGCACGTGCTGATAGCCGGCGCTCAACGTACCGCGGTTTCCAATCTGCCGCTCGATCTCGAGGCTGCCCTGCTCGGAGTACGCATTCTGCATGCGGGGATCCATGGTTGTGAAGCTGACGAGCACACCGGACGGCAAGCCAGTGCTGGGCAGGATGTTGGGGAATATCGGCGCGCCGGTCTGCTTCGGCGAGAGACTCACGCTCAACTGGCTGGCGCTGGTGATGGACGTTGTGTTGCCGCTCGAGAGCAGCGCGTTGGCAAGCGCACGCAGCGGAACCCGGTCGTAGAAAAGCCCGAAGCTGCCGCGTACCACGGTGCGGCGGGAGGCGAAGGGCGACCACGCGAAACCGCCTCGCGGCGAGATGTTGTTGGTGTCGGTGGAAATGGTCTTGAGGTACTGCAGATCGTAGCGCACGCCGAGATTCAACGTCAGAGACGGACTGATCTTCCACTCGTCCTGGGCATAGAAGCCGACATTCGGATTGGTCTGCGCCACCACCGAATTGCCGAAAGTCTGCGTAAAGCCGGAGTTGTTGTAGGTTCCGCTCAGGAAGTTCGCGAGCGAGGAAAAGGTGTAGCTGCCCCGGATCGATCGCGGGAACGTGATGGTGGTGTCGTTATACAGGAAGTCCGCTCCCACGCGCAGCGCGTGCGCTCCAGCCACGTGCGAGAGATTGTCGGCCACTTCGTACAGGTTGTTGACGCGGCCGGTGGGCGAGCCGGAGAGAGTGCCAAAGGAGGCAATGCCGGAAATGCTGACCGCGGGACCCATAGGATCCGTGGGTATCGCCGCCAGATTGCTGCGCGTGAACTGCCCTCGGGTTTCGTTGACCGTCCGCGGCGAGATCGTGGCGACGTTGCTCAGCGCCACCGTGTGATCGGTATCATCCAGGCCCGCGGAGGCGCTGACCGCATTCAAGGCCCCCGCGCCGCGCGAGGCACTGCTGTGGACATCGTACAGGCTGTAGCGGACGCTGAACTGGTCGCTGCCGCTGAACTGGTGATCCACCTTCCCGAGGAAGTTGGTGCTGTGCGCCGGGTTCGAGTAGATTCCCGTGGCAAGCTGCTCTCCCTGGTAGCCGATCGCGGAGAGCCGCGCGTTGATGGCGGCGACGTTGGCGGGGGTAATGGTGGTCAGGCCGCTCTGGTTCAGTATGCGCTGTTCGAAGTTCGCGAAATAGAACGTGCGCTCGCGAACCACGGGGCCGCCCACGCTCGCGCCATATTGCGCCTGGGTCATCGGCAGCTTCGCGTTGGACAGGGGGTTGGCCGCATTGAGACGCTGGTTTCGCGCATAGCCGTACAGGTCGCCATGGAGCGAGTTGGTACCGCTCTTGGTGACCACGTTGATGTAGCCGCCCAGTGCGCGTCCCAACTCCGCCTGGCCGCCTGAGGTGACCACCTGGAACTCTTGCACGGCGTCGAGACCGAGGAAGCTACCACTCAGCCCGGCCGCGTCGTCGTTGGCGGAAAGGCCGTCCACGATGAAGTTGTTCGAGAAATTCCGCTGGCTGCCGACCGAGATGCCCTGTCCGGGCACCGCCGAGGTCTCCGCGAAGAGCTGATTGCTCGCGGTGTTGGTGGGAGAAACGCCCGGGACCACAAGTGCCAGGTCCAGGAAACTGCGCCCGTTGAGAGGAAGGGATTCCGCCTCGGCTTGCGACACGGTGCCCGCCACCTGCGTGCGCGCGGTCTCCAGCAATTCCGCCCCGCTACTCACCACTACGGTGGTAGCCGCCGAGGCGACGGAGAGCTCGACGGGAAGCTCATAAGCGGAGCCCGGGCTCACGGTCACGGGACGCACCGCCTCCGCGAAATTCGCCTTCTGTATCCGGACTTCATACTGCCCAACCCTCAGGTATGGGAAGCGGAACCTCCCATCCTTGTCCGTAAGCAGAGAGTTGGCGATGTTCGTGTCGAGCTGACGCGCGCTGACCTGGGCGCCCTGAAGTACCGCTCCCGTCGCGTCCGCCACGCGGCCGCCGATGCTCCCATATTGGATGGATTCCTGGGCTGGGACGCAGATTGCGCCGAGCGCCAGGAGAATAGATGTCATTAAGAATCGAGATCTCACAATTCCTCCTCCTCAATCGTCTGAATGGAACAGCCGGACCGAACCTGGATGGCTAGCCGAGCGACGGAGGAGGTCTTTCAAAGAGCGCCCGCTCGATGCCGGGCCGGCTCGGCGCCGAACGGAGGCGGGAGACGAGTCTTGAACGGCGCAGGCTGGGGCCGGCGAGGAACCCACCCGGGGTTGGGCTCCACCACGGGGAGCCGGACAACCGCGGGCATTGTCCGCAGCCTTTCGCGCATTCAGGACGCGAGGCCCAGCCGGGGCCCTGATTGTTGACGCCGTGGCCGGAGCGGTGGCAGCAGCAGATCTTCCCTCCCTTGCAGCAACTCATCCCGCAGGACGGGTTGCCGGCTTGGGTCAGGAGGACGAACCCCTGGAGGAATGGCGAGAGCAGAGTGAGCGCGACAATACCGGCCGCCACCGAACGGGCTCCGCGGCCCAGGAGGCGCAACAGCATGGATTTCGCCGGGTTGTCGCGAATCGACATCACAGTCCTTCAATTCCCGAGGCAGGAGTCGCCACGGGCCAATCACTGTCATCAGAGCAAGAGATCGTTACGCGAGCGGAGGAGCGGGCGGGGGGCGTTGCCGCAGGGCATGTTCAGGGAAACGAGCGATCGGAGAGGACTCCAAGAGCCGCACGCTGCTGAGGGTCTCTCCAGGGGGCGCCGCCAAGGACCGCGTTGAGGGCTGTACGAAGCCATTCGTGCCGGTCCGGCGCAGCGCCAGTCGGCCACAGTCGTTGCCGCAGGCTTTGTTGACGCTGGACAGTGTGGGGCCGGCCGGCTTCACGTTTGCCTTGTGGCAGCAGCACTTCGCCCGATTCCGGCAACAGGAACAGGCGGATGCGCCGGGCGTTCGGACGGCGAGGGGCGCCAGGGAAGTTGAGGATAGGGACAACGCCAAACATGCGGCCATGAGGCCGCGCGCCCAGCGAAAGATGTCCCCTCTGCCTGGCATCCCTTGGGGCAAGAGTATCACACACGCCCAGAGCTACTCGTTGCGCGAACGCAAACGGCGCGTCGAAGCCCGGGGCGGCGGGCCTACCAACGCAGCATGTCGCGGACGGCGTGCGCCTGCCGTTTGCTCACGATCAGCTCCTGGCCGTTGTTCAGCGTCAAGAGCCAGCGCTGGCTGCTCATGGAACTCATCTTGCGCACGTGGCTGATGTTCACGAGGGCGTTCCTATGCACGCGCCGAAAGGGCTGGCCTCTCAGCCGTTCCTCGAGGGACCGGAGGGATTGCGTCGCCAGGTAGCGCTGCTGGGGTGTGACAATCCACACCAGCTCGCCGTCGGCCTGAAACGCCAGCACCTCCTCGACATCCAGCAGGAAGTACTCCTCGCCCTTGCGGCCGACAATCTTGCGCGTCTTGACCGCGCCCTGCGGTTCGGCGCCGGTTGCCGCCAGTTGCGCCAGGCTCTCCGCGATCTCGAGGCGCTTTCCATGCAGTTGGCGCACCCGATCGAGCGCTTTGCGAAGACGCGCCTCCGTGACGGGCTTCAGAAGGTAGTCCACGGCGCCTGCTTCAAACGCCTCGATCGCATGCTGGTCGTAGGCAGTCACGATCACGACAATCGGGAGCTTGCCGCCCTGGAGTTTCTGGATGACGTCGAAGCCGCCCATCTCCGGCATTTGCAGATCGAGGAAAACGACGTCGGGCTCAAGAGCGGCGATCTTGCGGAGTGCGTCCTGACCATGCTCTGCCTCTCCGACAATCTCCACATCGCGGATCTGCTCGAGTTCCTCGCGCAGCACGCGCCGTGCGATCGGCTCGTCGTCTACGATCAGGCTCTTGATCAGGGCTGCGCTCATCGTCTCCGGGTATACCCCAGTATCACGCGGGAGACGAAGAAAAAACCGCAGGCGGGCTAGAGAGGGCGGTCACCGGGCTGTTCCCGTTGGTGGGCGGTCCGGTCGGCAACCACGGAGATATCGCCAGCCAGCCGCGGGCTCACCCGGGTTGGCTCGCTACCACCCGCGATACGAACCATGAGGGAGGCGTTCCTCACGCTCGGTTCGACCGTCACCTTCACACCCGGTGTCAAACCCATGCGCTGCATCTCGCGAAGAGCTGCGGCATCCCGGTCCGAGACGCTGCTGATGACGCCAGGAATCCCGCACACCCACCGCGAGAGAGCGACCTCCGCGCGAAGCGGCAGGGCGCCGCCCCGTGGGGGAATGGGATGACCATGCGGATCGACGTCGGGGTCGCCGAGCTTGGCGGCAATCCGATCCTCGAATCGATCCGAGATGAAGTGCTCGAGGCGCTCCGCCTCCTCATGCACCTCATCCCAGGAGTAGCCGAGGACCTCTTGCAGGAAGCGTTCCAGGAGCCGGTGGTGGCGCAGCACATCCAGGGCCCGGCGCTTGCCGGCCTCGGTCAGACGAACGCCGTGATGCTTCTCGTACCTGACGAAAGACGGCCGTTGCAATGCCAGCTTCTGAAGCATGCCCGTTACCGAGGCTGCGCGGACACCCAAGAGCCCGGCGAGCGCGTTGCTGGTGACGCGTTCCTCTCCGGGGCCGCTCAGTTCCAAGATTGCCTTGAGGTAGTCGTCAACCGCTTCCGATGATTTAGCCGCCACTAAATCCAATCATACTGAATGTAGGAGGGCGCTTTCAAGGGGAATCTTCCGAATCCGTGATCGGCGTCGGATCATCTACCTAGTGGAGTTTAGCCATGGCTAAAAGCTGCAAGCTCGTCCTGCTTCTGTACGTTCCGTTCGGTCTGGCGGCAGCGGCCGCTCAGTCGCCCGGCGGTATGGGCACAGTCAAGGGCGTCGTCAAAGACGCGACCGACGCCGCGGTGCCGTCGGCCAGCGTCGAACTTTCGAGTAGCTCTGCCGTCCATCCACTACACACCCGGACTCAGCCCGACGGCTCCTTCTTGATCGAAGGCGTTCCGCCGGGTACGTACCGGCTTCGCGTCACCCTTGCCGGCTTTCAGGACCAGAGCGCGGATGTGGTCGTCGGAACCTCGGCCCCGGTCGACTTGAACATTCGCCTTGAGCTTGCCAGCCAGCGGACAACTGTGACTGTGGAAGCCAGCCCGGACAGCCTCGTCGAGAACAAGGCGACGGCCAGTGACACCGTGGACCGGCAGTCCCTCGCCGTTTTGCCGACCGCGTCTCCCGATTCCGGGTTGAACGATGCCATCACCTACACGACGCCCGGCGTTGCGGCGGATTCGAACGGCTTCTTTCACCCCCTGGGCGATCATGCACAGGTCAGCTACGTCATCGACGGCCAGCCGGTGTCCGACCAACGGAACAAGGTCTTCTCGACTTCGATTCCGGCTAATGCCATCCAGTCGATGGAAGTGATCTCCGGCTCACCCGCGGCGGAGTACGGAGACAAGACCAGCCTCGTGATCAACGCGACGACCCGATCCGGTCTTGGGCAGAAGCCCTCCGGTTCGTTTCTCATGAACTACGGCTCCTTCGGCACCCTCGGCGAGGAAGCCACGCTTGGCTTGGGCGGCGCGCGCTGGGGCATTTTCTTGGCCTTAAATGCCGAGCGGTCGGGACGGTTCCTCGATACTCCCGAGTTTTGGCCGATGCACGACGCCGGCAACACAGGAACCCTCTTCGACCGCGTCGATTTCCAACCCAGCGGGAGAGATTCTCTGCACCTCGACACGATGCTGGCGCGCAATTGGATGCAGGTGCCCAACACCTACGATCAACCGCTCCAGGACCAGAGGCAGAAAGTCGTCTCGTTCAACTTCGCGCCCGGGTACCAACGCACGATCGACGCGCGGACTCTTTTCAGCGCCACAGCATTCATCCGTCGGGACCAGGTCAACTACTATCCGAGCCGGGATCCTCTCAACGATTCCCCTGCCACCCTGGCGCAAGACCGTTCCTTGACGAATCTCGGCGTCCATATGGATCTGGCGCACGTTCAAGGACGGCATGACTGGAAGGTTGGGCTGAACGTGGCCCAGACCCAGCTCAACGAGGCATTCACGCTGGGCGTTACCGATCCGGGGTACAACTCACCGTGCCTCGCGCCGCTGCCGACTGTGACGGACCCGTCTCAGTGTAGCGCGTCGGGTTCCACCGCGAACCCCGGTTTCCTGAGCAGCCTGCTCCCGTACGATCTGAGCCGGGGCGGGCAGCCTTATCAATTTCGCGGTAAGGCTACCATCAACCAGGTGGCTCTGTTCGGTCAGGATTCCATCACTCTAGGCAACCTGACGCTGATCCTCGGCTTGCGGTTCGACCGGTACAGGGGCCTCACGAGCGGAGACGGCGTGCAGCCCCGGGGAGCGTTCTCCTACCTGTTCAAGCCCACCCGGACCGTGATTCGCGGCGGCTACAGCCACACCATGGAGACCCCAACCAACGAGAATCTCGTGGTCTCCAGCTCCACGGGATCTGGAGGCCTTGCCAGCAATCTGTTCCAGGGAACAGCGCAGCAGCAGCCCATCGGCCTCGGCAGCCGCAATCAGTACGACGCCGGCATCGAGCAGAGCCTGGGCAAATGGGTTTTGGTGGACGTGAGCTACTTCCGTAAGTACACGCGCAACGCGTTCGACTTCGACGCGCTTCTCAGCTCTCCCATAACGTTTCCGATCGGCTGGAAACAGTCGAAACTGGACGGCGTCTCCGCCCGCATCAGCACCATCGATCTCCACGGCCTGCGGATATACGCGACCATGGGCCACGCGAATGCCCGGTTCTTCGGTCCGGAGAATGGGGGCGTCATCTTCAATTCGAACCTGACGGTTGGAGCCTATCGCCAGGATCACGACCAGGTGTATCAGCAGAACGTCAACGTCCGCTATCAGAGACCCAAGAGCGGCTGGTGGTCCGACTTCACGTGGCGCTACGACAGCGGTCTGGTGGTTGGCGCGGTCAACAACCTGCAGGACGCGCTAACATTGACGGCCGACCAGCAAAGCATGATCGGCTTCTACTGTGGCAGCGACACGGCATCCCTTTCGCATCGAATCGCGGCCTGCAGTTCGCCGGACTACGGCGCCAGCCGGATCCACATTCTCCCTCCCGGAGCCGAGAACCCGGACCACAACCCGCCCCGCACCGATTCGCGTCACGTGCTGGATCTCGGCGTGGGCACGGACAACCTGTTCCACACCGAGCGCATCCGCACGGTGGTCCGTTTCACCGTGCTGAATCTGACAAACAAGGCCGCTCTGTACAACTTCCTTTCGCCGTTCGGCGGAACGCACTGGGTCGGGCCGCGGACATACCAGGCCCAACTCGGCTGGGCATTCTGAGCTGAGAACTCGCCGACGGGCCGCCGCGTCCCACCGCATCAGCATCGCCGGCTCGAAGTTCCAGCCATGGGCAGTACCGGGGCCGCGCACCCATTGCCTCCAACGGGTGTCAGCGAATCGAAATCAGCAGGCCGATGCTGACGCCGATCGCCTGATCGTGGCTGCGCCCAAACGTGTAATCGTATGCCGGCTCGATATACCAACCGAACCTGCGCGTTGGCGACGGCCAAAACATAAAGTCCAGCGCGATTTCGCCCGCCACTGAATTGGTGGCGATGCCGTTCTCCCTGGTGTGAATCCACACGGGCCCGACGCCGAACATGAATTCTACTTTCTTGGAGAGGGTCCAGGGTTTTTTGAACAAAAGGTCTGTATCCCACTCTGTCGAGCCATGACTGAAGGTTGGTGTAAGACCGAACTCCAGTTCCAGCCAGTTCTCGATTGGTGTCACTTCCGCCGCTACGGTGGGGCTGAGACTCCATCCGCCCCCGCTGAGACTCCGGGCCGGTGCGGCCCCCAATTCGAGGATTGCGGCAGCCTTCTTTTCTGGCGGTTGCAAGGCACCTGGCGAATCGGGTCGAACCTGTGGATCGGCCGCTGCGACTTTGGCCCTCTCGTGTGGTTCCGGACCATCAGCAGAGCGCATGCAGTTGCCGCCCGCCGATCCGGGTTGTACTTCGGCCTGCTTGGCAACTGGTTGAGCCTGAGCGACAGGCTGGCGAAGTTCAAATGGATCTTGCGCCGACAGCCTTGTCACGCTGAGCAGCAAACCCAGTTTCAAGATGCTTCGAAGGCGACTGAAAGGCACTGCTGACAGGATACGCCGAATCAGAACGCGATACCCAACTCCGCCCGGTACGCCCTAGGCGCCACGAAGTGCGTCCCCCAGCACGTGGGCCGTCCGCCGCTTAACGATAGTGCGTTATCATTATCGAGTGGGCTCGGTCGCCAGCGGTTTCTGAGGTATGAGCGCCAGATGTTGACAATACTCTTGACGTTCTGCGTAGTGACCGGGATCGCCCTCGCCTCCACATACTCGGCGAAACATGCGGATCTGCAACGCCGCGCACAGCCGTGGATCGGCGGACTTCTCGTTGGCATCGTGGCGTTCTGGATAATGCCTGAGCTGGCTGAAGAGCACGGGTGGACCGTCGCTGTGTTCGGCGTGTCGGCCAGTGTCTTCTTTCTAGCGGCGATCGACCGGTACGTCTGCCCCATCTGCCCTTTCTGTGCCGCAGGGCTACACAGTCACGGACCTGCCGCCCGCCATGTTTCCGCTTTCGGATGGCCACTGCTGGTTGTGGGCCTCATTCACAGCTTTGTGGACGGGTGGACCATCGCGCTCTCGCAGGTTGCTTCAACGTCGCCCGCCTCGCTCGCTCTGTCCTGGGGAGCCTTCGCGCACAAGATCCCGGAGTCGGTCGCCATTGGCTTTCTCGCGGCCCGCTTGACTTCCAGCCGGGCCAGGGCGATCGGGATCGTGCTTCTGGTCCAGACCGCAATGCTTGCGGGCTCCGTTCTGTGTGAGGCGACAGGTGGTCTGGAGAACAGGCTCAGCCTGCTCGGCGTGCCGGCTGGCGCCTGCCTGCTGTTCTTCGGGCTCTTGGCATTGCGGGAAGAATCGCGCGTGTCCGGACGTTTTCAAGCCGTTCGCGCGGCTTCGTTGGGAATGGGTTTCTGTGGAACGGTTGCGCTGGCTTTGCGGTTGGTGTCGTCGTGACTCGAAGATCGTCAATGGCGGAAGTGCCGAAGAAAGACCGGCGGAATACCCGGCAGCGGACCGCAATTCGCGAGGCGTTCGAACGCGTCGAGAGTCCTCTGTCCCCACAGCAAGTGCTTGAGGTAGCGCAGGCCAAAGCGGAACGCCTCGGGATCGCGACTGTTTACCGCAACATCAGGAGCCTGCTGGAAGTAGGCTGGCTTTCGGCGGTGGATCTTCCGGGTGGAGTCACGGTTTACGAGCGAGCTGGGAAGCCGCACCATTACCACTTTCGCTGCGATCGCTGTAATCGCGTGTTCGAGGTGGCCGGTTGTATCGCGGACATTAATCGTCTCGCGGGCCGCCGCTTTTCCGTGCGCCGTCACGAACTCGTTCTTTACGGCTTGTGCGCGGGGTGCCAGGCCCGTTGAACCGCGGCGGCCCGTCACCCGGTTCCCCTGTGGTGAGCTTCTTCGGTGGCCGTGCAACACTAAACAGTGCGCATCCGCTCCCTAACCCGGACGAGCCGGAACCAAATAGGTTCGCCTCGTCCTGCTTTGGGGCCATTAGTTTCAAGGCACACCCATCCGGAACGAGTCGCGCAACTGCAACGGCACTTGGAGCGATTTGGAAGCGGCCGGCCGCGGCGGACATAGCTGCCGGAAGCGCCGTGGCAGGCGGCGGTAGATTCGCTTTGAGGGTTGCGAAATGAGGTCGCCATCTCCCGAACGCGTCGCCCAAGCCGGCATCGGCATATTGTTCCTTGCCGTCCTTAGGACCGTTGGAGAATACTATCGGCTGAGGTGGTCGCTCGGAGCGGAAGCGGGGCTAAAGGCTTTTGAGCCGTTCATTCCCGGTCTCCTACTGGCCGTTATCGGGACCATGGCCGCCGTGGCACTCTATTTTGCGCGGCAATTTCGCCTCGTCGTGTGGGCCACCGGAACTGTCGTCTTGGGACTCATTCTCTATAAGACGATCTTCATTCCAATTTGAGCCCTGAGTGCAGCCACCACTCCTTTTCTTGTGAGCGGGTTGAATGCCGCCGTGAGCGGGATCGGCGGCGTTGAGTCGGAAGGCTCGACTCCGATCCGTCTGGGTGGCGGCGGCGCCCGCTTGGCCTCCCGCTCCGCCCGTTCGCCAGATATTCGGACGTTCCGGCTCGCTTTCCCGACTACACTGAGCCCGTGAAGCGCACGCGAGGTTCGAGCCGGGAACTGCGCACGTTCATCTTAGTTGCAGCATGCGTGACCGTGCCGCTCCTGGGTATGGTTGTCGTCCACAGCCTGCCCCTGCGGCCCGATCTCTACAATCTTGTTGCGAGACCGGACAAGCAGCCGGGAAGTCTGCCGATCATCGGTTGGTCCGGCCTCGCCGGCGGGCTCTGCGATTGCCGAATTCGGGTGCTTGGCTACATGATGGACAATGAACCGGCCATTCCCGACGGGAAGCTTGTCTCCAACTTCGTCCTCGTTCCCGAAGCCGGCGCGCTGTTGCATCCCGCCCACCGCGACCCCGACGAGACGATCGATATCCGTCTTCGCGCTGGCGGGGCCATCCGGTTCGAGACCCGGCGACTGGTGTGGGCGGAGGGTCGCCTCAGTTCGTGCTATGTCTCGGATCGCAGTTCCGATCCCTTGTACTGTCTGACTGACGCCGCCGTGCGAGACGCCGACCCTGGCGACATCAATCGGTTCTTCCGCGTGCCATGAGGCGGGCGGAATTGCCGACAAAAGTCAGCTCCGAAGACACATGAATCAGGGCCGCCAGCACGGGGGTCAGGAAGCCGAAAGCCGCCAGCGCCATGCCGATCGAGTCCACAATCAGCGTGCCGGCGAAATTCTGCATGATGATGCGGCGGGTGCGCCGCGCGATCTGAATGGTCTCGACGAACTTGAGCAGGTCGTTGCCGAGCAGAACCACGTCGGCGCTCTCGCGCGCGACGTCCGTGCCCGACCCCATCGCCACTCCCACAGTAGCCTCGACCAGAGCCGGAGCATCGTTAATTCCGTCACCGACCATCGCGGTCCGGCGCCCCTGCCTCGCCAGTGCCTTCACCCGTTGCGCCTTCTGCTCCGGAAGTAGCTCGAAGCCCACCTCGTCCACGCCCAGTTCGCGAGCGGTTGCCTCGGCGACTGGCCGAAGATCTCCGGTCAACAGCAGCGTCCTGATATCCGCGGACCTGAGCGCCGCGACGGCCTGCCGCGCCTCAGCGCGCAACGTGTCACCGACGCGGATCGAGCCCAGGTAGCGGCGGCCACGCGCTACGAGGATCTCGGTGGCCGCGCTCGAGCCGTTGAGGGCCGCGGCTGGCAGATGGTCCAGTGAAAGCTCTTGGAAGAATGTCCGGTTGCCAGCGACAATGTCCTCACCTTCGAGTGTCGCGATCACACCTCGGCCGGGCTTGTAGACGAATCCTTCAGGCTCCGTCGCGACCACGCCCGAATCCTTGGCTCGCGCCAGGACCGCCTTCGCCAGGGGATGTTCCGATCGGATCTCCGCGATCGCGGCAGCTTCGAGAACCGCCTCGCGCGTCACACCTTCGGCCGGGAGGGTCTCCAACACTTCAGGAGTCCCGTAAGTGAGCGTTCCGGTCTTGTCCAGAACGACCGTGTCCACGGTGGCCAGCGTTTCCAGGTGTAGGCCACCTTTGATGATGATCCCTCGCCGCGCTGCCTGGCCGATGGCGCCGAGAATCGCAAGAGGCGTGCCGGCCGCGATTCCGCAGGCCCCCGCCACGATGATGACTGAAATGGTGGAGCGGACATTGTGAGTGAACAGAAGGGTCAAAGTCGCAGCGGCCAGCGCGAAGTAGACCAGGTACCCGGCCAGGCGGTCGGCGGTCTTCTGTACCGGAGCCCGCGAACGCTCCGCTCTTTCGACTGCTTCAATGATTTTGCCGAATGTGGTGTCCCGGCCCAGACGCTCCACTTGGATCTCCAGCGCGCCGGTCTGGTTCACGGTTCCGGCGTAGACTGCAGCGCCGCCGGTTTTCTCAACAGGGCTGGATTCGCCTGTGATGGCGGATTGGTCGACAAAGGAGTGGCCGGCGATGACAATCCCGTCCACCGGCAGCCGCGCTCCGGGATTGACGAGCACGGTGTCGCCCGGCTGGATCTCGGACACGGGCAACTCCCGGGTTCCGTCCGGGCGGCGAACCAAGGCGGTGCGCGGCAGATAGCTCAACAAGTCCCGAATCGCCCGCCGGCCGCGGCTGACCGTCATGCCCTCCAGCACCTCGGCCACCAAGACGAACAGCGTAATGATCAGGGCCGTGAAGAACTCGCGAATGACCAGCGCCGCCGTGAGCGCCAGCCACATAGAGAGCTCCATGGTCATCTTGCGCTCCGTGATGCTGTGAAGCGCTTCCCTGAAGATGGGGTAGCCCCCAATCAGAGTGGCAAACAGCCCGATGATGGTGACCTGCGGATATGGTTCCCAGAGCCGGAACCACACCGCCGCCGCGGCTGCCGCCACCAGGACGATTCGCACGATGTCGGCTGTTTCGATCGCTGAGTGCTCTGGCACACAGATTTCCAGTCGTGTTGCATCCCCTTCGCCCATGGTCCCAGTCCCCCCTCTCTTCGGTTTGTTAGCGCAGATAGCTCCGAAGCACGTTGATCAGCTCCTCCGCGGCCTGGGTCCGATCTGAGCTTCGGTTGCCGTCTGGCTCGATCACGTGATAGCGGATATGCCCCTCAAGGAGTTCGGCCATCAATCCGTTAATCGCCCCGCGGCACGCCGCGATGATCTGCAGCACGTCGGCGCACGGCCGCTCCTCATCGAGCGCCCGCTCGACCGCCTCAATCTGGCCGCGAAGACGCCGAACGCGCGACAGAAGCTTTTTCTTGTCCCGGATTGTGTGAGCCGTAACCCCTCCCAGTGGCGAATATACCATACCGGGGTATAGTACGCCGCGAGGCATCGGCGCTACCAGTGACCATTCTGGCATTGCGGCTCTACTCCTGTGCCGGCGTCGCTAAGCAATGGCGCCGTTTTCGGCTAAGCACGCGGGCTGCGTTGCCGGACGCCAACCGGCACCCGACAGCTCTGCTGGGGAACCGTTTAGCGGGGTCGATGAGGTTGCGCTTCCGCGCCCCCGGTTGTCGTTGGGATCCTATGCGCCACCGGCCGGTCGAGACCGCGAGGGACCGGCCTCAGACGCGCAGCCCGGAGGCGGCTGCGCCCGTAAGGGTGGTGGGGTTCAAGCCCCCCGAGACGCGCGCAGCAAGTCGGTCATGTCGCGGAGAGGGCTGAAGGTCTCGCAGCACGAGCACGGTCGGCCGGCGACCAGCCGAGCCAATCGCCAGAACACTCGACCAGGCCAGGATTCATGCCTCTGTCCGGCTCCGAGAGCTCAAGCACTTAGGCGCACTGGAGCAGGGGATCTGGCGCCCTCGGTCAGTCCTTCTGGATCATGACCGAGGTGGACTTGATCACCGCTCGGACGGCGTCGCCTTTCTTGAGGCCGAGAGCTTCGGCACTTGCGCGAGTGACCACACTCTCAACGATATTGTCGCCGATGCGGACCGCCACCAGCGCCATCACGGTGCCCAGTTTTACGTCTTCGACGATTCCGGGAAGCTGGTTCCTTGCAGACAGAGACATGAGTTTCTTTTACCACACCCATGGCTGCGTCACGTTGCAATATTCCGGATCTGAAACCATCGCTCCGATAAGAGTTTTTGATTGGCGCAGTTTCGGGTCCTGTGATACTCTTACTTTGAGAGTTGGGCAAGCTCTCTTACAGAGAGCGACACACTGGTAGACAAGGTTGTCTAGACCGGGCCTACTGCCCACCAGTGTTCAAGAGTTCAAGCTTCCCCGCCACGAAGTTCTTCCACGTCGAGCAGTAGCAAGAAACGCGTTTGCTGGCGTTGCGTGCCTGCCACACGGCACCGGTGCGCGGAGTTCATCACGAGGAGACGGAACCAAAATGAGAAAAGTAGCCATCTACGGTAAGGGCGGAATCGGCAAATCCACCACGACGCAGAACACCGTTGCGGCCCTGGCCGAAATGGGCAAGAGGGTCATGGTGGTCGGTTGCGACCCCAAGGCGGATTCCACACGCCTCTTGCTGGGAGGGTTGGCGCAGAAGACCGTGCTGGACACGCTACGCGAAGAAGGCGAGGACGTGGATCTGGAAGACATACGCCGCCGGGGCTTCGGCAACACCTACTGCACGGAGTCCGGCGGTCCGGAACCGGGCGTGGGATGCGCGGGGCGCGGCATCATCACTTCCATTAATCTGCTCGAACAGTTGGGCGCGTACAGCGAGGCCGAGAACCTCGACTACGTCTTCTACGATGTACTCGGCGATGTGGTGTGCGGCGGATTCGCCATGCCCATCCGCGAGGGCAAAGCGAAGGAGATCTACATCGTCTGTTCCGGCGAAATGATGGCCATGTACGCGGCCAACAACATCTGCAAGGGAATCGTGAAGTTCGCCAACGCGGGCGGCGTGCGCCTGGGAGGGCTGATCTGCAACAGCCGCAAGGTGGACAACGAGAAAGAAATGATCGAGGAACTGGCGCGCCAGTTGGGCACACAGATGATCCACTTTGTTCCCCGCGACAACGACGTGCAGCGCGCCGAGATCAATCGCAAGACGGTGATCGACTGGAACCCGGAGGCTCCCCAGGCCGATCAGTATCGGCAACTGGCGAAGGCCATGGACGGCAATGACCAGTTCGTGATCCCGAAACCACTGGCGATGGAGACGCTCGAAACGCTGTTGATCGATTTCGGCCTGGCCGCCTAAGGAGAGACTGCGATGAATCCCAATCCACACACCGTAAAAGAAGAGCTGCTGAAGGCGTACCCGAAGAAGACCGCGCGCAAGCGGGCCGAACAGATCGTGGTCAACGAGCGCCGGGAGGACGGCGCCGTTCCCGAGATCAAGGCCAACGTGCGCACCACCCCCGGGGCCATCACGCAGCGCGGCTGCACCTATGCCGGCTGCAAGGGCGTGGTGATCGGGCCGACGCGGGACATCCTCAGCATCACGCACGGCCCCATCGGCTGCGGCTTCTACAGTTGGCTCACGCGCCGCAACCAGACGCGCCCGGAAAGCCCCGAGGACGCTAACTACATCACCTATTGCCTGAGCACCGACATGCAGGACGAGCAGATCGTTTTCGGCGGCGAGAAAAAGCTGCGGGCGGCGATCGAGGAAGCCTACGAGATCTTCCACCCGAAGGCCATCGCCATCTTTTCGACCTGCCCGGTGGGGCTGATCGGCGACGATGTCCACGCCGTGGCGCGCGATATGAAGGAGAAGCTGGGCATCAATGTCTTCGGCTTCAGTTGCGAGGGATACAAAGGCGTAAGCCAGTCGGCCGGCCACCACATCGCCAACAATCAGCTCTTCAAGCACGTGGTGGGGACCAACGAAACGCCGCGGCCGGAGAAGTTCAAGATCAACCTGCTGGGCGAGTACAACATCGGCGGCGACGCATTCGTCCTCGAAGACCTGCTGGAGCGCTGCGGGATCACGCTGATTTCGACGTTCAGCGGCAATTCGACTTACGATGCCTTCGCGAACTCGCACATGGCGGATTTGAATGCGGTGATGTGCCACCGCTCGATCAACTACGTGGCGGAGATGATGGAGAAGAAGTTCGGCATCCCGTGGATCAAGGTGAACTTCACGGGCGCCCAAGGAACCGCGAAGTCGCTGCGGCACGTGGCGCAGTACTTCAACGACGCTGAGCTGACCGAACGGGTGGAGCGGGTGATCTCCGAGGAGATGACCGCGGTCCTCGAGATGCAGTTTGAAGTGCGCTCGCGGTGCGAGGGCAAGACGGCCATGTTGTTCGTGGGAGGCTCGCGCGCCCACCACTACCAGGAACTGTTCGCGGAGATGGGGATGAAGACCGTGGCCGCGGGTTACGAGTTCGCCCATCGCGACGACTACGAGGGCCGGCGCGTGCTGCCGACCGTGAAGGTGGACGCCGACAGCCGGAACATCGAGCAACTGGAGATCGTTCCGGACGAGACGCGGTACCGGCCGCGCAGGGGGCCGGACCAGCTGGTGCAACTCGAAGCCGCCGGCATGGACCTCGCGGGCTACCAGGGCATGATGTCCGAGATGGAGGAGGGCGCGCTGGTCATCGACGACATCTATCACTTCGAAATGGAGCGGCTCCTCGAGATCTACAAACCCGATGTCTTCTGCGCCGGAATCAAGGAGAAGTACGCCGTGCAGAAGGCCGGCATTCCCTGCAAGCAGCTTCACAGTTACGATTACGGCGGGCCGTATGCGGGATTCCGGGGTGCGATCAACTTCTACAAGGAGATCGATCGCATGGTGAACACCAAGATCTGGTCGTACGTGCAGGCGCCGTGGGAGACGGAGGCGGAGCTGGAAGAGGTGGAGATCGCGAGCTAAGGGCGGACCCGGAAGGAGATTGCGATGCTACTGCGGCATACAACGGCGGAGGTCAAGGAACGCTCGGCGCTGACCATCAATCCGGCCAAGACCTGCCAGCCGATCGGGGCCATGTACGCCGCCTTGGGCATACATAACTGCCTGCCGCACAGCCACGGCTCGCAAGGTTGCTGCGCCTATCATCGCAGCGCGCTGACCAAGCACTACAAGGAGCCGGTGATGGCGGGCAGCAGCTCGTTCACCGAAGGGGCGGCGGTGTTCGGCGGCCAGGCGAACCTGCTGCAGGCCATCACGAACATGTTCGCGCTCTACAACCCGGACGTGATCGCCATACACACCACGTGCCTTTCGGAAACCATCGGCGACGACATCGTGCAGATCATCGCCAAGGCGCGGGAGGAGGGCAAGGTCCCGCCCGGAAAATACCTGATTCACGCTAACACGCCGAGCTACATCGGGTCGCACGTGACGGGCTTTTCCAACATGGTGAAGGGCATGGTCACCTACTTGTCGGAGGCGACGGGGCGCAGGCGTAACCAGGTGAACATCATTCCGGGCTGGGTGGAGCCGAGCGATATGCGCGAACTGCGCCGCCTCTCGCGCGCCATGGGGATCAACTGCAATATCTTCCCCGACACCTCCGATGTGATGGACGCGCCGCAAACCGGCCGGCACGAGTTCTATCCCCGCGGCGGCGCGCCGATAGCGGAGATTCGCCACTCGGGGGACAGCCGTTCGACGCTGGCGCTTGGCCCCACCGCTTCGGAAGCGGCCGCGCTGGCGCTCGAAGAGAAATGCGAGGTGCGTTCGGAAGTGCTGGAGCTGCCGATCGGACTGCTGGCCACGGACCGCTTGATCAACGCGATCCGCCACCGCTCGGGAATCCGCGTGCCCGGTTTCATCACCGACGAGCGCGGCCGGCTGGTGGACATGATCGCGGACATGCATCAGTACTTCTACCGGAAACGCGTCGCGCTGTTTGGCGATCCGGATCAACTGGTATCGCTGGCCGAGTTTCTGGTGACGTTGGACATGCGGCCGGTCTACATCGTGACCGGCACGCCCGGCAAGCGCTTCGAGACGCGGGTGCGCGAGGCGCTCGGCGATTCGGTTCCCGAGGCTCAGATCCGGCAGGGGGCGCAGGCCGATACGTTCCTGCTGCATCAGTGGATCAAGAAAGAAGGCGTGGATCTGCTGATCGGCAACACCTACGGGAAATACATCGCGCGGGACGAAGACATACCGTTCGTGCGTTTCGGATTCCCAATCATCGACCGCGTGGGCCACTCGTATTTCCCGACGGTAGGATACCTGGGCGCGATGCGCCTGGCCGAGCGGATACTCGGCGTCTTCATGGACCGGCAGGATCGGGACGCCCCCGAAGAAGCGTTTGAACTGACGATGTAGCCCGGGCCGGGGAAACCAGAATGAGCATCCTCGAAGAACGCAAGCCGCAGGTCTATCGAAAGGGCGCCGCCCCATTCGAACTGGACTGCAACAAGCAGAGCGTGGCAGGCTCGGTGAGCCAGCGCGCGTGCGTCTTCTGCGGATCGCGCGTGGTTCTCTACCCCATCGCCGACGCGCTTCACCTAGTTCACGGACCACTGGGCTGCGCCGCCTACACATGGGACATTCGCGGAGCGCTCTCGAGCGGTGCGCAACTCCATCGCCTGAGCTTCTCGACGGACCTGCGGGAGATGGACGTGATCCAGGGCGGCGAGAAGAAGCTCGCCGAGGCCCTCTGCCAACTCATCGACCTCCACCAGCCGAAAGCGGCGTTCGTCTACTCCACCTGCATTGTGGGAGTGATCGGCGACGATGTCGAGGCGGTGTGCCGGCAGGTGAGCGAACTCACGCGGATCCCGGTCCTGCCGGTTCACTCCGAAGGCTTCAAGGGCACCAAGCGCGACGGGTATCGAGCGGCCTGCGAAGCGTTGCTGAAGCTGGTGGGGACGGGCTCGACCGCCGGCGTCGGCCCGGTGAGCGTGAACATCCTCGGCGATTTCAACCTCGCTGGCGAGGTGTGGATGATCCGCGACCACTTCGACAAGATGGGCGTCGAAGTGGTAGCGACCATAACGGGCGACGGCCGCGTGGACGACATACGGCGTGCGCACGGCGCGGCACTCAACCTCGTGCAGTGCTCCGGCTCCATGATGCACCTGGCCAAACAGATGGAGGAGAAGTACGGCATCCCGTTCAAGCGGGTCTCGTATTTCGGAATCGAAGATATGGCGCAGGCGCTTTACGATGCCGCGGAGTTCTTCGCCGAGCGCGCGCCGGGCATCGTCGAGAGGACCGCGGAGTTCGTGCGCGGGGAGCTGGCGGCCGTCATGCCGCAGATCGCGCGATACCGGCAGAAACTGGAAGGTCGAAAAGCCGCGGTCTACGTAGGCGGCGCGTTCAAAGCATTTTCGCTCGTTCGTGCTTTGCGCCTACTGGGCATGAATACGCTGATGGTGGGCTCGCAGACCGGACTCCGCGAGGATTACGAGGAACTGCGCCAGTTGTGCGACGAAGGCACCATCATCGTGGACGATTCGAACCCGCTGGAGCTGTCGTCGTTCTTGCAGGAAAAGGACGTGGACCTGTTCATCGGCGGCGTGAAGGAACGCCCCATCGCGTACAAGTTGGGCGTCGGTTTCTGCGATCACAACCACGAGCGCAAGGAGCCGCTGGCGGGCTTCCTCGGGATGCTGAATTTCGCGCGCGAGGTCTATAACACCGTGGCCAGCCCGGTCTGGAAGCTGACCCCGCGCGGCCGTAGGCGGGAGCTGTCATGGCGCTAAAGGAAACGTTCGCGGCCACGCGCAACGCCTGCAAGCTGTGCGCGCCGCTGGGGGCGTGCCTGGCGCTGCGGGGTGTGGCGGGCGCGGCGCCCTTTCTGCACGGATCGCAGGGCTGTGCCACCTACATTCGCCGCTACCTGATTTCGCACTTTCGGGAGCCGGTGGATATCGCGGTCTCGGGTTTCAGTGAAGCGACCACGGTGTTCGGCGGAGGCGCGAACCTGCACGCTGGTCTCAAGAACGTTGCGCGGCAGTACCACCCGGAGCTGATCGGCATCGCGACTACCTGCCTGCCGGAGACCATAGGCGAAGACGTGGGAATGCTGCTGCGGGAATTCCATCCCGAAGGCGCGTTTCGCATGGTGCACGTCGCGACGCCGAGTTACAAGGGCACGCACGTCGATGGCTTTCATGACACCGTGCGCGCGCTGGTGGAACAACTGGCGGAGGGCGGCGAGCGAGGCGCGGGCATCAACGTGTTCCCCGGCATGGTGTCTCCCGCCGACCTGCGCTACCTGAAAGAAGTATTCGCCGATTTCGGCCTGGAGGCCACGCTCCTGCCCGATTACTCCGAAACCCTGGACGGGCCGCAGCTCGATGAATACCAAAAGATCCCCGCCGGTGGCACGCCGGTCGCGAAAGTCTGCGCCATGGGACGCGCGCGGATGAGCCTGGAACTCGGCCGCACGCTGGGGGCAAACGGTACGGCGGCGGCATCGCTCGAAACGAAATTCGGCGTGGCTCGCCGCAGCCTCGGGTGGCCGGTGGGCGTGCTCGAAACCGACCGCTTCTTCGCGACGCTCGCCGAGTTGAGCGGCGCGCCGGTTCCCGAAAAGCACGCCCAGGAACGCGGCCGCCTGGTGGATTCCTACGTGGACGCCCACAAGTATGTCTTCGGCCGCCGGGCCGTCGTCTTCGGCGAGGAAGACCTGGTGGTGGGCCTCACGTCTTTCCTGGCGGAGATCGGCGTGCAGCCTGTGTTGTGCGCATCGGGCGGAGAGAGCGGGCGCCTGGAGGAGGCCGTGAGAGCGGTGGCGGGCGACGCCGCCGAAATGCCGCTCGTATGCGAGGGCATGGATTTCGCCAGCATGGGCGAAACGGTGCGCGGTCTGGCTCCCGATTTTCTGATCGGCAGCAGCAAGGGCTACCGTGTGGCGCGCGAGCTCGACATTCCCCTGATTCGCGTTGGCTTTCCGATTCACGATCGCATCGGCGGCCAGCGCATTCTACATCTCGGCTACCGCGGCGCACAGCAGTTGTTCGACGCCGTGACCAACACCCTTCTGGCGCGGACGCAGGATCGCTCGACGGTGGGCTACAGCTATCAGTGATGGAGACGTGATGACGCAGGAACTCGATCTCACGCAGCATCCGTGCTTCAACGAGGCGGCGCGGAAGACGGCCGCGCGCATCCACCTCCCGGTGGCGCCGCGGTGCAACGTCCAGTGCAATTTCTGCGACCGGCGGTTCGATTGCCTCAACGAAAGCCGTCCGGGAGTGACCAGCGCGGTGCTGACGCCGCAACAGGCGCTCCACTACCTGGAACTGGCCCTGGAGAAGTCGCCGGCGATCCGCGTGGCCGGGATCGCGGGGCCCGGCGATCCATTCGCGACCCCGGAAGACACGCTCGAGACGCTGCGGCTGGTCCGCAAGCGGTATCCGGAAATGCTGCTGTGCGTGGCCAGCAACGGTCTCGAAGTGGCCGCGCACGCGGCCGAGCTCGGCAAGCTGCAGGTGAGCCACGTCACGCTGACGGTGAACGCGATCGATCCTGAAATCGGCGGGCGAATCTACGCCTGGGTTCGGGCCGGATACCGGGTGCTGCGTGGCGCGGAGGCCGCGGCGACGCTGCTGGAGCGGCAGCGCCTGGCGATCGTCGAGCTGAAACGGCACGGGGTCACGGTCAAGATCAACACCATCATCATGCCGGGCATCAACGACGAGCACGCCGCCGAGGTGGCGCGCGAGGTAGCGTCGCTGGGCGCCGACATCATGAACTGCATTCCGATGGTTCCGGTGCCGGGCACGCCGTTCGAGTCGCTGGGGCAAATGGATCACGGGCAACTGGCCGCGCTGCGCAAGCGGACGGCGGAGTTTTTGCCGCAGATGCTGCATTGCACGCGCTGCCGCGCGGATGCCGTGGGGCTGCTGGGCGAGGCGCAATCCGCCGAACTCGTGGAATTGCTCCAGACCACGGCGGCCGGCCCGGCCAACCCCAACGAGAAGCGCCCGTACGTTGCGCTGGCGAGCCATGAAGGCGTGCTGATCAATCAGCACGTCGGAGAAGCGTCGCGGTTTTGGGTATTCGAGCCGCAGAGCGACGGGCCGCCGGCACTCGTGGAAACGCGCGAGGCCCCCGAAGCGGGCGGCGGTGCGACGCGGTGGTACGAACTGGCGGAGTTGCTGCACGATTGCCGCGCCGTATTCACCAGCGCCGTCGGGCAGACGCCGCGGAGGGTGCTGGAGCAGCACGGAGTCCGGGTCATTGAGGCGGTGGGCGTGGCCTCAGACGCAATTGCGGCATGGAGCGCGACGGGCCAGGTGCCGCGCGGGATGCAACGGCTGTTCCAGGGCTGCGGCCGCGGCTGCGCCGGCCCGGGAACGGGGTGTGCATAGGAAAACAGGAGGTGGTATGGAAAAACCAAAACATCACGTGTTCGTTTGCGGGAGCTTTCGTGTGACGGGAGATCCGAAGGGGATCTGCCATAAGAAGGATTCGAGCGGCCTGGTGCAATACCTCGAAACCGAAGTGTCGGATCGGGGGCTCGACGGCGTGACCGTATCGAGCGCCGGCTGCCTGAAGCTGTGCGACCAGGGACCGGTCATCGTGGTCTACCCCGAAGGCAACTGGTACGGAAAAATGGACGAGGGCCGGATCGACCAGATGCTGGACGCCCTCGAAGAGGGAAAAGCGGCGGAAGAGCTACTGCTCTCCTGAACTTCATGGCACACCCGACGGTTCACCTCATCGACAGCACTCTGCGCGACGGCGAGCAGGCGCCGCAGTTGCGGCCGCTGGAGTGCGGGACCCGAAGCCGGCACGCCCGCCATCGATGAGGAAGAGCGGGCCGATCTGCAGGCCATCGTCGCGCTGCGACTGGGCTGCCGGATTACTGCCTGGTGCCGGGCGACCGCGCAGGACCTCGACCACGCCGCCAGTTGCGGTGTCGATTCGGTGCACATCTGGCGTGCCGAAGGTTAGCGCCGGAGGTGTTCCTCGATTTGTCTGGCGCGTACCGGTCGAAATGAATGCAATACTGCCGATAAGCCCAATGTGAGTGATTCGCGATTACGTGCCGCCGCGCCGGCCGGGGGGCTGTTGATCTGCCTCGCTGCCTGTTCGCATCCGCACATCGGCCCCGGCGGGCGGGTGAACATCGCCGACCTCCGCGCGGGTAATCTGCCGGTCGCAGCGGAAGTGTGCGTCAGTGGGGTGTCCACTTATTACGAGGAGCCCTCCGGGTCGATGGTGCTGGAAGACAAGACCGGCGCCATCCGGTTTGACCGAATCCATGCGCCGGGGCTGTCGGACCTTCAGCAGGTTGAGCTCTGCGGCGAAACCCATCGCATCCAGGGTGGCATGTCGCTGGTCAGGCCGGAAGTCAGGTCTATACAGAAGGCCAGCCCCCCGCCTGCGAGGCGAACGTCTCCCACCGAGTGGCTCCAAGGCAAGGTGGACTGGCGCTGGATCGTGATTGAGGGGATCCCTCACGCGGTCACCCTCGATCGCTTCGGCCTCCTGACCGTGCACATGGTGTCGGATGGTCGGCGTGTGCGCGTATTCGTTGGCAGAAGCAGCGGTCATCCATCGACTGCTTACCTGCTGGGGGCCAAAGTCCGCGTAATGGGCGTAGCCCGCCAGTTGTCAGGCCGTTCGGCGAGCGAGGATCTCCTGCTGCTGAGCCCGGGGTTGCCGTTTGTAGTGGCAGCGGTGCCGGCAGTGCCGGTCGCATCCCTGCCGATGGTCACGGTAAAGGAAGCGGTCAAGCTCGCCGGTCCGCTGCCTAACCGGCGGGTCCTGCTGCGGGGGGGCATCGATGTCAGGGCTGACGGCCAGGAGCAGTGGTTCCGCGACTCCACCGGCGAATTGCGTTTAGCCCTGCAGAAATCTCAGTTCGCTCAAACCGATGACGCAGAGATCGCCGCGTTTCCCGTGGCGAGCCCGGGCGCCGTGGTGCTGGATGGGCCGGTGTCCACGCGCAATGAAGCGCCGGTCGCGCACGAAATTCTCACTTCCACTGCCGCGATTCACGCATTGTCCGCGCAGGAAGCGTTGCAGTCCTTGCCCGTCAGGTTGCGGGGGGTGGTTACGTACCACGAGGAGAACGGGAACACCTTCATCCAAGACCGCACGGGCGGCATCTTTTTCTCCTACCTCGGCAGAGGCGTTATCTCGTTCGCGGCCGGTGACCTGGTTGAGATCACGGGCGTCACCGCGCCCGGCGGTTTTGCACCCATCGTGCGCGATGGCAAGCTTCGCAGAGTCGGAAAGGGTGAGATGCCCAAGCCACGGGTCGCCAGTCTCGAGGAGATCTTCACGGGCCGGGAGGATAGCAACTGGGTGCAAGCGGAAGGTTACGTTACCGCGATCCATGCGGGGGACGGCACGGTTGGGGTTACGGTGGCGGAAGGCGTGCGCACATTTGTCGTGTGGGTTGCCGGTCGCAGCCGCCCGACCAGCGATCTGATGTATGCCCGCGTGCGGCTGGACGGCGTCTGCGCCACCCGTTTCAACGATCGGGGCCAATTGATCGGAATCGAGCTGATGGTGCCGGGTTGGAGGTATATCACGATCCTCGAACCGGCGGCTGCGAACGCGGCGGACCTGTCCCGTATTCCAATTGCCAACCTGATGCAATACTCGCGCGAAGAGCGGCATCAAGCGCGCGTTCGAGGCGCGGTGACTCTGGTCGATGCCGACGGCGCCTACGTCGAAGATGGCACGGCCGGACTGCGGGTTGAGGCCGCTCTGACCGCCGGCATTCGCGCCGGCGACGAAGTCGAGGCCGTCGGTATGCCGGTCGCTGGGCCGTTCTCCCCAGTATTGCAACACGCCGTGGTGCGGCGCGTGGGGCATGCCGCGCCGATCAATCCACCGGATATCGCGGCTGAGGACGCTCTGGCAGGAGCCTGCGATTCCCAGTTGGCGCGCGTGGAAGCGACCGTGGTGGACCATGTCTCGACGTTCGCCGACCAGAGGTTGGTGATGCAGGCCGGGGACATCCTGTTCAGCGCGCACCTGCCCTATGAGCGCAAAGAAATGGTCTGGCCCAATAACGGCGCCCTGCTCCAGCTGACGGGAGTTTGTTCGGTGAGCGTGGAAGACGCGAAGCAGATTGTGCCCACGGCGTTCAATCTGCACCTGCGATCGGCCGCTGACATCACCGTTCTCCGCGACGCGCCGTGGCTGAACACGCAACGCGCCCTTCAGGTCCTGGCGGTAATGGGCACGCTGATTCTCTGTTCGGCGGCATGGATTCTGGCGCTGCGGAAGAGAGTGCGGCGGCAGACCGGAATCATTCGCAAACAGTTGGACCAGGAGGCGCGCCTGCGCGAAGCCGCCGAAGCCGCCAGCCAAGCTAAGAGCGAATTCGTGGCCAACATGAGCCACGAGATCCGCACGCCCATGAATGGCGTGATGGGCATGACAGAACTGCTGCTCGATACCGAGACCACGGCCGAACAACGCGACTATCTGGGCATGGTGCGTGACTCGGCGGATGCGCTGCTCACCATCATCAACGACATTCTGGACTTTTCCAAGATCGAGGCTGGCAAGCTGGACTTGGATTGCGTCGACTTCCCCTTGGCGGACGCGCTCGACCAGATGATGAAGACCTTCCGTCTGCGAGCGGCCGAAAAGGACCTCGAGTTGGCTTGCGAGGTAGCTTTCGACGTCCCCGAGATGCTGGTCGGCGATCCCACGCGGCTTCGCCAGGTCGTGAACAATCTGGTTGGCAACGCGCTCAAGTTCACCGAGCGCGGCGAAATCGTCGTCAAGGCGAGCCTGGAGAGCCGTGACGGCGACTCGCTTTTGCTGCATTTCACCGTCCGCGACACCGGCATCGGCATTCCGGCCGAACACCAGGCCAGGATCTTCGAAGCCTTCTCGCAGGCCGATGGCTCGACCACGCGCAAGTTTGGCGGCACCGGGCTTGGCCTGACAGTCTCGCTGCGGCTGGTGAGGATGATGGGCGGTGACATCTGGATCGAGAGCGAGCCAGGCAAAGGCAGTTGTTTCCACTTCACCGCGCGCATGGAAGTTTCGAAGCTGAGTCGCGCCAGCCGGACCCTGTCCCCGCACGTGCCGGAGGGTGCGCTGTTTCTGGTCGTGGACGACAATGCGACCAATCGCCGCATCCTTCGCGATACCCTCGCCGGGTTTGGAGCGGAGGTACTGGTCGCCGAAGGCGCCAGCGGCGCATTGGCCCTGATGCGCGCGCAGGCGGACGCCGGCAAGCCGGTTACGTTGCTCGTGACAGACGCTCACATGCCCGAGACGGATGGCTTCTCGCTCGCCGGAAATGTGAAGGAGGATCCGAAGCTCGTTCGCACGCCCATCATGATGCTCACATCGGCCGGGCAGCGCGGCGATGCAGCCCGTTGCTGCCAACTGGGTATAACCGCCTATCTGATCAAACCGGTGAGCCAATCCGAGTTACTCGAAGCAATCGCCATGCTGCTCGGCCGCACGGCGGGAGGGCCCGCTCCCGATGGGTTGATCACGCGTCACGTGATTCACGAGCAGCACGCGGACTCGAAACTGAAGATCCTGGTGGCGGAAGACAATCCCGTCAACCAGAAGCTGGCGGTCCGGATGCTCGAAAAGCGCGGGCACCGGGTCACCCTGGCTTGCAACGGGCGGCAGGCTCTAGCTGCGCTCGAAAAGGGCGAATTCGACCTCGTGCTGATGGACATCCAGATGCCCGAGATGGATGGATTCGAAACCGCAGCAGCCATACGCGAAAGCGAGCGCGAATCCGGCCGGCACCAGTTCATCGTCGCAATGACCGCGCACGCGATGAAAGGCGATGAGCAGCGCTGCCTGGACGCCGGCATGGATGGCTATCTCGCCAAGCCGATCCGGAGCGAGGAACTCTGCGCGCTATTGGCCGGCTTCCCGGCGAACCTGGCGACGACCGCGCGGTAGGGATTCGAGGCGGCGCGCTCCACCGCCCGCGGCTCCGCCTCCGGCCACGGCGTTCTTTGGAGCAAGGGCTAGCATGCCGGTAGATGTGCCCCTCCGCCGGCATTCCGCTGGGACGCCTGCCAACCTCGTATGCTCGGCCACCCCACACGAGCCTACGATCCGGTGCGAATTGCGAACCGCCGGTTCTGTCTTGTGTGATACAGCAGTTCAGAAAAGACCAAGAACAACAACGACCCGCAGAACGGCAATCACCCTCGAATCATGATTCGAGAGAACGCCGACGATTACTTGCAGGAAATGGCGCTGGCCCCGACTCCGCCATCGAAGACCGCGTATGTGCAGGGCGGCAAGGGAGTTGCCAGCTTGGGTGTGTTTGAACATTGGGATAGCGACGCCACGCGCCAGTACTCCCGCAATAAGGACCGCCGCAACGGAAAGGGCATAGAGCTGCTCTATATACCGATATCCGGCCAGGCTCCCACAACAGCCAGCCGGTAGGCACGCTTTAGCTTGCCCACACATGGTTTGAAAGGGGGTTGTATGGAAACGGGCTGGCAGCAGTAGCCGGTACCGCGCCATAATCTACCAATGAGAAGAACAGTTTCGCCGCTTGCGGTGTTTGCAGCCGGCTTAGCCCTACTCGCCGTATGCTTCGCCACTTTGGGCCAGCTGACGCCCAAAGCTTCGCGCCGGGCTTCGCCACTGATGTCCTTGTTGGGCCGCTTCACTGCCGCCGATGTGCCGGCCATGGGTCCAGCCGAAATTGAGGTCGCTCCGCGCAAGTGGGACCAACCCGTCCCACCCGGCTTGCCCGGCAACGGTAGGGCCCAGCACCCGATGCTTTACATCGGCGAAGGCTACAACAAAATACTCCTCGTCGATCGTGGAAAGATCATCTGGACCTACTCCACGGGGTCCGGCTGGGAATACGACGACGTATGGATGCTCTCAAACGGCAACATTCTCTTTACCCGCATGCAGTACATCGCCGAGGTGACGCCAGAGAAACAGGTGGTCTGGCGCTACGACGCCCCGGCGGGCACCGAGATCCACACATGCCAGCCGATCGGCCCGGACAAGGTTCTTTTCGTCCTGAACGGACTGCCGCCAAAGCTCATGGTAGTCAACATCAGGTCCAACAAAGTCGAGGTTCAACACGAGCTGCCAGCTCCGAGTTTAACGGACACGAAGACCGTTCACGGGCAGTTCCGCCGGGTGCGATACACCACGCAGGGGACCTACCTCGTTCCGTTCCTGGAGATGGACCAGGTTGTCGAATACGACAAGAACTTCAATGAGGTATGGAAGTACAAGATCAAGAGCCCTTGGGCTGCCATTCGCCTGAAGAATGGCAACACCTTGATCACAGACGAGAAAGATATCCTCACTCGCGAAGTCAACTCCAAGGCCGAGACAGTTTGGGAACTCCGACCAGAGGACTTGCCGGAGGCATACCGATTTATCAACACACAGAGTGCCACGCGTCTGGCCAACGGCAACACGATCATCTGTTCCCGCGGCGGGGATGGGAAGGGCCCTCAGCTCGTCGAGGTGACTCAGGAGAAGAAGGTTGTCTGGGTTTTGTGGGACTGGGCGGACTTAGGTCCTGCTACCGCCGTTCAGATTCTGGACGAGCCGGGTATTCCGGAAAAGCCGGGGGACTCGCAACACTGATTCGCGGCTAAGTTGAAACTCTGATGAGGTCTGACTCCAGGATGGCCAAGACTTTTGAGGCTATAGTAGGCCGTACGGAATTGTTAGGAGGACTTTCTGAAATGCAACTGTCGTCTTCAAAGGCTGCTCGGAGGATACTTGCGCTCGCTGTTATGACCTCAGCGGCTATTCACTTCCTGGCAGCGCAAACTTCCTCGCCGTCCACTCCTCCGTCCGCAACGAACAACGTCAGTTCTGCGCTTGCGACGAATCCAGTGGCAACCGGTCCTGTGCCTGGCCATGGCCTCGCTCAACATCCTTTTCTTTACTGCGGAGAGTTCGACTACATTGACACCAGTCAAACGATGTATCTTGTGCGGGACGGTAAGGTAGTGTGGACATACTCGATTCCAACCAACATGATGGTTTACGGAAAGTCCGAGATGGCCGAACTGGGAGACTGCACCCGGTTCTCGAACGGCGATGTCCTTTTCAGTTATCGTTGGGGGGCGAGTATAGTGACCCCTGAAAGAAAGATCGTTTGGGACTACCGTGCCGCTCCGAACACGGAGATCCATTCAGCGCAGCCTGCCGGTAAGAACCGGGTTTTGTTAGCTCAAAACGGCGTCCCCCCCAAGCTCTTTCTTGTCGATACGGCCTCCGGAAAGGTCGAGCAAGAACTTGCGCTCCCTAGGCCCTCCCACCCGGGTGGCGTTCACGGGCAAGTTCGGCGAGCTCATCTGACCAAAGCCGGTACGTTCTTGGTTGGGTTGATGGAGGAGCATCGGGTCGTGGAATTCAATGCTGACGGCAAAGAAGTGTGGTCGTTTACGTGTCCCGATACGTGGACCGGCGTACGCCCCAAGAGTGGCATCACGTTGAGCGCGTGGGACGCCGTACGCCTCAAGAATGGCAACACCCTGATTAGCGGGGACGAGTACGGCTATGTGCTCGAGGTCACTCCCGTGCAAATTAGCTTCGAGCCACGGGCGTGAGGTGTAGCGAGACGGCGGGGCGTCCAGTCTGGTAGTGTGGCTCAGGTTTCCGCAAGAAACTGAGTTCAACTACCAAGGAGCCACCCCGCCATGAATCGAGTATGCAGCATTTTCAGCCAGCTTTTGCAGTTCTTCCCGCGCCTGGAGTTTCAGGCGCTGGTGCGTGAGCACCACGCCGAGCGCCATGCCCGCGGATTCACCTGCTGGCAGCAGTTCGTGGCGATGTTGTTTTGCCAACTCGCTTACGCTCAGAGCCTGCGGGAGATCTGTGGGGGGCTGGCCGCGTTGGAGGGCAAGTTGCGCCATCTCGGCATCGCCGACTGCCCCAAGGTCACCACGCTTTCCTACGCCAACGCCCACCGGCCTTGGGAGTTGTACCGGGCGATCTTCGATCAGACGTTGGCCCGCTGCCAAGCGGAGGCGGCCTTGCGCACCCGGCGCAAGTTCCGCTTCAAGCACAAGCTCCTGAGCCTCGACTCCAGCATGGTGGAACTGTGCGCCGAGAGCTTCGACTGGGCGCGCTATAAGAAGACCAAGGGCGCGCTGAAGCTGCACCTGGTGCTGGACCACGACGGCTGCCTGCCCTGCTATGCCGTCATCACCGAGGGCCGGCGGGCCGATGTCACCGAGGCCCGCAAGATCCACTTCGCGCCCGGCACCATCGTGGTATTCGACCGCGGCTACCCGGACTACGACTGGTGGCTGGAACTGACCCGCTCGCATGTCGATTTCGTCACCCGGCTCAAGGACAACGCCTTGTACGGAGTGGCGGAGGAGCGGCCGGTGCCGGAGGGTTCCGACATCCTGCGCGACGAAGTGATCCTGCTGACCAGCCAGGAACAGGTCGGTCCCGAGGCCCGCCTGCGGCGCATCGAGGTTTGGGTGGAGAGAAACAGGAGACCCTGGTGTTCGTCACCAACAACCTGCGCCTGGCGGCCCGGACGATTGCCCGGATCTACAAAGAGCGCTGGCAGATAGAACTCTTCTTCAAGGCCCTGAAGCAGGGTCTGAAGGTCAAGACCTTTGTCGGCACCAGCGAGAACGCGGTGCAGATTCAGATCTGGACGGCGCTGATTGCCATGCTGGTGTTGAAGTACCTGCAACTGAAGAGCACGTTCGCTTGGAGCCTGTCCAACCTGGTTGCCCTGCTGCGGCAACAACTGTTCGTGTACCGCGACCTGTGGACCTGGCTGAACGACCCCTGGCAGCCTCCACCACCTCTGGTGCCAGCCGAGCAACTGGCGCTGGCCCTGTAAATGGGACAGCAGAAAAGGCGGCTGCTACACAACATGCGGAGAAATATAGGAATGAGCGATCGCAATTTGGATAGCAGGAGGCGCCCCAGCGGGTAGCACTTTATCCCAGTGTCACGGCAACCAGGTTTCCGTCAGGAGGCCAATGCCGAGGTCATCCTCAATGGATGCAGTAGGGGCGAGAGGCAGGCAGCGCTAATTTGCACAGCAGTGGCTCGAGGTCGATCCTAAGGGTGAAATCGTCTGGGAACTCGGCAAGAATGAGCTCCCTGGCTATCCGCTTGATGTTGTTCAAGAAATTGGCCGTTTGGATAATGGAAACACTGTGATCGCTAATTGGGTGGCAGGGAATACAAAGTCCGACAACTGGCCGTCAACTGTTCAGATCATTGAAGTGACTCCGGCTAAGAAAGTTGTTTGGGCTCTCCGGCAGTGGAAGGATCCGGATCTGGGGCCAGCCTCCTCGATCCAACTGCTGGATCAACTTGGGGTTCCGGAGAATGGCGACCTGCAGCGATGAGCATCATCCCTCGTTGTGGAGCTTGGCTTGACCCGCCTGGTATCCCCGCCTGGTATCCGCCGTGGAGTGGCGGAGGCAACGCTGATATACTGGTTCGTCTCGTGATCCAAAATGGAAATTCCGGTTTACGCCCCTTGCAGCAGAACCAAATACTCTCGGAGCGAACGCAAGTCCAGGTTGAGGCCCGAATCACGTACCGGAGATTGGTCGAAGGGTACGATTGGCGCAGTCGCAACGTTTCAATCTGCGCACATGACTCACGACCACCGAGCACCGGCAGGGATGTCGCGGGCCGGCTGCGAAATTGCGCTCTCGGCTTGCGCTGGATTCCGGTTGCAGGGCTGCGGCGGTGAACCCGATCGCAGCCACCGCCGGACGAAGTGAGCGACAAAGGATAAGGGTCCGCACAAACAGGAGCACTCTCCACGTGAAATCTCACTTTCTTTACTCGATTGGATTTATCTGCATGGTTTCGCTGTCGAATGGGTGCGGCGGGGGAAAAAGCACCACGCCTGTCGCGCCCATCACGCCCGTAGCACCCAACGGCATCGCTCTCCAGCTCTCCGCCGCCACGCTCACCGTCCCTGAAGGTTCAAGCGCCAGCAGCACCGTCGCCTTGGTTCGGACGGGAACCACGGGAAGCGTCACCTTCAGCCTGACCGGGCTGCCCGCTGGTGCCACCGTCTCATTCCTGAACCCCGGGGCCGCGAACAGCGGCGCGATCGCCGTGATCGCGACTACCGCAGCCGCAGGCACTTATGCGCTAACACTGCAGGCCACCGACGGAACTAACTCCGCCTCGTCGAGCCTCAACCTCGTCGTCAGCGCCGCTGCCCAGGCTCCCGATGCCTACGCGTGGAGTTCGACTGGCCCGATCATCTCCGCTATCCCCAATGCCACCCATCCGATCGTCTCGGTCAAGGATCCCACCGCCGTCTTCTACAACAATCAGTGGATCGTTTACGCAACCACCGCGGACACTTCCGGTGGCTGGAACATGGTTTACCTGACCTTCTCCAACTGGAATCAGGCCTCCGCCGCGCAGCCCTACTACATGGACGCCACACCCGGTTTTAGCGGCTACCACTGCGCTCCGGAGCTCTTCTATTTCACTCCGCAGAACAGGTGGTATTTGATCTACCAGTCCGGCCCGCCGCAGTACTCCACCGCCGCCGACCCTACCCAACCGCAAACCTGGACCGCGCCGCAAAGCTTCTTTGCGGGCCAGCCTTCCACGGTGAGCGGCTGGCTCGATTTCTGGATCACTTGCGACTCCGCCAACTGCTATCTGTTTTTCACTGACGACGGCGGCGACTTTTATCGCAGCCAGACCACAGTCGCAAACTTCCCCAATGGTTTCAGCACGCCGGAAATCATCATGAAGGCCACCACTGGCGGAGATTTGTTCGAGGCTGCCCGCATCTATAGCCTCAAGGGATCCACGCAGTACCTGGCCATCGTTGAGGCCATGGGCGGCGCCTCGGGCCACCGCTACTTCCGCGCCTTTCTAGCTGACAGCCTTGACGGCATGTGGACTCCCGTAACCGGAGCCAACAGCTTCGCCGCGCCGTTTCTCGGCGAAAACGATGTGACCTTTGACAGTGGCCTCACGCCCTGGACCCTTGACTTCAGCCACGGCGAGATCCTCCGCACCGGCTACGACGAAACCATCCAGATCGACCCCAAGAATCTGCAATTCCTTTACCAAGGAGCCAACCCCTCTGCGAACGCCCCCTCCTACAGTCAAATTCCCTGGCAGCTCGGGCTGGCGACCGCAACTAGCAAACTGGGCGATGCACTTGTAACCCGCCCCCCAGACTCCGCATTGCCGGCTGCCCGGAGTTATGCCGGCACCTTCGCTTCGGGCCAGTAGCGGAAGTTGTGGAAGCTGGCGCTGCCGGAGCCGGCTGCGAAGACGGCGGGCCGGAGGTCGAGGAATCCGCCGAGGACGTTGTGGTGCATGCCGCTGACTTCGGCCGATTCGCGGGTCCTTTGCCAGCTTTGGCCGGGGAGGCGGAAGTAGAAATCAACCTCCTGGTCGTCGTTGACGATGCGCAGAGTAGCGCGCGTTGCGCCCTGGTGCTCGCGGCTGGGGACGTAGCCGTTGGCTATGCGCACGCCGATGCCCTCGCCGTCGAGCAGGATGCCCGTGAGGTGCTGGGGATCGTAGAAGAGCAGCAGGCCGGTGGCGCAGCCGGGGTCGATCTCGACGTCAACTTCGACGGTGTAGGAGTGGCCACCCACGGGAGTGGTGAGAGCGGGACTGTCAGCCAGCGATGCGCCGCGTGCCTTCAGGTTCAGCACACCGTGGCCGGTGGTGAAGCGCGCCGGGTCGAACTCGTGCCAGAAGGCCCATTGCAGACCGAGTTCGGCGCTGGTGAAGTCGTCCGAGGGATCGGGCAGGGGTAGTTGGCGGGTGCCGGGAATCGGCATGGGGATGGCTGACTCGGCAGTTACGCCGGCGGGGACTCGGAACCAGCCGTCGGCGGTCCACTCGACGGGCAGGAGGAGGGTCTGGCGGCCCAGGGCGCGATAGCCGTTCTCGTAGGAGTGGACGGTCATGAACCAGAGCCCGCCGGGCGTATCGACGAGACGGCCGTGACCGACCGAGAGCCAGCGCGAGTCGCGGCTTGGCGTGTGCACGATGGGGTTGTGGGGCGAGTACTCCCACGGACCATCGGCGTGGCGGCTGCGTGCCGAGACCACGGAGTGGCTGGTGGAGGGCCCGGCGGTTCCGCCCTCGGCGACGTTCAAGTAGAAATAGCCGTTGTGCTCGATCACCTTCGGCGCTTCCAGGCAGGCGCATTCGATGCGCATCGAGGCGGGGACGGGCCAGGGATCGAAAGCGTGGTGCGGAGGCGCCTTCACGCCCAGTCCATCGGCGGTCAGCTCGGCCATTACGCCGCCGTTGGCGTAGAGGAAGCGGCGTCCGTTCTCGGCGATATGGGCGGGGTCGATGGCGTTGATGCCCAGGTCGATGGGCTCGCTCCAGGGGCCGAGCGGATGTTCGGCATGGACCACGCGCAGGCCGTTGTCGGCGGGGAAATAGATGTAGAGGCGGCCTTCATACTCGCTGAGATAGGGAGCCCAGACGTTGCCGACGTAGCGATGCAGGGCGGCGGCGACGGGCCTCCAGTTCACCAGATCGGTGGAGCGCCAGATCAGCAGCCCGGGAGCATAGTCGAAGCTGGAGTGGGTGAGGAAGAATTCGTTGCCGACCCGGATTGGGCTGGCGTCGGGGTGGTCTCCGCCCAGAATGGGGTTGCGATAGACCGAGTTGGCCTGGGCCGGAAGCCGACGCAGGGCGGTCAGGGTGAGGGCGGCGGAGGCGCTAGTGGCGGTCCGAAGAAAACTGCGGCGAGTGAACATGGCGGGACCAGTGTAACGCCAGCGGAGCCAACGTTTGCGAGAAGTCGCGGCGTTGGGGGTGGTTCGGTAGATGGTGCCCAGTTGGACCCACGCGAAAGTGCCCGACGGCGCACCGAAAACCCCGATGCGGGTTGTCCGGCGCCGGGTGTCACGCCCACGAAGTCGATTGGCGTGTCCTGGTCCGGCCACACCAATACGACGTTGCCATGCACCGCACCATGCCGCAGTCTGCTCGCCATCGGGGCCGCGGAAGGGGCAACCGGAGATAGGAAAGCATTATACTCGCACTCGTTCCCAAGTCGGTGGTGTCCGTTTTCCAAGCGGTTCGGCACGTTTCGGATGCACATCGTCTCTTGGAACCAAGGACGAGATGTGCGGTGGTAGAACCTCGGATTCTCAGGCCCGCCAATTTTCGCTTCGCGCGCAACTCGCTATTTGTGCTATGTTTACATCGTCCACTGAGCGGGAGTAATTCAGCTGGTAGAATGCCAGCTTCCCAAGCTGGACGTCGCGGGTTCGAGTCCCGTCTCCCGCTCCATGCTCTCAACAACTTGCGCGCAGGACCGCTGAGGCTCCAACCGGGATATCAAGGCAAACAAGGCAACCGACGTGGGGCCGTCGTGCCTCGTGTCGGTGTGTTTTCAGTGCCTTGAGGCTACTGCCACCCCCAGACAGGACGTCAGGGCACGCGTGAATGGACGGTTGCGGCTGCAAATCACGAGTTCTCGCTCTCCACTCTTCCGCTGAGGCGCCGCGTCACGGCCCCGGCCTTTCGATTCCGTCCATGGCCACCCAAGAAATCAACTAAGCTATTGTGGATCAATAGCTTATGCGCCAGAGGATCTCTTCCATCAATACACAAGAAGACTGTAGCAGTGTGCGAGGCCGGTCTCACCCAAAGGGTTTGCGCGCGTCACTGTGGTGCGTGTTCTCGGCGATCCCTGACGCCGCCTTGGCCCGCTTGGTGGTGAAGAAGCCCGCTGATCTTCGGCGATCTCGAAGAGCCGCCGCCAGTCGATCAGGCCAATGGGCATGGAGTGGATTCCGAGGTCTCCGATTGCTCAGAATTCCGGTGCTGAGAATTTCGGTTGACAGCGGCATTATTTGGAGATTAAACTTGCCGCAAAGCGGTTGATGCCGTTGGCGAGGGGCCGAATGTGACCAATCAACCTGTAATTCTCGTTATAAACGGCGACCCTGTTCGGTACGGCGACTTGCTGGCGTGGCTTCGTAGACGGCGATGCTGGCTTGTTGTCCTGGACGATCTCGAGAAAGCGCGGGCGGCGCTTCAGAATGCAAAGGCGTCACTGGCGGTCTTATGCGGATCTTTCGAATTCTGCCGGCCGTTTCTTGGTCTCTTTACTGAACTGCGAGTGCAGCAGACGGCGCCCCCGCTGCTGGTCCTGGCGAGCCTGAGTTCTGAAGCATTTGCGGTATCGTCGCTGCGTGCCGGCGCTGCCGACTACTTGCCCAGTCCGCTCGATTTTGGGGAGTTCTCGCAGGCCGTTTCGCGGTGGGCTCGCGAGTGCCCGGCCTGGCAGGCGGAAACGGACCTGGAAGGTGGCGAGGTCCTCGTGGGTGGCAGTCCCGTGATGCAGGCTTTGCGAGTGCAGATCCGGCGCGTTGCCGCCTCCGACTGCAACGTTCTGATCACCGGAGAAACAGGAACCGGCAAGGAGCTCGTGGCTCAACTCATCCATAAGAACAGCCCCCGAAAAGCTCATGCCCTCGTGTGCATCAATTGTGCCGCGATCCCGGATTCTTTGCTGGAAAGCGAGCTTTTCGGCTACGAGCGGGGCGCGTTCACGGGCGCATCGGTGGCCAGCCCAGGCAAGCTCATGGCCGCCAATCGGGGCACGGTCTTTTTCGACGAAATTGGGGACATGAGTCCGCTGGCCCAAGCCAAGATCCTGCGCGCGATCGAAAACAAGGAAGTGCAGCGGCTCGGGACGGCCCGCAGATACGACACCGACATCCGGATCCTGGGAGCGACGCACCACAACCTGGACGATCTGAACAGCGCGCCGACGTTCCGCCGGGATCTCTATTTCCGGTTGAACGTCGGGCGGATCTACCTTCCGCCGTTGCGGGAACGCAAGGCCGATATCGCCGGCTTGGCGGAGCACATGGTGAAGGACCTCAACAAGCGCCTGGGGACCCGTGTCGAAGGGATCACGACGGCCGCGATCCGCTGCCTGAACCAGTACGACTGGCCAGGAAACGTGCGCGAGTTGAAGAACGTGATCGAGAGGGTCTTTATCACGCTCGACAACCCGAGAATCGGCGTGGAGGATCTGGAGCGCGTGCTGCCCAGTTCTGCCACGAACGCCCCGGCCGCGGAGACGCCCCCGGATTCCGAGCTACGCTTGCTGCGGGAAGCCCTGGCGACGTGCAGTGGCAACAAGAAGAGGGCCGCCGAGCGGCTGAACTGGTCGCGGATGACGCTATACAGGAAGCTCGCGAAGTATGGAGAGGTGGTGGGCACCGCATCTCAGTCCGGTCCTGTGCCCGCCCGCCTCGGCCCGTCTGTAGCCGCTTCAAGCAAAGGCCGAGGATCTGCCGCAGAGCCGTTGGACCGGGCTCCGGTAAGGGGTCGCGCGCCTGCCGGCTGATGTGGCTGGCCGCGGGAGCACCTGCCTACACGTCTTCCCGCGCCGTCAGGGCAAGTGGCAAGCCGGATTCATTCTGAGGAAGGCTATCAGGCTCGATGAGAAACCTCGACGCGGCCAGAACAGAAAGCGCCAGGCCGGGGACACAGATCCACCAGGCAGGATCCTGCCGATGCTCCTCCGCCCGGCGTTGACCCTCCTGCCAGACCAACAAGCGGCGGAGGCTGTCGAGAAATACCCGCCCGTCTCCAGCCCAAAGGGCTTCCAACATGAACCGCTCGAAGGCGCGTCCTTCCGACGAGGACTCGGTCTGTCGCGGCGGTTCGGGCTTCTCGCCGAGCAGCAGCGCCTTGAGGAAATACGCGAGTTGCTGATCCTCCGGCGTACATACCGTAGAGTCCTCGCCGAGGTAGGTCGCCTCCGGCGGGTCTCCGATCAGGGCCGCCAATCTGCGGGCTTCCTGCGGACCGCCGCTGATCAGAGCCAGGTACATCGCCAGTAACCCCCGCTTGGAGTTGGTCAGTGAATGGTCGAGCAAGGGCCTGTCCGGGTCGGGCTGCGCGCCCACAGAGACTATAGGCAGAGCAAGCGAGGTTGCACGCAGCTCGAAGACTCTTGTCAGGGCCTGAACAGCTTCCGCGAAGTGCGTTCTCACTGTCGCCAGGTCCTCGCCCAGGCCGTATTCGAGGAACGCGAGATCCATGTCGTAACCGGCGAGCAAGACGAAGTCGATTTGTGACTCGGGCCCATCCGAGCCCATTTCGGTCCGGGCGCGTTCGCAGAATTCCTTGACGTCCTTAGCCCAATCAAGGTCCAGGTCGTGATATCGGGGCGTCACAGCTTGATCCTAACCTTACCGTAGTCCCACGTCTTAATGACTGAGGTGGGTTCTGTCATGGGAGTGGAGTAGGCGATTCCTTTCAAGCGCCCCTCGCGCAGTGCCCTGGCCAATTGCGGCGCGAGCTCCCGGCCTACCTGACCGCCTTCGCGATACAGGCGCCGAATGTTCCCCACCACCCAGTCGAGTTCCCCCTGGCCGGGCGCCAGGTGTGAACCGGCGCCCTTATACTCCACGATGTACACGTCGCCGTTATCCAGCTGGGTATCGGGCAGACCTCCTTTCTTGCGAACATCGTCAAATCCCTGCTCGAACGCTCCGCGCTTGATCGGGTTCTCGAACCCTACATCGCGGATTCCGTCCGCGTCCGCTTGTTTCCTGCCGAATTTCTCGCCGTGCTCGTAGGCCACTCTCTTGCGCTCGTAGGAGGCTCTGATCTCCTCCGGTTTTGGCCCGTGAATGATTTTTTCCTCACCCCGGGTGTTGTAAAAATCGAGCCAGGCGTTCAAACTGCCGGCGTTGTCGGCGGCCTCCAGTCGCGCAATCGCGTTGTCGAGCGTCTCGCGCCGTTTATAGAGGTACTCCTTGAGCGCGCCTTCGTTCACCGCATCGCCGCCCATGTACCGGATACTCCGCAGCAAACGTTCGAGGCGTTGGACCTGCTCGGCGGTCATGTTCTCCGGGAAACAGGACGAAGCGCATTTCTTCAACATTCGCGCGGCGAGTTCGCTCTCCGCGAGTGCCTTGCGCAACTCGGCGTTCTCCTCCAGCCGCTTGCGCGACTCTTCATCCATGGGGCCGAGCTTCGCCATCTGCTCTTCTTTGGTCGCGGCGGCAAACATGTCGCCAACCTTGGAATCGATCGACGGAGGCGGCTCGACGATCTTGCCCTTCTCGACGTCAAGCCTCGGCCCCTCTTCGCCGGAAGGAGCCTTGTTGGCCTGCAGGTCTCGCACCATCCCTTCCATGCGCTGTTGCTGCGCTCTCTCCGCCAGCTTCCCGCCGACCATGACGCCCGCCTGGAGCAGCGTCTGGCCCAGAAGCATCATCAGAGCGGCTTCGCGCTGCCCCTTTTCGAGCTTCGAGAGCTCGTCGATCTTGGTCATGATGTCGGCGCCCAGCAGCACACCGTTCAAGCCTTCCACTCCGTATCCGACAATGAGCAGCGCCCTGCTGACCCGGACCCACTTGAGGGACGCGGAGGCGGCGCGCCCGGCTCCGATCAGACTGGCCGCGATGTTCACCAGGTCCATCGCGTTTTCAAGATTCCATTCCCAAATGCCGGCGTCGATCTTCTTGTAGACCCGATAAGCCGACGGCGCCGCCCCAGCGATGCCCGCCGGGATCAGCAGGACCATGCTGGCGCCGGCGGTGAACGGCGCCGCGGCGATCGCGGCTACCGATAGGGCCATGGCCACGTTCTCCACCGCCTCCATCAGCAGCGCGCCCTTGCTGGCGGCGATGCGCAGGGTTTCGGTATTGCCGTCGAGAAGCAGCGACACGTACCCGCGGCCGTAACCGCTGATGCCGCCCAGAATCTCCTTGACCGCCGCGCGGATCGCATCGTTGCGGGTCTTCCCGCTGCCGGATTCGGCCCCGCTTTTGGGCGTCGTTACGTCGGAAACGTAGACGTGGTACGTGTCGCCGGTCTTCGGCCGGTCGACAACTTCAAGCTGGAGGGCGATCTTCTGGCCCAGATCGCTGGCGAAACTGGAAATCAGCAGTTCGCCGCCTTCCGTCTTTCGTGTGGTGCGAAGCGCGGCGGTCTTCTCGATTTCCGCCTGCTGTTTTTGAAGCGCTTCGAGGTCGCCCTGATCCTTGCCTGCCTTGACGTCCGCAATACGCTCTTTGATGTCCTCCTCACGGCTCTTGAGGATGTCCGTCAGGGAGCCTAGCGAAGCTTTGAGGCCATCGCGCTCCTTGATCAGCGCTTTGCGGTCCTGATCGGCAAGAGACTTGTCGTCGTTGAGCTTCTTGTCGATCTCCGCGACGCGATCCTTGGCCCTGGCGCGCCGGTCCACTTCGGCCTTCACGCCTCCCTTGGCCATCTCCTCCGGCTCGCGGGCCAGTACCGGGAAGTAAGCGACGCTCGGCACCCGCACCACGGCCTCGTCGCCCTCCAGGACGGGCGCCATGATGCCACGCACCATGTACAAACCCGCGGAGGGGAACACGATGTGCTTGGCATTGAGTGGCGTCGTCAGCGATTCGATCGCCATCTTGAGACCTTCGCCGACATAACGCAGGATGGCATTGGCCCCTACCAGGGTCAGTGCCCCAATGCCCGCGTCGCCGAGATCCGTCTGCATGTCGGCGATCGTCGCGGCAATGTCTTCCTTTGCATAGCGGGTAGCGCGCCCGAAGCGAACCGAGACGACCTCCCATGTCGTAGCTTCTTCACCCGGGAGTTTGTCGATATCCACCGGCTTGCCGATCTTGTCATCGGGTATACGCACTCGCTCCCAATGGAAGTTGTACCTGCCGAGCGCTGAGTACACATCCGGGAACTGGATCTGCATCGTAAACAGGTGGTCGGTGCCGAGCGCGGCATCGAAGAGCGGTCCGGACAGGTTGGGCGTCGGAGTAACCGTGGACGGGAATGGCGGATAGTTGGCCGAGGCGGGAACCTCGCGCAGCCTGACTGCCCCGGGCTTCCCTTCCGGCCGCATCGCCAGATCCTCGGTGAATCCCGCGAACCGCTTCAGCAGCTTCACCCGCGCTTCGGTGCTCACGATCGCCTCGTCCGACAGCTTCTTCTGGGTGCGCACGTAGCCCAGGAACAGCGTTGCCAGCTCGAATGACTGGATCTGGGTCGGAACGGGAAGCGGATCGGGCACCGGTTTTGGCAGCTTGAAAAGGCCTCCGTAGACGCCGTTGATTTTGTCGATCTTGGCGAGCGACGTATCCTTGCGGATCTCTTCCAGCACGTCGGTGCCATCCAGAATCTGCGACAGAATCTCGAGGGCAACGTTGCGGCCTTCGCTTTGCGCTCCCTGGTCTCCCGTCTTCTCAAACCGGATCCGCGAGACAGTGTATTGCCGCAGCAAGGCGCCCTGGCTCGACATCTCGGCCGTGAAAAAGGCTTCGTTGTACCAGGCAGGCAATGGGAAGTTTATCTCCTTTGCCTGGTGTTTCACCTCCAGCCACAGGCTGGTGTTGGCGATTCCCATGATGAGGGTGTTCGCCTGGTCGGCGTCGAGCTGGACTTTCACCTTCTTCTTTTGCAGGAACTCGATGAGCTTCACTGACGGCTCGAGCGCCAACTGCATAACGCTTTCGGGCTTTTCGCCATCTTTGGCCACGACCGCCCCTTTGAAACCGCCCTGTTTCCTGTATCCGCTGCTCTGGAGGTACGCATCTACCTGCTCCGCAAGTGCGGGGGTGTACTGGGGACCCGCCAATCTGCCAAGCATCAGCGCGGTCAGTTGGAGCGACTTGGGCCCCGCAACATACGAGAACTCGGGCGGCACATCGAAGCTGATTCCATCTATGCCCACCGTCATCCCTACCGGGGTCGGGTTGAGGACCGTTGCCAGTTTCGTTTTGCGCTGAATGATGACGCCGGGAGCGTGTGACAGTTGGACGGAGCCGGACGATCTGCCCAGCGCATGCAGATTCTCCGTGCCCGACGAGAGGGCCGAGTCGGCCGCGTGCTCCGCTTCGTACTCCAGCGGGTCGTCAGGCCGGCTGATCGCGACCCCGCCACGAGCGCCTGCAGATAGGACGGCTGGCTGGAAGCCGTTCTGCTGCTGAATCGTATGAGCCAGCTCGTGCGCCAGCAGATGTTGTCCCTCGTGGCTCCCCGGTGCGTACTGCCCCGCCGCAAAGTAGATATCGCGCCCGGCGGTGTAAGCGACCGCGCCTAGCGAGTCGGCTGATTCCGCGGCGCGGGCATCGGTGTGGACGCGAACGTCCGAGAAGTCGCTTTCCAGGCGAGGCTCCATGAAAGCGCGCGTCTGGCGATCCAAGGGCTGGCCGGCGGTCTCCACGAGGAAGCCGCCGTCCGGCTCCGCATGAGTGTCTCTGCGGCTGGGCTGAGCAACGGGCGGTGTGGACGGAGCTTGCGGCGGGTAGGTGATCGGAGGATCGCGCATGGTCGGCAACGGGTGGCCGTCGGCGTCGAGTGGGGTGCGATACACCCGCCCTTCCAACTTGCCGGCATCCAATGCGGCCTGAAGTCGGTCGGCCATCGCGGTGTCGCCGGCTTCCCGCAACAGATCGATATTCCGTTGGACCCATTCCCTGCTCAACTGGCCCGTGCCAAGCTCGGCTGAACCGCCCTTGTACTCGACCACGACCGGATCGCCGTTGGGCTTGAACATAATGTCGTCAAAGCCTTGGCCGAATCCGCCACGGTGGCCCAGGGGGTTCTCCCAATTCGACGGCGTCAGTTTGTCTAACGCTTGAGCCGCTTCTCTTCCCTTTGCCACGCCAATGTCATGAGCCTCACGCACCTGCATGCCGCGCGTTCCGGTCTCCTCGGAGGGCACGTCGACCTTCTCGGCGGTTCCAACCGCGTTTTGGGCCTCGGCGGTTGCTTCGCGGATGTCGATCGACTTGTTCATCTCCGCGATCCGCGTCTCCGGGTCCCCGGCGATATAGTCGAGGATTTCCTTTTCCGTCCCAGGCAATCCCTTCTCTTCGGTTCGCTGCAGCAATTTCTGGACATCGGGCCGCTGCTTCAGCGCCGCTTCCTCGGGCGTGAGGCCTTCGGTATCGGCGGGAGTCTCTTTGGTCTTCTTAGCCGATTTCTTCTCCAACGCTTCGTCAATCTTGGAATTGACGTCCGATCCCAAATCGAGATCGCAGACCGGACCGCCCGAGCCACGGCACGCGGTACGATCGGCCTTGTCGCGATCGTAGGTGTGGTCTTCGGCTCCGTCCTTGACGTCTATCTCGGCGTCGTAACGCGGATCGGCCGGCTGGCGAACGTTGTTGGGATCGGCCACCTTTTCGCGGATCTGGTTCAGTTCCCGTTCGAACTGCTCGCGCGGTATGCCTTTCTGCTCCGCCTTCGCGGCCGGATCGTCCAGGCCGCCGCGCGCCCCTTCTCCCTCGCCGGGCTCGCCTGCGCCCTTCTTCTTGAAACTGAAATCGCCTACTTTCTCCTTGGCCGACTTGAGGAACTCGGCGATGTCGCTGACCAGGGGAACATCCTCGACCAGCCCGTAGAGGAATTTCGCGAACTTGGACGCTATCGAGCCCAGCAACATGAGGGCGCCGATCGTGGCCAGGCTGATCACGCTGCCGGCGATGGCCTTGCAGTCCTCCTGGTCCTTCTTGTCGCGCGCATTCTTGTCCGCGATCCGCGGGTTCTGAAAGCGCAGGTCGAAGTCCTTCTTGCCCATAATGGCGAGTTCGGTAGCAACGGCCACCGCCAGCAATGTGAGCCCGACGCCTTCGGCGAACTCCCACCCCGCCGTCGCGCCGGCTCCGACCGTCGCGACGCCCGCTGGACCGAACGCGAATCCCAGTGCGCCCAGGGCCGCGCCGATCAGAACCGAAGCCAGCATGAACCACCCTGAAAGCGCGCCCGCGATACCGTTGAACTTCTTCATGCCGTCGAGGAAGCTGTCGATGGCCTTGCTGATCTCCAGATTGAACAACGCCGAGATCGCGTCCCCGAACGCGCTCAGCATGGGCATGAATTCCTTGCCGACTTCGTCCCACGGCCACAGGAGGGTCCAGCCGATATTCTTGAGGTCGCTCCACCAGGTGGTCCCCAGCCGCTTCAGGCTATCCGCGAGGTAGTACATCACCGCGACTTGGATGAAGATTTCGCGTTCCGTATAGGCCTCGAAGAGTCCGGACACACGGGACCGAACCTCGGGCTCAATCTTCGCGACCAGGGGTTGAACGGACGCCTTGAACTTTTCGAGGAGCGGGCCGGGGTTGCGAATGGTCTCCCAACCCTGCTTGATTCCGTCGCGCACGCGGCCAAGCCGTTCGAGGAGGGCCGGCACTCGCAGCAGACTGGCCAACTCGCGGATGCAGGGGGTCCGCATGGCGAGACCCACCATCATGTTGATGGTCTTCCAGACGCCGTCGTCGAGGAATGCCATGGGTCCCACTAGCGCCACCAGCAGGGTCTGCCTCAGGAACTCGCGGATCTGGCGCAGGTAGGGCGCGGCCGCGGCCAGCAATGCCGCGATCTTCTGCAGCCACTCGTCGAGTTTTTGCTGGATCTTGTTTTTGAAGGCTTCGATCTTGGCGGCTACGCTCTGAATGGCGGCCTTGACGCTGGCAAGGAAGCTGAGCACTCCCGCCGCTTCCAGCACCTTCATGAAGACGTCGTAGAGCTGCTGCAGCCCGCCTTCGATCTTTGCCTTCGCCGAAGCGACCTTGGCCTTGAGATCGGTAATCCCCTTCTCGAGGGAAGGCAGGGCTTCTTCGACCCACCATTGCCGGATCGAATGGGCGAGCGGCTTGCCCCATTTATCCCAGACCGCCTTGACTCCAAGGTAGATGAGATAGATCACGCCGCCGACTATAACCAGCGGACCCGCGGGAGAGAACAACAGGACGATTACGCCGGCTACCTTCGCGGCAGTCTTGATCTGCTCCATGTGCGGCTTGATCTTGGCCTTGAGCGCCTCCCAGGCGTCGATTGCCTTGGGGACTATCACCTCCAGCCATTCCTGGAACCTGCGCCGGCTCTGGATGAGAAAACTGGTGACCTTATCCCAGATGGCTTCCGCGCGATCGCGCAGCGGCTTCAGCCAATCCCAGAAGCGCTTGGCCGTATCTTCGACTCTCTTCCAGACAGCGCCCAGCTTGTTCTTGACCCAATCGAGCGCGGGCGCGCCGTACTGCGTCCAGATATCCTCGAGCTTTTCCTTGATCAGGTCGAAGCCCTTCTTCACCTGTTCGAAAGCCTGGCCGCCGAGTTTGGATGCCGTTTCCGCGAGGTGTTCGGCAAGTTCGCCCAGCGCGGCGCACTTGCCGGCGACGAACGCGCCGACGGACTTGAATATCCCGCTCGCGGCGGAACCGATCATGGCCTCCAACGTTCCGGCGATGCCCTTCTCCTTGACGCTGGAGAGGATGCCGCCGAACAAGCTGTCCACCCCCTTGCTCAGCGCCTCGTCAAAATATTCCCGGAGCCCATGAAAGAACGTGGTGGCGCCGGGAGCGAATCGCTCGATCAGGTCGCCGACATACCCGCCCGCCGCTTCGACGCCGCCGGCTACGGCTTTGGTGAGAGGGTTGTCGGCGAGGGTCCACGGCTTACTGTCACGCCTGACCGCGCCTTCCGGATCCCGTGTAACCGCACCCCCGCTCTCCCCGTGCGCGAACGCCTCGGCCTGATCTTCGGCTTCCCGCTCCAGCGGGTCGTCGGGCGCTCCGATCAACACAGCCTCGTCACGCGAAGGCAGCGCCTCCGAAGGAGCCTCACCGGCCGCCTGTTGCTGGGTGTGCGTCAGCTCGTGAGCCAGCAGCTTCCCGCCCTCCATCGAGTGCGGCTGGTATTGACCCGGCGCAAAGTAGACGTCCTGCCCTACCGTGTACGCGTTGGCCGCGAGCGCCGTGGCGGACTCCCCGGAGGCGGTGTCGGTGTGAACGCGAACGTCGCCGAAGTCGCCTCCCAGTCGATTCTCCATTCGCGAACGCGTGAGATCGTCGAGGGGTTGGCCCGCGCTGTCGGAGGGGATGACCTCGGCAGGCGCCACGGCCGCCTGGCTTGCAGCCTGACGCTGGACGACTTTTTGCTCTTCTTCCTCCGTGGCGGATGGCGGTTCCGTCGAGCCGCAGGAGGAGCAGGTGCCTCCGCATGCGCAGTGACGCAGAACCAGGGTCAAGGTGTGGCCCCGCGGCGTCGGCGGCGCACCGTTCAGGGGGTGCCGCTGCAGTTGCACCGGCGTCGAGCCGCTGCCGCTCCGGAGTTGGGCGAAGACTCCCTGCAGCCTTTGGTTGCCCGCTGACTGCTGCGCGCTCCGCATCACCAGCGCGCGCAATGCTCCGCTGGCGCGCCGTTGCAGGAGCGGACTGGAAATGAGCTTGGAGTTGCGTTCGTCCGAGCCCCCGACGCCCAGTGCGCTGGAGATTCCACCCAGTGGATGAGCCGAGGCGTCAAGAACCGCAGACTGCCCACCTGTGGAGGAGCTGTGCTTGTGCTCCAACTCGCGGTCAGCCTGCGCGGGCTCGAGGGTGGTCGCCATGGGTCACTCTTCGGGTGGGGCCAGCCGCGCCCGCTCGCCGGCCAACTCCGGCGCGATGAGTCTCGAGGAGCCTGAACGGGCCACGGCGTAGCAACCGTGGGTGAAGTAGACGGCCCTCTTGCTCCTCGGGAGAACGGCGCGAACTGGCTCTTCGGCTGACCGCACCAGCACCGGTCCCGGCGTGAGCCAGTCCTCTGCGGAGGCCAGCTCAGCGGCCTCAGCCGCGTTCGAGCCGCCCGCTTTCATGACGCTCTCCTCCGTCGGCGAATCCTCCGCGATCTCAGGTTCTTCCGGAACGTCGACGGCCGCTTCCTCATCTGCCGACAGGTCAGAGGAATTCCCGGGCAGATCGGACTTAGGCTGCTCGCGCCGCCAGAAGAACAGCCACTGTAAAATGCGCCGCGCCATCCCATCACTTGACCTTCAGCCTCATCAGGGCGTCGACCAGCGCCTTGAGTGCGTTTTTCGTATTCGCATCCATGTTGCGGTCGCCGGCGATCTGGTCTACTGCAGACTGCGCGCCCTTGGACGGCAGGTCCTTTCCGATGGACTCGGCACGGTCCTGCAGCCACTCCGGCAGCCCCAACTTCTTCGCGGCGTTGCGCAAAATGCGCCCCGTAGCGTCCGCAACGGAGGTTCCAGCATTCCTCTTTTCGGCTTCCTGCGCTTCACGCACGGCTTGATCGACCAGGCGCCATCGATCCTGCATCTCCTGACTCGGGTCAGGCTCGTGCTCCTTGGGATGGAACGTCAAATCGATTTTTGGCTTCTCAGCCGGTTGCGGTGTAGCCGGCGCAGGCGGAGGAGCCGCGGGTGGCGACTTGAAGAAGGTCCGTTCGATTACATCGATCTCTACCCGCCGGTTCCTGGCTTCGTACCCTTTGGTCGCAACAACCGGCAATGCCTCTCCTAAGGAGCTGGCATGCAATTGATCCGCGGAGACACCCTTGGAGACCAGATAGTCGCGGGCCGCGTCGGCGCGGTGCTGTCCGAGTGCCAGGTTGTGCGGTTCCGAGCCCGGAGCATCCGCATATCCGACGATGGTGACGATGGAGTTCGGGGAGGACGCGAGCGCGGCCTTCAGGCGCTTGGCGAACCCGTCGAGCTTCTGCTTGTGGGCGGCGCTCAGGTCGGCCTTGTCAACGTCGAAGCCATCCAGCGTGACGGAATCCGAAGGCAGCAAAGTCAGCGCCGACCCCTGCGTTCCCGGGGCTGGCTGGCGTTGCAGTGCCGGCGCGGCGCTCGCACCGGAGATTTCGACCGGCCGGCTCGCCAGGAACGACGATGAGGCGGCGTTGGCCTGCTCCTCGAGCTGGGCGTTTTCGCCCGAGACGACCGAAGGAGAGCGGGACTGCTGGATGACGTGAGTCACCTCGTGCGCGAGCGCCTCGTTGGTGTACGCACCGGGCGCGAAGTAGATGTCCCTTCCGGTAGCGAAGGCATTGGCGCCCACGCCGGCGGCCAGGTCGCGGGCTTCGTCGTCGCGATGAACGCGGACGTCCTCCAGGCCGGCGCCGAACGCGCCCTCGAGCTCCGCGCGTCGATCCTCGGCGATCGGCTCACCGGCCGATTGCGGGACGAGCTTCTGCACGGCCCGGTTTCCGAGGTCGCGCTGCAACCGCAGGGTGGCGTCCGGCCGGGGCGCGGCGGTCTCGCTCTCCGGGTGCCGGAGCGCGGCCGGCTCGGGAGCCGGGTCGTGCGGTCGCCTGCTGCGCCACCAGTTCACCAGCATCCTCCTCAAACGGCGCGCGCGTACCGGCCCAGATCCCCCTTCATCACCAACTTGCCCTGCTTCTGGTATTCGTGCTTGATGGCGTTGACGATGTGGTCCATGGTGATGCGGCCCGCCGCGCCTCCTTCCTCCGCAGCTTCGAATGCCGCCGCGACAGCGGCGCTGTTGATGTTGGCTCCCGAGAGCTTGAACTGGCTGGCGAGGAACGCAAAATCCACCGGCGGAGAGAGGGGAGCGTCGGGCGGAAACTGCAATCTCCAGATCTGCTCGCGGGCCTGCTCGTCGGGGAACGGGAAGCGCACCACGCAGTGCAGCCGCCGCAGGAACGCATCGTCGATGTTCTCCTGGAAATTGGTGGCCAGCACGACGAGGCCCTGGTATTGTTCAATGCGCTGCAACAGGTAGTTGACTTCGATGTTCGCGTAGCGATCGTGGGCGTCCTTGACTTCGGTTCGCTTGCCGTACAGGGCGTCGGCCTCGTCAAAAAAAAGCAGGCTCTGACTCAGCTCCGCTTCGCGGAAGATGAGGCTTAGATTGGCCTCGGTCTCGCCGATGTATTTGCTCACAACGGCGGCCAGATCGATTTGGTAGAGGCGCATGGACAGGTCGCGGGCGAGCACTTCGGCCGCCGTTGTCTTCCCGGTGCCGGTGGGCCCGGTGAAGAGCACGCTCAATCCCGCGCCGCGGGGCATCTTCGCGCCGAAGCCCCACTTGCGCTGCACGATGGTTCGGAACCGGAAGCGGGACGAGACGCCGTGCAGTTGTCTCATCTGCTCCGGCGGAAGGACCAGGTCGTCCCAACCGAATCGTGGATCGATGGGGATAGCGAAGCGCTGCATGTTGGGGGTAGACAGGTCCCGCCCGGCCGTTAGCACGTCCACTGAAGAAGGCGTCGGATCCGCCGGGTCCCGCAGCATGGCGTGTGCCTGCGCCAGGCTGACCGTCTGTTGGACCCGCTTTCCGGAGAAGGGAAACAGGTCGGCAAACTGATCGGGATCGATATCGGGCAGCGCCCCGGCCAGCGCGGCGTCCCAGGCCTGACGGCGGGTCTCAAAATCGGGAGGCTCCACGTTGATACGCCACAGGTGCGTGGAGCCTCCTAACGCGCCGGACTGCTCGTCGGGGCTGAGCAGCACCACAGGCAGGTTTCCCGCGACGATCCTGGCCAGCAGGTGTTCCTCGACCTGGTTTTTCCTGATGCGATCCCCCTCGCTCGCATCCGGCTGGCCACGGTCGAGGACCAGTAGGTTGTCCCAGAGCGCAGCGTCTCGGATCAGCGCTCCCAACTTGGGCTGGTCAAGGTCCAGACCACCCAGTTCGGCGTACAGCACGTCCCTGCCGAGGGCGTGGGCCAGGGCCTCAGCGGCTTCTTTGAGCGGCGAACTGGCGCCGCCCCAAAGCTGGATGATGGCATGATCTGTCCCATCGTGGCGCATCCGGTCGGCCAGGTTCCTGAGTTCGCTCCGGCTGGCCGCCGAGCTCTCCAGATCGTCGATCCCGGCTTGCGGCGAAATCAGCCGGCCCGTGGCGGTCTGGCGCGGTTGGCGCTCCAGCAGGAAGTGCGCGACGGTATCGTTCAGCCGGAGGAATTGCCGCATTCGCGTGGGGCTTCGGTCGTAGGACTCTTCGTGAAGCTCGATCAGGTTGAAGTAGAGGAGCGGCGCATCGGGCGAGAGCAGACGGCGGGCCTCTATCTTCTCCTGCTCATTACGGCAGATCAGGTTGAGGCAAATATCCATGCTGGGGCGCTTGCGGGTGACGTCGTTCTGCAGGTAGGCGTAAAGGGTCTCGTAGCGGGGCTCGAGTTCGGGAGCGAGCGCAATCAGCAGGACATCCACCTCGGCCGGAGACAAGTCGCAGACGGCGGCGAGGTGAGCCAACGCCAGCCTCTCACCGGCCTGCGCGCTGGCTTCCATTCGAGCGCGGATCTGGCGTTGGCGACTCTCGAGTTCCAGGTCGATCGTGCCGGCTTCGCTCGCCTGCGCGGGATCCAGCTTCCAGATGTCGCCGAGGAAGTCCACGCTGTCCAGCATCCGGTCCACGGACTCCTCGGAAATCACCAGCCCGCGGAACTCCTCGGGCGTGTCTCCGGTTCGCCAACGGCGCGCCACCAGCACGGCCCGCTGCAGCATGAGGTCCAGGCGCTTCATCTCCGCAAGGATGTGATCCATGCTGCCGGCGAACGGATCTGCCCTTGGCGTCACTTAGAGGCCCTCCAGAACGAACTCCGCCCGTCTTCGCCCTAGCCACTCCAGGGGCCCCATGGGATCGTCCATACCCGAAAGATGAAGCGCCACGGACCAGGGGGTGGGATCGAGCACTACCAGCAGCCGTTCGTCCTCAACCAGCACGCGGCCGCCGGTTCGCATGAACTGCTTCACCACGTCATCGCGGGAGGCCTTGCGGAATCCACGCACTCGGGCCGCGAACGCGGCCGCCATCTCGGTCGCGCCGCGATCGAGCGCTTCGTCCCAGGTCTCCGCCCGGACGAAATCCGCAACGAGGCCCGCGTCGGCAGTGGAGTAGAAATGGCGCATGCCGGCCAGGTCGGAGTCTCCCAACATGCCCGCGAAGAGGGCGACGGCCGGTTCAACGGCGCCGAAGGGCCCCGAGCGCGTCAGCAGCGACATCCCGAGGCCGGCGAGCAGAAAAGAAAAGGCCCGCTGGCCGCCGAACCGTAGGAATTGGGGATGGTGGATGTACCGGGTGAGATCGAGCTGGCTGACAATCGGCAGCATGAGGAGGATGCCGGCGTTGTCGGAGACGACCCAGGCCTGAGTGGCCGGAGCGCCGCGCGGCGAGAGCGGGCTCGCGGACGAAGGCGTGAGAGGGCGCAATGCTTCGAGCACCGCGAACAGGCCGGGCAACGCGGCTTCCCCTCCGGCGGCGCGGTGTCTCGCGTCGCTCCGGCCTCCGCCGCCGAGGATAATCGCCTCACACCAGCCCGGAAAGGGAATGGCGCCGGCGAGCGGCCCGGTATCTCGCAGCAGCAAGAGCGCTGGCATTTCGAGGAGCCTTTCGAGGAGGCGCAACGCGTGCCAGGTCGAGCGCAGGGGCCGGCGGCGGTGAGTGCGCACCCAAAGCCGGATCGCCTGCCTGCGAGTCCCGATTGGCCAGCGCGAATGCACCATGTCGGGCTGTGCCGCGCTCAGTCCCAATTCGATGAACTGATCGAGGGAAAGCTCCGGCCGGGCGAGGTCGCCCGTCGTGATGGCTTCGATGATCCGTTCGAGCAACCGCTCATCCCACAACGCCAGCAGAAGATCGAGCCAGTGCTGGCGATCCAGTTCCGCAAGAATATCTCCGGCCAGAGGCAGATCGTCGAGCAGGATATCGAGCGCCGCCTGGGATGGCAACGGGCTCCGGGCACCCTTCAGTTCGGGGAACTCCCAGCCGGGTTCGATGCCCCGCGTTGCAACGTGATGCAGCATGGCGGCTTTGTAAGCCGCCTCTGAATGATAGCGGCGCGAAGAGACGGCGCCATCGCCGGGCGGGTGGGCCAGAGCGCGGTGAATTGCGTGCGTGAAGGCGTTCGCCCAGGCGGCGGCGAGGGTCATCGTATTCAGATTGCGTGAGGGCACCCGCAACTGCACGCGGAGGTGCTTCAGCCGCACGACCGCGGGCAGGCGGTCCAGGCTTGGCCCGAGGTGGCCATCGAGTTCGGATGCGAGCGGTCCCCGCGCGGCGTCTTCCACCAGCGCGCCCGCGCGTTCAAAGCCGCGCGGCGACCGGCAGCGAGTCCGGAGCTGGCGGATGTTCAGCGTCATGGCAAGTAGATCACGACGAAATTGACGGTCATATTGGTGATCGGGTACAGCCAGTTGGCGCCAACCGAAACCACGGGCCCGGCGGTCCACTGGACCGTCAGAGTGTTGAAGCCCGAGCCGCCTTGATTGACGGCCGGGTTGGCCACGCTGACGGTGATGGGGCCGAGCCCGGACCAACTCGCCAGGCTTGCGGGATCCTGCCAGTCCATCTCCGTGATGGCCAGCAGCACTTGGGGTGCGCTGCTGGAAGGGAAGGCCGCGAATGGACTCGAAGTGATGGTGTCCGACGCCTGAGGCTGCGGGCTCATGGTTGACACCGCGGGGAAGGGAATGGAGATGGGCGGGCCCACCACGAACTTCGGCGTGAAGCTCTGGATGTATTGCTTCAGTGTGAACCAGGCGCCGGCGGCCGACGAATACCCGTAGAAATCGCCGTTTAGGATGAGATCGCCCGTGACCTTCAGATTTCCAGTCGCCGGCAGGCTACTGAAGACCTTCGGATCGAGAGCGAAGTCGTCTCCAACGACGAGATTCTTCTTAGCGATCACGTTGCCGTGGTTGAAAGCGCCGGGGTGGACGTCCAGGTATCCGCGAAGCGGCTGGTCCGGTACGGCAGTGTTCTGCGCCATGATGTCGAAGGGATCGTTCTTTTGATCCACTTCATCGGGAGCGATGATCCGTTGTGCGCGGATGCCGACATAGGTTCGCCCGGTGCGAAAGACCGGATCCGAAATCTCGAGACCCAGGACGCCGTGGTGCAGGTTGACGACGCCCAAACGGACGCCGCCGCAATCGGCCACCACGCTGGGTCCCAGCCGCGGCTTTAGGATCACCCTGAACCCTTCGTTCCACCGCGTGGATTGATTCTGGACGTTGCAGTCGAGGTAGCCGGCGGCAGGAAGGCCGGTCTCGCTTTCCTGGTAACAGATCCACACCTCGTAGCTGCCCACGGTGAGACCCGGCTGATTGAGAACGTTGGTGAGGCTGTAGGGTGCGGTGACGATGATTTCGTGTCCGGTCTGGTCGATGGCCATGCCGGGCGCGATGGAGAAGAAGAAGGGTCCGCCGGGCGGCACGGAATCCTGGTCCATTACCAACTCCAGGCCATTGACGATACCGTGCAGGTGCAGCCGCCGGTTCATGAGCCGCCGCATCGCGATGTGATATGACTGCTCGTCGGTGAAATCGTAACTGCGTAGGTATTCGCCGTCGAAATAGCGCAGGCGTTGCACTGGATTAGCCACGATGATGTCTCCTCTCGGGCGCTGGTTCTACTTCTTCTCACCGCCCTGCTTCGGGTGCTTTTTCGGCTCGTCGAGGCCGTCTACCTGCCGCTTCAATTTGCTGAGCGCTGCCTCGAGTTCGCGCACCTGGCGGGCCAGGCCTTCGGCCTCTTCGCGGTACTGATGGATAGCCGCCTCGATTTCGCGGCCGACGGAGCGGTCGGGACTCAACTCAGCCACGTAGTCCGGCAGCACGCGATGAGTCTTTCCCTCGGATGTGTACGCCACCATCGAGTCGTTGGGCCGCAGCAAGGCATGCGACTGCAGGGCCTGGTGGAGCGTCGCGGTGTTGAGCGCGGACTCTTTCCGCTCGAGCGTGGTCGCCGTCAGGCCGAAGCGGCCCGCCACCTCCCTGAGTTGGTTGGGCGCGACGCGGGCGAAGATTTCGGGCGAGACCGCCGCACTGTCGGTGAAGTCGTAGGCAGCGTGGGCCGAGCGCAGCGCGGCCTTGAACGAGTCGGCGGCCGACTTCGCGGCGCGGTACCGGCCGCATTCGTCCAGCTCGAATTCGCGCAGGAACGGGATGGGCTCGAACTTGGGATAGTCCGGGCAGCAGTGAGCCATCCTGTGGTCTCCATCTTGGCAATTCGGGAACCCTTCGGTCCGCAGGGTGTAAAACAGAACTTCGATCAGGTTGGCGGGCGCCCAAAGGTACCGCCGCGGCGTGTTGCAGACCCGGACCAGCTTCCCGTTCAGCACTTCCACGGTGCCGAGCACCAGGCAGCCCGCTTCGCACGGCTGCCGGCAGGAGAAGATCAGGTCGCCGAAGTAGCAGTCCCATTGATAGCGCTGCATGTAGTAGAGAAGCTTGCGGAAGACCTCGCGAAGTTCCTCATGAAACCGCGGGTTCGGTTCCTCCTCGACGATCAGCCCTTCCACCAGCACGCGCCTGCGGCGCTCGCGGAAGGCGATCCATTCCTCGCTCCACTCCTTGGGACAGTGCAGGCAGGCCACCTCTTCGTAGAGATTGCAGTTGTACTGGTCGGGATGGGTCTTCAGATAATTGAGGAAGTAAGCCCGCAAGGTGCAGAAGAGATCGCACGGGGCCTGGTACTCCTCGCGTTCGGCGGCGATCTGCCCTTCGCCGAAGATTTCGAGCAGGTGCCTCGCGTGCTGCTTGAGGATCACGCCGACGGGGCTGTCGCAACTCAGCTCGAAGCAGCACTTCAGGCGTTCTTCCAGCTCCTCGATGTAGGAATGGCAGCGCGGCAGCTTGTCGGTCACGTCGAACCGCACGGTCTCATGAGTGCGGGTGGGAAGGCACTCTTTGGGACCCGCCGCGCAACTGCTCTGGAACGGGGTTTCGTAGTCCGACTGGGTCTCGTCGTAGCAGATCGTGACGTAAAAGCACTGCTTGATGTCGCAGCGCGGATGGCGGTGGCGCGGCTCGCAGTCGTCCTCCGGCGGGTCCGACACCAGCAGGCCCTTGGCCTTGAGCGCGGCGATGACATCGAAGCGCGTGGTTTCACAGACCACCAGGTCGTTGCCGCAATCGTCGATGGCAAAGCCGTCGTGGATCAGGATGTTGCCCTTGCAATCGCAGTCGCACGTCAGCTTCAGGCCGCAGGCCACGCCATAGCCGTCGATGGCGCGGTGATACAGTTTGTTCTTCTCGATGACGTACTTCTGTTGCAGCGTGAGGTCGGCGTCCGTCAGCAGGTGCCCGCAGAAGTAGGCGGGCCGGTCGAAACAGACCAGGTTGCAGCAGCACACCGGCGGTTTCGGTTCCGGGCAACCGCAGGGCGAGCGGCGCGACCCGTTGGTTGGGGCGCTCGCGGCGGTGGTTGCGGTGTTCGAAGTCATGATCTCCTCCCGGGGTTTTCCACTGGCTCTTCGTGCCGGTGCCGAACCCGAATCCAACTCTCAAACGAGCCGCCCTGGACGTAGTCGCCCGTGGGAAACTTGTGACCGATGAAGTTGCCGTCGACGGCGTGGCCGTGCCGGTCGCGAATGACGTCGCACTTCAAAGTCAGGAACAGATCGAAGCTGTGCCCGTCCAGGTGCCGGCGGGCGTAAGTGGCATCGATGTCGAGGCGGGCCCAGGTGGTTTCGTCGGGTTCGCGCTCGATGCGCGCCGGAGCAATCTGCATCTCGCGGCCGTCGGAGGGGTATTCGGGATCGAACACCACCATCGCCTGGAAGCTGCGGGCGTCGATCGCGCCGGACATCACGTGGTGAGAGAACTCGATCCGAAAGCCGCGCGGACGTTCCGGTGTTCCCACGTACTCCTCGAAGAACTCCCGGCACAACATGCGGCGGTTGTGCTCCCAATTGGTGTCTTCGATGCGAGTGAGTTCCTCCACCGGCAGCTTGGTCAGGATGCAACGGATCACCTTGTCCAGCGTCTCCGTGCTGGCCAGTTGCCGGCGGGGCCGCCAGTTGTCGATCTGGTTTTCCTCGACCGGCTTTCCCGGCACGAAGTCGCGGATGACGGCCAGCGGGAGGCAGGTGCAACAGCTCGAGTCGGGACAGCACTGGCGCGCCTCCTCATAGAACTGGCCGCAACATTCGGGTTCGCACGGCTCCTTCGTCGCCTCGTCCCAACACGCCGGCTTTGTGTCCGAGAGCTCCACCTTGTAGCCTTCGCAAACGCGGTTTGGTTTCTGCGAGGAAGTAGTGCAAGAGCAATCGTCGAAAGGCGCCGGGGCGAACTCCGTTTCGCATTCCGAATATTGGATGCAAAGATAGAGGTCTTTCGGCAGGGGCGGCTTGTTGCAGTCATCGTCCGGCCTGGGCGGCCGCTCTTCTCCGTCGTCGCGGGGCGGTTCGGGACAGGGCTCGGGAACCGCGGGCGGTGGAGGGGGCGGTTGCGGCAGCGGGACGAAATCGTTCGTCAGCAGGCGGATTTCCCGGCCGCAGCCGTCGATCGCCAGGCCCGGGCCCACCACCAGGCGCTTCTCCGGGCAGTTCGGATGGCGCGACACGATGAGGCCGCAGACGACCCCCCAGCCGTGCAGGGCCAGCGTGTGCAGACGCATCTTGTCGACCCCGTAACGCTGCTCGTCGGTGAAATCGCGCTCGGTAAGCAACTTGCCGCGGTAATAGTTGTTGCGGCAGAAGGCCGGGATGTCGCACGGCAGACATGTTCTCTCCTGTGCCGGGGGTACCGCCTTGGTGCAGTCGGCCGTTGATCTGCTCATAGGTTGCTCCTTGTTACAGAAGTCCGGTGTTTACGTCCACCTGCGGCCGCAGCGACGATTGCTGAGGCTGCAGCTTGTATTGCGTCTTCGAACACGCCAGGATCGAGTCATAGTCGAGAGTGCCCGTGGTGCCGAGCAGAAGCGGCGTATAGCTGCCGACCCTGCTGTCGATCCCGAGCGTGGATTGCACGCCGATCCTCATGCGTGGAAACACCGGCGCGTAGTTCGCCTTGCTGTAGGCCGGCTTTTCTCGCTCGACGACCTGAGATACCTTCTGCGTCGTGGTCGCGACCTGGTACGGCTCGCAATCAAAGAACACGGTGAACTCGTTGGCGCCCCAGGCCGGCGGTTCAAGGTCGGGCTCAGGCTCGCCCGTCAGATCGAAATAGCCGGCGCGGCTGTAGACGCCGACTTGCAGCCGGCGATAGTAGTCGCGGCTCCACAGCCGGGTTCCCGATCCCAACTGGACGCCGCCGCCCGAGCCGTGGGAGAGGACGATCAATTGCCGTAGCCGGAAGTGCTCAATGAGTCTGACTTCCACCTCGGCATATTGCTCGACCAGTTGTTGGATTCCCGCGGGCGTTCCGCGCAGTGGATACACCTTGCCGGCCCGTCGGAGAGCGTCGCGGCGCTGCTGTTCGGTCCACAGAGGATTGACCGGCAGCGCGATCCAGGAGGCGAGCCAGTAATACCAGTTGTCCGGCACCGAGAGCGGATTGAACAGCATCCACATCGCATCGATGGCGCGGTCCAGGCCGTCGAACGTGGTCTGGAAGATGCGAAGGAACCGGTCCAGGAAAACGCGGCTCTGATCGTCCTCCTGATAGACCGCGGGAAGATACTGCAAGTAACTCGCGCGCGGAAAAGCGATCTGGACGGCTTTCAATACCGGCGAGACAATCCCGTTGGTCTGCAGTTGGAGCCGCATTCGAAGGTAGCGTCCGGGGGGGCTCTGTACGAGGCAATCCGGATCGTCGCCGGTCAGGGTGAGCGTGGGGTTCTGGTTGGGTGGAGAGTAGAGAGAGCAATTCGGCGTGAACGGATTGTTTGGGCCCCAGTCGTCCGCCGCGGCCGTTTGTGTGGAGACCTGGATCAGTGTTCCCAACGGCACCGTGGCATTCAACTGGATGCGGTCCCACACACAATTCTCGATCCCGCTGTCGAGCGTCAGAGTGGTGAGCGTGCCGGAAGTCAGATAGCTGCCGCACACCGGGATGCAGGCGAGCACGGGCTGGGTGGCGCAGTGGGGCAGAAGGACGCCGATCAGCCCCGCTTCCTTGGTCCAAAGCAGGTCGAGGAACTGCGCCTGCATAGCCGTGACGCCGATGCCCACATAGCGGTATCCGGCATTCGCGGTGGCTTCGTACTTGTAGACGAGCGCGGTGGAGGTGCCGACGTAAAGGCAGCCGCTATCGTCGAACGTGAGGCAACTGGCCGAGGGCGCCGGGTGGTCGAGTTTGATTCCGCTGGTCCGGCCCGGAGGATAGACCAGGACGTCGGGGCCGTCGAGCACGGCGAGCGTGCCGTCGTACCCAAGCGCGAGGCCGGTGGGAGCCGTAAGCCCGGTGAGGGGCGCGTCCGAACTGCCGTTGCGGCGTATGCGCTGGATCCTTCCGTTGCCGCGGTCGGCGACATAGATCAGGCGGCAGCGGTCTGCCACAACTTTCCAGGGCGAGTTGAATTCCGCCGGCGCGGCACCTGGCTTGCCGCTTCCCCACACGGCCAGCAGCGCGTTGGGATACGTCGAGAAGATCTTTACCTGGTGGTGACCGGTATCGGCGACAGCGTACGATCCATCCTCCAGCACCGCGATGCCGCGGGGGCTGCGGAAATGCCTCGCGTCTCGTCCCCGGCCGCCGAAGCCGTCAACCGTTACGAAGGCCTTTTGCCGGTCGAGATCGAGGACCTTTACGCGATCCACTCCGTCGTCGAGGAGATACAGTCTGCCGTTGGCGTACGCCAGCGCGATCGGATAGGACAATTGAGTCGCGAGAGACGGCATGAACTCGCGCGGCTGGCCGGTGACGCAATCCACCGCCAGCCCCGGCGGAGTGACGGGCGAGAGTTGTTCCGTGTCGGCTTGCCAGCCGACAATGGCGTCGAGCTCGATGAACGTGCCGGTCTGCGGAGGCGTGTTCATGAGTAGGTCACCGTGACGCCGTGGTCAATCGAGTAGACGATCTCGTCGGGGAGTAACTGGACGTCGGCGCAGGGAAGCTGCAACTCGTCGTCTATGTAGGTCTTTAGCGGCCCGGTAACGGACTTGACTCCGTCGACGAAGATCTGCCGATAGGTGTCGGCGAAGTTGACCGCGCCTCCGAAATCCCATCCGGTCTGGTTGGGGCCGCCTGGCGCCACCGGATTGAAATAGGCGAGCAATCGGTTCGTGACGGCGGCACTTACCTTCCCCAGGTCGTAAGTAGGATCGGCGACGACGTGCACTTCAATTCGCACCTTGCGGTAATTGGGCGGCGCGACGAACACCTCGCAGGTGAGCAGCCGGTGCTGGTCCAGGTAGTTCGCAACCAGTTGCAGCGTGCTTTGGCTGGGGATCGGCTGCGCCGCCTGGCTCTTGGGAATCACGAACACGGTTACGGCGCCCGGAATCGGAGCCTGGATCAGGGGACCGCCGTCCGCGTTTCGCAGCACGCGGAAGTGCGGGTCCAACAGCGGAAAAGCTTGCGCCCGCTCGATCTGCGCTCCGGGCGTCTGTTTAGCCAGGAACGCGAAATCGTCCGGCGTAACCGCGCGATTAGCGGTGCGCAACACCATCGGCGCACGCCCCTGCGCATGCTCGACGGTTTCCTCATCGGCTCCGCCGTAAGAGGGCGACGGGTTCGTGACGCTCTGAACGTTGATGAGCGGGGCAAGCAAAGTGGTAATGGTGTTGGCGCCGGAGTTGGCCTGTGTGCCGCCGCCCCAACGATAGGACCTGGCCATCACGTTGGTCTGATCGGCGCTGTCCAGGTTGCTACCGTTGCCCGAGAGCCAGCGCGGTATCTTTCCGCGCGTGCCATCGCCGAATGCCACCATGCCGGTCGAATGGTCGAGCGTGTAGACCGCGTCGTTGGGACCGTAGCCGGCGAAGTCCTCTACTTCGGTCCATGTCACGTAACCGTCACCTTCATCAACCGCGATGATTCCGGTGACGCCGCTCGCAAGCGGGAGCACCGGATAAAACGCCAGTTGGAACGTTTGGTTCGGCCTTCCGTTTGAGGCGCCCAGCAGTTCGCCCGTTTCCGTTACTGCGTTGGTTGCCGACACTGTGTTGAGCAAAATGGTCTGAAGCATCGGCAGCCGCTCGTAGCCAGGCCCCACGATGCTAGCGATGCGATAGCGAACCCAGAACAGCATCGGATCGGTGGGTTTGGTCAGCAGGCCGAACTGTTGCGGCTGGGCGTCGCTGGGCGATTGGAATGTGACATAGCCGCCCCGGGAAAGGCCGAAGGTGGTATCGGTCTGGACCTGCAACTGCGACCACTGGCCGTTCCAATACTCCCAGTAGGCTTCCACGGGCGGTGAGACCGAGGCCAACGGATCTGTGCCGTCGCTGCCCTGGACCGGCGTGGGGATGGGGGGTTCGACGGCATGAAACGTCAGTCGGGTGGCTCCGGCGGGGAAGGCCTGGTCGAAGGCCATGTACAGGGCGGCGGAGGCCTGCGGCTCCGGGCCGAAAGGCGGGAAACCGGTCGGAGCGTTGGAAAGGGAGGGGGCGCTATAGTCGGTGAACTGCGATCCGTCGTAACTTTCGACGGACTTCAGGGTCGCCCCGTTAACCAGCAGGTCAAAATCGGTTTCGAATACTACAGGCGGTCCGCTGGTGGATCCGCCCAGACCAACCTGCGTTCCCGCGGGAACCGTGGCCGAGGCAACCCCCTGGGCCAGCGTGAACTGAAGTTCCGTTACCGCCGGCGCGGGCTGTTGCAGTGGGATGCCGACCAGGTTGAGGAACTCGGAGAAGTTCTTCTGAGGGACTTGGTTTAGGCGGTAAATGATGATCTCCCCCAGCCACGCGAACAGTTGCATCAAGGTGACGCCGGGATCGCTGTCGTTGTAGTCGGTCCATTCCGGCGTATAGGTCGGAATGCGGCGCACCAGTTCGTTGTAGAGATCTTTAAAGGTGCGATCGTCGAGATTGGTCGGGACTAGCGGCATTAGCCTGCGCCCTCCTGGAGGTATAGCGGATAGACCAGGTTCGACCGCTGGTTGGTCGACCGTATCCGGTAATCGACGACGATCAGAACCTGGCTGGGTTCAGTCCCCGGTTGCACGGCTACGCTCACTAACTGAATCCGCGGCTCCCACTTCGTGAGCGCGGCGCTGACAGCGGCGGCCAGTTGCGCGCGCACGACGTCGCTATTGGACTGGAACACGTAGTTGTTGGCACCCGCGCCGAAATCCTCGCGCATGACCCGCTCGCCCATGGAGGTCGCAAGAATGATCCAGATGGCATCCTGAATCCGGTCCGGCCCGCTCGAGTAGCTCAGGCCACCCTTGGCATTCACCCGAATCGGGAACTTCCAGCCGACGCCGATGATGTCCGTGGAACTCATGCCGCGCAGCCTCCCAGAAGGTCAACCGCGATCTGGATATCGCCGGTGATGGATTTTACGGTCTTGACCACGTTGTTGAGTGCGGCCACGTCCGTGGCCGAGCCGAGCGCCGGAAAGGTGATCGCCGGAACGCCCGCGATATCGAACAGGGGACCGGCGATCTCGAGCAGCATACCGACGGGGCCCAGCGAATTCATGATGTGCCCGGCTTGCGTCTGTGCATTCTGGCTGGCGCACTGGAGCGTAGAGACGAGTTCGTCATTGCCACTCTGCTGCGCCGCCTGGAGTTGCAGCGTCAGCGGTCCGAGGATGCGAATGAGGGAGGCCAATTGGCTCACGAAGCACTCCAGAACCTTGAGAATCAGGCACAGCAGGTCTTTGATGAACGGGATGATGGAGGCCGGCGTCGGGATGAGAAGGCAGGGCGCCAGAGCGGCGGCCGCCTCGCCGAACTCGATGAGCGCCCCGACCGGTGGAACGGGCAGGCCCTTGATAACATCGATCAGGGGCTTGAGCAGCTTGAGGACTTTGACCAGGCACGCAATGCTGCCCAAGAACGGAGCGATCTGAATCATCAGGCTGAATGTCAGCGCGCAATCGGTGGGAATGCCCTTGGAAATATCGGCGAAGGCCTGCAGGGCGCCGCCGGTCGGCAACTGCACGGAGAGGCCGCCGGGAGACGGTAGCGAAAGATCCTCGCAGGACGGCAGCTCGAAAAGCTGCGAGAGGTCCGCGTCCACCTGGATGTCGATATTGGGCATAGCGCTTGGTCCGTCAGATGGGGTTGCCGTTGGGCGCGACGATCCTCCCATTCAGGGTGATGTGCGGTGAACTCAGCTCCAGCACACCCCGGCTGCGAATGGTGATCTTGCCGTTCGACATGGTGATGGTGTTGCCGTGCGCGTCTTCGATAACCAGCGCGCCGAGACTGCCGCCGGACGGCGTCGAATCGAGAAAACGAATGGTGTGGCCGTTTTTGGAGGTGATCCGGCGGTCGCGGACATCCTGCCCGGGCGGCGCGTCCACGCCATTCCAAAGGAAGCCCACCACGTAGGGTGTCCGCGTATCGCCTTTGTCAAAGCCGATCAGGACCTCGTCGTTGATCTCCGGCATGAAGAAAGAGCCGCGCTTATCGCCACTCATCGCCGTGGCAATCCGAATCCAGTCACTCTCGTGGCCATCGTCGAGCCACGGATAGTTCACTTTGATTCGACCGACGTCCACTTTCTTGACTAACCCGACTACCAAACCGTTAATCTGACTCATGCCTATCTCCTTTGGGCTAACTCGGATCCTTCTCCTTGCGAGCCGAGAACTCCGTGGTGTAGCCACCGTCGCCAATCGTGTGGGTCGTGGTGGTGACGTGATACAGGCCGTCGTAACGTCCGAGGCCGACGATCTTGATCTTGTTGCCGGAGCGCAGGCTCGGCAGCCCGACGGTTCTTCCCCTCCCTTCGATAAGGCCCTGTGCCAGGATCCTGAGCCTGCGTTTGGCCGCGGTCTTGGCCTCGTCGTCGCTCTGCACAACCAGGTCGGTCACAAGGTCCGTCTTCTTCGACAGCGGCCCTGACTTGACTCCGAAGTCCGCCGTCGGGTCGATGACGCCGTCCTGCGCGAGATCGGCGCGGGTGGCGGTACCCTCGAACTTCTGCTTGGTCTTGGGATTCCAGTAACGTACGGTGACCTGGTCAGGCTGATTGCCGGTGGCGAAGGACGGCTGGAAGTTCATCAGCGACTTGCCCCATTCCAGAATGTAAGTCGGCTTCAGCGTGTACTTACTCGGGGCGTAGTGAAAAGTCACCACGCGGCGCGAGCCCGAGGTGTCTTCATCCAGCCAGATGTCGTAGCCGATCTCCCGGCTGCGCTGGTAGAGGAAGTTGACCGCGTACTGCTGATGGACGTTCAGGTGCTCGATCGGGTTCTCGTTCCCCAGGTTCATGGAGATTTCGTCGTCGTCCACCTTCAGATCGAGCCCCGGAATCTTCTGCCGGATGTCCTTGGCGATGCTCTGAACCAAGTCCCGCGCGATCCACGAATCCTGCTTCTGAAAGTAGTCTTTGGTGATCTGCGTTGTGCGGAAGCGTTGCAGCAGGTTGACGCAGTGGACCGTGAGAGTGGAAGGGCTCGACTCGGGGAAGTTGGGCGTCATGCGAACGATTTCGCCGACCAGCATCGTTTCGAGCTCATCGTTGCCGTTGCGGTAGTAGCCCATGGAAAGTTCGACTTCCTGCCATGGGTCGAAGACGTCGCTGTCGCTGTACTTAAACCATCCCTGCCCGGGGCCGACCCCGTCCGGATCCCAGTTGTTGACCGTCAGATCGAAGGAATCCATGTCGTTGTCTTTGTCGCTGTAAGTCACGTTGAGGACGTCGTTCTCGGCCTGCAGCACGTCCCGCCCGCGGACACGGACGCGAAAGGCGGGGACATAGAAGTCCTGGCCGATGTAGATGTCCTGCTCGATGGTGGGGATCGTCGCCATGTTATTGGCCTCTCCCGGTCGCGGTGGACGATGGAGCCGGCGGGATCGCCAGAATCTGACCCGGGGTGAGGAGCCGGGGATTGGCGAGGTTGTTCATATCCGCTATGAGGCGCCATTGCGTCGGATCGCTGTACACTTCGTTCGCGATGTGGGCCAGCGTTTCGCCCCGAACGACCCGGTGGAGCGTTGTGCGGTCGCTCGATTGCCGCGGCGTCACCTGCAACTGCTGCTCGATGGTCCAAGCCTCGCGGAAGCTGACGTTGAGCTTGGCGCGTAGCGGAACGCCGCCCGGGCTGAACAGGCTGAATTCCTCGCTGACACTCTCCAGGACCAGCCATGGAGAAATGGTCGCGCCGTAGCTGGTCACCTGGCCGCCGGAGCCCCACGCCAACTGCGCGCGCGGCGGCGCATGCAGATCGCCATCCACTTTGAGTAACTGGTAGACCTGCGCGGTCAGCTTACGGACATCGGTCACGGAATCCACCATTCCGAGGTCGGTCGTATCGAAGAACAGCTCCATGGTGATCTTCTCGTTCTGTCCCCGAACGAACTGCACCACCGGAGCGTCCAGGCCCGGGATCGTCACCTCCGCGAACTGCACGCTCTTGGTGACCGTGTAGCGCTCCGGGTTGAAGAGAGCCTTGATGGGACCGCCGTTCTCCGGAAGAATGGTGAGCTTCTCGAGCGCCATAGGGTCCTCAATCCTTCAAGTCCGATACATAAGCGCTGTTCTGAATCCGATCGTCACGGTCGCGCAAGTTGTTTTGGTGTTCCTGCGCTTTCAACTGCGCCATCACCAGGGACACCAGCTTCTTGATTTCCGCCGGCGCCAGCGTTCCGACACTTTCGGTGATCTCGAGTTCCGTATGAACCTCGTCGATGTGGATGTCCGGCATAGTGATTCCTCAGGCTCCCAGCTCCAGCACCAGCCCCTGATGCGCGATTTCCAGCGACTCTATGGCTACACTGCTCTGGCTGGCGTTGAACGCGGGGCCAACCCATTTGGTCGGAAGTCCGGCTTTGAATTTCCAGATCTTGGCCGGGTTCCGGGATTCGTCCATGAGAACCAGAAGACCGTCCTTGCGCGTGCCGATGCCTTGCACCCAGTTGTAGTGCCACGTCCACAGGTCGTCGTAGAGATATATGACTCCGTGCTTCAGCGTGAGATTGGAGTAGACGGCGCGCGTGGCGAAACGATGTACGTAGGTGTTCTGGCCTCCTTCGCGGTAGTCCATGACCTCCACCGTCGCTTCCAGGCCCGAGCATTCTGAGAATCCGGCCACCGCGTAGCCGAGCGCGGCGGTGATCAACGTGCCGGCCACGCTCGAACTGTCGATCAGCGTGATGTAGAAGTTAAACGTGCTGAGAGGATCGATGCGGGAGGTGGACATATCAGTTCTCCAGAATCTGCGCTCCCGAAGCGTCCTGCCGGATTTCGAACACCACGAACTCCATGGGCGCGGCTACCGCGACGCCGACCTGGCAAATCAGTTGTCCGGCGTCGATCGCCGCTTGCGGGTTGTTCGTGGCATCGCACTTGACGTAGAAAGCATCCGGCGGCTTGGTTCCCTTCAAACCGCCTTTCGCCCAGATCCCCTCCAGCAACACGGTCAGCGAGTGTTTGAGCGAGTTGCGCAGCGCATCGTTGTTGTTCTGGAAGACAGCCCACCGGCTCGAGCGCTGCACGGTTTCTTCGATCGCCGACATCAGGCGCCGCGCGTGTATGAAGCGCCATGCCTCGTCTTCGGGCGATGCCAGCGAGCGCGCGCCCCAGATGCGGATGCCGCGTCCGGGAAACGAGCGGATGGCGTTCACGTTGTTCAGATTCAGGCCCTCCTGCTGAAGGTCGGAGATGTCCAGCTCGACGTCCACCGCGAACTGCAGCTCGACATTGGCGGGAGGCCGCTGCACGCCGTACGTCAGGTCGGTTTGCGCGTAGGCGCCTGCGACGTAGCCCGAGGGCGGAATAGCTCGGGTCAGCCCATCGAGTTCGAGCGAGTCCGGAGCCATCAGCCACGGGTAGTACAGCGCCGCGAAGCGCGACTCCCCTTTGACGACCAATCCGTTGTCGAACGCCCACCGTTGCACCGGTCCGATCTGCATTCCATCAGGAGGGTCGATCAGCGCCACGCGGTACTGAAGCCGCTGGCACTGGTCGATCATGCGCATCTGCAACTGCAAGGAATCCTCGGGCCTCAAGGGCGTCGCCACGGCGGTGGGATCGTCGGCCACGGCATCCGGTGGCGGTGCTGGGGCAGGCAGGCAGTCGTCCACCGGAACGGGAGGACTCGTCAAAACCGGCGGCACATGGAACACGGCATCGGGAACCGCCACGATGGCGATTTCGTCGATCTGCTCTAGCAGGCGCAGGCCTCTGAGATCGGCTGGTCCACCGCTGAAGTCGCGGAGCGACACTGCCGAGAGCCCGTCGCGCCCGCCTTCGAGGTAGAAGACCGCGCCGTCGGGCGCTGCCAGTTGCGGCGCCGCGCTCGCAACGCTCATCCGCACCAGGTTCGACTGCTGAGCCAACACGTCGGGCGCGTAGTTGTGGGCCTTTCGGTCGCTGATCTGCAAGTTCCGATAGAACTCGTCTTCTGCGGGCAGCGTGTTGGGCCCCAGGTCCACAGTGGCGCGGAGCGCGAAGGAGCCGCTTGTCCCGGGCGTGATTGCGACGCGAAGGTCGTTGCCCCAGTTGCCGCGGCTGGCCGCGCTGATGGTGAACGAGAAAGGACAAAGCGAAACCGCGGCGCCAGCGGCCACATGCGGATCCAGGCCGACGGCGAGGAGCACCTGCCCCCCGGGAAGCACCGAGACGATCTGGTCCGTTTGGGTCGTGCCACCGGCGGAGATGGTGATCACGTCGCCCGCGGCTGGAGCCTGTCCGGTCAATGTGAGTCCGCACTGCAACGGACTGGCGATCGCGCTGACGGTCCCGATCTTTGCGCTGGGTCCGGAAGGCGCAATCTTGAAAGCGGCGGCGGGCTGCTGGAGCGGATCGGCCGCGGTGGTGGCTGCAACTCGGACGACGTAGCACGTGCTGCCGCCATTCTCGAAGAACGCCCTCACCGCGTACGCGAGAAAGCCGTACTCGCGAAAGCCGCCGAACGTGGTGAGAAACTCCTTCCACGAGCCGATCTTGACGGCGGCCTGCGTTCCATCGAACTCCGCAGGTTTGAAGTCTTCCGGCAGGGGCCCACGCTCGGCGAAGCCGACGAACCCCGCGATGTCGGTCCGCACCAGTTCCAGAGGCGGCTGGGGCGCAACCTGCGGGGTTCGATAAACGCCGGGTGTGAGATAGGTGATAATGACGGTGCCTCCGTTTACCCCTCTAACTCCAGGCCCTCGTGGGCTATCTCGAGGGTCTCGATGGCCACCTCGCTGGTCTTGCCGTTCATGGCCGGCCCTTCCCACTTCACGGGCCAACCGTTGGTGAAGTTCCATCGCAGCGCCGGCTGGCGAGCCTCGTCGAGCAGCGTGATCGTGCCGGTGGTTCGCTGGGTCGTGCCGTCGATCACGTTCTTGCGCCAGTTCCAGAGCGCCTTGTCCTGCGTGTAGCCGCGCTTCAGGACGATGTTGGTGTACTTCATCAGTCCAGGAAGTTTGCGCACCGTGGTGACCTCCTGGCCCTCGCGGTATTCGATGACGTTGGTGTCGGTGGTCAAGCCGCTCACTTCGCTGAAGCCTGCGCGCGTCACACCGTCGATCTCAATCAGAAAGTTGAATTGACCGTATGGATCGTTGCGAGCTCCCGATGGCATCTTTTGTCTCCTATTGTTCAGTTACGTCGGAACCGCCGTACCACTGGCCGATCCGGAAGATCACGAATTCAGCCGGCTTGACCGGAGCGATGCCGATCACGCAAATCAACCGTCCGTTGTCGATGTCGGCCTGGGACATGGTCGTGTTGTCGCACTTGACGAAGAACGCCTGCTCCTTCTTGGCGCCTTGCAGAACGCCGTCCTTCCACAGCGACGTGAGGAAGTCGCTGATGCTGCGCCGCACGCGCGCCCAGGTCGGCTCGGCGTTGATCTCGAACACAACCCACTGCGTGCCGCGCTGAACGGACTTCTCGACGAAGATGAAAATGCGGCGGACGTTGATGTACTTCCAGTCGGGATCGCTGGTTGTGGTGCGGCCGCCCCAGACCAGGTTCCCCGCCCCTTTGAAGTAGCGCAGGCAGTTCACGCCCTTAGGGTTCAGAATGGCCTGCTGCTGATCGTTGATCGTCAGTTGCAATTGGGCGATGCCGTTGATCACCTCGTTCGCGGGATCCTTTTGCACGCCGACGTTATTGTCGCTGCGCGCGTAGATGCCGGCGATGTGGCCCCCGGCCGGCACCAGCACGGGCACGCCCGTGTTTGGATTCGTAATGCTCAGCCAGGGGAAGTAATAGGCGGCGTACTTCGAATTCACCGGCGGGTTGTTGTTCTCGGGTGTCCCCGCCGCCACCGGCGCCTGAAGGATGGCGAAGCGGTCCTTGAGCAACTCGCATTGATCGCGCAGGAGGCCTGCGATCGTGGTGTCCTTCGGCCCGAAGTAATACTCATCCGGGCAACAGAGCAGGGAGATCTCGTCGACGTCCCCGAGCGCCAGGAGCCCGGTTTTGTTGGCCGGGTCGACGCTGTTGCCTTCGAAGTCGGCCTCTGTCAGCTTGACGCTCTGTGGCGGTGTGAACGCCCCAAGGTTTCCTGCCCCTGCGGCGGCGAGCGTGCCGCTTGCGTTCAGGTTGCCCCTGTTCTGTGGATCGACAATGTTGAAGTATCCACTCGCATCCAGTGAAGCTTGCGCTCCCACCGTGGCGTCGGCGTTCACCTTGGCGATCAGATCCGCGACGGTTTTGATGGGGCCGGCGGCGGCGTTGACCGTGAAGGTGACGATGGCAGCGCCTGACGTGAGCGTCAGTGTATTGGTGTCGGTCAGCGCGGTCGCGTTTGTGAGTCCGCCGGTGGCTCCGATAAGCAGGTTCAGATTCTGGCCGTCCAAGCCCTTTGTGAGCAGGACTGGGGTTCCCGCGTTGTTCAATGCAGAATTGGCTGCCGCGAAAACGCCCAAGTTCGTAGCTCCCGCTGCGGCGAGCGTCCCCGTCACGGCTACCGTCGGTTTGCCCCCGGGGCTCTGGACTGCCACGTAACCGGCGCTTGTCAGCCACGCCTTGGCTCCGACTGTCTTGTCGGCATTAATGGCGCCAATCAGGTCGGCAACGGTCTTGATAGGGCCAGCTGCCGCATTCACAGTGAACGTGACCACGACGGCTCCGGACGTGAGGGTCAGTGTCCCGCCGTTCGTCAAAGCCGTGGCCGCGGTCGTCACGACAGAGCCCACCGCCTGTGTTACCGCGTTGTTCGGCGGCCGTCCCGCGGCCATCTGCTTGACAGTTACGAGATTGGAGACGGTGTTGATTTCGCTCTCGTAGAAGGTGCTGGCCGTGGGCACGGACGACAGGTTGTCGAAGGTCTCGATCACGGTCGGGTTCGATACCAGGTCATAAGGCGGCGCTCCCGCCCAATAAAGTAGGGTGAGCTTGAACAGTTTGGGGTCGGCCAAGCCCGGCGCGCTGATCTGGTAAGCGATGTTGTTACCCCACACGCCGGGTCCGACCGCGCTGATCTGCATTCCGCCGGCGGTGGCGGTTGCGGACACCGCGGAGTTGGCCGGCGTCACTGTGTCGATGTGCACTACCCGCTGGACGAAACACCGCCGGCCGCCATTCTGGAAGAAGCCTTCGATCGCATAGGCCAGGTAATGGTCCGTGCCGTCGGGGTCTCTCACATAGCTTCCGAAAGCTCGCTGGTAGTCGCCGAAACTGGTCAGCAGCGTGGGGCTGAGCGGACCGCGCTCGGCGATTCCCAGGAATCCCGCGGTGCTGGTGGAAACGCCCTCGATCGGCTTGTTTCCGGTATCGACTTCCTCAACGTATACGCCCGGATATAAGTATTCCGGCATTTGGTTCTCCTTCCGTCCGTGGCTGAAATCCTGTGCTCACATGTTGATGGTTACCGAGACAGTCAATCCGCGAAGTACCGTGACATTCGCACTTCCAATCGGCAGGCCCGCGGATGTTGCATTGACCGTGACCTGGGTCGGGACGCCCGGCGGGTTCGCAAAATACAGAACGAACTGTCCGTCGGCGCCGGTTGTATATGCCGGGCCGGTGCCGCCGGCCTGCTGAACCGTGGCGCCGGCAAGCGGCGCATTCCCGTGCAGGACGGTTCCCCGAATCAGCGTTGCGCCGGCCAAAAAGGGGTACGAGGTAGAGGGCAACAGCGTCGCCGCCTGGCGCTGTGCTTTGTACGCGGCGGTCTGGCTCGGGTCGCCGAGCGGCAGGTTCGGATCGGCCTGGGTCACGTCGGGAAACGCCGGCCATAGTGGCGCCGGCATGGGCACGGTGACCGCGATCTTCGCGGGCAGATAGTACGGCGTATACTCGCCGCTGGCCGCGGCAAGTGTTTGTGGCCCGGACTTCAGGTTGGAAAACAGGAAGGTTCCGCTCGAGCCTTTCTGCCGGCCGGCGATATCGCCCGATACAACGGTTACCGTGCCGAGTAACTGGTCGGAATCCGCGATGCCGTCGCGCAACTGCAAGGCGAATTGCAGCGTGTCCTCCAGCGTTTCGCCTGCGAGAATTGGGAACGGCATCGTTCCTCCTCACGCGCCGACAGGCTCGGCAGCCTCGCCGGCGTAAGTGTTCTTCCTGGTCAGTATTCTCGACTGGAACTGTTCCTCGGTCGAATCCAACAGCGTCACGCGGACCGTATAGGTCACCGACAGGCGGTAAGGAGTCTCGAGCGCCTGCCACACCCACGACACTTCCTGCAGCGGAACCGTGTTGAAGATCACGCGCACCACCTCACCGGAAGTCGCCAGGCTCCCATCGAGGTCGGTCCCTTCGAGCGTAGGCCGGTCGTAGAGCACCTGTAAGATCTTGCCCAGCACGATCTGCTGGTCGCGCGGCGCCTTAAGCAGTGGCGTAATCAGGAAATACAGGTCAAGGGTCAGCGGCGGCTTGCGCACTCGTCCGCCGTTGCCTTCCACCGCGATCCGGTTCTTCATGTACGGGTCTTCGGTAACGCGATAGAGGTATACCGAAAGCAGGGCCGGATCGGTGCTGTTCTCCTGATGTTCGGCGGGCGATTCGAGTGAGATGAGACTGGGATCGTTAATCAGTGCATAAAGGTCCGGATCGGCCTTGATCTGCTCCCACAGCACATTGATGATCGACTGTCCGACTTCGGCAAGAACCTTGTAGTCACTCATTGAGTCGATCCGCCCCTGTGCCGCATTGTCCGGCACCCACAATGCCAAAGCGGTTTCCATTCTGAACTCAGCGCCTTGGCGTAACAGCGGCGGGAGGACGCGGCGTGAGTGTGTCACTTAGAGTTACACCTGAATGTTACACTGCGGCTGTATTCTGGCCGGTATGTAACTGCCCTCGGCAACGTGTAACAGCGGTGTCACAGCGTCACGGGTGGAGTGACCCATCAGGCCCGGAGCGAGGCCCTAAAGACCGCGCCATGGCTGTTCCCCGCCTACTGATCCAGAAGCGTGCAATGGTACGTGAGTTGCGGTAGGAGTGCCTTAAGGGTGTCAGGAGACTATGCGATGGTACTGGCTCGCGGTCGGCACGCTGTGCGTTTGGCGAATTACTCATCTACTGAACGCGGAGGATGGGCCAGCCGATCTCCTGGTCCGGATGCGGCGCAAGGTGGGCGCGGGGTTTTGGGGGAGCCTGCTCGATTGCTTCTACTGCCTGAGCCTGTGGGTCGCGGCGCCATTCGCTCTCGTGATGGGCGAAAACGTCAAGGAGCGCTTTCTGTTGTGGCTGGCCTTTTCGGCCGGGGCCGTCCTGCTGGAGCGCGCCACCTCCAACGAGCCACCTGCGCCACCCTATTTCGAATCCGGGGGGAATGACGATGTCATGTTGCGGGAAAGCGAGAAGTCAGATACAACCAGCGATACCGCGCCCGAGGACTAGCGCGGCGCCCGGACCGGCGAACTCGCCACCGATCGCGGGTGGCACGGTTTTCTTCCGGTACTTCGGCCAGACCGGCGTGACGGTCACCGGTCCCGCTTCTGCGCGGGTCTACCGGTTCCTGGCGAACGGCGCTCCGATCGCTGTCGACGCCAGGGACGCCGCAGTGCTCGCGCGCGTGCCTAATCTGCGAGCGCTGCGCTAGGGCCGATTGGCAGCACTTGGAGTGGATCGGCAACCCACGGGGCATCCGCGGGCGTCGTTGCGGGTGTTTCGGCACACGCAACCAACAGCGCCGAGGTCAAAGCCTGCGGACCGGTGGCTTTGACCAGGCGCGAGGCGAGGGATCCACTTCAGGCTGAGGCGTGTGGCGCCGGCAGGCGAGCCGCGCAGCCAGTGACCAAAATGTCTTGCGTAACCAGAAAACAATGCCATTGACGCCTCAATCGAAATCCATTTTCCCAAGCTTACATGCAGGGTATACGGAGGTGATCCGCGGTTGGCCTGGGTTCCGCCTTCCCTCAGCGCCTGCCACCAGTCGCGAGCCTCTCGGCGAGAGCGCCTCCTGCTGCCGGAGAAGATCGAAAACCGGTTGCTGACCAGCTTCGTAGCCACGTCGTGAACCCAAGGTTAAGATGGGCGACCAGGGCGCGCTGGCGCTTTGGTTCTTGTCAGAAGGTCAACGACCAGATCAGGCAACTCGGCGTAGGCGCCGCTGCTATACCGTTTCTCAACCGCCCCAAGTCCGCGTCAACTTCTCCCACGTGGTCCGCAGATCCTCCGGCAACACACGCGTTTCGCCGATTGTCGTCATGAAATTCGCGTCGGCGGGCCAGCGCGGCAGAACGTGCATGTGGATGTGCCCCGCGATCCCCGCCCCCGCGCACTCGCCGATGTTCATGCCGACGTTGAGCCCCTTCGGCCGATACACCGTCTGCAGGTGACGCTCCGCCAGTCGCGTCAACTCCATCATCTCCGCCAGCGTCTCCGCGCCCGCCGCCTCGAGCGTCGCCACGTGAGCGTACGGCGCAATCATCAGATGGCCCGTGGTGTAGGGATACAGATTGAGGATGACGAAATTCAGCCGCGCCCGGTGAACGACAAAATTCTCCTCGTCGTTGCGCTCGCGCGCCTTCTTACAGAAAATGCACTCGTCCTTGGGCCCGGCCGTGCTGACGTATTGGTAGCGCCAGGGGCTCCAGAGAATATCCATCGGGAATGCCGGCTACATGGCCGGCGAAGGCTCGCTCGAAGGCGCTGCCGGAGGCGGGTCACCGGCCGCCGCGGCCGCCGCGCCGTTCACCAGGTCCTTCAGTTCCTTGCTCGGCTTGAAGAACGGGATGCGCTTGGCCGGAACTTCGACCCGCGTTCCGGTCTTCGGATTGCGCCCGATGCGCGGCTGCCGCTGCCTGGTCCGGAAGCTGCCGAACCCGCGGATCTCGATCTTCTCGCCGGTGCGCAGGGCGCGCACGATGCTGTCAAAGATAGACTCGACGATGACCTCCGAGTCCTTGCGGCTCATCTCCACCACTCTGGCTACTTCATCGATCAACTCGGCTTTCGTCATAGAACTCGTTCTCCTTGTGCCTTGAAGTACGGCCAGGAAGCCGCCGGGGGGCCTGCGCCTATTTTAGCGGGCCTCACCCGTTCCCTTCAGGTTCATGACTTCTTCAATGGTAAGCGTTGCGGCGGTGGCGCGGCGCTGGTACTCTTCCAGACGCGTGCGCTCCTCGTCCTCGCCGAGCGCCCGGATGCTGAGGCCGATCTTCTTCTCCGCCTCGCTCATCTTGATGATCTTGAAATCGTACTCGTGTCCCATCTCGAGCGGCGGCTCTTCTTTCTTGTGCTCCTGTGCCCCCGGGATCTCCGAGTTGTGGCACAGCCCTTCCACGCCCTCCGCCAGCTCGATGAACACTCCGAAATTCGCCGCGCGGCACGCTTTGCCTTTCACCACGTCGCCCACTTGATGGGCGCGCAGGAACACTTCCCAGGCGTCCGGCTGGAGCTGCTTGATGCCCAGCGACATCCGGCGCTGCGACGCGTTGATGTGCAGCACCACCGCCTGCACGAGCTGCCCCTTCTTCAATACCTCGGAGGGATGCTTGATGCGCTTGGTCCAGGACACATCGGAGACGTGCACCAGGCCGTCGATACCTTCCTCCACCTCGATGAAGGCGCCGAAGTCGGTGAGCTTGCGCACCCGCCCTTCCACCACCGAACCGACGCTGTAGCGCTGCTCCACCGTGGTCCACGGATCCGGTTCGAGTTGCTTGATGCCGAGCGAAATGCGGCGGTCTTTGGGCTGGACGGCCAGCACCACGGCCTCCACCTGGTCGCCGGGCTTGACCACCTTCGAGGGGTGCTTCATGCGCCGCGACCACGTCATCTCGGAGATGTGGATCAGCGCTTCGACCCCCGGCTCTAACTCAATAAACGCCCCGTAGTCGGTCACGCTCACCACGCGGCCCACCACCTTCGAGTTCGGCGGGAAGCGCTCGGCCACCGTCTCCCAGGGATCGGGCAGCAGTTCCTTCAATCCCAGCGAGACGCGCTCTTTCTCCTTGTCGAACTTCAAAATCTTGACCGTGATCTCGTCGCCTACGTTCAGGATTTCGGCCGGATGATTCACGCGCCCGTACGACATGTCGCTCACGTGCAGGAGCCCGTCGATTCCGCCCAGGTCGATGAATGCGCCGTAGTCGGTCAGGTTCTTCACCACGCCCGTGACTACCGAACCTTCTTCGAGCCCCTCGAGCGTGGACCGTTTGCGCGCGTTGTGCTCTTCCTCGATCGCCAGTTTCCGCGACACCACCACGTTGCCGCGGCGGCGGTTCATCTTCACCAGCTTCACCGCGATGTCCTGGTCCATGTAGGCATCGAGGTTGTGTATGGGCCGCACATCGACCTGCGAGCTGGGCATGAACGCCTTGACGCCCACGTCCACCGAGAGCCCGCCCTTCACGCGCCCCAGCACGCGGCCCGATACCAGCAGGCCCTCGCGATAGGCCTTCTCCAGGTTCTCCCACGCCCGCAGGCGGCTGGCCTTGTCGTGCGAGAGGAGGATGTACCCTTCGACTTCCGGACCGTGCCGGTCGATCATCACGTCGATGGTGTCGCCGGGCTGAACCGCGACGTGTCCGTCGGGCGCGGCGAATTGTTCGATCGGCACCAGGCCTTCGGACTTGTATCCGAAATCGACGATCACTTCCTGATCGGTGACCTTGAGTACCCGGCCTTCGAGAACCTCACCTTCCGAGGGCGGCGCAAAATGACTGTAGTCCTCCATGAGGTGTTCGTAGTCTTCCTCGGGAAGGGAAGGCTGCGGTCTCACCAGCGGGTCTCCGGGAAGGGAAGGCACCGGTCTCACGTGAGGGTCATCTGGCCTGCTGCCCATAGCCAAGTCTCCAGGTTCGACCTGCGGGTCGAGTGCACGGGCGAGCGGGCACACACGAAGCGGGACCGCGGCCTGGTCCAACCGCGAGCCTCAGCGGCGCGGACCCGAGAATGAAATCCGTTTGTACCTCTTCTCCCGTGACCCTTAACCGACAAATCGTTGATAGATCAGTACTTTAGAAATCTTATCCGAGCGACCCGCGGTTGTCAACCAGTGCCTTCGGGCGCCTTCCGGGGGGCCCGAACAATTTCTCTCAGATTTGTTCTGGAATTCGGCCTTATCCTGCCGATAAGACCATCGAGCCGGGACCTTATGAACATTCTGCCCGCCGCGCTTCAAGGAATGAGCCAGGCCGAGGCCCGCCTGGACCGGTCCGCGACCCGCATCGCCTCGTCTGAGGCGCCGGCCGGCGATACGGTCGATCTCAGCGCCGAAACGGTCAACCTCCTCCAGGCCCGCACCGACTTTGAGGCCAGCACACGCCTGGTCCAGGTCGCCAGCGACCTGACCAAGCCTCTGCTCGACCTGCTGGCCTAACTTGTTGATTTAATTGTGGGGCAGGCGTCCACGCCTGCAGCGGGTCTCCAGACCCGCCCAGCCTGGGCTGAGCCCACGTCACCCCACGGTCGGGCATTGCCCCCGCCTCCACTTTCCCTTTAGAATGGTACGGGGTGAAAGTGTGGCCCTGTGGTTCGGCTCCCGGGCGGGAGTAACTCAATGGTAGAGTCACAGCCCTCCAAGCTGTTGGTTGCGGGTTCGATTCCCGTCTCCCGCTCCATTCCGATCCCGAATCTCCCGCGCGTGCAATTCGAGCTGGCGTAGCTCAGTTGGTAGAGCATCTGATTTGTAATCAGAGGGTCGTGGGTTCAATTCCCTCCGCCAGCTCCAGAAACCTCGAGCATCGATTCCGGTTCTGCCGGCGGGGCGTCGCGCGCCGCCCCATCCCGCGCCCCCTCTACTCCTTCAGCTTGTCCAGAAAGTGGTATAGCGAAATCCCCACCGCCGCATTCAGCAGCCCCAGGATCGCCGTGTGCTGCAGATCGAACAGCACGCGCTGGCCCAGAAACGCCCGCGCCAGGGCCCAGTAGAACGACTGGTGGAAGATGAACAGCGTGAAGGCCAGCACGAACCGGATCAGCACGTGCTCCACGTCGATCCGCATGCCCACCGACGCCGCGAAGTAGCCCACCAGCGTCAAATCCAGTCCGAACACCCCGATCGGCTGCGGCGACAACGAGTCCTGCACCAGCCCGATCCCCGCGCCGATGAAGATCCCCGCGATCTGGCTCCGGCGCATGAGGGCGAAGTACACCGTGACCAGCAGCGGCAGTTCCAGATATCGCAGCGACTCGTAATACCTCGGAACGTACACCTGGAAAAGGATCGCCAGCAGCGGCACCGCGATCAGTCCCCACCGCCGGAACCGCGCCACGCCCCGCTCGCGCGCGCTGCCGATGAGTATCTGGTCGCTCAGGTCGCGGTCGCGGCTCATTGCGCGGGAACTCCTGCCGGAGCCGGTTTGCTCGCCGCCGCCGAAGGCCTCACCGCCGGTGCCGCCGGAGGACGTGCCGCTGGCGTCGTCGCGGCCGGCAGTCTCGGCGACGCCGGCGTGGGGCTGGCGGTGGCCGCGGACTTACCCGTCCCCTCTCCAGATCCCGTCGATGGTGGCGCGCTGCCAGCCGCTCTGGCCTTCGCCGCCGCCGCGTCCGGGTCCAGATTGAAATCCGGCGGCTTCGATCCCGGCAGGCCCTGACCGAACGTGTGATTCTCCGCCGCGCCGATTCTCTGATACCGCTGGCGCATCCGGTCCGCCTCGGTGTTCATGGCTGGCGCGCCCGGCTCGGTTGGCGCGCTCTCATCGGGCGCCGGCGCCTGCAGATGCACCGCCGAGGCAGGAGCCTGGCCCTCCGGAATCGGCTGGTGCACGCCTTCGAGGATGACCAGAACTTCTTCGAGGCCCCCTTGCAGCCCGCTTGGCGCCACATACACCAACTGGTCCTGCTGGCCCGGCTGGGCGCTCGCCACCGTGCCAACCGGAAGGCCCTTCGGAAACACCCCGTCATCACCGGTGGTGTAAAACCACTCGCCCGCCTCCACCTTCTCCTCGTTCTGTATGTACTCCACCATGCACTTCGACGTCTGCCCGAGTCCCACCAGCGTACCGCGCACGCGGTGCTTCTGCGAGATCACCCCGGCGGCGAATGTCGGGTCGGTCAGCAGCAGAACCTGCGACGCGGTGGGGTAGGCCGCGATGACCTTCCCCACGATCCCGTCCGGCGTGATCACCGCCATGCCGCGCATCACTCCGCCCAGCGACCCTCGATCGATGAACACCACGCGCGAGCTTGCCGAGGTGCTCAGTCCGATCACCCTCGATGGCAGGGTCTTCGACGGGTCCCTGGCCTGGAACGCGCCCAGCGCCACGGCGCGGTCCGCGCTCCGCAACTCGGACTTCAGATACTGGTTCTCCAGCTTCAGCCTGCCCACTTCTTTGCCGAGTTGCTTGTTCTCGTCCGCCAGGTTGTGCAGGTTCACGTACCGGCCCAACGAATCGACCGTGCCGCCCCGAACCGTGTCAATCAACTTGGCGATCGGGGTGACGGCCGTTACCGCCCACACGCGGATGAGGCGGATGTCCTGGTTGCTCTTGACCTGGTAGCCCAGCAGAATGAGCTGCGCAAAGATCACCAGAGCAAGCACGGTAACGTTGCGGTACCGGCTCAGGAGGTCCATCAATATCCAGCTTACTCCCGCCTACTCGAGGGAGATCTTGCGCAGCAGCTTGAAGTCGGTGAGCATTTTGCCCGTCCCGAGCACCACGCTCGCCAGCGGGTCTTCGGCGATCGAAACCGGAAGGCCCGTCTCCTCCCGGATGCGGCGATCCAGGTTCTTCAGCAGCGCGCCTCCGCCGGTCAGGACGATGCCCCGGTCGCTGATATCGGCGCTCAACTCGGGCGGCGTGCGCTCGAGCGCCACGCGGATCGCGTTCATGATCGTCGCCACGCACTCCGAGAGCGCCTCGCGGATCTCGCTGTCGTCGATGGTGATGGTCTTGGGCACGCCTTCGATCAGGTTGCGCCCCTTGATCTCCATCGTCAGCGGCTTGTCCAGCGGATACGCCGAGCCGATCTGAATCTTGATCTGCTCTCCGGTTCGCTCGCCGATCAGCAGGTTGTATTTGCGCTTCAGGTACTGCATGATGGCGTCGTCCATCTCGTTGCCCGCCACCCGCACCGAGCGCGAATAGACGATGCCGGAGAGCGAGATGACCGCCACGTCGGTTGTGCCGCCGCCGATATCCACGATCATGTTGCCGCACGGCTCGGTGATCGGCAGCCCGGCGCCGATGGCCGCCACCATGGCCTGCTCCACCAGGTGCACTTCGCTGGCCTTGGCGCGATAGGCCGAATCCACCACCGCCCGCTTTTCCACTTGCGTGATCTCGCAAGGCACCCCGATCACGATGCGCGGGTGCACCAGCATTTTGCGGCCGTGAGCTTTCTGAATGAAATAATTCAGCATCTTCTCGGTCACTTTGAAGTCCGCGATCACGCCGTCCTTCATAGGCCGGATGGCGACGATGTTGCCTGGCGTCCTGCCCAGCATCTCCTTCGCCTCTTTGCCCACCGCCTCAACCTCGCCCGTGTTCTTGTTGATGGCGACGATCGACGGCTCGTTCACCACGATCCCTTTCCCTTTGGCGTAGACCAGCGTGTTGGCCGTGCCCAGGTCTATGGCCAAATCGGACGAGAACAAGCTGAATAGGGAACGAACATTCATTGCCGTAGTTGTTGAACTCCTTAATGCGGCTGGAAGTGCCGGAAAATAGCGCGGCCGGTCCTCTCCGAGCGTAACACAGCTTCTACGTCTGGAGGGCGGGCTTGAGCCCGCGCGAGGCTTCAGTCTTGCCCCTTACCGCATGTTGTAGGTGAACGTGAATTGCAGCCGCACTTGGCTGCCCTGGAACTCCGGCGGCAGAGGCGGAAACGGGGCCGACGCGCTGATGCCAGCTACCGCGGCCCGGTCCAGCGAGTCGGTGCCCGATGGCACCGCGATCACCAATTTCGGCACCCCGCCCTGGCGGTCGATAGCAAACTGGATCTGCACCCGGCCCTGCCGTCCCAGCCGCGCCGTCTCCGGGATCACCGCCTGCCAGTTCCGTTTCACCGTCGCCAGAATGCGGATGAGGTAAGGTTTGAAATCCACCCCCGCCGGGTCGCTCAGCAGTTCAAGAGCGGTGGCCCGCCGGCCGGGTGCGGGCGCCTGTTCGAATCCGCTACCCAGGCTCGGCGCCAGGTCAACATCGCTCACCTGCGTTCCGCCCGCGGAGGGATGCGGCGCGGCCCGCGTCGCTTCGGTAATCACCTCCCCGGGAGGCTTCAGCCGCCCCAGTTCCTGCCTGCCCGCCTGCACCGAGCCCGTCGGCACTCCCTGCGTCATAAACGGGAGTTGGGGCTTCTCTTCCGTCTGAAGCTGTGGCGGCGGGCCGGGCATCTGGCTCGATCCTAGTTGCGGCGCCGGCGTCGACTGCGTGGTCGCCGGGGCCGCTACCTTGGGAGGCTCCGGCAGCGACGCCATCTTGCGAGTCAGCGCTGGAATCGTCGCCGGAGCTCGCAACGCCGGGCGCGGCGTCAGGTTGTCCAGGGTGAACTCCTTGCCGATCTTGGCCCGATTCGGCGCCGTCTGCGTGAACTCGAGCGGCGGCGCCACCAGAACCGTGGACGAGCGGAACCCGTTCGATGGACTCTCCACCGGAACCGGGCCGCCGCCCCACAGCGCCAGGGCCACCACCGCCAGCGCGTGCAGCAGCAACGAGATCGTGAACGCCGGGCCGCGAACGGCCGGCTGTTTGAGGCTCGGCCATTCCAGAACCAGCTCGGGAGGAGTCCGATTGTCCGGGGGGCGCGTCAGAGCTGCCATTCACCACTCTTCGGCCGGCGCGCGGATGGCCGCCCGTCAGCGCTTCCAGGCCGCCAACGTTTGCTCGACCCGGCGGGAATGCTCTTCAATTTTAGCAAGTACGGCCAGCGCGGCTTCGAGGGCGCGGACCCCGTCCTCGCCCGCCACCAGCGGCCGCCCGCGCGTTTCGCAGCAATCGAAGAAGTGCTCCAACTCCAGCGCCAGCGGCTCGCCTTTGGCGACCTCGAGCAGCCGGAAGGCGATGCCGCCCGGCCCGCCAACCTCGAAAATCGCCCCCTCCTGCCGCGCATAGTCCAGCGAAATGTATTGACGTGGCTGGAACAGCCGTAGTTTCCTCACCCGCTCGGTGGAGACCCGGCTGGCCGTCAGGTTGGCGACGCAGCCGCTAGGAAAAGCCAGCCGCACATTGGCGATATCCACCTTCTGGGAAAGCACCGAAATGCCCGCCGCGCGGATCTCCTCCGGCGCCTCGCCCGCCAGGTCGAGTACGATGTCGAGGTCGTGAATCATCAGGTCCAGCACCACGTCTACATCCAGGCTCCGCGGCGTGAAGACGCTCATGCGATGGACTTCGAAGAACAGCGGCAGCGTGGTCGCTTTGCGGAGCGCGGCCACCGCCGGGTTGAACCGCTCCAGATGCCCCACCTGCAGGATGTGCCCATGTGCGCGCGCCGTTTCCACCAGCAGCGTCGCCGCGGCCAGGTCCGGCGCAATCGGCTTTTCGACCAGCACGTCCAGGCCGGCTTCGAGCAACTGGCAGCCGACAGCGGCGTGAGCGCTGGTGGGAACCGCGACGATGGCCGCGTCCGCCCGGCCCGGAAGCTGAGCCAGGTCGAGCACCGGGCAGCCGAACCGGATCGCGGCCGCTCCCGCGCGCCCCGGATCGAGATCGCATACCCCCGCCAGTTCGGCCCGTTCCGACTGGCTCACCACCCGCATGTGGTTCGACCCGAACTGCCCCGCGCCTACCACTGCCACTCGTAGCTTCGGCATGTGCTTTAGTGTACTGCCGCCGGTCCACCTGGAGGGCTCGGGGAGGCGGGTCTGGAGACCCGCTGCAGGACTGGAGTCCTGCCCCACTAAGCCCCTTCCCCAACCATCTTCGCTGGATCCACCACGCGGTCGAACTCCTCCTCCGTCACGAACCCGAGCTTCAATGCCGCCGCCTTCAGCGTGAGGTCGTGGTTCATCGCGTAGTGGGCGATCTCCGATGCCTTGTCGTAGCCGATCACCGGCGCCAGCGCCGTCACCAGCATCAGGGACCGGTCCACATCCTCGCGCATCTTCGTCAGATTGGGCGTCGTCCCCTCAATCAGGAACCGGCGGAAGTTCGTGCACCCGCCGCTCAGAATCGCGATGGAGTGCAGCACGTTCGAAATCATCAGGGGCTTGTAGACGTTCATCTCCAGGTAGCCGCCCGCCCCGCCAAAGCCCACCGCCACGTCGTTCGCCATGGCCTGCACGGCGACCATGGTGAGCGCCTCGGCCTGGGTCGGGTTCACCTTCCCCGGCATCATGGAAGAGCCCGGCTCGTTCTCCGGAATGGCCAGTTCGGCCAAGCCCGCTCTGGGGCCGCAGGACATCAGCCGGATGTCGTTGCCGATCTTGTAGAGCGACACCGCCAGCGTGCGCAGCGTCCCCGAGAGATGCACCAGCGCATCGTGGGCGCCCTGCACGGTGAACTTGTTCGGAGCGCCGGAGAACGGCAGATCCGTAATCCTGGCGATCTCGGCCACGGCGACCTCGGCGAAGCCGGGTGCTGCGTGGATGCCAGTGCCCACCGCGGTGCCGCCCAGCGCCAGCAGGTAGACGCCCCGCAGCGCGTCCTCCATCCGCTCCAGATCGTCCGCCAGCATCCCCGCGTAGCCCGACCATTCCTGTCCCAGCGTGAGTGGCAGCGCATCCTGCATGTGCGTCCGGCCGATCTTGACGATGCCGCTCCATTCCGCGGCCTTCCGATCGATGGCGTCGCGCAGCGCCCCGACCGCCGGCATCAGCCGCCGCTTCACCTCGACCGCCGCCGCCATATTCATCGCCGAGGGAAACGTGTCGTTGGACGACTGCGACATGTTCACATGATCGTTGGGGTGTACCGGCGTCTTGCTCCCCAGCGGCGTGCCCGCGAGCTGGCAGCAGCGGTTGGAGACGACCTCGTTCACGTTCATATTGAACTGCGTCCCGCTGCCCGACATCCATACGTGTAAGGGAAACATGTCGAGGTGCCGCCCCGCCAGGATTTCGTCGCAGGTTTGGACGATCAGCTTGCGTCGCTCCTCGTCGAGCCGCCCGCCCGCATGGTTGGCAATGGCGGCGGCTCTTTTCACCGTGGCGTACGCCGGTATCATCTCGCGCGGCATCAGGTCGGTCCCAATGCTGAAGTGCTCGATCGCGCGCTGAGTCTCTGCCCCCCAGAGCTTGTCGCTCGGGACCTCGACCTCGCCCAGCGAGTCCTTCTCGATGCGAGTGCTCATGACTACGCTTCCTTCCGGTCCCAATCCCAACCGGCGAACATCTCGCGCAGGCTGGATTTCCGCAGCTTGCCGACGGAGGTGTGCGGAATCTCCGGAATGAACACGATGGCGTCGGGCAGTTGCCAGGAACTGAAGCGCGCTGCCAAGTGCTCCCGAAGCTCCGCGGGTGTCGCACAGCAGGCCTCTTTCAGGACGACCGCGGCCAGCGGGCGCTCTCCCCACCTGGGATGGGCGATCGCGACCACGGCGGCCTCGCGAACGGCCGGGTGACCGAGCAAAGCGTTCTCGAGATCGACCGAACTGATCCACTCGCCGCCGGATTTGATCAGGTCCTTGCTGCGGTCCGCGATCTTGATGTAGCCTTCGGGATCGATGGTTACTACGTCGCCGGTCCGGAACCATCCGTCCTCGGTCCAGCTCTCGCAATTCGCCGGCGGATTATAGTAGCTGGCGGCGACCCAGGGTCCCCGCACCTGCAACTCGGTCATGGTCTGGCCATCCCAGGGCGCTTCGCGGCCGCCTTCGACACCGCGGGCTTCGACGAACGGCAGCGGCGTGCCTTGTTTGGCACGCAGCGCCAGCAGGTCCGCCGCCGGCCAATCCGACATGGAAGCTCTCGGGATGCTCGTCGCACCCACGGGCGTCGTTTCGGTCATTCCCCAGGATTGGCGGACCGCGATACCCAGACGGTCGAAGGCCGCGATCAGAGACTCGGGCAGCGCCGCTCCGCCGACCGACACGAGCAATTTCGGGTTCAGGCGCCAGCGGCCCGGGCAGCGTTCGAGCAGGTCGACAACCCCGAGCCAGACCGTGGGAACGCCGGCGGCTCGAGTGACCTTTTCGCGATCGAGCAGGTCGAGCAGGCTGGCCGGATCGAGATTCGGTCCCGGCAGCACTTGCCTGGCGCCCAGCATTGTCGAGGCGGATGGCAAGCCCCAGGCGTTGGCGTGAAACATCGGCACGACGGGCAGAACGGAGTCCGCCTGCGCCAGGAAGAAGCAGTCCGGCAGGGCAATCGCCATGGCGTGGAGCACCAGCGCCCGGTGTGAATACAAAACTCCCTTTGGCGCTCCGGTGGTGCCCGAGGTGTAGCACATGATAGCGGCTTCGTTCTCATCCAGGCGGGGGAACTCGCAGTCGCCGGCGTCGCGCAGGAAGTCTTCGTAGCTCTGGTGAGGCGCGGGGACGGGGTTTCCGGTTGTCGGAACAACAACGATGCGTTCCAGCCGGACCTTGTCGCGGAATCTCTCGTAGACCGGCAGGAGAACGTCATCGACGATGAGAATTCTGTCGCCGCCGTGGTTGACGATGTACGCCAGCTCATCCGGGTGGAGGCGCGGGTTGAGGGTGTGGAGCACGCAACCGGAAGCCGGCACTCCGAAATAGGCCTCGAGGTGCCAGACGTTGTTCCACATGAGGCTGCCGACGCGGTCTCCGCGGCCAAGTCCGGCCTTCGCGAACGCCGCGCCCAACTTGCGCGCCCGCGCGGCCACGCGGGCATAGTTGGAACGAAGGACGCGCCGGTCCGGGAGCGCGGAGACGACTTCGACCGAGCCGAACAACTTCGACGCGCGCTCCAGGATCGAGGTGAGCGTCAAAGGGTAGTTCATCATCGTGCCGAGCATCCCGTGCCTCCGTTCCCCGCTGGCACGATATTATCAAGTCCTAAAGTCCCGATCAAACGGCAACGGCGGGGTTCCGCGGGCTTCGCCATCAGCCTTGCGGGCGGGGTGGAGCGGTGAGCTTGTCGAGGGACGCACCCAAGGGGCTTCCACAACAGTATTTGTACTTTGTGCCGGAGCCGCAGGGGCATGGGGCGTTGCGCGGGGTGGAGACTGGGACTACGGGCACGGGCGCGAGCACGACCGGCTCTCGCCGGGGCTCCATTACCTTACCGAAGGGTATGGGGACTTGCCAGCCGGGGTCGCGCTGGCCGGGGCGTTCGAGAACGGCTAACGCCGCGTGGAGGCGGACGGACGGCGGGGTATCGGGGCTGGTGAGTAAGTGTCGCAAAGTGTCGAGTGCGACGGTTGACAGTTCATTCAGCTGATCGTTGACGCATTCGAAGAAATGGTCGCGGGCCTGATTGACGGCGTCGCGGAATTCCTTCGAGGATCGCATCCAATTATGGATGGTGCTGCGGTGAATTCCGACGGCGGCGGCGGTGCGGACGACGGAGCGTCCCTCGGCGAGCGCGGCGACGACCTGGACCTGGATGGGCGACAGGTTGCCGACCTCGAAGGGTGGCGAAAGTGGCGAAATGTGATGAACGGCGGTTGATGGACTGCCGGCCTCGAGGGGCGGCGAAGTAGGCGAAATGTGGTGAACGGCGGTTGATGACACGCGGTTTCCTCCGCTATGAGGGTACGGGGCGGTGTCAAGAGTTCTGGGGGGGTAAACGGCTAGCGGGCTCTTGGGATCACGGAGTTAGGGGTCGTGCGTGGGTTGTGACTGGCATTTTTGGGGCGGGCGGAAACTCGAGCGAACGAGGCGCGCTGGGTGGCGTATATGTCAGGAGTCAACTCGCTCGGGCTCCCACTCGTCGACATCGCCGCGGTCGATGCGGTCCTCGCGGTCCTCTCGCTTTTCCTGCTCGCGGCGCTTCTCGGTTTCGTCGCGCTCCTCGCGCCCGTCGCTCATCGCTCCTCCTCCTATCAGTATAGGAGGCCGAGTCCTCCGGCCGTCCACGACGGCTCCCTATGGTCCCGGAGCGATTGAGCACGATGGGGACTACATGATCAGGTGGAATTGCCGGATCCTGGGGTGTTCAAGGATCCTTATCGTCGACGCTGGTCCATCAAAGGCCTCCAAAGGCTGGCGGCGGCAGTTCGATCTTCTTCTCTCTGTCGGCGGCCCTGGCGATCCGGCCTCACTCCCTCTCCAGCTTGCGCAACCGAATCGCAGTCGCGAGAAACCACGCGAAGAGCACAGCGACGAAGAACCGATTGGTAAGACCGTAAGGCGCCCCCCGGTGAAGCGTGATGAACTGAAGAACGAACGCGACCACGACGAGCGATGTCAGCGTGATGGACGTGCGCCGGTAGGGGCGCCAGCGCGGGTGCCTGCCGAAGCTCGCGGACAGGACCGTCGTCGCGAGGAGGAGGCTACCCACATTTACGAGGAAGCTAATGTCGTGGATGTTGCCCGTTTGTGTCCGAGACGTCGCTTCCTCGAGGTCCGTAGGGAAGATTGCCGAGACCACCAGGCCGATCGAAGCGATTCCCAGAAGGAGTGTGCCAAACCGCGCAGCGCCCGAAGCGGGACCGCTGCGAACCAGACCCAGCATCAGCATCAGGCAGCCGCCACTCATGGCGAGAAACGCGGTCGCCATCATCCACCCATAGCGGCCGACACCGTAGTCGCTTATCATGTGGCTGGCCGGCGTATAGTCGGGCCGGAGCACATGCATCAGGAGCAGCACGAACAGGGAGTACACGAAGCAGGCGATGGCAGTATTCGCGAACAACCAGGACCCAAACCGGGGCACCTTGGCAGATGTTTGTGTGGTCATGATCAGCCTTCCCGACTAGAGTTTCTAGCCAATTCCAACGTCGTTTGCATCTGCGACGCTCTGCTCGTTGCCAACCCATCGCAGCAAGACGACACCGAACAAGCAGGGCGCGATCCATGGAACCGCCGGGATACCGGCAACATAGCCTGGAATCGTGTACCAATGCTTGAAGACGCCTGCCGGGTCCGGGAACTCGAGACCTCTGGTCACGAGGCACAGGAACGCGAAGAGGCTCGCGCTTACGAATGTGCGGGTCGCCCTTCGCCCGAGCCACTGGCTTCGCCCTAGGGATGCTGCAAAAGCCGCAGTCGCGAGATAGGTTAAAACGCCCCCAAAAAACAATAGGATATCCGACAAGTCAACCAGCGAAGTGATCCACGGCGGCACCCGCCCTGAATTCACAAGCCTCACGCCGTGGTATCCAACCAGAATGATCGCCCAAATGAGATACAGCGGAGTGGCGAACATGATTGCCGCGAATCCCAGCGTCGAATAGAAGCGTTCACCGGCCTTGCGCAGCGCCTCTCGGAGGACGACCAATCCACCCGCTATCGCGATCGCGTTGATGAGGAGGATAAGATAACGCAACTGATTCTCCGCCGCGGTTTGGCCCCCAGGGGGGCCGATGCCGGCAAGGAACGAAAAAAGCGCCCATGGGGTAATCAGCAATCCTCCAGCAGTCGCGACCATTCGACGCTCCTCCGCTCCAGCTCTGATCGCCCGCACCCCGAGTCTCCACGCGGCAAGGCAGATTACGGCGAACTGGATGACAGCGAGGGCATAGTAGATTCCGGGGATGTACTCCACCCGCACGCCAAACACGACACTTACGCTAACCAGACTGGCGCACAGTACGATGTAACTCACGCGTTGCTTGCTGTGGCCGGTGGGCATTTTACCCCCTCATCTGTAATTCACCCGGGATCGCTCCCGTAGCTACCGCGAACCGCAAGCCATCCCTCAAGAATCATACAGCCTGTTGATGTGTTCTCACTAGGGAGCACGGGGGACGGCGCACAGTTGCCTCGTTGCCCTCTTTTGGCCCTGCAATGTTTCGGCGAAAAGAGCCGCGACCGCAAGGGCAAATTGACGCCCAGGTGAAGGGTGAAGGACTCGGAACGTGTTGCACGCGCCGGCCCTTACGAAGACTGGCGGATCGATGCGCCACATAGACGTAAAACGCCGGACCCGCGGATGTGCGCGGTCAACGCTGGCCCGGGGTCTGGGAAGTTGCTGAGCCCTACTCCACCCAGCTCCCGCTATCCGGCGCAGCCACCACGTGCCGGAGGGCGCCGTGGTCCAGCCAGTCGAGCTTGCAGAACTCGCAGGTCGTGATCGCGACGTTGCCCGGCCCCGCGTAGGCGTGCGTGTCCATGCGCGCCCCGCACTGCGGGCACTCCAGATGCCGGTTCAGTTCCTTCGGATCGAAACGGTGCGGAGGCTCCGGCGCCTGCGTGCGCTCCGCGCGCAGCATCTCTACCAGATCGATGAAGGCGTCCATGCCCATCAGCAACCCGCGGCAGCGCGGGCACGAGAGCAGCCGCCGGCCGTGGACCGCGGCTTCCTCGAGCGCGGTCTTGCACTCCGGACACTGGATCGCCGACGCCGTGCCCAGCAGCGCAACCCCGTCGGCGTCCGGCTCGAGCACCCGCACGGCGCCGCAAAAATCGCACTCCAGGCAACCCTTCATGTCGTCGAACCGCATCGCGGCCCCACAACCGGGACAGTTCATATGCGAACCAGCGGCCCCCTATTCGACGCGGTAATTCGGCGCCTCTTTGGTGATGATGACGTCGTGGACGTGGCTTTCGCGCAGCCCGGCCGGGCTCACGCGCAGGAACCGCGACCGTTCCTGCAACTCCCGAATCGTGGACGCGCCGCAATACCCCATGCCGGCCTTGAGGCCGCCCACCAACTGGTACACCATCTCGGAGAGCAGCCCCTTGTAAGGCACGCGCCCCTCGATGCCTTCCGGGACCAGTTTGGAGTTGACCTCCTGCCCGTACCGGTCGGCGCTCGCCACCGCCATCGCGCTCGTCGATCCCATGCCGCGGTAGCTCTTGAATGTACGCCCTTGATAAAGGATGGTCTCGCCCGGGCTCTCATCGGTGCCCGCGAACAGGCTGCCGATCATGACGCAGTCCGCCCCCGCCGCGATGGCCTTCGTGACGTCGCCGGAGTATTTGATGCCGCCGTCGGCGATCAGAGGAACGCCGCCCTCCCGCGTCGCGCGTGAGCACTCCGAGATGGCTGTGATCTGCGGAACGCCCGCGCCCGAGACCACGCGCGTGGTGCAGATCGAACCCGGCCCCATGCCCACTTTGATTCCGTCCGCGCCGAGCGCGATCAGGTCCCGCGCGCCCTCGTAAGTCGCCACGTTGCCCGCCAGCAACTGGATTTCGGGCATCTTGCTCTTCACGGCCTTCACCACCTCGAGCACGCGTTCGCTGTGCCCGTGCGCCGTGTCCACGGCCAGGACGTCGCACTTGCGCCGCACCAGTTCCTGCGCCCGCTCCAGGAAATCCGCGCCCGCTCCGATGGCCGCGCCCACCCGCAGCCGCCCTTGCGAATCCTTGGCGGCGTTGGGATACTTCAACTTCTTCTGTATGTCCTTGACCGTGATCAGGCCCTTCAGCGCGTAGTCCTTGTCCACTACCAGCAGCTTTTCCACGCGGTGCTGGTGCAGGATCTGTTCCGCCTCTTCGAGCGTGGTGCCCACTGGAACCGTGATCAGGTTGTCCTTGGTCATGACGTTCGCGATCGGCTGGTCGAGGTTGGTCTCGAAGCGCAGATCGCGGTTGGTCAGGATGCCCACCAGCCGGCCGTTCCGCGTCACCGGAACGCCCGAGATGCGGAAGCGCCGCATGACTTCGAGCGCCTCGTAGATTCTCTGTTCGGGAGCCATCGTGACCGGGTCCACGATCATCCCGCTCTCACTGCGCTTCACCCGGTCCACTTCCTCGGCCTGCCGCTCGATGGACATGTTCCGGTGAACGATTCCGATGCCCCCTTCGCGCGCCAGTGCGATGGCCAGGTGCGATTCCGTCACCGTGTCCATGGCGGCGCTGACGATGGGTATGTGCAGGCCTATGGTGCGGCTCAGGCACGTGCGCGTATCTGCCTGGGCGGGGAGCACGCCACTGCGTGCGGGTAAGAGGAGGACATCGTCGAAGGTCAGCCCTTCTTGGATGCTGTCAGCAATCATATTCAATCATACGATCCCACCACAGACCCCGCAACCGGCGGTATTGTGTCTGCCGCCGCACAGGGCAAGCGGCCACGAGTCCGGCGGGTGTCTGCCTTCTCCGAAGGACCAGGAATATGCTACGATTCAAATGCGTTCCAGCGGCTGCGGAGAGGTGGCTGAGTGGTCGAAAGCAGCGGTTTGCTAAACCGTCGTAGGGGCCTAAACCTCTACCGGGGGTTCGAATCCCCCCCTCTCCGCCATTTATAAGTCCCCGCACACGGACCGCGATCCCACTCCCCGCGCCTTACTCCCAGGCGAGCCGTTCCGCTGCATATCGGTCGACTTGCTCAGCCCCAGTTTTCCACTAAAAGGCCTGGAAGTGGCGCCCGCCGCGGACGATAAGAACCGTGGGACGATCAAGGCAGAGTTCATTCTCACTGGGGATTGAAATGGGTCAAGCTACTCTAGGCCAGGGAGCTTTCCAAGGCGCCATCGGTTCGTCCGCGCCGCTCAAATTGAATTCTCTGCGCGCTTACTGGGAGCGCTTGCGATGTCTGAGTTTCAAGCGGGGGCTGGCCGCGCTCGTTCCGAGAAAGTACGACATGTACCTGTATCGGGGGACGCGTCAGACCTTGGCGGCCACGCCTGCCCCGTCGACGTCGCTGCCCGCCACCATCGAGCGCTACGGCCCGGGCGGCCACACGGGGAACCCGGACATCGACAACTTCCTGGTTGGGACTCGTGAAGTGTATGTCGCCAAGGTCGATGGCGTAGTGGCACATTGTTGCGCGCTCACCTTCTCACTGCCCCGGCCGCAGCAATTGGTTTCCCCGAAGGACCGCTTTCGACCTAAGCGTTTACGCGGTCCGAGTACCGGCGCCAGGGACTGCACAGCGTAACGAAACGCGCTCTGCTGGAGGGCGTTTTGAAGCGCGGGCCCTACGAGCACATCCACTGCGAGGTCATGCCCGACAACGTCGCCATGAAGGGAATGGCAAAAGGAGGATTGCGCCGCGTGGCGCGGATTCAGGGCATAGGGTTTGCAGGCTTCATTCTGTGCCGCCGCGTGATGGCCCCTTCCGCGAAGAGTATTGATCGAATTCGCGGGATCGGTGGCTCTTGCTGCCTGTCGCGCGGCCTCGCCCTTGAGGAGTTTCGGGTTCCGTGGGATCATGAGAAAGGCAACGTTTCGCTCCGATAGTGATTGAGATGCGAGGAAGTCAGGCTTGTTTAGCAACGGTTCGCGAGGCGAGAGAGGTTCATCCGCGCCGCTCGGATTGAATCCAGTTCGCGCTTACTGGGAGCGCTTGCGATGTTTGAGTTTCACTCAGGCGCTCGCGTCGTTCTTCCCCAAGACCTACGACATGTTCCTGTACCAGGGGACGCGTGAGACCCTGGCCGCTACAACTGCCCCGTCGACGCCGCTGCCGGCGACCATCGAGCACTACGGGCCGGGAGACCACACCGGCAACCCGGAAATCGACGATCTGCTGGTTGGAACCCGTGAGGTCTATGTCGCCAAGGTCGATGGTGTAGTCGCACATCGCTGCGTGCTTACCTTCGCGCTGCGCCGGCCGCAGCAGTTTGGTTTTCCGGAAGGGCCGTTGGTGACCGCTGGGTTCACCCGACCCGAATACCGGAGTAAGGGACTGCAAGCCGTAATGCGACACCTCATGCTGGAAGACGTTTTGAAGCGCGGGCTGTCCGACTATTTCTACAGCGAGATGATGCCCGACAACTTCGCCTCGATGAAAGGCAATACGAAGGGCGGATTGCGCCGGGTGGCGCGGCTTCACGGGATAAAGTTCGCGGGCTTCATCCTCTTCCGCCGGGTGTTGCCGCCTTTCCCCGACGAGTCCTGATGCGATGCGGGTTGGCACCGGCCGCCGCCGGAGTCGTGTGCGCGAACCCGGCCCGGCCATGGGATTCTGACGCCTACTGCGCTTTCCGAACCCTGAGGAACGTGTCTCCGAGGCGGGCGGAATTGCGCTCGAGGTTGTAAAGGTCGAGGACGCGGCGGTGTGCCGAGGCCCCCAGGACGGCGCCGAGAGCCGGATCGTCCATCAGCTTTTCGAGCGCGCCGGCGAGGGCTTCCGCATCGGCGGGCGGAACCAGCAGGCCGTCGATCCCGTTGCGGATCAACTCTGGCACTCCGGCGATCCAGGTGGCGACGCAGGGAATCTCCATGGCCATCGCCTCCATCAGGACAACGGGAACGCCTTCGGCGAAGCTGGCCAGCGCGAAGGCGTCCGCCCGCGTGTAGAAATCGACCACGTGGTCGTGATTGCACGGGCCGGCCAGGCGCGCGATGCCGTCCAGTTTGCGTTGCGCGATTGCTTCTTCGAGCGACTGGCGTTCGGGTCCGTCGCCCACGATGGTGAGATCCACTTTCCTGCCCTTTTCGACCAGGCGGGCGACCGCGGCGATCAGGAGGTGGTAGGCTTTTGCGGGGGCCAGCCTTCCGACGGACACGATTCTGAAGGGCTCGCCAGCGCTGTGGTCCGCACGGGGCCGCGGGGCGAAATCCTGAGGGTCAACTCCCAGCGGCAGGACTTGAACCTTGGCCCAATCCCGCGGCGCGCTGGCCCGCATGATCTGGCTGGCAGCGAACCTGCTGATGGCGGCAACAAAACTTGCCCGCGCCACCTTCTCAGCCATGTGGAATCCGAGCACGTCGTTGAATTCGTCCGGCCCGTGAATGGTGAGCGAGAAATTGAGCCGGAACAGGCGCGCCGCGATCAGCGCGGGGGTTGAAGAAAAGTGCGTATGGAAGTGAGTCACGCCTGCGCGGGCCAGGTGGTCGCCAACGACGACCGCCTCGGCGAAATACAAGACGTGAGAGACGGCGCGGCCGATGTCGCGGCCGCCCATGCGGATGGCATGGGCCAGCGTTGCGACATACGCGAGCGGACGCCGCAGCAGAGTGCGAAGGTGAGCGGACAGAATCCGCCGCGCGCCGCTTCCCAGGACGGAAAAAGTCAGGCGGAATTCCTCGGACTCCTCGGGGCTGAGCTGGCCGGGATCGCGGTCCGGCCGGAGGATGGAGACCACGCGGACGTCGAATCCAAGAGCGCGCAAGGTGCGGATTTCGCGCAGGATGAAAGTGTGATTGACGGCGGGGTACCGGCTTACCAGATAGCCGAGGCGCAGCGGGGGATTCGTGTTGGCAATCGTATCAGGCAGGATAGCAGACTGGAGACAGGAGACAGGAGTCAGGAGGGCGGGAGGCCTAAGAGCGAGAGGTAGATCTCTCCCATGCGACGGCCGGCGGCTTCGATCGAGAAATCCTTTGCGATACGGGCAGCCGCCCGAGTGGCCAAGGAGCGGCGCAGGGCGTGGTCTCCAGCCAGCAACTGCAGCTTCGCGGCCAGGTCGGCAACGTTGCCGGGCTGGAACAGCAGCCCGGTTTCCATCGGGGTCACCAGTTCAGGATTGCCGCCCACATCGGAGGCGACGGGGCAACAGCCGCAGGCCATCGCTTCCATGAGCGCGTTCGAGAGGGCCTCGGAGCGGGAAGGCAGAACGAAGATGTCCAGGGCGCGGAGCCAGGTGGTCACATCCGACGTGGCCGGTTCGAAATGGCAGGCGGCGCCGAGATCGAGCTCGCGCGCCAGACGCTCGAGTCCGTCGCCCGAGGCGCCGCTGCCTACGATCGCGAGGCGCGCGCCGGCGTGACTGCGCCGCAGGGCGTCGAAGGCGCGGACCAGAGTCTCCAAGTCCTTTTCAGGACGCAAACCGCAAACCACGCCGATGGTGAGCGTAGCACCTTCGAGCACGGCCGGGCGGGGCGACTCGCCCGGGCAAAACACCTTGGTGTCGGTTCCGTTGTAGCAGAGCAAATTGCGCGAGGGCGGATTGTGTTCGTCGTCCGCCATGTGGCGCCCCACGGCCAGGCAGTTCACGACCACGCCATCCACCAGGTGGTCGGTGAGCCGCAGCAGGCGCCTGGTGGAAGGCCGCATGAGAGTGCGATACGCGCGCTGGCTGGAGAGCACGACCGGGGCGCGGAAGCACCGCGCGACCAGCGGGCCGAACAGGTTCATGGGCGTATCGAAGGTGTGGACGATTTGGATTCTATTCCGGCGGATATAGCGGCCCAACAGGAGCGCGCTCCGGAGGGCAGAGAAGCCCCGCAGCGAACGCGCAGGGATCTCGAAGACGGGAATTCCCGCCTCCCGCAATTCCGCGGCGCGAAAGCCGAGGGCGCGAAAGGCTACGACGTGGGGCTCGAAGAGGCGCCTGTCGAGGGCCAGGGCGGTTACGGCGGTCTGGCGTTCGGTGCCGCCGATTCCCAACTCGCGAACCAGGAGAAGGACCCGAACACGCTGGTCGGGAGAGGCCGGAATTGGAGCGGCTTTCGCTGGCGTCACGGGGCTAAGTCGCATCCTGGCTACGCGCCTCCGCCACAGAGGGATGGCGCTGAGGAAACCCCGCCGCTACGGCAAGAGACAGAATTCCCATGGCCGGCACCATATATCGAAGAAGCGGCAGCACCGCCGCGGACGCCAGCCAAAAATAGCAGGCCAGGGTCCACACGACGATTACGATCTGACGTTCCAGCGCCCTCCGGCGGGCAGCCACAAACGAACAGAAAACAATTCCCGCGAGGTATACGGCCTGTATCCCCGCGCTGAGGCTCTCGAGCCGGCCGTTGTCTTTCCCGTACCAACTCCGCCGCGCTTTGATGGCTGCGAGCTTGATGACCGCGGCTGGGTCGCGGCGCAACTCCGAGAGCATATAGGACGCCAGTTGGGGCATCGTATGGAACTCCGCGGTGTGCGCGTGGACGTTGCGCATCACTGCTTCCACATCGCTTGGCACGTGGACCGGAGACGATCGACGGTCGGCGTCGCTCAACCCGAACGTGAGACCGTCCGTCGCGGAAGCCAGGCCATTCGTTCCGAGCGGCGCTATTTGTCCGGTGGCGGACCAGGTCCACAGCGTCCATGGCAGAATCGCCACCAGATTCCCCAAAAGCACCGCGGCAGCCAGCCGCAGACGAACTGAGACGGCGAGGCTGCGCATTAGAACAAAGATCAGCAGTCCGGCGGCGACAATGCCCGTTCCAATTGCGATCGGACGGATGAGCATGGAAATTCCCAGGAGCAGGCCAACCCCGAAGAAGCGGGCCATGGATCGGCTGCCGGCCCAGGCCAGCCGCATCAGCAGGGCGAGCGCCCAGAAAAATGGCACGGCGAACAGAATCTCGCTGCTCGGCATCTGCGCAAGATACAGCATGAACGGATAGGTCGCAAACACCGCGACGGCTACAAAGGCGCGCGAGCGTCCCAAGGCCTGTTCCAGCATCCAGAACAGCGACATGCAGGCGAGTCCTACCGCCAGGCCGTTCACGGGCACAACCAGCGCAGCTTCGGCAATCCCGAGAGCGCGGGCCAGCGTGAAGATGGCTGCCAGGGCCAGCGGGTATCCGGGTGGGTACAGAATCGCGGCCTGTCCGTCCGGCAGGTGGAAACCATTTCCGGACATGATGCTGCGAGCGACAGGTTCGTAGTAGTTGTGGAAGTCGGGGCCAATCGGCCAACGCAGCGAACCGGGAAACAGCCATCCGAACAAAACGGTCACAGCCAGACCGAACGACAGCACGGCCAGCAAACGGACCCAAGCGTGCGTCGCCCATCCGCGCCTGAAAGGGGACACGAGCGGGTGCAGGGGCGACAATGTCGAGAGCATCTGACAGCCTCCTAGCCGGCCTCCCGCAGGGAGTGCTTGCGCCTCGGCCCCCGGCAGTCTTCAAAGTGGCCCCTGATTCGGCGGCAGCGCGAGTCTCAGTATACCAAGCGTGTAAATTCCTGATTGGAGAGCCCTGCCGGCTGCGGCGGGCGAGTATGCGCTGTGCTACCGCAACCCGGAAGCGAAGGCGCCGTCCCACGATTTGGAGGCGATCCTGGAGCGGAGAACGGAGGCCGCGGAGATTCGTGCTGACCGCCGGCGCCGAGCAGCGGAATGCAAGGTACCAGCCGCCGGTTCCCCCGGAGAAGCCGTGGAGCGACGGTATCCGGTGGTGCTCACATCGCGCTGGGCGCGCGGCAATAGTGTCCATGGGCTACGTGGCGGCGTGGTTCCTGGGCACCCTGAAGGGTCGCTCGTAGGGAGGGAATTGCGGAGGTTGACGGCGGTTGTATACTTGTTCCTACGCCCTTTGAGACGCTTGAATGAAAGACATTAAGACCTCTCCCAACTGCGAGCCCCTGACCAGCGCCACCGGCGCCCGTTTTGACGGCTTTTTTGCCTCGGGCAACCGCCGGAATTACGGCAAGGACAAGCTCCTCGACGCGCGAGCGCGGCGCATTTTCGACATGACGGAACAGGCGTGCCAGGCCGGGGTGTATCCGTACCAGGTGGCGCTCCAGTGTAAGTCCGGTCCGTGGGTGCGGATCGAAGGCCGGGACATGCTGTCGCTGTCGGCCTACGATTATCTGGGGCTGATCGGGGATCCTCGCATCGACGAAGCGGCCAAGGATGCCATCGACAAGTACGGCACCGGGGTCGCCAGCGCGCGGATGCTGACCGGGACGCTCGACCTGCATCACCAGATGGAAGACGAGATGGCCGCCTTCAAAGGGATGGACGAAGCGGTCTCGTTCAGTTCGGGATACCTGGCGAACCTGGGCGTGGTCTCGGCGCTGCTGGGACCGCAGGACCGCGTGATCCTCGACGCTTTCTCGCACCGCAGCCTGGTGGATGCATGCCGGCTGGCCGGCGTCCAGATACAGCGCTTCCGCCACAACGATCCGGACTCGCTGCGGCAGGAACTGGAAGGCGGCGCGCCCGCCAACCGCACGCTGATCATCGCGGACGGCATCTTCTCCATGGAGGGCGACATCTGCCGGCTGCCGGAGCTGATCGCGATCAAGAAAGAGTTCGGCTGCTATCTGATGATCGACGACGCCCATGCGACAGGCGTTCTGGGCACATACGGGCGCGGGACCGATGAGCACTTCGGAGTGCCAGCGGATGAAGTGGACATCTGGACCGGATCGGTGGGGAAGTCCATTCCGGCGTCGGGCGGTTTCGCGTGCGTCTCGCAGGAGATTTCGATCTACCTGCAACATGCCGCTGGGCCGTTCGTGTTCTCTGGCGCGCTGTGCCCGATGTCGGCGGCGGTGATCCGCACCGCGATCGCGATCATGCTGCAGGAGCCGGAGCGCGTGGCTCGCGTGAATTCCAACGCGGACTTCCTGCGGAAAGGGCTGCGGGACCTGGAGTACGATCTGGGGGCATCGGAGACTCCGATCATTCCGATCATCCTGCGCGACGAGGCGACCGCCGCGTTCTTCGCCAGCCACCTGCGGGACCGGGGCATTCTGGTGGCGCCGGTGATGTTCCCGGCGGTTCCGCAAGGCTCGGCGCGGCTGCGGCTTTGCGCGACCGCGGGGCACACGCTGGAGGATCTGCAGCTTGCTTTGGATGCGTTCCGGGAGCTGCGGTAAAGCCGGCTGCCGGGCTTCACAAACATGGTTCTGGTAACGGGCGCTAGCGGTTTCCTCGGGGGCAGACTGGCGCAAATCCTCGTAGAGCGCGGCGAGGCGGTGCGTGTGCTCGCCCGGCCGGCCAGCGATCTGCGGCACCTCGACGGTCTGCCGGTGGAGGTGGTGCGGGGGGACGCGGCGGGAGCGGCCCAGGGTGTCACGCACATCTACAACTGCGCCGGGTGCTCCACCGACTGGGCGCCGTGGCGCGACTACTACGAAGCCAACGTCGCGGGCGTGGTAGAACTGCTCCGCGCCGCGGCCGGCGTCACGGGTCTGCGGCGCTTTCTGCACGTGAGCACCACCGACGTCTACGGCTATCCTCTGGTTCCGTGCGACGAATCGCACCCGATCGTCGATGCCGGCCTGGCATACAACCGCAGCAAGGGCATGGGCGAGACGCGGGTGTGGGAGGCGGCGCGCGAGACCGGCCTCGCGGTCACTGTGGTGAGGCCGGCGACCATCTACGGGCCGCGGGGCAAGGCGTTCGTCACCGATATTGCGAAGCTGATCGGGCAGGGGCTGATGGCGGTGATCGGCGGCGGGCGCGCGGCGGGCGGGTTCTGCTACGTGGACAACGTGGCGGAGGCGATGATTCAGGCGGCCACGGCGAGCGAGACGGTGGGGCGCGCATACAACTTGGCGGACGGGACGGGCGTGACGTGGCGCCGGTACGTCGATGCGCTGGCGGATGGTTTGGGCCGCCGGCGTCCTTGGATCGATCTCCCAGTGGCGGTGGCCTCCGGACTGGCGCGGGCGATGGAGGCTCCGCACCGCTGGCTTGGGATCCCCGGGCGTCCTTTGCTGACGCGGCATGCCACCCTGCTGCTGGGGAGGAACCAGGAGTTCCCGATCGAGCGGGCGCGGCGGGAGTTCGGGTTCAGTCCGGCGGTCGGGTTCGAGGAAGGGATGCGGCGGTCGGTGGAATGGCTGCGTCGGACCGCGTGAGGGCGAGGCGTTCGTTTCGAGTCAAGCCGACAATCCGGGAGCTTCCCCGGGAAGCTCCACTTTCTATCGGTAGGGCGTAGGAATTAGGATTTGATTCCCGCGCTGAACTTACTGATGCAACGAAAATCCGGACGGCAAAGCTGCCTCAAGATCGATTTGTTCTCCGGTGATGGGATGGTGTAATTTCAGAAATTGGGCGTGCAGGAAATATCCTCCATCGCCGGGGAGGCCGGGGAGATTTTCAAGAGGCTGGCCGGTTAAGCCGTACAGAGGATCGCCTACCAGGGGATGGCCGATGGATGCCAGATGGATTCTGATTTGATGAGGGCGGCCCGAATTCAGGCTTACCTCAAACGTTGTGGTGGTGGTGGTGCGTGAGATCACCTTTGCCAGTGATTTTGACGGTTTGCCCCTTGGGTTGGCGGCCCACACGGAACCGATGAGCGGGTGCGGTACGAGGCCGATGGGCGTCAGGATTTCGTAGGCGTCGTGCTGTGCAACGTTTTGAGCCAGCGCCCGGTAGATTTTTTGAATTTTTGGTGTGTTCCAGTTTGCGAATAGATTAGAGGCCGCCTGCGGTGTTTTGGCGAAGAGGACGATGCCGGTGGTGGCTCGGCCCAACCGGTGGACAGGGTTTGCGTTGGGGGTTTGCTCTTGCACCAGGCGCAGGAGGGTGTTTTCCATGAAGCCGCCGCCGGGGAGGGTGGGCAGCCCGCTGGGTTTGTTGACGGCCAACAGATGGGGGTCTTCAAACAGGACTTCGAAGTGCTGAGGGGAGTCTGGCTCGATCCAGGGTGGACGGTTCCAGACAAGGGTCTGGCCCAAAGTGACCGATTCGCTTCCGGTGGCGGTGACGCCGTCGAGGGTGACTTCGCCGTTGTTCAGTTTCTGCTGCCAGGCTTGTGGGGATGAGTGGGCGTAAAGGCTTGCCAAGTGGGAGAGCAGGGTCTGTCCATGGTATTTGCTGCTGATGATTGTGGTGTAGGCATAGCCCCGGTTGAGCATGTAGTTTGAGTGTAAGCTATGGCATCTGCGGCAGGAGTTGCTGGGGTTCGAGCGACACGGCGTGGCAGGCCCCAAGTCCGCATCTGAGAACCTTGGCCGTTACCGACCGCCAGCCGCCCTTGGCCCAGCGAGGCTTGCGGCTGCGCCGATCCCGTAGTTTCGCCTGGGCAGGGGCGGGCGGAGGCCGTCAGCCGAAGTCCTGAAACTTCTTCCAGAACTCGGGCCAGGGCTGGCGCGGGGGGCCGCAGACGAAGATGTCCGGATGGTCGAGGCTCTCCTCGTTCTCGACTCCCAGGAGATTGCCGTTGTGGCCGGCCACACGGCAACCGGTGAGCGTCCGGTTCGCGTACTTGCTCGACAGGCCGACAACGATCAGCGTCGATGGGGGCGGCATAGGATAGCCGCGCAACCACGCCGAGTTGGTTCCGCTCATGGGCAGGGGCAGGTGGTAGGCCGGGCCCAGAATTTCGATGGCGCCCTGCTCGCCGTAGTTTCCCGCCAGCACGCCCACACTCGCCCGCTGATCCGGAGGCAGCGAATCCCGAATGCCGGCCACCGTCCTGACCAACTCTTCCCAGCCGATCTCCTCGCGCAGATCGCCGTTGCGCCGGAGGGCGAAGTCCTTGAGCCAGCCGCCGGAGGCCAGCGGCAGAACGATCGCGCAGGCGTAGAGCCCGATCAGCGCCATGCCGGTGAAAAACACGGCCTCGACCGTGCGGCGGGGCAACCGGCCGAGCGACGCGGTCCGGCGCTCACCCGCGACCGCGCCCATCGCCATCAGCATGGGATAGGCCGCCGCCAGGTAATAGCCTCGCCCTTTCGCCACCATAAAAAGCGCCAGCGGGATCAGGTACATCCAGGCCAGCATTCGATAGCGGCGGTCGCGCAGGAACAACAGCAGGCCGGCGATCCACAGCGGCGCCGCGAACAGATTCGTGCAGATCAGGAACTGGTCGCGCAGAAACCCGTTGGTGCGCCCCTGGCCGACATCGCGCGCGTGAATGTGCTGGAGGAAGTGCAGGGAGATGAATCCATGGCGCGCCTGCCACACCAAGTTCGGCAGAAAGAACGCGATCGCCAGGGCCATGCCACCCCAGAACCAGGCGCTCCCAAGAAAGCGCCGCTCGCGCGTCAGTAGAACCCCGCCCAGGATCCCGGCGATGAAGAACGCGATCGCGTACTTGGTCAGAAGTCCCAGGCCCATCGCTGCGCCGATGGCCAGCCACCAGCGCGGGTTCTCCGTCTTGAGCAGGCGAATCGTGAAATACGCGATCAGCACCCACCACAGATAGTCGAAGGTGGTGTATTGGAATTCCGTGCCTTCGAACAAAGGCAGGGGCGAGAGCGCGACCGCAAGGGCGGCGGTGACCTGGGCCAGCCGTGCGCCGCCCAGTTCGCGCGCCATCAACCCGGTGACCAGGATGGCCAGCGCTTGGGATATGACGGAAAAGAGGCGCAGCCCCACCAGGGAGAGTCCGAAGATGCCGAGGCCGATGCGCTCCAGAAAAGGCGTCAGCGGCGGATAGGCGACGAATCCCCAGTCAAGATGGCGGGCGTCGCTGAGGAACTGAAGTTCGTCGCGATGAAAGCCGTAGCGCTGGTTGGTGAGCAGGTGTATGACGGCGACGGCGGCCGCGACCGCCAGCACCGCCACCATGTCAGCTCGAGAGCGCGTCGCCAGCGGGCCTCCCGAAGTTACTTCGTCGGCGGCGTGGCCGGCGCAGGGGGCGCGGCCGGTGCCGATGGCGCTGGAGGCGCAGGCGGAGGGACGATTTCGAGCAGCTCGACCTCGAAGACCAGCGTGGCGCCGCCCGGAATGGCCGGCGGATGACCTCGGTCCCCGTAAGCAATCCCTGAGGGACAGGTCAGGCTGGCTTTGCCTCCCACCTTCATCTTCTGAACGCCCTCGGTCCAGCAGGGGATCACGCCAGTCAGGGTGAACTCGGCTGGCGAGTTGCGTTTGTAAGAGCTGTCGAACTCGGTGCCGTTGGTGAGCGCGCCCTTGTAGTGCACCTTGACCTTGTCGGTTGGCACGGGGGAGGCTCCGGTGCCCGCCCTCAACTCGCGATAAACCAGGCCCGAGGCGGTCTTCTCGGCGCCCGGTTCCGCGGCGGCCTTGGCCAGGAAAGCCTCACCGGCGGCCTTCTCGCGCGTGGCTGCCTGGGCGCCACGTTCCTGGGCGAGCTTGCCGATCTTGGGACCCCAGGTGTTGATCTCGACCTCGGGCTTGCCCGCGGCCGCATCCGCAAAACCTTTCTTGACGAGATCGACCTCGGCCGGGCTCAGACTGAACGTCCCGAGCGACTGGAACATGTAGACGCCGAGCGCGTAGATGGTTTTCTCCTCGTCGGTGGCGAGCCCCGGGGCGGCTGGCGCCGACACCGCGGGCTTGGGAGGCGCCGGGGCCGCCGGCTTCGGAGCCTGCGCCAATAGGACGACAGGTAGGGCCAAAAGGAATAACCGCATGCTTTTAGGGTAACATCCTTTGGCCGAAGGATCATTGCTTAGGCGCATGCTAACGCGCGCGGTTCCCTATGACGGCGCGGAGCCGGGCGCGCCTGGCCCACTCGATCGCCTCTTCCCTGGACTTCACCTGAACGATCCAGTACCCGCCGATGAACTCCTTGGTCTCGGCGAACGGGCCGTCGATGACGGTACGCTTGCCTCCCGAGATCCGGATGCGCACACCCTCGGAGGTGGGCCTGAGGCCGGCCGCATCGAGAAGCACGCCGGCTTTCATCAACTCTTCGTCAGCTTATCGCTCCCCCCGGCAATGGCCCCGACCACCAGGAAGGGCTCGGCGCCGCTCGCGACCGCGGCGGGGAGGGGGGCGTCGGGCGATTCGTGGGAAAGGTCCTGTTCGCAGGCGAAGAAGCGGACGAACGGGCGCCGTTTCTGGGTGACGTGGTCGCGGATGGTGCCTGCGAGCGCCGGATATTGGGCTTCCAACGCGTCGAGCACGGAGCGCTGCGTGACCGGTCCCTCGACCGCGAGCTGCACCTCGCCGCTGACCTTGGCGATCGTGCGCAGGTGCGCCGGAAGCACGACCCGGATCATTGCAGCGTCTGGACCTCTACCGACAGCACGGCCGGAAGATCGCGGACGATGGGAGCCCAGTTGTCCCCGGCGTCGGCGGAGGCGTACACCTGGCCGCCCGTGGTGCCGAAGTAGACGCCGCAGGAATCGAGCGAATCCACGGCCATCGCGTCGCGCAGCACGTTGACATAGCAGTCGCTCTGCGGCAGGCCGTTCGTCAGCGCCTCCCACTCGTTGCCGCCGGTGCGGCTACGGTAGACGCGCAACTTGCCTTCGAGCGGGAAGTGCTCCGAATCGCTCTTGATGGGGACGACGTAAACGGTGTCGGGCTCATGCGCGTGGACGTCGATCACGAAGCCGAAGTCGGTGGGCAGGTTGCCGCTGACCTCGGTCCAGGAGTCGCCGGCATTATCGGTCCGCATGACATCCCAGTGCTTCTGCATGAACAGCACGTTCGGCCGCGCGCGGTGCTGGGTGATGTGGTGAACACAGTGGCCGACCTCGGCGTTGGGGTCGGGGATGTATTGGGACTTCAGTCCCTTGTTGATGGGGCGCCAGGTCTCGCCCGCATCGTCGGTGCGGAAGGCGCCGGCGGCCGAGATGGCGATGAAGATCCGCCGCGGGTCCGCGGGATCGAGAATGATGGTGTGCAGGCACATTCCGCCCGCGCCCGGCTGCCAGTGGGGCCCCGTCCCGTGGTTGCGGAGGCCGGCGAGTTCCTTCCAGTTCTGCCCGCCGTCGGTGGAGCGGAACAGGGCGGCGTCTTCGACCCCGGCGTAGACGGTATCGGGATCGGTGAGCGAGGGCTCTAGGTGCCAGACGCGCTTGAATTCCCAGGGGTGCGCCGTGCCGTCGTACCACTGGTGCGTGCCGGGAGTGCCCTCGTAGACGAACTTGTTGCCAACCGGCTCCCAGGTTTTGCCGCCGTCGCTCGAGCGCTGCAGCATCTGCCCGAACCAGCCGCTGGTCTGGGATGCGTACAGGCGATTGGGATCGGCCGGCGATCCTTTCACGTGATACATTTCCCAGCCCGCGAAGTGCGGGCCGCTGACGTCCCACTGCTTGCGCTTTCCGTCTGACGAAAGAACGAAGGCGCCTTTTCTGGTGCCCACCAAGACCCGTACGGAGCTCATCCCCGATCCCCCTTTTCCGAGTTTGCCGCTTATGGCCTTACTATATCTTAATGGTCGTGCCGGGGGAAGGGAAACAGTCACGGAGCCAGCAGTCTCGGAATTGGTCGGGCTCAGAGGTAGGCGCGGTCGGCTGGACTGATTTTCGCGTGGGAGCGATGGCGCAGGCAGCGTGAAAGGAGACGGCGCAGCCTGAGGTGGTGCCGCTAGGCAGGTGAGGTTGTCAAAGATCGGTCGGTTTCGAGCGCGCGGCAGGCGGTCCGCGCGGAGCGTGGATTAGCTGGTGTTTTGGGTGCATGGGAGGCGGAGGTTCAGCCATAGCAGGCTGGCTAGGTCGATGGCGCTGCGAACAGGATGCGCGCCGCGGTGCAGGTAACACAGCCGGTACAGCCGTTCGATGACCAGGGCCAGGGCAATCAGCAGCCAGTTCAGCAACATGCTGTTGGGATCGTGATGGCAGATGTGCTCCATGCCGTAACGATTCTTGCCGTCGTTGAAGCCCTGGTTTTCGATCTCCCAACGGTTCTTGGCCAGGCGGAACAGGTTGAAGCTTCCCACCTGCCGGCGCGGAAAGTCGGTGAGCCACTCGGCCTGGATCACGGTTCCATCCGGTTTGTACTGCCGATAGCGCAACACGCGCACCTGTTCCCACCCCAGGGTGGCCCAGGGCGGAAAGTCGTCGGCATCCCAGAGTTCCACGCGGTCGGCCCCGTAAAAAGAGACCGAGTGCGGAGGTTGGCCGTCGAAGAGCCGCGCCGCGGCTTGAGACAGTTCGGGAAGATTGCCCTTCAGTCGCGCCACCACCCGCAGGCCGAGCTGGCCGGCAGTGTGGAGAAAAGGGGCCGTGGCGAACTCTCCGTCGGCGACGACATACTGGGCGAAGCGTCTGCCGATGCGGGCCGTGGCTCGCTGGAGCAGGCGCTGCCCGGCGGCGTACTCGCTGTCTCCGGCCCCGTAGGGTTCTACATCCAGGGGAAGGGTGATACCCGTGCCGACCACGGTGAGCAGGGCGAAGTGGTGCAAGTGGCCATGCAAGGTCCCTTGACCGTCCTTGACGGGATGACATAGCGGGCAAGGTTCCTTCTGGGTATACCCGGCGCCGGTGCCGTCCAGAGCCAGTCCGATCAAACGAGTACACTCGAAAACCTTGTTGCGCTTGGCTTGGTGGATCGCCGAGCTGAGCGCGGCGCGCGTGGATTCCGGATCGAGACGCTCGGTGAAATAGGCCAGGGCGTCATCGCCAAAGGCCGTTCCGACACCCAGGCCGGGACGGGCCGGGGAATGCACCAGCCATTCCACGCGCAAGAAACTCCAGGCGCGCAACAGATGCGCGATGAGCAGCGACCAGACCAAGGCGGGCGCCGGAATGCGCGGTCGAATCCGGCCATCGCCGGGGTGCTGGAAATAGGACTTCAGGCCCAAACAATAGGAAGCGTAGTGCAGGATCTTCAGCGCGCTGGGTTCGCTCACCGGGGTTGCTGTTTCCGCCATAGCACCAGCAGTTCGGCGTTGGCCGCCAGCACTTCCTTGAGGGCCTCCTGAAACTCGCGGCCGGCCTCCACGCGGCGGCGCACCTGGTCGACCCACTCCTTGGGGATGCGTTCCACCCGTTTCTTGCCCTGGACCATGAAGGTCAACGACCAAGCCGGGTGCCCGGGGCCGCCGGAGGCGCAGTGGCAGGTTGGCTTACCGCAACGGGTGTGGCTGACGGACAAGGAGCCGGGCAGCAGTTCAGCCGGGAGTTGGAATTTGCGGAGGAGTTCGAACTTGCGCTGGCGGAGCCGGGAGGCCTGCTGGCCCTTGGGGCTGATCTCCATCTTGCTGTAATCATACAACAAGAAATAGGATAAAACAAGCCAAAACAATGAACGCGAAGATTGGAGTGGTGGCGCTGTGCGAACGTCCCCTCGGTCGCCCCAGCGGCGTCAAGGTCTTAGCGGGAACTCACTTTTTCAATTCCGAGACTGCTGTCACGGAGCGGGCGGAAAAGCGAGACGGCGGAGCAAATCCTGAAAACGAGGATCGGAGCGCAGGGGGTCGAGCTGGGGGTCTACCTGAATGCTGGTCAGCGCGGGCGCGTGCTGGCGGTACGCCTCTTCGAGCCAGGTGAAGGCAGTAGTCCGGTCACCGAGGCCGGCGTAGACGCACGCCAGGCCAACGGGCGAAATGTACTGCTTCCGCGACAACTCCTGCAACTTGTCCAGGACGGCCAGCGCTTCCTTTCTGTGCCCCGACGCTGCCCAGGCGTGGGCGATGCCGCGAAGATAACCGGGATCCTGGTCGTCCTTTGCCTTCTCGAAGGCGGCAATCGCTTCGGGCCACTTGGCCTGCTCCTCGTACGCCCCACCAACGAAATAGTAGATGCCCCTATAGGTAGGATCGAGTTCCAGCAGCTTGACGCTTTGGGCGAGGGCTTTGTCGGGCTGGTGGGTATCGCGGTAGATCCAGATCAGGTGGGCGTTGGCGAGCAGGTCGAGCGGATCGAGATCGAGCGCTCGTTTGGTTTCCGCCAACGCCTCGTCGGATCGCTTCATCAAGAGCAGGTAATGCGAATAGTTGCGGTGGGTCGTGGAGTCGTTGGGGCTTAGATCGAGGGCGCGGCGATACTCGCGTTCCGCGCCCGCCCAATCCCAGTCGTACCAGAGCTCGATGTTGGCGAGGGTGAGATGGCCGTCGGCCAGGCCGCTATCGATTTCCAGAGCCTTGGTGACGGCCGCTCTTGCGTTTAGGGCCGCATCGCCCGGAGCGACCACTCCCATGTCGCCGCCGAGCGACATGTAGCAGCCGGCGAGGCCCGCCCAGGCGCGGGCATAATCCGGCTCGATTTGAATGGCCTGCTGGAAGTAGCCGATTGCCTTCGCCACCTCCTCCTTCCTCCTCTTGTTCCAGAAAAAGCGGCCGCGCAGGAAGGCCTGGTAGGCGTCCGGGTTGACGGGGCGCCGGCGCGCGAGGCTGGCATGTTCCTGTGGTGTCAGGCTGGCCTTGACCTGTTCGGCAATCGCCTGCGCCACCTGGCTCTGGAGACTGACCACGTCGGTCAACCGGCGCTCGTAGCTGGCGGCCCAGAGGTGGCGATCCTGGCCGGCGTCGAGGAGCTGAGCCGTCACGCGGACATTGCCGCCCGACTCCAGCACGGAGCCCTCGATGATGCCATCCACGTTCAACTCGCGGGCGATCTCGGGCAGCGGCCTGCGCACGCCTCGGAAGCGCATGACCGAGGTTCGGGAAATGACCCGCAGGGAGTGGATTTGGGCGAGCATGGTGATCAGCTCGTCGGTCATGCCGTCGGCGAAGTACTGCTGGTTGGGGTCGCCGGAGAGATTCTCGAGCGGGAGCACGGCGATGGACCGGATGGGGGGATGGGCGTTGCCCCGGACCCACCAGGCCCAGCCCGCCGCGGCAGCGAACAGAACGCCTGCCGCTGTTGCCGCGAGCGCCAGGCGGCGCGGCTGGCGGGGGGCGCTCTTTTCGGCAGGCGCCGCTTCGGCGGGGGGCGCGGGCACGGCGGCGGCGCCGATCGCTTCGACAGGCGCCAGAAATCGATAGCCGCGGCGGGGCAGGGTTTCGATGAACCGGGGCGAGTCGGCTGAGTCGCCGAGGGCCTCGCGGATTTTACGAATGGCCTTGTTCAGGCCGGTGTCGAAGTCGACGAAGGTGTCGGCCGGCCAGACCTTGGCGCGCAGCTCCTCGCGGGTCACCATTTCACCGGGGCGCTCAAGGAGGGCCAGCAGGGTCCTGAAAGGCTGCTCCTGAATGGAGACCTTGCGCCCCGCTTTCCGCAGTTCGCCGGTGCGCAGGTCGGCCTCGAACGCGCCGAAGCGCAGCAGGCCGGGCGAGACCGGGGAATCTGTCACAGCAAACCCTGTTGTTTGAGCCCATTATCGGGCAAGGTGGGGTCCATGCACAAGGAAGGCGGCGAGCCTTGCTCCCCAGGGCGGTCGAAGATAATGTCGTTCCAGGAGGCAACAAAACCAACATGAAAACCACGATTCTCGGCCTGCTGCTGGCCGCAACTTCTCTCTGGGCGCAGGATTTCTGCTCGAATGCGACGCTTCGGGGAGATTACGGATTCACCGTCACCGGAACGAGACCCAGCGCGCCTGGCGGTCCGGTGGAGACTGTCGTCGGGGTGGCGCTTACCCATTTCGACGGGAACGGCAACCTGACGCAGACGGACAACATCCACGGATCGCTGAGCGGTTTCCCGACGCCAGACCGGGCCGGCACGGGGACCTACTCGATTAACGGCGATTGCTCCGGGACCATGACGTTGGACAATGCGGGCGCTCCGCCGTTGGTGCTGAGCATCGTGGTGGTCGATAACGGAGCCGAAGTGCGGACCGCGGTCGTCTCGCCCCTGGCCGTCATGGTGACCAGCAACGGGCGTCGGGTGAGGACGGGTTTCCTGTTCGGCTTGAGCCGGAACGCCACGGATCGATAGGGGCGTAGCCCCCCCTTTCGCCGTGCTAGAATTCGGCTGCGATAGGGGGATTCATGAAGACGATCCTGCTGTTGATGGCGGCGCTGTGCCTGAGGGCGGAGCAGCCGGCCGCGGTGGAGGGCGATTTCGTCATCCACGACTTCCAGTTCCGGTCGGGTGAGAAGCTGGCCGAGTTGCGGCTGCACTACACCACATTCGGGAAGCCCGCCCGCGACGCGCAGGGCCGCGTGACCAACGCCGTTCTGGTCCTGCACGGCACGGGAGGCTCGGGGCATCAGTTCGTGCGGCCGGAGTTCTCGGGGGTGCTGTTCGGACCGGGGCAACTGCTCGACGCAAGCCGGCACTACATCATCCTGCCGGACTGCATCGGCCACGGGAAATCCAGCAAGCCGAGTGACGGGATGCATGCGCGGTTCCCGCAGTACGACTACGACGACATGGTCGCGGCGCAATACCGGCTGGTCACCGAGGGGCTGGGCATCAATCACCTGCGGCTGGTGATGGGAACGTCGATGGGATGCATGCACTCGTGGGTGTGGGGCGAGACTTACCCGGATTCCATGGACGCGCTGATGCCGCTGGCGTGCCTGACGGTGGAGATCGCGGGGCGCAACCGGATGTGGCGCAAGATGGTGATGGACGGGATCCGCAACGATCCGGATTGGAAGGGCGGCGAGTACACGGCGGAACCGCGGGCGGCGCTGCGGACCGCTCTCGACATCCTGCTGATCGCGGGCAGCGCGCCGCTGCGCAATCAGGCCATGTATCCGACGCGCGAAGCCGCCGATAAATACCTGGACGAGTACATGAGCAACCGCGCGGCCGGCCTGGACGCGAACGATCTGCTTTACCAGGTGAACGCGTCGCGCAACTACAACCCGTCGCCGGCGCTGGAGAAGATCCAGGCGCGGGTGATGTACGTGAACTCGGCGGACGATTTCATCAATCCGCCGGAGTTGGGGATCGCGGACCGGGAAATCAAGCGCGTGAAGAACGGGCGGTTCGTGCTGCTGCCGATCAGCCCGGAGACGCGGGGCCACGGGACGCACACGATGGCGGCCGTGTGGCAGCAGTACCTGGCGGAGCTGCTCGGTGAGCCGAGTCACTAAGTACGGCACCGACCTCGCGTATATCCACGACGTGGGATTCAGCGAGTACGCGCTGGGGGTGGCGCCAGGACTGCTGCGCCTGTTGCGGAAGCGCGGGCTGAAACGGGGGTTGGTCACCGACCTCGGCTGCGGCAGCCGGCGCTGGGCTCATGAACTGAACCTGGCCGGCTACGAAGTCTTCGGCGTGGACCAGTCGCCGGCGTTCATCAGGATGGCGTGCAAAATCGCGCCGGAATCGAAGTTCGCGGTTGGGTCCCTCGCAAGCGTCGAGTTGCCGGTTTCGGACGCCGTCACTTCGATCGGAGAGTGCATCAATTATTGCTTCGAGCGGAGCGTGGAACTGCGACCGCTCGCCCGGCTCTTCGAGCGGGTGTACGCGTCCCTCAGGCCGGGCGGAGTATTCGTCTTCGACGCGGCAGGCCCAGCCCGCATCCCGGCGGCGACCGTGCGGCGATGGTTCTCCGGGAGCGATTGGGCAATCCTGGTGGAGACGGAGGGCGACCGGAGGCGGGCGTCGCTCACGCGGCGCATCACCTGCTTTCGGAAGGTGGGCCGCTTGTACCGGCGCAGCGAAGAGGTGCACCGACTGCGCCTCTTCGAGCCTTCCGAACTGGTTTCGGCGCTGCGGCGGGCCGGCTTCGAGGCGCGGCGAGTCTCGGCCTTGGGCACATTCCGCCTGCCGCGCGGGATCGCCGGCTTTGTGGCAGTTAAGCGATAGCTTTCACTGACTGAGAACCGTGGTGCAATGAGTCCTTTATTCAATGGGCTGAGGCCGTGGCCGGGGTGGAAAAACCACGCAACCGGGAGAATAATCGAGCACGGCCGGGCGATGATAGAATATCGGATCGGAAATGGCATCTATGATTCGCTTCGGCCGTACCGTTTTCATCTTGCCGGGATTGCTTTCCTGCATCTTCCTGGCCCAGGTTGCATGGGCCCAGACCTACACGATTCAGAGCCTGGTGGGAGGGGGATCGCCCATCAGCGGACCTGCGCAATCGACCGACATCGGCCTTGTACACGGCATGGCTCTCGACCGCGCGGGGAACATCTACGCTTCCCTCCCGCTATACAACCTCGTGGTCAAGATCGATCCTTCCGGCAATCTTACCCGGTTTGCCGGTAACGGCACGCTGGGATATACCGGCGACGGCGGCCCGGCCAGTTCCGCGCAACTGAACAACCCCAGTGCGATCGCCATCGACGCGAAGGGCGATGTCTTCATCAATCAGGTCGGCGATTTTTTGGGGAACGACCGGGCGATTCGCAGGGTCGACGCCTCCACGGGAATTATCACCACCATGACCGGCCAGGCCGAGGACTGGCAGGCCGGGATGACGGTGGCCCCGTCGGGAGACGTCTATTTCGTCTCGGCATGGCAGGTGCTGAAGGTCGACGCCGGCACTGGCATCATCACCAGCGTAGCGGGGAACGGGGAGCAGTCTAACTGCTACGCCGATGGCCATGGAGATGGCGATGGTGGACCAGCCACATCCGCGGCGTTGACTACGTGGCCGCAACTGGCGGTCGACGCCTCAGGCAATCTGTACATAACCGGCTGCAACCGGCTTCGCCGCGTCGATGCGGTAACGGGGACCATTACGACCATTGCCGGCCTCGGTACGGGCGGTCCAGGCGACGGCGTTCCCGCGAGTCAAGCGACCTTCGATGGGCTGATGGGCATTGCTGTCGACAGGCTGGGGAACATCTTCATCGCCGACACCGACCGCACCCGCAAGATCGACGCGGTTACGGGGATCATTACGAGCCTCCCCAACTCGATCGGTCTCAACGTCTCGTTTATCGCCGTGGACGCCGCCGGGAACCTGGGTTTTGGCGACAGTACTACGATCCGTAGGATGAACGCCGCGGGCAGCATCACCACCGTGGCCGGCAATTATCTGAACCATGGGGGCGGAGACGGCGGCCCCGCGGCGGGTGCGGAGCTGTTTCAACCGTACGGCGTTGCCGTGGACCCTCGCGGGAATGTCTATATCGCCGAGACCGGGAACCACAGGATCCGAAAAGTTGACGCCTCCACTGGGATCATCACAACCGTGGCTGGAAACGGGACGGCCGGCTTCGGTGGCGACAATGGCCCCGGCCCGGCCGCCGAGCTCAACTATCCCATGGGGCTCGTTATCGACGCCGGAGGCAACCTGTACATCGCGGACATGGAAAACAGCCGGATCCGGCGGCTCGATGCCGCGACGGGCACCATCACGACCGTGGCGGGGAACGGCACCAACGGGCAGACCGGCGACGGCGGTTTGGCCATCAATGCGCAGGTCGCGACACCGCAGGCGCTGGCGTTCGATAGCCACGGCGACTTTTACCTAAGCGGTTACCAGGCGGTACGCAAGATCACCATCAGCAATGGGAAGATCAGCACCGTGGTGCCTTATGGTTTGACGGCTGTTGTGGCCCTCGCTATTGACGGCGCCGGGAACGTCCTCATATCCGATGAAGGAGCGGGAATCTGGAAAGCCAATGCCGGCACGGGGGCACTCACCCTCGCTTTTCCAGGCGTGGAACCGTCTGGCATGGTGATGGACGGGGCTGGAGGCATGTACATCACATGGGGTTGTGGCGTCGAGAGGATGGACCCAACCGGTGTCATGACACCAATTGCCGGTGCATGTAGTTCCTTCGGCAATACCCCGCTTGGTGACGGCGGGCCTGCCCTCCTGGCAGGCTTTAACAGTCCGTCGGCTATCGCCCTGGGGCCAGGTGGCACTCTCTATGTCGCCGATAGCGCTTGGAACAACGTTCGCGTTCTGACCCCTTCGGACGGCTCGGGCGGCTGCTCGTTCCAGGTTTCACCGACGAATTTCACCTCCTCGACCAGCGCCACCAATCTGTTGGTGTCAATCCAGTCCGCTCTTTCGGGCTGTTTCTGGTCCGTCACCTCGCAGCCTGGATGGATCACCCCCATCCCCTATTCGGGTTTCGGCAGCAGGACGCTGACGCTTGCGGTGGCCGCCAACACCGGGCCGGCGCAGTCGGCGTCGTTCCAGGTGGCCGGCATCCCCGTCCAGGCAAGCCAGGCTGGCTCCTGTGCGTGGTCACTCAGCCCGCCCTCCCGGACGTTTCCGGCGGAAGGCGGTTGGCTCACGATCGGCATCACCGGGTGTCCCGGCCTGTCTTGGACGGCCACTCCCTTGGCGTCCGATTGGTTCTCCAACACCGGAAGGGCCAACGGCACTGGCGACGGCAGCGTGACCTACGTAGTGCAGCGAAACACCGGCGACGCCCGGTCGACCACCTTGACGATTGCCGGACTGTCCTTCAACCTCCAGCAGACCGCCGCGGGCACGGCTGCCCCCGGCCTGCGTTTCTTTGCGGTCACGCCATGCCGCATTGCGGACACTCGCAACCCCGACGGGCCGCTTGGAGGCCCGACCCTGGCGGGTGGCGCCAAGCGGTCTTTCCCGGTCCTTCAAGGCGCATGCGGGATTCCCGCCAGCGCGCAAGCCTACTCTCTGAACGTGACGGTGGTGCCGAAGGGCATGCTTCCCTACCTGACCCTGTGGCCCTCAGACCAGACCCAGCCTCTCGTCTCAACGCTCAATTCTTTTGACGGCGAGGTCGTCGCGAATGCGGCCATCGTTCCTGCGGGCGCGGATGGCTCCGTCAGTGTATTCGCCGCCGGAGCGACCGACGTCATCCTCGATATCAATGGCTACTTCGATCCGTCCGACTACACCGCTCCCTGTTCGGGCTGCGGCTCTCCCGTCCCCAATTGGTTCTATCCCGTCACCCCGTGCCGCGCAGCCGACACCAGGACCGCCGTCGGCCCATTCGGTGGCCCGTCACTGTTGCCTTATGAAACCCGATACTTCGATCTGTGGAATACCTGCGGGATTTCAAACATGGCAGCGACGTCCCTGAACGTTACGGCGGTGCCAGGCACCAGCTACCTCGGCTACTTGACCATCTGGCCCTTTGGCCAGGATCGTCCGAACGCATCCACGCTGAACTCCTGGGAAGGGAAGATAGTGGCGAATGCTGCGATTGTCCCCGGCCAAACCGTAAACGTGCTCGTCACGGATCCGACCAACCTAATCCTCGACGTGAACGGCTATTTTGCTCCCGGCCTCCCCGGTACGCCGGGCGCGATGTCGTTCTATCCGGTTACGCCGTGCCGCGTGGCCGATACGCGCGGCTCTGCCGCCCCGATCATGCAGGCGAGGGAGAGGCGTTCGTTCCCGATCCCCGCGAGCGGCTGCGGAGTTCCCGCGACGGCGGGCGCCTACGCGCTTAACGTCACGGTGGTGCCGGACGGGCCGCTCTCCTACGTGACGACATGGCCCACGGGATCGGCACAGCCTTTCGCTTCGACCCTGAACTCGTTCGACGGCAGCGTGGTGGCCAATGCCGCGATTGTTCCCGCGGGGACCGATGGCGCCATCAGCGTGTACGTTACGGACCGTACACACGTGATCATCGATATCAACGGGTACTTCGCGCCGTAGGGCCGGGGCGGGCGCTGTAGAATTGGTGCAATGGCCCGGCCCCGGATCTTCCTCATCGACACCTTCGGTTTCATCTTCCGCGCTTACCACGCGCGGGGGCGGATGGCGGCTCCTTCCATGCGCACCGGCGCGGGCGTGCCCACCGAGGCCGTCTACATCTTCAACAACATGCTCCGCAAGCTCACCGCCGCCTACAAGCCGGAGTACATCGCCTCGGTTTTCGAAAGCGCCGGGCCCACGTTCCGCGAGCAGGAGTTCGCCGAGTACAAGGCCAACCGCGCGGAGATGCCGCCGGACCTGACCGTGCAAATCCCGTACGTGCGGCGGGTGCTCGAAGCCATGCGCATCCCCATTCTCGAGTACCCGGGCTTCGAGGCCGACGACGTCATCGGTGCGATCGCGCGGCGCGCCGAGCAAGCCGGCTTCGACGTGGCCATCGTCTCGAGCGACAAGGACATGCTGCAGCTCATAGACGACCACGTCTCTATGTTCAACCCCATCCAGGAAGACCTGTGGTACGACGCGGCCAAGGTGGTGGAGAAGATGGGCGTCAAGCCGGAGCAGGTGGCGGACCTGCTGGCGCTCAAGGGCGACGCCATCGATAACATCCCGGGCGCGCCAGGGATCGGCGACAAGGGGGCGCGGGACCTGATTGAACGGTTCGGGTCGGTCGAGGCCGCTCTCGATCACGCGGCCGAGGTGGAGCGCAAGATGTACCGCGAAAGCCTCGAGCAGAACCGCGAGCGCATCCTGATGAGCAAACGGCTCGCGACCATCGACGTGACCGTGCCGATCGAGTTCGCGATTGACGCCGTGCGCGCGCAGGCGCCGGAAACGGCGGCGCTCAAGCAGGTCTACCGGGAGCTGGAATTCTTCAGCCTGATCGAGCAACTCGGGCCGGAAGAAGACACGCGCACGCGCGACTACGCCGCTCTCGAGACGGCGGAGGCAGTGGACGCGCACCTGGCAACGATCCCGGCCGGCGCTCTGGTGGCGGTGTCCGTGGCCGCCAGCGGCGAGGCCGAGGGCGACATGTTCGAGGTGGAGCGGCATCCGGCGGTGGGTCTGGCGACCGAGCCCGGCGTGGCCCGGTCGGTGGCGGCCGGACTGGTGGATCGGCTGCGGCCGTTCCTCGAAGACCCCTCGCGCCGGAAGGTGGCGCACGACGTCAAGCAGGCGTACCTGGCGTTGGCCCAGTGGGGCATCGAACCGCAAGGTTTCGGCGACGACACGATGCTGTATGCGTTCCTTCTCAACGCCGACCCGGGCGGCTGTTCGCTCGAGATGCTGGCGCGGCGGCGCCTGGACCGCAAGCTCGACGCGGGAGTGGAGCAACAGGCCGATTGCACCGTGGAACTGGCCGCCGGCCTCGCGCGCGAGGTGGACGGGCGCGGCTTCCGCTCCATCTACGACACCATCGACCTGCCGCTGGCGCACGTGCTGGCGCGCATGGAGCAGCGCGGAATCCGCGTGGATCCGGTCGAGATGCGGCGGCTCTCGGAAATGATGGACACCGAGGTGCAGCGGCTGACCGGCGAGATCTACGCGCTGGCCGGGCGGTCGTTCAACATCAATTCGCCGCAGCAGTTGGGCAAGGTGCTTTTCGAGGAGCTGCATTTGCCGGCACCGGTGAAGTACGGCAAGGGCAAGGTGGTTTCGACGGCCGCCGACGTTCTTGAAGAGTTGGCGGCGGATCACGAGGTCTGCCGCAAGGTGCTCGATTACCGTCAACTGGTCAAGCTGAAGGGCACTTATGTGGACGCGCTGCCCGCGCTCATCAACCCGCGGACGGGGCGGCTGCACACCAGCTTCAACCAGACCGGCGCGGCCACCGGACGCCTGTCGTCCTCGAATCCGAACCTGCAGAATATCCCGATCCGCACGGAGCTGGGGCGGGAGATTCGCGCGGCGTTCATCCCGCGCGCGGGATGGAAGCTGGTGGTGGCGGATTACTCACAGATCGAGCTGCGGCTGCTGGCGCACTTTTCGAAAAGCGAAGTGCTGATCGAGGCGTTCCGGAACGGCGAGGACATACATACGCGCACGGCGGCCGAGGTGTTCAACGTGCCGCCCCTGATGGTGACGCGCGAGCTGCGAGGGCGCGCCAAGGCGGTGAACTTCGGGATCGTTTACGGGCTGAGCGCGTTCGGTCTGGCGGCGCAGCTCGGAATCCCGCGGCACGAGGCGCAGACGTATATCGACAACTACTTCGCGCGCTATCCGGGCGTGCGGCAGTGGATCGATAAGACCATCGCGGAGGTGCGGGCGAGCGGCGTGACCAGGACGCTGGTGGGGCGCGAGCGGCCGATCCCGGACATGGACAGCCGCAACCCGAACGCGCGCGGTTTTGCCGAGCGGACCGCGGTGAACACGCCGCTCCAGGGGACCGCGGCGGACCTGATCAAGCTGGCCATGATCCACATCGAGGAAGAGATTGAGCGGCGCGGGCTCCAGGCGGGCATGCTGCTACAGGTGCACGACGAGTTGCTGTTCGAGGCGCCGCCGGAGGAGATCGAGGAACTGCGCAAGCTGGTGAAGGCGGGGATGGAGGGGGCGTGCAAGCTGGACGTGCCGGTCATTGCGGATGTGGGCGTGGGGGAAAACTGGCGGGACGCGAAGTAGCGGGGCAAGGAACTTGCGGAGATCCTGGCGAATGCCCAGGCAGAGAATGGTGACTAAGAAGCGCCTACGCGGCGGAGAACGGCTCAGCCGGGTGGGCAGGGACGTGGTTTCGGGATTGAAGGAAGCCGTCGCCCACGCCCAGGGCGAGATCAATCTCCCAACCCGCGAGTACGAGGTGCCCGGCCCGGTCGATGTGAAGGCGATCCGGAGCAAGCTGGGTCTGTCGCAATCCGAGTTCTCCCGCCGCTATGGATTCAGCGTGCGCACCCTGCAGGACTGGAAGTCGGGCGTTCGAAACCTCCGAGCGCGGCGCGCGCCTACCTGACCGTGATCGAGCGATGTCCGGAAACCGTGGAGCAAGCGCTTCTGGGCGCCGCGTGACGCACCTACGAATCCAGTGCCCGCAATGCGTCCTGGGCCTTGCGGACGTCCGCGGACATCCTTAACCTTCGAAAGGCTTGAAGCGCGTTCTCGAAGCAGTGCCTGGCCTCATTGCGAACAGGTTTCCCAAACCGGCTGGCCAGCTCGGCATAGGCGTATCCCATGTTGTATTGCACGCTCGCGTAGTCCACGGGGCGGCTTGCTTCCGTCAGCATGCCTAGTGCCCCAAGATGGTTGAGGATTGCCAGCTCGAGGTTTTGTTGCCGATCTCCGTCGGGCATTTCGAGAAAGGCGGTGGCCATAGAGAAATGAATGCTGGCGCATGCATGCGCATTGCGCAGCAGTGTCGCTTTCTCGAGGGCGCGAGTATAGGCCACGACGGCGAGCCGGTGTTGGCCCGACTCGTGTGCCGCGCGGCCTAATGTAAAGGCGCAATTCCCTTCCAGCGCGTCCGACTGCGTTGCGGCCGCGAACTCTGCGTTGCGTATCGCCCGCTCAACTGCCTCGCCGGCCCTGCCCTGCTTGATGAGAGCATTGATGGCCTCGTTTTCCGCTTTGACGGCGTCCTCTTGTCCCATTCTGTTGTCTCCCAAGGGGTGGCTCCGCATGGCGCAAGCCCAGCAGGCAGGGAACGGCGGCGGCCGCGCCATTCACCTCGATGAGACTCCAATACCCCGCCAGAATATCAGAAATAGGACCAAACGGTGTGTAACTCGCATGAACTCGCATGAACTCGCATGAACCGGGCTGAAGTTCTGCCCTCTTGCCGCCGATAAGTCGTGAAGGAGAACGAGCCATGAGCGAGGTTGAGACACTCCAAGCCGGTCCTGTGCCGCCCAAGCCTGTGCCGCCAAAGAATGCTACACCGTGGGCGCTAGAGCATTTGCCGCCGTTTTCACCGGTGGCCATGCGGCTGGTGCAATTGCTGTATCGGGATAACGTCCACATCCGGGACGTGAGCGAATTCATCTCGGCCGAGCCGGTGTTCTCGGCGCGAGTGCTGCAGATCGCCAACTCGCCGTTGTTCGCGCTCGAGCGGCAGGTGCGAACCATCTCGCACGCGGTGGTCGTGATCGGCCTCGAGCGCGTCAAGGGCATCGCCATCACCAGCGCCATGGGCGATTTTGCGGCGCCCGCGCTGAAGAACGCCGCCCTGCGAGCCTGTTGGCAAAGCAGCCTGGCGGGCGCCATATTGGCCGACGTGCTGGCTCGGCCCTGCGGCATGGACCAGGGCTTCGCCTACACCGCGGGCCTGTTGCGCGACATAGGGCGGCTGGCGCTCCTGGTGCAATATCCGGAAGCCTATGCCAACCTCCTTGCGGTCTCTCAGGAAAGTTGTTACGACCTGGTGGCGACGGAACGGGAGCTCTTCGATATCGACCACTGCCAGGCGGGTGAGTGGATCGCCGCGCGCATGCCGCTGCCGCTGGAACTGTGTGAGGTCATTGCCCAGCACCACGATGCCCATCTCGATCCGCCGTTCGGGCCGGTCCACCTCGTCCGAAGCGCCGACCGTATGGCGGATGCGCTGGGCTTTTCGGTGCTGGCGGCGTCCATCCGGCCCGGGTTTGATGACGTTGTACAAGAGTTGCCGGAGCAGGCGCGCTCGCGCATGCAATGGAGCCCCGAGGAACTGACCAAGCTCGTGACGACACGCATCGCGACCTGGAGCTGAACCGCCGGTACCCCGGAGCAAAGCCTCCCTCGGCCCGACGAGCGACGAGCGACGAGCGACGAGCGACGGGCGACGAGCGACGAGCGACGAGCGACGAGCGACGGGGCGACGAGCGACGAGCCGACCGTAGTATCCTGGCATCCAGGCGCCCATGGTCATCGCGTCGCAGTTGCGGGCCGGCATGGCCGTTCGCTTCGAGGGCCAGGTATACAAGGTCCTCGCGGCCGAGCATCACCTGGGGCAAGGCAAAATGGGCGGGGCCGCGCACACACGGCTCAAGAACCTCTCGACCGGAACGCTGCGGGAAATCAACTTCCGTGCGGAGCTGAAGCTCGAGGAAGTCGAAACCCGAAAGCTGCCGATGGATTTCCTCTATGCCGACGCCGAGCAGTGCACCTTCATGAACCCGGAGACCTTCGACCAGATATCGGTCCCGGTGTCGCTGGTAGGGCCGCAGACCGCGCTGCTCCAGACCGACATGCGGGTGGCGGTGGATTTCGTCGAGGGGCAGCCGGTCGGGGTGGTGTTCCCGGAAGTGCTCGAAGTGCGCATTGGAGAGACGGCGCCGCCGTCGCACGCGCAGGTGGATAGCGTCTGGAAGCCGGCGCGCCTGGAAAGCGGCGTAGAGGTCATGGTGCCCCAGTTCATCAAGGACGGCGACCTCATCCGCCTGGATGTCGCTAACATGAAGTATATGGACCGCGCCAAGGGATCGGGCAAAGCCTGAAGGGAGATTCATGACATCGCCGCAACAGCCGCACGTACAGCTTGTCAAGAACCCGGAGTATCGGGAGAACTACGCCAACAGCGTGCAGGTGCGCGTCAACCTCTGGGATTTCTTCCTGTCCTTTGGCGTGATCACGCAGACCGCGCCCGATGCGGTCGCCATACAGAACTTTCAGGGCATCTACCTGAGCCCGCAGCAGGCCAAGGCGCTCTTCAACATCCTCCAGCAGAACGTCACGCAGTATGAATCGGCCTTCGGCGAGATCCGCCTCGAACCGCACGGACAGCAGGGCGGAGTTGTCCAGTAAGGCGCCGCACAGGCATTCGGAATCACGCGCCGCGCGCGGCCGCCTGGGCGGAAGCCTCTTCTTTCTGGCGGCGTTCGCGCTGCTGGTGGTGCTGATCCACCTGCCCTTTCTGGATCTGCCGTTCTACTGGGACGAACTGGGCCAGTTCGTTCCCGCCTCTCTCGATCTCTACCTGCACGGCTACTGGGTCCCGCACATGGCCACGCCCAACGTTCACCCTCCGGGGGTGATGGCCTACCTGGCCCTGGCGTGGAAGATCTTCGGCTTCTCGATCACAGCGACCCGCCTGGCGATGCTGGCCGCCGCGGCGGTGGCGGTGTGGCTGACGTTCCTGCTGGCGATCGAACTCGGCCGGGGCGTGGGCGGAGCGCCGGCGTTTTCCGCCGTGGCCCTGTTGATGGCCTCGCCCTTGTTCTACACGCAGGCCATGATGGCGCAGCTCGATATGCCGGCCATGCTGTTCACCCTGCTGGCGCTGCTCCTGTTTCTAAGGGGCCGCTATCGGAGCGCGGCTCTGGCCTGCGTCCTGCTGGCGCTGGTGAAAGAGACGGGGCTGGTGGTCGCGCTGGTGTTCGCTCTGTGGCTGATTGCGGAGCGGCGGCGGCGCGAGGCGCTGTGGTTCGCCCTGCCGGCACTCGCGCTCGGCGGCTGGCTCGCGGTGCTCTACCGCGCTACGGGCCACGTGCTGGGCAACGCGGTTTTCACCGACTACAACCTGCTGTTCCCGCTCCACCCGGTGCGGGTCTCGATCGCCCTGGCGCGGCGCTGCTTCTCCATCTTCATCGAGGACTTCCACTGGATCGGCTGGATTGCCGTAGCGCTGGCGTGGCGAGGGGCCAAGACGTTCCGCACCCGGGGGTGGCGCATCGCGGCGTCGCTGGCGCTGGCGCAGACCCTCGCGGTCACGGTACTGGGCGGCGCAACGCTCGAACGCTACCTGCTGCCTGTGCTGCCGCTGATGTACATCGCGTTCGCGGTAGCCTGGTCGGCGCGGCCCTCGCTGTTCACCCGCGTCGGGCAGTTTGCCCTCGTCGCGGGTTTGGTTGCGTGCCTCTTCTGGAATCCACCCTACCCCTATGCTTACGAGAACAACCTCGCCATGGTGGATTTTGTCCGGCTCCACCAGCGAGCGGCGGATTATGTGGAGCGGAGCTATCCAGGCCAGACGATCACGACGGCCTGGCCGTTTTCGATCGAGATCAAGCGGCCCGCGAACGGATACGTCAGCCGCCGCCTGGCGTTTCAAGAGGTGCCAGGATTCCGGCCTGCCGATTTGCGGTCGCTCGACCGGGCCTCGGTGGGTCCCTTCGTGCTCTTCTCGCGCGAATGGGACGCCGGATGGGACCTGCGGCGAGCGCCGCTGGTGGCGCCGCTGATGCACAGGTTTTACGGGTACCAGCCACAGATCGATCCGCACGACCTGGAACGGATGTTCGGCCTGAGACAGGTGGCCCGGTGGTCCGAGCGAGGGCAGTGGATCGCGGTCTACGAGCGGAGTGTGGGGCGGACCCCCCGGTCCGCGGCCGAGGCCCCCGTCGGCCCGGTCGTTCGTTAGTTAGCGAGAAGGCGGTCCAGGGGGACCCGCGCGGACCAGGGGGTCCGCCCCACCGCCGCTCAGACGCCGTCCAGCACCTCCCGGATCTTCGAGAGCAGGATTTCGGGTGTGAACGGCTTGGGCAAAAAGGCGGTGCCGCGGTCGAGCACGCCGTGTTCGAGACTGGCATGGTCCGTGTAGCCGGACATGTACAGCACCTTGAGGCGGGGCCGCAAGCGCACGGCCAGCGCCGCCAGATCCTGTCCACTCATGCCGGGCATGACAACGTCGGTCAGGAACAGGTGGATAGGGCCGGGGTGGCGCTCACACCAGGCCACGGCTTCCCTGGAATCGGCGGCCAATAGGACGGAATAGCCGCGGCCCTCGAGGATTCCCCGGACGAGATTCCGCAACGCGGCGTCGTCCTCGACCAGGAGCACGGTCTCGGTGCCACGCTTGCGCTCGGGTGGTGGCGTGCCGTCCACGCTGGCGGCGGCGGCGCGGTCCAGAGCCGGCAGGAAAACGCGGAAGGTGCTGCCCTCTCCCGGAGCCGAGGTGACGGCAACTTCCCCGCCGCTCTGCTTTACGATGCCGTATACCGTGCTGAGCCCGAGCCCGGTGCCTTTGCCCCGGCCCTTGGTGGTGAAGAACGGCTCGAAGATGTGGAGCTTGGTCTCTTCCGTCATGCCGCGGCCGGTGTCGGCGACGGAAAGGACGACGTAGCGGCCGGGGCCCACTCCCTGCGGGCTGCGCTCGCTGAACTCCGCCACCTCGGTCCGGATGGTGAGGGTCCCGCCCCGGGGCATGGCGTCGCGTGCGTTGACCACCAGGTTCATCACCACCTGCTCGATCTGGCCGGCGTCCACCTTCACGTTGGGAACCTGCGGCGCGAGCAGCGTCGCCAATTCGACATCCTCGCCAATCAGGCGATGGAGCATCTTGTCGAGACCGGCCACCAGCTGGTTGAGGTCGAGCAGTTGAGGCGTGACAATCTGCCGGCGGCTGAAGGCCAGCAGTTGTTGCGTCAGGGCGGCGGCGCTGGCGCTGGCGCGGTCGATCTCCTCGATCGGAGATCGCGAAGGGTCGTCCGGCTTCATGGTTTCGAGAAGCATTTGGGTGTAGCCGCCGATGACCGTGAGGAGGTTGTTGAAATCGTGCGCCACGCCCCCGGCCAGCCGGCCCACGGCTTCCATCTTCTGGGCCTGGCGGAACTGCTCCTCCAGACGCTTGCGGTCGGTCATGTCGGCGATCACGGAAATGCCGCCGATCACGCGGCCCTCGGCATCCAGCTGCGGCGCGTTCCAGAGAGCCACGTCGATGAGCGTGCCGTCCTTGCGGCGGCGCTGCCGCTCGATGCCGGCGATGGTTTCGGCACGGTGCAGCCGGTCCAGGTTGCCGCGGAAGAAAGCCTCATCCTCTTCAGGCACGATCGGGAAGGTCTGGCCCAGCACCTCCTGTTCGAGCCATCCGAACATGCGCTCCGCGGCCCGGTTCCAGCTCTTCACGTTGCCGTCGAAGTCCATGGTGACGATGGCCAGGGGGCTGGTCTCGATGACGACGCGGAGCATGTGATTAGCGCGGCGCAGTTCGTCTTCGGCATACCGGCGGGCGGTCAGGTCCGTGCCGGTTCCGATGACGAACTCGACACTGCCGTCCGGTGCGAGCAGCGCGGTGTTTGCCCAGGCGATCAGGCGGCGGCCGCCATCGCTTGAAACCCAGTGGTTCTCCACCTGGTCTTGAAAGCACCCCGCCCGCAGCTCCTCGAACGCGGTTCTGGCCGCGGCCACTTCTTCGGGCGGTAGCACGACATCCCAGAAGAAGCGGCCTCGGAGCTCTTCGAACGTGCGGCCGGCGGCTCTCTCGCAGGCGCGATTGAAGCCCAGGATGCGGCCGTCCCTATCGAGCACCAGCACCAGGCTGGCGACGGTGTCCACCACGGCCGCGGCCCTGTCCCGCTCGGTGCGGAGAGCCTGCTCATTGCGTTTGTACTCGGTGATGTCGCGAAAGACGACGACCCCGCCCTCGAGGCCGCTGGCCTGGTCCCGCAGGGGCATGGCCGAGGCGCTCACCCAAATGCCCGGCGATGAGCCACGGCGCACGAACATCTCGACATCGCGCACCACCTCGCCCCGGATGGCGCGCATCAGCGGCAGCTCCTCGACGGGAAAGAGCGTGGCCTGGTCAGGCTTGTACAGGCCGTAGTGGGCGCTGAATTCCGAGGGCGCGACGTCTATGGGGACCGTGCTTAGCAGCCGAGAGGCCGCGGGATTGACGAGGATGAACCGGCCATCCCTGTCCGCGACCACGACTCCGTCGCTGAGGCTGAGCAGGACGGACTCCAGGATCGAAGCGGCGTGCGGCGCAAGCGGCATCGACTGGCGGAATCCCTCACTCCCGGACGGCGAGGAAGACATACCCATCCCTCTTCTCTGTCTTACGCCGACGACGCCCCGATGCTGCCAGCCCCCTTTGGCGTCACCCAGTACAGATTACACCCATAGTGGAACAAAATCCATCGAATCTTCGTTGGCGCAGCCGCTCCCGCCGTGGGGCAGGACTCCAGTCCTGCAGCGGGTCTCCAGACCCGCCCGCCGGGCGTAGACGTCCGGCGCAGCTCTGGAGAGCCACCCCACTCCCCTAGCCGCATCCGGGATAACCGAGTGGCGCAGGCACTCCTGCCCGCCGCCTCGACACTCATGTCGAGGCCGGTTTGCGCGTCGGGATACTCTCGACTCGGGCCGGCCGCGGACGGCACCACTCAGCCGCGCGACACCGCCAACGCTCTCTCGAATCCCGGCAGGCTGGCCTCGATCGTCTGGCGGGCCACGGTGAGCGACAACCGGATGTACCCGCCGCGGCCGAAGCCGGAGCCGGGAACGGCGAGAATTCCCTCCTTGAGCAGGACGCGAATGAACGCCACATCGTCGGCGATGGGAGTCCTGGGGAACGCGTAGAAGGCGCCGGCGGGTTTCGTGACCTCGTAGCCCATGCGCGCCAGGGCGTCACAGAGCAGGTCGCGCTTGTCCTGGTACAGGCCGACATCCACGGTCGCCTCCGGGGCGCGCGCGATCACCCACTGCCAGATGGCGGGCGCATTGACGAAGCCAAGCACGCGGTTGGCGAAGGTCGCCGCATCGAACAGCGCTGCCGCGTCCTCGATCTGCGGAGAAATGGCGAGGCAGCCGATGCGCTCGCCCGCCACCGCGAGCGCCTTCGACCAGGAGTCCGCTACCAGCGTGTGCCGTATGAGCGGCGGCACTTCCGGGGCGCTCCGGCCGTCAAAGACCAGGGAGCGGTAGGGCTCGTCGCTCAGCACCAGCATCCGCGGATTGTGCTCGAGCAGCGCGCCCAGATCCCGCAGAACCTCGGTGGAATAGAGCGCTCCGGTGGGATTGTTCGGCGAGTTGACGATGATCGCCTTGGTGCGCCGGGTGATGGCCGCGGCGATGCGCTCCACGTCCGGCTGAAAGTTCGCGCCGGTCTCGACCGAGACCATCTTGCCGCCGTGGTTCTCGATATAGAAGCGATACTCGGGGAAGAACGGAACCAGGACGATGACCTCGTCGTTGGGGTCGAGGATCGCTTTGAGCGCGACGTTCATGGCGCCCGCCGAGCCGACCGTCATCAGAATGTGTTGGGGCGTGTAGGGGAGGCCGGTCCGCGCGGCCATGCGTCGGGCGACCGCCTCGCGGACTTCGGGAAAGCCCGCATTGGGCATGTAGCCGTGCGTGTGCAGCCGGTCCCCGGCGACGACCTGGCGCAGGGTCTCGATTACCGCGGCCGGGGGTTCCACCTCGGGGTTGCCGAGCGTGAAATCGAAGACGCGATCGGCGCCGCGTTCAGCTCGAAGGCGCGCGCCCTCCTCGAACATGCGGCGGATCCAGGAGGCTTGATCCAGCTGGCTGGCGACCTTTCTTGAGACGCTCATTTCACGATCGGGTTATACACTTCCACGGGGTCGATGACGTTGATGCCCGAGTCCTTGAGCAGCTCGATCGCGCGGTCCGGTTCGTCAAACCGGAAGATGAGCACGGCCTTGTCTCGTCCAAAAGTGAACGCGTACATGTACTCGATGTTGATGCTGCTGCCCTCGGAGCAACTCCAGCAGTTCGTCGAGGCCGCCGGGGCGATCGGGCACCTCGACGGCCACCACTTCGGTCAGGTTGACGACGTAACCGGCCTCGCGCAGCACCTTCGCGCCCGCCTCCCAGTCGGAGACGATCAGGCGCAGGATGCCGAACTGCTGCGTGTCGGCCAGGGTCAGCGTGCGGATGTCGATGCCGGCGCGCGCCAGCAACGCGGCACGGCTCGATGAGCTGGCCGGGCTGGTTCTCGAGGAATAGCGAGAGTCTGATGGATTTTCATGGCTACTGGTCCAGGTTTCTGCTGTCGATGACGCGCTTGGCCTTGCCCTCGCTGCGCTGGATGGTGTGCGGCTCCACCAGCCGTACGGCGACGCGCACGCCGAGACTGCGGTCCAGAGTTTGCGCGAGCTTTTTGCTGCAGGTCTTCCAGCGCGCCGACCTTGTCGCTGAAGACCTCGGGGGTGACCTCGACCTGCACTTCCATCTCGTCGAGGCCCTTCTCGCGCGTGAGGATGATCTGGTAGTGCGGCAGCGTGCCTTCGACCGCCAGCAGGGCCGCCTCGACCTGGCGAGGGGAAGACGTTGACGCCGCGGATGATGAACATGTCGTCGGTGCGCCGGCCGATGCGGCGGATGCGCCGCAGGGTGCGCCCGCAGGCGCAGGCGCTCGGGACGAGCGCCGTGATGTCGCGCGTGCGATAGCGGATCATGGGCATGGCCTGCTTGGAGAGCGTGGTGAGCACCAGTTCGCCCTCCGCGCCGTCGGGCAGCGACTCGCCGGTCTCCGGGTCGATGATCTCGGGGTAGAAGTGGTCCTCGAAGATGTGCAGGCCGTGCGTGGTAGCGGGCACTCGATGGCCACGCCCGGGCCGATGATCTCGGACAGGCCGTAGATGTCGAAGGCCTGTGATGCCGGTGTCGGCCTCGATGCGCCGGCGCATGGACTCGGTCCACGGCTCGGCGCCGAAGACGCCGACGCGCAGCGGCAGCTCGCGCAGGTCCACGCCCAGTTCGTCGGCGCGCTCGATGAGGTGCAGGAAGTAGCTGGGCGTGCAGCAGATGGCGGTGACGCCGAAGTCCTTCATGACCATGATCTGCCGGTCGGTGTTGCCGCCGGAGATGGGGATGACGGTGGCGCCCAGCGCCTCGGCGCCGTAGTGCGCGCCCAGGCCGCCGGTGAACAGGCCGTAGCCGTAGGCGTTCTGGATGATGTCGCCTGCGTGCAGGCCGCAGGCGGCGAAGCTGCGCACCATGACGTCGGTCCAGACGTCCAGGTCGTCCTGGGTGTAGGCCACCACGATGGGCTTGCCGGTGGTGCCGCTCGAGGCGTGCAGGCGCACGATCTCTTCCATGGGGCTGGCGAACAGGCCGAAGGGGTAGGTGTCGCGCAGGTCGGTCTTGACCGTGAACGGCAGCTGCGCGATGTCATCGAGACTCTTGATGCCGTCGGGCGAGATCCCGCGCTCCTCCATCCGGTTGCGGAACAGCGCGACGTGGTCGTAGGCGCGGCGCACCACGGCCCGGAGGCGCGCCAGTTGCAGGTCCTTCATGTGCTGCGCGGGGATGTAGTCCGGCGCGCTGGCGGGATGGAATCCTACGGCAAGTTCTTCGATGGTCTCGATCATGGATGGAACTCCCTGCGGGCGGCCTGGCGCCCCAATTCGAATGCGGCGAAGTTGGCCTCGTGCACCTTGTCGGGCAGGTTGGAGCGGATGGCCGCGATCCAGTGCTCCTCGGGTATTCCGGCGAGCGCGCTCAGGATTCCGAGCAGGGCCACGTTGAGAGCCTTCTTGTTGGAGAGGGCGCGCGCCGTCGATCATCGCGGGCGCGATGAGAACGCCGCCGTTGCGTAGCTGCCAGCGGTTGATGTCGATCTGGTCCGGCGCAATGACCACCAGGAAGTCCGCCCCGCCTGACGGCACCATGGGGCTCTCAACGCGCGGGCCGAACCGTACGTCGCTCGACACCGACCCGCCGCGCTGGCTCATACCGTGGAGCTCGCTCTTCTTGACGTCGAAGCCCGCGCGGAAGGCGGCCTCCGCGGCGATGTCGGAGGCTTTGAGGACGCCCTGTCCTCCCAGGCCGGCGAAGACGACGTTGGTCACGGGGTTAGTTTCCTGTGGCATGGCTCGGTCCTCCCGCAGTCTGAACCACGGAGCAGTTTGTCATTGGAGCACCATCGGTGCCATTGCCTCGCGAAGCAGCACAATTCCGCGGTACCCAATTGGGCGGCTTGCCAGAGGCCCGAGCCGTGGCCTCAACCTTCTCGATCTGGTCAACGGTCAGTCTGAGCCAGTCGCCTCCGTACTGCTTACCGCCGTGCAGCCTTCCAACCAAGACAACAAGCGCCTGTCCCATGTACTTTGGAAACCGCCGGGACCGTTTTTGAGAACGGTCATCCAGCTGCCCTATCTCGACCGGTATTCTGATTGGCTCTTCCGCACAGCATTCGGGAGGCAGGAGTATTTGGAACTCAAACCCGCTGGCATGGGCCAAGCAGGCCAACGAGGCGACAACCCAGGCGGTGAAAAAGGCTCTCATTGCGCGTTCCCGCTAGTCGGGGCGAATGCCACCCGCTGTTGTACGCGCCCCGCGACGATCTCCCGTTCATTCCTGCGGTTCAAGGCACTTCTCCATAAGCTTGATCTTCCCTGTGGCAAGCAGGCACGTCCGGCGCGCGACGATTACCGCCAGTTCCCGGCTTTCGAGACATTGCGTCACCAGGTCCTCGAGCGCCTGCTGGTTGAGCGTGGGATCGATGACGTGAACCTGTTTGATGCCGAGCGAGCGCGCCAGGTCCTCGAACACTACCTTGCCCGTGCGCTGGTGATCGAGGGTGCGGCCGGTGCCGGGGTGCTCCTGCATGCCCGTCATGGCGGTGGTTCCGTTGTCGAGAATCAGCAGCAAGTGGCCGTCCGGTGGCGGATTGTAGACCATCTCCACCAGGCCGGTGATACCGCTGTGTACGAACGTGCTGTCGCCGATCACGCTCACCACTCGCCGCGCCTGCTCGGGCGGCAGAACGTGGCGCAAGCCGAGCCCCATGCCGATGCTGGCGCCCATACAGACCAGCACCTCCAGCGCGTTGAAAGGAGGCAGGGCGCCCAGCGAGTAGCAGCCGATGTCGCCCGAGACGATGCAATCGAGTTTGCGCAGCGCCTGGAAAACGTAGCGGTGCGGGACAACCGGGGCACAGTTCCGGAGGCTTGCCCGGCGGCGGCACGGGCTCGGGCGTTACGTCTCCGGCCAGGATGCGCCGCACTCGCTCCACGTTGAGCTCGCCGAAACGGTACATCTCGGGCTTGTCCTCGACCGGCGACGCCGGCGGCACGGATCGCATCCGCCAGCCAGGGGTCGCCTTCCTCGATGACCACGCAGCGATCCACCGAGCGCGCGAAGGCGCGGATGGCCTCGAAGGGCAGCGGGTAGGTCATGCCGAGTTTGAGCATGGCCGCCCCAGGCGCCGCCTCGCGCGCATGAACCGACGCCACACCCGACGAAATGATGCCCAGCGAACGGTCGCCCTCGATCTGCTGGTTCGGGCCCGCGGCCTCGTTCCACTCCGCGATTTTGGCGAGCTTCGCGCGCAGGCGTCTGTGGGCGGGGCGCGCATTGGAAGGAATCATCACCCGCAGGTCGGCGTGGGCGGTGTACGTGATCGCGGACGGCGACGTCGCGAGGCCTGGCTTCGGCTCGACGATGGTCTTCGAGTGGCACACGCGCGTGGTCATGCGCAGCAGCACCGGCAGCTTCCAGCGCTCTGAGATCTCGATGGCCTTGAGAGTGAATTCGTAGGCTTCCTGCGAATCGGCCGGCTCGAGCATGGGGATGCGGCGGCGTCGGCGTAGTGCCGGTTGTCCTGCTCGTTCTGGCTGGAAGCCATGCCGGGGTCGTCCGCCGAAACCAGCACCAGCGCGCCCGCCACGCCGGTGTAGGCCGCCGTAAACAAGGGGTCGGCGGCGACATTCACGCCGACGTGCTTCATCGTCACCAGCGTTCGCGCTCCGCCGAAGGAGGCGCCGATGGCGACTTCGAGCGCGACCTTCTCGTTCGGCGACCACTGGGCGTGCCCGCCCAGCTCGGCGAACGACTCGAGGATCTCGGTCGAGGGAGTCCCCGGGTAGCCGGTCCCCAGCGCAACGCCGGCATCGCGCGCGGCCAGCGCGACCGCCTCGTCCCCACTCAGCAGCATTCGGCCTGACAGGTTCATGGACATCGACACCAGGATGACACTCTCCCACGACACGCCCACCGGATGCAAGCGGGGCGGGAAGGGGCCAGCGCGAGATTAACAGATGATTTTATCGCTGAAACCTGATAAGGAGCAAACGGCCTGGTGTATACTCTTTGAAAGCGTTTGGAGCCGACCGGCTTGTAACGCCCTCTTCTGCCGTGCCGGACCTACCCAGCTAGCAGGCAGGTTAGTAAAAGGTAACGCATGCGATACTCCCTCATCACTGCTCTCCTATCTGTGCTGGCTATGCCCGTGGCCAATGCCCAGCAGGCCCAGCCGCCCGCCGCTGAAGCGCCTCCAACATTCGAATTTGGATTCGAACAGCGCGTGCGCAACGAAGACTGGAATAACATCACGGACTTCACGGACAAGAACAATGACGAGCGTGAACAGATCCGCTATCGGACGCGCGCATGGGTTAGCGTCCCGCTATCCTCCAATGTAAGTTTCTTCGTCGGGGCTGACCAGGAGACTAATCAAAAGCTCGGGCAGCCTAACAACCACTTCGACGAGGTGGTCTTCGAGAGCGCTTATATCGACATAAAGAAACTTTTCGTGAAGGGGCTGTCGCTTCGCGTGGGCCGGCAGAATCTGGTGCGCGGCGAGGGCTTCCTCCTCATGGACGGCAATCCCTACGACGGGTCGCGCGCCCTCTACGACAACGCGGTCGACCTGGCTTACTCGCGCAAGAAGTCGAAGGTGGAACTTATCGGCATTCTGAATCCGAAGTATGATCGTATGCTGCCACGGATCAATGACCAGCATAAGTTGCTGCAGGAGTATGACTCCAGTTCGCTGGGCGCCTATTACACCGATAACAACCACAAGAGGGTGGGGTTCGAATCTTACTATCTGTATACCAAGGAAGTGCACGATTACCGCGCCCCGACGAACCCGGCGTTCCAGCCGGACAAACACATCAGCACGGCAGGTGGCCGGGCAGTGATCCAGATGGCGCCGGGTTGGACCGCCACCACAGAATTCGCCGGTCAGTGGGGAGCCCAGCACCCTGACGTCGTGGTGCGTGGCTGGGGCGGCTACGGCTACGTGAAGAGACAGTTCACGCACCGTTGGAAGCCTTACGTCCTGGGTGGATGGTGGGGCTTGTCGGGCGACGACCCGAAGTCGAAGGGCCGTACCGAAGGCTGGGATCCGCTGTACTCCCGCTGGCCGAAGTGGAGCGAGCTCTACATCTACAGCCAGGTGCCCGAGAAGGGCGTGGCCTACTGGACTAACCTCTCGATGTGGCAAGCCGAGACCGGCATCACTCCTTTCAAGAAGCTTACCGCGCGGCTCACTTACTACCACATGGGCGCGTTCCAGCCGTATGCCGGCGCCGCGAAGACGTTTGGCTCGGGCCTGGACCGCGGCGATAACATCCAGACGCGCGTCGACTACATCCACAACAAGAACTGGAAGGCGGATATCGAGATGGAGCGGCAGACCGCGGGGAACTTCTACTCGGTGCACAACTCGGGTTACTACCTGCAATTCCAGATCTCGTACATGGCGAGCACGAAGATCACCGGCAGCCGTCTGAAACAGGCGCTCGGCTTCGGTTCCCCGGCTGGCGCGGCGGCCGGCGCCGATCCGGATCGGAAATAGCGCTCGACTACCTCAACAGCTCCGAAAACCAGCCGAACCTGCCGCGGCCTCCGTTCCCGCCCGGCGCGACTGCTTCCTCCATCCGCATGCCGCGCCCCGATGGCTCTGGCCCCATCCGTGGCAGAATTGAATCTGCGATTTCGCTTGACCTGTCTATAGCTTCATAGTTCACAGTGAGAACTGGACGATGTTTACCGTTTCCAAACTCGCCAAAAGCTGCGGCCTCAGCCGCAGCACGCTGCTCTATTACGAGTCCGTCGGGCTGCTGAAACCCGCCGTCAGGTCCGCCGCCAATTACCGTGGGTATGGCGAGAAGGATCTGCGGAGGCTTCAGCAGGTCTGCGCCTACCGCGACGCCGGCCTGAAGCTCGACGACATTCGCAAGATTCTGGATCGCCCGGAAACCGACGCAACCTCGGTCTTGAAACGGCGGCTGATCGAACTGAATGCCGAGATCGAGACCCTGCGCGACCACCAACGGGCCATCCTCAGCCTGCTCAAAAGCAACCAATCTCTCTGGAGGACTAAAGTGATTACGAAAGACAAGCTGGTATCCATCATGCGCGCCTCGGGCCTGAGTGAGGACGACATGCAACGTTTCCACGTCGAGTTCGAGCGCAACGCGCCCGAAGAGCACCAGGAGTTCCTGGAGTTCCTGCACATTCCGGCGGAGGAAGTCCGCACCATCCGCGAGTGGAGCCGCGCAGGCGAGAAGAAGTAAGACTGAGACCACGAATGAACACGAATGGACACGAATAAGAAACAGCAGCAATAGGCTTTGTTTTATTCGTGTGTATTCGTGTCCATTCGTGGCCCTATTTTTTCAGTATCCCCACCACCGCGTTCGCCAGCACCGCCGCCATGCCCAGCGGGATCAGTTTGCGCCAGCCGATGTTCATTAACTGGTCGTAGCGGAAGCGCGGCCAGGTGGCGCGGAACCAGATCATCGAGTAGACCAGGAACGCCACCTTGAAGAAGAACCAGAAGGCGGGCGAGACCGGCCCGCTCACCACCGGAAGCAGGAACGGCAGCCCCAGAACGATCAGGCACGCGCCGATCACCATCAGGAAAATCGCTCGGGGACGGTTCGCCAGGCGGCCCGCCAGCGGGAAGCAGTACGCGCCCGTGCCGGCCAGGGCCACGAACGGGAAGATGTTGTTCAGCGGGTAATCGAGCCAGCCCACGCTGGGGAAGGGACGCAGCCAGCCGCCCCAAAACAGCGTCACCGCGACCGACGAGATCACGAAGATATTGGCGTACTCGGCCAGAAAGTAGAGCGCCCACCGGAAGCCGCTGAACTCGGTCATGAAACCGGCCACCAGTTCGCTCTCGGCTTCGGGCAGGTCGAACGGCGCGCGGTTCGTTTCGGCGATGGCCGCGATGACGTAGATCACGAACGGAAGCACCATCAGGCCGAAGTTGTCGAAGACGAACCAGATGCCGCGGTCCGCCTGGGCCTTGACGATGCCCTCCATGCTCAGTGTCCCGGCCGCCATCACCCCGCACAGCAGCGCGAAAGCCAGCGCCACCTCGTAGCTGATCAACTGCGCTCCGCTGCGCAACGCGCCGAGCAGAGCATAGTGGCTGTTCGACGACCATCCACCGAGCACCACGCCCAGCACGCCCACCGCCGACATGGCGCTGATTACCAGCAGCCCGACGTTGACGTCCGCTATGCGCACCAAGCCGGTGAACGGGAGCACGGCAAAGGCCGTCAGAGCGGTGAACGTCGAGACGCAGGGGGCCATCCAGAAAATGAACTTGTCCGATTGCGCCGGGATGACGTCTTCCTTGATGATCAGCTTCAGCGCGTCGGCCAGCGGCTGCAGGATGCCGTGCGGGCCCACGCGCATGGGGCCCAGGCGCACCTGGAAATCCGCCAGCAGCTTGCGCTCGGCCAGCACGATGTAGCCGGCCAGCAGTGGGAACACGCCGATAATCACCACGGTCAGCAGCAGGGTCGTCACCAGCGGGTTTTGAAGTAGGCTTTGCATCAGCGCACCACCTGGGCCACCTGGGCGAAGCGCAGGAATGGCTCGGGATAAATGCCGATCAGCAACGTCATCGTGCCGGTCAGCGCGAGCGCCAGGCGCATGCCGAAGTTCGACGCGGCGGGCACGTTGTCCACCGCCTCGCTGACGAACATGGCCTTGACCATCCGGAAATAGTAGTACACCGCCACGGCCACGTAGAGCACCGCGACGACGGCCAGCACGTTATGGCCGGTCTCGATGAGCGAAAGGAAAATGTAGTACTTTCCCAGGAAGCCCGCGGTAGGCGGAATCCCGGCCAGCGACATCAGAAAAATCAGCATCAGCACCGCGTGGACCGGGCTCTTCTTGATCAGGCCGTTGAGGTCCTCGATTTCATCGCCGATGATGTTCTGCCGGCGCAGCGACACGATCACCAGGAACGCTCCGAGGTTCATGAAGGTGTAGACCATGATGTAGACGGCGATGCCCTTGATGCCGGTGGCGTTGCCCGCGATGAGGCCGAGCAGCATGTAGCCCGCGTGCGAGATCGAACTGTACGCCAGCAGGCGCTTGACGTTGGTCTGGCTGATGGCCGCCAGGTTGCCGACGGTCATCGTGAGGACCGCGATCGCGATCAACACCGGCGTCCACGCCACCCGCAGCGTGGCGAACGGGACCAGAAACATGCGCAGCAGAAATGCGAATGACGCGGCTTTCGAGGCCACCGAGAGGTACGCGGTGATCGTGGTGGGCGCGCCCTCGTAGGCGTCCGGCGCCCACATATGGAAGGGCACCGCGGAGATCTTGAAGAGCAGCCCTACCGTGGTTGTGACCAGCGCGAGCAGCACCAGCGGGTCCGTTACGTTGCGCGTCGAAATGGCATCGGCCACGTCGCGCAGCTTGGTCGAGCCCGCGATCCCGTAGAGAACCGAGAAGCCGTAAACCAGGAACCCGCTCGAGAACGCGCCCAGCAGCAGGTACTTCATGGCGGCTTCGTTCGAACGCTTGTCCGAACGCAGGTAGCCCACCAGGATGTAGAAGCACAGCGCCATCAGCTCGAGGCCGACGAACAGCGTGATCAGGTCCGCGCCCGTGGCCAGGAAAAACATGCCGCAATTGGCGAGCAGGACCAGGCCATAGTATTCCCCGTGCGGCTCGTGTTCGGTCTCCAGGTACTTGCGCGAGACCAGAACCACGATCAGCGATGCCACGAGGAAAATCCAATTAAAGAACAGCGAGAGGCGGTCAATGACCAGCGATCCCTGAAACGCCACGATCGGGCCCTGTGCGGCAACCGAGATCTGCTGCTTCGCCAGCGCGCCCCCCGTGAGAGCAAGCCCGACCACGGCGAAAGGCAGCATCCATTTGCGCCACGTGTCCTGGAACACGAAAAAGTCGAACAGGAGCGTCGCGCAGCCGAACAGCGCCAGCATGATCGCGGGCAGCAATGCGGCCTGATCTATGCCCGTGTAGTAGATCATCGGACCGCCTCCGCTAGAGACGCCCGTCGCTCGTGACTGACCACCGCCTGGCGGGCGGCGTCAAAATAGTGCGGCTTCACGCGCAGGACGATCTGCTCCACCGGCTTCTCCAGCACGTCGAAGAACGGCTTCGGATAGACACCAATCCAGATGGCCCAGGCGATCAGCGGCAGGAACGTCGCCAGCTCGCGCAGGCTCAAGTCCGGCAAGCCGCGGTTCTTCTCGTTGGTCACTTCGCCGAGCACGGTGCGCTGGTACATCCATAAGAGGTAGGCCGCGCCGAAGATCACGCCGAGCACCGCCAGCGCCGCCCAGATACGGTTCGCTTCGAAGGCGCCTTGCAGGATCGTGAACTCGCCGATGAACCCGTTCAGCAGCGGCAGCCCCGCGGAGCTGAGCATCGCGAAGGCGAACACCACGGCGTAGACCGGCATCACGTGGCCCAGGCCGCCGTATTCCTTCAGCTCGCGCGTGTGGCGGCGCTCGTACATGATCCCCACCACCAGGAAGAGCATGCCGGTCGAGATGCCGTGGTTGATCTGCTGGATCACGCTGCCAGCCAGTCCGTTCGGATTCAGCGCGAAAATCCCCAGCGTGCAGAAGCCCAAGTGGCTCACCGAGGAGTACGCCACCAGCTTCTTCCAATCCTGCTGCATCAGGCTGACCAGCGCGCCGTAGAGGATGCCGATGATCGAGAGCCCCGCCAGGATCTGCACGATGGTGACGTCGTTCGAGGCATTGGGCAGCAGCGGCAGCGAGAAGCGGATGAAACCGTAGGTGCCCATCTTCAGCAGTACGCTGGCGAGCACCACCGAGCCGGCCGTGGGCGCCTCGACGTGAGCGTCCGGCAGCCACGTGTGGAACGGGAACATCGGCACTTTGACTGCGAAACCGAGGAAGAACGCCCAGAACACCCACTGCTCCATGTGCAGCGGCGCGCGCGTCAGGTCGGTCGTCATGAGCTGCGAGATTTCGAAGGTGTAGACGCCGGTCTGGCGGAAGTGCTCGAAGTAGAGCGTCAGGATGCCGAGCAGCATCAGCGCCCCGCCGGCCAGCGTGTACAGGAAAAACTTGATGGCGGCGTACAGCTTCCGCGGCCCGCCCCAGACGCCGATGATGAAGTACATCGGCACCAGCACGGCTTCCCAGAACACGAAGAACAGGAAGAAGTCCATCGACACGAACACGCCGATGATTCCCGTCTGCTGCAACAGGAACATGATGTAGTATTCCTTCACGCGGGTGTCGATGGCGCGCCAGGAGGAGAGGATCGCGATGGCGCCGATCACCGTGGTCAACATCACCAGCAGCAGGCTGATGCCGTCGATGCCGATGGCGTAGTGGGCGCCCAGCGCCGGAATCCAATCGGCGCGCTCGGTGAACTGGAAGCCGGCATTCTTGTTGAAGTTCAAGGCGAGCGGCAGCGACACCGCGAAGGCGGCCAGCGCGAAGACGTTCGCAAGGATGCGGATCAGGTTCTTATTCGCGGCCGGGACCAGCATCAGCAGCGCCGCGCCGATGAGCGGTGTGAACAGGACCCAGCTTAGGTAATGATTGCCCATTTAGCGCACGCCCCCACAACGCGCGTCGAGACGAGTCTCGACGCGGCAGGCTGAGAGCCTGCGCCACGGAAGAGCCACGAGTATCGGGTCGCGATGGTCCATTTAGCGCACCAGGTAATATCCAAAAATCACGGCCACGCCGATCACGAACGCCAGCGCGTAGGCCTGCACCGAGCCGGTCTGGAAGATCCGCACCGGGAAGGAGGAGAGCTTCACGGAGAACGCGGTGAGCCGCACCGCGCCGTCCACGATCCAGGTGTCCCACCACATGCTGACGGTCGAGGTGGCACGCGTGAGCCAGCCTGCGCCGTTCACCCCGCCATCGACCACCTTCTGGTCGAAGCGCGACAGTACGGTCCCGCCGCCCTTCGAAAGTCCGTTCACGAAGACAACGTCGTAAGCATCGTCCACGTACCACGTGTTCAACGAGCCGGTGTAAACAGGTCCGAGCGCCTGAAGCGGCTCGACGGCCGGCTTCCTCTTCTGATACAGACTCCACGCCAGCGCGATGCCCGCGCCCGCCACGGCTACCGAGAGCAGCATCAGCGCCCACTCGAGGCCGGTGTTCGGCTCGTGCTCGATCTCACCCAGGGTGTGGGCGTTGCCCAGCACCCCTGCCAGCCACGTCTCGAGCGTGCGGAAGCCCTCGGGGAACATGCTCCACAGCTTGGGCACGCCGATCCATCCGGCCAGCACGCTGCCCGCGGCCAGCACCATGAGCGGCACCGTCATCACCTTGGGCGATTCGTGTATGTGCGCGGCAACCTTCGGATCCACACGCGACTCGCCGTAGAAGGTGAGCGCCATGAGCCGCCACATGTAGAACGCGGTCATGCCCGCCGTGAGCAGGCCTAGCGCGTACACCACGCGGAACCAGGCCTGCGGATGCGAGTAGGCCTGCCACAGGATCTCGTCCTTCGAGAAGAAGCCCGCCAGTCCGGGAATGCCCGAGATGGCCAGCGTGCCGATGAGCATGGTGGCGTATGTGACCGGGATCTTGTTCTTGAGCCCGCCCATCTTGCGCATGTCCTGCTCGCCCGACAGCGCATGAATCACCGAGCCGGAACCGAGGAACAGCAGGGCTTTGAAGAACGCGTGCGTATAAAGATGGAAGATGCCGACCCAGTAGGCGCCCGCGCCCAGCGCCACGAACATGTAGCCGAGCTGGCTCACCGTCGAGTACGCCAGCACGCGCTTGATATCGTTCTGCGTCATCGCGATGGTGGCGGCGAAGAACGCCGTCAGCGCGCCCACCGTCCCCACGATCAGGCACGCCTCCGGGGCCAGTCGGAACAACATGTTGGACCGCGCCACCATGTAGACGCCCGCGGTCACCATGGTGGCCGCGTGGATCAGGGCCGAGACCGGCGTGGGGCCTTCCATCGCGTCCGGCAGCCAGACGTAGAGCGGAAGCTGCGCCGACTTTCCGGTCGCGCCCACGAACAGCAGCACCGCCATCGCCGTCAGCACACCGAAGTGTGTCTCCGGGCTCATCGCGGCCAGCGCCTTGTTGACATCCAGGAAGCGCGTCGTGCCGAGCACGGAGAACATCAGCAGCATGCCCAGGATGAAGCCCGAGTCGCCGATGCGGTTTACGATGAATGCCTTCTTGCCCGCGTCCGCCGCCGACTTTTTGTGGAAGTAGAAACCGATCAGCAGGTAGCTGCACAGTCCCACGCCTTCCCAGCCCACGAACATCAGCACGTAGTTGTTGGCCAGCACCAACATCAACATGAAGAATACGAACAGGTTCAAATAGCCGAAAAAGCGGTAGTAGCCGCCGTCGTGGGCCATGTAGCCGATCGAGTACACGTGGATCAGGAACCCGATCCCGGTCACCACCAGGATCATGACCGAGCTGAGCGGATCGAGCAGGAAGCCGAAGTCGGCGGTGAAGCGCGCCAGCGCACCGGCGGCGGTGTGGAACCGCAGGCCGGCGAGCCAGGTGAACTGGATCATCTGGTGCGTGTGTGCGGGGCGATCGAGCAGTTGCCAGACGGCGCCGGCCGAGAACAGGAACGAAAGCAGCACTGTCCCCGGGCACAGCAGGCTGATCAGGAATTTGGATTTGGGCGCGTGATGGTGGGCGTCGGCCGTCTGCGGATCGAGCTTACGGCCCACCAGCAGCATCACCAGCGCCCCGAACAGCGGGAACAGCGGAATGAGCCCGATGGAATCGAGAAAGTTCATCGTGCGCGCCTCACCACTTCAGAATCTCGATCTCATCGGCCTGCACCGTTTCCTTGTTGCGGAACAGGGAGATCAGGATGCCCAGGCCGACGGCCGCCTCCGCCACCGCCACCGTAATCACGAAGATGGCGAACACCTGCCCGTTCACGTTGTTGAAGTGCCGCGAGAAGGCGATGAGGTTGATGTTCACGGCGTTGAGGATCAGCTCGATCGACATCAGAATGATGACGATGTTGCGGCGCGTCAGGACGCCGATGGTTCCAATCGCGAGCAGCGCCACGCTGAGGACCAGGTAGTGCAGGGTAGTAATGGGATGCATCAGACCCTCCTCTTGGCCATCAGCACGCCTCCGACCACGGCCGCCAGCAGCAGAACGGACGCCACCTCGAAGGGCAGCAGATACTGGGAGAACAGCACGTCGGCGATACGCTCGACATTCCCGACCTTATCCGGAGCGGCAGCCGCGACGTCGCCCAGCCGCAACGTGTCCACAGGGCGGCTCACGAAGTACACCAGTTCGCCGCCCACCGCGACCACGCACGCCAGCGCCAGCCACCACTGCTTGTTGAACTGCGCCACGCGAGCAGCATCGTCGAGGTTGACCAGCATGATGACGAAAAGGAACAGCACCATGATGCCGCCCACGTAGAGGACGATCTGGACGGCGAACAGAAACTCCGCGTGCTGCAGCAGGAACAGGCCCGCCACGCCAATCAGGGACAGGATGAGCGACACCGCACTGTGGATGGCGTTGCGTCGCGTGATGGTCAGGACCGCCCCGCCGAGCGTGAGGAGCGCGAAGAAGTAGAAGAAGACGGTGTCGAGCATCGTTTTAGTGACCGCCGGGCAGCGGCTTACCGAGCCGCGGCCGCCAGGGAGCGGTTGAGTATCTCATATCAGTACTTGTACTGCTTGGGCCGGGGCCCTTCCTCGAGCATCTGACGGTCCCAGACCTGACCGTCGCGGTTGTAGCTGGCCATCTCGAAATCCTGCGTCAGCTCGAGAGCGTCCACCGGGCAGGCGTCCTCGCACAGGCCGCAGAACATGCAGCGCGAGGTGTCGTAGATAAAGGTCGTCAGCTCCTTGCGCCGCGTCCGCTCGTTGCGCTCGGCGCCTACCACGATCAGGTTCTCCGGGCAGGCAAGCGCGCACAGGTTGCAGGCGATACACAGAGTCTCGCCGTTTTCGGGGTTGATATTCAGCCGCGGCGCGCCACGGTAGCGCTCCGCCACTTTCGGACGCTGGGCCGGATATTGTTCGGTGACGATGTACTTCGGGCGCTGGTAGTGGAAGGTGACCCACAGTCCTTCGATCAGGTCGATCAGAAAGATTGTGCGCAGAAATTTACGCATGCCTCACCTGTCTACTTCGCCGAGAACGATGTCGAGGGTGCCGATGATCGCCACCACGTCCGCCACCAGCGCGCCGCGCGTCATCTGGTCGAGCGCCTGAAGGTTGACGAACGAAGGCGGCCGCACCCGCAGCCGGTAAGGCTGGGTCGAGCCATCGCTGACGATGAAGTATCCCAGCTCCCCCTTGGGAGCTTCAATCGAAACGTAAGCCTCGCCCACCGGCGGCTTGATCACTTTGGGGATCTTGGCCATGATGGGCCCTTCCGGAATCTTCTCCACGGCCTGGCGGATGATGCGCACCGATTGCCGCATCTCTTCCATGCGCACTAGGTACCGGTCGTAAGTGTCGCCGTGCGTTCCGGTGGGAATCTCGAACTCGTACTGCTGGTAGCCGGAGTAGGGCTGGGCCTTGCGCAGGTCCCACTTCACGCCCGCCGCGCGCAGCATGGGGCCGGTGACGCCGTACTGCTTGCAGTCGGCGGCGTTCAGGATGCCCACGTTGGTGAGCCGGCCGATCCAGATGCGGTTCCCGGTGAGCAGCCGCTCGTACTCGTCGATCTTGGGCAGCACGTGATCGCAGGCAGCTTTGACGTCCGCCTCGAGACCGTCGTAGGTCTCGTACTGCAGGCCGCCGATGCGGAAGGCATGCGTCGTGAGCCGCGCGCCGCAGTACTTCTCGAAGATGTTGAGAATCTCTTCGCGCTCGCGCATCACGTAGAACAGCGGCGTGATGGCGCCGATGTCGAGGGCGTGCGTGCCCAGCCAGATCAGGTGGCTGGCGATCCGGTTCAGCTCGGTGAGGACGACGCGCACCGCCTGGGCCCGCGGCGGCGCTTCGACGTTCAGCAGTTTCTCCACCGCCAGGCAGTAGCCCAGCCCGTTCGAGACCGCCGCGCAATAGTCCATGCGATCGACGTAAGGAGCGAACTGCTGGTAGGTGCGGTTCTCGCCGATCTTCTCGACGCCGCGGTGCAGGTAGCCGATGACGCAGTCCGCGCCCAGCACCTTCTCGCCATCGAGCTTGAGGACCACCCGCAGCACGCCATGCGTCGAGGGGTGCTGCGGCCCCATGTTGAGAACCAGTTCGGTGGAATCCAGAAAGGTCTGATCCGGCATTTACTGGCCGCCCTCGATTCCCAGGTGCTCCTCTATCCACTTATTGTCGCAATCGATAATGGACTTGTCTTTTCGCAGCGGGTAGCCTTCCCAGTCCTCCGGCAGCAGGATGCGGCGCATGTCCGGATGCCCGGCGAACTCGATACCGAACATATCGAAGACCTCGCGCTCGAGCCAGTTCGCCGCCAGGTGCACCTTGGTCGCCGTCGCCGGCTTGTAGCCGTCGGCGACCTTGGTCTTCACTCGCATGCGCTCGTTGCGGGCGAAGCTGTAAAGAACGTAGACCAGGTCGAAGCGCTCCGGGCGCTGTGGATAGTCCACAGCCGTGAGGTCAACCAGGTAGTCGAAATCCGCTTCGAAGCGCAGGAACTCCAGAATGGGGATGGCGGCCTCGGGCGCGGCCACTACGAAATTCTGCCCCAGGTAGGTCGAGCACTCTGAAATCTGATCTGAGAAGCGTTGCTTGAGCAGTGCCGGCAGGTCGCCCTCCCAGGCGCCGACGGCCATGACGGCGGGAGGCTTCGCGGCGGGCTTTGCGGCGGGTGGTTTTGCGGCCGCGGGCGGAGCCGTCTGCGCAGGCTTGACCTCGGGCTTGTCTTCCTCAGGCATGAGCACCCCAGATGTAGAAGACATCCAACGTAGCACAGGGGGAGACCGGCTATCAAACGGCCCGCGATGGCGGATCGTTAACACCAGCCCGGCGAAGCTATATTGCAGCCCTCCGGCCCCGGTGCTATGCTTGTGACGAACGTGGAATGATTTAGGGCCGATGTCTGGGCCCTGCTAATTGCAACCACGTAAAACAAGTGCTAAAGGCAATCGGTCGCGGTTGTTGAGGACCCTGAGGCTTTTGGCCCAGGGTTTTTGCTTTTTGGGCTGCCAGCAGGGCCGATTGCGCACGGAGGAATTATGAGCGCATGGCCCGACAACCAGCATCCGTCCCTCTGCGGGACGGAAGGCGAGTTGGTTTCCGTCCGGATCACAGTCGAACCGAGGTTGCTGGAGCGACTGTTGGACGTGCTCGCCGAACTTAGCTTCCCCATCAACCCCCAGCTTTACCACGGCACACCTGCCACCGTCATCGAGTTTCCCGCCTGGGCCGGCCGCGTCCCGGAGATCGAGGGCGCTCTGGCCAGGTCCGGCTTCGACAGCGGCTGCCTCTCGGTCAGGGACATGCTGGCCGACATCCGCTGGCAGGAGCCTCTGAAAGCGATCGCGTAGGGGCCGCCCCGCGGAGCGGGGCTGAAGCCCCGCGCGGGCTGAAAGCCCGCCCTCCCACTCTTGACGGCGGTCCTAGAATAAGGAGGGGTGGAAACATGCCAGTCGCTGGCGTTCATGTGTCACCCTTCAGCGGATCCTGGTATCCTGCCGGTCCTTCCGAGCTGAGGGATCTCCTTGAGCGGCTCTTCGCTGAGTCCGAGCGCCGCACCGGTCCCTACCTTCCTGGGCGCGCCGCCGCCTTCGTCGTGCCTCACGCCGGCCTGATTTACTCCGGTGGCGTGGCTGCGGCCGCCTATCGCCACCTCCGCGTTCATCAGCCGCAGCGCGTCGTCGTGCTGGGCTTCTCGCATCACGGGGCGGCGCCGGGCGCCTGGATTCCCGACGTGCCGGCGCTCCTCACGCCGCTGGGAGAGGTCGCGGTGGACCACGAGTTCGCCGCCGCGCTGGCCGAAGGGGGCGCCTTCGGAAGGAAGGACGAAGAGTCCCTGTGCGACCATTCGGTGGAGCTCCAGCTTCCGTTCCTGCAGTTCGCGGCTCCGGCGGCCAAGGTCGTGCCGGTCTACGTGAGCCGCCTGACTCACGAGGCGCGCTCCGCGGCGGCTCGCAAACTCGCTTCCCTGCTGGGCCCGGAAACCGTGGTGGTGGCCAGCTCCGATTTCACGCACTACGGGCGGGCCTTCTCCTATCAGCCGTTTCCCGCCGACGAATTCGCCGCGGAGCGGTTGCGCGAAATCGACGAAGGCGCCATCGAGGCGGCGGGAACGCTGTGCGCGGACCAGTTCCTGGCCGAGTTGCGCACCAGCCGCTCGACCGTCTGCGGGATCGAGCCCGTCAGCCTGCTGCTCGAGACGCTGCGCCTCGCGGGACGCGACGAGGAGATCTTCCAGACCACCCTCGACTACCGGACCTCCGGCGAAATCACCGGGGACTACACGCACTCGGTCAGCTACGCGGCCCTGGGCTACTTTCCCTACCGTGCCCTGGACCTTGAGCCCGAAGCCCAGCGGCTGCTCGTCGCCAGCGCCCGCGCGACCCTGGCCCACTATCTCGAAACCGGCGACCGGCAGCCGATCCCGCCGCAGGTCGGAAATCCTGCGCTGGAGCGGCGCGCCGCAGCCTTCGTCACCCTGACGTCGCAGGGGGAGCTGCGGGGATGTGTGGGCCGCAAAGTTTCGACCGAGCCGCTATCCAAGCTGGTCCCCACGCTCACGCTCACGGCCGCGCTCGAAGACACGCGCTTCGCGCCGGTGCGGCGGGGAGAAACGGATCTCGAGCTGGAGGTTTCCGTGCTCTCGCCCATGAAGCGCATCGCCAACCTGGACGAGTTCCGGGTGAACGAGCACGGCGCGCTGATCGAGGCCGGCGTGAACCACGGCCTCCTGCTCCCGCAGGTTGCCACCGAGCGCCATTGGACCGCCGGGCAGTTTCTGGACGCGCTGCTACGAAAGGCCGGGGCCAGCCGGGACGCCTACCGCGACCCTTCGACGCGGTTGTACGTCTTTCGCGCGCAGATCATCCGGTAGGGGCGGGTGGGGTTACGGCTCGATCCAGATCCGTACGCGGTTGCTCTGCTGGTCGCCGGAGCCGATGTAGAGTTCGGCGGGGCCGGCGTTGACCAGCGCCGGAAGCTGCACTTCCACCAGGTAGAGCCCGATGTAGCCCGGCGCCAGGACGGCCCGGGTGACCTCGACCGGGGCGCGGTCCAGGAACGCCTGCGTGGGCGCCACCACCTGCGGCGGGTCGTCGAATGGACCCGGCATGCCCGCGGGCCAATCGGGCTTCACCGCTCCGAGGCCCGTGGCCAGGATCTGGAGCCGCGAGTTCGAGTGCGCGGTGTTCATGACGTCGAGCAGCACACCGGTGTCCGCGTTCAGGACCAGCGGCGTGCCATCGCGGTCCACGAAAATCGCGGGCGAAACGGTCTCGACCGGAATCGCCAGGCGGAAGCTACCCGCGCTGGTCTCGAGCGCCATGGCGAGCGAGGATCCGTGCAGGCTGAACGGCACCTGGATCTGCGTTTCGGTATCCGACGCGGCGAGCACCGGAAGATCAAGCTCGCCTGCCCGGGCGGTCCGCACCCGCACGCCCAGCACGCTGAGCAGCGAGCCCGGCGCCGCGGCGCGCTGGCTGAAATCCGCCGCGTTCACCAGGCGCAGGCTACCCAACCGATGCGGCGCCAGCGCGGCGTACACCCCGTAGCCTTGGACCGCGACGAAGAGCTGATCGCCGCCCGAGTCGAGTTTCACGTCGAGCGCGGGAGCGGGCGGCAGCCCGGCCAGCGGAGTCCAGGGCGTAGCGGGGACGGCGGCGCTCAGATCAGCGCGCGTCGTGTAGACACCGCGGCTGGTCGCAACGTAGATGGTCCCGCTCGGGCGGTCGGCCGCGATGCCGTGGGCCGCGGTCTCGGGAAGATCGGCCGTAAGGTCGTCCCAGAACTGCCCGGCGTTCATGGTGCGCAAAACGTGCTGTCCGGCGACCCCGCGCGGGTTCGCGCCCAGGGCGGCGAGTGCTTGCCGCGGCTCGCGCGCGTCGGCGAAGATCGCCTCCACCGGGCCACGCCCGGCCGGCGACGTGGAGTTCCAGGTCCGGCCCTTGTCGGCGGAGGCCCAAAGGCGGCCGTCGGCGGAGCCGGCATACGAATAATCCCCGGCGGTCGTGAGCGCGGTGACTTCGACGCCGAGGGTCTGGGACAGCGCGGACCGCGTTCGAGCGTCCTGTGCCGCCGCCGCGTCCTGCACTCTCCTCCAGGCCTGTTTTTCACCGGGCGCCCACTCCAGGACGCCGAGCGCGCCGGCGACCACCTTGAGACCGTCGGTTCCCTGTGGCAGCGCCGCGATCCGCCGGGCGGGCAGGTTGGGAAGGGTCTCGTTCAGCCCCGACCAGGATGCGCCGCCGTCGAGCGACCGCCACACCCCGTTCTCGTTCGCGGCGACTATTTCCTCGCTGTCGAGCGGCGAAACCGCCAGATCGCGAATGCCGCCGCCGATGATGGAGTGTCCGGCGAATGCGGTGACGTTGGCCCAGGCGCGCCCGCCATCGTCCGCTCGCAGGACCTCTTCTCCGTAGGCGTAAAGGCGCCGGCCGTCAGCCGGGGCAGCCCGCACGCCGCGCGTGCCGCCGGGGACCAATGCAGCCGCGGCGTTGGGATCGGCAGCCGGAGGAACGGCCGTGCTGGCCTGCCACTTCTCGAAATCCGCGGTCTCGAAGACGGTGCCTGCGGCGGTGCGAACATACAGCCGTGAACCGTCGGGGGAGTACCACAGGCGCTCGACGGGGCCGGAGGCAGGCGCCGCCAACGCCATTCCGACGACCGAGTTACCGATGTGCCGCCAGTCCGGATGCACCACTCCCGGTGTTTGGGCCAGGGCCGCGCCGGCGATTGTAAGGGTTGCGAACACACCGAGAGCCAGCCCTTCCAAACGCTGCCGCCCAGCGGGCAGGAGTGTACTGCGCTGACACATGGGTCTAGTCCATTCTACCCTGGATCGCGGTTCGGGCATTGGCATAACTGGCGCAACACGGGCGCGGCTGGCTGTGTGCGATTCGGGGGCGCTGGGTCTGGCGAAGATGACCGAACGAACCCACCTAAGTCCTGTAGATTCAGCATAATCGTTAAAAAACGAACCCACGACGTCGCGTCGATAGTGACTGTGCTAAGACATCCGGTTACCCAGGGCCATGGTAACGCGGGGGCAAGCCATGCGGGCGGGGGGAAAGCCGGAAGTGGTTGAGGACGTGGGAAATCGAGTCGCCCGAGTGGTAGGACCGGGCTGGCGGGCGCTCATCAAACCAGCGAGGGGCAGTTGTCAAAGGCCTGCCGGGTGCGCTATCCTGTCCTGAGAAAGACTCCGATCTAGATGGCAAACCATTTCTCTGCGCTGAAACGTGTACGACAGGAAGAACGGCGGACGGTGATCAACCGCGCGCGTAAGTCGCGCCTGCGGCACCAGATCCGTGCCATGCGCCGCCTGCTCGAAGAAAAGAACGCGGGCGCGGCCCAGGCCCAGCTCCCCCAGACCTTCTCGATTATCGACCGCGCCGCCCGCTGGGGCATCGTGAAGAAGAATACCGCCGCGCGCTACAAGTCCCGTCTGAGCAAGCGCCTGAAGGCCCTTGCCCCGGCCGCCTAGTCGAAAGCGCCTGCCTAACCGCGCGCGCCAACGCGCGGCCTAGGCCCTCAACCGCAGGATAAACTCTTCCATCACCAGCCGATCGCCCGGACGCGAACTCGCCCTCTGGTCGGCCGACCAGCCGGATCGTCGGCCGTTTTAACGCGAAGCTGAATAACGGGAAGGGAACTGGGGTGGGGACGGCGACTCGACACCATTCGAACCTCGTCCCTCGCCAAGTGCGCCGGAGATTTGCCTGGCTTATAAGCAAAACGCCCCGCCGGAGGGAATCCGGCGAGGCGTTGCGTTCGGCGCTTGAAGCGGTGGGCGGTTAGCTTCGGGCTAGCCTTTCGTCGCGAATCTCCCGCGCCCGATTGACACAAAGCCCAGAAGTGCGGTGCCGAGGAGGAGCAACGAGCCAGGCTCTGGCACTGCACTGCCTTCGCTGGAGTTTACGCTGATTTGGAAGCTGGTGCCGCTTACGCCGTCATTGTTAATTGGCAAGGACTGGAGCACCCCCGGCGTCTCCAAGACGTTCGTGCCGCCGGGTAGGGGAGCCACCGGATTGTCCAAGAAAGAAAGGGTGAAGGCCTCTTGCCATACGTCGCCGCCCGCTTGACCAGGTCCATCGAATACCAGATGGATCGTGTCGCTAAGTGTACTGTCCGGGTCTATCAGGTTGAAGCTCTGGTCGCAGCCCCCGTCCACATTGCACATCGTACCGCCGCCGAAGGGGATGTTGAAAATCCCAGTGAGGGTTAGGGCTCCGGGTATGTCGGTGACAACGGCTACGCCGACGATGTCGGCTGACACCGTATACGTTGGAGTAGCTCCCGAATTGTCGTTGATCGTGATCGTGCCCGCAAGGGCGGCGGTCGCTCCCATGGCCGCGCATATCAAGAGTGTCGCTACTGCAGACAGAACCTTCCGCATTTGTCCCCCAGTGGATGAGTATAGAGCCTGATGCTTTCGAGTTCAAGTATAAACAGAGCTCTTGGTTCCTAAATAGTCCTACCAGTACGGGGGCTCCCCCGGTTGGAAACGAAACACCTTTGCGCGGGGCGGCGCCTGGAGGGGGTCTCCGTCTAGTAGTTAGGCCGTCAACCGCAGGATAAACTCCTCCATCACCAGCCGGTCGTCCGGACGCGTGTCGCGTAGCGCTTTGTCCGCCTGGAAGATCAGCGTCAAGGCGGCCGCTAGGCGCTTCTTCGAGAAGCTCGAAACCGTCTGGAACACCTGGTCGGCGCGCGAGCCCCAGATCGGGACACCTTGCTTGGCGAAGTGCGACTGGATCTGCTGCGGGCTGCGCAATCCGGCCTCCCGGGCCGCCAGCGCCAGCCGGAACTGGGTGGCGAGAAAACTCAAAGCCAGCGGCAGGTACTCGCTCTGGCGGATGAGGGTGTCGAGGATGTCGAGCGCGCCGCCGCGGTCGTTGCGGCCCAGGGCGCCCACCAGCGCGAAGATCGTGGATTCGCGGGCCTCCGGCACCAGTTCCGAGATCTCGAGGGCGCCGATCGTCTTGCCGCCTGCGGCGTAGATGCTCAGCTTCTCGATTTCGGCGGCGATTCGCGCGGCCTCGCCGCCCAGGTCATCCACCAGCAGGTCCAACTCGGCGGCGCCGATCTTCAGCCCCGCGCGAGCGGCCATGTTCTGGGCGAAGTGGCGCGCCTGCACATCCGACATTTGCGGGAACTCCACCACGGCGGGCACCGGGGCGTAGAACTTCCGCACGCGCTCCAGTTTTCTTTTGTCGTCGCCGTCGAAGCCGAAGCGCGCGGCTTCGAACACCAGTACGACGTCGGGAGAAGGGTCCTTGAGATAGGTGGCCAGGGCCGACGCCCCGCCCTTGCCCGGAGCAACCTCGTCTTCCGTCTCCTCGGCGCCGGCGCGCGTGCGAGGAAGCGCGGCCTCCGCGCCAGTGACCACCAGGACCCGCCGGGGAGCGAACAGGGACGGCGAACAGGCGTCTTCGACCACTGCGGCGAGCGTTACCGTATCGAGGTCGTGCCGGATCAAGCCGCCCGCGCGCTCCTCGGGGCCGGGCAGCACTTTCTGGATCAGCGCGCTGCGGCAGAACTCGCGCTGGTAGGGCTCCGGTCCGAGAAACAGGTAGGCCGGCGACGGCTCGTTCTGTTTCAAATGCGCCAGGAACTGTTGCGGGGTCATCTCATTACGCTCGTCGCTCGTCGCCTGTCGCTCGTCGCAACCGCCTGGGCGAGTTCGTACGCTTCGCGAGCCGGATTCGTCGTGGTGCGTCGCTCTTCGCGCGTCGCTCGTCGCCTGTCGCTCGTCGCAACGGCCTGGGCGAGTTCGTACGCTTCGCGAGCCGGATTCGTCGTGGTGCGTCGCTCTTCGCTCGTCGCTCGTCGCCTGTCGCTCGTCGCAACGGCCGAAGAATTCGGTCGCTCCGCGATCGGGATTCCTCGCGGTGCGAAGCGGGGAAAGGCCGAAATACGCTCTTCGCTCGTCGCAACGGTAGGGCGATTCGTCCGGCTTCGCGACCCGGACCATCCGCGGTGCGAAGCCGGGAAAGGGCCCGCTGGATCGACGGGCGACGGGCGACGAGCGACGGGCATTTCAGAATTTCTCCAAAATCGCGCTCACGGCGTCTCGGGCCACGGTTCGGCTCATCCGGCTTAGAGCGGCGTCGCTCTCCTCAAAGTACGTGTCGGCAGCTGGGCTGATCTCGTAACGTTCGTGCGCATCGAAGTTCCGCGAGTAGATCACCTTGCCGGTGGCCCGATCGGTCAGCGTCAAGGAGAGGCTCACCGAGATCACGGCGCTGCTGGCTCGGGCGGTCACCGGATCGAGCGTCGAGGCATAGGAAAAAGACTTCAGGATCGCGCCGCTAAGGACGGCGTCGGCCGCCGTAGGGTCGGCCACCACCCGGTAACGGGTGCGGGCGATGAACTCGCGCGTGATCTCGGCGGGCAGGCGAGTGGCAAGGTGGTTGAGCGCCGTGCTGTTCGAGAAGGCCGGGATGGCGATGGTCTTGATGTTCTTCGGAAGGGCGTCGCCGCGGGCCGCGACGTGGTAGCCGCAGCCGCCCGCCAGCAGGGCCAGCCCGAGCGCCGCCGCCAGCGCGAGACGGCTCATTGGCTCGCTTCCGCGCGGGTCAGCGGCAGAGCCACCGCGACGGCATTCTCGGCCGCGATCCGGAGGTTGTCGGCCGCGACGAAGAACCAGGCCCCGCGCGCATCGTTGCGGTCCGTGGCGATGGCGCCGACGGCGATGCCGCTTTGCCCGGCCATGCCTACGATGTTGGGCGCTTCCACATCCTCTCCACGGACGTCGATGTGGGCGCTGGCCAGGGCCTGCTCAAGCGCCTTGACCCCGGGGTTCACCTCGAACTCCACCCACAGAGAAACGGTGTAGCCGTGAAAAGCCGGTGCCTGGATCAGGCGGATGGAGGGCATCTGGATTCCGCCGTTTAAGGCCAGCAGCGTTGCCAGGTGGCTTTCGATGCGCGCCTCAATGCTCTCGAGCGATAGCGGCGCGCCGGCGCCGTAGCGCGCCAGCAGGTTGAAGGCGGCCTGTTCGTCATAGACGGCCTTGGGCAGCTTCTGAAACGTGAGCAGGCCCGCGGTTTGGCGGTGCAACTCGTCAATACCGCGTTGGCCGCGTTCGCTAGCCGGCTCGAAAACGTGGGCGATTACCTTGCGGATGGGCCCGGACTGGCTCAGACGCACCAGGAACATGGCGAGCACGATCGCGGCCGGGTGAGCCACGATCTGCTCGGATTCCGGAGGAAGCACGTAGCCGGCCGGCTCGACGACCGGGGCCCGCAGGTGCGCGGTCGGCCGCTCCTCGAGCGCGCCGGTCAGGTCCAGCACCAGGGGGCGCGGCCGCAGCCGCGTGACGATCTCCATGGCTTTGGCGCTCGATTCGGCGGAACCGGCCAGGAATACAACGCGCGCCGCGGCCAGGTTATCCTCGTCCAGGGTCGTGATCAGCAGCGGCTCTCCGCGCTCCTCGGTCAGCGTGCCGGCCTCGACCTCATCGGCACCAATCAGCTTGGTCTGGAAAGGAGTTCGCGTCAGGACATCGCGGAGTTCGCGTCCCAGAAGGGAGTTGCTTCCTACCACGGCGGCTACGGGCTTCGCGCTACCCAAGTTGGTGCTCCGGTTCCGGCGCCGAGCGGCGGAAGCGCCGCCGCAGGACGCCGCCCAGGCGGACCACAATCCCGCTCCCCACGTAAGCCGTCGTGATCCCTAAAAGGACCGGCGGCGTGTAGGTCCACAGCAGGAAGATCATGCTGCCCCACAGCACGAAGGTGAGCCACGAGCGGGGGCGCAGCAATTGGACATCCTTGAAACTCTGATAGCGCCAGGTGCTGACCATCAGGAAGGAGAGCGCCGCCAGCAGAACCAGCCAGGCCACCATCAGCGGCCACCACTGGATCGGCGTGCCGTCGGAAACGTACACGATGGCGGCAACCAGGGCCGCGCCGGCCGGTATGGGCAGGCCGACGAAGTACTTCCGGTCCGGGCGGCCGGGATTCTTCGGGATCGGGTTCTTCTGGACGTTGAAGCGCGCCAGGCGCGCCGCGCCGCAGAGCAGGAACAAAAACGGGATGAAAAAGCCGATTTTCCGCACATGGTCGCGGAACATGGGATCGACCGTGGGGATCGCGAGTTGCACGCCCCAGGTAAATGCCAGCACGGCCGGAGCGATGCCGAAAGTGATGACATCGGCGAGCGAATCCATCTCGCGGCCGAACTCGCTGACCGTGTTGGTGAGGCGCGCGATGCGGCCGTCCAGGCCGTCCAGCAGCACGGCCCATCCGATCAGGACAGCGGCCATTTGAAAATGCACGTTGGGCCCGGTGGAGCCGGCTCCGGCGAACAGCGCGCCCTGTACGGACCGCATGATGGAGACAAAGCCGAGGAAGACGTTCCCCGCGGTGAACAGGGTCGGCAGAGCGTAAGCCGCGCGCGGCCTCGGCCGGCCATCGGGCCCCGGGCCTATCCAACGCTGCGATATACTGCGCACGCCCATTCCGCCTTTACCCCTGTCTCCGGGTCGCCAGCACGCTCGACCCGGCCCGCACCCTCATCCCGGGGCGGACCTGTACGTCCCACTCGGGGCCGAGGAGCACGTCCACGCGCGATCCGAATTTGATGAGACCGATCCGCTGGCCCGTCTCCACCCGGTCCCCGGGCTTCTTGTCGAAGACGATGCGGCGAGCGATCAGGCCCGCGATCTGGCGGAAGGCGACTTCCGTGCCGTCGCCATCGATCACCACCAGGTTCTGCTCGTTCTGGGCCGAGGCTTGCTCCTTGCTCGCCACCAGGAAACGGCCCTTCTTGTAGAAGACTTCCTTGACGGTGCCTGCCACCGGCGAGCGGTTCACATGCACGTCGAAGATGTTCAGAAACACGCTGATGCGGGTCAGCCCGGGCGATTCCGCGCGCACGGCGACAACTTTGCCGTCCGCCGGCGAGACGGCGACCGCTCCGGCGGGGATTTCACGGTCCGGATCCCGAAAGAAATAGAGGCAGAAGAGGCCCACCAGGACCAAGGGGACGGCATATAGAGGTCCGGCAAGCCACCCGACCGCTCCGGCGGCGGCGCCGAACCCCAAACCGTAATAGATGCCGTCAACCACCATCTGAAACACCTATTCTCTCACGGCTCGACACGGGTGGAAGCCGCCACGGGGAGACGCTCAAGTTGTGATCGGTATCACCCTGCCCGCAAGAGCCGGCAGGTTCCCGCCCAGGGCATAATTGACCGCCATATTCCCCGCCACCCCGTTCACCCGGCCCGCGGCGTCGAAGCTGTTGCTCACCACAGTCGCCTGGCAGCTCCCCCGCGCCCGCTACTCATCCATGTATGTGTCCAGTAGCCTGTCCCATCGCCTCATTTCCTCCTAACGTTGCTGCAGGCCCCCGCCCGCCAGACCTCCGATACGACTCCTTCGGAGGCCCGGGTGGGCCCTGAACTGAACTAAAGGCATGCTTTGACAAGATGCAACACCCGACGGATAGGGCGGATCCTGGCGCGCCGGCTGAGGCCGCCCGGTCGATTCACTCCTTGGCGGCCCATTCGGATCCGAATTCGCTGGACGTGCCGCCGCCGCCCGGAAATCGGTACTTGAAAAGAACAGTGCAGGGGCATAGACTCCATAAAGGTTCAGACGGACGTCGAAAACGCGCTCGCCGGCGATCAGACCCCGCCGGATTCGAGGCCGACGAGCCCGTTAGGGACCGCTTGTTTGCGTCTCAACGGCGGGGAGCGAGAATCATGTTCGACAGCGAGAGTCCCGACCTCTTTGTCATCGGACGCTTCGTGAGCCTGCACAGCGCCCTGCAGGCATCGACCGGCGATGAACAGCTGGCCGAGACGGTCTGCCGCGGATTGCTGCACATTCCCGGAATCGAGGACTGCGCTTTCTGCGCCGCCGGGACCGTGGTCGCCTCCTCCTCGCCCGAACGGACCCGCGATCTCGCCGCGCGTCTCTGCCAGGAGGAGCTCCAGGAAGAGGGATGCCGGGGCGCATGCCGCTCACGGCGCATGCCTCGAATGGCGAGAGTTTCAATGGCGACCCAGCGCTACGCTTATGGCGCCTTGCTGATCCGGATCTCCGACGAGGAACAGTACGCCCTCTACGCGCCGCACGTGGAAATCACGGCCAACCTGCTTGCGCTGCGCATCGAGACCGGAAAGCAGGCGGCGGAGCTCCAGGAGCAGAGCGGCAGGCTCGTCCAGTTGGTCCGTGCGCGGACGGTGGAGCTGGAGGACAGCAACGCCAGGCTGGAGCTGGTGGTGAAAGGCGGCGACCTCGGCACCTGGGACTGGAACGTGGCCTCTGGCGGGGTGTCCTACAGCGAACGTTTCGCCGGCATGCTGGGTTACTCGCTCAACGAGATCGAGCCAAACGTGCACACCTGGGAGCGCTTGGTTCATCCCGAAGACTTCCCGCGCAGGTCCGATGCCCTACGCGCCCACCTGGACGGGAAGGCCGCCTTTTACCAGAGCGAACATCGGTGCCGGCACGCATCCGGAAAGTGGCTGTGGATTCTCGACCGGGGCCAGGTGGTCGAACGCGATGTCACGGGGAAACCGCAGCGCGTGTGCGGCACCCATCTGGATATCACGGAACGCAAGGAGGCCGAGCACGCGCTTCAGTCGAGCGAAGAACGGCTGCGCCTGGCGCTGGACGCGGGCGCGATGGGGACCTGGGACGTGAATCTGGAAACCGGCGAGACGAAATGGTCGGAAGGCCACAGCTCGTTGTTTGGCCTCCCGCCCGGCCCGTTCGCCGGGACCAGTGAGGACTTTTTCAAACGTGTCCACCCCGAGGACGCCGCCGGCATCCTGGCCGAAGCCGATCGGTGCCGCGACAACCGGCTTCCTTTCCGCCATGAGTTTCGCATCCTCTGGCCGGACGGCTCCGTGCACTGGATGAGTGCCCGGGGAACGTTCTCCTACAATCCCGACGGCAAACAGATTCGGCTCCTCGGAATCGTATGGGACGTCACTGAGCGGCGCCGCTCCGAAGCGGACCGCCAGCGATTAACGGCGGCGATCGAGCACGCGGGAGAGAGCTTCGCCATCATCACGCGGGACGGAAAGATCGAGTACGTGAATCCGGCTTTCGAGCGGACCTCCGGCTACTCCTCCCGGGAAGTGGTCGGGCAGGGATGCAGCCTGCTGCAGTCCAACAAAATGGGCAAGGCGTTTCAAGGGACCGTCTGGGCCGCTCTGAGCGCGGGCAAGACGCTCTCGGGCCGCACCGCCATCAAGCGAAAGGACGGCACCTCGATCACCATCGAGTGTACCGTCTCTCCGGTGGCGGCCCAGGGAGGAGCGATCGAGTACATGGTCGCGGTGTACAAGGACATCTCGGACCAACTGCGGATGGAAGAGGAACTCCTCCAGGCGCAGAAGATCGAATCCATCGGCAGGCTGGCGGCGGGCGTCGCTCACGACTTCAACAACATGCTGACGCCGATTTTGGGCTATGCGGACATCCTGCTGGCCGGGATGCACCCCGCTGACGCCCGGTATGCCCAACTGCTCGAGATCAAGAAGGCCGCCGAGTGCTCGCGCGACTTGACGCGCCAGTTGGTGGCCTTCAGCCGCAAGCAGGTGTTGCAGGTGAAATCCGTGGACCTGCGCGACGTGGTGAGCGGCATCGGGCAACTGCTGAGACGCACGGTGCGCAAGAATATCGCGCTGAAAACGACTTTGTCCACCGCCCCCTGTCCCGTGGCGGTTGACGTAGGACAGGTAGAGCAGATCCTGATGAACCTCGCCGTGAACGCGCAGGACGCCATGCCTGACGGCGGAGAGCTGGCCACCGACGTGGCCCCGGTGGAACTCGATGCGGCGTTCTGCGCGGCACATCACGGCGCCAGTCCGGGACCCTATGCGGCGTTGATCGTTTCAGACACCGGCTGCGGCATGGACGACGAGACCAGGCGGCACGCCTTCGAGCCATTCTTTTCGACCAAGAACGAACAGGGCACCGGCCTGGGGCTCTCCTCGGTCTACGGCGTGGTCAAGCAGCACGCGGGAAGCATCTGGATCGACAGCGAACCCGGCCGCGGCGCACGGTTCAGTATCTATTTCCCAGTGGCCCCTCCGCAGCCCGCGCAGCCCGAGAGCCCGGCCCCCTCCCGTCAGGCGTACCGCGGAACCGAGACCATCCTGCTGGTGGAAGACAACGAAATGGTCCGCAATGTGACGCAAAATCTCCTCCAGATGCAGGGCTATAAGGTCCTCTCCTTTGACGGCGGCTTGAAGGCACTGGGCGCGGTGGAAGAAGGCGCGGCCATCGATCTGCTGCTCGCCGACGTGGTGATGCCGGAAATTGGCGGACGCGATCTGTGGGCAAAACTGCGTCTGAAGAACCCCAGGCTGCGGGTGCTGTTCACTTCCGGCTACAGCGAGGCCTCCGCCGAGGGCCACGGCGCGATCGAGGCGGGCACGGACTTCATCCAGAAGCCTTTCTCGGTAGGCGGGCTGGCTGCTAAAATCCGGGAAGTGCTCGACCGCGAACGGTAACCTTCCATGGACATCGAATGGCTGCGCCGTCACTGCCTCTCCTTTCCCAGCGTCACCGAGCAGGTGCAGTGGGGCGAGCACCTGGTCTTCAAAGTCGCGGGTAAGATATTCGCCATCCTGGCGCTCGAGCCGGGCGGCCAGTTTCTCAGTTTCAAGTCCACGCCGGAAGAATCCGCCGAACTGGTGGAGCGTCCCGGCGTGATCCCTGCCCCTTATCTGGCGAAGGCGCATTGGGTGGCTCTCGAGAGCGAGGATGCGCTGAGCGCGGCGGAGACAAAGCGGCTGGTGGGGCGGTCCTACGAATTGGTGGTGGCGAAACTGCCCAAGGCGAAGCAGGCGGCGCTGAGGAGGAAGGCATGAGGGCGGCTCACGAACCGCCGCCGGCCATCGCGCGGGACGGCTGGCGGTATCACCACATGGGTATTCCCACCACCGTGCCGCAGGCTGGAGAACAGTATCTGGCGCAATTCAAGATGTTCGTCTCGGGCTATGAAACCAGCCCGTTCGGGGTCGAGTGGATGCGCTTCGAACCGGACAGCCCTTTGCCGGCGCCGATCCAGTCGCTGCCGCACATCGCCTTCGAGGTGGACGACCTGGAGGCGGCGCTGGCCGGCAAGCAGGTGCTGGTTCCCCCGGGGTCGCCGTCCGCGGGAGTCCGCGCGGCGATGTTCGTGGATAATGGAGCGCTGATCGAGGTGATCGAATTCCGGAAGGCGGGCGCCACAAATTCCGAGCGGTGTGACTGATAGAGGACCAGGGGTGGGACAGGCACGAATTTCGCGAAGGCGGCGAAATTCGAGCCAGTCCCGGGTTCGCCGCCAAGCGGTGTGAGTGCCTGACGACCGTCACGGGCGGCGAAATTCGAGCCCCCCGGGTTTGCCGCCATCCGTTGGCCGATTTTGTTCGCGGTGGTGCTTTTCGGCCAGCCTACCGGCGCGGCCGTAAGTCGTAACCTGCTAATAATAATCAGGTTGTTCTTTGGCAAGGCGAGTGCTGTCTTCTTAGCGCGGGAAAGGAGCACAGACCATGAAAACGCGATTGCTGGTCCTTATTTTGCTGGCTGCGGGCTCCGTGTTCGCCGGGACCCACGTGTTCGTCGGAATTGGCGTCGGAGGCGGCTTCGGTTACGGATACTACGCGCCTCCGCCCGCGTATTACGTCGCCCCGCCCTGCCCGGGGCCGGGCTATTCCTGGATCGACGGGTACTGGTATGGCGCGGGGCCGCACCGCTACTGGCGCGGCGGCTACTGGGCCGCGCCGCGGTTCCACGGCCGGTACCGTGGCGGCTACTACGGCCACGGCTTCCGGGATCACGGTCATGGGCGCGGACACGCCTATGGACACTATCGGGGCGAGGGCCGAGGACGCGACCGGTAGTGCTGCGACGGTCGCGGCTCGCTCCAGAGACCGAGCCGCGACCGTTGGGCGTGGCGTGCGATACGATGAACGTCGGCGGGGAATGCTCCAAGCCAGGCCTGGATCGGACTCTCGGGTTCGATTTGACCTTCTCTGGGGTTACCCCAGGGCAACGTGAAGAACTGAGATTTCGTCGCGTGAGGCAACGGTGCGCTGGTGCGCACACACCCTCACGCAGAGTGAGACTCGTTGGAGCATCCCCCCGCCGTTCGCGATGCCGGGTCCTTCGCTCCTGAACACGCTGGCCAGGTCCATTCTCGCCGGCACTCCGGCCGTCGAAGAGATTGTTTCCCGATGCGCCTGGACGCTGGGCAGGCCCTGGCGTTGGCTTCGGCCCCTGGCGCGGCGATACGTTGCCGAGTTTGCCGGCCGGACGCGCCCCCGGCGCCGGAATGTGGTTGAGTTTCTTCTTCGGGACGCGGGCTTCGAGCGGGCATGGCAGCGCCACTCGCGCCAACTGTCGGTGGAGCATTGGCTGACCGAGCCGCAGCGGATGCAGCCCGTCGCGGCGGCGAGCGCCTGGGACGTCCCAACCATCGAGTCCGCGGGCGAACTGGCGGATTGGCTTCAGCTCACTCCGGGAGAGCTGGGTTGGTTCGCCGACCTCAAGGGGCTCGGCGCCGGGAAGCTCTGCCACTATCGCTACCGCGCGGTGCCGAAACAACTCGGGGGCATTCGCCTGATCGAAGCGCCGAAGCCGCGCCTCAAAGCGCTGCAGCGGCGGATACTGGCCGAAATTCTCGACCGGATCCCGCCCCATCCGGCTGCGCATGGATTCCTCAAGGGGCGGTCCATCAAAACATTTGTCGCCCCGCATGTAGGGCAGCGGGTGGTCTTGCGGATGGACTTGAAGAACTTCTTCCCCGCCTTCTCCGGCGCAAGGGTGCAAGCCTTCTTCCGCACGCTGGGATATCCCGAATCCGTCGCCGATCTACTGGGAGGCATCTGCACCAATGCCGCCCCGCGTTCGGCTGTGAGCGCGGCGGAGGCGCGCGAGTGGTATTGCAGACCGCACCTGCCCCAAGGCGCGCCCAGTTCGCCGGCGCTCGCCAATCTATGCGCCTACCGCCTCGATTGCCGCCTGGCCGGCTTGGCCAGTTCGGCCGGCGCCGTGTATACACGCTACGCCGACGACCTGGCATTCTCCGGCGGCGAAGAATTCGCGCGGCGGGTGGAGCGCTTCTCCACGCACGTCGCCGTGGTCCTGATGGAAGAAGGTTTTCCGGTGCAGCATCGAAAGACGCGCGTCATGCGCCAGGGCGTGCGACAGCACCTGGCGGGCCTGGTCGCCAACCAGCGAATCAACGTCCGGCGCACCGATTTCGACCGTCTCAAGGCGACGCTCACCAACTGCGTTCGCCTGGGTCCGGAGAGCCAGAACCGCGAAGCTCACCCGAGCTTCCGGGCGCACCTGGAAGGCCGTGTCGGGTTCGTCGAATCGGTCAATCCGGCTAAAGGCAAACGCCTTCGGGCGATCTTCGCGCAGATCCAGTGGTAGTAGCGACGTCCCGCGCAACCCGCACCATGGCTTCCAGGCTCCGCTCGACGTCGTCTTCCGTTGTCGCCCAACCTGAAACGCTGATGCGCATGGCAGCGCGGCCATGCCAGACGGTGCCGCCGCACCAGCACGTTCCTTCCTGTTGAATTCCCGCGATCACGCGCCGCGTGGTTTCCTCGTCGCCGAAGGAGACGAGCACCTGGTTCAGAACGACGTCGTTGAGCACTTCGTAACCGGCCGCGCGCAGGCCCTCCGCGAATCGCGCTGCGCAGAGGCACGTGCGCTCCACCAGGTCGGCCACGCCGGCGCGGCCGAGCGACGCCAGGGCGGCCCAGATCTCAACGCCTCGAGCCCGGCGCGACAAGCCCGGCGTGTACTTCCAGGGATCGCGCTCGTCGCCGGCCACCAGGTAGGCGGCGCTGCCGGCCATGGTGTCGTGCAGGTGCCGGGCCTCGCGCACGGCGACCACGGCGCTGTCATAGGGAACGTTCAGCCACTTGTGCGCATCCGCGGACCAGGAATCCGCCGCCGCGATGCCGCGCGTGAGATGCGCCCGTCCGGGCGCCGCCGCCGCCCACATACCGAACGCGCCGTCCACGTGCACCCACGCCCCACGCTCGTGCGCCGCGGCGCAGATGTCTTCGGCCGGATCGAACGAGCCGGTGTTGACGTTGCCGGCCTGAATGCAGACGATGGCCGGCCCGTCGAGGCGTGGCAGCGCGTCCGCGCGCATGCGGCCCTCGGCGTCCGTAGGGACGCGGACGACCCGCTCTCTCCCCAGGCCGAGCAGCCCCAAACATTTGTGCACCGTCATGTGCGCCTCCTCGCTCACCACGACGGTGATGGAGGGCGCGCCGAACAGACCCTGGCCCTCGACGTCCCAGCCCTCGCGGGCGAGCAGCGCATGGCGCGCCGCGGCCAGGCCGCAGAAGATCGCCTGCGTGTCGCTATCCACCAGGCCGACCCCCGACTCGCGCGGCAGGTCCAGGATTTCGAGCAGCCAGCGGATGGCGATCTCTTCGATCTTGGCCGCCGCCGGCGAGGTCGCCGCCATGACGGCGTTCTGGTCCCACGCTCCGGCGAGCCAGTTGGCGGCCAGCGCCGCCGGTAGCGCTCCGCCAATGACGAAGCCGAAATAGCGGCCGCCCGCGCTCGCTATCGTCGCCGGCGAACCCAGGCGATCGAGCCGGTCGAGAACGGCTTGCGGGTCGGATGGCGCGGCGGGCAGCTCCCCGTCCAATTGCGCGAGCGCGCTCACGGCTTCCTCCGTTGGCGCAACGCTACGTTGGTCCAACTCGCTCAGATAGCGTATGGAGCGCCCGGCGGCGGATTCGAGCAGGGCGCGATTCATGACACCCTCGCAGGTTCCGCCACAACCGGCGTGAGCCACCCGTGGACATCCGGACGGTTCCCTTTGACGATCCCCAGGAACTCATCCTGCAGCCGCGCCGTCACCGGCCCGCGGCGCCCAGCGCCGACGGGAATGTGGTCCACGGAGCGCACCGGCGTGATTTCGGCGGCGGTACCGGTGAGGAAGACCTCGTCGGCGATGTAGAGCATCTCACGCGGGATCGAAGCCTCCGCGGCCGGGATGCCCAGGTCCCCCGCAAGCTGCATCACGGAGCTGCGCGTGATGCCGCCCAGCGCCGAACTGCTGAGTGGCGGCGTGAGGATCCTGCCATCGCGGACCACGAAGAGGTTCTCTCCCGAGCCCTCGCTCACCAGGCCGGAGACATCGAGGGCGATGCCTTCGTGGTAGCCGTTCGAGATGGCCTCCATCTTGATCAGTTGCGAGTTCATGTAGTTGGCCGCCGATTTCGCAAGCGCCGGCAGCGTGTTCGGCGCCATGCGGTTCCAGCTCGAGACGCACGCGTCGATCCCCTCCGCCTCCGCCCCGTCTCCCAGGTAGGAGCCCCACTCCCAGCAGGCGATGAAGACTTCGATGGGGTTGTTCGACGGGTGCACGCCCACGGCGCCGTAGCCGCGCAGAACGATGGGCCGGATGTAGCAGGCGTCCATCCGGTTGACGCGCACCAGTTCGCGGGCCGCCGCAGAGAATTCGGCGGCCGTGAAGGGCGCGTCCATGCGGCAGATCTTCGCCGAATCGAGCAGCCTGCGAATATGATCTTCCAGCCGGAAGACGGCCGGGCCGGAGGGCGTCTGGTAGCAGCGTATGCCCTCGAACACCGCGCTCGAGTAGCTGACCACGTGGGAGAGGACGTGGATGCGCGCCTCGTCCCAGGGAATGAAGGTTCCATTGCGCCAGATCGTTTCGGTAGGAGTCATGACAGTTCCAGGATATCCGGTATCCGTGATGCAGAACAGATGCAGCTACGACGATTTGATACCATAACAGTTGTCATGGAACAGGAAGCGCAGCCGCATCTGTACCGCAGCGTATCCGGCAAGATCGCGGGCCTGATCGAGCAGGGCGTGCTGCGGCCCGGCGAGCGGGTCCCCTCGGTGCGGCGCCTCGGCGCGCAGGAGGGCGTCAGCGTCTCGACCATCCTGCAGGCGTACACGCTGCTCGAAAGCCGGGGCTACATTGAAGCCCGGCCGCAGTCCGGGTTCTATGTCCGTTCGCGGCGCGACAGCCTGCCGCCCGAACCTCGCACGTCGGCGCCGGGCAGGCCGGCCACGCGCGTCGGCATCAGTGGCCTGGTGTCGAGGGTCCTGCAGGCGGTCCTCGATCCTGAAGTCGTCCCGTTTGGCACCGCGTGTCCGGCGCCCGAGCTGCTGCCGGGACAGAAGGTGAACCGGCTGCTGGTTGGATTGATTCGCCGGTCGGGCCCCGACATCAACGGCTACAACTTCCCGCCGGGCCTGTACGATCTGAGGCGCCAGGTGGCGCGCCGTTCGCTCGACTGGGGCGGCAGGCTGGCGCCGGAAGAAATCGTGGTCACCTGTGGCGCCACCGAGGCGTTGCATCTCTGCTTGCGAGCGGTGGCGCAGCCGGGCGATCTGGTGGCCATCGAGTCGCCGGCGTACTTCGGGACGCTGCTGCTGCTCGAAGCGCTGGGGATGCAGGTGATCGAGATCCCGTCGCATCCGCGCCACGGAATGTGCCTGGACCTGCTCGGCGACGCGCTCAAGAAACACCGCATCCGCGTTTGCATCGCGTCGCCCAATTTCAGCAATCCGCTGGGCAGCTCGATGCCGGACGAGGGCAAGCGGGAACTGGTGGCCATGCTCGCCCGCCGCAACGTCCCGCTCATCGAGGACGACCTCTACGGGGATCTGTACTTCGGCCCGGCGCGCCCGCGCTCCGCCAAAGCGTTCGACAACGAGGGGCTGGTGCTGCTCTGCTCCTCGTTCTCGAAGATGATCGCGCCGGGATACCGCGTGGGATGGACCGCGCCGGGCCGCTTCCAGGCCAGAGTCGAGGCGCTCAAGCTGACCACCACGCTGGCCACGCCCACGCTGCTGCAGGCGGCCATCGCGGAGTTTCTGGAAAGCGGCGCGTACGACCGGCACCTGCGCAAAATGCGGGCGGCCTTCGCCACGCAGATCGAGCAGATGATCGCCGCGGTGGGCGAGCATTTCCCAGCCGGCACGAAGGTGACGCGCCCGGCCGGGGGCTTCGTGCTGTGGGTGGAGCTGCCGCACCACGTGGACTCACTGGAGTTGCAGGAACGCGCGCTGGCGGAGCGCATCAGCATCAGCCCGGGACCGATCTTCTCAGCCCGGCAGAGATACCGGAATTACATCCGGTTGAACTGCGGCTATCCGTGGTCGGAGCGGCTCGACCAGGCGCTGCGGACGCTGGGGCGGCTCGCGGGCAACTAGCTGGACAACGAGCTCAGCTGCTGCTGGCGGGTAGCCTCTTCAGCGAGACCTGCTACGATTGGCTCGGCAGCCAGAAGGGAGCAACCATGCGCTGGTACCACGCTGTGGCGTACTTCTTTGGGGGCGCATTCCTCGCGAACGCCCTACCGCATCTCGGTAACGGAATCTCGGGGCATGCCTTCCAGAGCCCATTCGCATCGCCACCTGGGGTAGGCTTGTCCTCCTCGACGGTCAATGTCCTATGGGGCTTCTTCAACCTTGCCGTCGGGTACCTGCTTGTCTGTCGTGTCGGGAGTTTCAATCTTCGCAAGACTCAGCACGTGCTCGTCCTCGGGGCCGGGATCCTGATCATGTCGCTGATGACGGCCCATGCATTCGCACGGTTCCACGGCGGGCTGGTGAGCCTGCGACCGGGGGAAAGCCGTCAGGCGCCGGTCGTAGACCTGGTCGCCCCCGCCGCGCCGCACACCTCTTCGTAATACTTCTCGTACTGCGGGATCGTCAGCGAAGAGCAGAAGCGGGTCTCGGCCGTGCGGCGCGCGGCTCCAGACATTTTCTGGTAGAGCTTGTCGTCGGTCAGCAGCTCGATCACACGGGCCGCCTGCGCCTTGACGTCTCCGACCGGTTCGAGAAACCCGTCCACGCCGTGCGTGACCAACTCCGGCAAGCCACCACCCCGGGTCGCTACCGCCGGAACGCCGCAGGCCATCCCCTCGAGCGCCGCCAGTCCGAACGACTCCAGGTCGCTCGGCATCAGCAGCACGTGCGCCAGCGGCAGCAGCCGCTCGACGTGACTCTGCTTGCCCATGAACGTCACGTGCTCCTCGAGCCCCAGCTCGCGGGTCAGCGCCTCGGCCGGCCCCCACTCCGGGCCGTCTCCCACCATCAACAGGTGAGCCGCCGCGTGCCGGCGCACTTCCGCGAGGATGCGAATGCAGTCCGTAACGCGTTTCACCGGCCGGAAATTCGAGAGGTGAATGAGCACCTTCTCGCCCTCCGGCGCCAGCTTGGCCTCGCGCCGCCGCTGCGGGTCGGGCTGGTACATCTCGCAGTTCACGAAATTCTTGATGACGCGGATCTCGCGCCGCACTCCCAGAAAATCGGCCGTGGCCTCGCGCAGGTAATCGCTCACCGCCGTCACGCCGTCCGATTCCTCGATCGAGAACCTGGTGATGGGCAGGTACGAGCGGTCCGCGCCCACCAGCGTGATATCGGTGCCGTGCAGCGTGGTGATGAAAGGCAGCCTGCGACCCTGGCGTCGCAGCATATCGCGCGCCAGCAGCGCCGAGATGGAGTGCGGGATGGCGTAGTGCACGTGCAGCAGGTCGAGCGAGTACCGTTCCGCCACCTCCGCCATGCGCGAAGAGAGGGCCAGCGCGTAGGGCGGATACAGGAACAGCGGGTAGGTGGTGACTTCGACTTCGTGATAGTAGATGCGAGGAATGCCCGCGTCCAGGCGGATGGGATTGGCGTACGCGATGAAGTGGACTTCGTGGCCGCGGTTGGCCAGCTCCAATCCCAGCTCGGTGGCCACGATGCCGCTGCCACCATAGGTGGGGTAACACGTGATGCCGACTCTCACGCTACTAGGCTAGCAGGGTGGCCAGGCACACAGCACAGAACCGCGACCGTGAGGGAGCGGACGTCCGCTTGCTTATGCGCGCGGTTCGGTGCTCAGTGCCACACTACCCCGGGATGCGGATCTTGATTCCCGCACCGTGGCCCGGCCGCGACTCGATCGAGAGCTCGCCTCCCAGACTACGCACCCGGCGACGGATGCTGGCCGGGCCCAGCCGCAGCAGGTCCAGCTCGTCCAGGTTGAAGGTGCCGCTGAAAGGGAAACCCGCGCCGTCGTCGTCCACCGCCAGTTCCACCGCCTTGCCCGCCTGCTCGAGCGACACCACCACGCGTCCCGCCTTGGAGTGCTTCTGGACGTTGTGCAGCGCCTCGCGCAGGATCTGCAGCAGCTCCAGGCTGCTCTCGTGCGCCGCCTTGATGGTCGTTTCCGAGCAGACGAACCGCCCGGCGATGCCGGTGTCCTTCTGGAAGTACTCGACGATCCGGCGCGCAGAGGCCACCATGTCGGCTGCGTCCAGCTCGGACGGACGCATGCCGCGCAGGAATGAACGCACGTCCGCCACGATCTCTTTCGACAGGACCTGCAGCTCCCTGAGGTCCTGCATCCCCGCCGGCGGATCGCGCTTCAAAATCGTGCCCAGGATGTCGAGCCGCACCTGCATGCCGATGAAGCTCTGCAAGGGGCCGTCGTGGAAATCGCCCGCGATGCGCTGGCGCTCCTGGTCGCGGGCCTTTTCCGCCTCCATGGCCAGGCCTTCTTCACGCCGTATGCTCTCCCGCAGCCACTGCTGCAGCTTTCTCTTCTGGTACGTCAACGTGCAGCCCAGCAGCCCCGCGATCAGCACCACGCGCCGGATCAGGTCACCGCCGGGCGGATTCACGAACGAGAAGAACGCGAGCAGGGCCCCCACCACGATGAACACATCGCCCCAGTCGTGGTTGACCACGGCCGACATCATCAGATACAGGAAGAAGAACGAGCCGATCCAGCCATTCGGGTCGTTACCATAGGCCGCGAAGACAGCGAAGAACACCATCTCGAAGAAGAGGCCGGCGAGCGACCCCTGGATCCGGTCCAGCTTGCGCCAGAGGAGGGCCATCAGGCTGTAGGCCGAAAACACCAGGGCAAAAACGGGAACCAGGATGGTCCCGTGCCGGGGCGCCAGCATCTCGGCGTAAAGGCAGGCGAACGCCAGCACGGCGCGGAGCACAATCCGCATCCGGTGCCATTCTCGCGCCAACGCTGCAGGATCGTAAGCCATTTGAAAGCACGGTGCCGCTACGGCGTACGGTGCTCCTCCTAACGGCGGTACAGGTACAAGGTATGACTCCGGCCCTGGCCGTCATCCTCGATGTATTTTGTCGTCTCGGGTTTCCAATCGGCAAACTCGAAATCGTGCGCGACGACGCGCGCGCCCTTCTTAAGCTGGCCCTCGAGCAACGGCCGCACCTTGTCGGTTGACCCGGGGAGAAGGTACACCGTCACCAGGTCGGCGGAACTGTAGTCCTGCTTCATGAGGTCGCCGTGGATGATCCGCGCCCGCTCAGCCAGGCCGAGCTTCCGGATGCGGTCCGAGCTCTGCTTCCACAGGTCGTCGTCGAACTCCACCCCCGTCGCATCGGCCTTGAACTGCTTCGCCGCCAGGATCACGAGGCGCCCGTCGCCGCTTCCGAGGTCGAACATCTTCTCGCCCGGCTTCAACTCTCCGAGCTTCAGCATCTGCTCGACAATCTTCTCCGGGGTAGGATAATACGGCGCCAGCTTCTCCGTCGTCTGGGCCAGCGCCGCGCCCGCCAGGAGCGCCCCGGCCATCGGCAGCATCGCGATTCGTCCGACCAATCCAACCTCCCGGACTAGCAAGTGTACCTCAAACGGCCGTCAGCCATGGTGCGCGGCATGGAAGTACGCAGCACCGAACCGCGACCGTAAGGGAGCGAACCCCCGCTAAACCGTACTGATCCGCTTGCTCACGCGCGCGGTTCGGTGCTCACGGCCGTCGGCCGTCAAGGGCCGCGGTCCGCTCCCTTGCGGTCGCGGCTCGGTAACGAAACACCCGGGTCAGGAGGGCTGCGAACGGCGGCGCCTCCGGCGCCACACGAAATAGCCGGCTCCCGCAACCACGATGGCGACGCCGGCGATGATCAATCCGGTCTCGTCCGCCAGGTCGGATACGCGCGTCCGCTGGTCCCCCAGGACGTAGCCGAGTGTGATGAAGGTGGCGGACCACAATACCGCGCCGGTATAGGCGAACAGCGCGAACCTCCGCGCTTCGAGCTCGGAGGCTCCGGCCACGTAGGCTGTCAGATGCCGCACCCCCGGCACGAAATACCCGAACGTCAGCGTGATCCCGCCGATCCGGCGGAACCAGTCGTGAACCTTCCGCACGCGCTCCATCTTGATGTGCAGCCTGGCCCCGTATTTCTCCAGTAGGAAGTAGCCGGTCACGCGGCCCAGCGTATAGCTGATGGTGATCCCGCACATGCTGCCGGCCAGAGCAGCCAGGTAGGTGGGCAGCGGCTGGAGCTTCCCGCGGAAGATGAGGTAGCCGGCGAACGTGAGCAGCGTCTCGTCGGGAACCGGCAGGCCCACGATGCCCAGCACGAGAAGAGAGAAGATGCCGAAGTAGCCGTACCGCGTGATCCAGTCGCCAATCAGTTCCATCGGGCCTGACCTACAGAGTAGCCGACCGGCGCGCTACAATCCATCCAGGTGCGATGAAACAGGACCAGGATGAAGGCGCGTGGGCACTGGTTGGCCGCTATAGCGGCCTGGCCTTCATTCTGCCCGTCAGCACACTGACCGGCTTCGTCATCGGATGGCTGCTGGACAAGTTGTTCCACACCCACTTCCTCTATGCCGTTTTCGTGGTTCTGGGGATCGTGGGCGGGTTCGTCGAGCTCCTTCGGAGGCTCAAGACGGATACACAGGCCGATGGAAGCTGAATCGTACCGCCGCGTGTTCCGGAGGGTCTCCCGCTTCATCTTCATACTGGCGGCCGCAGGCGACATGATCGCCGGCGCGTGGTGGGGCTGGCGGGCGGGGCTGCTGTTCCTGCTGGGGGCCGCAGCGTCCTATTTCAGCTTCACCTGGCTGCGTCAGACGATGGAGTCTTTGGGCCCGGGAGCGCGGCCCGCGCGCGGCCGCATCTTTGTGTTCTCCTCGATACGCTACCTGCTCCTGGGGCTGGGAGCTTATGTTATAGTGAAGCTCTTCGGGTTGAATGCGATAGCGGCGTTGGCGGGCCTGTTCGTGCCCGCCGCCGCGATCACCTTCGAGATCATCTACGAGTTCATTCATGGAACATGAAACCTGGTTGACCGCGCTCTTCGACAGGTTCCTCGCCGGCCCGGCAAACACGGCATTGTCCTTGGTCGGAATGAAGGCCGCGGACCCCTCGCATCCCTGGGCCGACTACGTGACCCTGGAGATCCTGGTTGCGCTGATCATCGTGGTGGTGTTCGCGCTCCTTCGCTCCCGGTTGTCGTCGGACCGCCCGGGCGCGTTTCAGCACACCTTCGAATGGTTCTACAATTTCCTGGTCGCCCAGAGCGATGAGACCGTCGGCCCGCGAGGCCGCCAGTACATCTCCTTCTTCGGGACGATTGGCTTCTTCGTGCTGTTTGCGAACCTGCTGGGCACCATCCCGTCGCTCGAGGCTCCAACCATGTACGTGCCGGTGCCGCTCGGCTGCGCCATGGCCACGTTCCTCTTCTACAACATGATTGGCATAGGCACGCGGGGACCCCTCGGGTACCTGAAGCATTTCATCGGGCCGTCCTGGTCCCTGGCCATTCTGATGTTTCCCATCGAGATCATCAGCAACCTCGCGCGGCTCCTCTCCCTCACGGTTCGTCTTTATGCCAACATGTTCGCGGGAGAGCAGGTCATCCTGGCGTTCGCGGCGATCCTCCCGGTTGTGCTGCCGCTGCCTTTCATTGGGCTTCATATTTTTGTCGGATTCCTGCAGGCTTACGTTTTTGCCCTGCTGACGATGGTGTACGTGGCGGACGTGCTGCCGCACGAGCACGCCGTGGAGCACTCATAACGGACTTATTGGCCCCAGTGTGAGCCCGGCGGTCCCCCAGGACACGCCGCGGAACCACCTCCTGGAGCGCATCTCATGGAAGGAGAGAGAAACGTGAAACTGAAACTGTTCTGGATGGGCGTCGCGGGACTCGTTCTGGCCGCCCCCATGTTCGGCGCCGACCCGGCCGCCGCCAAGGAAGCTGCCGCCGCCAACATTCACTGGATTCTGGCATCGTGCGCCATCGCCATGGCCATCGCGTCCGGCCTCTGCGGATTGGCGCAGGGCAAGGCTGTTTCGGCCGCTTGTGAGGGCATGGGACGGAATCCGGGTGCGTCTGACGGCATCCGCGGAATCGCAATCTTCGGCCTGGTATTCATCGAATCGCTGGCGCTGTATACGTTCGCGATCGCCGGCATTCTTCTGTTCGTCAAGACGTAGTTCCCGGTGGGGCGGGACCGCAGCGGTTCCGCCCTTCCCGCTGCCATGAAACTCCACGGTATCTTCCCACCGATCACAACCCCCTTCGACCGCGACGGAGAACTCTACCAGGCCAAGGTCCGGCACAACGTCGAGAAGTGGAACCTCACCGCGCTGGCCGGCTACGTCGTGACCGGCTCGACCGGCGAGAGCGTCCTGCTTACCACCGAGGAGAAGTTGCGGCTTTGGGGCTGGGTGGCCGAGTCCGCCGCGGTTGAGAAGATCCTGATCGCCGGCACGGGCGCGGAGAGCGTGCGCGAAACCGTCGCGCTCACCAACCAGGCCGCGGCGATGGGTTACAAGGCCGCGCTGGTGCGCACGCCGAGCTACTACAAGAACGTCCTGAACAACGCCGCCGCGCAGATGCTCTTCTTCCGCGCCGTTGCCGATCAGTCGAAGATCCCGGTGCTGATCTACAATTTCCCCGCGGTGACGGGAATCGACCTCGCGGCCGACGCGGTGGTCGAGCTATCGGCCCACCCGAACATCGCCGGGATCAAGGAAAGCTCCGCCAACATCGAGAAGATCATGCGCATGGCGCGCGAGGCGCAGTCGGGTTTCCAGGTGCTGGCGGGGTCGGCCGCGGTGCTCTGGCCCGCGCTGATGGGCGGCGCGGCGGGCGCGATCCTGGCGTTTTCCAACGCGGCGCCCTACTCGACCATCGCGATCTGGGAGGCCTGCCGCACCCGCGAGTATGACGCTGCCGCAGACTGGCAGAACCGCATCGCGCGCGCCGCGGCGCTGGTTCCGGCCAAGTACGGCGTCGCCGGTCTGAAGCACGCCATGGACCTCAACGGATATTACGGCGGCCCGCCCCGCCTGCCGCTCACCCCGCCGTCTCCGGAAGCGAAGCGCGAGATCGAGGACGCCTTCCGCGACCTGAAAGGCTGAGGCATTGTCGGGCGGACCCCCTGGTCCGCGGCCGACGCCCCGGTCGGCCTGGTCGTCGTGCCGAGAACGCGGGTCCAGGGGGACCCGCGCGGACCAGGGGGTCTGCCCCACTCCCTACCCCTTGCGGCTCGAGTACTTGTTCAACGCCCCGAGGAAGTCCTTGGCCGCGGCCGGCGGCGCGATGCCGGTCTGAACGATTTCCTTGTTCTGCAGCGTCTTGCCGTAGAGCGCCTTGTTGGTGTCCAGGTCTTGCCGCAGGGTCGCTCCGGAGAGCGAGAGCCCGGCGAAGAGGCCGCGCGCGCGAGAGTAGGTCAGGATCTCGGCGGTCATATACGCGTCGGTCTCCGCCGTTGCCGTGCGCCCCACCGGGCCCGCCGCCACGGACGCGTCCGCGCCCAGGGTGAACTTGCTCGAGAGCAGACGGTCGGCGCCGCGCTGGTTCATCACCAGCATGATCACGTCGGTCTCCGAAGCGCCGATTTGAAAGCCGAAGCTGCCGCCTTCGACGCGGACCGCTCCCGGCGCGCCCCAGCCCGTGCCACCCTTGGCCCGGCAGGAGAAGAAACCTCGACCGAACTTCCCGCCGATCACAAAGGCGGCCTTCTTCACGCCCGGGACCACCACAATGCAGGCCGACTTGTCCAGCAGCTCCTGGGGGATGCCTTTGTCCGGCGCCGCCATGACTTCCTGGAAAACTTCGGCGGAGCGGCCCAGTCGCTCGGCATCGGAATCCTTCTCGGCGGCGTACATGAGGCACGCGCCAGTCAACACGAGTAGCGGCAGTGTCCGCTTCATGGTTTGCTTGCCCTCCTAGAGTTTGTGTAGCACAAAAAACAAAGGGGCCGCTTGCGCGGCCCCTTCGAGGGACTACAAAATCTGGCGGCCGCCGGGCGGCGTCAGAAGATGAACTTAGCCGAGAGCTGAACGTTGCGGCGGTCCGCAGCCAGTCCGGTGCAACCCTTGCACGACTGGATGATCGCCGGGGGTTGGCCGGCTCCGGTGCCGCTCATATCGTTACTCGCAGCTTCCACGTACATGTTCGCGTGGTTCATGGCGTTGAAGAACTCGCCGCTGAACTTCAGCTTGAACCTCTCCGTGAACGCGAACGTCTTGGAGACAGCCAGGTCCAGGTTCCAGAATCCCGGCGCGCGGAATTCGTTCCGGGTGGTCATGTCCGCCGGGAAGGGCGGCAGATCCGAGTAGAAATACGTCGGATTCGTGAAGTGATCCACGATGTCCCCCGGCACCGTCAGGAAGTCAAACTGGTTGGGCGTCCCACCGGCGCTCGCTCCCGGGTTCTTGTTCGCAGCGGTCGATAGCGGCCCCGTAAGCGCCGCCATCGTGCAGAAATACTGGGCGTTGTAGCAATCGAAGAGCGAATACGGGGAGCCCGTCCGGATGGTCAGGATTGGCGCAACGACCCAGCCGCCGAGAAGCTTATGGGCCATGCTGTCGCCGGTCCTCAGGAACGGAAGTTCCCACACCGCGCCGACCACGATCCGCTGGCGGATGTCAAAGTCCGCGTTGCCCTTGTTTACCTGAGGATTGAAAGGATCCAGCATCCCGGTTTCCTGCGTGCCCCAGTTATTGGAGAAGTTGTCAGCATCGCTGAACGAAGTGCTAAGGTTATCGGTCGCGTGCGACCAGGTGTAGTTGGCCGTCAGAGTGAGACCGGAGTTGCCGACGTTCTTGAGGGACGTGCGCAGGTTCAGCGCGTGGTAGTTCGAGAATCCCAGGTTGCCGCGGGTATTGATGCCGCCGTACTGGTTGTTCAGATACGCGCTGCAATCCCCGGCATCGTAGCTGCACGGAATGCCCAGGAAAACGTTGCCGTACCCTGGGCGGTTGTACACCGAGACGTCGTAGAGCCCTACGCCCTTCGATCCCGAGTAGTCCATTCCGACCAGAACGTTGTTGGTGATCTGGTGTTCCAGCGATGCGCTCCAGGTATGAGCGTAGGCGGTCTTCATGTTCTCGACCGGCGTGCGCAAGGTGGCCTTGGGGAGCGTGATGGTGCCGCTCGATCCCGAAAACGGCCCGTAGTTACTGACCGAAATGGGCAGGGCGATACCGCAGCTCGCTGCGGTGCAGCTGATCGTTTCGTAGTTGGGCGGGTTTTGGATAGCGTTGAAGGTCACGTTACCGAAGTTCCGCTCGTAGCCGATTCCGTAACCGCCGCGGATAGAGGTCTTGCCGTCGCCGAACACGTCATAGGCAATGCCGACGCGTGGAGCGAAATTGTTGAAGTCCTTCTTCCACAGAGAACCAAGCGGGCTGTCGGGGACGGGGTAGAGCTTTCCGTCGCGATAGCCTGCGGGCGTGTTGATCTCGCCCGCGGGGTAGTACCAGTTGGAATCGAGGCTCGGATCCTGGTTGTGCGGAACGCCAAAGTACTCCCAGCGCAGGCCGAGATTGACCGTGAGCCGTGGGCGCACCTTCCAGGAATCCTGCACGTACAGCGCGTATTCCTTGTAGCGATTGCTGCGGCTGAAGTTCGGTGCGGTCAGCGGCAGACTCACCGTGTCGCCGGGGTACTTGTTCTGGGGGAATACGGCCACCTGGAACTGGCGCATTTGGCCCAGCACGAAATTGCTCAACGCGGTGCTCGCACTCGTGCCCAGGTACTCGCCCGCTGTTTCGTAAGCGCCGAACGTGCGGTTGTCCCGCAAGTATTCGAAGCTGGCTCCGAAGCGGAGGCTGTGGCTTCCGAAGTTGTAGCTCAGGTCCTCATAAAGCTGGACGAAGTTCTGGGGACCTCCAAATGGAATGCCCGAGCCCGGGAATTGCGGGACGTAGCCCGGATAGAGAATGTTCTGGCCCAGCAGATTCCCCGCGCCTGTGCTGGTGGTATACATGGTTGGCACGGCGGGGTAGTCGCCAAAGGGCTGCTGCTCGTTGAGGCGGTTGAACACCGCCTTCGACTGGGAGACCAGGCGCGGCGAGAAGGTGTGGATGACGGAAACCAGGACGTTGTTGTTGAAGTCCGTCTCGCCCGTGTTGTACCCGGCGTAGGGGCTCAGGGAGGCGTACCCTTTGGTCAAGTTGACACTCTGCAGAGCGTAGCGCCCGTAGAGCTGCGTCTTGTCGCTCATGTTGTAATCCACGCGGTTCACGGTCTGGTACTCCTGCTCCGGCGAGCCGCCGCCGGCGTCGGTGGGAGCCGTGAAGTTGACCAGATCGTAAGCCGGCGCGTCGGCGTTCAGAGTGCCGCAGGCAGCCGTCTGGTTGGGGCACAGATTGGTGCCCGCGGCCGCGAGTTGGTTCAAGCTGTAAGTCTGGACAACCCTGCTCCCCGCCGCCAACTTGCCGTACGCGGTGAAAAACGCCTGCGTATTCGGCGCGGAGGCAGCGATGAGCGCCGGATCGGGGACCATCGCCTGGTTGTTGGCGCTGCTGGCCACACGAGTCCATTCCGTGCTGCTGAAGAAGAACAGCTTATTCTTCTTGATCGGTCCGCCCACGGCGTAACCGAATTGGTTGCGCGTGAACACGCCTTTCGGATTCCCGTACGCGTTGTCGTTGAACGAGTTCGAGGAGAGGGCCGACACGCGATTCAGTTCGTAAGCCGATCCATGCAGTTCGTTGGTGCCGTTCTTGGTGGCGACGTTCACGATCCCGGCGGACGCGCGCCCGTACTCAGCCGTATAGTCGCTGGTCACCACGCTGAATTCCGCGATCGACTCCTGCGGAACACGCTGCCCGACCTGGGCCGTGAATTCGTCGTTGTTGGCCGCACCATCGAGCAGGATGTTTGTGCCCGAGGACCGCAGGCCGTTGATCGCATAACCGACACCGCGCTCGGACCCGGCGTCCGACACGTTGCCCGAAAGCGCAACCAGTGCGTACGGGTTGCGGTTCAGGGTCGGCAGGTCGTTGAGCTGGGCCCCCGAGACCGTCGTGGTCAAGCTCTGGCTTTCCGTATTGACTTCAACGGCGGCCGCGGCCACCTCGACCACGGTCGAGGATTTGCCTACCTGCACGTGCAGGTCAACGCCGACCTTGGATCCGACGGACACCGTAGCGCGTTGCTGGACCTCTGCGAAACCCGAGGCGTTGACGGTTACTGTGTACACGCCCGGGAGGAGGTTCGTGACCGTGTAACCACCGGCCATCGAGGTCGTGGTTTCACGAACGGAGCCGGTCGTGACCGACTTGACGGTGATCGCCGCGTTTGGAACCGCCGCTCCCGACGGATCGAGAACGGTTCCCGTAATCTGTCCGGTTTCCGTCTGCGCATTGAGCACGGTTGTGAGCGCAAACAGAGTGAAAACGAACAATATCGTGAGTTGTAGACTCTTCATGTTTCCCCTTTTTGCCCGCCCGCCGATTGATTCCCGGCGTGGTCGGGATCTGTACCACCTGGATTCCGCGACGATCAATCGAGCGGACTCCCTTCTTCCACCGGTACCATCCACAAGATCCGGTTTCCCTGAACGGAACGAGACCGACCCCGCTCAGAGGCAAATCCCCCTCGACTACGTAGCCTCCGCACAACTGGGTGCTCGTGCTGCAACAACCGCTTTCTGTCGAGTATATAGCGAAAAACCCTAGTCTGCATGGCTTACACGTGTCGCGGCGAACTTTCTGCCACGTCCGCCATTAAAATCCTCTGCGGAAGTGCCACCGGGGCCCCGATTCTTGCCCCCTTCCCGACCCTGACGCCAGCGCGGCATACAGGGAGGGTTGGCGCGAAGGCACTACCTTCTAATACACTAGCCCCTTTTAAGGTGGCTCTACCCATGTCCAGCGCCTTTAGCAGCTTCAGTTCCAAACCAGCAAGTCCCTCATTGTACAGCCATTCGTACGAAGGCTTCTTCCTTCGCTCTGTGGTTTTTGGTAGCCGGGGCGGTCCCTGGCTACCAGAATCAGTATTATGAGACTTTAATCTCTTGACTCCACGGGGTCATGCTTCGAGACCTCCTCTCGCCGCCGCACCCGCTCTGGTGCATAATTGTAGGGAACGCATGGCCGAACAAGCGGGGTCCCAGTCTGCAGCGCCGGCCGACGGCAGAACGCAGGGCGCAGCCGAAACCAACCTGGCCTGGCAGCGCGTGCAACTCGCCCGCCATGCCAAACGCCCCCACTCGCTCGATTACATCCAGCGCCTTTTTACCGACTTTCAGGAGATTCACGGCGACCGCCGCTTTGGCGACGATCCGGCCATCGTCTGCGGCATGGGCTTCTTCGAGGGCCAGCCCGTCATGGTGGCCGCCCAGCAGAAGGGGCGCGACACCAAACAGAAGCTGCACCGCAATTTTGGAATGCCCAAGCCGGAAGGCTACCGCAAGGCGCTGCGGGTGATGGAGCTTGCGGCCAAGTTCCGCCGCCCCATCCTCACCCTGCTCGACACCCCGGGCGCCTACCCGGGCATCGACGCCGAGGAGCGCGGGCAGGCCGAAGCCATCGCGCACAACCTGAGGGAAATGTCGCGCCTGGGCGTCCCGGTCATCGTCATCTGTATCGGTGAGGGCGGCAGCGGCGGCGCGCTGGCGCTAGGAGTCGGAAACCGCATTCTGATGCTCGAAAACGCGGTCTACAGCGTGATCTCGCCCGAGAGCTGCGCCGCCATCATCTGGCGGGATTCGTCTAAAGCGGCGTTGGCCGCCCAGGCCTTGCGGCTGACGGCGCAAGATCTGCTGGGCTTCGGACTCGTCGACGAGATTATCCCGGAGCCGCCCGAAGGCGCCCAGGCCGACCCGGATCAGGCCGCCGGATTCGTCCGCGACGCCCTCCGCCGCGCGCTGGCGGAATTGTCCGGTCTCTCCGCCACCGAACTCATCGAGCAGCGCTACGCCAAGTTTCGCGCGATGGGATCGTTCTTCACCGAGCCGGAAAGCCAATAAGCCGGACAGGCTTGCCCGATCCGGAGCGGCGCCCCGCCGGCCGCGGTTCGATAGCGCACCCCCAAAAATCGGCGCTCACCGGCCGGCAGTTGTGCCATAGTGGTGGTGGAAAATGCGCCGTTCGCAGTAGAGGTATCGCGGATGGGGCCCGTAAAGATTCTGGCCGTCAGTCCCGCTGAAGAAGATCACCTGCTGCTGTCGCACGTGTTCAGCCATTCCAATTGGAACTGCGTTGCGGTGCACACGTGCGCCGAGGCGCTGGAGGCGCTGGGGCAGCCGGGGGTCGCGGTCGTAATCTGCGCGGCCGAGCTGCCTGACGGAACCTGGAAAGACCTGCTTGCCAGGCTGGCCGGACCGCCGGTCCCGCCTCGCCTCATCGTTGCGTCACGCCTGGCCGACGAGCACCTGTGGGCCGAGGTGCTCGACTCGGGCGGCTACGACGTTCTGGGCATGCCGTTCGAGCCGCCCGAGGTGATCCGCGTCGTCAGTCTGGCCTGGCGGCAGTGGCAATACGAATCCGGGAGCGCGGCCCGACGCTGAGGGCGTGGCGTTGCCTTGGGGGTGGCCCAGGGCCCTTGGCTGGCAGAGGACCAGGGGTGGGACAGGCACGAATTTCGCAAAGGCGCCGAAATTCGAGCCAGTCCCGGGTCTGCGGCCAGTTCCGACACACGCACGAATTTACCGCCCAGCACCGAACCGCGACCGTCAGGGAGCGGTCCGCTCGCTCTCCTACTCTACCGGTTCGGTGCTCCGGCGCAAAGGTAGAGGATCCTAGTTGCTCGCGGCAGGAGCAGCATTGGCCTTTACGAACGCATCCACGTTGCTCTTGTCCACCAGCGTCGCCCCCGTGTCCACGAAATTCGGAAACGGCGAGCGCGTGTCCTCGGCCCAGTTCAGCTGAAGCGTAGGCGGCTTCTGATGGTGGATGACGTCGAGCACCTTGAGCCCGAAATACGCCATGGTGTACGGCCTCTGGGCCAGCGTGGCGGCAATCATCCCCTTCTGGATCCACTCCAGAGTCCGCGGGTCGGTATCCATGGCGATGACCACCTTGCCCTTGGTCTGCTTGCGGTCGAGCACCTCGGCCACCTCCGGGCAAGCCAGCGCCTCCAGGCAGACGAACGCGTCGACGGGCCGGTTCTTCTCGATCATCTCCATGGTCCGGTCGAACGCAACCCGGGGATCGCCCTTGATGTTCACCGTCTCGACAACCTTGATTCCGGGGCTGCCCTTGAGCGCGTCTTCGTAGCCATGCCACCGCTCCTGCAGGTTGGCCTGCTCCGGAATGGTGAGGACCACCACGTTGCCCTTGCCCTGGAGTTGCTTCACCAGTACGGCGCCCCCCCGCTGCCCGGCGGCGTAGTTATCCGTACCGACGAACATCACGCGCTTACTCGAGGGCGAGTCGGAGTCCACCGTGATCACGGGAATGCCCTGGGCGATGGCTTTGTCGATCTCGGGCTTCAGTAACTCGGAGTCGGCCGCCGAGACCAGAATGCCGGTCGGTTTCTTTTCCCGAACCACCTTTACGAACTGCTGGAGTTCGGCTTGGGGATCGTAGGTGTCGGGACCGACGAAGTCGGACCTGACCTTCAGATCGCTCGCCGCCTGGACGAAGCCGGCCGCGGCAGCCTGCCAATACGGGATCTTCGTGTTTGCGGAGACGAGGTAGTAGATTTCGGTCGAGTCGTGGGCGGACCCGCCACAACTGACCAGCGGCAGCACCAATGCGGAGCCCGCCAGGAGCGAAAGAATCTTGTTCCGTTTTGACATGAATGTGACCTTACGAGAGCCTTCGCCATGAGTATAGATCAAGCCCGCGGCACCCGTCGAGTCATTTACAGCGCGCGCGCGCCCAAACGGCCGGCCCAATGCCGCTTCCTCTGCTTGAGCCGGTCGTTCACCTCGATCGCGCACAAATCGTCGTCGAACTTTTCGAGGATCTCGTACTGAAACGCCGCCTCGCCGTGCGCGTTCCATTCCGCCTGGAGCGCCGGGTCGCGGTGAGCTCCCAATCCCAGGGAGAACCACAACCGGTTCCGCATCGCTTCCAGATTCGCGAACGAGCCGACCCACACCTGGCCCGTAGCCGTGCATCGCACCGCGAAGACTCCGCGGGAAGGCTTCCGCTCCTTGAATTTCCGGCTGGCCTCTTTGCGATCGATGGGATCTGTCATCGGGTCGCGGCCTCCCGCCGGAACGCTCCAGCCGCCAGTTTCTTCGCCTGGTCCCGGACGCCGGCCGGCCAGGCCGCGATCCGCTTTTCGAAATCGTCGAGCCTCCCCGAGAACAGCGCCCGCAGCGCTTCCTCGAAGCCCGGCGCGTCTCCCGCCATGGTGGTCATGAACCGGTAGGCCGCGTTTTGCGCCAGCCGGACGCGGTCCTTAACCGCATGCGCGCGCCTGGCTTCCTCGACCAGCTTGCGAAGCGCCACCGAGGCGCCCCCCGGCTGGCTGCCCAGCCAGTCCCAGTGTCTCGGCAGCAGGGTAACCTCGCGAGCGACGACGCCCAGCCTCGGCCGGCCCGGGCCGCGCGGCGCCGGTTCCGAGAGCCTCTTCCGAACGTCGGCGGGAGTGCCGCGAAAGTCCACTTCGATCACCTCGCCCGAGGCATCGTCGAAGAGCAGCACCGGGGCCGGCCCGCCGCGATCGAAGGCCCGTTTGGCTTTCACGGCGACGTCTTTCAGGTCGCCGGAGGCGATGAGCCGGGCGCCCGCGAACGCCGTGCAGGGTCTTTGAGCGTCCGCGCCCTCGAGCGGGCCGTCGGCCGTTGTGGTTTTTGATTTCATCCGGGTAAAACCATTTTACCCAGGGTTAATTGCGCTGTCAATGCACGGGCCGCTCCCCGACCCGGACGAGCCGGGACCAAACAGGTTCGCCTCATCCCGGTTTGGGGCCGTACTCGGAGTCCAGCCAAGTGCCCGTAAGGCGAAAACGTCATAAGGAGCAAAAAACGATTCAGCCACGGATGAACACGGATGAACACGGATAAAACCAACAACAAGAGTTCTTATCCGTGTTCATCCGTGTTCATCCGTGGCCATCTCTTCTTCAGCATCGGTGCCCCGGCGCCGTCATTCCGCCTGCGCCCGAATCAGCATCTGTTTGCCGAGAGGCTTGAAAGGGAGCGCCAGGTACAGCCGGATCAGCAGCGGCGAAACGGGCAGCGCGGACTTGACCGTGAGGGGCAGAAACCGCGGGCGGCAGTCGATCACGCGATAGCCTCGCGAGGCCAGAAAATCCGCCAGGCTGCGGTCCGAATACACCGCCACGTGGGTGTAGTCGTCGAAGTATTCCCGGTAGGCGAAACGATAGTTCGGCTGGAGGATGTTCAGCGTGCCGCCGGGCTTGAGCTTGTCGCGCAACTGGTCGAGAACGGTAGCGAAGTCCGCTTGCGGGACGTGCTCGAACAGGTTGCTGGCGAAGACGAAGTCCACGCTGCGGGGAGCGATGGCCTGGAGATCGGTCACATCGCCGCAGTGGCCTTCGACGCCGGGCTCCAGATACTGCAGCATCCCTTCCCAGCGGTCCAGAGCGATGCGCCGCGCCGAGCGTATGTGGTTTATGAAATTGCCGTAGCCGGCGCCCAATTCGAGCACGCAGCCGTCCGGCGGAACCAGCCGCTGGAAGAACGCGCCGCAGAGCGTCTTCCAGAGCACATCGCGCCGCGGGTCGTGGGCCAGGCGCGTCTCGTGGTAGCTGTTCAATCCCGGCACGTCCGGCCTCTCCATCCCGCGACGATCCCCAGCATCATCGCCGCGCCCACCTTCAGGGCGCGCAGGTTATTGGTATTCCCGCCCTTGCTCACGCCCAATCGCTGGTGAAAGGTGACCGGGCATTCGACCGTCTCGAACCCGTTTCCGAGCGCCGTATCGAGAAAGTGCGCGTTGAATTCGAGATTGACGGCGGGGTTGAGCAGCGGCAAGAGACGCTCCAGCGCGGAATTCCGGCACAGCTTGTAGGTGGTGCCCACATCGGTGAAGGTGCCGCGGCCCACGTGTTTGAACTCGAGCAGTTTGCCCACGAAGAAATTGCCATAGTACATGAACGTGGTCAACTGCGTGCGCGGCGCGCGAAGCTGCTCCACGATGCGCGTGCCGTTCACGATCTCCGCGTGGGGGATGTAGGCCAGGAACTTCTCGATATCGTAGGCGCGAAACGTCATGTCGCCTTCGGCGAGCAGGGTGAGTTCCGTATCGCCGCAGCGCGCGCCTTCGGCCAGCGCCCGCCAGACCGCGCGGCCATACCCCTGGCGGGATTCATGCACCACCACGGCGCCGGCCGCCGCGGCCGCCTCCGCGGTGCGGTCCGTACTGTTGTTATCGACGACGATCACCCGGCGGACGCGCGGATGAACGCGGAAGTCCTCGACCGCCAGCGCGATGCTCGGCTCGTCGTTGTAGGCGGTGAGGACCACGGTCAGGTCGGGATTCGCGGGCGGGTCCCAAACTACGTCCCGCTTCCTGCGCTTGGCCGGCAGCAGCACCGCGAATTCGAACAGCATCAGAAGCAGGCCGCCGGCCACGGGAACGCCGGTGTACCAGACTACGCGCTGCCACAGGCCCAGCAACCGGTTATGCGGATCGAAAAGGAGGGACAGCATGCGCCCCGTGACCGCCAACAGGTAAATGCCCAGGCCTGCCGACATCAGCAACACGCCATGGAGAAGGGCGGGGAACCGCGCCAGAAGACCAGAGTCGGGAGCCTTCGCCTGGGCGGACATATTCCGGGAAAGACTCCTCAATATAGCACCGATGTCGCCGGGCGCCATGACGGCATCGAATACCTGGCCGGTTCGCCCGACTTCGATCCGAACGTCGTCACGCTGAAGGGCAATCGGACCGCTATCGAGCGCGTGAAACCGTAGAAGTCCCGACCGCTGCCTCTGCTAGACTGTGGGCAACGCTCACTCGGGGAGGCGCCCATGAACTTCATGCACCGGCGGCTGTGCCGCTCCGCTCGCTGGAGGCAGACGGTCGCGGATTACATCCTGCCCTGGACCCTGGAAGGCGTCGAGCTCGGATCGAATGTGCTCGAAGTCGGCCCCGGGCCCGGCGTCACCACGGACCTGCTCTCGCCGCGCGTGTCGAGTCTCACCTGCGTGGAAATCGACCATCGCATGGCCGAATCGCTTTCGTACCGCACGGCCGGGCGGAACGTGACCGTTCTTTGCGAGGACGCCACCAGCATGTCACTGCCCGAGGCGAGCTTCGACGGCGCCGTCTGCTTTACCATGCTCCATCACGTGCCCTCTCCGGCGCTGCAGGATCGCCTGCTCGCGGAGGTTGCCCGCGTACTTCGGCCCGGCGCCGTGTTCGCAGGCACGGACAGCCTCTACAGCTTCCCGTTCCGCCTGCTCCACCTGTTCGACACCATGGTTCCCGTCGATCCGGGCGGTTTTTCGACGCGGCTGGAGGCTGCCGGCTTCACGGAGGTTCGGGTGGACACCAATCCATACGCCTTCCGCTTCCGCGCCCGCCGTCCGGGGCCCGCTACCGGGCTTCGAGCGTGAGGCGGCGCAGCCAGAAGAAACCCTCCGTCCGCGTCGTCCCGGGCGCGCGCTCGTAAGCCAGCGCCAGGGGCGCCACCGTGCCGCCGGCCGGAGTGCGGAACTCGAACGCGGCCGCGCTCCAGGCATCGCTCGCGGGCGCCGTCCACTCCGCCCCGGTGGTGCGCCAGCGCAAGCCGGTGTCCGCTGGCATCCCCTGGCTGCGGTACTCGAAGCGAAGACGCCAGCGGCGGCCGGGGCCCAGGGGGACGCGCTGGAGCATGAGCATGCAGCTTTCCGGCTGATCGCCCGAGAACGAAAACCGCACGCCGTCCGCGGCCGGCCGCCAGGCCGTCCCGACTCCGGCGACGCCCTGTGGCCGCCAATCGAAACCCCGGCTGAGAGGTTCGCGGGCGAAGTCGCCGTTGGTCAGGTGCGGCCCGCGCTCCGGGTCAAGCGGCGGCGTGGGGATCCAGCGCGCCGCGGCCAGCCGGTTCCAGAGGCGCAGCGCCGCCTCCGGCCGGCCGGCGTTCAGGAAGCGGTCGCAGTAGACCAGAGCGGCTCCGGTTGCGTCCTTCCCGGCGGTGTCCAACAGCCTGCCGGCTGCCACCTCGGCGGCACCGAGGCGGTCATGATCCAGGAGCAGGGAAACGTAGCTTTCGAGAACCGGCGGGCGATCCGTCAGGGCCGCCAATGCCTCCGGCGCATCCCCGGCCACGTTCCAGGCGAGCCGCGCCAGTGGCAGCGGGTCGCCGTAGGACATCCGCGCCGCCTCGCGCAGCCAGGGCAGGCAGCTCTCGCGGTTATTGGCGCGGAAGTAGAAGTTGGCCAGCGACCAGCGGGGTTCATAGGTCTTGTCCACACGGGCGGCCTCTAGCAGGAAGCGTGCGGCGCGGGTTCGATCCCCTTGAAGTTCCGCATCCAGGCCGAGCGCGATCCACGCCTGCGCGTTGTACGGGCTGGCGTTGACGGCCTGCTCGAGAGCCGGGCTCCGGTCCGCGCCTCCGAGCGATGCGACCGCGGCATAGTTTCGAGTGTCTCCGGGCGCCAGGCGGATCGCCGTCTCGACGGCCTCGCGGCTTCCGGCGCGTGACAGGCGGTCTTCCCAGCCCAGCACCGCGGTCCCAGCCAGGCACAGGAGCAGGATGGCCAGGGCGATGGCGGCCGGGATGCGGCACTCCAATAGACGCATCAACCATCCCATCGGGAGAACCTCCGCGCCATCCAGCCCGGTGTTTTCCCTTAGGCGGGGGCCGGTCTTTGCCCTAGCACCCTCAACCTTCGAGGCCCCCTTACCGATGCTGCATATAGAGGCCGCACAAGGCCAGCCACTCCCGTGAGGAGCAGGCGATGCTTTTGGAGGAGAATAGAATGCTTTCAAGATCGGCAGTTCTTATCGCGCTGGCCGTAGCCGTAGTCCTGGGAGCGGCCTGGGCGGCTGCACCCGCCATCGGAGTCGCGACCACCAGCGGAGATTTCCGGATTGACCGGGCCAGCGTGTCCGGCAACGCGACGATCCTCGATGGAAGCCTTGTCGAGACGGGGCGGACCGCATCGGAATTGCGCCTTTACGAAGGGACCGGGATGCGGCTGGCGGGAGACTCGCGCGCGAAGGTGTTCCAGAACCGGCTGGTTCTCGAGCAGGGAGCGGCGCAGGTGGACTCCCGGCAAGGGTATGCGATCGACGCCGCGGGCTTACAGGTGCAGGCGGCGCCCCGCTCGGCGGCGCGCATCGGCCTGGCGGGCGGAGGGCGCGTCGAGGTTTCGGCCCTGTCTGGGGCCGTGCAGGTGAAGAACCAGACGGGCGTCCTGCTGGCCCGGGTCCTGCCTGGCCAGGCGCTGGCCTTCACTTTACAGGCGTCGGGGGCGGCCCCGGCCGAGAAGCTGACGGGCGTCCTGAGCGAGAGCAACGGACACTACTTTCTTACCGACCAGACGGCGGGGGTCCGGGTCGAGCTGGTTGGTACCGACCTCGGCAAGATGGTCGGCAAGCTGGTCGAGGTCAGTGGGACGCTCGATACGGGCGCCACAGCCGCGCCATCGGCCGCCCATGTGGTCAACGTGATCGCCATCAGGGTCGTCGCCCAGGCATCCAAGGCGGTCGCTGCCGCGGGCGCCGGGGCCAAGGCCGGATCGTTCTTTGGCTCGCACGCCGTGATCATCGCCGGAGTAGCCGTGGCCGCCGTGGCCGCGCCAGCCGCCATCGCGCTGACCTCATCGGATACTCCCAGCGTCAGCCGGTAGCCAGACTTACCATGTGGCGCACGCCTTCGGCGTGCCGTGTCCCGACCACCGGGATCCACGTTGAGAACGTGCGCCACATACACTCCCTCCTTCGCCCCATCGGTTCCCTGCCAGACTTACCATGTGGCGCACGCTTTCGGCGTGCCGCGTCCCGACCACCGGGATCCACATTGAGAACGTGCGCCACATACACTCCCTCCTCCGCTCCATCGGTTCCTTCCAACCCTTCCCGCTCCAAGGACTTATACCCTCATTTGAGGGTTTCCCTCAGCCTTCCTCTGTGCTATAGTATGGGAACTGCCCGTTGGTTTTCTTAACGCGACTTAATGTTCGCTCTGGTTCGATTCTCTGCGAGGTGTACCGATTGAGACAACTGCTTATTTGCGCGGGACTCCTTGGGCTGCCGGCTATGCCGAACCTTGCCCAACAGCCCCACCAGCAGTCCGTCCCCAGGAACGACCCGCGGCTTCCTCTGTTGCAGTCCTTCTTCAAGGACGCGCACAGTCCCCTACATGCCCTAGCGGTGGATTTTCTGGATGCGGCGGATCACAACGGCCTGGACTGGCGTCTGCTCCCCAGCATTTCGCTGGTGGAAACCGGTTGCGGCAGAACCGCGGTCGGGAAGAACATCTTCGGGTGGGACTCGGGACGAAAAGAGTTCGCCTCGTTCCGTGAGGCGATCCACTGGGTCGCCTCGCGGCTAGGAAACTCCAAGTTGTACCGTGGCAAAGATTTGGTCCACATCCTCGCCACCTATAACGCGAGACCCGAGTATACAGGCCTCGTCCGCTCCGTGATGAACCAACTCGGCCCCTCTGGGCAGGCGCACTCTCGGCTCGTGGCCGAGGCCAACCTCAGCCAAGTGACTTCATCGCCAGATATAAACCGCCCAGAACCAATACAGTAGCCAGGATTCCGACAGCCCACGGCACCAACCGCGACGCCGTCGAAGAAGACGCGTGGTCGTCCTGCTTCATCGTATCGTCCAGAGTGTCAAACATGGCCCATTTCCTCCCAAACCCAGTCAACCGGCTCCCCGGGGGTCCCGGCTGACTTGGTACTGCGACATCATTCTAGACCTAATTCAGACCGCGGGCACGCAAAAATTCTTAGTTTGGTACCGGGACCGGAGGAACTTCCGTCCTAGCCACCTTGAGCCTGAAACGAAAGGGCTTATGGCTTACTCCTGCCTGCGCTCCATGGCCCGTTCAATCTCGACCGGTTCCCGCGGCAAGGCGGCGCTCAGATTTCGGCACCCATCTTCGGTTACCAGCAGCGTGTCCTCGATGCGAATCCCGATCTTTTCCCCGGAAATGTACAACCCCGGTTCGATGGTGATCACCATTCCGGCCTGCAGGGGTTCGGTCGAGGACGCGGGCGGGTCGTCATGCACGGCGAGTCCGACTCCGTGGGAAACCCTGTGCGTCAGATAGCGGCCCAGCGGGCCTCCTTCGAGGTCCCGCCCATGGCCATCGAGGTAGTTGCGCACAATCTGGTTGAGTTGCGGCAGTGTGACGCCGGGCTTCACCGCGGCGATCGCCGCCTTCTGCGCGCCCAGTACGATTTGGTACAGTTCCCGCTGCCGCGGGGCGAACTTGCCGCTCACCGGGACGGTGCGCGTGATGTCGGTCGCGTATCCCGCGCACTCCGAGCCCAGGTCCATCAGCACCAGCTCTCCAGCCTGCATCCGCCGCGCGTTTTCGGAATAGTGGAGCGTCGTGGCGTTGGGCCCCGAGGCCACGATGGGAGGATAGGCGTCGCCCTCGCAGCCGCGCTCCAGCATCAGAGAGGTGGTCGTCGCGGCCACCTGGTATTCGAACAGGCCCGGGGCGATGCGCCGCCACGCCGCCAGGTGCGCTTCGACGCCCACGTCCGTGCTTCTTTGGATCGCCTCGATCTCCGCCGCCGACTTCTTCGCCCTCAGCGGCCCCAGCCTGCTGTCGGCGTCGGTCAGTTCGCGCAGCGGCGCGAGGCTCTTGAGGCGTGCCGCGTAGGGCTCGCGCAAGAGCGCGGCGATGCTCACGCTCGACTCGAGCGCCTTGGCGAGTTGCGATTCGAACTGCTCCACCGGAAGCACGTCCTCGAATCCGGTGACCGCGCGGATATCCGCATCGCTCGCCGCGGGCCGCGGCCCGGTGTACTTTTCGCGGTCCGGATTGTGGCCCGGCAGGAACAGGATCTCGCGGGCCGGCGAGAGCAGCAGGATCGCGCCCGGCATGGTCCAGCCGGTGAGGTAGCGGAAGTTCGGCTCCTGGATCACTGCCGGCGAGTGCTCCTCCATCTCCGCCGCCGTCCGGCCGAACAGCACCAGCACGGCGCCCTCGAGCGATTTGCGCGCGCTCGCGCGGCGCGACTGGTACTCCTGCCGTGGAATCTGGGCGAAGAGCGCGCAGGCCGCCAAAGCGACCCCCGCCACCGCGCCTCGGATGTGGTTCATGACTGACAGTATAGTCAGCGAGCACCGTTCGAGCGATGAAGGCCTCTGTTTCGCGGCCCGTCCGAAAAACACGCTGGGCGCGACGACCCAGCCGATTACGGTCGCCAAGCCGACTTCGCGTTCCTAATCCGGTCAACTTCGTCGAACGTTTCGGGCCAATCAACGAGTCGGGGACTTCTCGCTCATGTGGCCTGGGAGAAATGGTGATCATCTCGGCACACCCTTACGGGCCGCACAGCGGCTACGAGTGCCTGGTTCTACCCGCCCCGTGGCACGTCGCGCAGACACTATAAGGGTATACTCCGTGTCGCATACATCTCGCCCCGAGATCGATCTCAGACTTCCAGACAGTGAAGTTGCAGTCGGGTATCTCCAATGCGGCATATTCGAGGACCAAGGTGATGTTGGGGCTCGTCATCTCCGCGCCGACGATGACCTCGCGTATCTCGGGACCGAGAAGACCGACGTCGTGTGACTCTCGCGGTTTCATGATCCGAACGCAACGCCACTCATCCTCATACGACCACCCCTTCTCCTTGTAGAAGCAGTATTCGCGCGATGTTCTGCTGATGCCCTGCGGTGGGGTCTCGTATCGAACATTCTCAAGTATCCCGTCACCATCCGAGAACAGCGCTGCGAGCGGATCGAACCCTACGACAAATCCGGTGTGGCGTGCTGCGTAATGAACCCACATCAGCTGATTATCGGGGTCCTCGGTGAGGCAGAAGATACCGAGCCTCTGACGAAAGCGGGAGCGCCGCAGCGAAGCCGTGCTGCTGTTGTCAGCGCCCCCAACGCTGTCGAAACGGTCGCTGAAGTCGTCGGGTATCGTGAACCGGACGGACAGCGTTTCGAAGAAGTCGAGCCGTTCCGGAGGGTAGTACTTATAGAGCATTGCCGGCGTAGCGCGGGTTGGCATGGATTTCCCTTTTTCAGACTATTGTATCCGGCGGCCCTGCCCAGCGCGCCCATCATATGCCTGACCCAACAGCGTTCCAGTTCAATTCAACTATGCCCGACCGCTCGATCGAGTGGAGCGGATGAATGTGCCGGTTGATCGCCCTTTTCGCCCGCCGCCATCTGGCCGCTTAACCCCCAACCCACCGCCATGCGCCGCTACGCGCCCCCCAAGTCCCCTTGGAAGAAATGCGCTGGTGCGTTGCCTCCAACGCCGTTCCGGGCCAATCTCAACATGGGGGACAACCGTCAACTTGGATTGGCGGGAAGTCCAAATTTGCCGCGTCCCTCCTTGACCGCAGAGCGATCAACGCCGGGTTCTAGGGACGAGGTGGCCTGCTTCGGGTGCGGCGAGCCCGCGTTCATCGGCGGGCCCGCGGCGCGGCAGCGCTGGCCGCTCCGCGGAGCGAAGCGCTTGGACTGCGCCGGCTTGTAACCCCCGTTCACGAGCGGTATGATGCTGGTATGACCAGGGCGAAGATCGCTATCAGCTTGCCCAAGGATCAACTGGCGAGAGTCCACAGGGAGATCCGAGCCGGACGAGCAGAGTCGGTTTCGGGTTACATTGCCCGGGTCCTGACGGAACACGAGAAGCGTGAGTCTCTCCGGGCACTGGTGCGGGATCTGATCGAACAATATGGTGAGCCGGCTACAAAGGACATCAAATGGGCAGAACGCGCACTCGCACCGCGGCAGGGATAGTGCTGGATGCCGGTGCGCTGATCGCCTTGGATCGCGGCGATAAACGCATGATCGCCTTACTTCAACGGGCGTTAGTTCAAGGCCGGGCTTTTCGAGTGCCTGCGGGCGTTGTGGGGCAAGTCTGGCGCGATGGCCAGGCTCAGGTTACTTTAGCGCGGTTCTTGCGGAGCGACGAAGTGGCGATTGTTCCTCTCGATGAGCAGCTCGCCCGTTCCTGTGGAGAACTCTGCGGCGCCACCAACTCGCCGGATGTTATCGACGCGTCGGTGGTGATCATTGCCAGAGAGCGGCGAGACCCCATAGTTACAAGCGATCCGGATGACATGCGACGTTTGGATCCGGCAGCCCAGATTATTCCTGTGTAGAATTCCCGCGGGCGTGTCCATCTCCGCTGGTGAACCCCATTGCTCCCGAGTCGTCGGCCACTCCCGGGAAGTCCGGTTCTAGGAACGTTGGCCCGATTCGAACCGCTAACGCCCTCGGCCCCAGCAATCCACATTGCCGCGTCGTCGCCACACCTGCGGCGACCCCAGAGATTGTCCCGAATGGCGTCCGCATACCCTGGGCCGAGCCCTCAGTCCGGCATACCCGGACCTCACATCATCGGGCGAAGAAGATGCTTCGCCGGGCCTTTTCGGTGAAGCGCTCCAACATATCCGCACTTTGCTCCAAGACGATGGCGGACCGAGGAAGCCGCGAGCTCGTTTGAAAGCGGATCGAGGCGGCGCTGATGGCGGATGACGCGGCCCGACAGTCCGCTCCCCGCACACCCGGACCTCACAGTCGCTTCCCTTCCCCAACTGAATCTCCAACCCCCTCAATAACTTCCGAAAAACAGGCCCTCGTCCCTCACCCCAACCCGCGCTACCCTCCACTCAGGCACGCCGGAAATCCCGGCGCCGGGACAGCCACCGGAAGGAGCCCCATGTCTTCCCAAAAACGCATTGATTCCTCCCGCGCCAACGGCGCCAGGTCCCGCGGACCCGTCACCCCCGAGGGTGTCGCCCGCTCCCGTGCCGCCTCGCTCACCCATGGACTCACCGCCAGCCAGCTCCTCCTCGAAGGCGAATCCGAGGAGAAGTTCAACGCTCTGCGCGAAGAATACCTGGCCGAGTACCAGCCCCAAACCCGCTCCCGGTTCGACCTCGTCGATCAACTGGTCGCCGCCCGCTGGCGCCACAACCGCGTCCTGGCCCTCCAGACCGCCCTCATGGATCACCAGATCGCTCGCCAGGAACCCGAGATCCGCAAAGAGTTCAAGGTCTGCGACGCAGAGACCCGCGCCGCCATCGCTTACCAGCATCTGATAGACGATTCCAGCGCCCTCGAGAGCTTCAACCGCCACGAGACCCGCCTCAGCGCCGAGATCCACCGCACCCTGAAGCTCCTGGACGCCCAGCTCGAGAATCAAAAATTGCATGAAGAACCCAGTCTCCCAAAACCTCCGCAGTTTGAAGAGGATAGGCCCGCCGCCGAAACCCCGCCAGCGGCCATCGACCATCCAGCATCGACCCGCGAGGAGCGCGAAGCGACGAACGCCGCCGCCGAGCTCGAGAATCAAAAATTTCACCATGAACCCAGCGACGCAAAACCCCCGCACCCTGATGAAGATGCGGGGGCGCAGAAGCTCCGCTACCGACCATCCACCATCCACCATCCACCATCGACCACCGCAGCGATATACTGTCAGTCGGTTCAGGAACCCGGAGGCGTACAGCTATGCGATCGAATACCCGTTGGGTGGCCACGTGCTCGATGGCCCTCCTTTGGATGTCTTTGGCGGGCCCGGCACGCGCCCAGAACTGGCAGGTGGTCTGGGCCGACGAGTTCAACGGAGCTCAAGGCACGCTGCCCGACCCGACGAAGTGGGCCTACGACGACCCGGCTTCGGGGAGGTATAACTCGGAGCAGGAGATCTACTGCGGCCTCGCGACCGATGCCGGCCAAAGCGGAGTCTGCGCCAACTGGCAGCAGAACGCCCAGACGGACGGCCAGGGCCACCTCGTCATTAAGGCCGTCAATGCCGGCACTGTCACCAACCCCTCGTGGACCTCGGCGCGCCTGTTGACCATGGGGAAGTACAGCTTCACGTACGGGCGCGTCGAGGCGAGCATCAAGCTGCCTACCGGTCAGGGCATCTGGCCCGCTTTCTGGCTCTTGGGCATCGCCAACAACTGGCCAACCTCTGGCGAGATCGACATCATGGAGAACGTTCTGAATGCCCTGGGGCCCACCAGGAGCCAGTCCACCATTCATGGGCCCGGCTACAGCGGCGCCGGGGGGATCGGACATACCTACACTTTCCCTCCCGGCCAGGAGATCGACACCGGATACCACGTCTACGGCATGATCTGGAGCGAAAACCTGATCCAGTTCTATGTGGATGACTACACCGCGCCCTTCGCCAGCGTTAGCCCCGCCAGCCTTCCTGGTGGGACCACCTGGGTCTACAACGGCCCGTTCTACATGATTCTCAATCTCGCCATGGGAGGGAACTGGCCGGGCAACACGGACGCCAGCACTCCCAATCCAGCCCTCATGCTGGTGGACTACGTGCGCGTTTACGCCGCCGCTCCCGTGGGCGTTTCGTTGACGCATGCCGGCAACTTCGTCCAGGGGCAGACCGGAGCGACGTACACGGTGACCGTCAGCAACGCCGCCGCGGCCGCCGCCACCAGCGGCACCGTGACCGTAACCGAGAACGTGCCCACCGGGCTGACACTGGCCTCGATGGCCGGCACCGGCTGGAGCTGCTCGGGCGACACCTGCACGCGCAGCGACGCGCTCAATCCCGGCTCCAGCTTTCCGCCGGTCACCGTTACCGTGAACGTGGCTGTGAACGCGCCTGCGCAGGTGACGAATCAGGTGAGCGTCTCGGTAGGGAGTTCGACCACGCAGGGCAGCGCCAGCGACGTCACCACAATCACTCCCGTTGTCGCGCCTCAGGCGCCCCTTCTCAGCTCTCCGGCGAACCAGGCATCGGGCGTCTCCCTGACGCCGACCTTGACATGGGCCCCTTCGGGCGGAGCCACTTCCTACGACGTCTATTTCGGCACGTCTGCCACGCCGTCGCTGGCGACAACCACCACGGCCACCAGTTACAGTCCGGCCGGTCTCAGCGCCGAGACGCTTTACTACTGGCAGGTCGTGGCGCACAATAGCGCCGGGACCGCGGGTTCCCCAACCTGGTCTTTCACCACGGGCGCGCGGGCGGGAGCGCTGAGCTTCGTGCCGGTCACTCCCTGCCGGGTGGTGGATACCCGCCGGACCGATGGCGCGTTCGGCGGGCCGACGATGACGGACGACTCCTTCCGGTCGTTCGCGATTCCGCAGAGCGGCTGCGGCATTCCCCCTACCGCCCAGGCCTATTCTCTGAATGTGACGGTGGTGCCGAAAGGGCCGCTGCCCTTTCTGACGCTGTGGCCCGCCGGGCTGCCTCGGGCTGGGGTCTCGACGCTGAACGCGTTCTCCGGCAACGTGGTGGCGAACGCCGCTATCGTCCCGGCGGGAGCGAATGGGGCGGTGAGCGTGTACGTCACCAACGCCACCGACGTCATCCTGGACATCAACGGCTACTTCGATTCGCCGGACAGCCCGGTGACTTCCTACTCCTTCTATCCCGCGACGCCGTGCCGCGTGGCCGATACGCGCGGTGCCACGGGCGAGTTCGGCGGCCCCTTCATGACCGACGGCCAGAAGCGAGACTTTCCGATTCCAGTGAGCCCATGCGCTGTTCCCGCCACGGCGAAAGCGTACTCGCTGAATGTCACGGTGGTGCCCGCCGGGTATCTGGGCTATCTGACCACCTGGCCAACCGGCGAGCCGCAGGCCAATGTCTCGACGCTGAACTCGTGGACCGGCAAAGTGGTGGCGAACGCCGCGCTGGTTCCTTCGGGGACCAACGAGTCGATCTCGGTCTTCGTCTCCAACCAGACGAATGTGATCCTGGACATCAACGGCTACTTCGGCCAGCCAGGCAGCGCGGGCGCGCTCTTTTTCTACCCCGTGACGCCGTGCCGGGTGGCGGACACGCGGAATCCCAACGGCGATTTCGGCGGTCCCAAAATGGCCGCGCAGACGACGCGCTCATTCACGGTTCCGGCCAGCGCGTGCGGCATTCCGGCCACGGCGGCGGCGTATTCGATGAACGTCACGGTGGTGCCGGACGGCATACTCTCCTACCTGACGGCGTGGCCGGCGGGATCGGCACAGCCGAATGTTTCGACCCTGAACTCGTTTGACGGCGCGGTGGTGGCCAACGCGGCGATCGTGCCGGCGGGAACGAATGGGGCCATCAGCCTGTACGTCACCAACCCGACGCAGGTGATTTTGGATATCAACGGGTATTTCGCGCCGTAGCAATACCGATACCTTCTGTTGAGGGGCGGGCCGCCCCACCGGCCAAGTCGGTCGTATACTGACAGACGGTTCAGGAGGGAGCATGCGCAGAGTGACGACGTCGGATTCCAGGTGGGCGGCCATTGGTACGGTGGTTCTCGTCTGGCTGTCGCTCGCGGCGCCGGCGCCGGTCCAAGGTCAACCGACCTGGAACGCCATCCATTCGCCCTCGCCGAGCGTGGAAGGCATCGCGGTAGATCCAGGGGATGAGAGGACGTTGTATGTTTGGGGCGCTCAGCCCGGGCTCTACATCACCAGAGATGGGGGCACCAATTGGACTCAGTCGTTCACTGCCCCAGTCGCCAATGTCCTGATCGATCCGAAGGCTGGCAGAGTCTATGCAGCCGTCTATTACAACGGCACTTCACAGGGCCAGGTGTTCTCGTCTTCAAACCAAGGGCGCAACTGGAGCCTCATCGGGACGTTTCCCGATCCGATCTACTCCCTGTTGATTTCTCACGATGGCAGCATCTTCGCAGCCCCACGCAATACAACCGTTGCATCCGGCGTCTATAAGACGAGTAACGGCGGCCAAACCTGGAATCACTATCTCTTCCCAACTTCTTTTCTGCAGATAATCTGTTGGGATATTCAGGAGGACCCGCAGACGGGGATCATCTACGTCGGAACGGAGATCGCAAACCATCCGCAACCCTACCGGCCTCCCTTCTTTCGATCAACGGACGGAGGTGTCACATGGCAAGACATTACGGGGAGCTTACCGTACCACGTCCTCGCAATTCAGATCGTGAATCAAGTCGTTTACGCCCTTGTGGAAAGTTTCGGGCTGTACAAGTCACCGGACCACGGCGCAACCTGGCATTACGTATCCGTCCCCTTTTGGTTGACGCTCTTCGCGAATCCGCTTCGTCCAGGGGTCTTGTACGGCGGGGCGCACACCTATGGCGGTGGTCCGGGCGGGGCCTTCGTATCCACGGACGGCGGCGGGCTTACCTGGAGTCCGTTCGGGCTCGGCGGTATTGTCGTAGGCCGTTTTTCACTCAACAAACAGGGCACGAAGCTCTATGCGGCTGGTTACGGAACCGGACTCTTCGTTACGGCGCTGAGCCAGCAGCCAATGCTGAACATCGTCGAGCTGCACAGTGGGAGCTTCACGCAAGGCCAAGTCAACGCCACGTACACGGTAACGGTCTCGAACGGTTTGGCAGCCGGCCCGACCGCCGGGACAGTGACGGTGACCGAGACGGTGCCCCTCGGACTGACCCTGGTCTCGATGGCCGGCGCGGGCTGGAACTGTTCGAACAACGCCTGCACCCGCAACGACCCGCTGAGTTTTGGCCTCAGCTATCCACCCATCACGGTGACCGTGGACGTCGCCGTGGATGCTCCCTCGCAGGTGACCAATCAAGTGAGCGTGTCTGGCGGCGGCTCGGCCACCGCCAGCGCCAGCGACGTGACCGCCATCGCCGCCTTGCCGCCGCCGGTGGCGCCTATTCTGAATGCCCCTGCGGATGGAGCCATCGGCGCTCTGTTGGCGCCGGCACTGGTGTGGAGCGCATCGGGCTTTGCAGTGACCTACGACGTCTTCTTCGGCACCTCATCTGTGCCGCCCCTGGTGACGAGCACGACGGGAACCAGTTACGCCCCAGGAACGTTGAACTCGGACACTACCTACTACTGGCAGATCGTGGCTCGGAACGGAGCCGGGGCGGCCAGTTCCGCGATCTCTTCCTTTACGACCGGCATCCCGGCGCTTGGCCTGCGCTTCGTGCCGGTGACTCCCTGCCGGGTGGTGGACACGCGCCAGGTCGAAGGGGCATTCGGCGGGCCGTCGATGGCGGACAACTCCGTGCGGTCGTTCGTGATTCCGCAGAGCGGCTGCGGCATTCCGGCGGCGGCTCAGGCCTACTCCTTGAACGTGACCGTGGTGCCCGAAGGCCCGCTCCCCTTCCTGACGCTGTGGCCCACCGGTCAGCCTCAGCCGTTCGTCTCCACATTGAACTCATTCGGCGGCATCGTGGTGGCCAACGCGGCCATCGTGCCGGCGGGAACGGGCGGGGCAGTGAGCGTCTACGCTACCAAGGCGACCGACGTGATCCTGGATATCAACGGCTACTTCGATACCTCCAGCGGCCCAACCTCGTATCTGTTCTTTCCTACGACGCCATGCCGCGTTGCCGACACGCGGGGCGCCACGGGCCAGTTCGGGGGGCCCTCGATGTCCGGCGGCGAGAGTCGCGACTTCCCCATTCCCCTGGGTCCTTGCGCCGTTCCCGCCTCGGCGCGGGCGTACTCGCTGAACGCCACGGTGGTTCCCGGCGGGTATCTGGGCTACTTGACCACATGGCCGACCGGCTTGACGCTGCCGAACGTCTCCACGCTGAACTCCTGGACCGGGAAGGTGGCGGCCAACGCCGCGCTCGTTCCCGCGGGAAGCAATGAGTCGATCTCGGTGTTCGTCTCCAACCCGACGGATGTGCTGCTGGACATCAACGGCTACTTCGGCCAGCCAGGAAGCCAGGGCGCGCTCCTTTTCTACCCGGTAACGCCGTGCCGGGTGGCGGATACGCGCGACGCCAACGGTCCGTTCGGCGGGCCAGAAATGCTGGCTGGCGCGACCCGTTCGTTCGTGATCCCCGCCGGCGCGTGCAGCATTCCAACGACGGCGGCGGCGTATTCGATGAACGTCACGGTGGTGCCGGACGGCATACTCTCCTACCTGACGGCGTGGCCGGCGGGATCGGCACAGCCGAATGTTTCGACCCTGAACTCGTTTGACGGCGCGGTGGTGGCCAACGCGGCGATCGTGCCGGCGGGAACGAATGGGGCCATCAGCCTGTACGTCACGAACCCCACGCAGGTGATTCTGGACATCAACGGGTATTTCGCGCCGTAGGGCCGGCGAGAGGTGAAAGGGCTGAAAAGCGGCGACAGGCACCGCTGTCCACGCGCGCTCGAGACCTATCCCGTCGACCGGGCGGACATGTCGCTTGGGACAGCGGAGCCAGTCACCGTTTTTCAGCGAAGTCTTCAGTCTGCCTCAAGAACGGCTTGGCGCTTTCGGTCTTGCGCCCGGGCGCGGGCCGTTTATAATGCATAGTGCCGTGCTGAGACGAAAGGCAGCCGCAAGCCTGTGCCGCTGATCCGCGTCCTCCTCCGCATCGTGGTGCGATTGGTACTGCGCGTGTGGTTCCGAGTCGAGGTGCGCGGCGGCATGGCAGCTCACGACCGCCTCCTGATCGTCTCCAACCACCAGTCGCTGCTGGACGGGATTCTGTTGGGCGCCTTTCTGCCGACGATTCCGGTCCCGGTGCTGCACAGCACGATCGTCCGCCACTGGTTCGTGCGGACTGGCATGCGCCTCTTCGAGCACCTGGTGGTGGAGACGGGGCACCCGCTGGCGATGAAGACCGTGATCGAGCTGATCGAGCGGGGCCGGCCGGTTCTCATTTTTCCGGAAGGCCGGGTGACGGTGACCGGCTCGTTGATGAAGGTCTACGAAGGCCCGGCGTTCGTGGCGGCGAAGACCGGGGCAACCGTGGTGCCCGTGCATATCGACGGCGCGGTCTACTCGATCTTCGGCCGCATGAAGGGCGATTTCCCGCGCCGGCTTTTCCCCCGCATCACCATCACTATCTGCCCGCCGGTGACCATTCCCGAAGCCGACGCGCCGAAGGCGAAGACGCGCCGGCGCCTGGAAACCGCGGCGCTGCGCCGCCTGATGCAGGAGACGCAGTTCGCCTCCCGCCGGCCGAAAACGCTCTTCCCGGCGCTGCTCGATGCGGCGCGGCTCCACGGCTGGCGGCGCGACATCATCGAGGACATTCGCCAAAAGCCGCAGACCTATCGGCAGATCGTGCGCGGCTCGCTCGCACTGGGCCGGCTGGTCTCGAAGATGACGGCCGAGGACGAGCACGTGGGAGTGCTGCTGCCCAACGTCTCGACGACGGCGGCGCTGCTGTTCGGCATGTTCGCGACGCGGCGCGTTCCCGCCATGCTGAACTACACGGCCGGGGCCGATGCGCTGCGCGCAGCCTGCAAAGTAGCCGGCGTCCGGCTGGTGATCACGTCGCGTGCGTTTCTGGAGAAAGCCGGCTTGGGCCCCGTGGTCGAGCAGCTCGGCGAAGTGCGGGTGGTGTGCCTGGAGGATCTGCGCAGCCAGTTCGGACTAAGGAGCAAACTGTGGCTGCTGCTGTGGGCGCAGTGGTTCCCGGGTCTGGTGGCGCGGCCGGGCCGCCCCGAAGACACCGCCGTAATCGTATTCACCTCGGGCTCGGAAGGCGCGCCCAAAGGCGTCGCCACTAGCCACGATGCGCTGCTGGCCAACGTGGCGCAGTGTCTCACGGTGATCGAGTTCGCGCCCAGGGACAAGCTGATGAGCGCGCTGCCGCTATTCCACATGTTCGGACTGACGGTGGGCATCTTCCTGCCGCTGCTGAGCGGCTCGCGCACGTTCCTCTACACTTCGCCGCTGCACTACCGCGTGATCCCGGAACTGATTTACGACCGCGACTGTACGGTGCTGTTTGCCTCCAGCACCTTCCTCGGCAACTACGCGAAGTACGCTAACCCTGTGGACTTCCGCAGTCTGTGGCTGGTGGTGGCCGGCGCGGAGAAGCTGCAGGACGACGTGCGCCGGCTCTACATCGACAAGTTCGGCATCCGCATTCTCGAAGGCTACGGCGTCACGGAGACTTCGCCCGTGCTCTCCGTGAATACGCCGATGGCGGCGCGGACGGGCACGGTGGGCGAGCTGTTCCCCGGCGTCGAACACCGCATCGAGCCGGTGCCGGGCATCGAGCGCGGCGGCCTGCTGCACGTGCGCGGGCCGAACGTCATGCAGGGCTATCTTTCGGAGGAGACCGGGCAGGTGGTGCCGGTCAGTTCGATCTACGGCGCGGGTTGGTACAACACGGGCGACGTGGCCTCGGTGGACGAAGACGGATTCGTCACCATCCTGGGCCGCGTGCGCCGCTTCGCCAAGGTGGCGGGCGAGATGGTGTCGCTCGAGCTGGTGGAGCGGATCGCGCTGACGGCCTCGCCCGAATTCCAGCACGCTTCGGCCGCGACCCGCGAGCCCGGCCGCGGCGAGACCATCGTGCTTTTTACCGAGGACCCGCACCTGACGCGCGAGCAGCTGCAGCGGGCGGCTCACGGCATGGGCGCGCCCGAGTTGGCCATCCCGCGGCGCATCGTCCACCTGCTGGAAATCCCCTGCCTGGGGAGCGGCAAGAAGGACTACGTCAAGCTGAACCGCCTGGCGCAAGGGGCGTCGATCGAGACGCTCAGCGCGTGAGCCGCTGCCGCTGGTCCTTCACGCGCCTTTCTTCAGCTCCCCCAGCATCGCTTCCCTGAGTACGCGGTTGAGCCTGGTCTGATAGCCCTTGCCGTGGCGGCGGAGCCAGGCCACCACGTCGGCATCAAGGCGCACCGTAAGCTGCTGCTTCAACGGCCGGTAGAACGGATTCTGGACGGCGTTTTTCCAGAAACTCTCATCGAGCGGTGGGATGTCCGAGAGATCGATCTCCGAGTCCGGCCGCTGGGCGAACTCCGCCAGCCTGCGCTTGCGGGCAGGCGTCATCGGGCTCTCAGCCGATGTCTTGCGTACGAGTTTCGTCATAACGGTTTCGCTCCTGTCGGGTGGCTCGGCGGGCGGAGATGAGGCGGATTACTTCGTCCACACCCTTTTCCCGAACAGGGTGAGCGACGAGCAGCAGAACCACTCCTCCAGCCAGACCGAGGGCGCGCCAGCGCGGCTCGCTCACCTCGTCGGTCAGGTCTTGGTCGAACAGTGCATAGGGATCCTCAAAGACGTGCATGGCATCCTCGAAAGAGACGCCATGTTTCCGCCGGTTGGCCCGCGCCTTCACCGGGTCCCACTCGAACCTAACCATCCCGACATCAGTATAACGCCAAATTTGTAGCTACGCGTTGCGGTCCTGGGCTGCGACGTTCGCGAGGCTAACGGGGGACTCCCCACTGGGTCCGGTTGGGTGTATTCTGGCATGTGGCCGTCAACCGGGGCGGGAATCCCCGGCTAGGAACGGCCAGGGAGGGTTCCATGAGGCTTGCTGCGTTGGGTTTCGCCGTTGTTCTCTGCGCCGGGTCGGGCTTCGCTGCCGCCGAAGATCTGGACAGCGCATTCACAGAATTCAAGCAGGTGGAGGCTCAGAAAGACGCCGGAAAGCTGGTAGAATCGGCGGTTGCCACCTACGCTCTGGCGCGCAAAGCCGCCGAAGCGACCGCTCCGGAGGGCGTCGACAAGGAGGCCTGGGACACAACCGTCGCCAACGCCAAGTCGATCGAAGTGCACATCGAGTACGCGGTCCTGACCGCCGCCCTTGCGGGCCCGACAGCGACGACGGTGGACCTGTTCTCCACGCTGGAAAAACTGAATCCCAAGAGCAAGTATCTGGATGACGCCTACGGCAACTATATGGAGGCGCTGCGGAAGACGGGCGCGACCGCTAAGCTGCCAGGGGTTGCCGAGAAGGGGCTGGCGAACTTCCCGGAGAACCAGACCCTGCTGCTCTGGCTCGCTGACTACACGTACAGCCACAAGCAGGGCGCACGCACCCTGGTCTACTCCAAGCGGCTGATCGCGGCGATCACCAAGCATCCCAAGCCAGGATCGGACGCGGCTCTGGCGCACGCCTATTTTCTGGCCGGATCCGCTTCGAGCGATGCCGGACAGTACCAGGAAGCCGACAAATACCTGCGCGCCGCTCTGCCGCTCGCCAAAGGCAACGATGCGTTGAGGGGCCAGGTGCTGTATGTGCTGGGCGTGGCGAACTACCAGTTCGGCGTGATGACGAACAACAAGGCGATGGTGGTGGAAGCCGTCAAGTTCAGCAAGCAGTCGGCCGACATCCCGGGTCCGCAGCAACAGAACGCGTCGCACAACGCCTACGTGATGGAGCAGCAGACGTATAAGATGCGGTAGCGGACCGGCTTCTGCCCGTACAATAGCCGGTAGGGGGGCAGAGGCATGACACTACGCGAGTTCTATCTTGACAGGCGGCGGGCGGAGTTGCCCGTCTTCATGCGCGTGCTGAGGGCGTTGCCGAAGGAGACGCTTGGCTACAAGCCGCACGAGCGGTCGCCTTCGTCGGAGCAACTGGTCTGGACGCTGACCGGCGAACTACGCTCGTGCCTGGACGTTGTCATCGAGAATCGAGCCGAGTGGAAGTCCCTTCCTCCGCCACCGCTAGAGGAAATGCTAGAGATGTTCGAGCGGTGGTCGAACGAGCTGACGGAGCGCGTCTCCAAGATGGATGACGCGGCCTGGGAGCGGGTGGCGCAGTTCTACTACCAAGGCAAGATGGTTTCCGAGCAGCCGGTGGGGACGTTCCTGTGGTTCGTCCTGTTCGACGCGATCCATCACCGCGGCCAGCTCTCGGCGTACCTGCGGCCGATGGGCGGCAAGGTGCCTTCGATCTACGGTCCGTCGGCGGATGCGCGGGGGTAACGCGGCGCCGGGCGCAGCCAGACTCCGCCGGCGATGGGCCAGTGAAGCGTCAGTGCGTCGCAAATTGCGAGCAGTATGACTGACAAGAAGACCAGTGGTGGGACAGGCACGAATTTCGCAAGGGCGGCGAAATTCGAGCCAGTCCCGGGTTTGCCACCAAATTGCGAGCGGTATGACTGACAGAAGACCAGTGGTGGGACAGGCACGAATTTCGCAAGGGCGGCGAAATTCGAGCCAGTCCCGGGTTTGCCGCCAAATTGCGAGCAGTATGACTGACAAGAAGACCAGTGGTGGGACAGGCACGAATTTCGCAAGGGCGGCGAAATTCGAGGCAGTCCCGGGTTTGCCACCAGTTCTGACTACGCTACGCGGTGCCCTTGACCACGGCGTCGGCTTCGGCGGGCGTGAAGGTCTCGACCTTGGCCGAAATATTCATCGAGCAAAACTTCGGGCCGCACATCGAGCAGAAGTGCGCGTCCTTGAAGCCGGCGTCGGGGAGGGTCTCGTCGTGCATCGAGCGCGCGGTCTCGGGATCTAGCGAGAGCTCGAACTGGCGGTTCCAGTCGAACCGATAGCGGGCGCGGGAGAGCTCGTCGTCGCGGTCGCGGACGCCCGGACGGTGGCGGGCAACGTCGGCAGCGTGCGCGGCGATCTTGTAGGCGATGATGCCCTGCTTGACATCCTCGCGGTTGGGTAGGCCGAGGTGCTCCTTGGGCGTCACGTAGCACAGCATGGACGCGCCGTACCAGCCGATCATCGCGGCGCCGATGGCCGAGGTGATGTGGTCGTAGCCGGGCGCGATGTCGGTGACTAGCGGGCCGAGCGTGTAGAACGGCGCCTCGGAGCACATCTCCATCTCCTTCTCGACCTGGAGCTGGATCTGGTCCATGGGAATGTGGCCGGGTCCCTCGATCATGGTCTGGACGTCGTATTCCCACGCCTTCTTCGTCAGCTCGCCCAGGGTCTTCAACTCGGCGAACTGCGCTTCGTCGCTGGCGTCGGCGATGGAGCCGGGGCGCAGGCCGTCGCCAAGCGAGAAGCTCACGTCGTACTTGCGGAAGATCTTGCAGATGTCCTCGAAGCACTCGTAGAGCATGTTCTGGCGATGATTCTTCACCATCCACTCGGCCAGGATGGAGCCGCCACGGCTGACGATGCCGGTGACGCGCCGCGTGGTGAGCGGGATGTGCTGGACCAGGACGCCGGCGTGTATGGTCATGTAGTCCACGCCCTGCTGGGCCTGCTCTTCGATGACCTCGAGCATCAGCGGGGCGGTGAGGTCCTCGATACGCCGCACGCGGGTGAGCGCTTCGTAGATGGGGACGGTGCCGATGGGGACGGGCGAGTTGCGAATGATGGCTCCGCGGATGCCCGGAATGTCGCCGCCGGTCGAAAGGTCCATTACGGTGTCGGCGCCGTAGTGAACGGAGTCATGGAGCTTGCCCAGCTCTTCCTGCACGTTCGAGACGACGGACGAGTTGCCGATGTTGGCGTTGATCTTGCAGCGGGAGGCGACGCCGATGGCCATCGGCTCCAGGTTCGAGTGGTTGACGTTGGCGGGGATGATCATGCGGCCGCGGGCGATCTCGGAACGGACCAGTTCCGGCTCGATGCTCTCGCGCCGCGCCACGTACTCCATCTCTGGGGTGACGACGCCCTGACGCGCATAATACATCTGCGTGCGGACGGGATCGTTCTGCCGCCCGGCTATCCATTCGGTTCGCATATTAATCTCCACAGCCCTGACCAGCGAGGTTTACCGCAAGCCCCTTCTTCTATGCAGTCTACTATGGCGGGCCAGTCGGGGGTGGGGGAAGGAGCTACGATTCGATACAATCGAGGCGTCATGCGGGGAATCCGATGTTTTTGCGCGGCGTTGGCTGTGTCGGTTGGGGCGGCGGGGAAAAAGCCGGTCACGCTCGAGGCGCTGGCGGCGGCTCATCCGCCTTCCATAATGAGCGCGCCGGTGTGGTCTCCCGATGGCAGGCAGTTTTTGTACACGGAGGCCGCGAAGGTGTGGCTGTATGACGTCGCCTCGCGCGCGAAACGGGAATTGGTGGCGCTCTCCACCTTGCAGGCTGCCGCCACGAAAACTCCCGAGCCCGTGGAATTCGGATGGCAGAACCGCCGCGTCCAAGAGCGCGCGGTGCAGTGGATGCCCTCGGGACGCGAGCTTCTGATCGCTGCCGGCGGCGACTTGTTCCTGTTCCCCGCGGCCGGCGGCCACTGGACACAGCTGACCGCGACCGCGGAGGCCGAGCGCGACCCCAAGATTTCGCCGGACGGCCGCCGCGTTTCGTTCCGCCGCGGGCACGACCTCTTCGTGATGGACGTGGCGTCGCGCAAAGTCAGCCGCCTGACCGGCGACGGCTCCGCAACGCGGCTCAACGGCGAACTCGACTGGGTCTACCCGGAGGAACTGGATTTGGGGACGGCGCACTGGTGGTCGCCGGATTCGCGGTCCATCGCCTATCTGCAATTCGACGTGAGCCGCGAGCCGCTCTACCCGCAGGTGGACCTGACCGGTTCGAAGGCCGTTCTCGAGCCGCAACGCTACCCGCGGGCCGGCGATCCGAACGCCGAGGTGCGGTTGGGCGTGGTGCCTGCGACGGGCGGCCGAACGCGATGGATGAAGCTTGGGCCCGGCGACGACGGGTTGGTGGCACGCTGCCAATGGCTGCCGGATTCCTCGGGCGTCGCGGTCGAGCGGCTGAACCGCGCTCAGAACCGGCTCGACCTGCTCGTCGCCAACGCACGCAGCGGCGCGGCCCGCACGGTCCTGACGGAGACCGATCCCTACTGGGTCAATCTACACGACGGGCTGACGTTTCTGAAAGGCGGCGGCGAGTTCCTGTGGCCCAGCGAGCGCGACGGCTTCAATCACCTCTTTCGCTACTCGATCGATGGCCGGCAGCTGGCGCAGCTCACCCGCGGCGAGTGGGAAGTGACAGAGGTGGCCGGAGTGGACACCGAGGGCCGCGTTTACTACGTGTCCTCGGAGGCGAGTCCTCTCGAGCGTCACCTTTACCGGGTGGACTCGAACGGGGAAAACAAACGGCGCCTCACCACCGCCGCGGGTTGGCACTCCATCTCGATGAGCCCCGACGCGGCCGCTTACGTCGATTCGTTCTCGAGCCTGACGGAGCCGCCGCGCCAGACGCTCTATCGCAACGACGGAACGGAGTTGGCCGTGCTGCGCGAGCCGAATCGCGCGCCGCTCGAGGAGTACGACATACTGCCCGCGGAAATCGTCCCCGTCAAAGCCTCCGACGGAACGCTGCTCTACGCGCGGCTGATACGGCCCGCCGTGGGGATGCCAGGCGACTCGTTCCCCGCCGTGGTCGAGGTCTACGGAGGTCCGGGCGCGCAGACGGTGGCCAACCGCTGGTATGGCGCGCTCACGGTGGAGCAGGTGCTCGCGCAGCGCGGCTTCGCCGTGTGGTCGCTCGACGGGCGGGGCTCGGCCGGCCGCGGGCACAAGTGGGAAACGGCAGTGTCCCGTAACCTGGGCGCCAAGGAACTCGAGGATCAGAAAGAGGGTGTGCTGAAGCTGCTGTCGATGGGTTTCGTCGATAGCAAACGGATCGGGATCGAAGGCTGGAGTTACGGCGGATTCATGACGCTTTACTCGCTGCTCCATGCGCCGGAAGTTTTCGCTTGCGGCCTGGCCGGCGCTCCGGTCACGAACTGGCGCAACTACGACTCGATCTACACGGAGCGCTACATGGGTTTGCCCGCGGAGAATGCGGAGGCCTACCGGAAGGCTTCGCCGGTCAACGCGGCGGCGGACCTGAAGGGGCGGCTGCTTATCGTGCACACCTTCGAAGACGACAACGTGCTCTTCCAGAACACGGTGCAGATGGCGACGGCCCTCGAACGGGCGGGCAAGCCCTTCGAGTTGATGGCTTATCCGGAGAAGATCCACGGCGTGGGCGAGTTCCGGCGGGATTTCAACGAACTGATGGTTTCGTTTTTCGAGAAGGCGCTGAAGTAGACCGCTGGCTGAAGGGAGCGGCGGCACGCTGGAGCGTGCATCGGAGGGCGGACCCCCTGTTCCGCTCGGGTCCCGCTGGACCCGCTTTCTCGCTGACGAATCAGGCTGATCGTTATGACGACCAGGCCGAGTCGGGCGTCGGCCGCGGACCAGGGGGTCCGCCCCACGGCAAATCAGTGCCCGGAGATCTTGCTCAAGATGCGGTCGTGGATCCAGTGCTCGTCCCACCACTCGACCGGGGTGATCTGGACGCCGTCCACCTGCATGCTGAAGTGCAGGTGATCGCCTCCGGCGAGGCCGGTGGCGCCGCTGCGTCCTATCTCCTGCCCGCGCTTGACCATGTCACCGGGCTTGACCTCGATCTGGCTCTGGTGGCCATAGATGGATTGCAGGCCGTAGCCGTGATCCACCACGGTGCAGTTGCCGTAGATGCCGAGCGGGCCCGCGAAGACCACGCGGCCGTCGTTGGCGGCGACCACCGGGGCGTGCTGCACGTCGGAGAGATCGAAGCCCAGGTGCGTCTGGTGATCGACCACCTTGCCGTGGTAGACGTAGGCGCGGTGATCGGCGAATTCCGATTCCGTCTTGCCGTAACGCCAGAACGGGCCGCTCCACAGCATCTTCTCTTCGGTCTTCAGACGCAGATCGGCCAGCACCTGGTTGTTCTGGCGGCGTAAGTCGCCGTTGATTTTGAGAAAGCGCTGGAGCTTGTCGCCGGTGCCGTTGGGATCGAGCTCGTCAGTGACCTTGTCGATGAAGGAGTCGGGCAGATCCAGATCGCGGGAACGGAATTTCTTCGGAAACACCTTGCACCAGAAGTGAGCCTTGGCCTCGGCGCCGGAGGGATTGCGGGCATACACGATGGGAACGGTATCGGCGGGCACGTCCCAGGGGAAGGCGAAGATGGAAAATCGCTCGCCCGAGTGGCCGGGGAGCGGGAAGCTGCGGAAGGTGTAGGGCCCCACACGCACGCCGGCTTCGGTCCAGTATCCGGAAACAGTGAACGTCACCAGTTCCGTGCCGCCCTGGTTGATGTAGTGCTGCACGCCGTCGGCGGTCACCCGCGGCGGCTGGGTGTTCACGTCCACGTCGAACACCTCCGAGTATGTGGCGGCGCGGAAATCGTTAGCCTGCGCCTCGACGATCAGGCGCGCCTTGCCGTCGTGCAGAGCCGGCGCACGGTCCTTGCCGGCGGAAAAGGTGATGTCGGAAGGCGGCTCGTTCTTGCCCAGGAAGAAGACGCGGTGCGAGGGTTTGACGGACTCGAATACCTTGAAGCGCTGGCCGTCCTGTTCCAACTCGGCGGTCACGCGCCGCACGCCGTGCGGGCTTGTCACGCGAGCGGAGACCGGTGTGGCCATGCCAACAACGCGGACCGGCGAAACCACGGTCACATGGGGCGATGAAGAGAGCAGCAGCAGGAGCAGGGGGATACCGAGAACGAGGATCGCCACCGCGACGAGAAGCTTTTTAATGAACCCAGAAAGTTCCACGAACCAGCTTAGCAGGGGAGGGCCAGACCGGGCGGGCACACCCTCCGGATGGCCGAGGCGCGCTAGCGTAGTGCGTCGCAAATTTCGAACGGTATGACTGACAGAAGACCAGTGGTGGGACAGGCACGAATTTCGCACGGGCGGCGAAATTCGAGCCAGTCCCGGGTTTGCCGCCAGCTGGCGTAGTGCGTTGCAAATTTCGAACGGTATTGAGTGACAGAAGACCAGTGGTGGGACAGGCACGAATTTCGCAAGTGCGGCGAAATTCGTGCCTGTCCCGGGTTTGCCGCCAATTCCGACGGGCGACAGACCTCCGCCACGAATTCATCGAATTTTCATGATTTTGAGGTTGATTTCGGCGCCTTCCGAGTGCATGATCGTATGCTGTGGGCACCTTCGTCAGCTGCCTTAGAGGGGCGTACCTCGTCGTAGCCCTGGGAGGCCTCTTGTTCGCTCAAGAGCCGCCTCGGGACACCTGTACAAAGGAAACGCAGGGCCAGCTTTGGCCTGCGGAGGCGAACTCCGACCGCCAGGTCGCCAGGCGCTTGATTCAGTCCGGTGAGCTGTATATGTGCAGCGCCACGACGCGCACGCGCCGGTGGCAACTGGTAGGGATTCACATCCGCACCCTCGAAGCTGCCGCCGCGCGGAAGAAAGACGCGCCGGCGACCAACGACCGGGCGGCCTTCTTCGCTTTCCACGCGTGGATGTCCCGGCGCTGAAGCGCGCCTGGTCCCGGTCTAATTCCTTTCCAGTATTGCCGCGACGCGTGCGTTCCCGTATCCTGGGCTCAACACCAGGGGCATCTCTCAATGGCCAGCGACAAACCAAAGATGGAACCTATGTTTCTGCCCGGCGTGGAGCGGGATCCCAAGCCGGGGCCGTGGAACGACAACATTCGCGCGATGCAGGAGGCGGACAAGGAGTATCCGCAGATCTGGCACATGTTCGCCTATCTGCCGGCGGCCACCGACCACCTAGCGCGCTTCACGCAGGCGATCATGCGCGGGCCGACGGCGCTGCCCCCCGGGATGCGCGAGCTTATCGCGGCCTACACGTCGTACCGGAACGACTGCCCGTTTTGACTGAAGTCGCACGCCGCAGTTGCGGCGGAACTGCTGGGCAGCGAGGAGCTGGTGTGGGGCGTGCTCCGCGACCTGGAGAGTTCGGGTCTGGATGAGAAGCACAAAGCGCTGTTCCGGTTCGTGGACAAGGTGAACCGGGACTCTCCGCGCATTACGGCGGCGGACATGCGGCCACTGTACGAAGCCGGCTGGGACGACGAGGCGATCTACTTCGCCATCACCGTCTGCGCGCTGTTCAACTTCTACAACCGCTGGATCGATGCCAGCGGCGTGCATGCCCTGTCGGAGGAGGCCCACCGCGAGGGCGGGAGGCGGACGGCGCAGCATGGGTATGCCAGAAGCTAGCGCGGGGTTCGGACTTGCGGCGGCGCGGGAGCCGCGCGTCAACCCCGGATGGCTGGTGGTGATGGCGGCGTACTTCGGCGCCATGGTGAGCTTCGGCTCGCTGCTGGTCTTCACGTTCGGCATCTTCCTGAAGCCGCTCGGCAGCGCTTTCGGCTGGAGTCGCGAGTCGATCTCGGCGGCGTTCGGCTTCGCGGCCATTTCGGTCGCCATCTGCTCGCCGTTCCTGGGCCACATGCTGGACCGGTTTGGACCGCGCCGGGTGATCCTGCCCTGCATGGCGGTTTTCGGCCTGGCCTTCGGCTCACTGGGCTTCCTGACGCCGAGCCTGGTTCACCTCTACGCGGTCTTCGTGGTGCTGGGAATCGTGGGGAACGGGACCACGCAGATGGGATACTCGCGCGCGGTCTCCACCTGGTTCGACGCCCGGAGGGGCCTGGCGCTGGCGCTGGTGATGGCCGGAGTGGGGACCGGGGCGATGGTGCTGCCGCCCGCGGCGCAGGCGCTGATTTCCGCGTACGGGTGGCGCACCGCGTACTTCGCGCTGGGAGGGGCGGTCCTGGTGCTGGGGATTCCTCTGACCGCGCTCTTCGTCAGGGAGCGCCCGCGGGGGCTGCACGCCGTTTCCTTGCAGGACGGGTGGACGGTTGCGCAGGCGGTTCGGTCGCGCGTGTTCTGGATCCTGTGCGCGACCCTGGTGCTCGGCTCGCTGAGCGTGAACGGCGCCATCACGCACCTCTCGCCGCTGCTCACGGATCGCGCGGTGTCCGCCGGCACGGCCGCGCTGGCGGCGTCGGTGTTAGGGCTGGCGAGTTTCTGCGGGAGGCTGGCGACGGGCTTCCTGCTCGATCGATTTTTCGGCCCGCGCGTGGGGTCCTTCATGCTGGCGGCAACCGCGGCCGGGATTCTGCTGCTGGCGCTGGCGCGGTCGGCAGGGGCGGGCGTCGGCGCAGCGGCGTTGATCGGGCTGGGACTGGGCGCCGAGGCCGATGTCACGCCCTACCTGCTGACGCGGTATTTCGGCCTGCGTTCGTTTTCGACTCTGTACGGGTTCACGTGGACGGCGTACGCGTTCGCGGGCGCGATCGGCCCGGTGCTGATGGGGCGGGCTTTCGACGCGACGGGGTCGTACGCGGCGCTGCTGACGGTGCTGGCGGGAGGGACGGCGGTGGCGGCGGGGCTTATGGCGCTGCTGCCGCGGTACGGCGCGGGGCCATCATAGGTCCTGGGGCTGTAAGCCAGTCTTCTTTGAGATTCTGGCCAGGATTGCCGGACCGAGCTCTTCGGAATCGTGAAAGGAAAAAGGAAAGTCCGCCCACCCGTCCTTCTTCATAATTCTGTGGGAACCCACGGTGCGATCATGACGCCACCCGATCCGCTTAAGCGCCGCGAAGACACGACGCGCCTTAGCCGAGGGCCAGGAGCTCATGCGGCGATGTCGAATGTCGCATTCGCCGAGTCAGGAGGCAACTCACCGTGCGCGATTCGGTCCAGAAGGATCTCTCGCGCGGCCGATTGGGCTCGTTGAATTGCTTCCCTCTCCGAGTTCCCGTACAGGAGGACATTCAATTCAGGAACTTCGGCGATCCAACGGCCGTCGACCTCCCTGTCGAGCTCGATCGTAAGCTTCACAGCCCACAGGTTACCACCAATCGTGAAAACACAGAAGCATACATGACACGGCGCTGATGGGGGGCGTTGCGGTGGCGGGGGGCCTGTGGGCGCTGCCTAGATATCAGGTTCGACCCATTTCATCGTGTCCGTGTCTTCAAAGGTGCCTCCGCAGGCGCAAGCGGTCATCGAGTCCGCGTACTTAGTGGCCTCGCACTTCGGACAAACCATCATCCGGCGGTCGCGTCCCAAACGTACGAACCACGCGAACACGGCACCTCCGATGCCCCAGGGGATTGAATACGATAACCTCCCTGGGATCTCATTGGTGGGCACCAGCCGCGACGCCTTCATGAACGTGAAGAGCAACAGCGTCAGGACGCCGAACGCAAGCGCCCACTGAAGCCTACGACGCTTCTGCTGGGTTCTGACTTTCGCGACCTCGTCCGGCGTGTATTTTATCCACATGGCGCCTCCGCGGAATTGAGCGACGATCGTACCACGTGACAAACCCCGAAGGCATATCGATGCCATACTGCCGGCCGGCGCGCCCGTCCGTCTCGCCGGCGCGGCGCGGGTGGTGGGCCTGGCGAGCCGAGAAGTCGCCGGAAATCATGTTAATTTGAATGGTGATTCCCAGCCGTGGGGAGGGTAAGTGAAGCGGGCGCCGGCGGGCGCGACGGGGCTTGAGTGGCCCGAGGGCAAGAGGTTTGCGTTCACGATCTTCGACGATACGGATTCGCAGACGCTGACGGCGGGGCGCGAGGCGTATGCGCTGCTCCGCGATCTGGGGTTGCGGACCACCAAATCGGTCTGGCCGATCGGGCCGACCCGGAAGCCTTCCGACCACGGGGCGACGTGCGACGATCCCGAATACAGGGCCTGGGCGCAGCAGCTGCAGCGGGAAGGATTCGAGATCGGCTATCACATGGCCACCTCCCACACGTCGCCGCGCGAGGACACGGCGCGCGCGCTGGAGGCGTTCGCGGCATACTTCGGGCAATACCCGGCGGCCATGTCGAACCACTACTACTGCGACGAGGACATCTACTTCGGAGACGCGCGCGTTTCGGGCGTGAACCGGGTGTTTTACAACCTGCTCACGAAGTTCCGGAACCGCAACCGGTTTCGCGGGCACGTGCCGGGCGATCCTTTGTTCTGGGGCGATCTGTGCCAGGAGAAGATACGGTACGTGCGGCAATTTGCGTTCGCGGAGATCAACACGCTGAAGGCCTGCCCGCAGATGCCCTATCACGATCCCGAGCGGCCGTTCGTCAACTACTGGTACGCATCGACCGAAGGCGCCGATGGGAAGGCGTACGTCAAAATGCTCACGGAGGCTAACCAGGAGCGGCTCGAGGCGGAAGGCGGGGCGTGCATCATGTACACGCATTTCGGCCGCGGGTTCTATGAGGACGGCCGCCTGCTTCCTCGCTTTCGGGAGCTGATGGAGAGGCTTGCCGGACGCGCGGGCTGGTTTGTTCCGGTCACGACGCTGCTCGACACCATACAGGCGAAGCGAGGTCCGGTGACTCTGGTCTCCCCGGAAAGAGAAGCCCTGGAGCGGCACTGGCTGAAACATAAGATCCTGTACGGCGTGGCGTAGCGGGGAGTCTGAGATGTGCGGAATTGCTGGATACATCAGCGTACGGCCGGCAGCGCCGGACAGGGCGAGGCTGGAGCGGATGACGGACACGATCCGGCACCGCGGGCCGGACGAGTGCGGCTACTACCAGGACTCCCACGCCTCGCTGGGGCACCGGCGGCTGAGTATCATCGACCTCGCGACGGGCCAGCAGCCGATGACGAACGAAAATGGCCGGCTGCAGATCGTCTACAACGGCGAGATCTTCAACCATGCGGATCTGCGGCCTGGACTGGAGCGGGCCGGGCACGTGTACAAGACCCGTTGCGATACGGAGACCATTCTGCACGCCTACGAGGAGTATGGGCCGGCGTGCGTGGAGCGGTTCCGGGGCATGTTCTCGTTCGCCCTCTGGGACGCGGAAGCGCGGCGGCTGTTCTGCGCGCGCGACCGGCTGGGGAAGAAACCTCTCTACTACTACTACGACGGACGGCTGTTCGCTTTCGCGTCGGAGATCAAGGCGTTGCTGGCGCATCCGGAGATCAGCGCCGCGCTCGATGAGAGCACGCTGCCCGAATATCTGACCTTCGGCTATATCAGCGATGAACGGACTATGTTTTCGGGCATACGGAAGCTGATGCCCGGGCACCTGCTCACGCTCGACGCCGGAGAAGAGCCGACGCTGAACGTCCGGCAATACTGGGATATTCCGGCGGCGGGGCCGGAGGAGGATGGCAGCGACGAGTCGTGGATCCGCGAGTGCCGGGAGCGCCTTGAAGAGACCGTGCGGATGCGCCTGATGAGCGACGTTCCGCTGGGGATCTTTCTGAGCGGCGGCCTGGATTCGAGCGCCATCGCGGCGCTGGTGCGGCGGCAGGCGGCGGGGCCCGTGAAGACGTTCTCGGTGGGATACAGGGAGGCGCCGTACAGCGAGTTGACGCACGCGCGGCGGGTTGCGGAGAGCATCGGCACGGAGCATCGGGAAGTGGTGGTCTCGATGGAGGAGTTCTTCAACGCCCTGCCTCGCCTCGTGTGGCACGAGGACGAGCCCATCGTGTGGCCGTCGAGCGTTTCGCTTTACTTCGTCTCACGGCTGGCTGCGGAGGAAGTGAAGGTGGTGCTGACCGGAGAGGGCAGCGATGAAATGTTCGGGGGCTACGCCCGCTACCGTCACTATCTCTGGAACCAGCGCTGGCAGGGGCGTTACGGGATCGTCCCGGCGCCGCTGCGGAGCGCGATCCGCAGGGCGATCGCCGGGTCGGGGCTGCTGGCGGCGGACCTGCGGCGCAAACTGCAGCACACGTTCATCGGCCTCGACGGCGGGATCGAGTCGATGTATCTGGACAATTTCTACGGCGCGTTTCCTGGCGGCGAAGTGGACGCGATGCTGCGGTTGGCGTCCCCGTCCAGCCCGTACGCGGGCTTCCTGCGGTATTGGAGCGGACGGGAAGAGGAATCGCCATTGTCGCGGATGCTGTTCGCGGACCAGAAGACCTACCTGGTGGAACTGCTGATGAAGCAGGACCAGATGAGCATGGCCACGTCGATCGAAAGCCGGGTGCCGTTTTTGGACCACGAGTTCGTGGAGTTTTCGCGGCGAGTTCCGGACCGGCTGAAGCTGCGCGGGGAAGAGGGCAAGTACATCGTGAAGAAGGCGGTGGAAGACCTGCTGCCGCGCGAGATCGTGTACCGCCCGAAGATGGGATTCCCGACGCCGCTCAGGCAATGGCTGCGCGATCCGCGCGCCGCCGCCATCTACGGTGCGCTCACGGCGCGCGACGGATTGCTGGCAAGCTGCTGCGACCGGCGGCGGATCGAGGAACTCGTGGAGCGGCAGAAATCGGGACGCTACGACGCCACGGACCGCATCTGGCGGCTCCTGAACCTCCAGATCTGGGGCGACGTTTTTCTGACCGGCAGGGGCGAGGCGCGGTGGGAGGGTCTGGCGGGCGCGGCGGCGAGGGCATGAAGATCCTCTGGGTCAGTACGAACTTCCTGCATCCGACCACCAGGGGCGGGCAGATCCGTACGCTCGAGATGCTGCGCCGGCTGCACGCGCGGCACGGGATTCATTACGTGGCGATCGACGATCCTCTGAATCCGGAAGGACTGGCCCGCGCGCCTGAGTACTCCACCAAGGCGTATCCGTTCCGGCACACGGTGAGGGACAAACGCTCGCCGGGGTTCGCGCTGGAGTTGGTGCGGGGCGTCTTCGACACGGAGCCGCTGAGCATCCGCCGTTTCCATCCGCCCGCGATGGGCGCATTTCTCGCGCAGTCGATGGAGAGGGAACGGTTCGACCGGGCGGTGTGCGACTTTCTGACCCCGGCCGCGTACTTCCCGAATATCGAGCGCGCGGTGCTGTTCCAGCACAACGTGGAGACCATGATCTGGCGGCGGCACGCGGAGCACGCGAGCAACGCGGCCGCCCGATGGTACATGCGGAAGCAGGCGGAGCACATGTTTCGCTTCGAACGGGACGTCTGCCGGCGGGCCGGCCATATCGTCGCTGTCTCCGAGCAGGACGCGGCGACCATGCGGGAACTGTTCGGCGTGGAGCGCGTGACGGCCATTCCCACGGGTGTGGACATCGAGACTTTCGCGCTTCCGGATCCGCCGCCGCCGGGCGACGCGGACCTGGCGTTTGTGGGATCGATGGACTGGCGGCCCAATGTCGATGGAGTGCGGTGGTTCGTCCGCGAGGCGCTGCCGCTGATCCGCCGGGCGCGGCCGGACTGCTCGCTGACGATTGTGGGGCGGACGCCCGATCCCTCCATCACCGCCCTGGCGCGGGAAGACGCACGCATCCGCGTTACCGGCACTGTGCCGGACATACGGCCGCACCTGTGGCGATCGGCGCTTTCGATCGTGCCGCTGCGAATCGGCGGGGGAACGCGGTTGAAGATCTACGAATCGATGGCGGGCGGCGTGGCGGTGGTTTCGACGTCGGTGGGCGCGGAGGGCCTCGAAGTTCATCCTCCGGAGGACATCCGGATTGCCGATTCACCGGCGGATTTCGCGGCCGCGTGTCTGGAATTGCTCTCCGACGTTTCGCTCAGGCGGCGACAGGCAGCGGCGGCGCGGGACATGGTGGCGGCCAACTTCTCGTGGGAGCGCGTGGTGGAGTGCTTCGAGCGCGTGCTGGAGGCCGCTCCCCGGTGAGCAGCATTCGCCGGCTTGCGCGCATGGGACCGCACGAGATCTATACCCGCGCGCGCCAGGAGGCAGGCAAGCGGCGGGACGTTCTGCTGCACGGGCTGGGGATCGATCCTTTCCGCGGATCGGGCTCCGGTCTCGACGCGCGTGGGCGGTTCTACCTTGATCCGGGAGACACGCCGCGGATCGCCGAGTCGCTCTGCCGCCGCTTGCCGGATTCGGTGCGGGAGACGGCGGAGAGGGCGGGGCGGATCTCCGAAGGGCGGTTCGACCTGCTGGGATTCCAGGGCCTGGATTTCGGGCGGGATATCGACTACAGCCTCGACCCGGTGCACGGCCGGCGGGCTCCGGCGGTGGCGTGGCCGGCGATCCCATACCTGGATTTCGACGCGGTTGGCGATCACAAAATCGTGTGGGAGCTGAGCCGCCACCAGATCCTCGTCACGCTGGCGAGGGCGTACCGGCTCACGGGAGAGGAACGGTTCGCCGCGGCCCTCAAGGAGCTCTGGTACGACTGGAGCCGCAAGAATCCATACCCGGTGGGGATCAACTGGACCAGCACTCTGGAGGTGGCGTTCCGGGCGATTTCGTGGATCTGGACCGGGTTCCTGCTGGAGGGCGGCGCGGCGGACTCGGCCGATTTACAGCGCGACCTGGCGCGGGGGCTGGACCGCGCAGGCTGGTACATCCATCGCTTTTTGTCCACGTACTTTTCTCCCAACACGCACCTGCTGGGCGAGGGCGTTGCGCTGTTCCTGATCGGCCTCCGCTATCCCGGGCTGCGGCGGGCGGCGGTTTGGAAAGAGGCGGGATGGAAGGTGATCCTGGAGGCGGCGAGGAAGCAGGTGCGGGCGGACGGCGTGTATTTCGAGCAGTCCACTTACTACCACGTCTACGCCCTGGATTTCTTCCTGCATGCACGCATTCTGGCGGCGCGCAACGGCATTGCGATTCCGGAAGAACTGGACGGGACGATCCGCGGGATGCTCGCGGCGCTGGCGCTGCTCGCGCGGGCGGGCGCCTTGCCGCGATACGGCGACGACGACGGGGGACGGGTGTTTGACGGATCGCGAAACCGCCCGGAGCATCTGCGGGACCCGCTTTCGACTGGCGCCGCGCTGTTTCGGGACTCCGCCTTCAAAGCCGCGGCGGCGGGACTTTGCGAGGAAACCGTGTGGCTGCTGGGGGCGGATGGCGCCGCCGCGTACGATGCCGTCCCCGCGGTTGCGCAAGCGGCGAGCTCCGCGGAACTGGCGGCATCCGGAATCTACGTCATGGTGTCGCCCGCGGCGCAGTTGTTCGTGGACGGCGGAGAGCAGGGTTTCGGTGGAGCGGGCCACGGCCACGCCGATGCGTTGAGCGTTCAACTGGCGGCGGGCGGGCGCCTCTGGCTGACCGACCCGGGAACGTGCGGCTACGCGGGCGGCGACTCGTCGAGGGATAGATTCCGCGGTACGGCGGCGCATAACACGCTGACCGTCGACGGGCTCGATCAGGCCGATCCCGCCGGGCCGTTTCGTTGGGGACCTCTGCCGCGCGTGGAGGTAAGCAGGTGGATGACAGGCGAGACGTTCGATCTGTTTGAAGGCCTGCACAGGGGATATGAGCGTTTGCCGGATCCCGTGACTCATCGGCGCTGGGTGCTCCGATTGGGGGCGAATTTGTGGCTGGTGCGCGACGTGGCCGAGGGGCGCGGAACGCATCGGTTCGACATCAACTGGCATTTCCCGCCGGAGTTGACGCTGGCGCGGCGGGGGCCGGTGGTGGTGGCCAGTCCGCTTGGCGACGCGCGCGGTTCGGTTCCGGGAGGCGAGCTGCTCACGCTTGTCGGTCTTGCCGACGAATCCTGGTGTCTCACACTCGGAGAGGACGACTACTCGCCGGCCTACGGCATCCGCGCTCCCGCGCCCGTGGCCCGCTGGAGCGCTAGCGGAGCGTGCCCGGCCGAGTTCGTCACGGCCATCGGTCTCGGGGCTCAGGTGGCCGGCGCCAGACTGACGCGCGTGGACGGCGGTTACGAATACGCCGAGGGCGACGATCGCCGCCAGTTCTTTTTCGCCACCGGGGCGCGGGCGTGGAGTGTGGGACCGTGGGCCAGCGATGCTGCCGTGCTGTGTCTCCATACTGCGCCGGACGGCGCGCGGGAGTTGATCCTCGTGGGAGGGAGCTACCTCGAATACGCCGGGAAGAGAGCCATCGAGACACGCGAGGCGCAGCCCAAAGTGGAGTGCCGCGCCGACGGCTTGGGCGGCTGGCGGATCGCCGGCGCGGGCGGCGCAGTTTTGAACCCGGACGCGCTGCCGTGAAGAACGCCTGGATCAAGTTGCGGCGGGGCGCCGTCTACGTCTGCGCAGCCCTGGGGCTGACGATGCTCCTGGCTACGTTCTCTCCGTTTGTGGGCTGGTATGCGAGGCGGCTCGCGGGGCCGTGGAACGACCCGCGCGGAGACATCCTGATCGTGATTTCGGGCGCGAGCCTGGACGACTTCCCGGACGAGAACACAGTCGTGCGCTGCTTGTCCGCGGTCCGCGCCTATCGCCAGGGCGGCTTCCGCAAGATCGTGGTTTCGGGATACAGAACGAGCACCCATATGCGAAGCCTTCTGGTCGCCGAAGGCGTGCCGCCCGACGTGGTGGTGATAGAGGGGGCCGCAAATTCCACGCGCGAGAACGCGCTGTACGTTGCGCGGCTGCTCGCGAACGACCCCGGATCCAAAGTGCTCATGACGAGCGACTATCACATGTTCCGCGCCATACGCGCCTTTCGCAAGGCTGGGCTCAAGGTCGCTCCGCGTCCCATTCCCGACGCCTTAAAAAGCAGAGAGGCATGGCTGCGCCTCTGGCCGGCTTTCGTGGAGGAAGCGATGGAGAGCGTGAAGATCGTCTATTACGCCCTCAAAGGATGGATCTGAGGCGATCCGCTTGCTGACGCGCTCGGTTTCGGTGCTGAGTGTCGCTTTGAAACATGGGATACTGGGTCCCGTGTCAACTGCTGGCGCACCTCAAAGTATCGCCGTGATCGGCCTCGGATACGTCGGCTGCGTGACGGCGGCGTGTCTGGCGAAGTTGGGCCATCGTGTCTTTGGGATCGACAGTGACCAGACCAAGATCGCCGCTATCCTGGCGGCCCGCGCTCCGTTTTATGAGCCCGGACTGGAGGATGCGATCCGGGAAACGGTTGCCGATGGACGGCTGACCGCCGGCACGGATTTGGGTACTGGTCTGGCGGGCGCGGACATCGCGCTGGTCTGCGTCGGTACGCCTTCGGCCCGCAACGGAAGCCTCTCGCTCGAGCAACTGGAACGGGTGCTCGGACAGATCCGCGAGCATCTGAAGGCGCGCACGTCTCCCCTGATCCTGGCGATCCGCAGCACGGTGTTTCCGGGAACAACCGAGGAGTTGACCGGGGAACTGCTGGCCGCGAATCCGCGGCTCTCCGTCGTATCGAACCCCGAGTTTCTGCGCGAAGGCGTGGCGGTTCGCGACTTCATGGAGCCATCGCTGCTGGTTGTGGGTGGCGCCGATCCGCAGGCGGTCGGGATCGTGGCCGGCATCTATGCAAAGCTCGGCGTGGAGCCGTGCCAGGTTTCGCTGCGTACGGCGGAAATGATCAAGTACTGCTGCAACGCCTTCCACGCGCTCAAAATCGGTTTCGCGAACGAAGTGGGGGCGCTGGCCACGCGCCTGGACGTGTCCCCTTACGAGGTAATGGAGACGCTGTGCCGCGACACTCGCCTGAATGTGTCGGCGGCGTATCTGCGGCCCGGCTTCGCCTTTGGCGGCTCGTGCCTGCCCAAGGACCTCAGGGCGCTGACGTATCGGGCGATGCGAATGGACCTCTCGCTTCCGCTGCTCGAGTCCGTGCTGCCGAGCAATCATCGCCACCTCGAAAGGGCCGTGGCGCGGGTGCTCGACTTTCCGGGGAATCGCATTGGCATTTTCGGACTGGCTTTCAAGGAAGAAACCGACGATCTTCGCGAGAGCCCCGCCGTGGCCGCGATCGAACAATGGATCGGCAAGGGAAAAGACGTCCGGATTTACGATCCGCACATACGGCTGGATGCCATCTACGGCAGCAACCGCAGTTTCGTCCTGAACGCTCTGCCGCACATCGGGAAGCTGCTGGTTGGCGGGTTGGACGAGGTCCTGAGTTGGTCGGAGTGCGTGGTGATCACGCAGAAGCCGGATGCGCGCGCGGCGGAGCAGATTGGCGCGGCAGGGAAACCCGTCATCGATCTTGCGGGATCGCAGTAAGAGGAAGGGCCGTTCGTGTAGTACGTCACATCTGTCGAGCAGTATGGCTGGCAGAAGACCAGTGGTGGGACAGGCACGAATTTCGCAAGTGCGGCGAAATTCGAGCCAGTCCCGGGTCTGCGGCCAGTTCCGAGCAGTTTGACTGACAGAAGAGCAGTGGTGGGACAGGCACGAATTTCGCAAGTGCGGCGAAATTCGAGCCAGTCCCGGGTCTGCGGCCAATTCGCTACGGCCGCGCGGCAGCTTCGATGAGCGCGTGCAGATTCTCGCGCGGCATTCCAGGGCTGACGCCGCCTCCCACCGAGAGGATCAGCGGACCGCCGCCGCTCGCCGCCAGTACATCGCGGGCCGACTCGCGAACCATCTCCGGCGTGCCGCGGACTGCGATATCGAGGGGCGGCACATTGCCCATCAGGCACATGCGTCCGCCGGTCTTCTCGTGGGCTTCCCGGACGGCGATCGTGTGGCTCCAGTTCAGCACGTCGAAACCGGTATCGGGAAGATCGGCAAGAAAGGGCCGCACATTGGCGTCGTTGTGGTACACCTTCACGCACTCCGGCGGGAACGCATCCGCGATCTGTTTGAGGTACGGATGCGCGAACTCGCGATACGCGCGGGGAGACAGGAACCCCACTATGTCGTCGAGGACGAGGATGCCTTCGAAGTCGTCGCCGACAGCCTCCGCCTGGGCCGTGAGCCAGTCGATGGAGGCCCGCGTCGTCAAGGCCAGGAGGCGTTTTACCAAGTCGGGCTGATCGACCATGTCGGTCATGAGGTTGGTGACGCCGCGCAGAAAGGCGGCCAGGCACAGAGGGCCTCGCGCCGCCACCATCGGGATGATCGAGCCGGTGTCGAGGATCCGCGACTTGAATTTGCGGTAGCGGTGAAGCGCCAGCGGCATCAACCCGTCGGTGCGCGGATCGACGGGCGCCAGGCAGTCCACATCCTCCAGGCGCACGAGCGAGGCGCATTGGTCGGGCGTGCGGTCGGGGTGGAAGTGAATGCGGTCCCCAAAGGCCGAGGGCTCGATCGCCATTCCAAGCTCCACCCACCAGGAGGGCAGCAGGATGATCTCCGGAAACTCGCGCTCCACTTGCAGGTTGGCTTCAAACCAGGTTTGGGAGTCGAAGTAGTAGTCGTAATGGCTGATCCCGAGATAGCCCGGAATCCAGGGACTATCCACGATCAGCGCCAGCGGCACGCCAGCGCCGGGCTCGCGCTTGGCCGCTCGTTTGAAATCGCGCCACTGCTCAGGTCGCATGGGTCCTCTCAATTGTCATTCGGGTGCACGCCAGACCGCAAGGGCGGGGTGCCGAACGTCCGCTTGCTGACGCGCGCGGTTCGGTGCTGTTCGCTCAGCGCTGGTTGAACTCCTCGAGGGCGCGAATCATGGCCACGATGTTCTCCACCGGTGTGCGCGCCTGGATGTTATGGACGGTTGTAAAAACGAAGCCGCCGTCCTTGTGAAAGGCCTCGCAGCGCCGCAGTACCTGCTCGCGCACTTCGGCGGGCGTGCCAAAAGGCAGCACCCGCTGGGTGTCCACGCCGCCTCCCCAGAAGACCAGGTCGCGGCCGTACTTCTGCTTGAGCGGCTCGGCGTCCATGCCGGTGGCGGAGCACTGAACGGGGTTCAGGATGTCGAAGCCGGCCTCGATGAACGACGGGAGGAACCTCTCTACGGCGCCGCAGGAATGTTTGAAGGTCTTCCACGGCGTGTTGCTGTGGACCCAGCCGGTGATCTGGCGGTAGTACGGGAGCCAGAGCTCGCGGAAGGTCGCCACCGAGCAGAACGACGAGGTCTGGGTCCCGAAATCGGCCCCGCAGAGATTGACCACGTCCACCAGATCGCCCAGTCGCGCCGCGATCCGCGCCAGGCTCGCCAGCGCGATCTGGCATTGCCCATGGAACACCGCATGGATGTAGTTGCGGCGCACGCGTGTGGAAACGTACCACTCCTCGACGTCGCGGATTCCCTTGGGATTTGGAAGGCCGACGCCCGAAATCAACGCGACGTCGCCGAGCGCCGTGCCGCCGAAATTGGCCACTACGGCCCGCCCGGTCGCGGCCGCGCGGCGCGCTTCGCGCTCCAGGTGCGCCAGTTCCTCTTCGGAGATCGGTCCGTATTCCTCCAGATTGTCGGCCGGGTCGAGCTGGTCTTCTTCGAATGGCTGCTGCCGGGTGATGGCGTCGAAGAAGTAGCCGCCGTTGGGCATTCGGGCGCTGGGAGGATTCCCGGGATCGCCGAGCGGGTACATCAGGGTGTCGCCCCGTTCGTCGATGGTCACGTTGAAGCCGCCGGGCACCAGCACTTCCTCGCCGCCATACAGGCGGAACGGCTTCCAGTTTTCGGCTGGGAATCCGAAGCGCGTCATGCGCCGGTATAGGCCCTCGGTGTCGACGCCCAGCGCGAGCTTCAGATCTTCATCGACCTCGCCGAGCAGTTGTCCGGGGTCGATGACCTTGACGGGCTTCTTCTCGAGGCCGAAATAATCTCGCAGCGCCAGGACGCAGGTGGCGTGGATACCGGACACCGGCGTGCCGCCGAAATCCACCGGAATGCGGTCTGGCTCCCGGTGGTCCAAGGCGCACCGCACTCGCTCTCTGCCGGTGTTTTTCGTCACAGCTTCGACCGCTGGATGCGGATCATCTCGACGTCGCTCATCGCAATCAGGCCCTTGTCCATCATCTCTTCGACCGCGGGAAGGAGCCGGGCGATGTTCTCGGCCGTGTCGACGATACTCACCACGATCGGCAGGTCGTGCGTGAGCATGTGGGACCTGTGCACTTCCGCAGTCTCGCCGTAGCCCTCCAGTGCGCGATACACGGTTGCGCCCGCGATATGCAGCTCGCGGCACTTCTCGACCACGGCTTCGTAGAGCGGCTTTCCGCGGTAGCGATCGTGCTCCGAGAAGTGCAGCCGTAGGATTTTAGCTGGTGTGGGTGCCGGCATCGCCTGCCTCCGTGAGCGGGTGGGAGTGGATCAACCGGATGATGTCCACGTCGGAGGTCACCACCAGCCCGTCCTCGATCATCTCGGTCACGGCGTCGCGGGCGGCCAGGATTTTGTCCGGCGTATCCACGACCGCGATCATGATCGGACAGTCCTTCGAGCGATGCAGAAAGCTCTCTTTGTGGGTGCGCCCCTTGGCGCCGTAGCCAAGAATTCCGCGGTAGACGGTGGCGCCGGCGATCTCCATCATGCGGAGACGCTTGACGATGGCGTCGTGGAGCGGCTCGCCATTCCAACGGTCCGCCTCGCCCAAGTAGATGCGCATCAGCTTCGCCTGACCGCGCTTCTCTTCGTGCGGGTGCTTCGGCTCCGGCCGCTTTTCCTTGGTCGCGATCTTGAAGACGGTGGTGTCCTGGACCTCGATGAGACCGTCGGTCACCATGTCGTAGAGCGTAGGCAGCAACTCGTCCACCTTGTCGGCCGCTTCGACGAACTCGACGCGGATGGGCAGGTGCTCGGCGAGGACTTCGATTTTCGGGGTGTGCAGGACATGGTGAGCGCCGAAGCCGGCCATCGCGCGCGATGCGGTCGCGCCGGCGACGCCCTTATGCATCAGGAACTGGAGGATCGCCTCGTAGAGCGACTCCATGTGATACTGCGTGTCTTCGTTGACGTAGATGGTTACTTTTTTCGCCGGCCCCTTCTTAAGCATGGAGCCCTCCTCGCCGTCCTAACGCCGGGCGGCCAGCACCGCGCCGGCCCAGACCGCCGCAAAACCAAGCGCAACACTCCCAATCATGTTCAGGAGCCCGAGCATCGACCCGCCCTCGCGAACCGCCCGAAAGCTCTCGTACTCGAAACTGGAGAACGTCGTGTATCCGCCCAGGAACCCGATCACCAGGACCAGGCGCCAGTAAGGGTGCGGCTGAAACCTCTCGGTAAAGACGGTCATCAGCACGCCGATGGCGAACGATCCGGTGACATTGATGACGAGCGTGCCGAGCGGGAACTTGCCGCCGAAGCGGTTCATGATCGCCGCTCCAAGGACGTACCGCGCCAGGGAACCGAGGCCCCCACCGAGCACAACCATGATGTATTTCCCCAACTAGACCAGCCCTCCTAACCATGCGATGCGATCGGGCCTCGGGCATTTTCCAACGTACTACACCGCTGCTCCCAACGTCTGGCGCAACGAGTCGAGCCGGCTCAGATCGTCGTGGATCCGGGGAGCCTTCTCGCCCCCTCCGGCAATCAGACGCTCGATGGTGCCGATCAAATCTTCCAGCCGCCCCGCCGCCTCCTTGTCCATGGCGTACAGGGCCGTATTGACGCTCTTTTCCCACTGCGATGCCAGCCGCGAGAGGTTCTTGAACACCACGCCGGCGATCGTCATCCGGAAGTGCCGGCGTACGATGCCCTTCGCGAGCGACATGGGAATCAGGAACGAAATCAACTCCCACTCGCGATCGAAGAGCCGGCCGATCCGGATGTCCGGACTGCGCGGCACCCTGGCCTCGATCTCCACTTCCGTGGTGCGCAGCGGCACGCCCAGGGCCTCCATGGTTCGCTCGCAAATGCGGTTTCGAAAGTCCTGGAGGGACTGCGAGAGCTGCCGGCCGACCCTGTGCAGCGGATCGAGGAAGTCTCTCCGGTGGCTGTTGGACAGGCTGACCATCTCCTCGGTGACCGCCGCTTCCAGCCAGGCTCCGAACTCGCGGGCCGCCACGGAGAGCGACTTCGTCCAGGCCGGAAACTGGCGCTCGAATTCGCTGACGAGGCGTGCTGCAATTTCGTGCTCGTGCGCCTCGAGCATGCGCGCGAACTCCTCTCTGGCGTTCGCTGCCGTGTGGCGGACGATGAGGCGCAAAGACAACTTGGAGTCGTCGAGCGATCTCTTCTCGCCGAGGATCCGGCGCTTCAGGGCTTCGCGCGCGGAGTCGTCCGCCTCTGCGGATTTGAGGGCCACGGCCAGGTACTCCGCGCATTCCCGCAGGAGCGTCTCCACCTTGCGGGCCAGGATTGCACGGCGCTCTTCGTCCGAATGTTCGACCGCTCGGGAAACGAGCGCTTCCTCAAAGCTCTTCTGAAGCGCCTCGTAGCCGGGCCGGATCGAGTACGGATAGACCGGCACCGAGCCGTCCCAGTGGCGCGCCAACTGCTTGCGGACGAAGTCCTCCACCTGCCGCCACTCGCTCTCCTCGAGGGTGTCCACCTTCGTAAGCAGCAGGGAAATGTTCGGCGTGTACCGGCTCAATTGCCGGATGAGTTCGATGTCCCTTTGCGAAAGCGGCGGGTCGACGCCGACGGCCACGATCGCGAGACCGACGTTGGGCAGCCATCCGAGCGAGGCGTCCGTGTTGTGAGACAGGACACTCTCGAGTCCGGGCGTATCCACAAAGCGGACGCCGCGAAAGCGGCCGAGCGCCGGAAGTTCCACGGTCACCAGGGCGACCCGTTTGTGGTTCTCCGGGTTCCGCGTTTCGTCAATGTAAGCGCCGATATCCTCTAGCGGCGCCTCATGGGCGCGACCGTCGAGATACCGGACTTCCGCCCGCTCCTTCGGGCCGTAACGGATTTCGGTGACCACCGAAGTTACGGGCACAACACCGACGGGCAGCAGATCGCGCCCGAGCAGGCGATTCAGAAAGCTGCTCTTGCCGGCTTTAAAGCGTCCGAGAACGGCAACGTTCAGCACTCGATCGCGCGCGAAGGCGCGGCAACTGGAGACCAACGGGGTCAGGGCCGAGACACCGTATCTGCCCGCGATCTCCTCGGCAAGCCCGATCATATCGTTCCCGTCGCGCGCGCCGGCGAGCACGACGCCGCTGCCTCTATCGACAGTCTGCATAACGTCCTTGTAGCTCTTGGGAGGGGGTTGGCCGACCTCCCGCAGCATAATTGTGCAGGAGTCATTGGCCGGTTGGACGGCGTTAAGCGAACTCCACCGCTCTGGTACCCAGTATAGAGCGACAGGGGGATCGAGTGGCGGGAGAAGTGATTACTTCTCCGGTGGTTCACAGATTTCGAATCGCACGCCGACCGAGCCGAAGTAGAGCTCGTCACCGGAGCGGAGCTGCTCGCCGCGGCTGCGTCCGGGCGAGACGTCGATCGGCTGGCCGTCCGAAAGCAGGCGTGTGCCGCGCGCGCTGCGGTCGTCGAAGATGCGGTATTGGCCGGTTTCGGGCGAGTAGCGGATGTGGGCGTGGGCACGGGAGACGCTGGCGGCGGCCTCGCCGAATGCAAGCTGGTTTCGGCGTGCGATGCGGTGGTCCTTCTCGCGAACCTCGGCGACGCGGCCGATGAAAAATGGGTTGCGGGTGATCTCCACCTCCGACCCATCGGCGAGCAGGACCAGCCTCGCGGGCGGGCGGGCTTTGTCGCGCTCCCTCGCCGACGTGGCCAGAGCGCGGCCGGATTCGCGCTTGGCGACCACTTCGTACTCGCACGCGGCGCCGGGGATGGGCTCGGCCGGTTCGACATCGACGGCGAGGCCGGAGGGGACGGCTAAGCCGCGCTCGGCGAGGGTGCGGCTCACCTCGGCGGCGAAGCCTTCCTCTCCCGCCAGCACGCCTTCGATCACGGAGCGGCGCGCTTGGTCGGCCGAGCGCAGACGCACCAGGATGCGGTTGTGCACCAGGCCGCGGCGGCCGTCGCCGAGCGGCTCCGCGAGCGCGGCGATCTCGTCCAGAATGGCTTGCCGGATTTCGAGCGGCTCGAGTTGCTGGGGCTTCAGCGCGCCGACGAGCTGTTTCCAATTCTTCATTGCGTTTTCTCCTCGGCCAGACGGACATGGCTGGCCGCATCGACCAGCGGCACCGCGAAGGGAGCCGCCGCGCGGCCGCCGTATCGGCCATGTTCGATCAGGATGGCGAAAGCGACGCGGTCCGCGGCGGGACGGTTGGACGGAGCGAAGCCCACGAACCAGGCGTGCGCGGGGCCCTGGGCGAGTTCGGCGGTGCCGGTCTTGCCGGAGATTTCGACGGCACCCTTGGCGGCCTCGCGGCCGGTGCCCGAGGTCACGACGCCACGCATCGCCAGCTCCAGCTCCTTTGCGAGCTCGGGCGGAAGCAGGACAGCAGGCGGCTCGCTGGCCACGGGCGGCGGCGTCAGGCGGGTGCGGACCGCGACGAGCTTGCCGCCGGCAGCGACGGCGCCTGCGACGCGCGCCATGCGCAGCGGGGTCACGGTCACTTCGCCCTGGCCGTAGGAGGCCTGTGGGAGACGATCGTTGAGCCGCTCGGCGGTGTTCGGTTTCGCCGTCTCGATGTTGAAGAGCGCGGCGGTCGCGAGCAGGTCTTTCGCGCCGACGTCGTAGGCGCCGAGCTGGGCGAAATAGGCGTTGCAGGAGTGTACGATCGCGCCGGTCATGTCGAGCGAGCCATGCGGCTCGCGGTCCAGAATGTCGTCGCGAATCGTGCGGCCGCGGACGGTGTTACCGACACGGCCGTCCGGGAGGCGCACGCATTGGTACACCTTCTTCGCGAGGCCGGGGTCTTTGCGGAGGGCGGCGATGGCGGTGACGATCTTGAATGACGAGCCCGGCGGATACTGGCCGAAGCGGGCGAAATCGATCGGCTCGGGAGCGCCATCGGCCTCGGCGCCCGGTAGCGGCAGGCTCACCGCGGCGAGCAGGTCGCCCGTTTCGGGACCGACGACCGCCACCGCGCCGGAGTGCCAGCCGTTCGACTGTAGATAAGCGCTGAACGCGCGAGTGAGCTCGATCTGGAGGCGGGCGTCTACGGTCATGCGGACGTCGGCGCCGCCCGCGAGCATCTTTACCACCGCGGGATTCGCGGGGTTCATGCGGGCCCGCAGAAGCGGCACCAGGTCCTGGTAGTCGTAATGAACCACACGCACCTTCTGGCCGGACCGGGTCAACTCGACGGTGTCCACGGTTTCGCGGTCGTCGAAACCTTCGAGGACGGTGCGCGAGACGCGCTCTTCGAAAGCGGCGTTCGAGGCGGTCCAGCGGGCGCGCGTGCGGATATCGCCGATCAGATTGAACATCGCGGGGCCGAAGGGGTAGAGGCGGCGATCCTCGCGCGAGCACGCCTCGTCGATATTGACGCCGAGCGCGGCGTATTCGGCGCGGTGCTTTTCGAGATCCTCCCAATGGCTGGTCGCGAGCGGGAGGCCGTTGCGGTCGTAAATGGCTCCCCGCGGGATGAGGCGCGCGATGGCGAGCAGACGCGGATTATAGGCGATGGCATAGGAGCCGTCTTCGCGAAAGACCAGGGTTCCGGCGGCGACGGTGTCATCGGCCTTCACGACGCCAACCCAGGCGGCCTTCGCCAGCAGCACGCAGGTGAATAGCGCCAGGCCCGCGGCCAGCGCTCCCACCGGGGCGCGGAATGGGGCGTAGCTCTCGGCGCGAGGGGGGTGCGCGGAGATGGCGGCGAGGATCGCCACCGCGAGGAAGTTCGCGAGCGTCGCGGACGCGCCGTAGCTGAGGAACGGCGTCACCACTCCGGCCAGCGGCAGCACGCCGAGAATCCCGCCCGCGATCAGCGCGGCTTCGAGAGCGAGCGCGAGCGTCAGGCCGAGGGCGAGGAAGAACTGGTACACCGTGGGCGCATACAGGGCGATGCGCAGGCCGCGCCAGAACAGCCAGACATAGGCGATGGCGAGCGCGAGGATTCCCAGGAAGCCGAATTCTTCGCCCGCGACCGAAAGGATGAGGTCCGTGTAGCCGGCGGGGATCGACTCCGGATGACCGGCCGCAAGGCCCATGCCGCGGACACCGCCCGAGGCCAGCGCCCAGAGCGACTGCACCACCTGCTCGCCGCGCGGCATGCCGTTGTCCCAGGGCTCGAGCCACATGGCGACGCGCGTCACCACGACGTGCGGGTAACCGATCTTGTAGGCGAGCGAGCCGACCGCCACCAGCAGCGCCGCCGCGACCAGCGCCAGGCCGATGCGCCGGCGCGCGACCCCGTAGAGGCACAGGAATAGCACGGAGAGCACGAGCGCGGGACCGAGATCCTGCTGGAGGAAGAAAAAGACGATGGCGAGAACGACGCCAACGATGACAGGCAGGGCGTGATCGAGCCGGGGCAGGCTGACGCCGAGGCGCACGCGCTTCTCTTCGAGCTCGCGCAGGAACTCCCAGCGGCGCGCGAAATAGGAGGCCAGGAACAGCACTAAGAGCAGGCGCACGACTTCGACAGGCTGGAAGAACCACAGCCGCACTTTGACGCCGCTTTCGCCCGGGCCGGTGCCGAAAATCAGCAGCGCGGCGGAGAGGGCCAGGCTCAGAGCGAACGCAACCTCGCCGTGCTGGGCGATCCAGCGTGCGGCGTCGTTGACGCGGTCGAGCGCGCGCGCTACGGCCGGCGGCGGCTTCAACGCACCCTGGCTGCGCAGGAGCATGAAGTGATCCGCGCACGTGACCAGGGCGAGCAGAGCGCACCCCCCCACGATGCCGGCGGCGATGTCCACGAAAACCGGAAGATCGCGCAGGGGATCGCGGAGGCTCACCATCAGGATCACGCTCACTCCCGAGAGCAGGAAAACGACAGGCAGCAGGGTGCGGTCGCCTTGAAAGCGGATGGCGGCCCACAGAAGGTGCGTCGCCCAGAATGCCGCGAAGAGCAGCACCCACCAGCGGAGGAAAGCGCCGCGGAAATCGTCCGCGGTGCGCACGATGAACGAGGGCTTGACGTAGGCCGCGAACTCGTCCGAGGGGAACAGCCGGATGCGATCCGAATGCGCGCGATCGAACCGCGCCTGGTAGAGCGGCAGGACTCCGGCGCGCGCCGCCTCGGCTTTTTCCAGGTGAATCGCGGCCAGGTAGCCGACGTTATCCGGGACCCGGTGCCGCACCGCCGCCGCGATCTTGGAGGCGACCAGCGTGCGCTGCTTCGCGTCCCGATAGTGCGGCAGCCGGGCCGCGATCTCGGCCGCCGGCGTGGCCGGGCGAAGCAGCAGCGCACCCGGAGGCATCCGCCGCGCCTCGCGCGCCTGCCAAAGCCCGACGGCGAGAATCGCGCTCACTGCCAGCAGCAGGGCGGTTTCGCGCCAACGGCCCGGCGCGTTCCTTCGCAAGGCGGATTCGGATCTCGCGGAGACGGTTGTGAGTCTCATCGGCCGAATAGAAACTTCCAGGGGCTCTTGTGGGGCTCGGTCCGCTCCAGCCACGAATCGAGGAAACCGATGCGGGTCTTGCAATACTCGATGCTGGTCAGCGAATTGCCATAAACGGGGAACCGCACGAGCCAATCGATGGCTTTCTGGTAAAAGTCCTTTGCGTTGCGGGCGCGCTCGCGCGACTGGTCCGGCAGACTGCTCGCGATTTTGAAAGCCTCCGCCGTGAGGATGTCCGCGCGCTGGCGGTAGCATTCGCCGAGCATCGAAACCCAACGGCCTTGGGCGGTGAAATCGAAGTTGCGGTCGCGCGCCATGTCGAGCGCCTTCTCAGCCTGCTCGGGGTCCTTGCGGTTGTACAGGTCGATCATGGCGACGCCGAGCCAGGGGTCTGGCGATCGCGGCAGCAACCTCTCCGACTCCACGAACAGGCCTTGCGCGGCCTCGACGGCGTCCGCGTTCTTGTCTCCGTGCGCCTCGATGCGCTTCAGTTGCGCGTCGCACAGGCGCAGGCGGCCCTTGATCGCATCGTTCTTCAAGTCGTTTTCGCGGGCTCGCTCAAAGAGCCCGCGCGCCGCTTGCCAATCGGATTCCTTGACGCCTCCGGTGCGGAAGCGGACCATGATGGCGTCGCCCTCGGCAACATACCCTGCGTTCATGTACTCCAGGATCTTGCCGCTGCGGAACCAGACGAAGTGGAGCTTGTTCAGTTGGTCGAGGCGCGTGTGGGCTGCTTCCGGGGTGATTTTCTCCGTCGCCAGTTCCGTTTCCAGGGCTTGCGCGGCCGCCATCCCGCCTCGTTCCCGCACGGCCCACCAGATCGCGAGCGCCCCCACAATGAGAACTACGACGAGCAGCCTCAGAAGTTCCCTGGGCGCTCTCTGACGCCGGACCTTCTTCTCCTGCGGGGGCTTCGCCGGCAAGGGCGCGACGGAGCGGCGGGTTTCGTCGGCCGCGTTCGCCGGCGGCGCGGTCGAGCGCACGGTCTCTCCGCGATAGCCGCCGATTCTCGGCATCTCCGGATAGTTTTTGAGATCGTGGACGAGTTCGCTCGCGCTCTGGTAGCGGCGCTCGGGCTCGGGATCGAGAAGCTTCTGGACGATGGCCTGGAGCGCGGGCGGCGCGCCTTCGATTCCGAGGTCGGGCAGCGAGGGCCGCAGGCGGATCTGGCTTTCCATCTCCTCGATGGATTTCCCCGCCCCGAACGGCACGCGGCCGATCACCATTTCGTAGAGCATCGCGCCGAGGGCCCAGCGGTCCGAGAGCGGGTTCATCTCCTGGCGGTCGAGCAGTTCGGGCGAGGCGTAGGGTGGGCTCCAGGCGGGCGCGCGGGTGCCGCCGGGCTTCGAAAACGAGAGCGCTTTTGCGGTGCCGAAATCGAGCACTTTGACTTCGAAGAGTCCGTCGAGCGGGCCCGAGATGCGCACATTTTTCGGCTTCAAATCGCCGTGGACCGCGGCGCCGAGCTGTTTGCCGTCGATGGTTGCGTTGAAGTTGCTGAGGTTGTCGAGCACCTCGGCGACCTCGAGCGCGATGTGGATGGCGAAGCCGGGCGGGATGGGGCCGCTCTCGGCCAGGATCGAGGAGACGTCGCGGCCCTCGACGAATTGCATGTCGATGAAGAAATGGCCGTCGGCGTCGCCGTGCCGGTTGACTTGGACGACGCGGTGGTCGCGCTCCGAGAGCATCTGCTGCATCACGGCGCCGAAGCGCGCGGCTTCGACGATATCCTCGTTTTCGGAAAAGCGGCGGATCGTTTTGAGCGCGATCTTCCCCTTCGTCTCGGTGTCGCAGGCGATCCAGACGCGCGACATGCGGGTCTCCGCCAGGAGGGCCTCGATGGCGTATCGCTCGAAGGTGGCCCCGGGGCCGAGATCCATCTACTTGCCCCCTCGAGCGCGTGGACGCGGCGTCTCGATCACGAGATTGTCCTTGGCGACGGCGGCCTCGTCTTCAGGCGAATCCTCCCAGGCTACGTTGCGCTGGTTGTGCGCGATGACGTTGCCGTGGAGGTCGGGCTCGGCGTCGCCCGAGACCTCGACGCCCGCGTGCGGCGTTCCGGCGGATTTGCCGTTGTTCGTGATGGAGCTCGCCGTGACCTGCGCCTTCGCGGTGTCTTCGAAGCGCAGACCGGCGCCGGCGTTGTCGTGTAGGGAACAGGCGCGGACGCTCACGGCAGACGCTCCCCGAACGAGCACGGCCGCGGTGGAGGTCTTCTCGATTTCGAGACCGTCCAGCGAGGCCTGCGAATCCGCCGCCAGCACGCCGACGGCAACGCTCTCGCCCTCGATCTTGAACCCAACGACCGAGCCCGACTTGCCCAGGATTACGGCGGCGCCGGGATCGCTGACGCTGGCCTTGGGCTCGATCACCGCTTCGCCCTGCGCGACCAGATGCACGCCGTCTTTGGCGTGCACGCGCTCACGATACGTTCCGGTAAGCACGATCAGCGTGTCGCCTGCTCGCGCGTCGTCCATGGCGCCCTGAATGGTGGAGTAGTCCGCGTCGGGTGTTTGCGCCACCACCAGAGTGCGCGGCCCTTCCGGTTCGGTTGGCGGAGCGCGATGCCACCACAACACGCCGAGCGTCGCGAGCGCGCCGAGAATCGCTCCCGCGACCAGGCCCGCAACCGGCCCGCGCCACCGGCCCGCTGGCACCGTCCGCTTCGGCTTCGGCGCGAACTCCGGCCCTTCGACGAAGACGACCGAAACGTTATCCTTGCCACCCGCCTCGTTGGCTAGGCGCACGAGTTCGCGCGCCACGCGGGCCGGGTCTCCGGCATACTGCGCAGTCACCTTGGCGATGGCCGCGGAATCCACCTGGTCCGTGAGACCGTCCGAGCACAGCAGCAGCGCACTATCCGGCTCGACCGCGAGCTGGTGGACCTCGATGAACTCGGCGTCGTACGGGGCATGGTCGGCCGAGCCGACGTCGCGAAAGATCTCGTTGCGGCGGGGATGGTTCATCGCCTCGTGCTCGGAGATTTCGCCCGCATCCTCGCGGACGCCGACCGGAGAATGATCGTGGGTGACCTTCTCGACGGTGGCGCCGCGCAGCTTGTAGAGCCGCGTATCGCCGACGTGCCCGACCACGGCGCGGCCGTCCTGAACGGCAGCCACGGTCAGCACGCACGCCATGCCGGAGTAATCGGCATTGCCGCGCGCCTGCGCGAGGATATGCCGGCCGGCGAGCGCGATACCTTCGCGGATGCGGTCCTCCACGGTGCCCGTCGAGCGGTTGAGACGCGCCAGCAGCTCTTCCTCGGCGATTGCCGCGGCGCGCTCGCCACCGGCCTCGCCGCCCACGCCATCGATGACGAAGTAGATGCCGCGCTTGTCGTCGCCGTAAACGCGATCCTCGTTGTTGCCGCGCAGGCGGCCCGGGTCTGTCAGGGCGGCGGAACGGTAACCTGCGGTTGTCATTGTCGCGGGACAGGCTGGAAGTCCAACTCCATTTTGCCTGCGAGAACGATGCGGGAGGGCGCGGCGAGCGGCGCCCAAAGGTCCTTGTCCACCTCGGCGCCGTTTTCGGTGACGCGGCTGGGCGGCACGGCGGCGCCGTCAACCGTGGTCCCGAACTTACTCACGTCCTTGATCTCGAAGGCTCCGTCGGGGCGGCGGCGGACGATGGCGTGCTCGCGCGAAACGTCCGGGATTTCGGTGCGCAGTTCGAGATCGATCCAGCGGCCGGTGCCTCCGCGGCCGATGTGAACCTCGTCGCGCGTCATCAGGTAGGATCGGCGGCCCAACTCGTCGGTAAAACGGAATTGGGCCAGGACGTTTTCGGCCTTCGGGGCCGCGTCCACGGACTGCCGGGTCTTTTCGCCGGTCGCCGCAGCCGTGCCGAAACGCGTGGCCCGCACGGTTTCGCTGCCTTCGAACTCGGCGGCGCGCGGCGGCTCGGGGAAATCGGAGAAGATGACGAACTCGCCGGTGCGGCAATCGTCGTCGTTGTTGGGGTAGAAGTCCACCTGCCAGAATTCCTTTACGCGGCGGAACTCCTTCGGCTTGCGGAGCCCGACCCGCTTCGTCCAGGAGGCGAGCGGCTTGTTGAGGCGCGCCAGGGCTTCGGTGAGCTCGGATTCGGTCTCGCCGCGGATCTCCTGAAGGATAGGATAGAGGCGCTCCCAATCCTCGGGATGCAGATAGACCCGGAAGACCGAGGGAATCAGCACGGAGCGGGCGAGCGGCTCCGCTCCAGCCGTCATTTCGCCGACTAGAGCCTCTGAAATCCGGCCGCCGGTCACCGCCGGGCTGTCCGCCTCTCGTGCGCGCATCGACACTGCCAATATAGCGCCGCAAGGGTGGGAGGAGGGCGGCGGGAGAAGACGGACATACTGCAATATGGCGGAGGAAGGGGGATTCGAACCCCCGAGGGCCTTCCGACCCTAACGGTTTTCAAGACCGCCGCCTTCGACCGCTCGGCCATTCCTCCAGTCCCAAGCTAGCCTGTTTCTCGAGGCGCCGCAATTCCCGTTGACGCAGGGCGAATAAAAGGCGAATATAGAGGCATGCACCTCGTTGGAATCGCCAGGCTCGCCGCCTCGAGCGAACTCCTGGCCGCAAAACGCGCCGTGGAATACTTCGAGCTGCCTACACGGCACTTTCTCAACCGCACCTCCGAGCGCATGCCGTTTCAGTGGACCATCAATCCCTACCGCGGCTGCGAGTTCGGCTGCGTCTACTGCTACGCCCGCTATACCCACGAGTTCATGGAGCTCGACGGCGCTGAGGCCTTCGAGCGGAAGATCTTCGCAAAGCAGTTCTTCGCCGCCTCGCTCGCCGCCGAACTGCGCAGGATCAGCCGCAAGGATTGGATCGCCATCGGGACCGCCACCGATCCCTATCAGCCCGCTGAGAAGCGCTTCGAGGTGACCCGCGAGATCCTGAAAGTCTTCGCGGCGGGCCGCGGACGCCGGCTCAGCGTCACCACCAAGTCGGACATGCTGATGCGCGATCTCGACCTTTTCCAGGAAGTCACCCGCGCGAACGTTTTCCACGTGAACTTCACCCTGACCACGATGGACGAGAGGCTGGCCCGGCTTCTCGAACCCCGCGCGCCGCGCCCCGGGTTGCGGCTCGAGGCGGCGCGCCAACTGGCCGAGGCCGGCATCCAGGTGGGCGTCTTCCCGAATCCCATCATGCCGTTCCTGACGGACAGCGAGGAGAGTCTGGATACCGTGGCATGCGCGGCGAAGGAGGCGGGCGCTACGTTCCTGGGCGGCGGGCCGCTCTTTCTGAAACCGTGCGCGAAGCAGGTGTTCCTGCCGTTTGTCGAGCGCCATTTCCCTCGCCTCGCACCGGAGTACGAGAGGCTGTACCGGACCGGAGCCTTTCTCCGCGGCGAGTACGCAGAGCGAATCCGCGAGCGCCTCAAACTTGTTCGCGCGCGTCACGGCCTTCGCGACTCACCCAATGAGTACAGGCCGGAGCTGTGGGAACCCGAGCCCGAGCAGGGCAGCTTGTTCGAGGCCCCGGCGGCCGTGCCATCATCTTAGGGGATGCCGGAACTTCCCGAAGTCGAAACGATCGTGCGGTCGGTAGCTCCCCGCCTGCTTGGCCGCGAGATCCGCAAGGCGCGCTTCTATTCGCGCCTGGTGATGCGCGGCGACGCGGCCAGAACCGCGGCCCGCTTGCGGGGCAGGCGCATCGAAGCGGTACGCCGTCACGGCAAGTTCATCCTGGTGGAACTCGGCGGCGGCCTGACGCTCGCCATTCATCTCGGCATGACGGGCAGCCTGCTGTGGAACGCGGAGCCCGGTCCGCATGCACGCGCTGTCTTCGATCTGGACGCCGGGCGGCTGGTCTATGACGATCCGCGCCAGTTCGGCCGCATCGAACTGTGCAAGTCGCTGCCGGAACGCGCCGCACGGCTCGGCCCGGACGCGCTGGAGACTGGCGCGGAGGAGTTCGCCGCGCGTCTCGCGTCGCGTCGCGGCCGCATCAAGCCGGTCCTTCTGAACCAGGCTTTTTTGCGTGGACTCGGGAACATTTACGTGGACGAATCGCTGTTCGGCGCGCGCATCCATCCGCTTGCGTCCGCGGAGCGGCTCTCGCCCAGGCGAGTCCGGCGGCTCCACGCCGCGATCCGGGAAGTGTTGAGCGCGGCCGTCGAAGCCGGCGGCTCCTCGATTTCCGATTACGTCGATGCCGACGGACGCGCCGGCAGCTTCCAGGTGCAGCACAACGTCTACGGCAAAGAAGGCGCGCCCTGCCCGCGCTGCGGCACGCCGATCCGCCGCATCGTGGTGGGTCAGCGCGGCACACACTACTGCCCCGCTTGCCAGCGCGCGTGACTTAGTTCGCTTGTCCCGCCGCCGCGAGATCGTGAACGTCTACCGAATAGCGCCGGGCCGTCTCCACGCCCGGATGAAGATCGCGAAGCTGGCGTGCCCGCGCTTCCAGACCGGAGGCCTCTTTCTTCTTCCCGGTCTTTCGCAGCACCCTGGCATGGCTCTCGAGACACGACGCCAGCGCCCGGTAATCGCCAGGATGCTTCTCCAGAATCGCGCGCGCCTGCACGAACAGAGGGCCGGCCTTCGTGTAATCCCGTAGCGCCGCGTAACTCACCGCCAGGTTGAACCATGCGTAGCCGGCGCGCGGATGCTCCGGCCCGAGCGACTCCTGCCAGATCGCGAGGGCTTTGTGGTACAACTCCGCTGCCCCGCGGTAGTCTCCGCGACGCAGGGCCACGCCGCCCAGGTTGTTCCATTCGACGGCCACATCCGGGTGCGCCGGGCCGAGCGCCTTCAGGTTGATGTCCAGGGCGCGGCGGAAGAGAAGCTCGGCATCGTCGTAGCGGCGGCGGGCCTCATAGATCGAAGCCAGGTTATTGAGACCGGTGGCCACGCGCGGATCGTCCGGCCCAAGTGCTCGCTCGAATACCCTGAGCGCGCGCAGATTCTCTGCTTCCGCCAGCTCGAGCCTACCCTCGGTCCGGTACAACTCGGCCAGATTGTTCAACACCAGCGCCACGGCCGGATCTGCCTCGGCGAGCAGTCTCTCCCGCGTGGCAAGCGCCGTCCGCAGCAGCTTCTCCGCGTCCCGTGGGCGGCCCTCTTCGGCATACAACTGGGCCAGGCTGCCCTGGAGGCCGGCCACTTCGGACGATTCCGCGCCGAACGCCCTTTCGTCGATTGTCAGCGCCCGCCTGTACAGCGGCTCCGCCTCATCGTTGCGCCCGAGCGTGCGGTAGAGCGTGGCGAGGTTGGCGAGCGTGGGAGCGGCGTCTGGATCGATCTGGAGCGCGCGCTCGTAGGCTTTCCTGGCGTCCTCATACCGTGCTTGATTGAAGTACGTCACGCCGAGCTCGTTGAAGGAGTGCGCGTCGCCGGGCTCTTCCGCAACCAGCCCGCCGGCGCACACCAATACCGTGATGGTCTGAAACATAAGTCCCAGATTCATGGGCAGCCCCCCTGAGTGGCCGCGAATTCTTCTGACTGGCTAGACGAAGACCTCGCGCGTTTGTTCCGCGGGCATTTGTAAATTCCTTGTGTCTTCCGCGACACGCGTCGTGTGTGAACATACACAGCCGCGGTCCGCGATCTTACCGAAATACCCGATTGGCGGGGCTTCGGACGATGGCCGCCGGAATGCCATCATCCGAGTCGATGTCACCGCCAAGCTCGTCCGGCACATTTTTCCGGCAGTTGGAATATATTTGTACGAGCATGGCTGGCCCGCTGGGTCTTCTGAAGACGCGCAAGTTCTGGCTCATCGCGACCGCCATCGCGTCGCTTGCAGTGTTCGCATTTGGGATTGCGCTGTTTCGCGCGGCGCGCGGACTCCAAAAAGCGGAGAACGCGGTTGCCGAAAACGACATCACCTTCCATGCACTGCACATCAGTCGCCACGCCACCCCTTTCGAGCCCATTTCCGCGCCCGCCGTCTTTCGTGACGCCACACTCTTCGACGGCAACCTCTATCTATGCGGCCCGGCCGGCCTGATCGAATACGACGCAGCGGGAATGGTTCGCGCGCGATACACCGCCGGAGCCGATCTGCCGGCAGCGCCCGTAGCCGTCGCAACCGGGATTGCCGCCGACGCGGGAGAGCCCGAGCTTTTCATTGCCACCGGCGGCGAGGGACTGCTGGCGTTCAACGGCCGAGGCTTTCGCCAGGTCCGTCCCGATGCCGCCGCTTACCGCGACCTCACTGCGGTGCTGCCGCTCTCGACCGGCCGCATTCTCCTTGGAACAGCCAGGAACGGCGTGCTCGCCTATGACGGCAAGCGGATCGTGCCGTTTCACCCCGAGCTCGCGGCTCTACAGGTCAGCGCGCTCGCGGGCGACGAGGCCAGCGTGTGGGCCGGCACCGTGAACGACGGTTTGCTGCACTGGCACGCCGGCCAGGTGGACCGGTTCGGCGAGTCCGAGGGACTGCCCGACGCCCGCGTACTCTCGATCGCGCTGGCCGGCGACGCGGCCTACGCCGGGACACCGCTCGGCGTCGCCGAGTTCGTGGGCGGCCGGTTCGCGCGCGTTCTGGCTCAAGGAGTCTTCGCGCAATCGTTGCTGGTTCGGGGTGACACCCTGGTTATCGGAACGCTTGAGGAGGGCGTCATCGAGGTCCCGCTCGCGCCCGGCCGGCCCCGCCCCGCCCAACACGCCGGAGAGCCGCTGACGGGGGCGGTCGAACGGCTGCTGGTGATGGACGATACGCTCTACGCCCTGGCTTCCGACGGCCTGTACCGGGCCTCCACTCGCGGCGGCGGCTTCGAACGCGTGCTCGATCGCGGCGCCGCCGTGCTCGCGGACCGCAACGTCTCCGCGCTCTCCTTCGACTCGGCTGGGCGTCTCTGGGTCGGCTACTTCGACCGCGGCCTGGACATCCTGGAGCCCGGTCTCGACCGAGCCTCGCACCGCGAGGACAGCCACGTTTTCTGTATCAACCGGATCGTACACGACCCCGCGCGCGGCATCACGACGGCCGCCACCGCCAACGGACTGGTGCTGTTCGACGCCGCCGGCCGCGAGCGCCAGGTACTGGGCCGCGACCAGGGACTGATCACCAACCAGGTCACCGACATCCTGGTGCGTCCCGGCGGCATGATCGTCGCGACGCCCGCCGGAATTACGTTTCTCGACGGCTCCGGCGCGCGCAGCCTCTACGCGTTTCACGGACTGGTGAGCAACCACGCCTATACGCTCGCGGCGGCCGGCGGAAAGCTGCTGGTTGGCACGCTGGGCGGGCTCTCGGTGCTCGATGGCGACGCGGTGCGCGCCAACTACACCACCGCCAACTCGGGGCTGCGGCACAACTGGATCACCGCCATCGCGCCCGCGGGGGACGAGTGGTTCGTGGGAACTTATGGCGCGGGCGTGCTGCGCTTCGATGCCTCCGGCCGCTGGCACGGCTTCGCCGATCTGGACGCGCATTTCGAGGTGAACCCGAACTCGATGGCGGCCACGGATCGCGCCGTGTACGCCGGTTCACTCGGCGGCGGCCTCTACATCTTCGACCGCGCCCGCGGGCGGTGGCACAACGTGAGGGACGGCCTGCCCTCGCCCAACGTCACCGCGCTCGTGGCGCACGACGGCTACATCTATGCGGGCACCGACAACGGGCTGGTCCGTTTCCGGGAAGACATGCGATGAGACCTCTCCTGTTCCTGCTTCTACCGGCGCTGCTCTCGGGCGACGCCGGCATCATCGTCCCCTCGAACCGGCAGCAGCCGGACGCGAGCGTGCTCTCGCTCGAGGAGATGTGGATCGTCGTGCGCATCGACGACGGCGACGCGCGCGTGGCGGTCCGCCAGATCTTCGCCAGCCATCACGACAAGGTGCTCGAAGGCAACTACCTGTTCGCTCTTCCGGGCCGTGCATCGGTCTCCGACTTTGCGGTCTGGGACGACGTGACGCGAATTCCCGGCGTGATCCTCGAGCGGCGCAGGGCGGAGGAAATCTACGAGCAGGCGCGTGCCCAGGCCATCGATCCCGGCCTGCTCCAGCAGGGCGAGCGCGGCTCGGACGAGGCAACGCGGTCGGCCGTCTTCAGCGCGCGCATCGTGCCCATCCCGGCCTACGGCGCCAAGCGCGTCGAGATGGAATACCACGAGATCGTTCCCGTCGAAGACCTGCATTCGATGTTCGCGATTCCGCTGCGGCCGGACGCCTACCAGGCGCAGCAGGCCGGCCTGATTCACATCGATTTCGAGCTCCGTTCCTCGCACGCGATTTCGAACTTCGAAAGCGTGAGCAAGGTGTTCCCGCTACGCCTCGAGCAGCAGACGGCGAATTTCGTGAAGGCCTCGTTCGAGGGTCGCAAGGTAGCGTTCACCGAGGATTTCGCCGTGCGGTACGGAATCGACCCGGCTCGCGGCGAGCAACTCGAAGTCATCGCGCACCGCGATGCCGGCGAACCGGGGTTCTTCGAGGCGTCGGCGCTCCTGACGCAGGGCGCGGCGGCGACGGCCCAGGGCGCTCCGCGCAGCATCGTGATCCTGTTCGACAATTCGCTCTCCATGCAGTGGGAAAAACTGGAGCGCAGCTTCCAGGCGCTGGAGACGCTGCTGCGCGCGCTGCGGCCGCAGGACCGGTTCAACCTGCTCCTGTTCAATTCCGAGGTGCAGGCGCTCGCACCCGCGCCGATCGGCGCCGATACGGCGGCCGTCGAAAAGGCCCTGGCATTCGTGAAGGCGAGCCGCCTGCGCGGCGGCACGGATCTGGAGCGAGCTCTGGACGCCGCACTCGCGCAGCCTGCCGCGGCGGGCTTCGAGCCCTACCTGGTTGTGCTCTCCGATGGAGACGCCACGCGCGGCCGGATCGCGAATAGCAAGCTGGCCGACGCCTACGCCTCCCGTTGGAAGGCCGCACCGAGGCGGCCGCGGACGTTCCTGTACGCGGTGGGAGACGACGCCAACATGCCGCTATTCAAAATGCTGGCTCAACACGAGGGTGTCCTCGAATGGGTGCGCTCCACCGAACCGGCCGAGTTCAAGTTGGGCGCGTGGGTCGCGAAGTTCGGACGTAAGCCGGTGGAGGGCCTGGCGCTCGCAGCCGAGCCCGCGGCCAACTTCGATATGGTCTACGCGCTCGAGAGCACCGTATTTACGGGCTCTATCGAGCGCTGGGTCGGCACGTACCGAAAGCCCGGCCCGGCCGGGTTCACCGCGCGCGGCAGCCGCGACGGCAAGCCCTTCGAGATGCGTGCCAAGGCGACGCTTCCCGCCGGGAGCGCGGAGCATCCGCAGCTTCCGCGCACCTGGGCCCGCGCGCGGGTGGACGCGCTGCTCGATAAAATCGCGCGCGAAGGCGAGGACCGCGCCACCATCGACGAAATTATCCGCCTCGCGCGCAAGTACAAGTTCGTGACGCCCTACACGTCGTTTCTGGCGGCGCCCCGCGCGCTGCTGCGGCCGCGGCTGATCCGGCCCGGCGACCCGGTGCTGCGCGTCAAGACCGATCCCGCGATCGCGTCGATCGTGGCGCTGTTTCCGTTCGGCCTGGTCAAGCCGCTTCGCTACCTTCCCGACGAGGACACCTGGCAGACGCGCTTTCTGGCGCCGGTGGACATGAACGACGGCACTTACTCCGTTCGGCTGATCCTGCGGGACCGCGCCGGGCACGTCTACCGCGAATCGAAGACCTTCGTGATCGCGAGCAAGCCGCCGCTGGTGCGGGTGCACCTGGACAAGCGCCGCTTCGGCCGAGGAGAGGTGGTGCGGCTGAAGGTCGGCGCCTCGAATACGACGCGGACCGTGGTGGCGCGCATGTTCGGCGTCGGCCCGGTAGGCCTGCATTGGAACGCCGCCGAGCAGGCCAACACCGGCGAGTTCGTCGTGCCCGCGCAGCTTGCGCCGGGCCAATACGTGCTCACGGTGACGGCCGAAGATTTCGCACACAACATCGGAAGCCAGGAGGTGCCGCTTGAAATCCTCCCGTAAGTCTCAGGTCGCCGTCGCTGCCCTGGCCCTCGCCGGACTCGCGGCGCGCGCGGACCTGCCGCGCTGGTTCCAAAACATTCCGGCGGTGAAACGCTTCGAGGGCGTCTTCACCACTACCGTCTCCATGCCCGGCGGCGCGGTTACAGTGCGGCGCGATCCGGCCCAGACGCGCGCGTCCCTCAGCCAACTGATCGCGGCGGCGCCCAACGACGCGGAACTCTACGCGCTCCGCGCGCGCGCCGCCGAGGAACAGCTCGACGCGGCTGCCGCGGAGGCCGATTGGATCCAGCAGGCGAAGCTTGCGGCCGATCCCGGCGCGGGCCAACTGGCCCTGGCCGATTTCTATCACCGGCGTCTGCGTCCAGCCGACGAAGTCCATGCCCTCGAGGCTGCGGCCAAAGCGCCCAACCCGCCCGCCGAGAAACTGCAGCCGGTCGCCGATCAGCGCGCGTGGCGCACGCTCGAGCGGCTGATTGCTCTGGTGGATGCGCAGGCTCTTCCGGTTGAGACCGGAGAAGAAGTCTACCGTCTGTGGATCGAGCGATACGCGCGGAGGCGCGGGGTCTACCGCCAGTACTTTGGCTACCTTCTCGACAAGAAGCAGAACGCGGCAGCCGACGCTCTGGTCGGTGAATACGCCAAGGCGTTTCCAGCCGACACCGTCTTCCCCACGAGTGCCCGCGCCGCGCTGGCGGAGAACCGCGGAACTCCGGAGCAAGCCCTCGCCATCTACGATAAGGCGTTTCAACCGTTGTGGCCGGCCGAGTTGGTGAAGGACTACTTCGAGCTGCTGGGGAAGACTCACAGTCTGCGGACTTTTCTCGGCAAGGCCCGCACCACGGCGAGCGCGAATCCCACGGACCTGAGCGCCGCCGCGCGCCTCTTCTATTACTACCAGCAGCAGGGGAACCTGCCGGAGGCAAAGCGCGCGCTGGTGGAATTCCGCCAGAGGAAGGACGCGCGGCAATCCGCCTGGAACGCGCCGGAGCTGTGGACCATGGGCCGCCTCATGGAAGCGGTCCACGACTACGACGAGGCCGCCCGCAATTACCACGCCGTATACGCGCTCGCCGGTGCGACCCCAGCAGACAAGGAGCGTTCGCTCGCGGCGCTGGCGCAGCTGCTGTTCACGGCGCCGGAGCAGCCCATCCGTTTCGGTGCGGGCGACTTGTCGTTTTATAAAGACATCGCGACCATGGACCCGCATCCCGGGTTCCTGAACGGCATCCTGTCGCTGCTGCTCAACTCGACGGCGCCGGAATACAAGTACAGTGACGAAGAGCAGAAGGCGGTGGCGTACTTCCACCGGTCGCGCGCGGCCGAGCTCGTGGCGCTCTTCGATTCCACGTTTCCGAAGTCGAGCCGGCGGCCCGCGCTGGCGGCCAGGCTCATCGAAACCTACGCCACCTATGGCGCGAGCGACGGCGTGATTCGCGCCGGCAAGCGGTTCCTGGCCGCGTTCCCGCAAACGCCTCTGTGGACCGAAGTGGCATTACGCATGGCCGACGCTTATGCGCGCACCAAGGACGAGAGCAGCGAGTTCGCCACCTACGATCTGCTTCTCAAAGAACTGGCCGAGCGCGCCGGCGGCGTCCCGCTGGGCGCGAAAGCGGCCGGCACAGCCAGGCAGGCGCCGCCAGAGGAAGCCGAGACCGCGGAGATCCTCGCGGCGGACGAAGAGGCTCCGGCCCCGGCCCGAACGGCGCGGAGCAGAGCCACAGGCGGGGAAACGCCTCAATCCAGCCCCGCGCGCTCTCCCGACTACTCCCGCGTTCTTGACCGCTACGTATCTCGCCTAGTTTCGCTGCATCGTCCACTCGACGCGCTCGCTGTGCTCCGCCGCGAGTTGGACCGCAATCCCAACGACCCTGGCCTCTACGCGAGCCTGGCCGCGTTCATCGACCAGAACAAGCTCGACGCTGGAATCGACCAGGTCTACCGCCGCGCGATCCAGCAGTTCTCGAGCCTCTCCTGGTACGACAAGCTCGCGCGCTGGTACCTGCTCCATCGCCAGACAACCAGCCTCGAGCAGCTCACCAAACAGGTGGTGGACATTTTCTCGAGCACCGAGCTGGAGCAATATTTCCGCGATGTGGTGGGCCACCGCAACGTCAGCGCCGCGCTCTACCTGCGCGTCAATCTATATGCCCACGAGCGTTTCCCCTACGACCTGGCTTTCGTTCACAACCTGCTCACGGCCTACTCCAGGAAGGCCACCGCGAATCCGGCGGAGCATGAGCGGCTGCTGAGGAACTACTGGTTCTACGCGGACGGTCTGAAGCGGCAGCTCGTCCAGAGCCTGTCCTTCACGGGGCGCCTCTCGACCGAGGTCGAATCGCTACACGTCACGGATCCCGCCGCGATGGTGGCGGCGAACCCCGCGGCGGTGCAGTTCGCCGGCGAGGCACAGGCCTGGTGGGCGCACTATGAAGCCGCCGCGCCCGCGCTTGAAGCCGTCGCCGCGCGCTTTCCGGGCGACGCCGCGCTGGTGCGCCGGGCCGCGTCGCTCGATCGCTCGCTCGGCCAAACGGAGCGGGCCGTCGCGCTCACCGAGAAGCTCTACCAGTTCGACCAGCGCGATCACAAGGCGCTGACCGAGACCGGAGAGATCTATGCCGACCGCGAGGAATACGCGAAAGCGCGCCCCTATTGGGACCGCATCGCGCGCATCGAGCCCGGCAAGAAGGATGGCTATCTGGAAGCGGCCACTATTCTCTGGGACTACTACCAGTTTGACGACGCGCTGCGCCTGATAGAGCAGGCGCGGCAGCAAGCGGCCAATCCGGCGCTCTACGCCTACGAGGCCGGAGCGATCGACGAGAGCAAGCGCGACTATGAGCGCGCCATCGCGGAGTACTTGAAGGGCGATGCCGCGGCCGCCTCGGCCCGTGCCCGCCTTCTTACGCTCGCCAAGCGTCCCGCTTACAAGGTGCTCATCGACCGCCTCACCGCTGAGCGCGTCGCGGACGCAAATCCGGATGCGGCGGCCGTGTCCCTGCGCATCGCCGTGCTCGAAGCGCAGAGCCGGACCGGCGAGGTCGGCACCTTCCTGGCCGATCTTGCGTCGCGCGCCACGTCGCCCGATCTGCTCGCCTCCATTCGTGGGGATGCCGCCTCGCGCGGCTTCGAGGCGGTCGTCCAAAAAGTCCAGGAGCGCGAAGTGGCCGTCACTGCCGACCCCGTGGAACGCATGCGGGCGCGGCTCGAGCTCATGCGGCTTTACGAGAGCAAAGCCGAGCTCGCCGCGGCCCAGCGTGCTGTGGAGGACCTGTATCGGGAGAATCCGGCCATCCTCGGCGTGGTTCGCGCGACTGTCGATTTCTACTGGCGCAACAAGATGCCCGCGAGGGCGATCGATACATTGGTGCGCGCCTCGGGCGCCGCGAACGCTCCGCTGCGCCGGAGTTTCACGCTGGAGGCAGCCAGCAAGGCCGCCGAATCGGGAGACTTCGCCCGCGCCCGCGAGTTCGCCGGCACTCTGCTCGCCCAGGAACCTCTCAACGCCGAAGCGATTGCCGCCATGGCCGACGTTGACGTCCGCCAGGGTGACGATCGCGGCCTGCGCGCATTCTACGAAGAGAAGATCCAGGCCCTGCGAGGCGCTCCCTCGCGCATCGCCGAGCTGCGCCGGAGCCTGATCCCGGTCCTGACCCGGCAGAAGGATTACGCGTCGGCCATGGACCAGTACATCGAGGTCCTCAAGGCCTACCCGGAGGACGACGAGCTGGTGCGTGAGGCCGCCCTCTATGCCGCAGCGCACGATGGGCGCGAGCGTCTGCGCGGCTACTTCGTCAAAGCCTCGGCGGATTCGCCGCGCGATTTCCGCTGGCCGATGGTGCTGGCGCGGATCGAAATGTTCTTAGAGGATCTGCCGCAGGCCATCGGAGCCTACTCGCGCGCTATCGCCATCCGGCCCGATCGCACCGACCTGCGCATCGCCCGGGCCTCGATCGAGGAGCGCCTGATGCGCTTCGACGACGCGTTGGCGAGTTACACCAAGCTCTACGACCTCACCTATCACGATCCTCACTGGATGGAGAAGGCGGCCGAGGTGGACGCCCGTATGGACAGGCGCGCCGAAGCCGTCGCCGCGCTCCGTAAGGGATTCATCGATGGACGCCCTGAGCGCGCGCAGCAGTTCTTCGAAGTCGCGCGCATCCTCGACGGATGGGACCTGGTGGCGGAGGCCCGTCCATTCGCCGAGCGCGGAGTGGCGATCTCCGGCAAATACCTGTTCACCGAGCAGGCGGATGGCGCGGCCGTCTACGCGCGCGTGATGACGCGCCTGCGCGCTTGCGAAACGGCCCTCGGGACGTTCGGCGCGGCCGGATCGCTCGACAGCTCAGGCCTCACGCAGGCGCTCAACGCCATGGCCGATGCCATCGCACTCTACTACACGCCTGAAGAAAAGACGGCCCTGGAGACGCCGCTTAAGTCGGCGAGAGCCTCGCTTCCGCTGGACAGGGTGCTGCCGATGATCCAGCGGGCCGGGCTGACGCGTCTCGAGGTGGAGATGCGCTTTGGGCTGATGATGGCGAGTCCGGGCAGCCCCACCGAGAACTCGCATCGGCTCCGCCTGATCGAACTCCAGCGCCAGCGCATGCGATACGACGAGCTCGGCGTCCAGCTCGAAGCGTACTGGCAGGTGTATCCCAACCGCCCCGACCGCGACGGAGTGCTTGACCAGGCTGCCGAGGCCTATCGCGCGAGCGGCAACGTGGCGGCGGAGCTCAAGGTCTTGGCGATGCATCAGGAGCGCGAAGGGTTGAGCGGCGACTCGCTGCAGCGCTATCTCGATTTGCTCGCGGTACACATGCCCGATCGCCTCGTGGTCGAGGCCGGGCAAGGCAGAGAGCCGTACGTCGCGCTGAAGACGGCCGCCGCAAGCGGCAACTCCAGGCTGGCACTTGCGGCCATCCGCGCCCACGGCGGCTCGATGCCGCATGTCTGGACGCGGGCCTACACAGGCCTCGCCGGCGTCTACTACTCGGACGCCTCACCCGAAACGGGCACGACATTTGCCGAAGCCATCGGCGACGAGCCGATCGGCGCGCGGTTGGGCCGGCGCGTGGACCGCAACGAGCAACTGGCCGGCACCGACTGGTTCTATTACGGCACGGTCTACGGCGAATACGCGGCGCTGGCGAAACGCGGCGACCCCGAGGATTTCCTTCCTGCGATGCTCGAGGGCACGCCCGCCCGCGCGGACGCCTACGCCACGCTGGCCGATCTCTACAGCCACAACCACGACACCGCTCGCGCGCTTGCCGACTACGGCCGCGTCCTCGAGCTCACGGCCAAACGCGGCGACGTCTACGACAAAATGGCCCTGATTCACTGGGACGCGGGCCAGCGCGACGAGGCCATCGCCGATTGGAGAAACGCCTTCGCCGCGTTCCGCAAGCTCGAGGACGATCGCCTTCCGGAGAGCTTCTGGACCGACCTGCCGGCGGCTCTCAAGCACATCGGCAGCCACAAACTCCTCGCCGACGTTCGCTCCCAGGCCGACAGCGCGCTGCGGATCTATATCCGCCGTAATGGCTACTACCGGCTGACACCGTTGCTCGAAGGCGCGATCGCCGCCACGGCGGGAACCGCCGACGGAGTCGCATGGATCGTCGATCTCAGCCGCGCCGCGCCCGATCCTCTGGGTGTCCTGAGCGCGGCGCTTGACTCGAAGCTCTTCGACAACGTGCAGCAGGAGGTGCTCTACAAGAGGATTCTCGACGACGCCTCGGCCCGCGCGTCCGAACCTGGCCCCGAGCACGACTTCGCCCAACAGACTCTCCGCGAGTGGCAACTGCGGTGGATCGGATTCCTGCTCGATACGAAACAGACCGCGCGAGCCCAGGCGGCGCTTGACGCATGGCAGGGAGAACCGTCCGCCAAGACCGCGCTCGAAATCCGTGCGGCCGCACAGGCCGGACGCCTGGATGCGCTCCTCGAACGATACCGTCGCACGCCGGAGGATGCGCCGCCGCTCGACACCTTGAGCCAGGGCGCCGCCGTACTCAAGACCGAAGGCGATGCGGCTGGTGCGCGCCGCCTGCTGGAGTTCGTGTACACTCGCGAGCTCGACGCGCACAACTTCAACGCAGCGGATTTCCTGGGCCTGGCCGAAGTCCGCATCGAGCAGGGCGACATGGCCGGCGCTCTCAGGTTGCTGCGCCGGATGACCCAGGTGGCGGACGAGCCGTTCCAGGATCTCGTGCCCGCTGCCGACCTTCTTATAAGGACCGGCCACAAAACGGCGGCTCATGAGTTCCTGGCCGCGCGCGTGAAGGCCGTGCCGTGGGACCTGGAGAGCCGGGTCAAGCTAGGCGACGCGTCGCCGTGCCGTTCTCCGGACGCGGCGTATGAAGTGCGCCTGAAGGCAGCCGAGTTGGCGCCGGCCTCCGGCTTCGGCAGCGGCGAGCTCGACATGCTGGCCGGCGGCGCGAGCCCCTCGGCGGCCGCGGTCGAAAAGCCGTACTTCTATTTCGCCCGGCTCAAAGCGGCGGAAGCGGCAAAGACCGGGGACCGCGTCGCGCTGCTCATGGGAGCCATCGCGATCAATCCCAGGCCGCTGGCTCCGCGGCTGCGCCTGGTGCGCGCCGCGCTCGAGAGCGGCAGCCCCCAGACCGCGCTTTCCGCCCTCGAGAACCAGGTCCAGCAGTTTCGCTACTACCTGAACAACGACGAGTCCGACACCGACCTGGGATGGCTGGTGACCGGGTTCCTGAACGAATCCTCCGACACCGCCCAACGCGCCGCCGTGGCGCGCGACCTCGGCAAGGCATCCGCCGATCTTGGCGTATGGCGGCAGGCCGCGCTTCTGTACAGACTCTCGCTTGCGATCGAGCCCTCCGCCGAAACGCGCGCCGCGCTCAACCAGGTGAAGGCGCGGCAGGAATGGCTGGCCGAGAACACGCGCCGGCGCCCGGTAATCGGGAAAGAACTCGGACAAGCGCAACTGGTGGAGCCGCGCCTGGCCGAAGGAGGTTCATCGAAATGAAGAAGCGCATCCTCCTGTTGTCGGCAGTGTTGGCTCTGGCGCTGTGGGCGTTTGTGGAGTCGCCCATGCCGGGCCCCGGAATGGCTGCCTACGTTCCCAGCGGTCCGCTACTGGTGCTCGAAGCCCGCGACTTCGGCGGGCTCCTCAAAGATTGGAACTCTTCGCACGAGAAGCCGGCCTGGCTCGCGAGCAGCAACTACGCGGTGTTCTCGCGCTCGCGCCTCTTCAGCCGGCTCGCGGACGCGCAGACGGAGTTCGCCGCCGCGGCCGGCCTGCCGCCCGACATGGACCTGCTCGCCTCGGTCGCCGGCACGGAATCGGCCATCGCGCTCTACGACATCGGCAACCTGCAGTTTCTGTACATCACGAAGCTGCCCTCGGCGCAAGCGATCGAGACCGCGCTGTGGCGCACGCGCTCTTCCTACCAGACGCGCAACGCCGCGGGCCTCGATTACTTCGTCAAGACCGATGCGGCGTCCCACCGCGTGGCGGCATTCGCGGCCGCGAAGGACTACCTGCTGCTGGCCACGCGAGAAGACCTGATGGCGGGCGCGCTCACGCTGCTCGCGGGGAAGCCGGTAGAGACCGTCGCGAGCGAGCGCTGGTACGCCGAGTCGGTGAAGCGCGCCGGCCCGCCGGGCGATCTTCGCCTGGTGATGAACCTGCCCGCCCTGGCCGAGAGCCCGCACTTCCGCTCGTATTGGATCCAGCGCAACGTTTCCTCCCTCCGGCAGTTCGACGCCGGCATCGCCGACCTGCGCCGCACCGAGAGCCAGGTCCGCGAAGACCGTGCTTTCGTCCGCTTCGACAAGCCCGCCGCTGGGCCGCCGGACGCCGCGGCCTGCGCGGGTGCGCTCCGCCTGGTGCCGGATGACGCCGGCTTCTCGCAGGTCTGGATGAAGCCCGCTCCGGAGGCCGCCCTGGCGTTGTTGTACGAAAAGGTTCTTGCGCCGGGACCGGCAGCGGCGCCGCCTTCGCTCACCGCGCCGCCAGCGGCTGTGAGCGGACAGGCCGGCAGCGAATCCGATCTCGAAACCCGCATCGACCAGCCTCCGCTCGAGGAATCCACGGGCGACGAAATCTCACCCGCCCTGCGCTCCCTGTTCGGAACACCGCTCGACGCCATGCTGGAGATCGCGTCGAGCCGCGAGGCGCCGGGCGGCGTGCTGGTGGGAACCGATACGGCGGTGGTGCTGGTCGGGTCCTCGAACTGGGACGCGGCCGCGGTCCGCAAAACGCTCGCGTCCGTGCAGGAGTTCGGGCCGCTGGGCCGAATCGCGGTCGAGGCGCGCGATCGCGTTTTGATCGTGGCCGATTCGGCCGCGCTCGCAAAGAAGATCGCGGCTCGCCTCGATGCTCCGGCGGCCGGCCAGCCGTTCACCTACGCTGCCACCTTCCACCACGCGGCCGAGCGCGGCCGGTTCCTGGCGATGACGCGCCTCATCGACTACTCCGATGCGCAGGCCGAAGAGCACGAGCCGAACTTCTTCTCGGAGAACATCGCCAGCCTCAGCGGCGTGCTGAGCGGGGTCGAGTCGCAGTCCATGACCGCGCTCGATCTCGGCGCCACGGTCTCCGAGACCGTGACCTACAGGCTCGCAAAATGATCCGGCGAGCGGGGCTCGCAATCTCCGCGCTCTGGATTCTCTGCGCCGCCTTTCGTCCGACGGGCGACGGGCGACGCGCGACGGGCGTGGCCTTCGCCGCCTCTCTCTACGACCAGGCCGTGGTTACCCTGCTCCGCGAGCGCTTCACCCGCGACGACGTTTCGTACATCCTGATTGAGACAGGCACTGGCCGGATCGTGGACACGCGGTGGCCGGACGCGGGCCGCGCCGTGCCGGTGGGCTCACTCGTCAAGCCGTTCACCGCGCTGGCCTACGGAAAGTCGCACGCATTCCGCTACCCGGAATTCGTGTGCCGCGGAACGGAATCCGGCTGCTGGCTTCCCGCCGGGCACGGCAAGGTGGGGATCGTCGAGGCAATCGCCCACTCCTGCAACGCCTACTTCGACGCGCTCGCGGCCGAGGTCCGCTTCGAGGACGTTGCGTCCGAGGCGCGCCGGTTCTCGATCGCGCCGCCGCCCGAGGATGCTCCACCGGCTGCCTACGTGGGACGCCAGGGCCTTTGGGAATTGCGGCCGGAAGAGGTGCTGCGCGCCTTCGTAGCGCTGGTCTCGGATCCGCGCGCTGGCGTGGTTCGAAGCGGCATGGAAGAGTGTGCGCGCCACGGCACGGCCCACGCGCTCGGCGAGGGCCTGGCCAAGACCGGCACCGCGCCCTGCTCCCACCAGCCGAAGGCACCCGGCGACGGCTTCGTGATCGCTTTCGACCGTGCCGCCACGCCACGCTACGGCCTGCTGGTCCGCGTTCACGGCGTCCCCGGAGCCGAAGCCGCCGTCGTCGCCGCCCAAATGATGCGCGTGATTCGCGAGGGAAGATGAGGCGCGTCGTTCTCTCGTTCGCGCTGGCCGCGGCCACGTGTCTCGCCGAGACCGTTCAGATCGGCGTCTTCGGCCTCTTCCACCCGGTCCAGTTAAGGCTGGCGGCCGTCCGGGGCGACGCCGTCGAGGTCCGTGCGGGCACGGCGAGTTTTGTGCTTCGAGACGCCGAGACGGCAACGGTCGCGCTCCGGGACGGCGAGATCGAGTGCCGTTGGCGCGGCGGCGCGGCAAGGAGCAGCACTCTCTCCGCATTGCCACGCGACGGCAGCCTGATCCTGAGCATCCCGGGCAAGATCCAACGGCAGTTCCAGGGCCGCCTCGAGATCGGCGCTTCCAAGAACGCGCTGCGGCCCGTGGTCGTCATGGATCTCGAGGTCGCGGTGGCTTCGGTGGTCGCAGCCGAGAGTCAGCCCGGAGCCTCCATCGAGGCGCTGAAGGCCCAGGCCGTCGTAGCGCGCTCGTTTTACGTGGCCTCGCATCGCCGCCACGCGGCATTCGATTTCTGCGATACGACGCACTGCCAGTTCCTGCGCGCTCCACCGGGGGCGTCGCGAGCGCCGGCTCGCGCTGCTGCCGCAACACGCGGCCTGATCCTCGCCTGGCACGGAACTCCGGTGGCTGCCCTCTACTCCGCCCATTGTGGAGGCCGGACCCGGATCCCGGTTCGCGCCGGGCCCGGCGACTATCCCTTCTTCGCCGTGCCGTGCTCGTCCTGCGCTCGAAGCCCGCGCCGCGGCTCGACCGACGGCCACGGAATCGGATTATGCCAGACCGGAGCCGCCGCCATGGCCGCCTCGGGCGCTGGCTTCCGCGCCATCCTCGAGCATTACTACCCCAACACTGTGCTGGCGCCCGAGCGGTAATTCCTACCGCCCTCCGGTCAAAACTTACCCCAGCGAAACCCGTCTGCCGTCGCAAGTCACTGAGTCTGCGTTTTGGCCCCTGTCGTGCCATAAGGTGCGGAAATGATCGCCATAGTCCGACTCACCAGGCATGTCATCGCAGGCTGCGGCTGCCGCAAGACAGAGTACCGTTGCGGCGATCTGGTGCTCACCCGCCTGGGCCATGCGACCGAGTGGTGCCTGCGCGGATGGGCCGAGCCCGTCGGATCCCTCGATTCCGTCGCATCACCTGACGCCCCCACGCTGGTAGAATGCTTCCCATGCGAAGCATTGGCCGCCTCTGCCTGACCGCCCTCGCCCTGATCGCCCTCGTAATGACGCTCGCCGGATGCGGCGGTTCGAAACCTCCCGCCCCACTCGCGCCCGTTCCCGATTCGTACCGCGTGAAGTTCGACACCACCCGTGGCTCGTTCGTGGTCGAGGTGACTAAGTCCTGGGCGCCCGAAGGCGCCGAGCGCTTCTACCGGCTCGTGGAGCAGAAGTTCTACGACGAGCAGCGCTTCTTCCGCGTGTTGCCCGGTTTTGTGGCCCAGTTCGGCATCAACGGCGATCCGGTGGTCGAGGCGCGATGGCGCAGCATGACCATGCGCGACGACCCGGTGACCCAGAGCAACAAGCGCGGCACCATCACGTTCGCCAAGGCCGGTCCCAACACGCGCACCACGCAGGTCTTCATCAACCTTCAGGACAACACCCGCCTCGACGAAGCCGGCTTCGCCCCATTCGGCCAGGTGGTGGAAGGGATGGAGTTGGCCGTCGATCACCTCTGGGACGCTTACGGCGACGGCCCGCCGCACGGTTCCGGCCCCGATCAGAACATGCTCGAGACCATGGGCAACCTATACCTGGACTCGAAGTTCCCCCACCTCGACACCATCCGCTGCGCGCGCATCGTCAAACCGTGATTGGGTCATTGACAGTGTACTAGTATTCTAGTACACAGCCGGTGTAGGGGCGATGCTGACAGAGGGCATCGAAAGGGGCGGGACGTATGAACCAATTAGCGCAAGTGTGTCTTGTCGTGTTGGCCGCGGCCGGAGCGCAGCAGCGGCAAGCAGGTATCCACGTGGAGTTGCCTGTTACCGAAAACGCGGTGTCGGCGCCCGGGGCGGACGAAGCGGGCGCGTTAGTGGTGACCATCACCGGCGATGGCCGGATGTATGTCGGAGTAACTCCGACCAGCCTCGCTGACTTATCGGAAACCTTGAAAGGGGTTCCGTCGCGCGAGAAAGGGAAGCAGTTGTATCTCAAAGCGGATGCGCGTACGGCATACGGGAAAGTATTGGAAGTTCTGGAGACTTTGCCTGCGGCGGGTTTCGGAAGACTAACTAAGTGTGCTGACCTCTCAGCAGGAGTCGCGGAAGCCAGGGAGGTTACTAAGTCCGAGAGCGTTGGAAGTGCTATTGGCTGCGCGGGCGCCCGCGGGCGCGGTGTCGGCCGACGTCGCACTGCTTCGGTCGCAGCAGGGCCGGACGGATGTGAAGGTCGACAACGAGCCTGTCCCCAAGGGCAGCCTGGCGAGTGCGCTCAGAGGGGCGGTGAGCACGGAGAAAGCGGCCGTGGTGCACGCAGACGCGGCAGTGCCCTTCGGAGATGTCGTCGAGGTCATCGACCTCTGCCGTTCGGCCGGCGCCACTGTGGTCCTACAGACAAAGGCGCCGTAAGGGCACTGCCGTGCGCGGACCGTCAGCGCTTATTCCCCCGCCCGCGCCAGCACCCGGCCCACGCCCTCCTGGAAAACATCAGGCGCCGTCAGCAGGCTCACCACCAGGAACGCCTCAGTCTCGAAATCGAAGAAGAAGCCAGGTTGCACCAGCACGCTGTCGCGCTCCAGCAGTTCCAGTGTCCACTCCTCTTCGCTGCGCGTTCGCGGCACTTCGAGCGTGGCGTACCAGCCGCCCTCCACCGCGAGCAGGCTCAGCGCAGACCCCGGCACCGAGCGGCGCAACCATTCCAAATTCTGCCGCGTGCGAGCCGAGATCTGCTCGCGGACCTTGGTCCCGGCCTCCATCAATCGTGCTGCGCCGTATTGCGCCGGCGCCGCGGCCGAAAGATAAGTGTCTGCGATCAGTTCCAGCCGCGCCAACGCAGCCGCACGCAGCTTCTCGGGCCCGGACGTCACGATCCAGCCCAGCTTCATCTGTGGCAGCCCGGCGATCTTCGAGAGCCCGCTGAGCGAGAACGCAAGCGCTCCGGAGACGCCCGCCAGCGTGGTGACGCGCTCCGCATCGGGCGCGAAAGCGTAGTCCGAGAAGACCTCGTCAGACACGATCGCGAAGCCGCGCGCGGCAGCCAGCGCGACCAACCGCTCGAGCTCGCCGGTCTTCAGGAACGACCCAGTAGGATTATTGGGATTCACCACCACAATGGCGCGTGTGCGCGGCGTCAGCGCCGCTTCGAGCGCCGGAAAATCGATCCGCCAGCTTCCGTCATACACCAGCGGGTAGTCGACGGCGCGCACCGATTCCAGCCTCGCCAGAAAGTCGAACAGCGGATAGGAGGGCCGCGGCACTAGCACCTCGTCGCCCGGGTCCGCCATCAGCTTGAACACGTAGCCGTACGCCTCGCTGGTGCTGGCCGTCAGAACGATGCGGTCCGGCGCGACGCGCACGCCGCGTGAGGCGTAATAGGCGGACACCGCGCCCCGGGCCTCCGCAACGCCCGCCGGCGAGGGCTCGTACCGCAGCGACCGCGCGTCGCCCAGCGCCGCCAGGATTTCCTCCGACGGGTACGCAAGCCCCGCGTGCGTGGGGTTCGATTCCGTGAGATCGAGGATGGGGGCGCCGGTGCGCCGCCTGGCATCGAGCGACGCGGAGATGCGGTTTGGCCGCAGATCCCAATTCAGGCGAGAGGAGAACATTCCAGGCCGGAGTATAGCATCGGAGGCGGGCTTGAGCCCTTATATGCCTACAATGGCTCTAGAAGCACACCATGCACACCACCCGAAACAGAGCTGTTCTGTTCCTGTGTCTGTCCTTTCTCCTGCTGGGCCGCCTCCGCGCCCAGAACCTGGCGGAATTCGAGAAGCACGTCACCGAGTTCACGCTCCCCAACGGTCTCGATTTCATCCTGCTCGAGCACCACGAGGCTCCCGTCGTCGCGTTCCACACCTACGTGAACGCGGGCTCGGTCGACGACCCGTGCGACAAAACCGGCCTCGCCCACATGTTCGAGCACATGGCATTCAAGGGCACCGAGACGATCGGCTCGAAGAACTACGCCGAAGAGAAGAAGGCGCTCGAAGCCGTCGAGCGCGCTTACGATCAGCTTGACGCCGAGCGCGCCAAAGGCGCCGCTGCCGGCGCCGACCGCCTGCATACGCTTGAGGAGCAACTGCAGGCCGCCATGGAAAAGGCCGCCGGTTACGTTGACGTCAACGCCTATCCGCGCACCATCGAGGAGAACGGAGGCAACGGACTCAACGCCGAGACCAGCGAGGACACCACCAACTTCTTCTACAGCCTTCCCTCGAACCGCATCGAGCTGTGGTTCCTGCTGGAATCCCAGCGCTTCCTCAACCCCGTGTTCCGCGAGTTCTACAAAGAGCGCGACGTGGTGCGCGAGGAGCGCCGCATGCGAGTCGAATCGAACCCCGAAGGGAAGCTCTCCGAGATGCTGCTCGCCACGGCGTTCGCGGCCCATCCCTACCGCCAGCCCACGGCGGGCTGGGCGAGCGACATCGAGCACCTTCGCGTCGCGGATGCGCGCGCCTTCTTCGAGAAGTATTATGTCCCGGCCAACATCACCATAGCCATCGCCGGCGATGTGGATCCGGCTGCGGCCCGGCGTCTGGCCGAAAAGTATTTCGGCCGCCTTCTGGCCCGCCCGCTGCCCGCCCCGCTCCCCACGGTCGAACCGACGCAGGAGGGCGAGAAGCGCGTCGCGGTGGAGTCCGCCAGCCAGCCCTTCCTCGCCATCGCCTGGAAGCGCCCGGACCAGCACGATAAGGACGACCCCGTCTTCGACGTCCTCAGCGAGATCCTCTCCAGCGGCCGGACCGGCCTGCTCTACCAGCAACTGGTCCGCGACCGCAACACAGCGCTCTCCGCCACCTCCATCGCGACCTTTCCCGGAGGCAGATACCCCAACCTGTTTCTGGTCTGGGTGGCGCCATCCTCGGGCCACACGAACGCGGAGAACGAGAAGGCGGTATACGGCATTCTCGACGGCCTCAAGGACAAGGAAGTGGACGCCCAAACCCTGAAGCGCGTCAAGACCAAGCTGCGCGCCGCGCTTCTCCGGCAACTCGACAACAACACCGGAATGGCCGACCAGCTGACCTTCTACCGCGTCAATTACGGCGACTGGAGAAAGATGTTTACCGCCCTCGACGACATCGACAAGGTCACCGCCGCCGACGTGCGCCGCGTGGCCGCACAGTACTTCGTGGAGAGCGGGCGCACGGTGGCATTCACCGTGGCGCCGAAGGGAGGCGCGCAATGAGCCGCCGGCTGGCCGTTCTTTTCCTGTTCGCCGCGGCGCTTCTGGCGCAGTCGCCGGCCGAACTCAAGTTCCCGCCGCTCGCGCCGCTCCGAATTCCTCACGTCGAGGAATACACGCTGGCCAACGGCATGCGGGTCTACCTGCTCGAGAACCACGAACTTCCGCTGGTGAACGGCCTGGCGCTGGTGCGCACGGGAAACCTGTTCGACCCTGCCGACAAAGTCGGCCTCGCCACCTTGACCGGCCTGGTCATGCGCACCGGCGGCACCGCGGCCCGCTCCGGCGATCAGCTCGATGAGGATCTGGAGAACATCGCGGCAGCGGTCGAGAGTTCCATCGAAGAGACCTCCGGCGAGGTCAGCTTCTCCGCCCTCAGCGAGAACGCCGACAAGGTTCTTTCCGTGTTTCACGACGTGCTCACCCAGCCTGCCTTCCGCCAGGAGAGGTTCGACCTGGCCAAGTCACAGCTCCGCGACGAGATCGCCCGCCGCAACGACGATCCGGAAGCTATCGCCGGCCGCGAGTTCAACAACATCGTATACGGCAAGGACACGCCTTACGGCTGCCAGATCGAGTACGCCACGCTGGCCCGCATCCAACGGGAAGACCTGGTCGCGTTCCATCGCCGCTATTTCTTCCCGGCCAACATTCTGCTGGCGGTCTACGGCGACTTTTCGACGCCGGCGATGAAACAGAAACTCGAAGCATTGTTCGGCGGCTGGAACGACCGCCAGGACGCCGTGCCGCCCTTTCCGGCCGTGCGCGATGTGCCTCGCCCGGGCGTCTATCTGGCGGTGAAAGAGGATGTGAACCAGACGGTCTTCTCGCTGGGGCAACTCGGAGGCGTCCTGCGGGATAAGAACGATCCCGCGCTCGAGATTATGGCCGACATCCTGGGCGGTGGTTTTTCCAGCCGCTTGTTCAAACGCGTGCGCACCCAACTCGGCTACGCCTACGGCATCGGTGCGGAATGGGCCGCCGCTTACGATCATCCCGGCCTGTTCGAGATCGAGGGAAGTACGAAATCCGGAACCACCACGGAAGCCATCGACGTGGCGCGCCAGGAGGTGGACCGGATTCGCGCCTCCGAGGTCGGCGACCAGGAACTCGAGACGGCGAAAGAGACCAGCTTGAACGGCTTCGTGTTCCACTTCGATACGCCGGGCAAGACGCTATCGCGCGTCCTGCGATACCGCTACTACGGCTATCCGGACGACTTCATTTTCGGGTACCAGAAGGCGCTCGGCGCCGTCACCAAGGCGGACGTTCTGCGGGTTGCCAAGGAGTACCTGCACCCTGAGGCGTTCACGGTGGTCGCGGTCGGCAATCCGAAGGACTTCGGTAAACCGCTCAGCGCATTAGGTTTGCCGGTGCATCCCCTGGACCTGACCATCCCGCCGCCGGTTCCCTGAGACAAATTCCGGCCCGCACGCACGAATGTACATGCAGCGAAGTTCGAGCCAGCGAATGCGGGCCTATTTCGTGACACTCCGAACCTGGCGCCGCGGCTCCCTGTTTGGGAGTATCAGAAATGGAAAGATGAGGAGGAACCCGGTCGGCCGCGAGATTGCCGCCTGTTGGAACAACATCCCCGCCCGCTTTGCCAACGTCGTGTTGGACACGTTTGTGGTCATGCCCGATCACCTGCACGGGATCGTGATGGTGAACGATTCGGAGCCCCTGCCCTCGATCATGGACGCATTCCAGGAGGACTCCGCCAGCCTGGTCGATTGCGGCATCTGGCGAGGGAACGGGCGCAGGCATTTCATCCGCGATTCGGACGAGCTGGACCGCATACGGCACTACATCCGCGACAACCCATCGCGCTGGCCGCAGGATCCCCGCGACCTGCCGCCCTTCAGCCGGGCCTGACAGCCCCCAGCACGGTCCCTTACCGAGTCGCGACCGCAAGCGAGTCCCCATGGCCCTGCGGGGCACCGATAGCGATGAAGACGCGCTCGGCGCCGTCGGCCCGTTCGTTACCGAGCCGCGTCTTCAACGGAGCGGACCCCGCCGCCCCCAGCACCGAACCGCGACCGTCAGGGAGCGGACCCCGCCGCAATCTGCGATAAAGGAAGCATGAAGTCCGTACTTGTACTCCTCCTTCTGGCGGTGGCTGCCCGCGGCGAGACCGCGCAGGAACGCGGCAAGCGAATGATCGGGCAGACCGTAGACGCGCTAGGCGGCCAGAAGTTCCTGGAGACGGACAATGTGGTCGCGTCCGGCCGCGCCTACTCCTTCTATCACGAAGAGCTCTCCGGGCTCAGCGTCGCCACGCTCTACACCCGCTACCTGCGGCCGTCCGTGCCGCCGGTCGCCGGCGAGATCCTGGTTGACGAGCGCGACTCGTTCGGCAAAGAGGAGCGCAGCGGCGCGAGCCTGTTCATTGGCGGTAAGGGCTACGAGATCACCTTCCGCGGCGCGCGCCCGGCACCCGAAGAGACCAACACGCGCTACCGGGACACCGTGACGCACAACATCTTCTACATCCTCCGCGAGCGGCTTCACGAGCCGGGCATCGTCATCGAGGACCGCGGTTCGGACATCGTGGATAACGTGCCCGTGAACATTTTGGACATCACGGATTCCGACAACCGCACGGTAACCGTCTACTTGCATCATCTGACCCATCTGCCGATGCGGCAGGTCTATTTCCGCCGCGACCCGAAGACCAACGAGCGCAATGAAGAGATCACGATCTGGGGCAAGTACCGGGACGTCGGCGGCGGCGTGATGTGGCCCTTTGACATCCAGCGCCTGCGCAACGGCGACCGCATTTTCCAGATGTATTCCGACACGGTGGAGATCAACAAGGCCCTGCCCGGCAGCCTGTTTGCGCTCCCTCCCGGAGCGAAAATCCTGAAGACGCTGTAGCGGCACGAATAAGTGGGGCAGGACTCCAGTCCTGCAGCGGGTCTCCAGACCCGCCGAAGCCGGACGTGGACGTCCGGCGCAGCTCTGGAGAGCCGCCCCACAAACCTTACGGCCGCACCTTCGTCGCCCGAGGCTTCGATTCGCCGCGCAGCCAGAAGTACAGGGTGGCGTGCGAATCCGGGGGAAGCGGCACGCGGATCTCAAGCCTCTGCTGTCCCTCCACGGCCACCGGCAGCGGCAGCGCGCCAACCGGCTCTCCGCGGTCCGCGGTCCAGCCCGTCTTCTCGATCGTCTCGAGATTCTGGCCCAGCAGCGTCGCTTGGAACTCACCGTTGCCGGCATCTTCGCCGATCACGAACTGCGCCACCTTCGGCACGCGGACGATCCGGCCCATCGCGTATGGCTCGGACTCGCCCTCGCTCCCGTTGGCGACCGTGGCGTTGAGCAGGCAGCCGTTGAGCCACAGGCTGGTATCGAACGAGAGGAAGAGCTGATCGGGCGCCAGTTGTTGCAGACTCAAGGGCCCGGAGCGCTCTCCCAGGCGCAGCGTCAGGCTCTGGCCTCCGGGCTGTTCGCAGCTCAGCTTGACGATGCTGTTCGATTGCACGTGCGCGACGCGCAACATGGCGCTCAGGTACATGCCGCCGGGCAACTCGCCGCTCTCGAGATGCACATCCTGATCGGCGGGCTGGGATACCACCACCTCCATAACCTGCGGCCGCGGCCCCACGATGCGCACCGCATCGGAGAAGGTGAGCGGCTCGTTACGGTCCTTGATGTACGCCCGGAGCGCCAGGCTGGTGCCGGCATCGATGTCGGAAGCCATCTGAAGCGTCAGGGTGCGCTCAGTCTGGTTGGGATAGGCGGCGCCTAGCTCGGCCTTTCCTTTCGCCACCTCGATCGCCTTCAGCAGATCCAGACGCTGGCCCTTCAGCAGAAACTTCACGGAGGAGACGCCCTGGTTGAGCACCACCGGAAAATCGTCCACGCGCGAGGGCGCAGGCAGGATCTTGAGGGAAACGGAGTGAGGCTTTCCGTCCACCTGCGAAAGCAGCAGCCGGTACGGGCCGGGATCGAGATCGATGGTGTTCACCTGGACGTCCATCCGATCCTGAGGCCCTGTGCGCAGGCCTTGCGGCAAAACGAACGGAACCGTGGCCGGAGTGGCGAACTTGTCTTCGAGCCTTTCGATCTCCACCTTGGTAACGAACTCGAAGTCTGCTCCTTCGAGCGTCACAGGCACCTTGCCGGTCTTCGACACCAGGAGGTCCTGGGAGGCCGAGGTAAGCCCTGCCGACGCGAAATCGCCGGTCGGCCTCAGCTCGATGCGGCCCTTGATCGGAAAGCGGTCCCAATCCCAGTTCGCCGCCAGCGTGTATTCGCCGGTCTTCGCCTGGTCCGGGTCCAGTTCCAGAATCCTGAGGTCGCCAAGCTTCGCGACCTTGATCGCCACCGGCTTGCCGCTCGCCGGCAGCAGTGCCCAGTTCCGGGCGCGGTCCACGATCTTCCAATCCGATTCGGTGGACGTCACGGGCAGCGGCGACTTGATGCCCACAGGCAGGGAGTTGCCCTTTTCCACCATGAGCTGCGGCGGCCCGGCGTTGGGTACTCGCGAAGCCCACAGGTAGGCCACCTTGGTATGCGGCGGAACCGGGTCGCGGCGCCCGCACAGTCCCAAACCGTCGTTCGGCATGGACTGGGAAAAGGACGAGCGGAACTCCGAGCGCGGGAACGCCACCGAGCGCAGTTCCATGAGCATGGCCGTCCCGCCGGCCGCCAGACCCACCGGGCTCCCGAAGAACATCACGGCCACCGAGGTTGCCAGACCCGCCGTCTGGCCCAGTTGCGGGCCGCCTTGCGGGGAGATCGGGTCGTAACTTGCAATGGCCGGATTCAGCGTCCGCATCATGACCAGCGCCTGCTGGTTAGGCGACGCGGTCCGGTCGAGCTGGACGTTGAGTCCGTATTGCGCCGAGAAGCCCTGCAACGCCGCCTGCACGTTGGCCGCCGAGCTCACCGGAGATGAGAGCGCTGCGATCAAAGCCTCGGTCTGAGCGGTCTTCTCGGCATAGTCGGCCAATTGCGCCACCAGGCCGTCATCCCGGGAAAGGAAGGTCTTGACCTTTCTCGCGTTCAGGCCGGAGGGGCCGTAAACGTAGGCAACCACCGAGACGCGCCAGGGCACCCTCCACTGCTGCGCCGTGGCGGCTGGTTTGGGTTCCAGGATGAGGAGCTTCTCTCCGGTGGCGATCCTGTCGGCTGGGACCAGCACCATCGCCACCTCGCCCTTGCGCTGCTCGCCGGCACGCAGAAGCGGGCGGTAAAGCAGCGTGTCGCCCTCCTCCAGACGATTGATGGTTCTGAGCGGCAACGGCTCGCCCGGGCCCCGCGGAGAACTCACACGCAGGTCAACGCTTCCAATGGGACCACCGGCGGGACACACCAGCGGAGGCAGCGAGGCCGCTTCCATCGCGGCGAGCACGGGAAGGATGAGGACAAGCCGGTTCATCGTGACGAGCACCAACTTCATATTGTATTGGGTCGCGCGGAACCGGCGGGATCAACACCTGGCTCCATCCCATTTTGATCGCGGTGGGCAGCCAGTGGTCGCCGGCACTGGACTAGTGAGTCCAGCCGTCCCCTAGGCCGTCGCCCATCGTGAGGGTGGGCCTTTGATTCCGTCACTTCGCCAACGAGACAATCCCGCCGTCCAGCAGGACTTTCTTCGGTGGCGCACCGTCCATCCCGCATCTGATTGAGTCGCCCCTTGCACCGTATAGAAACCGTAGTTCATCACCTTGAATGCTCGGCTTGTCGTGAACGACGTATGATCCAACATACGCCGCTCCATGGATCAGAATGACCCGCTCTGAGGAGTGCACAGCCTTACCCGGCGGCGACGATTCATGCCACTCGTAGAAAACCACTTGAAGCGAATTGGTCCCACAACGGAGCGCTCCCAAAGTTGTGAACCTCACATCGCCGTCAAGCACTCCGGAAAAATGTTGACTAGACAATTCCTTCTTGAGCGTTTCTGATGATGCACCCGGCGTCTGCTTCAGGTTGTCGCCGTCGAGCGTTTTGTAGGTGTCGGGGAAGTATAGTCTCAGCCGCTCCAGAGCCGGATAGACCCGACTGATTTCCCCTGGGTGATTCGCGGCGTGAACGTCGCTCAGGAGGGACGCCCTAACGACTGCTTCCCCGCTGCCCCAGTCGTTTCTCACCTTCTCAACAAGCACTGGCGCCTCGACGGGCGAGTTGACCACCAGTCCTCCACTCGCCTGATAGCGAACAGCCAGGAGCCGGCGATTTACGATCTGGCCGATCAGCACGTAACAGACATCCCCGACCTTCACGGTGTACCCGCCCCGAAAGTCTTTCTCCATCGGCCGGGGCCCGCGTCTGTGGGGCAAGCGGGGGTCATATTCATCGCTGAAGAAACTAAATGCGAAGAAGTCCACGCCAACCTGATGTGACGAACGAGCGGAGTCATCGTTGCCCACCTCAAGCTTCGTCGGTCTTCTGTCGTCGAGGTGTTTGAGCAACTCGGGCAGGGCAACCGGACCACGGCGCACCAACTCGCTCATCTGCGGCGGCACTCCGGGGGGAGCGACGCCCAACACACCGCCCTCGAAGGAACCGGTGGCCTTCGTTGCGATGAATCCGTCATAGATCGCAGCGCTATTAATCCCCGGCGCCTGCGAGTCGATCTGTATCAGGTCGTCGATGAGTTGAGCAACCGACGCTTCGGAGTCGTCCCTAGCCGGCCCGGCAGTGACACATGCACCGAGGCCACAGGCGACTAGCAGGGCCTGGGTCAGGGCTCGGCGCGGGAATACAGAACCGGTTGACAATCTCCCAACTTTACCGCGCCGAAGAGGCCGTCGCCCAGATAATCAGCGGTAGCGCGCCGTCACGGCCGCGGCGATGCTCGCGATCAGAGCCGCCCGCGAGGCCGACGGGGCGCGGGAGTCGCGGATGAAGACCACCACCGCTACCGATCCGCCATCAGGCGCCTTCAGCACACCGACGTCGTTCGTGGCCGCAGTCACGCCCTGCCACGAGCCGCTTGTTCCGGTCTTGTGCCCGAGCGCCCAGCCCGCCGGCACGCCCGCCTTCAGCCGGTCCGGGAAGGTCACCGTCTGCTTCATCACCTCCAGCAGATATCGCGTCGAGGCCGGGGAGAGCGGACCACCCGTGGCGAGCCTCTGGAGCAACCCGGCCATCCCACGCGGCGTTGCCGTGTCCCGCGAGTCAGCCTGATAGCGCCGGTAAGCCGCGGTGCGCTGATCCGCGGGCACTGCTGCGATCGCCTTCTCGAATACCGCCGCGTCCACGTACTCGGGTCGCCAGGTGAGCCCCAGGATCTCGGTCTGCAGATGCCGCTCGTCCCGGTCGAGGCGCACGCCGCTGGCGCCACTGCGTTCCAGGAATGTCTGAACTTGTGGCGTGCCTCCCAACCGGGCAATCAGGATGTCGGCCGCCGCGCTGTCGCTGTCGACGATGGCGCGGCGCACCAGCTCGCCCACCGTCGTCTTATAGCCCTGCTTCGAGACCAGCTCGGCCAAAGGCTGTACGAAGAGGCTGAGGTCCTGCCGCCGGACCAGGACCGGGTCGTCGAGCCGCCACCCGTGGTGATCCACCCGGTCCATCACGGCGAGGGCGACGACCAGCTTCATCACGCTCTGCAGGGGAAAGCGCCGGTCGCCATGGATGCAAGCGGCGCCCGCCGAGTCGGCCGCACAGGCTCCCACGAGCCCGTCGAAACCGCTGGCGAGACGCGTGAGATCCCGCTGCAGCTTCCGATGCTGCAGGGAGCCGGCGCACGCGCTCCCGGCAGTGGACACAATCGTCAGCCAAAGGGCTGCGAATCGATGCTTCACAGCCGCTCAGTCTACCTTAGCTTGCAACCCTGAGGGCCCGCGACGCCTGCCACTCGCATTCGGCGGGTTTGGCGCTCGGCTGCCCGCAGGCTGAGGTGAGTATGCGCTGCACTTCTCTGGCGTCGAAGGGCTGCGCCAGCATGTCATAGCAACCCAGGTTGAGCACTTCGGCCCAGAACCGGTCGTCCGCAAAACGATGCGTGACGACCACGGCAGGAGCGGTTTCGAGTTCCCACGTAACGCCCAGCACGTCTTTCCAATCGCCATCCAGCAGATAAGCTTCGGTCAGAACCACCCCGAACGAGCCCTCGCCCAGGGTTTGGCGCGCGTCCTGGAGGCTATAGGCGTGCTTGAACTCGATGGAATCCGGGTTGAGAATCCGGGAGAGCATCCCTGCATCCTCGCGGACCGAGGAGACGAATAGCACCCTGAGGCGATCCATTGGACCAGCCTCCAACGGCTGGTACCTTAGAGTAGCCGGAAACCCGGCGCCCGGCAATAGGTTTTATACACTAATTTGAGGAATAATCCTTAATTGTACGCGGACAAATATATCCGTTATGTATTAATCCCTCACTGTCCCTTTTCGTGCTTCATCACCGCGATGTAGCCCATGTTCCGGTAGAGCTGGCGGTAGTCCAGACCGCAGCCGACTACGAACCGGTCCGGAATCTCGAAACACCTGAACGAGACTGGAATCTGGACGATCCGCCGCGAGGTGCGGTCGAGCAGGGTGCATACGGAAAGCGAATTCGGCCCGCGCGCGGCCAGACTCTGAAGCAGGTAGCGCGCGGTGAAGCCCGTATCGACGATGTCCTCGACCAGCAGCACGTCTTCGCCCTCGATGCTCTCATCGAGGTCCTTGGCAATGCGCACCAGGCCCGGAGCCCCGGTCTTGCTGGAGAAGCTCGAGATCGACAGGAAGTCGATCTTCACCGGAACGTCGATGTGCTTGGCCAACTCGGTCAGGAAGAACACGGAGCCTTTGAGCACCCCGATCAGCTTCAACTCGCCGCCGCGGTACTTGTCCGAAATCTCCGCGCCGACTTCGGCGATGCGCTGCTCCACCTGCTCTTCGGTGAACAGCACGCGATCGATCTCGGGGGGGACGGGTCTCATTTGGAGATCGTCTCGGGCTGAGGCGCCGGACCGCGCTCCGCCAGACCGTATTTGAAGATCAGATTCTCGAAATCCTTCTGATAAAAGACCTGGATATTCACGTTGGGATAAATGGCGCGCAACAGTTTCACCTTGTGATTCTTCTTGGTGACCAGCGACTGCTTCATCGTGGTCAGCTCGACGTAGAGATCGAATTCGGGCAGATAGAAATCGGGCGTGAAGGCTTCGAGCACCCGGCCGTCCTTGTCCCACTGGATGGGGAAGCTGCGCGGCTCATAGTCCCAGGCGACGCGGTAGAAATCGAGCAGGTTGGCAAACACCTCTTCGCTCGGGTGGACGAAGCACTTACTCTTGAGGCTGACACGGCCCGGCGGCTGGATGCCGTACTTGGCGAGTTTGAGCCGCACCTGAAACTGGAGATGCGCCTCGGCGGCCGCCGAAAGCAGCCCCATCTCGGCGAGACCGCGCTGGCCGGCCGCAATTCGAATCAGCTCGGCGACGCCCTCCGGTTCGAGCAACTCGGTGTTCAGTACCATATCGAACAACTGAGGGGGGGCCGACGCGCGGCCAAACCTCCTCATGCGGCCGGCTTTGCGCTCGGTTTCGAGCTGGCGGAGCAGGGAGCGGGCGGCCTTGCGGTCGAGGCGATGGTCGAGCATGAGGGTGCCGATGCGGCGCGACTCGGGCGACACCACGCATACCCTCAGGAGTCCGGGGAAATCGCGAAAGAGCAGTTCGGCGCCTTCCGCCGCCAATACCAGGTGGTGCTCGGTGGCCAGACGGGCCACCACGGAGATGGTCGCGGGCGCGAAGGCCTTGTCGGGGACGGCGACCTCGCTGCCGAATTCCTGGGCGAAAATAGCGGCCAGGCGCGCCTCGGTCACAAGCTCGAACTGAAGGAGTTGGGCCGCCGAACGCGCCACTTCCTCCTGGCGGCTGGCAGGCTGCCCGGATATGGTGATCAGCGCCATTCGACGCCCCGCGGGCGCGCGTGCTCCGAAAGCATTTCCTCCGACATGATAACGCACGCGCCGGGCGAGATTGTGACGCGTGCCAAGAAGTTGGCGCGCGCCGGCCGCTAGCCGAGCACGCGGACCCAACGCGCCAAGGGGCCGGAAGACCCCTTTGAGGTAGGTGTCGGGGGCTGCTGTGAGGGCTCCGTACCCGTCACCCGGTAGTAGTAACGGACCAATTCGTCTTCATCGTAATCGATGGCCCGCGCGTACTGCCGGATGTAGCTGACCGTGTAAATACCACCAGGCAGCCGGTCGAAAACACCTTCTTCGATGGCACGGAGGTAAGAGGCCGCGATCTTCGTGTCCGCAGCGATCTCCGCCAGAGATACGCCACTCTTCTGCCGAACGATTGCCAGGTCCGGCAGCGTATTGTTTTGAACATCCATCTGAGGAATTGTAGTAGCATTCGGGGGGCCAATGTTACTAAAAAAATGTTCATGAAGTAAACTGTGTGAAGGTATGAGTTCCAGGCAGACCTTTTACGAGTTCAGCGCCGCCCGCAACGACGGCCGGCGACAGACCCTGGCGGACTATCGCGGCAAGGTCCTTCTCATCGTGAACACCGCCAGCAAGTGCGGGTTCACCCCGCAGTACCAGGGGCTTCAGGAGCTATACAGCAAGCTCCGGGAGAGCGGCTTCGAACTCCTGGCTTTCCCGTGCGACCAGTTCGCCCACCAGGAGCCGGGTTCCGATCGGGAGATTCAGACCTTCTGCCAAATCCGATTCGGGGTAACGTTCCCGGTCTTCCGCAAGATCGAGGTCAACGGCAAGAACGCCGATCCGCTCTTCAGCTACCTCAAAGAGCGCGCGCCCGGCTGGCTGGGCAAGTCCATCAAGTGGAACTTCACCAAGTTCCTGGTGGACCGCGAGGGAGGCGTCGTGAAGCGCTTCGCGCCCCGCACCACTCCCGCCAGCATCGAGCCTTGGGTGCGGAAGCTGCTATGACGCCGGCAGGGCCTGTGCCCTGCGAGCGCGGACGTAGAGCACTCGCAGCGCGGCCAGCACGGGTACGGAGAGGAACATGCCCGGGATGCCGGCTAGTTCCTCGCCTGCCAGCGCTCCGAAGATGACCAGCAGGGGGTGCAGTGCAGTCCCCGAGGACATGAGGTGGGGGCTCAATCCGTAGTCGTTGAGGAACCGGTAAGCGATCAGGAATACCAGGACCAGCACGATGTGACCGGCGCCGGAGAGCCCGGCTGACAGAAGGATGATCGCCGCCGCCGTCAGCGGCCCGACCAGCGGAATGAACTCGAGCACCGCGGCGGCGCTGGCGAGCAGGATGGGGTAGGGTAGGCCGACGATCGCGAAGAAGATGCTGTAAAACGTGAGCGTGGCCAGTGAGAGGATCACGAGAGCGCGCATGAACTGCCCCAGCAGGACGTTCAGGTCTGAGAGGATGTCTTCCCACATGGCCCGACGCCTCCCGCTGCCGAGCGCGAGAACCTGGTCCGTGAGCTTCCGCCCATCCTTGAGGAAGAAGAAGCTGAGGATGGGAATCAGCACCAGGAAGACGACATTGCTCAGTACGGACACCACCCGCCAGCCGAGCTTTTGGATGACGGGCAAGGCGTCGGAGCCAAAGGTCGGCGCGTGCAGGTCGATCTGCTGCAGGGCGTACCGCTTCACGGGTTGGAGCCAGGCCGGGTCAGGCGATGCAAGCTTCTGCTTCAGTGCGCCCTCGAAGCTGGGGAAGCCCGCGGCCAGGTTGGCGGCCTCCTCGCCCGCTTTGTTTCCGATCAGGATGCCGCCCGCGATGAGCAAGACCACTAGCAGCACGTAGACCGCGGCGAGCGAGTAGGTGCGCGACCGGCCCCTGGCGACGAAGCGGTCCACCAGGTTCACCAACGGCGATAGCAGGTAGGCGAACAGGATCGCCAGGACGAAGACCAGCAGAACGCTGCGGAGCCAGTAGACCGTTGCCAGAAGGAAGGCGACCAGGAACACCGTCCACGCGGCGCGGGCGGCGCGGCTGTCGTATCCGAGCATGTATGTATAGTAGTCGATGGTCGATGGTGGATGGTGGATGGCCTGAAAAGCTGATAGAGCGTCTATAGCTGCGTAGCCAGCTATAATCAAAGGGTTCCCCTGGGTGTCTGTGGATACTGAGCCTGAAAGTCCGTTTGAGAATATCGAGAGCGCGCTGCAGTTCGTCGAGCTTCTTTGTGACGCCATCGAGGAGACCCGGCGGGAGATCGAGCAGGCGAGCGCCGAGCAGCAGTCGGAGAGGCGCCAGCAGGCTCTGCAGCTGGTGTCCTACAACCTAGCCAAGCTGGCGCTTCATATGGGCACCAGCCGGCGCATCCTGAACGACCTCAGAACCTTGCGGCGGCTCTTCCTGCAGGAACGGGGCTTGAGAGACGAAGAGGAGCAGGGCGAGGCGGCCGAAGAGATGGGGGCTGGCCCCGAGCTGACGGACTCGGCCGAGGGTGGTGGCTTCACCGATTAGCGCGTTCTAATACTTTCTTTGGGTATCCGCGTTACCTGCCGCGGGCGAACTTCGCCTTACGTTTAATGAAGGAAGCGTCCATGAAGCGTCATTTGTGTCTATGCATCCTGGGGCTCACGGCGGTGGGTTCTTTCGCGCAAACTGCACCTCCGGCGGGGGATATCACCCGCGTGGGGGGCGAGGTGACCGCAGTCACTGCTGCCGCCCATGAGATCGCGCTCAAGCCGGATTCGGGCGGCGCGATTGCCGTGAAATTGACGGACAAGACGGTCTACCTGCGCGTTCCGCTGGGCGAGAAGGACCTGAAGAACGCCACCCCAATTCGACTGGAAGACGTTGTCGTCGGAGATCGCGTCCTGGCCCGTGGCCGGATGTCGGAAGACCACGGCTCGATCGAGGCGGCGAGGGTTCTCGTCATGGCCCGCGCGGACGTGGCGCGGAAGCACGCCGCGGACCGGGCGGAGTGGCAAAAACGCGGCACGGCCGGCGCCGTGACGGCGACCAATCCGGCGAGCCGCGAGATCACGATTTCGGTCGGGAGCCGCGAAACGGCGCGCGTAGTCACGGTGGAGGCGCCCGCGAGCGCGACCTTTCGCCGGTACGCGCCGGACTCCGTGCGGTTCACCGACGCCCAAGCCAGCTCCTTCGAGGCACTCGGCGTCGGCGACCACCTGCGGGTTCTGGGCGACCGCAACGCCGACGGGAGCCGAATCAAAGCGGAAGAGGTCGTGTTCGGGGCGTTCCGCAACATCGCCGGGCAGGTCAAGTCCGTGGACGCGGACGCGGGCGAGATCCGTGTCACCGACCTAGAGACCAAAAAGCCCGTGCTGATCCGCGTTAAGGCGGATTCGATGCTGCGCCGGATGCCCGAGGGCGTGGCGACGATGATCGCGCGCAGGCTGCAGGCGGCGGCGAACGGCGGAGCGCCCCCCGCGGGGCAAGGACAGCCGGGGCCGGGTGGACCGGGTGGCGCCGGACCCCGCGGACCGCGTGGCGGGGACTTCCAGCAGGCCCTCGAGCGAATGCCCGCGCTGACGCTGGCCGAGTTGAAACCCGGCGACGCCCTCATCATTTCCAGCACGAAGGGCGCGGAGCTAGCGGAGGCGACGGCGATCGTGGTGGTGGCTGGAGTGGAGCCGTTGCTGACCAGCGCGTCGGGCGGCCCCGCCATGGGTGGGTTGGGCAATGCGCTGAACTTCGAGGTCGGCCCGCAGTAAAACGGCTGTCTTTCCGAGTTGACAAGAGGAATCGTACTGATCATGAAGAATGCTCGTTGGATGGTGCTCCTGGCCGTGCTGGCCGTGGCCGCGCAGGCGCAAGAGAATGCCGGGACGCTCAAGGGGAGAGTGACCGATAGCAGCGGGGCGGTAGTCCCGGGCGCGAAAGTCACGCTGACGGCCAGCGGCGTCGAGCGCAGCACGGCGACGGACCAGACCGGAGCCTACACGGTGACCGGCCTCGCTCCGGCGACGTACACGGTGCGGATCACCGCGCCGGGCTTCGGAGTGTTTCGAAGTAAGGTGGACCTCTCTTCCGCGCGCGCCGCGACGCTCGATGCGAGCCTCGTGGTCGCGCTCGAGAAGCAGGAGGTCACGGTCGAGGCCGAGGACAAGCCGGCCGTGAGCACCGAGGCCTCGAACAACGCGGCGGCGCTGGTGCTGCGCGGAAGCGACCTGGACGCTCTGGCGGACGATCCCGACGACATGGAGGCGGACCTGCAGGCCCTGGCGGGGCCTTCCGCCGGTCCCAGCGGCGGCGAGATTTACGTGGACGGCTTTACGAACGCGCGGCTGCCTCCGAAGGCTTCCATCCGCGAGATCCGGATCAACCAGAACCCGTTCTCTTCGGAGTACGACCGGTTGGGGTACGGCCGCATCGAGATCCTCACCAAGCCCGGGACGGACAAGTTTCACGGGCAGCTCATGTTCAACGACAGCGAGGCGGCGTTAAACTCGCGCAACCCGTACGCAGACAACAAGCCCGATTTCCATTCCCGCCAGTACGGCGGCAATCTGACCGGGCCGATCAGCAAGAAGGCGTCCTTCTTCATGGATTTCGAGCGGCGGGACATCGACGACAACGCTCTCATCAATGCGGTCAACCCGGATCCGGCCCTGGTCATCACGCAGCCGGATTGGGCTCAGAACCCGCCGAGGATACAGGCTGCGGTTGTGACGCCGATCGAGCGAACGACGCTGAGCCCGCGCCTCGATTACCAGTTGACCAAGAACCAGACGCTGGTGGCGCGCTACAGCTATGAGCGGATCAGCCGCACGAATGCCGGGCTCTCGAGCGGCTTCTCCCTGCCCAATCAGGCCTACGACTCGCTCGATACGGAACACGACGCCTCACTCACCGACACGATGGTGCTGAGCCCTCACACGATCAACGAAACCCGCTTCCACTTCGAGCAGGATGTGACGGACGCGAACGGCCTTGCCAACGATCCGACCATATCGGCGCCCGAGTTCGTCACCGGAGGGGTGTCGGCAGGGCACGCTCTGCAGACGGAGAGGCACTACGAGCTTCAGAATTTCACGACCATCGCCAAGGGAGCGCACGGCCTGAAATTCGGAATGCGGCTGAGGGTGCTGACGCTGGACGACACTTCTCCCAGCAATTTCAACGGGACGTTCTTCTTTACCTCGCTGGATCAGTACCAGCAGGTCATCCTGGCCACGGCCAACGCCACGGCCAACTATTTCCCGACGCAGTTCACCCTGTCCGCCGGCGCGGCGCGGTCGAGCCTCTCCCGCATCGACGTGGCTCCGTTTGTCCAGGACGACTGGCGCATGCGCCCGAACCTGACCGTCAGTCTGGGGCTCAGGTACGAGACCCAGACCAATATCCACGACTGGCGCGACATCGCGCCGCGGATCGGCTTCGCGTGGTCGCCCGACGGCGGCTCGAAGGGCAACGGAAAAACGGTGGTTCGCGGCGGATTCGGGATGTTCTACGACCGCTTCAGCCAGGACCTGACGCTCGAGGCCGACCGCTACAACGGGACTACCCAGCAGTCGTTCATCGTTTCGAATCCGACCTTCTTTCCCAACGTGCCCTCGCTCGCACAGATCGAGGCAGAGGCGACCGGGCGCGCATGGCGTTATGAGGTGCAGCCGGGACTGCGCGCGCCACGGACAATGCAGTCGGCGCTTGGCGTGGAGCGGCAGTTGCCTTGGAACACGACGGTGGCTAGCACCTTCCTGTTCGCGAAGGGCGAGCATCTGCTGCGCTCGATCAATGATCTTTCCGTTGACAACGTGACTCAGCAGGTTCAGTCCAGCGGCGCATACCGTCAGACGCAGTGGATGACGAACGTGAATAGCCGCATCGGCAAGAATATCTCGTTCTTCGCGTTCTACGTCCTGAGCAAGGCCATGAGCGACACCGATGGCGCCTGGACATTTCCCGTCGATAGCAACAATCTGGCGCAGGAATGGGGGCGCTCGTCGCTGGACACGCGGCACCGGTTCATGCTGGCGGGATCGCTCATGACGCGGTGGGGCGTGCGCTTGAGCCCGTTCATCACGGCGCGGTCGGGTGCTCCGTTCAACATCACGACGGGCAGGGACAATAACCTCGACACGGAGTTCAACGACCGGCCTTCCAAGGTCGCCGGCGGAATGTGCGGAGACCCCGGCATCATCCAGACGGCGTGGGGCTGTTTCAATCCGAATCCCGCTCCCGGCACTCCGCTCATCCCTCGGAACTACGGGCAGAGCCCGGGCTACTTCGCCGTCAATCTGCGCGTGAGCAGGGTGTTCGGTTTCGGCGAGGCGCGCTCGGCCCCTGCAACGGGGTTCGGCGGCGGTCCTGGCGGCCCGCATGGAGGCGGCCCACCGATGATGGGAGGCGGACGCAGGGGCGGAATGCACGGCGTCTTTTCGGACCCGCTGACGGACCACCGCTTCAACCTGACGCTCAGCATGTCAGCGCGCAATTTGCTGAACAGCACCAACCCCGGGCCGGTCGTAGGCAACCTGAGCTCCGAGTTCTTCGGGCAGTCGCTGAGCCTGGCAAACGCCTTCGGCCCGGTCAGCGGAGCGGGGAACCGGCGTCTGGAGATGGGCCTGCGGTTCAGCTTCTAGCCGGGTGACAGCACCCGCGCGTCAGCAAGCGCTAGCGTGGTGCGTCGCAAATTTCGAGCAGTGTGACTGACAGAAGACCACCGGCGGGACAGGCACGAATTTCGCAAGCGCGGCGAAATTCGAGCCAGTCCCGGGTTTGCCGCCGATTCCGATGGGCGACGGAATCCGTGCTGAACCAGACGGGTATCGAGTGCGGAATAATCGGAGCATGGGAAAGTTCCTGGATGGCAAGTCGGCTGTGGTGACGGGCGGGACGCGGGGGATCGGGCGCGCGGTGGCCGAAGCGTTGCTCGGCGCGGGCGCCGCGGTGGCGATCTGCGGGCGGTCCCCAGAGGCCGTGAGCCGGGCGGTGGCGGAACTGGGCGCCTCTGGCGACAAGGTCGCTGGGTGCGCGGCGGACGTCTCCAATCCCGGCGATGTCGCGGCACTGTTTCGCACCGTGGACGAGCGGCTCGGCGGGCTCGATATCCTGATCAACAACGCCGGCGTCGGCGTGTTCACTAGCGTCGCCGATTTGACTCCCGAGGAGTGGCGGCGCACCATCGGCACCAACCTGGACGGCGTTTTCTACTGCTGCCACGAGGCGATGCCGCGGTTCCGGAAACGCGGCGGCGGCTTCGTGATCAACATCGGCAGCCTGGCGGGGAGGAATCCGTTCGCCGGCGGTGCGGCGTACAACGCGTCCAAGTTCGGGCTGATTGGCTTCAGCGAGGCTATGATGCTCGATCACCGGTACGACAACGTGCGCGTGTCGGTTCTCATGCCCGGGAGCGTGGACACCCGCTTCAACAACCAGCCTGGAGGCGGAGACTGGAAGTCCGCGCCCGAGGACATCGCCGAGGCGGTGCTGGACCTGCTGCGGATGCCGGCGCGGTCGCTGGTCAGCCGGCTAGAGATCCGGCCCAGCAAGCCCAAGAAGGGTTAGCCGGCGGGCGCCGGACTCACTGGTTGGCGATGTCGGAGAGCAGGTTCGCGAGCGCCTTCCTGAATCCCTCGGGCGAATCTACATCGAACAGCTTCGGGGCGAGCGGCTTGAGGGTGGACTCTAGCTGGTCGAATTGCAGGGCTTGCGGGTCCGAACCCGGGAAGTCGCCCCAACGGCGGGAGGACCAGCGGCGTGGGGGGCCTGTAACGGAGGGTCCGGGAGCGGGCGCGGTCCGGAAGGAATGATAGCGGATGTAGAAGACCCGGCAGTCGGCTGGGGGGTCGATGGCAATCGGGTCCAGGTCCACCCTGGTCCCAAATGTCAAGGGGCCGCTGAGGACGATCAGAACGCGCCGGGGTGCGGTCGCGCTCGCGGGAGGCTGATCGCGCGCAGCGGTGATGATGCGGGCCACCTCCGCGACGAAGAACGCGGCGCTCTTGCGGTGGCGCTCCAGCGACTGCAGATCGATGGTCGCCGCCTCGCTCGGGGCCAGCGCCCGCCGCATCGTGGCCCACTCCAGGACGTGAACGTCACTCTGCCGAAACACGACGTGCTGCCGTGAGAGGTCGAGCAACTCCGCGTTTAGCCGGACTCCGGGGCCGTTCACTTCTGAAATTGCCTTGAGCGCCGGAACCAGCACGCTCAGATTCAAACTCCGCATCTCGGCCGCGTGGGAAGCCGACTCGGAGGGTGTCAGGTTGACGACAAGGTCGATGTCCACCGGGCTTCGCGACTTCAGGGGAAGCCGGAGCTGTTCGGTGAGTCCGGGAAGATACCAGCTGTCCGGCGGATCCGCGGCGGGCAGATACTCGACGGCGGGCAGGTCGAGCCAGGCTCCGGGAAGCGGATCGTTCCTCAGCGGTGGGACGTCCAGGCGGAGCTGCTTGAGGCAGTGCTCGTGGCTGGCGGTGTCGTAGAGAGCGGCGGCGACGCGGTAGTCCCCGGGCGTGAGGAAGGCCGTAAACGTTGAAATGACATCTTGTTTGGAGACGCCTTTCTCGGTTTTGGCGAGGTCCATGCTCAGGTGGTTCTGGTAGCGGCGGCCTTGCCGGTCGGTGATCTGCACGAGGATGAGGAACTGCCCTTCGCCGCGGCGCCTGGCCAGTTCCGCTCCGTCCACACGGACGTCCACGTCGGCGCGGAGGCGTTGGTGGGCCGAGAGGTGGGGTCGGGAAACGCTCACGCCCCACTCGATGCGGGCCTGCTGGCCGCCGGCGAGCCACTGCTCGAACGGAAGCTCGGCGAAGGCGGGGTCCAGGGAGTCGCGCGGCGCGGCTGGCTGCGCGGCGGCGACGGCCACAAGGCCAAAGAGCGCGGCGAGGGCGGTTAGAAGCTGCAAAAGGCGCACATCCGTTTCTATTTTCGCGCAGGAGGTGCGCGGAGGGGAGCGGGTCTGGAGACCCGCTGCAGGCGTGGACACCTGCCCCACAATCCGGCGCAGAACTCGTGTAGCTCCTACCTCTCCGGCAGCCCGAGTCCGTGTGCGGCCAGGATCCGCCGCCCTTCGTCGCTCGCCAGAAGATCGAGGAATCGCCGTGCCGCAGCTTCATCCGGCCGGCCCGCCACCACGCCTCCCGCCTGACGTATAGGTGAGTGGCCGCTATCGGGCAGCAGGATCCCGCCTCGCTCGAATACCAGCGACCAGGCCGTGATCACCGCATCGGCGTTCCCGCTCTCGGCGAATTGGAGCGCCTGCCGTACGTCCTCGCCGAACACCACCTTGCTCTCGACCGCCTTCCACAGTCCCTCGCTTTCCAGAAGCTGACGGGCCGCGGCTCCGTAAGGCGCGTGGGCTGGATTCGCGATCGCCAGGTGGACCACCCGGCGGTCCCGAAGCTGCTCGATCCGCGTCACAGCCGCGTCCCGGGACCACAGCCCCAGCCGGCCGTAGGCGTAGACCCGGACGGAGTCCGGCTCCAGGCGCCCGCTTTTCGCCAGATCGGCCACAAACCGCTCATTCGCCGAGAGAAACACGTCATAAGGCGCGCCTTGCTCGATCTGCCGTGCCAGCATTCCGCTTGCGCCCAGGACGAACTTCGCCTTTCGCCCTGTGATTCTCTGAAATATCTCAGTCACCGGCTGCTCGATACCGGTGAGATCGGCGGCGGCAGCTACGAGTAAGTCATTGTTTTTCTGGGGTGTTTGCGCGACAGCGCTTAATGTGAAAACCAGCAAAAAGACCGTCGCACAACTTGACAATAAGACACTCAGGTTGCATAATGGGGACGTGCTAAGGAGGGCGGCCAAGCCGTTCTTCAGACCCGAAATCATTCTGTTCTTATTTTAGGAGGCTGGGAGCGAAATGAGCAAGATCATCGGAATCGACCTGGGGACGACGTTCTCGTGCGTGGCCGTGATGGAAGGTGGCCAGCCGGTCGTCATCCCTAACCAGGAGGGCACCCGGACGACTCCGTCCGTGGTCGCCTTCACCAAAAGCGGGGAAAGGTTCGTCGGCCAGATTGCCCGACGCCAGGCGATCACCAACCCCGAGAACACCATCTATTCCATCAAGCGGTTCATGGGGCGCCGCTTCGAGGAAGTCACGGACGAAATGAAACTCGTGCCTTACCACGTGGTGGCCGGCGAGAATAACGACGCCCGCGTGGAGATCATGGGCAAGAAGTATTCTCCTCCCGAGATCTCGGCCATGATCCTGACCAAGCTGAAGGAAGCAGCCGAGGCCTACCTGGGCCAGAAGGTCACCGACGCGGTCATCACCGTGCCCGCGTACTTCAATGACGCCCAGCGGCAGGCCACCAAGGACGCCGGCAAGATCGCGGGGCTGGAAGTGAAGCGCATCATCAACGAACCGACGGCGGCGGCGCTGGCTTACGGCCTGGACAAGAAGAAGAACGAGACCATCGCGGTTTACGACTTCGGCGGCGGCACCTTCGATATTTCGGTCCTCGAAGTGGGCGAAGGCGTGGTGGAAGTGAAGTCCACCAACGGCGACACGCACCTGGGCGGCGACAACATCGACCAGCGCATCATGGACTGGATCATCGACGAGTTCCGCAAAGAAAACGGCATCGATCTTTCCAAGGATCAGACCGCGCTGCAACGCCTCAAGGAAGCCGCGGAGAAGGCCAAAATCGAGCTCTCGAACGTGCTCGAGACTGAAATCAATCTGCCCTTCGTCACGGCCGATGCGACCGGTCCCAAGCACCTGCTGATCAAGTTGACCCGCTCGCGCTTCGTCCAGATGATTCAGGACATCCTCAACCGCACGCTGGAACCGCTGAAGCGGGCGCTTTCCGACGCCGGTGTGAACCCGTCGCAGATCGACGAGGTGGTGCTGGTGGGCGGTTCGACCCGGATCCCGCGCGTTCAGGAAATGGTGCGCGAGTACTTCGGCAAGGAGCCGCACAAGGGCGTGAACCCGGACGAAGTCGTGGCGATCGGCGCCGCGGTCCAGGGCGGCGTGCTGGGCGGCGAAGTGAAGGATGTGCTGTTGCTCGACGTGACTCCGCTGTCGCTCGGCATCGAGACGCTGGGCGGCGTGTTCACCAAGCTGATCGACCGCAACACCACCATTCCGACGCGCAAGAGCGAGACCTTCTCGACCGCCTCGGACAACCAGACCTCGGTCGAGATCAAGGTCTTCCAGGGCGAGCGGGCGATGGCCGGGGACAACCGGCTGCTGGGCGTGTTTCAACTGTCGAGCATTCCGCCCGCTCCGCGCGGCGTGCCGCAGGTTGAAGTGACGTTCGATATCGACGCCAACGGCATCCTGAATGTCACCGCCAAGGACCGTGCCACCAACAACGAGCAGAAGATCACCATCACCTCCTCCTCCGGACTGAGCAAGGACGAAGTGGACAAGATGGCGAAGGACGCTGAGTCGCACGGTTCCGAGGATCGCCAGCGGAAGGAAGAGATCGACGCGCGCAACCGGGCCGATGCCATGCTGTACAACGTCGAGAAGATGCTTCGCGATCACCGCAGCAAGATCAGCGATTCCGACGCGAAGGACATCGAGCACGCTCTCGAAGACACCAAGGCAGCGATGAAGGAAGGCGGAGTCGAGCGTATCAACTCGTCGCGCGAGAAGCTGGAGAGCGCCAGCCATCGTCTGGCCGAGGCGATGTACAAGGCGGCCTCCCAGCCCGGGGCGGCCGGACCCCAGGGCGCTCCCGGCCCCGACGGCCCGGAGCAGAAGCCGAAGGACAACGTGGTCGACGCCGAGTTCGTAGACGTGGACGACAAGAAGGAGAAGTAGCCAGGGTAGTGCGTCGCAAATTTCGAGCGGTATGACCGATAGAAGACCAGCGGTGGGACAGGCACGAATTTCGCAAGTGCGGCGAAATTCGAGCCAGTCCCGGGTTTGCCGCCAGTTCCGATGGGCGACGGAGTTTGCGGCGCACTACACTAGCGAGGGAAGTGACAGGTCGGTTCGAGAGACATGGCCACCAGCACCCAGGACTACTACGGGGCACTCGGCGTAGGCCGGGGCGCCAGCAAGGACGAGATCCGCAAAGCCTACCGGAAGCTTGCGCGCAAGCACCATCCCGATCTCAATCCGGGCGACAAGGCGGCCGAGGAACGCTTCAAGCGGGTGCAGGAAGCTTACGACGTACTGAGCGACCCCAAGAAGCGCCAGATGTACGATCAGGTCGGCTACTACTCGGAGCACGGGCCCCAGCCCGGCCCGAGCGCGCCGCCACCGGGCCCGGGAATGGACTTCAACGGGTTCGACTTTTCCGACTACGCTGCCGGTGGCCAGGCGGGCGCGGGGGCAGGGGACGCGGCCGGCGGATTCTCCGGCCAGTTCCGCGACCTGTTCGGACAGTTCTTCGGCGGCCGCGGAGGCCGCGGGGGAGAGCGTCCGGCTCCGGAGCCCGGCTCGGACCTCGAGTACGGGCTGAATATCGATTTCTGGCGGGCCATCAAAGGCACCCAGGTGACGGTCAACGTCAGCCATCAGGAAGTCTGCACCACCTGCGGCGGGACCGGCAGCGCAGCCACCGGCGAAGTGACCTGTCCGCAGTGCCAGGGACGCGGCACGGTGACCCAGATGGCCGGGGCCATGCGTTTCAACATCAGCTGCCCGCGCTGCGGCGGCTCGGGCAAGCTGCGCAACGTCTGCCCCACTTGTCATGGCGACGGCCGGGTATTGGCCAACGAAACCGTCGAGGTCCGCATCCCGGCGGGCGTGCAGACCGGGACGCGGCTGCGCGTGGCGGGCAAGGGCAATGCCGGAACCGTGGGCGCGCCACCGGGCGACCTCTACATCACGGTGCGGGTCGAGCCGCACGCCTTCTTCCGTCGCGAGGGAGACGACATCGAGATCCAGGTTCCAGTGACGGTCACCGAGGCCGGCCTGGGGGCCAAGATCGAAGTGCCCACCATCGATGGCCGGACGCTGTTGAAGGTACCGCCCGGTACTTCGAGCGGCCAGAAGTTCCGCATGCGCGAAAGAGGCGTGCTGAATTCGCGGAAGAACCTGCGCGGGGACCAGATTGTCGAGGTCGTCGTGCAGCCGCCCAAGGTCCGCGACGAGCGCACCAAGGAGATTCTGCGCGAACTGGCGAAGCTCAACCCCGAAGATCCGCGCGAGAACATCTGGAGCCAGGTCTGATATGGCCAAGAGCAAGGGCAAAGCCGCGTACATGATCTCGGCCATCGCCGAGCAGTACCAGATCCACCCGCAGACCCTGCGGCTTTACGAGCGCGAAGGTTTGCTCAAGCCCTCGCGCAGCGAAGGCAACACCCGGCTCTACACCCAGGAGGACATCGAACGCCTGGAGGTGATTCTCAAGCTGACGCGGGATTTCGGCGTGAACCTGGCGGGCGTCGAGATTATCCTGAACATGCGCGAGAGGATGGCGGCCATCGAGGGCCAGATCGAGCAATTCGTCGCCACACTGAACGAGCAGCTAGCGACGCGCATGCCGCCGCCCGGCCGCGAGAGAATGAAGTCGCTCATCCCCGTGATCGACGTCGCCCCCATCCCCACCAAGCCATCCCGCAAATAGGCCGGAGGGTTGCCGGCGGCCGAAATCGCTCAAACAACTCGACGAACAGGCCTGAGCAAGGCGGGTCGGGGGAGACCCGCTGCAGGCGTGGACGCCTGCGCCACGGCTTACCGCCCCCCCACCGCCGCGCGCAGAATGATCCGCAGCTTCTCGCGGCCCGAGAGCTCCACGCGGTGCGAAAGGACGTCGTAGTTGGTCTTCTCGATGCGGCCAAGCAGGCGCGAATAGATCTCGATCAGCGCCCACAGGGACGCGCGGCTGTGCGGATCCACCATGTCGACCAGGGGCTCGGCCTCGGTGTAGTACGCGCGCGCCCGGTGGGCCTCGAACTCCATCAGGGCCACGAATTCATCGGTTCGCTTGCCCTCCGCCAGGTCGCGCACCTCCACGCGGAAGCGCTCCAGATCCTCCGCCGGCAGGTACACGCGGTCGCGGCCGGAGTCCTCGCGCACATCGCGCAGGATGTTGGTCAACTGGAATGCCACGCCGCACTTCTCGGCCAGGGGCAGCGCGTCGGCGCCTTTGAAGCCGAAGATGTGGATCACCGTCAGGCCCACCACGCTCGCCACCTGATAGCAGTAGCGGTACAGCTCGTCGAAGGTGCGGATGCGCCGCGGGCCGAGGTCGCTCAGGACGCCCTCGATCATCTCGTGGAAGTACACGAGCGGGATCTTGTAGCGCTGGGCCGTATCGTGGAACGCAGGCCACAGCGGATTCTCGCCGAAGCGTCCCTCGAGCGCGGCGTCCATTTCGCGCCGCCAGGCTTCGATCGCCTCCAGGGGCTCGACACCGGCCTGGGGGTCGTCGCTCAAATCGTCGCAGTGGCGCATGAAGGCGTAGATGGCGCAGATCGCGTTGCGCTGGGCCTTGGGCAGCAGCACGAAGGAGTAGTAGAAATTCCGCGCCCGCGATTTCGCGATCCGCCGGCAGGTCGCGTACGACGTTTCCAGGTCGGTCATTCCGGTCTCGGCACCACCAGGCGCCCCAGCGCTCCGAGCAGCAGCTTGACGCGCTCGGCCTTGCTCACGGAAGGACGCCGCCGCAGCACATTATAATCCTGCGCCTCGATCTTATCCAGCACCAGCATGCCGCCCCGGCTGAACAGGTCGATGTCTACCGCGAGCCGGCGGTCCACTTTGCCCACCAGAGGCATGCCCCGCGCGAAGAGGCCGCGCGCGATCCCCACCACCTCGCGCATCACGGCGCGGAAGGCGGGCGACTCCTTCCCTTCCGCCAGGTCCTCTTCGGCGTAGCCGTAGCGTTCCATGGCATCGAGCGGGATGTAGATGCGCCCCTTCTTCAGGTCCACGGGAATGTCCTGCCAGAAATTCGCCAGTTGCAGTGCAGTGCACGTCGCGTCGGAGAGTGTCTGCCGCTCCTCGTCGCGGTAGCCGCAGAGCCAGAGCACCAGCCGGCCGACCGGATTCGCCGAATACTCGCAGTACTCGAACAGCTCGTCCCAGTCGTTGTAGCGCATCACGGTCTGGTCCTGGACGAAAGCCCTGATCAGGCGTACGGAGGGCTCCTTGGGCAGGTCGTGCCGCGCCACGGTCTCTCCCAGCGCCACGAAGACCGGGTGCCGCGGCGTCTCGCCGGCGTACATCGCATCCAGCTCGCCGCGCCACCATCCCAGGAGCCGCAGGCTCTCTTCGGTGTCTCCGATCTCGTCGCCGAGGTCGTCCGCCCAGCGGCAGAACGCGTAGACGTTGTAGAAGTCCTGGCGCAGCCCGCGGGGCAGCAGGAGCGTCACCACGTGGAAGTTCTCGTAATGGTGAGTCGCCAGCCAGCGCGTGTAGAAACGCGCTTCCTCGGGCGCATAGACGCGCGCCATGGCTTCCGGCGATTTTACAAACTCCAAAGGCTGCAGGAACACGTCACACCGCGGTTACGGAATAATCGCGGTCTTCAGGTGTCCGTTGTGGCTCATCAGGTGCCGCATTACCGACAGCAGGTTGGCCAGCGGCTCCTGCCGGTTCACGAAGTCACGCGAGGTGATCACGCCTTCGTGCACCAGCCCGAGCGCCTTCTGGATCAGGGCGGGAGTGTGATGGAAACTGGCCCGGCACGAAATCTCGGAGTAGTGCAGCAGGGCCGTATCGACGGCCACGCGGCTATCGCTCGGACAGCCGCCGAAGAAGTTGACGGTGCCCGCCTTGCGGACCAGGTGGATGGCCAGCTCCCAGGTCTGCGGCTTGCCGACGGCCTCGATGGCGACATCGGCGCCACGCCCGCCGGTCAGGTTCTGCACGGCGCGCACTGAACTCTCCACCTCGGCGGTCGAAATCAGCTCGTCGGCGCCCAGCATCTCGGCCCGCTGAAGCTGCGTCTGCCGCCGGCCAAGGGCGATTACGCGGGCGCCGGCCGCCTTCGCCAGCCTCACGAACATCAGTCCGATCGGCCCCATGCCGATCACCGCCACGGAGTCGCCGGCTTTGAGGCCGCTGTCTTCCACGCCCTTCAGAACGCAGGCCAGCGGTTCGGCCAGCGCGGCGTCCTGGTAACTCATGTCGGCGGGAAGCACGTACATGTTTCGTTCGACGATGCGCGCCGGAATGCGAATGAACTCGGCGTACGCCCCGTTGTTGAACAGCAGGTCCTCACACAGGTTCTGGAGCCCCTTGCGGCAATAGAAACACTCCATGCACGGCGCCGAATTCGCCGCCATGACGCGCTGTCCCACGCGGAACTTCGTGACGTTCGCTCCCACTTCGACGATGTCGCCGGCCAGTTCGTGGCCGAAGACCGCCGGAGGAACGATCATGCGCGCATGGTACCCGCGCCGGAACACTTTCACATCGGTGCCGCAAGTCAGGGCCGCCTTTACGCGAACCAGTACGTCGCCTTCCCCAATTCTCGGAACGGCCACCGGCTCGACCTGTATGTGCTCCTTACCGTACAGTACGGCAGCCATCATTTCTGTATTCACAGTCCCCATTCTCCTCAGGAACCCGAACTGCCGCCTCGCGTACTTCGCCGGCTCGCCGGGGGGCGTGCCGGCCGCGTCTAGCGGCCCTCGTGTGGTTCTACGATGATCTTCAACGATTGTTCATCTGGATGTAGTGCCAGTTCGATTCCGGAGCGGATGCGCTCGAGCGGCAGCCGGTGGGATATGAGGTCCTGAACGGGCAACTCCCCGCTAAAGACCAGCCGGGCCGACTCGCTCTGCAAATCCACAGAAGCGCTGTAGCAGCCCAAGAGGCTCCTTTCGCCGACACAAATGTCCGCTCCTGACAATTCTACACGTTCTTGATGCGAAGTTTGGGCAAACAAAAGAATTCGGCTCCCGGGCCGTGAACACCTCATGGCCTGGTCAACAATCCCCGGGACGCTCGCCGCCACGATCACCAGGTCGGCGCCACGCCCCTCCGTGAGCCTCTTGACCTCCCTCTCTACATCCGTAACTTTAGGATTCCAAACCTCTTCGGCACCGAATCGCACCGCCAGATCCATGCGCAGCGGGATCGTATCGGTGGCCAGGACCCGCGCCCCGATCCGCCGCACCAGGGCCGTAAAAACCAGCCCTATGGGCCCCTGTCCCAGGATAACCGCCGTCTCGTCCGGTTGCGTCTCCATGCGCACCACCGCCTTCAGGCAGGTGTTTACAGGCTCGACGAAGCAGGCCCTCTCAAAGGGTACATCGTCCGCGAACTTCTCGACGCCGCGGCGGACAATCCAGTCCATCACCCGCACGTACTCCGCGAATCCGCCCCCGGCCGGTTCGAACCCGGCCGTCACGCCGACCTTCTTGTAGACCGGGCACTGCGCGTACAGGTTCCTGCGGCAGTAGAAACACTCGCCGCAGGGGATGTGGTGGAAGGCGATCACGCTGTCGCCCGGGACGAATCCTTCGACGCCGGCGCCGGTCCGCACCACCACGCCGGCGGTCTCGTGCCCGAAGATGCGGGGCGGCGTGAGCAGGTTGTGCTCAACCTTCTTCAAATCCGTGTGGCAGATACCGCAGGCCTCCACGCGCACCAGCAGCTCGCCCGGCCCGATCTCGGGAACCGGCACACGCTCCACGCAGACGGAGCTCTCGCCCCGGTAGACCGCGGCCCGCATGGTTGCCGGAATCTCAAAAGACGCTGTCGGCAAAAAACTCTCCCAAAGCGCGCGAGGCCTTTCGGCCGCGCCGCGCGATTCTAAACAGCTCCGGAAAGCGCGTCAGCGGCCTGGCCAGCGCCGCCTTCAATATCTGTAGACGGCTGAACCGCCCGTCCTGGTCTCGGAGCGTACTGAAATCCAGGTCAAATTCCTCCTCCGCCCGATCCAAGACCGCGCGGATGCAATAGAACGGCAGCCCGGCCCGCTTCGCCGCGAGCGCCAGCGCTCCCGCCTCCATATCCACGGCCGAGGCCCCGGTCTCGCGCAACCGGCGCTTTTCGGCGATTCCGATCACCTGGTCCGAAGACGCCAGCGTGCCGGACTTCCAACCGCGGCGCCCGGCCGCTGGAACGGCCGCCGCGTAGGCGCCGTCATCGGCCACGACTCTCACCGCTACGAACAACTCACCGGCGGCCAGCCCGGGATCGAGCGCGCCGCAATACCCGGTCGAAATCACGGCTCCGGGGCGCCCGTTCCGCAGCGCCACCGCGGCCGCCTGAGCCGCCAACTTGGGCCCCGGACCGTTGGCCACCATCACCAGCCGGTTGGCGTTCAGGTCGCCAACCCGGGCGAACCAAACCGGCCACCTTAGCTTCCGTACGCCCCGGCAGCGCCGGAGGATTCCATACAACTCCCGCGGCTCGGCCGCCACCACGAGCAGCTCCGCCACTAGTGTCCTATCTCAGACAGTGGGGCAGTCCGCTCGCTCACGGTCGCGGTTCGGAACCGAATCACGCTCAGCAATATCCTCCCGCGCGAAACCACGCTACGGCCCGCGCCAGCGCCTCATCGGGGAGCGCGGGCGAGAAACCCAGTTCGCCGGCTGCCTTGGCATGCGAAACCCACATCTTCTTGCGCGCCATCCGTACCGCATCGAGCGGCGCCCTGGGTTCCTGCCCTGTCACCGCCGCCCAGCCCGTCGAGGCCGCGCCGGCGGCATATGCCAGCGCATAGGGAATGCGATGGGCCGGCGCCTTCACCCCGCTCGCGTGCTCGAGCCTCTCGAAAATCTGGGCCAGCGTCAGGTTCTGACTCCCCAAAATGTACCGCTCTCCCGGCCGGCCCCGCTCCGCGGCCAGCAGGTGCCCGTCCGCCACGTCGCGCACATCCACCAGGTTGAGCCCGGTCTCGATGTATGCGGGCATGTCGCCCTTCAGAAAATCCAGGATGATCTTGCCGGTCGGGGTGGGCTTGAAATCGTGGTCTCCGACCGGCGCCGTGGGATTCACGATCACTACCGGCAATCCGCCCGCGGCGAACTCGAGCGCCACCTGCTCCGCCTGGAATTTCGAGCGCTTGTAGGGGCCCGTCATGTCGTCCAGCGCCACCGGCGTTTGCTCGTTTCCTTCCCCGTCATGGGGCATTCCGATGCAGCCCACGGTGCTGGTGTAGACCACTCGCTTGACACCGGCGTCGCGCGCCGCCGCCAGCAGGTTCCGGGTGCCGTCCACGTTCGAGGCGAACATCTCGCGCGGATCGGGCGCCCACAGCCGGTAGTCCGCGGCCGCGTGGAACACCCGCTCGCAACCCGCAACCGCTTTGCGCAGCGAGTCCTGGTCGCGCAGATCGCCGGTCACCACCTCGACGTTGTCGAGCTCCCGCAGCCGGCTGGTCGCGCGCACCAGCACGCGCACGCGGCAGCCGCGCTCCACCAGCCTGCGGGCGATATGCCAGCCCACGAACCCGCTCGCCCCGGTGACTAAAGTGGGGGTCATAGGTAGTTGCACCGCTCGTCGCTCGTCGCCTGTCGCCCGTCGGAGCGCACGCAGCCCTCGCTCCGTCGACGAGCGACGAGCGACGAGCGACGAGCGACGAGCGTCTTGCGCCGTGATTCTCACTTCATCGCCCACGTCAGCAGCTTCAGCGTGTCGCCGGGTTTGGCGTTGATTCCGAGCGCCGCCGAGGGCTCGTACCCGCAGTGCACCATGCAGTGCTCGCAGCGCGGGTCGTTGCCATGGCCGTAGTTCTCCCATGGCGTCGCCGTCATCAATTCCTCGAAGGTCTCGTAGTGGGCGTCGGTAATCAGGTAGCACGGGCCTTTCCAGCCCATGATGTTATAGGTGGGATTGCCCCAGGCCGTACACGGCAGGTCGCGATCGCCCTTGAGGAAGTCGAGGTACGTCGGGGTGCTGTTCAGCTTGAAGCGGTCCGCGAGCCGGTCGATCTCACGGAATTTCTCGTGGACGTCGTCCCGGGTCAGGAAGATCTCGCGATCGTTGACCGCCGAGTAGCCGTAGCCCGGCGACAGCATGTGTCCGTCCATGTCGAACTGCTCGAGGTACTCGAACAGCCGCTCGAGCTCGCCCATGTCGGTCTCTTTGTAGACCGTGGTGTTCGTGCACACCTTGAAGCCCGCCGCTTTGGCCGCCTTGATGGCCTCGATGGCGAGCTTAAATACGCCCTTCTTCTCGACGCACAGGTCGTGCGTTTCTTCCAGCCCGTCCAGGTGCACGTTGATGAAGAAGCGCGGGTCGGGCTTGAACTCGTGCAGCTTCTTGGGCAGGAACATGGCGTTGGTGCACAGGTAGATGGTCTTTCCGCGCGCCATGGTCTGCCGTACCAGCTCGCCGATTTCGGGATAGAGCAGCGGCTCGCCTCCGCAAATGGACACAACCGGAGCGCCGCACTCGTCGATCGCCTTCAGGCACTGTGCGAGCGACAGCCGCTTGGTGATGGAATCCTCGTATTCGCGAATCCTGCCGCAGCCCGTGCACGTCAGGTTGCAGGCGTGCAGCGGCTCTAGCATCAGCACCAGCGGGAACCGCTTCTTGATCATGGGATGCGCGGCGGCCTTGCCGTTGTGGTGCTGGTGCAGGATCTGGAACGGGTTGGCGCCTCCGTTGACGGGCGCCAGGTCCCTCTGCCATTGCCGGGGCGGCCGCATCTTGTTCTTGAAGATGTAGCCCGCCATTCCAGCCGTCATCGACAGCGGAAACCTCATTGGATCCCTCCCATTCCTTGCGTCTCCGAACTCTCTTGCGCCTTTAAGAACTCCGTCAGCGCCAGCAGCGGGAAGGCGTCCCGATAAATGTGATAGGTCAAGTAGAACACTCCCGGGAATCCCGTACCGGTGGCCAGCGGTTCGTCCCAGCCGCCGTCGGCCCGCTGGGTCCGCGCCAGGTACTCGATCCCTTTCCGGACGCTCAGGCTCGCGTTATCGCCGCCCGCCGCCAGGCCCAACAAAGCCCAGGCCGTCTGCGATGCGGTGCTCGGCGCGGGCACCAAGGCGTTCTGCCTGTAGCTCTCGCAGCTCTCACCCCACCCGCCGTCGGCGTTCTGAACCGAGCGCAGCCATTCTCCGGCCCGCAGGACCGGCGCCTCGCGGTCGTCCACTCCGGCCGCCCTGAGCCCGCGCAGGGCGAGGAAGGTGCCGTAGATGTAATCGACGCCCCAGCGCCCGTACCAGCTTCCGTCGGCCTCCTGCGCTTTGTTCAGGTAGGCCACGCCCCGCCGCACCGCCGGATGATCAGCCTGCAAGCCGCCCGAGGTGCAGATGGCTTCGAGCACTCGGCCCGTGATGTCCGGACAAGTCGGGTCGAGCATGGCGTTGTGATCGGCGAACGGCACGTCGGCCAGCACGGTCCAGGTATTGTCCACGTCGAAGGCGGCCCATCCACCGTCCTTCGATTGCATACCCAGCAGCCAGTCGAGCGCGCGCTTCTCCGCCGCCCGTTGCGCGCCGTGGTTCCTGGCCTTGCCGTGGCGCAACGCTAGCAGCACCATGGCCGTGTCGTCGATATCGGGGTAGAACTCGTTGGCGTATTCGAAGTACCAGCCCGAGGGTGCAAGATGGGGCCGCATCACGGACCAGTCGCCCTTGCGCCGCACCTCTTTCGAGAGCAGCCACTCCGCCGTGCGCTCCATGTGGCCGGCCTGCGCGCTGCCCGATTCGCCGAGCGCGAAGGCAGCGATTGCCGTATCCCACACCACCGAGAAGCACGGCTGGAAGAAGAAGCGCTCGCCGTCGTCCACCATCAGCCGCTCGAACTGGCTCTCGGCCTCCACGCGGTCCGGATGATCCGGTGGGTAGCCGAGCAGATCGAGCGCCATGATGACGTACATCATGGGCGGGTAGATGGCGCCGAGACCGTCGGTATAGCGCGTGCGCTCGATCATCCAGCGCTCGCATTCCCTGATCGCCTTTCTGCGGATGCCCGCCAGGCCGTGCCGCTCCCAAAATTTGACCAGCTGGTCGCCGACGAAGAAGAGATTCCGCCAGCTGAACAGCTTCTCGTGATGCCGGTAGGAGAACTTCGCCCCCGGCAGCCACAACTCTGCGAGCGTGAAGCCGGCCGGGGCGGGCCGGTCCGGAGCATGCGAATGAACGATCGCCAGGGGCACCACGATGGCGCGGGTCCAGGAAGACATGCGGTACAGAAACTTCCCCGGGAGCAGGATCATCTCCGGGGGCACCGACGGGCACTCATCGCGCGGATACAGCCCGAACAAACTGAGGTTGATCTTGACGTAGCTGTTGGCCCGCTGTATGCCGCCCAGAGCGAGCACACGGTCCCTGGCCGCGGTCATTCGCGCATCGTCCGCCGGCACGCCGGCCAGCTTCAACGCGAAGTACGCCTTCACGGTGGCGCTGATGTCGGCGGGCCCGCCCGGATAGATGTTGAATCCCCCGTCGGAGAGTTGCCGGCCCAAAATGGACTCCACCGCGCGGTCGATTTTGTCCCGAGTCGGCGGGTTCCAGGCGCCATTCTCCGGCGGGTGCAGCCACAACTGCAGGAGGATGTAGTCGGCTTCGAGCGTCGTATCCGCCGTCAGCTCGGCGCGCCAATAGCCGCGCGGGTCCTGGAGCCCGCGCAAGTAGGCGGCAGCGCGGCGGCCGGCATCGGCCGCCTGGGCCGCTAGAGTTTCGGCAATGCGTACGCCAGGAGTCATTGCGTGGTAATGGGCGCCGGCGCCGGGTTGACGCGCGCCAGTTGCGGCGGCAAGGTGAACCTTACGTCCTCGTCCTTGATGTCCAGTTCCTCCAACCGGTCGAATCCGCGCGAGCTCAAATACGCGATCAGGTCCTCGACCAGATTCTCCGGAGCCGAGGCGCCCGCAGTCAGGGCCACCGTTCGGGCATCCGCGATCCATGCCGCGTCCACCTGCGAGGAATCGTCTACCAGGTACGCGGGAACGCCCGAGTTCTTGGCCACCTCGACCAGCCGCTTCGAGTTCGAGCTGTTCTGAGAGCCCACCACCAGCAGCACGTCGCACAATGGAGCGGTGGCCTTCACAGCCAATTGGCGATTCTCCGTGGCGTAACAAATGTCCTGGGCCGGCGGCCCCACGATCGCCGGGAACCTGTCTCTAAGACGCGCCACGATATCCTGCGTTTCATCCAGGCTCAGCGTGGTCTGCGTAAGATACGCCATCTTCTCCGGATCCCGAGGCTTGAGCCGGTCCACGTCGCCCGTGTTCGACACCAGTACCGTGTTCGCGGGTGCCTCGCCCAGCGTTCCGATTACCTCGTCATGGTCGCGATGGCCGATCAGCACGATGGTGTATCCTTCGCGGGCGAATCGCACCGCCTCCAGATGAACCTTCGTCACCAACGGGCAAGTGGCGTCGATCACCCTCAGATGCCGTTCGCGGGCCTGCTGGCGAACCGCCGGCGAAACCCCGTGGGCGCTGAAGATCACCCGCGCTCCGGAAGGGACCTCTTCGAGCTCTTCTACGAACACCGCGCCCGCCTCCCGCAACTGGTCGACGACGTGCCGGTTGTGTACAATTTCCTTGCGCACATAGATCGGCGACCCATACAGGTCCAGGGCGATCTTGACCACGTCGATCGCCCTGACCACCCCCGCGCAGAAACCTCGCGGTTTCAGTAGGATAACCTTCTTCTCTCCGGCTGTCCCAGAAGCCATAAACACCGTCCTAAAGAAACCTCAATTATAGCAGGTGAGGCTAGCATCCCGAGGAACTTGGGGGTAGACTTGTGCTGTGATGAAACGGCCCCCTGGACCTGCGGCGAGCGGCCTCGCACGGGTTACTCGCGTTCTTCATCTCATCAACCCGGATGCAATGCCGCCCCGGGAGGATTCTCCTGGGCCGACTTGGGGCCCAAACATGAGCAAGATTGCCTTCTCGGGCGGCGCCGGGCTCCTCTTCACGCTCGGCTCGATGGCAATCTTCTTCGTGGCCTTGCCTGAGGTCCGTTGGTGCCTGGCTGTGAGCCTGCCGGTTGGCATAGCGGTCGGAGCGATCCTGCATTTCGCCCATCACGACTGACCGGTCAGCGGCGCGAGAACATCCGCTCGAGCGACCAGGGTCCGGCTCCCACGATCAGCAGGAACAACAGGCCCAGGAACATGCAGAAATCGGTTCGCACTTCGTGCGCGGTCGGCCAGAAACCCTGGTGCCGCAACATCGGAAACTTGGTCGTCGCGATTGCGACGGAGATGTCGATCAGCAGGGGAACTGTGGCGAGGCGCGTCAGAATGCCCAGGATCAGCAACGTCCCGCAGACGATTTCGACCCCACCGACGAATGGCGCAGTGAAGCTCGGCGCGGGGATCCCGATCTTGACGAACCGCCCTACCCCGAGGGCCGCCGGAAACAGGAACTTCTGAATGCCCTCCGAAAGGAATACCGCGCCGACGAGTATGCGCACCAGGATGGTCGCGCCCGGCGCGCCCGAAACGTCTCTTTTGAATGCCAAGCGGCCCCTCCACGGAACTGCTCACATGCTAGCACTGTGGAGAGGCATCAGAGGCTGCCGAAAAAGTCCAAGCACGCAATTGAGCCGCCGATGAACGCCGATAAACGCCGATAACTCATTCGGTTTCCGATCGGCGTTTATCGGCCTTCATCAGCGGCCATCAATGTTCTTGACGTTCTGTCCTAAGCTAGTCTTAGGATGCCGTGGGCCACGATTGACGCCGCGCCTGGATTCTCTCTCTTTGTCGAGGCTACCGAGGCCGGGATCGCGCGCCTGCTGTTCGACAAGCCCGCCGATGTGGATGGCGAGGCCGAGGCCTCCCACCCGGCGATCCGCGAGGCGACCCGCCAGCTCGCTGAGTACTTCGCGGGCACCCGCCGCGCGTTCCAGCTGCCACTCGATCTGCGCGGCACGCCGTTTCAGCTTGCGGTCTGGAACGCCCTGCTCCGCATCCCTTACGGCGAAACGCGCAGCTACGGCCGGCTTGCGGTCGAACTGGGCCATGCGGGAGCGGCGCGCGCGGTGGGCACGGCCAACGGATCGAACCCCGTGTCCATCATCGTGCCCTGCCATCGCGTCATCGCGGCCGGCGGGGGCCTGGGCGGCTACGGCGGGGGGCTCCCTCGCAAGCGGTTTCTGCTCGATCTCGAAAGCGGCGCCTCCGCCAGCTTGATCAGCTCCTCGGCCTGATCGATCTCGATTCCGATCTCGAGCCACAGCACCGCCAGTCCGTCAACCGCCTCCTGCCATCCCGCGCCCAGGTTGGCGGCGTCCTTCTCCGTGGTCAGCAGAGCCTGGGCGCCCGCCGCCCGCGCCTCCGCCGCCATCCCCACAAGCTCCTGGCGCCCGTAGCGATGATGATCTCCAAACGCGCGCCGCCACACCGGAGCGACGCCCAGTTCGCGCAGCGTGCGCCAGAAGGAATCCGGGTTGCCGAGTCCGCAGAAGGCCGCCACTCGTGCTGGCAAAGACGCCTCGCCCGCGGCATCGCGCCACCCGCGCGCCGACACGCGCGACGCAAACACCGGCGCCTTTGCGTTGTACTTCCGCACCCACGCCTCGATTGCGGCGAGGGTGTCTCCCGGAGCCGTTCGCGTCACGACGATGGCGTCCGCGCGGCTAAGCGCCGTCAGCGATTCGCGGAGCCTGCCCAGCGGAATGGGAGCGCCGCCGCCCGACGGATCGAGCCCATCCAGCACCACGATATCGAGCGACCGCGCCAGGCGCCAATGCTGGAATCCGTCGTCGAGCAGGAACACTTCAGGCGCGAAGCGCTTTTCGATGAGCCGGCCCGCTCCCGCCCGATCCGCACCGATCCCCAGCGGCCCAATCCCCGCCCGCACATACATCTGAGCCTCATCGCCCGTAAGCTCCGCCGGCGCGCGCTCGCCGGGCGCGAGAACGGTGCGCGGCTCGGCGGCGCGCCGCCGGTAGCCCCGCGTCAGAATGGAGACCTCGTGCCCACGCTCCTTCAACCGCTCGGCCAGCCACAGCACCAGCGGCGTCTTGCCGGTGCCGCCCACCGCCAACCCGCCGACGCTGATGACGGGCGTCTCTAGGTGGCTCTGCCGCATCGTGTCGATCCAACGCTTGACCGCGCCTCCGGCCAGCCACAGCCGTGACAGCGGCCACAGCGCGATCAGGGCCGGCACCGCCGGGCGGTACAGCGGAAGGCTGGCCGCGTAGAGGCGCGCGATTGCATCCACGGCCCGAGCCGTCGCGCCGCGCTCGCTCTCAGCCGCCGTTCGTGCGGCCGCGCCGATCCGTTCCCGCCGGGGAGCGTCCTCGAGCAGACCGCGCACCGCGCCCGCCAATTCCGCCGCGCCGCCAATCGAAACCAGCGCGCCAGCCTGCTCGAACTTCGCCCCGATCTCCGCGAAGTTCTCCATGTGCGGGCCCACGATCACCGGCCTCCCGAAGAAGGCCGCCTCGAGCACGTTGTGCCCGCCGCGCCGCGCCAGCGTTCCGCCCATGAAGACGACGTCGGCGAGTCCGAACAGCGATCCCAGCTCCCCGATGGAATCCAGAAGCAGCGCCGCGCCTCCACCCGTCATTTCCGACCTTCTGGTGAAGGCGATGCCAGCCCGCGCCAGCGCTTCGGCCGCGCGGTCGAATCGCTTCGGTCTGCGCGGCGCCAGCACCAGCAACAGGCCCGGGTGCGATTTCACCAGCATGCGGAAGGCGGCAATTACGGCGTCATCCTCGTCGGGATCGCCGGTCGCGGCGGGCGGCATGGTGCTGGCCGCGATCCACACCTCGGCGGGCTTGACGCGCTCGAAGAACTCGAGGATCGCCGCGGGCGGCCGCTGGCCGCGCGGATCGAAGTCGTACTTCAGGTTGCCGGCGAGCTGCACTTTCTTCCCCGGCGCGCCCAGTTCGAGATAGCGACGCCGGTTCAAGCCGCTCTGGACCAGGATCGCGTCCGCCAGGCCCAGCACCGGTCCGAAGAACCAGCGCAGCCTCCCGTAGCGTGGCATGGCGCGGTCCGAGATGCGCCCGTTCACGACGATCAGCCCACACCCCGCGCGCTTTGTCTCGCGATACAGGTTCGGCCAGATCTCGGTTTCGAGCACCACCACCACGCGAGGCCGTATGGTCCTCAGGACCCTGCGCACTGCAAAGCAGTAATCGATGGGCGCATAGAAGACTCCGTCGCACAGCGGGCCCAGTTTGTCTTCGGCCGCCGCCTTGCCGGCCACCGTCGAAGCGGAGATGAAGAGCGGCGCCCCGGCCAGCCGCGCCCGCAACTCCCGCACCAGCGCCGCGGATGCCAGCACCTCTCCCACCGAAACCGCATGCAACCAGATGGCCCCATGGCTCGTCTGCCGGTACGAACGCGGAAGAAATCCCAAGCGCTCGCCCAGGCTCTTCAGATAGCGCCGGTCTTTGACGCCGCGCAGCAGCAGATACACTACGATGAGGGGTGACGCCAGAGTCTCGAGGAGGCGGTAGATGAAGAGGACGCTCACAGGCAAGCTGTTGATTGTACTCCTGAGTATAGCCGCAGCGTTTGCGGGTGAAAAGGAGAAGCCCGCTTTCAAGGCCGCCGCGGCCTCCAGTTACCCGACCCGCCAGACCATCTCCGGCGTGACCATCGCAGCCGTGGCGCTCCGGTCCGATGCGGAGACCGAGCCCGCCTTCGGGAAGGTGAACCCCTACAAGTACGGCGTCCTGCCGGTCCTTGTGGTGATCCAGAACGACTCGAAGCAGAGCATTGCGCTCGACAGCATCAAGGTTTCGTTCGTGCTACCCGATCACGACCGCGTGGAAGCCACGCCTGCCGCCGACTTGAAGTACATCTCCGGGCCCAGCGCGCCGACGGTTCACACGATCCCTGTCCCACAAGCGCCCGTACACGTCTCAAGACACAAGAGCCCGCTGGGCGAGTGGCAGATCGAGGGCCGCGCGTTCGCCGCCCGCATGCTGGCGCCCAAAGATTCCGCGAGCGGATTCTTCTACTTTCGCGCCACCTGGCAGGGCGGCTCCACTCTCTACCTTACCGGCCTCCGCGAGGCGGGCAGCGGCAGGGACCTTTTCTACTTCGAGGTGCCGCTGGACACGGAGCCGGCTCCCTGACGGTCGCGGACTCTACTCGTAGAAGTTCCGCTTCCAGGCGTGCCGGCGCAGAATGCTCAGCGTAGCGGCGTCCAGCGGCCCCTTGTCCGAAGCAGCACAGTTGGCCTCGGCATTCTTTACGCGGCGCATGCCGGGGATCACCGTGGAAACGGCCGGGTGCGAGAGGATGAAGCGCAGGGCGATCTCCGGCAGCGAGCCGTCCACTCCCGCCAGGTCCCGCGTGAGAGCCGCGACGTGCCCGGCCACTTGCTTCTTGCGGTCGCCGCGGAAGTAGAAGCCCCTGAAGTCGCCCGGCTCGAACGTGGTGCGCTCGTCGATAGCGCCAGTCAGCGAACCTTCATCCAGCGGGACTCGCGCAATCACGCCGACCCCGCGTTCCAGACACAGCGGAAACAGGTGCCCTTCCGGACTCTGGTCGAAAATGTTGTAAATCACCTGCACCGTATCCACCAGCCCGGTTTCGATCGCCTCCAATGCCGAATCCGGATCGTGATCGTTGATCGAGAGACCGAAGAAGCGTATCTTGCCCGCGCGCTTCAGATCCTGGCAAGCACGCCGCCAGTCGTCGCGGCCTAACCACTCTGGATTCCAGACGTGAAGCTGCAGGAGATCGACCGTCTGGAGGCTCAGGTTTTGGAGGCTGCGCTCAGCCGAGTCCATCACGTACTGGTAGGGGAATACCTGGTCGATATCGACGCCGCGCCGCGCCGGCCAGCACTGGTTCCTCGGCGGTACCTTGGTGGCCACGTAGATTCTGCGGCCAGCCTCGCGAACGACGCTGCCTACGAGTTGCTCGCTATGGCCATCGCCGTATGCCAGCGCGGTGTCGATGAAGTTGAGACCGGAATCGATGGCCGTGCGCAACGCGCGCAAGGATTCGGAATCGCTCCCGCCCAGCCATTGGACGCCTCCGATGCCCCAGGCCCCGTATCCGATTTCACTGACGTCGAAACCCGTCTTTCCGAGCTTGCGATAGCGCATGCCTTCCATGGTGCCAGAAGGCGCGCCGTCCGTAGGGGAGCCTCAGGCGATCGAGCGCAGGGCGACTGGCTGCGGGTTTGCGCGGGGGCGACGTCGCGAGTCCTGGTACACTACCGCCGGCGGCCGCCCGCCGGCCGCATCGGACGCCGCCGTGCGGCCCGTTCCCACCAACCTGACCTGCCCCGTAATCATATTCCGCAGTCCGTACAGGGCGAGTTCCAGCCGGTCTTTGGCCCCCACTTTGCGGAACAGGTGCGAGAGATAGACCTTCACCGTCGGCTCGGCGATCATCAGCTCGCTGGCGATTTCTTTGTTCTTGAATCCCCGGGACACCAGCGTCAGGAGCTCGCTCTCGCGCTGGGTGAGCTTGACCATCCGGATGCTCGCGAAGCTGGCGGTCAACTCTTCCTCGAACCAGGACTCGCCAGCGGCGACTTTTTGAAGGCAGCGGACGATCACATCGCCACCCAGCGACTTGCGCAGGATCCCCCGTACGCCTTGCCGCATGGCTTGATAAGCCAACTCCGGGGAAATCGACTGGACCCAGAGAACGATCCTGGCAGGCGCCGAGATCTCACGCTGTAGCTCGAAGAGGCGGTCGAGGGGCGTTTCGTCGTCGAGATCGATGATCGCCAGGTCCGGACAGGCTGCTGCGATCCCCTGGCAGAGTTGCCGCTCATCCGAGCAGACCGACACCAGGTCGAATTCCGGGACTGCCGACAGCAGGACCGCGAAGCCCTTCGAAACCACCGGAACCGTTGAATAGAGCAGAATGCGTGTCACAACGGGCCATGCCCCCGTATGCAGGCAGTATACCCCACACCGTGGTGGGCATCAAGAACTATTAATACCGTTTTTGTGGGTATCAGAATGGGTATTGTTAGTACTATGCGTACGCTCTACTCTGCGCCTTCGGTAGTGGTACCTTCTTAACATTTGGATTAAGAAGCATCCAGGCCGCGCAGTCCGGCTAAACCGCTGTTTTGAGGCTCCTGGTCGGTCCCCGGAATGCCAGCCAGACGGTTCCGGGGTAGAGCGAATACCGACTTCGGTATATATCCCGGGCGGGACCTTTACCTGTCTTGCGTATACCCCGCCTTGACCTTAGGCTTCATTCAGGCGCACCCGATACCCCCGTATGGGGTAACCCGAGGGGGGTAACGACGCTGAGGAGGCGCGGCTATGAACGGACTGGTCGCAGGAGTCGTAATCTCGAATCCCGATGTCCGGCAGGAGGTGATCGGCTGCCTGCGCGAGCTGTTGGTTCGCGTGCCGATCGACGAGACGCAGTTTGGCGAACTGAACACGTTGATGGAGCGGCTCAATCTGGTGCGGCCGGACGTGCTCGTCGTCGAGATCGGCAGCCTGGGAGAGCGGACGGAGGAAACGCTGCGGACACTGAAGTCGAGCGCCTCGAATCCGGACATCATCGTCGTGGATTCGGTGGCGCAGCCGATGCTCATCATCGCCGCCATGCGCGGGGGCGCGATGGAGTACCTGTATCCGCCCTTCGACACCCGGCTGCGAACAGCGCTCCAGCGCGTCTGGGTGAACCGGGGTATCCAGAACCCCGCGCAGCACGCGGGCAAGACCCTGGGTTTCCTGTCCGTCAAGGGTGGATGTGGCGCCACAACCATCGCCTGCCACCTGGCGCGTGAATTCCAACGCCAGACCGAGCGGCGTATCCTCCTGGCCGACCTCGACCTCGAAGCGGGCATGATCCACTTCCTCATGAAGACCGATTCGCCCTACTCGGTGCTCGATGCGGTCACCAACGTTCATCGCCTGGACGCGTGCTTCTGGAAGGCGCTGGTGTCGAACGGCACGCCCCGTCTCGAGGTGATCAGCGCTCCCTCGCGCGGCGCGGCGGGTCCCGTCGAAGAGATCCCCTTCCGCCACGTCCTGCGGTTCACGCGCAGCCAGTACGATTGGATTCTGGCCGACCTCGGCCGCGGCCTCAACCCGGTGTCGCTGAGCCTGCTGGGGGAGATCGACGAGTGCTTCCTGGTCACCACGCCCGACGTCCCGGCGCTCTACAAGGCCAAGCACCTGATGCAGACCCTGGTCGAAGGCGGCTACCGGCGCGACCACCTGCGCGTGCTCGTCAACCGGGCGGAGAAGAACGCGGAGATGACGCTGGCGGACATAGAGCGAATGCTGGGCGTCAATGCGTATGGCGTCATCGCGAACGACTACCCGGCCCTTCACGAAGCCTACACCGAGGGCACCCTGGCGGAAGAGGGCGGCATCCTGGGCATGCACTACGCCCGGCTGGCGGCGAAGATAACGGGCATCGAGCCGGTGGCGCCAAAGCCCAAGCGCCGCTTCATCTCGCTATTCGGCGTCTGAGACTCCGTAGCGCACGCTTCAGCGTGCCGCCGTGGGCTTCAGCCCGCGAGGCGGACCGGCGAACTGAATGTCGCCGCTTCACGCTGAAGCGCGGTCCGGTGGCGCAGCTCTGGAGAGCCGCCTCGCTCGGCCCTACCGCTCCTTGTAAGCGATGCAGTCGATCTCGACGCGCATCGGGGGCATCACCATCTGCGCTTCCACCGTTGTCCGCGCCGGCTTCGCGTCGCCGAAGAACTCCGCGTAGACCGCGTTCATGCCGGCGAACTCGCGGCCGTCGGCCAGGTACACGGTGCACTTCACCACGTCGGCCAGCGAGGCCCCGCAGCCTTCGAGAATACGCTGGATGTTGCCCAGCACCAGGCGCGTTTCGTGAGCGATATCCCCGAACGATAACTGGTCCGTCGCGGGATCCACCGGCCCCTGGCCCGAGACGTAGATGAAATCTCCGGCGCGCACGGCGGGCGAATACGGCCCGCGGGGCGATGGGACACCCGCGGGCCGTATGCGCTCGATCGCCACGGCTACATCCCCTCCGACGGCGGCGTCCTCTTGCGCGGGCGACGTGTCGTAGTGGACTGGCCGGCGGCCTTCTTGGTGCGCTTGGGAGCGGTGCCGGCGGCGCGGCGCGGCGCGCGCTTCCGCTTGGGCGGCTCCATGAGCGCGGGGGTCTGATTCGATTCGGGCTGCTTCTCGTCGAGTTCCAGGTTCTCCGGCTCAGGCGGCGCTTCGGGCGGCGCCGGCGGATAGAACTCGGCGCCCAGGTAGGCCATCAGGCCGCGCTCCTCGTCGGGTTCGACGCGGACCAGCAGCTTGTCCTGGGCGAAGTTCAGCATCTCCGCGAACTCCTGGAAGCCGAACTTCTTGGGCTCGAAGTCGGCGTGGTCGCCACGGACCCATCCCTCCAGGTCCTCGGCCATGGCGCCGCCATCCATCTCGATGCGGTGAGTCTCCAGCACATCGCGCAGGATGGGCAGGAACTCCTCGGCCTTGTGGGCCGGCTCTTCCGGCTGGGCCGGCGCGCCTTTGCGCTCGATCACGTAGCGCCCTTCGGCGCCGCTCACGTCGACGTAGCCGGCATCCTTCAGCTTCTCGATGAAGTCCGTGAAGGTGCCCGCTCCAAAGGCCTTCTCGCTGAAGGTGGCATCGAGCTGGAGCATGGTCGATTTCAGCAGGCCGAGTTGCGGAGTGACTTCGCGCCGCTCGAGAACCTGCAACGCGCGCTCGACCAGCGGCATGGCCTGCGCCAGGTCCAGCGGGTCGGGACGACGCCGTTCGCGCCTCCGCCCGTGCTGCCCGCGTTGCCCGCCTTCCCGATCGCGATCCCGATCCCGATCGCGGTCCCGCTCGCGCGGCGGCTGCGATTGCGGCGCCGGCTGCTGCGGCTCCGTCGCCTGCGGTTGCGGTTGCAGGCGGAGTTGAAGCACTTCTCCAGGCAACTGCTCCGTGCGCGGCAACGGCAACTGCTCCGGCTGCGGCGCGTGCACCTGCGGCTGGGGCTGCGCGTGCGGCTGCGACCGCGTGTGCGGCTTCAACTCGTCCAACATGGACTCGAAGCTGATGAACTCGTGGCAGTTTTTCTGCAGGATCGTGCTGGTGAAGGCACGCCCGCCCACCACGAAGATAATCTTGCCGTACTCTTTCAGCTTGTTCACCAGGGGGATGAAGTCGCTGTCGCCACTGACGATGGCGAAAGCGTTGATGTGGTCGTGCGTGAACGCCATTTCCAGGGCATCCAACGCGAGGTTGATATCGGCGCCGTTCTTGTCGCCTCTGGGGGAGGGGATGCGCTGCACCATCTGCACCGCGTTCTCCGCCATCTGGCGCTTCGCGCCTTCTTGCCGGCCCCAGTCCGCATACGCGAACTTGGCCACGATTTCACCGCGTTCCTTGAGCGCGTCGAGAAGCACCGCGATGTCCAGATCTCGCTGGAGCGTGGACTTCACGCCGATCTCGATGTTGTCATAATCGACGAACACGGCGATTTTCAGTTTGTCATTCATACTTTCCGTCTTTTGTTTTACGAAGCGGTCGGAGGGCGGACGCATTCAGGCAGGCTGCTTCACCGAGGAGCGCACAACCCGTACGATCTCCTCGAGCGACGCGCCCGGCTGAAACACCGCCGCTACGCCTTGCTTCTTCAGTTCACTGGCATCTTCGTCGGGAATGATGCCACCCACGATGACGGCAACGTCCGTCATCCGCTGTTCCCGGAGCAGATCCATCACTCGCGGCACGATTGCATTGTGGGCACCCGAGAGGATCGAAAGTCCGATCACCTGGACGTCCTCCTGCAGCGCCGCGTTGACTATCATCTCCGGAGTCTGACGCAAACCGGTGTAGATGACCTCCATCCCAGCGTCCCGGAGCGCACGGGCGATCACTTTCGCGCCGCGATCGTGTCCATCCAGGCCGGGCTTGGCCACCAACACTCGGATCTGGTCCATAGAAGAGTGAGCCATCAGCCTTCAGCCATCAGCTTTCAGCGGCCGGCCGTCGGCGTTTCGCTCTTGACCGTCGGCCATCGGCTTCCGGCTGTGAGCGATCCGCTCCAAGCCGTCGGCCTCAGCTTCGGGCATTCATCGGTCCTCAGCCATCGCAGCCCACTGCCGGCAATCGGCACCCGGCGAGAGACGCCCAGAGCTGATGGCCGAAAGCTGACGGCTGATAGCTTCCTCTACAGGATACTCTTTTCCTGGTACGTTCCGAAGACGTCCCGCAAGGCGGCCGTCATTTCGCCCACGGTGGCATACGCCCGGACAGCCTCCAGGAGGAAAGGCATCGTGTTTTCGGAGCCTCCGGCTGCGCGGCGCAAAGCGTCGAGCGCAGCCGTTACCCGCGTCCCGTCACGGCGCCGGCGCAGGGCCGCCAGCTTCTCCACCTGGAGCCCGGCGGCGCTTTCGTCGATCTCGAGCAGCTCGATGGGCTGTTCGTTCTCGACCGTGAAGGCGTTCACGCCGGCGATCTTGCGTTCGCCGGATTCGATGGACTGCTGGTATTCGAAGCTGGCCTGCGCGATTTCGCGCTGCGGGGAGCCTTCCTCGATGGCCGGGATCATGCCGCCCATCCCGTCGATGCGCCTGATGTATTCGTTGGCCGCCTCTTCCACTTCGGCGGTGAGACGCTCCAGGAAGAAACTGCCGCCCAGTGGATCGGGCGCGGCCGTCACGCCGCTTTCGTGGGCGATGACCTGCTGCGTCCGCAGCGCCAGCGTGACCGCGTGCTCCGAGGGAAGCGCATACGCCTCGTCGAGCGAGTTGGTGTGCAGCGATTGCGTCCCGCCCAGCACCGCGGCCAGGGCCTGAATCGCCGTCCGGACCACGTTGTTGTATGGCTGCTGCCAGGTCAGCGAGCAGCCGGCCGTCTGCGAGTGGAACCGCAGCTTCCAACTGCGTTCGTCGCGCGCGCCGAAGCGGTCCCGCATGATCCGGGCCCACATGCGGCGTGCGGCGCGGTACTTGGCGATCTCCTCGAAGAAATCGTTGTGCGCGTTGAAGAAGAAGCTGAGGCGGGGGGCGAAGGCGTCAACCGGCAGGCCCCGCTCGACGGCCCATTCCGCGTACTCGATCCCGTCGCGCAGGGTGAATGCCAGCTCCTGAACGGCCGTGGATCCGGCCTCGCGGATGTGATAGCCGCTGATCGAGATCGGGTTGAAGCGCGGAACCTGGCGCGTTGCGAACTCGATGGTGTCGGTGACCAGGCGCATGGAAGGATGGGGCGGGTAAATGTACTCCTTCTGCGCGATGTATTCCTTCAGAATGTCGTTTTGGAGAGTGCCGGAAATGCGGCCCCAGTCCGCGCCCTGCTGCTCGGCCACCGCCAGGTACATGGCCCAGATGATCGCGGCGGGCGAGTTGATGGTCATCGAAACGGTGACGCGTTCGAGCGGAATGCCGCGGAACAGCGTCTCCATATCTTCGAGCGAGCAGATGGAGACGCCGCACTTGCCGACCTCGCCGAGCGACTCGGGCTGATCCGCGTCGAATCCCATCAGGGTGGGCAGGTCGAAGGCCACCGAGAGGCCGGTCTGCCCCTGTTCGAGAAGATACTGATAGCGGCGGTTGGTCTGCTCGGGCGTGGCGAAGCCGGAGAACTGCCGCATGGTCCAGAGGCGGCCCCGATACATGTCGGGGTGTATGCCGCGCGTGTATGGAAACTCGCCGGGCGCTTCCGCTAGGTTCAAACCGGCAACATCCTCGGGCCCATAAACGGGTTGGACGGGCAACCCGCTGAGGGTGGTGACCGGCTTGCCGCCGGTGGTAGGCCCCTTGCTCATCTGACCTTCAGTGTACTTCAACAACGCCGAACAGCGACCGTGAGGGAGCGGATGGCGGGCAGAGCACTATCCGTTTCGTCCGCTTGCTTACGCGCGGTTCGGTGCCGGGCCCCGAAAAGCGGACGGGCTGGGACCCTACTCGAAGCCGATTTTCGACTCGACGCTGTACTTGCGGTACTCCGAGAATTCGATTTCGTTCTTCAACCGGGAAGGGTGTTTTCCATAGCTGCAGGTGGTCACGGCTCGGACCGGCAGCAGGTACGGATGGCCACCCAGGGTGACGATCCCGTATCGAACCGACAGCGAGGCGTCGTGCATGGGAAAGCCTTCCGGCAATTCCGTCGCGCGAATGTCGAGGCGGCGGGGATTCGACGACTTCTGGTCGATGTAGATCACTCCCTCGAAACCGACCGCGGCGACCTGCTTCGGATAGGAGCCCCAGGATAGCCAGTACCGGGCGCGGCTGCGATCGGCGCGAAAGCTGTACACGAACAGTGGCTCGCCATCCACCACCTCAAAACCCTTCCATTGGAAGCTGGCCCTCGCCTGCGGAGCGAAGACCGTCTTCAGCAGGCTGGCAAATTCACCGGTCGAGGACAGCACGGTTTTTTGCGGCTGGACCCCTTGCGGTCCGTCGGCCACCTCCGAGGACTGCTCCTGGCCAGCCACATACCGCAAATGGTGGATCGCCGTGCGCCCCGGCTTCCACACTTGATTGCCCGAGGCGTCGAGGTAGGTGTGAGTGGTCTGCACGCACAGGAAGTCAGGTAGCTGCTTGATGTAGCTGGCCGCGCGCTTCGCCGCCTGATTCAGGGCCTGCCGCGCGACCGGCTCCTCGGCCGCCGCATCCTTCGGCATCTCGAGCTGAGGCTCGGGGACGATTTCGGGCGGTAACGCCGGCGGTGGTGGTGCGAACGCCCTGGCGGTGCTCTCGGGCGGCACATCCTCGCCAAAGTGGAGGACCGACTCCACGGCATATTCCCGGCAATTGTGGAACTGGACCTCGACTTTCTCATCGCCGCCCACCACGTCAACAGCCAGCATGACGACGCTTGATGGGATGAGGAGGCTGGATTGGCCCACGGGAACGCGCTGGTATGTCATGGTCCGGTCCAGGCTGGCGAATCCGAGCGGTTGTGGAATGTTGTCCGCCGAGAACGTCACCTCGATCAGATCGAGCGAGTCCTGGGCCACCCAGAAGGAGCCGTGATAGCCGACCTCGGCCTCCACGGCTTCCACGCTCACAATCCAGTAGCTCCCCTTCGCGGGCACCCGGAAATCGTATCGCAGCGCCAGGCGGCCGCCGTGGACCTCCGCTCCTGCCGCGACGAATTCCGCGCTCGGCGACTCGAAGAGGTTGCTCGCCATGATCACGAAATCGCCCGTGGAGACCGTGCCCGAGACCAACCGGTTCAGTTCGCTTTCGGAGAGAGACTTGCCACCCGGCTTGCTGTAAAGCTCCTCCCCGTTGATGTAGCCGACCTCCACCTGAAGGCGGTCGACGCGCTCGAACGGCCCGGCTGGCCGCGCCCGGGCAGGGCGATACAAGCGCTCGATGACTTCCGTGCAGGTGCAATTGGGGAGACGATGCAGGTCCTGGAGGACTCTCTCCTTCACTCTGGCGAACGAAACGGGAGCCGGGTCCGCCGCCGTCCTGATGGCGAGCACGCACACGAGGATCGCGGACCAGCGCATCGCAATATGATGCTACAACACACCGGCCTCGACACGAGTGTCGAGGTGCGCGCTACTACTTGACCGTTAGTTGAACGGTGGTGGTCTGCACGGAACTTGGGCCCACCATGATGTCGAAGGTGCCGGGCTCGACCACCCAGTGCATGTCGCGGTTCAGCATCTGAAGCTCGACGGGGGTGATCTTGAAGTGCACAGTCTTCTTCTCTCCGGGCTTGAGGGTGACGCGCTCGAAACCGCGCAGCTCCATCACCGGACGGGTGACCGAGGCCACCTTCTGGTGTACGTACAGTTGCGCCACCTCATCGCCCTCGCGAGTGCCCGTATTGGTGACGTCCACAGACGCCGTGGTCTGGCCCTCGGCGAGGATTTCGGCGGGCTCCAGGCGCAGGTTCTCGAAGGCGAACGTGGCGTAGCTCAGTCCCCAGCCGAACGCGAATAGCGGCTTGCGGCCCCAGAAGAGGTAGCCGCGGTTCATGGACGGCTTGTGGTCGTAGTAATCGGGGAGCTGGCCGACGGAGTGCGGGAACGTGATGGGCAGCTTGCCGCCGGGATTGACGTCGCCGAACAGCACGCGGGCCGCGGCGGTTCCGCCCTCCTCGCCGAGGTACCAACCCTCGAGGATGGCGGGCACATGCTCGGCGGCGTAGTTGATGGACAGCGGACGGCCGTTGATCAGGAACACAACGGTCGGCTTGCCGGTTTCGACGATCGCCTTGATGAGTTGATCCTGGTAGCCGATGAGATCGAGCGAATCGCGGTCGCCCAGATGGGACTCCGACCAGGCCTCGCGGTTGGTGCGCTCGTTCTCGCCCACGACGACGATAGCCACGTCGGCGCCGCGCGCTGCCGCGACGGCCTCTTCGATCCTCTTCAGTTGCGACTCGGCATCGGGAAGCTTGACCGGGTCCTGGATCCAGCCGATCCAACCCTGCTGGCCTTCTGTGATGCGCGAACCTTCGGCGTAAACCACTTTGGCGGCGTCGCCCACGCGTTGACGGATGCCGTCCAGAATACTGACCCCGTGGCCCGGCTCGCGGCCGTATCCGCCGATGTGAACGTCGGCTGCGTTGGGGCCAATCACGGCGATGGTCTTCAGTTTGGACAGATCGAGCGGCAGCAGGTTGCCTTCATTCTTCATCAGGACGACAGCCTTTTCGGCCGTCTTCTCGGCGAGGTCGCGGTGCTCCGCGGAGTTGGTGGTGCGCTCGGCGTAGTCGGGATCGACGTACGGGTTTTCGAAAAGCCCCAGGCGGAACTTGGCGGCCAGGATGCGGGAGACCGCCCGGTCGATCTGCCATTCCGGCACTTTGCCCGCCTTCACCTGATCGAGCAGGGTGCGGTAGACCGACCCATCGCTGAGGTCGTAGTCGACGCCGGCGGCAAGCGCCTGGCGGGCGGCATCGGCATAGTCGACCGCGATGTGGTGGACCTGCACCAGCATCTGCAGGCCACCGCCGTCGGAGGTCACGAAGCCGCGGAAGCCCCACTCCTGGCGCAGCACCTTGTCGAGCAGCCAGGGGTTGACGTGGGACGGGATGCCGTCGATCTCGTTGTAGGATGCCATCACGCTGCCGGCCTGCGCCTCGACCACGGCGGCCTGGAACGGCATGAAGTACGATTCGCGGATGATCCGCTCGGAGTAATTGCCGGGGGCCGTGTTGGTGCCGCCTTCGGGCGCGCTGTGCACAGCGTAGTGTTTGGGAGTGGCCATGACATGATGGCGATCGATGAGATAGTTCGGGCCCTGCATGCCTTCGATGGCGGCCACGCCCATGCGCGAGACCAGGTAGGGATCTTCGCCGTAGGTTTCCTCGGTGCGGCCCCAGCGCGGATCGCGCGCCAGGCCCAGCACCGGAGTGAAGGCCCACACGACGCCGGCGGAAGCCATCTCGTCGGCGGCGGCGGTGAATACCTTCTTGATCAGCGGCGGGTCAAACGTGCTGGCAAGCGCCAGCGCCTGCGGAAAACTGGTTGCGCCGTTGGACATGAATCCGTGCAGCAGCTCTCCGGCGGGCATCTCCGGGATCCCCAGGCGCGTCTTCTCGACCAGGTAGCGCTGGACCCCGTTCCTCAGCACCGCGGTGTCGTGGGGGCTGATCTTGGTCTTCGGGTTGTACATCGAGGCCAGCACCTTTTTGGCGCTGTCGTTGTCGTACTTGCCGGTGGTGTCGAGCACCTCGCGAGCGCCGCGCTGGGGCAAGAGCTGGGCGCACTTTTCTTCGAGCGTCATGCGTCCCAGCAGGTCGGCCACCCGCTGCTCGATGGGGAGCTTCGGATTCTTGTAGTCTGGAACCGCATCCTGAGCTGCCGCGATCCCCGGGGCGATCCACGCCAGCGCGAGGCACATCGTCGCCTTCACAAGCCGCTTATCTCTCATGCACACTTCTCCTCTGGATGAACTACGAGCAGGTTGACTGTGGCGTTCGATCCAATGACGATTCTATACCTGGGTGGAGGCGGGCGGGTCCGCTTGCTTACGCGCGCGGTTCGGTGCTGTCCGGACGCCGCCCCACTGTCGGGTTACAATGGGTTTTCATGTCCAAGTTGTTGGAGGGGAAGTGTGCACTGGTGCTCGGGGTGGCCAACCGCTGGAGCTTGGCCTACGCCATCGCCGACGCGTTCCGCCGCGAGGGCGCATGCCTGATCCTCACCTACCAGGGCGAGCGGCAGCGGGACGCGGTGGAGACGGTGGGTCAGGAGCTCGCGGCGGCGCAGGTCCTGCCCTGCGACGTGAGCAATGACGGCGAGCTGGCGCAACTGGCCGAGAAGCTCCGCGAGTCCCCGGGGCGGGTGGATGCCGTCGTCCACAGCATCGCGTTCGCCAATCGGGAAGACATGACGCGGCCATTTGTCGAAACCTCGCGTGCGGGCTTCGCGCTGGCGCAGGACGTCAGCTCCTATTCTCTGGTGGCGGTGGCGCGGACCGTGGCGCCGCTGATGACCGAGGGCGGGTCCATCACCACTCTGACCTATCTCGGCTCCACGCGCGTGATTCCGAATTACAACGTGATGGGCGTGGCGAAAGCGTCACTCGAAGCCGTGGTTCGCTACCTGGCCAGCGACCTGGGACCGAAAGGGATCCGCGTGAACGGCCTCTCCGCCGGTCCGGTGAAGACCGCCGCTGCCAGGGCGATTCCGGGTTTTTCCTCCATCCTGGACTACGTGGCGCAACGCGCGCCGTTGCGGCGCAACACCGATCCGCGAGAGGTGGCCGATGCGGCGGTCTTCCTGGCCAGCCCCTTGTCGCGCGGTGTGACCGGCAACATTTTGTTTGTGGACTCCGGGTTTGGCATTATGGGATTGTAGTTGGTGTGCGTCAGGCTCACAGCACACTGACGCCCGCGGTTCGGTGCGGTTGGCTTGGACGATTACGTCGCGTACCCGATGTCGTGTTGACAGGGCTTCGAGGCGCTTCCTATCATGAAGTTGCAACCGCCGTTCCAATGAATCCGGTTTTTCTGGCTGACATCCGATGATAAAAGTTGAAGGTTTGACCAAGCGCTACGGCCGTACTGTGGCCGTGAATAACATTTCGTTCGAGGTGGAGAAGGGACAGGTGGTCGGCTTTCTCGGGCCCAACGGCGCCGGCAAGACCACCACCATGCGCGTCCTCACCTGCTTCCTGCCGCCCAGCGCGGGAACGGCCAGCGTGGCCGGCTACGACGTCCTCGAGCAGCCGCTCGAAGTGAAGCGGCGCATCGGGTACCTGCCCGAGACGCCGCCGCTCTATCCGGAGATGGAAGTGGCCGAGTACCTGACCTTCGTGGGCCGCCTGAAGGGCGTTGCGAGGTCCGACATCGCGCGCCGCGTGGACGAAGTCGAGGGACTCTGCGCCATCGGCGACATGCGGGACAGGCTGATCAGCAAGCTCTCTAAGGGCTACCGGCAGCGGGTGGGCCTGGCACAGGCGATCATCCACAACCCGGACGTGCTGATTCTCGACGAGCCCACCGCGGGTCTCGATCCCAAGCAGATCATCGAGACGCGCGAGCTCATCAAGGACCTGGCCAAGGCGGGCGCGCACACCATCGTCCTCAGCACGCACATCCTGCCCGAGGTCGAACAGACCTGTGAGCGCGTGATCATCATCAACAAGGGACAGGTGGTCGCCATCGACACTGTCGATAACCTGACGCACCGGCTGCGCGGCGCCGAGGCCGTGGCGGTCGAGGTGGAGTCGCGCGACGGGAAGCTGGATTCGGCGGCGGCGCAGCGGCGCCTGGAACAGGTGGCGGGAGTGAGCCGCGTGGTGCTCAAGCAATCGAGCGACGAACGGGCTGCGTTCGAGGTCGAGAGCCTTCAGAAGGCCGCCATTCGCGGCGACCTGGCGCGCGCGGTTGTGGAATCGGGCTGGAACCTGAACCAGTTGCGGCCGCTCTCCCTTAGCCTGGAGGAAATCTTCCTGGAACTGACGGGCCCGCCGCCCATGCCGTCGGAGGCAAGCAAGTGAAAAATACCTGGCTGATTTATCGCAAAGAACTGAGGAGTTACTTCACCTCCCCGATCGCCTACACGATCATGGCGTTGTACGCGCTCATCTTCGGGCTCGCCTTCTACATCGTCCTGGAGCGGTTCCAGCAGTACGCTTCACAGGCGCAGATGATGGGGCGCAGCTTCCCGATGAGCATCAACGAGATGATTGTGGCGCAGGTCCTGGGGTTCATGAACCAGGTCGGAGTGTTCCTCATTCCGATGATCTGCATGCGGCTGTTCGCGGAGGAAAAGCGCTCCGGGACCATCGAGCTGCTGATGACTTCGCCGGTGCGCGACATCGAAGTGATCCTGGGTAAGTGGCTGGCAGCGCTGGCGCTCTACGCAATCATCCTGGCGGTGTCAGCCGTCAACCTTACTTTCCTGTTCACGTATGGCAAGCCGGACTGGAAGCCGATTCTGGTGAGCTACCTGGGGCTGCTGCTGCAAGGAGGGTGCCTGCTGGCGATCGGCACTTTCCTGTCGTCGCTCACGCGTAATCAGATCGTCGCGTGCGTGGCGGGTCTCTGCGTGTCCCTAGTGCTGTTTTTGCTGGAGCTTTTTTCGGCCTTCAAATCCGGAGTGGTATGGAAGGCGCTGGGCTATGTCTCCGTAGTGGGGCACTACGAGCCGTTCACGAAAGGCGTGCTCGACTCGAAGGACGTGATCTTTTTTCTAACCGCGACTTTCTTCGGGCTGTTCCTGACCGCTCGCGCCACGGAATCGCTGCGGTGGAGGGCATAACATGAGATTCGGCTGGCTGAAAGCAAGACAAACAAAGTACACCGGCTACGTTACGCTCTACACTCTCGTGATTCTGGCGGTACTGGGTGCGGTCAACTACCTGGCCGACCAGCACAATGCATCCTACGATTCGACTAAGAACAAGTTATACAGCCTGTCCGACCAGACCCTCAAGGTGGTGAAGGGGCTTAAGGAAGACGTCTCTATCACTTACTTCGACCGCTCCACCGGGTTCGCCCACGCGCGCGATTTGTTGGACCGGTACGCCAACCTCTCCCAACGGCTGAAAATCACCTATGTAGACCTGGAGCAGAACCCTCAGTTGGCCCGCGCCATGGGCGTGCGCAATCTGGGGACGGTCTATGTGCAGGCCGGCGCGAAACGCGAGGAAGCCAAGTCCCTCACCGAAGAGGAGGTCACCGGCGCGCTCATCCGTTCCCTCAAGACCGGCGACCGCAACGCTTGTTTTGTCAGCGGCTCCGGTGAGCGGAGCATCGACGACGCGGAGCGGAACGGCCTCTCGTCGCTCAAGGAGGCGCTGGACAAGAACAACTACAAGGCGCGCTCCATCTCGCTGATCGAGAAGCCGGAGGTGCCGCAGGACTGCACGGTTCTGCTGGTTGCCGGGCCGCGTCTCGATTACACGGACAGCGAGGTGGGTGCGATCCGGAAGTACGTCGAAGGCGGCGGTCGGGCGCTATTCATGCTCGATCCGCCTTTGAACGTGGGCAAGCAGGCGACGGCCGAGAATCCGGCGCTGGTCAAGCTGCTCGATGACTGGGGCGTGACGGTGGACAAAGACCTGGTGCTCGATGTGAGCGGAGCCGGACAACTGTTCGGACTCGGTCCGGAGAGTCCGCTGATCGTGAACTATGAATCGCAGCCCATCGTCCGCGAGATGAAAGGCATGGCCACCGTGTTCCCCGTGTCGCGGTCTCTCGACACCAAGAGCAGCGGGCAGGCGAGCGCCGAGAAGCTGTTTGCGACCTCGGCGGACAGCGTCGCGACGACCAATCTCGCGACCGGCGAAGTTCGCATCGATCCGAAGAAGGACAAGAAAGGCCCGTTCACGCTGGCCGTGGCCGGCACCTGTAGCGGTGGCAGCCCCGGAGCGAAGGGACGCTTCGTGGTGGTGGGCGGCTCGACGTGGGCCTCGAACGGCGTCTTGCCGGCACGCTCGATCGGCAACCGCGACCTGTTCCTCAACATGATGAACTGGCTCTCTTCCGACGAAGACCTGATTTCGATCCGGCCCAAGGAACCGGAGGACCAGTCTTTCGTGATGACCAAGAACCAGAGCAACCTGGTCTTCTACTGGAGCATCCTCATCATGCCGTTCGCCATCGTGATGAGCGGATTCATGGTGTGGTGGAAGAGGAGATAGCCGATGCTGCGCATGCGCGGTCTGGTGATTGCGCTGGCGGTGCTGATTGCCTTGGCCGGCGGCGTTTACTGGTCGAACAAAGCCAAGGACGCCGAGGCGAACAAGCCCGCTGCCGACACCGCGACGAAGATCCTCGACCTCCAGAGCAATCCGGCTACGAAGATCGCGATCCGGCGGACCGGTGGAGAGACGACGGTTCTCGAGAAGAAGGGACAGTGGGAGCTGACCGCTCCGCGGCCGCTCCCCGCCGACCAGGAAGCCGTCGGGTCGCTCCTCTCCACGCTCACGGTGCTTAACGCCGACCGGGTGATCGAGGCCAAAACGACCGATCCCGGCGCGTTCGGCCTCGCGCAACCCTTAATCGACGTCACCGTCACGCAGAAGGATGGCAAGAGCCGCCAGCTTTTGATTGGCGACGAGGTGCCCACCGGCAACGGCTTCTACGTGAAACTGGCGGACGATCCGCGGATCTTCAGCATCGCCAGCTACAGCAAGACCACCCTGGACAAGACCGAGAAGGACCTGCGCGACAAGCGCCTGCTGACCTTCGACATCGGCAAACTGAGCCGCGTCGAAATCGCGGCCAAGGGCCCGGCGTTTGAGCTGGGCAAGAACAACCAGAACGAGTGGCAGATCCTGAAGCCGAAACCGATGCGGGCCGATGGAGGGCTGGTGGGCGAGTTGATCGGCAGGCTGCAGGACGCCAAGATGGACCCGTCCGCCACTGACGAAGACATGAAGAAGGCCGCCGCTGCGTTCGCGACCGCCGTCCCCCTGGCGACCATCAAGGTGACCGATGCCGCCGGAACACAGCAGCTCCAGATCCGCAAGGACAAGGAGCACGAATACTACGCCCGCAGCAGCGTGGTCGAGGGCGTCTACAAACTCACGCCGGGTGTGGGCAGCGCGTTCGACAAGAGCGTCGAGGATCTGCGCAGCAAGAAACTCTTCGACTTCGGATGGACCGAACCCAGCCGGATCGACGTGCGCGACGGCGCCAAATCCGCCACCTACGAGCGGTCCGATGAGAAATGGACATCGGGCGGCAAGCAGTTGGATGTGGTGTCCGTGGGGGCGCTCGCGGAGAAGTTGCGAGGACTGAGCGCGGCCCGGTTCGTGGACAAGGGCTTCTCGACACCTTCGATCGACCTGACCGTCACCTCCGCCGACGGCAAGCGGGTGGAGAAGGTGTCGCTTTCGAAGACCGGCAACGACTGGTTCGGCATCCGCGAGAACGAGCCCACCATCTATCAGCTCGATGCTAACGTGGTGGATGAGTTGCGGAAGGCCATCGCCGCGGTGAAAGAGGCGGCGCCGGCCAAGGTGGCGAAAAAGTAGTCGCCATGCACGGTCTGCTGACCGACCTCTACGAGCTGACCATGGCCGCCGGCTACCTCAACGCCGGCCTCGCGGCCCGCACCGCGACCTTCGAGCTTTCGATACGGCGCCTTCCCGAAAACCGCGACTTCGTGATTGCCGCGGGCCTGCCGCAGGCTGTGGAGTACCTCGAGGGCCTCAGCTTCGATGGCGCCGAGATCGAGTATCTGCGCTCGGTGCCGCAACTGGCGGGCGCTCCCGCGTCGTTCTTCGAGAGACTGGCGTCGTTCCGCTTCGACGGCGATGTACGGGCCGTGCCGGAAGGCACTCCGCTGTTCGCGGGCGAGCCCGTGCTGACCGTCCGCGGCCCGCTCTGGCAAGCGCAGATCGCCGAGACCTACCTGCTCTCGATGATCAGCTTTCAGACCTTGATCGCGACTAAAGCGGCGCGCATCGTGGAGGCGGCGGCGGGACGCGGGGTGGTGGAGTTCGGCACGCGGCGGGCGCAGTCGCCGGAGGCGGGCGTGCTGGCGGGGCGCGCCGCATATGTCGGCGGTTGCCTCGGCACCAGCAACGTCCTGACGGGATTCCGCTATGGCGTTCCGGTCTACGGCACGGCCGCGCATTCCTGGGTGCTGGCGTTTCCGGACGAGATCGAAGCGCAGCGCGCGCTTCAGAAACTCCTCGGGGCGGGCACCATTTACCTCATCGACACGTACGACACGCTGGAAGGCGCGCGCAAGGCGGCGTCGCTCGGCCGGCCGCTGTGGGGCGTGCGGCTGGATAGCGGCGACCTGGGGGCCCTGGCGCGCGAAGTGCGGCGCGTGCTCGACAGCGCGGGGCTCGCCGACGCGAAGATCATGGCCAGCGGGGACCTGAACGAGTACAAGATCGCCGCACTGGTCGAGACGGGCGCGCCCATCGACGCCTTCGGCGTGGGCACGGAGCTGGCAACGTCGGCGGACGCTCCGGCGTTGAGCGCGATCTACAAGATGGTGGAGATCGAGGACGGGGGCGCGACGCGCTACACCGCCAAGTTCAGCGAGGACAAGCCGACGCTGCCGGGCGCCAAGCAGATCTTTCGCCGCGCTGACTGCGACGTTGTCGCGCTAGCCGGCGAGCGCATGGGGGGCGAGCCGCTGCTTTCTCCCGTGATGAGCGGGGGGCGCCCGGTTGGCTCGCTGCCGGACGCCTCGGCTGCGCGCGCACATGCCGCGCGATCCCTGGCGAGTGTGGGCAGGCCGCATCGGGTAGAGTACAGCCGCGAGTTGCTGGCGCTGCTCGACCGGGTGCGCAGCACCGTGGAGGCGACGCACGCATGAAGACCGTTTTCGTCGACGTGGACACGCAAATCGATTTTCTGTATCCCGCCGGGGCGCTTTACGTTCCGGGAGCGGAGAGGTTGCTCCCGCGGCTGGCCGAGCTGAACCGCTACGCGGCCGCCCACGGAATCCCGGTGGTTTCGACCGTGGACGCCCACGCGGAGAACGATCCCGAGTTCGGCAACTGGCCGCCGCACTGCGTGGTGGGGACGGCCGGGCAGCAGAAGCCCTGCGGCACGCTGCTCGAAAAGCGCGTCGTGGTGGCGTCGACCCAGAGCAACTACGAGATCGACGGTGCCCAGCAGATCATCGTCGAGAAGCAGTGGATCGACATGTTCGCGGGCGGCAACCTGGCGTCGATTCTGGAGCGGCTGAACGCGGACCGCTGGGTGGTCTATGGCGTGGTGACGGAGTATTGCGTGCGCAGCGCGGTGCTGGGGCTGGCGAAGACCGGCAAGCCGGTCGAAGTGCTGTCGGACGCCATCCAGGCGCTCGATGAAGCGGCCGGCCGAGCCATCCTCGAAGAACTCAAAAAAACCCGGGACAGTATACTCATTCACCAATTTAATGAAAGCTGCTAAACTGGGGCCAAGCTCAGGCCGCCCCAACGCGTTTTCAACACCTTGGACCGCCGCCTGGAAATTGGTGAATGAGTATACTGTCCCGAATTTAACCTTATGAAAACCCTGATTGCTCTTGGCTTTGCGTCGGTGATGCTGGCGCAGACTCCGGCGCCGCTTTCCAGGCTTCCGTACTCTCCGAGCCTGGACACCACTTCGATGGACCGCTCCGTCGATCCCTGCACGGATTTCTTCCACTACTCCTGCGGCGGCTGGATCAAGAAGAACCCGATCCCGCCGGATGAGGCGAGCTGGGACGTCTACTCGAAGCTTGCTCACGACAACGAGCAGTTCCTGTGGGGCATCCTCGACGAGGCCGCTAAGAAGACCGAGGGCCGCAGTGCCGTCGAACAGAAAATCGGGGACTACTTCCACGCCTGCATGGACGAAGATGCCATCGGGAAGGCCGGAGCGGCGCCGCTTCAGGCGGACCTGGATGCCATCGCGCGGCTGAGCTCGATCCACGGGTTGGCGACCCTGGTGGCGAGCGAGCAACTGCATGGCACGGAGACCCTGTTCGGTTTCGGATCGAACCAGGACTTCGCGGACTCCGAGCACGTCATCGCCTTTGCCGTGGCCGGCGGGCTCGGCCTTCCGGACCGCGACTACTACGTGCAGGACGATCCGAAGATGAAGGAGATCCGCGAGAAGTACGTGGCCCACGTGGGCCGCATGTTCGGCCTGCTCGGCGACGATCCGAAGGCCGCGGCCGCGGAAGCCGCCACCGTGATGGCCATCGAGACCGCGCTCGCGAAGGCATCCCTCACGCGCGTGGAATTGCGCGATCCGCACAACCTGTTCCACAGGATGTCGCTCGACGAGGTGAAAGCTCTGGCGCCCACCTTCGACTGGGACGCGTACCTGGCCAAGACCGGTCTCTCCGGCGTCGCGATCGCGAACGTGACCGAGCCCGCGTTCTTCAAGGAACTGGAGCAGCAGCTGAAGGCGCAGGATCTGGCCAACTGGAGGACCTATCTCCGCTGGCATCTGGTGCACTCTAAGGCGCCCTACCTGTCCTCCAAGTTCGTCGACGAGAACTTCGCCTTCTTCAGCAAGACTCTGCGCGGAGTCGACCAGCTGCAGCCGCGCTGGAAACGTTGCGTGCGCTATGTGGACCGCGATCTGGGCGAGGCTCTCGGGCAGGCCTTCGTCGCCAAGACGTTCGGTCCCGAGGTGAAGGCGAAGACGGTGGACATGACGCGCCAGATCGAACTGGCCATGGCCAACGAGATCAAGGATCTGCCGTGGATGGGCCCGGAAACAAAGGTGCAAGCGCTCTTGAAGCTGGTCACCCTGGTGAACAAGATCGGGTACCCGGACAAGTGGCGCGACTACAGCTCCGTCGAGATCGCACGGGACGATTTCGCCGGCGACGTCGGCCGCGCCGCGACCTTCGAGATGCACCGCGACCTGGCCAAGATCGGCAAGCCGGTGGACCGCACCGAGTGGGGCATGACGCCGCCGACCGTGAACGCGTACTACAACGCGCAGATGAACGACATCAACTTCCCGGCGGGCGTGCTGCAGCCTCCGCTGTTCGATTTCAAGCTGGACGACGCGCCGAACTACGGAAACACCGGCGCCACCATCGGGCATGAGCTGACGCACGGCTTCGACGACGAAGGCCGCCAGTTCGATTCGAGCGGGAACCTGAAGGACTGGTGGACCGACAAGGACGCCGCGGCATTCAAGGAGCGCGCGGCCTGCGTGGTTGATCAATATGCGCAGTACACCGTGATCGACAACATCAAGATCAACTCCAAGCTGACGCTGGGCGAGGACGTGGCAGACCTTGGCGGCACGCTGCTGGCCTACATCGCATGGAAGAACGCGACGAAAGGGCAGGATCTGGAGCCCGCCGACGGGTTCACGCCGGACCAGCGGTTCTTCATCGGCATGGCGCAATGGGCCTGCGGGGACGAGCGCCCCGAGAGCAAGCGCGTGCACGCGGTGACGGACCCGCACTCGCCGCTGGAATACCGCATCAACGGCGTGGTGTCGAACATGCCGGAGTTCTCGAAGGCCTTCGCCTGCAAGGCCGGCCAGCCGATGGTCAGGGCGAAGGTATGCCGGATCTGGTAGGGCCTCGCTTCACCAGTCGAAGGTGAGGTCCACGGGGCAGGAGCCGGTATATTGATAATCCCGAGCGAGCTGCCCGTTGACCGAGAAGGCCGATCCGCCCACGCGGACGGAGGCCTGGGCGGCGATCACGGCCGTCGGGCGAGAACTGACGCGCGCAAAGCCTTCTTCACGACGCTCTCCTTTCGCGATTAACGGGTCCTAAACGCGGCACGCGTCACAGTATACACAGCTTGCGGTATTCTTAGATCAAACACCAGTTAAGTTGGGCTGGAAACAGAGGGGCGGCAGGAATCGGCCTAAAAAGAGGGGCCAAAAGGCCGATACGCCGAGAGTGGAGGGATTGCGTGGGTTACCTTCAGGTGTTTCTGTACCTACAGCTTCTGGACTTCTTGACCACCATCGTGGGCCTGAAAATGGGAGGTGCGGAGGTTAGCCCCTTCGTTCACTGGCTTACCCTGATGGGCCCCGCCACGGGGGTGGCGCTCTCGAAAGTGGTGGCTTTCGCGCTGGGCGGGATTTGCCTGTGGTTCCGCAAGGAGCGGGTGATCCAGTGGGTCAACTACTTCTTCGCGGCGCTGGTGGTGTGGAACCTGTCCCAGATCCTCAAGGTTCTGGTCTGAGTGGCGTGGGGCAGGACTCCAGTCCTGCGGCCGGCGTCCACGCCGGCCTCCGTGCGGCAGCCTGAAACGAAGGCCGGACGCGGAGCGCCTCGACACGAATGCCGAGGCAGCGGGCACTCATTCGCACCTAGATGCGTCGAGACGAGTCTCGACGTGGCAGACTGAGAGTCTGCGCCACGAAGAAGCGCTATACTCCCGAAGAGACAGGAGGGACCCTGGTGCACGCTTTGGGTGTCTGGTCATTGGTGCTGATCGCAGGGGCGCTGGCGGGGTGGCCGCTGCGCGCGCAGAAAGCTGCGCCGGCTTGGCTGAAGGACTCTTCCACGAAGCTCGAAAAGGAGCTCGTGGAGCGGTACGGCGAAGCGCAACGCGTGCGCGCCGCCCGCGGCCTCCAACAGGCGGGGGAATTCTGGCGCGCCGCGGACGGCGACCAGGGCGCTTTCGAGGAATTCGTGCGGCGCAACTTCGCCGGCGACCAGGCCGCGCTCGACACTCTGTTCACGCGCTACGAGACGCTGCTCGAACAGCTCGACGGCCACATGCTCGAGGTCGTCCGCGAGTTTCGCACGCAGACGGACCTCGACCGCGGGCCCATCCTGCCCTACGACGAGGCCTTCGCGGGCTACGATCCTTCCGCACACACCGGCGACGACCTGTTCGCCAACAAGCTGGCGTTCGTGGTGCTGCTGAATTTTCCGCTCACGACGCTCGATCAGCGGCTCGCGGAGGGCGGCGGATGGACGCGCCGCCAGTGGGCCGAGGCGCGGCTGGCGCAACGGTTCTCGCGGCGAGTGCCGGCTTCGGTTAATCTGGCGATCGCCGAGGCGGTCTCGCGATCGGAGCGGTACATCTCCGGATACAACATCTGGATGCATCACCTGCTCGACGAACGGGGCCAGCGGCTCTTTCCGGCGCGGATGCGGCTGCTCTCGCACTGGAATCTGCGTGACCAGATCAAGGCGGATTACGCCGAGAAGGACGGACTCGCGCGGCAGCGGATGATCGCGCGGGTGATGGATGCGATTGTGCGGCAGAGCATTCCACGAGCCGTGGTGGATAACCCCGCCGTCGATTGGAACCCCTACACCAACCAGGTCCAGCCGTCCGCGGAGAAGGATTACGACGGTGACAGGCCGGCCGCGGCGAGCGTCACCAACCAGCCGGAGCCGGACACGCGCTACGCCGTGCTGCTGGCCGGGGTCCGCGCCATCAAGGGCGTGGACCCGTACTCGCCGGCCGCGCCCTCGCACATGGCGCGCAAGTTCGACGAGGAGCGCGAACTGCCGGAGGCGCGCGTGCGGGCGATGTTCGAGCGGGTGCTCGCGTCGCCGCTGGTCCCCAAGGTTGCCGCCCTGATCGAGCAACGGCTGGGCCGGCCGCTCGAGCCTTTCGACATCTGGTATGGCGGTTTCAGGGCGCGCGGAGCTTACACCGAGGCGCAACTCGACGAGATGACTCGCAAGAAGTATCCCACTCCGGAGGCGTATCACCAGGACATGCCGCGCATGTTCGAGGCGCTGGGATTCAGCCCTGAAAAGGCGCACTACCTGGCCGACCACATCGTGGTGGACCCGGCGCGGGGCTCCGGGCACGCCTGGGGTTCGCAGCTGCGTCCGTGGCCGGCCCATCTGCGCACACGCGTAGGACCGAACGGGATGGACTACAAGGGGTACAACATCGCGGTCCATGAGATGGGCCACAACGTGGAGCAGACCTTCTCGCTGAACGAGATCGACCACTGGCTGCTGCACGGCGTGCCGAACACCGCGTTCACCGAGGCGATCGCGTTCGTGTTCCAGGCGAAGGATCTCGAGCTGCTCGGCCTGGCGAGTCCGGGGCCGCAGGAGGAGGCGCTCGCGACGCTGAACGATTTCTGGGGGACGTACGAGATCGCGGGTGTGGCGCTGGTGGATATGGCGGTGTGGCACTGGATGTACGAACATCCCGACGCCTCGGCCGCCGATCTGAAGAATGCCACGGTGCGTATTGCGGCCGAGACCTGGAACCGGTATTACGCGCCGGTGTTCCGACAGCGCGACGTGGTGCTGCTGGGGGTCTACTCGCACATGATCGACTCGTTCCTGTACCTGCCCGACTATCCGATCGGGCACTTCATCGCGCACCAGATCGAGGAACACATGCGCAAGGTGGGGAAGATCGGGCCGGAGGTGGAACGGGTGGCGCGGCAGGGTCAAATCGCCCCGGACCTGTGGATGACGGGGGCCACGGGGGCGCCGGTGGGGCCGGAGGCGCTGCTGGCGGCGACGGCGCGAGCGCTCGATCATGTCTTGGCAAAGTGAGAGTGGCCGGCGATGAGACGTGCTGCTGTCGCGATCGTGGCGTTGGGGTTGGCCGGGCTCGCACAGACACGCGAAACAGGCTTTCGATGGAGTGCGCGCAAGGCGCAGGAGCTCGGCTACCATCAGACGATTCGCAGATCAAGCGAGCTGAGCCCCGAGAAGAAGGCATCGCTCATTGAAGCGATTGCCGCGGAGATTCGGCCTTTCAAAACCGACCTGGAAATCCACTCGGAGCGTGAACTCCAGGCGCTCTCGGCGAACACTCGGGTAAAGCTCGTCGACCTCAATGAAGACGGTGTCGCGGAGGTGCTCGCGCAAGCGACCGGAGTCAAGACCGGATGTGGCGCGACGGGCAACTGTGCCTTCTGGGTGTTTCAAGAAACGCCGACCGGATTCAGGAAGTTGCTTGACACACGCGGCAAGGACGGGATTGGCGGCATTGAAGTGTTTACCATTGACCCGAGCCGCACAAACGGATTCCATGACCTTGTGCTTGGTGCGCACGACTCCGCAAGCGAGAAGACGCTGTTTGTGTATCGCTTCCGCGACGGACAATACAGCGTGGCCGATTGCTACGACGCCGACTGGTGGTGTATGGAGTGCAGCCCGCCCCGCGCACTCGATGAGCCGAAGATAACGAGGCTGAACAAGTGCCAGTAACTGGCCTCATTCCTCCTATTGACATTCTATAGGGACTACGGTATCGTTCCTATAGAGGAACTATAGGAAGACGCCATGCCGCCTAGCCAGACCAACCTCCTTCAGGGCACACTGGACCTGCTGATCCTCAAGACGCTCGAACTGGACCAGAAGCACGGGCTCGCGATCGCGCGGCGCATCGAGCAGATCACCGGGGGCACGTTCCAGGTCAAGCCTGGCTCGCTGTTCCCCGCGTTGCACCGGATGGAAGAGGCGGGCTGGGTGGAGTCGTCGTGGGGCGAGTCCGAGAACAACCGCCGGGCCAGATACTACCGGCTGACCAAGGCCGGGCGGCGGCACCTTGGTACCGAAAAGGCCACCTGGCAGCGCATCTCGATGGCCATGGCTAGCGCCTTGGAGAGCACTTAGGGGGAGAATGTGTCGGCACGAGTGCCGACACGGCACGCCAAAGCGTGCGCCACGGGGGGGGGGAGGAGCACGATGCTGCAGAACCGCTTGTCGAGTCTCGTACGCAACCTTTCTCGCAAAGAGCACGTGGAGCGAGAGCTCGACGCTGAGGTCCACTCCTACCTGGGAATGCTGCGGGACGAGAAGGTCCGGGCTGGCAAGACGCCGGAACAGGCCCAGCGTGAAGCCGCGTTGGATCTGGAGGGCGCCGAGCAGGTTAAGGAAGCGGTCCGGGACGTCAGGGCCGGGCACTTCCTCGAGAGCCTCTGGCAGGACGCGCGGTTCGGTGCGCGCACGCTGGCGCGCACGCCCGGATTCACGGCTGTGGCGGTGCTGTCGCTGGCGCTTGGACTGGGCGGGAACGCTGCCATGTTCAGCCTCGTCTACGGCGTCCTCATCCGGCCGCTGGCCTATCCGCAGCCGGAACAGCTGGTGCGCGTGACGGGCTTCTATCCCACCGGCGCCGTGGCCGGCCTCGAACAGCAGAGCCGGAACCTGGACATCGCCTCCTACACCACCGACTCGGAATTCAACCTGACGGGGCAGGGCGAGGCGGTGCGTCTGGCCGGCAGCACGGTCTCGGCCCGGCTCTTCTCCGTTCTGGGCTCGCGCGCGGAACTGGGGCGCACCTTCGGGCGGGAAGAGGACCAGCCGGGGCGGGACCGCGTCGTGATGGTGAGCCATTCCCTGTGGCGGAGCCGGTTCGGTGGCGATCCGGGAATCATCGGGCGCGCCATCACAGTCGATGGCGTCAGCCGCGAGGTCGTGGGCGTGATGCAGGCGGGCTTCGATTTTCCGTCGGCGAATGCGCAGATCTGGGTTCCCACGCACCTGGATCCAGGCCATCCGGAGGAATACTGGACATCCGCTTTCACGCCCCTCATCGCGCGGCTGCGGCCGGGGGCGACGGTTGCGGGCGCGCAGGGCGAGGTCCGGTCCCTGATGCCGGGTATCAGGGCGATGTTCCCTTACGTGATGTCGCGGACATGGAACGCGAACGTGGCGGTGACGCCGTTACAGAGCGACCTGACGGGCGACATTCGCGGCAAGCTGCTGGTGCTGCTCGCCGCGGTTGGGTGCGTGCTGCTGATCGCGTGCGCCAACGTGGCGAGCCTGCTGCTGGCGCGCGCCGGTGTGCGGCGGAAGGAGATTGCGCTGCGCGCCTCGCTTGGGGCATCGCGCGGGCGGATCGTGCGGCAATTGCTGACCGAGAGCGTCGAGCTGGCGATGGCGGGTGCGGCGCTGGGAATCGGCCTCGCGTACGCGGCTCTCTCGGCGTTGAAATTGGCGCTGCCCGAGGGGACGCCGCGCATCGCCCAGACGGGCGTCGATTGGCGCGTTCTCGGGTTCGTGACTGCCCTGGCCGTTCTGACCGGGCTGATTTTTGGCCTCGCTCCCGCGTTGAGCATGACGCGGCTGGACCTCGCGGAATCGATCAAGAGCGGCGGACAACGGCGCGCGGGCGCGGCCGCGGTCCGGATGCGCAGCTCGTTGAGCGCGGTCGAAGTGGCTCTGGCTGTGATGCTGGTGATCGGCGCGGGACTGCTCATCAAGAGCCTCTGGCTGCTGGCGCAGGTGGACCCGGGCTTCCGCGTGGAGCGGCTGCTGACCGTCCGCATCTCACCCAATCAGGCTCTCTGCCGCGAGCCGGGGGCGTGCTTCGCCTTCTATGACGAGTTGTTGCGGCGAGCACGGGGGATCACGGGCGTCTCCGACGCCGCCGCCACAAACTCCGTTCCGCTGGGCGGCGATATACCGACGCTGCCGGCCGAACTCGAGGGGCACCGCGTAATTCCCGCCGAGAATCTGGCGCCGCTGGTGTGGGCGGGCGCCGTCACCGCCGGCTACCTGCGCATCATGCGCATTCCGCTGCTGGCGGGCAGGGATCTCGCGGAGGCCGATGGAGAGAATGCGGCGCAGGTCGTGCTGGTGGATGCTGCCACGGCCCGGCACTTCTGGCCGGGGGAGAATCCGATCGGCAAGCACGTCCGGTTCGTTTGGGAGAAGGGTTGGCGAACCGTGGTGGGCCTTACGGCGGACGTGCGGCAGTACGATCTGGCGAGCACTTCGCGCGACGGCGTGCAGGGTTCGTTCTACATTCCGTATCCCCAGGCCGCCATGTCGAACAACTGGAAGCTGCCGCCGCCGACCATGACGCTAGTTGTACGCACAGCGGCCGAGCCGGGGCGAGTCGCGGGCGACGTGCGGGCGCTGATGGCGGAACTGAATCCGAACGTGCCGGTCGGCGACGTGCGCACCATGGGCGCTGTGGTACGCGCCTCGACCGCGCAGCCTCGCTCGATGATGTGGCTGTTTGTGGTCTTCGCCGGTTCGGCGTTGATCCTGGCGGTGATCGGAACGTACGGGGTGGTTTCCTATTCCGCCGCCCAGAGGACTTATGAGATCGGCGTGCGGCTGGCGCTGGGCGCTACCAAGGGCAGTGTCTTCGGTCTGGTGATTGGCCAGAGCATGCGGATCGTGCTGGCGGGGCTCGCGGCGGGCCTGATCGCGTCGGCAGCGCTCACGCGGCTGCTTTCCAAGTTCCTTTATGGTGTGACGGCTACGGATCCGGCAACGTTCCTGGCGGTGAGCGGGGTGCTCGTTGCCGTGGCGTTTCTGGCCGGCTATTTTCCCGCGCGCCGCGCGGCCGGCGTTGATCCGCGGATGGCGCTGCGTGCAGAGTGAAGCCCCCGAGACGAGTCCCGGCGCGGCAGACTAAGAGTCGGCGTCACGTCACTTGAAGGTGATGTCGGAGTTGCTCTCGAACTTGTGGTAGTTGCGAAAGTCGATGGCGTTGCGGCTGCAGTTGCTGGTCCCGCGCTCGCAGGCCAGCGTTTCGGCATGCACAGGCAGCAGGAACTTCTTGCCGCCGATCATCACGCTATCGTAGTCGACCGCCGATTCGACCGTGTCTACCGGAAATTTCTCCGGAAGCTGGCGCGCCCTCATCTCCAGACGCAGCACTTTGCCGGTCGAGGGCTCGATCCAGACCGATCCCTTATAGGCGGGCAGCATGGATTGCGACGCCACCTGCACGTGCCAGTGCGAGTGCGGGTGATCGACCTCGAAATCGTAGACCCGGGTCTCGACACCGGCCACCGTCGATCGCCGCCGCAGACGAAACTCAGCGGCAGTCCAGGGAGCGAACAGGTCGAGCAGCATGGTGCCGAATTCGCCGGTCGACCAGGCGCCGCTCATCTGCTCCATTCCTTTCTGGAAAGGCTTGCCGTTGACCGCGATGTTGCGGTAGCTCTCGCGCCCTGCCTCGTAGATGATGTCGGTGGAGACGACGTCGAGCGCCTGCCAGTCGGCCGGCTGGCGCGTGCTCTCGTAGCGCGCCATGAACTCCTTGCAGACGTAATTGGGAAGCTCCTCGGTGAAGGCGACGGTCGCCTGCTTCGCCTTTTCGATAATGGGATCGTCGGTGGGCGGAGCCTCGGGCGCCTCGGATGCCTCACTGGTCGCGCGAGTCTCGTTCGACGCGCCGGGTGCGGTGGCGGCGGCGTCCTCATCGGTATCCGCGTCCTGGCGCTGGGCTGGAATGCCGCGCCTGATCTTGGGCGGGCCCGGCTCGGTGTTGCCGGCATCCACTGGTGCGGGGCTGTTTCCTTCACCGCGGCCGTGCGCTTGCGGAGGCGCAGGAGAGCTTTCTGCCGGCGCGGGTGCGGCGCCTTCTTCCGGCGGGGGGTTCGTATCGACGCTGACCTTCACGGCGTACATGTAGCCCTCGTTGTCCACCGTGGCTTCGACCGTGACTTGATCGCCGACCTTCAGTTCGGTCGGCTTGATTTCCTTGTCGTCGCGAAAGAACTGCGTCTTATCCGTGCGCTTGAATGTAAGAACCCGCCCGTCGGGCACTTCGACCACCAGCGACTGGTCGTCCACTTTGGCCAGCGTGCCGCGTGAGCGCTGCGTGTTGGTGACGTCCTTGGCCGGGTCCTTCTTGCGGTGCGGCCAGGGAAGGCCCGATCCGCCAATCTGAGGGAACATCGGGACTTGCGCTGCGAGCAGCAGAAACAACAGGGCCGGCTTCATGATCACCCCCTAGGAAGATGCGCGTCACGGCGCCCCGGTTTCTTGAGTTTGCGTGGGGCGTGGCGCTATCGGGAAACGACGCGGCCGGCTGCGTGAATCTCGATGCCGACTTGCTGATCCACGCGGAGCACGAAGGTGCTGGGGTTCTTCATGCCCCAACTCACATAGGGAACGGCGAAGAGTATGGAGGCGGTGAATCGGTCCGGCCCCAGTTGCGCTTCGACGGGCAGCACCATCTCGTGCTCCACGCCGTGGATTTTGAACGACCCGTGCACCTTTACGTGCCAGGGGCCGGGGCCTGTGAGCGCGCCCGCCACCGAATCCGGCGTGAAGGCGATTTCGGGAAAGCGGGGGCTCTCGATGATGCTCTTCTGCATTTTGCTGTCGCGGCTTCCGTTTCCGCTATCGCCGCTCGTGGCATCGACGACGATCGCCCCTCCCGCCTTTCCGGTGGCGGGGTCGAAACGAATGGTGCCCTGCTTCAAGCGGAACGATCCGTGGACCGTGTGCAGCAAAGTGCCCAGCGTGAATTCGATCTTTGTCTGGGCCGGGTCCAGCTCGATCACGGTCGGCTGGGCGCTCATGTGGGCGCAGGCAGCGGCGGCCAACGCCATTGCGAATGCCAGGTTTTTCGTCACGCGGTCAGCATCCTCCATCCCAGTGCCATTCCCGCGGCTGCGAAGTCTACGTGCGACGCGGCGCCGGCGTGGGCCGCCACCAGCCGTGCAAATACCTGCGGATGAGCGGCCAGGGCGCGCATCGCCCTTTTGCGGATGCCCCGCCGGCGGCCGGCCAGAAGCAGGAACGAGGCCATCCGCTCGGCGCGCCGCGCCAGGCGGCTGTGCTCGGCCGCGTACTGTGTCAGATCTCCCGCCTCGAGCGCGGCACCCAGAGCCAGCGCCTGACGGAATGCCAGACGGAGCCCCAACCCGGTGATCGCGTCCACCGAGCCGGAGGCATCGCCGACCAGCGCCACACGGCCGCGCCAGACTTCCGCCAGGCGGCGCGATGCGGAGACCGCGCCGCGTTCCGTAGTGACCGGCTCCGCGCGACCGAGACGTGCGCCCAGGGCGGGCATGCGGGCCAGCGCGTCTTCGAGACGGAAATGCGGATCGGTGGAGAGCGCGGCGACGCAGATCTCGCCGGGCGCGATGGGGGTGACGTAGACCTGAAACGTATCGCCCCAGTGGAGCTCCATGAAATCCGTCCAGGGCGCGACGCGGTAATGACGGCGGAAGCCGAAGCGGCGCAGGGGCGCAGCGGGAGAATCGATGCCGACCCAGCTCCGCACCCGCGATGTTTCGCCATCGGCGCCGATAATCCAGCGACAGCGGACGCTCTTGCCGGCGCCCAACAGAACGCCATGCGGGCCGATACCGGTTACTTGGGTCCCCCATAGCAGTTGCACGCCCGCGCGCCCGGCGGATTCCACCAGGACCCGATGAAGCGCGGTGCGGCGCACTCCGACGGCGCTTCGGGATGGGAAACGCGCCTCGGCCGCGAGCGGAGATTCCACAAAGCGGATGCCGTGAAACGGGACGGCGTCGGCGGGGCCGAGCGACACGCCCAACTCCTCGAGCGCGGCGACGCCGTCCGGCAGCAGTCCCTCGCCGCAAGCCTTGTCGATTGGCGGATGGCCCGGGTCGGCGAGGGCGACACGAAAGCCACGGCGCCGGGCGGCGATGGCTGCGGCGAGGCCGGCCGGCCCTCCGCCAGCCACAAAGATGTCGAAGTCTTGTGTCAGATTTACCACCTCAAGAGAACGAGCTCGGAGCAGAAGCCCGGGCCCATCGCCGCCAGCAGTCCCCAGGTTCCTGGAGCCGGGCGGCGCCGCTCCATGGTCTCCTCGAGCACCTGAAGAACGGATGCCGAAGAGAGATTGCCGGCTTTGCGCAGACAGTCCCACGAGACGGCGAGTTCGCCGTCGTGCAGGCCCAGCCCGTCCTGCATGCCTTCGAGGACCTTGGGCCCGCCGGTGTGCAGGAGCCAGCAGCCGATGTCGCTGCGCTTGAGCCCTTCGCCGGCCAGGAACTCGTCCGTGTCGTGGCCCAGATGTTTGCGCGCCATCTCCGGCACTTCCGGCGAGAGCACGATGCGGAAGCCTTTCTCCGAAATGTTCCAGCCCATCACCTCTTCCGTGCCGGGATAGAAGATGGATCGCGTGGCGACGATGCGCGGTCCGGCCAGTCCGCGGTCCGTGCCGGCCACGATCACGGCGGCGGCGCCATCCCCGAACAAGCCGCAGGAAATCAGGTTGGCGATGGAAAGGTCGTCGCGCTGAATGGTGAGCGAGCAGAGTTCGACGGAGACCAGCAGCGCCGTATGCGCGGGATAGGCGCGAACGTAATCGGCCGCGCGGGCCACGCCGGCGGCTCCGGCGACACAGCCCAGTCCGAAGATCGGGGTGCGCCGGATGCGCGGCGAGAGGCCCATACGGTTGATCAGCCGAGCGTCGATCGACGGGCTCGCGATGCCGGTGACCGAGACAAAGAATATTGCGTCGATCTCGGACTTATCGAGACCGGCGCGCGTTAGAGCGCAGGAGGTTGCCTCCTCGGCCAGGTCCGTTGCGGCCTGGATCCAGACGTCGTTTGTGTCTCCGAAAGTCGCGATCGTTTCGTAGGCCTCGCGCGGCAGCACGAGATAGCGGCCGTCCACTCCTACGTGCGCCTGCAGGCGCTCGAACAGATCTGCGTCTTCTAGTTTGTCGTTCCAGTAGCGCCGGAACGCGGCGCTGAGAACGTTTTGCGGATAGTAATGTTTCGGGAATGCCGTAGCGGCGCTAGCGATGTTCATGTTGGTTTAGAATCCAGCCACTTACAACATTAGCCGATTACGGCGTCGTATATTCCAAGACGCGTAGGGGGCGATTCCAGTTTCGGGAGAAGGTGTTAAGGATTTGAAAAGAGCGCTTTGTGAAGCGGTCCGCTTCCTGACGGTCCCGGTTCGGTGCTGAGGCGGGGCGGTACTAGCGCAGGCGCGCTAGTTCCTGGCGGTAGAGGTCGTTGCGGGGGAACTCCGCCGAGAGGCCCTGCAGCAACTCTCGCGCATGGTTCCGGTCGCCGTCGCGAAGCGCCGCCACCGCCAGCAACAGGCGCGCGAACGGAAGAAGGTAATGGCCCCGCGCGGCTGTGAGGCGCAGCTTGCGGAGTCCCTCCTCGCGATCGATCTGCGCGCCCCCGAGGCGCAGCAGGAATCGCATCGGAGCGGGCTTCAGGCTCAGAAGATAATTCTCCACGCCGATGGCGACGTAGGCATCGTAATACTCCGGGTTCGCGGCGAGCAGCTTCGCGGCCAGGATCCGGCCGCTCTTCATCTCCCTGAAGGAGGCCACGTAATGCTCTTCCACCAGGGCCAGGTAGTCCGAGTGCAGGCCCAGGCACAGGACGGTGGCGAAGGTTGCGTTCTGATCCTGAGGATCGCGGGCCAGTGCGCGCTCGGCGAGCTGGCGGCTCCTGTCGAGTTGGGCCTCGAAGGCGCGTTTGATCTCCGGATCGGGTTTGAGTTTACGCGCGGTTCGGAAGCCGTCGTCGTGAAGGAAGAACTCGGACTGAAGGATGTGGAGCCGCTCGAACTCCGAGAACAGGTAGGCGGCTGCGTCCGATACGGGGCCCATGGGGTCCTCCGGGTTCAGCCGCTGCGATTCGCGGAAGCTTCGGTGGGCGTCGTCAAACTGGAGATCGTACAGCTCGCGGTAACCCTGGTAGAGCAATGGCGGAGGCTGAGGGACGGCCGCCGGCGGCGGACCGAGCAACGCGGCGGCGAGGATCATCAACGTCAAAACGCTACCGCCCTCCGCGCGATCCCCAGGGCCTCAGACCAGAACCCCGGCGAAGAGTGCATGAGGTCGACCACCTCCCGGACTGCCATCACGAACTCGTCCATCTGGCTCTGGGGGACAACCAGCGGCGGGGCGGCCTTCAGGACCATGAAATTGTTGCCGCAGATCTGCGTCAGGACGCCCTTGTCGTGGAACAGGTGCATGACCAGCACCTGGCCGAACATTCCGGGATGGATGGCGCGAAAGGCCTCGAACGCCACTCTCAGGCTAAGCTGTTTCGGAGGGACGAACTCGATTCCCGAAAGCAGGCCCAGGCCGCGCACGTCCTTCACCATCGGGAAGGGCTTGAGCGCGGAAGCCAGCCGCCCGCGGAGAGACTCGCCCGCACCCGAAGCACGCTTCCCCAGGGATTCTCCCTCGAGCACATCGAGCGTTGCCAGACCTGCACGCATCGCCAGACCATTTTCGCTGAAAGTCGACGTATGCACAATGGCCCGCTTCAGGGAGCCGAAGACCGAAGTGTAGATTGCATCGGACATCAGCACGGCGCCCGAGGGCACGAGGCCTCCGCTGAGCGCCTTGGCCAGGAGCACCATGTCCGGCTCGACGTTGAAGTGATGAGCGGCCAGGAACGGACCGGTGCGATACATGCCGGTCTGCACCTCATCGAGAATCAGCAGCGCACCGTATTTTCGCGCCAGCGCCTGGGCGCCACCGAGGTAGCCCGGAGGCGGCAGCCGGATGCCCGCTTCGGCCTGGATCGGCTCGACGATAAACGCGGCGTAGCGCTTCGTGGCCAGTTCGCGCTCGAGCGCCGCCAGGTCGCCGAAGGGCACCGCGGTGGTGTCGGGCAGCAGGGGTCCAAAACCTTCGCGCCAGAAATCGTCGCCCATCAGCGACAAGGCGCCGCAGGTCAGGCCGTGAAACGCGCCCTTCGCATAGAGCATTCCGGGCCGGCCAGTGCGCGCGCGGGAGAACTTGATAGCGGCTTCGACGGCCTCGCTGCCCGAGCTGCAGAAGAACACCTTGTTCATTTTGCCGCCGGCGCTGCGGCAGAGGCGCTCGGCCAACTCTCCAGCGAGCTCCGGGACGTGGCTCTGGAGCATGGCCGGGCCCGAGCGATCCAGCTCGTCTTTGAGCGCGGCGATGATGGCCGGGTGGTTATGACCCGTGTTGTGAACGCAGTAACCGGAGAGAAAGTCGACGATGCGCCGGCCGTCAGCGGTGTGCAGTTCCGCGCCAGAGCAGCGTTCGTAGCGAACGTTCATGTCCAGAACGTTCAGGAGTTTCAACCACTGCGGGTTGACGTAAGTCTCGTAAGAGGTCGTTGAAGAAAACGCGGTTGTTTGCGGCATGCATCCCCGGACAACATCTAGACGCCTTGGGGTGCGTGGGGGTTACCGCCGAGGGAACCGGGTCCGCTCCCTGACGGTCGCGGTTCGGTGCTGAGGTACTAACCCCGCGGAAGGTGGCGCCGTTGCTTGCTGGCCAGGCGTCCCCAGCGGGCGACGGCGTGCCGGCGGAAATGCGGCGCTGTGTTCGCGGCCTCGATGGCGCGGGCATAGATGGAGCGCGCGGCGGAGGGTTCGCCGGTCCGTTCCAGCGCGAGGCCCAGATAGTAGAGTCCTTCGGCGTCGTATGGGCGGCGCTCAATGTACTCGCCCAGTTCACGGCGCGCGTCGGCGTGCTGGCCGGCGGCGGAGTACACTTCGCCGATTTCGCGCAGGATCTCGTTCGTGCTGTGGTGCTCGTTCTGGTCCAGCACGGTCTGGAAATGTTCGAGGGCGTCCTTGAGGCGGCCTTGCTCGCGCGCGATGCGGCCCAGCTGGAAGTGGGCGTCGGTCTCCTGCGGGTCGATCGCCACCGCGTTCTGGAAGCGCCGGACCGCCTCGGTGTATTGGTGACGCTGCTGGTAGATCAGCCCCAGTTGGTACTGAGCGTCGGCGTCGTGCGGATTCAGCGTGGACGCGTCGAGCATGCGGCGGAAGTTCTGCCGGCTGCGCAATCCGGCGCCCATGTTACTAAGTTCGCCGCCCAGAAAGTAAAAGGCGAAGAGCAGGAAGAAAGGCGATGCGAGCCAGCCTAGCAGGAACCCGAGCGGCTGCGCGGCGCCGATCCCCAGTGCGGCCGGGATCGCCGACAGACCAGCGGTGGCGGCAGCTGCCGGGTTACCGACTCCGGAAACCGTCCGAACGGCGAAGAACATCAGCACGCCGAAGTACAGGTAGGCGAGCGCCGCCACGACCGCGAGCGCGGGCACCGGCAGCAGCCAGGCGGCAGGAATCAGCGGGAGATTGGCGGCGGCCCAGGCGAGCGAGGCGCACGTCATCAACGGCGAATAGTCGCGGCGGAACGCGGTCCCGAACGATCCCTGGCCTCCGAACACGTGACTCAGCAGGAGCGTACCTGGAACGTAGAAGATGGCCAGAAGGAGCAAGGGAGTGTAGAAGTGAAACGACAGCCATGCGGACCGCGCGTGACGCGGCAGCGGCGGCGGGACAACCTCCTGATCTGGCGCTGTGGCCCCCGGCTGGAAGACCATCGCGCCTTCCGCGACCGCCTGCGCGCGGATCATCATGGGCACCACGCTGGTCTGAAGGAGAAACGAAACCGCGAGCATGATCGCGCAGGCCCACAGCAGGCTACCGCGATCGAGGACCTCGCTCATGGCCGGCCCGGGCCGCCAATAGAGATGGAAGAGTAATCTTAAGTTGTAACCCAGCATCCGGAAGAGAGCCTACCACACATGACTGAAGACCGCGCGAAAGACTCAGGCCGAGGCGACATTCGGATTGCTTGGGCGCTTGGCGGACTGGCCGTCCTGATTCAAATGCTGACCAACGGGCGGTATGGGTATTTCCGCGACGAGCTCTACTACCTGGCCTGTAGCGACCACCTGGCGTTCGGTTACGTCGATTTCGCTCCGTTGATCGCCTGGATCGCTCACTTCAGCCGGCTCGTGATCGGCGACTCGCTCCACGCCATCCGCGTGGTGCCCGCGCTGGCTTTCGGCGGCGAGGTGGTGCTGACCGGCGCCATCGCACGGGAGTTGGGCGGCAGGCGCTGGGCGGTGCTGCTGGCCTCGATTTCCGTCCTGGTGTGTCCGGTGGTTCTCGCCAACGGCGCACGGCTGGCGATGAATCCTCTGGAACCCCTGTTCTGGATGGGGTGCGTCTACTTTCTCTTGCTCGCGATCAACCAGGAGCGGCCGAAACTGCTGCTATGGTGCGGCGTGCTGCTGGGCCTGGGGCTGGAGAACAAGCACTCGACAGTGTTCTTCCTCGGCGCATTGATGGTGGGCCTGCTGGCGACCTCGCAGCGGCGGCTGATCGCCACCCGCTGGTTCTGGATGGCCGCCGGGATCGCCTTCCTCATCGCGTTGCCGAACGCCATCTGGCAGTACGCGCATCACTTTCCCACGCTCCAGGATCTGCGGAACGTGAGGGCGATGCACAAGAACGTCGAGTTGCCGCCGCTGCCATTTCTCAGGCAGCAGATCGTGATGCTCCTGCCCGCTAGCGCGCTAGTGTGGATCGCAGGCCTGGGCTTTCTGCTATTCCACCGCGACGGGAAACGGTACCGCGTTCTGGGGGTGACTTATCTCGCTTTGCTAGCTGTCATGATGGCGCTCAAGGGGAAGGATTACTACCTGGCACCGATTTACCCGATGTTATACGCCGCGGGAGGCGTGCTGTGGGAGAGGTGGGCCGAATCGCGGTCGTGGCTTCGCTGGCTGCGCGTCGCCCTCCCGGCCGTAGTTACTGCCATGGGGATTGTGGCGGCGCCGCTGGTTATTCCCATTCTTCCGCCCGAGCGGATCGTGCCGTACATGGACAGGCTGGGGATCAAGGTCGCGCAAGGGGAGACCGGCGCGCGCGCGGTGCTGCCGCAGCACTTCGCCGACGAGTTCGGGTGGCCCGAGATGGTTCAGGCCGTGGCCGGCGTCTACAACGCGCTGCCGCCGGAGCAGCGCGCGAAAACGGCGATCCTGGCGGGCAATTACGGAGAGGCTGGCGCGATCGACTTCTTCGGCCCGCGCTACGGCCTCCCGAAAGCGATCAGCGGGCACCAGAACTACTACTATTGGGGACCGCGGCAGTATACTGGCCAAAGCATCATCCTGCTGGAGTGGAGCCTGAAGCGCGCTCAGCGCTGGTGCCGCAGCGTCGATCAGGGCCCGGCCATCGCGCCTTACTACGGCATGGGTTGGGAGTATTACACCGTCCTGACCTGTCACGACCTCAAGAAGCCGCTTTCGGAAGCTTGGCCGGAATTCAAGTTCTGGAATTGAACGCAGAAAAGGCTTGCGAGAAACAAAGTGTCGTGGTAATCTAACAAGGTTGTCCCATCTTTCAGGGAAAGGAGGCCAGCTTTTGCGATACGACTATGAATACCTAAGTCAAAGTTACCGGTTGTTTCCGGCAATGGACGCGCTCGAAGTGGGCCTGCTTCCCGATCCCCTTCCGCACGTCTAAATTCAACTCAAGCAAGTTACTAACACCCTGAGTGTGTTTGCTGGTCGGCAGGTCCGCTCCCTCACGGTCGCGGTTCGGTGCTGAGCGGTAGAGACAGGGTGCGTAGCTCGAAGTGTGTCTGTTCATGGAGATTATGGAGATGGAAAACGAAGTCAGCTTGACGCCCGCGCAGCAAGAGGCCGCTCGGGGCCTGCTGGGCGGGATCCAAAAAGGCAATGTCCTGGTGCTCAATTCCGAGTGCGGCCTGGGCAAAACGAGCGTCCTGCGCAAGGTACAAGCCGCCGTGGGCGGAGCTTTCATCGGCGTGCGGGAGTTCATCGCAACCCTGATGGCGGGGCAGCCGGCGGGCATCGAGAAGCCTTCGTCGAGACCGTCGCCAAGGCTCTCGCGAGCAACGACGTGGTCATGGTGGACGACCTGCATCTGGTTACCAACGTCACCAACGGCTGCGACTACCCCCGCGCCTATCTGCTGAACGCGGCGCTGACGGCCATTCTCGACGACGCGGCGGCGCGGCGGAAGAGGCTGGTCTTCGCCGTAGACGAGTGCGGCCCGCCCTCGCCGGTCGAGTGCCGCGCTTACTCGTGGAACATCGCTCCGTTTACTGCCGCGGACTACGAGTGCGTCTGCCGGGCGCACCTGGCCACGGCAGCCGACACGCTCGACTACGGCAGAATTCACCGCTTCGCGCCCGGGCTCAACGCATACCAGCTCAAAGCCGCCTGCATCTGGCTGGGCCAGAACGCGGAGCTCGACACCGAGCGTTTCACCGAGTATCTGCGCTCGCAGAACATGGCGAGCAACGTGGAGCTCGAAGAGGTCCCGCCGGTGGACTGGAACGACCTCAAAGGCGTCGCCGAAGTGATCGAGGAGCTCGAGGCGAAGATCGCGCTGCCTTTCGAGAACGATGCGCTGGCGGCGGAGCTGGGGCTCAAGCCAAAGCGCGGTGTGCTTCTGGCGGGCCCTCCAGAGCCAGTCACATAATGCCTATGTTTTCGAGCGCGTAACGGTGCATTACCGTTGGCTCGCTCTCCACGGCGTCTCTCTTGAGTGCCAACGCCGCGTTTCTCTTCCAGACGGTGAGTACCTCCACTGCGAGCTGCCCGATGGAGCGTTGGGCGCAATTCCGGTTTGGATGACGGATCCCGTAACCTGCGCTGAGTTCTCTTTCGGCGAGCCACGAGTCTCGGTTGAAGCGCTCACGAGTCTGCGGGATCTGCTCGACTCCTTGGCCTTCGGTTCGCCGAGGAGAGCACGCGAAAGCGAGGCTGTCGCCAGCGGCGCCGCCAAGGAAGCCGCCGCAGATTCCAAGGAGAGTTCATCGGCCAGTTGTGTGCCCGATGCCAGGAAGGACCGCCGGACGTGAGGGAGCGCGCTACGTTGAAGTGCAATGGCTCAGAATCGCGCCTCCGTCCGCTCCGCTCGTATCGCCTGAAACTGGTCCGTGCAGTTCCGTCAGTGAGATCCTCGCTCATGCTGCTAAGGAGTCTCTATCATTGCGGGGAGGCGCCGATGGCATCCGGCGCCCCGCGATTCCAGGGACGAACACTCAAGGAGAAACTCAGCAGCATGACTCGCAACCTCACACCGCCAGCGACCCGCCAGCGATTACTCTTTCCTCCAGCAGCTCCACAACGGGTGGAAATGCCCACCGACAAACAACGGGAGCTCCAGGCGGCAGTAGCAGAGCTTTTGTTGAACGCGATCATGGGCGACCAGACGAACGCCAATGGAGGAAACGATGACGAGTCCCAAGCTTACGAATGAACATCTGCGCCGCAAAGCGATTGTCTACATCCGCCAGTCGACGCCGGGCCAGGTGCTGCACAACAAGGAGAGCCAGCGGCGGCAATACGGACTCGCCGATCGCGCCCGCGAAATGGGTTTCCAAGAGGTAGAAACTATCGATGGAGACCTGGGGCGTTCTGCTTGTGGCCTGGTCGAACGGCCTGGCTACGAGCACCTGGTTGCCGAAATCTGCTCCGGACAGGTCGGCGCCGTGTTCTGCATCGAAGCCTCGCGGCTGGCCCGGAACGGCAGAGAGTGGCACCACCTGATCGAGATGTGCGGCCTGATCAATGCCCTGGTCATCGACGCGGAGGGGGTCTACGACCCTCGTCTGGTCAATGATCGCTTACTGCTGGGGCTCCGCGGAACCATGAGCGAGTACGAGCTGAATCTATTCCGGCAGCGCTCGGTGGAAGCTATTCGTCAGAAAGCCCGGCGCGGCGAGTTGCAGTTCGGTCTGCCGGTTGGTTTCTGCTGGAGCGAGGCTGGCAAGATCGAGATCGATCCCGACCTCCGAGTGCAGCAAGCCATCCGCCTGGTGTTCGACAAGCTGATCGAGATGGGCAGCGTGCGGCAGGTGTTTCTGGGCTTCCATCGCGAAGGAGTCTTGCTGCCCTCGTTGAATTTTGGCGACGCGACGGGGCCGAGGATATGCTGGAAGCCGGCGCGGTACAACGCCGTTCTGAAGATCGTAAGCAACCCGATCTACGCAGGCGCGTATGCGTTTGGCAAGACGGAAGCACGGACCAAGGTGGTCGATGCCCGAGCACGCAAGACCGCGGGGCATCGGAAACCGCAACAAAACTGGGAGGTCTTGATTCGGGACCATCATCCCGGTTACATTTCTTGGGAGCGGTTTGAACGCAATCAGTTACTGCTCAGCGAGAATGCCTTCATGAAATCGCGCATGGGCCGCAAGTCAGGACGCGGGGGAAAAAGCCTGCTGCCAGGGTTGCTGCGATGTGGCCGCTGCGGGCGCATGCTGAACGTCTCCTATACCGGCCCCGGCGGCAACACGCCACGCTTCGATTGCCGGGCGCTGGTCAATCACGGCTTGAAGGGCTGCGTCGGCTTTACCGGCTGGAGACCGGACCGAGCTATATCCGGAGAGATTCTGCGGGCGATCGAAGGCAGTGCCATAGAGGCCGCGCTGGAGGCAGCCGATCGCGTGGTGCGGCAAAACTTGGAATGGCGCCGCGCCCTGGACCTGGAGTTGGAGCAGGCGCGCTACGAAGCGCGTTTGGCAGCCCGCCGGTATGAGTCCGTGGATTGCGACAACCGACTGGTGGCGAGCGAGCTTGAAGCGCGCTGGAATGCGGCGCTGGAAAAAGTGCGAGTCCTGGAACACCGGCTGCAGGAGGCAGAGGCCGCTGCCAGCTTCAGACCGCCTCCGGACCGGGAGGCCTTGCTGGCGCTGGCGGACGATCTGCCGTCGGTGTGGAATGCTCCGGAAGCCGACATGAGGTTGAAGCAGCGGATCGCGCGGCTACTGATCGAGGAGATCGTGGCCGACGTAGACGCAAAGGCCAACGAGATTGTCTTGATTATTCACTGGCAGGGAGGCCGCCACTCGGAGCTGCGTATCGCGAGGAACAAGATCGGATACAACGGAACCACCACCAAGCTCGAGGTTCTGGACCTGATCCGCCAAATGGCAGGGCAGTATCCCGACGATCAAATCGCCGTCACTCTGAACCGGCTTGGGCTGCGGACGGGCAAGGACAACAGTTGGGATAAGTTCCGCATCCGCGATCTGCGTAGCAAAATGCACATTGCCGGTTACGATCCGGCGCGCCCAGGTCCAACCATGTTGAGCTTGGAGCAGGCCGCCACCCAGCTCGGCACTTGCCGCACGCTGGTGAAGCGCCTGATCCACGCGAAGATTCTCCCGGGCTCCCAAGCCGTCCCTTGCGCGCCGTGGCAGATTCCGGAAGAGGCGATCCAATCGCAAAGCGTGATCGACGCGGTGAAGAAAATGCAGGAACGTGGCGGTGCTCCGCGGCCACGAGATGTGGATATCCAGCAGCTAACGTTTTCAATGCCATAGCAGGGAGTAGCACAATGTCGCGGTCTCGCCGGGCACGGGAAAGACCACGATCGGGCGGGCGCTGGCTCATCGACTCAAGAGTAAGTTCTTCCTGATCGACGGAACCGTCGTTGCCGGTTCGAGCGATTTCTACCGCGAGATCCGACGGATCTTCGGCGCCGCCAAGCGCAATGCACCATCGGTCATTTTCATCGACGATGCCGATGTGATCTTCGAGACGGCCGGCGAGCCCGGCTTCTATCGCTATCTGCTGACGATGCTCGATGGGCTTGAGAGCGCCAAGGCCGAGCGCGTCTGCGTGATGATCACGGCCATGAACGTCAGCAGCCTGCCGGCGGCCATGGTGCGCTCGGGCAGGATCGAGCTCTGGCTCGCGATGCGCCCGCCGGACGAGGAGGCGCGCGCGGCCATTTTCCGCGAGCGCGTTTCCCTGTTGCCGCACCCCATCGGGGCGGCCGACGTGGCAGCGCTGGCATCGGCCAGCCGCGGGCTGACGGGCGCCGACCTGAAGGCGGTGGTCGAGGACGGCAAACTCCTATTCGCTCACGACAAGGTGCGCGGCGAGCCGCTGCGCCCGGCTGAGGACTACTTTCTCGAGGCGATCGAGACGGTCCGCGCCAATCGGCGGAACTACTTCAGGACCAGGCCGGAGAGGCCACTCGAGGTGGTGAAGCTGGGCTTCGCGGTGGAGTGAGTCGCAACGGCGGAGCGGGGCGGGCAATTGCGGGAAGCCCGCCCTATCCGACGCGGTCTGAGTCATCCCGGCCGAAGGCCGATCACAACTGGGCCGCCTATGTGCTGGACCTTCCTGGATGCGTAACGGCCGGCCGCACCCTCGATGAGACACGCCAGCTGATCGCGGAAGCGATCGAGTTTCATATCGAAGGGATGCGCCTGCGCGGCGAGCACGTTCCCGAGCCAACCACGGTGGCGGAGTCAGTAGGCATACGGGCGGCATAAGCGGACGGCCCGTCCCATAACCGGACACCCGGGGCCGCGACTGGCGCGTCGGCGAGCTTTGTTTCCGATGCGTTACCGATGGCACTCTGCGTGCGTCTTCAACCACAACCTTATGCTGAACGACCTTCGCTTCGCACTGAGGACATTCTGGCGCAGTCCCGGGTTCGTGCTGATCGCCATCGCTTCGCTCGCCCTGGGCATCGGCGCCAACACCGCCATATTCTCGCTGTTCAACCAGGTGCTGCTGCGGTCGCTGCCGGTGACCGATCCGGGCCGGCTGGTCCTGTTCCATAGCGAAGGCCAGGACCCCGGCTGGGCTATGGCCGATAACTTCGAGACGGTGTACTCCTACCCGATGTACAAGGACTTCCGGGATCGTGGCCAGGTGTTCGACGGGGTGATTGCCCGCTCGGGCGGGTCGGCCACGGTGATGGAGCCGGCTGGCGCGGCGCATGCGGGCGTCAATGTGGTCTCCGGGAACTTCTTCGACGTCCTAGGAGTCCGCGCTGCGATGGGCAGGACGATCGCGCCTTCCGACGATGGCGCGCCTGGCGCCAACCCCGTGGTGGTGCTCAGCGGCGGCTACTGGAGCGGACATTTCGGCTCCGATCCGAAGGTGCTCAACAGCCGCATTCTGGTGAACGGGCATCCGATGACCGTGATCGGTATCCTCGATCCGCGGTTTCTGGGGGTGCAGAGCGGGCAGTCGCCGGATCTATACGTTCCCCTGGCGATGAAGCAGCAGATCAGCCCGGGCCCCGACTACTTTGCCGACGTGAGCGCGCGCTGGCTGAACCTCTTCGCGCGGCTCAAGACCGGTGTCTCGGTCGCGAAGGCGCAGGCGGCCACCAGAGTCCTGTTCAAAGCCGTGCGCGCCGAGGACCTTCCGCGCGTCGAGAAAATGGACCCTCCCACGCTTGCCGACTACAACGGCCGGAGCCTGGATCTGCACCCCGCCGCCGAAGGCATCAACCTGCTGGGCTTCTTCTGGCGAAAGCCGCTGCAGGTGCTGATGGCGATGGTGGGGCTGGTGCTACTAATCGCCTGCGCAAACCTGGCCAATCTACTTATCGCGCGGGCCGCCGCGCGCGAGCGCGAAATGGCGGTGCGGGCCGCTATTGGGGCGAGCCGCATGGCGATCCTGCGCCAACTTCTTACCGAGAGCCTGGCGCTGACACTGGCGGCCGGACTTGTGGGGCTCTTCCTGGCGACCTGGGCGGTCTCCGGTCTGCTGTGGCTGATCTCAGAGGACGGCGACCATGCGTGGCTCAGCGCTCATCTCGATCTGCAGCTGTTCGCCTATACCCTGGCGGTCTCCGCGCTCGCCGGCCTGGTGTTCGGCTGCGCGCCTTTGCTCCAGACCTGGAAACTGGACCTGGTGACGGCGCTCAAGGATCAGGCCGGGACCACGTCCTCGGGGTCGCGGCAGCGGGTCCGAAAGGCGCTGGTGGCGGCCCAAATGGCTCTGGCACTGGTTCTGCTGGCCGGCGCCGCACTGTTCACCCAGAGCCTTGTCAATTTGAAGAACACCAACCCTGGCTTCCAGCCGGCCAACGTGCTGAGGTTCGCCATCGAGCCGCGGCTCAACGGCTACGATAAGGAACGTGCCAAGGCGCTGGTGCGGACGGTGCGGGATCGGCTGGCGGCGCTGCCGGGCGTCGAGACGGTGGGGTATGCGGGCCTGGGGCCGTTCTCGGACGGCGACATGGGCACCGGGGTTTACGTTGAAGGCCGCGCGCCTTCCACCACCGACGAGGCCAGCACCGACAGCCTGAGCCCAGGCTTTTTCCGCGCCATGCGCATTCCCATCGTTGCCGGGCGCGAGTTCAACGAGCACGACGACACGGCGGCGGCCAAGGTCGCCATCATCAACCAGGCGTTTGCCAAGAAGTATTTTCCCGGCCGGAACCCGCTTGGTCTGCGGGTGGGGACGTCGCGATCGCACATCGAGTACGAAGTGGCCGGCATGGCGCGCGACATGGCGCATGGATCGCTTCGAGAACCGGCTAAGCCGTTCCTCTACTTTCCGTGGGAAGGGCACCCGCTGGACCGCACCGTGGTCTATGTCCGCGGCTACGGGACGCAGTTGGGTCCGGCGGTACGGGCGGCGCTGCGGCAGATCGACGCCAACCTGCCGGTCATGGACATGGCGACGATGCAGTCGCGCGTGGACCGCTCGGTCTCGATTGAGCGATCGATCGCCACGCTGGCCACCGGGTTCGGCCTGCTGGCCACGCTGCTGGCCGCGGTAGGGCTGTACGGTGTGGTGTCTTATGCGGTGTCGCGGCGCACGGTCGAGATCGGAGTGCGGATGGCGCTGGGGGCCGCGCGGGCGGACGTCTACGGGATCGTTCTGAAGGAGGTCGGCGTGCTGCTCTTGGCGGGCGCCGCCGTGGGCCTGCCCGTCGCGCTGGCGCTGGGCAAGGTGATTGAATCGCAACTCTACGGTGTGAAACCGCGCGACCCGATGCTGCTGGCCGCCGCGGTGACCGCCCTGGCAGCGGTGGCGCTGGCCGCGGCCTTCGTGCCAGCGCGGCGCGCCGCGTCGATCGATCCCGTGCGGGCGCTGCGCGGGGAGTAGGGCGGGCTCACCTGCCGGGCGTGGAAACCGTGGCGGGGCTCGAGCTAGACAGCCCCACCCTCTTCTCCGTACCCGGAACCGGCAGCATGAACAACAGCCGCTTGCGCCGGGTCCGCATGGCCACTTCTTCCTTGGTCACCGTCTGGGGTTTTAACTTCTGCACGCCCTGCCAGCTGGTGTCCTTGCCCGGCGCCGCCCCGGAATCCACGTAGCCCGGCTTGATCTGCAGGAACGCCTCCTGCCGCAGCTTGGTCAGATACGCCCGCAGCGCCGGCTGCATTTTCGGCTGGTACATACGGTCCAGGATCTCGTTCTCCACCGTGTCGAACGGCTGCAAGCCGGCCGCATCGTGCTGCACCAGCCGCAGGATCAGAAACCCGTTCGCCTGCCGGATCGGGTCCGTCACATAGCCTTTGGTCTTCTGGAAGACCAGGTCCTCGATCTCCTTCTTCAACAGCCCGCGCTTGAACGCCGGCAGGTTGCCGCCGCCCTCCGCGGTCTCGGCGTCGGAGTTGTCCCTCGCGAGCGTGTTGAAATTCTCGCCCTTGCGCGCCCGGTTCACCAGATCCTTGGCCTTCGCCTCCGCCGCGGCGACACCTTTCTCGTCTTTGTCCTTGGTCGAAATCAGGATCTCCTGCAACCACACCTGCTCTTCGCGCACGAAGTCGTTCTTGTGGTCCTCGTAATACTTCTGCTCTTCGGCTTTGGAGATGGTGATCCGCCTGCCCACTTCCTGGCGCACCACTTCCTGGGTTAGCAGATTGTCCTTGGCCTGCTCCTTGTAATCCTCGAAGGACATGCCACTCTGCTCGCGCACCCACTGGTGGAATTTATCCGTGTCGGCAATCCCGCTCTTGAGTTGCAGGCTGGCAATCTGCTTACTCAGCTCCTGGTCCACCTTGAGGTCGAGTTCCTTGGCCTTGGCGACCATCAGCAGCTGGTCGATGCGGTCGCGCAGCAGATCCCTTTCCGCTTCCGCGAGGGCCTGTCGGGCTCGCGCGGCATTCAGCCCCTGGTGGGCCACCTCGCCTTCGACCATGCGGCGGAATTTGTCCATTTCGCCGCGGGTCACGATCTCGTTATTGACCTTGGCGACGATCTCCTCGACCACGTTGGGGCCGGCCGCGTCGGCAGTTGGGGAAGTCGCAGGGGCTAGCGCCATCGGCTCGGGCGCGGGGACTGCCACGGGTGCGGGCGTCGGGGTTGGCGCTGGCGGTTCCGGTGCGGCCACGGGTCCGGGCGTCGGGGTTGGCGCTGGCGGTTCGGGTGCGGCCACGGGTGCGGGCGTCGGGGTCGGCGCTGGCTGTTCAGGCGCGGCCACGGGCGCGGGCGTCCGGGTTGGCGCGGGCGGCTCGGCCGGAGCTGTTGGTGGCTCTGTGACTGCGGCACGTGTTGGCGCTGCGCTGCCGGCGGCGCGCACATCGATGACCAGGCGGTCCGGGTCGCTCAACCGCAAGACGGAGTACTCCGCGCCCGGTTCGACGTCGAGAACGACGCGCGTGACTCCCGCCTCCTTTTGGGATACCCGAATCCGCTTCAGCAGCTTGCCGGCGACGGGGATCACGCGTGTGCCCGCGGTGGCGCTTAACCCCTTGATGTCGAAATAGATGCGGTCCGGAGCGCTCAGGCGGGCGGCGTGGTACGGCAACTTCCCGGCGGTCTCGATCACCACGCGAGTCAACTGGTCTTCGCTCGTGAACTTGATTTGGCGTATGGAGACATCGGCCGCCGGTGGCGCGCCGGCCGTGAGGGCAAGAGAGCTTGTGAGTGCCAGAAGGACCCGGATGTACATAGTAGTGATACGCACCGTCGCAGTCAGGAGTATACACCCGCCGAAAGAGGCGTTTCAGGCCGGGGGCCCTAGCCATTGCCCGATGCCGACCCAAGCCCTGGCGATCTGGTTCGCCGTCTCCGCGTCGAGGGAGGTGCGGCAGGAATCCCAGACTCGCACCATGCCCTCGTGGCCATCGCGGCGATGGATGGCGTACCCGATCCGGCGGCACTCGGCGGAACCGGACGCGTTGTCGAGGAACCCGGCTCCGGTGAGCGGCGAGGCTGGGATCTGGGCCAGGCGCGTGACGAACCAGGCGGCTTCGGGTCCGGTCATAGCTTATCTCCGCGCCCCCAAAACTTGCGCACCAGCGAGCGCAGCCCGCCGGCCGCCGCAGCGCCCGCTTCCGGCTCCGCGGGTGCGGGAGTGCCGTGGTGGGCTTTGACGATGTGTGGCTCGCGGGTGCGGGCGTCGAAGGCGATGCCGTACTCGCACTCGAAAGTCCAGGAAGCCGCGCGGCAGGCGACCGGATAGAAGGCCAGCTCTCCCGTCTCGGGATCGAACAATCCCTCCCCGCGCTCGCGTTCGCGGGTGAGCGCCAGTCCGGGAGCGGTCCCGTTCTGGTTCCCCGCGGCGCCCCGGATAGCGAAGCCCCATTGGGAACGGGGCCCGCCGAAGAAGGAGGGTCCAGGGACGCCCGACCGGCCGCGAATGCGCTCCCGGAGCTGTCTGCCGGCCTCGGAGGTCCCTGCGGTCGACTGTAAGCAGTGGCCCTTCTCCAGATCCCAGAGCTGGTAGGACTCGGGTTCGCCGGTGACGGAAATGGCGGTGGTGGCATCCACCACGTAGACTCCGGCGAGGTCGTGCGAGCGCGCGATCTCGGCCGGCGTGTCCACCGTATGAACCGGGCTCTCGCCGCTCACGGCGTCCGGGTCCCAGACCCTCAAGGTGCCATCGCGGCCCCCGGAAATGACCGCCTCCGCGCCGGTCGCGAGGGCGGTGACCCAGGAGCGGTGGCCCGCCATCGCTCCCAGGCATTCGCCTTCCGTGTCCCAAAGGCGCAGCGTGGAGTCCTCGGACGCCGAGAGCAGGCGGCCGTCCTTGAGCACCTGGACGCAGGTGACGGGCGAGGCGTGGCGCCCCAGGACGAGAAGTTGCGACCCATCCACCAGGGACCAGAAGCGCACCGTGTGGTCGAAGGACCAGGAGACCAGGCGCGCGGCGTCGAGCGGAGCCGTGCCGGCGACGGGTCCTGTGTGTCCCACCAGGATGTCGCGCGTCTTGCTGGTTTCAAGATCCCACATCAGGATCTTCCCGTTGTGGCAGGCCGTCGCGAGCGATCCTCCGATCCAATTCAGATGCAGGACCGGGCCGCCATGGCCGGTCAGTACGCCCAGACGCAATCCATCCTGGTTCCAGACCTGGACCGAACCGTCGTCCGATGCCGAGGCGATGCGGTTGCCTGGGATCGCCAGGATGCAGTTGATGCGGTCGCGGTGGCCCTTGCACGTCGCCAGGCTTTTGCCGGTTTCGATTTCCCACAGGCTCAGGCTGCCGTCGGTCGCGCCACTCGCCACACGCTCCGGTCCTACCGCCGCCAGCGATACCACAGGAGTCATGTGACCGCCCAGGACGCGCAGGCATTCTCCGGTGTCGAGGTCCCAGACGCGAACTGTTGTGTCCCAGGACGCCGAGATGACGCGGTTGCCCTCCGCCCCGGCCACCAGCACGGTCATGATGCCGCTGGTGTGCCCCCGCAGGACGCGCAGACAGGCTCCAGTCGAAACCCTCCACACACGCAGCGTGCCATCGACGCCACCGGAGACCGCCAACTCGCCGCCGGCGGCCAGCGCTATCGAGGACACCGGTCCGCTGTGGCCCTCGAAGGTCGCCAGGCAGTCGCGGCCGGGCGGGACCTCGGGCCGGTTCACGCGTTCGAACCAGGGCTGGCGGGGCTCGCGTCCCTGCTCGACCAGCGCCCGCGCGGCGCGGGAGACGCGGCCGTCGAGGGAGTGATTGAAGGCCTGCTGAAAGAGAATTTGTGGATGCTTCCCGGCGGTGGTCTCGATGGTGCGCGCCTCGGCCGCAAGGAACCGGCTCCACTCGTGCCAGGGTGGCGGCCCCAGCTTTTCGGCGTGCCAGCAAGAGGCGGCGATGCGGTGGTCGTCGATCAGGTCGCGCAGCAGTCCCACGCGCGCCTTGGCCTCGGCGAAATCGAAACTCGTGAGCGTGGCTTCGAGCGGTCCCCACAACCCGCCCAGCGCCTGCTGGCGGGCGAGTTCGGCCAGGCGACGCGTGGGATAGCCGCTCTCGGCGAAGTAGGCGGCAAGCGCCTGGTGCCGCGCGCGACGCTCTTCGCCTGCCAGGAACGACTGCGCGGCCGTCTCCCGGAATTCGCGGTGCGCGAAAGCGAGGAGCGTGAGGCCGTCGGCGGCGCGCCCGCTCAGGTAAGGCCACAGGTCCGCGCATAGAGGAGGCCAGGTGGCCGCCGTGACCAGGCCATCTCGCGCGAGAAGTTCGAAGAGCTCGTCTTCGGCCAGTCCCTGGCGTGCCGCCGCAAGGTAACCGAGACAGCGCGCCACCAGGGCGCGGCCATGGCGCTTCGCGAGCCGCGACAGCAGGGCGTCAATCTGCCCAGCCACGTCCGGCGCCAGCGAGGAGGCGCTTGGCGGCGAGGACGAGCGCCAACGGCGCGCCTCCTCGAAAGACAGCCTCAGATAGCAGGGCAGCGGGCACGCTCGAAAACCTTCCAGCACCCGGGTCCGCTGGGCGGCGGAGAGCGTGCGCCCGGCGTCACGGAGCCACAGATCGAGCAGCCGGCCGCCCTCGCCAATCGTCATGGGCCCCGGTTCGACGATGTTCTCGGGGGGAACCTTCTTCTTGAGACGCGACAACAGTTCGGTGGACGACACGGCGACAATCAGCCGCGCGCCGGCGGGGACGACGGCCGGCAGCCAATCCAGATCCCGTGCCAGGTCGAGCCGGGGCCACTGATCCAGGCCGTCCAGGATCACGACAACCGGCGCGGCGGCGGCGGAGGTCCTGAGCCGCTCGGGGAACTGTTCGATCAGCTCCGTGTAGCCGGCGGGGCTTGGCGCGGCGGGGCCCAGCCTGCGGCAGACCTCCGCCAGGAGAGCGCGGCCATCCACGGATTCCGCGGTGGCGCCGGCCGCGCGATAGATCACGGCCGCGTCGCGCCGCAGGCTGCGGTAGCGGTCCACCGAGTGCGCCAGCAGCGCCGACTTGCCCGATCCCGGCGGTCCCGCGATCACCAGCGGATGCGGGTCGGCGCCGTGAAGATACTGGGCGATCCGCTCCACCGGCTTCGCCCGCCCGGTGAACCAGCGCGCGCGCTCGCGTCCGAACGCTTCGTGCGCCGCCGTCTCGCGATCTTCCGAAGCCGGCTTCTCCTGGGGCTTGATTTCGGCCTGAACGAGGCGATAAAGAGCGGCCGTTACGCTGGCGGCTAAGGCCCCGAGCGAGCTCGAGGTGTACTGGTAGCAGTTGCCGCCTAGCTGCTGCATTAGCCGTTTTCTGAGGGCTTCGAGCCGGGCGCGGGAGTCCGCATCGGTTTCGGCGGAACTGCCCTCCCAGGCGCCCAGGAAGCAGAAGATATGCACCGGGCCGCCGTCCTTTCCGGCCAACGCGGCCTGGATCTCCTGCTCGGCCGCCGACGCTTCGTATTTCAGGCGATCTTCGGGAGGCAGATCGAGACCGGACACCGCATCCACCAGAAGCGAATGCAGTGGCGCCGCGACAAAGCGCTCCCAGGCCGCCGGCTGGGCGAAGACGCCGCTCGGATGCTGGAGAACGTGGACCGTCGGCACGGCGTTGGCGTCCAGCCGGTACCACTCGCGCAGAAAAGCGACGGCACCGGCCGGAACGCGTTTCTCTATCTGCGCGAATTCCGCGGCGGGAATGATTTTGGGCAGGGGACGATCACCGTAGCGGTCGCCGGCCACACAGATGTAAATGGGCGGCGGCGAAAAGGATCGGAAGCGGGTGAGGTCCTGGAGGCTGGCTGCAGGGCTCAGATCGATGGCCTGGAATCTCCAGGCGTGGCGCCAGCACAATTCCCCGAGCTTGGGGAACACATCGCCGTAAAGAATGCCGTGTTCATTTGGGAGGTCGGAAAACGCCGAACTGACAAGGACACGGAAGGTCCTGGAAGACAGTGCCATCTAACGAGACTTTTCGACCCGATCTCTGATTTTAGCGTGATCTGCTCTGTTGCCGCACACTTACATTGGGCGTCGGAGCGGCGCCGAAGGGGGGGGCGAATGTGGGAGTGGCGACCGATTCTCGCGGGGCTGAGGTGGCCCGGGCGGGCAGATTCCGTCGCCCGTCGGAATTGGCGGCAGACCCGGGACTGGCTCGAATTTCGCCGCACTTGCGAAATTCGTGCCTGTCCCACCCCTGGCCTTCTGTCAGTCGTACTGCTCGAAATTCGTGACGCACTACGCTAGAAAGCCGTTGCGTGTTTGGGTTGGTACAAGCCCAGCTGCCCTCCACTCGGCAAACGGATGGTGGTCGCGGTGCCCCAGTCGGCTTCGGCCATGGGCGTGCACTCGACGTGTTTCGCCTGGAGCGACAGGACGAGCGAAGGCAGGTCGTCGCAGGTCAGGTAGAGCACGGAGCCCAGGAGGTGCTGGTCGGCGTGCGATTGGACGAACTTGCCATCGCCCGGGTGGATGCCCAACTCCGCGGGTGGCAACGCGAAGATCAGCCAGCCTCCGCCGGCATCCAGGGAACGGAATTGCAGGATGTCGCGAAAGAACGCCCGGTCTCGTTCGGCATCCTGGCTGTAAAGCAGAACGTGAGCCCCTGTGATCATGACTCCATCCTACTCCGTGGGGATCCCGCCGGTGCCCCATTGCGTGTTCGGCTCCGGGCCCAGGCGGAATCGCAATACTCCCCCCTTCATCAGGTCGTTGTGCGCGATCCACGGGCGCTCGAGCGGCGCTCCGTTCCATGTCACCGACCGGACATAGATGTCTCGCGGGCTGCTCCTCTCGGCTTCGACCGTGAAGTCGCGTCCGTTCTCCAGGTGAATCGTGGCGCGGTCGAAGAGCGGACTCCCCAGCGCGTAAAGAGGCTGGCCCGGATTCACGGGGTACAGGCCCAGCGCGCTGAAGATGTACCATGCCGACATCTGGCCCGTGTCCTCATCCCCCAGCCAGCCGTCGGGGCCGGGCCGGTAGAAGCGGTCCATGATCTCACGCGCCCAGTGCTGCGCTTTCCACGGCTGGCCCGCGTAGTCGTAGAGGTATATGACATGATGAACCGGCTCGTTGATGTGCGCGTACTGGCCGGTGCCCGCCATCCTGGCCTCGGTCATTTCGTGGATCACCTTGCCATAGCCGCCCACCTTGAAATCCGAGGTCATGCTGAATAGCGTGTCGAGCTTCTTGAGGAAGGCTTCGCGGCCGCCCAGCAGGGCGATCAGTCCGGGGACGTCGTGCTGCACCGACCAGAGCCACTGCCAGGCATTGCCTTCCGTGTATACTCCGCCCCAGGCCAGCGGATCGAACGGCTCAACCCAGGCGCCGTCGCTGGTGCGCCCGCGCATGAAGCCGGTCGAGGGATCGAACAGGTTGCGGTAGTTCTGGGAATGGCGCAGGAAGGTGCGGTAGTCGTCCATCTTCCCGAGGCCGCGCGCCACTTGCGCCACGCAGAAATCGTCGTAGGCGTATTCGAGCGTGGAGGCGGCGGATTCGGGGACCTTGTCGGCCGGCACGTAGCCGAGGCGTATGTAGTCTTCGATCCCGGGGCGCGCGTGGTAGCGGCCCGTGCCCGGTTCGGTGGCGTCTTTGCGGAGCGCGGCGTACGCCTTCTCGACATCGTAATCCCAGATGCCTTTCACGAAGGCATCGGCGATGACCGAATCGCCGTGCGTCCCGATCATGACGTTGCTGTAGCCGGGGTTCGGCCACTTCGGAATCCAGCCGCCCTCATCGAACGCGTTGAGCATCGAGCGGATGATCTCGCCGACGCGCCGGGGCTCCAGGATGGTGAGCAGCGGGAACTCGGCGCGAAAGGTGTCCCAGAAGCCGGTGTCGGCGTACATGGTTCCAGCGTGCACGCGGCCGTCGTAGGGGCTGTAGTGTTGTGTGGCGCCGGAGGCGTCGGTTTCGTGCAGCTCGCGCGGGAGTTGTAGCGCGTGGTAGAGCGCCGTGTAGAAGGTCCGCCGCTGAGCGCCGGTGCCGCCCTGGATTTCGATGCGGCCGAGCTCGCGCTCCCATTCGGCCCGTGCGCGCGACTCGACCTGCGAGAAGCCGCCGTCGGGCAGGTTGCGTTGCGCCTGCTCCAGGCTGATGAGCGAGACGCCCACGCGCACGGAAACCGTGTCGTCCGGCTTGGTGGAGAATCCGGCCCAGGCGCCATTGGCCCAGGTGCTGGAGCGCTCGATCTTGCGGTCGAACACGGCCACGAAATACTGGGCGAAGCTGGGCGGAAAGTTGTCGCGGATATTCGTGTTCGTGCCCATGATGGTGTTGCTTTCGGGGTGAATCCGGACCGATCCGGCGGCGCCACGGTCCACGACGAGGAACGCATTCTCCGCGCGAGGGAACGTGAAGCGCAGCACGCCGCCTCGCCTCGCGGGCGCCATTTCCACGCGGACGCCGTTTTCGAGCAGCACGCTGTAGCGGTATGCGCGGGCGTCTTCGTCCCGATGACGGAAGCGCGCGGCGCGTTCCTGCGGCGTCACTTTCAACTCGCCGGTGACGGGCATGAAGGAGAAGGCGCCGTAGTCGCTCATCCAGGCGGAGGGACGATGGGTCGCCAGAAAGCCCTGGATGGTGTTTTTCGAATACTGGTAGGGCCAGCCGCCCTCGCCGGTCTCGGCGGTCCAGCCAATCATGCCGAAGGGCACGAAGACGGCGGGGTACGTGTTGCCGTGCGAGAGTTCGTAGCGCGAGTCGGTGCCGACCAGCGGATCGGGCAGGTCGGCGAGGCTTTGCCGGCCGGCGGCGCTCGCGAGCGCAGCCAGGAAGGGAACGAGAGCGAGCGTTCTCAGGTCCACGCGCGTAGTCTAGCGCGAACGCGCGGTTCGCGCGACAATGAGTCGGAAGGCCGCGCCCGGGTGGCGAAATCGGCAGACGCAGAGGACTTAAAATCCTCTGTCCCGCAAGGGACGTGCGGGTTCAAGTCCCGCCCCGGGCACCAGTTGGCCAATAAGAGTCGATCCACAGCCGGAGCGTCAGATCGTGCCGGTCTTCGTGGGATATGAGCGGACGAAGTTCGCTGTAGTAACGCTCACTCAGGACTTCTGGCCTTAGGTAACCCGCCCGCGCGAGTTGCTGCACGTCATCGCGATCCCGCTCGAAGTTCCGCTCCAGCTTGGAGAGAGCCAGATCATGGGCCTCCAGCGCGAACAGTTGCAGGCGACGCCACGTGCCGGGAAACATGGGTACCAGCCGTTCCTCGTAATCTTCCGGCGGAGTTGTGACCGTTACGGCGTCCAGGTAGACTCTGTACTTTCGGTGCAAGGCGGATCCCTTGCCCGCAATCTGCAATAGCTCACTCCGCACATTCGGAACGGCACTCAGAAAATCAACGTCGCTCGTGGTGCGGGCGACGCCATAGAGCTGTGTCACAACGAAACCGCCACAGCAGTGCACTTGAACGTCTTCGCCGAGGCGGGCGTCCACTTCAGCGAAAAATGAGCGCCACGGCTCCGGCACCACTTCTCTAGGAGGCATATGGTAGCTGCTCGGCTGTCAGTCCGGTCAGCAGGCTCCAATGGGCAGCGGCTTCAGGGCGATTCGACCGTAACCAGGTGCGCTCGGGCTCCGGCATCGAATCGCGACAGAGAGTTCCTTCACGGGCCAGCCGGGCTTCTTCGAGTTCGCTTTCCCATCGGGACAAGACTCGAACGGCATTGGGCAGAGCGCGCGCCCTTTGCCCAGCGAGATGCACGAGGTACCCCAGCCGGTTTTGAGCGTTATGCAGTTTGGCGCGGTCGCGGAGCCACGCCCAGTTCAGATCGGTATATGTGCTCAGGACCCACGGCAGCGCTTCAACCAAGCGCGTGTCCAGGTCCTGTTTCACGACGGCGCCGAGAACGACTTCGGCAGGATTACTCCGCCCCCTGGAACGAACATGCTCGAAGCCCGGGTAATCGAGAGAGGCAAGCTTTCTCTGAAGTTCATCGGCGGGAACCCCATGAACATCGAGCGGCTCTGGAAGGGGGAGAGCCGTGGGAGGGAGTTCATAAAGCCTTGCAGCCTTGCGAGCGAGTCCAACACCGGCCACCCTCAATCCCGCTTCGAGTTGCGACAGATACGGCTGTGACACGTTGAGCGAACGCGCGGCCTCAACCTGAGTCAAGCCCGCCTTCTTGCGTCCATCTCTCCACTGCTCGGCAGTCATGCTTTTTTGTTGCCTCAGAGGCAATATAGCATTACAAGCTATATTGTGTCAAGGCGCAATGACTGGCTGGACAGACCCTAACATATTGATCGACTTGCGCTTAAGCGCCTTTTCCCGGGGCTTGTGCGCGGCTAGGACATCCGCGAGGGCGGGTCGCTATTCCCCCAGCCTCAACCGCGCCACCGTCTCGATATGGAACGTCTGCGGGAACAAGTCGACCAGAGTAAGCTGCTCGATCTTGTAGCCGCCTGCCACCAGCGCCGCCAGGTCGCGGGCCAGCGTGGATGGATCGCACGCCACGATAGTCACCTGCTTCGGCTTCAGGCGCAGCAGGGCACGGACGGCGTGCTTGCCCAGGCCGGCTCTGGGTGGATCGGCCAGGACGAAATCCGGTGCGTTCTCCGCGGCCTCGAGGAACGCTTCGACCGGCTCGCGGCGCGCTTCGACCTCAACGCCGGCGCGCTGGGCGTTGAATTCCATATCGCGCACCGCGCTGCCGCTGGTCTCCACCGCCGTCACGCTGCGGAACCTCCGCGCCAAAGCGATCGAGAACAGGCCGACGCCGGAGTACAGGTCCAGGGCCGACTCGCCTTCGGCTCCTTCGAGCGCCGCGGCGATCAGCGGCTCGATCAGGAACCGGTTCACCTGGAAGAACGACTTGTGATGCACGCGGAAGGCGGCGGCTCCCACCGGGTACTCGATAGCATCGGGCGCGTAGCCGGGAATCTTCTCCGCGCACCAGTCGAAAAAGCGCTTCGAAACCGGCCGGCCGCTTTCGAGCACGTTGACCTGCACCTCGGATTCGTTGGTGAAGAGCTCGATCGATGTGATGAAGCCCGGGAACCGGCGCTCTCCCTTCATCGCACGTAGCGCCGCGAGCGCTTCGTTGATGCGTGGCGAGGAGATGGGGCAGCGGTCCACGGAGACCAGGTGGTGGGAGCCGGTGCCGAAGAAGCCGATCTCGCCGCCCGCCAGGTGAAGCTGGGTGCGATTGCGGTATCCCCAGGCCTCGCCCGAGATGGTGCCGATCTCCGTGGGCGCTTCGAGCTTGCCGATGCGAGTCAGCACCTCGCGCAAAATCTGGCGCTTCACTTCGAGCTGCACCGCGTATTCCGCGTGCTGATAGTGACAGCCGCCGCAGCGGGCGAAGAACGGGCACGCCGGCTTCGTGCGGCCGGCCGCCGGCGCCAGGACCTCCAGCAGCCGGGCCTCGGTCACGCCGCGCCGTTCGGCTTCCAGCTTCAGCCGGATACGCTCCTCCGCTAGCACGAAGGGCACCAGCGCCACGCGCCCCTCCAGCCTCGCCAGCCCCTGGCCGCCATAGACCAGTTTCTCGACGGTCGCCTCGATCGGGTTTGTTTCCATGTCTGTCATAACGTAGGATTAGAGATTCAACCCTAGCATGAAACCAAGAGTCTTCTCCGGAATGCAGCCGTCGGGTAATCTGCACATCGGCAATTACCTGGGCGCGCTGAAGAACTGGGTGCGGATACAGCCCGACTACGAAACCATCTTCTGCATCGTCGATCTGCACGCGGTGACCCTCTACCAGGATCCCGCCGAGCTGCGCTCGAAGATCGTCGAACTGGCGGCGCTGTACCTGGCCGCCGGTATCGACCCCAACCGGAGCGCCATCATGGTGCAGTCGGCGGTGCCGGCGCACGCCGAGCTGGCGTGGATGCTGACCTGCGTGACGCCGGTCGGCTGGCTCGAGCGCATGACGCAGTACAAAGCGAAGGCCGCGACTCAGGAAACGGTCGGCGACGGGCTGCTGCAATACCCCGTGCTGATGGCGGCGGACATCTTGCTCTACCAGGCCGCGATTGTGCCGGTGGGCGACGACCAGTCGCAGCACCTCGAGCTGACGCGCGACATCGCGCAGCGCTTCAACTCGCTTTACGGCGACACGTTCGTCGTTCCCGCGACCTCGCTGCCCACCTTCGGTGCGCGCGTCATGGGCCTGGACGACCCGGCCAAGAAAATGAGCAAGTCGGCCACCGGCACCGGCCACGCAGTGGCGCTGCTCGATCCGCCGGCCGCGATCCGCAAGAAGATCATGCGGGCGACGACGGATTCTGCGCCGGCGGTGGATTTCAACGTCCTCAGCCCTGGCGTTGAGAACCTGCTCAGCATCTACCAGGCCTTCAGCGGCTGTACAAGCGATGAGCTGCGCGCGCACTTTTCCGGGATGCGCTACGGCGACCTGAAGAAACAGGTGGCTGAGATGACGGTGAGCCAGATCGAGCCGTTGCAGAAGCGCTACCAGGAGATTGTTTCCGAGCCCGGTTACGTGGATCGGATCCTGCGCGAGGGCGCCGAGCGCGTCGCGCCGATTGCCAACGCCACCGTCGAGACCGTAAAGCGGCGGATGGGGCTCTACACCGCTGGCTGAAATGGCCTCGCCGCCAATCACGGCCGGGACTTACTGGCGGCTGGTTCGTTCGAACCGCAACTATCGACGTCTCTGGCTGGCGCAAATCGTCAGCGAAATCGGCGACTGGCTCTACGTGGTGGCGATTTACACGCTGCTGCTCCAGTTGACGGGCACGGCGCGCTCCATCGCACTCGCGATCATCCTGCAAGTGCTTCCGCAGTTCTTCGTGGCTCCCGCGGCGGGGATCGTGAACGACCGGGCCAGCCGCAGGCGCGTGATGATCGCGGCCGACCTGGCGCGCGCGGTCATCGTTCTGGCGATGCTGGTGGCGGCGCGGACACAGGTGGTCGCGCTGATCTACGTTCTGCTGTTTCTCGAGACCGTCATGTGGGCGTTTTTCGAGCCCGGGCGGAACGCCGTGGTCCCCAATATCGCGTCGAGCGAGGAACTGGTGGCCGCCAACGCGCTCTCCTCGATGACCTGGTCGGTGAACCTGGCGCTGGGCGCGGGGTTGGGAGGGCTGGTGGCGGCGTTCTTCGGCCGCGATACGGTGTTTCTTCTCAACTCGCTTTCCTTCGTCGTCTCAGCCCTGCTGCTCCGCGGGATGAAGTTCGAGGAACGGCACCTGGAAGGCCTGAAGCCCCTGCGCGCGCGGGACGTGGTGGATTTCTCGCCGCTCCGCGACGGCGTCCGCTATGTGATGAGGGACCGCCGGCTCGTGGCGCTGCTGCTGGTGAAAGCCGGGCTCGGCGTCTTCGCCACCAATTGGGTGATCCTGCCGGTTCTCGGCGAGAGAGTTTTCCCCGTGAAGGCGGGGGCCGTCGATCCGCGGCGCGGCGCCATGCTGGGGATGAGCGCGCTGCTCGCGTGCCGCGGCGTCGGGGCGTTCCTGGGGCCTCTGTGCGGCGGGCTGTGGTCCGGCCAGAACCGCGAGCGGCTGCGGACCGGCATCCTGTTCGGATTCCTGCTGGGCGCGCTGGGATTCGCCGGCCTCTCCATCGCGCCGTCGCTCGGGCTCGCCATGCTGGCGGTGGTGGTGGCCAGCGGCGGCAACTCGATCGGCTGGGTGTTTTCGACCACGCTACTGCAATTCCACACCGACGACCGTTTCCGCGGGCGGGTCTTTTCAGCCGACTGCGCCTCTCTGGTTTTGTCCATGTCGATCGCCAGCTTCCTGGCCGGCCAGTTCGTGGACTGGGGAGTGCCCGCGCGGACGGTGGCCCTGTGGACGGGCCTGCTCGCTCTGCTGCCCGCCGCGGTCTGGACAGTCGCGATGCGGGCGTGGACTCAACGCGAGAACCGGTAGCTCAATCCGGCGCGGCCGCCGGGCCCATCGCCCGGGGCCTCTTGCGCCGCTGGGCTATGGCGCCGCCGACCTTCTCGATCAGCGCCGGCGCCTTGTACGGTTTTTGCAGAAAACCGGCCAGACCCTTCCCTTCGAACCGCCGCACCGCCTGCACCTGGTCGAACCCGCTCGACAAGATGATCGGCACATCGCCGCGGATGGCCTGCATTTGCGCCAGCGTTTCCTCGCCGCCCATCACGGGCATGGTCAGGTCCAGGACGACACATTCGAGGCGGTCCGACTCCTGGCGGAAAATGTCCAGTCCCCGCGTCCCGTTCTTCCGCCAGCAGGACATCGTAGCCGTAGCGCTCCAAGGTTTCTTTGGCCAGTCCGCGGATCAAGTGCTCGTCATCGACGACGAGGACATTGGGGGCCCCGTTGATTCAGCTCCGTCCAGCAGAGCGGACTCTGGATCCGGCAAGTCATTTGCTCGGGGCGGCGTGCCCCCATGCCCTGACGTACACTGGAGAACACGGTCGGGACAAGGTGCCACTGGGTATGAGACTCAAGATCGCTTTCGCCGCCGCGGTGCTCGCGGTTGGAGCGGGCGTCGGGCTGACGGTGTGGATGCGGACGCGGACGCCGGTATCGGCGCAGGAGATCCTGCGCGAGGCGGTCGCGGCCGGACGGTCCACCCTGGGCAGGAGCGCCGAACCGCTGCTCGAGATATTCAACCAGCAGGCGACGCAGGGTTACTACGACGACGCGATGGCGACTGCCCGGCTGTGGGACGCGGACGCGCCCTCGCGATATGGGCTGGCTGTGGACGTGGTCAGAATTCGGGCCGAGAACGGCGATGTCCGGGGTGCCACCCTCATGGCCAAAGGGTTCGTCGCGCCCAGGAATGCGTGGGCCATCGAGGCAATTGCCGGCGTTCTGGCCGGCCACGGCGATCTGCACGCCGCGCTCGAAGCCAGCGCCTCACTGGGCGGATTCGGCCAGGACAGCGGTTGTGCCGTTACGGTGAGAGTGGGCGGCATCGAGATCAAGGATCCGCTCTCCGGAGCCGTTCAGGCGATCGAGGAGTTCGGTGCGCACCAACTCGAGTCGGGCGACCTCGAGGGGGCGCTGAATACCGCGGAGCAGGTGAGGCCCTGTTCGACTCCCGGCCTGCTGTCGCGGATTGCCGATGCGTTCTTTGAGCAGGGCAAGCTGAAGCAGGCGCGCGAGCTGGCGTCCCACATCGCGAACCGAAAGGTGGCCGCCGAGTTTCTGGGGATGCTGAATCAGCGGGAGCGGGCCGCGCACGTCTCGATCGTCGAGCCGAGCCCTTGCGACGTCGCGCGGTACGATGCGCAGCTCGGAAGGTTCGCGGATGCCTATCGTGCGATCGAGGGCACTAAGTGCCTGGTATCCGATGTGGCCATTAAGCAGTATCCGAGCGATCCGGCCGCGGCGGAGAAGGCGCTGCGGACGAGTTCGAATCCCGACGACTTGGCGCTGGGGATGGCCGGCTTCGCCAGGGCGGCCGCCAGGAAGGGCGATGTCGACACTGCCTTGAGGCTTCTGACGGCGGCGCAGGTAGCGGCCGCGAATGACCGGCCCCAGACGGCGGTGGTGCGCGACGTGGCCTGGGCCTGGACCATCAAGGAGGGCCCCAGATCTGCGCTGCGCTGGGCGCGAGCGAGACCCACCGGCAGCGAACGCGCCAGCGCCCTGCTCGGGGTCGCCCAGGCTTTGGCGCATCCGCGCCCTACTCCTTGAAGGCAGCGCGCCTGGGTCCCTGACCGAGCCGCGACCGTCCGTTGCCGAGCCGCGACCGCGAGGGAGCGGACCCTGCGTCGGCTCAAATCCTTCCCCGGCGAACGGCGCCATGGGAGCTTGCCTTACATGATCCCGATTCGTCGCCGTGCAGGCGCGCGCCCCAGCAGGCGGACGCAACAAAATACCTCAAACACCGCTCCCTTGCGGTCGCGGCTCGGCCGGGCGTGCCTGTCCATCGCTCGTGTCGCGCACCCCTCATTGATCCTTGACCACGGAGCGGGTGCCCGCGCGGCGGCGCGATACAATACAGGTACTCGCCGCTCGAGGGGCCTGACGTCCGGCCCTGCGTGCGGTCGTCATCTCTGTTGCCGAAAGGGAACCACAAAACATGCCTGGGAGCTTCCTGCGCAGTCGTATTGCCGCCATCGCGATGGCGATCGCGTGTTCCGCGGGTGCCTGTTTCGCGCAGGTTTCCGTGAACGATCTGATGGTGCCGCCGGCCCATGCGGAGAAGTTTGTAATCGTCTCCACCGCCGGCCAGCACGGCGTCTCCGCGCTGTGGAGGTCCGCCGACGGCGAGATCTTCTCGCGCGAGAGCGTCCACCTGCGCGGCATGGTTTGGGAGCAGGATGAGCGGATCCACCTCGGCCCGAACGGCCAACCGGATCGCCTCACGATTCGCGGATTCACGCCCAGTGGAGATGCTGCGGAGACCTTCACGGTCACCGAGGGCACCGCGCGCTGGAAGACGCCGGTGGACCGCGGCAGCAAGCCGTATGACGGGCGGAGCCTCTATGTGGCCCAAGGCGGCACCTCGAGCGCCACCGCTGTTCTGGCCGAAACTCTCTATGCCGCGCCCGGCCGCAAGCTCCCTCTTCTTCCGGGCGGCGAGGCCCGGCTCGTGAAGCTGGCCGACCTCACAATTGGCGAGGCCGCCTCGCGCCAGACCGTTTCCGCGTTCTCCATTGACGGATTGTCGTTGAGCGCCCTGCCGGTCTGGATGAACGGGAAAGGCAAGTTCTTCGGGATGATCAACCCAATGATGGGTCTGCTGCCGGAAACCTATGCGGGCGATTTCCTGAAGCTGCAAAAGGCGCAGGATGACGCCCTGGCGGAACGCAGTCCCGCGCTGGCACGCCGGTTTGGCGTGGTCCCCGAAATGCCGGTCGCCTTCGTACACGTGAAGCTTTTCGATGCCGACGCGGGTCGTTTTCTGGACGATCGGACGGTCATTGCCGACAAAGGCCGCATTACCGCCGTCGGCGCCGCCGCCTCGGTGAAGGTGCCCGCGAACGCACGGGTTATCGACGGCGCGGGTAAAACTCTGGTCCCCGGCCTGTGGGACGCGCACATGCATGTTGGCGACGACTCCACCGGGCCCATGCTGCTGTCGATCGGCGTGACCTCCGCACGTGACCCGGGCGCCGCGCTGGGGCCCACGGTTTCGCGCACCCAACGGATCGCGAAGGGCGAACTCCTGTTCCCCACGGTCTACCCCTCGCTGCTGATCGACGGCAAGGGCCCGCTAGCCGCACAGGCCGGAGTCTCCGTAAGCTCTGCCGATGAGGCGGTTCGAGCAGTGCGAACCGCGAAGGAAAACGGCTTCACGGGCGTGAAGTTCTACGGCTCGATGAAAAAGGAGTGGCTGGTCCCGGCTATCGCGGAGGCGAAGAAGTCAGGCCTGCACGTGCACGGCCACGTGCCTGCGACCATGCGTCCGGCGGACGCCATCGCCGCCGGCTATGACGAGATCACGCACATCAACTTCGTGATGATGCAGGCCATGCCGGACGAGGTGGTGAACCAGTCGAACGGCATCATGCGTTTCGAAGGGCCCGGGCGCTATGCGCGCAACGTCGATATCGATGCCGAGCCGCTGAAGTCTCTGATTGCGGACATGGCGAAGCAGCATATCGTGGTCGATGCCACGCTGTCGGCGTTCGAAAGCCTGTACGTACCGGAAAATGGCGACCTGTCGCCTGCCTACGCCCCTTATGCCGGCACCATGCCTCCCGCCGATGAGCGAGCCTTCCGCACGGGTGGATTCACCGTGCCCAAGGATCTGACGCGCGCCGATTATCGCGCCAGCTTCCGCAAGATGATGGCTCTTGCCGCGGCGCTGCACCGCGCCGGCGTGCCGATCGTCGCCGGCACCGACGGGTCTGGACTCGAGATCGTGCGCGAGCTCGAACTCTACGTCGATGCGGGGATGAGCCCGGCCGAGGCTCTGCAGGCGGCCACGATCGCCCCGGCGCGGCTTGTCAAGGCCGACCGCGCGACCGGGTCGATCGCAGTCGGCAAGGACGCCGACCTCGTGCTTGTCGACGGGGATCCATCCAAGCGGATCGGCGACCTGCGCCACACCGTCTGGGTGATGTCCCACGGCAGGCTGATGAACGCCGGCGAGCTTCGCGCCGCGGTGGGCTTTACCGGCAAGCCGCGCTAGCGTCCGCCGCCACCAGCACCGAACCGCGACCGTAAGGGAGCGGACCTGGCGCCCTACTCCTTGACCACCGTCGCCTTCGCGAATCCCTCTTCCGGCGTCGGCGGACGCAGCTTGGCCGCCGTTCAATTCGTTTCCTTTGCGCGCCCCATTGCCGTGGGTCTTACGAATCGACGTCCTTTCAAATATCCTTCTTCGGCAGAGCTGCCCACTGACACTCAAAGGCGCTTCGCCAGTCTTGAAGAATACGATAGAAGTGCTCCGCTCCGATCCAAACATCGCGGAGGGTCAGCGGTTCGTGGCGATAGCCCTCGTAGCACTTGAAGGCGATAAGCCGCACACGATTCTGGACATCGAACTGGAGCACGTAGCTTCCGTCGTCGAAAGCCTCGTCGCCATCGGGAGCCCAAACAAGATGGTTCGAATAGACCAAGTCGGTGAATTCCTTCAGGGGAAGACCGAAGAACGCTTCGTCCGGTTCGTCGGCATATATCGCATTTCGGACTGCATCCGCAAGCTTCCCCGCCTCCGCTTCAGTTGCAAATGGAGCGGTGTGCGAACCACGAAGGACGATCCGACTCTGAACCGTGTCCACCGAGCACGCCAGCAGCGTCGCGTTCGATTCACTTACCCCGTATCGGTACCCGCCAACATGGATGACGAAGAAGCCCAGTCCGCGGAGACCCACGCGAGCGTATGCTTCGGTGATCCCAGATTCGATCGCAAAGAGACTAGCATCGCCGACGATCATTTGAGCCGACCTACTCCCTGACCACCGTCACCTTCGCGAAGCCTTCGTCCACAGTCGGCGGACGCAGCTTGGCCGCCATCCGCTCCACCACGTCGTCGGGAACCACGCGGTCGCGGCCGCGGTTGCGCTCGAGGCATACCGCCAGCGGCACGTCGAAGAAGACGGCTTCGACCGAAGCGCCGTGCAACTCGCCCATCCTCAGATAGGCGCGGCGCTCGCGCGGCGTCAGGTTTGTCGCGTCGATGTAGGTGACCGGTCGCCCGAGCGCCAGCCTCTGGCGCAGCATGTGGCGCAGGGTCGCGAAGACGCGGGCGTGAATGGTCTGGTCGGTGGGATCGTCGGCCAGCAGACCGCGGATCGCATCCGAAGAGAGCACCGGCGCGCCGATCCTTTCCACGTAGGTTGACTTGCCGGAACCCGGCAAGCCCACAAGCACCACGATCCGCATGGCACTAGACATGGTGATCATCGAATGGGCCACGAAGGAACACGAATGCACACGAATAAAACTCCGCATTCGATTCGTGTTGATTCGTGTTCATTCGTGGCCAATCCTGTTTGGACGCCTACTTTCGCAGAACGCTGTTGTCCGGGTCCAGGATCACTTTCGACGGCGCCTGTCGCACGGGCACCGAGAACGTCACCGAACCGTTGGAGGTCTTCACCCAGTGCACCAGCGGCTTGCCCTTCGGAAACTGGATCTCGATGGGAACCAGCACGCTGAAATCCTCCGGCGCGTCGCTCTGGACCACCGTGCCGGCGACGCGGAGCTGCGGCGCTTTGCCCTGCACCGAGTGCGTCATCTTGAGGGACGGAATGCCGGTCGAATAGACCCACTGATCGAAGAAATTCTCCAGGTTCGGATCGAGCGATTTGGGCGGCAGGGCGGCGGCGGCCATCTCGCGGAATTGCTCGGTAGTCACGGTGCGGAACTCATAGCGGTTTCTGAGGTTGCCCAGCATCGCCAGGAACTCCTCGTCGCCCAGGCGCCGGCGCAGCATGTGCATGATCCAGGAGCCCTTCTCGTAGGTGATCACGCGCCACGCGTTGGGCTGGTGCGAGGAGACCAGGCGCCCGCCCCAGATGATGGGGCCGGCCGATTCCATGGTGCGGCCGCCTTCGCCCTTCGCCAGCAGGTGCGCGCGGTACTCCTCCAGCACCTGGTCCACTGCCTTGCTGTCTTTGCGCCGTTCGAGGTAGAGCAGCGCGGTGTAGTTGGCCAGCGCCTCCATCAGCCACGCGTCTCCGTCGCTGTTCGCGGCCACCACGTTGCCCCACCACTGGTGCGCGGTCTCGTGCGCGGAGAGGATGTCGGAATAGAATAGCTGCTGCATTTCGGTCTGCGCGCTCGCAGGCCGGAACTTCGGATCCAGATAAGCCAGGGTCGAAAGATAGAGCAGCCCGGGGAATCCCTGGCCGAACGTGCCTGGAATCGGCGAGACGGTCAGCGTCTTCAGGACCGGGGGGCCGAAGTGCGATGCCATGAACTCGATCGTGCCCGCTATATCGGTTGCCAGTTGCTCCAGGTGCTCGGACGGCTTCATCCTGTGCTGATCGTCCGTCGGGAAGGGCGGCAGGTCCACGGTCCAGCGGCGGTCGCCGGGCGGGCCCAGGCGCGGCGGCGCCACGAAAATCTGGCGTTTTTGGGCCTGTTGCAGCTCGGACTCTACACCGCGGTTGGCGTAGACGTCGACGGTATAGCCTCCCCGCGTGACGCTGCGGTGCTCGTAGCGGCCCAGGTTGAAGCCCGCCATGCGCACCGGCGTATCGATCCGGTGGCGGGAGATCTGCCACTCTCCTTCAACGGTCTGCTGGAAGGGCCGGCCGGCCGCCACAAGGTCCAGATCGAGCGGGTATTTGAAGCTCAGGTCATACCGCGCGAACTCGGGAAAGCGGTTGGGATACCAGGAACCGCGGGCGCCGACGAAATACACTCCGTTCCCGGCGTCCGAGACCACCATCCCCGAGTGTTTGAACTCGACTTCAACCTCGCGGCCGGCTTCGAGCGGAGTGGCGGGAATCACCAGGAACGACTGATTCACCTCTCCCCGGATCAGGGCCGAGCGCAGAGAATCGGGCTGAAAAACCTCCGCCGGTTGGCCGCCGACGCGCGCCTCGAGGACCCGCATCTGGGGAGAGATGTCGAACTCCATGGCATCGCGGCCGGCCGGGCCGGGGACCACGGTGGCTAGCGTGGTGGCATCGAGCGTCAGGTCCGGCGAGACGGTCGCATCGATCTTGTACTTGCTGACCGCGACATCGCTGGCAGGCGTGACCCGTGTCCCGTTCCGGAACGCACGCGCTTGAAACCGGCTCCAAAGATCGAAATAGGCGCGATTGTAGCGCACCACGACCTGGCCTATGTGGATCTGTTCGGGCGCCCGCGGATCGTAGAGAAAGTCGAAGTTGCCCAGGCGGCGGCCGACCACCGCACCGTAGAAGAAACCGTTGAGGGCGCTCGGCGCCGCAAGCAGATCCTTCACCAGCCGGACCTGGAAGCTCTGCCCAAGGTTGCGAACCACCGGGTCCCAGTCCGGGAGCATTCCGGCTCCGTGTTCCGGATCGCGGCGCGGCTCGCCACCCTTGGCTGCCAGCTTCAGGAGTTCCGGATACGAGTCGTCGCTAAAAATGAAGACGGCCGACTGAAAATGTTCGTCCAGGTTGGGCGCACCGGTGAACGACGCGAGCGAAAGCCTCTCGGAGCGGTTGGGAGGCAGCAGGAGGATCTCGGCGTCGCCGCCCTCGACATCCCCGCTGAAGACGGCCGACACGCGCCGGCCACCGACCTCCTTGCCGAAAATGAGGTATCCCTCGGTGAGATAGATACGGGCGTCTTCGCGGCCGAATTGAAGATCGCGGACGTGATAGCACTCCCGCGGATCGAGGCCGGTATCAAGTACCTGGTGGGCCAGTTCCCTTGCCGGAACGCCGGAACTCACCGCCAGCGATGGAAGAATAAGGGCCAACAGTACCGCAAATCGGGTCACCAGTATAGTCTACGCCGACCTCAGCCACCCGGTTTCAAGACATCCACGCCGTAGCTTTGTCCGGCATAGACTTCCAGCTTCGTCTCGACAGGCTCCTCCCCCTCCGGGCCGCCCTGGCTTGAGATCTCGTACCCGCACGGAAGCATCAGGTACGCCTTCTCGCAGGCATGCGCGACCTGAGCGGCATCCTCGGGGCTGTCCGGAACGAGATCCACCCCGACCGCCGACATCCGCGCTCGCGACCGCACGCGCTCCCATTGCGCCGCCTCCTGGGGGCCGCTCTGGGGAGGCGGCGCCACGACGATCAGATGGCGGTCCGACGAAACCGTTGCCAGAAAGGCGAAGGCCTGCTCCAGAGTACCCGGCAGGCTCGCTTCCAGGTACCGGCATTCCTGCCAGCGGTCCTGAGTGCGCTTCAAGGAGGTCAAGGCTGCCAGCGCTCTGTCTCCGGCCTCGCCGATCGGGAGCACCAGACCCAGTCCCAAGGAAGCGGGACGCGCCAACGGGCGCACCGAGTAGTTGGCCACCATGCGCGCGTTCTCCCACACGATGATCGAGGTTGCCGGCAGGCCCGGCAGTTCCTTGCCGTCTTCCCCGGCGATTGCAGCCTGCAGCGTGAGCGGCCCTCCGGGAGGAAGGAGCCTGCGGATCAAGTGAACGCGAAGCGGGGTGAGGCCCGCCGCTCCCGAACTCGCGCGCTTCAGGTTGGTGATCGCCCGGAACACCCAGGTGCGGGCATTCCGATCCGTCTCCCGGACCATCCGTGCCAGCGTCGGCAAGAAGCGCGGGCTTCCCGTCTGCGCCATCACCCACGCTGCCGTTGTTCGGAACTCGGCCTTCGGGTGCTCCGCCAGTTGCAGAATCCGCGAGATCGCGAACGTGTCACCCACCCGGTAGAGCCCGAGCAGGGCGTTGCCCGCAACGCGGTTGTTGGGGTCGTCCGCTGCTTCCCGCAGCACCGCGCGCGCCTTGGGGGAATCCATCCCCCAGAGCGCCTCGATCGCGTTGGCCCGGACCCGCGGGTCGGGCTCCGACAGGAATTCCTGGGTGACGTGCGGCGTCTTGCTCACGCGTCCGATCACCAGCGCAGCTTTGGAGCGGACGGCCGGGCTGGGATGCCGGAGGAGCTTGATTACGATCGGAAGCACGCGGGCGTTTTCAGGGATGGAGTTCAGGAGCACCAGTACCCGTTGAACCACCGCTTCGGACATCTTTTCGCTCGCGGCGCCGGACAACCTGCGCGCCAGCTTCATGTCCAGTTGGGGATCGAGATCGCAAAGATCGTGGGTAAGCGCGATTTCTTCCTCCTGGCCGATGAGCGCCGGGTCGCAGACCGGCAGCAGTCCCGCTTTCAACATGAGATCGAGCAGGCACTTTCTGGAGGAGGATTCGTCCAGGTCCCGCAAAACCTCGAGAGCGGCGGTACGGAAACCGGGCGGGTCGCCAACCAGCAATTCCGCCAGCTTCTTCCTTACGGGTTCCGAATCTGTGGGGAAACGAGGGGCGAGATCAAGTAACCGGTCCCGTAACTGGCACTGTTCCGACACCCTCGCTTAATATCGTTCGGCCACCCACTAAGCTTTAGGGGCCGTGGGGCAGGACTCCAGTCCTGCAGCGGGTCTCCAGACCCGCCTCCGTCCAACTTCCCACGAACTGGCATTGGCCAGGAGCCTGTGCGCCACGAAGGCGGCTGGTCAGCCTGCATGGGCTGCTATCGCCAGAATTGAAACCACTTACGCGGTGTGTCGGGCTCGGGAGGAGGCTGTTCCGGCAGAGGCTCTCCCTCGATCGCCGCGCGAGGGTTGGTGACGAAAAGCAGCTCCGCGCGCTCGCGGCCGTACCGGCTGGCCACGTGGTTGTAGGCCAGGTCCAGACGCGGAGTGCGGTCCTCCTCGTCGTGGGCGTCGCTGGCGATGAAGTGGACCATCCCCCGCTTCATGAGCTGCCGCGCCACCGCGCGCGCCTCCGTGCCAAAACGCCCCAGCAGAGACTGCCCCGTCACTTGCACCAGTACACCGCTCTCGATCCAGCTCTCGAGCTCCGCGATGCGTCTGTGCAGCAGGTAGTTGCGCTCCGGGTGCGTAATGATGGGCGTCATCCCGCTTTGCAGGAGCTGCGCGAACACCTCGGGCGTGCTTCTGGCGATCAGGACATCCGGGAACTCCACCAGCAGGTATCCCTTGTGGTTGATGGTGTACTTGGCCGGGTTCGCCAGGGCGTCCTGGATATTGTCGAAATACAGGTGAAAGTCGCAGCCCCGGTGCAGGCGGACGCCTTCGCTAGCCTGCTGGAGTTGGGCCAGGAGCTCCTCGACGCGCTCCGGCTCGAATCGAAAGTCGAGGTTGGCGTGCGGACTGGCCACCAGATCGGTGGTTCCGGTCTGGGCCGCGATGCGCATCATCGCCACGCTCTGTTCGAAGGATCGGGCGCCGTCGTCCAGACCATGCAGGACGTGACTGTGGATGTCGATCATGGAAGGCGCATGCCGCCCGGCGCCTATATGAACATCTCCTCGTCGTGCGTGGCTTGCTCGACGGTGGCGCGGCGGCTTCCGGCCATATACGAAAGTGCGGCCCGGATGCCGGCGGTGACCGCATTAATCTGCTTCACCGGACGCACAATGCTGTTCTGCAACAACGTGGTGGTTTCCTGGAAGCGATTGACCGTATCGTCCATGACCATCTCGATGCGGTCCATCTGGGCGCGGGTGCGCGAAGCGGCCTCGCCCATCACATCGTCCACCCGCAGCAGCTGCTTTCGGCTCAGGTCGAGTAAATCGTTGGTCTTACCGGAGAGCTCAGCAGCGTACCGGCGGACGTCCTCGAGCACCTGCTGGCTGGTCTCGACGAACGGCTCGATCTTGTCTACCAGCGGCCCCACCCTGGCAACCAGCTCGGCGCTCTGCTTCTTGGTAATCCAGGAGGCGCGCGCCAGGACCCCCAGCAGGATCACCTGGATAATCAGACAGGCTGCCGCTATCGAGGTGAACGCGATCATCCAATACACTGCGGTAGGGGAGTCCATGAACCTAGGTCTGATCGCCCTCCGGAGCCCGGCCGCTGGCCGCGTCGCGGTAAGCCTGCTTGCCGGCCTCAACCGCCGCCGATAAGTTCTCCCGCTGCCGGTTCACCACGGTCCGGCCGCGATCGATCACGTCTTCGGCCTGGTCACGCAACTCGTCGCTGCGCCGCCGCAAGTAGTCCTTACCCTCGTCGGCCTTGCCGCGGATAAACTCCCGGGTCTCTTCCCCGGACTTGGGAGCGAACAGCACTCCGATTGCCAGGCCGAGGCCCAACCCGAACGCAAAGAACGATAACTTGCTGCCTTCTTCCGCCATTATTGCTCCCTCCTTGCAGCCCTGTGCTGCTCACCTGCATACTAGCATAGTATCGGAAAAGGGATTCCAGCGGAGCATAATAATAAGAGGCGAATCTGCGGAAGTCCCGGACGGAAATGAACCAGCGAACACCACGCCGGTTGGACTCGGCAGCGCTATGGGAGTATGCCCTCCGCGCGCTGTCTGGACGCGCGCACTCCGCCGCCGATCTGCGCCAGAAACTCGAACGCCGGGCCGAGCGCGCCGGGGACGTCGCCGGGATCCTGGCCCGGTTGAAGGACTGCGGCTACCTGGACGACAAGCGATATGCCGAGGCCGTCGCCTCCTGGCGACTGGACAGCCAGGGTCTAGGGAGGGCCCGCACGCTCAGCGATTTGCGCAAGAAGCGCGTCGCGCCGGCGCTGGCCGAGAAGGCCGTTGCCAAGGTCTACGGCGAAACCGACGAGGTGGCCCTGATCGAGGCCTTCCTGCACCGCAAGTACCGCAGCGTGACCCTGGATGTCTTCCTGGCCGAACCCAAGAACCTGGCCTCCGCCTACCGGCGCCTGCGGGTAGCGGGATTCAGCTCCGGCAACTCGCTGAGCGTCCTGAAGCGCTTCTCGCGCGAGCCGGAACTGCTCGACGGCCTCGAGGACGAGAGCGGCCCCGCCGAAGAGTCCTAAGTCTTTCTGGGCCCGCACCGAACCGCGACCATCAGGGTGCAGTGCGGCGCAGTTCCGTCGAGTATCGGAATTGGCCGCAGACCCGGGACTGGCTCGAATTTCGCGCCTTTACGAAATTCGTGCCTGTCCCACCATTGGTCCTCTGTCAGCGCCACTGCTCGATATTTGCGACGCACACCCTAGGGCGCGAAGTACCCATCGATGTCGATGATCACGTGGGTGGCGTTCGTCGCGTACACGCTGATCGCTCCGCCGTCGCCCGCCGGAACGATGGCGGCGTTGGCCACCACCGCTCCGCCGAAGGAGTTCAGGGTGGACACGTTCGGCCGCGTCGAGCCCTGCGGCCATGCGGTCAGGTATGCCAGCGATCCCTGCGGCACCACGGTGACGTTCACCGAATACGCCGCCGCCGCCGCGGGCACGCTGCAAACGCTCGCCGGGATGGCGAAGTTCCGCGTGCTTCCCGCCGTCACGATCGGCCCGCCGAATGGACCGTCCGGGCTGCGGGTGTCCGCCACGCGGCAGGGCGCGACCGGATAGAATGACAACCCGGTTGTTCCCCCGGGCGGAGCGAAGTAACCGTTGATATCGAGGATCGCATCGGTTTTGTTCGAGGCGAAAACGGAGATCGCCTTGCCGTCCCCCGCCGGAACCAGCGCAGCGTTGGCCACCACTTCGCCTGTCCAGGAGTTCAGCGTGGAAGCGTTGGGCCGGGTTTGCCCCGACGGCCAGGCCGTCAAGTAGCCGAGGTATCCCTTTGGCACAACCGTCACGTTCAGCGAGTACGCGATCGCCGCCGGTGGAATGCCGCACCCGCTCGAGGGAACCGGAAAGTCGCGGAAGTGGCCGTCCTCTATCGCAGGTCCGCCGAACATGCCGGCGGCCCAGCGGGTGTCGGCCACCCGGCACGGCGTAGCGGGATAGAACAGATACGAGCCCGCGCCGCTGGAGCTGTCGAAGTAACCGTTGATGTCCAGGATGACGTCGGCGGGATCGGTGACATATACGCTCACCCCGCCATTGGCGCCGGCCGGCAGGATGGCCGCATTCGCCACCACGTTGCCGGCGAAAGAATTGAGCGTGGACACGAAGGGCTGCTCCTGGCCGGCCGGCCACAACGTCAGATAGGAAAGCCGGCCCTGGGGCAGCGCCGTCACATTCAGCGAGTAAGCCAACGCCGTGGAGGGAATGCCGCAGGCGCTTTGTGGAACCGCGAAGGAGCGCGGCGAGCGAGCCGCCATCCGCGGCCCGCCGAACGGCCCCTCGGCCGCGCGCGTGTCCGCCACGCGGCAGGGCGCCACCGGCACGAACCGTAGTCCCACACCGGCCGTCTGCGTACCCGTGAGAAGGAATGTCTTCGGGCCTCGAGACACGCAGGTAAGGTCGTCGCCCTCGTGGACAATCAGCCCCTGCCGGGCGTCGTCCCAGACGGCGCCGAGCGTGTAGGCCGGGCCAGGCTGGACTTCGGGGAACTGCTGCACCCAGGCGCTGCCGCTCCAGATCCAGACTTCCTTGAGAGTGTCATTGATGATGCTGGCTGCAACACCTTTTCCTCCGACACCTCCGAGCATGATCACAGCACGCAGAGCAGGATGATAAGCGAGCATGGGCTTCATGCGGCCCGCCGGCGGCGTGGCGGACAGGGCCTGTCGCCACCCGGTCCCGTTGTACAGCCACGTGTCGGAGAGCACGGTCGGATTGGAGCCCCCGCGAAGGCCGCCGAACATCACCATCTCGCCCCGCATAGCGTCAAACGCCATGCCGTGCCTGGCACGGCCCACAGGGCTCACAGGAGTGGCAACCTGGGTCCAATTGACGCCATCCCACGTCCAGGTATCATTCGTTTCGGCATAGTCTCCATATCCGCCGAACAATACGACCAATCGGGAGACCGGGTCATACGCCATCGCATGGCCATAACGCGGGGAAGGGCTCGCAGCCGGATGCAATTGCTGCCAGTTGTTCCCATCCCACACCCAGGTCTCGCCGCTGTACGCGCCGTCTTTGTGCTGCCCGCCAAACAGCAGAAGTTTGCCGCGCGCCTCGTCGTAGGCCATCGCGTGTTCGACCAAGGGGCCCGGGTTGTTCGCCGGGGTCAAAAGGATCCAGTTCGACCCGTTCCAGAGCCAGGTCTCCGCGGAGACGTCGGTCTGCCAGGTGCCGCCGTACAGGATTGCCTGTCCGGAATTCGAGAACGGCGCCATCGCCTGCCATATGCGCGCCGACGGCGCGTCCGGCGTTGCCAGTTGGGTGAAGGTGAGACTCGCGGAATTCGGAGTGCCGGCCTGCTGGGTGACCGTGAACGGCACCAGGCCGTTGATCGTGATCGTTGCTGTCCGCTCCGCCCCGGAGTTTCTGGCCACCACGTAGTGAAGCGTCGCCGGCCCGATCATCAGAACGCAGGAACAGTCCACTGATGTGATCCACGTGGCGTCCCAACCCGTCGTCCATGCCATGTCCGCCGAGCTGGTCGCGATCAAGATGTCCCCGCTGCCGCCTGCCGCGGGGAACGAGGCCGTCTGGGGTGCGATGGTAACGGCCCCGGCCGCGCCCGCCTGGGTCACGGTCACGAAGGCTCCGCCCACGCTGATCTTGCCCCAACGGGGCAATACGTTCGGGTTCGGCGCGACGGAGAAGTTCACGCCGCCATTGCCTGACCCGGAGCCGCCCACGCCGATCCAGGAGACGGAAGCGGCGGCGGTCCACGAGCAGCCTGACGCCGCCGTGACGGGGACCACGCCCGTTCCTCCGTCCGCTGAAAACGCCTGCGCCGCGCCAACCGAGGTTGGGCAAGTGGATGCGGGGGCGTACGAGACGCTCACGTTCAGCGCTGCCGCCGTGGCCGAGTTTACGGTGAGGCTCAGACTGCCGTAGGGGTCGGTCCAGGTCTCGCCAACGTGCAGGGTTGGGTCCTGCGCGAAGGCCACCGCGGGATGGAAGTTCACCAGATTGGTGTAGGTGGTGGCGTCCACATCGGTCTGGGTCGCCGCCAGAGCCGGATCGTCGTAGTGGGCCAGCGCTCCGGCAAAAGCCTCCGCCTGCAGCGTGGCGTCGAAGATTCCCTGGGGCTGGCGATACTCCAGCCAGAGCCAATCGTCCGGCCCCGTGCCGCGGCTGATATGGAGCGCCTGGCCGGTACCCGTCTGTTCGTACGGGGGGATGTTGAACGTACCGTTCGCGGTCACGGTCTGAATGTTCGTGCCCGCCTGCAGCCAGCCCAAGCGCGCCTTGTGAGGCGCGGCCCACTGCCCGGATTCCGTCCCCATATCCGAGAAGAAGTCGCCGTAGTCGTGGACCGAGTCCCAGGGCGCGGCTGTCTGCCCCGCCGGGCCAAGGGCCTCGCCGCCAAAATCGGCCCACCGCGCGTGCTCCAGACCGAAACCGTGGCCGAGTTCGTGCGAGGCGGTTTGAACGACTACCTCTCGGCCCACCATGGTCTCACCTCCAAGCCAGATCGACGATGCGTGCAAGTCTCCCTGCGGCGACGAGATTGTCCCGCAGCCGAGCAGAGCCATGCCACCCGAGTCCATGCCCATTTCGGCTTGAGGCGCAACCACGAAGATGCGCGTGTATTGAGCCAGGCTCGTGGATGGCGCCGCGGCGCGCACCGCCGCATCCCGCGCGGCCAAGGGCTGATCGAAATAGTCGGCATCGAGCACGAACGGACCCACCACGGTCCCTGTTATCCAGGTCTGGTTGAACGAAGACTCGCGCAGAAAGCCTTCCACGGTCCGGCCCGTGCCGAAGAAGCTGTCACGCATCAGTTGGGGAGTCACCGAGGAAAGCAGAGCCTTGCTGGGGAAAGACGCCAGAATCACGAGCGCCTTCTGCTCCCCCACGGCCGTGCATGAATCCGACGCCGCCGCGGCCGACTGTGGCGCTGTCACCCGGGAGACTACCAGCCGTTTGTCGGCGATGCGACCCGTGACCTCTATCAGTTGGCCCGAGCGCAGAGACTTCCTTTCCGCGCCCTGCAATTCCAGGGTTTCCCCTGCCGTATGCAGAAAGAACCGCGCCCGGCTGGTTCCGGCCTCGAAGTTGTCCACGACGAGGATCTCGACGCGTCCTTGCCAGGTGCCGGCAGCCTCGGTTCGCGGCTCGGCTTTCGAGCCAGGGCTTTGCGCCTGTCCGATGGAGGTCAGGCCCAACGCCAGGGCCGCACACAACATGGTGAACACACGAGTTCTGAACATGGTAGGATCCCTCGGTTTCCGCTATGGTCGCCCTATCGGCAAGTCCATTGAAGAGCTTAAGCGATATAAGGGTCCTATATCACTATTTTTCGCGGGTTAGCCAACTCTAGGAGGGGTCAGGGGTTGTCAGGAGCCGCTCGACCAACTTCTGCATGCGCTGGTAGTGTGTTCCCTTCCAGTACACGCGCCCGCAGCCGGAACAAGCCAGGAACTCTTCATACCGGCTGAGGACCGACGCCGTTACCGAGCCGCGACCGCCAGGGAGCGGTGCCGTCACCGGGCGCAGGCGATCTGCCACGGCTTCCTTCTCCGCCCGCTCGAGCTCGCCGTTGCAGGCCAGGCAGCGCGTGAAGGCGCCGCCAGGCGGGCCAACTCGAAGCGCTCGAGGACTTCGGCTAGCTGCTCCCTCGGCAGGGTCTGGCGCAGGCAGTAGCCTCGGGTGACGGCGCTTCGTTTGAGAAGGCCGCGGTCGCGGGTCAGGAGGATCCGCTGCTGCTCCGTTGAAGCCCGCGCCAGATCCTCATCCGGCGCATCGTTGCGATAGAGCGTGTCGAACCCCAACATGCGCAGATAAGCCGCCAGGCGGCCCAGGTGCACGTCCGCGACGAATCGCAAATGCCGCAGCGGCTCGGGCCGCACGCGCGCCAGCGGCCCGATGTCCAGCGACTCTAAGACCGGGTAGACGCTGATTCGGTCGCCGTCGCCCACCGTGTAGTCGAACCCGACCGATTCGCCGTTCGCCAGGATCAGGTCCACTTCCGTGTGCGGCACGCCCAGCGATTCAATCAAATCGCGCACGGCCGGAGAGACGTGGAACGCGCAGGCGATATCGGTCATGCGCCGCCCGGGTGGCAGGAAATCGTTCAGCTCGGCGTAAAAGCGCAGGCTGGCCTGCTTCATGCCTCAGTGCACGATGGCGGCGGGGTTCACCAACTCGCCGATCTCCGGAATGCGGATGCTGACGGTGTCGCCGGGGAGCAGCGCGGCCTCTTCCGGGGTCCGGATACCGGTTCCGATGAGCAGAACGGAGCCCGCCGGCACTTTGTTGGCCCGCAGCAGGTACTCGATGATTCCAGGCAGGCGCTGTCCGATCGATCCCAAAGGCGCGACGCCCGAGAAGCGCTCGTCGGCTCCCCGGCGGATGGCGCACGTCATCTCGAGCTTGCCGAGGTTCGCGATCTCGTCGGCGCTGACGATCGCCGGACCCAGGGCGCACGATCCGGTGAATATCTTCGCCTGCGCGCCCTCTATGTCCCGGGCCGTGACGTCGTTGCCCAGCGTGTAGCCGAGTACGCTGCCGCCGGGTCCGAACACGACACCCAGCCCTGGTTCCGGAGCCGTGAATTTCGAATCGAAGCGGATGCCGATGGGCTGGGAGGGACCTACGCAGGTGCGTGCCGTTCCCTTGAAGAAGATCTGCGGGCGCTCCTGCTCGCGCGTCCAGGCGCACCCCCATACCTCGACCGGGCAGATCGGGACATACGGCGCCGAGGGCACCGGGTGGTGGCTGGCCATCTGCTCGGCCAGGGCCACCACCGCAAGCCCTTCCGCGCCCGCCTTGCGGATCAGCTCGACCATCGAGTAGCCCGGCACGGGGCGCGCATCGCCGTTGTGAAACAGCGCGGCGGTCAGTTTGTTTTCGAAACGAATTTGTCCAAGACGCATGTTAGTCCTACTCCGCTCCCTCACGGTCGCGGTTCGGTGCTGGCGGTGTCGCCACGTTCAAAACTTCACTTTCGGAGCTTCGCGGGCGCCCGGCTCGGTTGTGAAATAGGCGTTGTCCTTCGAGTAGCCGAACAGCGAGGCCGCGATGTTGTTGGGGAACAGCTCGATATCCGTGTTGTATCGCTGCACCGCCTCGTTGTACTTCCGGCGCTCCACCGCGATGCGGTTCTCGGCTCCCGCCAGCTCGTCCTGAAGGCGCAGGAACTGCTGGTCCGCCTTCAGATTCGGGTAATTCTCCACCACCACCAGCAGGCGGCCGAGGGCGCCATCCAGCTGGTTGTTGGCGGCGATCTTTTCGCTCGGCGTGCGTGCGCCACCCAGGGCGGCGCGGGCGGCGGCCACGGCGTCGATCACTCCCGACTCGTGTTTGGCGTAACCCTTGACGGTCTCCACCAGGTTGGGAATCAGGTCGGCGCGCCTCTGGAGGACCACGTCCACCTGGTGCCACTGGGCTTCGATCGAGTTGTGCTCGCGAACCAGGTCGTTCCGCATGGAAACCAGCCGGGCGCCGCAGAACAGCGCGACCAGCAGCAGCACCACGATCACAATCAGGGCGATTTTCATCTCAGCTCCTAGGTGTCCAGGCGATCGACCGAGTCGATCACCGTCTGGATCTGCTTCATGTAGTCCGCAAGCAAGGGGACGGGTTCGATGTCCCGGGGCTTGATTTTCTCTTCGCGCAGGTCGAGCAATTTCAGTAAAGGCCCGGCGTCGATGCCGAAGCGTTCCCGGGCCTGGACGATCGCCTCGCGCTTGCCAAACTGCGCCTCTACGCCGTGCAACAGCAGCGCGTGCCGGAAGAGCACGCAAAACGTCGAAACCGATTCCGCCAGCAGGTTCCGGAGCAGGTTCGCATCGCCGAGGACCCCCGCCGCCCTCTGCCGCAGCCGCAGTAGCTTGGCCCGCAAATCGTGTTCCACCTGGGCGCGGTAGAAGCGCTTGTCGATCTCGAGCCCGGTGGCGAAATCCTCGCCGTAGAGGACGCGATGCCGCTCCCGGATGTCATGGAACTCGATGGGGAAACAATCGGTCGAGTCGCGGACCTCTTCCTCGCTCAGCAGCAGCGGCGAGGGGTTGCCCTTCTCGCGCCACCAGCGAACGATCGCGCTCGATTCCGCCAGTTCGCGCGGCGTCACGTCCGCCAGCATGCACACCACGTTGAGGTCCGAGTACTTCGCGTGATGATCGCCCGAGGCCGCCGAACCGTAAAGGATCACCGACTTCAGACGGTCGCCGTGAGCCTTCTTCAGCCGCTCAACGAGTTCTGTCAGGAGCTGCTCCATAAGCCACCTCACCAACTGCCCGACGCGCCTCCGCCTCCGGAGTCGCCTCCCCCAAAGCCGCCGAATCCGCCGCCTCCCGAGTCGAAGCCGCCGAATCCGCCACCGCCGCCGCCGCGCCCGCCCATCAGGTTCCCCAGGATCATGCCGGTGAGGAAGCCGCCCATGCCACCGCCGCCCTTGCCTCCGCGCATAAGCCCGACCAGCAGGAGGACCACGAAGAAGATGATTACACCAAACGGAAAACCGCCCTGGGGACGCCGCCGTTGGCGCGGCGTTGGGGCGGGCACAGCCGGTATGGCGTCCTTGGATTTCGAAATACGTGTCCCGATCTCGTTGGTGGCCTCGAGCAAGGCGTCGCCGTAGCGCCCAGCCCGCAGATAGGGCTGCATGGACCGCAAGACGTCGCCGGCGAGTCCGTCCGTGATCGCCGGTTCGAGACCGTAGCCCAGTTCCAGGCGGCTTCTGCGGTCGCCGATCGCCACCAGAAGCAGGATGCCGTTGTCCTTCCCCTTCTGGCCAACGCCCCACTTGCGGAACAGGTCGTTGGCAAACTGGTCGACCGGCTCGCCGTCGAGGCTGGGCACGGTGACGATGGCGAGTTGGACGCCGGTGGTCTGCTCCAGGCTGGCGCAATACTGCTCCAGGCGCTGGCGGCTGGAGGCGTCCACCACGTTGGCGAAATCGCTGACATAGCCCTGCGGCTTCTGCGCGGTGTAATCCACGGCCCACACCGCGGCTGCCCACAGGCACAGCAGGAACGTCGCTCGAAGCGAGTTTCTCAAGGTAAGAACATTAGTGTAGCGCCGCGCGCGGTGCGACGTAGTGCGGCCCTGGAGGCGTGGAGACCAGCGAACGTTCGTTACCGAACCGCGACGGCAACGGAGCGGACCCTGCGTCTACCGGCTCGGACCGGCCTACCGCTACGCCACGAATCGATCGCTTTCGTGTCGCCCACCCGCCGCACCCGCTGGAAGCCTGCCCCACAAGTTCCGATTATGCTAGCTTCTTAGCTGGATGAGAGTTTCCACTGCGTTGATGATTGGCGCCCTGGTCGCCGCCGCGGGCCTGTATGTGCGGGGGCAAAATGCGCCGGGCAAGGCCGAGCCATTTGCGGGGAGGGGCATGCCGCCCCGATCGACTCCGGCCGATTACCTGTCCCACGCCCAGGCTGGGACCGTGACGATCGCCGCCGAGTTCGCCGGGCACTCGCTCCCCACGCTGGAAGGGAGCACCCTGAGCTCGGAAGATTACGTCGCGGTCGAAGTGGGATTGTTCGGTCCGCCCGACGCGCGGATCAACCTGTCCATCGGCAACTTTGCGCTGCGAATAAACGGGAAGAAGACGCCCTATCCCGCTTTGCCGTACGGGTTGGTGGCCTCATCCGCCAAAGATCCCGAGTGGGAGCCGCCCGAGAAGATCGAGGAACGTAAGACGAAGATGACCGGGGGCGCGGACACCGGCGGGAGTGGGATTGACAAGAGCGGTGAGCCCAAGGCAACCCCCACGCCGATCAAGATCCCGCTGGCGATACAGCGCAGATGGGCCCAGCGCGTTCAAAGGGTCACGCTCCCCGAAGGCGACCGCGCCCTTCCCGTGGCAGGGCTGCTCTTCTTCGAATACCACGGCAAGCGGGAGAAGATCCTTTCGCTGGAACTGATTTACACAGGTCCCTCCGGAAAGGGTACCGTGGCGCTGCAGCCGTAGCCCGCCCGCCGGTCAACCCGCCAACCAGCGCGCCAGCGGGCCATAGCCTGCCGGCATGCCATCCCCGGCCAACAGCAGAACGAACGGCGGAGCCAGGGGGCGAGCGTAGCCGGACGGGGTGGTCCAGAATCCACGGTTCGTCATGGCGAACACAAGCGCGATGTGGAGCGCCAGCGGTGAGTCAAGCCGTTTCGACGAAGTGCGGCGGGTGAGCTAGGAACGGCTGCGCCCGGCCGCGCGAACCTGCTTCGGCCGTTTGGTGCTCTTCTCGACTCGCAGCGTCCACGCGGTGCGGAGCGCGCCGGCCAGAAGGTCCTCGTTCGCCGCGACAAGGCGGACATGGGTGGCGCCATTTCTTCCCCACCCGCCGGCGACGGGAACGAACACGTCGGGCTGCTCAGCCACAAAGTCCGCTTGCTGCTCGGGTGTGAGCATCAGGTTTCCATAGCCCTGCTTCTCGGCCGCGAGGGTGGCGAAGATCCTGCCGCCCACACGGAAGTCGGGCGCCCCCATGTGGGAACCTTCCGCAGCACCTGGAAGGCTCAGCGCGATTCGTCGAAAGTCCGATGCATTCACGGCGCCCCTCAGCAATCAGTATCGCACCGGCAGCCACACCCGGCACCGAACCGCACCCGTACCGAGCCGCGACCGCGAGGGAGCGGTCCCGCCCCCCTCCGCACAGAACCGCGACCGTCACGCTCGCGGTTCCGTGCTGGGGAGTGCGCGCTCCGCCGGCAGGCGCATCGTGACCAGCAGGCCCGGGTCGGCGTTCTTCGCCACCAGTTGTCCGTGGTGGAGCCGCACGGCGCGGCAGGCGATGGCGAGGCCGAGCCCCACCCCACCGGTGGCCGGGTCGCGCGAATCGTCCACCCGGAAGAAGGGGTCGAAGAGCTTCGGCAGCACCTCATCCGGAACGCCTGGCCCATAGTCCCGGATCGCCAGGTCCACGCTGGTCCCGCTGGCCTGCAGGCTCACTTCCACCGCGCTCGCCGCCGGGGCGTACCGGACCGCGTTTCGCAGCACGTTCTCCACGGCGCGCCGCAGCAGTTCCGGATCTCCGCAAACCACCGCGGGGGAGAATCCGTCGAACGCGATGCGGCAGCCGCGCACTTCCGCTTCGAGGCGGCAATCCTGGACAATCTCGGCGACGACTTCGTCCAACCGCACGTCCTCCGAACGCCGCGACGCGGCATCGCCCTCGGCGCGTGTCACTTCGAGCAGCGCCCCCACCAGCTTGGCGAGCCGCTCGATCTCCTTCATCATGCGCGCCACGGCGGCGTCGCGGTCCGGAGCGGTCCGCGTGAGCTCGGCCGCGAAGCTGAGCCGCGCCAGCGGCGACCGCAGCTCGTGCGAGACGTCCTGCAGCAGCCGCCGCTCGGCCGTCAGCAGCGTCTCGATCCGTTCCGCCATGGCATTGAACGACCGCGCCAGGTTCCCGATCTCGTCGTGGCGTGTGAAGTGGACCCGGGCCGAAAGGTCGCCCCGTCCGAAGCGATCCACCGCGCCTGCCAAACTCCTCAGAGGCGACACGATGTAGGCGGCCAGCACCCACGAGAGAACCGCCACGGCGGCCAGCACCAGCAGGTAGTATGGCAACAGGTTCGACAGCGGGAGCGGTGGAGGAGCGATCACCACCAGGTGGAACCGGCCGTCGGTCGAGGCCGTGGCCATGATCATCCGGCCGTTCACGGGCCTCGGAGGGCCGTCCCTTTCGTCCCGCTCCACCCTCAGCATCTCCGCCCTGTCGGCGCCGGAGACCAGGTCCCTCCCCTGGGCATCGAGCAGGTAGTGCTCCGCTCCGAAGTAGCCGCGCAGTTTCTCGAGGTACGCCGCCAGGCGCGCGCTGCCTCCCTCCAGGTAAGCCTGCCGGGCCTGGTCGAGCTCGAGCGCGTGCATCCCTTCGAACGGCCCCCTTCGCCCGGCGGCGCGGTCCTGAATAGGCCGGGAGATGGCGAAGAAGGCGAACAGCGAAAACAGCAGCGTGCCGAAGCACCACAGCAGAATGCGGGCGTAGAGTGTTCGCACGGCGTTCTATCCGGCGGCGCAGAACATGTATCCCACGCCGCGAACCGTCCGGATCAGCGGCCGGCCGCCGCGTTCCAGTTTCTTCCGCAGGTGGCTCATGTGAACGTCCACCGCGCGCTCGTAGGGAGTGGCCTCCCGCTGGTAGAGCACCGCGGCGATCTCGTCGCGCGAGACCGCCCGTCCTTCCGAGCGCACCAGCAGATCGAAAATGTCGAACTCGATGGAGGTCAAGTCCACTGGCGTGCCTGCCGACCACACCTCGTGCGTGCGCGAGTTGACGCGAATCGCGCCGGCCTCGATCACCGCCGGCCTGGCCGCCATCGGCTGGCCGGCCCGGCGCAGCACCGCACGGATGCGCGCCAGCAGTTCGTCCGGTCCGAACGGCTTCGGCAGATAGTCGTCCGCGCCTTCGTCCAGGCCCGCGATGCGGTCGCGCTGTTCGGTGCGGGCCGTCAGCATGATGACGGGAACGGCGCTGCGGCGGCGGATCTGCCGGAGAATCTCGAAGCCATCCACGACGGGAAGCATGACGTCGAGCAGCACCAGGTCGAATCCGCCGTCGAAGACGCGCGCCAGGCCGCGCGGGCCGTCGTGGACGAATTCGAGATGAAAGCCCTGCTGGGAGAAGTACTCCGCCATGAGCGCGCACAACTCCTTGTCGTCGTCGATGAGGAGGATGGATCGCTCCGTACCCTCGGGCCGCTCGTGCATGGTCCTCCCTCATTCCGTTGTATCCCAGAATCGCGCCTCGGGATACGCTCCAGGGGCCGCTTTTACAAAACTTAAGGCTCGGCCCGAGCCAGCCAGCTCGGCGAGAGCGTCGCGCCGCACCCCGATCTCTCGTACCATAGACTCTTCGGAGGTCCCCTTGCCGCACTCGAACCTGAAGTCTGTGGGCGCCTTGGCGCTCGTTCTGATCGCCGCCTCTGCCGCTCGCGCGGACGAAGCCACCAGCCGCGCCAACGCGCTTCTGGCCCAAATGACCCTGGACGAAAAGATCGGCCAGCTGAATCAACTTTTCGTTTTCGGAGCGCCGCCGGCGGATGCCCAGATCCGCAACGGCTCGATCGGCTCGCTGCTGTTCGTCTCCGACCCAGCCGTCGTCAACCGGCTGCAGCACTCGGCCGTCGAGGGGACGCGCCTGCACATCCCGATCCTGTTCGGGTTCGATGTGATCCACGGGTGGCGCACCATCTTCCCGGTCCCCATCGCCTTGGCCGCTTCCTGGGACCCGTCGATGGTGGAGCAAGTGCAATCGGTCGCGGCGCGCGAGGCCTACTCGGTCGGAATCCGCTGGACATTCGCGCCGATGGTCGATATCGCCCGCGACCCGCGCTGGGGCCGCATCGTCGAGGGCGCGGGTGAGGACCCGTTCCTCGGCTCGGCCATGGCGCGAGCCCAGGTGCGCGGGTTTCAAGGGCCCACGGTCGGCGCTGCCGACCACCTGCTCGCCTGCGTGAAGCACTTCGGCGGCTACGGCGCGGGAGAAGGCGGCCGCGACTACGACTCCGTTTTCCTCTCCGAAGACTCCCTGCGCAATGTGTACCTCGAGCCCTACCGCGCCGCGGTCGAGGCCGGGGCCGCCAGCGTCATGAGCGCCTACATGGACCTGAACGGCGTGCCCGCCACAGGCAACCGCTGGCTCATGCACGATGTCCTGCGCGGCGACTGGGGATTCCAGGGCTTTGTCGTCAGCGACGCTTTCGCCGTCAGGAGTCTCACCACGCACGGCTTCGCCCGCGACGATCCCGATGCTGCCTTCCGCGCTCTTACCGCCGGCGTCGACATGGATATGGGTGGCCGCAGCTACCTCACCAAGCTCGGCGCGCTGATCCAGGCTGGGCGCATCCCGGTTGCGACCCTCGACGATTCCGTGCGGCGCATTCTCGAGGCCAAGATTCGCGCCGGCCTTTTCGAGAACCCTTACGTGGACGAAGCCAAGGCCAAGCAGGTCCTCAACGCGCCGGAACATCGCCAGGTGGCGCGCCGCGCCGGAGCCCGGTCCGCCGTGCTGCTCAGGAACGAGGGCCCGCTGCTCCCGCTGGATAAGACCAAGCTCTCCTCCATCGCGGTCATCGGTCCGCTGGCCGACTCCGCTATCGACACCACGGGGTCCTGGACCTTCGCGAACGACGCGGCCGAAACGGTTACGGTGCTCCAGGGGATTCGCAACAGCGTGGCCTCCGGCGTTCGCGTGGAATACGCTCGGGGAGGCGAGATCCGGCGCACCATTCGCGGCCCCTTCGACCGCGGTCCCCAAAAGCCGCCTGCCACCGCCGCCGAGATCGACGAAGAGATCCAGAAGGCCGTCGAACTGGCCCGCCGTTCCGACGTGGCGGTGCTGGCGCTGGGCGAGCTTCAGAACATGAGCGGCGAGGCCGCCTCGCGCGCCACGCTCGACCTGCCGGGCCGCCAGGAGCAGCTTCTCGAAGCGGTCGTCGCCACCGGAAAGCCGGTTGTGCTGGTGGTCATCGCGGGCCGCCCGCTCGATCTCTCCGGGGCTTCCGAACACGTGCCCGCGATCCTCGACGCCTGGTATCCCGGCGCCCAGGGGGGCAACGCCGTCGCCGATCTGCTCTTCGGAGACGCCAATCCCGGCGGCAAGCTGCCGTTCAGTTGGCCCCGTAGCGTCGGCCAGATTCCGGTCTACTACGCGCACAATCTGACCCAGGCCCCCGAAACGCGTCCGGGCTCCCCGCCGCGTTATTGGGACCAGACGAGCTCGCCGCTCTATCCCTTCGGTTTCGGCCTGAGTTACTCGAAGTTTGCCTTCTCGAATCTCAGCCTGAGCCGCACCGAGGTGCCGCTCGGCCAGGAGTTCGACGCATCCGTCGATGTCGAGAACACCGGTGCGCGGACGGGCGACGAAGTCGTGCAGCTATACATCCACCAGCGGGCCGGCAGCATGTCGCGGCCTGTGCGTGAGATGAAAGGCTTCGAGCGCGTCACGCTGGCGCCCGGCGAGAAGAAGACCGTGCGCTTCACGCTCGACAAAGCGAAGCTCAGCTTCTGGAGCACCCCCGAGAAGAAGTGGGTTCAGGAGCCCGAGGCCTTCGACCTCTGGATCGGCGGCGATTCCACTGCGCCCCTCCACGCCACCTTCAGCGTTGTGGGGCAGGACTCCAGTCCTGCAGCGGGTCTCCAGACCCGCCGCTGACCAGCGGGTCACTTGTGAACAACCGCGGCTGGCTCCGCTGTAGTCAACGGGATAGGTCTCGAGCGCGCGTGGCGAGCGGTGCCCGTCGCCGCTTTTCAGCCCTTCCACCTCTCACCGCGGATGCGACGAACTGAATTTCGCAAGTCCCTCTCCAGACCCGCCGCTGACCAGCGGATTCACTTGTCCCGAACCGCGGGCGTCGCGCGCACCGGCGCTGGGCTCTGGTGCCGCGGGGCGGGTTGAGCCATCTCGCTACGGCTGGCCTGACCGCGCTGGCTGGCGGCCTGCGCCTCGAACGGTCCCCGGTTCCCGAAGGCTTCGCTGCCGGAAGGCCGGGATTGGGGAATCGACTCCGGCATGTGCACGACACGCTCGGGCTCGTGAATCTCTCGCTCCGGCGGTGGAGCCGTCGGCCGGGCGATCTCCGGCGGGCGGGATTCCGGCGCCGGCGTCTTCTGCGGCTGCGGTGGTGCCTCGTGCCGTGGGGCCGGGGCCTGAAACGCGGGCGGCTGCGGTTCGCCTCGGCCGATTCGCGCCGGAGGCTGCTCGACGCCGCGAAAGGCGTCGATCCGGGGATCCCGCGTGTCGATGTTGCGCTGGATGATCCTATTCGTGGCCGGAGCGCCGCCCGTTTCCGGCCGCGTGAACGTCTGATCGCGATGGACGCTGGAGTATCGGTTCAAAGCCTCGCGATTCACCTTGACGCTGCGAACGGCCCGGCCGGTGGCGACCTGCTGAAGGCCTCTGTTGACGTAAACCGGGCTCACCTTGACGTCAGGCCGGGAGCGGGTTACCCATCCCGGCCCATGGTCCCAGCCGTGATAGTAGACCTTGCGATGGCGCCAGTTGATGTCCAGATTCAGCCATACCCCGATCACCCACGGCGGTCCGAAGGCCTCGACGCCGCCACCGAGGGCGCCTCCGCTGCCGAAGTACACGACGTCCGGATCGTACGTGGGCACGTAGATGTTATCCGCCTGGGCAGGCCAGATCTCGACGTTGCCGTCGTCATTCACCACTTCCTGCTGCGGCCCCGATTCGAGATTGCCCACGGCGCTCGCCTGGGCGCGCAGGCGCTGAATGGAAGCCATGACGTCGTCCTGTTGCCAGGCGTACGCCTGGCCGAGTGCGGTGGTCCAGTCGAGCGAGTCGGCCATGGTGGAGAGGACTTCAGGATAGTGCGCGATGGCCTTCACGCTGACGTCCCAGTCCTCGGCGTCAATGCCCGCGGGATCGGGATCGGCGCGCAGGGCGCGAGCTGCCTCGTCCACCTCGTCCGGGAACGTCGCGGCAACCAGCAACTGAGCCAACAGCGGGTCGGGATAGAGGGCGACGGGAGCGAGCAGATTGTCCAGCTGGTCTGGAGAGAACGTGTCCTCGGCGCTCTCTTCCTGGCACTGGAGCAGCGGCGCCGCCACGGTGAGGCAACACAGAAGCGCGAAGGTCCGGCACATAGTCCTGCCCCTAAGTTCGCACATCCGGAGGCGGATTTCACTGGTGGTGGGGCAGTCCTCCAGGCCCGTCTCCGACGTCCCGCTCAGGCGTGGACGCCTGCCCCACGACCGGCTCACCCTCCACCATTTCCGCAGAGCTAATATCGACCAGACGGCCTCGACCAGACCGAAGGGCCACGCGCCTTGAAGAAACCCATAGAGGGACGCCAGCACGCAGGACCACGCGAAGGTGAACACGAACCAGCGCCGCGGTGCTCGAGCGATTAGCACACCAGCATCGCGGCCACCGCGAACAGGCCGAATAGAGTAAGCCGGCTCACGTCTTCGGGAAGCCGGCGTCCAGCGCCAGTGAGGTCGCGGCCGTCGGTGTACGGGGCGATCTGTTTTGTCGTTAACGTTTCGGGCCGCAGTCAGCAACGACGCCCAGCTGCACGGCCGGCCTTCTGGTTGTTGCGCGTCTCGATCTGACCCCCGTGTGCGTCCGGAAAGGCTACTTCTTTTCCGTGATGTTGTTGCCGAAGATGAATCCGACTTCGGCCATCGCACGGGTCTGGTTGTTGTTCAGGCCCTGGGGGCCGAAGCCGCTACCCGGAGCCATATCGCTCAAGTGAACGAAACCCAGGTCCCCGCGAACGAAGAAGCCTCCGCGCTGAACGGCAGGGGTCACAGTAAACGACGTGCCCTTGCTGCCCGGTCCGTACATCAAATTGACTGCCTGGTCCGCGGCGCTCCCCGAACTCCCGATATACTCCCAGCGTCCCGCGAGCGAGAGGCCGTGTTTGAAGGTGTAACCCGCCAGCACGGCACCGCCCGTGGTCGATGCACCTTTCACGATGCCGAGCTTCAAGTTAGTCGGTACGTTGGTGTACTGAAAGTAGGGCTGGATGATCCAGGGTCCCTTGATGTACGTGTAGATGACGTTGTAAATGCTCCCATTATTCTGAACGGGCGTGGCGAAACTGGAGTAGTCCGTCTGCCCGACGTTTCCACCTGCCACGAACGCGAGGGCGTGGGGCCCGTTGGCGTAGGCCAGGGAGCCGCTCAGCCAGTTGTAGCGGTTGGAGTAGAAACCGTCGTTCCAGCTCGCGGAGGCCGTGAACTTACCTAGCGTCTGGTTCACCTGGATTCCACGATTGATGGCATTCTCCTGGTTCCACAACAGGCCGCGCGCTACGTTCATGTTTTCGAAGCTGAAGGTGTACTCGGCGCCGATCAGCGTCGGCAACTCGCCGACCAGGATCGAGGTGTTCTTCGCCGCCTGAATCTTCAGGAAGGCGACCGGCACCGGACCATAGAGGTCGCTCATGGTTTTGTCGGTAGCCAGAAACGGCACTCCGAGGTCCGGAAGATTGTAGGCGCCCGCCTGCACGTAGAACTGGAACCACCCGTCAGTCTTTTGCACAAAAATCTGCCCGTTGCCGAGAGCCGCTTGGGTGCTCTTATCGCCCGGCACGGCGTTCTGGGTCGCCATACCCAGCCCCCCCACAATGCCGTTGACCGCGATCTTGCCGAAGGGTCCTGCGTCGAAGGTGGCCGGCGGCAGCCACGTGACGGGGCCGACGATGGCAGGGGCAGGCAGCGGGGCCGGAGCGGGAGCCGCGGCCGCAGCGGTTTCCGGGGTTGGTGTGGCAGCGGGGGCCGCTGCAGGCTCTTGCGCCATAGCAGACGATGCCAGCAAGAGCAACCATCCGGTCGTCAGGGTACAACTTCGCCGTTTCATATTGAAAGTAACCTCCAAGGTACTCGTGAAGTCCACGCGCTCAGCCGGGCTTTCTTACGAGCCACCATTTCCGTAGCGCCACTACCGACCACACGGCCTCGACCAGACCGAAGGGCCACGCTCCTTGCAGAAAGCCGTAGAGGGACGCCAGCACGCAGGACCAGGCGAAGGCGAACACGAACCAGCGGTTGCGGTGCTCGAGCGAATAGCACACCAGCATCGCGGCCACCGCGAACAGGCCGAATAGGGTGAGCCCGCTCACTTCTTCGGAAAGCCGGCGTCCAGGGCCAGGTTAATCGCCAGGACGTTGACCCGCGGCTCGCCCAGGAAGCCCAGGTCTCGGCCTTGCGTGTTGCGTGCGATCAGGCTGCGAACCTGGTCGAGCGAGATTCCCCGGGCAGCGGCGATGCGGGCCGTCTGCACGCCGGCGGACGCAGGGCTGATCTCCGGATCGAGGCCGCTGGCGGAGGCGGTCAGCAGGTCGGCCGGAATCGGACCCGCGTAGTCCGGGTTCGCTTTGCGGAAGGCAGCGACGGAATCGCGCACGCGGTCGGCCAGTTTCTGGTTGGTCGCTCCGTAATTGGCCGCGCCGGAGGCGGTCGCATCGTATCCATCGTTGCCCGCCGCGGAGGGCCGGGGCTGAAAGTACTCGGGACCCTTGAAATTCTGGCCGATCAGGCTCGAGCCGACGATGCGGCCGTGCGCGCGGACCAGGCTGCCGTCCGCCTGGCTGCGAAACAGAACCTGGCACAGCCCGGTGACCGCCAGCGGGTAAACCAGGCCGGTCAACACCGTCAGAACCAGCATCATCTTGAAGCCGCGAAACATTTGCTGCCACATAGGTCTCTCCTTACGCCAGCCGCAGCAAGCCGAGAATCCGGTCGATCGCCCAGATGCACGGGAACGGCGCGACGAGGCCGCCGACGCCGTAGATCAAGAGGTTGCGGCGCAGCATCTGCGCCGCGCTCTGCGGCCTGTATCTGCACGCCGCGCAGCGCGAGCGGCACCAGCGCGACGATGATCAGCGCGTTGAAGATCACCGCGGCGAGCACGGCGCTCTCCGGCGTGCGCAGGTACATGATGTTGAGCTTGTCCAGCGCCGGATAGGTCGCCATGAACATCGCCGGAATGATCGCGAAGTACTTGGAGACGTCGTTCATGATCGAGAACGTCGTCAGCGCGCCGCGCGTGATCAGCAACTGCTTGCCGATGGCGACGACCTCGATCAGCTTGGTCGGGATTGCTGTCGAGATCCACCATGTTGCCGGCTTCGCGGGCCGCCGTCGTCCCGGTGTTCATGGCCAGGCCGACGTCGGCCTGCGCGAGCGCCGGCGCGTCGTTGGTGCCGTCGCCGGTCATCGCGATCATGCGGCCGCCGGCCTGCTCCTTCTTGATGTATTCGAGCTTGTCCTTCGGCGTCGCCTGCGCGAGGAAGTCGTCCACGCCGGCCTCGGAGGCGATGGCCGCCGCCGTCAGCGGGTTGTCGCCGGTGACCATCACCGAGCGGATGCCCATGGCCCGCAGCTGCGCGATGCGCTCCTTCATGCCGCACCTTGACGATGTCCTTGAGGTGGATGATGCCCGAGCAGCCGCGGGCCGTCGGCCACCGCCAGCGGCGTGCCGCCGGTCCGCGAGATCTTGTCGGAGAGCTCGGTGACGCTCCGACGGGACCTCTCCCGCCTTGCTCCTTGACGAATTCGACGATCGCGTCGGTCGCGCCCTTGCGCAGCTGGCGGCCCTCGATGTCGACGCCGCTCATCTTCGTGTAGGCCGAGAACGGGATGAACTTCGCGTCGTGCGCGGCGACCTCGCGGCCGCGCAGGCCGTACTTCTCCTTGGCGAGGACGACGATCGACCGGCCTTCCGGCGTCTCGTCGGCCAGGCTCGACAGCTGCGCCGCATCCGCCAGATCTCGCCCTCGGTCACGCCGTCGACCGGCAGGAACGCCACGGCCTGGCGGTTGCCGAGCGTGATGGTGCCGGTCTTGTCGAGCAGCAGCGTGTTCACGTCGCCGGCGGCTTCGACGGCCTTGCCGCTCATGGCCAGCACGTTGTGCTGCATCACGCGGTCCATGCCGGCGATGCCGATCGCCGAGAGCAGGCCGCCGATCGTCGTCGGAATCAGGCAGACCAGCAGGGCCACGTAGACGGCGATCGTCGGCGCGCGTGCCGGCGCCGGCCGAATTGACGCTGTAGATCGCGTACGGCACCAGCGTCACCACCGCGAACAGGAAGATGATCGTCAGGCCGGCGATCAGATGTTCAGCGCGATCTCGTTCGGCGTCTTCTGCCGCTCGGCGCCTTCGACGAGCGCGATCATGCGATCGAGGAACGTCTCGCCGGGGTTCGAGGTGATCTTGATCTTGATCTGATCGGAGAGCACGCGCGTGCCGCCGGTCACGGCGCTGCGGTCGCCGCCCGACTCGCGGATCACCGGCGCGCTCTCTCCGGTGATGACCGACTCGTCGACCGTGGCGATGCCTTCGATGACTTCGCCGTCGCCGGGAATGACCTCGCCCGCGCTGCAGACCACGACGTCGCCGGCCCGCAGCTTCGACGACGACACCTTCTCGATCCGTCCCGCCGTCGAGCGAGGCGGTTGGCGATGGTGTCGGTCTTGGTCTTGCGCAGCGATTCGGCCTGCGCCTTGCCGCGGGCTTCGGCCATCGCCTCGGCGAAGGTCGCGAACAGCACGGTGAACCAGAGCCACAGATCGATCTGCAGCTCGAATCCGATGCCGCTCGCGCCGGTGACGATGTCGCGGATGAGGAACAGCAGTCGTCAGCGCGGCGCCGACCTCGACGACGAAGATCACCGGGTTCTTCATCAGCGTCACCGGATTCAGCTTCACGAACGAATCCTTCAGCGCGCGGCGCAGAATCTCCGGGATCGAACAGCGGCCGCGCCCGCACGAGCTTCTTCGGGATCAGCGCCGTCGTCGTCGCACGGGCGTACGGCGCGAGCTGGAGCCGGCGGCGGCAGGCAGACGCGGTCGGTGAGTGGCCATGACTTAACTCCAGACCGGGAACGACACGAACAGTCGTCGAGAAGAGCTTGCCCTGGTGCATCAGGAAGTGCTCGACGATCGGGCCCGAGCGACAGCGCCGGGAAGAACGTCAGCGCGCCGACGACGATCACCGTCGCCACGAGCAGGCCGACAAACAGCGGGCCGTGCGTGGGCAGCGTGCCGGCCGAGGTCGGGCACGCTCTTCTTGGCCGCCAGGCTGCCCGGCGACCGCCAGCGCGGAATGATGAACAGGAACCGCCCGAACAGCATCGCCAGGCCGAGCGTGAGGTCGTACCACGGCGTGTTGACGGTGATGCCCGGCAAACGCGCTGCCGTTGTTCTCCGACGCGCTCGTGTAGGCGTACAGCATCTCGCTCAAGCCGTGCGGACCGCGCGTTGTTGAGATTGGCGATCGCCGGGCCCGGCGGGATTCCAGTAGCTGCCCTTCGGCGAACGGGGCGACGATGCTGATGCCGGCGAACACCAGAATCAGGAACGACGTCGCCAGAATGGCGAAGAGCGCCATCTTGACTTCCTTCTGCTGGATCTTCTTGCCGATGTACTCCGGCGTCCGGCCGACCATCAGGCCGGCGATGAAGACGCCGACGATGGCGTAGAGCAGCATGCCGTAGAGGCCCGCGCCCACGCCGCCGAAGATCACCTCGTCGGTCTGCATGTTGAACAGCGGCACCAGGCCGCCGAGCGGCGTGTAGCTGTCGTGCATGCTGTTGACCGCGCCGCAGCTCGCGTCGGTCGTCACGGTCGCGAACAGCGCCGAGGCCGCGATGCCGAAGCGCGTCTCCTTGCCCTCCATGTTGCCGCCCGACTGCGTCGGCGGTCGCGGCGCGTCTCGACGCCCAGCTTCGCCAGGATCGGATTGCCCGCCTGCTCGAGCCGGATAGCGACGAAGACGCCAATCAGGAACATCACGGCCATCGCCCAGAAGAGCGCCCAGCCCTGTCGCGTGTCCTTCACCATGTGGCCGAAGGTGTAGGTGAGGCCGGCGCCGAGGACGAAGATCAGCAGGATCTGGACCAGATTCGTGAACGGCGTCGGGTTCTCGAACGGGTGCGACGAGTTGGCGTTGAAGAAGCCGCCGCCGTTGGTGCCGAGCTGCTTGATCGCTTCCTGCGACGCGACCGGGCCCTGCGCGATCGTCTGCGTCGCGCCCTCGACGGTCTTGACCGACGGTGTAGGGATGGAAGTTCTGAATGACGCCCTGCGAGCACAAGAACGAGCGCCGCCACGATCGAGATCGGCAGCAGGACGTAGAGCGTGCCGCGCGTCAGGTCCACCCAGAAGTTGCCGATGCTCGATCGGTCTCGTGCCGCGCGAAGCCGCGAATCAGCGCGATCGCGACCGCGATGCCCGCTGCCGCCGAGACGAAGTTCTGCACCGGCAAGCGCGGCCATCTGGACGAGGTAGCTCATCGTCGACTCGCCGCTGTACCCCTGCCAGTTGGTGTTCGTCATGAAGCTGATGGCGGTGTTGAACGCCAGGTCCGGGCGTCACCTGGCTCGCGCCGAAGCCCTGCGGATTGAAGCGGCAGGAAGCCCTGGAGCCGCTGCAGCGCGTAGACGAACAGGAACGCGAAGAGGCTGAAGGCCAGCAGCGACGCCCGCGTAGTGCGTCCAGCGCTGTTCCTCGTCCTCCCGGACGCCGCACAGCTTGTAGACCAGGCGCTCGAGCGGCCGGATGACGGGATGGAGGAAGGTGCGCTCGCCCTGGAACAGCCTCGACATGAACAGCCCGACCGGCTTGGTGACCAGCAGGATCAGGCCGAAGAACACCGCGATCTGGAGAATCCCATTCCCTGTCATATGCCCTCCATCAACCGTTCTGCCTCTGCGCCGGAGGCGCCCCGCCGCGCGGTTAGCGCCCCTCAGAACTTCTCCGGGCGAAGTAGCGCCCAGGTCAGATACACCAGTAGAAACACGCATGTGATGCCGGCAACGATGTAGTCCACCATTGGAATTCCCCCTCACAGCCGGTCGCAGGCCTTGGTGATGGCCCACAGCACGACGAAGCCGGCGACGCCGGTCAGAACGTACAGAAAGTCGAGCATTTATGCCTCCCCGGTTGAGCCCACCAGCAGGACCTGATGCCCGCGCTTTTGAAGGGCCCTCACAAGCCGCCCCTCGCGCGCTCCCGGCCACCATCGCATTCTGGCTCCCAGTACGATCCTGGATCCCGGCTTGAGGCCCTGAAGGACTCCGGCCTCCCAGTCGCGGCAGAGGCGGATATCGACGTTGGCCTCGATGGCCGACTCCTCGGCTAGTGTGCGGAACTTCCGCTCCACGAAGTCCGTCCGTACGAGCGGCTCATCCAGTTGCGCGGGGAAGGGGACGAGTTGGGGTACCACCAGTCGGATGCGGGCGGTCAGACCGCGGGCGAAACAGGCTGCGGCCCGAAGCGCGGCCAGCGTCTGTTTCACGCCGGTGTAGACCACAACCACTTCCAGTTTCTCGCGCTCCGGCGGTGAGAGCTCGCACGCCGGCGCGGCAGGCCGGTTCATCCAGATCATGGTCATCAATCTCACCTGATTGAGGATATCCGCCTACCCATTAAGAAGGCATAAGGGACGCATCAGGATTTCATAAGGAAAAGAAAAGTGGGGCAGGTGTCCACACCTGCAGCGGGTCTCCAGACCCGCCAGCGCTCGACCAAGGGAATTCTTCTATGCTCTGCACCAGCCCCGCTTTAACCGGATTGTTGCTGATGTACCGCGCGACGCGGCGGTACTCCTCACCCGACCTCACCAGGTGGTCGTAGCTCTCGTCCTGCCAGAACGGTTGCCCGGTCTGTCCAAGGCTCTCGTTCGCCCGCCGGGCGCTGAAGCCCTTCAGCCTGCGCAGGAACAAAGCCGCCTCGGTAAGAGGAGTGATCAGCAAGTGGACGTGATTGGGCATGATGACCCAGGCGTGCAGGTCGTAGTCTCGCCGTGCGCCGTGCAGGATCGAGTCGCGGACCACAGCTGCAATCTGCGGCAACTGCAGATACCTGGGCCCGACGCCGGCGGCATCGACAGGCGGTCCATCGCGACAAACGCCTCTCCAGACGTCAGCGCTTCTTTAGGAAAGTCACGGCCGGCGGGCAGGCTGCCGAAGAGTCGGTAAGTTACGAATAGAGGTTGCCCAACGACGTAGATGTGAGGCAGACGACGCGCCACAACGAATAGTGAGTGGCCCAGGGGCGCAGACAATCTCAAGACAGGCGGGTCTGGAGACCCGCTGTAGGACTGGAGTCCTGCCCCACCTACTCCAGATTGAAGCGGTACCCCACCCACGGCTCCGTCAGCAGATAGCGCGGGTGCGACGGGTCGGGCTCGATCTTCTTGCGGAGCTGATTTACGAACACCCGCAGGTATTCGACCTCGTTGCCGTAGTCGGGGCCCCACACGGCTTGCAGCAGCGAACCATGAGGGATGGGCTGATTGGGATGCATGAGGAAGTACTGGAGCAGGTCGAACTCCTTGGGCGTGAGCCGGCCCTCCCGCGCGCCGATTGTCACGCGGCGGGTATTCATGTTGATTTCGACCTCGCCCAGCTTGACCGTTCCCAGCGTATCTTCGGGCCGCTGGGGCAGCCGGCGCAGGGCCGCCCGGATGCGCGCCAGCAGTTCGGGCATGCTGAACGGCTTGGTGATGTAGTCGTCCGCGCCGGCGTCGAGCGCCTGCACCTTGTCCTTCTCCGTGTTGCGGACCGTGAGCACGATCACCGCCACGTCCCAGCGGGCGCGGATTTCGCGGCAGGCATCGAGGCCGCCCATGCCCGGCATGTTCATGTCGAGCAGGACCAGGTCGAACCGCTCCGCCGCAAGCTTCTCGAGCGCCTCCTCGCCGCTGCGCGCATCCGCCACGTAATAGCCGAGGCCGGTGAGCGTAGCGCGCATCACGCGCCGGATCTGCGGCTCGTCATCCACCACCAGCACGCGGATCGCGTTCATGAGGGCACCCGCTCCGCGGCCTGCGGAAGCGAGAAGCAGAAGCGCGAGCCGTCCGGCGTCCGGTCCACCCAGATCCGGCCGCCGTGGGCTTGCACGATTTCGCGCGCGATGGTGAGCCCCATTCCGGTGCCGGGCAACCGCTGGCGGTCTCTTGGGCAGCGATAGAATTTCTCGAACACGCGCTCGCGTTCGCCTTCGGGGATGCCCGGTCCGCGGTCCGAAACGCTGAAGACTACGCCTTCGGGCGAGGCCTCCGCCGCCACCACTACGGGCGAACCGGGCGGCGAGTATTTGAACGCGTTGTCGATCAGTTGCCGAAGGACCGTGTCGAACATGGCCGGGTCGGCGCTGCACAGCGGCAGCCCCGTCGAGGCCGAAACCTCGATGCGCCGCCCGTCGAGGCCCGGCTCCACCTTCCGGACCACGCCGGCCAGCAGCTCCGCGGGCGCGTGCGGCTCCTGCCTGATGCGCAGCTCTCCGGCTTCGATGCGTGCCATGTCGATGGCCTCGCTGACCATGGTGGTCATGCGGTCGGCCTCCTCGCTGATGACCGTGAGCAGCTCCGTAGTGGTCGGATCGGTGGGGCCCGAAAGCAGCGCGGAGGCGGCAGCCTTCACCGAGGTCAGCGGCGTCTTGAACTCGTGCGCCACGGCATCGAGCAGCGCGGATTTCAAATCCTGGCTCTGGCGCGCTACCTCGGCGCGACTGGCCAGTTCCAGCGTGCGCGCCCGTTCGAGCCAGATCGCGGCGAGGTTGGATATGGCGTGCAGCGCGGCGTCGGAGACCGAACCGGTGAACATTCCGATGCTACCGATGGGGCCGCCGCCCAGCCGGATGGGCAACGCCGTGACGCCCTTCTCGTCGAGCTCCGTGTTCTGCAAGGCCACGTCGCGCAGCCTGCCTTCGCTCAGGGGAAGGTCCTCCGGACCGGCGTGATCCACCTCCCCCGTGCGGCGATCGAAGACGGCGACGGCCCGCAGTTCGAAAACGGCCGCGACCTGGCGCGCCAGGTGCTTGGCCACGGCGGCCTCGCGCGGTTCGCCCATCATCAGGGAGCGGCTCAGGTTGTATAGCCGCTCCATTTCGGCACGGCGCTCGGAGGCTTCGACCGCCCGCCGCTTCGCTGTCGCCGAAAGGTTGCTGGCCGTCACCGCCGTGACCAGAAACGCCGTCAGCGCCACCCAGTTCTGCGGATCGGCGATGGTGAACGTACCCACCGGGGGCAGGAAGAAGTAGTTGACCGCCAGCATGGCCGCGAAAGACGCCACCACCGCTTCGGTCAGGCTTCCCCAGGTGGCGACGGCGAGAATTGCAAGAAGGAAGGCGAGCGCGACCGTGGTGGAGTTCACGTGCAGCACGCGGCCGCAGGCCAGGCCGACTGCCGCGATCAGGGTCAGCGCGCCAGCCATTCTCAGGGGCCACCTGGACCGGGTTTCCGACGGCATAACCGCCCCCTTTTGTATCGATTCTAGCAGTGTGGGGCAGGACTCCAGTCCTGCAGCGGGCGTCCACGCCCGCCTCCGATCACCCCTTGCCGTATTTGTTACTGCACTCGACGGAGCAAAAGTGAACCACCTCTCCGCCGATGGTGCGTTTCACCGACGTGGCCGTGGAGACGTAGGTGCCGCAGACCGGATCGCGCTTCAGCTCGCCGATCTTCTGCGGCTCGGAAGACGCGGGGCGCCCCGAGGCCGCCGGCCCCAGGAAGCCGCCGATGGCCTTGGCCAGAATCCCGACGACGGAGCGGATAAAGCTGATGAGGATGATGGCGAGGAAGAGATAGAGGACGACTTTGATCATGAAATGGGGCGTTCCCGGCGAACGCCCCGCACTTCCATTCTGCTACGACTACTTCTTCTTCGGCTTCTTCGCCGGGGCAGCGTTCGGATTGACGTACCGCGTCTGCACCGATCCACCCAACGCCTCCAGCATCGCTTTCGCCGCATCGGCGTTAGGGCCAGCCGGCGCCAGCTCGAGGTACTTGTCCAACTCGCCCTTCATTTCGGGAGGCGCCACCGTCTTGCCGTCCGGCGTCACCGTCATCTTCGACGACAGGCACACGGCGTACTGGAAATGCGCCTCGGCGTACGTGGGAGTCAGCTCGATGGCCTTCTTGAAGGTCTCGGCCGCCTGGTCGTACTGGCCAGCGTTCACCAGCAGGGCGCCCAGGTTGTAGTAGTATTTCCCGGCGCCTGGGGGATCGAATTCAGCCGCCTTCTTCAGCTCCTCGGAGGCCTCGGGAAACCTCTTTAGCCGGGCCAGCGCCAGCGCGTAGTTGTTGTGCACCGCGGGGTCGGACGGCTTGAGTGCGATCGACTTCTCGTAGCTCTCCAGCGCGCTGGTCAGCGTGGCCTGCGCCTCGGCGCCCATCTGAGTGCTCGCGAGGCCAGTCTGCGCCTCGGCCAGATGCGACCAGATCGCTTCCTGCTTCGGATCGGTTTCGCCCGCCTTCTTGAACGCGGCGATGGCCTGCTCGTAGTAAGCTCCGGCCGTCATGGGCTGCGGCGCGGACTGCGGATTCGCGGGATCCGAAGGTGCGGTGGCCGCGCAACTCGACGGCTTCTTCCCGCAGTTCAATGCGGTCATGCCCGCGTTGTACGACTCGTTCAACGCCCGGTTGTGCGCCTGCGCCTGCGCCAGTTCGTCTTTGTGCGCTTTGAGGGCGGCGCGCTGTTCCGGGCTCAACGCCTTTTCCTGCTCTTTGGTGAGCGTGCCCATTTCAGCGGCCTTGGCCAGCGTCTCCTGGTCCTCATGCTGCTTCTTGAGATCGAAATTGACCTCGATGGGCTTTTCCGTGGTCGTTCGAACCTTGTTCACGCAATCGCGCTGCTTGCCGTCCACTTCCACGCAGACGTTGTAGACGCCGAGCCCCAGACCGCCATAGTAGTACTTGCCCTTCTTGTCGGTCTTGGTGTGGTAGCTTCCCCTGATGTCCTGGCGTTCCAGCTTAATGACGGCGTCCTTGAGGGGCTGGCCGTCGTCTCCACTGACCGAGCCTTCGATGGTTGTGATGGCGGCCAGCGAGACGCCGGCAAAAACCACCAGCGCGCCCGCAAGTCCAGCCGCTCTCTTCGAAATCATGACGGACCTCCAGATCCTGTTACCAATCTCCAACACCAGAGGATACTACAACCGCCGGGGTTGAGGGCGGCTATCGCAGCACGGCCCGCAGAGCCAGGTTCACCACCACCATCAGGGCCGAAAACGCCGGCAGGATCAGCAGCGCCTTCTTCAGCCTCTTCGGATCCTCTCCGGCGATGGCGCCGATCATCGGCGAACTCACGGCCAGCCCGACCCAGCCAAACATGGCGACGATTCCGATTGCCGTCGCCTTGGTCGCCCCGAACACGTCGCCGGTGATCGCCAGAACGGTGGGGAACACCGGCGCCATGGCGAGGCCTGCCGCGAACACGGCTATCCAGGCGACCGCTGGCTTGGTCGTCCGGAGCGCCAGCCAGGTGGTGATGGTCATCAGGACCGCCGCGAAGAGCGTCACCGTGTCGTTCCGCACCGTCTTGAAGAGCGGCGTTACGGCCACGCGCCCGATGAGCAGCCCCAGCGCGAAGCCCAGCGACAGGATGTTCAACGCGCGAACCTCGGAGATCCCTTGGGCGATCAGGTGCCGCGTAAGCCAGTTCCACACTCCGACCTCGCACGCCACATACAGAAACAGCATCGCCGCCAGCAGCCACAGCGCCGGATGACCCAGAAGGTGGCCCGCTTCCGAGACCGCGATCCCTCCGGCGGACCGGGCCTGCGGCATGTGAACGTCGGCATTCACGGCCAGAGTAGCCACCGTGGCGACGGCAGTCAGGTAGCACAAGCGGGTCGAATTGCCTCGCAGCAGGTTGGCCAGGATGAAGGGGGTCGCGAGACCGCCCAGGCCGAAAAAGACGTTGAGGAAGTTCAGCGCCGCCGCATGCCCGGAGCCGCCCAGGTCGAAGGCCAGCGCGTTGGCGCCCGTGACGATCGTGCCTCCGCCCAGTCCGAGCAGAAACAGGTAGCCCACTACCTGGCCGTAGCTCTTGGAGGCGGGCAGCAGGAACAGGGCCAGCGCGATCAGCGCCAGACCGAGAACCATGCCAGCTTTGTAGCCCTGGCTGTCGATCAGCGGTCCCGCCGCGACCGAGGCGATGACCAGCCCGATCGCCTGCGCGAGCGCGATCGTCCCGTTCTGTTTCGGCGTGAGGTGGAACCGTGCGGAAAGCGCCGGCAGGATCGTGCCCAGCATGGCCGCGGTTAGGCCGTAGACAAAGATCGCGAATATCGGAGCCAGCATCAGCATGACTTCTAAGAGCCTAGCATGGGGAGCGGGCTTCAGCCCCGCCCGACCGCTAGAGTGGGGCAGGCGTCCACGCCTGCAGCGGGTCTCCAGACCCGCCCGACCGCCACCGGAGCATAAGCTCCGCGCGGGATGACGCTAGAGCGAGTCCGGCCCCGTCACCCGCGGAGGTCCGATTCGCGCGGGTGTCGCCGGTTCCACGGCCGCCGCGCCCCCCACAGCGTGGGATGCCGCGCCGAGGTGGAACGTCCCGGCGGGAACCAGGTTGCGCGACGAGTTGCCCACATACACCGAGTAATCGCCCGGTGCGTTCAGCCAACTGCTCGAAGCGGTGTCCCAGTACGAGAGTGGATGCGAGGAGTCGTTCGCGGTCACGCTGACGGTCACGTGCTGCAACTGGCTGGGCTGTAGCAGAACCTTCTGCCAGCCCACCAGCCGCACCGGCGGCTCTCCGATGCCTGCCGGTAGTCCCAGGTACACTTGCGCGACCTCCGCGCCCGCGCGGTTCCCCGTGTTCTGCACATCGAAGCTTGCCTGAAAGCCAAGCGTCGCGGGACTGAGGTCCGGCGTCAGCGCCAGGTTCGAGATCGAGAAGGTGGTATAGGAAAGCCCGAACCCGAACGGGAACAGCACCGGCAGGCTCTTGGAGTCGTACCACTTGTATCCTACGTTGAAGCCCTCGATGGTGCAGTCCACGTTGAAGGGTGCGGTGGAATTGGGATCGGCCGGAGCCGGGATGACAGGGCGCGGCAGATCGTTCACGCGCGCGGGGAACGTGATGGGCAGCTTGCCGGACGGGTTGACGTCGCCGAACAGAATATTCGCGATGGCCTCGGCGCCGCGCTGCCCCGGGAACCAGGCTTCGAGCACCGCGCTCACGCTGCCGAGCCACGGCATCACCTGCGCGCCGCCGGATTCCACTACGACGATAGTGTGCGGATTCGCCGCCGCCACCGCGCTCACCAGCGCATCCTGACCGGCAGTGAGGTTCAGGTCCGTCAGGTCCATGCCCTCACTCGTCCATACGGCCACGAACACGATGGCCACATCGCAGGACCGCGCCAGGGTGGCCGCGGCGGCGGGATCGCTCCCGTCGGTAAACTGCACCGCGGCGTTGGGCGCCTTGGCCCGAATCGCGTTCAGAGGGGACGAGGGATCCCAGATCACCGAGCCCCATCCAGGCGGATTAGGCGCCGCGGTCTGAATGGCCGCACCGCCGATCGGCATCACCTGCGCCGAGCCGCCGCCGGAGAGGACTCCCACATCCGCGTGCGTCCCGATCACCGCAATTCTCTGGTGCAGCGAAGCGTCGAGGGGAAGTTGGCCGGCGTTCTTCAGCAGCACCGCCCCCTGCTCCTCGGCGGTCTGCGCGACGGCCGCATCGCCGGCCACGTCGATCGATCCGGTCACCACGGGATTGGCGTAGAGGCCCACCGCGAATATGGCGCGCAGAATCCGGTGCACCATATTGTCCAGGCGCGAAGCCGGCATTTGTCCGTTTTGGATCGCCTGCCTGAGGGGTTCGGCGGCCGTGCCATCGAAGTAGTCCGTATTCGGCTGCTCCTGGTCAAGCCCCGCCATCGCCGCCGTCACCGAGCTGTGCGTAGCCCACCAATCCGACATCACGAAGCCGCGGAATGCCCAGTCGCCCTTGAGAACGCCGTTGAGCAAGTGGTCGTTCTCGCAGGCGTAGACGCTGTTCACCAGGTTGTAGGAACACATCACCGACTGGGCGTTGGAATCCTTCACGCCGATCTCGAAGGCCAGCAGGTCGCTCTCGCGCATCGAACGCTCGTCGATGAGGACGTTGGCCGTGGTGCGGTTGGTCTCCTGGTCATTGAACGAGTAATGCTTCATGCCCGCGATGATGTGCTGGTCTTGTATGGCGCGGTTGTGCGCGGCGGCGATGCGGCCCGCCAGAATCGGGTCTTCGCCTTTCGTCTCGAAGGTGCGGCCATCGCGCGGCTCGCGGCCAATGAGGTTGGTGTTGCCGCCCAGGTTCACATTGACGGCGTGGGCGCGCATCTCTTTGCCGATGACCGTTCCGTATTGGTAAGCGAGATCCAGATCCCACGAAGCGGCGCTGGCAACCGACGACGGCAGCGCCGTGGATTGTCCCACGCCGGAAGTGACGCCCACGCTCCCGTCCTGAAAGCCCAGGTCGGGAATGTGCAGCCGCGGGATGCCCGGAATCCAGCCTCCCTCGCCGTGCGGTCCGGGGTTGTAGCCGGTCAGGGAGCCGTGGACAAGCTGGATCTTCTCGTCCAGCGTCATCTGGCCGAGCAGAACGTCGGCGGCCTGGTCCGGATCCGTCGGCAGGGGCGTGGGAGTTGGCGTTGGTGTCGGCGTCGGGGTCGGCGTGGGATTCGCGGGTGTCCCTCTGACGCAACCGAACGTCGCAAGCAGACAAACGAGGAGGACGGCAAAAAGAAAGGTGCGCATCGGATTCTCCGGACTGTCCAGCATACACCCGAAACCGGCGAACCGGGTTTCCGTGGGGCAGGACTCCAGTCCTGCAGCGGGTCTCCAGACCCGCCTCCGGCCAACCGGCGCAGATCTAAAGAGGGACTTGCGAGATTCAGTTCGTCGCATCCGCGGTGAAAGGGCTGAAAAGCGGCGACAGGCACCGCTGTCCACGCACGCTCGAGACCTATCCCGCTGACTAGGCGGACATGTCGCTTGGGACAGCGGAGCCAGTCGCCGTTCTTCAGCGGAGTCTTCAGTCTGTCAGGTTAATGAAGCCCGCCCTCCCACTCAGGGCAGCTTGGGTACTACGTACTCGTCCAGATACTGCCGGATCTTGTCGCGATGGGCCGCGCGATAGGCGTCGTAGTCCTGGCTGATTCCCTGATCGGCCGCCGTGATCAGGACATAAGCCTCGATCAGGCCCGCGTCGTCCAGCTCGAGGAGCAGCGCCAACTCCCGGTCCAGCCGTTTGACCTTCTTCTTCCGCGCCTGATCGGCCACCATGTGCAGCGACCCGGCCTCCTCCTTCAGCGTGTGGCGGTACTGCTCCTCGGAGGGGAACTCCTTGGCGAACTTTTCGACGCTCCAGAGGGCGCGATTGAGCGAGTAGATGAACCACGCGCTACGGCCGTCCCGGTCGCCGTTCAGGCCGCCGAGCGTAGTCGGGTCGATGTTCACGTTGATATGTGTCTTGCCGTCCGCTCCGGTCGAGGGCGCCGAAACCACGTTGGGTGGCATGATCCTCGGAAACGAAAGACTCAGCTTGCCGCGCTCTGCCCACTGCTTCGCGCCCATCCAGGATTTCTTGATGTACGGCTCGGCCACGATCGCCTCGATGAACTTCGGGCGCGCTTGCGCGGGCTCGCCCATCGCCGTCAGTGCATCGCCCCAGTAGCGGAATGCCGTCTCGCGGTCCGCGCTGATTTCGACGGCGCGCGCGTACCACTCGCACGCCGTCGCGTGCTGGCGCATCTTGAAGCAGGTGTCGCCGGCGAACAAGGCGGCCTCATAAAGGTGCGGGTCCAGCGCGAAGGCTTTGATGTATCCATCCAAAGCGCGTTGGAGATCGCCCCGGCTGAAGGCGGCTTCGGAGTCGCGCATCGCCGCCTCCACCTCCGGACTTTCGGAGAACGGGGCAATCTTGCCGTCTTCCGGAAGGCCTGCCAGCAGGACCTGGAGCAAGTTGCTGTTGTCGCCCAGCGCCTGGGCCTGCAGCAGGATCTGGCGGGCGCGTATCCGCTCCTGGCGGCTGGCTTCCGGGTCGCGGATGACGGCGGCGTTGGCAAGCACGGCAAAACCGAGGTGCTCCAATACCACGTAGTCCTTGGGCCGCTCGCGGGCGAGCTGTTCGAGCAGCGGCAAGGCGGCCACGAACTTGTTTTCGTCGTAAAGCTGCAGCGCGTGCTGGCGATCGGCGTCCGTCAGCGGCGCGGTCCCGGCGGCGCTCAACATCGCCGCAACCAACAGAAGCGCGCCGCACCGAACCATAGGAGCCATCCTACTCCACCGGCACCAGCCGGATCGCGCATCCTCCACCGGGCGCGAGTTTCAGTTTCAATACCGTCCCAGCGTCCACGCGCCTTTTCTCGAGGACGCTGTTCTTAGGCTCCGTCGCTGCGTTGGGACCGTCGGCGTGAATCTCGGCGTTGAACGCGCCGCTGCCCAGGAAGGCGAGGGGCAGGTCCAACGCGCGCGGGTCCCAGTTCGTGATCGCGCCCACGTACCATTCGCGGCCGCTGCGCCGCGCGATGGCGATGTATCTTGCCGGGCGTCCGGCGATGACGCGCGTCTCGTCCCAGGTGGCCGGGACGGCCCGCAGGAATGCGAGCTCTTTCTGGCCGTCATAGGCGGCGGGGTGATCGGCCACCATCTGGAACGGGCTCTCGAAGACCACGAAGAGCGCCGTCGCATGGGCGCGCGTGCCCATCACCGACGGCCCCACGTCCCGCGGCCGGAACTCTTCCCGCGTGACGTTGTCGAACCCGCCCGGCGTGTAGTCCATCGGCCCCGCCAGCATGCGCGTGAAGGCCAGCGTCACGTTGTGCGTGGGCGTCTCGCGAGCGCTCCACTTGTTGTATTCGGCGCCCATCACGCCTTCGCGCGTCAGGACGTTGGGCCAGGTGCGCCGCAGGCCGTCTGGCTTGAACGCCCCGTGGTAATCGACCAGCAAATGATGCCCCGCGGCCTTCCTCGCGACGTTGCGGTACCAGTTCACCATCCACTGGTCGGCGCGGTCCATGAAGTCGATCTTCACACCCGCGATACCCCACTTTTCGAACTGGTCGAAGGCCGCGTCCATCTGCTGGTTGATGGCGGTCCAGTGCGCCCAGAGCCAGATCCGCACGTTCTTCGAGCGCCCGTACTCGACCAGCTCCTGAATGTTCACCTCAGGCTTGAACTTCGTGAGGTCCGTCCCCGCTCCGTAAGGACCGATCGCCTCGGGAGGCTTCGCCCCAGGCGCCGACCATCCGGCGTCCACCAGCATGTACGGGAATCCGTTGCGGGCGGAGAAGTCGATGTAGTGTTTCATCGTCTCCGTGTTCATAGCCGCCTTGCCCGACCACCAGTCCCAGGCCGTCTTGCCGGGCTTGATCCAGGAAGTGTCGGCGATGGCGGACGGTGGGTTCAGGTTGACCACCATGTTCGATTCCACCAGGCGCCCCGGATCGTCCGCAATCATCAGCACGCGCCAGGGCGAACTGGCGGGCGCCTGCCGGATCACCGAAACCGGCGACCCCTGGATGGGCCAGGGGATGTGCGGCGCGGCCGCGTCCTCCACGCGCGGCGCCAGGCGCGCCGTCAGCGTATTCTGATCCGCCACCGAGTGGACGAACAGACCGGCCCAATCATCTATGTACGCCTCCGTCAGCCCGACCCACGCCACGCCGGGCACATCGACCAGAACCGGGAGCCCGATCAGGTACTCGGGGTGGAGCCCGCGGACGGTCAGCTCGTGATAGTCGTCCTCGCTCGAAGTCTGGAAGTCGCGCAGGATGAGCGACCACGTGGTGGGGTCGGTGGGGAAGCGGAACTCGGTCGCCTCGTTAGTGATGCGCATCTCTTTGACGGCCGGCTGCTCGGGGACGACGTACCGGAACGCCACGCCGTCGTCGTAGGCGCGCGCTTCAATCGCCATTCGCCGGCCGCCCGCCGCCGTCTCGACCGTCTGCACCGTGACCGCGTTGTAGTGGTTGCGTATGGGGTTCGCCTTCCCGGCCACTGAAGTCCACGTCTCGTCGGCGCTTGATGTCTGTGCCGATTCGATGCGAACGGCCGAGCCGAGCACGGGCGCGCCCTCGATCGCGAGGCCGAGGTCGGACCAATCGATCACCACCTTTTCGCGGAACGTCACGCGATACGCCAGTTGGCCGTCGCGCACGGTTCCGATCGACATCTCGAGCACGCCGTTGGGCGATCTGACGGTGGTTGGTCCGCCGACAGTCCCCGTAAGCATCGCAGCAAGCGCCAAAAGAGAGAGCATGTCCCTCAGCCTATTACAGATCGGGGTCGGCGGGGCAGGCGTCCACGCCTGCAGCGGGTCTCCAGACCCGCCGCCCCGATATGCGACCGAAACAATCCACGGCCCTGGATCATAATGGAAACAGGTGGTTTGTTAATTTGACAGGCGGCCGGGGAGGAGAGTAAATTGGATTACGGACTCGAATGGTCCGATATGCTGAAGCTTACCAGGAAGGCCGACTACGGGCTGATCGCCCTGCGCCACCTCGCGCGTAATCGCGAGGGCGCCAGCGCCAAGGAGATCGCGGCCTGTTACGGCATTCCCACTCCGCTGCTGGCCAAGGTGCTCCAGAAGCTCGCCCGCAACGGCTTGCTGACGGCCGCCTACGGAACCAATGGCGGCTACAGGCTGGCTCGCGACCCGCGCAACATCAACGCGCTCGAAGTGGTCCGCGCCATCGACGGCCCCATCGTCCTGACTTCCTGCTTCACGCAGCACGGCCGCTGCCAGACCGTCGGGTGCGGCGTCAAGGAGCCGCTGAGGAAGATCCACGAAGGAATCCTGGGGCTTCTGGCAGGCATCTCCATATCGGAGATCGCGCAGGATTCGCCCCAGCAGACCGTCAGTCTTTCGGTGCTCGAAACGTCATGAAGAAACCGATCTACATGGATTACCACGCCACCACGCCGGTGGATCCTCGCGTGCTCGAGGCGATGCTGCCTTACTTCGGCGTCAAGTTCGGCAACGCCGCCAGCCGCAATCATTCTTTCGGATGGGATGCCGAGCAGGCCGTCGAAAAGGCGCGCAAGCAGATCGCCGATCTGATCGGCGCCACGCCCAAGGAGATTGTCTTCACCAGCGGCGCCACCGAGTCGGACAACCTCGCCATCAAGGGCGTGGCCGAGATGTACGCCGAGCGCGGCAACCACATCGTCTCGGTAACCACCGAGCACAAGGCCGTTCTCGATACGTGCAAGAAGCTCAGGAAGCACGGCTGCGACATCACGCTGCTGGCGCCGGGGAAGGACGGGCTCATCGACCTCGACGCACTGAGCGCGGCCATCACGGAGAAGACCGTTCTGGTGAGCGTGATGTACGCCAACAACGAGATCGGCGTCATACAGCCCGTCCGCGAAATCGGCCGGATCGCGGGCGAGCACGGCGTCCTGTTCCACACCGATGCGACCCAGGCGGTGGGCAAGGTGCCGATTAACGTCGATGAGGACAACATCGACCTGATGTCGATCAGCGCGCACAAAATGTACGGGCCGAAGGGCGTTGGTGCGCTCTACGTGCGGCGCAAGAACCCGCGTGTGCAACTCACGGCGCAGATGGATGGCGGCGGGCACGAGCGCGGCATGCGCTCCGGCACTCTGAACGTTCCCGGCATCGTGGGTTTGGGCGAGGCATGCGCCATCTGCCAGGCGGAGATGGCTGAAGAAGCCGTGCGCCTCGCGGCCCTGCGCGACCGGCTCAAGGACCGCCTGCTCGCCGGGCTCGACGAGATCTACATCAACGGCAGCATGGAACACCGGCTGGCGGGCAACCTGAACATCAGCTTTGCGTACGCCGAAGGCGAGTCGCTGCTGATGGGCATCAGCGATATTGCGGTTTCGAGCGGGTCGGCCTGCACCTCGGCGACGCTCGAGCCCAGCTACGTACTGAAGGCGCTGGGCGTCGGGGACGCGCTGGCGCATACCTCGATCCGCTTCGGCCTGGGCCGCTTCAACACCGAGGAAGAGGTGGACTACGTGGCCGCCCGCGTCATCGAGGTGGTCAAGAAGCTGCGGGACCTTTCGCCGCTTTACGAGATGGCCAAAGAGGGCGTGGACCTCAGCCAGGTGGGGTGGAACAAGGAATAAGCGATGTACTCGAATAAGGTTCTCGATCACTACGAAAACCCGCGCAACGTTGGGGCGCTCGACCGCAGCGATCCGCGGGTGGGCACGGGCATGGTCGGCGCGCCCGAATGCGGCGACGTCATGAAGCTCCAGATCAAGGTCAACGAAGAGACCGGCGTCATCGAGGACGCGAAGTTCAAGACCTTCGGCTGCGGCAGCGCGATCGCCAGTTCGTCGCTCGCCACCGAGTGGGTGAAGGGCAAGACCATCGACGAAGCGCTCACCATCCGCAACGTGGACATCGTGAACGAGCTCAGCCTGCCGCCGGTGAAGATACACTGTTCGGTGCTGGCCGAGGACGCGATCAAGGCGGCCATCAACGACTACCGGAAGAAGAAAGGTTAAATTGGTAAATTGGGGACAGTATACTCAATCACCAATTTCCGGGGGGTGCGGGAAGTGGGCGCTAACACGCAGAGCCGGCAAGGTTGGATTAAGCCGAGCAGGCTGGAGGGGATGGCCACTTCTGCTCTCGCAACGGCTAACGCTAATGATATCAACACCGATAATTGGGGAATGAGTATACTGTCCCGAATTTAATCTTCAATTATGATCAACGTCACACCGAAAGCGATTCAGAAGATTCGCGAGGCCTTCGTCAAGCAGGGGGTCGCCGAGGGCGGGCTGCGGCTGGGCGTGCAGGGCGGAGGATGCTCCGGCCTCAGCTACCTGTTCCGCATCGAGACCAAGCAACGGCCCAAGGATGAAATCTACGAATTCGAAGGCGTCAAGATCTTCGTCGATCCGAAGAGCCTGCTCTATCTCGACGGCATGACGCTCGACTACCGCGAGTCGCTGGTCCACTCCGGCTTCGTCTTCGACAATCCCAACGCCAAGAAGAGCTGCGGCTGTGGGACCTCCTTTTCCGCTTGATGAGCGCACCCGACTACTTCCAAGTCTTCGGCCTCGCGCCGAAGCTCGCCCTGGACCTGGCGGACCTGCAGGAGCGCTTCTATCGCCTCAGCCGCGAGGTGCATCCGGACCGCCAACGCGGCACGCTCGAGGCCAGCGCCACGCTGAACGACGCATACCGCACCCTGCGCGACCCCGTCTCGCGCGCCGAATACGTTCTCAAGCGCCTGGGTCTTCCGGCCGATTCCAAGCAGGTGCCGCCCGAGCTGCTCGAAGAGGTCTTCGCTATGAACGAGGCGCTCGAGGAACACAACGCCGACGAGCTCGCGGCCGGGCGATCGCATTTTGAAGCCCTGCGGGCCGAGACCGATCTCGAATTGCAATCTCTGTTCGCCCAGTTCGACGAGGGCGACCTCGCCGCGCCCGAGCGTATCCGCGCGTTGCTCAACCGGCGCCGCTACATCATGAACCTGCTCGAAACGGCGGCCCATGTCTGACCTGCTCCAGATCGACTTCGGCGAGCACGGGCCTTCGCCCGTCATTGGCATCGACCTCGGCACAACCAACAGCCTCTCGGCTTTCATGGACCTCACCGGCCCGGTGGTCATCCCCGGCGAGGACGGCGAGAGGCTGGTGCCAAGCGTGGTTTACCGCTCGCCCGCGGGCGAGATCGTAGTCGGCAACGCGGCGCGCCGCATGTTGATCGACGACCCGTGCCGCACGGTCTACTCCGTCAAGCGCCTGATGGGCCGGGGCGTGGCCGATATCGCCGACGAGCTGAAGCTGTTCCCCTTCCGCATCGCGCCGGACAGCGACGCCGTGATCCGCCTCGATCTCGGCGAGCGCACTTTCACGCCGCCCCAGATCTCCGCGTTCATCCTGCTCCAGCTCAAGAAGAACGCCGAAGCGTACCTGCGCCAGGCAGTCACGCAGGCCGTGATCACTGTGCCCGCGTACTTCAACGATGCCCAGCGGCAGGCCACCAAGGACGCCGGCCGCATCGCGGGCCTCGAGGTGCTGCGCCTGGTGAACGAGCCGACCGCCGCCTCGCTGGCCTACGGTCTCGACAAGCGCAAGGACGGCACGGTGGCCGTCTACGACCTGGGCGGCGGCACGTTCGACATCTCCATCCTCAAGCTCCACGACGGCATCTTCGAAGTACTCGCCACCAACGGCGATACACATTTGGGTGGGGACGACATCGACAACCGGCTGCTGCGCATCGCTCTCGAAGACGTCGCTTCGGAATGGGGCGGGGACCCCTCGCTGAATGGCTCGCTGGTGCAGACGCTGCGCCGCGCCGTCATCGATGCGAAGGAGGGGCTTTCGTTCGCCCCGCGCGCCACCATCGACCTCGAATGGCAAGGCCGCAAGTACCAGCGCGAAATCGCCCGCGAGCAGTTCGAAGCCCTGATCCGCGACATCGTCGAGCGCACGCTCGGCCCCTGCCGCAACTGCATACAGGATGCGGGCGTGGTCCCGGAGCAGATCGACGAAGTCGTGCTGGTGGGCGGTTCGACGCGCATTCCGCTGGTGCGCCAGGCGGTGGAGAACCTGTTCCGTGCGCGGCCGCACACGGACCTGAATCCCGATGAAGTGGTCGCGCTCGGCGCCGCGGTCCAGGCCGGAATCCTGACCGGAGCGGTCGAGGACAAGCTGCTGCTCGACGTGACGCCGCTGTCGCTCGGCATCGAGACCATGGGCGGCGTGGTGTCGAAGCTGATTCACCGCAACTCGACCATCCCGGCTAGCGCCACCGAGACGTTCACGACCGCCGTGGATGGCCAGAAGAACGTGCTCATCCACGTGCTGCAAGGCGAGCGCGAGCTGGTCAAGGATTGCCGCAGCCTGGCGCGCTTTGACCTGAAGGACATCGACCCGCTGCCCGCCGGCGCGCCGCGCATCGAGGTGCGGTTCCTGATCGACGCCAACGGCATCCTGAGCGTCACGGCGCGCGACGAGCGCACCGCCAAGGAGCAGTCGATCGAGGTCAAGCCGTCCTACGGCCTCACCGACAATCAGGTGGAGGCGATGATCCAGGAGTCCTACGCGCATGCGGTCGAGGACATACGCGAGCGCCAGGTGCGGGAGGCGCGCCTGGAAGCGGACCAGATCCTGGCGGCGGTCGAGAAGGCCCGTGCGCACGAGGCCTGGGGCGAGATGACGCCCACTGAGCAGGTGCTCATCGAGCGCGCTCTCAAAGAACTGCTGACGGTCTACCATTCCGAGGATCACGAGCTCATCCGCGCGCACATCGAGCTGCTGAACCAGACCACCATGCGCCTGGCCGAGTTGATGATGAACGCCGCGGTCCGCACGGCGCTCAAGGGGAAGACGATCTGATGCCCGCGCTCACCTGGGACGACGCCGAGGACATCGCGATTGCGCTGGCCGTGAAGTTCCCGGCCCAGGACCCGCTCGCGGTGCGCTTCACGGACCTACGCAGGTGGGTCGCGGAGCTTGACGGCTTCGCCGACGACCCGCACGCCTCCACCGAAGGGCGCCTCGAAGCCATTCAGATGGCCTGGTTGGAGGAGCGGGGGGATGGCGAGTGATGAGCGTGCTCCGGCAGGCCGGGGCGGGTCTGGAGACCCGCTGCAGGACTGGAGTCCTGCCCCACTGGCGGCAGGCCCCGCTTAGCCCAGGCAGGCCTTTACCCTCTCCGCTAGCCCCGGCGCGGAGTACGGCTTCTGGATGAAGCCCGAAACCCGCTGGCCCTTCATCAGCAGCATGGTCTCGGATTCGCTGTAGCCGCTCGACATTACCACCTTGATGTCGGGCCGGAGCTTCCTGAGTTCGGGAAGCACCTCCTCGCCGTTCATGTTCGGCATGCTCTGGTCGAGGACCACCAGCGCCACGTCATTACCCGGCCGGCTTCGCAGCAGCTCGATGGCGGTCCTGCCGCCGTCGGCCAGCAGGACGGTGTAGCCCTGCCGTTCGAGAGCCTTTTTCGCCATCTCGAGCACGATCTCTTCATCATCGACAACGAGCACCACGCCCGCGCCTCGGGGCCTCGGCTGGCTGGCCGCAACTGCCGGCTCCCCGGACGTCCGCACGGTCGAGGGGAACAGCACGGTGAAGCAACTGCCTTGGCCCGGGGCGCTGGTGACTACGATGGCGCCCTTGTGGCTCCGCACGATGCCGGCGACGGCCGCAAGCCCCAGGCCGCGGCCCGTGAACTTGGTGGTGAAGAAGGGATCGAAGATACGGGCTCTGGTGGCTTCGTCCATTCCGCAGCCGGTGTCCCGGACTTCGAGGAATACGTACTTGCCGGATTGGATTCCCGCCACTTCCGGGTGCCGCTGGACGTAACGGGTATTCACGTTCTCAAGCCCGGTCCTGACCGCGATCACGCCGTCCCGACTTCCGATTGCCTCCGCGGCATTGAGCACCAGGTTCATGAACACCTGCTGCACCTGGCCGCGATCGGCGAGGACCGGCGGCAGTTCCTCCTTGAGGTCGAACTGGAGCGCGGTCCGCTTGGGGATGGAGGGCCGCACCAGGACGCTCATGTCGGGGATGAGCGCCGAGATATCCAGCGCCTCAACCAGGAACTTGCCTTTGCCCGCGTAGGCCAGCATCTGACGAGTCAGGTGCGCGGCCTGCTCGCCGGCTTTGAGGACCCCGCTCAGCAGCTCGCCGGCCTCGTGGCCGGGCGAGAGCATTTCCTGAGCCAGGCTGGCATTGCCGATGACGCCGACCAGCAGGTTGTTGAAGTCGTGGGCCACGCCGCCGGCCAGCAATCCGAGGCTCTCGAGCTTCTGGGCCTCGCGCAGGCGCTGCTCGGCGCGCTTCAGTTCGGTGACATCGGAGAGAACCCCCACCCCGCCTCGCGAGCGTCCGTCCTCGTCCAGCAGGGGCACGGCATCGCCCAGCAGGTTCACGGTGACGCCATCCTCGAATACGATATCCAATTCGTAACCGCGGACCGGTTGCCCCGTGAAGGCCGCTTTCTGCAGCGGCAGCTCCTGGTTCGGAACCTCGACCCCGGCCCTCATGGCACGGAAATTCATGGGCCTCTGGCCCTCGGGAGCGGACTTCGACAGGTTCTCCCCGGCCTCCCGGCGCAGCAGAGCGTGAGCCGTGGGGTTGCCAGTCATGGAGAGGCAGGCGGCGTCGTGAGCGATGAAAATGGCAGTCGGGGCCGCATCCATGAGGGCTTCCACCTCCGCCGCTCGCGCGCGCTCCCGACTCTCGCTCTCGCGCAAAGCCTCCGTCGCGCGCCTAGCCTCGGTGATGTCGCTGAACAGGATCGCGACCTTCCGGCTCTCGGGCCCGCCGACGCGGTAGGCGCTCACCTCGTACCAGCGGTTCAAGGCTTTCGCCTCGTTCACGAAACGCGTGGGCTGGCCCGTCACGGCAACACGCCCATACGTTTCGTACCAATGAGCCTCGTTATCGGGAGCCAGTTCGCGAATGAGCCGCCCCTTGACGTTCTTCAGACCGGTTTGGCTCTCAAACGTCGGGTTGATCTCCAGGAAACGATAGTCGACCGGGACGTCCCCGTCGAATATCATCTCGATAATGCAGAAGCCTTCGAGCAGTGTGTCGAACAGCATCCGGTAGCGCTCTTCGGCCTGCTTGCGCTCGCCGATATCGAGGTTGATGCCCACCCAGCAGGTGACCTTGCCCTGTTCGTCACGAACCGGAACGCCGCGAGCGAGCACCGGATGCCACTCGCCATCCACGCCCCGGAAGCGATGCTCGATGTCCCAGCGTCCCTCGGTGCGGACGCACTCCTTCCAGGCCGCGAGGGTACGCTCGGCGTCATCCGGGTGGAGCACGTCTCCCCAGCCGAAACTGGAGCACTGTTCCTGCGTCAAGCCCACCATCTTGAGGAACGATTCGCTGGCGTAGGTGTTGCGGCCGTCGGGATCGCACACCCACAAACCGTAGTCGAGGGAGTCGCCGATGGCCCGGTACATCTTCTCGCTCTCGCGCAGCGCCTCTTCGGTCCGCTTCCGTTCGGTGATGTCGAGCTCGATGCCATCCCACACGGTGGAACCATCCGGGCAACGGGTGGGCGTGGAGCGCAGAAGCGACCAGCGCGTCTCGCCGGTCACGCGGTGCAGGTGGCGCACCTCGACCTCGTACCGCCCCAACCGGTCGCGGGACAGCGCGATGGCGGAGTGGAGCCTGTCATGGTCCTCGGGCATTATATTCCGCTCCACGGCGGCGGGATCGCGCATGTACTCGGCCGCGGGAACGCCGGTCAGCCGCTCGATGCCCGCGCTGATGAAGTCCACGTGCGGCTCGCCGTTGACGTCGAGGCGGTAGCGGAAGATCGCGCCCTCCGGCAGGTTGTCGATCAAAGTGCGCAGCCGGGATTCGCTTTCCCGCAACGCCTCTTCGGCCTGTTTGCCATCAGTGATGTCGGTGCAGGTGACGGTGTGACCGAGGAACTCGCCTCCGGGCGAAAACCTCGGCACGCCGTAGGATGAGATCCAGCGCCATTCGCCATCGGCGCGCCGCACGCGTGCCTCAGCCTGGAACGGCGCACGCTCCCGCACCGCGACCATGAGCGCCGCCACGTACCGCGCTGCATCGTCCGGATGAAGCAGCGGCTGCCACTTGCCGCCTTCGACCTGCTCGCTGGTGACGCCGAAGTACTCGCGGTAGGTGCGGTTGACGAAGCGGTTGCCACCGTCGGCGCCGGTCACCAGGATGATTGTTGGGCAACTGTCCGCCATGATGCGGAAGCGCTCCTCGCTCTCGCGCAACGCCTCTTCCGCGCGCTTTCGATCGCTGAGATCGAGGATGGTGTAGGCGAATCGCGGGTTCCCGGAGTGGCCGATGCCCACGTAGCTGGCGGTGGCGAGGAGCCAGCGATCGCGGCCGTCGGCGCCGTGGCGGGCATATTCCATCGAGACCGGCTCGCCGGTGCGCCGGCTCTTTTCGTAGAGATCGACCCACAAGCGCGCGACCTCTTCCGAGGCGCCGGCCTGGGTTGCGGACAGACCCGCAATCGACGGCGGGGCCACACCGAACAACTCCGCGGCGGCGGCGTTGCAGGAGACGTGAACGATGGCGCCGTCGACCAGCTCGATGAATCCCCGCATCACCCCGGGGCTGTCGAAGAAACTGCGCAGGGCGGTTTCGCTGTCGCGCAGGCCCTCCTCGGCTCGCTTGCGGCGCGTTACGTCGACGCCGGCGGACACCGAGCCTCGCACCCGCCCGGCGGCATCGAACAGGGGCACGGCACCGAGGAGCAGGTGCACGGTCCGACCGTCGGGGAAGACCATCTCAAATTCTTCTTCCTTCACCGGCTGGCCCGTGGCGGCGGCGACCTGATTGGGCAACTCATCGGGCCGCAACTCAACGCCGCCGCGAAAGACTTTGTACGAAAGGGCCTCCTCTCCGGGAAGCGCGCTGGCCGAGATGTTTCCGCCTCGTTCCGTCTGCATTACAACCTGGTCCGCGTAGGCGTTCCCGGTAATCCGGAGGCACTTCGGGTCGTGGGCGATCCAGATGGCGACGGGTGCTGCGTCCAGGATGGCGGCCAGATTGCCGGCCAGGCGCTGGCGTTCCTCTTCCGCGCGCTTTCGCCCGGTGATCAACTCGCTGAAGATAACGATGCCTCCGATGTCTCCCTTGCCATCACGCCAGGGACGGACCTCCCAACGGATCCAGTCGAGGGTCCCGTCGCTGCGGGGAAAGGACTCTTCGTCGCATTTCTCGACGGCTCCCGCCAGGCAGCTTCGATGGATCTGCTTCCAGCGCTCGCCAATCTCCGGAAACACTTCGTAGTGGCTGCGTCCCACCAGGTCCCGATCGCCAAGGAGGTAGTCGCTGTTCCATCTTCGGCTCGCCGCCACGTAGCGCATCTGGCGGTCGAACATCGCGATCGCAACCGGCGCGTGTTCGATGAACAGCCGCAGCAGCCCCTGGCCCTCACGCAGTTCAGCCTCCGCCCGCTTGCGCTCGGTGACGTCCACGAAGACCACGCCGAACCGGCGGGCCTCGGTCCGGAAGGCGGAGATTTCGAACCAGCGCCCCAGCGGGCCGAACCACTCCTCGAACCTTGCCGGCTCCCCGGCAAGAGCCACCCTGCCGTAACGCTCGATCCAGACCGGCTCGGTCCCTGGGAACCGCTCCATCACGGTCTTTCCCAAGATGTCCCCGGACTTGATGCCGGTTTGGCGCGCGAAGGCCGGATTGACGGCCAGGTAGCGAAAATCGCATGGCTTCCCGGCTTCGTCGCAGAGGATCTCGCACAGGGCGAATCCCTCGGTCATGGTGTCGAACAGGGTCTTGTACCGCTCTTCGCTGGCCCGCTGGGCCTGCTCGGCTCGCTTACTTTCGGTGATATCGCGCACCACCGAGACCGAGCCTACGATAATGCCCGCGCCGTCTCTGACGGGGGAGGCGCTGACCTGGCGATGCCGCAACTCGCCGTGAGCGGGCGTGCGGACGATTTCCTCCTGGTTCCGCACCGTCTCTCCCCTGAGGGCGCGCAGCGGCGGAGCCTCTTCCACGGGGCGGGGGCTGCCATCCGGGCGAAACACTTCCAGGCTTCCGGCGAGATCCTCCACATCCCCCAGTGTGGGCGTGCCGATCTTGAATTCCCGCTGGGCCTCCGGATTTGCAAGGGTGAACCGGCCCTGGGTGTCGGCGAGCCAGACCTCGTCTGGAATGCTGTCGATGAGGGCCGAGAAGCGGCGCTCCGCCGATGCGCCCTGCACCCGCTCGATGAGCGCGCTGGCAACGGCGATCAGGAGCGGTCCCTCGACCGGCGATTGCAGGTACGCTTCCACCCCGCTTCGCAACGATTCCGCGCAGTCGCTGCTCTGGCCGGAGATGTGCAGGACCGGAATGGAGGCGGTCCGGGGATCGGCCTTCAGGCGCCTGGCGACATCGAGGCCGTCGATGGCGGGCGATCCGATGGCGACCACGACGAGTGCGGGCTGCCTTTCGAACGCCGTTTTCAGCGCGTCGGATGCATCGATGGCTTCGATGACCTCAAAGCCGGCGCCGCGGAGGACTTCGGTATGGGCGCGACGAGCAGCCGAATCGGCATCGGCGCAAAGGATCGTGTGGATCATGGCACCCCCAACGGCGACCGTCCGAGTGCGTGAGGCCCGGAGCCGCAGACGAGTCATTCTACCTTAAAGCGGTGGATGGTCGATGGTGGATGGTGGATGGTGGTTGGTGGTTGCCGGCGGGATTCTGTCGCTTCGCGGGCGGGACCAACGGAGATGGTCGATGGTGGATGGCGGGGTCTCGGCGGTGGGCCCATCGGAGATGGCCGATGGTGGATGGTCCGAATTGGTGGATGGTGGATGGTCGATGGTGATGGGAGGGGCTTCGGCGGGGTTCCTATCCTCTTCAGGGTGCGGGGGTTGTGCGCCGTTGGGTTCTTCATGCAATTTTTGATTTTTGGGCGGGGCGTCGAGGAGTCTCAGGGTGCGGCGGAGCTCGGCGCCGAGGCGGGTTTCGTGGCGGTTGAGGCTTTCGAGGGCGCCGCCATCGTCTATCAGGTGCTGGTAGGCGATGGCGGCGCGGGTCTCGCCGTCGCAGACCTCGTACTCATCGCGGATCTCGGGTTCCTGGCGAGTGATCTGGCGATCGATGAGGGCGGTTTGGAGGGCCAGGACGCGGTTGTGGCGCCAGCGGGCGGCGACCAGCTGATCGACGAGGTCGAAGCGGGAGCGGGTTTGGGGCTGGTACTCGGCCAGGTATTCTTCGCGGAGGGCGTTGAACCGCTCCTCGGATTCGCCCTCGATGAGGAGTTGGTCGGAGGTGAGTCCGTGGGTGAGGTGGGCGGCGCGGGAGCGGGCGCGGCCTTCGGGGGTGACGGGACCGCGGGATTTGGCGCCGTTGGCGCGGGAGGAATCTTTGCTCTTTCGGGTGGACATGGGGGCTCCTTGCGGGCACCGGGATTGGGGGTGCCTGAGGGGAGAGTAGCGCGGGTTGGGGCGGTGGGCGGGGGCTCACTTTTGGGAAGTGATTGAGGGGGTTGGAGATTCAGTTGGGGAAGTGAGGCGACTGAGAGAGTCGAACGAGCCGGATGTGCGGATTGCTGGACCCAGGGGCGTTTATGGTTCCTGATCTTGCCAAAGATGCCGATTCCGAGCCATAAGCGGCTTGGGGTGATACGTCAAGTTGAGGCACTGTACGCTTCTCACTTCCGAGCGGGTCGTCCTCCAACAGTCCGCCTCAGCCTACTGCTGGGCGCGTTTTTCGAACACCTCTTTCGCGACAGGCAGGGCCGTGAACGCGTTTGGCCAGCCAGCATAGAAGGCAAGTTGCGTAATCACTTCTGCTGCCTGCTCCTGCGTGAGGCCGTTGTCCATAGCCCGGTTCAGATGATACGGCATCTGCGCAGCCTGGCCGTTGGCAATCAAGGCACTCACCGTGACCAGGCTTCGATCACGAGGAGCCAGTTCGGGGCGAAGCCACAAATCCCGGAACAGGACATCCGTGGTGTACTGCACAATTCCAGGAGCAACGTTTCCGAACTGCTGCTCAACGCCCGCCGCGCGTTTCTGCTCAGCTTCCTGATCGAGCGGCAGCAAAGCAGGTGAAGCAGGAGGAAGCTGATCGGCTCCGATGCCTCGCGCGGCAAACACTGGCTTACCAACCTCCACCGCCGAAACAGCGTTGCCCCACCCCGTGTAGAAAGCCAAGTGCGTAATGATCTCTGAAATCTCCCGTGGCTTCACTCCGTTGTCGAGCGCGACCTCGGAATAGTGAGGCATTTCGACCGTCTGGTTACGCGCGATCAATGCAGCCAGCGTCACGATGCTGCGGTCCCGGAGGTCCAGTCCAGGTCGTTTCCAAAGTTCGGCGAGCGGGCCTTGCGCATACCGCGCCAGTGCCGGAGCTACCGCTCTGGTGTCATCTTGTAGTGGCATCGGTTTCGATTTCCTTCCTTTCATCGGACGCTCACTTTGAGCCCAGGCAAACACCGGCAGCAACACGAGCAGTGCGACAGTTCTCATGTTGGAAGATCGCTCTCGTCATATCCCGGCTTTTTGTAGAGTTGGTCGATATTGCCCTGGACTTCGGGTCTGTACACCTCGGCTGCCCAATCCTCAGGCTTCACTTCCTGCATCGCCACAGAAATCGATTTTTCGCTGTAGTTCAGAATTTCCATTACGTCTTTGGTAATCGCGTCGGCCAGACGCTGCTTCTGATTCTCGGACTTGCCTGGCCATAGCTTCACAACGATGTGTGGCATTAGTCGATCTCCTTTTTCGAGTTCGTGTCGCGCGGTGTAACCTTAACCGTTGCGGAGCGCGCCTGCGCGCCGATCATCGGGCTGAGGTAGGGGCTGTCCTTGTACTTCACCCGGTACGCGTCGTCGATACTCGCCTGGATGGCTCCGTTGACCGGTTCGAACGTCACTTCTTTGGTGATTCCGGCAGCCGTGATCCGGCCTGCCCTCTGATTCAAGGCCGCCCGATACCAACGCGAGGTGCGGCCATTGTATGCACGCGCATAGAGGTGACCGTCGACCACTACCGACCAAATCCAGGTCGGCGTTCCATATGTCTTCCCGTCCTCGCGGAAGGGCGAGATGTGCAGGTCGTCGGTCTCGGCAATTCTGTGCAGTTCATCTTTTGCCCAGGTTGTCATCGGTTCGTCGTTTCTGGCATCACGGCCGCAAGAGCGCCTTGATGGCTCGACGCTCGTCCATCGCGCGGTAACCCTCTGCGACCTGTTCGAGCGGCAGAGTCAGGTCAAACACTCTGCCGGGATTGATTTTCTCGTTTAGCACCAGGTCCATCAGATGCGGCAGATAGCGGCGCACCGGGGCGGGCCCGCCGTGCAGGTGCACGTGAGCGAAAAACAGCGCCTGTCCGTCCAGTTCGACTCCGTGCGGAACGCCAACGTACGACACGAATCCGCCAGGCCGGGTTACTTGAATCGCCTGCCGCATCGATTCCTTGGTTCCGACGCACTCCAGCACAGAATCGGCACCAACGCCATTCGTCAGCTCCTTGATCCGCGCAATGCCTTCCTCACCGCGTTCGGACACAACGTCTGTCGCGCCAAACTCTCGCGCCAGCTTCTGTCGCGACTCGTGGCGGCTCATGGCGATGATTCGCCCGGCTCCCATCTGCCTGGCCGAGAGCACGGCGAGCAGGCCCACCGCCCCGTCCCCCACGACCACCGCGGTCGATCCCGGTTTTACCTTGGCGGCATCGGCTGCGAACCACCCTGTGCCGAGAACGTCGGAAGCTGCCAGCAGGCTCGGTAGAAGGTCGCGAGAGGGCGCCTCGGGCGCCGGCACCAGCGTCCCATCGGCGAGAGGAACCCGCAGGAACGGCGCCTGCGCTCTCGTCACGAATTCTCGCTGGGCGCACGAGGACTGATAACCGTGTTGGCAGTGTGGGCAGGTGTTGTCGGAAGTCGCGAACGAACCCACAACGAACTGGCCCGGCTTCACGGATTTCACCGCACGGCCGACTTCTTCGACGAATCCGCAGTATTCGTGCCCCATTGGCGTCGGGCCGTTCGTTGCTTGTATGCCTCGATACGGCCAGAGATCCGATCCGCAAACGCATGTCGCCGCCATGCGGATCACAGCATCTGTCGGTTTTTCGATCCTGGGATCTTCCCGATCTTCGAACCGGATGTCACGGGGTCCGCACAAGACTGTTCCTCGCATAGTTCTCCTCTATCGGTTGCTTAACTTTTCCATTTGCTCCGGGTAACGAGCACCTTGCACTGGTATCCGTTTAGCGGCCTCTTCTATGTCTTTCAGTTCACTTGTTGTAAGCTTCACCGCCGCGGCTCCGATGTTCTCTTCCAGGCGATGCAGTTTGGTCGTGCCGGGAATAGGCACGATCCAAGGCTTCTGCGCCAACAACCACGCAAGCGCGATTTGGCCCGGGGTGGCGTTCTTTCGCTTCGCGATGCCCTCCAGCAGACCGACCAAGGCGAGGTTGGCCTTCCGGTTTTCCGCATTGAAGCGAGGCACTGAATTGCGGAAGTCGGAACTGTCAAAGGTCGTGCTTTGGTCGATCTTCCCCGTGAGGAAACCCTTCCCGAGCGGACTGAATGGAACGAAGCCGATCCCCAGTTCTTCGAGGGTCGGCAGGACTTCCCGTTCCGGTTCGCGATACCACAGCGAATACTCGCTCTGCACGGCAGCCACCGGCTGAACAGCGTGTGCACGACGAATTGTGGTTGCCGCTGCTTCGGACAGGCCGAAATGTTTGACCTTGCCCGCCTGGATCAGGTCCTTAACCGCGCCCGCCACGTCTTCAATCGGAACGTCGGGATCAACCCGGTGCTGGTAATACAAGTGGATGGTGTCAACCCGCAGTCGCTTGAGGGAGCCCTCGACAGCCTGCTTGATGTGCTCCGGTCGGGAATTCAGCCTGCTCCACCTGGTTTCGTCCTCGGACCCGGGCGCCCAACCGAACTTCGTTGCGATCACCACTCGGCTCCGGAGGGGAGCGAGGGCCTCGCCGACCAGTGCCTCGTTCGTGTATGGACCGTAAACTTCGGCCGTATCGAAAAACGTGACGCCCCGCTCCACGGCGGACCGCAGCAGCGAGATCATCGCGTGTCGGTCCGGAATCGGGCTGTAGGACCAACTCATCCCCATGCAACCGAGACCGAGAGCCGACACTTCAAGGGTGCTTTGCCCCAGCTTACGTTTTTGCATACTCAATATCGCTCCCAAGTAACACGCCAATGCTCATCGGCACGAGTAGATTTGATGGTCAGTTGATTGCCCGAAAACTCATAGGAACGCGGTAGGTCCTTGCCGACCAGGGTGCGCACCAGCGCTCCGTCGATATGGAACGTGAACGTGTGAGTGCGTTCGTCCACCTGGTATGTACCCCACGATGCTTCATAGCCGCCTTGCGAGTACTGCTCGGGCCCGGCGGCCTTGGCAGCCTGCGGATGCCGGTCCATCACCTGGACGGAAGAGTGCCCGTCACGGGTGAAAACAAACAGTCCGCTGCAATCGACGTCGTGAAGCTTGCCGTCGGCTCCGGGCTGTTCGAGCCGCGCCAGGCGCCACGCTCCAGCAAAACGGTCTCGGGCGTCACTACGGTCCTGGCCTGCGCCGGCCGCCGCCAGCAACAGTGCGGCCAGGAGTGCCATTGCGTTTCTCATCAGGTTCAAACCCCAATTTCAAATTAGCTGGAGCTCGTCCCTTAGCGCTTTCCCGATCCTGCCGATTCTTTGCCTGATCCTGTTTATCGTGTGGCTTTTGTGCACCTGATCGCCGTCGCCGCGGTACGCTGAAGACAAGCTGGCACGAATGGCAAAACCAAAACAACAAGAGGCAGACCGAAATCCGGCATGGATCGAGCTCAGAAGAGTGCTGGCCGACAGGATTGCCGGGCACGCACTATCGGCGGGAGAACATTCAACATCGGTACCCGGACTAACGCTATACCGCCGGATCTCCCCGAGCCCTTGCCATCGAGGCAGCTACGAACCAAGTCTCAACGTGTTCGCCCAAGGTCGCAAGCGGATCAATTTGGGAGGTACCGAATATTTGTGCGACGGATCGTCGTTTCTGGTTTCATCGATCGACATTCCTGTTCAAAGCCAGATCGTCGAGGCATCCGAAGACGTGCCGCTTCTTTCGATGCTTCTAAGGTTGGACATGCCGATGGTAGGCGAGGTGCTTAGCCGGGAGGACCTGCCGGAGCCCCAAGGATCTTCGCACGGTCACGGGCTGGCAGTTGGTGCTACGACGACCGGACTGCTAGGTGCCTGCATCAGACTCATCGAGATCCTCGATACGCCCGAGGACATCCCGTTTTTGAGTCCACTGATTCAGCGCGAAATCATCTATCGCGTGCTCAGAACTGAGCAAGGCCAGCGACTCCGTGCGATAGCGACGAGAGGCGATCTGAGCCATAGAACTGCGAAAGCAATTGCTTGGCTCAAGGCCAACTACACCAAGCCGCTACGCATCGAGGAATTGGCCGAAGTCTCCCGAATGGGTGTTTCGACACTGCACCATCAGTTTCGGGCGCTAACCGCCATGAGCCCACTCCAATACCAGAAGCAACTCAGGCTTCAGGCAGCACGGCAACGGATGCTGACGGAAGGAATCGATGCGACCAGGGCCGCGTACGACGTCGGCTATGAGAGTGTAAGCCAGTTCAGCCGCGAATACAGCCGCTTCTTCGGCCAGCCTCCCATGCGCGATATCAAGGCGCTGCGAGACAGCAGCCTTGCGGCGACCACAGCCGCCTAGATGCGCGGTGCGCTCAGCCTTGCTTGTGGTCGGATCGGCAACCCGGAAGCAACCCACATGAGCGTGTAGTCGCCTGCGCTGATAAGCGCCGTTCGGCAGATCACTCCCGGGAAGTCGGCTTGTGACCGCCAAACACGCAGTTACGGGACGACGGCTGCAACTTCACAGTCGCCGTGGCTCCCGGTCGGCGATGCGCGTCTATGGGGAGTAGTCTCAGAGCCTGGGTCGTCTCCCAGTTGAAACCACGTTCCGTGTACCCTGCTCACAACTTAGTACATTGGATTTGAGGTGTCTCATGGGCCAACCTGGCGGCGGAATCGGCAATGTCGCGGCGAACTCTGGGCTTGTCGAAATGGCAATGGCGTATTCCCGCAGCCGCGTACTCTGCGCGGCGGCGCGTCTCGGCGTTGCCGATGCGCTTGGAGACGAAGTGCGCAGCGTCGATCATCTGGCGGAGGCTTGTCAGGCGGACGGCGATTCTCTGTATCGCCTGTTGCGCGCGCTGGCCAGCATAGGCGTCGCGGAGGAAACGACGCCGAGACATTTTCGGCTTACCCCGTTTGGAAGGCCGCTGAGGAGGGACGATGCCCAGTCGGCATGGCCCGCCGTCGTTTTCTGGGCGGATCTGCTGGCCGACAGCTGGTCCCTGCTTACCGATTGCGTCCGAGCAGGCAAGCCCGCCTCCGAGGTGCGCGATCCGAATGTGCCTTCCCGCTGGTCGCAGGATCCTGAAGCCAGCTCGATCTTTCGTGCCGTCATGGGCACGGCTCCCGCGGAAGATTACGCTCCCATCGCGAGGGCCTGGGACTTTTCACGCGCGAAGGTGGTGGCCGATCTTGGCGGGGGCGGGGGCGCACTTCTTCTTGCCGTGCTCGAACTCCATCCCCATCTTCGAGGCATGCTGGTGGATCGCGAGGAGAGCGTGGAGGCAGCGAAAGCGCGCTTCGTGGACGAGACCCGGTGCAGGCTGGTGGTGGCAGACCTGAGCCAGTCCATCCCGGCCGGCGCCGATGTGTACATGCTCAAACATGTGTTGCACGGGTATCGGGACGCGGGGGCAGTCACGATTCTCAAGAACTGCCGCGCCGTGATTCCGGAGAGCGGCACTCTGCTGGCGATGGAATTCATACTGCCTCCGCTAGTCTCGCAGGCAGACCCGGACCTGGAAGGCCGGCTGATGAGCGACCTCAACATGCTCGCTGTCACCGGTGGCAGAGAACGAAGCGAGCGGGAGTGGAGGGCGCTTCTGGAGGCAGCAGGCTTCCGCCTGACCGGCGTCTACCCGGTTGAGGGCCAGGTGGGCGTTCTCGAGGCAAAGCCGGGGCGAGCGTGATTGCAGGCCTGCCACGCCGTCGCCGATTACGAACTGTAGGGCACTGAGTCCTCTTTGAGGAAGTTCGCCGGTTCGTTTCAGGAGTCCGAACGATCACGGGCGCTCTCAAACCCCCCAAGAAAGCTCTCGCAGATGCGCGAAATTGAGAACCGGAATTCCAACACGGCTCAGCGCCCGGTAGAGGTCGAAGTCGGCTGTGAGCACGGAGCATTTATGCTCGCGCGCCAAGGCCATGATCGCCGCATCAGTGAGCCCCAGACTTTCATAAGGCGCGCCCTGCGCGGCCCGTGCACTGGGGATCCAAGGCTCCTGCAAAATGGCCAGGAGATCCTTCATTCTGCGCCGGGCGAGAATCCGTTCGCCACCCGTCAGATCAGTCAGGTTGCTCACTTCGGCCATGACGTGCGCTGTCGTGTATAGAGGCTCAACACCATCGAGCAAGCAAACCAAGAGCCGGTAGTCGGATCTGGTGTACTGCGAGGTCCGTTTGAAACGCGCGATACGATCAGGGTTGACACTGCCCACGATGAAGAGCACCAGAAGATTCGTGTCAATCAAAAGTCCCGCGCCGCTGTGTAGGACCAAGGATCAGCCGAACTCATTGCGGCGACGGCTCACGCAACTTCATCGCGACCAGATCGCCGTCGGTCACATCAATCAGAAACACCTTGTACTCGAGATCCCCGATCAAGCCGAGGTTGCGAATCGCATTCAGTGTGTCGCCGAGAGCCGGGGTCGTCGTCGGATAGCCGAGCGTTAAGCGCCAAACCTCCCGGCCCTTGTAGGTATCGCGCTCTACCTCCTCAAGCCTGAAGAGCCTGTCGCCGAGCATGCCAATTGCGTGCTGCCTCGCGCGCTGAAAAGCCTCTTTAGCATCAATCATCGTACCGTCCTGGGTCCATGATTGTGGTTACCTGTCCGGTTCTGGGGACGAGCCGACCAGGTTGTGCCGGTCCACCCTCTTATGTTAACCGATCCGAAACGGGAGCACCTCCACACGTCATGGAGTGAAGGCGGAAGAACGTGGACAATCCCCGGGGTTAGCCGTGACGCTGCCGAAGACGTTCCAGGATCGGGCCGGTGTTTATAGACGGCGTTCGAGGAAGCTGGCCGAATTACTCCCGGAAGCCGGCTTCGCGGGGATGGCCGTCTCGGCGAGGGCCAGCGAGAGGATCACCGCGCCGAAAAGAAGCGTGTCGGCGAAGTAGTTGAGCCCCTCCACCTTTACGGCGGTACTCGGGTTCGCCAGCGCGCCGATCAGGACTGGCCCGTACATGACCACAACCAGGAACACAATCCAGGCGCCGAGGTAACTGGCCGCCATGCGCGTCTTTCGCGCCAGCAGAAAGCAGACGCCGGCGACGATCAGGGATGCGCCGGTCAGATAGTCGATGAGTGCGGGAACGGGAACCCACGCGGGCATCTGTTTCTCGAGCGGAACTCCGGGAAGTCCCAGCGGATGCAGAAAATGCTGGACGCCGAAGAAGATCGCGGTGATCGCAATCAGCACGCGGCCCACGGTAATGAGGATCCTGCCGCGGCCATCGCGGTCCCCGGTCATCGCAATTCCCGCCAAGACCCAGGCGCCGCCGCCGAACGACATTTCCCGGAAGACGATGGTCCACTGGATCCGGCCGCCCCTGGCGAGCGCTCCCGGGAAATGCAGCATCGCCACGAAGAGGAACATCATGATCCCGAACAGCAGGCCCGACCACCGCACCTGAATCTTAGTGGCGATGCTCAACGAAGCGGCGATCAGCGCAAAGCCGACGAAATACACCCAGAACACACGCCAGGGCATGTACGGCGGCACTCCGTTGACCATGAACTTTCCGGCGGAAAGGTGCTCCGCGCCAAAGACCGCCAGCGGGATGGCGAAACAGATGTGGGTCAGGGCGACGATCCGGTCGATGCCGCGAGCGCGGGCAACGACGTTCTTCGAGGCCGCGATGCCGATCAGGAGCAGAGCGAGGCCCGCAACGGACATCGACACGGCTGTGCGCGAGAATTCCAGGAATAGGGCGAGAACGGCTGATTGCATGGATCCCCCGAAGCGGCGCTTCGTTCCTCAGTTGCGCTACAAAGCGGGGTCGAAGACCGCAGTCCCAGTGCCTGAGTGTAGTTTAGCTCAGAGTCCGCGCCACGAAGGCCCCGGCCTGTCGCACCCGGCTCCGAGTTACTATTGTGTCGATGGGACGCCTCTACTGGTTCGTTGCTATGGCGCTTCTGGCGCCGCAGAGTCAAACTGTGACACCACCGTACAAGAACACCAGTCTTTCAGCCGAAAAGAGGGCTGAGGACCTGCTGGGGCGCATGACGCTCCAGGAAAAAGTGGCAATGCTGGCGGGCGCGACGTGGATGGAATCGGCGCCCAACGAGCGGCTCGGGATTCCCTCGCTCAAGATGGCCGATGGCCCGGTGGGCGTGCGGTCCTGGTCCGGGCCGTCCGCGCTCACCAATGCCGCGGGGTCGAAACTGCCGCAGGTTTTGAGCACGGCATTTCCGGCGGGCGTGGCACTGGGCGCGACGTGGGATCCGGAGATCGCCGGACGCGTGGGGCAGGCGCTCGGCGCCGAGGTGCGGGCGCTGGGGCGCAACATGCTTCTCGGTCCCAGCGTCAATATCCACCGGACGCCATGGGCGGGACGCAATTTCGAGACGTACGGCGAGGACCCGTACCTCACCTCGCGCCTGGTGGTGGCCTACATCAAGGGGATGCAGGGCGAGGGCGTGATCGCGACCGTGAAGCACTTCGCGGCGAACAGCCAGGAGTTCGAGCGGCGCACTATCGACGAGAAGATCGGCGAGCGCGCGCTGCAGGAGATCTATTTTCCGGCCTTCAAAGCCGCGGTCGAGGAAGCGGGCGTCTGGTCCGTCATGTCGGCCTACAACAAGGTGAACGGCCTGTGGTGCGCCGAGAATCCCTACCTGCTGACGGACACGCTCAAGAAGGGGTGGGGCTTCCAGGGCTTCGTGGTTTCGGACTGGGGCGGCACGCACAGCACGGTTGACGGCGCCGTAGCGGGCCTGGATATCGAGATGCCGGGTCCGGCGTCGGTTCGCGCCCTATTGAACCATGACGAGACCACGCGGCAGAACTTCACGGGCGGATTCCAGGCGCCCGAGAAGGTCCTTCCGGAGATCGAGAGCGGCAAGATTCCGCAGGCCGTCGTGGACGACCGGGTCAGGCGAATGCTGCGGGCGATGTTCGCCGTCGGGATCTTCGACCGGGGCGAGGAGCCGGCGGGCGCGGTGGACAGTCCCGACGAAATCGCGGTCGCGCGCAAAGCGGCTACCGAAGGAATCGTTCTGCTGAAGAACGAGCGCGGGGTGCTGCCGATACAGGCCGGCAAGGTCCACAGCATCGCCGTGATCGGTCCCAGCGCGATCGTGGCGCGAACCGGCGGCGGGGGCAGCTCGAACGTGAAGCCGAAGTACGCCGTGAGTCCGCTCCAGGGAATCAGCCAGCACGCGGGGAAGCAGTTTATCGTCGAATACGCGCTGGGCGCCGCGATGGAAGGCGAGGAGCAGGACAAAGACAGCGCCACGCTCCTCAAGAACGCAGCGGCGATCGCCGCGAACACGGATATGGCCGTGGTGTTCGTGGGGAACTCGTCGAAGCTCGAATCCGAGGGTCACGATCGCGCAACATTGGGTCTGCCGGCCGGTCAGGAGGAGTTGATCAAGGCGGTGGCCGCGGTCAACCCGAGAACGGCGGTGGTGCTGATCGCGGGTTCGCCGGTCCTGATGGACAACTGGGTGGGCAAGGTTCCGGCGCTCGTCGCGGCGTGGTATCCAGGCCAGGAAGGCGGCCACGCGATTGCAGACATTCTGTTCGGCGATGCCAACCCGTCCGGCAAGCTGCCCATGACTTTTCCCAAGGAGTGGAAGGACTCGCCGGCATACGGACACTATCCGGGCGAGAACGGCACGGTCGACTACGCGGAGGGCATCTACGTCGGGTACCGTCACTTCGACAAGCACAACATCGAGCCGCTGTTCGCCTTCGGGCACGGCCTTTCCTACACGACCTTTGCGTACAGCGATCTGAAGGTGAGCCCGCAGGAGGTCAGCCTCGCGGTGCGCAACACCGGCTCTCGCGAAGGGGCCGAGGTGGTGCAGTTGTATGTCGGAGACGCGCACTCGAGCGTGGATCGTCCGGTCAAGGAGCTGAAGGGATTCCGCAGAGTGGTGCTAAAGCCGGGCGAGACGAAGACCGTGACCTTCGGGCTCGACAAGAGCGCTCTCTCCTACTACTCGACCGCCAAGAAGGAGTGGGTCGCGGAGCCGGGGACATTCGAGGTCCTGGTGGGAGCTTCCTCGCGCGACATACGCCTCAAAGGGAAGTTCGCGCTGGCGGGGAAGTGATGGTGCAAGTCTCGGCCGGCGGGTCTGGAGAGGGACCTGCAAAATTGAGTTCGTCGCGTCCGCGGCGAGAGGTGAAAGGGCTGAAAAGCGGCGACAGGCACCGCTGTCCACGCGCGCTCGAGACCTATCCGGTTGACCGGGCGGGCATGTCGCTTGGGACAGCGGAGCCAGTCACCGTTTTTCAGCGGAGTCTTCAAGTCTGTCAGGTTAATCTCGCAAGTCCCTGTCGAGACCCGCTGCAGGCGTGGACGCCTGCCCCACGGGAGGCAACATGAAACGGCTCGGCTTGATCGGGTTGGCGATGACGCTGTCGCTGGGAGCCGCGCCTCCCGCGAGGCAGTTGAAGATCGTCCGTACCCAACTGCATCAGTACGACGGCGGCCCGCCGCTGGCGTCCGGTACCCCGTTCCTGATCGGCGACCTGATCTTCCTGACGTTCCAGATATCCGGCTACCAGGTCTCGCCCGAGTCGAAGATCGATCTCAGCTACACCGTCGACGCTGTGGACCCCGATGGCGTGCCTTTTGCCGAAGCGATGCACGGCAAGATCGAAACGCAAGTCTCGCCGGAAGACAAAGACTGGATGCCGATCGTGAACCAGAGCGCGGCCATCCCGCCGCTGGCCTGGGGTGGTACGTACCGGCTGAAGCTGGCGGTGGAGGACAACCTGTCGAAGCAGACGGCGAAGGCCGAGATCGAAATCCCGGTGCGTGGGCGCAATATCGAGCCCAGCCCGACGCTGACGGTGCGGAATTTCCGCTTCCTACGCACCGAGGAGGACAGCGACCCGCTTCTGGACGCGGTCTTCCACCCCGGCGATGCCGTCTGGATACGGTTCGACTTCACAGGCTTCCGTTACGGCCCTAAGAACCACATTCACGTCGAATACGGGGTGAGTTTGGTCGACGCGGCGGGAAAATCGCTCTTCTCGCAGCCGCAGGCGGCCGCCGAAGACGAGGACGCGTTCTATCCCAAGCGCTACCTGTCCGGCGCGCTGAGTCTGAACCTGGACAAGAAGATCAAGCCGGGGCCGTACGTGGTGGTGCTTACCTTGAAGGACTACGAAGGGGATCAAAGCCAGGAAACGCGGCACGAATTCCGCGTCGAATAAAATAGCGGGGACAGGGGCCTGTCCCCGCTTTCCGCCGTTGCTCCTCAGACCAGGCCGTGAATGCCCTGCGTTCGGAACTCGTATCGCTCGATAGCGATAGCGGCCACGCCGCCCTCGCTGCGAACGACGCGGCCCGTGGTGACCAGCTTCAGCGCGCACTTGTGGTCGAGCTGCGCCGGCCAGGCCACCGCCACTTCCAGCCTCTCTCCAACAGACAGCACTCTCTCGGTTGTGAAGAGCACACCGTTCGAGCTCATATTGATGGTCTTGCCCATGCCCACTTCGATGGTGTTCCGCGTGAACACCTTGTAGCGCACGTCCTGCTCGATGGGGAAGCGAACCGCACTGCGCCGGTCGGCGTGGTCGGCCTGCATGGGAGCGCTGGCGAGCGCCGGGCTTTCTTCTCGCGTCGACTGGAATCCGTCCTTTTCCCTGTTCAAGCGGCCACCCCCGATCGGAATCGTTGCTGTGTTGCTGAGAGTTTGTAACATCACTGTTCTAGTAAACGCTATTTAGGCTGGTTTCACCTATAGTCGAAAGGACTCAATTTCACGTTGGCACGTCGGTACCATGATGGACTTCAAGTACCGCCGCCCCGGCGACCCCTCCGGTTCCTCTCGACTATAGCAGGGCTCAGGAGCGCGCTTCGTAATGGCCGAACTGCGGGATCCGGCAGTCCCAAGGTACTAGGACGCCTGTAGCTGGTTGCCCGTCGCACGTCGCCCGTCGCCCGTCGGTACGCCGGGGCTAATCCCGCTCCGCACCGTCGCCCATCCCTCGTCGCGAAGGGGCACAACCACCACTACGGATCCTTCGACGGGCGGGGGGCGACAGGCGACGAGCGGCTTTTGGCGATTTCTTCCATCCTCTCCGCAATTCTCTTTTCGATTCCACGGCCGGTGGGACGGTAGTACCTCCGGCCCAGCAGAGAGGGCGGGAGGCACTCCATCTCCGGTAGAGCGTCTTCGAATTTGTGCGCGTGCTGGTAGCCCGCGGCGTATCCCCATTCCTTCATCGAGCGGGTCACCGCGTTGCGCAGCTGCATCGGGACCGGCTCGGCGACGGTCTTCCGCACGTCTTCGAGGACGCCGTTCAGCGCCTGGTACGCGGCATCCGACTTCGGCGCCACGGCCAGATAGATGGCGGCCTGCGCCAACGCCTGGTCGCCCTCGGGAGTCCCCAGGAAATGGACCGCCTGCATCGCGGCGACGGCCTGCTCGAGCGCCCGCGGGTCGGCCAGCCCGACGTCCTCCACGGCCATGCGGATCAGGCGGCGTGCGATGTAAAGCCGGTCCTCGCCGCCTTCGAGCATGCGCCCCAGCCAGTAGAGCGTCGCGTCCACGTCGCTCGAGCGGACCGATTTGTGCAGCGCCGAAATCAGATTGTAATGTTCTTCGCCGGACTTGTCGTAGAGCAGCACCTTGCGCTGGATCGCATCCTCCACCGCCTGGTTCGAAAGCTCCTTGTCCTTAGCCGCGGCCACCGCCGTCTCCAGGGTGTTGTAGGCGGCGCGCGCGTCGCCGTTGGCGAAGATGGCGATCTGCTCGAGCATCTCGTCCGCGGCGTGAATCTCCAGGTCGCCGAGGCCGCGCTCGCGGTCCCCCAGCGCGCGCCGCAGCAGGGTCATGATCTCGGGCACGGTCAACCCGCGCAGCGCGTACACCTTGGAGCGCGACAGCAGCGCCGAGATGATTTCGAAGGACGGATTCTCGGTGGTGGCTCCGATGAGCGTGATGTCGCCGCGCTCGACATAGGGCAGGAAGGCGTCCTGCTGCGCCTTGTTGAAGCGGTGGATCTCGTCGATGAACAGCAGCGTGCTGCGCCCCAGCTTGCGGTTGCGCTCGGCCTCGGCCATGACGGCCTTGACTTCCTTGATGCCGCTGAGGACGGCGCTGAAGGGAACGAAATCGGACCGCGTGACGCGCGCGATCAGGCGCGCCAGCGTGGTCTTGCCGACGCCGGGCGGCCCCCACAGGATGACCGAGCCGAGCTCGCCGCGTTCGATCTGCGCTCGCAGCGGCTTGCCCGGGCCCAGGATGTGCTCCTGGCCGCTGAAGTCCTCGAAGCGGTCCGGGCGCATGCGTTCGGCGAGCGGGCGGCCCTTGTCCACCGCGGCGGCTGCCTCGGGCGATGGCGGGGTGTTATCGAAGAGGCTCATGGGCGGTCCCTCTGGCGCCGGGCTTCATACAACAGGATGGCGGCGGCCGTGGCGGCGTTGAGAGACTCGACTCCGCGGGTCGGAATCCGCAACCCGGCCGCGCCCGCGCTCCATTCCTCGCTGACGCCGCGGCCTTCGCTGCCGATCACGAACGCGCACCCGCGCCTCAGACCGGCTTGGTCGAGGTTCTTCGAGGCGGAAGGGGCCGCCGCATAAACGTCGAGTCCGTGCGCCTCGAGCGCGGCGCGCGCCGGGCCGGCCTCGAGGCCCGAGATCAGCGGCACGCGGAAGATCGAGCCCGCCGATGCCCGTACGGCTTTCGGGTTGTACGGGCTCACGGTTCCTTTGAGGAACAGCAACCCGGTGGCTCCAAACGCTTCGGCGGTGCGTAGGATCGCGCCCGCGTTGCCGGGATCCTGCACCCCATCGAGGACAACCACCAGCGGCTGCGCCGTGAACAGACGGTCGAGCTCCCACTCCGGCGGGCGCACCAGCGCCATGACGCCTTGGGCGGCCTCGGTGTCCGAGAGGGACCGGAACAGGGCTTCGGCGAGCACAAGCAGGCGCGTTTGGGGCCGTCTCCGCAGCAGCGCCTCTACGGTGGACAGCACCGACTCGGCCGCCAGCACGGCGCCGATGTCGCAGCCGCTCGCGAGCGCTTCTTCGAGCAGGTGGAAGGTTTCGGCGACGCAGAATCCGTCGCTGGTGCGCGCTCCGCGAGCGACGGCGCGCCGGATTTCTTTAAGCAGCGGGTTGGCCGGGCTGGTTACCGCTTCGGCTTTTACCACGTCCTCTCCAGTTTCGCCTATCATCGTAGACTGTATCAGTATGGTTTGTGGCGCAGGCACTCGTACTGCGTCGAGAAGAGTCTCGACGCGGCAGGCAGGAGTGCCTGCGCCACGGCAACAATGCGACGCTTCCTCAAAATCGCGGCGATCGCGCTGCTGGTGGTGGCCATTGCCATGGCCGCACTGGTGCTGCGGACCGCGCGCCGCATCGAGCAGCAATCGTTGATCGACGAGGCGCAGCCCGCGGACGTGATCCTGGTTCTGGGGGCGGCCGAATACCGCGGCAAGCCATCTCCGGTGCTGCGGGGGCGGCTCGACCACGGGCTCGAACTGTACCACGCCAAGAAAGCGCCGCTGATTCTTACCACGGGCGGCGCGGGCGGCGATCCGACGTTCACCGAAGGCGAAGTCGGCCGCGACTACCTGGTGCGCCAGGGAGTGCCCTCCGAAGCCATTTTGGTGGAGTCCGAGGGCGACACGACGATGCATTCGATCGCGGCCGCCGGCGAGATCATGCGCCGGATGGAGCTGAAATCCTGCATTGTGGTCAGCGACGGCTATCACATCTACCGCACTAAGAAGATGCTCGAGAAGCTGGGGTTCGAGGTGTACGGCTCGCCCCGTCCCGAGACAGTGCGCGACGAGGGCCACCAGAACTGGCTCTACGTCCGCCAGGCGCTGGGGTACCTGCTGTGGAGGTGGGGGATTACGATCTGAGCGAAGCGCTCGTCGCTTGTTGCTCGTGGCCCGTTGTAACGTCTGGCTGCGCCCGTCGCTTGTCGCTCGTGGTAACGTCCGGCTCGTCGGGCTCCGTAGCGTGGACCATCCCGATCGCGAAGCGGCGGCCGGGGCTGCTTTGTTTGCGACGGGCGACGAGCGACGGGCCACGAGCGCTTTTCCTACAGCTTCAACAGCACCCGCAACCGTTTGGTCTGCACCCGGCTGACCGGAATCTCGGTCTGCTTCTTGTCGTCCATGCGCAGCATGTAGCTGGATTTGAACCAGGGGATCACTTCCTTGATCCGGTTGATGTTGATCAGGAAGGAGCGGTGGACGCGCCAGAAAACGTCCGGGTCGAGGTTCGATTGCAGCTCCTCGATGGTGCGGTAGTTGGACTGCCCTTCGAGGCCGGGCGCGACGATGGTGATCAAGCCGTCGTTGATGGTGGCGTAGATGACCTCGTTCGCATCCACGATGAAGTTGCGGTTGGCGGCACGCACCATCAGCTTGGTGCGATGAGGCAGGTTCCTGGGGGCGGCCGCTTCGGGCGGTTGGGACTTGGTGCGTTCCTGCACGAAGCGGCGCGCGCGGTCCACCGATTCCGTCAGCCGTTCCTTATCCACCGGCTTGAGCAGGTAGTCGAGCGCTTCCAGACGGAAGGCCTCGACGGCGTATTGCTCGTAGGCCGTGGCCAGAACGAAGTAGGGCAGGGAATCGCCCTTATCCTTGAGCGCGCGGATGACGCCCAGGCCGTCCATGCCCGGCATCTGGACGTCCAGGAATACGACATCGGGCTCCAGATCCTCGATGAGCTTGACCGCCTGCAGGCCGTTGCGGGCGGTGGCGATCACTTCCACGTCCGGAAAGTCCTTCAAGAGGTACGCGAGCTCGTCGCTGGCGAGCTGTTCGTCGTCAACGATGAGGGCGCTGATGGTGGCGACTGCTCGATCTGCCATTGCGTCCATTTTAGCGCAGGCCCCAGCGTCCTCAAGGCGCGCAGGCCTTGAGGAGCTTCTCCTTCATCTCGGCCTGCTGCGCGGCGTCCAGCTTCTTCCCTTCCGAGGTCACGTAGAAGACGTCGATGGCCTTGTGTGCGCGGGTGTCGATTAACACCACGTCGATGTTGGCGCCGGTCGATGCGATGGCGGACGTGAGCGCGTAGAGCAGCCCGGGCCGGTCCTCCGCGACCACCTCGATCAACGTGGCGACCTCGGAGACGCGCGAATCGAACGATACCGCGGGCGCGACGCGCGCCTTCTTGGTCGGCGGGGTCGGCGCGGGACGGCTGCGCAGTAGCTCCTTGACGTCGAGGCGGCCCAGGGTCACGCGCTCGAGCGTGAGCCGCAGGCGGTCCACCTCGGTGGGGTTCAGCTCCAGGGTGTGGTGCGGATCCTCGAACACGAAGGTATCGAGGATGATGCCGCTGCGGTTGGCGAATCCCTCGGCGCGCAGGATGTTCATGCCGAAGCCGGCCATGGCGCCGGCGATCGCGGAGAGCAGCGCCGGGCGGTCCCGCGCCACCAGCGCGAGAGCGTAGAACCCGTTCTCGCGGCGTATGTCGACGGCCACTCCGCGCTCGCGGCTGCGCTGTTCCAGTTGGAAGTGCGCCTCGATCTCGGCGGCGGAGTGTTTGCGCAGGTACCGCACCGGGAAGCCCTCGAGGAATTCCTCCATCCCCGCCTTCTCGACGGCGCCCTCGTGGATGCGGTCGGATTCGAGCTCGCGGGTCAGTTCGTTGTAGCCGAGCAGGTAGACGCGCCAGAGCTGCTCCAGGCGCCAGGGCGACATGGCGCTGGGGTTGACCGCGCTGATGTCGGCGAACGTGAGGACCGTGAGCTGTTTCAGGATTTCGAGCGTGCCGACCTTGGCGGCGATGAAAGGAGCGGTGGCGGGGTCCTCCAGGTCGCGCGAGTTCATGACCGAGGAAAGCGCCAGGTGATGTTCGATCAGCGCGATCACGACGCGCCGGTCTTCCTCGGGCATGCCCAGCCGCTCCATGGCTACGGCCGCCAGCTCCGCGGATGCGCCCACGTGGGCCAGCCCGTCTTTGAGGGCCTTTCCCAGATCGTGGAACAGCAGGGCGAACATCACCAGGTCGAGCCGGTCAATCTCGGCGTAGAGGCCGGCGACACGCGTCCAGCCGGGATCTTTCGGGGTGCGCAGGTCCTCCAGAATCCGGATGGCGCGCAGGGTGTGCTCGTCCACGGTGTAGCGGTGGTAGAAGTCGCGGATGACCAGGCACTCCACCGGTCCCCATTCGGGCAGCAGGGCGGCCAGCGCGCCGGTTTCGTGCATGGCATTCAGCGCCAGGGCGCAATGCGGCGTCGCCAGGATGGCCTTGAAGGCCGGCCACAAAGGCGCCGGCGGCGAAGCGAAGTAGCGGCTCAGCGCGGCGGAATGCTGGTCCAGGCGGCGCACGGTTTCGAGCGCGAGGTGCATGCCGTGGCGTCCCACGAACTCGAACAGGCGCAGCGCCATCGCCGGATCGTGCTCCAGCCGCTGCGGCGCGCGGAAGTAGACGCGCTCGCGGGAGACGTGGAACTCCGCATTCGAGACGCGCGAACGCCAGTCGCGGAACTGCACCAGCAGAGAGCTGGACTGCTCATCCACCGCTTCGATGGCACGCAGGGCCTCGCGGGCGATGCCGCGCGCGGAACTGTAATAGCCGCGCATCCACAGGGCGGGCGAAGTTGCGAACAGTTCGGCAATCTCGTCCTGCAGCTCGAAGGTGAGGGTGTTCGAGTCGCGGCGGGCGCGCTCGTGAAGATAGGTGCGCAGCCCGAAGAGGAAATCGCGGGCAGGGATCAGATCGGGCGTGTCGTCCTCGCGAGCCGGCGCGTTGTGCCGGGCGTCTCGCAGCTTCTTCAGCCAGGCGATGAGCTGGTAGTCGCGCAGCCCGCCCGGAGCCTCCTTGATGTTGGGCTCGAGCTGGTAGATCGAGCCGCCGTGCTTGGCGTGGCGATCGCGCACCATGCGGCACAGGTGCCCTGCCAGCGCGGACCCCTGGCGGTCGAGATAGCGCGCCATGGCCAGGTCGAGCTTGGCGTGCAGGCCGCGGTCGCCGGCCAGGAAGCGCTGGTCGAGAAGACTGATGCTGAGCTCGATGTTCTGCTCATCGAGCGCCGAACAATCCACCGGCGTCCGCACCGAGTGGCTGACGCGCAGGCCGGCGTCCCACAGGCTCTGCAGGAAGGCGGAGATGGCTCCCCGCATCCGTTCGGGAACGCCGGGCTTTTCGATCAGCAGCAGCAGGTCCACGTCGGAGTACGGAAACAGTTCCCGCCGTCCGTAGCCTCCCACGGCGAGCAGGGCGAGGCCCGCCGGGGCGACGGGCTCGAGGTGTTTGGCGAACGATTCCGAAACCGTCCGATCGACGGTGACGGTGCGGCGCACGAGGGCTCCGGCAGGGTCGTCCCGGAACCCGCGCGGGTCCGGTTCACTATAGGGCTGATTCGCCGCGGTCATCGTTCCTTATGCGAACTGCCTCGGCAACCTCATAGACGAACAGCTTGCCGTCGCCGATCTTGCCGGTGCGGGCCGAGCGCGTCAGGGTGCCGATCACCTCATCGAGGCGCGCGTCGGGAATCACCATCTCGAGTTTCACTTTGGGGAGCAGGTCCACTTCGTACTCCTGGCCCCGGTACACTTCCTTGTGTCCCTTCTGGCGGCCGTGGCCGCGCACTTCGGTCACGGTCATGCCGTCGATGCCAATCGACTTCATCGCCTCTTTCACGTCGTCGAACTTGAACGGCTGGATGATCGCTTCGATTTTCTTCATGGGGAGATCCTCGCGCCTAGTTTCTCACGGCCTAGGACTCGAGATTGTATGCCTCCTCTCCGTGCATGCTCAGATCGAGGCCCTGCGTCTCGTCCATGGCGTCGGCCCGCACGCCCAGCGTCCAGTCGCAAATCTTCAGGATCACGAGCGTGCCGACGATGGCCAATCCCCAGGCAATCAGGGTCCCGACGAGCTGGCTGACGATCTGCCCGGCGTTGCCATCCACCGCGCCCAGCGGGCGGTTGAAGCTTTCGTTGACCAGATTGGTGGCGAACACGCCGGTGAGGATGGCGCCCAGCGTTCCACCGGCGCCGTGAACTCCGAAAGCGTCGAGCGAGTCGTCGTATCCGAACCAGCTTTTCACCTTGGTCACCATGAAGTAGCACACCGCCCCAGCCGCCAGGCCGATGAGGAGCGCCGGGAAGGGCTTGACGAACCCGGAGGCGGGCGTGATGGCCACCAGGCCCGCTACGGCGCCGGAGATGCCGCCGAGCACGCTCGGCTTGCCGGTCCGGATCCACTCCACGAAGACCCAACTCAGGGCCGCGGCTGCGGCGGCGAAATGCGTCGCTACGAACGCGCTGGTTGCCAGCGCCGAGGCCGCCAGCGCGCTGCCGGCGTTGAATCCGAACCAGCCCACCCAAAGCAGGCACGCGCCGATAAAGCTCAGCACCAGGTTGTGCGGCCTCATCGGCTCGTGCGGGTAGCCCTTGCGCCGGCCGAGATAGAGGGCGCACACCAGCGCCGAAACACCCGAAGTGATGTGCACCACCGTGCCGCCTGCGAAATCGAAGCAGGGTATTTTGCCCCCCAGGGCAGCGTTCAGGAGCCCGCCTTTGCCCCAGACCATGTGCGCCATGGGGAAGTACACCAGGAAGGACCACAGGGTCATGAACAGCAGCATGGCGCTGAACTTCATCCGCTCCGCGAACGCGCCGCTGATCAGCGCCGGGGTAATGATGGCGAACATCAATTGATAAACCATAAACGTCTGCTGCGGGATGGTCGCGGCGTAGTCAGGATTGGGCGCCGCACCGACCCCATTCAGAAACAAATACTTCAGGCCGCCCAGAAACGGCGAGCCTTCGGAGAACACCAGGCTGTAGCCCACTACCGCCCAAAGGACGGTCACCAGACCCATCAGTATGAAACTCTGCATCATCGTTCCGATGACGTTCTTCTTCCTCACCAGACCGCCGTAGAACAAGGCCAGGCCGGGGCCGGTCATCATCAGCACCAGGGCCGAGCTGATCAGCATCCAGGAGTTGTCGCCGGCCGATTGCGCGGCCTTCACCTGGCTTTCAAGGGCGGCTAAACGAGCGCCGGCATCCTGAGTCCCTTGCGCCAGGGCGGTTGCCGACACGAATAGTAATAGAGAAACGACGCGGTTTCGCTGCAAGTTCGGGACCTCTCATGACATCATGCAACGGCGGCCCGCGCGCAACAAACGCAATGTTTCTATGAGGGCGATAGGGAAAAGTTATAAGAGGCCCGTCGCTTGTCGCACGTCGCTCGTCGATCTGATCCTGCGGGCTTCGGGGGCTTCGCTCCGCGGATATGTCGCGGTGCGCAGGTCACGAAGCCCGGCTCTTGCGACGGGCGACGAGCGACAGGCGACGAGCCTATTCCCGGAACAGCGTCGGGCCGCCGCGCTGGCCGCTCGAGAGGCGGGAGATCCCGACGCGCTTGCCGGGCCATTCCAGGCGCATGTCTTCGGACACCTCATCGAGCATTTGCAGAGTCGTGGTCTTGCTCTCGAGGGCGAAGGCGGTCAGCAGCAGGTTGTCGCAGATGGCGTTGATCAGTCGCGGAATGCCCTGGGAGCGGCGGTGCAGCTCCGCCACTACCTCCTCGGGGAACAGGGTCTGATCCGTCATCCCGGCCTTCTCCAAACGTGCGCGGATATACTCGGCCGCGTCGTCCAGGCTGAGCGGCTGCAGCATGCAGCGCAGCACGATGCGCTGTTTCAACTGCCGCAGGCTGGGGGCGTCCAGCTTACGATCGAACTCCGGCTGGCCCGCCAGGACTATCTGCAGCAGTTTTCCGTGGCGGTTCTCCAGGTTGCCGAGCAGGCGGATCTCCTCGAGAACGTCCCACTCCAGGTTGTGCGCCTCGTCTACGATGAGCACCGTCGTGCGCCCGAGGCTGGTGTTCGCCAGGAGCAACTGGTTAAGGGCGATCAGCACTTCGGTCTTGGAGCGGTGCTCGCACTGCAGGTCCAGATCGTAGGCCATCATCTCGAAGAACTGCTCCACGGTGAGGCGCGAGTTGAACAGGAAGGCGAAATCGAACTGGTGCTCGGCGAGAAAATCCTGCAGGCACTCGAGCAGCGTAGTCTTGCCGGTTCCGACTTCGCCGGTAAGAACCACGAAGCCTTTGCGGCTTTGCACCCCGTAGATCAGGTTGGCCAGGGCCTCTTCGTGCTGCCGGCTCCGGTAGAGAAAAGTGGGGTCTGGCGTCAGGTTGAACGGGTTCTCGTTGAAGCCAAAGAATGCGTTATACATTCAACTCTCGTGCTCCGCCGGGCGGCCGAAAGCGCCCCTCGCGCGGACCCAGGGTCTGGTGACAGGGCGATTCCCGCGCCGGACCGCATGCCTCAGCAGGCAGCCATGCCGGCGCCAGGACAGACCGAGAACCAGTTTAGCATCGGCTTTAACATCGGCGGCGCCGCTCCGATTCTGTAGTGGTAATTTATAGGAAGAAGGGGGGCGTATGGCGGGGAATTTTCGGATTCTGGGAATAGCCGGTAGCTTACGCAAGGGTTCGTTCAATCGGGCCGCTTTGCGCGCCGCGGCGGGGTTGGTTCCCGAGGGGGTGACGCTCGAGATATTCGATCTGGATGGGATCCCTCCCTTCAACGAGGACGAGGAGCCCCACCCTCCCGCGAAAGTCACTGAATTCAAAGCCCGGATCCGCGCGGCGGACGCGATTCTGTTCTCCACTCCCGAGTACAACTACTCGATTCCCGGCGTGCTGAAAAACGCCATCGACTGGGCTTCGCGCCCTTACGGCGACAACGCCTGGGACGGAAAACCGGTGGCGGTTATGGGCGCCTCCGTGGGCCAGGGGGAAACCTCGCGCGCGCAATACCACCTGCGACAGGTCTTCGTGTTCACGAACATGCACCCGCTCAACCGGCCCGAAGTGATGATCGCGGACGCCTCCCACCGCTTCGACGAGCGTGGGAACTTGACAGATGACAAGGCAAAGGAGTTGATTCGCCAACTGCTCGCGGGGCTGGTTGCCTGGGGCCGGAGGCTCGAAAAAGGGACCGAAGGGCGAGCGGCGCAGGCTTAGCCGTCGCGCGGTTGGGGATGCGGAAAGCTGGTATACTGAAGGAACGTTTGATTGTCCGCGCATATCCTGGCCGCCGCGATTCCGAGCTCGCCTCGTATAGCCCGCTATCAAATGCAAGGAATGCAAGGAGAGATCACTTTGAAGAACATATTCGTAGGCAACTTGGATTTCGGCGCTACCGAAGATCAAATTCGCTCACTGTTCGAACCGTACGGCGCCGTGGAACGCGTCAGCCTGATGAGGGACCGGGACACGGGCCGCTCCAGAGGCTTTGCATTCGTCGAGATGACCAACGCAAACGAGGCGGACCAGGCCATCGCGGGCCTGAACGGGACCAACCTCGGCGGTCGCGCGCTCAACGTCAATGAGGCTCGTCCGAAGGTGGACCGCGCCGGTGGCGGCGGTGCACCGCGCGAACGCCGCGCCGCCCGCTGGTAAATCGGTTTTTCCATCCTGACCGGCCGGCGCGAAAACGCCGGCCGGGAGAGCGCGAAGGGAGTCTATGGCGTCTCGCCCACACACGACCTACAAGAAGCGTCAAAAAGAACTAGCCCGAATGGAGAAGCAGCGCGACAAGGCTGCCAAGCGGGCTCAGCGAAAGCTTGACAAGAACAATCCGCAAGCTCCAGAAGCGGATGACGCCATCGAGGGCTTGGACGGCGAGCCTTTGGACGGTGCCATCGAAGGCGCGGACGGCCAGGGCGAAGGCGCGGACGGCCATGCCGCTGGCAACGGCAACCCGAACCCGCCGCAAGATCCGACCCCATGACCGGACGGATCAAGAGCCTGAGCAACGGGAACGGATCGGGCTGCATCACGGCCGACAATGGAGTGAGCGCTCACTTCCTCTCCAAGTCGGTGCTCGAGTACGACGTCACTTGCCTGGCCGTCGGCCAGATGGTCACCTTCGACCTCGAGACCGGCAGCCTGCCCGTCGCCGTGAACGTGTCCGTCCACCGTCAGCACCGGATCCCGCTCCCCACAAACAAGCAGCAGGACAGGATTCCCCTGCGCTATGTGGGCTTCAATCAGGCGGGCACCGCGCGCCTGTACAAGTTCGAGCGGCTCAAGCCCGGCGAGCCCACCGAGACTCTGTTCGTGACCGCCGAGATGACGCTGTTCACCAAGCATCGCGTAGGGCTTCAGGAAGGTCCGGGTCTTTGTTTGCGTGCGCTTGAGACCGGGCCTGGGGACGCCGGCTCGCACAACACGCTTACCGATGAGCACATGCTCGCGTACCTCGCCAGCCGTCCGGCCCCCCGGGCGAAGCCGCGCCACATCCCGCCCCCGCGCCATCCGGCGGTTGTCTGAATCAAACTTCCGAGTAGCGGAAGCAGCTCACCAGGTGATCGTTGACCAAGCCCGTGGCTTGCATGAAGGCGTAGCAGATCGTGGATCCCACGAAGCGGAAGCCGCGCTTGGCGAGGTCCTTGCTCAAGACGTCTGAGACGGCCGTTCGTGCCGGGACGTCCGCCGGCTCCTTCCAGGCGCTACGGATCGGGTTCCCCGCCACGAAGCCCCAGACGTAGGCATCGAAGGTGCCGAATTCCTTTTGGACCGCCAGGAATGCCTTTGCGTTGGTGACGGCGGCCGCCACTTTGAGCCGGTTGCGAACGATGCCCGCGTTGCCCAGCAGAGTCGCGATCCGCCGGTCGCCGTAGCGCGCGATCTTGCTGGCGTCGAAGCCGTCGAACGCCGCGCGATAGTTCTCGCGCTTGTTCAGGATTGTGGACCAGCTCAGCCCCGCCTGCGCTCCTTCGAGGATCAGGAATTCGAACAGCGCCCGATCGTCGTGCAGCGGCTTGCCCCACTCGTTGTCGTGGTAGGCGATCATGGATTCGGTGGTGGCCCAGGGGCAGCGCATGCTTCGGTTGTAGCGCACTCGCCGGTGCCGCGGGGCGCTAAATCAGACTAGCTCGCAATTGGCTGTTCCAGGTCTCTGCTCAAGTACTCGAGAATCTCTTGCTCGCGCTGCTGGACTTCGAGAAGAATCGGCTCCGCCATGCGAGTATAGTCCTGCCGAGAGTGAACCTTCCGCGCCTCCAGAAGGACGCGCCGCAGGTTGGCGACGCATTGCTGCGCTAGGAGCATTTGGTCGTCGGTTTGAATCATGGCAGTTCCAGTTCCACGATACCGCGTTTTCGGAAGCTTCTGGAAGTCTGATATGTGTCGAGCCAGAGATCGAGTAACTCGTCTCCGATGGAAGCTCGCGCCCAGAAAACGTCGGCCTCGAACAACAGCCTGGCACGCACCGACTCGAAAACCGTCTGCGCCGGGGCAGAGATCGCATCGACCTCAAAGCCCTCCGCCATCACGAGAAGAATGTCGAGGTCCCGAGGAGCCGCTTTTAGGGTGACGAAGCTGCCCCAGATGAAAACCCGACGCAACTGGCCGCTTTCGCCGGCGAGCGCCAGGAGAGCGCGAAGACGGCCCGACAGCCATACCCGTCTTGATGAACTCCGGGAGGCAGCTCTCCCTGGTCGTTCAACTCGGGCAGCACAGCCTCACGATAGCAGATGGATCGAACGTAGTTTTTAGAGATTAGGACAAGCAGTACCAGGCATCTGGTCGTAGTCACGAGGCAGGAGCCCTGAGCGACCAGCGCGGTGATGCATCGTTGGTCGCGTCGTGGGACGAAAGGTGTTGGGGCAGTCTGGCCGCTCGCTTGCTAGCTCTCGAAATCCCGCTCGAGTTCCGCCACCTGGTCCGGGGTCAGCACCGCCTCGGTGAGGTAGTGCGGGTGACCGATCACGAGGCGCACGCCCTCGCGCCAGCGCGCCTGCCGCTCGACCGTCAGCTCGAAGCGGATGTACTGCACCGCGCTGATGCGGTCCGATGCCAGCTGCCGGGTGTCGAACAAGGCCTTCGAAGGCGGCAGTCCGGCGACGGAAAGGAAGACGTGGTCTTCCATGCCGAGCAACTCGCGCAGCTTCTGGTCGCGCTCTTCCGCCGCCGCGTACTCGATCAGCAGGCAGGCCGAAAGACCGCCCGCGGGCGGGATCAGTTCGTTATAAGTCTCGACCTCGTGGCGGATGGCTGCCAGGTCCACGATGCGCTCGATCCGCATCATCTCCTGAATCTGGTAGCGCACCGTCTCGCGGTTCTCGAACAGGAAGGTGAGGTGCTCTCCCACCCGGACGCGGCGCCGGTCTTTCAACACCATGATCCGCGGGCGCAGCGTGGCGCGCTCCAGTTCGTAATCGGCGATACTCGCGATCTCGGAAAGCTGGATCGGTTTCATGCGATGGCCGTGGGGAATCCGTCCGGGCGGTAGGCCCGCGCCAGCACCTGAATCGGATGGATCGGCCGCGTGCCTAGCGCCTGATCGAACTGAATCGACGCCAGCGGGCAGTCGCTCGCCATTACGTCGGCTTCAACCGCGGCCATGGCGTCGAACGCCTTCTTGCCCGTGAGCATCGCCAGCGGAAAGAACTCCCGCTTCATGGCCCAAGTGCCGTCGTGGCCCGAGCAGTGCTCGACCAGCTTGACGGTGGCCCCCGGAATCAAGCGCATCAGGTCGCGCGAGCGGTAGCCGATGTTCTGCGCCTTCAGATGGCAGGGCAAGTGGTAGGCCACCTTCCCCGGCGTGGACCGAAAGTCACGGCAGAACACGCCCTCCTGTTTCAGCTCGAACAGGAACTCGCACACGTCGCGCGTGGCCGCCGCCACCTCGCGCGCTTCCGGCGTGCCCACCAGTTCCGGATATTCCTTTCGCAGCGTGTAGGAACACGTGGGGTCGATGGCGACGATCTTCTTGCCCGCACGGGCGTGGGGATGGAGCGACGCCACGTTCTGCCGCGCCAGGCTCTTGGCTAGCTCGATATCGCCGTGCTCGAGCGCCGGCATGCCGCAACAAACCTGCTTCGGGCAGGCGAGCGAAATGCCGTTTTTCGAGTAGACTTCGACGGCGTCCTTGCCCACCTGCGGCTCGTTGTAGTTCACCGAACAGGTGTAGAAGAGCACCGCGCGCGACGGATCGCCGGCCGGTGGCGGCTGCTTGCGGAACCAGTCTTCGAAGGTCTCGCCGTGGAAGTCGGGCAGCAGTTTCTGGCGGTGTATGCCGAGCGTAGCCTCCAGGCCGATCCTGAGCAACGGCTGCCGATTCGACCAGTTAGCGAGGCCCGCACACATGCCCGCCGCCCGGCCGAGCAGGTTGGGGTGCGAAAGGACGCGGTCGCGCAGGCTGAGTCCGCCGGCCTTCTTCCGCACCGCGTTCCACCGCAGCATGAGCCGCGGGAAATCCAGCTGGAACTCGTGCTTGTCGTCCGGCGTGTAGGGGCACTTGACGTAGCAGATCTTGCACTGAAAGCACAGATCGGCGACGCGGCCGGCCTCCGCCTGGGAGACCTGGCGCGCGTCGCCCTCGTGCGCTTCAACGGCCTTGAACAGCTCCGGAAAACTGGGGCAGAGATTGAAGCACAGGCGGCACCCGTTGCAGATATCGAAGGCCCGCTCGATCTCCCCGCGAAGGGCGGCCTGGTCCCAATACACGTCATCGTTGGGGTTGTAGGACAACCCCGCTGTGGGCGCGCCTCTGATGGGTGGCATGACAGCCAGCTACGAAATCGAGTTCAAGCCCTGCTGGAAGCGCCCGGCGTGGGACTTCTCGGCCTTGGCCAGAGTCTCGAACCAGTCGGCGATCTCGGCGAAGCCTTCCTCGCGCGCGGTCTTGGCCATACCCGGATACATGTCGGTGTACTCGTGGGTCTCGCCCGCGACCGAGGCGCCAAGATTCTCAAGGGTGTCGCCGATCGGCAGCCCGGTGGCAGGGTCGCCGACTTCCTTCAAGTAATCCAGGTGGCCGTGAGCGTGACCGGTCTCGCCCTCGGCGGTGTCGCGGAACAGGCCGGCGACGTCGGGATAGCCCTCGATGTCCGCCTGCTTCGCGAAATAGAGATAGCGGCGGTTGGCCTGCGATTCTCCGGCGAATGCGTCTTTCAGATTCTGGTGGGTCTGGGTTCCTTTGAGTGCTGCCATAGTTTTATCTCCCTTGAGTGTCCGCTCCCCGAAGGTTGCGGTTCTGTAATAAACCTACCTCATTATCCCGCATCTCGAATGCGGGCGTAAGCCAATTGGATGCAGGCCGGCCGGTGGAGGTCGCAGGAGTCTGGCGGGCGTACCATGAAGGGGAAAGCGATGCCCGCGCTGGCCCAAGTCCTCTCGGAAAACACGCGCGAGGGAGAACTCTGGGAGCGCCTGGACGACAAGCGCATCCGGTGTTTCGCCTGCGGCCACCGGTGTCCCATCTTCGAGGGACAGCCGGGCGTCTGTAAGGTGAGGTTCAACTCTGGCGGCAAGCTCAGGATCCCGTGGGGATACGTGGCCGGCGTGCACTCGGATCCCATCGAGAAGAAGCCGTTCTTCCACGTCCGCCCGGGCGCGAAGGCGCTCAGTTTCGGCATGTTGGGCTGCGATCTGCATTGCGGCTACTGCCAGAACTGGGTGACCTCCCAGGCTCTCCGCGACCCGCAGGCGATCTCGTCGGGGGTACGCATCACGCCCGCGGAACTGGTCGGGGCGGCGCTCGACCGCGGCGCTGAAGCGGTGGTGAGTACTTACAACGAGCCGCTCATCACCGCCGAGTGGGCCGTGTCGGTCTTCAAGGAAGCGAAGGCGGCGGGGCTTCTCACCGGATTCGTCTCGAATGGCAACGCGACGCCCGAGGTGCTCGAATACCTGCGCCCGTGGCTGGACCTCTACAAAGTCGATCTGAAGAGTTTCGACGACCGCCGCTACCGCGAACTGGGAGGGCGCCTGGAGCCGATCCTGGACAGCCTGCGCCGCATTCATGCGATGGGCTTCTGGCTGGAGGTGGTGACGCTGGTGGTGCCGGGATTCAACGACTCGCCGGAAGAGCTGCGGCAGACGGCCGAGTTTCTGGCGGGGATCTCCCCGGACATTCCCTGGCACGTCACCGCGTTTCACCAGGACTACAAGATGACCGGCCCGCGCGACACACGGCCCGCCGACCTGTTGCGCGCCGTCGAAGCCGGCCGCGCCGCCGGCCTGCGCTACATCTATGCCGGGAACCTGCCGGGGGAGCTCGCCGGCCTCGAGGATACGCGCTGCCCCGGCTGCGGCGAGACGCTGGTCCGGCGGCGGGGCTACCGCATCCTGGAGTACCGCCTGACCGCAGCGGGCGCGTGCCCGCGCTGCGCGGCCGTGATCCCCGGGCGGTGGCGCGTCGCAAATATCGAGCAGTACAGCTGACGGAGGACCAATGGTGGGACAGGCACGAATTTCGCGAAGGCGGCGAAATTCGAGCCAGTCCCGGGTCTGCGGCCAATTCCGATACCCGACGGAATCTGCGACGCACTATGCTAGTCCTCCCCCGCCTTCGCCAGCGCCTTCTCGAGCGCAGCCTTGTCCAAAGTGGTGCTGATGAAAAGCTCCTGGCGCGCGCCGGCCGAGAGGGCGATCGCTTTCCAGCCATTGGTGGTTGGCACCGTCACGTGAACGCGGATCTTGCCGCGCGCGTCGCGCACCGGGCGAATCACTCCCGGGACTACCGAGCGGATGGCCGAGGGGTTCTCCTCCAGCAGGCGCCGCAGCAGATCGCGCACCCCGTCGATGATGCTGTGCTCGATCTTCAGCTTTCCCTGCGCCGTACGGAGCCGCATGCCCATCCTCTCAGTCTACCCGCGGCGCGGCTTCGCGCAGCGGCACGAAGCGGCAGTACTCGGCCACGTACCAGTCGATCTCGCAGCGCTTTTTCCGTACCACGCGCAACTCCTGGTCGGCGAAAGGACCGACGGGAATCACCATGCGGCCGCCGTCTTTGAGCTGCTCGATCAGGGCGCGCGGAACCGCGGCCGCGGCGGCCGCTACCGATATGGCATCGTACGGGGCCTCCGGCGGGTAGCCCAGCGACCCATCGCCAGCGATCACCGTGATGTTGCCGAGCCGGCCGGCGTTCGCCAGGTTTTCGCGCGCCATCGCAGCCAGCTCCGGGATGAGCTCGACGGTGATCACCCGTGCGGCCACCGCGGCCAGGACCGCGGCGTGGTACCCGCAGCCGGAGCCGACCTCGAGCACCGTCTCGTTCCCTCGGAGTTCAAGACACTGCACCATCAGCGCGGTCATGTAAGGCTGCGAAATCGTCTGGCCGTAGCCGATGCCCAACGGCTCGTCCGAGTAGGCGGCGCCGCGGTTGTCCTGCAGGACGAACTCCTCCCGTGGAATCTCGAGCATGGCCGCGAGCACCCGCTCGTCGCGAATCCCCCGGCTGCGCAACTGGCGCGAGACCATCGTGCGGCGCTGGAACGCCCAGTCCATGCAGGAAGGCTAGCACAGGCGGCGGGTGGCGGCGCTCTTCACGGTGCCTTAACGGTTCTGTAACACAAGGGAAATCCAGGCTTGCTAAGTTGGGGGTCTTTTCCGTGCGGACTGTCGGCGCGACCCCGCCGAAGACGCGAAATTAAGGAACATTAAGGAGGCGTCTATGCGTTCGACATTTGCACTCGCCACGCTGACCATGCTTGGTTTGTCCGGTGCGGCGCTGGCTCAATCCGCGGGCGGGCTCGCGGGAATTTCCGGAGTCGTCCGGGACGCCTCGGACGCCGTAATCCCGCACGCCAAAGTCGTCATCTCGAGCGAGGCTCGCGGGACGATCCGCAGCCTGGAGACCAACGACGCGGGCCTGTTCTCGGCACCCGCCCTGACGCCCTCATCCGGCTACAGAGTTTCTGTCACGGCTTCGGGCTTCGCCGGATACGAGGCGAAGGAGCTCACCCTACAGGTGGGGCAGAACCTGGACTTGAGAGTCGTTCTCGCAGTGCAGGCGAGCAGCACGGCCGTCGAGGTCAGCGCCGCCGCGCCACTGTTGGAGAACACAAAGACCGACATCTCGGGCGTCGTAGACACCAGGTCGATCGAGAATCTTCCGATCAACGGGAGGCGCGTCGACTCTTTCGTCTTATTGACGCCCGGCGTCAGCAACGACGGAACCTACGGTCTGCTCACTTTCCGCGGCGTGGCCGGACAGAACTCGTTCCTGGTGGACGGAGTCGATACTACCGAACAGTTCTATAACGAGAACGCCGGCCGCACGCGCATTGCCGCGCAGATCTCGCAGGACGCGGTGCAGGAATTCCAGGTGGTTTCGTCCAACTACTCGGCAGAGTACGGAAAGGCCATGGGCGGCGTGGTCAACACGGTGACTAAGAGCGGCGGCAATGAAATGCACGGCACCGCCTACTGGTTCTATCGCAGCACGGGGTTCAACGCGCGCGACCCGTTCTCCTCCTTCGTGCCCTCGGAAAAGCGCAACCAGGTCGGCGGCTCGGTCGGCGGGGCGATCAAGAAGGATAAGCTGTTCTACTTCCTGAACACCGAGATCACGCGGCGCAATTTTCCCCTCGTCTCCAGCCTGAGCACAGTGGCCGTCGATTCCCCATCGCAGACCTGGAAACTCTGCGGCGTCGGGACTTCGAGCGTGCCGGCGGCGACCGCCGCGCAGTGCACGGCGATCAACTCCCTGCTGCCACGGTTCTATGGCTCAATTCCGCGCACGCTCGACCAGGAACTCTACTTTGGAAGGTTGGACTATCACGCGTCGGACCGCAACACCTTCAGCGCCAGCTTCAACTTTCTGCACGCTCTGTCGCCCAACGGCATTCAGACGGGCGCTTCGTTGACCAACGGCGCGGCCATCACCGGCAACGGCGATGATGCCGTCACGGTGCGCAACGGAAGGCTGCTGTGGACGATGGTGCCGGGATCGAGCTTCGTGAACGAGTTTAGCTTCGGCGTGGCCACCGACCGGCAGGCCGATACCTTCGACAGCTCCCTGCTGGGAGGCGGGCTCGGGTACCTTCAGGTTTCGGTGAACGGAACCGGATTGGGACCAGCCAACTACCTTCCCCGCATCGAGCCGAGCGAGAGCCGCTTCCAGTTCCAGGACAACGCCACGTGGATCAAGGGCTCCCACTCGATCAAGTTTGGCGCCGACATTGCGACCACCAGGGATTACACCTACTACCTGAGCAACTTCTACGGCACCTACACGTACCAGACCGTAAACGCGTTCGCCCTGGACTATTCCGGCAATACCGCGGGGTTGAAGCACTGGCAGAGCTACTCGCAGACGTTCGGCAACCCTGTCGTGGACGCCAGGATCAATGACTTTGGCTTCTATCTACAAGACCAGTGGCGCGCCACGAACCGGCTGACGCTGAACTACGGAGCGCGGTACGAATACGCGAAATTGCCCCAGCCGACCACGTGCAATTCGGACTATCCGTTGACGTGCCACATCCGGTCGTCGCCCACCAACCTGGCCCCGCGCCTGGGCGTCTCGTTTCGCCTGAACGACAAGACGGTGCTGCAGGCTGGCTTTGGCATGTATTACGCCCGGTTCCAGGGTGGGACCATCGATAACCTGTTCACCACGGGCAACGGCAAAGTACAGTCCAGCGCTTCGCTGTCGGCGACGCAGCCGGCGCAACTGGCAGCCGGTCCCATATTCCCAAACAGCCTGGCCGCCGTTCCCACGGGGGCCAATGTGTCCTCCACCAGCCTCGAGATGATGGCCCCGAACCTGAAGACTCCCTACTCGGAACAGGGCAGCATCGGAATCCAGCGGCAGCTCATGGGCGACCTGGCCCTGGACGTTTCCTACATCTGGAGCCGCGGTATTCAGTTGTATGGCATCCGCGACCTCAACCTCCCGACGACTGCCACGAATTTCACCTACACCATCAACGACGCGAGCGGCAACGCGGTCGGGAGTTACGCCACGCCGGTGCTTACCGGCAAGCGTCCGGATACCCGCTACGGCACCTTGGCGTACGTCGAGAACGGCGTCAACAGCTACTACAACGGCCTGGCGGTGGAATTGAACAAGCGCTTCTCGCATGGGTTGCAGGGGCTGCTCTCGTACACCTGGTCGCATGAAATCGACGATGGCCAGAGCTATGGAGAGAGCACCAACAACCTGTGGCTGAGCAGTCCCAGCTATTGGCTGTACAACGGCAACTACGCGGCCGACAAGGGCAGCGGCACGCTCGACCAGCGGCACCGGGTTGTACTGTCCTGGGTCTGGGCGCCCACCTTCACCAAGCGCACCGGCGCATTCTTCAAGTACGCGGTCAACAACTGGCAGCTCTCTTCCATCAGCACGCTGCAAAGCGGCCATCCTTACGGCAGCACGGTGGTCTATATGACGGACACACCGGTTACCGGCATGTTCTCGAACTTCAGCCTGAATGGCTCGGGCCTGAGCTCGCGCGTGCCCTGGCTGCCGGTGAACAACTACTATTACCCCGCGTCGTACCGATCGGACGCGCGGCTCACCAAGGCGATTCCGTTCGGCGAAGGCGGACGCCACCTCGACCTGAATTTTGAAGTATTCAATCTTGCCAACACGTGGTCCGCCACGGGTTACACCAGCAACCGCGCGTTTTCCGAGGCGAAGGGCGTGATTACGCCGACGCCGCAGAATCTGTACGTGCCGTCGGCCGCCTATGCTACCCCGGATGGGACCCAGGCGCGCCGCATGCAGATTTCCGCCCGGTTTACGTTCTAGGGCGGGGTAGTGCGTCGCAAATTTCGAGCAGTATGACTGACAGAAGACGTGCGGTGGGACAGGCACGAATCTCGCAAGTGCGGCGAAATTCGAGCCAGTCCTAGCCAGTCCCGGGTTTGCCGCCACGTCCGAAGGGCGAGTGCCTCGACAGGAGTGTCGAGGCTGCAGGCAAGAGTGCCTGCGCCACGAGCGCCTCACTTGATTTGTTTCTTGTACAGAAAGTCGATGCCGAACATCCCGTTCTCTTCGCGCACCGCCAGAGCGCTCCAGTTGGGTTTGAAGGCCCACTCCATCTGGATGGTCTGGGCCTGGGCGCGGGACAGGTCGGTAATGTAGGTGAACGTGAGGTTGTTAGTGACGTTCTGCTCGAGCGTGAGCTGGGCGGCGGCGTTGCTGGTGGTGAGTCCGGTGACCAGCGGGTTGATCTTCAGCCGGCTAACGCCGAAGAAGCGCTGCAGCCGGCCCGTGAGCGGGCTGCCGATAGCCTGGGTCAGCAGCGCGCTCGCGCCACCTTGCTGATAACTCTGCCCCACCAGCGCCGATGCCGTCGGCGTAGTTCCCGATAGCTGACCCGGTTCGCGCCCGGTGGTCAGCAGCGCGAGCACGTCAGGGAACGGGAGCGGCGGGTCGGACGTGTAGCTCATGTTCAACTTGTCCATGGGCCCGGAAATGTGCAGTGTGACGCTCACGCCGCGCACCCGCGTCTCGAGACTCAGGTTCAACGTGGGCTCGATCTTGGTGGCGTTCACGAAAAGGAGCTGGCCGGAGTTGATGGCGTATTGGGTGCCGAAAAAGTTCACCTGCCCCTGGTTGAGCAGCACGCGGCCTAGCAGCACCGGACGGGCGTCGTCGCCGCGCAGCCGCAGGTCGGCGTTGACCTCCACATTCTTGGCCACGTTGGTTTCGACGCGCACCTGCGGCGCGGTCACGATGTGCAGGTCGAAGCGCAGGCCCTGCCGGAAGCGGCTGGGCTCGAGCGGCGCCTGCACCGGCTGCGCGCCACTGGCCAGCATCGAGCCCAGGTCCGATTGCAGACTGAGTCCGACGCGCGTGACCGTCGCGCTGCCCGAAAGCAGGCTGCGCTCAGGCGTGCCCGTGAACGTCACCGACGCGTTCGACGTGGAGCTGATGCCCTGCGGATAGCGCACGCGCACGCTCGTCGTCTTGGCCTGAAGGTGAAATGCGATCCCATCGGCCAGGCTGACGAATCCACTCACATCGATCCGTCCGCCGCCGCTCTGCGCGGTCAGCGTTTGGATGGTGGCGCGGTCGCGGTACAGGAGGATCACGCCGTTGGTATTCTCAAAACCATTGGGGAAATCCACGAAGCTGACGGATGCGTTCTTCAGGTCGATGCGGCCGTAGACCTCCGGATTCGACAGCTCGCCGCGCAAGGAAACGTCGAGCCCCACCGAGCCGGACGCGTACATGCGGCTCTCGAAGTCTTCGAGCAGCGCCAGGTTGACGGCGCCCTGGAGGCGGAGGTCCCACGGGCTCCTGGCGCCGAAGGTGAGATTGCCGCTGGCGTTCACGTCCGTGTCCTTAGCCTGGAAATGCGCCTGCCGCACGTGGACGCCCTTGGTGTCCACCTCCATCAACACGGGGCCGGTGTTGCGGAGCGTCAAGCCGGGCGCTTGCGCCTCCCCGACAAGCTTCGCCGCGGGCTGGATCTGAAGCGACGGCAGGTTGACCGTCGCCCGCCAACTCTGGGCGTTGGAGGCCGAGCCGGAGAACTCGACCGACCCCGCGGCAAAGCCCTCGAAGGGAAGCCGCTCGCCGGGCTTCTTGGGGTGAAGCCGCGCGAGCAAGGTCGAGAATTGCAGCGGAGTGAACTCGATCCGCCCATGCGCCGGGTAATCCCCTTCCAGCGTCCAGGCGCTGGTGCCGGTGACGGTCGAACCGGCCAGGCTCCCCTCCAATTTGGCGTCGAGGGCATGGCCGTGGGTGGTAGCTGTAAGAGCCAGGTTGCCCAGCCGCTCGCCGCTCACGCCGAAATCCCGCAGGCCGGCTCGCCCGTTGAACAGAGCCGGCTGGAATCCCGCGGCGGTGAAGGTGATCTCGCCGGACGCCTGCGCCTCGATCGTTCCCTCGATCCCGGGCACGCGGTCCGCCACCGCCTTCACCAGGGCCAGGTCGATGCCGGCGCTGTTCACTTCGAACCGCAGGCGACCTTGCCGCCAGGTCTCACGAGGGTGGTCGTAGCTGCCGGAAAGCTGCACCTTGCCGGCACCGGCGGTGAACTGCGCGTTCAGAAGGTCCAGTTGCGTGGCGGAGTATCGCAGATCGCCTTCCACGCGGTCGATCGGCTGGCCAGCCGCCACCACCTTCAATGCTCGTGCGTGTCCGGACGCGACGGGCGCCGCCAGCGTGCCAGCCAGTTCGAGGTTCAAAGAGAGGTCGCCGGTAGTGGCGTCGCTCGGCGCGACTCCCGCGGCGGTGAGCACGTCGGCCAGATGCGGCGAGCGGAGCGCAAGGGTGCCCGAGAGCGTTGAGGGTTCCGCGGGCTTCCAGTCCTGAAAGTCCAGTCGCAGGTTGCCCGACGCACGCACCCCGAGCCGGCTGACGGTTGCCTGCCGGGCGGCCAGTCCCGTGCTCGCGACCGCCACGTCCGCTTCGGCGCGGTCAATCTGCCGGCCGGCTACCACGAAGTTGGTGGCCTTCAGGTGGCCTTCGATGGCCGGACTGGCGAGCGGCCCGGTCACGGCGCCCTGGAACGTAGCGCTGCCGTTGACCAGCTTCAGCGGCATCTCGGGTGCGGGTCCGGCGGAGAACATCGCGATGGCGGTCCGGACGTCGTCCCCATTCGTGGTATCGAGCGCGACGGTCAATCTCTTGCCCAGCGCTCCGCTGAAACCGATGTGGCTGAATTTCGTGGCCAGGTTCGAAGGCCCGAAATCCACCTCGTGCGCCGCCAGGCTGTAGTTGAGGTCGATCAGCCCCTGTATGGGATTCGGTCCCGCGCCGGGCGCGATGTCGAGCCGGGTTTCGAGCTCCAGTTGCTCGAGCCGCCGATCCCGGACCTCCGCGCTTACGCGCAGCGGCCCGGACACAACTCCATCCCAGGGGACCTGCCGCACCTCTTGGATCAGCTTCATCTGCTGAAGCGAAAATCCGTTGGCCACGCCCTCGGCCGTGAAACGCCGGAAGTCCGCGATCTCCACGCGGCCCGCGAAGCGGCCTCCGAGCGCGGCGATGGCCAGGTCGGTGAGCGTCACGCGCCCCGGCGCTGCCGTGAACGCGGACTCGGCGCGAACATCCTCGACCCGGACGCCGCCCGATTCCACGACCAGGCCTCCGGCCCGCAGCTTGCCGGAGACGACGTACCGCGATTCGTCCCCGATCGTTGCGTGGCCATCGAGCGATACGGTGCCGCGCCGCGCCAGCGGTCCCAGGTCCAAGCCCGGCGTGACATCCTTGACGCCGACGCGGGCCGAATAGTCCAGACGGAACTGCTGCGGTCCGGGAGTGCGGTCCGCCACACCCGAGAGGTAGACCCACGAGTCGCCCAAGCCGAAGCGGACCCGCTGGATTTCAAGCCGGTCGCGAAGCAGCGCCCAATGCGTGTCCACTTCGACGGGCAGAGCCGGCCGCGCGCCGAGCTTCATGTCCAGATCCCTGAAAGTGACGTCGCCCTCGTAGCGCGCCGGGCCGGCCTGGTAGACCACTGCCGCCCGCAGATTCTCGCCGCGAACCGTCAGAGGAACCCGGCGCACGCCCGCCTGTATGACGCCGTCCACCAGGTTGAAGCGCTTGATTGCGAGATCCATGACGCTTTCGATCGTGTCGCGGTGCGGCTTCGCGGCCGCCTTCGGCTGGGGAATGTTGGTGTGCCCATCGGCATAGACGATGACGTTCACCTGCGGCCGCTCGACCAGGGCCGATAACAGATCGACGCGCTGCTCGAGCGCCGAAATCACTTTCAGTTCCAGGCGAACCAGATCGATGCGGGCGAAAGGCGCCTCCTCCGGTTTCTCGGTTCCGTGGATCACCAGATTGCGGACCGTGACGGTCATGGCGTGCCAGTCGAAATCGAAGGAGCCCAGTTCGACACGCCCGCCCGTGGCGTCCTCGATCTCGCGCACCATGCGTTGCCTGACCTTCTCGTGGAACCAGGCGCTCTGGACGACGATGAGAGCGGCGACCGCTAATACCACGGCCGTTGCAGCCAGGCCGCCCAGCGTATACAGCCCGATTTTGAAGGTGCGCCTCATCGGAACGCATCTTCATCGTATTCGATGCGAGCCCGCCCACGCGCTTCGGCGAGCCACGCATCCAGCCGCTTGTCCACAAGCTGGGTCGTGAGCGCCTCCTCGCAATCGTCCTGGGCGTCCTCGAGGGAGGGCTCGGGGGTGATGCCTTGCTTTCGGATCTCGGGCAGGTAGACGGTCTCGTAATACTGCTTGACGTCGCTCTCCTGCACCTGGACCTCGGGGCGGAACCGCAGATCGGTGAAGTGGAGAAGCGTGATCTGGCGGCGGAGAGCACTCTCGATCTGCCCCGGGGTCAGCTTGTACTCCGCCAGCGCCTGCTGGAATTGCGTTTCGCTGGGGAACCGGCGCTTCACCTGGCTGAAAGTCTGCTCAATCTCCGTGGAAGGAGGCTCCGGATAGCGCGTGAGCTCCATCTCGCGGCGGACCAGAACCTGCTCGATCAGCCGGTCCGCCATCTTCCGCCGCGCTGCCGGGTCTAAATCCGGTTTCTCGCCGTTGAGAAAGGCGGCCACTCGGAGCGCCTCGCCGATCTCGCTGGTTGTGATGACCTGGTGGTCCACAGTCACGGCCATCCGGTCGATGATCTCCGCTGGAGCAAGCGCCACGAACAAAAAAACGGCAAGGCAAAGTCTGGCCACGAATGAACACGAATGAACACGAATGGGACGGAAGAAGTGAAACGAGAAGTTGCTGACCTGGTTCTCCACCGTCACCGCCATCCTGTCGATGATCTCGGCAGCAGCAGGCGCGGCTAACGAAAGGACGGCGAACCAAAGTCTGGCCACGAATGAACACGAATGCACACGAATGAGACGGAACGCGATTATCGGCGTTGATCGGCGTTCATCGGGGGCTAGAGAGGTTCTTTCCCGCATTAGAAAGCCTGCCCCAGCGAGAAATGAAGCTGGAAGTTGCTGATCTGGTTGTCCACCGTCGCCGCCATCCGTATGGCGAGCAGTGCCGGCGGCCATGCATTCGTCTTCATTCGTGTGCATTCGTGTTCATTCGTGGCCAAAATGCTTTGCGTTGCCTTTCGGCGTTCATCCGTGGCCAGCATCGTCTCTCTCGTCATCAGAACGCCTGCCCCAGCGAGAAATGAAACTGGAAGTTGCTGATCTTCTGGGTCGTCTGGATGCAGCCGGTCATGGGCGGAATCGGGCTCGAGCACGCGATGAGTTGATCGAGCGTGCCCTTGAATCCGTAGAACGCCGGAGGGTTGATGCTGTATGCCAGGTCCAGCCGCACGGGCCCGATGGGAGTCTTGTACCGCAAACCGAACCCGACCGCATGCACCATGTAATTGAAATCCGTTTGATTGCGTTGCAGAACGCGGAACGAGATCGTCCTCAAATCGGAATAGACGTTGCCCGCATCCCAGAACAGCACACCCCTGAGGTCGTCGCCGACCAGCGGAAAACGCAGCTCGACCTGGTTGACCAGCAGGGCGTTGCCGCCCAGCGGGAAGCCCGTCTCGAGATCGCGAGGCCCCGCCTGGTCTTCCGGAAAACCGCGATGCGAGGACGCGCCGCCGCCAAACAGCTCTTCCGGGAGCGGAATTGTCTGGCCGTTTTTTAAGACCTGCAGCCAGCCGAAGGTAAGCGAGCGCGCCAGTACGTAGCGGCTGCCGAAGCCGAAAGGATGATACGTGGCGTTTTGCACGATGAGGCGCGTGAAATCGGTCTGCGAGCCGAAAATATGGGAGGCCAGGCCGGCATCGATGGTGGAGTAAATGCCACGGTGCGCGTCGGTCGGGTCGTCGCGGCGGTCCAGAATGTAGTTGACCGTGAGCATTCCGATGCGGGCCGGCTGCGAGAAGCGCGGAATCAGTTCCGGGCTCACCTTCAAGTTGCTGACGCTCACCCTGCGGAACGAGTATCCGTAGAGGATCGTGCTCGCCCGGTTCAGCTTCTGGCCGACCTGGATGGAGGCTTCCCGCCGCCTGGCCGAAAACGTTCGCACATCCCGGGAGTCGTCGAACAGGCCGCTCAGCAGCAGATTCTTGTTGGGACTGCCGAGGAACTGCGGCGCCTCATAGGTCAGCACGGCTCGCTGCTCCAGGGTGGAAACCCGGGTCTGAAACGAGAGGACGTGCCCCTGCCCCCAGAAGTTTCTCCGCGACACTCCGAAGGACGCGCGCGGGCTGAAGCCGGCCTGGCCGGCGGGCGCGTCCAGGCAAGTCTGGCAGCCGCCGATCTTCGCAATCTCCGCGCCGAAGCCCGTGGTAATCGTATACCGCCGGGCTTCCTCCACGTCCAGCGCGACGTACTTGTCGCGCTCGTCCCCGCCCGGATTCTGGATCGCCATATCGACGCGCGAAAAAATGCCCAGATCATAAAGCTGCCGCTGCGTTTCGAGCATGCTGACGCGCGACAGCGGATCGCCGGCGTGGATGCCCTCGCGTTCGCCAATCAGCCGCGGGTTCGTGGCCCGAAGGCCGCTGACCAGGAAGCGCCGCAGAAAGTGCTGGGTTCCCTCCTGGATGGTGTAGTGTACATTGGCCCGGTCCGGACTCGCGGCGGCCGCGAAGGTCCACTCGAAGTTCGCATTCGCATAGCCGTGGTTGTAATAGTAGTCGAGGACGTTGTCGCGGTCGATGGCGGCGTTCTCCTCGCTGAACGGCTGGCCCGGCTGCGACGCGAGCAGCCGCGTGATCGCATCGTGGTTGGCGGGCGAGACTCCCACGACGTCCAGGCGCTCGACCAGCCACTGCGGCCCCTCGGCGATGTCGATGTACACCGCCAGGTTGGTGCCCTTTCCTTTGTAGCCATGCTCGACGCGGGTCTTCACTTCGACGTCGCGGAACCCGTTCGCCCGATAGAGGGCCGTGATCGCCTCCACATCCTGGTGCAGGAAATCTTCGCTGAACCGGCCGTGCCGGAACTCCAGCACGGACGCCTTCCGCAGATACATCCGCTCGCGGATGGTATCGACGCTGAAGGACCGGTTGCCCCGGATGGCCACCAGCGCCAGCTTGTGCCGGTCTCCACGGTCGATGCGATACTCGATCACCTGTTGCCCGGGCGCGGATTTCGTGGAGAACTCCACCTTGGCATCGAAGTAGCCCTGGCTCTCGATGTAGTCGCGCAGGTTGTTGGCGCCCTCGACCAGCAGGTCGCGATCGACCGCGCGCTCTTCGAAAACCGGGACCAACTGCTTGAGCTTGCCCCGCGAGACCTTCGCGCCCACGGTGGTGAATTGGATCTTCGGGCCACCCTCGACGCTCAGCGTGGGGCGGCTCAGGTTGGTCTGCCGGTCCCAATCCATCTTGTCGATCGAGACCCGCGCTTCCAGGCGGTCCCGCTTCAGGTAAGAGTTGCGCACCCGTTCGGCTCCATCCTCGGTCCGCGATTCGGTGACCTTTTTCCAGCCCAGCCAGCCCTTCCAGTGGGTCGTCTCCACGATCTCCAGCGGTGTCCGTTCGGCGTTCCCGATGATGATGGGAGGTGCATACCGCGCGCGATCGTCGGTAGAAACGCGGAAATGGATGGCGATCTGCTGCGTGTCCGGATCGTACTGGTATTCGGGCTGGATGCGCGTATTGTAGAAGCCGTTGCTGCGCAGAACGTCGCCGAGGTTGGCGATGGCCTGCTCGATGCTCGATGGAACGTAAGGCGCGCCGAGCTGAAGACGCGTTGCGTTCACCATGACTCCCGCGCTGGGCGGCGGAGGGATCTCCTCGACGGTCACCCGGCCCACGAAGTAGTTGCCGCGCGTGAGGAAGCGCAGAAGCACGCCTCCGGCGGCGCTTTCGGCATCGACGCGGATGTCGGCATAGCGGCCGGTGGCATACAGACGCTCGATCGCGGCCCGGACCTGCTCCAATTGCAGCGGCTGGCCGGCCTTCAGCGGCAGGATCTCATCCAGGTATTCCCGGCTGTAGGGCTGCTGTTGCGGCTCGAACTGGATCGCCTGGACCGGTCTTCCTTCGAAATCTTCGGGTGCTGCCACGGCCTTCATCCCGAGCAGGCAGAGCAGGAGAGCCGTCGTCGTCGCAGGCCGGATCACGTATCAGCATTTTAGCAACCGCGGGGCCGCCTTCGGCGGCCGCTCGTCGCTCGTCGCTCGTCGCCCGTCGATCTGGTCGGGGCTTTTACCTGCTTCGCACAGCGACAACTCCCTGCCGCGAAGCAGTTTTTGCGACGAGCGACGGGCGCTACCGGGCGATCCCCCGTTTGCTGCGGCGAACGAAGTCCACCAGGTGCGCCGCGTGGGTGGTAGGGATCTCGGCCTCGATGCGGTCGAGCGCCTGCTCCTGCTTCAGATTGGACAGAAACAGAATCCGGTAGGCCTGCTTAAGGGCCGCGATGTCAGATGCCGCGAACCCGGCGCGCTTCAGGCCGACCACGTTCAGCCCCGTGGGCTTCATGTGGTAGCCGCTGTAGAGAAAGAACGGCGCGAGGTCGAGGTTGACCCGCGTCATGCCCGCCACCATCGCCAGCCGGCCGATCCTGGTGTACTGGTGGACGGCAATTCCGCCCGAGATGAAAGCCTGGTCCTCGATCTCCACGTGGCCGGCCACCAGCGAGCAACTGCAAATCACGGTGTCGTTCCCGACGTGGCAGTTGTGGGCGATGTGGCCAGAGGTCATGATGTAGTTCCCGTCGCCGATGGTGGTGGCCGACTCGGGCGCCGTCCCGCGTGAGATGGTGTAGTGCTCGCGTATGCGGTTGCCCTGGCCTATGCGCAGGTAGCTGCGCTCGCCGGTGAACGCTTTGTCGAGCGGGTCGGTCCCCAGCACCGTTCCGGCCGAAATTTCATTGCGGTCTCCGAGCGTGGTCCAGCGTTTTATGTAGACGTAGGGCTCAAGCCGGCAGAAAGCGCCTACGGAGACGTCCCGCTCGATGACGCAGTACTCGCCCACCTGGGTCTGCGGGCCAATACAGGCATCTGGATCGATGCGCGCGGTGGGGGCGATCACCGCCGAGGGGTCGATGGCCATAGATTTGTATGATAGCTTGTAGCCTATGCGGGTACGCGAACTGGCGGAATGGTTAGGGGCGACCTTCGAGGGCGATGGCGAGAAGGAGCTGGCCGGAGTGGCTCCGATCGAGACCGCGGGCGCGGCCGATCTCTCGTTCCTCGACAGCCGGAAGGCGGCCAAACAGGCTGAGGTCTCGGCCGCGGGCTGCCTGATCGTACCCTCCGGATTCCCGAACGCGGGCGGTCGCACGTTGATCTACGCGGCCGAGCCGCGCGCGGCCTTTGTGCGAGCCGTGAGCCGGCTCCATCCCCCGGCGCCGGTCGAACCCGGGATTCACCCCAGCGCCCAGGTTGACCGGACGGCGGAGATCGGTCCCGATGCCGTCATCGGCCCCAACGCAGTCATCGGCGCGCACGCCAGGATCGGAGCGCGTTGCCGTATCGGCGCCGCCTGCGCCATCGGCAGCCGCATAACGCTGGGCGAGGATTCGATCCTCTACGCCCACGTCACCCTGTACGACGACGTGGATATCGGGGCGCGCGCCATCCTGCATTCCGGCTGCGTGATCGGCGCCGACGGGTTCGGCTTCTTCATGGCCGGAGACCACTACGAGAAGTTCCCCCAGATCGGCCGCGTCTCGATCGGGGACGACGTCGAGATCGGCGCCAATTCCTGCGTGGACCGCGCCGCGCTCGGCGTCACCTGGATCGGCCAGGGCACCAAGCTCGACAACCAGGTGCAGATCGGCCACAATTGCCGCATCGGCAAGCACGTCGTCATCGCGGCGCAGACCGGCATTTCGGGTGGCGTCGTCATCGAGGACTACGTCATCATCGGCGGGAAGGTGGGCATCGGCGACAAAGTGCGCGTCGAGACCCACGCGGTGCTCGGCTCGGGCTGCGGAGTGCTCACCTCGAAGATCATTCGCTCCGGCCAGGTGGTCTGGGGCACGCCGGCGCGGCCCATCAAGGAATACCTGGAAACGCTCGCCGGGATGAGCCGCCTGCCCGAATTGCGTGCCGAAGTGGCCGAACTGCGACGCCGCCTGACGGAGTTGGAAAGCGGCGGACCTACGGCGCAAAGTAGCCGTTGATATCCAGAATCACGTGGGTGTGGTTGGTGACGAACACGCTGATGGCGCCGTCCTGACCGGCGGGCACGATGGCGGCGTTGGCCACCACGGTCCCATCCCACGAGTTCAGAGTTGACACCAGCGGCCGCGCCGATCCGGTGGGCCACGCCGTCAGGTATTGCAGCATGCCGTCCGGTACCACCGTGACGTTCAGCGAATACGCGGACGCCGTTGCCGGAATCCCGCAACCGCTCGACGGGATCGGGAACGAGCGCGATTCTCCATCTCCCATCTTCGGCCCCCCAAGAGGACCCGCGCCGCCGCGCGTGTCGGCCACGCGGCAGGGCGCCACAGGGTGGAAGCTCAGGCCGCCGGTCCCGCCAGGAGCGCCAAAGTAGCCGTTGGTATCCAGCACCACCTGAGTAGGATCCTGGGCGTAGACCGATATGGAGCCGGCGCTCCCCGCTGGAACAAGCGCCGCATTGGCCACCACTTTGCCGGTCCAGGAATTGAGCGTGGACACGTTGGGCTGCGTCTGTCCCGTGGGCCAGGTCTTCAGATAACCGAGGTAGCCGGCGGGAACCACGGTCACGTTCATCGAGTAGGCGCTGGCGGTCGCGGGAAGTCCGCAGGAGGACGAGGGAACCGGGAAGTCCCGGCTCCGGGCGCCGGTCAGGGATGGCGCTCCGAAGGGGCCCGCGGCGCCGCGCGTGTCGGCCACGCGGCAAGGACTGACCGGGTAGAACGCATAGGTACCAGGCGAGTCGAAGTATCCATTGATGTCCAGAATGACGTCGGTGGGATTGGTGACATACACGCTGACCGCGCCGTTGAAACCCGCGGGCACGATGGCGGCGTTGGCCACCACGATTCCGCCGAAGGAGTTCAACGTGGAGACCAGCGGCTTATTCTGTCCGGTAGGCCACAAGGTGAGGAAGGACAGCGGCCCCTGCGGCACCACGGTGACGTTCAGCGAATACGCCTGGGCGGTGGAGGGGATCCCGCAGCCGCTCTGGGGAATGGCGAAGGAGCGCGTCTCCGCGGTTCCCATCGCTCCAGCGCCGCCGCGCGTGTCTGCGACGCGGCAAGGTGTGACCGGTACGAAGCGAAGGCCGCCGGCGGATGGACCGTTCTGCTGGACGTTGAAGGACAGCCCGGCGATGGTGACCGTCGCGGAGCGAGTGCCGCCCGCGTTCGGAGCGACGGTATAGTTCACAGTGCCGCCGCCGACGGCGGAGGAGGGCTCGGAGAGGGTCACCCAATCGACCGAGCTGGAAGCGACCCAGGGGCAACTCGGGCCGGCCGTGACAGCGATGGAGCCGGAGGCGCCGGCGGCGAGCACGGTATTGCCACCCGGGCCGAGGGCGTAGTTGCAGGCGCCATCGGCCTGAGTGACGGCGATGGCGGTGCCGGCGATCATCATCGTTCCCGAGCGGAGCGCGCCAGGATTGGAGGCAACCGAGACATTCACGGTCCCGGAGCCGCTTCCGAACCCCCGGCCAACAACCCATGCCGGATAGCCAGCGGTCCACCTGCATGCGGGCGTGGTCTGAATCGAGATTGAAACACTACCTCCGCCACTTCCCAAGGCAACTTCGGCCGGGGTCACGCGGTATTGGCAGGTCAGATCCACCGGCACCAGAACGCGCACAAGGTCGCCCGCTATATAGATCTCGCCGGTGCTGGCGACGGAAAGGTCACCCGCCCCGACCTCGGTCGAGGTGGCGGGCCCTCCGTCACCGGAACCGGCGGTCAGGACGCCGCCGGCCACCGTGGTGATGATGCCTCTCGGATCCACCCTGAGTATCCTGCTGTTACCATATGGCTCCGGTATGTAGAAACTCCCGTCCGCGGCTGCCGCCACGCTGACAGGCCACTCCAGACTGGCGCTGGTGGCCGGGCCGCCCTCACCGTCGTAGCCGTCCCAGCCGCCGCCGCCACCGGCCACGGTGGTGATGGTGCCATCCGGTGTCACCTTGCGGATCAGGCCGTTGCCAGTGTCCGCTATGAGAAGGCTGCCGGTAGCGTCCACAGCGACGCCTGCCGGCTGATAGAGCTGGGCACTGGTAGCCGGGCCTCCATCCCCTGCGTGGCCCGGCTGGCCGTTTCCCGCGACCGTGGAGATCGTGCCGCCAGCCGTCACCTTCCGGACCACGTGGTTGCCGGCGTCCGCGACGAAAATATCACCCGCGGTGTCAAGGGCCACGGCGGATGGCAGGTTGAGCTGGGCGTTGACGGCTGGACCTCCGTCGCCCGAGTAGCCGGGATCTTTGTTCCCGGCGACAGTGGTGACGACGCCGGCCGGGGTGACCTTGAGCACCCGGTTCGTGTCGGAGACATATAGGTTGCCGGCGGCATCGACCGCCAGGCGACCGGGACACTCGAAGGGGCTGAGCGGAGTCTTGGGGTAAAGGCCGCAGGCAGTGGCCCCGGGGTCCCCCAAAGTAGTCATGGCCCCGTCGGGAGCGACCACACGGATCCACGCGTTCCCCGCGTCGCCGATGTAGAACCTGCCGCCGGCGCCCGCCGCCACCCCTCCGACCATGTGCAGCGCAACACTTGTCGCCGGGCTCCCGTCGCTCCATCGCACTTGACTCTGCGGGTTGCCCGCCACCGTGGCGATCCAGTACTGGCGCTGGCCAGGGCTCGCGCTCGGCGTTGTGAACGACCACAAGACGGAGGAGACGGAGCTGCTCGCGTTCTTTGCGACGACACGCCAGTAATACAGGGCCCCCGGAGCGATTGTGCTCGCTGAGTAGCTGGTGGCGGCGATATTGGTCACCAACGGAGGCGTTGGACTGGGGCCTAAGTAGACGTCGTAGGAGGTCGCGCCGCTCGATGCATTCCAAACCAGCGTTGGCGTCGCGGAAACCCCCGCGGCGCCGTTAGGCGGCGAAACCAGCACTGGCGGCAGCAAGGCCGAGTGGACCGCGGCGGTCGCTGTAGCTGCCGTGCTCGAGCTCACGAAGAAGGCCTGTGTGCTGTTGACGTTCCACTGGATCGAATAAGCGCCGGCCGCGGCCGGGGCCGTCAGGTGGAAGGTGGCCGAGGAGGAAGCCCCCGGTTGTATCGTGCCGAGGTCGGTTGTTCCCCAAGGAATGAAATCGTTGAGGACGAACCCGGTGGGAATGCCGAGCCGTCCGCTTACTCCGACTGCCGCAAGATCGCCGTCATTGATCACGTCGCAGGTCAGGGTGAACTGCGACCCGGATTCGATCGGCGACGGCAGGCTGCAAACGGACCGGAGGCGTGGGCCGAAAACGGGAGTGAAAGGGACGTTGAATGCGACCGCGTAAGGTTCCGAACTCACGCCCGCCATCGGCGAACTCGTCATGACGACGGCCACAACGAAGTCCCCGGTGAAGGACCGGATTATCCTCAGTGCGTTGTCTGGGCCGGTGGCGCCAATCGGTCCTCCATTGCCGTCGCTCGCGGAGAAGACAGCCAGGTTGACCGCGTTGAGGTAGGACGTGCCGCCGATGACGTGACGGTTCCAGGCGAGCGTGGCACGAAAGTCCCCCGTCAAATGGACTCTGTATAGCTGCGGGACGCTGTTCGCGGTCAGGGTGCCGGTGAGGTAGTTGAGTTGGCTCGCAGTCTGGGTGAGGTCCGCGGTCCGCGGGGAATAATAGTCCGCCTGATCGCTGCCGTTGATCAGGAGGGCCTTGGCAGCCAGAGGATCGGAGACGCCCGCGCTCCCTAGGAGGGCGACGGCGCCGGCGATGTGGGGCGCCGCTGCACTCGTCGATGTCACGCTCGCGAAATCATCCGCGGTCCCCGGCGTGGCATCCCAGTTATAGGCGGCCGAAAAAACGTTGTTGCCAGGCGCCAGTAAATCGGGCTTCTGTCTACCAGTCTCGCTGGGCCCAGCCGTGCCCTTACAGCTATCGGGGTCGTTCCAGTTCCCGACCGTGATCCCGTTGTACGCATTCCCCGGAGTGTTGACGGTCAGATCGCCGGGATTCGGCATACCAATGATGAAATGGTTGCAGTAGCCTGCGGCAATCGTGATGGTCAGCCCGTAATTGTCGATGTACTGATCGATCGCCTGTGCGAACGGATCGTCATCGGTGCGGCCCGGATTGCCGTAGCTGTAGTTGAAGATCTTCACCGGGGTGTTCCGGACCGCCCAGTCGAGCGCCGCCAGAACGTCGCGCGAATCCGATTGGGAGATCATGGAGTTGCAGGCTACGGAGTACTGGTAGGCGACCTTGAGGTTGTAGATCGTGCCGAGTCCCTTGGCCACGCCCCGGTAGTTCGTCCAACCGGGGGAGCCACGGCTCGCTACGACGCCCGCGACGTACGTTCCGTGCCCGTGCTGGTCCTCAGCCGAGTTGGAGTGGTCTCCGAAGCAGGAATTGGCGGCGGCGTTGGCCAGAAACACGTGGTTGACGAACGTGACCCCCGCGAAGGCCGGATGGTTCGTTCTGATCCCGCTGTCCAGGATGCCGACCGATTCCCCTTGCCCGGTGTAACCTGCGTTCCAGAAGGCCGGCGCTCCCAAGGCCGGCACGCTGCCGGCGAGTTGGGCGGCATAGGTTTCGACTGCGAACACCCGCGCGATTTCCGAGTCCGCCTCCAGGTCAGCGATCGCGGAGGCCGGGATCTCGGCCGCCAGCATGTTGATCCCCAGGTACCGCGAGATGCGTGCCGCGCCCAGGCCGCGCAGCCGGGCTTCGAGCGCATCCTGCTGCGGCCCGACGGCTTGTTCGATATCCTGAAACGCCTGCTGGCGGGTCCGCAGGACCACCGAATCCAGGGCCTCCCTGGCCTGCCGCAACTCTTCAACGTTGGAGAGCGCCGGCTCGGCCGCCTGGCGGTATCGAGACTCCGCAACCTGCCGGTACAATGCGTTCGCTGCCCTGGCCCGCGCGAAGATCTCGGCCTGCGGCTGGTGCTCCAGAACGACAAAGACCGGAATCGCAGGCTCGGTTTGCGCCCGCTCCCGAACGCGGGGGTCGATCCTAGGGCTGACAACCACGCTGCCCGTGGTTCGTGTCTGCCCGAGCGCAGGCGGCGCGGCAGCACTAGCGGCGAGAAACACCGCAAATACAGAGATTATTGGTGAAGGGTTTAACACGAAAAGCTCCGAGCAGGATCAGCAGGCATTATCCACCGATTCGCGTCCGAAAGGGGGATTTTACAGCACATGCGCCGCTAAAGCAAACCAGCCGGATGACCAGTGATGACCAGTGGCCGGATAACCGGGCGAATATCGAGCCGGATAAGGTCATCGCTCATCAGGCTGCGGCACGCACTGGAAAGCGGCGGCCCTACGGCGCAAAGTAGCCGTTGATATCCAGAATCACGTGCGTGCGGTTGGTGACGAACACGCTGATGGCGCCGCCGTCCCCCGCGGGCACGATGGCCGCGTTGGCCACCACCGCCCCATCCCACGAGTTCAGAGTGGAGACCAGGGGCTGCGTCGATCCGGTGGGCCACGCCGTCAGGTATTGCAGCATGCCGTCCGGCACCACCGTGCTGTTCAGCGAGTAGGCCGCCGCCGTCGCCGGAATCCCGCAGCCGCTCGAGGGGATCGGGAATGAGCGCGCCGCCGAGGCTTCCATCTCCGGCCCTCCAAAGGGACCCTGGCCGCCGCGCGTATCCGCGATCCGGCACGGCGCCACGGGGTGGAAGCTCAAGGAACCGCTGGCGCCCGGAACGCCAAAGTAGCCGTTCATATCCAGCACCACCTGAGTAGGATCCTCGGCATACAGCGAGATGGCCCCGCCATTCCCCGCCGGGACCAAAGCCGCGTTGGCCACCACTTTGCCAGTCCAGGAGTTCAGCGTGGAGACGTTGGGCTGCGCCTGCCCTGTGGGCCAGGTCTTCAGGTAGCCCAGGTAGCCCGCCGGAACCACCGTGACGTTCATCGAGTAGGCGCCGGCGGTGGCCGGAAGGCCGCAGGAGCTGGAAGGAACCGCGAAGTCCCGGCTCTGGGCGCCGGTCAGGGCCGGCCCGCCGAAAGGCCCCGCCGGATAGCGCGTATCGGCCACACGGCAAGGCCGGACCGGATAGAACGCATAAGTGCCGGCCGAATCGAAATACCCGTCGATGTCCAGGATCACGTCGGTGGGGTCGGTGACGAAGACGCTGACTGCGCCATCGACACCGGCGGGCACGATGGCGGCGTTAGCGACCACGATTCCGCCAAACGAGTTCAACGTAGAGACGACCGGCTTATCCTGTCCCGTAGGCCAGAGGGTGAGGTAGGATAGCGCTCCCCGCGGCACGACGGTCACGTTCAGCGAATAGGCCTGGGCGGTAGAGGGGACGCCGCAGCGGCTCTGCGGAATGGCGAAGGATCGCGCCTCCGCGGCCGCCATCGCCCCGCCGCTGCCGCGCGTGTCGGCGACGCGACAGGGTGCGACGGGGACGAAGCGCAGGCCGGTGGTCGAGGCGCCGAACTGCTGCACCTGGAAGGAGAGGTCCGCGATACGGAGCGTCGCGGCGCGCGCGCCGCCATCGTTGGGCGCCACGGTGTAGCCGACGCTTCCGTTGCCCACGCCGGAGGCCGGTGAGGCCAGAGTCAGCCAGCCGGGCGAGTCAGAGACGGCCCAAGGGCAATTCGGGCCGGCGGTCACGTGGAATGTTCCGGCACCCCCGTTCGCCGGCACAGTCGCGCTGCCGGGGTCGAAAGCGTACGTGCACACGCCCTCCCCTAGCCCGACTTTCGCAGTTGGGGGCCCGAGCGACACCTAAGCCATTAAGAATCAGTGCAGGCGATCAAAAGGTCTTCACCACAAACCCGGGCTATCGACCAGCCTCGGCGACCGCTCGGAGGGCGGGTTCCGCGGTGATCCGCGGAGGTGGTTGCGCGGGCAGCTCGAGCTTGAGCTTGTCGAGGACCAACTGGGCATCTCTCTCCGGCTGCGTGTAGCGGGGGAGAATCAGCCAGCGTCCGTCGACGGTGGGAATGTACACGTCGATCATCTGAATGTTCGCCAGCGCGCCCATCACGGCCGCTGGCGTCAGCCCCGGCGCGTGAATCATGAGCCGGTTCTTCAACGTCACTTGAAGACAGTAGGCCAGGAAGGCGACCAAGATGTGAGCGTCGGCGCGATGCTCCAGTTGATGCCGGATGGGCCGAATCCCGAGCTCGCTTTTCAGGCTTCGAAAAACGGATTCGATCTGGGTCAGTTGCACGTAGCGCGACCACAACACCGTGGGGTCGCCGCCGGCCAGGTTGGAGCGCAGTAAGTAGTGTCCGTCGCGCAACTCCGCCTCTTTGAGCTTGACCTTGTCCACGTGGAATCGAAAGGTCTCCCGCGTCACCGGCTGCCGGGACTCCGGCAGTTGGATCTTCACGAAGCCGAAGGCGCGGCCCGCCTCGGTCTTGGCGGCGCCGATCCGCAGCAACAACTGATCGCGCGCCGGCAGGCTGCGCCGCATGGCGCGAAGTTTTCGCAGCAGCCGCGCCAGCCTCTTGCGCCGCATGGCGACCTCTTTGGCCTGGCGGCCCTCGCTCTTGGCCAGCACGTAAAGCTCGCCGTCCTGCTCGAACAGTTTCACCTCGACCGAGTCGCGAACCTTCTGCCAGGGCAAATCCAGCCACTTCTTCTCGTGCTGCTTGATCTTGCTCTTGGACGTTCCCACCAGGTAGTAGACCGTGCGCGCCGGGTCGCGCATCTCGGCCAGAATCGCCTCGGTCGGGATGCCCCGGTCCATGACCCACATCCGCTTCGCCTTCCCGTAGGTCTTCTCGATTTTGTCGAGGAACCCTCGCAGTGTGGTGCAGTCGGTGGTGTTGCCGTCCATCACTTCGTAGGCCAGTGGGAAGCCGTCGGTGGTCACCACCAGCGCCACCACTACCTGCAAGCAATCCGGCCGGCCGTCGCGGCTGTAGCCGCGCTTAGCCTTGGGGTTCTCTTCCATGGCGCCTTCGAAATACGTGCTCGTCAAATCGTAGAGCAGCACTTCGAAGTCGGCTTGAAACAGGTCCGCCCACTTTTGTCTCAACCACACGAACAGATCCTGCTTGTGCTCCAGCACCCGGTCCAGACAACGATACAGCCGGTCCTTTTCGGCGGCCGCATAGTCGACGTTCAGTAACTCGTCCATGGCGGTGGAAAGAAACCACTGCCGATGCACACGCCACTCGCTGGCCGGATCGAGCAGATGGTTCACCACCAGCAGTTCCAGCACCTTCTCCCATCTCACGGCCTCGCGGCCGTCCGGCAAGCGCCGCTGCCAAAACTCGTCGAGTCCCAGTTGACGCCAGATTTCGCAAGCCAGCCAGCAGTTGCCGAACAGGCGCGGCCGCCGCAGTTCCAGTCCGCTCAGCCTCACCTGCAGGCTGTCGACGGCATCTTCGGGAATCTCGCGATCGTCGGGGAACAGGCTGAGGTTGCGAGAACGCTGCTGCTGCTCGTCGAAGACCTCGAGGGTCTTGCGCCAGGCGGCTTGCTGAGAGTCGTTCACTTCACCCAGGTAGAGGACCGTGCGTTGCGCCGTCTTGCCCGAAGACAGTCGCCGGTTTTCCACCACGCTAAAGTAGCGGTGATCCTTGCCGTCCTTCCTGCGGTTGGTGCGGCGCAAGAACATGGAAGCAGCAGAATGCCAGAAAAAGGTCCGAAGTGGAAGAGGGTAGGTCTTCACCACAGCGGTTTTGAGATTCTCGGATTGCAGGCAAAAGGCTTAGGGCCGGCTGAACCGGAAAAACGGGCCTGAACTGCGAAAGTCGGGTTAGCATCACTCGAACTGCGTAGCCCGCAATCGAGATCGTCGCTGATTGCAGGATGCCTGGATTCGGGACCGCGGTCAAGTTGACGGTTCCCGGACCAACGCCATACGTCTTGGCGCCCAGCCAGGAAGGCAGACCGGTAACGACCCACCCGCAGCCCGGTCCGGTCTGGACCGAGATAGGCAGGACGCCTCCGGTAGCGGACACGGCAACCGAGGTCCGGTCGAGCTGAAACCGGCAGGAAGGATCCAATGGCGCCAAAACGCGGACCCGGTCGTTGTAGGTGTCCGCGACCAGGATTGTGCCCGCGGCCCCAATCGCCATACCTTCGGGAAAGTAAAACGCGGCTTGTGTGGCTATCCCGCCGTCTCCCCAGAACAGGCTGGGGGCGCTGGTGTTGCCGGCGATGATCGTCTCCGTACCGTCCGGAGCTATCTTGACGATGCGCCGGCTGCCATTGCCACCGGCACTGCAGGCGACGTGAAGGTCCCCCGAGGAGTCCACTGCCACGGCCGAGCAGCTGAGCTGGGCTACCGCGGTCAGGGCGCCGTCCGCGGCGATCTTGAAAACCCCGTGGTCGTTTGCCGTGAAGACGTCGCCGGCGGCATCCGCCGCTAGTCCCCATGCGTCCGCAAAGCCGCTGCCCAGGGTGCTGATGATGCCGCTCGTGGACACCTTGCGTACGCTTCCGTTGCCGCGGTCCGTAATGAACATCTCGCCGGCGGCATCGAGAGCGACGCCGTTTGGATTACACAGCCAGGCGAGGGTAGCCAGCCCCCCGTCGCCCCTCGACGTGCATGAAGCAAAGTTCTGGCCAGCCACCGTGCGGATCAAGCCATCCGGGGTCACCTTGCGGATGAGTTTGTTGCCAGGTTCTGCGACGTAGAGGCTACCGGCGGCATCCATCGCCAGGCCGGTCGGGGAGCCGAGCTGCGCGCTGATGGCAGGCCCTCCTTCGCCAGTGAAACCCAGGGTGCCAGTACCGGCGATCGTTTGGATGAAGCCGTCGGGCGTGACCTTCCGGATCCGTTCGTTGCCCGTATCCGAGACATAGAGGTTGCCGGCGGGGTCCTCCACAACCCCGGTCGGCACATATAGGTATGCGGCGGTGGCCGGGCCCCCGTCACCCCCAAAGCCTTCGTTTCCGTTCTGCGGGTTTTTGCCGACGCCGGCAACGGTGGTAATCAGGTATTGCGGGGCGGAGGATGAAGCCTGCGTCCTGAACGTCCATATGGCAGAGTAGTTCACCGTGGTGGCGCTTCTGGCCACAACCTGCCAGTAATACAGGGTTCCGGCGGTGAGCGCGCTGGGCGTGAAGCTGGTGGCGGTGATGTTGGAAGCCACGGGCTGAGATGTCGAGGTCAGCGGATTTGCCGCGTTCCACAGGTACACCGTATAGGTAGGTGCTCCGGCCGCCGGACCCCAGGTCAGCGCCGGCGCCTGCGAAACGCCGGTGGCTCCATTGGCCGGAGCGGTGAGCGTCAGCGGCGGGTCACCCGCGGCGACGGTCACCACGAAACTGCTCGATGCCGAGGCGTTGAAATGGGACCCCTCACTCACGTTGACGCCGAACCGATACGTCCCAGGGAGGTTTGTTGCCGCGATGCCGTCTATCGTCAACGTTCCGGCAGACGCGGGTGCCAGGTCTACGAAAGGCGTCCCGTTCATTCCCCCGGTCACTGCCGAAAACCCGACCGGTAGCGTGAGTTGTCCCTCAACCCTCGTAGCCAGATCGCCGCTGTTGGTCACGCTGCAGGTCACGGAAAACAACGAGCCTGATGGTACTGGAGCCGGAACGGAGCAGGAAACGCCGAGCTGCGGCCCGGACAACCGGGCAAAAGGCGTGTTGAAGGCGATTGCGTAGGGCTCGGAGCTCACTCCTGCCAGAGGTGCGAACGGGGGGTCCACGGCCACCCCCACCAACCCGGTGGCGTAGTCCGTTCCAGACAATTGCACCACGTTCGCGCGCTGGGAATAGCAGAAGAAGCGTGCGATGTTGTCGATGGCGCACGGATAGAGGTGGTTCACATAGGAAGCGCCTCCGACCATGTGACGGTTCCACGCCACGGTGGCGCGGAAGTCTGGCGAAGGCGTCACCCGGTAAAGCTGGAACCCGCCGACTGCCAGGCTGCCCGTGTCGTAATACAACTGGCTTTCGGCTCGCTCGAGGTTCGTGAACCCCCAACCCGAATCGGCTGCCCAGCCCGGGTTGTCGGTGGAGTTGATCAGGATCGCCTTGATCGCCAGCGGGTCCTCGACGCCCGCGCTCCGAAGAAGGGCCGCGGCACCGGCGATGTGAGGCGCCGCCATGCTTGTGCCCGTGCCGCTGGCAAGATCGTCGGCGGTCCCCGGCGTGGCGTCCCAGTTGAAAGCGGCGGAGAAGACGTTCGTCCCCGGCGCCGCCAGGTCCGGTTTGAGTCTGCCCCAGGCGGTCGGACCGAGGCTGCTGCCGGCATTCATGACGCCGCGAGAAGCCCAGTTTCCCACCGCGATCCCGTTGTATGCGATCGCCGGGCTGATCACCGGATAGTTTGCGGGGCCGCCGTTTCCGGCAGCTAGTGTGATCGTCAATCCGTAAGTGTCAATGTACTGGTCGACCGCCTGCGAAAAACCGTCGTCGTCCCCGGTTGCCCCAATGCCCCAGCTGTAGTTGAAGATCTTCAGGGGAGTGTTGCGGACCGCCCAATCGAGCGCGGCGAGCATGTCGCGCTGGTCCGACTTTCCGTAGCTGCCGCAAGAAGTCGACGGCGTCACCTTGTAGGAGACCTTCAGGTTGTAGAGGGTGGCGATGCCTTTCGCCACTCCCTGGTAATTCGTCCAGCCGCCCGGTCCCTGGCTCGCGACAATCCCTGCCACGTGCGTTCCGTGCCCGAGTTGGTCTTCGGCCGAGGAGCTACTGTCCGCGAAGCAGGCGTCCGTAACGCCGTATGCGAGAAACACCCGGCTGACGACTTCGACGCCCGCGAACGCCGGATGGTTCGTCCGCACGCCCGTGTCCAGGATGCCGACCGATTCACCCTGGCCCGCGAAGCCCGCGTTCCAGAACGCCGGCGCGCCGAGGGCGGGCACGCTGGTGGCGAGCTGCGGGGCATCTTTCTCCACGGCAAACACGTGCGCCACTGCCGGATCGGCTTCGAGCGCGGCGAGCGCGGAGGCAGGGAGCTCCGCGGCGAGCATGTTGATCCCCAGATACCGGGAAACGGCGCTGGCCCCCAATCCCTTCAGCCGAGCTTCCAGAGCGTCCTGCTCCGGCCCTATTGCGCGTTCGATCGCCTGGAAGGCCTCCCGGCGAGTCTCCAACACGACGGCCTCCGCGGCCTCGCGGGATTTCCCGTTGGGACGCGACTCGGCAATCTGCCGCCGCAACGCGTTCGTCCCCTCGGCCTGCCGCATCATTTCGTATTGCGGCTGGCGCGCCAGGACGACCAGAACCGGAATCACCGCCTCGGATGCCGCGCGCTCCCGGAGCCGGTGGTCGATCTTCGTAGCGGTGCCCACGCTGGGCTGGCCAATCGCCGCTGGCGGGACGACGGCGCTGGCGGCAACGAGCGCCGCAATTGCGAAAATCACTCGTGAGGTATTTGCCAAAGGGGATTTTATACGCATTAAAGGCGGCAAAGCAACCCGAATAGCATTTGTGCCGCGGCCGGGGGCGGGCTCGAGCCCTCCTGGGGGCTTCCGCGACGCCCCGCCCCGGCAGGCAGCGGACCGGCCCGCCGTGTGTCAGGCCTTCGGGAATGAAATCAGCAGGGTGAGGCTGTGAGGAGGCTCGGACGTCATTTCGAGCGTCGCGCCGTGGGCTTCGGCGATCTTGCGGGCGCTGGCCAGGGCTAGGCCGGTCCCGGCCGGAAATCGCTCTCCGAACGGCTCGAACAGAGGCTCGACATCCTCCGCCGAAAACTCCAGCGACGTGGACATAATCTTGAGGACCACGCGCTCGCCCGCCCGCAGCGTTTCCAGGTGTACGGATCGCCCCGGCGCCGAAATTCGCCGGAAGAACGCCACGATATTCCGGAGCAGATGCTGCATTTGCTCCAAATCGAGCTGTACCAACGGCAGGTCGGGCTGGAGCGCGAAGCTCAGCCCCGCCCCGTCCACCGGATTCCATTCCGAGAGGTTCCGGGCCACCACCTCGGTCAGGTCCGACAGGTGCGTGTTGGGTGCGGCGTTCTGCAGAAAATGGGCGGCGTCGGCCAGGACCCACTGTATCTGGTGCACTTCCTCCTGCAGCTTCCCGAGCTGGCGACGGGCCTTGGACTCGGTTCGCGGCAGAACCATGTCCAAGTAGGCGGCGATGGATTCAATCGTGCTCAGCGGATGGCGCAATTCCTGGCGCAGGTGCCGGACGACCGTAGCAGGTTCGTAGGTTGCCATTTCCTCCACCGGAGCCTCGGCTATGGCGGTAGACGTCGACATTTCTTGTGGCTAAATTATAAACTTATCAGTAGCTTGTCGTGACAATTAATGATCGTTAATGGTAGCAGTACGGGCCACGAGTACTGCTAACGTTAACGGCACACCAGTCGATGGTGGATGGTAGATGGCCGATGGGGGACGCCCGGGGGTTGCCTGCCATCGGCTATCGACCATCGACCATCGACCGAGCTTGCGCAGCAGGCTCCCTTTGCGCTATCTTGAAGCAACCACATTTGAGAGCGATATCCGGCATCATCACAAACCGCGAGCGGTTCCGGCGTTACCCAGAATGCCGCGGCTTCCTCCGCCTTACGTGTCACCCCCTTGGAGTTTCGAGCTTGTTATGGTTTGATAGGGTAGGCCTATCCGCATGAGCGCCCCAATCCTTTTGAAGACACCGCATGTATCCAGGTAGACAGTTTCCGCCACGCCGGCCCAGAATCCGGGAGAACGTCAACGAGGCGATCCGCGCCCGAGAAGTGCGCGCGGTTTTCCCCGACGGTTCCGTCGAAATCATGCCCACCCAGGCCGCGATCCGCAGAGCCCAGGAATTGGGGCTGGATCTTATCCTGGTGGCGCCCACAGCCGAGCCTCCCGTCGCCAAGGCGATGGACTACGGCCAGTGGCAATACGAGAACAAAAAGAAGCAGCAGGAAGCCAAGAAGAAGCAGCACGTAATCCAGGTCAAAGAGATCAAGTTCCGGCCCAACACCGACGACCACGATTACGATTTCAAGAAGAACCACGCCCTGCGCTTCCTACAGGAAGGCAACCGCGTCAAGGCGGTGGTGCAATTCCGCGGCCGCGAAATCGCGCACGTGGACCTTGGACAGAAGCTGCTGCTCCGCTTCGCGCAGGACCTCGCCCAGGTCGGGCAGATCGAAGGGCATCCGCGCCTGGAAGGCAAGATGGCCCACGTCATCATCAGCCCGGTCAAGAAGGAAAAAGAGAAGGAGAAGGAGAAACCGAAGCCGCCCGCTTCCGGCTCTCCGGCGCCTCCTCCGGCCCGTGTGTGAAGTAGCCGTCAGCGATCGGCCGGTCTGATCGACGGGCGACGAGCCACGAGCGGCGAGCGCCTTCAGTAAAACAGGTACTTCCGCCACTTCTCGTCGCTGCGGCCGAGCAGTCGCATCAGGTGACGGCTGGTGTGCAGCGTGAAGGGGCGCGGCTGGCGCTCCAGTTTCATCCCAGCCTCGTCCGGCGTCCGGCCGCCTTTCCTGTTGTTGCAGGTATGGCAGCAGGCCACCAGGTTCTCCCAGGTCGTCTCGCCATGGCGCGAGCGGGGAACCACGTGGTCGAGGGTCAGTTCGGCCGAAGGCAGCGGGCGCAGGCAGTACTGGCAGGTGTAGCGGTCGCGCATCAGGATGCTCTTGCGGGACAGCGAACGCGTCTGGTGCGGGATGCGGCGGTACTCGAGCAGCCGGATCACCGAAGGCAGATTCAGCGTCTGCCGCGCCGAATGCAGCGCCGTCGAGGAGAACTCCTCGGGATGGGCCACGCCCTTGAGGACCAGGATCAGCGCCCGCCGCGCGGCGCAGATATTGATCGGCTCGTAGCTCGCGTTGAGAACCAGTACCGGCTTCTGCAGTCCCTTCAAGGCTGCTATCATGAGACCCCCGCTGCCACGGATCGCGCCTGGTAGGGCTCGACCCCCATCCTACGGTCCACGCGCGCCAGCGTCAGCAGCGCGACGTATTTCGCGCCGGCCCGCCGCAGCGTCGCGGCACACGCCGCCGCCGTCGCACCGGTCGTCATCACGTCGTCTATCAACAGCACACGGCGGCCGGCGACGGCCCGCGGCCGCGCGACCGTGAACGCGCCGGCCACATTCGCCCTGCGCCGCGCGTTGCTCAAGCCGGCCTGGGCGGTGGTTGTACGGCGCCGGCGGACGGCGTTCGTCACGTGCAGTCCGTAGCGCCGCGCCACGGCGCGCGCCAGCAACTCCGACTGGTTGAAACCGCGGTCGAGGCGGCGCCGCCAATGTAGCGGCACCGGCACCACGGCGTCGAAGGATTGGTCAACCGGCACTGCCGAGGCGATCATTCTGCCCAGTGGCGCGGCCAGCGTCCGGATCCGGCTGTATTTGAAAAGGTGGATCAGCTCCCGAAGCGTGTCCTGGTAGGCGCCGAAGGAATAGGCGGCGTCGAACCCGCGCAGACCGCGCCGGCACAACTCGCAGCGGCCTTCCTCGTCGAGCGGAGCCGGGTTCACGAACGGTGTCCGGCACTGTACGCAGAAGTACTCGGCGTTCAGGGGCCTCGGATCGGCCAGACAGGCGGGACACACCGGGATACGCGAGATGTTGCCGAGGGGTTTGCCGCAGACGCGGCAGTCATCGGGGAAGAAGAGGTTGAAAAGGGCCGCAGGAATCTTCCGCACTGAAGACGCGATGGTCGCCGGGACGCTCCCACTGGAGAGACTACTCGAGAAGACCCACCTCCCCAAGCACTAGTCTACAACATCGTACGAGAAGCTTAGTTTACACCCGCGTGACAGTACGTATACTTTTAGCAGAGGCGCGCAGCACCGAACCGCGACCGTGAGGGAGCGGATAGCGCCGGTTTAAGAACATGGAATTCGAGCCCGACTACGCCGATACCGACCCGCGGGCGCTAGAGGTCATGTACGATTTGCAGCGCAAGATGCCGCCGGGAGAGAAGGCCACTCTGGCCCTGCAGCTGAGCGGCATGCTGCTGCGCCTTGCCGAGGCCAGCGTTCGCTCCATGTACCCGGCGGCCAGCGAGGAGGAAGTGCTGGTTCGGGTCGCTGCCCGCCATCTGGACCCGGACACAGTGACGCGCGTTTACGGTTGGTGCCCCGATGGCCATCTCTGACCCGACCGCCGCCTTCGAACGCCTTTTGGTGGCGCTCGATCATCTCGGGGTGCGCTACTTGGTGGGCGGATCGCTGGCCAGTTCCATCCGAGGCTCGGGCCGGGCGACCATGGACATCGACCTGGTAGTGGAACTGGGCCCGGCGCAGGCCGAAGCCCTTGCCTCGACGCTGCAGGGCGAATTCTATGCCGATGCGGACATGATCCGCGAGGCGCTCGATCGCGGCATCTCCTTCAACGTGATTCACTTCAAAAGCAGCTACAAGTTCGACCTGTTTCCCGTGGTATCCGAGTTCCAGCGCTCCCAGATGGCGCGAGCCTCGATGGTAGACGCATCGCCGTTTAACACGATACCGCTGCGGTTTCGAGTCGCCACCCCCGAAGACATCATCCTCGCCAAGCTCGCCTGGTTCCGCAAAGGAGGCTCGGTCTCCGCGCGCCAGTGGAACGACGTTCTCGGTGTGGTGCGGATTCAGGGCGACCGGCTCGATCGCGCCTATCTCAACGAGTGGGCGGAACGCCTCAGCGTGCGGGAACTGCTGGACGACGCGCTGCGCCAGGGCTCTACAGATCTTTCGGCAGGCCCTCGTCGGCCAGAAACGCCATAGTCTTCATGCCCGAAATATCGAACCGCTTGCGGCAGCGCAGGTTCTTGCACGCGGCCTTGTCGTCGAGCAGCACCATGTAGCTTTGCGCCTTCTGGAACTTCATGCGGTCGTCGGAGTTGGCGTTGCCGGGCAAGCGGTCCTTCTTCTTGCGCACCAGCCAGCGCAGATCCTGCTTGCTGGGGGTTCGGCAGAAGGGGCACACCAGCTCCGCCGCCTTCACCGTTTGCGTCTCGTTGTAGAAAGCCCGCTCGTCCATAATCTCTCTAGTGTAATCAAGCGGGCCCGGGCGTGTTGAGATGCTCGTTGGGACCGACCGGGACCCCGGCCCGTCGAAGTATCGCCTCGACGTCGGCGGCCGTGAGCCGTGACGCGTCGTATTCGACCGTCAGCCTGCCGGGACCGGGCCCCGGCGCGACGCGCAGAATGCCGTAGACGGAGCGCGCCTCTACGATGCGATCCGTCGTCGCGGCGTCCAGCGGCCGCTCCAGTTCGAAGGGAATCTCAACCTTGGTCATTGTCTCCACGGCCCCCTCCATGGCCTTCTCCATGATAATTGAGCTTCCACAGGATCTGTTTCAGCATGCCCTGCCACACGTCGGCGTCCCGCGACGGCAGGTTGAGCCGCCGCACCAGCCGTCGCACTTTCTGAGTGGTGGAAGTCGCCGTGCGCGGGTTGACGTAGCCGCTGGCGCGGAGCGCGTCGAGCAGCATGGTGGTGAAGCGCTCCCGCTCCGCCTCGCTCGCGGGCCTGACCGCCACCGGCACTTTCCTGGCCGCACGCGGATCGCGCACGATTTCGTACAGGCAAAGCGCCACCGCCTGGCCCAGGTTCATGGTGCCGTGCGCGTCGCGCGTGGGGATGCGCATGAGCCAGTGGCAATGGCTGAGGTCGTCGTTCGAGAGCCCGAATTTTTCGGAACCGAACAGCAGCGCGACGGTCCCCGCGCCCATCTCCCGCCGGATCAGCCGCGCGCCGTATTCGAGGCGCCGCAATGGATGCTGCAACTCGCGGTGCCCGACTGCCGTGGTGCCCACCACCAGCGTGCAATCCGCGACCGCATCGGCCACGGTGGGGACCTCTTCCGCGGATGCGAGCAGCGCGGCCGCGCCCACCGCCGATTTTGCTTCGCGGAAAGCGACCTCGTAGGGATTGACCACGCGCAGCCGCGCGAACCCGAAGTTGCTCATAGCCCGCGCCGCCGCGCCGATGTTCAGCGGATTGCGCGTCCCCACCAGCACCACGCGCAGACTGTCGAGGTTGAGAGGTTCGGCCAAGATGCCTATTTTACGTGGTTCACCGGGACCCCAACGGCCGCGCTGTGGACCAACGGCCCGGCGAGCCCTTGGCGTCGTTGGCCCGCACCCTCCACCACAGCGTTCCGGGCGCCATCGGAGTGATGGTGACGCTTGGCGTCGGAACCGTCCGGCTGAAGTTCCCCGCCGAGTCGAAGGTCTTCAGCGGAGACAGCTCGATGGTGTACGACGCTGCCCCCATCACGCTCGACCACGTGAACTCGCCCGGCCGGCCGTACAACGTCCCAGTCGTTCCGTAGGAGGGCGTCAGCAGGACCGGGGCGGGCAACGCATCCTGGCTGTCCGCGGCCGTGATCTCGAGCGCGCCGCTTTTCACGACGCCGTTGAGTGACGCTGTGATGGTGACATTCCCGGTAGTGGTGGCGTGCGCCGCCCGCACCGGAAAGCCGGCCCCGTTCGACCCGGCCGAAATCGTCACCGTGGGCGGCACCGTGACGCGCGAAGGGTCGCTCGAAGTCAGGCGGACTTCCGTCCCCGCCGGCGCCGGGGCGGCCAGCGTCACCATGCCACCCACCTCTCCGCCGGCCGCCACGTAACTGGGATGCAGCGCCACCCCGGCGAGCGCGGGACGCGCGCGCTGAGGGCCGATCCTGAGCGTCGCCTGGCGCGGCTCCCCCCGCGAATTCGCGAGGATGTTCACCTCGGCGCTTCCATTCGGGCGTGCGGCTTTCAGAGAGACCAGCGCCGTGCTCTCCCCGCCCCGGAACAGAACGTGCCGCGGCATTGTCACCAGCGAGGGATCGCTCGCCGAGAGCGCCACCGTTGCGCCTCCGGCCGGCGCGGGTTGGTCAAGGGTGATCTGCGCGTCCACCCTCCGGCCGCCGGCCACACTGGTCGGGGTCAGCGTGATCCCTTGCACGGAGGCCGCGAGGGGCGGCGGCTCGACGTTAAACCCGCGGACCACCGACCACGGTCCCGGCTCGCCCTGCCTGTCCAAGGCCCGCACCCGCCACCAGACCGGCCCGTCGACCAGCAACTCGACGGCGAAGTTCGGCGAGGCGGTGGTGTCCTCCACATCGGGATCGATAAAGTCCCGCCGCCCGGCGATCTGAATTTCGTAACTCGCCGCGCCCCGGACGGCAGTCCATCGGAACATGGCCCGCAGAGGGACGCTGGAACCCTCGGAAGGATAGAGGAGCCTGGGCACACGGCCCGGCTGGATCTTGGGAATTCAACCCGAGCCAGGCGCCACAGCGGCACGAAGCGTGCGGCCCGCCGCCAGCGCCTGGAGGTCGGCTTCCCGAAGCGCGGAGATGGTGGTGACGGCGCGCACCACGCCGCGGGCGTCTAACAGGAACGTACGCGGAATCCCCTCGACCCCGTAGTCCTGATGCACCGTGCCGTCCAGGTCGAGCGCCAGCCAGCCCTCCATGGGCCGCTTCTTCAGAAACTCCGCGACGGTGTCGGGATCCTCCGCGGTGATCGCGACGAACTGGATCTTGCCTTTGAACCTCTGCGCGAGCGAGTTCCATCGGGGGATCTGCTCGACGCAAGGCCCGCACCAGGTAGCCCAGAACTCGACCACTAGCGGGGTGTTGCGCGCCAGCGCGGTCCCGTTCAGGGGTTCGAGGCGGGTGAGCGGCGGGGCAGCATCGCCGGCGCTCAGGGACAGCGCGGCCAGCAGCACTGGGAGCACACCAGGTTGACGAGCCAGCGGGCTAAAACGTGGAGGTCGCTTCTCCGTGGCTCCTCTCACCGCCCCGGGGGCAGGTAATACAGCAGCATCCCTTTCCCCACCCGCTCCACGGGCTTCAGGGTGGTGCGGTCGGGCCACGGCGTGTTAGGCGGGTTCACACCCATGCGCATGACCTTCCACATGGTGATGCTCACGGCGTTCCAGCCTGGCGCGGGAGCGAGAGGCGAGCCGAAATCGATGGGCGGCAGGCCGCGCTTGTCGTAGAAGTCGAACACCAGCGGCTGGAAGGTGACGCTGGCGGCGCCCAACTCGCGCAGCCGCGTTCCGAGGCGCGTCATGTCCTGGCACCAGTCGAGATCGGAATCGGCCACGATGCGCTCCGGTTCGTCCCCGGCAATAAAGTTGAAGTAGGGGAGATAGTCGGGGTGCGCGAGCAGCGACGTCAGCGCGAACCAGCCGGCCAGAACCAGCAGCGTGGTGATGGCCCAGGTGTTGCGAGAGGCGCTCTGGCCTGGGAGAGCCCACAACTGCCAGCCCTTGGCGCGGCCCCATTCGAACAGGCGCACGGTGCCGATCGCCGCCGTGATCGCCAGTCCCATATAGATCGGAAGGATGTGACGCAGCCCGACGTTGATGTGTCCGGCCATGCCCACACCCAGGATCGCCAGCGCGAAACCCAGCGGCACCAGGTACGCGCCGCGCATCTGGCGCCATCGCGTCAGCGACACCACAGCGCCGATCCCCGCCAGCGCCAGAAACGGAAGCGGCGTCTTCACCGCCAGCACGACGGGGAAGAAATACCACCAGCCGAAGACCCTGTGCTCGCCCAGAAGGTAGGCGAGGTGGCCGGTGCGGTTGTGCTCCATGACGCTGCGTATTCCGCTCCACAACTCGGGCGCCGGCAGGGACACGCCGGGCCAGATCGACGGGCCGAAGTGGAAGCGGTATCCGGCCCAGATCACCAGCGCCGCGACGCCGCAGGCCGCCGCGAGTGGCAGCGCCAGGCGCCGGACGTGCCCGAACAAGCCGCGGAATCCCGGCAAGCCCCCCTCCAGATACGCGAGCAGCGTCGCTGCAACCACCGCCGGGAAGAAGGCCAGGACCGAGAACTTCGCCAGCACCGCAAGGCCCCCCGCAGCGCCGAACAGCGCGCTACGCCGCCAGGTCGGATTCTCCGCCCATCCCAGCATCGCCACGAACGCCGCACCCAGCATCGCCGTCAGGGCCATGTCCGTCGTGCCCAGGCCTGCATGCGCCAGTACCGCTGGGAGAAAGCTGAACAGCCACACGGACACCACCGCCGTAGGAATCCCGAAGAACCGCCGCGCCCAGAAGTAGACCGCCAGGCAGGCGATCCAGAAGAATGGCAGGATGCCGAGCCGCGCCAGCACCAGCGTGCGGTCGTAGTGATCGCCCGCGTAGTAGATGTACTGGCCCTCGGAAAACATGCCGGCCTGGCCCGGGTCCTTATCCCATACGCCCTGCGAACGGATCCCGCTCAGATACGGGCCCAGCGCGACCATCACGCGGGCAAGCGGCGGGTGCTGGTCCTCCATCTTGTAGGTGCCGCGGTCGAGCCACTCCATCCCACACGCAATGTGCGCGGGCTCGTCGACGGTGTGGTTGAAGACGGTGTAGGTGGCGATGATTCGAAGGGAGCCCAGCGCGATGGCTCCGGCCACGAGCAGCGCGGCTATGTGCTGCCGCGTCCAGGATTTGGGAACCGGCGGACGTTCTCGCTGTTTCTTACGTGCCAGAACCTCTACCCTAGCGTATTCACCGCCGACCCGCAACGCGCTTCGAAGGCCGCGATGGCGTCCTCCTGCTGGCGTATGTAGCCTAGCTCGTCGATGCCGTTCAGCAGGCAATGCTTGGCGAAAGGGTCGATGGGAAACGCCACCTTGCGGCCGTCCGGCAGCAGCAGCGTCTCGGATGCCAGGTCGATCGAGACCGTCGCCTCGACCGGCAGCGCGAAAAGCTCCGCGTGAACCTCGCGCGGCACCACCACCGGCAGCAGCGAATTCTTGAGCGAATTCTGTTTGAAGATGTCCGCGAACGAGGTGCTGATCACGGCGCGGAAGCCGAACTGCGTGAGCGCCCACGGTGCGTGCTCGCGCGAGCTGCCGCAACCGAAGTTGTCGCCCGCCAGCAGGATTTCCGCTCCCTGCGCACGGGGCTGATTGAGGATGAAATCGGGTTTCGGTCGGCCCTGGGCGTCGTACCGCCAGTCGCAGAACAGCTGGCTGCCAAGCCCGTCCTTCGAGATGGTCTTCAGGAAACGTGCCGGAATGATCTGGTCGGTATCCACGTTGTCGATGGGCAGCGGAACCAGCCGGCTTTCAAATCGGGTGAAGGGCTTCATGCGAGCCTCCTGGGATCGGTCACAACGCCGGTGACGGCCGAAGCCGCCGCGGTCAGCGGACTGGCCAGAATCGTACGCCCGCCCTTGCCTTGCCGGCCTTCGAAATTGCGGTTCGACGTCGCGACGCCGTACTGGCCGGGCTCTAGCTGATCGCCGTTCATGGCCAGGCACATCGAGCAGCCCGGCTCGCGCCATTCGGCGCCGGCAGCCAGGAAGATGACGTCGAGTCCCTCGGCCTCCGCCTGCCGCTTGGCGTCGTGCGATCCCGGGACCACCAGAACGCGCAGCCCCGGAGCCACGTGTCGCCCCTTGAGCACCGACGCCGCGGCCCGCAGATCCGAGATGCGCCCGTTGGTGCAGCTTCCGATGAACACCACGTCGATAGCGTGGCCGGCGAGCGGCTTGCCAGGCTCCAGATCCATGTACCGTAGCGCCTTGGCCACGGATTCCCGCTCCCCGAGATCGGCGATGCCCGCCGGATCGGGAACCAGGCCCGAGATCGGAATCCCCATGCCTGGGCTGGTGCCGAAGGTGACCATGGGCTCGAGCTCGGCGGCGTCGATCGAGACCTGCTTGTCGTAGACCGCGCCTTCGTCGCTCGGCAACCGCCGCCAGCGCGACAGCGCCCGGTCCCAATCTTCTCCCTGCGGAGCAAACTGGCGGCCGTAGATGTATTCGTAGGTCGTGTCGTCGGGCGCGATCATGCCCGCCCGCGCGCCGGCTTCGATCGACATATTACAGATGGTCATCCGCTCTTCCATCGAGAGCGCGCGGATCGCCGGCCCGCAATATTCGAAAATGCACCCGGTGCCGCCGCCGGTGCCGATCTTCGCGATCAGCGCCAGGATGATGTCCTTCGCGGTCACGCTGGGATGTAGCTGGCCGGTGACTTCAACGCGGTAGCTTCTGGACTTCTTCTGCAGCAGGCACTGCGTCGCCAGCACCTGCTCCACTTCGCTGGTGCCGATGCCGAAGGCCAGCGCGCCGAAAGCGCCGTGCGTCGCGGTGTGGCTGTCGCCGCAGACTAGAGTCATGCCCGGCTGCGTGAGTCCGAGCTCCGGCCCGATGATGTGGACGATCCCTTGCAGCTGGCTCGCCATGCTGTGGCAGGGAATGCCGAACTCACGGCAGTTCGCTTCCAGTTGCGCCACCTGCCGCGCCGCGATCGGGTCGAGGATGGGCAGCGTGCGGTCCGTCGTCGGGACGCTGTGATCGGCCGTCGCGAACGTGTGCTCCGGACGGCGCACGGACAGGCCGCGAGCGCGCAGGCCGTCGAACGCCTGCGGCGACGTCACTTCGTGCACCAGGTGCATGTCGATATACAGCAGCGCCGGAGCGCCCGGCTGCTCGCTGACGACGTGTGCACCCCAGACTTTGTCAATGATGGTAGATGGCATAAGGTTTAACCCGATCCTACTGAGCCGCGACCGCGAGGGAGCGGTCCTACAGAGCTCCTATTATCGCGTCTCCGGTCTCACTGGTGGTGGCGGGCTTCCCCGCCGGCCGCTATTCAGCACCGCCTCGGCGGCCGCATTCACCGCGCCGGCTTCTTCCGAACCGATCGCGCCCCCTGTTTGCCGGCGTTATGCGATTCTCGCCGCCACCAGGTCGCCAACCTCGGACGTCGAATACCCCATCCGGCCGGCTGCGAGCGATTTCAGATTGTTGGCCGTGACAAACATGACCGATTCTTCGATCGCGGCCGCTGCTTTCTCTTCGCCGAGCGTTACCAGCATCATCTGCATCGCACAGATGGCAGCCAGCGGATTGATGACACCCTGACCGGTGTACTTGGGTGCGCTCCCGCCGATGGGTTCGAACATGCTCACGCCTTCCGGGTTGAGGTTGCCGCCCGCGGCAATGCCCATTCCGCCCTGGATCATGGCGCCCAGATCCGTGATAATGTCGCCGAACATGTTTCCCGTGACGATCACATCGAACCACTCTGGATTCTTGACGAACCACATGCAGGTCGCATCTACGTGGTAGTACTCCCGGGCGATTTCCGGAAACTCCTTCTGCCCCATCTCGTGAAAGGCTCTTTCCCAGAGATCGTAAAGATACGTCAGGACGTTCGTCTTACCGCATAGCGCCAGGGTGTTTTTGTTTGACAAGCCCCGCGCTTTCTTGCCGTACTTCCGCGTATAGTTGAAGGCGTAGCGGAGGCAGCGATCAACCTGAAAGCGGTTGTACACCGCGGTTTGGACCGCAACTTCATGGGGAGTTCCCTTCATGGTGACGCCGCCGGTTCCCGTGTACGCGTCCCCCGTATTCTCCCGGACAACTACGAAATCGATGTCGCTCGGGCCTTTGTCCTTCAGGGGCGTGCTGACGCCGGGGAACAGTTTCACCGGCCTGAGGTTGATGTACTGGTCGAGGGCGAAACGGGCCTTGAGCAGAATTCCTTTTTCCAGAATGCCCGGAGGCACGTCGGGGTGTCCGATGGCTCCCAGAAGGATCGCATCGAACTTGCGCAATTCCTCGACCGCGCTATCCGGCAGCAACTCCCCGGTCCGCTTGTAACGCTCGCCGCCGAAGTCGAACTCAGTCAGCTCGACTTTGAAATCGAATTTCGCGGCCGCCGCTTTGAGAACCTTGACTGCTTCGGCTGTCACCTCTGGGCCAGTCCCGTCTCCGGCGATTACCGCAATCTTATGCATCTTCCAAACCTCCATGAATAGACGTCACACCGTGGGCAAACTGCGGGCTCCGCAAGGATCACGCACTTTCCGCGAGTCCCCAGAATACCAATACTCGGAGCCGACCGCTTCCCCGGGTAACTCTGCAGCGCCAGCGCGGTTCCAGTAATGTGCGTTAGCGGCGCCAGCACCGAACCGCGACCGTAAGGGAGCGGACCCGGCAGTTAGAGGCTGAAAGCTGACAGCTGAGAGCCGATAGCCGCGTGGCTCACCGCGCTTGCGCAGTGAGCGCGCCCCGATTCTCGACCAGCTCGAGAATCTCTTCGTTCGTCACGCCCTTCTTGCCGTCCGCGATCGCAATGAATCGCTCGTAAATGGCGTGCAGCTCGTCTTTCGTGAGGCTGAAGCCCAAGTCCTGGCAGCGCTTGTTCAACGCGTGGTGGCCGCTGTGCTTGCCCAGAATCAGCTTGCTCTCGGGCACGCCCACCGAACGCGGGTCCATGATCTCGTACGTCGTGCGCTCTTTGAGGAAGCCGTCCTGGTGGATGCCCGCCTCGTGCGCGAACGCGTTCGATCCGACGATCGCCTTGTTCGGCTGCGGGCCGAACGCAATCATCTCGGTCAGAAGCTGGCTGGCCGGGTAAAGCTGCTCGCTCACAATGCCGGTCTGAAACGGGAAACGGTCCGGGCGGGTCTTGAACACCATCACGGCCTCTTCGAGCGCGCAGTTACCCGCCCGCTCGCCGATCCCGTTGATCGTACACTCGATCTGCCGCGCGCCCCACTGCACGCCCGCCAGCGAGTTCGCGCTCGCCAGGCCCAGGTCGTTGTGACAGTGTACGCTCACGATGGCCGCCTCGCCCAGCGCCTTCGCAATCCGTCCGATGAAAGGGCCGAACTCCTCCGGTACCGAGTAGCCCACCGTATCCGGCAGGTTCACCGTGCGCGCCCCGGCGGCCACGACGGCCTTCGAAATCTCTTCGAGAAAACCCGGATCGGTACGCGTGGCGTCTTCCGCCGAAAACTCCACATCGTCCGCATAACGGCGTGAGAGCTCGACCGCGGTAACGGCCTGCTCCAGCACCTGCTGCTGGGTCTTGTGCAGCTTGTGCTTCAGGTGAATATCGCTGGTTGCGATAAACGTGTGAATGCGGGGACGTCGGGCATGTTCCAAAGCGCGGGCGGCCCGTTCCACATCGAGTGTGCAGGCTCTGGCGAGTGCCGCCACCTGCACCCAGGGGAACTCTCGAGCGATCGCTTCCACGGAGTCGAAATCGCCTTGTGAGGCGATGGGGAATCCGGCTTCGAGGATATCGACGCCCAACTCCACCAGCTTCCGAGCCATCCGGAGCTTTTCGTGCACGGTCATGCTGCATCCGGGCGACTGTTCGCCGTCCCGAAGTGTCGTATCGAAAATGTATACTCGATCGCTCATCTCAGATTCCGCCCACGCCTTGGGGGTTTTTGCCTTTACGGAGCGGCCTGTTTCTCCGAGCCGAAAGGCTTATGAGCATTATGGCCCCCTCATCTGGATTTTTCAAATTTATAATCTTCTGGACAAGAATAAGCCACAGTGATAGGATAAGGGAAGCTAATAGAGGCGCCCCCAGGTATCAGCCATGGAACTCTACCTTCTCCAGACTTTTCTTACAGTTGCGAACGAGAAGAGCTTTTCCCGCGCCGGTGAGAAGCTGCTGCGTACCCAGCCTGCCGTCTCCCTGGCCATTCAGAGACTCGAGAATGAGCTGGGCGAGAAGCTCATCGATCGCTCCGGCAAGGAGTTGCTGCTCACCGACGCCGGCCGCATCGTCACCGAATACGCGCGTCGCTTCGACAACCTGAGGCTGGATCTCGAGAACGCCCTGGCGGAATTGCGCGACAACGCCGCCGGCCGACTCATCATTGGGGCCAACGAATCCACCACGCTCTACCTGCTCCATCACGTGGAGCGCTACCGGCACACATACCCGAAGATCAAAGTTCAGATCCGCCGCAGCCTTTCGAGCAAGATTCCCGCGCAGTTGATCGATGGAGACCTCGAACTCGGCCTGATCAGCTACGATCCGGACGACGACCGCCTGGTGAGCACGGTGATCTACCGCGACCACCTGGCTTTCGTCGTCTCGCCCGAGCACCGCTTCGCTGACCGGAAGTCGGTTTCGATCTCCGAGCTGGGCATGGAAACCTTCATTGCGCACAACGTGGTCTCGCCGTACCGCGACGTGGTGGTGAAGGAGTTCCAACGGCGCAAGGTTCCGCTCAACATGGAAGTCGAGATGCCCACCGTGGAATCGATCCGCCGCCTGGTGCAGCGCAACGAGGGCGTCGCTTTCCTGCCGCGCATGTGTGTCGAGCAGGAACTAGGCCAGGGCCTGCTTCGCGAGGTAGACGTGGAGGAGATGAACGTCGACCGCAACATCCGCCTCGTCTACCCCGCCAAGCGTGCGCTAAGCCACGCCGCCCGCGCGTTCCTCGAACTGGTGCGCAGCAACCCGCTGGGGTAACCGGCCGATACTGCGAGCGACGCGAAGCTTGGCGCCCAGCCAGGATCCGCGTCGCCTCGACCACAGCGCTTGGTTAGCGCGGGCCGACTACCAGCCGCGGCTTTGATCTTGAACACCACGCCCCAACCCTTGTCGCCGCCCCCCCGGTCGCACCGTAGAGATTACCGAAGGAGTCGCTGATCACACCGCCATAGGGGTAGGCTCGGTTCCAGGCCGCCGCACGGAGAACTTCCCCTTCCCTACCGCGACTGGAGCCCCTGGGCCATCGAGCTCCGCCAATTTGTCATGATGTCCGGCAGCCGGGTCCAGGCACGGGTCAGAAAGACGCCACCCGGGACGATACCGCTGGGGATTTCCTGGGCGTCCACAATTGTTGTGGCGATCACCAAAGTCCCTGTTCCGGCTGAAGCCCGTACTGCGCCGGTGATGACGAAGTCATCCACGGCGGGCACCACGATTCCAGTAGTGGTCGTGGCAACGCGAGTGACTGTGCCCGTACCGTCGCAATTCACAGTGTAAGTTCCCACATTCGCAACGGTCACGACAGTTCTTGCTCCGGTTGTCGATCCTGCCGTGGGCTCGTTAATGACGGAGGTCCCCTTCAAATTGCCATTGCCATCTAGAGACCGCACCCCGAGGGCCATCGCTACGTTGTTGCCGTAGATGCCGATAACCGCATAGTTGCCCTGGAGGCTTGCAAGGGTATACGGGCATTCCACGTTCTGCGCATTCGCGGCAGACACGCCGAGGAAGCTGACGAAACCGAACGCTGCTGTGACAAACAAGCGTTTCTTGTTCAACATTTTTCGCTCCTTAACATCGATTTTCATTCTGGTTTCCTAATGTCTCCGACGCCTGCCGGCAATCGACGCACACAGGAGCAAACCACTCTCGTGTTGATCGTGCCAGAGGCCCCGGTTTGCGTTTCAGAGTGACCGACGGTACACCGCGAGTCCACATGCCGCCGGCAATACAGGGCCCGGTTGCGTCATCTCGAATTCTGCCCTCTCACTCACTAGAGGCGCTACAATCGATATAAAGACACAAAGAACAGGAAAATAAGTTTGGAGACGAGGGGATCCGAACCGATAACCGAGCTACTACTCCGCTGGAGGGCCGGCGATCGGGAGTGTTTGAACCGGTTGGTTCCTCTGGTCGACCACGAGCTGCGCCTGATCGCGCACCACTACATGCGTAGAGAGCGATCAGGCCACACGCTCCAGACCACCGCCCTGGTCAACGAAGCCTACCTCAAGCTGGTGGACCAGCCGCAAGTGGACTGGCAAAACCGGGCGCAGTTCATGGGGGTGGCCGCCCGCCTGATGCGCCACATCCTGGTGGATCACGCGCGCGAGCTATGCCGGGAGAAGCGAGGCGGCGGTGCGGTCCATCTGCCTCTGGACGGCGCGCTGATCTTCTCTCCTGCGAAATCGGCCGCGCTGGTGGCGCTGGAGGATGCGCTCACCGCCATGGCTGCATTCGACCCGCGCAAGGCGCAGGTCGTCGAACTCCGTTACTTTGGCGGCCTGAGCGTGGAGGAGACGGCAGAGGTCCTCGGCGTGCATCCAAACACCGTGATTCGCGATTGGAGCCTGGCCAAAGCCTGGCTCACACGGGAGCTCAACCCAAAGGGCCACCGTGCAGGCTGATCTCTGGAAGAAGATCGAGGAGTTGTACCACGCCGTGCTGGCTCAGCCGCCCGGCCAGCGCGACGAGTTTCTCGCGCAGGCGTGTCCCGACGACCCCCAGGTCCGCGCCGAGGTGCAGTCGCTGCTGGATCAGAAGGCCGCTTCCTTTTTCGATGGCGCCCCGATGTCGGCGGTCCCGTCGCTGGCCACCGGCGCCCGGCTGGGGAACTTCGAGATCGTGAAGCTGCTGGGCCGCGGCGGCATGGGCGAGGTCTGGCGCGCCCGAGACTCTCGCCTGAAACGCGAGGTGGCGATTAAAACGCTGCCTTCTCACTTTGCCGCCGACCGCGACCGCATTGCCCGCTTTGAGCGGGAGGCGCGGGCCGCCAGCGCGCTGAACCACCCGAATATCGTCACCGTTTATGACGTCGGGCAGGCAGACGGAGTCTCGTTCATCGTCTCCGAACTGGTGGAGGGCGACACGCTCGCGCACGTTCTCGAGCGTGGGGCCCTTCCATTGCGCAAGCTGATCGAAGTGGGCACGCAAATCGCTGACGGCCTCGCGGCGGCACATGCCGCCGGAGTAGTCCATCGCGACCTGAAGCCGGGCAACGTGATGCTTACGTCCGGAGGGCGGGTCAAAATTCTCGACTTTGGCCTCGCCAGGCAGGATCACGTTCGCGGGCCGGAAAACACGGCGGTGAAAATCAGCATGCCCGGCGCGATTCTGGGCACTCCGGGCTATATGTCACCCGAGCAGGTGCTGGGCGAGGCGGCAAACGCCCAGTCGGACCTGTTCAGCCTGGGCGTGATCCTTTACGAGATCGCCTCCGGCGAGCCTGCATTTGGCCCTGGCTCTTCGATTGAGGTGATGCACGCGATCCTCAAGGAGGACCCGCCGGAGTTGCCACCGAGCTCGCCGCCGGCGCTCGACCGGATCGTGCGGCGCTGCATGGAGAAGCAGCCGGCCATGCGGTTCCAGTCCGCGGCGGACCTCAGCTTCGCGTTAGCGTCGCTTTCCCGGTCCCAGGCCGCCACCACGCCTCCGGCGCGGAAGCGTCTGACCTGGTCATTGTGGACGGCTGTGACCGTGGTCTGTCTGGCTCTTGGGACCGGCGGAATCGCCTGGTGGCTGCGAGCGCATTCGGACCTGCCATCCACCCTGCCGGACGCCACCCTCCTACGGTTGACGGAGGACGGAGGTCTGGCTACCGACGCTGCCATTTCCCCGGACGGCAAGCTCGTTGCATACGCCAGCGACCGGGGCGAATCGGGCAATCTCGACATCTGGGTTCAACAGGTGGACGGCGGCGGCGCGGCTCGGATCACAAACGATCCTGCCGACGACTATGGCCCGACCTTTTCGCCCGACGGGACGCAGATCGCTTTCCGATCCGACCGGGAGGGTGGAGGCATTTATGTCGCCCCCAGGCTCGGCGGCGAAGCCCGCCTCCTGATCCCACAGGGGCGCCGGCCGCGGTATTCCCCGGATGGGGAGACGCTTCTGTACTCGATCGGTGCTGGTTCGGTCGGCGTCGGCACGATGTTCATTCAGCGGGCTCCGGGAGTGCCGCCTGTGCAGATCGACGAGGGTTGCAGCGGGGATTCCGAATCCGCAGTATGGTCTCCGGATGGGCGCGGCATCTTGTTTCTCGGGTTGTGTGACAGTGATCGGGCTTCCGGCAACAACAATGTCCGTCTGTGGCTGTCCACTCTGGATGGTAAACGCACCGCCAGTCCCAGGTTGCCGCCCCCATTCTACGAGATAGACCAGTGGCTACCTGATCCCTCACGGTTTCTCGTACACATCGGTAGTGGGAACGGCTCCTCCCTGGCGGCCCTTCCTGTGTCTGCAGACGGGACCAGCGTTGCCGGGCCGGCCCAGCGGCTCACATTCGGCACGGAGTCGGTGGGACACGCTTCCGGGGCCTTGGACGGCCGCATCGCGTTCTCCTCCCAACACGCGGAACCGCGCGTCTGGGGCATTCCTATTGACGGAAACGGTCACGCCACCGGCGCGCCCAGACAGTTGACCTCGCGACCCGCGGGAGAGTACGAATACCTGCCTGTGTTGTCAAGAGACGGCAGGAATCTGGTCTTCTGGGCGCAAAGCAGGCTGTACTACAGGAATCTGGTAACAGGCAAGGAGCGCGAGATCTCTTCGGGAATTGAGCCCTACACGGCAGCTTTCAGTCCCGACGCCACCAGGATTATGTTTCAGGGCACAGGTTCCGCCGCCGAACGGGTTCATAACAGCGTCTTCGAGGTGCCGGTCTCGGGAGGCGTGCCGAAGAAAGTATGGGAGGAATCGGGGATGTTTCAGGGTATCGACGATTGGTCGCCGGACGCGGCCACACTTCTTTTTTGGCGTGGGAATAACGCAAAAATCCTCGAGATGGATCTGAAGTCCCTTACGAAGACGATGTTCCTGGACGACCCGGTATACGATGTCTGGCAGGGTCACTTCTCCCACGACGGCCGCTGGGTGACGTTCATTGGAGTGAAGAACTGGCATTCCGGAGTCTACGTCGCGCCGTTTCGCAAAACGCTTGTGCCCCGGAGCGAGTGGATTCCGATCAGCGACGGCCCTTGGGACGACAAGCCACGCTTTTCTGCTGATGGCAGGCTGATCTTCTTCACGTCGGACCGCGACGGATTCCAGTGCATCTGGGCTCAACGGATCGGCCCCGACATGCACCCCGCCGGCAGTCCGTTTGCGGTGTATCACTCTCATCAGCGCCGTCACTCCATGGGGAACATAGAGACCCAGATGCTCCAATTGGGTGTTGGCCCGGGCATGATCGTGTTCAATCGTGCAGAGTTGACCGGGGAAATCTGGTTGCGCGACCCAGCCAAACACGCTGCGCCCTGAGCGGGCTGCCCGCAACCGCCAACGCCCCGGATCTACTCGTTCCCGCCCCGCGCCAGCAGCGTCATCCGCGCCGCACCCAGCAGCCGGGCGTCTTCACCCAGCGGTCCCATTTCGATGCGGACCTGGCTGGCGGCGAGCGGCTGCACCCACTCCGACACCTCCCGCCGCAGTGGCTCCAACAGGAACTCGCTGGCCTCGAAGAGGCTGCCCCCCAGAACCACCATCTCCGGGTTGAGCACGTTGATCAGATTGGCGATGCCCATGGCTAGGTATCTGGCGGTCTCTTCGAGGACGCGCACGGCAACCATGTCGCCGCGGCGCGCCGCCTCGATAACGACGTCGACGGTAACCGGGCGCGAACCGGCCAGGCCCCCCATCACGGTGGCCTCGCCGGCGGCAATCCGCGCCGCGGCGCGGCGTCCTACCGCGACCGCTGAGGCTTCGGCCCCCAGGCATCCCACCTGGCTGTAGAGACCGTTCTTGCGCGGGTCGACGACCAGCCATCCGGCCGCTCCCGCCAGATCGCCGGCGCCGTGCAGAAGCCATCCCGAACTGATAATACCCGCGCCGATTTCGTCGCCTGCGGAAAAGTACACCACGTCGGAGAGTCCCCGCGCGGCGCCCATCCACTGCTCGCCCAGCGCGGAGGTCGCGTAGTGGTTGTCAACCAGCGCGGGCTGCGGCAGCCTGTTCTCGATCTCGCGCCACAGCGGGACTTCCTCCCAATCCCATAGCGTCGGCGCGAGCGCGTTGCCGGTCGACGCATGATAGACTCCCGGAATCGAGAGGCCAACGCCTGCGACGTCGGCCAGATCCACGGAGGATTCGGCCACTACCGCTTCCACCACCGCGACCATCTGCTGAACGGAGTCCTGGAAACTCACCTTGCGGAACGGTACCTTGCTCCGGTGAACGATCGTGCCGCCACCGTCGACGACGGCCGCGGCGATCCTGGTCCCGCTGAGATCCAGACCGATTACGAGGCTTTCGGCCATTTGGGGCCAATATACACCAAGCCGGGCTTGTGCGCTGAGACTCTGCAAAACAGAAGAACGTTCGGCCAGCAGCTGGGGCATTTGCCCCAAGCCTGCCCGTTCCGGCCCGTCCCTGCCATGTAGAATCAATCACATCCGTTCGGTCTCGCTTTGGACCCGAGATTGCTTTTTCGGTGGTATGCGTGATTTCAGCCAGGCTCCGTTCCTGGTGATCTGGGAAGTGACGCGGGCCTGCGATCTGGCCTGCCTCCACTGCCGTGCCTCGGCCGACCCTTATCGCCATCCGCTCGAACTCAGCACCGAGGAAGGCTTCCGCCTGCTCGACACCGTGCGCGAGTTCGGCGATCCGATCATGATTTTCACGGGTGGCGATCCCCTCAAACGCGCGGACCTGTTCCCTTTGTTGGAACACAGCGTCGCCCTCGGTCTGCGCACCACGGTTTCGCCCAGCCCCACGCCCCTGCTCAACCGCGAGGCCATCGCCGGTTTCAAGAGCGCCGGTGTCGCGCGCATCTCCATCAGCGTGGACGGATGGGACGCCGCCTCGCACGACGATTTCCGCCAGGTCCCCGGCTCCTTCGACCGCGCCATGCTGGCGCTCGAAGAGGCTCAGCGCATCGGCCTCTCGACGCAGATCAACACCACCGTCAGCCGCCACAACTGGAAGCATCTCGAAGAGATCGCGGACATGGTGGACCGCCTGGGCTGCGACATGTGGGACATCTTTTTCCTGGTCCCGACCGGCCGCGGCGCCTCGCAAGCCGAGCTCAACGGCGCCGAGTTCGAGGAGGTCTTCGCGTTCATGTACGAGCGCTCGAAGAAGTCCCGCGCCGTCATCAAGACTACCGAAGCGATGCACTATCGCCGCTACCTGATGCAGCGCCGCAAGGAAGAAGTCAGCGTCGCCGTCAAGGGCCACCCCGGCGACAACCCGCTCAACAAGATGGCCGGCATCAACAGCGGCCGCGGCTTCGTCTTCATCTCCCGCACCGGCGAAATTTACCCCAGCGGCTTCCTGCCGATCTCCTCCGGGAACGTGCGCCGCAACTCGCTGGTGGATGTCTACCAGAACGGTCCGCTCTTCCAGGTCCTTCGCGACAGCTCGCTCCTCAAAGGCAAGTGCGGACTCTGTCAGTACCGCAACCTCTGCGGCGGCTCCCGCTCCCGCGCCTTCGCCCTCACCGGCGACTACCTCGCAGCCGAAGCCCGCTGCATCCACCAGCCGGAAGAAGCCGCTGCGGTAACTAGCTGACTCGGACCCCTACGGCGCGAAATACCCGTTGATGTCCAGGATCACGTGTGTCCGGTCGGTGACGAAGACGCTGATCGCTCCATTGCCTCCCGCCGGTACGATCGCTGCGTTCGCCACCACCGCCCCGTCGAAGGAATTCAGGGTGGAAACGGAAGGGGCGGGGCTGAAGGCCCACGCTACGGCGCGAAGTATCCGTTGATGTCCAGGATCACGTGTGTCCGGTCCGTGACGAAGACGCTGATCGCGCCATTGCCTCCAGCCGGTATGATCGCTGCGTTCGCCACCACCGCCCCGTCGAAGGAATTCAGGGTGGAAACGAACGGTTGCGCCGAGCCCGCCGGCCACGCCGTCAGATAGGACAGCAGACCTTCGGGCACCACCGTGACATTCATCGAATAGGCCGCCGCCGTCGTAGGAATGCCGCACGCGCTCGCCGGAATCGTGAACGACCGCATCGTCCGGGCCTCCATCTCCGGGCCTCCGAAGGGGCCGTCCGCATTCCGCGTGTCGGCCACCCGGCACGGCGTCACAGGGTAGAACGACAACGCGCCTGGCAAGCCCGGCTGGCCGAAATAGCCAGTGATGTCCAGGATCACGTTGCTCGGGTCGGCGACGAAAACCGAGATCGACTCATTGCTGCCCGCGGGAACGAGCGCGGCATTCGCCACCACTTTCCCGGTCCAGGAGTTTAGCGTCGAGACCATCGGCTGCGCGCCTCCCGTCGGCCATGTCGTCAGATAGCCCAAATACCCACTGGGCACCGCGGTGACGTTCAGCGAGTAGGCCCTCGCCGTGGCGGGAGTGCCGCACGGACCAAGCGGAAGCGGGAAGTTCCGGATCTCGCCTTTGTACATCGCCGGGCCGCCAAACTGGCCGGCGGGGCCACGCGTGTCGGCGACGCGGCACGGTGTAGCGGGATAGAGGGAATAAGAGCCCGCGCTGGACGTATCGAAGTAGCCGTCGATGTCCAGGATGACATCGGTGGGATTTGTGACGTAGACACTTACCGCGCCGCCCTCGCCCGCGGGCACGATCGCGGCATTTGCCACCACCGTGCCGGCAAAGGAATTCAACGTGGAAACGAGGGGCTTCGGCTGCCCAGCGGGCCACAACGACAGGTAGCTGAGCGACCCCTTTGGCACCACCGTCACGTTCAGCGAGTACGCCCGGGCGGTGGCGGGGATGCTGCACCCGCTCTGCGGAATCGCAAAGGAGCGGGTGGACGCGGCGGTCATCGCCGGCCCGCCAAACGGCCCGGCGGCGTTGCGTGTGTCCACCACCCGGCATGGAGTCACCGGGACGAAAAGCAAAGGCGGCGCGGACACGCCGGCTTGTGGTGTCGCGGTGGCTTCGTTTGAGAGCGCGCTTGTGCCTCCGGCGTTCACCGCCGCCACCTTGTAGTAATACGGCGTGCCATTTGCGAGGCCGGTGGCGGTGTAACTCGCGGTGGTGAGACCGGAGGCGATAGGCACGGCGTTTTCGCCGCCCGCCGTAACTCCGCTATAGACGTCGTAGTAAGTAGCACCGGCGCTGGCGGTCCAGGTCAGGCTCACCTGGCCGTTGCCCGCTGCCGCGGTGAGGCTTGTGGGCACCGGGGGCAAGGTCCCATTGAAGCCGGAAAGCAGAAGCGGATACGCGTTGGCAGTAATCGTGGCCCCCTGAATCGCCGTCGAGCCGTTGAAGATGTCCAGAGCGGTTGCCGCCTGCAAGGAGGCGGGGATCGAGAATTGCGCGCTGGCGGATGGATTCCAGACGATCATCGCGGGAGCGCCGCCGGCCAGCGTGAAGCTCATCTGCCACGTTCCGGCCCCGTCGATCGCGACGCCGTTCAGCGAAGCGCCGGTCAGCCAGCGCTCGAGAACCCCGAAAGCCACGCCGGCCTTGGTGAGCTGCCGCGGATCGTTTTCCTCGGTAGCGGCGCAAAACGTGGAGCCCTTGCTCCAGGTGTACCAGTCGTAGCGCGCCGAGCCGTAGGCCAGATCGACCAGGTAGCGGCGCACGATATATGCCGCGCCCTGCAGTTCGGGAATCGTCGCATCGCCGGATGCGCCCTCGGTGTCCCAGAAGGGCATGTTGGCGACGCCGTTCTTGGCCATCACGAACCGCACGTTCGCGATGGAGGGGCCGATGGTCTCGGGCGCCAGGAGGTAAGTGTAGAAGTGGAACGGAATGACGTCGATGTACGAGGCGATGCCCCCCTGCAGGAGTTGGTCCAGGTAGCCGGCGGCGTAAGGAACCGGCGCGACGACGGTGTTACCCGGGTCGATCGACTTGAGGATGGTGTAGGCTTCCTGAGTAAGCTGGATTAGTTGCGGAACCGTACCGGCATAGTAAGTCGGATCGTTGGGTTCATTCCAGATCTCGTAATTGCGGATCCGGCCTTTGTACCGCTGTCCCACGGCCGTGATGTAATCGCGCCAATCCTGAATGTCTTTGGGCGGGGCGGCTGCGCCGGCGCCGATGTAGTTGACATTGTCCGGCTGCGAGGAGGCCCAGCCCGGCGACTGGCCCAGCGTCAGCAGAATCTGCGGGACGCCGTTGGCCTCGGCCGCGGCCACCCACAGGTCCAGCGTCTCCCAGTCCCAAACCCCCTTCAACGGTTCGAGCGCCGTCCAAGCCGTCTCCGAGTCCCACAAGCGGAGCTGGCCAAAGGGAAACTGCGGCCACGGGACGCCGCCGCTGACAGCACTGCCGCCGGCGTCGGTGAACGCCACGTCGTCCACCCAGAAAGTCCCCGCGTACGAAGCGTGGAACATAAGATACACGTCGCCGGTGTCATGGACCACGCCAGATACCGTGACCTGTTGCCAGTTAGGAGTCAGGGCGACCGTGGTTTGCGCGTAGGCGGCATAAGGAGAGGCTTGCTGGCGAAGGATTACATCGACCCTCAGGCCAGGGTCGCCGCGCATCCAGGCGCTGAACGTGTAACTTCGCTCCGGGATCACCGTGACCGGCTGGGCGAATTGTATTGCCCCAGAGCCCGGGCTCTGCACATAAATCTTCTGCGCCGTCGTGCCGCCATGGGGATTGACCGGGTCCTGGGAGTAAGTGACCGTGGGGCTGGCCCAGCTCGAGTTATCGGTCCAGTGGACGGCGATCTGCCCGCTGATACCGTTCGTTACTCCGACCTGTGTGTAGGGCGGCTCCATGCCGGCATTTCTCAGGAAGCTCTGCTGGTAGTTAGCGACGTGCATCCCGAAAAACGTCGGCGCGATGGGGCCCAGGTTGGGCGTGGGGCCGGAGGACCCGGGCGCATAGGAAACGGCGAAGTCATCCACCCAGACCGTTCCGGGCGTGCTCATGCCGAGCATCAGGTAGACGTCCTCGCTGGTGGTGATGTAGCCAATCGTCGTAATCTGCTGCCAATCGCTCGTGAGCGCCTGGGAACCCTGAATGTAGGTCGTGTATGGCGAGGCGGCCTGTTGGATGGAGAGCGAAACCTGAGCGCCGGGCGTGCCGCGCACCCAGGCCGAGAGGGTGTAGATGTTACCCGTCTGCTGTGCGAATCGTTGGACCATCTGGAAGCGGTCGCCCCCGACGCTCGACACCACGACCTTCTGCGAGGCGGCGCCGCTGTGCGGATTCACCGTGTCCTCGGAGTAGGCGATCGCGGGGGACGGCGCCTGCCAGTAGGAGTTGTCCGACCAGCCGTTCGCGATCTGTCCGCTGATGGTGGCCGTGCCGGCGTTTACCGCGCTATACGGCGACTCCATCCCGGGGTTGGCCAGAGAGACTGGCGTCGCGGCGAGAGTTCGCCCGCACGGTAAGGCGCTCAGCGCCAGCAACGCCAGCGGCAGACGCGAAGGGGTGTCCATGACGAGATCCATTATATTAGGGCGTGGCGACCCTTCGACCGGCGATCTGTCTCACGCTCCTTCTCCCCGCCCTCCTGTTCGCCCAACTCGCCACTGGTTTCCTCGAGGGCACGCTGCCCGTCCCCGCCGGCACTGCGATCGTCATCACCCGAGGCATCGGTTTTTTCGCCTCGGTCTCGGCCGACGCGCGCGGCCACTTCGCCATCGCGCTCCCCGCCGGCCGCTACGCGGTCTCCATCGGCATGCGGGGGGCCATCAGCATCCAAGTAACGGCCAACGAAACAGCCCGGCTCGACCTGGATGCACTCCCGCCACCGCCCGAGCCCGCCTACCCCGAAGGGATCAGCCGCGAGTCCGCCACCGTAACCCAGCCTCTCAATTTCGGCGGCCTTTCCGACAACCGACTCGCGGTCCAATCGCAGGGCGCGGCCTCCTGGACCGACACCCGCTACACGCTGAACGGCATGGACGCCAGCGATTCCTACCAGCCGGGCCGGCCCGCGATCCTGCCCGGCGTCGAGGCCAAGGAGCCCGGCGAATCCTGGCACGGCGCGCTCTCGACCGCGAACACCGCCTCGTTCCTCGCCTCCGCATACCTGCCCGTCCCAGCCGAGCGCGGGATCGTTCAGCAGTCCGAGCGCTTCACGTCGTTCACGCGGGACCGCATCGAGGCCGGCGGCCCTCTGGCGAGTTGGGCCGACCTGATCGCCTCCGTCGCCGGTCAGTGGTCCGCCCAAACCGTGCCCCTGGCGCCGTCCGGCTCCCAACAGCACAGCCGCCTGCTTTTCGAAGACGCGCGCGGCCGCATCCGCGCCGGCAGCCGCGACCAGATTGACGCGCTCTACAGCGGATCGAGCATGCACCTGTCGGGTTGGGGCGAGCCCGCCGGCTTCGAAGCCTTCGCGGGTGGGCGCATGATGCCGCAGTTTCCGCTGCCGGGCGGTTTCGCCGGCGAGAGCGAGCTGGACCGCTTCGACTTCCTGCAAACCGGATGGAGGCATCAACTCTCGCGCGGTCTCTTCCAAGTACGTTACGGATACTCAGCCGCGGATCTCGACACAACCGGGAGCGGCAACCAGAGCAGCATCGAGCTACTGGGCGGGGCGGTCACCGGAGCGCCGCCACTCGCAAATCTCGCCACCCGCACCCGCCACGGCGTCGAGAGTGTCCTCGCCATCGCCACGGCTCGCCACCACGTCGCTGCCGGCGCCGGCTTCGAGACCTCCGCGACGCGCAACCGCTTCACCGCGCCCTCCGGTACGGACCTGATCACGGTGGCGGGCGCGCCGGCGTTCACGGTCCAGTTCAACACGCCCACCGACACGCGCGAGCGCGTGCAATCCTTCCACGGTACTCTTGCGGATCGTTGGACCGTCGCGCCCGCCCTGTCGCTCGACGCCGCCCTCACCGCCGATTTCGCCCGCTCAAGCCAGATCGCGTGGGACAGCGTCGCGCCGCGCGCCGGCCTGGAGTGGCGGGTTCCGCACGCCCGCGGCCTGGTCCTTCACGGCGCGTTCTCCCGCACCTACGCGCCCCTGGCCGGCCGCTACCTGGATTTCGGGAACCCCAACAGCCTGGGCGGGAATGTGTACCTCTACCAAGGCCCGCTGGTCGCGCGCTTCGGCGGTCCGTATTCCTCCATCGACCCTTCCCTTCGCCGCCCCTACTTCGACGAGCTCGACGTCGGCGCCCGGATCGCGCCCATCGCCCGCCTCTGGGCAAGCATTCGCCTCTTTCGCCGCGACGAGAAACAGCGCCTCGCCGCCGTCAACGTAGGTGTGCCCGCGGAGGACTTCACCCCCGTTGCCGTTCAACAGTTGACCGTCTTCCAGCAGAACCCCGCCACCTTCGGCCAGGACCGCTACCTGCTGACCAACCCGCCCGGTCTTCGCGAGCAGAACTCAGGACTGGTCGCAGAGTTGGGCGATCGGTGGAGGAGCTTCGTGCTTCACCTCTCCTTCGCCGCGGAGAAGTCGTACGGGCCGACGAATCCCGGTGACGCGGTCTTCGAGAACGACGCAGGAGTCGTCGGCGCGCTGTTCGCCGATCCGAATACCACCATCCACGATGCCGGTCGCAGCTTCCTGGACCGCGCCTACGTAGCCAGATTACAGGCCGCATACCGGCTCCCCGCCGGAATCGAGCTCGCGAGCACCGCGGACTACCTCGACGGGCTCCCCTTCGCCCGCCAGCTACTCGTGATGGGCCTTTCGCAAGGTCCAATCGTTGTGGCCGCGACGGTGCGCGGCAGCCCCGAGGGCGGCAACCGCTCGCAGTACGTGGCCAATTGGAACCTCCGCCTCGACCGTGCTTTCCGGCTGCCCGCCGGCCGCATCACCTTCGCCATCGACATCTTCAACGTCACGAACGCGGCGAAGCGGCTCCAGGAAAGCGACCTGAGCAGCCCCGCGTTCAATCTGCGATTGCCCGTAGCGATCCAGCCACCACGCTTTGCCCGCATCGAGGTGTGTTACGAATTCTGAAAAACCCAGAAACCACAACCTTGGCCACGAATGAACACGAATGCACACGAATAGGAAACGGGTTTTATCCGTTTCCATTCGCGGCCAGACTTGCTTCAGCCTGTCACGGAAGCTGCACGCTGAGAGCGTGAAAGTCCTGTGTTCCCGCATCGCGCATGAGCATCGGGGAATCGTCCGGAGCCAGTCCCAGCCAACCACCCGCCAGAAATGGCGCCTGGTGAAAGTTCTTCAGGTCCACTACTTCCTCGATCTTGCGATCGCCAACCCTGGCGCGAAACACCTTGTCCGCTCCAGGCGCGTGCCCAAGGAAGGACACGGAATCTCCGTTGTGCGACCACTGCGGATAACCGAGCGACATCTGCACGAGCGTGGTCCACGCTCGAGTGCCGAAGTCGAAAAGGAACAGGGTGTCCCCATCGTTCGACATGGCGGCAATCTGGCGTCCCGTGGGGGACCAGCGGGGCGACCATAGGCCCTCCGACCCTGGAAGGACCGAGGCCCGGTGGGTCCGCAAATCCAGCACCCGGACAGCGTTGACCCGCGCGGCGTCCGTTTCGCGCACCGCCTGGCCGCCGAAGACCAGCGAGTTCCCGTCAGCCGACCAACTCGGATCGGCTTGGTCGCTTTCCTCCGCCAGGGGCCGCTCGACGCTCCCACCGTCCGCGCTCACCAGGTACAACTGCCAGTGTTTCCCAGGCGCTTGCCCCATGAACGCGATCTGGCGTCCATCGGGGGACCAGCGAGGCATGTTCACCGAGAGCGGCGGGTAGGTCAGTTGCACTCGTTCACTGCCGTCGGGCCGGCTCCGCCACAGGTCCCCTTCCGGGTAACTCACATAAGCGATCCAGCGGCCGTCCCTCGAAAAATCCACCGCCGTTCCTTGAATGTCGGCTTGAGCTCCAGGAAAGAAGGGACGGAAGTCGCGGAGCCTCGCATCGAACCGCACCAGTTCCCCGCGCGGCTGGATGGTCTGGACGAAGATCTGACTGCCGTCCGTGCCCGGCACCGGAGCCAGAGTGGGCGTGGGCCCGGACGTCAACTGAACGGGCGTGCGGTTCACGCGCCGGAACAGGCTCCCGCTCTCGCGCATCGCCCAGACATTCGCGACTCCGCCGCGCGACGACTGGAACACGAAGTACTTTCCACCCGGGGTCCAGCTTCCGCAGCATTCCGCCGGGGGCGTATTCCATCCGGCCAGCACGGGATGCAGGCGGCTTCCGTCCGGCGCGATCTCCCAAATGGCCGAGCCATCCTTGCCGTTCAAGGTGAAGCGCAGGCGCGTTCCATCGGCGGACCAGCGCGGCCAGGAAACCACGCCGGCCAGGCTCACCAGCTTGCGAGGCGCCGTCCCGTCGCCTCGGGCGACATAGAGTTCCTTGCCCGACGTATACGCCAGTTTGTCTTGGTCGGGAGACCATGCCGCGCCCGTGGCTACCACGGCACCCAATCGCCGAGCCGCGCCTCCCAGAACCGGCAGGGTCCAGGCGGGACCCCCTTCCGGGACGAAGCTGCGTGTCAACGCGAGGAGTTGGGACCGGTCCCGCGATATGTCGACCGGGAACAGGTCCGTGGTGGAGTGCCGTATGGGAACGGTCTCACCACCGGCTTTCGAAACCTGGTAGATCTGGCCGGCCTTCGAGAAATACAGCCTCACCCCATCCGTCACCGCCCCGGACTTCACCTGGCCGTCCGCGGTGACCTGCTGCGAGCTCACCACAGTGGGCGGGGGCAACTCGGGCCGCAGAACAAACGACAGCGCAGCCAGGCCCGCCAGCCCGCAGGCGCCGAGGGCGATCCATCGCCTCCTATGGGTGTGCGCCGGCGCCGGCACCTGCACCTGCGCTGCCCGGCTCACCGAGGCGGCAGCCGTGGCGTTCTGAACCGCCACCGACGCTCCGACCGTGCGGCCCGAATCGAGATCGCGCTTCAAGCGCTTCAGATCGCTTCGCAGCTCGGCCGCGGTCTGTGCGCGCAGTTCCCGGTCCTTTTCCAGGGCCTTGTCGACGATCTCCTCCAGCTTGAGCGGAAGGGCGGGGTTCAGACTCGTTACCGGCGCGGGGACCTCGTGCAGGATCGCGCCAAAAGCCACCGCCGGTGTGCTGCCGCGGAAGGCCATCCGGCCGGTCGCCATCTCATAGAGGACCGCGCCAAAGCTGAAGATGTCGCTACGCCCGTCGAGCGCCTCCCCGCGTGCCTGCTCGGGAGACATGTACGCCACGGTCCCCATCGCCGTGCCGGGACTGGTCAATTGATCCGCTTCGACCGCCACCGTGAGCGCTTCGTCCGGCTTCCCAGGCGCAGGTTCAATCGATTTCGCCAGTCCGAAGTCCAGGATCTTCGCCTGTCCGCGTGGCGTGACGAAGATGTTCGCCGGCTTGATGTCCCTGTGGACGATGCCTTTCCGGTGCGCCACGTCCAACGCGTCCGCCACCTGGAGCGCCAGGTTCAGGATCTCGTCAATCGCCATGGGCCCGGCGGCGATCCGCTGCCGCAGTGTCTGGCCCTCCAGGTACTCCATGGCGATGAAGGGCTGGCCGCCTGATTCACCCACCTCGTGAATGGTGCAGATATGCGGGTGGTTCAGCGCGGAAGCGGCTCGGGCCTCGCGCCGGAAACGCCTGGAAGCCTGATCGTCCGTAGCCACGTCGTCGGGCAGGAACTTCAGGGCAACCATCCGGCCGAGCTTCATATCCTCGGCCTTGTAGACGATCCCCATTCCCCCGCTGCCGAGCCTCTCCAGGATGCGATAGTGCGAAACCGTGGTCCCGATCATGCTGCTCGTCATCGTTGCGCGGCCCCCTCCAAGTCGGCCGTGTACCTTCAAGGTACGACTTACCGATCCGAATGTCCATGACCCAATGCGGGTACGGTTTGCGGGGCGTTCGCCCCGGGCCGCCGCCTGTGTACACTGGTGATCTATGCGCATTCCGACCTGGCCAGTCCACGACGACCGCGAGCTCGATCTGCTGCGCGAGGTGCTCGAGAGCGGCCGATGGGGCGGCTTCAACGAACTCGTCACGCGATTCGAGCAATCCTTCGCCGCGTTTCAGCAATGCGCACAGGGGATCAGCGCCTTCAACGGGACGGTGACGCTCGAGACCGCGCTAGCGGTGTGCGGCATCGGGCCGGGCGACGAGGTGATCGTACCCGCCATCTCGTTCATCTCGACCGCCACAGCAGTCTCGCGCGTGGGCGCGGTGCCGGTGTTTGTCGATATCGAGCCGTTCACCTTCAACATGGACCCGGCGCGAGCGGCGGCGGCCATCACTCCGCGGACCAAGGCCATCCTGGTGGTCCATTTCGGCGGCCTGATGGCGGACATGGATTGCTTCACGCGCCTGGCTGCCGAGCGCGGCCTGATCCTCATCGAGGACGCAGCGCACGCGCATGGCTCGGAATGGAACGGGAAGCGCGCGGGGAGCTTTGGCCTGGCGGGATCGTTCAGCTTTCAGAACTCGAAAGTCATGACATCGGGCGAAGGCGGCATGCTGACCACGAACGACGCGGCGTTTGCCACCGGCGCGCGGGCGTTCGTCAACCAGGGCCGCCGCGAGGGCGAGGGCTGGTTCTTCCATTACACGCTGGGGTCGAATCTTCGCATGACGGCGTTCGAGGCGGCGGTGCTGACCGCGCAACTGGAGCGGCTGCCCGCACAGATCGCCACCCGTGCGCGCAATGTGAGCCTGCTGCGGTCCGAACTGGCGGAGGTTGCCGGCCTGCGGTTCCAGGATCAGCCGGCGCAGGCGACTGCGAACTCCGGGTATCTGTTGCTGGGACGAATCGACGCGGCGAAGTTCGGGATGACGCGCGACCAGTTCCATGTCGCATTGACGGCGGCGGGGATTCCGTCCACTCCGTTCTATCCGCACCCGCTCTACGGCAACCCGATGTACCAGGCCGGCGGCTGCCGCGTGGAGCCCTGCCCTGTGTCGGAGGCCTGTATTGGCGACGCCTTCTGGTTCCCGCACCGCGTGCTGCTGGCCGATGAGGAGACCATCCTCGAGATCGCGGCGGTGATTCGCTACTTGGCCTTCGGCCGCGAGTCCGGCGGCACCAGTCCGTTGGCACGGTAGTAGGCCACCAGCTGGCCGTAGTGCTCGGCGGCGTGCTCGATCACGCTGAGCCACGGCTGCACCGTCTGTGCGAAGCGCTCCTGCGGGACGGCGTTCAGCGTGGCGGTCGCGTCCTCGATGGACTTCCGAAGAGCCGCGACGGTTTCCGCTTTGGTCGCGTACTTCTTGGCATCGAGCTCGTCCCAGTTGACCTTCTCGCCGCGCCCCGCCTTGGCCCCGTAGACGTTCCCCGAGGCGACATGGATGAGCATTTCCTGGAACGAGCGGGTCTCCTTCGTGAGGCGGAACCCGTACTTCGCCTCCGGGAAATCCTCGGCCATCTCCAGGATCTTGTGATTGACGTAGCCGAACGCCTGGCTGAAGCTCTTGGCCGGAGTTGGTGGTTGTTGCGTTTGCGCCTGGGCGAAGGGAAGCGCGGCGCTGGCGAGGAGAACAGCGGTGGCTAGGGAGTTCATGATGCCCACATCCTAACATGGAGAGGGCCATCGGCTCCGAGGTTGACCATCGGGCCCGGCCCTCAATGACAGAGTGCTGCCGCCGCCCCCGAGCGCACCCGCCGTCCCCTGCAGTACAATGGCCAAGAACTGGAGGTGGCCTATGTCTCTTCGCGATTTCCTTCAAAAGCAATTCATCGATGTCATCCAATGGACCGAATCCGAGGACGGCGTGCTCGCCTGGCGCTTCCCCATGCGTGACATGGAGATCCAGAACGGCGGCCAGTTGACCGTGCGCGAGTCGCAGTTGGCGGTCTTCGTCAACGAGGGCCGCGTCGCCGATGTCTTCACCCCCGGCCTCTACACGCTGACGACCCGCACTCTTCCGCTGCTCACCAACCTGCTGAACTGGGACAAGGAGTTCCTGTCGCCGTTCAAGTCCGACGTCTACTTCCTTTCGACGCGCGTGCAGGTGGATCAGCACTGGGGCACCGCCACGCCGATCACCATCCGCGACGCCGAGTTCGGCGCCGTGCGGCTGCGCGCCTATGGCATCTATGCCTACCACATCGCCAACGGGCGGATCTTCTACAACAAGGCAAGCGGCACGCGCGAGATCTACCGCGTGGACGAGCTCGAAGGCCAGCTGCGCAACACCGTCGTGGGCCGTATCGCCGACACCTTCGCGTCGAGCAAGATCCCGTTCCTCGATATGGCCGCCAACCAGGTGGCGCTGGGCCAAAAGATCGCAGAGCAGATGACGCCGGCATTCGCCGACTTCGGCCTGGCGCTCGATTCGTTCGTGGTGGAGAGCCTCTCACTGCCCGACGAACTCCAGAAGATCCTGGACCAGCGCATCAGCATGGGCATGATCGGCGACATGAACCGGTACACGCAGTTCGAAGTGGCGCAATCGATGCCCATCGCAGCGGCGAATGAGGGCGGTGGCGCCGCGGGCGTCGGCGTCGGACTCGGCGCCGGTCTGACCATGGCCCAGCAGATGATGAACGCCATGAAACCGCCGCAAGCGGGGCCGGCTCCCGCGGGCGGGACGGCGCCCACGGGCGGTGGGGCTCCGGCCGCCGACACGAAGTTCTGTATGAGCTGCGGCAAACCGATCGCGCGGGTGGCGAAGTTCTGTCCGGAGTGTGGGACGGCGCAAGGGTAAAACGAGAGGCTACAAAATGGGCGGAGTCGAGTGGGTGGTCGAGGCGTATGGCTGCGATCGCGAGGCGCTCGCCAGTCTGGCCCGGCTGCGCGCCTTGTTCGACCTCCTCGTGGGTGACCTCAAGCTCCTGCCCGTGGGCGATACCACCTGGCACCAGTTCGGCGGCGGGGGCGGCATCACGGGCCTGTGCCTGCTGGCCGAATCGCACCTGGCCTGCCACACTTTTCCCGAAAATGGATCGCTGTGCCTGAACCTGTTCTGCTGCCGGCCTCGCTCGGAGTGGGATTTCGAAGCGAATCTGCGGCGGGAATTCGGCGCGCGCGCGGTACGCGTGCGGCGCCTCGAGCGGCCGTATGAAACCGATGAGCCCAACTGCGAACTGCCCGAATTGCGGCGCGCCGATCCGGTTCCGCTGGTCTAGCGCGGTCCAGACCGTGTGCGAGTTCTGCCACTCGATCCTGGTGCGCCGGGACGTGAACCTGGAACTCGTCGGTAAGGTGGCCGACCTGCCCCCGGACAACTCGCCCATCCAGATCGCGACCGAGGGCGTTTACCGCAACCGCCCTTTCCAGGTGGTGGGCCGCATCCTTTACGAATACGAGCAGGGCGGTTGGAACGAGTGGCACGCCGTTTTCAGCGACGGCGCGAGCGGTTGGCTCTCCGACGCCCAGGCCGAGTATGCGGTTTCCTTCGCGGCGGCCGTCAAAGGTCTGCCGGCGGCGGCCAGCGTCGCGCGCGGCCAGCACTATGGCTTCAACGGCGTGGAATACGAAGCGACCTGCCTCACGCGCGCCCGCTACCGAGGCGTGGAGGGCGAACTGCCCTTCGAGTATTGGGATAAGGACGAAGTTCTCTTCGTGGATTTGGAATCCCACGACGCGCGCTTCGCTACTCTCGACTACAGCGATCCCGAGCCGCTGCTGTTCCTGGGCGAGGCCGTCGATTTCGACAGCCTGAGCCTCAAGAACCTGCGCCGATTCGAGGGCTGGTAAACCTATGGGCACCGCACCTCCTCCTCAGGTCAGATCGTTCAGCTGTCCCGGCTGCGGCGCGCCGGTCGTAATCCGCGGCTTCGCCACCACGCTCAGCGTGGTCTGCGGGAACTGTCACTCCATCCTCGACGCGAAGGACCCCAGTTTCGCGGTGCTGCAGCGGTTCCAGGCGGCCCAGAGCATACAGCCGCTCATTCCGCTCGGAACGCGCGGCAAGGTGCGCGGCGAGCCCTACGAAGCGATCGGCTTCCAGGTGCGCACCATCACAGTCGAGGAAGTGGATTACAGCTGGGACGAATACCTGCTCTTCAACCCGTATAAGGGCTACCGTTACCTCACCCAGTATCAGGGTCACTGGAACGACGTCACCGTCTTGCGGGCGCTGCCTGAAGTGAACACCAGCGGCGCGCGGCCCGTCGCCAAGGTAAACGGCGAGACGTTCCGGCACTTCCAGACGTCGCACGCCCGCACCACGTATGTTCTGGGCGAATTCCCCTGGCAGGTAAGCGTCGGCGACGAGACGACGATCTGCGTCGATTTCGTCTCGCCGCCTCGAATGCTCTCCTCGGAAACGATCGGTTCGGAGACCACCTGGTCGCTCGGCGAGTACGTCAGCGGCAAGCAGGTGTGGCAGGCCTTCCAACTCCCGGGCAGCCCGCCCGCGCCCGTGGGAGTCTACGAAGACCAGCCCTCGCCCTACGGTGGCAACCTCAAGGAAGTCTGGCTGGTATGCGCGCTCTTCCTGGCGGCGCTGGTGGGGCTGGCGCTGTTCTTCACCACCTTCGCGAGGAACGAAGACGTCTTCAGCGGGAGCTATCACTTCACGCCGCGGGCGGGAGGGGAGGCCTCCTTCGTCACGGACTATTTCGAGCTGAAAGGCCGCACCTCGAACGTCGAGGTTTCGACTCGCACCGACCTGAGCAACAACTGGATCTACTTCAACTATGCGCTGATCAACGCCGATACCGGCCAGGCGTTCGACTTCGGGCGCGAGGTGAGTTACTACTTTGGGAGCGACAGCGACGGAGCCTGGACCGAGGGCGGCCAGAAGGATACCGCTGTGGTGCCGGCGGTTCCCTCGGGCCGCTACTATCTGCGCGTGGAGCCGGAGATGGACGCCAACGCCGCCACCGTTGGATACGACATCCAGGTGCGCCGCGACGTGCCGGTGATGAGTTACTACCTGATCGCGGCGCTGCTACTGCTGGTGCCGCCGGTGTTCCTGGCATTCCGTTCGATGGGTTTCGAGCAGACGCGCTGGCGCGAGAGCGACTACCCGCCCGCGGCATCGAGCGGTGGAGGTGACGACTGATGCGACATCCCTTCTACCTGGTGTACGGCCTGGCGCTGCTCGGCCTGGTGACCATGGCCGAGTTTCGCGGCTGGAGCCTCACCAGCGTCAACGAGATGAAGGACGTTCCCAAGTCGATACGCGACAACCCCGGCGCGTACCGCTCGCACTACGCTTTCTACCCGCGGTATTTCGGGGGCAAGTGACGGAGCCAATTCTATGAACGATTTCCACCCCGGCTACATTCTCAACGCGGTGGTCTACGCCGCGCTCGGCATTCTGATCTTCGTGGCTGCCTTCGCGCTCATCGACCGGCTGACGCCCTACCACCTCTGGAACGAGATCGTCCACGAGCACAACACGGCGCTGGCGATCCTGATCGGGGCCATGTCGATAGGCATGTGCGTCATCATCGCCGCTGCGATTCACTAAAGACACTGGCCACGAATGAACACGAATGAACACGAATAAAACGCTGCCGATTTTGCACCTTGTTCTATTCGTGTGCATTCGTGTTCATTCGTGGCCAGTGTCGTTGATTTGTTTTCGCACGTCCGCCGCGTCCGCCGCATGCGGCGACATCTCCAGATACTTTCGCCAGTGCTGGACTGCGCCCTCGCGGTCGCCCTTGGCCGCCAGCACCGAACCCAGCACCCGCTCCGTCAGCGGGATCTCATGGAAGGTGTCGAGCTCGACGGCGCGCCGGGCGCTCTTCTCGGCGGCGTCCACGCGCTTGAGCGCAAGGTCGGCCGTGGCTTGGGAGACGTAGACGCCGGGAAAACCCGTGGCGTCCAACTGGAGCGCACGTTCCGCCGCGGCCAGGGCATCCTGCATCCGGCCTTCGTCGGCCGCCAGGCGCGCCAGTTGCGCCCACGCCGGGGCGAATTTGGGGTCGGATCCAACGGCCCGTTCAAAGGCCTGCCGCGCCGGTTGAGGCTGCGACTCCTCGACCAGCACTTCGCCTAAGGCGCCCCATGCCGGCGCGTACTCCGGGTAGGCGGCGACGGCGCGCTCGAACTCCTTCTGGGCAGCCGCCCACTTCTTCCCGACCATGGCGGCGACGCCCTTCCCGAAAGCTTTTCTCGCGTCGTCTGGAGCGGCGAGCGTGGTGAGGGAGACGGTCGGATTGGCGTAACTGCCCGGCCGCTTCATCACAATGACGGCTCCGTTGCGCAGAATGGCCTCGTTTTTGCGGTAGCCGGACAGCCGTATCGTGACAGGGCAAGAGTCGGAGCGGAGATACGTCGGCATGACGTATTGGACCATGCCGTCGCCGAAGACCTCCTGGATGGCGCATTGGATGGGCGGGTCGGCGAGAATCTGGGGTGCGGTGGGAGGAGGAACTCCCTGATCTACAACGATTTGGGCCCGGTAGCTACTCATCTGGCCGAGAGCGGCGGAGGCCAGGAACAGAAGCGGAATGACGCGCAGGGCGAACTGTCTCACCGGCGGGAACAGTATAGCATGAGGCAAAGATGGGGCTTGACTGGACCAGAATCATACGTATAATTGAATCGTACGAAGGTTTCAAACATACGTATGATTGAGACAGTCAGGGCCACCAGCACAAAAGACCGCATCCTCGACACCGCTGAGCGCCTTTTTGCCGAGAAGGGCTTCGCCCAAACCTCCCTCCGCGACATCACCGCCGACGCCGGCGTCAACCTGGCTGCGGTCAACTACCATTTCCAGTCGAAGGACCACTTGATCGCCTCGGTGTTCGAGCGGCGCATCGGGCCACTCAACGAACAGCGGCTTGCGATGCTCGACCAGGCCGAAGAAGGGGCGGCCGGCGGCGCCGTGCCAGTAGAGGTCCTGCTGCGGGCCATGCTCGGGCCGATGCTTCGAATGGCCGGTACGCCCGAGGGCGCGTCTTTCGCGAACCTGATCGGGCGCGCGCACACAGAGCCGGGCGACATATTCGAGCACCTGTTCTCGGGGCAATTTGCGCCCACCGCCGTCCGGTTCATGTCCGCGGCCCGCCGTTCGCTGCCCGATCTTCCCGAGGTCGAGCTGCTGTGGAGGATTGTGTTCGCCATCGGCGCCATGAGCCACGCGATCGCCGGCCAGCGCCACATCAAGGTCGTCTCGGGCGGCCTGTGCGACACCAGCGATGTGGATGGCATGCTCGACCGCCTTATCACGTTTGTCGCCGCCGGCTGCCGCGCGCCGGTGATTTCCAGAACGAAAGGAGAACCGGCGTGAAACCTGGCACTGCCCGTGCTGGTAACAGCTGTATGCGGAAACCCGCCCTCTTGATTCTCGCAACGCTGGCCGCCACGGCCGCGGCCCAGACCCCGCTGAGGCTGAGCATGAAACAGGCCGTGGACCTGGCCCTTTCGCCGGACGGCAACGCCAAGGTGCAACTGGCGGGCGAAAGCATCCGCCAGGCTCAGATGCGGTCCGCGGAATCGCGCGCGGCGCTGCTGCCGGACCTGGAGTCCTACGTCTCCGACCGGAACCAGACGCAGAACCTCGCCGCCCTGGGCGTCAGCGTCCACATCCCGATCCCCGGCTTTACGTTTCCCACGTTCGTCGGTCCCTTCACCACGTTTGACGCGCGTGTGCAGGCCACCCAGACGGTCTTCGACTTCAGCTCGATCCGGAAATTCCAGGCGGCCCGCACGGGGATACGCGCCGCGCAGGCCGACAGCGATAGCGCGCGCGACCAGGTCAGCGCGCAGGTGGCGTCACTCTACATGATGGCGCTGGCGGAGCAGGCCCACGTCGAGGCCGCCCAGGCCAATGTCGAACTGGCCGCCGCCACCGCCAAGCTGGCGGAAGACCGCAAACAGGCCGGAACCGGCATTCCCATCGAGGTCACACGCTCCCAGGTCGAACTGGCCAACGAGCGACAGCTGCTGCTGGTTGCCCAAAACGATCTGCGCGCGGCACGGCTGCAGTTGCTACGCGCGGTGGGGCTGAAGCTGGATACGGAGTTCGAGCTGGCGGACAAACTCGGCTACCAGCCCGTCGCGGAACCGGCGGTGGCGGATGCCGTAGAAAAAGCCCTGGCCTCGCGCCCGGACTGGAAGGCCCAGAAGACCCGAGAGGAAAACGCGCGCCTCAGTTACAGCGGCGTGAAGTTCGAGCGCCTGCCAACGCTGACGGGCTTCGGCGACTACGGCGCCATCGGCACCGGCATGAACGCCGCCTTGCCGACGCGCACGGTTGGCGTACAGCTCCGCGTCCCCATCTTCGATGGCGGCCGCCGCGACGCGCGACGCGCCGAGAGTTCCTCCCAGCTTCGCCAGGCGCAGATCCAGACCCGCGACCTCCGCCAGCAGCTCGAGCTCGAGATCCGTCTCGCCTTCGACAGCCTGCACTCGGCTGAAGACGAGCTGAAGGTCGCCACCGAAGGACTGGACCAATCCGAACGCGAGGTGGCCCAGGCGCAGCGGCGCTACGCGGCGGGCGTGGCCAACAGCCTGGAGCCGGTTGACGCCCAGGCCCGTCTGGCGCGGGCGCGCGACAACCGCATTTCCGCGCTGCTCGCCTACAACATCGCACGCATCAACCTGGCCCAGGCCATGGGCGCCATCCGGCAGTTCATTCAATAAGGAGTCAGGCCATGAACAAGAAGCTCATCCTCGTTATCGCACTCGTCGTCGTTGCCGCCGTGGTGGTGATTGGCAGCCGCTCCTGGTTCCACCGCGGAGATGGCCGCTCCATCCGCGTGTCGGGCAACATCGAGCTCACCGAGGTCAACATCTCTTTCAAAATCCCGGGCAAGCTGATCGAGCGCCGCGTGGACGAAGGGGACCGCGTGACGGCAGGCATGCTGCTGGCGCGTCTCGACAAAGACCAATTGGTGGGCCAGAGCGAACGGGCGCGCGGCGGCGTCGCCTCGGCGGAATCTCAACTGGCGCAGCAGACCACCGCCATCGATTTCCAGGCGGAGTCGCTGGAGGGGCAGATCCAGCAGCGGGCAGCGGAGGTGAGAGCGGCCGAGGCGCGCCTGGCGGCGCTGGTGGCCGGCTCGCGCGTGCAGGAGAAGCAGCAGGCGCAGTCGTCGGTCGATCGCGCCCAGACCGAATACGACCGCGCCACGGCCGACTGGAAGCGCGCACAGACCCTGATCAAGAACGAAGACATCTCGGCGGCCGATTTCGATCAGTACCGCACCCGCTACGAGACCGCCGATGCCCAAATGAAGACGGCCAGGGAGCAACTCGCGCTGGTGCTCGAAGGTCCACGCAAGGAGGACATCGACGCCAGCCGCGCCCAACTGGCGCAGGCCCAGGCCGTGTTGCGCCTGGCCGAAGCGCAGCGGATCGAGCTGAAGCGTCAGCGTCAGCAACTAGTCCAGCGCGCAGCCGACGTGGTCCAGCGCAAGGCCGACCTGTCCGTCGTCCAGACCCAGCTTGATGACACCGAGGCCACCTCGCCCATTGGAGGCGTGGTGCTGGTCAAATCGGCCGAGGTGGGCGAGGTGGTCGCGGCGGGCACCGCCGTGCTCACCGTCGGCGACGTCGATCATCCCTGGGTGCGCGCCTACATAAGCGAGAGCGACAAAGGCCGCGTGAAGCTCGGCGACAAGGTCAACGTTACCACCGATTCCTATCCCGGCAAGATCTACCCCGGTCGCGTCTCGTTCATTTCGTCGGAAGCCGAGTTCACTCCCAAGCAGATTCAGACCGCCGAAGAGCGCGCCAAGCTGGTCTACCGGGTCAAGATCACGGTGGACAATCCCAAAGGAGAGCTGAACTCCAACATGCCCGCCGACGCGGAAATTCTGTTGGGCGGGGAGTAGCCACCGAGCCGCGACCGCGAGGGAGCGGAAAGCAAGAAGGCTGGCCACGAATGAACACGAATGAACACGAATCCAAAGTGAGTTTCTTATCCGTGTTCATTCGTGTCCATTCGTGGCCAAATTTCTTCGGGAGTCTTTCATGATTCGAGCAGCCAACCTGACCCGCAGCTTCGGCGCCATCACTGCGCTCGACCACCTCAACCTAGAGGTCGCACGCGGCGAGATCTTCTGCCTGGTCGGCCCGGACGGGGCGGGGAAGACCACCACGCTGCGCCTCATGTGCGGCCTGCTCGATGCGACCGAAGGCGAGGCCTGGGTGGCTGACCACAACGTGGCGCGCGAGCCCGACGCGGTGAAGGACCGCATCGGCTACATGGCCCAGCGCTTCGGCCTGTACGCGGACCTGACGGTCGCCGAAAACATGGCATTCTACGGCGACTTGTTCGGAGTGGTCGGCGCCGAGCGGGAAGCGCTGACCGCGCGCCTGCTCCGCATGACCCGCATGGAACCGTTCGGAGCGCGCCAGGCCGGGAAGCTTTCGGGCGGGATGAAACAGAAGCTGGCACTCATGTGCACGCTGCTGCACCATCCCGAAGTGCTCTTCCTCGACGAGCCGACCAACGGCGTGGACCCGGTCTCGCGGCGCGACTTCTGGGCCATTCTCTACCAGCTGGTCAAGGACGGAATGACGGTCTTCGTCACCACGGCGTATCTCGACGAAGCGGAGCGCGCCAACCGCGTAGGCCTGATCGATCGCGGCCGCCTGATCCGCTGCGACGCGCCCGCGGCCCTAAGGACCTCGCTGCCGGAGACCTGCTGGGAAGTGCGCGTGCGCGACCGTCGCGCCGCCCGCGACGTCCTGGCGCACACCGCGGGCGTGGTCAGCGCGGAGCCGGCGGGCGAGACGCTGCACGTATTCCTCGCTCCGGGGGCGACGCTCGACGCCGTTGCCGGCCTGGGTGAGGCCGAGGTGCGCCGCATCGAGCCGTCGCTCGAAGACGTATTCATCGCCCTCATCCGCAAGGAAGAGGCGGGCAGGGAGGCGCGCTCATGAGCGGACCCGGCACGAACGGATTTTCGGTCGAAGCCCACGACCTGGTCAAGCGCTTCGGCAGCTTCGTGGCCGTCGATCGTGTCTCGCTCGCGGTGCGCCGCGGCGAGATCTTCGGGTTCCTGGGCCCCAACGGCGCCGGCAAATCGACCACCATCCGCATCCTGTGCGGGCTGCTCACTCCGACGGAGGGCACGGCGCGCGTGGGCGGCTTCGACGTGGCCACGGAGTCGGAATCCATCAAGCGCTCCATCGGTTACATGTCGCAGAAATTCTCGCTGTACGACGATCTCGAAGTCGGCGAGAACATCGATTTCTTCAGCGGCATCTACGGCGTTCCGGAAGATCGCCGCGCCGAGCGCCGCGACTATGTGCTCCGGATGGCCGGCCTCGAAGAGCGCCGCCACACCATGACGCGCCTGCTCGCGGGCGGATGGAAGCAGCGCCTCGCGCTCGGATGCGCCATCCTGCACGAGCCGCCCATTCTGTTCCTCGACGAGCCGACCTCCGGCGTCGATCCCATCGCGCGCCGCGATTTCTGGGAGCTGATCTACCAGCTCTCCGAAGCGGGCCATACCATCTTCGTCTCGACGCACTACATGGACGAGGCCGAGTATTGCCATCGCATGGCCCTGATGTATGCGGGCAAGATCGTCGCCCTCGGCTCGCCTGCGGAATTGAAGAGCTCCCTCACCGGGCACCACCTGCTGGCCCTGGAAACATCCGACGTGCTGGGCACCATGAAAGCGCTCGACGGCTTCGACGGCGTGCGCGACGCGGCGGTTTTCGGCGGCGGGCTGCACGTGACCGTCGATGACGCGGCGGCCGCCGGTCCGAAGATCCGCGAACGGCTGGCGTCGCTGTCCATCGAAGTGCGCCTTCTGGAATCCATCGAGCCCTCGATGGAAGACGTCTTCGTGGCCATGATCGAGCAGGAAGAACGGAGGGCCGCATGAGCTTCCGCCGCACCCGCGCCATGTTTCGGAAAGAGCTGCTGCATATCGTGCGGGATTCGCGCAGCCTGGCCATGGCGCTGGCCGTTCCGTTCGTCATGCTGATGCTGTTCGGCTACGGGCTTACCCTGGACGTGGACCGCATCCCCACGCTGATCTACGATTCCGATCACACGCCGGAGAGCCGCGACCTGATCGCCCAGTTCTCCGGCTCGCGCTTCTTTCACATCACCGGCTACGTGGACAATTACGCCGCCATCGAGCATGCCATCGACCGGGACCAGTGCCTGCTGGCGGTGGTGATCCAGCGCGACTTTGCGCGCGACCTGGTGGCTGGCCGAAAAGCCCCCGTGCAGCTCATTTACGACGGCAGCGACTCGAACACCGCCTCCATCGCCCAGGGCTACGCCGACGCGATGACCCAGGCCTACTCGTTCAAGCTGCGGGCTGCGGCGATGAACCGCCGCGGCGGCGCAGAGCTGAAATCGCCGATCGACGGGCGCCTGCGAGTGCTCTTCAACAGCGAGTTGAAATCGCGAAACTACATCGTGCCGGGGCTGATTTCGGTGATTCTGGCGATCATCACGGCGCTGATCACCTCGCTCACCATCGCGCGCGAGTGGGAGATGGGGACCATGGAGCAACTGCTCTCGACGCCGCTGCGGCCGGCCGAAATCGTGCTGGGGAAAATGGCGGCGTTCTTCGCCGTCGGGTTCGTGGACACGCTGATTTCAATCGTGGCCGGCCTGGTGGTCTTCGGCGTGCCTCTGCGCGGCAATCCGCTGCTGCTGATAGGTTCGAGCTGCCTGTTTCTGCTGGGATCGCTGAGCCTGGGCATTCTGATTTCCGCGACGGCGCGCTCCCAGGTGCTGGCCTACCAGATGGGGATGCTGAGCTCGTTTCTTCCGGCGTTCCTGCTTTCGGGCTTCGTGTACTCGATCGAGAACATGCCGCGCGTGATCCAGGTGATCACTTACGTGGTGCCGGCGCGCTATTTCGTCACGATCCTGAAGGGCGTGTTCCTGAAAGGCATCGGTATCGAGTTGCTGTGGGGCGAACTCGTGTTTCTGACGGTCTTCGCCACGATCGTGTTTCTGCTGGCGACACGGAAACTGCGCCAGAAGGTGGCCTGATATGTGGAAGCGAATTCGCGAGATCGTATTCAAGGAGTTCCGCCAGACGCTGCGCGAGCCGCGCATGCGCATCCTGCTATTCGTGCCGCCGCTGGTGCAACTGCTCGTCTTCGGCTACGCGGTTAACCTGGACGTGGACCACGTGCGCATCGCCTGGTTCGATCGCGACCAGACTTCGCAGTCGCGCGACCTGCTGGCGGCCTTCCAGGGCTCGCCCCGCTTCGACCTCGTCGCGGTGCCCTCTAGCGATAAGGACGTGCAGCGTCTGCTCGACGAGAGCCGCGTCCATGCCGTAATCAGCGTGTTTCCCGGCTTCGGGCGCGACATCGAACGCGGCGTGACCACCAGCGTTGAGGTGCTGGTGGACGGCAGCAACTCGAACACCGCCTCCATCGCATCCGCCTACGCCAACCAGGTGATCAGCGGTTACGGCGCGAGCGCTCTGACCGCGCAGCAGCAGGCGAAGCTTGTCGGGCGGACGGAAGCGACGGGCGGGCCGGTGGGTCTGGGCCTGCCGAGCCTGGACGTCCGCAGCCGCGTGTGGTTCAACCCCGACCTGCTCAGCCGCAACTACTTCGTCCCCGGCGTTGTGGTCAACATCGTCACGCTGGTGAGCATGATGCTGACGGCCATGGCCATCGTGCGCGAGAAGGAGATCGGAACGCTGGAACAGTTGATGGTCACGCCTATTCGGCCCATCGAGCTGATGATCGGAAAGACCCTGCCGTTCGCTTTGGCGGGTCTGGTGCAGGTCGCATTCGTCACCACCGCCGCGCTGGTTGTCTTCCACATTCCGCTGCGCGGCAGCGTGCCGTTGCTCTTCTGCGCGGCGGTGGTGTACCTGATGACCACGCTCGGAGTGGGACTGTTCGTCTCCACCATCTCGCAGACCCAGCAGCAGGCGGTGATGGGCTCGTTCTTCTTTTTCACCCCGGCCTTCATGCTGAGCGGCTTCGCGTTTCCGATCCGCAACATGCCCCTGCCTGTGCAGCTGTTGAGCTATCTCGACCCGGTGCGCTATTTCATGACCATCGTGCGAGGAATCTTTCTGAAAGGCACGGGCTTCTCGGTGCTCTGGCCGCAGTTCGCGGCGCTGTTCCTCTACGGGGGCTTCGTGCTGACCGCGAGCGCCCTCCGCTTCCACAAGCGGCTGGATTGAGAAGGCAACAACAAGACATGCTGGCCACGAATGAACACGAATGAACACGAATTGAAAGCAGTTGGTGGCCCAGCTTCTTCACTTCCGCAAATACGCGTCGTCGCCGCGCCGCCAGTCTTCACGAGGCGGCGAGAAGACGTCCATGACCTTGCAGTCCTCGAGCGCTTCGACCGAGTGCGGCTCGTGAGCGGGAATATGCAGCACGTCGCCAGCCTCGAGGGTCAGCTCGCTGCCGCCGATGCGGAAAAGGAGCCGGCCCTGTTCGACCATAGAGATCTGCTCGTTGACGTGCGCGTGCTCGGGCACGATGCATCCCTTGCCGAGCTCGATGCGTGCGATTGTGATCTGGGCGCCATGAATCACCCGGCGCCAAAACAGGGGATTCAGCCGCTCTCTTTCGACCGCAGCCCAGTTGTAGCGAGTCATATCACCGATTCCCCAGCCCCACAAACAGAATTCCCAGCAGGATCAGGCACAGTCCTGCGAGTTTGCGCGACGTGAACTTCTCCTTGAAGAAGATACGCGCCCAAACCAGAGCCCAGATGTAGCTCAGCGAGACCAGCGGATAAAGCACGCTGAGCTGGCCGTGTTTGATTCCGAGCACGTAAAGCACCGACGATCCCATAAAGAAGGCCACGCCCAGCGCCAGCTTGAAATTCAGGAACAGGTAGCGCAGCCCGCCGTGGAGCTTGTCGGCCCCGGCCTTCAGGAAGCCCGCGCCGATAGAGCCAAAAAACGAAGCGACCAAAACCAGCAGCATCGATTCGACTGGCGTCTTCATTTGTGGGCGTCCTTTCCCAGCACCGCGACACCGGTCACGATGATCACGATGCCGGCCAGTTTCGCCCAGTTGAGAGTGTCGTGGAAAAACCAGTACGAAAGGCCCGCCACCCACACATAGGTCAGCGAAATGATCGGATACAGGATGGAGAGCTCGCCGTCCTTCAACGCGAAGATGAACAGCACGGTCATCAGCGCGTAGAGGCTATAGCCGGCAAATAATGGCGGGATGGTGAAAAAGCCCAGAAACGTAGACCACAGCGTCGGGCGTACCAGCCTGTCGGCGCCCATCTTTATGAGGATCTGGCCGGCGGCCCCGAGAGCCGTGCAAATGACCACCAGACCAATCCCCTTGCGGCGGCCGGCCACACGGCGCGCCTCGACAGCGGCGGAATCTGCGGGTGAACTCAAAGGACCTCCAGAATCATTCATGATAACGGATCGCCGTAGCCGCCACCTCCCGGCGTCTCGATGCGCAGCACGTCGCCCGCGTGCGTATCGAGGGCCACTTTGCCGGGAAGACGGATGACGCGCCCGCGCCGCAGTAGCGAATTACGGCCGGGCTTGCCGGGCCGGCCGCCCGAGAGACCGTAGGGGCCGCGCTTGCGGCGGTCCGAGAGCAGCGTGAGCTGGGACGGCGCCAGCAGCTCGATCTCGCGCACGATGCCGTCTCCGCCGCGATGACGGCCCGCGCCGCCCGAGTGGCCGCGTATGCGGTAGGCGCGCACGCGCAGCGGGTACTGGTGCTCCAGCGCTTCGGCGGGCGTGTTCCAGCTGTTGGTCATGTGCGTATGCACCGCGTCGAGGCCGGGGGCCACGGCCGACGCCCCCATTCCTCCGGCGACCGTTTCATAGTAGGCGAAGGGTCGGTTGCGAGCGGCATCCCATCCGCCCAGGCTGAGGTTGTTCATGGTGCCGGAGCTGGCGGCGGGGATGCGGTCCGGAGCCGCGCCGGCGAGGGCGCCGAGCAGGACATCGACAATGCGCTGCGAGGTCTCGACGTTCCCGGCTGCCATGGCCGCGGGCATCCGCGCGTTGACCACGCTGCCCTCGGGCGCCACCACCCGTATGGGCCGCAGCAATCCCGACGTGTACGGCACGTCGGCGGCAATCAGGCAGCGGAAGACGTACATGGCGGCCGAAACGGCCACGGCGTAATTGGCGTTTACCGGCGCCTGCGCCTGCGGATCGGAGCCGGTGAAATCGACAAGCGCGGAGTCGCCGTCGAGCGTCACGCAAACCGCGATCCGCACCGGACGCTTCGAAACGCCGTCGTCGTCGAGGCAGTCTTCGAAGCGATAGCTGCCTGCGGGCAAAGTCGAGAGCGCGGCGCGCATCATCCGCTCACTGTAATCCTGCAGCGCGCGCATATTGCGGCGAACGGTTTCGATTCCGTATCGCCCGGCGATCTCCGCCAGGCGTGTCTGGCCGCGGCGGATGGCCATGCATTGGGCCAGCAGATCGCCGCGGCGCTCCTCGGGCGTGCGCACGTTGGCCAGGATCAGGCGCAGCAGGTCCTCGTCCAGCCGGCCGCCGCGAACCAGCAGCGAGGGTGGGATGCGCAGCCCTTCCTGATAAATCTCCCGCGCCAGGGGCATCGATCCGGGGCTCATGCCGCCGACGTCGGAATGGTGGGCCCGATTGGCCACGTAGAACGCCGGCTGTTCGACGCCCTCCAGGTAGACCGCCGAAACCGCGGTGATGTCGGGCAGGTGCGTGCCGCCGGCGAAGGGATCGTTGACGATGGCGACGTCGCCGGGTGCCAGCCGGTACGCGTCCATGACGTGCCGGACGGAGAGCGGCATGGCGCCCAGGTGGACCGGCATGTGGTCGCCCATGGCAACGGTCTCGCCCCGGGCGTCATACACCGCGCAGGAGTAATCGCGGCGCTCCTTGATGTTGGCCGAATACGAGGTGCGGCGCAGCACGGCGCCCATTTCTTCGGCGACCGAAACCAGCAGATTGCGGAACAGCTCGAGCTCGACGGGGTCGTGCTTCATGGCTTGGCCTCGTCCGGAGAGGCGGGAGCCGGTTCCGGTTCCGGCGGAGGCGCGAGGTCCGGCTCCCGGCACTCGCCGGCGCGCACCAGAAAGCTGGCCACGGGACGCCAGCCTGCAAGCGCGCGGCGCTCGACGCGGTAGGCGCGGGTGGCGCGGTCGGCGTGCAGGCGGTAGTCGCTGGAGGGGGCCGGACGCGAGGCCTTCGGGAACGGCTTGTCGCTGGCCTCGCGCAGTACCCATGTCTGGCCGCCATCCTCGGACTCGTAGGTCTCGTTATGCTTGCCCGTCTCGCCCGAGAATGGCCGCCCGATCCAGAGGAGACCGTGCGTTTTCGAGTCGAAATGGAAGAAGTCGATCGTTCCGGTGCGGCTCTCGCTAAAGACAGGCCGGTTCTCCCAGGTCTTTCCGCCGTCGCGAGTCAGCAGCAGAAACGGGTCGCGCGGGACGGCGCCGAGCGACTCGCCGCTGGCCCATCCGGTCTCGGCGTCGGCGAACTGAATCAGATCCAGCCCCGCGCCGCGGACGCGCTCGGCCGGCTCGCGCCAGGTGACGCCTGCGTCATCGCTCGCGAGCAGGATGGAGGACAGCGTGGCGTCCTCCGCATGCAGGTTCCCCGAGACGAACAGTCCGCTGCCGGCCGAGTCGATGGAGTCGAGTTCCAGGTAAACAGGGCAGGGCCGGGCTGCGGGGCAGGTCAGGCCAAGCGCGCGCAGATTGTCCTGAGAGCACTCGAGCGGGACGCGCATCGGGGTGCCCGTGTACTTCATTGAGGCGGCCGGCGGAGGCGCCGGTTCCTGCGCGCATAGGGCGCAGGCAATCGTCAAGGCCAGCCAGGAGACGCGGAGCATCGCTCACTCAGATTGTACGCCGAGGTGCGGAGACTATGAGAAGATCGGGCTAGCGTGGCCGAGGCCGCGATGCTCGCCTGGATCCGCAGACTCGCAAGAAAGGGACAACCGCCGCCGCTCGCGGGTGCGCCCGCCGTGCGCCGCTTGAAGACCTATTCCGCGGCCAGCGGCTACGTGTACCAATACTTCTACGAAGGGCACCGAGGGACCGAGTACGTCTTCCAGGTTTCGGCGGACCGCCGGACCTACTTCTCCGTGACCGTGCTGCTCTCCGACGCGGCCCTCGAGGCCGGCCCGCGAGAGCTCACCTCCACCGAGCGATACGCCGTCGCCAAGATGTCCCTGTTTCAGGCCTTTGACGAGCGCGTCGCGCCGGACGAGATGCGCCGGCCGGTCCAGGTGCAGCCCGCGGATCTCGAGGCTATTGCCGGGCAACTCGGACTTCTGTGAGCCCGCGGGTGTACCATTTGTCAATGGCGTTGCAGTTTGGAGCGCTCAAGCGGCGGGCCTTCGCGCTGTATCCTCCCATTCTCAACGTCGAGCACAACGAGTGGCGGGTGAGGAAGACGACCGGGCCGGAAGTGCTGGTCTCCAATCTCAAGACCGATCTGGAAGTCTGGATTCCAAAGCGGCTGATCGGGGATATCTCGGGCCCCGACGACCTCCTGTTGGCGGTCTCGCTGCGGCAGGAACTCGAGTACAAGGCGGGCGTTCTGTGGCCGTGCGCACAGCGGGTGCTCGAGATGCCCGCGGCGGCCGGGAGCGGATTCAGCGGGATTCCGGCGAGCCGAGCTGCGAAATCTCGCGACCGCCGGCTCGCCGTGATACTGGCGTGCGTCCTGCTGGCGGGCGCGCTGCTGGTTGTGCTGATCCGCTTCGTCCACATCCCGCGCTTCTGACCGTGGCAGCACTCCTGCCCGCCGCCTCTTTCGCGGTGAGGCGGTGCGTACACTCCCGCGTGCTATGCTTTTTCTCGGATGTTCAGCGGGATTCAGCGAAAGACCAAGCTCCTGTTCGGCCTGTCGGATATCCTGCTCACCTCGGCGGCATTCGGAGCCGCATACGCGAGCCGCGTCTGGCTTCCGTTCGAGCGCCTCTTCTTTCTGCGCCGCTCCGAGATGGCGCTGTTGCTTGGATTTTCCGCGCTGGTCTGGGTCGGGATGGGGATCTGGCTGAACGTCTACGGACGGCTCGACTCCAGCCATCCTCGCACCATTCTGCGCGACAGCTTCCGGCAGTCGTTTGGAGGCCTGATCGCGATCGTGATGCTGCAGTACCTGCTCAGGCTCGATCTGAGCCGCCCGTTCCTGGCCCTTTTCGGTGCGTATAGCTGGGCACTTCTGTGCGCTTTCCGGTTGAGCACGGGCGGACTCGTACGTGTGCTGCGCCGGGAATTCGGGACCCTGCGCTACGTGTTGGTGGTCGGCGTGGGACCGAGCGCTCACCGTCTGGGCGAAGCGCTGGAGCAATCGCAAAGATACGGCATCCGCCTGATTGGCTTTCTGGCGGACGACGCCGCGGAGGCCCCTCCATCGATCCGGCTGGCGGCCGAGTATCCGGTGTTCCCCTTGAGCGAGATCGGGGCGCTGCTGCGCCAGCGGGTGATCGACGAGGTGCTTTTCGCGCTCGAACGGCCGAACCTGGTGGACCTCGAAGATGTCCTGGTGCTCTGCGACGAGGAGGGCGTGCGCACGCGCCTGGCGCTGGATTTCTTCAAGCACGTGAACAGCGAAATGTACCTGGACCGCCTGGGCGCTCTTCCGCTGCTGACTTTCGCCGCAGCGCCGCACGACGAAATCCGGCTGTTTGCGAAGCGCGTGACGGACGTGATCTTGGCCGCCGTTGCACTGGCGATCCTGGCGCCGCTGATGGCAGCGATTGCGCTGGTGATCCGCCTGACTTCCCGCGGCCCGGCCATCTTCACGCAGGTCCGGTGCGGGCTGAACGGGCGCCGATTCACGTTCTACAAGTTCCGCTCGATGGTCGAAAACGCCGAGCAGCTCAAGGAGAAACTGGCGCACCTGAACCGGAAGTCCACCGCATTCAAGATTCCGAACGACCCGCGGCTGACGCCGGTGGGACGTTACCTGCGCAAGTTCTCCGTCGACGAGTGGCCGCAGTTGTGGAACGTGCTACGGGGCGATATGTCGCTGGTGGGGCCGCGGCCGCCGGTGCCGGACGAGGTGGAGAATTACAAGGGCTGGCAACGCCGCCGCCTGCGGATGCGTCCGGGCCTGACCTGCCTCTGGGCCCTGGAAGGCCGGGACGCTCTGGACTTCGATACCTGGATGAAGATGGACATGCAGTATATTGACAATTGGTCGCTCGCACTAGATTGGAAGATCCTGCTGCGCACGATTCCTCGAGTACTGACCGGGAAAGGGGCATATTGATCTTATGCATTTACTGCCAACGCAAGACGAGGTAGTCGGGCTGCTGCGCCAGACGGGCGCGCTGCGCGACGGCCACTTCGAATATCCCAACGGGCTCCACTCCAACGAGTATCTGCAGGTCGCGCTGGCGATGCGCTATTACCAGCACGCCAAGCTGCTGAGCGTCGGATTGAGCCGGCTGCTGCGCGCCAACTCGGAAATTCGCGCGATCGTTCCGCAACTCTCGATCGTCGCTCCGGCCACGGGAGGGCTTCCGGTGGCCTATGGGGTCTGCGAGGCCCTGCGCGCGCACCAGGTCTACTGGGCCGAAACGAACGACTGCAATGGTCCGCTGCGGTTTCGCCAGTATCTGGACCGCGCGGCGGGCGAACAGGTGGTCCTGGTGGACGATATCCTGCGCACCGGAAGCAAGCTCACCGAGTTGAAAAAGCTGGTGGAGTCGAGTGGCGCCCAGGTGGTTGCCATGGCCGTGGTGGTCTACCAGCCCACCCCCAAAACGCCCGACTTCAGCCCGCTGCCGCTGTACTATCTGACCAAACTCGACGCCCGCTACTACACCGACGCGGCCTCCTGCGCGCTCTGCCGTCGCGGCGTACCGATCGAGAAGGTGTGGGTGTAGACCGCCGCCGGGAACGAAGAGGGGCGACGCACAATGGCAAGACGCCTTCGGCTCGCCCCAAGGGTCGCATCGGCGGTCCTAGCGCTTGGGCTAGGCAATATGGCCGATGCAGGAGCCCTGCGCAAGATCTGGGATTTTGATGCCGCCGCCGTACTCGGCGCTCAGAGCACTGGGATTCAGCTCGAGGTATTCGCTCTTGGGTTTTCCCGCGACGGCCGACGAATTGCGGCTAGGGTTGCGCCAACACTTTTTGCGTTTTCGGTTTCCACCGCACGATTTCCTTCCCGGACTGAAAGTCCCAGACCATCCGCTTCGACATCTCACCCGAGGTCAGTACATCGTGGAAGGTGGTGCGGGCGTCGTGAGTTTATATAAGATTGAGCCTTGAATCGCCACAATCCCTTGAAGCGCTGACGCCAGCGCAGATCGTCGGTGGCACGCGCCGGTGTGGCTGTGGGACGGCCGCCGTCAAGGAGCCACCCGGCGCTATGATGTGAGAGGTGAAGGTCAGGGATTTGATCCGGTTGCTTGAATCCAACGGGTGGCAGTTGAAAGCAACCAGAGGAAGTCACCGTCAGTTTCGACACCCGGAGAGGGGAATGGTAGTCACGGTCCCGGGCCAACCTGGTAGGGACGTGCCGGTTGGAACGATGCGGGCGATTCTCCGAAGTGCCGGACTGGAGCAGCTCGGGGGGAAGTGATGACATTCACGGTCATTTACGAACAGGGTCCGACCTCGTGGGGGGCGTACGTCCCCGACCTGCCTGGCGTCATAGCAGTGGGCGATTCACGCGACGACGTGGAAAGGCTGATCCAGGAGGCGATCGAGTTCCACTTGGAAGGCTTGCGCGAAGAAGGGCTGCCGATTCCTGCGCCATCGAGCTTCGCCGGCGTAGTGCGGATCCGTCCCGCGGCGTGACCCTGCCGGCAACCCAAGCCGGGCGGAACCGCCTGCCGCACGATCCTGCTATAGTCCTGGTTTGGCCGCCGTCCTCGTTCAAAACGTCTCCAAGGTGTTCCGTTTGTACCGGCGGCCGTCGGACCGCATCTTCGAACTCCTGCCCTTCCGCAACCGCGCGCATCTGGACTTCTGGGCGCTGTCCAACGTGAGCGTCACCGTCGAGCGCGGCGAGATCCTGGGCGTGGTCGGGCCGAACGGTTCCGGCAAAAGCACCCTGCTCGAGATCGTGAGCGGCATCCTGCGGCCCACCAGCGGCCGCGTCGCCACCACCGGCCGCGTGGCCGCGCTGCTCGAGCTTGGCGCTGGATTCAACCCGGAGTTCACGGGCCGCGAGAACGTGTTCATCAACGGCGAGATCATGGGCCTCAGCCGTGCGGAGATTGAGCGGGCTTTCCCGCGGATCGCCGCGTTCGCGGAAATCGGCGAATTCATCGACCGTCCCGTCAAGGAATACTCCAGCGGGATGTACGTCCGTCTGGCGTTCGCCACAGCGATCCACGTGGAGCCCGAAATCCTGATCGTGGACGAGGCGCTCGCGGTGGGCGACGCCATGTTCGCCAGCCGCTCGGTCCAGAAATTCGAAGAGCTGAAGCAGCGCGGCGTGACGGTGATCTTCGTGTCGCACGACCTGGGGCTGGTGAAGCGCCTCGCGAACCGCGCCATCCTGCTGGTGACCGGACGGGTGGAGGCCGAGGGCAGTCCGAACGACGTGGTCAACCGATACGTCGGCCTGGTGGTGGAGCGGCAGAAACGGCCCCCGCAAACGAACGGCGAAGCGCGCGTCGCGAGCAGTTTCCGCCACGGCGACGGAGCCAGCGAGATCCTGAAAGTGGAATTGCTGAACGCAGCCGGCGAGCCGGCGTCGGTGCTCGCAACGGGTGAAACGGCCACCGCGCGCGTAGTGGCGCGATTCCGGCGGGATGTTTCCGGCCCGATTGTGGGCGTGCTGATCCGCAACCGCCTCGGCATCGACGTCTTCGGCACCAATACGCGCGTGGAACGAAAAGAGCTCGGTGAATTCCGCGTGGGCGACCAGATCGAGGTAGATTTCCGCTTCGACTGCCTGCTGACGCAGCAGGAGTACACGATCACCGCCGCCACGCAGCACTGGGACGGCTCCAGCCAGGATTGGCTCGACGACGTGCTAAGCTTCCGGGTGGTGGACGCAAAAGGGGCCGCGGGCGTTGTCAGCCTGCCGACCGAAACGAGATGGCGGAAGCTGTAGGCTGACAGGTACTCCATGATCTACATCTGCGTGATTGGCGGCGTAGTGGCAGTTCTCCTCACGGTGACCATCTTCAAGGCCCTGACCGTGAAGAACCAGGCGGACTTCCTGGTGGCGGGGCGCAAGCTGCCCTGGTGGGTGCTGGTCTCCACTCTTCTGTGCTCGTGGATCGGCGCCGGCAGCCTCTTCGCCGGGGCGGAGAACGCCACCCGTATCGGCTTTGCCGCGTTATGGCAGCCCGCCGGCGGCTGGGTGGGGCTGATCCTTATCTTCACCATCGCGGGGCGCGCGCGGCGCTTCGCGCAGTACACCGTGCCGGACCTGCTCGAGAACCGCTACAACACCGCCGCGCGCGTGCTGGGCACAATTGCAATCGTGATCGCCTACACCATGATCACCAGTTACCAAATGAAAGCGGGCGGCGACATCCTGCACCTGATCTTTCCGGATCTCGACCGCGCGCGGGCCATGTACATGGTCGCCGGATTCGTCATCGCCTTCACGGCCGGCGCGGGCATGGCCTCGGTGGCTTATCTGGACCTGGTGATCGGCGCGCTGGTGACCGCCATCGTGCTCTACGCGTTTCCGGTGCTGCTGCACGGCGCCGGCGGATGGGCCGCGGTCCGCCACGCTTTGCCCGCCAGCCACTTCGAGGTGCTGGGCCCGATCTCTTTCGAGCGCGCGCTGGGGCTCATGATCCCCACCACACTGCTGCTGATCGGGAACCAGGGCATGTACCAGAAGTTCTTCTCGGCGCGTTCGGAACGCGACGCCAAAATCGCGGCGGGCGGCTGGATCGTCAGCACGCTGATACTCGAGACCGTCATCATCGCGATCGCGGTGGTGGGCAGCTCGATGTTCCATCCCGAGCAAGCCCGAGAGATCATTCCCTACACGGCGCGGCACGGCTTGCCACGCATCGCGGGGGCGCTGCTGCTGGGCGGGATCTTCGCGAAGCTGATCTCGACGGCCAACAACTACCTGTTCTCTCCGGCCACGAACCTGATTCACGACGTCTATCAGCGCTTCATCGACCCGCATGCCTCGGAGCGCCGCAACCTGATCGTCTCCCGGCTGGTGGTGGTGGCGCTGGGCATCTACGCGGTGTTGCAGGCTACTCAATTCGAGTCGATCCTGAGCGCCTCGCTGTACGCCTATACGGTGTACGGCGCGGCCGTGACGCCGGCCGTCATGGCGGTGTTTTTCTGGAAGCGCGCCACCACCGCGGGCGCCGTCACATCGATCGCCCTGGGCACCGCGATCACGGTACTTTGGAACCTGGCCGGCAATCCGTGGGGCTGGGATGCCATCCATCCCGCGCTGGCCGTTTCGGTGGCGAGCCTGGTTCTTGTGAGCCTCGCGGGCCGTCCGCCGGCGAAAGAAAAATGGGCGCCGTTCTTCGAGCCCGCAACGAAGTAGACTGTTGCCGCTCGCTAACGCGCGCGGTTCGGTGCTGCCTTCCGAGCCGCGATCGTGAGGGAGCGGACTAAGGAGCCGCCATGAATCTTGAAGCCATACAACAGGCGCTGGCCGCCGAGGGCATCGACGGCTGGCTGTTCTTCGACCACCACCGAAGGGATCCGCTCGCCTATCACGTGTTGGGTCTGCCGGCCAACCTCACCCCGTCGCGCCGCTGGTATTACTTCATTCCGGCGAGTGGCGAGCCCCGCGGCCTGGTCCACGCGATTGAGTCGGGCGCGCTTGAAGGACTGCCGGGCTCGGTCTCGAAATACGCCAGCTGGAACTCGCAGATCGAAGGACTCGGCCGCCTGCTGGCGGGCCAGCGGCGCATCGCGATGCAGTATTCGCCCAACTGCGCTATCCCTTACGTTTCCATGGTGGACGCGGGCACCCTTGAGTTGGTGCGCGCGACCGGCGTCGAGATAGTCAGCTCGGCCGACCTGGTGCAGCAGTTTGAGGCGCGCTGGACGCCGGCCAATCTAGAAAGCCACATTGAGGCGGGCGTCAAAGTGGATCGGGTTCGGCGCGAAGCGTTCGACCTGGTGCGCGCGAAGCTGCAAGCCGGCGAGGCCATCAACGAGTTCGCGGTCAAGCAGTTCATCCGCGACCGCTTTGACGACGCCGGCCTGGTGACGGACCATGGGCCGATCGTCGGCGTGAACGAAAACTCCTCCGACCCGCACTACGAACCGCAAGCTGGCGCGTCGCGCGAGATTCGCCGCGGCGACTGGCTGCTGATCGATATGTGGGCCAAATTGGACTCGTCCGCGGGCGTCTACTACGACATCACGTGGACGGGTTTCTGCGGCCCCGAGCCGCCCGCCGAGATCGCCAAGGTGTTCGCGATCGTGACCGAGGCGCGGAACCGCGCCATCAAGTTCGTTCAGGAGGGCCTGCGCGCCGGGCGCGTGCTGCGCGGCTTCGAGGTGGACGACGCGGCCCGCGGCGCGATCCGCGAGGGTGGCTTCGAGCAGTACTTCTTCCACCGCACCGGCCACTCGATCGGCGTCGAGGTGCACGGATCCGGCGCCAACATGGACAACCTGGAAACGCACGACGAACGGCGGCTCATCCCCTGGACTTGCTTCTCGGTCGAGCCAGGCATTTACGTGCCCCGCTTCGGTGTGCGGTCTGAGGTCAACGTATTTGTGGGCGAAGACGGAGCCCACGTAACGGGCGAGATTCAGGACCGGATCGTGCTTCTCTGACATGCGGCCCGTGTTCCTTTACCTCGTTCCGCTGGCCGTGGCCGCGATCGCTGCCGGTGCGCCTCCGCGCGTGATCAACACCTTCCCCCTCGTCTTCGCGGACGGCAGCGGCCAGATCGAGTGGCTGACCCCGTCCACGTTCCGGTTCATGCGGAATTGGACCGAGCCGGTGCCAATCAAGGCGCCGCTGGCGCCGATGCCGGTGACGGTCACGGCGGGCGAGAGCGCCACCGCCTACTCCTTCAAGAGCCGGTACCTCACGGTAGAAGTGGAGAAAGCGGGCGGCCGGATCGCGGTCAAGGCGGGCTCCAAGGACGTGGTCCTCGATGGCCGCGTTCGGCGCGAAAACGGGCGCGGCGTTTTAGAGCAGCGTGACGCAGCCTCGGAGCGCTTCTACGGTCTGGGCGTGCGCGACGCGGCGCGCTTCGACCTCCGCGGGGCGGCCATCGAAACACGCAACGCGTTCCTGCTCTCGAGCGCCGGCTTCGCCGAATACTTCCCGGCCCGCGGCGCGTATCGGTTCGATCTCGCCTCTTCGCGGCCGGAGACGATTTTGGTGACGGCACCCGCGGAGCGCATCGAGTTCTTTTTCTACTACGGTCCGGCGCCCAAGGACATCTTCGAGGAGCACATGGCGGTGACAGGCCCCGTGCAGCCCTTCGGCGCGGACGATTTTACAGTGCGCGAGGCCCGCAGCCGGTCCACCAATGGAAGCTGGGATACGCTGGGCGCAAGCATCCGGACGCTGCTGCATGCCAGCCTGTCGGCTGACATGATCTCCGAGTTCGACCTGACTCCGTACGCGAATGCGGATGCGGATCTGCGGGCGAGCGCGGCGGAACTGGCCTGCTTGATGCCGGTCCTTCGCGCGCCGGACGGCGGGAAACCATTCGCGGCCCCGCTGCGTTGGCGCGAGCGGTTGGCGCCGTACCTCCTGAGCTACGCCAAGGAGGCGCAGGACCGCGGAGTGCCCGTGTTGCGGCCGCTCGAGATCGACTCGGACGAAGATCCCGCCGCGCGCAACCGGAGCGGCGAATTCAAAGTGGGCGACGAACTGCTGGCGGCGCCGGTACTTAAACCCGGCACGGACCTTACGGTCTACCTGCCGCGCGGACGCTGGACCGATCTCGACTCCGGCGAGACGTACAAAGGCAGGCAGGAGATTCGCGTGAGGCCCCCCGCCGGCCACATCGCGTTGTTTGCCAGGAACGGAACCATCGTGCCGCTCGGACCCGAGAAGGGGGACGTCCTGGAGCTCCACTACTTCCCGGACCTCGGCGCGGAGTTCTTCCTGTTCGAGGAAGGCGACCAGGACATCTCTCAGTTTCACGCCGCCCCGGCCGGCGATCTGATGCGTTTCGAAATCGAATCACGGACCAATCGCGTCTACGACTGGGTGATGCACGACGCGAGCCCGTGCCGCAAAGTCGATGGCGGCGGAGTGGATTACAAGCAGGTGCCGGAACCGGCGCAGCTTGCGCCAGGCCGCTGGTACGCCGACCCATCCAGGAAGCTGCTGCGAATCCGCGTGCGCTCGGCGGCAGGCGGCGATGAAGTGGTGCACGTCACGTTCTAACGCCGGCCCCTGCTCGGCCGATCCCTGGGACTGGTATCTTTCTTCTAGGGGGCCGGACATGCTCATGACCGAGTTGTTTCTGGGTGAACTGGAACGGGAGGCCGCCGCGACACGCAAAGTGCTCGAGCGCGTTCCCGAGGGGCGAGACGACTATCAACCGCACCCGAGATCGATGACGCTCGCGCGGCTGGCGACGCTGGTGGCGACCATGCCGGGCTGGGTGGCCATGACGGTGAATCAGGACGAATTGGACCTCAGTCCTCCCGGCGGCGCGCCCTACAGGCCGCCGGAGTGCCGCACCAGGCGCGAACTGTTGGAGGCATTCGACGCCAGTGTCGCGTCGGCGCGCGCGGCGCTGGAGGCCACCACCGACGGACATTTGATGACACCGTGGAAGCTCAAGGCGGCGGGCCACGTCGTGAGCGAGCAGCCGCGGCACATCGTCCTTCGCGATTCCGTGTTCAATCACCTCGCGCATCACCGCGGCCAGTTGACGGTGTACCTGCGGCTCAACGAAGCGCCTGTACCGGCGATCTACGGGCCATCGGCGGACGAAGGGGCTTGGTAAGGGCTATGCGCATCGCAATCGTGGCGGATCTCCACGGCAACCTGACCGCGCTCGAGGCGGTGATTGCCGATCTGCGGCAGATGTCTCCGGACCTGGTCCTGCACGGCGGTGACCTCGCCGACGCCGGGGCGAATCCTGCCCGGACCGTGGACCGCGTTCGCGAACTGGGCTGGCAGGGCGTGGTCGGCAACACGGACGAAATGCTTTTTCGGCCCGAGTCGCTGAAGGAATTTGCGAGTCAATCGCCCGACATACAGCCGCTCCTGGCGGGGATCGAGGAGATGGCGGCGGCGACCCGCGAGGCGCTGGGAGAGGAGAGATTGGCGTGGCTGCGCGGCTTGCCGCTCACTCATATTGACGCTCCGATGGCGCTGGTGCACGCCAGTCCCGCGACGGCGTGGCGAGCGCCCGCGGAGGATGCGAGCGACGAGGAACTGGAGTCGGTGTATGCGCCGCTCGGCCAGCCCATTGCCATCTACGCGCACGTCCACCACCCGTACGTTCGCACCGTTTCGGGAATGATCGTCGCCAACACGGGAAGCGTCGGCCTTTCCTACGACGGCGACCGGCGCGCCGCATACCTGTTGCTGGATGAGTTCGACCTGGTCATCCGGCGCGTGGATTACGACGTGGCGAAGGAGATCAAAGCCCTTGCGGGCTGCGGCCTGCCGCACGCGGCGTGGGTGGCGCGAATGTTAGAGAGCGGCAGCTTCGAGTTGCCGTAACTCGCGGCGACAGCACCGAACCGCGAGCGTCAGCGAGCGGACCGCCTCACTCGGACTCCAACCCGGCCCGCGCGAGCAACTCGCGCAGCGCGCCTTCCCCCGCGGCTCCGTCCTGCTTGCCGGCGATGTTGCCATCGCGGTCGATCAGCACATAGATGGGGTAGGACTTGGCGGCGAACATAGCGGCGAGGTTGGTGTCGTCTGTCAGAACGACCTTGCAGGTGCGCGGCGAATCGGCGAGGTACTGCTTCACCTTCTTCTTCGACTCTCCGACATTGACCGCGAGAACCACCAGTCCGTGGTCCGCGAAATCGTGAACCAGGGCGTCGACGGCGCTCTGTTCCTCCTTGCAGTAGGGGCACCACGTGGTCCAGAACTGAAGAAGCACGACCTTGCCCTTCACAGACTCATTGGTGAATACCTCGCCATCGAGCGTCTTGGCGTGAAACTTCGGCGCCGGCTCGCGGGAGCCGATGGCCAACAGCGCGCCGCAGCAGACGGCGGCGGCTGCCAGAATCGAGACGGATGCGCACATGAGGAGATTCTATATCAAGGCGAGGCCGGGATTCCCGCTTCAGACAGAAGCCGTCGGAGGGATTCTTCGCCCGCCGCGCCGTGCTGGCGATTCACGACGCGTCCGTCCCGGCCGATGAGCACGTAACTCGGGAAGCCTCCGGTCCCCAACACCTCCGCGAGGTCGGTGTCCTCGGACGCGACGACGCGGCACCGGCGGGGAGAGTGGCGCAGGTACTCGGCGACCTTGTCCCTGGACTCGCCGACGTTGACGGCCAGCACCATCAGGCCGCGGCCGGAATACTTGCGCTCGAGGGCATCGACGACGGGCTGTTCCCGGCGGCAATAGGGGCACCAGGTAGTCCAAAACTGCACCAGCACGACGGTACCCTTGAGCGATTCGCTGGTGAACTGTTCGCCGCTGAGCGCTTTGACCCGATAGGCAGGGGCGTCGTCGCATGCCGTGGCGGCGAGCCATGCGGCGGCGCAGACGACGGCGAGTGCGGTGTTGCGGTTGGTCGTGAAACCTCCAGAGGGGTATGGTAGCACTGGACCCGCGGGGGGCGGGCTCTTCTTTAGCCCACTCTTCTTTAGCCCACGCGGAACTTCAGTTCCGCCCTTCGGAAGTACGTCTTCACCCGCGCCACATCCCGCAGAATTTGCGCCTTGAGCGCGGCGGCGTCTTCGAACCGGCGCTCCTCGCGCAGCCGCTTCAGGAATTCGACGCGGATGGCGCGCGGGCTGGCGTCTTCGAGCGGATCGAGCAGGAAGGTCTCAACGGTTACCGAGTCGCCCCCGAACGTCGGCCGTGTGCCGATGTTGGTGACCGAAATCCAGCGGTGCCCGGACGCGGCGTCGGTGGTGCGCGTGACGTAAACGCCGCGGGCGGGCATCACCTCCGCGGCCGGAGCCAGGTTCAGCGTCGGCACGGTCTGCTTGGAACCGATGCCCTGGCCGGAGACCACTTCGCCTTCGAGCGCGTAAGGCCGTGCCAGCAGCCGCCCCGCAAGCCCCACGCTGCCGGTCTCGATCAAGCGGCGCACCTCGCTCGATGAGACCACGCGGCCGCGCATGCGAACGGCTGGAACCGCCTCGACCAAAAAGTCGTAGCGCAGGCCCAGTTCCGCCAGCAGCCGCGTGTCGCCGGCGTGCTGGTGGCCGAAGCGGAAGTTGTCGCCCACCAGGACGGCCCGCGCCTCCAGGCGCTCCACCACGATCTCCCGCACGAACCGCTCGGGCGAGAAACCTGCCAGCTCGAGCGTGAACGGCAGGATCAGAACCTGTTCGATGCCTTCCTCCCGCATCAGGCGGGCGCGATCCTCGGGCGTCGTCAGCAGCCTCGGCGCGCGCTCGGGCGCCACAATGCGGGCCGGGTGAGGATCGAACGTGAGCACCGATGGCTTCCAGCCGCGCTCACGCGCCAGTTCTACCACGCGGCGCAGGATCTCGCGGTGCCCGGCATGCACGCCGTCGAAGTTGCCGATGGTGAGGGCCGTCGGGCCAAAATGCTCCATGCCTACGTGGCCTCCACCTGTATCTCGAGCCCGTCGTAGGCCAACCGGACGTTCAGCGGCAGCCTCCGCTCGGTCTCTTCGTGGCCCAGATCGTGACAGATGTGAGTCAGAAACGCGCGCCGGGGTTTCAGCGCCACCACGTATTCGAGAGCCCGCGCCACGGTGGTATGCGTGGGGTGCGGCTTGTAGCGCAGGGCGTCGAGGAACAGCACGTCGAGGCCACGCAGCGCCTCCATCGAGGCTTCAGGAATGACGTTGTGATCGGTCAGGTAGGCGGCGGCGCCGAAGCGGTAGCCATAGATGTTCAGCCGCCCGTGCTTCAGCGGAATCGGACGGAACGGCAGGCCGAAAAGATCGAAGGGTTCGCCATCGAGCAAGCGTGTCTCGAGGCGAGGTACCGAAGACTCGTGCGTCTCCTCCGCAAACACGTATTCGAATACCCGCCGCAGAGTCCCGATGGTTTCGGCAGAACCGTAGATCGGGATGCCGGACTTCTGGTGGTAGTTGAACGGCCGCACGTCGTCGAGCCCCATGATGTGGTCGGCGTGCGCGTGGGTGAACAGCACCGCGTCCAGCCGCTCGACGCCCGCGCGCAGAACCTGCGTACGAAAGTCCGGCGTGGTGTCGATGGCGACGTTCCGCCCGTTGTAACTGAGGAGCACAGAGGGACGCAGGCGCTTGTCCCTGGGGTCCGTGGAGCGGCACACGGCGCAGCGGCAGGCGATCGTGGGCACGCCGACACTGGTGCCCGATCCCAGGACGGTGATCCTGAGCGCGCCGGATTCAGGTGTCACTTGCTCTTGACCCGGTCGGCCGCCTGCACGTAGCGGAAGCGCAGCTCCGTGAGCGAGTTTTCCAGGTACCGCTGCTCCTCGATCGCGAGGTTGCCGCGAGTCTTCCCGGCCAGGATTCCCAGCAAGTCGATGTAGTGCTGGGCCGCGGCGAGGTCTACCGGAGGCTTCTCCTCCTCGTCAAGCGGCAAAAGGCCGAGGTGCATCTCGGCCTGGAACCGCACGGAGAAGATCATCTCGCCGAAACTCGCGGGCGGCAACTCGCGCCGCTCGCCGCTAGGCGCTTCCGGCTGCGTTTCCTGCTGTGTGTCCTGCTGCGTTTCCTGCTGCTCGGTGTGGGGCGTCTCTTCACTCATCAATTCCTCATTTTAGCCGACCGGCAGGCGCGGGTCCGGGGCCGGGCCTAGGCCGCGCTTGCGCGCGGCACGACCTCGCGTTCGATCTGCTTCAGCCTCTCCTGCCTGGCCACATCCATGTCAAACTGCGTCTGGAGGTTCATCCAGTAACTTGGGGAGAAGCCGAAGTACCGCGCCAGACGGAGCGACGTGTCGGGCGTAACCGCCCGCTGTCCGTTTACGATTTGGGTCAGCCGATTAACCGGGACCTTCAGATCGCGCGCCAACTGGCTGACGCTCATCCCCAGGGGGACCAGCAGTTCTTCCTTCAACACCTCGCCCGGATGGACCGGGCGTAGGCTCGACAAGGAACTGCAATTCCATCCGGAGCAGTACACGGCCGATCTAATGTAGAATGGTCGCGATCCCCAAGAGGCGCGGCGACTGGCCCGGCTCGCGCTAGGCGGTTCGGAGCAGGTGAAGGAGCAGTGCCGCGACGCGCGAGGCACGCGCTGGCTGGAGTGGCAGGACCTCGGCTATGCGCTTCGCTCCCTGCGGCAGAGGCCAGGGTTTGCAGCAGTGGCCCTGGCGACGCTGGCCCTCGGTACCGGCGGCACTACCGTCATGTTCACCGTGACCAACGGCGTTCTGCTGAAGGCGCTGCCCTATCCGGAGCCTGACAGGCTGGTCACACTGCAAGGGCATGCCGGCCCTTCGCGCCAGCCGCGTGGACCCGGTGACGGCCTTGCGGCAAGAGTAGACGTGGCCCAGCGTGGCGATTGCGGCCTGACCGGACGTGATTTACAATAGCCTGCAAAAGGGGGCGAACATGTCTGCACTGACGGAAGCCTCGCTCACACCGTTGCTGGGAAAACACATTAGCGCGATCTGTCCCGTGGGTTACGCCGCCGATGCGGACAATCACTGCGCTCACTTTGTAAGTCACGTACTGGGCTATCAGTTCGGAGCCACCTGCCTGACAATGTCGAACGGCACCGGAACGCCCGCGTCCATCCGGGTGCAGGATCTCTTCGCGCATTGCCTTCAGGCGGGACAGTGGGATACGCGTCCGTTCCCGCTTGCCTGGGGCTTGGTCTTCATTACTAACGCCGGAAACGTGAACCTCCGGCAGAGGCGTTTGGACAACGTCCCCAAGAAGCACGTTGGCATTTACTTTAACTACGGACGGATCTACCACTACTCGAACACGCAGCACCAGGTTGTCTCGCAGACGCCGGAGGAGTTCAGTACGCACTACCCTGCGCCCAACAATGCGATGTTCTGGGGGGCCGCGCCGTGAGAATCGCGCTGCTCGCTTGCGCCTGTTTCGCTTTGTCTGGTTGTGGCACCGCGGACCCGCCCGCCCGATCCATCAAGCTCCAGCACTCGCCGCCGACGGCAAAGGATGTGATCGACGTTGTGCTGGCGGTTTCTCAAACACCCCTGTCAGACTCGAGTTGTGCGGGGTTCGGCACCGAACCAACGGACAGGACCATCGGCCGGTATCTTGCAGGCTACCTCGCCGAGCTTTCGAGTCAGGATGCCCGGAACGCGGTCACCACGTCCATCGAGCCGCGCACGGAGGGTGGCCAGGCGGTCTATCGATGCCGGCTGATGATCCGCCATGCGCAGGGTGAGGACGTGTGGAGCTGGGGCGTTCAGTTTATGGCCCGGCAAAGCGACGGTCTGGTGTTGGTCAATTCACTCAGGTGCCTTGGCGCGGGATAGGGCGGTAGCCCGGTTGATCCGTTTCGTCCGCTCGCTTACGCGCGCGGTTCCGTGCTGGCGGTTGTCGCGCACCCGGGCTCGCCGCTCGCCAACGCGCTAAAATCGGCCTGAAGGCGGCGACTCTGTGAACATCAGACATCTGTTGTGCCCGGTCTTTCTTTTCGGCGCGATCGCTTCGGCGGCCGGGCCCAGTTATCACGTCATCGAGAAGCTGCAACTGGGAGGCGAGGGAGGGTGGGACTACCTGACCGCGGACGGCGCCTCGCACCGGCTGTATGTTTCGCGTGGATCGCACGTGATGGTGGTCGATCTCGAAACCGGCAAGGTCGCCGGCGACATCCCCGGCACGCTGGGCGTGCACGGGATCGCGCTCGCTCAGAAGCTGAACCGCGGATTCACCAGCAACGGGCGCACGGACAACGTCACCATCTTCGCGCTCGACACGCTCAAGCCCATCGGCGAGGTCAAGACCGGGAGGAACCCCGATTGCATCCTCTTCGACCCGGCTTCCGGCCGTGTGTTCACCTTCAACGGCCGGAGCGGTGACGCCACCGCGTTTAGCGCAGGGACCGGTGTGGTGGATGGCACGATCCCGCTGGGCGGCAAGCCTGAGTTTGCGCGCAGCGACGAGGCCGGCAAGATCTACGTAAACATCGAAGACAAGAGCGAGGTGGTCGAGATCGACAGCCAGAAGCTCACCGTGCTGAGGCGGTTTCCGCTCGCGCCCTGCGAGGAGCCGTCCGGCATGGGGCTGGACACCAGGCATCATCGGGCCTTCAGTGGCTGCCACAACAAGATCATGACGGTGCTCGACACGGTCTCCGGCAAGGTGATCGCCACGGTGCCGATCGGCGCGGGCGTGGATGGCAACGGCTTTGACGCGGGCAACGGGTTCGCATTCAGTTCCAATGGCGAGGGCACTCTGACGGTGGCGGGCGAGCCGTCCGCGGGCACGTTCGAGGTGGCCGAGACCGTAACGACCGAGCGCGGCGCCCGCACCATGGCCATTGATACGGCAACGCACCGGATCTATCTGCCGACGGCCCGCTTCGGCCCGGCTCCGCCGGCGACCGAGGATCAGCCGCGTCCGCGCCCGGCCCTCATTGCGGACAGCTTCGTGATCCTCGTCGTGGGCACCAAGTGAGCGAGGGCACGAAGTTCACCCGGCTGGTGGAGATCATGGCGCAGTTGCGCGCGCCTGGAGGCTGCCCGTGGGACCGCGAGCAGACGTTCGACAGCATCAAGCCATACCTGCTCGAGGAAACGTACGAGGTGCTCGACGCCATCGACGCGCGCGATTGGAGCGGCCTCAGGGAGGAACTCGGCGATCTGATGCTCCAGGCAGTCTTCTTCGCGGAAATGGCGGCCGAGGGCGGGCACTTCAAGATCGACGATTCGCTCGACGCGATCAACGAGAAGCTGGTGCGGCGCCATCCGCATGTGTTCGGCACGGGCACGGCCAGCACGCCGGAAGAAGTCAAAGTCCGCTGGGACAAAATCAAGGCGGAGGAAAAGAGCGGCGCCCCAACGGGGCTGCTCGAAGCGGTGTCGAGCTCGACACCGGCGCTGGTCGAGGCGCAGCAGTTGACTTCCCGAGCCGCGGGCGTGGGCTTCGACTGGCCCAACGCCGAACAAGTCCTCGAGAAGCTGGATGAAGAGCTGGGCGAACTGGCCGAGGCGAGAGCGGCAGGAGCGCCGCGCGAGCGCCTGGAAGACGAGGTCGGCGACCTGCTGTTCGTGATCGTCAACCTGGCGCGGTTCCTCAAGGTGGACCCCGAGCAGGCGCTGCGCCGCACCAATCGCAAATTTCGCGAGCGGTTCGGCTACGTCGAGCGCAAACTGAAAGAGCAGGGCCGCACGCCCGCCGGCTCCACGCTCGAGGAGATGGACGCGCTGTGGGAGGAATCGAAACGCAGCCAGTGACCGGGATCGAAATCCGCGCGCTCGAGGAGCGTGCCGATCTGGACGCCGCCGTCGGCCTCCAAAACGAGACATGGGGCTATGCGCCGGGCGAGTCGGTTCCGCTGCAGATGTTCATCATCGCGGCCGGGACAGGCGGGCAGGTTTTTGGCGCCTTCGAGGCCGGGCGGATGGTGGGATTCTGCCTCGCCTTCTCCGCCTTGAAGCCTGACGGCAGGCCGTACCTGTACAGCCACATGCTGGCCGTCCGGCCCGAGTGCCGCGACCGGCAGATCGGCCGCGCGCTCAAGATCGAGCAGCGCCGCGAGGCGCTGGCCCGCGGTATTGAGCTGGTCGAGTGGACCTTCGATCCGCTCGAACTCAAGAACGCTTACTTCAATCTCGAGGTTCTGGGCGCGGTCGCGCGGCGCTACTTGCCGGATCATTGGGGCCCCACCAGTAGCCCGCTGCACGGCTCCGTGCCGACGGACCGGCTGGTGGCCGAGTGGTGGCTGCGGCGTCCGCTCCCTCGCGGTCGCGGCTTGGAACGGATAGGCCGCCCGCTCCCGGACGGTCGCGGCTCGGAACGGATAGGCCGCCCGCTCCCTGACGGTCGCGGCTCGGAACGGATAGATCGTGCGCTCCCTGACGGTCGCGGTTCGGTGGTTGAACGGATCACGGTGCCCGAGGAGATCGGCGAAGCGCGGCGCATGCAGGCAGCCGTACGCGCGCAATTTCTGGATTGCTTCGGCCGCGGCCTCACGGTGGTGGGCTTCGAGCGCGGAACATACCTGTTGGGAAAATGGCCTTCCGAATAGACCAAATCCGGCTGCACCAGATCGCGATGCCCCTGGTCCGTCCTTTCGAGACCAGCTTCGGGCGGACCGTCGAACGCCAGATCATCCTGGTTGAAGCGATTGCCGACGGCGTCTCCGGATGGGGCGAAGTCACCGCCGGCGAGCACCCGTTCTACAACGAGGAGTGGACCGAATCGGCGTGGCTGATCCTCAAGCACTATGCCGGCCCCGCAGTGCTCCGGAGCGCGCCGCTGTTCAGTCGCATCCGCGGGCATCAAATGGCGTGCGGCGGTCTCGAAGCCGCGATGTGGGACCTCGAAGCACGCATGCTGGGCCGGCCGCTGTGGCAGCACGTGGGGGGCACGCGCACCGAGATTTCCTGCGGCGTCTCGATCGGCATCCAGGAATCCGTGCCGGCGCTGATCGAGACTATCGAGCGCGAGCTGGTCTGCGGCTATCAGCGCATCAAGATCAAAATCAAGCCCGGTTGGGACGTGGAAGTGGTGCGTGAGGTGCGGCACGCGTTGCCCAACATCCGCCTGATGGTGGACGCCAACTCGGCCTACACGCTCGCGGACGCCGATCGCCTGCGTGCGCTGGACGATTTCTACCTCATGATGATCGAGCAGCCGCTGGCGCATGACGACATCATCGATCACGCCGCGCTCCAGGCGAAGCTCTCGACGCCTGTGTGTCTCGACGAATCCATACGGACCGCGCACCACGCCGGGCAGGCCATCCGCCTGGGCGCCGCGCAGATCATCAACATCAAGCTCGGCCGTGTGGGCGGCTTCGCCGGAGCGCGCGCCGTTCACGATGTGGCGCTGGCCGCGGGCATTCCGGTGTGGTGCGGCGGCATGCTCGAATCGGGAGTGGGCCGGGCGCACAATATTGCGCTCTCGACGCTCGCGGGCTTTATCCTGCCGGGCGATGTCTCGGCCAGCAGCCGCTACTGGGCGCGCGACGTGATCGTGCCGCCCATCGAGGTGACGCCACGCGGCACCATCGCCGTTAGCGGCGAGCCCGGCTTCGGCTACGCGCTCGATCTCGACTATCTGCACGCCATCACGGTGCGCCAGGAGACACTCCGCTGAGCGCGTCATTCAACAGCCTCCTGCGGGGCAACCGCAACTACCGCTACACCTGGATGGGGCAGGTGGTGAGCGAGATCGGCGACCACTTCAACAACGTCGCGGTCTTCGCCCTGGCACTGCACATCACGCACTCGGGCCTGGTGGTGAGCGGCATCATGCTGGCGCGCGCCGGGCCCGCGATTCTGGCCGGGCCGCTGGCGGGCGTGGTGCTCGACCGCCTGGACCGCAAGCGTGTGATGATTGCGAGCGACCTGGTCCGCGCCGTTGTCGCCGCCGGCTTCATTCTCACGGTGGACCGCTCGAATCCCTGGCTGCTGTACGTCCTGAGCGGTCTGCTTATGTTCGCGTCGCCCTTCTTCACCAGCGGCCGCGCTTCGATCCTGCCCGCCATCGCCAGTCCCGAGGAATTGCACACGGCCAACTCCGTGACGCAAACCACTCAGTGGAGCACGCTGGTGGTGGGAACGCTGCTGGCCGGGACCACGGTGATGCAGTTCGGCTACCGGTGGGCCTTCGCACTGAACTCGCTTTCGTTCCTCTTTTCGGCCTGGTCGATTTCGAGGCTGCGCTCGCCAGCCGGCTCGTTCCGGGCCCCGCGAACCGCGCTGACGGAAGCCGAAGTGGTGCGGCCCTGGCACGAATACGCCGAGGGACTGCGCTACATGCGCTCGACGCCGCTGATCCTCGGCATCGCCGTGGTCAGCATCGGCTGGGCCAGCGGCGGCGGCGCGGCGCAAATCCTGTTCAGTCTTTTCGGCGAACTCGTGTTCCACAAGGGCGCGGCGGGCATCGGGCAGATCTGGGCCTGCGCGGGCATTGGGCTGCTGGCGGGCGGCGTCTTCGGACACTGGTTCGGCAAGCGCGCGAGCTTCCGCGCTTACAAGCGCGCCATCGTCATCTGCTACGTGATCCACGGCGGCGCGTACGTGGTCTTCAGCCAGATGACGCATTACTGGCTGGCGCTGGTGTTCATCGCCGTCTCGCGCGCGGGGGTGGCCGTAAGTTCGGTGCTCAACATGACGCAGCTTCTTCGCAACGTCCCCAACGAATACCGGGGCCGCGTGTTCGCCACCAACGAGTCGCTGGTTTGGGCGGTGATGATGCTCTCGATGGCCGCGGCGGGAGTGGCGTCGATGTCGGTGAGCCCGCGCACCATCGGCGTCTGGTCCGGCCTGCTGAGCTCGACCACCGCCCTGGCCTGGGGCTACCTGGACCTCACCGGGCGCCTCCCCGAACCGCGACATGAGGGCGTAGAGCCCGAAGAGGTCGAGGTGCACGGGGAACCCACGGTGTAGGGGCTACGTTGGCTCGAGGGGTCGCATAAAATGCCGCCCATGGTCAAGACGCGAATCTCTGCTGCGGTTTTCGGTGCCTTGCTCCTGGGCGGCGCAGGCGCCATCGCGCAAAAACCCGAAGGGGATATCTCACGTGCACGGCATCCAAATCTGGCGGCCGTGCAGCGGCTGACCCAGCAAGCCTGGGAGCGTATCGTGGAAACGCAGAGGGCCAATGAGTGGGACATGAAGGGGCACGCGCAGAAGGCCAAGGATCTGCTGGACGAGGCGAACAGGGAGTTGAAACTCGCGGCCGAGGCCGCCAACCGGCACGAGCATTAGCGTTCTGACCGCCAGGTCCGCTCCCTCACGGTCGCGGTTCGGTGCTGGCACGGAAGCGCGCGTATCGTCGCGGCGCGCGTTGGGTCCCCTTGCGTCCGCGTGCCGAATGCGGTCTGATGGTGCGCATGCGACCGCTTCGATTCGTGACGCTCCTTGTGCTCATCGCCGCCCTGGCGGGCGCGGCCGGCAACCCGACCTACTTCGCCTACATCGGCACCTACACCGGCCACGGAAGCCAGGGTATTTACGTCTACCGCTTCGAGCCGGCGACGGGCGAGTTGACCAGCCTCGGCCTCGCGGCCCAGACGGAAAATCCTTCCTTCCTCGCCGTCGCCCCGGATGGCGCGCACCTCTACGCCGTCAACGAAAACGAGGCGGGTTCGGTCAGCGCGTTTGGCATCGATAAGAAAACCGGGAAGCTTACGCCGCTCAACAGCGTTTCCACCGGCGGCTCGTCGCCCTGCGCGCTGGCCGTCAGTCACAGCGGCAAGTTCGTGCTGGCGGCGAACTACGGCAGCGGGAGCGTCGGGTTGTTCCCCATCAAGGCGGACGGCAGCCTGGCCACGGCTTCCGCCTTCAATCACCATAACGGATCGAGCCTCAATCCCCAGCGTCAGGCGGGACCGCACGCCCACTCGGCCTCCTTCTCGCCCGACGGCCGCTATGCCCTTTCCGCCGACTTGGGCGTGGATTTGATTTATGTCTACGGCCTCGATGAGGCGCGGGGCACGCTCGTGACGGTTGGCTACGGCCATGTCGCTACGGGATCGGGCCCGCGCCATCTGGCGTTCCATCCCAACGGCAAGTTTGCCTACGTGATCGACGAACTGGCGGCAACGGTCAGCGTCTTCGCGTGGAAAGCCGGCGTGCTCAAGCCGATCACGGCCGAATCCACGCTACCGCCGGGCTACCGCGGCCCCAAGAGCGGCGCCGAGATCCTGGTGCACCCGGACGGCAGGTTCCTGTATGCCTCGAACCGCGGCCAGCTGAACGACATCGCGATCTTCCAAATCGACCCGCAGACCGGCAGGCTCACGCCGGCCGGACACGTGCCGAGCGGCGGCATCACTCCCCGCAGCTTTGGCATCGACCCCTCGGGTCAGTACCTGTTCGTCACGAATCAGGACTCGGATAATGTCGTGCTGTTTCACATCGACCCCACCAGCGGCCAACTGACTCCGACCGGGAAAAAGCTGGAGGTCTCCGCTCCGGTGGCGGTGCAGTTCGTGGCGGCGGAGTAGGCCGGCGCGCGGACCGTTCCGGCTGCGCTCGTGGAGGTGCGACCTCGCGCAGGTCCCCGCCGGCCGGCTAAAGCCCAAACGGCTCAAAGTCCCTTGAACTTGGTAAAATGCCAACCATGCGTATTTCAAGACCGTTCTTGGCGAGCATGATGCTCGCGGCGTCCGCTCTCTCGTGCGCCGCGCAAACAAACGCGCAGACGCCGGCTCCCGTGCCCGACGTCTATCGTGTGAAGTTCGAAACCAGCAAGGGCGACTTTACCATCGAGGTGACGAAGGCCTGGGCACCACTCGGCGCCGCGCGCTTCCATACCCTCGTCCAACGGAAGTTCTACGACAACGCGCGGTTCTTCCGCGTGATCAGCGGCTTCATGGTGCAGTTCGGACTCCCCGCCGATCCCGCCGTCGGCGCGGTCTGGGCCAACCGCAATCTCAAGGACGACAAGGTCACCCAGAGCAACGGGCGTGGAATGATTACCTATGCCATGGCGGGGCCGAACACGCGCACCACCCAGGTCTTCATCAACTTCGCCAACAACGCGTCGCTCAACAGCCAGGGCTTCGCACCGTTCGGCAAGGTGGTCGAAGGCATGGATGTCGTCGACAAGCTCTACAGCGGGTACGGCGAAAGTCCGGAGCAGGGGACGATCCAGCAACAGGGCAACAAGTACCTCGAAGCCAGGTTCCCGAAGCTGGACTTCATCAAGACCGCCCGGATCGTGCCGGCAGCTGCGAAGTAGCCGCATGACACGCATCCTGCGCGCGGCTCTGGCGTTGGCGTTGCTCGCGGCCGCGGCCCCCGCCAAGCGCGTTACGGTCACCGTGCTTGCCACCACGGACCTGCACGGCAACCTCTATCCTGTGGACTACTTCACCGGCAAGCCCGCCGATCGGGGCCTTGCGAAAATCGCCACGCTGATCCGGGCCGCGCGCCGCGACGCGCCGGGCGCGCTCCTGATCGATTGCGGCGATACCATTCAGGGCACCCCGGTCGAGACCGTCTACCAGTCCTACGTCAGCACCGGCCGCCTGCCGCTGCACCTCAAATTCCAGGGCCGGCCACTGCGCCACGATCCGATGATGGCCGCCATGAACCAGCTCGGCTACACCGGGCTGGTCCTGGGCAACCACGATTTCAACTTCGGCCTCAAGAATCTCGACCACGCCCGCCGGGACGCGGGCTTTCCCTGGCTCTCCGCCAACACCATCGCCGAGCCCGGCTCCGAGGCCCGCCCCTTCGATCCCTACATCGTGCACACGGTCAATGGCGTCAAGGTCGCCATCATCGGCCTCACGACCCCGGCCATCCCGGAATGGGAGGAGCCCGCGCACTATCAGGGGTACCGCTTCACCAACGCCCAGCAGGCGGCCGAGACCACGCTGGCCGCGCTCCGCAGGGATGAGCATCCGGATCTGGTCATCGCCGCGGTGCACGCCGGCCTGGGTCGCCTGGAACGCCACCACGCGCCCGGCGCCGAGCCGCCCGAGAACATGGTGCTCGACATCGCCAGCGACGTGAGCGGTCTCGACGCCATTGTCTTCGGCCACTCCCACCAGCAGTTGGCCGGCGATCGCGTGAACGGCGTCCTGCTGGTGCAGCCGAAGAACTGGGGCGGGTCGCTGGCGCGCCTCGATTTCACGCTCGACGATTCCTCGGGACACTGGCGAGTCATCGACAAAGTCTCGCGCCTCATCCCCGTCAAGTCCGATACTGTCGCGGACCCTGAGATTCTCTCCGTCGCGCGGCCGTACCACGAACTGGCCGAGCGTTTCCTGAACATGCCCGTGGCCCAGTCGCCGGTCGATATGGACGGCCGAATCGCGCGCTTCGAGGACACCCCGCTTGTCGAAACGATCCAGACCGTGCAGTTGGCCTCTACCGGCGCGGACGTTTCCTTTACCGCCCTGTTTTACCCCGGTATCCGGATTCCGAAAGGCCCCGTGACCGTGCGCCAGATCGCGGCCCTTTATGTCTACGACAACGAGCTCTACACCATCCAGGGCGACGGCCGCATGGTCAAGGATGCCCTCGAGAACGCGGCGCGCTTCTTCCGTAAGTGTCCCGACGCGGCCTGCTCGCACGGTCCCCTGGTGGGTAGCGAGGCGGTGGGCTTCAACTACGACATGGCCGAAGGCGTGGACTACGAGATCGATCTCACGCAGCCCGAAGGCCAGCGCATCGTGAACCTGCGTTGGCACGGCCGCCCGCTCGATCCGAACCAGAAGCTCCGTATCGCGGTCAACAACTACCGTGCCGGCGGCAGCGGCGGCTACGGCATGTTCCGCAACGCGCCGGTGCTCTGGAAGTCCAATATCGACATCCGAACGATGATGATCGAGTACTACACGGCCCACCGCCGTCTTCCCGCCCACTCTTCCGACAACTGGCGCATCATCCCGGCCGCCGCCGTGAAGGAGCTGGAACGGGAGGGGACGTCGCCGTAGGCAGCGGGGTCTCCCGCCTCCTGTCGCCTGCCTCCCGCCTGCTGACTCCTGTCTCCTGCCTCCTGGCTCCTCCTTGTTATCCTGTTACCGGGATGCTTGCCGAGTTCCAGGTCGGTGATACCGTTGGCGACTACCAGATCATCGGTGTTCTGGGCCGCGGCGGTATGGGCAAGGTCTTCCAGGTTCGGAATCGCCTGTCCGATCGCGTCGAGGCGATGAAGGTCATCCTCCCCGGCCACGAGGACGATCCCGATGTCGCTGGCCGCTTCCTGCGCGAGATCAAGCTTCTGGCAGGCCTCGAACACCCCAATATCGCCACCCTGCGGACCGCGCTCCAGGCCGGGGACCGCATCCTGATGGTCATGGAGTTCGTCGACGGCGCCAACTTGCAGGACAAGCTCGCCACTGGTCGGCTCCCCCTGGCCGAGGCCGTAGACTGCGCGCGCCAGGTGCTCTCGGCCCTCGCCTTCGCGCACGCCCGCGGCGTGATCCACCGCGACGTCAAGCCGCCCAACATTCTCATGACCGCGGCCGGTCTGGTCAAACTTACCGACTTCGGAATTGCGCGGTCCATCGGCGGCGACGGCACTCTCACCGGCGCCGGCATGGCCATCGGCTCGCTATCGTACATGTCGCCGGAGCAGGTGCAAGGCGGAACGGCGGATGCACGGTCGGACCTCTATTCGCTGGGCGTCACGCTCTACGAGGCCGTCACCGGAAGGCGGCCCTTCGAGGGCGACAACGCGTATGCCGTCATGCACGCGCAACTCGCCGGAGAGCCCGTCCCGCCGTCGCAATGGACCCCGGCGATGCCCCCTGGGCTCGACGCCCTGATTCTGAGAGCCATCGCCCGGGCTCCGGAGCAGCGCTTTCAGACGGCGGCCGAGTTCGAGGGCGCGCTCGCTGCATTCGGAACCGGCGAACTGGCCACGGCCGCCATCCCCTTGAGGCCGCCAGCGGGATTCGATCCCGAGGCGTTGGCGCGGCTGGAAACGAACCTGCGCCCCGCGCTGGGCCCCATCGCCAGGCACCTGGTCACCAAGACCGCGCGCGCCTGCGCGACCTTGGAGCAACTGCGCCAGCGCCTGGCCGAGCAGATCCCGGACTCCTCCGCGCGCGAGGCGTTCCTACGGCGCAGCCAGACCGGAACCACCACGGCAGCGCCGCCCCCGCCCGCGGCCGCCGGCACCGCTCCGCAGTGGGACCCCGCCGTCATCGAGACCTTGAAGCGGAAGCTCGCGGCTTACCTGGGGCCCATCGCGCCTGTCATGGTCGCGAGGCGAATGCGCCAGGCCCGGACGATCCAGGAGCTTTGCCAGGCGCTCGCCGCCGAGATCCCATCGGAGCGGGACCGCAAGGCTTTTCTGAGCTCGGTACAAGGATGAACACGGCAGAGTGGGGCGGACCCCCTGGTCCGCGGCCGACGCTCCCGTCGGCCTGGTCGCCGCAGCGCGGGTCCAGGGGGACCCGTGCGGACCAGGGGGTCCGCCCCACTTGCGCCATAATCTCCTCATGATCAGAGTCGCGCTGCCTTTTGGGATCGGCACGCCGGAAGAGAAGCGGGGTTCGTACCGCAACGCTCTGCGTCACGCGGGCGTCGAACCGCTCGAGGATGTCACGGACCTGCGCGGCGTGGACGGATTGCTGCTGGCCGGCGGGACCGACGTCGATCCGGCGTTGTACGGTGCTGCGCGCGAGGCCGGCACCGACGAACCGGACCGCGTCCGAGACGGCATCGAAGGCGCGCTTCTGGACGAGGCGCTCGTGCGCGACCTGCCGGTCCTCGGCATCTGCCGCGGGCTGCAGTTCCTCAACGTTCACCTGGGCGGCACGCTGCGGCAGCATATCGACGGGCACAAATACCCGAAGGTGCGCGAGGTTCACAGCGTCACGATCGCGCCAGGCAGCCGGCTGGAGGCGATTCTGGCAACGCGCGAGTACGTCGTGAATTCGCGCCACCATCAGGCGGCGGAGCGGGTTGGGGCGGGGCTGGCGGTGACCGCTACCGCGCCAGACGGCGTGGTGGAAGCTCTGGAGCTACCCGGCAAGCGCTTCGTTCTGGCGGTGCAATGGCATCCCGAAGCGCGCACAGACAGCCCCGACGCGCGGCTCTTCGATGCGTTTCTAAAGGCGCTCAGCGCCGGGCCTGCCGGTCGATGATGCTGATCGGAGCGTTGTTCCGTCGGGCGCGACTCATCAGCCAGGCGAAAAGAAGGCCGACCAGGATGGAGACCACCGCTAACAGGGCGAGCCCGGGCTGATCGCGGGCGACCAGGACAACGAGTAGGATGGCATACACCCAGAGGCGGAGGTCGGGTGGCGGGCGCCGCCGCCAGTCCTGCGGGCCGAGGGCAGACCAGCTCTTGCGCTTGGAGCGCATCGTCAACACCATCCTGCTTAAACCGGGAGCCGCACCATCCGGCGGCCGGGCTGTTGGAGAGTATACCCAACCTACTCCGCCCGCAGCGCGATCATCGGGTCGACTTTGGTGGCGCGGCGCGCGGGAAGGTAGCTCGCCAGAAGCGCGACCAGGATCAGGCGTAGCGCCGCCGCGGCGAACACCGCCGGCTCTGCGATGCTGATCGGCGAATCGAGCACGCCCGATAGAATGCGGGCGGCCGCCACCGTTGCCGCGATACCGGCCGCCAGCCCCGCTAACGTCATGACCAGGCCCTGGCGCAGCACCATGGCGAGCACTCCGGCCCGGCCCGCGCCCAGCGCCATGCGGATCCCTATCTCGTGGCTCCGTTCGCTGACCGCGTAGGCCATGACGCTGTAGAGCCCGGCCGCCGCCAGCGCCAGCGCCAGCAGGGCGAGCGCGGAAAGCAGGCCCGCCGCGACCCGCTCTCCGAACAGGCCGGCCTGCGTGTAGTCGTCCAGCGTCGCCAGATCGTAGAGGCCCTTGTCGGGGTTGAGCGCTGCAACCTCACGCCGGAACGTGGCGCGCGCCGCGTCCAGGTCCCTGGCCCGGACGTAGACCAGGTTGTTGTGGCCCGAATAGAACATCTGTTCGAAGGCGGCGTAGAAGTAGGCCGTGGGCGGCTCGGCGGGACTGCTGTACTTGCTGTCCCTGGCCACGCCGATCACCTTGACCCACTCGCCCGCAACGCGCACCTTCCGGCCGATGGGATCTCTCCCGTCGAAGTATTTCTGGGCGAACGTCTGGTTCACCACAATCGCCAATTCTGCCTTCCGTGTGTCCTGCTCCGTGAAATCGCGGCCCTGGAGCAGCGGAATCCGCATCAGGCCGAAGTAGCCGGGAGCCACAATGGAGCGGTGCACGGCAATGACGCCGCTCTGGTCCGCCGCGGAGCCGAAGTCCTGGACCCGGTCCGTCGTCCCCGCGAAGATCGACAGCGGCACCGTATCGCCGTAGGTCACCTGGTCGATCCCCGGAGCCGCTTCCAGACGCAGTCGCAGCGTGCGGCAGAACTGCTTCTCCTGAGCCAGCGAATACCCGTTCGTCGAGAGATGAAAGTGGGCCACCAGAACACCGTGCGGCTCGAAGCCGGGATTGAGCAGAGCTAGCTTCTGAAACGACCGCACCGCCAGGCCGGCGCCGATCAATGCCATCGCCGCCAGCGCCACTTCGGCAACCACGAGCGCTGCCCGTGCCCGGTGCGAGCGCATGCCGGAACTGCCGCCGCGCGTGCTTTCCTTGAGCGTCTCGTTCACGTTCACGCGGCCTGCGTACAGCGCGGGGAGGATGGTCGCGAGCAGCGCCCCCGCCGTCGCGATCAGCACCGCGAACAGCAAAGCTCTTCCGTTCGCCCGGGGATGCAGCAGGGGGTCGATGGCCGCGCGGACAGGGGAGTCCAGGGACGGGAACACGTAGACCAGCGACTCTCCCATCCACTGCGCCAGCAGCACGCCCGCGAGCGCGCCCGCCGCCGCCAGCGCCAATCCCTCGGCCAGCAGTTGCCGCACCAGTTGCCCGCGGCCCGCCCCCAGCGCGATGCGGATTCCGAACTCCCGTTGCCGGCTCACCGACCGCGCCATGAGCAGGTTGGCCACGTTCGCGCACGCGATCAGCAGCACCAGGAGGCACACCCCCGCCAGGATGCGCAGCGGATTGCGGAGCGTGTTCTGCAGGCCATACATCGCCTGCCACATTGGGTAGACGTTGGCCCCGACGCCCTTGTGCGTATCCGGATACGCCGCCGCGATCCGGGCGGCCACGGCTTCGGCCTCCTCGCGCGCCTGCGCCACTGTAACGCCGGGTTTCAGGCGCAGCAGTACGTCGAGGAACCTTGCGTTGCGGTCGGAAGCGGCCCACGAGTTGAGGGTCCCGGTCTCGATGACCATGCTCAACGGGATCCAGACATCGAACGACACGCCGCCGAACGTTCCCGCGAAATCCGGAGGCGCGACGCCGACCAGCGTGTACTCATGCCCGTTGATGCGCACGGGGCGGCCCACCGCGGCGGCATTCCCCCGGAAATAGGTTCGCCAGAAGCGGTAGCTGACCACGGCGTAGGGATGAGCGCCCCGAGTGTCGCGATCTTCCTGCGGAAGCAGCATTCGCCCCAGGAACGGTTTCACGCCCAGCACCGAAAAGGAGTTGGCGGACACCACCTCGCCCATCACGCGCTGCGGATGGTCCGGCGGTCCGATGGTGAAGAATCCCATGTGCGACGCAATCACGCCCGAGGCCAGAGTCATCTGCCGCTGGAAGTCGCGGAAATCGGGGTGCGGCATCCCGCCCAGCCTGGCGCCGTCCGGCGCTACGCCTTCAAGCGCCGCCAGTTGCTGCGCGTCCGGCACGCCCGGAATCGGCCGCAAAAGGACCGCGTCGATCCAGCCGAAGACCGTGGTGTTGGCCGCTATCCCGAGCCCCAGCGTGACAATCGCGACCGCCGCGAACGCCGGGTTGTTCCGCAGAACGCGAAGGCCGAGCCACAGGTTTTTCCACATATCGAACCATAGGATCTGCAACTCGCTGGCCAATCGCAAGTGGCTGATTCAAAGCGGAAGGTGGGTCGAGGGTGTCCGATTGTGGGAACCCGGTGTGCGGAAGGGGACGGCGGCCGCACAGGGGCTCCCGGCCGATGGCGGAGCCACGAGAGCCCACAACGCGGCGGCGGAGTCGGGGCCTGACGCGGGACGTCGCGCCCGCCCCCCTATCCCTCGAACCGCTTGAAGATCAGGCAACCGTTGGTGCCGCCGAACCCGAACGAGTTCGAAAGAGCGTAGTCGATCTTCAGCGGCCGTGGGTGGTTGGGGACGTAGTCCAGATCGCACTCGGGGAGGTCGGGGACCTCGTAGTTGATGGTGGGCGGGGCGAGCTGATCGCGAATGGCGAGCACCGTCAGGCCGGCTTCCAGGCCCCCCGCGCCGCCCAGCAGATGGCCGGTCATGGACTTGGTCGAACTCACCGCCAGCTTGTAGGCGTGCTCGCCGAAGCAACGCTTGATCGCCACCGTCTCGACGCGGTCGCCTACCTCGGTCGAGGTGCCGTGGGCGTTGATGTAGTCGATCTGCTCCGGAGCGATCCCGGCGTCCTTGAGCCCCAGGCGCATCACGCGGAAGGCGCCGTCACCGTCCTCGGGAGGAGCGGTGATGTGGTACGCGTCGCCGCTCATGCCGTATCCCACCACTTCGGCGAGAATCGGAGCGCCACGCCCCTTCGCCAGGTCCAGCTCCTCGAGGATCAGAATGCCGGAGCCTTCCCCCACCACGAAACCGTCCCGGCTCTTGTCCCACGGCCGGCTGGCGCGCTCCGGCTCGTCGTTGCGCGTGGACAGCGCGCGCATGGCGGCGAATCCGCCAATCCCCAGGCGCGTGATAGTGGCCTCGGCGCCGCCACAGATCATGGCGTCCGCGTCGCCTCTCTGGATCAGCCGGAAGGAATCGCCGATGGCGTGCGCGCTGGTGGTGCAAGCGGTGGCCGTCGCCGAGTTTGGTCCTTTCGCGCCCGCGCGGATGGACACGTAGCCGGAAGCCAGGTTCACGATCGTGGCCGGAATGAAGAACGGAGAAATGCGTTTGGGGCCGCCCCGCAACAGGTTCTCGAACTCGCGCTCGATCACCTCGAACCCGCCGATCCCGCTTCCGATATAGACGCCGACGCGTTCCGCGTTGTCCGGGTCGACCTTCAGGCCGGAAGCGGAGAGGGCGAAATCAGCCGCCGCGATGGCGTACTGCATGAACCGCCCCATCTTCTTGATCTCTTTGCGCTCGATGAATCTCTCGGGGTCGAAGCCCTTCACCTCGCCGGCGATGCGCGTGGTGAAGGCGGTGGCGTCGAAGGATGTGATGGGACCGATGCCGCAACGCGAACAGCGCACACCTTCCCAGGTCTCCTCCGTGCCGACGCCCAGAGGAGACACGAGTCCGATACCGGTGACAACGACCCTACGTGACAATGCTCCGCTCCATTTTGTGGGAAAGAAAGACGCGGCCGGTCGCTACTTTTTAGCCAGCTTCCCCTCGATGTAGTCGATCGCCGCCTTGACCGTCGCGATCTTTTCGGCCTCTTCGTCCGGGATGTCCAGATCGAAGGCTTCTTCGAACGCCATGATCAGCTCGACCAGGTCGAGGGAGTCGGCGCCCAGGTCGTCGACGAAGGACGCGGTATTGTCCACCTGCGCCTCGTCCACTCCAAGTTGCTCGACGATGATCTGCTTCACCTTCTGCTCAACCGACATGAATCCTCCAGAGACTCCGTGAATTGAATGATTCTAGCGACGATTGCGGCCCGCCGCAACTGCAGTTCCGGGCGCCACGCTACAATCGGGCTATGCCCGACGGCCCGATGCTCCTGTTCGCCCTGCCAATCCAGTGCCTCGAACAAGTCTCCCAACCTGCTGGCGCGACTTCGGCAGCGCCACACTGGAACCGCCCAAACCACAATACCGCACTCGGGGGTAGTGGGTCAGTTTCGATTTTTCGCATCTTGACATCAGCGAGCCCCCTGCCATACTGTAGGCATCATGCCTGACCGCTCAAAGACACGCCCCCGAGATCCGAACGAGCTTGCGTATCGGATCATGCTTGAATCCACGGGCCAGGTCCCGGCCACGAAACCGCCCGAAGTGAAGAAGAAAAACCCCGCCGCTGTCGCCCTCGGTCGCTTGGGCGGGCTGAAGGGCGGCGCTGCCCGTGCTGCTTCCCTCGGGCCGAAGAAGCGCTCCCAGATCGCAGCGAAGGCCGCTAAGGCTCGTTGGGGGAAGAAGCCGTGAATGATCCACTCTCGGCAGGACAGAAGGCCGCCCGCACAAGAAAGCGCCGCGCTGCGGCTGCGAAAGCGGTGCGGACCCGTAGACGCCTCAGCGCGTTTGCAAAGGCCCACGCAGCCGAGGCCGCCAGCAAAGACGCTCTGCGAACGTACTGCGAAGCCCACGGCTGGCGCGTGGCCTTCTTTGAAGGCGCTACCGGATCTCCCCGAACTGGGATCATTGACGCCATCGCATTCCGCCTCGGCCGAAAGGACTGCGACCTCCTGGACGTGCGACTCGTTCAGCTTAAGGGCGGCAAGGCCGGCGTGAGTGCCCATGAGATCGCACGGCTGAAGCAAGCGGCTTCGGGCGCTACCGTGAATTGGTTGATTGCCGAGTATGACGGCGAGACTCTTCACTTGCTCCCCAACGACCCGATTGGCTGAGGTGGCCTTTCGCCTTCTCATTCAGTCTTGCCCTCGATGCTTGACCGCTGTAGAATTCAGCCTATGGCTAATCCACTTCCCCCCATCCACTGCCCGAAGTGCGGACGCGAAATCCTCAAAGCGACTTCCCAACTGAAGACGGAACGTGATCTCCGAAACGCCGTCTGTGCCAACTGCGGATACCGATTCTCCGAAGAGGATCTCCGATCCCAAGCTAAGCAGATCATGGATAAACTCGTCCGGGACGCCGCCAGGAAAGCGCGAAAGGGCTAGATTCATCAGCGTATCTATCTGAGTCTTAAGCACTTCTACGTCCAACAGCACTCTCGCCTTGGCGTGCCCGACTTCCGGTACTGGCTGCCCCGATTCATCCCCTAACTCGCTCATTCCACGGCAAATAGAGTCCATATTTGGCTCATCTTTCTATTTGATTCTTTGCTTGAGCGCTGGTACAATTAGAAGTATGAACAAGCTCGATAACGCCAAGCGGAATCAAGTGGTTGCGGCCCTGGTTGAAGGCTGCTCGGTTCGTGCGACGGTTCGCATGACCGGGGTTGCCAAAAATACGATTGCGAAGCTTCTGGTTGAGCTTGGCGCGGCCTGCGCGGAGTACATGGACAAGACCCTCGTGAACCTTCCCTGCAAGCGGGTCCAGGTCGATGAGATTTGGTCTTTCGTCGGCGCGAAGCAAAAGAACGTTACCCCCGCGATGGTCGAAAAGCGGATCTGCGGCGACGTGTGGACCTGGGTTGCAATCGACGCCGACACGAAGCTGGTCTGCTCTTGGCTCGTCGGGCAGCGGGACGCCGGATGCGCAACCGAGTTTGTGCAGGACCTTGAGAAGCGCTTGGCGAGCCGCATTCAGCTTACGAGCGACGGCCACAAGGTGTATCTGAACGCTGTGATTGACGCCTTCGCCGATCAGGTTGACTACGCGCAACTCGTGAAGCACTTCGGGAATGCTCCCGAGGGTCAGAGGCGCTACAGCCCGGCAATCTGCAACGGACAGGAGAAGATCATGCGGCTTGGCGATCCCGATCCGAAGCACATTTCTACGAGCTACGTGGAGCGCCAGAACCTCACGATGCGCATGTCGATGCGGCGCTTCACTCGCCTGACAAATGCCTTCTCGAAGAAGATCGAGAACCACGTCGCGGCGCTTGCGCTTCACTACATGCACTACAACTTCTGCCGCATCCATCAGACATTGCGGGTCACTCCTGCGATGCAGGCTGGCGTTAGCACTCATGTTTGGGAACTCTCGGAATTGCTCGGGTTGCTGGGCTGAGGAGCCTTGGCCCACTCTGGTACGTATTCAATTGCGGCAGCCACTCTCTGGATTTGGTCCCTCAGTGATTCAGCCTCAGTCCTGGTACTGTCTGTGGAACCATCCGACCATCCGATATGGCCAGAAAACAGTTCGTGAAGTCTGTGCGCTTCTACCCTTGAGTACCTCCTAAAGATTTCCGTAAGTGCCCTGGTGTGCGCTCTACTTACCCAGCAAGACTTAGTTGGCCCGATGGCGAAAATATCCGTATCGTTACCACATCCTTCTACGGCATCCTTTACCTCGGAAACGACAAACGCAGAGAGCAAGATGGCTCCCATCGTGTCCATTGGGGCGTACAGTTTACCCATGAGGGAGCTGGCGTGAGCTTCCCCAATTCCTACGGCGGCAAAGGCAGAGACTTCGTTCACAAAACTTCTGTCCGTTACCCAAAGAGCCTTCTGGGTAGCATCGAAAGCTCCCACGAGCATGAACACGTCAGCCATGCCAGCGCAATGCGGGGTGAAGTGCACCTCGTGAAAATCCAGAACTTGCTTTTCTAGCTCCGCCTTTGTCTCCGGCACCGACAACAGGGAAGGGCTTTCCCGAAAAGCCTTACTGATCCCTTGTCGGAGATGTTCCATGCACGATAGAGAACCAGCTCCGGAGACTACGATGCCTGCAAAATAATCAGGCCCAGCAGTGGGGTCGGATCTCCTGGTGGACATGGTCACCTTGCCTTGGTCCCGCTTGTGACTCAGGCCGCTTGTGGTAACCTGCGCGTCGGCTGCAATGACTATGCCGTCGCTAGCCAAAATCCCTAGAGCTATCGTCATGGCCCGAGGATAGCACCGCTGCTTGACCGGTTTGGGTATCGGTCGATTTGGGGGAATCGGCGGAGCGGGGGGCCTCAACACGGTCCGCCCCCGCCTGTCAAGGGGTAAGAATCTGAAACTGACCCACTACCCACTCGGGAGCCTATTTCCGAATGCGGGTTCGACCGCCGGCGGAAGGGGCCTGGACCGGGTGTGTTTCCTGGTCCTCGTGGCCGCTGCGACGGCCGTGAGCGGCCGGTGTCAGACCTTGGCCTGTCCAGAGAGCATCACGGTGACGGAGAGCGCCCAGGCGACCGGCGGATGGCGTCCCGCCAGCGCCAAGGCAGAGCACCGGTTCGAGCGGATTTCCGTATTCAACGGCAAGCAGGGCGGCCAGGAATACGACCTGGCTCCGGATGACGAGAAGACCAGCGGGCGAGCGACCGTCCAGACTTGGGTTCTGAAGGACTACCGGAGTCTGAACCTGTTCCTGCGCTGCCGCTACCACGACACCGCCGTCACGCTGGACCAGGATCTCGCCGCGCCACTCCAGACTTGCACGTTGACGTTCGAGATCCGAAAGGACGGGACGATCGTCGGCAAGTCGACGGCGGTCTGCCGCTGACGCCGGTCCGCCGCGCGTTCTACCGCGCGGTTGGAGCACGCACCGATCAAAGCCCGGTAGTCTGAATGGATATGGCCTCGCGCGTCATCTACCTGCACGGATTCGCCTCCGGGCCGGGCTCGCGGAAGGCCCAGCTTTTTCTCCGCCGCTTTGCAGAGCGAGGCGTCTCCCTGGAAATCCCGGACCTGGCCGCTGGAGATTTCGAGCACCTGACCATCTCAGGCCAACTCGCGGTCATCGAAACCGTCGCACGCGGTGAAGCCGTGTCCCTGATGGGATCGAGCCTGGGCGGCTACCCCGACTTTCGCAGTTGGGGGCCCGAGCGACACCTAAGCCATTAAGAATCAGTGCAGGCGATCAAAAGGTCTTCACCACAAACCCGGGCTATCGACCAGCCTCGGCGACCGCTCGGAGGGCGGGTTCCGCGGTGATCCGCGGAGGTGGTTGCGCGGGCAGCTCGAGCTTGAGCTTGTCGAGGACCAACTGGGCATCTCTCTCCGGCTGCGTGTAGCGGGGGAGAATCAGCCAGCGTCCGTCGACGGTGGGAATGTACACGTCGATCATCTGAATGTTCGCCAGCGCGCCCATCACGGCCGCTGGCGTCAGCCCCGGCGCGTGAATCATGAGCCGGTTCTTCAACGTCACTTGAAGACAGTAGGCCAGGAAGGCGACCAAGATGTGAGCGTCGGCGCGATGCTCCAGTTGATGCCGGATGGGCCGAATCCCGAGCTCGCTTTTCAGGCTTCGAAAAACGGATTCGATCTGGGTCAGTTGCACGTAGCGCGACCACAACACCGTGGGGTCGCCGCCGGCCAGGTTGGAGCGCAGTAAGTAGTGTCCGTCGCGCAACTCCGCCTCTTTGAGCTTGACCTTGTCCACGTGGAATCGAAAGGTCTCCCGCGTCACCGGCTGCCGGGACTCCGGCAGTTGGATCTTCACGAAGCCGAAGGCGCGGCCCGCCTCGGTCTTGGCGGCGCCGATCCGCAGCAACAACTGATCGCGCGCCGGCAGGCTGCGCCGCATGGCGCGAAGTTTTCGCAGCAGCCGCGCCAGCCTCTTGCGCCGCATGGCGACCTCTTTGGCCTGGCGGCCCTCGCTCTTGGCCAGCACGTAAAGCTCGCCGTCCTGCTCGAACAGTTTCACCTCGACCGAGTCGCGAACCTTCTGCCAGGGCAAATCCAGCCACTTCTTCTCGTGCTGCTTGATCTTGCTCTTGGACGTTCCCACCAGGTAGTAGACCGTGCGCGCCGGGTCGCGCATCTCGGCCAGAATCGCCTCGGTCGGGATGCCCCGGTCCATGACCCACATCCGCTTCGCCTTCCCGTAGGTCTTCTCGATTTTGTCGAGGAACCCTCGCAGTGTGGTGCAGTCGGTGGTGTTGCCGTCCATCACTTCGTAGGCCAGTGGGAAGCCGTCGGTGGTCACCACCAGCGCCACCACTACCTGCAAGCAATCCGGCCGGCCGTCGCGGCTGTAGCCGCGCTTAGCCTTGGGGTTCTCTTCCATGGCGCCTTCGAAATACGTGCTCGTCAAATCGTAGAGCAGCACTTCGAAGTCGGCTTGAAACAGGTCCGCCCACTTTTGTCTCAACCACACGAACAGATCCTGCTTGTGCTCCAGCACCCGGTCCAGACAACGATACAGCCGGTCCTTTTCGGCGGCCGCATAGTCGACGTTCAGTAACTCGTCCATGGCGGTGGAAAGAAACCACTGCCGATGCACACGCCACTCGCTGGCCGGATCGAGCAGATGGTTCACCACCAGCAGTTCCAGCACCTTCTCCCATCTCACGGCCTCGCGGCCGTCCGGCAAGCGCCGCTGCCAAAACTCGTCGAGTCCCAGTTGACGCCAGATTTCGCAAGCCAGCCAGCAGTTGCCGAACAGGCGCGGCCGCCGCAGTTCCAGTCCGCTCAGCCTCACCTGCAGGCTGTCGACGGCATCTTCGGGAATCTCGCGATCGTCGGGGAACAGGCTGAGGTTGCGAGAACGCTGCTGCTGCTCGTCGAAGACCTCGAGGGTCTTGCGCCAGGCGGCTTGCTGAGAGTCGTTCACTTCACCCAGGTAGAGGACCGTGCGTTGCGCCGTCTTGCCCGAAGACAGTCGCCGGTTTTCCACCACGCTAAAGTAGCGGTGATCCTTGCCGTCCTTCCTGCGGTTGGTGCGGCGCAAGAACATGGAAGCAGCAGAATGCCAGAAAAAGGTCCGAAGTGGAAGAGGGTAGGTCTTCACCACAGCGGTTTTGAGATTCTCGGATTGCAGGCAAAAGGCTTAGGGCCGGCTGAACCGGAAAAACGGGCCTGAACTGCGAAAGTCGGGCTACCTGGCGGCGCTCTACGCGTCACGCCATCCCGAAGTCGGGCGGCTGGTGCTGATGGCGCCCGCGTTCGGCTTCGGAAGGCGGTTCCTCGACTCGATCGCACCGGCCGAAGTGGAACGCTGGCGCGAAACCGGTTCGCGAGCCGTCTTCAACTACGCCGCACGCCGCGAGGAGCGCCTCTGGTGGCGACTGATCGAGGACGCCCTGCAATTCGAGGAATTCCCGCCCGCACCGCAGCCTGCGTTGCTGTTTCACGGCCGCCAGGACGCACAGGTGCCATGGCAGCTCTCGCAGGAGTTCGCGCGCCGCTATCCCAACGCGAGCCTGGAACTGTTCGACGACGGCCACGAACTGCTCGATAGCGTAGGCCTCGTCTGGGACGCAACCGCGGCCTTCCTAAGCCTGGGCGGCTGACGCCCTACCCCTCGTCGTCTTCCTTTTTAGTGGCCAGGCGCGACAGTACCGTCAAATCCTCGAGCGTCGTCACATCGCCGGTTACGGCATGCGTGGTGACGATCTCCCGCAGCAGCCGGCGCATGATCTTGCCGCTGCGCGTCTTGGGCAGAGCGTCAGTGAACTTGATCTCGGCGGGCTTGGCGAACGCCCCGATCTCGTGGGCCACCCAGGTGCGCAGCTCCTCGACCAGCGCGTGGCGGTCCCAGGTGCCCTTCTTGAGCGTCACGAACGCGCATGGCGCCTGCCCGGTGACTTCGTCCGGACGCCCCACCACCGCGGCTTCGGCCACCGCCGGGTGATGCACCAGCGCGGACTCGATCTCCATCGTGCTCAGCCGGTGTCCGCTGACGTTCATGACGTCATCGACGCGTCCCAGGATGGTAAAGTAGCCCTCCGCGTCGCGCCGCGCCGCGTCGCCCGTGAAGTAGGTGCCGGGCATACGGCTCCAATACTGGCTGGCGTAGCGCTGCGGGTCGCCCCAGATGGTGCGCAGCATCGATGGCCAAGGCCGCTTGATCACCAGGAAGCCCTCGTCGCCGTCCTCCACCGGGTGGCCGTCCAGGTCCACCACTTCGGGCAACACGCCCGGCAGCGGGAAGGACGCGGAGCCCGGTTTGAGCGGCGTCGCGCCCGGCATCGGCGCGATCATGATGGCGCCGGTCTCGGTTTGCCACCATGTATCCACAATGGGGCAGCGCCCCTTGCCGATCACGCGGTGATACCACTCCCAGGCGGCCGGGTTGATCGGCTCGCCCACCGAACCCAGCAGGCGCAGGCTGGAAAGGTCGTGGCCATCCGGCCACTGGTTGCCTTGGCGGATCAGCGCGCGGATCGCGGTTGGCGAGGTGTAGAAAATGTTCACGCGGTACTTCTCGACGATGCTCCACCAGCGGTCGAACTGGGGGAAATCCGGCGCACCTTCGTACATCACGGTGGTGGCGCCCGCCGCCAGCGGTCCGTAGACGATGTAGCTGTGGCCGGTGACCCAGCCGATGTCGGCCGTGCACCAGTAAGTATCGTCCTCGCGCAGGTCGAAGACCCACTTCATGGTCATGAGGCACTGCAGAAGGTAACCGGCCGTCGAATGCTGGATGCCTTTGGGCTTGCCGGTCGTGCCCGAAGTGTAGAGCACGTAGAGCGGGTGCTCGGCGTCGAGTTCGGCGGCGGGGCAGTTGTCGTCGACTCCGGCGTCGAGCTCGTGCCACCACGCGTCGCGTCCCGGCCGCATGGGGATCTCAGAGCCCGTGCGCCGGTAGACGATCACGTCGCGCACGGAAGGGCACTCCGCCAGCGCCTCGTCCACCGCGGGCTTCAGCTTGATCTCTTTCCCGCGCCGCCAGCCACCGTCGGCGGTGATTACCACCGCCGCTTCCAGGTCCTGGATACGGGTCTTCAGCGCCTCGGCCGAGAACCCGCCGAACACCACGCTGTGAATCACTCCCAGCCGCGCGCAGGCCAGCATGGCCACCGGCAGCTCGGGGATCATGGGCATGTAGAGGATGGCGCGGTCGCCCGCCTTCAGGCCGCGGCTCTTGAGCACGTTGGCGAACCGGCACACCAGCCGGTGCAGTTCGCGGTAGGAGATCATGCGCTGATCGCCCGGCTCCCCCTCAAACAGGATCGCCACTTTGTCGGCGCGCGGCGTCGCGAGGTGCCGGTCCAGGCAATTGGTGGAAGCGTTGGTTTTGCCGCCGGCGAACCATTTCACGAACGGCGGCGCCCACTCGAAGGTGTTGGTCCACTTCTCGAACCAGAACAGTTCCTTCTCCGCCAGCCCGCCCCAGAACTCCTCCGGTTTCTCCTTCGCGTGCGCGAACAGTGCCCGGTAGGCATCTATTCCCGAGACATACGCGCGGCGGACGAAATCCGCCCCGGGCTCATAGACTTTTCCCTCCATGGCGCTCCTCTGGATGTGAAGTGGGACTACTTTCTCCACAATAGCTCAGGGCGAGCCCTAAGCGGTTGCACCCCCGGCGGCCCGCCGATTCGTCTTCGCCCGGGCGGTCTGCCGCCGAGCAAACCTTTTTCAGTCACACGCAAGCGGACAAAATAATTCCTTATCGCTCAATGGGATGCGATTATCGTGGCTGGGGCCCGCGCGTTTCAGGCCGCACAGTGTGGATGTCGGAGCCGATTCGGAGGTCTTGCGGGATATGATTGAAGCTGATGGCATTTGGCCGCCCCATGGTCGCGATTCAGGTGATCCTGGTGGTGGCTGCGCTGTTGCTGACCTTTGGGGGACGGCTCCGCATAGGCTGGCTCCCCGGGGACTTCGTCATCCGAGGACGGCACTTCGTCTTTTACTTCCCGCTGGCGACCTGCATAGTACTAAGCTTGGTACTTTCGGTACTGCTGTGGGCACTCCATCGCAGATAGGGGCATGCGGGTACCAGGACTCCTAGTCTGCCTCCGCTGTCGATCTTTTTGAAAAATAAAGCTTGCAGCCTCCGAAACTCCCGAGTTAGACTATTACTGAACTTTGGTCATCCCCCGAAAAGAGGGTATTACCCCCTGCGGAGGGGTGGAGTACCTCGAATGAAACGCGGGCATTGCGGACGTCGTACAACAAAGTGAGGCGCGTGTGAGTCTGTTGCTTCTAGACAAAGCGGTCAGCACGGCACGGAAGCAGGTTCCCGGAGAAGTAACCGAGACTTCGCTTCAGGCCTACCTGGATCTCGCCGAGGCCGTCTATCAGCTCGGAAACGTGGATCGGGCGGGGGAGATGCTGGAGCGTGCGGCCGAGGTCGCACACGAGCTCCCCGAGGACGATCCGCGCCTGGCTCAGACACTCAACAAGCTGGGTGTGGTTCGCGGACGGCAGGGGCGGTACGCTGAGGCCGAGCGCCTCCTGAAGCGCGCCGTGGGCATGGCCGAGCGCGGCGTCAAGCTCTCGGGTCCCGAACTCCCTACCTACCTGTACAATCTGGCGGTGGTTTACCGCCTCAGCGGAAGGAAGCCGCAAGCCCGCGCCCTGTTGGAGCACGCGCTCAAGGCCGCTGAGGAAGCGCATGGACCCCAGTCGTTGCAGGTGGCCTGGGTGCTCGATCAGATCGGCGACACGGGCATCACCGAGAATGACGTGTCCACCGCCTTTTTCGCGCTGGGGCGCGCGCTGGCGATCAAAGAGGAAGCGCTGGGCGCCGATCACTGGGACGTCGCCGTGACGCTCGGCAAGCTGGCGGACGTTTACTTCAAGCAGGGCCGCTACAACGAGGCGGAGCCGTACCTGGTCCGCGTGATCACGGTCCGGGAGCGGGTCCTCGGCTGGGGCGACCCGGCCATGGCGAAGCCGTTGGTGCGGCTGGCCCACCTCTACTCGCGGCAGCGCAAGCATGGGCGCGCCGAACAGATCGTTCGTTACGCCATCACGCTCTTCTCGAAAGTGCTGCCCGTCGAGCATCCCGACATCATCGGCTGCCTCAACCTGCTGGCGGAGATCTACCGCGGTCTCGGCCGTTACGGCGAAGCCGACGCGGTTTGGCAACTGGCGCAAGGTTTGGTCGAGGGCTCCGGCGAGCGCCAGAAGGTCGGCCGCCTCGCCAATCCGCGACCGCCTCGCATCTCCGCCCCCGAACCGCAGGTCTCCGAGACCTAGGTTCGCTCGCGGTCGATGCCGCCGAAAAAGTCCAGGCACACGATTGAGCCGCCGATGAACGCTTCTTGACGTTCGCAGCTCCGGCCCCACGCCCCACACCTCTGTAAACTGGATGAGAGAGGCATCCTGTGGAACGATTCGATGCAATTGTGGTGGGGGCGGGGCCGACGGGACTGGCCTGCGCCATCGAGCTGAAGCGGCGCGGCCTTGGCGCCGCGATCTTCGACAAGGGCTGCCTGCTGAACTCGATCTACCACTACCCCACCCACATGACGTTCTTCACGACGCCGGAGCTGCTCGAGATCGGCGGCATTCCGATGACGTCGCTCGGAGAGAAGCCGACCCGGACCGAGGCGCTCAAGTACTACCGCCGCGTGGCCGAGCATTTCGACCTGGATATCCGCCAGTACGAGCGCGTGGAGCGCATCGAGGGCGAGGACGGCGGCTTCGTCGTCCGCACGACAGACCGGCTGGGCTGCTTGCGCGAGTACGCCGCGAGGAAGGCGATCCTGGCCAGCGGCTACTACGATCTGCCGAATCGCCTCGACGTGCCGGGAGACGCGCTGCCGAAGGTCATCTACTACTACCGGGAAGCGCACCCCTACTTCAACATGGACGTGGCGGTCATCGGCGCCAAGAACTCGGCCGCCATCGCTGCCTTGGAACTGCACTGGACCGGCGCGCGGGTCACCCTGATCCACCGCGGCTCGGGCATTTCGGACCATGTGAAATACTGGATCAAACCGAACATCGAGAACCGGATCAAGAGCGGCGAGATCAAGTCCTACTTCCGTTCGCGCCTGCGCGAGATCGCGCCTGACTCTATCACCGTCGAGACGCCGGAAGGCGAGGTGCGCCTAAAGAACGATTTCGTGTTCGCGATGATCGGCTACCGTCCCGACACCGATTTTCTGGCGGCGCACGGCATCGTGTTCGATCCGGAAACCAGGAGGCCTTACACCGATCCGGAAACGCTGGAGAGCCACCGCAAAGGAATCTACCTGGCGGGCGTGGTGGTGGCCGGCATGCACACCAACGAGATCTTCATCGAGAACGGCCGCTTCCACGGCCAGAAAATCGCCGAAGCCATCGCGCGGGATCTGGCGGGCCAGGGTCCACAGTAGGGGGCACCGGCGGGTCTGGAGACCCGCTGCAGGACTGGAGTCCTGCCCCACAAGACAGAAGCGCAAGAAATGTCAAGCAGGGGTGGGGGCACGCGCATACAATCGCTAGAGGATGAGGACGGATACCGGCGAATCGTATCGGGAGCGCATCAACCGGGTGCTGGTACACATCCAGCAACGGCTCGAAGAGCCGCTTCCGCTCGATGAACTGGCGGGCGTGGCCGCGTTCTCGCCTTACCATTTCCACCGCATCTTTCGGGGCATGGTGGGCGAGTCCGTCAAGGAGCACGTGCGGCGGCTGAGGCTGGAGCGCGCGGCCGGGCGGCTCCGGGGCAGCGCCGATCCGATCACCGACATCGCGTTCGATGCCGGCTACCAGACGCACGAAAGCTTTACGCGGGCTTTCCGCGCGATGTTCGGGGACGCGCCATCCGGCTTTCGCGAGAACCGGCGCGAGGTTCTGTCGCGGGCCGGGGCGTCGCCGGAACGCCGCGAGCCGCTGGCGGTGCGCACGGAGCGGCTCGGACTGACGCGGCTGGCGTTCTTCCGCCACGTGGGGCCCTACGGCGAAGTCGGGAAGGCCTGGCAGAAGCTGTACTCCTGGGCCGGCAGGAACGGACTGCTTGGGCCGGCGGCCGAGATCCTGGGGGTGGTGCACGACGATCCGGAGATCACGCCACCCGAGCGGCTGCGATACGACGCGGCCATCGTGGTCAACGACCGCGTCCGTCCGGCGGGCGAGGCGGGGATCGAGGAGCTGCCGGCCGGAGAGTACGCCGTCGCCGTCCACAAGGGCCCCTACGTGCTGCTGGGCAACACGTACGCCCGGCTGTGTGGCGAGTGGCTGCCGGCCAGCGGCCGCGAGGCGCGCAACTCGCCGGCATTCGAGATCTACCGCAACATGCCCTTCAACACACCACCGGACGAGTTGGTCACCGAAATATACATCCCCTTAGTGGACTGAAAGGAGCTGGACATGGCACAGACCGAGGTCGCGGAGAAGGTCGATCTATACAAACTGCACAAATCCGAGTACGTGACGCCGAAGGAGCCCGTGCTGATCCAGGTGGGCGCGGCGAAGTATCTGACGGCGGATGGCGTGGGCGCGCCTGGCGGTGAGAAGTTCCAGGAGGCAATCGGGGCCCTCTACTCGATGGCCTACACCATGAAGATGGCCAAGAAGTTCGCCGGGCAGGACTACAAGGTGTGCCATCTGGAAGGGCTGTGGTGGGGCTTCGAACAGATGGAGGCGCAGGACCAGTGGCGCTGGAAGCTCCTGATCCGCGTGCCGGACTTCATTTCGGCGCGCGATCTGAAGGAGACGGCGGCGGCTTTGAAGAAGAAGGGGAAGGGCGAGCTGGCGGTCGAGGTCGGGCTGGAGACGCTCAAGGAAGGCAAGTGCGTGCAGGTGCTCCACACCGGCCCTTATTCGAACGAGGGAGCCACCATGGCGCGCATGAAGGCGCTTGCCGAAAGCAAAGGGCTCTCGTTCGCCGGTGCTCACCATGAGATCTATCTTTCGGATCCGCGTCGGGTTGCGCCGGAGAAGCTGCGGACCATTCTGCGGATGCCGGTGAAGTAGGCCCAGAAATAGGAAACCCCGGGCTGGGCACCCGGGGTTTCACTCAGAGGGGCTGGCGATGGGCTGGGCCCCATCGCCGGGATGCTATGTGTAATAGCTTGTCTATAATCTAGCACAACTTCGGGCCTGTAAATCCTGAAAAAAGAGCCGCTTCGCCCTGAGTTCGTACCGGGTATTACTCCTATTACTCCGGGCTCGCATTGGGGCTACTTGCCGGGCCGCGGATGTGGGGTCCGCTCCGACGCAGGGAAGAACGGGCGAATGTCGCCCGGCCGCGCCGGCCGCATCTTCATTGCCCTGGGCGGCCCGCAAGGCCATGCGGTCGCCGTCCGGTGCTCTGGGCGTTTACGCCTGTCGCATCAGCAGCGCGGCGAGCAGCAGGATGCGCTTCAGGCCCAGGTCGCGGCCTTCCGGGCTGTACCATTCCGCGGGGGTGTGGGCGCCGCCGCCTTGGCCGCCGGCTCCAATCGACAGGGCCGGGAGGCCGAGCGAGAGCGGGATGTTGGCATCGGTCGAGGCGCAGTCGAGGCGGCCGCGGATGCCGAGGTGCGCGTCCACGGCGCGGAGGAATTCCAGAATCGGCGCGTCTTCGGGCAGGCGGCCGGCGGGGCGCGAGCCGATCTCCTTCACGCGCGCGGTGAGTTTCGCTCCGGCGGCGCGCAGGTTCTCGATCTGAAGCGCGCGGTCCACGGCGGTGGCGAGCCAGGCGGCGAGCTCGTCGATCTTCGCGCTGTCCTCGGACCGCAGGTCCACCTTGGCGCGGGCCAGGGCGGGGATGGAGTTCACGGTCGATCCGCCCTCGATGGTTCCGAAGTTGAAAGCGGAGCGCGGGCCGTTGCCGTTGACCGGCGACGGGAACTGGTCGGTGAACCAGGAGATGGCGTGGCTGAGGGCGTGGACCGGGTTGGCGTTGCCGGCGTCACTCCAACTGTGACCGCCGGCGCCGGTGAACAGGACCTCGAAGCGGCGGCTGGCGAGCGCCTGGCTGGTGATGTGGTCGAGCGCGGGGCCGTCGAGCACCACCCATGCGTGGATGCGGGGCGCGAGCGGCGATTGGCCTGCCAGGTGCCGCATGCCGCTGAGATTGCCTTCGCCCTCCTCGCCCACATTCGCGATCAGCACCAGGCGCGCCGAGGCATCCTGGATGGGCGGAGAGGTGCGGAGCGCGCGGGCGATGGCGAACAGGGCGGCCAGGCCGGCGCCGTTATCCGAAACGCCGGGGCCGCGCAGGGTGCCCTCGCCATCGACGGCAACTTCTTCTTTGTTGCGCGGCGCGAGCACGGTGTCGAGGTGGGCGGTCACGGCGATCAGCGGCTCGCCCCGATCGGCCTCGGGCCAGGCGACCACGTTGCCGGCGCCGTCGATCTCGCTCGCGCAGCCCAGCGCGCGGAACTGGTCCGCCATCCACTCGGCTCGCTTCTGTTCGAGGAAGGTGGGGGCGGGGATGCGGCACAGCGCGACGTGCTGCTCGTGGATCCAGAGCTTTTCGCGGGTGAAAAAGGCGAGGCACTCCCGGATGCCGCGCGATTCGGCCAGCGCGCCGATGACGTTCGGTTTGATCCCAGCGCTCATCTGCTTCTGAGTGTAGCGGAGGCGCTCAACGGGCGGCGGACGACATGAATGTCGGAGCTGTCCAGCGGCGCGGCGCGCCTACTCCATCGCCAGCCTTCTGGGTGGCGCGATCGGCACACGGCGGAGCGCGGTCAGGGTCAGGACCGCGGACTTCGTCACTCCGGAATACGATGCGGAGATGGTGACCCGGGTGGTTGAGTTCACCTGCCTGGTAGAAACCGTGAACGTCGCGGAGGTCGCCCCGGATGGGATGGTCACCGTTGTGGGGACCGAGGCGGCGGTGGAGTTGGAGCGGAGCGTAACGACGGCGCCGCCGGCAGGCGCGGGTCCGCTGAGTGTTACGGTGCCGCGCGCAGTTGAGCCGGCCGTCACCGATGCCGGAGAGACAGACACTCCTGTAAGCGCGGAGGCGACGGGGGCGGGGAGCAGGGTGAGCGTGGCCGTCTTGTTGACGCTGCCGTAACTGGCCGAGATGGTGGCCGTTGTCGAAGCGGGGACTGCGGAGGTGGAGACGGCGAACGTTGCCGAGGTCGCCCCGGCTGCGATCGTGACCGACGCGGGAACCGTAGCGGCCGCCAGGTTGGAACTTAGCTGCACGACGGCTCCGCCCGCAGGCGCGGGCCCGCCGAGGGTCGCGGTTCCCACAACGCTCGCGCCACCGGTGACCGAAGCCGGCGCAACGGAGACGCCTGTGAGCGGGGCAGGGAGCACTGTGAGCGTGGCGGTCTTGCTGGTGCCGCCGTAACTGGCCGTGAGGGTGGCCGGTGTCGAAGCGGCGACGGCGTGGCTGGAGACCGTGAACGTCGCCGAGGTCGCCCCGGCTGCGATCGTGACCGATGTGGGAACCGTCGCAGCTGCCGAGTTGGAACCGAGCAGCACGCTGGCGCCGCCTGCGGGCGCGGGACCGCCGAGCGTCGCGGTACCTACCGCGCTGGTGCCCCCGGTGACCGAGGCCGGAGCAAGGGAGACACCCGTGAGTGGGGGAGGGAGCACGGTGAGCGTGGCTGTCTTGCTGGCGCCGCCGTAGCTGGCAGTGATGGTGGCCTGTGCCGAGGCGGCAACGGCGGAGGTGGCGACCGTGAACGTCGCGGAGGTCGCCCCGGCCGCAATCGTGACCGATGCGGGAACCGTGGCGGCGGCCGAATTGGAACTGAGCAGGACTACGGCTCCGCCCGCGGGCGCGGGTCCGCCGATGGTTGCGGTGCCCTGCGCGCTCGTGCCGCCGGTGATCGAGGCCGGAGAGACGGAGACGCCCGTGGCCACGTTGGTGGTGATCGTCAGCGTCGCGGTCTTCACACTGCCGCTGTAGCTGGCCGAGATGGTGACCTGCTCCTGAGCCGCGACCGAATGGGTGGTGATCGTGAAGGCGGCCGAGGATGCGCTGGCGGCTATGGTGACCGTCGGCGGCACCGTAGCCGCGGCAGGATCGGAACTGGTGAGAGTCACCAACGCGCCGCCAGCCGGGGCCGCGCCCAGCAATGTCACGCTGTTCTGCGTCGTGGTCTGGCCTCCGGTCACCGTAGCCGGGCTCAGCGTGACGCCGTTCAGCGAGACGCCGGTCGCAACGTTGGCCTGCGCGGAATTCGCGTTGATCATGAGGCCCGACTCGTCGACAGCTTCGAAGTTCGAGCCGGTGACATTGCCAAGCAGGTGCAGGTTGTCGTTACTCCAACGCTCGTCCGGCACGCCCGAAATGTACCAGTTGGAGCCGTTGTCGGCCACGATGATCCCGTACTTCTTCATGGCGTTCAGGATGATCTGCACCTCGGAGGGGAAGGTCGAGACATTGAAGGTGCTTTTCAGGCGAAAGCGCGCGCCCATGGGTGGAAGGGAGGTGGAGGTCTTGTTGGAGGCCTCGTGGCGGGCGGGCCAGAGGTACGTATTCTGCGAGTTCTGCACCGTGAAGCGGATGGCGTGGTTGATCTGTCCAGCGAGGATTTCGTCGTAGCGCACCAGGCCGGGAAGAAGGGGCAGGCCGGCCGCGTCCGCCGATGTCCAGCCCGCGGGCCGGAGCGCGTTCCCCTTGAGGTCGAAGATGGCGCCGGAGCCCGCCTGCCACGTGCCGTTGGTCTGGGGATAGGCTGCGTACAGCTCATAGAGGATGCAATTGGTGGTATCGATGACCAGGACGTGGCGGTCGCCGTCGGAACTCGATCCGCCCTCGATGGGTGCGTTTGCGGGAACGGGATACGGACCGGGATCGCTCTCGTCGGCATAGTCGAAGGTCACGGCGACCTTCGCCTGGGTGCCGGGGACGAGCACGTAGGGGATGCCGATCGGCGCGCCGTCCCAGGTACCCGATCCGAAATCGGGGTGGAGACCGGTGGACGGCCCGATGGAGTTGATCCAGTTGGCGGAATTGGAATAGACCGGGAGAGTGTCGATAGGTGTGTTCCAGATGTTGTTCGCGGGAAACATGGAGCAGCCGCCCAGGGTCTGGGCCGGAAGAGGTGCGAACGGCGCCAGGAATGCGAGCGTGGATATCACGGAGAGGGCTTTCATTCAGGCTCCTTGAGTTCAAAGGGCGGCGAGGGCGTCGGGCCGGGGGCGCGCAGCGGCGATCCGGGTTGCGCAGCCTCGATCAGTGTACATCAGGTTGGAAGCCAGGGCTGAAGCCTCACGCGGGCTGAAGCCCGCCCCACTTGCGGGGTATACTCGTCGGCAGAGGGGGCGGATGCGACTACTCGCCAAGTTCAACCTGATATTCACCCTGGTTTTCGGTGCGGGGCTGGCCGGCGCCGGCTATGTCTCCTACTGGTTTTTGCAGCGGAATGCGCGCGAGGAAGTGATTCAGCAGGCGCGGATGATGATGGAAGCGATGCACTCCGCCCGCGATTACACGGTCAAGCAGGTTCGGCCCTTGCTCGAGCCCGACGAGGCGCGCGACCGGACCTTTCTGCCCCAGACGGTGCCCGCTTTTGCCGCCACCGAGAGCTTCAACTATCTGCGCGTGAGGTATCCCGACTACGAGTACAAAGAAGCGACGCTGAACCCCACCAACCTGCGTGACCGGGCGGTGGATTGGGAAGCTGATGTGATCAACGACTTCCGCAATCACCCCGACCGGGTGGAGTTGATTGGCGAGCGCGAGGCGGCCACGGGCCGGTCGTTGTTCCTGGCGCGCCCGCTCAAGGCGGACCCGCCCTGCCTGCAATGCCACGACCGGCCGAAGGGCGCGCCCGCCGCCATGATCCGGCGCTACGGCACGGCGAACGGCTTTGGCTGGAAGGCCGGGGACGTGGTGGCGGCGCAGATCGTGTCGGTGCCCATGGCGGTTCCGATCCACATGGCGGACGCCGCCTTTCGCCTGTTGATCCTCTACATGGGGGCGGTGTTCGTGGTCGCGTTGATCGTGCTCGACCTCGCGCTGGTGGTCACGATCACGCGGCCGGCGGCGCGCCTGTCGGCGATGGCGGACAAAATCAGCCTGGGCGATTTCACGGTGGCGGAGTTGCCGGTGAAGGGCAAGGACGAGATCTCCACGCTGGCCGACTCGTTCAACCGCATGCGGCGGAGTTTGGAGCGGGCCATGAAGATGCTGGAGGAGCCGGGCCGGTAAGCTGGTGGCGAACCCGGGACTGGCTCGAATTTCGCCGTACTTGCGAAATTCGTGCCTGTCCCACCGCTGGTCTTCTGTCAGTCAAACTGCTCGAACTTGGCGGCGCACTACACTAGATGGATCATGCTCACCAGGATTCTTGCCCTTGTCGCCGCCGCCAGCGCGGTGTTCGCGCAGACGCCTCCTACTGAGAAACGCGCTCATCGCTGGTGGACCGATCGGCCGCCAGGCATGCGCGCCTACAGCACCGACGCGCGGAAGATGCCGCTGATTTCGGTCAAGGGCAACAAGTTCGTCGATCCGCAGGGCAATACTGTGCTATTCCGCGGCGTGGCGATCGCCGATCCGGACAAGCTCGATATGGACGGCCACTGGAACCGCGAGCTCTTCGTCAAAGTGAAGGAGATGGGCGCGCGCGTGGTGCGCATCCCCGTGCATCCGGTGGCATGGCGGGAGCGGACGCCGGCGGAATACCTCAAGCTGCTCGACCAGGCGGTGGACTGGTGCACGGAGCTTGACATGTACATCGACCTGGACTGGCATTCGATCGGCAACCTGCCTCGGGGGCTGTTCCAGGACCCCATGTACGACACCTCCGAGCAGGAGACGTTCGGGTTCTGGCGCACGGCTGCGCGCCACTATGCGGGTCACAACACGGTGGCGTTTTTCGAGCTGTTCAACGAGCCGACCACCTTCTTCAACAAGCTTGGCCCGGTTTCCTGGGACGAGTGGAAGAAGATCAACGAGGACCTCATCACGATGATCCGCGCCTACAACGTGCAGGCGATTCCATTGGTCTCCGGCTTCGACTGGGCGTACGATCTGACTCCGCTGCGCTTGAGCCCGATTGCCGCGGAGGGGATCGGCTACTCGGTCCATCCCTACGCCAACAAGCGGCCGCAGCCGTGGGAAGGGCGGTGGGAGGAGGACTTCGGCTTCGCGGCGGCGAAGTATCCCGTGGTAGCGACGGAGTTTGGTGGGTTCCCACCGGCGCCGGCGCCTTACGGGCCGGCGATCATCAAGTACCTCGAAGATAAGGGCATGAGTTGGATCGCCTGGTGTTTCGACCCCGAATGGGGACCCACGCTGATCAGCGACTGGAACTTTACGCTCAATTCTTCGGGCGAGTTTGTGAAACAGGCGATGAAGTAGCTGTCAGCCGGCTGCGGCGCTCGCGGATTCTTGCGTCCGTCGCGTGCTTCATTTCGGCCAGAAAAGCGGGCGCGCTGCGGGTGTGCGGTCGTAGATCGATCTCGGTCCGGCGTGGACGCGGGCGAAGCCTTCGACTAACGCAGTGGCCAAGCGTTCGGCGCCTTGGAGCGAATTGAGAAGGTGGCATGGTCATTCTGCGGCTCCGGGATACGTGACGCGCGAGCCTTCCACGCGGGCGAACGAGGTCATTTTGTGCGGCTGGGTGCGGCCCGGGCCCAGGATGTGTGTCACGTGGATGCCGCGAGCGGTAAGGGCGTCGGCGATGAGCGAGCGGTGGCAGCGCCAAGGCACCGCTTCGGCGCACATGATCGCGACCCGCTCGCGATCCGCCACGGCGATCAACTCGTCGAGCGCGCGATCGAACTCCGGTGTCAGCATATAGTCGGCATAGCCGCGGAAGGAGGCGTTCTTCCAGGCGGTGTTGGGCGAATCTTTGCGCGTGTGGCGGAGGCCGCCCAGGGCCGCCAGGTGGGTGTAGGCGATGCCGGCCCGCTCCAGCGACTGGGGCAGTAAGTCGATGTTGAACTGGGGGTTATGGCGCGAACGTGGCACGCTACGCACATCCACCAGCCGTGCGATGCGGTGCTCTGCCAGGAGCGTCAGGAAGTCGTCGATCGGGCGCGTGGAATGGCCCAGCGTGAACAGGTCCGTCACCGTTTCTGAGCATAGCGCCCGAAACTGGAAGTGTGGCGTCCCAAAATCGGACACCGGTCTCTTCGCAGCCTCTTCTCCGGGCCATGGGCGTCATGGAGTTGTCGGATGGCAGCCAACGTGCAACCCTGGAAGTTCAAATGACCACGAGCGTTGAGATCGGACCGCTGCACGTGCTGGTGGCGGACGACCGCACGGATGTGCTGGAGGCGCTGCGGCTGCTGCTCAAGGGAGCCGGGCATCTGGCGGACCTGGTGGATTCGCCGCAGGGCCTGCTGCGCGCGGCCGGGGCCTCCGACTACGATCTCATCCTCATGGATCTGAATTACGCCCGCGACACCACTTCGGGCAGCGAAGGGCTGGACCTGCTGGCGCAGTTGCACGAGGCGGAGAGCCCGCCTCCGGTGATCGTGATGACGGCCTGGGGCAACATCGACCTGGCGGTCGAGGCGATGCGCCGCGGCGCGGTCGATTTCGTGCAGAAGCCTTGGGACAACCAGCGGCTGCTCGGGATGGTGGAGAAGCAGGCGCGCGAGGGCGCTTTGCGGCGGCGGGCCGAAACGCGGGCGCGCACCGAGATCGAGATCGCGCGCAACGTTCAGCAGAGGCTCTTTCCGCCGGCCAGCCACATCCTCAGCTCGACGGCCTACGCAGGCCGCTGCGCGCCGGCACGGGAAGTGGGCGGGGACTACTACGACTTCTTCGACCTCGCTCCGGGCGTTCTGGGCTTTGTGCTGGCGGATGTCTCGGGGAAGGGAATCGCGGCCGCTTTGCTGATGGCCAATCTGCAGGGCTGTTTCCGCAGCCACGCCGCAATCGCGCTGGACAGTCCGCGCTCGCTGCTGTGCGCGGTCAACCGGCTGTTCTTCGACTCGACGCCTCCGGAACAGTTCGCGACCCTCTTCTTCGGCGTTTACGATGAGGGCGCGCGGAGGCTGCGGTACGTCAACTGCGGCCACCCTTCGCCGGTGGTGATCACGGTGGCGGGCGGCGGTGTGGAACGGCTCGGCACTACGGCCACGGTGCTGGGAGCGTTTCGCGATTGGGACTGCGAGGAGCGGTCGGTCCAACTGGGGTCCGGGGACACACTGGTCGCTTACTCCGACGGCGTCAGCGAGGCCGGCATCGAGAGCGACCAGGAATTCGGCGAGCGGCGGGTGCTGGAGATTCTGCACGGCTGCCAGGGCGCCCCGGTCGACGCGGTCATCGCGGCCCTGATTGACGCGGCGCAGGCGGCCGATCCGGTGCAGGGCGACGACATCACCGTGGTGGCGCTGCGCGCGCAGTAGGGCCGATTGGTCCACTCGCTCACGCTCGGTGCTGGGGCGGGCGCTAGTAGATCGGGGCTTCGCCCGGCGGCCGCGTTTTCCATCGGCGGTGGATCCAGAGCCACTGATCCGGATACTCGCGCACGATCGCCTCGAGGCGCTTCTGCAGGCGCGCGGTGTCTTCCTCGGCCGAGCCCGTCATCTCGACCGGCGGGTAGTACCGCACCACGTGCCGCCGCTCTTTTTTGGACCACAGCGCGAAGGCCGGGATGACGGCCGCGCCGCTGCGGGCTGCGATCCTGGCGAATCCCGTCGCGGCGCAAGCCCGCATCCCGAAGAAGTCGACAAAGGCGCCCTGGTCAAGGCTGGAGTTCTGGTCCATCAGGATGCCGACGGTCCGGTTGGCCGCGAGCGCCTTGAAAATCGCCCGCGCGGCCTCGCGCTTCTCGATCACCCGGTTGCCGCACGCCGCGCGCCGCCGCGCCACCAGCCGATCGATCCACGGGTTGTCGAGCGGCCGCACCACCACGTCCATGGGTTCGCCGTTGAGGCCGTGCGCGAGCGCCCCCAACTCCCAATTGCCGAGGTGGGCCGTAGCCAGCAGGACTCCGCGGCCCCGACGCCGCGCCTCTTCGACGTGCTCGTAACCCTCCAAACGCGCCCAGCGGGAAAGGTCGCCATGAACGATTTGCGGGAACTTGGCGAAGCAAACCAGCAGGCGGCCTATCGAATCGAACACGCCGTCCGCGATCCGCCGCCGCTCACTCCCGGTCTTCTCCGGCATGGCCAGCGACAGGTTGCGCATGGCCACGCGCCGCAAGCGGGGCAGCGCCACGTCGAGCAAGCGCGCATACCCTCGCCCCAGGGTGCGCGCCACGGGCATTGGAGTGAACCGGAGCGAGGCGACTACGCTCGCCGCGGCCGCGTACTCGAGCGCATTTTGAAAGAAAGAGCGCTGTGCCAACCGGAGGCCCTTCTCAGGTGAACATCGTCAGGTGAACATCGTCAGGTGAACATCGTCAGGTGAACATCGTCAGGTGAACATCGCCGTCTTCTTGAACGGGAGCCGCCAGCGCGACGAGCCGGATTCGGCGATGGCGGCGAAGTCCATCGCCAGGAGTTCCACCATGTCGTGCGCGAGAACCACCTGCGGTGCGGCCGGGAACTCGCCGTATACGCGAGAATGCCCCCCGCGGCCCGCATAAGGGCCGGCGAACACACCGAAGTACCCGTTGGCGGCGAACCAGATGGGCGAAGGCACGCCGCATCCCGAAGCCGGGATGAGCAGCTTGGCCGGATAGTAGGGCGCGCGCGACCAGGTGCCGTCGTCGTCGTGGTCCTCGATTTCCAGAAGGTGGAACACGCCTCCCGGCATCATCGCGACTTTCAGAACGCCCTCGAAGAGCGGCGTATGCATGGGGTCGCCCGATCCATGAAACTCAGCGCCCGACGGGGCAGCGTAGACCGCGCTCTTCGTGTCGGGGCGGAGCGACGGCGACGCAATCTTCTTGACCGCGGCGCCGCGCAGGAGGGTCCGCAGCTCCGCGCTTCGAGGCACGTCCGCTTCGGGCACCGGGAACGCGTACAGCCCGTACGCATCCACCTTCGTCCTGCTGCCTGCCCTGGCCGGCCTCTCAGGCGGATGCGCGAACGCCGGCGCGCTAGCCGCCGGCCACTGGACGCCGTGGGCCCGCGAAGCGGCCGACGCAAAGACGACCACCACCGATTCGCGCGCGAAGCGCTGCCAGTTCTCGACCAGCCACCTCGAGGCCTGCACCCGCGCGCGGTTCCACACCACGGACGGATGCGCGCCTGCCAGTGGATGCCCGAATACCAGTGGCCGCGCGGCGGGAAATTCCGCGGCATGCGTGTCGATCACTTCTACCCGCGCCATCCGCGTGCTCGTGGCAAGCGTGAGCAAGTGCCCGTCCCGCCGGAAGGCGATGGCGTGGACCAGCCGTTCGCGCGCCACCAGGTCTCCCGAAGCCGGATCGCACGGCTGCGGATCGGGGAAGAAAGCGGCCTCCAGCACAACCGGAGGCCACGGCCGGGCGAACGGGCGGCTCTTCCGGGCAGGCCCCAGTTCGGCGCCGCCGAGTTTGAACAACCGCACCGGCCGGACGCTGCCTGCGGCCTTTCCGAGGAGCCCGGAAAACTCGATCGGCACGGCTTGAGGGAACGCTCGCGAGCCCCCCACGATTTCCCGCCGGTTCGGTTCGCGCGAGCGCTCGATGCCCGATCCTTCCAGGAGCCTCTTGGCCAGCGCGGCCACCAGCGGGGTCTCGGCCGTGCGGATGTCCGGCGGCAATTCCGCATGGGGACGGAACGGGTCTTCTATTCTTTGGACGGCGGGAGCGGCTCCCGTCCGCGAGCGCGGCACCAACAGGGCGGGCGAGATCGGCTCCAGGAACTCATACGCCACGATCTCGCGCTCCGGCGGGAGCAGGCCGTCGCGAATCAGGAACGGCGTCTCGACCTCGCGCCAGCGCGGGTTGGCCGCCTTCCATACGGGCTCCAGGTACTTCCCTTGCGCCACCGGCGACGAGCCGAGCAGGCCTTCGCGCAGCAGACCGACGCCGGTGGAAACCAGCGGGTCCGCGATGGGCGTCGGGATCCAGCCAGATGGCAGGTTGAGCCGCGGCCCGGCCAGAGGAGCAATGCGGCCGGCGGTCGCTTTGTGACTTCCGAGTCGCGCGATGCGCTCGGCGCGCCCCCAGTCCTCCGGGCGGTCGAGCTTGACGAAACGAACCGCGTCCACGACGTAGCCGACGGTGCGCCCTGCCAGCAGCCCCTGGCCGTTCATCAGAGCATCGCGGCGAATGACGCACACGGAGCCATCGTGGTGAAAGGCAGGGGGCAGATCCGCGGAGCCGCTAACCGGCGCGAGCGACCCGTCCGCCGCTTGCAGGTAGACCTGCCGCGGGTGATACTCCTGTGGGACCGGAACCACGCTCACAACCGCATCGGCGCCGGATTTCTCCAGCAGCGCGATGCATCGGTCGATGTCCTCGGGCCGGCGGAAGGGCGTGGCCGGGTCCAGAATACACACCGCGTCGCAGGTCTCGCCGGTTGCCTCGAACTGCTTCACTGCGTCCTGAGCCATGGCCCGGTTGTCGGCCGGCGCTCCGGTGGGACGTAGGAACGGCTCGAGCCCGCAGCGCCGCCCGACTTCCGCGACGTCCTGGTCGTCCGTGCTCAGAACCACGCCCGCCAGGCGCGCGGCGGCCAGCGCCGTCTCGGCCGTATAGGCCAGCAGGGGTTTCCCAGCCAGCATACGGATGTTCTGGAGAGGGGCGTTGCTCGACCCGCCCCGCGCGGGTATGACACACAAGACCTTCATGGCGCCGGTCGATTCGGATCTGAAACCGCTGGTGCGTTGCAGCCTGGTTCCCATTGTATATGAAGCCACCAACAAGCATGTCAGAGAGTCGCCGCGAGGGCAATCACCCGAGCGGACTTCTCTTGCGGTGGTTGGTTTGTGGGAAGCACAGTACTCCGGGTCCCCCACGGACTAGCCCGGTACCGTTCCGACAGGTCCAGGGACCCCTCAGACGGCCTGCCGCGGCCTGTGATATGCTGCCTTGCGGGTGAAGGAGACAAAGGGATGAGAAGACCTCTGGTATTTGCCTTTCTGTTGTTGGGATCGCTATCCGGGTACGCGGTGGCGGGGAAACCCTGCGAAGAGTTGAAGACCGAGATCGCGAAGAAGATGGACGACAAGGGAGTGAAGTCGTACACGCTCGACATCGTGGCGAAGGACAAAGAAGTCGAAGGCAAGGTGGTCGGCAGCTGCGAGGGCGGGACCAAGAAGATCGTCTACAGCCGCGAGTCCGATGCGGCCAAAAAGCCCGCGCCTGAGGCGGCCAAGAAGTAGGCCCGTTTGCGGCGAACTACAACCTCCCTGCCCGACGAGTTGCACGAGCGGCTGCGGCAGGACGCTCTTCGTGCCAAGATCAGGATAGTGGAGCTCATTCGCACTAGGCTCCAGCGCTCCACGGTCTCGTTGGACCCGATCTTGAAAGTGGCTGGCGTCTGTCGCGGCCCAGTCCTGTCGAGCGAGGTCGACGGCTAGTCCTGGAGGCCCGGCGGGAGGATCAACGGAATCGCTTCGCGGCGGCCTCGGCGGTACACCCTGAAATCGCGCACATTCGTGGTAATCACGGGGTGCTTCGGATAGAGTTCGCTTAGCCGGATCAGACACAGGTCCGCCAGATCCGGTTCCCTGTCGGCGTAGCGCGCCGCAAGCTCCGCGAGCCGCGGGATGTGGTCGGCCACGACAAACGCCGGCCGGACCAACCCCTCTTGTACGAAACCCAGGACCAGTTGCGCGCTACCGAGGTGGAACGCGGCCTCCGCCAGGACCGCCTCCGCGGTCAACAACGGCTCAGTGACGCGTTGTGCAAGTTCCAGTGCCCACGCATGGTGCAGGTCCCTGCGATTGCCGAACGCCACAAGGAAGCCGGTGTCCGCGATGGCTTTCATTTCGTGGAAAAGCCCTTCCGCGAGGACAGGTTGGCCGGCCCCTCGACCGCGCCTGCCAAGCGAAGGAAGGACTGCTTGCCGGATGCCCGCGATCTCTCCAACTCCATCCGGACGATGCGGCCTCGCGAAACGCCTGCCTTGCGGGCCGTTCGTTCCAGCCACTCCGCGAGGTCCTCCGGAAGCCGCACTGTGAGTGTATTACTCATCTGCTCCGAGTGTAACACGCACAGGTCTGTCCACCGAGTGCTAACATCGGCAGCGACGCATGCATACATTCGAAGTTTTTCTCAATGGCGAGAAACTGTGCACTGCGGGAATCGGCGGTGACGGCGTTCCGTCGGCCATCGTCAGCTCGGTCCGTAGGAAGAACTCGCGGCGGCGTCAGGAGCACCTGTTGCTCCAAGTCGGCGGCTTGGTCACATCCACGGAGGAAACGTCGTCTGGGAGAATCGGCGCCTACGAGGTGGCGACGAGGTCCGAGTTAAGGTCGCGGAAGCCGAGGTAGCGTCCAAGCCGCTTGGTCCACGGCAGATCGGCCCTGCGGTACTGGCCAAGGCTCGCGAGAAGAGTCTCGAAGACGGGGCCAAGCAACTCGGATGGAAGATAGTCAAGCCGACCAAGTCGCGGGCGAAATAGGCAAGCCGGCCCAATCAGTCCATCCACCCGCCGCCCAGCACCAGGTCGCCCTGGTAGAACACCGCCGCCTGGCCCGGCGTCACCGCGCGCTGTGGTTCGTCGAAGCGGACCTCAACGCGGCCAACCTCCGCGCCCGGGACAATCGTCGCCGGCGCCGCCGTGTGCTTGTTCCGGATCTTCACCTCGGCGCGCAGCGGCGCCGTCAGACCGTCGAAGGCGATCCAGTTCACCTGACCAACCGTCGTCGTCGCCCGTAGCAGTTCGTCGTTGCGCCCGACCGTGACGCAGCCGGAGACCGGGTCCGTCGCGATCACATACAGCGGCTCGCCCACCGCGACGTTCAGCCCGCGCCGCTGCCCCACCGTGAAATGGTGCACGCCGTCATGCTGCGCCAGCGTGCGACCGTCGGTAGAGACGATCTCGCCCCGCGTCTGCTCGCGCTCCGCACCCCGCTCGCGGAAGTAGGCGTCGATGAAGGCCGCGTAGTCGCCGTTGGGCACGAAGCAGATCTCCTGGCTGTCGCCCTTGGCCGCTACCGCGAGGCCCATCTCCGCGGCCATCTCGCGGACCCTCGACTTGCGGTGCTCGCCCAGCGGGAACAGCGTCCGCGCCAGCTGCGCCTGCGTCAGCCCCCACAGGAAGTAGGTCTGGTCGCGCGTCTCGTCCACCGCGCGATAGAGCAGATACCGCGCCGCGTCCTCGTCGAACCGCAGGCGTGCGTAATGGCCCGTCGCGATCCGCTCGGCGCCGAGCGAGGCGGCCATCTCCAGAAACTGGTCGAACTTGACGAAGTTGTTGCACAGGGTGCAAGGAACCGGCGTCCGCCCGGCCAGGTACTCGTCGATGAAGGGCCGCACCACCTCGCGCTCGAACCGGTCTTCGAAATTCACCACGTAGTAGGGGATGCCGAGCTGCTCCGCGACCCGTCGCGCGTCGTAGACGTCCTCGAGCGAGCAGCAGCGTCCGGTGGCGCGGTCGGAAGCCAGTTCCGGCAGACGCCGCTGGTTCCAAAGCTGCATGGTGAGCCCGATGACCGGCACTCCGTCGCGATGCAGCAGGCCCGCCACCGCCGAGCTGTCCACTCCGCCGCTCATCGCGACCGCGACCAGGTTGTCAGGCATGCACCCGCTCCGCCGGCGCGATCCGCCGCAGCTGGCCGACCGCTTCCACTACCGCTTCCACCAGCGCATCCACCTGCTCCGCGGTATTGAGCCGGCCCAGAGAAAAGCGGATGGTGCCGCGCGCGCGGTCCGCGCTGAGCCCGATGGCCGTGAGCACGTGCGATGGCTCCACGGCGCCGCTCGAGCAGGCCGCGCCGCTCGACACCGCGAACCCGCGCAGATCGAGCGCGATCACCAGCGCTTCTCCTCGGATGCCGTCAAAGCAGACGCTGGACGTGTTGGGCGTCCTCGGCGCACCTCCGCCGTTGACTGTGGCGCAGGGCACGCGATCGAGAATCGCCGCCTCCATGCGGTCCCGCAGGCCCCGCAGCCGCTCCGCCTCGCCAAGTCCGTTCGCAATCAGCCATGCTGCCGCTGCTCCGAACGCCACCGCGCCCGGAACGTTCTCCGTTCCCGGCCGCCGGTCCCGCTCGTGGTGCCCGCCGAACTGGATCGCCCCGATCGCCGTCCCCTTGCGAACGAACAGCGCGCCTTCGCCCTTGGGCGCGTACACCTTGTGCCCGGTGACCGAGTAAAGGTCCACGCCCAGCGCTTCTACGTCCACCGGAATCTTGCCCAGCGCCTGCACGCCATCCGAGTGAAGCACCGCGCCGGCCTCGTGCGCGATACGCGCGATCTCCGCGATCGGCTGCACCGTGCCGAGCTCGTTATTGGCGTGCATCACCGAGATCAACACCGTGGAGGGCCGCAGCGCGCGCCGTATGTCGCCGGGATCCACCACGCCTTCCGTGCTGACCGGCACCCGCGTGACCTCCGCACCCTCGCGCTCGAGTTGCGCGCAGGCGCCCAGCACCGCCGGATGCTCGATCGCCGTCGTGATCACGTGCCGCTCCGGACGCGGCGAGTTGCGCACCACGCCGAACAGCGCCAGGTTGTCGGCCTCCGTGCCGCCGCTCAGGAACACAATCTCCTGCGCCTGCGCGTGAATCAGTTCCGCCATCTGCCGTCGCGCCGTCTCCAGGTGCTGTTTCGCCCGCTGGCCGTAATAGTGGATACTGGAGGCGTTCCCGAAATCCTCGTGTAACAGCGGCGTCATCGCCTCGAACACTTCGGGCGAGACCGGCGTGGTTGCGTTGTGATCGAAGTAGTAGCGGTTCATTGCTGGCGGGCCTCATCCCATTATGGCGCGACCCATCGTTACACTCACAACGGACTTCGGCCTCTCGGATCACTTCACCGGGACCATGAAGGGCGTCATCCTCAGCATCTGCCCCGCGGCCGAGATTGTCGACATCACGCACCAGGTCAGCGCTTTCGAAATCACCGAGGCCGCCTTCGTCATCAGCGAGACGTACCGCTATTTCCCGAGGAAGACGGTGCACGTTGTGGTGATCGATCCCGGCGTAGGCACCGCGCGCCGCCCGATCGTCGCCGAGGCCGCCGGGCAGTATTTCGTCGCGCCCGATAACGGCGTGCTATCGATGATTTACGCCCGCGAGAAGCACAAGGTGCGCGCGGTCACCGCGGACAAGCATTTCCTGAAGCCCGTCAGCCGAACCTTCCACGGCCGCGACATCTTCGCGCCCACCGCCGCGCACCTGGCGAAGGGCGCGCCTCCCGCCAGCTTCGGCCGCCTCATTCAGGATTATTGCCGGCTGCGGTTCGCCGAGCCGCAGCGCATCGGCAAACGCGTCTGGCAGGGGACGATTCTCAAAACGGACCACTTCGGCAACCTGATCACCAACCTTCACATCGCCGAATTCCCCAGCCTCGCGGACCGGCCGTTCCAGCTCCATTGCGGCACCGCCACCATAGACCACCTGAATGCCACCTTCGCCGAGGGCTCGGCGGGCGAGCCGCTGGTGGTCGTGGGCAGCTCAGGCTACCTCGAAGTCGTCGCCAACCAGGCCTCCGCGGCCAAGATCCTGGGCTGCGGCACCGGCTCGCCGGTCGATCTCACGATCTGGTAGAAACTCCGCGTCTGCGCGAGGCCGGGAATGCCATACAATGACAAACGCTGTTATCACTGACGGTATAGAAGAACGCCACCAACGGCGCCCGGGCGCCCACAGCGGCGAGCGCCGGTAGCGCCGCAGCACCGGCGACGCACACAACAACCCCGGCCGCTCTTATGCAAATGCCGGGACGCTCGGCGGACGCGCTCGCCGAGTTCCAGGCCGCCCTGTGGGCCCAGCCGGATTACGCGCCGGCGCACCGAAGCCTGGGTGACGCACTGGCCATTTCGGGACGGATGCCGGATGCCGTCGAGGAATTTCGGGCGGCCGTGCGTCTCCTGCCCAACGACCCCGAGGCGCACAGCATTTTGGGAATGGCGCTGTCGCGGATCCCGGGCCGTCTGGCGGAGGCCATCGCCGAATACCAGACGGCGCTGCGACTTCAGCCGGACTACGTGCAGGTGCGCCTCAACCTGGCAGACGCCCTGGCGGAGATACCCGGGCGTCGCGACGACGCCATCGCCCAATTCACAGCGGTCCCGCGCCTCAGGCCCGATTTGGGCGCGGTGCGGCAGTCGATCGAGCGGCTGCAGGCGAAGCGACGGTGACATGCAACAATGAAGGTCTATGCGATGGAAAGCGGCGATCCTGCTGCTCGGAGCGTCTTTGTTGTTGTTCGCAGCGACGAAGCTGACGGTAGAGCGGTTGGTCGGCTTCGTGCGTTCCTCGATTCAGGTGAAGCAGCCCGACAAAGCGGTTGCCGAGTACCTGTCCACGGTTACTCTCTCCGAGCGGCTCGATGACCGCACCATCGACGACCTGCATGCTCTGGGGGCCGGCCCCAAGACCCTCGAAGCGCTGAAAGCACTGCGGGCTGCTTCCAAGGATCTGGCCCCTCCGGCCCAACCCACGCCCACGCCGCCGCCCGTCGCGCCACTCGATCCGCCCGGCGCGGAGGAGCAGGGCAAAGTGATCCAGCAGGCGCGCGACTACGCCATGAACTACACCAAGTCGCTGCCCGATTTCCTGTGCACTCAGGTGACGCGGCGCTACGTTGATCCGCGCGGCGCCCAGTCGTGGGGCCTCGAGGACACGCTCACCGCCCATGTGAGCTATGTGGACCACAAGGAAGACTACAAGCTGATGACCAGGGACGGCAAGTCGGTCCTCAACTCGTCCATCTGGTCGGTCGGAGGCGCCAACTCGGCGGGAGAGTTTGGGAGCATGATGGCGGGGATCTTCGATCCGAAGACCGAGGCCTCATTCCACTGGGAGCGATGGGCGACGTTGCGCGGCCGTCGCGCGTACGTCTATTCCTATCACGTCGCTCAGGAGCGCTCGGGTTGGCACGTTGCCTCGGGCCACGACACCGCCAACCATCCGACCTCCGAGACCGCGCCCGCCTACCATGGGCTGGTTTATGTGGACCGCGAGATGCTGGCGGTGGTGCGGATTACGCTGGTCGCCGAACTTCCCACCGACTTCCCGATCCAGCAGGTGGAAGACACCCTGGACTACGATCTCGCCTCGATCAGCGGCCACGAGTACCTCCTGCCTCTCCGCGCCGTCGTCCAAATGCGCGAAGGCAGTCACCACTCGAAGAACGAAGTCGAGTTCCGCCTCTATCGCAAATTCACCACCGAAGCCACCATCACCTTCGACACGCCCGACACGCCGGCGGACGACAAGACGAAGAAGTAGCAGAAGTGGGGCGGCTCTCCAGAGGGACCTGCAAAACTCAGTTCGTCGCATCGGCGGCGAGAGGTGAAGGGGCTGAAAAGCGGCGACAGGCACCGCTGTCCAAACGCGCTCGAGACCTATCCCAGCGGCATGCGCCTCGGTGCGAAGCCGAACCGGGCCCCAAGCGAATCGACGGGCGACGAGCGACGGGCAACGAGCGCGTGCGTGCGACAATGAAGTCGTATGCGATTGAGAGTGGCGCTCCTGCTGTTCGGAGCGTCTCTGTGCGTGTCCGCTGCGACCAAGCTGACGGTGGATCAGTTGGCGAGTTTCATCCGTTCCGCGATCCAATTGAAGCAGCCGGACCGGCAGGTGGCGTCCTATCTCGGCACGGTCACTCTGACGCAGCGGCTCGACGACGTCACCATCGAAGAGTTGCAGTCCGAAGGCGCCGGGCCCAAAACAGTGGAGGCGCTGAAGACCCTCCGCGAGGCCTCGCAGACGCTCTCCGCGCCTCCCCAGCCAACGCCCACGCCGACGCCTCCGCCGCCCATCCCACCGCCCAGCGAGGAGGAGCAGAGCAAGGTCATCGAGCAGGCCCGCGAGTATGCGATGAACTACACCAAGTCGCTGCCGGACTTCCTGTGTACGCAGGTCACCCGGCGCTACGTGGACCCGCACGGCATGGAATTCTGGGCGCTGACCGATACCCTGACCTCCCGCGTGAGCTACGTCAACCACAAAGAGGATTACAAACTGGTGATGGTGAACAACCACGCGGTTACGAACGTGGCCTATGAATCGGTGGGCGGCACGACTTCGGCCGGCGAGTTCGGCAGCATGATGAAGGAAATCTTCGATCCCGAGACCGAAGCCGACTTCCACTGGGAGCGCTGGGCCACGCTGCGCGGCCGCCGCGCGTACGTCTATTCTTATCGGGTCGATCAGCCCCGTTCGAAGTGGAGCGTCGGATACAAGGGCGAGCACGGGTCCGAACAAACCGTCCCTGGCTACCACGGCCTGATTTTCGTGGACCGCGATCTGCTGGCGGTTGTGCGGATCAGCCTGGTGGCCGATCTTCCTCCTACTTTCCCGCTCCAGCAGGCTCAGGACACGCTGGACTACGATCTGACTTCGATCAGCGGCCATGAGTTTCTCCTCCCGCTCAGGGCCGTGGTGCAGTTGCGTGAAGGGCGCTACCTCTCGAAGAACGAGGTCGAGTTCCGGCTCTACCGCAAGTTCGGCGCCGAAGCGACGATTACTTTCGACACGCCCGACGCGCTGCCCGACGACAAGACCAAGGAACAGCCGGCGAAGTAGGGCGGACCCCCTGGTCCGCGGCCGACGCCCACGTCGGCCTGGTCGCTGCACACGAGACAGCGCGGGTCCAGGGGGACCCGGGCGGACCAGGGGGTCCGCCCCACACGGGAACGTGCTGAAGCATCCCCCGGCGAGCTACGATAGACTCTATGCCTCCACCGAAAAAGCCCGGGCCAGTGATGGCAAAGCGGTACGTGATCCACGGCCGGGTACAGGGCGTTGGCTTCCGGTACTTCGCCGAGGGCGTGGCGGAAGAGGTGGGCGTGGTCGGCTACGCGCGCAATCTGGACGACGGGAGCGTGGAGGTATACGCCGTGGGCACCTCAGATCAACTCTCCGCGCTGGTCGGCTACCTGTGGAGAGGCCCGCGGGGCGCCGACGTGCACGGCGTAAAGGAACTGGAGGCGGCGGTCCAGGATTTGAGCGGATTCCGTATCGAGTACTTTTCATGAGTGAACTTCTGGCTGTTCCCGACTTAAAGAAACTGATTCGCGAGGTGCCGGATTTCCCCAAGCCGGGCATTCTCTTCTACGACATCACGACGCTGCTCAAGGACAAGGACGGCTTCCGGGCCGTGATCGACGGGCTGAAGGCGCACTACGAGCACGCCCGCATCGACGTGGTGCTGGGCATCGAGGCGCGCGGCTTCATCTTTGGTCCGGCCCTGGCCTACGCGCTCGGAACCGGTTTCATCCCGGTCCGAAAACCCAAGAAGCTTCCGGCCGCCACCGCCAGCGTCCGCTACGATCTCGAATACGGCACCGACAGCCTGGAGATCCACCGCGACGCCGTCCACCCGGGCCAGACCGTGCTGATCGTGGACGATCTGCTGGCCACGGGCGGGACCGCGCGCGCCGCCGCGCAGTTGGTCGAGAGCGTGGGCGGGCACGTCGCCGGCATCGCCTTCGTGATCGAACTCCTGTTCCTCAACGGCCGCGCGAAGCTCGAGGGCTACGACGTGTTCTCGCTGCTGGCCTACGAGAAGTGAACATGACGGCGCGAAGCGCGCGCGTGCGGGCCCTGGCGAAAGTAAACCTCGATCTGCGCGTGCTCGGCCGGCGCAGCGACGGATTCCACGAACTGCGCACGGTCTTCCAGACCGTTTCCCTGGCCGACACCATCGACATCGCGTTTACGCCCGCGCGGCGCACCAGCATCTGGGTGACGGCGGACGTCGAGATTCCGGGCGGCAACATCATGGAACGGGCGGCGGCGCTGGCGCTCGACGCGATGCGGACGGCGGGCCGGATCGAGATGCACCTCAAAAAACGGATCCCGATGGGAGCGGGCCTGGGCGGCGGATCGAGCGACGCCGCGGCCGTGCTGCTGGCCCTTCCGGCCCTGGCAGGCAAGGCGCTTCCGCTGGCGGAAATGGTGGATGTGGCGGCGACGCTCGGCAGCGACGTGCCGTTCTTCCTGCTGGGCGGGACCGCGGTGGGACTGGGCCGCGGCACCGAACTCTACCCTCTGCCCGACCGAACAGCGGCCTTCGGACTGCTGGTGACCCCCGGAATCCACGTCTCGACCAAGGAAGCCTACCGCGACCTGGCGCGTCCCAAGTTGACTTTGGAGTCCGCGCAAAGTATCATAAGTGTTTTCCAGTCTTACGTTTGGGACCAAGGTCGATCTCCCTCTGAAAGCCTGGGGTGCAATGACTTCGAGGCCGTTGTTTTCAGGAGGGTTCCTCGTCTGAAAGTTCTCAAACGGCAGCTGGAAAGGCTCGGTGCGACCCCTGCTATGCTCAGTGGGAGTGGTTCCGCGCTGTTCGGCGTTTTTCGCGATCGCGGGCAGGTCCGCCGCGCGCGTGAACTTTTGGGAAAGGAGCACGCGCTTCCGATCCGGTTCGTAACCCGAGCCGCCTATCGCGCCCGCTGGTGGCGCGAACTGGGAGCGCATCTCGCGGATAAGGTATGGCCGCCGCAAAGCCGGTACGCATGATGGATCCTGAGCGAGTGAAGATTTTCACGGGCAACGCCAACGCTCCGTTGGCGCGCGAGATTTGCGAATTCCTGGCGCTGCCGATGAGCGCCGCCTCGGTGAAGAATTTCGCCGACGGCGAGATCTACCTGCAGATCCAGGAGAACGTTCGGGGAGCCGACGTCTTCGTTGTGCAGCCCACCTGCAAGCCGGTGGACCGCAACCTGATGGAGCTGCTCCTGATGATGGACGCGCTCCGGCGCGCGTCGGCGGACCGCATCACGGCCGTGCTGCCCTATTACGGTTACGCCCGCCAGGACCGCAAGGACAAGCCGCGCGTGCCGATCTCGGCAAAGCTCGTGGCCAAGCTGCTGGAGCGCGCCGGCGCCGACCGCATTCTGGCGTTGGACCTGCATGCCGCCCAGATTCAGGGATTCTTCGACGTCCCGGTGGACCACCTGTTCGCGATGCCGGTGATGATCGAGCACATGCGCGCCCGCCAGACCGCGAACACCATCATCGTCTCGCCGGATGCGGGCGGCGTGGAGCGCGCGCGAGCCTTCGCCAAGCGCATGAACGTGCCGCTGGCCATCCTCGACAAACGCCGCGATGACGTGAACGTGGCCGAAGTGGTCCACATCATCGGAGACGTGGAAGGCTGCGAGTGCATGATCGTCGACGATCTGATCGACACGGCGGGCACCCTGATCAACGGAGCCGCGGCGCTGCTCAAAGCGGGCGCGAAGAGTGTCACCGCCTGCGCGACGCACGCCGTCTTGTCGCCCCCGGCCGTAGAACGTATCACGAGTTCGAGTATTCAAGAAGTAGTGCTGACCAACTCGATCCCCCTGGCCGAGGAAGCGCGCCAGTGCCCGAAAATCCGGACACTCTCGGTGGCTTCGCTTCTGGCCAGGGCTATACAGTCGATTCACGAAGAGACGAGCGTCAGCAGGCTGTTTGTGTAAAAACTTTGGGCCACGAATGAACACGAATGAACACGAATAAAACGGAAGCCTGAGACTCTGAAGCCTTTTCTTATTCGTGTGCATTCGTGGCTGAATCGTTTTTTTGGTTTGTTTGCCCGGCCCACGCAACCCACGTCCTTAGGGCGGACTTGCGAGCCGGAGTTCAAAGGAGTTTAGAGAATGGCAAGAGAGAAGTCGATTGTTGCGGAACCGCGCTCGTTGCGCGGTAAGAACGAATCGCGGCGGCTGCGTATGCGCGGCCTCATCCCCGCGATTGTCTATGGCGCCTTCAAGGAGCCGGTGGCTGTGGCGGTCAGTCCGAAAGAAGTCGAGCGGATCATGCACAGCAAGACCGGCCACAATACCATCTTCGATGTGAACTTTCAGAGCGGCGACACCACGCCGGCGATGGTCGTCGACTGGCAGTACGACCCGGTGAAGGACACGCTGCTGCACGTGGACCTGAAGCGCATCGACCTGACCAAGCTGCTCCGTGCCTCGGTGCCCGTCCTGACGCAGGGCGAAGCCAAGGGCGTGAAACAGCAGGACGGCCTGCTCGAGCTGGTCACGCGCGAAATTGAAGTCGAGTGTCTTCCCGAGGACATCCCCAGCCACTTCACGGTGGATGTCACCGAGTTGATGATGGGCCAGAGCATCCGCGCGGGCGATATCGCCATGCCCGCCGCGGTGAAGCTGGTGAGCGCGCCAGAGAACGTGATCGCGCACGTCGTGGCGATGCGCATCGTCGAGGAAGAGAAGCCGGCCGAAGCCGCTACCGAAGTCGCGGCGACCCCCGAAGCCGGAGCCACCTCTGCCGAGCCCGAAGTCATCAAGAAGGGCAAGAAGGACGAGGAAGGCGCCGCGCCCGATGCCAAGGGCGGCAAGAAGGAGCCCGAGGCCAAGGGGAAGAAGAAGTAACGTCCCTTTGGTTGAAGAATGGTATCGTGGCTGATAGCCGGCTTGGGCAATCCGGATCCGGAGTACGCGCTTTCGCCTCACAACCTCGGCTTCATGGTTGTCGATCTTGTCGCCGTTCAATGCAAGGCGAAGGTGAAGCGGAAGGATTCCGGGGCGCTGGTCGGGCAGGCGTTGCTGGAAGGTCAGGCGGTCCTGCTGGCGAAGCCGCAAAGGTACATGAACCGGAGCGGCGAAGCGGTTGCGCCGCTGCTCCAGAAGAACGAATTAGGGCCGGGCAACCTGATTGTGGTCTACGACGATCACAATCTGCCCTGGGGGTCGTTACGCATACGGCCGTCGGGGTCGGCGGGCGGCCATCACGGCATGGAGTCGGTGATCGCCGGCATCGGAACGGAAGAGTTTATCCGGGTGCGGCTGGGCATCAACCCAGGCGCGGCCCGGGCCGAAGTCGAGTATCTGCTCAAGCCACTGCGGCGAGGGCAATTAAAGGAATTGGAGGACTTCCTGGCCTATGCGGCCCAGGCGGTTAACTCCATCGTCTCCGAAGGCGCCGAAAAGGCCATGACGAGATTCAATCGTCGCGCCCAAGGTGAAAAAGAGGAAGAATGAGGATCTACGAAGAGCTGTTTATCGTGAGACCGGACGTCACCGACGAAGAGATCGACCCCTTCATCGAACAGATGCAGACGATCATCACGTCGGCCGGCGGAACCATCGACAAGACGGAGAAGTGGGGCATCCGCAAGCTGGCCTATCGCGTCGCCAAGCGCGACGAAGGCTACTACGTGCTGTTGCAGGTGACCTCCGATCCGGACGCCGTGAAAGAAATGGAACGGCGTATGCGCGTGAGCGACCTGGTGATGAAGTCCATCACGGTTCGCATCGACGAGCGGTTGAAGAAAATCGAGAAGCGCCGGAAGGAACGCGAGAAGAGGGCCAAGCGTCGGCCAGCGCCGATGGCGGCCAGTCCCGCCCGTCCCGCGGCGGCTCCTGCGCCGGCAGCCCCGGCAGCGCCCGCGGCGCCCGGAGAACCGGCTGCGGCAGAGCCGACGACGACGGAGAGGGAGGGATAAGCCATGGCTGAAGGAAGAGGCGAAAGAGGCGAGGGACGCGGAAGGCCGGTTCCCGGCTCGCAGCAGCCCACCGGGGGCGACAAAGCGAATGCCACCAGGAAGCAGTATTTCCGGCGCAAGAAGGTGTGCCGGTTCTGCGTCGAGAAGGTGGACGACATCAACTACAAAGACGTCCGCATGTTGAGCTCATTCCTCACCGAGCGCGCCAAGATCATTCCACGGCGGCTCTCGGGCGTGTGCACGCCGCACCAGAAGCGGCTGGCTGAAGCGATCAAGCAGGCGCGCAGCATCGCGCTGGTGCCCTACAGTCCGAAGTAGGGCGGGGGAGGAGCGACATGGAAGTCATTCTCAGAGAAGATGTCGATAAGCTCGGCACGCGCGGCCAGGTGGTGAAAGTCGCCGGCGGCTACGCGCGCAATTTCCTGCTGCCGCGCAAGCTGGCGGTGGCGGCGACCGAGTCCAACAAGAAGATCGTCGAACAGGAGCGCCAGGGACACCTGCGGCGCGAGGCGAAGGAGAAGGCGGGCGCCCAGGACCTGGCCAACATGATGACCGGGGTCACCGTGGTCATCGCGCAGAAGGCCGGCGAGCAGGAGCAGTTGTTCGGCTCGGTCACCTCCAAGGACATCGCCGAAGCGCTCGAGAAGCAGGATTACCACATCGACCGCCGCAAGATCCAACTCGACGACCCGATCCGCCAGCTGGGCCAGTACCAGGTCCCCATCCGCCTCCATCGCGAGGTGACGGTGGAAGTCACGGTACAGGTGGTCCGGGAAGAAGAGTAACGGCGAAGTGATCCTGAGTCCCGAGGGATATCCAGGCGCCTCCGTCTTTGAATTGCTCGTGGAGGCGGAGCGGGGCTACGTTCCGCTCGACCAGCGGTTAGTGCGGACGCTGGTCGAGCGCGGCGATTCCATTTTCCCGGATTTCATCCGCTTTTTAAAAGAACCCCACGAGGACCCGCGCGTGGACGTGGACGATCTCACGCTCGACGTTGCGCGGCAGTTGCATACGCCCGCGGCCCTGCCCTTTCTGGCAGAGTGGGCGCGCGTGTACGAGTTCGAGTTTCCCGATGAACTGACCGAGGCGTTCGTGGAACTGGGCGAGGCCTCGGTCGAGACGTTGCTCGCGCTGTACGACGAAAGCGGCGGAGTTGCCGATGTCGTGTTTACCACGGCCGGCCTCGGCGTGCGGCACCCGCGCATTTTGGAGACGCTGCTCAAACTGATGGAGTCCGATCCGGCGGAGGGCTCGCTGGCGCTGGCCCTGTATGGTGATCCGGTGGCCAAGCCCGCGCTCGTGGCGGCGCTGGCGGCGGCTTCGGACGAACGGCTGCGGCAGGACATCGAGCAGGCGCTCCGGGAAGTCGACGACGTCGATACGACCCAGCCGGAGCCGTTCGACATCTGGCCGTTTTATCCCGAAGACGATACGCCCTTCTTCGCGGCGTTCGAGACGCCCGAATTGCTGGAGTTTCTGGGTAGCCCGGTTCCCGAATACCGCCTGCGCTCGGTCAAGATGCTGACCTTCGAGGAGCCCGCGCCCGAGGTCGCGCGCCGGGTTTTGGAAATGGCCGGCAGCGATCCCGATGGCGGCGTACGGGCCACGGCGTGGGAGTGCCTGGAGGGCATACACGAGCCGGAGGAGATCGAGACGGCCGTGCGCGCGCGCATGGCCGATCCCGCGGCGCCCATCGAGGAGCGCGCCGGCGCCATGGTCGCGCTGGCCCACGAAGCGCGCGACGACGAATCTCTTCACCAGCTGATCCTGGAGTTCTACGAGCGGCCCGAAGCGCGCGAGCGTGCGGTCAAAGCCATGTGGCACTCCGGAGACCGCCGCTTCGAGAGCCGGATTGCGCCGGCCCTGGCCGACCCCGATCTCGGCGTGCGGCGCCAGGCGGTAACCGCCGCCGGCATGTTCGGCATGGTGGCATTGCTGGGCCGCCTGGAAGCCCTCTTCGAGGACGAAGATCTGCGGGACGCGGCGCTGTACTCGTACGCGTTGGCAGCGCCCGGCGACGTCACTCCGTCGCGGATGAGGAAGCTCTTCGCGCGAATCGAGGACTTGGCGGGAGGGCTGAGCGAAGAGGAAGGGACGATCGTCGGCAAGGCGCTCGACGACCGGCTGGAAGCCCACGAGCAGCCCCCGGTGTTTCACACCGAAGAGGACTGGGAAGCCAAAGAAGAGGACGAAGCGCCACCGCCCCCGCCGGCCACGGCGCAGCCCGTCAAGGTCGGCCGCAACGACCCCTGCCCCTGCGGCAGCGGCAAGAAGTACAAGAAGTGCTGCGGGCAATAGGGGCGGATTCTCTTTTTCCGCTTGCCCTATTCGGGGATTTACGATAGGCTCTCATGCATGTCCGATCACGAGCCCGAGCCGTTCCTGTCTCTTGGACTGAATAAGCCCCCCGCGCCGGCGGAATTGCCCCAACCCGACGAGCTCCAATTCCAGCACGCGGAGTTTGTCGGCGAAAAGCCCTCCGTGCGGTGCGCAGCGTGCAAGGCCGAGATTCAGGGTTCTTACTATCACGTTCACGGCGCGGTCACCTGCGAGCAGTGCGCGCTCGTGCGGCAGGCGCAGCAAGGCGGCCCGGCCGGCCGGACCACTTTCCTCCGCGCCGCTCTCTACGGGCTTGGGGCGGCGATCGCCGGCTCCGTCATCTTCGCTCTCGTCTCGCTCACAGGATTCCAGTTCGGCATCATTGCGATCCTGGTGGGAATCATGGTCGGGAAGGCGATCCGCTATGCCACCGGAGGCCGCACAACCCGCGCCTACCAGGTCCTGGCCGTTGTGCTCACCTATGTGGCGATCACCACGAGCTACCTCCCGATGATGATCTCCGCGGCGATGAAGACGCCGGAGACGGCGCAGGTGAGCGGGCAGGTCCATTCTGTGCCCGATGCGACCTCTTCGGAGCTTGGTTCCTCCCTGGTGAAGCTCGGGGCGGCGTTGGCGGTTCTGATCGGGATCTCACTGGCGGTGCCGTTCCTAGTCATTGCGCAGAACCCCCTCTCCGGTGCGATCAATCTGCTCATCATTGGAATCGGGCTGAGGCAGGCCTGGCGGCTGACCGCGCCTGACGAGCACCTGATCATGGGGCCCTATACGGTCGAGGCAGGCTCTCCGCCGGAAGCGGCGTGACGTCTATGTGCCCGACCTGCGGCGCGACTCTGGATCCTTCGGCGTTGAGTTGTCCCTCCTGTCACCGGCTCATTCACGCACAGGAACTCGAGGCGCTCTCTGAGCAGGCGAAGGTGGCGGAACGCGCCGGCGACTGGGCCGCGGCACGCGACGCCTGGGCCAAGGCGCTGTCGCTTCTGCCCCCTGGGACGGCGCAACATCGCACCATCGGAGCGCGCATCGAGACCATCGAGGCGCGGCTGCGCGAGGCCTCGTCCGCCACGGACCAGGGGGCTCAAAGCAGCGCATGGGGGAAGCGCTTTGCGCGGCTGGGGCCGCTGGGAGTGGTGCTTTGGAAACTCAAGGCCATCGCCCTTTTTGGACTGGCGAAGGGCAAGCTGCTCCTGCTCGGTCTGACCAAGCTCAGCACATTCACGTCGATGCTGGCTTCGATGGCCCTGTACTGGAGCTGGTACGGATGGCGGTTCGCCTTGGGATTCGTCGTGTCGATCTACGTCCACGAAATGGGCCACGTGGCGGAGCTTCGCAAGTTCGGCATCGCGGCGACGGCGCCCATGTTCATTCCCGGCCTGGGCGCGTTCGTGAGGCTGAAACAGCGACCCGACAACGCCTACCAGGATGCGCGCATCGGGCTGGCGGGCCCCGTCTGGGGCCTCGGAGCCGCCGTCGTGGCATGGCTCACCGGCGTGCTGAGCGGCTCCCATTTGTGGCTCGCCATCGCGCGCGCGGGCGTCTGGATCAACCTCTTCAATCTGATCCCGGTCTGGCAACTTGATGGCGGACGCGGTTTCAGCGCCCTCACACGACACCAGCGCGGCGTGGTTCTGGGCATCACCTTGTTCATGTGGTTCCTGACGCGCGAAACCATGCTGCTTCTGGTGGCGATGGGCGCGGGGTATCGCCTCTTCACTCATGACTATCCGAGCCAGCCCGACCGCGGCGCGCTGGTCGAATTCGCTGGCCTGATCCTTCTGCTGTCGGGGCTTCTCCTTCTGATACCCAACGGTCAGTGGCCCGCTTCGAACGGGTAGCCCTTCTCTACCCAATCCTTGGGGAAGCTCGTCGGCAGCGACAGCACGCGCACCTTTTTGTAGCCCAACTCGTGCAGCATGATGAACGCCGGGCGCATGTTGGGACAGTGGTCCCATGGGCAGCATCCGCAATAGATGACGATCTCCTCGGTGCGCGGGTGCTTCAGAGCGGCTTCGCGCAATGCCTGCAGCCCTTCCTGTTTGCTCCCCGGCCCGATGAACTGGGCGCCGGGAATGTGCTTGCTGCGATAGAGAATGCCGAAGCCCACGTAGAAGATGGGCGGCTTCGACGCGGTCGGGCTCTTCAGACGCGCGGCAAGCTGGTCGGGCTGAATGATGTCGGCCGCGGTCCAGGGGTCCGGCATCGTCTGAGCGGACAGGGCGCCAAGCGCCAGGAGCAGGGCTGGAATTCGAAGGGTCACGGATCTATCGTAGCGCGGGTGGACGGGAGCGGAGCTGAAGCCCGCCCTCCGGACTCGCGCTGAAGCGGGTGGGCTGCGGAATGGGTTAATCTGGCTCTTTATCCTATGCGTCTTCGATGGTTGCTGATATCGGCGGGTCTGGCGGCGCTTGCGACGAGCGGATGCTCGGTGCGGAAGTTCGCGGTCAACAAGGTGGGCGACGCGCTCGCCTCCGGCGGATCGACGTACGAAAGCGACGACGATATGGAGTTGGTGGGAGGCGCGCTGCCGTTCAGCCTGAAGCTGGTGGAGAGCCTGCTGGCGGAGTCGCCGAAGCACCGCGGCCTTCTGCTCACCGCCGCCAGCGGCTTCGCGGAGTACGGCTACGCCTACGTCGAGGAGCAGGCCGACGAAGAGGCCGGCGTCAATCTTGACCGGAGTACGGCGCTGCGGACGCGGGCGCGCCGGCTGTACCTGCGGGCCTACCGTTACGGCATGCGCGGCCTCGAAGCAGGGTACCCGGGGATTGGCACCGCGATCGCGGACGACCCGGCGGCGGCACTGGTCCGCGTCAAGAAGCGCGACGTTCCGCTACTCTACTGGACCGCGGCGGCGCACGGACTGGCCATCTCGTCGTCGAAGGACGACCCGGAAATGATCGCGCAGCTGCCGGAAGTCGAGGCGCTGATCAAGCGCGCTTCCGAGCTCGACGAGAACTGGAACGGCGGCGCGCTCGAAGAGTTCCTCATCAACGTGGAAAGCGCGCGCGCGGGCGTGAAGGCGGCCGACCAGCAGGCGCGCATGAAAACGCTTTTCGACCGCAGCGAGGCGCTCTCCGGAGGCAAGCGGGCCAGCCTCTACGTCAGCTACGCCGAGAAGGCCATGGTGCCCGCGCAGAACCAGGCCGGGTTCAAGGCCCTGCTCGAGAAGGCGCTGGCCATCGACGCCGACCGCGAGCCGCAGACGCGCCTGGCCACACTGATCGCACAGCGGCGCGCACGGTGGCTGCTGGGCCGCACGGACGAGCTGTTTCTCGAAGGCGAGACTGCCAAATGAAAAAGATTCTGTTCTTCCTCCTGGCCGCGGCCATGACGGTGCCGGCGCAAACCGTGATCAAGATGGGCACGCTGGCGCCCGACGGTTCCCCCTGGCACCAGGTGCTGCAGCGCATCGGTGAACGGTGGCGCATCCTCTCGGGCGGCAAGGTGAACCTCCGGATTTACCCAGGCGGAGTGCTGGGCGACGAGCCCGACCTGGTGAAGAAGATGCGCATCGGCCAGATCCAGGCGGTGGCGCTCTCCGGCGTCGGCATGTCGGATATCGAGCCCGGCGTGATGTGCCTGCAGATCCCCATGATGTTCACCTCTTATGAGGAACTGGACTACGTGCGCGATCGCATCGCGCCGCGCCTGGAGAAGATGATCGACGCCCGCGGATTCCTGGTGCTGAACTGGGGTGACGCGGGCTGGGTCCATTTCTTCAGCCGAAAGCCGGTGTCGAGGCTTGACGAGCTGAAGCAGATGAAGCTGTTCACGTGGGCCGGAGACAGCGACGCGATCGAACTCTACCAGGCCAATGGCTTCCGCCCCGTGCCGCTGGCAGCCACCGACATTCTGAGCGGCCTGCAGACCGGGCTGATCGACGCCGTGCCCACCACGCCGCTGTACGCGCTCCTCAACCAGTCCTTCGGCCTGGCGAAAAACATGTGCGACGTCAAATGGGCGCCTCTGGTGGGGGCGACGCTGGTCTCGAAGTCGGTCTGGGAGAAACTGCCCGCGGATCAACGCGCGCAGATGCTGAAGGCGGCGCAGGATGCGGGGCGGGACTTGCGCGACGGCATCCGGAAGATGGGCGACGATGCTGTCGTCGCCATGCAAAAACGCAAACTGAACGTGGTGCATGCCGACGCCGCGACCGTCGCCGACTGGCGCAAGCAGGCCGAAGGCGTCTATCCGAAGATACGCGGCCGCGAAGTGCCCGCCGACCTGTTCGATGAGGTGAAGCGGCTGCGCGACGAATACCGCAGCCGCGGCGGGGCGAAGTGACGGCGGTCGTGGACGCCCGCTGCAGGACTGGAGTCCTGCCCCACCTGGCGGGGGAGTGCAGGTGAAGACGCTGACCGCACGACTGGCGTGGGCCGAGGACGCCCTCGCCGTCACGTTGCTCACCGCAATGTCGCTGCTGCCGGTGCTGGAGCTGTTCGCGCGCCAGTTCAGGCTGCCGTCCATTCCCGGCTCGGCCGTGTTCGTACAGCACCTGACGCTGTGGGTGGCGTTCGTCGGCTCGACGGTGGCCGCGCGGTCAGACCGGCTGCTGGCGCTTTCGGCGAACACCCTGCTTCCGGCGCGCTGGCTGCCGCGCGTGCAGGTGTTCACAGCCACTGTAGCCGCGGCAGTCGCACTGGCGCTGGCCTGGGCGAGCCTGCAATTCGTCCTCGCGGAGCGCGAAGGCGGTACCATCCTGGCGCTGGGAATCGGGAAGTGGGTGGCCGAATCGATCATGCCGGTCGGATTCCTGGTGTTGGCCTTGCGCGCGGCCTGGAACGGCGCCCCGAGCATGAGGCTCCGGACACTGGCCGCGGCGGGACTGCTGGTTCCGCTAGCCCTCGAGCTGACGGGGCCGGCCGGCGGGGCGCTGGTGTGGCCGTTGATCGGCGCGATCCTTGCGGCGGCCCTGCTGGGGCTTCCGATTTTCGCGACCCTGGGCGGCATCGCGCTGGTCCTGTTCTGGAACGAGGGCGTGCCCATCGCCGCTGTGCCGGTGGAGACGTACCGCCAGGTGGCGTCGCCGGTGCTGCCTTCGATCCCGCTGTTCACGTTCGCCGGCTACCTGCTGGCGGAGGGCGGCGCGAGCCAGCGGCTGTTGCGGGTCTATACCACGCTGCTCGGCTGGCTGCCGGGCGGCCTGGCGATCACGACGGCCGTGGCCTGCGCGGTGTTCACCTGGGCGGGCTCGGGCGTGACGATCCTCTCGCTGGGCGGCCTGCTGCTGCCCATGCTGGTGAAGGCCAAGTATCCCGAGCGGTTCTCCATCGGCCTCATCAATGCGTCCGGGTCGCTGGGGCTGCTCTTCCCGCCCAGCGTGCCGGTGATCCTCTATGGCATCTACGCGCAGGTGCCGATCGACTCGATGTTCATCGGCGGATTCCTGCCCGGCCTGATGATGGTCGTGATGGTATCGGCCTACGGTGTGTGGCAGTCGAGGCGGAGCCGCGTGGAGCGCGAGCGGTTCTCCTGGGCCGAGGCGCGGCGCGCGACATGGATCGCGAAGTGGGAACTGGCGCTGCCGGCGATCGTGTTGGTGGGGCTGTTCGGCGGGTTCGGCACGCTGGTGGAGGCGGGCGCAATCACGGTGGTCTACTCGATCCTCACCGAGGTGTTCATCTACCGCGGCTTGTCGCTGCGCCGCGATTACACCAGGGTGACGGTGGAGTGCTCGGTGGTGATCGGCGCGGTGCTGCTGGTGATCGGCGTGGCGATGGGGTTCACCAACTACCTGGTGGACGCGCAGGTCCCGGGGATGTTGATCGCGTGGGTGCAGGCGCACGTCCATTCGAAGTACGTCTTCCTGCTGTTGCTGAACGTCTTCCTGCTGCTGAAGGGATCGTTCATGGACGTGTTCTCGGCCATCATCGTGGTGGTGCCGCTGATCAAGCCGCTGGCGGCGAACTTCGGAATCGACCCGGTGCAGCTCGGCATCATCTTCCTGGCCAACGGCGAGCTCGGCTACCTGACGCCGCCCGTCGGGATGAACCTGTGCTTCTCGGCGGTACGCTTCAAGCAGACCATGACCAGCGTTTACCGTTCCACGCTGCCCTTCTACCTGATCCTGCTGCTGGGCGTGCTGCTCATCACGTATGTGCCGTGGTTCACCACGTGGCCGCTGCAGCTGCTGGGGAAGTAGGGGGCGCGAAATCACCGAAGTTCGATGAACCGGTCGCCCTGGTCGAATCGTTCCAGAATCCTCGGCCATTGCTTCCTGAACACCGTGAGCAGGAACGCTCGGCGGCAATTGCCGAGCCGCACCCACAGCAGCCGGGCTGAAGGCGTCTTTGAGTACAGAGACACGAAGTCGTCATCCTTGGGAATAAGGACGAAATCGTTCTCAGACGCATAACTCCAGACGTCCGCGTCTCTCAGCCCGATATCCGCGACGTGCCGCGCTTCAACTCCGAGGTCTTCAGAGATGAAACGGGCTAGCGCGGGAGGGAGCTGATTATCGACAAGGAATTTCACGCGGATAGAAGGACTGAGTGGTCAGTCTGACGAGCAGCATACTCAATTGACGCAAGGATGTCCTCTCGCTCGAGATAAGGGTAGTCCTGTAGAATCTCCTCGAAGCTTGCCCCAGCGCCGAGCAATTCAAGGATGTCCGTGACCCGGATTCTCATGCCACGAATACACGGACGCCCGCCGCACTGGGCGTCGTCTATCGAGATTCGATCGAGGCGAGTCTTCGTCATCGCAGCTATCGTAAACCAGTCTAGCGCTTTTGGATCTGGCGTTCCTGCAGGGTCTTCTCCGATACGCGCTGCCTGCAGGACCTCGCAGATGGGCCAAGCACCTTGCGGCCAGGGTACTCGCGTTTGTCCGTATGGTAGGAATTCGTGGTTCCTTCCGCGTGTTGCGGGCGACGTAATAGCGCAGGGCCGTTTGCCCGCCGTCCCCACCACCCAAGCCACGCCGGCGCCCCTACCCACACCGGCCGTCCGAGATATCTTAGGCTAGAAGTAGCTATGCCGAAAAACGAGACGGCGACACTGGGCGGGGGCTGCTTCTGGTGCCTGGAGGCAGTCTACCAGCAGTTGAACGGGGTGGTCGCGGTGGAGTCGGGCTACTCCGGCGGGCGCGTGACGAATCCCAGTTACAGCGATGTCTGCACTAGGAAGACCGGGCACATCGAGGTGGTCCAGGTTACCTTCGATCCGGAGGTGCTGAGCTACCGGGAACTGATCGAGGTCTTCTTCGCGATCCACGACCCGACCAGCCGGGACCGCCAGGGCGAGGACGCTGGGGAGCAGTACCGCTCCGTGATCTTCACCCATTCGGACCAGCAGCGGGAGACGGCCGAGGCGGTCATCCGCGAACTGAATGCCGCGGGCTCGCCGGCGAAGCCCATCGTCACCGAGGTGCGCCCGGCGGCCGCGTTCTACCCGGCCGAGGAATACCATCGCGAGTATTTCCTCAAGAACCCCGAGCAGGCCTACTGCGCCTACGTCGTGTCGCCCAAGGTCCGCAAGTTCCGCGAAAAGTTCGCGGCGAAGCTGCGGCGCGGCCTGGCCAGCGCGTGAAGGCTACCGCACGTCGAAGCCGACCGGCGGCACTGCGGTGCGCGCATCCGGATTGTAGTAATCGTACAGCGACGACGGCGCGGTCATGGCGCGCATCGCGAAGCGCGGCCGGAAGTTGAAGCTGAACTTCGTCCCGCCCGCGCGGGGCCACAGGTAGACGACCACGCGGTCCGGCAGGATGTCGTAGCGGGTGAGCGCATAGCTGGACTCCGTCAGTGCTCTTTCAAGAGACTGGCGGTCCACGTCGGCGCCCGGCGGCAGGCCGATCTCGCCGAGCAGCATGCCGTACCCGCGGAAGCCGACGCGCTCCGCTTCGACGTGGCACGTGACGACGTCGTTCTGGGCCACGGCCGTCTTGTCGAAGACAACCTTCAGGCGCAGGGGGCCATCCTGAGCGTCAGCCTTGTGCGGCCAGGGCACGTACCAGGTGGCGACCAGCTGAGCCTGCGCGGGCGTTCCGGCCTGGGCTCGATGCAGAGACACCACGTTCTCTCCGGCGCGGAGCTCGCGCGAGAGGTCGATGCGGACAGGCGGCCCGATCTCCATCGGGCCGGGCAGAGACACGGTCTGAACCGGCCGATCATTGACGCGGATCTCGGCCGAGCCGGGCTCTCCCGTGCCGAGAGCCGCGGTTGCCGCTTCCAGGATCGCGTCGAGCACGCGAATGGTGGCCTGTGTCGAATACCAGACGCCGTAGCGGTCCTTATTGGCGAGCAGGAAGAGCAAGGCGTGGGAGGCGAGGTCGCGGTCCTGCGGCTGTCTGGCGATCTGGAAAGCGCGCAGGGCCAGCGCGGTGGTTTCGAGCCGGCCGGCGGTGCCCCACCCGTAGAAGGGCGTGTTGGCTTCGAGATTCCAGTAGGTGAGGCCGCGCTCGCTACGCGCCAGGCTGCGGAGAATGGCGAGCGCCTGCTGCGCCATCTCCTGCTCGCCGGCGCGCTCGGCGGCAAGCGCGAAGGCGGCGACGAGGTAGGGCTCGTCCATCTGAGAGGTGCGCTTCGACAGGTATCCGAGCGCGGGCTCTAGTGCCGGTGCGTCGTCCAGGCCGGAGAGCGCGAGCGCGATCAGCGCGGTCTGCTGTGCGGTGCGGCCCGGGTCCTCGTGCTTGTCCCAGGTATGGGCCGGCCAGGAGCCATCGGGCCGTTGGCTCTTCTGCAGGAAGCTCTCGGTGCGGTCGAGGAGTTCGTCCGGCACGGTCACGAATTCGCCGGCGTCGTTGAGGAAGGTGAGGGCGTATGCCGTGAGGCTGAGGTCGGCTTCGCCGCGGCCCCAGTAGGTGAACCCGCCTCCCGGAGCCTCGTAGCCACGCAGCCGGTCGAAGCCTTGCTGGAGATAGCGGCGCGCCGTGGCAGCGAGCGGATGATGATCGCGCCCGGCGCGTTTGAGGTACTTGAGCAGCAGCAGGCTCGGGTAAGTGGACGAGATGGTCTGCTCGCCGCAGCCGTAGGGGCGTTCGAGGATTGCCTCGATGCTCTCGACCAGGTGCGAGATCAGGTTGGGATAGATGCGCAGCTCGGCGCGAGTGGAATCCGGGATCACGCCCGCGGGGATGGTGGGCTTGAGAGACGACGCTTCGCCGAAAACGTCGTTGACGGTTGCGGCGAGCTGGTTGCCATCGGGATGAACGGTGACGGGCTTCTCGATGGCATCGCCGGCCTCGGCGCTGGTAGCGGTGATGCGCTGTTTGCCATCGGTGACGACGGAGATGGCGCGCATGGGGAAGATCGCGTTGGCGGACGCGCCGGCGGCGATACGGAACTGGCGCTCATGCGGGCCTTCGAGGGTGAACCAGGACTCCGGACTGATTTTGGCGTCGACCGTCTGGGCGCGGTCGAGGTAGTTACGGATGGTGACCGGCAGTTGGATCTGGTCGCCCTGCGTGAGAATACGGGGCGGGTTGTGATCGACGAAGAAGGGCTGGAAGGCGCGGATATCGGCGGTCGCCGTTCCCGTCTCGCCCTCGACCGTCGAGGCCATGACGGAGAGCTTCCAGGTGGTGATGCCGTCAGCGAGTTTGAAGCGGATCCGCGCGCGCCCGTCAGGCCCGGTTTCAAGCAGCGGCTCCCAAAGCAGCGTCTCAGGGAAGTACTCGCGGAGGCGGGGCGTGGCGCGGGGGGAAGACGCAGCCGCGGCTCCGGAGAGCATGGCGGACTTGGTTTGGGTCACAACCGCCGACGCCGAGACCACGGTCACCTCCATATTCGAGCCCTTGACCTGCAGCACGGCATTGACCGTGGCCGTCTCGCCTGCGGTGACCGTCAAGCCCACCATCACATCGCTCATGAAACCCGGCGCCGTCATGTGGACTTCGTACATGCCGGCCGGCAATACCGCGAACGAATACACGCCGTCGGTGTTGGTTACGGTATCGAACTGGAGCGCCGGGCTACCGTCTTTCGCCGTCAGGATGGCCGAGACCCGAGCGTTGGGGATCACTGCGCCCGAGGCGTCAGTGATCACGCCCCCGATCGCGCCTTTGCCCGCCTCCGTACCCGAGAGCACGCGGTTCGTCTCCTTGTCGGCGGTTTGAAGGCTTAGGGTGCTGGAAAACTCGGCGAGCGTGAAATCGTCTGCGGTGCCTACCACACCGTCGGGCCCGGCACTCCGGAGCGAGATCAGAAAGATCTGGCTCGTTGCCGGAACCAGACTCTTCCGCACTTTGGGTTTCGAACCGTTCTGGGCAGAGGTATAGAACTTCACCAGATTGGTGCGGCCGAACCGGTTATCGAACACAGCATAGAGCAGCCGTCCCCAGGGATCCTTGAGGGGGAAAAGGCCGGCGGAGCGCACCGCGGCCGTCCATTCGGCGTCGTTTCGGGGAAACTGCTTCGAGGTGGCCAGCAGCGCGGAGAGCTTAGCGTTGCTGTCCTTAAAGTACGGTCCTCCGATGCGTCCGGTCGTGAAGTCGTCTCCAGTGCCGAACTTACGATCGGGTCCCGCGCTGAGGAACGACATTACCGCGTTGTCCCGCTCGATTCGAAAGCCGAACCGGTAGGCGGTGCCCCAGGAATCGATGGCGTGATCGACGTCGATGCCGGCCGCTGCGACACGCGCGCGCGCCTCAGTCTCGGACGATGGGTACGCGGACAGCTTCGCGGACACGCGCTCGATGGCGTCGTGAAGTGGCTGGACGTGCTCACGCTGGATCGCGCGAACCAGGAACGCGGGCTCGGGAGCCGGGGCCGAGGTGGCCGCGAACACCAGGATCCGATCATTGGGGCCTTGGGAATCGAACTCAATGAGGTAGGGCTTTCCCCAGGGATCGCGCAGAGCGGCGATGTCGATGCCCGCCGAACCGAGGACGCGCTGGAGTTCACCAGTGCTGCGCGGGAAAGTGTAGTCCCGCCTGTAAGCCGCGTCCAGCACCTTCTCGATACCGGCGAACTGGGCTTCGAATAACCGGTGGAACTGCTTCTCGGGTCCGCCGGAGTAGGTTCCGGTGCTTTCTACCATCACACCTGGGCTCGGATCGCACAAAAGAGCCTCCGCCACAAGGTCCAGGCCTTCAAGGAAGGGCTTGCCGGGATCGAGCCGCGTGAGGTCGTCGAGCTTGACGCCGCCGAAGCCCCAGGACGTGGATGACTCGTCCAGCAGGTCTCCCCAGGTTTGCCAGGCTCGGCCCGACCCGGCATCTGCGCGAGCCCTTTCGCCCACTGCCGCGTCCACCACGACGACTCCAAACGCGCTCTGTGCGGCGCGGCCGCCGGGCGAGACGACGTCTACCGTTGCTGTGGCTTCCTGGCCCGGCCGGTACGAACCCTGGGCAGGCTGGACGCCGACCCGCAGGCCGGTGTCGTGCGGAAACAGCACGCTCTTGCTTGCACTTAAAACCATGTCATCGGCGGTCGCGACGGTCAACACGATCTCGCCGAGATACTCGGGACGCCACGGCAGCTCGACGGCCGCCTTTCCGTCTGTGAGCGTCAGCCATTCGAGAGAGAGAAGCCGGCCTTCGCGGAACACCGCCAGCGCCAACGGCGAATCCGGCTGGTTCGTTTCGACCTGCGCGCGAATCGGCTCGCCGGGATGATACAGGGTCTTGTCCGTGCGGATTGAGAACCAATCTTCCCTCGGATACCGCACACCGTAAATGTGCTCCTTCCAGCGTCCGGTACGTCCATGACCGTCGTCTGCGACCAGAATGACATCGCTGTCGGGTTCGAACGAGAACCGGTCAATGCGCGCCACCCCATAGCGGTTTGTGGTCACCTCAATGGCGTCATTGACCTTGACCCGGCATACCGCGGGAGTGCCGTCAGCGTAGGACGTTGAGATGTAGTAGGGGCCCGGGGAACCGCCAGGGGCCGTGAACGAGTTGATGGGATAGATGTGAATCACGTCGCGCGTCACGCGCACATCGAAGCGACGTTCCTCGGTGCGGCCGGTCGAAGGATCGCGCACGGATGCGGCAAAATGCAGATCCTTGAAGCGGTAGTCTTCGTCGTCTGCCAGGCCTTCGTGGGCGTCGCTCAGGCTGACCTTCGCCCGGAAATGGCCCGAGGCGTCGGCATCGCCTTCCTGCTCTTCGCCTTCCTCGGTGTCCCACTTCTGGAGCTTGTAGTTCCAAGTGCGCTCGGTTTCTTCCACCACGCGGACGTGCCCGCGCGGAACCGGTTTGCCGAACAGGTAGTCGGCCTGGACCTCGATCGAGGCATCCTGCCCGGGAAGATAGTACTCGCGGTCGGGCTTGGCCGTGACCGCGAACTCGGGCAGGTCGTAGCGACTGATCCTCACCGTAAGGGACGAGCGAACGCTGATAGTCTTGTCGCCGCTTTCCCCCGTGACGGCGATCTCATAGTCTCCCAGGCGCACGTTGTCCGGGATCTGCCACTCGGAGGCTGTGACGCCAAACCGGTTCGTCACCAGACTGGCTGAGAACCCGGCGATATCCTCAGGATCCCTGATTTCGAGCTTGATCGGAAGCCAGGCCGCTGCCGGACCATTGGGGGCGAAACAGACCAGGCGAACGTGCAGCATCTGGCCGGGTTGATAGATCGGCTTGTCCGGCGTGATGTCGACCTTCGCCCAGCGATAGAAGGAAACGTTGGGCTCGGCCTTCTGGCTGAAGCCGCCGAGGCTGCCCTCGACCGTGAGAACGGCCTCGTCTTCGGGGCCGCCCAGCGGCGCGGGAAGCTCCAGCGCCACCACTCCGCGCGCGTCTGTGGTGCCTTCTACGCTTTTGGCGTCGGTATCGAAGCTGGCATGGATGGCCACGCCCGCGACGGGCCGCCCGGTCACGGGATGCACCGCGCTGACCAGGAACCGATAGACGTTGCCAGGGCCGACGCTGTAGCCGTAGATCACGTTGAGCTCGAACACGTAGTCGGCTATCTGGAAGAGCCCGAGAGTGCCGCTCTCATCGAGTCCATCGCTCCTTATCTGATAGCGCAGCCGTACCCACACGCTAGAAAGGGGAGGAAGCCCGAAGGGGATCGTCACGTCGCTTGCGCCGTTTGCGACGTCGCCGGCGTATTCACGCGCGGACGTCACCGCGCCCTCCGGGTTGAGCCACTCCAGCCTCGCGTGCACACGCGCCGGCGCCGCGCCCGCGTTCACGAACGGCAGAACAACAGCAGTTGCCCCATCCGTCAGAACCGCCTCGATGCCCGCGCTGTTGAGAAGCACAGTGGGGCGATCCGCGGCGGCCACCAGGAGGGGAAGAAGAAATGCAGGCAGGGTACGGCTGAACGTCATAATCCGCATGAGACTATCACCTCAACCGGTCGATTGGACGGTGAATTGTCGTGGCGGGTTTCAGATATCGGGAACTTTTTTACAGCAGCCGCGCTTGAAAGCCGTCGCCGGGGCACTGCGCCAGCTCGTAACCCCTCGCGGTGTTCGACGCCGTGTCGTAGACGACGAAGGTGGACGGAACGTCGGTCGCTCCGTCGGGGCCGAACTTCGCCCCCATGATGGGGCCGGGGTTGACCAGGAGCGCGCGGCCCTTGCGGACGATCTCGTAGACGTGGTTGTGGCCGAACGCCACCAGGTCGAACTCGCCGGAGAGGGCCAGCGGGCGGGCGATGTTGTCGTAGTGTACGGCCGCCACCGATTTTGCGTCGAATTCGCCGCGGAAGAACTCAGCGTGGATGCGGATCTGCGGGTATTTCTGCGCATTCGCCGTGATGCGGAACAGGTCGGCGTCGTTGTTGCCGAAAACGATGTGAATGGGGCCGGCGAAGGCGCGGCCGAACTGGTTCACGATGAAGGGCGAGCAGAGGTCGCCGCAGCAGATCAGAGCGTCGCAGGAGGCGACGGCTTCGAGCGCGGCCGCCAGCTTCCAAATGTTGTCGTGGATGTCGGAGAGAACCGCTAGGCGCATCAACTTCAGGTTAGCGCGACGGGGCGGCGCCGCGGTCGGCCACCACCACCACCTCCATGTCGGAGGCCTTGCGCACGATGCGGTGGATCAGATTGCGTGCCAGGAACCAGCGCCAGCGGCCGTAGCGCGGGCGGGCCACGAAGATCCTGGTGATGTGCTGGAGGCGCGCGAAGTCCACCAGCGTGTTGGCCACGTCGGAACCCTCCAGGGTGCGCGTCTCGATGTGCAGGTTGCGGGCGAAGTTCAGAAGGCGCTCGGTCTCGGCGCGGCGCTCGGCCGGCAGGCGGGCCAGTTCGCCCTCGCGGTAGACCACTACCGCATAGCACTCCGCTTCGAGGTAGTCGGCGACGCGGCGGGCGCGGCGGATCAGGAGCGGCGTGGAGGAGTCGGCGGTGAGGTAGACCAGGATCCGCGCGGGCGGGGCGGCGGGCCGTTCCGGGGCTCCCGGGTGGTCGCCGTCGGGCGACTCGTCGAAGATGGCCGGCGTGACGTGCCGCACCTCCACCTCGTGGGCCGTCTCGCGCAAGGCCATCTCCCGCAGCGCCACCAGCGTGGATTCCTTGAAGAAATTCTCCAGCGCGCGGCGGGCTTTCTCCGGCGCGTAGACGGCGCCGCGCAGGAGCCGGTTGATGAGGGCCTGCGGCGTGGCGTCCACCATCACCACCTCGGCCGCTTCCTTGATGACCCAGTCGGGAACGGTCTCGCGCACGCGGATGCCGGTGAGGTGCCAGACCTGGTCGTTCAGGCTTTCGACGTGCTGGATGTTGACGGTGGTCAGCACGTCGATGCCGTGTTCGAGCAGCGCCAGCACGTCCTCCCAGCGTTTCTCGCGGCCGCACCCGGGCACGTTGCTGTGGGCCAGTTCGTCCACCAGGCAGACGCGGGGCTCCCGGCGCAGGATGGCGTCCACGTCCATCTCTTCGAAGATGGCGCCGCGGTATTCCATCTGGCGGCGGGGGACAACTTCGAGGCCTTGCGCTCTGAGAATGGTGTCGCTGCGGCCGTGCGACTCGAAGTAGCCGACCACGACGTCCACGCCGGAGTGCGCCAGTTCCTGCGCGTCCGCCAGCATCTGATAGGTCTTGCCGACGCCGGCGGCGTAGCCGAGGTATACCTTCAGGCGGCCGCGGCGCTTCGGGGTGGGCTCGGGCATGGGTTCTCTCAGTGTGGAAACACGCGCAGGTCTATGCCTTCGGCGGCGCAGATGAGGCGGTCGATGGGCCCGCCGCGCAGCCGGTCCCACCAGCTATGCCGCAGGCTGTGGCCGATGAGGATCTGGGTAATGCGCTGCGAGCGGGCGTAGTCGACGATTGTGGCGACGAAGTCTTCCCCGCCGAGCATCTCGATTTTGGCGCCGGCCTCGCGCGCCGCGGTCAGGTTGGCGTCGAGCGCCTCGCGGTCGCGCGGCGAGAGTTCGGGCTGCTCGACGTAGGCGGCGTACAGGTCGCCGTGGAAGCGGTCGGCCGAGCGCTTGGCGGCCGCGATCATGCTGCTGGCGTTGGTGCGCGGCGTGACGCAGACCAGGAAGCGCTCGTGCGCTCCCCAGAGCTGATCCATGCCCCTGGCTTCGAGGTAGGTTTCCAACTGGCGATCGACGATATCGGCGGTGAGGAGCAGGGCCAGCTCTCGCAACGACGAGAGGCGTTGGGCCACCTTCTCTTCCGAACCGCCGGCTTCGGCCGCGCGGCTGGCGACAGAGTCGGGCGACACGTCCACAACCACGATCTCGTCGGCGCCGTAGAGGAACGCCTTGGGAATGGTCTGCGTGACGTGCTTGCCGGTGATGGCCTCGACCTTGTCGCGCTCCTCTTCGATGTATTGCAGGTTCACCGACGCGATCACCGAGATGCTGGAATCGACCAACTCCTGCACGTCCTGCCAGCGGTACGGGTGGCGGCTGCCGGGAGGGTTGTTGTAGGCCAGTCCATCGATGACGCACACGCGCGGGCGGCGGCGGAGGATGGCCTCGACGTCCACCACCGAGACGCCGTCCACCACCTTCGGCGGGATGACTTCGAGGTGGCCGAGCAACTCGTCCAGATCGGGCGAGCGTTGCGGCTGCATGGCGCCCACCACCACGTCCTGGCCGCGTTCGTGACGGCGGCGCGCCTCGTCGAGCATGCGGAACGACTTCCCCACTCCCGAGGCGTAGCCGAGGAAAATCTTCAGCCGCTCGCGGTGGCTCCCCGGCGCTTCGGCCATGGCCTGGCGGAGCAACTGGTCCGGATCGGGTCTGGACTCGTCTTGAGGCGGCACTCAATATGAGTGTACGCTAGAGCGATCATCCGGCAGAGCCATCTGGAGCCACCCACTGGAGCCATCCACGAGCCGGGCCGGAGAGCGAAACCCATGTTTCTGATCGGGATTGCGGGGCCGTCAGGGTCGGGGAAGACGGAGCTGGCGCGGGCGCTGGCGCAGTCTCTCGGCGCGCCCATCCTGTCGCTCGATTCCTACTACCCCGACATGGCGCACCTGCCACCGGAGGAGCGGACGCGGGCGAACTTCGACGTGCCGGAGATGATCGAGCACGAGCTGCTGTTCGCGCACTTGCGCACGCTTGCCGGCGGGGGAACCGTGGAGATTCCGGTATGCGACTTCGCGTGCAACACCAGAACGGAGCGCACCGAGACCGTGAGTGCCAGCCAGTTCGGGGTGCTCGAAGGACTCTGGGTGCTCTACTGGGAGGATATACGGCGCCTGCTCGGGATCAAGGTCTACGTGGAGACGCCCGACCAGGTTTGTTTCGAGCGGCTGCTGGCACGCGACCTGCGCGAGCGCGGGCGCTCGGCGGAATCGGTGGCCGCGCAGTATGGGGCCATGACGCGGCCGATGGCGCAGCGGTACGTGCTACCGTTGCGGGAGTTCGCCGACGTGGCGGTGAGCGGCGTCGAGCCGGTAGAGCGCTCGGTTGCCGTTCTGAGAGCCGAGGTCCTGGCGCGCGCCGGAAGGGCTTGACCCAGCAAGAGGCTACTTCAGACGCGCCGTGGTGTCCTTGGCGCCGGCCTTTGACTCTTCGATCCAGCCCTCGGAATGGGCCAGGCGCTCGAAGGCCTCGCGCGTCTTGCGGGCGTCTTTGGCGTTCCATCCACCGCGTCCGGCAACCTGGACCAGCTTGTTCCAGGAGTTTGCGAAATCGGCCATGAGGATGGTGAATTCGCGCTGGCGTTTCTCGGCGAGGGCCCGGGCCGCCTCATCCGGATGCGCGGCGTCCCAGGCGGCTGTGTGCTCGATGGCTTGAAGCGCGCGCGAGCGGGTTTCCGGGTTGAGGAAGCCGGGCGCCTGCGCGTCGGCGGGCAGGGCAAGACCGGCAGCGAGAATCAGCGCTGCCACAGAAAGGCGATGGATTCCGAACGACACGACTGGGACATTGTAGTCCGGCGATCAAGATATTGCGAGGTGTTTAATCTAGACGTCCCTTAACGCGCGTGCAGGTCTGGCGAGGGCCTGGCATAGCCTTGGCGAGTGTAGCCACGCAGGGCTATACTAAAGCAAGGTAGTTAAGTCTCAGGGGGGTCAATGAAAGAATTTCAATTCCCAAAGCGGGAGTTGTCGCTCCCGCTCGCTTGTCTGTTTCTTTCCAGCCTTTGTGCGATGCCGGCTCGGGCCCAGGCTGTCGCCGGTACCATTCTTGGCACCGTTACGGACAGCTCCGGCGGAGCCGTGGCCGGCGCAAAGGTCACCATCAGGAACCTCGGCACGGATGTCAGCACGGAAGCCACCACGAACGATTCCGGCAACTACGTGGCGCTCCAACTAGCTCCGGGGAGCTACGAGGTGACGGTGGAAAAGCAGGGCTTTAATCAAGTCGTGCAACAGAATGTTACCGTCACCGTCGGCCTGAGCGCGAGGGTGGACGCCACGCTGGCGCCTGGCGAAGTGAGCCAGCACGTGACGGTCTCCGAGGCGCCGCCCGGGCTGCAGACCGATCGCGCGGAGACGGACACCACGCTGGGCGGCCAGCAGCTGACCCAGCTCCCGGTGCTGAACCGCAACTTCACCAATCTCACGCTGCTGGTTCCCGGGGCGACGATCAACACGTTCCAGCACGCTCCGCAGGAGAATCCGCAGAGTTCGACCCTGGTCAACACCAACGGCCAGGAGTTTGCCGGGACCAACTACATGCTGGACGGCATGAACAACAACGACAGCGTGCTGGGGATCGTGATGGTCAACCCGGCGCTGGATTCGGTGGCCGAGACCAGCATCGCTACGAGCAACTACGAGCCCGAATACACGCAGGCCGGCGGCGCCGTGGTGCGCATCGAGACCAAGTCCGGAAGCAACGAATTGCACGGCTCGGCGTTCGAGTTCCTGCAGAACAATATCTTCGAATCGCGCGACCCGTTCACACAGGGCCTGCACGATCCCGGGACGCCCTCGCCCGGTCATCGCGGAATCCCCGAACTGCGATGGAACCAGTTCGGCGGATCGTTGGGTGGCCCGGCCATCAAGAACAAGCTGTTCTGGTTCGGCGACTATCAGGGCACGCAGCGCCGTCTGGGCGCCTCCGAACTGGTGCGGGTTCCTACCGTTGCCGAGCGCGGCGGCGACCTCAGCGATCTGGGCACGCCGATCTACGATCCCTCGACGGGGAACGCGGATGGAACGGGACGGTCCCAGTTCCCGGGCGGTGTGATTCCAGCCAGCCAGATCTCGGCGCCCATCACGAAGCTCCTGGGCGTGTTGCCTACGCCGAACCTTGTGCCGGCCAACGCGGCCGACCCGAACTACGCCGCCAGCGCGGTGGACCAGTTCGACACGAACCAGTTCGACATCCGGGTGGACCACTAGCTCACTGACAAGCTGCGGTACTTCGCGCGCTACAGCTACCTGGGAGCGAACATCAACGCCCTCGGACCGTTCGGCCTGTATGGCGGGCCGCCCTTCGCTTTCAACGGCACCACCATTTCAGGCGCCTCGACGGCCCGGAACCAGAACGTGGTGGGCGCGGGCAACTACGATTTCAGTCCGACGACGCTGGTCGATTTTCGGGTGGGCTATTCGCGCTATCGGGTGAACGTCAATCCGCTGGACATCAGCCAGCCGCTCGCCACCCAGTTCGGAATCCCCGGGCTGAATACGATGCCCCAGCTCAACGTGAACGGATCGGGCGCGTTCACGGGCTCGGGAGCGACTGGAGCGGGAGGCTTCACGACGGGATACCAGTGCAACTGCCCGCTGGACGAGCACGAGTTCATCTACGACTACGTCTTCAACCTGACGAAGATCATGGGCAACCACGCGTTCAGGTTCGGGGGCACCTGGGAACACGCCGGCAACCTACGCCTGCCTTGCGCCTTATCCCGAGCTCGGGATAAGGCGCATTATCTGGACAACGCCATTATCTGGAGCGCTCCTGCCAAAGGAGCTGGAGGCGCACTCCCGGCGTGGGTGTGCTCCACATAATTCTGCGGACGATTCGGTCGGTCCGTCGTATTCCTGTTCATGATTCCTTCGGTTGTCTGCCGCGACGAGCGCGAGCGAGAGGTCGTGAGGTTGTGGCGAAACGGCCATCTTTCGCGGGGTACGACGATCACCTACCTGCAGTGGGTTCGCCTCTATCGCGCTTACTGTCGACAGCGCCACATCGACGAGACGGCTGAGCTGACCTTGGATGGAGCAGTGCGCTTCACGCGGGCTTACGTAGGGCCTCGAAAGAAAGGACCGGTCGCCGCCAGGAGTAGTGAGATCGCTTGGCGGGCATTGCGCGCTTGGTCTTGCGCACTCCGGTGGCTGAAAGTTTCGGTCCCCGAATGGCGACCGAAACGTGTTTCGCCCCGTCTGTCGCCCTTGCTGACAGCGTACTGCCAGTATCGGCGTGGCCATCGCGGCGTGGCCGAGGGGACTCTTGGACGCGACATAGAAGTCGCAAAGACCTTCCTTTCGCTCCTCCGGGACCGAAGCAAGCCCGTCGCGAGGGCTACGGCTGCTGACATCGATGCATTCGTAAGCGCTCTGGCGGCCTCCATCTCCAGGCGAAGCGTGGCCGACCGCTGTAGCTCTCTCCGTTCCTTCCTCCGATTCCTTCATACGACGGGGCGGTCGATACGCAATCTGGCGCCCTGTGTCGTGGCTCCGCGAGTCCGGATTGCCGAGCGGCCCCCGCGCGCGCTGCCGTGGCCGGACGTGCGCCGCATTCTTCGCGTGATCCCGCGGAAGCAACCGCCAGGCAAACGCGATTTCGCCATGTTGCTGATGGCGGCCACATACGGGCTGGGAGCTGGCGAGGTGTTGGGCTTGCGTCTCGATGACGTGGATTGGAAGTTCGCAACTCTGCACGTCCGGCGGCCGAAGACCGGCGTCGCAATCGACCTCCCGCTGCTGGCTCCGGTGACACGGGCCTTGGCGGCCTATCTTGAGACGGAACGTCCGCCCCACGCTCAGGCGAGGCGGATTTTTCTGTCGAGGAGAATGCCATACGAGCCGATCACCAGCGGCGCCATTCGTCATCGCATCCGTCTGTACGCCCGTCGAGCCGGAGTGACCGCTTCGGTGATTGGCGCTCACGCCTTCCGTCACAGCCATGCCTGCCGGCAGATTGACGCTGGCGCCAACGTGAAGGTGGTCAGCGACATTCTGGGCCACCGGCGGCCCTCCTCCACTTCCGTATACGTGCGGGTAGCGCTTCGGCGTTTGCGCTCGGTTGCACTGCCGGTGCCGCGATGACAGTGGGTTTTCGAAGTCCGCTGTCGGACAGCCTAGGCGGATTCCTCAAGTTCAAGCGAAGCCTGGGGTATCGTTATCAGCGAGCTGAGTACACGCTGCAGGAGTTCGACCGGTTTCTTGAGCGGCATGTCGAACAAGATCCGGACTGGCGCCTCGATCGGGCCATACTGGCGTGGTTGGCCAGCAAGCCTGAGCGCAAGGCCGTTAGCGTGTCCATGGATGCAGTTGTGCTCCGGCAGTTTTGCGTTTACCTGCGCCGGTTGCCAGGACGCCGGTCGATCGCCGAACCACTCTGGCCAAAGCTGCCGATGGAATCCAGCTTCGTGCCGCACTTCCTATCGGAGAAAAACGTCCGCCGACTGCTCGAGCTTTCCGCCGAGTTGGACCGACCGGCCTTCCGCGCTCCGCTCTACCGGGCCTTGCTTCTCCTTCTCTATTGCACGGGCCTTCGTTTCGGGGAGGCGCTTCGCCTCCGTTTCCGAGATGTGGACACTCGCGCCGGTGTCCTCTTTGTAGAGATGTTCAAGGGGCGGTCGCGGTGGGTGCCCTTCCACCGTTCCCTCTCGCGCGAGTTGGACAAGTACCTCCTGGTCCGCAGAGCGTTTGCCTCTGCAGCACCGGATGACCGTTTCTTCGTGGGGATCAATCGCCAGCGACTTCCAGTCAACACGGCTTCAGGAACCCTGCGGCGACTCTTCCAAAAGGCCGGCTTGAAGCCACCTCGAGGCCGCGTGGGACCACGCCCATACGATCTTCGTCATGCCTTCGCGGTCCACCGGCTCACCCGCTGGTATCGCCAAGGTGTTGACCTGCACGCTCGCCTTCCGTGGCTCTCGGCCTACATGGGCCATACCGACATCCTGGGAACGGAAACCTACTTGACCGCCACTCCGGAGCTGTTGGGGCTCGCCGCGGATCGGTTCCGCCGCCGATACTTGCGGTTCGGCGAGCAAAAGGGTGCAAAATGATGAGCGAACCGAAGAGAGACGGGCTTTTGGGTTTCGTCCAAGCTTTCTTTCAGGACTACCTGCGTGGCGTTCGCGGCGCGAGTGAGCATACGGTCCGTGCTTACCGGGACACGCTCAAGCTCTTCTTCAGCTTCCTCGCCCACCGCACACGCCGGTCGGTCGCCGAACTGAGCCTGGACGACATTCAGCCAGCGGCAGTCCTAGCCTTCCTGGATCACGTGGAAGCCCAAAGGCGGAACTGCGCGGCGACGAGAAACTGCCGACTGGCCGCTCTTCGAAGTTTTGTTCAGCATCTGCTTCGCCATGACCTGACCCGCGCCGACCAATATGGCCGTGTCCTGAGCATCGGCTCAAAACGGGCGACCCAGCGCGTGATCGCTTACCTCGAGCCCGAAGAAGCGCGCGCCATCATCGCTGCAGTGAATCCCAGAGCACCAAACGCCCAGCGCGATCGAGCCCTGCTGCTTTTCCTCTACAACACCGGCGCCCGGGTCAGTGAGGCGTTGGCCGTTCATCCCCGAGAACTCCGCTTGGACAGGCCTCGACAGGTCCGACTCTACGGCAAAGGGGCAAAGGAGCGGCTGTGCCCGCTGTGGCCCGAAACCGTCGCGGCGCTCCGGCAGATCATCAGAGGCGATTCCGTCGACGAACTCGTTTTTCGGAACAGGCGGGGCGCGCCGTTGACTCGCGATGGTGTCGCCTACCTGCTCACGAAGTACGTGCAGCGCGCCGCCGAAACTCTGCCAGATCTGCGAGGTCGTCGGGTCACCCCTCACGTGATGAGGCACAGTTGCGCGGTCGCGTTGCTGCAAGCTGGCGTCGACGTGTCCGTCATTCGGGATTACCTGGGGCACGCATCGATCGCGACCACAAGCCGGTACATCACGTCCAACCTCAAGATGAAGCGCGACGTACTGGAGGCTTTTTGGAACCGAGCCGGCCTGCAGAAGGAACCCCGGCGGCGCTGGCGCCCATCGCCCAAGCTCCTCGCCTTCCTGCAAAGTCTCTGACGCAGTTATCTGGAGTGCCTCCGCTCAATCCGTCAGCCAGGACGGGCTTTGGCGGATGGCTGCGATACCAACTCCACATAATGGCGTTGTCCAGATAAAGCGACCAGCACCGCGCCGGCGTCTATACCTTCGATCCGAGCGTTACCGCCGGACCGGGCGGCGTTGGGGGCCTGGGCTTGGCTTCGTTCCTGCTCGGCGCGCCGGACGTATTCCAGCGTTTCGGCCAAATCTCGACTACGCAGGAGGACCGCCAGAACCGCATGTTCTATTATGCGGAGGACAAATGGCGGGTCACCTCCAAGCTGACTTTGAGCTACGGCGTGCGCTGGGATACGTGGTTTCCGGACTACTCGCTCAACGCCGGCCAGGGAGGGCGGTACGACATCGCCGACAACCTGGTGCGGATACCGGGCGTGGGCGGCGTCTCGCAATCCGGCAACGCCAACACACAGTGGACGAATTCCTCGGGACGCCTTGGGATCGCTTACGCCTTCAACGACAAGACGGCGGTTCGCATGGGCTACGGGCGGAGCTACTACCAGGGCACCTTCGGCTGGACCTTTAACAACCTGGCCGCCGACATTTACCCGTCCATCGTGAATCAGGACCTGAAGAGCGCCACTCCGTTCGTTCCGGTGTTCGCGTTGACGCAGGCGCCGCCGGCGATCGTCTACCCGACCATTCCTCCCAACGGCCTGCTGCCGCTGCCGGACGGGATTGGCGACTCGTACATTCCGGCCAACCAGAAGATCCCCTACGTGGACCAGTGGAACTTCACGATCGAGCGGCAGTTGGCGGGCAACCTGTCGCTATCGGCCGGTTACGTCGGCAACATTGGCCGCCACCTGAACAGCGGATACAACATCAACGACGCGATTCCCGGGCCGGGTCCGTTCGATCCGCGCCGCCCGCTGTTCAATGAGTTCGGGCTCACGCAGGGCATTTTCGACAAGTGCGACTGCAGCAGCAGCAACTACAACGCGCTGCAGGTCAAGGCCGAGAAGCGCCTGGGCTCGGTTTACTCGCTGCTGGCGTCGTACACTTTCTCGAAGTCGCTGGACTTCGGAGCATTCGGCGCCCCAACCAACCAATTCGATGCCCAGCAGGACTACGGGCCGTCGGACTTCAGCCGCGCTCACGTGCTGACGGTGGCGCACACTCTGGCTCTGCCGTTCGGCAAGGGGCGGCACTACCTGTCCTCCATGGGCGCGGTCACCCAGGCGCTGGTGGGAGGCTGGAACTTCAACGGGATCACGACCTTCGCCACCGGGCTGCCGTTCTCTCCGATGATGTCGAACACCGCCTTCCTGAACTCCGACATGAGCTCGCGGGCGGACATAGTCGCCGATCCGCTGGCCGGCATCAGCCAGAACCGGAACCAGTGGTACAACCCAGCCGCATTCGCGACTCCGGCGGCGTTCACGTTCGGTGACGCGTCGCGGAACTCGCTCATCGGTCCGAACCTGTTCACCGCCGACCTGGCGCTCGACAAGACGTTCAAGCTGACCGAGAGGTTCAGCCTTCAGTTCCGGTGGGAGACGTTCAATGCGCTGAACCGGACCAACCTGGCGCTGCCGAACAACAACGTGGATACGGGCAGCGCGGGCCTGATCAGCGACGTGGCCGCGCCGATGCGCAATATGCAGTTCGGGCTTCACTTGGCTTGGTGAGCCCCGATTGCCGTCGTGGGGCAGGGGATGTCCGCGTCCCGCAATGGGCGGGTCTGGAGACCCGCTGCAGGCGTGGACGCCTGCCCCACACGATCTTGATAGACTACCGGCTAATGAGATTCGGGTTGATGCTGATCTTCTGCGCTACGGCTGGGGCAGCTCTGCATCCCATCCCACGGTTTCCGATCCAGCCGCCGGTGCTTTCGATCACGCAAGCCTGTCAGTGGGGGAAGCCGTTCAGCGTGGTGGGCGAGCACGGCGCCATTCTGGGCCGGCAGGATGGCTCATTCGAGGCGTGGCTGTGGCCGACGAAGATCCTCAGCGAGTTCCGAATCACGGCGGAGTTGGAGGACTATCCGGTACCGATCGATGTGAATGAGCATGCCGCCGTCATCGAGGTGACGCCGGAGATGACCACCATCACGTATTCGCACGCCGCCTTCACTATCAGACAACGCATGTTCGCGGCGCGCGGCGTGGATAGCGGCGCCGGCGTTGCCGTCGTCTTCGAGATCGACTCCGCGCGGCCGCTCGAACTGACGTTTCGTTTCCGACAGGACATCATGCGGATGTGGCCGGCTCCCAACTTCGGCCCTACCAGTGCCCACTGGGCGAAGGAGGGAGGCTACTACCGGCTGGAGACCACCGATCCGGACATTTCGGCGGCGATGGCGATCCCGCGCGGCGTCTCCGGCATCCTGCTGCCCTTTCAGGAGCGCTCGAGGACGTACCCCACCGAAATCAAGCTGCATTTCGATCCCAAGACCGACTCGGGCCTGGCGTTTCCGCTGCTGATCGCTCTGGTGGGCGCCAAGCAGCCCGGCGACCGCAAACTGGGGGACCTGAACGACCGCGTTGTGGCCATGTACACCGGCGCCGCGGATTACTATCGCCGCTTCCTTGCGGACCGCCTTCGTGCCGAGACGCCCGACAAGACCCTCGACGAGTCCCTGCGCTGGGCCGAGGTCGCGATCGATCAGGCCCGGGTCGCTTTTCACGGTGAAACTGGACTGGTGGCGGGCTTCGACGTATCGGGCGACGCGTACCGCCCGGGTTTCGGATGGTTCTTCGGACGCGATGCCGAATGGACCTCATACGCCATCAACAGCTACGGCGACTTCGAGCGTACGCGCGAGACCCTCGAGTTCCTCATCCGCCGGCAGCGCGACGACGGCAAGATGATCCACGAGTTCTCTCAGACCGCCGACCTGGTGGACTGGAAGGCCAGGCCGTACTTCTATGCGGCCGCCGACTCCACGCCATTGTTCGTGATGGCGATGGAGGACTACGTTAACACCAGCGGCGACGTGGCGTTCCTCAGGAAGCACTGGGAGGCGGTCCGGCGCGCGTACGCCTTCACCCGGGCCCACGATTCCGACGGCGACGGCATCTACGACAATTCCGAAGGCACGGGCTGGGTGGAGAACTGGAAGCCGGGCCCTCCACACCAGGAAATCTACCTGGCGGCGCTGGACGAACAGTCGGCGGACGCCATGTCGCGCCTGGCGGCGCTGATGGACGACGGCCCTCTCGCCGCGGCGGCACGCGAACGCGCCGGCGCCATCGGGGCCAGCATCGAGGCCGAGTACTACAATCCCCAATCCCGCACTTATGCGTTCAGCCGCAACAAGGACGGCACGCTCGATCGGACCACCACCATTTTTCCAGCGGTCGCCTGGTGGAGTGGCCGGTTTGCGCTGGCCCAATCCGCCGCGATGTTCGACCTCTGGGCGTCCTCCACGTTTTCGACCGATTGGGGCTTGCGGGACCTCAGCCCCCGTACGCCGGCCTACGACCCCATCAGCTACCACGAAGGTTCGGTGTGGCCGCTCTATACCGGCTGGGTGTCCCTGGCGGAGTATCGGGCCGGCCGGGCGGTCGCGGCCTACGCCCATCTGATGGAGAATGCCGAACTAACCTGGGAGCAGGACCTGGGCGCTGTGACCGAAGTCCTTTCGGGCGCGTTCTATCAGCCCTTCGGTATGAGCACTTCGCACCAAAGCTGGTCTTCCGCCATGGTTCTGACTCCAGCCCTGCGCGGGTTGTTCGGTCTGGATTTCGACGCGCTGCACCGCACGCTTCGGCTGGCGCCGCACCTTCCGGCGGCCTGGAACTCGGCGCGGCTTGTGAATGTGAGGCTGGGCGCGTCGCGGCTCGAAATCGAATACCGGCGGGCGGGAAAGCAACTGAGGGTGACGGTGCGGTCGGCCGGGGCCGAGGTGCTGTGTCTGGCTGGCGGCGATGCGCCACGCGACCGGCCGTGCGCGGCTACGGCTTCCGCAACCCACGATTTGAGCATCGATCTGCCGCCGGTGGAGTTGGACATTCCGCACGGGCTGCCGCTGGCCGGATCGGGGACGACCGGCCTGAAGGTCACGGCGGAATCCTTCGCGCCGGACCGGGCCGTGTTCGAGTTCGAAGCGACGGCGGGCAGCACGGTGGAACTGCCGCTGCGAGTGCATCGAAATGGGATGCACGTTTCGGGCGGCGAGGTTGCGGGAGAGCGGCTGGTGGTGCGCTTCCCGGCCGGCTCGGGGCGTCAGAACGTAACCGTTACTTTTACTTGGGCGATTGAGGCGAAACCCGCCCACACGGCGGCGCATCCAGTATGACGGGTCCTTGGGAGTCGGCGGTGGGAAGAGCTGCGCTGTTAGGAATGTACCTGTCGGCGCTGGCAGGCGCCTGTCAGGCGGAGACGCAGATGCACACCGCTAAGATTCTGCTCGAAGGCGACATCCCTCTCCCGGAGGCGCCTCAAATCATAACCGGGCGTACCGTGTGGAGGTTGCCGGCGTGCACGATCGTCAACGTGTTCGGCAACGGGACGGTGCAGTACGTGGTCGATCTGGCGAATCGTCCGGAGGATCCGCTGACGGTGGATGTGTGCCCGGTCGATATACGCCTCGAGGGCTACCGGCCTACCAACGCCACTCTGCGTCAGGACGCGGTGATCGTTCTGAAGAGGCTGGGGGCGGGGCAGGGCTCCAGCATCTCCATGACTTCCCTTCAGGCTCCCGCCGGTGCCAAGAAGGCTTACGAAAACGGCGTGGCGGCAATGTTGAAGAAGAAGTGGGATGTGGCGGGGCAGGAGCTCGCGCGGGCCGTGGCTATTTATCCGCAATACGCGCCGGCATGGAGCGAGCTGGGCGATACGCTGGCGGAGCAGTCGAAGTCGGGCGAGGCGCGCGATGCCTGGGAGCACGCAATCAAGGCGGACCCCAAGTATCTCAAGCCCTATCAGCAGCTCGCCAAGCTGGCTCTGGACGAAGGACGGAACGAGGACGCTTTGCGCATCGCAGACCATGGAGTGGCGCTCAATCCGGTGGAGTTTCCGGGGATTTACTACTACGACGCGGTGGCGAACTACAACCTCAAGAACCTGGACGCAGCCGAGAAACTCGCTCTCAAGGCCATCCGGCTCGATTTTCCGCGGGAGATTCCTCTGGCGGAGAGTCTGCTGGGTTCGGTGCTGGCGGCCAAAGGCGATCGCGCTGGCGCCATCGAGCACCTGAGGAGATACCTGGAGCTGTCGCCCAAGGCCTCGGATGCGGCGGAAGTGGAACGTCTGGCTGGGAAACTGGAGCGGGAAGTTCCGGCGTCGGAGTGAACGGCTGTCACAGAGGGGATGCAGAATGAAAAGGACCGTAAGGACAGGACTCTCGCTGTTGGCGCTGGCAGGCGCCAGTTGGGCGCAACTCGCGCAGAAGCACACCGCCAGGATCGCCCTCGAGGATGGCACCCCGCTTACAGGCACGCCGGAAGTTATCCCCATGCTCAACCGCCAGGGCGTGTACGCTTGCTTCACTCCCACCACCGATAGCGGTGCGGACCCATCCGGTCGCCTGCAGGTGTTTGGCAACGGGACGGTACAATACGTCGTTCGCGGCACGGCCACTCCCTTTTGCATGGGCACGGCATGTCTGGATGGCCAGGCCACCGATTCCTGCCAAGTCAGGATCCGGCTGGCGGGCTATCGGACGACCGAAGCGACGCTGCGCCAGGACGCGGTGATCGTTTTGAAGCGAATGGGCGATAGCGAGGGTACCTCGGTTTCCATCACCGCTCTGAACGCGCCGAAGGAAGCAAAGAAAGCATACGAGAGTGGCGTCGCCGCCATGTCTCACCAGAAGTGGGAGGCGGCGCAAAAGGATTTCGAGCGGGCTGTCGCGGGTTATCCGCAGTACGCGCCGGCCTGGAGCGATCTGGGCGAGGTCTTGATGCAGGACCTGAAACCCCGGGAGGCCCGCGTGGCTTGCGAGCACGCGCTCGAAGCGGACCCCAAGTACCTCAAACCGTACCAGCAGTTGGCCCGGCTGGCCTTGAGCGAAGGCCGGATCGAGGACGCGGGCCGTATCACCACCCGGGCGCTGGCGCTGAACCCGGTGGAGTTTCCTGGCCTGTACTACTACGACGCCGTTGTCGATCTCAGGCTCAAGCGGCTGGACGACGCCGAGAAGAGCGTCCGCAGAGCCGTCGATCTCGATTCGAATCATGAGGTTCCGCTTGCGGAAAGCCTGCTGGGGACGCTGCTGGCCGCCAAGGGCGATCACGTCGGGGCCATCGAGCACTACAGGCGGTATCTGTTGGTTTCGCCGAACGCCACGGACGCCGATACCGTGAAGCGGCGGATCGCGGAGCTCGAGGCCGAGCCGCCGAAGTAAGCCGACCGTTGCAGGCTCGTGTGAGGACTGGGGCCCCCGTCACCCCCCCTTGAAGGTGCTGCCGTACTAGTACCCGTCCGATAGCGAGTTTTGGCTGGGCCGTACCGATATTACTAAGTGTAGGTGGATGGTACGCCAACAACTTGCGAGCGCCACTATAATGTTATAGATGGCGTTGGGTAGAGAGCAGAATTGCGGCCGGACTTGAGAGGTTCACCAAGGTTGGGGGTATGAGCGCGAACGAGCGCGTAACAGTTGGGGTGCTGGCGTCGACGCCGGCGGTGTGCTCCGACCTCCAGGTGTGTCTGCGGCAGTTGCCGGTGCAGGTGGTGCTCGATGAGCGGGTGACGCGTCCCGATCCAATGCTCCTGAACCGTTTGCAGGGCCTGCAGCCGGAACTGGTGCTGGTGGAGCAGCCCACGGACCGTAGTTCGATTCAGGCTCTCCTCAGGACCGTGGCCAAGGCCGCTCCCGCTTCCATGATCGTGATGGTCAACGGTTGCGCCGATCCGGACGCGATTCTCGAAGCGATTCGCGCGGGCGCCCGCGATTACATCTATGTGCCGTTCGCGGAGCCTCTGACGCAGGTCATTACGCGGCTCCAGGCAGCGCGCCCCAAGGTGCAGCCGGCCGTCGCGCGACGCGCCCGAGGCCGCGTGATCGGGTTCCTGGCGGCCAAGGGCGGATGCGGAGCCACCACGGTCGCGCTGCATGCGGCCGTCGGCATGGCACGTGAAAGCGGTCAGCCGACGGGGTTGGCGGATTTCGACCTGAGTTGCGGGATGGTGAAGTTTCTGACGAACGCCCGCAGCCAGTACACGATTCTGGACGCGGCGGCGAACGCGGGCCGTCTGGACGACAGCTTCTGGAGCGCGCTGATCACGGAATGCTCGGGGATTGAAGTGCTCTCGGCGCCGGCTCCCCTGGCGGTGACGCAATACCCGGAGACGGAGCAGTTCGGCGCGGTGCTCGACTTCATGCGCACTCGGTATGCCTGGAGCATGGTGGACCTGGGGCGCGGAATCCACACATTCCCCGCCAGTCTGCTGGAGCATTTCGACGAGATTTACGTGGTGACCACGCCGGACCGGCTGGCGCTGGCGCAGGCGAAGCGCGTGGCGGACAGCCTGCGGCACGGGTGCAGTTTCCGGAACGTGCGCCTGGTGGTCAATCGCAGTCCGGCGGCTGCGGCGGTCGAGATCGAGAGGCTGACCGGTCTGGACGTCTATGCCACGGTGGTGGATGCGGAAAACGACCTGCACGACGCCCTGGCCGACACCCGCATGATCTCGGAGAAAGCGCCGCTCAGCCGGCAGTTGGGCACATTCGCCAGGCGGATGGCGGGCCTGCCGCTTGAATCTCAGGCCACGGAGGCGGCGGGCGGCCTGGTGGGTGGATTCCGCAAGCTGATGGGACGGGTGCGGCAGGCGACGCAGGGACGCGCCAACGGTGCCGGTGCCAGGCCCGAAACCGCCTGGGAGGCACTGTCGGCCAGCGCGGAGACTGCCTTCAAGAATGGCCAGTACGACCTGGCGGCAAACCACCTGACCCAGGCGGTTGAAGAAGCGCGGTCTTTCGGCGACGGCGATCTGCGCTATGGCCGGTCGCTCAACCGGCTGGGCGTGGTGCAGTGCCACCAGGGGAAGCATGCGGAGGCGGAGCGCTCGTTGAAGACCGCCGCGAAGGCTCTGGAGAGGGTGCTCGGCGAAGGGGATCCTTCCGTGCTGGAGGTGCTCTCGAACCTGGCGGGTGTTTACAGGGCCACGCGGCAGCACGAGACCGCGCGCCAGCTCTATGAGTCCGTGTTGAAGACCGCCGAAAGCGCGCTGGGGCCCAACCACACGATGGTGGCCTGGACCTTGGACGGCCTGGGCGACGTGCACCTGGCGCAAAACGAGCCGACGGCCGCGCTGTACGCGTACCGGCGCGCACTCTCGATCAAGGAACAGACCCTCGGTCCGAACGATTGGGACGTCGCGATCACGCTCGACAAGATCAGCGAGTTTTACCACGCCATGGGCCGCTACAACGAGGCCGAGCCTCTGCTCTGGCGCGTGATCGAAATCCGCACCACGGTGCTGGGACGGGGATCCACGGCCCTGTCGAAGCACTTCATTTCGCTCGGAGGGCTGTACGCGTCGCAGCGAAGATACTCCGAAGCGGAGCGGGTGCTGAGGTACGGTATCGCGATCACCCCGACCGAAGAGCGCGCCGAAGAGATGCTGCCCTCGCTTCACAAACTGGCGGAGGTCTGCGAAGGCCAAGCCAGGTTTGGCGAGGCCGAATCGATCCGCTCGATCGCGCGCCGGATCGTGGCGAACGGGGCAGACTACGCCAAGGTTCTGGCCAGCGAATTCGGCGCCAGCGCGGCGATGGTCCCCAACGCGCCGCAGGGCCTGCGGGCGGGGTGGGCGCAGACGAGTTTTTAGGCGCGCTGCCGCGCGCCGCCTGTCGCTCGTCGCCTGTCAATCCCTTCCACGAGTAGTGCCGCTGCGCGCCTGGGATGAGAGGCGGTGCGAAGCCCACGCCTGCGGCGGCGCGCCGTCGCGACGAGCGACGGGCGACGGGCGCTTCGCTCAGAACCCCAGCGTCTCGCCTGGCTTGATCCCGTACTTGGCTGCCATTCCCGCCGCCAACTCCAGAACATATTGCGCGCGGTAGTGCCCTCCGTACGTCAGGCACTGGCCGGGCTCGGTTCTGCAGGGGGGCGTGTCGGCGGCGATCTCGACGACGCGGCGTTCGGAGGTCATCCAGATGATGTCGAGCGGGATCCGGCACTGGTACATCCAATATGGATACTCGCCCGCCTGTTCGTGCAGGAAGAGCATGCCGCGATCGGGCGCGAGGGAGTCGCGGAACATCATGCCGCGAGCCAGGTCCTGCGGGTTGATCATCACCTCGGCGCGGACCTCGCGGCCTCCGGGGAGCTTGACCATGCGCGTGCCATAGTCCTCCATCGGGTCCCGTTTGGGGCCGCAGCCGGCGAGCATCAGGGCGAGCAACAACAGAGAGGCGGAGCGCATGGACTAAAATGATAGCGAGAAGCAAGTCTCGCCGCCATGGGCAGCATCTGGAAGCGGTTTGTCCTCACTCTCGAGATGATCAAGTTCGAACACTCGATCTTCGCCCTTCCGTTTGCCGGTGTGGGCGCGCTGCTGGCCGTTCGCGATGCGGGCTATGCGGTGTCGCATCTGGCGGCGAAACTGGCCTGGATTGCGGTGGCGATGGTGGCCGCGCGTTCGGCGGCGATGTCGTTCAACCGGCTGTTGGACGCGGATGTGGACGCGCGGAATCCGCGGACCCAGGCGCGCCATCTTCCCTCCGGCGTTTTGTCGAAGTCGTTCACGTGGGCCTTCCTGGCGGCGGCGACGCTGCTGTTTCTGGTTGCGGCGCGCATGCTGAGCCCGCTCTGCCTGGCGCTGGCTCCGGCGGCGCTGGTGGTGCTGTGGGGCTACTCCTTCACGAAACGCTTCACCACGTTCTCGCACCTGGTGCTGGGGCTGGCGCTGGGGATCGCGCCCGCCGCGGCCTGGATCGCGCTGCGCGGATCGCTTGACTGGCGCATCCTGCCGCTGACCGCGGCGGTGATGCTCTGGACCGCGGGCTTCGACATCATCTACGCCTGCCAGGATTATGAATTCGATGTGGCGGAAGGGCTGTTCAGCTACCCACGGCGGTTCGGCATCGCGGGCGCGCTGGCGATTGCGCGCGGCTTTCACGTCCTGATGCTGGTGTGCCTGCTGGCGCTGGTTTACACCTTCGGGCTGGGGCCGATCAGCATGGTTGGCGTCGCGGCGGTGGCCGCGCTGCTGGCATACGAGCACAGCCTGGTGAAGCCGCATGACTTGTCGCGCGTCAACGCGGCGTTCTTTACCGTGAACGGCTACGTCAGCGTGCTGTTCTTCGGATTCTGGGCCGCCGACATCTTACTCCTTCGCTCTGGGGCTTGAAATGGAAATCGTGATTGAGGATCAGCGCCTGAAGCCGATACTCGAGAAAGTCGTCTCGGGGACGCGGCTGGATGCCGAAGACGGACTGGCGCTCTATCGCTCCACGGACCTGCTGGCGACGGGTTACATGGCCAACCTGGTGCGCGAGCGGTTGCACGGCAACGTCACTTACTTCAACGTCAACCGTCACATCAATCCCACGGACGTTTGCGTGGCGAGTTGCCGCCTGTGCGCCTTCGGCAAAAAGGCGAAGGACCCGCGCGCGTATACCATGTCGCTCGAACAGGTGTGGGAGACCGCCGGCAGCGGCTCGACGGAAGCGGTGACCGAGTTCCACATCGTGGGCGGGCTGCATCCCGAGCTGACGCTGGACTGGTATTGCGAGATGTTCCGCGGCCTCAAGCAGCGCTTTCCGCGCGTGCACCTGAAGGCGCTCACCATGGTGGAGATCGCCTACCTCGCGAAGCGGAGTAAGACGCCATACGAGCAGGTCATCGAGCGGCTGATCGAGGCCGGTGTCGATTCCTTGCCCGGCGGCGGCGCGGAGATCTTCTGCGACCGCGTGCGGCGCATCATCTGCGACCACAAGATCGCGGGCGAGGAGTGGATCGAAGTGGCGCGCACCGCGCACCGGCTGGGCCTGAAAACCAACTGCACGATGCTTTATGGCCACATCGAGAACGAAGAAGACCGCGTGGACCACCTGCTCAAGCTGCGCGCGTTGCAGGAAGAAACCGGCGGGTTCCAGACCTTCATCCCGCTGGCGTTTCACCCCGACAACACGCCGCTCGGGCACGTCCCCAAGACCACCGGCTTCGACGACCTGAAGAACATCGCGGTGGCGCGCCTCGTGCTCGACAACATTCCGCACGTGAAGGCCTACTGGGTGATGATGACGCCGCGGATCGCGCAGGTGGCACAGCGGTTCGGCGCGGACGACATCGACGGAACCATCGTCGAGGAGAAGATCTATCACGACGCGGGCGCGACCACGGCGCAGTCGCTACGGCGCGGCGAGCTGCTGGGCCTGATCCGCGAGGCGGGCCGGGAACCGGTGGAGCGCGACACGCTGTACCGGCCGGTCACCCGCAGCGACACGACGTTCACCGTGATGGTCTAGGCGGCCGAGCCACAAGCCCCACTCCGTTCCACCATCGACCATCCACCATCCACCATCGACCTGCTCGTCGCCGCAGGCGACGAGCGCCTGTTGCACGGGGCCCGGCCGTCTGGCTATGGTGGTACTGTCTTCTGGGGTTGGGGGAGGGGACCATGAATTTGAAAGTCGGACTGGCAGGATTGTCGCTGGTTGCCGGGGCGGCGCTCTTCGCGCAGAACCCTCCGCGGACTCCCGATGTACCCTTTGTTCCAACGTCGCAGGCCCTGGTGGTGGAGATGCTCAAACTGGCCAACGTCACCAAGGCGGACACCGTTTACGACCTGGGCTGCGGCGACGGACGGATCGTGATCGCCGCGGCGAAGCAGTTCGGCGCGCACGGAGTGGGCGTGGACATCAACCCGGAGCGGATCCAGGAAGCCAACGAAAACGCCCGCCGGGCCGGAGTCGCCGACAAGGTGAAGTTCATCGAAGGCGACCTGTTCACCGTGGACATTCATCCGGCGACCGTGGTGACGCTGTATCTGCTGCCGTCGGTGAATTTGAAGCTGCGGCCACGGCTGCTGAGCGATCTGAAGCCGGGCACGCGGGTAGTCTCCCACAGTTTCGACATGGACGACTGGAAGCCGGACAAGGCCGTGATGGCGGAAGGCGCGCAGCTCTACCTGTGGGTGATCGCGGACAAGAAATAGAACCGGCCCATTCTCGTCCTTCCAACAGCCGGGCGGCGCTGCTGTCCCGGCGGTCCGCTCGCGGCGTGAGAGGCCCTGCGGGGCTATCCCGATTGGCAATTCGACGCAATCCCGATAAAATGGTTGGTTCTTATTCCAGTCGAGCGAGGTGACTTCCAGAGTGTCGACGGCCAAGTGTTCGGCTACCTTCCGCCCGCGGCGAAGCGGGACAACGTCGCGATGAGCCCCGAAGAGCTCCAATCGGCCAAAGCCGCCGCGCCGTCCGCTGTGCCGGCGACGGACCCCGTGACCCAGCCGCTGCTTGGGCCGCCAGAGGCAGAGGTGCTGCAACTGGCGGCAGGGGTAGAGGTCGTGAAGGACGGTGCCAAGGCCCCTGTGGCGACGCAGCCAGAGCCACCGCCGGCATCGTCAGCTCAACGTGTCGCACAAGCAGAGGTCGTGGCTCCTGTTATCGAGGCCCCTCCGGCGGCACAGCCCGCGCCTCCGGAAGCAGCGCCCACCCAGCCCGTGGCACAGGCGGAGGTCGTTGCCAACGTAGCGGAGGCAGAAGTCATTGCACCCGTTGTCGAAGCCCCTCCGGCGGCGCAGCCCGCGTCTCCGGAAGCAGCGCCCACCCAGCCCGTGGCACAGGCGGAGGTCGTTGCCAACGGTGCGCAAGCAGAGGTCATTGCACCTGTTGTCGAAGCTTCTCCGGCGGTGCAGCCCGCGCCTCCGGAAGCACCGCCCACCCAGCCCGTGCCACAGGCGGAAGTCGTTGCCAACGCTGCGGAGGCAGAAGCGTCGAAATCGGCACCGGCTCAGCCGGCAGCGCAAGCAGAGGTCACTGCACCCGTTGTCGAAGCTTCTCCGGCGGCGCAGCCCGCGTCTCTGGAAGCACCGCCCACCCAGCCCGTGGCACAGGCGGAAGTCGTTGCCAAAGCTGCGGAGGCACCGGTGTCGCAGCTGGCACCGGCTCAGCCGGCAGCGCAAGCAGAGGTCACTGCACCCGTTGTCGAAGCCCCTCCGGCGGCGCAGCCCGCGTCTCCGGAAGCACCGCCCACCCAGCCCGTGGCACAGGCGGAAGTCGTTGCCAACGCTGCCGAGGCACCGGTGTCGCAGCTGGCACCGGCTCAGCCTGTGGCGCAAGCAGAGGTCACTGCACCCGTTGTCGAAGCCCCTCCGGCGGTGCAGCCCGCCCCTCCGGAAGCAGCGCCCACCCAGCCCGTGGCACAGGCGGAGGTCGCCGCGAACGTTGCTGAGGTTCCACCTGCGCCGGCTCAGGCTGCGGTGCAAGCAGAGGTGGTTGCGCCTGTAACCGACGCCTCGTCGACCGGCGCAGCCAAGACTCCCTTCTTGCGCCGTCCTGCGGCGTCGCAGCCAGCGCAGCCAGCGCCACCTCCGGCGGCACCGCCACCGCAAGCGGCGCCAACCGCGCCTGTGGCGCAGCCGGAGGTTGTCGTGTCAGTCGCCGAGGTTTCTCCAGCGGCACAGCCGGAGGCACCGCAAGAGGTGCCGGCTCAGCCCGCAGCGCAGCCGGAGGCAATCGAGCCGCAACCAGTTCCTGAGATCGCCGCTATCCCCGGCTTTAAGCCTGGTCTCTCGGCAACGCAGACGGTCATCTGGGTTTTGGTGGCTTTTCTGGCTGTGGACGTAGTCCTGGTGCTTGTGTACCTGGCGTGGAAGGCGCTGACGGGACGCTGAGCGCGAGCGCGCCGGAGTCCCGTGTGGCCGGGCGGACCAGGTCGTCGCCGCGCGCGTTGCTATCCAGCGTGCAGATCATCAGGAACACGCCGAGGACGGCCGCGCCGGTGACGAATATGATGGCGCTCATCGGCTTATCGTGTCGCAGGTGCATGAAGAACAGCGCGACCAGCGAAGCCTTGACGCTGGCGATTCCCAGCGCGATGATGACGTTCCAGGATCCGAAGCTGAAGCCCGCCGCCAGCACCGTGATCACGGTCAAAGCCAGCAGCGCTCCCAGGACCTTTGCGTAACTACCCGCCGCAGTCGCGTGTGCGTCCATCTTCGGTCTCCTATTGGATCAGATACAAAAGCGGGAACAGGTAGATCCAGATCAAGTCCACTAGGTGCCAGTAGAGGCCCACAAGGTCCACCGGCGTGTAGTAACTGTGCGAGAAATCTCCGCGGGCGGCACGACGCAGCACCCAGGCGATAATCGCCATGCCGCCGAGGATGTGAATCCCGTGCAGGCCGGTCATCATGAAATAGAAGCTGAAAAACATGAACTGGCCGGGCACCGTGTCGCCCTTGTGCGAGTAGAAACGGCCCGGCAGCAGCCCTTCGTGGAACTTGTGCGAATACTCGATGTACTTGATGCCCAGAAACACGCTCGCGCACATCAGCGTGAGCAACAAGTAAACGATGACTCGCTTCCGCCGGTCCGTACGCGCGCTGTGGACCGCCATGACCATGGTGTAACTGGACGTAAGCAGCACTACGGTGTTGATGAAGCCCAGCATGCGGTCCAGGTGATGGTGGGCTTCGAGGAACGCCCGGGGGTGCAGCGACTGCATGATGGCGAAGCCCACGAACAGGCCGCCGAACAGCAGAATCTCGGTCACCAGGAACAGCCACATGCCGATCTTGCCGGCGTCGGCCTGTTGTTCCGGGGTGGTGAAATGATGCTGGAGGAATTCCCCCTGCGACGTGGCGGCCGCGCTCATACGGGGACCTCCGCGGGCTCGGGCTCCGGCGTCGAGTAGTCATACGGCTGGCCCGTGACAGTGGGAACGGTTTCGAAATTGTGCTCGGGCGGCGGAGAACTGGTCTGCCACTCCAGGCCAACCGCGCCCCACGGATTCGCGGGCGCGTCCATCGGCTTCCGCAGAGACGCCCACAGGTATCCCGCCATGATCAAAAATCCGAGCGCCAGAACCCAGGAGCCTACGGTCGAGAACACGTGCAGTGGCTGGAACTGGTCGAGGTAGTTGTAATAGCGGCGCGGCATGCCGCGGCTGCCCAGCACGAACTGGCTCAGGAAGGTGACGTTGAAGCCGATGAAGATGAGCGCGGCCGAAACGCGCGCCCATTTCTCCGAGTACATGCGGCCGAACATCTTCGGCCACCAGAAGTGCAGGCCGGCAAGGAAGGCCATCACGGTGCCGCCCATCATGACGAAGTGGAAATGGGCTACGACGAAGTAAGTGTCGTGTAAGTGGACGTCAGTCGCCAGCGCGCCCAGGAACAAGCCCGTCAGTCCTCCGATGGCGAACAGCAGCAAAAAGGAAATGGCGTAGAGCATCGGCGCTTCGAGGGAGATCGAGCCCTTATACATCGTGGCGATCCAGTTGAAAACCTTGACGCCCGAGGGGATGGCGACCAGGAACGTCAGGAACGAGAAGATGACGTTGGCGAGGGAGGATTGGCCGCTGACGAACATGTGGTGGCCCCAGACCAGGAAGCTCACGCCGGCGATGGCGATGCTCGAATAGGCGATGGCCTTGTAGCCGAAGATGGTCTTGCGCGAGAAGCACGGGATCACTTCGGAGATGATCGCCATGCCGGGCAGGATCATGATGTACACGGCGGGATGCGAATAGAACCAGAAGAAGTGCTGGAAGAGAATCGGGTCGCCGCCGAGTTGGGGATCGAAGATGCCGACGCTGAAAACGCGCTCCATGATGATCAGGAGCAGCGTGATTCCCAGCACCGGCGTCGCCAGGACCTGGATGATGGCGGTGGCGTACATGCCCCAGACGAACAACGGCATGCGGAACCAGCCCATGCCCGGCGCGCGGAGCTTATGGACGGTGGCGATGAAGTTGATGCCGGTGAAGATCGAGGAGAAGCCCAGCACGAAGGCCGCGAGGGTCATCAGACCCACGGAGCCGTTGGTGGTGGTGGAGTAGGGAGTGTAGAACGTCCATCCGGTATCGACGCCGCCGGCGACCATGGCGGAGATTGCGAGCAGGGCTCCGGCCACGTAGATGTAGTAACTGGCGAGGTTCAGGCGTGGAAACGCGACGTCCTTGGCGCCCAGCATAAGCGGCAGGGCGAAGTTACCGAGCGCCGCCGGGATCGAGGGGATGATGAACAGGAAGATCATGATCGCGCCGTGAAGCGTGAACACGCGGTTGTATGTATCCGCGCTCATGATGTTGTGCCCGGGCTTCATCAGCTCGATGCGGATCAGGATGGCGAAAATCCCGCCCAGCAGGAACGCGAATAGAATCGAGGCCAGATACATGACGCCGATCCGCTTGTGGTCGACGGTGGTCAGCCAGGACTTGAGACCACGGGGACTGCTTAGATAGTTGTCGGTCATTTCTGTGCCTTCACAAATTCCACGAGCGCCTGGATCTCGCGCTCGCGCAGCAGGCCCTGGAAGGTGGGCATGATGGGCTCGAAGCCGCCCACGATCTTGGCCTGCGGAAGCATGATCGATTCGCGGACGTAGTTTTCGTCTACCACCACCGACTTCCCGTCGGAGAGCTTGACCGGGTGTCCCCAGATCCCCTTGAAGCTCGGCCCCTGCCCTCGCACGCCGTCGAGCGAGTGACACGTTTTGCAGCCGCGGATGTCATAGAGCAGGGCTCCGAATTGGGCGAGCGGCATGTTCTTGCCGAGGTCGCCTCCGGTGGCGAGCCAGTCGGCGTACTTCTTTTCGTCGTCCACGAAGATCCTGGCCAGCATGGTGGAGTGGCCCTGGCCGCAATACTGCGTGCATTCGAGCTGGTGCATGCCGGGCACCGTGGCCTGAAACCAGAGCTGCGTGTAAGTGTTCGGGACCACGTCCTGCTTGATGCGGAAGGTGGGGACGAAAAATCCGTGGATGACGTCCTCGGAAGTCATGACCAGCTTGACCGGCTTGCCTAGGGGAACGTGCAGCTCGTTGATGGTGCGGACGCCGTTGGGATACTCGAATTGCCACAACCACTTCTTGGCGGTCACCTGAATCTCGAGAGCGTCCGCCGGACTTACCGTCAGGTCGGCGTAGCTGTGAAAGCCCAGGAAGAAGATGTAAATCACGATGGCCAGCGGGATGAGCGTCCACGCGATTTCCAGGCCATGGTGATGCGTGATGTTCGGCGTGCGCTCGCCGGGGCCGCGGCGGCGGTAGCGAATGACGAAGTATCCAGTCAGACCTGCAACCAGAAGGAAGAAGAACGCGCTCAGGTAGATCAGAAACAGGTACAAGTGATCGACCCGGCCGGCGTAGGCCGTGCCCTGGACGGGCATCAGGATGGACCGGATCCAGGCGTTCATATCGTCGCGGCTCCTTCGCGCCGCCACAGGCGCAGGAGGACAAAACCGAGTATCAGCACGGTGAGCAGACCGCCGGCGCGCATGAGGTTCGTGGCGAAGAGCACATAGCCGTGAGTCTGCGGGTCGTAGTGAAAGCAGTACAGGAGGATGCGGTCGGTGCTGAGCGAAAACTTGGACTCGGACGCTTCGGTCAGAGCCAGTCGCAGGTCGCGAGGGCTGAAGTTGATGCCGTAGAGGTACCGGGACACCTTGCCCTCGGGCGTGAGAATCATGACGACGGCGGGATGCGCGTACTGTTTCTGGCTCTCGTCGTAGCGGTAACGGAAGCCGAGCTGGTCGGCGAGTTTCTTCGCGTTGCCGTGGTCGTCGGTGAGGAAGTGCCAGCCGGCGGCCGGGCGGCCGTAGCTCTCCAGATACGAGGCGCGCTTCCGCTGGGCGAGGTCGAAGGTGTCGGTGGGGTCGATGGAGATGGTCACGACCTCGAACTCGTTGCCGGGCGTCCACGGGACGTTCTTCAACGCGGCCGTCTGGCCGTTCAGCACCAGGGTGCAGAGCATCGGGCAGGAGTAATAGACCAGGTTCAAGAGAACGGGCCTGTTCTGATGGAAGAAGCTGCGCAGAGGGACGGGGTAGCCGTCCTCGGCGGTGAAGGTGAGGTTGAGGTCTACGCCCTGGCCCAAATGCTCATCGACTCCTACGCCGCGCAGTTCGGGTGGTAACGGCTGGTCGGCTGCCAACTGGAACGCGGCGGCCAGGAGGCAGAGGAGGAGCTTGGGGAACCGTCCGACCACCGCTCCCTCGCGGTCGCGGCTCAGAACCGGCGCCTCCGAGCCGCGACGGTCAGCGTTTCGCATGGGCCTCCTCGACGAGCAGATCCATGGCTCGATTGATGGGGAGGCGCACGGAGCCTTTGGCGCGGTCGATGTAGCGGTACGAGTTGAGGTCGGTGTCCTCGCGGGCGCGCAGGGCCTTGAGGTCTTCGGAGACGGGCTGCAATTGCTTGACGAAGATCTGCTGGTCGCGAACGCGGTCGTAATAGGCCTCCACGCCTACGATCACCAGAACGAGCATGATGACGATGCCGGCGCCGACCAGCGCGATCGCACCGCTCGGCGGCTCGGTGGTTTCGAATCCGGCGGCCTTCTCAGACATTGGTGAACTCCAGCGCTTTCTCGAAGCGGATGTCGTTGACGGGCGCGAGCGGGTGCGCGCGCAGGCGCGACCAGAACGCCAGGGCGAAGGTTCCGCCCACGGCAACCAGCGCGGCCAGGTCGATCCAGTGCGGCGTGACACCGCTCTTGGAGAAGATGGGCATCGCGATCCAATAGAGGTCCGTGTACTGCATGAAGAGGACCCAGGCGGCGGCCGCGGCGAGCAGGCCGAGCTTGCGCTTGGCGGCGCGGGAGATCAGCACGAAGAACGGTACCAGGAAGTGGCCGATCACGAGCAGCATCGACACGCCGCGCCAGCTTCCCACCAGCCGGTCGCGGAACCAGGCGGTCTCCTCCGGGAGGTTCGCGTACCAAATCAGCATGTATTGCGAGAAGGCGATGTAGGCCCAGAAAACCGTGAGCGCAAAGAGCCACTTACCGAGGTCGTGATAGTGCTCGTGGTTCACCGAGCAGCGCAGCACGCCGGCGCTACGGAATGCCAGCAGGATCAGAATGAGCGCGGCGATGAACGCCAGCGCGGCTCCAGAGTAGACGTAGACGCCGAACATAGTGGAGTACCAGTGCGGGTCGAGCGACATCAGCCAGTCGAAGGAGGCCAGGGCGACGGTGACCGTTAGCATGATCATCCCCGGCGCGCTCCAGCGCTGGGAGGATAGACAGGCGCGCAGTCCGCTTCCGCGGACGGAACTGCGGTAAAGCTTCCAGGCCCACAGGCTCCACAGCGCGAAGTAGAACGCCGTCCGGAGGAGGAAGAACCGCGGGTTCAGAAACGCCGCCTTGCCCTGCAGGATGGGGTCGGCCGCGACGGCGTCAGGCCGCGCCCACTCGTAGAGCGACGGGAGTCCGAAGGCGATCGGTACGAACAACACGGCGCCGAGCGGGACGAGCACCATCGTGTTTTCGGCCATGCGCCGCATGGTGACGCTCCACGCCGCGCCGGTCAGGTGTTGCAGCATCACGAAGAAGAGCGCGCCGAGCGTGAGCGTGAGGAAGAAGGCATAGGCGACCAGGTACGAAGCGTGGAAGCGCGCGGGATCGAGCCGGAATGCGAGCGCGCAGGCAACCCAGCCGCCCGCCGCGATCGGCACCAGCACGTTGCGGCCGCGCCGCCACAGGCGGTCGTCGATGGTGTAGGATTCGAAAAGTCGATCGATGTGCGGGGTCATCTGAGTTCGCTCCTCAGGTCCTCGGGCACATCCGCAACCGTGCCCGCGGCGGCGCGTTCGAGCGCGCGCACATAGGCGACGATGGCCCAGCGGTCGTACTCGTCGATCTGGAAACGGTAGCCGGGCATGGTTCGCTTGCCGTGAGTGATGGTGTCGAAGAGTTGGCCGTCGGGCATCTGGCGGATGCGCGCGTCGGTGAGGTTGGAGGGGAGCCAGGAGCTGCGCAGCGCGACGATGCCGCGGCCGGAGCCGGTGCGGTCGTGGCAAGGGGCGCAGTAGATGTTGAAGCGCTCCTGGCCGCGTGCCAGCGTCGGGCGATCGAGCGGAAGCGGATTCGCCACGAAGGCGCCGTCGAGCATTCCCGTATACAACGCGTCGTTGTCCTTCAGGTAGCCGCGCGCCACGGTTCCGGGAACGGGCCGGCGCAACTCGCGCCCATCGCCGAAGAAGCGACTCGCGGACTGCGGCAGATACTTGGGCTGGTCCTTCATATCCGGGAAGACCTGGAGGGGCGGCGTCCGGCGAGAGCCGCAGCCGGCCACGAGCAGAACAGACAGCGCGATGGCGGCGCGCTTCATTCGACGATCACCTCCACATGCGTGCCGCCCAGCGTGAGAAGGGCGTCGGCGGCTCCAGAAGTGTCGAAATCGGCGGAATCGGCCTCGATGGCGAGCAGGAACTTGTCGTCGGTCGCGCGCTCGAAACGGGAGTGCTGGAAGACCGGGTGATAGAGGCGCGGCAGTCCGTTAAAGAGGAACATGCCGATCACGGCGCCGAAGGCGGCGAACAGCACCGCCAGCTCGAAGGTGACGGGGATCGAGAATTCGAACGCGAAGAGCGGCTTGCCCGCGACGACCAGCGGGTAGTCAACAGCGCCGGTCCACCAGATGAGCAGCAGGGCGGCGGCGGCGCCGGCCAAACCTGCAGCCAGGACGATCCGGCTGAGCGGCGAGCGGGCCGCGCCGAGCGCTTCGTCGATGCCATGCACCGGGAAAGGCGTGAAGGAGTCCAGCCTGGAATAGCCGCGCTCGCGCAGACCGCGAATGGCCGCGAGCAGGCGCTCCGGCGAATCGAATTCCGCGACGGCTCCATACACCGCCACGCTCCGTGCGGCGGGTGCCAGTTGGCTAGCAGTGCTCATGTCTATCTCCTGGATGCGCGGCGCCCGCCGCGATCATTCCTTTGACTTCCGTCATCGAGATCATGGGCAGGAAGCGCACGAACAGAAGGAAGAGCGTCAGGAACAATCCGAAGCTTCCCGCCAGCGTCAGTACGTCCACAGCCGTCGGCCGGAAGTAGCCCCAGCTCGACGGCAGAAAGTCGCGGTGCAGCGAGGTCACGATGATGACGAAGCGCTCGAACCACATGCCGACGTTGATCGAGGATCGAGATCACGAACATGACGGGGATGCCACGTCCGCACGCGCTTGAACCAGAACAATTGCGGGATGAACACGTTGCAGGAGACCATCGTCCAGTAGGCCCACCAGTAGGGGCCGAAAGCGCGGTTCAGGAAGACGAAGCGCTCGTAGCGGTTGCCGCTGTACCAGGCGATGAAGAACTCGGTGGCGTAGGCGAAGCCGACGATCATGCCGGTGGCCAGCATGACCTTGCACATGTTCTCCAGGTGCTTCATGGTGACGAGCTGCTTCAGGTCGAAGACCTGGCGCGCGATCACCATCAGCGTGACCACCATGGCGAAGCCCGAGAAGATGGCGCCGGCGACGAAGTACGGCGGGAAGATCGTCGTGTGCCAGCCGGGGATCACCGATATCGCGAAGTCGAAGACGACGATGGAGTGGACGGAGAGCACGAGCGGCGTCGAGATGCCGGCGAGCATCAGGTAGGCCAGCTCGTAGTGCCTCCAGTGGCGGGCCGATCCGCGCCAGCCCAGGCTCATGAGCCCGAAGACAATTCTGCGCCCGCGCGTTTTGGCGCGATCGCGGAGCGTCGCCAGGTCGGGCACTAGGCCGATGTACCAGAACAGCGGCCGATACCGTGGCGTACGTGCTGACCGCGAAGACGTCCCACATCAGCGGGCTGCGGAAGTTCTGCCAGATGTGCAGGGCCGGGTTCGGTACGGGGAACAGCCAGTAGATGGCGCGCCAGGGACGGCCGGTGTGGAACAGCGGGAAGATGCCGGCGCAAGCCACGGCGAACAGGGTCATCGCCTCGGCGAAGCGGTTGATGGAGGTGCGCCAGCTTCTGGCGGAACAGGAAGAGGATGGCCGAGATCAGCGTGCCGGCGTGTCCGATGCCGATCCAGAAGACGAAGTTCGTGATGTCCCAGGCCCAGCCGACCGGCGAGTTGTTGCCCCACACGCCGATGCCGGTGAAGACGAGGTAGGCCAGCATCGCGCCCAGCACCAAGGTCAGCGAGCCGGTGCAGGCGATGGCGATGTACCAGGCGCGCGGCATGCGGCCCTCGACGATGCCCGCGACTTTGCGGGTCACGTCGGCATAGTCCGGCTCGCCCAGCACCAGCGCCGGGTTCAGTTCTTGCGAGATGGCGGAATCTGCCATGTTCAGGCTAACTCCGGATTCGGATTTCGCAGCTTTGCGAGGTAACTGGTGCGCGGCAGCGTGTTCAACTCGGTCAGGATGGTGTAATCGCGGCTCTGCTTTTTGAGTTGGGACACTCGACTCGACGGGTCGTTGATGTTGCCGAAGACGATGGCGTTGGCCGGGCAGGTCTGCTGGCACGCGGTGAGAATCTCACCGTCGCGCAGCGTGCGCCGGCCTTCGGCCTTGGCCTGAATCTTCTTTTCCTGGATGCGCTGCACGCAGTAAGTGCACTTCTCCATGACGCCGCGCATACGTACGGTAACGTCCGGGTTGAACGCCATCTTCTCCACTTCCTGTACGTCCTTGTGGTAGTCGAGGAAGTTGAACCGGCGGACTTTGTAGGGGCAGTTGTTGGCGCAGTAACGGGTGCCGACGCAGCGGTTGTACGCCATGTCGTTCAAGCCTTCCGGACTGTGGTTCGTGGCGGCGACCGGGCATACGGACTCGCACGGGGCGTTCTCGCATTGCTGGCAGGCGACGGGCTGGGTGACGGCTTGCGGGTCCTCCTCCGGGCCGCCGTAGTAGCGGTCGAGCCGGATCCAGTGCATCTCGCGCCCGCGCATCACCTGTTCTTTGCCCACGATCGGTATGTTGTTCTCGGCCTGGCAAGCCAGCACGCAGGCGTTGCAGCCGATGCAGGAGTTGAGGTCGATGGCCATGCCCCACTGGTTGCCCTGGTCGTAAGAGAAGCGCGGGAAGAGCTGGAACAGTTCCGTCTTCTGGTCGGGCTTTTTCGCAAAGGCCGGCTGCTTGCGATAGTCGTCGAGCGGCGCCTCGCGGACGAGCGGGCGGCCTTCCATCGAATGGTGCTCCTGTGTGGTGGCGAGCTTGTAAGTGCGGCCGGTCTTAGTGACCGTCGCGGCGGAGATTGTATGGAAGGCGGTGCTGGTGCGGAGCGGATATGTGTCGCGTCCGGCGCCGTGGCCGACGCGTCCGCAAGCGGTGCGGCCGTAACCGAGCGCGAGCGAGATGGATTGGTCGGCGTGGCCGGGCTGGATCCACACCGGCATCTCGATTTCGCGGCCCGCGGCTGCGATCGCGATCACGTCGCCGTTCGCGACGCCTAGCTGGCGGGCGGTGGCCGGGCTGAGAAGCGCCGCGTTGTCCCAGGTAAGCTTGGTCATCGGGTCGGGCGCTTCCTGGAGCCAGCCGTTGTTGGCGAAGCGGCCGTCCCAGGTGCTGGCGCTAGGATAGAAATTCACTTCGATTCCCGCGGCAGGGCGCTTTGCGGAGAGGGCAGCGGCGATGCGCTTGGCGTTTGGGGCCGGCTCCACGTTCGCGGATGCCGTTGCAGGGATGAGGCCATCGTGCAGCGCTTTGCGCCAGGACTTCTCGTCGCGGCCGGCGCCGTTGCGAACGATGTCGTAGGCGCGTCGGTCCTTGTTGCCCGAGACGAGGGCGAGAACTTCCGCGGCCGTCCGACCGCCGTAGAGTGGCTCAATCAGCGGCTGCTGGATCGACGCCGTGCCATCGAGCGCGCGGGCGTCGCCCCAGGATTCCAGGTAGTGCGCTTCGGGCAGGTGCCATTGTGCGAGGACGCCGGTCTCGTTCCGCTCCAGGCCCAGATGGATGGTCGTCGGGACCTTCTTCATGGCCGCGCTGAATTCCAGATCGGCTGGAGCGTCGTAGGCCGGATTGCCGCCCAGGATAACGAGCGTCTCGACGCGGCCGGCGGCGATGTCGCTGGCAAGCTCCTTCAACGCGGGAATCTGAGGCCGCCCATCGGTCTCCACATAGGTGACGGTCTTGCCGGAGTTACCGAGCGCATGGTTCATCCAGTGCGCCGCGGCGTGAACGGAGGCGGGCTGGTGCGGGCCGGCGACGACCAGGGAGCGGCCGGCATTCTTCTTCAGGTCGCGGGCCAGGGCGGTGAGCCACGTTCGCCGCGGATCGTTATCCAATACATTGAGCCCGGCGGGCAGCAACCCGAGAGCGCGCGCGAGGTCCGCGGTGAACTCCTCGACTTCGCTGGCGCGCAAGCGGAGCCGGTGGTCGGCCATCGCGCCAGTCACGGAGAACTGGCACTCGACGACATAGAGCCGGTTCATCGTGTCTTTCTCGGATGCCACGTGGCGGCGGGCCGAGAAGTCCCTGGTGTAAGCGACGGTAGGCGAATCGAGCGCCAGAAAATCCGAGTCCAGGGACAGAATGACGTCCGCTTTGTCGAAGTGGTAGAGCGGCCGGATGAAACGGCCGAAGGCGAGTTCGCTCCCGGCGAGCAACTGGTCCTCTGAAACCGGCTCGTACTCGATCCACTTCGCCTGCGGGAAGCGGCTGAGCGTGTGCGTTCTGACTACTTCGAGAGACGGGGAGTTCACCGTCTGGCTCAGGAACCGCACTCGCTCGCCCGCCGCTCGGCTGAAAACCTCTTTGGCGAAAGCTGCGAACTCGTCCCATGAAGAAGGCTGGCCGTCGTGCACGACTTCGCGCGAGCGGTCGGGATCGTATAGCCCCAGAATCGAGGCCTGGTGAAATGCAGACGCCGCGCCGCGGCTGAAGGGGTGATCGGGGTTGCCTTCGATCTTGGTGGGACGGCCGTCGTGGGCCTCTACGAGCAGGCCGGTGGCGACTCCACCGAGCGACATGGCCGTCGCGTAGTAAAGAGGGTTGCCGGGGATCTGGTCCTCGACGCCCTTGGCTGCCGGCAGGATGTTCTCGACGGGGCGGCTGCACGCAGTGAGCCCCGCGAGTCCCAGCGATGCGCCCATCAACTTCAACAGCGTGCGGCGCGATGGATCGTCCAGGACCGATGCGCCTTCGGGAAACTCGTCGCCAGGCAGCGCGACCTGATTGCAGGAAGTCATCTCACTCATCGGTGGCATCCCGAGCAGTTAGTCGGCGGGTGTATGTGGTTCTTCGCGATCAGCTCACGGCCGATCTCGGCGGGATCGCGGTCCGGCACCCAGTCGAGCCTTGTGATCAGGTCGCGGGGCCGGATCTCAGGGGCGGGGTTGCGGTGGCACTCCAGGCACCACGCCATACTGAGCGGTTTCACTTGCCGCACCTCGGCCATCTGGTCCACGCGTCCGTGGCAGGTCACGCAACTTACACCGGCATTCAGGTGCGCCGAATGGTTGAAGTAGACGTAGTCGGGTAGCTTGTGAATGTGGACCCAGGGGATCGGCTGGCCGGTGGCATAGCTTTCGCGGACTAACTGGAGCAGCGGGCTCGCGGCTTTGACTCGGGTGTGGCAGTTCATGCAGGTTTCGGTGGGCGGGATGGCAGCATAGGCCGAACGCTCGATGGTGGAGTGGCAGTAGCGGCAATCCAGTCCCAGGTTGCCGGCGTGCAGCTTATGGCTGTAGGGGACGGGCTGCTTCGGCTGATAGCCTGTATCTGCACGCTCGGGGCGAAAGAGATACGCTGAGAGTGTAATCGCCGCCGCGACAGCGAGTAAGATCGCGGACGCCACGATCCTTAATTGTTTGTCGGCCGATTTGGAGAATACTGGCTTCATCCCAGATGCGACTTACTAGCACCCATTCCGGAGCCGCCCCAATGTTTCCGGGCGTACAGCATATTTTCCTGCTGCGCAGTAAACCGCGCGTTCATCCAATTGGATGCCGGGACCCGAGAGGGGATGCAGAATTTCGAGGGGGTCCCCGGCGTGTAGCGAGGCCGAGTCATGGAATCGCAAGCGAGCCCTAAGCCATTGAGCGGATTGCGAAAAGCCTTCGGGGATCTGAGGGTACGCTCGAAACTCATCGTTCTCCACAACCTCTTCTTTCTCGGCCTCTCGGGCGCGCTCTACATGGCGGCCCTGGGCCGGAACCGGTTAGGACTGGTCGTGGTGCTGGCGGCCGGCTACGGATTGGCCGTGCTGCTGCTGGAACTTCTGATCATGCCGGTCTACGTCTATCGCCCGCTCGGGCTACTTTTGAGCGCGGACGAGTCGAGCCGCAGGGGCGACCGCGAGCATGAGCTGATCGCCGGCGCGCTTATCTCGGAGGACGAGCTCGGCCAGATCATGCGGTCGCGCAACGCAGCCATCACCGAGCTGCGGCAACACGAGAGCGATCTGGCAGCGGCCCTGGCCGCGCTCGAACGGAAGAACGAGATGCTCGACGCCGCCCGGCAAAGTCTGGCCGACCAGGACCGGCTGGCATCGGTGGGCCTGATGAGCGCCAGCATCGCGCACGAGCTGAATACGCCGCTCGCCGTGCTGCACGGCTCCGTCGAGAAGCTTCAGGAGACCGTGAAGGACGCCGCCGCCCAGGAGCGGCTGGCGCGCATGCAGCGCGTGACAGAACGGCTGCGGAAAATCAGCGGGAATCTGCTCGACTTCGCACGGCCGCCGCGGTACGTGATGGCTCCTGTGGACGTGCGCGGGATTGTGGAGGAAGCCTGGGGGCTGGTAAGTATCGATGAGAAGGCAGCCGCGATCCGGTTCGAGAACGCCGTTCCGGAGGGCGACTTAGTAACTGGAGATACAGACCGCTTAGTCCAGGTATTCGTGAACCTGTTACGCAACGCGCTCGGCGCGGTCAGACTCGGGGGGAGCATCCGGGTGCACTCGCGCCGGATTTCCACCGAATCGCAGGCATGGGAGGTAATCGACGTGGATGACGACGGGCCGGGTATTCCGGACGAGGTCCTGCCCCAGATCTTCGAGGCATTCGTGACCAGCAGGCTGGATGCGCGGGGCACGGGGCTGGGTTTGACCGTGGCGGCGGGCATCGTGCAGCAACATGCGGGCGCCATCGAAGCGAGCAACCGCCCGGCCGGAGGAGCCCGCCTGGAAGTGCGCCTGCCGGCCGCGGCCCAGACTGTGGCGGTGCGAGGTGACGCATGAGTACCGACGCTAACGCGACTCCCATCGACGTCGCCATTCTGGACGACGACGCGGATTTCCTGCGCTACATGGAGGACCTGCTCCAGGACGAGGGCCGTTACACCGTGCGGTCGTTCTCGCACCCTGAGGACCTGTTCGATGCCTGCGAAGAACGGGCGCCCGACATCGTTCTGCTCGACATGAAGATGGGCGAGTTCAAGGGCGAGAAGGTGCTCGAGGCGCTGCAAACGAGCCATCCCGGAATCTGCGCGATCGTTATCACCGGCTATCCTTCGCTCGAAGACATGCGCGCGACGTTCAAGCTGAAGGTGTTCGACTACCTGGCCAAGCCCTTTTCGCTCTCGCAGCTTCGCCAGACGCTGGCCAACGCGGCGACCGCGTACGGGCTAGGGCGGACGCCGCAAGACCGGCTCCGTGAGCATCTGGGGCATCGCATCAAGATGCTGCGGGTGGAACGGAAATGGTCCCTTAAGGATCTGGCGGGATCGGCCGATCTCAGCGTCTCGCAGATCAGCTCGATCGAGCGCGGGACGCACTTGCCCAGCATCGACAGCCTCCTGGCGATCTGCCAGGCATTCGACAAGAAGCCATCGGAGATTCTGGCATTGATCGGGTTCTGAGGCAGCGTGGCGGCCACGAGGGGGTGAGCCGCAGCCCCACGCTGTTGCTCACTCTCCTACTCTGCCGGTTCGGTGCCGGCTAGTCGCCGGTGGGCTCGCCGGTGGCCGGGTTCAGCAGCGGCAGGTTCTCCGACGACTCCCGGCTGAAATCGAACATGTTCAGCAGCGATCCGGCTAGGGCGTCGAACGAGTGATTGCCGAGGCGGCTGCGCTTCGCCCAGGGGGACAGCACTAGAAGCAGGAGGCGCGGCCCGGAAAGGCGCCGGATGGGGCGGTGCCGCACGCGCCGGGCCCGGTCAGGGCGTCGGCCGCGGTATTCGACTGGCTGACGATCGGCGACATCACGTGATCGTACCAACCGTCCGGGTCGGTACGACCTGAGCAGTTTCTGGCAGGCGCTCCATGCCAGCAACCTCCCCGCTCTGACGTTCCTGCAGGCCGCCGGTTACCAGGACGGCCACGCTGGCTATTCGGACCCGCTCGATGAGCAGCAGTTCGTTGGTGAGGGTTCGCGGTCTGGGTGTAATACTGGAACGGCTCGTGGTGCGGGATGTAGTCGGTTACCGAAGCGCCGGCGCCGTTGGTGTGTGCCGTGGCGATCATCAGGCCTTGGTTGAAGGCCTGCTGTTCGGGTGTGTAGTCGTGGTCCTGGTCGCAGACCACGGCCTGTGACCGGGTCAAACGGAATGGGTTGAAATCGTTTGGTTGTTGGCGAGCAGGGGCCCGTTCAGGCCGTTGACGGGCGGCGTTCCCGGCCGCGCGTGGAGCGCCGGTTCTCCGTCCGGGTTGGCGGCGTTGGGAGACGTCGCGAGGTAGTGATCAAAGGACACGTTCTCCTGAAAGATCACGACCACATGGTGGATCGGTGTGACGGTGCTCTGCGCGAGCGCGCTGCCGCACAAGGCATTACAGACAGGTTTTTCCAGAGTTGATTCATTTCAGCCTCCTGAGTGAAAGACTTATCCGCATCGTAGCAGCCGATTGTTGCCACGAGATTACGGAAGAATGAAAAGTCGCGGGAGGGTCGCGAGGCTTATAATCACGGGCATGGGGGACGGTGCCGCCCGCAATCCGCATCTGCGCGTTCACGCCGTCAATATCTATGTCCGAGACCAGGACCTGAGCCTGCGCTTCTACATGGACCAGCTCGGATTCGACCTGGCTTTCGACGCGCGGCTTCCGCACGGTGACCGTTGGGTGGCGGTCGCCCCTCCGGACGGCAGCGCGCTGCTCGCGCTGATCGCGCCGAGGTCCGAGTCCCGCTCGTACCAGCTCATTGGACGCCCTACGGGGATTGTTTTTGTCACCGATGACGTCCTCGCCAAGTACGCCGAATGGCGGGGACGGGGCGTTCAATTCCGATATACGCCGCGGCTGAGGCGGGTGAAATACGAGGGTGCTTCGGAAGGGCCGTGGGGCGGAGTGTTCACGCACTTCACGGACCCGGACGGGAATTCGTTTGCACTGGCCGGATTCGACGAAGTGACGCGGGAGATCGAAGCGCAGCAGCGCGCGACGGCCGACAGGCTCGAGTCGGAACGCCGCGCGGCACAGGAAATCGAGATCGCCAGGCAGGTGCAGGCGAGGCTCTTTCCGCAGACGCTGCCGGAGATCACGACGCTCGAATACGCAGGCAGTTGCATACAGGCGCGGCAGGTTGGCGGCGACTACTTCGATTTCCTGGATCTGGGCGGAGGGCGGTTTGGCCTGGTGACGGGCGACGTGGCGGGCAAAGGAATCGCCGCCGCTCTTCTGATGGCGAACCTGCAGGCGAACTTACGGATTCAGTGTGAACTGGGGTTGGACCGCCTGCGAGAGCTGTTGTGCTCCGTGAACCATGTGTTTCACAAGAACACAAACGACGGCGCCTACGCAACGCTGTTCTTTGGCGAATACGATGACGAACGGCGGCGGCTGCGATATGCGAGTTGCGGACACCTGCCGGCGCTGCTGCTGCGGCGGGACGACACTCTGGAACGGCTGGAGTCCACGGGCATGCCACTGGGGCTGTTCGACGACTGGGATTGCCTGATAGAGGAACGCACCCTCTGCGTCGGCGATGCGCTCGCCATCTATACCGACGGAATCACGGAGTCGTTCAACGATGCGGGCGATGAATTCGGGGAAGGGCGGCTGATCGACTCGTTGAGGCGGCATCGGCAACTGGGGGCACAGGGAATCATCGCGGCGGTTGTGGATGAAGTCCGGCGGTTCAGTGCCGATGATCAGCACGACGACATCACGTTGACGGTTACTAAGTGCCGGTGAGTCAATTCGTCTTGCCGTAGATAGTGGTATTGGGGTTGTAGTTTCGCCAGTCGAACCAGTAGTCCTTGAGCATGGGGATGCGATCGAGACAGGTGCCCTTGGCGCTTCCGGAAAGGGCGCAGCCCTGGAAGTTCCACTCGCCTCCGGTCGAGGCATCCATAAGCACCGCGCCGGGTTTGTCGGCGGGGAGGCGGTAGAAATCCGGCGCGCCGGCGACGCTCGGGATTCGGTCCCGGAATGCGCGCACCGATTGGCCGTCCGCGGCCACGACCAGAAGGACGGGCTCCGCGCCGACGTGGTCCTTGACGACCTTTTCCTTCACAACCTGGTCGTACAGGAACGCGCGGCTCGCTCCGGAGGCTTGAATTCCCAGGACCAGGTCGCGCCCCTTCATGCCGTGCTCCGGGAAGTTGATGACGGTGCGAAAGCGCTTCATCTCCACATCCCAGTCCTTGTTCGCGTAGTCGTGAACGAAGGCTGGCACGTCCTTCAGCACGGTGCCTTGTGGCTCCTCGGCCTTCCAAGTTCCGAACAACAACTCGTCGGACTCGACCAGCGTGAGGTGCTTTCCTTTGAGGGGACCGGAGACAGCCAGGCCGCTGATCTGTTGCCAGTAGGTTCCTGTCTCCTCGTCACGCATGAGGAAATTCTGGTTATTGATGCCGGCTAGGTGGAAAGTAAGTCGCAAGCCGGCTACATCTCTCGTCCACACCAGACCGGTGTGACAGAGTGTTCAATACGTCGCCACGATCGCGGTCTGGCCCACTACGTCATTCGCGACGTGATGGTAGGACATACTGCGGATGGGATAGGCCCGGGCCTCCGCGCCGATCTTGACTACGATCACTTTCTCGTCGTTGTCGAGCTTCACCTTGTCGGCGGCGGCGAACCGCGGATGATCCAGGTGATGGAACATCATTTCGTATATGTTCACGCGCGAGGCGAGCGTCAGGAGGGCGACGCAGGCGGTGCCCGCGACGGCCAGTAGGCGCCATACAATACGCTTCTGCAAGCGCCAATACCAGACCAGGACGGCGAGCGCCGCCACGGTCGCCAGCACAGTGATGGCGGGCCGGAAGCGCAGGACGACCAAGGCGAAGGCTAATTCCCGCGGACCCTGAGCGCGGAACGGCCGAATGACATAGAGCGGGTAGGCGGCGCAGAAGAACGCTATTGCCAGGCAAAAGAGCCAGGCGAGCGCGAGCCGGCGTCGGGTCATATGGAAGAGCCTCCTCGGTGAGTTCTCGTGGGCCTTGTCAGTTCGTCGGCGGCCATGGCCGTGCCCTCTACGCGGGCGCGGATTTTCGCGAAGGCGATGTCGCGGGAGGTGGAAACGTCGTCCGCGAAGGGCGCGAAGCCGCAGTCGTCGGTGGTCCCCAATTGGGAGACGGGCAGATGATGGGCGGCCCGAAGAACCCGATCCCGAACCAGATCCGGCGTTTCGACCTCGGCTGCGAGCGGATCGGTCACGCCGACAAACACGCGCTGATCGGGCCGGAGTAACTGGCGGATGATGCGGAGGACGCGTTCGGGATTCCGCTCGCTCGCCAGTTGCACATAGAAGCGGCCGGCGCGAAGCCGGAAAAGGACGGGCAGCAGGCCGGCGTAGTCCACATCGGCGCTGTGGGTCGAATCCCGGTCTCCGCCGGGGCAGGTGTGCACGCCGACGCTGCGGCGCTGGTCTGGAGACAGTGCGTCGAGCACCCGGTTGTTGAGCGCGACGAAGCTTTCGAGCACAGCGCCTGACGGATCGAGTTTCAGCGAGAGGCGCGCTTCGGTGAAATCGATTTGCACGCTGTGGGCGCCCTGTTCCAGGCATTGCCTTATGTCGGTGGCCGCTTCCGTCACCAAGTCCGACAGGAAGGACTTGCGGGGATAGCCGGGGATGCCCCCGGATGGATAGAGCAGGCTGAGCGCGGACGCCGAGATTACTGCCTGCTTGATGGGCAGGTCGGTCAGCCGCTTCGCCGCGGCCAGATAGTTCGAGGCGTGCACGGCGTAGCGGAATGGGCCGGCGGTCAGCCTGGGGAGCTGGCGCGTGTGGCCGTCTTCGAAGGGGATGACGACGCCATCCGGAGCGAGGTTGGCGAGGCCGTCGAGCGGGTAGGTGGCGAAGCTGGGCTTGGTCTGCTCGCCGTCGGTGATGACCGGAGAGCCGGTCTGCTCGAAGCGTTGAATGGTGTTGCGCAACGCTGCCGCCATCGCCCTGGCGAAGCCGGCGGCGGAGATGCGCCCGGCCCGGTTCGCGGCGAACGCGCTCAGAAGCTCGGGCGTTCGCGGGATACTCCCGATAGGTTCCGTGGGTATGATCATGAAGTTGCAGTCCCAGCCCCAGGGGGCGTGCACTTAGAGGAATGCTAACGGATTGGCAGGCGAGTGGGCAATACTCGAAAGCGGCTAGTTGTTTTGGAGTAGGGGCGGTCCATTGCCTCACGGTCGCGGTGGTGCGCTGCCGGTTCCGTCATAATATCGGGTAGCGCCCGGGAGGGCCGAGACGCATGCGCAAGTTCACCGTGGGTTGTTTAGCCGTTGTCGGCACGATCGCGATCCTTTTCGTTGTGCTGCTGTTCGTGATCGCGTTCGCCGCCAGTTCCTACAAGGGCCGCGTGCCTTCAAGCGCGGTGCTAGAAGTGAACCTGGAGTCCGGTGTGATCGAGGACATCCCCGACGATCCCATCGCCAAGGCCATGCTGGGCAACCAGCCGTCGATGCGCGACATCGTGGACGCCATCGAGCGCGCCTCGACCGACGACCGCGTCAAAGGCCTGTTCGCGCGCTTCGGCGGCTCGAGCATGGGCCTGGCTAAAGCGCAGGAAATCCGCGAGGCGGTCCGCAATTTCCGCGCACACAAGAAATTTGCCGTGGCGTGGTCGGAAACCTTTGGCGAATTCGGTCCGGGCGGCACCTCGTACTACATCGCCAGCGCGTTCGACCAGGTCTGGATGCAGCCCTCGGGCGACATTGGCCTCACCGGTGTCATTCTCGAAGGCGAGTTTATGCGGGGCACTCTCGATAAGTTGAACGTGGTTCCGCGCATGGACCATCGCTACGAGTACAAGGCGGCGATGAACCAGTTCACCGAAAAGAAGTTCACGCCCCCGCATCGCGAGGAAATGGAAGCGGTGATGCGCTCCTGGTCCTCCCAATTGGCCAAGGGTATCGCCGACGGCCGCAAGCTCATGCCCGAGCAGGTGCGCGCGGTGGTGGACCGCGGGCCGCTGCTGGGTAAGGAGGCGGTGGATGCCAAGCTCGTTGACGGCCTGGCCTATCACGAGGAGATTTACACGAAGGTGAAGCAGATGGCCGGCGCCGGCTCCGAGCTGATCTATCTCAATAAGTATCTGGAGCGCGCGGGGCGGCCCCACAAGAGCGGCAAGACTATCGCTCTGATCTACGGAGTGGGAGCGGTCGGCCGCGGCAAGAGCGGCTTCGATCCGTTGTTCGGTTCCGCTTCGATGGGATCGGACACCGTCACCGGCGCTTTCCGCGATGCGGTGAAAGATCCCAGGGTCAAGGCCATCCTGTTCCGCGTCGACAGCCCGGGCGGCTCCTATGTGGCGTCCGACGCCATCTGGGAGGAGACCGTGCGGGCGCGCAAGGCCGGCAAGCCGGTGATCGTCTCCATGGGCGATCTCGCCGGCTCAGGCGGTTACTTCGTAGCGATGGCCGCCGACAAGATCGTTGCGCAGCCCGCGACCATCACCGGATCCATCGGCGTGCTGGGCGGGAAAATGCTGACCACGGGGTTCTGGAAGATGCTGGGCATCACCTTCGACCAGGTACACGATGGCGCGAACGCCACTTACTGGACCGGCACCGAGGATTACACGCCGGCCGAATGGGCGCGCTTCGAGGCCTGGCTCGACCGCGTGTATATCGATTTCACCAGCAAGGTGGCCGACGGCCGCAAGCTTTCCAAGGAGAGCGTTCTGCAGATCGCAAAGGGGCGTATCTGGAGCGGCGAGGACGGCAAAGCGTTGGGGCTGGTCGACGAACTCGGTGGGTTCCCGGAGGCGCTGGCGCTGGCCAAGAAGGCCGCGAAGATTCCGGCGGGTGAAGAGGTGAGCCTGCAGCTGTTCCCGCGGAAGAAGACCACGTGGCAGACGCTCATGGACGCGCTGTCGGGCGACACGCCGGAATCGAGCGAGCAAGACGCGGAGGCGACGGCGATGATCCGCGCGCTGCGGATGGTTCAGCCGCTGGCGCGGCAGGTTCGAGCGGCGACGGGACAGACGGGCGTGCTGGAAATGCGGGCGGTCCAGGGCAGACCGTAGTTCTTACGCCAGCGTCTCTGCCAGCCAGTTATAGACGGTGTAATCCCGCAGGCCGGGCCCGGCTACTTCGCAGTGCTGATCCGCGCCTTGCTGGCGCGTGAAACGGACCAGTTTCTTGGGGCAGCGCAACGCGTCGTAGAGCTTCTGCGATTGGCCTGGGAAGAACTGCTCGCTCTCGGGATCCGTGATCAGCATGGGGCACTTGATGCGGGCGGCAACCTCGGCGAGGTTGTATGCCCGCACGGCGCGAAACACGTCGTAGTAGGACGCCATCTCGTAAGGCCGCATGCGAAAGCGCAACAGCATCGCGGTGCGGGGGTTGGCCGAGGCGGCCCCGGCCATCACGTGGTCGAACTGATCCTTCTTGCCGGTGTCCAGCATGTCGCGAACCATTTTGGGAAGGTGGGTGAACCAGGTCTCCGAGACGTCCCAGACGCCAGGGTCGGCCACTCCGGCGGCGATGCGCGGTTCGAAGGCCAGCGCGCGGGGCACCCAATGGCCGCCCTGGCTGACGCCCACCAGCGCGATTCGCTTGGGGTCCACCTCGCGATGGCGCAGCATGGCGTCGACCACCGGCGTGATCACCTTCTCCCAGTCCGGCCGGAAGTGGAGCTTACGCTCCCACAGCGAGTCGCCTTGGCCCGGACCGTTGAAGATCAGGCAATTGTATCCGCGCGCGAGGGCGCCCGCGCCGCCATCCGCGTACAGGCTGTTTTCGAGGCCGTCGGCACCGTTGTTCAGGATGACCAGCGGCTTCCGGCGGCGCGAGTTGTCGGCCCGCAGGAACCAGCCGGTCAGGTGGCTATCTCCGTAGGGAATTTCGAGACGCTCCGCCGGCGGGTCGAACGATCCCGCTGCGGCGGATCAGCATGCGGCATATTCCTTCCAGCAGCCGTACATGCGGTCGGGATCCTTGGTGCCGTCCACCGCGCGAAGCGCCGCTTTGAAATAGCCGGCCGCCCACAAGTACGCCTCTCGGGCACTCACCGCGTGCTGCTTGCTCGAGGCATCCTGCGCGAGCGCCTGCGCTTCCAGTCCCGCATCGTGAAACGCCATCCAGGCCGATTCGAAGTCGCCCGGCTTGATCTGGGAGAGAACCGCGAGCAGCTTGCCGGGATCGCATTGGCGATAGTAGGAACTGCCCAGAGCGATCAGGGCGGTGAAACCGAAATCGGGATCGGCGAACGGGGATGCGGGTGCGGCCGCGGCTGCGGTGGGCTGGCTCGGGGGAGCCTGGGCCAGGAGAGCCGTGGCGGACGACGCGGCGGTGAGAAAGGTTCTGCGGTTGAGCATTTCGACCTCTTTCGAGAACTATACGACGGCTCGGGCCGTGGAGTTCGGTGGTAATGGCGTTTCTACCAGAGAAGTTTCAAGCCGAACTGCACCTGACGGGATGAAGTCGAGGTGCTGGTGATGACGCCGGCCGTGGGCGACACTCCCGTGGGCGTGAAGGTGATTGCGTTCGGAGTGTTGAAATTGGCCCGGTTCAACACGTTGAACAATTCCGCGCGGAACTGAAGATTGAGCCGTTCGCGAAGGGGCGTGTCCTTGAGGAAAGACAAATCCCAGGTGGCCAGGCCCGGGCCGATCAAGGTGTCGCGCCCCAGGTTTCCATAGAAGCCGCTGGCGCTCGGCGGGGCCAGAAATGCCGCCGGGTTGAACCACTGCGCGGGGGTTCCCCGGATCACCGGGCCAGTGAACGCGGCGTTTACGAAGGGGCGCACCGGATTTCTGGTGTCGCCGTTGTTCGAAGGGTTGTAGCTGAGCTGAGGCGTGAACGGGAAGCCGCCCTGCAGCGTCACGATCGAATTGACGGTCCAGCCGCCGGCCCGCGTTTTGCGCCCGAAGGGCAATGCGTAGCCGGCGCTGATCACGCCGACGTTCCTGACGTCGAAGTTCGCCAGACCACGGTCCGCGCGGAGGTCGAACGGATTCGAGGCCAGGGCTGGTTCTCCGCCGGATGTGGTGGCGTTCAGCGAGTCTCCGTCGTCGATCGTTTTCGACCAGGTGTATACGCCGCGCACCGAAAGGCCGCGGCTGAAGCGGCGGTTGAGATCTACCTGCAAGGCGTTGTAAGAACTGTCGCCCAACGAGAAGTAAGTCCAGGTGTTGGCGATCGCGAGATTCGCCCTTGTCGCAGTGGGAACGTAGTAAGTGTCCGCCGGAACCGGCGCACCGGACATGCCCGTGGGGAAGGTGCTGGGATAAGTTGGGGGGCAGGGCGAGGCCGGACAGATTACAGGAAAGGGCTCGTTGGCGTCGATGCCGAGGATCTCGTGATAACCATGCGAGCCGATGTAGCCGACGGTGAGCGCGGTGTTGGCGGTCAGTTCCTGTTGGATTCGAAACGACCAGGACACCAGCGTGGGCGTCCTCAAATCCTGCTGCACTCCACCGGGAACCAGCTTCGCGGTGGCCGGAACCGGGGCATCCGGCGCGATCGGAGGCTGAGAGACGGAGAAGTTCGGAAGACTGTACACCGGGTTGAACGGCGCGTTCTGATCGGTGCGGTAGCCGAGCGCGTCCTGCAGGTCGTTGTACATGCCGAAGCCGGCGCGGAACACGGTGATGCGCTTGCCGCGAAAAGGACTCCACGCCACGGCGGCTCGCGGCTGCGGCAGGAACTTTCCATGGTTCACGGTGAAAGCCGAGCTCCCGATGTTGGGCTGGGTCGAGATGACGCCATCCGCGAACGTATAGGTGGCCGCCCGGCCGTCGACCTCGTTCCAGCCGCTCGTGAACTCGTTGCGGAAACCGAGCGACAACGTCAGGCTTGGACTCAGCCGGACGACGTCTTCGACGTACCAGGCGCCGAACCAGGAACGCCAGCCGAGCGGCGTCGGCGCGGGATCGTAGAGAAGAGTGCCCACCGTGCCTTTCAGAAGCGTCTGCAGACTGGTGAACGTTGCCTGGCCGTATTGGCTGAGCGCCAGGTTCTCGTTAGACCGCAGGCGCTGGAACCAGGCTCCGAAGTCGAACTGATGGCGGCCGGTGGTGAAGGACACGCGGTCCTCGTACGTGAACAGATTGCGGGCGACCTGGAGGTTGCTTCCGTTGTTGCTGCCGGCGAGACTCAGCTGGGCGGTTGGATTCGAAGCGGCGCTGCCTCCCACCACGATCGCTCCGATTCGGTGGCCGGCGAGGAAGCCGGCCAGAGAGGCCGCGTGAGTCCCGGGAGTTGGCTCGCCGGTGAAGAAATAGCCGGCGCGCGAAAAGCCCGCCCGGGCGCTGTTCAGCAGGGAGGCGGAGAAGACGTGGTTCTCCTCGGCGCTCGCCACCTGCTCGCGGAGGCGCGCCACATCGGTGCTGTAGAGGTTGGTGCTGGTGGGCGTAAAGTCGCCGCTGTCATCGATGGTGTAGGCGGCGTTCAGGGTGTCTTTTCCAGAGAGGATGTGGTCCAGGCGGAGCGTGGCGAAGTCGTCGCGGATGGTTTGGAGAGGATTGTTGTACGCCTCGGAAATCCCGCCGAAGTCGGGAGCGCCGGGGCTTGGCGCGGGCCAGGCGTCGATCAGCGGCGAGACGCCGACGAACGCCAGACCGGAGGCGGGGCAGGGGCTGGGGGCCGGGCTGATCAGCTTGCAGGGCAAATAGCCTAGACGCGCGCTGGCGTCCGGAACCAAGTCCACGCCGGTTTGGTGCAGGTGCTGGCGGAAGCCTTCGTAGCTGCCGAACAGGAAGGTCTTGTTCTTTTGGAGCGGGCCGCCGAGCGAGGCTCCGAACTGGTTGCGTTCGAAGCCGGGGGCGGAACCGGTGTCGAAATAGTTGGGAGCGTCGAGGGCGTTGTTCCTCAGGAATTCGAACAGCGATCCGTGCAACCGGTTGGTGCCGGACTGGGTGACAATCAGGACCTGGGCGCCGGGACGCTTGCCGTATTCGGCGCCATAGGAATCGAGGAGCAGGTTGAATTCGCGCACGGCGTCCACGCCCAGCAGTTGCTGGCTGGTGCCGCCGGGCTGCATGCTATTCTCCGCCGCGCCCGTGAACTCGACGCCGTTCAACAGGAACAGATTCTGCTGGGGCCGGTTGCCTTCGACGGAGAAGTTATTTCCGGTGGTGGAGTTCGAGACGCCGATGCCGCCGGTTTTCTCCCAGGTGAAATTGACCACGCCGGGGTTCAGGGTTAGTAACTCGTCGTAACCTCGACCGTTGAGGGGAAGGTCCTTGATCTGCCGCTCGCCGACCAGGCCGGCGATGCTTTCCGTGGTCACGCCTACCAGGGGCGCGTCGCCGCTGACGGTGATTTGCTGGCTGGACTCGCCGACCGGCAGTTCCATGTCCAGCGTGGCGCTCTGGCCCACCACCAGGTGCACTCCGGTGCGCACCTCTTCCTTGAAGCCGGCCTTGGCGCTTCGAAGCTCGTATCCGCCGATGGGCAGAGCGAAGAACTGGTAGCGGCCTTCGGCATTGGTCACGGTGGTGCGGACCGCTTCGGTGTCCACGTTTTTGGCCGCTACCGCGGCGCCGGAGAGAGAGGCGCCGGATGGATCGGTGACGGTTCCGGAGAGACTGGCGGATACTTGAGCGCAGGCCGATGCCACGAAGACGATCAGCGCGCCGGCTGCCACGAATGAAGTGAGTCGCATAGCGAAGCCCCTGAATCTGCCCCATGTCACGTAATAAGTTCAGTGTATCGCATAGACGACAAGCGCGGGGCGGGGCGGCCCGCGGGGCGGCCCGCGGGCTGGGGCGAGCCGCACTACACTGGGGTGAGATGAAGAAGGCGGTGGCGCCGGAGATCGAGAACAACCTGGCCGCGCTCCGGCACAAACGCGGATTCTCCGCCGCATGGCTGGCCAAGAGCGTGGGGATCAGCCGGCAAACCATCTACGCCATGGAGGCCGGCAGCTACATTCCCAACACGGCGGTCGCGCTGCGGCTGGCCCGGACGCTCGAGGCGAGCGTGGAGGATCTGTTCGCCTTGCCGGGCGAATCGCCGGCGCCGGAGTTGCCATCCGAGCAGGCACTCCTTCTGCCGGGCTCCGATCCGGTCCAGCCTGGGCAGCCGGTTCAACTGTGCCGTGTGGATAAAACGCTGATCGCGTCGGCGCCGTCTCCGGTGCCGTGGGTTCTGCCGGCGAGTGACGCGATTGTGACCGGAGAGCCGGCCGCCGGCCGCAAGACCAAGGTGCAGGTGTATCACGCCGACGGCGAGTTTCGGAATCGGGTTCTGGTGGCGGGGTGCGATCCGGGGATCTCGGTGCTCGCGCGGCACGTGCAGCTGGCCGGCGTGGAGATGGTCCTTGCGCACCGGAACAGCTCGCAGGCGCTCTCGCTCCTTAAGCAGGGGCGCGTGCACATCGCGGGCACGCACCTGCGGGACGAAGTGACCGGCGAGTCGAACATCCCGGCGATCAGCCGGATGTTTCCCAAGAGAGCGGTGGCCGTGATTTCGTTTGCCGTTTGGGAGGAAGGTATCCTAACGGCGCGCGGCAACCCGAAAGATATCCGCGGAATCGAAGATTTCGGGCGCAGGGATGTGCGCATCGTGAACCGGGAAGCGGGGGCCGGTAGCCGCTTCCTTCTGGACTCGCATCTCCAGCGCCTGAAGATCGATGCCAGAAGGGTCGCGGGCTACGATCAACTCGCTTCGGGACATCTGCCCGCGGCGTGGCAGGTGCGAACCGGCGCCGCCGATTGTTGCATCGCAACGCGCGCAGCGGCGCGACTGTTCGGGCTCGGCTTCATTCCCCTGATCAGCGAGCGCTACGACCTCGCGATACGCCGCCAGCATCTGGATCTTCCCGCGGTGCAGGTGGTGCTCGATACACTCAACCGGTCCAGCTTTCGACGGGAACTGGAGAGCATCGGGGGTTACGACACCAGAACGGCGGGCCAGAGGATGCTGTAGTTGACACGGACCCGGACGCCAGGATAGCGTCGTCAACATGGATCGAAAAGAGTTTTTCAGGACTTGTGCTGCCGCTGGGTTGTGCGCCTGCTCAGGCAGCGTCGCCGCCGCCGAAACACCGAACCAGGAAGACTGGCGCCTGCGGTTCGTGAAGGAGCGCTACGCCGGATTGCTGCACATCCTCTCGGGGCGGATGGACGCGCAGAACCTGAACGGGATCCTGCACGATGAGGGCGCCTACTGCGCCAGCCTGTGGGACAAAACCGTCGTGCAGCATCGCGGCGACTTCGACGGATTCTGCAAGCTGCTCCAGCAGGGCGTCTCGGGCGATGAGGTGAGCTGGGATCGCGAGAAGGGCGTCATCACCATGACCTCGCCGGAACGCGAGGACTGCTTCTGCCCGCTGAACAGCCGCCATCAGAACACGCCGGCGGTGGTGTGCAATTGCTCGTTGGGGTGGCAGCAGCATACCTGGGAGACCTTTCTCGAGAAGAAGGTTCGCGTGGAGATGAAGGAGACCGTTCTGCGCGGTGGCAAGCGGTGCGTCTTCGAGATCCACGTCGAAGCGTAAGGTAGTGCCAGTGAACCCCGAGGGCGGAAGTCTCACCCCCATCCTTGATCGCACCCAGCCTCCTCCGGCTCCGAGGTCGACCCGAATGCGCAATGCCATCGCTGTTGCGGTCGGCTCGGGGATAGGGATTCTCGCGGGGGCTCTCGGCGTGAACCCTGAATCGCTGTTGTTCTTTGCGCTGTTCTGGCAGCTGACGATCGCAGTACATGAGGGTGCTCACGTGCTCGCCGGCTCGCTGGCCGGTCTGTCATGCCGCGGCGTAGCGATCTTCGGCTGTCACCTGAAGCGTGGCCGCTCGGGTTGGCGGCTCAGTTTTCAGATCGGCAACCTCTTCTGCGGCGCGACCCAGATGCTGCCTCTTCGTTTAAGTCTTCCAGACTGGCGGTACGCGACGATGATCGCTGCCGGCCCTGCGGCCAACATTCTGCTGCTGGCGACCCTCTGGTGGGCGCGCTGGCCCGCCGCGCTAGCAATCTGCTCCCTGACGCTGTTTTCGCTTGTGCCCTTGACCTCGGAAGGGGACGTCAACGACGTTGCACGCCTGGCCAGTTGCCTGCACCGGGACGAGGCGTGGGAGCGCTGGAAGCTGACGCTATTCTGCCTCGAGCAGAATGCCCGGGGGGTGCCGCGCCGGGAATGGAACAGAGATGCGCTTTGCAAGGCGGCCTCCTTTGGCGGCGGAAGCGCGGCGGACCGTATGCAAGCCACTCTGTTCGCATACGGTGCCGCCATCGATTGCGGACAGTTCCAGGAGGCGGGACTGTTTCTGGAAAGCGCCCTGGCTCTCTCGGGCCGCGCCAGGCCAGTCGTGCGCAGCGCGGTGTTCCTCGAGGCGGCACTTTTCCAGGCACAGTGCAGAAGGGACGCGGTCACTGCCCGGGCGTGGCTGACACAGGCGTCTCCAGCGAAGGGCGTCTCGCGGGCATCCATCGCCGCTGTTGAAGCCGCAGTGCGTCGGGCGGAAGGGTGGCCTGGCGAAGCTGCGCCGTCCGCTTCGCCGTCGCAACCCGACGTGCGCCCGTAACGGATTGAGCCGGGTCGATCACTGCTGGCCGGAGAGGCGATCGAGGAGATCTTCGAGGCGGCGGCGGCTGACTTCGAGACGGACGCCGGTGGTCAGGACGACGTCGGCGAGGCCGCCCGCCAGGGGCAGGACCTCGCTCACGCAATCCAGATTCACGATGGCGGCGCGGCTGACGCGGAAGAAGCAGGCCGGGTCGAGGCGTTCTTCAAGATCGTTCAGCGTGGGATCGAGAACGTAGGAGTGCTCGCGGGTGCACAACTTGGTGAGACCGCCGTCGGAGACCAGATACACGACTTCCTGCTGGGGGATGACGCGGTAGCGGTCGCCGCCGCGCGCGAGCAGACGGGTGGTCCGGCCGCGCAGGGCTTTGAGCGCCCGTTCGACCTCCACGCCGGCCTCGGCCGGTTCGGCGCCTCGCACGCGCTCGATGGCGCGCGCCAGCCGCACGCGGTTGACCGGCTTGAGCAGGTAATCGACGGCGTGCATCTCGAAGGCATCCACGGCGTATTGGTCGAAGGCGGTGCAGAAAATGATTTGAGGGCGGGGGCTGGGCAGACTGGCCGCCACTTCGAGGCCGTTGCAGCCGGGCATCTGAATGTCGAGGAGGAGCAGATCGGGACCGAGCTCCGCCACCTTCTGGATGGCCTCCTCGCCGTCCGCGGCTTCGCCCACGATCGCGAGGCCCGGGATGGGGCCGAGCATCTGGCGCAGCCGCTCGCGCGCGGCCTGTTCGTCGTCCACCAGGATGGTGCGGATCATTGGGCCCTCGCTTCCGACGTGCGCGGCAGGTGAATGGCGACGACGGTCATGCCGAGCGCGGCGTCGCGATCGATGTGCAGGCTGGCGGCGTCTCCAAAGTGCCCTTGCAGGCGCTCGCGAATGTTTCGCAGCCCGTAGCCGCCGTTGCCGGCGGGGAAGCCGCCCAGGGCGGTTGCGGGAAAGCCGGGGCCGCTGTCGCGGACCTGGATCGAGATTCCGGAGGCGTCGATACCGGCCTCGATTTCGACCACGGCCTGGGTCCGAATTCCTCCTACGCCGTGTTTGACCGCGTTCTCCACCAGGGTCTGGACCACCATGGCCGGAATGCGAACATCCATGGCCTCGTCCGTGCACGCCACGCGCACCACGAGGCGATCGCCGAAGCGCTCCTGTTCGACGTCCAGGTAGGCTCGGACGGCCTCCAGCTCCTCTTCGAGCGTGACCCATTCGCGGTCCGAGCGGCGCAGGGTGTATCGAAACACCTCCGCGAGTTGCTCGATGGTCTTTTCGGCGCGGTCGGGGTGGCGCGGGATGAGGCTGGCAATCGTATTCAGCGCATTGAAGAGGAAGTGCGGGTTCACCTGCGCGCGCAAGGCCTTCAGCTCCGACCGATTGGCGTTGAGGACCAGCTCCTGCTCGCGTCTTTCGTGCTCCAGGCGCTTCTCGCGGAGGCGCAGGTTCTCGAGCAGGAACGACAAGATTTCGGCGAGAGACGCCAGCAGGGCGAAATCCTCGCTGAGGAAGCGCGGGTTGTGCGCGCGCGGCCGGACGCGGACCACGCCCACCTGTTCGCCGCCCAGACGGATCGGCGCCTGCATGGGATCGGCGCCGGCTTCGGCGTATGGGGCCGGTCCGGAGGCCGGTCCCATGATCATCTCGGAGTCCGACTGGAAGATGGCCTGCAACCGCTGCTCGGCGAGAGCGGCCAGCTCCGGTTCGCCGATGGCACCCTGCAGCCCATCCAGGAAATACTCGCTGGCTTCGATGGGCGAGAAGCGGCGGCCGAGCCACAGGCGATCGAGCCAGGCGGAGATCATGCGGTAGAGCCAGGGGTGGATCAGTACGATGGGGCTGGCGGAGATCGCCCACACCACGATGCTCAACCGGAAGCGCATCATCCAGGGTCTTACCCAAGTAAAGTACATGGACAGGAGGGCGAACGCGATAAAAGTTACTACTCCCTTTTTGATCAGGACATCGAAGAAGGCGAGCCGCTCGACGTAGTAAGTGACGATGAAGACGAAGATCGGGGGACAGAGGTCTTTCGGCAGAGAGAATGCCGGGGCGCCTGTAGTTAGCCAGAGCATTGCCGTCAACGCCCAGGCGATGCAAAAGCCCACTACCCAGCGGCGCTGGCGGCGCTCGGTCGAGTTGCTTGCGGGACGGCGCGACGCGCACAGCACTCCGATCGCACCTATGGCGCCGCCCGCCAGCGGCGGCGGGATCCAAAGCCGCGGCGGGATCGGAAGATGGCTGAAGACACCCAGGAAGAAGCCCACTCCGCCGATTGCCGTGCCGACGGCGATCGCGTACGACAGCCAGACAAACGCCCTCCAGATCCTGGGGCCCGGCAGATACTCCCGCTCGCCGTTGTAGAAGGTGTGGAACAGCAGCACCGCGGCCATTACGGAGGACAGTAAGTCAATGGCGCTAAAAACCGCCAGGGTATGTCCCGTAGCGATCCGGACCGCTTCTTCCGTCAGCAGGTTCACGTACACAAGCGCGAAGTTCACGATGAGGGCGCAGTAAGCGGCGCCGCCCCATCGCGTTCTGCGCACGCGGTAGTTGCGGATCGAGAAGATGGACATCAGGACGTAGGAAATCGCGTCCAGGCTCCACACCAGGCTCAGAAACAGATAAAGGTTCCTGCCCACTTATGCCTTTCCCGACAAGCCAACCGCCATGTATTGTGTGCGTTGCATGTGACTCCGCTTAGAACGTGTACCTGAGCGACAGAAGCCCGATGCGGTACCCCGTGGTGTGCAGGGGCGACCCCGTCGTCAAGGAGTTGGAGTTGGTGGTGCCGGCCGCGGGCGCCGCAAACAGCAGCGACAGATCGGAGTATGCGCCGTTCACGTTGAAGGCCTTGAGCGGATGGTTGAGAAAGTTGAACGCCGCCGCCCGAAACTCAAACGAATGGCGCTCCTTGTACCGGAAGGTTTTGTGGATCGACAGGTCGCTGTTGAAGTAGGCCGGGCCATGGATGTATGGCCAGACGATAGCGCCGTTCGTCCCCTGCGGCGCCAGGACGAAACAGTCGGGGTTGAAGTATTGGCCCGCCTTCAGATTGCTTTTCGGATCGCAGGTGAGCACGGGGCGAAGATTCTCGGAATCGGTTCCCAGCCACATCAGGTTGTTCAGGCCGCCGGAAGTAGTGAGGTTCAGGTTTCCCCCGGTGTTCGGCTGAATGGGCGCGCCGCTCTGCACCTGCGTGATGCCGGAAACGGCCCAGCCATTCAACAGGCCTCCCAAGAAAAAGCTGCCGTGGATGGGGCTGGGGAGATTGACCAGGTAAGCCGCATTGAATATGTGCGTGTGGTCATAGGACAGCACCCCATAGTTATTGCGGAGGTTCCAAGGGTCCATGGCCGGGCCGTTGCCCGAACCGTTGTCCGACTCGCCGTCGCGGATTCCGAGCACCTTGCCAAAGGTGTAATTCAGTATGAACGTGGCCCGCCCCGATTGTTTGTTCCATGACGGAACCAGGGCGTTGTGGTTCTGATAGGAACCGTGGCTGGTCAGTAAGATGGTCTGATAGTTGTGATAGGAGCGGTAGTCCTGGCTGGGTACGCCGCCGAGGGCTGGATCATTTACTACTCCGGTAATCGCGTCGGGCAGGAAGTAAGCGCCGACCGGCGTCTTGTTCAGGTTCCCGAGAAACGGAATGTTGAACCCATTCCCCGATAGCAGCAGGTCGCGGCTCTGATTGCCACTGTACTGAATTTCGGCGGTCGAATGCCAGGGGACCCGCTGCGAGAGGATGATGTTGTAGGTATAGGTATGCGGCGTTCTCGTGTCTCCCTGCTGCATGGCGCCTATGTTTAGTCCCGATTCCCTCTACGGCCGGCTGACTGTACTGGGCGAAGTTCCAGCCGAGATTCCCCGGATTGAGGATGTTATAGCTGGGGATGCCGGCCGCCTCGTCGTAGAGGCCTGGGTTCGCGGCCGAGTTATAAGAGATCTGGTACCGGTACAGGCCGATTCCGCCGCGCAGGACGGTCAGCCCTCTTCCGGCGAGGTCGAAGGCGAAGCCGACCCGCGGCTCGGGGGAGAAGAGCTTGGAGGGAAAGCCGGACATGGGGATCTTGCTGTCCCTGCCGTGCCACAGGAGGCCGGTCCACGGGCCGGCGGCCGGGGTGTTGTTGTATCCGGCGGGGTCCCACACCACGAGGCCCTGGCCGCTGGTGGGGTACCACTGGCCCATGTGGTCGAAGCGCACGCCGTAAGTCAGAGTCAGCCTGCGGTGGGCCTTCCACTGATCCTGCGCATAAAGCGAGTACTGGCTGTATTTGAAGTCATACACGCTGAGGGCGGGCACCTGCTGAAAGGACTGAACGCGCCCGGTCAGGAAGTCCGCCAACAGGTTGCCGCTGCTGGTGGCGCCGGTGTTCGCGAAATTCAGCACGCCCTGCACGAAGTTGCCGAGGCCGCCGGTCTGGTTGTTTTCGGCGAAGTCCCAATAGAACCCGAACTTCATGGTGTGCGTGCCCGCGACTTTGGAGAGATTGTCCGCGATGGATGGGTCGAAGGACATCTTGCCGAAGGCTCCGTTATGGAAGGTGGTGCCGAATGCCGGTGCGTAGTAACCCGGGACTAAGTTGTACTGGCTGGCGATGTTGGGAATCTGCGCCATGTAAGGATCGGCGGCGAGTGGCTTGTAACCGGTGAGGCCGACGGTCGAGATATCGACCGCCGAAGGGTTTCCAAGCCGGACAGGATTGAGGAACTTCGCCAGCGAGAAAACGGCTTCGTTGGTCAGGCTCGGGCCAAATACGTGCACCAGGCTCGCGCTATAGATGTTGGCGACCTGGTGGGCCGGCATGATCGACGGATAGGGCAGAGCGTTGCTCGGATAATACCAGACGCCGATGGGGTTCACATCGTCTTCGTCCTGCCGGTTCCAGGAAACGAAGAACTTCGTTTCGTCGCTGATGTTATAGTCGAGCCGCAGCCTGAACTCGAAACGGTTGACGTTGAAGCCGTACCCATAGAAATAGTTGTTGCCGCTCGCGTCGGGCTGCCCTCCGGGCACTGGGGAGAAGGTCTTCGCATAGGCCAACGAATTCGGGTCGAGAAGGCTGGCCGGGATGAAGCCGCCCGGATAGGCGGCCGCCGCCCCGTGTTCGGTAGGCTGCTGGGCGGCTGCGGCCTTGGTCCCGGCAAACCCGGGGCCGAGACTGTCCAGATACGCCTTGGAGAAATTGCCGGCCAGCATCTGTGGGGTCGGAACGAAGTAGGCGCGATATGTCGGCGCCGGAGTCTGCTCCATGCCTTCGGGCGCGACATAGAAGAATAGCTTGTCGCGGTTCTGGTTGAAGACTCCGGGGATTACAACCGGGCCGCCAACCTCCACGCCGGGATAGTAAGAGCCACGGTACATGGTCTTGGTGGCGCCCAGACTTTTGGCGTACGATTCCATGGAGTTGAGGCCCGGGCCGCTGCCGTAGAAGTAGGCCGCGCCATGGAAGTGGGAGGTACCGCTCTTTCCGATGGCCTGCAGAGTAACTGGGCCCTTGGCGTATTCGGCGCCATAGGCGGAATAAAGGAGGGTCACTTCGGCGGTCTGGTCCACGTTGATATTGGCGACCTGAGTTCCCTGGTTGCCGGGATCCAGAAGATTGGCGCCGTCCATAGTCATGGTCACCGCGCCGTGGGGCTGGGTTCCGCTAGCCGAGTACTGGCCGATGGGACCGGAGTTGGTCTGGGTGGTCAGACTGCTCCACCCGGTCTGGCTGAGGCCGCGATTCATCGCCATCCCGGGCATGATCTTGATCAGCTCGGCGGCGTCGCGGCCCTGGATCGCCAGATGGGACACCAGTTCCGAGTCCAGGGTTTGGCGGGCCTCGCCGGTGTCGAGGGGGGCTACCTCAGCATGCGTCTCGACCGCGATCGGATACTCTGTCCCCATCACGCGAAGCTCGACATCAGCGAGCGTTTCGCTCGCCCCCTGGTTGAACACGATTCCCGTTTGTTGCCAGCATTGGAAGCCCGGCATAGTAATCGTTAAGGTGTAGGACCCGGGCTGGATGGCAGGGATATTGAAGAAGCCGGTGCCATTCGAAACCGTGTCGCGGAGGGCTCCGGTGTCTTCGTTCTTCAGCACGACCTTGGCGTTGGGAACAACAGCGCCGCTCTGGTCGTAAACCGTGGCGGACAACGAGCCGCTGGCGTTCTGCGCGAAGGTGGAGGCGGGTGTGAATATCAGGGCTGCGAGCAGCAGGCCCGCAAGAATTAGAACATAGTTTGACCTGTGCATAGTGCCTCTATCTGGCGGCGATCGAGTAGCGAATACTCTGCTCTGTCGACTCGTCGCCCTGCGACAGCGTGATCTTCAACAAGTAACTGCCGGGTTTCGCGATGGCCGAGATGGTCATCGGCGCCGCGCCCCCGGCATCCGGAGGTGGAGCGTCGGCGGTCTGGCTGGCGACCACCGTTCCGTGAACCAGGAACTGCACGCTGACTTTCGGCGCCGCTGTGTTCGATTTCGACGGATACGCCACGAAGAACACGGACGGCTGCGCGTTGGCGGGCAGGCTCGCGTCGATGGCCGGCACGACGCGCCGGCCATCCAACTCCAGCGGGTCGGGGTCGTCCGTATCCGCCGAGCTGTTTGCGGGCTCGGCTCTTTGCGCCAGCACCAGGCTGCTCAGCGCCAGCCCCTTTCGTTCGGGGTTGTCGATTTCGAACGCTCCCGTACTGGCGCGGCCGGCTTCGCGGTCGAGCGCCACGGTCTCGACCGTGAAGTGGCCGGTCGGAAGCGTAATCGGGTGGGTGTAGGACAGCGTGGCCGCCCGCAGCGCCGCCAGTTGGGTGTCCGTGACCTCGACGCGAAAGTCCTGGCTGGCCTTCCCGACCACCTGACCGCCGGCGTCCTTCACCAGGGCCAGCAGCACGGCGTGGACTTTGTGCTTTCCAGGTCCCGAGGGCGTGGCGGCCAGCGGCATCCCCGGCAGCTCGAAGGCCAGGACGTACGTCGACCTGTCGGCACTCGCGGGGAACCGCAGCGCCGTGGAGCGGAACTCGAAGGCGTGCGGCCGGGACTTCATGGCATCGAAGGCGGTCATCTCGAAGGCGGTCAGGGCCGCCGAACCGTGGAACGTGTTGTCGCGCCGCAATGTGGGCCGGGCTTCGGCGTCGGGGGGCGGGGCCTCGGTGCGCGCGTCGAGCGGCGGCCTGAAGTTCCGCATGTCGAAAAGGTGGGGCGGTTCGCCCGGCGCGGCAACCTGCAGGACCAGGGCCAGTTCGCTGCCGGGGCCCTGGAAGTACGAAACGCGAATGTGATGGTTGCCGGCGGCCAGCTCGGCGCTGCCGCCCATGGCGGTGGTGGGGTGAATGCCATCGTCGTCAATGACCAACTTGCTGTCGATGGTGAGCCTGGAGCCGTCGTCGGAGATCAGATTGAAGCGGTACTTTCCCGGTTTGGCGATCCAGAAATCGCTCTGATAGTCGATGGCGAACCACTCGACCCGGTCGGTCACACCGGGCATTCCTTCCTGGTAGGATCGCGTCGGCACATCCAGGGTGTAGGTATAAATGAAGCCAACCGGATGCAGGTGATCGAAGTTCGGCAGGACCGGCCACCACTGCGCGATGTGGCAGACGGCGCCGCGCAGCGAATCGGGGAGCGGCGTGGTTGAGCCGAATGGATTCTTCCTGACCCAACCGGCGGCCGGGACGGCAACGGCGGCCGTCAGGCAGCAGATCGAAATCAGAGAGCGGACTCTTTTCATCCGGATCGATTGTACTCGGCCAGCCCCAGCGTGCCAAGGGGTGTCGTAGGAGTGGCGGCCTTCGCCGGATGAGCGGCAGGCGAGGTGGATGGCTGGTTAACCCCAGGTCTTGGTGGCCTCTTTGAAGCAGTCGATGCCGCTCATCAGGACGCCGCCGTAGCCGCCGCCCGGGCGGGTCCACGCGCTGGCCAGGTACAGGTTCGGGATCGGGGTGGTCTGGGCCATGCGGCGCATGCCGGAGTTGTCGAGGGTCTGATCCCAGCCGTAGATCGAGCCACGATAATTGCCGGTGTAGCGGAGATTGGTCAGCGGGGTCCCGATTTCGCGGACTTCGATGGCCTTGGTGAGGCCGGGCAGCAGCCGCTCCTCGACGCGCCGGATCAGAATGCCGGCGATTCGTTCTTTCTCGGCCCGGTAGGTGGCCTTCTGCCCCTGGCGGTAGTCGCCTTCGTACTTCTCCCAGTGGCTGTAGCCCTGCATTGCGATGATGCTGAGCGTGTTTTTTCCTTTGGGCGAGTAACCGGGAAACAGGTTGTCATAGAGCATGACGCCCACGTTGGGATTGGTCATGTCGGCGCTGAGGGCGGCCGCATACTCGGTGTCGGGATCGTAGCCGGCGGCGTAGAAAATCTCGGTATCGCGAATGCCGATGGCGCCCACCAGGTCCTTCTTGAGGCCCAGGAAGATCTGGAAGGTGGAGAGGCTGGGGGTCCAGCGATCCATGCGCTCCAGGTAGGTCTTCAGGCGGCCGTCGTCTTCGACCAGGGTGTGGAACAGGTCGTGCGGGTTGGAGTTGGCGACGATGGCGCGGCCGGTGTACTCATGGCCGTCCGCGGTTCTCACGCCGTAGGCCAGGCCGTTCCTGGTGAGGACCTTCACCACTTCGGTGTTGAGCAGCACCTTGCCGCCGTGGGCGGTGATGAAGGCCGCCATGGAGTCGCTGATCTTCTGGGACCTGCCCTTGGGGTAGTAGCCGCCCTGCTCGAGATAATCGATGGTGGGAAGGGCATAGTAGAAGCTGGCGAGTTTCGAGGGCGGCAGGCCGTAGTAGCCCCACAGCGCGGAGACGATGGCGTTCAGCCGCGCGTCCTTGACGTGCGCGTCCACCATGGTGCCCCAGGTCTGGCCGGCGGACCGCACCAGGTGCGGATAGTCCACGGGCATGCGGCTCATCTCGATCTTCACGCCGGGCTGCGAGAGTTTGCGGATGTCGGCGGAGATGGCCTGCATGTCGGCGAAGAGTGCGCGGATGCCCACCTCCTCCGCGGGGAACTTTTCGACCAGGGTCTTGATGTAAGAGGGCAGGTCGCGGAGCGGGACGCGGATGTCGTGATCGGGGAAGATGGCGCGATAGAGCGTGCGGTGCGGGACGAACTCGACATCCGTAATCTCGGGGAAGCCGGGAATCAGGTTGCGGACGTCGCCTCGCTCGCCGACCGTGGTGGAGTGCAAAGAGACGTCGAAGACGAAGCCGCCCGGCCGGCGGAAGGTGGTGGCGTAGCCGCCCGGCTTGTCGTGTTTCTCGAGCAGCAGGACTTTGAATCCCTGCCGGGCGAAGGCGAATCCGCAACTCAATCCGCCGAGTCCGGCTCCGATAATCACGGCGTCGAACTGATCCGGTCCGGAGGGCGTGGATTTAGCGGCCGGAAGCGCGTCCCAATTCAGGCCGGCCGCGGGGACCAGGGCCAAGGCGGATTGGAGGATCTGGCGACGGTTGAGCTTGTTGTCGGGCATGAGTGCACTCCTTCGGGGGATACAGTATCACAGATACGATATCCGGGTCTGGAAAGTTCGACGTCCGCTTGCTGACGCTCGCGGCTCGGTGCTGGCCTCACGGGGTAGCGAGTCCCTGCGCCGGCGGTCTCAGGCGCGCCAGGCGGACAGGATGTTGTGGACCTGGTCGGCCACCTGATGGCGGGCGAACTCGCGATCCGAGCCGTCGGCGAGCAGGTCGTCATAGCGCGTGTGCCGGTGGCGGACTGCGGCGGTCACAGCGGCGGTCAGGGCCAATTCTTCTAACTTGCGGCCGGCCGCGGTCCGTCCGACGCGACCGCTGCCGCGGGCGGCGGTATGCCGGGCAATCTCCCGAGCCTCTTCGCCAGGACAGCGCGGGAACATTGCCAGGATCTGGTCCGTCATCCGGGCGACCAGGACCAGATCGTCTTTACGACGCTGCGCGGCGCCCTTGGCGCGTGCGGCCGCTCGCTCGCCGGCGTCGATGCTCCGCTTTCTCCAGGGCCGCGCTCTCTACGAGGATGCCCTGCCTCTCGTAGCGCCCGCGCGACCGGCTGAAACGGACTACCACAGCTTTGCGCGTGGTGTGCTTTGTCGCGCGCCGGGTGAGAGCGGCGTCGCCCCTTCCCAGGTACTCGAGGTCGTCCAGGCCGGAGCATGGCAGACACAGCGGTTGGCCCGCCTCCATGAAGAGCAACTCGCCTTTGTCGATCTCGGTGCCGCATTCAGAGCACTGCGAGTCCCGGAGGATCTGAAACACGACTGGCTCGGGGGCCTGGCTCAGCTTTTCACCGATCTGTTGCCGCTTGCGCTCCGACAGCGCGGGCGACACGTAGTGAGTGCGGTAGTTCTTCTCGATGTCCGGGTCGCCGCTGACGCTGAATTGCAGGTCCACGATCCCCGCGCGCGTTGTCCGCACGTGCCGGGTTTCGCTGGGCCGGAGTCCATGGTCCCGCGACCACTGGCGGAATATGGCCATCGAGCGCGAGATCGTCTTGAGATTCCCCTGGATCACGCGCTCCAGGACGTCGACGCGCCCTTTCCGCCAGCCATCGAGATTCGACGGTGCGAGCAGGCCCATTCCCACGAGCACATCCGTCGCACTGACATACTGGTGGTTAGCCAGAGCGGCCTCGGCCGCCCGGATCACTCGCGCTTCGAGTCCTTCTTCCTTGACCGGCTGCACTGCCTTCTAAAACGCATCCTATCACGACGCGTGGCCCCCGGCCCATCGTTCACCATTGCTCAACGGAGCCTTCAGTTGTTTCGCATTGACATATCCGAGAGGCGAACCTAGGCTCGTCAAGGGGACACTCATGATCGAAGAACCCAGCTCAAGCAGGCGAACCTTTCTCAAAGTGGCAGGAGGTGTGGCCGCGGCCGGATGGCTTGCCAGACCGGCGCTTGCGTCGGTATGGGACGAAGAGGTAGGGCGGATACTGGCGCGCATCAAGCCGCCCGTCTTCCCGAAGCGGGACTTCGACGTGACCCGGCATGGGGCGCTGGGCGACGGGAAGACCGACTGTAGCGAGGCAATCGCCCGCGCGATCGCGGAATGCGCTCACGCCGGCGGCGGGCGCGTCGTCTTTCCCCAGGGCACCTTCTTCACCGGCCCGATACGGCTCAGGAGCAACGTGAACCTGCACGTGCCCGAGGGCGCGACGCTCAAGTTCAGCCGCGATCCTAAGCGGTACCTGCCAGTGGTCTACACCCGCTGGGAGGGAGTCGAGCTGATGAATTACTCGGCCCTGATTTACGCCGACGGGGAAGAGAACATCGCGGTGACCGGCGGGGGCACGCTCGATGGCCAGGCCGATTGCGAGCACTGGTGGCCGTGGAAGGGCCGAACCAATTGCGGGTGGCACCCCGGCGTTCCTTTACAGGATGACGCGCGGAACCGGCTGTTCGAGATGGGGGCCAAGGACGTTCCCATCGAAAAGCGTGTGTTCGGCGAGGGAAGTTACCTGCGTCCGAACCTGGTGGGGCCTGTCCGGTCGAAGAACATCCTGATCGAAGGAGTCACGGTCAAGGATTCGCCGATGTTCGAAGTCAGCCCGCTGTTGTGCAGCAACGTCACGATTCGCAATGTCAATATCGCGTCGCATGGGCCCAATACCGACGGCTGCGATCCGGATTCCTGCACCGATGTGCTGATCGAGAATTGCACCTTCGATACCGGCGACGACTGCATCGCCATCAAGGCGGGGCGCAACCGGGACGGGCGGCGGATGGCGAAGCCCACCGAGAACGTGGTGATCCGGGGATGCCGTATGAAGGATGGCCACGGCGGCCTGACCATCGGCAGCGAGATGTCGGGCGGGGTGCGCAACGTATTCGCCGAGAACTGCAAACTCGACAGCCCCGATCTCAACCAGGCCCTGCGTTTCAAGACCAACGCCGTGCGGGGCGGGACCATCGAGCACATCTACTACCGGAACATCGAGATCGGTCAGGTAGGCGAAGCCGTGCTGCAGATCGATTTCCAGTACGAGGAAGGCGAGAAAGGGTCCGAGCGCCCCAATGTCCACGACATCAACATCAGTAACGTGACCTGCAAGAAGAGCAAGTACGCACTGGAGGTGCGGGGGTTTAAGAACGCGCCCATCCGCGACCTGCGGCTTGTGGACTGCACGTTCGACAACGTCGCCGAGAAGAACATCATCGAACACGTGGTGGGTCTCACGGCGACGAACGTCAAGATTAACGGGGCGGGGTTGAAAGTTGATTAGGACCGTGGGCTGAGCCCACGGCGGCACGCTGAAGCGTGCGCCACGGCGGGACCGGTAACATCAAAGATAGGGAGGTAGAACGCGATGGCAACGCTGGCACAGACGCAAATAGAACGGATGATCTTCCGGAAGACCAACGTTCGGGCGGGCCGGAACACGTGGGTGACCCCCGCCAACAGCACGAATCGTCATCTCTCCTACGGGAGGATCATCCTGCGTGGCGAGACCAAATCCGTCACGTTCAAGACCAACAGCCATGAGACCGGTCTGGTCGTGCTAACGGGCGCGGCGGCTCTGAGCGTGAACGGCGAGGACTTCGTGCTCAATCAGTACGATGGCATCTACCTGCCGCGCGGGAGCCAGGTGCGCGTGGATGCCGGGGAGAGCGCGGACATCGCGGAGTTCTCGGCGCCGGTGAAAGGAACGTACCCGTTGCAGGTGGTCAAGCACGCGGAGGCGTCGCAGAATCCGGCTTTGACGTTTACCGCGGGCGTGCAGGGGCAGCGGCGGACGGTCAATATCGTGTTCGGCAAGAATGTCGAGGCGGGACGGCTGATGGTGGGCTTCACCCTTTCCGAGCCGGGGAACTGGACCAGCTGGCCGCCGCACGAGCACACCGCGATGCTGGAGGAGATGTACGTCTACTTCGACATGCCCGAACCGGCGTTCGGCATCCAGCTCGTCTATAACGACACGGAGTACCCTGAGCTGGTGACCGTGGTTCGCGACGGCGACGCGGTCCTGATGCCGGCGGGATATCACCCCAACGTCTCGGTGCCGGGCCACCGGATCGTCTTCCTGTGGGCCATGGCGGCGCACCGCGAGAAGGAAGACCGGCAGTTCGGTGTGGTGAACGTGCAGCCCGGCTTCGCCGGGGGCGGTTCGGGCTTGGAAGCGAGCCGGAAATGAGGCTCGACGCATTCAGCCTGAAGGGAAAGAACGCGCTGGTCACCGGCTCGCAGAGCGGCCTCGGTGCGGGCATGGCGGTCGGGCTCGCCGAGGCCGGCGCGAACGTGATGGTTCACGGCAAGGACTCGCGCGGGATCGACGAAGTGTGCGCGGCCGTGTGCGCCGCTGGAGCCAAGGCCGCACGCGCGGAGGGCGATGTCTCCGAGGCGGGAGTGTGCGAGGACCTGGTCGAACGTACGGTGCGGGAATTCGGCTCGATCGATATTCTCATCAACAATGCCGGGATCATCCGGCGCGCTCCGGCAGCCGACTTCCCGGCGAAGGACTGGAGCGACGTGATCGAGGTCAACCTGAACGCCGTGTTCAGGCTGTGCCAGTTGGCGGGGCGGCACATGCTGGCGCAGGGAAGCGGCAAGATCATCAACGTGGCCTCTCTGCTCTCGTTTCAGGGAGGCGTTTTCGTGCCGTCCTATGCCGCCGCCAAAGGGGCGGTGGCGCAACTGACCAAGGCGCTGGCGAACGAATGGGCGGGCAAGGGCATCCAGGTGAACGCCATCGCTCCGGGCTACATGGCCACCGACAACACGGCTGCGCTGCGCGCCGACCCGGTTCGCAGCCGCCAGATCCTGGAACGCATTCCCGCCGGCCGCTGGGGCACTCCGCGCGACGTGGCGGGGACGGCGGTCTTCCTTGCGTCCCCGGCCGGAGACTACGTGAACGGGCACGTGCTGGTGGTGGACGGCGGGTGGTTGGCGAGATAGCAACGCCACTTAGTAGGGCGGACGCCATCGTCCGCGGCCGGCCCCCCGGCCGGCCTGCTTGTGTGGCCAGAGCCAGCGCCGACCAGGGGTTCGGCGAGCGGACCAGGGGGTCCGCCCCACTAGACTTACAGGAGAGTTATGGACGCCAAGACTGAGTACCCCGATGTCGCATGGGTTGCGGGCGCTGGCGTGCGCGCGAGCAGTCCCGAGCCGGGCCTGACGCGTCGCGTGGGCGCCCACAACGAAAAGCTATTCGTCGTGGAGCACCGCATGGAAGGCGACTGGGTCGGCGCAGCACACAGCCATCCCCACGAGCAGGTGGTCTACGTGGTCTCGGGCCGTCTGCGGGTCACAGCGGCCGGCAAGACGTTCGAGGTCGGTCAGGGAGACAGCTTCGTGGTCAAGGGCGGCGTGGAGCACCAGGCATCGGCAATCGAGCCCTCTGTCGTGATCGACGTCTTCACGCCGGCGCGGCAGGATTATCTCTAGGGAGCGGTCCCAGGCATCGGGACGAACTTGCCCTGGCAGGCGTTCGGGGCGCCTGCGGCCGGGGTGCCCCTGAGCGTGACGTCCTCGCCAGACGGGCGGAAGTTCACGGGACCGGGACCGAGGACCAGGTCCGCATGCGCCGCGAGAACCTGCGCCGGGTCCACGTCGATCTGAACGTCGTCCAGAGTCATGCCCAGGCGGTGCGTTTCGTCGTAGCCCTGCAATGTGACCCGGCCGCCTCCCAGCACACGGACATCGCGCAGGACGATCCCCGTGAACACCGGGATCCTGGTCCCGCCCCGGCCGAATCCGGCGTAATCGGTGTCCATCAGAATGGGATTGGCGGTGACGCGAATGCACACGTCGTTGTAGACCACACTCTGAACCGCGCCGCCGCGGCCGGAATTCGACTTGATCCGGATTCCGTTGTCGGCGCCGTCGATGGACAGATCGTCCACGAGTATGTTTGCGGCGCCTCCGCTGGTCTCGCTGCCGATCGACATTCCGTGGCCGGTGTAGAAATGATTGTGCGCGACCGTGATGTGGGATGTAGGGCCGCCGGCCTTGATCGCGACATGGTCGTCGCCGGTGTGTATGAAGCAGTGCGTGATGGTGATGTTGGTGGAGCGCGACGGGTCGATGCCGTCGGTGTTGCGGGCGGTCTTGGGCGTGTCGATGATAACGCCCCAGGCGGTGAACCCATCTCCGGAATCGAAGAAGACGTGGAAGTTGCCCGAGTTCTTCAGCGTGATCCGGTAGAGGGTGAAATCGGTCGAGTGCGAAAGCACGATCAGGCGCGGGCAGTTCTGAAACCCGCCCGACCGCGCGCGCTCGGCCAGCTCCCACCAGGTGACGTTCTCTCCGATCAGTTTGGCCCATCCGCGGCCGTCGATAACGCCGTCGCCCATCACGGCGGCGTGGGCCACGCCGTCGCCGGTGATCAGCGCCTTGCAGCCATGCCCGGCCTGGTCCACGATGCCGCAACTGCCGGGCCGGAGGTCATAATCGCGCGGATCCCGCGATCCGAAAAGAATGGCGCCGCTGTCCACCCGCAGCGTGACGCCGCTGCGCAACTGGAGCGGGCCGGAGAGAAACGCATCCCGCTCGCCTGCGGGCTTGAGCTCGACGGCGCGGCCTCTCGGGCAGCCGTCGATGGCGCTCTGGATGCGCGAGGTATCGAGTTTCGCTTCGTCCTCCTTGGCCAGAGTCCGGCCGCCTGCTGAGACGAGACTTGCCGTCAGCACGGCGCAGCTTGCGGGGATGACGGGACGTGTGACGTGGCGCGTGTCCTCGGCCCAGGCATGCCAGGCCACCGCCGCGGCCAGGAACGCGATCGATCGCCGCACCGGTCAGTCACCCAAAAACAGCGGCGCGATGTGGCGTTCCCAGAGGTTCAAGGTGACGTTGCGGGAGATGGACTCCTCATACCGGTCGAGCGCCTCCAGGTAGCGGTTTCCCATGTTCGCGGCGATCTTGTAGCCCACGTGCAGCAACTGGCGCAGGTCGGGATTGTAAGCGGGGTTGGACTGGTCGTGCCGCAGCGCGGCCACGTACTGCTCCGCCGTCCAGGCGCTGACCTCGGCGGGATCGGGGAGCCGGCCTGCATCGATATCGATCACGGAGGCATAGGGGGCGCACAGCGCGTCACGGTGAGCCCAGGCTTCGGCGTAGATCTCCTGGGCGAGCGCCACTCCGTCTCCGCCGGCTTCTGCCAGCCCGATCAACTCCTCGAGCCAAGTGGTGCCCGCGGTCTTCAGGTGGAGGCCGGCGCCGAAGTCCCGAATGGCCCCGCGCATCGGTCCGTAGATGGAGAACTTGTCGCTTCCCGAGTGGACGCTGAGCTTCAGGTTCGCGGGCAGGGCATAGTTCCGGATCGCGTAGGCTACGACGGCTAGATCGCCGCGAAAGCAGTCCTCGAACTCGGCCACGTCGCCCACGTAATCCACTCCCTTATTGAAGCGGCCCGTGAACTTCGGCGCGATGGTCTGGATGGGAACGTTCTCGTCCGCGATCGCCGCCAGGATCACCAGCAGCTCCGCGGGAGTTTGGGGCGCGTCGGTCTCGTCCATCGAGATTTCGGCGATGAATCCCGCGCCGTTTCTGTGCTCCGCGACGTGACGAAAGATGCGACCGGCTTCCTGCACGGGATAGAGGAAGCGTTGCGCGATATCCCGGAGGGCGTGGGGCGAGATTTCCAGGCCATGGTCGATGCCCGGGACCGGGACGCGGCCGGATAGCTCCCGGTGCCGAGCGAGAAACGCCTCCACCTGCGCGGAGGCGGCGGGGTGTCCGATGGCGTCGGCGACGTCCAGGGTGTAAAAGTCGCAAGCGGGGATGAAGCGATCCACGGTCCGCAGCGTAATGTGATCGGCATCGACGTGGTAGGGCTGCCGCCAGCCCAACTGGCGCACCGCCCGGTCAGCCGCGGCCCGCACCGCCGAAGGCTCGGATCCGACGATGCCGTGCTCGCGGTTCGACTTGTTCCAGACCGGGATGACGGCTACGCCAGCCTTCAGAGCCAGCATACAGGCTCGAAGCTGGGCGCCGGCCTGATGCCCAAAACGGTCCCCCACACCGAGCGAGATCCTTTCCAGGCGTAGCGAGGACTCGCCGGGCGACAGCGGCTGGAGACCTGCGCTCATGGCGAGACGCTTTCCTTCATGATTACACGCAGGATGCGGCCGCTCGAAGGGCTCGATCCCTTGGGCAACTATAGGGGGCGCCGCGGGAACTGTCAAACCCGATTGTCGGAACGCAACGTTTAGTAACATTGAATGATCGGCACCGAACTTTTTGCACCGCCGCGGCGCCGGGAGGCAAGGCATGGATATCCGGCAGTTGGAACTCTTCCTGGCAGTCATGGAATCGTCGAGCGTCACCAGGGCGGCTGAGGCGGTCCACCTGTCGCCGGGCGCGATCAGCGTTCAGATCCACAGCCTGTCCGATGAGTTGCGGACGGAGCTCTTCGTGCACTCCGGAAAGCGGATCGTGCCCACGCCGAACGCGTTCCGGCTGGCCGAGCACGCGCGGCGGGTGCTCGAACAGTTCCGGGAAATCCACCACTCCTTCGAGAACGATCCCGGCAAGGACACGCGCCCGTTTCGTTTCGCCACCGGTGCGACGACCCTGATCCACCGCCTGGGGCGGCCGCTGCGCCTGGTGCGCAGGCGCTTCCCGCAGACGGAAATCTCGGTGACCGTGGGCCCCACGGAAGACATCGTGGCAGGGCTGCTTAGCCGGAAGTTCGACCTGGGATTGATCTCCCTGCCGTACCCGGAAGAAGGGCTGACAATCCTGCCGCTGTTCGACGAGGAGCTGCTGGGGCTGCGCCCTCGTCCGGTGCGAACCGGCGCCAACACAACCGTCACGCTCCCGCCGGCAGCCCTGGCGCACGTGCCCTTCCTTCTCTACCCGCCCAGGAGCAACATGCGGACCATCATCGACCGCTTCTTCAAGGAGGTGGGGGTGAGCCTGAGGGTGATCATGGAGGCCGACGACACGGAGGCCATCAAGCGGCTGGTCGAAGCCGGCTTCGGCTATTCGATCCTTCCTCAGTTCGCCCTGCGCGGGCCCAAGGCGTTCCAGACGTTCCGGGTGGCGGGTGGACGCCTGGTTCGCAGGCAGGCTCTGGCCATGGCCCGGACGAACTATCCCCGGCCACTCACCGAGTCCATTGCGAAGCTCATGCAGGCCTCGCTGGGCGCGCCGGATACGCCGAGCTCGGTCTGAGCGATCGTTCGATTCCGCTCAAGCATCGGTTCAGCGTTTCAGGGTTGACTTCGACGTGCCTCGGGGCTTACAGTTGCCCGACGGCCCGGTCCCGACTTGGGGGGGCGGGCTATAGCCCGGGCAGGACTTCGGTCCCGCCTGGGAATCGGGAATCGCATACGCTGGAACGTGTGATCGACAGATCGCAGAAAGCCGAAGACTGCGGGGCCGAAGCCCCGCGCGGGCTGAAGCCCGCCCTCCAACTCTCATGAACCCGACCACCGCCGTATCACGCATGACTCACTTCCGCTGGACCATGTGCGCGCTGCTGTTCTTTGCCACCGTGATCGCGTACGTGGACCGCGGCGTCCTGGCCTACTTGAACCCGGAGCTGCAAGCCATATTCGGCTGGGACAGCCGGCAGTATTCCTACATGACCACCGCTTTCACGGCTGCGTACGCCATCGGGCTGGTATGCGCCGGAAGGCTTACCGACCGCCTGGGCACGCGCCTCGGCTTCGCGCTGGCCATCGTTCTCTGGAGCTTCGCCGCCATGTCTCCGGGAGCGGCCACTTCGGTGCTCACGTTCGCCATCGCCATGTTCTTTCTGGGGCTGGGCGAGGCCGCGAACTTCCCGGCCTGCATCAAGACCGTGGCCGAATGGTTTCCCAAAAAGGAACGCGCCCTGGCGACCGGCATCTTCAACTCGGGAGCCAATGTTGGCGCCATCATCGTCCCGATCATCGTGGTCTTCCTGAAGGAACTCGTAGGCTGGCGCGGAACATTCGTGGTGACTGGCGCGTCGGGCTTCATCTGGCTGATCTTCTGGCTATGGCTCTACCGCAAGCCGGAGCAGCATCCGGGGCTCTCCGCCTCCGAGTTGGCGTACATCCAGAGCGACCGCGAAGACAACTCGAAGGCCAGCGTGCCATGGATGCGCATCATTCCGTGCAAGGAAACCTGGGCTTTCGCTCTCGCCAAGGCGCTCACGGACCCCATCTGGTGGTTCTACCTGTTCTGGCTGCCTGGATACCTGCAGTCAACGTTCCATCTGGATATCCACACCAATCGGCTGCCGGTGGTGGGCTGCTACGCCATTTCGACCATCGGAAGCGTGTCGGGCGGGTGGCTTTCGGGATTCGCGATGACGGGCGGCCGGAGCCTGAACGCGGCGCGCAAGGGAACGATGCTGCTGTGCGCGTTGCTGGTGCTGCCGGTGCTCATCGCTCCCTACACGCACAATCTGTGGCTGGTGGTGGGGTTGATCGGGCTGGCCATGGCGGCGCACCAAGGATGGTCGGCGAATGTTTTCACGCTGGCTTCCGACATGTTTCCGAAGTCGGCGGTGGCCAGCGTGACCGGGTTCGGTGGCATGGTCGGGGCGGCGGCGGGTGTGCTGTTCCAGCTCTCAGTGGGGCAACTGGTGCACTGGACCCACAGCTACGTGCCGCTGTTTATCGTGGCGGGGCTGGCGTACCTGGTGGCTCTGGGCGTTGTGCAACTGCTGTCGCCCAAGCTGGCGCCGGCGAAGCTCGACTGAGCCGTCCGCTCGCTCACGCGCGCGGTTCCGTGCTGCTGGCCCCGAACCGCGACCGTCGATACCATCGTCCAATAGACTCTTCTTCGCGCTTCTGGCTTAATGGCAGTGTCATGAGCGAGCGGCGGAAGACGGCCATTGTGACCGGAGCCTCGCAGGGGATCGGCGCGGGAATCGCGACAGCGTTTGTCGAGCGCGGGTTCAATGTCGTTGCCAGTTCCCGGAAGATGACCCGTTCCACCGAGGTCGCGGCTTCCGACCGCGTCGCTCTGGTCGATGGCGACATCGGCGAGCCGGCAACGGCCGCCAGGATCGTCGAGACGGCGCTGTCCCGCTTTCAATCGATCGACGTGCTGGTCAATAACGCCGGCATCTACTTCACCAAGCCATTCACGGAGTACACGGCCGAGGACTTCGCGTCGCTCGTCGCCACGAACCTCGGAGGCTTCCTGTACGTCACCCAACTGTCCATCAAGCAGATGCTCGCCCAGAAGAGCGGCGGGAGCATCGTCACGATCACGGCGGCGCTGGCGCGCAATCCGATGCGAGGCGTCACGGCCTCGGTGGCGATGATGACGAAGGGCGGTCTGGAAACCGTGACCCAGCACCTTGCCATGGAGTACGCCAAGGACGGCATCCGCGTGAACGCCGTCGCGCCCGGCGTGGTCTCTACGCCGCTCCACCAGGAGACTCCGAAGGCGGTGATGGAAAGCCTGTCGCCGATGGGCCTGCCTTCGACGGTCGCGGACATCACGGGTGCGGTCCTGTACCTGACCGGCGCGGAAACGGTCACCGGTCACATTCTGTTTGTCGATGGCGGCGCCCATTTCGGGCGTTGGTGATTATCGCTGGATGCGCGCGGAGCCGCCCTTGGCGAAGGCGCGGACCTGGTCCACGCTCGCCATGCTGGTGTCTCCGGGGTACGTGGTGAGCAACGCGCCGTGGGCCCAGCCGAGCTTGACGCATTCCTGCGCGGGCTCGCCGGTCAGCAGGCCGTAGATAAAACCGGAAGCGAAGCCGTCTCCGCCGCCGACGCGGTCGTAGACATCCAGTTCGCAGATGGGAGAGACGCAGGTCTCGCCGGCGACCCATGCCACCGCGCCCCAACTGTGGCGGTTGGTGGAGTGGACTTCGCGCAGCGTGGTGGCCACCGCTTTGATGCTCGGGTAGCGCTCCACAACCTTGGAGATCATCGCGAAGAACGCGCTGGGATCGAGCTTGGACTGCGCGGCCACCGCGGGACCGGGAATTCCGAGGCCCTTCTGCAGGTCCTCTTCGTTGCCGACCAGAACGTCCACGTTCTGCACGATGCGGCCGAGCACTTCCTGGGCGCGGTCCGCGCCGCCCGAGACGCGCCACAGCTTCTCGCGGAAGTTCAGGTCGAGGGAGACGAACGCGCCGGCGGCCTTGGCCGCTTTCATGCCTTCGATCACCACGTCGGCGGTGGTTTCCGAGAGCGCCGCGAAAATTCCGCCGCTGTGGAACCAGCGCACGCCGCCCTGAAAGATGGCGTTCCAGTCAAAGTCGCCGGGCTTGAGGCGGCCCGCGGCCTCATTCGACCGGTTGTAGAACACCACCGCCGGGCGCACGCCGTATCCGCGGTCGCTGTAGACGGCGGCCATGTTCGGCCCGCGCACGCCGTCGTGCTGGAAGCGCTTGTAGAAGGGCTTGACGCCCATGGCCTTGACGCGCTCCGCGATCAGGTCGCCGATGGGGTAATCGACCATCGCCGTGGCGATGCCTGTCCGCATGCCGAAGCAATCCGCCAGATTGGCTGCGACGTTGAACTCGCCGCCGCTGACGTGGATCGTGCACTGCGTGGCCTTGCGAAACGGAACGATGCCCGGGTCGAGGCGGTGAACCAGCGCGCCGAGCGACACCAAGTCGAGGGCGCCATCTTTAGGAATGCCGAGAGATTGAGCCATTCTTCGAAATATGGGCTTTCGGCGGTGGCGATGTCAAGTTGGATGGCGTACCGCCCGGATCCGGCTTCGGCCGAGCCGCGACCGCGAGGGAGCGGTGTTAAGGCCGTAGACGCCGGGCTGGCAGATCTGACAAGCTATCCGTGATGCCAACACGGAGAGAGTTCCTTGCGACGGCGGCCTTGCCTGCGGTTGTGAGCGCGACACCAAGCGCAGCGGTGGGCGAGACGATTCGGGCTGTGGTGGCGGCCGATGGCAGCGGCGAGTTCCAGACCATACAGCGCGCCGTCGATCACGTGCTGGACCATCCGCCGGAGAACGTCGCCCGCGTGATTCTGGAAATCCGGCCGGGCGTGTATCACGAACGGCTGAAGGTCCCGCAGGACGGCCCGCGCGTGACCCTTCAGGGCAGGGACGCCGCCTCCACCGTTATCACCTACAGCATGGGCGCGACGAACGCGGGCGGCACCTTCTTCAGCCCCGCGATCGAGGTGGACGGCGCGGCTTTCGAGGCCTCAAACATCACGTTCGAGAACAGCTTCGGCGTTGGGACGCAGGCGGTCGCTCTGTCCATTCACTCCGACCGGGCCGTGTTCCGCAACTGCCGGTTCTCGGGCTGGCAGGACACACTCTACGCCGCCTCGGGCCGGCAGTATTATCGCGACTGCTTCATCGAGGGCCACGTCGATTTCATTTTCGGGAACGCGGCGGCGGTCTTCGATCATTGCGAGATCCACAGCCGCGGGGCCGGTTACATCGCGGCGCACCGCAGAACGCGGGCCGACGAGCCCACGGGGTTCGTCTTTCGCGATTGCCGATTGACGGGCACGCCCGCTGCGGCAGAGGGCGCGGGTGTGTTGCTGGGCCGGCCCTGGAGATCCTCCGCGCGCGTGGTCTTTCTGGATTGCTGGATGGGCGGCCACATTCGTCCCGAAGGCTGGGACAACTGGAACCACACTCCGGCGAACGAGAAGACCGCGTGGTTCGCGGAACTGGGCTCGACCGGGCCCGGCGCCAAGCCGGCGGCCCGCGTCGCATGGGCGCATCCGCTGACGCCCGCTGCCGCGGCGGCCTTCGCGCCCGAGCTGTTCCTCAAGGGCAGCGACGGCTGGAGTCCGAGCTAGCCCCTCGCGGTTTCCGCTTCGAGGAAGCTGCGCAGATCGCCCTCGGAGATCTCGGGGAGTCCCGGCGCCACGTTGTCGAGCTTGCCCTCGCGCATCCAGCGCTCTAGTTGGCCGACCAGTTCGAACAGGTGGTCGAACCCATCCACGATGAATAGCAGCGGCTGGTAGTGGTCGATCTCCGCGCCCTGGTTGATCACCCACTCGAGCTGGATGGGGTAGCGCTGCACTTCGTCCGATTCGATAGCGTGCTCGAGCTCGCCGTAGGAGCTGAGCAGGCCGCTGCCGTAGGCGCACACGCCGCGCGGGCCGCGCATCAGGCCGAATTCGACGGTGAACCAGAAGAACCGCGAGAGCGCCCTCAGGATGCTGGTCAGGCGACGGCACTTCTCCTTGTCGTCGCGGATCTTCGAGATGGTCTCGACGGCCGTGTGGGCGCAGTCGCCGAAGCGGACCAGCACGTCGGCGAACGCGCGCTCGGTGTGCATGGGGACGTGGCCGGCGATGTCGTGGAAGATGTCGGGCTCGGGCAGATAGTCGAGCTTGTCGGCGGGGCGGATGGTAATGGTGGTGGGGAACTCGCGGCGGCGCAGGCAGTCGAAGAACAGGTAGGACGGGACGTAGCCGCTCACCGCCTTGGCCTGGAAACCGGTCAGCGGCTCGAGGGTCAGGTTGACGTCGGCGAGGCGCGGGATGCGGTCGGGCGGCAGGTGGAGTAGTTGGATCCCGCGCAGGAAATGGTCGTTGGCGTAGCGCTCCCAGCGCGGGCGGATACGCTCGAAGAGCCGGCGCCACGAGGCCTGGTTCTGTTCGGTGTAGAGGCCGCAGGCCTGCTCGATGTAGAGTTCGCCGCGGGAGCGCGCCTCCTCGACGAACGGTGCTTGGCCGGTGGTGAGTCCCGGGGTCGCTAGACCGGCGGTTTGCGCCATGGTGCCCTCCGAGTGATTCCCTGCCCATACGGTAGCGCGGGCGCAGGCAAATAGCAACCACCCAGAGGTGGTGTTACACTGTGGGCAGCAGTCCTCACTGGGAGCGTGCCATGAGTCAGGTGGCAGAGAGCACTATCAATCAAAAAGACTTTTTGGTTTTGAAAGCGACCGACCACGTCGAGTTCTACGTGGGGAACGCGAAGCAGGCGGCGCACTACTACCGGTCGGCATTCGGGATGAAGCTGGCGGCGTACAGCGGCCCGGAAACGGGCGTGCGCACGCGCGCTTCGTATCTGCTGGAGCAGGGCCGGATCCGCTTCGTGCTGACCAGCGCGTTGCGGCCGGACGATCCCATCGCGGAGCAGGTTCGGCGTCACGGCGACGGCGTGCACAGCATCGCGCTCGAGGTGGACGATGTGGAGTCGGCGTACCGCGAGACGGTCGGGCGCGGGGCGCGCGGCGTGAGCGAGCCACGGTCGGTCAGCAACGACAACGGCACGGTGAAGCTCGCGGGGATTGCAGCCTATGGCGACACCATTCACACCTTCGTCGAGCGCCGCGCGTACCGGGGCGCGTTTCTGCCGGGCTTCGTGCCGGTGGCCGGCGAGGACAGGGTGGCGCGTCCGGTAGGATTGAAGTACGTGGACCACATGGTGGCGAACGTGGCGCTGGGGGAAATGAACGCCTGGGTGCGGTTCTACGAGCACGTGATGGGATTCCGGCTCTACCAGACCTTCGACGATCGCGACATCAACACCGAATACTCGGCGCTGATGTCGAAGGTCATGGCCAACGGGAACGGCCGGATCAAGTTCCCCATCAACGAGCCGGCCGCGGGCAAGCGCAAGTCGCAGATCGACGAGTACCTCGATTTCTACCAGGGGCCGGGGATTCAGCACATCGCGCTGGCGACCGATGACATCGTTGCCACGATCTCGAAGATGCGCGAGCAGGGAGTGGAATTCCTGCGTGTTCCGGCGACCTACTACGAGGAGTTAGCCGCGCGGGTGGGGCGGATCGACGAGCCGCTCACGCAACTGCGCGATTTGGGCGTGCTGGTGGACCGCGACGATGAGGGCTACATGCTCCAGATCTTCACCAAGCCGGTGGAGGACCGCCCGACGCTGTTCTTCGAGGTGATCCAGCGCAAGGGCAGCCGCGGTTTCGGCAAGGGAAATTTCAAAGCGCTGTTCGAGGCGATCGAGCGCGAGCAGGCGCTGCGGGGCAATCTCGAATGAAGCTGTGCACGTTCGAAATCGGCACGCCGCTGGGCGCGCGACAGAGGCTGGGAGCGGTGTCGGAGGCGGGCGTTGTCGATCTGAACCTGGCCTGCGAGCGGCTGCTCGAGCGCCGGGGCGAGCCCCGCGCGGCGAAGCTGGCCGCAGTGGTCCTGCCCGACAACATGCTGGAGTTTCTGGAGGAGGGCGCGACGGCGTGGTGTTACGCGAGCGAAGCGCTGGCGGCGCTCGAACCGGGCGCGCTGGGCGTTCACGCGCCGGGTGCCGTGCGGCTGCTGGCGCCCCTGCCGAACCCGGCCTCATTGCGCGACTTCTTCGCATTCGAGGACCACGTGAAGACCGGGTTCGCGAAGCGCGGTGAGCCCATGCCGCGCGAGTGGTACGAGATCCCGGTGTACTACAAGGGAGGGCATCGGAACATTCTCGGGCCGGACGCGGATGTGCTCTGGCCGTCCTTCACGGAGAAGTTCGATTACGAGCTCGAACTGGCTGCGGTGATCGGGAAAGAAGGCCGCAACATCAAAGCGGAGAACGCGCGGGAGTACATCGCCGGATTCACCGTGATGAACGATTTCAGCGCGCGCGACATTCAGCGCAAGGAAATGCGAGTGCGGCTGGGACCCGCCAAGGGCAAGGACTGGGCCACGGCGCTGGGACCGTGCCTCGTGACGCTAGACGAGATCGGCGACCCGTACAGCCTGGAGATGACGGCGCGCGTCAACGGTGAGGTCTGGTCGCAGGGCAACTCGCGGAGCATGTTCTGGAAGTTCGAAGACATGATCGAATTCCTGACGAAAGACGACACGGTGTATCCGGGGGACGTGATCGGGTCGGGCACGGTGGGGACCGGCTGCGGGCTCGAACTGGACCGCTGGGTGAAGCCGGGGGATGTGATGGAGCTCGAGATCGAGCGGATCGGCGTGTTGCGGAACAGGGTGGTGAGGGGCTGAGTCCGCTCCGTTACCGAGCCGCGACCGCCAGGGAGCGGTCGCCGACGCAAGGAGGCTGGGATGTATCCGCTGATGAAAGGCAAGATTGCCACACAGGCACACGTGGGATTGCCCGAGGGCACCTACGAAGAAGAGCACGGCCGCAAGGGGTTTTACGGCAAATCCGCGCACCTGTATCACCTGCATCCGCCCACGGGCTGGATACGGTTCGAGGGGACTCTGCGGCCGCACTGCTTCGATCTGAACAAGCTCGAACCGTCGGACGGGAGTGATCCCTGTGGGTATCCCACGGCGTTCCTCGCGAACGGCGACCTGAAGCTCTCCGTCTCGCGGCGGCGCGAGCCGATGCCGTTCTACTTCCGCAACGCGGACGGCGACGAGCTGCTGTTCGTGCATCGGGGCGAGGGCACCATCGAGACGGACTTCGGTCCGCTGCGCTTCGAGAAGGGAGACTACATCAACCTTCCGCGCGCCGTAACGTACCGCGTGGTCCCGGAGACGCAGGACAACTTCTTCCTGATCGTCCAGTCGAAGGCGGAGTTCGACCAGCCGCAGAAAGGGTTGATCGGCCAGCACGCGCTGTACGACCCGGCGGTGATCACGGTCCCCGAGCCTACGCCGATTCTCGACAGCGACCGCGAATGGGAAGTGCGGATCCTGGTGAACGGCGAGATCTCGAAGGTGGTGTATCCGTTCAATCCGCTGGACGTCATCGGGTGGAAAGGCGACCTGACCGCGTGGAAGCTGAACATGCGCGACATTCGGCCGCTGACCAGCCCGCGCGTGCACCTGCCGCCGAGCGCGCACACTACTTTCGTCACCGAGGGCGCGGTGATCTGCACCTTCCTGCCGCGTCCGCTCGAGGAGGACGCGCAGGCGCTGCGGGTTCCCTTCTTCCACCGCAACACCGACTACGACGAGTTCATCTTCTATCACGACGGGGACTTCTTCAGCAAAGACAACATCAAGCCCGGCATGGCGACGCTGCACCCTCGCGGCATACACCACGGGCCGCATCCCAAGGCGCTGGCGAACCAGGCTAAGAAGACGTTCACGGACGAAAGCGCGGTGATGCTGGACGGCATGAATCCCATCCAGGTGCTGCCGGCCGGTCGAGAAGTGGAGTGGGACGACTACTGGAAGAGCTGGATGGAGAAGCCGTGATCGTCGATCCCCGGGAAGAGAAGCCGCAGGACATCTACAAGCTGATGGTGGGGGCGATCGTTCCGCGCCCCATCGCGTTCGTCTCCACCGTGAACGCGCAGGGCGTTCCGAACCTGGCGCCGTACAGTTTCTTCAACGGGGTCTGCCCCAATCCGCCAGTCGTCTGCTTCAGCACGACGGTGCGGCCGCGCGACGGCCAGCGAAAAGACACGCTGCGGAACATCGAGGCCACCGGCGAGTTCGTGGTCAACGTGGTGTCGGAAGAATTCGCGGCGCAGATGAACGCCTGCTCGGCCGATTTTCCGCCGGAGGTGAACGAGTTCGAGATCTCGGGGCTGACGCCCGTCGCGAGCGATCTGGTGAAACCGCCGCGCGTGGCGGAGTCGCACATCCAGATGGAATGCCGGCTGCTTCAGGTGATCCATGTAAGCACGAGGCCGCTCGGCGGAAGCGTGGTGCTCGGCGAGGTACTGCGGTTCCATGTGGACGACGCGATCTGCCAGGACTTCAAAATCGACCCGGACAAGCTGTGCGCGATCGGGCGCATGGGCGGCCCGACCTACACGCGCACGAGGGACCGGTTCGACATGCCCCGGCCCACGGCGCCCTGAGCACGGCCATGGCAGCTGAGTGGTTCTGGCAGCCAACCCGGGAATGGATCGAAGCGACCAACGTCTACCGCTTCATGCGCCGGCTGGGCTTCGACACCCTCGGCGCGTTTCTCGAGTTCTCGCGCGAACACAGCGAGGAGTTCTGGGATGAGATGGTCCGCGAGGTGGGGATCGAGTGGTTCGAGCCGTATGACAAGGTGCTGGACCAGTCGCGCGGCGTGGAGTGGGCGCGCTGGTTCGTCAACGGCAAGCTGAACGTGGCGTGGAACTGCCTGGACCGGCACGCGCGAGGCCCACGGGCCGGCGACTGCGCGGTGCTCTGGGAAGGCGAGAACGGCGCGGTTCGGGCGGTGACTTACGCCGAGCTCGCGCGCCAGGTGAACCGGCTGGCGAACGGCCTCGCGGCGCTGGGCTTGCGGCGCGGGGACCGCGTGGCGCTGGCGATGCCGATGGTCCCCGAGGTGGTCGCCATCCTCTATGCGTGTTTCAAACTGGGGCTGATTGCGGTGCCGGTGTTCTCGGGCTTCGGCGCGGGCGCCATCGCGGATCGACTGGAAGACTCCGGCGCGCGCGTCTTGTTCACGGCCGACTGGCTGGAGCGGCGGGGAAGGCTGCTTCCGCTGAAAGACAGAATCGAGCCGCCGCCCTCGGTCGAGCACGTCATCGTGTGGCGGTACAAGGGGGGCCAGGTCGCCTGGACCCCCGGACGGGACCTCCGCTGGGACGAGGTCGAGCGCGGGCCGGACGAATGCGAGTCCTTGCACCTCGACTCGGAGGACCCGGCGCTGATTCTCTATACGTCGGGCACCACCGGCAAGCCGAAAGGCACGGTGCACACGCATGCCGGCTGTCTCGCCCAGACGTCGAAGGAGATGTACCTGGCCTTCGACCACCGCGAGGGAGACCGGTTCTTCTGGCTGTCCGATATCGGCTGGATGATGGGGGCTTGGGAAATCATCGGCAATCATCACTTCGGCGGGACGGTGTTCCTATACGACGGCGCGCCGGACTTTCCGGGGCCGGACCGGCTGTGGCGCATGATCGAGCGGCATCGAATCAATGTGTTCGGCGTTTCGCCGACCGCCGTGCGGATGGCGATGCAGCACGGGAGCGAGACGGCGCGCCGCTTCGATCTGAGCTCGCTGCGGCTGCTCGGATCGACCGGGGAGCCCTGGGACGAGGCCTCGTACCGCTGGTTCTTCGAGAACGCCGGAGGCGGCCGGCTACCGATCATCAATATCTCTGGGGGGACGGAAATCATCGGCTGTTTCCTGCAACCGATGCCGATGCAGGCGCTGAAGCCCTGCTCGCTGGGCGGCCCCGCGCCGGGCATGTCGACCGAGGTGGTGGATGGCGAAGGCCGTCCCGTTCGCGGTCAGACGGGATACCTGGTGTGCACCCGGCCCGCGCCCTCGATGACGCGCGGAGTGTGGGGCGACCCCCAGCGCTATCTCGATACCTACTGGTCAAGGTGGAAAGGGGTGTGGAACCACGGCGACTGGGCGAGCGTGGACCAGGACGGCTGCTGGTTCCTGCACGGGCGCGCCGACGAATCGATGAACGTGGCGGGCCGCAAGGTTGGGCCCGGCGAAATCGAGCGGGCGCTGCTGGCGCATCCGCTTGTATTGGAAGCCGCGGCCATCGGGGTGCCGGACCAGATCAAGGGCGAAGCGATTGTGGCCTTCGTTGTGGTCGAGGCCGGGGCGGCCATCACAGCGGGCGTTCTCGAGGAGATGGCTGGGTGCGTCGCTGGGGACCTGGGACCGGCGTTCCGCCCAAGGGCCATCGAGGTGGTGGCGGCCCTGCCCAAGACCCAGAGTGGCAAAGTGGTGCGGCGGCTCATCCGCCAGAGCTATCTTGGCGAGCCGCTGGGAGACGGTTCGACGCTGGCGGACCCGTCCGCGCTCGAGGGCTTCAGTACAAGCCGCGCGCGTTGAGGTGTTCCGTGTACATCTTGTCGGATTCGAGCATATGGCGCCCGAGCCACTCCCGCAAATGGGCCAGCACCTCGACGCTCAGGGCCGCCTCGCCGGACGCGCATCGAATCTGAAGGCGGTCCAGGACCGCGCTGGCTTGCCGGTGCTCCACAGCATGGCGCTCGCGCCACGGGTAGTCGTAGGCTCTCATCACCGCCTCCTCGGTGGCGAAGTGCTCCTCTTCATAGGCGGCGAAATCCGCCAGGAGTTCCGCCAGTTCCTCCCCTCCGGTCCCCCGGCCCATGGCCGCTTCCAGGCGCGCGATCATCTGCAGAAAACGCCTGTGCTGCATGTCGAAGAGCTTCACGTTGACGCTGAACTCTTCGGTCCACTTCCGGACGTCCATGGTCTTCATGGGATCTCCGTCTCACGAACGCGAGGCCAGCACGGTAACCCAAAAGGGCCCGTCGTCGCACCCTAGCGCAATCCGCTCGCGGATCTCGGCGCCGCAGACCCGCATGCAGTAGTCGCTGCCATCCACCACCGAGGGCATGGAGAGCCGTATGCCCCGCGTCAGCACGCACTTCAGGTTGCCGCCGATCATGTTGGCCAGTTCGCCGAGCACATCGCGCACGTCGTCGTCTACGCTGCCGGGCGGATCCTGGAGAGGAACCGGCCGGCGAAGCGGCAAGCCTGGCTCCGGTCTGCACTCGAGCAGCACGGCTCCGTTCCAATCGCCCGCCAGGTGGACGGCGGATGTCAGGCGGTCCGCGCTGGGGAACCACGGCGTACCGTCCTCGTTCACCGTCAGGCTCATCATGGTTTCGAAGACGGATTGGACGACTTGTATCACTTCGCTCGTCTGTATCTGTGCGCTAAGTTCGGTTTGCATGGTGCTCCCTCTCAGCGGGCAACGTACACGATCGCGCTTCCCACGGTCTGTCGTTCGAACCATGTCCTCGATTCCGAAGGCCGTTTCGGCGCCGCCCAGCAGCAGCCAGCCGCCTCGAAACAGCGTGCCGTGGATCTCGCTCAAGATGCTCTTCTTCGTCTCGGCGTCGAAATAGATCATGACGTTGCGGCAGAAGACCAGGTCGAAAGGTCCCAGGGCGCGCATGCTCTGGCGCAGGTCGATGGTCTCGAAGCGGACCATGCGCCGCACCGCCTCGCTCAACTGCCAGTCCACGCCGGCCCGGCGGAAGTGCTTCACCAGGTAAGGCGTGGGCAGGCCCCGGTTCACCTCGATCTGCTGATACTTGCCCGACCGGGCGCGCTCCAGAACCTGCGAGGAAAAATCGGTGCCCAGGATCTGGATGTTCCAGTCGCTCAAGCCGCTGCTCCAGCAGAAGCATCGCCAGGCTGTACGCTTCCTGCCCGGTCGATGCCGCGGCCGACCAGAACCGCAGCTTCTTCGTATCCTGCCGTTCCTCCTTCAAGCCGGGGCAGCAGGACGGTTCGAATGGCCTCATAATGGGCGGGATCGCGGAAGAAGTAGGTTTCGTTGGTCGTCATGGCCTCGACCACCTGCCGTCCAACCCCCTGGCTCGCGAGTGGCCTGCAGCAGCGCGCACAAGTCGTTGATCGAGCCGAGGCCGAGTTGCCTGACGATCGGCGCCAGCCGGCTCTCGAACAGGTAGTGCTTGTCATCTTCGAGCACGATGCCCGTTTGGGAATAGACATGCTCCTGCAGGAACCGGTAGTTGTCCGAGTGGATCTCGGCGACTGGTGTTTGGCTTGGCATTTCGGTTCCTCCCTAGGCTCCGCCCGCGAGGCGCAGGATCTCCGGCACGACTTGATCGAGCGGCAGCACGCGGTCGGCGAGCCCGGCGTTCACCACCGCGCCCGGCATCCCCCAAACGACGCTCGAGGCCTCGTCCTGCGCGAGGATGGTCGCCCCCTGCGCTTTGAGGATCTGCGCGCCGCGCAACCCATCCTGCCCCATCCCGGTCAGGATCGACGGCGATCGCGGCGCCGCCGTACACTTCCGCGACCGAAGCAAACAGCGCATCGACGGCCGGACGGCAGGAGTTCTGCGGCGGCGATTGATCCAACCAGACGGAGGTCCGGCCTTCGCCGCGAGCGACTTTCATGTGAAAGTCTCCGGGCGCGATCAGGATCCTGCCCCTTTCGATCGGCACGCCCTGGCCCGCTTCCGCGACGGGGAGGTGGCAGGTGGCGTTGAGCCGCTCGGCAAGCAACCGCGTGAACAGCGGCGGCATGTGCTGCACCACCAGAACCGGCAGCGGAAACCCGGCCGGCAACTGCGGCAGAATCGCGCCCAGCGCGGTCGGGCCTCCGGTGGAAACTCCGATCACGACTACCCTGGGCCGCGGCTTCGCGTTCGCGAAGGCCGGGCCGGCCCGCCAGATCGGCGACGCCACGACCGCCGGGGCCGCCTCGGACCTTGGCTCCGTACGGCTCTGTCCAGCCAGGTGAAAGAACTGTTTGATCTTCGGGACCAGTTCTTCCCGCAGGCGCGCCATCGAGCGGTCGAGCGAGCCTTCGTTCGAGACCTTGGCCACGTAGTCGTCGGCTCCCAGGCGTCAGTGCCTCCAGGGTCACCGCCGCGCCGCGCTCGGTGAGCGTGCTGAACATGATCACCCGCAGCTGCGGATATTCGCGCCGGACGCGCCGCAGCGTTTCCAGGCCGTCCATCTCCGGCATCTCGATGTCCAGCGTGAGCACGTCCGGGTTGAACTGCGGGATCCGCTGCAGCGCGATCGCCCCGTTCGATGCCGCCCCCACCACCTCGAGCGCCGGATCCTGTTCGAGGGCGTGCGTCACCAGGCGGCGGATCACCACCGAGTCATCCACCACCAGCACGCGAATCCGCTCGCCCGGTTGGAGCAGTCGCTTGTTCAGCGCGGCCATGCCCGCCCCCTCAAGGATGGATTCCCACAAGCTGGAGCTTCTCCACCAGGATGTCCTTGGTGAAGGGCTTCATGACGTACTCGTTGGCGCCCGCCTCGAGCGCCGTCGCCATCTGGTCCAGTTCGGTTTCGGTGGTGACCATGACCACCACCAGCGAAGCAGAGCGCCGGGTCCTGGCGCAGCCGCTTGAGCAGTTCGAGGCCGTTGATCTCGGGCATGTTCCAGTCCGCCAGAACCAGCGTCACCGCAGTCCTTCTCGGCTTCCATTACCTCCAGGGCCTCTCTTCCGTTCGCCGCCTCGCAAACTTCGTATCCGAGTTCTCTCAGGGTCTTGGCGAGGATCATCCGGACCGCCCTGGAATCGTCCACAACCAGTGCTTTGGGCATCGTTTCACCTGCATTCGTCGATGGAACCGGGAAGCGCGGCCCGGCGGATGATTGGCAGCCGCCGGACCGCGTTCCCGATCGTTGCTTCGATCAGAACGTGAACTTCGCGACGACCGTCTGCAGCCGGGCCGCCATCTGGCTCAGCTCCTGCGACGCCTTCTGCGTGTCGTTGGCGCCTTGCGTCGTGTTCTTCGCCGCCACGGCCACGCCGCCGATGTTCTTGGCGATGTCGCCGACTCCCTTGGCGGCTTCGGTCACGCTGCGGCCGATCTCGTTGGTGGTCACCGTCTGCTCTTCGACCGCCGAGGCGATGCTGTTGGAGATGTCGTTGATCTGGTTGATGATCGTGCCGATCTCCTCGATCGCCTCGACGGCGCCCTTGGTGTCGCCCTGAATGGCCTCGATCTTCTGGCCGATCTCCTCGGTGGCCTTGGCGGTCTGCTTGGCCAGTTCCTTGACCTCGTTGGCCACCACCGCGAAGCCCTTGCCGGCCTCGCCGGCGCGCGCCGCCTCGATGGTGGCGTTCGAGCGCCAGCAGGTTGGTCTGCTGCGCGATCGAGGTGATCACCTTGATCACGTTGCCGATCTCCTGGCTGGATTCGCCCAGCTTCTTCACCGTCTCGTTGGTCGACTGCGCCACGCTGACGGCGTTCTTGGCCACCCGGGCCGACTCGTTGGCGTTCTTGGCGATCTCGCGGATCGAGGCCTGCATCTGCTCGGACGCCGAGGCGACCGAGGCGACGTTTTTCGAGACCTGCTCGCTGGCCGCCGACACCACGTTGGCCTGCGTCGCGGTCTCTTCCGCGTTGCCGGCCATCTGCTGGCTGACCGCCGTCAGTTCCTCGGAAGACGAGGCCAGCGTCGTCGCATTCTGCGCTGTGACCTTGAGCGGCTCCACGATCGCATCGAGCGTCTGGTTGACGCCCTCGATGATCTTGCGGTAGTCGCCCTGGTGCTTGGACGCATCGGCGCGCACCCCCACCCGTCCTTCGGCGGCTGCCTTGGCCAACGCGCCCGCATCGGCCACCAGGCCGTTGATGTTGTTCTTCAGCAGCCATCAGCCACTCGTGAATCTGGTCCTGCTCGGAAGCCTTGGCCACCGACGCCGTCATATCGCCGTTGGCGATTTTCGTCACGTACACGACCAGATCGCTCAGCCAGGCGTGCACGCCGTTGATCGCGTTCTTCATCTTCTCGTGATCGCCCTTGCAAGCTATGTCAACCCTCTCCCGCAGGTTGCCGCCGCGGACCAGCCCGAGGACCCGGTTGCCTTCTCCGATGGGGATCAGAATTGCGTCCAGCATCTCGTTGACGCCTTCGATGATCCTGCGATACTCGCCCTGGTGCTTGGTGGCGTCGGCGCGGGTGTCCAGCTTACCTTCTCCGGAGGCCGCCACCAGGAACGTCGTCTCGGTTACCAGAGCCCGGATGTTGTCGATGCAGTTGTTGAGGTTGTTTTTGATTTCGTTGAAATCGCCCTGGTAGGTGTCGGTGATCTTGGGCGGGATGTCGCCCTTCGAGATGCGATCCACGTATTCTGCCGAGACGTTCAGGGGCCGGATCACGGCATCGAGGGTCTGGTTGACGCCTTCGACGATCTTTCGGTAGTCGCCTTGATGCTTGGTGGCGTCGGCGCGGGTGGCGAGTTTGCCCGCGACCGCTGCCTGCACCAGCAGGCCGGCATCGGCCACCAGCGCGTTGACTGCGTCGATGCAGGCGTTGAGGTTGTTCTTGATCTCGTTGAAGTCGCCGTTGTAGCTGTCGGTGATCTTCGGCGGGATGTCGCCCTTCGAGATGCGATCCACGTATTCGGCCGAGACGTTCAGGGGCCTGATCACGGCATCGAGGGTCTGGTTGACGCCCTCGACGATCTTTCGGAAGTCGCCTGGTGCTTGGAGGCATCGGCGCGGGTGGCGAGCTTGCCCGTCGACCGCTGCCTGCACCAGCAGGCCGGCATCGGCCACCAGCGCGTTGACTGCGTCGATGCAGGCGTTGAGGTTGTTCTTGATCTCGTTGAAGTCGCCGTTGTAGCTGTCGGTGATCTTGGGCGGGATGTCGCCCTTCGAGATGCGGTCCACGTACTCGGCCGAAACGTTCAGCGGCCCGATCACGGCGTCGAGGGTCTGGTTGACGCCCTCGACGATCTTTCGGTAGTCGCCCTGGTGCCTGGAGGCATCGGCGCGGGTGGCGAGTTTGCCCGCGACCGCTGCCTGCACCAGCAGGCCGGCATCGGCCACCAGCGCGTTGACTGCGTCGATGCAGGCGTTGAGGTTGTTCTTGATCTCGTTGAAGTCGCCGTTGTAGCTGTCGGTGATCTTCGGCGGGATGTCGCCCTTCGAGATGCGGTCCACGTATTCTGCCGAGACGTTCAGGGGCCTGATCACGGCATCGAGGGTCTGGTTGACGCCCTCGACGATCTTTCGGTAGTCGCCTTGGTGCCTGGAGGCATCGGCGCGAGTGGCGAGTTTGCCCGCGACCGCTGCCTGCACCAGCAGGCCGCCATCGGTCACCAGCGCGTTGACTGCGTCGATGCAGGCGTTGAGGTTGTTCTTGATCTCGTTGAAGTCGCCGTTGTAGCTGTCGGTGATCTTGGGCGGGATGTCGCCCTTCGAGATGCGATCCACGTATTCTGCCGAGACGTTCAGGGGCCTGATCACGGCATCGAGGGTCTGGTTGACGCCCTCGACGATCTTTCGGTAGTCGCCTTGGTGCCTGGAGGCATCGGCGCGGGTGGCGAGTTTGCCCGCGACCGCTGCCTGCACCAGCAGGTTGGTGTCCGCCGCCATGTTCTGCAGAGCCCCAGCTACGCTGTTTACGGCCTGCTTCATCTTCTCGTGGTCGCCCTTATAGGTTTGAGCGATCAGCTCGTCGATCCTGCCTTGCGAGATCTGGGCCAGAACGCGATTGCCTTCGCCGATCGGCAGCAGAATGGCATCCAGCATCTCGTTGACGCCCTTCACGATGCCCGCGTAGGTGCCCTGGAACTGGTCGGGTTTGCCGCGTTCCGCCAGGCGCCCTTCTTTCGAGGCCTCGGTAAGCCGCCCCAGTTCCCTCTGCAACCCTTGCAGCACCACGGCCACGTTGTTCACGGCCTGCTTCATCTTCTCGTGGTCGCCACTGTAGGTGTGCGTGATTAGTTCGTCGATCTTGCCGGCACTGATTTGCGCCAGGACACGGTTGCCCTCCCCGATCGGCAGCAGGATGGCATCGAGCATCGTGTTCACGCCCTCGACCACGCTGCGGTCGTCGCCTGCGAACTGCTCTACCCTCCCGCGCTCGCCGAGGCGGCCCGCGCGCGAGGCTTCCACCAACCGGAGGATCTCTTCCTGCAGTAGATTCTTGGTTCCCGCACCCGGCGCTTTCCTTGCTGGACGGTCCAGAACGGCGGCGCCGGTGGACGGGTTGCGGTCGGAACGAACTCGCCCGCCGTCATTTGGTCGTCTTGCCATTGTGATTGCTCCTTTCGATTCGTATGTGCGCTGTTACGCCGTCACCGGCGCCTGGTTGTTAACTCGTAGTGGTCTTTCGACGGCCGACAGGCCCGCCGCGGCCATCTCCCTTGATCCACGCAATCGCTCATTGCAGCGCTCACCCAGCGGAGCGCCGTGACCGAAGTAAACCCGCCGGATATCCCGGGCGCACAGCTTCTCGATCGCCGCCAGAAAACCGGCTTCGTAGGTTCCGCCCGGCGACGTGATCAGCACGGGGGAGTCGCCCGCGAAGAGTATGCCCTCGCGGGCGTTGTAGAGACAGATCGAGTCGCTGCTGTGGCCCGGTGTGTAGATGACCTCGAAATCCTCGTCACCCATTCGAATCCAGTCGCCATCGCGCAGCAGGCGATCGACACCGAAGATGTTCGGCGAGAAAGCGCACACCCGGGGGTGGTACGCCTCGCGAACCTGCGGCAGCAGCGCGCAATGATCGGAATGGCCGTGCGTCAGCACGACCTGTTCCACGGGCCATTTGCCGACGCCGGTAGGCGCGCGCCCGATGCTCGCCAGTGTGGCCGGATCCTGGCCGGTGTCGACCAGCGTGTTGACGTCCTCCAGGCGGCTCGCGCCGCCCAGCACCAGATAGACCTGGGAGGTGTATACCCGTCCGCTGTTTTCAAGCGTCAGGATCCGCACGCTGCGCCCTCCAGCTTGCGGAACAACTGCCCGTCGGGAGCCACCCGCTCAAACTGCGGGGCGAGCTCCGGCGGCAGTTCCTGAGTCTGCTCGATGGCGAGCAGGCCATCCGGGCCCAGCGCGCGGTGAAACATCCGGAATACCTCGATCCTTTCGGCAGGCTGGAAGTGGAGCAGAACGTTCTTGCACACCACCAGCAGGTACCCCTGGCCGACCTCTCGGAAGGAGAGGAGATCGTGCCGCTGAAAGGCGACTCGCCGCCGGATTTTGTCGATCGCCCGGAATGTGCCGGCCTTGCCGTTCGGCTCGAAGTATCTGTCGCGGATGCCCTCGGGCAGTCGCGTCAGCTCGTCCTCAGGGTACTCGGCCGCCTCGATCACGCGGGCGAAGTGGCCCGTGCTCTCCACGTCGGTAGCGTCGATGTGGAGGTTGTCGAAGGCGAAGTGGCCCATCCGCTCGGCGAACAGGATGGCCAGCGTGTAGGGCTCCTGTCCCATGGCCGCGCCGGCGTCCCAGATGCGGGGGTGGCTGCGTCCCGCCAGTCTCGGGAGGCTGTGTTCCACGACCCGCTCCAGCACCTGCTGGTCCCGGAAAAAGAAACTGAAGGCCAAGCTCAAACCCTCCCTTAGGCCACCCGCCCCACACCAAGATCCACGGTTCGCTCCGCGTCGAGGATCAGCAGCAGCCGGTCTTTCAGCTTGTAGACGCCGCGGATGAGTTCCGCGCCGCGGGATCCAGGTTCTCCGGCGGCCGCTCGTAGGTGGCCGCATCCACGTCCAGTACGTCGCCGATCTCGTCCACCAGCAGACTGACGGCGCCGTCCTCGGTGCGCACCACCATGTTCATCGGCGTCTGGTCTCCGGCGCGCGGCGGCAAACCGCAGCCGGCGCCGCATGTCGATGGCGGTGACGATCTGCCCGCGCAGGTTGATCAGCCCCTCGATGACCTCCGGAGCCTGAGGTACCCGCGTCATCTGCTGGAAGCGCAACACTTCCTGCACGCGGAGAACGTCCACTCCGAAGAACAGGTCGGCCACGAAGAACGTGGAGAACTGTCCGCTGGTCTGCGGCCACATCGGGTTTCAGGGGTGCGGTGCCGGTCGCCATGGTTATCTCTCCTCTGCCGACACAGACGGGCGCGGTCTCGGCCGAAGCTCAGTGCCGAGGCCAGCCGCGCCACCGATTCGAGCATGGCCTCCCGGTCGAACTTCACCTGGCAATCCTGGAAGCCATGCTGACTCGCCGGCTCGCGACCGAACCTGATCGGCCGAGTCCGCCAGCGCCAGGACCGGGATCGCCTCCCACTCCGGCCGTCCGCGCATCGCGGCCAGCAGGGCCGAACTGCCGTCGGGAGGAAGATCGAGCGCGGCCACGACCACGTCCACCGGCTGCTGCTCCAGGCCGCGAATGGCTTCGTCCAGGTTGGCGGCCTCGAGGACCTGGTAGCCTGCCATGTCCAGGCCGCTCCGGATCAGGCCGCGCGAGAACGCGGAGGCCTCGGCGATCAGAACTCGTCTTGCCGCTCGCGAGCACGCCCGCGCCCTGAAACCAGTTCTCCGCGGCCGCCTGAATGACATCGTTCAGATCGAGAAAATCGGTGACCCGCTTGCCCACCACCGCCGAGCCGAGAAGGCCCTTGCGGCCGGATTTCTGACGCACCGTGACCGCTTCTTCGGCGACATCCAGGATCTGGTCGACCACCACGCCCACACTGCGGTCGCCGTCGTTGAAGACGACCACCTGCACCGGATCGGGCGCCTCGCTCCTCGCCGGGCGCGCCCGACTCGAGCACGGCCCGCAGCGACACGAGCGGGAGGATGCGGTTCCGATATTGCACCACCTGGCATCCGCCCGCGTGCTCGATCGCCGACTGCGGGAATTCCTCCAGCCGGGCGACCAGGGACAGGGGAACGGCCAGGCGTTCGAAGGAACCGGCCCGGAACAGGAGCAGCCGCTGCTGCTCGATGCCCGCTTGCGTCTTCTGCTCCGCCGCCGCGCGCGCCTGCTCACGGGATTCCGCCAGCACCCCGGAACGCTGGCCGATCCCGAGCACATCCAGGATCAGGGCCACGCGGCCGTCGCCCATGATGGTCGCGCCGGCGTACACGGTCAGCCCCTTCAACTGTTTGCCCAGCGGCTTGACCACGATTTCCTGGGTGTCGTTGATGCCGTCCACCACCAGCCCGAACTGCCGGTCTTCCGCCTGCAGGACCACCATGCTGACCGCCTCGGCCCGCTCGGCGGACTTCAGCCCCAGCACCTGGTTCAGGTAGGCGATGGGCAGCAGGCTCCCGCGCCGGCGATAGACCGGTGTTCCGTGCACATGCTCGATGTGCTTTTCCGACGCGATCCCCCTCCAGCCGGATCAGCTCGAGCAGACTGACCTGGGGAATGACGAACCGCTCCCCGCCGCTCGTGATCACCAGGCCGGGAATGATGGCCAGCGTGAGCGGGATCTTGAGCTTGACCGTGGCGCCTTCGCCGGGGCGGCTGAACACATCGACCACGCCGCCGATCTTCTCGATGTGGGACTTCACCACGTCCATGCCGACGCCGCGCCCGGAAACGTTGGTAACGGTTTCCGCCGTCGAGAACCCGGGCTGGAAGATCAGGTTCAGCGCCTCGCGATCGCTCAGCTTCTCCGCCTGTTCGGGCCGCAGCAGCCCCTTCTCGACGGCCTTCTGCTTGACCCGCGCGACGTCGATTCCGGCGCCGTCGTCGCTGATTTCGATGTTGACCTGTCCGCCTTCGTGATAGGCGCGAAGGGACAGTCTGCCCTGCGGCGGCTTGCCCGCCCGCACGCGGACCTCCGGCGGCTCGATGCCGTGGTCGCAGGAGTTGCGGACCAGGTGCACCAGCGGGTCCTTGATGGCCTCGATGATGGTCCGGTCGAGCTCCGTCTCGGCTCCGTCCATCTCCAGCCGGATCTGCTTGCCGAGCGCCACCGCCATGTCGCGCACCACGCGCGGCAGCTTGTTCCAGACCATGCCGATGGGTTGCATGCGCGTCTTCATGACGCCTTCCTGCAACTCGGTGGTGATCAGGTTCAGCCGCTGCGAGGTCGCGTTGAGGGCGGCATCCTCGCGCTCGGTGTTGAACTGCAGGATCTGATTGCGGGTCAGCACCAGTTCCCCCACCAGGTCCATCAGCTTGTCCAGCAAGCCCGACCCCGACCCGGATGTTCGCATCCGCCACGGCGGACGACTTGGTGGCGTCCTCGTCGCCCTTCTTGCCCTCGCCGGGTTCGCCGCCGTCGTCCGGCGCGGCGGGCGTTGGAGCAGGCAGCGTTTCGGGAATGGGAACTGGAACGGGCGCAGCCTTCGATCGCGCCGCCACGCGCAGGCGCTCGGTCAGCTCCTCAAAATGGTCCGGCCCTTCCTCTCCGCTCGCTTCGATGGAGGCCAGCACCTTTCGAGTGGCGTCGACGGTTTCCAGAATCAGAGACACCAGGGCCGGAGTGAGCTCCCGCTCGCCATCGCGCAACTGGCTCAGCAGGCTCTCGGCCTGATGCGTGATCCTCTCCAGCGTCGAAAACGCCAGGAAACCGCACGTGCCCTTGATGGTGTGAATCGTGCGGAAGATGCTTGCCAGCAGCGCCGCGTCCTTCGGGTGCTTCTCGAGTTCGACGAGTTCCTGATCCAGACGCGAGAGGTTTTCATGACTCTCGACCAGGAATTCACGAATCACTTCCTGATCTTGCATGGACTTATTCCCCGTGGGCCCCATCCGGGGCCTTTCGCTCGTCTGTCGATGCGGCCTACGTGAAGGCTATCGGCGCCCGGCGGGAGAGACTGTAGGCCGCTCTCGACACTCCGGACGCGTTTCTCCGCAATTCGATCAGCTGCAGGAACTCCCCCGCGGGCCGATAAGTGAGACGGGACCGGTTTGTTATCCGTCCGGGTGCGGAGGGACCGCCCGAGTGTGACATGGACCCACGAGCCCTGAAGAGGACCGCGCTTGCCCTGCTGCTCGGCGGAGTTGCGGCCGCGGGCCAGACGCCGGGCCTGCGCACGATCACCACCGCGCGGGAGGCCCACAGTCTAACGTTCGAAGAAGCCCGGCGGCGTTACCCGGTCCACCTGCGCGCCGTCGTCACCTACTTCGACCCCTACATCGACGCCCGGCACTGGGCCCTGTTCGTCCACGACTCGAGCGGTGGCATCTTCGTCTCCGTGCCGGCCGGGCAAGCTCCTTCGTTATCCGCCGGCACGCTCATTGAAGTCGAGGGCGTGAGCGGGCCGGGGGACTTCGCGCCCCTGGTCGAGCAGCCCCGCATCCGCGTGATCGGCCAGTCCCATGTGCCCGCCGAAGCACCGCGAGTCAGCCTCGCGCACATGCGGACCGGCGCCGACGACGGGCAATATGTGGAGGTCGAGGGCGTCGTGCACGCGGTGGTCCGCTCCGGTGGGAACGTGATCGTGGACTTGGCGCTGGGCGATGGCGTGATTCGCGCCACGACCGTGGCGGAACCAGGGGCGGATTACGAGCGTCTGGTCGACGCGCGGATCCGCATGCGCGCCACTGTCGCGCCCATCTTCAACAACAACCGCCAGATTACCGGCGCCCGCGTCTTCTTTCCGACGCTGCGGGAAGTGACCATCGAGGAGCCCGCCCCCCCCGATCCCTTCGCGCTGCCGGTGCGCCCCATCAACGATCTGCTGACGTTCAGTCCGAATATCTCGTTTCCACGACGGGTACATGTTCGCGGGCGGGTCGCCTTGCAATGGCCCGGCCGGTCTCTCTGTATTGCGGATGCCAGCCAGGGGCTCTGTGTGGCGACCACCCAAACTACTCCTCTGAAACTGGGGGACCTGGTGGATGTCACGGGCTTCGCCGCCATCGGGCGGTACAAGCCCACTCTGACGGACGCGGCCTTCCGGGCGGCGAGCAGCGGCCAGCAGGTCGCGCCCGTTCCGGTAACGAGCGAACAGGCATTTCGAGGCGAGCACGATTCCCAGCTGGTTCGCATTCAGGGTGAGTTGATTGGCCGCGACCTGGCGGCGAAAAACCCGACCCTGGTGCTGTCGTCGGGCAACTTCGTCTTCACGGCGGCCCTGCCGGACGAGGGCAAGGGCGGCCAGGTGAACGCCTGGAAGGAAGGCAGCAAGCTGGGGCTGACCGGAATCTGTTCCGTGGAGGTGGACGCGGAAGAGGCTGCCCAGCGAGAGGGCGCCACGGTGCCCCGCGCATTTCGCATCCTGCTGCGCTCGCCCGCGGATGTGGCGGTGATCGAGCGTCCTTCCTGGTGGAGCGCGGCCCATGCGGCGAAGGTGCTGGCGCTGGTGCTTCTGATCACCTTCGGCGTCCTGGGCTGGGTGGTGGTGCTGCGGCATCGCGTCAAGCAGCAGACCGAAGTCATCCGGGGCCAACTGGACCAGACCGCCGCCCTGAAAGAGGCAGCCGAGGCGGCCAACCGCGCCAAGAGCGAGTTCCTGGCCAACATGAGCCACGAAATCCGCACCCCGATGAACGGGGTGGCGGGCATGATTGACATGGCGCTCGACGCCCATCCCTCCCCCGAACAGGAGGAATGCCTGCTGATGGCCCGCCGCTCGGCGGACGCGCTGCTCACGGTCATCAACGATATTCTCGACTTCTCCAAAATCGAAGCCGGCAAACTCGAGTTGGATTGCGTCGATTTCGACTTGCGGGACTTCCTGGAGGAGAGCGTCAGGGCATTCGCTCCGCGGGCTTCGGGAAAGGGCCTCGACCTGATCGCGGAAACCCGTTCCGGCGTGCCGCGCTGGGTGCACGCCGACGCAGCGCGTCTCCGCCAGGTTGTTACCAACCTGGTCGGCAACGCCCTGAAGTTCACCGAGACGGGAGAAGTGTGCCTGCGGGTTGAAATCGACGACGGGGACGGCGAAGGGATACGGCTGCACTTCACGGTGAGCGATACGGGAATCGGCATCCCGCTCGAGAAGCAAAAGTTCATCTTCGAAGCTTTCTCACAGGGAGACGCTTCGACCACGCGGCGATACGGGGGGACGGGCCTGGGCCTCACCATCTCCGCGCGGCTGGTTCAGATGATGGGCGGAAGAATCTGGGTGGAGAGCGAACCGGGCCGGGGTTGCGACGTCCATTTCACGGCTGAGGTCGCGGCCGCGCCCACCAGAGGTGGCGCCTCCGATGAAGAGACCGGTCCCCTCCGGGGGATCCCAGTTCTGGTCGCTGATGCGAGCGTCGCCAGTCGCCGCGTTCTGGCGGACATTCTGTCGCGTTGGGGCATGATGGTGAGCCTGGCTGCCGACGGCTCGAGCGCGGCCCAGGCTTGCGCGGAAGCCGAGCGGGCCGGCGAGCCGTTCCGGATTGTGCTCGCCGACACCCGCCTGCCGGAGATCGCCAGCCTGTGGCCGGCTTGGAAGAACTGCGCGGTCGTGCTGCTGACGCCGTACGGACGGGCCACCGAGGTCTCCGCACCCGGGGCTTCGTCCCTCAGCAAGCCGGTTCGCGAGGTCGAACTGAGAGGCGCCTTGCTCGACGCGCTCCGGGAGCCGTCCGAACGCCTCGCGCCTGCCGCGCCCCGGCAGACGGCCTCCTCATCGCTGGCGGAACAGGCCCACTCGCGGCTCCGGATCCTGCTGGCGGAAGACAACGCGGTCAATCAGCACCTGGCCCGGAGGCTTCTGGAGAAGCGCGGGCATTGGGTGGCCGTCGCCGCGGACGGTCGCCAGGCGCTCGACGCGCTCGACCGGGAACCGTTTGACCTTGTGCTGATGGACGTCCAGATGCCGGTGATGGACGGCTTCGAGGCAACCGCGGCGCTCCGCGCCAGGGAAAGCGAAACCGGCCGGCACCTTCCCGTCATCGCCCTGACCGCGCACGCGATGAAGGGCGACCACGAGCGCTGCCTCAAGGCCGGCATGGACGGCTACGTCACCAAGCCAATCAAGGCGCAGACCCTTTTCGCGGCCATCGAGGCGGCCCTCGCACCAGCGAGCCAACCTTCCGCTGCCATACCGCAAGTCTAGATCCTGCTTCGCCACGGCTTGAAGTGCGCCGCGCTAGCCGGGTGGCACTGGGGCGCCCGGTTCCGCCTGCCTCCCGTGGAAACGCTTTCCACGCGAGCTGAATTGTGGTAGCTTAGCCATCAATGAAACAACTCGATCGCCGTATGTTCCTCCTTGGGTCCACCGCGGCCGGAGTGCTGGCGGCTCAGACCAGGCACGCAGGTCCCCCACCCGATCCCAACCGCCGCGTATACGAGCTGAACCGCAACTGGCTGTTCGGCGGCAAGGCGCACCCGGGCGTCTCGGACCCCGCTTTCGACGATTCCGCGTGGCAGAAGATCACCCTGCCTCACGCCAACGTCCGCCTGCCCTGGAACAGTTTCGACGAAGCGGAGTTTCAGTTCGTCTCCGCCTACCGCCGTCACTTTCGGGCCATGCCCGGCTGGAAGGGCAAGCGCGTCTTCCTGGATTTCGGCGGCGCCATGACCGCCTCCACCGTCACGGTCAACGGGCACAAATTCGAAGAGTACAAGGGCGGCTACACGCCCTTCAGCTTCGACCTGACCCCGCATCTGAAATTCGATGGCGACAACGTTATCGCCGTGGAACTGGATTCCAAGGAGCGCGCCGACATTCCGCCCTTCGGATTCCGGATCGACTACCTGACCTTCGGTGGCATCTACCGCGACGTCCAGCTGCGCGTCGTCCCGGCGGCGTATATCGACAACGTGTACGCCAAACCGGTGCGGCCCCTGGCCGCGGACCGCGCGGTCGCCGTGCGCTGCTATTTGCAGGCTGCGGCGAGCGGGGCAACGCTCACCGCGGAGTTGCTCGACGGCAAGAAGGTACTGAAATCCGCCACCACCAAGGTCGAGGGCCAGGCCGAGTACACCGATCTAAGCATCGACTCGCTTCCTGAAATCGAGCTCTGGAGTTTGACCAATCCGAAGCTGTACAGGGTGGTTGTTCACCTCACGAACGCGGACGGTTCGAAGGACGAGTACCACACCCGCATCGGCTTCCGCGAGGCCCGCTACACGCCGGCCGGCTTCATGCTGAACGGCGAGCACGTGAAGCTTCGCGGCCTGAACCGCCATCAGACGTTTCCCCACGTGGGCGGCGCCATGCCTGCGCGCGTGCAGCGGCGCGACGCCTGGATCCTGCGGCGCGATCTGCGCTGCAACATCGTGCGGACATCGCACTATCCCCAGTCGCCGGCGTTCCTCGACGCTTGCGACGAACTGGGTCTCCTGGTCCTCGAGGAGATCCCGGGCTGGCAGCATATCGGCGACAAGGCCTGGCAGGACCTGGCGGTCCGCAACGTCGGGGAGATGATCCGGCGTGATTGGAACCACCCCTCCATCGTCCTGTGGGGCGTGCGCATCAACGAGTCCCAGGACAATCACGATTTCTACGTTCGCACCAACGCCCTCGCGCATTCGCTCGACGACGCGCGCCAGACCGGTGGCATCCGCTACCTCCGCAACTCGGAGCTGCTCGAGGACGTCTTCACCATGAACGACTTCGGTTTCCCCCTGAAGGAGCCGAATCACCCCCTCTACATGAACACCGAGTTCAACGGCCACATGTTCTCCACCAAGCGGTTCGACAACGTCTCGCGCGTTGCCGAGCACGTGATCCGGCACGCGCGGGTTCACAACCAGCTCGCCTCCGACGACCGCTACGCCGGCGGCACGGGATGGTGCGCCTTCGACTACAACACGCACAAGGATTTCGGCTCCGGAGACCACATCTGCTACCACGGGGTCTCCGACATCTTCCGGATTCCGAAGCCCGCGGCGTACTTCTACGCCTCGCAGTGCGAGCCCGAACAGCAGGTGGTGCTCGAGGCGGGCTTCTTCTATTCGCAGGGCGACAAATCGGAGGCCGGCGGCGTCGGCAAGGTGCCGATTCTCTCCAACTGCGACCACCTGAAGATCTACTACGGCGGGAAGCTGCAGATCGAAGCCGACCCCGACCGCGAGACATTCCCGCATCTCAAGTACCCGCCGTTCCAGGTGGACCTGATCGAGCGCAGCCCCTGGACGGACGTGAAGATCGAGGGCTACATCGGCGGCAAGCTGGTCAAGACCCAGATGCTCTCCGGCAACGCAAAGGACGTCGACCTGAAGGTGCTTCCGGACGACACGGAACTCATCGGCGACGGACGTGACGCGACCCGCGTGGTGCTGATGGTGGTCGACGAATACGGCAATATGCGGCCCTTCGCTTCGGCCGCGATTTCGTTGTCGCTGACCGGGCCGGGCGAGCTGATCGGCGAGAATCCGCTAGCGCTGTCCGGAGGCGCGGGCGCCGTCTGGGTGAAGGCGAAAGAGGCCGCCGGTGTCATCCGTCTGACGGCCAAGCACGGTGTCCTCGGCACCCGCTCGATTTCAATCCAGGTGAAACCGGCTCCGCCCGAGATGGTTTAGGAACACAGGAACACAATTGGGGCCACGGATGAACGCGGATGAACACGGATAAGGACAACTCATTCGTTTCCCATCGGCGTTTATCGGCGTTCATCGGCGGCTAATGTTTTGTACGTTCGCCCGCCCTACGCGAGCCAGCGCAATGTGAGTTCGCGGCCGGCGCGGGCTTGGCCCGCGTGCGCTCCGGATGCGAACCACCTGAGCACGTCGCCGATGAACGCCGAGTGCTCCATCGCTTCCTATCCGTGTTCATCCGTGGCCCATAATGTTTTATGCGTTCGCCCTACGCGAGCCACCGCAGCGCCAGCTCGGTGAGGTTCGCCCCCGGTGCGGGCTTACTCGGGCCCAGCACCAGCACACGGTTCCCATCGCACGACGTCATCAGCGTGAGCGTGCGCTCCGGACGGCGCACCACGCGCTGCACGGCCAGATGGACGTACTTCGAAAGCTCCATCGCGTCCACCAGCGAACCCGCCGGGTCTCCCTCGTCGCGCGCCGGGTTCGAGCGGTTCTGATCCTCGAACAGAACCACGCTGCTGAACGGCTTGAGCTTCTGGCGAATCCCGAAGGACGCGATCAGAACCTGCGGCTGCGCGCGCCGAAGCGCCTCCGATGCGCCCCACTCCACGAACGAATTGCAGAACACCAGCGAACCGTTTCCGCTCAGCAGAAGAGAGCGCAGGAATTCCCGCAGCCGCGGGTTGGCGGCGATCCCCGGACCCACCAGCCGCCCGATGTCGATGCGCTTGAGCTCTTCGGTGATCTGGTCAACGGACCGCAGATCGCGGTGTACCGCGTTCAGCCGGCGCAGGAATTCGCGCCGCATCGCAGCCAGATCGTCCCAGGACAGAACCGCGGCGCCGGCCAGACCGGACAAGCGGGTGTCGCATTCGATCACCCACGTGCGCTCGTCTTCCTCGAGCCCGGGCGGGCAGGTGCGCTTCGCGAGCGCCGCGGCGAATTGCGGCAGCATCTCGCCGAAAGGCCGATCGAGCGAAAGCCACGTCCCCTGCGCGCTCAGCTCGGGCCATAGCGGCTGGTCTTTGATCGAGAGCCCGGCCGGCAGAACGCACACCAACAGGCGCGGCAGGTTCTGGAAGTCCCCGGTCTGCTCCGCCGCTGCGTCAATCCTGGCGAAGACCCGCTCCACCTCCGTGCGCCATTGCGGATAGAGCGGGGAGCGTGCCAGAATGCCCACTTCGCGCACGCTCATTCCCGCGGCGCCCGGCTCCCAGCGTGGCAGGTCCATGCGGCCCTCCACCTCGAGCAGCGGGGCGAAGAGCTTGTCGAACTCCGCCCGTGGCAGTTGAGCGAGCCACTTCAGCTGGGCCTCGAGCTGCCTTCGCTCGGCGGGAAACAGAAGCTCCGATTGCCTGAGCTGATCGTTCAGAGCCGGACCGAAGGTGGCCGGCAGGCGGCGGATCAGATCGGCGGGTATGCGCAGTTCGTCAAGCATGGAACTCGGGCAGCCGGGACCCCGGCGTCTTCCCACAGTCGAACCCCATCCAGGCCGCGATCGAGGGCGTCAGGTCGATCTGTCGCATGGGCCTCTCCACTACGGCCGGTCTTCCCGAGGCCGGCCCCAGCACCATGGTCCAGGCCAGGCGGCAGGACTCGGTGTCGGTGCGATGGTTGAAGAATCCGTTGGTGCTCGAGCCATCGGGATCGCGCCCGAACTCGTTCATGATCACCAGCGTCGTGTTGTCGCGCAGCGCTTCCGAGGACCGTATGAATTCCCACATCCGATAGCACGCCATATCGGCGCGTGTGACGCCGCCCACGTGAAGCGAGTAACTCCCGGAATGCGCCACCTCCATGTCGGAGAAGTTGACCATCAGCATGGCCGGCGCCAGCCGCTGCAGCACTTCGCGCGCGATCAGGAACGTGAGCTCGTCGCCCGTCGCCGGCGCTTCATTGCCGCGGATGAACCTGGCCAGCGCCGCCAGGAACGTCTGCTTCACCTCCGGATCGCGGAAAACGGATTCAGAGGGGACGCCCCATCCGATCCGCTCGGAGTCGGTTTCCAGAACCGCGGTCATCTCCTGCAGGATCTGCTCGCGCTCCAGGCGGCCGCGCGCGCTTTGCCCGGTGATGATGCGCTCCACCGCTTCCACCATGAGCTGCTTCGATAGGATGACGTTCACCCCTGGACTGATGTTGGCGGTGAGCTGCTTGTTGCTGGTGACCACCCATGTCTGCTCCGGCCCCGCGCCGGTCTGCGACAGGAACTGGTGAAACAGCGTCGGGCTCCCCGGCTTGTCGCCGCCCCAATCGTCCACGTGTTGCCACACTCCGGTCAGCACGCTGGCGATGGTGTTGAAGTGCGAGGTGACGCCCTCATTGACGGTGTAGGGAAAGAACAGCGACTGTGGCAGCAGGTGGTTGTAGAGGTGCGGGATGTAGCGCAGCCCCGCTTCCGACCAGCTCTCCTGGCGGCGGATCCCGCCCAGCGTGATCAGCACGATCCTTTTCGCCGGCTTGCGGGCCGTGGGAGCAACCGCCCCCAGCCGCTGGGATACCGCCGCGGCCAGAATCCTGAACAGCGTTCTCCGGGTCATAACATCGCGGCCGCTTCGCTGGCGGCAGTCCACAGCATACAGCCTTTTCCTCCCGTGTACAAACGGAGGGCGGGCTCAAGCCCGCGCGGGGCTTCAGCCCCGCTCCGCGGGCCGGGGAACTGAAGTTCGGCAACCACCACCGAACCGCGCGCGTAAGCAAGCGGACCAGTGGGCCTTCCCCGGACTCCACACCAGGGACACATCAAAACTCGCAATTTCGTGGCTGGTCTGATGTAGACTGGGCACCAGGGAACGGAAGATGACCATCAAGGACGTCGCGAAGCGGGCGGGCGTTGGGATCGCGACGGTTTCACGTACGCTGCACAACAGCCCGCGGCTGAATCCCGAAACCGCGGCGCGGGTGCGCAAAGCCATCGAAGAACTAGGCTATCGGCCCAATATCAACGCCCAGTCGCTGGTGTCGGGACACAGCCGCATGCTGGGCCTGGTCGTGTCGGATATCACCAATCCGTTCTTTCCGGAACTCATCAAAGGCTTCGAGGAAGTCGCGCTTCAAAACGGTTACGACGTGTTCGTCGCTTCGACTAACTACGATCCCGCGCGGACCGCGCTCTCGGTGCGAAGGATGATCGAGCGCAAGATCGACGGAGTGGCGATCATCACTTCGGAAGTCGACCCTTCTCTGGCGGAAGGCTTCTCGCGGCGCAGGGTTCCTCTGGTGTTCCTCGATGTGGGAAAGATCGGCCGGGACGTGAGCAACGTCAAGGTCGACTACGCCCACGGAATCGCGCAGGCGGTGGAGCATCTGCAGTCCCTGGGCCATAGCCGTATCGGCTTCATCTCCGGTCCCTTGCGCCTGGAGTCGGTGCAGGAACGGCGCGATGCATTCCTGGCGCAGCTACGAACGCATGCGGGAGACTCCGAACCCGAGGCCATGCTGGAAGAGGGCAACCACAAGGTGGATGGCGGCCTGTTGGCAATGCTCCACTTGCTGGAGCGCAGGCCCCGCCCGACGGCCGTGGTTGCCTCCAACGATCTGACCGCCATCGGTGCGCTGCGTGCCATCCGTCAGTCCGGGCTGCGGGTGCCCGAGGATATCTCGGTGGTTGGATTCGACGATATACAGATGGCGGAGTTCACCGAGCCGCCGCTGACGACGGTGAGGTTGCTCCGCACGGAGGTAGCCTCGGCGGCCTGCGACGCGCTCCTGCAATTGATCCAGACTCCCGGTATGGGCGCGGAGTTCCGTGTGGGCACCTCGCTGGTGATCCGGGCCTCGACCGCCAGCCCCTGCCGCGCTGCAACAGATTGAGCTTTATAGAGATAAGGCTCCTTTGCGCCCGGCCCTGTTTAGGATCTGTAAATCGCTTACATTTGGATCCAGAGCCCCACCGCCTTCCGCCATGGCAGCGCAGGGCGAAGAAAAAACGCAGGTCGGACGGGAGCGGACAAGGCGGCCACTGCGTCCCTAAGCGCATGTTTTTAAATGGCTTACGTCGCATATTCGTGACAAGAGGAGCCGGCGGCAAAACACCCCTCAAAGTTGGCCCTTGACTCGCCTCCTTAATCGATTTACACTAACCCCAGCCCAATGTGGAAACGTTTTCCGCTGCCTCCTAGCGTAAGCGAGTACGGGCCACGAATCTCTCGAAAGTGAGGAAGGGGTCACAATGCACGTGGGAATGTTAGGAAAGGTTTGGAGCCGCCTGCGGCCGTGGTTGCTGCCCGCGGTTCTCGTATTAGTCTTCGCAACCGTCGCTTTTGCCCAACGCGATTTGGGCACCATCACCGGCACGGTCACCGACCAGCAGGGCGCTGTCGTGCCGAACGTTAAGATCACCATCACGGAAGTCGCTACGGGGCTCGTCTACACCGTAACCACCGCCGCTGATGGCGCGTATGCCAGGCCGGCCTTAAAGGCTGGAACGTACAGCATCGCCGCGGAGGCGCAGGGGTTCCGCCGCGTCGAGCAACAGAACATCATCGTCACGGCTGGCGACCGAATTGGCGTCAATCTCACGCTTCCCGTAGGTGAGATTTCCCAATCGGTCGAAGTCACTTCCCAGGCGCCGCTGCTGCAAACCGAGAACACCACGCTCGGCGCCGATCTGAACAGCAAGAGCATGGCCGACCTCCCGCTCGGCGGCCAGCGGACCTTCAGCTTCCTGGCCCGCCTGTCTCCCGGCATCCTGACGGCCGAAAATGGCGCGCGCGACGCGGTCGGCGGCGGCTTCTCCGCCAACGGCGTCCGCTCGAACGGCCAGAATAACTTCCTTCTGAACGGCGTCGACAACAACGTAAACGTCATCGACTTCCTGAATCAGACCGCCTACGTCATCGGCCCGTCGGTAGAGGCCATCGGCGAGATGCGCGTGCTGACCAACGGATACAACGCCGAGTACGGCCGCGGCGCCGGCGGCGTCGTAAACGTCACTATCAAGTCCGGCACCAACGACCTCCACGGCACGATCTTCGAGATCCTGCAGAACAAGCAACTCGACGCAAACCGCTGGGAGTACAACCGGTCGGGCACTCCGCGCGGCCAATTCGAACAGAACCAGTTTGGCGCCGCTGTCGGCGGCCCGATCATCAAGAACCGGACCTTCATCTTCGGCGACTACCAGGGCACCCGCATCACTGCGGCCGGCGGCGTGATTCAGAACCTCGGCAATGCGGGCGACTACACGATCCCCACGGCGGCCATGATCGGTGGAGATTTCTCCGCGTTCCCGCAGACCATTTACGACCCCAGCACCACGGTCATCTCCGCCGATGGAAAAACGGCCACCCGCTCCCCGTTCTCGGGCAACCGAATCCCTCTCACCCAGATGGATCCGGTGGCCAAGAAGATCGCAGCCCTGTATCCTGCCACCAATCAGCCACTGGACTTCAGCTCCGGCTATCCGCGCAACGACTACTTCGTGTCCACTCCCGGCAGCTGGGTCACCGATCAGGGAGACCTCCGAATCGACCACCGGCTCTCGGACAAGGACAGTCTGTTCGGCACCTTGAGCTGGTCCACCACCAATAAGACCAATACCGCGCCGTTCCCGGGCGCGCTCGATGGCGCCACCTTCGCCGGCGTTCCGGAACAGGACCTGAATCGGAACGCGATGGCCAGCTGGACCCGTGTTTGGAGTCCCAGCCTGATTTCCGAGACCCGCCTCGCCTTCACGCGCCTGGTGACTTCCCGCATTCAGACTGCGAATTCCAATACGGACGAGTTCAAGGCCTTCGGAATCGGCGGTTACAATCCGATGACGGCGTTGAACGGCGGGCTGCCGCAGATCACCTTCGGCACCTCGTACCAGACGCAGTATCCTGGTCAGACCTATAGCCAGATCGGCGCCAATGACTGGCTGCCCTCCAAGGAGTACAGCAACGTTTGGGACTTCATCCAAAACGTCGCGGTCACCAAGGGGAGCCACGCCCTGAAGTTCGGCGCGGAAATCCGCCAGATTCGCTTCCCCTTCTTCCAGGTGCCTTACCCGCACGGCGAGATGTACTTCACGCAGAACGAGACGTCGAAGGGGACCGACATATCCTCCACCGCCACGGGCGACCAGATGGCCTCTTTCCTTCTTGGGGCCATCAACTGGGGCCAGATATCGACCAACAACTTCATCTCGTCCCAGAAGTGGGGCTATGCGTTCTACGGTCAGGACGACTGGAAGATCACTCCCCACCTTACCCTGAGCCTCGGGTTACGGTATGAGCTGTTCTCGCCCATCGGCGAGGGCTTCGGCCGCCAGTCGAATTTCGATTTCGACACTCTGACCCTGGTCATTCCGAAAGGACCGAACCAGGACGCGCCGTTGCCGCCCAACTTCGCCACCGCATTCCCGAACGTCACGGTGCAGCGTGGCCAGGTTTCCCAATACCTGATCCCGTGGGACAAGACGAACTTCGGCCCGCGTCTTGGCATCGCTTACAACTGGAAAGAGAAGACCGTGTTCCGCTTGGGCTACGGCATCTTCTACGGCGGTGAGGAGCAGCAAGGTGGCAATCCGAACCGCGGTGAGTCCGTACCGTTCAACGAGTCGCCCCAGTTGCTCCGCGATCCCAGCGCGAGCGTCTGGAGCGCGAATCCGTACTTCACGGGCGGCATTGCGGCGGGCTACCCGTCGAACGTCTTCTCTCTGCCGGCGCCTATCAGTTTCCGGAGTCTGGCGACGGACTTCCGGAACACTCTCGTTCACAAGTGGAATGTCGCTGTTCAGCGCGAACTGCCGGGCCAGATGGCTTTGGAAGTGGCATACGTGGGCAATCACACCGCCCATGCGCTGCTCCAGCCGGATCGGAACGCGTGTCCCAACAGCCCCATTCCCAACGTCAGTTGCGACAGCCTGCGGCCCGTTCCGTACATTTTCGGTCTGAACGGCACCGCGTCCTTCGGCTTCGGCAACTACGCCGGTATGACTGCAACGCTCACCAAGCGCCTTTCGGCTGGGTTGCAGATGCTGGCGTCGTATACCTACGGACACGCTCTCGCCAACAGCGGTACCACGCTGAGCGGTTCCGGTGGCCTTGGCACACTCGATCCGACGAATTACGCCACCAGCTACGCCAGCGCTTCGTGGGACATCCGCCACAACTTCGTCACCAGCTTCTCCTACGATGTGCCTTTCGGTAAGGGGAAGAAACTCGGCGGCAACATGAGCCGCGCTCTGGACGCCGTGGCTGGCAACTGGACGTTGAACGGTATTCTCACCCTTCACTCCGGCCAGCCGTTCACTATCGACGGCAACAATTGCGTGGGGCATTGGAACCGCTGCATGCCCGATCTGGTTCCCGGCAAGAACCCCAATGATGCCCCCTCCGGTGGGCGCACCCCGGCCGAATGGTTCGACCGGAGCGCTGTCACTGTTGCGGCTCCTGGCACCGGCGGCAACCTCGGCCTCCAGAGCAACAACGGTCCTCCGCTCAAGAACCTCGACTTCTCCGTGTTCAAGGACTTCCCGTTCACCGAACGGTGGCGGCTGCAGTTCCGCGCCGAGGCCTTGAACCTCACCAATACGCCACAGTTCAGCCTGCCCGACACCAACCTGTCGGACGGAGCGGGCCTGGGCACGATCACATCCACCCTGCCCGGAACCGAGCGGCACTTCCAGCTCTCTCTCCGGCTGAGGTTCTAAGAGACGTCTGACCTTTGAGACAAGCCCCCGTCCTCGTGGCGGGGGCTTTTTTTAGGACCACGGCGCGCGAGCGACCGTCAGGGAACGGCCCCGCCAGTTTTCGGGCACCGAACCGCGACCGTCAGGGCGCGGCCCGCGGCGCACTACACTGGAATGTGGCCAGGAGCGAGGTCCGCGTGAGATGGTGGTTGGCACTTTTGCTATGTGTGTCGGCAGTGGCGCTTGAGGCGCAGGACTCCTTCGAAGCCGAGTTCCGTCGCGGCCTGCTGGCGCTCAATAGCAATGACCTCGTCCAAGCCAGGCAGAGTTTGGAAAACGCCTCCCGCCTGAAACCCGATAACGCGCTGGTCTGGGTCGCGCTGGCGCAAACCTACCTGCACAGCAGAGAGACCAAGTCCGCGAACGAAGCTGCCGGGCGCGCCGCCTCTCTGGCGCCCGCCGACCCCGCCGTCGAGCACGCGCTGGCCGTCTTCTACTCCGAGACCGGAGACTTCAAGAACGCCGCCGATTGGGAAGGACGATTCGCAGCCAGCGGCGTCGCCGATCCCCAGGCTTCAGCCCGCGCCGCCAACTTCCTCGGTCACGCCTACGTTGCGGAGAACCGGCCCGAAGACGCCCTCCGCGAATTCCGGAAAGCGGTGGAAGCCGATCCGAAAACGGAGGCCTTCGTCTTCGACCTCGGCCAGCTCCAGCTACAGAAGGGCGATTTCTCTGGAGCCCTCGCCACCTTCGACCAGGGACGCCGCCGCTGGGCGTCGAGCGCGCAGATGCAGCTCGCCTACGGGGTCGCGGCCTACGGACAACGCAGCTTCACGGATGCCATCGACGCCTACCTCGAGGTCACGCGCATCGATCCCTCCATCGAGCAGCCTTACACTTTTCTGGCCCGTATGCTCGACCAGGCCGGAGACCGCCTGCCCCGCATCGTCGCCGCCTACGCAGCCTGGGAGAAGGCCGAGCCGGCGAACTACCTGCCCGCGTGCCTCTATGCCAAGGCGCTCGCCGCCGCCGCGGGCGAGCCCGCGAAGATCGAGGCGGAACTGCGCCGCTCCATCCAGCTCAATGACCACTTCTGGCAGTCGCACTACGAGCTCGGCGTCTTGCTCGCCGAGAGGCGCGAATGGCCGGCGGCCGCGGTGGAACTGGCCCGCAGCGTGGAATTGAATCCCAAGAACGCCCCGGCGCATTTCCAGCTCGCGCGCGTCTACGACCGCCTCGGCAAGCCCGATCTGGCCCAGGCGGAGCGAGCCGAACACCAGCGTCTGACGGCGCCGGAGACCGGCCCATGAGGCGCCGCGACTTCCTGGCCGTCTGCGCGGCGCCGCTCTACAGCGTGCCCGCCTTCGCATCGTCGCCTTTCCCGGTGAAGTTCAAGCAGGAGCCGTCCTACGCGGCCGTCATGGCATACGCCGAGCCCGGCACCGACGAGTTTCCCGAGGAGAAAACAGCGAAGCGGATCGAAGCGCGTCTGGCCTCCGCCCTCGAGACGGGCGACCTGCCGCTGGCCCCGGGGTGCGGCGGATCATCGCCCGCGCCTGCCGAATACAAGAGCATCGCGCCTGACGTGGAGTCCGCGGTCTACAGCGGCGCCGAAGACGTCGCCTCCGGCTGGAAGAAATGGAGGGCCTCGCTCGGCACCATCCGCCGCGCCCGGTTCTACAGACTGCCCGACGACCGCGTCCGCTACGACATCCGCAGCCAGAACGCGGGCCGCATCGAGCACCGCATCGGCATCTGGAAACAGACCTGGAGCGACGGCCTGATCACGCGCCTCGATCCAATCGAGGAGACGCGCACTCACGCCCCCAGCCCGTGGTTTCGCGATGTCACCGGCGCGGCGTTCGCGGGTGTCGCGTCCTTCGAGGAGCAACTCACGCGGGGCGTTCCTTACTGGCGCTCGCGTCTCGACCCCGCCTGCGGCGTAGACGTCTACGGTGAGAACGGCATCGCCGTGGCCGACATCGACAACGACGGCCTCGACGAGATCTACGTTTGTCAGCCCGGCGGCCTGCCCAACCGCCTCTACAAGAATGATGGAGCCGGCCGCTTCCGCGACATCTCGAAGGAGGCCGGGCTCGACATCCTCGACAACACCGCCAGCGCCCTCTTCGTCGATCTGCGCAACTCCGGGTGTCAGGACCTGGTCCTGCTGCGGCCGACGCGGCCGATGCTTTTCCTGAACGATGGCAAGGGACGCTTCACGCTGCTGCCCGGGGCCTTCCGCTTCGCCACCGCTCCGCAGGGCACCTTCACGAGCGTCTCGGCCGCGGACTATGACCGCGACGGCCGCCTCGACATCTACCTCTGCAGCTACGTGTACTTTCAGAGCGAAGCTACGTACCGCTACCCGACTCCCTATCACGACGCCCAGAACGGCCCGCCGAACTTCCTCTTCCGCAACCGGCTCGATCGGGACCCGCCTTACTTCGAAGACGTTACCGCCGCGACCGGCATGGATCACAACAACAACCGCTTCAGCTTCGCCGGCGCCTGGTGCGACTACAACGGCGACGGATGGCCCGACCTCTGCGTGGCCAACGACTTCGGCCGCAAAAATCTCTACCGCAACACCGAAGGCCATTTCCGCGACGTGGCCCAGGAGGCCGGCGTGCTCGACATCGGCCCGGGCATGAGCGCCGCGTGGCTGGATTACGATGGCGACGGCCGTCCCGATCTCCTCGTCTCGAATATGTGGAGCGCCTGCGGCCAGAGGATCGTGAATGATCCCGCCTTCGGCCCGGCCAAGGCGGACCCGGCGTTGAGAGACCTCTACCGCCGCCACGTCAAGGGTAATTCGCTGTACCATAACAACGGCGACGGCACGTTCACTTACACCGCCGACTCACAGGGCGTCGAGATGGGCGCTTGGTCCTGGTCGTGCGACGGGTGCGATTTCGATAATGACGGCACGCCCGAAATCTATATCTCTTGCGGCATGTTGACGAACAACGGCCGAACCGACCTGATGAGTTACTTCTACCGTCAGGTGGTGGCCAAGTCGCCGGCCGGAAGCGGGCGATCGCTGGCTTACGAAGACGGCTGGAATTCCATCAACCAGTTAATCCGCCAGGATTACAGTTGGGCGGGCCCCGAACCGAACGTGCTCTACGCGCGCCGCGCCGGCCGCTACTACGACTTTTCCGCCGCCAGCGGAATCGACCGCGCCGAAGACAGCCGCGCCTTCAGCTTCCTCGACTTCGACGGCGACGGGAACATGGACCTGGTTCTCAAGAGCCGCATGGGTCCGCAGATCCGGCTCTTCCAGAACGTGTGCGGGCAGCCCAGGCAGCGTCTCGTCATTGAGTTGCGCGGAACGAAGTCCAACCGCGACGCCATCGGCGCGCGCGTCGAGGTGGATGGCCAGGTGAAGTGGCTCGTAGCCGGATCGGCATATCTCTCGCAGCACACCAAGCGCCTGCATTTCGGTCTCGCCGACAAACCGCGCGCCGAGAAAGTCCGAGTCATCTGGCCCAACGGCCACGTTCAGCAGTTGCCACCGCTAGAAGCCGGCTTCCTCTACCAAATCACCGAAGGTGCGCCGGGCGCCCCCGTGGCGCAGGCTCTCAAGCCTGCCGCGTCGAGACTCGTCTCGACGCAAGACCCGGCCGTAGACAACCAGGCCCGCACCTTCACCACCTGGCTCTGGGAGCCCGTCCCGCTGCCGGAGCAAAGGAGAGGCCCGGCTTTGCTGGTGCTGCACGCCGGCGAAACATTGCCGCAGTACCCCACCCAAGCCCTCGACCTCCGTACAGCTCCAGCCGACTTGGCAGCCGCCTACGCCATCTTCCGCCGCTATCTGTTCGACTATCGCGTAGGCCTCACCACGCCTCTCTATCTGCTCATCGACACCGCGGGCCGCGCCCGCAAGATCTACGCCTCGCCACCGGACGTACGCACCCTGCAATCCGACCTCCGCACCGTAGACGGCCCAGTCCCAGACCGGCGCGCCCTGCCCTTCGAAGGCGTCTATCACGGCCAACCCGCGCGCGACTATTTCAAGATCGGCGGAGCCCTCTGGATGTCGGGCTACGGCGAGCAGGCCCTGCCCTACCTGGAGGAAGCCTCGCGCCGCTCGCCGGAAAACGCCAAAACGCTGCTGGCCATCGGCCGCATCCATCTTCAGGCCAACCGCCTGGGACCCGCGCGCGAAGCGATCGAAAAGGTCACCCGGCTCGACCCCGATTCGCCCGAGGCCTGGAACGACCTCGGTGGCGTCGAGGCCGCCGAGGGCAACCATCGCGACGCCCTGCGCATGTACGAAAAGGCCCTGGCGCTCGGGCCGGACCTTCCTTACGCGCTCGAGAACGCCGCACGCATGCAGGAGAAGCTCGGCAATACCGCGGAGGCCGAGCGCCTGTACCGCCGCGCGCTGGCTGCCGACCCGCTGAGCGGCGGCGCCGCCAACGGGCTGGGGCTCCTGCTCGCTCAGGCCGGTCACACCGACGAAGCGCGCCATCTGTTCGAGCAGGCCATTTCCGTGCGCCGCGACGACACCTCGGCCATCAACAACCTGGCGGTTCTCTACGCCAACATCGGCCAGACCAACGACGCTATCGCCGCGTTTCAGTACGGGATCAAAGTCGCGCCCGACGACGACACGCTCTACTTGAATCTTGCGCGCACCTGGGTGCGCCTGGGCGAACGCGAAAAGGCGCGCGACGTGATGCGCGCGCTGCTGGCTCGCAAGCCCGGCCTCCCACTAGCGCAGAAGGCCCTGAAGGAGCTGGAGGAACCATGATCGTCTTCATCTTGTTTGCGCTCGCCGCAACGAGCGGCGGCACGCTCGACCGCCTGACCAAAGAGATCGCCGCTTCCGGCCAGGTCGTCGAGCTCGCCGTGACACCGTCGGAGCGCGTCTCGCCCCGGGTCGAGATCGCGCCCGGCCAACCCCCGCTGCTGTCGTTCCGCTACTACGAAGGTCAGGAGCGGCACCGATTCTCAAACACGGAGCTGATGTTAGATGACGCCGGCCACTAGCTTGCTACCCCCAAAACCCGCTGCCTGCCCCGGAGGACGGGCTTCAGCCCGCGCGGGGCTTCAGCCCCGCAAGCTCTGTCTCCTGCTCCTAGCCCTCCCCCTCCTGGCCGCCGACTCGCTAACCGAGCAGGGCCTCGCCGCCTTTTATCAAGGCCACTACCTCGAATCCGGCCGCCTGTTGCAGGACGCCCTCAAGGCCGATCCGAACGACGACCACGCCCGGACCTTCCTCGCCCTCTCCCGCGCCGCGACCGGCCACTGCGCCGAAGCCATCCCCGATCTTGCGGATCGTTTCGAGAGGTCCGCCAACCCCGACCTCTCCCGCCTCGCCGGCTTGGCCCTGGAACAGTGTTACGTCACCGAAGGCCAATGCGCCAACGCCCTCCCCGTGACGGTGCGGCTCGAACAGAAGTATCCCGACGACGCCGACGTGCTCTACCAGGCCGCCCGCGTCCACATGAAAGCCTTCAACGACGTGACGCGCCGCATGTTCGACAAGACCCCGGCCTCGTACCGTGTCAACCAACTCTCCGCCGAAATCTTCGAAACGCAGAACCGCTTTACCGACGCCGCCGCCGAATACCGCAAGGCGATCGCGAAGAACCCGCGCGCGCTCAACCTGCATTTCCGCCTGGGCCGCGCCCTCCTGCTTGAATCGCACGATCCCGAGGCGCTCGCCCTGGCCCAGAAGGAGTTCGAAGCCGAGCTGGCGCTCAACGCCGAGGACGCCGCGGCCGAGTTCCAGATCGGTCAGATCCTCAATACCCAGAGCAAGGCCGGGCAGGCGCTTCCGCACTTTCAGAAAGCGCTCGAACTCAGCCCCGACTTTGCCGAAGCCGCCCTCGCCGTGGGCAAAGTGCGCGTGCAGGCCAAGCAGTACGCCGAAGCCATCCCGCTCCTCGAACACGTCGTGGCGCTCGAGCCGCGCAACGAGCCCGGCCACTATACCCTCATGCTCGCCTATCGAAACTCTGGCCAGATGGACAGGGCGCGCCGCGAGCAGGAGGCGCTTCAGAAGCTCCAGCATCCGCCCGAAGGCGAATTCACCGATTTCCTGAAGCGCCTCGGCGAAGGGACCCCCGCCAAGTGAACCTTTGGATGTGGCGTAGCCTCTCAGGCTGCCGTCTCGGCACTCATGCCGAGACGCTGCTTCTAGCGGCCGCGCTAGCCTTGGCCCTCCCCGCCGCGCCGCCGAAGTCAGCACCGAACCGCGCGCGTAAGCAAGCGGACGCCGTTGTCTTACCAGCCCTCCCCGATTTCCGCGACATCGCCCGCGCATCCGGCCTCACCGCCTCCTTCCCCAACGGCGGCGAGAAGACCAAGCAGTACATCATCGAGACCACCGGCAGCGGGATCGCCTTCATCGATTACGACAACGACGGCTACCTCGACATCTTCGTCCTCTCGGGCGACGGCGGCACCAACCGTATGTACCACAACGACCGTAATGGCCACTTCACCGACGTAACCGCCGAGCTTGGACTTACTTCGTCTGGCTGGGCGGAAGGCGTCTGCGCGGGCGATTATGACAGCGACGGTTACACCGATTTATTCGTCACTTACTGGGGCCAGAACCGTCTCTACCACAACATAAGTGGCAAGCGCTTCGAAGACGTAACTGCGAAGGCTCATCTTACTCAGGACCATGTTCGCTATAACACCGGCTGCGCGTTTCTGGACTACGACGGCGACGGCCACTTAGACCTGTTCGTCGCCAACTACCTGAAGTTCGACTTCGCCACCACGCCGAAACCGGGCTCCAATCCGTATTGCTTCTACCGCGCCATGGCAGTCAACTGCGGTCCCCGCGGCCTGCCGTTCGAAAAGAATCTGCTCTACCACAACAAGGGCGACGGCACTTTCGAGGATGTCTCGGAGCGCTCCGGGATCGCCAAGGCCGAGGGCCACTACTCGCTCGCCGTCCTCGCCGAGGACGTCAACGACGACGGGCGGCCCGACATCTACGTGGTCGGCGATCAGACCGCCGCGATGCTCTTCATGAACCAGGGCGATGGCACTTTCTCGGAAGAGGCCGTCATGCGCGGCGTAGCTTTCGACGAGAACGGCCACGAACTCTCCGGCATGGGCCTAGCCTCCGCCGACTACGACGGCGACGGCCATCTCGACATCTTCCGCTCCGACTTCTCGGACGAGCGCTCGCTCCTTTACCGCAACTCCGGCAACGGCCAGTTCGACGACGTCACGCTGGCCGCCGGCCTGGCGCACAACACTCGTTTCGTGAACTGGGGCTGCGCCTTCCTCGACTTTGAAAACAGCGGCTGGAAGGGACTCGTGGTGGTGAACGGCCACGTGTTCCCGGAAGTAGACCGCCAGAACATCGACATTCACGCTCGCGACCACGCGCTCTTGTACCGCAACACCGGCAACGGCACTTTCGAGGACATCTCCGGGCAGGCCGGTCCGGCCTTCCAGGCGCGGCACTCGGCGCGCGGCCTTGCCATCGGCGACATCGACAACGATGGCACGCTCGAAATCGTGGCCAACAACCAGAACGAGCCGCCCTCGCTCTGGAAGCGGAGCCAGCGCGCTCCGGGCCACTGGCTGTTGATCAAGCTCACCGGCTCGCGCTCGAACCGCAGCGCGATCGGAGCGCGTGTGGCCGTCACCGCCGGCGGCCGAACTCAGATAGACGAGGTCCGCAGCGGCGGCAGTTATCTTTCGCAGAACGATCTGCGCTTGCACTTCGGACTGGGCGCCGCCGAGCGCGCCGATTCGATCGCCGTCCGCTGGCCCTCGGGCGCCAGGACCATCCTGAAGGACGTGTCCGCGGACCGCATCCTAACCATTACCGAACCGCGACCGTAAGGGAGCGGATGCCGTAACCGAGCCGCGACCGCGAGGGAGCGGTTGAAGTCTGGAGGTACTGACAATGCGACGTATCGTTTTTCTCTCGTTCCTCGTCGCCGCCGCGCTAGCGGCCGCCGACAGGCCGCGTATCGAAAAGCAACCGCACGGCTGGCAGCTGTTCGTGGACGGCAAGCCCTTTCTGATCCTGGGCGGCCAGGTCAACAACTCGAGCGGCTGGCCCGCCGCCCTTCCCCAGATCTGGGAAACCATCGGCGCCCTCGGGGCCAACACCGTCGAGATCCCCGTCTACTGGGAAGACATCGAGCCGAAGCAAGGCCAATTCCGCTTCGAGAACGTAGACCGCATCCTTACCTGGGCTCGCGAGCACAAAATCCACCTCGTCTTTCTCTGGTTTGGAAGCTGGAAGAACGGCGCATCCACCTACGTCCCGGCGTGGGTGAAGCAGGACCGCCAGCGCTACCCCACCATGATTGATGCAGCTGGCAATGTGACCGGCATCATCTCGCCCTGGTTCCGCGCCACGCTCGAAGCGGATCGCGCCGCCTTCACCGCCCTGATGCACCACATCGGCGAGGCTGACGAGACGCAAGGCACGGTGATTCTGCTGCAGGTCGAGAATGAGTCCGGCTCCTACGGCACGCCCCGCGATTACTCGCCCGAGGCCACCAGGCTCTTCCACTCCGCCGTTCCCGAGAAGCTCACCGCTGCTCTGAAAAAGAAACCCGGCACCTGGGAGCAGGTGTTCGGCGACGAAGCCGAGGAGGCCTTCTCGGCCTGGGGCATCGCGTCCTATGTGAATGAAGTGGCCGCCGCCGGCAAGGCCGCCTACAAGTTGCCGCTGTACGTGAACTGCTGGCTCTCGGAAGGCGGAGGCTGGGAGCGGCCGGGCGAAGACTACCCCAGCGGCGGCCCGGTCGCCGGCATGCTCGACGTGTGGAAGGCCGCGGCGCCCGCGATCGACGTCATCGCGCCCGACATCTACCTGCCGAGCCACGAAAGCTACCTGCGGACCATGGCGGCCTATCGCAGGCCCGACAACCCGCTCTTCATCCCCGAGACCTACTACGACAATCCCGGCCCGCGCCGCCTGTTCGAGGCCATCGGAGAGTTCGGCACCATCGGCTTCTCGCCCTTCGGCCTCGACGCCACCGGCTGGACCAACACATCGCAGGAGGCGATCGCCGATCTTGCCGCCAGCTACCACCTGCTCGCGCCCATGGTCTCCGAGATTTCCCAATGGCAGGCTGAGGGCAAGCTCAGGGCCGCCGTCGAAGGCCCTCGCGTCTCATCCGAATTGCTGCACTGCGGCGACTACGACGTTTTGGTGGAATTCAACCGCCCGAACTGGGGCTTCGAGAGCAACGCGTCGAAGACGGACGGCGAAGGCCGCGTGCTGATCGCCCAGGTTTCACCCGGCGAATTCGTCCTCGCCGGTTTCGAGACCCGCGTCCGCTTCCGCGCCCGCCGCGGTTTGCCGGCCACCGGCCAGCGCAAGCCCGGCGACGGAGCCCGCTTCCTCCGCGCCGAAGAGAGCGTGTTCTCCGACGGAACCTGGACCGTCCGCCGCCAGTTGAACGGCGACCAGACCGATTTCGGAGTCAACCTGCCCAAGGCCGGCGCAGTGTATCGGGTCTGGCTCGACCACTAGCCGGCCCCCAGCACCGAACCGCGACCGTCAGGGAGCGGACCAGTGCGACCATAGTTCTATGGAAGCGAGGGGCCACCGTCCGACCTGGAAGACTGTCCTGGCGTTCGCGATCATCTACCTGGTGTGGGGATCCACATTTCTGGCCATCCGCATCGGAGTGCGGGAAGTTCCGCCGTTCCTTCTCGCGGCTATGCGCTTCGTGATCGCGGGGCTCGTTCTCTACGGCTGGATGCTCGCGCGGGGCGAGCCGTCACCGAGCGGGCGGCAGTGGACGTCGGCTTTCCTGCTGGCCGCCCTGATCTTCGTCGGCGACTACGGACTTGTGTTCTGGGCCGAGCAGCGCGTGCCCTCGGGCATCACGGCTGTCATGATGGCTACAATCCCGGCGTTCATGGCCCTGTCGGAGATCGTCATTCTGCGAACGCAAAAACTCACCCTGCGTCTTGCCTCGGCGCTCCTGATCGGGCTTGCAGGCGTGGCAGTGCTGATGAGCCGCTCGTTGAACCTGGGAGGCGCACCGGTCGACAGGGCCGGCGCCATAGCGCTGATCGTTGCGGCGATGTGTTGGTCGTTAGCGTCGGCGCTAACACGCAAGCTGCAGTTGCCGCCGTCCAAGGTCATGAGCTCGGGCGCGCAGATGCTGGCCGGAGGAGTGTTGCTCGCTCTCACGGCGGCCGCGATGGGAGAGTTTCGCACGTTCCAGCCGTGGACCGTCTCGAGCGGAGCGTGGATCGCGTTGCTCTATCTGATCGTCGCCGGTTCGATCGTTGCATTTACCGCCTATGTCTGGCTGATTCATCATGAATCCCCGACCAAGGTCGGCACCTACGCCTACGTGAATCCGGTTATTGCGGTGGTGCTCGGCTATTTCCTCGCCGGCGAAGCGCTGGGCCTGCGAACCATCCTGGGGGCGCTCCTCGTCCTGATCGGCGTCGTGGTGGTTGTGGGGCAGGCGTCCACGCCTGCAGGGGGTCTCCAGACCCGCTCAGCACCGCTTCCGGCCGTACCGAACCAACCCCGCCAGCGCCACCATACCGCCGCCGAATGATGCCACGCTCGCCGGCTCCGGCAGGTTCGTTATGGCCAGCTGGTTGGGGGCCGCGGGCGCGCTTCCATTCGCAACCGCATTGAAAGCAGTAAACGTGCCGACCGTGTCTGCGCCAAGGAAGAGGCTCTGCCATCCGCCGTCCGGAGCGAATGCACTCAGGCCGCAAGAAGAAGGCGTGGCGGTCAAGGACGCGCCGGCGGTACCGAACTGAAAACAGCCGGTGCCGGCAAACTGGGTGAGGGTTGCCTGGACGAATGTCAGGCCGTCCACCTGGAACGGGGCGATGGCGAGCGTCCCCGTCGTGTTGAGGATGCTCGATTCCAGAAACGAAAAGCTGTACGGGTTCGCGCCGGTGTTCGAAAACGTGTACTGAATCGCCGGGACATTCTTGATCGTCAGCTGTGTGGGAGCCCCGGGCGCGCTTCCCTGGGAAGCGGCGTTGAAGGCCGTGTACGTGCCCGGCCCGGTAGAGCCGAGAAACAGGCTCTGCCATCCGCCCTCCGGCGCGAAAGCAGACACGCCGCAGGAGAAGGGCGTGGCCGTCAACGATGCGCCCGCGGTGCCGAACTGAAAACAGCTGGTGCCGCCGGTCTGCGTAAGTGTTGCCTGGGTGAAACTGAGGCCGCCCACCTGGAACGGAGGGATGGCGAACGTGCCCGTCGTGGTGAGAGGGTTCAGCTCTAAGAACGAGAAGCTGTACGGATTGGCGCCCCCGTCGGAGAACGTGTACAGAGTAGCCGCGTGACCGAGCGCAGCGCCTAGAGCGCCGGCCACAACAATGGGCGCAAACGAGCCCTTCATTTAGTGTCCCCCTCTGCAAATTGCTACTTTCGTGCCCTATAACAGATAATCTACCGATGTCTGTCACCCCCCGTCAAACTCCGCGACCCGGGCTCCGGAGGCAGGGAACACGGTGGCCCGAACGCGCTAGGCGCGCTCGCGGGGGTCCTCGTCAGGGAATCGAGCGCCAGGGACGAGCGAGACGGCCGCGTATGAGCCGGCGCGCGCGACTGCCTCTGCCAGTCCCTTTCGGGACACGGGCTTGGTGACGTAGTCATCCATCCCCGCGTCCAGACAGCGTTCGCGGTCGCCCTTCATCGCATGCGCAGTCATCGCCAGGATGGGAATGTGCCGTCCCGTCGCTTGCTCCCGGACGCGTATGGCGCGCGTGGCTGTCAATCCATCCATCTCCGGCATCTGAACGTCCATCAGGACCAGGTCGAAACTCTCGTGATCCAGACGATCCAGTGCCTGGCTGCCGTCGCCGGCAACCACCACCGTGTGACCCATGCTTTTGAGAAGCGCCACTGCCACGCGTTGATTTACGAGGTTGTCCTCTGCCAGGAGGATGCGCCTCGGCTCGGCCTTTTCGGGAGCGCTTGGCCCGCTCCGCCGGTCGCACCGCCCAGCCCTGCCTTCGAGCGCGGCCACGATCGTTCTTCGCAACTCCCCTTCATCGACCGGCTTCACTATGTGCGAGTGGGCCCCGGCTCTCCGGCAACGCTCCGTATCCACGCCCTGGCCGGTGGGAATCATGACCACTCTTACCGCGTTCACCACGGCCGTGTTCTCGCGGACCCGCTCCAGAAGCTCTAGCCCGTCGATCCCCCCCATCCTGGCCTCCGTCACGATCACGTCGAAGTGCCGGCCGGCCGAAGCGGCTTCTGAGATCGCGGCCATACCCGCCTGGCCCCCATCGGCCAGAACGGCACGCATCTCCCATCGAGCGGCAATCTCCCCGAGAATGCGCCGGCCGGTTGCGCTGTCACTTACCATCAACACCGCCAGCCCGCGCAGTTTCCCTTCTGCCGGCGCTGCCGGCAGATCTCCCCTGTTCAATTCCAGGATGGGAGTGAAGTGGAATGTGCTGCCCTCGCCGGGTTTGCTCTCCACCCAGATACGCCCACCCATCAATGCAACGATGCGCCCCGAGATACACAGCCCGAGCCCGCTGCCTCCGTATTTGCGCGTCGTCGAGCAGTCCGCCTGCTCAAAACGGTTGAAGATCCTGTCTTGCTTTTCCTCGGGAACTCCGATGCCCGTATCGCGGACACTGAAGTGCAGGCGCGCCTCCGCTGCGCCGGCTTCCTCCAATGCCACCGACAGCGCCACCTCGCCCTCCGCGGTGAACTTGATGGCGTTGCCCAGCAGGTTGAGGAGCACCTGCCGGAGCCGCGCCGCGTCGCCTAGCAGGGAGTCGGGCACGTTGCCATCCACCGAGCAAAACAGCCCGACCCCCTTCTGCTCCGCCCGCAGCGCCACGGTCTTGCTCGTTTCCGCGAGCAATCCCCGCAAACCGAACGGCGCCCGGTCCAACTCGACTTTTCCCGCCTCGATCTTCGAGAAATCGAGGATGTCGTTGATCACCCCCATCAGCGCGCCGGCCGACGATTGTATGATGCCCAGCGATTCTCTCTGCAGCGCCGTGAGCTCGGTTGTCAGCAGAAGCTCGCTCATTCCGATCACACCGTTCATGGGCGTTCGGATTTCGTGACTCATGTTGGCGAGGAACTCGCTCTTCGCCTGGTTGGCGGAGTCGGCCGACTGGCGCGCCTCCTGAAGCTGAGCGTTGGCCCAGACAAGCCGCTGGTTCATGGTCACCAGCTCCCCTTGGCTCGCGCGTAGCGCGTTCTCCGCCCGCAGGCGCTCGGTGATGTCGCGGACGATGCCGATGATTCCGTCGTCGAGAAACGGCAGCAGCCGGGCTTCATAGAAACGCTCGGCGCCGCCGCTCCCCACCGAGTATTCGAAGCTCACCGTCTGGCGGGTCGAACGCGCCGCCAGAATCGCTTCGCGGAAACTCCCCGCCAGCGAATCCGGCGGCGGCGAACCGTCCGCCAAACCCAACGGAAGTTGAAGCGCGGCCGCGCCACCCTGCCTCAGATCGATGACGGCGCCGGCCGCGTCGATCCGGAACAGGACATCGGGCAGAGCCTGCAATATGCCGCGCAACTCCGAATTCGCCTGAAATAGCTCTCCGGAACTCAGCTCGAGCGCGCGCTCGATCACCCGGCGCCCCGCATCGAACTCTTCATAGGCCGCACTGATGGCCTGAAGAAGCGGCTGCCAACGCTCTGCTGCGATCGACGCTTCGTCGCGCAGATGTCTCTTTAGCTGCCTCTGAAGCAGAGCGTGAAACTGCGGCATACGCCTCACCTCTCGACGAAGGTGGTGATGGCCAGCGTCTCGTTGTGAAGCTCGGGAGGCTCCCCCGGGGCCAGGGGCGCGATTTCACCGCATGAGTAGAAGCCCGTCAGCACAGCCTGCTCGCCGATCACCTCGCGCACAGCCTCCAACTCCTCCTCCACTCGCTGCTTGAGGACGTGCCGGCGCCCATTGCAGCTCACCACGAATGCCAGTTGCGCGGGTGCGCCCTGTAGCCCAAGGGTGCTCTGCCGCGCCGCCTCCAGCGTGCCGTCGATCAGGCGCTCGATGCTCCCCATCATCATGCGGACGGGCGAGCCTTCCGGGACGCTGCCCGCGAACCGCATCGATTGCGTCGCTTCGTCCACCGACAGCAGCCCGCGCAGTACACTGTGCCCTTTGTCGCCGACCGAGAGGCAGATCGGGAACAGTAGCCCGGAGGCGGGCAGGCCCGATGCCAGCTCCCCCAGATACTGCTTGTATATGCCGAGTGCGGAACGCCCGTCCAGTTCGTACAGCACGCTGCCGCTCGACTTGGTAATGCTCCGTAGCGGTCCGAATTGTCCCCACAGGCCCGTGGCCGCCGACCCGATTCTCAGATGGTCCCCGTAGAAACCCAGCGCCGCGACCGACGATTGCCCCGGAGCGCCGTTGCACCAGATGTGGCTCACTTGCTGGCGGTCCCCGTCTGCCGAGAAGCCGCCTGATACGGTCACGCCGGCCGGCAGAACCGAGTTGATCCCGTTCATCACCTCGCTGGCGTCCACCTGCAGCACCTCCGAGATGACAAACACGTGCCGCAGCCCGTCAGGATCGAGTGAGCGTACGAGCTTCTGACCGGCCTCGAAGCTCTCGCCCGGTTCGCGCAGGTCCACCCGGGCCACCGCCACCGGTGTGTGCTTGAAAGCCACCCCCGTCACCGACACCGTCTCCTGCCTCACGGTGGTCCCCTGAATCTCGCCGGCCGTGGAACACCCCAGCAGGTGAGCGTTCGGGTAGATCCGCCGGCACAGTTCAAAGGATTCGCTGGCCTTGATCAGGGCGGCCGACCCGAACAGGAATGCCACCTGCGCGGATTCCCCGAGCGTCGAAGCCGCGGCTTCCGGCGTCCACCCCGTTTTCGTTGACCAGTGCAGTTGTTCGATTCTCATGATGATCCTTCCGGCGCGCCCAGGCTCCGGCTGCGGAGTTCGGCACGCTCTTATTGGTCATATCGGGCGCGTACGTGAAAACAGCAGGCGGATCGGATCACCGCCCTTACACAATGTTTTTTCGCCGCATTCTCAATCGCTTGCCCGGACTAACTCCGCCCCCTCTCCGCCCGGCCGCGCTATGTCTGCCACGGAGGGCGAAACGTGCGACACCAACCGCCGATGCCTGGATTACGCCGGGCCGCCAACCTAGTATTGAAACCACAGGACTTATCGGCTTCGTTTTGTATTTGACACCGGCCCGCCGCAGGGTGTTAGCTGGTGTCTGGATCCAGAGGGGGCTCCATTCGCCTCGATAACATAGCCGGCCTGACTCCGCGCGGAGTCGCGCAGATGGTCGCGCGCAGCCGCCGCGAGTTCCTCCGCACCGCCATCGGCGCGTGCGCCGCCGCTCCCTTGTTCGGCCTCGCCCCCGCCCCGAAGACCGCCTCGCCGCGCGGCCGAAAAGCAGTCGTCGTCACCTTCGGTGGAGGCGCGCGTGACGACGAAACCTTCACTCCCGAAGGCCAGGAGAACATCCCGCACCTGCTCACGGAACTGGCCCCGCGCTCCACGTTTTTCTCCCAGGTGATTAACCGCGGCATCCTCGGACACTACGTCGCCACCGCCAGTCTCGCCACCGGCGTCTACGAGACATTCAACAACTTCGCAGCCGTGCCGCCCGATCACCCCACCGTGTTCGAGTATTTCCGCCGCGATCTCAAACGCCCCGCCTTCGACACCTGGGTCGTCGCGCCCAGCAACGGCTTCAACCGCATCGGCGAGAGCGGCAACCGTTCCTACGGCGCGGGACTGGGCGCCGGAGTCATCCTGCCCAAGCGCCTGCTCGCCGCCGCGCTCTCTTCCGGTTCGAACGATGGCCGCTACGACCACCTCCTGCGCGACAACTACGAAACGCCGTTCTACGCCCCGGAGCTCGGCGGCCACGAAGTCGAGCTGAATCAGGTCGCCCAAATCCTGAAGCTCTCCGTCAGCGACTTCGTCCGCCACGCGCAAAGCCTGCGCAGCGCCGACGAGCTCTCCGTCTATATCGCGCGCCAGCTCATGCGGCAGCTCGCTCCCAGCCTTCTTTGGATCACCTTGCACGATATCGACGTCGCCCACACCGGGGCCTTCTCGCTCTACATAGAGGCCATCCAGCGCGCCGACCGCCTCTGCGCCGAAATCTGGCGCATGATCGAGAGCGAGCCGGAGTACGCCGGCCGCACCACTCTGTTCATCCTCCCCGACTTCGGCCGCGATGGCGACACCGATGCCGGCGGCAACGGGTTCCAGCATCATCGCACCGGCGACCCGCTCTCCCGCACCACCTGGATGCTGGCCCTGGGCGCCGGCGTTCGCGAGAACTTCGTGGTCGATCGCCCCATCGGCTCGGTCGATCTCGTGCCCACCCTCGGCTCCATCTTCGGATTCTCGGCGCGCTTTGCCGAAGGCAATCCACTGGCGGAAATCACGTAGGCGCTATGCTTCCCGGCGACATCGGCGCGGATCGGTTCGGCGGCTATCCCCCGCGCGCCAAACGCCTCGCCCTCGACAACCTGGATCTGCTCCGCGCATTGCCGCTGGGCTTCGTACCCCTGCTGCTCGGCGAACTGATCGCGTTCGATTGGGCATTCCCGGCCGAGCAACGCGAGATCGAATCCCAGTTCGCCTTTCTCCGCGGGCTTCCGGCGGACCAACTCCGTCCGCTGATGTCGCCCTTCGCCGGCCTGCGGCTCACGCCCGAGTTGGAACGCGTGGACTGGGTCCGCTCACCCGCCCGCTTCTCGGAGCAGCTTACGGCTCACCTGTGGGCCACCGGCCAGATCGACACCTTCCGCTCCGCGGCCGTCGATTACATGTACAAGGTCCGCGCCAAGTCGCCGACGGAGGTTCCTGCAATGCCCCGTATCGGCATTGTTGTGATCGGCCGCGGCGTGACCGAAAATCGCTATGCGCTCTTCAGGCGCTTGCGCCCGCACGGAGCCTACTTCCGCCAGGTGAATCCTGCCGGAGGCTGGCAGATTCTGCAGGAAGCGGTCGCGGCCCGCGCCGCCGCGCATCCCCTTCCGTACGGCCACTGGCACATAGACGGAGGCGAGCCTCGGGCGTCCGAAGCTGCGGGCGTGGCCTGCGTCTCCTGGGGTGCGCTGGCGCCTGTTCGTGCGACTCTGCTTGATCGCGTCCGCAAAGCCAAGCTGGCCGGCACCGGCTCCGAAGCCCTGCGTACCATGCTGGCGGAAATGGCCCCGCGCGACCTCGGCTTCCCCCAGACCGTGGACCCCACGCTGGCCCGCTTCGAGGCCAACCTCCTCACCGAAGGTTCCGGAACGCAGATCTACAGCACCACGTTCGTGCAGTGGGCGGCGCGCGAAGCCCTGCGCCGGGCGCAGCCCGTCACTCTGCTGGCGCGCTTCGCCCCTCGTATGCGCGAGCTCTCTCTCGGCGAGTTGCTCTCCGACCCGCACCAGAAGCCGCAGCCCGACCCGCAAGGCTCGCTGATCGATGCCGACATGGGCGCCTACTACACCTGGCTCTGCCAGCAGCGCCTCTCCGGCGCGGCCCAGACCCGCTTCCTGGTCTGGTTCGAGGATCGCAGCGAAGCCCTGGCCATCGCGCCCGCACTCCATCCTGCCACCGTGAACGATGAGCCGATCGGCATGCGCGAGCTGCTGTCCCGCTGCACTATTCTGTAAGTTGCCCAGAAGATCGTTCCCCCTGTCCGAGGTCTACCGCCTGCTCGAGCCGGGACCCGTTGTTTTGCTCACCACCGCCCGCCACGGTAAAGCCAACATCATGGTCCAGTCCTGGCACACGATGTTGGACTTCAACCCGCCATTGCTGGCCTGCGTGGTCAGCAACCGGAACTTCACGTTCAATACTCTGAAGGCCACCCGCGAATGCGTGATCAACATCCCGACTGTGGAGCTGGCGGTGAAAGTGGTGGCGTGCGGGAACACCTCGGGTCGCGAGGTGGATAAGCTCCAGGCCTTCAGCCTAACGCCCGTTCGTGCCGCCAAAGTCCAGGCCCCGCTCATCGCCGAGTGTTACGCCAACCTGGAGTGCAGGGTAGTCGACACCAGAGCGGTGCCCAAGTATTGCCTGTTCGTCCTCGAGGTCGTCAAGGCGTGGATCGACACCGCCCGGAAGCATCCGCGCACCATCCACCACCAGGGCCACGGAGTCTTCATGGTCGCCGGCAACACGATCAAGCTGCGCTCGAAGATGCCCTAGCGTCCTTGAAACCGCTCCCTCACCGTCGCGACTCCGTTCCGAGCCGCGACCGCGAGGGCGCGGTGTAAGCCGATCAGGGCGCGATCGTGAGCGAACCCGGGTCGAGGGCAACCTCGTAGTAGCCGCCATCGTGCCAGGGAAGTTCCGCGCCTCCCTGCCGGAACGTGCCGCCGGTCGCCGTCACGCGCACGTACTTTCCAGGAGGGAAGTGCCCGGGTAGAGTCCACGTGACCACCGTGTCGCCTCCCGATTGCATCGTCGTGGCGCTCGAAACGGCCTTCTGTCCTGCCCAGTAGGCGCCGACATTCACCATGCTGTCGGCCCAGATGTCGCCCGTGGACTTGGTGTGGTTGATGCTATCAAGCACGTCCGCGACATTGACCGGAGCATAGCCACCATCGCCTCCGAGCGAGTGGAACATGAAGATCAGCCAGTTGCCCGCCGAGCGGGCCGAGTCGATGGCGGGGTTGAAGCTGCTGGCGGTTTCGCCCGCTGCCACGCCATGGCACGGCAGATTGTACGGATCGGCATTGTCGTTCGGAGCGATCTGCCCACCCTGGACGCCGCGGTTCAGGAAGAAGCGAGTCGCCGCCGCCGCATCGTATCCGGTGTCTCCATACGGCGAGGCAGTGGTCCACACGTTGCTCACTCCATACGTTTGCTCGATGTGGTCCGTGCACAAATCGTATTCCGCCGCGAGGCTGCCCGCGTAGCTTGCGCAGCCCGTGCCGTCGGCATAGCAGTGGTGCTCGGTGTGATTGCCAAGCTCGAACCCGTCTCTCGCCGCTTGCGCCCAGGTCGGAGAATTTCCGTCGTTCGAGCCGATCAGGAAGAACGTCATCCGCACGCCCGTGGCCTGGAGCTGAGGATAGTCGGCGATCTGCGAGGGGATCGAATCGTCGTACGTATACGAGACGGCGGCTCTGAAGCCAGCCCAATTCAGAACCCTCAAACCACCCGGCGCGCCCGCTGGTTTGGGCACTCCGCCTCCCGCCGGAACCGGTAATCCACTCCGGACGGCAGTCACTTTCCGGATGACTCCGAGCTGCCACGGGAGTTTCGCGTAGTCCAGTCCGTGCGCCCCCGGGCTCACGCCCTGATACAGGAACTGAAGGTTGGCCGGATCGATGGTCAAAGTCTGATCGTAGCCGTCGCGCAGCATCTCGCCATGGCTGATGTCCGTGGTCCACGCCGCCGCACCGGAATCGAAGCTGACGTTGTTGATTCCCGCGAACGGGGTTGTCCAGGCATTGGCGCCGGCGAGCGGAGTCCAGTCGCCGTCAAGCCGGTCGGAAATGAACGCACGGAAATGCCGTTGGCCGCCGTTTGGGGCCATGCATTCGATCAGCGCCAGGTATTGGTTGAGCCCTTTGAGGGAGTAGACGTTGCTCGCCTCGAACAGGTCCCCCGCGTTGGCGGCCTCCATAATCACCAGGGGCTCGCTGAACCCTGAGGGGAAGTTCGCCACCGTGGTCTGGCTGCGATACCACCGCCCGTCGTCTCCGCTGAAGAACATGTAGCAATTCGTCGAGTCGCAGATCGTCCAGAAGTCGATCCAGTTGTTCACCGTCGCCGGCTTGGATGCGAAGAAGTCGCGGGGAGCGGTCCAGGTCTCCGGCCGGCTCAGATCGTCCGCGGTGGAGTATTGCGGCTGCGGCGATTGATAGATGAGGTACCACTTGTTCTGCGGCGTGAAGTAGAACAGCTGCGGAGCGCAGCGGTTGCCGCCGAGGCCTGGATTGGCGTCCATGTAGTAGGGCTGCGCCGCGGCCGCCTGCGACCAATCCGTGAAACTCACGTACTCCATGTTCCAGGAGCCCGCGCTGTCGGCCGTGGTCGCATAGACGTGCCAGCGATTGTTGTAGTACACCACCGTGGGGTCTTTCACCGAGACCAGCGAGTGGCTGGCGTCCGAAACCGCGCTGATCAACGGCCCCGTCGAGGACCACGCGAACGGCCCGGGCAGCCGCGGCGTCAGACCCGCGTTCAGAGTCAGCGACAGGCTCGCCGTCCCGAAGTAAGTTCCATCGGAGGCCTGCACCGTCAGCGGATAGGTTCCGGCCGTCGCCGTTCCGGGGTTCAGCGCGATGGTCCCGCCGTTGCCGCTCGCCGGCTGGACGAAACTGACCATCGCGCCCGCAGGCAACCCGCTAACAGTCAACGTCGCGTTGCCCGTCGAACCCGTGCGAGTGACTGTCGCGCCGACCCTGCCGATCGACCCGCCTTGCGGCAGCGTCACCGACGACGCAGCCAGCGAGAGCGAAAGGCTGCTGGCGGGAGGTGTGTTGCCTCCCGACGTACCGTTGCTGTGGCCGCCGCCGCATCCGCACGCGAGCACGACAATCGACAGCAGGACAGCTGCAGGACTCCGATTCATACGAGGCTGTTATCGCATGAGCGGCGGGTGGAGTCAATGCCATAATCATCCTCAGATGCCCACACTCCGAAACGCCGCGCTCTTTCCGATCCTTCTTGCGCTCGCGGCCGGCGGCGTCACCGAGAGCCCCATCCGTTTCGCATGGCGGCCCATCGCGTTCACGCTCGATAGTTGCGAGACGCCCCAGCGGCACGCTCCGGAGACCATGGCCGGTGGTGTCGCGGTTTTCGACTACGACAACGACGGCGCGCTGGACATCTTTTTCACCAACGGCGCCGACATACGAAGCCTCAAGAAAACCGATCCGAAGTACTACAACCGCCTCTTCAGGAACGACGGCAAGGGCCACTTCACGGACGTGACCGTCAAGGCCGGCCTGCAAGGCGCCGGCTTCGACACCGGCGTCGCCATCGGCGACTATGACAACGACGGGTACGAGGACATCTTCGTCGGCGGCGTCCACCACAACACGCTGTACCACAACAACGGCGACGGAACGTTCAAGGATGTGACCGGACAGGCAGGGCTCAACAAGCCCGATGCCGAATACGGCCCGCCCTGGTCCGTCGGCGCAGCCTGGGTCGATATCAACAACGACGGCCTGCTCGACCTGGTCGTCGTGAACTACCTGAGCTGGAACATCGACACCGAGCCCGCCTGCCCATCCGGGGACCGCCTGGATTACTGCCACCCGAAGATGTACAAGCCCACGCCCAACCAGGTGTACCTCAACAACGGCGATGGAACCTTCCGCGATATCTCGGCCGAATGCGGCGTGCGCGCGCATCCTGGCAAGGGCATGGGCATTGGTGTTGCCGACTACGACCTCGATGGCCGGATGGACTTCTTCGTCTCCAACGACAAGATGTACAACTCGCTATTCCACAACAAAGGAGGCGGCAAGTTCGAAGAGGTGGCGTTTCCCGCCAACGTCGCGCTGCGCGAGAACGCCGAGCTCATCTCCGGCATGGGCGTGGATTTCCGCGATCTCGACAACGACGGCTATCCCGACATCGCGCTGGTTGCCCTCGACGACGAGACCTTCCCGCTCTTCCGGAACACCGGCAAGGGCGACTTCACCGACGCGACCGGGCCCAGCCGGATGGCCACGCTCAGTGTGCCCATGTCCGGCTACTCGCCCACCATCTTCGATTTCGACAACGACGGATGGAAGGACATCTTCGTCTCTCGCGGTCATGTCCAATCGCTCCAGGCCGCTCCGCGCGTGAGCGTGGCGCAGCCCAACACCGTGTTCCGCAATCTGGGAACCGGCAAGTTTGCCGCGCTCACCGCCGAAGCGGGACTAGCCGCGCAGGCCCCGCGGAGGCACCGCGGTTCGGCAGTGGGCGATCTCGACGGCGACGGGCGCCTGGACGTGGTCGTCAGCGCGCTCGGCGCTCCGGCCGAAATCTGGATGAATCAGAGCCCGGGAGCGAATCACTGGCTCGAACTCCGGCCCGAGGGCACCAAAAGCAACCGCGACGCCATCGGCGCGCGGATCAAGGTTGTCACCAGCGCCGGCACGCAATACAATCACGTTACAACCGCCTGCGGCTACGCCTCGTCCAGCGCCGGGCCGGTGCATTTCGGGCTGGGCGCTGCGGCATCGGCGGACCTGGTCGAGATCGTCTGGCCGTCGGGCAGGGTACAGCAGTTGCAGAATGTAGCAGGGGGCCGGGTGATCCGCCTCAAGGAGCCGCATTAAAATAGGCGCGCGGAGGCCCTAGTCTGTGTTAAACTCGAAACTGATTTGATCGATCCCGCCAATTCACGGTAAGACCCATCTGCGTTTCGCGCTCACGTCTGCCCAATTCGCCCGCCGTCAAATCGGAAAAGGATAACCCTAGATGAAGAACATATTTGTTGGAAACCTCAGTTTTGGGACCACGGAAGAGGCGCTTCGCGCCCTGTTCGAGGCCCATGGAACAGTTCAACGCGTTAGCATCGTGACGGATCGCGATACCGGGCAACCCCGCGGATTCGGATTTGTCGAGATGACGGACGATGCCGAAGGCGACAGGGCGATCGCTGCCCTCAACGGCCGCGAGCTCGGCGGAAGAGATCTCAACGTCAACGAAGCCCGTCCCAAGACCGAACGCTCCGGCGGCGGCGGGGGCGGCTATCGCGGCGGCGGCGGCGGTGGCCGCGGCGGCAAGCGCTGGTAAGACCTTCTTAACAAACTACTCGGCTCGACACCCTGGCGTCCGACGCGGGGTGTCCGGGCCGAGTAGTGCATTTCCGGAGCGCTACACTACGGCGTGCGCTCCGCTCAGCCCGCCAAGCACGTGCCGGAGTTCCGTGATGTTGGCCTCCGGGCCGATCTTCAAGCTTGCACGGATGTGGTGCGGCGTCGTGAAGCCGCCCGCGGGTTGCCGGCGAGCGGCCGGCAGGCCAGCCAGGGGCGCCTCCTCGACGCGCATGAGCTTGGCGCGCGCTCCGGAGAGGACTTGCGTGCTGTTCGGCTCAAAGGAGCGGACGCACAGGGCGAGTTCCCCGGATCGCAGCATGCGCAGGATTCGCTCCGCCTGCGGGACCGCAGCCTGGCACCACAGCAGATTCTCATCCAGCGCGATCACGCACCGATCCGCCCCCCTCTCGGAAATCGCCACGATGTCACGATCCGATGGCGAACTGAAGGGCACCCTGGCGACTAAGCACAGTAAGGCCTGATCGCGCAGACCAGCCTCACAAAGCAGATGCGTCGTGCGCCACAGGGCGTAGTAAGTGACCATCAATACTCCTTCCGTGTCGATCTCGATCCGCCATTGCCGGGCGGATGGAATTCCAAAATAATCTGTCGCTGGCGAGCGACCCGCTCATTGGGAGAGGAAAGCTCGAAGCTGAATCCCGTGGGCACTCCGTTTGCCGCGAAGGCGCCTGGATCCTCCAGCAGAGCCAGGAGTCGAGCCTGAATGTCGTCGGTTTCCCCCACGTAGATCCACCCCTGGGCGTTTGAAAGGCCGTAGACTCCGGAATAGGGCGGTGCTTCTCTCAAGACCACCGCGGTCTTGAAGGTTCGCGCAAAACAATTCCGAAACGGCATCTGTTTTGCACCTCGCCGCCAGGGACTTACCTAAGGCAAATAGGTCCAGGTGGTCTGACTTAGTTCAGGCGGCCCGAAGAGGGAGTAGAAACGCTCGACTCGTCTACTATGATACTTCAGTTCCGTCCCATCCTGCTTGACATGGCACTCCGACGCAGCCGAGAATGACTTTGCAGCGGTGGAGCGCGTGGTCCGAGGGCAATCCAAATCGTCGCAGCGTCTGGACGCCGGCGTAAGATCCAGGCTCCCGTTTTCCGTCGTGGGGATCGGCGCATCGGCGGGCGGGCTGGAGGCCTGCACGGCGCTGCTCAAAGCCTTGCCGGCCAACTCCGGGATGGCCTTCGTGGTGGTCCAGCACCTCGATCCCCATCACCAGAGCCTGTTGTGCGAACTCCTGTCGCGGGCGACCAAGATGTCCGTTACCCAGGCTGAGAGCGGCATCGCTCCGGAGCCGAATCACGTCTACGTGATTCCTCCCGATCGCGACGTGACATTCCATTCCGGGGCGCTGCGCCTCCTGTCCCGCGAGCAGGCCCCCAAGCACATGCCCATCGACCGGTTCCTGATGTCTCTGGCTGAGGATCAGGGCGGCGGAGCCATAGGGATCATCCTGTCGGGAACCGGCTCCGACGGGACGGCGGGCCTCGACGCCGTCAAGTCGGAGGGCGGCATTGCCTTTGCGCAGGACCCGAAGTCGGCCTCCTATCCCGGCATGCCCGAGAGCGCCATCGCTGCAGCCTGCGTGGACTTCGTCCTGCCTCCCGCGGAAATGGCCCGGGAGCTTCTCCGGCTCGCCCGCTCGCCCGCGCCGGTCGAGGAGCCGGAGCCGGTCGAAGGCACGGAGAGTTTCGCGAGGATTCTCCACTCGCTGCGGAGCGCCACCGGCATCGACTTCAGCCTGTACAAGACCGGCACCCTTCGGCGGCGGCTCGCGCGCCGGATGGTCGTCCAGAAGACGGAGAGTCTGGAACGGTATGCGTCGCACCTCGAGCAGAATCCCGCCGAGGCGCAAGCGCTCGGCCAGGACATCCTCATTCACGTGACGAGCTTCTTCCGCGAACCGCAAGCGTTCGCCGCGCTGCGTCGCCACGTCTTCCCGAAGCTGCTGGCGGGCGGATCCGGAGGCGAGCCCATTCGCATATGGGTGCCGGGTTGTTCCACGGGGGAAGAGGTCTACTCCATCGCGATCGCGCTCCTGGAGTTTCTCGACAAGCGGGCCGACGACACGCGCTGTCAGCTTTTCGCGACGGACATCAGCAGTTCCGCCCTCGACCGAGCCAGGCTGGGCACCTACTCCGAAGCCGCCGTAGCGGGAGTTTCCCCGAAGCGCCTGGCGCGTTTCTTCGCGAAAGTTGGAGCGAACTATCGGATCGACAAGTCGATCCGAGATCGTTGCGTTTTCGCCCGGCACGACCTGGGCCAGGACCCCCCGTTCTCCCGGCTGGATCTGATCAGTTGCCGGAACGTGCTGATCTACATGGGGCCTATCCTGCAGAAGAGAGTGCTTTCGATTTTCCACTACGCCCTCCGTCCGAGTGGATTTCTGATGCTGGGCGAGTCGGAAACAGTCGGGCCGTCCGCGCGCCTGTTCAGTCTGGTCGAGCGCAAGAACAAGGTCTATTCGCCGAATCCGGTTGCGGCCGCCGTGCCGGCGGGACTGGCCGCCAGGGATCGAGGAGAGACTCCGGCACGCGACCGCGCACGGGTGGAAACGAACGGCACACCTGAGTTGCAGAAGGCTGTGGAGCGTTTGGTCTGGCAGCGCCGTGAGCTCGCGGCGCTGGTGGTGGACGCGGACCTGCAGGTCATTCACTTTCAGGGACACACCGGTCCCTGCCTGCAGCCGGCGACGGGGGCGGCCAGCCTCCACCTTTTCAACCTGGTGCGGGAAGGCCTGGTGCTGGATCTGCGCGCGGCGCTGCACAAGGCGAAAAAGGAGAAGGTTCCGGTTCGGCGCGAAGGGATCCGCCTCGACCACGAGGGCGGTTCAGAAACCGTGGGCGGTTCAGAAACGGTCGATATTGAGGTGGTCCCGATCAGCGGGCGTCGGGCCAAATGGCCGGACTTCCTGATTCTGATCGAGCAGGCCGGGCGGAAAAGATCGGCCAGGCCAAGCCGGGCCACGGACGCCGAGCAGTTCGCGGTGCTGAATCACGAGCTGGCATCCACCCGCGAACAGTTGCAGTCGATCATCGAAAGCCAGGAAGCCACCAACGAGGAACTGGAGACCGCCAAGGAAGAACTCCAGTCGTCGAACGAAGAACTGACGACGCTGAACGAGGAACTGCAGAATCGGAACGCGGAACTGGGCCAGCTCGCCGACGAGCTGAGCAATCTGCTGGTGGGGGTGGACATCCCGATCGTCATCCTGGGAGCCGACCGGAGAATCCAGCGCTTCACTCCGGCGGCGGAAAAGCTGCTGAACCTGATTCCCGGGGACGTGGGCCGCCCCATCAGCGACCTCAAGCCCAACATCGACGCCCCCGAACTGGACCGTCTGATCTCGGAAGTGATCGACAAAGCCAGCCCGGTCGAACGGGATGTGCACGGGCGGGATGGACGCTGGTACTCGCTTCGCATGAGGCCGCACACGACGGCCGGAAACAGGCCTGGCGGCGTGCTGATGGCGCTCCTGGACATCGACGTCATGAAGCGCGGCCTGGAACTGGTGCGGTTGTCTCGCGACCAGGCGGTTGCGGAGAGAGACCTCTCGACCGCCCTTCTGGATCTCTCCGGCGCCCTGATCGTGGTGCGCGCTCCGGATGGCTCCATCGCCGGCTTCAACGCCGCCTGCCAGGAAACGTCGGGGTATTCGTTCGAGGAGCTGAAGAAGAGGCGCCTCGGCGACTTTCTGCTCGCACCGGAGGAAATCGATCAGGCCGAAGGTGTGTTCGCGGCCCTGCGCGATGGCGTGGAGACGGCGGCCCGTCACGAGAATTGCTGGATCCGGAAGGACGGATCGCGCCGCGTCATCGCATGGTCGAGCCTGGCGCACCACGCCGCGGACGGTTCCGTCACTCGCATCATCAGCACCGGCCTCGACATCACCGGGCGCAAGATGGCCGAAGACGCCCTGCGCCAGAGCAGGGAGGAACTCCGGAGGCTGACGGCGAGCCTCTTCACCACGCAGGAAGAAGAGCGCAAACGCCTGGCGCGCGAGCTGCATGACGACATGAACCAGCGGATGGCCATGCTGGCGAACGAGGTGAATCTATTGGAGCGGGACCTGCCGGGCTCTCCCGATCTGGTCCGCAACCAGCTTCGATCGCTGCGTGAGCGCGTCGAACAACTCTCGGACGACCTCCGGCGCACGGCTCACCAGCTCCACCCCTCGTCCCTCGAGCACTTCGGCCTGGTCGCCGCCCTGGAGGCCTACTGCCCCGATTTCTCCAAGCTCTATCCGGTCCGGCTCAAGTTCACGCAACGCGGCGTGCCGGCATCCATCCCCTTCGACGTCTCCCTGTGCCTCTATCGGGTCGCGCAAGAGTGTCTTCACAACATCGCCAAGCATTCCGGCGCTAACGAAGCAACCCTCGCGCTGCGAGGAGACAAAAAGGGTCTGGTCCTTTCCGTGATCGACAAAGGAGAGGGCTTTGACCCCGACCACCTGGTGCCCGATCAGAGAGGGCTTGGCATCGTTGGCATTCGGGAACGGGTGCGGCTGGTGGGGGGAACCGTTTCGATCCGCTCCAGGGCCGGGCATGGCACCGAGATCGACGTGCGCGTCCCGCTGAACAAGGGGGCATCATGAGCCGGCCGCGCGTTCTGCTTGCGGATGACCACATGCTGGTCATCGATGGTCTTCGCAGGATTCTGGAACCGGAGTGCGAGGTGGTGGGAGTCGTGGAAGACGGCCGCTCGCTGTTGCAGGCCGCCGAGCGCCTGAAGCCCGACATTATCCTGCTGGATATCTCGATGCCGCTGCTAAATGGCGTCGAAGCCGCCCGCAAACTGCGCAAGACCCTGCCGGCCGCCAAGTTGATCTTCGTGACCATGCACGCGGATGCCACCTACGTGACCGGGGCCTTCCGCGCGGGGGCGTCGGGCTACGTTCTGAAACGATGCGCCTCAATGGAACTGGTGTCCGCCATCGAGGAGGTGCTCAAAGGCCACACCTACATCACGCCGCTGGTCAGAAAAGACATCCTGGGAGATGTGCCCGGTTCGCCACTCCGGCCCGGAGAGGCCTCCGGCGACCTCACGGAGCGGCAGCGGGAGATTGTGCAGTTGGTAGCGGAAGGGCATCCGGTCAAAGAGATTGCGAGGATCCTCAGTATCTCCGCTAAAACCGTGGCATTTCACAAAGCGAACGTGATGCGGAGACTGGGACTCCGTAGCACGGCCGAACTCACTAAGTACGCGCTGGAACACGGTCTCGCCGGGGCCTGAGCCGCGTTACCCTCATCGGAGCGGCCCCGAGGGCTCTGGACGTTTGCCCAGTTCCGCATGTACCGCTCACAAGTTAACATTCTCCTTTGACAAGTCTTGAGCGCCGCGATGCCCCCGTCGATCCGTCGCTCTCTCCGGACAAGCGGTCGGCTTCCCCTGGGCGGGCAGTCCGGGCGGCCCCGCCCAGTAAGGGTGGCGAGGCCGCCCGGCTGAACCAAAGCAGGAGTCACTATTTCCACTTCGCAGCAAAGCATCGACGAATCGTGCCGGACGATTCTGGTTGCCAACGATTGCCAACGATACGCCAGAAGTGCTGATCATCGTCGCGGAATTCCTTCACAGGACCGGATACAACGTGCTCCAGGCTGTCGACGGCGTCGAAGCGGTGGAGGTGGCCGAGCACCACTCCGGGCCGATCGACCTGTTGCTGACCGACATCGAAATGCCCCGCCTGAATGGCCACGAACTGCACCGCAGGCTGAGCCACCGGCGTCCAGAGACCAGAACCCTATTCATGTCAGGCCACCCAAATACCGGCCTCGCCTAAGGTAGTCCGTTCTTGCCTAAACCCTTCGTTAGGAGGGACCTGTTGCGCAAGGTGAGCGAGGTTCTCGGGAGCCGGGCTGCCGCGGGCTAGACCCGCCTGGCGCCATCGTGTGACGCCGCGCGGGCATGTGCGTCGACGAAGAACTAGACATTTGCCCAGTTCCCCCGGCCGCAAGCGAGGGCTACCATGCTAGCCAGACAGGTTTCTTGAGCGACGCGCGCCCGGCGAAATGTCCTGTCGGGCAGCGTTCCTCAGCCGGATCACGAGCCTCCCTGGGCGGGGGCCATCCGGGCGGCCTTGCGCGGCCATTCGGCCAGACGGGTCGTGGAGTCCACATGGCCTTGGGTATGCGGCGTCCGGCCGGTGCCTTCGAGGGCGCCGGCGAACCGAGCGGCTTGACAGTTCTGGTCGCCGACGACGAGCCCGTGGTGCGGACAACCATAGGGCGGATTCTCAAAACGTACGGATGTCGCGTTCTGCAGGCCGCCGATGGCCTCCACGCCCTTGAAATGGCCGCGCTGCACGCCGGGCCAATCCACCTGCTCGTGACCGACGTCCAGTTGCCGCGTCTGGACGGCGAGGAACTGCACCGCAGGCTCAACAGCCAACGTCCCGAGACCAGAACGCTGTTCATGTCGGGTTCCCTGGAGACCGGTCTGCACCCGTCCGCCGCGTTCCTGTCCAAACCGTTCGGCGCCCGGGCGCTGGTGTGCAAAGTCTGCGAGGTTCTCCAGATCCTCGAGCCGGGCTGGAAGGAGGTCCATGGCTGACCTTCCATCCGGGCGATCGTTGGAGCGGCACCCCAAGGGCTCGGGCGCCCGCATCCTCCTCGCGTCCGTGTTCGGACCCTACGCCCAGGACGACGAGTTCGGCAGCCGCCGCATCAACCCCATGGAGCTGTACCACAACCAGGTGACGCGCGAGCAGGGCGCGTTCTCGCTGCGGATGTTCCACCGCTCCTGGGGCCACATGATGATCCAACGGAACATCTCCGCCCCTTGCGCGGTGCTCGACTTCCCCACGCGCGACATCTTCGAGCGGGAACTGGCCGCCGGCGCGTACGACATCGTGGGGATCTCCGCGATCATCGTCAACCTCGGCAAGGTGCGGGAGATGTGCCGCATGGTGCGCCGCCTGTCGCCGAAGTCCACGATCGTGGTGGGCGGCCACGTCACCGCGATTCCCGGCATCGAGCAGACCATCGACGCCGACCACTTCGTGCGCGGCGAAGGCATCTCTTGGATGCGCAGCTACCTGGGCGAAGACGAGAGCGCGCCCATCCGCCATCCCCACATCGTGTCGGGGTTCGGAGCCCGCGCCATGGGCATCGGCGACCCGCAATCGGACAGCTCCGTCGCGGCGACGATCATTCCGTCGGTGGGGTGCCCGATGGGTTGCAACTTTTGCACCACGTCGGCCTTTTTCGGCGGCAAGGGCAAGTTCCATAACTTCTACGAGACCGGGGACGAGATGTTTGGCGTGATGTCGGAAGCCGAAGCGGCCCTCAAGGCGCGCTCCTTCTTCGTCATGGACGAGAACTTCCTGCTCTACCGCAAGCGGGCGCTGGAACTCCTGGATCGCATGAGGGCGGCGAACAAGGCCTGGGCGTTGTACGTGTTTGCCTCCGCCAACGCCATCCGCCAGTACTCGATGGAGGAATTGGTGGGCCTGGGCATCTCCTGGATCTGGATGGGACTCGAGTCGCCGCAGGCATCCTACGAGAAGCTGCACGGAAGTGATACCCTGACACTGGCGCGCGAGTTGCACTCGCACGGCATCAAGCTGCTCGGCTCCACGATCATCGGCCTCGAGCACCACACGCCCGAGAACATCGAAGAGGAGATCGAGCACGCAGTGGCGCACCAGACCGACTTCCATCAGTTCATGCTCTACACGCCGGCGCCCGGCACGCCTCTCTATTCCCAGATGCTGAGCGAAGGCCGCCTGCTCGAGGGCATCGACGTCGCCGACATGCACGGCCAGGACCGGTTCAACTTCCGCCACGCGGCCATTTCCCGCGAGGATTCCAAGCGCTGGCTGGACTGGGCCTTCCGTCGCGACTTCAAGCGCAACGGTCCTAGCCTCTTCCGCATCTGCCGCACCACGCTCGCAGGCTGGCAGCGATACAAGAACCACCCGGATCCGCGTATCCGCGAGCGATTCGAGTGGGAGGTGCGCCCTTTGCGCACTTCTTACAGCGCCCTGCTCTGGGCCATGGAACACCGTCTCAGGAGTAGCAATCCACTGGGGAGCGCCGAGATTCGCGCTCTGCGCCTGGAGATCGGGCGCGAGTTCGGCCTGGTCTCGCGTCTGACCGCCCACCTGCTTGGCCCCGTTTTGCTGTGGACCACCATTCGTGAAGAAAATCGGCTTGCCCGCGGCGTGACCTATGAACCTAAGACCATCCTGGAGCGCCGCAACTGGCCCACAACGGAAGCGCCGCCAACGGAAGCGACGCTGCCGGCCGGCTGTCCCGCAATGGGAGTTTTGAACCAATGAAGTTGTGAACCAATGAAGATACTTTTGTACTGTCCGGACAACGGTGTGACCAAGAATTTCATGCCGCACCTATGGATGTTTCTGCTCCAGTCGCTTACTCCTCCGGAGCACGAGGTGCTGCTGATCGATGGCAACACGCAGCCGATGAGCGATGCCGACCTGGTGCAGGTACGTGCTCGACCGAAAAGATCGGACTCGTCGGGATCGGCGCCATGACCCGCATGATCGCCAAGGCATACCGCGTCGCCGACGCCGTGCGCGCCGCCGGTGTTCCGGTGGTGATGGGCGGACCGCACGTCACCGAGGCGCCGGATGAAGCGCTCGGTCGCGACGGCGGCCCGCGCCATGCCGACGCCATCGCTCTGGGCGAGGCCGACGAAACGTGGCCCCGGATCGTCGAGGATGCGGCTCGCCGGCCGGCTGAAGGAAGATCTACGCACCGGTGGACGCATTCGGGCAGGAGCACAAGCCGACGCTGCAGGACTATCCCGCGATCCCCTGGGAGTCGCTCGATATCGACCAGTTCAACCGGATCTCCGGGTTCTTTCGCGCGATCATGCGGCACTTCCGGTGGCCGTGGGAGACCTTCCACATCATCCCCATCGAATCCGGCCGCGGCTGCCCCTACGGATGCGACTTCTGCACCGTGACCGGTTTCTTCGGCGACTCGATCCGCTTTCGCTCCAACCAGAGCATCGTGGACGAGATGCTGCGGCTGAAGGCGCGCGCGCTGCGCACCCGAGGGCAAGATCGCGGTCTTCTTCGTCGACGACAACTTCGCCATCAACGTGAAGCGCACCAAATCGCTGCTGCGCGACATCATCGCCGCCGGCGCGCAGACTGTCCTGGGTCGCCCAGATCAGCGCCAACCTGCTGCGCGACGAGGAACTGGTGGACCTGATCGCGGATTCGGGCGGCAAGTGGATCTTCATCGGCATGGAGTCGCTCGACCCGGCCAATCTGGCCAGCGTGAACAAGAGCTTCAACAAGCCCGGCGAATACGCTGCCGTGCTCGAACCGGCTGGCGCAGACGAAACGTCTACGCGATCACGTCCTTCATCTTCGGCCTGGACAACGACACGACCGGTGTCGCCGAGCGCACGCTGAGCCAGATGCGCGACTGGCCTCCGGTGCTGCCGGTCTTCGGGCAGATCACGCCGTTCCCGGCGACGCCGCTGTACGACCGCCTGCCAGAAGGAAGGGCGGCTGACGCGGCCGAAGCACTGGCTCGAGTTCGCGCCATTCCAGATGGCCCACACGCCGCTGAAGATGACCATTCCCGAGGTGCAGGACGAGGTCCATGCTACGCGTGGACCAACTCGTACAGCCCCGCGGCGACGGCGCAGGGCGCTCGAGTCGATCGCGGACGAGCCGGTCCCCTACAAGATCAGCCACATGATCGCGCGGATCTTTTTCCGCGGCATCTACTTCCCGCCGAAGGGCGCCTGGGGCTGGCTGAAAGTGGTCGCGCAAAACCGCGGCTCGATCATCCGCATCGTGAGAGAGTCGTTCACCAGGTGGAACGGCACCGCTCCCAAGGACGTTCGCCTGGAGCTCGAGACCGGCGCCCAGCCGCAGGAAGACTGAGCGGTGCGGGGCTGAAGCCCCACGCGCGCTCAAGCCCAATGCCACTTAGTTTTCCGCAAGACCGGGCAGAAACCGTGGGGCAGGACTCCAGTCCTGCAGCGGGTCCCCAGACCCGCCTCCGTCCAACTTCCTGAAACGAAGGAAGCCGGACGTGGACGTCCGGCGCAGCTCTGGAGAGCCGCCCACGCCGGCCGTCCGCATCCGGGAAAACTGAGCGGCATTGGGCTCAAGCCCGCCCTCCGCCGGGAGTCCTGCATGCCGCTAGGGCGCGAAGTACCCGTTGATGTCCAGGATCACGTGCGTCGGGCTGGTGACGTAGACGCTGATCGCGGCGCTAGCCGCCGGAACGATGGCCGCGTTGGCCACCACCGCGCCGTCCCATGAGTTCAGCGTGGACACGTAAGGCCGCGCCAGGCCGAAGGGCCAGATCGTCAGGTACGACAGTGGGCCGTCGGGCACCACGGTGACATTCAGCGAGTACGCTGCGACGCCGAGAGACGGAACGTTGCAGGCACTCGCCGTAATCGCGAACGAGCGCATCGTAGGGCCGTTCATCTCGGGCCCGCCCAACGGGGCATCGGCGTTGCGCGTGTCCACCACCCGGCACGGGGGGAGCGGATAGAAGGAGAGCCCGTTGGCGCTTCCCTGCGCGGCGAAGTAACCGTCGATATCGAGGATCACCTCGGTCGGGTTCGTGACGTAGACGGAGATGGATTCGTTGGTGCCGGCCGGTACGATCGCGGCATTGGCGACTACTTTGCCTTTCCAGGAATTCAGCGTCGAAACCAGCGGCTGCGCCTGACCGGTCGGCCACGCGCTCAGGTAGCCCAGATAGCCCGCGGGCACCACGGTGGCGTTCAGAGAGTAAGCGCGCGCTGTGGATGGAATGGCGCACGGGCCTAGTGGGACAGGGAAGTCCCGGCTCTGCTGCGCGTGCATCGAGGGCCCGCCAAACTGGCCCGTGGCGGCGCGCGTGTCGACGACCCGGCAAGGCGTCGCGGGATAGAACGAGAATGAGTTCGCGCCGTTGGAGGTGTCGAAGTAGCCGTTGATATCCAGGATGACATCGGCCGGATCGGTGACGAAGACGCTTACGGCGCCATTCGCGCCGGCCGGCACGATGGCGGCATTGGCCACCACGTCGCCTTGAAAGGAATTCAACGTGGAGACGAAGGGCTGCTGCTGACCGGTGGGCCAAAGCGTCAGATAGGAGAGCCGGCCTTTCGGCACCGCGGTGACGTTCAGAGAGTAGGCCTGAGCGGTGGCGGGAATCCCGCAGGCGCTTTGCGGAATGATGAAGGAGCGCGAACCGCCCCCAGAGGGCGTGGGACCGCCGAACGGTCCGCTCGCGTTGCGGGTATCCGCCACCCGGCAGGGCGTCACGGGCACGAAACGCAAGCCGACAGGCGGCGAACTCGCCGTCGTGAAGGACAGTGTCACGGAGGCGGCCGTCCCCGCGCTGTTTCGGGCCACCACGTTCCAGTAGTAAGTGGTCCCGGGGAGCAGGGTTCCCACCCCTTTGGCGATCCCGTTCGTGTTCCCAAGGAAAGGCGGCGTCGCGGATGGGCCGAAGTAAACGTCGTAGGAGGTCGCGCCGGGGGCCGCGTTCCAGCTCAATTCGGGCGTGACCGTGACTCCGGTTGCGCCGCCGTAGGGCCACGCCAAGGCCGGCGCCGACGGCGGTTCGGGCCCTCCGGTCGTGAAGGACCAGACCGGGGAGGAAGCCAGGATGTCACCGTTGATAGCCACTACCCGCCAATAGTAAGTGATGCCGGTGATCAAGGCTGGCGGAGCGTAAGTGGTGCCGGTTGTGCCCGCTACATAAGGTGGCCAGGTGGCCGTACCGAGAAAGACGTCGTACACGGCCGCGCCAGGGAACGCGCTCCAGCTCAGCGTCGGCATCGTCGCGACCCCGACCAGTCCATTGGGCGGGGCAAGCAACGTCACGGGTTGTTGAGGCGCGGTCGCGGAGATGTTGGTTGTGTCGCTGGCGCCCGTCGCGAGCGAGCCACCGCCCGACACACTGATCTGGTTGGTCACCTGAGAGGGCGCGTCCGCGGCGACATTCACCGTGATCGTGAGGGCCGGGTAACTGGAGCCCGGATTGAGCGCGTCACTGCGCGTGCATGTCGTGTTTGAGCAGCTCCAGCCGGCGCCCGACGTCTCGACCAGCGTCAGGCCGGTTGGGAGGATCTCGGTCACCGTCACCGTGCCCGTGGTCGCGCCGGCGCCGGTGGCGTTACTTACCACCACCGAGTAGGTCGCCGCCGTCTGGCCCGGGCTGAACGAGCCGGACGAGGCCGTCACGGTGGCGCGCAGCAGGGCTCGGGTGCCTGCGGGCACCAGCACACGGATGGCGTAGCTACCGCTGTCTGCTACCCAAACATTGCCCGCCGCGTCTACCGCCACGGTCTCGGGATGCTGAAGCATGGCGGCTGAGGCGGGGCCTCCGTCACCCGAGTAGCCGTAACGGCCGAGGCCGGCTACGATCTTGATGATGCCGTCGGTCCCCACTTTTCGAATGTAGAGGTTCTGGGTATCCGCGATGAACACGTTGCCCGAGGCGTCCACGGCCACTCCCTGGGGATGGCCGAGCTCGGCCGAGGTGGCGGGGATTCCGTCGTCCCACGAAGTTCCACCGCCAGCCACGGTACTGACGGCGCCGTCCGGCGTTATTTTGCGGATAACTTCGTCGCCTGTATCGGCGATGAAGAGATTGCCGGCGGAGTCCACGGCCACCGCCCCGGGATTGTGGAGATTGGCGTTGCCGCCCACCGTGCCGATTATGCCGACGCCGCTTGATGGCGCCTCGCGGATGACGTTGTTGCCTGTGTCGGCGATGAAGAGGTTGCTGGAGTTCACGGCCAGGCCCTGTAAGTTGCGGAGGCCGACGCTTGCGGCGACCCACGTCGTGATGGTGCCAGCCGGCGTGACTCTGCGGACCACGTTGTTGGAGGTGTCGGCGATGAAGAGATTGCCGGTGGGATCCGGAGCCACCCAGAAGGGACTGGCGAGTGTGGCGCCGGTGGCGGCGTTTCCGTCGCCGGAGTAGCCCCAGGCGCCCGTGCCGGCCACCGTTGTGATGATACCGTTGGAGGCAACTTTGCGAATCACGTTGTTGTACGTGTCCGCGATGAAGAGATTGCCCGACGCGTCAGGCGCAGCGCCGAACGGGCCCATTTGGGCTGCCGTGGCGGGGCCTCCGTCGCCCGAGTAGCCCCAACCGCCGCCCGAGCCGCCGGTCCCGGCTATGGTCGAGACGGCGCCATTCGGCGTCACCTTGAGAACCAGGTTGCTCGCGCTCGCAGTCACGTACAGGTTGCCCGTGGCGTCCAGAGCCAGGCCGCTGAGGCTTCCGAATGGTTCGCCACCGGTGCCCGCGAAGGTGGTAATGGTCCCGTCCGGCGTCACCTTGCGAATGTGGCCGTCACCCCGGTCCGTGATGAAGAGGTTGCCGGCGGTGTCCACAGCCACGGCCGAGGGCCAGTAAAGCTGGGCCTTGACAGCCTGGCCGTTATCGCCTGAATAGCCCTGGGTTGCGTTGCCCGCAAAGGTCGAGATGGTGCCGGCGGGCGTCACCTTGCGAATCACGTTGACGGCGGGGTCGGCAATGTAGAGATTGCCGGCAGCGTCCACGGCCACGCCCGACGGGTTCTTGAGCTGGGCACTGGTAGCCGGGCCTCCGTCGCCCGAATAGCCCCAATCCGCGTTGCTGCCGGCCACCGTCGTAATGATGCCATTCGTCACTTTGCGGACCACGGAGTATTGGGCGTCCGCTATGTAGAGACTCCCTGCGGCATCCACAGCCACGCCTTGCGGATTCCCGAGCCTCGCGCTGGTGGCGGCGCCTCCGTCGCCCATGTCGCCGCTGGTGCCATTGCCGGCAACCGTGATGACCGTGCCGTCCGTCGTCACCTCACGGACCACGGAGTTCTCGTAGTCCGCAATGAAGATGTTCCCTGACTTGTCGACAGCCAGGCCTCCCGACATGTCCGGGACGTTCAGTTGGGCCCTTAGCGCCGGACCGCCGTCGCCCGAGTAGCCTGACCGCGTCGAGCCTCCAGCGACGCGCGTGAGAGTGCCGGCGGCGCTGACCTTGAACACACAGTTTTCCGCAATGAAATAGACGTTGCCCGCACTGTCCACGGCGGCCGCTTGCGGTCCAGGAAACGATGAACTCAGCGCGGGGGCCGGTGTGGGCGGCAGTCCACCCCCGGCTATCGTGGTGATCAGATACTGCTGCGCCCGAATCGTCCCGGCGGCCAGCAGGAGTCCCAACGCGATCGCAAAATTCTTTTTCATGGCGTGCAGCCCTTCTTGCGCAACGGCTTCAAATCCTTGATGGGAAATTGCGGAGCACGACCCCCGCAACGGCCGCGGGGATCGTGCGTGGCCGCGATCCGAACGGCAGCACCGGGGTCCCCAGGCGTGTCGCGGCGGGCCGTTTCGCCCCAGTATAGTCCCAGATGCCCCGCTCGAAGCGGATATTTGGTGGCCTAAATCTTATATGCTGGGAAAGTGCCCCTGGATATCCAGAATTACGCGCTGGATCATTCTGCCCGCGGGCAGCGGGATAATGGCTTTCAGGGAGGGGGCATGGGATTCCTGGCTCGCTTGAGGGCCGTCTCGCGTGTCATGCGGCGGAAGAGACGCCCCATGGATGCGCTGCCGCTCCTGCGGCGCCGGCCGGCATTGCTGCTCGGAGTGAACGCGTTCGAGATCGCCCAGATGGCGTGCGGCCGCGTTGACGTCCGTCTCAAGGCGTTGGCACAGATCAAAACCAGCACTCTCGTCGGCTGCCCGTTTTGAATGGACATCGGCTCTGCCGTGGGCAGAGAGATGGGCGTCACGGAACAACAACTCGTGGAGCTAGGGCGGTACGAGAGCAGCGACGCTTTCGACGACGTCGAGCGCGCGGTGCTGGATCTCGCCGTCGCGATGGCGAAGACGCCTACCGACATCCCAGCGGAGCTCACGGAGAGGCTGCGCGCACGCTTCGACGAGGCGCAACTGGTCGAGCTCGCCGCCTCGATCGCCTGGGAGCACTACCGCGCCCGGTTCAACCGCGTCTTCGGCGTCCGCTCGTCGGGCTTCTCCGAAGGCGCGTTCTGTGCCTTGCCCGAGAGACGCGAGGCCGCGTAAAACGGACTCCCGCGAGGCTGTGCCGGTCCGCTATACTCAGTCCCAATGAAACTCTTCCGCGCATTTGCTATGGTTGCGCTCATGGGATGCTCGGCTGTGGGCGCGGTCCGCTATGTGCCCGAGTCGAAGATCTTCCTCCTCAAGACCGCTCACACCAGCTACGTTTTCGGGCTGAACGAAAACGGCGCTCTTCAGAACATTTACTGGGGCGGGAAGGTGGCCCGCGCCGAGGACTTCAGCCCCGCGCACACGGTGATCAACCACGCATCCTTCGAATCGCGCGAGGGCCAGAGCCCGGAAGAGTATCCCGGCTGGGGCGGCATGCAATATGCCGAGCCTTGTCTCAAGGTCACCTTCGGCGACGGCGTGCGCGATGTGGCGCTCCGCTATGTGTCGCACGAGATCGGGCCCGACACGCTCACGGTGCGGCTGAAGGACATCGGGTACAACCTGCAGGTGGACCTGGTCTACCAGGTATACGCGGCCAACGACATCATCCGGCGGCAGGTGAGGATCACCAATGCAACCGAACAGCCGCTGACTCTGGAGTCGGCGCAGTCTGCCGTGTGGTACATGCCCGCGGGAGACGGGTACCGGCTGAGCTATCTCACGGGCCGCTGGGCCGGCGAAACGCAACTCACGCGCGAGCCCATACACACCGGCCGGAAGGTGCTGGAAAGCCGGCGCGGCACAACCAGTCATGAAGCCAATCCCTGGTTCGCGATCGACGAGGGCGGAGCGGCGGACGAAGAGCACGGACGCGTGTGGTTCGGCGCGCTGGGCTGGAGCGGCGCGTGGAAGCTGGTGGTGGAACAGACGCCCCATCAGAGGGTGAGCGTCACGGGCGGCTACAACGATTTCGACTTCGGTTACCAGCTGCAGCCGGGCGAATCGCTCGAGACGCCGCCTTTCTACGCCGGGTTCACCGACGGCGGATTCGGCGAAAGCTCCCGCATCCTGCATCGGTTTCTGCGCGAGCGGATTCTGCCGGATCGCGCCGCGCCGCATCCTCGTCCCGTGCTCTACAACTCCTGGGAAGCCACCACCTTCAACGTGAACGAGGCCGGACAGACGGCGCTGGCGGAGAAGGCCGCGAAGCTCGGTGTGGAGCTGTTCGTCATGGACGACGGCTGGTTCGGCCAGCGCGAGAACGATCGCAAGGGCCTGGGCGACTGGTACGTCAATCAAACGAAGTTCCCGAACGGGTTGGGCGGGCTGATCGCCACGGTCAACAAGCTGGGCATGAAGTTCGGCTTGTGGGTGGAGCCGGAGATGGTGAACCCGGACAGCGACCTCTACCGGAAGCATCCCGACTGGGCCATGCACTTCCCGGGCCGGCCGCGGACCGAAGGCCGCAATCAGCTGATCCTGAACATGGCGCGCGAAGACGTCAGGGAACACATCTTCGGGGTGCTCGACCGACTCCTCACCGAGAATCGCATTGCCTTCCTCAAGTGGGACATGAACCGGAACTTCGCCGAGCCCGGCTGGCCCGAAGCTCCGCTGGCCCAGCAGAAGGAAATCTGGGTGAAGTACGTGAACAACGTCTACGCCATCATCGACCGGCTGCGTGAGAAGCATCCGGGCCTGGAGATCGAGTCGTGCTCCGGCGGCGGCGGGCGGGTCGATCTGGGCATGCTGAGCCGTGTGGACCAGGTGTGGACCTCGGACAACACCGAAGCCTTCGACCGGCTGCGCATACAGGACGGCTTCAGCGCCGCTTACGCACCCAAGGTGATGATGGCCTGGGTCACCGATGTGCCGAACCTGAACGGCCGGAGCACGCCGCTGAAGTTCCGCTTCCTGGTGGCCATGATGGGGTCGCTCGGAATCGGCGCGAATCTGAACCACTGGTCGGATGCCGATTTCACGCTCGGCGGGCAGATGATCGGCACCTACAAGGACATCCGCGAGACCGTGCAGCAGGGGCGCCTCTACAGGCTGTTCTCTCCGCGCGAGGGTACGCTCACGGCGAATCAATATGTGTTGGAGGATGGACGCCAGGCGGTGCTGTTCGCTTTCCTTCAGGACCAGCAGTTCCTCAGGCCGGCGCCCGCGATCCGGCTGCGCGGACTCGATCCGGAGGCAGTTTATCGGATACGCACCATCGACTGGAAGCTGGTGGACAAGCACGATACCATCACCGGCGCGGCGCTGATGAATCGCGGGGTGACGCTGCGGCTGGGCGGCGATTTCGACAGCACCATGGTGATCTTCGATCGAGTGGAATAGGCGCCAGGCAGTGGCGCCTCGACGCGAGGCGGCACCGTGGGGCAGGACTCCAGTCCTGCAGCGGGTCTCCGGACCCGCCTCCATTCCTGCCCCACCCCGGCCGTCCGCATTCGGGAAAACGAAATGGCATTAGGCAGGAGTGCCTGCGCCACGCGTCGTTCAGCCCAGCTTGTCCTCCACGCTCTGTACCTTGTCGTCCATGGTCTGGGGGCGATCGGTTCTGGTCCCAAATCGAAGGCTCGACGAGATGCGCGGCGCGCCCATGGCGTGCACCACCTCGTGGCAGCGTTTGATGGCGGCGAACACGTCGTCCCATTCGCCTTCGATGTTGGTGCCGTAGGCGTGCAGCCTGGTCTTCAGGCCAGCCTCGGCCAGCACGCGCTCACACGCGGCGATTTCCTTGGAGACCGATACGCCAATACCAATCGGAATCAGGCACAGGTCTGCAATCACTCGCACAGTCACCTTCCCAGGGCTATTGTCCCTCTGTGGCGATATAGGTATATTCAGACCCGTAAATCTTCCTGCGGCCCTTGGAGGATAATCGGAACTCGGGTCCGAAGTGCCTAAAAGGCTGTCTCAGAAACTCGTCCTGTCGCTCACGGTCATCGTGGTCGTCCTCGCTGCCGTTTGGGGCGTGGTGAACATCAAGACCCAGGAACGGCAGCTCCTGAACTCCATGATCGTGGGGGCAGACCAGCTTTCGCACGGCATCACCAGCGCCACCTGGCACGCGATGCTGCGCGATCACCGCGAGACCGCTTTCCTGGTGATGCAGGCCATCGCCCGCACGCAGGGCATCGACCGCATACGCATCTTCAACCGCACCGGCCGGCTGATGTTCTCGACCGACCCGGTTCCGGGGCACGACCTGGACAAGTCCGAAGACCCTTGCACGCGATGCCACTCCGGGGTTCCGCCCAAGGTGAAGATCGAGTCGCGCTCGCGGGTGCGCGTCTTCGCGGCCAGCAACGGGCACCGCAGCCTGGTGATGGTGACGCCGATCTACAACGAGAAGGCCTGCAGCGAATCCGCGTGCCACGCCCATCCCTCCGATGTGCGGGTGCTCGGGGTTCTGGACCTTGCCCTGGACCTCAGCCCGGTGGACCGCGAAGTGCGCGCCATGCAGACGCGTGTCTACCTGGTAACCGGCATCCAGATTCTGCTGCTCAGCCTGTTCGTCATCTTCTTCACGCATCGCTTCGTGACGGTTCCGATCGGCAAGCTGATCGACGGCACACACGCCGTGAGCGCGATGGAGCTCGACAAGCCGGTGGAGCCGATCGAGACCAGCGAAGAACTCAACCAGCTGGCGCACTCGTTCAATCGAATGCGCGAGCGGCTGCGCGATGCCCTGGCGGAGATCAATCAAGTCAACCAGGGGCTGGAAGGAAAAGTGGAGCGCCGCACCGAACAGCTCAAGGCCGCTCACCAGAGACTGCTGCAGAGCGATCGCATGGCCTCGCTCGGCCAGCTCGCCGCCAGCGTGGCTCATGAAGTGAACAACCCGGTGTCCACGGTGCTGAATCTCTCCATGCTCATGCAGCGCATGGTGAAGGACGACGGCGTTCCCGCGGGCCGGCTGGAGGAGTTCCGGCGCTATATGGCGATCGTGGTCAGCGAGACCGGGCGCGTGGGGCGGATCGTTTCGGATCTACTATCGTTCGCGCGCCGCTCGAAGCCGCAACGGAGCAAGGCGGACCTGAACAAAGTGGTGCGGACGACGCTGTCCCTGGTGGCGCACAAGCTCAAGCTCGCCGGCGCCGAAACCGAGCTCGATCTGCAGTCCGATTTGCCGGCGGTCGAATGCGACAGCGCGCAGATGCAGCAGGTCATCATCAATCTGCTGCTGAACGCGGCGGCGGCCGTGCAGCGGCGCAGCGAGGGGCGGATCGCTATTCGCACGCGGGCTCGCGCGGATGCCGGCGTGGTGGTGCTGGCGGTGGAGGACAATGGCGAGGGCATCGCGCCCGAAAATCTGGCGAAGATCTTCGACCCGTTCTTCACCACCAAGCCCGAGGGCAAGGGAGTGGGGCTGGGACTGGCGGTGACTTACGGGATCGTGCAGGAGCACGGCGGCGACATCGAAGTGACGAGCAAGCCGGGCGAGGGCACCTGTTTCTCGGTCACCCTGCCCCTTGCCGCCCAGACCGCGCCCGCGGATGTGGAAGGCAAAGGCGGCCCGGTAGCGAGTCTGACCAAATGAAAACGAACTGGGAAATCCTGGTGGTGGATGACGAGGAGCTGATGGCGGAGTCGCTGGCCGCCTGGCTGCGGGAGGACGGTTATGCCGTCGATACCGCAGCGTCGGGCCGGGAGGCCATCGACAAGGCGCACGCCCGTCCTTACGCGATCTACTTCATCGACCTGAGAATGCCGGGCGGCCTGGACGGGATCGAGACTATGATCGAGATCCGGAAGTTCCAGCCCGAGGCGTCCGTGGTGATCATCACCGCGTACGCCACGGTCGATACCGCGGTGGCCGCGATGAAGGAAGGCGCGCAGGAATACATCGTCAAGCCGTGCAACCCGGCGGAGATTTCTCTGCTGGTGGGCCGCATCATCAAGCTCAAGAACCTCCAGCGGGAGAACGCGATCCTGCGCAAGAAGCTGACGCGCCAGTACCGCTTCCAGGACATCCTCAGCAAAAGCGCGCGGATGCACGACCTGATGCAGCTCGCCGAGGACGTCGCCAGCCTGAAGAACACCGTGCTGATTCGCGGGGAAAGCGGTACGGGGAAGGAACTCATCGCGCGGGCGATCCACTATTCCGGCTCGCGTGCGGGCAAGCCGTTCATCGGCGTCTCCTGCGCGGCGCTGGCGGAAACGCTGCTCGAATCCGAGCTGTTCGGTTACGAGAAGGGCGCCTTCACCGGCGCGGCCGACCGCAAGAAGGGCAAGTTCGAGCTGGCCGACGGAGGCACGATTTTCCTGGACGAGATCGGCGACATTTCACCCAAGCTGCAGGTGGATCTGCTGCGCGTGTTACAGGAGCGCTCGTTCTACCGGGTGGGCGGGGCCGAGGAGGTGCAGGTGGACGTGCGGGTGATCGCCGCGACCCACGTCAACCTGGAGCAGGCGGTGGCCGATGGCCGCTTCCGCGACGACCTGTTCTACCGCCTCAACGTGATCGAAGCGCGCATCCCGCCGTTGCGCGAACGCCGCGAGGACATTCCGCTGCTGGCCAACCACTTCGTCGAGCGGATCGCGCACGAGCTGCGCAAGGATCTGGCCGAGGTTTCCGACGGGGCGCTGAAGGTGCTGCTCGATCACGAGTGGCCGGGCAACGTGCGCGAGCTCGAGAACGCCATTGAGCGCGCCGTGGTCACTTGCCGGGGCCGGGTTCTGACCGAGGAGGATTTCGCGTTCCTCGCCCACGCCGTCGACGGCCGGAAAGCGTGGAGCGTGCCGACGAACCTCAGCCTGCAAGAGATCGAGAAACAGGCGATCGAGGCGACGCTGCGGCGGCACGGCGGCAACATCAAGGACACGGCGGCGACGTTGGGGATCGAGCGCTCGACGCTGTACGAGAAGATCAAGAAGTACGCGATCGAGCGGTTGCACCTATAGCCCATGGATGCACGCGTGCGTGTGCCTCGTGGGCTTTCCGCAACCGCAGGCTCCGGTGTCTCCGCCGCCCGAGCGGTGGTACGCTTTCGAGGCGAGGTACTCACTTTGGTGATTCGGATCTGCGCCGCCTCGGTCGCACTTTCCTCGACTGCATTGCTGGGCCAGTCGTGGCGTGGAGAGACTGCCATACTGTGCTTCGTGAGGCCGGAAGACAACGGCAGCATAAACATCTTGGAAAGTTGGGTGCGAGTCTCCGACTATCGAGTGCCGCTGGTAGGAGGTCAATCCGCTTGTGTGTTCGTGCGACCTGGTGTCACGGAACTTGTCATCACCTCGAAGGTTCCCTACGAGCCAACGTCCGCGGACGAGGAGGCCTGCAAGTCCCAGCCTATGAAGCTTGAACTTGCGTCGCACGACAGGCGTGACTTCCTTATCAGCCCAGCCACGAAGGGCTCCACGTACGTGTGTGGGTGGCGCATTCACCCGATTCAAGCGGGGAAAAAGAGACTCAAGACGGACAGCAGTCGCCCGTAGCGATCGTCAGGCAGCAGGCACCGCTACCCCTACGGTTCCAGCAGCATTTCTCCGCAGACCGCGGCCCAGTCGTTTTTCGGGAGGGCGTCGCCGAGGTCCTCGACCAGCGCGCCGCCGTCGGCCAGGGCGGGGCAGGCGCCGCGCGTCGCCAGCAGTTGCAGGCGGTCGAGTTCTCGGGACATCCAGCGGACGGCTTCTGCATCGCGTAGCAGGTGGCGCGTGTCGGGCTTCGGCGTGTCCGGCTTCAGCTTCAGATACCAGCCCTGGCCGGGGCCGCCGGTGGCTAGTACGGTGCCATCGATAGGGGCCAGGACTCGCACGGTGGAGCCGTTGCGCATGGCGCTCCATCCGGTGCCGTTGGCGTGCAGGCGGCGGCCGAGCTCAGGAAGGTCGAGGCGTTCCGGCTTGCCGATCAGACGCGATCCCAGTTCGTCGAGGCCCACCGACAGCGTTCCGTCCTTCTCCTTGCGGACCCATGTGTGACCGCGGTGGTAGAGGCGGTCGAGCGGCATCGGGAACCCGAACAGTTCGCCCTTCGGCAGATCGGTCCGCGCCGCGGCGGCGCGCTCGAACTCGGGGTGCTTCGCACAGCTTCGGCAATCGAACGCGTTCTCGCAGAGGCGCGAGTCCACTTCTCCGTTTAACTCGTGGCGGCAGCGCCGGTCCCGCGCCGGCAGATCGTGGAAGTCCTGCTTCCATCGGAAAACATCGGCCTTCCCGACGCCGACATGGCGGCTGGACCGCAACAGCGCGCGGGCGACTGTCGCCAGCACGATCACCACGACCGTATAGAACGCGCCGAGAAAGATGACGTGGCCCACGTCCCACTTGAAGCCGTTCACCCATGGAAACATTTCGATCTCACCTCGCCTTCAGGTCCCGCTCCTGCGGAAACAGGATCAGGTAGCGGTAGGACAACGAATACACCAGAACGCCGTATGCGACTACGGCCAGGAATGTCCCGACCTCCTGCCAGCTTGGCCAGTATGACAGAAACCGGTCGAAGGGCAGCGTCGGGAGCGCCAGCGTCTGGATGGTCATGACGAAGCGGTTGAGCGCAACCCCGAAGCAGGCGAACGCGGCCGCGGTGAGCAGCCAGCCCTGCGACGCACGCTTGCGCGGGTCCAGCAGGACGACGGCCGGCAGGAGGCCGAACACCACGATCTCGGCGAAAAGAATCCAAACGCCGAACGGCTCGAAGCCGTAGAACAGGTGCGGCGCGAAGCCCTCGGCCGGGGCAGTGCGGTTCATCCACACCAGCGTGTCGATCGTCTTCAGGAGCACGTAGACGATGAGGAGGACTCCCGACAAGCGGCCGAGCTTTTGCATCACTGTGCGCTCGACGAGTTGGTGGCCGGTGATCTTTTCGACCAGCCATGTGGTCAGCAGCACGAAGCTCGGTCCCACGGCGGCGGCGGAGAGCACGAAGAGGAAGAAGGTGGAGGGCCAGATGCCCAGCGCCTCGCGGAAAGCGAACGGCCGGCCGCGCAGCACGCCGTAGAGGCCACCCAGCGAGCCCTGATGAAAGAACGAGAGGAACGTGCCGACGCCCGCCAGCACGTACATCACGCGGTGCAGCTCGAACTCGAATACCAGGAACGACGGCACCTGGCGCAGACGGCGGTTCTTCAGAAGCAACGGCAGGTATTCGATGGCCAGCACCGTGAGGTAACAGGTGATGCAGAAGGTGACTTCGGTCAGCATGGAGTGGACGTTGGGGTGCCAGAAGGTGAACCACGCGCGCAGCGGCTGCCCGACATCCACCATCAGGACCGTCACCGCGCCGCTGTAGCAGACCAGGCCGATCACCACGGCGCTGTTGATCACGGCCTTCAACTCGTGCATGCGGAGAATGTAGACCAGGAAGCCGGTAAAGAAGGCGCCCGCGCCCAGGGCGATCACGGTGAGGTCGAGAAAGATCCAGAGGCCGAAGGCGAACCGGTTGTCCATGTTCGTCTGGTTGAGTCCCTTGAAGAGGCAGAGGCCGGCGGCATAGAGGCCGAAGGCGAGCAGCAGGGCCCACGGCAGTAACCACATCAGGAACCGGCGCGTCGTGCAGCGCTCCAGCCCCCGCGCGATGTAACTCCTATCCACGTTGCGGCTCCTTTCCGATTCCGGACTTCACCGCCTGGTGCACCCAGGGCCGCTCGGACCGGTAATAGACTTTGGATTCCGTGCCCAGCTTCTCGAGCAGACGGAAGGCGCCCTCGCTGCGCGCCAGCTGCGCGACTTCGGTCTGGTCGTCGGCGAGGTCGCCGAAGGTGATCGCCTTGGCGGGGCAGGCCTCGACGCAGGCCGGCACGTACTCGTTGGCGGCGATGTCGCGCCGTCCCTCGGCGGCCGCCTTCGACTCGGCCCGATGCAGCCGTCCGTGGCACAAATTGCACTTTTCGACGACGCCTCGCATCCGCGGCGCCACGTCCGGATTCAGGGTCTTCTCCATGCCGGCCGGCCAGGCCGGGTCCCACCAGTTGAAATATCGGGCGTGGTACGGGCACGCCGCCATACAATATCGGCAGCCGAGGCAGCGCTGCGGCATCTGGTCCACGATGCCGGTTGCGGCGTCTACTTCGACCGCGTTCTGCGGGCAGACGGCGACGCAGGGCGTGTGGTGGCCGCACTGCTGGCAGAGGATGGGGAAGAACACGGCCCGGCTGTCGGGGAACGGCTTTCCGTTGCCCAGGCGATGCACGCGCATCCAGGTAATGCTGGTGCGCTCGGTGGCCTCGGGGTTGGCGGGCGGAATGTTGTTCTCGACGGCGCAGGCCACCATGCAGGCGCCGCAGCCGGTGCAGCGGTCGAGGTCGATGACCATTCCGTATCGCGCCGATTTCTTCGCAGCCATCTCTTATGCCCTCCTCAGACTGGCGCGCGCCAAACGCCATGTGCCGTCGCCGGCGACGCCGCACGCATTCAGCAGCGCCTCCGGCCGGCAATTTCCACTCGCGGACGGGCCGACCTCGGCTTGAATGACGCCTGGCATCACGGACTCGTCGATTCGCACGCGGCGCTGGCAACTGCCGCAGCGCGTCTGAACGATTGCCACGTGGCCGTCGGCGATGCCGTACTTCTGCGCGGTGTCGGGGTGAAGTTCGATCATGTCGCCGCCGGGGCGCACGTCGGATTCCTGGTACAGCTTGGTCATGATCGGAGAGACCGCGCCGCCCGAGGCGCCGCGCCATCCGAAGGGAACCAGGGCGAGGGGAAACTGGGCGTCGGCGGGCAGGCGGCCCGAGCCGGCATCGAGCACTTTCTCTGTGGCTCCGCCGAGAATTGCGAAGCGCGGCTTGCTCGTCGTCGCTGGCTGGCGGTCGATCCAGCAGCCGCCCTCTTCGAGCGCCTTCCACAGGTCGTCGGCCGTCTTGACGTCTCGGACCGCGGTGCGCGTCGCGTCCGCGTAATGGAAGATCTCGCCACGGCGCGAGGCGTGGATCGAGGCCACTCGCTGTTTCAGCACGTCGGCCAGCGCGGCTCCTCCGCCAGCTATGCGGTTCAGGAAGTCGGCTCCCTCGACGGCTTGGGGAGGCGGTTTCAGAAGGGCTCCCGCCAGGCTGAACATCGCTGCAGGAACGTCGGGAGGGGCGGGCGCATCTTCAACCGCTTCGAGATAGGCCGGCGCGGGCACGGCGAAATCGGCGTGCCGTGCGGCGCCTTCCAGGAACTCGGTCATGGTGACGACGATGTGAGTGGCGGCGAGCTTCCGCTCGATCGCGCTCCAGCACCACGTCCCCGCGGCGCGCGCGTCGTCGATGATCAGGACGCGGATGGAGCCGTCAGGTGCCTCGGCGATTCCTTGCTCCGGCGCCAGTTTTGCTTCCTCGAACCCGGGCGGGCGCGGGGCTTCTCCGCGCGGCAGGAATCCGCCCTCGCGTCCGATACTGCCGGAGAGTACGTTCAACGCCGCGATGGCGATGCGCTCTCCTTCACCCAGCGGCCCGGCGCCGGGATCGCTCGCCGCGACCGCGACCGCCGGACCGTGGCTCACGAAATCGTGCGCAGCGGCAATGATAGTCTGGGCGGGAATGCCAGTCAGCTGCGCTGCCCGCTGAGGCGGGAACTGCCCCGCCATCGCCGCATACGCCGCGAAGTCGGAGGCGTTCCGCGCCGCGCCGGCGTCGCACAGCTTCTCAGCGATCAGGACGTTGGCGATGCCGAGCGCGAGCGCTGCCTCGGTGCCGGGACGGATCGGCAGCCATCCGTCGGCCAGCAGGGCCGTCCGCGATTGCCGCGTTTCTACTTGAATCAGCCGGAAGGTCTTGCGTGCATCGAGCACACGGCCCGGCGTGCCCCAGCCGTCCAGGACCGGCGCTCCAAAGCTCAACACGGTGCCGGTGCGGGCGATGTCGATTCCCATGGGTGAGGCAGCCTCGAAGGATGGCGCCAGCAGGTACATGCCATTCGGCACGGTTCGCAGCCAGCGCCGGTACATCAACGACTCCGTGCGGCCAGGCCGGGCGTCGAGCACCGCGACTCGTTCCGCCGATCCACTCTGGCGCAGGTTCGCCAGCGCTGCGGCTACGGCTCCGGCGACCGCTTCGATCGAAGTCGGTTGGAACTTGTCGCCCTTGCGCGCGACCGCCTCTCGCACGCGGTTCGGGAGCAGCGGCAGGTGATGGCCGCACAACCCGGCCGGACAAAGCACTCCGGCGCTGGCCGGATGCGAGGCTACTCCCGCCAGGCTCACCGGCTGGTCCACCACGCAGCGCGCGCGCACGCCGCATGCGGCCGGGCAAAGGGTGCAGGTGGTGTACTTGGTGCGGACCTCGCCACGCGGCGGATCCGGAACGCCGGGCCAGCTCTCGGTGCGTATGGCCACGCCGCCGATCAGCCTCCACGGAACCGGAGTCAGGAAGAAGCCCGCCGCCCCGCCGCCCGCCAGTTTCAATAAGTCGCGCCGCCCGAGTCCCATAAGTGCTCTCCTATTTGTGGCAGGCCAGGCAACTGTCCTGGACTCCGCGCTGCTGGTGGCATCGGATGCAGTCGTCCATCTCCATGCCCGGGTGGCGATTTGCCGCATTCGGCAGTGCGGGGTCGCCGAGGATGTCGCGGCTGTAGCCGCTGACGCGGTCGCGCTCGAAGGCGGGCAGCGTGTCCGAATCGCCGTGGGCCTGGTGGCAGCGCTCGCAGGCGAGCTTGGCCAGCTTCACGTGGAAGGCGTGCGAGAACCGCACGTTTTCCGGCTGGCGCGCGTAGATCAGCCAGGGAATCTCGCGGTTCGGCTCGATGTAGCGCTTGATCATGCGCTTCTCTTCGTCCGTGGCGCCCATCGGGGCGGCGTGGCAGCCGGCGCACTTGTCGACGGTTGGGATGCCGCTGAAGGTTCCGTCATCGCGGATGGCGTGGCAGTCGTCGCACTTCATTCCACCCTTGTCGCGATGGACTTTGTGGCTGAACTGAACCGGCTGGTTCTGCCTTTCGTATTCCGCCCGCGGAAAGGCGAGCCAGCCCGCCGACAGCGCCGCGGCGAAGCCGGCAACGAAAAGAATCGATCCTCGATAGTTCTTCATTGGCAGAAATCCTGAAACAGGCTGAGCGCGTCATCTCGGTCGAGGCGGCTCAGCAGGCCTTCCTGGAACGCCCGTCCGCCCAGCCGGCTCGCAATTCGCTCGATTTCGCGGGTCATCCATGGAAGCGCCTGCCCCCCCGCGAGGAGCCCGGCCGCGACGGAAGCGATCGACTGGTCGGCCTGGCCGGCGAACAGCCAGCCGCCGCCGTACGGGTCGGCTGTGAGGCATTCCGGATGAGCGCGCAGCTGTGGGTTCCCGACCGCGTCCCGGAGAGGAATCGGAAACGCGACCCGCCAATCCAGGGCGTGCGTCCGCAGCACCGCGGCCGGGGACAGCGTGCCTTTGGACGCGATCACGCTGACCTGGTCTACGCGGCCCAGCAGCTTCGCCAGAAAACCGTCGATGCCGGCGTGGCACCACCCGTCCTCGGCGCGATGGAGCCAGAGGTGGTTGGCGGCGTACAGGAGGTCGGCCGGCACGCGGATGCCGTCGATTGTTGGCGCCTCCTCGGCCGTTCCCAGCTTGTCGCGGTAGAGGAAGCAATACCGGTAGCAGCCGCCCTCGCAGGCGGTAGGCAGCGGCTTGCGGGGGATCGGCCGCCTTTCCGGCGCGGCCGAGCAGTATTGTGCGGGCGAAGTTTCCAGGTGCGGGCAGACGGGCGCGGTCGCATCGGCGGGGTGCTGGCGGTAGACCGCGCAGGTAGCGTAGGAGGGCGAGGAGCACTTTTCCTCGAACCCGCCGGCGCCGGCGCGGGCGATCATTTTTGGGCCGGCCGCGATACGGCAGAACCTGAGCTGCGTTTCCTGAAGGTACGGGCACCGCATAACGGGGGGCTAGAAGTCGGTTTCTTCCTCGTTCAGGACCGGCTGGCGGCGGTGCGCGGCGAGCTCGGCCACAACGGCCTTCAGTATCAGGAGGAAGGAGATGGCCGTGACCATGCCGAGGACGATATTGGTCATGTTCAGCCAGTAGGTGTCGGAGTTCATTTGGTTCTCGCATCTCGGAGAAGCAATTCCGGTTCCGTACCCGTAAGACGCGTGTTTGCAGCGGATGATGGGAGGCGAGGGGGGTTTCGTGGAGTGTTTCAATACAGAGCAGTCCGGATTTCGAACACGGAGGGGGGCGCAGGGTAGTGGCGCGCGCGGCTGGCGGGCGGGGCGGCGAGGGTGCGACGCTGCGGGGGCTGGGGTGGCGGCACGCGACTGCAGCGGGCCGTACAGGACGGCGCGAGGCAGCCACTCCCGGGCGGGGCTGAACCGGCACGGGCCGAAGCCCGGCCCTGGACCTGGAGCCTGGTGCCGGTCTTGCCTGCGATACTGTAGAAGTCCCGTATGATCCAGGACACGATTCGGCAACTTCTTTCCGCAAAGCCGGGGCTGAGAGCGCAGCAGATTGCCGAAGAACTGGGACTCGACAGGGAGCGCGTGGTCGCCATGCTCAACGGGGCGCTGGCTTCCGAGGTCGCTCAGGATAACGCCTATCGTTGGTCGCTTCGAGTGCGGGAACCGCTGGCCCCGCGAGATGTGCCCGCGCCGCGAACTCTTCTTGCAAGCCTTTGCCGGTACTACCTTGAGTGCCTGGCGCACGAAAGCGGACCGGGCATCAGCATCGTCGCGGCGAATGCGGCCGACTACGTTCCACTCGACGAGCTCCCGTTCGTCCGCTCCGGCGGGCAGCCGCTGGCGAGCGATCGTGCCGCGAAGAGACTGGTCCAGAAGGTGCGGCGGGACAGAGGCCAGCTCACGCTTTACATCGGCTACGCGATCCGGCTACGAACCATCCGGCAGAGAAACGAAGAGGAGACGCGGATCGAGCCAGTCCTGTTGTACCCGGTCGAGGAGACGCTCCCGGGGGAAGCAGACTCGATCCGGCCGGCGAGCGGCATTCCGCTTTTCAATATCGAGGTCCTCAAGAGCCTGCCCGCGGCCGATAGCGGCAATGTCATCGACGAAGCGATCCAACTCACGGAAGAACTCGGCCTCGCCAATACCGACGACGAGCTGCCGCAATGGGACGAAATCGTCCTGCGGCTACAGCGCTGCCGGCCGGAGTGGGGATGGCAGGAAGACGTCGATCCCTACACCCTCTCGACCGGCGCCCCGTTGTCCGAACTGAGCGTGCCGGGCATCTATAACCGCGCGGTGCTTTTCGCCGGCGCACGGTCGCCGTACACCTACGGCCTCGAGATGGAGCTGCGCAAGCTGGAGCAACTCCCAGAGGAAGCGATCCGCGACACCGCACTGGGACTGTGGTTGCGCGACACGGACATCGAGGCGGCGCCGCTCGAAGACCGGCCGATACTCGAAGTCCTGCCGCTGAACACGGAGCAGAGGCAATCGGTGGTGCAGGGTTTGAGCGCGCCGCTGACGGTGGTGACCGGGCCTCCGGGAACGGGGAAATCGCAGGTGGTGACTTCCCTGCTGGCCAATGTGGCCTGGCAGGGCGGGAGCGTCCTGTTCGCGAGCAAGAACAACCACGCGGTGGACGTGGTGGAGTCCCGTGTGAACGAACTGGGACCGTATCCCCTGCTTCTGCGTCTGGGCAGGGAGGAGCACCACGCGCGCATCGCGCAGCATCTCACGGCCGCGCTGGCCGAGTCCTGCAATGCGGACGATTCCGCCAGGTACGCCCGCCTGTCCGAGGCGCACGACGAGGACCGCACACGGTTCCTGTCGGTCCAGCAGCAGATCGCTTCCGTGGTAGCTTTGCGGAACGCGGTGGACGAACTGGAGCGGGCGGCGGAGCCGGCCCGCACGCTGTTTGGCGAGAAGCGATTCGGCGCGCTGCGGCTGCCACAGCCGGATGCGACTCGCCGGCGCCTGGATGGGCTTGCCGCGGCTCTCGATGCGGCCCGGCAGTCGGACCAGCCGGCGATGGTCCGCCTGGTTTGGGATTCCCTGAAGGCCCGCCGTTTCGCGCACATCGCCGAGGCCGCGGATTCGCTGCTCCCGGATGCGGAGATGCTCGGTGTCCCACCTCCCGCCGGCCGGCCCGGAGAGGGCAATCTGGCAATTTGGGAAGCCTTTCACCGGGCGCTTTCGGACCGGCTGGAGTGGGGCGCCCGGGTCGAAGCCTACAAGGGGGGGCTGGAGCGGTTGCGCTCCGCCACGCCGCTCGCGAGTCTGGCGGCGGACCTTACGCGGATCGCCCGGGAATCGGCGCACGATTCGCTGGAGCTGTGGCAGTCCTGGCTCCGCCTGTGGCCCAGCCGGTGGAATCCGCAGCAGCGGAAACTGCTGAGCGAGTATGTCTCCTTGCTGCAAATGATCGCCAGCGGCGGCGATTGCGACCAGGGCGCGGGCCGAAGAGTGTTCCGCCGCTACTACACTTTGTTTCCCAAGGTGGCCAGACTTCTCCCGTGCTGGGCCGTGACCTCGCTATCCGCGCGAGGGCGTCTGCCCTTCGAGGCCGGCTGTTTCGACCTGGTGGTGATCGACGAGGCCAGCCAGTGCGACATTGCGTCCGCGTTGCCGCTTCTCTTTCGCGCGCGCCGCGCGGTCATCATCGGCGATCCGCTGCAATTGAAGCACGTCAGTTCGGTGGCTCCTCAACAGGATCGGATGCTGCTGGCGGCGCACGGATTGGCGGAAGGACGGGCGGCCTGGGCGTACTCGGTGAACTCCCTGTTCGATCTCGCCCGCAGCCTTTCCCACCACGAAGACCTCGTGAACCTCAGGGACCACCACCGGTCGCATCGCGACATCATCGGCTTTTCCAACCGGCACTTCTATCGGGGTAAGTTGCGGATTGCGACGGATCACGACGCCCTGAAGCACCCTCACCCAGCCGGTCCCGCGGTCCGGTGGGTGGACGTTCAAGGGAAGGTCACGCGGCCCGCGGGCGGTGGCGCTCTAAATTCGAAGGAAGCGGAGGCGGTGGTGTCCGAACTCCGGAAGCTGATCGTCGCGCAGGGGTACGGCGGCGCGACGGGGGTCGTGACGCCGTTCCGCGCTCAAGCCAACCGGATTCGCGTCCTGGTGCATCAGGACCCGGAGCTCGCGCGGCACCTGGCTTCGCGCCAATTTGTGGTGGATACGGTGCACGGATTCCAGGGTGACGAGCGCGACGCGATGCTTTTCTCCCCGGTGGTATCCATGGGGGTGGGCGAGAGTACACTGCGGTTTCTTAAGAGTCACGGCAACCTGTTCAACGTGGCGGTCACGCGGGCCCGCTCGGAACTGCTGGTGGTGGGCGACCGCCAGGCTGCTCTGAACTCGGGGGTCGATTACCTGGCCAGTTTTGCGCGGTATTCTAGCGAGATGGAGCCGCGTGAGCCGATCGTCGCGCGGGCCCAGGATCTGGGACCGGAGTATCCCGTGGTTCCGCATCCGGAGCTGGTCTCCGATTGGGAGCGGGTGTTCTACCAGGCCCTGCACCGGGCCGGTCTGAGGCCCGTTCCCCAGTACGAAGAAGCGCCTTACTCACTCGATTTCGCGTTGTTCAGCGGCGAGCGGAGACTGGACATCGAGGTCGACGGCGAGTATTACCACCGCAATTGGGACGGTGAGCTATGCAGGCGGGACCAGATCCGCTCGCAACGGCTGAGCGACATAGGCTGGGACATCATGCGCTTTTGGGTTTATGAGATCCGCGACGATCTGGAAGGCTCCGTCCGGCGTGCGCAGGCGTGGCAGGGGGTGGGAGCCTGCAAATAGTGCGGCGTCCTCTCCGCAAGGCCCGCCGGGTTGGCGCGGCTCCTCACCGTGCGATGCGGCTCAGTTGGTTGAGGATCGCGGCGGGGATTCTGGTCAGGGACACGACTTGTTCGGCTGCCTCAAGGCGCACGGCTTCCCGCGGCATTCCGTAGACCACGCAACTGGCCTCGTCCTGCGTGATCGTCCTGGCGCCGCTCTGCTTCATCTTCAGCATCCCGCGGGCGCCGTCGCTTCCCATGCCGGTCAGCAGAACGCCGATGGCCCGCGGCCCGGCGGCTTCGGCCACGGAGGAGAACATGACATCCACCGACGGCCTTTGGTAGCAGACGCGGGGGCCATCCTGGACGGTGACGCGGAAGCCGCCGCCGGGCGCCTTGCGGAGCAACATGTGGAAGTTCCCGGGCGCGATCAGGACTCGGCCGCGGGTGACGGTATCGCCGTCCTGGGCTTCCTTGACCGCCATCGGGCAGATCTCGTTCAGCCGGTTGGCGAAGGCCAGCGAGAAGACCGCCGGTATGTGCTGGGTAATCACCATGCCAGGACAGCCGGCGGGCATGCGGGTGAGCACTTCCTCGATTGCCTCGGTCCCTCCCGTAGAGGCGCCGACCGCGATGATGGCATCGGGATCGAAGGCCGCGGGGGGAGGGGGTGTCTCCAGTTTGGCGGGTGGCGCGGCTGGCGCAGGTGGAGGGACCGGCTGGCGGCGGAGACGCGCGGCGGCGGCGGCCCGGATCTTAGCGGCGAGGTCCAGCCGTAGCTCGCCCACCGAGTACGGGCCTCCGGGCTTGGCCAGCACCTCCACCGCGCCAAGACGCAGAGCCTCCAGAGTGGCCTGGCATCCGGCCTGCCCGAGCGAGCTGATCACCACCACCGGAATGGGCTGGTAGTGCATCAGCTTCTTCAGGAATGTCAGGCCGTCCATGCGCGGCATCTCGATATCGAGCGTCAGGACGTCCGGCTTCAACGCGAGGATTTTGTCGCGGGCCACGAACGGGTCGGGCGCGGTACCTACGACCTCGATGTCCTTCTCTTCGGACAAGGCCTCGGCCAGCAGCTTGCGGACGATGGCGGAATCGTCGACGATCAGGACCCGGGTCTTCATATGGTCGGCTGAAGCTCCAGCGCCACGGTGAGGATTCCGTCTCCGAGATCGAACCAGCGGTTAATGCCCGCGTCCTCGCGCCCGGCGGCCCGCTCCGGCGGAACCAGTTCCGGGTGGGTGATACGGAATGTCGCTTCGCTTTCCAACCGGCTCAGCACCGAGCCGCAGATCATGTTGGCCAGTTCGCAGACCACCCCCTCGGCCTGAGCGTCCGACACTTCCAATTCTTCACAGCCGAGAAAGCCGGCGCCCACGACTCGTGCCAGGGTCCGCGGTACGCTCACGCGAAACCCGCCCGAAGGGTGGCCCTTGAAGCGCAGGGCGGCGGTGCAGGCGGGCGCGGCGGCATCCGGGACCGTCCCGCCGGGTGGGGCCGTCCCTGCGCTCCCTGCCGCGACCGGCCCGGGCGAGACTGTTCCCTCGATACCGGCCGGCGCCGCTCCCTCGCCGCTCGAGAGCACGCTGGTAAAGCACATCGTTTCGAGGACCTCCTCGACCGCCGCCGCCAGGCCCATCTGGATTTCATTCGGTTCCATTGGGCACCGCCAGACTACGTTCCAGTTCTTCCCGCAAGGTCTCAGGCGTAAAGGGCTTGGTGATATAACCCTTGGCCCCCAGCGTGAGCATCTTCTGAACGCGGCCGTCGGTCCGGTCCGTGGAGACCACCAGGACCGGGATCAAGCGCAACACCGCGTGTTCGGACATCCGCCGCAACAACTCCTCACCGTCCATGGTGGGCATGTTGATGTCGGTGAGCACCGCGTCCACCCAGTTGTCTTCGAGCAGCCGCAGCGCCTCTTCGCCATTCGAGGCCTCGAGGCAGCGGCCTATCTCCAGGCCGGAGAGCTCCAGAACGCGGCGTATGAACGCGCGCATCACCGAAGAATCGTCCACGATCAATACACGGAGTTCCATCAGCGCCCTCCTTTTCCCGTTGACGACGCCGTCATTTCGCGGTCCGTCATCCCGGGGCCGCGGATCCAAAAGCGGCCCGTCGAGACCTCCAGCCGCACCGCGCGGGACGTGTTCCCGCCGACCTCTTCTCCGTGGACCATGACCCCCGCCTTCCAGAGAATCTTGCGCAGTGCCACGTGGTTGCGCTTCCCGATGTTGAACACGCCATGCTCGTCCATTACCTGCGCCCCGCCCACCACCCTCACCACCAGGCGGCGTTTCTCGGCGCCCAGCTGGTAGGCGGTGCGAAACAGCAGCGGAATGCCGGTGTCGGCGAACATGAACGGGTTCTCGCCGGCCTTCTCCAGGTTGAGCGAGGACTCCGGCAGCATGAAGTGCAGCAGACCGCCGACCCGCGCCACCGGATCGTGGATCGCCACGGCGATGCAGGAACCCAGGGCGTAGGTCGCCAGCACCGATTCGGCGCCATTGCTGAGCTTGCAATCTCCCACTCCGACCGTCAGCAGGTTCACCGTTTCCCCTTTTCCCGCTCCAGCGACGACGCTTTGCGGTACACGGCAGGCTGGACGTAGAGGAGTCCATGGTCGATCCCGTTGAGGTTTTCGGCGTGCCCGGTCAGCAGATAGCCGCCCGGCTCCAGGCACCCGGACAGGCGCTCGACAACCTGCCGCTGCGTCGGCTTGTCGAAGTAGATCATCACGTTGCGGCAGAAGATGAGCGGGAAAGGACCGATCCGGGAGACCGGCTCCAGCAGATTCAGCCGGCGGAACTCGATCATCGCCCGCAGCTCTTTCTTCGCTCGGTAGGAGCCGGTGAAGTCGCGCTCACCACGCAGCCAGTAGCTCCGCAGCTGCGCCTGGGGAAGCGCCTCGAAACGCTCCGCCGGATAGATTCCCTTTTCCGCCGCCTCCAGTACGCGCGTCGAAATGTCGGTGGCCAGAATGTTTACCCTGCCGGAGGCGCCCGAGCCGAGTTCGTCGAGGATGGACATCGCGATCGAGTAAGGCTCCTCGCCGGTCGAGCAGGCGGCGCTCCAGATCTCGATTCCGGTGCGGTTCTTCCACTCCGGCAGAAGGGTCTTGCGCAGAAAATCGAAGTGCGCCGCCTCGCGAAAGAAGGACGTGTGGTTGGTGGTGAGCGCGTCAATGAGGTGGATGAGCGCCTCCCCGGTCGAGTCCCCGACGACGTGGCGGTAGTACTCCTCGAAGGACCGGCATCCGGACTTGCGGATATGCTTGCCCAGCCGCGCGGACACCAGCGTCTCCTTGCCCGCCCGGAGGTCCAGCCCGAAGGTGTCATAGGCGAGCTGGCGGATCTTGGCGAACTCGCCGGCCTTCATAGGGAGGCAGGCGGTGTCGTCAAGCGCTGGCATGCGCTCCCCACAGGCTGCCCATGTCGAGGATCAGGCCGACGCGCCCATCGCCCAGAATCGCGCCCCCGGCAACGCCGGGAACCTTGCCCAAGGCCTGCCCCAGGCTCTTGATCACGACCTCCTGTTTGCCGACCAGATCGTCCACCATCAGGCAGAACGGCTGGCCCTCGCTCTCGGCCACGATCAGCAGGGCCTGGTACGGGTCGTCGGTCCGCGGGGTCAGGCCGAACCGCTTGTGGAGGCGCAGCACGGGCAGCAGCCGCCCGCGGACCAGCGCCATCTCCTGCCGGTTCTGGACGGTGAACATCGAACCGGCGGCGGGGCGGAACATCTCCCGGACCGAGAACAGGGGCACGATGTAGCGGTGCCGGCCGACGGCTACCACCAGGCCATCGATGATGGCCAGGGTCAAGGGCAGCTTCAGCAGGAATGTGGTGCCCGCGCCGCGCTCGGAGCGGATCTCGATCCGGCCCCTGAGTTTCTCCACCTGCGTGCGAACCACGTCCATGCCCACGCCGCGTCCCGAGATGTCGGTCACCTGCGCGGCGGTGGAGAAACCCGGTTCGAGGATGAGCCGGAAAATGTCGCCTTCGGAAAGGCGCGCGCCGTCCTCGACGAGCCCCTTCTCGCGTCCCTTGGCCAGAAGCTTCTGGGAATCCAGGCCGCGGCCGTCGTCTCCCACCTCGATCAGGATCTGGCCCCCCTGGTGATAGGCCGCCAGGGTGATCCGGGCCTGCGGAGGCTTACCCGCGGCCTCGCGCTCGGCGGGATCCTCGATGCCGTGGTCGATGGAATTGCGCACCATGTGCATCAACGGGTCCGACAGTTCCTCGGCGATGGTCTTGTCCACCTCGGTGTCCTCGCCCCGCGTGGCGAGTTCCACCTGCTTGCCCACCTTCCGCGACAGGTCCCGTACCTGGCGGGTGGCACGCTGGAAGAGTTGTCCGATGGGGACCATGCGCATCGCCATGGCCGTCCGTTGCACTTCGCCGGTGATGCGGGCCAACTGCGCCATATCGCGATGCAGGCGTACGTCGCCGGCGGCGGCGACGGCCTCGTTGTGCCTGAGCAACGACTGGGCGATCACCATTTCGCCCACCATGTCCACCAGGTAATCGAGCTTGGTGGTGTCGACGCGCACGGAGGACTGTTCGGTTGCCCCCGCCGGGCGCTTGGGGTCGCTCTCGACGGGCGCCGCCGTCTCCGGCTGGGCTTCCGGCGGGGCGGTGGCCGGTGGGGCGCCTGCGGGCGGCGCGGGAACGCCCGTTTCCTCGGCCATCAGGGCCCGCACCCTCCCCAGCAGGTGGCCGTGGCCGGGCAGGCGTTCGCACCCCGCCCCGGACTCGACCGCTCCGATCGCCCGGCTGAGATAGTCGACGCTTTCCAGAATCACGTCGGTGACCGCCGGGCTGATGGCGAGTTTCCCTTCGCGAACCAGGTTCAGAGCCGTCTCCACCTCGTGCGCCATTTCCCGGATCGCCGTGAACTCCAGGAACCCGGCCAGACCCTTGATGGTGTGGAATCCGCGAAAGACCGAGTTGATCGCATCCGCATCGCCGGGCTCCCGCTCGAGCGTGAGCAGGTGGCTCTCGATGGTTGTCAGATGCTCGCGCGATTCCACGATGAAATCGGAGACGAGTTCCGGGTCGTCCGCCAGCGCATTGACAGCTTTCGGGCGCCCGGGCGGCGCAGGCGCGGGCGCGACCTCGCCCGGGCCCTCCGATAGAGCCTGCTGAAGCCGGGTCAGCCCCTCCCGCAGTTCCGCCGCCACGGGCGGAGAGGCCGAGAGTTCGCCGGCGATGCGGGCCGCGCCACCGAAGCCCGCGTCGCCCGCCTGCCTCGCCAGTTCCGCCAGCGCGGCCTGGAAGGTCTGGGAGCCGCCGCCCGGGGCTTCCGCTCCCGGTCCTTCGATCATCAGCCGGGTTGAGAGATCGTCGATTCGCTCCCTCAGGAGCGATTCCATTTCCGGATTGGGCATGATTCACACTGGACCGAAGCGATCAAAACTCCTTGAACTGCTCATCCAGGGGGAAGGGGTCCGGGTTCGCCTCCTGAGCGGCGAGAACCGGCGCCGGGCGCTCGACGGATTTCGGCTGCCGCGCAACGGCCTTGCGCAAAGCCGCGAGGCCGGCGCTGGATTTCCCCTTTCGAGGCCGCGGATTGCCGCTCTCCGCGGTTGTCCGGCGGACCGTGCGGACCGCGGCGGCCGTCCCGCCCCCGCCAACCATCGCTGTCAGCCGTTCGACCACGTCCTTCAAAGTCTCCGACTGCGCGTTCAGTTCCTCGGCCGCCGACGCGCTTTCCTCGGCGTTGGCCGCCGTCTTCTGCGTCACCTGCTCCATCTGCGTGATGGCCTTGGCGATCTGCTCGATGCCCCGCGCTTGCTCCTGGCTACCCAGGTTCACTTCGTCCACCAGGGTCTTGATCTTGGTCGGATTCCTCTGTAATGGTCGCGGATGGCAGTGGCCACCTGATCCACTTTGGTCTTGCCGTCGTTGGACTTGGCGATCGACTCCTCGATCAGCGACGCGGTGTCCTTGGCCGCCTGCGCGCAACGCTGCGCCAGGTTGCGCACCTCGTCGGCCACCACCGCGAAGCCCATGCCCGCCTCGCCGGCCCGCGCCGCTTCCACCGCCGCGTTCAGCGCCAGGATGTTGGTCTGGAAAGCGATCTCGTCGATCACCTTGATGATCTTGGAGATCTTGGCGCTCTGCGTGTTGATCTCGCCCATGGCCGCCACCGTCTGCTCCAGCGCCTGATTCGTCTCGGCGAATTCATGCTGCGAGCGGGTCACCAGGTCGGCCGCGGCCCGGGAGTTCTCGGTGTTCTTCGGGCCATGGAGTTGATCTCCTCGGTCGACGCGGACGTCTCTTCGAGCGACGCCGCCTGCTCGGAGGAGCCTTGCGCCAGCGACTGGCTGGAAGAGGAGATCTGCGACGCCGCGCTGGACACCTGCCCGGAGCCCGAGGACATCTCGGTAACCGCCCGCATCAGACCGCGGTTGATCTGGCGCACGATGAACACCACCACACCCGCAACCAGCAAAGAGAATCCAATGATGCTCAAGGTCACCCATCGGCTTAGCGACACGGAGGCTTGTGACGAGATCTGGGCATCCGCCATCAGACGGTTCTGCAGCTGCACCAGTTGCCTGGCCACGGCACTGACGGTGTCCCCGTCCGAAGCCACTGCCTGGCCGAGGAACGCCGCTGCCTCGTCCGTCTTGCCGGCGGCAGCCACAGCGTACAATTGCTGGTGGTTCTGCAGCATCTTGTCGATTCCTTTCTGCAGATCCGCCACTCCCCGGCGACCTTCGTCCGTTTCGACCAGGCCCGCGAATTCCGACGCCAGCTTCTTCATGCGCTCGACCGCTTCGCCGAAGTCCCTATGGTTTTTGTCCCTCAGGGCGGTCTCTTTTGTGAGGGCCCTCACGACAAGCCCGCGCTCGGCCGCGAGGGCGTCCGACTGCGCGGTGTCGATGGTGCAGGCCAGGAATTGCTGCCTGGCCAACCGATTCATCGCCCGGTCGATCACGTCCCCCAGACTGCCGATGCTTTCGAGCGAGACAAAACTCACCAGCAACGTCAACGCCAGCGCGCCGGCGAAGCACAGGTAGAGCTTCTTGCCAATCGTCAGCTCAGACATCATGGGCGTCCCCCTTTGCCTTTTGCGGAAGTCTCGCTACTGCATCAGCGCGTTCAAGGCGCGTAGATCGGTGCTGGCCAACACGCGGTCGATCTCCAACAGGATCTTGACCTTATCCTTCACTTTGGCCATCCCGAGCAGGTAGGGCGTGGCCGTTCCGTCGCCGAAATCCGGGGTGTCTTCGATGTCGGCGGCGGCCAGGTTGAGCACCTCGGCGACGCCATCCACCACGATGCCCATCAACATGGGCCCCGCCTCGCCCTGCACCTGAACCACGATGATGCAGGTTCGCTGCGTGTACTCCTGCTCCGGCAGGCCGAACTTCAGCCGCAGGTCCACTACCGGGATCACCTTCCCGCGGAGGTTGATCACGCCTTTGACGTGGGCCGGCGTCTGCGGAACCGCCGTGATGTCCTGGATGCCCATGATTTCACGGACTTTGAGAACCCGAATCCCGAATTCCTCGCGGCCCAGCTCAAAGACCAGGTACTTCCCGCCGCGATCGTCGCTCCTGAGCCCCGCAGCCGTTTGCCTCTCCAAGACTGTCGATCCCATGTCGCTCCTTTCGAGGGTCTCGCTTCTCCCGCCTGGTGCGCCCCTTCTGGCCTGGCATGACCGCGGGCGGGCCGCCCGAGAGTCGCCCGCCACGATGGCGCTGACTGTCATATCGGCTGAATCCACAAAACTCCGGATGTCGGTTCGGGTTGTCAGGGGGTGGCAGATTGCGTCGAACGGCACCTGGGAGCCCCACAGACTGAAGACTCCTCTGAAAGACGGTGACAGGCTTGTGCGCTGTCCCAAGCGACATGCCCGCCCGGTCAACGGGATAGGTCACGAGCGCGCGTGGCGAGCGGTGCCTGTCGCCGCTTGTCAGCCCTTTCACCTCTCGCCCCGGACGCCACGAACTGAATTTCGCAAGTCCCTCTGGAGACCCGCTGCGGGCGTCGACGCCCGCCCCACTCTCCTTGCAACAGCTTTACCATGGCTGAATGAGACTTCGATTCGCGCTGGCCCTATTTGCGGCCGCCGTCGTGTTCGCCCAGCAGCAGATTTACGCGGCCAATCCCAGAACCGTGGTGGTGCTGCTGGCCAGCTTCCCGATTGCGATCAACTGGAGCCAGGAGAATGTCCCGGCCATCCTGCACATCACGCACAATGCGCAGTCGGAGGGGACCGCCACCGCGGACGCCCTGTTCGGCGACATCGATCCGGGCGGCCGGCTGGTCGCGACCTGGCCGAAATCGCTCGACCAGGTGCCGCCCATGATGGACTACGACATACGCCACGGCAGGACCCACATGTACTTCAAAGGCGAGCCGCTCTATCCGTTCGGCTTCGGCCTCAGCTACACTACTTTCCAATACTCGCGCCTGAAGCTCAGTGCGGCGCGGCTCGGGAAGGACGGTTCTGTCACGGTGAGCGTGGATGTGAAGAACACCGGCAGGCGGAAGGGCGACGAAGTGGTGCAGCTCTACGTTTCGCACCTCGACTCGAAGGTCGCCAGAGCCAGCAAGGAGCTGAAGGGTTTCCGGCGGATCACGCTCGCGCCGAATGGGACCCGCACCGTTACGCCCCCCGTGAAGGCGCAGGACCTGGCCTGGTGGGACGAGCAGCAGAACCGGTGGGTGGTGGAGGCGGACCGCGTGAAGTTTATGGTGGGCGCCTCTTCCGTGGACACGAAGTTGGAAACAACCATCAGCGTCGGGCAATAGGAGGCCTGTGAACCACCTCAACCGAACCGCAGCCGTGGTCGTTGCGCTTGCCGTTCTAGCGCTAGCCGTTCTGGCTCCGGCGGCGCTTGCCGGCGTGACCGTCCTCACTGCGGAAGGGCGCACCCAAGTGCAATTCCAGTTTCCCGGGGCCGGGGGGAAGCCCGATTCGATTCTGCTCGACCGCTTCCTCTTCAACGGCCAACCGGCCGCTCAAGCGATCGCCGTGAGGCAACTCGCCCCAGGCGTGAACGAGATCGCCACCTCATCGCAGACTCCCGGCGAGTGGGAATTCGACTTGGAGGATCGCGGCAGCTTCTATGGATTCGGCGAACGCTTCGACCGCCTGGACCACGCGCACACCCTCATCCGCAACAGCTCGATGGATACGGACATGGCCAAGGGCGGCAACACCTATCAGCCGGTTCCGTTCTTCATGAGCCTGCGCGGCTACGGCCTGTGGCTGGATACTTACGGCGAAGCGACCTTCGACCTCAACGTGACCGACCGCTACCACGTCCGCATCAAACTGCTCACGAACCGGCTGCGCGTGGTGCTCTTCGAGGGGCCGCAATTCCCCCAGATTCTCGACCGTTTCACCGCGCTGGCGGGACGGCAACAGCTCCCGCCGTACTGGGCCTTCGCGCCGTGGAAGGCGCGCGACTACCATCGCAACCAGGCGGAGGTGAACGAAGACGTGGACCGCTATCGCGAGCTCGGGCTGCCGGCGTCTGTGATTCTGCTCGACAGTCCCTGGGCCACTAACTACAACACCTACGAATTCAACCCCAAGCAGTTTGACGACGCCGCGAAAATGATCGCGCATTTACACGGCGAAGGATACAAGCTGGTCTTGTGGCATACCTCGTGGATCGACAATCTTACAAACACGCCGCGGGAGGACGGATTCGCCGATAAGATTCCGCCGATGGCCACTAACTTCGCGGAGGCCGAGAAGAACGGATACTTCCTGCACCGTCCCGACGGCGCGACTTACATTGGCGAATGGTGGAAGGGCAAGGGCTCGCTCATCGATTTCACCAATCCCGCGGCGAAGAAGTGGTGGCAGGGCCAGGTAGGAAAAGCCATCGCCGCCGGCGCCGACGGCTTCAAGGACGATGACGCCGAGGGCAACTTCGTCGGCGACGTGAAGTATTTCAGCGGGGAGGATCAACGCCTGATCCGCAACCGCTACGCCGTGGATTACAACCACGCGGTCGCCGAAGCGCTGACCGAACGGAAGGGCCAGGATTGGGTGCTCTTTCAGCGCAGCGGGACCGTGGGCGTGCACCAGCAGCCGCTTTTCTGGTCGGGCGACAACGAGGCCAGCTTCTCGACCGGGAACGGCCTGCCCACCGTGGTCACCGCCGGGCTCAACGCCGGCATGAGCGGCATTTCCCTGTGGATGAGCGACCTGGGCGGCTACATCAAGCGGTCCCACTACGACGGGGACGACGTGCTGTTCGAGCGCTGGACCGAATACTCGGCGCTCTCGCCCGGCATGGAAGTGATGAGCCAGATGAACCTGGGGCCGTGGGACTACGGCGACGAAGCGCTGCGCGTCTTCCGCATGTACTCGGTGCTGCACATGAGCCTCTTTCCATATCGCTACGCGGCCGCGCAGGAAAGCGCCCGTGACGGCCTGCCGATGATGCGCGCCCTGGTGTTGATGCACCAGGACGATCCCGAGGCGCGCGTCGCCGAGACGGAATACTATTTCGGGCCGGACCTGTTGGTTGCGCCGGTGCTGAGCCCGGTGACCGAGCGCGCCGTGTATCTTCCCGAAGGCGCGTGGATCGACTATTGGACCGGCAAACGCCTCGCGGGACGGCGCACCATCGTCGCCGCCGCGGCGCTCGACCGCATCCCGCTATATGTGCGCGAAGGGGCGATTCTTCCCAGGATCCCCGAGGACATCATGACGCTGGTGCCGCGGGCGGAGGTGAAGGACCCGCAGGTGAAGACGCTCGACGATCGGCGCGTGTACGAGATCTATCCCGGCGAGGTGCCGCGGGCAATCACCGACTTCGAGGGCCGCACCATCGCGGGCGACGCCGCCCAGAAGAGTCTTGCGATCGACGGCAAGCCGGCGCGGGTGACGCTGCGGTGGCGCTTCGGCGGTCCCGAGAGCGTGACCTGCAACGGGCAGGCGCTGACGGTGCGGAAGGGGGCCGATGGATCGGCGTCCGCCGAGTTCGAGCATCGCGAGTCGAGCCGGCTGAGCTGGTAACAGTCAATGCCGCGCACCATCACGCGACTGCCTGCAGTCCGTTCTTGGCCACCAGCGCCAGCAGTTTCAGCGACGCTCCTTGCGGGTGCTTTTCTCCGCGTTCCCACTGGCTGACCAACCCTGTGGTGACGTTGAGGTAACGGGCGAACACGGCCTGGCTGGCGCCCTCCCGCAGGCGGATTTCGCGGATCTCCCCAGGCTTCAGCGGGCGTACCTGCGTCAGGCATAGCTCATCGAATTCGCGCATGGTGCGCTTGTCCATGACTCCGACACCATGTAGACCTTCGGCAGTCTCGTGGATCGACGCCATTACGGGACTACGGTACTGTCTTCTTGCCACAATCCACCTCCACCAACGTTCCTGATGCAAGCACCAGCGCCAGGGCCTCATCATCGTAAGCCAGCAACTCGCCCGCGATCTTCCTCAGGGCGACCAACTCCTCTCTTCCAATGTTGTCCATTTCGTTCTTCGCGAACCCGTGCACGAAGAAGGCCCGAGTGCGTGCCCTGAAGACGATCAGCGTCCGAAACCCTCCCGACTTACCCCGTCCGGGGCGAGCGATCCGTTGCTTGATCACGCCAACCGCCAAGGCCGGCGGCAATCAATCCTCGCTCGGCGTCCCGTACGGCTTTGCATAGCGCGGTATCGCCGATGGCTGCCTTGTCGGCGAAGCGGGCGAATGCCTTGTTCTTGAAGATCCGCACGCATCCTCGCGAGGGTTGCCAGCGCAGCTCCAAAAGAACAGCATAACACTTAGTACTATAAATGGTAAGGGGCGGTGGCGGCGGGCGATGTGCGCCTCGGTGCCGGCGCTCCGGCGTCGCCCATCTCGCCAGCTACAAGAGTATACGAGCGGAAACAACCATTTCATGCGCGCTGGGCGGGGAGATGTTACGATTCCCGCATGGGGGATGCGACCTGGGTCTCGAGCCGTACCGCTGCCATTTCAGTCCCCAAGGCGGCTCCACGGCACTCCGCGCTCGTGCGCGTCACGCACTGGATTACCGCGCTCTGCTTCCTGGCACTGGTCGTCAGCGGTCTCGAGATTGTCGTTTCGCATCCGCGTTTCTACTGGGGCGAGACCGGCAACATAGGAACTCCGGCGCTGTTCCATTTTCCGATTCCTGCTTCCAGGTCAACCGTGCCGACCGGCTACGGGTTCGTGATGCCGGACCAAAACGGCTGGAGCCGGTCGCTCCACTTTGAAGCCGCCTGGGTTATCGTACTCATCGGCCTGCTGTATGCCGTCTACGGCCTACTTACCCGGCATTTCCGACGGAACTTACTCCCGGCCGCGTCCGATCTGACTTGGCGGGCACTGTCGAGAGAAATCGCGAATCATTTGCGCTTCAGACGGCCCGGTGAGGCGGAATTCTGGTCCTATAACTCGCTCCAGCGTCTTACCTACCTTGGCGTTATCTTCGTGCTGTTCCCCTTGATGATCTGGACCGGCCTGGCCATGTCTCCCGCCTTTGTCTCGGCGTTTCCCGCCGCCCAAACGGTGTTGGGCGGCCAGCAATCCGCGCGCACGATTCACTTTTTCGGTACCGTGCTTCTGCTGCTCTTCGTGCTCGTGCACATCGTGATGGTTTGTCTGGCCGGATTCAGGAAGCGCATGCGAGCCATGATCATGGGCCGTCCCGGCGCATAGAAGGAGCACTATGGGCAACCTCTCACGCCGCAAACTGATCACCGCCGGGCTAACGGCTACGGCGGGCGTATCCGGTCTTGCCGTGGCCGCTCGCCTCGCGGCTCGCTACGGACTGATCCCGCCCGATCACGGCGGCATCTACGGCCCCGGCGAAACGTTGACCTACGCCGCGCAGCGCCTCCTGACGCGCCACTCGCTGGCCCGCGAGTTTCCGCGCAGCCAGATTTCGAAACCGCCGTTCCAAAACGGCCCGCCTCTTCAGGACGAGGCTTTCAAGCGTCTACAGGCCGGGGGGTTCGCGGACTGGCGGCTGGCCATCGACGGCATGGTCGCCCGCCCCGCATCGCTGTCGCTCGCCGAACTCCGGAGTTATCCCTCTCGCAGCCAGATCACGCACCTGGCCTGTGAAGAGGGCTGGTCCTTCATCGCGGAGTGGACCGGAGTGCCGCTATCCTACGTGTTGAACCTCGTGGGGGCCTTTCCCCAAGCCCGCTATGTCGCCTACTTCTCCATCGACCGCGAGTGGTGGGACAGTGTCGATATGGCCGACGCGCTGCATCCGCAAACGCTCCTGACCTATGGGATGAATGGCGGCGAGCTTCCGGTGGGCCATGGCGGTCCGCTTCGCCTGCGTGTGCCACGCCAGCTCGGTTACAAGAACGTGAAATACATCACCCGTTTGACCGTGACCGACAGCATGAAAGGGTTCGGCAAGGGGCTGGGGTCCGCGTCGCCGGAAGCCGGCTATCACTGGTACGCCGGCATCTGAGCCCCGCCTGCCTGGTTGCTGCCTCAGGCGCTGCGCAGACCGCCGGGGAGGTGTCTGGAGCGGCGGCTGTCGAGCCGCCTCAAGACGAGCCTCCCTTTGACGATTCCGCTCGAAGCCGGAACAAGTGCGGGTCCCGCTACGTCATCATAGGGAATGACTCGTGTGCCGCGCGGCGACTGGAAACGCTTCGGACTCGCGATCGCCCTTGTGGCGCTCGTCGGTACGGCGCACGCCCAGACCGTCGCGGGCGCGGTGGGCGGGGTCATTCGAGATCCGAGCGGCGCGCATGTGCCCGGAGCCACGGTCACTTTGACGCGCCAGGAAACCGGGGCGCAAAGGATCGCCACCAGCGACGCGCGAGGGGAGTTCACCATCGCCGCCGTCGCGCCGGGCGAGTATCGCCTCCGGGCCGAGCACCAGGGCTTTCTGCGGTATGAGGGGACGCTGATCGTGGAGGTGGATCAGCGCCAGGATCTGCGCGTCGACCTTGCCGTGAAGGGGGATACGGTTACCGTTGAGGTGGTCGCTCCGCCGGTGCGCCTCGAATCGCCGGCCATGGGCAGCGTCATCGACAACCGGCAGATTCTCGGGCTTCCTCTCGACGGCCGCGATTTCTACCAGCTCAGCCTGCTGCTGCCCGGCGTCGCGCCGGCGGCCGAGGGCTCGGCGGGGTCGGTGCGCGGCGCATTCTCCATCAGCGTGAACGGAGCGCGCGAGGACGCGAACAACTTTCTGCTGGACGGGGCCTACAACGGCGATCCCAAGCTGAACGGCGTCAGCGTGACTCCACCGCTGGACGCGATCCGCGAGTTCGAAGTGGCGACTTCCACTTACGACGCGAGTTTCGGCAGGAACGCGGGCGGGCAGGTCAACGTGGTCACGCGCTCCGGCAGCAACCAGTTCCACGGCACCGCGTACGAGTTCTTCAGCGATGGGGCGCTCGACGGGAACAACTTCTTCGCGCCTCCCGATCGGCTCGCGCCGCTGTACCGGCGCAACCAGTTCGGCGGAACGCTAGGCGGCCCGGTGGTCAGGGACCGCACGTTCTTCTTTGTGGATTACCAGGGGACGCGGATGGCGGCAGGGCAGACGCTGATCACCAACGTGCCGACTCTGGCGGAACGCGGCGGCGACTTTTCGCAAAGCGGACTGATTGCCATCGATCCACTTACCGGGCAGCCGATTCCCGGTAACAAGATTCCGAGTTACTATCTGAGCCCGCAGGGAGCGGCGCTCGCGGCGCGCTATCCTCTGCCCAACCGCGACGTAGCCGGAGCGAACTTCGTATCTTCGCCATCGCTAACCGACGGTCAGGACCAGTTCGACTTACGGCTGGACCACTCCTTCCGGCAATCCGATAATCTTTTCGCGCGTTACAGCTTCATGGATGACAACCTGTTCGATCCGTTCGCCGGGTCGGCGGGAGACGCGTCGATACCGGGCTACGGCATCGAGGTTCCGAGCCGCGCGCAAAACGCGGTCCTGGGGGAGACGCATATCTTTACGCCGGCGCTGCTGAACGAGTTGCGGCTGGCCTTCAATCGAGTTTCGAACGGCGACTACCAGCAGGGCCAGGGCGCCAGCATCAACCGGCAGCTCGGACTGCCGGAGCTTTCGACGACCGCGCGCGACTGGGGATTGACGTTGACCTCGGTGAATGGCTTTTCCGCGATCGGGAACGATCCCACCACGCCCGAGCACGGAACGTCGAACACCTGGCAGATCGCCGACACCGCGACCTGGGTACGGGGCCCGCACTTAGTGAGGTTCGGCGCGGATTTGCGACGGTTGCAACAGAACGCATACCGCGATATAGAATCGCGCGGATTCTTCAATTTCACAGGCCTGCTGCTCGGCAATCCGCTGGAGGAGTTGTTACTCGGCGCTCCCACGGAGACCGGCGGGGCGACGGAAGACAATCCGCAGCACTTGCGCGCACCGAGCTATAACTTCTTCGTCAACGACACCTGGCGCCTGCGCCGGGATTTGGTGCTGTCGCTGGGATTGCGCTATGAGTACAACTCGCCGGCCGTGGATGCCGCCAATCGCGCCAACGTGTACGACCCGGCGACAGGTTCGCTGGTCCAGTTAGGCCACCCCGGATTCCCGCGGGGCGGCTACGATCCCCGGTATTTCAACTTCGCTCCACGGGTCGGGCTGGCGTGGTCGCCGGGCGGGAGAGACGCTACCGTGATCCGGGCCGCGTATGGGATTCACCATGACCAATCCTCGCTCGCGCCCGGCGAAGGTCTTTACTTCAGTGCGCCTTACTACAACTTCAACGTCTATTACCCGGTTCCGGGCCTGGTCAACCTGTCGTTATCGAACCCGTTCCCGGCCGACTTCCCATTTCCCTATCCCGGATCCGCGATCGCGTTCCAGCGCGATCTTCGCACGCCAACCGTGCAGCAGTGGAGTTTCGGCGTCCAGCGGGAAATTGGGCAGGCCAGGGTGCTGGAGATCGCCTATGTGGGATCGAAGGGAACGCATTTGATCGATTCGCGCAATATCAATCAGCCGCAGCCTTCGGTCAATCGACAGAATCCCGGCCCGAACCCGGACTTCTCCGAGATAGACATCATCGAGTCCCTGGCTAACTCGACTTACAACAGCCTTCAGGCGCGGCTGCAACAGCGTCTGTGGCGGGGACTGTCTTTGTTGGCGTCTTATACCTACGCTAAGTCGCTTGACGACGCCTCCGGGTTCTTCAGTACCACCGGAGATCCGAACTTTCCCCAGAACAGTTATGATTTGAGCGCCGAGCACGGCCGGTCCGATTTCGACATCCGCCAGCGCTTCACTTTCAGCTATGCGTACGATCTGCCGTTCCTCAAGCGCCACCGGTGGGTCGGCGGGTGGCAGAGTTTCGGCGTGCTGACGTTCCAGACCGGCCGTCCCTTCACGGTGGCGCTGCTGCCGGATAACGACAACACAAACACCGGTATCTCGCAGTTGGGTTTCGGCGCCAACGACCGGCCGAATGTGACGGGCAATCCGGCGCTGTCGAGTCCGACGGCGCGGGAGTGGTTCAACACGGCGGCCTTCACGACTCCGGCCTACGGCAGTTTCGGCAATGCGGGGCGCAACATTCTCGACGGCCCGGGATTGCAGGCGGTGAACGTTTCGATCGTCAAGAACACCGCCGTCGCCGAGCGGCTCAACGTCCAGTTCCGCGCGGAGTTCTTCAACGCTCTGAATCGGGCGAATTACGATCTTCCCGATAAGTTTCTCGGGTCGCCCACGTTTGGGCAGGTGGTCTCCGCTCGAGACCCGCGGCGGATTCAGTTTGCGCTGAAGTTGCTGTTCTAGCGACACTGGGAGGACCGTTCCATGAAGATCCTCGCGCTCACCGCCGGCGCCGCACGAATGTATTGCGGGAGTTGCCTGCGTGACAACACGCTGGCGGCGGAACTGCTCAAACAGGGCCACGAGGTGACTCTGCTGCCGCTCTACACGCCCACGCGCACGGACGAGTCGAACGTCAGCTATCCCAGGGTCTTTATGAACGGCATCAGCGTGTGCCTCGATCAGCAGGCCGCATTCTTTCGCCGTCCGCGGCTCCTCGACCGGCTGTGGGACGCGCCGTGGATGCTGCGCCTGGCAAGCAGAACTTCCATTGAAGTGGATCCGCGCACCCTGGGCGCAATGACCGTGTCCATGCTGCGCGGCGAGAGCGGATTTCAGCTCAAGGAAATCCAAAAGCTGGCGGAATGGCTCCGCGGCGAGGCGGCGCCCGACATTGTGACGCTGCCGAACTCACTCCTGATCGGCCTCGCGCGTCCGATCCGGCAGGCTGTGAACCGGCCGATATGCTGCACGCTGCAGGGCGAAGAGCTGTTTCTGGACCAGTTGCAGGAGCCGTACCGAGCCCAATCTCTGGACCTGATCCGCGCGGCGATGGACGATGTCGATGGTTTTGCGGCCGTCAGCGAGTACAGCGCGGACTACTGGCGCCGGCGTCTGGGGATTCCCGAGAGCAAGATGCACGTCATTCCGCTGGGCATCAACCTGGAGGGATACGACGGTGGCGAACGGGCTCCGCAAAGCACTTTCAACGTCGGCTTCTTTGCGCGTGTGGCGCCGGAAAAAGGGCTCCACCTGTTGGTGGAGAGCTATGTGCGGCTCCGGCGCGAGATGGGTTTCAGCGGCTCCGGGTTACACGTTGCCGGCTACCTGGCGCACGAGCATCGAAGCTACCTGCGCGGTATCGAACGGCGTATGAAGGACGCCGGCCTCGCGGGTGAGTTCCGCTACCATGGCGAACTCGACCGCACCCAGAAGATCGACTACCTGCGGAGCCTCGATCTGCTGAGCGTGCCCAGCACTTACGACGAGCCGAAGGGCATTTTCCTTCTGGAAGCGATGGCCGCGGGTGCGGTCGCGGTGCAGCCGCGGCGCGGGGCGTTTCCGGAAATCCTGGAGAGGACGGGGGGCGGAATCCTGGTGGAGCCGGACGACGCAGCAAGCTTGGCGGACGGCATCTACGCACTGTGGAAGGCGCCGGAGCGCCTCGCGGAACTGCGGCGTCGCGGCGCGGAGGGAGTCCGGACGCATTGCGGCGCTTCACAAATGGCCGCGCGCGCGGTGGAGGTATATCGCGCCATTGCCACGGCGGCCGTCCATGCTTGAACTCTCGAAGGTCGTAAAAGAATACCCCACACCGCGCGGATCTCTGACCGTGCTCGCGGGTGTGTCGCTCTCGCTCCAGCGGGGCGAGGCGGCGGCCATCATGGGGCCGTCCGGCTCCGGCAAGAGCACGCTGCTCTACATCGCCGGAGCGCTGGAGCCGCCGACATCGGGAACCGTGACGCTGGACGGCGCCGACCCCTACCGGCTTCGCGAGCCTGACCTGGCCGCTTTCCGCAACCGGACGATCGGCTTCATTTTTCAGGATCACTGCCTGCTGCCGCAGTGCTCAGCGCTGGAGAACCTGCTGGTGCCGGCGCTGGTGGCGGATGATCGCGCGGATTATCCGAAGCGGGCGCGGGAGCTGTTGGAACAGGTGGGGCTCGCCGACAGGGCGGACCACCGGCCGTCGGAGCTTTCGGGCGGCGAGCGGCAGCGCGTCGCTCTGGCGCGGGCCTTGATCCGCCGGCCGCACCTTCTGCTTTGCGACGAGCCAACGGGCAACCTGGACGAAGCTTCAGCCGAACTGGTGGCGGGGCTGCTCCTGGAGCTGCACGCTCGCCAGGAAACCGTGTTGATCGTGGTGACCCACAACGCCGCGCTCGCGGCGCGCTTTCCGAAGCGGTACGAATTGCGTCATGCGAACCTACACCCTGCTGGCGCGTAACCTCACCTGGTATTGGCGCACCAACCTGGCGGCGCTGCTGGGTGTGGCGGCGGCTACCGCCGTGCTCGGCGGCGCGCTGCTGGTGGGAGAGTCGGTGCGTGCCAGTTTGCGGGACCTGGCGCTGGCGCGGCTCGGGAATGCCGACGTCGTGCTCACGCGCAGCGGCTTCTTCCGCGAGGAACTCGCGGCGGCGTTGCATCCCTCGGCCCCGATCATCGCGCTCGAAGGCGTGGTGACGCACGAGCCTGGCGGCAAGCGCGCCGCCGGCGTCGAGATCTACGGCGTTGATGAGCGCTTCTGGAAGTTCCAGAACGAGCCCGGAACCCCGCCGCTGGGCCGCGAGGTTCTGTTGACCCCGGCACTCGCGCGGGAACTGGGGGCCGCGGCTGGCGACGCCATTCTGCTGCGCCTGCCGAAGCCTTCGGCGATCCCGCTCGAATCGCTGCACGGGCGCAAGGAGGATGCCGGCAGGACCCTCCGGCTTGCGGTGGGCGGGGTGGCTGCCGGCGAATTCTCGCTCCGCCCGCAGCAAGGCGATTTGCGCGCCGCCTACGTGCCGCTGGCGCGTTTGCAGAAGGATCTGGACCAGCCGGACAAGGTCAACACCATCCTCGTTGCGGGCGCCGCGGACGTCGAACGCACGCTGCAGAAGAGCTGCGCACTCGCGGACCTCGGCCTTCGCCTGCGCGTCCTCGGAAAGCCGGGTTGTCTGTCGATCGAGAGCGACAGCGCCCTGATCAGCGATGCGCTGGCCACGGCCGCATCCTCGACTGCCGCGTCGCTCGGCCTTCGCGCGCAGCCTGTGCTGACGTATCTCGCCAACAGCATCCGTGCCGGCACTCGCGCGACGCCCTATTCCGTGGTGACGGCGCTCGACTCCGGCCTCGCCCCTTCCAGCGAGGATGGCATCGTGTTGAACGAGTGGACGGCCCGCGACCTCGGGGCGAAAGCGGGCGACCCCGTCGAGCTCGAGTATTACGTCTGGAGAGCCGATGGCCGGCTGCACACCGAGACGGCGCGATTCCGGCTCGAGCGTGTCGTGCCCCTGGCGGGAGAAGCGGCGGACGCGGCGCTGACGCCCGACTACCCGGGCATCACTCAGTCCCGCAGTCTGCGCGATTGGGACCCGCCCTTCCCGCTGGACCTCAGCCGAATCCGGCCCGTGGACGAGCAGTACTGGAATCGATATCGCGCCACCCCCAAGGCGTTCATCCGCCTCGCGCGCGGCCGCCGGTTGTGGGGAACGCGCTTCGGAAGCCTAACCTCGATCCGCGTATTCCCGCCGTCGCCCGTCTTCGCAGAGGCCCTGCGCGCCGCCCTCGATCCCGCGAAAATGGGGCTGATGGTCGCGCCCGTGAAGGCGCAGGCCCTCGAGGCTGCCCAGGGCGCGACCGACTTCGGCGAGTACTTCACCTACTTCAGCTTCTTCCTGATGGTCTCCGCGCTTCTCCTCACGGGGCTGTTTTTCAAGCTGGGCATCGAACAGCGGACGAAGGAAATCGGCGTGCTTCGCTCGCTGGGGTTTTCGGCGCTGAAGATCCGTACGATTTTCCTGCTGGAAGGCGCGGTGCTGGCCACGGCCGGGGCGGCCACCGGCGCCGCCGCTGCTCTGGCGTACGGCGCGCTCATATTGCTGGGGCTGCGCACGTGGTGGTTCGACGCGGTCGGGACAAAGCTGCTCTCGCTCCATGCGTCGCTTCCAACGCTCGGCACCGCGTTTGCGGCAGGCGTGATCGCGGGGCTGGCTTCGGTGGCATGGACTCTGCGCGGCCTCGAGCCGGAGACGCCGCGGCGTCTGCTACAGGGCGGCCGGAGGTCCGGGACCAGGCGGTGGCGCGGCCGTTCTGGAGCGGTTTGCGCCGTGATGGCGGCGGGCCTCGCAGGCGCGTCGCTCGACGGCAAACTCGATCAGGCGGCCGCTTTCTTCGGCGCCGGCGCCCTGCTGCTCATCGCCGCCCTGCTCTTCGCGTCAGCCCGCTTGCACGCACCGGGTTCGGTTCCCATCCGCGGGCCGTTCACTCTTGGGCTGCGCAGCTTGGCGTACCGCCCCGGACGCAGCATCCTGTCGATCGCCCTGATTGCTTCGGCGACTTTCGTGATTGTCTCGCTCGACGCATTCCGGCGCGACGGTTCATCCGCGGCAACAGGCGGCTACGCGCTGATCGCCGATGCCGCGCTGCCGCTGCTCGCCCAGAATCTTCCGCCGATCGACGGCGTTCGATTCGTTTCTTTCCGCGTCCGGCAGGGGGACGACGCCAGTTGCCTCAATCTCTACCAGCCGCGCAATCCACGCGTGATCGCAGCCCCTGCGGATTTCCTCAGCACCTCTGGCGGTCCGTGGCCGCTGCTCGCGTCGCACCTCGCGGGAGGCGCTGTCCCGGCCATCGCCGATCGCAATTCCATGACCTACTCCCTCCACCGGAAACTGGGCGAGGAATTCGAGGCGGGCGGGGTTCGTTACCGCATCGTGGCCGCGCTCGACGACAGCCTCTTTCAAAGCGAGCTGATCGTTTCCGAGGAGAACTTCCTGCGGCTGTTTCCCGATTCCGAGGGCTACAGCTTCTTCCTGCTGAGCGTGCCCGCCGGAAGGAAGGAGGCGGTGACGCGAACGCTCGAAGACGCTCTCTCCGATTATGGATTCGACGTTCAACCCGCCGCGGCGCGCCTGGCGGCTTATCACCGGGTGGAGAACACGTACCTCTCGACGTTTCGCGCGCTCGGTGGCCTGGGCCTGGTGCTGGGAACGGTTGGCCTCGCGGCCGTGCTGCTTCGGAACGTGCTGGAGCGGAGAAGGGAACTGGCCCTGCTCAGAGCCGTCGGCTATCGTGCGCGCGATCTCGCCGTAATGGTGCTGGCGGAGAACGCGAGCCTGCTCGTGATCGGACTGGCCGTCGGTGCCGGATGCGCGGCGGTCGCCGTGGCCCCGGCCGTGTACCTTCGCGGCGGCCATTTGCCCACGGCTTCGCTGGCGGCGCTGCTGGGCCTGGTGCTCGCGACCGGCGCCGCGGCGTCCCTCATCGCTACTGCTGCAACGCTGCGGTCGTCGCTGCTCGAGGCGCTGCGATCGGAGTAGCAGTCAAAGGCCTCGGAGGTGCTAGTGTAACTGTTATACACGCAGATGCGCTTCGAGTTCGATCCGGCCGGACCGTCAAACGACAGCACGGCGTCAGCCTGAAGGAAGCTCAGGAAATCTTCGACCAGGTGTACATCATTGACCAGAAGAGCGATGACCCTCAACAGTTCCGTGCCGTTGGCTGGTGCCGCGGGCGCATCTGCTCAGTGATCTTCGAGATCCGGCGCGATGCGGATGGCGAGTATTACCATCTGGTCACAGCGTGGGTTGCTACCAAAGAGGAGCAGCAGCACTATGCCGAAAACATCTAGAACACGCATTTCCGCCGACGAGATTGCGGAGAAGGCATCGCGAGGTGAAGATGTTTCCGCTTACTTCACCAATAAGTTCACCGTGGTCAGGCCCGTCCGTCGCGTAAATGTCGATCTGACCCCTGGCATGTTGCGTCAACTCGATCAGCGGGCTGCCCGGCTTAACATCAGCAGGCAAGCGGTGATCAAAACCTTGCTGAGCCGTGCGATGGACGAGGAGCAGACGACTAGAACACGGGCCGCCCGAAAAGCGGGTTAGGCCACTTGGCCCGCCGCGGGGCTGCCGCGCGTCTGGAAGCAGCCTGTCGGCAACGGCTCGCGTCCTTCACCGCGGCCAACGGCCTCGCGCCGCGGCGTCCCTCTTCGCTACTGCTGCGACGTTGCGGTCGTCGTTGCTCGAGGCGCTGCGATCGGAGTAAGTGGGCTGCCGGCCGGCGCCGTTGGCGCGACCCTCGCAGTAACTCCGTGGCTGATTGGATAGGCGTAGGGCCCCAATCGCAACATCAACATGCTTGCGAGCAGTAGGGCGCCTCCGAAGCACCCGAGCATCAACCGGTAAGAACCCATGCGGTCGAACGAGACGCCCATGACGAACGGGCCAAGTCCGGAGCCCACCATGAATATCGCGAACAAATAACCGTAGATTTCCCCAAAGCTCCGCATGCCCAGATATCGGGACGAGAGAAACGCGATCAGGTCCACCTCGGCTCCGAGGCCGATGCCTACCAGGACGGCCCCTCCCACGGCCAGCAACGGCTGAGACACGGTCGCCAGTGACACGATTCCAAACATCGGAGCGAGGAGAAACGCCAGGGCGATATAGGGCGCGAAGACGCGATCGAGCAGATAGCCTGCCAGCAGCCGTCCTCCTATTAAGGCGATTCCGGCGGCACTCAGTACACCCGTGGCCATCCGCGGAGAGACGCCGCGATCCGTAAGCAACGGCACCATGTGAGCGACGGTGCCGCCGCACGCCGCGGCGACGATGAAGAAGCTGATGGCAAGCAGCCAAAACCGGGGCGCGCGCAGTGCCTCACGCCCGGTCAGGCCTTGAACGGGAATGGTCGAAAGGTTTCCCGGTCCCGGCTCGTGCATGCGCGGCATTGGGGCTTCCCGGCCAACGAACAGGGCGACCGCTGGAAAGGCCAGTACGAACGTCAAAACCCCTAGACCGACGTAGGCCTCGCGCCAGCCTCCGCGCGCAATCACGGCCTGCGCAAACTGTGGGACAATCGCCGCGCCAAGTCCAACTCCGGCCAGGGCGATTCCTAGCGCGAGGCCGCGCTTGTCGTCGAACCGCGCGGAGATCGCCTTCGCGTAGACCATGGGCGTTTGACCGGCGGCGGCCACGCCCATCAGGGCATAGAGCGCGGTAAACGCCGCGGGGGACGCGGGTACGAGGGCCACAGAGGCGGTGGCGAGCGAAAACACGACGAGGGCGGGCAGCGCCACCGCCCGAATGCCGAGGCGATCTACGAGACGACCCATGAGTGGCGTCGCTAGCGCCGTCATCCAAAGCCCGGTAACAATGGCGGAAGAAACCGTACCCCGATTCCACCCGAATTCCCGGCTGACGGGTGTCAGCAGGATGCCAAACGTGAACTGCATGATAGGACCGTTACCGACCAGCAGACCTAAGACAGATCCAAATACGACCCACCAGGGATTGTTGAGATCGACTTTCATCGGCTGTCCCCGCGGTCAGGTGCGCGCCAGGCGGAGCACCTTTGCGGCGTTATGGAAGCAGATATCGGCGCGCGTCTGGTCGTCGAGGGGCGCGTCGTCCATGAAGTTCCCCGCCTCTTCGGAGGACTCGTACGGGTAGTCGACCGAGAACATCACATGACCGGCGCCGAGCGCGGCGATGGAACAGAGCAGCGGCTCGTCAGAAAACATTCCCGACGTAGTTACATAGATATGTTCGCGGATGTACTCCGACGGGCGCCGCTTGAGGTTCAAGCCATAGATCCGTGCGCGGCTGTCGAAGCGCCACAGCAGAAACGGCAGGGTCTCCCCCAGATGGCCCAATACCAGAATCAGTTTCGGGAATCGATCGAACACGCCGTTAAACACGAGGCGCAGGGCATGCGTACCTGTCTCTATCCCCCACTCCCACATGGCGCGTTTCAGGCTGTCGCATCCCGCGATCGCAGGATAGGCGGCAACGGGATCGGCTGGATGCAGATAGACCGGCGCCCCAATTGCCTCCGCGCGCTCCCAGAACGGATAGAACATCGGGTCATCGAGGTACTTCCCGTTCGTATGGCCGTTAATCAACGCCCCACAAAAGCCGAGTTCCTCAACGCAGCGCTGTAACTCGTCCGCGGCGGCCAGAGGCGCCTGCATCGGTAGATGCGCAAAACCGGAATAGCGGCTGGGGCGTTTCTGGATCTCGCACGCGAGCAGGTCGTTTGCATCGCGAGCCTTGCGGCAGGCAGTGCCTGCGTCGCGTTCAACTTGAACGCCGGGCGTGGTCATGCTGAGTACAGACCGTTCTATTCCCCCGCTGTCCATGGCTTCGAGGCGGCGATCGCCGAAGTCTCTAGTCGGCCCAGGATCTGATCGTGGACCGCGCGGCCGAAGTCCGCGACGGTCGGCTCCCAGTATTCTTCGCAGCCGGGAGCTATGAAATGCTCTTCGAGCGCAAGTTTCTTCATGGTGTGCGGTTTGCGAAACCCAGCATTCCCCTCTTCTGATCGAATAGTATCATTTTCGAGCCAGCCAGGGTCGCGCTGACTAGTCGGAGCTATGATGTGCGCGATGGCGATATACCGCGAGCAACGATGGTGGCAGGTTTTGACTCTGCCGGTGGTCGTCGCCATGGCAGCTCCTTTTGTCTTGGCAGCTGTCGTGCTTCGCGCGCTTTGGTGGCTCTGCCTCCTGACTGGAGGAACTCACTTGGTACAGACATTCTTTGAGCGTTCGTGCACGATAGATCGTCTACGACAGGGACCCTTGGCGGGATACATCGATCTGCTCGCAGCCCGGCTGGCAACCCGCGGCTATTCTCGGGTCCACAGCCGCATTCAGCTTCGGCTGGTCGGGCATTTCAACCGCTCGCGGAGGAGACTCTGGTAGGCATTCCACTGTGGGCAGCATTGCCCGCGAGTATCGAGTCTACTTCCAGCAACTGATCCGGTCGCACGGTTTTTGAAAAGCCGCTGCGAAGGAATGCCCTCTCGCACGCAACAGCAGTCTGCGGCCCTCCGCCGTACGTGTGAAAACGAGTTGAGCCGACCCTACCAGTCTGCGCCACCGCGCCGCGAAAAACTCGGCGCATTCCTTCTTGCGCCCCAGAATCTCCGGCACCGCAAAGTAATCTTCGCGGAACCACCGCCAGACTCGGCGCCGTGCGAGAAGGTAGCGCGGATTTCCCATGGGACGGAGAAGCTGGCGCATCGCTTCAAGGAACGCACTCTCTTCCCGTCCCGTGCCACACCGATCCAGCAAAACACAGTCCCGTCCTGCTGCCTGTCCGCGTATACGCGGAAATCTCCGGCCCCGCTGTCGATCTCCCCGGCGTACTCGAGCGCCTCCAGGACCGCACGACCAATCTGCCTGAAGCTTCGCTCCGGTGTGCCGTGTCGGAGCCAGCGCCATCCAGCCAAGCAGACCCAGGGCAGACCGGCAAGCGCGGCGATGCTAAAAACAATGACAGCCAGGTACAGCCAATCCTCCTCCGCGCTCCGTACCCGGCCCAGCGCTCGCATGGCCTGCCCGAGGACAACGAAAAAGACCGAGACGGCTTCCGCGAGCAGCGCTGCGATGGTATTGCCGATAACGAATCCCCTGGGCACAGAATCGTCGGCCGCCTTCAGGCCCGCCACCATCTGCCTGGTCGTCCCGGCACCGAGTGCCTGCGTCCATTGCTGCCGAAGCCCGGCGCGGTCCAGCGCTCTGGCGCGGGTCCGGAGATTCTGTTCTTCGATCTGGCCAGGTCGGAAGGGAGGGTTCCCGATTCCCAAGCGAGCCGCGCCGGTCTCGATCACCGGCGCCGCCGCGCTCACTCCCGCGAACGCACCGCACCGCCTCACCAGCAACTCGTAGTCGTCGCCCGGTCCGAACGCCCCCGGCTCAACGCAGACCAGGTGCCAGATGTTGGCGGTCTTTTCGGGGTGCCCGGGGTAAGCCCGAATCGAACGCCCCCGCATCTGGTTCGAGAGGACGAATGAGCCGACGAAGCTCGCCAGCACGAGCGTGTTTATGCAGGGCGCATCCCACCCCTCACCGAGCAACGCCTTGGTGCCCACCAGCACCGTGATGCCGCCGGCCTCGAACACTGACGTGATCAGTCTCACAACACCCTGATGGTTTTCACCGCGAAGGCTGAGGATCCGGTAGGCGGAGTCGTGCGGCGCTTCGGAGAAGACCAGATCGTCTTGGTCCATGCTCAGTCGCCGGGCGGCGTCCCGCACGCACGCCAGCGCGGCCGATGGCACGATCACCAGAGAGCCGCTGAGAGCCGCGAGCCTGACGTCCGGCAGGTTGGCGGTGCGTAGTGTCTCGAAGATCGGTACGACGCCAACGTCCTCGAACGCCGATTCGCTCTCGCCCGACTTCGGAAGTTCCGATTTGCGAATGAAATCGGTCAGGATCACCGCGCGTAGACCATCCTTTAGCGCGCCCGACTCCAGCTTGATGATTTCCTCGACCGACTTCAGTTTCGTGACGGAGTGAGGTTAGCAGCTTCAGGCGATCGAAGCTTGAGCGTAGCTTCACCCGCCGGCGCTCGATGGCTCCAAGCTGCATCAGCTCGTGCCGTATGGGCCGGAAGACCGCCTCGTGAGCGGCAAAGGTGCGCTCGTCAGCGTAAAGGCAGCCGGTGAGCAGTCGTTCCAGCCATTCAAGTTCGAGCTTTGGAATTCGCTTGCGCTCTACGCCTGCCACAGCGAGAACGGCACGGGGCACTTCGGCGCCTGCCGCGTTCAAGAAGATCGCCATGCTCGACAGGTATTCGGGATTTTCGAGAATGGCTGTGACGTTCTCGCGCGGGGCGATGATCCACCGATGCGAGGCGACGGCGTCCGTAAACAGCTTGTCGGCAACCAGTCGCCGCACAAAGGCATCGACGCCCTTCCGGAATTCCGCGATGAGCTTGAGTTCCTCAGGCTTGGGAGTGCTCAGGTAAACGTAGTCCTGATGCGGGCAGAGATCGCCTTGGAGTACCAACTCCGGCACCGACACCTCGGCGTCCACGGTGCCGCAGAGTGCCTCGTACCGCTGCCACTCGAACGAAGACACGTCATACGGCGGTGTGGCGGTCAAAGCGACCAAAGTCGGGTGGTCCAGATGCTCAGCGACGAAAGTCAGCGTCCTCCACCACTCCGAGCGCAAGTGGTGGGCCTCGTCCACGACCAGGGTTCGGAATGCACCACGCCGCAGAGTTTCAGGGAACTCTCTGGGCGCTTTCACATCTCCGTTGTCTTCGGTCGCCGCCGATGCTTCGAGGCGAGCGGCCTCCTCTTCCTCGGTGAGCTCGGCGTCGCGGTTTTCGGACGCGCAGAGTGCGTGCAATGCCTGGTAGGTTGCCACGGTGAGAAGAGCGGGGTTCCTGAGATCCACGGAAACCCATGACGGTACCGAGCTCCCCTCCGGAAGAAAGCAACTCACCAGCCGGTCAACCCACTGATCCCGGATCGTAATCGTGGGAGCGAGAACCAGAGCGGGTTTGTTGAGGCTTCGTATGACTTCCAGACCCAGGATCGTCTTTCCGGAACCCGGCGCGGCAACAAGATGAAGCCGGCGACCGCCGAGGTATTCGGGCAGCCGGTCCAGGATTCGTGCCTGATACCGACGCCAGGTCTTCTGGAACCGTACGCTCTCCGGAAACGTGTTCGTCGAAGACGCCGATGCTGGAACCAGGTCCATCGAGAGGTTATTGTACCTTCGCTGGTTCTCGCTGCGCTCATCCGCCCTACGGAGTTCCGACACCAACCCAGTCCTGCGAAGACCGCTATGTCGCGGAACGTTTACCGACGCGAGCAAGTGCGGCACGATTCCATGGGCGGATACTCAATCTGATTATGCCGGGCAACACGAATCTGAGCGCAGTAATGACACCACTTGCAGCACCCCATGCGGTATAGTCCGGTATTCGCCTGCTCAGTATTTCATCAACTTCACCTTGACGACGGCCCCCTCCGCCGGCAGGCGCAGACCGAAGAAGATCTCGTCCCCGCTCAACTGGCGGCGCGGCTTCCACACGCCGTTTTCATACGCGCCCTCTTCAACACTGACAAAGTCGGCGCGCGGCGACGCAGATCCGAACCTGGGCCGGAAGTTCACCGTGGTGTCGAAGCCGGCCACGACGAACTCCTCGGGGCCGATCTGCCCGATGAGCGCGCGACCGCTGGTCTGCGGCGTTCCCGCCGCCCGCGCGCCGCCGTAGCCCCAGTGTGAGGGACCGAACTGGGCCATGGCCTCGTACTCGCCAAAATCCACCACCACCGTGGCAATGCCCTGTTCTTCCACCACCGAGCGTAGTTTGCCGAACTTCTTCGCCTCGGCCAGCAGCGGCGTGGCGGCGCCGACGACGCGGTACGTGGCGGCCAGGTCGCTCAGTCCTTCGGGAATTGTGGAGTTGTCGCCATCGCGCGAGCCTTCGACGCCGAACGCCGACACGCCGATGCCCTGCAGATCGCCGAGAGCGTAGAACATGCGCCGGCAGAAGCCCAGGTCGTGGCCGGTCTCGGGAATCAACAGCGGATTGTCGGGCCTGCTGTAGGGCGTGGCCTCCTCGATGTATTGAACGTAACTCTGCTTGTAGATATCGGGCGAGATCCAGTCAATGTCCGGCACGACCGCCTTGTAGAGCGGCAGCATACGCGTCGTCGCGCCGCCGCTGGGGTGCGAAAAGCCTGGCTCGTAGAAGCCGTCCTGGATGTCGGTCCAGACGTTCAGAAACATCGGCAACGGGAACTCGCGCTTGCCGGCCGCCGCCACGCGGCTGAGATACTGAGCCTGGTACCAGGCGGCGAAAGTCTCGCTGGCGTACGCGCCGAACACTTCGCTCCACGTGCCGCCATTGGCCTTGCCGAAGGCCTTCACGGCCGCCGCCGGCGCCGGTTGGGCGAACAGCGCGTTGGCGCTTTCGGAGTGGTCGCGATCGGTGCCCAACACGCCGGCTTCGTTTTCCACCTGGATGGCGATGACCGTGTGCTGCTCGCCGTCAATCTCCTTGAGGTGGCGCATGAAGGCCGCGAAGGCGCGCGCATCCGCGGCCTGAATCGCTTCCACATGCGTGGCCAGGGCGCGGATGGGACTGCCGGTCTGGTCGATCATGCGCGGGTATTTCTTGAGGTCTTCCTTCACCCAGGCCGGAGCGTAGTGCATGGCGGCATTCTTGAAGCCGCCGAACCAGGCCAGAATCAAGCGCAGTCCGTTCGCTCTCGCTCCCGCCACCAGGCCATCGACGCCCGTGAAGTCGAAGCGCCCTTCTTCCGGTTCGACAACCTGCCATTGGATCGGAATCTGCACGGTGTTGACGTGGATGCGCTTGGCCAACGGCCAGGTTCGTTCCAGCTCACCGGGAAATCCGCTGGAGTTTCCGGTTTGGATCCCCAGAATCAGAAAAGGCCGGTCGTCAACGAGGAACTGAAAGCCGCCATCGCCTTTCACGAGCCGTGGCATCGGAGCCGCGGCCAAAGCCGTCGCGGCAAGCAGCAGGGCCGCCACCGGGTTGAGTTTCATGAAGCCTCCTGAGTAGCAACCAAGAGCATACACCGGCGGCGTCCGGGCGTGCCCGATCCACTACAATGACCAGAGCATGCCTTTCTACCAAAAGCCTCTCTTCATACTCGCGGCCGCGCTGATTCTGCCTCCGGCCGGCCTGGTCCTTCTCTGGCTGCGCAAGAGCCTTTCCGTCCTGAAGAGGGCCCTGGTTTCGCTTCCGATTTTGGGACTCGCCGTCGCGCACCTGTTCCTCTTCTACGGCCTCCAAATGGAGCTCATGGGCGGGATGCGCCCGACTTTCTATTTCGGAGGAGCGGCGCGCCGGTATCGAGTCCTCGAAGAAAGCCGTGCCGGCCAGAAAGTGCAGCCGCCCGCCACTGGATCCACCTACTGGACCGACTATCGCGGGCCGAACCGGCTCGGCCATTACGACCAGGCTTCCATTCTCACCACGTGGCCTGCCGCCGGGCTGGCGCGCGTCTGGAAGCAGCCGGTCGGCGGCGGCTATGCGTCCTTCACCGCGGCCAACGGCCTTGCGTTCACCATCGAGCAGCGCCGCGAGAATGAGGTGGTGGCCGCCTACGACATCGCCTCCGGCAGTGAGCGCTGGACCAACGCCTGGCCGGCCGCGTTTCGGGAAGCGATGGGCGGCGACGGGCCGCGGTCCACTCCGGTGTGGGACGAGGGACGGGTCTACGCCCTGGGCGCAACGGGCGAGTTGCGCTGTCTCGAAGCCGCCACGGGCAAGGTCGTCTGGAACAAGAACATCCTGGAGGATAACGGCGCGCGCAACCTGCAATGGGGAATGGCGGGATCGCCGCTCATCGTGGACGGCAAGGCGATCGTCACACCCGGCGGCCCGGGCGGCCATTCCGTGGTCGCGTATGACAAGCTCTCCGGCCAGCGCGTCTGGAACTCGCTCGACGACCAGGCGTCGTACGCATCGGCGGTCGTTGTCACGGTTGCCGGACGCCGCCAACTGCTTGTTGTGACCGCCTCGCGGCTCGTGGGACTCACGGTCGAAGACGGCAAGCCGCTGTGGGAGTTCCCGTGGGTCACGCACATGGGCATCAACTGCACGGAGCCGATCGTGGTCGCGCCCAATCGCGTCTACCTGTCCTCCGGTTACGGCCACGGCGCGATCGTTCTGGAACTCGTTCCGCACGGAGACGGTTTCGAGGCCCGGAAGGTCTGGGCCAACATGCGCATGAAGAACAAATTCAACGCGCCGGTGCTGTACCAGGGCTACATGTACGGCCTGGACGAAGGCATCCTCGCGTGCATCGACGTCGCAACCGGCGATTTGAACTGGAAGGGCGGCCGTTACGGGTACGGCCAGGTTCTGCTCGCCTCCGGGCATCTCATCGTGCTTACCGAAGAGGGCGACGTGGTGCTGGTGCGCGCGACTCCGGACCGGTTCCAGGAAGTGAGCCGGTTCACCGCACTGAGCGGCAAGACGTGGAACAACCCGGCCATTTCCGACGGACTCCTGCTGGTCCGCAACGAAACCGAGATGGCGGCATTCCGCATCGGGATGTAAGCGAAAGGAGAAGTTAGTGACCTTCGCGCCGCCGAGCGTAGCGCTCTACAGCTTGCACGCACTTGTCATCTGCGCCGCGCAACTCGCAGCCCAGATCGCCCCGGAACCGCCTTTTTGCTTCCGTCTGCGAATACGTGTGAACAATCGTCAGGCTTGGCAGCGCCATCTCATAAACGCGGAAGGTCCCCTGGCACTCGCAGATGCTTACCGGAACCACCTCCGCAGCTACCAGTAGGGTAGAAGAATCGGCTCCCCATCGTACGAATCCGGTGTTAGGTGGCACTCTCACTTCGCACTTTACGGGGTGTTCGAAGTCTTTCTCAACTGGCCGGGACACGTCCAGCCTTGTCATGCCGCTCTCATCCACGTAGAAGACATACACTCGCGACCCAATGCTGCCTCCACCTTCGGTCTGTGTCACCGCGAAGGCCTTCGAGTCGGGTGACCATGCAATCTCACCATTGAATCCCGCCAGCTTCGCCCTGAACGTACTACGGCCCATCGTGACCGTGTAATTGATGTGGAGGCCGTCCGGGTCCCTGGAATCTTCGACGGTCCTTACCGACAAACTCTTTTTGCGGTCGGGTGAGGTCAGGACGACAGCCCGTTTAACAGCGGAGTCCAGTGTCGCGGCGTGAGACGAGTAGAGTGTGTGGAAGCCCGGTGGACACACAGCGGTCCCTTCCTGCGCGACCACACCCGTGCCGAGCACCAGAGGCAGGAACAACAGTTGTTTGGAACTGATCATGTACCGCCGCTGGAGCAAAGCCTCTCCAACATCTTAACGCCCTCCAGCCGAATTCCCGAAGCAGTAAACCCTCCCGTCCTGCGACCCGATCACGACCCGGCCCGCCGCGATCGCGGGCGACGCCGTGAGCGGCGCGCCGGCTTCGAACACCCAGAGCTTCCTGCCCGTGGCGAGATCGAGCACGTAGAAACGGCCGTCGCTCGAGCCCACGTAAACGCGGTCTCCGGCGATCGCGGGCGAGGAATCCACCCGCGCGCGCGTCGCGAAGGTCCAGATCGATTTCCCGGTCTTCGCATTCAGACAGTGCACCAGCTTGTCTCGTCCGCCCAGCACAACGCGGTCCCCCACCACCGCCGCCGAGGAATAAAACGGGAACTGCGAGCGCGGGTTCTGATACCGCCAAAGAATCTGCTTGCGGACAACGTCGGCCGCCACCACCTCGTCATCGAAGTTGCCGAAGAAAGCCACCTGGCCGATCAGCGCCGGAGAGGCTGCCGTCGGCCCGCCCGCCCCAAACTGCGCGACCTCGCGGCCGTCGGAGATGCGAATGCCGTGGAAGACTTCGTCGCATCCACCCACATAGGCGATGCCGTTCGCGACCGCCGGCGTGCCATGCACATAGTTCGTGCTGGCGAATTTCCAGAGCAGCTTGCCGCCGCGCCTGGCGAGGCAGTACAGGTGATTGTCGTAAGAGCCAATGAGCACGCGGTCGCCCGCTACCACAGGGGACGACTTGATCTCGGCCTCGGTCTTGAATGTCCAAAGCGCCTTCCCATCGGCGGCGTTGACCGCGTGCAGGACGCCGGCGAGATCGCCCACGTACACTACACCGCCGGCGACGGCCGGAGAGGATTCGCCGATCTCGTCGGCGGCCCGGTATTTCCAGCGCAGCTTCCCGGTCTCGAGGTCGATCGCGAGAAGCTCTTTCGAGCGCGAGCCCACGTAAACCGTTCCCGCTGAGATTGCCGCGGAGGACTCCACGGATTCCCCGGCGTCGTACGTCCACCGCAGCTTCAGCACGGCGGTGACCGGACCTGCCGCCACGCCGGTGAGTTGCGGGTTGGCGCGAAACTGCGGCCACTCCGCGCCTGCCGCGAGCAGGAACGTCGCCCCGAGCAGCAATGCAACAAGCGCTTTCACGGCTTCTGCGCGATGGCGAACAGTTGGCTGCGGTTCGCCAGGAAAAGCGTTCCGTGCGCGGGCACCGCGGTGGTGTACACGGTGCTGCCCAGGCTCGGCGTGGCAATCAGCTTCTTCACCTTGCTCGCTTCGAAGATCGCCACGTCGCCGTCTTCGTCGCCCAGGTACACCTTCCCGCCGATCACCATCGGCGAACCCCACACGGCGGCCAGCAGGTCATGGGTCCAGTAAGGCTTCCCGGTGTTCACATCCAGGCAATGCAGGTTGCCGGTGGTATCGGCGATGAACAGCAGGCCGTTCGCGATCGCCGCCGTGGAAACTGAGCGCTTGATGCCGTCGTAGCGCCAGACGCGCCCGCTGGCGGTGATGTCGCCGCGCTTCGATGCGTCGATGGCGTAGAGGTGGCCCGGACCGGAGCTGCTCGAGGGATCCTGGCCATTGGCGATATACACCTTGTTCTGCCAGATCACGGGCGTGCCGATCACTTCATTGCGCGTCTTCGGCCACGCCGCGTCTTTGGGATTGGTGTCGAATTCCCAGAGCTTCTTGCCCGTGAGCGCTTCATAAGAGCGCACCCACCCGTCACCCTCGCCAATCACAACCTGGACCACGCCGCCCACCGTGCCCACCGCCGGCGAGACCCACTGCCCCTCCAGGATCTTCGCGCCCGGTCCCGCCGCCTGCCAGACCGGCCTGCCCGTGTTCTTGTTGACCGCGACCATCGATGGCGCGCGCGGCGCGGGTACAAACTGATTATCCGGGTCCCGGCCGTTCGAAGTACCGACGAAGACCAGATCGCCATAGGACGCCGGCGACGAGCTCGACTGGTTCTTGGGAACCACGCCGAGTTCCTTCCTCATGTCGAGCTTCCAGACCACCTTCGCCCCGCCCTTGCCGTCGCCCCGCGTATCCAGGCACACCAGCTCGCAGCGGTTCGAGACGTAGTACAGGCGCTCGCCTTCAACCAGCGGCGACGAGCACACGCCCGTTTCGGGCCAGTCGATTTTGGGACCGAGCTTCTCGTTTGCGTGCTGCCACAGAAACCGCCCGTCCGATTCGCGGAAGCACATCAGCACGCCGCGGTCACCCGGCTCTTTGGGGTTCCGCGCCTGTGCGTTGTTGGTGCCGACGTAGACCTGGCCGCCGGCTACTACGGGGTTCCCGTACGTCTGGCTGCCGAGCTGCGCCACCCACTTGATGTTCTTGCCGGCCTTGATGTCCCACGTGGTGGGGAGGCCCTTCATGGACGAAACCATGTTGCGGTCGGCAGAGCCGCCCCACATCGGCCAGTCCCCGCCAGCCGGGTCCGAGGCCAGAACGATACACGCCGCCACCAACAGTCCAACCAGCATTATCGGTTTCATGATTCTGTTCACCGCCCCAGTGTAAACCGCAAACCGGGGACTGGACCCAACTTCGCCGCTTTCGCGGAATTGGTGCCTGTCCCAAGGTTTGCCCTCTGAGCAATCCTACGTCGCTCAGGCCCCCGCGAGCGGCAGCCGGAACGCCACCATCTCCCGCCCGTTGCGCACCACCAGAATGTCCCCCGCCACCACCGGGTGGTTCCACGTCTTGTCGTTCATCGCCGGGAATCGCGCGAGCTCGGTGAACTGGCCGGGCGTCGCCGCCACGAGCGCAAGTTCACCCTCCTCAGACACCACCAGCAGCAAGCCCTGATCGGCAAGCAGGACCAGCTGCCCGAAGCCGTAACGTCCGCCCTTCCACTTGCGAGCGCCGTCGCGGAGGTCGATGCAAGAGAGAATGCCGTTGTCGAAGCCGTAGGCATAGCCGTCGTGAATGACCATGTCGTTGAAGTACGGCTTCAGGCCGCTCGACGTCCACACTTCCTTGGCCGTCCATCCGCCCGGTCCCTGCACCACCGCCAGGCGCCGCGTGCCGACTCCCCCACCCGCGGAGGCGGTGGAGATGAGCACGCCGCCGTCCGCGGTTAGCGTGGGCTGCAGGCTGGCGAATCCCTTCCACGCGTGCGTCCAGAGCACCTTGCCGTCGCCCGGCGCGACGCTCACAACGCCGCCGCCGCTCAACAGCAAGACCTGCGTCACTCCGCCTAAGGTCGCCAGGTGCGGCGAACTGTAGCCCTCGTCGCCCTTCGGCCCAAGCCAACGCAACTCGCCGTTGGCAAGGCTGTAAGCGGCCAGCCGGCCGGAAGCCGCGACAATCACGACATCGCCAAACACCAGCGGCGATCCCGCGAAGCCCCAGCCCGGAGTCTTGGCGCCGGTGTCGACCGCCGCGTTGCGTGTCCACAGCAGTGCACCGCTCGCGGCGTCGAGCGCGTTCAGGATTCCCGTCGCCCCCAGCGCATAGACGCGTCCGTCGTGGACGGTCGGCGTCCCACGAGGGCCGGCGCCGCCATTCGACTCCCAGAAGCGCGTGGCGTCACGGTGACTCCACACCGGCTTGCCTGTGGTCAGGTCGTAGCAGGCGACGACTTCGAACTCACCGCGTTGCTCCTCGGTGTAGAGCAGGCCGCCGCGGACCGCTACCGACGACCAGCCCGGCCCCACCGCCCGCCGCCACAGTTCCTTCGGAGGAGCGGCGGTCCAGTCGGTCTTGATCCGGACGCCGGTGACTACGGCGTCGCGATTCGGTCCACGAAAGCCGGGCCACTCGGCGCCCGCCGGAGCCGTGGCCACAGTGGAAGGACGAGTCGCCGGTTCGGCGGCCGCTCGATCCAAAAGCTGGCGCTCCGCGGTCTTCGTCCATCGCCAGGCGAACTGCGATTTGAATCCCCCCGTCACGCCCTCGGTGCGCAGGCACATGAACACGCCGCAGGTAGCCAGGATCGCCGCGACCAGCGCCAGCCGTCGAGGTCCGGCATCGAGGTGGCGGCTAGCCAGGCCCCAGAGGACTAGCGCGATACCCAGAACCGGGATGATGTAGAAGTAGTACAACACCCCCATTCCCGCCGTCGCAATGGAGCTGTCGAGAAAACGCCTGGATCCGGCCACCGCCACGATCATCACCACCAGCGCGCCCCAGCGCTCCAGGTGCGGCACCCGGCTGAAGAACGCCCACCACACCAAAACGGCCGCCCCTCCGCCCAGAATCGCGCCCATCATTCCGACCATCGCGGCCTCCGGCACGATCCTCTGCAGGCCAACCCACAGGAACCATTGCAGGACCACCGCCACGACGCCCGGCCACACCCGGAGTTCCACGCGTGCGCGCTTCTGTGCGAGGGTCATATTGTCATCTGATACGTTCCGGGCATGCCCCATGTTCCGGCCTTTTTCGCCTATTCCGCCTCTGCGGTTGCGGGCCTCGGGCTCAACCGAGCGGGAATATCCGCGGTTTGGCGACTATACGTCAACTGGCGACACGAGTTCCCGGTAGCGTAACGTTTATCGGACAGCATAACTGTTTGACTCAAGCTTTGTTCAAGCCGCGCTTCGTGGACGCAGAGAATGTTCGACTACTGGCGATCTACGCTGTGCGCCAAGAAAAACACGCGCCATGCTAAGCTGCGATGCGTGGGCGAAAAAGAGGCGTGGCTCGCTAGCGGGATGAGGCTGTTTCGAAGTCCTAGGCTGGCGGTGAGAGTTCGGGCCGCGAAGGTACTAATGAACCGTGGGTCCGACCTCCCATTGAGCGTCATTCTCGAAATTCTAGATGACCTTCACGGCCAGCGCTTGGGCGCGGGCGTTGAGCGGATTTTGCTCAAGCGAGACGACGCCGAACTGGTGCGCGCGATGGTTGACAGGCTTCGGTCACGGGCCCCTTTCGTCCGTGAAGTTGCGTGCAAGGTCCTTGGTCACAAGGGAGGGTGTAATGTGACAGACGCCTTGGTCGCCGCTTTACAGGACCCCTCGGTCATGGTCCGTCGAGCTGCGGCGCTTGCGTTGGCTGAAGTGAGAGATCCAACGTCGGTTCCTCGACTGCTTCAACGCTACAAGGCGTCTGCCACGGACGACATCAATGTTCGTTCGGCTATGGAATGTGCGCTCGACGAAATGGGCGCAGCTTATAGGAAGCATCCGTGACCGGCATACGAAAGCGAAGTAACGAAACAAGCCACGGCGAACCAACGATTGGAACCGGCGTTGATCGGAAGAAACATGCTACTCACAGTGCGTAAATTCATCAGCGTTGAAATGATTCGGGATGGCGGCTCATTTGCTCTGGAGTTCGAAAACTGCGACGGCAATCGATACATCCTATTCATAAAGATCCGCCTTGCCGAATGTGGTTCGCCCAAGAAGGATCAGCATGGCGTCCACCAGGAAAGGCAGTTGGAAGGCTACGATGCGCCCGTAATCATTGACTGTGACCCCGCAAAGCGGCCACAGAATACGGATAACGTCTTCTATAGCGAACTGTGCGGACCCAAGACCCCCATGACTTGGGATCAAGCCCGTCAGATCATCGGCGAAGCCGCAAGGCTGGCTCCGAGCATGAGCCAGTGGCGTGCGGATTGGATGAAACAGATGACAGCCATTGTTGAGGGTGACGGCGAACCACCGCCCGGTTCACAGACTCGATCAATCTGGCATCGACCATCTTAAATGGGGAATCGCATCGCAATCGCTGACGCGGCCAGTCTTGACATTTTCAAAATCAATCTAAATAGGCGAATCGCGCTCAGATCCACCTGGACGTGAAACGCCTGAGTGCGCGAAGTATATTTCCGGCGGGCGAAGGAGCGTCAGGACTTGTCCCAATCGCTGGCCTTGACACCGGCTTGACGCAGGATCTCTTTCAATAGGGACGAGTCAATGCTCCGGCCCTTGTGCGGATTTGGAATGCGAACCTTGAGTTCGCCCTTTTGCACGAACTGATGGCGGCCGCCAGAGAGCGGTCCCGTGAAGCCCAGGTCACGAAAACGCCGGATCAGTTCTTTGCGGGAAATCGGCTTGGCCATCGATCATGCGGCCTTGAGCGATAGACCGACTCGACCGATGCGAGGGATAGGATCGTTGTCGCGGATCTTAAGAATCAGCCATTCTTCGAGAACCTCTTGGAGCACTTCACGGCAGGCGCTGACGGTAGCCTCATTAGCCCAGACGCCGGCCAGTCCGGGAATCTCGCCGAAGCATGTGCCGTCGTCGAGAGTCTTGAACCGGGCTCTCTTCATCGCCTCACGGATGTAGCGCGTCAACATTAGTCTAATGGTAGCAGGGTGGGGGGCGCGATCCGGTGTTCGAAATGCCCGACTCCACTCGGCTGGAACGCCCACCCCGTCCAACTCGCCCCCTCGCGCCCCACCCCCCAAATCCCCGGTCACACCTCCCCGCCTCCTATAAATCCCGTCCTTTCAACCCCAATCCCCACCCACCGGCAGATTCCCCGCCGCCCCCGTGCTATTGCTGATTCCGGGTACTGCCATGCCAACCACAACAACAACCATTTCCCCGCAACGCCTCGCCGCCAACCGAGCCAACGCCGCCCTCTCCACCGGACCCCGCTCTCCCCAGGGCAAAATCCGCTCCGCCCAAAACGCCCGCAAGCACGGCTTCGCCTCCGCCAACTTCGCCGTCATCCGCCTGGAAGAGCTCGACGCCATCGCCCGCCTCAAAGACGACCTCCTCGCCGTCTACCAGCCCGTCAACTCGCAGGAACTCTTCGCCGTCGAGCGCATCGCCCTCGCCCAGCAGGCCCTCCTTCGCTCCGCCGCTCTCGAAACCGGCCTGTTCACCTGCTGCCTCAACGAGACCCTCCAGCACGATGGCGGCCTGGCCTTCACCCTGGCCGACGACCTCACCGCCGACCTCGAAGTCACCAAAGCCCAGAACCGTGCCTACGCCCTCGCCGAGGGCCTCCAGCTCCAGGCCCGCCGCTCCAACGGCTTCTCTCTCTTCCTCCGATATCAGACGCAAACCGAGCGCCTCTACCGCCGCGCCGTCGAGGAATTCGAGCGCCTCCGCGCCCTCCGCGAAGAACTACCGGTGGTGGGTTCGTTTCAGGATGAGGAAGCGGCATGTTCTGAGGAGGTTGAGGGTCGATGATGGGTTCGTTTGGTGGAAGTGGATTCCACCGAGTTTTCAGGCCCCCATATCGGGATATACTACAGACTGCGCCAGAAGTCTGATGTACACACGCCGAGATTTTATCGTTGGTGCCGGCTCACTGGGCCTTGCGAGCTTGTTGCCGGCCTCTGCAGCCCCTGCAACGGATTGGCCGCAGTTTCGCGGCCCCGACCGCACGAACATCTCCAGGGAGACCGGCCTCGCCCATAAGTGGCCCGCCGCGGGGCTCAAACCCCTCTGGTCCGTACCGGTCGCGCAGGGCTATGCCGCCGCCGCCATCGTCGCCGGCCACGTCTACCACCACGACTATCACGAAAAGAAGGCGGAGTGGTGCGTCAACTGCCGATCCCTGGCGGATGGCAAGCTGATCTGGCAGTTCCGCGAGGCCCGCGAGATTCGTCCCAACCACGCCATCACCCGCACCGTCCCGTGCGTGGACGGCAGGTTCGTCGTCTCGCTCGATCCCAAAGCCGTTCTTCATTGCCTCGACGTCCGAACCGGCAAGCAGCTCTGGCGCAAGAGCCTGGTCACCGAATACAAGGCCACGATTCCCCCCTGGTACAACGGGCAGAACCCGCTTGTCGAACAGGACCGCATCATCATCGCCACCGGCGGCGACGCCATCCTGGTGGCGCTCGACAAGGCCACCGGCAGGGAAATCTGGCGCACGCCGAATCCCGGCAAGCTCCAGATGTCGCACTGCTCCGTCATGCCCGCGATGCTGGGCGGCGTCAGGCAGTATCTCTACGGCACGCTCCACGGGCCGCTGGGTGTCTCCGCCAAGGACGGCAAACTGCTCTGGCAGTTCCAACGCAAGTTCAATGTCGCGGTGGCGCCGTCGCCCATCGCCGTCGATCAGGAACGCGTCTTCATGACCGGCAGCTACGACGCGGGCAGCGTCATGGTCCGCGTCCGCCGCACGGGCGACGCCTTCAACGCCGAGGCCGCATTCGACATGAAGAACAACGAGTGGAACTCCGAGGTACACACTCCCATCGTCTATAAGGGCCACATGTTCGCCGTCGGCAAGAAGAAGCGCGGCCTGTTCACCTGCCTCGACTTCGACGGCAACCAGGTCTGGACCAGCGAAGGGAAGGCCAGCTTCGGCCTCGGCAGCTTCCTCCTGGCCGACGGCATGTTCTTCGCGCTGGACGGCGATACCGGCAAGCTGCGGCTGATCGAGGCCAGCACCTCGGGGTACAACGAACTCGCCAGCGCACAGGTGCTGGCGGGGCAGGAAGTCTGGGCTCCCATGGCGCTGTCGGGTGGCAAGTTGGTCCTGCGGGACCTGGCCAAAATGGTGTGCGTCGACGTGCGAGGGTGATGTATGCAGTACCGTCAGGTGCAATCGATCGGTGGTTTCAACACGGCGGTTCGCGGCCTGGCCACTGACCGGCGGGGCTTGCTCTACGCCGCCGGCGATTCCGAAATCAAAGTCTTCGATTCGGCCGGCCGCCTGCTGCGACAGTGGGCGACCGCGCGGCCCGGGCACTCGGTCGGCGTAGCGGACGACGGTTCCGTGTATGCCGGCGAGGAAGGTCAGATCGAAATTTTCGACAGCGCTGGCAAGCCCCTGCGTGTCTGGCGCAATACCGGAATTCTGGGACGCGTCACCGCGATCGGCTTCCTGAAAGACGGCGTGCTCGCTGCCGACACAGCCGACCGCGCCATTCGTCGATTCGACCGCGACGGCACGTTCCTGAACAAGATCGGCAAGGACAACCCGGTCAACGGATTTCTCATTCCCAACGGCGTGCTCGATTTCGCCGTGGACGCGCACGGCGTCATCCACGCCGCGAACCCCGGGAAGCATCGAGTCGAGCGCTACTCGCCGGAGGGCGCGCTGCTCGGCCACATCGGTCGGTTCGACGGCAACGATCCCGCGGGTTTCACCGGCTGCTGCAATCCCACCAACATCGCCGTCAGCGATCGCATCTACGTCACCGAGAAAGCCGTGCCGCGCGCCAAGGCGTACGACTTCAGCGGCCAGCTGCTGGCCGTGATCGCCAGCGACGTCTTCGACGCGAACGTGAAGAACATGAGCATCGCGGCCGGCCTCCACGGGCGCGTGTACGTGGTGGACACCGTGAAACTCGCCATCCTGGCCTTCGAACCGGTGGCGGCATGAGCGACCTCACCAGGCGCGATTTGTTCCGCGGCACGGTCCTGGCGGCCATGGGCGGAGGCGCGCTGTTCCTCGTCCGAAAAGCCAACGGACAGGTCGTCTGGCAGGTGGACGCCTCCCGCTGCATCAACAGCCGGCTGGGCGAAGTCGGCGTCGAGGCATGCAATCTGTGCACTACCGAGTGCGTGGTGGCCCTCTCCGCCGTGCGAGCCGTCAACGAGTATTCCAAGTGCGGCCGCTGCAATATCTGCCCGGCGTACTTCAATATCACTAGCGCCGTGGATGAGCAGGGACAGCCGAGTGAGAAGCTCTGCCCGCGCGATGCCATCGCGCGCAAGCCGATCGGCAAGGTCGATCCCGAAGATCCCGCCAACAACTTCTACGAGTACGTGATCGACGAGTCGAAGTGCGACGGCTGCGGCAAGTGCGTCATGAAATGCAAGGAGCCCCTCGGGCTCGGCTCGATCGTCCTGAGAGTCCGGCATGACCGCTGCGTGAACTGCAACCGCTGCGCCATTTCGGAGAAGTGTCCCAAGGACGCACTGCGACAGCTTCCCGTGGGGCAGGCGCTCGGATGACCGCGGTGCGGGCGGCGATCCTGGTATTGCTCGCCGCCTCCTTCGCGGCGGTCGCGCTGGCTCAAGCGATGGACTATCAGCGGCCCGTCCAGACCGCGCCCCAGCAGGACACCATCGGCGGTGGCTACAAGACTCCGCCCGTGCAGAAGCCGCTGCCGCGCGATGCCTGGCTCCAGGTGCTCGACGTCGCCCTTCTAGGGCTCGCTACGGGAGCGTCGGTCTGGCTAGTGCTCAAGCGCCGCAACCGCAGGGCGCTGGGCTGGCTGTCGCTCGGGTCGCTGGCCTACTTCGGTTTCTACCGCCAGGGCTGCATCTGCCCCATCGGCTCGATTCAGAACGTCGCGGTGGCGCTCACCGATCCGCACTACTCCATCCCCATGGTGGTGACGGCGATGTTTTTCATTCCGCTGGTAGTGGCCCTGTTCTTCGGCCGCGCCTTCTGCGGCGGCGTTTGCGCGCTCGGCGCGATTCAGGATCTGGTGGTTCTGAAACCGATCCAGGCACCGCGGCTCCTCGACCGCGTCCTGGGTCTGCTCAAATACGTCTACCTCGGCCTGGCGATCTTCTTCGCCGTGCAACCCGCCCTGGGGCGCGATTTTGTCATCTGCCGGTTCGACCCGTTCGTCGGCTTCTTCCGCCTGAGCGGAGCCCCCCACATGCTCATCCTCGGCGGCGCTCTTCTGGTTGTGGGCATGTTCGTCGGACGGCCCTACTGCCGCTACCTGTGTCCCTACGGCGCGCTTCTCAATTGGTGCACGCGCCTGGCCCGCCGCGGCGTGACGATCACGCCCGAGAAGGAATTGGACTGCGGCCTCTGCGCCGGCTCCTGCCCCTTCGGCGCCATCGACAAGATGCGCGCGGTCCGCAAAGACTGCCTCTACTGCGCCCGCTGTTACACCGCCTGCCCTGTCACCGCTTCCCGGAGCCGCCCGTGACCCTCTGCAGACGAACAGCGTGGGCAGCGGGAGTTCTGGTGGCCGCGTGCGTGGCGCTCTTACTGGCCGACTACGTAGTAGCCGCCACTCGCGCCCCGCGTCAGGCCACCCTCGTCAAGTCTCTTCAAGAACAGCTGAAGTCCGACGCCTCTCTGGCCCCGAAGCTGGCCGCCGAGCAGAAACGGATCACCGAAGCCCGCATCGCCCGCAAGCTCAGGGATCGCTGGCTAGCCTGGACGCTGATCGTCGTCGCCTGCGCCTTCCTAGCGAGCGCGAAGCGCAGCGTAACACCACGGCAACCGCTTGCCCACACCCCCGGCTCCGTACCGAGCCGTGACCGTCAGGGAGCGGTTCCGCGAATCGTCAGCGAACCGCCGCCCCTGGACCTCTCCTTCGTCGAAACCGCGATCGCGCAACACGGCCGCACCCGCGAATCCGCCATCCCCCTGCTGCAGGCCATCCAGATCCACTATCGCTACCTTCCCGACGAAGCCCTGCGCCGCATCTGCGAACTCACCGACGTGACGCCCGCACAAATCGCCGGCACGTCGTCCTTCTACGCTCAGTTCCGCCGCTCGCCGGTAGGCAAGCACGTCGTCCGCGTCTGTCACGGAACGGCATGCCACGTCAGCGGAGCGCGGCAGATCACCGAAGAACTGCGCCGCTATCTCGCCATCCCCGAGGGCGCCGATACCGACCCCTCGCGAACCTTCACGGTAGACGAAGTCGCGTGCCTGGGCTGTTGCAGCCTCGCTCCAGTCCTGATGGTGGACGGCCATACGGCCGGAAGACTCACCCCCGCCGCTGCCCGCAATGCGCTCGAGGAGACGGCATGAACCGGCGGGCCGTCGAGATTCGCGTCGGTCTGGGTTCGTGCGGCATAGCGAGCGGCGGCGAGGCCGTGCGCGATGCGCTCGAGCGCGAAGGCGCTGTCGTGAAGGCCGTCGGCTGCAACGGCATGTGCCATCGCGAGCCGATCGTCGAGGTCGTCGAGCCGGGCGGCCGGCGTACCCTGTATGGCAACGTGGATGCGCCCGCAGCCCGGCTGATCGCCCGCCGCCTTGTGGGGCAGGACTCCAGTCCTGCAGCGGGTCTCCAGACCCGCCCCGCCTTCCTCCAAAAGCAGCAGCGAATCGTGCTCGAAAACTGCGGCGAAATCGATCCGCTGAACATCGACGACTACCTGGCCCGCGACGGCTACCGCGCCCTGGAACGCTGCGCGAAAGAGCTTTCACCGGAGCAACTGATCGCCGCGATCTCAGCCTCCGGTCTGCGCGGGCGCGGCGGCGCAGGCTTCCCCACGGGACGAAATGGCAGCGCGCGCGGGCGCAGGCCGACCCCGTGAAGTACGTCATCTGCAACGGCGACGAAGGCGACCCCGGCGCCTTCATGGACCGGGCGGTGCTCGAATCCGATCCGCACCGCGTGCTGGAAGGGCTCGCCATTGCAGCCTACGCCATCGGGGCCGCCGAGGGATATCTCTACATCCGCGCCGAATACCCGCTCGCGGTGCGGCACGTGCGCGCGGCCATCCGTCAGGCCGGCGAGCGCGGCCTGCTTCGCCCGCCTGCGGCTCGAGGTCCGCGAAGGCGCCGGCGCGTTCGTCTGCGGCGAGGAGACGGCGCTGATCGCGTCCCTCGAAGGCCGGCGCGGCACGCCGAGGCTGCGGCCTCCCTATCCGGTCGAGAAAGGACTGCGCGGCCAGCCCGACCATCATCAACAACGTCGAGACGCTGGCCTGCGTCCCCTGGATCGTCCGGCACGGCGCCGAGGCGTTCGCGGCCTTCGGCACCCGGACCAGCAAGGGAACGAAGGTCTTCGCGCTGGCCGGCAAGGTCAACCGCGGCGGCCTGATCGAGGTGCCCATGGGCATCACGATCCGCGAGGTCGTCGAAGACATCGGCGGCGGCATGAAGAACGGCCGCCACTTCAAAGCCGTGCAGATCGGCGGACCGTCCGGCGGCTGCATCCCGGCGCGGCTGGCCGACACGCCCATCGACTACGACGCGCTGGCCTCGACCGGCGCCATCATGGGCTCCGGCGGACTGGTGGTGCTCGACGACCGCGATTGCATGGTGGATATCGCGCGCTTCTTCCTGCGATTCACCCAGGCCGAGTCGTGCGGCAAGTGCACCTTCTGCCGCATCGGCACCAAGCGCATGCTCGAGATCCTCGACCGGCTGTGCGAGGGACACGGCCGCCCCGACGACTTGCAGAAACTGGAAACGCTGACCGACTACGTCAGCCGCGGCAGCCTGTGCGGACTGGGGCAGACCGCGCCCAACCCGGTGGCCACCACGCTCCGCTATTTTCGCGAAGAGTACGAGGCGCACCTTCACGAGAAGCGATGTCCGGCCGGGCGCTGTCCCGCGCTGATCCGCTACCGCGTGACGGACACCTGCATCGGCTGCACTCTCTGCGCGCAGGCGTGCCCGGTGGGCGCCATCGCCTACCGGCCGTACGAGAAGCACGAGGTTGACGACAGCCTCTGCACGCGCTGCGACATGTGCCGGCAGGCCTGCCAGGACGATGCCATCGAGGTCGTATAGCGTGGTTACTCTTACCATCGACGGCCGGCCGGTGAGTGTTGACGACGGGACCACCATCCTCGCCGCGGCCCAGCGCTGGGCATACGCATCCCGACTCTCTGCCACGTCCCGGGCATCGAGCCCGCGGCGTCGTGCTTTGTCTGCGCCGTGCAGATCGAAGGTCGGCGCAATCTCTCGCCCGCCTGCGCCATGCCCGTCGCCGACGGCATGGTGGTCTCGACTGACAGCCCCGATGTGCGCTCCGCGCGCAAGATCGCGCTCGAACTGCTGCTCTCCGATCACGCCGGCGAATGCGTGGCCCCGTGCGCCGCGCGGTGCCCGGCCGGGCTCGACATCCCCGGGTTCGTGTACGGCATCGCGACCTGCGATAACCGGCGGGCCATGGAGGTGATCGGCGAGAAGCTGGCGCTGCCCGGCTCTCTGGGGCGCATCTGCCCGCGCCTGTGCGAGCAGGAATGCCGGCGCTGCGATCTCGATCAGGGCCTGGCAATCGGCGCCCTGCACCGCTATGCCGCGGATCACGACCGCTACATTCCGCCGTGCGCGACGGCGACAGGGAAGTCCGTCGCTATCGTAGGCGCGGGGCCCGCGGGACTCGCGGCGGCGTGGCATCTGCTGCAGCGCGGTCACGCCTGCACTCTCTTCGATGCACACCCGCTCGCGGGCGGCATGCTGCGTTACGGCATCCCGGCATTTCGCCTGCCCAAGGACGCGCTCGATGCCGAGATCGGCGTGATAGGCGAACTCGGCGCGGCGTTCCACATGGGTCAACGCTGGGGACGCGACTTCAGCCTCGCCGAACTACGCGAGCGGCACGACGCCGTGTTCCTGGCCATCGGCGCCCAGCGGCCGCAGGGACTGGGCTGCGAAGGCGAGGAATACGCCATCGCCGGCGTGAAGTTTCTCGAGAACCCCGCGCCCCTCGGCGACGACGTCATCGTGGTTGGCGGCGGCAACACGGCCATCGATTGCGCCCGCTCTGCCCTGCGCCTCGGCGCGCGCAACGTGCGAATTCTCTACCGGCGCGGCAGGCAAGAGATGCCATGCCTGATGGAGGAAGTGGACGCCGCCGAATCCGAAGGCGTGCACGTCGATCTCCTCGCAGCGCCGGTACGGCTCGAAAAGCGCGGCGACGGCCTGCTGCTGACCTGCCGCCGGATGGCGCTTGGCGAGGCGGACGCGAGCGGCCGGCGGCGGCCCGTGGAAGTGGCGGGTTTCGATTTCACCATTGAGTGCGCGGCCGTGATTTCGGCGATTGGGCAGACGGTGGACAACGCGCTGGCCGAACGCGAAGGGCTGCGCGTTACAGCCCGCGGGATTGCCGCCGACGAGCGAACGCTGGCGACGAATCTGCCCGGCGTCTTCGCCGGGGGCGACGCGGTCCTGGGTGCGGATCTTGCGGTGCGGGCCGTGGCGGCGGGGAGAATCGCCGCGGCGTCCATACATCAGTTCCTGTCGGGTCAGGCGGTGACCGGGGAGCCCGCGGTGGCTGGAATCGCCCTGCGGCCCCTGGACGACGCCGAGCTGGCCGCGATGTTCCGAGCGATCGAGAAGACCGCACGGGTCTCGACGCTGCTCAGCGCCGACGACGCACTCCGCGAGGCCCGCCGTTGCCTGACCTGCGGCTGCCGCAAAGCGGATTGCTGCAGCGTGCGCTCCCTGGCCACCGAGTACGAGGTGGACGCGTACCGCTTCGCGGGCGCCCGCCGGCGTTTCTCGCAGGACCTCTCCCACCCCGAAGTGATTTACGAGCCGGGCAAGTGCATCAACTGCGAGGCCTGCGTGCGGATCGCGGAGGCCGCCGGCGAAGAGATCGGCCTCGCGACGATCGGCCGCGGATTCGATGTCCGAGTGGCGCCGCCATTCGGCGCCACGATGGCTGAGGGTTTGCGAAAAGCCGCGCGCCGAGCTGCCGAAGCCTGCCCGACCGGAGCGCTGGCGCTACGCACCGCCCGATCCTGCGACATCAACGTTGTCCGATGGCCCATACAGAATGCTGGCTGCGAATAATCAGCATCCCTCCCGAGATGGCCGGCGTGGCCATGACGGGTTCGGCCATGTCGTTGCGTGCCAGAACCTCGAACGCGGGGCCGGCCTTCACCACGATGATGTCGCCATCCTCGTTGGAGAGGTAGATCTTCCCATCGGACGCCACGGGCGACGCGCTGAAGCCCGAACCAGCGTCCGGAATCCGCTCGCGGTAAAGTTCCTTCCCGTCCGCCAGCGCGTAGCAAGCGAAGACACCGTCGTTGTTCAGGACGTAAACGTAGCCGCCGTAGATCACCGGCGTCGGCATGTAAGACCCGCGCTGCTGTTTGGACCAGACCACCGACCGGCTGCTCGTGATATCGCCGCTGGCTCCGGCGCGTATGGCAAAGATCGGCGCTTCCGGCCGCCGTCCGCTAGCCACGATGATCAGGTCATCGGATGCGATCGGTGTCGGCGCCGTGATTTTCGAACTGCCGCCCAGCCGCCACAATTCCTTGCCGGACGCTGGATCGTAGCCGCGGATGAAGTTGGATCCGTTCGTCACCAGCTCCGCTCGCGCCTTGATCGAGAAGACGGACGGCGTGCCCCAGGACGGCAACTCGTCCCGGTCGGTCTTCCATACCGTCGCGCCGGTTTTCGCATCGAGCGCGGCGATGAACGAGCCCTTCTGCTGATCGCACTGCACGATTACGAGGTCCTTATAAAGGATGGGCGAACTGGCGGTGCCCCATTCGAACGTCGGCGCATCGTACGCCCCGACGTCGAAGCGGCCCAGGTCCCGCTTCCACAGCAGCTCGCCGGCGAGACTGTACGCATACACGCCTTGCGATCCGAAAAAGGCAACCACCACGCGGCCATCGGTTGCCGGCGTGGCGTTCGCATAGGTGGACTTGATGTGGCGCTTCTCTTTGGGAACGCCCTGGTAGGCGGTTCGCTCCCACAGGACCTTGCCCGTGGCGCGCCCCAGACAGATCACGTTCCACTGGTGGACCGAGATATCGTCGGAGGCGGTGCCGTCTCCATAGAGTCCCGGCTTGAAGGAGGCGCCGGGCTTGCTGCTCACGGCGGTGGTCAGGAACACGCGGTCGCCCCAGACCACCGGGCTCGAGTGCGCCAGACCGTGGATCTCCGTCTTCCAGAGCACGTTGACGCGCCGTTGGGCGTCCCACCGGACCGGCAGGTTCTGCCCATCCGCCACTCCCGACGCGCCCGGCCCGCGAAACGAGGGCCAATTCTGCGCGGAAGCGGCGGCGGCAACTGCCAAGGCCAAGAGCGCGATGCGCATCGAACCTCCTGGTGGAGCTTACAACCTACCAGATTCCGGCGCGGCATAAAAAAAGAACCGCCCCGGGGAGCGCTGGAGCCCGGGGCGGCGAGAAATGCCGACCTCTCTGCTTCGTGCGGGCTACGGACCGTAGTAGTAGTCGTCGCCTTCGGCGTAGCAGGGAGCCGGATGCCAGTAACCCCATCCGTCGTAGTAACCGCAGCCGCCGTTATTGTAATAGCCCCAGCCGAACGGGATTCCAATTCCGTAGCCATAGTACGGACGAGCCCAGAAGCGCCCGCCGTAATAGTATCCGCGGTTCGCGTAGAAGCGGCCGTTGCTGTATCCGCCTCCGCCGCGGTAGGCGTTGCCTCCACCGTAGTAGCCGCGTCCCCGGCTGTAGGCGTTACCACCGGAGTATCCGCGTCCGCCGCGATAGGCGTTACCGCCACCGGAGTAGCCGCGTCCACCGCCCGAGTAGCTGTGCCCCGAGTAGCCGCGTCCACCGCCACCCGAGTAGCTGTGCCCCGAGTAGCCGTGTCCACCGCCGCCCGAATAGCCGTGTCCACCACCGCCCGAATAGCCGTGTCCACCACCGCCCGAGTAGCCGTGTCCACCACCACCGCCGCCTCGTCCGCCGTGCTGGGCAAAAGCACCCGTCGCGCCTACCAACAGCAGCGCCGTGCCCAGGGAGAGGATCTTCACTGTTCGCATCATAACTGCCTCCAAAGTGAACTTGCGCAAGACGTAGTGCATTCGAGGTTCCAATCCCTAGGCGACTGAAAGCAAACGGATTCTGGCGAGAGCCGCCGGGAGGGGGCTGGCTGAATACCACCGCTCGCGGCTCACCTCGGCCAGCTTCCGACGATCCGGGCTACTTCCTCCAGAAATGCACGGTCGGCAGTTGCGAAGGCCGCGGGCGTGTGGCTGTCGATATCCAACTCGCCGACGACTGTCTCCTCGGAGAATATGGGCACCACGATCTCCGACCGGGTCTTGATCGAACAAGACAGATAGCGCGGGTCGGCGTTCACGTCGTCGACGACAATGGTGGAGCGCGCAGCAACCGCCGCTCCGCAGATGCCTTGATGGACCGGAATCCGCACGTGCGGAGTCGGCTCTCCCACGAACGGACCCAGAACCAGCGTGCCGGGGTCGTTCGGGTCGAGCATGTAGAAGCCCACCCAATCGTAGTGCGGTAACTGTTGCGAGATGACCTTGACCACCTCTTCCTGCAACGCGCTCAGCGAGGAAGCGGTCGACGCGGACTGACGAATCGAATCGAGAACGGCCGTCAGCGACTCCGTGGGCGGCTCCATGCTGGAATCGTACAACAGCTTACAGCCGCCCGGCTCCCGATCGGCTCATCGAGCGGACGAAGCAGCCTCAGAGCGGGCCGCGTGTTGTATTTCTTCCGATACTCCCGGTGCCGGGCATCTTCTGGAAAGTGCTCCTTCGGCGGGTAGGGATAGCTGGTCATCGCGTGGAAGGGCAACGGCTCGACGGATTGAGAGAAGGCAGTGTTGGCGTCCCGGTCCTTAGCCCACCCATCGACCTTCAGCAGGAAGTCACGCTTCCATCCGGCCGCCGGTGGTGGCAGCGCCGCGGCGTTAAAGAGGAGGCGCATCTCGTCGCCCGATCCCATAACTACGAACATGTCGTCCGGCTCCTCGAGTAACTCGAGGACGTCGCCATACCGCGTGTACATGCCGGGTGTGGGATTCCAGTTACTAAATGGCATCGAAATGTCATAGAGGAATGCTTCGGGTTGGGAGCGGTCCGCGGAGATGACAGGCTTCGAGAAACCCCGGAAGTGCAGATCGGCGAACCCTGTGGGCACGCGACGGACCAAGGCGGGCGGCTCCGATGAGTCCTCGTCGAGAAAGATCTGGTCCCAATAGACGCAGAGGTTCGTTACGATGCGCACTTCCCGCGACGCCGAGAGGAACTTACCGGTAAGATCGACCGCGATCGTCTTCGGCTTGCCGGAGGGCATGCCCATGTCGGTTATGACGGTCTGCCACTGGCCGCGTTCGTCCTTTACCTGCAGGAATGGCGGGACGAGCCCGCCCTTTCGTTCCTGGGCGGCCGCGAAAAATGTGCTGCCGTCGGCCCAATCTACCCAGCCGTTGAGGATCAGGACAGCGCGGTTGTCCAGCGCGGCATTCCGTCCGAAGTCGAGTACCAGGGAGTGTGTCTCCGCCACACCGTTCATGTTGTGCCGGAAGCTGTTCGGGTACACGCCGTCTCGTGAAAGCACCGCCTTCAGCAAATCGCGGCCCCGATCATCCCGGGCGCTGATGGGGAAGAACCGCCGGCGTGCGCCAAACAGGCGGAACTCGGGATACGGCGGCGACTTCCATTTCTCGTTGGTGAAGATCTCGAGGTCCGCCGGATGGTCAACCGCGATCAGATGCACCTGATCGATAAAGGACACCTCGCTCAGCTCTTCCGTAATTCGAATCTCGTATTTTCCGTCCACCGCGGCCAGCGCGGTGGCGGGGAGCTGGATGTACTCCTGGTGATCCACGGGGAAGAACTTGCCGTCGCCGGAACTGGCGCCCAGCGGCGCAACGCCGAGCACGTCCGTGATGAACCGGAACCGCCCCGAGCCATCGCGAGCCCAGATCATCGGGCAGGAGCCAGACAGCCGCTGTGCCTCGGGGAACACGTATGCCTTGCCCGCGACCGGCTGCGTCTCGTTCTGAATCAGGCCGTTCGCCCACGCAATGCGGACGGTGTCGGACGCGGTCCGCCCGTGCAGGTCGAACGTGAGCGGCACCCCTTCGTAGAGCTTCTTCTGATAGAGCGTGCCGGCCTTCACCTCAACCTCGGCGCCATAGGCGAGCTTCAGGTTCTTCACGCCGGTGATCTGGATCCGCAGCCAGTCGTGCTCCTTTGCCGGTGTCCGGTTGAATTCGATCTGAACCCGCCCGTCGGAAGTAATCGAGGCGCGATCCAGCCTTCCGTCGTTGTCGAAGTCCGCCTCCAGCGGCACGGCCTCGAACTCCCGATGCGGAGGCTCCAACGTGCCTCGGTTGTTCAGAAGCGTTCCGCCGTGGAACTGGAGATCGAGCCATGCGTCATGGTTCAGGTCCGCGGCGGAAAGACCGGTGGCGCCCGCGGGGAGCGCGGGAATGGCTTGCGGATCGAAGTGCTCGCCGAGCTTGTCGAGATACACCACGCCGGGATGGTCGGCGTAGGACACCACGAGATCGAACGCCCTGCTGTCGGCGAACAGGCGGGTCACCACGGCGTCGAGCGCGTGCCCTTTGTCGAAAGGGAAGTCCGATGTGCGATCGGCAAAGCCTACTTGTCCTTCGTTGCGATAGAGGCGCGAAGTAGCGCCCAGAAGAACGAGATCGAGATCGTAATCGTGGTCGTAGTCGATCCAGACAGCTTTCTCGAAGCGCTCCGATGGCAGGTTGGCCGCTACGCGCTCGAAGCGGCCCTTTCGATTGCGCCAGAGCTGCGGACCTTTTTCGGTCAGGACGCACAGGTCGGGCAGACCGTCGTTATCGAAGTCGCCCGAAGCTACGCTGATGACACCGGCGAGATCCTCCAGTCCTGAGTTCTTCACCGGATCGACGCCGTTGCGATAGAGGGTAACGGCCTTCTTCGACCAGACCAGCAGGTCGGCGCGGCCGTTTCCCTCCGCGTCAATCGCGAGCATGCCGGAGGCCGCAGCGCTGGCGAGTACGCGCGCCTCGTAGCGCGGCGCCTGCTCCGGCGCCGGGTGGGGCATGTCGATGGGGTCCCAGATCTCCGCGTAATCGCACCACTCCATGTCCTCGGGAATGGGCGCGCCCTCCTGCGCCTTCTTCAGCGCGGTAAATACTTCCAACTGCCGCATGGCGTCCGCGCGCCTGCCGCTGTGCCGGTACACGTTGTAGAGCTGAAAATGGGGCGCCGCCAGGTTCGGATCCAGTCGCGCGGCGATTTCGAGTTCCTTCCGAGCGTCCTCCGTGCGGTCTGTCTGCTTGTAGAGAACTCCGAGATTGTAGTGCGCCTTGGGCTCGTTCGGCACAAGCCGGCTCATCTGTTCGAACTGCGCGATGGCTTTGTCGAAGACGCCGGTCTTGTGATAGTAGATGCCCAGGTTGAACCACGTGTGCGGCAGGTTCGGATCCGCTGCCTGCACCTTTTCGAGCCGCGCGACCGCCTCCCCAACGCGGCCGGCGTGCAGGAGAGCGAGGGCATAGTTCAATTGTTCGCGGATGGAATTCGGCGCCAATTCGAGCGCTTTCGCAAACTCGTTGATCGCCTCCACCTGCGTGGTCGGGTTCTCATAGAACGCCTTGCCGAGATTGCGGTACCGCCAGAGTTTCTCCTCCACGCCGCTGTTGTCCGTGGCCAGACAAGCCAGACAAAGAAGCAGACCGAGGCTGAGAGGAACCCGGGCTGTCACGCGCATGTAAGCGAGAGCGACGTCACGGAAGCCGGCGGAAAACGGTGACGCAGTCGCCCCGCTTCAACCGTCACGCTGACGGGTTCGGGATGCACAACGTCCGGATGCTGGAAGTCGTTGTGGGCATGGATATCGGCGTTCGTAAGAACCTGGCCAGCCGCGCTCGCTACAGAGGCTCCACGCACGACGACCTCCGTCTCGAGCGCACGGCTCGTATGAGGATTCACCACGGTGAGAGTAACATTCTTTCCGGAGATGGACGCCGACCCATTCAGGCCCCACAGCGCACCCGGCTTGCCGCGCCGGTCGTAACTCACGGGCGGCGCCGCGAACTCGGTGCGCAACGATCGAGCCCCCATGTGCGCCATGTACATTTTGAAAACGTGATAGACGGGCGTAAGTACGAACTGATCTTCCTTTGCGAGCATGAGCGAGTGCAGGCAGTTGATGAGTTGCGCCGCATTCGCCATGGCCACCTTGTCCGCGTGCCGCTGAAAGATGTCCAGCGTGAGGCCGGAAAGAAGCGCATCCCTGAGCGTGAGCATCTGCGACAGACCGTACTTCGGGCCGATCTCCGTTCCCGGCCGGTACCACGCACCCCATTCGTCGACAATCAGCTTGATGTGGTGGTTTCGGTCCGATTCCGACATGACCGCCCAGTGATCGCGAATGATGGCGTCCATCACGTCGCCCTGGGAGAGTAACTCGTACCACTCCATCTCGTCGAATTTGAGGGCATCGCGCTTGCCCTGGTCCCAGTCCGTAGTAAGTCCGGCACTCAGGTTCCAGGTGTAGTAATGAAGCGACAGTCCATACACGCTGTCGATCACGCGTTTTTCCGCCAGGGAGCGCAGAAGCCTCCGCGTCCAGTCCACCTCGCGGTCGCTTGGACCCGAGGCCACCAGGTCGAGACGCTGGCCTCCGTACTGAGGCAGCCACGCCGTGAACCGCCGGAATTCCGTAGCGTACTCGTCCGGGGTGAAATTGCCTCCGCAGCCCCAGGACTCATTTCCGACGCCCCAGTAACGGACGTCGTAAGGTTCGGGATGGCCCTGGGCCGCGCGTTGCTGCGCCAGAGTGGTGCTCCCCGCCGGAGAGTTGCAGTACTCGACCCACTGCTGGAAATCCCACGCGGGCAGGCCGCGCAGGTTGGCCGCCAGATACGGCTTTGCCCCGGTCAGAGTACAGAACCGCAGGAACTCCTGAGTGCCAAAAGAATTGGGCTCTACACCACCCCAGAAGTTCGTGCGCGACTTACGGTCCGGGGCTGGGCCAATTCCGTCGCGCCAGTTGTAACTGTCCGCGAAACAGCCGCCCGGCCAGCGCACCACCGGTGCGTGGATTGCCTTCAAAGCATCGATCACCGCCCGGCGGATGCCGCCTTCGTTCGGGATCTTCGAGGACTCGCCTACCCAGACGCCGTCATAGATTACCCCGCCAAGATGCTCGATGAAGTGCCCGTAAATCTCCGGTTCGATGACGCCGATCGGCTCATCCGGAAGTATCTCGATGTGAGCGGATGCCCCCGCGGCGGTGAGCTGCGATCGAGATCCGGAAGCCGCGAGTCCGAAGGCGGCGAGCCCACCTAAGAAAGTCCGTCGATCAGTGATCATGGATTAGCTCCTCTTCAGCGTCAGGATGGTTAGTGAGTGCTTGGGGAAGTTATAGGTGAACCCGTTGTGGTTCACGTCCACGTGAATAGTTCGGACGGCGGGGCGGACCTTCTTGTCGTCTTCGAACGTGTTCACGGCCTTCAGGTCGGAGTGGATCATCTCCCACACCCGGACGTCCGGGGAGATCTGGCCTTCCACATTGTCGATGCGAGCCGCGAAGTCAGAGTCGCTGCTTCGGTTCAAAACGTTGACGAACACCGATCCGGTCTTTGGGTCCCAGGTGGTCGAGACGTCGAGGTACCCGACCTGGCGGCCATTGTAGCTATATTTCGGTGACGTCACCAGCACGTCGAGCGAGGTGTTGCCCCGCTGCTTGCCGTATTCGAGCAGGGGCCAATAGATGGTCTGCAGAAACATGCCGTCGTGTTTGGTGACAATGGGCGCGATCACGTTCACCAACTGTGCCAGGTTGGCGAGTTTCACGCTGTCGGCGTGGCGCAGGAAGGCGTTGAGAAACATTCCGGTGGCGAGCGAATCCTCGAAGTTGTAGCACTCCTCCAGACCTTTGCGGCCGATTTCGAACTCGGTCCTGCCCAGAGTCCGGTACCACACATTCCACTCGTCGAACGCGATATAGATGGGACGAGGCGCGGTCTGCGTATTCTGCGCGGCCTTGATCAGGCCCTCCACGATGGCGATGCGCTCGTCGATATCGGAACCCGCGGCCAGAAATCTCTCGAGGTTGTTTTCGGGATTCCCGATGTAAGTGTGGAGCGAGATGTAGTCGATGTCGTTCTTCAAGTAATCCAGCACTGTTCGGTTCCAGCCAATCCAATCGTAGCCGGGGCGGAAGTTAGACGAACCGCTGGCGATGAGATGGATGCTCTCATCCGCGCGGCGCATCGCCTTGGCGGCCTCCAGGCCGAACTTCGCGTAGTCTTCGGCAGTACGGTGGCCCAGTTGCCACGGGCCATCGATCTCATTTCCGAGGCCCCATATCTTGACGTTCCAGGGCTTCTCATGGCCGTTGGCTCGCCGCAGGTCCGAATAGTACGTCTTGGCGGGTTCGTTGCAGTACTCGACCCAGTGGCGCGCTTCGTCGATGGTTCCGAGGCCGGCGTTGATGCAGAGATACGGCTCCGCACCGACTCGCTCGCAATAGTGCAGGAACTCGTCTGTCCCAAACCGATTGGTCTCCAGCGCACCCCAGGCGTCGTCGCGCCGGACCGGGCGCTTGTCTTTCGGACCAATTCCATCCTCCCAGTGATAGCCGGAAACGAAGTTGCCGCCGGGCCAACGCAGCAGAGACACATTCAGTTCTCGGACGGCTCGCATTACATCCTGGCGGAAGCCTTCCGAATCAGACAACGGGTTGCCTTCGTCGTAAATCCCGCCGTAGATGCAGCGGCCGAGATGCTCGGTGAAGTTGCCAAAAACGTGCGGATCCACTTCGCCGACTACGCGATCCGTGTCGATCTTGATGCGGGCTTGAGGCGGCTGGGCGGAGGCAATAACCACGGTCGCAGTTACGAAGACCACGAGGCGGACGATTCGCTTCGGGACAATCATGGTGAGGGACTCCTGTAAACGCTTTCACGAGCATCGTACGCCGCCCCGCATCGCCGAGTCAAGCGGCCCGGAGTCGCTAGCCGCCTGTCGCGGCAGGCCTGCGCGGTATACTATGCTCAGCAGGCTCCGGAAGACACCAAGTGCAGCCATTTTTCGACCAGTGCGGCGCTGGTTTTGTACTCCTGTGTGCCTTCGCCGGCCTGGCGCCGGCACAAGTCACGGTCGATACGAGCGTCAGTTTCAAGCTGGTCAACAAAGGGAGCGGGCTGCCGCTGGCAATTCAGCCGGCCTCCCAATGGCATTTTCTGCCTGGCGGGAACAATCGGTACAAGATCGTCAACGTCACCAGCGGCCAGATCCTGGGCGGCGGCGCGGTCCTCCAGTGTCCCGACAACGGCGCCGCCGACCGTCTCTGGGAAGTCATCGATGCCGACGATGGCTACTCCAGAATCAGGAACGTGAAGACCGGGTTGTTACTCGGAGGCCAGCCGGCACTGGTGCCTGGTGACGAGTCGGCGGCAACTCTCTGGCGGCTGGTCCCTGTCGGGCCGTCCTATCCGGACCCTCTCCCCGTTGCGGGTGACACCCTGGTTCACGACCCTTCGATGGTCAAAACCGTTGGCGGAACCTATTACTTGTTTGGCACGCACGGCGGCATTCGGATGCAGTCGTCCCAGGACAGGACGCACTTCGTCAGGGCCGGCGAGCATTCTCCGTGATGCCTTCGTGGGTATCGACTTACAACAAGGGCGATTTGTGGGCGCCGGATGTCTCCTACCACAGCGGGAGATACTGGCTCTACTATGCGGCGTCCACATTCGGAAAGAACGCATCGGCCATCGCGCTGGCCACCAGCCCGACCGCCGCGCCGGGAAGCTGGGTAGACCAGGGGTCGTCTACCGTTCTGAGCCCAGCGACGACTACAACGCGATCGATCCGGGTCTCATCGTGGACCGGTCGGGCCGATGGTGGCTGTCTTTCGGGTCCTTCTGGGGAGGGATCCAGACGATCGAGATCGATCCCGCCACCGGGAAACGGCTCTTGAAGAACAACACCCGGTACTCACTGGCGCGGCGCACTGCAAGCCCCGCGATCGAAGCCGCGTATATCTACCTGCACGGCGAGTATTACTATCTGTTTGTCTCTTTCGATCAGTGCTGCCAGGGACTCAGGAGCACTTATCACATAGCCGTGGGGCGCTCCTCCAGCGTGACGGGACCTTACTACGACCGCGCGGGAGTCGCCATGTCCGAGGGTGGCGGAACCATCGTACTCAGTACGCACGGCAACGTGATCGGCCCCGGCGGACAGACCGTGATGCACGACACGGATGGCGATTTCCTCGTTTACCATTACTACGACGGCAATAATAGCGGCCGCCCGAGGCTTGGCATGAACCGCATTATCTGGGACTCTGGGGGTTGGCCGGGAATCGACTAGGCCCTCGACGCCATGGTTCACGGAACCCTTCTCCTCCTCCTGGCTCCGATCGTGCTGCGGCCGGGAATCTCACTCGCGCAGCCATCCGACGCGCAGGCGACTCAGTCATCCCCACAGCAGAACGCCGGCGGTAGCGCCTCCGGCGCCGCCCACGCGGCGGTTCTCGATTCAGAGAATCGGCCCATCACCGCGGGAGGATTTGTCGACAACGGGCCGATCGTATTCCAGGACGTCTCCGACAGCAGCGGATTGTCCCGATGGCGGCACTCGATGGGGGGAACCTCCGAGAAGACCTTCATCATCGAGGAGAATGGCTCCGGCGTTGGTCTAATCGACTACGACAACGACGGATGGCTCGACATTTACCTGGTGAATGGTTCGACCTATGATGCCCTGAGCGGTAAGACGCCGCCGCCGCACGCGGCGCTGTTTCACAACAACCACGACGGAACGTTCACCAACGTAGCGGACAAGGCGGGTGTGACCAACGATCGCTGGGGCTTCGGCGTGGCCGTCGGAGACTTCGACAACGACGGCTGGCCCGACCTGTTCGTGAGTAACTTCGGTAAGAACCGTCTTTATCGCAACAACCATGACGGGACCTTCACGGACGTCGCGGAGAGAGCCGGTGTCACGCTAGGCAACTGGTCCGATGGACCGACCTGGGGCGATTATGACGGTGATGGCCGCCTGGATCTGTTCGTCCCCGGCTACATTCACTATGACGTCGCTCATCCACCGCTTCCGGGCAGTGAAGTCACTGGATTCAAGTACTGCGTCTTCCGAGGCGTGAACATCATGTGCGGTCCCCGCGGGCTCAAGGGCGAGGCCGACCACCTGTTCCACAACAACGGCGATGGCACATTTACCGATGTGAGCGAGAAAGCTGGGGTGGCCGACAAGGAGGGGCACTACGGCATCACCGCCCTGTTCGCCGACGTGAATAACGATGGCCGGCCGGACATTCTCGTCACCAACGATTCGACATCGAACTATCTGTACTTGAACAAGGGGGACGGAACATTCGAGGACGCGAGTTACGCGTCCGGCTATGCCTTCGACGAGAATGGACATGAAAAGGCCAGCATGGGCCTGGCCATCGGCGACTACCGCAACAACGGCCTGCTCGACATCTACGACACGGCGTTCTCCGACGATTACAACCCGCTGTACCGGAACGACGGCGAGGGCAACTTCAGCGAGGTCAGTTACCAGCTTGGAATCGCGGAGGTGACTATTCCATTCCTCGGATGGGGCGACGGGTTCCTCGACTACGACAACGATGGATGGAAGGACATCTTCGTCGCTAACGGCCATGTATACACTTTCGTGGACAAGAGCGACTGGGGCACCACCTATGCGCAACGTCCTCTTCTGTTTCACAATCTGAAAGGTTCGAAGTTCGAGCTGATTCCTCCGGTGAAGAATACAGGACTGGCGGGGCTGTACGCGGCCCGCGCCGCGGCCTTTGGAGATCTGTTCAACGACGGAAAGACCGACGTCGTGATCAATCAGATTGACAGGCCCGCGGTCCTCTTGCGGAATGTCAGCGCCGATGGCAACCACTGGATTGCGTTCAAGCTGATCGGAGGCCCAAAGAGCCCAAGGGATGCGGTCGGCGCGACCGTATACCTCAAGGCCGGGGGCATGCGCCAGCGTGGAGACGTTCTGAGCGGAGGCAGTTACGCTTCCTCTAACGACCAGCGGCCGCACTTCGGGCTGGCGCAGAGTACTTCCGTGGACGACGTGGAGATTCACTGGCCGAGCGGCAAGGTCGAGCACGTCAAGCCGGGAGCGGTAGATCGCTTCTATACGATCGAGGAAGGCAAGGGGATTCTGCCGAAACGGTGACCGACGTCTACGGTTTGCTTCCCTGCAGCAGTCCGTCCACCTCATCTACTGTGATGAAACGATCCGCGGAGACGTTGGAGAGCGCCTGGACAGTACCGCTCGGCCAGCGGATCTCGATCTTAGTCGCCTTCGCATCCGGCCCGAGGCCGAAGTGGGCGCGGCGGTCGCTCGCGGAGCAGTAACTGCTCGCGGTGGTGACATACTGCCACTGAGCCCCGTGGGCAGTGTCGAGCTTGATCGTGGCCCCAATTCCATCGCGGTTACTCTTATGCCCGACCAGTCCAATGGTCAGCCAGTGGTTTGAGGTCTGCGTTTCATTGTGCAAAACGTGAGCCGGCCCGCCCTCCGTGCCGATAACGAGGTCCAGGCGGCCGTCGTTGTCGATATCTCCGACAGCGAGACCGCGGCCCACCCATCGCTCAGAGAAGACGCTGCCGGACTCCTTCGAGACATCCACAAAGCCGCGGCCGGTGTTCCGTGCCAGCAGGGGGCCCTCCTTGTATTTCAGACCGGGGCTCGTGGTTTCAATAGTGTCCAGCACGTGAGATTGCGCCACAATGAGGTCCTTCCATCCGTCGTTGTCGTAATCGAAGAAGCGTAGGCCCCAGCCCGAATGGAACATGGTTATGGCGCCAAGGCCGGTGCTGTAACTAGAGTACTTGAACGCGCCATCCTTAGTGTTCTCGTATAGGGCGTACTTCTGGTTCGCCAGTGTCCCGATAAGTGCGTCGGGCCACCCGTCGTTATTGTAGTCGGCAAAATCGACACCCATTCCCGAGTATGTTCCGCCGTCGCCGTCGACTGCGATTTCGCTCTCCAGGGCGACTTCCTCGAACGTGCCGTTGTGCTTGTTGTGAAACAGGAATTCCTGCATGGCGTCATTGGCGATAAAGATATCCGGGTACCCGTCCCGATCGTAGTCCGTTATGGCGACGCCGAGTCCCTTCCCCGGCATGGTGAGACCGGCCTGCCGGGAAACCTCCTTGAAATGGCGTCCATCCTCGTTGTGATACAGCAACACCGTCTCGGGTTTGAATATGTCCGGGTGGCAGTAGGCCCGGTGGCCTTCCAGATGTTCGCCGCACCACAGGTCCGAGAAATCCCACTTCATATAACGGGCCACCACCAGATCGAGGCGGCCGTCATTGTCATAGTCGACCCATGCCGCGCTAGTGGACCATCCTCCACCGGCCACCCCAGCCTGATCGGTAACATCCGTGAACGTGCCGTCGCCGTTGTTGTGATAGAGGGTGTTCCGTCCGTAAGCGGTCACATAGATGTCTTCGTACCCGTCATTGTCATAGTCACCCACGGCAACGCCCATTCCATAGCCCACGCCCGCCACACCGGCTCGTTCCGTAACATCCTCGAAGGTTCCGTCCTTCTTCTGGCGATAGAGCCGGTTCCAGTATTGAGGGCCCTCCTTCTTAGGAATGGTGCCGGGCGGCGTCGGATCGTCGATGCGGGCCCCGTTGACGAAGTAGACGTCCAGCCTGCCGTCGTTGTCATAGTCGAGGAGGGCGACGCCGGAGCCCATGGTCTCGAGCAGATACTTCTTAGGCGTCGGGTCGGCGCGGTGGAGGAACCGAATGCCAACGGGGCCGGTTATGTCCACGAATTTCCCGGCCGGGGCCTCGCCCGCAACGGCAACCGCTACCAAAGCCGCGGACAGCATGGCTGCGCATTCAAGTGTATATGTCATCACTACCGGTCCGGTGCGAGTTCGAGCGATGGAGCGTCATGTTTCTGCAAGGCGGTAGCGACCTGAAACTCACGGTCTGCTTCGTCGCGGAGGCCGAGCTTCTTCAGTGTCAGCGCGTAGTAGTAATGGGCTTTGTAGTAAGAAGGCGCGAGAGTAACGGCCCGCTCGAGATCGTCTTGCGCCTCGCTCAGCTTTCCCCCGCGGAACGCTAAGATGCCGATCTCGGTGAGAGCGCCGGCGTGCCGCGGGTCGCGCTCCAGCACCCTGTGGAACTCGTCCGCCGCCTGATCGAGTTCTCCCTTCTTCACCGAGATTTCTCCGAGTTGAAACACCGATTCCGTCTGCCGGGGTTCGAGGCGCAGGGAGTTCGCGAAGGCCGCGCGCGCCTCGTCCAGCTTCTCTTCCGCCACAAGAATGAATCCCAGACCGTATTGAGCCGTGGCGTCATCGGGTTTGGCACCAAGGTACTTGCGCATTTGTTCTTCGGCCAACTGCATCTTACTCTCGGCCAGATATGCGCGGGCCAGAGCGTAAGTCGCTTTGAGAAAATCCGGCCGAAGCCTCAACGCCTCGAGCAGGTACCGCTCGCCGTCGGGGTAGAGATTGCGATCCATAGCCGCGAGTGCCGTGTCCACCAACACGTCCGCGTCGTTTGGCAACTCCTGCTTCGCACGCAACATGAGCGCTAATGCACGCTCCTTGTCTCCCGACCGGGAGGCCTCGAGCGCCGCCGAGCTGGCGATCGTCCGCAACAGCGACCGCGCCTGCTCATCCGCCGGAGCGAGTTTGAGCGCCTTGCTCAATTCCAGGATGGCATCCTCCGCGCGCTCCTTCCCGTAGAGCCTCGCCAGGTTCACATGAGGGCCGGGCAGACGGGGCCCCTTCTCAATGGCGCGGTGAAAGAGTTCCTCCGCCTGCGCCGGCTGCTTCTGCTGCACGCGGACCAGGCCGAGGAGATTCAGCGCAATCGGGTCGTCGGGAGACGCATCGAGAAGGGGCTTCAACGCGGCCTCCGCCCCCGCGGCATCGCGGAGTCCGATGCATCTTGCGGCCTCCCGCAGAGCGCTCACGCGCGGCGGAGGTTGCGGCGTGGACTGCGGGGCCGCGCTGAAGGATGCCGCCAGCAGCAGGCACGGGACCGGGCGGTATGTCCATCTCGTCGCCATGTCAGTACGGCAGAGCGGAGTGCGTCCCGAGGAGCGCCTTGCTGCGCTCGAATTCCTGCTTCGCCTCCTCGGCGCGCCCCAGCCGCTTCAACACGCGGCCGAGTTGGTAATGCAGCGCGCCGCTTTCGGGCTTCAGCGCAATCGCTGCGCGGAACGCCGCTTCCGCCTCCTCCAGGCGGTTCTCGCTCAGCAACGCCCTTCCCCGTAATTGTTCCACGCGGTCGGCCGTGGGAGCGATCGCTCTGGCGGCATCGAGAAGAACGAGCGCCTCCTTCGCGCGGTTGTGGTCGATCAGTAACTCTCCGAGATTGATGTACGGCTGCTCGCTTTTCTTTCCGCTCTCCTCGCCGAGCTGGATGGCGCGCCGGTACGCCTGCTCGGCCAGGTCCGCCTTGTTCTGCGCATAGAGAGCGAGCCCCAGGTTGTTTTGGGCCTTGGCGAATCGCGGATCGAGATCGAGGGCTCGCTGGAACTCGGCAATCGCCTTCTCAAACCAGTTCTGGGCATAGTAGGCGCGCCCGAGGTAATACACCGCCTCTGGGTCCTTCGGGTTCTCCTTTACGGATCGTTCCAGCCAGAAGACCGCGTCGGGGTAGTCGTTCAGCAGCACGTAGTCGAGTCCTACGATCTTGAAGTCATCCGGTACCGGCCTCTTCAGAGCTGCGGCGGCGGTGTAAATGGCCAGGGATTTCTCGGGCTGGTTCTCGCGGAAGAGCACGTAGCCGAGGAGAAACTTGGCGTCGGCGGATGTTTCGTGAACTTCGAGATACTGACGGAGGGATTTCTCGGCTTCCGGGTATTGATTGAGATGGATCAGCGCCTTTGCCCGGAGCAGTAGAGCGTCCTTGAAACCGTGAGCCTGGATGTCGACTTCCGCCAGAGCGTTTGCGGCCTCGGAGTATCTTCCCTGCCGGAGCGCCTCGGAGGCCTGCCGATACATTTGCTCCAGCGAGTCCAGGGCCTGGCCAAAGCAGAGACGGACCGCCAACAGCGGGAAACACGCACTAAACAACACGCGGGATCTCATGAGCGGCGGCTTCTGGAGGAAGTATAGCGCAGCGAAAAGAAGACAGGCCCGGGGACGCTTCTGGACGGCCCCGGGACTGTCAGGTTACCCGCAAGGGGAGTGCCGGCGCTAGCCGGCGCACCTCAGAACAGCACCTTCAACTGCAACTGCAACCTCCGTGGGGTCTCCAGAGTTGCGTTGGTGTTGAGGACGCCGAACTGAGTAACGGGGTCGTTTGCGTTGGTATCGCCGGGCCGGTCGAAAACATGCCGGTTGAAGGCGTTGATGGCGCTGACCTTGAACTCCATCTGGACCCGCTCTGTTATGCCAAGTCGCTTCACGAGGTTGAAGTCCTCGTTGTCGAAGTGCTTCATACGCACATTTCCGAGAGTGCGCGGCATGTCGCCGAAAGCGTAGGCGCCCCCAGCGGCGATGCGTGCCGGAGCGTTCGGATCCGAGAATGCCGCGGGGTTGAAAATGGATACGCCAGACGACGGGTCCTGACTGCCGCTCAGATAGGCCGAGCTGAAGATATCCTGGCCCGAGACATAATTGAAGCGGATGCAGCCCGCAAAGGCAGGCACACCCGTGGCGCAGCGGAACGAAAGCGGCTGGCCGCTCTGGTAGCGCTGGATGCCGCTCACTTCCCAGCCGCCGGCGAGCTTATTGACGAGGCCGCCCCTGTTCAGGAACCGCTTGTCTTTTCCAATCGGAAGCTCGTAGACATAGCTGATCACGAACATCTGGGGGACGTCCTGGTTGCTGTAGGTCTTTTCCCCATTCAGGTTGAACGGGTTCTGTGCGCTACCGCCCCCGTGCAGGGTGGCGAAGTAGGGCAGGGCGTCGTCAGCGTCGGTGAGCGTCTTGGACCACGTGTAAGAGGCCATCAAGTTGAGGCCACTGTGGAACCGGCGCTGCAGAGACACTTCAAGTGCGTTGAAGCTGGATTGTCCCAGGTTCTCCAACTGCCCATCGGTGTTGAAGCCGAAGTACTGAGGGTAAGGCACCAGGGCCTGGGCCACATTCCCATTGAAGCCCGCATAGGGTGTTCCGACGCTAGCGGTCGGAGAGGTGAACGGCTGGCTGAGCAGGCTGCCCAGCCCGAAGTAAGTGGGGTTGAGCGAGTTGACCGCGTCCAGATTGGTGTGCAGATGCGTGCCGTGCGATCCGACGTAAGCGACGTCGAGGATCAGGTCGGCCGCGAGCTGGTGCTGGATCTCGATGCTCCAGTTGTTCACCATGGCGGGGCGGCCGTACGAAGGATCGAGGTAAGTCGGTCCCGTGCCATTCAGCTGCGACGGATCCAGATTCGGCGGTGGTGTGTACGCAGGGAATCCGGAATTGAGGTTGAACGCGGGGGTGAAACCATCCGCGCTCGAGAAGCCCGGTTGCGCCTGGAAGCCGGCGCGGCCGTAGCCGCCGAAATCGGCATAGGTCAGTGCACCGTAGTAAATGGAGAAGCCGCCACGGACAACGGTCTTGCCGCCGAGCTTGCTGGGCGACCAGGCAAATCCGATGCGTGGGGCGAAGTCCTTCTTCCAAGGCGTGGCCCACGTCTCGCCCTGACTCTGAGCGAACGCCAGGGCTCCGAGACGGCCGCCCGCGCCCGGATTCGCCAGGTTCAGATCGAGGTTCGAATACTGGCCGTAGCGTTCGTGGCGAGGCTGATCATAGTCCCAACGGAACCCCAGGTTCAAGGTCAGCGTCTGTGTGAGCTTGTAGCTGTCCTGGAAGAACGCAGCATAGTAGTTGCTGATCCAGTAAGGCTGGCTGGACTTGATGATGAGGTTGGAATCGTGGACCAGGCCGAGCTCGAAGCTGGCGATCCCGTTCCCGCTCTGGCCCGAGGTGAGCGGCGTTCCGGCCGTCTGCTGGCGCCAAAAGTAGAAGTCGCCCGACTGTCTCGAGTTGTCAATGGGGCTGTACTTAGTCAGCCGTTGTTCGTAGCCGAACTTCATGGTGTGTTTGCCCTTCACCCAGTCGACGGATTCGGTCAGGCTGAAGTGGTTGTCGATGGTATCGCCGTACACGTCGTCGCCCAGCCAGGTCGTGGGACCCTCCACCAGGCCGATCGTCGGGAACATGGGGCCGCTGGCGCCCTGGATACCGAGGAGCTGATCCCAGTTCTTGCCGAGGAAAGCGTTCTTGACCTTGTTGCCGCTGTTGGTGCGGTCGTAGCCAAGATTCAGGTGATTCAGAAGAGTGGGCGTGAGGATGAAGTCGTATCCCGCACGCACATAGTGGGTGAAGAAATCCTGGTTGCGGCCGGTGCCGACGTCGTTGGCGAAATACGGAGCCACCGAGGTTCGCACGTTGTCGCGCGAGACATAGCTGAAGAAAAGCTTTTGCCGGTCGCTCAGGTTCTGGTCTCCGCGGATGCTCATGGCGGTGTCAAGCACCGGCAGGCTCCAGGGCAGCGAGTAGTTGTTGACCTTGGCGCTGGTGGTCGGGTCGGGATAGTACGCGAAGACTTTCGTCGCGATTGGCGAAATCAGGTTCGTCGGGACCCGGTTCCCCGCGTACGCAGTCCGGCACTGGACGCCGTTCACGGTTCTGGTTGTCGTGGGATCGAACACCTCGCCCTCATAAATCGTCGAGCCGTCGCAGGGATTGACGCCGAGCGCGGTGTTGGTCAGGTCGGCCGAGAAATCGCCCGCCTTTTCCGCCGCCGTGGGAACCGTGCTAGTGGTAACGCCGCCCTGGCTCTGGCGGTATTGCTCCCAGGAGAAGAAGAAGAACGTCTTGTTCTTCCCGTTGTAAATCTTCGGAACCCAAACCGGTCCGCCGAAGGTCAGGCCGTAGTCGTTCTGGCGGTCGCGGGCGCCGACGCTGCGGTCGATGTTCTGACTGTTGTTGAAGAAGCTGTTGGCATCGAGGGCTTCGTTGCGGAAGATATCGTAGGCGCTGCCGTGAAAATCGTTGGTGCCGGACTTCAGCGCGAAGCTGGTGATGCCGCCCGTGGTGCGTCCGTACTCAGCCGACGGAGTGGACGTGATGATACGGAATTCGCTGATGGCGTCCACCGAGGGCGCGGTCTCGTCGAACGACGACCCGTTCTCCGATCGCGTCGTGCTGGCCCCGTCGAGCAGCACTTCCGTGCCATAGGCCTGGCCGCCGTTGATCTTCGACTCGAACGTTCCGCCGTTGGTTCCGTTCTGCGCGGAACCCGCGGTTCCGGGCCCGATCGCACCCGGCGTCAGGAAGACGAACGCCTCGGGCGAACGCATCGCCTGGACCGCGCTGCCCAGCGCCAGAGGCAAATCGAGAACCTGCTTGTTGGTTACGTTGGTTCCGATGTCGGACGTGTCCGACTGCACGGTGGGTGCGCTGCCCTCGACGGTGACCGTTTCGTTGAGTTGCCCTGTCTGGAGGACGATATTCAGCGAACTCGTCGCGCCGATTTGAACAACGACTCCCGTGGCCTGCCATTTCTTGAAGCCAGAGAACTCCGCCGAAACATCATAGCTGCCGATTCGGGCATTGGCGATGATGTAAGTGCCGGCGCTGCTGGAAACGGTGTTGTAAACGGTACCGGTCGCTGTCTCCTTTGCGGTGATGTTTACGTTGGGTACGACGGCGCCCGAGCTGTCTGTGACTACGCCGGAAATAGCGCCTTGATTGGTCTGCCCAAACAGGGCGCCTGCCGGAAGGATCGCGATCAGGGCCGCCAAAGCGATCGGGCGGCAGCGGTCGCGAACGTGCGTTACCCCCCACTGTGTGTGACCGTTATGGTTGGACGTCATCAAAGGTCCCTCATGGTTGTTGTCCTTGGATTGACTTTCGGAGCTTGTCCTCTAACTTGTGACTTTGCTCCTTGTCCGCCTCCTGTTTCAGGCGGACAAATGAATCCAGCGCCGCGCGGGATTCCTCGGGCCGATGCAAACGGCGGTACAACTGCGACAGTTGGTAATAGGATTGGCGGAGCATTTCGGCGCTTACGCCCTGGGGATTGGCGACCACCGCGGCGAAACTGACCGCCGCCTCGTCGTTGTGGCCCAGTTGCGCTTCCGCGCGACCGAGCTGATAGCGGGCCTCGACCGATCCGGGCGTCCGGCGCAGCGCCTGGGTGAGTAACTCCACCGCTTCGGCCGGCTTCGAACGTTCGATGCCGACGACGGCGAGACTGTACATCACCGCCGCATTGTGTGGATCGGTCTTCAGCTCTTGCCGGTATTCGGCATCGGCCATTTCCAGATTGTTCTGGCGGTCGTATATTTCGCCGAGCTGTTGGTGTAGACCGGGCTCGGCAGGCTTCTGCCGGATGGCTTCCTGGCACTCTTTGACCGCGTCCTCGAGCCGGTCGGCATCGGCAAACGACTGGGCCAGAACCTGGTGAACGCGCCACGACTTTGGATCCGCTACGTACATGCGCTCGTAGGTCTCCTTCGAGCGCAGCATGTAGGCACGGCCGAGATGGTAGAGCGTGTCCACATCGTCAGGGCGCATTCGAGCGGCCTTCTCGAGGGTCGAGACAGCGTCCGCCGTATGCCCCGCGGCCAGCCGCGCAATTCCCAGCCACATCAGCGCGTCGGCATTGGCGGGATCGGCCTTCGTCTCGCGCTCCAGAGCGGCGGCCGCGGCCGCGTAGTCGTTTCTCCGGTAGTCGGCAATGCCCAGGAACAGATTCGCGCCACGGACGGTGGGCTTGAGGTGGAGGCTCTTCTCGAGGGCCGGAACCGCCCGGTCCAGATCGTTTTGCTGGAACCGGGCCAGACCCAGGTTCAACCAGGCCTCGGCGAAAGTGGGGTCGAGGGCGGTGCAACGTGTGAACGCTGCCGCCGCGGCTTCCAGGTTTCCGGCGCGGAGAGCTTCGGTCCCTGTTCGGAACGTGCTCGCGAATTCCTCATCCTGGCCGGAGGCGAGGGTGAGACAGAGCAGGCCCAGCGCGAGAAAAAGCCGACCCCTGCGGGCAGCGTGGTCCTTGGATCCCATGTCCCGAGCAAACCCCTCTGCTAGTGCTTTTGCACTATGTAAACGCTTGCAGACAGATTATACCCGGACCCGTTTTTTGTCAAGAGGCTTCATTGGGGGTGATTGGGGGTGTCGCCAGGGCTGGAGGTTGTTGCCCCGTCTGCCGGATCGAATCCTGGTGCGCCTGCAGCCGGCCGGGCCCTCGCTCCGGGGTTGGGTTTCCGCCCCTAAAACATTTGTGGGAAAGCGGATAGTATCGAGGCCAACGAAGGGACCCGGCGACCGGGGTCTCTCTCCGGAATCCTCGCGTACCGACGGCCACGCCGGCAGTGAAATCGATTGCATGCCGCGCCCGGTCCACCCGCTCGCCGGCCGGGTGTCAACGCGATCAGTTGGTCGCCTTCGGAGGGCGGATGTCGCCTGCAACTGCCGCGGGCAAGCCATAGAGGAGGAGACGGCTTCCAGACAAAAGCGCCATCCTGCGTCCGTCGGGGGAGAACGCGAAGGTCTGTTCGGTTGCGGCCGTCGAAGGGACGCGGATCTTCGTCACCAGCCGGCCGTCTTGAGTGCCATAGATCGAGATGCGCCCTTCCGCCAGATCTGTGGCTTTAAACGACGCCCCCGGAATCATCGATCTTGCGGCCTCGGCGATCGAGAGTGCGAATACCTGGCCCGCCTCGCTGCCGCTCGCGTATTGCATCATCTGGGGAGACGAGCAACTCGTCTTGAGGATCGTCTTTCCGTCAGGTGTGAGCACCCGGCACCACCTTTCCTTCGTCACTCGCGCACAGCCGGAGACGAAGATCAGGTTCGGCGCCACGCTCGCCAGATCCGGCGTGCATGCCGAGGCTATGGAGGCCACGTTTCGCCTCTGCTTGTTCCAGTCATACTCCACGACGCGATACCCCTGGGACGAGGTCGCGAGCAGCCTGAGTTCCCCGTTGTTCGAAAGGACCGGGGCGGCGAGATTCCCGGGATGCAGCCAGGAGCCCAGCGGGCGCAGATCGCCATCCAGCAGCCGGACTTCCACGTCTTCTTCCGGCGGACCCTCCAGGGCGATCTGAAGCTGCCGATGGATCTCCGGCGAATGGCGCTCGTGCAGAATGCCCAGCACCATCATGCCGCCGGAAGGCGAGGTCCTCAGGAATGCCAGGGGACCGCCGAGCCTGGCCTTGTTTTCCAGCTTGAGTCCAGGGCCGTAGACGCGCACTTCGTCTCCCACATGAACGAGCACTCGATTCTTGTGGGAGGGCCATAGATACTGCCTGTCGTCGAGGACGCGCCAGTCCAGAGTTCGCAGCACACGCATGGTAGCCCGATCCAGCAGGACCGCGCGAATGACTCGCGTTGCGTCGTCCGCCGAGCTACGCTCCACCAGGGCATGCGCGTTGAACGTGCACAGCAGTTCTCCGGGGCCGAGAAACGCGACCGCGGCTTCGTGATCGAAGTGGTAGGCCTCGCGGTTCCATCGCGGTGCATAGCCCAGCTCGGCGATCGAAACGCTGCCCTCCGTGCCCGCGGCCGCCGCCGGGCTGGCATCGGGGAGCACGACGCTGCAATGGGGGGGAGCGCAAACCTCAGTTTCGTCCACAGGAGAGCTGGCGGGTGCGACGGGACGCTCGCCAGGGGCGGAGACAGCGATGGGCTCAGGCGGAGGCGTGGGGATCGAAGGCGTCTCCGCGGTTGCCGCTGGACCCGCGGCTGCCTGCTGCGCGACCGGTGTGCTGGGAAACAGATAGAACCGGATGCCGCGTTCCAGGCGAACGTCCAGCCCCGTTGCGGAAACAACGGAACTGCCTTCCGGACCGGTCCCCACGCTCAGCTTCAGCCCGTGCAATCCAACCACGGAACCGGGCGTTATCGTCGCTTGCCTTTCGTCCTTGCTCAGCTCGAAGTTCGCGGTGGCGGCGGCCGTCAACACGCTCCGCATCCCGCCTTCAACAGCGATCCCGCTCCCTTCACTCAACGGCGGAGTCGTGTTCAGGGCCGAGTCTCGTGACGGCGCCAGAACGGCGGTCAGGGTCATCGGCAGCGATCTCATCTGGCGGCCCGAGCATTCTGCGCTGTCGAATACCAGGGCCAGGCTCGAGGTCTTCGCGCTCTTCGAATGCGCCACCGCTGCCACCAGTCTGCCTTTAAGGATTCCGCCGGGGCGAAGCGTGCAGGCGGGGCTCCGCCAATCCGACAGGACGCGGGCGTAGATCGGCTTCCCGACGCTCGTGCCGTGAATCGAAACCGGCACCAGCAGTTCCGCCTCGATCGGCGGACGAGCCGCGGGCGCCGCGCATGGTGCGACGGAAACCGATGAACAGGAAAGAAGAAGGCCAGCCGCCGTCAGAATGTGCAAGCGTTCCCCTGACATAAGCAGCCTACCTCAGATTCCTCTGCTGTCAAGGGGCCGCCGTGGGGCCGCGCAGCCGCTCCCAGCGCACGCCCGCCGCGCCGCCACCGTCGTGCGTCGCAAATAGCGAGGAGTATAGCGGACAGAGGACCGATGGTGGGACAGGCACGAATTTCGCAAAGGCGGCGAAATTCGAGCCAGTCCCGGGTCCGCGGCCAGTTCCGATGCTCGAGGGAATCTGCGACATCTGCGAGGCGTCCGGTTGACGGTCGAGCGCGTCAGGGTCTATATTCGAAACCAAAGCTGAGGCGCTGTAACTGCCCATCCGAAGAGGGGCCATCGATGATCGCCAGGCGCTATGTCCTGATCGCGTTGATTGGAGCGCTCTTGTCTGTGTTGGCCTCTTGCGGCCATAGCGGCGGCAAGGTCAACCCTACTCCGACCCCCACTCCCACACCCACGCCGACCCCGACTCCCACCCCATATCCGGAGTTGCCATCCACCAACCCCCTCACGGGCAACATACAGCCGGTGCACGATCCCAGTATCATCATGCAAGGCGACACTTACTACTCCTTTACTACCGATCCCGGCGGCCTCACCGGCGGTAATCTGGCCATTCGTTGCTCCCACGACAAGCTTGCCTGGACCATGTGCGGGACGGCTGGCCACGGCGATCATGTGTTCGAGCAGATTCCGTCCTGGGTGCAAGCCGCCGTCCCGGGAGTTTCCGGCCTCTGGGCGCCCGACATTTCGTTCTTTAACGGCCTCTATCGCGTCTACTATGCCGGTTCCACATTCGGCTCGAACCGCTCCGTCATCGGCCTCGCAACCAACGTCACACTCGATCCTTCCGACCCAACGTATCAGTGGGTGGATCAGGGCCAGGTGGTCAGTTCGACCTCGGCTGACAATTTCAACGCCATCGATCCCAATATTCTCGTAGACACAAGCGGCAAGGTATGGCTCACTTACGGAAGTTTCTGGAACGGCATCTTCCAGGAGCAAATCGATCCAACCACCGGCAAGCCGATCCCCGGCCAGACGCCCACCAACCTGGCTTTCCGTCCTGCCGTTCAGTCTGACCCCATCGAAGGTGCTTCTCTTCTCGAACACGGCGGTTATTACTATCTGTTCGTCTCCCTGGACTCATGCTGCCAGCCCAATCCCGCGAACAGCAATTACAAAATCGCCGTCGGCCGCTCGACAAGTCCCAACGGCCCCTTCACCGACATGAGTGGAACCGCCATGCTCCAGGGCGGTGGCACCGTCCTTATGACGGGCAACGGGACCACGTGGAACGCGCCCGGCGGACAGACGGCCTATCTCGATCCGGCCAGCGGCAGCGACATCCTTGTCTTCCACGCTCTTAATTTGCAGCAGAACGGTCTCGACTACCTCTGGGCCGGTCCTTTGGTCTGGAGCAACGACTGGCCCGCTATCCAGCCATCGTCCGCCTTTCCCGCCGCCACGCTCGCCGCCACCACCGTCACTCTCTCCGCTTCCGCTACGACGATCACTGCCGGCAATTCGGTCACGCTCACCGCCGTAGTTAGAGGGTCGAGTAACTCACTTACCGGATCTGTCAGTTTTTCCGATGGCGGCACGGGTCTTGGAAACGCGCCCCTCGGCACCGGGAACTCTGCCGCCGTCACCGCTACGCTCGCCACTGGAACGCACTTAGTAACCGCTGCGTACGGCGGGGATAGTGCAAACGCACCATCCAGTTCCTCGGCCGTTACCGTCACGGCTCAGCAGCAACCGCCCGCCACTACGTCGGTAATGCTCACCCCCTCCGCCACGACTCTTCTACAGGGCCTGCCTTTGGAGTTAGTCGCCGTGGCGGCTCGCACCTCGAGTTCCGGGCCCCCCGCCGGAACCGTGACCTTCTTCGACGGCTCGACTTCCCTTGGCGCCGCGCCACTCGATGCCACCGGCACGGCGATCTTCAGCGTGACCAGGCTCGCTCCCGCCGCTCACAGTCTGAGCGCGTCGTACGGCGGCGACGCGGCGGACCAATCCGCCGTCTCTGCCGTGGTCCCGGTCACGATCCAATCGCCCGCATCGCCCACTTACACCAACCCTCTGTCGCTCAACGACACGGCCACCGGCGCCGTCATCAGCTGCCCCGATCCGGCGATGCTCAAAGTGCAAACCAGCGGCAAGGATACCTGGTATCTCTATTGCACCGGCGACGCGCACAACAGCAGGGATCTCACCCCGCAGAGTCAGTTAGCCTTCCATCTGATCAGCATCTACGAATCGACGGATCTGGTGAACTGGACTTATGACAATGACGCTTTTCTTTCACGGCCCACCTGGGTCGCCACTCCGTATCTGTGGGCGCCTGCCATCGAGTATTTCAACAATCAGTACTATCTCTACTTCACGACCAACGTCACCAACCTCTCCGGCGGCGGGGCTGCCATCGGCGTCGGCACCAGCCAGAGCCCTAAAGGACCCTTCACGGACAGCGGGACTCCCGTCGTGGGCCCCGAGACCGCCAGTAACTGCTGTAACAACGCGTATCGCTGGCTGTTTGACCCCGATGTCGTAGAGGATTCCACGGGGCAGAAGTACATTCTCTATGGGAGCTACGTCGGCGGGATTTCCGTCCGGAAGCTTTCGGCCGACGGCCTCACATCCGACCCTTCGAGCGAACAGCTCATCGCGGCGGACAATCGCTTCGAGGGCGGAAACTGGGTTCAGCACGGCGGCTACTACTACCTGCTCGCCTCAACCACAAACTGCTGCGCCGGGCCGTTGACGGGATATGGAGTCTTCGCAGCGCGCGCCACCTCGCCAATGGGTCCATACCTGGACCGGCAGGGCAACGCGCTCACGGCGGTGAATGCGGGGGGAACGCCCGTCCTGGCGATGAACGGCAACGGTTTCGCTGGCCCCGGCGGCAACGTCGTCTTCACCGACGAGGCGGGCCGGTCCTACATTCTCTATCACGCCGTCGATCTCCGCTCGCCGTATTTCCCGGGCTTCGCCGGTACCACTGCCAGGCCGGTGCTTCTCGACGCGCTCGATTGGGACTCCGACGGCTGGCCAGTTACTCGCGGCAGCTTTGGTCCGTCCGATTCCACCGCACCGCAGCCTGTTCCAGCGGCTCAGCCAGGCTCTGCTTCGAACTACGCCGCCGTATTCAGCAGTAACGACCAGCCGCTTGCCCCGATCATTGCCCTGTCTGACGAATTCAACGCCTCCACGCTCGGCGCGCAGTGGTCTTTCATCCACTCCGCTGCGGCGTATCAGTTGACCGGCACGACTTACCAGGTCCCCACAGTGGGGTTTGACACTACCAATGCAATGGCGCAGGTCCCGCTTCTGGCGGAGGCCGCGCCCGCCAGCGACTACGTGGTCGAAACGAAGCTCACACTCAACCTCCCCGCCAGCGGCGCCGGGAATGACTTTGCGCAAGCCGGCCTGTTGCTCTACGCCGGCGACGCCAACTATCTCCGCCTGGATGTCTTTTCGGATTCCGATACTCGTCAGATCGAATTCATCAAGGCGGAAACACCGCAGGCGACCGGCTATCCGACTTGGGGATCGACCGACCTGGGCCCGCCGGCGATCGCCTCCGGTGGTATCGAAGCCTGGCTGAGAATCGTCAAGCGCACAATCGACGGGCTGGATGCCTACACCGCCTACAGCAGCGCCGACGGCACCGATTGGGTCCGCGGGGGCACCTGGACGCACAATCTCGGCACCGCCGCGAAGATCTGCCTGTACGCCGGCAATCGATCGGGATTCACAGCGGCTTTTGACTACATCCACGTCTCAACTCTGAAGTAGCCGTTGTCACCCTCTCGGCAGCCAGGCGCTGGACCTCCTCGGCCCCCCGAGCATCATTTGCTTCACCGATACCTTCGTCCAATGGATTTGCCTTCGCGCTTCTGGCGTAATGTGGGTGTGCATCGCGAGCTTTGTATGCACCGGTAGCGAAGCACCTGTGCCGAGCCTTAAGTGCCGAAGGGGACTTCAATGAGGTTTCGAATGTCTCTCATCCTCGCCGCGGCGATCGTCGCCTCGACGAGTTCCGCGTTTGCCGGGGACGGACCCAGTTCAGGGTCGGGAGCGATGGCGGCCTCCCGGCCCACCGCCGACGAGTTTGAGCCGATGACCCGGAGCGAGCGCCTGGCTCATTATGTGACTGGCCTGGTCGATCCCGAGTCGATCTTCCGCGCGCTCGCCTCCGGGGGCATCCGGCAGGCGGAGGGCTCTCCTAAGGAATGGGGAGGCGGTGCCCAGGGATACAGCTACCGCGTCGGCGATTCGTTCGCGCGGCATGTGATCCGCAACACGCTCGAATATGGCGCTTCCGCTGCATTGCACGAAGACAATCGTTACTTCGCTTCGGGCCAGCAGGGCTTTGCGCGCCGCACCAAATACGCAGTCGCAAGCACCTTTCTGGCGCGTCGCGACAATGGCGAGCGGCGGATCTCCTTCTCGCGCCTGGGCGGCGAGGCCGGTGCGGCTTTCATTTCCAGAATCTGGCAACCGCGAAGCACCACCAGCGCCGGCGACGGCGCCACCAGTTTCGGCATCTCGATGGCCACTGCAGTCGGCTTCAACGTCTTTCGGGAGTTCTGGCCCGATCTGAGGGGTCGCTTCCGAAAGAGTTAACCAATGCTCCGCTCTCGCGTTTGGACATGCGGGATCGTGCTGTGCGCCCTAAGCGGCGTTGCTGCGGCACAGGTCCTTTGGAAGAAACCTCCGGCGCTGAGCGTCTCGGACTGGGTGTCTGGACCGGGCGGAGCTGAGGCCGCGCCTCGTCCTCCGTTCCGCTTCGTCAAAGAGAACCTCGACGGCACGAACCCGAAGATCGACGTAAAGGATGCGGCGGGACGCACCTGGGTAGTCAAGTTCGGCGGCGAGGTCCACTCGGACACCTTCGCCGCAAGGTTCCTGTATGCCACAGGCTTCGCGGCCGTGCCAACCTTCTTCGTTGAGAGCGGCGTCATTGAGAACGTCACCGGGCTGAAGCGAGCCAAAATCTTCGTTAAGAAAGACGGCTCGTTCCGCAACGCGCGCTTCAAGCTTCACGAACGCCACAAACGTCAATGGTCCTGGAACGACAATCCCTTCGAGGGGACCAGGGAGTTGGGCGGCCTCAAAATCGTGATCATGCTCCTCGCGAACTGGGACACCAAGGACGCACGCGACGGCGAAGGCAGCAACAACGGGATCCTCGATGAGCCGCACTCGCACGGCTCCTCCGGCTGGTACGCCGTCACGGACTGGGGCGCCTCCCTCGGAAAGACCGGCGGCTTCTTCCGCAGAGACCGTTGGGATTGGAGGGGCTATAGCGCGCAGACTCCGCACTTTGCGAAACTGGAAAGTAGCGGTGCCATTCGCTGGGGATTCCGGGGCAAGCATGGCGATGATATCCTCGCGGGTGTCGGAGGGGACGATGTCCGCTGGCTGCTTCCCTATCTCTTGCGAATCACCGACGAGGAACTGACTGCCGGCCTGAGGGCCAGTGGGGCCACGGCGCTCGCCGCGCAGCAGTTCACGCGGGCCATTCGCGGCAGATTGGAGGAATTGCGGCGCATCGCGCAATCCACGGAACTCAGGGAGGCGAGTTCGAAATGAAACTCATTGTGCAGCCCGACGATGGCGTGACTTCGCTCCTGAGCGGCATCGACGACGCCCGAAAAAGCATCGAGATTGCGATATTCCGTTTCGATCACGCCGAGGTGAAGCAGGCTCTGGAAAGAGCCGTGGACCGCGGCGTTTCCGTCCATGCCCTGATTGCCAACACAAATCACAGCAGCGAGAAGGATTTGCGGAAGCTGGAAATGGAACTCCTTCCCGCTGGAATCGAGGTTTCGCGCACGGCGGACGACTTACTGCGCCATCATTACAAGTTCATGGTGGTCGATCACCGGCTCCTTTACGTCCTGACCTTCAACTTCACTTACCTGGACATCGACAACAGCCGTAGTTTCGGGATTGTCACCGACGACGAAGAACTGGTGAACGAGGCCAGCAGGCTCTTCCACGCCGATATCAAGCGGCAGGCTTACAACGCGAGACGCAAGAACTTCATTGTCAGCCCCGTCAACGCCCGCCACGAACTTTCGCGGTTCATCAAAGGCGCCGAGAAGCAGTTACTCATTTACGACCCGGAAATCAGCGATCGCGCGATGATCGGCCTGCTTCGGGACCGCGCCAGGGCGGGTGTGGAGATTCGAGTGATCGGGCGGGTGGTCAAGGCGTCCACGGGCCTCGACGCCGGCCGCGTGATGCGGATGCGCTTTCACACCAGGACCATCATTCGCGACCGGCGCGAAGCATTCCTGGGCAGTCAGAGTCTGCGCGAAGCCGAACTGGACCGGCGCCGCGAACTGGGCCTGATCGTCGAGGACCGTGCTGCCGTGACCACTCTCCTGAGTGTCTTTGACAGGGACTGGGCGAGTGCGGAGCCGGCCGTACGAGCCGCCGGAAAAGGCGTGCGTGCGTCCGCGGAGCCTGGAAAGGCCGTGAAGGCGCTGGTCAGGCAACTGCCGCTGGCGCCGATGGTTGAGTCGGCACTGAAGCACGCGGCGGCCGAAGTCGATGGTTCTAAGCTGAGCGGAGTGGAGTTCCAGAGCAATCTCGAGGACGCCATCAGAGAGGCGGTGGAGGATGCCGTTATCGGGATCGTCCGGAGAAACAGGGCGGCCCGGGCTTGAGGGCGAGGGGCATGGCCAAGACCTCGATCCTTCACGAGAAGGGTGACTTGAGTCTCGGTGGCCTGCTCAGGCCGCACGCGGCGGCCCTGGCGGTCGGGTTCCTGGCGGTTATCGGTGAAACCGTGGGCGGACTGCTCCAGCCCTGGCCCTTGAAGCTCGTTTTCGATCACGTGGGTAAGTTGAAGAGCGCCACGCACGGGCAACTGGGCGGTTTGCTGCCGGCGGACATCAGTCCACAGGCCGTGCTGCAACTGGTGGCCGTGGCCGTGATCGCGATCGCCATTCTGGACGCGATCTGTTCTTACGCCGAGAAGTACACCACTACCAGCGTCGGGCAGTGGGTGACGCACGATCTGCGCCGCTTATTGTACGCGCATATTCAACGGCTCTCTCTCGCGTATCACACGCAGAAGCAAACGGGCGACCTCATCAGCCGGCTGACCAGCGACATCGATTCGGTTCAGACCTTCATCGTGTCGAGCGTGCTCGATCTGGTGATCGACATCCTGACGCTCGTGGGCATGGCCGCCGTCATGTTCTACTTGAACTGGCGATTTACTCTGATCGCTCTCTCCGTCGCCCCGGTCCTGTTCGGCGTCACTTACTATTACACGCGCCGCAGCAAGGCGGCATCGCGCGAGCAGCGAAAGAAAGAAGGTGAAATTGTCTCCCTGTTGCAGGAAGTGCTGTCCGCCATTGGCGTCGTGAAAGCGTTCGGCCAGGAGGACTACGAGCGGGAGCGCCTGGAAGAAAAGAGCGTACAGAGCGTTCAGATCGCGCTCCGGGCCCGAGTTGTGAAGGCGAAACTGGCGCCCCTGGTGGAGATCGTCGTCGCGGCCGGCACCGCCCTGGTGCTCTGGTTCGGCGGCCGCCTGGTTCTGGCCGGCACCCTTTCGGCCGGTTCGCTGGTGGTGTTCATCTGGTACCTCGGAAGGATGTACAAGCCCATGCAGGACTTCGCGAAGATGACGGACGCTTATACGAAAGCGTCGGTGGGGTATGAGCGCCTTCGGGAGGTCCTCGATACCCAACCTACCGTACGGGATCGTCCGGACGCGAGAGTCCCGCAGCCGCTCAAAGGCGAAATAGAATTCGAGCACGTGAATTTCGGCTATGTCGCGGACCGCCCCGTTCTGACAGACGTCAACATCAAGCTCGCGCCGGGCCAGATGACCGCCCTTGTCGGGCCGACCGGTTCCGGCAAGACGACGATTGCCGCTCTGCTCGGGCGGTTCTACGATCCCGACTCCGGTACCGTGAAGATCGACGGGGCGGATCTTCGGGAACTGCGCCAGAAATCCCTGCACGACCAGATTAGCTACGTGTTGCAGGAGAATGTTCTGTTCAATACCTCGGTCGCGGACAACATCGGTTATGGGATGCGGGGGGCGACCAGCGAACAGATCCGCCAGGCCGCGGAGATGGCCAACGCGCACGAGTTCATCTCGAAGTTACCTCGGGGTTACGACACGGTGGTGGGCGAACGGGGAATCACGCTCTCGGGCGGACAGCGCCAACGGATCGCGATCGCGCGTGCCGTGATCCGCAATACTCCGATTCTGATCCTGGACGAACCCAGCTCGGGTCTCGATGCCGCATCGGAGGAACTGGTGTTTGACGCCATAGACCGCCTGATCGAGGGCCGGACGACGATCGTGATCGCACATCGCTTCTCCACCATCCGGCGGGCCAACGCTATCCTGGTGGTGGACGACGGACGGATCGTCGAGAGTGGAAAGCATGACCATCTGCTAGCGGCCGGGGGCCTGTATGCCAAGCTCTACGAGCTTCAGTTTCGCTGCTGGGACGCGATTTCGGACTCCCAGGCCGGCCTTGACATCGTTCGACGCCGGGCGGCCGGCTGACCTGTCGGTGCCAACGAGGGTGTATCCTACCTGCCGCGGTTTGCGTCTCTAGAGATGTGAGTCGCTGTTTCGTGTCCGTCCGCGGCGGCAGCCTTCTCGTCGTCTTCGCGTTGGGCTTGCCCGCATGGGGCGCTTCACCTACGGTGCCTGGAATCTGCAACTTCCGCCAGGTAGACCAGCAGGTGTATCGCGGGGCCCAGCCGACCGGCGAGGGATTCAGATACCTGGCCGGGCTCGGCATCAAGGTGGTGCTCGACCTTCGTGAACACGATGAACGCTCGGCAGCCGAGGAACGGGCGGTGACCCAGGCAGGCATGCGATACGTCAACATTCCGATGACCGGGAAAGCACCGCCTACCGCGGCCGAAACAAACCTGTTCCTATCACTGCTGGAGGATTCGGCGACAGGGCCCGTGTTCGTCCATTGCAAGCGCGGGGCCGACCGCACAGGCGCCGTCATCGCCGCGTACCGAATCGATCATGACAAGTGGGACAACCGGCGCGCTCTGGAAGAGGCGCTGGCAGGCGGGATGAGCTGTCTTCAATTCGAACGGAAGACGTTCATACGCACCTTCCAGCCTCGAGGCACGGACGCCAACCGCGCTGTCCCGAGCGGCGATGGAACGACGATCGCCGCGGCTGCCGCTAGACGGTAACGAACGCGGCGGCCCCCGCCTTACGAGGACGCTGTCGGTGCGGCGTGTTTTCCCTCGCTGCGGGCCGCCGATCTCCCGGTCGCACAGGACACGTACATTCGCCATGCGCGGAATCGAAGTGACCACCGCGGCCGAATACGTCCCGCGGTGGGTGAAGTCATGGCCGGCGTACGATCCACGTCCGGCGCGAATTCCCGGCGGCGAAGCGGTGGTCTGGCAAGGCCGCCGTACAGCCGTTTCCTGGTCCGGACGGATTCGGACGGCCGCCGGCGGCACTGCCGAGATGCCGATCGCCTGGTTCCCGGGTTGGGTGGTGCGAATCGACGGGGTGCCGGTCCCCACTCAGCCGGCGGACCCGACCGGCCTGATCCGGTTCCGGGTTCCCGCCGGAGAACACGCGCTCGATGCGGAGTGGACCCGCACGCCGCCGCGCCGCCTGGCCGATGGGATCAGTCTGCTCTCGCTCGCGATCCTGCTGGTGGTTGCGATCCGAAGCGTCAGGCCGGTACTCGCAGCTCCGTGGCGAATCCCACCCTCAATACGGTAACCATTCAGGCGGCCCTGAGCCCGTCCACCCCCTCCGCGCCCGCCTCGACGGGCAGGTTCAGCTCAATGCTCAACTCCTTCTGAAACAGGGCAGAGCCGCGGCGGCCCGCGCTCAGACTACTCTCGGTTTTCAAGAGCGGACCGCTGTGGCGACGCTGACGCTCGAAGCGGGGAGCTTCGACTTCGCTCGCGATCGCGGTCGTCCGATGGTTACAGCTAAGCCGCGTAGAGCCTGGAGCTAATCGTAACATCTAAAGCCGAACGGAAGAGGACGACAGCAATGTGAAGGACTGAGTCGCCGCCCTCGCCGGATCTGGCCGACCGGCTTGCCCCCGTCACGCACCCGCCGGCTTGAACGCCCTTTCAATCGTCGCCATCGCCAGGAAGAGCTTGTCGGGATGATTGCTCAGCGGCTGAAACTCATGGTGAAGATAGAACGCTAGCGCGCTTTCGTCCAGGGCTTCGGCAACAACGCCGACAGAAGCCACCTCCGTTGTGTTCCTCCAACTCCTGTGCAGCGCGTCCATCAAGAGAAGTCGCCCGAGGCTTTTCCCACGGCACGATCTGCCGATCGCCAGCCGACCGAGCAGCGTCGCGGGCAGAAGCGGGTACCGGGGAAGCTTCTTGGCAATGACCTCTGGCCGCTCGCCCAGCCGGATGGCGTAGGCCGACAGTGTGTAGTAGCCGGCAATCGACCCTTCCTGGTCCGCCAGAACGAAGGGAGCCGCGACCTTTCTTCTCGCGTCTTGGCCGGCCTGCCTGTGGAGATACCGATCCAGTTCGGGAACGCCGCAGTGGAAAGCCGGGCGGTCGTGAGAGGTGCTGAGGGTTTGAACCCGATACGGGAAACCAGGCGACTTCGTCACCGCTGGATCATCTTCCGGCGGTATTCTCGGGCAGCTTTCCGCAGCACGGCCCCTGGAGCCGCCGGGCTCAAGATTGCAGTCGCAAAAGCCTCGGTCTCGCGCACGGTCAGAATCAGCATCGAATGCCTCTCGATCGCACGTTCCGCGGCCGTTTCGGCGCTGTGCAGGACAAAGTCGGTCATCGTGCGGCCCTGGAGATCGGCCGCGCGCTGAATCAGCAGCTTCTGCCCCTCGTTGAGCCGGGCGTCGAAACGGTACGTCTTGGCTGTCAGCGGCCTGCCTTTGGGTGTCTGGCGCATTCAATTCCCCCGTTTGCCTCCATAGTGTACGGTAAATATCCGTACGCAGTCAACCGCCCTTCTCCTGGTCCGTCCAAGGGGCCATGGCCCGGACCGGGTCGATCGGAAAGCGTGCACCCTGGTTGTCGGACGGGTTCAGCCAGAGCATGGGGTCGAATCTCTTGCTCGATTCTCTAGCGGACCGCGTAAGGATCGTCGTCCATCCATTCCAGCAGCGTGGAGGGCGTCGCATCTGCATCGGCGCCGGACGCCTGACGGGCCCTGATCCAGCGCCAGACGGGTCACGAATGAGAAGCACGCGCGGTCATGGATGAGCTCTCCAGGCCGCATGTTCTGCCTCGATCTGCTGCTCCACCGGGCCTGGCTTGTTGGACCGCCGTTTCCTCATCGGAGAGCGCCCCACCTTTTGCTCGGCCGAGAAAGGACCGTCGGAACCTAGAATCATCGAGTTGCGGGGGTCTGCGGAAGGGCGGATCGCGGAGGGGCGCTAATTCACTGAAAATAGTTTGGCTCCTCAGGTAGGACTCGAACCTACAACCCTTCGGTTAACAGCCGAGCCGCTTGTAGCCGCCTCACGTTGCAAACACGAGACTTAGACGTGCGAAAGCCTGGCTTCTCCGTGAATTGGGGGGACTCTGGGGGTACTATCGAAGGCAGACTCCATGCGCCTCCGGCGCGGCGCTCAACTCGTCCCCTGTAAGATCCTCGCTCCGATTCGGCGCGCGCGGGCTGGGTGCGCGCGGGCTGATATACTTTGAGTCCGTCCTCGATAGAGAGCGCAATATCGAAAGGAGTCGGCATGGGACTGGACGCGGTGGTCTTCTGCGACTGCGTTGAAAAGGGCTGTCTGACAGTCCCGCATCCTTATCCTCGCTTGCTCCACATTGCCAGCAACGGCTCCCCCGAAATTCGGTCGAAGGACCCCATCAAGGTTGACGAGCATGACAAGTGGATGAACCTGCCCCCGTGCGAACACGAAGCAATGATGCTCGCCGGCAGCAATCTCGGCAACGCAGGCTCTATCTCGCGGCTCTACGAAATCCTGTCGGGAGTGATGACGGGGCACGGACGGACTTACCCCGTGTTGCTCGGGAAAGTACTTTATAGCGGGACCCACTGCGGAGACCATCTCGCGGTGCGCGACGTCAGGAGGCTTTCGACTGAGCTTGACCGACTGAAAGCGGCGATACCCTCGGCGACTGCGCTTTCAGGTGAAGACGCACGGCAGATCGCGTTAGCCATCAAGAAACTCAGGCGGTTGGTAAAGACCGCTTTGGCGGTTAACAAGCCCATCGCCTTCTGAAATCGTGAGAGTTGCACCGGCTGGCGGAACAGTCCGTGACTGCCGCAGATGATTACTGAACCACCGCTGACTGAGGTGCCACGACAGCCTGCTGCCGCGCAGCTTCCTGCTGGCGCTTCTCGTCTGCTACCCGTTGGCGTGCGGCGATTTCGTCGAGGGCGCGCCGTTTGGCTTCCATCCGGACGTGGGAGTAGCGGGACAGCATGGCGCGCGAGACGTGGCCGGCTATGCTCATGATCACCTCGTCGCCGGCACCCGACTCCGCGAGCTCCGTGACCAGCGTGTGGCGGTTGTCGTGCCACCGCCCGACGACCTTTGCTTTCTCGCGCACCTTGGTCCAGGCCGTCCTTAGCGTCGTCACCGGGCTGGTGGGATCGTTCGGCTGCCCCTTGCCGGCGGGGAAGACGTACCACTCAGGCCGGCACTGACCGAACCGCCGAACAAACCAGGCGGCGTGGGCTTCGAGCGCGACAACGGCGGAGGCGTTCAACGGGATCACTCGCCCCGTTCCTGCGGCAGTCTTCGACTTGCCCACCGTCAGCTGCTTCTTGTGGACGAGGTCGACCTGCTGCCACCGGAGTTCGCGCAGCTCTTTGTCGCGCAGTCCGCAGTTCAGGTCGACCACGAGGGCGGGGTAGATGTTCTTGCTCCGCAGCTTCGCTGCCTCCGCGAGCATGCGCGCCTTCTCGTCGGCGGTGTATGCGCGTCCCGGCGAGGGCGGCAGCGCGAGTTTCATTGCCTTCTCGCGTCGCAGCTTCGCGCGGATCAAATCTCCTTGGTCGCCGCAGAGCCGCAACAGCAGCAGTACCTCGTCGTTAATAGTCTTCGGGCCGGCATTCGCCGCCAGCCGAGCGGTCTGGTAGCTCCTCACCACCGTCGGCGTGATCTCCACGACGAGCTTCTTGCCCAGGTGGTCCGTTACGTGGCCGAGAGCGTAGACCGCGAACGTGGGCGATTCATGCTTGGCCTTGTATTCCACAAGGAACTCGTCTGCCGCCAGCTGGATCGTCTTCCGCCTCTGTTCGCGGGCCTCCTCTTCGATGACTTGGCTGTAGCTTTTCTCCAGCCGCTCGCGTCGGAGCCGTTCCTCCTTGATGGCCTGTGGCTTGTTGGCGGTACCGGTGGAGCCGCGGTGGCGCCGACCATCCAGTTTGAACTCGAAATGGTAGAACTTGCCGTTCTTGAAAACACTCATGCGGCGAACTTCTTGCCTCGACACATTCGGCTCCAAGGCCGAGCCACAGTCAAGGCGAAACTCTTCGGGGGCGGCCCCTTCCGCGCCTGGGTGGACTAGTGGGCTTCTCAGCGCCACCGCCGCCGGGCTGCGATTCCATGAAAGCCGTGATATCCCCGAGCTTGTATCGAACCGTCGTCCCGTTGACGCGCCGGAACGGACAGCCGATGTCCAACCGTCGTTCGTTCTGAAGCACCTTCACGCTGCACCCGCGGATGGCTGCGTAAACGTGCTCGTCAACCCACGCCCACGGCACCGCTGGCACCTGTGTGAGATCGATCGGCCGGGAAACGGTGCTCATATGGCCGTCACCCCGCCTCGGCCGGTTCTTGCCGAACGGCAATGGAGCGGTTTCCCAAGCAGCCGTGGCCACTCAACTTCAGCGGGAAGCGGCAACCTGATTAGAATCACGGTGGTGGAGGCGGTTTCCCGGTTTCCCATTCCCTGGGAGCCGGAAACCGGGAAACCACTACGGCGCGTCGTCAATTCTCGTCCTCCTCTGGGTCATCCGGCGGTAGGCTGTACAGGATCGAGTTGTTGGGCCCCGCGGCCTTCTGCCAGCGTCCAGTCCCGAGGCATTGTTCCAGTTGCCCTTTACCGCAACCGCGGATTCGTCCCAGCCGGACAATCTCGGTCTGATTGGTGCCGGGACTCGCTTGCAGGATCTCAGTGATGATCTCTTCGACCGTCCCCATCCGCGCAGCTACGTCACAGGCAACGAAACCCTCGTTCGCGCGGAATTCCAACGCGAAGTTTTGGCCCGGCGTGAGTCGTCCCTTGAAGCACTTCAACGAAAGGCGACCGAGTCGATTGGAGTCTTTGTCGATACTCTCAAGCTGATATGCGGTGTCCACGGCTGCCTTGATGTCGGACGAGCCACGGTAGATCTTCGCGGTCTCGGCCTTGCCGCTGTGATGAAGGACCACAATCGTCGCGCCGAGGTTTGCCAGTGCGCGGAAGTACTTCATGAAGGCGCGGGTCTCGGTAGACGACTGTTCCGACCCCGGATGAAACTCGATCAGCGAGTCAAAGATGACCAGAGGGCTGTGCTTGTGTGCGAAATCGATGACCAGCCGGCTCTGTGGGCCTTGCGGCGGGGACAGATTCCATCCTCCCCACACGATCAGATCACCAGTTTCCTGAATACCTAGATCGAACAGCCTCTGTTTAACGGTGTATAGCGGATTCTCTCCATCCAAATACAAGACCTTCGAGCGCCGGACGCGGCGACCCAGAACCGGAAGGCCCCAGGCGACACAGCCAGCAATGTAATACCCGAGCCACGTCTTTCCGGTGCCGCTCTCAGAGCAAATCAGCGTGATGCTGCCTGTGGCGATCATCTCCTCGACACACCACTCAAGTGACGATTCCATGCTCCATACACTCGGCAACTGCGACAGGTCGGTAATCAGGGCAGTCGGATCAACTGCAGGCACTACCGGCGCCGCCGCCTTGCTCGCGGACCGCGGCCACTCGAAACGCTCGCGAACATCTCGCCAGTGCTTGTCTGAGCACCCGTTGTGGTGGCATTTGAAGCCGATGACGCCGTCGTGGCTCAAGGTTACGACGGCACAGCCACCGGTGTGTGCGGGGTCGAAGGGGCATGTCTCAAGCTCCCATTTTCGGCCGCGGCTATCCCATGGTAGCGGACCACGCCTCACAACCAGATACCGCTCAAGAAACGATTCGAGGTTGAGGCCTGACCCGTTCCCGGCCGCCGGAACTTCGGGCCGCGGTTGCCCGGAAGACCAGCTGGCAACCTCCCGTAGTGCATTCGGCGAAACCGTCATCGAACCTCCCGTACTGTCAGGCAATCGGGGATTTCGATCAGCCTGCTTCGGCGGTGGGGTCGGCCTGGCAAATTGTCGCCCTTGCAAGCCAAGGTGCCATACACCTTTGTGATGCGCCCGGCGTTGAACACAGTTTGGTCGACGGAGATGTCATCAGGAGCGCACCGTGCTGCCACGCCCGCAAGAATGCCCTTGACCAGGTCTGTGGCGCCGGTATCGTTCAGCAGATCCAAACGGTAAAGGAGGTGTACGCCGTTACCACTATCAGCCACAACCGGGTCAGGGAAACCGGCGCCCCGCAAATCGTCCCACGCCCCGCAAGCGGCCGACATCGCCCGGCCATGCTCCCGATTGGTCGAACTGATGCCAGCGGGGCGCACTGGATCGAAGTCGATCAGCAGCCATCTGCGCCGCAAGATGTCTACATCCGACGTCGTGACTGCCGCGCGGTTTTGGAGCCGGTTTGCGACGCGCGCTAATAGCGCTGGGTTGCAGGGGTTCAGGGTGAGGTAGACGCCTGGCACTGTCCCGTCAATAGCAAGAACTGCTCCTGCCAATCTGTCCCCATCATCGAAGTACCCCGAAATCGTGCCCCGGCGACCTGCCTTTGGGATGCGGACTTCATGGACATCGCCGGGAGCCATCAGGAGCCGGCACGTTCGCAGGATCTCTTCAGCCGGTGTGGTTGGCGAGAGAATCACTATTACCTCACCGACCTTTGTCCAACGCATCGGCACTGAGTGCGCCCGTGGGCAACGCGGATTGTCGTCTCTGGGATCACAACAACTCCGTAGGACGCCGCTCCAGCACCAGTCGGCACGGCAGGCTGTGACGGACCTCGATATCGACGATGCCATCCCCAAATCGACTCAAGTGATCGAAAAGACTTTCAAATTCCTTCTTCAGCGTGACGTCGGCGGCGCTCCGCTCAGGCTGCCGCTCAAGTGGGGAATCCAACTTCACCGCCTGAATGATGCGAGGCTCCGGCTCATAGCACGGCGACCCACCTCGAACTGAGAGTTGCTCGATGACACCAAAACCGAGCGCTTCGATGATCTCCACAATCCGGCGTTGGCCGGGATTCAGAGAGGATTTAGTCATTCCGGCCCCCGAGCGGCCAGCCAACGGACGCTGCTGCTCGCTGGATCACGGCCTTGTCACGAACTAGCTGTTCCAGAGACTCGTGTAGTCTCTGCAACTCGTCCTCGGTCGGCCGAACGTATCCACGCTCGATGCCGGAGAGGCGAGAGCGATTCACTCCGGCTTTTGCGGCGAGCAGCGTCGCCGGGATTTCGGCAGCGACGCGCTTGGATCGAAGAGCTTGTGTGCTTGTCATACCGTGCAGCAACAACTGACTGTTGCTGACGCCAGTCTACCGGCCCTCCCATCAGAACAGTGAGTGGCAGGCGGCAATCGATTGGAATGAAACGACTTGTATGTGCCCTTGGGGGTAGAAGCTTCAGGTGAAGTTAGGTAGAAGCTTCAGGGTAGATAGAGGTCGGGGATGTCCCGCCCCATCAGGTTGGCCAGCTTCGTAACTGCTTCCGCGCCGTGATATTCCCCGTTGTTGCGCAACGAAGAGATGGCGCGCTCGGACAATTTGAGTCTCACCGCCAGCGTTTCGTTGGTCCAGCCCTCCTCAGCCATCCAGGTCGTAATGAGGGCCACGTTGAGCTTTAGAATCTTCTTGTCTCCAACGGGGGGCGCATCCGACGCGGCATCCGCGGTCGCATCCTGCACAGGGCCAGTGGCGCCGGGCAATCCAAGCAACGTGGGCGTTGTCTGTGGCGGTTCGTCACGCTCGCGTTGCTCGCCGCCGGCTCGTCCCAGCGCGGCTCCCCGTTCGTGAAGAGCCCAGGCCTTCCAGTCGCGTTTGACGTTTGCAGGAATCGTGGTGTCGAGTTGGAACTTCTGGCAAACCTGCCGCCACCTGATTTCCAGTTCGGCCAGAAACCGATCCACATCCGGTCGTAGCCACTTCCAGTACTGCACTGCCGTGATGCGAAACAGGTGAGCGGCCGCTTGAGTTCGACCCTGATCTCTTGTTCCGGCTGCGAGCTCGAGCACCGCATTCCCCGGCGCGAAGTCAAGGTCCGAAGGACTCACCCCCAAAATGGACGCCTGCGCCCGAAGGTAGTCACTGTCCTGGTCGAAGCCTTCCAAGATGCACTGAGCCTGCAATTCAGCCGCCGCAATCAGGTCTCGGGCAGACTCGGGAAGGTCCGCATGATCGCTGAGCACCCCTTGTGCGAGATCGCTCCGACTAGGCAGGGTAGTGCCGCCGGCGTGGCTGGCCAAGATTGCGTCGATCGCTCGATCCTCAAGTGAAGGCCATCCCTCCTCCCATAAAGCCGACGAGAACTCTTCGTAGCTGAGCTTGAAATCGGCTGAGTGCCGATGCCTTGGGACGAACTCATCCCACGTCCGCTGCACAACTCGTCTCCTGAGTTGAAACACATCGGGCACGGCGGGCGCCATCTTCTCCAACTCCGCCAGCCCCCACCCGCGAGCATCTTTGAGCAGTTCCTCCTGTCGTCGAGCTTCAGAGTAGGTTCTGCCGTTGAACCGCGCAGACCTTGCATCGGAATCCGCGGTTTCCCTGATGCGCTTGCGCCATGGCTTCCAAAACTGCAAAACCTCCTGGGGCTTGAAGTACACGACGGGGTCGCCCACGCCACTGGACTCGCCTGCCTCCGCCTCCGATCGCGCCGATCCCCCCACAGAGTCCAGCATCGAGGACGTCGTGCTCGCTGTGCCGGTGGACAACAGAGAATAGATCAGCCACGCTGTTGTCTGGCATTCCCTGCGCAGCGCGTTTATTAGGCCTTCGCCTTCCCATTCACACCTTGTGAGGACCGGCTCGACAAGATTCTCCACCTTCGCGAGGAAATCGCGAATACATTCGTCGCGTGCCGCGTCCGTTTGCCGCCAGAGCGCGTTGGCGTACGCGACAAAGACAACGCCGGCTGAATCTGCTCGCGAGTCAAGCTCCGGCTGAAGCACCCAATCGCTGTCATCCGATGATCCAGCCGCTAGCCGACGGTTCCTGACCGCAGCAGTCCCCTGCTCGAGTATCTTTTCGGTTGAAGCTTCGGCTGCCCTGATCCTCGTCTGTTCCTCTTGATCGAACTGCTCGAAAAGTTCGTCGAGAAAATCGCCCATCGCTACGCCTCGGCGATCTTCCCTCGTTCCTCGACCGGTCCATGCAGCAGACACTTTAGCAGTTCGACCATGCGGCCGCCGCCCGGCTCTTGCGCGCCCACGGACCGGCGGACCAGTTCCAGTTGCTCAGCCTGCCAGGGACTGAGGTCCGCTCCACCGCATGCGCCTTGGAACAGGTTCAGCAGGAAGTCGCCTCGGCCATGAATTTCCCGGGTGCTGCCATCAGCAAAGTAGAGGACCAGCGGGTCCGTAATCAGTCTGGCTTCCAGCGCCCGGACACGTCTTTCAAGTCTCATCGTTCTGTGACCTCCCTTTCCGGTCCGACTTCGGCGCGCGGTCGGAGCTTTTCGAGTAGAACATAACATATTACGGCGGCCTCCTGATTGGAAACTTCGTCATTTCGTTGTTAACGAAGGCCCCACGAAGGCCCCGAGCGCCCGGCGACCCGACGGACCCCTTGCGGTTCGAATGCGTGTCCGCTATGGTACGGATTGGATCGCAACGCATGCATGCGAGGCTTTTCCCGATGGCAGACATAGATCGTGAAAACGGACAGGTATTTGAGAACGAGGTTCGCCGAATTGCCAGAGAACTTTGGCCGGATGCGCAATACGCAGGCGCCCGGATGGTCGATGGCAAGGAGAGGGATGGTGTCTTTGAGACAGAGGAGTGTGTTCACCTACTGGAGGCAACGGTATCTCGCTCCAAAACCAAAGCCCACGACGATATTGCCAAACTGACGTCACTTGCGCGAAAGCTCCAGTCGAAGGCGCACCATCGAGCAGTGAAGTGCTGGTTCGTGACGAAAGAAGAGCCAACAGCCGACCAGCGAGAGGTCGCGTTCAAACACCACGGGTTGGTCAACGCCGTCTCCTTCGCGCAGTTCCAAGGGAAGCTCGTCAATGCGGCTTCGTATTTGAGCTTGCGCGAGAACTATCCGTTCGGCAGCGTGCGAGACCCCGCCACTGGGAACCAAAAGACCGAAGTCGAGTATGTGCCTCTCGATCTGATCCAGGCTGGCGGCTCGGAGCTATGGTCCGTCGCCTCTATCAGAGACAAGGCTCTCGCCGGCGGCTGCGTCGTGATTCTAGGGGATTATGGTGCCGGCAAAAGCATGACCATCCGCGAGCTTTACAAAGACCTCAAGCGTGCCTACCTCGTCAGCCACACAACGAGATTCCCGGTTTACGTAAACCTCCGAGATCACTTCGGGCAGCCGACAGCTACTGAAGTTCTTGAAAGGCACGCCAGGAATCTCGGGTTTCCCAACCCGTCGCACTTAGTGAGGGCGTGGCGCGCTGGCTACGTGATGATGTTGATCGACGGTTTTGACGAACTTACCACTGTTGGCATACAGGGCATCTGGAAACGGCTGCAGGACAGCCGCTATAGGGCCATGACGGCAGTGCGCGAATTCATCAGAGACAAGCCCGATGGCTCGGGGGTTGTCTTAGCGGGCAGAGCGCACTTCTTTGACAGTGACAAGGAACGGAGGGCTGCCTTGGGGCTCGCTGCCGGAGCCGTTGACCTCACCCTGAACGAATTCAACGACGAGCAGATTCGGACATACCTGTTGAAGTGCGGCCTCAGCGGAAAGGTCCCAGCCTGGATGCCATCGAGACCTCTGTTGGTAGGCTATCTAGCAGCCAGCGGCTTGTTGAAGGATTTGGTGGTAGAGGGAGACGACAGTCGGGTTGGGCCAGATCCGGCCCGCCGCTGGGACCTGATTCTGGACCGCGTGTGCGCCCGCGAGGCGGAAATCGAGGCCGGAATAGACGGTCCCACCGTTCGACGAATTCTCGAGAGGTTGTCGACCATGGCCCGCGCCGGAACGAGCGGGCTCGGACCACTCTCGCCGGAGCAGCTGGTAGCTGCATTTTCGGAAGTGTGCGGCTACCAGCCGGACGAGAAAGGGATGGTTCTTCTGCAACGCCTGCCTGGGCTCGGAATCGAGAGGGCCGATGAGGGAACGCGGGCGTTTGTCGACCATGACTTGGCGGACGCGTGCAGGTCAGGAGACGTAATCGCATTCGCGGACAGTCCATTCGGGTCCTTAGGCAACCTCTTCCGAGGCGCGGAGTCTGGGTTGGGTGAGTTGGGTGTCGACATAGCGGTAGGCAAGATCCGGGAGCACGGGATTAGCGCAGGGAAGATGAATGCAGTTCTTGGCAAGGCGGCGGAAAGCGGCGACCTGGGGTTCCTGACGCTTGATCTCGCCAGGGTCACCCTCGCTGCTGGCTATTCGATAGGAGTGCCGCTGCAGATCAACGGTGTCTGCATTCCGTCCCTCGAGCTGTATGAAGGGATGGAAGACTGCTCGAACCTCCAGTTCCAGAGCTGCTACTTCTCTACCGTTCGCCTTGATGCGAACCTCCACTCGGACCACTTGCCGCGATTTCTGAACTGCTATATCGATGAAATCGACGGCCGTTCCTCGGCGAGGGATCTCCCAAAGGGCATATTCGACGAAGACTGCAGCTTTGACAGGTTTTCGGAGGCTCCTGAGACTACGAACGCAATCGGTGCAATGGATCTGCCTTTAGGTGCGAGGGTGCTTCTGACAGTCTTGAAGAAGCTCTATTTGCAGAGGGGTTCCGGTCGAAAGGAAAACGCGCTACACCGCGGCCTTGATCATCACGGCCGTCGCCTTGTTCCAGCGGTCCTAGGCCTCCTGCAACACGAAGGGCTCGCTTGGTCGTACCGGCGTGCCGGGGTCGAGATGCCGATTTGGACTCCGGACCGGGCACAGATGGCTCGGGTCGCCAAGATCGTAACATCGCCTCACAACTGCAAAGATCCACTTCTGGAGAAGGCGGCGGACCTATCTTAGATCACGCGATGAACGGGGGGATCGTGGTATCTTGCGCCTACCGACCTCGCACCGTCAGCCCGCGAAAAGGCGTCCGACCCGTCTAGCGGTTAAGGCCCCACGAAGTTGATGATACCCAGCCAAGGTGGCAGCCGTCGCGCCAGGCTGGCCCACGTTGCGCCGGCGGCTCCAGCCGCGACCAATGTGGCCACCCGCACACCTGGCGCGCCCCCAGCCGAACCGTCCGGCGCTGAGGCTGTTCGGGCAGATCACTACCGATATTGCGGAATATCGCTTGCCGCGTGCTCGTCAAGGACAACATGACGTCCTAGAGCGACTTCAAGCCGATCCTGGACCAGCATTTGAAGCACTTCGGCCTGGCGACGCCGCGTGAAGCCTCTTGAACATGGCTACGTCGTCGCTCAATGAGTTGGACGCCGGCCACAGTTCTGGGCGAAGCTGAAACCGTTGGACATATTCGCCGATGGTGAGTAGGATTGAATGAAGCGTTGAAGACGCTAATTCGCAAACGAGATGCCCACGCCAGAAGCATTTTCACGAGTCCTCATTGATGAAGCGCTAAAAGATAGCGGGTGGAACCTCCTCGATCCCACCCAGGTTCGCTTTGAACTGCACACCGGAACCGGCCGCGCCGATTACGTTCTATTTGGGCCGCACGGTCCGCTGTGCGTCCTGGAAGCGAAGCGCGAAGATGCCGATCCCTACGATGCGAAAGAGCAGGGGCGAGGCTATGCGGAGAATATGCGGGCGCCGTTCGTCTTGCTCTCCAACGGGAGGGAACATTGGTTTTGGAACTACGAACGGGCGATGGAGCGCGATGCGTATCGCATCGAGCGGATTCCGTCGAGAGAAGACCTGGTGCGGCTGCGGCTGAAGAACCTGCAACCGCCACGGCCGCTTTCGATCGAGATTCTCACGCCGGGCTATCTCAAGGCGTTCAAACCCGAGGTGACGCTGCGGCGCTATCAGATCGATGCGATCGATGAAATCGCCAAAGGGTTCGATCGCGACCACAAGCGGAAGTTCCTTCTGGAAATGGCAACCGGGACAGGGAAGACGCTTCTCTGCGCGGCGCTCATCCGCCGGTTCCTCGCGACCCGGAACGCCGAGCGGGTGCTCTTCATTGTGGATCGGATCGAGCTCGCGAAGCAGACGATGGAGGACTTCGCCGTCATCCTCCGGGATTATAAACCGGTCGTCTTTAAGACCGCGCGGCGGCGGCCGGGCGAGCTACTCGGTTCTTGCGTCGTCGTCGCGACGATTCAATCGCTTTTGGTGGACCGCCGGTTCCGCACCGAGTTCACGCCGTTCCACTTCGATTTGGTCATCAACGATGAAGCGCATCGCTCGATCTACGGCGATGCGCGCGAGGTTGTGCAATTCTTCCAGGCGACGCGGATCGGGCTCACCGCGACGCCAAAGGCATACCTGAAGAACGTGGACATAGAGCGGCTGGGCCGGGAAAACCCGAAGGCGCTGGAAGCTCGCGAGTTGCGCGATACCTACCGCTACTTTGGCTGCGAACCAGGCCAGCCCACGTACCGCTACGACATTATAGATGCCGTGAGAGATCCGGAAGGGCCGTTCCTCTGCATGCCGAAGATTTTCGACGTCCGTTCCGATATCACCACGCAGGCGCTCGATGAGAAGGGCTGGGCGGTTGTGGTCAACGAGCAGGAAGAGAGCTTCAAGATCCAGGACCTGGAACGGAGGATTTTCACTCCGCAGCGCAACCGGGTGATGTGTGAGGCGTTCCTCAAACACGCGCAGCGCGATCCGGCTGGGGAGATCGGGAAGAGCATCATCTTCGCGGTGAACCAAACGCACGCGACGAAGCTCACGGAGATCTTGAACGAACTGCAGCCGGAGCTCGCGGTGACAATTACCTCGCGCGTTCCCGAGGCTTCCGGTATCGCAAAATCCTTCCGAGATGGGAAGCGCACCGAACGGGTGGCGGTGTCGGTCGATATGCTCTCGACCGGCTACAACTGCCGGGATCTCCTGAACGTCGTCTTGATGCGCCCCGTCTTCTCGCCCACGGAGTATATCCAGATCAAGGGGCGCGGCACCCGGACGTTTACGTTCCGGGTGGGCGGCGCCGAGTATGAAAAGAAGTTCTACTTCGTCCTCGATTTCTGCGGCGTGGCCGCATACTTCGAAGAGGAGTATGACTACTCGATCCCGCTGCCGCTGCCGAGACCCAAGACGGAGGGAACCGAAGGAACGACGGCAACCGGGGGAGCGGGAAAGCCCGGAGGGCCTGGTGCCGAAGAAGACGGCGGTGAAACGACGACCGGAGAAGGGGGCACGCCAGCGCCACGGCCTGGGATACCGGTGTGGGAAGGGCGCGACGTGGTCGTCTCGGAGGAGGTCCGGATCATTGGTCCGGAAGGGGAGAAGGTGGACGTGATGACCTTCCGCGGCTCCTTTGAACGCGACGTCAGGGACTTCGCCGCGCGGGAGTCTGACTTCCGGGAAGCGGTTGATGACCAGGATGACGATGCGGTGGAGACCATTATGCAGGAGCGGTTCTTCCACCGGCCGGAGATGTTCTACTCCGCCGACAAGCTCGTGACCGCCTACGGCGTTCCAGCGCCAACGCCGGCGTTCGTCTATGGCGCGCTCGGCAAGCGCCCGCTTCCGAGCCGCGATCAGATCATTGACGACACCGTCGATTCTATTGCCGCGCAGTTCAACCTCCGGTACAGCGAGCAGAGGTGGTTGAGCGCGACGGCGCAGCTCATCGCGGATGATCTGCTTGCATTCCGGAAATTCATCGAAGGTGACTTCACCGTGTTCGGCGGGAGCCAGTTCAACCGCTTGGGCGGACTCGCGGCGCTTGCCGCTTTTAGCGCTCGCGACCAGGTCTTCGAAGCCCTTCGGCAATCATCGCTCGTCAGGCAATCGGCGTTACAGCAATAACAACCATGGCAACTCACCTTCCTCTTCCAACAGTAAACGGCGCCAACTTCCACTCTTCGGGCATCCGCCAGAAGGTCGATCAGCTGATGGACATCCTGTATTCGGGTGGCGTCAACAACCCCATGGATTCCATTGAGCAGCTCTCTTACCTGTTCTTCCTGCGGCTGCTCTGGGAGAAGGACGAGATCCTCGCGTCACTCGACAAGCGGTACAAGCGGGTGTTCTCCGGTGCCTGGGCGAAATACGGCTGGGGGAACTTCGTGACGCTCACCGGAGACGAACTGTTCGAATCGCTCCGCGGCGCGCTCGAAAAACTCCACGAGCTTCCGGGGCTGTCGGAAACCGGCCGGCTGCTTTTCAATCGGGCGACGCTCAAGATCTACGACCGGCCTACGCTCCGCGCCGTGGTGCAGGGTATAGCAGGGATGGACTTTGCCGCACATGAGGGCGTGGATCTGAAGGGCGACATGTACGAGTACCTATTGAGCAAACTCGCCATGTCTGGAACGAACGGACAGTTTCGCACGCCACGCCACATCATCGACATGATCGTCGGGTTAGTGCAACCACAACCGGGGGAGCGCATTTGCGACCCCGCCTGCGGGACGGCCGGGTTCCTCATCTCCGCCTTCACCTACATCCTGCGCACCCACACTTCCAAGGCGTCCCTGAAGCGTGGGGAGGTGAATGGCGATCTACTGAAGCCCCAGCAGTGGAAATTCATCGAAGAGCAGACCTTCACCGGCTACGACAACGACGCCAACATGGTGAAGATCGCGATCCTCAATCTGTATTTGCACCAACTGGAAAAGGCGAACATCGAGCTTCATAACCCGCTGACCACGAGCAAGGGGACTTCGTACCCCGGCCTCACGTTCGATGTGGTTCTGGCAAACCCGCCCTTCGCCGGCAAGATCCAGCAGGAAAGCATCCTCTCGGATTTGAATCACGGGCTAAACACCCGCGCCACCGAGCTCCTGTTCCTCAAGTGGTTTATCGACCACGTCGCGCCCGGTGGCCGGGCCGGCGTGATTGTTCCGAACGGGGTACTATTTGGAACAACGAAGGCTGCTACCACTCTGCGACGCCTTCTTTTTACCGACTGCGAGCTCCAGGCTGTTGTGAGTATGCCTTCCGGTGTCTTCCGGCCCTATGCCGGCGTTGCCACAGCAACCCTAGTGTTCCAAAAGCGCCCGAAAGCAATAAAAGCCGAAACGGCAGAAGGGTCCGTCTGGTTCTACGACATGACCGCTGACGGCTTTAGTCTTGACGACAAGCGAACACCAATCGAGACGAACGATATCCCCGATGTGTTCGTCAAGTGGCCAGGACGCGAGGAGGGCCCAAACAGCTACCGTGTGCCGATCGCGAAAATTCGGGCAAACGGCTGGAGCCTGGCCGCAGGCCGCTACAAACCCATGGTGACCGAGGTTGTGACTCACGACGCACCGGCCGAGATCCTCCGAGACGTGCTCAAGCTGGAAAACGAAATCATCCAACGCGGCCACGCGCTGCTCGCCCAATTCACCGGTAAGAAATGAGGAACCTTGAACTTGGCCAGATTATCGCGCCCGCGCAACTGAGACGTGCAGGCGAGGGCCATTACCCTGTGCTCTCTATGACCATGCGGGACGGCTTGGTGAACCAAGCGGACAAATTCACGAAGCGCGTCGCTAGCGCGGACACTTCTCAGTATAAGGTCGTCGGGAGGAATCAACTTGTAGTTGGTTTCCCGATAGATGAGGGCGTCCTGGCATTCCAGCGTTTATATGATGCAGCCATAGTCAGTCCCGCCTACAACGTCTGGGATCTTCGGGACGGTATCTTGATTGACACTAAGTACCTTGAGCGATTCCTCCGCTCGCCGCTTGCCTTGTCCTTCTATAAATCAAAGCTGCGAAACACCACCGCACGTCGTCGAACACTTCCCAACGACATATTCTTGTCACTTTCCGTTCCCGTACCGCCCTTGGCGGAGCAGAACCGGATTGTAATGCTGCTGGACGAAGCCGACGAGTTGCGGAAGTTGCGTGGGCAAGCCGACCGGCGAACAGCCGCCCTGCTCCCTGCCCACTTTACCGGAATGTTCGGCGACCCGACGTACCTCCAAGAGATGCGATGGCCATTCAAACTCCTCGGTGAATTCGCCAAGGTGTCCTACGGGTTGGCTGATAAGCTGGATGCCGCAACGAAGCCCGAGAACGGAACCCGGATTCTGACCATTTCAAATGTTCTATTGAACGGCTCGATTGACACCCAGGTCGAGAAGTACTCAGTCGTTCAGCCTGCCGAGCGGGCAAAAGCACGGCTCCGGAAGTTCGATTTACTTTTCAACTGGCGCAACGGCAGCGAGCAACACGTCGGCAAGGCCGCGATCTGGGAAGAACAAATCAAGGGCGAAGTGTTGCACGTTTCCTTCTTGCTTAGGATCCGCACTGACCAAAGCCAGGCGAATCCCTATTTCCTTTGGGCGCTCATCAATCGCCTGCGTGCTACCGGCTACTTCATGCGTAACGCCCGAATGCAAATCAATCGGAAGTTCAACGCCTCGGAACTCTCCGCATTGAAGGTGCCGCTTCCGCCACTCGATCTACAAAACGAGTTCGCCCGGCGGGTGACCGAACTCCGCGAGCTGGAGGCCGTACAGGGCGCCAGCCGCCAACGGCTCGACGCCCTCTTCCAGTCCCTGCTGCACCGAGCGTTTGCGGGGGAGCTGTAACGATGAAGGTTAGAACGCATGAGTACGACACTGAAGAAACTTGCTGAGCTGGCTACGGTAACTCCTGGATTCTCACCGAAGCCAACCGAGAGGAAGAAGTCCGGTCCGTACCTGCTTCTCGGTGGCAGGAACATCAAAGACGGCAAGCTCATCACAACGGATGCGGACTCGTACGTCGAGGTGATTGACCGTGAGAGTTTCCGAAGGGCGATCGCGAAGCCCGACGACGTTATCGTCTCTACGCTCTTTGACCGGCGGAAGCTCTACCTGTATGGCCAAATCGACCCGCCCGCGGTCGTGAACAGCAGCTGCGCGATCATCCGCGCGGGGCGGCAGTCCGACTACATCATCTCGTACCTGCGAAGCGAACAGGGCGCAAGCGACTTCCTGGAGAAGGCGACCAAGGCGACTGCTGGCGCATTCATCCCGCGGGTGTCGACGCGGGATCTCGGCGCTATCGAGATTCCAATCCTGCCCGTCGAGGAGCTTGCCCGATTGGGTGACGCGCGCATCGGAAGAGCGTCAACGAATGAACTCCTCGCGCTCCAGCGCGAGCTTGAATCCAAGAACGCCGAGATCGAACGACTACGAGCCGAGCACCAGGATGTTGTGCGCTTCTTTGAAAACCGAATCCAGACGATCACCGAACAGCTCGAGACAAACTCCTTGGCAAGTCGCATCAAACACGGTGAGGCGACGAGCATGGAGTTCAAGTCGAGCCTGCGGTGGAACCTCCGCGAACAGAAGAAAGATCCGGACATCGAGTATGGTGTCCTCAAGACGATCGTGGCGTTCTGCAATACCAAAGGCGGCGAACTGCTCATTGGCGTCGCGGACGACAAAACCATCCTCGGGATCGAGCACGACGGGTTCCCCAACGAGGACAAGTTCCAGTTGCACTTGGGCAACCTGCTTCGTGAGCGGATCTTCCCCTCTGCTGCGGACGTGGTGACGTTCGCGATGGTAACGATTGAGGGGAAAACCATCTGCCACGTCACGTGCCAGCAAAGCAAGACGAAAGGGCTCTGGCTGAAGTCAGACAAAGACCGCTCCGAACACTTCTACATCCGACTCGGCCCCTCGTCGAGCGAACTTGCACCGCACGATGCCGTCGCATACATCGATGACCACTTTGGGGAGCGGAAGGACGGGAGGTAGGTCGCGGCGAAGGCGGGCTGGGGTGTCCCTAAACCGCCACGCGCAGCTTGATGCCATCGTTCGGTGCGTGAACCAGATCCTGCTTGGTCCCGAGGTACCGCTCGGTCGTCTGGACGGAGGCGTGACCGTTCCGCCCGGCGCCGGTCACACATCCGCTTCCCGGCCACGCTCAAGATATCGCTTCCGAAGCTGCTCGACCGCGTGCAACTCGCCGTGCTCGTCGCGATACTGCCAAAACTGCCACCCATTCGTCTGGGGATACGGGCGATCTAGCGGCGCGCCAACAACCTGTTTGCGCGCCATCCCGCCGGCGGTCGATAGCGAATCGTAAGCCTCGCCGGCGAACACGACTTTCCCGTGTTGCTCAATGACTGCGGTTACGTGAACACCTTTGTAGTCCCGTTCCACTTCGAACGGAGGTTTTACCAGACCTGCGGCGATCAGGTTGTCCAGCGTGGCATCGGCCATCAGCCTCATCGTCGCCCACGCCTTCTTCCCCGCCTCGTGCCGCGACGTGGCATCTTCCTGCTTGCCAGCCACCGGACCGGGAACTACCAGAACGGGCGAGGCCGACGGAGCCGGGAAATCGACACTCACTTTCGCCCGTTTTAGCGAGGCATGAATATCCGCGTGCGTGAGTGCGGCGGCTCTCTTCTGGATCAGACGTACCAGCCCGGCATCCTGCTGCGCAATAAGACTATCGAGGGTCGCACGCACGTTCCTGTCCACGAAATGCGCCTTCCACAGTTCGTCGAGCCTGCTGCCCCGCATCAGGTCCTTGGACAGCAGGAGAAGAGTGTCGGCCAAGAACTTCGATTCGGTTTCCGAGATCCGCACGCTCCGGAACAGCCTCTCCTCGGCGGCGACCGGTGCGTGAGCATTATAGATACGGTATTCATCGCCGTTGGTCAGCACGCACCACTGGACCCCGGCCCCGGTCGCATACGTGAGGTTCTGCAACAACCATTTGTGGTCCCGGAGGTCCTTCTCCAGGGATTTTGCTTCCACGAAGAGGCACTCGGTCCGATTCAGAAGCAGGGCGTAATCGACGGGGTTGTCTTGAGGCTTCCGCCGGTATTCCCGTCGGACCTCGTCCATGTCCAGCAAGTTCCAGCCCAGGGCGCTAAACACCGGCTCGATCAGGGTGGCTTTGGTATTTTCCTCCCCGATGATCTCCTTGCGCTCCCGCAACTGCAAGACTCGTTTGCGGACCACATCGAGCGCGCCAGCGAGCGCATCTGCCTGCATTTGGAGACTCCCCCTGCTGTTGATCACGAAGTGAACGCCGCCAAAAGGATATATGAAGATTATATATGCGTCAAGCGGCTCGTATGCTGCCCTTTGAATGGAGAAGAGTGGCCCGCGACTCGCGGCGAATCGAAAACAGCAAGAAACGCTCCTGGCTCTTCTTCAGGAATTGCGGAGGGAGGCTGGGTTGCGCCAGGTGGATATGGCGCGCGAACTTGGGAAGCCGCAGGCTTTCGTCAGCTACTACGAATCTGGGGCCCGCCGCCTCGATCTGCTCGAGTTGCGGCAAATCTGTGGCGTACTCGGTCTGTCGCTCGCGAGCTTTGTTCGTCGCTTCGAAACCGCGTTGAAGCGGCGTGGTACAACGTGAGGGCCTCCAGGATGGCCACTTCAGACCGGCCACCCAAAGCGCAAAATGCAATGTTCTAACTCGCCACCCGCGCCGCCAAACAATCCACAGGTACTCCCCGGCGCGCGGCGGCGGCGCGTTGCACGATTGCACCATTTCGCTGCTGTCACACGGGAAAAGCGGTGGTCGGTGGTCATGCGGCAGGGTGCGCGGGAAGATGGCGGTGGCCCATACAGCCAGCCGGGAGCCAGACGGCGCAACACGGGGCTTCCGGGCGCGAAAGGGTGGCCAATTCCGGCATGAGCCGGGACGAATCCTTCACCTGCGGGCGTGCGGCACGGCGGTGGCCCGCGTTAAGCGCGCTCTGGCGGGCAGTAACGGCGATCCGACCCGGCCCGAGGGTTATACCGCGACCCTCAGCTTAATCCCATCGTTCGGAGCGTGGACCAAATCCTGTTTGGTCCCCAGGTACCGCTCCGTCGTTTGAACCGACGCGTGTCCCAGGAGCAGTTGGATCTGCTCCAGCTCCCCGCCGGCGGCTCGACACATCTTCGCGCAGCTGCGACGCAGGTCGTGGGGGGCGATTCCAGGGACGCCCGCAGCAACCGCGTACGGTTGGAGCAGTTGCCAGACGACCTTCTCCGTCATGCGCTCCCCTTGGACTTGGTCCCCGCGAGTTACCGGGCGGAGTACGTGGCCTTCGGTCAAGCCGGCCGCCGCGGTCCAGGCGTCGATGGCGACCTTTACCCAGGTTGGCACCGGGATCGTGCGCACCCGCCCGTGCTTGCCAACGAGGTCCACGATGCACCAGCGGTTGTCCCGCTGCTGGATGTGCTGGAGCGTGAGTGCCGCTACCTCGGACCGCCGCAGTCCGCAGCCGAGAAGAACCGCGAGCATGGCCCGGTCCCGCAATCCTTTCTTGGTGGTCACGTCAGGCGCGTTCAGGAGCTTCTGGGCCTGCTGGACGGACAACCAGTTGCCAACCCGCACGCCGGTCGACTTGGCGCCCTTGACGCGTGTGATGCCGGCAGCCAGTTCCGGCGCCAGCAGGCCGTTGTCGGACGCCTCGACGGCCAGCTTCCGCACGGCGGTGATCCGGACGTTGATGGAGACCGACCCGAGACCGCGGGCCTCGAGCTCCGTTCGCCACGCATTAACGGTGGCCTTCGTAAAGCCAGGCCGCGGTGCCTTGCCGTACCAGGCGATGAACTCGTCCAGGCCGAGATTGTAGACGCGCCGGGTAATCGGAGAAGAGACGCTATCCAGAACCAAAGCCTTCAGCCGGAGCCAATCTGAAGCACGGTTCGCCAACGTTAACTCGTTCATTTCAGTCCTCTTATTGGGCCATATCGGTAGCCACATGGACTTTACCTCGGGGTGGCGAGGACAGCGAGGCAAAATGCCGAAGCGGATGGACTACCTGACTTGCTGCGGGCGGAGCCGGTGGTACATTGATTGTTGAAGATCCGGTTACCCGGTTTGCCGGAGGGAGGACGCAATGAATCGCGAGCGCAGCATCGAGCTGTTGAACAAGGCGGTCGGAGACGAGCTGTCTGCCGTCCATCAGTACATGTACTTCCATTTCCATCTCGACGATCTGGGCTTCGGACCGCTCTCCTCGCTATTCAAGAGGACTGCCATCACGGAGATGGGCCACGTCGAAAAGCTCGCCGAAAGGATTCTGTTCCTGAAGGGCGACGTGAACATGGCGGTCAGCGGCCCCGTGGAGCTCATCGCCGATCCAGCCGGGATGCTTGCCAAAGCCTGCGGAATGGAGCAGGGGAGCGTCAACGACTACAACCAGGCGGCTCAGGAGTGCGGCGCCAACGCCGACGCAGCCACCAAGGGAGTCTTCGAGGCGCTCGTCGACGACGAAGAAAGCCACTTCGCCGAGTTCGACAAGCAGCTCGACCACGCCAATCGCTTCGGCCCGACCTACCTCGCTCTGCAGTCGTTCGGCAAGGAGATCGAAGGCCCGGCGAAGTAAGCGGCGTCCAATTCGGGTTCGCCGTGCCGACTTCAAGGGAAGCAGGATACGGTCGGCCGGAACACTGTTTGAGAACCAGCGACCTCACACGCGGCTCTCATCACCGCCAGGATCATCTCAAAGTCGCAGAGGTACAACTGGCGCTCACCATCCCCTGCGTCCGGCGGGATCAGACTGTGGTAGGTGGCCCGGCACTCCCACGCACGAAGAACAAGCCGCCTGTCTACAGTGAGCGAGCCAAGGTAATTATCGAGGTCCAACCACTGCTCCCGTAAGGTGAAGCACAACCACGCTTGGAAGGTCCTTCGATGCGCCTCCCTCAGCGCACGATCGACCATCTTTGATCCATGAATCTGACTGAGGCCCAAATGCTCATAGTGGCCTGAGTAGGGGTTGCTGAGGGAGGAGAGATAGACGAGACGCCCAAACACGCTGTCAATGGTTGACAGCGTCTCTCGGCACAGGTCGCTGGCCGCGGCCCCGGGTTCATTTGCCTTAATCATGGCCAATGTCGCCGTACGATCTCGAACACCTTGGCTGTGGATTCTATTTTCCCAGACTTTTGCCAGCGATCTCTGCTAAATTGCGTGCTCTTTTGCCCAATGAGGACGTGAGGAGTACTCCCAGCACTAGGCAGCGAGCCGTTTCCTTTGGTACGTCCGTACCGGGCTAAGAATCTTGGCGCCCGAAGCGGCAGCACGTGAAGTAGATGATAAAGTTATGAAATGAAGCGTCGGCGCGGCCCATCTTTTCTTCTCGTCATTGTGGACGAGGATCATCGCACCTTCACCGTCGAAGGTCCCATGGTGGACGACACGCGATGGAACGAAGCAGTGTGCAATGCGCGAACCGCCGGTCGAAACGTCCGTTGCCTCATCGCCCACTCATATGCCACCGCGGTTGCGTACGCGAACGGCCATGGTCTACGGTTCCGTGGGCCCGCTGACCTGTTGTGTCTCAACATGCGCTGAACGAAGCCGTGGTGCTGTTGCCTCGCAGCCGGCGTACGCTCCGGCGAGAAGGGGTCGTCTCAAGTCCTGCTAGTATCCTTTAACACCAGCACTCACGCGCACTCCCTCCAGACGGCGTTGTGGAGATTGGCGGGACATGTCGCCCGAGCGCCAGGCGGAGCGCGATCGAAAGCGGCCGCCTTTCGCAGTGCAGGCGCGGCGTTATCTGGAGATATCGGTAGCTTGCTGGGCGGCACCAGCACCGCCCTCTCAGACGCCGCCCGTGCGGTACGAAAGGGGGCGGTGAACTCGTCCCGGTTGGAACCGTAAAGTAGTCAGCCTCTGGTATCGGCTACCTGTTCAGGCGCCGCAGGGCCCTCACCTACGACACTGCGTACCGCCGCAGCAGCTGTCGTCCGAAGGCGCAGCGTCTCCGTCGAATCGTCTGCTATCCGTCGCAGGGTGGGTAGCGCAGCAACTGAACACATCTCTCCTAGGAGGAACACGGCTAGTCGCCGTTGTTCGCCATACTTGCGTTGCGCGGCCACATTGACCCATTCGCTCTCGCATCGTTGCGACGAGTACTCGTAGTACTCGAAGTTGTTCTTTGTGGGGAAGAAATACTCAAAAAACGCTTTGATCCCGACACTCTTGACGTGAGCAATCAGCGCATCGACCGCATCGGGGAACCCCAGGACGCCCGCGCTAGTATACAGGCCGACCTTGTACTCATTCATGTCGCCGGCATCCGCGCCAGCAATCTGGCTTTCAAGGTATTCCTTAGCGAGCGCACGAAGCCTCGCATTCTCAAGTTCGGCCAATACGTCGAGCACGTTGATCTTGAATTCCGTGCTGCCACTCTCCTGACACTGACTGAGAAGCTCGATTATCGACTGCTCATCTAGCAGGCCGGCGACAAACTCGGAGACCAAGTAGTTGTTCTGCCGAATGCCGAGGTGCTGTGGTTGTCCCGTGCGGATCGATCGCAAGTACTTCATCGCGACAAAGAAGTCACGATAAGCGGCGTGTCTGAACTGACATAGAGTTTGATCGATCTCTATCAAGTCGGTGGAGCCGGCGAGCCTTCTCGCCGCATCGAGCGCTGTCAAGGCGCTCGCGGCCCCAATTCGGCCCAGGTTCAAATAATAGTGGCCGCCTACGAACATCTGATACGCGAGATCCTCAAGCTGACGTTCCTGTTCATCTGGGATGCCAGCCACGCTCAGCCGAAACACCTCGGCAATTGTGGTGCCGGTGCACGCCACGGATGCAAGTCTGCTCTCCGGTATCGCCATGTACCTTGCCAGGGTGATGGGGCGGGAAAATACCTCGACCATCTTTTCATCTCTGTCCAGCAGCTGTCCAAGCTTGGCCCAGTGCAGGGAGTCTTTCCCTGGCTCCATAAGACCTATGAACTGCTGTACCTTCTGCTTCGGCACGAAGCCTTCGACTCGAAGATGAGGAAATCTGCCGTCCTTTATTAGCGCGTCGAGACCGGCAGTGAGACTGAGGAATTCGTCCCTGGCGACGAGTACCAGCTTCCCTTCGAACGAGCCTGAGTCCAGCAGCTGCTGGACGAAATCGACTATCGCGTCAAGACGATTGCGCTCGCCAGCCTTGTACGGGAGCTGATCTAGGGCATCGAAGACGAGCAACCACCTCTCCGTGTTCATTAGCGCTGCCAGCGAACCTTCGGCAAGCTGACTTCCAGTCGCTGAGTTTACGTGGCGCGTGACTTCAAACGCAATTGCATCCGTGGTTAAGTAACGACTGTTGATCAGAATTGGAAGGTGACCGCCGAAGCCTGCTGGACTTTCCGCTATCTGGCTCGTCAGATACCGGGCGAGGATCGTTTTCCCCATGCCATATGCGCCGCTCAGCATCATGAAGTGCGCGCTTGACCGGGTGAAATCGCCCAGAATTCGATGAAGGTCGGCTTCGGACTCTATAACTTCCGTCGTGCCGTCATGCTGCCACGTGCAGCGCGGCGCGACGAACGGCGTGGGCCCGAGTTTGCGGGCCGTCGATAGAAGGTCGCGCTTCCTGGAGCGGGCTGCTCTGATTCGCAACCAGGCCTCCAGTGCCCCCTTGGCCGCCACGCCGCCCAGAATCCCGATCAGGGTAAATATAAGCCTATCCACGAGGCACCTCCCGCACGTTTACTGCGGGCCCGAAACCAGGTCCGGGCGAGAACGAAAGACCATGCAGTTTCCTCCATTTTAGGAGGCAGCCCGCAAGGACGGAGTATGACACCTTTTAGCCCGATTGGCCACAATTCGAGTAGGCGCTGTGTGAACGGCCGGCGGGAGGGAGGACCCAGGGGTCTCGATCGGGGGCCTTCTTCGGCCGCGCGCTTCATTGACGTCCGAGGGCGCAGGCGTGAACAGGCCCAGCGGTCGCGCAATCCGCGCGGCGAGCGGAAGGATGGCGGACTGGCGTGCCGGCGTTATGGAGCCATATCGGAAGCTATCCCGACGGCGCCAGAAGGCGTCTGCGATTCGGGGTACTCGCTAGGCGCCCGACCTCCCTCCAGAAAAAGACGCTATCATCGCTCTTCCGGACCACCCCGATGCCCATAACGACCCGCACCTTCCGCGTCTTCGTAAGCTCGACCTTTGAGGACCTGAAGGAGGAGCGCAACGCGCTGCAGCGGGAGGTGTTCCCGAAGCTGCGAGAACTGTGCGAGCAGCACGGCGCCCGATTCCAGGCGATCGATCTTCGCTGGGGCGTCCGCGACGAGGCAGCGCTTGACCAGCAAACCTTGGAGATCTGCCTGCGCGAGATCCGGCGCTGCCAAGCTACCGGCGTTAAGCCGAACTTCATCGTGTTGCTCGGCGACCGCTACGGCTGGCAGCCGCTGCCCGCCAGAATTGCTGCCACGGAATTCGACGCGCTGTTGCCGCACATCCAGGAGGCCGACACTCGAGTCCTGGCTGAGCGGTGGTACCGGCTGGACGAGAATGCCGTACCGCCAGAGTACTGTTTGCAGTCTCGGACGGGTGAGTTCGCCACCCCGGCCGCCTGGAATCCAGTGGAGCAGATGCTGCATCAGACCCTGGCGAAGGCCGCCCGCGCGGCCGGATTGCCGGAAACAGATCTCATCAAGTACGAAGCCTCGGCGACGCATCAGGAGATCCTGGCGGGTCTGGGCGAGACCGAAGCGGACCGGGAACACGTCTTCGGGTTCTTCCGGCGGTCAGCCGGCAGGACCGATCCGCGGCTGTCGGCTTTAAAACTAGATCTGTATGACCTCCTGCCCGGCAGCCGCCGCCGGGATGGCAATATCGCGGAGTTCGCTCCCGGCGACACCGCCGCACTGTGCGACGCCGTCTTCACCCGGCTCCGAGGGGTGATCGAGGCAGAGGCAAAGCGTTTCAAAGATCGGCCGGTGCTGGATCTGGAGGTGGAAGCGCACGACCGGTTTGCTGAGGACCGCTGCCGCATCTTCACCGGGCGCCAGCTGGCGCTGAATGCAATCGCGGATTACGTCGGCGGGCCGGAGCGACGGCCGCTGGTCCTGCAGGGCGAGTCGGGCTCGGGCAAGTCCGCCGTGATGGCGAAGGCCTCGAAGCAATACGGAGGTCCCGGCCGGGTGATCCGGCGCTTCATCGGCGCGTCTCCCGAATCGGCAAGCGGCCAGGCGCTACTCGCCGGTCTGTGCCAGCAGATTGCTCCGGGCGAGACACCGGTCGATTACGCACAACTCGTAGATGCATTCAAAGATCGGCTGGCGACTGCGGCTGCGAAGCACCCGCTGATTCTCTTCATCGATGCTCTCGATCAACTGGCGGCAAACGACCCGGCGCGGAGCGTGGCCTGGCTCCAGCGGGAGTTGCCGCCGAACGTCAAGATTATCGTCTCGACGACGGGCGCGGGTGAACCGTTGCCGGATGGTATTCCGCTCCGGCTCGAACCTATGGCGCAGGCAGAAGGCAGGCAGGCGCTTTCGGAGTTGCTTCGGGAAGTGCGGCGGACGCTCCAGCCTTGGCAGCACGAGACGGTGCTGGCGCACTTTGAACGCTGTTGCTTGCCACTGTATCTGAAGCTGGCGGCGCAAGAGGGCGTTCTCTGGAAGTCGTATATGCCCCAGGGTGCGTGCGAACTGGGCGAAGGCGTCGCGGGCGTTATCGATACGCTCTTGGACCGCCTGGCGAGCAATGCAAATCACGGGCCGACGCTGGTGGAGCGCAGCTTGGGCTATCTGGCGGCGGCGCGTTACGGGCTGACGGAAGGGGAAGCCCTGGATGTGCTCACTGCAGACGACGCCGTCTGGAGTGACTTCGACCAGCGCAAGCGCCACGCGGTCAGCGAGCGCCGCCTGCCTGTCGTGGTGTGGTCGCGGCTTTCGCTGGATCTGGAACCGTACCTCGTGGAACGTGCCGCGCCCGGCGGCATCGTGATTTCTTTCTTCCATCGGCAATTGGCGGAACGGGTCGCGATGAGGTTCCTTGCTGGGGCTGAGACACAAACTCGACACGCCGACCTGGCCCGGCACTTCTCCGCCAGTCCCGTCTGGTTGGATGAAGGACGGCAGGTCCCCGACGCAAGGAGAGCCGCCGAGTTGGTCTTCCAGCAGCGCCGAGGGAGGCAATGGACGGCGGCTGAAGCGACGCTGTTCGATTGCCGGTTTCTGTTCGCCAAAGTGGCGGCCGGCATGGTCCTAGATCTGGACGATGATTGCAAGGGGCTCCTTGAGGATGCGGCGGAGATCGAGCTGCCAAAGCGCGACGCGCTGCGATTGATCGAAGGCACGCTGCAACTCACCCTGCACGTGGTGGCAAAGGATCCAGGCCAGTTCGCCTCCCAGATGAGGGGGCGCCTGATCGCCCATCAATCCAAACCGGAAATCGCTGTCTTCCTGAACGATTTCGATGCGAGCACTCCGCGTCCGCGACTGCGCCCCTTGAGGCCCGCGCTCGAGGCGGCTGGTGGTGCGGTGCTGCGGATCCTGAAAGGCCACACGCATGTGGTGGAGGCTGTGGCGCTGTCGGCCGATGGCAAGCGTGCCGTCTCAGGCTCGGACGACAAGACCGTGCGCGTCTGGGACCTAGAGGGCAACCAGCCGCCCCGCGTCCTGGAAGGCCACATGGATCGGGTGAAGGCCGCGGCGCTGTCGTCCGATGGCAGGCGCGCAGTCTCCGGCTCTTGGGATGAAACCGTGCGGGTTTGGGATCTGGAGGGCAGCCGACCGCCCCGTCTCCTGAAAGGCCAGAAAGGGGCGGTCAGGGCCGTGGCGCTCTCGGCCGATGGCGGGTGCGCCGCTTCCGGATCGGATGACAAGGTCGTGTTGGTCTGGAACCTGTCAGGCAGCAACTGGCCGACTTGCGTCCTCGAAGGCCACACGGATAGGGTCACTGCCGTGGCGCTGTCGAGCAATGGCAATCTCGCCGTCTCCGGCTCGGACGACTGTACCGTACGGGTTTGGGACCTGGAGGGCAAGCGGCGGCCCCGCGTCCTCGCAGGACACTCAGGGCCGGTCTTTGCCGTGGCGCTGTCGGGTGATGGCAAGCGCGCCGCCTCAGGCTCCTGGGATCACATCGTGCGGGTTTGGGATCTGGAGGGCAGCCGGCGGTGCCGCCGCCTTAGAGGCCACACGTCTACAGTACATGCCGTGGCGCTGTCCGCGGATGGCAAGCTCGCCGTCTCCGGCGGTGACAACACCGTGCGAGTCTGGGATGTGGAGGGCCAGCCGCCCCGCGTCTCCGTGGCGTTGTTCTGGCTGTTGTCGCATCTCTTTCCTTCTTTCGCGGAAAGGGCGAACCGCAATCGGAGCTGGTTTTGGGGCTGGCTTCGGAGACGAGTGATCAGTCCGATAAGCGCGGGTCAAGGTCGTATTCTCGAAGGCCACACGGCTTCGGTCGAGGCGGTGGCGCTGTCGTCCGATGGCGGGCGCGCCGTCTCCGGCTCGAGCGACCAGACCCTGCGCGTGTGGGATCTGGAGGCCAACCATCCGTCGCGCGTCCTGAAAGGGCAGGCAGGTCCGGTTTGGAGCGTGGCGCTATCGGGTGATGCCAGACTCGCCGCCTCCGGCTCGAACGACTGTGCCCTGCGGATCTGGAAGATGGAGGACAACAAGCCGCCCCGTCTCCTGGAGGGCCACACGGGATTGGTTCGTGCCGTTGCGCTGTCGGCCGATGGCAAGCTCGCCGTCTCCGGCTCGCAGGACCGGACCCTGCGGGTGTGGGATCTGGGGGGCAACCAGCCGCCCCGTGTCCTCGAAGGTCACACGAACGCGGTCAATGCTGTGGCGCTGTCGGGCGACGCCAGGCGCGCCGTCTCCGGCTCGGAGGACTGTACCCTGCGGGTCTGGGACCTGGAGGGCAACCAGCCGTCCCGTCCCTTGGAAGGCCACAAGAAACCGGTTAGCGCTGTGGCGCTGTCACGCGATGGCAGGCGCGCCGTTTCCGCTTCTCACGACGGCACCCTGCGCGTCTGGGATCTGGAGGGCAACCAGCCGCCCCGCGTTCTGATAGGCCGTGAGTATCCGGGCAGTGCCGTGCTCACTGGTCAGGTCAGTGCCGTGGCGCTGTCGGCCGATGGCAGGCGCGCCGTCTCAGGCACGACATACGTCTATACCCTGCTGGTCTGGGATCTGGAGGGGAACCAGCCACCCCTTCGCATGGAAGGGCACACGGACTCGGTGACCGCTGTGGCGATGTCGGCCGACGGCAAGCGCGCGGCCTCAGGATCTCGGGACAAGACTCTGCGTATCTCGGATACCGAGTCTGGGGTGTGCCTAGCGGTTTTCACCTGTGCGGACGAGATCATGTCCTGCGCTTGGGCCGGCGGGCACATCGCGGCCGCAGACAAAAGCGGCCATCTGCGCGTCTTCGCCTGGGAGGAGTGACGGCCGGGGTTGCGCGAGCCGAAAGTCGCGAGCGTCACGCCCAGAGGACTGCCTGAGAATCGCCAATGCTATCGCGCCCGGTTGACCGCAACTTGGGAGCCTTATTAGTCAATATCGGTAGCTACCCGCGTTCGGATCGCCGGCTGCGCCCCCATTTGCATCTTGGCACAGGCCGGCTGACGCCGTTACCCGTGCCGGCAACGCCCGCTGAAGTCGTCGACCAGGGCGAAGGTCGCATCCGCAGCCATGTGGACGGCGAGTACGCCACGCCGATTCCCTGCCCCTTATGCGGCAGGGCCGGCTACTGTCCGGTCTGCTGCGGCTCAGGCACGCTGCACGACGAGTTCGGCGAGTTCGGCACCGAATCAGACCACTCGCGTCCACTTGCACAAAAACGGGAGCCCATGAACCTCCGGCCCGGCGCGACTGCCTCTTGAGCACATAAAGAGTTGGCATAGTACAATTCGAGACGCTGTGCCATTCGGTCGGGTGTTTCTCAGCTACGCGCGCAGGGACGGCAACGAGTTCGCCAAGCGACTCGCGGCGGATCTGCGGGCAAGGGGGCAGTGGTACATCTGGGTCGACCAACAGGACATTCGCGCGGGTCGATCGTGGGATACGGAGATCGAGCAAGCTATTCGAGCATCTGATGTCCTCGCGGCGGTGTTGACGCCACAGTCCGTCGTGGAATTCAGCGTTTGTCGGGATGAAGTGGCGTGCGCCTTCGAGGCCGGCAAGGATCTGATCACCCTTCGAATTGTGGACGATCCAGGTCTCAAACCGGCCTTGCTGCTGCGGCGCCGCGAGTGGATTGACTTCACCAAGAGTTACGACGACGGACTACAAGCCCTGGTCCTCTATCTTGGTGGAAATGAATCGAGAGTACAGCGGCCTGTCCTGGAGATCGTGGAGGAAGTCAGGCCGCTTGACTTCAGTCCGGAAATCGCCAGAAGAGCGATGGGGTTCGTGGGTCGGGAGTGGCTGATGAAGGACGTTGACCTGTGGCTGGACCGGTCTCCGAAGCAGGGTCTGGCAATTATTGGACCTCCCGGATCAGGAAAGAGCTCGATTGCAGCATGGCTGGCCAACAGTCGTGAGGATGTGGTTGCGGCGTATTTCTGCAGCAACGCCAACACCCATTCGATGAGCGCTTGGTATTTCGTCTCGACCCTGGTTGGTATGCTTCACGAAGGCCTGGATGGCTTCCGGGCGGCCGTAGACATGCGTTATCCGCACCTGCGACACGACAGGGCGGCCGACGCCTTCCGGGAGTTGATTGTTGAGACGACGGTGAGAATGGCGCCCCCGCGTCAGCCACAACTCATAATTGTCGATGCTCTCGACGAGTCGGTGATAGTGCGAGGAGGGCGGACGATCGGCGAGTCCATTGTCGATGTACTCGCGGAACAAATACGCGATCTTCCCCGATGGCTCCGTTTCGTAACCACGAGCCAACCTCTGCCTGACGTGATGCGGAAACTCGGAGACTTCGAGGTGCTCTCTCTCGACAAGCGAGCGGCGCAGAACCTTCTGGATGCACGACAGTATCTGAAACAGAGGCTCAAAGAGATTCCGTCGGGCGAGCTTCTCGAGGATCGCCTGGCCACAGTCGCCGACGGCAACTTCCTCATTCTGAAGCACACCCTCGACGCCCTGACAGAGAGGTCACTGGCGCCGCACGAGCTCGACCGATTTGCGCCAGGTCTCACGACAGCGTTCGCGTTGTCTTTTCAGCGGAGGTTCCCAATCGAGGAGTATCAGAGTCACCTGGTGCCCTTGCTCAATGTTCTGGTGGTGGCACGTGCTCCTGTTTCGGCGCAGCTCCTGACCGCAGCCAGCGGCCTATCGGAGACCAGTCTCTACGCAGGACTTCGGTCCCTGACGCCCTATCTTCGAGTCGATCGTAGCGCAGAGGGAATGACATACACGCTATTTCACTCTTATCTGAGGCTCTGGCTGACAGACCCGACCATGGCGGGCGACTACTACATCAGCCCGCCGGCGGGACACCTGGCGCTGGCGAATGCAGGGTGGGCCGAATTTCTGAACGGCGCCTGTAAGATGAGCTCGTACGCGAGGAACCATCTGCCGAGCCATCTCTTGGAGTCGGAACGGTGGGAGGAACTTCTGAAGTTAGTTCAGTGTGAGGACCTGGGAATGCTGTCCAACTGGATCGACAGGGACGAGGGTGACGTCGGGCTGGATTGTCTCTCGGGGATCGTCTGTCATCTGGAGAAGGATCGGTCCCGTTTCGGAACTGAAGTGGGGCTATCAACGCAGATCGCTCGCATCCACATCCGCCGCGGAGCATACGAAGAGGCCGAGCAAAGGCTGTCTCAGGTGCTGCGACGAACTTCTTGGCGGCGTGGAAGGCGAGCGCGGGTGGTTGCGTTGCACGAATGGGGCTCCCTTCATCTTTACCGCTCACAGTACCTACAGGCGGCGAACTGCTATCGGCGAGCACTATGGCTGTGCCGAATTGGCGTGCCTCAGTATCACGATGAAGCAGCCGCGAACCTAGTGGGACTTGCAGTCGTCGAGCAGGAGAATTTTCGCTTCAAGAAAGCAGAACGGTACGCAGAACATGGGATCCGATCCGCCAAGGCGGGCCACGATGCGGCTCACCTGGTCGCAGCATTCCGCGTTCAGGCGTTGGCAAGGCGAGGCCTGGCGAAGTATGAGGAGGCGGAGGCGGCGCTGCGGATGGCCATGGCACTGACCGCCATCCACAATGTGACCGCGGAAACGCCGCGGTTACTGCTCACCCGAGGGTGGATCGAATATGACCGGGACACGCTAGCCAGCCGAACACTGGAGAACTCGGCGGCCACGTTTCGACGCGGGCTCGACGAGTCTGTCCGACTGGCAAACCGGTACTGCATTATGGAAGCCAAGCTGAGCCTCGCCTGGTGCGCGCTGGCCGAGGGAGAAGCCGATGGAGGCGAAGATTGGCTGGAACAACTGAGCGTCCTCCTTCCTCTCGGTCGTCATCTTGGGCTGTGGGCGGGGCACGCCGTGGGTCGAGCTGCTGCCTTGCACGTTAGACTGCGTCTGTCGGAGGCGCGAGAAGCCTACGAGCACGCCATCTCCGTGTGCGGCGAAAACCAGAGCATCACCTGGGGCGTCCGGGCCCGCGTGGGGCTGGGGGCGACGCTTTGGCATGAAGGCAGAAAGGAGGAGGCGCTGGACATTTGGCGTCAAGGACTGACAATCGCGTCCGCGGCGGCCGTGTCGCTTGAACACGTAGCCACCCGGGCAATTGCGCGGTGTCGGGAGAACGCGAGTCGCGGTCCGCGGTAGCACCAAGAGGAGGCCGGGGCTGCGCGGACCTTCTACTTGCTCGAGAGTCTGGCCCCTGATAAACGACTCTCCGGCGCGCTAGAGGACAGCGACCGGTTATCAAATTCGACGGCTAGCCCTAGAAGAGTCTTCCTTTGTAGAGGTGTCATTCTCCCGAGGAGAACGACCTCATTCTCAGCTTCTGGGGGCCAGAGAGCCACAGCGGGCCTGATCGCTTCTACGGAGCCGAGACGGAGCGGCGCGAAAATCTCAGTGAGCGCGGCGACGTTCCGCCGGTCTTCTTCGAGGCAAGCAATCAGCTTCTGGTTGGCGTTAGGCGAGGAGGCGGATACCTCGGATTCGAGTCGCTCGCACATCCCCTCGGCTTGTGAGACGGCCCACCGGCGCACCGCCTCTTGGAGCTCCTGGCGCGAGCCGGGGCAGTTCGGTTGGATTCGAGAATCCAGCTGCAGAAGCGATTCGATGAGCGTCATCGCAGGTCAGCGTCGCCCCGCCAGCCTGGAGCCGGAAGGTCGGCTTTCCGGGGCGCTGCTGCGAGCACCATATGAGTAAGAACTCCGGCGACGTTGCTCCGCCTGCTCGACAGCTCGCCGGCCGAGTTCACCGAGCAACTGAGCGCGTTCCGCCGGGCTCAACCCACGCACGGCCTCTTCGAATTCCTTGCGCTTTGTCTCTGGGAGCTTCGCGGACATATCGAGAAGGGCCTTGAGCGTTTGCGCTTCCTGCAACCGCTTGCGTTGCCAGGCGCGCAGGTGGCGGAGGGCAAAATAGCCCAGCAACAACAAGACTGCGACTAACCCCGAGTAGAGAGCAATCCTCAACGGCGCCACCTCCAGGCCAAGATGTTACTCTATGGCCGAGCGGATTGCAAGGGATCCGGCGCAGTGGTGATCCGGCGCAGTGGACATCTCTATGGGGCGTTGACAGGGAGTCGGAGCAGGATGAACCAAACCGGCTAGTTTGGTTGGTCCGGATCGAACGCCACGGAATTAGAGGAATACGGTGTTATAGGATAGTCTGCCAGATGAGACTACTCTGGGCGTTTATGCTCGCCACCTCCTTGACGCCAGCCGGGATCGCCGATGAGTCGTTCTCTGGCAAGGTCGTCGCTATCTCTGACGGCGACACGATCCGCGTGATGCACAACGGCCGCGCCGAGCGGATTCGACTGTGGCGCATCGACTGTCCCGAGAAGCGCCAGCCGTTCGGCACCCGCGCGTCGCAATTCACGGCAGTGGATCTGTTCTGAGCCCGTCTAAAAAGGGGTAGCAATGGGTCCCCAGATCCCTCCATGTAGTATCCTTATCTGACGCTGCAAGGGTTCAGGAGCGCTATGCCGAAGCACATCATTCAGGTCTGCGGGGATCCGACGGTCGATTGGCTGACCATCCGAAACGAAACCGAGCCGGGTTTGGGGCCGTTCTTCTGGGTACCCGACCAGCCGGCGCCTGAGGTTGGGTTGAGCGTTCAGCCCGGCGGCTCCGCCCTCATTACTCCGTTGCTCGCCGCCATGATTCCCTCCGAATCGGCGGAAGTCCGCGGGGTCACGCTCGATGCGGCGCTGCTCGAGCGCCCCATGAGCGCGATCACTCGCGCCTGGACTGTCTGGCAGCGTCAAGGCAAAAAGGGCGAGCCATCCAGCTTCCGCATCGCCGCGTGGACTGGCTACGAAGCGGGTGAGTGGGATTACGATCGGCATGCCGCCGAAGGTGTCCCCGACCTGCTGGTCATCGAGGACAGCGGGCTTGGCTTCCGAAGTCACCCCGACGGCTGGCCTGAAGCCCTTCGCGGTCCTTCCGAGCGTAAGCCGCAGCACATCTTGGTCAAAATCGCTCTGTACGGGGATGCCAAGCGCTCGGCCGTTCTACAGAGGATCGTGGAGCTTGGTCTCGCCCAACGGACCACGGTGCTGACGGCCGTCAGCGACCTACGCGCCTGCGCCGTCAAAGTGGCCGAATCTCTTTCTTGGGAGCGGATGCTGGAGGAGGTAGCGGCAGCGGTCCACAGTAAGGCTTGTCCTTTCGCGGATGCTGGCGAGTTGACGTTCCATCAGGTGATCGTGACCATCGGGACCGCTGGCGCGCTGCTTGTGGGCCGAGTTGGTAACACGCTGGTCTTCGACCGCGCCGGACAAGAGGGCGATTTCGAGCGACAGCTTGGCGGCACCATGATGGGCTACAACACTGCGGTGTTGGGGGCTCTGGGAGCGGCCTGGGCCGCGTCGCCAGGGAAGGTCGACTGGAAGCAGGCCACGTTGGACGGCATCGCGCTGGCGCGGTATCTTCACCTGGCCGGGTACGCTGTGGTTCGCCGAGCGCCACGCGCCCAACTCCAGTTCCCCTTCGAGGGTCTCGCGGAAGCGTACTCCAATCGCAAGTCGCCGCCTCCCGATCGAAAGAAGGAGTTTGCCCGCGTGTGGAACCTCGGGACTTTCGAGGACTCCGCCGGAGGGTACGCTCCGGGAGCCTGGACCATTTTGAAGCAAGCCCTGCTCAATGCCGGCGGCTGCGCGTCCGCGGCCCCCACGTTGGGCGAGGGGGTCTGCGATTGCGCCCGGAGCATTGCGCGCAAAGGCCCGCAGGCGGCGCTGCCCAATGTTCCCATCGAAACGATCGGCAAGTGGCGGAGCGCGGACCGGCACGAGATCGAAGGCGTGCGCAGCGTCAAGAACGCCATGCAGGAGTATCTGCAACTGAAGCGGCCGGAGACTCCCCTGGCCGTTGCCGTCTTCGGCCCTCCCGGAGCGGGAAAGTCTTTCGCGATCAAGCAGGTCGCGCTGGACTTTGGCCTCGACAAGGATGCGCAGATGACGTTCAACCTGTCGCAATTCGAGTCGCCGGAGGAGTTGGCGGGCGCATTCCACCAGATTCGCGACTTGCAGCTTCAGGGCAAAACGCCGCTGGTGTTCTGGGACGAATTCGACACACCCTGTGAGAACAAGCCGCTGGGATGGCTGCGGTACTTTCTGGCGCCGATCCAGGACGGCCAGTTTTCGGACCGCGGACGCACGCATCCTACTGGTGGCGGCATCTATGTGTTTGCGGGCGGCACCTGCCGTTCGTTCCAGCAGTTCCGGCATACTACCACCGAGGCCGACCGGGCGGCGAAGAAGCCCGATTTCGTCAGCCGGCTCCGCGCCTACATCGACGTGAAGGGACCCAATGGGGATCCCAACAACGTGGAGGATGAGCTCTACACGATCCGGCGCGCCTTCCTGTTCAATGCCTTCCTGGAGCGACATGCTCCGCAGCTCAAGCAGGGCAAGGAATTCCAGATTGGCGACGGCGTCTTGGACGCGTTTTTGCGCACCACCAAGTACTATCATGGGGCACGGTCGATGGAGACCATAGTGACCATGAGCGGACTGAAGGGCCGGCGCAAGTTCGAACTTTCCAGCCTGCCGCCCGAGCATCTGATGGCCATGCACGTGGACGTCGCGGACTTCACCGGGCTGACCCAGTTGGGGCACCGCGAGATGCTGCGGGTGGGGATCACCGGCCACATTGGGCTTGACCCGGCCAGGATGCCGGAGCTCGAACGCGGCATCCAGGAAGCGATCGAGCGAATCGAGCAGGCTTTCCCCAACCGCTATCTGACGGTGTTCTCGCCGCTGGCAGTAGGAGCCGACCGTCTGGTCGCCCGGAAGCTACTGGAGCGGGAGGCGACGCGATTGATCGCCGTCCTGCCCGTTCCCGCCGAGGATTACCAGAACGACTTCGGACCGACGGACCTGCATCATGTCGATTTCGATGGCGCCGAACTGCGGCAGGAATTTCGCCACTGGCTGTCTCAACGCGCCATCGAAGTGATTACGATGTCTCCATCGGCAACTCGCAACGAGGCCTACGAGAAGGCAGGCTTCTACATCGCAGAGAACAGTGATGTGATGATCGCGGTGTGGGACGGTTCGCCTTCGCAGGGGCGCGGCGGCACGGCGGAGATTGTGGCGAAGGCACGGTTTTGGCGAAAGCCTATCTGTCATGTGTGGGCGGGCAACTACAAGAAGGATCCGGCCAAGCGCACCGACGTCTCCACGAAGCATGGGATGGTAGAGTACATCAACTTCCCGTAGGGCTCCGCCAGCCTGCCTGACGTGTGGAGAACAATCGGCGTATTCGTCTCCCCCAACCTCAAGGGCATGCGGGTCGCATCCACCAAGACACCAAGACAGTGCTCATCCAACGTAACTCCGTGTTCGTTCGCCCTCGCCAAAACTCGGCCGCCATCATGAAGCCGTCACGGCGTTATCGCGCCATATCGGAAGTCACCTGCCCCAACGCGAAAGGCCCGGTGGTCCTCACCGCGACGGCGATGGTCCCTCAGCCGGCCTCTAAGAAAGAGGGAACCGGACACCACCAGTCAGGAGTGTGCGTCTCTCGACGGATCTCATGGTTGTCGCGTTGAGAGCTTCCACTTCACGAACCAGATGCCGGTCCAGACCGCCCCACAAACGCCGCACGGGATCAGTGCGTTCCGATAACCCAATCCTTGAAGGGTCTCGGGCAACAACGACGGGAGGAGCCATCGGAGGAGCCAATAGAACGCAAGGAAAACGGCCGTCGTCCCCCAGAATATCTCACGGAACTGAAAGTCTTTTGGCGGCTGATACGTGCCGGATACGTCTGCCAATACCACAGGCACTGAATCTGCGGCTTGCACAGGGGGGAATAGAGACCCCTGCGTCGCGGCGGTAATCCCTTCGGTCTCTTCGGGCGCGAGACGCCGTTTTTCCGTAACACAAATACTGTGTCGGTTAGCGGGCCACGTCGCGCCGGCTGGGCCGATGCGGAACAACATACCGAAATCGTCGGGGCCCTTTACCGACAGAGTCAGACCACTCCCGTGCAAATTAGCTTCGAGCCACGGGCGTGAGGTGTAGCGAGACGGCGGGGCGTCCAGTCTGGTAGTGTGGCTCAGGTTTCCGCAAGAAACTGAGTTCAACTACCAAGGAGCCACCCCGCCATGAATCGAGTATGCAGCATTTTCAGCCAGCTTTTGCAGTTCTTCCCGCGCCTGGAGTTTCAGGCGCTGGTGCGTGAGCACCACGCCGAGCGCCATGCCCGCGGATTCACCTGCTGGCAGCAGTTCGTGGCGATGTTGTTTTGCCAACTCGCTTACGCTCAGAGCCTGCGGGAGATCTGTGGGGGGCTGGCCGCGTTGGAGGGCAAGTTGCGCCATCTCGGCATCGCCGACTGCCCCAAGGTCACCACGCTTTCCTACGCCAACGCCCACCGGCCTTGGGAGTTGTACCGGGCGATCTTCGATCAGACGTTGGCCCGCTGCCAAGCGGAGGCGGCCTTGCGCACCCGGCGCAAGTTCCGCTTCAAGCACAAGCTCCTGAGCCTCGACTCCAGCATGGTGGAACTGTGCGCCGAGAGCTTCGACTGGGCGCGCTATAAGAAGACCAAGGGCGCGCTGAAGCTGCACCTGGTGCTGGACCACGACGGCTGCCTGCCCTGCTATGCCGTCATCACCGAGGGCCGGCGGGCCGATGTCACCGAGGCCCGCAAGATCCACTTCGCGCCCGGCACCATCGTGGTATTCGACCGCGGCTACCCGGACTACGACTGGTGGCTGGAACTGACCCGCTCGCATGTCGATTTCGTCACCCGGCTCAAGGACAACGCCTTGTACGGAGTGGCGGAGGAGCGGCCGGTGCCGGAGGGTTCCGACATCCTGCGCGACGAAGTGATCCTGCTGACCAGCCAGGAACAGGTCGGTCCCGAGGCCCGCCTGCGGCGCATCGAGGTTTGGGTGGAAGAGAAACAGGAGACCCTGGTGTTCGTCACCAACAACCTGCGCCTGGCGGCCCGGACGATTGCCCGGATCTACAAAGAGCGCTGGCAGATAGAACTCTTCTTCAAGGCCCTGAAGCAGGGTCTGAAGGTCAAGACCTTTGTCGGCACCAGCGAGAACGCGGTGCAGATTCAGATCTGGACGGCGCTGATTGCCATGCTGGTGTTGAAGTACCTGCAACTGAAGAGCACGTTCGCTTGGAGCCTGTCCAACCTGGTTGCCCTGCTGCGGCAACAACTGTTCGTGTACCGCGACCTGTGGACCTGGCTGAACGACCCCTGGCAGCCTCCACCACCTCTGGTGCCAGCCGAGCAACTGGCGCTGGCCCTGTAAATGGGACAGCAGAAAAGGCGGCTGCTACACAACATGCGGAGAAATATAGGAATGAGCGATCGCAATTTGGATAGCAGGAGGCGCCCCAGCGGGTAGCACTTTATCCCAGTGTCACGGCAACCAGGTTTCCGTCAGGAGGCCAATGCCGAGGTCATCCTCAATGGATGCAGTAGGGGCGAGAGGCAGGCAGCGCTAATTTGCACAGCAGTGGAGTCAGACCCACCTTGCCAGACAAGCTGAGCGGAATAGAGATGAAGATGGTATGAACTCCGATTCCGACTGGAATTGCGATGCGAGCTCCTTCGCGCAAGGCTCCGACAGGCATCGCGTTCAGATACACCGTCCAGGCGCGGTGGCGCCAGTTGCCCGGGCGTACGGTGTGTTCGATTACGACCACCGGATTGGTTGCTGACGGTGCGTTGACAAGGGGTGGGCGCACTCCTGCGAGGCCGGAATCCTCGTCGGCTTGCGCGCGATCCAGAGCCTTGGGCATCTCGGAAGCAGCCAGCCCACAGTTGCCGCAGAATTTCATCGTGCCAAGAGGCGTTCCACATTCTGTGCAGTAGGAAGGCATCACCAGAGGTTACCAGACCCCGCTCCTGCCCAGGAGACCGCCTGCCGTGCGGCAGATCAGTCCGCTGATTCTCCCTGTAACACGCCGATCTTCTGAACATGGCTGATGTACGTCGGTCGCCAATTGGATGCAACATCGCTCGGACTTTGGCCCGGTGGGCGGTCCCGAGCCCGGCCTGAGCAATGAATCCTCCCTGGTCGCGAAGGGTAGAGCGGTCCGACCGGACCAGTGCGTTATGACCTGATATCGGAAGCCAACTCCCGTGGGCAGGCCGGCCCTCCGACTGTGCAACCGCGCGCGAGGCGGGCCGTTGAGAGCCGCCGTTTCAGCGGGCGCCAAAGGAATCTCAGGAATCGGCAGATTGGTGTTGTTATGTGCGCAGCCGGCCGGGAGCGGGCGCCGCATACCCAAGCGTGCTATCGTCCCTTTCAGATGCTCAGCTCAGGTGAGAAGCACATCTGACTTTGGGAAAACTGACAAGAGGAGGCGGCATCTTTATGCCCGCGTCAGACGCTGGACGTAACGTATGGTTTTGGTGCGGTTTGTGGATGGCCGGTTGGACGGCATGGGGCACTACGCTAGCGCTGCCAAGACTCTTCCGCGGAGGCCGATCCGGCGCCGGCAAAAACCTCCTGGCCTTCGCAGTCGGACTTATCCACGTATTCGTGATCTTTGCGGCATGGTGGGGTGCACGCGTGGTTATCGGCAGGACTGACCGGTTGGGTTTTGCCTATTGGGCCATGGTTGCCATCGTGATGATATGCGTCGTCACGGTGTTTGACAAGTTTGTGGGGCGTGGCGCGTCTGGGGATCTATCGGCGGTCCGGGTGGCTAAGGAATTTGCCTGCCTCTGTTTGGGAGTCGTGCTGCTTTCAATGATTGGAAACGGCAGTCTGCCTCTTCACCCCGGCCCGAGCCAGCAGCAGCCAAAGCGCGGAGCCGCAGCTGCAAAGTGAGGCGGTTTCGGCCCCGGGAATCCTGGCGGAAGGAATGCGCTCCACAACGGAAGGGCCTGACACGGTACCATTCCAAACCGAAGTCCGGCTTCCGGACTGTGCTACGAGCCTGCGTCGCCGGGCTCGAAAAGCCAGGACCGTAGCGATGCCTCTCGGTGGAGCTCGAAACTGAACTGCATCGGGGTTCGCACGGGCACGACTTGTGGTGCCACGTTTCGGCCTTCCGAGCCACGGTGGAACCCAATATTTGCGGACGAAGTTGCTCAGAGTTCGCACCACCCATAGTCTGGGGCTATCAGTACCGAGGCCTGCCGATGAGACACGGGGCTGGGTGTATACTGCCGGGATACGGAGGTCCGAAATGAAAATCCCGGATAGAGGAGAGGCCTCTGGAGTTGAAGGGCCCGTCGCTTCGCACCAACAACTGGCAGGGCTGGAAAACCGCACTATCCGTGTCTTCGTTTCCTCTACCTTCCGGGATATGCAGGCCGAGCGCGATGTACTGGTCAAGAAGATCTTCCCCCAGTTGCGGAAGCTCTGTGAGGAGCGCTCGGTTACCTGGACCGACGTGGACCTGCGCTGGGGAATCACCACCGAGGAGGCGTCAGAGGGCAAGGTACTGCCGCTCTGCTTGGCGGAAATCCAGCGCTGCCGGCCCTACTTCATCGGCCTGCTTGGTGAGCGCTACGGCTGGGTGCCGGAGGAAAGTGAGATCCCACAGGATTTATTGGAAATCCAGCCCTGGCTGAAAGATCATCTCGAACACTCCGTCACCGAGCTGGAAATCCTCCACGGTGTGCTGCTCAATCCGGGAATGGCCAAACGCTCTCTGTTCTACTTTCGCGATCCAGCCTATGTCGAAAGACTGACACCGGAGGAAAGGCACGATTTCACCACGGAGAGCACGGAGTGCGCAGAGAAGCTGAAGAAGCTGAAAGATAGAATCCGCGAAGCGTCTACTAGCAACGATCTGCTCTACGCACCTCGGGAAGACTACGCAGACCCCGAAGCCCTCGGTGCGATGATACTGGCCGACTTCACCGCGATCATCGATCAACTCTACCCCACCGAAGATGTACGCGATCCGCTCGATCAGGAGGCCACCCGTCACGAAGGCTATGCCCGCAGCCGCCGCAGCGCCTTTGTAGGACGTGAAGACTTGGTACGGCAGATGGATGAACACATGGTCGCCGCTGGCGCCCAGCCGCTCGTGCTTATCGGCGAGTCCGGCTGTGGAAAGTCCGCCCTGCTCGCCGAGTGGGTGGCGCGGTGGCGCGCAGCGCATCCCGGCGACCTTGTCATCGAACACTACATCGGCAGCACACCGGAGAGCGCCGACTGGGAGGGCCTTGTCCGCCGCGTCCTCGGCGAGATCAAGCGTGTGTTCGCGATTGCCGACGACCTGCCGGTGCAGCCGGGCGCCTTGCGCACGGCACTACAGAACTGGCTCACCAAAGCCAGTGGTCAGCGCCGGGTCGTGATCGTGATCGATGCCCTCAACCAACTGTCCAGCGACGACGCCGCCGCCCGGCAGCTTGGCTGGCTGCCGGCCGCCGTCCCGCTTAACGTACGCCTGCTCGTCTCGTCGCTTCCGGGCGAATGCCTGGACGCGCTGCATCGGCGCAACTGGCCAGAGCTGGCCGTCCCGCTCTTCAGTCGCGCTGACATCTCCCGCGCCGCCAAGGCCTACTTCGACCTATTCAGCAAGAAGCTCCCGAGGGAGATCCTCGCCAAGCTGGAGTCCACTCCCGCCGCCACGAACGCACTCTATCTCCGCGCCGTGCTCGACGAGTTGCGCCAGTTTGGCAGACACGAGCAGCTAGAGGCCACAGCCGCCGGGTATCTGGCCGCACCGGATCTGCCCGCGCTCTTTGATCGCATCCTCACACGCTGGGACGACGACTTCGGGCAGGACAAGGAGCACCCCGACCTCGTTAGACGCAGCCTCTGTCTCATTGCCTGCGCCCGGTTCGGGCTCTCCGAGCCGGAGCTGCTCGACCTGCTTGGACAGAGGGGCGACGAGCGGCTCCCCCAGCGCTACTGGACACCGCTCTACCTCGCGGCTGAGAGCGCCCTAGCCCAGAGAGCGGGACTCCTTACCTTCGGCCACGACTACCTCCGCGCCGCCGTCCATCGGCGCTGGCTCACGGAGGACGTGGCCGCCCGGGCGTTCCGACTCAAGCTCGCCAGCCTCTTTACCGGGCTGGACAAGCCGAGCCGCCACGGACTCGACGAGTTGCCCGCTCTCCTGCGCGACACTGGGCAATGGGAGCACCTCAAGGGACACGTCGAGGAGGACTCCGCCGCCCGAGCGTTCCGACTCAAGCTCGCCGACTACTATGAAGGGATTCCCAAGCCGACCGACCGCAAATCTCGAGCCGTTTACGCCGCGGAGAGGCACATCCTAGAGGTACCGGGCCAGACGTGGCTGCGCTCGCGGCTGGCCCACCTCACGATCTTCAGCGCCTTTGACGAGCTGCCCGCTCTCCTGCGCGACATGGCGCAATGGGAGCACCTCAACGATCTCCTGGCGGAGGACTCCGCCGCCCGAGCGTTCCGACTCAAGCTCGCCGACTACTTTGCAGGGATCCTCAAACCGACCGACCGCAAACTCGACGAGTTGCCCGTACTCCTGCGAGACACGGAGCGATCGGAGCACCTCGAGGCCCTCCTCGCCGACCTGCCGACCTTTCTCCGCCTGCGCGCCCACGGGCGTTGGAAATGGGAGCTGAACGGCTACTGGCTGGCATTGGACTATCCCTGGCCCGGCCAACATTCGGCGCTGGCTTACGGGCGGGCACTGTCCGCGGCCGAGCCGGATTCGACTCCGGAACGGCTGGCGTGTCTGCTCGACGCCGTTGCGGGCTTTCACGTGGACGCAGGTCACTACCGGGAAGCGGAGCCGCTTCTCCGCCGCGCGCTGGAAATTCGTGAGCGAGTGCTTGGGCCGGAGCATCCCGACACGCTCACGAGTATGACCAACCTGGCGGATCTACTCTGGCGTAACGCTGAATTGCGAGCCGCCGAGCGTAACAGGAACACAACCTTTCGGAGACTAGCAGAGTGGTGCTCGCCGCTCAAGGGTGACTTCGAGGACGCCGCCGTGCTTTTCCGCCGCGCCCTCGACGCTTCTCAGCGGGCGCTAGGGCCAGAGCACCCACAGACGTTAGCCAGCTTGCACAACCTGGCGGTCCTGCTCTTGTCGAAAGGCGATGCTGGCACCGAGGAGCTTTGCCGCCGCGTGCTGGAGGCTCGTGGGCGCGTCCTCGGACCGGAGCATCCCGACACGCTCACGAGTATGAACTTCCTTGCTCATGTGCTCACCCGCAAGAGGGATCTCGCGGGCGCAGAGCAGGCTTGCCGCCGTGCGCTGGAAATTCGTGAGCGGGTGCTTGGGCCGGAACATCCCGACACGCTCACGAGCGTGATCGACCTAGCCAACATGCTCCGATCGCAGCACAAGCTCGGGGACGCTGATCGGCTCAACAGACGTGCGAAGGAAGCAGCGTCACGGAACTTAGGGGAGGACCATCCGATAGCGCGGGAAAGTTCCTACAGCGCACGACTGCTGTTCGCTGCGAAGGAGATGTCGGACGAGGCGAGGTGGATTGGAAACGTGATCGCCTTGGCTGGAATTGGCTTGGGATTTTGGAAACCATGGCTGTGGCTCATTGGCGTGCCCATGTTCGTCTTGTCGGGATCGTGGCTTATGTGGAGGGCGGGCCGTGCCCCCAAGGGCCGTTGACCTCACCAGGCGAACAGACTCGGACCGCGCGCCGGTGGCACCCATTCTGTAGGCTTTCTCAGATGTGCAGTTGTTATCTGCACGGGTGGGGTAGCATCATCAGCAACCGACGGGACCGCCGAATCGTCGACCAACGGACACCCCGAGAGTGCGTGGGCGGACGCGGCGTTAACCGCCAATATCGGTAGTGAACTGCACGGGTCGACCGGCCGCTCGGACAGAAGTTCCGCCGGTTGAGTGTCCCCGCCGCAGCAGTCGGACGAATCGGCGGCTCAATCACTCCGCCCGCAGCGCTTCAACAGGGTTGACGGACGCGGCGCGGCGGGCGGGAATGTAGCTTGCGATTAGCGATGCCACTCCGAGTAGAGCGGCAATCGCGGCCATCGTGGCCGGGTCCCACGGGCTGACGTCGAAGAGGAGCCCGCGCAGGAAGCCCCCTGCCAGCGCCGCACACAACAATCCTGCTGCAATACCAAGCCCGGAGACCCGCGCGGCCTCGCGGAGGACCATTTGGTGCACCATGCGCGATTGCGCTCCGAGCGCCATGCGCACGCCGATTTCCCGCGTTCGCTGGCTCACCGAGTAGGCGATCACGCCGTACAAACCGACCAGCGCCAGCACGAACGCCATGCCCGCAAAACCCGCGCTCAGCCATGCCGTCGAACGTCGCATAAATGCCGATGGCGACCGCTCGATCCGCTCCGTCATGGTCATGCCGAACACCGTCACGATCTCCGGATCGATTTCGCGCACGATTCTGTTCAGGGCGGGCAGAAGCGAACCCTCCTTCTGCGAGGTTCGCGCAATCAGGTAGAAAAACGTGTCGGGAGCCTGGTTGTAAGGGCGATAGAGAACCGGCGGAATTTCATCGGTGAGAGGGCCTTCTCGCACATTCTCAACCAGCCCGATGATTTCCACCGGCGCCGGTTTGGCTGTGGCCTGGCCGACGCGCTTTCCGATCGGATCTTCCTTTGGGAAGTATTTGCGCGCAAACGCCTGATTAATGATGGCTACAGGGGGCCGGGAGGAATCTTCGGCGTCGCCAAAGTACCTCCCTCTTACGAGCTTTGCGCCGAGCGTGCTGAAGTAGGCCGGAGAAACCTCTCGTTGCGGGACCTCGACGTGTTCGCCGTTCCACGGCCGGCCCAGGATACGAATCCAGTTGGTGTTGCCGTTGTGACTCAGGGGCACTCCATCCGCCGACAAACCTGCGGCGCGCACGCCGGGGAGCGTGGCGGCACGGTCCAGCAGCCTGCGCGCCAGGGCTACGCACTTGGCGTCTTCCGCATACGACGCGTTGGGCGCGGCGACGGCGACCGTCACCAGACGATCCGGACGCAGTCCCAGCGCGACATGCAGCAGGTTATACAGACTCCTGCTCAGCAAGCCGGCTCCGACAAGCAATACAACTGCGGTCGCCAGTTCAACCGCAACCAGCTTCGAGCCGGCCCGTCGCCAGACACCGCCCGACGCGCGCGAGCCGGCGCCCAGTCCCACCCGAATTTCAGGCCTCCGCAGATGAAGGCTGGGGGTGATCGCGAAAATCGCTGCCGAAAGCGTTCCGGCAGCCAAGGCAAACAGGGCAATTCTCCAGTCCCAACCAATGCTCGCCAGGAAAGGCATGCGCCCGAGCATATCCTCGGACACCAGGCTTCCGAGCGCAAGCATGATCCAGCGGGACGTCGTCACTCCCAATGCTGCGCCCGCCAGAACCAACACCAGCGCCTCGGTGACAAATTGGCTGACCAGCCGGGCGGAGGAAGCGCCGAGCGCCATCCGCACCGCCAACTCGCGCCTGCGGTTTTCCGAGCGCACCAGAAGCAGGCCGGCGACATTGACGACGGCGATGAGCAACAGAAGGGTTGCACCGCCCATCAGCGTCACAAGAACGGGCCGGATGTCCCCAACTATGACTTCGCTGAGCGCGGCTACGCTGGCGCCCTGGTTTCGATTCGAATCCGGGTGCAGCTTCTCCAGCGCATCTGCGATCGATACGAGGTTCGCCAGCGCGGCTTCTGCACTGACCCCGTCCTTCAAGCGCCCTACTCCGTGCAGCCCGCGGCAGCTTCGCCGCAGGTCGCACTCGCTCTCCGCGCGGAACGGGGTCCAGAAGTCCACCGCGCCCGCCGGGGCGAAGTGGAATTGTTTCGGGAGCACGCCCACAATGACGGTCGGCATCCGGTTGAGCACCACCGTCTGTCCCACCACCGCAGGTCTTCCACCGAATTGCGTTTGCCACGCGGAATAGCTCAGGATGACCGTTTGCTGAGCGCCCGGCCGATCTTCGCCGGAGTAGAAATCGCGGCCGAGGGCCGGGGCGACTCCAAGCGTTCGGAAGAATCCATCGCTCACGCGGACTCCGCTGACCGGCACCGCACCTGCCGAAGACGTCATCGTGTAGCCTCGCTCCTGAAAGACGTCCAGGGAGGAGAAGGTGGAGTTTTCTTTTCTCCAATCGACGTAGTCCGGCCACGAAAGAGTGCAGCGCGGGCACCAGGGATTGATTCTCTCGAAAACCACCAGCAGTCGCTCGGGATTCCGGTAGGGCAATGGCTTAATCAGGGCGGCATCGACGAATGCGAAAATCGCGATGGTCGAGCACAGGCCGAGAGCCAACACGAGGATCGCAGTCGCGGCAAATTCCGGGCTCCTGCGCAATTGGCGGACGGCAACCCGGACGTCCCCGGCGAGATGATCAAACAGGTTCAATCCGCGCATGTCGCGGCACTCCTCTTTTCGTTGTTCCAGACCGCCCATCGAGCGCAGCGCCGTGAAACGGGCTTCTTCGCGGCTCATGCCCGAGGCTACGTTCTCGTCGATTTCACGCTCAAGGTGATAGCGCAGCTCTTCGTCAAGGTCGTCTTCCACTCGCCCACGCCGGAACAGGGATTGATACCGGAGACGGAGAATCGCTCGAATGCGCATGGTCTCCTATGCGGTGCCGACGATGGCCGAAATGGCGGACGAGAGGCGCTGCCATTGTGCGCTCTCCTGTTCCAGCACCTTTCGTCCAGCTTTGGTCAGGGCGTAGTATTTGGCGCGGCGGTTGTTCTCGCTGGCAGCCCATTCGGACTTGATCCAGCCGTTTTGTTCGAGCTTGTGCAGCGCTGGATAAAGAGCGCTCTGGCCAACCTGCAGCACGTCGCTGGACATCTGGCGGATGCGATGCGCGATTGCCCAGCCGTGCGCGGGCTCGAGCGCGAGAATCCTCAGAATCAGGAGATCCAGGGTTCCCTGGACGAGAGAAGTAGGTTTGCTCATCTCACTCCTATCAGTAACTGACAACAGTCTATCCGGTCGCCCATTTTCGTGTCAAGCGATCTCCGGCGCCGGCGTCGGACCACGAGCCCGAAATCGGCCGGGCGGTAGGAATGAGCCCCCATAACCTTGCCGGGCCGGCCAGTCTATGGGGCCAGTCACAACCACAACCAATGGCAAATGGCAACACCGCCGAGGTGGGCGCGGACGCGGCGTTAACACCCGATATCGGAAGGCAACTCCCAGGGCTGGCCGGCCGCCACACGTTGGAACTGTCTGCGAAGCTCCCTCACATTGATCCCGAGGAAGCGCGCGAGCGTCTCCGCCAGGCTCTCGTTTTCACCTCGAGCGAACCCGACCCGTGCGAGCCTGCCGGCAATCAGCTCGTGGACTGGCGGGCCCGAGAGCGCTGGCGCCGGAGGTGGGAGTCTCCGCTCCAGCTTTTGAAGCCTCTTGAGGATCGGCTTCATGGGTGCAGGCTCTCGCGCGCCACTTCAGCCGTGCCGGCAGCGACTATGGCATCGATCGCTTCCAGAGGGATGCGTCCTGTCTCGCGTTGTCCGACTCCATCGAGCAGCTGCCCTATCCTGTGGCCCCAGTAATCGAGCCACGCCTCGGAATGGGGTGCCAAGCCGCTGAGGTCCGACAACCGGCCTTCGAGCTTTCGGACTCGCCTGAGGAGATTCGACATGGCTGAATTCACTACCGCGCCTGTTCGCTCGCCGCTGCCTCCAGTGCCGTGACGCGCGCCTCGATGTCCTCGATCTCGATGGCCTTGGCCGAGTGGTTGAAGATGGCCTCCGCCGCCCGAACTCGGACGGACGCTGGCGTGTTCGGATCGATCAAGACCTTCAGCAGAGTAGTGGCTGCTGCCGAGGTTCCCTGCTGGAGCCGTGCGATGGCTTGCCCGTATGCGGCGCGCTTGGCCCCCCGGTAGGCTGTCTCGAACTCGGGCAGCTTCTGCCAGCGCATGAGCGTGGCGACAGAGATGCCGACCGAGTGGGCCGCCTCCTCGACGTTGCGTTGCGTGAGCATCGCGGCAACGGCTTCCTCTAGCTTGCGCTTGAGTTTTGAGCCGTGGCCGCTCAACTGTGTTCACCTGTGGTCATTTGCCCTGAAGGCCATCGCCAGCCCTTCGCCAACGTCGATCCTCCGCACAATTGCCTTGCTTTTCAATCGCTTCGGAGTGATCCATGTCATGACCGCGCAGAGCGTGGCACCAAGGAGAACGATTATGACGACCTTCACGATTGACAGCGACAACAACATCACGGCGTTCGCCTCCGCAGAAGAAGCCGCCGCCGCAACTACCACCCCATTCGATTCCTTCGCTACCCAGAAGGCGCTGGCGGAGCTGCTCGTCGGCTGGCCCGCCGAGCGCCTCGTAGCCCTCTGGAACAGCCTGCCGGGCGTCGAGCCGGTCGAGCGCTTTAAGAGCGCCAAAGCCGCCGCCAGCCGTATCTGGGGACGCATCCAGGGGCTGGGCGAGGCCGCGAAGCCCGAAGCGGCGCCCGCCAAGCCGAAGGCCAGCAAAAAGGCCAAGGGTAGCGCACAGGCGGCCAAGGGCGCGCCCGCCAAGGGCAAGGCGAGCAAGAAGGCCACCCCTGCCAAGAGCGCGCCCAAGGGGAAGAAGGCCGCCAAGGCGAAGGACAGCGCCGGGCCGCGCGAAGGGAGCAAGACCGCTCAGGTGGTCGCCATGCTCCGGCGCAAGAACGGGGCCACACTGGCCGAGATTATGAAGACGATGGGCTGGCTGAAACACACGGTCCGCGGGTTCGTGGCCGGCTCGTTGAAGAAGGCTGGCTACAAGGTCGAGTCCTTCAAGCCCGAGGGCGGCGAGAGGACCTACAGGATCAACTCGTAGCATCGCCGCCTCTTCCACTGGCCCGCCCGGCTCCGGCCGCGGCGGGCTTTTCTGCTTCAGCGCGACCGTTGGCCAGACGTAGCCTCCCAACGCTCCACGTGGCTCCGTCCAGAACCCAGCCGAACCAGAGGCCACCCTGCGGAACCGCGCGCCACAGCCGCTCCCCGTGCTGCTCCCCATCAGGCTCTCCTCACGCTGGCCAACCGCGGTGTCCTGCTGGGGCTGCTGATGACCTCCTCGATGCCGGCGCGCTGCTTTTGGCCAAAGACGCTGGACGTTAGATGGTAAATGCGCCGCGCCTTGCCGGTTCCTCTGATCGCAATGTGGCGGAGCTCTTCCAGTTCATGGATGGCCACGTTCACCGTCTCGAGGTGAACCCCTAGAAGCCTGGCGATCCGGCGCTGCCCGATCTTGACCGTGGTCCCCTGATAGGCATACCTCGCCAGGACGCCGTAAACCAAGCGGGCGGTCACCGACAGGCGCTGGTCGCAGAGCACGGAGTCCGGCAGGCGGGCGTATCTTTCCGCATCGCTCTGTTCGGATTTTCCGTACACTTTCTGTTCGGATTTTCCGTACACGTAATATACACTCCTTATACTGCCCGGGCCCGCCCGCGACAGTACCCGCATTCGCAGCCTTCCCGCCACCGCTTCAGCCGGTGATCCCGAAGTTCGGGAATGGCCTCTGCCAGGGTTCGCAAGTGATTCTCAACAGCTTGGGTGCAGGCCTCGCACACGAACACCGCCGGCGCCTCCTGCATGTAGGGTCCAAGCCTGTGGCACGAGGCGCACACCGGGCGCTTTCCGCGCTTGTCGATCAGGAACATGGCCCGACTCTGTCCTCCTTTCGGACACTAGGAAGCGCAAAGCGCTTTGAGTGGCGCGACGTTTCCGGAAGTGCGGGATTGGTGCGTCTCCGCTCGCTGGCGGTGTGCTTGATTACCTTGAGCGCGCCTGGTGTCGCCTTTCTTCGATCATTTTGCCCTTGCTTCAGAGGCCGAACAGAGCGATGAATGGTGGAGATGGAACCCACAAAGAAGGCCCCCAAGAAGCAGCCGCGCCGGACCCGCACGGAGCAGGAAGTCCTGGCCGAGATCAAGAAGCTGGCCGCGGAGCTGGCGGACCACAACGCCCAGCACAGGATTCGCATGGCGGTCCAGGATATCCAAGACTGGCGCGGCGGCGAGGCCTTCTGAGGAGCACAACCATGGACACCACCAAGACCACCACCAGGAAGCCCAAGACGTACAAGAGCGCGACACTCAACCGCGCGGTCACAATCCCCGACAGCGAGCCAGCCGCACCGCGTGGGCGCCTCCACCCAGCCTTCGGGACGCTGGGCCGGGACGTCGACCTCGCCGTCGGCATCCTGATCGCGGAGGACGCTGTTGGAGCCTACGAGGTCGTGGAGCCGGTCTCGACGATCAACGAGGCCATCGAGCTCGCTGGCCACGATTTCGCGCGCCGCCTGAAGGATCTCGAACACGGCGACGAACCGATGTGCCCGGAGATCTACAAGGTCTGGTCCCGCGACTACGACGGCCGCTACGCTCTGGTGTCCGAGATCCTTCCGGCCAACCTCTAACGCTCGCCCGCCCCAAGCCGCCGCCGGGTTTAACGATCCGGCGGCGGTTCTGCGACTGCCTCCAGGATCCTCAGCTCGGCCGACCAATCCGAGAGCGCCATACAGAGCCCCTGCACGTCGGGATGGCCAGCTCGGAGCTGGACTTCGATGTCCGCGATCTCCCGGCGGCAGCGCGCAATTCATGCGGCCGCCTTCCGACGTTCCTCGGCGATTGCTTCGAACGTCCGCCCATCGCCGTCGAGCTTCGCCTGCTGGTTGCTCAAAGTTTGCCAGCGCTGAATTGAGACGTCCACGTACTTTGGATCGATCTCGAGGCCCAGGCAGACGCGCTCGGTTAGCTCGGCGGCGGCGAGGGTCGTCCCGCTGCCCAGGAACGGCTCGTACACCATCTCCCCGCGCTTGGTGTGGTTCAGGATCGGGCCGTCGCATCAACTCGACGGGCTTCTGGGTCGGATGGTCGAACTTCTCCTCGTCGGATCCGCCCATGATGAACTTCGGCGATGGCGAATCCCAGACTGTGGAGTTCTCGCCGGCCTTGCCAAACCACGGCGCGTTCTTCTTGCGGACGTACCAACACGGCTCGTGCTGATACCAGTAGTGGGTTCTCGTCAGGACCGTGCGCCCCTTATTCCAGATGATCTGCTGCGGGTAGAGAAACCCGATCCGAAGCAGGCCGTTCAGCACTTCGCGCGTGAAGATGGAGGCGTGCCAGACGTACGCGATCTGAAGGCTCGGCACGAGTTCGAAGGCCTCCGACCAGTCGGCCCGTGTGTCTCCCGAGATGGTTGTTTCGGTGTGGCCTTCGGTGCGGTGCTTCATGTAACTCGCCTCGGCGGGCCCGCAGCCGTTGAGCCCAGCGCGGTCGCGCCACTCGGAGTCCAGTTCGATTCCGTACGGCGGGTCGCAGACCAGCAAGATCGGCTTGCGGTCGCCGAGGAGCCGCGCCACGGCCTCGGGGCTGGTGGCATCGGCGCACAGTACGCGATGTTTGTCCGCAAAGCCAAAGATCGCCCGGGCATGACACCGGGTTCTCCGGAAGCGGCGGCGCGGCATTGGCTCGCTCTTCGTCGGGGATCGCCAGCAGGCCATCGATCTCGCCGGGGTTGAAGCCCGTCAGGGATAGATCGAAGTCGGCGGCACTGAGCTCCTGCAACTCGAGGGCGAGTAGATCCTCGTCCCATTCCGCCCAAGCTACCGAGCGATTCACCATGAGCCGGAAGGCCTTCACTTGCGCGGGCGTCCACTCGTCGCAGAGGATCACGGGGATTGCGGTCGTGTCCCCGCCTGGCCACGAGCCGAGCTTGCGCGCGGCCTTCAATCGTAGGTGGCCGTCGACCACTTCGCCGTCGCTACGCGCGAGCACCGGCACTTTGAAGCCGTACTCGCGGAGGCTGCTGCACATGCGATCCACGGCAGCATCGTTCTTCCTGGGGTTTCGCGCGTAGAAGACGAACTGGTCAATGGGCCAAGACTGAACTTGGGGGGAAATTGTTGTCTGCGCAAGCATGCCTCACCTTCCGATTCCTCAAAAGTGGAGGTGCCTTTCGGAGGGTGCGCTTTGCGCTGGCCTGTCGAACCGAGCCTCTGGTTATGATTCTACGCCAGAACTCAGTGCTCGTCGGCGTTTTTCTTTTGCCGCTGGTTCGCTCGCGGATGTGGCAAGACTGAATGCGCCTGCGCCCGTCGTGACTTTTGGGCTCGGGTTGGTCATCGATTTTCCCTCATCGCTTCCGCCGAGTTCGCCCTCCTCAAATCGCCTTTGCAGTCCGTTGTAGAATGCCCGGCGGTGGGGTCCGTCTCAAGATCATGCGATTGGGGAACGCTGGTTGCGTGGCAGACCTCGCCCACGCTCTCTCGTGGTGAAGCCCTCCATTGGCGGCGACAACGCCCCGCCAGTTCACGGTCCCTTAACAACCGTTCAGGATATTCAGAGTCCAGATGGTGATATGATCGTCCGCTGGACTTCATGGCCGATCCTAGCGATCACCGCAGCCTGCCCGAGATCCATGAAGAACTGCGTCTCCGCGCAGAGCAGGCTACAGCGGAGTTGAAAGCCTCGCGTGCCGAGATGGATCGGGTGGCCGCTGTCCCAGGCAACCCCATGGCTGTAGAGGCCACCAGGCAACGCCACCGCGAGAAGATGGGGGCGCTTGCTGAGGCCATCCGCGCACTGGACGCCTTCACCAGCAAAGTGCGCCCACCCACTCCATCTCGTCAACCCTAACGGGCATCAACGCACATTCCAGGCACTACCCGTCTCCCCGCCGCTCCCGCACCTCGCCCCGCCCGCCGCGCAGCTCTTGCGACGCTCACCCGAAGGTTGCGTGCCGATTTCGTCGGGCGGTTGCCATACCCAGACTAGTTATTTGCCCAGTTCCGCCGTGTGCAGGGCGAAGGTTACGCTGCTTACTTGGGGGCATTTTCCGCAACAGTGCTCGTCGCGGATAGCGAACCCGAGGTGCGTCGGCTCATTCGAGCCGTCCTTCAGCGCAAGGGCTACGAAGTCCTGGAGGCCGAAGACGGCGTTGCGGCATACGAACTGCTACAGCGGCGCTCCGGTGCTGTTCAACTACTGGTGACGGAAGTTCAGTTGCCCCGAATGGACGGCATCACCCTGGGTCGGAAGGTCAGCGCCGACTACCCGAATACCGAGGTGCTTTACGTCGCGGGTTTTCTCTCCGAACCGCTGACGGGCGTCCCAGTCGGTCGTTTTCTTCCAAAGCCTTTTCTCGCTGGCGCACTCGCCAACTCCGTCCAAAGCCTGCTTGCCTGAGTAGGTTGCGACGTTGCCGGTCGTCCCCCGCTCCCAGGAAACATGGCCCCCCAGGCCACTCGACCACGCCTCTCGCGACACCTCTCCTGTAGCCGCTGCCGCTATCGTGATCGCATAAAATCTGATTGTGGGCCTCCCGTTCGACCAGTGGCTCCAACTTCGGGACGAAACCGAGCAAACGCGCCTGGATTTCATCAGGACAGACATCGAAGTGTGTCTCACGTTCGCCGACATTGTCGAGTCAGAGTACCGCCTGGGCAATCGGGAGCACGCCGGACGGACCCTCGCTGAAGCGGAAAAGGGGTACCGCGACATGCTTCGGTTCTTCTCCCAGGCGAAAGTGCTCACGGCGGAAGTAGAAGAGGAATTGCAGGCCAAGTTCAACCACCTTCGTGAGCGGCTGGACGGGTTACAGCACCTCGGATGAGGGCGAGGAACTTGTGCGCTGGGCCAGCCCGTCCACCCGGCCCGGCCAACCCCCGCCCCCTGCGCCCCCCGCCGCGCACAGGGCGCGCGTGTGCCGCCGCCGGCCGGTCCGTTGGCCTACGGTGGCCCGGCTTGGCGGGCGGCCCCCACCGCCTGTGGGTGGCTACCTTTTCGTGGCACTGTTACTAGCGAAATCGGGCTATTCTCCAACGCGCCGGAGTTTGTGGCCCGGAAGTACCTATGGCTTGCACGCCTTCTGTCGCTTCTGTCGCATGGTCGCTGGTCTGCCGTTCCGAACGAACGCGCCGCGCGCCCGAGCGAGGTATCGCCCACCGATCTGTCGTCGCTGGCTCTTCATTTGACCAGGCAATCCGCGACCACCTGGAAGAAAACGTTGCGCGTATTCACGAGTGTGCCGTCATCGTCGCGCAGAGCTACGCTGCGCAGCTTCCAGCAGCGCTCACCATCGTTGAGCCTTTCGAGGAAGCTGTAGCGGGTGCCCATCGGCACGTGCGTTTCAACCGGGTTACCCCCGTCTTCCTGCTGGAGGAAGATCGCGCGCAGGTGCTTCTTGCGCCCATATGCCGGCTTGACGCGGCCGCCGGATATGAGCTGTTGAGCCACATCGAGCGCCCGAAAGCCCAGTGATCTCCCGTCAGGGGCATAGAACGGGATCATCGAAGCTTGGTTCATGGGGGACGGTTCGAGTATGACTGCGGAGGGAGAGAGATTAACGAGCGTCCCATCGCTCGCATCGGAGGCAGTTGCAGAGGTCTGGCACGTCTTCCGAAGGGACGCATCACGTGCGTCCGTCTCCTTGATAGCAGGACTGGAATTCAGTCGTCAACAGAAAAGTGGCGTTCCTGAGCAAGGTGAGGACGGCTCTTCCACGCTCCCGCAGTGCTTTGCTCGAATGGGACCGCGCGATCCGATAGACTGGTGCTCACACTTATGCTGCAAGATAGCAAGCGCCGCCTGCTGTATAACAAGCGGATCGCGCCGAACACGTTTGTCTTCTTCTTCCATACAGGACCGAGCGAAACCTCGTGGAGCGTTCGAGACTACTCCGAGCCCGGGTCTGTCGGGCTTCGCTACGCATCCGACTTCCAGGACGCCGCTGGGCGTATCCCGCTGGCCTCCGAGATCCGCGCCGCGGCCGAATACGACTTCCCCGCGGCCGCGCATCCCACCACCGACCTGAATCACTGGCACGCCGCCATCCGCACGAAGAACGCCGAATGCCTCGCGGGGGAGTCCCCGGCGTCGCCGTCGCCGATTCTGATTCCCCAGACACAACCGTCTGACGGGACGCTGGAGCCCTCGTTTCCGATCCTGAACCTGCCCAAGCTGATGGCATCTCCGAAAGCGCGGAAGCGCGGCGACATCGCGCGCGTCCTCCATTCGGAGAACAGCGAGGACTACGTCACCTGGAACTTCTTCCAGCTGCTCGAATCGGTTCCAGCGTCGTGCTGGTGGCCGGCGCTCCTGAGCCTCACCGGGGTGACCTCACTCGACCCCGCCGACACGCCGACCGTCCGCCTCTGGCAGACTGCGGCGGCACCCCAAGCGTATGAGGCACTGAGCCGCGAGCGCATGCGCAGATCCGACAATCCAGCGTGGCGCAAGCGGAGCCTCGATGTGAATCCGGTCGAGGGCCCATCGGAAATCGACATCACGTTCGAGGGCCGGAGCTTCATCGCCTTCGTTGAAGCAAAACTTGGCTCCCCTGTCTCCCTCAGCACCACCTACGACCCGGAGCGGAACCAGATCGCCCGGAACATCGACTGCGTCCTGGAAGTCTGCGGCGAACGGAACCCCATCTTTTGGATGTTCGTTCGGGACCGCCAACCGATGCGGACCTACACTCAGCTGATGGACCGCTACCGGACTGCCTCGGAACTGAACCGGTCGTTGCCGCACCGTGCTGGAGCCCGCCTCGAGGATGTCGCCTCCAGCCTGGCGGTGGTCACCTGGTCGGAATTGCTGAAGCTCCTCGCCGGCGCGAAGCGGATAGGCATTGAAGCCGAGGTCCAGAGGGAACTCCAACGCCGCGTCGGCTTCTTGAGCTTCTGATAAATCGGCGCGCGGCCCGCCCACAAACCCAGCATTGTGTCCGCGGCATCGGCGTCCTTCGCGTGAGCGTCGAACGTTCATTGAAAATCTTGGCGCGCTTCTTTTCCTTCAATTCGACCCCCGCTCATTAGCTCCCAAGATGTGATAGTCTCGATTCGCTAGCGTATCGGGCCCCGCAGTCAACGGGGAGGAGCGCTCGTCCGGGATGTCGCCATGTTGCCCACTTGGATCAAGATACTCGTTGCCTGTTTGGGGGCTATCGCTCTTGTCACAATTGGGTACCATCTCGGGCCCAGCTCGCCTACAACGACAGAACGACCAGCCGTCGCCCCGTCGGCCACAGCAGAACGACCAGCCGCGACGCTGCCGGCCACAACAGAACGCCCCCCCGAGACGCAACAGGCGGAATCGCTCCCCCAATTCGGACAGCGCCCAGCGCCAACTCCGCCGGACCCTGAGCGACAGAAATTGATTGCAGAGAGGGACTACGAAGGGCAGCAGCTAGCTCTTCAGGAAAGCATGCTCGCTGCCCCATCCTTCGCTGTGCGAACCGACCTGTTTTGCAGAGACGCTGCCGACGCGTACCTCGCGAACGGGCTTCACGGATTCTCTTCCGACCCACCAATAGCGACTTCGCAAGAAGCACAAATGGAGATGGATAGGCGATTCGCTGAAGCAAGAGATGTTGATCTTCAGTTTCGCAGGAACTTTGTTCGCTCGATCAAACACGGACCGTATGGTCTCACCCTCGATGATCTCAAGACCACATACACTCAGTTGATGAAGGAACAACCATCGACGAGAGAGGCGGAGGTGTTGAGAGATCAGAAGCTGTCCGCCATTCGGGAGGGAATTGGGGGGTACGCGAAAGAACTCTCTGGTTGTCGGACAGCCGTTGTCTATGGCCAGCCTGGTCTTTTCGGCCGCCGGGCTCCGCCGGTGCCGCTCCCTACAGATGACGAACTTCGCGAAAAATGCAGGCGGGGACGCGAGCGGATTGCCCAAATCGAGCGCGAGCTTGCTCCACACTAGGTGAACCTGCGTGGAAAAGATGCTCCGGATTTCGAAGCCCGGTTTCCGCTTGCTGACGCACACGAGGGGCGCGACCAGGCGGCTCAGTTCTTCTGCTGCACCCCAGGACGTGCCGACCGACGGCGCACCCTTGGTCCGGGGGTCACTGGGGGGATTCTGGGGGGACCCCGCAAGGGAAGGACGAGGAAATTCGGGTAAGGACGGGTAAATCGCGATGGACAGGCCGACCTTGGGCGTGGCGCGACAACTGGCGTGTTATGCAGGGCCTACGTTGAAACCAAAGGACTTGAATTGGCTCCTCAGGTAGGACTCGAACCTACAACCCTTCGGTTAACAGCCGAATGCTCTACCATTGAGCTACTGAGGAGCAAGTGGTCGGACAGTCCTCATTAAATCAAACCGGCCGCCTGAGTGTCAACCGTCCGCGCGCTCGTTCGCGAGCCGGTCCCGCCACTCCCTCAACTCGATTTCCCATCGCCTCAGCCACTTCCGCCAGAGCACCTAACGCCCGGCTCGCTGTCCGCGCTACCATCCTCACGGGAGCCGCCCGCACGTGAACCACCCAGCGCCACCCACCAACCGCCCCTCACCAAACCCAACCCGCAATTGAAACCAAAGCCCCAAACCTGGCTTCGTTTTGTCACCACGCCTCCGTATACGCCACAATGGAAAATGAATGCCCCTCTACCTGGGCCTGACCTACCTCGCCTGGGCCTTCATCGCCTGGGGCGGAATCGCCGGAACATTCTTCACCGTTCTCGTTTACCGCCTGCTCATCACGCATCGCCCCGAACACGAAGCCTTCATGACCCCAGCCGAGCTTCAGCGCACCCTCGCCCACATCCGAAACGTGAACCGCAGCGTCCTCGCACTCGGTGTCGCCACATCGGCCGCGCCCCTGCTCATCGTCGCCGCTCGCGCGCTGGGGCTCCTGTGAATACCTCATGCTAAAATTGGTAGTTCTTCATGCAACTAGAGAAAGTCTATGAGCCCCAACGCTTTGAACCGCACTGGGCCGCGTGGTGGATCGACTCCGGAATCTTCCGCGCCGCCGGTGTCGCCGGCCGTTCCTTCTCGCTAGCCATCCCTCCTCCCAACGTAACCGGCTCGCTGCACATCGGGCACATGCTCGAGCACACCGAGATCGACGTCACCGTTCGCTGGCACCGCATGCGCGGCGACAACACCCTCTGGCTCCCCGGCACCGACCACGCCGGAATCGCCACCCAAATGCTCGTCGAGCGCAAACTCGCATCCGAAGGTACCGACCGCCGCCAGCTCGGCCGCGCCGAATTCGAAAAGCGCGTCTGGGAATGGAAAGAGCGCTATGGCGGGACCATCAAGGCGCAGATGATCCGCCTCGGCGCCAGTTGCGATTGGAGCCGCGAGCGCTTCACTCTCGATCCCGGCCTCTCCCGCGCCGTCCGCGAAGTCTTCGTCCGCCTCTACGAGAAGGGCCTCATCTATCGCGGCGAGTACATGGTCAACTGGTGCCCCCGCTGCCAGACCGCCCTCTCCGATCTTGAAGTCGCGCACGACCCCAAGCCCGGCAACCTCTGGCACATCCGCTACCCGGTCAACGGCAGCGACCGCATCCTCGTCGTCGCCACCACGCGCCCGGAGACCATGCTCGGCGACACCGCCGTCGCCGTCAATCCCAAGGACAAGCGTTACCTCGATCTTCACGGCGCCACCGTCCGCCTGCCGCTGATGAACCGCGACATCCCGGTCATCGCCGACGAGGTGGCCGATCCGGAATTCGGAACCGGAGTCGTCAAGGTCACGCCCGCCCACGACCTCAACGATTTCGAGGCCGGACGCCGCAACAACCTCCCCAAAATCCAGGTCATCGATGGAACCGGCCGCATGACCGAGGCCGCCGGTCCCTACGCCGGCCTCGACCGCGACGAAGCGCGCAAACGCGTGGTGGACGACCTCGAGAAGCTGGGCCTGATCGAAAAGATCGAACCCTACGAGCTCAACCTCGGCCGCTGCCAGCGCTGCACCACGCCGGTCGAGCCCCTGGTCTCCACGCAGTGGTTCGTCAAAACCAAGCCGCTGGCCGAGCCGGCCATAAGGGTCGTCGAAGAGGGCCGCATCAAGTTCACGCCCGACAACGTCACCAAGACCTATTACGAGTGGATGTACAACATCCGCGACTGGTGCATCTCGCGCCAGCTCTGGTGGGGTCATCGCATCCCCGCCTGGTATTGCCGCGATTGCGGCCAGATCGTGGTTTCGCGCACCGACCCCACCGCCTGCCCGTGCGGTTCGGAAAAACTCGAGCAGGATCCCGACGTCCTCGACACCTGGTTCAGCTCCGGCCTCTGGCCGTTCTCCACGCTAGGCTGGCCGGACCAGACCGAGGACCTCAAGACCTTCTATCCGACATCGCTGATGATCACCGGCTTCGACATCCTCTTCTTTTGGGTGGCGCGGATGATCATGCTCGGAATCGAATGCACCGGCGACGTGCCCTTCCGCGAGGTCTACATCCACGCCCTGGTGCGCGATGCCAAGCTGCAGAAGATGTCCAAGACCAAAGGCAACGTGGTGGACCCGCTCGCGGTCACCGACAAATACGGAACCGACGCCGTCCGCATGGCCTTCCTGCGCGCCGCTGCGCCGGGCACCGACATCGTCTTCACCGACGAGCGCATGGAGAGCGCCCGCAACTTCGCCAACAAAATCTGGAACGCCGCGCGCCTGATCTTCATGAACATGGAGCGCTCCGGCATCACCGCCTGGGCGCCGGCCCCCGGCAACTCCTTCTTGCCCGAGTTCAACTCGCCCGGCCTCGAAGCGCCGCTCGAGGATCGCTGGATCTTCAGCCGCCTCAACCAGTGCGCCGACCTGATGAACCGCGCCATCGACCGCTACCGCTTCCATGAAGCCGCCGAGCTGGTCTGGCAGTTCTTCTGGCACGAATTCTGCGACTGGTATCTCGAAATCAAGAAGCTGCGTTTCCAGGCCGACTCCGGCCCCACCACCGACTGGCGCAACCTGCTCGCCGTCTTCGAGGCCGCCCTGCGGCTCCTGCATCCCATCATGCCGTTCCTCACCGAAGAGTTGTGGCAGAGGCTGATGGCCAACGCCGGCGACCACCCCATTTCCATCGCCATCGCTGCCTACCCCGAGTACGACTCGCATGCCGCGGATCACGCTGCCGAGCGCGACATGCAGATCCTCGAAGACATCGTCGTCATGGTCCGCAACCTCCGGGCCGATTTCGCCCTCGATCCCAAGCAGGAGTTCGACGTGGTGCTGGTCTCGAACGGGGCCGCCGCCGACGTGGCCCGCACCGAGCTCGGCGTCATCCAGTCGCTAGCCAAGGTGACGCTCGATGTCCGCAACGACGCCACCGGAGTTGCGGGAGTGGAGCGCTCCGCCGCCGGCTTCGACCTGGTCCTGGCCGTGCCCGCCGCACAAACCGAAATCCTCCGCAAGCGGCTCGAGAAGGAGAACGAGCAGCTCATAAAGAACATCGCCAACTCCGACCGCCAGCTGGCCGACGAGAAGTTCCTGTCCCGAGCCCCCGCGCAGGTGGTAGACTCCATCCGCCAAAAGTTGGCCGAATACAAAGCGCAGTTGGAGAAGAACCGAGCCACCCTCGAAGGTCTCGCCTAGTGTTGGCGATCCGCAAACCGGATCCGCAAACCGGCCTTTGCGGAATTGGTGCCTGTCCCAAGGTTTGCCCTCTGGACAACTCTCGGGAGCTCTAGCCATGCCCTTCGACGTCCGCCATCCCGAAATCGTCCAGATCGTCAAGCACGCGCTGGAGGAGGACATCGGCACGGGCGACGTAACTTCCGAGGCTTGCGTCCCCGCCTGGAAACGCGCCCAAGGTCGCTTCGTGGCGCGTGAGTCCATCATCGTCGCCGGCGTGGAGTTGCTGCCCCTGATCTACGAGCTCCGCGGAGGCAACGAAGAGGTGAAGCTGGTCCACCAGAGCGGAGACCTCGTCGAGCAAGGCGACGTCCTGGCCACCGTCCGCGGCCGAGCCCGCGCGCTGCTCGCATGCGAACGCGTGGCGCTGAATTTCCTGCAGCGGTTGAGCGGAATCGCCACGCTCGCCCGCAAGTACGTGGACGCCGTGGGCGGCACCAAGTGCCGCATTCTCGATACGCGCAAGACCATCCCCGGCCTGCGCCGCCTTGAGAAAATGGCTGCCGAAGCCGGCGGCGTTATGAACCACCGCCTCGGCCTGTTCGACGCCATTCTGATCAAGAACAATCACATCGAAGCGGCGGGCGGCGTCCGGCCCGCCCTCAAGCGCGCGCTGGCCACCGGCCTGCCGGTCGAGATCGAAATTCGCACGCCGTCCGAGCTCGACCAGGCGCTGGCCGGCGGCGCCAGGCACCTGTTGCTCGACAACCTGACGCCTGCCCAGGCCGCCGAGCAGATCCGAAACATCGCGGGCCGCGCCACCGTGGAACTCTCCGGCGGCATCACCCTCGAAACCATCCGCGAATACGCCGAAGCCGGCGCCGACTTCATTTCCTGCGGAGCCATCACCCATTCCGCCACCGCCGTCGACATCAACTTCCGTCTGGAACTGAGCCTGGCCCCGGAGGGCGGGCTTTAGAAACCGTGGGGCAGGACTCCAGTCCTGCAGCGGGTCTCCAGACCCGCCACCGTGTGCGAAGATCAGGCGAGGCACCTATGACCCGACTTCTACTCCTGGCGGCCCTCGCCGCCCCGCTCCTCGCCGCCGGAGTTCCGGCCGGCAAGCCCGAGGACTCCGGCATGTCCTCCGAGCGGCTCAAGAGGATTCACGATTCCGTCCAGCGCCACATCGACGCCGGTGAACTGTCGGGCGCGGTGACGCTAGTCGCCCGCCACGGCCGCATCGTGCACTTCGAAGCCCACGGCCTGATGGATCTCGACTCGAAGCGCCCCATGACGAAGGACGCCATCTTCCGCCTGGCCTCCATGACCAAACCCGTCACCAGCGTCGCCGTTCTCATGCTGGTCGAAGAGGGGAAGATCCGCCTCAGCGACCCGGTCTCGAAGTTCCTGCCGGAATTCAAAGGCGCCAAGGTCTCCGTGGTAAGAGAGGGCGTTCCCGACTACTACGTCGTCCCCGCGGACCATGACATCACCGTCCGCGATCTCCTGACCCACACCTCGGGCCTGGTGAGCTGGAGAATGCTAGGCACGAAACTAGCGCCCGCCCGCGCCACGGACGACACGCTGGCAACGTACGTCCCCCGCCTCGCCGCGGTCCCCCTCGACTTCCAGCCCGGTACGCGCTGGGAGTATAGCGGAGCGGCCGGCCCGGACGTCCTCGGCCGCATCGTCGAAATCGTTTCAGGCTTGCCGTACGACCGCTACCTGCGGACCCGCATCTTCGAGCCGCTGGGCATGAACGACACCTTCTTCTATCCGCCCGACGACAAGCGGCCGCGCATGCCCACGCTCTACCGCAAGGGCGACAAGGGCCTCGAGAAGGCGCCGAATCAGGACGGCTTCTCCAGCCCCACTTACTTCTCGGCCGGCGGCGGCCTGATGTCCACAGCCGAGGATTACGCACAGTTCGCGCAGATGCTTCTGAACGGCGGCACGCTGAACGGCAAGCGCCTGCTCGGTCCCCGCACCGTCGAACTGATGGCGTCCAACCACGTGGGCGACCTCTTCAACGGCAAGCTCGGCCGCCCCGCGCACGGCATGGGCTTCGGCCTCCTGGTCGCAGTGATAGAGGATCATGTCGCGGCCGGTCTGGCCGTCTCCAACGGCAGCTTCGGCTGGGACGGAGCTTTCGGCACCCAAACCTGGATCGACCCCAAAGAGCAGATGGTCGAGATCATCATGATCCAGGAGCAGATCGGTCAAGCCCAGCGCGACTTCGAAGTCGCCGTTCGTCAGGCGATTGTGGAATAGATATGGATCAGGACGCCCAAAGAGAATTCGCGATACGGTATTACCGTTGGGCTCTTGAACAGTGGCAACTGGAGATCGACGGGGGATTTTCTCTTCTCCGCGGCGTCCGTGATTCCAGCTGTACGGGAACACTTGAAATCATGAAGACGATGTCGAGGGACGAGCGTTTGGGATTGGCTCGGACTCTAACGAAACGACGCCATCGCGAGGCCGTGGCGGCCCTCGGCGAGACGTTCTCCGCCGAAGAGCAAAACCAGTTTGAGCACTGGCTGCACCTCGTTGCAACCCTACACTGGGACTCTCCCGAATACAAAGCAGTGGGTCAGCCCCGAAAGAAGAGGATCGCGCCATTACGTGCAGCGATCAAGCAGGTCGTCGCGCCGCTCCTGGGCAAGGAGGTTGAGTCCGATCATGGTGTCCTATACCTTTATGAGCTCGCGGTGGGGCGCTGGACGGTCGTCACGCGGATCAGTTTCACAGGCAGGTCGGACGACTTCAATTACGATCATTTGATCCGGCTGTCGCAGGAGTCGCGGCCTTTCGCCCGTATCTCTGTCGAGAAGTGGTTCGGCATCTCCGGCGAGACCGTGTGGGAAGGGTTGTCAGATCAAGATATACCGGAGGCCGCGGCCAGCCTGGCGCTCGTCTGCCGTCGGTTCTTGGAAGCAGCTCCCCATCTGCTACCCCAGTGACCTCCATGCTCCTCGATCTCGACATGATCCGAGCCGCCTCTCCGGCGCGCGAACTGGTGTGGCTCGCGAGCTGCGGGTCCACCATGACCGAAGCCGCCCGCCTCGCCCGCGCCGGCTGCGCGCCCGGTTCCGTCGTTGTGGCCGAAGAGCAGACCGCGGGGCAGGGCCGCCTCGGCCGCGCCTGGCATTCGGAACCCGAAGCCGGCCTCTACGTCACCATCGTGTTGCGCCCCGCTCTCGCCGAGGAGAACGCCCGGGTGCTGTCGATGGCCCTGGGCCTCGCCACCGCCGAAGCCATCGCACGCGTCGCCGATCTGCGCACCGACCTGCGTTGGCCGAACGACGTCCTCATCGACGGGAAGAAGTGCGCCGGCATCCTGGTGCAGGCCGAGGGCGCAGCGTTTCTCGCCGGCATCGGCATCAACGTCAACCACACGTCGTTCCCGCCGCCCCTCGACGCCATCGCCACCTCGCTGCGCCTCGCCGCCGCCCGCGCGCAATCCCGCGAGCTGCTTCTCATCCGCCTGCTCGAAACCGTGGACAGCTTCACGCGCATGTTGGCCGATGGCGGCCGCGCGCCGATCCTGCGCATGTTCGCGCGCGCGTCGAGCATGGTGAGCGGCAAGCGCGTGATTGTGGAACAGGGCGACGCACCGCTCGAAGGCGTCACCGACGGCCTCGATCCCTCGGGCTTCCTCCTGCTGCGCCTCCCGGACGGATCGAGAACGACTATACTGGCCGGAGGCGTGAGACCCGCGTAACCGCCATGCTCCTCGCACTCGACGCAGGCAACACCAACATCACCGTGGGCGTCTTCGACGGCCGGCGCCTCACCGCGCACTGGCGCCTCCGCACCGTCCACGATCAGACCGCGGATGAGTGGGGCATCCTCCTCCGCAACCTCTTCGCGCTGAGCTCGCTCGACCTGGCCAGCGTGGATGGCATCATCGTAGCCAGCGTCGTGCCGCCCCTGAATTCCGCCCTCGCACTCATGGCCCGGCACTACTTCAACACCGAAGCGGTCTTCGTCACGCACGAAACCGACACCGGCCTGCGCATCTGCTACGACAACCCCCGCGAAGTCGGCGCCGACCGCATCGTCAACGGAGTCGCCGCCTTCGCTAAGTACGGCGGGCCGTGCGTGGTGGTCGATCTCGGCACCGCCATCACCTTCGACGCCATCTCCGCCCACGCCGAGTATCTGGGCGGTATCATCTGCGCCGGCATCGGCATCGCGGTCGAAGGGCTGTTCGCCAAGACAGCGCGCCTGCCCCTGGTGGACGTGCGCGAGCCCGAGAAACTCATCGGCACCAACACCGTCGGCAGCATGCAATCGGGCCTCTACTACGGCGCCATTGCGGTCATCGATGGCATCCTCGAGCGGCTCATCGCCGAAATGGGACCCGGGACGCGCAGCGTCGCCACCGGCGGCCAGGCACGCCTCGTTACGCCCGGTTCGCGGTACCTCAAGGAAGTGGACGAGGATCTCACCCTCGAGGGACTGCGCATCATCTGGGAACGGAACGGCCGGCCGTGACGCCCGACGATTGGGGCCAGAACTACTTCAACTACTTCACCGAAATCGAGGAGCATTTCCAACGCGCCCGCGGCACCGGCCTGTTCCTGCTCTCGCCTCTCGATTGGGCACTGGTCGAAAGCTGGAAGAACGCGGGAGTGCCGCTCGAAGCCGTCATGCGCGGCATCGACGAGGCGTTCGAGAAGTGGCGCAGCCGGAAGTCAAAGATCCAGACCGTGAACTCGCTCGCCTACTGCGCCCAGGCCGTGCTCGAGCAGGCGCAGCAGATGGCGGGCGGCACCGCTGCCGCGAAGGGTACGGAGAAGCCGCCGTTTCCCGCCGAGGATCTGCGCGCGTATCTCGAGCGGAACGCCGCGGCGGTCGAGAGCCGGTTTCCCGAAGCGGCCGCGACGCTGCGCGCGCTGGCGGCCGAGGCCGAGACGCACCTCGCCAACCTCGAAGACCTGGAGCGCCGCCTCACGGTCCTCGAAGAGAAGATGATCGCGGCCGCCCGCGCAACGCAGCCGGAAGAGGACCTGCTGGCCGCCCGTCGCGAGTTCGACCTGCAACTGCGCCCCTATCGCGGAAAGATGTCAGCCGAACAGATCGCCATGCTCGAGCGCCAGTTTCTGGACCGCCGTCTGCTCGAAGCCTCCGGCCTTCCGCGGCTCAGTCTGTTCTATCTGCGGTAGTGGGTCTCGGCTACACCGTCGCGCGCGAGGCGCGAGAATAGACACATGTCCCTCGCCAAACGTCTGCTGCCTCTGGCGCTGCTGTGCGCCTTCCTGGCCACCGCCCAGGACCGCATCCGGACCGTCACCATTCTCCACTCCAACGACATACACGCGCGCCTTAGCCCGATCGAGAACGGCAACGGCGGCTTCGCGTATCTGGCGTCCGTGATCCGCCACGAGCGCGAGAATTGCACCGGCTGCCTGCTGCTGAGCGCCGGCGATGTCGTGCAGGGCAGCCCCGTCTCCACCATCTTCAAAGGCCTCCCCGTTTTCGAGGTCGCGAACCTGTTCGGCTTCGACGCCGGCACGCTGGGCAACCACGACTTCGACTACGGCTGGGAGCAGACGCGCAAATTCATGGAGCTCGCGAACTACCCCATCTCGACCGCGAATATGGAGGACGGCGAGGGCCACCTGTTCACGCGCCAGCCCTACGTGGTGCTGCTGGCGAACGGCGTGCGCGTCGCCGTGGTGGGCGCCATGACCGACACGCTGGACACGCTGACCAAGCCGCAGGCGCGCGGGCCGTGGCACACCACTCCGCTGTTGGCAGCGGTGCGCCGCTATGCGAACGAGGCGCGGGGCAGGGCAGACCTCACCATCGTCCTGGCTCACATCACCGACAACGAAGAGGAGGCGCTGCTCGAGCTCGGCCCCACGGTCCCGGTCATCGTCACCGGGCACGAGCACCAGGGCCTGCGCGAGGCGCGGGTCAAGGACGGCCGCGTGCTGGTCCGCGTGAAGTCCTACGGCGAAGAGCTCGGGCGGCTCGAGCTGCGTGTGGACATGGAGCGCAAATCGGTGGCCTCGTGGACCTGGAAGAAGGTGCTCGTCGATTCCAAGTCCCTCACCCCCGCGCCCGATGTGGCCGCGCAAGTGAAGCACTGGGAGGACCAGGTCAAGGAGGTGGTGGACCAACCGCTGGCGGTCGCCGAACACGAGTTCAGCCGCGCCGAAGTGAAAGTCCTCATCGAGCGCGCCATGCGCGACCAGACAGGTTCCGACTTCGCCTTCATGAACGCCGGCGGCGTGCGCGACATCCTGCCGCAGGGTCAACTGCTGGTCCGGCACGTCTGGAACGTCATGCCGTTCGACAACGAGGTTCTGGTCGGCAAGTTCAAGGGCCGCGACCTGCCCTCCGTCGTGACCGCGGGCCAGACCATCGACCCCAACCGCGAATACACCCTGGCCGTCTCCGATTTCACGGCGGCCAACCAGAACGCCCCGAGCCAGCTGCACGCCAGCGGCCTGGTCTTCGCGGCCTCGGGCCCGGAGATGCGAGGCATGATCGTGGATTGGATCCGGCGGCAGGGCGTGCTGAAGTAGAGCGGGGTCAAACCTCCTCGCTCTTACTTCGGATCTCCAGCTTGAACTGCCAGCCTTCGTAGGTCATCAGCATGTGGCCGAACGTGTCCCACGAGATCCCACGGCCATCGACGATGAGGAGCGGCACGCGACCGTCTTCGTCGTCATCCCAGTCGATCGTCCCTCGCACCACCTGGTGATCGGCGATCTGCAGTCCATACGTGCCTTTCTCCACGTGCTTGCGGGACAGTGCCCGGCGCATCTTCTCGATCAGTCTCCCCAGCAGCATCAGTAAGTCGTCACTCGGCTTTCCAATTACCTGAAACCGATAGCCTGCCTCGCGTCCGTCGCGAAGCTCGAACGCGTCGAGTGAAACTCCAGGCCCGAACAAATGAGTTCGGAAGTGGAAGACGTGGGCCGCGCCCTCCGAGTCGGTGAGTTCAACCGGTTCGAACTGGATGTGCTCGAACCTGTCCAGCCCCTCCTCTTCCGCCATCTCCGCATTGAGGCACTGGCTGCACAGGGGCCGGTTGCCTTTCTCGGAGTCAACGCGGGTGACGACATCGTAGGCGGGGACCATCTGACGGCAACTGACGCACCGGATTCGTTTCGCTCGTGGGCCCTTCATGCCACCGAGAATAGCAGGCTGCCGGGGCCGGGCGGCGGTGTCCGCTTCCGTGCCGGAGCGTCCCAAAATCGGACAACGGAGGGTGGCTTTGGCCCTCCGCCGAGCCCGTCAGCCGAGGGCTTTCCGATTGGCAACGCGCGTGCTGCGAAACGCGGTGTTATGGGAACCCTGATGCGCGACATCCGTTATGGCCTGCGGACGATGCTGGGCAGCCCCGGCTTCACCCTGGTAGCGGTGCTGACGATGGCCATCGGCATCGCGGCCACCAGCACGGTGTTCAGTTGGATGGATGGGCTGCTGTTCCGGCCGCTTCCCGGCGTTGGCGAACCGGACCGCGTGGTTTCCCTCGAAACCGTCACGGCATCGGGCGACCACCTCCTCACTTCGTATCCCGACTACCGCGACCTGCGTGACCGCGCCACGCTACTCGATGGGCTGGCGACGATCCAGCCTCGCCCCGTCAACATCGGAGAGGGAACCCATGCCGAGCGCGTGTGGATCGAGATGGTCTCGGGCAACTACTTCGACGCGCTGCGCGTGAAGCCGCTCCTGGGCCGGTTCTTCGTCGGCGCGGAACGCGACGATGTCCCTGGCGGCAAGCCAGTCGCGGTCCTCAGCTATGCGCTGTGGAAGAGCCGGTACGAGGGCAATCCGGCCATCCTCGGCAAGACGCTCCGCATCAACCGGCTCCCGTACACGATCATTGGTGTCGCGCCACAGGACTTCAGGGGATCGGAGACGGGCCTGGCATTCGAACTGTGGGCGCCGGCTATGATGTACGGACAACTGAGCGCCGCCGGAGATTTCTACCTGCGCGACCGCAGGACGCGCATGTTCTTTGGCCTCGCGCGCCTGAAGCCGGGCGTCACCGTGGAGCAGGCTCGCGACGAGCTCGCCTCGATCGCGCGGCGCATGGCCGAACTGGAGGCCAACACCAACACGGGCATCGGCGCCACTCTGCTGCCGATGTGGAAATCCACCTTCAGCGCTCAGCATATGCTTCTGGCGCCGCTCGCGATTCTGATGGGCGTCTGCACGCTGGTGCTGCTGATCGCGTGCGCCAACGTGGCCAACCTGCTGCTGGCGCGCGCCACGTCTCGCGATCGCGAGTTCAGCATCCGGCTGGCGCTGGGGGCGCCGCGCGGCCGCCTGATCCGACAGCTTCTCACCGAGTCGCTGCTGCTGGCCGGGGCGGGCTCCGTGCTGGGCCTCATCATGACGGCCTGGCTGCGCGGTTCCCTGAAGTGGCTGATGCCCACTTCGGCAACGCCGACCCTGGTCGATCCCACGTTGAATCTCGGCGTCTTCGCGTTCACCGAGGCGCTGGCGGTAGTGGTGGCGGCGCTCTCCGGCCTCGCGCCCGCCCTGCACGCGGCCCGCACGAGCGTCGATGAAGCGCTCAAGGAAGGCGGACGCAGTGGAGCGGCCGGCGCAAGTTCGCAGAAACTGCGCGCGGCGCTGGTGGTGGCCGAGGTGGCGCTGGCTGTGGTGGCGCTGGTGGGCGCCGGTCTGTTCGTGAAGAGCTTCGAGACCGCGAAATCGATCAACCCGGGATTCGACGCACATAATGTCGTGATCGGGGCGTTCCATCTTTCCACCGCCGGATACAACCAGGAGCAGTCCGAGTCCTTCTGCCGCCGGCTGCGGGAGCGACTGGAGGCCACTCCGGGAGTCCAGGCGGTAAGTTACGCCGACACGGTGCCGCTCGGATTCATCGGCGGAGCCTGGGAGGATCTGGAGATTTCAGGGTACGTGCCCAGCCCCAGCGAGAACATGAAGATCGACCGCAACCTGGTGGCGCCGGGCTACTTCAGCCTGATGCGCATCCCGCTGCTCGATGGGCGCGATTTCACCGATCACGACGACGGCAAGTCGCTCCCGGTCATGATCGTCAACCAGCAGTTCGTGCGCCACTTCCTGCCCGGCCAGAACGTCATCGGACGCCAGGTGCGCGGATGGGGCAAGTGGTTCACCATCGTCGGCGTAGCCAAGGACAGCAAGTACCACAACATCTCCGAAGGCCAGCGGCCGTACTTCTACATTCCGATCCGGCAGATCTTCCGGCCCGAGTTCCCGCTGACGTTCCACGTGCGGACGGCCGTGGCGCCGGAGCAGGCGGTGTCCATGCTGCGGCGCGAAGCCCAGGCCATCGATCCCGCCGTGGCGCTGTTTGACGCCATGCCGCTCTCGGAGTACATCAGCCAGTCGCTGTTCGGCCAGAAGGTGGCGGCAAGCCTGCTGAGCGTGCTGGGCGCGGTGGCGCTGCTGCTGGCCTCCATCGGTCTCTACAGCGTGATGGCTTACTCGATCGGCCGGCGCACGCACGAGATCGGCATCCGCATGGCGATCGGCGCCGAGCCGCGTCACGTGCTGCGCCTGGCCATCCGCCAGGGCATGAGCTACGCGCTGGCCGGCCTGCTGATTGGCGCGGCGCTCGCGGCCGCACTGGCCCATCTGGCATCGGCGGCGTTGATCGGCGTCAGCCCGAACGACCCGCTGATCTACGGTGCCGTGGCCGCGTTCCTGGCGGGACTCTCGTTCCTGGCGAGTTGGATTCCGGCCTGGCGCGCCTCGCGCATCGACCCGATGCTGGCGCTGCGGTGTCAGTAAAGACGGTCGATGGTCGATGGACTCGCTAGTCTGACCGCGAGGTCCGCTCCCTGACGGTCGCGGCTCGGTCCGAGCACGGAACCGCGCGCGTCAGCAAGCGGACGAAACGGATCACACGGCCGAAGGCGACGGTGCCAGCACGGAACCGCGCGCGTCAGCAAGCGGCGCTAGTCGCGGCTGCCCATCGAGTAGCCGACCCAGATCGTGCCCCCCGGAACGGAGTTGGTGCCGAACTGGTTGTTCAGGCCGGGCACGTAGTGATAGTCGAACTGCGGGCGGATGAAGACATGCTCGGTCACGTAAATGGACACGCCAACGCCCGCGTGGAGTTGAAAATGGTTCGAGTTCCCCACGGGGATGTTCTGGTTGCTGCAAACGGCGCCACCGACGCACTGCGACGACGGGAAGATAAAGCTCGTCCGCGCAATGCCGGGTCCGCCTTCCACCCGAAACGAGAACCGCTTCCCACTTAGCGGCACGTAGATGGCGTCGGCGTCGAAGAAAAGCTGCCGGGACTTCAAGGGCCCGTAGTCCGTGCGGGTGGGTTGGAAACTGACTTCTCCACCGAAGCCGTACTTCTTGGTGATCAGCACGTCTCCGGTGAACCCCATGAACAACCCGCTCAGCGCCGGCAGCGACTGGCAGGTGTCGACCGAGCCGGGTGTGCAGGAGCTGAACGTAGTGTTGTCAATGCCTGAGGGATTCGCCTTCGCATGGTAGGATCCGAAACCGATACCGACGTCTGCCGCGGTCTGCGCACTGGCCAACGGGGCGCAGAGAGCTAGCAGGGAAACAGGTGCAAGGTAGCGCCAAATAGCTTTCACTTCAGGATCTCCTCTCTTGAGTGCATGCGCCCACAAAGTGGAACCGTGTGCGCCATCATACGGTTACGACGTCCGGAACGCCCAGGAAGTTTCACCTCTATATTACTAAGACGTGGATCTCACCGGGGCCGTGGACTCCCCGCACCAGGATCTGCTCGATATCCGCGGTGCGGCTGGGGCCGGTGATCAACACCATGGAGCTTGTAGAAAGACCCGGCTGCGGAACCATCCAGAGCAACTCGTCGAGCCCTGTCAGGATCCTGACGCGCGGGAGAATGGCGATGTGCACCGGCGGCAACAGCGAGATCATTCGAGCCTCTTCGGGCGAGGAGAGCATCACCAGCGTTCCCGTGTCGGCCAGGGCGTATTCGGCGCTCGTGATGCCGACAGCGGCTGAGGCGCAGGCCTGCCGCAGCGCTTCACGGTCCTTGAGTCCCGCTTGAACACCCGGCAGGGACGTAATGCCGCACTCTTCGAGAAGGTGCGCGTTGGAGGCCACGGCGGGACCCTCGCCGATCACGGCCGCGACGTATTCCCGCGCGTCCGCGAACGACTTGGCCAGGTACGCCTTTCCGGCCAGGTTCGTGATGGCGCGAAAGAACGGCTCGATGCGGGCTTCGCGCGGGATCTCCGGAATCACGATCCGCGCCTTGGGCGGCGCCGTGGGCTGCTCGAACCCGCCGCCGAGCGCATCGCGCGCGCGGCGCAGGATGTCTTCCCGCGCCGTCATTGGGCCGCCTTTCTGCGCTCGCGCCACAACTGGCGGAAGCTCCTTCCCACCGGTGGCAGATCGCGCTGGCTCAGCCAGGCCTTCAGCGGGCCGTGGTTGAGGAGCCCGGGCGCCTTCGAGAACCAGCGCTCCTCGGGCATTACCGTGGAAGCCACGAGGGCCGCCATTTCGTAGATCCTCGGGTGCCGCATGACCCAGGCCCAGGCGCGGAAGCCAAGCCGCTCCAGACGGCCCTGGCCGCGCTTGGCCTCGTCCGCGTGGACCTCCGTGCGCAGTTCCAGCAGCAGCCTCGGGATGTCGATCTTGACCGGGCACACCTCGCCGCAAGCGCCGCACAGGCTCGAAGCGAAGGGCAGCCACGGCTCGTGCGCGACGCCCATGTACTGCGGCGTGATGATGGCTCCGATCGGTCCCGAGTAGACCCACGGATAGTTGTGGCCGCCGATCTTGCGATACACCGGGCAATGGTTCAGGCAGGCGCCGCAGCGTATGCAGAAGAGCGATTCGCGCTTCTCGCGATCGGCGAGCAGGCGCGTGCGGCCATTGTCGAGCAGCACGACGTAGAGTTCGTCGGGCCCGTCGATTTCGGCGGCCCGGCGCGGCCCGGCAAGAAACGAGGTGTACACCGTCAGCGCCTGCCCGGTGCCGCTCCGGCCCAGCAGCTTGAGGAACACGGCCAGGTCCTGCGCGCGCGGAATCATCTTCTCGATCCCCGCGATCGCCACGTGGATCTTGGGCGCGGTGGTGGTGAGGCGTATGTTGCCCTCGTTTTCCACGATGGTCACGGCGCCCGAATCCGCGATGAGGAAGTTGGCGCCGGAAATGCCGATGTCGGCGGCCAGGAATCTCTCGCGCAGCACGGAGCGCGCGATGCGGGTCTGCTTCTCGATCTCCACTTCCCGGGGCACGCCCAGCTTCTCGCTGAACAGGTCCGCCACGTCGTAGCGCGTCTTGTGCAGCGCCGGAGCCACGATGTGGTACGGCCGCTCGCCGGCAAGCTGGATGATGTACTCGCCCAGGTCCGTCTCCACCGGCTCCAGGTCGTGGTGCGCCAGCCGCTCGTTGAGGTCGATCTCCTCGCTGGTCATCGACTTCGATTTCACGATGAGCCGGGCGTTCTTCCGTTTCGCCAGGTCCCACACGAAGTCCGCGACTTCGTCGGCATCGCGCGCCCACACCACCTGGACGCCGTGGGCCTTCGCGTTGGACTCGAACTGCTCCAGGTAGAATCCCAGGTTCTCGATGGTGTGCCGCTTGATCAGATTGGCCTGGGTGCGCAGCTCTTCGAACTCCGGCAGGGTCGCCAGGGCGGTGCGGCGGTGGTCCGCCAGGCGCGCCGTCGAAGTGTAGATGGCCGTCTGCAGCCGGATGTTCACCAGCGTCTCGTTGATCTTCTCTTGGGGCGCTCCGGTCATCTTTTTTGTCCTCAGCGGTGCGCGAGCACCTCGGCCAGGTGCATCGTTTCGACGGGCAGGCCGGCTCGTGAAAGCGCGCCGCGGATCTGCAACAGGCAGCTTGCGTCGATGCCCACCACCGCCTCGGCGCCGCAACGGACGATGGAGTCGATCTTGGTGCGCGCCATTCCTCCGGAGATCTCGGGGAATTTCACGGAGAACGTTCCGCCGAATCCGCAGCACTCTTCGGCCGTGTCCATCTCGCGGAGCGTCAGGCCGCGCACGCGCGAGAGCAGCCTGCGCGGCCCTTCCTTGATGCCCAGCTCACGCAGGCCGTGGCAGCTGTCGTGGAAGGCGACCACTTTCTCGAGCCGCGCGCCGACATCCTCGACTTGTGCCACCTCGGTCAGGAACTTCGAGAACTCCCAAACGCGCCCTTCGAGGCGGGCGGCTTCGCGGAGCGACTCGGGCTCGTCCGCAAACAGCTCCTTGTAGTGGTGGCAGATCATCGACGTGCACGAGCCCGAAGGCACCACGACGGTTTCCGCGTCGCGGAAGACCTTCAGGAAGTGACGAGCCACCGAGCGCGCCTCGTCGCGGTAGCCGGCGTTGAAGGCCGGCTGGCCGCAGCAGGTCTGGTCCTCTGGAAAATCGACCTCGTAGCCCAGGCGTTCGAGCACCGTTGCCATGGCCATTCCGACCTGAGGGAAGAGCTGATCCACGATGCAGGTGACGAAGATCGATACCCGGCGCATGCACCCGAATTCTAGCAGTTCACCCGAGGGCCACGCAGGCGGCCCGCCCGCGTGTCGCGGCGCTAAAATGGAATCAATGGTCTGGGCACTCCTCGTTGCGCTCGCTGCGGCGGCTGTTTCCCCGGGTCCGTCCTCGTTCGTGCGCGGGAAACTGGTGCAGCGGGAAGGAAAGCCGCCGGCCATCGAGACGCCGGGTCACGAACTGGTTTCAGCGGAAGGCGAGCCGGAGACGCTGGCGGTCCTGAATGACAAGCGGCTGGCGGGGTTCGACATCGAACTGGTGGGGCACTACGACGCTCCCGGCCGGTTCATGGTGGGGCCGTTCTACACTTCAACTTCGATCATCGTGCACAAGGACGGCAAGCGATTCAGCGTCACTTACTGGTGCCCGGTCTGCTCCATCCGCGCCTACACGCCGGGCAAGTGCGTGTGCTGCCAGCAGGAAACCAATCTGGATCTGCAAGAGCTGAAGCCGTAGTTAACCCGACCGACTGAACACTCCGCTGAAAAACGGTGACTGGCTCCGCTGTCCCAAGCGACATGTCCGCCCGGTCAACGGGATAGCTCTCGACCGCGCGTGGACAGCGGTGCCTGTCGCCGCTTTTCAGCCCTTGTACATCTCGTCGCGTCAACCCCGATCCGCAACCCACCGCATCATCGCTTCCAGCGCGCGCCCCCGATGACTGACCGTCAGTTTGCGGTCACCGCTTACCTCGGCGAACGAGCAGCCGAACGGCGGGTAGTAGAACAACGGGTCGTATCCGAAGCCGTTGGGGCCGCGCGGTGCATCGAGGATCAGGCCTTCCACCACGCCTCGAAACGTTTGCAGCAGCCGGCCCTTTTCGGCAAGGGCAATCGCGCAGACGAACCGCCCAGTACGGTGCTCACTATTGCCAAGCCGCTCCAGCACCAGGCGGTTGTTCTCCTCGTCGGTCGCATGAGGTCCGGCGAAGCGCGCCGACAACACTCCCGGCGCGCCGCCCAGGGCGTCCACTTCCAAGCCTGAATCGTCCGCGAACAGCGGGCCCGGCGCGTGGACGCTGTAGTAGAGCGCTTTTTGAACGGCGTTCTCTTCGAAGGTCTGTCCCGTCTCGTCGGGGGGCTCGATCGCAGCGAGGTCGGGCAGCGGGACGATCTCGCACGCCGCCAGGCGGAACTCGCGCAACTTGCCGGGGTTCGTCGTCGCGCAGTAAAGCGTCACCCTCCCAGAGCCTCGTGCTGGACCTTGAGCAGGGTGCCCACGCCGCCACGCGCGAGAGCCAGCAGCAAGCCCAGTTGCGCGTCGTCGAAGGATTTCTGTTCGGCCGTGGCCTGCACCTCGACGAAGCGGCCCGAGCCCGTCATGACCACGTTCATGTCCACCTCGGCGCGCGAATCCTCTTCGTACGCCAGGTCGATCATGGGTTCTCCGCCGATGATCCCTACGCTCACGGCGGCCACCGTATCGCGGATCGGCGAATTCCGCAGGACTCCGAAGTTCACCAACTGCTGCACGGATATCGAGAGCGCGACGAAGGCGCCCGTGATCGCCGCGGTGCGCGTGCCGCCGTCGGCCTGCAGGACGTCGCAGTCGAGAATGATGGTGCGCTCGCCGAGCGCCGCCAGGTCCACCACCGAGCGGAGCGAGCGGCCGATGAGCCGTTGGATCTCCTGCGTGCGGCCCGAGGGGCGCAGGCTCTCGCGAGGGGAACGGGACACGGTGGCGCGCGGCAGCATGGCGTACTCCGCGGTTACCCACCCCTTCCCGCTTCCGCGCAGGAACTGCGGCACGGTCTGCTCCACCGATGCCGCGCACAACACGCGCGTGCTTCCCACTTCGATCAACGCCGAGCCCTCGGCGGTCAGCAAGTAACCTGTCTGAATTTCGACCGGACGCATCTGGTCCAGCCTTCGTCCGTCAGCGCGCATGTACTAGCGCCCCCCCTTCAAGAACCCGTAGAATAGCAGACCCAGCAGAGCCATCAGCATGATCAGGAACGCGATGCACGGGATGGCGCTGCGCTTGCGATCGCCCTTCCCGCTTTTGCCTTTGGCCCTGGCTGCTTTGTACTTCCCCATTTGTGAGTCCGCCTAAAATCTTCCTGGCTTCAAACACGACGCCGCGCGGTGGAAGAACTCCTCGAGCGTCCGCAGGCTGGGTTCGCCCAGGTTGCGTAACGTGACGGCAACCACCGGGCGCCCGCGTTCGGCCAGCGCCACCTGTGCAGCCAGGAACTGCGCCACGTGGTAATCCGGCGCGTAGCGCGCGGCGGCCAGCGGCTCCTGTGCCTCCGAGAGTACCACGGTGGAGAGGCAGCGGCCATGGCCCAGAATCATTTCCTGGCAGGAATGGTTGGTGGCCGGGCCCTCATCGACGTCCGCGGGGATGTTGAGACGCCGCTCGAACAGCGCGTCGGCCGCGCGGTCGAGGATGCGCCGCAGCGCCACTCCCGCGGGCGCATAGCGTGTGTCTCCGAAAAACGTGAGGGCACCGTAATCGACACGGCGTTCGGCCAACAGGCCCCGCAGGATGGCCGCGTAGAGTTGCGGCGCATCCATTCCGCCGGCGTCGAAGTTCAGGTCGAGGCGATCGTGGTGCAGAACCAGGTCGCCGCGAAACGCCACTTGCCGCTTCGACGCGGTCATGAGCCTCCAGCATTCCGTGTGCGCCGCGCCGCCCGCCTCCTGCGCCTCGCCGAAAATGCGCTGCGCGATCGTTTCCTCGAGATCCGCTCCGGGCCGGGCGGCGAAGCTCATCCCGCGAAGCCAGGCGAGCCCGAACACCGAGTAGCGGACGAACTGCATATACCGCGAGAGCAGCGAGGCGCGCGGCAAGGTAAGAACCGCCAGCGGATATCCCGAACGGCGCAGCAGGCCGATCTTCGCGGTGTCCGGTCCCGGCATGCCTCCCACCCGAACGGCGAGAAACACGCGGTCCTGTTGCGGGTCCTTCGGGGGGCGGTAATTCGCCAGGCGCGGCTTGGCGCAGGGGACGATCTTCAGCCCAAGCTCCTCGCTCTGGCCCAGGGCTTCCTCGAAGCTCTGTTTGGTCCACATGGCCGCCGCGGCCCAGTCTTTCGGCATCAGGAGAGTGACCTTGTCGCGGCCCGCCTTGCCCTGCGCGTGCAGAAACGAGGCCAACCGCCAAGAGGTGAGGATGTCGTTTTCGCTCAGGCAGGCGTTCCGGATCCAGGGGGCCAGATCGGCTCGTGCCAGCGCCAGCGGATAAAGACTGCCGCGCGCCAGCGGTCCGGCGTAACCTCCCGGCACGGTGCCGTCGAGTTGCAGGGACGCGCGCCGGTAGCCGCGCTCGCGCGCCAGGCAGTCGAGCAGCGAGGCGTCCGCCGCCATGGAGAGAAAATGATCGCGGGCGTCGATGCGGTGCCGCTCGTACAGGTTCGCCAGTTTTTGCAGGCAGACCACGGCCTCGTAGGAATTCATTGCGGCCGACGTCCCCACCACCAGCGCGCTACGCAGCACCGAGGAGATCGACAGGCTGCTCCGCCGCTCGATGTCGTCCAGGACCGCTTTCAGCTTGCCGGGGTCCGCCGAATCGAGCACGTAGCACCGCGGGCCACGCTTGAGGAGGCCCGCGGTCTGGTACATCCAGGCGTCCGCGGCGGATGCTCCGACCCCGGCCCACAGCACGAACCGCAGCGGCGTCTGGTGGGCGCTCTTGACTGCCGCGCGCAACTCGGCGGCCTCGGCGGCCAGCTGGCCGGCCCACTCCGGATGCTTCTCCGCCTGCAAGGCAGCGCTGAACGCGCCGGAGCCGTCGAACTCGGCGCCGCCCGCCGCTCTGAGCCTGGCGAGAACCCGTTCGGTGCTGAAAGTCTGGAAGAAGGAATCGGAGACGTCTCCCGGCGAGTCATTGGCGAGCGAGAGCAGCACCAAACTGTTGTAGCACAGAAAGGCGTCGCGAGCCGCTGGGAGGGCGCGGCTACGATTGCGCCGTCTGGTCGGTATCCGTTTCGAAAGCGATGACGCAGTCTTCCGCGCTCCAGCCTTTGTTCGCGGCGGTGGTGGTGATGCCGCCCGATGGCATGCGTTCGAAGGGGAATGCGGCGCCGTCCTCGAGCACATACGCGCGTTTGATCTCGCCCTTGACGGTGTAATCCATGCGCAGGCTGGTGCCGGGAAGCCAGTTGAAGATGTGCAGGAACCAGGTGTTGCCGCGCGCGGTGGACGCCGTCGCGGTGTAGTACACGCCGCGCCCCGGCCGCGTAGCATAGATCGCCGCGCCGTTCTTGTTCAGCCACGCTCCCACGCCGCGCAGGCGATCGACGAACTCCTGCTGGATGACGCCCGACGGCTGCGGCCCCACGTTCAGTAGCACGTTGGAGTCGGACCCGGCGGCCGTGGCCACCATTTGAACCAGTTCGGAGACGGGCTTGTGGCGCGAGTCGGTGCGCGCATAGCCCCAGTCGTCGTTGATGGTGAGGCAGGCTTCGCGCAGACGCCCGTCGTCTTTCTCCGGCCGGTGCCCGAGCTCCTGCTCGGGAGTGCTGAAATCGGCCGGGAGGCCGCTGCGGTCGTTGATCAGCGCATCGGGCTGCAGGCCGCGTATGAGCGCGAGCAGTTCGGTCGAGTGCCACTGCTCGGGCGTGTGGTCCCAGCCGCCATCGAACCAGATGCCGGCGATCCTTCCGTACTGCGTGCACAGCTCGCGCAACTGGGTCCGGACGACATCGAGGAACGCGGCGGAGACCGGTGTTTTCGGCTCCAGACTTTCCTTGTATGCCGGGTTGTTCCAGTCCATGAGGCTGAAGTAGAAGAACAGGGGCATGTTCTGGCGGTGGCATTCGGCGGCGAGCTCGCCGATCAGGTCGCGCCCGAACGGCGCGTGCAGGATGCCGAAGTCGCTGGTGGCGGTGCGGAACATACAGAACCCCTCGTGATGCTTCGAGGTGATGGTCATGTACCGCTGGCCGGCGGCCTTGGCGAGTTCCACCCAGGCGCGCGGGTCGAATTGGGAGGGATTGAAGAGCGCGATCCGCTTCTGGTACTCGGCGGGCGGGATGCGCTCGTTGTGCATCACCCATTCGCCGCGCTCGAGCGTCGCGTACAGGCCGAAGTGAATGAACATGCCGAAGCGCGCGTCGCGGAACCAGGAGCGGGAGGCGGCGGGCGCGCCGGAAGGGCCGACGTCCGCGCCGGAAACGGCTGCGGCCAGCAGAGGGGTGCCGGCCAGGGCATGTGCGAATTGTCTTCGGTTCATTGGCATGTTGGGGTCCTCGCGTACAGCATAATGATACTGCGCCGCCGGCGTGCGCAAAGCGGCCGCTTGCTCATGTCCGCGGGAGTCCGCTCCCTGCCGCTCGCGGTTCCGTGCTGGACGGCTATGTTATGATGACGCGCGAGTGTTGCGGATCGCCCTCCTGACTATCACGCTGGCGGCCTCGGGTGTCGCCCAGCCGCTCGCCGACTCGGCTCGGGCGCTGGCGCGGAAGATCGCCGCCGCCATCGCTCCCGGCGAGGCTCTGCAACTCACGGTTCGCAACGTGTCGTCACTCGCGGCGGCGGACTTCGCGCCCGCGCGGCAGGCGATCGAAAACGAACTGCACGCACGCGGTGAAGGCGCCACGGTCAATGTGACTCTTTCCGAGAACAGCCTGGGCTACCTGTGGGTGGCGGAGATCCTGCGTGCGGGCAAGCGCGACAGCGTCATCCTGGAACGCGCCCCGGCGCCGGACTCGCGGGCCGCCGACGCGTCGCCCCTGGTGCTGGAGAAGAAATCGCTGTGGGAGCAGGAGGCGCTGATCCTCGACATCGCGCCGAGCGAAGGCGGCATCGCCATTCTCGATCCTTCCGGCATTTCGCTTTACCGTCAGCAGGACGGCCGCTGGAATCGCGTCAGGCAGGCACCGGTGGATTTCCCCAAACCGTGGCCGCGCGATTGGCGGGGGCGGCTGGCCCTGCGCAACGGGGAACTGGTCGCGTTCCTTCCGGGCGCCGAAGCCGGGCCCGAATGGCCGCTCGAAATCGGTGGCGCACGAATGGCCGCGTCGCGGAACTACTTCACTGCGCCCAACCTGCCGCCGTTCTTTTCCGCGGCCCGCGTGGGGGAGGGCTGGGTGCTGGCCCGAGTCGACGGTCGCGCGCAGCTTTTCAGCGCAGCGCTCGAACCGCTGGCGTCCTTCGCGGGATGGGGCAGCGACGTGGCCCGCGTCGAGGCGAAGTGCGTCGCCGGTCCGCTGGTGCTGGCGACCAAGGCGGGCGACTCGGACGATCCGGACGAGGTGCAGGCTTTCGAGATCGTCGAGCGCAAGGCGGTGGCGGTGGGCGCGCCGGTGGAGTTTCTGGGGCCGGTCACGGCGATGCACGAATGGGCGGACGGTTCCGCGCTGGTGATTTCGCGCAATCTGAAAACGGGAAGGTATGCGGCGTTCACTCTTACCGTATCTTGCAGCCGCTAGCCTGGCGGCGCTGCCGACGCGCGTCGCAGCGGTGGATCGGCCGCGCTACGGCGGCACTCTGCGCGTCGAGATGCAGGCGGCGGCACGCACGATCGATCCCGCCGAAGCGCCCGAACGGCTGGCCGCGCTGGTCTTCGAACGGCTGGTGCGACTGGACCAGCACGGCAGGCCGCAACCCGCGCTGGCGGTTTCCTGGCAGAGCAGCCCCGGCGGACGGCGATGGCAATTCCACCTTCGACCCGGCGTGAAATTCCACGATGGCTCCGCGTTGACTCCCGCGGTGGTGGTCGCGGCGCTGCCCGCGTCGGCCAATGGATGGGCGGTTGGGCCGATCTCCGACGGCATCGCGATTCGCTCCGAGCATCCGCTGCCCGGCCTTCTTGCCGAACTGGCCGAGGCCCGCAACGCGATCGTGCTGCGGGCGCCCGGCGGCGCGCTCTCAGGCACCGGTCCTTTCCGCGTCACGCAATGGGAGGCCGAACGCCGCGCGGTTCTCTCCGCCAACGACGATTACTGGGACGGCCGCCCCTTCCTCGACGCGATCGCGGTGCAGATGGGCCGCACGCCCCAGCAGCAGATCGTCGATCTCGAACTGGGACGGGCGGACCTTGTGGAGCTGTCGCCCGGCGACGTCCGGCGTGCCTCGCAGGGCGGCATGAAGGTGTGGTCGTCGGCGCCGGTGACTCTGCTCGCGCTGGTGTTCGATCCCGCAGCCGACGCGCGTTTGCGCGAGTCGCTGGCGCTCTCGATCGACCGCGCTGCGATTCAGAGCGTGCTGCTGCAGAAGCAGGGCGAGCCCGCGGGCGGCCTGCTGCCCGAGTGGCTGAGCGGATACGCGTTCCTGTTTCGCACGGCGCGGGTCCGCCAACAGGTCGCCTCCACGGCCGAGCTCACGCTGGGATTCAACGGCGGCGATGCGCTTGCCCGCAGCATCGCGGATCGCATTGCCGTCAACGCGCGCGAGGCCGGCATAAAGTCGCAGGTATCGCCGCAGGCAGCGAAACCGGATGTCCGGCTGGTGCGTGCGCGCATCCGCTCGGTCGAACCCGGCGTGGCGCTGGCGGGCCTAGCCTCGTCTCTCGGTTTGGGGGAACTGCCGGGGCTCCCGGATGCGGAAGCCTGCTACGCGGCCGAACGCTCGCTTGTCGACGAGTTCCGCGTCATCCCGCTGGTTCATCTGCCGGAAATCTACGCATCACGGACGGCGGTCAGAACATGGCAGACTCCGGGCCTGCTGAAGACCGGCGAATGGCGGCTGGAAGATGTCTGGCTCGCCGCGGAGCGCCCATGAGCTTTCGCACGCGGCTGTTGATCTCGTTCTCGGTGGCGGTCATTCTGACGGCCGGCCTGGTGGTGTGGATCGTTTCGTCGGCGACGCGGCGCGCCTTCGAGGAGCGCGACAACCAGCGCACGGCGGCGCTGGTGGCGCTGTTCCGGCGCGAGGTTGCCCGCCGTGGCGACGAGGTGGTGCAGCGCGTCGAAAGCCTTGCGGCGGCGGAGGGAACGCTCCGCATGGCCATCGACCTCAGCCGGCCCGATGCCGACGCCGCCCCTTACGTGAACGAGGCCACCGTCCTGGCCGCGGCGCACGGACTCGACCTGCTGGAGCTGATCTCATCAGACGGGACCATCGTCTCTTCGGCGGAGTGGCCGGCGCGTTTCGGCTACCAGGCCGACTGGGTCGTCGGTGCCGGCGATTGGAACTCGCGCGGGGCGTTCTTCGAAGCGGTCGAGTTGGCCGACGATACGGCGCTCGCGCTTGTCGTGGTGCGCGTGGTCAACGCCGGCGACAAAAACCTCTACGTCGTGGGAGGCTACCGGCTCGATCGCCAGTTCCTGGCTTCGCTGCCGCTGCCGGCCGGAATGCGCGCGCTGCTCTATCGCAACTTTCCGCCGGCGCAAGCTCTGACCGATGCGAGCGGTCCGGTGGCCAACGCCGCGGCGCTGCAGCCGCTGATCGACCGCGTGCGCGCGCACTTGAGCGACGCGGTCCAGACCGTGGACTGGCCCGACGGTCCCGAAACACTCCAGGCCATGCCGCTTATGGGGCGCGAGAACAACCTGCTGGGCGTGCTCCTGGTGGGGAGCTCGCGGCGAGACCTGGCGGCGCTGGTTCGCGGCATCCGCCGCACGGGCGGCCTCGCCGCCGGGATCGGCATTCTGCTGGGAGCGGCGCTCAGTTTCTGGGCGGCGCGTAGGATCACGCGACCGGTCGAGAGGCTGGCTGCGGGCGCGCGCGAGGTTGCGGCCGGCAACTGGAACGCGCGCGTCGAAATGGCATCGCGGGACGAGATCGGGGAGCTGGCGCGCGCCTTCAATTCCATGACGCTCCAGCTTGTGGAACAGCGGGACCGGCTCGTGCAGACCGAGCGCGTCGCGGCCTGGCGCGAACTCGCGCGCCGCCTGGCCCACGAGTTGAAGAACCCGCTGTTCCCCCTGCAGATCACCATCGAGAACCTGCAACGCGCGAAGGAGCAGGCCCCCGAACAGTTCGACGAGGTGTTCCGCGAAAGCTCCGACACGCTGCTGGCCGAGCTGGCGAATCTGAAGAAGATCATCGGCCGCTTCAGCGACTTCGCGAAGATGCCGCCGCCGCAGCTCGAGCGGGTGGAGGTGAACGAGTTGGTGCGGCAGACCATGCGCCTCTTCGAAGCGCAGTTCAAAGCCGGGGGCCGCGCGCCGATCGAGGTCCGGATCGAGTGCGCCCAGGACGCGGGGTCGGTCGAGGCCGATCCCGAGCAGTTGGGCCGCGCGCTTCAGAACCTGGCGCTCAACGCCATCGACGCCATGCCAGAGGGCGGAACGCTGCGCATCCGCACGGCGCGCCGCGACGGCACGGTCGAGCTCGAGATTTCCGACACCGGCCAGGGGCTGAGCAAAGAGGAATGCGAGCGCCTGTTCACGCCCTACTACACCACCAAGCAGCACGGCACCGGCCTCGGCCTGGCCATCGTGCAATCCGTGGTGGCCGATCACAAGGGAAGAATTTCAGTGGAGAGCGAGCCGGGCCAGGGCACAACGTTCCGCATCGAGTTGCCGGAGAAGCCATGAGCCATCTGTTGATCGTGGATGACGATGTGAACACGCTGGCGTCGCTGGCGCGGGCCTTCCGCCTGGCGGGGCACGAAGCCACCGTCTGCGACAACGCCGCGCGCGCCCTGGAGCTCGCAGGGGCGGGGCACTTCGACCTGATCTTTTCCGATGTCGTGATGCCCGTGAAGGACGGCCTCTCGCTGCTCGAGGACCTGCGCGCGGCCGGCATCGCGACACCGGTGGTCATGATGTCGGGCCAGGCGCACATCGCCATGGCAGTGCGGGCGACGAAACTCGGCGCGGCGGATTTTCTCGAGAAGCCGCTCTCGACCGACAAGCTGCTATTGACCCTCGGCAACGTTCTCAAGCTGGCGCGTTTGGAAGAAGAGAACCGGCAACTGCGGGAGCGCGTCGGCAAGCATCACATCGTGTGGGCCAGCGACATCATGCGGCGCGTCATGGCACAGGTGGAGCGAGTGGCCGCGAGCGAGACGCGCGTCTGCATCCTGGGCGAGACGGGCACGGGTAAGGAACTGATCGCGCGCACTCTGCACGAGCGCAGCGCGCGGGCGGGCGGCCCGTTCGTCACGCTCAACTGCGCCGCCGTGCCGGCCGAGCTGATCGAATCCGAACTGTTCGGGCACGAGAAGGGCGCGTTCACGGGTGCGGCCACGCGGCACACGGGCAAGTTCGAGCAGGCGCACCAGGGCACGCTCTTCCTGGACGAGATCGGGGACATGCCGCTAGCGATGCAGGCAAAGCTGCTGCGCGTCCTGGAAGAGGGCGAGGTCGAGCGGGTGGGCGGCGACCGCGCCATCAAGGTAGACGCGCGCGTCATCGTCGCCACATTGCGCAACCTGGACGAACTGGTGGAGGAGGGCCGCTTCCGCCAGGATCTCTACCACCGCATCTACGTCTTCCCGCTGCTAGTGCCGCCGCTGCGCGAGCGCGCCGAGGACATTCCGTCGCTGGTGGCGCACTTCGCGCGGCAGGTGTCCGAGCAGAACGGCTGGAAGGAGAAGCGCTTCACGGCGAAAGCGATCTCCAGGCTTCAGGCCTACGGCTGGCCCGGCAACGTGCGCGAGCTACGCAACGTGGTGGAGCGGCTGCTGCTGCTGGCGGATGACGAGGTGGATACGGCGGCGGTCGAACTAGCCCTGCCCGTCGCGGCTCGCGTCGCGCGTCCGGTGGCCGCGCCCGGGGCGGGAACACTGGCCGCCCGCGTCGAATCCTTCGAGCGCGAGACGGTTCTAGCGGAACTCGATCGCCACGGCGGGCGCATGAGCGAGACGGCGAAGGCCCTGGGTCTCGAGCGCAGTCATCTGTACAAAAAGTGCCAGCAGTTGGGGATCGATTTGCGGGCGGCGCGGAAGGCGGAGTGACGGAGATGAAAACTCGGTGGTTCGTTGTTGCGCTGTGCGGCCTCTTGGTCGCGCCTGGGGTGCGCGCGCAGAGTGGCGTCCCCGATGTCCACGAGGAGACCAAAAAGCTGCTGAGACTCTTAAAGATCCACGACAAGGTTCAGTCCCATCTCGAAGCGATGTGTGGGTTATTCGCACACATCACCGCCGATCATATAAAGCAGAATTGGGAACTGTCCACGGGCGCGAAGCTCGATCCGAGTGGCTACGATGCGCTGCTAGCTGCGGTTCAAGATGAATGCCTAAGACACGTCCCACCGGGCGCGGCGGACGCCTTCTTGGTCCCAATCGTCGAGAAACGCTTCACGGCGGTGGAGATTCGCGATCTCGTTCGGTTCTTTGAATTGCCCCTCGGCGCTAAGCTGGCCTCGAGTGTCCCGGCCCTCGGGGACGAAATCGCTGATGCTGGCGGTGACCTTAACCGCCGGACCTCTGACCGGCTGGAAGCGCCGGAGTTCAAGGCTAAGATGGCCGAAATCATCGCGCAGTACTCGGGATCAGCGAGTTCCGAAGGAATCGTCGAGGCCGTCCCCGACCCCGACCACGACCGTGTTGCAAGCGAAGCCGTCCGGACCCCGGCGGAGCCAGCCGCGCTGGATCCCGAGCAGGCGAAGAAGTTGCCGTCCGGGCGGGTCCAGATCAGCGGCGCCCAAGCGATGCGCCTGCTTCACTGGCAACCAAGTCCCTCGTACCCGCCGGTGGCGAAAAAGGCGGGTATCGGCGGCGCGGTACGGTTCGCAACGGTGATTGGCAAGGACGGCAGGGTGATTAGCGAGCAACTCATTTTCGGCCATCCCTTGCTGGTCACTGCGGCCGCGGAGTGCATCAAGCAATGGGTATTTCGGCCGATGAGTCTCGATGGCGAACCCGTCGAGGTGGAAACTGAACTGCAAATCTTCTTTCACGCCCTGAAGCAGGGAAGCCGGCAAGCGTGGTAGAGCAAATGGCATTGACGAGAAAGTTCCGTGAGAGTAGCTACGTTCGTGCCCAGAGAGACGAGGCATTCCGCAAGGCGCTGCTTGCGCAGGCGGTGGAGGCGTATCTTTGCGACGACGAACTTATGGGCAAGACGATTCTGCGGGCAATGATCGACGCCACCATCGCTTTCGAGCAACTGGCGTCTGACCTCGGCAAACCGAGCGCGAGCGTGCGCCGGATGCTCGGTGCGCGAGGGAATCCCAGTATTGACGCCTTCTTCGCCATGCTCCGTGCCTTGCAGAAGAGGCTGGGCGTGACACTGACGGTGCGGGCCGCCTAAAGGGGCTCGGTCCCTTCGTTCAGGATCGCGAGATAGCGCTCGTACACGAAGAAGCGCTCACGCCGTTTGCCCGTGATCTCGCGCAGGATTCCAAGCCGCCGCAGGCGTTCCACGGCGCCGGCGGCCGTCGGGAAAGAGATGCCGGTCTTGGTTGCCGCGCCGCCGATGGACAGGATCGGGGTCGTCTGCGCATGCTGGAAGACCCGCAAGACGGAGGCCGCGGAACGCCCCAGAGACTCGATCTTGTGGCGGTCTTCGTCCAGCAGCGCCCGGATGCGGCGTGCGGCGCTCACGGCCTGATCGGCGGTGGTGGTGACACCGGTCAGGAAGAAATCGAGCCAGGCTTCCCAATCGCCCGACGCTCGCACCCGATCGAGCAGCTCATAGTAAGCCTGCCGGTTCTTCTTGAAGAACAGGCTGAGGTACAAGATCGGCTCGCGAAGGGCGCCGCCCGCGCAAAGCAGGAACGTGATCAGCAGGCGCCCAAGCCTGCCGTTGCCGTCGAGAAACGGGTGGATGGTTTCGAACTGGACATGCACCAGCGCGACCTTGACGAGGAGGGGCATCTCGGGGCGCTCCTCGTGCAGGAATCGTTCGAGGTGGCCCATGCACTCCATGACGAGTTCCGGCGGCGGCGGTACAAACGCGGCGTTCCCCGGACGCGTCCCGCCGATCCAGTTCTGGCTGCGCCGGAACTCGCCGGGCTGCTTCCCGCTGCCCCGCCCTTTCGAGAGCAGAACCTCGTGAATCTCGCGGATGAGCCGGAGAGAAACCGGGAAGCCGCCGCGCAGCCGCACCAGGCCATGATTCAGCGCCGCGACGTAGTTCGAGACTTCCTGGACGTCGGCAAGCGGGACGCCGGGCGCCTCGTCGTTTTCGAATAGGAGCAGATCCGATAGCGACGATTGCGTGCCTTCGATCTGCGAGGAGAGCACGGCCTCCTTGCGGATGTATGCGTAGATAAAGAGCGGCAGATCGGGCAGAATGGAGGCGAGACCGTCCAGGCGGCCGAGGGCCTGGTTCGCCCGTTCAAGGGCGAGTTGGAGCGCGTCCAGGCGGACAGCGGGAACGGGGGGAAGCGGCGGTGGGACGAACGCACGGACCGTCTCTTCCCGCGACGAGGTGACTACGTAGCGGCCAAGTCGCTGATTTGCTTTCACGTCCACCGCCTGGCGAGCCGTCCTTAAATAGCCGGCTCCGCTATTTAAGAATACAGCGTTTTTCTTTAATTGGCCAGCGGCCTGAGTTCCGGCAAGCGACGCGATTCGGAAGGGGGCATGTGGGAATGATTCGGCTCGACCTGAGACTTGCAGCCGGTTTGATGCTCTGCGCTGGCGCGCTGCCGGCGCAGGCCCCGCCGCCGGAGATTCCGCTGTGGGCGAACGGGGCGCCAGGTTTTGAGAACCGGCGGAACGAGCCTATTGAGGCGAAGGACTATTGGATTCGCAACATTCACAACCCTTCGAGCACCGTGTATCTTCCACCGAAGCAGAAGGCGACCGGCGCCGCGGTTGCGATCTACCCGGGCGGTGGGCACCGCGAGCTGGTGTTCAAGGCCGAAGGCGTTGAGCCGGCCGAATACCTCAACAGCCTGGGTGTCGCCGCGTTCGCCGTCAAATACCGGCTCGCGGCCGAGGCGGGTTCGCCGTACTCGCTGGAAAAGCATCCGCGCGAGGGCGGCCAGCGCGCGATGCGGCTGGTGCGCAGCCGCGCCCGGGAGTGGGGCATCGACCCGAATCGCATCGGCATGATGGGATTCTCGGCGGGCGGCGAGGTGGTCTCGTTGTCGGCGTTCTCTGCTACAGAAGGCGATCCCGCAGCGGCCGATCCCATCGACCGGCTCAGCGCGCGCCCCGATTTCCTGGTCATGATCTACCCCGGTCCGCTGGGAGTCCCGGACACGACCCCGGCCGGTGCGCCGCCTGCGTTTCTCCTGGCGGCGGACGATGACGCGTGCTGCTCTGGGCCCGTCGTAAAGCTTCTGACCGGCTATCGCGCCGCGGGGATTCCCGTCGAGGCGCACATACTCGCCAAGGGCGGGCACGGCTTCAACATGGGCTATCGTTCGAGGCTGGCGACGCTGAAGGGCTGGCCGCAGCGCCTGGCCGATTGGATGGCCGACAGTGGCCTGTTGAAGCCGGAGTAAGTGGTTACGCTACCGGTTCGGCGCCGCCGGCTTTCCCGCGCACCTTCAGCCAGGACTGCCAGGCCTCCAACCCCGCGCCCGTGGTGCAGGAAACCTCCAGGATCTCGATGCCCGGGTGGACGCGGTTGGCGCACTCGCGCGCCAGTTCGGCCTTGAAAGGCACGTAAGGCAGAAGGTCGATCTTGTTGAGGATCATCAGCTCGGCCTTGTGGAAGATGCCGGGGTACTTCAGAGGCTTGTCCTCGCCTTCGGTGACGCTCAGGACGACGATCTTTGCGCGCTCGCCCAGATCGTAGCTGGTGGGGCAGACCAGGTTGCCTACGTTCTCGATGAGCAGCAGGTCGATCTGGTCCAGATCCCAGCCCTCCAGACCGCGTTCAATCATGCGCGCGTCCAGGTGGCACGCTCCGGCGGTGGTGATCTGCCGGACCGGGAAGCCGTAGCGGGACAGGCGTTGGGCGTCGTTGTCGGTCTGAATGTCGCCGGTGAGGACAGCCACGCGCGTGCCCTTCGGGAAAGCCTCGAGCGTGCGCTCGAGCAGCGCGGTCTTGCCCGAGCCGGGCGAGCTGATGAAGTTCAGGACCAGAATGCCGCGCCGGGCGAAGCGTTCGCGGAGCTCCCCGGCGATACGGTCGTTTTCGCTGAGGACCTTGCGTTCCAGTGGTACCCGCTCCATCATTCCTCCATTTCGAGATAGGTGAGATCGAGCTCGTCGCAGCCGGCGTCCTCGATCGCCAGGATGGCCGACTCGAGTCCGGTGTCCTTGACCAGCGCCTCAAAGCAGAAGGTGAGGGACGCCGCGTCGACGCCCGCCAGTTCGCCGATGCGCAAGCCGACCTTGGTCACGCGCGCGCCGGGGTGACGGGCGGCCTCCGCCAGCACCGACTCGATCACGGAACTGGCGATTCCCATCTCGTGCATGCTTCACTCACGAGGATATCGCGAACCGGGCGGCGGGCCGGCGGCGCGGCGCTTCGCCGGAACCTTGTGGGGCAAGCGTCCACGTCCCCCACCAGAGTGGGTCTGGAGAGGAACTTGCTAAATTGACCCGACAGACTGAAGACTCCGTTGAAAAACGGTGATCAGGCCTGGTCAACGGGATAGGTCTCGAGCGCGCGTGGCGAGCGGCGCCTGTCGCCGCTTTTCAGCCCTTTCACCCGTCGCCGCGGACGCGACGAACTGAGTTTTGTAGGTCCCTCTGGAGTCCTGCCCCGCCAACTTGTGGCATACTTCTCGGTGATCCGATGGAGTCATCATGAGAAACGTCCTCTTCGTTCTATTGGTCAGCCTCCCCGGCTTCGCCCAGGGGCCGCGCCTGGCCCAGACCGATCGCGCTTACATCGCCAGCAGGATCTATGCCGGTCTCGCCAACTTCGCTCACGGGCACGATTTGCCCAGCGCGGAAATCGAGGCCGCCTACAGGAGCTATCTCGAGAAAGCCCTCGCCGCCGACGACCGCGTCTCCTTCAGCCGCGCCAGCATGGAATTCCTCGCCACGTTGCACAACGGCCACACGGTCTTCCTGGATATGACCCTGCTTCAACAGGGCGGATCGGTCCCCTTCGACGCCGCATTCACCGGCGGCAAATGGATGGTCACCGCGAGCCGTATCGCGGGTCTCGACGCCGGCAACGTCATCGAGACCATCGACAGTCAGCCGTTCGAGCAATTCTTCCAGGACCGTCGCCGTCTCATCTCGGCCTCGACAGAACAGTGGGCGCGCCATGCCCTATTCGCCCGTGCGCCGGCGTTCGCGCCCTATGCCCACCTGTTCCCGGATCGCTTCGTCCTCGGTCTGGCCGGGGGTCGCCAGATTCCCGTCGACCGCCGCGCCGCGGCCGCCGCGCCTCCGCTCGCCACCGAAGGCCGCTGGCTTGCGCCGGGCAAGGAGGCTTACATCCGCATCCCCTCCTTCATGAGCCCCGAGTTCGAGAAGCGTGCGCTGGAGCTGGTCCGCGAATACCACGATGCCGCCGTCCTTGTCATTGACGTCCGCGGCAACATGGGAGGCGCCACGCCGGGGGAGCTGACCGGCCTTCTCATGGACCGCCCCTATCGTTTCTGGACCGAGGCCACGCCCCAGATCCTGCCCTACTTCCGCTTCCGCGCCTCCCACGGCTCGGGATATGAAGGCTTCGAGAGCCCCGAGTTCGTGTGGCGCAGCCCCTCGATCGCGCCTGCGAAGGACGGTTTCAAGGGCCGTCTGGTGCTGCTCGTCGATGGCGGCTGCAATTCCGCCTGCGAGGATTTTGCGATGCCATTCAAGGACAACGGCCGCGCGCGGCTCGTCGGCGAAACCACGGCCGGGAGCACGGGCCAGCCTTACATGCTGGATTTGGGGAACGGCATGATGGCCATGATCGGATCCAAGCGCGAGATGTTCCCCGATGGTTCGCGCTTCGAAGGCGTCGGCATCAAGCCGGACATCGAGCTCGCGCCCTCGGCGGGCAACGATGCACCTCTCGACGCCGCCCGCAAGCTGTGATCCTGGAAGCGGCGTTTACGCCGGGCCGGCGCCGAGAACCCTGACCACCGCACTCAGCAGGTCACGCGGAGAGAAGGGCTTGCCCAGGTAAGGCACTCCTCTGGGAAGCTGCCCGACCGGCACGCAACCCGAGATGAACATGATGGCGGAGGAAGGCGACAGCGACCGGATCTCGCCCGCCAGCTCTGGCCCGCACATTTCAGGCATCACAACGTCGGTCACAACCAGGTCAAAGGGCTCCGTGTCGGCGATGATCGCGAGCGCCTGTCTCGCCCCGCCCGCGGGTGCAACTTCGTACTCGGCGCGCTGGAGCACGCCTGCTACGAAGCGGAGCACCTCAGGCTCGTCGTCGACGACCAGAATTCTAGCTTTCGCCAAAGTTCGCCCCTCCGGACGTAACCCCTTTGGCTGATTGGATTCACGATTTCGGTGTCCGATGCTTTAATTTGGGGCTAGTGCTGTGCTGGCACCGAACCGCGACCGTGAGGAAGCGGACCTGGCGGTCACAACACTAGACCCCTTCGATCGCCGCCAGTTCGCCCGCTTCCCCGAACCTGACGCCTTTGACGCCCGGCGCGATCGCCCGAAGGAGGCCGGTGAGGACTCCGCCGGGGCCGGTCTCGATGCATCTCTCGACTCCCGCCGCCTCCAGGCGGCGCATCGACTCGGTCCACCGGACCGGGCTAGATACCTGGTCGATCAGGCCCTGCCGCGCTTCGGCTCCGATGCGCACTTCGGCGGCGGCGACGTTGTTGACGAGCGGCACGCGTGGGTCGAGGAACTCCGTGGCGCCGAGGTCCACCGCCAGCCGTTCCTGCGCGGGCTTCATCAGCGCGCAATGGAAAGGAGCGCTAACCGGCAGCGGAACGGCGCGGCGAGCGCCGGCGGCCTTCGCCAGCTCCATGGCGCGCTGGACGGCTCCAGCGTGCCCCGCGATCACCACCTGGTCCGGGGAGTTGAAGTTCGCGGCGGAGACCACCTCGCCTTGCGCAGCCTCCTCCAGAATTCCCTCCAACTTCCCCTCGGGCAGCTTTAGCAGCGCGGCCATTGCGCCCACGCCCGCCGGGACCGCCTCCTGCATGTAGCGTCCTCGCTGCCGCACCAGCCGCACCGCGTCGGAGAACTTCAGGCTGCCCGCCGCCACCAGCGCCGAGTATTCGCCCAGGCTGTGGCCGGCCACGTAGTCGGGCTCGATCGCGTGCTCGCGCAGCACGGTCCAGGCCGCGGTCGAAACCGTGACCAGCGCCGGCTGCTGATTCTCGGTCAGCCGCAGAGTCTCCTCCGGGCCGGCAAAACATAGTTCTGAGAGCGCGAAGCCGAGCGCCGCATCGGCTTCCGCGAACACGGCCCGCGCCGATGGGAACTGGTCGGCCAGGGTTTTTCCCATCCCTACAAACTGCGATCCCTGTCCCGGAAACAACAATGCTGTCTTCATGGCAAACGAACATTGTACGACGCGGTATGGAAGGCAGGCTTCGCGGCAGCCGGGCGCCTAGCCCCAGGTTTTTCCGAGTGCCGGCAGGTTCGCCCGCACGAGGTCCTCGGGCGTCATCGCAACCTGGAACTCCACCGTGGCGTTGAACGTGAGGAACCACGGCTCCGCCAGCACCGGCACCGCCGAAGGATCCGGAACATCCACCACCAGAATGCCGCCGCGGTGGCCGTTCTGTGCGCAGAAATAGGCGGCCTCCGGCTTGATGGCATCGAGAATTCGTTGCATTTTCTGCCCTACGGATCCATCCCGAACGGCAGTATTGAAGGGTTCAATTGGTAGCTGGACGTGCATCGGCATGCGCATGTGTGTGATCTCCCAGAGTCGGATGAGTTACCCAGAGCCGCGGAGCGGCGCCGACAGAAGGATAGCACGCGCCAGACAGCGCCCCGATCGTTAACGCGCGCGTCCCGCCGCCCGCTGCTCGCCGCTTGTCGGGCCTGACGACGCAGCCTGGTCCGACCGTGCGTCGAATCGTATGTCGACCATGGCGTCCTTGCCGAACTGCACTTCCGATCCGCGTGCGATCAGAGTGGAGTAGAGCGACCATGCCATTCCGTAGTATCCAAAAGCGCTCCCCACGTATTTCGAGCTCTGCGCGATTCCGGCGCCCAGCATCCCGAAACCGAAGCCGCCTCCGATGGTCCGCCCTCCCACGTTCTGGTTCTGGCCGGAGACCGCATGGCGCCCGGAGTCGATGTCCCCCGTACTGCGCGCAATCAACACGGACGCGGCTGCTGCCAGGAAGCGCGTCTTCGACTCCTTCGCCTGGACGCCGCCCTCGCTATCCACCTTCAACTCACCCTTGCCGGTGCTCTCCGCCGCTTGCAGGTGGGCCTCCGTCCTCGTCTTCAGTTCCTTCTGCACGGGCGGCGCTGCGGCGGTCGGGGCCGGTACAATCGCCTCCAGCCGCGCCACCTCCTCCGGCAATTCCATCTCCCGGAAACGAAAACGCAGTTGACCGCTGCGGCGGAACAAGCGCGCTTTTCTCGCCTGCACCACCAGCCCCTTTAGGTTGGTCCCTTCCGGCAGGATCAACTTGTGATTGGCCGAGTACACCGGCTCCGACAGAACCGCCTCCACCAGTTGCCCCTGCTTGGAGGACGCCGAATCGAGCGGCGTGATCAGGCGTGCGTGCACCACGCTGCCGGGCGGCGGCTGCGTTCCCACCACCGCCAGCGCGCCCGGCGGCACCGGCTCGGAACCGAACGAGAGCGGCGCCAGCAGGCCCGCGTCGAAGCGCGTTCCCTTGCGCACGTACTGCGGATGGTAGGGCAGCTTCGCCATCAGGTAGTCCTCGATCTTCTCCTTCTTGTCCGGCGCGCGGACCAGGCTTGGGATGCTTTTCACCCGGTCAACCTGCCCCTGGATCGCGTCCTTGGTTTGCTGCTTCGCCGTGCCCAGCACCCCGGTGTTCTGGGACGTGGCGACCCGCTTCCGCGATGACGCAATCGAATTCAGTCCCATGCTTTCCGCTGTCCGCAGAGGCATCTGGCGGCCGTCCGGCAGGATCAGGATGGTGAACTCGATCTCCGCCAGGTGTAACGGCGTGAAGTCGCCGCCCAGGATGGCACGCGCCCGCTGCCATTTCGACACCGGCCGCACGTGGCTCACCCGGCCCAATACCACTGCCCCCGCCGGGATCACCTGGTGATCGAACGCATACACCGGATCGAGGACCTGGGCCTTGACCTCAGTGCCCGTTCTCTTTGGTACCCGCTTGCTCAGGCACAATCGCAACGGCACGCCGGCCGGAACCACGAGTGGAGTCTCCGCCTGTTGGGCCGCCGCGATGATGGAGAGCGCGAAAACGCTGCAACACAGAACGCTCCCTCTGAACCGCATAATGCCAGTTTAGACGTTGGAACCCCGCCCACGGGTACGGTGCTTTATGCTTGTAAGGCCGAGGCGCAGGCGCAACCGGATGTTAGACTGAAGGGTCGATAAATGCAGCGCCTTGTTCCTCTTTCCGTGCTCCTGGCGTTTTCCGTCGTGCTGGCGCGCGCGGATACGGTGCTGGTGCTGCCGTTCTTCAGCCAGTCTCCTTCGACGGGGCTCGATTGGATCGGCGAAAGCGTCGCTCAAACCATCACCGACGCGCTGAGCGCGCAGGGCATGTTGGTGCTTGGCCGCGAGGACCGGCAGGAAGCCTTCCGGCGTCTCTCGATTCGCGCCAACGCCCCGCTCACCCACGCATCGGTCATCAAAGTCGCGGACACGCTGGATGCGACCGAGGTCATCTACGGGCAGTTCGAGTTCACTCCGCCGCCTGCCGGCGCGCCCGCGGGATCGCGAGGTTCGCTGCTGTTCAGCGCCTGGACGTTGAACATGCGGCGCATGCGCAACGGACCGCGGTTCACCGAATCGGGCCCGCTCGACGACCTCCCCGCGCTGCAGACGCACCTGGCCTGGCAGCTGCTCGCCTCTCTCGATTCCGCGCACACGCTTCCGGCCGAGCAGTTCGTCAAGGACCATCCCCCGGTCCGCCTGGATGCGATGGAGAACTACACCCGCGGGCTGCTGGCCGCCGGCGCCGAACAGAAGCATCGCTACTTTACACAAGCCGCGCGCCTGGATGAGAGCTTCTGGCAACCGGTCTTGCAGTTGGGCCGGCTGTATTGGGGACAGAAAGAGTACCGGCTGGCCGTCGGCTGGTTCGCCAAGGTCAAGCCGGGGACGGCGCGCTATTTCGAGGCGAACTTTCTGTTGGGGTTGTGCGACTATTACACCGGCGACTATGCCGCGGCGCAGAAGGCCTTTGGGACCGTAGCGCAATCGGTGCCGCTCAACGAGGTGTTCAACAATCTGGGAGTGGCCGAGTCGAGGCGCGACCTTCCCGACGCCATCGCCGACCTTCGCAAGGCGCTCGATGGCGACCCGGCGGATCCCGACTATCAGTTCAATATCGGCTACGTCGAATGGAAGCGAGGCGACTTCGCCAGCGCCGAGGAGAGCTTTCAGGCCGTGCTGGCTCGCAATCCCAACGACGCCCAGGCGGCGCAGTTGCTGGACCGCTGCCGCGAGAAGAGCGGCCCGCGCGCGGCCGATCTCAAGCCGGGATTCGAGCGCATCAAGCTGAACTACGAAGAGGAAGCCTGGCGCCAGCTCAAGCAGGCCGTCGAAGGCAGGAAATAAGGCCGGCGACACCGATGGAGACATTTCGAGTTCTCCCTGGGATTGCCTGGAACTGGACCGCGGCCGGAGCAGTTCAGCGCGACGGTACACACCAGGAAGGATTTCGTCGTCGAGTTCTGCCCTGAAGGAAGGCCAGCCTGGATCGGCAATTTCCAGCCGGGATACTCGAGTTTCAGCGCGGTCCTGGCTTATCTGGACGGAAGATCGTTGCTCGTGGTTGCAGGCGGGCAGGCATATGTTATCGATCAAGAGGAGCGTCGCTTGCTGGCCGTCTTCGGCCCAATCGAGACGGTCTTGGCCCTGCCCGAAGCCAGCCTCCTGGTGGTGGGCAACGGAATCTGGCTGGAGGCTTGGGATAAGAGCGGAATGAAATGGCGTAGTCGGCGCATCTCGTGGGATGGAATGCAGGATCTTCGAATAGAGAACGAAACGGTCCTGGGCCTCGCCTGGAGTCCCATTGACGACCGTCACCACCCCTTCTCGGTCGATCTCAGGACCGGCGCCGTTGACGGTGGATCGTACGACGGCCCGCCAGATTGATAACTACTCCAATACCTTGACTTCCGTGACGCCCTTGCCCCACACCGTCTGGCGGCCCACACCTACCCACCTCGCCGCGCGCAGGTAGGGCATGAACTCGGTCAGGTCGCCTTCGTAGGTCACCTCGCCTATGAAGCCTCCCAGCGGGTGCCGTTCGCCGCTCCGCGCCGATCGTCGCTCAGCCTCGCTGAAGCGCAGGTTGCACTCGGGCATCTTGACCGCGCCGGCGCGTTCGCCGATGGCCTGGAAATCGATTCCGAGAGCGCCCGCGCCGTAGAGCGCACGCAGCGTGCTGATGCGGTCGCGGATGCGCCCGAACAGCACCGGGAATTCGGGCCGGGTGGCCAGCAGTTGGCCGTGCTTCAGTTCGGTAGGGGTGAGGAACCGGACCTCCACCTTCTTGACCGGAGTCACGTCGGGTGCGAACTCGAGGTGGATCGGCGGCAGCAGCTCGGCCGGCACGAAGGTCCCCTTGTAGACGCAGGCGACCGGCTTTCCCAAGGCGTCGAGCTGGCTGGCTTGCACCAGCTTGGCCCGCCCGCGCCGCGGCCCGATCCCTTCCTTGGCCACCTGCGCGAACGCCAGAATGAAGTAGACGATGGCCGGATCCTTCATGTCGAACAGGTGGACGTCGAAGGAGAACTTGCGGCCGGGCTCGATGGTTGCGCCGTCTAGATGCGCGGCGCGAAAGACGAACGGCCGCGGCCAGTCGTGCAGTCCGCTGGGCCCCTCGGTGGTCGGCGCCACGGGCTCGAAGATGCGCGCGTAGTCGCAGGTGGCGCGTTTGTCGCAGGTGCGCTCGTCGTGGCAGCGGTCCACGCACACCAGCTGGCGGAACATGGAGCCGAAGGCGCCGCGGACGATATTGCCCGACTTGCCGGGTGGAAAGTAGACTTTGTCCTGCGCGAGGAATTCGAGCCGGAACGCAAACAGGTCGAAGTCCGCCGCTGGCGCCTCTGCCACGCCACCCGCCGCAACCTGCTCCGGCGCTTCCCGACTGGACTCAACGTCCGGCACTGAATCGGCTCCCTGAGACAACCTTCCAAGAGTACCGCAAAACCGCTCGGGCCGCAGGTGCGCGACATGCTGGAGGGCGGGCTTCAGCCCCGCTCCGCGCGGCGGCGAAAAGAACCCTGCGAACAGGATCGCACCGGCCAGCCGTCGGCGTCATCGAAGACGTGGCCCTCGACACCAGCCGTGTGTGTGGTCGCAGGCTGCTACACGGTGGTGATCGACGGCCAGCGGATTCCAGTGAACATCGGTGAAGCCTTGGCCGGCACCAGGACGATCCACGCGTTCGGCGGCCGGCGGGTGAACAGAGCCGGCTAAACATGCTATCGTGTCCTCTTAACCGGCACGATGAAACACGAAAGCCTCGGCGATTTTCCTCTGGTGATCAGCATCCCCGTTCAGTGGGGCGACCAGGACGCGTTCGGCCACGTCAACAACACCGTATACCTGCGATGGTGCGAGAGCGTGCGCATCGAGTACCTGCGGCGGATCGGGCTCTGGATGATCGGCGACGACGGCGTCGGCCCCATTCTGGCCAGCATCGCCTGCGACTACCGCAAGCCCCTGACCTATCCCGACACGGTGCACGTGGGCGTGCGCGTCGAGCGGATCGGCAACACCAGTTTCCGCATGGACCACGTGGTGGTGAGCGAGGCCCAGAAGGTGGTGGCGGCGGAAGTGCGATCGACCATCGTGGTGGTCGATTACAAGCGCAATAAGTCCGTGCCGGTGCCGGAGCCAGTGCGGGCCGCGATCGAGAAGATCGAGGGCCGGGTGTTCGACCGCGCGCACGCCACCTCATCGACACACTGATGGAAGACAGAAGCTCCGCCATTCTGCTGATCGATTGCCCCGACCGTAAGGGCCTGGTCGCCGCGATTGCCAACTTTCTGTATGCGCACGGCGCGAACATCCTTCACGCCGATCAGCACCAGGATCAGGACCTGGGGCTGTTCTTCATGCGCGTGGAGTGGGCGCTCGAGGAGTTCGACCTATCGCCCGAGGCACTGCGCGAGCAGTTCGAGCCTATCGCTCGCGGGCTCGACATGAACTGGCGGATCGAGTATTCCGCGCGGCCGCTGAGGACGGCGATCTTCGTCTCCGGCTACCAGCATTGCCTGGCGGACCTGCTTCATCGCCATCGCCGAGGCGAGTTGCGTTGCGAAGTGCCGCTGATCGTCGGCAACCACGAAGACGCCGCGCCGCTGGCTGCGTTCTTCGGCGTTCCGTTCCATTACATCCCGGTTCCCAAGGAAGGGAAGGCGGAAGCCGAGCAGCGGCAGCTGGAACTGCTCGAACGAAACCAGATCGACCTGGTGGTGCTGGCGCGCTACATGCAGATACTCTCGCCCGAGTTCGTAGCGCGGTATCCCCGGCGGCTGATCAACGTCCACCATTCCTTTTTGCCAGCCTTTAGCGGCGCCAAGCCGTACCACGCCGCCTTCCAGCGGGGCGTGAAACTGATCGGAGCCACCAGCCACTACGTGACCGCGGTGCTGGACGACGGCCCCATCATCGAGCAGGACGTCGCGCGCATTTCCCATCGCGATCAGCTCGAAGACCTGGTGGAGAAGGGCCGCGACCTGGAGCGCGTCGTGCTGTCGCGCGCCGTCCGCTGGCACCTCGAGCACCGCATTCTGGTGTGCGGGAACAAGACGGTGGTGTTCGACTAAGGGCGCGTCACGTCCGCTCCCTGACGGTCGCGGTCCGGTGCTGAGTCCGCGCGGCGGCAACGGGCGCTATAATAAAACAAGAGTTAGGGGCCTGTTTGCCCATGCTAGAAGTCCAGGAACAAACCATCCAATTGCCATCGCCCAGGCTGAAGGGGCGGATGTCGCTCGAAGAGGCGATTGCCTTGCGGAGGTCGAGGCGCGCATACCGCGCCGATCCCGTGAAGCTTGCGGAGGCCGGCCAGTTGCTTTGGGCGGCGCAGGGGATCACCGATCCGGAAGAGGGGAAGCGTGCCGCGCCGTCGGCGGCCGGGCTGCACCCGCTCGAAGTCTACCTGGTGGCCACCAAGGTTGACGGGCTCGCGCCGGGCGTCTACAAGTATCGTCCCGAGGAGCACGATCTGGTGCTCCACGCTGCCGGCAATCTGCGGCGGGATCTGGCAGTCTCGATCGACCAGGACTGCGTGCGCTTTGCGGCATGCCTTCTCGTGTTCGCCGGCGTCTACGAGCACGTCACCGCGAAGTTCGGTGAGCGCGCCGTGTGCTTTGTCCACATGGAGGCGGCCCACGCCGCCGAGAACGTTCAGCTTCAGGCCACCGCGCTGCACCTGGGGTCGGTCATGGTTGGGGCGTTCAAGGCGGACGAGATTCGCCGCATCCTCGCGCTACCGGAGGGCGAGGAGCCGGTGTACCTGATGGCTGTCGGCAAGGTGTAAGTCGCCCAGTCCGCGCTCCGCCGCCAGTTGCAGATAGCGCAGACGGCTCTCGTCGAGCCCCCAGAACGCACGGGCTGCCCAGGCATCCACCGCGATGGGATCGGTTCCGGCGATCACCATCTTGCGTAGGGCAACGTCCTCGGTGTTCCCGCCGCTGGGGCCGTTCCGCATGAGCACACGATACGCGTCGAGGACCGTGAGCGTGGGGCGAAGGAATGCCGCCAGGTCTGCCAGGCTCTCATCGATGCGCTGGTGCAACCGCACGCGCAGACCGCCCAACATTCCGTACCAGTTCTTGAGGCCGAGCGTAGCGCCGGTGAGGTCGTGATGTTTGGCGATGGGCAGGTTGATGACCTTGTCCGCCTCGAGGAACGGATCGAGGACCGGCCAGACGCGCAGCACGGTGCCGCCCAGATCGACTTCGCGGAAGCGAGAGGCGCCGGGCAGAACCACCTCCCCGCCGGCGGCCTTCACGGCGCGTGCGATGCCGCTGCGGTCGAAGACGCGATGCGTCTCGTTGACCGGGACATCGGTTACCAGGACTTTTCGCGCTCCGGCGGCGAGGGAGAGGCGCACGACCTCGACGACCGCGTCGGGGTTGGTGTTGGCGGCCTGCTCGGGTGTGCGGTCCCAGGCCATGTTGGGCTTGACCAGGACGACGTCGCCGCGCGCGACGAAGCGGCCCATGCCACCCAGTTCCGCGATGACGCGCCGGACGAGGTCGGCCGGCTCGCCGCCTTCGATGACCGCCAACTCCGGCAGGCTGGGATCGCGCGCGACCCGCAGATCGCGCCTGGCCAGCGGCGGCGCGAGGTCTTCGGGACGGCGGCTGCGGCTCGCGAGCCAGGCCGCGAGACCGGTGGCCCCGGCCGCAGCGCTGCCCGCATATAGCAGATCGCGCCTCGACGACGTCATCGTGATAAGTTTAAACCCGTGGTCAACGATGCGAAAGCGGTTCGCGGTGCGCTCGTTCTTACTGGCGCGTCGGCGGTGATCGCGCAGATCGTTCTGATGCGCGAACTGATGGTCGTCTTTCGCGGCAACGAACTGTCGCTGGGGCTGATGCTGGGGACATGGCTGCTGTGGACGGCGGCGGGCAGCAGCGTCCTGGGCCGCTTCGCGGGGCGCGCGCGCGATCCTCGCCTGGTCACGGCGGCGCTGTTCGTGCTGGTGGCGGCGGTGTTGCCGGCGACGATCTACGCGGTTCGCGCCAGCCGGGAGTTCGTCGCAACGGCGCCGGGCGAAGCGCTGGGGCCGTCTGCGGTGCTGGCGGTCTGCTTCGTCACACTGAGCGCGTTCTGTGTGCTGGCGGGATGCCTGTTCGTCGCGGCCAGCCGCCTCTACGGCGCCGAGGCCGGCGCCGCCGCGGGCGAATCCACCGGTACGGTGTACCTGCTCGAGGCGGCTGGCGCCGCGGTGGGCGGACTGCTCGCGAGCGTGGTGCTGCTGCCCCGCGCCGGCGCGTTCGAGATCGCCTTCCTGGTGGCGTCCTCGAACCTGATCGCGGCGGCGGCGCTGGTGCTGCGGCGTCCTTATGCGAGGCTGGCAGCGGCGGTGGCGGTGCTGGCGGCGTTCGCTGCCTCGGGGCCCGTGGTCGCACGGCTGGAGCGCGGCTCGCTCGAACGGTTGTGGCGCGGCTTCCGGCTGGTGGCGAGCGAGAACTCGGTGTACGGCAACCTGGCCGTGATCGCGGGCGAGGGCAGCGGCACGATCTACGAAAGCGGCGTCGCGGTGGCGACCGTTCCGGATCCGGCCGCGGCCGAGGAGGCGGTCCACTACGCGCTGCTCCAGCATCCCGCGCCGCACAGCCTGCTGCTCATCGGCGGCGGGGTGAACGGCAGTCTCGCGCAGGCTCTGCAGCACCGAACGCTCGAGCGGGCCGACTACGTGGAGCTCGATCCGGCGCTGATCGAGCTGGCGCAGAAGTACTTTCCGGCCGAGTGGCACGCCGCGGCGGCGGATCCGCGGGTGCACATACACAACCTGGACGGGCGGCTGTATCTGAAGACCACGGAACGCTACTTCGATGTCGTCATCGTGAATCTGCCCGAGCCTCGGACGGCGCAGTTGAACCGCTTCTACACTCTCGAGTTCTTCCGCGAGGCGGCGCGCAGGCTGAACGCAGACGGAGTGCTGTCGTTCCAGCTTCGCGCTTCGGAGAACTACATCGGTCCAGAGCTCGGCGCGCTGCTGGGGTCGATCCGCAAGACGCTTGGTGCGGTGTTTCCGGAAGTCGGGATGATGCCGGGCGAGAGCGTCCATTTCTTCGCGGCCAAGCGGGCGGGCGTTCTGGCGGGGCCGGGAATGCTGCTCGATCGCCTGCGCGAGCGGCAACTGAAAACGCTCTACGTGAGGGAGTACTTCATTCCTTTCCGGCTGACGCCGGAGCGCGTGCGCGACCTCGACGAGCAGTCGCGGCCGACCGCGGCGACGCCGATCAACCGCGACTTCGCGCCGATCGCTTACTACTTCGCGACCACGCTCTGGGCCTCCGAGTTCAACCATGCCTGGAGCCGAGCCTTCGACGGCATCGCGCGGGTGCCGTTCGGCGAGGTTTCGACGTGGCTGGGGGTGGGGCTGCTCGGAGTCGTGATCCTGATGCGGCGCAGTGGGGCCAGGGGCTGCGCGTTGTTCTCGACGGGCGCGACGGGCTTCGCGATGATGGGCCTGGAGATTCTGCTGCTGCTCGGGTTCCAGGCGGTCTACGGCTACGTCTATCATCAACTCGCACTCCTCACGGCGATGTTCATGGCCGGCATGGCGCTAGGCGCGTGGCGCGGATTGCGCGGCTCGGGCGCGCTGGGCGCCCTGGCCGGGGTCCAGGTGGCAGCCGCGGTGGCGCCGTTCCTGGCGTACTCGTTCCTCGATTCGCTGGCAGGCCTGAAGTCGCCGGCGATGCTCGCGGCGGCCAGCCAGGTGCTGTTTCCGGGGCTCGCCGTCGCGTGCGGGGCGATCGGCGGATGGCAGTTCGCCGTGGCGAGCCGGCTGTACTTCGCGGGCGCCGCGGAAGGCTCCCGCGGCTTGGGAGCGCTCTACGCGATCGACCTGGGGGGGGCGTGCGTGGGGGCGCTGGCGCTGAGCACCTGTGTCATTCCGGTGTTCGGGTTCCTGAATACCGCGGCGGTCATTTCGATGATCTCGCTGGGGCCGGTGCTGGTGGCGCTGATTTGTGCGCGCGGCGAGAGGGTGGCGTCGAGATGAGTCTCGACGCGGCAGGCAGGAGTGGACGGAGGCGGGTCTGGAGACCCGCTGCAGGACTGGAGTCCTGCCCCACAACTGAAGGCAGGAGACAGGAGGAGACTGGTCACTTGTGTTCTCCGAAGACCAGGGCGGTAAAGGAGAAGATGTCGGTGTCGGGGTGTTGCCAGGCGTTGGGGGGGAGGCCGGCTTTGTGACAGGTTTCTTCTAAAAACGTTTTGCGGTCCCAATGTTGTTCGACTGGAACCTGGGGGAGGAGGAGGCCGGATTTGTCGCCGCTCTTCATGATCAGGCCGTCGCGGCCGATCTGGATTTGGGTGACGTCGAGGACTCGGCGCAGGGGCGAGAGGACGGAGATCTCGTACTGCAGTTGGCTCAACTCCGCGACGGTGACCGGGGCGAAGCGCGGATCCTGGACGGCAGCGGCGGCGGCTACGTCGCGGACCGTTTCGGCCAGCGGGCGCACGGGGGCGATGTAGCCGATGCAGCCGCGCAGTTCTCCGTGTTCTTTGAGGGTCACGAAGGCGCCGAGTTCGCGGTTGAAGGAGTCGAAGGTGAGCGGCACGTTCTCGTAGAGCTTGCGATCCTTCACTGCGGTCTCGACCGACTGGCGGGCCAGTTTCAGCAGACCGTCTTTCTCGGCGTCGCTCAGGGTGAAGGCGGGTGCGGCTTCGGCGCGGGGCTTCGACGGCTTGACGAAGACCCAGGAGCTGTAGCCCACCACGTGGGTTTTGTCGCCGGTGACGTCACCCGAGTTGGCGTATTTCAGCAGGTGCGGCTCCGAAGCGCCGAGACGCTCGGAGGCGATCATGGCGGCCACGATCGGCGCGCCGCCGCAGGCTTCCCAGACGCGGCGTTCGAAGTTTTCGGACAGGCTGAGGTAATCCCAATCCTGGATGGCGCGCAGGGTTTTGCGATCGAGCTTCACGGCGTCGTCGTAGGGATGGAAGTGGGAGAGATCGGAGCTGGCAACGATCAGCGTGTTGCTGCCCTTGATTTCGCGCGCCAGGGCCAGGCCGAGGGTTCGGCTGGCCTCGTAGCTCTGATCGCCCATGATGATGGGCACCAGTTTGAAGTCGCCGATGGCGCGCTGGAGGAACGGCAGCTCGTCCTCGAGGGCGTGCTCGCCGCGCGGGCCGGGGATGACGTGGCCGCGCGTGGAGAGCTGAACCAGGTCTCCGCTCACGATCTTTTTGCAGAAAGCCTTGTCAACAGGGACGGTTCTTAGCGGCGTCTGGTAGGCGTCGCCGTTGTAGACGGAGACGAAGTTGAAGCCGTCTACGTGCGAGGGCGCTATGACTACCACGCGGTCGTAATGCTTGCCCTTGACCAGGGCGTAGCCGTTCGCGGCCACGGCGCCTGAGAATTCGTAGCCGGCGTGGGGGGAGACGATCGCCTGTATGGTTCCGTCGATTGGCGGGGGCGTGGCGCGGGCTAGGAAGTCGTCTACTGTTTTGGCGAGGTCTTTGGGGTCGGCGGGGTAGAAGGAGCCGGCTACGGCGGCGGGGCGGATTTGGGCTCGGGCGCAGGCGATGGGGGAAAGGAGGGACAGGAGAAGAAACAGAAAAAGACTCCGCTCCCTTGCGGTCGCGGCTCGGTAAGACGGGTGTTGAGGTGCAGGGTGTTGTGACATCAGGTCCCCCAGAGGCCGGCTATGGGTTGGTGGCAGAAGCGGCAACTGCCTTTTACTATGTCGAATGATCCGATGGTGAAGCCCTGGCGCTCGACTACCTTGCGGCGGCAGCGGGGGCAGTAGGTGTTTTCGGCGGGATGGCCGGGAACGTTTCCGATGTAGACGTAGTGCAGGCCCTCGGCATCGGCGGCGGCCTTGGCGCGTTCGAGGGTCGCGATCGGCGTGGGCGGCAGGTTCTTGAGCAAATACTCGGGGTGGAATTGCGTGAAATGGACCGGCACGTCAGGCCCCAACTCTTGCATCACCCATTTTGACAGGCCGGTGAATTCCTTGTCGGTGTCATTCAGGGTTGGGATGACGAGGTATACGATTTCGGTCCACATGCCCTGGGCGCGCAGGGTGACCAGGGTTTCGAGCACCGACTTCAGTTCTCCGTTGACGATGTCCTTGTAGAATTTCGGCGTGAACGCTTTCAGATCGATCTTGACGGCATCGACGTGACGGCAGAGTTTCTTGAGCGGCTCGGACTGGATGAATCCGCCGCTGACGACCGCGCTCTTGATGCCTTGGGCGCGCGCGGCCTGGGCGACCGCGGTCATGTACTCGTAGAAGACCACGGGCTCGCTGTAGGTGTAGGCGATGATGGGGCAGGCGTTCTGCTTGGCGGCGGCCGCGGCCTGGTCAGGCGGCAGGTAGAGGCCGCGGACCTGCTCGGGGCGCGATTGCGAGATATCCCAGTTCTGGCACATCTTGCAATTCACGTTGCAGCCGGCGGTCGCGATGGAAAATGCCAGGGCGCCGGGATGGAAGTGGAAGAACGGTTTCTTCTCGATCGGGTCGATGTGGGCGGCGGCTACTCGCGAATATACCAGCGTGTAGTAAGTGCCGCCCCGATTTTCGCGGACGCCGCAGTAACCGCGCTCGCGGTCATCGATGATACATTCGCGCGGGCACAACTTACATTTTATTTTTTTGTAGGGTAGCTTTTCGTAAAAGGCGGCTTCGGCGATGAAGCGGGAGTCGGGGGAGGCGGCCAGGGCGGGGAGGGTGCAGGCGGCTCCGAGGAACGCACGGCGGTTCATCTCATACCTCCACGCGTTCGATGCGGCGCGGATCGTTGGTTCCGATGCCGTGGCCGGCGGCGGTGGCGATGTAAGTGGGACGGGGGTCGAGCGGCTTGAGTCCCTTTTCCGCGCGCTTGGCTTCGATGATGCGCCAACCGGTGTAGTCGAGCGCGACCGGATCGCGCGCGACGAGGAGCCCGTTGAAGGGCCACGACCATTGCGGCATGTACGAAGGTCCTCCTTCATATTGCGCGGTCATGGCGTCGCAGATGGCGAGACGGACTTTGTTGCGGATGGGCGGCAGCATGTAGACGTCGGCGATATAGGGGTCGCCGGCGTTGGTGTGGTACTTGTTCGGGTTGTGGATCGCTCCGAACAGGTTTTTGAGCGCGATGGTGACGCCAGCGATGCTGTGGTCCTTGAGGACCGGCAGGTTGATGATGCCGTCGCAGACGCGGGTGACGGCCTTCGAGAGCAGGCTGCCAGCGCTGCCGTAAACGGCGAGATCCTCTTCATAGCCGAACGCGTCGTTGCCGGCGACGCGCGCGCGGCCGGGGCGGTCCGAGATGTGGAAGCCGGCGCTTTCGAGGTCTTCGCTGAGGCGGTCGAAGACGATGATGTTTTTGGCGGCGACGCCGGCCTGACGGAGTCGCTCCGAGATCGCTTCGACCAGGGCAGGGGTGGTGGAGGCCGAGCCGCGTCCTGCGAGGCAGTTCACTTTGAGGCCGATGACTTCGCCGGGGCGCGCGACCTGTTTCCAGGCCTCGAGGGCGGTGTCGCGATCGTAGAAGGCCTGCATGGCGCGGTCGAGGAGCGCCGGGAGCGCGGTGTGATTGCGCGCGACGACGACCCTGGAGCGGGCGGGAGGCGGCGTCTGGGTGGCAACCAAGGCGCCGCACGAAGACCGGAGGAAGGCCCGGCGATTCATAGAGTGGTCCGACACTCTGGTATACCACCGCGGGGCGGGTGGGGGAAGTGTCCGTTTGCGGGATTGGGACCATTGTGCACTGGCGCGCGCGTTTTTGTTTTCAACCGCGAACTGTCCGATTTTGGGCTTAGGTTGAATGTGCACTTTTATATTTTTCTTTTTTTGTGTGCGCGGCGGGTGAGGAAAGGGCTGTTGGGGTTGGAGCGCCGCGTTTGAAATGGGGCTCGTTTTGAATTCTTGGGTTCTGCGGCGGGGCTGATGGGTGGTTGCTCGGGTTGCGTGCGGCGAGAGCATTGCTGCCGGGGTGAGTGTAGCACGGGGTTGCAAGCTTTCCGGGCCGCTGCCATTCGGAAGTGGTTGAAGGTGAGGCACGTTCGGGCGCGGTGACGGAGGTGAATGCTCCATGCAGGCCTGTTAAACCGACACAGCAGCGGCCCGCTGAGGTGGTACGATTTGTCATGCTTGAAGACGATTGCATGGCGTGCTTAACGGTTGATGACCTACATGCGGAGGTCCAGTTCTCCGACGGCCAATGGGCGTATCGCGTTTTCAGGATTCGTGGCGATCGTGAGATGAAGGCGCAGGGCGTTGCTGACTCACAAGCCGCCGCGAAGACATACGCCGAGGCGGAGGTCCGTAGCCGCACTTCTGCGGATGCCGAGATCAAGTGGTATCCGACGGCCATTGGGAGATGACTTTCCTGGGTCGACCAGTGTTTGACTTCTACGCGAGTTTTTATTCATGATGAAGAAGGAGGGCGGGGGGATCGGACCCCATGCCCGGCAGAGCACTGCGGTTTATAAGACCGCTCCTCGCACCAGCGAGACGCCCTCCACAAATCCTCAGTCACTTGATCTCGGCTGATTCCTCCTCCATGCCTGGCAGGGAGAGTTGTGTTGCGTTGCCAGGGAAGGCACGCTGGAAGTTCCGTTCGAATGCCCTCCAGTTAGGCGAGATCCGCATTAGCGTGGTGACGACGGCAACCTGCTTTTCAAGGTGCGGATTGCCGATTTCTGCACTCAAGAACTGAAAGAGTTTATGCTTTCGCTGCCACTTTTCATTCGGAGGATTTAGCTTCCTGAGTTCGCCTAGCACTCCGGGTGGAAGCTTCTTGTAGACCAGTTCATTGGTCAACTTGCCGGCGTAACGAGGGCCTTTCACTTTTGAGATGTGGCTGAACGGCCAATTCCTTAGCCGGAACATCTCTTTGTAGAAGTCAAGGGGGAAGCGGCTTGTCCAAGGCATCAGTTCTTTGGAAATATATGCGGCGAGGATCGCGTGGAGTTCTGCCTTATCGCGATCAACTTGGTATCCCGTTGCCTCGTCAACCAGCGCAACAACACCGACATGTGCCAGTCCGCGCATCAGAACCTCAGCCGAATGCGCAATGTTCGATTGAGACTTGGTCCAGCCTTTGGGCTTAGCCTCACGCCCCTTAAGCCAAACATCACAGATTCGTGGAAGAACTGAGGCGTTGACGCCGTTTGCTATACCACCACGATGGGCGCCATAACGAATGGGAGACGAAAGCGCCAGCTCCAAGTCATTGTCGATAAACTCCTTAAGGTTGTTTGCGGAGATGAAAACCGGCATTTGCGCGCCAGTTGATGCCTCCTTCCTGCGGCGCCAATGGGCTCCACCGCGCTTGCCACCGAGGGCCTTCGTCACGCCGCGCTCAGACAGAACGCGCGTGCCATCCTCCAACACAGCGTAGTCTGGACCCCGACGTCGATGAGGCCCTCGAAGCGGCGTGGCAAAGCGAGATCGCTTGTCGCGCCCAGGAACTCGACTCCGGCGCCAGGCTACCCATACCCTGGGCCGAGGTGCGTTCGCGTCTAAAGTCCGGCTTGGCCGATGGCCGGTGAAGCCGTCGGGTTCCATCCCGAAGCGATCCAGGTGGCTGGCAGTTGCTCACGGCCGGCGGTGGCCCGGATACCGGAAGCATCGGTGCCGAAATCCGCCCAGCAGATGAATCGGCCTCCGAAGGTCCGCTCCGTTCGCGTACACACAATTCGTGTGTATACTGAATAGGGAGCTTCAACCGATGGAGACTCTATGACCAAGCGCATCAATATCGTCCTGCCGGTGGAGACGATCGCGGTTCTGGAACGGGTAGCGCCGAGAGGCAACCGCAGCCGGTTGATCTCGGAGGCGGTGATTCACTACGTCACCTGCAAGGCCAAGAGCAACCTGGCTGAGCGACTGAAGCAGGGCGCGATCGCCAACGCTCAACGGGACCTGGCGATTGCCCAGGAGTGGTTCTCCCTCGACGAGGAAGCATGGCAACCAAGAAAGCCGGCCACAAGGCGCAAGCGGTAGGTTTCCCCCGCCGGGGCGATATCTACCTGGTCAATTTCGACCCTACGCTTGGAGCCGAGATCCGAAAAACGCGGCCGGCTTTGATCGTCCAAAACGACATCGCCAACCGGCACAGCCCCATCACCATCCTGGCGGCCATCACCTCGAAGTTTGACGTCCCGGCCTACCCGACCGAGGTCATCATGGAAGCCGGCGAAAGCGGCTTGCCCCAGCGTTCATCGGTCCTGTTGAACCAGATCCGCTCGGTCGATCGCCAACGACTGATCAAGCGCATTGGCCACGTCGGTCCGGAGACCATGCGGCGAGTGGACCAGGCCATCCAGATCAGCCTGGGGCTGATTCGGATCTCGTCCGCTTCCTGAGGTCGGTTACCAGGATAAGCCTGGCCGAACAGGGCGGCTGCTATCCGGTTCGGCCGGGAGGGCCAGTCTCCTGGCAGCCAAAGCATCGGAGGAAGTGGATTACTTTGGAGGTCGAATTCGCCGGAGCGCTTGGACGCTCTGGGCGCCACGCTGCCGTGTCTTGACGCCCCGGCTGAACCAACTCGGACATTGAGTCTCAGGGCGCTACTCATCCCCACTGTGCAGGTATCCCGCGGTACAGCTTTCGATAGACCCGCAGAACCGCTTCCGGGTCATGTCATGCGCCAAGCCTCTTAGTGAGATACTCCTCAATGAACCCCAGTAACTCGTCAAATCCTTTGTCGAATCCTTTCGCGTCCTCCGTCTGCCATTCGTAGGGCGCAGTAAGAGGCCTCGTCGGAGATGCCGAGATGGACACATGGTGATCGCGGCCATCCCATATGACGCGAACCACCTCCGGACCGATGGCCCGCCTTGGTTCGGAACTGCGGAGACCCGCGGCGTAGCGCACGGCGTCTGTTCCCCGCTGAGCCTGCAGCTCCCAGCATCCGAAATGACACCAATCCGCATGCAATCTACCCACAACGATGTCCTTCGCGGCCAACCGATACGTCAACTCGGCCAGCTTGCGAACGAAGTCGGCTGCACTCCGGGAAGGATGATCCATAGGAAGCATGATGATAGTATGCCTTGCCGCGGCAGCTACCTTCCGTCGCAAAATGACGTTTCTCTGAGCCGCCGGAGGGATTCGCGGAGCCTGTAGGTCCATGTTCAGGTGACGTCTTCGGCTCTCGCCCTCATGGGCGGGCGGCGGACTCGCCGCCCGGTTTCACTCGGGCCACCGCCAGTGCATTTCTGATGTTGATCAGGTTGTCGGCGATCACTCCTAGCCCGACCCAGCGCTTCATTCCTTCCGCGCCCCGATATCGGCAATGGGTCAGACCGTGTGAGATTGGCCCGAAACGGTGCTGGGGGAACCCCGGACCCGGACGCAGCGCCACACGGTCGAGTATACGTGGGATAGTGCTTTTCCCGACATCCTTTCGAGATAGCCGCGCCCGCGTTGTTGCTGGCGAGCGCAGCTCCCCGCGTGCGCACATGTAGGGCGCCTCCCAAGGGCCGCGGGACTCGCGGATGTGATATAAAACGGCATTGGCGGTGCAGCCATGGTGAGGTTGTGGCACCTTCGCGGTCCAGCGCTTGTTCTCCTGCTGGCGAGCGGTATGACGCTTGCTGGCTGCAACTCGACACGAAACTGCGGCACCACCTGCGTCAGGCCGGATCTGATTCCTGCTCGTCTGCACCGCATCGCATCGCTTGACTGGCGAAAAATCGACCGGGATGCCTTTCACAGAGAGTGGCCGGAGGCTCCTGTTCCTCCGGTTAGCCTGGGGCCACCACAAATCCCCAGCATCAAGGGGCTGGAGCGCGACATCGCATGCTGCTGCAAGGCGGGTCAGGGACTGGTCTCGGCTGGATTTGACTATCCGTTGGCGGAGACTCCCACCGCTGAAGCGCCGGGCCTTTGGGGGGTGGAGGTGCTCGTGTGCGGCCCCGCGAGGAAACAGGCGGTGGACGCATTGAAGGCTCTTGTCGATGCCGTGGTGCCCGAGCATCCGAAGAGCGCTTTCGCCCACTGGGGTCCTTCCGGCGACGCTGGGGCCACTGCAGTGTGGGACGTCGGTGGCGAGCGCTTCGTCCTCAACGCCTTCGTGCAGCCGCACCAGGAAGGCTGGCTGGGGTGGTTCCTGCTCGATCGCCGCGCGCCGCTGCGCGCCGTTGAGACCTGGACGCTGGAGGATGGCTCCCAGGTGCGGATACTCCGCCTGGAGATCGAGTCCTCCGGCAAACCTCCCGAAAAGATACTCCGACTCGACTACCTCTCAGAGTGCCCTTTTGACCACTCCTGCTGGTCGAAGGAGATCACGGCCCTCTGGCCCAGGCTCCGAGCGAGGGCGGAGCGGGAAGGGATCCGCAAGGTTCATTTGGGCGTTAATTCAGGCGTGGGCGCATACGAGGGCTTTCGCGTGGTGCGCGGCGCCGACGGGAACTGGGATGAGCCGCCGTTCTAGGAATACTGAGGGCCGACCCCACTCCCCGCGTGCGCACCACGAACAGAGATGGAGATCCGATATGCTGGTGCCCTCTGGAGAAGCGTGGGAATGCCAAAGAAAACTGTTTCCGAAGGTGCGCGAACCTGCGGGGCCAAGAGCAACCTGGCGGAGCGGCTGAAGCAGGGCGCGATTGCCAACGCTCGACGGGATCTGGCGATTACCCAGGAGTGGTTCTCGGTCGATGGGGAAGGACGGCAACCAGGAAAGCCAGCCGCAAGGCGCAAGGTTGCAGCTTTGATACGGTGAACCTGTGGACTGGCAAGATCGAATCGGCGTCGACCCGAAGGTTGTTGTCGGCAAGCCGGTGGTGAAAGGGACGCGGATCGCGGTCGAGTTCGTGATCGATCTCCTCGCCGCCGGCTGGAGCCAAGAGCAAATCCTCGACAGCTATCCGAATCTGGCGGCCGAGGACATCCGTGCCTGCCTCGCATACGCCGGTGAAGTGCTTCACTCCGAGAGGGGCCTCCCGCTGGAGTCTTGCTGAGCGCAGGACGCCGGGGGCGGTCCGCATATCCGCTCCCTGACGGTCGCGGCTCGGTACGGAGAATTCAGGCCCGCGGCGCGGGCTTCGCGCGGAGAATGCCGTTGAAGCTTTCGCGGTACTGGAGGAAAACCAGCACCCAGAGCGCACAGGCCACCACGGCCGGGGCGGCGCCTGGAGCGAGCGTAATGTGGAAGGCGAGGATGTTGTAAAGCTCCGCCGCAAGGAATGTCAGCGCGAGCGGCACGTAGAAGCCCGAGAGCAACAGCAGTCCACCAAGGACCTGCACTGCGAAGAAGAACGCGGCAAAGTGCGATGTGCCGACGGCAACCAGGAACTGGATTGCCAGTGGATTCGCTGGTGGCGGCTGGGGGATGAAGTGAAGAAACCCGTTCAGCCCAATCACCGTAAACAGCAGCCCCAACAGATAGCGAGCGACAACCGATGCAATCTTCATGCGTGGCCTCCTTGGAAAGTCTGCGCCCGCGTCTCGACGGCCTGCAGGTGCGGCGCGAGAAACGCATCACGGTCCTGACCATAATTTAGCGCGGCGGTTCCACCCGCCGTAATGAAGGTCGCTTCGGTGACACCGAGGAAGCCGAAGACCGACCGCAGATACGGCTCCACGAAATTGAACGAGGCCATACGGGTCTGGGAATCGTATTTGCCGCCGGTGGCGATGATGAAGGTCGCCTTTTTGCCGGTCAGCAGGCCCTTCGGGGTTCCGCCCTCGTAAGAAAACGTCCTGCCGGTGCGGGCAATCTGATCGATCCAGAGCTTGAGCACTGCGGGTACGCCGAAGTTGTGCATCGGCACTCCAATGACGTACTCGTCGGCCTGCTCCAGTTCGGCGAGCAGGGAGTCGGAGAGCGAAAGCAGCTCCTTCTGCGGGGGTGTGCGCGCCTCCTGCGGCGCGTAGGCGGCGCCGACCCATTCCGCGGTGATCGGGGAGATTGCTGTTCGGTTGAGGTCGCGGTCAATGACCGTTCCATCGGGGTGCGAAGCCTTCCATTGGGTGACAAAGGCGGCGGTTAGCTCCCGGGAGACGGATCGACTGTAAAGCGGGCTGGAATCGATGTGGAGTAGTGTGGGCATCGTAAAACTTCCTGCACTACAGATGATGCATAAGAGACATATGTCGTTTCACGAAATAGACAAGTGTTGTATTAGCGTCGAGTGCCGCAGCAACGGTATCCTGAAGGTGCGATGAGCCAAGGGCCCCAAGCCGGCACGGAAACGACGGATCCGCGCATTCTGCGCAGCCGCCGCATGCTCATGGATGCACTGGCCAGGCTGTTGAGTAGGAAGGAGTTCGAGGACATCTCCGTACAGGAGATCGCCGAAGAGGCGACGCTGAACCGGGCCACCTTCTACTTGCACTATGCGGACAAGGCGGCGCTGCTGCAGTCGATGACCGATGTCCGCTTCCGCGATTTGTTAGCGCGACGCAACATCTCCTTTACCGACTGCGAGGGAGCGCTGCGGGCGATGGCACTGGGCGTTTGCGACTATCTCGCTGACGCCACAAGCTGTCCCAGTCAGCTGGCTCGGATACCGCTCGAAGGCTCCATCATTCCGGTGGTCGAGGGGATGTTCAGGGAAGGGCTTGCCCGTCATGGGATGGCGCCTGGTGTGGATGCGGCACTGGTGGCGACCACGGCGGCGTGGGCCGTCTTCGGAGCCGCGCGCAGTTGGTTTCAGACCGCTGACCGGATACCGGCTGAGGAGATGGCCGGGAGGATTGCGGATTTGGTGAAGCCGATCCTGCTCAGCGGTTCTTCTGGGTGAGCTCGGGGATTTGAATGGCGTCCGCTCCCTGACGGTCGCGGCTCGGTAACTCAGCGGTCGCGGCTCGGTAACTCAGCGGTCGCGGTTCGGTAACTCAGCGGTCGCGGTTCGGTGCTGCGTCGCGGTTTCGTGATACCGTATTCGCTGCAGCTCAAGTATGGATTCAGCTACACAATCAAAATCTCCACTCGGTTCGGGATGGCGTGAACTGCTGGCGATCGCCTCGATGTGCGTCGCCATGCTGGGGATGCTGTATCTTCGCAGCTACCGCGTCACGCGGACCGACGATATATTCCGGCAGCCGTGGGACCACCACAAGTACATCTACATGGCGCAGCACAATCCCTGGGATTTTCATATCGCGCCATTCTGCTGGCGTCTCTTGAACCCGTTCTTTGCGAGCCTGCTGCCGTTCAACGTGGATACGAATTTCCTGGTGGTGATGCTGGCGGAGATCCTGCTGACGGCGGTGATGGTCTACTTCATGCTGAAAGCGGCGGGTTTCGGGCAACTCGCTTCGCTGACGGGGATGTTCCTCTATTGGGGCCTGTCGCAAGCCACCAAAGGGTCGCTCTCCCTGGTGTGGCTCTCGGACCCGCTTACGCACCTGTTTCTGGTGACGACGGTCTACCTGATCTTCACGAAGCGTCCGGTTTGGGGGGCGCTGGTGCTGGCGGCAGGCTGCCTGTCCAAAGAGGTCCTGATCATTGGCGCTCCGCTGTACTACCTGCTCACGGCCGAGCGCATAGTCGACTGGAAGCAACTACGGCGCGGGGTTTTGTTCGGGCTGCCGGCGGTGGCGGTGTTCGCCGGCATGCGCGTGCTGATTCCGGAGAGGGCGTTCGATCCGGCCTACACCGGCACGCTTCCGCACGAAGTGGCCAGCGCGTATTTCGGGCACCTGGGCTTTGGCTACTGGCAATCGGCGCGGGAGATCCTTCGTTGGAGGGTGCAGGACTTTACCGGCTGGCACATACGGATGATGACGGTGGACACGTTCGGGGTGCTGTTGCTGTTTCCGCTTTTCGCGATCCGGAAAAACCTGGAGCCGGCGCTGCGCTGGGGCCCGTTCATCGCGGCCGTGTACGCGGCGACGCTGCTGTTTTCGGGCAGCTACGAGAGACCGCTGGTGATCTGCTTTCCGGCCGTGCTGATCATGGGCCTGAACGGGCTGGAGCGACTGATCAGCCTGACCGGTTCGAGCCCGCGCTGGCCGATGGCGCTGGCCGTCTCACTGGCGCTGGTCCCGCTCAACTGGCTGTATCCCAAACGGGTCGATCCGCTATTCGAGATGCAGGCGCTGGTTTTCATCCTTTTCCTAGCGGCGATGTTGCACGGGATGAGAACCCGCCCGGCGGACGCAGCGCCGGCGGAGCCGCAACTGGTGAAGGCAGGCACGGACTGAAGGTGGCGTCCGTTGCGCTCCTCGCGCTTTTTGTTGAAGATTCCGTACCGCCTCGCGGTGCGGCGGGCCGGCACGGGCGCAGCCGGTAACGCGCATCCCCTCCAAAATTTTCGCCGTTGTTTCATCGACTTACGCATTCTTGCGGGTCCAAGGAGGAATGACGGCCGGTTTACATTGAGGCCAGGCGGAGGATGCCGGAAGCCTCAGGGGAGGGCGGCACCTGCTGCGTCACGGAGATATCGATAAGGGGGTCCGAGGCATGCGGGGAGTTTTGATCCTGCTGGGGGCAGCGATCGGATGCGCGTACGGACAGAGCACCCGCATGGGTGGACGGACGATTAGAGGCGATTGGGATGCCTCCACAGGCGGCGCCGGGGGGAACACAGGTCTCGGCGGAGCGGGCGGACACGGCGGCGGGGGCTGGACATCGGGCGGGGGGCTGGCGCCGTGTTCGGCCGGGTCGATTCCCGGCGGCGGAGGCGGGGCGGCTGGAACGGAGACTTCCGGTGGGGCGAATCTCACGGGCTGTGCAGGAGTTCGGGGCGAAATACAGGTGTACTATGTTCATTGATGGAGAGGGTATGAAAATCCATTTCCTGGCCGGCTTGGCACTGGCAACGCTGGCGGGAGGGCAAGCCTGGTCCCAGATCAACGGGCTTTCGGTAACCACGACGGCTACCCAGGCCATCCTCAGGTATTCATCTCCGACAGAGCAGGCATGCAGCCTGAAGGTGGCGGACATGAATCGCCGGATCGCGATTGCCAACGGAGTGCAGTCGGGCGGGGTGGTGAGCATAACGACGGCATCGCCGCACGGTTTGATCCCGGGGGCTGTGGTTTACATAGAGGGGGCGGGGGTCGAGGGCTGGAACGGATGGCAGACGATCAGCGCCGTCCCTGGAACGACCAGTTTCTCGTTCCCGAGCCTGGCAGCAGGCTCCTCGACGACGGGGAATGTGGGGGTTTTGATCGACGATTTGAACCCGAACCTTTTCCCGGGCGGGGACCAGGACTCCAGGCCGGGCAATCCGAACAGCGGACAGTTCCGGGTATTCGTGGCAGGCAAGAGGACCGCGGACGTAGCGATGGACGGGAACCGCTACACGCGGGCGCTCCAAACCAACTCGCGCCACCACTACACTCTGACCTGCGGAACACAGGGTACGGATGCGGACTTTACGACGCAGGATCTCCCGCTCGGGGACACGCACAATGAGGGTCCCCCGGTGGACCGTAGCCGGCCGGGGCAATACGCGTATCCCACGGTGCAATGGACAAACCGGGGGCAAAGCCTGATCGATCCGCTCACGGGGGTGCGATCGGTGCGGGCGACGGGTCCTAACGGAGCGGCTTCGACGGTGCAAAGCTTTCAGACCGCCCTCGACAGCGAGGGAGTGTGGCAGAATCCGTCCGGCCCGCTGAGCGGCGGCGGGACGGCCACATTCACGGGTCCTTGCCAGACCGGGGGTTGCGAGTTGCTTCTGAGGGCCGACAGCCTGTCGCTCTCGGGAGGCGCGACTTACACCAGCGGCTACGGCGTGGGTTCCTCCCTGGATTGGATCACGGTGACGATATCGAAGGCGTCGACCAGCAATGCCGCCTGCACTCCGAAGTCAGTCCCTGTTCGCCGGGCCAGACTCCGAACCCAGACGGGGTCGGACTGCGACATCGTGCTGTGCCTGACCGTAAATGGAGTCAGTTGCGCGAGCGCGGAACGCGAAGTGGGGCTCACCACAAAGCCGGCGAGTTACACGGTGGGAAGCGGGTCGCCGATCGACGTGTGGCAGGATTCGGGCGCGCCGCCGATTGCCCGTCCCGATGTTTCGAGCGGCAGCGGGACGGTGAATTATCTGGACGCGACGCGACAGGTAACCTGGGTCAGCGGGGACAAGTTCAACACCAAGTGGACTGCCGGGAGCTGGATCATGGTGGCCGGAGCGGAGTATCAAATCGAGTCCATTCAGAGCGAGCTCGCACTGAAGCTGTCGGCGCCGGGCCCGGTGGGAGACCTGCAGCAGGCGCCGTACTCGGCCAACAACTTTGGGGTGCTGATCCGAAAGAAGACGGCGTCCGCGGACCAGGTGTCGGTGGGATACACGACCTTTCAGTACGGCAGCAGCGGCGTGCCGGCGTGGCCCGCGTTATCGGTGCAGTTGTGTTCTCCGTCAGCCGTCACAGCAGGCAGTTTGTCCGGGTACAACTGTTTCAGCGACCGCGAACTGTACTGGGTATCGGGGGACGGTACCGATGTGCGGGATCTGGGCTACGTGGCGACATCGGGCAGGCGTGACAGCAAGGGTAACCTGTTGTGGCCGGCCAGCTACTCCTGCGGCGATAGCAGCTATCCCCACTTCGATCCGCTGGACGGCGACACCTGGTACTGCATTTTGCCGTACTATTTCTTTACCGATTCCCGGCAGGCGATCGTGAAGGCCCACTACGAGGGCGCCCATGGCGCGGCCGCTCCGGGCACGATCCCGGACTGTGACATGAACGGCGGGGCTCAGCCGTGCATCCGATTCACGCCGATGCAGCCGAACAAGGCCGATGCGGTGAGTATTGCGGGTCCGGCCTTCAACCCTGAGTATCTGGCCAGCGGTTACCAGGCCACCTATTTCATGTGGGGTGGCGTCTCACTCGATGGCGACCTGCTGATCTACACCCGGGAGGCGGCGGGCAACGACACCAAAGGCTGGACCTTCGTTTTCAACCTGGGCGACCGGACGCCAACCGGGACCGGGCCGAACAGCATGCGAATCGTGGCTGCCGCTTCCAGTTACCGCCACCCTCCGGATTCATGGTGCTCCATTCATTCCGGTTTTCCACCCGAGGGCGGATGGGAGTTCCTGTCCCACAACGACTATTCGACGAAGGGCGCCACCTGTGTCTACACGACTGCGCTGACGAGTCCTTCTCTGAATACCACCACTGGGATCCCGGGCGGGCCGGACACCTGTCCCGCGAACGCTTTTGGCGTGACCGGCCGGAACTGCACGGACATCACGACGACGGGAGAGCCGACGCTGGTAGCCGACGGGAGTTATCTTCAGGACGTGCAGGTGGGCGACGTCATTCGAGCTGACAACGAGTACATGAGAGTGGTGGCGAAGACCGATCATTTGCACCTGACCGTGCAGCGCGCGTATGCGGGGAGTCTGGCGTCGCACTCCGGGAGCGCGCTGTACATGAGTTGCGGGCTTGTGACGAAGCTTTGGGGGCCAGGCGGGTCCGGTATATGGGACTTTCGCGACGACCCGTATGGCCTCAACGCGAATGGGACCACGATTCAGGTGGACTGGAACAACGTAAGTGGGCACGGTGTGTCGGTTCCGGACGGAGTGCACGTCAATTCCGCTGGGATGCCGGGCCGAATCGGAGAAACGGCGTGCACGTCCGCTGTGTTGGGCGGAGCGGGTGCGAATTGCTATCAGATACGCGTCGGGGACCTGGAGGCTATCATCGGGGCACCCTGGTGGGGAGTGGCGGTAGATCCGCCCTTTGCGAGCGCTGTCGGAATCGGTACGGCAAGCACGGTTGACAGTCACCCCGGCCCTTGCCTGGGCGGCTTGTGGTGCCTGGACAGCAGGCCGATGAATGGCGGCACTTCCGACGGAGTGGCGAGCATGGCAGGATCGTCCGGCACGCCGTTCACTCTGCTGGCGGGTCAACTCTGGAAACTCGCGGGCGGTGGGACGGTCCTAAAACGCAAACAACTCGCGACGATGGCTTACGTGGGGCGGTCGCCGCTGGTAGATGTGAGCGGCCCGAGCAGCAGCATTCCGGTCGATGCGACGGGCTCGTACACCTATTGCGTGGCGCTGGCGGCGGGCGAGTGCTACTCGGGTTCAGCGGCAAACGATGTGTTCGTGAACGCGCCTTTCGTGAGCTATGGCTACTGCAGATATGCAGGAAATGCGATCCAGGCCGATGACACCAACTCAATTTGCATCGGGCCTCTGGGGGCCTACACCGGGAACTTGACGCAGTTCGGCGTCTCGCAACAAGACACTTACGGCAATTACGCCCGCAGGCTCGGGACAGCGTTCTCGCGGTGGAATCAGCACAGCGTGTTCTGGAACATGTCCATGACCCCGAACGGCGAGTTGGGCTTTTCCCAGGCACGGTGGCTGGACGGCGTTCGCAGCGACAATCTGGTAACGGTTCTGCCGCCTTACGTTGTGATGGACAGTCCATCGCGAAACACGTTCGTCCCGGTGGAAGTGAACATTCCTCCGCACGGGGCGGGGAGCGCGATTGTCGTGGAGTTCGGATACGCCGAGAACGGGCCCGCCGACAGTTTCTTGTGCACTTCAAGGAACGAAGCCTGCATAGCGGCAAGCAGTTCGGTAAGTCAAACGACGCCGTTCTACTTCGCGCAGTCGGAGAGGTACAGCGGCGTTCCTTGCGCCTCCGGATGCACGGTGACGATCCCGGCGCTTCCCCAGCGGGTGGTGTACTATCGGTGGGAGGGGCTGGACGCATCGGGGGCCGTGACGTCGGCAAGCGAGACGTGGGCGACGGTTACGCCTTAGGTAGCTGACCGCGGGCGGCAGAGCATCACGCGATCGGCTCCGGGGCCAGAAGAACCGCCGGGCGGATGCGTGACCCGGGGACTGCTGTTTCCAAGGCGGCGAGGAGGCGGCACACGTGATCGGGGAATTGAGGGAAGCCGGCTTTCTGATAGCGCGCGGCTTGAAATCGCACGTGTTAGGAAGCCGTCATGTTGAGGCGGGTGGAATCCAGTCAGCCCGGTACTCCTACACCGTGTGGATGCGGCACCTGGTGAACGTGGCGCGATTCGGACTGGGCGCTCCGCGGGTGGTCGCCGAATTGGGACCCGGTGTTTCGCTCGGCGTGGGCATTTGCGCGCTGTTGACCGGAGCCGAGCGGTATTGCGCGCTTGACCTGGTGCGACATACCGAAATCGACGCGAACGTGAACGTGGTAGAAGAACTAGTGGACCTGCTGCGACAGAGGGCCCCAATTCCCTCGGAGTTCCCTGGCGTGCGTCCCTTGTTGGATGATTACAGTTTCCCGTTCCATATCCTGAGCGACGAGCGGTTGGCCGCCAGCCTGGAACCAGAGCGCGTCGGTGCCATTCGCAACTCCTTGGTGGCCGGCGGAGACGCGGTCCGTTTCTTCGCGCCATGGAACAGCATAGAGGCACCGGAAAAAGGCACGGTGGATCTGGTGGTCTCTCAGGCCGTTCTGGAGCACGTTGACGATCTCGAGGGAGTCTACGCCGCGGCTTGGGAGTGGCTGGCTCCGGGTGGCGGGATGTCCAATCAGATCGATTTCAGCTCGCATGACATTACGCAGGCCTGGAATGGCCACTGGGCATACGGCGATCCGATTTGGAGTGTGATACGAGGTGGGCTTCCCTATTTGCTGAATCGAAGGCCGTACGAGTATCACCTCGAACAAATGTCCCAGACCGGCTTTCGGGTGCTGTGCGACGAGCGCCAAACGAAAGGGGCGGGGATCGATCGCAGGCGGTTGGCCTCTCAGTTTCGCGCGATCACTGACGCGGATCTCGGCACGTGTGGAGCGTACGTGCTAGCCATTAAGCCTGATGGCAAGGTGCGATGGCCTTCGCCGCTCGCCCAGTAAGGGAGATGAGGCGGAGGGCCGTCGTAACGGCCAGCTGTGTGCGCTGCCGGAACGGGCGTTGTCCAGAGGGCAAACCTTGGGACAGGCACCAATTTCGCAAAGGCGGCGAAATTGGGATCCAGTCCCCGGTTTGCGGATCATCCCGATACCCAAGCGGGTCGCTTACGGGTGTGACGAAGGTCGCGGCAATTGGAGCACGGCCACGATCGCTCCAGGGGCGCGATAGTCGGCCACGATGATGGCGCCTTCACGGCGGCAGTAGTCGAGCAGATCGGTCACGCCGTGCGCACCCGGAGTGAGGCCGACCAGGATCGCGCGTCCGGTCCGGGCGTCGCGGGCCATTCGGGCGTACTCGTTTTCCACCCAGCCGGGATCGGGAGGGTTGCTCCCCGGACCGGCGCTACTGCGAAAAATGCCATCCGCCAGGCCTACAATTTCCACGCCACCGCGAAAGGGGCGCTGGAAGTCCGCGCCCTCGTTCTGCACCCTGCGACCACGCGGCGGGATGTTGCCGCCGTTCGGGCCGGTGAGCCGCGAGGTCTGGGTGAGCCAGGCCAGCCGCTCGCGATCCGGTCGATGCCAATCGGTGGAGTAGTACATCCAACCGGGAACCGACCGGCTGTATAAGTACACCGCATCGCCGGGCTGACACTGGCGCAGTGCAAACCGGACGCCTGTTCGAAGCGACTGGATCTCGTGGCGGAGCAGGTAGACATCAACCTTGGCGGGAAGCAGCACGAACGCGCAGCACAGGGCGGCGAAGGCAATGGCGAACCTGGCTTTTCGCTGGGCGAGAGGTTGTGTCCATGACATAGGTTGTGTCCATGACAGGGCGTTGGCCATGAGCAGTGCAACCAGCGGAATGGAGTACGTCATCAGGCGAGGAGAGAAGTTGTATCTGCCGGCCAGTGCAGCCGCCAGCGCCAACAACAGTGGGAACAGGCACAGACAGGCGAGCTCTTTCTTGCGGAGCGCGAGGACTACTCCCACGGCGAGCAGCAAGCCACTCGCGGCGTAAAGGGCCAGTGGCACGCGCTCGCCCAGGGTGACGACGGGATAGAGCGCGCCATTCAGCACGAATCGCGCGGCGGAGACGAGGCCGGGCTGTGAACTCAGCATCGACGGCGCCCAGAAGCGCTCCATGTAGGTGCCGGGCGCGACGGTGGGGCCAAACAGGAACACGTAGAACGCACCGAAGAAAGCCAGCCAGACCGTGCCGACCGCGCCGAGGAGCATCCATTCCGCGGCGGGCGCACGCCGTTCCAGGGCGCGCACGGCGAGCAACAGCCCGAAGCCTGCCAAAACGCAGATGGCTGGATTTGAAAGCGACACTGCAGCCAGGCCGGCGAGCGCGAGCAGACCGGCACGCCGACCCGTCAACGGTTCTGGCCAGTGTGCCGCCAAGGCCAGCAACGCGGCCGTCACGAACATCTCCACGCCATACTGTTTGACTTCGGCTGAGTAGCGCAGGGCCGGAGGGGAGAAGCTCACCAGGGCCACCGCCAGTACGGCGGGCCATGGTCCAGCGAGCTTGCGGGCGGCAATCCAGACCAGCGGAAGAGCGGCCATTCCGGCCAGCAACGGGAATAGACGCAGTGAGTACTCACACTCACTGGCACCCAGCACCTGGCTGAGGAGCTTCTCGATCCATAGGAATCCGACGGGAGCGATCTGGTTAAAGCTGAGAACGTGCCGCAGGCCACCATAACCCCGGTCAAGGATGTTAACGATCAGAGATACCTCGTCCTCCCCGGACGACGCGTGCCTGGCGTATTGGAGCATGCGCAGCAGCGCGCCCGCGGCGATGAAGAGGCCTGCCCAGAAAGACGACTGCAGAAAGAATGAAGTGTTACGCCGCGGTGGTGTCGGAATCATGCTGAGTTACCGGTCTGCCACACTTGAGAATAGCTGAGTTTCAACGAACTGACTTTCAATATCACCAGCCAGGCGGGTGGCGCGATGGGCAAGCTGGCGTTCGACGACGGACGGGGTGTTATACTGCCCGCTGACGCGCCCGCCGGACTGGGCGTTGGCGGGTGGCTGCGGCGCATCGCTCGCGGCCGGCGGCCCGGCCGTTTCCGGCGCCCGACTACTGAACACGAAGCGAGGAAAGTCTTTTGGCGGTTTTGCGGTTGGAGCCGATCGCGTGGTGCTGCCTGGCGCTTGGCGTGACCATAGCGCAGATCCCGAGCGGAGGTGCTCCGCATATCTACTCGGACTCATGCCAATATCTGAGCGCCGCCGGCCAGCTGCGCTCGACGCATCGGATGGAGACATCGCTGGTCCACTTCGATACGGAGAGGTCTCACGGCACGATTCCGGCGCCGCTGACATGGTTTCCCCCGGGGTACCCAGCGGCGACTGCGCTGGTGAGCCTGACCGGGGCCAGTCTCGAGAGCGCGGCCTTGTGGATCTCGATGGCTGCGTTCGCGCTCGCCGCCGGCCTCCTCTGGTACTTGACAGGAGCGCTGGGCGCTTCCCACTGGGCGGCGCGGGCAGCCGTTGTGTGCTGGCTGGCGAACAGCAACGCGCACACATACTCCGTGGCAGCGATGAGCGAATCCCTCTTCACTCTAGCCGGCCTTGGGGGCGCTCTGTTTCTGGTGGGCCTGGCGAGGAAGAACGACGGCGTTGGCATCGGGGTCTGCCGGATCGGAGCGGTTGCGCTGGCGGGGTTGTCCTATTGGGTCCGGTACGCCGGGATTCTATGGGTCGCCGCCTGTTTGACGATGGTGTGGGCGGACTTCTGGCGCAGGAAAAAAGGGGAGCGCCATTGGGGCACGGCCGTCGCCGCCACGTGCATGGCGGTTGTATGGATTGCGCCGCTGGCAATCCGCAACGTGATGCTGGTGGGCGACTGGCGAGGCGGGAACAATACGCGGTTCTCGATCTCGGCGGGGAGGCTGGCGATCAACGGCATCAGAGCTTTCATCCACACGGTCTTGGGCGATGGCACGGCGCGGCAGCTCGCGCTGGCTGCGGCGATCGCGTTCATCGGGATTGCCGGAATCTGCGTGGTTGCACTCATGCGGCGTCCGAAATCCCCATCCGTTGTTCTCGAAGCGCGACGGCCGGCGGAGGGTTGGTGGGTGCTGCTCGCTGCGTCGTCGATGTACGTGGGTGGCATCGCAGCGATCGCTTTCCGTTCCGTGATCTCTTACGACTCCCGGATGTACCTTCCGGTTCTGCCGGGACTGATCGCGTTGTTTGTGGTGGGGGTTGAGGTGGCGATTGGGCGCCTGCGCCAGAAGGGCTGGCCGAAGTGGGCCGGGCCCGGGATGGCCGCCTGCCTTCTTCTCGGCTACTTGGTAGCGAACGCGCTCTCGGGCGCGCAGTCTCACGCCGACGGGTTTCAGAAGACGGAGCAGGCGTTGATGGAGCCCGATGAAACGGGGCTGAGCGTGGAACGGCGTCTGGGACGGGAGCTTGAACCGGGCGAGGCGATCGCGGCTACGAACGGGCAGATGGCGGGATATATTCTGAAACGCCGCACGCTGTCGCTGGTGGGGCTTCCCTATGGCCGGATGCCGTGGGATGAAGATACGCTGCGGACGGAGATGAGTCGTTTCGGTACGAGATACTTACTGGTATTCTCCGATGCGGCCCTCGATCCCGTGGTGGAGCAATCGCAGTACCTAACCGCGCTGGGCGGCGGGCAGGCGACGCCGTGGCTGAGACTGGTCTCCGCGACCAGGGACTTATGCCTGTATCGGACGGTCACCCCGCCGGAGCCGGGCCGATGAAGGCCACAATCCTCGACGCGGCGGACGTCCCCTACAGCGCGCTGGACGCGTTCGAAGACCGGACGGTGTTCCAGACACGCGAGTGGCTGGCGTTTCTGGAGGAGACGCAGGGCGCACGGCCGGTGATCGCGGAGTTGCGCGACGGCGGGGAAGTCGCGGGGTATTACGCGGGGCTGACGTTTCAGCGGTTCGGGATCCGCATTCTGGGAGGCTCGTTCCCCGGATGGACGACCCCTTACATCGGGTTCAACATGAAGGAAGGGGCGCCGCGGCGCGAGGCCCTGGCAGCCATCGAGCGGCTGGCGTTCGACGAATTGCGCTGTCTGCACATGGAAATCTCGGATCGCGGACTGTCGGTGGAGGATGGAAAGGCCCTGGGGTTCGAAATCGGGTCGTTGGAGTCTTACGAGACGGATCTCAGGCAGACGGAGGAGGAGATCTTCCGGCGCATGACCAGCGCTTGCCGGCGCTGCATCCGGAAAGCGGAGAAAAGCGGGGTCACGGTGGTAGAAACGCGGGACCCGGCATTTGCCGAGGAGTATTACGACCAACTTCAGGACGTGTTTCGAAAGCAGAAACTCGTTCCCACTTATGGCGTGGAGCGGGTAAGGGCGCTTGTCCGGCACTTAGCGCCGACGGGACGACTGCTGCTGATTCGCGCGCTCGACCCGGAGGGTAAGTGCATGGGGACGGGAATCTATCCTGGATTTAACAAGAGTGCGCTTTTCTGGGGAAACGCAAGTTACCGCTCGATGCAGATTTTGCGGCCGAACGAGACGCTGCACTGGTATGCGATGCGCTACTGGAAAGCGCGGGGGATCGAGGTCTTCGACTGGGGCGGCGGCGGGACTTACAAAGAAAAGTACGGGCCGAACCCTTCGGCGACGGTGTGGCTCTCGAAGTCCAGGTACAAAACATTGGGCAGGCTGCGCAACGCCGCGAAGGCGGTGGTGGCGGCGCGGCAGCGTCTGCTGGGGCGGCTGCGGGCGGCGCGGGGCGGGCCGGAGAGCGAACAGGGCGACGGCGAAAACGGTTGATGCCGTGTGCCTCCCCCGGGAATCGCTTGCCGCTTGCTGACGCGCGCGGCTCGGAACGGAGCCGGACACCCGGCTTATCGCGGGTGCTTGAGACGCTCGATGCCAGGGGGCAGGGCAGTGTGGTCGTGCGGCGTCCTGGTCGTGCCGCCGCGACCTTTCAGTTCCTCGGAAAAGCCTCCGGTCAGATAGACGGCGCCCTGGGCGAGCGCATGGTCGAGTTCCTGGCGGCGCTCCGCCGTAAGCGCGCTGGAATTGTACTCCGTCCATGGGAAAACGCGGCCGGCAGCCATTGCCGCGCGATGCCGGGCCAGGTACTCATCCAGCGTGCAGATTACCCGGGCCGGAACTCCGGCGCAAACGGTATCCGGAGGAAGCGACTTAGACACGACGGAGTTTGCGCCGACGATGGTGCGGGGCCCGATCTCGACTCCCGGCAGGATCACGGTGCGACAACCGAAATGACAGGACTCGTGAATGGTCACACGGCCTACGAGGCCAGCGTCGAGAAACTCGTCCATCTGACCGTCGTGGGCCAGGATGGCGCAGTAAGGGCCGAAACCGCACCAATCTCCGATGCGGATGAGGTGGCAGGCAGACATGTCTATCCATGTAGAGGCCGGCAGGTTGACGCCCTGACCGATGTCCATTCCCATGGCCCGGAGCTTGCTCCACCTTCTTCTGAGAAGGCGGCTTCGGACGCGCGCCTTCAAGGCAGATAGTAAGTTGAGTAACATCTAGGCGCGATAACCTCGAAGTTTCGCCTTGAGCGACGCCAGGCCGGAGACACACTGCAGGACGGAGTAAGTGTCGTCCTGAAAACCGAAGCGGGGGACGCGGCAGACGTCAGGCGGCTCCCGGTACAGCCGAGGGCGAAAGAAATCGAAATGTCCGCTGACGCCACCGATGAGGCCGACGTGCTGAACCTGAGCCATCTCGCGGTCGCCGTAGTCGCGCCGGCGTCCGTGCGGATAGCAGAAAACGGGCACGGGGTCCTGGAGCTCGGCGCGAAGGCGCGCCCAGGACTCCTCGATTTCCGATGCGGACTGCTCGGCGCTGGTGCTGGAGAGGATGGGATGCGTGACGGTGTGCGGGCCGAAGGAGATGCCCTTCTTTTCGAGGCGGCGGGCTTCATCCCAGGTGAGGGGAGCGAATTCGGGAGGCGGAGCGGCGGGCAGCTCGAGGTCGGCCTCGCGGACCAGGTCAGCTATGCAGGCGAGGCGGTCGGACTGCCCAGCGTCCTGACAGAGAAGGCTGAGGGCGATGCCGTTTTGGCGGCGCGCCTCGGGGGAATCCAGGGTGTAGGGGATCTCACGGCCGGCGAGGCGGGCAGTCAATTGTGTTCTGCGGGTCTGGGCGAAGACATACGCGAGCTGATCCCACCACAACCAGATCTTTCCGTCCAGGAAGCCGCTGACGGTGAAGATGGTAGCCGGACAATCGTACTCGACGAAAACCGGAGCGGCGACGCTGGCATGGTCGAAGTAGCCGTCGTCGATGGTGAACACGACGGCGCGGTTGAGAGGTTCGCCGTCCCTGAGTTTGCGAAAGAGCTCGTGGAGAGAAATCAGGTTGAAGCGGCGCTTTCTCAGCGCGGCGAGGATGGCGCCCACGGCTTCGGGAGAATGTCCTTCGATGGAGAGTTCCGGCACGGCGAAGCGGTGAAGCATGAAGACGGTCGCCGAGGTTTCGGTGAGGCCGGCGAGGATACGGGAGACGCCGGGGGCCGCCAGGGGAGCAAGGAGGACGCGCTTCCAGGACTGGCGGCCAGACTGACTCAAGAGCGCTCCTTTGTGATCGCGGCCAAAAGGCAATTCTATCGCAGGGCGCGGGGGGTGGGGTCGGCTGGATGGTCCTTCTCCAACGAGAACGCTGGCGCCCGGCGCCTGTGTGGCGAGTCGCAAATCTCGAGCAGTACGACTGAAAGCAGACCAGCGGTGGGACAGGCACGAATTTCGCAAGGGCGGCGAAATTCGAGCCAGTCCCGGGTTCGCCGCCAATTCCGATGGGCGACGGGGTGCCGGCGGCGCAAGTACTGGCTACAGCCCGAGCGCGCGCTGGCCGGCTTCGAGCACCTTCAGGATCTGCTCGGTGTCGTAGACGCAGCCGGCCCAGGTGCCTCCGCTGACGTTCTGGAGGGCGGCCCAGAGGCGGGTGTCGGTGGGCAGAGCGGGATCGGGGGCGAGGCCGGGAGCGGGGGGACGGTCGCGGAGGACCTGCTCGGGGTTGTCCACTCCCACCAGGTTCACCGAACCTTCCAGGCGAACGCGATCGATGACGATCTCGATGAGGTCGCCGTCGCGGAGCTTTCCCAGCGGGCCGCCGGCGAGCGCCTCGGGGGATACGTGGCCGATGCAGGCGCCGGTCGAGACTCCGCTGAAGCGGGCGTCGGTGATGACGGCGACGTGCTTTCCGAAGTCGAGGTGCTTGAGCGCGGAGGTCATCTGGTAGATCTCTTCCATTCCCGCGCCGGCGGGGCCGCGGCCGGCCAGGACCAGAATGTCGCCCGCGCGGACGGTGCCGTTCTTGATCGCTTCCATGGCCGCGGGTTCGCTGGTGAAGACGCGGGCCGGGCCGCGCTTGCGGTAGACACCGTCGGGGTCCACCACCGATGGGTCGATGGAGGTGCTTTTGATGACCGCGCCTTCGGGGGCCAGGTTGCCTTTGGGAAACGTGACGGTGGAAGTCAGGCCGCGGCGGGCGGCGGTGACGGGGTCCATGATGACGTCGTCGGGGTCCACGCCTTCGCGCTCCATCAGGAGGCGGCGCAGGAGGGCGCGCCGCTCGGAAGACTCCCACCAGTCGAGGGTCTGGCCGAGGGTTGCGCCGGAGGCGGTGACGACGTCGAGCGAGAGCAGCCCCAGGCGGCGCAGGTGGAGCATGACCTCGGGGACTCCGCCGGCGAGGAAGACCATGACGGTGGGGAAGTTCCGCGGGCCGTTGGGGAGCGCGTCCACCAGGCGCGGGACGGTGCGATTTACCGCCGCCCAGTCGTCCACGGTGGGTCTGCGGAGGCCGGCGGCGTGGGCGATGGCGGGGACGTGGATCAGCAGGTTGGTGGAACCGCCGAAGGCCGCGTGGGTCACCATCGCGTTGCGGACCGAAGCATCGGTGAGAAGCCGATGCATGGCGAGGCCGCGGCGCTCGAGATCCAGAACGGCGCGGGCCGAGCGGCGGGCCATGTCCAGCCAGATCGGGTGTCCGGAAGGCGCCAGCGCGGAGTGCGGGAGCGACATCCCGAGGGCTTCGCCAACGACCTGGGAGGTGGCGGCGGTACCTAGAAAGTGGCAGCCTCCGCCGGGCGAGGCGCAGGTGCGGCAGCCGGCTTCGGCGGCCTCTTCGAGAGTGATGGCGCCGTGGGCGAAGCGCGCGCCGATGGTCTGGACCTTGGCGGTATCCTCGCCCTTTTCGGGCACCAGGGTGACGCCTCCGGGGACCAGCACGCTGGGCAGGGTGCCCGATCCGGCGAGGGCCATCATCATGGCGGGGAGTCCCTTGTCGCAGGTGGCGAAGCCGAGCACGCCGCTGCGCGTGGGGAGGGAGCGGATGAGGCGGCGGAAGACGATGGCAGCGTCGTTGCGGTAGGGCAGGCTGTCGAACATGCCGGTGGTGCCTTGGGTGCGGCCGTCGCAGGGGTCGGTGCAATAGCCGGCGAAGGGCACGGCGCCGAGTCCTTTCAGCTCTTCGGCCGCGGCCTGCATCAGGAGGCCGACCTCCCAATGGCCGGTGTGGTAGCCGAGGGCGATGGGCTTGCCTTGGGCATCGCGGATTCCTCCATGGGTGCTGAGGAGGAGGATCTCCTTGCCGCCCAGGTCCTGGGGCTTCCATCCCATGCCGACGTCCTGGGACCATGCGAACAGGTCACCCGAAGGCCGTTCGCGGAGCATCTCGGGGGTGAGGGGCAGGGAGCCCTGGGGACCCGGGGCGTGGGCGCGGATGTCGTAGATGGATGGGTCGCCGGAATCGAGGATGCGGGTGAGAGTGTCGGCCATGACCACAGGCTAGCAGCCGGGGGGCCTCTCCGTTCATGAACCGCCCCCCAACCGCCGATAAGAATCATTGGGGCGACTTGTGTCATCTGCGCCGACAGTCCTGATCTGCTGCGCGATGCTCGGTCTGGCCGGAGAAAGGGCCACGCCGGGGCTGGTGTCACTGCACACGCTGGTGACCGGTCCCAGGCTGGCCTCGGGCACTCCGGTATGCGTGAGGGGAACCGTCACCTACGCGGACCACGTTTTGGGTTTCCTGTACCTGCAGGACGGGGACGCCGGAATCCGGGTGGATATCCGTGGGGCGGGGCTGAAGCTGTCCTATGGGCAGCCGTTCGAAGTCTGCGCGCAGGCGGGCCCGAAGGAGCGGACGCTCTCGCTGGTGCAGCCCAGGGCGACCAGCCTGGGCGCGCCGGGGCCGCTGCCGCGGGCGATTCCGATAACGGCGGCGGACCTGGTTTCCGAGCGGGTCGACGGAATGTTGGTGGAACTGAGGGGCGTGGTCCGGGCGGCGCACATCGAGCGCACGGCCCATCTGGGTCTGGACATCGACGTCGAAGGCGTGCGGATACGGGCCCACGTGCAGGAGTTTGAAGCCCTGCCCTACCGCGATCTGGTGGATTCCGAGGTGAAGTTCCGCGGTGTGCTGACGAGCAGCCCGGATCTGGACGGCCGGCGGATCGCCGTCCAGGTGTGGACTTCGGACTTCAAGTACTTCGACATGGAGATCCCGGCACCGAAGATCGAGACCCTGCCCAGCGTTTCGATCAATCAGGTGCGGCGCGCGGGGGCGGGGCGGCATCGCGTGGTGCTGCGCGGCGACGCTTCGGCACTGGGGGAAGGGCCAGGACTTCGGCTGAGGGATGGCACCGGCCGGGCGGAAGTCCACACGGCACCCGCGGAGCCTGTCTATACCGGAGCCAACGTGGTGGTGATCGGGTTCCCGGTGGTCCGAGCCGGCGAACTGGCGATCGAGGATGCGGTAGTGCGGCCGGGCGCGAGCCCGGTTGGGCGGCGTCCTCCCCTGCTGACCACGGTTGCCGCCGTGCACGATCTGCCGCCCGAGGAGGCGGGTGCGGGATATCCGGTCAGGCTGGACGCCACGGTGACCTACTATGACCCTTACTGGCGGACTCTGTTCGTGCAGGATCGCACGGCGGGCATTTACGTCGATCTGCGCGGCAAGCCAGCCATCGCACTCCGGTCGGGCGAGCAGGTGCGGGTGGATGGCGTGAGCGCGACAGGAGACTTCGCGCCGACGGTCCGCGAGGCGAAAATCGCGGTGCTGGGGCCGGGGACCATGCCGCTGCCGGACGCTCCCGGCATCGACGGGCTGCTGGGGGGACACTACGACAGCCGGTGGGTAGAAGTCTCGGGGGTGGTACAGGCGGTTTCAGTGGAGGGCATGCACGGAGTGCTGGAGGTGGTGGAGGGCACGCACCAGTTCCGCGTCCACATACTGGAGCCCCCGGCTACTCTAGGGGATCTGATCGATGCGAGAGTCCGTGTACGAGGCGTCGCGAACGCGCTGTTCAATCAGGCGCGCCAGATTATCGGGATCGAATTGACCTCGCCCGGGAGAGACTACGTGGTTCCGCTGGAGTCCGGGGCCAGAGATCCTTACGCCTTGCCGGCGCGCAGCCCGGGCGCACTCATGCTGTACTCGCCGGGGCCATCCGGGCATCGCGTCCATATTCGGGGCGTGGTCACTTTGCGGCAGATAAGCGGTCTGATCTACATCGAGGATGCGACCGGTGCGGCCCAGGTGCGGCAGGTCGTGCCGGCGCGGGTGGAGCCGGGCGACTTAGTGGACGCGGTCGGGTATGCCACCAACGGCCGGCTGGCGCCGGTGCTCGACCGCGCCGAGGTGCGGTTGGCGCCCGCTCGCTCCCAACTCCAACCCACCCGCCTTACGGCTGCCGAAGCCCTGGAAGGCCAGTACGATTCGCGTCTGGTTGAAATTGACGCCCAGGTACTCGATCACCTGACCACCGCTACGGAGCAGGTCCTCGACCTGCAGTCGGGGAACACGACCTTCCGCACCTATCTGGATCAGGCGCTGGGGCACCTGGCGTGGCCCAGAAACGGCGCGCGGGTGCGGGTCACGGGCGTCTGCTCGGTCCAGATTGGCGAGGACACGGCAAGGGCCGTGCCCGAGGCGTTTCGGTTGGACATGCGATCGGCGGGGGACATGAGAGTTCTGCGCGACGCTCCCTGGTGGACCACGCGGTCCGGGTCGCAGGTGATCGCGGTCATGGCGCTTTCCTCGCTGATCACTTCGGCGTGGGTGTTCGTTCTCCGGCGGCGCGTGCGCAGGCAGACGGCTGTCATCGGGAAGAAACTCGAGGAAGAGGCGGCACTGAAGGAGCGCGCGCAGGCGGCCAATCGTGCGAAGAGCGAGTTTGTGGCCAACATGAGCCACGAAATCCGCACCCCCATGAACGGCATTCTGGGGATGCTGAACCTGGCTCTGAGGACCGGCTCGGCCACCGATCAGCGCGCCTGCCTCGACGATGCGTTGACCTCGGCGCACTCGCTGATGGACCTGCTCAACGACATTCTCGACCTGTCGCGCGTCGAAGCCGGACGAATGGACCTGGAGGAAGTGCCATTCTCGCTGCTGCGGATTCTGCAGGAGGCCGCTCGGAACATCGGGCCAAGGGCGGCGGAGAAGAACCTGGCCGTCACCGTCCATTGTGAACCCGGCGTGCCGGAGTGGGTGCGGGGAGACCCGATGCGGCTGCGGCAGGTGCTGGTCAACCTGCTGGGGAACGCCGTGAAATTCACCGCCGCGGGCGAGATCCGCTTGAGCGCGGCGGCGCTCGAGGCGGGCGTGGAGTTCTCGGTCCGGGACAGTGGGATCGGAATCGCGCCGGAGAAGCTGGACCTGATTTTCGAACCGTTCCGGCAGGCCGACGGCTCGACCACGCGCCGGTACGGAGGCAGCGGGCTGGGGTTGGCCATTTGCGCCCAACTGGTCCGGATGATGGGCGGGCGGATCTGGGTGGAGAGCGAGCCCGGCCACGGCAGCGTATTCCGCTTCACGGTACCGTTCGGGGCTGCCCGGGCGGCCGACCTTCCGCAGAGCGCGACGGCCGAGTCCACCGTTCCGCGAACACCCGCTATGCGCATCCTCCTGGTGGAGGACAACCGGATCAATCAGAAGATCGCAACGCGTCTGCTGGAAAGCGAGGGGCATCGCGTGGTGGGGGCGGAGAACGGCAGACAGGGCGTGGAGCGCTATTGCGAAGGCGGTTTCGACCTGATCCTGATGGACGTGCAGATGCCGGAGATGGACGGATTGGAGGCCACGGGCGCGATCCGCGGGCTCGAGGCAGGGTCGGGGCGCCACATTCCGATCCTTGCCATGACTGCGCACGCGATGAAGGGCGACCGGGAGAAGTGCCTGGAAGCCGGCATGGATGGCTACGTCTCCAAACCCGTGGCTGTGGCGGACCTCAGGCAGGCGATCCAGGAGGCGACGAGCGGCTTGGCCGGGCCGCCGAAGTAAGGCGGCCGCCCCGGCCGTTAGGGGGACCGGGGCGGGCGCGGTATGTCAGAGACTTCCGGAATACACCGTTGTCGTGAACGTGATCGGGCTTGAGGACGGGTCTTTGAACTCCAGTGTTACCGTCGCCGACCGGCCCGCGCCGAGACTGCCCACGCCTGGGACCGTGATGAAAGGCGACCCATTTGTGGTTCCACTCAGATTGAACAGGGTGACGCCCGCCGGGAGGTTGGTCAGCACGGCTTCGAGCGGTCCCTGGATGGCCTTGGTGCTCTGGTTGGTGATGGTCATCGTTCCGTTGTACGTGCCTGTTCTGCGGTTGTACGCGAACTTGGTTGTGCGGACGCTCACACTGCTCGTTACGTTGACAGGGCCTGAGGGAGGTGCCTTGGGCGTGGCCGAAGCTTCGTTGGACATGCCGCTGGTGCCTCCGGCGTTCACGGCCGCCACCTTGTAGTAATACGGTGTGCCGTTGGTCAGGCCGGTGTTGATCCAGGCTGTCGCCGTGAGGCCCGTCGCGACGGGCGCGGTGCCCTCGCCGCCGGCCGTTGTGCCGCGATAGACGTTGTAGGAGGTCGCTCCGGTGCTGGCGGTCCAGGCGAGAGTAACCTTGTCGTTGCCGGCGGTCGCTGCGAGCCCGGCGGGCACGGGAGGCGCGGATTGAGGGGCGGTTACGGTGATCGTGGCCCCGCTGCTGTTCCAGTAGTAGTCGGTAGACCAACTGGAGTCGAACACGCCGATCTCAACCGTGTAAGTTCCCTTGGCCTGGGTGCTGGGCACGTTCCAGGTGTACGAATACTGCCGGGCCTGGCCAGCGGTGAAGCTCTGCGCGCCCCAGACGCTGGTGGCTGCCGCATGACCCGACTGGTCGAACACCTGCATCTCGACATTCGCGTTCGTCACCCCCGACGTGCCGGTGTCCTTGACTGTCACCGCGATCACGGTCGATGCTCCGACGGCCACGCTCGACGGAGTCGCGGTGGCGGAGGAGGTGAATGCTAGCGACGAGTTCACCGTGACAGTCGCAGCCGAGGCGTTCCAGCTCCATTGCTGCCAGGTCGCGCTGAACACACCAACCGCGACCTTGAACGTACCCGCGGTCGACGGCGTCAAGGCCAGCGTGTAGGTATGAGACTGGTTGGCGGCGAAGTTCTGGGCGGTGAAATTCTGGGACGCAGCCGTGTTGCCGCCAGGATCGAGGGCAAGCACCTGCACGATGCCGCCGGTCAGAGTGTTGGCAGTGCAGGTAACTGTAGCGGTGATGGTTGTTGCGGTGCCCTGAGTGACCGGGTTCGGTGAAGCGGTCGCCGCGGAAGAGAACCTCGGTGGCGCAATTGGCGTGGCGGGAAGCTCGGCTGAGTTGGGGCTGGTCCCCGCCGAGTTAGTCGCCGATACCACGTAGTAGTAAGTGGTCCCATTCGCCAGGCCGGAATCGGTAAAGCTGGTTGGCGAAGGGTTAGTAACGGTGCCGATGGCCGTGTAGGGGCCGCCGCTCGCTGCTCCACGCTTGACGGTGTAGCTCGTGGCTCCACCGCCGGCGTTCCAGGTGAGCGTGACGGTGCCGCTGCCCACGGTCGCGGCAAGGCCTGTGGGAGCCGTCGGCGGCGAGGTGACGCTGCCCGCAGGAATCACAAAGAGTGTGATGCTCTGGGACGGAACGGTGGCGGCGATTGCATTGTTCGTTACCTGCAAATCGGCCAGGTGAGCGATCGACTTCTGCGCCGCCGAGCCGATCTGCCAGACCTGCGCGGAACCCGTGCTGGCGAAGTTGGCCAGGCCGACGGTTACGGGAGTGCTGCCCTGCTGCTTGTTGATCACCATGACGGTCATGGCGCCGTCGGAACCGCGCAGGGCGGCGAATGCCGAAAGGTTGTCCGGGTTCGCGACGGTGGCGGCAATGCTGGTGTCTCCGAACGTGGATTTGTTGCCGTCATAGTTGCGGTAGATCTGACTGGCGAGGTAGGTCGGGTAGTAAGTGGCCGGCGTCATGCTGGTGTCCTTCGCAACGGTCCAGCGAGTTGCGAGAGCGAAGCCCTCCCGCCCATAAATTCCGAGTACGTCCGCCTGGGTGGTGGCTCCGTTGAGGTTCGCCTCGTCGCCCCAGTTGTATTCGGTGCAGCCTATCTGGAGGCCGGGATAATATTGGCTCACCCAATTCTTGAGAGTGGGAATCCAGTTCACGACCCGGCCGTTGATGCCGATATCGCCGTACCAGTAGGGGTCGTTGAAGGCCGGATCCCAAAGGATGCGGGTCTGCTTATTGCGTGCCAGTTGGGTGGCGAGCGAATCGTCGCTGCCCGGGCCGTCGTTATAGCAGTGGACGGTCAGGACATCGAGGAGCCGCACGCCATGAGTCAGCTCATACTGATGAAGCTGCTGCAATAGCCACGGATAATAGTAAGTCTGATTGTGCGTGTTGTAGTCGGAGTTAGTGGCGCTCCATCCGTGCGCCTGATCGAATCCACTGAAATACATGGCCCACCAACCCCATTCCTCGAAGCCGGCAATCTTCGCGTTCGGATCGGCTGCGCGTATGGCGCCGGCGTAACTGACGATCCCGTCATACATCTCCTGGTAAGTGGCGGGATTCGGATGGACGTCGCGATGAGTGGAATTCCAGATCGAGGGCTCGTTGTCCAGGATGTAGTATTTGACGCCGGTCGAGGCAGCGGCGGGCCCCCATTTGCCGATCAGGTGCTGCAACCAGCCCTGCTGGACGGCGACGCTGTTCGGCACGCTGGAGTCGAGGGGGTTGTTCTGGACATTCTGGCCGCTGGTGAGGACGCCGTTGCCTGCGTCCGCGTTCCATGGATCGACGGCCTGCTGCGCACCGTATTTGGCGACCGAGAAGGAAGCCAGTGTGGCGTTGTTCGCCCCGAGTTTGGCGAGATAGCCGATCAGCGGAATCGTGATCATGGGCTCGGCAGTCGGGCTGCCGGCGCGGGTGTCGCTGATGAAGGAGTCGACGCCCGCTCCCGGCGTGGCCGCGCCGTCGAGGTAGGTTTCGAAGTACCAGTCGCTGCCGGTGTTGTGGGCGTTGGCCTGCCAGTTGTACATGCTGGTGGAGTTGCCGCCGGACCGGTTGAGGGGAGCGTTCAGAGTGCCGATGTCATAAGTGTCGCCATAACTGACCCCGTAGATATTGGGATTGATCGCGCGGTGGTTGGCGTTGGCGTCCACGCTCACGGACGTGGCTGGGTTTTGAGCGATAACCTTGGGCGAGAACAATGCTACAGCGAAAGTAAGTGCGACGAGGCGTGGGAACAGCCCGCCCGCCAAGTTGCGCGGCTTGAAAAGTGCGCTTGTGGCGACAGTCATACTTGTGGCAACAGTCATGGTGGCTCCTGTGTCGGTGACAGTAGTGTGGAGGATCCGATGCCAGGGAGTCGGCTATATCAGCGTCGAGGCGCGGCAGCCGCGAACGTGCTCCCTTTAGAACCTTGCGTGCCAGGGTTCTATAGGTACTGGAGCCATGTTAGTCCGGTGGGTGCTTCAGGTCAATAGGAAAGTAAGAGGTCAAAGACGGCTGCCGATACCCGCTCAGCGCGGGCGCGTTCGACGCTCGTTTGCGGGTATAGCCGATGGCGCGATGTCGCCGTATACGACACCGCGGCCCGAAGTGCCGAGATACACACGGCCGTAGATCCGCGGGTCCCCCGCGATGACAGCGAGCGTGCCGAACTGGTGGGCGTCATCGTTGATCCGGGTCCAGGTGATGCCTGCGTCGTCAGAGCGGAAGATGCCGTAAGTGCCCGTGACCGTGCCGGCCACATACAAGGCCGGGTACTGCGCGCCGGGGGCGGGCATCCCCAGACCGCCGAGAGGAGCACTTTCGATGGTTCCGATCCTGGTGAAGGTGGCGCCGGAGTCGGTGGAATGGTACAGGCCGGCGGTCAAGGTCAGCCAGAGGTCCCCTTCGCGTTCCGGGACCGTTCTGGGATAGGCCTGATTGGTCCAGCCGGGATTGCCCTGGTTGGGCGGGAGGCCGGTGGCGCGCGCGACGAAGGTGGCGCCTCCATCCGCGCTGGCATAGACGGTCCCCGTAGCGTCATCCCAGCCGTAGAACTTATGGGGGTTCACACGATCTGCCACCACGCGCAGTCTGGCCGGGGCTCCGGTCGATGCCGTCCAGGAAACACCGCGGTCGCGCGAGAAAGCGGGTGCGGCGGTGATGGGCGCCCAGATGAATGTGGCGCCGTCGCTCGAGACCGCGATCATGCTGGCCAGGGCTGCGTTCGGTGAGCCGGCAAGGCCGGGGGGAATGGCCGGGAATTGCGTCCAGGTCGTGCCGCCGTCCACAGAATAGGCGCCGGCGACGGTTGCGTTGTAGTCTAACAAGCCGACGCGAGCGACCAGCGATGGGTTCGACTGCGCGAAGTCCAGGTACGAGCCTTCGGTCATCAGGGGGTCCAGGAATGCGGGCGGAGAAACATTGAAGTTGTCGTGGCGGAAGCCGCCCTCGTCCCCGACACCGCTGAGAAGGTGCGCGCCAGAGGGTGGGCTGATCAAAGAGAGAACTACGGTCTCTTCGATTCCATTCGCTGCGACGTGCCAGTGAGTGGGCGCGGAGGAGTCGGCGCTTGTCAGATCGTTGGTGGCCCACAGCGAGTTGCCGCCCTCGTAGATCGCGTGATTCGAATCGAAGGGGTCGATTTCCACGCTGGCGTTCCAGACCCCGTATGCCGCTTGGGTTGTGCCGGAGTACACCCATGGCGAGAGCGAGCCATCGAGCATGGAACTCTCGCGCAGGCTTTTCCAGGTTGTGCCGCCATCCGTGCTGCGGTAGATGGTGTCGCCGGGCGACCAGCGATTCCAAGTAGCCACCATGACGGTGCCGGCATGTCGGACGTCCGCGGAGACGGCGCAGAAGCCGTACCAGAGGCGGGTCTCTCCGTTGGGGCCGGGTGGCGTGATGTTACTCCACGTGCCGTCTGGTTTGAGCTTGTAGACGGCCCCGTTGTTTATGCCGGAAAAGTCCGCCGAGTTACTGTAAGTCAGGTACAGCGTACCGTCCGGAGCGAGGGCGCTGCGCATCAGACGCAGGGCGTCGCCGCTGGGCAGCGTCGTGGGCTGGCCGGGGACAGGCTGCCAGGTCACGCCGCCGTCTGTGGTGCGATAGAGACCGCCGTTGTAGGCCGCGACGTAGGCCGTCCCATTGTGACGAGGGTCGAAGCGGACGAATGGCAGGCCGACCTGGTCGATGGAAGAAGCGATCGGGAAACTGGCCGCCTGGCTCCACGTGACGCCGTGGTCCGTGCTCCGCCACAATCCGTTGCCGCGGGTGCCGAGATAAAGCTCGTTGGGCGAGAAGGGATTGACGGCGAGACGCTCGCCCGCCATGTGTCCAATGTCGTTGCCGCCGAGTTTAAAGGGCAGGTTGGTACGGGTGAAGCTGGCGCCACGGTCGCTCGAGGCGAAAACGGCGGCATTGATGGCATAGAACGGGCTGGTGCCGGCCGCGATGTAAACGCGATTGGGATCGGACGGGTCGATGGCGATGCTCTCGACGCTCGCCAGGGTGCCGTCCGCCGAGCTGAGGAAATCCATCAGGGGTATCCATGAGTCGGCGGCCACGTCCCAGCGGTAGGCCCCGCCGACATTTCCCCGGATGTACATGAGTCCCGGCTCGGCGGGATGGGTGATGATGCCTGGCATGAGTCCACCGTCGATGATCTTGACGCTTTGCCAGTTGTATTGCGCGGTGGCCAGGGGCGCCAGGATCCATAGAGTGACGGCGGCGGTTCCGGCCGTGTAATTGGCAGAGTCGGTAGGAGTGAAGGTCACGGACAGGCTCACGGGCCCCGGGGCGGAGAGCGCGGTTCCGGCGGGTGGAGTATATACGGCGGTTCCGGCAAGGTTACTGCCGTCTGCCCCTTTCACGGCCGCATTGAACTGCGCGGAACCGAGGGCCGTGCCCACTGGAACCGGAGCGGGCGATGGCCAGGCGATTGCGGGGGCGGCTCGATTCACCTGCAGTGTCACGGTGGCGCTCGCGGCGGTGTAAGTGCGGGAGTCGGACGGGGTGAAGGTCACAGTTAGTGCGTGGGATCCGGCGCTAAGTACAGTTCCGGCGGCGGGTGAGTAAGTGAAGGTTCCCGCAGCGCTCGTGGTGGCGTTCAGTTGAGCGGGGCCGAGCGCTGTCCCGTAAGTGATCGGCGCCGGTGCAGCCCAGGCGATTAGTGGCGGAACGGGTGTGCCCGCGGATTTCTTGGCTGTGCCGCAGCCGCCTGCCAGACAGACCACGGACAGAAGTACGTACAGTCCGCTCCCTGACGGTCGCGGTTTGGTGGTGGGGTGCATTAGAGAGTTTTGCTTTCGACGGCGGCCAGTTGCGTGTCCGGCACGCCAGCGCACATGTGGACGGAGAGATCCGACACGTTGCGCAGCGCGAACGCGGGAACGTCAGCCACATGTGGCACTTTGATTCGGAAGAAGTCGGCGTCGTGAACGTCGTCCAGAACGAAAGCGGGACGCAGGTCTTCCTTCTCGGCGCGGATTTCGATGTTGTCGAACTGAATGCCCTTCACGTGGCGGACATAGAAGCCGTGGGAAGGCATATGGTGCGGTGGCTCGGGGACCCTCGGCGGCCTGGCGGGTGCCTGGCCTTCGGGAAGCCACCGTCCGTCCGGGCCGCGGTCGTTGGGCCGTGGGCCGGTGACGAACATGTTGGGCTCGGGATACTTGTCTTCGAATTCCGGCGGCTGATACGCGGCGTCCTCTTTAGTTCCGCCGCCCTGATGCAGGATCTGGATGTTACCGATTTTCACGTCCTCGACCAGATGGCCAGGAATGCCGCTGATGACCGAGCCCAGGCCGGGAGAGGAATTCGAGCACACCAGGTTGCTGATGATCACCCGTTTCAAGGTCCCAACCGGCGTGTTGTCGGGGCCGCGCATGCGGCTGCCCAGGCGCATGAAGATGGGAGCGCTGGGGATATCGCGCATGGAAATGTTGGTGACGGTGATGTCTTCGAGAAGGGCGCCGTCCACCGACTCCAGCGCCAGCCCTTGGCAACCTTCGAAGACGCAGTTAGAGATAGTGATGTTACGAAACCCGCCGTTCGATTCCGTGCCGAACTTAATGCGGCCCGTGTGCGGCACGTGCGCCCCTGGCTCGAACTTCTTGTAAGTGCCGTCCAGCAAGGTGCCTTCCTGCCAGCATCCGCTGACGTAACAGTTGACGATGGTGACAAACTCGGTCTGCCTGGCGCTGCCGAGCGAGTAATCGGCCTTGAGGCAAATGCCGTCGTCCCAGGGGGAATTCACGTAACAATTCGAGATGCGGACGTTGCGGCAGGCATCCACGTCCATACCGTCGCGGTTGGTGTCGATCATCAGGTTGTCGATGGTCAGATTGTCAACGCCCGTGGCGAGGATGCCGAAGTGACCGCCGTGGAGAATCGAAAAGTCGCGGAGCAGCACGTTGTGGCAGTTCTTGAGGCTGATGGACTTGTTGCCTACGCGCGGAGTGCGGGCGCCGGGTCCGCGGGTCAGTCCTCTGCCCCAGATACGGCCCGTCCCGGTGATGGCGATGTTTTCGATCTCTTCACCCCAGATAAGGCTGTTATGGAAATGGCTGTGGCCGAAGTCCTGGTACATGTCCCATGCGTTGGGCTCGGCGAGATCGTATCCGTCTCCGGCGCCTTCGCCGGGAGGGTCGGCAGCGATGATGGTCGAGCCGGGTTCCAGGTGCAGCGTGACGCGGCTCTTGAGATGGATGGAATAAGAGAGGTAGTCGCCGGCCGGGAAGAGTACGGTCCCGCCGCCGGCCGCGTGCGCCGCGTCGATAGCCTTGTTGATGGCAGCGGTGTCGAGAGTCTTTCCGCCGCCGGTAGCTCCGAAGGTCCTCACGTCGAAGTTACCGGACACGGACGTTCCGGCGGCGGGAGGCGCGCCCTGGTCCGCCCGAACGGGCAAGGCGGCGCCACCGATGCCCGCACCGGCGAGCCACAGGAAGTCTCTGCGCAGATTGTTTTGAGTCGGCATAGGCGATCCAGAGTCATTGTACTCTGGCGTTGTTCGGTCTTGGTATGATTGGACCGTTTGACGAAACCCACCATCAAGGCGCTGGGCCTGGTTCTGCTTGCGGTCGTCGTCTACTACTGGAAAGTTCTGCTTACCGGGCAATTCTCGCTGCTCACCGGAAGCGAGGCCGCGAGCCAGGCGTATGCGTGGCTCCACTATTGGGTCGCGAGCATACGGGAAGGCACGCTGCCGCTCTGGGATCCTTACACGTTCTCGGGGCATCCGTTCTCCGGCGAGATGCAGACGCAGGCCTTCTACCCGCTGCACCTGGTCTTTCTGCTGGTGCCGATGGGCGGGAACGGAGAAGTGCTGGCGCGAGCTTTCGAATACTGGTTTGTCTTGTCGCATTTCCTGGGCGCGTGCTTCCTGTTTGCGCTGGCGCGCGAGTTGGGGCTGGGGCGATTTCCGGCGGCAGTGTCGGGACTGTGCTTCTCGCTGGGGAATTTTCTGGCGATCTCGTCGTGGCCGCACTTCTGGGAGGCGGGGATCTGGCTGCCTCTGGTGCTGCTGTTTCTGCTGCGGGCGGTGCGTGCCGTGGACAAGCGGCGGCTGGCGGGGAACGCGGTGCTGAGCGGCCTGGCGTTGGGCCTCTCGATCCTGGCCGGAGGGCTGCAGATCGCGATGGCGGCGGCGGCGGTGGTGGTGACGGCGGGAGTTTTCGCGGGCTTCACGCGCTCCGGAAAAGGGCGGTGGACGGGGGCGGCGCTGGCGGTGGGCGTGGCGGTGGTGGCAGGCTTCGCGGCCGGCGCGGTGCAACTGTTCGCCTCGATGGAGTACAGCCGGGTGGCGCTTCGGTGGATCACCGGCGGGCCCGCGCAGCCGGCGTCGCACGCGATTCCGTACGCGTATCTCGGCGATTACCTGTGGCCGCAGGGCATCATAGGGATGCTGGTGCCGCACGCGTTCGGCGGGAACCTGGGACCGGGCGAGGTGTGGGCCGTCCCCACTTACATCGGCGTGCTGCCGGTGCTGGCGGCGGCGATCGGCATCTGGAAATGTTGGGGGCAGCCGTGGGTCCGGTACCTCACTGGGGTCGCGGTGGTGGCGTTCGTCTACTCTCTGGGGCCGTTCTCGCTATTGCACGGTGTGCTGTACGCGCTGGTTCCGTGGTTGTCGCTGGCGCGCGAGGCGGACCGGTTCATGTTCCTGGCGAGCTTCGCGCTGGCGATCCTGGCGGGGTTTGGAATCGAGGCGCTGCTGGCGGAGCCGTCTGGTGCCGCGGCGTGGAGCGGGCTGCGGCGCGTTCTGGGATGGGGCGTGGCGGTGTACGGAGTCGCGATGGCGGTCGCGGCGACGCTGGGACAGCCGGCGATCCCTCTGGTGTGGTTCTCCATCGTCATGATCCTCGCGTCGGCGGGCCTGTTGCTCTTTGCGACGTACGGTCACAGGGGCGCGGCGGTGCAGGTGCTGATGGTGGCGCTGGTGCTGTTCGATCTCAGCGCGTTCTTCCCTTCGGCGGTGAACAAGATCGAGGCGTCGAGCAAGAACGCGAACGAGTTGGAGAAGTTGCAAAGCCTGCGTGGGGCGGCGGAGTTCCTGAAATCGCAGCCCGGGTTGTTTCGCGTGCAGGTGGTGGCCGAACCGAGGCTGAACATCGGCGACATGTACCAGGTGCAGTGGATGATGGGCACCGGCGTGACGATGGTGAAGGATTACGTTGACCTTCTGGGACGGCCAGATCTGCTGAACGCGCGCTACGTGGTGAGGCCGGCTTCGGCGAGCGAGCCGGGTGCGGTGGTGTACCAGGATGCGGCGTGGAAGGTGTACGAGAATCCGAACGCGTATCCGCGGGCGTGGATCGTGCACGAGACGGTGGTGGATTCGGCGGCGCCGGGAGATGCGCGCCGGGTGGCGTCGGTGAGCGCTCCGCTGGCGGCAGACCTGGAGCCGGCGAGCCAGGGCGCGGCCGAAGAGGTGACGTTCCGCGCGTACGAGGCGGACCGGATGGTGATGGACGTCCATGCGGGCGGCCGCGGACTTCTGGTGCTGAGCGAGGTGTTCTACCCGGGGTGGCACGCTCGGGTGAACGGAAGCGCGGCGCGAATATACAAGGTTGACGGCGCGCTGCGGGGGATTGTGGTGCCGGGCGGCGACAGCCGCGTGGTGCTGGAGTACGCGCCGGCGTCGGTGTTGGCGGGGGGAATGCTGACTGGGCTGGCGTTTTGCGCAGGCATCGTGGTGGTGGGGTTGGGGTGGAGACGGAAAAGACTGGCCACGAATGGACGCGAATGAACACGAATGAAGCAAACCGCGGTGACGCAGCTATTGTAGAGGGGCCAACCCAAGTAGCAACGGCAGGCCGACCAGGCCTCGGCGGATATCCAGGCTCACCACTGCGATGGCCCCGGGCTTTCCTATCTCATACAGTCCAATTTCACCGTTGGTGCGCTCGGCTACGTAGAAGCTGCCGAGGATGTCGAGTGCGTTCGCCTGGCTAACGATGACACGGCCGGTGCCGATTTCGGCCACGCAACTGCGCTTCGAGTAGGCATCCCACCTGTGGTTTTTGCGAGGACCGCAGGGATGGACCAAAACGAAGCGGGAGTCCGTTGCCGGATAGAACCAACCCGGCGGAACTTTCGACTTGGACAGAATCTCGCCAGACGGGAAAGCCACAATGCCGACTGGCTCGGCGGGTTTCGACAACCAATCGAAGTCCACCAGCAGACGCTCCGGCCCGACAAATGTGAAATTGTGCCTCTGGTCGATTCTCTTTGCGGCGCCCTTCAGCTTGACGAGTCGTCTCATCCGCAGGTCAAAAACCACGGGGTGACCGTCGGCATCCCAGGGTGTCGCGATCACATAGCGGCCGTCTGGCGAGAAGACGGTGAAGGCTGAGCCGGGCTCGCCCCACTCAAAGCGGCTGTGCGGCATACCGGCTGCGTCGGTGGTCCAAGCCACAAACGGTTTGCCAAAGCCTCGCTTCTCGAGGAGTTGCTCGCCTGATGGGAGATCGAGGAGCCGGAGCGTTCCATCGCCATCAACGCACGCGAGCGTGCGGCCGTCCGGCCCCAGACCTGCCGTGTAGCACGCCCGCCGCAGGCTGATGGACGAGACTCTGGCGCGCTCGGAGATGCTCCAGCGCTCGAAGCGTGGCTGGGCCCTCATGTGCAGAACGCGCGGCGCCGTGTGGGCGGGCAGCGCGAAGAAGCTCTTGGCGCGCAGCGATGCAACCTCGGTGGGCGATTCCACGTTCGTGCCTGAGGCGGCGAAGACAACCTGCCCGGAGTCCGGTGTGAACTCAGCAAAGCTCGCGTCGTCGGCGGGGATCCGGAACCATACCCGAAACGGCTGCACGGTGATTACCGTGACCCCGGAGTCGTTCACGGCCAGAGCATAGCGTCCATCGGGGCTGAACCGGAGTTGGCGGAGATGACTTTCAGCCACGGGCTGCGGAGATGGTTCGGACTTGGGCTTGTCCGGAATTGGTTTGTGCGATCGAGCGAGTGCATCGGGAGGTGCGCAGAGGAAAATCGACGCAAGAGCAAGCGCTGCTGCGCGCGTATCAAGCACAGTTCCCTTTTTGAGCTCGCGGCCGGGATCAGCATACCACATGAGGTGTGCCTCCTCGCCCCAGTCCGAATGCGCACGAATAAACTGTCGGCCGCGCGCGGGGGGACATGGCTCGCCGAGGTTGTTTGTTTGGCCGGTGGACAAGCGTCGCCAAGAGTGGCGACGCGGCAGGCTGAAGCCTGCGCCACGGGTATACACGATCAGTCAGTTAGTCAGTCAGGGCTTGTTGAGCTTGAAGACGACCACGGCCAGGGGCGGTAGGGTCACAAGGATGCTTTGATCGCGGTTGTGCGAGTTGATGGGCTCGGTGGCGACGCCGGCTCCGTTGCCCATGTTGCTGCCACCGAACATTTCGGCGTCGGTGTTGAATACTTCGCGGTAGAACCCGGCGACCGGGACTCCGAAACGGTAGCCGGGGTGCGGCACCGGGGTGAAGTTACAGCAGAAAAGCAGAAAATCATCGGGGTTGTCGGCGCGCCGCAGGAAGGCGATGATCGAGTGATCGACATCGTGGAAATCCACCCACTCGAAGCCGCTCCAGTGGAAATCCACTTCGTGCATGGCGGGCTCGGCGCGGTAGAGGCGGTTCAACTCGCGCGCCAGCGTTTGCAGCTTGCGGTGATAGTCGTATTGGAGTAAGTCCCAGTGGATGCCGGCGGCGTAGTTCCACTCCTCGTATTGGCCGATCTCGGAGCCCATGAAGAGCAGCTTCTTGCCGGGGTGGCCGAACATGTAGGCCAAAAAGGCGCGCACGTTGGCGAAGCGCTGCCACTCGTCGCCGGGCATCTTACTAATTAGGGAACGCTTTCCGTGGACGACTTCGTCGTGCGAGATAGGCAGCACGAAGTTTTCGTGAAACGCGTATAACATGCTGAAGGTGATGTCGTGATGGTGGAACTTGCGGTGGACGGGCTCCTTGGTGAAATAGTCGAGCATGTCGTGCATCCAGCCCATGTTCCACTTCATGGTGAAGCCGAGGCCGCCGAGAAAGACGGGCTTGGAAACTCCGGGCCAGGCGGTTGACTCTTCGGCCGCGGTGAAGGCGCCGGGCACCTGGTGCGCGAGCTCGTTGAAGCGGCGGAGCAGGTCGATGGCCTCCAGATTCTCGCGGCCGCCGTACTGGTTGGGGATCCATTCGCCGGGCTTGCGCGAGTAATCCAGATACAGCATGGAGGCGACGGCGTCCACGCGCAGGCCGTCGATGTGATACTCCTTCAGCCAGAACAGGGCGTTCGAAATCAGGAAGGCCCGCACTTCGTTGCGGCCGTAGTTGAAGACCAGCGTGCCCCACTCGCGCTGCTCGCCCTTGCGCGGATCGGCGTGCTCGTAGAGGGCGCTGCCGTCGAAATAGGCCAGGCCGTGCGCGTCTTTGGGGAAGTGAGCGGGGACCCAATCGACGATCACGCCGATGCCGGCCTGGTGGCAGCAATCGACGAAGTACTTGAAGTCGTCCGGATTGCCGAAGCGGGTGGTGGGAGCGAAATACCCGACGACCTGGTAGCCCCAGGAGCCCGAGAACGGATACTCCATGATGGGCAGCAGCTCAATGTGGGTGTAGTGCATCTGGCTCGCGTACTCGACCAGGCTTTTGGCCAGGTCGCGGTAAGTGAGCAAGTCGTTATTAGGACCGCGCAGCCAGGACTCGAGGTGTACTTCGTAGATCGAGACCGGCTGCTTGAGTAAGTCGCCGGCGGCGCGCGTTTCGAGCCAGGCGGCGTCGTTCCAGGTGTATTTGCCCAGATCCCAGACCACGGAAGCCGACTTGGGGGGCGTTTCCGAGCAGAAGCCGTAGGGGTCGGCCTTCTGCTGCTGGTAGCCCTGGATGCGGGAACGGACGAAGTACTTGTAAGTGGCGCCCTCGGCGAGGCCGGGGATGAAAAGCTCCCAGACGCCGGCGGTACGGAGGCGCATGGGGTGGCGGCGGGTGTCCCACTGGTTGAAGTCGCCGGTAACGGTGACCACCTCGGCGTTGGGCGCCCAGACGGCGAAGCGCACGCCGGCGACGCCTTCGACCACCGCCAGGTGTGCGCCCAGGGTGTGCTGAGCCTCGAAGTTGGTTCCCTCGCCGAACAGGTGCAGCTCGAAATCGGTGAGGAGCAGCGGGAAGCGGTAGGGGTCCTCGATCTCGGAGGTTTCGCCTTCGTGCGTTTTGAGCCGCAGCAGGTAGGGCTGGGGCGTGCCGCCGAGCAGAGCGAAGAACACGCCGGCCGGGTTGACCTTCTTCATCGGGTAGGACACGCCGCCCAGAACGACTTCGGCCTCGGTGGCCTGGGGCAGAAACGCGCGGACCTCCCAGGACGGTGTCTTCCGGCGCGGTATGGCGTGCGGGCCAAGGACACTGAAAGCGTCGCTATGGGAGCCGTTCACAATCGCTTCGATCTCTGCGCGAGTCATTGCCCTCCGTCGGGCACGCCGGTAGCGTTACGGTGCGGCCCGCATCGCTATCATTATTGCAGGATGTCAAATTCTTATCGCGACCTGCCGAAGACGGAGCTGCACCTGCACCTGGAGGGATCGGTCGAGCCGGAGACGCTTTGCGAGCTCGACCCTGCGCTCACGCTCGAGGAGGTCCGCGCGCGGTACGAATACGCGGACTTCCTGGGGTTCATCCAAAGCTACAAGTGGCTGATCGAACATCTCAACCGGCCCGGGGACTACGCGCTTATTGCGCGGCGGACGCTGGCGCGGCTGGCGAGCGAGAAGGTGCGCTATGCGGAGATCACCATTTCGGCGGGGCTGGTGCTGTGGCGCAAGCAGGAGTTCGCGCCGATCTACGATGCGTTGCAGGCGGAAGCGGCGGCGTCGCCCGTTGAGGTGCGGTGGATTCTGGACGCCACGCGGCAGTGGGGCGTCGAGCACGCGTGGGCTGTGGCGCGCCTTGCGGCCGAGCGGTTGGAGCGCGGGGTGATCGCTTTCGGGATCGGCGGGGACGAGGTGGCAGGGCCGGTGGAGTGGTTCGGCGACGTGTTCCGGTTCGCGCTGGACGCCGGGCTGCACCTGACGGTCCACGCAGGCGAGAGCGCCGGGCCGGAGTCGGTGTGGGGCGCGGTGCGGCTGGGGGCGCAGCGGATCGGTCACGGCATACGCGCGGCCGACGACCCGAGGTTGCTCGAGCACCTGCGCGAGCGCGACATCCCGCTCGAGGTCTGCATTTCGAGCAACGTGGCGACGCGCGTGGTGCGGTGCTTGATCGAGCATCCGGTGCGGCGGATTTATGATGCAGGCGTGCCGATGGTGCTAGCGAGCGACGACCCGGCGATGTTCCACACCACGCTCACGCGGGAATACGAGCTGGCGGCGCGGGAATTCGGGTTCACGGACGCGGAATTGGCGGGGATTGTGGAGAATGGGTTTCGATATGCGTTCAGGAACTACCCGCATATGCGGTAGTAACGCACCCGTTTATCTCAAACTATACTCGCTTCACCGACTAAAGATGCGACCAAGGGGTTCTCGGCCGGAATGCCGCTGGTCTGGCACGTGGCGCCCGCGGGCGCCACGGGGCCGCGGCAGTTGGCGGCTGCCGGGGTTATGGTCAATCAGCAGGACCCGCTGCTGAACTTCCCCGCCTCCGTGGGCTTCACTCCATACGCCTTCTTCCGCAATATCGCTGCAACGCCCAGGACACTGCACTTCGTCGTGTATTACATGGACGGCCGCACGGTTAAGAGCCTGCCGCTACCGGACCTGGCGCTTCTGCCGCGCGAGGCGCGGGAAGTATCCATCGCGGACCTGATGGTCAAGCAACCGCAGATCGAGGCCATCAACGTGGCGTTCTCCTATGATGGCTATTGGAACGATATCCTGGCGGCCGTGGGGAGCACCGATCGGACCGGGAATTACGTTTTCCCGGTGGTGCCCGGGTTCGACACCATGTACACGGTGTGGAATCCGGAGCCGGATGCGCAGGAGTTGGTGGTGACGCTGCAGTACGGCGGGAACGGAGAATCTTACGGGCTGCCGCTGACCCTGGAGCCGCATGCTTCGGCGATGATCGACGTTGGGGAGCTGATCCGGAGGCGGCAGCTGGACCAGGACGGCAAAATCCTTCCGCTGGATGTCAGGCACGGCAGTCTGGTGGTGAGCACTCCGGCCGACGAGCCCGAGGATGCCATTGATGTGGTGGTGGGTATGGGCATTTACAACCCGACTAAAGCGACCTGCGGGCCCATATGCTTGAACTGCGCGGGCGAGACGGACGCCGAAGTGGACCCGTTCAGCGTGCTGCTTGGGGTCGGCGACGCACAGCAACTCGCGTTCAGGTACCACATCAGTTCGGGCTACCAGTACGACGTCACCCGCACGTCGGACTGGGCCAGCAGTGCCAGCCAGGTTCTGAGTGTTCAGACGGCCGGGGAAGGGAGTCCCGGGTTGTCGAGCGGCGCGAGACCGGGCGCGGCAGTGGTTTCGGCGACCGGTCCGGTCGAGGTGAGGCAGTACTTCGTGGGGTGTGGAGCGTTCGAGCCCGTCTGTCAGATGATGGCGCCCAGCGCCGAAGCGCCGGCGAAGGTGACGCCGGAGATCGATTCCATCACCCCGTCGCAAGTTCAGGCGGGTTTGACCGGGGTCACGCTCGCACTTACGGGTACCGGCTTCGGCACGAGCCCCATCGTCAACATTGAGCAGCTAGGAAGCTTTCCGGGAACGGGCGGCGACGACAGATCCACAACGATCATGATTAACACGACCAACCCACCCTTCCTTGGGGACTATGACGTGACTGTCACGGCCAACGGGCAAACGACCCCAATCGCGGATGCGGCGGAGTTGACGATCTACTATGGCTGTCCCTCAAGCATCAGCATCTCCTCGAGGACGGGCTGGCCATTGGCTGCAGGAGTGTCCCAGACCAGCAACTACCCCGCATATCTGACGGGGATCGGGCTTGAGACGGTCATGACGCTCGGCAACGTCTTCGCTGATTACAGAGGCCTCAACTTCTCCGAGGTCGTGGTGCCTGTGTACAGCACCTGCCCTGCAGCCGCAAACATTCCGACATGCTCCGGCTGGGGCGGCTTTCAGGTGGGCGTGAACCAATCGAACAGAACCAGTTACGGGTACCCCATCCCACCGCTTCCCATACCTGGGAACAGTTCCTTCTACGACGCCCACGTTTTGGTCAGCACGAGCGATCTGCTGGCAGGTCAAGCGCCAAACTACTCATGCTGGTACGCATGCACGCAGACATATGTGTGCGCTGACGGCACCGCGATCGGTTCTTTTGCGGTCACGAGAACCCTAACCCATTCCACCATCAACGGAACGCCCGTCACGAAGGTGACCATCGCTAAGGACCCGATTTGACGATGCGACACCGAAGGACACGACCATGAGGCTCCTCTTAACCCTAGTTCCGCTCGCCTTGGCCGCTGGCTTGGGCGGCCAGACGATAGAGGGTATCCCGGACATGGCGAAGCCTCTCCGAAGCGGCGAAGCTTGCGCCGACAACGACTGCATCCTGACGTCAGAGCAGTTCCTCGAGAGGGGCGGCTATGCCTCGACGTTCCAAGGCCTTGCAGCGGCCTTGCACGACCCCAGAGCCGACGTCCGCTCCCTGGCAGCGGAGGAGCTTGCAAGGGGGCAGAATGCCGGCGCTCTCCGCGCGTTGCTGGAGGCCTTCTCGATCGAGCGGGCCCCGGGCACTCAGGTGTTTATGGTGGGCGCGCTCGTGGCGCTGGGAGACGAAAGCGGACTCCCTACGCTCCAGCGTCTGTGTAGAAGTGAGGGCGACCCTGACCGCGCACATCGAGCGGCCGTCAGGCTGTTGGCGGCGGCCTCAATGGTGAGGGTGGGCCGTGACACCTGCAATGACGACGTGATCGACACTCTCCGCTACTACGTCAGCGCTCCGAACGTCTTGCAAGGCGGTTGGATCACCAACGGCCTCACTCTCGTGCTTGGGTTTCGCCACGTCTCGGCGAACCAGTCGAAGGAGGTTCGGGATCTGGCCGAAACCTGCGTGCGCGGCGAAGATGCTGGCGTACGGATGCTTGCCAGCGACATCCTGGGCCGTTACGGGAATGCTGGGTCCGCCCAGAAGCTGAAGAGCGCCCTGGCGGTAGAACGCGACGTGACGGCGCGTGGGCGAATGGAGACCGCCCTCCAGCGATTGCAGGGCGCAGGGCACGACGCGACGACTGACAAGAAGTGAGCGCGCGGCCGTCGTCGGCTTTGGTATACCCTCGCGCCGGTGGATCGAGACGTGAGGTTCCGCTCCCATCCAAACTTTCTATCGCCCCCATCCAAACTTTCTTGTGGCGCGGGCGGAGGCTTCTCCATTACTGTGTAGTACTCGCCCTGTCCGCGAGCCAATACCCCGTCTGTAAAGGGAGACCATGTTGATTCTCCGTATTGCCACGAGTGTTCTCTTATTGTGCTCTTCTGTTTGGGCTCAACCGGCCTCCGGGGCCGGAGCCGAAATGGCTGCCCTGAAAGCGGCCGTCAAGTCGTCCCAGTCGGCGGGCGACAACGCGTGGATGCTGATCAGTTCCGCGCTGGTGCTGATGATGACCGGGCCGGGCCTCGCGCTGTTCTACTGCGGCCTGGTGCGGAAGCGGAACGTGCTCGGCACCATGATGCAGAGCTTCGGCATGATGGCCGTCGTCACGCTGCTGTGGGCCGTGTGCGGATACAGCCTGGTATTCGGCGGCGGCAACCCGTTCATCGGCGATCTCCGCTTCCTGTTCCTGCACGGCGTCGGCGGCGACCCGAATCCCATCTACGCGCCCACCATCCCGCATCAGACCTTCATGGTGTACCAGATGATGTTCGCCATCATCACGCCGGCGCTCATCGCGGGCGCGTTTGCCGAACGGGTGCGGTTCAACGCCATGCTGATCTTCTCGGTGCTGTGGATGTTCCTGGTCTACTTTCCGATCGCGCACATGGTGTGGGGCGAGGGCGGGTTCCTCAACGCCTACTCGGGCGGCCGGTTCCCGGTGTTCGATTTCGCCGGCGGCACGGTGGTGCACATCAGCTCGGGATTCTCGGCGCTGGTGACGGCGCTCTACATCGGCAAGCGGCAGAACTACCCGCACGAGAAGATGGCGCCGCACAACCTGGTGCTGAGCTTTATCGGCGCATGCCTGCTGTGGGTGGGCTGGTTCGGGTTCAACGCGGGCAGCGCGCTGGCGGCGTCCTCGCTCGCGACCAGCGCATTCGTGGCCACGCACTTTGCCTCCGCGGCGGGCGCGGTTTCCTGGATGCTGGCGGAGAGAATCCGCAACGGGAAAGCCAGCGCGCTGGGCGCCATCTCGGGCGCCGTGGCGGGCCTGGCGACGGTGACGCAGGGAGCGGGCTTCGTGCAGCCGTTCAGCGCCATCCTCATTGGCCTGGTGGCGGGGGCGATGTGCTTCCTGATGGTCTCGGTGGTCAAAGAGAAGTTCCATTACGACGATTCGCTGGACGTGTTCGGGGTCCACGGCGTGGGCGGACTGATGGGATGCATACTCACCGGAGTGTTTGCGACCAGGGCCGTGAACTCGGCGCTCAAGCTGGCTAACGGCCAGGCGGCGCCGCTAGGCTGGATCGACGGCAACCCGATGCAGGTGGTGAATCAGCTTATCGGCGCGGGCATAGGAATCGGGCTGGGCGTGGTGGGCACGCTGGTCGCCCTGAAGGTGACCTCGCTATTTACGCCACTGCGCATCTCGGAGCGGGAAGAGGACGCCGGCATGGACCTGACGCTGCACGGCGAAGAAGGGTACAATTTCGAGGCGTAGCCCTATGTTCAAAATCGAAGCGATTATTCAACCCTTCAAGTTGGACGGCGTGATGGAGGCCCTCAAGGCGGCCGGCATCGACGGGATCACGGTGCTCGAGGTGCGCGGCCACGGCCGGCAGAAAGGCCACAAAGAGGTCTACCGCGGGCGCGAGTACAACGTGGACCTGCTGCCTAAGGTGATGCTCCAGATGGTGGTCCCGGCCGGGCGCAAGGAGGAAGTGATCCGGACGCTCAGCGAGGCGGCGCGCACGGGCGCGATCGGCGACGGAAAGATTTTCGTTTCCGAGATCGCGGAGGCGATCCGCATCCGCAACGACGAGCGGGGCGAGGCGGCGCTGTAGGCAAAGACGGCTCGTCGCCCGTCGCTTGTCGCCCGTCGATCCGCTCCCTCACGGTCGCGGTTCGGTGCTGAAGGGGCACGGGACGGCGGTCACTCCGTCACCCGCGCCTTGAGGCGGCCGCGGGCGAGGCGGACGGCGATCGTTGACGGGGGCGGGGCGTCGGTGGCGTCCTTCAATATGCGGCCCTGGTCGTCCTGGACGATGGCGTAGCCTCGATCGAGGACGCGGAGCGGGCTGAGCTGGTTCAGCTCGGCGGCTAGCGGCTCGTAACGTCTTCGGGCTCGCGTGAGGGTCGCGCGCATGATTTCGACGGACGTCCGGTTGGCGGCCTCCAGACGCTGGCGGGTCTGGGCGAAGCGCAGGCGCAGGTCGAGCGCCTTCAGACGCGCATCGAGTTCGCCCCAATGCACACGAGCCAGTACTAGCAGAGACCGTATGCGGGCGCGCAACTCGTAATCCACTTCGTCCACGCGCTGGAGCGAGCGGCCGATGCGACGGGATAGCAGCGACGTCGCGCGCTCGATCCCTCGCTGGTGCAGCTTGCGCATCGCGTCCGACAGGCGGTAGCGCAGGCTCTGGCGCAGCTTCGCCTCGGCCGCCTCGATGCGCTCCACCACATGCTGCCTTGTCCCCACCACCAGCTCGGCCGCGGCCGAGGGCGTGGGAGCGCGCAGGTCGGCCACAAAATCGGCGATGGTGACGTCGGTCTCGTGTCCCACCGCCGAAATCACAGGCACCGGGCAGGCCGCTATGGCTCGCGCCACCGCCTCCTCGTTGAAAGTCCAGAGATCTTCGAGCGAGCCGCCGCCACGTCCGACGATCAGGACGTCCGCCCATCCCGAGGCACCGAAATGTTCGATTCCACGGCAGACGTCTTCGACTGCGCCTTCGCCTTGCACCTGGGCGGGGAATAGTCGAATGTGTAGGCCAGGGAAGCGTCGCTCCAGGATGTTGAGCAGATCGCGAATGGCGGCGCCGGAGGGCGAGGTGACGATGCCGATGCGCCGGGGGAAGGCCGGGATGGGCCGCTTGCGCGCGGTGTCGAAGAGGCCTTCGGCCGCCAGCTTCTTTTTCAGCTGCTCGAAGGCGAGTTGCAGGGCGCCGCGGCCCTTGGGCTCCAGGGTCTCGACCAGGAGCTGGTATTCGCCGCGGACCTCATAGACGTCGATGCGGCCGCGGGCGATGACGGCCACGCCGTCCTGGGGCTTGAATTTGAGGTAGCGCGCGGTCTGGCGGAAGCAGACGCAGCGGAGCTGGGCGTCCTGCTCCTTTAGGGTGAAGTAGTAGTGGCCGCTGGCGGCGAGGCGGGTTCCGGAGATTTCGCCGGTCACCCAGACGTCGGCGAACTCCCGCTCCAGAAGGCCGTGGATGGCGGTGTTGAGCTCGGCCACGGTGAAGACGCGGCGCCCAGGCTCAAAACGAAACGCTATCTGCTCCATAAAAAAAACCTTCTTGACCGTGCCTACCCCATTCGTTATTCTAGGGAACAATTACGGTTGAGGCATCCCCCAACTGGTTTAGTCATTCGTGCGCGTGTGCATACATCCCTAGGGAGGATAGATGAGTACTAAGAGTCCCAAAGAAGCAATAGAAATCGCCAAGAAAAACGACGCCAAGCAGATCGACCTGCGCTTCAGCGACATCCCCGGTCTGTGGCATCACGTCTCTTATCCCATCAGCCAACTGACCGAAGATGTCTTCGAAGAAGGCTACGGATTTGACGGCTCGAGCATACGGGCTTGGGCGGCCATCAACGAGAGCGACATGCTGCTCATGCCGGACCCGAGCACGGCCATCATGGACCCGTTCGGCGAGACGGCGACCCTGGTCATGATCGCCGACGCGGTGGACCCGATCACGCGCCAGCATTATGAGCGCGATCCGCGCTGGATCGCCAAGAAGGCCGAGCTGTACCTGAAGAACTCGGGCATCGCCGACACGGCCTATTTCGGCCCCGAGGCGGAGTTCTTCATCTTCGACAACATCCGGTTCGACCAGGATCAGCATTCCGGCTACTACTTCATCGACGCCGAAGAGGGCCGCTGGAATAGCGGACGCGAGAAGGACAACCTGGGCTACCGGCCTCGGTACAAGGAAGGCTACTTCCCGGTTCCTCCCACGGATCATTACCAGGATCTGCGCAGCGAGATGGTGCAGACCATGATCAAGTGCGGGCTGAACGTGGAATGCCACCATCACGAAGTGGCCACCGGCGGGCAGGCGGAGATCGACATGCGCTTTGCTCCGCTGACCGGCATGGCGGACAGCCTGATGCTGTACAAGTACATCATCCGCAACGTCGCCAACCAGTACGGGAAGACCGTGACGTTCATGCCTAAGCCGCTGTTCCAGGACAACGGCAGCGGCATGCACTGCCACCAGAGCCTGTGGAAGGGCGACACGCCGCTGTTCGCGGGCGACGGCTACGCGGGCCTGAGCCAGATGGCGCTGTGGTATGCGGGCGGGCTGCTGAAGCACGCGCGCGCGTTGTCGGCTCTGATCGCACCGACCACCAACAGCTACAAGCGCCTGGTGCCGGGTTACGAAGCCCCGGTGAACCTGGCTTACTCACGGCGCAACCGTTCGGCGGCGGTCCGCATTCCGATGTATTCTTCGAGCCCGAAGGCGAAGCGGCTCGAATTCCGTCCGCCAGATCCGGCTTGCAATCCGTACCTCGCTTTTTCGGCGATGCTGATGGCGGGCCTGGATGGCGTCCTCAACAAGATCAATCCCGGCGAGCCGCTCGACAAGGACATTTACGACCTGTCCCCCGAAGAGCTGCGCAATGTACCGTCGATGCCAGGTTCGCTCGAAGAAGCGCTGAGCTGCCTGGAAGACGATCACAACTTCCTGCTGAAGGGCGATGTCTTCACCGAGGAACTGATCGAAGCGTTCATCGATTACAAGCGCAAGAACGAGGCGGACGCGGTTCGTCTCCGTCCCCACCCCTACGAATTCGCGCTGTACTACGACATCTAGGGAAATTGCTGCCGGGGGCAACGACGTTGCCCCCGGCAGAGCCTTTCAGCTTTCAGCTTCCTGCCTCCAGTCTTCAGCGGTTCCCTTTCAGTCCTCATCCTGCGGGTGCGCCATGCGGAACCGCGCGCGAGCAAGCGGACGAAACGGATCAGACGGTCCTTAGTGGTCAGACCGCCAGGTCTGGTTCGTATGTGGGGCTTGGCAAGCTGCGCGCCGGTTGGTGCACTTAGTTATCCGGGAGGCGGACAGCCGGAGTGGGCGGCTCTCCAGAGCTGCGCCGGACGTCCACGTCCGGCTTCCGTCGTTTCAGGAAGTTGGACGGAGGCGGGTCTGGAGACCCGCTGCAGGACTGGAGTCCTGCCCCACGGTTTCTGCCCGGTCTTTGCGAAGAGGAAGAACACCTTCACACGGTCCAACGCTTACGGTCGCTGCCCTAGGCGGCGGCGTTTGGCCAGAAGAGCCAGGAGGATTCCTCCGGCGCCGAAGAGGGCCACGCTGCCGGGTTCTGGGGCGGGCCTATAGGCAAGGGTGTGATCGTCGGATTCCAATCCGCCGCCGCCGGACTCGGTGAAGACGATCTGGTTGAAGTAGCCGTTCAGGTCGTAAAAGTTGAGATAGGCGAACTGCTCGCCCGCGTCCTGGCCCTGGAAGTTGACGCTGGGGTTTCCACAGAACGGGTTCGAGCCTGTGCAGGGGCCGACCAGGCCGATGAGATCCGCGGGCGTGAAGGAGTAGACCAGGGTTCCGTTCTCATAGAACTGGATCGAGTTTCCCGCATCCAGCGCGGAGAGCCACAGGCCGAAGTAGTTCACGCCCGGCACCCCGCCGGCCGCGCTGAGGGTCACGCTGTAAGGGCCGCCACTGAAGAGCTCGGGGTAGCGCCCAGTCCCGCCGGCTCCGCCATACTGGTCCGCGGCGTAGGACAGAAAGCTGCCGGCGTACACTCCGGTGATCTCGCCGCCGGTTCCGAAGTCGGTGGTGAAGCCGCCGCCGTTCCAGGAATCGAAGGTTTCCGTCCCGATGAGGCACCCGGGTCTTCCAACGCAGATCAAGGCGGGATCGGGCAACTGCACGCCGGCCGGCTCGTAATTTGTTACGAAGTTGTCGGCGCAGGACAAGCCGGACACGATCAGTCCGATAGCGAGTGCTCGGTGTATCGTCAAGGCGTTTGTCTCCTATGGGCGTGGGCCGAACGGGCCTATTCCCGGTTCCTATTTGAACCTAGCAGGTCCGATGCTCTGGAATAAAGATGCCGAAGGGCAACTGAGTACTAGGATTCGGGGCTGAGGGGTACCCGTCCGTTCCCGGTTTTCGCGGACGGTAGTGTAGTGCGTCGCGAAGTTCGAGCAGCATGACTGACAGACGACCAGCGGTGGGACAGGCGCGAATTTCGCAAGTGCTGCGAAATTCGAGCCAGTCCCGGGTTCGCGGCCAATTCCGATGGGCGACGGAATCTGCGGCGCACTACGGTAGTGGGCTGTGAGAAGATCGGACCAGGTGGCGATGCGCGGGCTGGTGGTCCAGGTCAATCTTTCCCCGGGCGGGCTGCCGAAGCGGCCGGTGCCAGAGGCGATGCTGACTCCGCTGGGATTCGAGGGCGACGACCACGCACACCCCGCATCGCATGGCGGCCCGCTGAAAGCCGTTCTGCTCGGTGCGGCCGAGGCGACTGAGGAACTCATCGCTCGCGGTTTTCCGCTGTTCCACGGCGCGCTGGGGGAGAACGTCACAACCCGCGGGCTGGAGCGCCGCGACCTGCGCGGCGGCATGCGGTTCCGGGTTGGGCAGGCGGTCATCGAACTGACTCAGTTCCGCACGCCTTGCTCCGCGCTCGATGTCTGCGGACCCGGGCTTCGGGGGCTAATTCCCGAGAAGGGCGCGCTGCCGTCCGACCCAGGCTGGGCGATGGGCGGGTTCTATGCGTCCGTGGTCGAGCCAGGGTGGGTTCGCGCAGGGGATATAATCTGTTTGGTGGACGCAGCCGTCTGACCGCCGACATGCGAAGACCCGTGGAAGAGATCGAGTTCCGCGACCCGGCGCGGGCGTCGGACTCGCTGGCGCGGTTCATGGACGGGCTGCCGCTCGAGTGGCAGGATCGCACGTGCTCGCTGCTGGCCGCCTCGCCCAGCCCGGACGAGGCCCTGCATTATCTGGAACGGCTCCACGGCGAACAGCCTGCCGGCTTCCAGAGGATCGCGGAAACCGGGCCGGGGCTGCAACTGCTGGTGGCCGTTTTTTCGCACAGCCGCTTCCTCTCCGAAGCCGTGCTGCTCAACCCGGACTGGATCCAGGAGCTGGCCGAAGGCACGGCGCTGCAGCGGCTGTTTCTGGCAGAGGACTACGCGGGACTGCTGGAGAGGGCGCTCGAAGCCGAAGGCCCCGGGCTACCCTCGCCGCACACGCTGGCGCTGTTCCGGCGACGGCAGATCCTGCGAATCCTGGTGCGCGACGTCACCGGAATGGCCGACCTTCCGGAGATCACCGACGAGCTGTCGAGCTTGGCGGACGCGATTCTGGGCGGCTGTTACAACCGCATACGCGACGACCTGGCGGCCAGGCACGGGCTGCCCAGCGATCCGCGGTTCTCGATTCTGTCGCTCGGCAAGCTGGGCGGCCGCGAGCTGAACTACAGCTCCGATATCGACCTGATGTTTCTGTACGCGGCAAACGGTACGACGGCGGGTCCGAATCCGATTTCGAACAAGGAGTTCTTCAAGAAGGCGGCCAACCAGTTGACCGACCTGCTCTCCACTTACACGGCCGCGGGCATCTCCTACCGAGTGGATCTCCGGCTGCGGCCGGATGGGCGGTTTGGCGAAGTCACCAGCTCGCTTGATGGCGCCAAGAGCTACTACCAGGACCGCGCGCGCGACTGGGAGTTGCAGATGCTGGTGAAGGCGCGCGTGTCGGCCGGCGATGCGGGCCCGGGGGCCGAACTGGTGGATGCCGTTGAGCCGCTGATCTACTCGAGCACGCTCGATTTCTCGGTGGTGGAGGCGGCCTCGGAAACGCGCGTGCGGATCCGGGAGAAGATGGCGGAGCGGCGCGGCGCCGAGCAGGGCTTCAACATCAAGCTGGCTCCGGGCGGCATCCGCGACATCGAGTTTCTGGTGCAGTGCCTGCAGCGCCTGCACGGAGGCCGGGAGCCGTGGGTGCGCCACGCGGGAACGCTGCTGGCGCTGTCGCGGCTGCGGGACAAGGACCTGCTCTCGCCCACGGAATACTCGGAGCTGGCCGGCGCTTACCAGTTCCTGCGCCACCTGGAGCACCGGCTTCAATTCGACGAGGATCTGCAGACGCACACGGCGCCGACGGATCCGGACGAACTGGCGAAGCTGGCGCGCAAAATGCCGGGAGCGCACTTTGGAGGCGCGCCCACGGCCGAGTCGCTGCTGGCGGAGTTGAACCGGCGGCGGGAATCGGTGCAGGCCATCTACGAGCGGGTGATTCACGCCCAGCAACCGATTTACTACACCACCGCCGCCGAGCCGGCCGCGTCGGAGAGCGCCGCTGTGGATGAGGTGGACGAGCCGATCGAGCAAGGCGCGAGCAACCTGCTGCGGTTTCTGGACCAGCGCGCGCCGCAACTCGCCGCCGCGGTGGCGAGGAGCGGATTGCGCCGGGGGCGTGTGCACTTCGAGCACTTCCTCGAGCGCATCCTGCCGCACCCGGACTGGCTGAACTGGCTCAACGGCGACCCGCAGCTCGCATCCTACCTGCTCGATATCGTCGAGCACAGCCCGTATTTCGCCGAGCAGTTGATACGCTATCCGGAACTGCTGGCGGAGCTGCGCAACATGCGGCACGAATCCGGCCAGGACCTGCCGTACCTGGTGGAGGCTCTGGCCAGCGACGATCCGTCGGAGCTGCGGCGCTTCTTCCGGCGCGGGATGTTCCGGATCCAGGCGGAAAGCATCTGCCGCCAGAGCGAAGTGTTCGCGGCGCTGGCGCGCACCTCCGACCTGGCCGACGCCGCCATCGCGGGGGCCTACCGGATGGCCGTCGAGCAGGTGACCGCCACGCGTCCACCGGCCGCGGCGTCGTACAAGCCGAAGGACCAGATGCTGACGATCGCGCTGGGACGGCTCGGAATGCGGGAGTTCGATCTGGCCTCGGACGCCGATTTGATTTTCGTCATCCCGGACCAGGACCTCACCGAACAACTGTTCTGGACGCGCGTTGCCGAACAGATGATCTCCATCCTGACCGCCTACACCGGCGAGGGGATGATGTTCGCCGTGGACACGCGGCTTCGGCCCAACGGGCGCTCCGGCGCCATGGTGCAGTCGGAGACCGCGTACAGGAACTACCTGGCCAACGCCGCCGAGGCCTGGGAGGGCATCACCTACATGAAGTCGCGGGTGGCGGCGGGCGATATGGAGAGCGGAACCGCGTTCCTCAACGAGCTGCAACAGGTGGACTGGCGGCGATACGGGCAGAGCGGGCGCTCGCGCAAGCAGCTCCTGCAGATGCGGCTGCGCCTGGAGAAGGAACTGGGCGGGGACAATCCTCTCAAGGCCGGCCGCGGCGGTTACTACGACATCGATTTCGCGCTGATGTACCTGCGGCTGAAGGGCGCGGGAATCTTCTTCAAGGTGCTGAACACGCCGGCGCGCATCGACGTGATCGAACAGATGGGGCACCTTGAGCGGCCGGATGCCGATTTCCTGCGCGACGCGGCGGGCTTCTACCGCGCTCTGGATCACGCCCTGCGCGTATCGAGCGGCCACACCGAGGGGACGCTGCCCACCAGCGGCTGGGCGATCGAGAACGTCAGCGCCCTGGTGCGGCGCTGGACCCCGGAGCACCTGCACGACCAGCCGCTCGACGTGGAACTGGCGCAGATACAGGCGCGCACGCGGGAGTTCTTCGACCGGCTCTTCCACATTTGAGAGCTGTGTCTGGGCGCCAGCACCGAACCACGAGGGTGAGCGAGTGGACCGGTGCAAGCGGACAGTGAGGGGATTCATGGAAATCAATCGGCGGGAGTGGATGATCGGGACTGGCGCGTTGCTGGCGGGGCGCTGGGAAAACCCGCCGGAAGGCTGGTACAGCCGGCCGATGCGGTGGGCCCAACTGGCGTTCGTCGAGGATGACCCGGGGCGCTATGATGCGGGCTTCTGGCTCGAGTACTTCAAGCGGATCCATGCCGACGCCGCTTGCCTCAGTGCGGGCGGGTGCGTGGCGTTCTATCCGACCAAGGTGCCGCTGCACTACCGCAGCAAGTTCCTCGGGAGTAGCGATCCTTTCGGCGAGATGTTAACGGGGTGCCGCGGTCTGGGGATGAACGTGATTGCGCGCGTGGATCCGCACGCCGCGCACCAGGACGTCTACGACACGCATCCGGACTGGATCGCCGTGGACGCGAATGGCCGTCCGCGCCGCCATTGGGCGATGCCGTCCTTGTGGGTCACATGCGCTCTCGGCCCGTACAACTTCGAGTTCATGACCTCTGTGATCCGCGAGATCATGACTCTCTACAAGGTGGATGGCATCTTCGCCAACCGGTGGAGCGGTTCGGGGATGTGCTACTGCAAGCATTGCCGGCAGGGCTTCAGAGAGTTCAGCGGACGGGATCTGACGCCGGCCGGCGAGGCGCAGCCGCAATACGTAGCGTGGCGAAAGAAGCGACTGCTGGAACTCTACTCGCTGTGGGATGGCGAGGTCAAAAAGCGCAATCCGGATGCCGCGTTCTTCCCCAACGGATTTGACGAAATCCGCGACTCTGTTTCGGTCCCGATTCTTATCGCGGACAAGCAGGCACGGTTCGGCAACACGCCTGTGTGGCAGAACGGCCGGTTCGCGAAGGCGGCCCGCTCGACGTTCGGTTCAAAACCGATTGTCGGCCTGTTCGGCGTGGGGTTGGAGGCGCCGTACCGCTGGAAGGACTCGGTTCAGAACCCCGATGAAATCCGGGTCTGGGCCGTGGACGGCATCGCGCAGGGGTTCCGGCCCTGGGTCACCAAGTTCAATGCCAAGCCGCTCGACCGCCGCTGGATCAAGCCCGTCGAGGAACTGTTCGTCTGGCACTGGAAGAACGAGAAGTATCTGCGCAACGAGCGGTCGCTGGCGCGCGTCGGCCTCGTAGCCGCGCCGCGCGCCTCGGCGGACCACGAATCCGGATTCTATCAGGCCCTGGTGGAGGCGCGGGTCCCGTTCGAGATGGTCGCCGCCGACCGGCTCGACACCGAAGGCCTGCGGCCTTTCAAGGTACTGGCGCTGCCGAATCTGGTGAACCTGTCCGATGAGCAGTGCGTGCAATTGCGGTCCTTCGTGGAGAGTGGCGGGGGCCTCGTGGCCACGCACGAGACCTCGCTCGGGGACGGGCGTGGCGGGCGGCGGGACGATTTCGGGCTGGCCGGCCTTTTCGGCGCTTCGTTCGGAGGAAACGTCATCGAACGGCAGCAGAACGCCTATCTGAATATCGAAGACCACTCCCATCCCATACTGGCCGGCCTGGAGGACGCGAGCCGCATGATCCACGGCGTGAAGCGCGTTGAGATCCATACCCCGCCGGGTTTGCGCGCGCCTTTGATGACGGTTCCCAGCTATCCCGACCTGCCTATGGAGGCGGTGTACCCGCGGGAGGCTACAACCGACATTCCCGGTGTGATCGCGCGCGCGGCGGGCGCCGGCAGGGTGGTCTATTTCCCGTGGGACATCGACCGGACGTTCTGGGAGGTGATGAACTACGATCACGGGAGAGTTCTGGCGAACGCCGTGGGCTGGGCCGCGAACGAAGAGCAGCCTCTGGAGGTGAAAGGGCCAGGCATCCTCGACGTGGCGCTGTGGCAACAGCAGTCGTCGGTGACGGTGCACCTGGTGAACCTGTCGAATCCGATGGCGATGTCGGGGTCGTTCCGCGAGATTCTGCCGGTAGGCCCACAGAAGGTTCGGATCAAGCTGCCCGGCGGCGTGAAGGCTCGCGGCGTGCGCATGCTGGTCGGCGAAGGCGGAACCTCCTGGCGACAGGCCGGAGCGTGGGTCGAGACCACCACTCCGCCGATTGAACTACACGAGGTGGTGGCGGTGGATTTGTAGTTAGACAGAGGGCGCCCGTGGACAGTTTCTACCTCGCGGTCTGGCACAGCGGGACAGCGATCTCCGATGACGAGGCCGCGCGGCAGTATTTCCTGCTGAGCGACGGCGAATCGGCGCCCGGCAAGTTCGACTCACAGGTGTATGCCTTCTACTCCTTTCTGACGGACCTCTATCCCGAAATCGATATGGTCGCGGAAAGCGACATCGACGCCTGTCCCTGGGCCTGCGCCATCGAGATGGCCGGCGGCCACGCGGTCATGGCGATCCGGCCGGAGGAAGCCGGGCGACTCGTCCCTTAGCTGCTGAGGCTAGCCGGGCAGCACGAGTTGGTGTGTTTCGATCCCCAGACCGGCAAGGTTTACCTCCCTCCGCACCTCAGAGCGCGGCAAGCCGGCGCTGCCCAATAGCCCGCGGCAATCCCTGCCACGGGCGCAGTGTTACAATTCTCCGTGACAAGGCGGCTCGGTTCCGCCGCACAGAGCTACGTGTGTCGATGATCGCGCACCTCAAATCGGCGTACCGGAAATCCGGCCGGCTCGACAAGGTTTTCTTTGTCGCGCTGGTTGCGGCGACGATCTCGAACTATGCCGCTCCCGCGAGCGATCTTTCGGTGCCGCTGATTTTCCTGGCCTGTCTGCTGGGAATGGCGTGCGCCTTCAAGTGGCTGGTGGTGCTGCTCAAGAAGGTTATCTGGAGGCTGCGCTACCGGCTGGTGGTGGCCTACCTGTTCATCGCGGTCGTGCCCATCCTTCTCATCGTGGTGCTGGTGTGGCTCGGCACCTATGTGCTGAGCGGGCAGATGGCCGCATACCTGGTGACCTCCGAGCTCGAGAGGCAGACGGCGGAGCTATTGATGCCCGCACGCGGTTTGGCGTACACCGCGCCCGCGATCCGCGACCAGCAAGCCAGTTGGCTGGCCTCCGCTCTGCGGAGCCGCTTCAGCGGGCTGACGGTCGTGGTCCGCAGCGGCGGCCAGGTGTGGCGATACCCGGCCGACTCGAGTACCGATCTGCCGGCCGAGGGCTGGGGCGACGCGAGCGGCCTGGTGCGGCGGAGCGGGCGGCTTTACCTGTGGGGTCACGCGCTGCACAAGGCTAGCGACGGGAACAAAGCAACCGATGTCACCATGATCGCCCCGGTGACGCCGGGCACGCTGGCCGAACTTCTGCCGGGGCTGGGCGACCTGTCGCTTCGCAGGATCGAACACGGTGCGCCGCTCGACACGCTGGCCGATGGCACGCCGTCGGAGCGGTCTTCGCTGCCGCCCGCGGTCAACGCGTTTGACCGGGACATCGTATGGGCAACCGCGGTCCCGGTGGCGGCGTGGGAGTCGCCCGAGAAGTCCGGCCAGGATACGCTCGGGATTGTGACGCGCTACTCGGCCGTGTTGGGAACCATTTTCCGAGGCAAGACGGAGTTGACCGCCGGGGAGACCGCTGCGTCGCTGGCTGCGACGATTTTCTGGGTCGTCGGCGTGCTCTTCTTCGTGGTTTGGGTTGTCGGGTTCTGGGCCGGTGTACGGCTCACGCGCACCATCACGGGCGCCGTTCATGCGCTCTACCTGGGCACCGAACGGATCCGCGTTGGAGATTTCTCGCACCGGATCGCGGTGCGCGGCGACGATCAGCTGGCCGGTCTGAGCACTTCGTTCAACCGCATGACGGAAGATCTGGAGCGGTTGGTCGAGGTGGCCAAGGAGAAGGAGCGGCTGCAATCGGAGATCGAGATCGCGCGGGAAGTGCAGAACCAGCTCTTCCCCAAGAGCCTGCCGGTTTCAAAGACGCTCGCACTGGCGGCGGAATGCCGGCCGGCGCGGCTGGTATCGGGCGACTATTACGACTACGCGACGGTTGGGCCGCGGCTGGCCCTGGCGATCGGCGACGTAGCGGGCAAGGGAATCTCGGCGGCGCTGCTGATGGCGACCTTGCAATCCACCATGCGCACGCAATTGCGCGCCGGGCAGGCGCTGGCGGTGGGCGCGACGAACGGAGGGCCGGTAGTCGCGCTATCGCCGGCGGATCTGGTCTCGCGTTTGAACCAGCAACTGTTCGCGTTCACGCCGCCCGAGAAGTTCGCCACGTTCTTTTTCGCGCTCTACGACGACGCGACCGGACTGATGACGTACACCAACGCGGGGCACCTGCCGCCCATCCTGGTCCGCCGCGGCAAGGCGACGCGCCTGGAGGTGACGGGGACGGTGGTGGGCGCGTTCTCCTTCGCGGAATACACCGAGAGCACGATCCAGCTCGAGCCCGGGGACCTGCTGGCCTGCTTCACGGACGGCGTGACCGAGCCCGAGAACGAGTTCGTGGAGATGTTCGGCGAGGACCGGCTCACGGACGTGATCCTCAAGCACGCCAGTTGCGCGTCGGATGAAATCATCGCGGCGGTGATGAGCTCGGTGCGGGATTGGACCGGCTCGCCCGAGCTGCAGGACGATATGACGCTGCTGCTGGCCAGGAGGGTGTGCTGATGGAACCTCGACGGCCGCGGCAGGCGGGTCTGGAGACCCGCTGCAGGACTGGAATCCTGCCCCACGGAAGGACGGTATGCACCGGCTGAGGCAGCGGCTGCTGTGGCTGGGCGGCGCGATTGCGTTCGTGCTGGCCACGGGCACCATCGGGTTCACGCTCATCGAAGGCTACGACCCGTTCGATGCCTTCTACATGACGCTGACCACGATCACCACCGTCGGCTATAGCGAGATCCAGAACCTGAGCCGCGCGGGCCGCGTCTTCAATTCGCTCGTCATCGTGTTCGGCGTGACGACGATGTTTTTTGCCATCGGAGCGATGACCCAGACGGTCATCGAAATGGAATTGGGCGAGTTTTTCGGAAAGCGGCGGATGAAACGCATGATCGACAAGCTCGAAAAACACTACATCGTGTGCGGCTACGGCCGCGTGGGGCGGGCGGCGACGCGCGAGTTGCAGCAGGCGGGCGTCCCGCTGGTGGTCGTAGACCGCAACCCGGACAAAGTGGAACGCGCGATCCGCGAGGGCGCCGCTGCCTTCTGCGGAGACTCGACGCAGGACGCCACGCTCACCGACTCGGGCGTGCGGCGCGCCAAGGGCCTGATCGCCGCGCTGGCCACCGACGCGGACAACCTGTTCCTCATCCTCTCGGCCAAGACGCTCAACCCCGCCTTGAAGGTGGCGGCGCGGGTGGGCGATGAGCAGGCCGAGCCCAAACTGCGGCGCGCGGGAGCCGACACCGTGTTCGCGCCCTACACGCACGCCGGCCATCAGCTGGCGCTGTCCCTGGTGCGGCCGCACGTGGTTCAGTTCCTCGATGTGGCGACGAAGAACGTGGGGCTGGATGTGGGCCTGGAGCAGTTGCGGGTTTCGGCGGCCTGCGAGATGGCGTCGAAATCGCTCAAGCAGCTGCAGCTCCGCCGAGACCTCGGCGTCATCGTGCTGGCCATTCGCAAGGCCGGCGGCGAGATGCTCTTCAACCCGCCCGCCGAAGCGGTGGTGGATGCGGGCGACTTTCTGATCGTGATGGGCGAGCATGAAAATGTGCGGCAACTGGAAACTCTGCTGGCGGGGGTGAGCGCATGAAAGTCCTGACTGCGGCGCAGATGCGCGAGGTGGATCGCCGCACCATCGAGATGGGGATTCCGGCGATCGTCCTGATGGAGAACGCCGGACACCGCGTGGTGGAATTCCTGGCGGAAGCTTTCGCGCCGCTGGCCTCGCAGCGCATCGTGGTCCTGTGCGGGAAGGGGAATAACGGCGGCGACGGGATGGTGGTGGCGCGGCAGCTTTGGACGCGCCTTCGGCCGCGGTCGCTCTCGGTAGTGCTGGCCGCGGCGCCGGGCGAACTCAAGGACGACGCGCTCGCGAATTTCCGCATGCTGCAGGCGTGCGGCTGCCCGGTGGTGCGGGAGATCCCCACGGAGATCCGCACCGCCACCATCGTCATCGACGCGCTGCTCGGCACGGGACTCAAGGGCGCGGTCGCGGGCCCGATGCTCGACTGGGTGCGCGAGGTGAACGCAGGGTTCCCGCTCGCGAAAGTGGTGGCGGTGGACATTCCTTCGGGCATCGAGAGCGACAACGCCACGACGGTGGGCGAGACCGCGCACGCGGATTTCACCGTCACGTTCACCGCTCCCAAGGTGGGGCAGGTGCTCGGGCCGGCCTCGACGCGCGTGGGCAAGCTGAAGGTGGTGGCGATCGGCAGTCCGCCGGCGCTGTATGAGGAAGACGATGCGGCCTTCCTCTCGCTGGTGGAACCGGCCTGGTTCGGGCCGCTGTTCGCTCCGCGCGTTCCGTGGGCCAACAAGGGCAACTTCGGCCACGTGCTGGTGGTGGCCGGCTCGCGCGGCAAGCCGGGCGCGGCGGCGATGAGCGGGATCGCGGCGCTCCGGTCGGGCGCGGGACTGGTCACTGTGGCGTCTCCGGAATCGGCGGTCCACGTCATCGCCGGCCATGCGCCGGAGCTGATGACCGAGCCGCTGGCAGAGAGCGCTGCCGGCTCGATTGTCGATGACGGCTATCTGTTGCGGCTGGCGGAAAAGAAGAGCGTGGTGGCCGTGGGGCCGGGGTTGGGAACAGCGGCCGAGACCGTGGAACTGGTGCGGCGGCTGGTGCGCGACTGCACGCAGCCGATGGTGGTCGATGCCGACGGGATCAACGCCCTGGCCGGCAGCGCGTTCGAGGGCGGCGGGCGGCTGCGCGTGCTCACGCCGCATCCCGGGGAGATGGCGCGGCTGACGGGGAAGCCGATCGAGGAAATACAGGGCGATCGCGTCGCGGCGGCCCGCGGCTTCGCCACCGAGCATCATGTGGTCCTGGTGCTGAAAGGCTACCGCACGCTGATCGCGTTCCCGGATGGCCGGGTGTGGATCAATCCCACCGGCACGCCGGCGCTCGCCACCGGCGGAACGGGCGACATTCTGACCGGAACCATCGCCGGGTTCCTGGGCCAGTTCCCGGACCGGCCGGACCGGGCCGTGGCGGCCGCGGTCTACGTCCACGGGCTGGCGGGGGAGCTCGGCGCGGCGGAACTCGGCGAGAAGAGCCTGGTGGCCACCGATCTGTTGCGCTACTATCCGGCGGCGTTCGATGCCTGCGTTCCGAACGAGCTCTGAGGAGGAGACCGTCGCGCTAGGCCGGGAGCTGGCGCTCGGGCTGCCTGCGCGCGCGGTGGTGCTTCTCATCGGCAACCTGGGAGCCGGGAAGACGACGCTGGCCAAGGGGATCGTGGAAGGCCTGGGCGCGGCGGCGCCGGAAGAGGTTTCGAGCCCCACCTTCACGCTCATCCACGAGTACGGCGGCGGGCGCGTGCTCCACGTGGATCTCTACCGCATCGACGAGGAGCGTGAGTTGCGCACGCTGGGGCTGCCGGATCTGATGGAGCGCGAGGCGGTGATGCTGGTGGAGTGGGGCGAGCGGTTCCCGCACCTGTGGCCGCCGGAGCGCGTCGAGATCCGGCTGCGGGCGCTCGAAGGGGACGAGCGGGAGATTGTGGTGGGGACATAGTCTATGTTCTGTTCTCGTTGGTTGCTCATGCTCGCGTGCGTCGGAGCGGCTCTGGCCGAGACCCCGAAAATCGGCGGCGACTATTCGGGCATGCTGGGCCCGCTGCATCTCAGGCTGCATTTGAAGATGGGCGCGGGCGGAACGATGAAAGGGACCTTGGACAGCCTGGATCAGGGGGCCATGGGCCTGCCGTGCGCCAAGTTCAACCTCGCGGTGACGGCGCTGTCCTTCGAAGTGCCGAGCGTGCACGGCGCCTGGCACGGCACGGTATCGGGCGATGGCGCGACGCTGACCGGAAGCTGGTCTCAGGGCGAAGAAATGCCGCTGGTGTTTCGTCGCGATACGGGCATTCAAGAGCCGACGCGCGTGGATGGAATATGGCTGGGAACGCTCGAAGCGGGCAGCGCCGAATTGCGCATACAGGTTCAGGTGACCAGCGACCGGGGGAAGGAGTACTGCACACTCGATAGCCTGGATCAAGGCGCGATGGGGCTTCCCTGCGACAAGGCGGAGTTCGACGGGAGCCGGAACCATTTTTCGTTTGAGGTTCCGGTGGTCAAGGGCCGCTGGTGGGGAACGCTGGCCAAGGACGGCAACGAACTGGATGGCACGTGGTCGCAAGGGCAGGATCTGCCGCTGCGGATGACACGGCAGACGGTGGCACTGGTCGCGAAGGCGCCGGAACCGCTGAAGTATGACTCGACCTCCGGTCCCGTACCCCTGGCTGATTTGAAAGCGGTGCTCGACCGCGATCTGGTCGCGGCGCTGAAGGACGGAGCGCTGGCGCCTGCCACGAACGGGGGCGTGGCGATTGGTGTGGTACAGCACGGCGTCCGGCGGATCTTCACCTACGGTCCGGTGAAGGGGGATTCGATCTTCGAGATCGGTTCGATATCCAAGACCTTCACCGCCCTGATCCTGGCGCAGATGGTCGCGCAGCACAAGGTGAGGTTCGATGAGCCGGTGCGGGAGTTGCTGCCTCCCGGGACGGTGGCAAAACCCGCGGGTGCGGAGATCACCCTCCTGGATCTGGCGACGCAGCAATCCGGCCTGCCCCGCATGCCGGACAATTTCCATCCGGTCGATCTGCAGGATCCCTATGCGGATTACCGGCCAGCGACGCTGTATGAATTCATCGCCAAACATGGCGTCAGCAAACCGGCCGATGCGCGGTTCAACTACAGCAACCTCGGGCTGGGTTTGCTGGGCCAGACACTGGCGAATCGCGCGGGCATGGCGTATCCGGAATTGCTCAAGGCGCAGGTGACCGGCCCTCTGGAGCTGAACGACACGGTGGTGAACCTTTCGCCGGAACAGGAAAAGCGATTCACCCAAGGCTACTCCGCTCAACACCAGCGGGCACACGCCTGGCATCTGGACGCGCTGGCCGGAGCGGGCGCCATCCGCTCGACAGCGAGCGATATGCTGACGTACCTGGAGGCGCAGATGCATCCCGATAGGGTCCGGCATGCGGAAACGCTCGCGAGCGCGATCGAAATGTGCCACGAGCTGCGAGCGGATGCGATGCCTGGAACGAAGATCGGATTGGCCTGGTTGTTCGAAACCGGGACGGGCCGGTTCTGGCACAACGGCGGAACAGGCGGATACAGCAGTTATGCTGTTTTCAATCCGAAGGAAGATTACGCCGTGGTGGTGCTCTTCAATACGACGATCAGCGGAAACGGAAGCTTCGCGGACCGTTTGGGACAACACGTCGCGGAGCGCCTCAGCGGGAGGCCGGCCGTCTCTCTGCACGACTAAGACTCGGTGGTAGCGGTCCGCTCGCTGACGCTCGCGGTTCGGTGCCGGGGTAAACTGGGGGCAATGTTCATCGGTCATGTCGCGGTGGGGCTCGCGGCCAAACAGGTCGCTCCAAAAACGTCTCTAGGTCTGCTGGTGGCCGCACCGCTGGCGCTCGACCTGCTGTGGCCCATCCTCGTGCTGACGGGCGTCGAGCGGGTGCGCATCGATCCCGGCAATACCGCGTTCACGCCGCTCGCGTTCACATCCTATCCGTGGTCGCACAGCCTGCTGATGTCGCTGGTGTGGAGCGTGCTGGCTGGCGCGGCGTACTGGCTGTGGAGGCACTACCGCGCGGGCGCGCTGACCCTTGCAGCCGGGGTCTTCAGCCACTGGTTGTTGGACGCGGTCTCGCACCGGCCCGACCTGCCGCTCTACCCCGGAAGCTCGACGATGGTCGGCCTGGGATTGTGGAATTCGGTTCCCGCGACGCTGGTGGTGGAGTGCGCGATCTTCGCGGCCGGGGTGTGGCTCTACGCCAGCCGGACAAAATCCAGCGACCGCGTGGGTACGTATGGCTTCTGGGCCTTCGTGGTGTTTCTGGCGGTGGTGTACGCAATGAACGTTTTCGGACCGCCGCCGCCTTCGGTGCGCGCGATAGGCTTCGCCGGCCTGGCGCTGTGGCTGCTGCCGTTATGGGCCTGGTGGTTCGACTCGCACCGCGCAATACGGTAGTCGTTACGGAGCCGCGCTCCAGAGCACCTCGATGTTGTGCTCGTGAACGTTCGGAAGCCCGTCGGCCGCGTCGGACAGTGCAGCGATTTCCGGGAAGCGTTCCGCACGCGGCAGGGCCTGTTTCGCCTGGGCCAGAGTTTTTCCCGCCGTTTTCGCGCGGCGCACTTCGTTCCACAGCGTCTCCAAATAAGCGACCTGTGGCGCGCACTGCGCCTTGCTCATAATGGTCCAGCCATGGCAGGAGATGAACTGCGTCTTTTCGTTGGACTGGGCCAAAACCTCGTTGAGCACCACGATCCAGTTGTCCATGAAGGCGGCCGTGAGCGCCTCCTTCGGCGCGTAGGGGCCGCTGACCACGGGCAGATGGTTGCCGTACAAGATCGCTCCCAGGCGAACCAGGCCTTCCTCGGGCACGGCGATGATGGTGTCCGCCGTTGAGTGCCAGTGACCGTACGAGAAAAGGTGTACCGAGACGTCGCCGAGGTTCAGGGTCATCCGCCGGTCGAAAGTAATTGCCGGTGGCACGAAGTCGATGCCGGCCGTGTAATCCGCCTGCACCGTCTTCCAGAACGTCTCCCCTTTGGCGGTTTCAGGGTTCTTGGGATCCTGTTGCGTTCGGGCGAGGCTCTGCTGCGGAATCGCCAGCCTGTCGGCGATACTCGCGGGGTTGGACTTGAACCCGAGGATCGCGGCGCGCAGCAGGTCGCTGCCGACGATGGGGATATCGGCGTACGCGCTATTGCCGAAGGTGTGATCGCTATGCTCGTGGGAGTTGATCAGGAAAGCGAAGTCGTTCCGCTTGAACTCCGCCTGGATCGCCGCGCGAACTGCCTGGGCGACGGTCTTAGAAAAGCCGGAGTCGATGACGACGATTCCTTTTTGGGTAGCGACCGCAAGATACGTGTTATCCCACGGGCCGACGTTGAAGACAGCGGCGCGTGGGCTGAGCCGGCGGACCTTGATGCCAAGGTCGGGAGCGGTTTGAGTTTGAGCTGGAGCGGAGGCGGCCGCTGCCATGAACAGGGTGGCGCCGAACAACGCGGCCATGAAGAGTGAAGAAGAGCGTGGATTGGACATAGGTTTTCACCGTGCGGTCATGATAGCAGTGCGACGTCACCCGACGTCAGCAGGTTGCACCCAGGTTTCAGTGTCAACGCAGTTCCGAGCGCGGGGCCGCGGGCTTCACCTCGAGCTTCACTGCGCTTTCGGCGAGGCCGGCTGTTCTGGCCATCAAGTGGATCGTCCCGCTCTCGGACAGGGTGCGCACCACCACCAGGGCGCGTCCGTGAAACAGTTTGCGCCGGTCGCCTTGATAGGGGCTCTCGTCTTTGCCGTCTCCGTTGCCCACCGCCGCGATCATGCCCGGCCCACTGATCGCGAATTGAACCTCCTGGTCCCCGTCTGGCTGGAATCGCCCCTCGGCATCCACGGCTTCGACGTTGACGAACGCCAGGTCCTGACCGCCGCCTTCGAGCGTTGTGCGGTCCGCCGTTAAGCGTAGCCGTGCAGGCTCGCCGGCCGTCGTCAGGACGCTCTCCGCAACAGCGCGGCCGCCGCGAACGCCCACCGCCTTCAATGTGCCGGGCGCATACGGGACGGCAAACGTCGCTTTGAACTCCTCGGAGCGGCCAGTCGCCTTCTCGCCGATCAGCTTCCCGTTCAAGTAAAGGCGGACCTTCTCCACTCCCGAGTAGACGTCCACCTGCAGCTCCTTGCCTTCCTGGCCGGGCCAGGTCCAGCTTGGGACCGTCGGATACACGGCCCATCCAACCGCGATGATCTTCTTCCCGTCCGGCTCCGGCAGGCGCACGGTCGCGTACACGCGATCTCCGCCGTTCCAGAGAATATCGCGATAGTACGACTGCGGCTTCCGGTGCCCCGTCAGGTCGAGGTCGCCGCACTGTGCCGCGTGCCAGGGATAGCCCGGGAACAGGAAGGTCATCATCGACGGCCCACCTTTATCGCCGCCGCCCTGGGACATGAGCGCCTTCAGATCCACTCCATTCGCCATCGCCAGGAACAGTTTGTCCGCCATGCCCTGCATGCCGGCCATGACGTTCCCCGCCTGCGCCGCCTGTTCGGGAGTGCCGTACGCCCACGCGCCGATTCCGGATTCACCCAGGTAATCCATCGCGGTCCAAACAAACTCGCCGAGGATGAACGGGTTGTCTTGCGCCAGCCTCCATTGCTCGAATGCCGCGGCGGGGAAGGACTCCGTGGTCATCATCAGTCGGGATGGGACGCGGCGATGGTCGTCCGCGTAGTTCCGCCCGAGGTTGTAGTTGTACCCGCCGATATCGAGGACCGAGAACACCGCATCGGGAAGCGGCCCGGAAGTGCTGGTGGGAAAGGCCTCGGTGAGCGGCCGGCTGGTGTCGAGGAGGCGAACCTGCGCCGCCAGTTGCTTCGCGGTCGCGAGCCCGCTTTCCAGCAGCACGTCGGGGATCTCGTTCCCGATACTCCAGGCAATGATGGACGGATGGTTGCGGTCGCGAAGCACCATGGCCGAAATGTCCCGCTGCCACCATTGCTCGAAATTGCTCGCGTAGTCGAAGCGGACCTTGTGCGCTTTCCAGGTGTCGAACGCTTCGTCCAGCACCAGCAGACCGAGCCGGTCGCAGGCGTCCAGAAACGCCGGGGAGGGCGGGTTGTGCGACGTTCGCACCGCGTTGAACCCGGCCGCCTTCAGCAACTCGACCCGGCGCTCCTCCGCGCGGTCGAACGCAGCCGCTCCCAACGGTCCATTGTCATGGTGGACGCAGCCGCCCACCAGCTTGATCGATTTGCCGTTCAGCAGCAGCCCGTTTTCCGCCGACCACGCCAAGGTCCGGATGCCGAAAGACGTCACAACTTCGTCGACGACGTCGCCGTCCTTCCGTAGCCGCGTCACGGCCCGGTAGAGCGCGGGCGATTCCGGCGACCACAAGGCCGGCTTCGGGACCGCGATCTCCTGGCCGACCTCGGCCTCGCTGCCTGGCGCGGTGTTCATCGCCGATTGCGCGCTACCGGCTGCCTTTTCGTTCCGGTCGAGGATTTGGGTCTCCACCGTCAGCCGGACTTCCGCGGCTGACTCGTTTGACACTCGCGTGCGCACGGAAATCGCGCCGGCTTCACTCGATGCTCGCACCGTGGTGATGGCGACTCCCCAATGCGCCACATGAACCGGTTCGGTCACTACCACGCGCACGTGCCTGTAAATCCCCGATCCGCTATACCACCGGCTGTTCGGTTCCGCGGAGTTGTCGACGCGCACAGCCAGCACGTTCGGCCCGGAGAAGTCCAGGTCCGGCGTGAGGTCGAAACAGAAGCTGGTGTATCCGTAGGGTTGCTCGCCCAGCTCGCGCCCGTTCAGATACACGGTTGCGTCGCGATACACTCCGTCGAACTCAACGCTGACTCGTTTGCCCTTCCATTCCGGCGGAGCGCTGAACGTCTTGCGATACCAGCCTGTACCCGCCGGGAAATATCCGCCTTCCGAGCCCGTCGGGTTGTTCTTGTCGATCCGTCCCTCGATGCTCCAGTCGTGTGGGAGGTCCACTCTGCGCCAGCTTGCATCGTCAAACGAGCGCGTCTCGGCGCCGGCGGCGTCGCCCAGCAGGAATCTCCAGTTCGCGTCCGCGGTCAGTTCCAGACGGGGCGTTTGAGGTTGCGCGCACGCCGCCGCCATGGCGGAAACGGCGATCATACGGAAGAGAGTCAGTTTCACGAGTGCCTCCTTCTTTTGGGTTGCAGCCGCTTGGGACTGCGCGGCGCACCCACAGGGTCAGGTGCGCGCAAGCCAAGCAGGATGATCCGGATCGTCTCACGGAACAGGGCGTCGATCGGTTTTCCGTACTCCAGTTCGACCCGGCTTCCCAACGACGCGAGCCGCCGCTGCGCCCCGATCACCGCGTTGATTACGGCATGCATCGTCAGGTCAGGGTCCAGGTCGGGACGGAGCGAGCCGTCGGCAATGCCGTCATGGATCAAAGCGGAGAAGGACCGGAATCCACGAGGGCTGATCTGCGCTTCGAGCGAGAGCAGGCGCCCGGCGGTCCAGTGTCGCGCGTACATCGCATCGAACTGGGCCACGAACCGGACCTTTGCGGGATTCTTCGTAAGCCCGTCGGCCATGAATTCGAGCAGCGCGGCGATTTTGTCGAGCGCCGTCTTTCCGGTTTCCATGGCCTGTTTCGCACGCACGGCCGAATCGGCAAACTGGTCGCCCAGGATGGCCCACACAACATCGTCCTTGTTCGAGAAGTACTGATACAGGGTGGACGCCCGAATCCCAGCGGCCGAGACGATGTCCGCCATCGTGACCCGATCAATTCCGCGCTCGTCGAACAGCTTCTCGGCCGCGTCCAGGATGCGATGGCGCTGGCGCTCGCGATGAGAGTCGTAGGTCATCGAACTGCTATTCCAAATTCGAATTGCTATTACGAAATACGATAACCGGTCTGTCAGACCTTGTCAATGGCGGCGCCAGGCGGGCAATAGCCTCGCGGCGGCAGACCGCGGCTCGCCCTCTGTCCATTTCCGGCACGGGAAGTCCCATCTGCGAACACTGAACCGCTGCCCGAGCCTAATGCGCACCACAGTATGAGCCATTGGCAGAGCGATTGCATCGTGGATGGCCATGGTACTGGTGCAGAGGGCTGCGTTTCTGTTTGTCGCTGCCGTGATCGCCCAGGCGGCCGAACCCGCCGCCGCGCGTTGGGATGGCACGATTCAGCTGCCGGGCAGGGAGTACGGGCTGGTGATCGACCTTGCTCAGAATGCTCAGGGACAATGGATCGGTTCCGCCATTCTCCCGAACCTTGGAGTCAAGGGCGCGCCGCTCTCGGACATCTCGGTGAGCGACTCGGCTGTATCGTTCGCCATTAAGGGTGTGCTGGGCGACATCAAGGTAAGAGGCAATCTCATAGCCGACGGAGCCTTCACCGGCAGGCTCGAGCAGGGCGGGAATGCGGCACCGGTTTCGCTGCGGAAGGCCGGGCCTCCGCAGGTAGAACCGCCGAGACAAAGCACGGCCGTCGCCAAGGAGATGGAAGGCGATTGGGAGGGCGACATGATGTTCATCGACCACAACGTCCATGTCCGGCTCTCGCTCGCCAACCAGGCGGAGGGCCGGGCAACAGGCAAGCTGTTTCTGAAGGGCAGGCGCGAAGTGAACCTGGACGTTGCGATGGTGACCCAGGAATCCGACCTGCTGACTCTGGAAGCGCCCGAGGCTTCCCTCATCTACGACGGCCGGCTACGCGGTGGCGAGATCAGCGGGACCTGGCAGCAGGGGCCGTACGAGTTCCCCCTGGTGCTGCACCGCACCGCGAAGCCCTGAGGACGAGGAACCAGCCATGCGCTTTCTCTTGATCGGTCTGACGATTGCGGCTCTCGGCTCCGGACAGTCGATGTTCCGGGGAGATGCCGCCCACTCCGGCGTCTATCCGGACGCCGGCCCCCGGCAGCTGCACGGAGTGAAGTGGAGATTCGCTACCGGCGACCGGATCGTCTCCTCGCCGGTCTTCTCAGATGGCGTTCTGTACTTCGGCGGCGACGACGGCAACGTCTATGCGGTCGACGCAGCGAGCGGGCGCCAGAAGTGGAAATTCTCCACGCGCGGTCCGGTGCCCTGTACTCCGGCCGTGGCGGCAGGCCTGGTCTACTTCGGCAGCTACGACGGCCATTTCTACGCAGTGGACGCACAGACCGGGCACCTGCGGTGGAAGTTCTCAACCGGTGGGGAACGGCGCTTCGAAGCGAAGGGCATCCACGGTTTTCTGCCCAAGAACCAGACCATCCCCGACCCGTTCGACGTCTTTCTGTCGAGCCCGGTGGTCGCGCTCGGCGCGGTCTATTTCGGAAGCGGCGACGGGAACGTGTACGCGCTCGACGCCTCGACCGGCGACCTCCGCTGGAAGTTCGCGACCGGCGATGTGGTGCACGCATCGCCGGCCTTCGACGCCGGCACGCTGTACGTGGGCAGTTGGGACAGCTACTTCTACGCCATCGATGCCGCCACCGGCAAGGAGAAATGGCGCTTCCACGGTGGCGAGGACCCGGTGGTTCACAACCAGGTTGGGTTCCAATCCTCGCCCGCGGTGGTGGATGGCGTAGTCTATACGGGCTGCCGCGATTCAAACCTGTACGCCATCGATGCCGCCACCGGCAAGGAGAAATGGCGCTTCTTCAATAACGGCAGCTGGGTGAACGTCTCGCCCGCGGTGGTGAGTGGAAAGATCGTGTTCGCGACGTCGGATTCCAGCCTGTTTCGCATCGCCGACGCGGCGACGGGCAAGCCGGTGCTACAGCAGTCGACCCGGGCCTACGTTTTCTCCTCGCCCGCGGTGGCCGGAGGCGTCGCCTACTATGGCGCTTTCAACGGCACGCTCGAGGCGCGCGACGTCGCGACCGGCGCGCTGCTGTGGGAATATCAGGTCGAAACAGCGAAGAAGAATCCGAACTGGGCGCTCACCTCCGATCGCAAGATCAATGGCCCTCTGCTGTTTCATTCGCTGTGGCGCGAGGCGCCGATTGTCGCGGCAGATCTCGAATTCAGCGCCGGAGTCATCTTCTCGTCACCGCTGGTGGTAAACCGGGTGGTCTACTTCGGCTCCGCCGACGGCTACCTCTACGCGCTGGAGTAAGATCGATAGCGTGAGAATCGACAAGTGGCTCTGGGCCGCCCGCTTCTTTAAAACGCGCGCGCTCGCCGCGCGGGCGTGCGACATTGGCAGAGTCTCCTCTGACGGGCAACCAGCCAAACCTTCGCGCGAGGTCCACGCCGGCGACCTGCTCGGAGTGAAGACCGACAGCGGCGACTTTCAATTGGAGGTGCTGCAACTCAGCGAGGTGCGCGGTCCGGCGGCGGTTGCGCAGACGCTCTACCGCGAGACCGAGGCGAGCCGGGAGGCCCGCGTGAAGGCAGCCGAGGAGCGCAAAGCAATGCCGCGTATCGAAGGGTGGCGGCAGGGCAAACCGTCGAAACGCGACCGCCGCAAGATCGACAAGCTGAGGGGCAGAGGCTGAACCCTGGTAAGTTACGGACGGGAGGTAGTCACAATGGCGGACAACAAAACCAAGCCCACCAAGCTGAGCGTCGCGGCATTCATCGATTCCTTGACGGACCAGACCAGGCGCGCGGACGCCAAGGCGCTCGTCAAGTTGATGCGAAGCGCGGCCGGCGAAGCGCCAAAGATGTGGGGGCCATCGATCATAGGTTTCGGCAGCCGTCACTACAAGTACGATAGCGGTCGCGAGGGCGACATGCCGATCGTCGCTTTCTCTCCGCGCAAGGCCGCCACCGTGTTGTATAGCTTGACAGGGTCCAGCGCTTCCGCGGCGCTGCTCCCAAGGCTGGGTAAGCACACCACCGGCAAGGGCTGCCTCTACATCAAGAAGCTTACGGATGTAGATCGGACCGTGTTGGAGACTCTGGTCGCGAAGTCCGTCGCCGAGGTGCGAGAGCGGCACCAGGGCTGAGAATGTCCGAGCAGGCGAACCTGGCCCACGACGAGAGCCCACGACGAGAGCGGCATCCGGGCGGCAATCTAATGTACACTCAATGAACGCGCCACTCCGGCTGGAAGCCGGGATCGCAGTGGTGCCTGGGGTCAACTTGACGCTCGCGTTCGCGAACCCTTCCGCAACGGCTCCCCGCAAGATCGCTCGCCGGCTTCTTCCGTTTCTCTTCCTGATCTACATGACGGCCTTCATTGATCGCGTCAATGTGGGCTTCGCGGGTCTCGACATGACCAGGGAGTTGCACTTCTCCAACCAGGTGTTTGGATTCGGTGCAGGGATCTTCTTCTTCGGCCTGTGCCTGCTCGAGATTCCCGGCGCAATGTTCGCGCACAGCCGGAGCGCGCGCATATGGATCGGCGCGATCATGATCGCGTGGGGACTCCTGGCGGCGCTGACCGGCCTCATCCGGACCTCGACGCAATTCAACTTCATCCGCTTCCTGCTCGGGGTTGCCGAGGGCGGCTTCTTTCCGGCAGTGCTGGTATATCTGACGCACTGGTTCCGGCAAGCGGACCGCGCCAAGGCGGTTGCCCTCTTCATGACGGCGGTCCCCGTTTCAAGCGCCATTGGCGGAGGCGTTGCCGGGGCGCTCCTGGGCGTGCACTGGCTGGGATTCTCCGGCTGGCGCTGGCTGCTGATCCTCGAGGGCTTGCCTGCGCTGATCTGCGGATTCGTCACCTTGTTCTATCTCACGGATCGCCCGAAAGACGCGCGGTGGCTGCGTGAGGACGAAAAGCAGTGGATTCACTCCGAGCTCGAGCGCGAGGGCGGTGCAATGGACGTGGGCCATCCCGACACCGGCATCCTGCGAGCATTCGCCGGCATTCTGGTGCTGGTTCTGGTGTCTGCGTACTTTTTCGTCAACATCGCCAGTTATGGCCTGAACATCTGGTTGCCAAAGATGGTGCAGCATCTTCCTGGCCTTAGTCTCTGGCAGCTCAGCCTGCTGTCCTCCATTCCGCACATTTGCGCCATCCCGGCGATGATCGTGGTCGGCTGGAACGCGGATAGGACCGGCCAGCACAAGCGGCATGCCGTCATCGCCGCCCTTGTCGCGGCCGTCGGACTGGCGATCAGCCAGTTACCCGGCATCGGCGCGCCCGTAGTCGTCATCGGCTTTTCGATCGCGGAAATGGGCGTCATGAGTTACTACCCCTGTTACTGGGCGCTTCCAACAAAGTTACTCAGCGCCCGAGTTGCCGCGGCGGTATGTGGACTGATTACGATGGCCAACCTCGGCGGCTTCGTCGGCCCTTACGCGATTGGGTTTTTGACCGACATGACCGGGACTCAAGTGGCTGGCGTATTGTTCCTGGTAATGAGTGCAATCCTGGCAGGCGGCAGTGTGGCGTGCCTGCGGACGCGGTGATCGAACCGGCTTGGTTGGCCTACTTCACCTGCTCGTGCCCGGAGTAACATTCCGCCACCTTCTCGCGGAAGTTTTCGAGCGCGCGCGTGCGCCGCACTTTGAGCGTGGCGGTGAGCTCCCCGGCGTCCATCGAGAAATCCCGGTCGAGCACGTGGAACTTGCGGACCTGCTCGAAGGGAGCGAGGCTGCTGTTCACCCGGGCCACCACGCGCCGTACGTCGGCTTCGACCTTGCTGCGGTCGCGTGCGGGCTCGGTCTCCGCCTTCACCGTCACCAGCGCGGAAACGTAAGGCCGGCCATCCCCCACCAACAGCACCTGGCTGATGATGGGATCCAGGCGCATCAGCGACTCGATGTGCGCGGGGTAGACCTTGCGGCCGTTCGAGAGGATCAGGATATCCTTCTTGCGGCCGGTGATGTAAATGTAGCCATCGGAATCGGCCTCCGCCAGGTCGCCGGTGTGAAGCCAGCCATCGCGTAAAATCTCGGCGGTCGCAGCCGGGTCCTTGTAATACCCGGAGAAGATCGTGGGACCGCGTACCAGTAACTCGCCATCGTCCGCGATGTGGATCTCGACGCCGGGCAGCGGCTTGCCCACGCTGCCGGGACGGGTTTCTCCGGGCGGATTCAGAATGACCACCCCGCCCTCGGTGAGCCCGTAGCCTTCGATCAGCGGCATCCCGGTGGCCAGGAAGAATCCCGCGAGTTCCTTGCCCAGCGGGGCCGAGCCCGAGCCGCAGATACGTAGCCGTCCGCCGAACCTGGCGCGCACTCTCTGGAAGAACACGCGGTCACACAGGCTCAGCACCAGACGCGTGGGCAGGGCCGGCCGTCGGCCTGCCAGCCGCAGCCGCACACCGCTCAAGCCCAAACGCACCGCGCGATCGAAAAGGGTTGCAACCAGCCGGCCGCGCTTGCGAACTTCCATCCGGATACTTGCGTGGACCCGCTCCCACAGTCGCGGTGGCGCGACAAACATAGTCGGCTTGACGCGCAGGAACTCGTCCGGGAGCTTCATCAGGCTCTCGGCGAACCAGACCGGCACGCCGCAACGGATGGGGATCATCTGCAGGGCCAGGCGCTGCGTAATGTGCGCGGGCGGCAGGAACGCGAGCACGCAATCGGCGGGCCCGATGTCGAGCACCTGGGGCCCCATCTCCACGTTCGCGATGAGTTCCTCGTGCGTGATCATCCCCATCTTCGGCTCGCCCGTAGCGCCCGAAGTGAGGTAAAGGATGGCGCCGTCTTTGGGAGTGACTTCCTCGATGATTCGCGAGAACAGTTCCGGATCGCTCTCCATGGCGGCGCGGCCCTGGGCGCGCAGGTCGTCCAGAGTCATGACGCCCGTGGACGTCCCTTTCAGCAGGATCGCCGGCAGGTTGTGCGGGAATTGCGGATCGGCTCTCAGCGCCCTGAGCAGCGCCGGGCTTTCGACGAACAGCGCTTGCGCGTCGCAGGCTCGCAGCTCACGCGCCAGTTCGGGAACCGGGTAGCTGGTGTAGAGCGCCGCGGCGATGGAGCCGTTGGCCATGATGCCAAGGTCGGCCAGGCAGAACTCGGCGCGCGCCTCCGAGGCCAGCCCCACGATTGCGCCCTTGCCAATGCCCATGCCGCGCAGCGCCACCGCGATTTCGCGGGCGGCGGCGGCAAACTCGTCCCAGGAATAGACGCGATGGGGCGCTCCCGGAACCGGCTGGTGGAGCGCTGCGAGGGTGCCGCCACGGGCGGCGGCCTCCTCGAGGACCGAATACATCGTTCGTGAGATCATCCGCAGCCAACTAGAGTACCATTTCCTGTAGCAGGCAAGGACAACATTACGTGAGCTTCGAACGGGAAATTGAGGTTGCTCGTACCGCCGCCCTGAGGGCGGGAGAACTGGCGCTACAGTACCAGTCCCATGGGGTCACGCCGGAAACCAAGGCGGACCTGTCTCCGGTCACCATGGCCGACCGCGAGTCCGAGCGGCTGATTTCGAGCCTCTTATCCGAAGCCTTCCCGGAGGACGGGCTGCTAGGCGAGGAGGGCGGCAGAAAGGTGTCGGCCTCGGGGAGGCGTTGGATCATCGATCCCATCGACGGTACGCGCGACTTCCTGCGCGGACTGCCGGGCTGGGCGGTCTTAATCGCACTCGAAACCGAAAACGGCGTGGATGCCGGAGTGTGCCATTTTCCGGCGCTTAACGTGACCTACTATGCGGCGCGCGGAGCCGGCGCATGGCGCGACGATATCCGCATTCGCGTGTCGCAGATCGACGATCCCGCACAGGCGGTTCTGCTCGTTTCCGAGTTGAATGAGCTGTCCGGCTTCCCATTCGCGCCGCGCCTTCTCGAATGGACGAAAAGATTTTGGCTGGTGCACAGCTATTCCTCATGCCAGGACGGGATGTACGTGGCTGCGGGCCGGGCCGAGGTGTCCATCCAGGCGAGCGGAAAGGCCTGGGACTTCGCGGCTCCGAGAATCGTCGCCGAGGAGGCCGGGGCGGTGTTTTTCAACTTCGACGGGCGATCGACGATCTACGGGGGCAACGCCGTCATCGCGGTTCCGCCGCTCGCGGCCGGGGTGCGGGAGTTGCTAGGCCTGTGAGCGGAGCGCGCCCGCTCCGTTTCCGCCCCGCTCCGGCTATAATCGGAGTTTCAAGTCAATGAAGCCCGCCACGCTCCAGATCGCACAGGAACAGCCCCGGCCAGGCGTGGCCGTCATCGCGCTCACCGGGAAGGTCATGCTGGGCGCGAACACCAGCGCGATCGAAGAACTCATCGCCTCGCTACTCTCCCAGGGCATCCTCAAGATCGTGGTCGACCTCGGAGGCGTCACGCATATCGACAGCACGGGCATCGGCGTCCTGATCGCCAGCCTCGGAAAAGTGACGCAGGCGCGCGGAGCGCTGGCCATGGCGGGCGCGAGCGGGGTGGTCCGGGAAGGCTTTCGCGTCACGCGCCTGGATCGGGTTTTCCGCTTCTACGCCGACCGTGCCGCCGCCCTCGACGCGGTGTAGCCCTGGGTCCGCTCCCTGACGGCCTCGGTTCGGTGCCGGGTCTACACTCGCGTTTTGGAGTGCGGCAGCACCGAACCGCGCGCGTACGCGAGCGGACAGAGCCCACTTACGATTCACCAATGAGTTGGTAGGCGCGGCAGGACTCGAACCTGCGACCCTCGGCTTAGAAGGCCGAGTTTCAAGCTCCGAGTTCGGCATGATACGCGCTGATTCCATTGACCTTGTAGGCCGGCGCACGATCCGCTTTCCGAACCTTTTCCGAAGTTAAGGATCCTATTGCACCCTTGCCGGGGTGCTCATCCCTTCCATCGCCACCCGAACCCGCTCCATCTCCGGGTGCGTGTACATCATGCTCATGGCTTCCGTTGCGTGCCCCAACACCTTCATCTTCTCGGCTGAAGACAGCCCGGCCCGGTCTGCCATCGTCGCGGCCGTGTGGCGCAGACAATGAAAACTGACCCACGGCAGGCCGATCTTGCGCGCCGCCGGCTTCAGCGTCCGGTTGCTGACGTTGTGCGCGTCCAGCGGCGTGCCGCTCCTCGAGGAGAACACTGGCTGATCATCCCCCCGAAACTTCGATCTCTCCCACTCCTGCATGAGCGCCACCCACGCCTCGGCCGTCAATGGGATCTTCCGCCAGGCGCGCGGGCCGCTCTTACAGGTAGTGCGCTCGTTCCGCGTCCAATTGGAGTTGACCAGCAGAGAGTTCGGCGGCAGCGCCTCGCCGTCCACGATCCGCCACTCGTCGCCGAGGTTGACGGACTTCCACCGCAGGCCGCAAGCCTCTCCGATCCGCATTCCTGTCTGGGAGAGCAGCGTTATGAGCGGCCGGAACTGCTCCGGCAGTGAGTCGCGCAGCATCTTGACCTGATCCCATGTGAGCGCCTTCCGGTCCTCGCGCACCATCTCGGGCAATTTGACCGCCTCTGTGGGCAACTGGCCCTCATAGAAGCGCAGATTCCGAGCGTGGCGGAACACCGCGCTGATGCAGTTTCGAATGTGTGTGAGAACCTGTGGGCTGTACTTCGCCGCCAGTTTCGCGCTGATAATCGACTGCACCATCTGGGGCGTGACGTCCCGGATCTGGACCGGTCCAAGCGTCGGCAGAACGTGGTTCTTGAGAATGGTCCGGTAGTGCTGGCGCCCGCTCTTCTTGCACACCACGTCAATGTGGTCGGGTTGGAACCTCAGCTCGATGAACTGAGCCACGGTTGCTAGACCTTGCGGCATCTTCGACCCGGCGTTCGCCTTCGAAACCCACTGGTCGAAACCGGCTGCAGCCGCCGCGCGCCGGCCGCGCTCTCCGCCCGCGAAGTCGCCTTCGATCGCGCGCTCCACCGGGCGGTACCTCAGGTTTCCGTGTTCGTCGGCCTCCCATTGATGGAAACTGACGTACCAAGTCTTGCCACGCCGTCTCAGGCTGCCACGCTGCTCTCCCTTGTGACGCACGTCGTCCTCCCGGAGCACCTGTAGGGCTCGCGAGGTATTATACGCCGCCAGGAGGTTCATGGCTGTCATCGGGGTTGCTCCTCGGGCGCTGTGAGCGCCAAAAGCTGATGAATCTGGATTAGCGTGTAGCCCGCCGGCTGCGCCGCCTGGTCGCGCTTCCCACCTTGGGCGAGCTCCAGCAGGTCGCAGCAGCGGGACACCGCTGTAAGCTGCGCCTTGTAGTCGTCGGGGTCGTCCCTTTTCGCCTTGAGTCCGCGGCGGGTTGCTGCGACCGACTCGGCCACACATTCGCGCAACTCGTCGTAGTGGGGAGCAAGGAATCGTTCAGCCAGGCTCCTGGTCTCGGGCTCCGCCGCCAACTCGCCCACGTAGGCCGTGCTGCAACCCAGCTTTGGGGCGATCTTGGAAGGCAGCTCGCCAGCGACCAGAGCCTTCGCTACTTCGACCCGCTTCCGTTCCTTGCCGACCCGCGTTCCACGTCCCATCGGGGTTATTCGAGGGTATTGAGCCCCGCGCCTCCCTGCGCCTGAGAAGGCGCCGCCGCCGCCGTCGAGCCCTGACCACAGACCGGGCAGTGCTCGTCACAGAAGAGGCCTCGACGCTGTAACGGACAGTGCCTCGCCGTGGCCGCACACACAGAGCAGCGCGCGCGGTCATGCCTAAGCCTGAGACAACCCTGGATGTCGGAGCGTCTGTCTGCGCCCTTGTCTGTGACAGGCGGTCTGCGGCGGTTCTTTGTCGGCTGCCTCATAGCTCTCTCACGTCCGGAAGCCGCTTCCGCGGCCTCCAGCGGTGCACCAGCTTGCGCACGTTGGCAGGAACCGAGAACAGCCGCATGGTCTCCATCTCGACCGCCCCGGGCCAGTCGCGGGTCTTGACCTGGCACAGCACCACGTCTGTCGAGCCGATACCCACGATGTCCCACGCGCCCAGGCTCGCCGCTGATCGCGTACACCGATAACCGGCGGCCTCCAACACGGCCATGCTGCGGTGCTCGTTGTGGCTCCCCTTCCGCTTACTGTTCACGCGCCACCCTCCGGTGTCGTAGACGGGTCCGGCGCCGCCACCACCACCTGACAAGCTCGGATCTGAGTTCGTGAGGCGGCCGGCCCGCAATACCCAACGCGAGCATCCGGTTGATTGCCGCGTAGCGCTCAGCGTCCTGCGGCCGTGGCCGTACGGACCCGAAGAGAGATACCAAAGCCTGGAAGTCCCGCCATGCCTGCTGCGCCGTTCGGCACTTCGAGCGGAGACCGCAGGACCTGCCACGGTCGATCAGGTCGCTGATCTCTCGCATCAAACCGGAGAGTTGCAGCGCGCCCCGCAGCCTCCGCAGTATTCTCAGAGAGTTCTGAAGTGCAGCCTCGTTCTCGGAGCCCGTGCGCGTGGCGGAGATGGCCTGCGCTTCGCCAGCGATTCTTCGTAGGTCCTCTGGGAGGCCTGGAAGGTCCCAACCCTGCCGCTGGGCTTCCTCGGCGCAACTGGCGGTGTCCTGGAGCTCGGCGCACAACTCGTCGATCAGCATGCGGTCACCTCGAACAGCGGCAGCGATCCTGCTTCGGCGCGCGGCCTGATGCCGGGCGAACCTTCCTCCGCCGGCCCGCCGTGCTGGGCCAGGTACAGCCGGGCCCACTGCACCAACCCTGCGCCTTCCCCGCCGTGGCGCGCCGGATCCTCGAGTACCGCGCAGGCGGCGCGCATGTTGCCGACGCGGTAGGGGTCGCCTGTGTCTGGGCACGCTGGTTTGAAGCTCACGAGCGCACCCCCGACGCCGGCAGGCGAGTGCCGTCCGTGTCCCAAATCTCATCGGGGGCTGGGTGCGCAGCGTTTTCAAGCCGCTGCTGTTCGTCAAAGTAGCTCTTGATCACCACCGGGAACCACGCGAAGCTCTGCGGGCCGCTTTCCGTGCCGGGGCGGTGACCGCGTTCGTGATACAAGACCTGTAGTGCCTGTTTCACCTCAGCCTCGGTCTGTCCGTCTGCTGCGAGCATCACCGCTACCACCTGCCGGTCACTGGGGACTTGGCCCTGCATGTAACTGGTAAGCAGTTTCTTCAGGCCCGGGTATTGCTTTGGAGTCGAAGGGGGAAGAGAAGCGCTCGGCGTGCGGCCGTTTTTGCCGCTCGCTGAGCAGTCTATGTCTAAGTCCTTCTTCAAGGAGGTAGTGGAAGAGGTAGAGGTAGAGGTAGAGGTAGAGGATGGTAAGCCCTCTCGTTGAGCGACCGTTAGACGGTCGTTAGCCCCTTCTGGTGATTTGGCGGGACTTGTAGTGCCTGATGCTGTATCCCAAGGGTACGGCTCACTGCGCCTATCCTCTGCGCTCGTCGTACTCTCGTCGTCCGCTGCTCGTCCGCTGCCCGCGCGTTCGTCCGTTCCTCGGCCTTTCCACCGTGCCGCTCCCCGCCTGGGGTCGTACAGGTCCCCGTGGCCTTCAGCCCTATTAATTGCCGGGCAGACAGACGGAGGTTCAGCGCGCCGGGTAGGAGCGACCCGCGCCGCGTAGTGCTGCTCTGTGCCGATGCGCTGGAGAGCGTCCACCAGGTCGCGCCCCTGCATGTAGACGTTGCCCTTACCACCGATGGACGACAGATCCACCGGAGTGCCAAGCATCCGGTTGCGGATGTCCTCGGCGTGGGCCGCGTTCTCCGCGCCCGCCTCGCTCGCCACTTGGGCCTGCTGCATCCTCTCGGGCACACTGAGCGCCGCGTAAGTGCGGCCGTCCCAGTCCACCGTGCGGCCACGGTCCACGGGGACCGCCGTAGGCGCAGGGGTGGCCACCGGTGCCACCGCCGGAAGACCGCCGCCGCTCGAGGCCGACATCGCCGCGCCAACCGGGTCAGTCGGCAGACCCGCCGGCTGCGCCGTGGTGCCCTGGTAGGTTCCGTCCTTGACCGGCCGCAGACCGGGGTCCGTCGTAAGCGCGAGCTGCATCTTGGCCGTCTCGACGCGCCGGTTGAACTCCTGCTCTGTGGCCTGCTGATCGAGTTGCCGCGCGTACTGCTGCGACTGTCGAATCTGGTTCGCCGCGGCGACGCCCTGCCACAGACCGGCATCGGTTCCAGCCATCACGTTGTCTATCGGCATGCCCCTGCCTCCATCCCATTCGTGCGTAGCCGTGACTCCAGCACCCCGGCCTCGACCCGGAAACGGCCGCACAGACGCACGGCGCCCAGCTCGCCGGCCTTGACAGCCTTCCGGACAAGGTAAAGCGACAGGCCCGATTCACGGGCTGCCGCAGGCAACGTGAGCCAACGGCGCTGACCCAGCGCACATGGGATCGGTTGTGCCGAAGGTACGGGCTGAAGTGTGCTCATCACTGAATAATTGCCTCTGACTCGCACTGAGGTTCACTAACGCGTGAGGTTTTGGCCTGTTGTGTTCCGTCTCGGCAGAACCGTGGACGCGGCCCGCTCGTCGGCGTATGCTGGAGGCCATGCCGCACCCCAACAAATTGCAGTGGGTCATCATCTGGGCCACAGTGTTGGTGGCCGCTCACCTCTGGATGGGGCTCAGCCTGGATGACCTCTGGCCAGGGAACGCCGCCGTGGGCTGGGGTCTGCTGGCCTACTTGAGTCCAGCCAGGTACCCTCAACCCGACGAGACTCCAAAGCTCGCCGTCACGGTCCTGGCAGTCGGTCTGCTGCTCACTTGGATGGCATCTAGCAAGCGCAGCTCAGGCGCCACGCCGAGCCCGCGAAGCCAGCCGGGATGCCCACAGCCGCGCGGCGTCCCGGTCGGTCCTGCATCGCCTGAAGATCACGACAAGGGCATCTGAGCGGAACTCGAGATCCGCGGCACCGAGCCTGACGAGCAGAGAACGCGCGATTGCTCAGTCCGTCATGCAACGGGTCCGTTGCGTGACAAGCAGCCGGCGGCTACTTCTCGGCGCGCGTCTTCTTGGCCGTTCGCACAGCGACGGCCGCGGATGAAGCCTTCTTCGCACGGTCGGTGCGTTGCTCTGGCGTCATGGTCTCCAGGGAGCGCTTGCCGCCGAGTTTGCCGCCCTTCGCCCCTTGTCGGCGGAAGAACTCCAGGACGTCGGGCGGGAGTCTCTTCTTTGGCATGTGTCCATCTTAACCCGGTTTTGGTGTGCCAGCGCCATTTTTCTCTTGTAATCTAAAGGGGGTTTAGGTACAATGAGACATGAAGGCAATCGGCTACATCAGGGTGAGCACGGAGAAACAGGCGGACTTCGGCGTGTCGCTCGAAGCCCAAGCAGAGAAGGTCCGGGCTATGGCGGTCGTGCAGGGCGCCGAACTCGCGGAGGTCATCGTTGACGCAGGCGAGTCGGCCAAGTCCCTGAACCGTCCGGGCATGGCGCGGCTCCTCTCCCTGGTGGATGCCGGCGCGGTGGATGCCGTCATTGTGGCGAAGCTCGACAGGCTCACCAGGAGCGTCAAAGACCTTGCGGAACTGCTGGAGCGGTTCACCCGGCGCGGCGTGTCGCTGGTGAGCGTGGCTGAGTCGCTGGACACAGGGACAGCGGCCGGCCGGCTGGTGCTCAACATCATGGTGAGCGTCAGCCAGTGGGAGCGGGAAGCCATCGGAGAGCGGACGCGGGATGCCATGAGCCACAAGCGGGCGAACGGTGAGCGGGTGGGTACGCTCCCCTTCGGCTACCGCGTGGAGGCGGACGGCTCACACCTCGAGGCGGACCCGGCGGAGCAAGGCATCCTGGCCCGCATCCGGGAACTGAAGGCGGCGGGCCACACCACCAGACAGATCGCGGCCGAACTGAACCGGCAGGGATTCACCACCAGGCGCGGGACCGCGTGGCGGTTCCAGTACGTCGCGGGAGCACTCCAGGCGGCGGCATAGGCGGGCGGCATGGCGAAGCGGACAGCCAAGGCGAAGAAGAAGGCGGCTCCAAAGAAGGGCCGGGCGTGGTTCGAGCGGAGGGTAGCCGAACTCAAGACCGCAGCGGAGAAGCTGCCGGCCGCTCGGCAAGAGCAACTGAGGCGGGAACTCGAAGGCGAAGGGGACCCGGAGCAATAACGGCGCGAGGCGGGCCCTTCCCCCAGGCTTTCGACCGGGGCTGGCCCGTGGTATAACTGAGGGCTTCTTATGAGAAACGAAGATTCAGACTACGAACTCTTAGAACGAGAGGAACTGGGGCTGCTGGTAGAGTTGCGCCAGAAGATGGAGAGCCGAGCCGCACACCTCGCAGAGCATCCCGTCCGCGGCCCCGAGGGGCGCGGGGAGCTCTCCAAGATCGCGCTGATACTGGACATGGCCCGCGCGGTGCTGGGCCCCTCAGCCGCGCCGATCCCGGCATAGTCGCAGCCTGCGGCGGCGGCCGTGGTACATTCGGCAGGGCCGAACTGGCGTCCTATTGGTCGGCTTCGGGTTGGTTAGCGCCTACCCCGTGGTCGGCTGCGCCGCTTCGGCCCTCTCTTCGGTTCGGGCCGTGCTCACCTGCCTCTGCGGCTTTCCGTACTTATTCCGGAGTTCTGCACACCACGGCTGCGGGAAGGCGGGGGGTCATACTGGGAACGCAACCGAACGGGCGTTGATTCGACGGGGGAAATGGTAGGCGCGGCAGGACTCGAACCTGCGACCCTCGGCTTAGAAGGCCGATGCTCTATCCACCTGAGCTACGCGCCCGAGCAATTCTTGTCCGATTGTAGGATAGGTGGGCGGGCTGCCGCTAGCTGACGTCGCCGGCCAAAGCCGACTGGGTCGACGTCCAGATGACACTGATACTTCCGGACCCATTCAGGAACAGCGCGGCGCTTACGAGCGCCACAAATGCCAGGAGGAGGGTGTACTCCGTGACGTCCTGCCCGCCGTCCTCAAGCAACCGTTTGTAGATAGCAGCTCGCATGGCTATTAGGTGTGTTTCTTACTATGGGGCGCTTTGGTCCTGAAATCAATGGGCTCGTAGTACTGGCAGTACGACGCCCGGGCTCCCCCATTGAAGGGGCCTGGTACCCCTATTTCAGGCCGGCGCGCTCCAGCAGCGCCTCCGGATCCGGATCCCGTCCCATGAAGTCTCGGTAGAGCAGCGACGGCTCTTCGCTGTCGCCCCGCGCCAGAATCTTCTCCCGGAACTCGCGGCCCGCTTCGCCGCTTAGAATGCCCAGGGACCGGAAGCGGGTGAAAGCGTCGGCGTCGAGTACCTCCGCCCACTTATACGAGTAATAACCCGCTCCGTAACCGACCGGGTTCGCGAACAGGTGAGTGAAGCTGGCCACGGTGGCGTGCTCCGGCGGCAGCGGCGCCGGCGAGAACGGGGCCAGCAGCCGGCGGCTGTACTCCACCACGTCGCCGTCGGTGGCGGGCGTGTAGCCCGTATGCAGCCGCAGGTCGAGGAAGGCGAAGCCGAGCTGGCGCATCTGGGCGTTGGCGCTGCGGAAGGTGCGCGCGCGTTTCATCTTCGCGAACAGGTCCTCGGGGATCGGAGCGCCGGTCTCGTAGTGGCTGGCAAACAAGTCCAGGGCTTCGCGCTCCCAGCACCAGTTCTCCATGACTTGTGACGGCAATTCGACAAAATCCCAAGCCACGTTGGTGCCGGCCAGGGAGCGTATCTCGACGCGACTCAGGCAGTGGTGCAACAAATGGCCGAACTCGTGGAAGATGGTTTCGACTTCACGGTGCGTTAGCAAGGCGGGCCTTCCACCGGAGGGCGGCGTGAGGTTTCCGCAGATGGTTCCCACATGCGGGCGGGAACCTTCAGGCGACGGACCTCCGGTCAGAAAGGCGTCCATCCAGGCGCCGCCGCGCTTGTTCTCGCGCGGGAACCAGTCGGCATAGAAGGAACCTAGAAGAGCGCCGTCGCTGTCACGGATGCCATAAACCCGCGCTTCCGGGTCCCAGACGGGGAGGCCCGGCTCCTCGGTCACGCCAATGCCGTAGAGCCGGTGCACGATCTCGAACAGTCCGGCGGTCACCCGCTCCAGGGGAAAATAGGGCCGCAGCTCTTCCTCGTCGAAATCGTACAGCGCGGCGCGCTGCTTCTCTGCATAATAGGCGACGTCCCAAGGGTCCAGAAGCGGCGCCGCCGGGCCCTCGAGGCTGCGGCGGAACTGGAACAGATCTTCGTTCTCGCGGCGGAAGTGGGCCTCGGTTTTCTCGCGGAGGCCGTCCAGGAAGGCCAGTGCGCGGTCTCCCGTCTTCGCCATGCGGTCCGCCAGAACGAGGTCCGCGAAATTGGCGTAGCCGAGCAGGCGAGCCTTCTCCGCGCGCAGTTCGAGGATGCGAGACACCAGCGGGCGGTTGTCGAAGCCGCCCGCCACCGATCGCGTGACAAACGCCCGATAGGCCCGCTCGCGGACCGTGGCGTCGTTGAGGTACATCATGAGCGGCGTGAAGCTGGGAGCCTGCAGCGTGAAGCGCCACCCGGCCATGCCTTTGCGTTCGGCGCTCTCGCCCGCCGCCCGGATCGCGCTCTCCGGCAATCCCGCCAGGCCTTGCTCGTCGGCGATCACCAGCTCGAACGCGTTGGTGGAATCGAGCACGTTCTCGGAGAACTTGGTGGTGAGGGTGCTCAATTCGACATCGATGGCCGCCAGCCGCGCTTTGCCCGCGGGGTCCAGATCGGCGCCGTGCCGCCGGAAATCGTCCACCGTCTTGCTGACGAAACGCCGCCGGGTTCCCTCCAGGCGGCTGGCTTCCCCAGTGCCGGCGTAGCGCTTGAGCACCTGCCACAAGCCCTCGTTGAGCGGGATGGAGGAATGCAGCTTACTGACTTCGGGCTCCACGGCGTTGACAGCCGCGCGCAGATCGGGGTGGGTCGCGACGGACTCCAGGTGCTTCACCACCGTCATGGCCCGGTCCAGCGGTTCGGTCAACTTGTCGAGGGGCCGCATCGTGTTCTCGAAGTCCGGCGGGACGGGAAGCGCGGCGAGCGCCTCGATGCGCCGGCGGGTGGCGTCGAGCAGCGCGCCGATCGCGGGCTGGACATGTTCGGCCTGGATCCGGTCGAACGGAATCGGGAAATCGAGGTGGAACAGCGGGTTGTCCATGCTCCTTCCAGGGTAGCAACCGCCGCCCCTTGGAAGCTGTTCAAGAAGCCAGACAAGATTCGCCGCGAGTGCATCGAAGAAACACGAATCCAGCGTCCGGAGGCTGGGGGCAAAGGCTGGGCTACAATGAAAACGGAGGGGTCCATGGATGCTCGAACCGGCTTGGCATGTGGTGTACTCGCACTGATTCTCGCACCAACCGGCCGCGCGGCCGATGTTGCGGGATCCGAAGATCCGGCTGGCATGAAGCGCTACACGGGAAGCGAGATCATCGGCTACCACGCTCCGCAGTTCGACGAGTTCTTGCTGCCCCTCGGCCCGCCTACCACGTACTCCCCGCTTGTTTACACCAAGAGCCTGAAGATTGAGGGATTGGTCAGCAGCTATGCCTACCTGGCCCCCGCGGGCCGCTCGACCGCCGAATTGTTTCGCAACTACCAACTCGAGTTTCAACGCCTGGGGCTGGTGACGCTCTATCAAAAGGGAGCCGGCGAGAGGGGCTGGTTCGGGCCTGCGCTGAATCAGTTCGCGGACCAGGATGACCTTGGCCAGATCCTCGCCTACAACGAGAGCCAGGAGCGCGTTCTGATCGCGAAATCGAAGGGCGCGAAGCCCACCTACTATTACATTTTCGTGACCAGCTATCGGGACGGAATAATCCCCCTGCGCCTCCAACACTCCGTGGCCAAGGAGAGCGCCCTGGCGGAGCTTGTCATCATCGCGCCACAGGCGATGGAAGAGAACATGACCCTGCTCAATGCGGCGGACATGTCGAAGGCCCTCGCGGATGAGGGCAAAGTCGTTTTGTACGGAATCAATTTCGATACCGACAAAGATACGCTTCGTCCCGATTCGGAACCCACGCTCAAGGAGATCGGGAAGCTGATGGCGGACAATCCGCAGCTACACATCCACGTGGTGGGCCACACGGACAATCAGGGCAAGCCCGACTACAATCTGGACCTCAGCCGGCGCCGTGCAGCGACGGTGGCACGTGAGCTGACCTCCCGATATGGGATCGCGGCGAACCGCATGGACTCCTTCGGATGCGGTCAATATGCACCGGCGGCCTTGAACGACTCCGAAGAGGGGCGGGCTAAGAACCGTCGCGTAGAACTGGTCAAGTGGTAACCCGGGCCGCTCTCAGGCGGCGGGCCCTGTGCGCTGGAGCCAGGCGTCCGGGAAATAGGTCAGCTCGCCGCTGTCCGCTTCGGTGGCGAACAGTGGCGCGGGGGGCTGCAGGACGAATTCCGGGTGCGCGGCGGCGAATTCGCGGGCCGCGGTGGCTGGGTTGTCTTCGGTCCAGGACGCCTCGCCATGCGGCGTTCCAGCCAGGACACGCATGACGCCGTCGGCCGCCACGATGTAGGATCCCTCGGTGACCAGCGGCGAATAGAGCGCGAGTTCGGCGGCGACGTGCGCTTTGCGATGGTCGCTGTCCAGGAAGACCATCACCGTGCCGGTGCCGGAAGCCTCCCGAGCCACGCGCTCGAAAACCTGTGGCGAGCACGAGTCGCCCTCCACCAGCGTTATGCGGCGGCCGAGCGGATGCGCGGCCAGGGACTCCCGCAGGCCGGGCCGCACCTCCAGCTCAACCGATACCACGCGGCCTTTGCCGTTCAGCTCGCACAGGCTGGCGAAAAGGATGCTGCTCCCGCCCTCGAAGACGCCGGTTTCCACGATCACGTCGGGCTTCAAGCGGCAGACCACCTCCTGAAGCCGCATGACGTCTTCGGGCAGTTGCTGCAGTTGAAATCCCAGCCACGAGAAGCCCCGCCAGTGCCCCAGGTTCCAGCCCACCTTGAGCCACTCGCGAGAGAGGATCGCGAAGCCCTCGCGGCTGTAAAGCGGGCACACCGATTCGCCGCCAGGCGCGCTGACGCGGATCGACCCGTCTTCGGTGTCAATGACGATTCTCACTGGGGTTACCCTGATCGAGTATAGCGGGGAGTGACCCGCTCCGATCCGGCCAGCGCGCTTCGATCTGGCGCCGGCCGGACCAGCGGGAGGTTATTCGACGATCCTGGCTTGCTTCTTCCGATTCCGCTTGCGGGCCAGGGCTGCTTTGACGCGCCTCTTCTCGCCAGGCTTGAGGTAATAGGAGTGACGCTTGATCTCCTTGATGATGTCCTCTTGCTGGACCTTGCGCTTGAAGCGGCGCAACGCGCTCTCGACGGTCTCGCCGTCTTGAACGGTAACTTCAGCCAATGTCGAATCACCTCCTCACTGGTGGGGGTTGCCTTCCGGGCTTCCGGGGCAGGCCATGCTTCATAATACAACGAAGCCTCGTCTCTCGCAGGTGCGTCGAGAGCGAAGCGGGAGGGCGGCTTCAGCCCAATGCCACTCGTTTTTCCAAGACCGGCCAGAAACCGTGGGGCAGGACTCCAGTCCTGCAGCGGGTCTCCAGACCCGCCTCCGTCCAACTTCCTGAAACGAAGGAAGCCGGACGTGGACGTCCGGCGCAGATCTGGAGAGCCGCCCACTCAGGCTGTCCGCGTCCGGGAAAACGAGTGGCATTGGGCTTCAGCCCGCCCGGGGCTTGAGCTCCGCTCCGCGAGGCGGCGGAACTGAGGTTCCGCGCGGGCTGAAGCCTAGGCTGAAGCCCGCCCCGGCACGTCTCCACTTCCATGTCGCGTACCCGCGGTAGGGCCTGAAATCTTACGTCAAATGCCTCCCCGAGGCCAACGATGTTTGCGGTGCGACAAATTGCCTTGGCGCATCCCTTTGTAAGATGGGGGCAGTTAGCGCTGGGAGGCGTGCCCCATCAAAGACTCCCCTCAGGTGTGCCCGCCCGACCCCGACCAGTTCACGATCCTGATCGTCGATGACGAGCCAGACGTCCTGATCCTGCTGGGGAGAGCGCTCATGGCGGAAGGCGCCCGTGTCCTCTCGGCGCACGACGGCAGAGACGCCCTGGAAATCTCTCGCGAGTACCCCGGCGTCATTGACGCTGTAGTCACCGACCTCAGCATGCCCAGGATCGATGGCCTCGAGCTGAGCAAGCTGCTCTCAGCCGAGCGTCCCGGGATCAAAGTGCTGTTGATGTCGGGGTACGTCTTCTCCGTGCCGCATGGCGCTCCCTTCCTCAAAAAGCCGCTTGACCTCATCGCTGTGCACCAGCACGTCCGGGACCTCTTCGTTTCGATGAGGCGTACACACCGGGCCGGGTCTTGACCGCCAGCAGCGAACCCCGCGGTAAGCAAGCGGATCCGACCCGTGTGCTTTAGCGGCAGTCCGCGTCGCGCCCCCCGAGCGCCCGGGCCCCGCGCGCCCCCGCGGCAACGCGCATCATTGATGCACTCCCAAACCTTGATGCACTCCCAAACCTTGATGCACTCCCAAACCTTGATGCACTCCCAAACCTTGATGCACTCCCAAACCTTGATGCACTCCCAAACCTTGATGCACTCCCAAACCTTGATGCACTCCCAAACCTTGATGCACTCCCAAACCTTGATGCACTCCCAAACCTTGATGCACTCCCAAACCTTGATGCACTCCCAAACCTTGATGCACTCCCAAACCTTGATGCACTCCCAAACATTGATACACTCCTAAGGAAGAGTCTTTCGTCTTCCGATGGAAAACATCCTGGCCATCCTGCTCGCCGGGGGCGCGGGCGAACGCTTGTCCCCGCTGACGCTGAACACCGCCAAGCCGGCGGTTCCGTTCGGCGGCATCTACCGGCTCATCGATTTCACTCTTTCCAACTGCATCAGTTCCGGCATCCGGCGCATTCTCGTGCTGACGCAGTATAAAGCCCTGGAATTGACGCGGCACATACGCGATGGATGGATGATCCTCTCGCCCGAACTGGGCGAATACATCGAAATCATCCCGCCCATGAAGCGGGTTCACGAAGACTGGTACCTGGGCACGGCGGACGCGGTTTTCCAGAACATCCAGACCCTGATGGCGGAAGGCCCCGAGCATTGCCTGATCCTCGCGGCCGACCACATCTACAAGATGAACTACCACGAGATGATCGCCTGGCACGAGCACTACAAGGCGGACATCACGCTGGGCACCATTCAGGTCCCGCCCGAGGATGCCACCCGCCTCGGCGTCGTGGACATCGGGGACAATTACGAGATCCGGGGCTTCGAAGAGAAGCCGCAACACGGCAACCCGGTCCGGTCGGTTTTCAACCCCGCCATGGTCAGCGCCTCGATGGGCGTGTACGTCTTCAACACGGAAGTGATGATGCGCGCGCTCATGGAAGACGCCGAAGACCCGAATTCCTCGCATGACTTCGGGCGCGACGTCATTCCGCGCTGCATCGCGAAGAAGCGTGTGGTGGCTTACGACTTCATCGATCTCAACGACAAGACGGTGAAATACTGGCGTGACGTGGGAACCATCGACGCCTATTACGAGGCCAACATGGACCTGATTTCGGTTGTGCCGGATTTCAACCTGTACGACAAGCGCTGGCCGATCCGGACCAGCATGCCCCAGACGCCACCGGCGAAGTTCGTTTTTGCGCAGGAGGGGCGGCGCATGGGAGTGGCGATCGATTCGATCGTCTCGGGGGGCTGCATCGTCTCGGGCGGCCGTGTGGTGCGGAGCATTTTGTCTCCGGGCGTGCGAATCAACAGCTACTGCGAGGTGGAGAGCTCGATCCTGATGCACAACGCCGAGGTGGGCCGTTACAGCCGCATCCGGCGCGCCATCATCGGGCCCGACGTCAAGATTCCGGAATCGAGCGTGATCGGATACGACCTTCAGGCCGATCGCGCCAAAGGCCACACGGTCACCGACTCCGGCATCGTAGTGGTCTGCCAGGAGCAGCAAATCTATACGGGCCTCGAGCCCTACACGATCAAGCAGACGGGCTGAGGCCCAGGTTCTTTTTCGACTACTTTTCAGGAGCGAACTGTAAATGATGACCGAAATCGTAAAAATATCCGGTAGAGAGATTCTCGACTCGCGCGGCAATCCGACGGTCGAGGCGGACGTATGGCTGGGGTGCGGCGCCATGGGGCGGGCGGCGGTTCCTTCCGGAGCCTCCACCGGCGAACATGAAGCGGTGGAATTGCGCGACGGCGACAAGAAGCGCTTTCTCGGCAAGGGAACGCTGAAGGCCGTCAGCCACGTCAACGGGGAGATTGCGGCGGCGCTGAAGGGCAGGGAAGCCTCCGATCAGTCCGAGATCGACCAGGCCATGATCGACCTCGACGGCACCCCCAACAAGGGACGGCTCGGTGCCAACGCGATTCTGGCGGTCTCGATGGCCGCGGCGCGCGCTTCGGCGGCCTGCCGCAACATGCCGCTGTACCGCTATCTGGGTGGCGTCAGCGCGCATGTGCTGCCGGTGCCGGAGATGAACGTTCTCAACGGCGGCGCGCATGCCGATAGCTCGGTGGACGTGCAGGAATTCATGATCGCGCCCTATGGCGTGGCGCGCTTTTCCGACGCATTCCGCGCGGGCTCGGAAATCTTCCACACCTTGAAGGGCGTGCTGAAGAAGGCCGGCTACTCGACCGCGGTCGGCGACGAGGGCGGTTTCGCGCCCAACCTGAAGTCGAACGAAGAGGCGCTGGTCCTGATCCTCGAGGCGATCACCAAGGCGGGTTACAAGCCCGGCGAGGAGGTCGGAATCTTCCTCGATCCGGCGGCGAGCGAATTCTACGACGCCGATAAGAGCCGCTACGTCTTCAAGAAGTCCGACAACAGCGAGCGGACCAGCGAGCAGATGGTGGAGTTCTGGGCCAACTGGGTGCGCCAGTACCCCATCCGCTCCATCGAGGACGGCATGGCCGAGAACGATTGGCCCGGCTGGAAGCTGATGACCGAGACGCTGGGCAAGAAGATTCAGCTTGTGGGCGACGATATCTACGTCACCAACACGTCGATCTTCAAGCGCGGCATCGAGCAGGGAATCGCCAATTCGATCCTCATCAAGTTGAACCAGATCGGCACCGTCACCGAGACCATGGCGGCCATGCGCATGGCCGCGGAAGCGAATTACACGGCGGTGGTCTCGCACCGCTCCGGCGAGACCGAGGACGCCTTCATCGCCGACCTGGTGGTGGCCACCAACGCCGGACAGATCAAGACCGGCTCGGCCAGCCGGACTGACCGCATCGCGAAATACAACCAGTTGCTGCGCATCGAGGAAGAACTCGGCGCGGCGGCGGAGTTCGCGGGGAAGAAAGCCCTGCGCCAGCAGGGCTGATCCTTGTGGGGCGGACCCCCTGGTCCGCGCGGGTCCCCCTGGACCCGCCCCGGGGTCCGCCCCACAGTCTGACCCATCGATTTCTGGAGATTCAGTATGTACAAACTGGTTTTGGTTCGTCACGGCGAAAGCGACTGGAATAAAGAGAACCGATTCACCGGCTGGACCGACGTCGACCTGTCGGAAAAGGGCCGCGCGGAGGCCCTGGAAGGGGCGCGCTCCTTGAAGGAGGCCGGCTACACCTTCGACGTCGCCTACACGTCCGTGCTGAAGCGCGCCATCCGCACGCTCTGGACCGTCCTCGACGAGCTGGATCTGATGTGGATTCCGGTGTTCCGTTCCTGGCGGCTCAACGAACGGCATTACGGCGGCCTGCAGGGGCTCAACAAGTCCGAGACCGCGGCCAAGTTCGGCGAGGACCAGGTGAAAATCTGGCGGCGGAGTTACGACATCCGCCCTCCCGCGCTGGAGAAATCCGACCCGCGCTGGCCGGGCCACGACCGCCGCTACAAGAGCCTGGCCGATGCCGAGCTTCCGCTCACCGAGTGCCTGAAGGACACTGTCGCGCGCTTCCTGCCGTACTGGCACCAGACCATCGCGCCGGCGGTCCTGTCGGGGCAGCGCGTCATCATCGCGGCACACGGCAACAGCCTGCGGGCGCTGGTGAAGTTTCTGGACGATGTCTCGGACCAGGAGATCGTCAGTCTGAATATTCCCACCGGCATCCCGCTGGTCTACGAGCTCGATGGCTCTCTGCGGCCCATCAAGCACTACTACCTCGGCGACCAGGAAAAGATCAAGGCGGCCATGGACGCCGTCGCGGCCCAGGGCAGGAAGAAGCCGTAGCCCAGCGAGGCCATTGACACCCGACCGCGGCTGTCCCAAACTCCTGACAAGGAGGGGCATCCATGGCCGATATTACAGGTGTGTTTTCCGGGACGTTCACCTCGCAAACGCTCGTGTTATCGAGGGACCAGCCCAACCATCTACTCAGTCTGGCGGAAATCGACGGTGTGCAGACATCCTCGGATCCGGACTGGAACGGTGTGAAGATGAGCTTCTGGGGCACCCGGGACATTCAGTCGGGTCTGGGCACGGAGCGCGGGTACTTCCTCAACGAGCATGCCGGCGGCGACCGCTGCTGGGGTACGCTCGAAGGGACGGTGGTGCAAACGGAGACCAGCATGACCGGGGAAGGGACATTCCGGTTCACCGGCGGCAGCGGCAAATTCAATGGCATCACGGGCCAAGGGACTTACCGCGGGCGCATGACTTCACCCGTCACCGTGGAGACGGAGTGGGCAGGAACCTATCAGGTCGCCGGCACTAAGATGGCCGGAGCCTAGAATCCGCAAACCGGGGACTGGACGACTCCGCAAACCGGGGACTGGACCGAATTTCGCCGCCGTTGCGAAATTCGTGCCTGTCCCAAGGTTTGCCCTCTGGACAATCCAACTCAACTTACTCTCCAATACACCGTGTAGCGCTGATCCGTAACTTGATTGAACGGAACCAGCATAACTTGCCCGTCGTTGGCGCGGAAAGTAAGTGGCTCGTCAGCCGGTTGGATCCTCTCGTTCGCAGCGAGCGAAGGAATAGCGGCCGGCGGGGCCTTCTTCAATTGCGGTCCCATCGGACCCACCACCAGCTCCCGCGTCAGCCCATCCCTGCCGAACTGGCCCGCGAGCAGCAGCGGACCGTAGAAAACCGCCTGCATGGCAGGATCGTCGGGCATCGCCTCGCGGCGCAGCCGCATCGGCATCTCCATCTCCACGCGATCGCCCGAATTCCATATGCGGTCGATTCTGATGTAACTGCCTGGCCCGCCGGAGATCTCCGCCGCGCGGCCGTTCACCTTGACGCCCGCCGCCCCGGAAACCCAGGCCGGCACGCGGATGTACAGCGTCATTTTCACAGGCTTGTCGCAACTTACTCGCAGCGTCGTGCTCGGGACCTCCGGGAAGTGCGTCTCCTGCCGTATGCGGACTCCCTTCGCGCCCCACGTGACCTCGGAGGGGATGAACAGGTTTACGTACAGCCCCTCGTCGTCGTGGAAATAGATGCTGTCGTTGAGCTTCGAGTATTCCTCCACGCCCGTGCAGGTGCAGCACCAGAAGGAGTCCCACTCGGAGTTGAACGCGCGCCACGATCCCGGCACCAAGCCGAGGTAATACTGGGTCCCGCCGGTTTCCAGGTTGATCGTGCCCAGCCTGTGGTTGTACAGCACCCGCTCGTAGTAGTCGAAGTAGCGAGGGTCAGCGCTCCAACCGTACAGCTTCCGGGTGAGCTTCAGCATGTTATACGCGCAGCAGCATTCGGTGGTGGCCTCGCCGCGGCTGAGTTCCGCCGCCAGCCGGTGCGGATTGACCAGCCATCCTTCGTTGTTACTGGTGCCTCCGGTGGCATAGCAGCGCGCTCCGGTCACCTGGTTCCAGAAGAACTCGGCCACGTCGCGGAAGCGCGGGTCGCCGCTGATCTCGTAACGGCGCGCGGCGCCGGTAACCTGCGGGATGTGAGTATTCGTGTGCAGCCCGCGCAGCCGGTCGCAACTGAGCGCCAGCGGGTTGAAGAAACGCTTCTTGGTGAATCGATCGCCCACCTCGGCGAGTCTGTTGTCGCCGGTGACCGCGGCCAGGTTGTAAAGCACCTCGTTCATGCCGCCGTACTCGGTGTCGAGAACGGCCTGCATGTGCTCCTCGGGAATGGCGGCAGTCCAGGTGTCGGCCCAGCGCGCCACGCCCACGGCGGTCTCCAAGGCCTGTTTGTTGCCGCAGAGCTGGTACATATCGAGCAGGCCGGCCATGACCTTGTGGATCGTGTAGAACGGCGCCCATACCTCGCGGCGCGCGTTCAACCGGTCGAAAAGCTCGATCGGGAAAGCGCTGAGGTAGCCGCCGCGAAGGCGCGCCTGGCATTCGGCCATCCCGGCAACCATGGCGTCGGCTTTCGCCTTGATGTCCTCGTCTCCGGTGGAGGCGTACATGTGCGCGCTGGCGGTGAGGAACTGGCTGGCGAAGCAGCCGCGCACTTCCGAATCCGGCTTCTCCCATCCGCCCAGCGGCTGCGCGGAGGATGCCAGACCGGCATTGAGGCGGAAGGTGTGGAGCAGCCGTTCAGCCGGTATCCGCCGGAGCACCACCTCATTGACCTGCTGCGTGTCGAGGAACCGGCCCGGCAGCAGGCGCACGTCGTCGCCCGCGAATGGCCGGACTCGCGGCGCGACGTCCTGGCGCGTGAAGTGGAGCGGGCCGCGGAACGGCTCTTCTTCTGGAAGCGTTCCATCCTGGGGAGCAGGCGCGATCGGATCGCCGGGCACCGATGCCGCCGTGATTTCTCGCGTTGGCTGCTGGGCCAGTGCGGCCGCGCCCGCGCCACCCGCCGTAAGCGCCGCAAAGCCGCGCCGCGTGAACGTGCTCATAGAAATACCTCGCTACGGAAGAGTCTACAACCTGCGGGCCGGCGCTGCGGTACAACAGAAGTATAGGAGTCTGGGAACACACACTATGAATAGACTGACGACCCTTTTGTTTGGCGGCGCCCTGCTTCTGAGCGCAGCCCCGAAGCAGACCTTCACCGGCGTGATCACCGACGCCATGTGCGGCGCCGATCACTCGATGATGGGCGTGAAGCCCGACGCCAAGTGCGTGACCGAGTGCGTCAAGCGGGGCTCGAAGTACGCGCTCGTGGTCGGCGGGAAGGTCTACACGCTCAGCGATCAGCAGACGCCGGAGAAATTCGCGGCGCAGAAGGTCAAGGTGACCGGCACGCTCGACGCGAAGTCGGAGACCATCGCGGTAGACAAGATCGAGGCGGCGAAGTAGCGGCGGGGCGGGGCGCCAGGCCAGCACCGAACCGCGCGCGTCAGCAAGCGGACCTTATCTCGCGCGTCGTCAGCAGGCTCGCCTGAGCCCGCGAAAAGGCGATAATGCTCAGGTGACCGCGCGGCGCTGGCTCTTCGTAATCTGGGCGTGCTTCCTCGCGCGGACAGCCTTCTACTCGTCGGCGCTCCCGTTGTGGGAGGGTTTCGACGAGTGGTCGCACTTTTCGGTCATCCGGCGGATGGCCTTGCGCGGCGAGTTTCTCGTGCCGAGGGACAGCCCTGTGCCGCGCGACGTGGCCGCATCGCTCGACCTGGCGCCGGTGCCGTGGGCCTTGCGCTCCATGCCGCCGCCCTCGGTGACGCACGACGTCTACTGGCGCCTTCCGGCAGCCGGGAGGGCGCAGAGGGAAGCTGCGTTCCGCTCGGTGCCCGCTCGGTGGGCCTTCGAGGACTCCGCCGGCTCGCTGACGGCCTACGAGGCTCTGCAGCCTCCGCTTTATGGATGGCTCATGGTCCCGGTTGCGCGCGTGGCCACGCCACGCGGGCTCGCCGATGAGGTCCTGTGGCTACGCCTGGTGAGCTCGGCCATCGGGTCGCTGGCGATTCCGCTAGTGTTCCTGGTCGGGCGGTCCGTCTTTCGTTGCGACACCGTCGCGCTAGGCTGCGCTGCCGTGGTCGCAGCCATGCCGGAATTCGCTTTCGACATGGCGCGCGTGGGCAACGAGTGCCTGGCGGTCGTGCTGTTCACCCTTCTGACCTGGCTGGCTCTGGAGGCTGTCCTGAAGGGGTTGAGCTACCGTCGGGCGGCTGCGATAGGAGTCGTTCTGGGGCTCGGTCTCCTGACCAAGGCCTACTTTCTGGCTGCCGTGCCGGCGATTGCCGTGCTTGCCGGCTACACGTTCTGGCGCTCGCAAGCGCGGCTTCGGGCGCTCTTCGGGGCGCTGATCGTCGCCGCCGCAAGCTTCTCGATCGCGGGATGGTGGTACGTTCGAAACCTGAGGACGACGGGAACGCTATCGGGCCTGAGCGAGGCGGTAATGCTCAGGGGCACGGATCAGGCGTCGCTCCTCCATCGGGCCGGCGAAGTCCACTGGGCGCGCGCCGTGGATACCATCCTGCTCTCGCACCTGTGGTTCGGCGGTTGGAGCGGGCTGACGGTCCGGAGCTGGATGTACCACCTCTTCTACGCGGTGATGATTCTCGCGGCGATCGGCATCGTGCGCGCGATCCGGCAACCTGCGGTGGCGGCCGCGGCGGTCATCTATGCGTGGTTCTGGATCGGCCAGCTGTACAACGTTCTGCTGCTGTTCCTGAGCAAGGGGATGTCCGGGTCGATGGGCTGGTACATGTACGCGGTAGTGGCAGCGGAAGTGGTGATCTGCACGGCCGGCTTGCGCGCACTGGCCCCGCCTAGGTGGACACCGTGGGTTCCCTTCGCCGGCGCCGGCCTGTTTGCCCTGCTGGACCTGTACACAATCCACTTTGTCGCCCTGCCGTACTACACGGGCCTGATCGCGCATCGGGCCAATGACGCCCTGGCGGCGTTCCACCTCCACGACCTGGCTCCGGTTGGGATTTCCGGAGTGTTGGCGCGCCTGGATGCCTTCAAGGCAACCATCGTGACTCAACCCCTGCTGATTGTCCTTTGGGCCACCTACGTCGTCGCAACCCTCGCGCTCCCGGCCGTGTGCTACGTGCGACGAAGGGACGTCCGCCCATGACCGCAGCCGGCCAGCGTAACGTCCCCTGGGCCGCGGCCGCGGCGGTGTTCCTGGTCCTGATCGCGTCCGCTCGTATCGTTTCCACCTACACGGTTTTCAATCACACCATCGACGAACCCGATCACCTCGCCGCCGGAATGGAATGGCTGAGCGTCGGCAAGTACCGGTATGAGGACCTGCATCCTCCTTTGGCTAGGGTCTTTGGCGCGGTCGGGCCGTTCCTGGCAGGTGAGCGATGGAAGGGCGGGCCGGGCTCCTATCAGGAGGGCTACCGGATTCTCGGGCATGGCGCGCACTACGATCGTGTTCTGGCGCTGGGCCGGGCGGGAATCCTGCCGTTCTTCTGGGTGGGCTGCGCGGTAGTTTTTTTGTGGGCGCGTCGAATCGCCGGACCGGCAGCCGCAGTGGCCTCGGTTCTCTTGTTCTCCACGCTTCCCCCTGTTCTCGCTCATTCCGGCCTGATCACAACGGATATGGCTTTGACCGCATTTACCGGCGCCGCCGCCTTGGCTTCACTTCACTGGGCGGCGAATCCTGGCTGGCGTCAGAGCATCGTTTTCGGAGCGCTCATCGGTCTGGCGGTGATCTCGAAGTTCTCGGCTCTGCTGTTCCTCCCAGCGGCCTGGCTCGCGATGTACAGCTGCTACCTGATTCGCACGCGCCTGGGGCTTCGGTCCGCGCTGCGGGAGATTGCCCGAAGGAGGTGGAGGCTGGCTGCCGCCTTGGGAGTGGCCTTCCTCGTGATCTGGGCCGGCTATCTGTTCTCGTTCGGAAAGGTAGGGTTTTTGCACGCGAGGCTTCCGGCACCACGGTTCTTTCTGGGGATTCAATCGGCTTGGCAACACAACGCCACCGGATACCCATCCTACGTGTTAGGGCACCGCAGTCCCACCGGTTTTTGGTACTACTTTCCCGTCGTGCTGGGAGTCAAAACGCCCCTGGCGATGCTCGTCGTGTCGGCAGGATCACTGTGGCTGCTGCTCCGGACACGCCGCAACCCTGACGCTCTCATGGCGCTCGCCCTCTCGGCCGCAGTGCTCCTGGTCGCCCTCCCAATCCACATCAATATCGGCGTGCGGCATGTCTTGCCGGTTTACGTGGGATTGTCCGTTTTCTGTGGGGTGGCGATCGCTTCGGTCTTCGGCGCTCGGCCACGCCGTGGGAGGTGGCTCACGGCTGCCTGTGTCGCAGCGCTACTCGCCTGGCAGGTGATTTCGGGAGTTCTGCAACACCCAGACTTTCTTGCCTACACCAACGAGATTGCGGGGAGCCATCCTGAGAAGTTCCTTGCAGATTCAGACCTGGACTGGGGACAGGACATGAAGCGGTTGGGCTCGTTCCTGAAGCAAGTCGGGGCCACGGAAATCACGTTCATGCCGTTCAACCGCACGTACGCTCTCGCTGGTCACCCGCTACCGCCGATGACTCCCGGGGTCGCTGGGCACCCCTCTCCCGGCTGGAATGCGGTGAGCGTCACTATATGGAAGGTCTTCGGATATCCTTCATGGCCAGATGATACCCCGCAGCAATACCGCATAGGGCGTTCGATCCTCGTGTGGCGCTTTGCAGAAGAGCGACCTCCGGCCCCAACGAAGGAAGGAGGCAGCCGGTGAGCGATGCGACTACTCCAAGCAAAAGACCGCAGTACCGCCCGGAAAGGAGGCTGCTGCAGCCCTGCAGAAATCCACCCTCGGCGGAGTTGTGAAACTGTGCGGGGAGACGTAGCGGATAGCAGCGTTCTCCTGCTGCCTCTTGGTATAGCTCCGTGTGAGGTATTGGATCGGCAGCGCCTCTACGGGGATCCCGTTCTGCAGTGCCCCGGCCGTACGGAGCGCCACAACCTTTCGGGCCTCGCGCGGCAAGGCGTTGATTTCCTGTGCCACCATGGTTTCCTGCGACTCCATGGCCGCGGCCACTCTTGCGTCAGGAGCCCACCGGTCGAAGTAGGTGTGATAGGGTTCACAAGCCAATAGCAACAGGAGTCCAATCGCCAGCGGCGTCAGGACTGCTCTCGGTACTCGGGCCAACAGGAAACGGTATGCTGTATGGGCGCCAACTGCGGCCAGGATGAACGTCGGCGGGACCAACAGGATGGACCTCAGCGCGTGAGGCAGAACGTCGTCTGAAAAGACCGCCGGAAGAGCCGCGACCACCATCCAGATCACCGTCAGAATGTAGGGAAACCGACTTTGGCGCCCGTTCCGGGCCCTGACCACCGCAATCAGCATCCCCAGCGCAAAAAACATCGCGACCGGCCAGAAGATCTCCGCCCGATAGGCATAGTTGTGTCGCCAGTTGAGGTCGCCCCGCGTGAAGAACATTCGCGCCGTACGCCACGTGTTGAGGAACACCTCCCGCGCGGGGTTCGGACTGTGCGCCACCGATACCTGCCAGGTTCGCTCCGCGAATGTGCCGGGATGCTGAAGGAAGTACAGCGCCAGAGGGGCACACACCGCGGCGCTGGCCGCGCAAAAGGACGCGCAGGCGCTCCAAAACGCTCTTGTCCGGCCTTGTCGCCGCAGCCGCAAGAAACCATGCAGCAGCACGGCCCCGGCAAGAAGCGGCGTGGCTCGATAGGCGATGTACGTGTGAAACCCAAGCCCATAGACGACGCCGGCAAGCAGCATCGTCCCGGTCGAGGACCTGCCCTCGAAGGCCTTCCTCAAACCGGCAAGGAGCAGGTAGAGCCCGAGCGTTAGAAACAGAGGGGCAGCGATGGCGCGCAGCGCGAGCCGTGAAAAGACGATGTGCCAGAAACTGGTGGCCGTAAAGAAGGATGCGAGGCAACCGATGGGCGGCGAAAAAGACTCCCGGCCGACCAGGTAGACGCCCCAAACGGTCAGGACTCCGAAAATGGCCGCCGGCAACCGAAGGGCCCACGCGGTATTTCCCAAGAAGGAGACGAAAAACGTCGCAACGTTGACGTAGAGCCCCTCCCTGCCCCCGTTTTCGGGGTAGAACACGGTGAAATGCCCCGTTTCCAGATTCTCCAGGCAGTTGTTCCCGTTCATGGCCTCGTCGTGATATAGGCCAGGGGGAGCGGAAGCGAAGTGGTACAGCCGCAGGAGCGTCGCCAGGGCGAGAATGCCGACAATAATCACCAGTGATACCGAACGTCTCGACCAAACTCCAACATCCGGCGGGTTCCGTGCTGGGTCGTCCTCCACCTCGCCGCTCCGCTGACTCGATATTCCCATGCTATACCGACCAGTGGCCCCGCTGAACAGGCGGCGGGTTCCTCGCGGAACCCGCCGCCTCGGAGGGCAGGATCAGTGGCACTGGCTCAGGCAGCCGTTGTAACCGGTGAGGCATCCTTGTACGCACAACTCGTGCGCGTTCCCCGGAGTACCCGGAGGTGGGCAACTGCTCAAACACTGATTGTACGAGGTCTGACAGCTCTGCTGGCAGGTTGGGGGAGGCGGCCAAACGCCTGGATGTTCCGTGATGGTGATCTGACTGACCGAGAACCGCTGCCCGCTGAAGTAGTCGTAGGCGCAGGTGGTGCCCGTGGTGTGTTGGGCGTCGTTATAGTAGATGTAGGTAACCCATTGCTTGAGCCCGTTGAATGTCGTATACGGGACGTAGCCGAATTCATTGCGGGCGAATCGAGCGCTATCCCCGCGAAAACCGGTGCTGTCCTGCGTAGTGGAATCGATTGGTCCTGACACGAAGATACCTGGCTGGATCGGCCGACAGCAGGGGTAGGGTATCGGATCCGGGTAGAACGCGACGCCCGAGAGGTAGTGGTACCTGCCGTTTCCGGGAAAGCAGGTGCTAGTGACGGTAAACGAGGGGTCGCCCACGGAGGCCGCGTTACCACCATCCAGCATCACGTCCGGATACCAGGGGCCACCGTATTGAGCGCTCCAGGCTGGGTCGGCAGCGTACCAGAACTGACCGCCGCTCAGGTCTGTGGAGAAGAGGCCGGTAAGCAGGGCGCCGCCGTTGAGGCCGCCACTGCCCGGCCAGTTCCAATCGTTGTAGAAAACCGTAAGGGGGAAGGTGGGATAGCCGCTGTAGTTGGCCGCGTTGAACCACTGGAATTCCTGGCCTATGCCTGCGCCAGTCTGATTGTCAGTGGGGGTGATGGCGATAATCCGCTTGACAGAAGGCGGGGTGGAGAACACCCACGCGAGCTGCGTTAGAGCGGGCCCAGCGGCCTCGTAGATTGCATTCGCCCCAGGGCCAACGCCGTACGAACACGGACCGCTGGTACCTGAAGCGTATTCGGCAGCCTGAACGAATACGTGCCAGTAGGTCCCGTCCCAAACGGGCCTAGCACCAATACTGTTCACTTAACAAACATTTCTATGCTATTCTGTTTGGGGCGGGAGGCCCCAGGAATGGCCCGTACCGTTGCGTCCTTACCCGCCGGGAGCCGCATTACCGACTACATCAGCCTCGGCGTCATCGCGAAGTTCTTCCCTGCCGAAAAAGTCCGCGAGGCTCTCAGGCAAACCGATCGCGCCAGCGTACGCGAGCGCGACTTGCCGGCCCACGTGGTGGTGTACTACGTAATCGCGTTGGCGCTGTATATGCGCTCCTCTTATCGCGAGGTGCTGCGCTGTCTGCTGGAGGGAGTGCAATGGTTGCTGGACCCCTCGGCTACCGTGAAGGTGGCGGGCAAGTCCGGCATCTCGCAAGCCCGAAGCCGCCTGGGGCCGGGACCTTTGAAGAAGCTATATGAGGCCATCGTGGTCCCCATCGCGGAGAGGCGGACCAAGGGCGCCTGGTATCGCGACTGGCGATTGATCAGCTTGGACGGCAGCACGTTGGACACCGCCGATACCGCCGCCAACGATAAAGCCTTCGGGCGTCCCGGCGCCAGTCGCGGCTCCAGCGCTTTCCCCAAACTTCGCTTCGTGGCGCTGCTGGAGAACGGAACCCACGTGTTGTGGGCCGCGCGCATGAGCAAATACGCTACCGATGAGATCACGCTGGCTCAGGACGTCGTGCCCGCGCTCAGCAAAGGGATGTTGTGCCTAGCGGACCGCTTCTTCCCCGGCTACAAACTCTGGCGGACGGCGGCGCATACCGGAGCGGATTTGCTGTGGCGCGTCCGCCAGAATGCTCGTCTGGATGTCGACCGGCGCCTGCCCGACGGCTCCTATCTGAGTCGCTTTTACAGCTCGACTTCGGACCGCCGAAACCAGCGCCGGGGGATCGCAGTCCGCGTGATCGATTATCGCCTCAAGGACGTCCCGGGGGCCGAACCGATCTACCGATTGGTTACTACCGTCCTCGACCCCCTCCAAGCTCCCGCCAAAGAACTGGCGGCGCTCTATCATGAGCGCTGGGAAATCGAGACCGCTTTGGATGAACTCAAGACCCACCTGCGCGGAGCCCAGATCGTGCTGCGCAGCAAAACGCCAGAGTTGGTGGAGCAGGAGTTCTGGGGCCTGCTCATGGCGCACTTTGCGATCCGCGGCTTGATGCACGAAGCCGCCCTGCGGGCCGATGAAGATGCCGACCGGCTCTCCTTCCTGCATTCTGTGCGGGTGGTCCAGCGACGCATGGCCCGCTATGTCGCTGTTCCCCCCTCGGCAGAGGAAAACCCTGCATGAAGCGATCCTGGACGAGATCCTGCAAGAGCGTGTCTCATCCAGCCGCAATCGGGTCAACCCTCGCGGGGTGAAACGCAAGATGAGCAACTATCCGCTACGCCCGCGGAAGCGCCAACGCACGCGCCGTGTCGACGTTTCCAAGCGGATCAGGATCATTAAGTGAACAGTATTGGGACTAGCACCAATCATGTCACACAGGTTGGTTCCTCCCATCCCCAAGACGGCTTGCGGACTCGAAAAGCCGGCTGCTGGCTGCGTCGAGGTGCTCATGAAGATGGATTGGCTCGAGCCGTTGTTCGAAGAAAACAACAGCACATACTGGTTCCCGGTCAAGGCCGAAGGCAAGATCACTGATGGCTCGTAAAGCCAGTGTCCACCGAACGTTAGCGCAGTCGAGAGCTTGGTGCTCTGCACCTCATACGTCACGTTTCTGGAGGCCGAGTAAAACCAAAAGTCTTGAGAAGCCGACATTAGCGACGTGACGGCCGCGAAAGCCGTCAGGCATTTCTTCAGGCTCATAACTAAGCCCTCCTTTTCTGGTTTCAATCTCCCGCCGTTCTCGGCGGCTGAACAAGTATATAACGTAATAATATCCTTTTACGCTCAAGTTGCGTGACAACCGAATTGTGTTTTGCACTGTTTTGCACAGGCCCAAGAACGCTTCGCAACAATGCCGCAATTATCCAGTCGGTTATGCCTTGCACTTTGCAGAGCCGGCGAGCGGCAGGGCTCGAACGATGGGAATTGTGTGCCGGCAAGCGTCGCGCACCGGGTGCGCGACATAGAAGTGCGAGTCACGCCACCAGCCGCGCCTCCCAGTAGTCTTCGAAGCGGCCGTTGAGCTGGCAGCAGCGCAACGCCAGGATGGCGTTGGCCCCCCGCACCGTCCAGAACATCCCCGAGCGTTTCAGCCGCGCGCCGATCACCGTCTTGCAGCCGGCCTCGATCACCCCCGACCCTACGAACAGGTGCTGTGCGCGGAACTTGGGATAGCGCATGCGCTCGGTGTTGGTCTGGAAGTACTCGGTCTGCTTGCGTAGCTCCTCGGCCAGCTCCGGATTGTTGGTCTGGATCGAACCGAGTTCCAGCACCAGTTTCTCGATCTTGCCTTTATCCAGGCGGTTCTGCTGCACCCGGATCCAGCGCTTCTGTTCGGTCTCGTCGTTGGGGTACAGCTTGCGAGCCAGTTCCCACAGGTGCTGCCGGGCGTGAAACAGATCGACGATCTGAATCGCTCCGGGGAAGTGTAGATTGGCCAGGTTCCAGATCCACTCGGCTCCATCGCCCAAGACGACCTTCTTCTGCGCGCGGCTCCAGCCGCGCTTCCAGACCTCCACATACAACCGCTTGCCGAACTCTTCCGCCGTTTCGATCGCCCCTACGTAGGTGGTGGTGTCGGGGTCGCGGATGGCGTAGCCCTCCGCATCCCAGCGCGTTTGCCTGAACACGCAGCCCAGCTTGGCTTCGCGGGTGTGGGCCGGCTGTCCGTCCTGCTTGCCTTTCCGGCCCACGGTTTCTTTCTTCACCACCGGCACCCCGGTCCCGTCCATCTCCACGTACAAGATAGGAACCGGCTCTCCGATCACCACCGGCAGATCCAACTGCACGGCCCGCTGGATCTCCTCTTGCTCTCCGACCGCAATGTCCTCTCCCACCGCCTCGGCGCTGCGCTCCACGCTCTTTGCGTTCACCTCCAGGTCGGCCAGCAGTTGCATCTGTTGGCGACCTTGATCGAAGGAAACCTCCTGCCCCGCCACGGCCTGCATGCGGCGCACGCCGGGAGAGAACTCCGTGTCTTCAATGTCGAGTTCCGCGTCGGCGGGGAACTGGCCGGTGTGACAGTGCGGGCACAGGTAGTAAGGGCGCGAGACTTCCGCCGGCCCCATCGCTGTCAGCAGCGGCTTGGAACGCAAACCCCGGTAGTGCGCGGAGTGGCCGCAGGCGCAGGGGATCTGCCGCTGGCTGGCCGCCGGGGCGGGAAACTGCAACAGTTCGGTGAGCGCCGCGGCTCCGGCATGATGGAAGGCCGAGCGTGCCGCCATCTCCAGGGCTTCCAGGTCCACACGGCCGGTCTTGCGCCGGCCTGCGAAGATGACGCGCAGCAGTTGGTCTACTTCCCGCGCGACTTCCTGGTGGATCGTTTCGGCCGTTTTTTTTCCTGTTCTGTTTGTGGCTCTGGCTCGGTCGACCGTGCGCGGCAGATCTGCGTGTTGGTCTGGACGAACTCGCGGCTGAGCTGCTGGAACTTGCGGAACTCCGCCACCTCTCTTTCCGCCTTGTGGATGGCGGCGGGAGTGGGCAAGGACTCCGAGATCGACTTGCCCTTCACTTTGTAGGTGAGGCGGAAGTTGGGTCCGTGGCCGGGCTGTCCGGGCTGATGGCAATGGCAGTCCGGCTTGCCACAGCGGCCCGAGGTGCTGGTAACAGAACCGGGGCGAAGATCGCCGAGTTGGGCGATCTGCTCAGCAATCGCCTCTCGACGCTGCTCCCAATCAGCAAGGGTATGGGGCATGGGCATGAGGCCTCCTTTACCTAGCGTATCATATACGCAAGGAATGTGCGCACAAAAAAGAAACCCAACCGGTTCGTACTTCTGTGTCGCGCACCCTCGCGCACCCCCAGCGCAGCGGCTCGTCCAGCCACATACTATACTGGTGTAATTGTCCGCACTCCAGCCTATGACCCACGTCGGGAGGTTGACCTCGATTGCACCCGCCGACGCGCCCGTCGAGGCGCGGCGATGACCGCCCCACCGCCAGCCGAAGGCTCGCGGGAATCTTTCCGCGCCGGCCTGGTCCGCTATCGATACGAGCTGGTCACTGCGTCGGCGCTTGGCCTCGATTCCATCCGCGCGCATAAGATGCGCAGCTTTCTGACCCTGCTGGGCGTCATCATCGGCGTCGCCAGCGTGATCCTGGTCGGCTCGGCCATCGAGGGACTCGGCGCCTACGCCGACGAAAGCACGGCCAAGGTGTTCGGCAGCAAAACCTTCCTGGTCGCGCAAATCGCCGGCGCCGCGGGCCGCACTCAATTCTTCGAGAAGCTGAAGAAGAACCGCCGCATCCGGCCGGAGGACCTCAAGTACCTGGAATCCGTCACCGGCACCCAGGTCCTCTACAGCATCTACCGGCAACGCAGCGAGGATGTGAAGCACGAAAGCAACGTTTACGAGGACGCCGCCATCCTGGGCGTTTCCGCGGCGCTGCCGGAACTGCGCGACGTCGCGGTGATCGAGGGCCGCTTCTTCAACGAGCAGGAGGACCGCACCAAGCAGCACGTCTGTGTCATCGGGCAGGACATACGCAACACCCTGTTCCCCGGTTCGGCCGCCATCGGCAGCACGCTCAAGCTGAGCGGGATCGACTTCACTGTGATCGGGATCCAGGAGAAGCTCGGCTCCTCGTTCGGCCGCAGCCTCGACAACTCCGTCTACATCCCCGTCACGGCGTACAACCGCCTGTACGGCCCGGGACTGTCGATCTCGATCTTCGGCAGCGCTCGCCCGGAGTCGGGGCTGCAACTGGACGAGGCCCTCGACCTGACGCGCGTGGCTCTACGCACCCGCTTTCACATCCGCCCCGGCCAGCCGGACCACTTCGATACGCTCACGCCCGATGCCGTGCGTTCCTTCATCGATCAGATCCTGGGCATGATCTCCGCGGTCATCGTGCCCGTGACCGGCATCTCGCTGGTGGTGGGCGGCATCGTGATCATGAACATCATGCTGGTCAGCGTCACCGAGCGCACCCATGAAATCGGAATACGCAAGTCGCTCGGCGCGCGGCCATCCGACATCCGCCTGCAGTTCCTGCTCGAGGCCGTGTTTCTGGCGGCGGCCGGCGGAGCGGTGGGCGTGTTGTTCGGCGCCGCGCTCACCAAGCTGCTGTCGGTGCTGTTCGACATCACGCTGCGTGTGACCTTCCTCTACGTGGCGTTGTCGGTGTTCGTGTCGAGCGTGGTAGGCATCGTCTCCGGCTGGTACCCGGCGCACCGCGCGGCGCGCCTCGATCCCGTCGAAGCCCTGAGGTCCGAATAGCCATGCGCGTCACCTGGGGAGAGAACGTGGGGATGGCCCTGGCGGCGGTCTGGCTGCACCGCTTTCGCTCGCTGCTCACCATCCTCGGCATCGTGATCGGAATCACCACCGTGGTCACAGTCAGCTCACTGCTCACCGGACTGCGCAAAGGCGTGGTCCAGTTCTTCGAGGAGTTCGGGCCCGACAATATTTTCCTGTACAAGACCAGCGGCGACCCGAACGCCCTGTTCGTCCCTCCCAAGGAGGCCAAGCGCAGGGCCATCCGGCCCGAGTATGCCGAGATGATCAAACGCATCTGCCCGGCGGTGCTGGACGTCGGTACCTCCCTGATGATTCCGAATGTCATCAACGGCAAGCCGCTGTCTGCCAAGGTGCCCGGCATCGACAGCGACCAGATCGGAGTGGCCGGCGCTACCGCCAACCAGTTCTCCATCGCGCCGCGGAACCTCATCGCGGGCCGTGTCTTTACGCCCGAAGAGGACCGCCGCGCGGCCCATGTGGTGATGCTCGGCCAGAAAATCGCCGAGGTGCTTTTCCCGGATGGCCACGCCGTCGGGAAGACCCTCGCCTTGGATGGCGCGGAGTACGTCGTGCTGGGCGTATTCGAGAAAGCCAAGGGCGGATTCTTCGGCGAGAACGGCATGGACAGCCAGATCATCATGCCGTTCCGGACGGCGCAACTCCGCTACCCCGGCATCGACCACTTCATGATCACCGCCCGCGCCAGGCCCGGCCTGCGGGACCAGGCCTACGACGAGGTTGAGGGAATCCTGCGCAAGATCCGGCACACCCCGGCGAAAGCCCCCAACGATTTCTCGCTGACCACCGCCGACCAGATCGTCAAGCAGTTCGACCAGATCACGGGCCTGATCGTGATGGTATCGATCGCCATCTCGGCCCTGGGGCTGCTTGTCGGGGGCATCGGCGTGATGAACATCATGCTGGTGAGCGTTACCGAGCGCACCCGGGAAATCGGTGTGCGCAAAGCCCTAGGCGCGCGCCGTTCCGACATCGTGACTCAATTCCTGGCTGAGGCTACCGCGCTGACCGGAGTGGGCGGCATCGTAGGCATCGTCTTCGCGATCCTGGTGACGCTGCTCATCGGCGTATTGGTGCCCTCCCTGCCTTCGGCGGTTCCCATCTGGGCGGTCGTCGCCGGCTTCAGCGTGTCGGTGGTGGTAGGTCTGTTCTTCGGGGTCTGGCCCGCGGTAAAGGCCGCCCGCCTAGATCCAGTGGACGCCCTGCGCTACGAATAAAAAATTCTGGCCACGAATGAACACGAATGCACACGAATAAGAAAACCAGGAAGGCGTCTTGTTTTATTCGTGTCCATTCGTGTTCATTCGTGGCCCATCGTGTTCTTTTTGGGTTAGCACCAATACTGTTCACTTAACAAACATTTCTATGCTATTCTGTTTGGGGCGGGAGGCCCCAGGAATGGCCCGTACCGTTGCGTCCTTACCCGCCGGGAGCCGCATTACCGACTACATCAGCCTCGGCGTCATCGCGAAGTTCTTCCCTGCCGAAAAAGTCCGCGAGGCTCTCAGGCAAACCGATCGCGCCAGCGTACGCGAGCGCGACTTGCCGGCCCACGTGGTGGTGTACTACGTAATCGCGTTGGCGCTGTATATGCGCTCCTCTTATCGCGAGGTGCTGCGCTGTCTGCTGGAGGGAGTGCAATGGTTGCTGGACCCCTCGGCTACCGTGAAGGTGGCGGGCAAGTCCGGCATCTCGCAAGCCCGAAGCCGCCTGGGGCCGGGACCTTTGAAGAAGCTATATGAGGCCATCGTGGTCCCCATCGCGGAGAGGCGGACCAAGGGCGCCTGGTATCGCGACTGGCGATTGATCAGCTTGGACGGCAGCACGTTGGACACCGCCGATACCGCCGCCAACGATAAAGCCTTCGGGCGTCCCGGCGCCAGTCGCGGCTCCAGCGCTTTCCCCAAACTTCGCTTCGTGGCGCTGCTGGAGAACGGAACCCACGTGTTGTGGGCCGCGCGCATGAGCAAATACGCTACCGATGAGATCACGCTGGCTCAGGACGTCGTGCCCGCGCTCAGCAAAGGGATGTTGTGCCTAGCGGACCGCTTCTTCCCCGGCTACAAACTCTGGCGGACGGCGGCGCATACCGGAGCGGATTTGCTGTGGCGCGTCCGCCAGAATGCTCGTCTGGATGTCGACCGGCGCCTGCCCGACGGCTCCTATCTGAGTCGCTTTTACAGCTCGACTTCGGACCGCCGAAACCAGCGCCGGGGGATCGCAGTCCGCGTGATCGATTATCGCCTCAAGGACGTCCCGGGGGCCGAACCGATCTACCGATTGGTTACTACCGTCCTCGACCCCCTCCAAGCTCCCGCCAAAGAACTGGCGGCGCTCTATCATGAGCGCTGGGAAATCGAGACCGCTTTGGATGAACTCAAGACCCACCTGCGCGGAGCCCAGATCGTGCTGCGCAGCAAAACGCCAGAGTTGGTGGAGCAGGAGTTCTGGGGCCTGCTCATGGCGCACTTTGCGATCCGCGGCTTGATGCACGAAGCCGCCCTGCGGGCCGATGAAGATGCCGACCGGCTCTCCTTCCTGCATTCTGTGCGGGTGGTCCAGCGACGCATGGCCCGCTATGTCGCTGTTCCCCCCTCGGCAGAGGAAAACCCTGCATGAAGCGATCCTGGACGAGATCCTGCAAGAGCGTGTCTCATCCAGCCGCAATCGGGTCAACCCTCGCGGGGTGAAACGCAAGATGAGCAACTATCCGCTACGCCCGCGGAAGCGCCAACGCACGCGCCGTGTCGACGTTTCCAAGCGGATCAGGATCATTAAGTGAACAGTATTGGGGTTAGCCCGACTTTCGCAGTTGGGGGCCCGAGCGACACCTAAGCCATTAAGAATCAGTGCAGGCGATCAAAAGGTCTTCACCACAAACCCGGGCTATCGACCAGCCTCGGCGACCGCTCGGAGGGCGGGTTCCGCGGTGATCCGCGGAGGTGGTTGCGCGGGCAGCTCGAGCTTGAGCTTGTCGAGGACCAACTGGGCATCTCTCTCCGGCTGCGTGTAGCGGGGGAGAATCAGCCAGCGTCCGTCGACGGTGGGAATGTACACGTCGATCATCTGAATGTTCGCCAGCGCGCCCATCACGGCCGCTGGCGTCAGCCCCGGCGCGTGAATCATGAGCCGGTTCTTCAACGTCACTTGAAGACAGTAGGCCAGGAAGGCGACCAAGATGTGAGCGTCGGCGCGATGCTCCAGTTGATGCCGGATGGGCCGAATCCCGAGCTCGCTTTTCAGGCTTCGAAAAACGGATTCGATCTGGGTCAGTTGCACGTAGCGCGACCACAACACCGTGGGGTCGCCGCCGGCCAGGTTGGAGCGCAGTAAGTAGTGTCCGTCGCGCAACTCCGCCTCTTTGAGCTTGACCTTGTCCACGTGGAATCGAAAGGTCTCCCGCGTCACCGGCTGCCGGGACTCCGGCAGTTGGATCTTCACGAAGCCGAAGGCGCGGCCCGCCTCGGTCTTGGCGGCGCCGATCCGCAGCAACAACTGATCGCGCGCCGGCAGGCTGCGCCGCATGGCGCGAAGTTTTCGCAGCAGCCGCGCCAGCCTCTTGCGCCGCATGGCGACCTCTTTGGCCTGGCGGCCCTCGCTCTTGGCCAGCACGTAAAGCTCGCCGTCCTGCTCGAACAGTTTCACCTCGACCGAGTCGCGAACCTTCTGCCAGGGCAAATCCAGCCACTTCTTCTCGTGCTGCTTGATCTTGCTCTTGGACGTTCCCACCAGGTAGTAGACCGTGCGCGCCGGGTCGCGCATCTCGGCCAGAATCGCCTCGGTCGGGATGCCCCGGTCCATGACCCACATCCGCTTCGCCTTCCCGTAGGTCTTCTCGATTTTGTCGAGGAACCCTCGCAGTGTGGTGCAGTCGGTGGTGTTGCCGTCCATCACTTCGTAGGCCAGTGGGAAGCCGTCGGTGGTCACCACCAGCGCCACCACTACCTGCAAGCAATCCGGCCGGCCGTCGCGGCTGTAGCCGCGCTTAGCCTTGGGGTTCTCTTCCATGGCGCCTTCGAAATACGTGCTCGTCAAATCGTAGAGCAGCACTTCGAAGTCGGCTTGAAACAGGTCCGCCCACTTTTGTCTCAACCACACGAACAGATCCTGCTTGTGCTCCAGCACCCGGTCCAGACAACGATACAGCCGGTCCTTTTCGGCGGCCGCATAGTCGACGTTCAGTAACTCGTCCATGGCGGTGGAAAGAAACCACTGCCGATGCACACGCCACTCGCTGGCCGGATCGAGCAGATGGTTCACCACCAGCAGTTCCAGCACCTTCTCCCATCTCACGGCCTCGCGGCCGTCCGGCAAGCGCCGCTGCCAAAACTCGTCGAGTCCCAGTTGACGCCAGATTTCGCAAGCCAGCCAGCAGTTGCCGAACAGGCGCGGCCGCCGCAGTTCCAGTCCGCTCAGCCTCACCTGCAGGCTGTCGACGGCATCTTCGGGAATCTCGCGATCGTCGGGGAACAGGCTGAGGTTGCGAGAACGCTGCTGCTGCTCGTCGAAGACCTCGAGGGTCTTGCGCCAGGCGGCTTGCTGAGAGTCGTTCACTTCACCCAGGTAGAGGACCGTGCGTTGCGCCGTCTTGCCCGAAGACAGTCGCCGGTTTTCCACCACGCTAAAGTAGCGGTGATCCTTGCCGTCCTTCCTGCGGTTGGTGCGGCGCAAGAACATGGAAGCAGCAGAATGCCAGAAAAAGGTCCGAAGTGGAAGAGGGTAGGTCTTCACCACAGCGGTTTTGAGATTCTCGGATTGCAGGCAAAAGGCTTAGGGCCGGCTGAACCGGAAAAACGGGCCTGAACTGCGAAAGTCGGGTTAGCTGCGCTTGCTGTGAAGCTCCTGCAGCTTTTGCAACTGCGCGGGATTGAGCAAACCCCGAAACTGCTCGGCGGCGTTTGCGCGAATCGCGACCAGCTGGCCGCGAAGCTTGCCCTCGTTGGCCGCCAGCTCGTTGACCGGCTGGCCCGCCTGGATCGCCGCCCGCAAATCCGCGCGGACCTGCTTGAGCTGCTGGCGCACCGGCTGCGCGGAATCGTGCGCGCTTGAAAAGATCGCCTTCGCCTGGGTTTGCTGCTGGTCCGTCAGCCCCAGGTAGCCGATCATCATTTTCCGCCGCATCTCACGGCGGCCCTCCATCCGACGGGGATGGCCGGCGGCGGCCCCCTGCGGCGCCTGCGCGAATGCCATTCCGGCGGCCAATCCGGCCACCCCTACGGCTGTCAGTACGGTTTTCATGGGTCTCATGTTTTCCCTCCTACTCTGTAAGACTCCCGGCGCCGGCAGGCTGCCGTAAGGTCATGTAAACCGGGCGTAAGGTTTCTGCACCAAGTTGGCAACCTCCGGGCGCCTGCCGGAATCATATCTGTAGGCGGTGACCACTCGGGGGGGAAACTATGCGATCGGCAGTCCATCTCAGCCTGGCGGCGTTGCTGGTGCTGCCAGTGATAGGTTGCGCACAGGAACGGCGGAACGCGCAGAGCCAGGAGCGTGCTCCAAACTTGCTTCCGACTCAGCAGGAAGAGCCCGAAAGCGCGGAGCCATCGCGCCGGCTCGAATCGGTAACCTGGAACTCCATCAAGCACGAGCTGACCTGGGTGATCTCGAACGGCGAGAAAACCGACGGAAGCCTGTACCGTCCGGGCGCCTCCGAAAACTACCAGATCAGCCTCGACGAGGCCACTATGTCTTTCGCCGGCGAGACGCGCCGCTTCAGCAAGGACGAGGCGTCGAACGTGCATGTCCTGATGGACCTGATCGGCAAGTACGCCGTTGATTCCACGGTTTGGTGGGAGGACGGGCAGGGCGAGCCCCTGAACGGACGCCAGCCCAAGGAACAGCACTCCCCGGCCAAGCCGGCGCCGCCCCCGGACGACGACGAAAGCGTGGCCGTCCTGCGCGTCGCCTCCCGGACCACGGCCCCCGCCAGCCTGCCTGCGCTACGCCGCGAAATCCGCCGACTCGAACAGAGACTCGCGGATTTGAAGCAACTCGAACGGAGCGCAGCCTCGACGGATCTGGCCAAGGACTGACCTACCGAACCGCGACCGCCAGGGAGCGGACCAACCGCCAGTCACGCCCCAGCACCGAACCGCGACCGTCAGGGGGCGGACCTCGCGGCCTTGGCCAACGACTGGCTCACCTTGACATCCAGTTCGTCAATATCGAAGGGCTTGCGGACGAAGCCGAAACCCCTCTTGTCCATGTCCAGCCGGACGACGTCCGCCTCGCACTTTCCGGACATATAGATGATGCGCACCTTCGGCGACTGAGAGGCAGTTCGCCGGGCAAGCTCAACGCCGTCCATCCCAGGCATGACGATATCGGTCAGAAGCAGGTCGATCTTGACCTTCGGCCGCCCGACGATGCCAAGGGCCTCGACGCCGTCGGAAGCCTCGAGGATGCGGTGGTGCTGACGCGCGAGCACGCTTTTGATCAGCGACCGGATCTGCGGCTCGTCGTCAACCACCAGGATGGTCTTCCTGGCCATTGTGGACTGTTTATACTCTTATTCGCCGCGGAAAACAACCCTTTTGTCGAGAACCCTGGCCGGCAACGCTTTCTAGTCCCGCCACCGCACCGGTTCGACTCTTCCAATCATGAACAAACATGCATAAGCGGCGACCACCAGCCAGAAACACGCCGCCGCGAACGCCCAAAAGAAATGGCCGGAATAGTACTTGATTAACCCGGTGGCATAAGGCGCCGCAACCCCCGCTAAATTGCCTACGCAATTCTGCAGTCCGGTCCATTTTCCAGCCGCGGGGCCCGCCAGCGTCTGCGTGATCGCCCAGACGTTCGAGGAGTAAAGGCCGTAAGAAAGGCACCCCACCGTGAGCAGCGCCACAGCCGGGCCGTGGTTTCGAAGCATGGAGGCGGGCAAAATGAGCGTCGTGGTCAGCAGGCCCGCGACGGCGAACGCCTTGCGCACCCGCGAGACGCCGTAGCCGGCGGCGATCAGGCGGTCGGACGCCCATCCCGCCGCGACCGCCATCGCGGCCAGTCCCCAGAACGGCAGCGAGCCGAAGATCGCCGTCTGTTCCTTGGAAAAGCCGCGCTCTCTTTCGAGGTATGCGGGGAGCCACGTCAGAATGAAGAACCAGGCGTAGTTGCCGCCGAACAGGACCAGGAAGGTGCCCCAGGCGTCGCGTTTCGAGGCAATCTCGAGGAACCCCGGCCCGCTGGCCCGCGCCCGCCCGGCCGGCCGCCCGGCACCGACTCGCCGGGTTTCCAAAGTCCATGGGAGGAGCCACACCAGCGCGCCGAATCCCAGGCCGAAAAATAGCGGCCTCCAGCCGTACCGCGCGACGATCAGCCCGCCCAGCAGGGTGCCCAGCGCCGGACCGGCCTTCGACCCGGCATCGAGCAGCGCATTGGCCAGGCCGCGATGCCGCTCCGGAAAATCGTCCGAAATGATGCGCGAATAGGAGGGATAAGCCACCGATTCTCCGGCGCCCAGTACCAGCCGCAGTCCGAAGAGCACCGCGAAACTGGCGCCGAAACCGGTGAGCGCGGTCGCGATCGACCAGAGCAGGAAGCCCGCCGCATAGACCCAATATGCGTTGTAGCGGTCCACCAGCCATCCCGCGGCGAGTTGGAAAAGCGCGTACGTCCAGAAGAAGCCGCTCAGCAGCAGGCCCGCCTGCCGGTCGTCGAGCGAGAGTTCCTTCTCGATATCCGTCACGGCCACCGACAGATTGCTGCGGTCGATGAAGTTGATGAATATCGATACCACCAGCAGCGCCAGCACTGACCATCGCACCCGGCTGGCCGTATCCATACGCCCAGCTTACTTCGCGGGCCCGGGTTTCGGCCGCGGCTGCGGCATGGGCTTGCGCGGCAGCATTTCGGGCCGTGTGGCGGCATCGTAAACCACCGCCGCCATGATGGCCGCCGCCTGCATCAGGTCGCCCTTCTGCACGCGGTCGTAGACGTCCATGTTCGAGTGATGCGTGCGGCTCATGTAGTCGAGCGGGTCCTGGACGAACTGGAACCCCGGCAGCCCGATGGCGTCGAACGAGAGGTGATCCGTGCCTCCGGTGTTGCGTATGGTGATGGCGGTGACCCCCAGGTCCTTGAACGGCGCCAGCCAGGCCTCGAAGATCGGCCGCATCATGTCGTTCCCCTGCAGATGGACGCCGCGAATCTTGCCGGTGCCGTTATCGAGGTTGAAGTAGCCCGAGAGCAGGCCATACTCGGGTTCGAGCTGCATGGTCTCGCGGTCGGCGAAGTGCGCCTTCACGTACTCGCGGGAGCCGATGAGCCCTTCCTCTTCCGCGTCCCAAAGCGCGATGCGCACGGTGCGGTCCATCTTGAGGTTCAAAGCGCTGAGGATGCGAATGGCCTCCAGGACGACCGCGCAGCCCGCGGCGTTGTCGGTGGCGCCGGTGCCTGCCTGCCAGGAATCCAGGTGCGCGCCGAGCATCACGATTTCGTCCTTCTTGGCCCCTCCCGGCAGATCGGCCACCACGTTCACGCCCTCCGGATTGTCTTCCAGAATGCGCGCCCGGACTTCCAGTTCCATCTTGACCGGGATCTTCTTCCCCACCAGCCGCGCGATGCGGTTGTAGTGCTCGCTCGCCAGCGCGATGCTCGTGGGCGGCAGCGGATTCTTCGTTTCGTGCGAGCCGGCCGCGGCCGCGAACACCGTGCCGTCATCGCCCGCATTCCCCGGAGTGACCACCGCCAGGACGCCTTCCTGGTTGAGAAACTCGTTCAGCTTGTTGCGCGCTTCCTGCTGTTGCTCGCGGGTGAGCGGTGGCGGGTCGCCGGGACGCCGCGGGGCCACTGGGGGCCCAAACCGCTCAGGTTCTCCCGGCTCCGGAGCCAGCGCGCGGGCCGCCAGTTCGGAATCGCTCCAGCGCCTGGCATCGGCCTCCAGATGAAGCTTCAACTCGCGAGGTTCTTCGATGAATACGATCTTGCCCCGCAGCGTGCCTTTGTACTTCGCGCCGTCTTCGACGTTGCGCATCGGAGCCAGAACCACCTCTCCGCTCACCACTCCGTTGGTTCCGGGGGACCATGCCAGAGGCACCCCGATCAGCGAGGTCTGCTGCGGCTCGATCATGTGCGCGGCGAACCGCGTCCAAGTCCAGCTCCGCCCGAACGTGCCCCATTTTTCAAGTTTGGCGTCCGCCAGACCCCACTCCTGCAGCTGCTTCACGGCCCAGCCGGCCGCGCTCAGGTAGTTCGGCGAATCCGCCACCCGCGGCCCGTAGACGTCCGTCAGGTAGAACAGGTGGTCCATCGCCTTCGACCTTTCAAAGGCCTCGGCCCGAATGCGGTTGACCACCGAAAGATCGACCCTTTCTTCCTGCGCGGCGGCCACAAAAGGTGCGCACACCGCCAGGGCGACTGCAGCAAACTCTAGTTTCCTCATGAAACCCCGAGCATACCAAAGTGGGGCAGGACTCCAGTCCTGCAGCGGGTCTCCAGACCCGCCCTCGTCCGGCGCTGTCCGCATCTGCGAAAACGCCGCCCCAGCACCGAACCGCGCGCGTCGGCAAGCGGTCTCCAGTCTCCTATACCCATATGCGAAGATCGCAACTAGTGGAGGACTCGATGCGAGCCTGTTTCCTGCTGTGCGCGGCACTGTCTCTCGCGGCCCAGACGCCGCCCACGACGCACGCCGACAACGTCACCGACGTGATTCACGGCGTCAAGATCACCGATCCTTACCGCTGGCTCGAGGATCAGAACAGCCCCCGCACGCGCGCCTGGATCGAGAAGCAGAACACCTACGCCCGCTCCCTGCTCGACAAGATTCCAGACCGCGAGGCAATCCGAAAACGCCTCAGCGAACTGATGCGCTTCGACGACACGCAGACCCCAGTCCCGGCGGGCGGCCGCGCGTTCTTCCTGCGGCGCGCGGCCGACCAGGACCAGGCCACGCTCTACGTCCGCGAGGCCGGCAAAGACCGCGTTCTCGTCGCGCCCGCCGACCGCAACACCGCACTCGAGCTCATGGACGTGACCCCGGACGGCAAGCTGGTCGCCTACGGCCAGCGCCAGGGCGGCCAGGACGAAGTCGCCGTCACGCTGCTCGATGTCGATTCCGGCAAGGAACTCGCCGACAAGCTACCGCGCGGCCGCTACTCCGTGGCGCTGCGGCCCGATCGCAAGGGCTTCTTCTACGGCCGTCACACCGACAGCGACCGCGTCTTCTACCACCCCATCGGTGCGGACCCCGCCAAGGACAGCCAGATCTTCGGCCAGGGCTACGGCCCCGAGTACTTCGTCGGCCCCTCGGTTTCCGAGGACGGCCGCTACCTGGTCATCTCCGTCGTCCACGGAAGCTCCGGCGACGAGTGCGAAATTCACGTTCAGGATCTGGCCGCGGGTGGGCCCATCCGGCCGGTGATCAAGGGCATTCCGGCCCGCTTCTTCGGACAAGTCGCCGGCGGTACCTTGTTCGTCCAGACCAACTGGAAAGCGCCCAACGGCCGCATCCTCGCCATCGATTTGAAGATCCCCGCGCCGGAGCGATGGAAGGACATCGTGCCCGCCGGTCCCGATGCCATCGCGAATTTCAGCCTGGCGGCCGGCAAGGTCTTTGTCACCTACGTCCACAATGTATCGTCGCTGACGCACATCTTCAGCCCGGACGGCAAACGCCTGGGCCACCTCCCGCTGCCGGCGCCGATCGGGACTACGGGCGGCCTCTCCGGACAGTGGGCCGGGAAGGAAGCGTTCTTCCGCTTCGAGTCGTTCCACGCGCCGCCCTCGGTCTGGCGCTACGATCCTGTCGCCGGAACGATTGCGGCCTGGGCCGAGCCTGAAGTGCCGCTCGACGCCCGCCGGCCCGAGCTCAAGCAGGTCTGGTACGCCTCGAAAGACGGCACCAAGGTGCCCATGTTTCTGCTCTACCGGAAAGGCCTCAAGCTCGACGGCTCCAACCCCGTGTTCCTCACCGGCTACGGCGGTTTCACCGTCAGCATGACGCCCGCTTATAGCGCGCAGGCGGTCCTGTGGGCGGAGCGCGGAGGCGTGTTCGCGGTGCCGTCGCTGCGCGGCGGAGGCGAGTTCGGCGAGAAGTGGCACCTCGCCGGCATGCGCGCCAACAAGCAGAACGTCTTCGACGATTTCATCGCCGCGGCCGAGTGGCTCGTGCAGAGCGGCTACACCAGCCCGGCCCGGCTCGGCATCTATGGCGGCTCGAACGGCGGCCTGCTGGTGGGCGCGGCCATGACCCAACAGCCCGGCCTGTTCCGCGCGGTGGTCTGCACCTATCCGCTGCTCGACATGCTGCGCTACGACCAGTTCCTGGTGGCCAAATGGTGGGTGCCCGAATACGGCTCCGCCAGCGATCCTGATCAGTTCAAGTGGCTCTACGCCTACTCGCCCTACCAGCACGTGAAGCAGGGCGTCAAATATCCGGCGGTCCTGTTTGTGACCGGCGATTCCGACACCCGTGTGGCGCCTCTCCACGCGCGCAAAATGACGGCACTGGTGCAGGCATCGTCGGCGTCTGGTCTGCCGGTCCTGCTGCGCTACGATACGCACGCCGGCCATTCGCACGGCCAGGCCCTCACGGCGCAGATCGACGAGCGCGCGGACACCCTGTCGTTCCTGTGGTGGCAGCTCGGAGGACACTGAGAGCGGGCCGCCTTGGATTTGCGCCCCGGCCCGTCGTAGGCCACAGCCGTCGTGATCGAGCAGGTCCTGCCCGTCCGATTCATAACGTCCCGGCCCTCACGTTCCGCCTGCCTTACTGCGTCTTTGTGATCGATCGCGGCTGGCGCAGGTCCCGCACTTCAACAACCGCGCACCGGCTGTCGAGCGGGTCGTGCCGTAACTCCGCGAGACGCATTTGGGTTCAGATCGTACCGGTACGTTCATTCGGGATCGCAAGGTCGAACTCCGGAGTGCCTGACTAACTGGGCCAGATTCGATTGTCGCTTGAACCGGTGGAGTCATTCGGTAGAAAAAATGCGACAAACGGGTCCTCTATGACTGGTTGGGATGTATAATCGGGAACCGGGCCCGGACCAAGATGGAGGTCCTAGTTCAAATGCTCCCGGGTAGAGGGCCTGGTTCCCTTGCCGTTTCTGCGTGGCAGGAGTTTGTCTGGCGCGCGTGCACTTACCTAAGCCGGCCCCGGGCATGGTCCCAGGAGGCCAGTCAGAGAGGCACTTCGTGAACAATCTCAAGAGGCAGTCGACTCCGTCGGCTTGTTCCACCCCAGTTCGCACATTTCTCTCCGGCCTGTTGCGCCAGATGAAGACGCTCCGCCCGGCCATGACCTCGCTTTGGCATGAGTGCACCTCGCGAACGCCGCGACGGCGAACGGTTCTCGCCGCGCTTGCCGGCCTCGTTCTGCTTTGCCTCTTCGCCGCGCCGGGAGAATGCCGAGTACCTATAATTAGTTGCCCGGGCCCCAACGGAGACGTGGAAGACCAAATCATCCGCGTTACCCCGAACGGCGGCGTATACTACTACCCAACCACGCAGTCGTTTACCCTCTCAGGCTACAACTATGGACGAGTCTACCAACCGCCCGAGTTTGCAGGAACTTTTACGGGCATCGCGGGGGCTCTCGTCAAGTACGTGTCCAACACTCCAGGTATTTGCACCGTTGATTCGGTGTTTTTTGAGTCGGGCGACATGGACGCGGTCGTTACTCTGCTTGGCACCGGCACCTGCAAGATAGTGGCGTCTGCAAAGGCCACTGAGTGTTTTAACGCCGCCAGCGTAACCTATCCCTTCACCATCAAGCAGGCGCCTGCGCCGGTGTTCACCGTGACCACGCTGACCGACGACGCCACCGGAATCGCGTCCCACTGCACCAACCAGGCGCTGACGGGGGCCACGAAGGATGCATCGTGCAGCCTGCGCGATGCCATCGCGGCGGGCTCGGCGGCCTACCACACGACCCCGGCGCTCACTCCAACCGTGAACTTTTCCTCTTCCTTGCAGGCCAACGGGGCGACGATCAGCACCAGCAATCCCGGAACCTATACGCTCACCGGAGGCCCCCTGAGCTTCGATCAGGAAGGGGTTCAGATGAACATTGTCGGACCCGGCGTAGGGGTGCTGAAGGTCTCGGGAGCGAACAACTACCGTGTGATCTCCGTCAGCCAGATTGGAGGCATCAACATCTCCGGGTTGACGATCACCGGCGGCAACGCCGGCGGCATCTATCTGTTCAATAACTCGAATTTGTTCATGGATCACTGCATCGTCAGTGGGAACAACGGTACAAATGGTGGTGGCATCGACCTGGGCGGCGCCAGTACGATCACCATCAAAGACAGCACCATCAGCGGCAACACCGCGACTAATGGCGGCGGCATCTACGTCGGGCAGGGCTCGGAGGCTCACCTTTACTACACCACCGTCAGCGGCAACACAATCTCCAGCGGCGGATTGGGAGCCGGCATCTACAGCGGCCACCCGAGCGGCTCCGAGGTCGAGTTGTATAACAGTACTGTCTCGGGCAACTACATCAACGGCACCAGCGGCAGCGGAGCGGGCATCTACGCCAACTACTGGGTCGAAGTAGCCCTACTGAGTAACAGTATCGTCTCCGGCAACTGGATCGGCACGTCTTCAACTGTCAGCCTGTACGACGACCTTGACGACGGCTCCGGCGTCTACACATACTCCAGCGTCAGCAGCGATAACGGCAACAAAGGTGGCAATGTGGTGGGCGAATTCAACACCCAGTCGGCCACAGCCCCCTCCCCGGCCATCCACCTGGCGCCACTGAGCTTTTACAGCGGTTTGACCGAGACCATGCTTCCGCTGCCCCCGAGTCCGGCCATCTGCGCAGGTCTGGTAGCCAACATTCCCAGCGACTTCACCACCGACCAGCGGGGCTTGCCAAACACCAACAACTACTACACCAACTACACCTCGACGCCGGCCTGCGTGGACGCAGGTTCGGTACAAACCGACTACTCCGTGAGCTTCACGGCCGCGAACAGCGCCCAACCCGCCACACCGGAGGTAGTCAACCAGCCCTTCTTTGACCCGAGCCCGGCGGTGACGCTCTTTGAGAGCGGAAACGCCTTTGCCGATGGCCGGGACCCGATTGCCATCTCGCTGACGCTGTCGGGAACCGGCCCGCTCGGCGGCCGCTCGGCGCAAACGGTCGATGTGATTACCGATCCACTTGCTGGAGTGGCTACTTATCCCAACCTGACAGTGGGCCATGCGGGCACCGGCGATTCCCTGGCCGCAATCCTGACGCTCAACAGTTCCGTGACCCCTGTGCCATCGGTCTCGTCTGGCAGCAGCAGCTTCGACGTGGGAGCCCCGGTGCTGGTATTCGGCACGGCTCCGCCAGACCCCCTGACCGCGGGGGGCCGTGCCGGCACGGTGACTGTGCAGGTGCAAGACGGCAGCGGCGACGTTGTGACAACCGCCAGGGACGCTATCACGCTGAGGGTGACCGGCCCCAACGGCTACTCGAGGAACTACAATCCCAGCGCACCCCACCCAGTTGATGGCGTGGCAACGTTCAACGCCTCTGCGGCACTGACCGCCGCGGGCACTTACACCTACACGGTGTCGATGGACGGCGCGAGCGACCTGACGGCAACCGAGACGGTCACGGCCGCATCGGCGCATTCCATTATCGTCGCCGGCGGCTCGGGCCAAAGTGCGGCAATCGGCGCGGCGTACGCAACCGCGCTGACAGTAACGGTGCAAGACACCTATGCGAATCCGGTTTCGGGAGCCACGGTGACCTTCACTCCGCCCGCCAGCGGTGCAAGCGCGATGCTCACAACGCCGGCAGCGACGGACGTCAACGGGCAGACAAGCGTGACGGCCACGGCAAATGGAACCGCCGGGACTTACACCGTCACGGCGGCCGTCACCGGCGTTGCCACGCCGGCGAGTTTCTCGCTGACCAATTCGGCGATCGCGCCCACGCTCTCGATCTCCTGCTACAACGGCCCTTATGACAGCAACCCGCACACCTGCACCGGCACAGCGACCGGCATTGGCGGCGTTACAGTCGACGGCACATGGAGCTTCAATCCCGGCAGCGAGACCGCGGCGAACAGTTACCCGGAAACGGGCACCTTCACCAGCACCAATAGCAGTTACACCAGCGGCGGCACCGCCGCCAACACGCTGACCATCACCGCGATTGCGCCCACGCTGTCCATCTCCTGCTACAGCGGCCCCTATGACGGCAACCCGCACACCTGCACCGGCACTGCCACCGGCATTGGCGGCGTCACAGTCGGCGGCACGTGGAGCCTCAATCCCGGCAGCGAGACCGCCGCGAACAGTTACCCCGAGAAGGGCACCTTCACCAGCACCAACGGAAATTACACCAGCGGCGGAACGGCCAGCAACACGCTGACCATCACCGCGATTGCGCCCACGCTGTCCATCTCCTGCTACAGCGGCCCCTATGACGGCAACCAGCACACCTGCACCGGCACGGCGACCGGCATTGGCGGCGTTACAGTCGGCGGCACGTGGAGCCTCAATCCCGGCAGCGAGACCGCCGCGAACAGTTACCCCGAGACGGGCACCTTCACCAGCACCAATGGAAATTACACCAGCGGCGGAACGGCCAGCAACACGCTGACGATCACCGCGATCGCGCCCACGCTCTCGATCTCCTGCTACAACGGCCCCTATGACAGCAACCCGCACACCTGCACCGGTACGGCGACCGGCATTGGCGGCGTTACAGTCGGCGGCACGTGGAGCCTCAATCCCGGCAGCCAGACGGCGGCGAACAGTTACCCCGAGACGGGCACTTTCACCAGCACCAACAGCAGCTACAGGAGCGGCGGCACAGCCAGTAACACGCTGACGATTGCCCGGGTGCCCTTGACGGTAACCGCCAACAACACCAGCATGACGATGGGAGCTGCGGTTCCGGCTTTGACCTACGGCATCACCGGGTTTGCCGGTACGGACACCTCGTCGGTCGTCAGTGGTATCGCCACGGAAACAACGACAGCGAGCAGTTCATCGTCCGCCGGAACCTATCCGATCACCTTCTCCGTGAAGGCGCTGACGGCGGCCAACTATACGTTCACCTATGTCAACGGATCGATCACTGTGGTTCAGGCGCCGGCAGCATCGCTCACGGCCTCGGGCACGGTGAGCGGATCGGCCAGCGCGGGCTATACGGTGACCATCACCATCAGGAATACGGGAAGCGGCCCGGCGGCCAACGTGACTCTGGCTACCGCCACGCTGGGCTCGGCTTCGGGAACGCCGTTGCCGCAGAACCTGGGCACAATCGCTGCAGGCGCATCCGGCACCTTCACGGTGCACTTCCCGGGGAGCGTCGGCGCGGACGGTGCCGCGGTGGCTGAAAAATACACCGGGACGTACACCGGCGGCACATTCACGGGAAGTGTCCGGGCGGTGACTCTGCCGTAGCTGCGGATGAATCTCGATGTTCAATCGCAAAAAAGTCATGGAGAACAAGATGAAGAGCACGAGCAGTTTGATGATACTGCCGTTGATCCTCGCGGGTTTCCTGCTGGGGGTCACCGCAGCCCAAGCCGATCCACTTTCGATCACCCTTTTTGCGCCTGACCAAACGGGCCTGCCTGGGGACATCCTCTCATTCGATGCCAAGGTGACCAACGATTCCAGCGAGGTGGTGTACCTTAACGGCGACTTCGCGTTAGTCGGTTCACCTTTGACAGTGGATGACGGCCCCTACCTCTCTGGTTATCCTTTGATTCTGGGCGCAGGGGAGTCCTACACGGGCGTGCTCTTCGACGTGGATATTCCCGCCGGTGCTCCGGTGGCCCTTTACTCGGGGTCTTTTCAAATCACCGGCGGAGCCGGCCCCGGCGACAACGACGAGGTGGGCTTGGCGAACTTTGACGTTCAGGTCGCGCCCGAGCCTTCCAGCCTGCTGCTGCTGGCAAGCGGCCTGGCTGCGCTCGCTGGAACCCTCCGTCGCCGGATGATTCGCTAACCAGGGAACGGAACGGGGAGTCTATCCTCACGCAGCAAAGGGCAATGGATGCCGGCTCCATTGCCCTTTGTCACAGTGCCGGGAACCAGGCTTCACCAGGCACCGGAGGGAAGGCGGCGGAAATGAACAGATCCGGCCTCTTGCCCTTACATCGAGTGATTCAGGTACAAGATCTTTCCAGTAGCTTGTTCCATTTGCACGACTAGCGTTCCTCCGGATGTCGCTCGTTGCGACCTTCCAAGGACGAGCCATTTCCCATCCTCCAAATCAGCTCGAAACGGTCTCTCTGCATCAACGGCTGTCTTCCCATAAATCGGAACGGCGACAGCATATGCTACAGCCATGGCTGTGTCCGCATCCGGAACATAGCCATCCCTAGGCACGAACGAACGTGAGGACTGCATTTGATGTCTTACGAACGCAAATTCCTCGCGGCTATCGGAGCTCTGTGCGGTCGCGATCACGAGGAACATCGACCAGGCGATCAGAAAGTTCAGTTTCATCCCATCCTCCGTCACTAGTGCGCGGGTCTCAAGGTCGGCTGCTTCTACCCCCGCCGCGGCAGAAGGCCACATAGGACGGCCGACACGATCGATCCGGGCAGAGCCACGTGACCCACAAATGTGACGAACTTCCACTCCGCGAAAAAGATTCCTCGAACTAGGGTACCTGGGACATTGAGGCCTACCGGGCCCAAGAGGATTGCGAACACCACCGAGGCGGCTAAAAGTGCCCCACCACAAAGGGCGCCCAACAATGCCCGTGGGAGGTGTGCCCATCGCGACAACCCGCCGTAGCTCAGGCCCACGATCAGACCCTCGGACACCGCAACCACCAGATACGACCCGAACGTGATGGGCCAACCGAAGTAGAAATTGCCGTAGTAGGTGGACCAGGGGTAGGCGATCGGCAGCAAGATCCCGCATGCGGCCGCCGAAACCGTGCCTGCGACTACCTCTGACGCGACATGGTCCATTGTTTTTTCTCAGTGACCTGACCGACGCTGAAGCCGCACGACGCCACCTTCGGCGCTCGGCCGTTGTCACTCGCGAAAATCCCGATCACACCAATCCCACAAAAACCATCCGCCCTCGCTTCAATCACTTGCAGCCCCCAGCCCGTCCCTGCCCCGCCCACACCGCATTATCCTCGTGCCAGGTGCCGCCACCCGCCATCATCGAACCTCATCGCGGCAGCCCGAGAACTTTCCCTCACATCGCCGCCCGTCGAGCGAAAAACCGGAGAATAGAAAAGTGCAACACCGTCCCAATCCCGAAACCGGACATCTTCGTCGTCACTTTTCGCCGTTTTCGGCACCCGACCGAGACCGCAGGCCGCCTTCCATTATCGTCGAATCCGGTGCAAAAGAACTGCTTTACCGCCTCGCCTGCGTTTGCGACCCGCAGCACGTCTTTAAATGAAGCACAAAAAGTACAACACGGTCCCAATCCCGCAAATGGACACTTCGTTCGTCACTTTTCGTCGCGTTCTACACCCCTGCGAGGCCTCCGTCACCGCCGCATCCGGTGCAACGCCACTGCTTCGCCGAAAGCGTCCCTATCGTCGGCGTACTTCAGAACAAGCTTCTGCAACTCGGCAGTCGGCGCGGTCAGCAGCACGTCTTTATCCGGCAGCTCCACAAAAGCGACGCCGGAATCCCGAACCTTCTTCTCCAGCCAGGTCGAGTCCATGGTCTGAATATGAAGGTCGTCGCCCACCATCCAGACCTTGGCGAACAGGTGCCCCTGCACCGCCAGCGACAGCGTGTCGTTCGCGGTGACGTCCAGGAAATGCCGCTCTCCCAGCCGCACCAGCCGCATCTCCACCGGCTCGTCTTCGTCGTCGCCCGGGTTGTTGGCGATGTACACGTCGCCGCCTTTTCGAATCTCCCACGTCTCCTGGTGCGCCGTGTCCATCCATTTGCCTTCGATCGCAAGATCGGTCACCACGTCCTTGGCCGTGTACAACGGGTACACCGAAAGAGTGAGGCATCCCGTCAGAGGAATGATGCAAGCCACCACGAGAACCAACACCGCGCTCCGCATGGTTCGGATTATAGCCTGTACCTCCGTGGGGCGGACGCCCTCGTCCGCGGCCGGCCCCCTGGACGGCCCGCTTCGAGCTTTTTGCGACGAGCGACGGGCGACGAGCGACTGCCCCCACCCTTTGCAACGGGCAACGAGCAACGAGCAACGGCCCGCTTTTGCGACGGGCGACGAGCCGCCTTTGTAACGAGCAACGAGCGTCCAGCAACGGCCCGCTTTGCAACGGGCAACGAGCAACGAGCAACGGGCCGCTCTTGCTCTTGCAACGAGCGACGGGCGACGAGCGACGAGCCTCCCGTTATACCCTGAAGTCCTGGCCCCCCATGGCGGATATCGAAAAAGCCGGCCTCCTGCTCCTCCGCAACTCGCGCATCCTCCTCTGCCGCAAGAAGCGCGGATCCCCGCTCCTCATCCTGCCCGGCGGCAAGTTCGAGCCCGGCGAGACCGCCATCGACTGCCTCCAGCGCGAGCTACACGAGGAACTGGGGGACGTCACCGCGACCGGCCTCCAGCACGCCGGCACATACACCGACCGCGCCGCCAGCGATCCCACCAAGACCGTGCGCATCGAGCTCTACCAGGGCGAGCTGGTGGGAACGCCGGTCGCAAGCGCCGAGATCGGCGAGCTTGTCTGGTTCGGCGAGGCCGACGACCGGGCCCAACTCGCCCCCAGCCTGGCCAACCGCATTCTCCCAGACCTGATCGTGCGAGGCCTCTTGGACTGGAGCCGCAATGACCCCCGTTGAACTCCTCGCCCCCGCCCGCGACCTCGACTGCGGCATCGCGGCCATCGATTGCGGCGCCGACGCCGTCTATATCGGCGCGCCCCGCTTCGGCGCCCGCGCGGCGGCGGGCAACACCCCGGAAGACATCGCCGCGCTGGTCCGCCATGCCCACAAATTCTGGGCGCGCGTCTACGTCACCCTCAACACTCTGCTCCTCGATGACGAACTGGCGCCCGCCTGCCGCCTCGCCTGGCAGCTTCACCAGATCGGCGTTGATGGCCTCATCATTCAGGACACCGGTCTGCTGGAGTGCGACCTGCCTCCGACGCCCCTGATCGCCAGCACCCAGATGCACAACCACACGCCGGAGTGCGTGGCTTTCCTCGAACACGCCGGCTTCCGGCGCGCGATCCTGGCGCGCGAACTGACCCTCGACGAAATCCGGGCCATCCGCGCCGCCGCACCCGCCATCGAGCTCGAATGCTTCGTCCACGGCGCGCTCTGCGTCTGCTTCAGCGGCCAGTGCCTGCTCAGCTATGCGCTCGGTGGACGCAGCGGTAACCGCGGCCAGTGCGCGCAGCCATGCCGCCGCCCCTACACGCTGGTGGATGCCGAGGGCCGCACTCTCGCGAGCGACCAGCACCTCCTCTCGCTGCACGATCTCAACCTCTCCGACCGCCTCCCCGACCTCCTCGCCGCCGGCGTCACCTCCTTCAAGATCGAGGGACGACTGAAGGACCGCACCTATGTGGCGAACGTGGTGGCGTTCTACCGCGCACGCCTGGACGAAGCCATGCGTGCCGCCACCGGCTTCGAGCGAAGCTCCTCCGGGACCAGTTTCCCCGGCTTCGAACCCGACCTCGCCAAGACCTTCAACCGCGGCTTCACTACCTATTTCTTAGACGGCCGCGGCCAGTCCGTCGGCTCGCCGGCAACGCCGAAGATGACCGGCGAGAAGATCGGACGCGTGATGGAAGTCGCTCCTGATTCCTTCACCATCGACGGCCAGATCGAACTCCACCCCGGCGACGGTCTGGCTTTCTTCGGAAGCGACGGCCACCTGCGCGGAACGGTGGTCAACGCGGTGCGCGGCCGCGCTGTGTTCCCGCAGACGATCGAAGGCATCGAACCCGGCACCGCTATTCACCGCAATCACGACCATGCATTCCTGAGCCAGGTAGCCAGCGCGCGTCCCGAGCGGCGGATCGCGGTCACAATGACCCTCGACCCGTCGGGCCTGGCCGCCGTGGACGAAAACGGAAACCGCGCCGAAGCCCCGCTCGGCCCCGCGCCCGCAGCCGACAAGCCCGAAGCCGCGCTAGCAACCCTCCGCCGCCAGCTCGCCAAGAGCGGCGACACCGAATTCGCCTGCACGGCCGTCGAAATAGAGCTCGACCCCGTCCCTTTCGTGCCCGTCTCCGCCCTGAACGCCCTGCGTCGCGAGGTTCTCACCCGCCTGAGCGCTGCGCGGGAGACGAACCGCCCACGCCACGAAGGCCGCATCGTCCCGAACGAAACGCCCTATCCCACCCGCGACCTTTCTTACCTAGGAAACGTGCTCAACGCGAAAGCCGAGGCCTTCTACCGCCGCCACGGAGTCGAGCGCATCGAGCCCGCCGCCGAATCCGGCCTCGACCTCACCGGCCGCCGCCTCATGACCACCCGCTACTGCATCCGCGAGCAGCTAGGCCTCTGCGGCGCCGGCATCGCCGAGCCTCTAACCTTGATCGATGACGAAGGCCGCCGCCTCGAACTAAGGTTCGACTGCGAACACTGCGCCATGGAGGTGTGGGGCGCGGGGTAGATCAATACGCCCTGTTGAGAATACCTACGACCACAATAAACATAAGCCCGGACCCCGCTAGAGCGAACATCAGGATGTGTACTGCCATGCTCTGCCTGATTTGACTGCGGGGCTGCGACAGCGCCTTTTCGGGCTCGAAGAGGAGGAGGTCCGCCTGCTTCGCCCTAAACCAAGACCAGCCGCTGGCGCAAAGCAAGAGCTCACCGGCCAAGACCAATCCGCTGTCGAGCAGCAGTGTGGCCCGTTGGTCCGCCTGATGAGGTTCGAGCAGCAGGAACATCCCCAAGCCAAAGTAGAGCACCACGATGCCGAGAAAGAAAAGAACGCCAGCCAGTATCCGCATGCGCCCTAGCTCGCTTCCCACTATACTCGTCTCGGCGCCGAGGACTCATGCCGCGCATCCCGCCGTCCCCTCGCGGCATCTAAGATGTATAACCCAACAAACTGGCCACGTAGCCTACCGTTTCAGGGGCTGAGGTCTACCGAAAGGTAGAACTCTCGGGTGAAAGCGACGTGACGCCAGCGGAGCACTGAGCTCTCTCGGGGGAGCGAAGTTGCTCATAATATGTGCGATTCGTTCCGGTGACCAGCGGAGTCCTAGTTGGCATTACAGTTGCATTGAAGAAGGCCAGAAGGGGAGAAAGGGCGAGGGGACAATATGGTTCGATTGAACGTACCGCTGGATCCCACCAGAACTGGGAAAGACGCCGAATCGCTGGAAGCCAACCTTAAGAGACACATCGTCGGCCAGGACGAAGCGATCGGGCAGATTGTCAACATTTTCCAGATGCACCTCACCGGGATGACCGCTCCGGGACGGCCTATCGGGAACTTCCTGTTCCTCGGCCCCACCGGCTCGGGCAAGACCCGCACCGTCGAAGCGACCGCCGAAGCGCTGGTGGGCAACCCCCGCGCCGTGATCAAAATCGACTGCGCCGAATTCCAGCACAGTCACGAGATCGCCAAGCTGATCGGTTCGCCTCCCGGCTATTTGGGCCACCGCGAGACGCACCCGCTGCTCAGCCAGGAAGTGCTCAATCAGTACTTCACCGAACGCGTCAAGGTCAGCTTCGTGCTCTTCGACGAGATCGAGAAGGCCAGCGATGCCCTGTGGAACCTGTTGCTCGGCATCCTCGACAAGGCGACTCTGACGCTGGGCGACAACCGGCGCGTGGATTTCAGCCGCGCCATGATCTTCATGACCAGCAATCTCGGAGCGGGCGAGATGAGCAACATCCTGAGCCCGAAGCTGGGCTTTCAGGTCGGCCCCGCCAATCCCAAAGTCGTCACGCTGGACGAGAAGCTGACCGGCAAGATCTCGCAAGCAGGCGTCGAGGCCGCGCGCCGCAAGTTCACCCCGGAGTTCATCAACCGCCTCGACAAGATCGTGGTCTTCAAGCCGCTGGGCGAGGCCGAGCTGCGGAAGATCCTCGATATCGAGCTGCGCATGGTACAACAGCGCGTCATGCAGTCCGCCGGCACCAGTCCGTTCATCTTCACGGTTTCTTTGAACGCCCGCGAGTTCCTGCTAGCGGAAGGTACGGACATGAAGTACGGCGCGCGCCACCTGAAACGCTCCATCGAGCGGCACCTGGTGCAGCCCATGTCGAACCTGATCGCGACCGAGCAGGTGCGGGGCGGAGACTGGATCCGCGTGGACTTCGATGCCCAGGCAGGCCGCGTCACGTTTCTGAAGGAGGCCGAAGGCATGCCGGCCTACGCTATGGCGGAGTTGGTCGATACGGCCATGCCCGTCGCAGCCGCCGCCCAAGCTAATGCCGCGTCGGTCGAAGTAATCCGCGCCACCCGCGCCGGGTCTTCGAGAAGGAGCTGAGGGGGCGCGAATTCTTCCTGGCTTCCGCGCCAGAAGCGGCATATAATCAGCGAAGCGCGGAGTCAGCATGTCCAAACCTTCCTCCTTCGCAGACGTGGAGCTGGCCGTGAGCCCGGGCGCGAAGACGCTCGGCGAGCCCGTGGAGCCAGAGACCCCTTTTCGCGTCCTCATCCTGGCGGATTTCAGCGGACGCGCCAATCGCGGCGTGATGGAAACCAGGCCCGGAAGCCGGCGCCCTGTCCGGATTGATCGCGATAGTTTCGATGCCGTGTTCGAGAAGCTGCGGCCGGAGCTGCTTTTCCCGCTGGCGGGCAGCCCGTCTCCCGCTCTGGCCGTCCGCTTCAAAGAGCTCGACGACTTCCATCCGGACCGGCTCTTCGAGCGGGTCGATGTGTTCCAGGCGTTGCGTGGATTGCGCGAGAAGCTGAGCGACAGCGAGACCTTCGCCGCGGCTGCCGCAGCGCTCAAGCCCGCCGAGGCCCCGGCTCCACCGGCCGCCCCGGCCAAGATCACGCTGGACGATCTGCTCGACGAGAACGACGGCGTCGCCACCGGAACGGCGCGCGCTCTCGACGACTGGAGCGCCATGCTGCATGATCTGGTGGCGCCCCATCTGGTGCCGGGCATCGACCCGCGCCAGACCGAGCTGATCGCCAAGGTCGACGCCGCCACCAGCGAGGCTATGCGGGCGTTGCTTCACCAGCCCGCCTTCCAGGAACTCGAGGCCGCGTGGCGGGCGCTGTTCTTTCTGGTTCGTCGTCTCGAAACCAGTCCGGAGTTGAGGCTATATCTTCTGGACGTGTCGAAGGCCGAACTGGCCGCGGAGATGGAGACGGCGCGCGACGACCTGCGCCGCAGCGAGCTGTGGCGCATGGTGGTGGAAGAGAGCGTCGGCGCCCTCGGCGGACAGCCCTGGGCAGTCCTGGCGGGCAGCTACTCTTTCGGCCAGAGCGCCGCCGATCTGAAGTTGCTGGCGCGGCTGGGCGCCGTCGCGCGCGAGGCCGGCGCGCCATTCCTCGCCGCCACCAGCCCGCAGATGCTCGAGAATATCGGAGCCGGCGCCTTTCGCCAGATCCGCAAGCTGCCGCAGGCGCCCTGGATCGGTCTGGCGCTGCCGCGGTTCCTCCTGCGCCTGCCCTATGGGAAGGAGACCGCGCCGGTCGAGTTGTTCGACTTCGAGGAATTCACTTCCGTGCCGGAGCACGAGTCTTATCTCTGGGGCAACCCCGTCTTTGCCTGCGTGTATCTGCTGGGTGAAGCTTTCCAGCGGGCGGGCTGGGACATGCGGCCGGGCATCGCCCGCGAGATTGACGGCCTGCCCCTGCACGTCTACAAAGCGGACGGGGAGTCCCGGGCCAAGCCCTGCGCGGAGGTGCTTATGACCGAGGAGGGCGCCGAAGCGCTCCTCGAGAACGGCGTGATGCCGCTGGCCTCGATCCGCGATCAGGACACCGTTCGGCTGATCCGATTCCAGTCGATTGCCGACCCGCTGGCCCCGCTGGCCGGCCGCTGGCGCGGCTGAAACTCAGCGGCTGCGACCGCTGCCGGCGTTTCCACCGCCGCTGCCACTGCCGCCACCACCGGCGCTGGAGGAACCACCGCCACCTCCACCGCTGTGGCCACCGCCGCCACCGCCGCCCGAGTAACCACCGCCTCCACCACCGCTGTGTCCGCCGCCACCGCCGGAATAGCCGCCGCCGCTGCTGTGGCCGCCTCCGGAGCCACTGCCGCCACCACCGCCGCCGGAGGAACCACGAAGACCCCCACCGCTGTGGCCACCACCACCGCTGCGTGCACTGCCGCCGGCATTACCGCCGCTGGCGCGGCCACTGCCGCCGGAAAAGGTCGATCCACTCGCACGCCCGGCGCCGCCGGAACTGCCGCCCACACTGGACCGGCTGCTCCCGGCGGTGCCGGTCGCTTCCGCTCGACTCGCCGCGCGCCAGGACATCTGTCCGCCGCCATTGCCCGGGTGACCCGGCGGTCTCGGCTTGAAGTGAATCGGGCCGTTGGGCGGACGGACGGGTTTCCATGGTGGCCTGGTGCCTGCGTATGGCGGATAGAACCGGCATCCCCAAAAGCTGTTGTAGAACCCCGACGCCGGCAGGAAAGTGTAGGTGTCGTAGAGCGGTTCCCAAATCCAGATGTTGGTGCCCGAGAAGCCGTTCGCCTGCGCCGACGCCGCGGCGGAAGCGTTCGCCGCGGCCAGGTAGCCGGCTCTCTGGGACGCCCACAGGAAGAAGTCGTCGCCGGTCTTGGTGTCGAACTTCTCGGCCACCGCGACGCGATCCAGACGCAGGCGGCGTCCGCGTTTGACGATCTGCGCCTGGCCGCGGACGGTGACCCACGCCTCGCCGTCGTAGACGCTGATCTGCGGCGGCCCGCTGTCCAGGCGGTAGAGTCCCCGGTTGAGCAGGCCGAACAGGGCGCCGTTCATGCTGAACGTGAGGCCTTGTTCCTTGGCCATGTCGGCCGTTTCGACGATGACCGAGCCGCCGAGGAATTCGACGCGGGTGTCCATGATCTCTCCGGAGAGCAGCCGCACCGCGCTGTTCTCTCCCAGGCGCATGAACACGCCGGGGGCCAGCAGAACCTCCGCGCGGCCTTGCTCGGTCCAGAGTTCGGAGCCGTTCTGCATCTGGGGAAAGCTGCCGGGCTTCAGCGTGACGCGCGCGCCGTCGAGGATGACCGTTCCCTCGACGTAGTTAATGAGGCCGGATCGGGCGGAAATTGCTACCTGGGCGTTGGCCATGCCGGCCAGCAGCAGGCACCCCAGGCCAAGTGCTGTCGTGAAGGGTCGTCCCATCGGAGGTCCACCTCCTGTTTGGCTTCTGCCACAGACAGGACGCCCGTTGAGGACAGTAGGTTACCGGCGCGGTTCAGCGGCCCCGGCCGCCGAGCCCGCCACCCCCACCACGACCCCCTACCGCGGCGGCTGGAGCTGACCGGCCGCCCCCTCCCATCCCGGCGGGCGAGGCGGCGGAGGCGGACCTGGAAGTGCCAACGGAAGAAACGCTGGATTGAGAAGCGGTGGCGACCGCGCCGGTGCTCCCGTAGTTCTGCCGGGGCACGTAGAGCATGTAGACGCTCTGGGGGCTCCAGAACCGATAGCCCCAGAAGCTGTCGTACATGCCGCCCATCGGCAGGTACGTGAAGGTTCCGAAGAACGGATTCCAGATCCAGTTGTTCGAGCCCCAGAATCCGTACTGCTCGGCCGAACGGGCGGCGGAGACGTTCGCCACCGCCAGGTACTCGGCTCTGCGCCGAGCCCAGCGGAAGGTGGAGTCGCCTCCCGCCTTTTCGTCGAACTTCTCGGCCACGGCGACTCCGTCCAGGTGAAGCAGGTGCGCCCGCTTGACGGCCTGCGCCTGGCCGTCGTTCATGACCCGGGCCTCGCCATCGAAGACGCTGATCTGGGCCGGCTCCCCGTCGAAACGGTAGACGCCTTTCTTCAGCAGGTCGATGGAGGAACCTTTGTAGGTGAATCCGATGGACTGGTTCTTCTCGAGTTCGGCCGATTCGACGATCACCGAGCCGCCCAGGAACTCGAGGCGGCTATTCATGATGTCGTTCGAGACCATCCGCACGGCGCTGTTCTCGCCCAGGCGCATGAAGACGCCCGGACCGAGCAGAACTTCGGCGCGGCCTTCCTCGGTGCGCAGCTCGGAGCCGTTCCGGATGCTGGGGAAGTTGTCGATCTTCACCTTGACGGGCTGGCCGTCCAGCGAGACCGTTCCCTCGACGTAATTGACCATGCCGGCCTTGACGGAGATCGCGTTCTGTGCGAACGAGACTCCGGTCAATACCAGACTGCCGAATCCGATTAGGACAACGCTGGAGAGCTTCACCGCCTGCCTCCCACCTGCAACCAGTTTGCGCCTCATTCGGGATCCGGTCAAGCCCGTTGGGGTGCGCTTCATTCCGAACGTACTGGTGCGGGAGGGCGGGCTTCAGCCCGCGCGGGGCTTCAGAGGGACTTGCGGCGCTGTCCCAAGCGACACGTCCGCCTAGGCTAATCTCGCAAGTCCCTCTTCAGCCCCGCTCCGCGGGGCGGCGGAACTGAAGTTCCGCGCGGGCCGAAGCCCGCCCTCCGGATGTCCGCCGCCCAGCATATACTGGTACTGCAATTCAGCGCACGCACGGAGCGGCCGGTCCATGTTCGCGGAACCGTTGAGGAAGGCGCTTCCGGTGGTGGCGGCCCACTTCGTCCTGCCGCCCGGGACCATCTTGTCGCTCACGCTACTGTGCGCGTGGAGCTCTGACGCGGTCGGCCGGAACCGGGGCAGCGTTCCGTTGTATGCGGCCCTGTTTTGGAACGAGTGCGTGGCGTTCTGGTACGCGGGGGGCGGGATGCGGTAGCGACTTCATCGAACGGAGGGGTTCTCGTGCAGATCGTGAGCTTGGTGTGGGGGGTGCTGGCGTTTCTGGGCATGGTCATCACGCTGCTGCCAGTTCTCAGCATGTTGAACTGGTTCAATATGCCGTTTGCTGGGGTGGGCGTGATCCTGAGTGTCATCGCGCTGGCGACGGCGAAGCCCGTGAATCGAGGCGCCGCGATCGCGGCCCTGGCCGCCAACGGAATCGCGCTAGCCATCGGCGTGATCCGGCTGGTGCTGGGAGGCGGGATAATATAAGCATGTATAGCAAGGCGATTCTGGCGCTCTGCCTGCCGTTGATGGCGGCCGCGGCCGATAAGGGGCCGCCCACCGCACAAGGCGGAAACGAAAACGTGACGATCTCCGCCACTCTGTATCAAGGCAAGGACGCGGTGCGCGGACTGTTGGGCTCGGACCTGGGCGGCTATTTCATCGTCGTGAAGGTGGAGATGACGCCCAAGGGATCCAAACCGCTGGCGATCAATCGGGACGACTTCCTCCTGCGGAGCTACAACGACGGCCAGAAGTGCCAGCCCTACGCCCCGAGCCAGATTGCGGGCCGCGCATCGCTGGCGGTGACTCCGGTCGGAGGCGGCGACGTTCGCGCCGAGAATAGCGGCCCGGTGTTCGGCATTCCCGGCATGGGTATGCCGCGACAGCTGCCGGGGAACCAGGTCGGTGTGGGCAACACACGCGGGGTGTCGGAAGGCGTGGAGGCAAAGGTCAACGACGACGCGTCGTCAAAGGATGACCCGCTGCTGAAGCTTCTCAAGGACAAGATTCTGCCCGAGAAGAAGACTACGGAGCCGGTCTCCGGCTTGCTCTACTTCTCGCTCGATGGCAAGCACAAGCCGAAGGACATGGCCCTGCAGTACAAAACCGCGAGCGGACTTGTCTCGGTAGAGTTCCGTGAACGGCGCTAGCTGACGGATTCGATCGTCAGCGTGTCACCATGGACGCTGCCTTTCACCGTCACCTTCTCCACGACCTTATCGCCGATCTTGTCGGGATTGGCGACCTTTAGGGTTTTGCCGTCGCTGGTGACGAAGATCGCCGCGTCGCCGCTTTTGATGCAGTGCTTGGCGCACGCTGCCTTGGAGGCATCGTTGTGTTTGCACTTGCTGCAGGTGAACATGCCGGTCAGGTCTTCGGCGAAGGCGCTCCAGGAAAACAGCGCGAGTCCCAATACGGACGCAGTCAGCAGTTTTTTCATGTAAACTCCCCTCCGATTTCGCCGCCATAGCGGCGGCCGATGCCTATTACTATACGGCGCGGTAGTTGGCAAATGCAACTCAGTTGCGGGTGTGCGGCGGCCCGACCGGCTCGCGTTACGATTGCAGGAGATGCCTGGCGACTTGAAGGGCGATGCGGCCGCGGCCGCGCGGCATTACGATGAACACGCGGAGGCGGAGGCGGCGCGACTGGAGCGCTATAGCCCGATAGAATACGCGATCACGCTGCGCTATCTAGGCCGGTTCGTGCCCGAGCGCTCCGCCGTTGCCGAAGTGGGGGTGGGGGCGGGGCACTATTCGGAATTCCTCGCCAGGCGCGGCTGCCGCCTAAGCCTGCTGGACGTTTCGGAGAGTCTTCTGAGGACGGCCGCAGGGCGCCTGGAGCGGGCCGGTCTGGCGTCGCAGATTGCCGGTGTTCAACACGCATCCGCGACCGCCTTGCCGCTGGCCGATGCCGGTTACGACGCCGTCCTGCTGCTGGGTCCGCTGTATCACCTGCGGGAGTCGCGGGAGCGCGAGAAGGCGGTAGAGGAAGCCGCGCGCGTTCTCAAGCCGGGAGGGATCGTGCTCGCCGCCGGTATCAACCGCATCGCGTTTCTGCGCGACATGTTCCGCTCGCCCGATGCGTTTTCGCAAGCCTTCTTCGGGGACGCATTGGCGAACGCCGGACGCGCGTTCGGAAGCGAGTTGAGAGAAGGAGGCTTCCTGGCGGAGTTTCTCGCCACGGGCAACCTGGACCCGCAGCACGCGCCGCCCATCGGCTACGCGCATCTGACCAGGGCGGAAGAGTTCCGCGAACTGCTTTCGGCGCGGTTCGAGGAACTGGCGCTTGTGGGGGTGGAGTCGTTCACCGCGCCGTGGCAGGACCTGTTTCCCTCGAAGCCGGCGGAGGAGGCGGCGGGTTGGCTCGATCTGGTGGAAGCTACGGGCGCGACGCCGGAGGGGCTGGCGTATTCGGATCATTATTTGTTTGTGGGGCGGAAGGGGCGCCGGGTAGTGTAAACCTACTTTTTCTCCGGCGGGTCTCGAGGCCGCTCTGCGTGCGCCATGAAATCGCGCATGAGCGTCTGCAACTGCGGCATGACCGCAGCCAGCTTCTGCTGCGCGAGTTCGCTGGACTTCGCCATGAGGGACGGGCCCTTGGCGACCATAGACTGGCCGGTCGGAGACCGGTAGAAGGCAACGATGTCGTCAAGCTCCGCCTCCGAGTACGCTTCGGTGAAGAGCTTCACGTAGGCAGGCTTCAACTTCTCCCACGCAAGCGCGTCGGAGATAACGCGGGCGACCTTGTCCTGAAAGTCTTCGAGGGCCGTTTGCTGGTCGGGAGAGAGCTTCACCCCCGTGATCTGCTGGGCCACTCCGGCTTTCACTTGGTGCATCGCCAGGTCCATGGTCTGGCGGAGCGTTTCGTCCATCTTTGTGAGTCGGAGGAACTCTTCCACCTTTGCTGTTTTGCTCGCCTCGCCGGCGTACGCGACTGGGGCCGCAAGGCAGAGGATCGCGCTGGCAACAAACAAGGAATTGCGTTTCATAAAGATCGTAAGCGAGAGCATAGCACGGTATCCACGGCGCTACATGTTTGAGAGCGGTCCGCTCCCTTGCGGTCGCGGTTCGGTGCTCCCGGCTTTACGCCTTCGCATCAGCGCCGCCGGGTCGGCGCTGGGGGTCCTATACAATGGACTCATGTGCGGAATCGTAGGGTATATCGGCGAGAGAAAAGCCGTACCAATCATTCTGGATGGCCTGCGGCGGCTCGAATACCGGGGATACGACTCGGCTGGCCTGGCGGTCTACTCGGAAGGAAAGCTGGAGATCCGGCGCGCTTCCGGAAAGCTGCGGAACCTCGAAGAGGCGGTCCTGCTGAGCCCGGTGGACGGCTCCTACGGCGTGGGCCACACGCGTTGGGCCACGCACGGGCGGCCGACCGAGGAGAACGCCCATCCGCACCGCGACTGCAAGGGCGAGATCGTGGTGGTGCACAACGGCATCGTCGAGAACTACGTCGCGCTCAAGCATCAGCTTCAGGCGGAAGGGCACGTGTTCCGCACGGAAACCGATACGGAAATCATTGCTCACTTAGTGGAGAAGCACTTCGAGGGAAACCTGGAAGCGGCGGTGCGCGACACGGTGCACGAAATCAAGGGCGTCTTCGCGCTGGCGGTGATCGCCAGCACCGATCCGTATAAGATCGTGGCGGCGCGTTCCGGCCCGCCGGTGGTGGTGGGGCTGGGGGACGGCGAGTATTTCGTCGCCTCGGACGTGCCCGCGATTCTCAATCACACACGCGATGTTTTCTTCCTGGCGGATGGCGACATCGCGGTGCTGACGCGCGAAGGCGTTCAGCTGAGCGACTTTGAAGGGCGGCCCATCAAGCGGCAGGTTTCTCGCATCCTGTGGGATCCGATCATGGCCGAGAAGGGCGGGTACAAGCACTTCATGCTCAAAGAAATCTACGAGCAACCGCGGAGCGTGAGGGACACCGTGCTGGGCCGGGTGGGACAGGAATCCGGGCGCATTTTCCTGGACGAGATGGACATACAGCCGCGGGAGTTCCGCGAGTTCGAGTCGGTGAAGATCATCGCCTGCGGCACGAGCTGGCACGCGGCGCTGGCCGGCAAGTTCATGATCGAGAAGCTGGCGCGGATCCCGGTGGAGGTGGATTACGGCAGCGAGTTCCGGTACCGCGACCCGATCCTTTCGAGCAAGACGCTGACGGTGGTGATATCGCAATCGGGCGAGACCGCCGATACGCTGGCGGCGCAGCGCGAGGCCAAGCTGAAGGGCTCGAAGACCATCGCTATCTGCAACGTCATCGGCTCGATGGTCACGCGGGAGGCGGCGGGCACGTTGCTGACGCACGCCGGGCCGGAGATCGGCGTCGCCTCGACCAAAGCCTTCACCGGGCAGTTGACGGCGCTGTTCATCCTGGGCATGTACCTGGGCCAGGTGCGGGGCGTGCTGGGGGACGAGCAGTCGAAGTGCCTGATGCAGGAACTGCTGCTGGTGCCGGGCAAGCTCGAGACCGTGCTCTCGCGGGACTCGGTTTTGGAAGAGCTGGCGCGGCCGCTGTCGCATACCACGGACTTCCTGTACCTGGGGCGCGGGATCCATTTCCCGATTGCTCTCGAGGGCGCGCTCAAGCTGAAGGAGATCTCCTACATACACGCCGAGGGTTACCCGGCGGGCGAGATGAAGCACGGCCCGAACGCGCTGATCGACGAGCGCCTGCCGGTGGTGGTGGTGGCGGGGCGCGATCCGACGTCGGAGGCGAGCCTGATCCTTTACGAGAAGACGCTCTCGAATATACAGGAAGTGAAGGCGCGGCAGGGCATCGTGATCGCGGTGGTGAACGAGGGCGACAAGGAAGCGCGGCGATCGGCCGATCACGTCATCGAGATTCCGGCCGCGAACGAATTGCTGCTGCCGATTCTGGAGATCGTTCCGCTGCAACTGCTGGCGTATCACATCGCGGTGCGGCGGGGGTGCGACGTGGACCAGCCGCGGAATCTGGCGAAGAGCGTGACGGTGGAGTAGGGCAAGACCCCCAGCCGCCCACGGGCAGGAACCAACGGCCGCCGTCTGCGCTCACGCTTCCTCGAGCAGACTGTGCGCCCACGACGTCGCCTCCTCAACGCTCCCGCAAGGTTTTCGCGGACAGATAGCAGGCGTCAGGTGGTAGATGGCTACCAAGACCGCGCGCAGGAGGGCCGAACTTGTCACCAAAGCCATACCTGCCAAGTATCTGCGTTGCTCTTCGCGATGCTTGCTATCGAAATCGGCGATCATCTTGCGGTGGCACGATGACAGGCGCATGGCTTGGACTGCTGCCAATATCTGCACGCGCCTCTCTGCGCGTAACAGGCGATCCGCTCTTCGCGCGTTGTATCTCTGAACATCCTCGTCCGTCAGTTGGCCTGAAGTCGTTTCTACAACCACCGGCCAAAGAGAGTCGTTGCCAACGATAGGCAGATGCCCTCCTCTTGGTGTCAGCCAACTACCGTTTGATCGTTCGGTGTGTCGCTGTACCACTTGCTATATATCACGATTGACTGTCACAAGTGATGCCGCGGAGTCGATGCTCAGAGCGGCTCCCCGGCGCCGTCTCCCTCGCTTTCAGGCTTGGTGTCAGGCCCGCCCTCCGGCTACATCCGGGCTGTGATATGTTTGGCGGGTGGCGCTTGTATCCAGACGGAACTTCATCGGGGCGGCGGCCCTGGGGAGCGTTGCGGCTTCGTCCGGTTTGGGCGCCGACGGCGTTCCGAAGCGGCTTCTGGGACGCACCGGGGCGCGGGTGAGTATCGTCGCGTTCGGCGCGGGCAGCCGGTTCCTGCAGTACGACGAAGCCCAGGGCATCGCGGCTTTGAATCACGCGCTGGACCTGGGCATCAACTACATCGATACAGCCTACGCGTACGGCAACGGCGAGAGCGAGCGACGGGTCGGGAAGGTCATGAAGACCCGGCGGCAGGAAGTTTTCCTGGCCACCAAGGTGGCGGATCGCGATGCCGATAAAGCGATGCGCACCATCGAAGGCAGCCTCGAACGGCTGGGGACCGATCACGTCGATTTGCTGCACGTCCACGGACTCGGGGACGCGGACGACCTGAGGGCGGTCGAGTCTCCGCAAGGCGTGTTGAGGCTGCTCTACAGGCTGCGCGACGACAAGGTGGCGCGGGCCATCGGCATCACGTCGCACTCCGATCCGGCGGTGCTGGCGAAGGCCATCGAGCGCCACGACTTCGACTGCACGCAGATGGCGCTGAACGGGGCGCTGGCAGGTATGACGAGCGGCGGGCCGAGGTCGCTGGGCGAGATGAGTTTCCAATCGGTGGTGCTGCCGGTGACGCGCCGCAAGGCGATCGGAGTGATCGCGATGAAGGTTTTCGGGCAGGGGCAACTGGTGGGGCCGGCGGCTCCGGAGATGCTTCTGCGGTACGCGCTGTCGCTGCCGGTGGCGACGGCGGTCGCGGGCATGCCGAAGACCGAACTGATCGAAGCGAACGTGGAGGTCGCCAGGAACTTCAAGCCGCTTTCCTCGACCGAGATGGAGGACTTTTCCGACCACCTCTCGGAGGGTTTCAAAGCGCAATTGGACCGGTTCCTGCGGCATCACGCGGATGCCTGACGCCCTATGAGCAAACTCTCGAAGCCGCTGCGGTTCACGCACCTGTACCTGGAGAGCTGGAAGAACTTCACGCGCGTGGAGACCGATCTGGCGCGGCGCGTGGTGGTGGCCGGTCCGAACGCCGCGGGCAAATCGAATCTGCTGGACGCGCTCCGGTTTCTGCACGATGTTGCCGCCGAGGGCGGCGGGTTCCAGCGCGCGGTGCGGCGGCGGGGGGGAGTTTCGCGGTTGCGGTGTCTGGCGGCGCGGCACCAACCGAACGTCGCGATCTCAGTGCGGGTGGGTTCGGATGGCGAGGGGCCCGAGTGGGAGTACGGGCTGCAATTCGGCCAGGAGGAGCAGGGTCCGCCCGCCATCCTGCACGAGCGCGTGGCGCGCGGCGGCGAGGATGTTCTGCTGCGGCCGGACGAGCAGGATCTGGACGATCCGGAACGGCTGTCGCGGACGGCGCTCGAGCAGGTCCACTCGAACCGGCAGTTCCGGGAGCTGGCGCAATTCTTCGACACGGTGCGGTACGTGAACGCGGTTCCGCAACTGGTGCGGGAGCCGGAGCGCTCGGCGGGGAGGCGCGACGATCCGTTCTGCGGCGACCTGCTGGAGCGGATCGCGGGGACTCCGGAGAAAGCGCAGACGGCGCGGTTACGGCGGGTTCTTCAAGCGCTGCAAACGGCGGCGCCGCAGCTTCTGGGGCTCGAGCTGAGGCGGGATGCGCGCGGACTGCCGCATCTGCGCGCGCGTTACAGCCACTGGCGGCCGCAGGGCGCGTGGCAGACGGAGGACCAGTTCTCCGACGGAACTCTGCGCTTGCTCGCGCTGCTGTGGAGCGCGCTCGAGGGGGCGGGACCGCTGCTGGCGGAGGAGCCCGAGCAGTCGCTGCACCCAGAAGTCATACGGCGGATCCTGCCCATGCTGACGGGTGTTGGGCGGACGCAGCGACAGATCTTTGTGACCACCCATTCGAAAGACCTGCTGCAGGACGCCGAGATCGAAGCGGGGGGATTGCTGCTGCTGGTGCCGGGCGAAGAAGAGACGCGGGTCGCTGGCGGCACGCCGCAGGATGCCTGTGCGTTGCTGGACGGGCGCTTCCCCGTCGAGGCCGAGGAAACGGCGGCGGTGGACGAGAATCAGCTCGAGCTGTTCCCGTCCGAGACGGTGGTGGGGTAGAAGCGCTCGTTGCCCGTCGCCCGTCGCCCGTCGAGCGGTTCGGGCGGGCTAGGGCACGACCTGCCAGTTCCTTTATCTTGAGGTCCGCACTTTGTCAGTCTCGGGCGGCATTCCGAAGCGGCGCAGCAGGAGGAACTCGGAGAGGTTTTCCGAGGTCAGCAGGCCCACAAGGCGGTCCTCTTCCATCACCAGGACGCAGGAGCCGGCTTGGGAGAGCAGAGGAATGGTCCCGGCGAGATCCTGCCCCGGGGAGACGCGCACGAAGTCGCGGTTCATGGCGCCGGCTACGTAGGATTCGGGGCCGCTCGATGCCATGGCGCGCAACAGGGCGGCGCGTCCCAAGAGTCCGACCACCTGGTCGGCGTGCATGACCGGGAAATCCTGCTGGCTGGTGGCGAGCAGCAGGTTGGCGGCGTCGCGGACGGTATTGGAGTGCGAGAGCGTGCGGAAATCGGTGACCATCGCGGCACGCACCGGCGTGCCCTTGGTCAGGATCTGGCCGGCGGCCGCGGCACTCTCCTGAGCGGCGCCCAGGTAGACGAAGAAGGCGATGAACAACAACAGGTAGTTGGCGGCGAGCAGCCCGTAGAGCCCCAGGCCGATGGCCAGGAATTGGCCGGCGCGGGCAGCGAGGCGAGTGGCCTGTTCCGGCGGACGGCGCAAGGCCAGCGCCGAGCGCAGAATCCGCCCGCCGTCCATGGGGAACGCCGGGAGGAGATTGAAAGTCGCCAGTACCAGGTTGCCGCCGGCGATGCGCTCGAGCAGATTCGCGTCCGTCGGAGGGAGAAGGCCTTGGATGGGCAGCAGGCCGCCGCGCCAGAGGAGACCCACAAAGAGCGCCGTGGCGATGACCACGTTCACTAGCGGACCGGCCGCCGCGATCCAGAACTCCTCCCGCGGTTTGGGAGACTGTTCGAGCCGTGTCACGCCCCCTGTGGGGAACATGACAATCTCCAGCGTGCGGACTGAGAAGTGCCGGCCGACCAGCGCGTGGCCCAGCTCATGCAGGACGACCGAGCCGAAAAGAGCGGCGATATAGACGGCGTTCGCCAGCGCCGATTGGCCCTCGCCGATTCCAGCGACCACCAGGAAGACGAGGAGCAGAGCGAAGGTGAAGTGCAGGCGGACAGTGACCCCGAACAGATGAATGGTGGCGATGGAACCGGGGATAAAGCTGGGGTCCTGCTTGTGTTCGGGCGGCTGTTCCATCCACCCTCACCATAGCAGAGGGGTTGGTCGGAGCGGCTTGGGGCGGTGGGGACTGGGTGGCGGCGGCGGGACGGAACTTGCACTGGGCGACGGGCGGCGTTGTGCGCTTCGCGGATGGTGGCGCCGCGCTGCCCGGCGACGGGGCCGGTCTGGAGAGGGACATGCGAAATTCGGTTCGTCGCGCCCGCGGCGAGAGGTGAAAGGGCTGAAAAGCGGCGACGGGCACCGCTGTCCACGCGCGCTCGAGACTTATCCCGTTGACCAGGCGGACATGTCGCTTGGGACAGCGGAGCCAGTCACCGTTTTTCAGCGGAGTCTTCGTTCGGTCAGGTTAGTTTCGCCAGTCCCTCTGGAGCTCCCGTACTTCGCCTTTTGTTCGCAAGTTTATTTTCGTGATCGTCTCAGAACGTATTGAAAAAGCTACCTAGTGCGCCTTACAATCGTGCTGGGTGGGAATTACTGGTAGTTAGGTGAAGAAAGTGGAGACGTCCCCAGGCGGTAACAATTCGGGCCGGCAGCCTCTCGGCGTGTACACGTCCCGATGTGACGATAAGGGACGCTTGCGATTGCCGAAGGAGTTGGAAGACTTCCTGCGGACGTGGCCCGAGCCCGAGTACTTTATCACCAGCCTGGACGGCGCCATAGCTCGAATATACCCCATCCGGACGTGGATGGAGAATGAAAAAGTTCTGGCGGGTTTCAAAGAGAATCCGAAGGCCGGCCGGGACATCGCGTTCCTGGCGCACCACTGGGGCGGCGTCTCGATGATCGACGCCCAGGGCCGCGTGCTGGTCCCGCAGGAGTTGCGAAAGAAGCTCCAGATCGAGGACCAGAAGGTCAACCTTCGGTTCTACAAGGGCGCGGTGGAGGTATACAGCGAGGCCGAGTCCGACAGGCGTCTGGCGAGCGCGATGGAAGCCATGGCGGCGCATCTCGATGAGCTCGAGAAGCAGGGGCTGACATAACCGTGTATGCACGTCCCAGTCATGCTCGCCGAATCGCTCGAGTATCTGGCGGTGCGGCCGGACGGGACCTACGTGGATGCGACGGCGGGTTTGGGCGGGCACACCGGGGCGATCGCGGCGCGGCTCACGACCGGAACGGTGATCGCACTGGACCGGGATGCCGAATCGCTGGAACGGGCGCGCGAGAACACGGCTACGTGGGCGGAACGGATCCGCTACCGGCAAGCGCAGTTCTCGGGGATACGGCAGGCGCTGGATGCATTAGGGATTGGAAAGATCGACGGCCTGTTGGCCGATTTGGGGGTCAGCCGTTACCAGTTGACCGAACCGGAACGCGGTTTTTCGCTGGCCTCGAGCGGCCCGCTGGATATGCGAATGGACAGAAGCCAGTCGCTGACGGCGGCCGAACTAGTCAACACGTTGAGCGAAAGAGATCTCGCCGATCTGATCTACCGGCTCGGCGAGGAAGGGAGGTCGCGTCAGATAGCCAGAGCAATCGTTCGAGCGAGGCACCTTCCCGACGACACGCTACATTTAGCGCGCGTCATCGAAGGGGCCTCGCCCCGAACGGGCCGGCTGCATCCCGCGACCAAGACATTCATGGCGCTGCGGCGCGCCGTGAATCGCGAGACGGAAGAATTGGATGCGCTCCTGGAAACGGCGCCCGGGCTGATCGCCAGTGGCGGGCGGATGGTAGTGATCACGTTTATGTCGCTCGAAGACCGGCAGGTCAAGGAAGCCTTTCGCAACCTGGCCCGGCAAGGTCGCGCGCGGCTGCTGACCAAGCACGTGGCTACGCCGGGCAGGGAAGAGACGGTATTGAACCCGCCTTCGCGCAGCGCGAAGTTGCGGGCGGTGGAGATGGGCTAAGGGAGAGACTCTGATGGCGACTCGTGCGATATCCTTCAAAAGGGCAGACCAGCCGGTGGCGGCTGGCGGCGAAACCTGGACGAGCGGGCCGGACTCAAACAAGTTGCGGCCGCTGCCGTCCGAGGACGTCTACTTCTTCACCAAGAAGATCGACAACAGCCGCGTGGTGCGCGAGGCCGACCCGGCGGGGCACCGGCGCGCAGTGCAGGCGGGACTGAAGGGCTTCGCGGTGGCCGGGCTGCTGATCCTTCTCCTGATGCCCAGGGCGCTCGAGATGGTGGCGGGCTACCGGATTCACTCGCTGTCGGCCGCTCACGAGAGGCTGGTGAACCAGAAGGCGGCGATCGCCCTCGAGGAAGCGCAGCTGGAGAGCCCGCAGCGGCTGCAGGTGCTGGCCGGGCAGCTGCGCCTGGTCAATCCCGATCCGAAGCACGTAGTGATGCTGCCCAACGCCAAACCTGACAGCGCGCTGGCGATGATGAATGTCGGCAGGTAGGGGGTCGGCGCATTCAGTTCTTTCGGAATTTCAGGCGCGCCGAGGATACCGTGCTGGCGTGGGGCCGTCGAGCCAAGGACGAACGCGAACGGGTTCGGGAGAGGGCGCGTCCCGGTGCCCGGTTGTTCCTTCTTGGGGCAGGGGCTCTGCTGTGGGCCATCGTGGTACTCTGCCGCCTGGTTCAACTCCAGGTCGTCTCGCATAAAACCTACAAGGAGCAGGCCGACCACCAGCAGAACCACATTCTGAGGGTGGACGCGCCGCGGGGCTCGGTCTTCGACCGCGACGGCCACGTTCTGGCCATGAGCGTTCCGGCCGACAGCGTGGCGATCGATCCACTGCTGGTGCCGGACCGGCCGCTAGCGGCCTCCATTCTGGCGCGGGCGCTGGGGGTTGACCGCGCAGAGTTGCTGGGGCGGATGGACGCCGCGGTGGAGGAACACCGGCTCGCGCTGGAGCAGAAGCGCAAACCCAGGGGCACCGGGTTTCTGTGGGTGAAACGGAAGATCGCTCCGGCCGAGGCCGAGGCGCTGCGCAGCCTGAAGCTGGACTGGGTGGAGTTCCGCAAGGAGCCGCACCGCTACTATCCCGACGGGCCGCTGGCGAGCCACGTGGTGGGCACGGTGGACTTTCAGGAGCGGGGTAACCTGGGCCTGGAGCAGCGGATGGACCGCGATCTGAACGGGCGCGCGGGCAAGGTCAGTATGCTGACCGACGTGATCGGGCGGCCGATCGAATCCACGGTTTCCGCGGTGGCCGAGCCGGGCCAGAGCATCACGCTGAGCATCGACGAGAGCATACAGTTCGTGGCCGAGCGCGAGCTGCGGGCGGCGTGTGAGTTTTACCACGCCTCGAGCGGGAGCACGGTTGTGATGGACCCGCACACCGGCGAAATACTCGCCATGGCCAGCTATCCGGTCTTCGATCCCAACCAGCCGCCCGCGCCCGATGAGCCGCGCTCGGCGCGTTTCGACCATCCTGTTTCGGTGGCTTTCGAGCCGGGCTCGGTGTTCAAGATTGTCACTATCTCGGCCGCGCTCGAGACCACCTCGCTTCGCCCCGAGTCGCTCATCAACTGCGGCAATGGAACCATCCGGCTGGGCAGCCGCGTGATCCACGAAGCGCATCACGGCTACGGCACGCTGGCGGTGGCGGACGTTCTCGCGAAATCGAGCAATATCGGCGCGATCCAGATAGGATTAAAGGTCGGGGAAAAGAACCTCCTCGATTACGTTCATAAGTTCGGATTCGGCAGAATCACTGGGATCCCGCTGCCGGCCGAGTCGTCCGGGATGATCAGGGATTTGGCGCACTGGGGCAAGACCTCGATCGCGTCGGTCGCCATGGGACACGAAGTGAGCACCACGGCGCTGCAACTGGCGCAGGCGTGTTCAGTGATCGCCAACGGCGGTGTGCTGGTGAAGCCGCGCCTGATCCTGAAGCGGCAGCGTCCCGGCGGGAAGATCGAGAACGAACCGGTAGCGGTGCCGGAGCGGGTCCTGAAACCCGAGACCGCCATCACCATGCGGCAAATGATGGAAGGCGTGGTGCTGCGCGGGACCGGCAAAGGGGCGCGCCTGGCGGGCTACACCTCTGGCGGCAAGACCGGGTCGGCGCAAATCTTCGACTTGCAGACCAAGCATTACACCCACATGTACAACGGCTCGTTCGTGGGCTTCGCGCCGGTGACGAACCCGGCGGTGGTGATCGCGGTGACGCTCAACGGGGTGCATATGTATGGCGGCGTGGTGGCGGCTCCCGTGTTCAAGACCGTGGCGACCGAGGCGCTGAGGCTGCTGGCCGTGCCCAAGGACATCCCCGACGTCGAGCCGCCGCCGCTGGCGGATCCGCAGGAAGCCAACGATGTGGCCATTGCCGACATGAGCACGCCGCCGGAGGATCTGGAGCAACTGCCGCCGCCGAGCGTGGCGCCCAAGACTGCGCCGGCACCGGTGCAGGCGGCAGCGGCGGGGCCAACCGCGGTGACCGTGGCGGGCCCGGCCGCACCGAGCTTCGAGGGCAAGACGGTGCGCGCGGTGATCGAGCAGTCTATGGCCATGGGCGTGCAGGTCGAGGTGGTGGGGAGCGGTATCGCGCGGCAGCAGGCGCCGCCGCCGGGCAGCCCGCTGAATCCCGGTGAAAAGGTCAAGGTGCTGTTCCGATGACACTCGGCGAAGTCCTCTCCGGCGTTCGGGTGGGGCCGGCGATTTCGGTTGAAGCCGCCGCGGCCCGGGTGAGCGGTGTGGCGTACGACTCCCGGAAGGTAGCGCCGGGCTTCCTGTTCTTCGCGTTTCCGGGCAAGCACGTGGACGGCGGCGCGTTTGCGGCACAGGCATTCGAGCGCGGGGCGCTGGCGGTGGTGAGCGAATCGCCGCGGCCGGCGGGGGTTGTGGGCGAGTGGATTCAGGTGGAGCACGGCCGGCGGGCGCTGGCGGTTGCGGCGCGCAACTTCTTCGGGAAGCCGGACGAGCGGATCGCCATCACGGGTATCACCGGCACGAACGGCAAAACCACGACCGCGTTCCTGCTGGACGCGATCCTGCGCGGTGCGGGTCATACGACGGCGCTGGCGGGCACGATCGAGTATCGGCTGGCGGGGAAGGTCACCGCCGCGGTGAACACGACGCCGGAATCGCTGGAACTCTTCCGGATTTTCTCCGAACTTATCGCCGCGGGCGGCAGCCACGCCACCATGGAGGTCTCATCGCACGCGCTCGCGCTGGGACGCGTCTACGGAATCCGGTTTCACACGGCGATACTCACCAACCTGACCCGCGACCACCTGGACTTCCACCACACCATGGAGGAGTACTTCGCCGCCAAGCGCATGCTGTTCGAGGGCGCCGGCGCGCCTCCGCCGGTCTACGCCGTGATCAATCACGACGACGCTTGCGGACGGCGGATCGAGGCCGTTCCGGGCAGCACGCGGCTGAGCTACGGAATCAGCGAGGGCGCCGACGCGCGGGCCGAACAGATCCGCTCGGGTTTCGACGGCCTGCACTTCGAGATCGTCCTGGGGAACGAGCGGTTCCCCATCGTGTCACCGCTTCCGGGGCGCATGAACGTGTACAACATTCTGGCCGCGTGGTGCGCGGGGCGCACGCTTGGCCTTTCGCCGGAGCAGCTTGCCAGCGGCGTCGCCGCCTGCCGGGCCGTTCCGGGCCGGTTTGAGCGCGTGGACGAGGGGCAGCCTTTCCTGGTGGTGGTGGACTACGCGCACACGGACGATGCGCTGCGCAACGTGATCGCGGTGGCGCGAGGCCTGGAGCCAAAGCGGGTCATTACGCTCTTCGGCTGCGGGGGCGACCGCGACCGCGCCAAGCGCCCGATGATGGGGGAGGCGGCCGCGGAGCTGAGCGACTTTGTTGTGCTGACCTCTGACAATCCGCGCTCGGAGGATCCGCTGGCCATCATCAACGACGCGCTGCAAGGGTTGTGGCGGCACGATACTCCGCACGTAGAAGAACCCGACCGCGAGAAGGCCATCCGCATCGCGCTGGCGAAGGCGGAGCCGGGCGATATCGTGATCCTGGCAGGCAAGGGGCACGAGACCTACCAGATTATGAAGGACCGGACCATCGCTTTCGATGACCGGGAAGTGGCGCGCAAAGTGCTGCGGGGTTTTGGGTACGGGGCGGAGAAGCAATGAACCTGGAGCTTCAGGACATCGCGCGCGCCGTCTCGGCCGCGCTGCCCGCGGCCAACTCGGTGGTTACGGATTACGCGATCGATTCGCGCGCTGCGAGGCCGGGCGCCTTGTTCTTCGCATTGAGGGGGGCTAACTCGGACGGGCATTCGTTTGTGGAGGCGGCGTTCGCGCAGGGCGCGGCGGCGGCGGTGGTGGAACGTGAGGCGGAACTGGCCGACCTGGGGGTCGGCCGCGGACCAGGGGGTCCGCCCCACGTCGGGCCGGCGCAGTTGGTGGTGTCGGACGTGCAGGGTGCTCTCGAGGCGCTGGCCGGATTTGCTCGGGAGCGGTGGGCGCGGCCGGTGGTGGGCATTACGGGGAGCGCGGGGAAGACCACTACCAAGGAAGTTATCGCGCGGCTGTTGGCCGTTGACGGGGCTGTCGGGAAGACCGAGGGCAACTTCAACAACCACATCGGCGTGCCGCTTTCGATTTTGCGGCTGCCGGATTCGGCGCAGGTGGCGGTGATCGAGATCGGGATGAACCACGCGGGCGAGATTCGGCAACTGGCGGCGATCGCGCGGCCGACCGTGGGCGTGGTCACCAACGTGGGTTTCGCGCACGCGGAGTTCTTCCGGTCCGCCGATGAAGTGGCGTTGGCCAAGCGCGAGCTGATTGAGGCGCTCCCGGCCGGTGGTACCGCGGTCTTGAATGCCGACGATCCGCGGGTGGCGCGCTTCGGCGAGGGTTTCGGCGGGCGCGTGGTCACTTTCGGTTTCGCGGAAGGCGCCGATGTGCGCGCGGAGGCCGTCGAGTACGGCCCGGAGGGCGTGCGGTTCCGCGTGGATGGAACGGATTTCGAGAGCTCCTTCGTGGGCCGGCACGGCGTGATGAACATCCTGGCGGGCCTTGCGGTGGCGCGCGTTTTTTCCATTGCGCCGGCGCGGCTGGTGGATGCCGTACGCGCGCTCCAGGCGGTGCGGATGCGCGGCGAGCGGTTCGTCCACGGCGGGGCGACCATTCTCAACGATTGCTACAACTCGAACCCGGAAGCGGTGCGCGCGATGCTGGACGTGCTCCGGGCCATGCCGGCGCGGCGGCGCATCGCCGTGCTGGGCGAGATGCTCGAACTCGGCGATTGGTCCGAGACTTCGCACCGCGGCGTTGGCTCTTACGCCGTGAAGTGCGGCATTGAAGTGCTCGTCGGAATTCGCGGCGCGGCCCGGCAGATGATCGATGAAGCTACACGGTCAGGCTTGCCGGCCAGCGCCGCGGTCTTTTTCGACGATCCGGATTCGGCGGGCGAGTACTTGCGCGGCCTGGTGGAGGCGGGAGACGCGGTGTTGTTCAAGGGCTCGCGGGGGACGCATGTGGAAAGGGCGCTCGAGAAACTGACCGGCCCGGTGGCGGTGAACTCCTAATGCTCTACTGGCTCCTATACGAACAGCTCTATCACTACTTCAGCCCTCTCCGCGTGTTCCGGTTCATCACGTTTCGGACGGCATTCGCCAGCATCACCTCGCTGTTCCTGTGCCTGGTTCTGGGGCCGTGGCTGATCGCGAAGCTGCGCCAGTTCCAGATAGGCCAGGTGATCCGCGAGGAAGGCCCGCGGTCCCACCAGAAGAAGGCCGGCACGCCCACCATGGGCGGCGTGCTGATCGTCATCTCGATCGTGGTGCCAACGCTGTTGTGGGCGAACCTTGCCAACGCCTATGTCTGGATCGCGCTGTTCAGCATCGTGGCTTTTGGCGCGATCGGGTTCTGGGACGACTACGCCAAGATCCGCAAACACCAGAACCTGGGCATCACGGGGCGGCGCAAGTTCGCGGCGCAGTGCGTGGTGGCGCTGGCGGTGGGCGTGTTTCTGCTGGTATTGCGAGCGCACGGGGGCTATTCGACGTCGATGAACGTTCCCTTCTTCAAGAGCTTCAAGCCCAGTCTTGTCATAGACGCCCTCCTCGGCAATCCGTTCACCTATCCGCTCGCGTTTGCGTTCTTCTTTCTGTTCATCGCTTTCATCCTGGTGGGCAGCACCAACGCCGTGAACCTGACCGATGGACTGGATGGGTTGGCGATCGGATTGATGATCGTCGCCTCCGGGGCGATGACGGTGCTGACGTACACGAGCGGCCATGCGGAGTTCGCGAAATACCTGGACCTGGTGCGCCTGCCGGGCGCGGGCGAGCTGACGGTATTCTGCGGGGCCATGACGGGCGCTTCGCTGGGCTTTCTGTGGTACAACGCGCACCCGGCCGAGATCTTCATGGGCGATGTGGGGTCGCTGGCGCTGGGCGGCAGCATGGGCGTGGTCGCCATCCTTATTAAACAGGAGATCCTGCTGGTGTGTATCGGCGGGGTTTTCGTGATCGAGACGCTGTCGGTGATTCTCCAGGTAGCGAGCTACAAGCTGCGTCACGGGAAGCGGATCTTCAAGATGGCGCCGCTGCATCACCATTTCGAGGCTCTGGGCTGGACGGAATCGAAGATCATCGTGCGGTTTTGGATTGCAGGTCTGGTGATGGCGCTGTTCGCGCTGACGACCTTGAAGCTGAGGTAGGGCACAACACTTTGGAACTTGCGGGAAAGAACGTGGTGGTGGCGGGGCTGGCTGCTTCGGGGCTGGCGGTGGCCGAGTTCCTGACGGCGCGGGGAGCACGCGTCGTGGCGGTGGATGTGAAACCGCTCGCGGAATTGAAAGGCGTCGCGGAGGCGCTGGGGCGGCTGGGCGTGCCGTTCGCGCTGCAATCCGCGGAGGCGTTCGCGGGTGCGGACGCTATCGTGATTTCGCCGGGCGTCCCGGCCGATATCGACGAACTGCAGCAGGCACGGCGGCGAGGCATCCCGGTGCTGGGCGAAGTGGAACTGGCGGGCGGATTCCTCAAGGGGAACACGATCGGCATCACCGGGGCCAACGGAAAAACGACCACCACGGCGCTGGCCGGCCACATCCTCGAGCAGGCCGGCGTGCCCGTGCAGGTGGGCGGCAATATCGGAAAGCCGGTGACGGCCATGGTTGCCAGTTCGCGGGCGGATCAGTGGAACGTCCTCGAGCTTTCCAGCTTCCAACTGGAGACCATCGAGCGTTTCCGGGCGCACATTGGGGTGTGCGTGAACGTGACGCCGGACCATCTCGACCGCCACCACACCTTCGAGAATTATGCCGCCGCCAAGGGGCGCCTGTTCGAGACGCAGGAGGCGGGCGACTTGGCCGTGCTGAACGCCGACGATCAAACCTGCGTCGGCTACGCCTCGCGGACGCGCGCCACTCCGGTGTGGTTCAGCTTCACGCGGGCCGGCGAGCTGGGTATGTATGCGGATGCGCGTCAGGTTTACTACGACGGCAAGCCGTTCCTGGCGGTGGCGGAGATTCCGCTGCGCGGCCGGCACAACGTGGAGAACGTGATGGCGGCCGCGGCCGCGGCTCACCTGGCGGGAGTATCGCTGGAGACGATCGCCGCCGCGGTCAAGAGCTTTCCCGGGGTGGAGCATCGCATCGAGTTTGTCCGCAAACTGGACGGGGTCGATTTCTACAACGACTCGAAGGCCACCAATGTGGACGCGACCCAGAAAGCCATCGACGCGTTCCCGGGCGGGCTGTGGATCATTCTAGGCGGCAAGGACAAGGGCAGCGACTACACCGTTCTACGCGAGCCGCTGCGCCAGAAGGCGAAAGCCGTGCTGCTGGTGGGAGCCGCGGCGCCGAAGATCAAAGCTCATCTGGGCGATGCCGTGCGGCTGATCGAGGCCGGCACAATCGCCGCTGCCGTACGGGCGGCCTGGCGCGAAGCTGCCTCGGGCGACACGATCCTGCTGGCGCCGGCATGCGCCAGCTTCGACCAGTTCACGGGGTACGAGCAGCGCGGCCGGGTGTTCAAGGAACTGGTGCGCGGACTGGAGTCGAGAGGCTGATATGGCACAACGTGTACGGACCGATTGGGTGCTCTTCTGGGTGGTCATCGTCCTGGTGTGCTTCGGGCTGGTGATGGTCTACAGCGCGTCGTCCGTGGTGGCGCAGCAGAAGTTCGGGTCCAGCCTCTATTACATCTACCGCCAGCTGGCGTGGGCTGTGGTCGGGTTCGTGGCGATGATGGCGCTGAAGCGCATCGACTACCGCAGGCTCAACAACCAGGCCTGCGCGTTCGCCGGAATCATGGTGGTTCTGCCGCTGCTGGTGCTGGTCTACTTCCTCGACGGACACGCGCACCGCTGGCTGCGCCTGGGACCGGTGGGCATACAGCCGTCCGAGTTCGCGAAACCGGCGCTGATCCTGTTTCTGGCTTACTTCGTGACCGAGCGGGCGAAGAAGATCAACAATCCGCGGACGCTGGCGGGCGGATTGATCACGGTGGGCCTGCTCGCCATCACCGTGGTGGCGGCGGACCTGGGGACGGCGGCGGTGCTGGTGGCGAGCGCGGCGATCGCGTTCTATGTCGCGGGCCTGGACAAGAAGTACATCCGGATGGCGATCCTGGTGGGAGCGCTGGGCGTGGTGGCGGCGGTGGCGGTGAAACCGTACCGGCTGGTGCGCATCTTCGGTTTCTTCGATCCCGAATACACGACGCTGGACCGGTTCGCGTGGGGGGCGAAGGTCAAGGCGTACATGCAGCAGTCCTCTTACAACCGCGATCCGGGGTATCACGTGAGGCAATCGAAGATCGCGGTGGGGAGCGGCGGGCTCACGGGCCTGGGACTCATGCAGGGCAAACAGAAGCTGCTGTACCTGCCAGAGGCGCACACGGATTTCATTTATGCGGTGGTGGGCGAGGAACTTGGATTGGTGGGCTGCGCCGGCCTGGTGGCGCTGTTCATGGTGGTCCTGTGGCGCGGGCTGCAACTGGTTCGGGCGGCTCCGGACGATTTCGGGCGGTACCTGGCGCTGGGGGTGACCTCGATGGTGGTGGTGCAGGCGCTGATGAACATGAGCGTGGTGTTGGGACTGGCGCCGACCAAGGGAATTCCGCTGCCGATGATCAGCTACGGAGGCAGCTCGCTGCTGAGCACGATGGCGTCGATGGGGTTGCTGCTGAGCGTGAGCGAGCAGGCGGGATGAACGTTCGCGGCAGAAAGACAAAAACCTTTGGCCACGAATGGACACGAATGGACACGAATAAGACATGCGGGAACGCGGCGGAGGGCCAGAGCAGGTTTGGCTGAGCCGATGAAGTTTCTGATGGCGGGCGGCGGCACCGGGGGGCACGTGATTCCGGCGCTGGCGGTGGCTCGGGAGTTGAAGGCGCGAGGGCACGAGCCGTTCTTCGTGGGGACGGCGGCGGGGCTGGAGGCGAAGCTGGTGCCGGAGGCCGGGTTCGCGATCGAGTTTGTCGAGATCGGCGGGCTGAAGCGGGTCGGGCTGGCGCGGACTTTGCGAACGCTGGTGCAGTTGCCGCTGGCGACGGCGGGAATGGTGGGCAGGTTGGGCCGGTCGAGGCCGGCGGCGATTTTCAGCATGGGCGGGTACGCGGCCGGCCCGGTGGTGCTGGCGGCGGTGGTGCGGCGGATTCCAATGGTGTTGATGGAGCCAAATGCGGTGCCGGGGATGACGAACCGGTGGATCGGGCGGATGGCCGGGCGCGCGCTGGTCAACTTCGAAGAGACGCTGCGCTATTTTCCGCGGGGGAAGGCCGAGCTCACGGGTATTCCGGTGCGTCCCGAGTTCTTCGCGATTCGGCCGAAGGCGCGGGGGGAGGCGCTGGCGGTGCTCATCACCGGCGGGAGCCGCGGATCGCGCACCTTGAACAACGCCGCCCGGGAGAGCTGGCCGTTGTTTCGGAACGCGGGGTTTCGGGTGAGCCTGATGCACCAGACCGGCCGCGAGGCGTACGCGGAGATCGCGCGCGAGTTTGCGGAAAGCGGGATGGATGGCCAGGTAGCGCCGTTCATCGAGGACATGCCGGCGGCGTTCGCGGCGGCGGACCTGGTGGTGTCGCGGTCGGGCGCCGGCGCAGTGGCCGAAATCGCGGCGGCCGGGAAGGCGGCGATCCTGGTGCCGTTTCCGTTCGCGGCCGACGATCACCAGACGCGCAATGCGCAGGCGCTGGCCCGCGAGGGAGCGGCCCGCATGGTTGCGGACCGTGAGCTTACAGGAAAGAGGCTATTCGACGAGGTTGGCGCGCTGGCCGGCGAGGCGGGCGCGATCGAGAAGACGGGCGAGGCGGCGCGGAGATTTGCACGGCCGGGAGCGGCCGCCCGCGCGGCGGACATTCTGGAGGAACTGGCAGGGTGAAGCCCAGGGCGGCGTAGGCGGGTCTGGAGACCCGCTGCAGGACTGGAGTCCTGCCCCACGGACGATTTTGGTTGACAGGAGAGCCGGAAGCCGAAACAATAGCATAAAGAAATGTTTTTTGCCGCGGATCGAGAAGGCGGTGGAGGGGGCGCCGGAGCGGGTGGGTTTTACACCCTCCGCGCGCCTTATTGCGGCGGCTTCCGCGAAACAGGGTGAAGCGTTGACGAAGATGTTTCTTAAGCCCCAACACCTGCATTTTGTGGGCGTCGGGGGCATCGGCATGAGCGGTATCGCCGAAGTTCTGCTCGAGCTCGGTTACACCATCAGCGGCTCGGACGTCAAACTCACCGCCACCACCGATCACCTGTCCAGCCGGGGCGCGCGGATCTACGAGGGGCACGCGGCATCGAACGTCGGCCTGGCGCGGGCGGTGGTGATCAGCTCGGCGGTGCGGGAAGACAACCCGGAGGTGCTCGAAGCCCGGCGGCTTCAGATCCCGGTGATCCCGCGCGGCGAAATGCTGGCCGAGCTGATGCGGCTGAAGTTCGGTATAGCAGTCGCCGGGAGTCATGGGAAGACGACCACCACCTCGATGCTGGCGACCATCCTCAGCCACGCCGGACAGGACCCGACGGTGGTGGTGGGCGGCAAGCTCAAGGCTTTCGGGGGGACCAACGCCCGGCTCGGCCAGAGCGATTTCCTGGTGGTGGAATCCGACGAGAGCGACGGCTCGTTCCTGAAGCTCTCCCCGATTTACGCTATCGTCACCAATATTGACCGCGAGCACCTGGACCACTACGCTTCCATTGACGAAATTCGCGCGGCGTTCACCGAATTCGTCAACAAGGTTCCGTTCTACGGCGCGGCGGTGTTGTGCCTGGACGATGAGAACGTGCAGCGCATCCTTCCCGATGTGAACCGGCGCACGATCACCTACGGCACGCGGGCGCAGGCGGATTTCCAGGTCACGGAATGCGTGGCAGGGCATATGGCGAGCACTTTCCGGCTGCGGGCGCCGGGCGAAGACCTGGGCGAGTTCCGCCTGCACGTGCCGGGAGCGCACAACGTGCTCAATGCGACCGCTGCGGCGGCCATGGCGCGCGAACTGGAGATCCCCGCCGAAGCGATACGCGAGGCGCTGGAGGGTTTTGCCGGTCCGGATCGCCGCTTTCAGGTCAAGGGCCAGGCACGCGGCATCACGGTGGTGGACGATTACGGCCACCATCCCACCGAGATCCGTTCGACGTTGATGGCCGCGCGGCAGTGCGACTACCGCAAGATTCTGGTCATTTTCCAGCCTCACCGCTACTCGCGCACGCAGGCTCTGATGGACGACTTCGCGCGCTGTTTCTACCAGGCCGATGCGGTGTTTCTGCTGGACATTTACGCCGCTTCCGAGAAACCCATCGAGGGCGTCACCGCCGAGGTGCTGGCCGATCGCATCCGTGCGTACGGCCACCGCTCGGTGGAGTATGTGGGCACGATCGACCGTGCGGTGGAAGCGGCACTGGCGGCGGCGGGCCCGGGCGACCTGATCGTTACGCAGGGCGCAGGGAACGTGTGGCAGGCGGGCGAGCGCATCCTGGAGCGCTTGCAGGCGGGGTGTTGAGATGGCGCAAAGAAACGCAGCGCAACTCGAACTCGAAATGCCGGAGGAGCCATCGGTGGGGTCGCAGCCTCCGGCTCCGGCGCCGCGGCGCGTGCGCGCCAAAGCGGAAGGGCGCCCCGGCTGGCGAGTCCGGTTCCGCCGCCTCCTTATCTGGACCGGGGTGGGCGCGGGAGTGCTGGCGGTGATCGCCGGCGCGTATCGGGTGGATCAGTTCCTGGCGAGCGACATGCGCTTCCTCCTGAGGGACGCGAATTTTCGCGTGACCGGGCTCCAATACACGCCGCGCGGCGAGGTCACACGCGTGTTCGCGCGCGATTCCGGCCGGAGCGTGTACCTGGTGCCTTTGGGTGAACGGCGGCGCAGCCTGATGGCGATCGACTGGGTCCGGGACGCCACGGTGTCGCGGCTGTGGCCCAACCGGCTGGCGGTCACGATTGTCGAACGGCGCCCGGTGGCCTTCGTGGTGCTGGGGCAAGAGACCGCACTGGTGGACGCCGATGGGGTCATTCTGCGGGCGCCCGAGAAGGCGCGTTTCAGCCTTCCGGTGCTGGCCGGCATCACGCGCCAGCAGTCACGCGATGTCCGGCGGGAGCGTGCGGGCGCGATGGTGAGGCTGATGCGGGAGGTGCCGGGTTACGCCGGCCAGATCTCGGAGGTCGATGTGAGCGACCCCGACAATCTGGTGGTCATCGAGGTCGTGCAGGGCCGCGCCGTGCGGCTGCTGCTCGGCAATCGAAACTATCTTCAACGCATGAACAACTTCATGGACCACTACTCCGACATTATCCGGCGGGCGCCCGGCGCGCGGGCCTTCGACTTGCGCCTGGACGACCGCATCACGGCTCAGAACGGAGGCGCCGATGGCCGCTAAGCGCGTCCTTGCGGCGGGATTTGACGCCGGCAGCGCCTGGACGCGCTGCGCGATCCTGCTGCTCGAAAACGCCAGCGTCCGGTTGATCGGGCACGGCGAAGCGCCCTCGCGCGGGTGGAAGAAGAGCCGCATCACGGACCAGAACGAGGTAGCGGAGTCGATCCGGGCGGCACTGGCGCAGGCGGAGGCCGAGGCCGAGGTTTCGATCGGCTCGGCGGTATTCGGCTTGGGCGGCGCGGGAATCGCCAGTTCGAACGCGCGTGGCGGCCTGGAGATTGGCTTTCAGCGCCAGATCGACCAGAACGACATCAACAAGGTGATGGATCGCGCTTCGCGGGTGCAACTGCAGGAAGACGAGATGCTGCTGCACATGTTCCCGCGGGACTTCGCCGTGGATGGGCGGCCGGGCTATCGCAACCCGCGCGGGATGATCGGCTCGCGCCTGGAAGTATTCGTCCACCTGGTCACTTCTTCCGCGCACGAGCACCGCAGCCTGGTGGGTGCCGCCAACCAGTCGCACCTGTTGGTGGAAGAGACGGTCTTCGAGCCGGTGGCCGGCGCCTATGCGGCCATCATGCCGGACGGTCGCGAGGAAGGGATCGCGCTGATCGACATCGGAGCGCATTCCACCGACCTGGCGGTGTATTTCGGCGAGGTGCTCATCTATTGCTGCAGCCTGCCGGTGTGCGGCGACCACTTCACCACGGATGTAGCGCACGGACTGCTGGTCTCGACCGAAGACGCGGAGTGGATCAAGGAACAGCAGGGCTGCGCCATGGTGAGCCTGACCGGCGACAACAGTCTGATCGAGGTGCCGTCGGCCAATGGGCGGGCCCCTCGGGAGACGCGGCGCCGCGAGCTGAACATGATTCTGGAGGCGAGGGCCGTCGAGCTGTTCGAGTACGTCCAGAAGGAGCTCGAGCGGATCGGGATGGAGGAAGTTCTGGTGGGCGCGGTGCTCACGGGCGGCGGCTCCCGGCTGAGCGGCATGTGCGATATCGCGGACACGGTGCTGAGCTGCCAGGCACGCATGGGGCTTCCGGTCGGCATCCTGGACTGGCCGAAGGAGATCGAAACGCCGGTGTGGAACACGGTGGCCGGACTGGCGATGTACTCGGCGCGGCTCAAGCTCCGAGCGGAGATGGACCGGCGCAAGACCGGCATTTTTGGAGGCATCTTCCGGTAGCGGATTGCCGGTGAGGATTCTATGAACCTGAAATTCGAGATGGAAGACGAAGGCACCGCGTCGGCGGCGAGGATCAAAGTGATCGGCGTCGGGGGCGGCGGGTCGAACGCCGTGGCGCACATGATGGCGAGCGGCCTCGAAGGCGTGGAGTTCCACGTCATGAACACGGACATCCAGGCGCTGCGCGCTTCTCCCGTGCCGAACAAGCTGGCGATCGGCTGCAAGATTACGCAGGGACGCGGCGCCGGGGCGGACCCGGAGATCGGCAAGCAGGCCGCGCTCGAAGATACCGAACGCATCTCGGAGATCCTGCAGGGGGCGGATCTGGTGTTCGTCACGGCGGGCCTGGGCAGCGGAACGGGCACGGGCGCGGCGCCGGTGGTGTCGGGGTTCGCCAAGGAGATGAACGCGCTCACGGTGGCGATTGTCACCATGCCGTTCGCCTTCGAGGGAGAGCGGCGCATACGGCAGGCCGAAGCGGGACTGGCGGAGCTGGCGGGGAACGTGGACACGGTCATCACCATCCCGAACGAGCGGCTGCTGGCGCTGGCGCCTCGCGGTACGAGCATCCTCGACGCGTTTAAGATGGGGCACGACTTCCTGCGGCGGACGGTGCAGGACCTGGTGGAGATTGTCACCACGCCGGGCTTCATCAACCGGGACTTTTCGGACGTGCGCTCGACGCTGGTGGGGATGGGCTACGCGGTCCTGGGCACGGCGACCGCGCGCGGCGACAACGCCGTGATCGAGGCGGCGCGGCAGGCCATTTCGTGTCCGCTCATCGACCAGACCGGCATCCGCGGGGCGCGCAATGTGCTGCTGAACGTCACCGGTTCGACGCGCCTGGGGCTGCACGAGGTGAACGACGCGTGCCAAATGATCCGCCAGGCGACCGGGCGCAACGACGTGCAGGTCAACTTCGGGCTGGCCTTCAACGAGGCCATGGCCGATAGCGTGAAGGTGACCTTGATCGCGACCGGGTTCCCTGAGCGCGGGCAGATGCTGGAGATGGCGGAGGAGCAGTCGGCGTCCCAGTCCGGCTGGCTTTCGGAGACGCAGCCGGAGGCCCCGGCGCCGGTTCCAGTCGCGGTGGCGGAGCCGGTCGCGGTGGTCGAGACCAAACCTCCCAACGGCACTCCGGCGTTGCCGCCGGTGGAAGAGCTGGACGATCTGGACAAGCCGGCGTATTTGCGGCAGCGGCGGGTGCTGCACTAGGAAGGGACCGCGGGAGGTCGTGGTCTCGTTACACAGTTACACGTATACTGTGTATGTGAAGAACATCACTCTCAGCGTGGATGAGGACATTCTAGCTGCCGTACGTCGGCATGCCGCCGAGCACGACTCCACCGTCAATGCGCTGGTGCGTGAGTACTTGACGAACCTCGCCGGGCATCGGGACCGCGCGCGCCGCGCTCGATCGAGGCTGCGGCAGTTGAGCAAGCAATCCCAGGGGCGGCTCGGCAAGAAGACCTGGACCCGCGAAGATCTGCATGAACGCTAAGGTTTTTTTCGATACCAACGTTCTGGTGTACGCGGCGATTGGAACGGGCAAGGAAGAACCCAAGCGGAAACGGGCACTGGGCCTGATTCAATCGGAGGACTTCGGCACGTCGGCTCAGGTCTTGCAGGAGTTCTTTGTCACGGTGGCCAAGAAGGCACTGCGTCCGCTGTCCGCCGCTCAAGCTCTGGAATGGATTGAGCAGTGGGCGGCGTTTCCCTGCCAGCCCATTGACCGCGAACTGGTGCAAATAGCCATTGCGCTCTCGGAGCGCTTTGCAATCTCCTACTGGGACGCTGCGATCCTCGCAGCCGCGGAGGCCCTGGGGGCGCGCCTTGTCTATTCCGAAGATCTCAACGACGGACAGCAGTACGGGCAGGTCCGTGTAGTGAACCCATTCTCTTGATGGATCCTGCGGTCTCGTCGTTATCCCCCTCCGGCAAACGATGTATCATTGAGTGTTATTGCGCCGGAGGTGAGGATGAAGGGCGTTGTGCTGGCCGGCGGAACAGGGACCCGTCTGCTTCCGCTGACAAAAATCACCAACAAGCATCTGCTGCCGATCTATGACCGGCCGATGGTCTACTACCCCATCCAGGCACTTGTGGATGCTGGGATTCGGGACATCATGATCGTCACCGGGGGGAGAAACGCCGGCGATTTCCTTCGACTGCTCGGCAACGGCAAGCAGTTTGGGCTGGCGCATCTGAATTACGCTTACCAGGAAGGCGAGGGCGGCATCGCCGAGGCACTGGCACTGGCCGAGCACTTCGCGGACGGCGACCGCATCTGCGTGATCCTGGGCGACAACATCATCGAGGGCTCGATCCGCGAGGCGGCGCAGGCGTTCGAGAAGCAGTCGGCGGGCGCGCGCATCCTGTTGAAGCAGGTGCCTGACGCGGGACGCTTCGGCGTGGCGGAACTGCTGGACAACCGCGTGGTGGGAATCGAAGAGAAGCCCAAGCAGCCGAAATCGGACTACGCGGTTACGGGCATCTATATGTACGACGAGTCGGTGTTCAGCAAGGTTCGCGTGCTGGTCCCTTCCGACCGCGGAGAGCTCGAAATCACCGACGTCAATAACGCGTATATCCGCGAAGAATCGCTGGAGTTTTCGTTTCTCGAAGGATGGTGGACGGACGCGGGCACGTTCGACTCGCTGCTGCGCGCGGGCAATCTGGTGGCGCAGATGCGGCGCCAGGCGGAGACGCTTGCGACGGCCGCCGAGGTCTTCGAGCGATGACCGGAGCCATTGCCGCGGCGGGCGGGATCGAGCTGGTTCTTCCGGGGTGTGAAAAGGGAATCGGCGCCTTGATCCGGGAGCCGGACTCGCCTCAGCTGATTGCAGGGGTGCGCGTCGTGCCACACCAGTTGTGGCCGGACGACAGGGGCTACTTTCTCGAACTCCTGCGGATCGGAAAGGGACTGGTGGCGGAGTTCTCGCCGGCGGAGACGCAGGTCTCGGCGGCTCTCGGCTATCCCGGGGCGATCAAGGCGTTTCACTATCACCTGCGCCAGACGGACGTGTGGAGCCCGGCGCAGGGGATGTTCCAGGTAGCGCTGGTTGATCTGCGGCTCGGTTCGCCCACGTTTGGCGCGCGGAACACCCTTTATGTGGGGGCGCTGCGGCCTTGGCAAATCCTGATCCCGCCGGGCGTGGGGCACGGGTACAAAATCATCGGGCTGACGCCGGCGATGCTGGTGTACGCTACCAACCGTTTTTACGATCCGGGGGATGAGGGCCGGCTGGCGTTCGATCATCCGTCGATCAACTACGACTGGGAGACGCAGCACAAGTGAACATTAAATTCGGGACAGTATACTCATTCCCCGATTTGGGTGTTACCACGCAGTCAGTTCTGAAATCGGGGGCCGGGCGAGCTGCCGCCGGTCTTGCGAGGGGCGATGAAGCCATTGGTTAGCGATCACGCCGGGTTTGCCGGCTCGTTTTTGGGTGTTGTCACCCAGTTAGAGATGAAATCAGTGAATGAGTATACTGTCCCGGGTTTAATGCGATGAAGGTGCTTGTAACTGGCGGGGCGGGGTTTATCGGATCGGCGTTCGTCCGGCTGATGCTCTCGGGGGACCGCTCGATTTCGCTGGTCAATCTCGACAAGCTCAGCTATGCCGGGAACCTCGAGAACCTGGAGCCGGTGGCGGGCGACCCGAGGTACCGCTTCGTGCGCGGCGACATCTGCGACTCCGCGCTGGTGAACTCGCTGCTCGACGAGTTTCCCGCCGACGCCATCGTGCATTTCGCCGCCGAGTCGCACGTGGACCGCAGCATTCTGGCGCCGCAGCCGGTCTTCGAGACCAACCTGCGAGGCACCTTCACGCTGCTCGAAGCCGCGCGCGCTCACAACACCGGACGTTTTCTGCACGTCTCGACCGACGAGGTATACGGCAGTCTGGCCGAGCCGCTGGTGGCGGACGAAGGTTTTCCCCTGCAGCCCAGCAGCCCTTACTCGGCATCGAAGGCCGGCTCGGACCTGCTCGCGCTTTCCTACTTCACCACGTACAGGCTCCCTGTACTGGTCAGCCGGGCTTCGAATAATTACGGCCCCTATCAGTTCCCCGAGAAGCTCATCCCGCTCATGGTTTTGAACGCGCTGGACGGCCGCCGGCTGCCGGTGTATGGCGATGGCATGCAGATTCGCGACTGGCTGTTCGTCGAGGATCATTGCCGCGCGCTGGCCGCGCTGCTCGAGCACGGGCGCGAGGGCGAGATCTACAACATCGGCGGCAACCGCTCGCTGCCAAATCTGGAAGTGGTGCGGAAGATCCTGCGCGCCGCGGGGAAGGACGAGAGCCTGATCGACTCCGTCCGCGACCGGCCGGGGCACGACCGCCGCTACGCTCTCTCGAGCGACAAGATCCTGCGGGAGACGGGTTGGCAGCCACAGGTGGGCTTCGAAGAGGGCTTGAGCCACACGATCGCCTGGTACCGCGAGCAGACGGGCTGGGTCGAGCGCGTCCGTTCGGGCGAATACCAGAGTTATTACGACCGCAACTATCGCGACCGGGAGTTGGAACTGAACCGGCTCGCCAAAAGCTAGCGAGGGCGGCGGCAACCCCACGGCATCCAGAGGGCAAACCTTGGGACAGGCACGAAGTTTCGCAACAGTGGCGAAATTCGAGCCAGTCCCCGGTTTGCAGACAGGACCGTGAGGGTGGCGCTCGATGCCACGCCGCTGACGCTATCGAGCGGCGGCCTGCAGCGCTACGCTTCCGAATTGAGCATGGCGCTGGCGGCGGAGTTTCCCGAGGACGAATTCCTGCTGGCTTCGGACCGCGCGTTCCCCATGCCGCCGTGCGCGCTCCGCAACCTCACCGCGGCGCCGGGGCCGTCGAACGCAGCCGAGCGGAGATGGTGGAGTTGGGGACTCAACCGAATGCTCGGGCGGGAGCGCATCGACGTCTACCACGGCACTAACTTCGAGGTGCCTTACCGGTCCCTGCTGCCGAGCGTGATGACCCTGCATGACCTCTCGCCCTGGAAGGGATACCCGTGCTCGCGGCGTGTGCGTTTGCGGACCCCCCTGCTGCTGCGGCTGGGGCTCGCCACCATGGTGATCACGCCGACCGAGGCGGTGCGGCGCGAGGCCATCGCGCACTTCGGACTTCGGCCCGAGCGGGTCGCGGCGGTTCCAGAGGCGGCGTCGCCCGCACTCCAGCGTGTGGAGGCGCCCGCCGCCTCGCCGTACTTCTTGTACGTCGGGGCAGACGGGCCTCGCAAGAACGTGGAGACGATCCTGGGCGCGTGGCGCGAGGTCCGCAAACAGCACGCGGTGGACCTGGTGCTGGTGGGGAACTTCCCCGCGGAGTGTGGCGCGCGGGTACTGGCATGCGTTGACGACGCGCAGCTCGCCAGGCTGTACTCGGGGGCGCTGGCGTTGCTGTACCCGTCGCTTTACGAAGGCTTCGGCCTGCCACCGCTCGAGGCGATGCAGTGCGGCGCGGCGGTCTTCACATCGCGGGATCCGGCGATCGCGGAGGTGTGCGCCGAAGCTGCCGTGCGGATCGACGCAACCGACGTAGGGGCCTGGGCCGAGGCTCTGAAGGCTGCCTGCGAACGCCCGGAATGGATCGCGGAAATGCGCGAGCGCTCGCTTGTCCGGGCACGGGACTTTTCCTGGAAGGCCACGGCACGGCGCACTCGGGAAGTCTACGAAGAAGCGAGGCGCCGCTTTGCCGCCTGATCGTTCGGCCCTCGTCCTCAGCCCCGAGGCGCCCTATCCGGTGGCCGGTGGAGGCGCGCTGCGCACGGCCTCTATCCTCGAATATCTCGGGCCGCGCTATGCTCTCGACGTGGTGATGTTTCGCGAGCCGGGCGCGCCGGATCCGCGCGCGAGTCACGCCATCGATCTGCCAGCCCACTCCAAGATGCCCGCGGCGCGAGCGGCCCGCAACCTGCGCAGGCTGGTCCTCGGCCGCCCTCCTCTGAACGACAGGTTCCAGGGGTTCGGCGCGGAGGTTTCGCGCTGCCTCGGTGACCGGAAGTATGATGTCGCTATCATCGAGCATTTCTGGTGCGTCCCGTACCTCGAACAGATCGCGCCGCGCGCCGGCCGCGTGATTCTGGATTTGCACAACGTGGAGTCCGCGCTTTACCGGAGCCTGGCGGATTCCGAACCTTGGCCGAAATCGGCGGCGTTCGGCCGCTTCGCGCAAGCGGTCCGCCGGATGGAGGCCCGTTGGATTCCCCGCTTCTCTTCTGTGCTGGTTACCTCCAACGAGGATGCCGAGCGCGTGCGGGAGATCGCGCCCCAAGCCCTGGTCCACGTGTTCCCGAACGCGGTCCCGGCAGTTGACCAGCCCCGCGTTGGCGAGGAGAACGTGATTGTCTTCTCGGGCAATCTCGAATACGAGCCCAACGTCTCGGCGGTGCGCTTTTTCCGTTCGCGGGTGTGGCCGCTGCTGCGGGAACGGTGGCCGGAACTGCGCTGGCGGCTGCTGGGCCGGAATCCGCGCGCCGTGGCGAAGTACGTTCGCGGCGATGAGCGGATCGAGCTCACCGGGCCGGTGGTGGACGCGGTGCCGGAACTGGCGAAGGCACGCGTGGTGGTGGTGCCGCTACTGGCGGGCAGCGGGACACGCACCAAGATCCTGGAGGCCTGGGCGGCCGGCCGCGCCGTGGTGTCCACCACGCTCGGCGCCGAAGGACTGGGGGGCCGGGACGGCGAGCACCTGCTGCTCCGCGACACGCCGGAATCGTTCGCCTCGGCCGTGTCCGCGCTCATGGCGGCGCCCGAGGAGCGGCTGCGTCTGGGTGCTGCCGGGCGGAGCCTGCTGGAGCGTGAATTCACGTGGCCGCGGGCTTGGGAAGCCCTGGCCGCGTGCGGTATCTAGGAGGTCCGCTCCGTGACGGTCGCGGTTCGGTGCTGGGGGTACCGGCAACGCAGGCGCTCGCGCCCGCGTCCGCTATACTTGAGGTTGATCTGATGCGCTTCTCGGTGGACGCCCACGCGATCGGCTGCCATCTGACTGGGAATGAAGTTTACGTTCGCAGCCTGCTGGAAGCATTCGCTGCAGTACACGACAATTCGGAGTTCGTAGCCTATGTATCGACGCCGGAGGCCGCCTGCGCCATCCCGCGGGGCTTCGCCACTCGCCGTGTGTCGCGCAATCCCTTCGTGCGCCTGGGCCACGATCTGCCACGCCAGTTGCGCCGGGACCGGCCCGATCTAATCCACGTGCAGTATACGGCTCCGCTGACGTGCCCGGCGCCGATTGTGGTGAGCGTGCACGACGTCAGCTTCCTGGAGCATCCCAGCTATTTCCCTGCTGCGCGCGCTCTTCAGCTGCGCCTGACGGTGCAGCGGACCGTGGCCCGCGCGGCGCGCATCATCACCGTCAGCGAGTTTTCGCGAGGGGCGATCGCGCGCGCCTATGGCCTGGACGAAGAGGACATCGCGGTGGTGCCGAACGCCGCTACGAGCCTCTTCCGGCCGCTGCCCCACCCGGCGGCGTCGGCCTGGGTGTGGCGCCGGTTCGGAATCACGCCGCCGTTCGTGCTCAACGTGGGCGACCTGCAAGTGCGAAAGAATCAGACCGGGCTGATCCGTGCGTTCGCGGAGATGGTCCGCGCCCATCCGCAGCTTCCGCACCATCTGGTGCTGGCCGGCAAGGACGGCTGGCACGGCGACGCCACGCGCCGTGCGGCGCTCGCCTCCGGCGTTGGAGAGCGCATCCACTTCACGGGTTTCGTTTCCGATGAAGAATTGCTCGAACTCTACAACGCGTGCGAGTTCTTCGTGTTCCCGTCCTTCTATGAGGGCTTCGGCTTGCCGGTGATCGAGGCCATGGCGTGCGGCAGGCCGGTAGCGTGTTCGGACGGCTCGGCGGTGAGCGAGGTGGCCGACGGCGCTGCCCTGCTCTTCGACCCGCACTCCACCACAGAGATGACGCGCGCCATGCTCGACCTGGCACTGAATCCGGAATTGCGCGCGCGCATGGGCCGCCTGGGCCTGCAGCGTTCCGCGCATTTCAGCTGGCGGAAGGCCGCCGAGAAAACGCTCGAGGTCTACCATCAGGTGGCGCGCGCCGCAACCCGGCCAGTCCCCGTGCGCGCCCCGCTATGCGCGTAGCTTTTTTCTCGCCGATGCCGCCGGCCAAAAGCGGCATTGCCGACTATTCGGCGGCGCTGGCGGAACCGCTCGGCCGCCTGGTGGAACTCGAGATCTTCGACGGCCCTGCAGCGCGCTTCGATCCCAGCCGGTTTGACATCGCCCTTTACCAGGTGGGCAACAACGCCTGCCACTCCTTTGTCTATGAGGCGGCGCTGGCGCACCCGGGCGTCACGGTCCTGCACGAGGCCAATCTGCACCACCTGATTGCCGAGACCACCATCCGGCGGGGCGACTGGGACGGCTATCTGCGCGAAGTCGCGTACGCGGGAGGCGCCGAGGCCCTGGCGTACGCCCAACGCGTACGTGCGCTCGAGACGGGGCCGGACTACGACGGCGTGCCCATGACCCGCCGGCTGATCGAGCGTTCGCGCGGCATCGTGGTGCACAGCGACGCGGTGCGCGACCACGTCCTCGCGGTGGGCTTTGGCGGACCGCTCGCCCGCATCCCGCACGGCGCCTGGCCGGCGGACGCTGACCGCAGGGTCTGGCGCGACCGGCTGGGAATCGAAGAGGGCGCGCCGCTGGTGGGCATCTTCGGTTTTTTGAAGCCTTACAAGCGCATTCCCGAATCGTTGCGCGCTTTCCGCCGGCTGGTGCGCCTGGAGCCGCGCGCGAAGATGATCCTGGTGGGTGAGCCGCACCCCGATCTGGCGGTCGATTCGATGATCGCCTCGCTCGGCCTTGGCGCCAACGTGCGCTTGCTGGGATTCGTGCCCATCGCGGAGTTCACTGGCTACATGGGCGCCTGCGACATGGTGCTGAACCTGCGCTATCCGACCGTCGGCGAGACCTCCGGCAGCCTGCTTCGCGCGCTGGGACTGGGCAGGCCAGTGTTGGTTTCCGACGTGGGTGCGTTTCGCGATCTGCCCGACGACATCTGCGTGAAGGTGCCCCCGGGGCCCAGCGAAGAGGACGAGATCTTCGAGTTCCTGAACCTGCTGGTGTCGCGGCCCGATCTGGCTCGGGCGATGGGCACGCGGGCGCGGGCCTGGGTGGAGCGCGAATGCACGTGGGAGCACGTCGCGCGGCGCTATGCGGAGTTTCTGGAGTGCGTGGTTACCGGCACCGAACCGCGGGCGTCAGCGAGCGGACCCGTCGCGACCCCGGCGCGGGCCGCTCCGGAGGCGATCCTCAAGTGGGTGCCGCCGGACCCGGTGTTGCGCGCCTACGTGGATACGCATCTGACACGGCTCATCCGGACTCTCGAGATCATTCCCCCCGGCGGGCCGGCGGACCGCATCCTCGAGATGGGCGCCTATCTACAGATCACGCCGTCGCTGGGCCCACGGCTCGGCTACGGCGAGGTGCGCGGGTGTTACTACGGACCGGCCGGGACGGCGGACCATCGCTCCGTGGTTGCTACGACGGGCGAGCGGTTCGAGTGCGATCTGGACCTGTTCGACGCCGAGAAGGACATCTTTCCCTATCCCGACGAGCATTTCGCGACGGTGCTTTGCTGCGAGCTGATCGAGCACCTGTCGGCGGACCCGATGCACCTGCTGAGCGAGGTCAATCGCATCCTGCGCGAGGGTGGCCACCTTGTGCTCACGACGCCCAACATCGCCTCTTTGCGAGCAATCTCGGCGATTCTCCAGGGGTATCATCCAGGCCTCTTCCCGCAGTACATCAAGCCCTCGGAGGCGGGCGAGGCGGCGCCTCGGCACAACCGCGAATACGCGCCGCGGGAGGTGCATCAGATGCTGGCCGACGCCGGGTTCGAGGTGGTGCGTCTGGAAACGGGTCCGTTCCGCGAGCAGCCGCGGCCCGAGTTGGCGTGGGTGCGGCGGCTGCTCGAAAGGCACTGGCTGGCGGCCGATTTGCGCGATGAGGGAATTTACGCTGTGGGCCGGAAATCGGGGCCGGTGCGCAGTCGCTATCCGGAGTGGCTCTATGCCTGAGGCGGGGCCTTCGGCATCGGTTGTGGGGCGGACCGCAAGGTCCGCGACCGACGCCCTCGTCGGCCCGCTCGCGACGCAAGATGCGGGTCCAGGGGGACCCGCGCGGACCAGGGGGTCCGCCCCACGATGACCTCCGTGACGGTGCGGTTGCTGGTGGAGAACACTACGGCCGAGGTGTGGAGGGCCGCGGACGGATACGCCGCCTGCTACCAGGTGTTCGACCCGGAGACCGGGACGCTCGTTTCGGAAGGCGAGCGCATTCCGCTGGGTCGCGATCTGGTTCCTGGCCAGGCGATCGAGGTGGCGGTGCTGGTGGAATTCCCGCCCGAGCCGGGCCGGTATCGAGCGTTTGTCTCCACCATGCGCGAGCACGTCTGCTGGTTCTACGACCGCGGCGCGCGGTTCACCGTGGTGGATGCGGAGGTCGGCGAAGGCGCCGTCGGGAAGGTGCGGGAATGGGTAACCACCCTCAGCGCGCTCGGCCGCAGGAACCTGGTCCGTGGCGTCGGGCGCGCATTCCGGTATCCAGTGCTCTCCCTCTGGCGCAACCGCGGTCTAATCCGCTCGCTGGTGCGCCGCGACATTCTGGGCCGGTACCGCGGCTCCTTCGGCGGCGTGTTCTGGACCGTTCTCAACCCGCTGCTGCTGATGGCGACGTACTTCTTCGTGTTCGGCGTCGTGCTTCACACACGCTTCGCGAGCGACCCTGGCCGGGCGGGTTTCGTCCTCTATTTCCTGTGCGGAATGCTGCCGTGGCTGGCGGTGAGCGAAGCGCTGGGGCGCGCGCCGCTGGTGGTTCTCGAATACCGGAATTTCGTGAAGAAGCTGGTGTTTCCGATCGAGATCCTGCCGGTGAACCTGGCTCTGGCGGCGCTGGTGACGGAGGCGTTCGCGGTGCTACTGTTTCTGGTGTTGCTCGTGGCGACGCGGGGCGCCGTGCCATGGAGCGCGTTGTGGCTGCCGGCGCTGGTGATTCCGCAGGTGCTGCTTACGATGGGCCTGGGATGGTTCCTGGCCGGGCTGGGTGTCTATCTGCGCGACCTCGGCCAGATCAACGGTTTCCTGCTGACGTTGTGGTTCTTCCTCACGCCGATCTGCTACCCGGTGGAATCGCTGCCCCGGCAGGCGCTCCCGCTGCTGACCCGCAACCCGATGTTCGTGCTGGTGCGGGCGTACCGGGACATTCTGCTGGAAGGCCGCGCGCCGGCGATGGGCGGGCTTTGGAAATTCTGGGCGCTCGCCCTGCTGCTGTTCTTCGCCGGCCACGCCTGGTTTTACAAGCTGCGCAAGACGTTCGCCGACGTCATCTGAGCATTTCTTCGAGGCGAACGTAGCCCGCTTCCATCCCGTGCTCCATGCCGGTAGCGAGCATGGTGGCCCGCGTCTGGGCATCGGGCAGGGTCATGCGCATGGTCATCAAGGTGCCGGCGCCATCCGGATCGAAGGTCGTTTCAACGTGGTTGTCCGGCGTCGGGTCGGGCAGGTGCATACGCGCTACGTGTACGATCCTGCGGTAGGGCTCGAGTTCCAGGTATTCCCCGGTCTGGTAGAATCCGCGGCCTTTGCCGTTGGTCCACTCGAAGCGTATCTTCCCGCCGGGTTGCGCATCGCTGATGCAAACGGGCATGGTCCATCCCTCGGGACCGAGCATCCATCTCTGTATCAATTCCGGCTCTATGTGCGCGCGGTACAGAGCTTCCGGAGGCGCCGCGAAGCGCCTGGTCACAACGACATGTGTATCGCCTTCGGTCTTCAGCGTCATCTTGCTCATCGCGTATCCTTTCCCCTCTTTGGTTCCATGGCGGCCAGAACTTTGTCCAGCCGGTCGTAGTTTGTCTCCAGGGCCTTGCGGACCATCGCGAGCCATTGCTCCATCGCGTCGATGCCGGGGCCAACCAGGCGACGCGGGCGCTTTGTCCCATCGACCCGGCGGGCAATGAGGCCGGCGCTCTCGAGGATCTTCAGGTGTTGGGAGATTGCCGGTTGCGTCATCTCGAAGGGCTCCGCGAGTTCCATCACGGTGGCTTCTCCCTGGGCGAGGCGAGCGAGAATCGCGCGGCGCGTGGGGTCGGCCAGGGCAGAGAAGGCGGCATCGAGGTTCGATGTCATGTATAGGCACTATATTATATAAGAACTTGCTTATTGTCAAGGCCTCATGCTTGCAGCCAGTTCGTGCGGAACAAACAGGCCCCTGGTTCGTATGACTCTACGAGACACAGCACCGCTCCCTGACGGTCGCGGCTCGGAAGGAGTCACATGGCAAACGGAACCAACGGCAGAAAGAACGGGCGCCGGCGGCGGCGCTTCATCTGGATGGGAGCGCTCGTAGTGATCCTCGGGGGCGCGTTCTTCGGCGTGAAGGCGGCGCTGAAGCCCAACAACCAGATCGATCCCTCCAAGCTCGCCACGGTGGAGAAGGGCGACATTGCCCGGTCGGTGGTAGCGACGGGCAAGATCGAGCCACTGGCCAAGGTCGAGGTGAAGTCGAAAGCCAGCGGTCTGGTCAAACAGGTGTTCGTGCATTACAGCGACTGGGTGAAGAAGGGGCAGGTGCTGGTGGAGCTGGACAAGGAAGAACTGCAGGCGCAGGTGCGCGAATCGCGTGCGGCGCTGATGGCATCCCAGGCTGCGGAGGACTCCGCCTCGGCCACTTATGAAAAGAACAAGGTCGAAGCCGAGGCCCCCGATCTGCCGTTCCTCAAAGCCAACATGGACCGCGCGCGACAGCTCAAGTCGCAAGGCCTGATTGCGCAGGCCGTCATGGAGGATGCCGAGCGGACCTACCAGAGCTCGCTGAACAAGCAGATGACGGCGCTTCGCAACATCAACGTCAGCCGCGCCGAGATCGCTCGCGCCAAAGCCGGTGTCGCCGAAGCTCAGGCCACGCTGGACCGCGCCGATGAGAACCTCAGGAATTCCACCATCGTCAGCCCCATGGACGGACTCGTGCTCTCGCGCGACGTGGAGGTTGGCGACGCGGTGAGTTCGATCCTGGTGCTGGGCTCGCAGGCCACGCAGATCATGACGCTGGGCGACGTCAGCGACGTGTACGTGCTGGGCAAGGTGGACGAGGCCGACATCGGGAAGGTCTATCTCGGCCAGCCGGCGCGCATCGTGGTCGAGTCCTTCAAGGACAAGAAGTTCGACGGCAAGGTCACCAAGATTTCTCCGCTCGGCGTGGAGAAGGACAACGTGACCACGTTCGAGGTGCGGGTCTCGATCCGGAACCCCAGCGGCGAGCTCAAGGCGAACATGAGCGCCAACGCCGAGATCATTCTCGAGGAGAAGAAGAACGTTCTGCTGGTGCCGGAGTCGGCCGTGGTCTACGACACGGCAGCGCAAGCACGTCTCTCGAAGTTCCCGATCTGGCCAACGAGAAGGGGCGCCGCAAGGTGGCGTGCAAGCTGGGCATCTCGAACGGCGTGAAGACCGAGCTGATCTCGGGGTTAAAGGAAGGCGAGAAGGTAGTGCTGCAGTAAGAAGTCGATGGTCGATGGCCGATGGTGGATGGCTGATGTCTTTTCGCGACCTGCTCGCCGACACGTTCCGGACGCTTTGGGCGCACAAGCTGCGCACGTTCCTCACCATGTTCGGGATCGCCTGGGGCATCGTCTCCATCACGCTGATGGTGGCCGCGGGCGAGGGGCTGCGCGTCGGGCAGAAGAAGGTCGCCGACAGTTTCGGCAAGGACATCATGATCTTCTTCGCCGGCCGGACCAGCCTGCAGGCCGGCGGCATGCGCGCGGGCCGGCCGCATCCAGTGGACGACGACCGACCACGCCGTGGTGCAGAAGGAAGCTACGTCGTGCCGCGTACGTGATGCCCGAGCTGGGAACGAATGTGCTGGTCCACAGCGCATTCAACAGCGGGCTGCTCCTGGTGACCGGATCACTGCCGCCCTTCGCGGATGTGCGCAGCATCCCCGTCGCCGAGGGCCGTTTCTACAACTGGGACGACGAGGCGCAAGGGCGCCGGGTGGCGTTCATCGGCAGCGACGCGAAGAAGCAGCTCTTCGCCGGGCACGGCGCGCTCGGCGAGACTATCACGTTGGGGGGCATCCCTTACACGATCGTCGGCGTGATGACGGCAGAAGGAGCAGGACTCGAGCTACGACGGCCGCGACATCTCGAAGGTGTTCATCCCCTTCAGCTCCATGCTCCGGGATTTCCCGAACAAGCCGCCAGCGGAGCGCCGCACGCGTGGACCGGCTGCTGGTGACTCCGAGATCGCTCGAATGACGACGAGGCCTGCAAGTTCGAGGTGCGGCGCGCGCTGGGACGTCTTCACGACTTCGATCCGCACGACGAAGAGGCCGCCCATATCTGGGACACGGTGGAAGACACCAAGGCGTTCCGCACCATGACCGATGGCATGAAGTACTTCCTGGGCGCGGTCGGCGTGGTGACCTGTTCCTGGGCGGCATCGGCGTGATGAACGTGATGCTGGTGGCGGTGCGCGAGCGGACGCGCGAGATCGGCGTGCGGAAGGCGGTGGGCGCGACGCGCGGGTCTATTCGTCGGCCAGTTCTTCGCGGAGACGATGCTCGATCGTGTTCGTCAGCGGCGGATTCGGCATGGCGGTGTCCTACGGCTTCTGCGCGCTGGTCAACCTGCTTCCCATGCCGCAGTTCTTCGCTGGGCTGCTGCCGACGTGGACTACGGGCCTGCTGGCGCTGCGCTCTGCTGGGAACGGTGGCCGTGCTTTCGGCCATGTATCCGGCGCGCCGCGCCGCCCGAGTCGATCCGATCGAGGCGCTGCGCTACGAGGCGGGGGGCTGATAAGGCGGTCGATGGTGGCTGGTCGATGGTTGACGGTTCAGATGCTGGCTGAGATCTTCAGGCAGGCGTGGCAGGCGCTGCGGCGGAACCGGACGCGCAGCCTCCTCACCATGCTCGGGGATCGTGTGGGGCATCGTGGCGGTGACGCTGCTGATCGCCTACGGCACCGGCTTTCGCGGGGTTCTGGTGCGCGCGTTCGACGCCTTCGGCAAGAGCGCGGTGGTGTGCTGGCCGGGCCAGACCAGCGAGCAGGCGGGCGGCGAGCGCGCCGGGCGGCGCATACGCTTCGAGCAGGAAGACCTGGACGCTGATCCGCAGCCGAGGCCATCGCTGGTCAAGCAGGTGAGCCTGGAGACCGTGCGCTGGCGCGCAGATCTCGTACGGCGACCGGCTGGCCAACACCGCCATCCGCGGCGTCGTACCCCGAGTACGGCGAGATCCGCAACGAGGTGCCGAGCGGAGGGTCGCTGGATCAGCGCGGAGGACATCGATGGAACGGCGGCGCGTGGTCTTCCTCGGCGGCAAGCTTCGCAAGAAGCTGTTCAGCGGACGGCCCGGCGGTGGGTGAGACGGTCCTCATCGACGGCATGCGCTTCACGGTGGTCGGCGCGATGGACCGCAAGATGCAGCTCAGCAACTACTTCACGAGCGACGACGAGTCCGCTTGATCCCTTACAGCGCCGCCGGCGACCTGTGGGACACGCGCTACGCCAGTGTGCTGGTGTTCTCTTCGGTCGCGCCCAGCCTGGAGGCCAGGGCCATGGACCAGGTGCGCGAGATCGTCGGCAAGCGGCAGCGCTTCTCGCCCACCGACAAGCGGGCCATCCAGATGTTCGGGCGCCAGGAGTTCCGCCCGATCATCGACGGCATCACGATCGGCCTGCAGGTGCTGCTTGCTCTTCATCGGGACGCTGACGCTCGGGATCGGCGGCGTCGGCGTGATGAACATCATGCTGGTCTCGGTGGACGAGCGCGTGCGCGAGATCGGCCTGCGGCGGGCGATCGGCGCGCGGCGCTGGCACATCCGCGCCCAGTTCCTGGCGGAGGCGCTGGTGCTGACGCTGGCGGGCGGCGCGTTGGGGATCGGCGTGGCCGCACTGGTTACGTCCTGGCCGGGCACGCTGCCGATGCTGGGGCCGCTGTTCAAGGACACCTCGGGGAAGGGCGACATTCACCTGGCGCTGTCGCCGGGGACGGCGGCGCTCTCGAGTGCGGTTCTGGTGGTGGTGGGGGTATTGGCCGGCCTTTTCCCTGCGATCCGAGCGTCGCGGCTGGATCCGTCTGATGCGCTCAGATATGAGTAGAAGGAGACAGGAGTCAGGAGACAGGAGTCTGGAGTGGGACCCAGAAGATCTCCTGACTCCTTGGTTCAGTTCTTCTTCCCGCCGAGCAGCCCTTTGAGCAATCCCTCGCCCGTCTTCTCCAGGGTGTTGACCTTTTCCTTGACCACCGCTTTGTAGTCGGGCCGGAAGACCGGGTTGGCGCAGGTTCCCTGGACTGTGAACGGAATGGGCGTGTTGCCCACTGCCGCGAGCAGCCCCGAGGTATGAACCGTCGCGCTCATCTTGAAATCCAGATCTTTCGCCGGGCTCACGGTCCCGGCGCCGGTCAGCTCGCCGATCGCCTCGATCAGCAGCCTCATGTCTTGCGCGCTGGTACCTTCAGGCGCCACCCGCACGTTGGCGCTCAGCGTCTGTATGTCCGTATCCGGCCCACCCTTGATGCCGGCCAGCTTCTCGATGCTCGCCATCTTCTTCGGCATGTCGAAGCCCGTCACCCTGACATTGTTCAGGGCTAGCGATCCCGCTGTCACCAGCTTGTCGGCAGGGCCGTCCATGGTCAGCGCCACGCTGGCCGTTCCGCCTTGCAGGCTGCTGCCCGCCGGCAGCACGACTCCGAGCGCAGGCAGCAGCGTCGCCAGTTCGGTCACCGGCATGTTCGGACCGGCCAGCGTCATGTGCAGCACCATCGCTTCGCCCTGTTCGGCGTAAGTCCCGGTGAGGTGCGCCGGCGCGCCGCCGATGTGGATGTCGCCCCGACGAAGCACGCCGCTGTGTTTCCTGAGATCGTGGTGCGCGGAGAAATCGAACTCCAGGGGACGCGTGGCCGGTGTTCCTGCCTTGGCAAGTTTTACATGCTCGACCTTCACTTTTCCATCGACCTGCATGACGAGACCGTCGGACGAACCGGTGCCATCGATCGAAACCAGCCCTGCGACCTCGGGCGCGAAATCGCTCATGCCCGAGCGGGCCAGGTCCAGTTGCGTCACCTTCAGCGAGGCATTCACCGGGGTCATCGCCGAGTCGGTGGGGTTGATGGGCCCGGCCTTGCCGTCCAACTGGATGGCTCCGCCGCCCGCGACCTTGGCCGCCAGGCTGAACGGAAACGCGGTGGTGGCCGAGAAGTCGCGCACCTCGATGTTCACCTGTTCCAGGATCAGGGGCTTCCAGTGTCCCAGCGTACGGCCCAGCTTCACTCGCCCGTTGGTGATCTTGACCAGCTTCACGGAGAGGTCGAGCGGCGCTGTTCCCGGCGCTGGCGCCGCTGCTGCCGGAGCATGCTTGCCTCCCAGGCTCGAGAAATTCCATGAGCCCGACGGGGCCTGCACCAGGGCGATCTCCGGCTGGTCGATGGTCAGATAGGTCACGATCAGCTTGCGCGACATCAGGAACGGCCAGATTTCCGCGCCCACGTTGAGCGCCTTCGCGCTGACGAAGGCCGGTTTGCCGAAGGCCTGGTCTTCCGACACGGAGAGATCGTCGGCGGTGACCTCGCCCGCCAGGATAGAGAGCCTCAGGTTGCCAAGCTTCACCTCGCGGTTCAGCGCGGTCGAGAGCTGCGACTCGAGCATGGGCTTGAATTGATTTACGTTGATCAGGAACGGCAGGCTGATCGCCACCACTAGCAGAACCGCTATAACGATGCCTAGCCACTTCAGAATTCGGCGCATGTGCCCTCCAACTTCCTCCGAGTGTACCCCAGGACGCCCCGCTGCACCGGTGACCGCAGACTGGCCCTTGGTTTGCATTTGAAAGAGCATGGCTAAGATCACCGAGGCTCGACGGGATCATGTCGCCGATGAAGACTTCGCCTTCCCCAAGGAACGCAAAGAACCCATCCATGACGCTGCTCACGTGCGCAACGCGATTGCGCGTTTCAAGCAGGTGGAAGGCGTGACCGATGCGGAGCGCGACGCCGCCTGGAAGCGCATCAAATCCGCCGCGAAGAAACACAACGTTGAGTTGGCGGAGCAAGACTGGCGCGAACTGAAGTAGCAGATTCCGGCTAGCGCGGCCCCGCTGCCGCGGCGCGATTGGCCAGCTCCGGGCTGGCGTAGTAGCCGGTCCGCGTACGCACCGCCGGATGGTTGCGGGCGTCCACTACTACCTTGACCTGCCGGTAGCTGCCGTCGAGGGCGAGGTTCGTGGGTGTGTAGCCCAGGATGTATTGGTTGCGGATGTCGTGCGCCACCTGCAGCGTAAATGCCCCCACATCGTTGACGGCCTTCGGGTAGTAGGAGAGACCACCGGTCGCGGTCGCCAGTGCGTCCAGGGCGCGCTTGGCCCGCTTGCCCTCGCGATGGTCTTCCTCCTCCAGCAGGCCCAGGGTGTAGATCAGCGCCTCGCGCTGCTGCGCCTTCTGGATCAGCTTTTCGAGAGCGATCTCGCTGGCGTTGTCGTTGCCGTCCGTGACCACTACGATTACTTTCTTGTCGCGCTTGGCCTTGGACTTGAGGTACTCCATCGACAGGTCGATCGCATCGCGCATGGCCGTGCCGCCGCGGGAATCGATGCGCGCCACGCCTTCCTCGAGCTTCTTCATGTCGTTGGTCATGGGCACGTCGAGATAGGCCTCGTCGTTGAAGTTGACGATGAAAACCTCGTCTTGCGAATTGGACGCCTTGACCAGGGCCATGGCCGCGTCCTCGACCTTCTTCCGCTTCTCGCGCATGCTCCCGCTGTTGTCGATCACGATGCCCATCGAGACCGGGACGTCCTCGCGCCGGAACAGCTTGAGCTTCTGCTCGGCGCCATCCTCAAACACGTGGAACGCGGTGCGCGGCAGGTCGGTGACCAGCTTGCCGCGATTGTCCACCACCGTGGCGTGCAGCACCACCAGGCGCGTGTCGGCCGTGAACGTCGCGCCGCTCTGCTCCTGCGGGCAGAGGGGAGCCGCCAGCGCGGCCATCAGGCCGAGGGCAAAGGCGCTACTGCGTAGGTGCATAGTAACCGAGGCGCCAGAAAGCACGGAGCGGCGGGAGCCCCTTGGGCTGAACCAGCTTGACCTGGACATGCCTGTACTTCCCGTCCTTGGAGGCATTACTGGGAGCGTAGAACAAAACGTACTGGTTGTGCAGCTCGTACCCGATCCTCTCGGCCACGTCCGGCAGTTCGGCCAGGTTCTCCACCGGAAAATGACGCCCGCCGGTCTGCTCCGCGATCTCGCTCAGCAGGCTTGGCCCGGACAACTCTTCCGCCGTCCGCCCACGGGCGGCCATCGGCTCAAAAATACCGATTGCGTAAATTTGGACGTCCGCTTCACGCACCAGGTTCTTGATTTCGGTCTCGGTGTAGCGGCTGCTGTTGTCGCCGCCGTCGGAGATCACCACCAGTGCTTTGCGCGGATTGTGAGCCTTCTTCATCTGGTTGATGGCCAGGTACACGCTGTCGAGCAGCGCCGTTCGGCCCTTCGATTCGACGAAGGTCAGCCGGTTCTGTATCGCATCCGGATCGTGGGTGAAACCCAGCGCCAGCTCTGGCCGGTCGTTGAACTGCACCAGGAAGAACTCGTCGTCCGGGTTCGCCGTTTTCAGCAGCTGCGCCACGGCCTCGCGGGACTTCTGGAGCTTCGCTCCCATGCTGCCGCTGTGGTCGAACACCAGCCCGATCGAGATCGGCGCGTCTTCGCTCGACAGGTAGGCGATCTTCTGCTCCACCTTGTCCTCGAAGATGCGGAAGTGCTTGATTTCGAGGCCGGTGACGAAGCGGTTCAGCGGGTCCGTCACCGTCACAGGAATTGGCACCAGCGTGGTATCGACGCGGATGCTGCGCGAACGCGGGATGTCCGGGTTGGCCGCGGGCACCAGCGCTTTGGTGCGCGGCTGGATTGAAACCTGGGGTTCCGCCGGAATCTGCGGAGTGCTCTTCTCGTCGCCGGCCAGGCACGTGCCTGCGAACGCGACTGCCCAAAAAACGATGAAACTACTGTACTTCAAAGGCCCACGCGCAACCATCACTGGCTCTCCCCTCCCGTAAGGCTGCGACGACTCTCAGTATATCATCAGCAATCTGCATTCCAACTTCTTGTAGGCAGACCGATAACCCGGTCCGGGATTGCCTGCAACTTGCGACGCTGCAATCGTTTTGGAAGTTACAGTTTTTTGGATCGCGGAACGGGCGGAAGAGTCGCAGGAAATCGCTGGCCGGCGGGCTGCATAGTCTCAATAGGCTAACCCGCCCGCGTGCCATCGGGCACCGGTCTCTCGGGCACGGCGAGCGCGGGTGCGATTCCGTCGGCGTAGCCCAGGTCGAACAGCATCCCTTCGGAGAGGACGCCGCGCATCCGCCTCGGCTCCAGGTTGACCACGAACAATGCCTGCCGCCCCTCGACCTCGCGGGGGTTCTCGCGCTCCTGCTTCATGCCGGCGACGATGGTCCGGCGGTGGTCTCCGGAGTTGACGGTCAGCGCGAGCAGGCGGTCCGAGCCTGGGACATCCGCGACCGCCTCAATCGTGCCTATGCGAATGTCCAACTGGTTGAGGTGTTCCACGGAGACGGGCGGCTTGATGGGGGCGGGCATGCGAAAAGCGTACCACGGAGTCCGGCTTCGGATATGCTGGTATCCATGCCTGCGGAAAACGAGCTGGTCACGATCTTTCGCTCCACCGACGCCGACGCCGAGCAACAGGCGAGCGTCGTGTGCGACATGCTGGCGAATGCCAACATCGCCGCCGAGATCTTCGACGATTCAGCCCCCGGAGTGCCGGAGGGCGCGGTGGAAGTCCGGGTGCCGGCCGGGCGCCAGGCGGACGCCGAGCAACTGATGGCGATTCATCGGGACTTCAACCCCGGTGCGCTCGATTTGTCGCACGATCTCGACATGGTGCCGGTGTTTGCTTCCGATGCGCCCAACGCCGAGATGATCGCGGCCGAGATCCGCAGCATTTTGGAGTCGCAGAGCATCCCGTCGATGGTGGTGAGCGGCACCATGTTCCCCAGCCTGCCCTTCGAGGTCCGCGTGCCCAAGGAGCGGTTGGAGGAGGCGCGGCACGCGATCACCGCCGCCGAAGAGGCCGGCCCTGACGCGGCCGACGAGGCCGAACTGGAGTCGGAAGAGGGCGGCCAGTAGGGCGTCCCTGAAGGCACGCCTAGAACGGGTCGTAAAGCCCAGGCGCGCGCTCTTCCGGGCTCAGCGGCGTCTCGAAACGGATTCGGCGGCCGTCCGAGAGGATCGAGATCAGGCCGTCGCGGTCCGTGCGCAGGACCGCGGTGTGCAGGCTGTCGAGCCGGTCGAGAACCTCCTGGTTCGGGAACCGGAACTGGTTCTCAAAACCATCCGAGATCACGGCAAAAGCGGGCTGCACCTGTTCGAGGAACGGTTCCGTGCTCGACGTCTTGCTCCCGTGGTGAGCCACCTTGAGCACGTCGGCGCGCTCGAGCGTTCCAGCCTCCACCAACTGCCGCTCCACGCGCCGCTCGATGTCGCCGGTGAATAGAAACGAGCGCTGGCCGTAGGTGACGCGCAGCACCATCGAATCGTTGTTGGGCGCCTCCGCCGAGGGCTCGTGGTCCGGCAGCGGGGCGAGCACCTCGATGCCGGTCCCGCCGTAGCGGAATCGCTGCCCGCTCTCCAGCCGGACCATGCGGACGTGGCGCCGGCGGGCGGTCTCCTCCAGGTGCCGCCACTCGGGAGAGTCAGCCACCGCCCCGATCCACAGCTCCTTGGGCCGGAAATTGTCGATGATAGCCGCCAGGCCGCCGATGTGGTCCTCGTGCGAATGACTGAGGGCCACCACGTTGAGCCTGCGGATCGAGCGCGACCAGAGGTAGGGTGAGACCACGTCTTCGCCGGTGTCGATGCGCGGCTTGCGCGAATTCCCGTGCGCCGCGAGGCCACCGCCATCGAGCATCATGAGCTTGCCATCGGGGAAGGCGAGGAACAGACCGTCGCCCTGGCCTACGTCGATGGCCGTGAGCTCCAGAATTCCGCGCTCCGTCCGGGGCGGGAAGGGATGCCACACCAGCAGGGCGAGCAGCAGAGCGTTTGCAGCCAGGACCGAGAGCGCGGCGCGCCGCCGGTCAAAGACCAGGGTCAGCGAGACCACCGCCGCAACCAGCGCGACGGCGAGCCATAGCGGCGGGTCCGAAATGCGCCAGTCCGGCTCCCAGCCCACGTGCCACAGGGCGATGCTCTCCGAGACTCCCAGCAGCCAGCCCGCGACGGCGGCCGCGAACCCCCAGCCGGTGAATACCGCTACGAATCCCACCGGGATCACCGCGGACATCAGCGGCACGATGAGCAGGTTGGCGCTCAGGCCCGTGATGGAGACGCGATGGAAGTAGATGCCCATGGGCAGCGCCAGGCCGAACTGCATTACCGCCGAGATGACGGTCAGGTCCCAGCAGAAAACTATTACGCGCGCGGCCGGGCCCAACACCCGCAGCCAGGCGCCGGGAGAAATCACGCGCCTCACGGCGAACGACAGCGTTTCGGACAGCAGCCTGAGTTCGACGCGGAAGTGCGCGGCGCGCGGCGGCATGTGCAGGTCGCGGTCGCGATCCGCGAGGTCTCTCAGCCCCAAGGCGAGCGGCCCGGAAGTCCGCTCGATGATGGGGACAGCCAGCGCGCCGATCAGCGCCACGGCCAGGAACGAGAGCTGGAAGCTGGCGTCGAAGAGCTGCTCCGGGTCGAAGACCACGAAGGCGAGCGCCACGGCGGCCAGCAGGTTCAGCACGCGCGAGCGACGGTACATGTACCGCAGGAAGACGAACAACGCGAAGCCCGTGGCCGAACGCACCGCCGGCGCCTGCCATCCGGCGACGAAGGCGTAGAGCATGGCCGCCAGCGCGGTGGCCGTCAGCGCGACTGGCTCCGGAACGAAGCATACGCGCAGCAGGAACAGGAGGAACCCGGCCAGTACCGTGACGTGCAATCCGGAGATGACGATGGTGTGGTAGGTCCCGGTGCGGCGAAAGTGGTCGGTCCAGACCCTTTCAAGATTCGACGATTCGCCGATGAGGACGGCTTGGGTCATGGCGGAGGCGTAGGTGTCGCCAGGGTAGAGCTTATCCAGGCGGTGGAGCGCGGTGCTGCGCAGGTCGAAGATGACCTTCCAGAAGCGCGATCCGCAGCGGCCCGGCAAGAAGCGCAGAGCCGCTGCGCGGCCTGAGGCGGTCCAGTAGATGTCCTGGCGGGCCAGGTACGCGACATAATCGAACGAACCGGGATTGCGGAAGTTGTGCGTGCGCCGCAGGTGCGCGTCGAGCTCCACCATGCGGCCGAAGCCGAAGTCCGGCAGACGCTCGCCGGGTTTGACGTACAAGCTGACGCGGGCGCGCGCGTGGGGAGCCATTTCCAGAGTGAACTGCTCGCGGTCCGCCGAGAAGACCGGAGGGTTGACCACGCATCCGCTCAGGATCACGGTCTCGCCGGCCGCGGCGTCGATCTCGGGCGGCGGGCCGGGGCGATGCAGGACGGCGATCAGCGCGCCGGCGAAAACGCACGCTGTCAGGGCGGCGGCGAGCGCGACGCGGAGGGTGCTGGTCCAGAAGGCGAGCGCCGCCAGAACAGCCAGGGCGGCGATTGCCAGGCCGAGCTCGGACGGACGAAACGACACGAACCGCGAGGCAACGACACCCCCGGCGAGCGCGAAAAACGGTGGCAGCAGCGGGTTGCGCAAAGTGCTCTCGGAAAGGTAGTGGGGGGAAGGCGGGAAAAATCACACGGCCAACGCGGCCATCCGTGAGATAGCGTTAACGAGCTTGCGGTAGGGAACCCGCTCCAGGGCGGGGAAGGGCAGCCATTCGCCGTCGCGCCAGGTGGAGTAATACCAGCGCGCGAGCAGGGCCAGGTGCTCCTGCCGCTCTTCGAGCGAGGGCCGGCGCGGTTGGATAGCGGCCACCACTTCGCGCAGCCGGTGGTCCATCGAGATGGTCTTTCCTTCGAACACCTCGAAGCCGAACCGCACCGGCGGCTGCCAGCATCCCGCGACCACGAACCACAGCTCGACGGCGCCCGGCTCGCCGGAGGCCGTCACGGCCACGCCGCACAACTGGTCGATGTCGGCCACCAGGGTATCGCGCAGGCGCAGGGCTTCCTGTATCTTCTCGATGCGCGCGTGTTCGCGTGCCGCGTCCTCGAAGCGCAATTCCTCGCTCAGCCGTTCCCGCGCTGTCTCGAGCGGCTCGACCAGCGAGCGGCCGTCCGTTCGGAAGAACTCCGCAATGCGATCCACTTCGGCGCGGTACTCGTCGGCGGTCACCGCCTGCTGGCACGGCCGCATGCATTTGCTCATCTCGCCGTAGATGCATCCGGGGTGCTCGGGCGACGGCGCAAGGTCCTCCTGGCATCGCCGGATCTGGAACAGTTCGACTGTCGCGGCTTCGAACTGCTCGGCGGCGGCGCGAGTGCGGAACGGCCCGCAGTAGAGGCCCCGCCCGCCCGCGAGGCGCGTGGTGATCTGCGTCCGCGGGAACGCGTTGGAGAGGACCAGCTTCACGTAAGGCGGCATGCGGAGCTTGGCCAGCTCCAGGTAAGTCTCCGGGAAGTGTTGCCGCGCCAGCTCGTAGAACAGCAGCCGCGTCTCGAGCGCGGAGCCGGCCAGCCAGTACTCGACGCGGCTCGCTACGGGCCTGAGGTTCAGCCAGCGCGATGGCCCCGGCCGCTCGCCGAGCAGGCGCTTCAGGCGCCGCCGCAGCACGCCGGTCCGCCCCAGGTACGGTGCGCCCTCGCGCGGCCAGACCAGGAACACCGCGGGCCGGTCTGGAGTCTCTGCGATGCGCGCATCGAGCTCGTTTGGTGCGACGGTGAGGTCGATCACGAAGGGATCGTGCGCCATTCAACTCCACGATCTCATAGGCGCCCGTCGCGCGTCGCCCGTCGCTCGTCGCAACGTCCCAATCGCGAGGCAGCCCGAGCCTAATGCCGCATAGTTTTCCCGGATGCGGACAGCCGGAGTGGGGCGGCTCTCCAGAGCTGCGGGGGACGTCCACGTCCGGCTTCCTTCGTTTCAGGAAGTTGGACGGAGGCGGGTCTGGAGACCCGCTGCAGGACCGGAGAGGGACTTGCGAAATTCAGTTCGTCGCGTCCGCCGCGAGAGGTGAAAGGGCTGAAAAGCGGCGACAGGCACCGCTGTCCACGCGCGCTCGAGACCTATCCCGTTGACCAGGCGGACAGGTCGCTTGGGACAGCGGCCAGTCACCGTTTTTCAGCGGCGTCTTCAGTCTGTCGGGTCAATTATGCAAGTTCCGCTGGAGACCCGCCCCGCGGTATCTGCCCGGTCTCGGGAAAGCTATGCGGCATTAAGCACCGAGCCTGCGCCCACAGGATCGACGGGCGACGGGCGACGCGCGACGAGCGGGTTCCTCTACACCCTGACCACGGATCCGCGCCAGCCGCCGTTCTCGCGAGTCGCGACAACCAGGGCCTGCTCCGTCCCCTCGGCTGCTGCCACACGCCGCCCGCCCGCGCACCAGACCGCACTCTTGCCGGCCGCGTACCAACCACCGGTCTGGCCCGCATAATTCGCCATCAGGCACGTCATGCCGTGCTCGGCGGCGTAGCGTTCGAACAACGCGGCGTCCGCCTCCGGCCGCGTAGACGCTTGCTCCCCGGGAGGCGGCGTTCGCCGCGTGCTTGGGATGGTTTGCGTCCGCGCAGATTGCCAGGGCCACGGTCTCACCGCCAACCTGAAGCAGTTCGCCGCCCGTTCCCGGCTCGAAGAAGACCTCTTCGCCCGGGTGGAGATGCTGCTTGGAGTACGTCGAAACGCTGCCATCCGGAAGGAACGCGAGAGCGGCCAGGCGGCACCGTCCATTGGTGGAGGTCATGGGAACGCCGGCAACCACGGCCATGCCCAACCGGACCGACAGGCTGCGAAGCGGATCGAGGCGGGCGTCGTCCGGGGCCAGGGTTCTGGCTCGCGCGATGGCAGGTTCATATCCGGTGAGCGACAGCTCGGGAAACACCAGGAACTGGACGCCTAGATCGCCGGCCGCCGCCATCACTCGCGCGTGTTGTGCAACGTTGGCGGCAATGTCGCCCCCGACCGAGTTCGTCTGGGCGGCGGCGATGGTCAGGTTTGGCATATGGCATCAGGACGCGGATGTCCGATTCCGGGTTCCAGGCATTTGGTTGCCGGGCTTCGCGCAGCGGACAGGCAGCCACGCGGCCAGCTTCCCGGCCAGCGAGCGCAAATGCCCGGTCTGGTTTGAGTATCCCTGGGCCGAGGAAGACCGTGTCACGATCAAGGTTCCCAAAGGATTCGACCTGGAAAGCGCGGAATCGCAGACCTCGTTCGGACTCGGCGCGGTCGGAGAATAGCGGGTCTCCGCCAGGGCGGGCGCCGGGAGGTTGCCAGCGGGAACACAACGGAGCCGCCGCGCCCGAATACCAGCTTGGGCTGGTAGACCAGGCGGGCAAATAACACGGATTGCGGGCGAAGCGCATGCGTTTCTCTTTGAACTGCGGGCCGTTCTGAAATATACTCGCAAGGATGGCCTGCCAACTTGCCCGCATTGCCTCGATTGCTGTGTTGCTGGGAGGCTGCGCTGCCGCCAGCACCCAGATCAACGTCGTCGCCATTACGCAATGGCTGCCGGTGACGGACGAGGAACGTAATCTCAAGGCGCCCAAGATCGATCCCGATGCCGGTGCTGAGGCGCTGTTCTGGAGGGTCCACGTTGTCGATGACGTGAAGGGCCAGGACGTCCAGACGGTTCTCTATCACTACATTCGCATCAAGGTTTTCAGCCAGCGCGGCTGCGAAGAACAGGGCACTCAGGATATCAGGTACTTCGGGAAACACACGATCGCGGAGATCGCCGGAAGGACCATCAAGCCCGACGGCACGATCGTGGAATTGAAGAAAGACGCGGTCTTCAAGCGGGACCTGGTCAAGGTGGGCGGCATCAAGGTAAAGGCGGTGTCCTTTGCCATGCCCGCGGTCGAACCCGGCGTGATCCTCGAATACCGCTGGCGCGAGACGCGGGATGACGAACTCGCCAACTACGTGCGGATGCCGTTTCAGCGCGACATCCCGGTGCACGAAATCAAGTATTTCATCAGGCCGCTTTCGCTGGATTACGTCTCGCTCCCGCCCATGAAGCGGGTGTCCTTCGGGGCGCAGCCAGGTCCCATAGTCCCGGAGAAGGATGGCTTCTACAGCACGTCCCTGAAGGATGTGCCGGCCTTTAAGGAAGAGCCGCTGATGCCGTCGGAGTGGGTGGTCCGCAACTGGAGCCTGTTGTACTACGGAGACGACATCAAGGCCAGCCCGGAAAAGTTCTGGGCAGGCGAAGGCAAGAAGTTCTATTCCCTGAACGAGCAATATTTGAAGGCGAGTGCCGAAGTGAGGGACGCGTCGAACGAGGCCGTTGCGGGGGCCAAGAACCAGGAAGAGAAGCTGACCGGGCTGCTCCAGTACTGCCGCGGCAAGATCAAGCTCAAAGACGATGAAGGCGTGACCGAGCAGCAGCGGGCCAAGGCCAAGGAGAACAACAAGCCCGCGGACACCTTGAAGCGCGGCATCGGTTCGGGATTCGACGTGAACATGCTGTTTGCCGCGATGGCCCGGGCACAGGGCTTCGACGTTCGGGTAGCGAGGCTGGGCGATCGCGGCGATTTCCCCTTCGATCGCACTTTCCTCAATGCCTACTTTCTGGGGACCCTGGATATCGCCGTGAAGGTGGGCAACCAGTGGCGGTTCTACGATGCCGCTGCCAAGTGGCTCCCGATGGGGATGCTGCGATGGCAGGAGGAAGGTTCGGATGCGCTGGTGACCGATTCGAAAGAGCCGGCGTTCGTGCAGGCGCCGGTTTCCGATCCGCAGAAATCGCTTCGCTCGCGGACGGGCGTTTTTGAAGTTGACGAGGAGGGCACGATCGAGGGTCAGGTGCATCTCGCCTACACCGGCCACGCGGCGGCTGGCCGCAGGGAGGAGCTCGCGCGGGAATCGCCGGCGCAGCAGGAAGACGATGTCCGCGAGATGGTGCGGGGGCAGATGAGCAACGCCGAGGTGTCCGACGTGAAGGTCGAGAACGTCCTGGACCCGGAGAAGCCGCTGACGTACTCCTACCGCGTGAAGGCGCCGGGCTACGCGCAGCGGACCGGCAAGCGGATGTTCGTGCAGCTGGCCTACTTCCAACACGGCCTGGCGGCCAGGTTCCCGGCCAGCGAGCGCAGATACCCGGTCTGGTTCGACTATCCCTGGGCCGAGGAGGACGACGTCACCATCAAGATTCCCAAGGGCTTCACGCTGGAAAACGCGGAGGCGCCGGCTTCGTTCGGACTGGGCGCCGTCGGGGAGTATCGGGTTTCCGCCAAGGCGGGCAACGGAGTACTCCTATACCACCGCAAGCTGATATTCGGGCGCGGGGGCGCGCTGGTGTTCCCGGCTACGAGCTACCCGGCGCTCAAGAAGGCCTTCGACGCGATTCACGAGGAGGATGCGCACACGATCACGCTGCGCCAGCAGGCGAGCGGCGCGCCGGCGGGCAAATAGGCCGGATTACGGGGGAAGGGTATCCGTTTCTCTTTGAACTGCGGGCCGTTCTGAAATATACTCGCAAGGATGGCTTGCCGACATAGCCCTGCGGCAGCAGGCGGACGGGGCGGGAGCGAACCAATGAGACGCGCGACTTTGTTGTTCCTCGGGGTTGGGCTGGCTGCCGGCGTGGCGCCGGCCGGTGACGACGTTCCGCAGTGGCTGCGGGACGCGGCGGCGGCGCCGCAGGCAACGTATGACCGCAAGGTTCCGGCGGTGGTGCTGCTCCAGGAGGAGCAGCTCACGGTAGATCCAAGCGGGAAGACCGAGACCGTAAAGCGGGGCGCCGTCCGGATCCTGAACCGCGACGGTCGCGAAGACGCGGCGGCCAGCATGATTTACTACACTTCGACCGACAAGATCAAAGACTTCCACGGTTGGATTCTGCCCGCGAGCGGCACGCCGATTCGGTACAAGAAGGACCGGCTCATCGATGCGGCGGCCGCTGCCAACGATGTTTACAACGAAGTACGGCTGCGGTACTTCGCCGCTGGCAACGATGCGCAGGATGGCAGCGTCTTCGGATACGAGATGTCGATGGAAAGCAAGACCGTTTTTACTCAATTCCCTTACGTTTTTCAGGAAGGCCTGCCGGTGGTGGTCTCGCGCCTCTCGCTGACGTTGCCCGCGGGCTGGGAAGTCCGGAGTGTCACTTACAACCATGCGCCGGTCGCTCCCCAGGCCGCGGGGTCCACCTACACCTGGGAATTGCGCGATCTTCCGTTTGTCGAGACGGAGCCGCACTCTCCGCAGCTCGCGGCGGTTCTGCCACGTTTGGCGATCAGCTACCTGCCGCCCGAAGGCAACTCAGCCGGCCTTCGCGCCATGACGGACTGGACCGCGGTGTCGCGATGGATGGCGGATCTCGAGGACCCGCAGACCGACGCCGGCGGTGCCATCGACGAACGCGCCCGTGCGCTCACAGCGGGTGCGACGTCGGATCTGGCGAAGATCCAGGCCATCGCGCGCTTCGTTCAGGGCATCAACTACGTCGCGATCCAGACCGGGCAGGGGCGCGGAGGCGGCTACAAACCGCACCTTGCGTCGCTGGTTCTCGAAAAACAGTACGGCGACTGCAAGGACAAGGCGAATCTGATGCGCGCGTTGCTCAGGGCCGCCGGCATTCCGTCGTACATGGTGTCGATTTATTCCGGAGATCGTTCGCACGTCCATCCGGACTGGCCGTCGCCGAGGCAGTTCAACCACGCCATCATCGCGGTGAAGATTCCGGATTCGATCCAGTTGGGACCGGTGGTGAGCCATCCGCAACTGGGGCGGTTGCTCATATTTGATCCGACGGATCCTTATACCCCGCTGGGCGGCCTGCCCGAGGACGAGCAGGGCAGTTATGCTCTCATCTCTGCCGCCGACCGCGGCGCGCTTCTCCAAATGCCGCTGCTACCCGCGTCGGCGAACCGTATCGAATCCGTTGTTGACGCCAAGGTGTCGCCGCAGGGTGCGCTCGAGGCTGCGCGCGATGTCGCATATTTCGGCCAAAGAGCTTCCGACTGGCGGGCGAATTTCGAGCGGACTTCCGCATCGGAGATACGGACGCATATGGAGCGCAGTCTGGCCCGGGCCGTCGGGAGCGTCAAGCTGGGCGCATTCACGCACAAAGACGCCCGCGACGAGGGACGCCTCGAGACGCACGCCGAGTACGCCGCGGACCAGTTCGGCCAGTCCATGCAGGGGCGGTTGCTGCTGGTGAAACCGGGAGTTCTCGGCATCGGCAGCGGCTATTCTCTTCCCGCCAAGGAGCGCAAGCTGCCGATTGTGCTGCGCGCGGCCGAATGGCACTCCACGGTGCACCTGCGTGTGCCCGACGGCTTCAAGATTGACGAGGTGCCCGACCCGGTCTCGCTCAGCGGCGCCTACGGCAAGTACCAGGCGACCTGGACCCCCAGCGGGAACGAAGTTTTGTTTCGCCAATCGCTCGAAGTAAACGACATAACCGCGCCGGCGGTGGAGTACAAGGCGGTGCGCGATTTCTTCGACCGCGTGTACGGAGCGGAATCGGCCCCCGTCGTGCTCATGCGGCAATAGCGTCAGCGTTTTGCGCCCGGGAACCAACGGACCCAAAATGCAGTCTATATATATATGCGCTATTGGGGTTGGCTGGCAGCTAAACTGGGCGTGTCCGGTTTGCTCCTTGGTGCTATCTGGTTTGGTGTCACGCTGTTGCTGCCGCGTCCGCACCTGTTCCGCGGGCAGTTTCTCGGTTTCGATCTGCCTTGGACCCTCGCGGCGGGCTTCGTCTTTCTGATCTCCTGCGGTCTGGTTTACCTCGCGATTTTGGACCAGCGCTATCGTTGCCGCGTGTGCGCGCGGCGGCTTCGGATGCCGGTCACATCCGGCTCGTGGGGCCAGATGCTGCAACTGGGCCGGCCGCACCTGGAATACATCTGCCCTTACGGGCACGGGACGCTGAAGGTCGCCGAACTCCAGATCTCCGGCCTGGAGCCAGCGGAGTGGACCGAGAACGGAGACATGTGGGAAGAGCTGCTGGCGGCGGACAAAGAAGAGAAATGAAGGAAGGTGGCTCGTTGCCCATTGCTCGTTGCCCGTTGGATCGGCCGGCGGGGTTCGAGCGCCACGCGATCGGGATTCATTGCGGTGCGAAGCGGGGAATGCTCCGAATGGATCAACGGGCCACGAGCAACGAGCCGCGAGCGGCGGGCGTCAGCGCGCCCATGAGACAATAGTCTCCGGGTGCCAGTTCGGATACAGATCCCGCGAAGAGCCCGTTGGGCTCACATGCTGGTCAGCCCGGCGGGGCGAATTGCCATTGGCGTCTGCGCCGGCCTCGCGCTGGTCCTGCTGATTTCGTTCACCTTCTATTACGTCCGCTATTCGCGCCTGATCGATCGCAAGCTGCGGCAAGGTCCTTTCCAGGCCACTTCCATGGTGTTCGCCTCGCCGCGGGTGGTCTCGATGGGGGACGAAATCAGTCCGCAGGAAATCATCACACAGCTCCACCGCAGCGACTACGGGGAAACCAGCGGCAACCGGATGGGCTGGTATCACCGGCGCGCGGACGGAGGCATCGAGATCTTCCCCGGGCCGGATTCGTATTTTGACGACGAGGCTGGGGTCATCAAGTTCTCGGGCGGTCACGTCTCCCAGATCATCTCCCTGCGGGACAATACCGAGCGCGTCCAGTACCTGCTCGAGCCGGAGCTGATCACCAATCTCTCTGATCGGAACCGGGAGAAGCGGCGGCTGGTGAAGTTCGCCGACATCCCCGAAGTGCTGGTCCACGCAGTGGTCTCGGCGGAGGACAAGCGCTTCTTCCTGCATAGCGGCTTCGATCCGCTGCGCGTCCTCAAGGCCGCATACGTGGACCTGCGGGAAGGGCGCGTGGCCGAAGGCGCCTCCACCCTGAGCATGCAGTTGGCGCGCATGTTCTGGCTCAACCAGGAGAAGACCGTCAGCCGCAAGGCCGCCGAAGTCATGATCACCCTGCAACTCGAACAGAAGCTCTCCAAGCAGGAAATCTTCGAGTTCTACGCCAACCAGGTTCCGCTGGGACGCCGCGGCAGCTTCGCGATCCACGGCTTCGGCGAGGCGGCGCGGGCTTACTTCGGCAAGGACATCAGCCAGTTGACGCTGGCCGAGGCGGCGACACTGGCCGGGCTGATCCAGCAGCCCAGCTTCCGCAACCCGTATCGCCATCCGGACCGTGCACGGGAGCGCCGGAACGTCGTGCTGCTCCTGATGCGCGACAACGGCTATATCACCGAAGCCGAGTACCAGACTGCCAGCGCGGAGCCGCTCAAGCTGACGCCGGCCGAGATGGAATCCACCGAGGCGCCGTACTTCGTCGATCTGGTCAACGACGAGTTGCAGAGCGAGTTCGGCGACTACGATTTCACGAACAGCACCTACCGCGTGTACACCACCCTGGATCTCAACCTGCAACGCGCCGCGGCGGATGCGGTGCGCATCGGGATGCAGGAAGTGGATCAGCGCCTGAGCCACCACCGCTGGCCGAAGGGTCAGAAGCCGCCCCAGGCGCAGTGCGCCATGGTGGTGCTCGATCCCGAGACCGGCGCCGTCAAGGCCCTGGTCGGCGGCCGCGACTATGGCGCCAGCCAGTTGAACCGCGCGCTGGCCAAACGCCAGCCTGGCTCGTCGTTCAAGCCTTTCGTCTATGCCGCGGCGTTGAGCACGGCGCTGTCGGGAGGTTCGCAGGTCATCACGCCGGTGACCAGGCTGCTCGACGAACCGACCACTTTCTGGTTCGACAACAAGGCCTACTCGCCGGAGAACTTCGAGCAGAAATATTACGGCGAGGTGACGCTGCGAACGGCGCTCGCGAAATCGCTCAACGTGCCGGCCGTCAAGCTGGCCGAAATGATCGGATTCGACTCGGTGGAGGCGCTGGCGAAAAAAGCCGGCATGAACATCAACATTCAGGCCACGCCGGCGATCGCGCTGGGCGCTTACGAGGTGACTCCCATCGAGGTGGCCGGCGCGTACACCATTTTTGTGGATCAGGGCAACTATGTGAAGCCGAACTGGGTGAGCCTGATCCGCGACCGCCAGGGGAACGTGCTCTTCTCGGCCACCCCGGACAAGCGCGAGGTGCTCGATCCCCGCGTTGCATACATGATGGAGAGCCTGATGCAAGAGGTGCTGCGCAGCGGCACCGGCGCCGCGGTCCGTGCGCGCGGCTTCACCCTGCCCGCCGCGGGAAAGACCGGGACTTCGCATGACGGCTGGTTCGCCGGCTTCACGTCGCGACTGATCTGCGTGGTATGGGTCGGGTTCGACGATAACCAACAGCTCAATCTGGAGGGCGCGCACTCGGCGCTGCCAGTCTGGGTGGAGTTCATGAAGCGCGCCCACCAGTACCGCGAGTACCGCAACGTCCATGACTTCCAGGCGCCCGACGGCATCGTAACCGTCGAGGTGGATTCGGAGACGGGACAACTGGCCACGCCCTCCTGTCCTTCCCCGGTTGCGGAGGTCTTTCTGTCGGGCACCCAGCCTGTGGAGAGCTGCCAGCTGCACGGCGGGGCCGGCGGCACCAGGGTGGCCTCCTGGGAGACGGCTCCGCCACCCTCGGCTACGGCGGCGGCCGGCAACGGAACGAGCGGTCCGCCGGCGGGGATGGCGGTAAAGCCTCCTCCCGGCTCGCGCGCCAAGGCCCTTCCGTCTCCGCCGGCCCAGGCCTCCGCGGCGCAACCGGAGGCCAAGAAGCCGGAGCAGAAAAAGGGCTTATTCCGGCGGATCCTGGGAGCATTCGGCAAGTAGGACGAGCGCGCAGGACGTCCCACGTCTCAGCCATCCGCTCCCTCGCGGTCGCAGCTCTGTACGAACAGCTCCCCGAACCGAGCCGCGACCGCCAGGAAGCGGAGGCTAGTGCCAACACCCCCAAATATCCGGCCCAACTTTTTGCCGTTCCGCGCGGGGCGACCTGTGCTTAAATGTCTGTAGGTTGTACCCGCGAACGGGCTGCTTGCGTCATACGTGTCGGTTACCGACTTTAATGCTGCAAGTAGCAGGAGGTAAGTTATGTTATACAGATTCCTTCTCACCGCCCTTGTTCCGGTTCTCGCCATTGCTCTTGAACCCCAAATGGAAAGGTCCCAGGTTCTCGAACCTGGTTCGGCCGTAAACGCGCCCTCGGCGGCGCACGAAACCACTACCACGGCCAAGCCGTCGCTCACTCCGGAAGAGCGGGGTGACATCTTCATGGCTCGCAAGATGTACCGCGAAGCCATCGACCAGTACCGCGAGGCGCCGGAAGGCGCCGTCACTCTGAACAAGATCGGGATCGCCTACCACCAGACGCTCGATCTCAGAGCCGCCCAACGCTATTACGAGCGCGCCATCAAGCGGGACCCCAAGTACTTCGAGGCCGTGAATAACCTGGGCACGGTTTTTTATGCCCAGAAGCGCTTCGGCCACGCCCTGCATCAGTACGAGAAAGCCATCAAGCTCAACCCGACTTCGGCGTCGGTCTACAGCAACATCGGCACGGCGCACTTCGCCAAGAAGGAATACAAGGAAGCGTTCCAGGCCTACCAGCAGGCCGTGAAACTCGATCCCGAGGTGTTCGAGCACCACGATTCTTACGGCGTGCTGCTGCAGGAGAGCTCCATCGGCGAGCGGGCGCGGTTCCACTACTACCTGGCCAAGACCTACGCCCAGGCGGGGATGATCGATCTGGCCGTGCAGTACATCCGCAAGTCGCTCGAAGAAGGATTCAAGGAGCGCAACAAGTTCATCGAGGAACCTGAATTCACGGTGCTGAAAGACAACGCTGATTTCAAGGCCTTGATGGCGCAAGAGCCTCGTGCGTTGTGAGGCACTAGGTCTTGCGCTGATTGCCTCGGTCCTTGTGGTCTCGTGCTCCCGCAGGGACCGGGGCACTCAGAGAGTAGCCATTCTGCCGTTTGAGAACCTGGCCACCCCCGATCAGGAGTGGATGAGCCGCGGCATCGCAGAAGCGGTTCGTCTTCAACTCGCGGGCGCCCCGCACGTCGAACCTGTTCCGATTCGTTCTTTACGCGATGCGCCCACAGTGGGCGCATCCGAGGTGCTGGAGGGCCACTTCTCTGTGGCAGGCGGCCGTTTGCACGTCGACGCCGTGCTCGAGGATGCGGTAAGCGTGCGCGACATGGGGACCATCCACGCCAGCGGCCCCGCCGGCGGAGAGATGCTGCCCCTGGCGCAAACCATCGCACGCGCCATCGAGCCGGGCGCCCGCCCTCTCCCGACCGGAAGCTCGCAGGCTTTCGCGGCCTACTCCGCAGCCATCGAGGCGAACGCTCCGGCGCAGGCCGATGCCGGTTTCGACCGCGCAGTGGGGGCCGACCCGGGGTTTGGCGCCGCCTATCTGGCCTGGGTGCAATCGCTCCTGGCGCGGGGCGACGGCACGCGAGCCGTCCGGGTGCTGGCCGCCGCACGCCAGAACTCCGCCGGCTTCCAGCCTTTGGAACGGGTACAACTGGAACTGGCCGCCGCGACGATCGCGGGCGACCGTACCGGGCAGCGCCGGGCGCTGGTCGCTCTCATGGGCGCCGATCCGGCGGACGCCTCAGTCTACAGCCGGCTGAGCGACCTGGACGCGGTCGGCCACTCCTACCCGGATGCCGCGGCGTTGTGTCAGAAAGCGTTCGAGCGCGAGCCAGCCAGCGTCCTCCTCCTCAACCAGCTCGGCTACCTGCGGGCGTGGGCGGGAGATCTCGATGGCGCCGCCGAAGCGCTGGAGCGCTACCGCAGACTGCGGCCGGAGGAAGCCAACCCCAGCGACTCGCTGGGCGACGTTTACTACTGGTTCGGCCGGTTCGCCGACGCGGAGCGGGCCTACCGCGCGGCTTATGCCAAGGACCCGTCGTTCCAGGGCGGCGCGGAGCTGTATAAGATCGCCTGGGCGCGGCTCATGCAGGGCGATCTGAAGGGGGCTGACGGGGCCTTCGCCGACTTCCTACATGCCCGCAAGAATGCCGGCGATTCGCTGGTCGAGTACCGCCAGGCGCAGTGGGAGTACCTGACAGGGCGCCGCCGGGAGGCAGTCGCGCGGCTGGACCGGTTCGCATCCTCAGCGCAGTCGGGCGAGGCGGCGGTCTCATGCGCCCAGCTCGCCGTCTGGGCCGTCGAGGGACGCGATCGCCGGCGCGCGCTCGACTACGCGGCGAAATCGTCCGCCGCTGGTCCCATCGGACTGCTGGCCCGGTTTCTCGCCCAGCCCTCCGCCGCCCCCGCCGAGTGGAGCGCGCGGGCAGCGAGTGCGTTTCCCGCGCCGCCGCAGGCGGGCCTTCGCCGGGTGGCGCTGGCCTACGCCTTGCTGTCGTCGCAGGAATTTGCCGCCGCGGTCGAGCCGCTTCGGGAGATCTACGACACGGCCCAACCATCGGCGACGGACTGGCCCGCGGTTCCACTCGCCTGGGCGCTGATCTCAATCGGCCAAACGGATCGCGTGACTCCACTGCTAAGCGGATACCAGGCTCCCAACCCGGCCGTGCAGGGCCCGCTGGGTTCGCTGGTCTTCCCCAGGGTGCTCGAAGTGCGCGCCGCGCTGGCCGGCAAGCAAGGCAAGCGGGAGGAGGCTCAGGCCGACCTCAAACTGTTTTCGAGGTTTGGAGGCGGTTCGTCCGCTCCCTGACGGTCGCGGTTCGGTGCTGCCGTGCTGCTCCCGAGCGGACCTCAGCGGCCTTCGACCCGGTCGTAGTTGTGGACGTCGTTGATCGTCCCCAGCGACGTGTTGTAGAGGCTATCCAGACCCAGCGCCGCGCGCAGATCCTCTTCGAACTCGTGCAGCGCGTGAAGCTGGCTCGCCAGCGCCGGAATCTGCCGCTCTCCCGAGTCCCAGAACTTCTGGTAACCTTCGTCAACCAGCAGCGCGATGCGATCTCCGACGAGCCAGCCCGCCCGCTCGATCGACGGCGGAGGCCCGGGCGAGATCATGGCCGCGCAACCATGCCTGGCGACGCGAATGCGGCCGTCCGGCTGGCGGGCGATCTCGAATCCCGCCTGGCCAACGGCGCCGAGGCGGTCGTCGAAAGTGGTCACGGTGGGTTGCTTCCTGCGGAAGAACATTCTACCTCGATTATAGGATTCCCGCGATGATTCGGGCGGCATCGGCGAGGTCGTCGGCGACATAGTCCGGCTGGGCCACCCCGCTTGCTTCGACTTCGCGCCCGTACCCGGTGCGCACAAGGATGGTGGTGGCGCCCACCCGGCGCCCCAGCTCGATATCGGCGGCCTTGTCTCCGATGACGAACGAATCGGCCAGGCGGAATCCCAGTTCCCTCGCGGCCTGCTGGGCGAGGCCGGGCTCCGGCTTGCGACACGTGCAGCCTTCCTCGGGACCGTGGGGGCAGATGTAGATCCCGTCCAGCGAAACGCCGCCCGAGGCCAGAAGGCCGGCCAGCGCACGATGGATGCGGTCCACCGCCTCCGCGCCGAAATAGCCGCGGCCGATACCGGATTGATTGGTGAGCACCACCAGTCCCAAGCCCAGGTCGCGCATGGCGCGCAGGCCCGCCACTGTGTTCGGCAGCAGTTCGAAACCCTCGACCGAGCTCAGGTATTCCTTCTCGACGTTGATGGTGCCGTCGCGGTCGAGCAGCACGAATCGCCTGGGGGGCATGCTCAGACAATCATAGCCGGAAACCTCCCCTGAAGCCGATCGGCGGCGGCGCGCGTCTACAATTACGTTATGGTGCGTCCCATCCTGGTGCTGCTCGTGGCCGTGTGCGCCGGCGGCGTGGCTGAAGCGCAGAAGGGCGGCCTCAGGGCCCGTCCGCCCGCGCCATCCGCATGGCCGATCGAAGAGATCCGGATCGAGGGCCTGCACGACTACACTCGCGACAAGGTGCTCGCCGCACTGAATCTGAAAGTGGGCCAGATGGCAGCGGCCAAGGATTTCCAGGCCGCCCGGGATCGCCTGCTCGCCACCGGTGCCTTCACCAACGTCGGCTTTCGCTTCGGCCCGTCGCCCGGCGGCAAAGGCTACATCGTGACCTTCGAGCTGGCCGAGGTCGAGCCGAAATTCGCGGTCGCCTTCGAAGACCTGGGCGTCCCGGCCGACGAGTTGCGCGCGGCGCTGGCCCGCAACGATCCGTTCTACGGTCCGAAGATCCCCGCCACCGAGCCGCTGCTCTCGAGGTATTCGAAGATCGTTCAGGAGGTCCTGACGGCTAAGAAATCAACCGTGACGGTTGCTGGCAGGCTGGCCCCGGGCGACAGCGGAGAGTTGTGGGTGGTCTTCGAGCCGGCTTCGCGGCCCAGGGTGGCGCGGGTCCACTTCACGGGCAATTCCGTGGTCCCGTCCACGGCGCTCGAGAACGCGATGAACGAGGTGGCGGTGGGCATGCCGTACCGCGACGAGCGTTTCCGCCGGGTGCTCGATTCGCAGATCCGGCCGCTCTACGACGTGCGCGGACACGTGCGGGTGTCGTTCCCGGGCATCGAGATCGAGCAGGAGAAGGACGTCAAAGGCCTGGTGATCGCAGTGAAGGTGGACGAAGGCCCCGTCTACACGTTCGGCACCTTCCAGATGCTGGGCGCGAGCCTGACCCGGTCGGAGCTGGACAAGATCGCGGGTTTCAAGACAGGCCAGATCTTCAACCAGGTCGCGGTCGATGCCGTGGTGGCCAAGCTTCAGCAGCGCCAGAAGCGCGACGGCCGCCTGCACGTCCAGACCCAGGTGGATCGGCGGATCAACGACACGGCGAAGAAAGTGGATCTGATCTTTCGCGTGACCCCCGGGCCGCAATACCTCTTTGGCGAGCTGACCATTCAGGGCCTGGACATCCTCACCGAGCCGGCGATCCGCAAGATGTGGGCGCTCAAAGCGGGCGATCCCTTCAACTTCGAATACCCGCAGAACTTCCTCAACTCGGTGCGGGACGATCTCGAGAACCTGGGCGAGACCAACGCCGTGGTGAAGCCCGACGACCAGAAGCGGACCGTTGACGTCACCCTGACCTTCAAGGGCGCGCCTCCCAAGCCCGAGAAGCCCCGCCCCCAACGCGGCGACCCGGCGCCCGGTTTCGCCTGGCTCTCCGCTCCTGCTATCGTGAAGAGTCTGTGTCGCAGTCACCTTTGAACATTCACCTGGAGAAGTACGACGGGCCGCTTGACCTCCTCCTGGATCTGATCCGCAAGCAGCAGATCGATATCTGGGACATCCCGATCGCCAAGATCACCTCCCAGTACCTGGAGTATCTGGACAAGGCCGCCGGCCTCGACATGGAGCTGAGCTCGGAGTTCATCTTCATGGCCGCCACGCTGATCCACATCAAATCGCGCCTGCTGCTGCCGCGCGACCCGGAGCTCGAAAAGCTGGCGCCCGAGGACGACCCGCGGCGCGAACTGGTGGAGCGGCTGATCGAGCACGAGCGCTACAAGAACGCGGCCGAGATGCTCCAGCAGAAGCGGATGATTGAGGAGAACGTCTGGTCGCCCGCGCAGATCAACCAGTTCCTGGGGGACCAGGACGAGCCGGAGCTGGCGGTTTCGCTCATCGACCTGGTGAAGACCTTCGAGCAGGTGCTCGGCCGGGCCAAGAGCCGCCCCGTGTTTCAGGTCAACCACGACGATGTCAGCGTGCCCGACATGGTCCAGTACCTGAAGTCGCTGCTCCAGGGCAAGCCGCGGGGAGAGAAGTTCGGAGTCGCCGGGCTGTTCGAGGAGCAACGCAGCCGGCGCGCGATGATCTGCCTGTTCCTCGCTATGCTGGAGATGGTCAAGATGCAGGCCATCGTGCTGGTTCAGAAGGACGCATTCGGCGAGATCGCGTTGAGGGCGCACAAGCGCTTCGACGAGATCTTCGCGGCCGACGGCGCGCTAGACAACATTGAGAAGGACTATCAGTAGGACCGGATGGAGATAGAAGACCAGAAGTTGGAGATCGAAGAAGCCGGGGAGCCGGAGGCCGTCGCCGGGGAGCAGCCGGAGGCGGTCGAGGAGCAACAGCCAGAGCCCGTCGCCGGGCAGCAACCGGAGGCCGTCGCGGAGCAGCCGGAAGCCCTCGCCGAACAGCAACCGGAAGCCGTCGAGGAGCAACAGCCGGAAGCCATCGCCGAACAGCCGGAAGCCGTCGCCGGGCGGCAACCGCAGGCCGTCGCGGAGCAGCAGCCGGAGGCGGTCGAGGATCCGTTGCCCCTGGCGGCGCCAGTCGACGAAACCGGCCTGAGGGCAGCCATCGAGGCGATCGTCTACGTGTGCGAGGAGCCGGCGACCGCGGCGCAGATCGCGACCGCGCTCCAGCAACCGCAGGAGCGGATCGAAGCCCTGCTTGCGGAACTGGTGGCCGAGTTCGCCGCGCCAGCTCACGGGCTCATGGTGCGCGAGGTCGCGGGTGGTTACAAGATGGCCACCAAGCCCGAGCACCACGAAGCCGTGCGCGCCTTCGCCAAGAGCCTCAAGCCGCCGCTGAAGCTTTCGCTGGCGGCGCTCGAGACGCTGGCGACCATAGCCTACAAACAGCCCGTAACGGCACCGGAGATTATGGAGATCCGCGGCGTCCAGGGCGCGGGCGTGCTCAAGACGCTGCTCGATCGCAAACTGATACAGACCGCGGGACGCAAGAACGTGGTGGGCCGGCCGATCCTCTACCGGACGTCGAAAGATTTTCTGATGCAGTTCGGGCTGAAGGACCTGAGCGAGCTGCCGACGCTCAAGGAGTTCGAGGAGCTCAGGCGCCTGGCGGCAGGCGACGAGCCGGAGAACGCGGAGGCGGGGACCGCGAGGCGGGAGCCGGAGGCCGCCGGAGACGAGTCGGAGGTCGTGGCCGAGGTCCAGCCGACGGCGGGCCCCGAGCCGGAAGCCGGGGAGCAGCAGGGCGCAGACGCAGCGGCCGCGGATGCCGGCGCCGTGCCGAAGCCGGAACCGGAATCCGCCCAGCCAGACGCGGTGGAGCCGGAAGCCAGGCAGTCAGAGGCTGAAGCCGCTGCTCCGGATGCGGAAGCCTTGCCAGAACCGGAGCAGGAAGCCGGCCAGCCGTCCGATGCCGCGCCCAAGCCGCCGGAGGGCCAGAATGGCTGAGGAGCGCCTCCAGAAGATTCTGGCGCGCGGGGGAGTTGCCAGCCGTCGCAAGTCCGAGGAGCTGATCGTCGAAGGCCGCGTGACGGTCAATGGCCAGGTGGTGGTGGAACTGGGCAGCAAGGCCGACGCCGAGCGCGACCACATAAAGGTCGACGGCAAGCTGATCAAGCAGCCCGGCCACACGGTGTGCCTGGCGCTCAACAAGCCCAAGGGCGTCATGACCACGGTCTCGGATCCCGAGGGGCGGCCCACCGTGATGCAGTTTGTCAACATCAAGGAGCGCGTGTTCCCGGTGGGGCGGCTCGATTATGCCAGCGAGGGCCTGCTGCTGCTGACCAACGACGGCGAGATGGCCAACGCCATCATGTCCGCATCCAAGCACCTTCCCAAAACGTACCTGGTGAAGGTCAACGGGCTGCTCACCCCACAGCAGGAAGTCCAGTTTCGCGAGGGCATTCCGCTGCATGGGCGGCGCACGGCTCCGGCCGGGTTGCGGCTGGTGCGGAAGGCCGAGAATCCGTGGTATGAAGTGCGGCTGATTGAGGGGCGCCACCACCAGATCCGCGAGATGTTCAAGTCTCTGGGCGTGTTGGTGGAGAAGCTGCGACGGGTCAAGATCGGCTTCGTGGAATTGGGCGCGCTGAAGCCGGGGCACTACCGTCAGCTCACTGGCGTTGAGATCGAGCGCCTGCGCAAAGCGTTGGGGCTGGGATGACGATTGCCGAGTTGCTGACAAGCGCCAAGACGATCGCCGTGGTCGGCCTCTCGAGCCGCCGCGCGCGTCCCAGCTACAGCGTCTCGGAGTACATGCAAAGCGCGGGCTACCGCATCATCCCCGTGAATCCGCAGGAGAGCGAGGTGCTCGGCGAGAAGGCCTACCCGGACCTGGATTCGGTGCCGGTTCCCGTGGACATCGTGGACATTTTCCGGAGGTCGGAGTTCGTGCCGGAGGTGGTCGAGGCGGCCATCCGTATCGGGGCCAAGGCGGTCTGGATGCAGGAAGAAGTGGTGCATGAAGAGGCGGCCGAGCGCGCCCGCGCCGCCGGTCTCACGGTGGTTATGGACCGCTGCATCCTCAAAGAGCACCGCAGGATGCAGCTGAGCTGAGCTGTGGGCGGACCCCCTGGTCCGCGGCCGACGCCCCGTCGGCGAGGAAGGCGCCCCACACTCTGCGGCCTTACCTTTCCCCTCCACGCTTTAGAGCGCCTGCGCGTCACCCATATGTGAGCCGTTTCTTGCCCTGGGTTTGTCTTCTCTTCGCCTCGGCCGTGGCCTGCGCCAGCACGGACCTCACAACCCTGCTCAAGGGCGTCGAGGACCGCTACAACCGGGCGCAGACCCTCCAGGTCCACTTCGAGCAGACGTACGAGGCTCCCCAGCGCGCCCCCAGAACCGAATCGGGCGAGCTGTTCCTGCGCAAGCCGGGCCGTATGCATTGGCGATACTCCCAGCCGGCCGGCAAGCTGTTCGTCAGCGACGGCAAGTTCGTCTATCTGTACACCCCAGCCAACAACCGCGTGGAGAAGACGAAGGTGAAGGAAAGCGACGATATGCGCGCCCCGCTCGCCTTCCTCCTGGGCAAATTGAATTTCGAGCGGGATTTCAAGCGCTTCACCTACCATCCCGGCGATGGCGGCACCTGGGTGGCTGGCGAGCCGCGCTCCGGGAAGGCGCCCTTCACCCGGGTCGAATTCCTGGTGACCCCGGCGTACGAAATCCGCCAGCTGATCGTGGCCGAAGAGGGCGGTTCCACGATGGAGTTCCGCTTCAACCAGGAGAAGCTCAACCCCACCCTGGCCGCGAGCCTGTTCCGGTTCCAGCCGCCGCCGGGCGCCGAGGTTGTGGAGGCGGCGGAATGAGGGAAATGGGCCGTCTTCGTGGCGCAGGCACTCCTGCCTGCCGCCTCGACACTCATGTCGAGGCTGGTTGTCGGGGGAATCACCATGGCTGAGTTCCTTCTGAAGTACGCGGATGCCCGCGGCGAGGTGCACCGGGAGACGGCGCAGGGCGCCAGCGCCGAGGAGTTGCGCGAGCGCTTTACCGACCAGGGGTATCTCGTCTACTCCGTCCGTCCCAAGGGGGGCATCGTCGCGCTCAGCCCCACGCTGTCCAGCCGGAAGCAGAAGCTCAACATGGAGCGGTTCCTGATCTTCAACCAGCAGTTCGTCACGCTGGTTCGAGCCGGACTGCCCATCCTGAAGGGCCTCGATCTGCTGGCCGACCGCCTCACCGATCCCAAGCTGGGCGGATTCATCCGCGCGGTCCGCGACGACGTCAAGAACGGTGCCCTGCTCTCGGACGCCTTCCGCGCCCAGGGAGTATTCCCCCCGATCTACGTGACGTCTGTGATGGCGGGCGAGAAGAGCGGCAGCCTGGCCGAAGTGCTGGACCGCTACATCGCCTACCAGAAGCTCTCCCAGACCATGCGGAAGAAGCTGCTCGTCTCCTTGATCTATCCGGCCGTGCTGTTCTCGCTGGTGATCATCCTGGTGGTGTTCCTGGTCACCTACGTGGTGCCCAACTTCGCCCAGCTCTACCGCAGCATGGATGCGAAGCTGCCCTACATGACGGAGCTCCTGATCGCCATCGGCACCACCGCGCGCAGCTACATCCTGGTGGGTTTCGCCGGACTGGTGGCGGCCGTCTTTGCGGTGCGCGCCTGGTCGCGGCGCGAGACGGCGCAGATCCGGCTCGACAAAATCAAGATGGCCACGCCGGCCTTGGGAGACATCTGGGTGAAATACCAGGTGGCACAGTTTGCGCGCATCTTGGGCACGCTGCTGATTGGCGGCATCCCGCTGGTGCAGGCCCTCGACACAGCGGCCCAATCGCTGAACTCGCGGCTGCTGCGTCAGGCGCTCGGAAAAGCCCAGAAGCAGGTCAAGGAGGGACAGGCCTTGTCGGCGGGCCTGGCCACAACCAAGATGGTTCCTCCGCTGGCCATCGACATGATCGAAGTCGGTGAATCCACCGGCGCGCTGCCCGCCATGCTGGGCAGCGTGGCCGAATTCTACGAAGAGGATGTCAATACCAAGATGGCCGCCAGCCTGGCGCTGATCGAGCCCATCATCATGATCGTGATGGGTATTTTCGTCGCCTTCGTGCTGGTGTCGCTGTATCTGCCGATCTTCTCTCTCTCGGAGGCGATGTAAATTATGGCCACCGATCACAGCAAGCTGGCCGACGCGGCCGAGCAAATCGCCGAGGCGCAGGAACTGGCGCGCCGCTACCACTACGAGTTCGTCGACCTCACCGTCGCGCACATCGACCACGACCTGTTCCGCTCCGTCCCGGTCGACCTGATGTTCCGCTATAACTTCGTGCCCATCCAGGCGGAGAACGGCACGCTCGAGATCGCGCTCTCCGACCCGCGCAATCTGAACCTGGTGGACGAGCTGACCGTCCTGCTGCAGAAGAAGCTGAAGGTACGCGTCGCCTCGCTCGCCCAGATCGCCGACCTGTTGAAGAAGACCGAGCAATCCCAGCGCGTCCTCGAAGAGGTTACCGAAGGCTTCGCGCTCGACGTGGTGGCCGAGGAAGACAACAGCGACGAGACCCTGTCGATCGACCGGCTGTCGGCGGGCGAAAGCGACATCGCCCCGGTCATCCGTTTGGTCGATACCACCATCTTCAACGCGCTCGAACGGCGAGCGAGCGACATACACATCGAGACGCGCGATGCCGAGGTGGCCATAAAGTACCGCATCGACGGCGTGCTGCACTATGCTATGCCGCCCATCGCCAAGGACTGGCACTCCACCATCCTTTCGCGCATCAAGGTCATGAGCGAGCTCGATATCGCCGAGCGCCGCATCCCCCAGGACGGCCGCTTCCGCGTGCGCTACAAGACGCGCCTCATCGATTTCCGCGTCTCGATCATGCCGACGATTTACGGCGAAGACGCCGTGCTTCGCGTGCTCGACAAAGAATCGATGAGCGAGAAGTTCTCCAAGCTCTCGCTCGACGTGGTTGGGTTCCCGGAATACGACCTGGTGAAGTTCCGCCGCTACATCAAGGAGCCCTACGGCATGGTGCTGGTGACCGGCCCCACCGGCTCCGGCAAGACCACCACGCTGTACGCGGCGCTGAGTGAGATCAAGAACGACGAGGACAAGATCATCACCATCGAGGATCCCGTCGAGTACCAGGTCAAGGGCATCACGCAGATCCCCGTGAACGAGAAAAAGGGGCTGACGTTCGCTCGCGGCCTGCGTTCGATTTTGCGCCACGATCCCGACAAGGTCATGGTGGGCGAGATCCGCGACCAGGAGACGGCGCAGATCGCTATCAATGCCGCGCTCACCGGCCACCTGGTATTCACCACCGTTCACGCCAACAACGTGTTCGACGTGCTGGGCCGCTTCCTCAACATGGGCGTCGAGCCCTACAACTTCGTTTCGGCGCTGAACTGCATCCTGGCGCAGCGGCTGGTGCGCATCATCTGCCCCCACTGCAAGCATCAGGTGCATTCCACGGATGCATACCTGACCGAGAGCGGCCTCGATCCCGCCGAGTGGCGCGACCTCCCCATTTACGAGGGCGCCGGCTGCTTCGAGTGCGGCGGTACCGGCTTCCGCGGCCGGACCGCGATCACGGAGCTGCTGGACCTGAGCGAGCGCATCCGGGAAATGATTCTGGACAAACGGCCGACCTCCGAGATCCGGCGTATGGCTCGCGAAGAGGGCATGACGTTCCTGCGCGAGTGCGCGGTGGAGAGAGTGAGGTCGGGCGTGACCACGCTCAAGGAAATTAACAAGGTGACTTTCATCGAGGGCTAAAGCATGACGGCGCCGACCTTCCTGAAAAAACTGATGAGCGACCCGCCGCCGCGGTTCGCCTTCGAGATCTCCGAGAGCGGGATTGCGGCGGCCCGCATCGCCTCTCCGCCCGAGATCGGCTTCCAGCCGCTCGACGCCGACGTCATCGCGGTGTCCCCGGTGCACGACAACGTCCAACGCATGGAGGCGCTCACCGCGCAGGTGCGCGCGCTGGCCCCGAGCGGCGAGAAGAAGCGCGTGCGCGCGGCGCTCATCCTGCCGGACCACAGCGTGCGGGTCTCCGTGCTCGATTTCGACTCCTTTCCGGACGATCCCAAGCAGCAGCTCCCCCTGGTTCGCTTCCGGCTGAAGAAGAGCCTGCCTTTCGACATCGAGGCGGCCGCCATCAGCTACTACGCCCAGCCCAACGGCCAGCGCGTGGACGTGGTGGTGGCGGCGGCGCCCCTGGAAGTTCTGACCCGCTACGAGATGCCGTTCCGCGCCGCCGGCTTCCATCTCGGCCTGGTCACGACGTCCACCCTGTGCGCTCTCGAGATGGTGAAGGGGACAGGAGTGGCGGTGGTCGCCAAACGGAGCACCCGCGCCCTGACGCTGGCCGTGCTCGATGGCGGGGTGCTCAAGCTGCTGCGGTCGATCGAGCTATCGGACGGTGGCGTCGCAGAGGTCGCCTCGCACCTCCATCCCACGTTCGCCTACATGGAGGACCAGCTCGGCCGGCGGCCGGAAGAAGTCCTGACCTGCGGCTTCGGCCATAGTAGCGACGACCTGGCGGCCGAAATCGGGCAACCCTGCGTTCCGTTGCGCTCCCGGTACGGCTTACCCGACCCGTTCAATGCAGGGCTGCTGGGATACCTGGAGTGCCTGGAGACGATCCAATGACCCCTAAGGTGGCGGTCAATCTGGCTAGCGAGCCGTTTGAGAGGACGAGGCCGATGCTGGTGGCTTCGGCGGTCGCGGCGTTCTTCCTGGTGGTCCTGCTCGGGGTGCTGGTGGCGTTGTCGGTGACCGAGCGTGGGCAGGCCGCCGAGCTGCGGCAGACCATCGCCAGACTCGAAGCCAGGCGGCGCACTCTGGATGCCGAGCAGACGCGTCTGGAAGCCACTCTGCGCCAGCCGGAGAATGCCGAGGTGCTGGCGCGCAGCCTGTTTCTGAACAACCTGCTGTATGCCAAGGGCATCAGCTGGACCCGCCTGTTCGACGACCTGGAGAAGGTGATGCCCTTCAATGTGCGCTTGATCTCGATCCGTCCGCAGGCCGGCGGCCCGGGCGAGATCCAGCTCGACATGGTGGTGGGCGCTGAGTCGGCCGAGCCCGTGGTGCAGTTGCTGACGCGCCTGGAGGGCTCGCCCATGTTCGGCGCGACCCTGATTCACAACCGCTGGCCGCCGACGCAATCCGAGCCGCTGCTGCGGTACCGCGTGAGTGTAAGCTATGTGCAGAAGCTTCAGGAAGTGGCCGCGGCCGGGAGGAAGACTCCATGACCCGCATTAGCATCGCGAGCGTTCGCCAGGGGCTGGCCGCGGCGCTGGGATCGGGCCGGAATCCGCGCTCGATCGCCCGTCTCGTTCTGTCCGTCCTGGCGGTGTTGAACCTGGTCGCCGCGGCGGTGGTGCTCAAGCCATGGGAGGGCTCGGCCGGTTCTCTCCAGGATCGCGTGGCATCGCTCCGTCAGGAGCTGAAGCAGAAGCAGAGCGTCGTCGAGCGTATGCGCGGGATCGTCAGCAAGGTGCAGACGGCGCGCGGCGATGGCGACACCTTCATGTCTTCCTACCTCCTGGACCGCCGGACGGTTTCCTCCACCCTGCTCGACGAACTCGATCAGATGGCCAAAAAGGCCGGTGTCAGGCAGAAAGAAGTGACCTTCGCCTTCGAGCCGGTGGAGGGCACCGACGCGCTGACCCACGCGGAGATCACCGCCAACTACGAAGGCCAGTACAAGGACCTGACGCTGTTCCTCAACCTGCTGGATCATTCGCCGCGGCTTCTGATCATCGATAGCCTGGCGGCGACCCCTCAGCCTACCGGAGGGGTGCTGGAAGTCACCATCAAGTTGAACACCTTTGTGCGCGAGGACGCGGCGCCGGGAGCCGTCGGCGAGCAAGCCTCGGCGGAGCTTCCGGGGAGGGCGCAATGAACCTCCAGGTGAAGGGATTGGGCGCGGAGCCGAAGAAGCTCGCCATGCTGGGAGTAGCGGTCGTCGTCCTGGCCGTGGTTGTCTATATGAATATGGGGGGCTCCTCTGACAGTCCGTCCGCGTCGCAGCCCCGGGCAGCTCGAAGCGCGGTTCCGGCTGCCAGTCCCGACTTTGGCGCCGGCGTGCTCAACCCGCCAGCGGAGACGCGCCAGCGGCCGTCGCAGAAGGCCGGGCGCGGCAGGGTCAAGCAGCAATTCAAGCTGGGGATCGGCGACAAGCAGCCGGACCCGTCTTCGATCGATCCGACACTGCGGCTGGATCTTCTGGCCAGGGTGCAGGCGGTGAGCATGGCCGGCGGCGTGAGGAACCTGTTCCAGTTTGGCGCGTCGCCCGCGCCGAAGATCGATCCAACGAAAATCACACCGGTCCAGCCCGTCATCGTCGCGCCCACTCCCACGCCCGGGCCTCCGCCTACGCCGCCGCCTCCGCCGATCCCGCTGAAGTTCTACGGCTACGCCACCCCGGCGCCTTCCGGCGCCAAGCGCGTCTTCCTTCTGGACGGCGAGGACATCATCGTAGCCGCCGAGGGACAGCTTGTGAAAAGCCGCTACAAACTGGTGCGCGTGGGCATCAACTCGGTAGTGCTCGAAGACATGCAGTTCAAACACCAGCAAACGCTGCCGCTCGAGGAAGAGAAGCCGGGGCAAACGGGATGAGCCAGAGGCGGAAGGGGCAGGAATCCGGCTTTGCGCTGCTGTTCGTGCTGCTCGCGGCGGCCATGGTCGCGATCTTCCTTTACTCGCAGATGCCGAATGTGGCCTTCGAAGGCCAGCGCCTCAAGGAGGCGGATCTTGTCGCCCATGGCGAACAGTACAAGCGCGCCATCAGGCTCTTCTATCGGCAGTTCGGCCGGTATCCGCCATCGATCGACGCCCTGGAGAACACCAACAACATACGGTTCCTGCGGCGGCGTTTCAAGGATCCCATGACCGGAAAGGACGACTGGCGCTTCATCCACGCCGGTGGACCGGGCCTGTTTACAGACTCGTTGACCAAGAAGGCTCCCAAGATTGCGGGCACCACTTCCGCCAGCGACATGGCGTCGGCCAGTTCCGGATCGGCCAGCTCCGGAGACGCCAGTTCTACCGATCCGTCGCAGCAGGGCCCGCAGAGGTGGCAGCTCCGGCGTCCTCAGACCACGGACGCATCCTCCGGAAACCCCGACGCGCAGTCCGACGACCAGGCCGCTCAGAACGGCGCGGTTGCGGTGCCGGGGCAGCCGGTGTACATCCCGCCCGGCGGCGGCGCGCTTCAGCCGGGCGATCCCGGCTACGCGCCTGGGCAGCTCCAGCCCGGCCAGCCCGGATATCAGGCGGGCCAGCCGGTCCAGCCTGGACAGCCGGGATATCAGCCGGGTCAACCGGGCGGGCGTCTGTATCAGCCGGGAGGGCAGGCGTACGGCAATCCCAACCAGCCCTTGTATCCCCCCCCAGGCTCGCTACCCGGAATGCCAACCGGAGGCTTCGGGGGGAATCAGTCTGGCGGGACCGCGGCTACAGGCAGCGGCTCCTCCTCTTCGTCCAGCTCCACTTCGTCCGGCGGCGGGTTCGGCATGATGGCTGGGGGAGGCGGCGCCGGGATCGCGGGTGTGGCCAGCAAGTACGAAGCAACGGGAATCAGGATCTACAAAGACCACGCGAAGTACAACGAGTGGGAGTTCATCTACGATCCGCGGGACGAGATCCTGCTAGGCGGAATACCACAACAACCGCCGACCGATACGACCGGCCTGTCGGGGTCGCCCGGCTTCTCGCAATCGCCATCGCCGCTGGGAGGTCAACCCGGAACCCAGCCGGTAACCCAACCGGGAACGCCGAATCCCCGCTAGCTTCAGGCCTGCTCTCTTCGCGACCGGCGGAGCTCCGCCAGCCGGACCTGGCGTTCGTCCATTCCGAAGTAGTGCGCCACCTCGTGCCAGATGGTTTCGCGGACTAGCCGCACCAAGTCACGGCGGTCGCGGGCGAGGCGCTCGTGGGGCCCCTGGTAGAGCGTGATGCGGTCGGGAAGGGTGAAGCTGTCGGCAGTGCTGCGGCGCGGTAACGGCCGGCCCTGATAAAGACCCAGTAACCCTGGACGCGGCGGTTCCGCCTCAACGATGAAGGCTACATTGTGCAGCCTGGGGCGAAACCGCGCCGGAATGACGGTCATGGCCTTCTCGACAAGTTCGTCGAATTCCGCCGGAGTCACCGAAAGCTATTGTAGCGGAGGTTTTGCGGCCGGTGGAGGGCGGGCGTGCACAGGTTTTTAATGTAGTCCGCAAGGTCCTGTGTTGAATCGGTTTATAGTCCGCTTGGGTCAAGTTTGGCAGTGCATATTAAGAGACGTAAATTGACTGGGAGCCGTACGTCGTGTTCGCCTGTAATGTAGGGGGGCTAGGGAATCTGGCTCGCAAACGCGCACGACGCGAGGAAAATAATGTTTTCTACGACCTGTGAGTATGCTCTCCGCGCCTTGGTAGGCTTGGCGCGCGTCTCCAATGGGGACGCGCTGCTGGGACGCGACTTGGCTCGGAGCGCGCAAATCCCCGCCAACTACCTCTCCAAGATCTTGTTAACTCTGCGTAATGCAGGCCTTCTTACCACGGCGAGAGGAACCGGGGGCGGATACCGACTGCGTAAGGATCCGGAGACAATCCGGTTGCTGGATATCGTGGAACTGTTCGACGGGGCACGGGCCAAGCCCGCGTGCCTTCTGGGCGGCAAGTCCTGCACCGACGAGGATCCTTGCCCGGCACACGAGTCATGGCGCGACATCCGTGCGGCCTATATAGAGTTCCTGGAAACCACGACGCTGGCGGGTATTGCGAAAGGCGACCGGACATCCGATGTCCCGCCCGGCTCCTAGGAGCGCGCTGCTGCAGGCGCCGGCGAAAAAAGGGGGCGCCACACTGCGGGCGCCCATGGAGGACATCGCGTTATCAAGCTAGTGTGACCGATGAGTGAATTGTCTCGTGTACTTTGTATAGCAAAGTACTTGACAGAGCCGAAGGCGGAGCGTAAGCTACCACTGATGGCCGAACCAGCCGCGATACACGCCCGGGCGATGGACAACCTGAGGTTCATCCGCCAGACGATGGAAAGTGCGACGGCTTTCACCGCCATCTCCGGCTGGGGAGTGGTGATTGTGGGGCTCACGGCGCTTCTGGCCGCCGTGCTGGCCAGCCGGCAGACCAGCACGGAGGCGTGGCTGGCGATCTGGATGGGCGAAGCGCTGCTGTCGTTTGCCATCGCCGGCGGCGCGACCATCCGCAAGGCGCGCGCCTCCCGGCAACCGCTGCTCTCCATGCCAGGCAAGCGATTCGCTCTCAGTTTCGCGCCGCCGATGGTGGTGGGCGCCCTGTTGACCGTGGCGCTTCAGCGAATGGGATTACCGGGTGCGATTCCCGGCATGTGGATGCTCCTCTACGGCACGGCCATCGTGACCGGAGGCGCCTTCTCGGTGCGGATCGTGCCGGTGATGGGGCTGTGCTTCATGGCCGAAGGCGCGGTCGCATTGTTTCTGCCATGGGCGTGGCGAGACGGGCTGATGGCGGCCGCGTTCGGCGGGTTTCATGTAGTCTTCGGATTCATCATTGCCAGGAGGTTCGGTGGCTAAGAGCGGGGCAGCGCGGAACAAGCCGGTATCGGAAGCGCCCGAGACCGGCGAACTCGGCGAGATCTCGGGCCGCGCCGTGGGTGGTGCGCCGTCCCTCGATCGCCTGATCCACGAGCGCATGCGGCTGGGCATCGTGTCCGCGCTGGCAGTCAATGAGCGCCTCACGTTCAACGACCTGAAGAAACTGCTCGCCACCACCGACGGCAATCTGAGCGTTCACGCCCGGAAACTCGAAGAGGCCGGCTACATCGCATGCACTAAGTTCTTTGAAGGCCGGCTGCCCAAGACCGAGTTTCGTCTTACCGACCCGGGCCGGCAGGCGCTGGAGCGATACCTGGATCACATGGAGGCTCTCATTCGGGCCACACGGGACCGCTGACCCGCATTTTTTTTGGCGCACTGACTTTATGAAGAAAAGTTATTTGCAGGAAGCCGAAGGCTCCGCGGGCCTTCACGTCGCCATCATCATGGACGGCAATGGACGCTGGGCGGTGGCCCGGGGTCTGCCGCGTATCGCTGGACACCGCCACGGAGCGCTGGCCGTGCGGCGGGCCGTCGAAGCGGCTCCCGGGCTGGGCATCCGCACCCTGACGCTCTATGCGTTCTCCTCGGACAACTGGCGGCGCCCTCCCGAGGAAGTCTCCGCGCTGATGCGCCTTCTGCTGGAGTACCTGCGCAAGGAGATCGGCGAGTGTATCGAGAACGGCGTGCGGATAAGCCTGATCGGGCGCCGGGACCGCCTCTCCCGACCGCTTTCCGAGAGCGTGGAAGTGGCCGAACGCGCCACCGCCCACGGTCGGCAGCTCCACCTCAGAATCGCGGTCGATTACTCCGCCCGCGACGCCATCCTGCGGGCGGCGAGGAGCATTCCCGCGGGCGATGTGGGCCGCGAGGAGTTCGGACGCCTGCTCGCGGAAGCCTGCAACGCGCCCGCCCCGTCGCCCGACGTCGACCTGCTGATCCGGACGGGGGGCGAGCAGAGGCTGAGCGACTTCCTGCTCTGGGAGGCCGCCTACGCCGAACTGCACTTCACCCACCGCATGTGGCCGGACTTCCAGGCCGCGGATCTGGAGGCGGCCGTACGGGATTACCACGGACGTCAGCGTCGCTTCGGCGCGGTGCCCGAAGCGGCGGCCGTGTAGCTGGGCTAGCCGGTGCGCACGCTTCGGCATGCCTGTGGGGCAGGACTCCAGAGCTTCTGCCCTATCGCTTGGAGCCGCCCCAGAGTATCCTGAACTCGTGAGGCGCGCGTTTGCCCGTCGTTGGTTGTTCGGTGCGGTTGTGACCGGCTCCGTCATCCTGGCGATCGCCTGCCTGCTGCACGAGAGAAGCGTCGCCAGACTCCGATCCGCTGAACTGGTCACCGGCGAGAGACTGAGAGAGATCATCAACGGGCCTGCGGGTTATTATGCGAGCGCGTTCACGGGCGTCTTTTACGCTGGAAGCGATGGTGCGTCCTGAAAGACGCGTTGTTCTAGCAGGTGCAAGTCCTGTCCGGGTAAGCGCCGGAGCGCCCGGTAGCAGACTCCAGCCGGAAGGAGAGATCCGACCGAGCCAAGCGGAGTGTCGAAAGCCCTTGAAAAAGAGGGGAGCAAACCAGCGGGCCGCAACAATTCGTGAACGCAATAGCCTCGTCAAATTATCAGCCGAAAGGTGTTCGAGAGGGCCGAGCCGCTCATTTCACGGCGAAGGCAACAGACAGCATCCTGGACCGGAAGGGATGCTGGACCTCTCCGGGGTCTCAGGCGTTGGCACGTTGGGACAGAGCAACGTAGAACAGGAGAGGCCCTCCCTGGCAGCCTCGTCAGGCAAAGACCGGGCGTATAAGGCCGGATGGCTGAAGTCGCACGGAGCCAGGAGGGAGTCCGAGAGGTCCGTAGTACCGATGAAGGCGTGCAAGACAACGCGCTGGAGGGAAGGGGCCTTGCTTTGATCACGCTTGCCAGGAGGTAAGTGCGAGGGCATGCCGGAGACGGCCAACACCCCCGATGAAAAAGTACGAGAACTCCAACGCAAGCTATGGGTGTGTGCCAAGCGGAGTAAGACACGACGGTTCCACGCGCTGTACGACCGGATCTACAGGAGTGACGTTCTGCGGGAAGCGTGGAGGCGGGTGCGCAGCAAGCGTGGCGCGGCGGGGGTCGATGCCGAGACGATCCAGGCCATCGAACAACGAGGCGTGGAAGTGTTTCTGGCGGAGATCGAAGCGGCGCTGCGGGCAGGTCGATATCGCCCTTCCCCGGTGAAGCGGCGATACATTCCGAAGGCAGATGGGAAGCAGCGGCCGTTGGGAATACCGACGGTGCGGGATCGAGTGGTGCAGATGGCGGCGAAGCTGGTGATCGAACCGATCTTTGAAGCGGATTTCCAGCCGTGCAGTTACGGATTCCGTCCGAAGAAGAGTGCGACCCAGGCCTTGGAAGCAATCCGCGTAGCGGGCAACCAGGGCTTGAACTTTGTCGTTGATGCGGACATTCAAGGCTACTTCGACAACATCCAGAGGGAAACCCTGATGGAGTTGGTGAAGGAGCGGATCTCGGATCGAAGGGTGCTGAAGTTGATCCGCCAATGGCTGGAAGCCGGAGTGATGGAGGACGGCACGGTGAGGGAAACGCTGGCGGGGACCCCGCAGGGCGGAGTGATCTCGCCGTTGCTGGCCAACATCTACCTGAACAAACTGGATCGGATCTGGGCGGCGCGGTGTAGCCAGCTTGGGATACCGGTCCGGTATGCCGACGATTTCGTGGCCCTATGTGGCACGGAGTCACGGGCCAGGGAAGCGCTCCGGCGGATCGGGCTGGTGATGGACCGGCTCGGTTTGACACTGCATCCAGCGAAGACGCGGCTGGTGGACTTGAGAGGCGGTCGGGAGAGCTTCGTATTCCTGGGATGCACGCTTCGCAAGAAGCGGAGCATCCAGCGAAACCCTCGCAAGCATTACATGCAGCGGTGGCCGAGCCCAAAGGCGACGAAGAAACTTCGGGAGCGCGTGCGAGAGTTGACCAGCAAGCAGCAAAGCGGGAAAGACGTGAAGCGGATCATCGCGGAACTGACGCCCGTGCTTCGCGGCTGGGGGAACTATTTCCGGACGGGAAATGCCGACCGGGAGTTCAACAAGATGGACACCTTCGTGGTGCAGAGTCTGCGACGATGGCAGTATCGGCGGGGCGGGCAAAGAGCGACGAAGCGGGCACCATTCACCGGCGATCAGCTTTACGGGATGGGCTTGCACAAGTTGATGGGCACGGTGAAGTACCCGGCGCAAGCCGCACCTAGAAGATCATCGTTAAGCCGTGTGCGGGAAAACCGCATGCACGGTTGTGTGTCCAGCGAAGGCTGGCGTTGTTCAGCGGGGGACAGACCCACCGAGGCAAGAGTCAGAAGCCTCGTAGCTTGGATAGCAGGGAGGAAGGAAACGGAATCCCTGAAACCTATCGACGAAGCCGTCCAAGGGATGGCGGCGAGTCATCGGGCCGTAACGAAAGTGAACGCAGTGGTGGCCTCGAAAATACTAACCCAGGGGCCGAGCCCGCAACCGTAGGGCGAAGGCAGCATGGGGCGCCGCAGACTGACCGAAGCGGCGTCGCCACTCTGGCGGGGTGAGAGCGACAGCACGATGGCAAGGACGCGCTAAGCAACTGGAGAAGCCCTCCTCGTCCCGTCGCGAAATCGGCGGAGCAGGGAAGCCGTATAACCGGAGAACCCGGGAAATCGGTGGAAGGCGAGAGGGTGGCGGAGGGACTCGTAGTAGCGGTGAAGCGGAGTAATGTCCGTGGAGCGAAGGAGTCCTGCTGATTGCAATGGCTCTGACAAGACGGAAGGCAAGGGTGAGATGACAAAGGCACCCATTGGTTTGCAGGACCTGAGGAAGAGCCTATACGTCAAGGCGAAGGCTGAACCAGCCTGGCGTTTCTGGGGTTTGTACGTCCACGTCTGCAAGAGGGAGACGCTCCAGGCCGCTTACGAAAGCGCGAAGGCCAATGACGGGGCTCCTGGCAGTGATGGAGTCACATTCGAAGCCATCGAGCAAAGCGGGGTGCAGGGTTTTCTCGGGCAGATACGGGATGAACTGGTAGCACAGACGTATCGTCCCATGCGGGCACGGCGGAAGGAGATTCCGAAGGACGGGGGCAAGGTCCGCGTTCTTTCGATCCCCTCGATCCGTGATCGCGTGGTCCAGGGGGCACTGAAGCTCATCCTGGAGCCGATTTTCGAGGCTGATTTCCAACCAGGGTCGTATGGATACCGGCCCAAGCGGACAGCTCATCAAGCGGTGAACCGGGTAGCGGAAGCCATTGTCGGATACAAGACGCGGGTCATCGACATCGACCTGCGCGCCTACTTTGATAACGTGAAGCATTCGATTCTGTTAAGCAAAGTGGCGCGGAGGGTCCAGGATGCCCAGGTGATGCACTTGCTGAAGATGATGCTGACCGTAACCGGCAAGCAAGGCGTTCCCCAGGGCGGGGTGATTTCGCCGCTGCTCAGCAACCTGTACCTCACCGAGGTCGACCGGATGCTGGAAAGGGCGAAAGCAACCACGCGTTGCGGCAAGTACACCTACGTCGAATATGCACGTTTCGCAGACGATCTGGCGATCTTGATTGACGCCTATCGCCGTCATGACTGGCTGCTGAAGGCGGTGGAAAGGCGGCTACGGGAGGAGTTGGCCAAACTGCAGGTCGAGATCAACGAAGAGAAAAGCCGAATCGTGGACCTCGCGCAAGGGGAGACCTTTGCGTTCCTGGGCTTCGATTTCCGTCGCACTCTGAGCAACAGCGGGGTGTGGCGGCCGCAGTACACGCCGAGGCTGAAGAAGCGGACGGCGCTGCTGGAAAAGCTCAGGGAGATCTTCCGGCGGTTTACCAGCCAACCGGTGGAGCGGGTGGTCGAACTGATCAACCCGATTCTCCGGGGGTGGGTGAACTACTTCGCGGTGGGACATTCGAGCCGGTGCTTTTCGTTTGTCAAAGACTGGGTGGAAAAGAAGGTCCGGCGGCATCTGATGCGCGCCCGGCAGCGCAAGGGTTTCGGCTGGCAGCGGTGGAGTAGGCAGTGGCTCTACGGGGAACTCGGGCTGTACAAGCAGTACCGGGTCCACCGGCCAGAGGCGCTGCTGAAAGCCAATCCGGCATGATAGGTCTCATAAACGTTGACGTGAAACAAGCAGGAAAGCCCAGTGCGGGAAATCCGCACGCTGGGTTTGACGTGGCGGGAACTGGAAACCGGCTCACGGTTCGGCTAATGAGGCACTCCCAGAGGAAACGGGGAGCAATGGATAGGCCGGACCTGCGGAGCAAGCGGCGCCAGCTCCCGACCCTACTGAAAGGGGATTACATGGAAACGGGCCAGCAGCAGTAGCTGGTACCGCGCCATAATCTACCAATGACCATTGCGATTACATTGCCATCCGCCATGGTGATCTCGGCGTCAGGGTGTTCAAAACCCGACGCGGCGAGGTTGATCTGAAACATCGAATGAGACTCAACTCCGACGAGCACGCTTGGGTGGACGTCACGAACCTGTTCCCGTCGCCGCCCTGATCTCATTCGTCGCACGCCGCCGGGGCCGTCGCCGCCAGTGCGTGCCTGACCCCGCTACACACGCACTACGCCTGAGAGAGCGCGTACAGCCGCAGCTCCGGCATGGGGAAGTCCTTGGCATTGCCGGTCACTAGAGTCAAGCCGTTCGTCAACGCGACGGCCGCGATGGTCGTGTCGGGCAGCGAAAGCGTGCGATTCCGCCGACGCCACGCGCCCAGCAACTCGCCGGCCTTTCTGGCTATGTCCCAAGTGACGGGGTAGAACTTCAGGCTTCGCAGGAGGCGCTCGGTCTTGGCTTCTTCCCCCGGCCGCAGCCCGGCGTAGACCTCCGTGATGTTGATCGGGCAGCACGCCAGCTCGGCCCCATCCTGAAGCAATCCATCAAGAAGTTCGCGCCGGCCGCGCTTGCCGTTGAGTGCGTCTATGAGGATGCCCGTGTCGAGCAGGCAGGTGGCAGGCACCTACCCAGCCTTCCGCTGCCGCTCGATCTTGTCGAGCCGTTCGACCGAACCCCGGCGTATTTCACGAATCCACTTGTCGCCGCCCTCGGCCAGTTCGGGATGGTCCTTATCCTTCCAGCTACCCGCCGCTTCGCCGAGCGCGTCTCGCTGCTCGCGGCGCCGCAGCTCCCGCTCCAACAACTCGACGATGAAGCTGGCGCGCTGCCTCTGCCCTGCCAGCTTGTCGATTGCCGCCGCCAGGTGCGGAGGAATCGGAACGAGAGTCCTCGGTTTGCGCATGTGCCCTCGAGTCCAGTAAAGCACGTGTATACCCCATGCGCAACCCAATAGCAAACCTGTGTGGCAACCATACTGGTGGCTCGGGGGTAATCCTGCCGGCGAGCCAGCGGGTCACGCTTCTGAAATTGGACCTGACACTTGACCAGATTGACTGCCCGGAACGACCGGCCTCGCGCATCGGCGTGCCGCCGGTCGAACTGGTCGAAGTGGCGCGCGAGGCTAACTTGCCTTCAGCATCGCCTGGCGCAAGATGTAATTGATGCGGGTCGAATAGCCTTTGCCGTACTTCTTGAGCCAGGCAACGACATCGAGGTCTAACCGGGCAGCCACTAGAACCTTTGGCGCGCGTCCGGCGCCGGCAAGTTGCGCATCGGTCAGTGCGGGAATATCGGAGTAATCAATCTGCGAGTCGTCGCCGACCGCCTGACGCTTCCCGATTTGGCCGAGGACGGCCTTCTGCCGTTTGCTGAGCGGCCTGCTCAATATATCTTCGGCGCTCACGCTTATCAGCCGGGCGCGCCGAGATGATGCGGACGGTTTCTTCTTCGCCATGTTCGCTCTCCGTTCGATAGACGTGGACCACCAACAGGATCGCCGTCTCAACGGCCTACGGCATGCCACCGCAGTTCGCCATCCACTATGCGGTCTTTGGTCACTAGCAGAAAAGGATCGCCGAAAACCCTCACGGCGGCTTCGAACGAAACGCCGTGCTTCTTGCGATTGCTTCGGCTCTTGTCTTCGTCCCACTCGAACCGCATCGTTATACGTAATGTATAACGCGACGAACCTGAAGTCAATGGTATCCGGCACGCCTGAGTCAGCTCCTTAGGGCAGCCAGCCGAGCATTTGCAGCAGGACGGGCTCGTCGATGACCTTGACGCCTAGAGAGCGCGCCTTGTCGAGCTTGGAGCCGGCCTTGTCGCCCGCGACGACGTAACTGGTTTTGCGGCTGACCGAATCGGTCACCTTCCCGCCGGCCGCCGTGATGCGGGAGGCCGCCTCTTCACGGGTGAGGCTGGGAAGCGCGCCTGTGAGCACGAAGGTGAGCCCGTCGAGCGGGCCGGCTTTCTTACGCTTGCGTTGATGCTCGAATTGCAGGCCGGCCTCGCGGAGCCCCTGCACCAGCCTGCGATTGCGCTCCTCGCGAAAGAACTGGTACATGCTCTCGGCCACCTTGGGGCCCACTTCTTCGGCGCCTTCGAGTTCCTCCAGGCTGGCCGTGGCGATGCTGTCCAGGCTGCCGAAATGTTCGGCCAGGAGCTGGGCCGTGCGCTCGCCCACGAAGCGGATGCCGAGAGCGGTAAGCACGCGGGGCAGGGGCAACTGGCGCGACCGGTTGATGTTGGCAAGGAGCTTTCCCGCCGACTTCTTGCCCATCCGGTCGAGTTCCAGCAACCGCTCGACGGTCAGGCCGTAGATATCCACCACGCTCTTCAGCAGCTCGCGGTCGACAAGCTGATTGACCAACACCTCGCCCATGCCGTCAATGTCCATCACACCGCGGGAGGCGAAGTGCAGGATGGATTCCTTCAGGCGCGCCGGACAATCGGTGTTGATGCAGCGGCTGGCGACCTCGCCCTCTTCACGAACGATTCTGCCCCCGCACACCGGGCACTGCGCGGGCATGCGGAAGGGCCGGCGGCCGGAGCCGTGGGAGGTAACGCGCACCACCTTGGGAATGACGTCGCCGCTGCGCTCGATCAGGACCGAGTCGCCGATCTCGAGGCCCAGGCGCTCGATCTCGTCCTCGTTGTGCAGCGTGGCGCGCGAGACCGTGACGCCGCTCACCTCGACCGGCGTAAGAAACGCTACCGGCGTGAGCGCGCCCGTGCGGCCCACCTGGACGTCGATGTTCTCGACCACGGTCTCGGCCTGGCGCGCCGCGTATTTGAAGGCGATGGCCCAGCGCGGCGCCCTGGCGGTCCAGCCCAGTTCGTTCTGCTGCGTGACGGAATCGACCTTGGCGACGACGCCGTCGATCTCGTAGGGCAGCGAGTCGCGCTTGGCCTCCCACTCCCGGTAGTAGTCGATCAACTCCTCCACGTCCGCGCAAAGGCGGCGGTGCGAATTCACCTTGAATCCCATCTTGACCAGGGACTCGAGCGATTCCCAATGGCTGTCGTAATGAGGCTGGCCACCCGAGAGCAGGAAGTACGCGAAGTATTCCAGGCGGCGGGCGGCCACGATCTGCGGCTCCAGAATCCGAACCGAGCCGGCGGCCGCATTGCGCGGGTTGGCGAAGCGGGAAAGGCCGAGTTCGTCTCGCTCCGCGTTGAGCCGGTCGAAGGCCTTGCGGTTCATCATCACTTCACCGCGGACCTCCAGTTGCTCCAGATCGGTCGCGACGCGCAGGGGGAGCGAACGAATGGTGCGGGCGTTCTCCGTGACGTCCTCGCCCACCTGGCCGTCGCCGCGAGTCACCGCCTGCCGCAGGAACCCGCGCTCGTACTGGACCGCCATGGAGAGCCCGTCGAGCTTCAGCTCGGCCACATAGCGGTAGGACGCGGCGCCCAGGAGCTGGCGCACGCGGCGATCGAAGTCGCGCAGCTCGCCTTCGTTGAAGACGTTGTCGAGGCTGAGCATCGCGGAAGAGTGCCGCACCTTGACGAAGCCTTCCCGCGGCTTGCCGCCCACGCGCTGGGTGGGCGAATCGGGCGTGACGAGTTCCGGATGCGCGGCCTCGATCTCGCGCAGCCTCTCGGTCAGGAGGTCGTACTCGGCATCGGAGATTTCCGGGCGGTCGAGGACGTAGTAGAGGTGCTCGTGCCGCCTCAGAGCCTCGCGGAGAGACTGGACTTCGGCCTCGGGCCCGTCGGAGGGGACCATGATTCCGTCATGAGCCATGCGCTGTCTACTATAATGAACATTTTCAAAGGGTCTCGCCATAACCACTTACCGAAACATCAGCCTGATCTGGAACCCCAACGCCGGGGCCATGCGCTGGCGCCGCGGACTGCCGCGCCAGGTGGAGGCGGCGCTGAGGGCTTTGGGACACGGGGTATCCGTGATTGAAACCGAAGGTCCGGGCACCGCGGGAGCGATCGCGCGCCGGCGGATCGAGCAGGGTGCGGACCTGATCCTGGCGCTGGGCGGAGACGGAACGCTGAACGAACTCCTGCCCGGCGTCGCCCACACGGAGGTGCCGCTGGCCGTGATTCCGGGCGGCACGGCCAACGTGCTTTCGCGCGAGCTCGGCTTGGGTGTGAGCGCGCTGAAGGCCGCGCGGCGCCTGCAGGAGTGCGTCCCGGTGCGCGTTCCCCTCGGTGTGCTGAAATGCGAGGCGCAGGCCGAGCCGAGGTATTTCCTGTTGATGGCGGGCGTGGGCTTCGACGCGCACATCGTCTACCGGCTGAACCTGCCGCTCAAGGCGAGGATGGGGCAACTGGCCTACTGGATCGGCTCGTTGCGCGAATTCGTTCGCCGGCTGGATGAGTTTCAGGTGGAGGCCAACGGCGAATCGTTCACCTGTTCGTTCGCTCTCGCGAGCCGCGTTCGCAACTACGCGGGCTATCTGCGCATTGCCCGGCGCGTCTCGCTGCCCAGGCAGGAGTTCGAGACGGTGCTGTTCGAGGGCAACTCGGCGCTCCGCTATTATTTGAAGTATCTGGCCGCGGTGCTGACGGGCCGGACGGACAACGTGAAAGGGATGTCTTTCGTGCGGTCGCAATGCGTGCGATTCTCCGGTTCCGCCGACCGGCGCGTGTACGTTCAGGTGGATGGCGAGTATGCCGGACGGCTGCCCGCAACGGTCGAAATGGAGCCGGCCGCGCTGACGCTGCTGGTCCCTCCCGAGTACACCCGGCGCGCCTGACCACATGGACCCGATTACCCACACACTGACAGGCCTCGCGCTCAGCCGTGCGGGTCTGAACCGCGTGAGCCCGTACGCGACTCCGGTCCTGTGCCTGGCAGCCAACGCGCCGGACTGCGACATCGTTACGGCGCCGTGGGGCTCGGTCGCCTACCTGCACTATCACCGGCACATCACGCACGGCCTGGTGACGATTCCTGCTATGGCTCTGCTGGCCGTGCTGGTGGTGTGGCCGTTCGCGCGGAAACACTTCGACTGGAAGCTCGCCTATGCGGTGGCGCTGGTGGGCGCCGCTACGCATCCCGTGCTCGATTGGATGAACGCGTACGGCATCCGTCTGTTGCTGCCCTTCTCGGGCAAATGGTACGCGCTGAGCATTTTGAGCCTCCCGGATTACTGGATCCTGGGGATGCTGCTCGCGGCCGCGGTGGTGCCGTGGTTCTCGCGGCTGGTGATGTCGGAGATCGGCGCGCGCCCGGGAACCGGTCGCGGCTGGGCGATTACGGCGCTGTGCTTCATGGTGCTCTACTGCGCCGGGCGGACCGTGCTGCACGAGCGGGCCTTGTCCGAACTGGATGCGCGGCTCTATGGCGGCCTGGAGCCGCTGCGCGTGGCCGCGGAACCCGGACCGCTGAACCCGCTCCAATGGAGAGGGATCGTGGAGACCGCGCCGTTCTACGAGATCTTCGACGTGAACCTGCTCCAGGAGTTCGATCCAGCGGGTGGGCGCATCTTCTACAAGCCGGAGCCGGACCCGCGCCAGACCGCTGCAGCGGCGGCCGCTCGCAACACTGCGGCGTTCCGCGCGTTCCTGGATTTCTCCCAGTATCCGTACTGGCGCTTCTCGGACCTCGAGAGGCCCGAGAACGGCATCCTGGTGGAGGTGACGGATCTACGTTTCGGAACACCGGTGCGCCCTCGCTTCGTGGCGTCGGCGGTCGTAGACAGCGCCGGGCGAGTGGTGGAGTCGGGCTTCAGCTACCGCGGGCGAAGGTAGGGCCGTCCTGAACACCGAACCGCGAGCGTGAGCGAGCGGACCGCTTCCTGACGGTCGCGGCTCGGTGCTGGCCACCGCTCCCGCGAGGGAGTCCCCATGGCCCTGCGGGCCACCGATAGCGATGAAGACGCGCTCGGCGCCGCCGACCCGTTCGTTACCGAGCCGCGACCGCAAGGGAGCGGACCCCGCCTGTTCGTTACGGAGCCGCGACCGCGAGGGAGCGGTGTTCAAGCGACTTCAGAGACAGCACGCTACTACCGCTCGTCGAACTTGACGGTGGAATCGCTCTGGAACTTGCGGTAGTCGCGGTATTCGATTTCCTCGCGCGTTTCCCTTCGCTGAGCACGACCGTATGCCACCGCCCTGGTAGGCAGTTGGAAAGTGGCTTCGCCGATGCGGACGGCGCTGTAATCCAAAACGTCGCCCGCCGCGCTGAGGGGAGAAGCGCAGTCAAGGCCGTCCGCATACAGGATCGAGCGTTCCAGGACGCCCGTCTGCGGATCGACGTAGATGAAGCCGTGGTGGGCGGCCGGGAAGATCCACGATTGGCTCTCGGCGCCGCGCCAGTGGGCCAGCGGGACGCGGAGCGAGTAGTGCGAGTGCGCCAGATCGACCGCGTAGTGGAACACCGCCATGCGCCGGCCGTGCAGCATTTCCCAGCGATCCCATCGGAAGGCGGCTTCGCGGTGAGGGTCCATGATCTCCAGCATCAGACCGCCGAACTCGCCCCAGGCGTAGTCGCGTCCAAGTTGTTCGAGAGAGCCTGAAAACGGTTTGTCGTTGAGCAGCGTGACCCGGAAGTGGTCGCGCCCCGCCACGTAGGTCACCTCGCCCGAAAACGAACCGGCGTCGCGCCAGTGCGTGCCCGAGGGCGGAACCACGGGCTTCTCGGCAGAGCCAACCCAGCAGGTGGGGACGGGCACCGGCGAACGGTCGCGGAACTGGAGTACGGTGCGCGTGCAGGTGAAATCGGGCAGGCTCGCGAGGTAGGCGCCGCTCCAGATACGCACCGCATCGAGCATCTTCGCCTGTTCGGCGGCTGAGGGAGCCGCGGCGAAGGAAATGGGATCCTCCGCGGGGGCGGGAAGTGCGGCGGACTGCTTGCGAAGCGCCTGGAGCGCCAGGACCGTGGCGGGCCCGACGCCGGCACGCTCGAGCATTCCGATCGTCTCCTCGCTCAGGCGCTCGGAGAGGCGCGTGGTCTCGAGCGAGCGGGCGATTCGCCGGTCATCCCGATCCGTTGCCAGCGCGCAGGTGAGCGTCGATACCAGATCGCTCACGGTGACCGGCGCGTCGCCGGCAGGCGCGGCGAGAGCGACGAGCAGCGGCCAAACGAGCGCACGCACGTGTCGATTATAGTCCCGCCGCTACCGCTCGTCGAACTTGACGGTGGAATCGCTGTGGAACTTCCGATAGTCGCGGTATTCTATTTCCTCACGCGTTTCCGTTCGCTGCGCGCGCGCGTAGGAAAGGCCGCTGAGCGGCAGCACGAAGGTCGCACCGCCGATGGGCACGTTGCCGTAGTCCAGCACGATTCCCACGGCGTTGTCGCCTTGCGCAACCAGTAGCGCGAGTGCTTCAGGTCCACGGCGTAGCGGAACACCGCCATGCGGCGTGCCCTGTAAACCTCCCAGTGATCCCACTCGACGGTGGCCCCGCGGCTGGGATCCACGATCTCCGCCATGAGGCCGCCGAACTCGCCTGACAATACCTCCCGCCCGAGCTGTTCGAAAGACCCGTGAAACGGCTTGTTGTCGACCAATGCGACGCGATAGGAGTCGCGGCCCCCGACGTAGCTGGCCTCGACGGAATACGATCCGGCGGCGTGCCAACGGTCGTCAGCCATGGGTTCCATCCGGTCCGGCTGCGTAAAGGAGGGATGGTGCACCGGGGCATAGTTGCGAAACTGCCGTACCGTCCGAGTGCACACGAAATCCGGCAGGCCGGCGAAGTAAGCTCCGCTCCAACGGCGCATGGCATCCAGCATCCGCGCCTGCTCGGCGGCGGAAGGCACCGGAGCGGGGGAGATGGGGTCCTCAGCAGGCTTGGGAAGGCCGGCGGAGCCTTTGCGAAGTGCCTCCAGGGCACGGATCGTCAAGGGTTCGACACCCATCTGTTTGAGAAGACCGATGGTCTCCTCGCTGATCTGTTCGCAAAGACGTGTCGCCTTAACGGCCCGGGCGATCCGCTGGTCGTCCCGATCCGTCGCCAGCGCACCGGTGAGCATCGACACCAAGTCGCTCACGGCCACCGGCGGCTCGCCGGCCTGCGCGTGCACGGCAAGGAGCAGGGCACACAGGAGCACGCGCACGCGTCAATTATAGTCCCGGCCGTCCCCTACCAGAGCTTGCAGCGCTTGTCCGCCGGACGGACCATGGCGTCGCCGAGCTTGCAGCCGAACGCCTTCTGGAACTCCGGCATATTCGAGAGCGTCGCGTTGCAGCGGTATTTGGGCAGCGGGTGCGGGTTCGTGTCGAGTTGCATCCGCGCGGCTTCGGGACGGTACTGGGTCGCCCAGATGCGGGCGAAAGAGAGGAAGAAGCGCTGATCGCCGGTGAAGCCGTCGATCACGGGCGGCTCCTTGCCCTCGAGCGAGCGATGGTAGGCGCGGTAGGCGAGCGTGAGCCCGCCCAGATCGCCCATCGCCTCGCCCAGCACCAGGCGGCCCTTATGGTGCAGCCCGCCGCCCACATCGATGCTGTCGAACTGATCGGAGACGCAGGTGGCGCGCGCATCGAATTTCTTGCGGTCGTCGGGCGTCCACCAGGGGGTCAGGTTGCCCGCCGCGTCGAACTTCGAGCCCTGGTCGTCGAAGCCGTGGCCCATCTCGTGCCCGATCACGGCCCCGATGGCGCCATAGTTCACCGCGTCGTCCGCGCCGGCGCTGAAGAAGGGGAACTGGAGAATGCCGGCCGGGAAAACGATCTCGTTGCGCGTGGGATTGTAATAGGCGTTGACCGTGGGTGGCGTCATGCCCCAGTCGTTGCGGTCGAGCGGCTTGCCGATTTTGGACAGGCGATAGAGATAGTTGCCTAGCCCCGCGACGCGCGCGTTTTCGAAGTAGGACTTGCGGCTGATGCTGACCGCGGAGTAGTCGCGCCACCGGTCGGGGTAGCCGATTTTGGCGTAGAATGCCTCGAGCTTCGCAGCGGCGTTCTTGCGCGTTTCGGGGTCGAGCCAGTCGGCTTTCTCGAGCGAATCGCCGAGCGTGGCGCGCAGGTTGTGGACCAGTTCCTGCATCCTCTTCTTGCTCTCCGGCGGGAAGTATTTCTCGACGAAGAGCTGGCCGAGCGCATCGCCCAGGTCGCCGTCAACCTCGTTGGCGCAGGTCTCCCAGCGCGGTTCCTGTTCCTTGACGCCGGTCAGCACGGTCTTCCGGAAGTAGAAATCCTCGTCGCGAAACGGCTTGGAGAGATCGGAGGCAGCGTCGTTGAATAGGCGCCAACGCAGCCAGGTTTTCCAGTCCGCCAGGGGCACGGTGTCCAGTTGGTGGCCGACCGTTTTGACGAACTCGGGCTCGGTCACGTTCACCGGCGTGGAGTCGGGAAGACCGAACTCGCCGAGCAGCATCTTCCAGTCGTAGCTGGGGGCCAGTTCGGTGACGCCGGCCAGGTCCAGGCGGTGATAAGTGCCGTAGGGATCGCGGCGCTGGACGCGCGTCATGGTGGCTTTAGCCAGCGCCGTCTCGAAGGACATGACGGTGCGTGCCTCGGCGGCCGCGGTCTCGGGCGCGTCTCCGGCCAGCCCGAGCGTTTTGGCGACATGCTTCACGAACTCGTCGCGGATGTTCTTGTTGCGCTCGTCGTCCGTGAAGTAGTAGTCGCGGTCCGGCAGCGAGAGGCCGCTGGCGAAAACGCCGGCGATGGTCTCCTTGGAGTTCTTATAGTCCTGGGTCGCGAAAAGGACCAGCGGGCCGACGCGGCCCACGCGCTGCAACGCGTTCAAAGCGGCTTTGAGGTCCGCGGCCGTCTGAATGGCGGCGACGCGGTCCAGGTCGGGCTGGAGCGGGCGGAAGCCGGCCGCATCGATGGAATCGGTGGCCAGGCAACTGGCGTAGAGGTCGCCGATCTTCTGTTCGTTGCTGCCGGGTTTGGCCGACGTGTCCGCGGCGGCGGCATCGAGAATGATGCGCAGGCGCTCGCGGTTCTGCTGGGCCAGCATCGGAAACGCGCCCCATGAGGGAAAACGGGCGGGGATCGGATTTTTGTCGATCCAGCCGCCGTCGGCGTAGCGCCAGAAATCCTCGCACGGCTTGCAGGTGGGATCGAGATACGAGCGGTCGATCTGACCCGTGGGCGCCTGCTGGGTGGCGGCCAGGCCGCCGAACAAAAAGAGAACGGCAAGTCCTCTACGAATGCTCATGGGATCTCCTTGACAAACCTCTATTAGACCTCCGCGAGGGCTTCGTGGGGCGGACCCCCTGGTCCGCGGCCGACGCCCTCGTCGGCCTGGGTTCCGCGCGGACTACGTCAGCCGTGCCCGCACCTTGTCGCTGAGCACCTTGCCGTCGGCGCGCTTGCCGCCCAGGGCGGCCTGCACCGCCTTCATCACGACGCCCATCTGCTTGGCAGAGGTGACTCCGGTCTCCGCCAGCGCCGCGGCAATGGCGGCCTCGATCTCCTCTTCGCTGGCCATGGCCGGCATGTAGGATTCGATGAGGAGCAACTCGGCCTCTTCCTTATCGGCCTGCTCGGGCCGCCCGCCCTTGCGAAACATATCGGCGGCTTCGCGGCGCTGCTTCATCAGCGTGTTCAGCACCTGCTGCTCGGTCCGCTCGTCGAGCGGCTTCATGGAATCGATTTCGGTCTTCTTGAGCGCGGTCTTGATCATCCGGAGCGCGCTCAAGCGGTCTTCAGCCCGGGCCTTCATGGCCTCGGTCATATCTTTTTGAACCCGGTCGAGTAGAGCCATCCTTTTGTTATTCTATATGGACCGGGAGCACTGAGCCGGATGGTCTTTTTAGGAGCGCACGCACAATGAACATCCTCATCGCAGAACCGATGGCCGCGGCGGGAATCGAGCTACTGCGGTCCCAACCCGGTTGGAATATCGTCGTGTCCAACCCAAAGGAATATCTCAACTGCCTGCCGGAGGCCGACGCCCTGGTGGTACGGAGCGCGGTCAAGGTCACCAAGGAAGTGCTCGAAAAGGCGCCCAGGCTGCGCGCCATCGGAAGAGCGGGCGTGGGCGTGGACAATGTGGACCTCAACGCCGCCACCGCGGCGGGCGTCCTGGTGATGAACACGCCGGGCGGCAACGCGGCATCGGTGGCGGAGCACACCATCGCGCTGATGCTGGCGATGGCCCGCGCGATCCCCCAGGCCAGCGCCTCCACCAAGGCCGGCAAATGGGAGAAGAAGAAGTTCCTGGGTAACGAGATCCGTGGAAAGACGCTGGGCGTCATCGGCCTGGGGAGCATCGGCCGCGAGGTGGTGAAGCGCGCGCGCGCGTTCGAGATGCGGATCCTGACCAACGATCCGTACGTAGGCCCGCAAATCGCGAAAGACCTGGGTGTCGAACTGGTGGACCTGCCGCGGCTCTATGCCGAGAGCGACTACATCACGCTGCACCTGGCGCTTACGCCCGAGACGCAGAAGCTGATTTCGCGCGAAGCCATCGCGCAGATGAAGCACGGCGTGCGCATCGTCAACTGCGCGCGCGGCGAGATGATCGATCAGGACGCCCTGACAGAGGCATTGCAGTCCGGCCAGGTGGCGGGCGCCGCGCTCGATGTCTTCAAGCCCGAACCTCCGGCCGCGGATCTGCCGTTGCTTGCGATCGAGAGTCTTCTTGCGACACCTCACATCGCCGGCGCGACCGAGGAGGCGCAGGAGATCGTGGGCGTGAAGATCGCCCAGCAGATTGTCGAATACCTGCAGAACGGCGTGGCCATCAACGCGGTCAACATGCCCGCCATGACGCCGGAGCAGTACCGGCTGGTGGGGCCGTACATCGACCTGGCCGAGCGGCTGGGCAACTTCGCGGGACAGATCGCGCGGGGCAATCCGGCCGGAGTACGCTTCGTTTACTCGGGCAAAATCGGCGACGGCAGCACGCACCTGATCCGCAACGCCGGGCTGGTTGGCCTGCTCAACCGCTGGCTTTCGCAGAAGACCACGCTCGTGAATGCCATGCAGATGGCGGACCAGCGCGGCCTGGGCATCTCCGAGCGGCACGAGAAGAAGACCGCGCACGTGGACTCGGTCACCGTCGAACTCGAAACCGACCAGGGAGTGACCACCGTCGAAGGCGCGGTGGTTCTGGACAAGCCGCGGGTGCTGCGCGTGGGCGGCATCTACTGCGAGGCGCCGCTTTCGGGCCATCTGGTGTTCATGAAGAACCAGGACGTCCCGGGCGTGATCGGCCACGTGGGCTCGGTGCTCGGCAGGAACGAGATCAACATAGCGAACTTCTCGCTGGGCCGGCGCGACGCGCCGCTCAAGCCGGGCGAGCCGCTCGAAGCGCTGGCCATCGTGGAATCGGACACCGCGGTGCCCGAAACCGTCCTGGCGCAGTTGAAGCAGAACCCGGCGGTCATGGTAGCGCGCGCGGTGGATTTCGCGAGCTGAGGAGACAGCTGTCAGCTTGTGGCGCGGGCTTTGGCCTGCCGTGTCGGCACTCGTGCCGGCACCGACGGCCTCGGGCCACTGCTGTGCAAATTAGCGCTGCCTGCCTCTCGCCCCTACTGCATCCATTGAGGATGACCTCGGCATTGGCCTCCTGACGGAAACCTGGTTGCCGTGACACTGGGATAAAGTGCTACCCGCTGGGGCGCCTCCTGCTATCCAAATTGCGATCGCTCATTCCTATATTTCTCCGCATGTTGTGTAGCAGCCGCCTTTTCTGCTGTCCCATTTACAGGGCCAGCGCCAGTTGCTCGGCTGGCACCAGAGGTGGTGGAGGCTGCCAGGGGTCGTTCAGCCAGGTCCACAGGTCGCGGTACACGAACAGTTGTTGCCGCAGCAGGGCAACCAGGTTGGACAGGCTCCAAGCGAACGTGCTCTTCAGTTGCAGGTACTTCAACACCAGCATGGCAATCAGCGCCGTCCAGATCTGAATCTGCACCGCGTTCTCGCTGGTGCCGACAAAGGTCTTGACCTTCAGACCCTGCTTCAGGGCCTTGAAGAAGAGTTCTATCTGCCAGCGCTCTTTGTAGATCCGGGCAATCGTCCGGGCCGCCAGGCGCAGGTTGTTGGTGACGAACACCAGGGTCTCCTGTTTCTCTTCCACCCAAACCTCGATGCGCCGCAGGCGGGCCTCGGGACCGACCTGTTCCTGGCTGGTCAGCAGGATCACTTCGTCGCGCAGGATGTCGGAACCCTCCGGCACCGGCCGCTCCTCCGCCACTCCGTACAAGGCGTTGTCCTTGAGCCGGGTGACGAAATCGACATGCGAGCGGGTCAGTTCCAGCCACCAGTCGTAGTCCGGGTAGCCGCGGTCGAATACCACGATGGTGCCGGGCGCGAAGTGGATCTTGCGGGCCTCGGTGACATCGGCCCGCCGGCCCTCGGTGATGACGGCATAGCAGGGCAGGCAGCCGTCGTGGTCCAGCACCAGGTGCAGCTTCAGCGCGCCCTTGGTCTTCTTATAGCGCGCCCAGTCGAAGCTCTCGGCGCACAGTTCCACCATGCTGGAGTCGAGGCTCAGGAGCTTGTGCTTGAAGCGGAACTTGCGCCGGGTGCGCAAGGCCGCCTCCGCTTGGCAGCGGGCCAACGTCTGATCGAAGATCGCCCGGTACAACTCCCAAGGCCGGTGGGCGTTGGCGTAGGAAAGCGTGGTGACCTTGGGGCAGTCGGCGATGCCGAGATGGCGCAACTTGCCCTCCAACGCGGCCAGCCCCCCACAGATCTCCCGCAGGCTCTGAGCGTAAGCGAGTTGGCAAAACAACATCGCCACGAACTGCTGCCAGCAGGTGAATCCGCGGGCATGGCGCTCGGCGTGGTGCTCACGCACCAGCGCCTGAAACTCCAGGCGCGGGAAGAACTGCAAAAGCTGGCTGAAAATGCTGCATACTCGATTCATGGCGGGGTGGCTCCTTGGTAGTTGAACTCAGTTTCTTGCGGAAACCTGAGCCACACTACCAGACTGGACGCCCCGCCGTCTCGCTACACCTCACGCCCGTGGCTCGAAGCTAATTTGCACGGGAGTGGCCTCGGGCAGAACAACGCCACCCCGGGGAATGCTTAGTCAGCCGCGCTGTCCTCAGAGGCGTCCGACGAATGCTTGTCGCGCCGGTTCATGAGCTGATGCAGGGCGAATGGGACTTCGTCGGGATGCGTGGCGCACCACACAACGATCCGCTCGAGCTTGACGGAATCGTCGGCGATGGCGCTGATTTCCATCAGCTCGGTTTCGATGCTCTCCGGGTCTCGCATAGGACTTCAGCATGCCACACGTCGACAACCCTTGCCGTAGCCAGCGCCTTGCGACGCAAAAAAGGGGACACCCGAAGGCGTCCCCTTTTCAAACAGCGCGGATTGTCGACTACGCTTCTTTGACCCGCGAGCCGCGGAACCCGTAGAACATGATCCACAGGTAGCAGGCCGCCGGCACGATGAACGACAGGTGGAACGCGGAGATCTGCGCGGGCGAGAAAAGGGCTCTGCCCTCCGGATGGCCGGCGCTATCGATCACCAGGCCCTGAATCAGCGGGATCAGCGCGCCGCCGCAGATGGCCATGTTGAGCAGCCCCGAAGCCTTGCCGGTCAGTGGGCCAAGCTTGTTAACCGCCAGGGCGAAGGTGGTCGGGAACATGATCGAGTTGAACAACCCCACCAGAGCTGCGGCCCACACCGCGATCATGCCGCCCGTGGACATCGTGGTTGCGCAGCACAGGAGCGCCAGGGTGCCACAAACACCCAGTACCTTGCCGCCGGAAAAGCGGCCCAGAATCGCGGCCCCGAAGAAGCGGCCGACCATCGCTCCGCCCCAGTACATGGAGGCATAACGAGTCGCCTCCTGTTCGGTGAGCGCGGTAATCGCGGTGACGTACTGGATCATGTGGCCGCCGATGGTGACCTCGGCGCCTACATAAACGAAGATGGCGATAATTCCGAAGACCAGGTGCGGGTGTCTCCACACCTCGCCCCAGGTGCCGCCCGTGGCCGTGTTGCGCTCGGGCTGAGGCATCTTCAAGCGCGAAATCACGAAGGCCAGAACAAACAGCAGGACGGCCAGGATCAGATACGGGATCTTCACGGTGCCGGCGGTAGCCAGTCTGTCCGCTTCCGTCTGCACCCCCTCCGTCGCTTTGGTCAGAATGAACAGGCCGCCGAGTAGCGGAGCAACCGTGGTTCCGAGCGAGTTGAACGCCTGCACGAGAGTCAGACGGGCGGGAGCTTTCTCCGGGGCGCCGAGCAGCGTGGCAAAAGGATTCGCGGCTACCTGGATCAGCGTGATGCCGGCGGCGATCACCCACAGTGCGCCTAGAAAGAGGGCGTACGACAGGACACCGGCGGCGGGGATGATCAGCAGCGCGCCCAGGGCCATCACCACCACTCCCACCACGATGGATTTCTGGTGCCCCAGCTTCGAGACGACGATGGTCGAAGGGATGGAGATCACGAAGTAGGCCGAGAAGAAGGCGAACTGGATCAGGTCGGCCTCCCACTGGCTCAGGCTGAAGATGCCCTTGAGGTGAGGGACAAGCGGGTCCTTGAATGCCGTTACAAAACCAAAGATGAAAAACACCGTGGCAAGCACGCCCAAAGCCAGGCCGGTCTTCTCCGGGGCCGAATACGCGCCCGCTTTCGAGGCCGTAGTCTTCTCGCTCATGTTCTCTCCCTGTTGCGTTAGCCGCCTGCCTGACGCTTCGAGGCGTTGGCTTGGGGGAATGGCGGCCCGCGAGGGATGAGTCTAGCACGGAGCGGGACCAGCCCGCTGAAGGTGGCTTGACAGCGCTGCCCGCGCTCCGCTATCAAGGATCATCGTATGTGGCAGCAGAACTATGCGCCGCTGGGCGGCAGCCTGGCGGCCTCGACGGTGGCGGCGGCGCTCCCTGTGTTCGTGCTCCTCTACCTGCTCGGCGTGCGGCGCACCGCGGCCTGGGTCGCCTCGGTCTCCGCGTTGGGAGCGGCCGCTCTGGCAGCGTTGGTGGTGTACCGGATGCCGCCCCTGCAGGTGGCGGCGGCGACGGCCTACGGCGCGGCCTTCGGCATCTTCCCCATCGGTTGGATCGTGTTCACGGCCCTCCTGCTTTACCGCGTCACGGTGGAGAGCGGCAAGTTCGAAATCCTCAAAGACTCCATCGGAGGCCTCACCTCGGACCGCAGGCTGCAGGCGCTGCTGATCGCCTTCGCGTTCGGCGCGTTTCTCGAAGGCGCGGCGGGCTTTGGCGCGCCGGTCGCGGTCGCCGCCGCGATGCTGGTGGGGCTCGGCTTCTCGCCGTTCTACGCCGCGGCTGTCTGCCTGCTGGCGAACACCGCCCCAGTCGCGTTCGGATCCATCGGGATTCCCATTGTGACCTTGGCGGGCGTGACCGGCTTGCCGCTGGCGAAGCTCAGCGCCGCCGTGGGACGGATCTGCGCACCGGTTTCGCTCATCGTCCCCGCCTACCTGATCACGGTGATGGGAGGGATGAAGGCCCTCAGAGGCGTGCTGGGGGCGGCCGTTGTGTGCGGAGTGGCGTTCGCCGGGACGCAGTTCGCGATCTCGAACTTCGTCGGGCCGCAATTGACGGATATCTGCAGCTCGCTGGCGGCCATGGGCGCGCTGGTGGCGTGGCTGCTCGTTTCGGGCGGCCGCGATCGAGAGCGGACCCGGCGCACCCGCCCGCTGCGCGAGGTATTGATGGCGTGGGCGCCCTACGGCCTGCTGGTCGTGGTGGTGTTGCTCTGGGGATGGGAGCCGGTGCGCCTGGCGTTGAATCGGTCCAACACGGTCTCCGCCTGGCCGGGGCTGCACAACGCGGTGCTGCGCGTCCCGCCGGTGGTCGTGCGCGCGACCGCGTATCCGGCGCTGTACACGTTCAACTGGCTGGCGGCATCGGGGACGGCGTGCCTGGCCGCGGTGCTGCTATCGGCCGCTCTACTGCGGATGCCGCCACGCAGGCTGGCGGGAGTGGCTGCGGCCACGGCGCGTCAACTCGCTCTTCCGCTGGTCACCTTCGCCGCGGTGCTGGGGCTGGCGTTCTTGATGAACTACTCCGGCGCCACCGGGACTCTTGGCCTGGCCTTCGCGCGGACCGGCCGCCTGTTCCCGTTCTTCAGCGCGCTGCTGGGATGGTTGGGCGTGTTCCTGACGGGCTCGGACACGTCTTCGAACGCCCTGTTCGGAAACCTGCAGGCGATCACCGCGGCGCGGCTGGGCCTGAGCCCGGTCCTGATGGCGGCCGCCAACTCCGCGGGCGGCGTGATGGGCAAGATGATCAGCCTGCAAAGCATCGCGGTGGCCTGCGCCGCCGCCGGCCTGGGCCGCGATGACGAAGCGCGCCTGTTCCGCTTCACCCTGCGCCACAGCCTGATCCTGGCGACGGTGATCGGGCTGATTACGGTGATCTACGCCTATGTCGGCGGGGGCGTGTAGCTTCTACTTCCGCTCGTACGTCCCCAGGTACTGCGCCTCTGCCAGAATGTGCCCCCGCAAGGCGCGGTCGAGATCGGCACGGCGCGCGCCGGCGCCCAGGTTCAGGCTCTCCACATCGAGCGCGTGGATCTTGAAAAAGTAGCGGTGCGGTCCGTGGCCGCGGGGCGGGCAAGGGCCGCCGTAGCCGGGTTTGCCGAAGTCGTTGGCTCCGCTCGCGCCCAATTTGCCTGGCTTGAAGCCCTGCACGAGCTCATGAACCGAAGCCGGAATGTCCCACAGCAGCCAGTGATTCCAGGTGCCGGCCGGAGCGTCGGGATCGTCGGCGATCAGCGCGTAGCTTTTCGTGCCGTGCGGCTCGTCGCTCCATTCAAGAGACGGCGAGACGTCGGCGCCCTCGCAAGTGTGGAGTTTCGGAATCGCGCCGCCTTCCTCGAAGGCGCTGGTAACGAGTTTGAACGCCATCTGCCTCCCCTCTGTGGCATGCTACTATCCGAGCATGTCGCAAACCAAGATTACCGTAAAAAACAACGGCTCGATTCGGGTTGAGGGGGATTTTGTGATCGTGGATGTCGAGGGCAAAGAGTTCGGGTTGGGCGGCCGCACGGCTGTTTCGCTGTGCCGCTGCGGGCACTCGCAAACCAAGCCGTTCTGCGACGGCAGCCACAAGGTGGTGGGATTTGAGGACACGGTGGTGGCGCGCGATCTGCCGCCCGTCGTGCCGCAGGTGTAGCCGGTTCGGGAGGACGCATCGATGAAACGAATTCTGGCCGCGGTAACGCTGGCCGTGCTTGCAATGGCGGTATTGCTGACGGCGCAGCCAGCCGCCGATCCCGTGATCGAAGGCTTCCGGACCGTGGAGGTCGCCTCGGTCTCGGACGCGTTGGAACAGCTATATGGCACGCGCGGCTACATGTCGCACGAGATGCGGCCGTTGTTCACCACCAAATTCGCCGGGCCCGCTGTGACGGTGCTCCTCAAGAAGGAGGAGCACCACGAGGGAGCGGCGGCTTCGCAAGGAATGCTGGACGCCATCGACGCCGCGCCCGCTGGTTCCGTCTACGTGATGGTGCTCGAGGACGGCGCCGACTACGGCGCCATCGGCGCGCTCATGTCCACCGCGATGAAGTTCCGGGGCCTCGCCGGAGCCGTGGTCGACGGCTCCATCCGCGACACGCCGCAGATTCGCCGCCTGCAGTTTCCGGTGTTCAGCCGCGGCGTCGCGCCATCGACCACCATCAACCACTACCGCTTCGCCGGAGTGAACGTCCCCGTGATGTGCGCCGGCGTCCGTGTGAACGCGGGCGATATCGTCACGGCCGACGAGGACGGCGTGGCGGTGGTGCCGCGCGCGCAGGCTGCCGAGGTGTTGAAGAAGGCGCAGCAACTCGACAACATCGAGCACAGCATGCTGCCTTTCATCGAGAAGTACCACTCGCTCAAGGAGGCAGTGGCTAAGTTCGGCAGGATCTGACGGGCGCCAGTTACTCCGCCTTCGTAGCCTTGCCCTCCATGGCGTTGGTCCAGGTGGTGCCATCCGGCGAGTAATCGAAGCGGAAGGTGTAGGCGGTGGGAGAGACCACCTTGACGACGAAGCGGCCCTTCACCACGCGGGCGCCCAGATCGGAGTCGCCGGTCCAGGTCCAGGTGTCCCCATCGACAGTCCCTTTGTAGGTTTCATGCTCGCCGTAGTTGTTGAAGCCGTCATAGGTGTACACCTTCTCCTTGGCGTCGTAGCCCATGACCTCCATCTCGTGCAGGGCGCCCATCGGGCCGGTGCCGTCGGAGTGCGTGACCGCAAAGAAGCCGCCCGGCATGATCTCGACGCGGTCGGTGCTGGCGGTCTTCCCGCCGGGGAAGCTCCCCATCGGCTTCATCACGGCTTCCGATTTCCAGGTGCCGGCGAAATAGGCCAGCTTCTTGTGCTCCGGGCCCGGAGCCGGCATGCCCTCCTGCGCCAGCGCCATTCCGGCGAAGGCGCCCAGAATCGCGAGCGCGAAAGTGGTCTTGTGTGTCATCGGTTCAATCTCCCAGGGGTTGAATCAGTCTGGTTATCTTGATGTGCCGAAGGGCTGCCGCGCTGCCGTTTTTTTCATTCCGGCCGGAATGACGCCAGCGGGCCACCCAGCCGCTCCAGCAGGTCCCGCACGCGCCGGCGGCTCACTTCGAGCGTCGCGCCGTTGTTCAATACGACATCGGCGGTTCCCCCCACCAGCGGTCGCACTTCGGTCACCGCGTCCAGATTCACGATCGCCGCGCGGGAGAGGCGGAAGAATACGGCGCTATCTAGCCGAGCTTCCAGATCGCTGAGTGTTGGCTCCAGAACATATCCTCGCTCGCGCGTGTGTAGCCTGGTGAGGCCGCCCTCGGTGGAAAAGTAGACCGCCTCGCGCTGCGGGATCACCTTGTAGCGGCCGCCGCAGCGGGCCAGCAGGCGCGCGCTCGCTCCAGGCACCGACCGGGTCAGGCGATCCACCTCATCGTCGGCATCCCGAGGCTCCGTCTGGCGGATCTTGTCGATGGCCAGGGCCAGCCGGTGAGGGCTGACCGGTTTCAGCAGGTAGTCCATCGCCTGCAGCTCGAAGGCCTTCACCGCATAGGCGTCGAACGCCGTGCAGAAGACGATTTTGGGCCGCGGCCTCGGCAGGCATGCGGCCACTTCCAGGCCGGTCACACCGGGCATCTGGATGTCGAGCAGCAGCAGGTCGGGCCGCATCTCCAAGGTCTTCTGGATGGCCTCTTCGCCGTCGGCGGCTTCTCCCACAACTTCAATATCGGCGATCGATCCGAGCAACTGCCGCAGCCGCTCGCGCGCGATGTCTTCGTCGTCCACCAGCAGCGCACGGATCATGGCGCCGCCTCGACGGCCTGTGCCGTGCGCGGCATTTCCACGCTGACCACCGTCATCCCGAGCGCCTGGTCGCGCCTGGCATCCAGACGCGCTCCGTCTCCGAAGTAGCCTCGCAGCCGCTCCCGTATGTTGCGCAGCCCGTGGCCGTCACCCGGCCGGTGGAACGCTCGGGCCGCGGACTCTTCGAAGCCCGGCCCGTTGTCGCGGACTTCGATCCAGAGCCGGCTTTGCGAGGTCTCGACATCGACCTCAATCCTGCCCGGAGTCCGAATGGCGCTCACCCCGTGCTTGACGGCATTTTCCACCAGGGTCTGCACGATCATCGCGGGGATCCGCACCTTCGCGGCATCGTCGCCCGCGTGGATCGTGAACTCCAGGCGATCCCCGAAGCGGGTCCGCTCGATCTGCAGGTAAGCGCGAACGGCCTCCAGTTCCTCGTCCAACGGCACCCACTCCCGCTCGGAGCGGCTGAGGGTGTACCGGAAGACCTCCGCCAACTGCTCGATGGTCCGCTCGGCGCGATCCGGGCGGCGCGGAATCAGCCCTGCGATGGTGTTCAGCGCGTTGAACATGAAGTGCGGATTGATCTGGGCCCGCAGCGCCCTGAGTTCCGACCGGTTCGCTTCGAGCAGCAAGCTCTGCTCCCGCCGCTCGCGCCGCAGGCGCTCCTCGCGCAGCCGCAGGTTGTCCAGCAGGAAGGAGTAGGTCTCGGCTAGGGACGAAAGCAGAGTTACGTCTTCGCTGAGGAAGCGCGGCCCATGAGTCCTCGGCTGGATCGAAATCAGGCCGATCCGTTCCCCTCGCAGCAGGATTGCCTCCTGCATGCACTCGCCCGAGGTAGAGGCTTCGTCGTCGAGCATGACCTGCGCTACGGACTGAAATATGTCGCTCAGAAGCCGCTCCGCATGGCCGGCGAGTTCGCCCTCGGTGATGGCATCCTGCAATCCGGTCAGGAAGTACTTGCCAGCCTCGGCGGGAAGGAAGCGGCGGCCAAGGAGGAGCCGGTCGAGCCAGACCGATAACACGCGGTAGACCCACGGCGCCAGCAGAGCGATCGGCAGGGTGAGAAGCGCCCAGCCCAGGACGGCGGTCGGGACCCCCCACCAGAGCCGTAACAGAAAGGGCGCCAGAAAGAGAAGGTATCCCGTCAAGAAAATGACCGAGCAAAACGTGAATGCGCCCTTCTTAATAAGGACATCGAAGAAGGTGGGCCGCTCGACATAGTAAGTGATGACGAATCCGAAGCACAGCGGCAGCGTCTGCGCGAGGATGCCGCCCCATCCTCCCTTCGGAGCGAACGCGTAAGTGAGCATCCAGGCGCCGCAAAGAAGCAGCAGTACGCGCCGGCGGTTTCCTGCGAGCCGGTCGGCGCCGTGGCGCCGCGACGCCAGTAGAACAAGGCCGCAGCCCACCGCCCCGGCGACCATCATGGCCCGGTACGCCATCAGCGTTTGCCTGTTGAGCAACACATCACCCTGCGGGCCGGACGGAAACATGGCCAATACGGCAAACAAGAGCCCCAGCCCGTAGACTGCAAGAAGCGAAATCCGCCACATCCAGTGGCCGGAGAGGCTCCCTCTTTCGTTGCGATAGAAGAAATGGAACACCAAGGGAGGAATCAGGGCGTTGACGGCAACCTGAAAGTACCCCAGGAACGGCACCGGGCGGTAGAGCATTCCCCACGAAAGGTAATTCGCGATGTTAGAGCAGAACAGGACGGCAAACGCCGCCGTGACGCACAGATACAGGTAGCCGCCCCAGTGGCTCCTGCGCTTGCAGAAATCGCGGAGCCAGAGGCTGGCCAGCAACGTAAACGTGATCGCGTTGAAGCTGCACAGCAGAATGTCCAGCCACGGATAAATCCCGCTCACCGTCTCCTCCGGGCCTGTCGCCAGCGGTATCACCGGCGCACTCAGCGGGCCTCGGTGGCGCGCAGCCGGGGCGCCGTTTGGCGCTCTTCATTATATTCCGCGTGTGAAGCCCGACTTTGAGGATGGAGCGTCAGGAACGTTACGCCGTAGCCGCCTGGCGCCAGCGTGATCCGAGGTGCCACCGCGATCGCCGTCTCGGCCGGGCCGTTCACGGTATCCGTGTTGGCGTCAATTGTGAGCTGCGTTGCGGAGGCAAATTCCCCCAGCGCCGACACGTCCACCACCACCGTGCGCGGATCGCCGGAGCCGTTGTTGTCGCCGGTGGCATGAACGGCGTGGTCGGCCACCATGACCACCACCGATCCGTCGCCGTTTCTGGTGACCAACGTCTCGACGCTCGAACTCTCGGTGGCGTTCAGGGTCAGAATGTCCGGCGCGGGTGTGACGCCGTCCCAGCCGAACTTCCGCAGCAGCCAGTACTCCACCCAGTAGCTCAGATACTTCGCGTTGTTGGTCTGATTGATGAGGCCGTATTGCCGGTCGTCGCTGAAGGACCAGTGCAGCAGCCCCTGGCTGCCGGCCTTGCCGATCTGGGAGAACAGGTACGGCCGCCAGGCGGCATAGAAGGCGCTCGCTCCACGCTCGTCCACAGCAAAGGCACCTCCCGTGGTGTGGCTGTGCCCATTGCCATCCTGATAGTCCGAATCGACCCCGCTCTCCGTGACCCACACCGCCGTGTTGGCCAGGTCCGCCCGCGTCCGCAGTTCCTGGTAATAGTAGCGTACGTCGTCGGCGAAGCCCGGCACGGTGCCGAGCATCTGGGCATCGGTGGAAGACCGGTCGGAGCTGGCGTAGATGTGGAACGTGGCCGCGTCCACCGGAGCGTTCACACCTCCGCTGGCGGGAGGGGCGACAAACCAGGGCAGGTTGTTCCGTGGATCGCTCAGCAGCAGTTTGCCGTCGGAGAGTTCGAGGGCGGTGAACTTGATGCTCGGATCCGCCGCCTTCATCGCCGGTACGATCCGGTTGTAGAGCCGTATATACTGGCTCGGCAGCAGGTTATTGATGTTGTACTCGTTGTAGATCTGCCACCAGGTGATGTGACGGCTGCTGGGCGACTGGAAGTGCTGGCCGCCCCAATCGAATCCTCCGGTATTGTAGTAGCGCACCAGGTTGACGCAGTAAGTCGCGAATGTCTCCAGGTTGGCATCGGTGAAGACGAACTCGGGCCCATTGAAGCCCGTGGTGCTCAAGAAGGCCGGCGCGTTGCCGATGCGGAACATCGGGTCGTGGCCGGGCGCCTCGAGAGCCGGGAGCACGGTCTTGTTGATGTCGGTGAAGTCCCAGTCGCTGGCCTGCCCTGTGTTGGCTTTCATGGGGATGAAGTCCACGGTCTGGACGCTGATGTGGTTCGGCGCCAGAGCATTGACTGCATCCCAATCGGCCGGAAGGAACCAGTGCCTCCACAGGTCGGGCTCGAGCACGATGCCCACGAATTGCTGCAGCTTGCCGCCCACGCCTAGGCTCGAGTTCACGCCACTGCCGACGGTGGCAACCACGCCGACTGTGAGCGCGATCGACTGGCTCGCCGCGGACCCGCCCTCACTCGCCTGAACGGTCACCGTGTAGGAGCCTGCGGCTGCGGCTCCGCTAGCCACGAAAGTCACAGTGCCCGTCGAGCCGGTGCCCGGCTGCGTGAACTGTGCTTGGAGGCCGCCCGGCAGCCCAGGAGCGGTCAACGTGACGGTGTTCGTATCCCCCGCGGATCTCCCGATGGTCGCGCCTAGCGGGACGGGCGTCCCGTCCTGCAGCACCAGCGCGGTCGCGGCCGCCAGCGTCAGCGTTACATCGTGCGGCTGTGTGTTGCCGCCTCCGCCCGAATTGCCGCCCTTGCTGCCGCCGCCGCACCCGGCCATGGCAACGACAACCGCCACCACCCCGATCTGAACGCCAAGCGCCTTCATACGATCTCCTCTTCGCCCAGCACCGTCCTCTTCGCCCAGCACCGTCCTCGTCGCACAGCACCGAACCGCGCGCGTAAGCAAGCGGACCCGGCCGCCTACAGCCGGATCACGATTCCCGTGGAGACTTGTATATTCTTCTGGTGGCCGCCGACGAAGCTTGTGGTCACCCAATCGCCCTGCGCCAGGCGGATCGCCAGTCCGTGGTAAATCCTGACATCGACGCCGCCGCCGAAAGCCATGGCGAACTTGGTCTCGAAGATGTTGATCGGTTGGATGATCTCTGGCCCCCCGATCACAACCGAGGCGCGCGCCTTGCCGAACAGAGCATGCGCGAACGGCGCCCACCGCCCTTTGCGGTACGTGAAGCGGGGTCCGAACAGGAAGTTGTACTCACGCATTCCGAGTGTGACCGCGACCCTGTCGATCGTCCGGGTTGGCTTGCCGTAGAGGCCGCTGAGGTCGGCTTCTCCTCCCAACCATGAGGTGGCGTTGACAGCAACCGAGCCGTTCCAGCCGTTCAATCCGAAGGCCGGGAAAGCGACCGTCCCTTGGGTGCTTCCGGAACCTGGAGAAAGCAGGCTCCCCTCGGCGGCATAACCGCGTACCCGGAAATAGGAGTAACCGCCGAAGATTTCTGCGCGGGGGGTCTTCTGCGCCGATGCCGCCAGCGGGATCAAAATAGCCAGTCCAATAAACCAAAGTGTGTTTCGCACGTTCCGAGCCTACTGCACGGCGGCGGGTTCCCAAAGCGGAATGCGCGCGAGCGGCGGATCGGGTTTGATGAGCGGCGGGAGGCGGTGCGCGACCGGCGGAGCCTACCAGACAAACGGCGCGAGCCGGTACCGCACCGTCTGCTGGTACTCTCGATACCCCGGCAGGTTGTTCGTCAGGAATCGTTCCTCGTCGAGGAGTCGCAAGACGATCGCGGCCGTAATAGGAATGATGGTGAGCAATCCCCACCACGAGCCAAGCGCCAGGGGCACCCCTGGAATCAGGACCAGTGCGGCGGCGTACATCGGATGCCGGACGATGGCGTAGGGCCCGGTCGACACGACCCTCTGCTCGGCGCCGATCTCGATGACCGCCGAGGCGAAGGTGTTCTCCTTGAACACAAGAAACACGCCGAAGAACCCCAGCGCCACCAGACCATCACCGACGATGGCCACATACGGAGGAACCGCGGACCATCCGAAACGATGGTCGAGTCCTGGGAGAATCATCATCCCGACAAACGAAAGCGACGCGACGAGTTGGATGATCTTCTGGCGCGTCTCCTTCTCGGCCACCGGACCCGCCCTGACCCGCCGCTCCAGCAGCCTCGGATCCTTCCGCATGAGGTAGCCGGTGATCGCGACCTCCGGGACGAAGAACACAGCGAGGAAGACCCACGCCTGCCAGTAATCGAGTGTCCCCGCGGAAAAAAACAGACAGGCAGCGACAACGATGAGAAGACCCAGGAGCCCCGCGGAGGCTTTGGCGTTCACGCGTTCCATCGGACACAGCGGACGATACGATTATCGCGCGCTGCGCGGACCCTACCGCGCGCTAGGCTGCCTGGTGTACGCTCGCCGCAAACTCCCGCCGGGGACCGGACCAGGGGGCTGCGGACCCGGAGGCGGCACTTCCTCCGGCACCGGCTTCTTGGGACGCGCGTTCAGCTTCGCCGCGATCACTTCTTCCTTGGCCTTGTCCCATTTCGGCGTGCCCGGCTCGACGCCCTTGGCGCGCACCTCGTCGTCGGTGACCTCCTGCGCCATGGGCAGGTATTTCTGCAGGTAGTTTCGAATGCGGTCCTGAGCCAGGCGCAGCTGCGACCGCAGCAGCAGGTACAGGATCTGGTCCCCTGGCGCCTTCGACAGCAGTTGATACAGGTTCGATGCCCGGGTCAGCTTGGCCGACTTCAGGTCGCGCTCCAGTTTCTTGCTGCGGGCATCCAGCTTCTGCCAGGCGTCGAGATCCGCCTTGGGCATGCCCAGCGCCTTCACCAGCGCCGCCTTCTCCTTGGGGGTGAGCTTCTCGGTGAGTACGTTGAGGAACAGACCGAAGTTCTCCACCGGGAACCGCACGCCGAGCGGGATCGACTGGCGGATCTTGTGCAGCTTGGCGAAACCCGCCAGGTTGAGCTTTGCTCCGGCCAGCGCCGGCGAGAACAGCGGCAGCAGCTTTGCCTCCTCGAACGCGCGCAGCACCTCGCCCGGGTTCGCGTCGTCCGCGATGTGGCGCAACTCCTCCAGCAGGCGGCGCGGCGGGACCAGCTTCTCCAGTTCCTCCAGGCGCACGTTCTCGTACTGCTGCGCCGTCCGCTCCTCGACGGTGAAGCCCAGCCGCACCCGCAGCCTGACTAGCCGCAGGATGCGAACCGGATCGTCGTAGAGGGCGTAGTTGTATGCGGTGCGGAGTTCCTTGCGCTCCAGATCGCCCAGCCCGTTGGTGGGGTCGATGAGCAGGCCGCGCGAAGCCCGGTTCAACGATAGCGCCACGGCGTTGACCGTGAGATCGCGGCCGCGCAGGTCCTCGTGAATCGTGGCCGGGTCCACGGCCGGCTTGCCGCCGGGTTTGGAGTAGCGTTCACGCCGCGCCATGGCGATCTGGGCCGTGACTCCGCCGGGGAAGAGAAGCTCGACCAGCTTCCGGTGCTCATCGTCCTCGATCACCTCGGCGTGGGTCTTCTTGGCAATTGCCTTGGCGATTTTCGGGGCGTTGCCTTCGATCGTGAAATCCAGGTCCCGGATGGGGAAGCCGCCCAACATATCGCGCATGGCTCCGCCCGCGAGAAACAGGCTGACGTTCGCTTCCGCCGCCGCGGCCTGGACCTCGCTCACCACGCGATTCTGGTCCGTGCTCAGGTGGCTCTCCAGCATGAACATGTAGTCGCTCATATCGCTCGTCGCTCGCACCCTGCCGTTGCGCTCTTGGCCGCCGGCAGGAGACAACTAGGCACGCGGGTGGTGTTGGTCCAGAATTTCGCGGAGCCGCGACCTCATCACATGCGTGTAGATCTGGGTGGTCGAGATATCGGCGTGGCCCAACATGGTCTGGACGCTGCGCAGATCGGCTCCCCCCTCCAGCAGGTGGGTGGCGAAACTGTGGCGCAGCACGTGGGGCGTCAGACGCCGCAGGATGCCGGCCTTGGTTCCGCAATGGCGCAGGAGCGTCCAGAAGCACTGGCGCGACATCCTGGTTCCCCGGGCGGTCACGAACAGGTACTTGCTACCCCGGCCCCGCAGCAACAGAGGCCGTCCCGTCCGCTGGTATTCCCCCAACGCGGCAACCGCCGAACGCCCCACCGGAATCAGGCGCTCCTTGTTGCCCTTGCCCATCACCCGAACCACCCCCAACTCCTCGTTCAAATCGGATAATTGCAGTTCGCACAGCTCGCTCACCCGCAGGCCGCTCGAGTAGAGCAACTCGATCATGGCGCGGTCCCGCAGCCCGGTCGGTTTGGCCAGGTCCGGAGCCTGAAGCAAGCGATCTATTTCACTATGATTCAGAAACTTAGGAAGGTTCTTCCACTGCCGGGGAAGCGCTAGGGAAGCGGTGGGATCCCCAGCCAGCCTGCCCTCCCGGAGCAGATGGGCCACGAAGTTTCGCAGCGTGGTCAGGTGGCGTGCCACTGATCGGCTCCCAAGTCCTTGTTGATAAAGGGATTGTAGGTATTGAGCAAGTGCCTCGGCGGAGGGGAAATCCTGCCCCGGCGCGGGGTGGCATGCGGCTGCGAAACGGTTCAGATCGCTCCGGTACGCTTCGAGCGAATTCTCCGCCAAGCCCTTCTCGATGCGGCAGAAATCGAGAAAGGACTGCATCTCAACCGGCATGGAACCCACGCGGGGCATTCGTGCCAATGATACAATACTTCCGAAATTGTTTGGAAGGAAAGCTAGCCCCGTGGCGGGTTCAACCAATAAGAAGGTCGTAATCAGGCGGTTCGACCGGGAGCCGTTGCCGGGGTTCGTCAACCCGCAGGGCTATCTCCAGCCTGCCGGAATCGAACTCCTCACGGCCTCGGGGAACCTGCTCGTGGTTCCCTATGAAGAGGTAAAAGCTCTTTATTTTGTTAGGGATTTCGACGCGGAGGAGCCGCCCGCCGAGAGCCGCCTGTTCCAGAACCGCCCCAAGATGAGCGGCGTCTGGATCCGCATGAAGTTTCGGGACGGCGAGGTCATGGACGGCCTGATGCCCAACAATTTGTTGCAGTTGGAGGCCTTTGGCTTCACCTTCGTGCCCCCCAACGCCGGTGCGAACAGCCAGAAGGTATTCGTACCCCGGACTGCTTTATCTGAAGTGCAGGTCGTAGGCGTAGTAGGAAGCCCGCTCCGCCCCCACAAGGCGAAGCCGAAGCCGGAGCAGCAGATCGAACTGTTTGAGTAGTGGCAGTTCTGGCCTACCGTGCGGTGGGCACCGCGCCCAGAGTCCAGTGCGCCAGGTCCAGCCAGCGGTTGTCGCTGGTGTTCTGCACGAACGTGATGGTCTCGACCCGGAAGGTGCGCTCGCCCTGGAACGCCGCCCAGCGCCGTTTCGCCTCTTCGTGCGTCCAGGCCACCTGATCCGGGGTAAGGTCCTGCGCCAGCGTTACGTGCGGGTGATAGCCGAACGGCTCGGCAAACCCGAGAGGACCGGAGTTGAACCGGTCGTGAATCCGCTTGAGCTCCTCCCGGCCGCCGCCCAAACCAATGTAGATCACCGAAGTGGTCTCGAAGATTTCCACTTCCCGAGTCTCGATCTCGAACGCTGGAACGTCGGCGATCCACTCGTTCAACTGGTCCACGGCGTCTCCGGTGGGCGCCATGACCGGACGCGGGGGCAGGATCGTCACGTGCGCGCGCGGTACGCAGGCAGGGACAAGCTCCCGCCGCAGACGATCCAGGAACTCACCCAGCAGACCTGGAATGTAGGTGACCAACGCGAAGCAATTGATCGGCACGGCGCCGTTATCGCCGCAAGACATCGACTTCCATCCTAGCGGGTTTGCGCTGTCTTCGGTACAACCCATGGCTTTGCTATCGTTCTATGACCTTCGGCTGGTCCTCGTCTGGTACTACTGGCGCGGCGGGGTCGGGCAGCAAGGATTCCTGGACAACCAGCCATTGCGCCTCTTCCAGGCCAACGAATTTGCACACCCGCAACGCGCCCTTCTCGTCCTCCAGAATGTCGCCGATGCGGAGCGCCTGCTCGGTGTCGCGCAGCGCCGTCCAGGCCGCGTACACCCCCGCCGCTTCGACCTGGCCCCTTTCGGTGTAGTCCCGATGGCGCACCTGGCTGGTTCCGGAGGTGTGGGGCGCGGACCGGAACTGCTGTAGCTGCGAATCCCGCAGCCGGTGAATCTTGAACGAAGGCATTAGAGCTATTTTACGGCTCATCGGCCCTTGCCGCATCCTCCCGGCCCAAGGCGATCCATTGCTTCACCGCCTTCGGGTCCCAGAATACCGCCTGCCGAACCGGTCCCAGCCTCTTGGAAGGGACGATCAGACGGACCTCGACACCTTCGGGTAGGCGCGGTGGCCTTGGCAGCAGGGTCCGGCCAGCACGCGCCAGGGCGTGCAGCGGCGAGGCGGGGGCGTGATCGAAAACGTCGATGGCCAGGATCTGGCCGGCTCCCATTTCGGCGGCGGCCCACAGCGGCAACGCCTCCAGCAGGCCGCCATCGACGTAGAGTTGCGTTCCCAGCCGCATCGGCTGGTAGCCGAACGGCACGGCGCAGGAGGCTGCCAAATGCTGCCATGTGATCTCATCATTCCGGAACAAACGCGCTCGCATGGATCGCACCTCGATGGCGACGATGCCGATATCGATGCGCGGCCGGTAGGCCTTCCACAGAGCCTCGATCCGGGCATGGAGCGGGCGCGCATCGAAGACGCCCTGCCAAGGCAGCCGCGGACCCCCGACGTGTGCCAGGTCCGCGCAAGCCGGGTCGAGCCAGAGTTCCGTGAGCTCGGCCGGCGTCGCGCCCCCGGCCACCGCCCAGGCATTCAACGAGCCGGCCGATGCGCCCACCACGATGTCCGGGCTGAACCGGGCCGACAAGACCTCCCAGGCCCCTGCCTGGTACGCCGCGAACGCGCCCCCCGCCGAGAATACCAGTGCTTTTTTCGGACCCGCTAATGGCATTTCGACCGCGTCATTTGGGACAATGTGTGTGCGACACTACATGTCCAGAACCAAGTTCACGCTGCTCCTCATTATCCTCCTTGGAATCGGACTGGCCGTGTGGATTCACGAGCGCAGCACGGCGGCTCTGGCCGTCCAGTTCGCCCCGGTGAAGCGCGAAACGCTGATCAGCAGCCTCACCACCAATGCCAAGATCGAGCCTTCCTCCTGGGCGCCAATTCACGCCGAGCGGGCCGGACTGGTCGAGCGGCTGGCCGTCCATCGGGGGCAAGCCGTGCGGAAGGGGGACCTCGTCGCCGAGCTGACCTCCGGGGACGCGCGAGCCGAAGTGGCTGCGGCCGAGGCAGCGGTGGCGCAGACACGCGCCCAGCTCGAAACCGTCCTCCACGGCGGGACGGCGCAGGCGAAGGTCGACATCGCCAATGAGATCGCGCGCAACCAACTGGAGCTTGAAGCCGCCCAGCGCGACTACGAGATCACCAAGCGCCTGGCCGCCAGGCAGGCTGCCACCGGGCAGGACCTGGTTGACGCCGGGCAGCACGTCGAGCGGCTCAAGGAAGCCATCGCCGGCCTGGAGAAGAAGCGCGTTGTCCTGATCGACGTGCCCGACCGCGCCTCGGCCGAGGCCAAAATGCATGAAGCCGAGGCCACCCTGGAGCAGGCCAGGCTGAAGCTGGAGCGCAGCGAGATTCGTGCCCCCATGAATGGCACGGTCTACGATCTGCCCATTCGCCAGGGAGTGTTTCTGAATGCCGGCGACCTGGTAGCCAGCGTTGGCGACGTGGAGAAACTGCAGGTTCGCATCCAGGTGGATGAGCCCGAATTGGGCCGCGTCGGCGTGGGAATGCCGGTCACCGTGACCTGGGACGCGCTGCCGGGACGGCAGTGGCATGGGAGAGTCGAGAAGATGCCCACCGAGGTGACCCCGGTCGGCACCCGCCAGGTCGGCGTCGCTCTGGCCACCATCGACAATTCCGACCTGAGGCTTGTGCCCGGCACCAATGTCAACGTAGAGGTCACCTCGCAGGTAGTCGCCGACGGCCTGACGATCCCGAAGGAAGCGATTCGCACCGAGGGCGGCAAGACCGGCGTCTACCTGCTTCGCGACGGCCGCGTCGAGTGGCGCCCCATCCAGCTAGGAGCCTCGAGTATCACGCGAGCCGTGGTTGTCTCTGGCTTGTCCGAAGGCGACAGGGTCGCCTTGCGCACGGAACGCGCTCTCCGCAACGGCCAGCCTGTGCAGCTGACCGAGTAGGACTTGTGGGGCGGCACTCGACAGGTGCTGGCAGGTGTTCGAAAGCGGAACCGCCAGACTCTGGCGGTTCTTGCTTTTCGGGCGCAGATTTCAAAGGGGTTAATTCTCAAACCGCCAGGGCTCCGGCGGTTTCTTCTTTCTGGGAGGGATAACAGATGAAAGAGAACGAGCGGACGTGGACGTCCGGCGCAGCTCTGGAAAGCCGCCAACTCCGGCTATCCGCATCCTGGAAAACCGAGTGGCATTGGGTCGGGTTGGTAACCCGGCGGTGGGCTTCGCTGACGGCTTGCGCGCAGCGCATTGCGTGGCAGGATGGCATCCTGCGGGCCGGTTGCGAAGCGATCAGCTTTCAGCCTTCAGCTTCGGTCTACCAAACCAGCATGGCCCAGCTCAACCGAGTCGCGGCATGAAGAATCGTCGCGGGCCGCGAAGAAATCGGGACACAGTAATACAATGCGGCGCCGTCCGATCCATCGACCACCTTCTCTGGGATAATGAATTGTGCCCAAGACCCGAGATCTCGAGGCCGCCCTGCGCCGGACCGAGCAGCAGCTCCAGCTGTTCCAGAAGATCAGCCGTTTCATGGTGCGCGAGCTGAGCCTCCAGGAGGTCCTGCAAGGCATTGTGACGCTGGTAGTGGATTTCACGGCCTGCGACTCGTGTTTGATCTACCTGCTCGACAACGACGAGCTGGCGTTGTGCGCTTCGAATAACCCGCACCCGTCCGAGATCGGCAGGATCCGGCTGAAACTGGGCGAGGGCCTGACCGGCTGGGTGGCCAAGGAGCGGCGGTTGGTCGCGATTTCCCGGGAGGCCTACGCGGATCCGCGGTTCAAGAGCTTTCGCGACCTTCCCGAAGACACCTTCGAGGCGTTCCTCTCGGCGCCCGTGATCGCGCGCAACCGCGTGGTCGGGGTCATCAACGTGCAGCACCGCCAGCCACATCAGCACGGCGGCAGCGAGATGGAACTACTAACCACCGTCGGCGAGCAGGTCGGCTGCGCACTGGTGCTGGCCCGCATGGCTCCTCTGTCCGTGGAGAACGCGAATCACGTGGACCTGGTTCTCTCCGGCCGCATTCCACCGCGCTCGTGAGATGAGCACGCCATCGAGGACGCTCGCGCTGGCGCTTGTCGCCCTGTGGCCCGTCCTGGCGACGGCGGCCGAACGGTGGCACCTCCAGTACTTCTACGATCCCGCGGAGGATTCCGAGTTCACCATAGCGGATCTAGCGTTTCCCTCCGAGCGGGTTGGAATCGCCGCCGGCCAGGTGGTGGGGCGGGGCAAGCCGAAACCCTACGCTGTCGCCACCACCGACGGTGGCCGGACGTGGGCTCCCCTCGCCGTCCCCGATATCGCCATTTCGCTTTTCTTCCTGGACGAGCACACGGGATGGCTGGTGGCGTCCAAGAGCATCTGGCGCACCGGCGACTTCGGCCAGAAGTGGACCAGGCTCAAGCCGCTGCCCGGCGCGCTCCGCGTCTACTTTCTGGACCAGAAGCAGGGGTGGGCCGCCGGAGGGAACAAGTCGGTCTGGCAGACCGCCGATGGCGGCGATACCTGGACGCCGGTGCCGGCTGCCGCCACGCCGGAAACGGCGCGAGCCCACAGCGTGTACGGTGCCATTGCCTTCGCAACCCCCAAGGACGGGATGATCGTGGGCTGGAGCAAGCCGCCACGCTCCGGCGAGCGCGACAGCGCTCCCGATTGGGTGGACCCGGAGGCTCAGCCCCGCGAATGGCCGGGCCTCGCCATGTCACTCCAGACGAAGGATGGCGGCCGCACCTGGAAATCGTCCCAGACCTCCATGTTCGGTCAATTCACGGCGCTCAGCCTGGCGGCCGACGGGCGGGGGCTCTTGCTGGTAGAGTTTTTCGGCCGCTTCGACTATCCCTCCGAGGTCTACAGCCTGGATCTCGCCTCCGGGAAGACCGCGCGCGCGTTCCGGCGCAAAGACCGCGCTGTGACCGACGTTCTGGTCACCGCCAAAGGGCCGGCCTACCTCGCGGCGATCGAGCCGCCTGGAACTCTCTTTCACTCGCCCGTTCCAGGAAAGCTCAAGATACTGAAAAGCGACGACTTGGAGAACTGGACCGAGATGAGTGTCGATTACCGCGCCGTGGCCCGCCGCGCGAATTTGGCTACCCCCGACGGCAAGAATGTCTGGGCCGCAACCGATACCGGGATGATCTTGAAGCTGTCCTCGGAATAATCCGGGCGAGATACCGAAACACTCTGTGACGTTTTTGTTTCATTGACCTTCCCGCTCCGAAACAGGAGTTTCGACCGCTGTTTTATCCACATGAGATTCAGAGTCGAGCTCTCTTATCTACTTGAATACAAGACAGAAAGAATCTGCGGAAATCGAATCGTAACAACGCGTTTTCATTTGACTGAAGAAACGTTCAGGCGCAAGATAGAGAAGGTTCCAAGAGGTTCACGGAACAGCGAGTCACGCGGAACGAGGCGGACCTGGAACGGTGATCCGGTGGAAAGGGTTGCAAAGCTTAGACCACCGGGGAGCGAAGGGCATCGGACGGAACGCGGAGGCAAGCTTCCGGCGGTAAACCGGGACGAGCTTTGAACCGGAAGGATCGAAAGGTCCGGTCGGGGAGCAAGGCCCGGAGAGCCAACCGGAGTGGCGGGAGAGTTTGCGGCAACGGGCTGCAGGCGCTGATCCGGCCCGCGACGGAAAAACCGGTCGCGGGGCGGGGAGTCGGTAGTCGAACGGGCTGCAGGCAAAGCCGTCAGGAAGTCAAAGAGGCAGGCCGGGAACTTTAACCCCGGAGAGGTGGCCTGGAAACGGGCAGCCGCTTCGGGCGAGAGAAAGGCCGTCTCGAGACTTCGGCTTCATCGTTGATCGGTTGCCCGACGGCTTTCGGGGCAGCGATCCGTAGCGGTCAAAAGCCGTTGCGGGGAGCAACGAGGGCGACGCGGGCAGATCGGCGAGTGCCATGTTCGGGCCGTGCATGCCGGCTGGTGAACGAGCTGCTAAGTGGGTCACTTGGAACCATTTTTCTTTTTGCCCCCTACTGCGCCAACTCCACCGAACCGCGAACGTGAGTGAGCGGACCTATTCCCAGTCAGCCGGCAGACTTGCGGCCTCCCTGCGCTATGAGCTCTCGCCCGGGCCAGGCGGGCTCGACACTTCCTGCTGCACCGCTTCGGGTTTGTGGCCGTGACGGCGCTTCGCTTTCCTCTTCAGCGGATCGTATCTCTCCTTGCGCCTGCGAAAGCTGATGAAGTTGGTGCGGCAGTACTCGCAGCGGTAAGGATTCGCCCCCAGGCTCAGCATCAGGCCGGTGAAAAAAGACACTCGATAGTCGTTCCTGGACCAGCGGCTCAAGTCCATCCTCCAGCAACGGGGGCACCGGGCGAATCTCATAGCGGAGATGCGCCACGTCCGTTCAATGAAGCGGCAGTAGCAGGAGCGGCAACGCAAGGGGCGTATTCCAAGAATGCTCCACAGGCGCTCGGACTTGTTGCGCAGGTGCGCGTAACGAAGATTCCTGCTTCCGCACTTAGGACAGGTTACTGACATAGCTTTCGTTGTACTTATCGACTCCACGCTCGAAAGCGGCTTCCAGAACCTCACGCACCTGGCGGTTCCGGGACGAGAGCGCTTGGCCCTCGATCGAGACCACCGGCAAAAGGTTGCGCGTGGTCGAAGTGATGAAAACCTCGTCCGCGCTCATCAGGTCCTCCAGGCGGAGCGTCTCTTCCCGAATCGCGATTCCTTCAGCCGGAGCGATCTCGAGAAGGATCTCCCGCGTTACGCCCGGCAGGCACCCTGACTCGAGCGGAGGGGTGAGGACCTGGCCGTCGCGGATCATGAAGACATTCGCCGACGTGCACTCGCTCACCTCGCCCCGCTCGTTCAGAAGCAGAGCCTCGTCGCAGCCGCGGGCGTGAGCCTCTTCGAGCATGACCAGATTGAGGGCCCAGGACAAACACTTAACGCCCCGAAACCGCGAGCCCGCATGCCGCGCCTGTTCCTGGACTGCCAGCTTCACACCCGCCCCCCAGTCCTTCAGTCCGGCGGTGAAAATGAGCAGGTCGAAGTCGCGCTCTGGCGATCCTTCCCAGATGCCGCCGCGGTTGCGCACCACGATGGTCCGGGCGGTGCCGTCACCAACGTGGTTCACGGCGATGAGCCTGAGCAGGCGCGAACGGATATAGGCCGGGTCGGTGGGGAAGGGAACCCTCAGTGCGGCCGCGTCGCGTTTCATCCGCTCCCAGTGGCGCTCGAAAGCGAAAGGAATCCCGCGGACGATCCGCAGGGTGCTGAAAACGCCCCAGCCGGAGGCCAGTCCGACCTGCCCAGGGGCCAACACTTTCGCCGAGGCCTCTCGGATGTCGTCGTTGTGCAGAACCAGCGCGTGCATTGTGGAACAACTATTCTACAGGAATCCCGGGCCTCAATTCGGCCTTGTGGGGCAGGCGTCCACGCCTGTAGCGGGTCTCCAGACCCGCCGCTTCTCACCGCCAGTTCGGGAACGAGGCGGGCTTGGCTCGACGGCAGTCTTCAAGCAACCCGGCCACGCGGCCGCGGCGCTCCATGAGCTGTTCGAGAAGTTCTTCCAGGCCTTCCTGCTCGCCCTCCATCCACTGCAAGGGGACGCTGCGGAAGGCCTGGTCCATCACCTCGACCGGGAAGTTGGCGATGCGATCGAGCCAGGGGGAAAAGTCGTCCAGCGAACGGATCGTCTCGTACACCAGCGGCCGGTGGTAGATGCCGTGGAGCGGGGAGTCCGGGTAATCCCAGTAAGGCCCGTTGAAGACGAAGCCGTGGTCGATCATCCAGGCCAGGAAGCCGGGACGCGTCGCCGTACGCGCCGCCGTCCACTCGCTGATGCGGCTCCGGAAGAATACCGCCTGCCTACCGTCGGCGTTGCCGGTCCACTTGTCGAAGGCGAGCATCCCGATGAACTCGCGCAGGTTGACCACCTGGCCGAGCAGCGCGTCCGGAAGGAAATCGTAAACCGCGAGTTGATCGGGATCCCCGGGGTACCGGGAGCCGAAATGCCAGCCCGGCTCGACCGGGACCCGGTGTGAGCCCAGTTGCAGCGACACCTCCGGGTTGGCAGCCAGGAAGCCGGCCGACACCGAGACGACCGCCACTTCGGGGGCCGCGATTTGCAGGTAGCGCAGGAGGACATGCGCCACCGCCTCGTTGATCAGAACCCGCCGGTGCTGGGGGTTGTTGAGGAACTTGACTACGTAGAAATTCCCGTCGCCGGCCTCGATCAAATGCGACTGCGCGCCGCCGCGCATCCTTCTGATGTGGCGGCTGGCGTTAACCGGCATGAGAACTTGTTACCCTGGATCTGAGCCTTCGATTAAGGAGAAACACTTCCATGGAAGACCAGACCTCTCAACAAGGAACATCGCCGCGCAGTAAGGAAGAGATTTCGCTGGAGATGATGAAATTCATCGCCGTCACTACAGGATACGGCAAAGGCGTCCCGGCCGCTGGCTATACGGGGAAGCAATCGAAGACCCCCGAGGAGTACGCGGAGGCACTCCTGCACCTGTACCAACGGTGCCGCGAAGTCCTCGGGTAACGGTGAGCGCCGGCAGGGAGCCGGCGCCCGGTGCGCGCCGCTCAGGCCTGGCCGCCTACTTCTTTTTGGCGGCTTTCTTCGCCTTCTTGGCGACCTTCTTTACGGCCTTCTTCGCGACCTTCTTGACGGCCTTTTTCGCCTTCTTCGGGGCCACCTTCTTGGCAGCCTTCTTGGCGGGTTTCTTCTTGGCGGCCTTCTTCACGGCGGCCTTCTTCACCACCGCCTTCTTGACGACAGCCTTCTTCACCACCGCCTTCTTGACGACAGCCTTCTTCACCGGAGCAGCCGCCTTCTTGACCGGAGCGGCAACCTTCTTGGCCGGCTTCTTCACGGGCGCAACCGGAGCGGGTGGCACTTCGGCCACAGGGGCGGGTTCGGATGGTGCTGGTGCGGGAACTGGAGCTACCTCAGGGGCGACGGGTTCGACCATTTCTTCTTCCTCCTCCTCATCCTCGTCTTCTTCGGGGCCGTACTCTTCCAGGTCGGATTCAAGCTCGACGTGCTCTTCGTTGAAATCGAAATCGTCTTCCTCGTCCGTCATGCGCGCGGACGCGAGCCTATCAAACATTTCTTAGCCCTCCTGTATGAGCGTGGTCACACCTTAGAATAACTCCATTTTTTGAGAAGGCAAGAGTAGGGTTACAAAAAAACGGAGGCTGAGGTCCGTCGGGCGGGAGCGTGTTACTGCCCGGCGGTAGTGCGCTTCGCGGCGTGGTGCGGATGGGTATTCGCCGCCGTGTAAGTCGCCGGCCGGCTGTGCTTCGCGGACCCGGAACGGCTCGCGACAGCGTGCGCTCCCGCGCCGTGCCGCTGCGACGTCCGCCTGGCTGCCGGCTTCTCCCTGAGGGGCGCGGCGGGAATGACCAGCAGGTCGCCGGGCTCCAGGGCGCTCGCGCCCGCGCGGTTCGCGGCCACGATCGCGTTCGGGGTGACACGATACCGCTGCGCAATGACGCCCAGCTTCTCTCCACTCGCCACCCGGTGCATTCGCCAGGCGATCCGCTTGTCCGGCGGAACCGTTTCCAATGCCGCCACCAGCGTGGCGCCCGTCCCCTTGGGAACCCGCAGCATTCCGGCTGGAGCCACGTTCTTCAGCAGCGCGGGATTCAGATCGTGAAGCTGCGAAACCGGGCACTCCAACACGTCGGCGGCCAGCTGAAGGTGCGTCGGAGCGGTCATCTCGACGCTCTCGTATTCGAGCGGCGGATCCCCTTCGATCCCGTCCAGGCCGTACTCCTTCGCGTTCTTCACGACGATCGTCATGGCCAGGATCGCCGGAACATAATTAGCCGTCTCCTTGGGCAGAACGTTGCGGCTGCGCAGCTCCCAGAAATCCGCATAGCCGGTGCGTTCGACGCCACGGTCCACGTTGACCGGTCCGCAATCGTACGCGGCCATCGCCAGGTACCAGTCACCGAAATGATGGTACAGGTCCCGGAGGTGCCGGGCGGCGGCGCGGGTGGCTTTCTCGGGATCGAGGCGGTCGTCGAAGTACGGGGACTGCTGCAAGCCGTACTCCCGGCCGCGCGCCTGCATGAACTGCCACATCCCGGTGGCCTTCTTGCGCGAAACCGCCCGCGGTTGGAAGCCCGATTCCGCCTGCGCCAGGTAGATCAGCTCCTGGGGCACGCCTTCCTCGTCCAGTACGCGCCGGATCAGCGCCCTGTACCGGCCCGACCGCTGCAAGCCGTAAGTGAGAATGCGGCGGCCGCGTCCGGTCGAGAAGAAGTTGATATACGCGAGAACCGGGTCCGTGATCTGGAGCGGCAGTTGCGACGCCGTGGCGCGCAATTCCTCGGCGACCTTGTCCTTCAGCGCCGGATCCACGGGGAACGTCAGCGGCTCCACATCCTCGAGCGGCGGCTTCTCGAACCCGGGCAGATCGGCTATGTCGCCCGCGCCCAAACCCGCCAAGTCCAGCCGATGTATAGCCGCGACCAGATCTTCCAGTTTCTTGTCGACGGCGACCCTCAGTCCGGGGTCCTCAGGAGAGGAGAGCAAAACGTCGATGGCCCGGTCGAACTCGCGGCGAGCCGCGGGGGCGTCTCCCGCCTCATACTGGGCGCGGCCGGCCTGGAAATGCCACTCGGCCTCGCGGATCAAAACGTCGGCCCGGCTCCCGATCGACACCGGCGGAAGCGGCGAGATGAAACGAGGGGAATCCGTCATCTCGAGCGACGCATCGAGCGGGGGTGGGTCCGGAGCGTAGAAAGCGCGGGCACCTGGAGCCGCCGGGGGCAGGAAGGAGTTGCGGAAGGACTGGCTGCCGGGAGCGCAACCCAAAGAACCGCACAGGAGCGCTAACGAGCCCAACCAGCACAGATGTGTCCGCAACCCGTTCATCGACCTCCCACGGGAGCCCACTCAGTTCAGGCCCTATTGCGCCGTACTCTAAGACTTTAACCCATTTGAAATCGAGCGGTCAAGACGGATAATGGGGCGAACAAGTGCGGTGCGCTCGCCGCAACCCCTGGAAGATCAGGCACTTCGCCCCCGAGGGGAGCCTCCCCCAGGACTATTCTTCCTCTTCCTCTTCCCCTGCCTTGGCCGCCTTGGCCGCCGCGATCACCTTCTCCGCCTGCAGCTGCGGGACAAAGTCGTAGTGGCTGAACTCCATGGTGAACGAGGCCCGCCCCTGGGTCATCGAGATCAGGTCGTTCTGGTAGTTCAGCATCTCCGACATCGGCACCTGGGCGCGCACGATCTGCGTACCGCCGCGCGTATCCATGCCCGCGATGCGCCCGCGGCGGCTGTTCAGGTCGCCCATCAGGTCTCCGGCATACTCCACCGGTGCTTCGATCTCGACGTTCATGATGGGCTCGAGCAGCGTCGGCTTGGCCACCTCCATGGCGGCCTTGAACGCCTTGCGCGCGGCCAGCTTGAAGGAAAGCTCCGAGGAATCCACGTCGTGGTAGGAACCGTCATACACCGTGCAGCGGAAATCCACCACCGGGAAGCCCGCCAGGTATCCCTTTGCGGCGGTTTCGATAATGCCCTTTTCGACGGCCGGGATATAGTTCTTGGGAATCGAGCCGCCGAAAATGTCGTTCACGAATTCGAAATTGCCGCCGCGGGGCAACGGCTCCATCCGGATCCAGCAGTCTCCGAACTGGCCATGTCCGCCGGTCTGCTTCTTGTGGCGGCCCTGCACGTCGGCGGTGCCCCGGATGGTCTCGCGATACGGGATCTTCGGGGACTTCAACGTCACGTCCACGCTGTAACGCTTGTGCAGACGGCTGACGATGACCTCTACGTGCTGCTGCCCGCTCCCGGCCAGCAGGAACTCCTTGGTTTGCGGGTCGCGGTAGAAGCGCAGCGACTGGTCTTCTTCCAGGATGCGCGCGATGGCGTTCCCCACACGGTCCTCATCCTGCCGCGATTTCGCCTCGATCGCGTAGGCGATGGAAGGCTCGGGCAGCTTCACGGGCGGATATTCGATGAGCGAGGCCTTGTCGCAGAGCGTATCGCCGGTCAGGGTCTCTTTCAGCTTGGCCACCGCGCCGATATCGCCGGCGTGCAGTTCGGTGACGGGCTGTATGGTCTTGCCCATCGGGGAGCCGATGTGGGAGAGCCGCTCGGCGCCGCCGGTGCGCACGCTCACCAGGTTGGCGTCGTTCTTCAGCACGCCGGAATAGACCTTGAAGTAGGAAACGCGCCCCGAAAACGGGTCGGCAATGGTCTTGAAAACGAAGGCCGAGACCGGCTCGGAATCGGACACCTTGCGCGTGACTTCCTGGTCGCCGATCTTTCCTTCCACCTCGCCCCGGGCGGCCGGAGCGGGAAGGTTGTCGGCGATGAAATTCAGGATCAGGTCGATCCCGATGTTGTGCAGCGCTCCTGCCGCGAGCACCGGGAACAGACGCCGGTCGAGGATGGCCTGGCGCAGCCCCCCGATCAACTGTTCGGGTGAAAGCGACCCCTTGTCGAAGAACTCCTCGAGCAGGGCATCGTTGCCTTCGGCGATCATCTCGACCAGTCCGTCGTGCGCCTTCTGGGCCGCCTCGGCCAGGTCGGCGGGAATGGGCTCTTCCTTCCCCTTTCCGTCCCCGTCGGGGGTATAGCTGTAGGCCTTCATAGCCAGCAGGTCGATCACTCCCCGGAAGTCGCGTTCGACGCCGATTGGCATGTGGATGGGAACCGCGGCCCGCCCGAAGTTGGCCTGGACGTTCTCCACCGTCCGCTCGAAGCTGGCCCGCTCGCGATCGAGTTTGTTGATCACCACCGCGCGGGGCAGCTTGTAGCCGTCGCAGAAGCTCCACACCTTCTCGGTCTGCACCTCCACTCCAGCCACGCCGTCCACCAGCACCAGCGCCGCATCGGCCGCCACCATCGCCGCCCGCGTGTCGTTGATGAAGATGTTGAAGCCGGGAGTATCGAGCAGGTTGACCTTCGACCGGTTCCACTCGGCCACGCCTACGGCGGTCGAGATGGTCACCTTGCGCTGGATCTCGTCGTCGTCGAAATCCGTGATCGTATTCCCCTCATCGACTCGTGTCAGGCGGTTGGTTGCGCCGGTGGTGAAGAGGACCGCGGCGGTCAGCGTCGTTTTTCCGCTGTGCCCGTGTCCGATCAAAGCTACGTTCCGAACGTCCTTGCTCTCGTAGACTTTCACAGTGACTGCTCCCTGGTGAATGGGGGTTCTGGAGGACGGCGAAAACCGCTCCCAAGTTCAGGATGGTAGCACAGTCGGAACGCCATCAGCACAGAACCGCGACCATCAAGGGAGCGGACGCGACCGCCCTCAGTTCTCGAACTCCCACGGCCGGAACTTCCACTGGTGCGCGGCCATATCCGCGCGCTTCCCCAGAAACCGGACGCCTTCCATCTCCAGAAGGGTGCGTTGCTCGAAGGCCGAATCTCCCCGTGTGCGGATGCGGCCGCCGGAGCCTAGAACGCGCTGCCAGGGGAGCGCGCCGCCCGCCTTTCGCAACACTTGAACCACCTGGCGGTGGTGCAGCGGATACCCGGCCGCGGCTGCGACCTGGCCGTAGGTGGCCACCTTGCCGCGCGGGATCTGGCGGATGGCGCGCCGGATGGCGGCGTCGCGCTGCCCGGAAGGCGGCGCGCGCAGAAGCCGGCGCGTGACCTCACGCGAAGTGATCTTGCGGGGCATCGGGAGCGGACAAACGGGAGCCTGTCCTATTGCTTATCGTAGACCTCGGTGCTTTTGTTCTCGCTGCCGTCCTGGCCCTTGCCCTGAATATTGCGGGTGATGACCTTCCCGTCGGCCGATAGCTGCATGCGGCCTTGCTGGACCACCGTGCCATCGTCCAGTTTCATCTCCATGACGAGCACGGATCCGTCCCACTTCATCATCGAGGTGCCGGGGAAGCCTTCGGGGCCGGGGTGTTCCTTGCCGTCAATCGGGGTTTCGAGCTCCTGGTGGAAGTCCTGGCCATTGGCCGCGCCATCCACCACATACTTGAAAACATTGTTCTTGTGCTCGACCTTGGCGACCAGCGAATCGGGTCCCGGCTGCGCGCCGAAGTCGGATTTCTTGGTGTTGAGCTTCCAGGTTCCCGTGAAATCGGGTTTGGTCTGCGAATAAGCCGGCCCCGCCAGGAACGCGGCGCCTAGAATCGCAAAAGCCGTAGCGGAGCATAGAGATAGTCTCATGGAATGGATTACGCCTGGCCCTGCGCCGGGGTTCCCTGAAAAACGAACGCAGCGCCGGGGGAGGGCGGGCTTGAGCCCGCACGGGGCTTCAGCCCCGCCGGCCGGCGGAATCAAGCATCGGAGGACGGGTGATCGTTCTCGGTAGGCCGCAGATCCCGCTTCAGTTCTTCGACAACCTGCGAGCGGTGGTCGCCCTCCATGTCGCGGAGGAGGCGACGCAGGGCCATGCCGACCACGTCGCGGTGGTGCAGTTTCGAGCCAAAGGCTTCGCGCTCGGTGAGCTGCAGCCAGAGCTCGTGAAGCCGGTCCAAATCCTCCGGCCACAGCCGCGGCGGGTGCGGACCCATATTCACATAAACGGGGGAGCGGTCCGGGCTCAGCACCTCCAGGGAGAAGGGATGGCGCGGCTCGGGCAGCTTCTCCCACGCCAGGCCAATCCGGCGCGCGAGTTCCTCGGAATCCATGCGGGCCGACACGCCCGTGACCAGGCGCGAAGCCTTCAACCGCGCCGCGGTCTGGACCATGGCGTCAAAAGGATCGATCGCCGGCACCATGAGCAACTCGACGCGCTTGCCTTCTTTTTCGGCCACCTGCACCACACGGCTGAACAGCTCCTGCTCGTAGGCGCCGAAGTACTGGTCGTCGGACAGCTCGTATTCCCCGGCCCGCACCTCGACCGGGCGCACCGTCATCACGACGATGTCGTGCCGGCGGAGGTCGGTCTTGGTGAGGATTCGCTGCAGGTGGTTGAGCCGGCTGTAGTCGCGCACGGCTACCAGGATGCAGCCGGGGCGCGCGTGAATCGCGCCGGTCGACGCCTGCGGCTGCGTCTCCAGGTTGAACTGCTCGATGAGCTCCCCGTGGACGTGCTTGTGCTTGCGGGTGTTGATGCGCTCCGAGATGGTGAAGAGGATGAACAGGATGATTGTGAACGAGAGGCCCGAAATGGTGGCAATCCGCTTCGAGAACAGATTCGCCACCGCCACCAGCGCCAGTACCAGCGTCGTGAATCCCAGGCCGAGCGGTATCTCCACGCCGCGTATATGCAGGTTGAACGGGAACTTGTACTCCTGGTCGTGCCGCTGATACCGCAGCACCAGCACCCCGAGGGACTTCAGAAGGAAACTCCACACCACGCCGAACGCATAAGCCTCGCCCAGCAGATAGACATCCCCCCGGCTGAGTCCGATCGTGATCAGCTGGAGTATCGTGATGACGTTCAGGACCCGGTAGGTGGTCCCGAACCGCTTGTGGGGTTTGCGGAACCAATCCAGCAGCACCCCGTCCTCGGCCACCCGGTTGAGAACCGCGTTGGCGCCGATGATGGAGGTGTTCACCGCACCCGACAGGATCAGCACGCCCACCAGCACCACGAAACCGTGGAACAGAAGCCTCAGCATTTCGGGGCCGGCCAGGTTCATCGCCAGCCCGCCGATGAGGTTGTCGTAGTACAGCTTCCGCTGGCTGTTGGGAATGATCATGGCGGCGGCGAGCGTCACTCCGCCGGTCACGAGCAGCGCGTAGAAGCAGACGATGTTGGCCGCGATCTTGAGGTTCTTCAGCTTCGGCGACGCGATCTCGCGGTAGACCTGGGCCAGCGTCTCGAAGCCGCTCATGGAGAGAACCGCGTGGCCGAAGGCGATCATGACCAGGACGAACGGGATCTGTAGGAACTGGGTGCCCTTCCACCATCCCAGGGAATCGTCGGTGAAGTGCAGGTTGGCGGCCGTGGGCGCCGGCGGCAGATGGGCCCCGCCGCGCAGGATGATCGTGAGCGGGCACCAGATCACCAGCGCCACCACCATCACGGTAGTGATCTGCATGATCCGTAGCGCCTTGCTGCTCGATTCGTGAATCCCCTTGGTGTTCAGCCACCAGAAGTAGACCGTCACCACCACGCCGAAAAAGGCCGCGAAGTAGTTCGGATTCAGCCGAAACCCCTGGTGCATGATCTGGGCGAGCTCGTTGATGAGGCGGCCCAGATACTGGCCCGCGCTGACCGAGCTGATGGGGCCGGTGAGGATGTAGTCGAACACCAGCGACGAGACCGAAAGCCGGGCCACGAACGGTCCCATGCTGTCGCGGACCACCACGTAGACGCCGCCGCGCACGAACATGCTCGAGCTTTCCATGTACACCGAGCGCACGGCGAAGGCGAACAGCATGACCGCGAGAACCAGCCAGGGGGCCGCGCGGCCGACGGCCTGCTCCGCGATGCCGCCCGCGTAGTAGGACGATGAGGCGAGGTCTGCCAGCACGATCGCGGCGCCGCGCCAGAACGAAATGAAGGACAGCGCGACCGTGGTGGCAACCACGACCTTCGGCGTTATGGATGGACGGTTGTCTAGCGGCATTCAGCTTACGGGGCCAGGGGTTATTCTACGATCATATCAATGGCAGATTCCACTGCGGCCGGTTTGGCCAATGAAATCATCACGCGGCTGAAGCGTCACGGCCACCAGGGGTACCTGGCGGGAGGGTGCGTCAGGGACCTGCTGCTGGGGCGCGAGCCGCAGGACTACGACGTGGCGACCGACGCTCGTCCCGAGCAGGTGGTGTGCCTGTTCCCCGGCGCGCGCCTGGTGGGCGCGCACTTCGGAGTAGTGATCGTGCACTCCGATTCCGCCGACGTCGAAGTGGCCACCTTCCGCAGCGACCATTCCTATCTGGACGGGCGGCGGCCGGAGGCGGTCGAGTTCGAGACCGACCCGCGCCAGGACGTCCTCCGGCGCGACTTCACCATCAACGGCCTGCTTCTCGATCCCGCAACGAAAGAGGTGCTCGATTTCGTGGGAGGCCGCGAGGACCTGCGGGCGGGCCTGGTCCGCGCCATCGGCGACCCGGAGGTGCGGTTCGGCGAGGACCACCTGCGCATGCTGCGCGCCATCCGGTTCGCGGCGCGGCTCGGTTTCGACATCGAGCCCCAGACCTTCGCCGCCATCCAGCGGCTGCACCAGAAGATCGAAGCGATCTCGGCCGAGCGGACGCGCGACGAGCTGGTGCGCATCCTCACCGAGGGCGGCGCGCGGCGCGGCTTCGAACTGCTCGACGCCGCTGGCCTCCTGGCCGTCCTGCTACCGGAAATCTCGGCCATGAAAGGCGTGGCCCAGCCGCCGGAGTTCCACCCCGAGGGCGACGTCTGGATCCACACCATGATGATGCTCGAGGGCCTGCGCCAGCCCACCGAGACTCTCGCGGTGGGAGTGCTGCTGCACGACGTCGGCAAGCCGCCGACGTTCCGAGTCGCGGACCGGATCCGCTTCGACGAGCACCCGGAAGTGGGCGCGCGCATGGCGGTGAACATCCTGACCCGGCTGCGCTTTCCAGGCGACACCATCCGCCAGGTGGAGGCCCTGGTGGCCAATCACCTGCGCTTCAAAGACGTGCATCGCATGCGGGAGAGCACGCTCAAACGCTTCATGCGCCTCGACCGGTTCGAAGAGCACCTCGAACTGCACCGCCTGGACTGCGCGATGAGCCACCGCATGCTCGACAACTACGAGTTCATGAAGCGGCGGTTCGAGGAGGCGCCGGTCGAGGTGCTGAAGCCCAAACCCCTGGTGACAGGCGACGACCTGATCGTCGCCGGCTATGTTCCGGGGCCGTCGTTCGGGGTCATGCTCGGGGCGGTGGAAGACGCCCAGCTCGAGGGCACACTGCAAACGAAAGAGGACGGGCTAGCCCTGGTGCGCGCCCGGTTCGACCCGCCGGACGGCCGCGAACGTCAAGCCGGCTTGTAGGTCAGCACCAGGTAGAGAAGGAACGCCATCAAGGAGAGGATGGCGAAGGCCGCGACGAACTCAAGGTAGAAAACGCGCTTGTCGCCCGAGTCCGTTTCGGCCTGGCCGTGAAGCCTGGACACGGTACAAACCTCCACACGCTCTATGTACGCCGCTGAGAGGCCGGAGTCAAGGGGTCCCGTACTGGCGGGCAGGCGGTCGCTTGAGCCGCCACTCCCGAGCGCGCCACGATCAGGTGCGGGCTCCTGCCGTAAGATGTTCGCTTGCCTTGGTGGGCGAACTCTTACGATCGCTGCGGTAGCGGCCCGGAGGCTGCCCGAACTCACGCTTGAATGCGCGATTGAAGGCAGCCTCCGATTCGTATCCGACGTCGGCGGCGATCTCCGCGACGCCCCGCGATGTGCCTTTCGAGCGATCGCGCGGCCAATTGAAGCCTCCAGCGGGTCAAATACGTCATGGGCGGCTCGGAGAGATATCGCGTAAAGCGCTCCACCAGCGCGGACCGCGAAATGCCCACCTCGTCCGCGAGATCCGCAATCGTCCACGGATGGGCGATGCGGCCGTGCAGCAATCCGAGGCTCTTCCCCACGATGGGATCGCGCGCTCCCGCCAGCCACCCCATTTGTTGTTCGGGCAAGCCGGCCACGTAGCGCCGCAAGGTGTCGACGAACAGGGCCTCCGAGAGTTTGGCAAGCATGGCGTCGCTGCCGACCCGTCCCGAGGCTGCCTCTTCCACCAGGTGCAGGATGGAATTCTCCAGCCAGTGCCCGGAGCGATCCGTTCGGATATTGACCTTGAAGACGGGGGCAAGTCCGCTCAGGATCGGCCGGCTGAGGTAGGGGTCGCAAGTCATGTACCCGCACACGAACCGCGATGTTGCACCGCCCCCGCCAGCGTGCAAAGGACTCAAGTCGCGCGCCTTGATCTTGGCGGTAATCCCGTAGTTCGGGAATGGCCGTGACACCCCCGCGCCGCTGCTCATGTGGTGCGGATCCCCATGCGGAAAGATGACGACATCTCCGGGCTTCAGCTCGATGGACTGTCCATCGTTCCAACTCGACGACTGCTCCGCCGTCGATGACGAAATGGTAGAGCACGAGGTGCGCCGCCCCCAGGCCGAGAGTGGCCGCCGTCATTTGCGCGGCGGGCACCGAAAAACCCCACGGCGCCGAGAATTCAGCGCTGAAGAACACAGCGCCGTTCAGCTTGACTCCGCTCAGAATCTCGGAGAATGCATCCATTCGGCCCTCCGGACTTCCTGCAAAGTTCCCTGGTCCCCCCGCAAAGGAATCTGCCACGGTCAGCCGTTCGAGCAAATCGATGGCGACGCTCGGGCATGGTTGTTCCAGCAGGCGCACTGCACAATTGTAGACCTGAAGGGGACTTGCCGCAATTTGCGAGCCGGCGAGCTCCGAAACTCGGGAGGGGTGCTGTTATGAATCCAAACAAAGCGTTGTGGGAGAAGGGTGACTTTACCCAGATTGGCGGCCTCATGCGCCAGTCTGGAGAAGCAGTCGTTCAGTCACTCGGGATCACGCCACCGCTGCGGGTCATGGACCTGGGCTGCGGAGATGGCACGACGGCGATTCCGCTAGCCCATTTGGGGGCCGAAGTGGTCGGAATCGACATCGCCAGCAACCTGGTGGAAGCCGGGAACAAACGGGCGGCGGAGGCGGGTCTCAACCGGCTGAAGTTCCACGAGGGCGATGCGTGCAACCTGCAAGGGGTCGACGACGATTCGTTCGATCTGACCCTCTCGGTATTCGGCGCCATGTTCGCGCCCAAGCCCTTCGACGTCGCCAGGGAGATGGTCCGGGTCACAAAACCGGGCGGCCGCATCGTGATGGGCAACTGGATTCCGAACGATCCGACGTTCGTGTCGCAGTTGCTGAAGATCAGCTCTGCGTTTACGCCTCCACCTCCGGAAGGCTTCGTCAGCCCCATGACCTGGGGCGTGGAGACTCACATCATCGAGCGCTTTGGCCAGGCTGGCGTGCCCAAGGAGAACATCTCCATGGTCAAGGACACGTACCACTTCATCTCGCCCGACAAGGACCCGGCGCAGTTCATCGGAACATTCAGACGATTCTATGGTCCGACCATGAACGCCTTCGAAGCGGCCGAGAAGAACGGAAAAGAAGAGGAGCTCCACAACCAGCTCGTGGAACTGGCGAAAGCACAGAACAGGGATACGAACGGCGGCACGTTCATCCCTGCTACCTTCCTGCGCGTGACGGTTTGCGTTTGACACCGACCGATTCCCAAAAAGACAAAAGGAGATTTCTACAAATGAGATGGCAACCTGACCCAACGTTTTATCCTTCGCCCAAGATGGCGATGGAAGCGCCGGCCGAGAAGCTGGCATATGTCGCGATGTTGAACCCCACCGGGAAGAACAGCCCGGATGCGATGGGCGTGGTCGATGTCGACGCAGGATCGAAATCATACGGCCAGATGGTCGGCCGCGTGGATATGCCCAACCTGGGCGACGAACTCCACCATTTCGGCTGGAATGCCTGCAGTTCCTGCCTGTGCCCCTATTCGCCGCATCCGCACATGGAGCGCCGCTACCTGGTGGTGCCCGGCCTGCGGTCGTCACGGATTCATATTCTGGACATCAAGCCGGATCCGAGGAATCCGAAGCTGGTGAAGGTGATCGAGCCGGAGACGGTCATGAGCCGCACCGGGTACAGCCGACCTCACACCGTTCACTGCGGTCCCGAGGGAATCTACATGAATGCGCTGGGTTCGCCGGACGGGGAAGGGCCGGGCGGCGTGTTCGTCCTGGACGGGGAGACGTTCGACGTGCGCGGGGCCTGGGAAATGGAACGCGGCCCTCAGTACCTGGCATACGATTTCGCCTGGCATCTGGGACACGATTCCATGATCACCAGCGAATGGGGCACGCCGAAGATGTTCGAAGACGGGCTGAATCCGGAACTGCTGCTGGGCGGCAAGTACGGCCACCAGATTCACGTCTGGGATCTGCATAAGCGCATGCACAAGCAGGTCCTGGACCTGGGAGCCGAACAGCAACTCGTGTTCGAGCTCCGGCCGGCGAGAAATCCAACGAAAGCGTACGGCTTCGTGGGCGTGGTGGTCTCACTGAAGGATCTGTCGTCATCGATCTGGCTCTGGTACAAGGACGGCCGCGGAGAGGGGACGGAATGGAAGATCCGGAAGGTGATCGAGATTCCCGCCGAGCCGGCCGATCCGGAACTGCTGCCCCCCATGCTGAAAGGTTTTGGAGCAGTCGCGCCGCTCGTCACCGACATCAACCTTTCGCTCGACGACAGGTACCTCTACGTCTCCTGCTGGGGTTCCGGCGAGTTCCGCCAGTACGACGTGAGCGATCCGTTCCACCCCCGGCTGAACGGCAAAATTGCAATGGGCGGTATTGTGCGGCGCGCGGCGCATCCTTCCAGCCCGGGCGTGCCTCTGAACGGGGGTCCGCAGATGGTCGAGTTGAGCCGGGACGGCCGGCGCGTATACGTGACCAATTCCCTATACACCGCGGTGGACGAACAGTTCTATCCGGACGGCGTCAAGGGCTGGATGATCAAGGTCGACGTCGATCCGGGCACAGGCGAGATGCGCGTCGATCCCCGGTTCTTCCCGCACTTCGACGGCATGCGGCCACACCAGACCCGGCTGGAGGGCGGCGACGCTTCCTCCGATTCGTACTGCTACGCATAAGGAGCCTCCACCCATGGAAACTACTACCTTGCTTATGCTGGCGGGACTGGGGGCCTTTCATGGCCTCAATCCCGGGATGGGCTGGCTGTTTGCCGTAGCGCTCGGGATGCAGGAAGGCAAACGGAACGCCGTATGGCGGGCGATGATTCCGCTGACTCTCGGGCACGTGCTGGCGATTGCGGCGGCCATCGGAGTCGCCATGCTTGCGGGCATCGCGCTGTCGCCCGCCATGCTGCGCTGGCCGGTGGCCGTCCTGCTCGCCGGACTCGGTATCCGGCAGTTGTACCGTCACCTGCATCCGCGTTGGGCGGCCATGCGGGTGGGTATGGGCGGCCTGACTCTGTGGTCCTTTCTGATGGCCTCGGCACACGGCGCGGGCCTGATGGTGCTGCCGGTGTTTCTATCGATGACCGCGGTGGCCGAAGGTCCGGCTTGCCACAGGCGAGGGGCGTCGACGCAAGCCCTTGCAGGTGCGACGGCCACTCTGGTGCATAGCGCCGGGTATCTCGTCGTGACCGCGTTCGCCGCGTGGGTGGTGGTGGATCGCCTCGGGCTGGGGCTTTTGCGGAAGGCCTGGATCAACCTGGATATGATCTGGGGCGTCGCGCTGATTCTCACCGGGTGCCTGACTCTGTTCGTTTGAGGTCGCCATGAAAGAACCTAGAGATTTCGCACACAGCATCGGTCCATTCGCCATTCCGGATGGAAGCGGCGACCGGTTTTCCGGCTACGCTGTAGTCGGGCTGCCATTCTCGTCGGGACACGTGCTGGCACTGCGGCGAGTCGAAGCGTCCTCCATCGGGGCGGCGTACACCTCGGTGTGGCACCGCGATCCGGACGGGCGCTGGGCCTTCCACCAGAACGTGCCGCCGGACCAATCCTGCCCCCGCTATTTTGGCGCGGCTATCAGTGAGAATACGACGGAGCCGATCCGAATCGACTGGACGGGGCCTCGCGAATTCCGCGTAACGGTAGATGCTCCGGGCGACATAGTCTGGCACGTCCGTCTCGCACCGGCGCTTGCGACCAGGATGATGAACGCGGCGGCGAGCGCCATGCCATCGGCGTGGTGGGAGAAGCGGTCCGTACTTTCGACAATGGAGATCGCCGCGCGATCGATACTCGGGACCGGCGAGATGAAGCTGACCGGCTACACTCCGAATGGCCAGGTATTCGCGGCGATTCCGCGATTGATCTGGCCGATCGCGGAGAGCCGGGCGACGATACGAGGGGTGGATGTGGGCGCGCCGGCTCCGCTGGCGAAGCAGGCGCTGCTGGGGGACTTCCGCATACCGCAGCGCGGAATCTTCGCCATCTTCACCTCAGTCTTGGAGGGTCAGCGGAACGGAGGAGCAAACTCTTACGTCCAGCCGCGGCAATCGGCGACCTAGCGCGCGTGGATCCGCAACGCGCGAATTTGCAGCGACACACGCGCTGCACCGTATCGGCAACCCGGAAACTGACCCACCGCCGATCACCGCTCCGGCTTCGCGGCCGTCGAAGCGCTACGCAGCGGAGGTCTGGGCTTCTTCGGCGCCATCACCAGCGAGTATGGATCGTCCGGGTCCGCCCGTTCCCGCCGGAACAGCCGCCGGATCGCCTCTACGGCTCTGCGTATCCGTCCGTGTTCGTCTCGACGGGCCATCGTTGCGCTCCCATTCCCTAAGCCTCAGGGAGCCGCCGTCTGGTCCGGAGCCGTGAAGTGTGCCGGGCACCCGCCCCAGGGCCAAAACGTCAGCGAGCTGTCGGCGGACTGGTACCAGAGCGTCTGATTGTCGCCCGGCCACTCCACCACCACAACGGTGCCCGCGCCGCAGGGCCGCACCTTCTTGATGGAGCCGGAAGCCGCCCCGGCATACTTGCCCTGCGGTCCCCAATCAGCCATGAAATCTTTGTAGGCGTAGCCGTCGCAGGGCCGCGTGCAGCCCCAGGCCCGATACGCCGCCGGGTAGTCGTGCCGCTCGAGGTCGCTCACGAAGCTCCGGACGTGCCACCAGCCAGGAGAAAGAGGAGGCACCAGCATGGAGAGGAGGGGTAGCGCCAGATACAGAACGCCGCAGAGGGCCAGCACTCCGCCAGAGATGAAAATCCAGCGTACGACTCGCGAGCGTCGCTCGTTGGCCATCCCGTACTCTTCCAGATATCCAGCCATCGCGCCTCGCGCGCGCCTCTACTTCGCGGGAGGATAGGCCTTATCGTAGGCCGCCGTTGCATCCGCCGTGATGTCGAGGGCCGCCTTGAAGAACAGCGTACTGTTGCCCTCCACCACAACGTCCAGCCCCTTCTCATCGGCCAGCTTCCGGATGACCTCGATCATGCGTCGCCCGGCAGCGCCCAAAATCTCGTTGCGGACGCCGTCAACCTCCTCCTGCAGATCCTGGCTCATGCGTTGCAGAGCGCGCTGCTTGCGCTGCCCTTCGACGGTGAGGTCCTGCTCGGCGGCGGGCGATAGCTTGCCCTGGCCGGCCTGGAGCTTCTGCTGGATGCCATCGACGTCGGCCCGGAGCTGTTCGATGGCCGCCTGCCGCGGCTTGTACTTGGCCTCGAGGTCGGCGGACTGCTTCTTGATATCGGCGGTGCCGAGCACCGCTTGCTGCATGTTGATCACCGCGACCTTGGTTTGCGCCGAGGCCACTCCTACGGCGGCCAATCCTGCCGCGGCCATAAGAAATAGACGTGCGAACGTAGTTTGACCCATCACAAAAACTTCCTCAAGTCTGTAAGATGCCTTCTCAGGTTAACATACGGGCTCACTTCGACAGCACGCCCAGAATCTCGTCCTCGCGGACGATGAGGTACTTCTCGCCGTCGATCTTGACGTCGGAACCCGAGTACTTGCCGAACAGGATCCGATCGCCGGTCTTGACGTCGATGGCCGCGTGCTGGCCGTCCTCGAGCAGCTTGCCGTCGCCCACGGCTACAACTTCGCCCTGCTGCGGCTTCTCCTTGGCGCTATCCGGAATGATGATGCCGCCTCGAACCGTCTCCTCTTCCTCGATCCGGCGGATCAACACATGGTCGTGCAACGGACGGATGTTCATTTCCAGTCTCCTTTCCCGCTCTCCATATTATTAGAACCAACCAGCCTCTTGCCCACCCAATCAGCTCAGCGTAACCGTGATCGCCACCTCGGCCTTGCCGGCCGCCGGCAGCGGCACCGTTTTACCGGCGACGGCCATGCCATCCACCACCAGCGCCACCCGGTTCCCTTCGCCCGCGCGCTTCACCTCGATGTTATACGTGACGCCGCGGAATTTGCGTACAGCCTTGAATCCCGCCCACCCCTTCGGAATCACCGGCTCGATCTCCAGTCCCTCATAGGAGGGACGAATGCCGAGAATCCACTGCGTGATGGCGTAGAAGTTCCACGCCGCCGTCCCGGTGAGCCAGGAATTCTTCGCTTCGCCGAAGGTCGGAGCGTCCTTGCCCGCGATCATCTGCGGGTAGACGTACGGCTCGCACCGATGCACGTCGCTGATGCGCTCCCGCACCGACGGATTGATGCGCCGGTAGTAATCGTGCGCGGCGTCGCCGTTCCCCACGCGCGTCTCGGCGATGATCACCCAGGGATTGTTGTGGCAGAAAATCCCCGCATTCTCCTTGTACCCGGGCGGATAAGAAGAGATCTCGCCGAGCTCCAGATAGTAACGCGAATAGGCGGGCTGCTGCAGCACGATGCCGTGTTCGGTCGCCAGGTGCTTGCGGACCGAGTCCAGCGCCTGCTGTGCCAGGCCATCCTGGAGGCCGATCCCGGCCAGCACGCAGAAGCCCTGCGTCTCGATGAAGATCTTCCCCTCCGCGCATTCCTTCGACCCGACCTTGTGGCCGAAATCGTCATAGGCGCGGACGAACCACTCGCCGTCCCAGCCATGCTCGCGGACGGTCTTATCCATCTTGGCGACTTCGGCCAGGCAGCCCGCCGCCACCTGCTCAAGGCCTCGATGCCGCGCGATGGCCGCCAGCTCCTGCCCCGCGAGTACGAAGAGTCCGGCGATGAACACCGACTCCGCCACCTTGCCTTCCTTGTTCGTCGTGGTCTGGAAGGACTGCCCCGGAGTATCGGAGAAGCAGTTCAGGTTGAGGCAGTCGTTCCAGTCGGCGCGGCCGATCAGCGGCAGCCCGTGCGGCCCCAGCCGCTCCAGCGTGTACCGGAAGCTGCGCTGCAGATGCTCGAAAAGCGGCTGCTCCGAACCGGGCTCGTTGTCGTAGGGAACCGGCTCGTCGAGGATGCTCCAGTCGCCGGTCTCCTTGAGATAAGCTCCCACGCCGACGATGAGCCAGTGCGGATCGTCGTTGAAGTTGCCGCCCACGTCGTTGTTGCCGCGCTTGGTGAGCGGCTGGTATTGGTGATAGGCGCCGCCGGACGGCAGTTGCGTTGCGGCCAGGTCCAGTATGCGCTCCCGCGCCCGCGACGGCACCATCTGCACGAACCCCAGCAGGTCCTGGTTGGAATCGCGGAAGCCCAAACCGCGCCCGATTCCCGATTCGTAGAAGGACGCCGACCGCGACATATTGAACGTCGCCATGCACTGGTAAGCGTTCCAAATATTGACCATGCGGTCGGTATCGGCATCGGGAGTCGTCACCCGGCAGATACTCAGCAGTCCGTCCCAGTAACTCCGCAGCGCTTCAAAAGCCGCGTCCACATTAGCGGCATTCCGGTACTTGGCGATGGTCGGCTTGACGGTCTTCTTATTGATGGTCTGCGAATCGGGCGGATCGAATTTCTGGTCCCGCGGGTTCTCGTGATAGCCCAGAGCAAAAATAACCCGGCGCGTTTCCCCGGGCTGGAGCGCCAGCTTCACATGGTGCGATCCGATAGGCGCCCATCCGTGGGCCACCGAGTTCGCCGAAGCGCCGCGCTCGACCACCGCCGGGCTGTCCCAGCCGCGATACGGTCCCAGGAAAACGTCGCGCTGCGTGTCGAATCCGGCCAGCTCATTCGAGCAGGCGAAGTAAGCGAAGTGGTCACGGCGCTCGCGGTACTCGGTCTTGTGGTAGATCACGCCGTCGTCGATCTCCACCTGTCCGGTGCTGAAATTCCGCTGGAAGTTCGTTGAGTCGTCCTGGGCGTCCCAAAGGCAGAACTCGATCGAAGAGAACACGGATAGCGCGGCCGGCGTCGGACGGTGGTTGGTAACCGTCAACTGCCAGATTTCGAGGTTCTCGTCCATCGGCACGAAATACTTGGTGTGCGCCTCGATCCCCTTGTAAGTGGAGCCGATGATGCTATACCCCATGCCGTGCCGGCAACTGTAATCCTCCAGTTTGTGGCGCGTGGGCTGCCAGGAAGGCGACCAGAACTCTCCGGCTTCGTCGTCCCGCAGATACAGGTAGCGGCCGCCGAAATCGAAAGGAGCGTTGTTATACCGGTAGCGTGTGATGCGCCGCAGCCGCGCGTCGCGGTAGAACGAGTAACCGCCCGCGGTGTTAGAGATAAGTCCGAAGTATGCCTGACAACCTAAGTAGTTAATCCAAGGCAGCGGTGTATCCGGCTGCGTGATCACATATTCGCGTTTTTCGTCGTCAAAATGCCCAAATTGCATGATCGATGGCTCCCGATGAAGGTTTACGGCCGATGGCGAAACCGCGCTCCCGGCGCCCGGGGTCCCGCAAGGTTTCAGGTGTGAGTATACCGCAGTAGGGCGGACCCCCTGGTCCGCGGCCGACGCCCCCGTCGGCCCTCCTACTTCATCTCTTCCACGGCCCGTATGATCTCGCGCGCCTCGGCTTCCCTCTCGTGCGGCACGCGAATGTTCCACCACCCAAAGTTACCGCCTGCCTGGCTTGCCACTTCTGACTGCCCCATGACCAGGAAGGGCACGCCGGCTTCCTGGAGCAAACCCTCCGCCAGACCAATCAGAGCGGGCCTCCTCACGCCGGTCCGGATCAGGACGTCGAGGTCGGCCTCGTCTGGGGAGTCGCGGGAGGTTAGCGTAACGGGAAGAGGAGCCTCCGGAGGCTCGTGAAACGGCTCCTGATCGTCGTCGGCCGGGGGTTCGCTGCTGACCTGCGCCGGGGGTTCAGGCTGCTTCGCCTTGCCGAGCCATCCAACGATACCGATGAGCCCAGCCACGAGAACAGTCGGAACCCAGACGCGCCACCAGGCTCGGGCCGTATCCAGAAGCGACAACACATAGGAGCCGCTGTAGTAGTAGGCCCAGGCGCGACCGCTGTAACTTTCGTAGTCCGGATGGAGGCGAAGGGCTTCGGTGAAATCCCGAATTGCCCGGTGGTATTCACTCTGCCCGTTGTGGACCCAGCCACGGCTCCTGTACGCTTCGGCGTGCTTGGGATCGAGGCGAATGGCCTGGTCAAGATCCGCGATCGCCTCAGCGAAGTCCTCTTTGTAGATGTGGTACCAGCCGCGATAATAGTAGGCCCGAGCGCCGGAGCCGCGGCGGATCGCCTCGTCGAGATCCTCCTTGGCCAAATCGTAGGACTGCTTCCTGAGCCGGCACAAGCCGCGTTGGGTGTACGCGTCGCCATCCGGCGTGAGGCGTAGCGCCTCGTCCAGGTTCCGGATCGCTTGATCGTACTGCTCGTCCCTGGCGGCGGCGTCGGAGGCAGAGGCCGCCCGGCGCACGCAGACGGCCGCGCGGCCACGGTAGCCTAGAGCGAAGTTGGGGTCGAGAAAGACCGCCTCCTCGAAATCGAGCATCGCTCCATCGAGATCGCCGCGATGGAGCCGCACCGAGCCCCGCCTGTGCACGGCTGGGGCTGACTTCGGAGCCAGTTGGACAGCCCTTTCGCAGTCCGCTAACGCCCGGACATTGTCGCCCTTCCTCTCATTCGCGTGACCGCGGCTCACCAGCGCCGCGGCAAGGTCTGAGTTGGCCAGTCCGCCCGATTGGATCGCAGCCGTGCAGTGCTGGATCGCCGCGTCGGGACTGGGCGCGTTGGCGCACAACAAGGCCTCCTCGGCCGCCGTCGCCCCGTAGAGACCGCCGGCCACAATCAGCAGAACTCCCGTCGCGCGCACCATAGAGGCAATCATCATACATCCGCGCAACCTGGGGCGCGTCTCCTATCCGCGTTCATCCGTGTTCATCCGTGGCCCCGATCCTCCGGGCGTCCGCGGACTTCCCCTAGTCCCGAGGCGGATACTTCGACAGCTTCCGTTGCAGCGACCGCCGGTGCAGCCCCAGCAGCTTGGCCGCCTGCGACACATTGCCACCGCAATCGGTCAGAACCCGCTGGATGTGCTCCCACTCCACCCGGCCCAGGCTCGGAACGGTGGCCGCGGGCCGCGCCTCGGCCGACGCCGGCTGGCGCGCACCCGAAAACGCCGCCAGGATCTGATCCACATCCACCGGCTTGCTCAGGTAATCGTCCGCGCCGCACCTCACCGCTTCGAGCGCCGTGGCAATGCTGCCGTACCCCGTGAGCATGATGATGGATACCGTAGCATCCAACCCGCGCAGCGCGCGCACGACGTCCATGCCCGATTCGCCGGCCAGTCGTAGGTCCACCACCGCCAGGTCGGGACCGAACTCGCGTGCGGCTTCGAGCGCCCGCGCGGTATCGCCGGCCTCATAGGCTTCCCACTCGCGCAGCCGGAACGCGCGGCACAGCCTCTGGCGGAAGACTTCGTCGTCGTCGATGATCAGTGCCGCTTGCTTCTCTTTAGTCGCCATTCGAAATCAAAGGCAGTTGCAGCAGCACCCGCGTGCCTTTGCCCGGCTCCGATTCAAACGCCAGCCGGCCTCCCAGCCGCTCGGCGAACACGCGTACCAGATACGTCCCCAGCCCCATTCCGCTGCCCGCCGCCTTGGTGGTGAAGAAAGGCTCCGCGACGCGGTTCAGTGTCTCCTGGCTCATCCCGCATCCCGTGTCGGTCACGGCGAACTCAACCGACTCGGCCGTTCGCACCGCGCCCAGCCTCACCGGCAGCGCGTCGCTCGTCGCGTCCAGCGCGTTTCTCACCAGCGCCGTCAGCGCCTGCCGCGCGGCAGTGGCCGGCAGCACGGCGACTCCCGCGTCCTCCGCCAGCACAACCCGCACGCGCTCCCGATCGCGCGGCGGAAGGCCGCACCGCACATCCTCGAGCAGGCCGGCCAGCTCCACGCGAGCGGGCGCCTCTCCCGGCTGCTCCGCTCCGCGAGCGCTCATCTGCTGCAGAATCGAGCGGCATCGCTCCACCTCGGACCGGATCAGCCGCGCGTCCGCGGCCAACTCCGCATCGCGCGAAACCTCGGTGGCATGGTACTCCACGTCGCGCGACGCCACCGCGATGGTCCCGAGCGGAGTGCCCAACTCGTGCGCCGCGCCCGCGGCCAGCGTGGCAATCGAAGCGAGTCTCTCCTGGCTTGCCAGCTGGCTTTGCAGCAGAAGCACTTCGTGCTCCCTCCGCCGCAGCGCCTCGGACACTTTGCCGATGAACACCGTCACCAGCAGCGCCGCCGCGACAAACGCGATCCACATCCCCACCAGGTGGACGGAAAATCCCTCGCTCGAGTGATGCGCCTCGAACACCGGAACCCGCACGTGCACCCAGAAGAGAAATCCGAAACACGCCACCGCCAGCGCGCCCAGCGACCAAGTCCATTCCTTGCTCAGGATGACCGCCGACAGCGTGATCTGCACGATGTAGAGCAAGCTGAGCGGATTCGCCGGCCCGCCCGTCAGCGCCAGGAGCGCCGTCAGGCAAAGGGTGTCGAACACCAGCAGATACCCGAGCGTCTGCCGATCGCCGAATCTCTCGGCGCAGCGGTAGGCGAGCAGGTTGCTGCCCGCGGTCAGCGCCAGCGGAATCGCCAGCCACTGAATCAGGAGCGGAACGCCGAAGACGGAATCCGTGAGCAGAATGAGAACGACCTGGCCCGCCAGGACGCCGTAGCGCAGCTTGACGATCCAGGGAAGCGCCAGGCTGGGGGCCAGTTCACCGGCCGGGCGCAGGTCGGCAGGCGAAACGACGTGCCGTTCCGTTACGCTCACCCGCATCGCACTTAGTATCTCACGGCCCCCACTTAGAATTCGAAAGTCAGCCCGGTATATAGCGAGCGCCCCATGCCCGCCACCTGCGTGTTTCCCGTCTTATCGCCGACCCAGTAACGCCCGCCCAGCGGCAGCGCGTATTTCCTGCCGGTGAGGTTGTCGATTCCGGCATCGAGCCGGACCCCGGTTGTCTCGCCCAGCTTCCATCGATAGCCGGAGCAGAGATTGAGCAGCGCGTAGCCCGGCGTCCGCAACTCGTTTCGCACCGCCGCGACGTCCGACTTCGCGTCCACCGCCTGAAAATCGAGAGAGCTCGACCAGTTTCCGCGCCGGTGCTCCAGCGCCACGTTGCCGTGGACCGGCATCATCTGATAAAGGTTCCCCCCGGTATCGAGATTCCTGCCGCGCACGTAGCCGAAAACGCCAACCAGCGAGAACCGCCCCGTGCCGCCGCCTCCCCCCAGCGGCGCGCGCCACGAGGCATCCGCACCGTAGAGCCGCGCGGCGTGATTGGCGAATTGCAGCGTGACAAAGCCAGACGTTGCGGCAAAGCGGGCCGCCGTGCAGCCATTGCTGCCGTCGGCAATCACGGGACAACGGTCGACGTCGATGTAATTCTGCACCCGCGTGTAGTAGGGCGTGATCTTCAGTTCCCAGCCGTCATGCGCCATGGATCGGAAGCCCGCTGTCGCGCTGAACGTGTTGGCCACTTCGGGGCGCAGGTTGAGATTCCCGACGTAGCCGTTCGCGTCGCCGAACCAGCCGTTCATCTGGGCCGACATCGCGCTCCCCTTTACCCAAAGGTAGCGCTCGTAAATACTGGGCGACCGTGTCTTGCGAGCGTAGCCGAACTCGAACATTCTGCCGCCGCGCGGCTGGTACCTGGCCACGGCGGTTAAATCCAGATTGAGGTCCTGACGGAAGTGGTCGAGCGCATTGAACTCGGCGGCGTCGGCCGCATACGCCGCGCTGCCCTTGGTGGTGGTCGACGTGTTATAGCCCACCACATCGCCCGCGTTCATCCGCACCAACTCGCCGCGGACTCCGATCATCTCCGTCCACCCTCTGCCGCGCCGCGTCTCCCACTCGGCGTATGTTCCGAACCGGTCGCGCCGTCCGTCCCGCACGTTCCACAGCGTGTCCGGCCCCATCGCGCCGACCATGTTCATGACCGGCGGCCACCAGTCGTCCAGCGTGAAGCGCCGGAATTCGGTGCCAACGTGCAGCGTGTCGCGGCTCGATAGCGGAATCTCGGCCTGCACCGTATAGCCCAGGTTGGCGCCGCGTGTGTCCATCGGCATGTTCATCCCGGGGACCTTGTCCCTGAGTACGTTCATCTCGTGCTGAGTGTTCTGGTAGTAGAGGCGGGCGTCGAGTTCGCCCCAATCGAAGGCCCGCGAGTAACCGGCGTTGACAAACTTCGCCTCGTTGCGCGTCATGTCCATGCGCGCATTCGCGAAGCCCTGCTGCGGGATGCGCTGGTAACCCAGATCGATCGTAAAGAGATGGTTGCCGCGGCGCGCCGCCATCTCCAGAGCATGGTTCTGTGTCTCGTAGAAGGTGGACTTGACCATCGCGCCCGCGCCGTCCGTGTAGTCGTTCGCGTTCACGTACGAGCCCGTGTAGCCGATCCGAAAGTTGCTTGTGGCCGCGGACAGCCAGGCATTCCCGCCGTTCACCACCCCGCTGGTCCGGTGGAACCCCGTGACGCCTCCGTGAATCGCCACGCCCTGCCCGCCAATGCCGAATTGCGGCGCCGCGGTCTGGATTGCAATCGTTCCGCCGATGTTGTCCCCACCCTCGCTGACCGGCGTGGCGCCCGCCATCACCCTGACCGAATCGACACTCGCCGGGCTCACATTGGACGCCGGCGGATTCATATGGCCTGAGCACGCGGGCGCGATGGCCATGCCGTTGACCAGCACGTTCACCCGGTCATCGGCCATCCCATCGATCACGGGCAGGCTCGATACGCCACCGCCCCCCGCAAGCGCGAGGCCGGGGAGCCCCTGGAAAAGGGAAGCGGTATCGCTGGTCCGCGAGCGTGCCGCGGCAATGGCGTTCTCGGTGAGAGCCTCCGCCAGGCTCCTCACCTCGACGACGGTCTTGCTCTGGCCGATCGCCAGCGCGAAATTGACCGTGGTCTCCTGGTCGGCCGCGACCACCACATCCTCGAGCGTCGATGTCGCGAAGCCTGCCGCCACCGCTGTCACCCTGTAGTGGCCGGGCGGCAGCCCGTCGAACGCAAAGCTGCCCATGCGGTCCGACACCGCAACCCGCGTCAGGCCGGACTCGGGATTTGTGGCCGTAACCCGACCACCCGGCACAACCGCCCCGGAGGGATCGCTGAGGACGCCCGCGATACGTCCCGCCGCGGTCTGCGCCAGCCCAGCCGCTGTAAAGATGAGAGCGGTTGCAAGAAGAGCAAATAGCCAAAGTGTGCGCACCCCTACCCCCAACCCGGATCCGCGCCGCCCCCCAGAGCGGCAACGGTTCAAGGACGATACAGTCCGATTCTACCTGTAACATGAAGAATTGTAAATGCGGCAATTTGTCGCATCACTGTGGGGCAGGCGTCCACGCCTGCAGCGGGTCTCCAGACCCGCCATGCGCGGGACGTCCACGTCCGCCCCAGTCGGAGGGCGCGCCGCCGGGGGCTTCAGCCCTCGGCCATGGTCCAGTGACTGGTGCGACAATTCGCCGCATTCGGATCCTGAAGCTGAGGGGCCCCCCGCAGTGTCAAATCAGTAAAGCAAAACAAACACTGGGGCCCTCTTCGATGCCGAGGGCCATCTGCGAAGGGGGATGCTGTGAAGCGCCGCTCGTTCACTATCTGGATCTTTGTCGCACTCCTGCCGGTAACGCTCACCGCAGCGGTATTCGGATCTCTGCGCGGAATCGTCCACGACCCCGATCACCGTCCCGTGGCCGGCGCCGAGATCGTCATCCAGTCCACCACCTCCGACTACTCCCAAACCATCTCCTCCGGAGCCGAGGGCAACTTCGAAACACCCTCCCTGCCCACCGGCGCTTATCGCGTCACGGTCACGAAGGAAGGCTTCGCCACAAAAGCGCAGGACGTAGTGGTCGTCTCCGGCAGCGCGCCCACCGTGCACGTTCAACTGAGCCTCGGCACGGCCAACGAAACCGTAACCGTCTCCGAGACGGCCCTCGCGGCCGAGCCCGACCTCACCACGCCCACCACCGTAGTGAGCCGCCAGGAAATCCAGACCACGCCCGGAGCCGACCTCAGCAACAGCCTGAACATGATCACCGATTATGTTCCGGGCGCCTGGATCACCCATGATCAGCTGCACATCCGCGGAGGCCACCAGGTCACCTGGGAGATTGACGGCGTTCCCATCCCCAACACCAACATCGCCAGCAACGTGGGACCGCAGATCGACCCCAAGGACATCGACTATCTGGAAGCCCAGCGCGGGGGCTACGGCTCCGATCAGGGCGACAGAACTTACGGCGTCTTCAACGTGTTGCCCCGGACCGGGTTCGAGAGTAACGACGAAGGCGAGTTCAACACCACCTACGGCACCTTCCATCAGACCGACGAACAGGTGAGTTTCGGAAGCCACACCGAGAAACTTGCCTACTTCGCCAGCGTGAATGGCAATCGCAGCGACTACGGCCTGGAGACCCCCGGCCCTGACGTGTCGCACGATCGCACCTGGGGATTGGGCGGCCTCGCTTCGCTCATCTACAATCTGGATCCCGCCAACCAATTCCGGTTCGTAACCTCGCTTCGCCGGGATGACTACCAGATTCCGGACAGCAACGACGTCGAGCGCGAGCGCGACGCCCTGGTCAGCTTCTCCTGGGCCCACACCATCCGGCCCACCACGCTCCTCACCGTCTCGCCCTTCTACCATTTCAACCAGGCGAATTACGACGGCGATCCCGACGGCGTCCCGATCAGCGCCACCCAACAGCGCGCCTCCCAGTACGCCGGCGCCCAAGTGGTGCTGAGCGCGGTGACCGCCAGCCACAACGCGCGCGCCGGTGTATATGCCTTCGGGCAGCACGATGACGAATCCGTCAGCCTGATCGCCAACGACGGCTCCGGCAATTCGCTGGCGGAGTCGCGCCCGGCCACCGGCCAACTCGAAGCGCTGTTCCTGGAGGACCAGTACAAAGCGCTCTCCTGGCTCACGCTGACCGGAGGCGTGCGCCTCACCCACTTCGCCGGAGCGGTCTCCGAGAACGCGGCCAGTCCGCGGTTAGGCGGGGCCGTCCGCATTCCGAAACTGAACTGGGTGTTGAAGGCATCCTGGGGGCTCTACTATCAGGCGCCGCCGCTCTCCACCGTCAGCGGACCGCTGCTGAGCTACGCGGTGACCCAGGGCCTGGGCTTCATCCCGCTGCGTGGAGAACGCGACCAGGAGCACCTGTTCGGCCTGACCATCCCCGTCCGCGGCTGGTCATTCGAAGTCACCAACTACCATCAGCGCGCCAGGAATTACTTCGACCACAACAGCATCGGGGATTCCAACGTTTTCTTCCCGCTTACTATTGACGGAGGGCGATTCTACGGTTGGGAAGTCGCCGCGCGCTCGCCGCGCCTGTTCCGGCGCGGAGATGTCTATCTGGCTTATTCCTACGCCCACGCTCTCGGGTCGGGCGCCATCTCCGGAGGCCTCACCGACTTCTCTCCCCCCGACAGCGGTTATTTCTTGCTCGACCACGATCAGACCCACACCCTCCATACCGGGTTCAACTTCCTTCTTCCTTACCACTTCACCGCCGGTGGCAACCTGTACTTCGGATCGGGCTTCACCGACGGATCGAGCGATGTCCCGGCCCACTTACAGCCGCACACCACCTTCGACCTCACTCTCGGTCACTCCATCGGAGAACGACTTAGTGTTTCCGTGACCGCCCTGAACCTCACCAATCGCCGTTTCCTCCTCGACAACAGCGTCACCTTCGGCGGCACTCACTACGCCGATCCCCGCCAGGTCTACATGCAGCTCCGCTACCGCTTCCACTACTGAGTGGGCCGGACGTCCACGTCCGGTCTGGCGGGTCTGGAGACCCGCTGCAGGACTGGAGTCCTGCCCCACTGGCTACTCGTCGGTCGGCTCCACCAGTTTCTGCACGTTCACCATGTAGATGGCCGGCTTGCCGTCGCGGTCGCTCTGGTAGAAGACGCGCTGGCTGTCGGGAGAGAAGACCGGGCGCACCGTGGCCGCGTCGCTCGAGCGGTGCTCGCAGAGCGGCAATTCCCGGTGCGTGACCTTTAGCAACAACAAAATGTAGGGCGAAGCTCTGTTCGCGCTGGCGCCCACGAAAATGGACCCGTTGGCGTTGGGCGCAAACGATGCGTACTGGCTGGTGGAGGCCACCAGGCGCTCGGTGTCGCTCGCCGCCGCCCACTCCCGGATGGTGTTGAGCTTCCCGGGGACCGTTGGGACATTCAAGTAGACCAGGCTCCCGCCGTCGGCTGACCAGAACGCCGGTCCCGAGCGCCCGGGAGCCAGCGGCAGCCGCCGGCTTTTCCGCCCGCCCGCTTCCCAAAGCGCCAGGAAGCCGTCTCCGTCGCGGAAAAGGATGTCTTCGTGCCGGGGGCGGGGCAGCGGATCCCCGAGCGGCGGTGTAGCTTCGAACGCGGTCGCCGCCGCGCCCTTCGCGCGTAGCGGCGCCACGCGCAGGCGGTAGCGGCCCGCACCGGCCTCGACCAGGCAGGCCACGGTCCCATCCTGGCTGATGCTGAAGCCGCGCGCGCTCCAGCCCTCGGGCACGCGGTAGATCTCCACCTCGCGCATGGTGACGAATACGAGCTGCTTCAGGACCGGACCGTCGAAAAAGAACACGCTTCGGTCATCCGGCGCGAGCACGGGAGAAGAAGGGTCGAGCGCACCGGCGTCCGTCAACTGCCGCGCCTCGCCCGTCGACAGGAACATCTGCATGAGCTGCTGTGCGCCGGTCTGGTCGCTCGCGTAGAGCAGGAACGTGCTCTTGCGCGAGACCACTCGATGACTGGAGGGCGCCCGGATGCTCGCGTGCTTCGGCGAGGTGAGCCGCGTCACGGGAAACTCGGTGGCGGGGTCCGCGTAGCGCAGGCGCTCGGCGGGAACAGGGTGGGCCTTCCTCTCGGCGGCGTACGCGCCGGCGGCGGCCAGCGAGGTCAGGAAGCCGCGCCGGGTCCCGGTCATGTTGTGGGGCGGACCCCCTGGTCCGCGCGGGTCCCCCTGGACCCGCCTTGCCGATGAACGGCGACCAGGCCGACGGGGGCGTCGGCCGCGGACCAGGGGGTCCGCCCTACTACGAAATCTGCGAGCATACTGTCCAAGCCCGATCTTCTCACGGGTCGGCCGCCGGGTCTCAGCCTCGCCGGGTGAACAGCAGGCCGGACCAGGTTTCGTCGATGGCGCAGACCTTGTAATCGACCCACCCTGCCGCCAGGCCGAACGAACGCACCGCTGTCTCGTTCAGGTCGGTCGCGATGCCCGATGCCTTCTTCGGCCACGCGATCCAGGCGCTGCCCCCGCCCTCCAGCAGGCGCGCGGCAGTGGGGAAACGCTTGCGCAGATCGCTCATCGACATCGCAAACAGCAGCACCAGGCTCGCTCGCCCGCGTGCCCCGCGCCGGATCTCCACCTCCGGCGGCAGCGGATCGAGCCGGCGCTCGAAACCCTCCGGAGCTTCGAGCAGCGCGACGGTCGTTCCAGTCCGTATGCCCAGCTTCTTGGCCAGCGGAGCGCCGGCGTAGAAATCCATGGTCGACGGCACCCTGGGCGTGGCGGGCGCGTTCGCGAGCGCGGATTTCAGGGCCGCCGCGATGCCCCCCCATTCCGCGTAGGTGGCATCCGGAAGCAACTGGCGGATTCGCTCCACCTTTTCCGGCTCTCCGCTCGCGAACACAAGCGGCACCAGGCGAGTGGCTTTCTGTCTTCGCAGCTCGACGCCGACGGCGCGTCCCTGGGACGGCAGGCGGCTAAGGTCGATCACGAAGGCGTCGGGAACGTTCTGGCCCAGGGCCCTCAGCTCCGCCGCTCCGCCGCGCGGTGCCAGACAGGTGGATTCGAACCCGGCCGCCCGCAGCGTCTTCGCGCGCGCCGCTCCTTCAGCGTCGTTCCAGTGGATCAGGACAATGCGGGGCACGCCGCGGGCCTAGAACGGGAAATCGCGGTGGACCGAGTGGGCCGCCGCCATGCTGCGATTGAGATAACGGGCCGGATTTTGGGGTGTGCCGAAGCGGCGCACCTCGTAGTGAAGGTGCGGGGAGGTCGCGCGCCCGGACTGTCCCACGTCGCCGAGCACGCCGCCCTGGCGGACCTCCTGCCCGGCCACCACCGCAAACCGGGAGAGATGCGCGTAGTAGGTCTGGAATCCGTTGCCGTGGTCCACCACCACCACCCGCCCGAATCCGTTCATGATACTGGCAAACACCACCACTCCATCGGCCGACGCGTGTACCGGAGTGCCGTACGGCGCCCCAATGTCCACGCCGCGATGCAGCGCGCCTTCACCGGAGAACGGATCCATCCGCCTTCCAAAGGCGCTCTGCAGCCGGCCATCCACGGGCCAGACCGCCGGGACGATGTTGGTCTGCCAGGAGCGCGGGTAGCGGTGCGAGTACGCCGAGAGGTTGGCGCTCCGCAGGAAGTCGTATTCCTTGAAGGATTCCTGAAGGGTCGGCACCAGGCGGCCCTCGCTCGAAATATCCTCCGGGCCTTCGAGCTTCTGCTTCAGTCCGTAGGCCATCGAAACCTCGCTGGCGAACACCTGCAGTTCGGCCAGCTGATGATTCGTTTGGGTGGCGTCGGTCTGGAGGTTATGGTAGCGGGCGCGCAAAGCGGTGATTTCCTGCCTGAGGGCGTTATAATTGGCAACCTTCCAGGCCATGCGCGCGTAACTCGATATGAAGCCGACGACGGAAAACAGGCCCACTACGGCGAGCGCGAACACGGCGTAGAGAATGCGCTGGGATACGTGAATCCTGCGAAGCCTGCCGTGTAAGGAGTGCGCGACTACTAAAATAAAATAGGGCTGTTTCATTGAACCTTGTCGTTCAGACCACCCTTCCGTCAATCGGCCGCCAGAGGGCATACGAATAGGCCTGCCTCCCGACTTCCGGGGAGATTCCACGTAGGATCAAAGATCTGTCAGACCGCTCAGAACGCACCAGCTCCGAACACAGAACTGTAACACACTCCTGACACCTGCGGTCAAGTCCCCAATGAAGGCCCCAATGGGGGTCCCCCGCAATGGGGGGGGCCGGCGGCGTGCCGGCGACCTGTCGTCGAGCCTCCGCGTCCCGCAGTCAAGCCTCCTAAAGGAGGTGCCGGCGGTTCCGGATAAGTCTCCCTGAATCGCAGTTGCGGGCCTTCCGCGCGACGCTCCGGCCCGAGTACACTGGACTCAGGAGACCCCGGCGCGGGCCGGGCGATTAGCGGCTGGGTGCTTTACGGGCCGCGGGACGGGGACTTACGTAGCTCGGCCTACTGCCGTTTCCGGTAAACACAAGGCCGGCTCGGACCGATGGGTTTAGTATGGAGGACAGGCGTTTCGAACCGCGCTTACTTTGTGCCGACCTGATCGACGTGTGGTGGATCGATCACTCCGGTCGAAAGCACAAGGGCTTGGCCAATCTGGAGGATATCTCCAATTCCGGGGCGTGCCTTCAGGTGGATGCACCCGTGCCCTCGGAGACTCTGCTGCACATCGAACATCCTAAAGCCACCTTCGAAGGGCTGGTGCGCTATTGCGTGTACCGCGAAACGGGCTACTTCCTAGGGGTGCACTTCGAAGCCGGGTTCCGGTGGGACCGCCAGCGTTTTCGTCCCAAGCATCTCTTTGACCCGCGCACCCTGCTTGCCCGTGGGCGCAAGGATTGTGGGGGCAAGGAGAAGCCCCGTCCGCCCGCGGGTGGCGCTACTCAATAGGCGCAGAGCCAGCGGACTTTCTCGACCACCTTGTCCGCATTGGGCAGGAAAGCATCCTCGAGCGGCGGACTGTACGGGATCGGCGTGTCCGGCGAGGCGATGCGGACTACCGGCGCGTCCAGGCAATCGAAAGCGCGCTCGGTGATGCGCGCGGCGATCTCGCCGCCGAATCCGCCCGTCAGCGTGTCCTCGTGCAGGACGATGGCGCGCGAGGTCTTGCGCACGCTCGCCAGAATCGCCTCCTCATCGAGCGGGACCAGCGTTCTCAGGTCCACGATCTCGACGGAGATGTCCTCCGCGGCCAGCCTTTCGGCTGCCTCCTGGGCTGTGTAGACCATGGCGCCGTAAGTGATAATCGACACGTCCGTACCCTCACGAAAGACGCGGGCTTTGCCGATCGGTACGGTGTACTCCGTCTCCGGGAGGTCTTCCTTGATCCTCCGGTAGAGCCCCTTGTGCTCGAAATACAGAACCGGATCGTTGTCCCGGATGGCGGATTTGATCAGGCCCTTCGCGTCGTAGGCGGTGGCTGGAGCGATGACCTTGAGCCCCGGGACGTGGGTGAACCACGCCTCCGGATTCTGCGAATGGAACGGGCCGCCGCGGTTGCCTCCGCCCGAGGGCGCGCGAATCACCAGCGGCACCCCGGCGTTCCACCGGTACCGGCACTTGGCAGCGAAGTTCACGATCTGGTCGAAGGCGCAGGTGATGAAGTCGGAGAACTGCATCTCGGCCACCGGCCGCAGGCCGAACATGCTCGCCCCGATGGCGGCGCCCGCGATGGCCGCTTCTGCCAGCGGGGTATCGACGACACGCCGTTCGCCGAACTTCTCCAGCATGCCCGCCGTGATCTTGAAGGCGCCCCCGTAAGCGCCAATGTCCTCGCCCAGCAGGAACACGTTCGGGTCCCGCTCCATCTCTTCCCAGATCCCCTGGCGTATGGCTTCTAAATAGGTGGTCGGCATGGCCTACTCGTAGACTCGGTCCAGAAGCGTGGCCGGATCCGGGTAAGGGCTTTGCTCGGCCCACTGAATGGCCTCGTCCACTTCCTGGCGGATGCGGGCGCAGGCGGCGTCGATCTCCGCGCGGGTTTTCCAACCCTTCTCGGTCATCAACTGCTCGACGCGCAGGATCGGATCCTTGGCCGCCCATTCGGCGAACAGGTGCTCGGGCACGTATCCGGCGGCGTCGTGCGCGGCGTGGCCGGTCATCCGGAAGGTTTTACATTCCAGCAGGTACGGACCCAGGCCCGCGCGGGCGTGCTGCGCAGCGCGCGCGGTGGCCTCATAGACCGCGAACGCGTCGTTCCCATCCACGATTTCCGCCGGAATCCCGTAGGCGGGACCGCGGTCGGCAATATTGGGGCAGACCATCTGCTTGTCGAGCGGCGTCGAGTAGGCGTACTGATTGTTGTTGCAGATCAGCACCAGCGGCAGCTTCAGGACCGCGGCGAAGTTGACGCCCTCGTGCCAGTCGCCACGGCTGGTTGCGCCGTCGCCGAAGAAGCACAGCGTGACACCGGACTCGCCCTTGTACTTCTGGGCGAAGGCCGCGCCCGCGGCAACCGGGATCGCCGCGCCGATGGCGCTGATGATAGCCACGATCTTCAGCCGCAGGTCGCCCATATGCATGTTGCCGTCGCGACCCTGGGTGGGCCCGCCGACACGTCCCATGTACTGAGCGAAGATCTGCCTGGGATGGACGCCGCGGATGAAGTAGGCCGCCATGTCGCGGTGGCAGGGGAACAGGATGTCCTCGGGATCGGCAGCCAGCGCCGCGCCCGTGGAGATTGCCTCCTGGCCGCGGCCTACATAGACGCCACCGGCGATTTTGCCCTGCCGGTAGAGCTTCTTTTCGATGCGTTCCTCCACTTCCCGCATGAGGAACATGTAGGTGTGAAACCTTTGGGCCAGCTCAGCGTTGGGGTCCGGCACTTCATCCTCCAACAGCCGCCTGGCCCCGGGTAGTGCCAGAAGTTCGGTGGCAGCCATAAAGCTCTCCGGGGATGTATTCCGGGCAGGCACGCGTCGAGCGGCCGGCCCAAGTCGAGCCCTAAAGCCTGAGTATACCTGTTTCAGGCGCAGATGCAAGCACGATTTATGCAAAGCGCGTACTACATAAATGCTGTAAATGGCTTGGACCGACACCTTCGTCTACTAGCTTCCGGAACGTCCTTCTGGCCTAATCGCTATCAGAACCTGAGGAGGCAGCCCACGGAGGCAGCCCATGGAGGCAGAGATGATAACGGACGAGGTCCGCAGTAAGGACGCCACCACCAAAGCGAGCGCCGCGACGATGGACACGAAGCTTGAGGTCATCGTCATCCCCGTCTCGGATGTTAACCGTGCGGAAGAGTTCTACGCCAGGCTCGGTTGGCGTCTCGACGCCGACTTCGCCGGCGGTGACAGCTACCGCGTCATCCAGTTCACGCCGCCTGGCTCCGCGTGCTCGGTCATCTTCGGCAAGAACGTCACCGCGGCGGAGCCCGGGTCGGCTCAGGGCCTGTACCTGATCGTCTCCGGCATCGAAGCCGCCCGTCGCCAGTTGCTCGCTCGCGGTGTCCAGGTCGGCGAGGTGTTCCACGACGCTGCCGGCGTCTTCAATGGCCCCGACGAGCCCTACCTGTTTGGACGGCGCCGGGTCAGCGGTCCGGCTCCCGGCCATACCAGCTACCGCTCGTTCGCCTCGTTCAAGGATCCCGACGGCAACGGCTGGCTGCTGCAGGAGATCACGACACGGCTTCCGGGGCGCATCGACCCTGCCGCGACCTCGTTCGGCTCCGTAAACGATCTGGCGAGCGCGCTTCGGCGTGCCGAGGCCGCCCACGGCGAGCACGAAAAACGCACCGGGCAGCGCGACGAGAACTGGCCCGACTGGTATGCCGCCTACATGGTGGCCGAGCAGGCCGGGACGGAGGTGCCGAAATGAGCGCCGCAAACGCTTCTCCCCTCCAACGTCAACCGGGACTCCTCGGGCAGACCGTCGTCGTGATCGGCGGAAGCGCCGGAATCGGGCTTGAAACGGCCCGGCGAGCGAGCGCCGAGGGAGCCAGGCTGATCCTCACCGGCCGGAATCCCGAGCCCCTACAGCGCGCCGCCAGCGAGCTCGACGCGCTGAGCAGCGCGGCCTTCGATGCCAACGATTCCGCTTCCCTAGAGAGGTTCTTCGGCGACCTGCCGGACAGGATCGACCACGTGATGGTGACGGCGGGCAAGCCCCACTACGGGCGCCTCCTCGACATGGATCTCGCCCAGGCGCGCCTCGCCCTCGAGGAGCACCTCCTGCTGATGCTCCAGGTCGCACAGAACGCCGCCCACAGGGTGAGGCCGCCCGGCACGCTGCTGTTTATGGGCGGCACCGGCGGTCGCCGCCCAAGCATCGGAACCGGTATCGCCTCGACAGTGACCGCTGCACTCCCGGCTCTCACTGCCAACCTGGCGCTCGAACTCGCGCCCGTCCGGGTCAACCTCATCGCCCCTGGCTTCGTTGACACGACGTTGTCGGCATCGCTCCTCGGCGACGAACTCGAAAACCGCCGCCGTCAGCTTCGCACCACGCTTCCCATCCGGCGCGTTGTCGAACCGGCCGACGTCGCCGCGCTCGCCGTACACATCATGACCAACACGGCCCTCACCGGCGCGACTTACGACATCGACGGCGGGCAGCAGTTCGTCGCCGCCTAGCCCAGGTCAATGCCACAGGCCAATGCCCAACGAATTTGACGCCGTCATCATCGGCACCGGGCAGGCCGGCCCGTTCCTCGCGGCCCGGTTGTCCGCCGCCGGCATGAAAGTCGCCGTCGCCGAACGTGCCCGCTTTGGCGGGACCTGCATCAACACCGGATGCACTCCCACCAAGACCCTCGTCGCCAGCGCGTACGCGGCCCAGGTGGCGCGCCGCTCCGCCGAGTTCGGCGTCACCATCGAAGGCCGCGTCGGCATCGACATGAAGCGTGTCAAGGCGCGAAAGGACGAAATCACGGGCAAGTCGAGAACGGGAATCGAGGCTTGGCTTCGAGGCCTGCAGAATTGCACGGTCTATCAGGGCCATGCCCGATTCGAATCGGCGCATGAGGTGCGCGTGGGCGACCAGTTGCTCAGCGCGGACAAGATCTTTATCAACGTCGGCGGCCGCGCGACGATACCGGCCATGCCCGGTCTGCCGGGCACACCGTATCTGACCAATTCATCCCTGCTCGATATGGATACCTTGCCGTCACACCTGGTCATCGTGGGCGGCGGCGCTGTGGGCCTGGAGTTCGGACAGATCTTCAGACGCTTCGGCAGCGAGGTAACGATTGTCGAGATGGGGCCCAGGCTGGCCGGCCACGAGGACGAAGATGTCTCGGCCGCGGTGTTGGACATTCTGCAGCGCGAGGGCATCCAGGTTTACCTCAACGCAAAGTGCATCGCGGTCGCGCGGCAGGGCGACGGGATCGTGGTGCATACGGACTGCACTAGCGACGGGCCCGATTTCGCGGGGACGCATGTGCTGCTGGCCGTAGGCCGGACGCCCAACACGGACGACCTCGGGCTCGACCGGGCAGGCGTGACCCGTAACACTCGCGGCTACATCCAAGTTGACGACGAGTTGCGCACCAATGTGCCCGGCATCTGGGCCTTGGGAGACTGCAATGGCCGCGGAGCATTCACGCACACCTCCTACAACGATTTCGAGATCGTCGCGGCCAATCTGCTCGACCACGACGCTCGCCGGGTGTCGGACCGCATCACGGCCTACAACCTGTACATCGATCCGCCGCTCGGGCGCGCCGGAATGACGGAGGCGCAAGCCCGTGCCTCCGGACGCCGCGTCCTGATGGCCACGCGCCCTATGTCCCGCGTCAGCAGGGCCATCGAGAAAGGCGAAACGCAGGGCTTTATGAAGTTGCTCGTGGACGGCGATTCGAAGGAGTTCCTTGGCGCGGCCATCCTGGGCACCGGAGGAGATGAAGTCATCCACTGCGTCCTCGACCTGATGTACGCGCACGCTCCCTACACCGTGATGCAGCGAGCCATGCACATCCACCCGACGGTCTCCGAACTTCTCCCCACCACGCTCGGCGACCTGAAGCCGCTCTGACGGCCGTTCGCGCCTTCGCCCGCGCCCGCTGTCGTATCCTTAAGACGACTGATGGGTGCCGTTTCTGGTGTGTATGCCGCCGCGATCACGCCCCGGCGCGAGGGTCCGGGGATCGACCTGGCCGGCGTGTTCGATCTGCTGGATTTTCTCGGCCGCGGCGGAGTGGACGGCATCGCGCTCATGGGCTCGACCGGCGAGTTCCTCCACTTCCCCATCATCGAGCGCTGTCGCCTGATCTCGCTTGCCATCCGGCGCAGCCGCGTGCCGATCCTGGCCGGCGTGAGCCACTCGACCCTGGAGGGCGCGCTGTCGCTGGCGCGCGAGGCCGCTAACGCCGGTGCCGCCGGCGTGCTCCTCATGCCGCCCTATTTCTACAGCTACAGCCAGGAGGACGTCCGCCATTTCTATCTGCACTTCGCCGACGCGCTGAAGGGGTCGGTGCCCATCTTCCTTTACAACATCCCGTCCTTCACCACCGCCATTTCGTCTGCACTCGCCATCGAACTGCTTTCCACCGGCCTGTTCGAGGGCATCAAGGATTCGACGGCCAGTTGGGATGACTTCGAAGCCCTCCGCGCGGCGCGCGAGCGATTCCCGTTCACCCTGATGGCCGGGCAGGACGTGCTGTATTCCCGGGCGCGACGTGCGGGAGCCGACGGGGTGGTCTCCGGAATCGCCTCGGCCATCCCCGAGCTGCACGTGGCGCTCGACCGCGCCCTGCTCGCCGGCCAGACGGAGCGCGCCGAAGCGCTGGATCGCCGCCTGCACGAATTCGTCGCCTGGATCCCAGGGTTCCCTCCTCCGGTTGCCATTCGCGAAGCCGCTGCCCTGCGCGGACTGCGTCCCGGCCCGGCCGCCGCGCCGCCAGGCCCTGAAGCCAGACAGAAGCTGGCCGAGTTCGCCGACTGGTTCAAATCCTGGCTGCCCGAGATGCTGAAGGACTGCCGCGAGAGCTGAGAGCTCCTTACCGAGCCGCGACCCCAAGGGAGCGGACCCAGCGTCGGGTCCTGGAGCATTGCCCGACGCTCGGCCACGGCCATCCCGATTCGTCGCCGTGCACGCGCGCGTCGTAGACCTCAAACACCGCTCCCTTGCGGTCGCGGCTCGGCCCGGACGAATCGATCACTTTCATGTCGCGCACCCGCCGAGAGCTGAAAGCAGACAGCCGAAAGCTGACAGCTGCCCGCCCAGGGCTGTACCCTAGGTATTCGGCCCAACCAATGAGCAAATACGTCGAGGACTTTCGAAGCGCCGCGCACGAAGCGGTGGACTGGGTTTCCGAGTACCTGGAGGACCCCCGCCGCTACCCGGTTTTTCCGCGCGTCAAGCCCGGCGATCTGACCGATGCCCTGCCGCCCGCAGCGCCCGCGAACGGCGAACCGTTCGATGCGATCCTCAAGGACTTCGAGAAGCTGATCATCCCGGCGGTGACGCACTGGAACCATCCGGGCTTCATGGCCTACTTCGCCTGCACCGGCTCAACGCCGGCCATCATCGCGGAGATGCTGATCGCAGCGCTAAATACCAACGGGATACACTGGGCCACCTCGCCCGCCCTGACCGAACTGGAGCAGGTGACGCTAGGCTGGCTGCGCCAATGGCTCGGGCTGCCCGACGAGTTCTTCGGCATCATTTACGACACCGCTTCGGTGAGTACTCTGCACGCCATCGCCGCCGCGCGCGAGCTGGCCGATCCGGACGCGCGCGAAAACGGCGGCCGCCCGTACCTGACGCTGTACACTTCCGAGCAGGCGCACTCCTCCGTCGAGAAGGACGCTATCGCCCTCGGCATCGGGCGCCGCAACGTCCGCAAGATTCCGGTGGACTCGCATTTCAGGATGCGTGTGGACGCGCTCGAGGAGGCCATCCAGCGCGATCTGGCGGCCGGCAAGCGCCCCTTCTGCGTCGTCGCGACCGTGGGTACCACCTCCACCACCAGCGTCGATCCGGTGCCCGCCATCGCCGACCTCGCCGAAAAGCACGGCCTGTGGCTGCACGTCGATGCGGCCTACGCCGGCGGCGCGGCCATCGTGCCCGAGTTCCGCCACCTGTTCGCGGGAGTGGACCGCGCCCACTCGGTGGTGATGAATGCGCACAAGTGGCTCTTCACGCCGATGGACCTCAGCGTCTTCTACACGCGCCGGCCGGACATCCTGCGCCGCGCCTTCTCGCTGGTTCCGGAGTACCTGAAGACCGACGAGGACCCGCGTGCCATCAACCTGATGGACTACGCCATTCCCCTGGGCCGCCGCTTCCGCGCGCTGAAGCTGTGGTTTGTCATGCGCTACTTCGGCCGCGAAGGCATCTGCACGGCCATTCGCTCGCAGGTGGCCATGGCCAGGAAGTTCTCCGGCTGGGTTGGCGGCGATCAGCGCTTCGAGCGCATGGCGCCCAACCCTCTCTCGGTGGTCTGCTTCCGCTTCAAAGGCACAGACGAGGAGAACAAGGCCATCCTCGATTCTGTGAACGCCTCCGGCAAAGTGTTCCTCTCGCACACCGTACTCAATGGGAAATTCACGATCCGCCTTGCGATCGGGAACCTGGGCACGGGCCGGGAGGACGTCGAAATGGCCTGGGATCTCATCCAGAAAGCCGTACCGGTATGAAGCACACCATAGCAACCCCTCAAGCCCCGCAGGCCATCGGACCGTATTCGCAAGCCGTGGTGTCGAACGGCACCGCTTATCTGAGCGGCCAGATTCCGCTCGACCCGGCCACCGGGCAGATTGTCGAAGGTGACATCGCAGCTCAGACGGCCCGCGTGTTGGAAAACCTGAAGGCCGTGCTCGTGGCTTGCGGCTCCTCGCTCGATCAGGTGCTCAAGACCACGGTGTACCTCAAGGACATGGGCGAGTTCGCGCGCATGAACGAGGTGTACGCCCGCTATTTTCCGTCCACCCCTCCGGCCCGCTCGACCGTAGAGGTGGCGCGCCTGCCGCGCGACGCCCGCATCGAGATCGATGCCATCGCCCGCGTCGGCTAGCTTGTCAGCCACGAGCTGTGGGGCAGGACTCCAGTCCTGCAGCGGGTCTCCAGACCCGCCCCTCACTCGCGATGGTCGGCGCTCCGACCGCCAGGTCCGGTGCCAGCGCGGTCGAAAAGCTGGCGTCACCCACCAGCACTGAACCGCGACCGTCAGGGAGCGGACCGCTCGCGCTACAATGGACTGATTTTGGCTCCGCCATGCTGAACAAGAGCCTGGAGATCGCTAGAGGACTCGCCGCCCTGTGGGTCTTTTTGTACCACATGCGCTTCGGCATCGATCCCGGCCTGTTCCGGCGGTTCGCCGATTGCGGCATGCTCGGGGTGCCCGCCTTCTTCGTCATCTCCGGCTACTGCATGATGGCCTCCAGCCGCAGCACCATGGCCAAGGGACAGACGGCGGGTTCGTTCCTGAAGCGCCGTCTGCGGCGTATCTTTCCGCCTTTCTGGGCGTCGATCGCGGTCTGCCTTGCGGCTCCGTTCTTCGGTGCCGCGATCTACTGGTGCCGTGCCCGCAGGTTCCATCTTGACAGCCCACCCTGGTACGCGTTTTCAGTGCCGGACTGGATGGGCCTGGTCACCCTGACCAAGGGCCTCGCCACCACCGGCGCCACGCACAAACCCTGGGCTCCAGTGAATTCGGTCTACTGGAGTCTTGCAATCGAAGTGCAGTTCTATCTCGTCATGGCGCTGGCCTTGCTGTGGCGGCGCGGCTTCATGACCGTCCTGACGGTGGCCACGGTGGGGGCCGTCTGGTGGTGGCGGCGCGGCCCATTTCTATCCGGACTCTTCATGCAGTACTGGGCCATGTTCGCTTTCGGTCTGCTGCTCTATACCGTCCTCGACAAGGGCTTCCGGCCTTCGCGCCTCTTCGGCCGCTGGACGGCGCCGGCCAGCATCGTCCTCACCGCCGGGCTGATCGCGGCGACGCTGGCATTCACCGTCCGGTATCCGAGTGAAACCCTGGAAAGGCAGACGCTGTTCGCGCTGTGCTGCGGCGTGGTTCTCTGGGCCGCCAGCGGAGTGGAACCCCTGGTGAAGAAGGACCTCCTGCCCACGCGCGCGATGACCGGCCTCGGCAAGATGTCTTATTCGGTCTACCTGATTCACGTCCCGCTGGTTTCGCTGGTGATGGCAACCGTCAGAGTGTGGCTGCGGAGGGGGACGCTCGCCAGCCTGCTGTGCATCGCCGCAACGCTGCCGCTAGCCTATCTCTTCTACCGCTACTTCGAAAAGCCGTACGCCACCAGCCGCCGCGAACCGGCCCCCGTCCGCCCGCAGCCGGCCCCCGAGCCCGAGCCGGTGGCCGTGGTCAACTAACCCGAGCACCGAACCGCGAGCCTGGTCTAGGCGACCGGACCGCTCCCAGGCTCGCCTACTCCCCCATCTCGACGTAGTCGACGTGGGCGCCCGCGGTGGCCTCGATGCGGATCTCGTCTCCCTGCCGCAGCGCGAGGCCGGACACCGTACGGCGTGTGCTGGTGTGGCCGTTCGGTTTGTCGGATGGCAGCCCGCCGCCGGCACGCCATCGGTCCACCACCTGGCCGGCAACCAGCAGCGTGTATGCGGCGGCGCCTCCGCTCACGTCGAAATACTGCACTGCGATGCGATACGTTCCGGGCTGGCCGTCGAAACGGAAACCGGCGGCGCAGGCGGGCCGCGAGCATTCGATCGCCTTGCCGCCCGACGCGGTCTCCCAGGGCGTGACCGGCTCGACAGCATATCCATCCAGCGTCATCGATTCCGCCTCGACGCGGCCGGGATGATTCCCCACGCGGCCGCGCGCGTCCGGAATGCCAGCGGTACGCTCGAACCAATTGCAGACGGCGTCGCGCCATACGATGGCGTGTCCGGCCTGATATTCCAGCCGCTCCAGCACGGCCTCGAAGCGCTCGCCGTCGATGCGGCCGCGCAGGCGCCGCCAGCGCTCGGGAAAAGTCGCGGCCTCGGCGGCGCCGTCGTAATGCGAATCGTAGATGTGCTGGATGACCGTCTTGCCCGAGTGCAGCACGTGCGTGTACGGCACGTGATGCATGAAGAGCAGCAGCTCGTCGGGACAGTTGTCCAGCACTTCGTAAAGCCGCGCGACCGCCGGCGGGTACTGTCCGATGAAGCCCGTACCCGTGGCCACCGTGCGATCCATGCCGATGCCGTGCTCATCGGCCCGATGCCATTGCCCCCATCCGTTCCGCTCCGATGACTCGATGCCCGGCCCATAGTGAACGCCGATGATGTCGGTGAGCCCGCCGGCGCCCAGCGGGCCGGTGTAATTCTCATACGCGGGCCAGGATTCCATCAGCAGGCTCGTCACGGTGTCCACCACACGCGCGTCATGCCCGAACGTGAGCCGGGTCCAGTCGGCGGCGATCCCGGCCGCCCCGAGATCCGGGTTCCAGGCCAGCCGCCCGAAGCTGTAGAGGTTGGCCATCGCCAGGTCGTAGCCCAGCCAGTTGTCGTCGCGGCCGACGTTGGTCACGGCCACGAAGGCCGACACCAGATTCTTGACCGGCGTCGGCCGATCCGCGGCGTGCAGATCGAAATCCAGCGTCTCTTTCCACATGGGCGCCAGGTAGCAGAGATGCCGCTGCTGGCCTGTGTACTCCTGCGTGACCTGCAGCTCGATCGCCTGGTGGGTGCGTGTCAGCGCCGCGAAAAGCGGCGAGACCGGCTCGCGCACCTGAAAATCGATCGGCCCGTATTTGATCTGGACGAACACGTTGTCGTCGAACGCGCCGTCGAGCGAGTGGAAGTTGTCCCAGGCCGCGCGCGCGCGATCGTTCTTGAGATTGCGCCAGTCCATGTGGTGGTCGTAGACGAAGCCGCGGTAGAACAGCAGTCCGCCGTGCGGTTTGAGGGCGCGCGCGATCACGTTGGCGGCGTCGGCGTGCGTGCGGTGGTAGGCGGAAGGCCCGAGCCGGCCTTCGGAGTCAGCCTTCAGAACAAAGCCGCCCAGGTCCGGGATGGCGCGATAAACCTCGTCCACCTTGGTCTTCCACCACTCGGCCACCTGCGCATCGAGCGGATCGAAAGTGGCGAGACCGCCCACCGCTTTCGGGCTGCTGAAATCGACCGCGATCGACATGCGCACGCCCCACGGGCGGAACGCCGCGGCCAGCCGCGCCAGCTCGGGGATGAAGTCGCTGGTCAACACGCGCAGGTCGGCATTGACACTGGTGACCGTGCAGCCGTTGATGCCGATCGAAGCGAGCAGGCGCGCGTAATCGCCGGCGCGGCCGAGGTCCGCCACCACGTGACCGTTCTCGAAAAAGATGGAGCGGCCGGCGTAGCCACGCTCGATACTCCCGTCGAGGTTGTCCCACTCGTTGGTCCAGCGCACGGCAGCATGTGGAGCGCTGTACTCGTCCAGGCTCTGGATCTCGCTGTGCAGGGCCATGCGGCGGAGCAGCGCGAAGACGCCGTAGAGCACGCCGCGATCGTCTTCGCCCGCGACCAACAGGACGTCATGGCCGTTGAGCTGCGTGGCCTTCAGGAGGTAGCTGCCTGCGACGCGCTCGGGCGGCACCGCGATGTGGGGCGCGAGGCGGGGCAAGGAATCGAAGGTCGCCAGGAGGATCGCGCCCTCGCCGGGCAGCCTCAAATCGATACGCAGCGTCCGGCCGAGCAGGCCGCGCACTCCGCGCACCAGTTCCTGCCGGGCCGCGTCCATCACCGGCGAGGCGGAAGTGGCGAACACGGCCGCCGGCAGCCGCGCATAGAGCGCCTTCGCGGACGAGTCGAGCGGCGCATAGCGCAGCCAGGCGTCATAGCCGGTCTCGGCGCGAAGGGAGCCTGCGAGCGCGAGCAACAGGATGATCCACTGTGGTGCGCGCTTCAGCGTGCCGCGCCGGCACTTGTCCTCCGCACCGCCCATTACGAGTTCACCCCCGACGCCAGGTAGCCGCCGTCCACCGCGATGCACTGGCCGGTGAGAAAGCTCGCGGCGTCGGAAGCCAGCAGGACCGCCGTGCCCACCAGTTCTTCGGGCTGGCCGAAGCGTCGCATCGGCGTGCGCGTCAGGATCTCCCGCCCCCGCTCCGTGCCCTCGAGCAGCGCTACGTTCAGCTCCGTCGGAAAGACGCCCGGCGCGATGGCATTGACGCTGATGCCGTCACCGGCCCACTCGCAGGCCAGGCTGCGCGTCAGCGACAGCACGCCCGCCTTGGCGGCGCAGTACGCGGCGACTTCGTGAAAGGCGAGGAAGGAGCCGAGCGAGGCCAGGTTGATCACGCGGCCGCGCCCGCTTGCTTTCAGCAGCGGATAGAACGATTGGCACGCCCGCAACACGCCGTGCAGGTTCGTGTCGGTCAGAGAATCCCATTCCGGCTCGCTGATCTCCGCCGTCGGTTTGCGGAACGTGTACCCGGCCGCGTTGACCAGGATGTCCACGCCGCCGAAGGCCTGGACGACCGCGTCGCGCAGCGTGTCGATCGACGGGCGCGAGTCCACGTCCACCACCTGGTGAATGGTCCGCCGGCAGAGCGCTTCGATCTCGAGCGCCGTCTCTTCCACCGCCTGCTCCGTGCGCGCGCTCGCGGCCACGTTGGCGCCGTGCTTTGCGAGTCCCAGCGCGATCGCCTTCCCGAGTCCCGAAGTTCCGCCGATAACGACAGCTACGCGTCCGTCGAGGTTAAAACAACCGTTCTTCACTGTGTTTTCCAGTACGCGTGGCGCAGGCACTCCTGCCTGCCCACTCGACACTCATGTCGAGGCCGGTTCCTCATCCCAGCGCAGGCGTCCGCCCGTCGCGAGGATCGGCCCATCGGTCGTTGGGCACCAAAGGCGCCCAGCCCGGCCGCAACGGATCCTGGTCGTACGGGTAGTTTCCCAGCTCCTTATACAGTTCATTGTACTGGCGCAGCTTGTCCCGGTTCAGCCGCACGCCGAGGCCGGGCCCGTCGGGGACGGCGATCGAGCCGCCCCGATAAGCCATCAACCCGCCCTCGATCACGTCGTCGGTGAGCTGATGGTAGTGCGCGTCGGCGGCGAAGGACAGGTTGGGCAGCACCGCGCCCAGATGCAGCATGGTGGCCAGTTGGATGCCCAATTCACCGGAGGAGTGCACGGCCACGCCGAGCTGGAACGTCTCGCACACGCCGGCCGCTTTCACGCAGGCGCGAATGCCGCCCCAGAACGTGGTGTCCAGCAGGATCACGTCCACCGCGGTGTCGAGCGCATTGGCGGCGAGCTGCTCGAAGTTCACCACCACGGTGTTGGTGGCCAGCGGCACGCGTACCATCTGTCGCGTGCGCCGCATTCCGTTCAGGCCGTAGACCGGGTCCTCCAGATAGTCGTTACGAAGGCCTTCAATAGCCTGGCCGAAGCGGATGGCCTGTTCGGTGGACCACACGCCGTTGGGGTCGAAGCGCACCTGGTCGTCCGGGAACGCCGCGGCCAGCGCGCGGTAAGCCTCGAGCTCATAGTCGGGCGGGAAAACGCCGCCTTTCATTTTGTGCGACGTGAAACCGCAGCGGGCCTTGAGCGCGCGCGCCGTCTCCACCGCCTGGTCGATGGTTCTCACTTCCCCCGCGCCGGTGTCGGGGTTCGCATAACGGAAGAAACAGTAGGAAGCGAACGGCACGCGGTCGCGCAGTTTCCCGCCCAGGATGGCGTGCACCGGCACGCCCCAGGCTTGCCCCAGAATGTCGAGGCAGGCGAATTCCAGCGCCGCCAGCACCTGTGTCCGGTTGTTGTAGAGCGATGCCGTCGGATTGGAGATGCGGAAGCGCATCTCCTCGATGCGCGCGGGGTCGTGGCCGGCGAGCGTGCTTTTCAGTGACCGGAAGACGGCTTCGGCGGATTCTCCACCGCCGCCCATCTCGCCCAGCCCGATCAGGCCGTTGTCCGTCTCCACTTCAACAATGGTTCGTACGAAGCGCCCCCAGTGGCACCCGTTGGCATGACGCAGCGGGGCCTCCAGAGGCACAGTGACGGTGGTGGCGCGGAGATCGCGGATCTTCATGTCTCTTCCCCTTGGTACCACGAACGAGGGATGGCAAAAAATCGGGTGGAGCAGGCCTTCAAATCCCGCTCCACCCATGTACTGCACTGTGGGAGGCTGCTGAGAAGGTGATGTGCGCGGAGAGCGGCAGAGACGCGAGGCTCGCGGTATTGGAGTGAACAGCCATCTCTGGCTGACGCAGCATGGACTGAACTAGCGACCCCCACCAGCCTAGTGTTTGTTGCAACTCCGAACTATATACTGAAGCTAAAACCGTGTCAAGCCCCTTTTTTGAGTGGGGCAGGACTCCAGTCCTGCAGCGGGTCTCCAGACCCGCCTCCGTCCAACTTCCTGAGACCAAGCCGGACGTGTAGCGGCATTGCTGCAAGAGTGCCTGCGCCACAAATAGCTCCAGCACTACGCGTGCGCTGCCCTAGGCGGGAGTCTCGTGGGCCGGCGCGAAGTCGTTCCACAGCACCAGCGCGATGGTGCCGCGCAGGCGGGCCATGCCGTCTTCGTGCGCCGGCACCACCACCGGCGGACAGCCGCCCGGAAGCACCTGCGCCCGCACTTCGGATTCGATCACCGGGCCGAAGCGGTGCCACGAACGCGTCAGGTCGCCCACCACCACGATGCGCTCCGGCGCCAGGCCCGCGACAATCATCCGCATTCCGCGGCCCAGGTAGTGGGCCATGGTCTCCAGGGCCCGTGCGGCGCGCGCGTCGCCCTGATCGGCCAGCCGGAGCAGGTCGAGGAAGCCCAGCCCATCGGGCTCCGCTTCGGACTCCAGGTAGTAGCGGAGCGCGGCGCGGTTGGAGGCGAAAACCTCCCAGCACCCACGGCTGCCGCAGCCGCACAGCGGGCCGTCCGGGTCCAGCGCCACGTGTCCGAATTCTCCCGCCATGCTGCTGAGGCCGCGGGCCAGCTGGCCGTTGATGAGCAGCCCCGTGCCGATGCCTTCCGAGACCGTCACCGCCGCCAGGTTGCGGCAGGATTTCATGCGGTCGAACCAGACCGCCGCCAGCACGCACGCATTCGCGGCGTTCTCGAGCTCGACCTCCAGGCCGGTCGCCTCAACAATGGGATTGCGAATATCGATGTCCCGCCACTTGAGGTTGGGAGCGAAAAGCAGGCGGTCCAGGGTGCGGTCGTAGCGGCCCGGCAGACTGATTCCGATGCCCTCGATCTTCTTCCCATGGCACAGCCCAACGACGTGTTGGATGCGCCGCACCAGCTCATCCATCGCTCGCCCCGGGTCCGTGGGGGTCTCCATCGCTTCCTGAAAACTGAAGCGGCCGTTCACGTCCGCCACCGCCACCGTGGTTTGAATCGGGCGCAGATCGACCCCGATAATGACGCGCTCCTCGTTCAACCGGAGAAAGGTAGGACGGCGGCCCCGCGGCAGCCGCCCGGTCGGACCTTCCAGAACCCAGTTCTCTTCGATGAGCTCTTCGACAATCAGCGAGATCGTGCTTCGCTGCAGACCCGACACCCGGGCCAGGTCGGCCCGCGAGATGGGCTGGCGCGTCCGGATGAGGTTCAGGACGATCCGCCGGTTGATGTCCCGAACCACCTCGCTCGACGCGGCTTGCGGCCGCTTCACATCAAGCTCGGGCATTTTGTTCAATGCTCATACTAACGGTTGGAAGCTTGGATATCAAGATCAAACCTCGCAAGCAACTATTATCTGCCAGCTTTCGCCTGAGCCGGCAGCCGATTCCCCGAAAGCGCGAAGCCGGACGGACCGGGGTCGAACGCCCGCACCGCTGCTCCGATGTCATTGTTCACGAACAGGCCCGCACCCGTTACGCCGCTGAGCGAAAGAAAGGTCCCAGCGCCCGGCCGTGCGACGCTGTCGCGGATGGAGACGCCGGCGCCGTTCCGCAACTGGATCACCGCCTGCGGCCGCTCATGCGCGGCCTGCCGCGCGGAGAAGTCCTCCAGATCGAGTCCCGAGAAGTCCTCGCAAGCCAGGGCGTTCGAAAAGTAATCGGGCAGGTTGCGATCCCATTCGATATCGAGGCCACGCACCTTCAGGCCCGCGAGATAGCGGCAGTACACCGCCGGAATGTCATGCGCGAAGACCGCGCCCGCCAAAGAAGTCGCCGTCCAGCGCAGGTCGAAGTTGCCGCCCGCGCCCCGGGCCACCGCCGCGCGCGGTGCGTGAATGCGCAGCCTGACCCTGTCGAACCCGATGTCGCGGATCGGGCTGTCCCTGGTCCCGTAAATCAGAATGCCGCCCTCGGCGTCCGCCAGGATGTTCGAGAAGCGCACGTTGCGCACGCCCCCGTCAGCGTTGCCCGGCCCGCCCGAAACAATGTAGATGGGCTCGCCTTTGCCCCACCAGTGGCCGGCCAGCAGCCGCGTCTCCATCACCAGGTTCGAGAACAAAACGTCGGAGGTCAGCCCTCCTCCGCGCTCAAACACGCCGATGCCGCGGTTGGCGTGGATCGTCAGGTTGCTGAACGTCGCGAAGCGCGTGTCCTCAAGGCGGACTCCGGAGGAGTGCGAGGTAAGAGAGCAATCGTCCACGGTGACATCCTGACTGCCCACGATCGCGAAGTCGTCGTCGCCTGCCGAGATGTCGCAGTTGGAGAAGTGAACGTCGTGGCAATCCATGCAATCCACGCCGTCGTTGTTGGGGATGCGCAGGTCGTTGGCGATGCGGATCCCGGTCACCACCGCATGCCGGGCGTGCTGCAGGTGCAGCGTCCAGTTGGGCGCGTTCGTCAGCGTGACGTCGCGGATGACGATGTTCCGCGCGTCAGTGAAAATGATCAGCGTGCCGGGACGGCCTTCGGGCTTCACCTTCACGGGGCCGTCTTCGGTCGAGCGCATGACTTCCAGGAACGCCTCCTCGTCGCGCGTGTAGCGGGCATCGAAGTCCGGGCCAATGTGTGGCGTGTCGAAGTCGAAGAACTGGCCCGAGTTCCCATCGATCGTGCCTTGTCCGAAGATGGCGACGTTCTCAACCTTCCGGGCCACGATCATCCCTACCTTGTCGCCTTCGCCGCTGCTGCTGACTCCGTAAGCCTTCGTGAAGCCGTAGTCGCCGATGGAGCCGTAGTCGTTCAGGTTCGGGCTCCCCAGAATCACGCACCCTGCTCTCAGATCCAGCGAAACGTTGCTGAGCAGTTCGAAAGTGCCGGTGAGGTACCGGCCCGCCGGGAAAGCGACCACGCCCCCGCCCGCGGCCGCCGCGGCCTTGATCGCGGCGGAGATGGCGGCGGTGTCGAGATGCGTTCCGTCTCCCACCGCCCCATAGGACCTGACGTCGAACGATTGCCCCGCGAGAAGCGGGCACAGCGAAAGGAGCACGACACCGCGCAGTGGCATGGCGCCATTGTATCTTGTGGGGCAGGACTCCAGTCCTGCAGCGGGTCTCCAGACCCGCCCAAGCCAGTCGCCTTACCCTTCTGCCTCGAGCGCCAACTGCAGGAAACCCCGCGGCTGATACTCGATCCGCAGCGGAACCGACCGGCTCGCGTCCTCGGTCCAGATGCGGAAGGGCGTCTTGTTGCCCGTGCGCAGATTGTGGATCGTGCCGCTCAGCGCGATCACGGATTCGGGCCGCGGCACCAGGCCCCGGTCCGCAAACCGCCGTCCCGTTTTCGGATCGGGCTTCCGCGATGTCGTCAGCTCGTACCGGTCACCCGCGTAGACGTAAGTCTGTTTCAGCCGCGCCGCACCGGAAGACATGGCCCCCCACAGTGCGAACAGGAACGTTGGCGCCGCGGCGCCGGAGCCTCCCGATTGGATGTGGCTTTCGCCGGAGGTCTGAGCCGGATCGCGGACGGCGGCTTCCGCCTTACGCTCCAGCTCGCCCCAGCCGGTTCGCGCATCGGAAGAAAACCGCGCACGCCGGCTGTGAGCTTCGCCGGGCCGGGACTGGCCCTCGATGGCGACAAACGTACTCTGCGCCGCCTTGTCGTTCAGCGCCTTCTTGGCTTCTCCCAGGCTCTCTTCTTTGGAGGCGGTCATGAACCCGAAGTAGTTCGCTTCGAGGATGCCGGAGTCCGCTTCCGCCACCGTCTCGCGAATCAGGCCGAGCCGGTTCAGGCCGTGCGCCCGGTCAGGCAGCGAGCCGGCCTCGAACTCGAGTTGGTGAACCGACCGGTCCGCCGCGCGCGTGACCACATGCCGCGCATGTCCCTTCCCCACGCCTGTGCGCGTGAAGATCGAAATGGAGAACAGGAGGATGGTGGCATCGACCCGGTAAGTGCGGGAACTGGGCTGAGGCGGGGCGCTCGCGGCGGCGGAGGCAAACACCCGCCGGCCGCCTTCAAACACCAGGGCGAGCAGAAATCTACGTGTCATCATCGTGCGCTCCGCATTGGCATAAACAACCGCCAGTTGCCAAGGAGGGGATGTGGCCCAGAGACGATAACTCGCACGCCATGGCGCCAGCTTGGCCGCTTACTTCAATTCTCGCCAAATACTCGCCGGAGGGCAACGAGTGATTTGCCTAGGGGGCCGCGACATAGAAGCGGGTGCCTCGACGGCATCCGAAAACCGTCACATTCCGAACGTACCGCCCCGCGGCACGGCTCCACTTCTATGTCGTGCACACGAAAGTGATCGATTCGCGCCCGGCCGAGCCGCGACCGCAAGGGAGCGGTGTTTGAGGTGTGTGAGGTGTTTTGAATGTGGCTGGGAGGCAGGGATTCGAACCCCGATAAGCAGCTCCAGAGGCTGCCGTCTTACCGTTAGACGACCTCCCAACAAGACGGACCAGATCTCATATATTAGCATGCCTCGCCCGCCGCGCCACCGTCAGCACCGACACTGTCGGCGCCGAACCGCAGTCAGCACCGCGCTACCGTCAGCACCGCGCCACCGTCAGTACCGGACCGCGAACGTCAGGGAGCGGACACCGGTTGTTCCGCCCTACTTGATGACCAGTCCCAGCAGGCGCGCCAATCCCATTGCCTGCGCCGCAGTGACGATCGCGCCGCGTACGTCCTCCGAACCCACCAGGATCCCGTCAATCTCCGCCCCGCGCAGATCGGCATTGCGAAGCTTCGCGTGACTGAAATCCGCCCGGCTCAGGAGAACCTGCGCGAAACTCGTCCCTGCAAGGTCAGTGCTTCGAAAGTCCGCCTCGGAGAAATCGCTCGCCCGGAACTCGCCCGCGCGGACGCGGCCGTCGCCGAACTGCGCGTACCGTCCGTCGCAGTTTTGAACCAGCACATCCTGCCACTGGCATTCGGTCGCCGCCATGCCGATCAACCGGCAATCGATGAACTCAACCCGCCTCGCCTCGAAGCCGCGCAAAATCGCGTTCGAAAGATCGCACTTGACCAGACGCACATCCTGAAAACGCGCCGACGGAATCTCGCACGCCGAGAGCGAAACCCCCTCGAGGATCGCGTTCTTCGCTACCAGGCCGGCGAGCTTGCGCCCGGAAAGATCGGCTCCGGCCAGGCGCAATTCAACGATCGGTTCGCCCGCCACGACGGCCTCCGCGCTGATAGCAGCCAGCTCATCGGCGCCAGGTTGGAAGTCGGCCGGCTTGCGTTGCGGCACTTCGTCGCGATGGCGTTTCACGGGCATGAAGACCAGACCTCCAACAGAATACCCCGAACCGCGTTCACCTCACTCCGACAACTGGATTTCACGCCCCCCTTAATCACTTGCAGAATTCGTCCCCTGCGCCGGCGTCTGGTACCGCGCTACTCTCATCCCGGTGGCAGCCCGGCGCGATCCCGAGGTCCTGCCCCGCCGCCGGCCGCGTCGAATCGCGAGGTCCTGCCCCGCCGCAGGCCACCCCGCGCGCCCCGCCGGAGGCCGCCGAAAACTGGCTTCGATTTGTCTGGCCCACTACAGGATCACCCTATAATGGTCTGTCACCCCGAGGTGTCCCGCACCCCGCCGGGCGTCTATCCGGCTGGCGTGCGGTCCGTGGAATGCGCACTCTGCCAATGAACGAACACGCAGGTCAAGAGCAGATCCTCCGCTCGGCCACCCTGGTTTCGGGCGCGGTGCTGGTGAGCCGCGTCAGCGGATTGGTGCGCGAAACCGTCATGGCCCACCTGTTCGGCGCCGGCCGTGTCTTCGACGCCTTCTCCCTGGGCTTCCGCATTCCCAACCTCACCCGCGACCTGTTCGCCGAAGGAGCCCTTTCCTCCGCCTTCATCCCCGTCTTCTCCGAGTACCTGGCGAACAAGGACAAAAAAGAAGCCGTGCGCCTGGCCAACCTGGTCGGGACCGCGGTCATCCTCTTCGTCGGGATCGTCTGCGTACTCGGCGTCGTCGGCGCGCCGCTGCTCGTCAGGTTGCTCGCCAGCGCCTGGGCCACGGCCGATCCCGGCAAGTTCGATCTGGCGATCCGCCTTACCCAGACCATGTTCCCGTTCTTGCTGCTGGTGGCTCTGGCAGCGCAGGCCATGGGAATCCTGAACGCGTGCGACCGCTACGGCGTCCCCGCGCTGGCCTCCACGGTCTTCAACATTGGATCGGTGCTCTTCGGCGTTCTTCTCGGGTTCTGGCTCGGCCCGAGCCTCCACATCGCGCCCATCGAAGGGATGGCGTATGGCGTGGTGCTCGGCGGCCTGGTTCAGCTTCTCTGGCAGTTGCCCGCCCTGAAGCGTGCCGGTTTCAGCTTCCGGCCGGCCATCGATTGGTCGCACCCCGGATTGCGGCGCATCATTCGGCTGATGGGACCGGCCATCATCGGCACCGCGGCCGTGCAGGTGAACGTGCTGGTCAACACTAACTTCGCCACCACCATCGTCGATCCCGTGCGAGGCGTGAACGGCCCGGTAGGCTGGCTCCAGTACGCCTTCCGCTTCATGCAGCTTCCCCTGGGATTGTTCGGCGTCGCCATCGCCTCCGCCACCCTGCCTTCCATCTCGCGCAGCGCGGTGGCCGGCAACATCGACGAGTTCCGCAAGACGCTTTCGGATTCGCTGGGGATGGTTTTTCTCCTCACGGTGCCGTCCGCGATCGCCCTGGTCGTGCTCGGAGATCCGATGATCGCCGCCATCTACCAGGGCCGCAAGTTCGATTCCTACGACACCCACCAGACCGCGCTGGCCCTCTCCTGCTATGCCATCGGTCTCACCGGCTACGCTGCTATCAAAGTTCTGGCTCCCGCATTTTACGCCCTCGGCAGCGCGCGCATGCCGATGCTGGTGAGCATCGCTTCTATCCTGATCAACTACCTCGCTGCGTACTCATTGACGCGCTGGACTAAACTCGGCCACGCCGGCCTCGCTCTGGCCACCTCCGGCGTCGCGCTGTTCGGCGCCGTCGTTCTGTTCGCGGTTCTGCGCAGCCGCCTTGGAGGTATCCACGGCCGTCGCCTTTTGAAGAGCATGCTGAAAATCGCGCTCGCCTCGCTCATCATGGGAGTTGCCATCAAAGCATCGAACATCGGCTTCGCGGATTGGCTGGGCGTCTCGCGCCTGGGCCGGCTAACGGACGTCGCGGTTTCGATTCCCGTAGGCACCGCCGTCTTCTGGGCGGTGTGCCGCGTGGCGAGAGTGCCCGAGCTCGAATCCGCCGGCCGCGCGCTCATCGCGCCTCTGGTCGAAGGCCGGCGCCGCCAGCGTGGTAAAATCGAATAATAATGGTCCCAGACCTTAGAGTGGCTATCCTGCTGCAAGATCTGGATAGCCGCATTCGAACCTTGCAGGGCGAAGTCGCTTCCCTTCCTAAGCACATAGCCGTCCTAGAGAAGACGCTCGATTCCCACATCCGGAGAGTCGAGGCGGATAAGGCGGCGCTGGCCGCCAATCAGCGCGAGCGCAAGCAGCTCGACGCGGACATCCAGACCCAGGAGCAGAAGATCTCGAAGCTCAAAGATCAGATGCTCCAGGCCAAAACCAACGAGCAGTACCTCGCCTTTAAGCACGAGATCGACTACTGCGAAGCCGAGATCCGGAAGTGCGAGGACAAGATCCTCGAGCGCATGGCCGAATCGGAACCGTTGGACCAGAGCCTCAAAACGGCCCAGTCGGCGCTCGACGAAGAGAAGAAGCAGGTAGAGGGCGAGAAGAAAATCGCCCGCGAGCGCACCGCCGAAGACACGCGCCAGCTTAACGAACTGCTGAAGCAGCGAGCCGAGCAGGTCGCCGGAATGACCGCGCCCGTCTACCGCGAGTACGAGCGTCTGCGGAAGACCCGTAAGGGCATCGCGGTGGCCGAGGCGATCGAAGGCCGCTGCTCGCTCTGCAACATGGGCTTGCGCCTGCAGTTCTATCAGGAGCTCCGCCGCCTTGACCAGGTGATGTACTGCGAAACCTGCGGCCGAATCCTCTTCTATACGCCGCCCCCTGTCGAAGTCGACGAGATCGGCCCCGCGGCCCCCTCCGAGCAATCGCAGTCGATGGAAACCGGCCGCTGAGCTAAGTGGGGCAGGACTCCAGTCCTGCAGCGGGTCTCCAGACCCGCCGCCGGAGAGCTACCATGGATTCCCATGGGCCAACTCGTCGATAAGGACCGGGAGCACCTCCGCCTGCTCACCCTCTTCTACTACATCAACGCAGGCCTCAACGCCTTCTCCGCGTTTTTCGCGGTCATCTTCATCGCTATTGGCGTCTTCTTGGCGAACGCGGCCGCATGGGGGAACACACCCCACCCTCCACCTCCTTTTCTGGGCTACCTGCTTATGACTATGGGCGCGGTGTTCCTTTTGCTGGGCCTGGGGTTTTCCGCCTGCCTCGCTTTCGTAGGGCGCTTCCTCGCCCAGCGCCGCCATCGCCTGTTCTGCCTCGTGATCGCGGCGCTCAACTGCCTGTCCTTCCCATACGGCACCGCCCTGGGCGTGTTCACCTTCCTGGTCCTCATGCGGCCCACCGCACAAGCGCTGTTCTCGAACGCCCCGCCGCCGCTTCCGCCCGCCCCGCTAGAATAGTCTCTTGCGCGTCGCCTCGTTCGAAATCCTCGCGGAGTGTCCGAAAACCGGCGCGCGCGCCGGCGTGCTCCATACGCCGCACGGCGACGTCGAAACGCCGGTCTTCATGCCCGTGGGCACGCAGGCCACCGTCAAGGGCGTCACCCAACGCGATCTCATCCAGGAGCTCGACGCCCAAATCATCCTGGCCAACACCTACCACCTGTTCCTGCGCCCGGGCCACGAGACCATCCGCCGGTTGGGTGGCCTGCATCGCTTCATGTCCTGGCCGCGCGCCATCCTGACCGATTCCGGCGGCTTCCAGGTTTTCAGCCTCAGCGACCTTCGCAAGGTCACCGACCAGGGCGTCCTGTTCCAATCCCACCTGGATGGCGACGCGCACCTGTTCACCCCGGAATCGACGGTGGACGTCCAGCTCGCCCTAGGCAGCGACGTCATGATGACGCTCGACGAGTGCATCGGCTACCCCGCCACTCAGGAAGCCGCGCGCGACGCCATGGACCGCACCATCCGCTGGGCCCGCGCCGCCTTCGAGCACTACCGTCGCGTCGAGCAGTCGGCGAGCGCGCTTTTCCCCATCGTCCAAGGGGGAATGTACCCCGACCTGCGCGCCGGCTGCGCCGCGGAGTTGGCCGCGCTCGACGCCGACGGCTACGCCATCGGCGGCCTTTCAGTCGGTGAGCCGCGTCCGCTGAGCCTGGAAATGGTCGAGGCCACGGTGCCCCTTCTCCCCCGCGACCGGCCCCGCTACGTCATGGGAGTCGGCCTGCCCGAGGAGCTACCGGAGTACGTGGCGCGCGGCGTGGACATGATGGATTGCGTGATGCCCTCGCGCAACGCCCGCAACGGCTGCCTGTTCACATCCCAGGGCCGAGTGGTCATCAAGCACGCGCGCTACAAAGATGACGCCGCTCCCCTCGATCCTGCCTGCGCCTGTTACACCTGCCGCACCTTCTCGCGCGCCTATCTTCGCCATCTCTTCCAGGCGGGCGAGATGCTGTTTTCCACCTTAGGAACCATTCATAACCTCAAGCATTACCTTGACACGATGCGGCAGATCAGGCACTGTATTATGATAGGAACGTATTCTGAGTGGTTGGAGTCCGTCCGCGCCGCGCCGGTTCGACAGGAATAGGTTCCCGCAGTCCTCGGCGTCTCTTCCATAGAGAATTCTGCTGCAGCTACAGCGCCGAACGATGGCGATGAGAGGATAACGCGTGCTCTTCGATCTCTTTCTTCTTGCGAACCTCGCCCCGAGTCCGCAGGCAAGCAATCCCCTGGTGGGCTTCTTGCCGATTCTTCTGATCTTCGGTATCTTTTATGTTTTGCTCTTTCTCCCGATGCAGCGCCAGAAGAAGGCGCAGCAGAAGATGCTTCGGGAGTTGCAGAATGGTAGTCTCGTCCTGACCAGCGGCGGCGTCATCGGCTCCATCACTGAGATCAAAGACGACGAAACCTTGGTGCTGCGGGTGAAACCGGATGGCGTCAAGTTGCAGATCGCCCGGAGCGCCGTGACGAGCGTGCTCTCTGGAACTGCGGAAGCCAAGAAGTAAGCTTATTGGGAAGGTGAGATGACCAAAGGCGTTAGGACTCGCGCAATCATTATTCTGGCCATTCTGCTGGTGGTCGTATACGGCATCATCGGGCTACCGAGGAGCAAGGACGACCTGCAGGCCAACCTCAAGAACAACATCCACCTCGGGCTCGACCTGAAGGGCGGAAGCCACCTGGTGCTGCAAGTCCAGGTGCAGGATGCCATCAAGGCCGAGGCCGATCGCGCCATCGAGACAATGAAGGACAGCCTTCGCAAGCGCGGCATCGATTACGCCAGCATCGATCGTAACGACCCGCAGACGGTCGACCAAACCGATTCCATCCAGATCAATATCCACGGCATACCGTCTTCGAAGACCGGCGACTTCCGGGACATGGTGACCGCCGAGTTCCCCAATTGGATGCTCGGCCCCGTCAGTTCGACCGACTATAAGATGAACCTCAAGCCGAGCGAGCTGATCGCGATGAAGAAGGAGACCGTGACGCGGGAGATGCAGACCATCGAGAACCGCATCAACGGTCTGGGTCTTACCGAGCCCACCATCCAGCAGCGCGGCCGCGCCGAAGCCGATTACGAGATCCTGGTGCAACTGCCGGGCGTGGACGATCCGGCCCGCGTCAAGGCGATCATCCAGGCCGCCGCTCTGCTGGAGCTCGACGAGGTGAAGGACGGTCCTTTCCGCAGTCAGGAAGAGGCGCTGTCGAAGCACGGCGGCGTGCTCCCGCTGAATACCAAGCTGGTCAAGGAAAAGCCCCGGGCCGGCGAGCAGGGCGAAGCCTGGTACCTGCTGAGCCGCACGCCCGTCATCACCGGCCGCGACCTCCGCAGCGCCAAGCCGGAACGCGACTCCATGAACCGCTGGGAAACCGGCTTTACGCTGAACAACGACGGCGCGAAGCGGTTCGCCCGTTTCACCGAGGCCAATATCGGGAACCGGCTGGCCATCGTCCTCGACAACCGGATCATGAGCGCGCCGGTCATCAAGGGCAGAATCGAAGATCAAGGCGTGATCGAGGGTATGGCGAGCCAGCAGGATGCCTCGGACCTCGCTCTGACCCTGAACACCGGGTCGCTGCCGGCCGGCATTCTGTACGAAGAGGAGCGCACGGTCGGTCCGTCGCTGGGAGCGGATTCCATCCGCGAGGGGCTGACGGCCGGCGGCGTCGGGTTGCTGGCGGTCATCATCGCGATGCTGGTCTATTACAAGAAGGCCGGGATCAACGCCGTGCTGGCGCTGCTCCTGAACGCCGTCATCCTCCTGGCCGCATTGAGCTACTTCGACGCCGTTCTGACCTTGCCCGGTATCGCCGGCTTCATCCTCACAATCGGTATGGCGGTGGACTCGAACGTGCTGATTTTTGAACGAATTCGCGAGGAGTTGCGGGCCGGCAAGGGTGTCATCGCCGCGGTCGATACGGGCTTCAACAAGGCCTTTCTGACCATCATCGATACCCACGTGACGACGGTGGTATCCTGCGCTTTCCTGTTCATGTTCGGTAGCGGACCGGTGAAGGGATTCGCCGTGACGCTGGTCATTGGTTTGATTGCCAACGTGTTTACGGCGGTCTTCGTGTCCCGGACCATGTTCGATTGGACGCTCGGTCGCCGGCGGGAAGTAGCGAGTTTGAGCATTTAGGGCTGCAGGCCACTTTTTTTGGTCCAGCCCGGGAACTTAGGAATCTGAACCGGTGTCCAAATCTTTGGACACCGGCAGGCGTACTGCATGGAAATCTTTGGACAGACGAATTTCGACTTTCTGGGCAAGAAGTGGCCCTTCATCATCGCCTCCCTGGTGCTCACGGTGGCCGGCTTTGCCAGCCTTGGCATCAAAGGCGGCCCGCGCTACGGGATCGACTTCCGTGGCGGCGCCCTGATGGACGTGAAGTTCTCGGGGCCCCCGCCGGATGGCAAGATCCGCTCCGCTCTCGAAAAGAACATCAAGGGCGACATCACCGTACAGAACGTCGGCGGCGCCTCGAACGAGGTCCTGATCGGCACCGAACTGAAGAGCGACCAGGAACTGGCCGCCGCACGTGCCGCCATGACGCGGACCCTCGAGGCCACCTTCATCTCCCAAGATGCCCAGGGCAAGCTCGAGTTCAACAACGCCGGCGCCTCGGCGCTGGTTGGCCGCTTGCAGGACTCCCTGGTGCGGAACGGCGTGACGCTGACGGACCAGCAGCTTCAGGACCTGGTCGGACGCATGGTCGACTATCGCGACCGCGAGCAGTCCGGCCTTCTCACCAGTTTCAACCAGCTGTCGGGCGTTCCCGGAGTCACCCCCCAGGTCATCGGCACCCTGAACCAGGAGTGCGCGCTGGCGCCCTTTACGGTGAAGCGCGTCGAGATCGTCGGCCCCAAGGTCGGCGGCGAACTGCGCTGGCAGGCCGTCAAGGCGACCCTGTACGCCCTGGCCGGGATGCTTGTCTACATCGCTTTCCGGTTTGAGTGGATTTACGGCGCTGCGGCCGTAATCGCGGTGTTCCACGACACACTCATCACCATCGGTATCTTCTCGCTCCTGAACAAGGAGATCTCACTGACGGTCATCGCGGCGCTGCTGACCCTGGTCGGCTACTCGATGAACGACACCATCGTCGTGTTCGACCGTATCCGGGAGAACTTGAAGATCATGCGCCGGGAGAAGCTCGACGTATTGATCAACCGCAGTATCAATCAGACCCTGAGCCGGACCATTCTGACCTCGGGTCTGACCTTCCTCACCGTCCTGGCGCTGTTCCTGTTCGGCGGCGAGGTGTTGCATGGCTTTTCACTGGCGCTGGTGATTGGTATCATCATCGGGACGTACTCGTCGATCTTCGTCGCCAGTCCGATTCTGGTTTTCTGGCAGGATTTCGTGGAGAAGCGGAAGAAGCCGTCCGCCGGACCCTCAGCTCCGGTTGGGGCGCCGCCGGTACAGCCCGGGCGGCGGGGTTCGGTTAAGGCGGTAAGATAGGCGTTCGGTTGGACCCGGCGCAAGCCGGAGCGGAAAGGATTCGAAAGGGTTAGGGTTACCAGATATGTTTGAACAAAGCCTCCTCGACGACAAGAGCAAGACCAACAAGCCCTGGACGATCGTGGTTTCGTTCATCATCCAGTGTTCGCTGATCGGCATAGCGGTGCTCATTCCGCTGATCTACTACGACGCCCTTCCAAAGGGGCAGTTGACGAGCTTCCTGACGGCGCCCCCGCCGCCTCCGCCTCCGCCTCCGCCACCCGCCATGGCGCCCCCGAAAGTGATCCGAGTCATCCCACGCCAGTTCGATGCCGGCAAACTGATGGCGCCCAAAGTGATCCCGAAACAGATCGCGATGATTAAGGAAGACGAGCTTCCGCCACCCTCGGCCGGTGTAGTCGGCGGCGTGTACGGCGGCGTTCCCGGTGGAGCGGCCGGCGGCGTTCTCGGCGGCATCATCAGCTCCGCCGCGTCCGCGGCTCCTCCCCCGCCGCCGCCTCCTCCTCCGGCGGCTCCGAAGGTCACGCGCGTCCGCGTGGGCGGAAATGTTCAGGCGGCCGCGAAGGTTCGTGGACAGAACCCGTCATATCCCCCGCTCGCCAAACAGGCGCGCATCCAGGGCCATGTGATCTTCACGGCCATCATCGGCCGCGACGGGACGATTCAGAATCTGCAGCTAGTCAGCGGTCACCCGCTGCTGGTGCCGGCGGCGCAGGCCGCCGTGTCGCAGTGGGTATATCGTCCGACCCTCCTCAACGGAGAGCCGGTCGAGGTCATTACCCAGATCGACGTGAATTTCACGTTGAGCCAGTAAGGTTTTAAGACGGCATGGGACGGCCATAGGTCCGTCCCAGCCAAATTCAACTCGCAGGAGAAAGAGAACAATGTTGCTAGCATCTCAAGTTTGGGCATTGCTGCTGCTCCAGGAAGCTGGAGGGGCGGTTGGTTGGGACGTCGTCGCGCTTTGGCACCAGATGGGCGGCCTGGCGAAGGCGGTCGTCATTATCCTGTTCCTGATGTCCGCGTGGTCGATCGGTGTGATGATCGACCGCCTGATCGCTTACAGCGCGGCCCGCAAGCAGTCGCGGCAGTTCGCTCCGGCGGTTGCCGGCGCCCTGCGTGACGGCAAGCTGGACGAGGCCATCAAGATCGCGGACCGTTACAAGAAGAGCCATCTGGCCAAGGTTGTGGTCGCCGGTCTGCAGGAGTTCCGTGCGCACCAACTCAGCTCCGAGATTTCGGGCGAAGAGATCGAGGCCTCCAAGCGGGCTCTCGAGCGCGCCGAGGCCATTGTCCATGCCGAGCTGAAGCGCGGCGTCGGCAACTTGGCAACCATCGGCTCCACCGCTCCGTTCGTCGGACTGTTCGGCACCGTGGCCGGCATCATCAACGCGTTCAAGAGCATGGCCGCCGAGAAGTCCACCGGTATCGGCGCGGTCGCGGGCGGTATTTCCGAAGCCCTGGTGACCACCGCTGTGGGCTTGTTCGTGGCCATCCCGGCCGTGTGGATGTTCAACTTCTTCACCAGCAAGATCGAAGCGTTCGACGTCGAGATGGGCAATTCCAGCTCGGAGTTGATCGACTACTTCCTGAAGCGGTCGCAGCAGCAGGTGGCGAAGTAACGTTACTAGGATTTGACCCAGCGAGTTGAATTGCGTGCGCGGGGAGCCCGGTGACGGGCTCCCCTCAAGCGCAGGCTGGGCTGAGTCAGGAGGGAACGGACAAATGAAAAAATTTCAGGCGCCGCCGCCCGTCGCGGACATCAACGTCACGCCCATGGTGGACGTGATGCTCGTGATGCTCATCATCTTCATGGTCATCACCCCCATGCTGTCCAAGGGCGTCAGCGTGGACCTTTACAAGGCGAGGAACCCGATCGCCATGGCCAACGCGGAGAAGGAAGATGCGGTCGTGGTCGCGATCACGCGCGACGGCAAGACCTTCCTCGGCAAGGATCGCACCGAAGCCGTGGATCTGCCGCCCAAGGTCAAGGACCTGATCTCCGGCCGCCAGGACAAGACCTGCTATGTGAAGTCCGATTCGCGGGCCAAGTACGCCAAGGTGGTCGAAGTGGTGGACAATCTGCGAGCAGCCGGGGTCGATCAACTCGGGCTGATGACCGATCAAGTCGAGGAGAAGAAGCACTAGCTCTGACGGGCTGGGTGTTTTCAAGGAGGATAGTTTTATGTCAATGGCAGTTGGCACCAGTAGCTTGAAATGCGACATGAACGTCACGCCATTCATCGACGTGCTCCTGGTGCTGTTGATCATTTTCATGGTCATCGCCCCGGTGACGCCCAAGGGGCTCAGCGCGCTGGTTCCGCAGCCCGCGAAACCGAACGAGCAGCCGAGCCAGTCCGACCTCCGCACCGTGGTCATTTCGATCGAGAAAGACAAATCGATGAAGATCAATCAGGATCCGGTCACCGAAGCCGACCTGCAGACGCGCCTCGAAGACATCTTCAAGAGCCGCGCCGAGCGCGTCGTCTTCGTCAAGGGTGATCCGGATCTCGAATACGGGCCGGTCGCGAACGTCATCGACACCGCTCACGCCGCCGGAATCGATAAGGTCGGCCTGATGACTCAGAAGGTCGAAGCCGGGCAGTGAAGCCTGGAGGAGCTAGCATGAACCGCAAATGGACTTATTTAGTAGCTGCGCTCGCTGTTGCATTGGTGCTCGTTTCCGGCACCGGGTGCAAGAAGCTAAGAGCGCGCGACGATCTCAACAAGGGCGTGCAGGCCTTCCGCAACGCGCGGTATTCCGACGCGGTGGACAAGTTCAAGGAAGCCATCGAGCTGGATCCCACGTTCCCGACCGCCCGGCTGTACCTGGCGATCGCTTACTTCCAGCAATGGATCCCTGGCTCCGACGAGCCCGACAACGAGAAGATGCTCCAGGCCGCCAAGGATCAGTTCAACAAGGTGCTGCAGGACGACCCGAAGAACGCCGTCGCCATCGAGTACCTGGCGCAGTTGAACTACAGCGAGACCCAGGGCATCAAGGATCTCGATCAGAAGATTGCCAAGCTGGACGAAGCCCAGACCTGGTACCAGAAGCTGGCCGACGTCGATACCAAGAACAAGACCGCCCTCTATAGCCTGGGCGTGATTGCGTGGGCGAAGTGGTATCCCACTCTCAGCGTCGCGCGAGCCAAGGCCGGCATGAAGCCGGAGGACCCCGGTCCGCTGAAGGACAAGAAGGCCCGCGAAGAGCTGCGCGCCAAGTATTGGGACATGATCAACGCCGGCATCGGGAACCTCAACCACGCGCTCGAGATCGATCCCAAGTACGACGATGCGATGGCGTACCTCAACCTGCTCTATCGCGAACGCGCCGACCTGGCGGCGACGCCCGAGGAGTACAAGGCGGACGTCGGTCAGGCCGATCTGTGGATGCAAAAGACGCTCGACATGCGCAAGCTGAAGGCCGGCATGACGGCCGACGTTACCCCCGCCGCGGCGGGCCAGTAGCGCGCGAGCGGCGCAATCGTAGTTAACGGACCCGTAGTTAACGGGCCATTGGTATACTGGAGACAGGCGGCGATCAGCGCCGCCTGTTTTTTTTATGTCCTCCGAGCCTACCCAGGAAGTGCAAGCGCCGGAAGACGTTACCGGCAGCGCCGCTCAGGTCGAGCGCCTGTACCGTTCGATCGAGGCTCGGCTCCAGGTCCTACGCCCGCGCGAAGACCTCGCGCAGGTCGAGAAAGCCTACCGCTTCGCCGTCGATTGCCACAAAGGGCAGGCGCGCGCCTCCGGCGAACCCTACGTCTTCCACCCCCTGACCGTAGCCTTCATCCTGGCCGACATGAACATGGACCTGGTCTGCGTCCAGACCGGTCTGTTGCACGATGTCATCGAAGACTCGGGCGTCGCGGTCGAAGAGATCCGCAAGAGGTTCGGCGACGACGTGGCGCACTGCGTCGATGGCGTCACCAAGCTGAGCAAGCTGAAGTTCTACTCGCGCGAAGAGCGGCAGGCCGAAAGCGTCCGGAAGATGCTGCTCGCCATGGTGGACGACGTCCGCGTGGTGATTGTCAAGCTGGCCGACCGCCTGCACAACATGCGCACGCTGGGCGCGCTACCGGCCGACAAACAGCAGCGCATCTCGCAGGAGACCCTCGAAATCTACGCGCCCATCGCCCACCGTCTCGGCATGGGCAAGATCCGCGGCGAGCTCGAAGACCTGGCGTTCAAACATCTCGAGCCCGCGGCCTACGAGGAAATCGTCACCGCCATCGAATCGCGCCGCCAGGGCAACGAGGAGTTCCTGAAGCAGATCAAGGATCACGTGGACGTGGTCCTGCGTCGTGAGGGAATCCCGGCGCGCATCGAGGGCCGCATCAAGCGCGCCTACTCCATTCACACCAAGCTCAAGCGGCAGAAGATCACCATCGAGCAGGTCTATGACGTGCTCGCGGTGCGCATCGTCACCGATTGCGTGAAGAACTGCTACGCCGCCCTGGGCGTGATCCACAACGAGTGGCGTCCCATTCCCGGGCGCATCAAGGACTTCATCGCCATTCCGCGCCCCAACCTGTATCAGTCCCTGCACACCTCGGTGATGGGCCCCAACGGGCAGACGTTCGAAGTGCAGATCCGCACCGAGGAGATGCATCGCGTCGCCGAGCAGGGCATCGCCGCGCACTGGAAATACAAGGAAGGCCGCAAAGGCGCGGGGGACGAGGAGGACCAGCGCATCGCCTGGCTGCGCCACCTGCTGGAGTGGATCCAGGAGATGCGCGACTCCAACGAGTTCATGTCCACCCTGAAAGTGGACCTGTACCGCGAGGAGGTCTACACCTTCACGCCGCGCGGCAAGGTCATCGTTCTGCCGCGCGATTCGACGCCGGTCGATTTCGCCTACGCCATCCACACCGCGGTGGGCCACACCTGCGTGGGCGCCAAGGTGAACGGCCGCATCGTCCCGCTGAAATACGCGCTGCGCAACGGCGACGTGATCGAGATTCTCACCCAGCCGGGCCACATGCCGAGCAAGGACTGGCTCGGCCTCGTGCGAACCCCGCGGGCGCGCAACAAGATCCGCACCGTCATCAACGCGACCGAGCGGGCGAAATCCATCGAGATCGGCCAGAAGTATCTGGAGAAGGAAGCGCGCCGCGTGGGCGTGCAACTGAACCGCATCGCGAAGGTGGATGTCGAACGGGTCGCCTCCGAGTACGGCTTCGCGAAGATGGACGATCTCTACGCCGCGCTCGGCTACGGGAAGTTTTCGCCGCGGAAGATCCTCCAGAAACTCGCGCCCGATACGGTAGGCCTGGAGGACGAAGAGGAGAAGAAGGCGCCCCCCCTGACCCTCCCCGGGGTTCCGGGCGGCATGCCCGACACGGGCGACCTGGTCATCAAGGTCAAGGGCATGGACGACCTGCTCGTCTATCGCGCCAAATGCTGCAACCCGATCCGCGGCGAGGCCATCGTCGGCTACGTCACGCGCGGCAAGGGCGTGGCCGTGCATTCGACCAACTGCTCCAACGTCACCAACCTGATGTACGAGGCCGAGCGCCGCATCGACGTGGAGTGGACGCGCGCGACTTCCGAGTCCTTCCCGGTCAAGATCGTGGTCTACACCAACGACCGGCCCGGCATGCTCAGCGAGTTGACATCGGTGCTGTTCCACGAGAGCAGCAACATTCGCAGCCTGGAGGCGAAGCAGAACGAAAAGGAGGGCGCGGTGGTGGACATGACGGTGGACGTGCGCGACAAGAAGCAACTCGAGCGCATCGTCGCGGCCATGCGCCGCCTCTCGGGGATCATCGATGTCGAACGCATGTGAGCTTCAGGCGGAGCGCATCGCCATTTCGAAGTCGAAGGGCATCCGGATCGAGTGGAAGGACGGGCACTCGAGCGACTACACGCTGCGCTACCTGCGCGACCACTGCCCGTGCGCGACGTGCGCCGGCACGCACGGACCGCCGCCGCCGGCCAACCCGTTCCAGATGTACCAGGCCACGCTGAAGATCGACGAGGTCGAGCCGGTGGGCAACTATGCCATCCGGCTCAACTGGAGCGATGGCCACCGCAGCGGCATTTACTCCTACGAGCACTTCCGCCGCATCTGCCCCTGCGCGGAGTGCGCGGCCATCGCGGCGGAGGCGAGCACCGAACCGCGATCGTGAGCGAGCGGACTCCCGCGGCTCATCCAGCACGCGCAACCACCCGAGCGGAGTGTTACTCATGTCTCCGGGACGGACACGAGGAAGTTGGTGGGCCCTGTAGGATTTGAACCTACGACCAACGGATTATGAGTCCGCTGCTCTAACCGCTGAGCTAAGGGCCCAAGGCTGCTCTAATCTATGACGTTTACATCGACCGCGCCGCCTCGCCGCCGTGGCCGGCGCTGCGCAGGATCGTGTACGCGTCCACACCAGCCCTCCAAGCAGCGTTAGCAGGTGTGCCTTAACGAATGTATCACGAAGTTTGCGGGCAACTTCAGCACGACCGCCAGACCCGCTCAACCCGGAAGCGCCGTCGGACTCTCCTCTTCCTGCCCTCGCCGGATATCGTACTTTTCCATCCGGTAGATCAGCGTCTTCCGGCTCAGATCCAGATACCGGGCCGCCTGTGTCTGGTTCCAGTCGAACTTCTTCAGCGACCGCAGAATCAATTCCTTTTCGACCGCATCCAGGCTGATCCCCTGTGGAGGAAGATCCAGGCGCAGTTCCTCCAGAACCGGACGTTCGCGGCGAAGGAACTCGGGCAGATCGTTCACGACAATCTCGTTCCCCCGCGTCAGCACCACCAGCCGCTCGATGATGTTCTCCAGTTCGCGGATGTTCCCGGGCCACCGGTACCCGCAGAAGTGCGAGAGCAGCGAAGGCGGCAACGCAAGCTCCGGCCGGCCGTGCTTTTCTTTCGCCTTCGTGAAGAAGTGCTCCACCAGTTCCGGTATGTCCTCCGGCCTTTCGCGCAGGGGCGGCAGCTCCAGCGGGATCACCACCAGCCGGTAGTACAAATCTTCGCGGAACGTGCCGTCCTCGATCATCGCCTGCAGATTGCGGTGCGTGGCCGCGATGGTCCGCACATCCACGCTGGTGGTCTCCGCGGCGCCCACCTTTTCGATTTCGCCGTGCTGGAGCAGCCGCAGCAGTTTCACCTGCAGCTCCGTCGGCATCTCCCCGATCTCGTCCAGAAAAAGCGTACCGCCGTCAGCGGACTCCGCCCGGCCTTTCTTGTGCGCCACGGCGCCGGTGAACGAGCCCTTCACGTGGCCGAAGAGTTCGGACTCCAACAGGTCTTTGGGGATTGCGCCGCAGTTGATCGTTACGAAAGCCTTCTCGCGACGCGGGCTGTTGAAGTGGATGGCCTTGGCCAGCAACTCCTTCCCCGTGCCGGTTTCGCCGCGCACAAGAACGGTCGAGCTGGTTTGCGCGGCCCGGGAAGCCATGTCGAGCACCGACAGCAGCGCACGCGAGCGGCCCAATATGTTCTCGAATCCGTACTTGCTGTCCAGGCTCGTTCGGAGTTCCTGGACCTCCTGGCGCAGTTGCACGTGCTCCATGGCCCGTCCCAGCGTGAGCTTCAGCTCATCGATATGGACGGGTTTCGTGACGTAGTCGTACGCGCCGGCCCGCATCGCCTCGACCGCCGTCTCAATCGTGCCGAACGCCGTGACCATGATGACCACCGTCTCGGGGTAATCCGCGCGGATCCGCTTCAGCAGATCCAGCCCCGACATGCCCGGCATTTTCAGGTCGGTGACCACCACCTCGACCGGCCCTCTCTGGAGAAGTTCGAGCGCCTCCCGCCCGCAGGCCGCGGTCCGCACGTGGTAACCGCCGTGCTGGAGTTGTACCTCCGTCACCCTGCGCAGGCTTTCGTCGTCATCCACCACCAGAACGCGCTTCTGGGACAATGTTTCGCTCCTCAGCACCGGACCGCGACCGACCCCTGCTCAGCACCGAACCGCGACCGTCAGGGAGCGGACTCACCGACCCGACGCCGCCATGACCTCTTTGAACGCCAGCACTTCTCCGCCATGCTCGTGCGCGAACACGATCGCCTCGCTTCGCTGGCCAAAAGCGATCAGGCTCGGCGAGCACCGGTCATAGAGGACCCCGGCCGGCCGTTTATCGGCATCGATCATCTCATGAGCGCGCGCGCACATGTTTACATCGCTGCCTTTCACCACGTAGGCATCGCTCGGAGCGAGCTTCGCTCCGGTGAGGAAGGAGGTCAACTCCACGATCCGCACCGGCCGCCCCTCCTGCTCGTGTTCGGACAGCGCACAGGCCGGACAGCAGAACATCCTGGCGTGCCCGTTGACCATGGCGACGGTCCTCGAATGAGCGTGGATTGGCCTCTGGCAGGCATAACATGTTGCCGGTTGCCCGCCCCAGTACGCCCTGAATCCTACATAGCTGAGCGCGGCCACAACCACCACGATCGCGATCACCGTGAACCAACGCCCGCCCGTCATAGTCCGTCTCCTTTCAACTCTTCGCCGGGAGCACGATGGAAAACGTCATGCCCCGCACCGGGTTCGGCTCGGCGGTAATCGTGCCGCCGTGCTGCGTCACGATCTGATGCGCCACCGACAATCCCAGGCCCGTGCCGCCATCCTTGGTGGTGAAAAACGGGTCGAAGATCTTCTCCAGGTCCTGGGCGGGAATGCCGGGACCTTCGTCTCTCACCGAGATCCTCACATCGCCATTCGATGCCGTGACCGAAAGCTCGATCGCCCCGCCGCCCTCCATCGCCTGTACCGCGTTGATCGCCAGATTCAGAACCACCTGTTTCAACTGCTCCGGGTCGCACTGAACCAGTGCGGCCGAGGTCGGCACCCGCCGCTCCAGCGTGATTCCGCTGCGCTCAGCCGTAGGCGCCACCAGGCTCGTGACCGATTCAATGAGCCGCGAGGGATCGACGAACTGCATCTCCGGTTTCCGCGGCCTGGCGAAGTCCAGCAGATTCGTCAGAAGCCGGTTGAGCCTCCGCGATTCCTTGCGGATCACCCCGAGAAACTCTTTGCGCATCTCCTCGGAAATGTGCGGCTGCTCCAGGATATCGGTGGAGCCCTCGATGCTCGCCAGCGGGTTGCGTATCTCGTGCGCCAGGCTTGCCGAGAGTTGGCCGATGGCCGATAGCCGGTCGGCGCGCTTCAGGTGCTCGAAACTGTCCTGCAACTCCCGATATACTTTGCCGAGTTGTAGTGTGGCCACCTCCAGTTTCTCCCGCTGCTTGCGCTCCCGATCGGCCAGCGCGCCCGTCACCGCGCCCACCAGGAAGAACACAATGATCTCGGCGTACTGATTCATCGCGTAATCGGGCATGAAATGCCACGCCATGCGTATGTGCGGGATGTACAGCATCGCCGACAGGACCGACGCGGCCAGGCCTCCGCGCCAGCCGAAGTAGATCGCCGCATAGACAATCGGCAGATAGTAGAGCCGCTGGAAAACGTTGTGCCAGAGGATCAGCGAAGGCGGCGTCAGGAAGTGAAGTGACGAAGCCACGGCAATGCCGAGCGCGACAACCGATATCCGGACGTATCTCGCCCTCTTGCTGGTGACGTTCATCTCGGCAAAATCCGCAACTGAGGCTTTCATCTCCATTTTCGCTCTTCCGTATCAAGCACGCCGCCCGCCAATCGCCGCGGAGGGCGGGCTTGAGCCCGCGCGGAACTTCAGTTCCGCGGCATCCGGCCATACCGCCCGCGGAGACCTGGTGGCCGGTATCAGCCAATGCCTCGGGCACCTGCCTCATATCAGGCACGTCACGTCGGGGATGTTGCGACGCGAGGCCGCCCTTTTAGCGCGCCAGCTCCGTTGGCAGTGCACGTGCACTACGCAGGCTCCGTGAGATTGCGATCCATCGCCGTTGCGGCCGTGCTTGTCCTGGCTTCGGCCGTGTTCGCCCGGGCCCAGCAGCAGCCCCTCAAACTCGACGAACTGGTCGCAGAAGCGCTCCACGGCAATCCGGAAATCCTGGCCGCACAGAAGCGGTACGAGGCGGCTCGGCAGCGTCCCACGCAGGAAAGCACCCTGCCGGACCCGACGCTCTCCCTGGGCTACCAGAGCGTCGGAAGCCCCTATCCCGTCGCCGGAATAGGCAGGGAGCAACTGGCAAACGCCGGCGTCACCGTGTCTCAAGAGTTCCCCTTTCCCGGCAAGCTCAGCCTGCGTGGCGGGATGGCCGCGAAAGAGGCCGAAGCGGAGTTCCAGCAATACCAGGCCGTCCAGTTAAATGTCGTCTCGCGCCTGAAGCAAGCCTGGTACCGGCTGTATTACTCCTACGCTGCCACGGACGTGTTGACCCGCGACCGGGAGTTGCTCAACAAGCTGCTGCGCGTTACCGACGCGCGCTACGCGGTCGGCAAGGCCGCCCAGCAGGACGTCTTCAAGGCCCAGACGCAGATCAGCATTCTCGAAACGCGCCTCGTGAAGCTGGAGCAAGAGCGCGCCAGCGCCGAGGCCGGGATCGACAGCCTGCTGAACCGCCGCGCCGGCACGCCCGTGGCCAGGCCGGAGGAGGTCAAACCCAAAGAGTTCGCGCTCGACCTCGACCAGCTCTACAACGGCGCGCGCGCCGAATCGCCCATGCTGCTTCGCGATCGGAAAATGATCGAGCGTACCGAACTTGCCCTCAACCTGGCGCGCAAAGACTATTACCCCGACTACACCCTCACCGCTGGGTACTTCAATCAGGGCTCGCTCGCGCCCATGTACATGGCTCGCGTCGATTTCAAGCTGCCCGCCTATTTCTGGCGCAAGCAGCGCGCCGGCGTCGCCGAGCAGGCCAGCAACGCGGTCGAGGCGCGGCACACCTATGAGGCCACCGATCAGAGTCTGCGGTTCCGCATCAAGGACGATTATCTGATGGCACAGGCCTCCTGGAAGCTGATGGAGCTCTACGGCAAGACCGTGGTTCCACAGGCCAGCCTGGCGCTCGAGTCTTCTCTTTCGACTTACGAGACCGGCAGCGTCGACTTCCTTTCCGTGCTGAGTAACTTCAGCATGGTTCTCGAGTACGAAATGAATTACTACGAGGAGCTCGCGAACTACTACCAGGCTCTCAGCCGCCTGGAGGAGATGACCGCGCTGAAGTTGACGGATTGAGGCTGTGATGAAAGTCCTGAAGACGATTCTCGCCCTGATGTTGCTCGCGGCCGCCTTTTTCGGCGGCTACGCCTACAGGAGTATGTCGCACTCCTCCAGCGCCACGAACACGGCCGCTGGCGGCCGCAGGATCCTCTACTATGTGGATCCGATGCACCCGGCCTACAAGTCCGACAAGCCGGGCATTGCTTCGGACTGCGGCATGAAACTGGAACCGGTCTACGCCGGCAGCGCTCCCGCCGCGCCTGCAAACGATCAGTCGAGCCTCCCCATGGGCACCATCCGGATCAGCCCGGAAAAGCAGCAGCAGATCGGCGTCCAGTACGGCACGGCTGAAATGACCAGTGGCGGCCAGACGATCCGCGCGGTCGGAAAGGTCGCCTATGACGAGACCCGTCTCGCGCACGTGCACACAAAGTACGAGGGCTGGATCGACAAGGTGTATGTCGACTTCATCGGCAAGCTCGTCGAAAAGGGCGAGCCGCTCCTGACCATATATAGCCCGGACTTGCTCGCCTCCCAGCAGGACCTACTGTTGGCCAGGAAGGCGAAAGAAGTGATGAAGAAGAGCACGCTGGAGGGCGTCATAGACCAGAGCGAAACGCTGTTCCAGGCCGCCAGACGGCGGCTCGAGCTCTGGGATTTCAGCGAGGCCCAGATCAATCGGCTGCTCGCGACCGGCCAGCCGATCAAGAACGTCACTGTCTACTCGCCCATAAAAGGCTACGTCCTGGACCGTAAAGCCTTCCCCCAGGTGAAAGTAATGCCCGACACGGACCTCTACACCGTTGTGGACTTGAGTAAGGTCTGGATTATGGCGGACGTCTTCGAAGGCGAGGCTCCGAATGTCCGGGCAGGCGAGACAGCTCGCGTGACGCCCTCTTACGACAAGAGCAAATCGTTCCTGGCGAAAGTAAGTTACATCCAGCCTCAAGTGGACCCGACCACGCGTACTCTGAAAGTGCGCCTCGATGCCGACAACCCCGCGAACGCGCTGAAGCCCGACATGTATGTGGACGTGACCTTCAGGGTCGATTCCGCGGCCGCCCTTACCGTGCCCGCCGGCGCGGTGCTGGAGTCGGGAGACAGAAACACCGTCTTTGTGGATCACGGCGACGGATACCTGGAGCCCCGGGAAGTGACAATCGGGGAACAGAGAGGCGACCGCATCGCGATTCTCAAAGGGCTGAAAGCCGGCGAACGTATCGTGACGTCGGGTAACTTTCTCATCGATTCCGAGAGCCAGCTGAAAGCCGCGGCGTCGGGCATGGCCGACATGCCAGGGATGGGAGGCAAGAAGTAGTGATCAACAGGATCATTGATTTCGCCGCCCACAACAAGTTCATGGTCTTCGTCCTGGTCGGCGCGGCCGTCTTGTACGGCCTGTGGTCGATGAAGACCATGCCGCTGGACGCGATACCCGACCTCAGCGACACCCAGGTGATCGTGTACTCGAAGTGGGACCGTAGCCCGGACATCATGGAGGATCAGGTCACTTACCCCATCGTCTCGGCCATGCTGGGCGCCCCGAAGGTGAAGGACGTCCGAGGCTTTTCGGATTTCGGTTACTCCTACGTCTACATTATCTTTGAAGAGGGCACCGACATTTACTGGGCTCGCTCTCGTACGCTCGAGTATCTCTCCGGGGTGTTACCTCGCCTGCCGCAAGGTGTTCAAACGGAGCTCGGGCCAGACGCCACCGGAGTCGGCTGGGTCTTTCAATACGCCCTTGTGGACACCAGCGGAAAGCACTCACTCGCCGACCTGCGCTCCTATCAGGACTGGTACCTGCGGTATTACTTGAAGTCCGTGCCGGGCGTCGCGGAAGTGGCGCCGCTGGGCGGATTCGTGCGCCAGTATCAGGTCAACGTCGATCCCAACAAGCTGCAGACATACAACATCGCGATCGGCAAGGTGGTTGACGCCGTGCGCGCAGGCAATAACGACGTCGGCGGCCGTTTGGTCGAGTTCACCGGGGCCGAGTACATGGTCCGCGGGCGGGGCTACGCGAAATCGACGGAGGATATCGCAAAGATAGTGCTGGCGCGTAGCCAGAACGGCGTGCCCATTCGCGTGCAGGACGTCGGCGACGTGACGTTGGGTCCCGACCTTCGCCGCGGCGTCGCCGACTGGAATGGCACGGGCGACACCGTTGCCGGCATCGTCGTCATGCGTCAGGGAGAGAACGCGCTCGCAGTCATCGAGCGTGTCAAGCAGAAGCTCAAGGACATCGAGCCGGGAATGCCGCCCGGAGTCAAAGTGGTTACCGCCTACGATCGTTCCGACCTCATCCTCCGCTCCATAGAGAACCTGAAACACACATTGACGGAGGAGTTGATCATCGTCGCCATCGTCATCCTGATCTTCCTCTGGCACGTTCCGAGCGCGATGATCCCCATCGTCACCATCCCGGTCGCGGTGATCATCGCGTTCATCCCGATGAAGGCGATGGGGCTCACCTCGAACATCATGTCGCTCGGCGGCATCGCGATCGCCGTCGGCGCCATGGTCGACGCCGCAATCGTAGTCGTAGAGCAGACGCACAAGAAGCTCGAGGAATGGGAGCGCACCGGCCGCAAGGAAGACTACCACACGGTTGTGGTGAACGCGGTGAAGGAGGTCGGCGGCCCGAGTTTCTTCGCTCTGCTGGTGATTGCCGTTTCGTTCCTGCCCGTCCTGACACTGGAGGCGCAGGAGGGTCGCCTCTTCAAACCGCTCGCTTACACCAAGAACTTCTCGATGATCATTGCCGCGGTTCTGGCCATCACGCTCGACCCGGCGATGCGGCTGGTCTTCACGCATATGAAGAACTTCGAGTTCCGGCCGCGCTGGCTGGCGCGCGTAACCAACGCCGTGCTCGTCGGCAAGATCCACTCCGAGGAGAGCCACCCGATCAGCAGAATTCTCATCCGGCTGTACGAGCCGCTGTGCGCCTGGTCGCTGCGCTGGAAGTGGTTCGTCATCGCCGGTGCCGTGGCGACCGTGGTCCTGACGGTCCCCGTATTCGACAAGCTCGGATCCGAGTTCATGCCGCCGCTCGACGAGGGCTCCCTGCTGTACATGCCGACGTACGCTGCCGGGCATTTCGGTGACGGAGTCGCAGAGGTTACTCCAGACGCAGGACCGCATCATCAAGTCGTTCCCCGAGGTCGACACCGTGCTCGGCAAGGCGGGCCGCGCCGAAACCTCAACCGATCCGGCGCCCTTCTCGATGATGGAGACCGTGATCGTTCTGAAGCCGCAACAGGAGTGGCGAAAAGTAAGCACGTGGTACGATCCCTGGGCGCCCGAAGTGGCTTCGACACGTCCTTGGCCGCATCACTCCCGACCACATCTCGTCCGAGCAACTCGTCGACGAGATGAACGAGGCGCTGAAGATCCCGGGCACCACGAACGCCTGGACCATGCCGATCAAGGCCCGCGTCGACATGCTGACCACCGGCATCCGCACGCCCGTTGGAATCAAAATCTACGGGGCGAATATCAAGAAGATCGAGGAACTCGGCACCCAAATCGAATCCATCCTGCCCAAAGTCCGGGGAACGCGCAGCGTCTTCTCCGAGCGCACCAGCGGCGGTTACTTCCTCGACTTCGTCTGGAACCGCGACGAACTGGCTCGTTACGGCCTGACCATCGACGCGGTACAGGACGTGGTCATGTCGGCGGTCGGCGGCGAGAACGTCACCACCACCGTGGAAGGTCGCGAGCGTTACCCGGTCAACGTGCGCTACATGCGCGGATATCGCAGCGATGTCAACACGCTGAAACGCGTGCTGGTCTCGACCGGCGACGGACAGGCTCAGGTGCCGCTTTCACAGTTAGCCGACGTCAGGTTCGTAAGCGGTCCGGCGATGCTGCGCGACGAGAACGGCATGCTGAATGGCTACGTTTACGTGGACGTGGCCGGCCGCGACATCGGCAGTTATGTCGCCGACGCCAAAGAGGCCATCCGCGGAGTGAGGTTACCCCCTGGTTACTCGTTTATCTGGAGCGGACAGTTCGAGGCGATGGAGCGCGTTCGGGAGCGCCTGAAGGTCGTGCTCCCGGTAACGCTCTTCCTCGTCCTGATGCTGCTTTACCTGAACACGAAATCGATGGCCAAGACGATGATTATCGTTCTCGCCGTCCCGTTCTCGGCAGTGGGGGCGGTCTGGTTCCTGTACCTGCTCGGATACAACATGAGCATCGGGGTGTGGGTCGGCCTGATCGCCCTGTTGGGCGTGGACGCAGAGACCGGCGTGTTCATGCTGCTCTATCTGGATATCGCCTACGACGACGCGCGAAGGGCGGGACGGCTGCGCAGCCTGCCCGACCTGCAGGCCGCGATCATGCACGGGGCGGTCAAGCGAATCCGTCCGAAGTTCATGACGGTCGCAGTCATGTTCATGGGCTTGATCCCGATCATGTGGTCCACCGGCGCCGGCGCCGACGTGATGCGGCGTATCGCCGCTCCGATGATCGGCGGTATCTTCACGTCATTCATTCTGGAGTTGGTGGTCTACCCGGCAATCTACGAGGTCTGGAAATGGAATTTCGAAGTCAAAAAGCAATTGGCGCTTTCGTAACCATTCTTCTCGCGGCGGCGCCCGCGGCGTTCGGCGAGCAGGAGTTTCGCTACCAGGTCCGGCACGGCCACTCCAAGGGAACCCTGACCGTCACGGGCACGGCCGTGTCGTTCGAAGAAGCCAGAAACAAGAAGCACGTCTGGCAGTGGACGTACACAGACATTCAACAGCTTGAGGTATCGCCCAGAACGCTACGGGTGCTCACTTACAAGGACAATAAGTGGAAGCTCGGCGCCGACCGCGAGTACCGGTTCGACCTCACCGGCAACGAGACCTTCGCCGACGCATACGCCTTCCTGAAAGACCGCCTCGACCAACGGTTTGTCGCCACACTGCCCGACAAGGGCGTCAAGGCAGCATGGGAAATCCCCGTCAAGCACCTGCTCCGCTTCGGCGGCTCCCAAGGCATGCTCAGCTTCGGAGAGGACCGGGTCGTCTACACGGCAGACAAGAAGGACGACTCGCGCACCTGGCGGTACCCCGACATCGAGAACGTCAGCAACAACGGCCCCTACCAGCTGACCATCACGACATACGAGCGGGCACGTTCCCACTACGGCAACCTCAAGGGTTTCAACTTCCAGCTCAAGGAGAAGCTCGACGACGCCCGCTACAACGAGCTCTGGATGAAAGTGAATCGGGCAAAGGGCCTGAAGATACTCGACACATACCGCGCGCCCGACGGGATATAATCGGTCCCAAATGTGTACCCGTCTGTTTGTCATCCTTCCCATCCTGGCCTCGGCCCTCGCTGCCGCACCCGGCGCCACTGTCACCGTTCGCAATCCCATCGACGTCGCGCGGCCCAGCGAAACCATCGTGCTCGATGCCGCCGCCCTGCGCACGTTGCTGGTGGTGGACGACGTCCGCAAGATCCACGTCCGCGCCGAGGGCTCCGACAAGGACCTGCTCGTCCAAGCCGTAGACACGAATGACGACGGCGTCTTCGAGCAGTTTCTGTTCCAGGCCGACTTCGCGCCCCGCCAGACCCGCGTCTTCCTGCTCACCGCCGGCGACAGGCAGATCGCCCGTGTGGCGGACTACAAAACCTACGGCCGCTTCGTCCGCGAGCGCCGTGACGATTTCGCCTGGGAGAATGACCGCATCGCGCACCGCATGTATGGCAAGGAACTGGAAACCTGGCCCCAGGAGCCGCTCACCAGCAGCGCTGTTGACGTCTGGTCCAAGCGCGTGCGCAAGCTCGTGGTCAACGATTGGTACCTGATGGACGACTACCACCGCGACCACGGCGAAGGTGCCGACCTCTACGCCGCCGGCAACACTCGCGGCTGCGGCGGCACCGGAATCTGGACCGGCGGCAAGCTCTATCCCTCGGCCAATTTCCGCGACTCGCGCGTGTTCGCCGTGGGTCCGATCCGCCTGCTGTTCGAGCTGACTTACGAGACCTGGACCGCCGGCGGCGCCCGCGTTTCCGAGAAGAAGCGGATATCGCTCGACGCCGGTCACAGCCTCGATCGTTTCGAAAGCCGCTACACCATCGACGGCGACGCCGCCGGCCTCCTTCACGCCGTGGGCATCCGCAAGCTCAAATCCACGCGCATGAAGCTCGATCGCGAGCGCGGCATCATGCGGACCTGGGAGCCCGTCTATGAGGGCGGGGAACTGGGCCAGGCCGTGCTGCTCGATCCGGCTTGTCTCAAAGACACCGCGGAAGACGACCACAACTACTTCATGCTCGCCGAAATCGCCCCCGGCGCGGCCTGCGTTTCCTACGCCGGGTTCGCTTGGACCCTGGGCCCCGATTTCCGCACGGTCGAAGACTGGGACCGCTACCTGTCCGACGAGTCGGCGCGACTCCGGGCCTCCGTCGAAATCAAGATCGAAAAGCGCTGACACCCGACCGTTCCGTTTCTCTAAACGGTCCGTTCAACAAAGCCGCTTTGACGCACCCCTGGCGGTTCACTATCCTAACGGGCGGAGTGCGCATGACGGTAGGCAGGACAGCTTGTCTGGCGCTGGTCGCCGCGACCCTCGCGGCGTCCAGTGAACTCGATTCCCTCAAGCAGCACTTCCAGCGCCCACCCGACGACGCGCGAATCATGATGCGCTGGTGGTGGTTCGGTCCGGCAGTCACCAGGCCCGAACTCGAGCGCGAGATGCGCGCGATGAAGCAAGCCGGTATCGGCGGCGTCGAGATCCAGCCAGTGTACCCGCTCGAGCTCGACAACAACCTGCCATTTCTGTCGCCGGAATTTCTGGACGCCCTCCACTTCACGTCCATCAAAGCCCGCGAGTTGGGTTTGAGAGTCGACCTGACCCTCGGTAGCGGTTGGCCGTATGGCGGCCCGCAAATCCCCGTCGCGCTGGCTGCGGGCCGGCTGCGCTACGAGCGGGTCCCCATCCCCCCGGACGTCCGCCAGGTCTCGCCGCCGCCCGAAAAAGAAGGCGAGAAACGAATTGCCGCTTTCGTGTCCGGCGACGGACCCACTCGAGAGATCGCGATGGACGGCACCGTGACTCCGTCCACCGAGCCTCGCACGGCGCTGTTCTTCTTCTCCAGCCGCACCGGCATGATGGTCAAGCGAGCCGCTGCCGGCGCCGAAGGCTACGTGCTCGATCACTACGATCGCGCAGCCCTCGACCACTACCTCGAAGCTGTCGGAGAGCCGCTGCTCAAGGCCTTCGGCCCCAACCCGCCCTACGCGATTTTCTGCGACAGCCTGGAAGTCTACGGCTCCGACTGGACCGCCGACTTCCTCGCCGAATTCCAGAAGCGGCGCGGTTACGACCTCAAGCCACACCTGCCCGCCCTGATTGGGGAAGCAGCTCCGGACGCCGCCGCCATCCGCGACGACTGGGGCCTCACGCTGACCGAACTCGCCGAAGAGCGTTTCCTCTCGACGCTCAACCATTGGGCGACCCGGCATGGAACGCGTCTCCGCGCCGAGGCTTACGGCACCCCGCCCGTTGCCCTCTCGAGCAACCGGCTGGTGGACCTGCCCGAAGGCGAAGGCTCGTTCTGGAACCGATTCACCGCCACGCGCTGGGCCACCTCGGCCGCGCACCTGTTCGACCGGCCCGTGGTTTCCGCGGAGACCTGGACCTGGCTGCACTCGCCCGCCTTCCGCGCCACGCCTCTCGACATGAAGGCCGAAGCCGACCAGATGTTTCTGCAGGGCGTGAACCAGATCGTTGGACACGGATGGCCGTATTCTCCCGACAGCGCCGGCGAACCCGGCTGGCGCTTTTACGCTGCCGGAGCGCTCAACGAGCACAACCCGTGGTGGATCGTCATGCCCGATCTCACCGCCTATCTTCAGCGCGTCAGCTATCTCCTGCGCCAGGGACGCCCCGTCAGCGATGTGGCGTTGTACCTGCCATCGAGCGACGCCCGCGCCTCGTTTGCACCAGGCCGCGTCTCGCTCAGCGAGACCTTGCAGCAGATGATCGACCGCACGGGCGTGATCCCCCAGATCCTCCAGGCCGGGTTCAACTTCGATTTCGTAGACGACAGGGTCATCCAGGATTCCAGCGTCAACCGCTACCCCGTCATCGTTCTACCTGACGTCGAGCGCGTGCCGCCCAAGACCCACCAGGCGCTGGATGCATTCGTTCGAGCCGGAGGCACCCTGATCGCCACCGGCCGCGCCTCACTCGCGGCGTCACTCCTCAAGGCCAAGAATCCTGACGTCGCGCTCTCGCCCCCAGCCCCTGAAATCGGTTTCGTCCACCGCACCACCGGCGCTGCCGAGATCTATTTCCTGGCCAACACGGGCAACGTCGCCCAGCACACGCAGGCGACCTTCCGCATGCGTGGTCTCGAGCCCGAATGGTGGGATGCCTTCACCGGCGCCACCGCCCCCGCGCCATTTCAGGTTCAAGCGGACGGAGCCATTGCGGTCGCACTCGATCTCGCCCCCTACGAATCCCGAATCCTGGTCTTCGTGGGGCAGGCGTCCACGCCTGCAGTGGGTCTCCAGACCCGCTTGGGCAGGAGCCTCCCAGCTCCGGTCGATCTCAGCACCGGCTGGAAAGTCGCCTTCGCCAAATCGCATCCAGTGGACCTCGCGAACCTGCACTCCTGGACCGACGATCCAGAAACAAGGTTCTATTCCGGACGCGCCACCTACCGCAAGACCGTCCCCGTGACTCCCGATCTTCTGCAGCCCGGCATAACTGTCTATCTCGATTTCGGCGAGGGCACGCCCGTTACCGCCGCGGCTCAGAAGCAACCCGGCACGCGCGCCTGGCTCGAGTCCCCAATCCGCGAAGCGGCCGTCGTGTATGTGAACGGCGAGCGCGCCGGTTCGGTCTGGCGCCCGCCCTACCGTATCGACGTAACCCATCTTCTGCGTCCGGGCGACAACACCGTGGAAGTGATCGTGGCCAACCTCGCGATCAACGAACTCGCCGGAAGCCCGCCTCCGGATTACACCGCCCTGATTCGAAAATACGGCAAGCGGTTTGACCCGCAGGATATGAACAATCTCGAGCCGTTGCCCTCCGGCCTGCTCGGGCCGGTTCGGCTGATCGCCAGGCCCGCGGGCACCGAGCCCGGCATCGTGTATCATTGAACCGTTTAGAGTCACATAGGAGAGTTCATGGAAAGAGTCTGCTTTCTGGCCAGGGTCCACGCGGACCAACTGGATGAGTACAAGCGCCGGCACCGCGAAGTCTGGCCGGAGATGTTACAAGCCCTTCGCGAAACCGGCTGGCACAATTACTCTCTGTTCCTGCGCGATGACGGCCTCCTCGTGGGCTATCTGGAAACTCCCGACTACCAGAAGGCCCAGGATGGCATGGCCGGCCGCGAAATCAACGCCCGCTGGCAGAATGAAATGAAGTCCTTCTTCGCCGCTCTCGAAGGCCGCCGCCCTGACGAGAGCTTCATCCGCCTCGAAGAAGTGTTCCACCTGGACTGACGCACATGAGCAACTACCTGGCTATCGATCTTGGAGCGGAGAGCGGTCGCGCCATGCTCGGCCGTCTCGCCGGCGGGAAGCTCGATCTCGAAGAGCTGCATCGCTTCCCCAACACGCCCGTCCAGATTCACGACGCGCTCTATTGGGACACCCTGCGCCTCTGGCACGAGATCCAGCACGGCATCGCCATCGCCGCGGAGCGCAAGCTCCAACTCGACGGAGTCGGCGTAGACACCTGGGGCGTGGATTTCGCCCTGCTCGGCGCCGACGGCCTCCTGATCGATAGCCCCCGCCACTACCGCGACTCGCGCACGCACGGCGTGATGGAAAAGCTCTTCGAGCGCGTGCCGCGAGCGGAGGTCTTCGCGCACACCGGCCTCCAGTTCATGCACTTCAACACGCTGTTCCAGGTCTACGCGATGAAGCTCGCCGGTTCCCCTGCGCTCGCCGCCGCAAGCCGTCTGCTCAACACGCCGGACCTTTTCAACTACTGGCTCACCGGTGTCGCGCGCTCCGAGATGACCATCGCCAGCACCACGCAGTTCTTCGACCCGCGAACCATGAGCTGGGCCATCGAGCTCCTCCAACGTCTGGACCTGCCATGCCGCCTGCTGTGCCCCACGGTGAAACCGGGCACGCTGCTCGGCAACATGGTTGACGCCCCTCACGCGCCCGTCTACGCCACCGCCGGCCACGACACCGCCTCGGCCGTAGCCGCAGTGCCCGCCGGTGAAGACGGAGGATGGTGCTACATCAGCTCCGGCACCTGGTCGTTGATGGGCGTCGAACTCGACCGTCCCGCCGTCAGCGACGAATGCCTCGCGCTCGGCTGCACCAACGAGGTCGGCGTCGGCGGCACCATTCGCTTGCTCAAGAACATCGCCGGCCTGTGGCTGCTGCAGGAGTGCCGCCGCGCCTGGGCCCTCGAAGGCGTCGAGTATTCCTACGATCAACTGACGGCCATGGCCGCCGAGGCGCGTCCCTTCGCCGCCATCATCCATCCCGACGCGTTCGGCAATCCCGGCGAGATGCCCCGCCAGATCTCAGACTATTGCCGCCGCTCTGGCCAGCAGCCGCCTCAGACTCACGCCGAATACGCCCGAGTCATCCTCGAGAGCCTCGCCTTGCGCTACCGGCAGGTGTTGGAGAGCCTCGAAAAGCTGACCGCCCAGACCATCGCGACGATCCACATCGTGGGCGGCGGCTCCCGCAACGCCGTCCTCAACCAGTTCGCAGCGGATTGCACCGGGCGCCCCGTCGTCGCCGGTCCCGCCGAAGCAACCGCGGCCGGCAACATCCTGGTGCAAGCCATGGGCGCCGGCGAACTCGCCGACCTCGCCGCCATCCGCCAGGTCGTGCGCAACTCATTCTCGCCCGTGCGATTCGAACCCCGGCCGGACGCCGCCGCCTGGGAGCGCGCCTATTCGAGGTTCCTCGAGCTAAGAACATGAAGACCAAAACAGCGTTGCTTGCCCTCACCCTTCCCGCGCTCTTGCTCGCCGCTTCGCCGAAGGAGTTCGCCGCCTGGCCGGCCGGCGCCGCTCCAGCGGAAATCGGAAAGCGCGTCACGGAGCGCTTCATACCGAGCCCGCACCTGCGCTTCAAAACCATCGTCTACCCCGAAGTCTGCGCTTGGTACGGCGGGCTGACCTTCGCGCACGTCACCGGTGACAAGAATCTGACCGCGCGCCTCGTGAAACGCTTCGAACCCCTGATGACGCCCGCCGAGTCCGCGCTAGTCCCCACCGAGCGCCACGTCGACTTCTCGGTCTTCGGAACCGTCCCCCTCGAAATCTACATCGAGTCCAAGGAGCGCAAGTACCTCGACCTCGGCCTCGAGTTCGCAGACCGCCAGTGGGAAACGCCCACGCCCGAAGGCCTCACCACCGAAACGCGCTTCTGGATCGACGACATGTACATGATCTCCGCCGTCCAGGTTCAGGCCTACCGCGCCACAGCCGACGCGAAGTACCTCGACCGGGCCGCGCTGGAGATGGTCGCGTACCTCGACAAGCTGCAACAGCCCAACGGCCTGTTCTACCACGCCCCCGACGTGCCTTTCTTCTGGGGCCGCGGCAACGGCTGGGTCGCCGCGGGAATGACGGAAGTCCTCCGCTCCCTCCCGCCCAAGCATCCGCAGCGCGCCCGCATCCTCGCGGCCTACCGCACCATGATGCAATCCCTCCTCCGCTTCCAGGGTGAGGACGGCCTGTGGCGCCAGCTCATCGACCACCCCGAATCCTGGCCCGAAACTTCCTCCACCGGGATGTTCACCTTCGCCATGGTCACCGGCGTGAAGGAGGGTTGGCTCGACCAGAAGACCTACGCCCCCGCCGCGCGCAAGGGCTGGCTCGGTCTGGTCAAGTACATCAACGCAGACGGCGACGTGACCAACGTCTGCGCCGGCACCAACAAGAAGAACGACCTCCAGTATTACCTGGACCGCCCCCGCAACACGGGCGACCTCCACGGCCAGGCGCCCATTCTCTGGACCGCCACCGCTCTGCTCCGATAAGGAACCAATCATGAATCCGAATCCTGCGCTCGGCGTAGTCTTTCATTGGCTGGGAGGTCTGGCGGCCGGGAGCTTCTACGTCCCCTACCGCAAAGTGAAACAGTGGTCCTGGGAAACCTACTGGTTGGCCGGCGGCATCTTCAGCTGGATCATCGCCCCGCTGTTCTTCGCCACCTTGCTCTCCCACGGCCTCGTCGCATCCGTGCGCGAGACTCCGGGCAACACGCTCTTCTGGGTCTACTTCTTCGGCGTCCTGTGGGGATTCGGCGGCCTGACCTTCGGGCTGACGATGCGCTACCTCGGCATGTCGCTCGGGATGGCGGTGGTGATGGGCCTCTGCGCCGCCTTCGGAACCCTGATTCCGCCGGCCTTCAAAGGCGAGTTCGCCACCAAAGTGCTGGGCACCCAATCCGGCCTCGTGATCCTGCTCGGCATCGGCGTCTGCCTTGTAGGCATCACCTTCGCCGGAATCGCCGGCATGTCCAAAGAGAAGGAAATGTCGGCGGAGCAGAAGAAGGAGTCAATCAAGGAATTCAACTTCAAAAAGGGACTGATGGTGGCCATCTTCTCCGGCGTCATGAGCGCCTGCTTCTCCTTCGGACTCGATGCCGGCGACCCCATCACCAAACTTGCGATCGCGCACGGCACGCCGGCCCTGTGGCAGGGACTGCCGAAGCTAGTGGTCATCCTCTGGGGCGGCTTCACCACGAATTTCCTGTGGTGTGTCGGCCTGAACATCAAGAACCGGACCGGCCGCGAGTATGTCGCCGCAGACGGCGCCCCTCTGGTGCGCAACTACCTCTTCTGCGCCCTCGCCGGAACCGCCTGGTACATGCAGTTTTTCTTCTACACCATGGGAGAGGCCCAGATGGGCTCCTACAAATTCTCGAGCTGGACCCTCCAGATGGCCTCCATTATCATCTTCAGCAGCCTCTGGGGCATCGGCCTCCACGAATGGAGAGGAACCAGCCGCCGCACCCGAACCCTGCTTGGAGTGAGCCTGGCCATCCTGGTCGCCTCCACAATGATCGTGGGCTACGGAAACTACTTGGCGGCCCGCTAGTGCGGTGAGCTCGTCGGAACTGGCGGCGAACCCGGGACTGGCTCCGAATTTCGCCGCCCTTGACGAAATTCGTGCCTGTCCCACCGCTGGTCTTCTGCCAGTCATACTGCTCGCAATTTGCGACGCACTACACTGGCACCGGCCGAGTAAGTAGCACCGGCCGAGTAAGTAGCACCGAGCCGCGACCGTCAGGGAGCGGACGAGTAACCTTCCCCCGGCACATCGAACTCCCCCGCCGCATCCGGTCGTGCAGGGTCGAACGCCGCCGTATCGACCAGATAGCGAGCCAGTGGAAGCCGCTCCCGCCTGATCGCCTCCACGACGCACTTGGCCAATTCGTAACTCCCATAGTCGGAATGATGCGTATGGTCTTTGCCCGCGAACGCCACGTGCGCACGCTCCGGCCCCAGGGCTTCGTACAGAGTCTTGCTCATCGCGTTCAAATCGATCAGCGCCACGCTCTGCTCGTGCGCCACCTGCCGCACCGCCGCCGGAAAGTCGCCGAGGCTGTTCGTGATGGTGCCATCCGCGCCGAACGTCAGCCGGCTGACCGGCGTCACCAAAACTGGCAAGGCCCCGTGCTCGCGCGCCAGCGTGACGAACTCCTCGAGGCGCGTCTTGTAAGTGGTGAACGCTCCCACCCCCGCGCCCGTCTCCTTCTGATCGTTGTGCCCCATCTGGACCATCAGGTAGTCGCCGGGCCGTATCACGCTCATCAACTTGGCTAGCCGATTCTCCACGATGAACCCGCGCAGCGACTCGCCCGATTCGCCGTGGTTCGCAACCGCGATCTCCGGTCTGAAGAACCGCGTCAACATCTGGCCCCAACTGTTATAAGGCTCCCGCGGCTGATCGGTCGAAGTAGAATCCCCCGCGATGTAGATCGTGGGAACCGAATCCGCCTTCTCGATCTCAATCCGTCTGACCGCCGGCCGCGTGCCGATGAACTCGAGGGTGAGCTTGTCGTCCCAAGCCCACGCCTCGAAAGTCTGCTCCCGATCCTTCAGGATCACGGCCTCGCCGTTCGGCACCCTCGGCGTGCGCACGTTCACGATAAAAGTGCGCGTTTCAGACTTGCCCGCCTCCGTCTCGACTTTCTCGACCATCAGCCGCCGCAGTTCCGCCTTGACCGTGGTGACCGAAGCGGCGCGCGGATCGCCTAGCGTGACCCTGACCCGGTAGTTCCCCTCCTCCGGCACTCGAACCGAGAAGTAAAGCGGGCCCTCATCGCCCGAGCGCTCTTCGAATCCGTACCCAATCTTCTCGTCGTACCGCCCCACTTTTCCCGAACTCAAATCGAATTCGAACCGGACCGCGGGCGTCTGCGCGCCCACAGCGCAGGCCAGAAGCAGGAACACCGGCAGCCTCGCCGGCATCTCAGTGCGCCGCCAATCCGGTCACCCCGCGGGAATCCTTCAGCGTCACCCGGCTCCCATCGGCCGCCTGTATGCGCGTGTTGACGAACGTCCAGTTCTCGGCATCCTCGATCGTACCGGCCTTCTGCGCCCGTATATCGACGTCCTTGAACGTGACATCCAGCAAGGGTGCCTGCGGATACGCCGCCACCGAAAACGCCTCCTTCGCCGACGCCACGTTGAAATTCGAAACCCGCACGTTGCGCAGATGCGGAATACCTTTCTCCGGCGGAACCGGCTCGGCCAGCACCCGCCAGTAGGCCGGCACATCGCTCAGCCCCGCCGGTATCTTGGCATAGCTGTAATTCGGGTACCAGTTGAACGTGACCCGAAAGGCCGCATCCACGCCCGCCGCATCGATGTCGTGCAGCGAAATATCCTCCAGCGTCCCGCCCCGCATGCGCGACGACTTGAAGAAGATCCCGTAAGTCACCCCGGGCAGCACGTGAATTCGATACGCCTCCACATGCCGGATCCCGCCCGAAGTTTCGCTGCCGAACGTGATCCCCGCCGTGCCTTTGCGCACCGTGATGTCGTGGATGACAACGTTCTCCGTCGGCCGGTTCACCCGCAACCCATCGGCGTCCCGTCCCGCCTTCAAAACAATAGCGTCGTCATTGTTCTCGATGTCGCAATTCTCCACCAGCACGTCCGACGACGAGTCCACGTCAACCCCGTCCGTGCTCGGCCCCACGCCGCCGATGTTGTTGCGAATCGTGAGTCCGTCCACCGTCACCTTGCTCGAGTAGCATATGTGCACGGTCCAGAATCCCGACCGCTTCAGCGTCAGTCCCCTGATCTCGACGTTCGTCGCTTTGTAGATCTGTATCAGCCGGGGCCGCTGGCAGTCGTAGTCCGACGCCCACCGCAAACCTCGCGGCTCGTACTCCGCGCGCATCTTCCAGTAAGCGTCCCACCACATCTTTCCATCGCCGTCGATGACCCCGACGCCCGAAATCTTCACGTCCGACTGCTCGTACACGTTGATCAGCGCCGCCGGCCAGTTCATCTCGATCCCCGCCACGCGCGTCGGCTGGACCGGGTAGGCGGATTGCTCCTGCACTCCTCGTATCTCGACGCCCGTATCCACGCGCAGCCGCGTCCCCGATTTCAAAAACAGCGACCCGCTCAGATACGTTCCAGGCGCGAACACGATCGTCCCGCCCGCCTTCCCCGCGGCATCGATGGCCCTCTGGATCGCGCCCGTATCGACTGTCTTCCCATCGCCCCGCGCGCCGAAATCGTTCACCCGAAACTCCGTCCCCGACGCGATCCCCAAGGCCAGCATCGCGCCGCACATCAGAACGCCCGTCTCCCCCATCTCTGTCTCTCCCCCTTACCATCCACCATCCACCAACAACCCTCTTCTGCTCGACATTGACTGTTCTTGATCGATTCCAGTATACTCGCTGTCAGACTCCGTCAAATGACCGACCGCATCGAAGAGCTCGGCATCGTCGGCGCCGGTGGCGCAGGCTTCCCCACCAACGTCAAGCTCAAAACCCAGGTCCCCCTAGTCATCGTCAACGGAGCCGAGTGCGAGCCCCTCCTCCACAAGGACAAGGAACTTATGCACCACCACGCCGCCGCCATGCTCCGCGGCCTCGCCGTCGCCATGGAACGAACCGGAGCCTCCGAGGGCGTCGTCGCCGTCAAGGAAAAGTACGCCGAAATCCTCCAGTCCCTGGCCGCCCAAGTGGGCCCCGGCGTCCGCGTCTTCCCGCTGACCGACACCTACCCCGCCGGCGACGAGTTCATCCTGGTCCACGACGTCACCGGCCGCGTGATCCCCCCCGGCGGACTCCCCCGCGATGCCGGCGCCGTGGTCGTCAACGTCGAGACGCTAGTCAACATCGGACTCGATCGCCCCGTCACCCACAAGTACCTGACCGTGGCCGGCGCGGTCCAAACGCCCGTGACCCTCAGGGTCCCCGTGGGCACCCCCTTCTCCGAACTGATCGCCGCTGCCGGCGGCCCAGCGGTGCCCGATTTCGGAGTGCTGGTGGGCGGAGTGATGATGGCCAAGCCCGCCGCCAGCCTCGCCGACCCGGTGACCAAAACCACCGGAGGCCTGGTCGTCCTGCCCTCCACGCACCCGCTCCTCGCGCGCCACAAGGGCGAGTGGAAGCACATCGAAAGAATCGGAAGATCGGCCTGCGACCAGTGCCGCTTCTGCACCGAATTCTGCCCCCGCTACTTGCTCGGCCATCCCATCGAGCCCCACCGCGCCATGCAGGCCCTCGGCTTCACCGGCCCCAAGGACCGCATGATCGCCGGCACCCTCTACTGCTGCGAGTGCAACCTCTGCACCCTGTTCGCCTGCCCTGAGGATCTCGATCCCAAGAACGTCTGCGTGCAGGCCAAGCCCGCGGCCCGCGAAAACGGGCTCGTCTTCCTCGGCAAGCCCGAGGACGTCCAGCCGCATCCGCTAGCCGACTCTCGCCGCGTCCCCATCCGCCGCCTCATGACCCGGCTCGGCCTGACCGACTTCCAAAACACCGGCCCTCTGGAGGACCGCCTGCCGCCGCCTCAGCGCGTGACCCTGCCCCTCCGCCAGCACGCCGGCGTGGCCGCAGTGGCGGTGGTGCGCGAAGGAGAGCGCGTGCGCGTCGGCGATCTGCTCGCGGCGCCCGCCGAAGGAACCCTGGGAGCGCGCATCCACGCCAGCATCCACGGCATCGTCACAAGCGTCAACGGATCGGTGGTCATCGAATCTCATGCCTGACTTCAACTCCATCGGACTCCTGGAGCTCACCAGCGTCGCCATCGGCCACCTGGCCCTCGACGCCATGCTGAAAGCCGCGCCCGTCGAAGTGCTGCTGGCCCGCTCGATTTGCTCCGGCAAGTACCTGATCGCGGCGGCAGGCGACGTCGCCTCCACGCTAGCCGCGGTTGACGCCGGCGCCCGCCTCGCCCCCGGAGCGCTGATCGAAAAGCGAGCCATCTCCCAGCTCCATCCCGCCGTATTCCCAGCCATCGCCAACGCCGTAGACATCGCGCCTTCGGAGATCCGCGCCCTGGGCATAATAGAGACCTTCTCCGCCGCCAGCATCATCGAAGTCGCCGACACCGCCGTCAAGACCGCCAACGTGACCCTCCTGCGCATCCACCTCGCGATGGCCCTCGGAGGCAAAGGATTCGTAGTCATGACCGGAGACGTCTCCAGCGTAGAGGCCGCCGTCGAAGCCGGCCGCAAGGTAGCCGCCGCCGAAGGAATGCTCGTGGCCAGCGGCACCATCCCCGCCCCCTCGAAAGAACTCTTCCGCGACTGGATCTGAGGTGGTCGGGAATCGGATGATCCGCAAACCGGGGACTGGCTCGAATTTCGCCGCCGTTGCGAAACCTCGTGCCTGTCCCAAGGTTTGCCCTCTGGAGAGTCGCACGGCCTGCGATTTGCGCCGCACCCGGGCTGAGCCATAATTGAGAAGGTATGACGCTCGCGCAGATCGAAATCCCGAAGCTTGAGATCGCCGACCTCTGCCGCCGCAACGGCGTCCGCAAGCTGGCGTTCTTCGGCTCCGTGCTCACCGATCGGTTCTCGGACGCCAGCGACATCGACGTCCTGGTTGAGTTCCGGCCAGGAGAGCGCGTCGGTTTCTTTCGTCTCGGTGACATGGCGGAGGAGCTGAGCTGCCTTCTCGGCGGACGCAGAGTCGACCTGCGGACACCCATGGATCTCAGCCGCCATTTCCGCGACGAAGTGGTCCGAACCGCGTCGGTAATCTATGCCGAGCTTTGACGCCATCCGCCTGCGCCACATGCGCGAGGCCACGGCGGCGGCCATCCAGATGGCAGCCGGACACGAGAGGGCCGATCTCTCCAGCAACCAGGTCTTGTCCATGGCGCTCACCCGATGCCTTGAGATCCTGGGCGAGGCAGCTTCAAAGATCAGCCCGGAGGTTCGCCTTCATTTTTCCGCCATCCCCTTCGCGAAAATCGTCGCCATGCGGAACCGCCTCAACCACGCCTACTTCGACGTGGATCTCGATGTCGTCTGGACCACCGTCAGCGAAGATCTGCCTGCCCTCCTACCGGCCCTCGACGCGGCCCTTGCCCAGATCGATCGCTGATCACACCGAACCCCGAACTCTATCTCCAACCCCATCCAGCGCTTCCAGAATCCTAGCCCGCCCGTCCGCCACCCCCCTGTGACAATAGAGAAGCCGTGGGGCAGGACTCCAGTCCTGCAGCGGGTCTCCAGACCCGCAGGCCTAGCAAGATGCAAGCATGGGTTAGTTTTTGACTAGGCTGTTGAAACTAAAATGTTTATGGGTTCGTTTGGTCATTCCTTCCAGTGCCCGGCGATTTCGCGAAGCTTTCATCCGCCGCCATTGTGATTGACTTTGACCGACTTAGAACGTAAACTGTCATTACCAGTCAGACCATGAGGCTCCTCGTCGCCAACATCGGTAGCACTTCCTTCAAGTACCGCCTCCTCGACATGCCTCAGGAGCACGCCATCGCCGAAGGCCGCGTCGAGCGCATCGGCCAGCCCGGCGGCGCCTGCCCCGACTACGACTCCGCCATCTGCCGCTGCCTGGCCGAAATCGGCGACCCATCGACCCTCGGCGCGGTCGGCTTCAAAGCCGTCCACGCCGGCCCCCTGAGCGGCGCGCATCTGGTGGACGACCGCGTCCTGCGGGCCATGGAAGAATTCTCCTTCCACGCCCCCGCCCACAACCCCCCGTACATCGCCGCCATCCGCGCCTTCCGAAAAGCCCTGCCCAACCTGCCGCTGGTGGTGCTCTTCGAGACCGCCTTCTTCGACTCCATGGACCAAGCCGCCACCACCTATGCCGTGCCCTGGCGCTGGCGCGAAGAGTTGGGCGTGCGCCGCTACGGCTTCCACGGAGCCAGCCACCGCGCCGCCAGCGAGCGCGTCCAGCAACTCCTGGGCCGCCCCGGCCTGCGCCACATTTCCTGCCACCTCGGCGGAAGCTCCAGCGTCGCGGCCATTCGCGGCGGAGTCGCGGTGGATACCAGCTTCGGCATGTCCCCCCAATCGGGACTTCCGCAGAACAACCGCACCGGCGACATCGACGCCTTCGCTGTTCTGTACGTCATGAAGCGCCTCGAACTCGGCGTGGACGAAATGGCGCGCCTCCTCGCCAACGAGTCGGGACTGGCCGGCATCAGCGGAACAAGCGGCGACGTCCGCGATCTGGCAACGGCAGCAGCCGCCGGCGACCCCCGCGCCCAACTGGCCATCGACGTCTTCGTAAGATCCGTCCGCCACTACCTGGGCGCCTTTCTGGTGGACTTGGGCGGCGCCGACGTGCTCACATTCTCCGGCGGCATCGGAGAAAACAGCGCCGCCATCCGCGAAGCTGTCTGCGCGGGCCTCGCCGAACTCGGCATCGAACTCGACAAGAGCCGAAATGAGTCCGTCCGCGGCGAAGGCACCGTCTCGACCGCCGCCTCCCGCACCACGGTGATGGTGCTCCCCGCCGACGAAGAACGCATCGTGGCCCGCGCCACGGCCGAACTGGTGCAATCATGAGCGCCGCGCCCCTCCGCAGCGAAGTCGAAACCCTGGTCCGCCAGATCACGCTCGAGTACTTCGCTCGCACCAACACCAAAGTCGCTCCCACCCTGACCGTCCACGCCTCGGCCCGCCACATGCACGTCAGCCGCGCGGACCTCGAGGCCCTGTTCGGCCCTGGCTACGAGCTGACGGTCGATCGCCCGCTCTTCCAGGAAGGGAATTTCGCGGCGAAGGAAACCGTGACGCTCGTCGGCCCACGCAGCCGCCTGATCTCGAACCTGCGTGTCCTCGGACCCCTGCGCAGCCGGTCGCAGGTCGAACTTGCCTTCACCGACGCCATCAGCCTCGGCCTCGACATTCCGATAAGGCTCTCCGGCGACATCACCGGCACGCCCGGCGCATACATCATGGGACCGCGCGGCGTCGTCGAGCTGAACGAAGGCGTCATCCGGGCCGCCATCCACGTCCACATGAATCCTGACGAGGCCGCCCACTTCGGCGTCAAGCAGGGAGACCTCATGAAATTGCGGGTCGGCGGCGACGCCGGCATCACCTTCAATCGCGTCCACGTCCGCGTGGACGACCGCTCCAAGTTGAATGTACACATGGATACGGACGAGGCCAACGCCTGCGGTCTGCATCTGGCGAAAGAAATCGAACTGACAAAGTAGGAGAAAGGAAACGATGAAGCAAGCGCTGGGAATGATCGAAACGACAGGGCTCGTGGCCCTGTTTGAAGCCGCCGACGCAATGTTGAAAGCGGCGGATGTGACTTTTGCGGGATGGGAGACCGTCGGCTCCGGTCTCGTGACCGCGTTCGTCGAAGGCGACGTGGCAGCAGTCAAAGCGGCCACCGATGTCGGCGCCGCCGCCGCCGCCCAGGTGGGAAAGGTGAATAGCGTGCAAGTGATCGCGCGTCCGCACGACGAGCTGCCGTCGTTTGTGCAGCAGCCCGCGAAGAAGAAGGAATAAAGCAATGAACAAAGCCATAGGACTGATCGAAACCAAAGGCCTCGTGGGCCTGGTCGAGGCCTGCGACGCCATGTGCAAAGCGGCCAGCGTCGAGCTCCTGCAAACCATCCAGATCGGCGGCGGCTACGTGACCGCCGTGGTGCAAGGCGACGTCGGCAGCGTGCGCGCGGCAGTCGATGCCGGAGCGGCCGCGGCCAAAGCGGTGGGCGAACTGGTGTCGGCGCACGTCATCGCGCGGCCGCATGAAGGCTTGATCGAGGCGATGTTGAAGAAGTAGGAGAAAACCATGGCGAACGCAGCGAATGCAGCAATCGGAATGATCGAGACCAAGGGCCTGGTGGCGTTGGTGCAAGCCACCGATGCCATGCTCAAAGCAGCCCCCGTGCAATACGCGGGCTGGAGAAAGATCGGCAGCGGACTGGCACCGTGTTCGTCACCGGCGACGTCGGCGCGGTGCGCGCGGCCGTCGATGCCGGAGCCGCGGCGGCGCGCCTGGTGGGCGAAGTGAAGAGCGTCCACATCATCCCGCGTCCGCACGACAACCTCGCAACGGTGCTGCCGAAATAGGGCGGGGCAACGCCATGTTTCTGGCAAAAGTAATCGGCAGCGTCGTCGCCACGCAGAAGGATCCCAAGTTTCAAGGGATGAAGCTCCTGCTCATTCAGCCCTACGTCAACCGCGAGGGCAAGCTGGCCGCCTCGGGCAGCTCCGTGGTGGCCGTGGACACCGTGGGCGCGGGCCTCGGCGAGTGCGTGCTCTTCACGCAGGGCAGTTCGGCGCGTCTGACGCCCACTACGAAGGATGCGCCCGTTGACGCGGTCATCATCGGCATCGTGGACTCGGTCGAGGTGAACGGCGCCGCGCTGGAGAAACCGTAAATGCTCAACCGGGAAGAGGTGATCGCGGACATCGCCAAAGCCGTCATCGAGCGGTTGAGAGTGGTCCCTCAGGCGGCCCAGGAGCCGGCCCCACCCGCCCCCCAGCCCGCCCCACAATCAACCAATGCCCCGCCGCGCATCTCCGTCGGCGACGGCGTCTTCGAAACCGTTGACGAGGCCGTCCGAGCGGCCTCGGAAGCGCAGAAGCGCGTGGCGGCGATGAGCCTCGAAGACCGCGGCCGCATGATCGCCATCATCCGCCAGGTCTGCGAGCAGCGCTCCCACCAACTGGCGCGCATGGAGCTGGACGAAACCGGTCTGGGCCGCCTCGATCACAAAATCGAGAAGCTCAAAGCCGTAAAGTACGTTCTGGGCGTCGAAGCGATCGAGAGCGGAGCTCGCAGCGATGCGTCCGGTCTCTGCGTCATCGAGCACGCACCCTTCGGCGTGATCGGCATGGTGCTGCCGGCCACGCATTCCGCTCCCACCATGGCCAGCAACGCCATCAACGTTCTGGCCGGCGGCAACACAGCGGTCTTCAGCCCGCATCCCGCCGGCGCCGGAGTGGCCGCCTACGCTCTGCAAGTCTTCAACCACGAGATCAAACAAGCGGTCGGCATCGAGAACGTCATCACCACCGTTCGCCAGCCCAGCATCCGGTCCGCGGAAGAAATCTTCCGCCACCCCGGCGTGAACCTGCTGTGCGTCACCGGCGGACCGGCGGTGGTGAAGGCTGCCGCGAAATCGGGCAAGCGCGTGATCGCGGCCGGCCCCGGCAATCCGCCAGTCGTAGTGGACGAAACAGCCGACCTCGACAAAGCCGCCCGCGACACCATCGAAGGCGCGGCCTTCGACAACAACCTGCTCTGCATCGGCGAGAAAGAAGTCTTCGTAGTGGCGAAGGTGGCCGACGCCTTCCTGGCGGCCATGCGTCGCGCCGGAGCCTTCGAACTCGACGCCGCCGCCATCGAGCGCCTCACCGCCGCCGCATTCCGCGGCGGCCACCCAGCCAAGGAGATCGTAGGCAAGGATGTGTCGGTTCTCGCGGCGGCAGCCGGCGTGCGGGTTCCAGCCGCAACCCCGCTCCTGTTCGGCGAAACCAAGGCCGACCACCCCTTCGTCCAGGAAGAGCAGATGATGCCGTTCCTCCCGATCGTGCGCGTTCCCGATTTCGAGGCCGCCATCGCGGCGGCGCTTCAAGCCGAGCACGGCTATCGACACACCGCCATCATCCACTCGCGCAACATTGACAACGTAACCAAGATGGCCCGCGCCATGAACACGACCCTGTTCGTGCAGAACGCGCCCTGCGGCGCGGCGCTCGGCCTCGGCGGCCCCGGCTACCTGAGCTTCAGCATCGCCACGCCGACCGGCGAAGGCATCACCACCCCGCTGACGTTCACCAGGGAAAGGCAGATCGTAATCGGCGGAGGTCTCCGCATTGTGTAGCGCCACCCCAACAGCACCGAACCGCGCGCGTAAGCAAGCGGACCGCCCGGCACCGAACCGCGCGCGTAAGCAAGCGGACCGCCCGGCACCGAACCGCGCGCGTAAGCAAGCGGACCGCCCGGCACCGAACCGCGCGCATAAGCAAGCGGACCACCCGGCACCGAACCGCGCGCATAAGCAAGCGGACTGAGACATATGTTCCTCGCACGCATCGACGGATCGCTGGTAGGCACGGCCAAGCACGAGACCCTCCAAGGCTGCCGCTTCCTCATCGGCCAACGCCTGGACGCGGACGGCTCCTCAACCGGCGAGCCGCTGGTGATCCTCGACTGGATGGGCGCCGCCCGCGGCGCGACCGTTGTGGTTTCAACCGACGGCGACGTCGCCCGCCGCAAACTCGGCAACACGACGCCGGCGCGCCTGACCGTAGCGGCCATCGTCGACGGGAGCGCCGTATGAGGCTCGGAATGGTGCGCGGACGCGTGGTGTTGAACATCGCCGGAGACTCGTTCCGCGGAATGCGCCTCGTAATCGTAGAACCAGTGACCGCCGCGAACCTGGCGGCTGCGAACGGGCTGGGCGGAGGCACCCCGCTGGTGGCGGCCGACCCGTTAGGCGCGGCCGAGGGCCAGATGGTGGCGTTCGTCGAAGGCCGCGAGGCGGCGAATCCGTGGTGGCCCGGCCACGCAGCGGTGGACGCCTGCTGCGCGGTCATCGTGGAGTCCGTTGACTTCCGGCCCGAGGACAGGAAGAAGAAATGAAGAGCATCGATTTGACGGGACTACAAGTGGTCGCGCTACGCGACGTCGAAACGGCCGCCAAGCAAGGCGCGACGGAACTGCTGATCTGCAGCCGAGGCATCCTCACGCCCTCGGCGCGCGACTTCATCCAGCGCAGCGGCCTCGTATTGCGCAAAGCCGAGAAGCCCGCCGCCGCAGCTCATCCCGCCACTTCCCCCGCCACCTCCTCCGAACTCGAGCGCCTGTTCCACTCCCCCGAGGCCGAAGCCGTGAAGGCCGAGATCGTCAACGTCGGCCGCAAGCTCTGGCAGCGCATGTACGTCGATGGCAACGGTGGCAATATCTCCTACCGCCTCGGTCCGGACGCCGTCATCTGCACGCCCACGCTGATCAGCAAGGCCGACCTCCGCCCCGAAGACCTCTGTCTGGTGGACATGAACGGCAACCAGTTGCTTGGGCCGAAGGCGCGCACCAGCGAAATCCTGCTGCACCTCGAAATCTATAAGGCGGTGCCCGAAGCGAAGGCGGCGGTGCACTGCCATCCTCCGCACGCCACGGCATACGCCATCACGGACCGCGTCCCGCCCACCTGCGTGATTCCCGAATGTGAGGTGTTCATCGGCCAGGTGGCGCTGGCGCCGTATGAAACGCCTGGCACACAGAAATTCGCCGAGACGGTTCTGCCCTTCGTCAAGAAGCACAACACCGTCCTGCTGGCGAATCACGGTATCATCTGTTGGGCGGACACCGTGACCCATGCCGAGTGGTATGCGGAAGTGCTGGACACTTACTGCTGGACGCTGATGCTGGCCACGCAGTTGGGCGCGCCCATCTCGTACATTCCCCCCGAAAAGGCCTCCGCCCTGCTCGATCTGAAGAAGCGCCTCGGCCTGCCCGACGCCCGCCACGACATGAAAGAGTGCCAGCTCTGCGACATGCCCGACATGCCTGGTGCGATCGCGATGGCGCCCAGTTCCTGCGCGGCCCTCAATGGAACGGCCAGCGGCGAAGACGTAGAGGCGATCGTCAAAGGCGTCACCGACGCGGTCATGGCGGCACTGGCACAACGAAAATGAACGCGGCCATTCGACAACTCCGCATCCGGCAGATGATCGAGTCGCAGGAGTTCGTTGACCTGGAAACGCTCACGCGCGAGCTGGAGGCATCGGAATCGAGCGTCCGTCGCGACCTGGCATCGCTCGAAGCGGAGGGCGTTCTCAAGCGCGTTTACGGCGGAGCGATGGCCGCGCAGGCCTCGGCCACCCACCTTCTGGATTTCGCCTGGCAGAGCTCCCGCATGGGCGACGAGAAGCAGCGCATCGCAGCCGTGGCCGCGGGCCTGGTCGAAGACGGCCAGACGGTGCTGCTCGACGGCGGCTCGACCGTGGCCCTGGTGGCCCGCGAGCTCTCCAACCGGTCGCTGCACGTGATGACTAACTCGCTGCCCATCGCCGACATCCTGGCCGACGCGCGCCAGATCGAAGTGACGCTGACGGGCGGCTACCTCTATCCGCGGCTTCGCGTCATGGTGGGCCCGCTGTGCGAGCAGATGCTCAGCGCCGTGAGCGCGGACGTTCTCATCATGGGCATCGGCGGTGTGAGCGAGGCGGGCTTCAGCAACAACAACACGCTCGTCGTAGGCCCGGAACGCAGGATGATCGAAGTGTCGCGCAAAGTGATCGTCGTGACCGACCACACCAAGTTCGGCCGCGCCGCGATGATTCCGCTCGCGCCGCTGGACATGGCGGATGTAGTCGTATCGGACGCGGCGCTCGAGCCGCGCCACAAGCAGATGCTCGAAGCCAACGCAGTGCAGGTGCTGTTAGCGTAGAGAGGGAACCATGACTGACAACAACATCGACTCGGCATATCAGATCGCCAAACAGCAATACGCCGCCATCGGCGTGGACACCGAGGCCGCCATGCGGCGCCTGGAAGGCATTCCCGTCTCCATGCACTGCTGGCAGGGCGACGACGTGGGCGGATTCGAGACCGCGGGTGCCGAGCTCACCGGCGGCGGCATACAGGCCACCGGCAACTACCCCGGCAAGGCGCGCACCATCGCCGAACTGCGCGGCGATATCGAGAAGGCGCTCAGCGTCATCCCCGGCCACCACCGCCTCAACCTGCACGCCTGCTACCTCGATCACGGCGGCAAGTTCGTGGACCGCGATCAGATCGAGCCCGCGCATTTCCAGAGCTGGATCGACTGGGCCAAGGCCAACCACCTGAGCCTGGACTTCAACCCGACCTACTTCTCGCACGCCAAGGCCGCCGACGGTTTCACGCTCGCCCACCCCGACAAATCGATCCGCGATTTCTGGATCGAGCACGGCATTCGCTGCCGCAAAATCGGCGCGGAGATGGGCCGGCAGCTCGGCACCGCGACCGTCACCAACTTCTGGATGCCCGATGGATATAAGGATACGCCGGTCGATCGGACCGCCCCCCGCGAGCGCATGGCGCAGTCGCTGGACCGCATCTTCGCCGAACGCCTCGACCCGGCCGTGCATCTCGATGCCGTGGAATCGAAGCTCTTCGGCTTGGGCGTCGAAAGCTACACGGTAGGTTCACACGAGTTCTATCTGGGCTACGCGGTGTCGCGCCAGACCCTGCTGTGTCTGGACGCCGGCCACTTCCATCCCACCGAGATGATCTCCGAGAAGATCTCATCGGTGCTCTTGTTCTGTCCGGGGCTCCTGTTGCACGTCAGCCGTCCGGTTCGCTGGGACAGCGATCACGTCGTCATCCTCGATAACGAGCTCGAGGCCATCGCCAAAGAGGTGATTCGCAGCGGCAAGATCGACCGGGTCCACATCGGCCTCGATTTCTTCGACGCCAGCATCAATCGCGTGGCGGCGTGGGTGATCGGCACGCGCAACATGCTCAAGGCCCTGCTCATCGCGCTGCTCGAGCCGGCCGGCGAGTTGAAGAAGGCCGAGCTCGACATGGACTACACCAAGCGCCTGGCCCTGATGGAAGAGCTGAAGACGCTGCCGTGGGCGGCCGTCTGGGACGCCTACTGCGCGCATAAGGGCGTGCCCACGGGCATGGCCTGGTTCGACGAAATCCGACAGTACGAGAAAGCCGTGCTGTCCAAGCGCTAGACCGTGGGGCCGACCCCCTCGTCTGCGGCCGACGCCCTCGTCGGCCTGGTCGTCGTACCGATCAGCCTGGTTCATCTGCGAGAATGCGGGTCCAGGGGGACCCGAGCGGACCAGGGGGTCCGCCCCGCTAACCCGACTTTCGCAGTTCAGGCCCGTTTTTCCGGTTCAGCCGGCCCTAAGCCTTTTGCCTGCAATCCGAGAATCTCAAAACCGCTGTGGTGAAGACCTACCCTCTTCCACTTCGGACCTTTTTCTGGCATTCTGCTGCTTCCATGTTCTTGCGCCGCACCAACCGCAGGAAGGACGGCAAGGATCACCGCTACTTTAGCGTGGTGGAAAACCGGCGACTGTCTTCGGGCAAGACGGCGCAACGCACGGTCCTCTACCTGGGTGAAGTGAACGACTCTCAGCAAGCCGCCTGGCGCAAGACCCTCGAGGTCTTCGACGAGCAGCAGCAGCGTTCTCGCAACCTCAGCCTGTTCCCCGACGATCGCGAGATTCCCGAAGATGCCGTCGACAGCCTGCAGGTGAGGCTGAGCGGACTGGAACTGCGGCGGCCGCGCCTGTTCGGCAACTGCTGGCTGGCTTGCGAAATCTGGCGTCAACTGGGACTCGACGAGTTTTGGCAGCGGCGCTTGCCGGACGGCCGCGAGGCCGTGAGATGGGAGAAGGTGCTGGAACTGCTGGTGGTGAACCATCTGCTCGATCCGGCCAGCGAGTGGCGTGTGCATCGGCAGTGGTTTCTTTCCACCGCCATGGACGAGTTACTGAACGTCGACTATGCGGCCGCCGAAAAGGACCGGCTGTATCGTTGTCTGGACCGGGTGCTGGAGCACAAGCAGGATCTGTTCGTGTGGTTGAGACAAAAGTGGGCGGACCTGTTTCAAGCCGACTTCGAAGTGCTGCTCTACGATTTGACGAGCACGTATTTCGAAGGCGCCATGGAAGAGAACCCCAAGGCTAAGCGCGGCTACAGCCGCGACGGCCGGCCGGATTGCTTGCAGGTAGTGGTGGCGCTGGTGGTGACCACCGACGGCTTCCCACTGGCCTACGAAGTGATGGACGGCAACACCACCGACTGCACCACACTGCGAGGGTTCCTCGACAAAATCGAGAAGACCTACGGGAAGGCGAAGCGGATGTGGGTCATGGACCGGGGCATCCCGACCGAGGCGATTCTGGCCGAGATGCGCGACCCGGCGCGCACGGTCTACTACCTGGTGGGAACGTCCAAGAGCAAGATCAAGCAGCACGAGAAGAAGTGGCTGGATTTGCCCTGGCAGAAGGTTCGCGACTCGGTCGAGGTGAAACTGTTCGAGCAGGACGGCGAGCTTTACGTGCTGGCCAAGAGCGAGGGCCGCCAGGCCAAAGAGGTCGCCATGCGGCGCAAGAGGCTGGCGCGGCTGCTGCGAAAACTTCGCGCCATGCGGCGCAGCCTGCCGGCGCGCGATCAGTTGTTGCTGCGGATCGGCGCCGCCAAGACCGAGGCGGGCCGCGCCTTCGGCTTCGTGAAGATCCAACTGCCGGAGTCCCGGCAGCCGGTGACGCGGGAGACCTTTCGATTCCACGTGGACAAGGTCAAGCTCAAAGAGGCGGAGTTGCGCGACGGACACTACTTACTGCGCTCCAACCTGGCCGGCGGCGACCCCACGGTGTTGTGGTCGCGCTACGTGCAACTGACCCAGATCGAATCCGTTTTTCGAAGCCTGAAAAGCGAGCTCGGGATTCGGCCCATCCGGCATCAACTGGAGCATCGCGCCGACGCTCACATCTTGGTCGCCTTCCTGGCCTACTGTCTTCAAGTGACGTTGAAGAACCGGCTCATGATTCACGCGCCGGGGCTGACGCCAGCGGCCGTGATGGGCGCGCTGGCGAACATTCAGATGATCGACGTGTACATTCCCACCGTCGACGGACGCTGGCTGATTCTCCCCCGCTACACGCAGCCGGAGAGAGATGCCCAGTTGGTCCTCGACAAGCTCAAGCTCGAGCTGCCCGCGCAACCACCTCCGCGGATCACCGCGGAACCCGCCCTCCGAGCGGTCGCCGAGGCTGGTCGATAGCCCGGGTTTGTGGTGAAGACCTTTTGATCGCCTGCACTGATTCTTAATGGCTTAGGTGTCGCTCGGGCCCCCAACTGCGAAAGTCGGGCTAACGTGAAGGCTGGTCTCTCTTCCGATCCTCACGCTTGGCGTCGTTATAGCCCTGGCGCGCCTCTCGGCTCGCCTGATGCAACTCGCGGTCTGCCCGTGCGGCCGCCGCCTCGGATTCCTGTTTCGCCTTGTAGGCCGCCTTCCCCAATTCGCGCTCGTTCTTGCGAGCGTCTTCGCGCGAGCAGCCGCCCAGTGCGAGGGCGGCAGCCAGCGCGACGATCAGTGCTTGTCCTCGTGATGGTGACGCCATTCCCAGTACTCCTTCTGATCGTGGTGGTTGAGCTTGCGGAAGTCCCGATGTTCATCGCGGTGGTTCTCGTGCGCCCACTGCACGTAGTAGCCCCTCTCGTGGGCGTCCCAGGTGTGGTAGTCCCTGTAGTAAGGGTCGTGGACGCGGTAGCTCACGCCCACACCCCCTCCGCACCCTGTAAACATTACCGGCGTCGCGAGCGACAGGACCACCAACGCTGCGCGAAGAGTTTGTCTTAGGTTCCGCATGCTTTGCCCCCCACTCTTGCAAGAGCAATTCAGTTGCCGAAACCCTACGACGCCACCTGCTCGGCCTCCCACAGCACCCGCTCACCGTCCCTCTTCCACGCCTCGACGCGCGCCAGGTACCGCTGCTCGAGCGACCCTCGCTTGAGCTTGAGCGTGGGTGTCAGCAGGCCGTTGCCGATAGTCCAGGGCTCCTCGCCAACCACGAGGAACGCGAGGCGCTCGTGGTGCTCGAGCTGCGCGTTCACCGAATCCAAAAGTTGCGCCAGCGCCTCCGCTACGGCGGGCCGCGGACGCTCGCGCGCCTCCGCCGACAGCACCACGACCGCGAACGGGCTCGCCATACCCGAGCCCATCAGGCAGCAGGATTCGACGTCGGGATGCGCCGCCAGCTTCATCTCGATCGGGGCCGGCGCCACGTACTTCCCCTTGCTGGTCTTGAACTGCTCTTTGATGCGGCCGACGATTCGAACCACTCCGTCCGCCTCGATCTCCGCCAAGTCGCCGGTGCGCAGGAAGCCGTCGGCCGTGAACGCCTCCTCGGTGCCGCGCGCGTCCTTGTAGTAGCCCATCATGTTCATCGGGCTCTTGATCTGCAACTCGCCGTTCGCCGCGCGCCGGTCTTCGACGCCCGCGAGCGCGCTGCCGACCGTGCCCAGGCGCACCTTGGCCGGCTTGGTGAGGTGCGTGATCAGGGCCTCGGTCAGCCCGTAACCCTCGATCAGGTTCAGCCCCAGCTTGCGATACCAGGTGAGGACGTCGAGCGACAGCGGCGCCGAGCCACAGGCGGCAAAGCGTGTCTTGTTCAGCCCGAGTCCGCGCAGAACTTTGTTCCCGACGATGCGACCAACCAGCGGAATGCGCAGCAGCCGGTCCAGCGTGCGCCTGGGTATCTTCCCGAACACGCCCTGCTGGAACTTCAACAGCAGGCGCGGCACCGAGAGGAACAGCGTCGGCCGGGCGCGCTGCAAGTCGGCGATGAACGTGTCGGGCCCCTCGGTGAAGAACACGTGCCATCCCCCGAGCACCGCCGGTATCGCGTCGCCCGTTCGCTCGAATATGTGGGCTAGCGGCAGATAAGAGAGGATACGCTCCTCGCCCGCCAGCGACAGTCTCTCGCCGAGAATTTCGGCGCAGAATGTGAGGGCCGAGAACCGGTGCATGACGCCCTTGGGCACACCGGTGGTGCCGGAGGTGTAGAAGATAGTCGCGAGCTCGTCGCCGCCGCGCGCGGGGTCGCCCTTGATCGGAGAATTCCCAGCGACCAGCGCGTCCCAGTCCGCGATGCGGATCGCCGGCACGCCCGGCGGCATCCCGGCAATCGCGGCCTCCGGCTCGTCGGTCGGGCCCACGAAGCAGAGCTTCGCGTCGCTGTGCTCCAGGATCTGCCGGATCGTCTGGGCGCGCAGGGAAGGGTAGACCGGGACGGTCACGTGGCCGGCCATCCAGATGGCGAGATCGGCCATCATCCACCAGGCGCAGTTGCGCGAGAGGATCGCGACGCGCGACCCCGGCTCCCAGCCCTGCGCCTTCAGGTAGCCCGCGATGCGGCGAACGTCGTAGGCGGCCTGCGCCCAGGTCCATTCGCGCAGCTTGCCGCCGTCGAAAGGTTGGGTCAGGAAGGTGCGCCCGGCCCGTTCGCGCTCCCAGCGGTAGAACCGGTCGAGCGGAAGTTCTTCGATCATGCCGCGCACCCTCGAAGCCGCGTGGGCCATCGCCAGAACGGACTGGCCCAGGCGGCCCGCTTGCGGTTTTCCTTACCCGTGGGTAAGATTAACAATAGTTAGGAATTCTGTCAACTGGTGACGGCGCTGGGTATGCCGAAAACAGTCTTTGCGAGACGCAGCCGCGATCCGGAGACGAAGCGCGAGGTCATTCTTGCGACTGCCGCGCAGCTGTTCCTCGAGAAGAGCTACGGCCGCACCTCGCTGAACGACGTGGCCCAGCGTCTGAGCATCACCAAGCCCGCGATCTACCACTACTTCCGCAGCAAAGAACAGATCCTGGTGGAGTGCTACCGGCTGGGGACCGCCCTCATCGGCGAGACGCTCGACCAGATCGCGGCTCACTGCGGAACCGGAATCGAGAAGGTCGCCGCCTTCATCTCTTCTTATGCGAACGTCATGACGGTGAACTTCGGCCGCTGCGTGATGCGCCTGGATGAAGGCGATTTGTCGGGCGACGCCCGCGCCGAGATCCGCGCCAGCAAGAGGAAGATCGATCGCCGGCTCCGCTCGTTCGTGCAGGAAGGCATCGACGACGGTTCGATCGCGCCGTGCGATCCCAAGCTAGCCGCGTTCTCGATCGCCGGAGCGCTGAACTGGATCTGCATGTGGTACGAGCCAGGCGGCCCGCTGTCTCCCGAAGAGATCGCAACGCAGTTTGCGCGCACCCTGACGCAGGGGCTGGCGCGGGAAAGGCAAAGAGCATGATCGCGCACGCAGTTTCGGAGCCCGGCCGCGAGAGCGGCCACGCGCAGAAGGTTGCGCCCCTCATCCAAAAGGCGGCGGTGCTGGGGGCCGGCACCATGGGGTCTCGGATCGCCGCGCATCTGGTGAACGCCGGGCTGCCCGTGGTGTTGCTGGACATCCCGGCGGCCGCGCCGATTGCGGCAAAGGCCGTCGAGGCGCTGAGGAAGTCGAAGCCCGCTGCGCTGTTCGATCCGTCGCTGGCGCGCAGGATCGTGCCCGGCAATTTTCAGGACGACATGGCGCTGGTGGCCGATTGCGACTGGGTGATCGAGGCAGTCACGGAGAACCTCGCCATCAAGCAGGCGCTGTTCGCCAACGTCATCCCGCATCTGAAGCCGGACGCCATTCTCTCGACCAACACCAGCGGCATTCCGATCGCGTCAATCGCCGCCGGGATGCCGCCCGAGGTTCGCCGTCGCTTCTTTGGCACGCACTTCTTCAACCCGCCGCGCTACATGCGGCTGGTCGAAATCATCGCCACGCCGGAGACCGACCCGGCGGCGGTCGAAGCCGTCTCGGCGTTCACGGATCTGCGGCTGGGCAAAGAAGTGGTGTTCGCTCGCGACACGCCGAACTTCATCGCCAACCGCATCGGCCTTTTCACCATGCTCGAATCGGTGCGGCTGATGCAGGAGGAAGACCTCAGCATCGAGGAAGTGGACGCGCTGACGGGCACGGCCATCGGCTGGCCGCGCACGGGAACGTTCCGCCTGGCCGATTTGGTGGGGCTGGACGTGATGGCGCACGTGGCGTCGAATTTTCCCGAGCGGCAGTTGACGATGCCGCCCTTCATTCAGACCATGCTCGAGCGGCGCTGGATCGGCGATAAAGCCGGGCAGGGCTTCTACCGCAAGGAGGGGGATGCCCGCCTCGTGCTCGCCTGGAAGACGCTCGAATACCGGCCGGCGTCGAAGCCCAATCTGCCGTCGCTCGAAATGGCGAAGAACGCCGAGGTGCTGGCGGAGCGGATCCGGCTGCTGCTTCAAGGCGACACGCGCAAGGACAAGGGCGCGCGCTTCCACTGGCGGCTGATGGAGGCGCTTTGGAACTACTCGGCGGACCGGTTACCGGAGATCGCCGATAGCGTTTCTAGTATTGATCGCGCCATGCGGGCAGGGTTCAACTGGGAGATGGGGCCGTTCGAGCTATGGGACGCCGCGGGGGTGCGCCAAACCGCGGAGCGTATGCAGGCCGCGAGTCCGGTTGTCGGGCGGCTGCTCGAAGCGGGCGGCGAGGCGTGGTACCGCGCCAACGGCCGCGAATGCTTCGATCCCGTGACCGGCACGTGGCTCGAGATTCCGGTGGCGGAGGGCGTGGCGCGGGTGGCGAGCTTCCGCGCGTCGAACGGCGTGGTGCGCGGGAACGCGGGCGCATCGCTGGTCGATCTGGGCGATGGCGTAGCGTGCCTGGAACTGCACTCGAAGAAGAACGCGATTGGGGAGGACATCGTCCGGCTGGTGTCCGAGACTCTGCGCGCGGATGGCGACGCGGTGCGGAACTTCGCGGCTTTCGTGATCGCGAACGATGGCGACAATTTCTCCGTGGGCGCGAACCTGATGCAGTTCCTTCTGGCGGCGCAGGAGGGCGAGTGGGACGAGCTCGACCTCGCGGTACGCGCGTTTCAGCGCATGACGGCGGCCATCAAGTTCTGCCCGCGGCCCGTGGTGGCCGCGCCCTTTGGACTTTGTCTGGGCGGCGGGGCCGAGATCGCGATCCACGCCGCGCGGCGGCAGGCGCACGCCGAGCTGTACATCGGTCTGGTGGAAGCGGGCGTGGGGCTGCTGCCCGCCGGCGGCGGCTGCAGGGAGATGACGCTGCGGGCGCTCGATGCCGCGGCGCCGGACGCTCTGCGACGCACCTTCGAGAACATCGCGATGGCCAAGGCTTCGACCTCGGCTGTGGAGGCGCGCCGGCTCAGCTATCTCTCGGATGGCGACCGCATCACCATGAACCGCGAGCGGCTGCTCAACGACGCGAAGGAGCTGGCGCTCGGCATGGCGAGTGCCGGCTACGCGCCGCCCGCGCCGCGTGCGGACATTCCCGCACCGGGGGAGAGCGTGCTGGCAACATTCAGGCTGGGCGTGCGGATGATGCGCGAGGCGGAGTATATCAGCGACCACGACGTGAAGGTGGCCAACAAGGTGGCGCACGTTTTGTGCGGAGGGAAGGTGACGCAGGGTACGAAGGTCAGCGAGCAGTACCTGCTCAACCTGGAGCGCGAGGCATTTCTGTCGCTGGCGGGCGAGAAGAAGACGCAGGAGCGGATTGCGTTCACGTTGAAGACGGGCAAGCCGCTGAGGAACTAAAGTTGTGCGTCGCAAATTTCGAGCAGCATGACTGACACAAGACCAGCGGCGGGACAGGCACGAATTTCGCAAGTGCGGCGAAATTCGAGCCAGTCCCGGGTTCGCCTCCAATTCCGATGCGCGACGCAATCTACGAGGAGCGGAATATGAGAGAGGCAGTGATCGTTAGCGCGGTGCGGACCGCGGTTGGGAAGGCTCCGAAGGGGACGTTGCGCGCGACGCGGCCGGACGATTTGTGCGCGGCGGCCATACAGGGCGCGCTCGATCGCGTTCCCAACCTCGAGCGGAAGGAAGTCGAGGACGTCATCATCGGCTGCGCGATGCCCGAGGGCGAACAGGGCATGAACGTGGCGCGCGTGGCGTCGCTGCGAGCGGGCGTGCCGGTCGAGGCCGCGGCCATGACCGTGAATCGCTACTGCGCCTCCGGGCTGCAATCGATCGCGCTGGCGGCCGAGCGCATACGCGGCGGAGGCGCCGACGTGATGGTGGCCGGCGGCGCCGAATCGATGTCGATGATCCCGATGGGCGGCAACAAGATCTCGATCAACCCGTGGCTGGAGGAGAACTACCCCGAGTCGTACCTCTCAATGGGGTTGACGGCCGAGCGCGTGGCTCGCCACTACGGCATCGCGCGCGAGGAGGCCGATCAGTTTGCGCTGGCCAGCCACCAGAAGGCGCTCGCGGCGCAGACGGCCGGGAGGTTCAAGCAGGAGATCGTGCCGGTGAGCGTCCGGTTTACGGAGCCGCGCGAGGTGACGGAAATCGAATTCAAAGTGGACGAAGGCCCCCGCGCCGATACATCGATCGAAGCGCTGGCGAAGCTCAAGCCGGCGTTCCACGCTCGCGGGCAAGTGACGGCCGGCAACTCGTCGCAGACCTCGGACGGAGCGGCCGCGGCGGTCGTCATGTCGGAGGAACGCGCGCGCGCGCTGGGAATCAAGCCGCTGGCGCGGTTCGTCTCGTATGCGTATGCCGGGTGCCTGCCGGAGGAGATGGGCGTGGGACCGGTGCATGCCATTCCGAAAGCCTTGAAGCTTGCCGGCCTCGCGCTCGACCAGATCGACCTGATCGAGTTGAACGAGGCGTTCGCGGCGCAGGCGCTGGCAGTCATCAAGTGCCTCGGGCTGGACATGGCGAAGGTGAACGTCAACGGCGGCGCGATCGCGCTGGGTCATCCGCTTGGTTGCACGGGCGCGAAGTTGACCGCGACTCTGCTCGAAGAATTGCGGCGTCGCGGGGCGCGGTACGGCATGGTGACGATGTGCGTGGGCGGCGGCATGGGCGCGGCCGGAATCTTCGAGAGTCTGAACTAGGAGGGCAGCATGGCGACGGCGAATCAGACGGTATCCAGACCGAAGGGCGGCGGCTTCCTTCTTGAGGATCTACGGCCGCAGGACGTGTTCACGCCGGAGGACTTCTCCGATGAGCACAGGCAGATCGCCAAGACCGCGGCGGAGTTCACGCTGAACGAGGTGGTGCCCGCGGCTGACGAGATCGAGGCGAAGAATTTCGAGGTGACGATCGGCCTGTTGCGCCGCGCCGGCGAGCTCGGACTGATGGCGGTGGACGTCCCCGAGGCGTACGGCGGGCTCGAGATGGACAAGGTCACCTCGGCCCTGGTCACGGAGTCGATGAGCCGCCTGGCGAGTTTCGCGGTGGCGTTCGCCGCGCACACGGGCATCGGCACGCTGCCCCTGGTGTGGTACGGCACGGAGGCGCAGAAGAGCAAGTACCTGCCCAGGCTCGCGACGGGCGAGTGGATCGCGGCGTACGCACTCTCGGAGTCGTCCTCCGGATCGGACGCTTTGAATTGCCGCACGCGGGCGGTGCTCTCGGAAGACGGCGGGCACTATGTGCTCAACGGCGAAAAGATGTGGATCACCAACAGCGGCTTCGCCGATCTGTTCACCGTGTTCGGCAAGATCGACGGGGAGAAGTTTTCCGCATTCCTGGTGGAGCGGGGCACGCCGGGGCTGAGCGTCGGCTCCGAGGAGCACAAGCTGGGGATTCGCGGGTCGTCCACTTGCCCGCTGATTCTGAGCGACTGCCGGGTGCCTGTCGAGAACCTGCTCGGCGAGGCCGGCAAGGGCCAGCACATCGCATTCAACATTCTGAATATCGGACGGTTCAAGCTGGGCGCGGCGTGCATCGGCGGGGCGCGCAACTCGTTCGAGAGCGCCATACAGTACGCCAAAGACCGCAAGGCGTTCGGCAAACCCATCGCGGAATTCGGCCTGATCCAGGAGAAGCTGGCCGAGTGCGCGGCCGGAATCTACGCGGGCGAGTCGATGGTGTATCGCACCTGCGGGATGATCGACGCGGCGCTACAGGGCGTCGAAGGCTCGCGCGAGATTCAGAAGCGCATCGAGGAGTACGCGGTCGAGTGCTCGATCCTGAAGGTGTGGGCGTCGGAGATGCTCGATATGGTTGTGGATCACGTCGTGCAGATCTATGCCGGCTACGGCTACGTGGAGGAATATCCGGCCGAGCGCGCGTATCGCGATTCGCGCATCAACCGCATCTTCGAGGGCACCAACGAGATCAACCGCCTGATCATCACCGGGCGGCTGATGAAGCGCGCCATGGCGGGGGAGTTGCCGCTGCTGGCCTCGATTAAGCGGCTGATGGACGAAGTGATGTCGGGCCCGGTGGCGGACGAAGGCGGCGAGGGGCCGCTGGCCGCCGAGCGCAAGATGCTGGCGAACGGAAAGAAGCTGGCCCTGTTCGCGGCGGGCGCGGCGTCGCAGAGATACATGCTGGCGCTGGCGGACCAGCAGGAAGTGGTGGGCGCGCTGGCCGATTGCATCATGGAGATCTACGCGCTCGAGTCCGCCGTGCTGCGTGCGGAGAAGCTGCTGGCGGCGAAGGCCTCGGGGGCGAAGCAGGCCGTCGCGCTGACGCAATACTATGCGGCGAAGGCGTTCGGGACCATCGAGGCGTCGGCACGCAAGGTGATCCGCGCGGCGGCCGAGGGCGACACGCTGCGGACGCAGATGGCGATCCTGCGGCGCCTGGCGAAGTGCGAACCGGCGGACACGGTGGCGGTCGGCCGGCAGGTGGCGGGACACGTCATTGCGGCCGGGCGTTACGGGTTATAGCGACGTCAGGTCTCTTCGAGACGCGTGCAGCGGGACTCGAAGATCTGGACCAACCGGGGCTTGTTAATGCTCCTGAAGCAACGGAGAGAACCAGGTCCACGAGTTCGTCCTCGTCGAAAGTCGGCTCCCAGTCGTTCATCAGCAAGAATGTGATCGCTGCGTTTGCACCGGCTCGTTTGTTGCCATCTACAAATGGGTGATTCTGGCAAAGATGAAAGAGGTAGGCTGCTGCCATTGCCGGAACGGAAGCGTGAAGGAATTCGCCGCCGAATGTCGCCTGGGGTGTGGCTACGGCCGATTCAAGCAGGGCGACATCTCGGAGTCCCGGAACTCCCCCGTATCGCGCGATCTGCTCCTGGTGGATCTCCAGGACCTCATCCAGCGACAGAAAGACCGGTTCCATGGGGTTCGCCCGAGAACCTCACTCCGCCAGCTTGCGGAACGCCTTGCTATAGCGCTCGTGCGCCGACTGTTGCGCCGCGTCGAACTTCTTCCTCCGCGCCGAGGGGCTCGCGGGCGCGACGATCAGTCGTTTGCCATCTGTGCTTACATCGAGCGGCGTGTCGGGATCGATCCGAAGGAGGTCCAGAATCGGGCGATCGATCACCAGCGCGAAACTGTTTCCATGTCTGGTAAGCTTCTTAACCATACGCAATGTCGTATCTCCAATGTATCACCATTGCAGGCACGGAAAATGGGGTGTGTGTCCAATCCCGCATGGAACCCCCGCGTCCCCACGCTCGTATTGACTAGTGGCCATGAGCCTCTTCGGCACCAGCGCGACCCTTCTTCGTCAGACCGGGGCGAACGTGTGGCGGCACAAGCTGCGCAGCTTTTTGACCATGTTCGGGATCGCCTGGGGCATCGCGTCGCTGGTGCTGATGAGCGCGCTCTGCGATGGGTTCCGCATGGGCCAGCGCAAGAACATGGAGCAGTTGGGCAGCAGCATCGTCATGGTGTGGGGCGGGCGCACCGAGCGCCAGGCAGGCGGACAGCGGGCCGGACGGTGGATCGGGCTCTTTCAGCACGACGTCGAGGTCATCCGCGAACAGTGCCCGCTGGTGCAGGTGGCGGCGGGCGAAGTGAAGCGCGAGGGCTTCGTATCGAGCGAGTTCAACTCCGGCCGCTTCCTGACGCTGGGCGTCACGGCCGAGTATCTGCAGCTCCGCAAATTCCCGGTCGCCAAGGGCCGGCCGATCGACCCGGCGGACGTTCACGAGGGCCGGCGAGTGGCGGTGATCGGCAGTTCGGTCAAGAAGCAGTTGTTCGAGGAACGGCCGGACGTGGTGGGGCGGCGGCTGCTGATCAAGGGCTATCCCTACCAGGTGGTGGGGCTGCTCAGCGAGAAGAATCAGAACAGCTCCTACGACGGCTGGGACAACGACAAGGTTCTGATCCCGCAGACCAGCCTGCTGCGCGACTGCCCGCCAACCACCCCCTGGTATCGGGAGGGAAGGCTGGACACGCTGATCTACCGGCCGGTCTCGATTCCGCAATGGAAGGCCGCACAGCAGCAGGTGCGCGGCACGCTGGCACGCCTGCACGACTTCGATCCCCTTGACGAGGCGGCGGTCCCCATGTGGGACACGCTCGAAGCGGCCGAGCTTTTCGACAAGGCCTTCAATGCCACCGAGATCTTCCTGGCCGTGATCTCGCTCATCACCTTGACGCTCGGCGGCGTGGGCGTCATGAATACAATGATGAGCTCGGTGGCCGAGCGTACGGCCGAGATCGGGCTGAGAAAGGCCCTCGGCGCGACGCGGGGCAGGATTCTGCTCGAGTTCTTTCTCGAAGGCTCGCTGCTGGCCGTTCTGAGCGGCGCATTGGGAATGGCCGCCACGGTGGCCCTGTCAAGCGCGGTCAATGCGCTGCCGCTTCCGGAGATGTTTGCCGGGCTGCCCATCAGCATGAAAGAAGCGGCGATCGCCCTGACCGCGCTGGGGACGGTGGCAATCGCATCGGCGATGCCTCCGGCCTGGCGCGCCGCCAACCTGACGCCGGTCGAAGCACTGCGCGAGGAGAGGTGAGCCTGTGATCTGGCGCATCGTGCTGGCCGAATCCATCGCGTCGCTGCGGTTCTACCGGCGCAGGACGCTGGTCACGGTGTTCAGCCTGGCCTGGGGCGTGGCGTCCTTCGTGATCCTGATGTCGTATGGCCACGGCTTCGACAAGGTCCTCGAATCCAGCTTTCACGCCGTAGGGCAGGACCTCATCATCATGGCCGATGGCCAGACCAGTCTTCAGGCGGGCGGGCTGCGATCGGGACGCAAAGTCCAGCTAGATCTCGACGACGTCGAGGCGATCCGCGGAGCCGTGCCGACGGTCCGCGCGCTCTCCCCGGAGTTGCTGCGCTACAAGGCCACGGTGATGAGAGGCACGCGCCAGAAGGACTACACGGTGCGGGCGGTCCGTCCCGAGTACCAGCTCATCCGCAACATGAATATCAGCTCCGGCCGGTGGCTGAATCACGACGACTACCTCGAACGCAACCGGGTGGCTGTTCTGGGGGCGCTGGTGGCGAAGCAGCTGTTCGGCGGGATTCCGCCGGTTGGCGAGGACATCACGGTCCTTGGCCAGCGCTTCACGGTGGTGGGCGTTCTCGACACAAAAATGCAGTTCGCCAACTACAATACGCCGGACAATCTTTGCATCTTCATCCCCTACGAGACCGCGGCGTTGTTCCAGAACCTCCGCCATCCTGACTTTATCGTCTGGACTCCCACCAGCGGCCTGGCGCGCGACGGGGCAATCAAAGGCGTGCGCGCGGTGCTGGCCAGCAACCACCGTTTCCTGCCGGGGGACGAGAAGGCGGTCTTCATTCTGGCGTTCAGCCAGTTCCAGAACATCATCGACGGGATGTCGATCGCCATCCGGGTGCTGCTGGCGTTCGTGGGGACGCTGACGCTCAGCATCGGCGGCGTGGGCCTGGCGAACATCATGCTGACCACGGTGCTGGAACGGACTCGCGAGATCGGCGTGCTGAAGGCGCTGGGCGGGGCGCGCTCCATCGTCCTCAAACAGTTCCTGTGCGAAGCGCTCTTGATCATGGTGGCGGGCGGCGTGCTGGGGATCGCTGTGGGCGCCGGGGCCACTTACGCCGTCGGCCAGATGCCGTTGTTTGGCGCGCTGGACAAGGACCTGCCGGATAAGGGCAACGTGGATCTGGTGATTTCGACCTCGGCCATGCTGGTGTCGATCGGGGTGCTGTTCGCGGTGGGCCTGGTCGCCGGGATGATCCCCGCCATCAAGGCCGCGCGGCTCGACCTGATCGAGGCGCTGCACTATGAGTGACGGTCACATTACACGAGACGGCTACTCAATCCTGACGGGTGTCTTTGGGCAACAAGAAACGGAACGGCTGATTGACGCTGTCTCGACGGTTGCCAGTCACAGCGGCGTGCGTAGCCGTGGAGGTGTCTATGCGGTCCGCAACCTCCTTCAGCTGTCGCCCGCAATCAGGGAACTGGCGGCTTCGGCCGAGGTCCAGTCAATCGTTCAGGGCAATCTCGCGAGGGACGCCTTTCCGGTCCGGGCCACGCTGTTCGACAAAACTGCCAGCGCGAACTGGCTGGTCCCGTGGCACCAGGATTTGACCATCTGTGTGGCCACTCGAGTGGACGTGGCCGGCTACGGGCCGTGGACAGTGAAAGCAGGCCTATGCCACGTTCAGCCTCCGGCTTCGATTCTGGAAAACATGCTGTCTGTTCGCATTCACCTTGACGCCTGCGACCGGCACAACGGCGCGCTGCGAGTTCTTCCGGGAACGCACGTCTTGGGCCGGCTCTCCACGGAACAGATCGCGGAACTTCAGCGTACAGCGGCCCCCGTGCTCTGCGCAGCGAAGGCCGGAGACGTGCTCCTCATGAAACCTCTTTTGGTGCACGCCTCTTCCGCGGCGTCCAGGGCGACGCATCGACGGGTGGTTCATATCGACTTTGCGTGCGGCCCGTTGGCTGGCGGGCTGCGGTGGCAAACAACTGAGAGCTACTGAATCACACCACAGGCGATGCGGGGACCAGCGTTGCCCGCCGGATCGGTCTTCATGTCGTCCGGCTTCTCGTGGATCACAACGCTTGTGCCGCCCGCGTGGAACAGAGAAGTGGCGCCATCACCCGCGAGGGTGACGTCTGGGATTGTGGTCTTGAAGGTGCCCTTGCCATTCGCGCCCACGGTCAGGTTCGGCAGATCGCCGGCGTGATGGCCCTCGGGGTTCTCCATGCCATGTTTCTTGTTCGCGGGATTGAAGTGGCCCCCCGCCGTCGTAAATGCCGGGGCCTCGCACTGACCGGCCGTGTGGATGTGGATGGCGTGGACCCCCGGACTCAGGTTCATGACCTTCACCGACATCTCGACGCCGCCTCCCGCTGCCTTGAACTTCGCCTGGCCGACGTCCTGGCCTTTCCCGTCCTTGATGACGGCGGTTGCAGTTTTGCGTTCCTTTTCTGCGCTCAACATGGTGCCGCAGGCAGCTCCGAGCAGCAGCACCGCCATTGCCGCACAAGAAGACATCCGTGTGGTCATTCCGTTGGCCTCCTCTCGATCTGCACTCAGCATACACCGGACGGGAGTAGGGCAGCCGCGTGCGCCGCGAACGGCGGTCGCTTGAGGATGTCACGAGAAATTCATCACAGCCTCGTCAAAAAATCGGTGCTCACTGGACGGCATTGGTGTATACTTTTTGCAAATCCAGGAGGGCACTCTGGAAAATCTGGTTCATTGTTCGTAAAGGAGGGACTGCGTATGCCAGTTCACGAAGATCTCTCCGTGTCCTACCATCAGCAGGACACGGACTATTACTGCGGGGCGGCCTGTGCACAGATGGTCCTCGATCAGATAGGAACAGGACTGCTGGGCCAGGATGGCCTCTACGCGGAGAACCACAGTCACAGCACCACCGAATCCGGCTGGGCAACGGCGCCGGACGGCCTTCAATTCACCATGAACGACCGGACGCCGCCGGGGAACCCGACCGGCCTGCCGCATGGTCACCCTTACTTCGTCATCGACGCGGAGCCGAACGAGGACACCGTCTCACGCGCCATCGCGTGGACCATCCACTACTGGAAAGTCGCGCCGATCGCGATGGTATATCATTCGCAACACTGGATCGTCGTGCGCGGCTACACGGCCAGCGCCGCGCCTTCGAACTTCAGCGACCCGAGCTATTCGATCTCCGGATTCGACGTCAACAATCCATGGCCGCCAGTTCCCAGCTGGTACACTCCCTCGCTGGCCCCGCCGCCGCCGCACAGCGGCTCCGACGGCTGCGGCTCGGGCGGCGACCGCGGCGTGGTCGATGAACACCTCAGCTACGCCGTCTGGCAGAGTACCTACATGACCGGCATCGACTTCGGCCACTGGCTGGGCAAGTACGTCGCCATATGCGATCCCGACCCGCCGCCGTCCCACCCCGGCGTGCGCCCCTTCGCGCAGGAAAGAATGCGCTCCGAGGGGTTCCTTTCGGCCGAGATGGCCGTGAAGCGTGCGCAGGAGGGCCTGTCGGTCTATGGCCTGGACGAGCGGAAGAACTACGCCAGCGTGCTCCGCCGGGGAAGGTTGGGCACTCCGGTGCTGGTGCAGAGGCTCGATCATCCGGACCAGTTCTACTACGTCGTGCCGGTGACCGAGGACGAACGGACCGCGCCGCTGGCCATTGTGGTGGATGCCCTCACGGGGATCTACCTCCAGTCGGCGATCAACCCGAACCGCGGGCAGACCGTCTTCAGCGCGATCAAGCGCGACGCCGCGTTGGAGACGATTGCAGGGCGCGTTGTCGAACTGCCCGACCGCGTGGGCCGGCTCCAGATCAGACCCGAAGCGCTGTGCTTCTACCCCCATCTGGTGTGGAAGCCCTGCCGCGAATCGCTGTCGCCGTACTATCCTTTTTACATGTTCACTGCGGGAGCCTACCGCATCTACGTTCGCAGCGACGGTGCGGTCTTTACCGAGCTGCACGACAGCGAGCACGGAATTTGATCTGAGGCGGGATTGACCGGAGAAGCAGCGATCGAACGCGCGCGGGCTGCCTTGGCCTTAGGCGGCGGGGTGCTCGCGCGCGCCTCCTACGTCGAGCGGTTGGACCATCCGGGACTCGGATACTACCTGGTGATCTTCGGCGAGCAGGCCGAGGCCACTGGAGTCGCTGCCATCGACGGCGAAACCGGCGACGTGAGCAGCCACGCGCGGCTGGCCGGCACGAGGGCGCATCTCCCCATAACCGCGGCCCGAGCGTTGGAACTTGCGGATGCCGGGCCGTCCGGTTCGCCGCGCCTGGTGTGGCGCCCGTGCCGCGCCTCGCAGGCGATGCTGAGCCCGATTTGGGAGATCCGGACACCCGGCGGGCCGATCTATATCGATCAGCAAGGCCGCCGCTGGACGCAGCTTGACCCCGCGGGTCCCGGGGGCTGACGGCTCGAGGGCCCTCCGGCGAGATACACTTGTCTGGGTCGACCCACTATGCGATATCCGCTCTTGATCCTTGCGGCCGTGGCCGGTTCGATGCCGGCGCAGGTCCGGTTTGCGAAGGACCTGGTTTCCGTCAACATCGACGGCAAACCCTTCACCACATTCCATTACGGCGCGGAGAGCGGGAAGCCCTACCTGGCGCCGCTGCGCTCCGCGTCGGGCAAGATCGTGACGCGCCGGTTCCCCATGGAAGAGGCCGCCGGCGACAGTCGCGACCACCTGCATCACACCGGGCTGTGGTTCTCCTATGACGACGTCAATGGCGTCAAATTCTGGGAAAACCATCCGTCCTACACCACTGCTGTGCAAATTAGCGCTGCCTGCCTCTCGCCCCTACTGCATCCATTGAGGATGACCTCGGCATTGGCCTCCTGACGGAAACCTGGTTGCCGTGACACTGGGATAAAGTGCTACCCGCTGGGGCGCCTCCTGCTATCCAAATTGCGATCGCTCATTCCTATATTTCTCCGCATGTTGTGTAGCAGCCGCCTTTTCTGCTGTCCCATTTACAGGGCCAGCGCCAGTTGCTCGGCTGGCACCAGAGGTGGTGGAGGCTGCCAGGGGTCGTTCAGCCAGGTCCACAGGTCGCGGTACACGAACAGTTGTTGCCGCAGCAGGGCAACCAGGTTGGACAGGCTCCAAGCGAACGTGCTCTTCAGTTGCAGGTACTTCAACACCAGCATGGCAATCAGCGCCGTCCAGATCTGAATCTGCACCGCGTTCTCGCTGGTGCCGACAAAGGTCTTGACCTTCAGACCCTGCTTCAGGGCCTTGAAGAAGAGTTCTATCTGCCAGCGCTCTTTGTAGATCCGGGCAATCGTCCGGGCCGCCAGGCGCAGGTTGTTGGTGACGAACACCAGGGTCTCCTGTTTCTCTTCCACCCAAACCTCGATGCGCCGCAGGCGGGCCTCGGGACCGACCTGTTCCTGGCTGGTCAGCAGGATCACTTCGTCGCGCAGGATGTCGGAACCCTCCGGCACCGGCCGCTCCTCCGCCACTCCGTACAAGGCGTTGTCCTTGAGCCGGGTGACGAAATCGACATGCGAGCGGGTCAGTTCCAGCCACCAGTCGTAGTCCGGGTAGCCGCGGTCGAATACCACGATGGTGCCGGGCGCGAAGTGGATCTTGCGGGCCTCGGTGACATCGGCCCGCCGGCCCTCGGTGATGACGGCATAGCAGGGCAGGCAGCCGTCGTGGTCCAGCACCAGGTGCAGCTTCAGCGCGCCCTTGGTCTTCTTATAGCGCGCCCAGTCGAAGCTCTCGGCGCACAGTTCCACCATGCTGGAGTCGAGGCTCAGGAGCTTGTGCTTGAAGCGGAACTTGCGCCGGGTGCGCAAGGCCGCCTCCGCTTGGCAGCGGGCCAACGTCTGATCGAAGATCGCCCGGTACAACTCCCAAGGCCGGTGGGCGTTGGCGTAGGAAAGCGTGGTGACCTTGGGGCAGTCGGCGATGCCGAGATGGCGCAACTTGCCCTCCAACGCGGCCAGCCCCCCACAGATCTCCCGCAGGCTCTGAGCGTAAGCGAGTTGGCAAAACAACATCGCCACGAACTGCTGCCAGCAGGTGAATCCGCGGGCATGGCGCTCGGCGTGGTGCTCACGCACCAGCGCCTGAAACTCCAGGCGCGGGAAGAACTGCAAAAGCTGGCTGAAAATGCTGCATACTCGATTCATGGCGGGGTGGCTCCTTGGTAGTTGAACTCAGTTTCTTGCGGAAACCTGAGCCACACTACCAGACTGGACGCCCCGCCGTCTCGCTACACCTCACGCCCGTGGCTCGAAGCTAATTTGCACGGGAGTGGTCCTACACCCACCCGAAGATGGGCCGGATCGTGGTGCGCAACGCCGAATTCAAGGACGGCGACCGATCCGGCACTCTCACCGCAACGATGGAATGGCGCGACCCGGATGGGAAGGTGCTGCTTCTCGACAGCCGGAACATGGTGTTCTATTCCGATCCCAAGCTGCGCATCATCGACTTAGAGATTACCCTGACCGCCGCCGTGGACGTGACCTTCGGCGACACCAAGGAGGGCGCGTTCGGTATCCGGCTTGCCGAAACGCTCACCGAGAAAAAGGGCGGCAGGATAGCCGATGCCGATGGCCGCGTGACCATGGCGCAAGTCTGGGGCAAGCGCTCCAATTGGGTTGACTGCTCGGGCGAGGTGGAAGGCGAGAAGCTCGGCATCGCGATTTTCGACCACCCGCAAAACCCGCGCCACCCCGTTTACTGGCACGCCCGCGACTACGGCCTGTTCGCCCTCAATCCATTCGGCGCGCACGCGTTCGATCCCGCTCAGCCGGAGAGCCACTGGCAGTTACCGAAAGGGAAGCAGCTTGTTTTCCGCTGGCGGGTGGTAGTTCATCCCGGCGACGCGGAGTCGGGCCGCGTGGCGGATCTGTATGAGGAATACGCGGGCCAGGTCCGGTGAATTGGCCGGTCGGCGGGTTCCCTTCCGGCTGGGTAGTGTGCAGGCCGGTGCGAAGCGCTCTTGATTGTAGTGGCGGGCGGCCCACCGGCGTGTGCGGCGGCAATCGACGCCTATTTCGGAGCACGACTGAGCGCGCGCCGGTACTCCTCCTCCAGTCTTCTACCGATCTGCGATCCGTACATCTCTCTTCCAGGGAACTTGGCGCGATAGAGGTCCTCCATCTCTAGAGGACTCACTCTGGCGAATCCGGCTGGAGATTCGAAAGCACTTGAGTCCGGCTCACCTGTCTGAACGGACACGGCTTCAATTCGCACCCGCAGATTTCCGTCCAGCACTTCGGTCCTCTTCAAAGCGAAACACTGAAGCCCTGGGGCAACCCATTCCAGAATGATTGAGCGTTCAGTACGTTCCACTTCTACTTCGAGCACCTCCATCCCGAGCAACGTAGAACGCCCCAATTGCTTCCTCGACCCGTCGTTCGCAACCTCACAGGTGCCATACGCCCCTCGGAGTGTCTGCAGTTCCTTTGCGTCGACAACGGGCCTGACCACGGCGGCATGAACGAACGATTCTGCGAAGATGTACCGGCGGTTCTTCACGTCGAGGGTATACCTGAACCACCCCCGAGCCGCTTGATCAAGCATCACCGGATCTTCGGTGTCTGATTCAAACGCCCAACTGCCGTCTGTTGCCCGAATAAACGTCGTCGACCTTTCAGTCGTGCGACCGGATTCCGTCCAATAGCGGGCGTTCATCCGGGCCGTGAACGGCCGAAACTGATCAGCGGGAGTCTGAGCGTAGCCTGTAACGGTCAGAACCGCCAGCACTGCGAGCACGCCTGTTGCTATCACGCGATCTCCCCTTCCCATATCGCCCTCCTCTCGGTGTGGCAGTTCACTGACAGAGCCCCTGGCACATGGTCGGCACCGGCCCTTGGCACGCATCTTGGCTCTGGCATTGTGAAGGCTCTGAATCCCTCGCTTGCCCGGAGCACTTCGCGCATGTTTCTCTCCGACACCACCCCGGAGCGATGGTCCCGCCGGGGTTGCAGCATTGGTCGTAGTATTTACAGGAGTGGGACTTCATACTGCCAAGGGGGGCAAGCTGATTTCCGTCACCGCAATATGAAACTGTTGTTCCGTCCGCGCAGTACTGGGTTGGAGGCTTTCTTCCCGGGGCACTCAGAACGGCCAGTTCGAACGCCAGAAGGGCAATCGTGCAATACCCCCTGTGCGTCGTCTCGGCAGTGTAGAAATCAGTATCCCAGTAGTCCCAGTCAAGCGTGCACTGGGTGGAGACAAAGCCACTGCGAAGATAGCCCGTACAAGTCGCTACGCGCCCGGTCGGACTGGCTATTCTGACATCGACGGCGTATCTGTGGGCCGGAACACTTCCGCTCGTTGATCCATAGGCGTACATGTAGTTGGAATCGGACCAGGAATCAGCGTAGACGGAGGAGCGGTCGGTCATCTGGGCCTTGGCAAGAGCACAAAGAGCGAAAGCGGCTAAGGTAACGCCGCAGAACGTGGCACCCTGCCTGAGTGTTAGCATAGACATTGGCTTGCAATCCCCCTTTCCGCCATCATCTATTGCGCTGGAACCCGCGTGGAGATGATGCGAATTCTTGACTTGACGTGGTCGGACACTTGAAATCTGATTTTTGTGTCCGCCTCTGAATCGATCACGGACGCCAGGTTTGACGCCGCCCGCAAGACTAGCGCCCGAACCTGCTGTTCAACGGCCTGATCATCTGCCGCCGACTTGTCTGCCGCCGCCCAGGCGGTAGTGAGTTCAGCGTCAAGGCCATCTACGAGCGCCAGGAGCTTCATAATCTGCCCTTCGTTGAGTGCGAGATCGCGATCTTGCCCGGAGCACTTGCCGGCAAAGAAGTGGTTTATGTAAGCGCGCCGCCTCCGTTCTTCGAGGCCTTGATCAACATTTGGGTTCTTTGCGAGTGCCTTGAAAAAGTGAAGAAACGCCACATCGTCCGGAATCAGTTCAGGGTGTAGTGCTCCGTCCACGAGTACGGCACTGGTTGTATTCGGCGTCTGCGGTTGAGTATTCGGGCCGCTGGCGGACTGGGCGCCGGCAGGGTTGCCAAGCAGCCAGGCAATTGACATTAAGCCAAGCGATAGCAAACGTATAATCCTCACGATGTGACTTCTCCTATCCACGACACGTTGTTTGGGCGCTGGTCGTAACGACTCGGCATCGTCGTAAAGGGTCGTCCTCGCAGCAGCTGCATCTTGTAGCCTTCATCAATTGCGAGCCATTAATATTTATACATCACAAACCAAGATATTCATAGCCACATTTCTGCTTATCCCCGCCTTTCGTCACGACGTCGGGGCCGTAAGGCCCCGATCGGACGGATCCGCAACAGCCGTTTTCGTGGGCCCAACTCAGGAGATCCCTGAGGCAGCGTTGCCCGACCTTGATGCTCAGCGCCAACGTCGACCACCAGACAACCCAGGTCAGACGCGCTCCTCCTGAAGCCCTGAACACGCCCGGCCTCAGGATTCCGATTCAGTGTTGGCACCCGCACTCCTTCCGGCTGCGCCTTGTGCTAGACTCACATGTTTCAAGGGGTCCCGCGCTCTATGTCTGTCCAAGTTCTTCTGTACGGCAAGCTGTTGGGTATAGAAGAATTCCTGTTTTCGGCCGCCCCTGGCGGGGCCAATGACGCCAACCTGCTGGCGGGCCGCTCACATTGGGTCACCCTGCTTAGCGAAATCCTGCCGCGCGCCCTGCTCGAGGAACTCGGGCTGGCACGCGTGTTGCTGGGGTCGAGCGGCGGAGGCCAGTTCCTGCTGGTGCTTCCCGAAGAAGCCAAGCCCGCGGCCGAGGAGTTCTTCATCGCGGCCAGCCGGGAAATGGAGCAGATATCGGGCGGGCGAGTCCGCCTGGTGTGCGCCGCCACCGAGAACCTGGGCGATTGGAGCGTAGTCCGGAAGCGCCTCACCGAGGCCTTGCAACGCAGCCTCGGCACACGGCCCGGCCTCGGACCCGACGCCTTTGTCCCCTTCGAGACGGCGCCGCCTCCGGCCACGGACGATTACTTCCTGGGCCTGGCCGAGGGCCTGTGGCAGGCGCAGACCATCGGGTGGAGTCCGGATGCTCCGGCGCGGATTGTGCTGGGGACCGGAAAGCACACCTGGGGCCTGGCGCCCAATCGCGGTATCGAGGAGATTCCGCTGGCCCGCCACGCCGCCCCCAGCGAGGATGGCCGCCGGCCCGCCACCCTCCCGACCCTGGCCTCGCGTTCCGAGGGTCGCCGCACCTGGGGCGTCCTGCGCGCCGACGTGGATAGCTTCCGCATACGCCTGCGCCGCGCACAGACCATCGAAGAGCACGTTCGGCTCTCGGTGATGTACAAGCAGTTCTTCGCCGGCGAATTGGAAGTGCTGTGCTCGCAGCCGGAGTTCTGGCGGAAGGTCACGGTGCTGTATTCCGGAGGCGACGATTTCGCCGTCTACGGTTCCTGGGACGCGCTGATCCCGCTGGCACGCGAGATGCAGCGGCTGTTCCACCGCTTCACCGAAGAAAACCTCAAGGATTTCCCCGGGCCCGAGGGCAAGACCATGTCGGCCGCGCTGGCGCTGGCGCCCGAGCCGCGGCGCTCGTCGCTGGCATGGATCGCGGAGCTGGCGGGCGCGCGTCTCGAGCAGGCCAAGGACATCGACAAGGACTGCATCTCGATCATGGGCCGCGTTCTCGAGTGGCGGCACCTGGCCGATGCCGCCGATCTAAAGGACACGCTGGCGCGCATGGTTCCGGAGCTGGGATCGTCGAGCCAGTTCCTGAGCGAGCTGACGTCGTTCTATCACAAGGGCGGCCAGACGTGGTCGCACGGCACCGCGCAGCGGTTCGACCGGCCGTGGCGTTTCCAGCGGCGACTCAACCGAGTGGTGGCCGGTGCCAAGGACCGGGAATTGCAGAAACTCCGCGCCCACCTCGCCAATGAGATGATGGGCAGAGGTGCCGCGCAGGTGAAGCTGCGGCCAGCCGGGCTGGTGGCGCTCGAATGGGCAAGATTATCGACCGAGGTCTAATGTATGGCTGATGTTCAGCAGGAACCTAAGCAGGAACCGAAGAGAGAAAGCCGGCCGCCCCGTGAAGGCCGGCCGCCGCGCGAAGGCGGTCCCCGTGAGGGAGGCCCCCGGTCGGGCGGTCCCAGAGAGGGAGGCCGTGGCGATGACCGCCGCGGCGACCGTGGCGGCGACCGCGATCGCGGCCGTTTCGATGGCCCGCCGGAGATCGATATCGACAAGCTCATCAGCGATCCGCTGTACCTGGACAACCAGGCGCACGGCGTGGTGAGCCGCATGCGCGATATGGACTCGGGAACCAAGAGCCAGCTACGGCGCCTTTACAACGCCGTACGCCGCGCCTGCCGGGCTCCCGAAAACGAGCGCCAGCAGCAGTTCGTCATGTTGCGCGCGCGCCTGGCGTACACCATCGCCCGCCACTCGCTGCGTAGCCTGGACACGCTCGAGAAGCTGTTGCTCCAGGTTACGCGCAAGAACGACCAGCGCGGATACCAGCGGTTCCGGGATCTTTTCGAGGCCATTGTCGCCTACAACGAATAGCGAGGAAGCATGAGCGCGCACACTGCGGATACCGAATTGAAACTGATCGGAAAACTGATTCTCGAGGGCGACCTCTATTGCGAGACCGGGCTGCACATCGGGGCCGGAAAAGGCTCGCTTGAAATCGGCGGCGCCGATAATCCCGTCATTAAGGACGCCTTCGGCCGGCCATACGTGCCCGGCAGTTCGCTGCGCGGCAAGCTGCGCTCGCTGCTCGAGCAGTCGTCGGGGGCCGCGGTTCCCGCGGAGCTGGTGTACCTGTCGAAGCGCAAGGGACAGGAAGTTCGCATACATCAGAGCGACCGTCCCGATGACGAGATCTGCCTGCTGTTCGGGCGCAACCCGGGACGCATGGAGAAACTCGGCGGCGACACGCTCGAGAGCACTTCGGCGACGCCGGCGCGGCTGACTGTTTACGACGCGCCGCTCGATCCCGACAGCATCACGCCGCAGATGCGCGAGAACCTCGACGATGAATTGACCGAGGTCAAGGGCGAGAACGCGATCGACCGCATTACGTCGCAGGCCAACCCACGCACGCTCGAACGCGTTCCCGCGGGCGCGCGGTTCAAGTTCCGCCTGGTGCTGGACGTTCTGTGCGAGGAGGACAAGGCGCTGGTCGGGAAGCTGGTGGAAGCGCTCCGCCTGCTCGAAGACGACGCGCTTGGCGGGGGAGGCTCGCGCGGAAGCGGCCGCGTCCGCATGGCAAACCTGAAGCTGATCTGGCGCAGCCGCGGCTTCTACTCCACAGGGGCGGAAGAGACCGAGCTGATCGCCGGCGCCGACCTGGCTGCGTTGCAGCGTCTCACCGCTGCCGACGGCATGGCCGGCAAGCTTTCCGAGTAAACGATGAATCCAGCGTTTGTGGTTCGCTTGCGCCCCACCGGACCGTGGCGCATCGGCGTAGATTCGGGCGCGCGCGATCGCGTGGACCGGATCTTTCACAGCGACGCGCTGTTCTCCGCCGTGTCGCAGGCCATGCTGCGCCTGGGGCAGCTTGAGGAATGGTTGGGGGCGACCGCTGGCGCCGCCGGCGAACCGGCGGTCCGGTTGAGCTCGCTGTTCCCGTTCCTCGACGAGATACAATTCGTGCCGCCGCCGCGCAGCCTGTGGCCGCCGCCTCCGTCGCCCAAGGTGCGGTGGCGCAACGCGCGCTTCGTGCCGCTTTCGCTGGTGCGCGATCTGGTGGCGGAAAAGGCGCTCCACGACAACCGCTGGTTCCTGGATGGCGACTCGGGCTGTCTGCTGCCGTCGGAGCCGGGGGAGCGCTCGGGTCCGTTCCGCGTGGCTCTACGGTCGCACGCGGCGGTGGATCGGGTGAGCGGGGCCGCAGTCGAGATTCATCGGACTGCGTGTCTCGAGTTTGCTCCTGGCGCTGGGCTGTGGGGCGTAGTGAGTTTCGCGGATGCGGACGCGGAGACGCGGTGGTCCGAACCGGTGCGGGCCGCGTTTCGCGTGCTGGCCGATACGGGTTTCGGCGGCGAGCGTTCGCTGGGTTGGGGACGGTCGGCGCAGCCCGAGTTTGTGGCGGGCTCGTTGCCGGACTTGATTGTGCCCGAGCCGGTACGTGCGCCTTTGCCGCCCGCTCCGCCGGTGCGGGCCGCGGTGCACGTGCCGACCGCTTTGGAATTGCTTCGCGAGTACACGTCACCAAGACCGGCGGCGGAGGTCGAACCGCCTGCGCCCGTGGAGGCCGAGCCTGTCGAGGCCGAGCCATCCATGCCAGAGCCGGCCGTCGAAGCCGAACCGGCGGCGCCCGCGGAGGAGCTCGCGTCCGAGACTGCGCCCACGCCTGATGCCGAGGCCGGGACGGCCGTCGCTCTTGAACCGGTGGAGCCCGAGCCCACGTTGGAAGCCGCGCCGGAGCCTGTCCCCGAAGTACCGGAGCCCGCCCCGGAGGCTGCGCCTGCGCCCGAGCCCGTCCCCGAAACACCGGAGCCCGCGCCCGCGGCTGCGCCTGCGCCCAGACCGCCGACCGTGCCCACGGCGAGGCGCACCGAAACCGGCTATTGGCTGCTCTCGATGTTCAGCCCGGCACAGGGCGATTCGGTTGATTGGCAACGCGGTTCCTACACGCTGGCGGAGCGCGGAGGCCGCGTCGACAGCCCCGTCCGCGCCGGCGAGGTCAAGAAGATCGCGCGCATGGTGGAGGAGGGCAGCGTGCTGTTGGCGCCGGCCGCGCTCCGCGGCGCCGCTCCCGACGTCGCGCCGGACGGCTTTCCGCACCCGGTCTTCCGCTGCGGCTTCGCGCTGGCCGTGGCCATCCCCGTGCGAGGTGACCGATGAAGTACCGGCTGACGTGCCTGACGCCCCTGCTGGTCGGCGACGGCCACAAGCTTTCGCCCATCGACTACATGGTGTGGAAGGACCAGGTGAACGTCCTCGATCAGCGGCGCATTTTCCGGCTGCTGGCCAAGGGCCCGCGCCTGGAGGGCTACCTGCAGCAGCTCAAGCGCGCCGATAAACTGGATTTCGCGTCGTGGGGCGGCTTCGCGCAGAACTTTGCCGACCGGCGGATTCCGTTCGAGCACTCTTCGGCCGCCCAGTATTGGGAACGCTCGAGCGGCGAGACGCTGCACATCCCGACCTTCTTCTCCGGCCCCGCGGGGCCGTACCTGCCCGGCAGTGCGCTCAAGGGAGCGCTTCGCACCGGGATGCTTTTTTCGCGCTGGCACAGTGCGGCGGCACCGGCGCTGGAAGAGCTGCTGAGCGACCGGTCGGGGCGGCATCCGGGCGAGGACGCCGAGGAGCAGGCTCTCGGCACGGGCGGCTCCAACTTCATGCGGGCGGTATCCATCTCCGATTCCGATACCTTCCCGGTGTCCGCGTTGAAGCTCTACATGCTGCGCGTTTCGACGCTGGTGCGGAAGGGTCCGGAGCAATACGAGTTGGGCTGGAAGCAGGCTCCACGGGGGACGGTCCCGGGCTCGAAGCCGGAACAGAGCACGCCGATTTTCGCCGAGATGGTGGAGCCCGGCACGGTGCTCGAGGGCCTGTGGCGCGAGAACGCGTTTCTGGCGCAGCCCGAGATTGCGCGCATGTTGCACTGGCGCGAGCCGGTCAACGGCGCACGGCTGTTCGCCGCCGCCAACGATTACGCCGAGCGGCTGCTGGCGATCCAGAAGCAGTACGCCGCGTGGACCGGCATGTCGGCGCTCACGCACACGCTGGATGTCCTCGAGCAGTGGCTGGCCCACATGCGCGAGACGGGCAACGGCTGCGTGCTGTCGCTGGGCTGGGGCGGGGGATTGCTGGGCAAGACGGCGTGGCTCGAGACGGGCGACGCGGCGTACAAAGACGTGCTCAGGCAGATCCCGCTGTACGCGCGCGCGGTGGAATCGGGGATGCCGTTCCCGAAGACGCGGCGGATCGTGTTCCTGCAGAACCAACCGGCGGCGCTGCCGGGGTGGGTGGTGTTGGAAGTCGGGTAGGGATGACGCGCAGAGAGTGGAGAGAGTACCTTCGCGTAACGCTGACGCGTAGGCAGTGGAACCAGGCTCTCCGCAAGGCTGAGGCAGGAGATCCGCGAGCACAGTGGGAACTCGGCTCCTACTATGAGGATGGCGTGGCCGACCGCGCCGGCTCAGTTTTCGTTCGTCGCAACGCCCGTGCCGCGGTCCGCTGGTATCGGCTGAGTGCAGCCGCGGGCAACTCGTCCGCACAGATCAACCTGGGAAACCTCCTCAGCACTAGTGGACGTGGTATCCGGCGTGACGACGCGGAAGCTCTGCTTTGGTATAAGCGGGCACTCCGGCAGGGTGACACAGGCGCCGCGAACAACATCGCCACGGTGTACCGAGACCAGGGAGACCACCGGCGCGCCATGTTCTGGTATTTGCGTGCCGCCGCTGCGGAGGGCGATGCGTGGGTCGAGGTGGGAGTGAGGTACTACCAAGGCATCGGCGTGCGGCGCGACGCCCTTGAAGCGGTGCGTTGCTATCGCAAGGCGATCGCAAGCAAGAACATCACCGAAGCGGGACGCGAGAGCGCCATGTTCTACCTCGGCGTCGCGTTTCACGAGGGCGGCGGCGTAAAGCAGTCCGATGCCCGAGCGCTCAAGTGGCTCCGTCTGGCAAACGTAGACGATGACTTCGCTGAGGCCCGCGATCTGATCGAGAGGATCACCAAGACCAAGCAGCGTACCTAAGCGCAGGCCCAGTGCTTCCCCCCCCCGGCTCTGCGCTATTCTGAGTTGAGGGTTAAGAACGCTTAATAGGCGAAACGCTATGATCCAACTTCCTGCACTGCCATTCGCCAAGGACGCGCTCGCGCCGCATATCTCGGCCGAGACGCTTGAATACCACTACGGCAAGCACCATCAGGCCTACGTGAACAACCTCAACCAACTCATCCCCGGCACCAAGTTCGAGAACATGGCGCTCGAGGAGATCGTGCGCTCTTCCGAGGGCAAGGTCTTCAACAACGCCGCTCAAGTCTGGAACCACAGCTTCTACTGGAACTGCCTTACGCCGAACGGCGCGGGCAAACCGGATGGCGCGCTGCTCCAGGCGATCGAACGGGACTTCGGTTCCTTCGAGCAGTTCCAGAAGCAGTTCACCGACGCCGCGGTCGGACAGTTCGGCTCGGGCTGGGCGTGGCTGGTTCAGACGCCGGGTGGGAAGCTCGAACTGCGGGCCACCGGCAACGCCGCGACTCCGCTGACCACGGCGGACAAGCCGCTGCTGACCTGCGACGTCTGGGAGCACGCGTATTATATCGACTACCGCAACGCGCGGCCGAAGTACGTCGAAGCCTTCTGGAAAGTGGCGAACTGGGAGTTCGCGGCCGCGAACCTGAAGGGGTAGCAGGGCCGGCGTCCGCTTGCTGACGCGCGCGGTGCTGGCGCGCCGTCGTCACGCGATCCTTACGGCTTCCTTATGCCTTCGATTTCGGCGTGGCCTCGGGCGGCGCATTCTCCATGTACGGCGTGCCGCGCCAAGCCACAGGGACGCCCGACTACATTTCGTCCGAGCAGGTGCTGGGCGGCCGCGGCGACGCGCGCAGCGACAACGCGCTGGGAGTCATTCTGTACGAGATGCTGACGGGCACGGTGCGGTTCGCGGGGGCCAACGCCCTGCCGGCGATGAACGAGCTATCCTGCGGTTCCCGTGGAGTTGGCAGAGGCTGTGCGCCGGGCGCTGGCGCGCGATCCGAAGAGGCGCTACGGGTCGATGCGCGACTTCGCCAGCACTCCGGGGAGCATCTTCGCTCTGCTGCTCTACGCGGCCAATCACCAGTAGACTGAAAGCATGTTACGGAATCGCTCCGTTCCGACCGATACCGTGCTGCCGCACCTTGTTTATCGGGATGTTCCGCGCGCGGTGGCATGGCTGAGCGCGCATTTCGGCTTCACCGAACACTACCGCTACGGCGAGCCGGTCAGCGGCGCGCAGATGGTTCTCGGGAACGCCTGCATCATGGTGCACGGCGAGCGGCCAGGCAGCGCCAGCCCGTCCGAACTCGGAGGCCGTGGCACCCAGTCCCTGACCGTGTTTGTCGAGGACGTCGAAGCGCACTACGAGAGGGCGAAAGCGGCCGGGTCCGTGATCGTAGAAGAGCTTCACGAGACCTGTTACGGCGAACTGCAATACGGAGCCGAGGATCTCGAAGGCCACCACTGGCTCTTTTCACGGCACGCGCACGACGTCGGCCCCGAGGAATGGGGCGCCATGATCGCGCAGAAGACGGTCGATGGTGGATGGTCGATGGTTTAAAGACGGTGGATGATAGCCGATGGTTCCTAAGATGCGGGCTCAGGGGCGTCTTATCCGCTGTTACAACAGCCTGAAGTTTACTTCCACGGTGGCCAGGACGGCTACGGCGTGCCCGTCCTTCTTGCCCGGGAGGAAGCGCCACTTCTGGACAGCCTCGATGGCCTTCTCGTCCAGGCCGAGACCGAGAGGACGGACGACCTTGAAGTTGGTCGGCAGGCCCTTCTCGTCGATGACGATCGAGAGCACGACGGTGCCCTGGAACTTGGCTTTGCGGGCCTCTTCGGAGTATTCCGGCTCGACCTTGTAGATCGCGACCGGAGCGGAAACGCCGCCGCCGATCCGGAAGACGCCGCCGCCGGCGCCGCCGCCTTCGCCAGGACCGTATCCGGGCCCTCGCCCGGGTCCAATGCCGCCGCCCGATCCACTACCGATACCGCCGCCCGAACCTGTGCCGTTCGAAGGAGGCCCGACCTTACCCAGCGGATCGCCCCAGGCGTTGATGTCCACGTTGGGCAGCTTCATATCGGCCTGGCCGACCAGGGTGGGCTCCATGAGCAGCTTCGGGTTCTGGTTGTTGACCACGGCCGCGGGAGGAACAAACTGGCGGGCCGCGAAGCGCGGGGCCTTTCCCTTGCTCGCGGGTAGAGGCGACTTGTCGCCGCCGCCGCCGCCGCCCTGAGCCGGTTTGTCCTTCGGCTTCAGGTCAGGCATGTAGGGAGCGAGGTTGGGATCGATCAGCACGACGCCCTTCTGCAGCGCGGTGCGTACGGGCCTGCTGGCGCCCACGGTGAACAGGAGCACCACAACCACTACGTGGATGCCGGTCGAATAGAGAGCGGACTGTCTTCCGTAGCGGTACTCTCCCCAGATGTCCTTGACCGGAATCGGCTTGGATGTGACCTCCAACGGTGGGAGCTTCGGGGGATTGATCGCTTCCCTGACGTTGCGGACGAAAGACCGGTACCACGGCTCTTCGACTTCGGATAACCATAGCCTGTCGAGGTGGTCGCCGGCGGGCTGGGGTGGTTGGGTAGTAACGGCGTTAACCGCCGACTCAGGGGGCTTAGACGTTTGACCTTCCATCTTCGTCGTCACTTACCGGCGCTCCTTCAGCGCGCTCGCGCTTCGGTCTCGCCTGAATAGACGCCTCGACACCACCACCCGTTGCAGATTTTGGAAGCAACCGGCAGAGTCTTTCTGCTCTAGAGTGTAGCACATCGGCACCGGGCGAACGCCGGCTCCCGAAAACCATAGGCAATTCTAACCCATTCGGACGTGACGTGGGCGGTTCCCTGTTGAAAGTACTACTAGTACCTGCCGATTGTTTGGGGTGGGCGGCCAGGAGTGGGGGAACTGGGCCGAGCGGGCAGCCGGGCGGGTCTGGAGAGGGACTTGCGAAATTCAGTTCGTCGCGTCCGCGGCGAGAGGTGAAAGGGCTGAAAAGCGGTGAGAGGCACCGCTCGTTGGAGGCGGGTCTGGAGACCCGCTGCAGGCGTGGACGCCTGCCCCACTTCAGGCGGGGAGCAGGCTGGCCCAGCGGTCGAAGACGGTCGCCGCCAGCCGGGCGAGTCCGGCGGCGTGAGCGTGTGGGTCGATGGGTGCCGCGAGTTCGCGCATGTCGCCCGCGTTGGCGTCTTCGGAGCACCAAGTGGAAATCATTTCGGGGGTGACCTCCAGGTGGAACTGGAGCCCATAGGCATTGGAGCCGGCGCGGAAGGCCTGGTTGCGGCAGGCATCGGACCGGGCCAGCCAGTCGGCGCCCGCTGGGAGGTCGAAGGTCTCGCCATGCCAGTGGAAGACGGTTTCGGGAGATGGCAAGCCCTCGAACAGACGGTCCTGGCGGGCCGCCTCGGTCCAGTAGACGGGCGCCCAGCCGATCTCCTTGATCGGGTAGCGGTAGACCCGGGCTCCCAGGGCTCGGGCCAGAAGCTGCGCACCGAGGCAGACGCCGAGGACGGGCCTTCCCATGGCCACGGCGGCCGAGATGATGCCGATCTCCTGCTGAATGAAGGGCAGAGCGTCGTTGGCGGACATGGGCCCGCCCATGAAGATGAGGCCGGCGGCGGAGCGCCAGTCGGGCTGCGCCTCGATCTGGCGGAAGGCGTCGGCGTAGACCAGTTCGATCCCGCGGGCGGCGAGCGCCGGAGCGATAAGGCCAACATCCTCGAAGGGGACATGACGGAAGGCCAGCACCTGCATCCCTCCAGATTAACCAGAACTCAAACTGTCCGGCGAACCGGACGATAAGCGACATCAGAGCATGATTGTACTGATCGCAGACGACGACGCGGTGTCGCGCCGGGTGCTGGCCCGGATGCTGACGACCAACGGCTACGAGGTGGTGCAGGCAGGCGCCGGCGACGAGGCGTGGCAGATTCTCGAGCGCGAGGACGCGCCGCGGCTGGCCATTCTGGATTGGATGATGCCGGGGATGACGGGCCCGGAACTGTGCCGCAAGCTACGGGAGCGCAAGCGCGAGCCGTACACCTACGTGCTGCTGCTGACGGCGCGCGCGGACAGCCAGGACGTTGTCGAGGGGATGGACGCGGGCGCGGACGACTATGTCACCAAGCCGTTCGAGGCCAGGGAACTGCAGGTGAGGTTGCGCGCGGGACGGAGGATTCTGGACCTCCAGGCGGACCTGGTGAAAGCGCGCGAGGCGTTGCGGGACCAGGCCACCCACGACCCGCTGACCGGGTTGTGGAACCGCTATGCCCTGCTCGAGGCTCTCGAACGCGAGCACAGCCGGGCCGCGCGGGAGGGGACGCCGCTGGCGGTGATCATGGCCGATCTCGATCACTTCAAGCACGTCAACGACACGTACGGCCACCTGGCGGGCGATGCGGTACTGCGCGAGGCGGCAGGGCGGATGCAGGCGGTGGTGCGGTCCTATGACCTGGTGGGGCGCTTTGGGGGCGAGGAGTTCCTGATCGTGCTGCCGGGCACCTCGGGCGTGAACGCGGCGCAGCTCGCCGAGCGGCTGCGGGCCGCGGTCGCCCACGACCCGGTGGGCCACGATGGCGTGCGCATCCCCGTCACGGCCAGCTTCGGCGTCGGGGCGGGCGGAGCGGCGCTGAGCGGCGAACCCCAGGCGCTGATCCGGCTGGCCGATGAGGCTCTTTATCGGGCCAAGGAGAGGGGCCGGAATCGCGTCGAGTGGTCGAGGGAGCAGGAGGGGACTACTGCGCTGGGGAATCTTGTAGCCGCTGCCGCGCGACCTGGAGGTGGCTGAGCGCGTCGGCATACTGCGAGATGCCGCGGAGCAGCGCCTCGGCCACTTTCTGCCGGTAGTCCGGCTTCTTGAGCAGGCTCTCGTCCCTGGGATTGCTCAGGAACGCGATCTCGGCGAGGACCGAAGGCATTTGCGCACCGATCAGGACGACGAAGGGAGCCTTCTTGATGCCGCGGTTCTTGAACGAGCGATTGCGCGGCAGGCCGGAATACATTGCTCTCTGGAGGATGTTCGCCAGTTCGCGGGACTCCTGCACTTTCTCGTTGAGCGCGATGCGCTGGACCAGCGTCTGCAGGTCGTGGATGGAGGTCTGCGAGGTCGCATTCTCTCTCGCCGCGACTTCCAGGGCGTCCTCGGAAGTGGTGAAGTTCAAGTAGAACGTCTCGGAACCGGCGATGTGCGGGAGCTGCGACGAGTTGGCGTGAATTGAAAGGAACAGGTCGGCCTTCTTTTCGTTGGCGATGTTGGTGCGCTCTTCGAGCGGGATGAAGGTGTCGTCCGAGCGGGTGTAAACCACCTCGCTGCCCAGGCGCTGGGTGATGAGCGCGCCCAGGCGATGGGCCACATCGAGCACCAGGTCCTTCTCCATGAGACCGGTCGGACCGATGGTGCCGGTGTCGTGGCCGCCGTGGCCGGGATCGATCACCACGCGATCGAGCTTTAAGCCCAGGGCGCGGATCAGGGAACGGTCGCCGTGACTGTCGCGCTTGGCCGCCAGGGCGGTCTGCTCGGGCGCGGCGTGGTTAGCGCTCAATGGGGGCCTGGTGATGGGGGCGACGGGATCCGGTTCGGCCTTCGCTACGAGCGGGAGGGTCGATGGTGGATGGTCGATGGTGGATGGTGCGCTTGCTGACGCGCGCGGTTCGGTGGCGGGGGGGACGCTGTGGCCGGGGGTGGCAGGTCCGCTTGCTGACGCGCGCGGTTCGGTGGCGGGGGGGGCGGTCGCTGCAACCGCCACGATCTTCGGCGGCTCGGGTCGGAGCGCCGTGGCAGGCGAAACCTTTATTGCTGGAAGGGGCGTGGGCGTCGGCTGGGGCGGCGGTTGCTCGATCACGTGGCTGCCGGTGACGCTGCGTTCCGGCGGCATTGCCGTGCCGTGGCCGGCCAGGCGGAGTTCGATCATGATGCGGTCGGGATCGGTGAGCTGCGAGATCGAGTAGTCCGCCCGCATCTCCAGATCGAGCACCACGCGGATGACGCCGGGTTGCGCGAGCGCGATCCGGATCTGCTTCACCAGCCTGTCGTTGACCGGAATCACCTGCATCCCGCGCGTGCCGGGCTGCCGGCGGACGCCGGCCAGGTCCAGGAAGATCCGCTCGGGGCTGTCGATCCGCTCGACATGGTATTGGGCCTCGGAGTCAGTCTGAATGGCGACGCGGGTCACCTCCCCGAGGGACCAGAAACGAACCGCCGTGATCTGCGGAGAGGCGGCCAGCGAACACGCGGCCAGACAGGCCACCAGGGCCAACGCTTTCAGCGCGGGCAACCGTGCCGACCGCAAGCAGGCACCGACTGTCGTGCGGATGGAGTTCATGGGGTTGGCCGGGTGCGGATGTGCAGGACGCCTCGCGCGTCCGTATAGTGCTCCACGGGCCGGTAGGCAGCGGCCTCGGGCGGTGGGGGCGCAGCCAGGCGGTCGGCTTCGGCCCGGGCGTCCTTCCAGTTCTTCGCGACCTTCTTTACGTAGTCGGTGGTCTCCTGGTAAGGCGGCACGCCTCCGTGCTTGAGCACAGCGCCCTCCCCGGCGTTGTAGGCTGCGAGCGCCAGGGTCTCGGGGGACTCCCGCTTGCCGTACAGGTCGAGCAGGTACTTAAGGTAGCGCACCCCGCCGTCGATGTTCTCCCAGGGGCTGAACGCGTTCTTGACGTCGAAGCGGCGCGCGGTCTGGGGCATCAGTTGCATCAGTCCCTGGGCGCCTTTGACGGACACGGCCGCCGGATTGTAGTTGCTTTCGGCCTGGATGACGGAGCGCACCAGCAAAGGGTCCACCTGGTAGCGCTCGGCGGTCTGGTTGACGTAGTCGTCGAGGGCGGTCGCCAGTTCGGCCCAGGCCGCGGTCCCGGCAACCACGCGGCCGGAAGGGGAGGCCATGGCCGCGGTACGGACCAGCCTGCCGCTGTGCGCGTCCACCTTGACTACGGAGGCGAGATGCGAAGCCGGAGCGGGCACGGGCGTGCCACTTTCCGCCGCCAGGGCGGGCAGCAACCAGCAACCGGCGATCAAACAAAAACACATGTCTTTGTTTTAAACCATTCTACGCCAAATGCCGCCGTTGTGCCTAGGGGGTTTGACGCGGACCGCAGCGGGTGAGCGCCGCCCCTCCTGCAGGGAGCCCGAAGCCAGCGGCGAGCGCGCGTTTTCATCAATGCTATCATTTTCCTGGAGCGTTTGACAGGCGAAGACGCCTATGACCGACAGCTTTCCCCACTACATCGAGTTCCGCCACGTCGATAAGACGTTCGATCACCCCGTTTTAGTCGATGTGAACTTTTACGTGAATGCGGGGGAGACGGTGGCTATCATCGGGCGGAGCGGAGTGGGCAAGTCTGTGACTCTGGGCCACATCATGGGATTCCTCAAGCCGGACAGCGGCCGGGTGATCGTGGCGCACGAGGACATTACGGACTTTCCGGAGTCCGAGCTGCGGCACATCCGGCGGAAGGTGACGATGGTCTTCCAGTCGGGAGCCCTTTTCGACTCGCTGACGATTGCGGAGAACATCCTCTTTTCTTTGGAGCTTCGGCAGGATTACAGCGCGGCGAACAAGGATCAGGTTGTTGACGGGCTGCTCAAGATGGTGGACCTGGCGGAGTACGCCAACGCCTATCCCAACGACATCTCGACCGGCTACAAGCGCGCGGTGGCGATTGCGCGGGCGCTGGCGGCGCAGCCGGAGTGCATCCTGTACGATGAGCCGACGACCATGGTGGACCCGATCATGTCGGACCACATGGCGAACCTCATGCGGCGCCTGAAGGAGCAGCTCAAGCTGACGTCGATTGTGGTGACGCACGACCTGGATCTGATGCGCAAGGTAGCGGACCGCGTGGTGGTGCTGGACGAGGGGCGGGTGATTTACTTCGGGGCGACGGCGGATCTGGAGAAGTCGGAGCACCCGCACATCAAGGAGTTCCTGGAGTTGGACCGGGTGTAGGAGAGGAGACAGGAGCCAGGAGAGACGGCGCGCGTAGGAGGGGAGGCGTAGTCAGGAGAAGGAGAGAAGACGCGCGCGGTCGGCGAGGATCCGACCGACCTCCTGACTCCTGACTCCTTCCTCCTCCTTCCTCGTCTACCCCATGTGACAAACCGCCACGGCTTGTGGTAGATTGAGAATTCCAACGCGTCTCAATGGGAGGCAGGGACATCGTTCCTGCCGCTTGGACCAATGAGGAAATATGGCTCGAAAACAAGGTAAAAAGTATCTTTCTGCCGCCCAACAAGTGAAGCCGCAGCCTTATCCGCTAGAAGAGGCTGTGCCGCTGGTTCAAAAAGTCAAATTCGCCAAGTTCAATGAGACCGTCGAGCTGCACATGCGGCTGGGCGTCGATCCCAAGCACGCCGACCAGATGGTTCGCGGCACGGTGGTGCTGCCGAACGGGCTCGGCAAATCCAAGACGGTCCTGGTGGTCGCTTCGGGCGACAAGCAGCGCGAGGCGGAAGAGGCCGGCGCGGATTTCGTCGGGGGCGAGGACATGGTGGCGAAGATCCAGGGTGGCTGGGTCGATTTCGACGCCATGATCGCGACTCCGGACATGATGCGCTCGGTGGGACGGCTCGGCAAAATTCTCGGCCCGCGCGGGCTGATGCCCAACCCGAAGACCGGCACGGTGACCATGGACGTTGCCAAGGCGGTAAAGGAAACCAAGGCCGGCAAAGTCGAGTTCCGCGTGGACAAGACGGGCATTATCCACGCACCGGTGGGGAAGACGGGTTTCGCCACCGATAAACTGCACGAGAACGCGCTCACGCTGATCCAGGCGGTGGTGAAGGCCAAGCCGGCGGCGGCCAAGGGCAAGTACGTCAAGAGCGTCACGATCTGCTCGAGCATGGGGCCGGGCGTGAAGCTGGATGTGACCCCGTACAACGCCAAGGCCGTGTAGGCGGAGGGAAAAGTCGTGAAAAAGAGAGCGGACAAGAAAAAAGACGCCGAGACGCTGCGGAAGGAACTGGAGCGGGCCTCCCACCTGTTCGTGACGAGCTTCGAGAAGCTCACGGTGGCGCAGGATTTCGAGCTCCGGAAAGCGGTTCGCGCGGCCGGCGGCCGGTACCGGGTGATCAAGAACAACCTGGCGGCGAAGGCTTCCGAGGGGACGCCGGCGGAGAGCCTGCTGGGCGGGCTCCGGGGCATGACGTCGCTGGCGTACACGACGACGGACCCGGTGGCGCTGGCGAAGTCGCTGACGGCGTATGCCAAGGCGAATCCGGCATTCACGTTCAAGGCTGGCATGGTGGAAGGCCGGGTGATCGAAGTGAAATCGATCACTGAACTGGCGAACATGCCGTCCAAGGAGCAACTGATCGGCAAGGTGATGTGGCTGATCAATTCGGCGTCGCAACGGCTGGCAGTCAGCCTGAATGGCGTGGCCAGGAATCTGGCGGTGGTTCTCGGGCAGGCGATCAAAGAGAACAAGTTCACGGAATAACGGCCTGTGAGCTTGTGGCCGGCGGACTCTGGTTGAGGGTCGCCAGCCGCGGGCCGCTAGCCACAGACTAGAAGCAACGAGCGAAGGAGTTCGAAGAAAATGGCGGACGTAAACGCGATTCTGGAACAGATAAAGAGTCTGACGCTGCTCGAAGCGGCGCAACTCGTCAAGGGTATCGAAGAGGCTTTCGGCGTGTCGGCAGCAGCGGCGGCAGTAGCGGCGGCTCCGGCGGCAGGCGCGGCGGCAGCGGCTCCGGCAGCGGAGGAGAAGACCGAGTTCTCCGTGATCCTTTCCGTAGTGGGCGCCAACAAGATCAACGTGATCAAGGCCGTCCGCGAAGTCACCAGCCTGGGGCTGAAGGAAGCCAAGGATCTGGTGGATGGCGCGCCCAAACCGATCAAGGAAGGCGTGAACAAGGACGAGGCGGAAGCCATTCGCAAGAAGTTCACCGACGCCGGCGCGACCGTGGAAGTGAAGTAGGACTGCTATCTTTATGACAGGGCGAGGGTTTCCTCGCCCTGCCCGGACTGTTCCGGAAGCTTAGGGACGGTCCGGCTGGGGCATTTGACGCCGCAGGGCGAGTTTGGTAGACTCGTTCCTGGGCCTATTCCACATCGAGTGTTCGTGAACCTCGCAGCCGAAATCTGTGTCTTCAGTCCGCTTGAAGCAAGGCAGAGAGTGTACCTGCTTGAACTATCTCCCGTCGAGCCGCTGAATGCCGTTGCTGCGATTGGATTTCCGCCTTACCCCGTTCAAGAATTCCTGGACAAAGCACCACTCATGAGGTCCCTGCACGGGCCGGCTCAACCGGCCGCTCACGCGCACGGCTCTGGCACGCCGGCGCGCGCTTATTGGCAACTGCGGAGCAGCGGTGAGCCTTCTTCGGGCCCGCGCCCGTGCTTGACTGTTTCATAGTCTTGTTCTGTAGCCTTTCGGCTTTCAGGAGTCAACGCTTTCAGGAGTCAAACGCTTTCAGGAGTTAAACGCTTTCAGGAGTTAAACAATGCAGACTGCGGCAAACGGCGTTAGGGAGCGAGTCGACTTCTCCCGGATCAAAACGACGATACCGATCCCGAATCTTATCGAAGTACAGAAGAACTCTTACGAGCGCTTCCTGCAGATGGACCTGCTTCCCAGCGAGCGGGAAGACGTGGGCCTGGAAAGCGTCTTCGACAGCGTGTTTCCGATTTCGGATTTCCGCGGGCTGAGCCAGCTCGAGTTCGTCGATTACGCCATCGGCAACTGGGAATGCAAGTGCGGCAACCTGAAAGGGCTGCACCACCTGCGTTCCACCTGCCGGAATCCGAGCTGCGGCGCGACCATCCAGACCGATCCGTTCCACGCCGGCGACGTGCTTTGCCCCAAGTGCGGCACCTTCAACAAGAACATCGTCACGTTCTGCAACCGCTGCGGCGATCCCGTGGGCTTGCAGTTGAAGTACGACGTGCCGGAGTGCGAAGAACGCGGCATGACCTACGCCGCGCCGCTCAAGGTCACGATCCGGCTGACGGTTTTCGATAAGGACCCCGAGACCGGCGCGCGGACCGTGCGCGACATCAAGGAACAGGAAGTCTTCTTCGGCGAAGTGCCGCTGATGACCGAGAACGGGACGTTCATCATCAACGGGACCGAGCGCGTGATCGTATCGCAGTTGCACCGGTCGCCGGGCGTCTTCTTCGAGAAGGTGGCGGCGCAGGGCTACTACCTGGGCAAGATCATTCCGTATCGCGGAAGCTGGGTTGAATTCGAGTACGACAACAAGAACCTGCTCTACGTTCGTATCGACCGCAAGCGCAAGTTCTACGGCACGGTATTCCTCCGCGCGCTCGGCCTGAAGACGGACGAACAGATTCTGCGGACGTTCTACCGCATCGACAAGCTCACCATCAAGAACAAAAAGCTGTTCTGGAACGTGGCGCCGGGGCTGCAGGGCATGAAGCTCTCGCACGCCATCTTGAACCGGTCGGGCGAGACGGTGGTTCCGGCGGGGCGCAAGATCACTTCGAGCCTGCTGAAGGAAATCCAGAAGGCCAAGATCGAGCAGGTCGAGGTCGCGGCGAACGACCTCGAAGGTGCGTTCATCGCCGCCGATGTCGTGGACATGAGCACCGGCGAGGTGTTGCTCGAATCGAACCAGGAACTGACCACTACCGGCATCGCCAAGCTGCTCGAGAGCGAGATCGAAACCTTCGAAGTGTTCTTCCCGGAGCGCGACGATGCCGGGACCGTGATTTCGGCGACGCTCAAGAAGGACCCGGTGAAGTCGCAGAACGACGCGCTGCTGGAGATCTACCGCAAGCTGCGTCCCGGCGACCCGCCCACTTTGGATACGGCCACGCAGTTGTTCCAGGGCATGTTCTTCGACCCGCGCAAGTACGATTTCTCGCGCGTGGGCCGCATGAAGTTCAATATCAAGATCCACGACGATGCCGAGCACGCCCCGGCCAGCTGGCGATCGGACCCGGCGAACAAAGACCGGCATCCGCTGGACCGCAAGATCCTGGACGCCGAAGATTTCTACGACGTGATCCGCTACCTGCTGAAGCTGCGGCGCGTCAGCAGCCTCTCGGTGGACGATATCGATCACCTGGGCAACCGCCGCGTACGCGCGGTGGGCGAGCTGCTCGAGAACCAGTTCCGCATCGGCCTGGTGCGCATGGAGCGCGCCATCAAGGAAAAGATGTCGGTGTACCAGGAGATGTCGACGGCCATGCCGCACGACCTGGTGAACGCCAAGCCGGTGATGGCGGCGATCCGCGAGTTCTTCGGGTCGAGCCAGCTCTCGCAGTTCATGGATCAGACCAACCCGCTGTCGGAGATCACGCACAAGCGCCGCCTTTCGGCTCTTGGACCGGGCGGCCTTTCCCGCGAACGCGCCGGGTTCGAAGTCCGCGACGTGCATCCGACGCACTACGGCCGCATCTGCCCGATCGAGACTCCTGAAGGACCGAACATCGGGTTGATCTCGTCGCTGTCGTGTTTCGCGCGGATCAACGAGTACGGCTTCATCGAGAGCCCGTACCGCAAGGTTGTGGACGGCTTCGTGGTCGAGGAAGTCAAGATCCTCAACCCCGGCGACACGAATCTCAAGGTGGGCGACGTTCACCGTAAGCCCGATGTCGACAAGTTGAGCTCCGACATGGTGGCGAAGAAGAAGCAAGGGGTCGAATCCGAAGCCCACTGCGAGTACCTCTCGGCCTGGGAAGAGGACAAGTACACGGTGGCGCAGGCCAACGTGGAACTGGACGAGAACCATCGCATCGTGGGCGATCTGGTGAACGCGCGGCAGGCGGGCAACTTCGTGCTCAAACGCCGCGAAGAGATCGAGTACATGGACGTCAGTCCCAAGCAACTCGTCTCGGTGGCGGCGAGCCTGATTCCGTTCCTCGAGAACGACGACGCGAACCGCGCGCTGATGGGATCGAACATGCAGCGCCAGGCGGTGCCGCTGCTCAGGGCGGAAGCTCCTTTCGTCGGCACCGGCATGGAGCGGGTGACGGCGCGCGACTCGGGCGCGGTAGTGATCTGCAAACGCACGGGCGTGGTGGACTCGGTGGACTCCGAGCGCATCATCGTGCGTGTCGAAGGCAACGTGCACGAGGGGCAGCTCTCGCGCGAAGTCGGCGCCGATATTTACACGCTGACCAAGTTCAAGCGCTCGAACCAGAACACGTGCATCAGCCAGAAGCCCATCGTGAAGAAGGGGCTGCGCGTCCGCAAGGGCGATGTTCTGGCCGACGGCCCGTGCACCGATTCGGGTGAGCTGGCGCTGGGCCGCAACGTCCTGGTGGCGTTCATGCCGTGGCGCGGATATAACTTCGAAGACGCCGTGGTGGTGAGCGAGAAGCTGGTCAAGGAAGACTACTACACTTCGATCCACATCGAGGAATTCGAGATCGAGGCGCGCGACACCAAGCTCGGTCCGGAAGAAATCACGCGGGACATCCCGAACATTGCCGAGGGGTTCCTGCGCAATCTGGACGAGAGCGGCATCATCCGCATCGGCGCGACGGTGAAGCCCGGCGACATTCTGGTGGGCAAGGTGACGCCTAAAGGCGAGACGCAGCTTACTCCGGAAGAGAAGCTGCTGCGCGCGATCTTCGGCGAGAAGGCCGGAGACGTCAAGGACGCATCGCTCTACTGCCCGCCCGGTATCGAGGGCACCATCGTGGATTGCAAGGTCTTCTCGCGCAAGGGCGCTGAGTTGGACGAGCGATCCAAGATGATCATGACGGAGCAGGAAGAGAAGCTGCGCCGCAACCTCGAAGACGAGAAGCGCATTCTCAACGACGAGCGCTCCAAGCGGCTGGCCATTCTACTTGATGGCAAGCAACTGCAAGCCGATCTGCACGACGAGAAGACCAACAAGCGCCTGCTGGCCAAAGGCGCGGACTTGACGCGCGACACTATCGAAAAGATGCGCGCGCGCGATTTGAAGCGCATGAAGTTGAAGGACAAGGATCCGCGGCTCAACGAGCAGATCGACGAAATCGAGGAGATGACCTCGCGACAGATCGCGGTGCTCGAAAAGATCACCGAGGAGAAGATCGCCAAGCTGAAGAAGGGCGATGAACTGCCTCCGGGCGTGATCAAGCTGGTCAAGTGCTACATCGCCATGAAGCGCAAGCTTTCGGTGGGCGACAAGATGGCCGGGCGGCACGGCAACAAGGGCGTGATCGCGCGCATCGTTCCGGAAGAAGACATGCCTTACCTTCCGGACGGCACGCCTGTTGAAATCGTGCTCAATCCCCTGGGCGTTCCTTCCCGTATGAACGTGGGACAGATTCTGGAAACGCACCTGGGGTGGGCGGCGAACAAGCTGGGCCGCTTCTTCTCGACGCCGGTTTTCGACGGCGCCACCGAGCGGGACATCAAGAACGCGCTCGAGGAAGCCGAGCTGCCGAAATCGGGCAAGGTGAAATTGTGCGACGGGCTGAGCGGACTGCCGTTCGAACAGCCGGTGACGGTGGGCTACATTTACATGCTCAAGCTCTCGCACCTTGTGGACGATAAAATTCACGCGCGGTCGATCGGGCCGTACTCGCTCATTACCCAGCAGCCGCTGGGCGGCAAGGCGCAGTTCGGCGGACAGCGCTTCGGCGAGATGGAAGTCTGGGCGCTCGAGGCTTACGGTGCGGCTTACATTCTGCAGGAACTGCTCACCGCGAAGTCGGACGACGTTTACGGACGCGCCAAGATCTACGAAGCCATTGTCAAGGGGGAGGCGGCCGCCGAGCCGGGCGTGCCTGAATCCTTCAACGTTTTGATCCGTGAGCTCCAGTCGCTTTGTTTGGACGTGGAGCTGATGAAGAAGCCGACCGAACTGCTGGATACAGCGTTAGCGGCGGACTAAAAGAAGTCGATGGTGGATGGTCGATGGTCGATGGTGAGAAGCCATCGACCATCGACAGTTCAGTTTTAAAGGAGAACAGCCTTGTATCGATCCTCTCCGTACGACAGAGCTAATTTGATCGCGGACTTCGATTCGATTCGAATCAGTCTCGCTTCGCCGGAAAAGATCCGGTCCTGGTCCCACGGGGAAGTTACAAAGCCGGAGACGATTAACTACCGCACCTTCAAGCCGGAGCGCGACGGCCTTTTCTGCGCGCGAATCTTCGGTCCCATCGCGGATTGGGAATGCGTGTGCGGCAAGTACAAGCGCATGAAGCACCGCGGCGTCATCTGCGATAAGTGCGGCGTCGAGGTGACGCTGTCGCGCGTCCGGCGCGAGCGGCTGGGGCACATCGAACTGGCCAGCCCCTGCTCGCACGTATGGTTCTTCAAGGGCCTTCCGAGCCGCATCGGCTACCTGCTGGACATCACTCTGCGCGAGCTCGAGCGCGTGCTGTACTTCGAAGCGTACGTGGTTGTCGACCCCGGCGAAGTTCCGAATCTAGGCAAGGCCGAGGTGATCAGCGACGAGCGCAAGCGCGCCCTCGACCAGGAATACGCGGGCAAGTTCGTCGCCATGATGGGCGCCGAGGGCATCAAGGAACTGCTGAAGCAGATCGATATCGAAGGCTTGAGCCTGGACATCCGCGAGCGGATGAAGACCGAGCTCTCGCAGCAAAAGAAGCTCAAGTACGCCAAGCGGCTGAGGGTGGCCGAGTCGTTCCGCAAGTCGGGCAACAAGCCGGAATGGATGATCCTGGACGTGATTCCGGTGATCCCGCCGGAGCTGAGGCCGCTGGTGCCGCTCGATGGCGGCCGCTTCGCGACCTCCGATCTCAACGACCTGTACCGCCGCGTGATCAACCGCAATAACCGGTTGAAGAAGCTGATCGAGCTGCACGCGCCGGACGTGATCGTGCGCAACGAGAAGCGCATGCTGCAGGAAGCGGTGGACGCGCTGTTCGACAACGGCCGCCGCGGCCGCGTGCTGCGCGGCGCCAACAACCGCCCGCTGAAATCTCTCTCCGACAACCTGAAGGGCAAGCAGGGCCGCTTCCGGCAGAACCTGCTCGGCAAGCGCGTGGATTACTCGGGCCGCTCGGTGATCGTGGTGGGCCCCGACCTCCGGCTGAACCAGTGCGGCCTTCCGAAGAAGATGGCGCTCGAGCTGTTCAAGCCGTTCATCTATCACCGCCTGGAGCAGCGCGGGCACTGCACCACCATCAAGCAGGCCAAGGAACTGGTGGAGCAGCAGGACCCGGTGGTGTGGGACATCCTGGAAGAGGTTATCCGCGACCACCCCATCATGCTGAACCGCGCGCCCACGCTTCACAGGCTCGGCATACAGGCTTTCGAGCCGGTGCTGGTGGAAGGCAAGGCCATCAAGATTCATCCGCTGGTCTGCACGGCGTTCAATGCCGATTTCGACGGAGACCAGATGGCGGTGCACATCCCGCTGTCGCCGGAGGCGCAGATCGAAGCGTCGACGCTGATGCTGGCGTCGAACAACATTCTGTCGCCGGCGCACGGGACGCCAATCGCGGTCCCCACGCAGGACATGGTGCTGGGCCTTTACTACCTCACCAAGTCGCGGCCCAAGACCAAGGGCGAGGGCAAGAAATTCGCGTCGAAGGAAGACGTGCTGATCGCGCTCGAGATGGGCGAAGTGGAGACCCTGACCCCCATCACGCTGCGCTACTCGGGCCGCGTGATCGACCTGACCAAGGCTTTCGACAACCAGAACATCCTGCACACCGAGCCGGCCGTCTACGAGAAAGTCGAGATGGCGACCACGGTGGGGCGCGTCATTTTCAACGACGCCATGCCCGAGGACATGCCCTTCATCAACGGCCTTCTCAAGAAGAAGGGCCTGGCGCAGATGGTGCAGTATTCCTACCTGCGCTTCGGCTTGCAGACCACGGTGGCGATGCTCGACCGGGTCAAGGACCTGGGCTTCACCTACGCTACGCGGGCCGGCATTTCGATCGGCATCGACGACATGGTGGTGCCGCAGTCCAAGCCGGTGCTGGTGAAGGACGCCGAGCGCGACGTCATCGCGGTTCAGAACCAGTACATCGAGGGCGCCATCACCAACGGCGAGCGCCTCAACAAGATCATCGAAATCTGGTCGCGCGTCACCGAGCGCGTTTCGGAAGAGATGTTCAAGGTGATGGAAGAGGACGACCGGACGGGCCGCTACCTCAACCCGATTTACATCATGGCCGACTCCGGCGCCCGCGGATCGAAACAGCAGATCCGCCAGCTCTCCGGTATGCGCGGACTGATGGCCAAGCCTTCCGGCGACATCATCGAGACGCCTATCACGGCCAACTTCCGCGAAGGCCTCAACGTGCTGCAGTACTTCATCTCGACGCACGGCGCCCGCAAGGGACTGGCCGATACCGCGTTGAAGACGGCGGATTCGGGCTACCTGACGCGCCGCCTGGTGGACGTGGCGCAGGACGTGATCGTCACCGAGAGCGACTGCGGGACCACCAAAGGAATCTACGTCGAGCCGATCGTGGAATCGGGCGAGATCATCGAGGCGTTGCGCGACCGCATCGTGGGCCGCGTAGCGCTCGAGGACCAGATCGATTACGAAGGCAACCTGATTGTCGGCGTCAACTCGGAAATCACCGAGGAACTGGCGGCGGCGATTCAGACGGCAGGTATCGAGCGCGTGAAGATCCGCTCGGTGCTGACCTGCGAGTCTAAGCGCGGCGTTTGCCAGCTCTGCTACGGGCGCAATCTGGCCACGGGCCGGCTGGTGGAGCGCGGCGAGGCGGTGGGCGTGATCGCGGCGCAGTCGATCGGCGAGCCGGGCACACAGCTCACCATGCGTACGTTCCACATCGGCGGCGCGGCGACCAGGGTCAGCGAGCAGAACACGCAGGACACCAAGTCGGACGGCTACGCCAAATACATCACCGTCTCGACCGTTCGGAACAAGAACGGCGAGCTGGTGGTGATGAACCGCGCCGGCATCCTGGCCGTGGTAGACGAAAAGGGCCGCGAGAAGGAACGCTACCAGGTGGTTTACGGCGCCAGGCTGCGCGTCGAAAACGGCGCCAAGGTAAAGGCCAACGAGATCCTGGTGGAGTGGGATCCGTACACCTTCTCGATTCTGACCGAGGTCAGCGGCGTGGTCCACTTCAAGGACCTCATCGAAGGCATTTCGCTCCAGGAGCAGATGGACGAGATCACGGGCATGTCTCACTGGGTGGTGATGGATTCCCCGGATGAGAAGCGCATGCCGACCCTGGTGGTGCGTCCGGCCGGCGGCGGCCGCGGCGAGGAAAAACGCTACCTGATGCCGACCCACGCTCACCTGACGGTGAAGGAAGGCGAGGAAGTCCACGCCGGCGACGTGCTGGCGAAAATTCCCCGCGCCACCACCAAGACCAAGGACATTACGGGCGGTCTGCCGCGCGTGGTGGAGTTGTTCGAAGCGCGCAAGCCGCGCGAGACCGCCATCATCGCGGAGATCAACGGCGCCGTGAAGTTCGGCGAAGTGGTGAAGGCCCAGCGCAAGGTGATCATTCGCGGCGACGACGGGCAGGAGCGCGAGTACCTGATTCCGCGCGGTATCCACATCAACGTGCAGGAGGGCGATCGTGTGAAGGCCGGCGATCCTCTCATGGACGGCCCGCGCAACCCGCACGACATCCTGGACGTGCTGGGCGAGACCGAACTGCAGAAGTACCTGGTGAACGAAGTCCAGGAAGTTTATCGTCTGCAGGGCGTCAACATCAACGACAAGCACCTCGAGACAATCGTCCGGCAGATGATGCGGTGGGTTCGGATCGAGGACATCGGCGACACGGAATTCCTGCCGGAGGAAGTGGTCGACAAGTTCAAGTTCCGGGAAGAGAACGAGAAAGTGATCCTCGCGGGAGGCCGGCCGGCGCAGGGCAAAGCGCTGCTGCTCGGCATCACGAAGGCATCGCTTTCGACCGATTCGTTCATCTCGGCCGCCTCCTTCCAGGAGACCACGCGCGTGCTCACCGAAGCCGCCATCAACGGCAAGGTGGACTACCTGCGCGGCCTGAAGGAGAACGTGATCATGGGCCGCCTGATTCCCGCCGGCACCGGCATGGAGTATTACCGCCGGGTGAAGATCGCGGGCGAGGAGATCGAGGAAGAGGCTCTGGCGGAGGCCGAGCCTCCGGTTCCCGAGGGGCTGGAAGGCTACGCCGACGAGACACGGCTGCATTACGCGGGCGGGCTCACGGAGGCCGAACCGGGAGTGGAGTTGGAACCGTTCGACGCAGAATAGCCGAAGGCTCAGCTGTTAGGTTTGACGAAACGCCGGGCGGAAACGTCCGGCGTTTTTTTTGTGCGCGGGTCTCGGCTATGATGACTCGATGGTGCATGGCGCGGCGCATAGGGAGAAGACCTGGCTCTGGCCCGGGGTTTGGGCAGCCAGCCTGACGGCGGTCGTGCTCTGGTCGGCGTGGAAGCCGCACGACTATCCCGACTGGGCCCTCGAGTCGTTCCCGGTCTTTCTCGGCGTCGCCGTCCTGGCAGCGACGCGGCGGCGCTTCCCGCTGACGACCATGGCGTACCTATGATTGTGTCAACTGAAATCCGCACCCCTGGCGCAAGTTTTTTGGCCGTGCCAGGCCGGGGCTGGCTTGGTGTCTCGCTTCGTCTTCCTCATAGGATCCGAAGGGCAGAGCGGTGGCGGGTCAAGGCCGCGTAGCGCCCCGCAGGGGCTTGGCCTTGACGCGCCACCGCTCTGCCCTTACTCACAATCCCGGAAGACGAAGCGAGCTTCTACGCGGATCGCCGCGCCACGCGTTTCGGTTTTCGGATCTGCTCGGCGAAAGCCGCCGTGCCGCTCCGCTCCAGCATGCGGAGTTCGCCGGGAGCGGCCGCGGGCAGGGCCGGCAACTCGGCCGCGGCGCAGACCTGGTCCAGGCTGGGCACCGCGCGGGTGGGTTTTCCGGTGCCGTACGCGGCCGCGCGCGGCGTGCCCTTGGCCGGAGCGGTGCGCTTGCGCTGGCCGGTGGCGCGGATGCGCAGGCGGCTGAACTTGGCCTCGAGCGTGGCCGGTTGCGCGTAGCGGTAGGGCTCGTTGGCGTGCAGCATGTGCCAGGCGATGGTGACCAGCTTGCGCGCCGTGGCCACCACCGCCACGTTGCGGTTCTTCTTCTTTTGGATGCGGCGGAAGAACACCCCCAGCGGTCCGGGATGCCGGGCCAGCGCCTGCGCCGCCTGCACCATCATCCAGCGGGCGTGGCTGTTGCCCTGCTTGGTGATGCGGCCGTGATAGCAATGTTCCGCCGATTGATGCGTGGAAGGCACCAGCCCCAGATAGGCCGCGGCGCGGTTGCCGTCGCAGAAGCGGTCCACCTCGCCCAAGGCGGCCAGCAGGGTCTGGGCCACGGGGAAGTCCACTCCCGGCAGAGTCATGAGCAGGCGGACGCGCGGATCGGCGTGGGCTTCGATGGCCAGCTCATCGGTGAGCGCGGTAAGTTCCTCCTGCAGGCGGGCGAGCTGGCGCAGGTGGCGGTCCAGAGTCTGGCGGCCCAGCGGGTCCAGTTCGAGCCGCTCCAGCCAGCGACGGGAGGCGGGCTGGAACAGATCGCCGGCGGGAGGCTCGATGAGGCGCTGGTGAAGCACGGCGTGGATGCGATTCTTGAGGCGGGTCTGATCGGCCACCAGGTTGGCGCGTTCGGTGGAGACGGAGCGCCGGTGGCGGGTACCGGCATCGGGTTGCCAGACCCGCGGCAGGAAGTCGCTGCGCAACAGTTGGGCGAGCACCAGGGCATCCACGCGGTCGGTTTTGATCTTGGCGCTGGCGATGGCGCGGGTGCGGAGGGGATTGGAGACCACCACCTCGGCCACGAACGGTTCCAGGATAGCGACCACGGCCCAGGTGTTGGTGGTGGCCTCCAGGGCGAGGTGGTGTTGGGGAGTGAGGTGCGCGCGGGCGAAGTTCTCCAGCGCGGTACGGGTGGCGGGGAAACGGCCGCGCCAGACGGGCGCGCCGTGGTCGTCGAGCAGGACGGCTTCGACGATTTTCTTGTGCAGATCCAGGGCTGCAAATGGCATACTGTAACTACCTTTCTATGCGGGAGCGGGGCCGGGCGATCTCGGCGCCAAGAATCGCGCACGCCGGAAATTCCGGCGGCCGGCGCGCCCGAGGTAAGTCGGGCGAACCGGCGAAGCAGGGTAGGACCAAACGGCACCTACCTATACGAGCTCGAGGCTCAACCGGGTGGACCGGAAGGGCGGCCAGATACGACAGCGGGCTCAAAGCCCATAGGTGAAATCGGCCGGCCCCAAGGCGTTCGGCCCCGCTCCGCATGGGTTACCGGAAGCGCTTCTCGCCATGTCCCAGGCCCGGTGCGACTTAGTAAATCGCACTGGAGGGGGGAAAAGCAAGTTACTCCCCGGCGAGCTGCGGGGCGCCAGCATCAACCTCGGCTCCGCTCACAAGTCAATCATGCCCGATATGACCGCCTGGGCCACTTCATGCAGGGCTTCGTGCCCGCGATCCTCGTGCGCGAGGTGCTCCTGCGAACCTCGCCGCTCAAGCGAGGGAAGTGGCTTGCGGTCCTCACCCTCACGGTGTGCATGACCATCAGCGTCTTCTACGAGTTCATCGAGTGGTGGACGGCGCTGATCATGGGGAGCGGCGCGGACGAGTTTCTGGGGAGTCAGGGCGACCCGTGGGACACGCAATGGGACATGTTCTCGTGCCTGATCGGCTGCGTGACCGCCCAGTTGACGATCCGGCGCTGGCACGACCGCCAGGTGGAGCGGTTAATCCGCTCGCGAGCGGAGCGGGCACGGGGCTGACGGCCAGGGTCCGAATCCGGCTGACCGGGGACTATGATTAAAGCAGAGGAGGGATGCTTATGTCACCGGCAAAACCGGAATTAAAACCCAGAATTGATCTTCCGAAGGTAGCGCCCGACGCGATCAAGGCCATGGGAAGCCTGGGGGCCTATGTCCGCCATCACACAGGGCTCGAGCCGCGGATGCTTGAATTGGTGCGGCTGCGTGCCTCGCAGATTAACGGCTGCGCTTATTGCATCGATATGCATACCAAGGACGCGCGGGCGGAGGGCGAGACCGAGCAGCGGCTTTATGCGACCAGCGCCTGGGAAGAGACGCCTTTCTTCACCGACCGGGAGCGCGCCGCCCTGGCGTGGACCGAAAGCGTAACCAGCATCGCCTGGAAGCACGCTCCGGACGAAGCCTACCAGGCCGCGCGGCAGCAATTCAGCGAGAAGGAACTGGTGGACCTCACGATGGCCATCATCGAGATCAACGCCTGGAACCGCCTGGCCATCCCCTTCCGCGCGGTGCCTGGGACGTATCAGCCGGCCGCGAAGAAGTGAGAGCGGGCGATGCCCAGGGCAGGCGGAACCGGCTGCCGAGCAGCCAGTCGTGGCGCAGACCCCCAGTCTGCAGCGTCGAGACTCTTCTCGACGCACAGACGCCTCGACACGATTGTCGAGGCGGCAGGCAAGAGTGCCCAATGCCACTTAGTTATCCCGGATGCGGACAGCTGGAGTGGGGCGGCTCTCCAGAGCTGCGCCGGACGTCCACGTCCGGCTTCCTTCGTTTCAGGAAGTTGGACGGAGGCGGGTCTGGAGACCCGCTGCAGGACTGGAGTCCTGCCCCACGGTTTCTGTCCGGTCTTGCGAAAACTAAGTGGCATTGGGCGAGAGTGCCTGCGCCACCATTGCACGGGTCGGGTGGCGGCGACCGGCCGATGTGCGGTACAACAGCAGGTTATGAAAGTCGTCGCCATCAGTGGAAGCGCACGCAGAGACGGGAACACCGCCATTCTCCTCCGGCACGTGCTGGGCGAACTGGAGAAGGAGGGCGTCGAGACCGAACTGGTCCAGCTCAGCGGGAAGAAGATCCACGGCTGCCTGGCGTGCCGGGAGTGCTCGAAGAACAAAGACCGCCGCTGCGCGCAAAAAGACGATTTCGGCAACGAATGCATCGCTAAAATGGACGCGGCCGACGGAATTATCCTCGGATCCCCTACTTATGTCGCCGATATTTCCCCGGAAATCAAGGGACTTATCGACCGGGCCTGCCTGGTGGCGCGGGGCCAACGGGGGCATGTTCCGGCGCAAGGCGGGCGCGGCGGTGGTGGCGGTGCGGCGCGCCGGGGCGATCCACGCCTTCGACGCGCTGAACCACTTCTTCCTGATCAGCGAGATGATCGTGCCCGGCTCTTCCTACTGGAACATCGTGATCGGCCGCGAGATCGGCGAGGTCGAGAGCGACGCCGAGGGGATCGAGACGATGCATACCCTTGGCCGCAATATGGCTTGGGCTGATGAAGTAAGGTGGGCTAGCCTTGGGCTAGCCTACTTGGCGGACGCGGCGGCTAGGGCCGCCAGAACCTCTTCGCTGTGTCCGGCGGGGGCGACCGCGGTCCAGACCTTGACCAGCTTGCCGTCGGGATCGATCAGGAAGGTGTTGCGCGCCGCCATTCCGTTGGGGCGGAGCGAGCCGTACAGGTCCGACACCTTCTTTTCGGTATCGGCCAGCAGCTTGAACGTCAGCCCCTGCTTGGCGCAGAAATCCTGGTGGCTGTCCGGAGAATCCACGCTGACGCCGACGATCACGGCGTTGAGCTGCTCGTATTTGGCCAGGTCGCGCTGGAAGTTGTGCGCTTCGATGGTGCAGCCGGGCGTATTGTCCTTGGGATAAAAGTACAAGACCACCCACTTGCCCTTGAGGTCGCTCAATGCGATCTTGCTTCCGTCCTGGGACGGCAGCGTGAAGCCGGGCGCCGGCTGGCCGGCCGATGGGACGGCGTCGGCGAACAGCGATGCGGCCGCCACGGGCAGGACCAACAGCGCGAGAACGGCCTGGAATCCAATGTGGTGCATTTGCGAAAACCCCTCCTGAGAAATTTGCCCTCTAGTGACGAGTATAGCGAAGGGCCGGGGAGGGGCGGCTTTCGCGTATGATGCGTTAGTGCGGTCGGAGGCGAAGATGAGGCGTGCCGGGGCGGACGGGGTGAGTGGGGCGGCTCTCCAGGGCTGCGCCCGACGTCCACGTCCGGCTTCGGCGGGTCTGGAGACCCGCTGCAGGACTGGAGTCCTACCCCACGGTTTATGAACATTCTGGTTACGGGAGGCACGGGGTTCGTCGGAAGCCACGTCGTGGAGCGGCTGGTGGCGGCGGGTGCGCGTGTGCGGTGCCTGGTGCGGGCGTCCAGTTCGCTGCGGTACCTTCCGCGCGAGGGCATCGAGGTGGTGCAGGGGGATTTGGCGGCGGGGACGGGCCTCCAGGAAGCGCTCGAAGGCGTGGACGTGGTCGCACACGTCGGAGGCGTCACCAAAGCGCTTTCGGAGGACGCGTTCCAGCAGGGCAACCTTCGTGCCACGGAGAACCTGCTGCACGCCTGCAAGGGCCAGGGCGATTCGCTGCGCCGCTTCGTACACGTGAGCAGCCTGGCCGCCGTCGGGCCGAGCCAGGATCTGCAGCCGCTGGACGAAGACGCCGCGCCGCACCCGCTCACCTGGTACGGCCGCTCCAAACTGGCTGCGGAAGGCGCCGTGCGGGGATCCACGCTCGCCGGGCGCGCGGTCATTCTGCGGCCGCCGGTGGTTTACGGGCCGCGGGACACGGACGTATTCGAGGTGCTACGGTCCGTCGCCAAGGGCATTACGGTGCGCATCGGCCGGGAGGAGTCCTACTTCAGCTACATACAGGTGAAAGACCTGGCCGAGGCCATGTGGCTGGCGATCTCGAGCGAAGGCGCCGCAGGAAGCACCTACTTCGTGGCGAACCCGGAGCCGGTCTCGTGGAGCGCCTTTGCCGAAACCGCGGCCAGCATCATGGGCAGGCGGGTCCGGTCCGTCAGCGTGCCGGCGTCACTCGCGTATCTGGCCGGCTGGTGCGCGGAGGGAGCCTCGCGCCTCAGCGGCAAACCCGGCATCGTCTCGCGCCAGAAGATCATCGAGGCGCGCTGCCGGTACTGGACTTGCGACGCCACGCGGGCCCGCCGGGAACTGGGCTTTCAACCGGCGCGCGGCCTGCGGGAGGGCCTCGAAGAGACGCTGGCGTGGTATAAAGATTCAAAATGGCTGAAGTGGTGAGCGCCACCGAAGGGCCGGCCCGCATCCCCGGTTTCTGGCCCGTTGACCGCCTGTTCCTCGGCTACCTGGCCGGCGTGGCCGTGCTCATCGCGGTCAACTACGGCAAGGTGCCCGGCGCGGGGCTGCTGCTGGCCGCCCATGCCGCTGGAACCGCGCTGATCGTGGTTGCAGCGCGGGCGAGCGCTCCGTCCAAACCGGTGAATCTCTTCCACTATTGGTATCCCCTGGCATACATTCCGGTCTTCTACTGGGAAATGGGGATGCTGGTCCCGGCGATCCGGACCGCGGACTACGACGCGCAGATCGCATCGCTCGACTACAGGATCTGGGGAGCGCACCCTACGGTGTGGCTCGAACGCCTGCAAAATCCGTTGCTCACCGAGTTCCTGCAGATCGCCTACACGCTGTTTATTCCGTCGGTGGTTCTGGTGGCGATCGCCATGTGGTGGAAGAAGTTGTACCCGGAGTTCCGCTACTACGGTTTCCTGGTGGCGCTGGGGTTTCTGGCTTCCTACCTGGGCTACCTCCTGGTTCCGGTGCGCGGCCCCCGATTCTTTCTGGCGCACCTGCAGCACGCGGACCTTCACGGCTTGTGGCTTTTCGAATCGATGCAGGCCACACTCAATCGGCTGGAGTCCGCCCGCTTCGATTGCTTTCCGAGCGGACACACCGAAATGACCATGGTCGCCTGGTGGGGTAGCCGCTTCGTTTCGCAAGGGCTCTTCGCCGCATTTTCGCTGTACACGATTTTGATCGTCACGGCGACCGTCTACCTGCGCTATCATTACACGGTTGATGTGTTTGCAGGCGTCGTGCTGGCTGTGGCGGTACTGACGGTGTCGCCGGTGTTGTGTTCAGGCGTTCCGGTTCGGCCGCGGACAGCTTCAAACCACCAGGCGGAAGTGCGCAATTGAGCGGATTCGAGATCGTTCCGGTTCGAGACAAGCGCGGTTTGCACCAGTTCATCGAGTTTCCGTACTCTCTCTATCGGGGCGACCACTACTGGGTCCCGCAACTGCGCATCGCCCAGAAAGAGCTGTTCGACCAGCACAAACACCCGTTCTACGCGCATGCGGAGATGCAGTGTTTCCTGGCGGCCCGCGATGGCCGTCCGATTGGCCGCGTGGCCGCGATTCTGGATCGCAACTACATCGAGTTCCACCAGGAGCAGGCGGGCTTCTTCGGGTTCTTCGAGTGCGTGGACGAGCAGGACGTGGCGACGGCGCTCCTGAGCGTCGCGCGCAAGTGGGTGGTGGAGCGTGGCGCCGAGGTCGTTCGAGGGCCGGTGAGCCCCTCGACGAACTACGAGTGCGGCGTTCTGGTGGAGGGCTTCGATTCGTCCCCCATGGTCATGATGACGTACAATCCGGCCTACTACGATGCCCTGATCCAGGGCGCGGGGCTGCACAAGGCCAAGGATCTGTACGCTTACTGGGCCCCTACGGCAGGCGCCCCGATGGAGCGCTTTCTGCGGGTGGCCGAGCGCTCATCCAAAGCGAACGAGGTCTTGATCCGTCCCATCCACATGGATCGGTTTGATGAAGAGGTGGAGCGGGTGTGGAAGGTGTACAACTCCGCCTGGAGCCGGAACTGGGGATTCGTGCCGGTGTCGCGAGATGAATTCCTTTTCATGGCACACGACATGAAGGCTATACTGGAGCCTGGGTTCGTGCTGCTGGGTGAAGTCCGGGGCAAGGTAGTCGGTTTCGCGCTGGGGCTGCCGGACATCAATCAGGCGTTGAAGCACGCCGACGGAAGATTGTTTCCGCTGGGACTGCTAAAAATCTTGTATCATAAACGCTCTATACGAAGTTTGCGGGTTCTTGTACTGGGCGTGGTGGAGGAGTACCGGACGGCAGGCGTGGCCGCGGGATTTTACGCGGAACTGTTCCGGCATGCAGTGCGGCTGGGCTACCGCGACTGCGAGGCGTCTTGGATTTTGGAGGACAACACGCTCATGAATCGTTCGGCTGAGGCGCTCGGTGGCAAGCGGTACAAAACCTATCGTATTTACGAATGGAACTGAACATGCGGAGCTCATCCCCCTCGACTTCGGTCGCGCGTGGCCGGAATGGCTCAATGGCCAGCGGCGACCTGTTTGAGAAGTGTCGTAACTTCACGCGTCCAAAGGATCTTCAGGACGCGGGGTTGTACATTTGGTTCGAGGTTTTCGAAGGGCACGAAGGCTGCGGGCCGGGCGAGATCCGCCTGCGGGGCCGCAAAGTCCTGATGTTTGGTTCGAACGATTACCTGGGGTTGACCAACCATCCCAAGGTGAAGGCGGCGGCGCAGGAAGCGGTGCGCCGTTACGGGAGCGGCTGCAGTGGCTCGCGGCTGCTGAACGGGACGCTCGACATCCACGTGCAGGTGGAGGAGAAGCTGGCCGCGCTGGTTCACAAGGAATCGGCGATGATCTACGGTACCGGCTTCCAGGGTAACTATGCCGCGCTGTCGGCGATCACGGACCGCGGCGACGTTCTGCTTTGCGATCACACGATGCACGCGAGCCTGCTCGAGGGCGCGCTGCGCTCGCCGGCCCGCACCGTGCGTTTCCGGCACAACGACATGGGGCATCTGGAGCACTGCCTGGAGAGTTGCTCGCCCGAGGAGAAAGTGCTGATCGTTTCCGAAGGCGTCTTCAGCATGGAAGGCGACCTGGCGGAGCTGCCCGGACTGGTGAGCCTGGCCAAAAAGTACGACGCGCGCATCTACATCGACGAAGCGCATGGCGTGGGCGTGCTGGGCGCGACGGGCGCGGGGGCGGCGGAGCACTTCGGCGTCCTGGACGACATCGACATCGTGATGGGCACCTTCTCGAAGTCGCTGGCTTCGGTGGGGGGATTCGTGGCGTCCGCCAAGCCAGTCATAGAATACCTGAAGCACAACGCCCGGCCGTACGTTTTTTCGGCCGCGCTGGCGCCGGCCTCGGTGGGCGCCGTCAACGCCGCGCTGGACATCATGCACAAGGAACCGGAGCGGCGCGAGAGGCTAATCACGACCGCCCGGCGGCTTCGGGAAGCGCTGCGCGAGCGGAACTGGTCGGTTCTGGACGGCGAGACGCCGATCGTGCCGGTGGTGGTTCCCAACGAGCTGGACCTGTGCCGCCTGTGCAAGGGCCTGCTCGAAGAAGGGATCTACGTCAACCCGGTGCTGCGCCCGGCGGCGACGGAGAATCTGCTGCGCATTTCGTGCACCGCGGCGCATACGGACGCGCACGTGGACCGGTTGGTGGAGACCATCTCGCGGGTTTCGGGGCGGCTGGACATCGATCTCTGCCAGCAGGCGTAGGGCTCGTCAGAAGATGCCGTGCTCGTCGAGGCAGCGCTGAATGCGCGCGGCGGGAATGACCGGGGCGTCCGGCGGCACTTCGAAACGCGGGAACCCCGGCTGAGCGCGCTCACGGCCGCGGCGGGTTAGCAGCAAAAGAAGCCTGCGAAAGATCCTCACGTCCTCCATTGTAATCGACCGCTCGTGGACCGCCCAGCGTCGGGGACGGGCGGGGAACGGTTCGGTGCGGCCCATTAAAAGTGGTAACCGCAGTCGCCGGCCGCTCATCTTCCTGTGCAGGCACGGAGGGGACAGGAGGCTATCCCATGCAAGAGCGTGAAATACCGGCAAGCCGCTGGAGGGATTTTTTCGACACCTTCAGCACGCAACACAAGGACTGGATCGCCACCATCGAAATCGGCGAGCGGGTGGAGGCGCGCGAACTGCCGCTGGTAGGCGTGAGCGCCGACAGCAAAGGCAGCGAGCCCAATGCGATCGAGATCGAGGTGGGCAGAGATCCGTCGGACCACCTGACGCACATCATCGACGACGCGGAGCGGGTGACGTTCCGCCAGAGCGAGGATGAGGCGCAACTGGAACTGGAGATCGAGTCGGCCGACGGGGAGAAGACGGCCGTCCGGCTGCGCCGCGCTACGCGGGCCGAGATACAAGGCAAGGCAGGGCGAGAGCGGAGCGGCGGGGCCACAGGCTGAGCGCGGGCCAAGGCGGGGGCGCCGTTCCCGCGCGGGCAGGTGGACGGTATACTGAGGGACGCCCGTATGGGAACCTCTGCCTCGCGTGCCGTCCTGGTGGCCTATGGCGCAACGCTGTGCGCCGTGACGTGGCTCGGCATCAACGTCGCTTTCAACTACGGCGGCAACGTCAGCGGCCTGTTCTGGACGGGGGCGCAGGTTCTCCGGACAGCCTGCTGAGCCACACACGCCGGGTAGCCGATCCGGTAGGGTTCGACGGCGAGTACTACCACCTGGTGGACGCACGATCCGCTCATGCGGCGCGGCTTCCTGCCCTACCTGGACAACCCCAGCCTGCGCTGGCGGCGTATCGGACTGCCGGGACTGGCGGCATTGCTCGCCGCCGGAAGCGACCGCTACGTGGACTTCACCTATGTCGGCATCCAGGTGGTCTTCGTCTTCCTGGGCGCCTTCTGGTTGTGCCGGTACGCCCAGCGCCACGGCAGATCCGCGCTCTGGGGGCTGGCTTTTCTGGTGGTTCCGGCGGTGGCGGTTTCGCTCGATCGTATGACGGTCGATCTTCCGCTCGCGGCCCTTATGATCGGACTGGTTCGCTATGGTGAAGGCGGCGTCCGCCCGCCCTGGGTGTTCTACGTCCTGCTGTGCGCCGCGCCGCTATTCCGCGAGACTGGCATGGTGCTGCTGCTCGGCTGGTGCCTGTACTGCGGCCTGCGGCGGGATTGGCGTGCGGTTGGACTGGGCGCCGCCTGCGCCATTCCTGCCGTTGGATGGTGGACCTACGTCCGTTTCGAGACGGCGGCCGACCACCTGCCCTGGCTCGCTGCGATCCCTTTCGGCGGCATCGTCCGGCAGACCTTCGAGACGCTCAGGAACGCGCAGGCGCCTGCCGCAACCCTGTGGCTCCGCGCCGCGGCCGCCTTGGAAGTGGTGGCCCTGGCGGGCATCTGGCTGGCGCTGCTGTTCCTGTTCTACATGATCTGGAGGCGCCGCTGGGGACCGATCGAGGTGTCCGTTATCGTGTTCGCCGCCTTCGCCTGCATGCTGGGGCTGGACATCTGGAACGCGGCCTACGCCACGGGCCGCACTATGTCCCCCCTTCTGGTGTTGCTGGGCCTGCTCGCGCTCAAGGAGCGGCGCATCGTGCTTGCCCTCCCGCTGCTACTGGTGCTGCCGCGGATCGCGCTGCAATATGAGGCGCAACTCAGGGCCGCGCTGCGCGGAGGGCTGTAGGCCCGGCGGGTCTGGAGACCCGCTGCAGGTGTAGACACCTGCCCCACTTTAGGACCCTAGGCGCCCGCGGTGCCTTCCAGTTCGCCGGCCTCCACTTCGTCCACGTAGCACCAGACCCAGCGCTCGCCCGGCTCGATGGAACGAATCAGCGGATGGTGGGTCTTGTGGAAGTGCTTTGTCGCGTGCTTGTTCTTCGACGAATCGCAGCAGCCCACGTGGCCGCAGTTCAGACACAGCCGGAGGTGTACCCAGCGGTCGCCCATCTTCACACACTCCTCGCAGACATGGACGGTAGTTTCGGTAATTCGGATCTCGTCAAGATGCGTGCATTGCGTCATCGTGCAAGTGGCTCCTTTCGAGAGATTCACGGTCCCAGTGCGCCAGGCCGGCGGCGGTTTCGTAGGTGCTTTCGAGGAACGAGAAGAGCTCTGCTTCGGGCGACTCGGCCGCGCGCACATCGTTGTACATCAGCAGAAACTCGGAAAGCTCAGAATTATAGAACGCCCGCTCCGGGCGGATCGGGGCCTTGGCCAGACCTGGGGGCGCGGGCGCGGCATAGGCGTAGAACGCCGCGTCCGCGACGCCGTTTCCGCCGGGCCACCAGCCGGCGCTGATCACCTCATGGGAGTAGGCCTCGCGGGTGACGGGGTCGGCGCCGGGGCGCTCGGGCGCGCGGCGGCCGGAGAAGCGGGTGGCGGCCAGGTCGAAGCTGCCCCAGAAGAACTGGACCGGGCTGGCCTTGCCGACGAAGCCGCCGCGGAACCGGCGCAGCACGGTGGCTGCCGACATCAGCACGCGCCAGAAACGCCGGGCGTATTCCGGATCGTAGGAAGCGTGAGTGGTGTCCCGATCGAAGGGAATGGGGTTGGGCACCTCCTGGGGCATGAGGTAGATCTTCACGTCGATGCCCAGGGCGGAGAGGGCCGCCATGACCTCGCGGTAGAAGTCCGCCACCGGCCGGGCGTAGAGGCGGACCGTTTTGGAGGTGCCGTCGCTGGTCCCGATGACCAGAACGTGATCGAGGAAGTCGAACCGGATTTCAAAGACGCCCGAGCCGTAGGGGATGGCCGTGGTGGTGAGGCCGCGAGGGCCGACGAAGAGGCTGGTGTGCCACCAATGGTTCTCAAACGGGCTGAGCTCCATGCGGATCTTGCCGGCGATCTGGGTCCACATGTGGAGCGTGTCGCGGGTATCGCTCCACTCGGCCAGCGGCAAGGCCGGCCACATTTCGGACCGGCTGGAATGCAAGGCGGAAGATGGCATCGGGCGCCCCCCTCTGGCTACAGGGTAACGCATGAGGAGCCTCTCCAGAGGGCAAACCTCAGGACAGGCACCAATTTCGGAGAGGCGGCGAAATTGGGATCCAGCCCCCGGTTTGCGGAGCCCTCAAAAACGGATGACTCGGTCCGATGAGTACATTGTGAGCCGGTTCTTCGATGACGCCAAAGGGATCTTCGAAGCCGCGGAATCCGCGTACCGGTCCGGCCAGCCTATCTCGGACACAATCGTGCTCATCGGGCCTGATGGCGCAATCGAGATGCTGGCCGGATCGGACTGGCCCTTAGACCGGCTGGCGGCCGAGCGAGGCGCCGAAAGGGCCTATCGCGTCGGCGAAGCCGGAGGGAGGGTGCGTGTGGATGCCCGGTCGGGCTCGCGCACATGCCGGCTGGAATCGGAATCGCCCTCGCGCATCGCACGCCAACTGCTCGGCTTCAGCTGCTTCAGCCCAAGCCTGCCTCGCGTAGAAACCTTGCAGCTTCTTCCGGCGGGGTCGGATTGATGTAAAAGCCCGTTCCCCATTCGAACCCCGCCACCTTGGTCAGCTTTGGGATCAGCTCGATGTGCCAGTGGAAATACGGCAACTCCGGCTCCTGCAGCGGCGCGGTGTGGATCATGAAGTTGTAAGCCGGGTGCTCCAGAACCTTGTCGATCTCCCGCAGCACCGCCGGCATGATCCAGCCCAGGTTGTGGAACGCGGCCGCATCGGTGTCCTCAAAGTGCGAAAAGTGGCGCCGCGGCAGCACCCAGATCTCGAACGGGAAGCGCGCCGCGTAGGGACAGATGGCGATGAACTGCTCGGTTTCGATTACCACGCGGCTGCCGGTCGAAATCTCCTGGCGAATGATGTCGCAGAAAATGCAGCGGTCGCGCAGCTCGAAGTACTTCTTCGAGCCCTCCAGTTCCTCGGCCACGGTTCGGGGCACCACCGGCAGGGCGATCAACTGCGAGTGCGAATGCTCGAGCGAGGCCCCCGCGCCTTCTCCGTGGTTCTTGAACGCCATGACATACCGCATGCGGCGGTCCTTCTTCAGATCCATGAAGCGGTCGCGGTAGGCCCAGAAGACGTCCTCGACGGTCTTGTCGGTCATCATGGCCATGGACAGCTGGTGGTCCGGCGTCTCGATGACCACTTCGTGCGCGCCGATGCCGTTCATGCGGTCATAGAGGCCTTCGCCCTGGCGGTCGAAATCGCCTTCGACGCGCAGCGCCGGGAACTTATTCGGCACCACGCGCAGCGTCCAGCCCGGCTCATTGGCGCCACCGCTCTGCCGGTAGGCGAGGACCTCGGGTGGCGTCTTCGTCTCGCTCGACGGGCAGAAAGGGCAGAAACGGCCGCCCTTGATCACGACCTGCTCCCGGGAAAAGTCCTGCGGTCTATGGGCGCGATCGGTGGCGATGATGACCCACCGGCCGGTGACCGGGTCTCGACGGAACTCTGGCACTCGGGCGGTCCTCCGCTTCCCCTGGGGGGATGGAAAACGAGAATCCCCAATTATAGCGTCCGGTTCGGGCGGAAGGCATCTTTGCGGTGCGAGATCGCGGGAGGATCGCTGAAGACCACGCTGACCAGGTCGAAGCGCACGCGCTCCCAATCCACTCCAGCGCGGCGGGCGTAGTTGCGGGCGGCGCGGGTCACGGCGTCGCGCTTCTTGTCGTCCACGTTGCGTTCCGGAGCGCCAAACTCGCTCGTGGCGAGCGCCTTCACTTCGACGAAGACCAGCCGCTCGCCTTCCCAGGCCACCAGGTCGATCTCGCCGTGGCCCACGGATGGCTGCCAGTTGCGCGCCACCACGGTCATTCCCCGGCGTTCCAGATAGCGATGCGCCAGGTCTTCTCCGCGCCGGCCGGTGGCCTGTTCAGGGGACCATGTGCGCTCTCGGCCGCGGTGGCGAACGGCATCGGAAAGCCGCAACAGCCAGGCGATCACTTCAAGACCTCGAACTCAAACTCCATGACTTTTCCACGCACCACGTAGCAGAGATAATATTCCCAAAACCGCCGGAAGCGGCGGGAGCGGTTCACCAGAAACTCGAAGCCCAAGGCCCGCCACAAAGCCAGTAGGCGCACGTGGACCGAAATCTCGCGGTACTTCAGGGCGGAGTAGTAGCCGAAGCCTCCGTGATCCTCCCCGAAGATGCGGAACGAGAAGCTGTTGAGGTGCCAGCGGTGGGTGGGGTCGCAGAACGAGCTGAAGTCGGTGTAGTGCGGCGTGACGATGTGCACGCGGCCGCCCGGCCTCACCAGGCGGTGGAACTCCTCCATGGTGCGAAGGACGTCGGCGACGTGCTCGATGACGTGAGTGGCTTCGAGGCGGTCGAACGAGGCGTCGGCGAAGGGGTAGGGAAGGCGGTCGAGGTCGCAGAGGACGTCGGCGGCGCTGACCGGATTGCGGTCGATGCCGATCGCACCCCGCGCTTTGCGAATACCACAGCCGACGTCGAGGACTCTCACGGAGCTATGGTACACGAAGTGGTCGATGGTGGATGGTCGTTCGCACCGAACCCCGACCGTGAGGGAGCGGACTCCGCTTGCTGACGCGCGGTTCGGTGCTGGCGCCTCCACCTATGCCAGCACGGCCTTGCAGGCTTCCTCTAGGACGTCCAGGGCGAAATCGGCCTGGTCGCGCGAGATCAGAAGCGGGGGGCAGAGGCGGATCGAGTTCTCACCGGCGCCCAGAACGAGCAGGCCGCGCTCGAAAGCCTTTTCGACCACGGCGTCCCTCAGATCGGCGGCACGCTCCTTTGTCTGGCGGTCGCGGACCAGTTCGATAGCCAGCATCAGGCCTACTCCGCGCACGTCGCCGACGCTGGGGATTCGCTTCGGCCACTTGGCCAGGCGGTCCATCATATAGGCGCCGACGCGAGCGGCGTTGTCGATGAGGCTCTCTTCGAGCAGGTCCATCGTTTCGAGCGCGGCGGCCACGGCCACGGGATTGCCTCCGAACGTCGAGGCTTGGGCGCCGGGCTTCCACTGCATCAGGTCGGCGCGGGCGATCATGGCGCTGAGGGGCAGGCCGCTGGCGATGCCCTTGGCGGTGGTCAGAATGTCGGGCGCGACTCCGGAATGCTGCCAGGCCCACAGCTTACCGGTGCGGCCCATGCCGCATTGCACCTCGTCGAACACCAGCAGGATGCCGTGTGCCTTCGCGATCCGGGCCAGGTCTTCGAGAAAACCCTTCGGCGGCACCAGGTAGCCGCCCTCGCCCTGCACGGGCTCGACGAAGATGGCCGCCACTTCCTCCGGTGGAGCGATGGTGTGGAAGAGCAGGTCGATAGCGTCCAGCGACAGACGGGCCGCCGCGTCGCCGTGGCGGTAGGTATCGGGATAGGGAACGTGATGGACGCCGGGAATGAGCGGCCCAAACCCGCGCCGCTGGACGGCCTTGCTGGCGGTGAGGGACAGCGCGCCCAGCGTGCGCCCGTGGAAAGCTCCCAGAAACGCGATAAACCGCGAGCGGTGCGTGGCATGGCGCGCCAGCTTCATGGCCGACTCGACCGCCTCCGCTCCGGAGTTGCCGAAGTAGACCTTGCGCTCGCCGGGCAGCGTGGCGGCCAGCCGCTCGGCCAGCGTCACCATGTTCTCGTAATAGAAGTCGGTGCCCGACATGTGGACCAGCCGGGCGGCCTGCTTCTGAATGGCCGCGACAACGCGCGGGTGGCAATGCCCGGTAGAGACCACTGCGATCCCGGCACTGAAATCCAGGAAACGATTTCCGTCCACGTCTTCGACGATGGCGCCTTCGGCCGCGTCCGCGACCAGAGGATAGCTGCGCGTGTACGACGGCGAGAGGACCGCGTGGTCCCGCTCGATTACGGCGCGCGCGCGCGGGCCGGGCAGAGCAGTGCGAATCTCGGGAAGATCGGCGCGGACGGATTCACCTTTCGCGTGCATGGAACCCTCCAACCTTTCGAATTGTCTGAGACAAGAAAACAGGCGGGTAACGCAGGGGGGAAATTAGTCGGAGCCGAAGAGCCCGGGCCGGGAGGCGGCGGGCACGTTGTTCTGCATAAGACTACTGTACCGCAAGGGCCCGTGTCCGTGGCGCAGGCACTTGCCGGCACGGCAGGCTGAAGCCTGCGCCACGGGTTGCGGCTTGTTAGTCGCTGAAGACCAGCTTGGTCTTGGTACCTCCCAGGTCAATCTCCTGGATCAGGAACTTGCCGCTCGCCGCGTTCGTAAGTTGGACCAACGTCGAGCCGAACTTCTTGTCGCCCTGCTGCACCTTCACCGGGCTTTCGACGGACTGCTTGCCGTTGGTGATGACGACTTTGTCGCCAGCCAGATCGAGCCGGTAGCCGCCGGCCCTCAGTTCGGTACCCGCGACGGTCACCGCCTGGTTGAAGCTCACATCGTATGTTTTGGCGCTGGCAATTCCGAGTGCCGCCAAAAGAAACGAAGTCAGTAACATCTTGGTCATTGATCGCTCCTTCGTTGTTTTGCTGCGTGTCGTCCATACAGACGAGGAGCGCGGGGATTTGTTCCGGAGAAAAAGCAACTTAATTTGGCGCATTACGTGCTGCGGGCAAGAAATTCAGCGGTTGCGGCCAGGGCGGCCTGCTGCGTCGCGGGCTCGTCCCCAAACCCAGGAATCCAGCGGACTTCCGCGTCGCGTCGGAACCAGGTCCACTGGCGCTTGGCGTAGCGCCGGGTGTTCCTCTTAGCTAGGACTACGGCTTCCTGCAATCCAATTTCAGCCCTCACTACCTGAATAGCCTGCTTGTAGCCGTGGGCCTCAAGAGCTTTGCTCGAGCCGGCGAAACCGAGCGAGACCACGTTGCGGACCTCGTCGAGCAGGCCGCCGGCGAACATGCCTTCGAGGCGCGCGTCGAGCCTTTCGTAGAGGGCGTCGCGTGGCGGGTCGAGGCCCAGTTTGAGCGTACGGAAGCCGGCGATGGGATCGCGGCCGCGCTCGAACCACGCAGAGGGGGGTTCCCGGGTCGACAGCAGCACCTCCACCGCGCGGATGAGCTTCTGCACATCGGCGGGATGAATCCTGGCAGCCGAGGCGCGGTCGAAACGCTCCAGCGTCCGGTGCAGCCAACCGGGATGCAGGGATTCGCGGCGCGCGAGGCGCGCTCTGAGACGGTCGCTACGCGGCGGGCTGGGGCAGAGCCCTTCGAGCAGTGCGCGCAGGTAGAAGCCGGTGCCTCCGGCGACGATCGGCAGGTTTCCGCGGGCGGCGATCTGGGGGAGCAGCGACCGGGCGGCGCGTTCGTATTCGCCCGCCGTGAACACCTGGTCCGGATCGAGCAGGTCGAACAGATGGTGAGGGACGCCGCCCCGCTCGGCGGGCAGAGGTTTGGCGGTACCGATGTCGAGATAGCGGTAAAGCTGGAGCGAATCGCAATTCACGATTTCGCCGTGGAAGCTCTGGGCCAGGCGCAATGCGAGCGCGCTCTTGCCGGACCCGGTGGGGCCAACGACGGCTACGAGCGGGCGGAGTTGCGCTTCGGGCATTCCCTACTAATGTAGTGCTCCGCCAATTCCGTCGCCCATCGGAAATGGCGGCGGACCCGGGACTGGCTCGAATTTCGCCGCACTTGCGAAATCATGGATGTCCCACCGCTGGTCTTCTGTCCGTCATACTGCTGGAGATTTTACGGCGCACTACACCAGTGTTCTGTGTCCGAAGTTCGTATACCGCTTGCTGGCGCGCGCGGCTCGGAACGGAGCCTCGACCGCGAGGGAGCGGTGTTCAACGGACCAGTTTGCACGGGCGCGGCGGAGGTGGAGGTCCGCTCCCTGACCATCCCGCTCCGATGCGGGGCAGGCCCGCACTAGCCGGCGGCGGAACGGTGGCCGACGGACTTGATCCAGGCCGGCGACGTCGAAGCCGAGCGAGGCCAGGTTGGCGGTGAGCTCTTCGGCGGTTTCTTCGAACGAGAGGCAGACGCCGGGCTCGTCGAAATCCATCGCTCCACGGACGAGGAATTCCATGCCGAGCAGGGTCTTGCCGCAACCGGCGCCGCCGCAGACCAGGGTTGGCCGGCCACGGGGCAGACCGCCGAGGGTGATTTCATCGAGTCCGTGGATGCCGGTGGGGCATTTCGGGAGGGTGGTTAAGCCGTCATCCGAAGCCAGGGTTTTGGGCTTGTGCGGGCGTGGCTGCGGAGCGGCAAAATAGGGCTTAATTGTCGGCGAGGGGCGAGGCGACCGCGACCGTCATGGGCCCATCAGGCGGGGCGGCTGGACAGCCATTTCTTCCAGGCGAAGCGCGCAGGGAAGAAGAGGAGCCCGGCCCACAGGAGCAGGGTCGGAGTCACCGAGATCAGGAACAGAAGCGCGTCGATGAGGCTCTCCGCCATGCCGCGGTAGCCCTCAATGGCGCCGTTGCGAAAGCGATTCCAGGTTGAATCGGGGAGCGGCTGAAGTTGCGCCTTGAAGTCCTCTCGTACGGTCAGGTTGACCGAGGCGAAAGCGACGCGGCTGGACAGGCTCTTCCGCTGCGCCTCCATGCTTTCGATCTCGCCGCGGACGCGGTCGAGCTCGGTCTCGACCGCGAGGACGTCGGCGAGTTTGCCGGTGCGTTCGCGAAGCAGGTCGGTCAGCCTCTGGGCGGTATTGCGGGCGTTGGCCAGGCGGGCTTCGAGGTCCACGTACTGTGCCGTGACTTCCTGTCCGTTTTGCGATTCGGTTTCGACGCGGCCGAGTTTGCGGAGCTCCGCGAGGGTGGCTTCGAGTTGATCCGCGGGGACGCGCAACGTTGCGCTGATGGCGCGCGCGGCGCCGGAGGGGGCGCTGACGTTCAGGTCGGCGAAGTAGCCTTGGTGGCGGCTCAGGATGGCCTCCGTGGCGGCGCGGGCCTGGTCGAAATCGGCGGCGACGAGGGTGAGCGCGGCGGTGCGGGCGATCATGGGGCCCACTGGTTGCAGCCCCTGGCGGATATCGTGCGGCAGCGCTGCCTGGGCGGGAGAGTCAGCCACGTAGGCACTCCGTGGCTGCGCGACACGGTTGAGCTTGGGCCGAGCGAGGACGGAGATCATTACCAGCACTAGGAACGTCACTGCGAACCCCCACAGAGGCACGCCGCGGATTTCCCAATGTGGGCGAGTGCGTTCCGCGAGAGCGGCTGCGACGCGCGGCGCGATTCCCGCGCCAGAGGGCGCCACTTGCCACGCCTTCAGCTTGCGGGACACTCCTTGGAGATCGCCGGCCAGATTCTGGCATTCCGGGCAGCGCTCCACGTGGGCCGCGGTCGAGACCGCGCGGTCGGGCGGAAGTTCAACGTCCAGGTAGGCCATCAGCTCTTCCGGTTCGACCGGATGGTTGGTTTTGGCCATCTCACACCTCCTCCGGAGCCGGCTTGGCTTCGACGCGCAGCAGTTGATCCTTCAGCGCGATCCGCGAGCGGAACAGCCTGGAACGGACTGTGTTGACCGGGAGCCGCAGCAGGCCGGCTATCTCGGCGTAGCTGAGCTGCTCGTACTCGCGGAGCATCAGAATCTCGCGCTCTTGCGGGTCGAGCCTGCCGATCGCCTGGCGCAGCCACAGCACCTCTTCGGTGGCGTCGTCCCTGCCGGGCTCGGGGGCCGCGCCGGCCGGAGGCGCGTTTCTGGCCTGGCTCCGCCGCTCGGCCGCCAGCAATTTCAGGGCGATGCCGTAGAGGTAAGTTCGGATCAGCGCCCGTGGCTGGTAGCGCGACCTGGCGCGGATCGCCGCCAGGAACGTTTCCTGCGTGAGGTCCTCCGCGCGCTCGTTTCCATCGAGGCGCCGCCGGAAGAAGCCGTAGAGCGGCTCGCGGTAGCGCGCGAACAACTCCTCGAAGGCGTCCCGCGATCCGCGTTGGAATTCGAGCATCAGGGCCTCATCGCTGGTCATACTTTCCTGACGGTGGCTGCGCGCGCCTGTTCATACCTGTAATGCCACAACCGGGCAGAAAGTTCCAGGGTTTGGGAGAATAGCCGCGATGAGACTCTCGATCGCCGCACTCGCTTTGCTCCTGGCCGCGGCCGCCTTTGCCGCTGGGCTGACAACCGTGGCCGCGACTCCGCCCATGGGGTGGAACAGTTGGGACTGCTACGGCACCGCCGTCACCGAGGCGCAGGTGAAGGCCAACGCCGACTACATGGCGAAGCACCTGAGGCAGCACGGGTGGCAGTACGTGGTGGTCGATATACAGTGGTCCGAGCCGCACGCGCAGGCGCACGGCTACCGGGCGGACGCCGAACTGGCGATGGACCAGTACGGCCGGCTCATCCCCGCTGTGAACCGATTCCCTTCGTCGGCGGGCGGGCAGGGCTTCAAGCCGCTGGCGGACTACGTCCACGGGCTGGGGCTGCGCTTCGGCATACACATCATGCGCGGCATTCCGCGGCGGGCGGTGAAGGCCAACCTGCCGGTGTTCGACAGTAAGGTGCGCGCGGCGGACATCGCCGATCCGTACTCGCTGTGCCCGTGGAACAGCGATATGTACGGGGTCGATATGAGCCGGGCGGGCGCTCAGGACTACTACGATTCGATCCTGAACATGTATGCGGGATGGGGCGTCGATTACATCAAGGCCGACGACATTGCGCGGCCGGCGCACCGCGAGGAGATCGCCGCGCTGCATCGCGCCATTGGGTTGACGGGGCGGCCGATCGTCCTGAGCCTGTCGCCGGGGCCGGCGATGGTGAAGGACGCGGCGTTCCTTGGGGAGAACGCCAACATGTGGCGCATCTCCGACGATTTCTGGGACGACTGGAAGCTGCTGCGTCTGAACTTCATCCTGATGTCGATCTGGAGCGGGATGGGGCGGCCGGGCGCGTGGCCGGATGCCGACATGCTGCCGCTGGGCCGCATCGGCATCAGCGCGGAGCGCGGCGAGGACCGCATGACCCGCTTCACGCGCGTGGAACAGCGCACCCTGATGAGCCTGTGGTCGATCGCGCAATCGCCCCTGATGTTCGGCGGCGATTTGCCGAGCAACGACGACTTCACGCTGGCGCTCATCAGCAACGACGAGGTGCTGGGGGTGGATCAGCGCGGCGCCCACGGCCGCGCGTTTGCCGAGGGCGGGCCGAGCGTCGTGTGGACCGCCGACGCGGTGGGATCGGATGCGAAGTACGTGGCGGTGTTCAACTGGGGCGACGGCGGGCCGATCGACATCCGCGTGGATTGGCGCGCGCTGAAGCTGCCCGAAAGGTGCGTGCTGCGGGACCTGTGGGAGAGGAAAGACCTGGGCGTTGTCGAGGGAGGCTACGCGTTCAGGGTCGAGCCGCACGGGTCGGGGCTGTACAGGGTGAGTCCGGCGAAGTAGGGGGCGTTGTCGCTATAGCACGTCGGCCCATTGCGGCGAGGCTGCGAAGGCGGCGTGGATCAGCCCGACATGCGAGTAAGTTTGCGGGAAATTACCCCACATGCGCGGAGCCACCGGGTCGTAATCTTCCGACAGAAGTCCCAAGGGCGAGAGGGCACGGCGAATCCGGTCGAACATGGCTCGAGCCTCCTCGCGGCGACCTGCCGCGGCCAGAGCCTCGATCAGCCAGAAAGTACAAATGACAAACGCGACCGAAGGCGTGCCGAAACCGTCGTTCAGACTGTATCGTTGCAGCCAGCCGTCCCGCGCCAGGTCCTTGTGGATTGCATCGATCGTGCCGCTCAGCCGCGGATCGCCCGCGGGTAGAAAACGCAGGCGGACCATCTGCAGGAGCGAAGCGTCCAGGTCTTCTCCGCCATAATGGCCCACGAAACTGCCCTTGCTCGCGCTCCAGGACCGGGCGATGACTTCGGCATGGATCCGATCGGCGGCGGCGTGGAATTCAGCCGCGCGCTCCGGCTCGTGCCGGTCGGCGATCGCCGCCATGCGGTCCGCGGCGGCCCAGCACATGAGGCTGGAGAACGTCTGCGGCTTCCATTCGGTGCGATACTCCCAGATGCCCGCGTCCGGAATGCCGGCCGAGCGAGATCGGCTTTGCGCGCCAGCCCTTCGATCAACCGAAACGCCGCCGGGGAACGTTCCGCGCTCATGCGCTCGTCCAGGAAGATCGGTGTGAGCGCCAGCACCATTTCTCCGTAGATGTCGTTCTGGGAATGCAGCGCCGCCGCGTTGCCGATCCGCACCGGTCTGCTCGCCGTTGTAGCCGGGCCAATTCTCGAGGATCGATTCTTCCAGGTTCTGAGGATCCGTCCACGCGGTACAGCGGCGCCAGATTGAGGCCCGGCGCCCCGCCGGCCACGTTCAACAAGTACTGGACGAACTGCTCGCGCTCTTCGAACTGGCCCAGCAGTCCGAAGGCGTTCAGCACGTAGTAGGAATCGCGCAACCAGCAGTAGCGATAGTCCCAGGTGCGTCCGCTTCCGGGCGATTCCGGAATCGACGTGGTCATAGCGGCGATGATCGCCCCGGTGTCCTCAAAGCAGTGCAGCTTCAGGGTCAGCGCGGAGCGGATCACTTCCTGCTGGAACAGCGGAGGGATGTCGCACTGCTTCACCCAGTGCTGCCAGTAGCGGGCCGTCTCATTCCAGAAACGCTCGCACAGTGGCGCCAGAGGCTCTTCCACCGGCGCGCCCCAGCTCAGCACCAGGTGGTGCCGTCCGGTAAGCGTGAACGGCTGGCCGCCGAGATAGGAAAGCGGGATGTCGGTGGTGAGCCGCAACTGGCTGGCGAATCCTTCAAACCGGACGTGATGCGAGCCCTGTACGACCGGCGGCCGCTCTTTGGACCAGCCCAGCCTGCGGCTCGCAGACAACGGCGATGCGCGGCGTTCCTTCGACGGATTCGACGATGCGCATCAGCTGCGTCGGCCGGAAGGCGCGGCCGAACTGCAGAAACCGCGGCGCGAAATCGATCACCCGAAAAGAACCCGTCGAGGTTTGAAATGTCGTCTCGAGTATGTTCGTGTTGGGCAAGTAGCGCTGGACGCCGGTTTCTCCATTCGCCGGACCGATCCGGAAGCGCCCGCCATCCTGCTCGTCCAGCAGGGTAGAGAACATCGGCTCGGAATCGAACCGCGGCAGACAACACCAGACGATTTCCCCGCTGTTGTGCACCAGCGCGGAGAACTGGCAGTTGCCGATTAATCCCAGCTCTTCGAGCCTCATGCTGGCACGTTAGCACAGATCAAAGTGCTGTAATGAGAATATGCCACGCATGGCGCAGTTCATTCTCGCCTTGGTCGTGGGACTGGCTCTACTGACGTGGGCGGCGTCGGGCGTGGTGCAGACGACGGCCCAGGAATGGTTTGAGCGCGACGTCAGTTCCCGCGCCCAGTTGGTACTGGTCGGCGCCCGGCCAGTCGCTTGCTCAATGCCTGGTACGGGGACCCCAAGGATCTCGAGAAGCAGTTGGTCGACCTGGCGCGCGACGAGCGTGTCATGGGCGCCGCCGCCTGCGACTGCCGACCTGAAACCGCGCGCCAGCACCCCCGGATTCCCGGAAGAGTTCAGTTGTTGGGCGGTGGGTACTCGAGTCCGCGTCAGCCGATCCGACCTGGAGCGGTACGGGCCGGCTCCAGGACTGGAGCACGGTTGCGCGCCTCCCAACCGGACGCGTGCACGTGAGCGTCATGCCCATTACGGATCAGAGCCAGGAGCTGGGCTTCGCAATCCTGCTGCACGACTTGAGCTATATCGAACGGCGGGAAGCTAAGGCGCGGACTTTCCTGATCGTCGCTTTCGGCATCCTGGCCGTCATGGCCTTTGGGGTGCCGATGTTCGTGGCCCGATGGGCACGCTATGACTGGAGCCCGCGAGCTGCGCCGCATGCTTCGCGGCGGGGGCAGTCAGAGCCGGGAATTTCAGCCCATCCTCAGCGATGTGCGCGAACTGGTGGATCGCATGGCCAACGAGCGGGAAGACGCTCCCGGTCAGTGGACCGCCGAACGCCTCAAGCAGACCCTGAACCGGCATCTGCACGGCGAGAAGATCGTCATCCTCGCGAACCGCGAACCGTACATCCACCAGCGCACCGCCGATGGCCGGATCGAAGTTCAACATCCCGCCAGCGGCCTGGTTACCGCGCTGGAGCCGGTGATGCGCGCCTGTTCCGGTGTCTGGGTCGCCCACGGCAGCGGCAGCGCCGATCGCGAAACGGTGGACCGCAACGATCATGTTCGGGTGCCGCCGGGAGAAGAGTCGTACCATATCCGCCGCGTGTGGCTGTCCGAGGAAGAGCAGCAGGGCTACTACTACGGCTTTTCGAACGAGGGGTTGTGGCCGCTGTGCCACGTCGCACACGCCCGGCCCGTGTTCCGGGCCGACGACTGGCGCCAGTATCGGGCGGTCAACCAGAAGTTCGCCGACGCGGTCTGCGGCGAAGTGGACTCCAAGGATCCGATCATCCTGGTGCAGGACTATCACTTCGCCCTCGCGCCGGCGATGATTCGCAAGCGCCTGCCGGCAGCGACGGTCATCGTGTTCTGGCACATTCCCTGGCCCAACGCCGAACGAATGGGCATCTGTCCCTGGCGCAACGAATTGCTGGACGGGCTTGTTGGGCAGCAGTATTCTGGGCTTTCACACGCAGCTCCACTGCAACAATTTCCTCGATTCGGTCGACCGCTATCTGGAGACACGCATCGACCGGGAGCACAACGCGGTGGTGATGCAGGGCCACCGTACGCTGATCCGTCCCTATCCCATCGCGCTCGAATGGCCCGTACGCTGGGTGGACACGGCGCCCAGCCGTCGAGGAGTGCCGCGCGCAGGTGTGGCGCGATTTGGGATTGAAGCCGGATGCGCTGCTGGGCGTCGGCGTCGACCGTCTCGACTACACCAAGGGCGTCGAGGAGCGGCTGCTGGCGGTTGAGCTTCTGCTCGAACGATATCCGGAATTCCGCGGCCGTTTCAGCTTCGCCCAGCTGGCCGCGCCGAGCCGCACCAAGATCGACCGGTACAGGGAACTCAACGAAACGGTCGAGCGCTTGGCCGCGCGCATCAACCAGCGCTTCGGGCAGCAGGACTACCGGCCCATCATCCTGCTCCGCTCGCACCACGAGCCGCCGGAAGTGTTTCGCTTCTTCCGGGCGGCCGACCTGTGCTACGTCAGCAGCCTGCACGACGGCATGAATCTGGTGGCCAAGGAGTTTGTGGCCGCGCGCACGGACTTGAAGGGCGTGCTGGTGCTCAGCGAATTCACCGGAGCGGCGCGGGAGCTGACCGAAGCGCTCATCGTAAACCCCTACGATCTGGAAGGCAGCAGCGACGCGCTGGCGGCCGCGCTCAGCATGCCTCGCGAGGAGCAAGCGGACCGCATGAGGTCGATGCGCGTCGCTTCTGGTTCAATTCAACGTTTACCGCTGGGCGGGCAAAATGCTGGTGGACGCCGCGCGCTTGCGCAATCAGGAGCGAGTGGCTGCGCGTTTGGCCGAGCGCTCGGGCGTGGGTGCGGCGTTTTGAAGATGGAGTATCTGCTGTCGCGGGCTTCCCGGGCGATTTTGACGCGGCTGGCCCAGCAACGAACTCTGTGCGCGTTCGATTTCGATGGAACGCTGTCGCCGATTGTCGAGCATCCCGGACCGGGCCGGAATGCGCAGCCGCACCCGGAATCTGCTCGCCCGCCTGGCGGAGCTCTATCCATGCGTCATCGTGTCGGGGCGATCTCGGCGCGACCTTCTCGGCCAGGCTGGGCGGCGTGAACGTGGCACGGGTGATCGGCAATCATGGGGCGGAAACGGAAGCGACCGCCCGCAGGTCGCGCCGGAGGGTCGAGCGATGGAAGGCCATCCTCCATCGCGAACTGGGGTCTATCCCGGGAGTGTGGGTGGAAGACAAGGGTCTCTCTCTGGCCGTACATTACCGCCAGTCGACGCACAAAGCGAGCGTCCGCCGGCGGATCCTGCTGGCCGGCGCGAATCTGAAGCACGTTCGCGTGTTCGGTGGCAAGCAGGTAGTGAACCTGGTGCTGGAGGGAGCGCCGCACAAGGGAAACGCTCTGGCAGCAGAACGCGACCGTTTGGGATGCGACTGGGTATTGTATGTGGGTGACGACGAGAATGACGAGGATGCCTTCGCCATGGACGGCGATATCGTTGCGATTCGCATTGGCCGGAAGCGGCGCTCCCTGGCCCGCTACTATCTGCGCACGCAGGCGGAAATCGACAAACTTCTCGAACTCCTGGTGATGCTGCGCACGCCCGCCGCCCCTACCCGACCGGCATCTCCTGGCGCGCGACAGGCGCCCCCGTGACGCGCGAGCCGTAGAGTGAGCCGGCGAGTCGCCATGGCTTGACGCAGCTACTGATATCCCGTAGTATTGAAGTTGGAATGTGAATGGCATAACGCCAAGGCTGAGGCCAACCTGCAGGCTCATGGCGTGAGCTTTGAGTTGGCGCAGACGGTGTTCAAAGATCCTTTTGCCATTGAGCGCGTCGATGATCGCGAGGACTATGGCGAAAGCGTTTTGTCATCATCGGCATGGCTGCGGGGAGCGTGGTGCTGTTCGTAGCGTTCAGCGAGCGCGAGGGACGCGTGCGGATTATTTCAGCGCGGAGAGCAACGCAAAATGAGCAAGACGACTACTTCCAGCAGAATAGTTAGTCCGCCCCGGCCGATGACACCGGAGGCCGTCGAGCAAGCCGCGCGAGCGGATCGGGACGCGCAGCCGCTGAGCGAGACCGACCTCAGGCGGATGCGGCGAACGCCTCAGGCTAAGATCATCCGCCGCGCCTTGGATCTGACGCAAGAGGAATTCGCCGCCCGCTATCACATTCCGCTTGGTACGCTTCGGGACTGGGAGCAGGGCCGCGCTGAACCGGACCAGCCTACGCGGGCCTACCTGACACTCATTGCCCGCGATCCCGATCATGTGAACCGGACTTTGAATCGAAAGGCTAGCTGAACAAGGTCGTGAGCAAGAAACCCATCCAGAGCGACTTGGCACGGCTTGACCGCATGCGGGAGGGCGACAGCGACTACTCCGACATTCTTCGAGACGGTCGCCTTGTGGACATGGCATGACCGCTCAATGTCAACATGCAACTCATGGTCGCGGTCCTGGGAATACCGCCTCCCTACCCGACCGGCATCTCCTGGCGCGCGACCGGCTTCGGCAGCCGGCCCACGAACTCGCCGATGCGGCGCACGGCCTCCATCAGGTTCTCGTACGACGACGCGTAGCTGAAGCGCACGTAGCCGTCGCCATACTCGCCGAAGGCCGAGCCGCTCAAGCACGCCACCCCCGCTTCGTGCAGGAGCCGGTGGGCCATCTCGCGTGACGTGAGGCCGGTTCCGGCTATGTTCGGAAAAGCATAGAACGCGCCGCCGGGCAGCGCGCAACGCACGCCGCGAATCGCGTTGAGGCCCGCGCAGAAAGCGTCGCGGCGGCGGCGGAATTCCGCGACCATGCGCTCGACCTCGTCCTGCGGTCCTTTCAGCGCCGCGATCGCCGCGCGCTGCGAGAAACTGGCGGTGCAGGAGTTCGAGTTCACCATCAGCTTGTTGACCGATTCCACCAGCCACTCCGGCATCACGCCGTAGCCCAGGCGCCAGCCGGTCATCGCGTAACTCTTCGAGAAGCCATCGAGAATGATGGTCTGCTCTTTCATCTCGGGAAAGCTGGCAATCGAAACCGGCTCCGCGTCGTACCAGATGCGCTGGTAGATCTCGTCCGACAGCACCATCAGGTCGCGGCCGCGCACCAGGTTCGCAATCGCCCGAATGTCTTCGGCCGGGATCACGCCGCCGGTCGGATTCTGCGGCGAATTGAGAATCAGCAGGCGCGTGCGTGCGTTGATCTTCGAACGCAGCAGGTCCAGATCCACCGAGAAGCCGCGCTTTTCGATCAGCGGAATCGGCACCGGCACGCCGCCGGCGAAACGGATCATGGATTCGTAGATGGAGAAACCGGGATTGGGATAAATCACCTCGTCCCCGTGGTCCACCAGCGCCAGGATGGAGAAGAAGATGACCGGCTTGCCGCCAGGGACCACGCACACGTTCTCGGGACCGGTGGAAATGCGGCGCGTCCGCGAGACATAGGCCGCGATGGCCTCGCGTACGTCGGGGAAACCTTGCGGCGGGCCGTAGTGCGTCCAGCCGTCGTCGAGCGCTTTCTGCGCGGCCTCGACGATGTGGCGTGGAGTGGGGAAATCGGGCTCGCCAAGCTCCAGGTGGACGATGTTCCGTCCTTCGGCTTCGAGCTTGCGCGCCTCGACCAGCACATCGAAGGCGGATTCGACCGCGAGGCGGCTGATCCGTTCCGCTTGCCTCATTCGCCCCTCTTCGTGAAATACGGCACGCTGTTGCGCGTCTCGGCCAGCTCCACCTGGTCGTCGATTGCGACGCGCTCTCCTAAGACGCGCCCCGTGGCGCGCGAGCCGTCGTCGCGAACCACGATCGCGATCTGGTAAGGCGCCTCGTTTACGTAGGCCTCGGGCGCCGAGTGGACCACCGTTTCGGTGTAGACTTTCATGCCGCCCTCAGTATGGTCACCACGGCGCTGGCGCCGGAGCCGCCCAGGTTTTGCGCCAGCCCGAGCGAGTGCCGCACGAGCTGCATTTCGCCTGCCTCGCCCCGGATCTGCAGGGCCAGGTCGCAGATCTGTCCCACACCAGTCGCGCCTACCGGATGCCCCTTGGCTTTGAGGCCGCCACTCGCGTTCACGGGGAGCGGGCCGGAGGGGAGCGTGCATCCCTCGGAGGTGTAGCGGCCGCCCTGGCCGCGCTGCGCGAAGCCCAGGTCCTCCAGCGCCACGATCTCGGCGATGGTGAAGCAGTCGTGCAACTCGGCGAACTCGATGTCGCGCGGTCCCACGCCCGCCATCTTGTACGCCTGCTCGGCCGCTCGCCGGACTGCGGGGAACGTAGTGATGTCTTCCTTCTGATCGAGCGCGAAACGGTCGGAGGTCTGCGCCACCGCGGCGATGCGCACCGGTTTGGAGGTGAACTCCGCCGCCCGTTCGAGCGGAGCCAGAAGGACCGCCGCGGCGCCGTCGCTCACCAGCGAGCAATCGTAGACGGTGAGCGGGTCGGCCACGGGCTTTCCGGCCAGCGCCTGCTGGATCGTGATCACTTTGCGCATGTGCGCGTACGGGTTTCGAGCGCCGTTGGCGTGGTTCTTCACCGCCACCGCCGCCAGGTCTTCGCGCCGCGTGCCGAAATCGTGCATGTGGCGGCGCGCGATCATGGCGAACAGGGCGGGGAAGGTCGCGCCGGCCTTCATCTCTCCCGCGACGTCGCCAGCCGAAGCCAGGATCTCCGCCACGCGCGGGGTTGCCTGCGAAGTCATCTTCTCGACGCCGGCCACCAGGACGAGGTCGTAGATGCCCGCCGCCACGGCTGCCCAGGCATGGAAGAACGCGGTTCCGCCGGAGGCGCAGGCTGCCTCGAAGCGGGTGGCCGGGATTCCGTCGAATCCCAAGCCCTGTCCAATGTAGGGCGCCAGATGGTTCTGACCGACAAAAGCGGGTCCGGCGAAGTTACCCAGGTAGAACGCTTCCACTTGCGATGCCCGCACCTGGCCGTTCTCGAGGCACTTGGTACCGGCCTCGACGGCCAGCGAGCGCAGATCGCGATCGAGGAAAGCGCCGAAAGGGGTTTTGCCGAGACCGATGACAGCGACTGGTCTCATACTACAATCAGGATAGCGCGCCACCATGCCGGGGAAGCTGACTGCATACAACGCCTTAGCACGCCGTTCTCCACGCTCCAGCCTCCTTGTGCGTCATAAGGTTGTAGGCGCATGTCTAGCTTGGCGTGGGCGATCATGAACGAAGCGGTCGAGCCGGTACTCGAAGACTCGCTGGAGCGCCAGAACCGCTTCATTTCCGACAACTTGCGCCGCATCTTCCTGCTGGTCTACCGCATGGTGGGGAACGTCGCCGATGCGCAGGACCTGACCCAGGAGGTCTTCGTCAAGGCGCTGCAGCGGCGCGACCAGCTCAAGGACGAGGAGAAAGCCGCCCACTGGCTGTCGCGCATCGCCACCAATACCGCCATCGACTTCCTGCGCCGCCATGGCCGCATCGCCTTTTGCGAGCTGGACGACATGCCGGAGCGGGCGGGCAGTTCGCCGCTCGAAAGCCCGGAGGCGAGGGTGTTACGCGCCGAGCGGCGGGCGATCCTCGAAGGCGGTCTTGAACTCCTCACGGCGCGGGAGCGTGCCGCGTTGTTGCTGCGGGATGTGGAGGGCCTTTCGGCGGAAGAGGTTGCCCGCCACCTGTCGTGTTCGAAGGCGACGGTGCGGTCGCACATCGCCAATGCGCGGGTGAAGTTCCGGCGCTACCTGAGCAGGAGGAAAGCGTGAGACACCCGGCGGAGACGGCGCTCGCGCTCTATGCCGGCGGAGACTTGGGCTGGTGGACGCGGTGGGGAATCGCGCGCCACGTCGAGCAATGCGGCTCCTGCCGGCGCCAGGTGGAGGCGTTCCGCGGCGTGTGCGAGGTGCTCGAGGCGGAGCGCGAGGAAATGCCTCCGGGTCTGGAGTGGGGCGAAGCCGCCGCCGCCATGCGGGCCAACATCCGGTTGGGTCTGGCAGCGGGCGAGTGCGTGGCCGAGGCGCCCGAGCCGAGGCGGAGTCCGTGGCGCCCGGCGCTGGCGCTTCCGGTTCTGCTGGTGGTCCTGGCAGGCGTGATTCTCGAAAGCCTTCCGCAGCCGGTTCACCGCGCCGCGGCAACGGCGCAGGCAGGCGTGGTGCTCGATGCCGGCCCGGCGGGGATCGGCGTGGAGCGGGATGGCCACGGCTTCCAGCTTCTGCGGCCGGCGGCGGCTGAGAACGTGGAGGTCTCGGTGCGAGGCGATTCCGTCCGCTCCCGGTATGTGGACGACGCGACGGGGCAGGTAACCATCAGTCATGTGTATGCGGAATAGTTTGCTATTGGCGGCGCTGGGCGTCGCGGCGGCCTGGGGACAGGCGCCGCGGCCGGCGAGTTCCGTGAAGGTCAACTTCCCGAACGATTCGCCGGTGGCGCTGGTCTCCGCCGATTGGGGAGAATCGAGGACCGAGGCCCGCGGCGGCGCGTTGCTGCTCGATCTGCACACGTCGCTTTCGCTGCGCAATACCGGACAGGCGCGCATCCGCGGAGTCACCCTGCTGGTTCAGGCACAGGAAGTCACGCCCGGCGGCAAGGCTTCGGTGACGGTGCCTAGCATGGACATCGGGCCTGGGGACACCTTCCCGATCCGCATCGACCTGCGGCTGCTGCGCCCCATGTTCGGCGGCGGCCCGCTGGCCGAGATCACGCTCGATGGAGTGCTGTTCGACGATCTCTCGTTCTACGGTCCGAACCGTTTGAACTCGCGGCGCGCGATGACCGTCTGGGAGCTGGAGGCGCGGCGGGACCGGCGCTTCTTCAAGTCCGTTCTCGAATCGCGCGGGCCGGAGGGCTTGCGGCAGGAAGCGCTGGGGACGCTGGCGCGCCTCGCGGACCGGCCGCAGCTCGACGTGCAGGTCATCCCGCGCGGGCGCACCACCACGGTAGCGAGCGCGCAGGAACGGCTGATCGAGTTCGTCTGCCTGCACCTTCCGGATGCGCCGGTCGAGCCGATCAGCGGCTTGGCGCGCGTGGTGGGAGGCGAGGCGCGGGCGCCGCGCATCGACGTGGTGAACCGCTCCAGCCGTGCGGTCAGCTACTTCGAAATCGGATGGATCATCAAGGACCGCCAGGGGCACGAGTTCCTGGCCGGCTCGGTGCCGGCGGCGGATTCCGGCTTGAAGCTGGCGCCGGGAGCCACGAACCAAGTGGCGGAAGGCGCGGCCTTGCGATTCACACGCGCCGCGGGGCAGGCGGTGGATATCGAGAGCATGACCGCTTTCGTCACCCAGGCGGAGTTCGCCGACGGCACGCTCTGGATTCCCAGCCGCGCGACTCTCGATGCTCCGCGCTTCCGGGCCGTGCTGGCGCCCTCGCCCGAGGAACAGCGCCTGGCGGATCTCTACCGCAAGCGTGGCCTGGCCGCGCTGGTGGCCGAGCTGAAGAAGTTCTAGCGTCGCAGATTTCGTCGGGTATCTGAATTCGTCGCAAACCCGGGACTGGCTCGAATTTCGCCGCCCTTGCGAAATTCGTGCCTGTCCCACGCCTGGTCCTTTGTGCGCCATACCACTCGGCATCTGTAACGCTACTTCGGAGCCAGCCCGAGAAACACCCTCACGCGATCCAACTCCGCTTCAAGCTCGCGCTTGAACACTCGAGCGCGGGGCGGCGATTCAATGTAGCCGAGTTCGGCTGCGAGCTCGCCGTCGTTGACCGAGAGGTTGCCCCAGCCGATCACGCGGTCACTCCACAGCAGCGGCAGCGCGTAGTAGCCGCGCTTGCGTTTCGCGAGCGGCGTATAGGCTTCGAAACGGTACACCCAGCCCCAGAGGAGTTCGAAACGATCGCGGTCCCACACCACCGGGTCGAAGGGCGCTAGCAACCGCACCGTGTCCTCAGGCGCCCGGCCCGTCACCTTTTCATCGGCCGGCCAATACCAGTCGAGGGAATCGACGCGCGCGTGCGAGAGCCGCTGTTTGGCCCGCTGCAAGGCGCCCTTCAACTCGTCTTGCCACTGCGGTGCTGCAAGGCGTAGCCGGCGCAGGAGGAACGACAGACAGGCGGCGGGCAGAGGCGCGTAAATGCGGACGGCGGCATCGGCCAGCCCGTCGAGCCGCGCGCGACACTCGTCTGCGCCGGACGGACACGGCCCGTGCTCGTGCGCGGTGTAAATACGGATTCCGGCCTCGCGCCGCACCACGCGCAGGAGGCCGCGGTAATGCATGGCGTCGAGCAGATGCGTGGTGGCGTTCGACGAGCCGCCCCAGTAGTTCGTCACCCTGCCGTGCGAGAAATAAGCGTCCACCTCCCGCGGATGCACCGCGCCGCGTTCACGCACGAAGTCCAACAGGAGCTGCGCCTGTGTCCTGCGCCCGGCGGGCCAGGGCATAACGCCCATGGCGGGTACGTCGGCCTCCGAGCGCGGATGCATCAGCGCCTGCAGGGCACTCGTCACGAAGCCGTAATTGATGAAGACGTCTTCCGCGATGCCGAGCTTCGCGTAGCGGCGTTCGAGGTCGCCGGCGCGGTAGTCTTTGACGCGGTGCCGCAACACCAGGTCCTGGGCGCGGGCCGGCGCGCGGATCGGATCGGCCTGCACGAAGCCCAGCCGGTCGAGCGCGCGCTTCAGCGTGGTGGGCGCGAAGAGGCTGCGTGCGACGGCGAAGCGCCGCAGGTCATCGAGGGTGATCGCCATGGTGCTAGCGGACGCCCCATTCCCACATGCCGAAGGTGGCGCTCTTCGCAAGCGGGAAACCCAACTGCCGCGCCAGCATGGCCGCCTGGCCGCGATGGTGCGCGTCGTGTGCGATCAGGTAGCCGAGGAAGCCCGAAACGTCCGGCTTGAATCCCTTGACGCGGCCGTCGCCGGCAAGAGCGGTTGCAATGACCGTGCTCAGAGCGGCGGAACTGGCTTCCAGGGCGGCGATTACCTGCTCCTGAGAGCCGTGCCTCTCCAGCTTCTCGGGCATGGCGCCCTGGTAGCCGGCGGCCTTCAGCCACATCCTGCGGACGTTGTGCATGTGGGCGAAGATGGCCGAAATGGTCCGGCCCTTTCCCTCCGGCGGCTCCATGTTCCAGACTTCAGCGGCCAGGTTGCGGACCAGGTAGTGGTTGATGCGGTCGTTGGTGGCGTAGCTGTTCAGCAAGGCGCCGGCGACGTCGAACGACTTTGCGGGCTGTGCGTTGGCTGGCACGGAACGCCTCCTAGTGAGGGATTGTGCCCATCATTCTAGCTTCAACGCAGTCTTCCCGCATCGCGGACAGACTGCCGCGCCAGAGGCCCTTCCCGAAGAACCTCGCCAAGCTCCGGACCCCTCCGGCGCGGATCACCTCCTGGAGGGCGAGGCTGACCGCTGCTGAAGAGGTTCTGACACCAAGAACGCGCCGGGCCTCAGCGAGCAGGTCCGGGTCAACCAGAAGACGCGTTCGCTTCATGCCCATAGGTTACAGCACCAGCACCAGGCGCACGTCCATCACGTTGGTGCGCGTGGGCCCCGTCATGAGCAGGCCGCCGACCGCTTCGAAGAAGTGGTAGGAGTCGTTCTCGTCCAGGTAGCGTCGCGCGTCCAGGCCCTTGGCGGCGGCCGCGGCGACGGTTGAACCGTCGGCGATGGCGCCCGCGGCATCGGTGGGCCCGTCGGTGCCGTCGGTGCCGCCGCTCAAAACTACCATCCCCGGCGAGCCCGCCAGGTCGATGGCAGCGGCCAGCACGAACTCCTGGTTGCGTCCTCCCAGACCGCTGCCGCGCAGCGTGACCGTGGTCTCGCCCCCGGAGATGAGGCAGGCCGGGCGCCTGGCCGGGCGGCCGGAAGCGGCGACCTCGTGCGCGATGGCCGCGTGGACCCGCGCCACCTCCCGCGTTTCTCCCACCATGGTGGTCGAAAGGACCACCGGCTCGTACCCGAGCTGGCGCGCCTTGGCCTCCGCCGCGTCCACCGCCAGCCGGTTGCTGCCCACGATGGAATTGCGGGCTCTGCGAAAGGCCGGGTCGGCCGCCTTGGGCGTTTCGGGAACGCTACCGCGCATGCCTGCCGCGATCCGTTCTTGCACCGAAGCGGGCACGCGTCCGCTAAGGCCGTACTTCTCCAGCACGGACCGGGCGTCCGCGAACGTCGATGGATCGGGCGCGGTGGGCCCCGAGCCGATCACATCCAGTTGATCGCCCACCACGTCGGAAAGCAGCAGGGAGATCACCTTGGCGGGTCGGGCCAGGCGCGCTAGTTGGCCGCCCTTGATGGCCGAAATGTGCTTGCGCACCGCGTTCATCTCGTGGATGCTCGCGCCCGAGCGAAGCAGCATTTGGGTGACGCTCTGCTTCTCTTCGAGCGTGATCGGCGGCGCGGGCAGAGGCAGCAGCGCCGAGGCGCCTCCCGAGATCAGGCAGAGGATGAGGTCGCGATGGCCCGCCTGCTCGACGATCCCGGCGATGCGTGCGGCGCCGCGGACGCCTTGCTCGTCGGGCAGGGGATGCCCGCACTCGTTGACTTCGATGCGCCGCAGCCGCGCGCTGTGACCGTACTTGACGTTCACCATCCCGCCGGCTATGCGCTTGCCGAGCAGTCCCTCGACGGCCGAGGCCATCGCCGCGCTCGCCTTGCCGGCTCCCACCACCCAGACGCGATCGAACGAACGGAGCGAGTACTGCCGTCCCCCGGCCACCAGTGTTTCGCCGATGAGCCGGAGGTGGCGCCGCACGGCCGCGACGGGATCGGCAGCCTGGAGCGCCGCGCGAAAAATGGCTCGGGCCTCTCGTTGGGCCACTACCAGCCTGGTCATCGGAAGATCGGCAGGGCCTCGATCGCCGCGACCGTCTCGAGCGGGTCGTCGGAGTGAATCTCGACCCGGTAACTGGCCCGGCCATACCCTGGCCTGCGCGCCTCGTACAGGACGGCGAACGTTTTGGGATCGCGGGCCAGCGGACGGTGCGTCGCGCTTTCGACCCGCCGCCGGGCGCGCTCGAGCGGGCAATCGAGCCACACGGTCACCCCGTGGTCCTCAAGCAGGTCGAAGTTCTCGGCGCGCAGCAAGGCGCCGCCGCCCAGCGCCATCACCGTGGGGCTGCCGGCGCGCACTCTGTGGACGCGCTTGCGGATGGCTTCCGTCTCGAGCTGCCGGAAATGGTCTTCGCCGCACTGGTCGAAAATGTCGGCGATGCGGATCTTCTGCTCGGCTTCGATTTCCGCGTCCAGGTCGACGAAGTCCCATCCCAGACGATCGGCGAGAAGATGGCCCACGGTCGTCTTCCCGCTGCCCATGAAGCCGACCAGATATATGCCGGGTGTTCGTACCAGCTTAAGGATCATGCGCGCGAAGCCATAATAGTAGCATGCCCGAGAGGCAGTACCTCATCTTCGACGCCGACGACACGTTGTGGGAGAACAACGTTTACTTCGAGCAGGCCTTCGACGAGTTCGTCGCCTTCCTCGCGCATTCGAGGCTCGCGCCGGCCGAGGTGCGCAACGTTCTGGACCAGATCGAGCTGGTCAACCGCGAGATCCACGGCTACGGCGCACGGAATTTCGGGCACAATTTGCGCCAGTGCTACCAGCGCGTGGCCGAGCGCGAAATTTCGCCGGCGGACCTGGACCAGGTGATGTCCTTCGCCGAGCGCATCCTGGAACAGCCGCTGGAACTGATCGAGGGCGTGGCGGAAACGATCGCGTTCCTGGCGCCGCGGCACGAGCTGCTCCTGTTCACCAAGGGCCATCCCGAGGAGCAGGCGTACAAGATCGAGGTCTCCGGCCTGGCGCCGCATTTCCGGCACACGGCCATCGTGAAAGAGAAAGACGCGGAGTCGTTCCGCGCGCTGGTCGGGGGATGCGGCCTGGTTCTCGAGCGGACCTGGATGGTGGGCAACTCGCCGCGGTCCGACATCAACCCGGCGCTCGAGATCGGGTTGGGAGCGGTCTACATCCCCCATGCGCGTACCTGGACGTTAGAGACCGAGGAGATCCGGAACGGCACCGGCCGCCTGCTCGTGCTGGAGAGGTTTGGGGAACTCACGAGGCACTTCTAAGGCTCGGAACCGAGCCGCGACCGCGAGGGAGCGGTCTTCAAGGTCCTCCTACCGAATTCCGACCTGTCCCCGCACGCTGTCGATCAGCTTCCTGGAGTCGTAGCCGGTACCGGATTTGAACACCGTCTCGACGTTCTCGATATCGTCGATTCGCTTCGAGGGATCGCCTTTGATCAACACGAGGTCGGCCTGCTTGCCCGGCGCCAGGGTTCCAATTCGATCCTGCTGTCCGAGGTAGAGGGCGCCGTTCCCGGTGGCGATTTGAATGGCCTCGACCGGAGTGAAACCGGCTTCCACCAGCAGCTCAACCTCGCGTTGATCGCCGAAGCCCGGCAGGACGCCGCCGTTTCCGGTTGGATCGGGGCCGGCGAGCAGCAGCCCTCCGGCTTTGACGAACGCCACCTCGAAATCCATCTCTTTGCGCATCTGCGCCCCTCGGGGCGAATCCAGGGCCACCTTCGCCCGCATGGTGAGGTAGCTTCGCGCCGATTCGGCCGACATGGCATTCAGGGTCCGCTGTGCGAGCGCGGGTCGGCCCGGCACGCCGGCTTCGAAGACGGGCAATGTCGAAGTTACCGCGACGTGGTGCGACACCAGGCTTCGAATCAGCTCCTGCACCGCGGGTCCATTCACGTCCTGTGTCGCCCAACTCGCGAGGCCTGTTGCCGGGCAGGCGTCCGGTTTCTTGTCCGCTACGAATTCGGTGTCGGCAAAGACCGGGCCGTGCTCGAAATCGTCGATGCCCAGCGCGATCGCTTCCGGCCAGGTCACCGAACAGAGATGCCCGGTCAGTTTCAGCTTGTGCGCGTGCGCCCGCTCGATCGCGGCGGCGAGCTCATCACGGGTGATGTTCATGTAGGCCTTGAAGGAGGTCATGCCCTGCGCGGCCCAGTAGTCCACCATACGTTTCGCATCGTCCGGTCCGGCGAGTTCGTGCATCTGCGCAAAGAGCGTGGGCGCGCCTTCGAGGTACGGCGCGGTGACGTCGATGGCCGGGCCGGGCATGAGGTTCCGATCGATGCGGCGCTTGACCTTCAGGTCGCTGTATGGCTCCACGCTGCCGGTAGTGCGCATGGTGGTTACGCCACAGGCCAGATAGAGGCGTGGCGCCGTGAAAGCGATCTCGGCGACGAACAGGCCGGGCTCGCCGATCTTTCCGTCGGCCGACTGCACGGCGAAGGAGGCGGTGTAGAACAGGTGGTCGTGCATTCCGACAAGACCGGGGACGACGGTGTAGCCGGAGCGATCCATACGTTCCGCACCCTGCGGAATCTGGGCGGACGCGGCGGGGCCGATGGATTGGATTCTCCCGTTCGCGATGACGATCGACTGGTCATCCTTCGCCGGTGCGCCGGTTCCATCGATGACGCGGACGTGGTCGAGGACGAAGACCGGTGTGTTGACGGTTACGAAGCCGGCGACGTCGCTCGGTTGGGTTTGGGCGACGGCGGTGGCGACGAGCAGAAACGCGAACAGCAATGGGAGACGCATAGCCTTTGGTGCCAGTATACTTCGGTCGGTCGGCGCTTCCGGATTCCCACGCTGAAGCGTGCGCCACCGAACGCCCCGCGCTACTCTACAAGGAGTCCACTAGGAGGCACCGTGAGGCGATTCGCATTCGTGATCATGCTGGCGCTGCCGCTGGCGGCGGCCGACCAGGTCCCGACCGACAAGGGCGTGGTCGAGGGAACGGTCAGCAAGGATCATCCCAGGATTCACATCTTCAAGGGCATTCCCTACGCCGCGCCGCCCGTGGGCGCGCTGCGGTGGAAGGCCCCCCAGCCAGCCGCGAGCTGGACCGGCGTACGCAAAGCGACTGAGTTCGGCTCTCGCTGCATGCAGGGGCACATCTACAGCGACATGATCTTTCGCGACCCCGGGCCGAGCGAGGACTGCCTGTACTTGAACGTGTGGACGCCGGCGGAGTTCACGAGCAAGGGCCAAATGACGATCGACGGAGGCAGCCTCCTGCCGCCGCTCCCGGTGATGGTGTGGATCTATGGCGGCGGCTACTCCGCCGGCGCGGCGTCTGAACCGCGGCAGGATGGCGAGAACCTGGCCAGGAAGGACGTGGTCGTGGTGAGTATGAACTACCGCCTCGGCGTGTTCGGCTTCTTCGTCCATCCCGAGCTGGCCAAGGAATCGGGCCACGGCTCGTCCGGCAACTACGGCCTGATGGACCAGACGGCGGCCCTCCAATGGGTCCAGAAGAACATTGCCGCCTTCGGCGGTGACCCCAACAACGTGACCATCTTCGGCGAGTCGGCGGGATCCTTCTCCGTCAGCGCGCAGATGGCGTCGCCGCTGGCCCAGGGCCTGTTCCAACGCGCCATCGGCGAGAGCGGCGCTTTCTTCAGCACCACGCTTGGCCTGAAGCCGCTCGCCAAGGCCGAAGAGGACGACGCCAAGTTCGCCGAGGCGGTGGGCGCTCCCACCCTCGAGGCACTGCGGGCGAAGCCGGCGGACGAACTGCTGCAGGCCGCTCTTAAGCACGGTGGGGGCGGGGTCCGTTTCGCGCCTGACGTCGACGGCTGGTTCTTTCCCGAGACCGCCTGGGCCACCTACGCCGCCGGGAAGCAGAGCCACGTCCCGCTTCTGGCCGGATGGAACGCCGACGAGGGCACCGCCCGGGCCATTTTCAAGAGCGACGCGGCGACCGCCGCGAACTTCGCCAAACGCGCGAAGGAGTTGTACGGCGACAAGGCCGACGCTTTCCTGAAGCTCTACCCGGCGGCCACCGACCAGCAGGCCGAGCGCTCCGCGCAGGACCTGGCCGGCGATCAGTTCATCGGCTTCTCCACCTGGAAATGGCTCGAGATGCAGGCCGCCACCGGCAAGTCTCCGGAGTACCGGTATGAGTTCGACGATGCGCCGCCTGCCCCGGCCGGTGGCGTCGCTCGCGGCGCTTACCACTCGGCTGAAATCGAGTTCGTCTTCGGGGTGCTGGCCTCGAAAGACCTTCCCTGGCGGCCGGAGGACTTCAAGCTCTCGGACCTGATGTCCACCTATTGGAGCAACTTCGCCAAGACCGGCGATCCTAACGGACCGGGCCTGCCCAAGTGGCCGATTTACGGCGCCGGGGACGGGTACCAGGTGATGCACCTCAGCGCCACGCCAGGCGCGGCGGCCGACGTGCATCGAGGGCGCTACGAATTCCTGGACGGGCTCATGTCCTGGAAGTAGGGGACGGCCAAAGCATTACATCCGTTTCGTCCGCTTGCTGACGCGCGCGGTTCCGTGCTGGCACCGAACCGCGACCGTAAGGGAGCGGACCTGGCGGTCGAGGCACTAGCCGCCGATGAACGCGCGACTGAACGCCGATAACTCATTAGGTTGCCTATCGGCATTTATCGGCGTTCATCGGCGGCTAATAGTTGCCTTTTCCGTTTCTGCGTGCGAACGGTTTTGCACTATGGTACGTAGAACTATTCAGGAGCCGTGATGAGCACCTGGACCGACGTACGCTACTCTCTCCGCGCCTTGCGGCGCGAACCGGGCTTTGCCGCCGCCGCGATTCTGACGGTGGCGCTGGGCGTGGGAGCCAACACCGCGATCTTTTCGATCGTCAACGGGGTTCTGTTGCGGCCCCTGCCGTACGCGGCTCCGGAGCGGCTGGTCGCGTTGCGCGAGGTGGTGCCGGCCTTCGCCAAGATGTATCCTACCCTGCCCGTGAGCGCGCGCCACTTCGTCGAGTGGCGGGCTCGCGCCAAGTCCTTCGAACGGATCTCGGCCATGGACCCGACCACCACGACTCTCGGCGACGGCCAGGCCGAGCAACTCGACGCCATGCGCGTCTCGGCCGATGTCTTCCGGACGCTAGGCGTCCAGGCGGCGCTAGGGCGGACGTTCGCGGACGGCGAGGACCAGGAAGGCCACAACGGCGTGGCAGTCATCACGGATTCCCTGTGGCGGCGCCGGTTCCATGCCGATCCCCGCATCGTGGGGCAGACCATCCATCTGGATAGCCGCGCGGTAACGGTCGCCGGAATCCTGCCGTCGTGGTTCGAATTCCCCAGTCTGCAGATCATGGAGACGGCGAAACCCACCACCGTGCGTCCGGAAGTGTTTCTCCCGGCAGTCTTTCGGAAGGACGAACTGGACCAGTTGATGGGCATGTTCAACTACAGCGTCATTGCCCGCCTGAAGCCGGGGGTTCCGGCGGCGCGCGCCAGGGCGGAACTGGACGTGATCGCCGCGCAACTGGTGAAGCAATCGGGCGAGAAGCTGGAACTGCGCGCGGAGGCGGCTCCGCTGCTCGACTACATGACCGGCAGGTCGCGGCGCGGCCTGCTGGTGCTGCTGGGCGCGGTGGGCTCGGTGCTGCTCATCGTGTGCGTCAACCTGGCCAACCTGATGCTGGCTCGGGCCGAGCGTCAGAACAGGGAAGCCGCCATACGGACGGCGGTCGGGGCCAGTCCCGCCCGCCTGCTGCGGCAGGCCTTCACGCAGGCGCTGGTGATCGCCCTGTTGGGCGGTGCGCTGGGTGTGGGCGTGGCGTCGGCCGGACTGGGGGCGCTCGTCCGCAGCGCTCCTGCCGATATTCCCAGGCTTGCCGAGGTGCACCTGGATCTGCGCGTGCTCCTTTTCGCGCTGGGCATCACCACGCTGGCCGGCCTGTTGTTCGGCCTGGCGCCGGCATGGCACGCCGCGCGGACCGATCCGCAAACCGCGCTCCGTGGCAGCGGACGGATGGTGACCAGCGGCTCCGGCGGCCTGCGGCTGAGGAGCGTGCTGGTGGCTGCGGAAGTGGGCCTGAGCGGCGTACTGCTGGTTACCGGCGCGCTGCTGATGACCAGCTTCCTGCGCATAATACGTTCCGAAAAGGGCTTCCGCGCGCCCGCGGTGCTATCCGCGCAAATTCAGATTCCGCGCGTGAAATATACGGACGACGCGCAGAGCAACCAGTTCTACCGGCGTCTGCTGGCCAGACTGTCGGCCCAGCCGGGCGTGCTTTCGGCGGGGATCGGGACGCAACTGCCGCTCCAGGGCGAGACCTGGATCGACAGCGTTTCGCTGCCCGGCGATCAGCGGCCGACCTGGCAGCAGCCCACCACCAATGTGCGCTTCATCAGCCCGGACTACCTGCGTACCATGGGCATTCCGCTGCGGGCGGGACGGCCTTTCAACGACAACGACCCGGTCAGCGCCGTCATCGTTTCCGAAAGCCTGGCACGCCTGCTATGGCACGGACAGGACCCGCTGGGTCGGAAGCTGATGGATGGCGAAAAGGCGCGCGAGGTGATCGGCGTGGCTGGCGACGCGCGCGCCGAGCCGAACAAGGCAGCCGTGCCTACGCTCTACCGGCCCTATTGGGACTGGGCTCCGCGGCGCGTGAGGGTGGTGGTGCGGGCGGCCGGCGATCCGCGCTCGGTCGCGGGCGCGTTGCGGGCGGCGGTGCGCGGCGTGGATTCCGAGGTGCCGCTGGCCGAGGTCCGGACCATGCAGGAGGTGCTGGAGCAATCGGTCGCCGAGCGGCGTTTCCAGATGCTGCTGGCGGCCGCTTTTGCGGCCACGGCGCTGCTGCTGACCAGCCTGGGAATCTACGGCGTTGTCTCCTACTCGGTGGCGCGGCGAACCAATGAAATCGGCATCCGCATCGCCCTGGGCGCGCAGGCTCACGATGTTTACGGAATGGTGCTGCGACAGGCCATGACGCCGGTGGTCGCGGGCCTGGTGGCGGGGCTGGCAGGCGCCGTGGCGGCCGGCACACTGCTCGCCAGCCTGCTCTACGAGGTGCGTCCGAACGATCCGGCCACCATAGCCGCCGTGGCTGTGGTGCTGGCCGCGGTGGGACTGGCGGCATCGTTCACGCCGGCCCGCCGCGCTCTGCGCGCCGACCCCGTGGCGGCGCTGCGGCAGGAGTAGGCTCGCGCCCGCGGCGGAAACCTGTAAGTCGCTTCATCCATCGGCGTTGATCCGCGCTCCGCGGGGGTCTTCGTCTCTCCCGGCTCCAGATTTCGTCTTGATCGCCTCCTGAACTCCCCATGACCGGTCGATAGGTCCGGTAGGGGGAGACGAAGATGACCCAACCGGTGTTGCGGGTGCTTCAGGCGACGATGCTGTTGGCGGTAATCGGACCCTGGGCGGCCTGGGCGCAGCAGGATCCACTGCAAGGGCTCAACGAGAAGGTCCGCGAGAAAACGGGCGGCATGTTCGGGTTCACGTTCGAGGAGCGAACCCGCTGGGAAGAGAAGACCGGAGTGAACTTCGGCAAGGCAGTGAACCAGCAGGATATGCTGAGCCGCCTGCGCATCGGCGCGCGGTTCGATCCCACCGACTGGCTGACCTTTTCCGCCATGGGGCAGGACGCGCGAGCGCCGTTCTACGGCGCCAAAGCGCCCAACACCATGCGCGAGAGCATGGACCTCCAGGAAGCCTACGTGGAGTTCTTTGGCCGGCAGAAGACCGGGTTCGGCGCCTCGTTCGGCCGCCAGATGCTCAACTACGGCGAGACTCGGGTTATCGGGATCCCGCAGTGGAGCAACTGCTCTCGCACCTTTGACAACGCCCGCGTGTACTACCGCACGTCCAAGTCGCGCTTCGAGGTGCTGATGATTTCGCCGGTGAAGATTCTGGCGGATTCCTTCAACAAACCGGACCTGGGTGAACGGATCTGGGGTACCTACGACGTCTTCTCCGATCTGTGGCACGGGGCATCCATCGATGCATACGCGTTGCGGCACTCGCAAAACAAGATCGGCGGCTGGACCGGTGTGGGCACCCTGGGAACCGACAGCTTTGGCGGCCGCTTATACGGGCGGCTGCCCTATAAGTTCGCGTACAGCCTCGAAGGCATCGGCCAAACGGGCCACCTGGGTCCCCTTACGCAGCGCGCCTACGCCTGGTTCGCCGGGGCTTCACGCGGCGTGAGCGCACTCAAGCGGCCTCTCAATCTCTCGGCCGAGTGTAAGCTGGCTTCGGGCACCAGGCTAGGGGCGCCCCGCAGTGGGACCTACGACCAATTGGTCCCCGCCAATCACGACAAGTTCGGTCACGAAGACTTGTTTGGGTGGCGCAACCTGAAGACCTTCAAGAGCCTGGAGACGCTGAACCTGAACAAGAGGCTGGCGCTCAACCTGATGTATTCGAACCACTGGCTCTACAGTGCGTCCGACTCGCTTTACAACAGCTCTGGCAGCTCGATTGCCATCTCGAAGAAAGGCACCGCGGGCACCCACGTGGGGCAGGAGCTGGACTCCTTCCTCACCTGCAAGGTGGGCGCGCACCTGTTGGGAGCGGGCTTCGGCCATTTCTTCGCGGGCGAGTTCGTCGAGCACACCACGCCCCATGTCAACCCGCGGTACTTGTACATCTTCCAGCAGTACTCGTTCAAGTAAGGGAGAACAGGCATGCCGATTTCTCGGAATTCGATCGTAGGAGCCGCGTTTGCCTTCGGGCTGCTGGCAGCCGCCGGCTACGGCCAGACGCTGGCGCCTGAGGTTCAGGCCAAGGTGCAGGCCAAAGCGAAACAGCTCAGCAACTGGAGCACGGACCCGGTGATCGTCGAGGCGGTCAAGGCGCACAACGCCAATCCGCCCGCGGAGTACCGGGACATGACGCAAGAGAAGTGGAAGGGCCTCAGCGTACTCGATCCGTCCGTGCGCGCGTTCAGCAAGGGCCCGCTCGGCCAGCACCTGAAGGCGAAGCAGGATCCCCAGATCACCGAGTGCTTCGTCTCCGGCGCCGATGGGGCCAAGGTTGCCTTTCTGGCCAAGACGACATTCTGGAGTCACAAGGACAAGGACAAGCACGAGGTGCCGATGGCGGGCAAGGTCTACATCGGACCGGCTCAACTCGACGACTCGACTGGTCTGTTAGAGGTGCAGGTAGGACTGCCGGTGCTTGACGGGGGGAAGCCCATCGGGTCGATTGTGATCGGCCTGGGAGTGGCGAAGCTCTAGCTGGGTCCGGCGCGCGGACGGAGAACCATGACGATCTCACGACAGCTCGGAGTTGTAGTCGCCGCGTTTGCGGCTGCCATGCCCGCCGCCGTGCTCTGCCTGTCCTACTCGCTATCGGAAGCCGCGGCGGACGCAAAGCGGGCGTCCGTCGAAGGCAACCACCAGACGGATGCTTTGTTCGCCTTGGTGGACACGGTGTGCCGGGTCCAGGGGGCTGCCCAGCACCTGGTTCGCGAGAAAGACCCGGATGTGATGGAGAAGCTGATCGAGCAGGACAAAGCGCTCACCAAGACGGCGCAGGAGCGGATGCGCGAGGCGGGAGTGGAGACGGGCGATGTGGCGTCCGCCTTTTCCGCGCTGCTGGCCGGCAACCGGGACAGCGCCGAGATGGTGCTTCGCGGCGACTATGCCTTGGCGCAGGAAGCTCTGCTTGAACGCTCCGGTCCCGCCTTCGACCGGCTGATCGGGTCCATTGGAGAGCTTCAGGCAGCCGCCAACCGGGCCGAGGACGCAGCCGCTTCCGCAGCGGAGGTGCGTGCCAAACGCGCGCAATTCACCATCCTGGCGTTGACGGCGATCGTGATCGTGGGGCTGGCCTTTTTTGCGGTTGTGGTGTTGCGAAGGGTGAACGCCAGTCTGCGCGGCGCGGCGAGGGCTCTCAGCCTGGCTGCCAGCGGCACCGCGGCCGCGGCCGCCCAGATCACTTCATCGTCGCAGGCGCTCGCCCAAGGCGCATCGGAGCAGGCTGCCTCGCTCGAACAAACCTCGGCATCGAGCGAGGAGGTCGGCTCTATGACCCGCCATAACGCCGAGAATTCCAGGCTTGCGGCCGAGAAGGTCGGGCAGGCGGCCTTGCGCGTGGCCGAGGCCAACGCCAGGCTGGAGCAGATGGTCGCGTCCATGAATGAGATCAACGCGGCCAGCGACAAAGTGGCGAGAATCATCAAGACCATAGACGAGATTGCATTCCAGACGAACCTGCTGGCGCTGAACGCTTCGGTGGAGGCGGCGCGCGCCGGGGAGGCGGGGCAGGGGTTCTCGGTGGTCGCCGACGAAGTCCGGAATCTGGCCCGGCGCTGCGCGCAAGCCGCCGCCGAGACCGGGGCGCTGATCGAGGAGTCCGTGGCGAAGTCGAACGCGGGCAAGACTAGGCTCGCGCAGGTTGACGACGCCGTTCACTCCATCACGAGCAGCGCGGGACAAGCCAAAGCCCTGGTGGACGAGATCAGCGTGAGCAGCGCCGAGCAGGCGCGTGGACTCGAACAGGTGACCAGGGCCATTGCGGAGATGCAGCGGGTTACGCAGACCTCCGCGGCGCATGCAGAGGAAAGCGCCGCGGCCTGCCAGGAGCTGCACTCGCTGGCGAGGTCCATGGAGACGCTGGTGGCCGACCTGCGGTGTCTGGTCGGCGGCGCCGGCTAGCGTAGTATTGGCGGCAAACCCGGGACTGGCTCGAATTTCGCCCCACTTGCGAAATTCGTGCCTGTCCCACCCCTGGCCTTCTGTCGGTCACACTGCTCGAGATTTGCGACGCGCCAGCTAGCGGGCCGGCCTCGAGCAGCCCCCCCCAGGTCCAGCCGGCCCTCCACAACGTCCCACCACAACGATGGGCCGCGCCTCTTTGCTATCCTCCATCCAGGTGGACACATGCGAACTCTAAGTCTCGGAACGTGCGCGGTAGCGGTTGCGATGCTCTCGGGCGCGGCCGCGCTCGCCCAGGACGCCAAGGTGGCGGGCGCCCCATTCGGCAAGACCCCCGACGGAAGATCGGTCGAGCTGTTCACGCTGACCAACAGCCACGGGATCGAAGCGCGCATCATGACCTGGGGCGCCGGCCTCGTCTCCCTGAAGGTCCCCGACGCGCAGGGCCATCTGGGTGACGTGGTGCTCGGCTTCGACGACCTCGACGGCTATCTCAAGCACGACTTCTTCGCCGGCAAGGTCGTGGGCCGCTATGCCAACCGCATCGGCCAGGCGCGCTTCACCCTGGATGGCAAGGAATACAAGATCAGCGCCAACGACGGCAGGAACTCCCTGCACGGCGGGAAGCAGGGCTTCGACAAGCGCCTCTGGACCGTGGTCAAGGCCGACCGCCACTCGATCGAGCTCCAATACAAGAGCCCGGACGGCGAGGAGGGCTATCCCGGAAACCTGGTGGCGACGGTGCGCTATACCGTCACCGACGACAACGAGCTGCGCATCGACTACACCGCCACAACCGACAAGGACACGGTAGTCAACCTGTCCAACCATTCCTACTTCAACCTGGGCGGAGCCGGGGACGGGACCATCCTCGACGAAGACCTCGAGATCAATGCCGACCGCTTCACGCCGGTGACCAAGGAGTTGATTCCGACCGGCGAGCTGCCGAACGTGGCGGGCACGCCCATGGACTTCCGCAAGCCGACCCGGATCGGCGCGCGCATTGACGGCGCCTACGAACAGTTGAAATTCGGAAATGGGTACGACCACAACTGGGTGCTCGACAAGCCCAAGCCAGGCCTCACGCTGGCGGCCCGGCTGCACGATCCCCGCTCCGGACGGGTGATGGAAGTCCTGACCACGGAGCCCGGCGTGCAATTCTATTCGGGGAACATGATGTCGCGCCAGCAGGTCACCGGCAAAGGGGGCAAGGTGTACGTCTGGCGCGGCGCGCTGTGCCTCGAGACGCAGCACTTCCCGGATTCGCCCAACCATCCGAACTTCCCCAGCACCGAACTGAAGCCGGGCCAGACCTACCGCAGCACCACGGTCTTCCGCTTCTCGGTGGACCGCAAGTAGGCCGGCTGGGGTTGGCGGCGGCGCCGTGCGCGGCGCTCAATCCGCCCAGCGGTAAATCACGCCCCCCTTCATCACGAAGGCAACCTTCTCGACCACGCCGATGTCTTCGAGCGGATTGCCCGGGACCGCGACGATGTCGGCCCAATAGCCGGGTTTCAAGGCGCCGACCTGCCCCTGCCATCCGAGTAGCTCCGCGCCGTTCAGGGTTCCGGCCTGAAGAGCGGCCAGCGGGGTCATCCCGTACTTCACCATCAGGACGAACTCGCGCGCCTGGGTCCCGTGCGGGAACGGGCCGACGTCGGAGCCGGCCGCGATGGGGACGCCGGCCGCCAGTTGCTTCCGGAACTCGCGCGCGTGCATGCCGATCGTGAAACGCTCGCGCGCCGCGCGCTCTTTCGATGTTGCGTGATCGGCGAAGTATTCGAAGATCGTAAAGGTAGGCACGGCATAGATGTGTTTGTCGTGCATCAGCCGCATGGTTTCTTCGCCCAACTGATTGGCGTGTTCGATGGAAACTACCCCGGCCCGCGCGGCGTAGAGCGCGCCCGGTTCGCTGGTGGCGTGGACGGCGACGTGGCTCGCGACCCGCGCGGCTTCCGCGACGGCGGCGCTCAGCTCGGCCTCGGTGTACTGGTAGGGAGTGAAGAGCTTGCCGTCGCGAAACGTGTCGTGGCCGGTCTGGTAAATCTTGATGAAATCGGCGCCCTCCTTGAACTGCCGCCGGATCACCTTCACCAACTCGGCGGAGTTGTCGGCCCGGGTGGCATTGGGCAAAACGTGCTGCTCGGGGTTGTAGCCGATGGCGTCCTCGTGTCCGCCCAGGATGTCCACCGCGTTGCCGCTGATGCGCAGGCGCGGTCCCGGAATCAGTCCCTGGTCGATCGCGTTGCGCACCGAGGTATCGGCGGAGCCGGCGCCCTCGGTGCCCATGTCGCGCTCGGCGGTGAAACCGGCCATCAGGTCGTCGCGAGCGCCTAGCATGGCCAGAATCGTCCGCTGGGGAACCGATTCCTGGACGGTCTGCAGGTCTTCCGCGCCGGGGTGCAGGAACAGGTGCACGTGAGCGTCGATCAGGCCTGGCAGCAGGGTGCGATCGCCCAGGTCGATGACGCGGGCGCCGGCTGGATGCGTCACCGCCGTGCCGGCCTCCACAATTCGTCCGCCTTCCACCAGGATTTCGCCCGGGGCCAGAATCTTCCCGGTGTCGATCTCCAGCAGGCGGGCGGCGTGTAGGACGATGGGCGCGGGCTTGGATGGCTCCTCCGCCAGTGCGGCGGTCGCCAGGATGCAAGTCAGAACGGAGAGGCACCGGATCTTGGTCATGTCTTTGGACGCGATGATAGCACCGAGGATGATAGCACCGAGGATGATAGCACCGAAACGTCCGGCTGCCGCCATGAGGTGCTAGACTCATCTGAACATGAGAGCCTTTTTTGCGGGAATTGTGGCTGGAACGGTCGCGATTACCCTGCTGGCGTCGCCCCCAATTCTGGCGGGTGACAGCAGTGTATCCGCCTGGCAAAACCTCCGGCAGCTCTCCGCCGGGCAAGAGATAGAAGTCACGAAGACCAAAGGCAGCACGGTGCGGGGAACCTTCGTCGCCTTCACCGACGAATCCATCAGCGTCCGCGAGAAACAGCAGGAAACCGCGGTCCCGCGGGCCGAAGTGTCGCGAGTTCAGCTGCGTCCGGCGGGCCGCGGCAAATGCAAATGGATCGGCCTGGCCATCGGCGCGGGCGCCGGCGCCGGCGTGGGCGCGGGGCTCGGAGAGAGCCTTTCCAATCGGAGTGGCGGGGATTTCAAGAATCTAAAGCCGGCGATTATCGGCCTGTCGGCTGGAATCGGCGCTCTGGTTGGCCTGGTTGTCGGCTCCGCGTTGGGCGGCAGGCACACCACGATCTACCGGGCGAAATAGGGGAGGACTGAGCCAGCAGTCCGCAGCCGCCCAAGCTCGAACGGGCTGCCGGCGCCTCCCACGCCGGCGAGCGACAGCGGCGTATCCGCCTGGCAAAACCTCCTTTAGCTCTCCGCCGGGCAAGAGATGAAACTCGCGAGGACCAACGGGTCCATCGGCGTCCGCGAGAAACAGCGGGAAACCGCGGCTCCGCGTTGGGCAGCAGGCACACTCCGATCTACCGCGCGAAAATAAGCGATACTCGGCGAAGAGGGACTTTCCATGGGCGACAGGAAGACTTCCATAGCCCCCATGCTGTCGGTTCGAAACGGGGCCCGGGCGGTGGAGTTTTATAAGGCTGCGTTTGGGGCCGGCGAGTTGTTCCGCCTCGACGCGCCCGACGGGGCGGTGGTCGCCCAGCTATCCGTGGACGGAGCCGAATTCTGGGTCGCCGACGAGTCTCCGGAGCACAAGAACTTCAGCCCCGAGTCTCTCGGCGGAGGTACGGCGCGGATGGTGATGGTGGTCGAGCGTCCGGACGCCGTCTTTGATCGGGCGGTCGCGGCCGGCGCCGCGGTGGTGCATCCTGTCGCCGACCAGGAGTACGGCTGGCGCGTGGGACGACTCGTCGATCCGTTCGGGCATCATTGGGAGATCGGGAGGCCGCTCTGACCAAGCACCAAACCGCGAGCGTGAGCGAGCGGACCGCTCCCTGACGGTCGCGGTTTAGTGCTCAGCTTCCCGGGGATGCGACAAAGCGGTAGCCCACGCCGCGCACCGTCAGCAGATGGCGGGGGCGGGCGGGGTCGCTCTCGATGTACCGCCGCAGGCGCACGATGAAGTTGTCGATGGCGCGGGTGTCGGTGTCCTCGTGCAAACCCCAGACCTGCTCGAGCATCTCCTTGCGGGACACCGACCGCCCTTCGCGGTCGATCAGGTAGCGAAGCAGGTTCGCCTCCATCAGCGTTAGGGGCAGCACCTTGTCGCCCACGCGCAGTTCCTGCAGATCGAAGTTGACGGACTTGTCCTCGAAACGGAAGGCGTCCCTGGCCTGGGCGCGCAGCCAGTCGCGGCGGCGCAGCAGGCCGCGGATGCGGGCGATCAGGATGGCGAGTTCGAAGGGCTTGGTGAGGTAGTCGTCGGCGCCCGCGGCGAAACCGCGCAGCACATCGTCGGGATGGCCCCGCGCGGTGAGGATCAGCGTGGGGACGAAATGCCCACCCTGCCGGAACTCGGAGACCACCGCGAAACCGTCGATCCCGGGCAGCATCACGTCCAGCACCACCACGTCAAAGCCGGGGGAACCCGCGGCCATCAACTCGAGCGCAGCCTCCCCGGTCTCCACCGTGGTCACCTCGTAGCCCTCGGCCTCCAGATTGAAGCGCAGGCCGTCGGCCAGGTGCCGCTCGTCTTCCACCACCAGGACGCGGCTCATGGCGCCACCGGAAGCTCGAGCACGAAGGTGCTCCCGCGCCCCGGCCCCTCGCTTTCGGCCCAGGCCCGTCCGCCGTGCCGCTTGGCCACCGAGCGCACGATGTAGAGCCCCAGGCCGGTTCCCCTGACGGCGGCCGTGAGCGGCCCCGGCACGCGGTGAAAGCGCCGGAAGATGCGCCTCAGATCGGACTTCGGAATCCCCGCGCCCTGGTCGCTGACCCGCACCGAAGCGAACCCTCCAGCCGCCGCCGTCTCCACCAGGACGCGCGGGTCGTCGCGTGAATACTTCACGGCATTCTCGATCAGGTTGCCCACCGCCGCCCGCACCTCGTCCACGTCCCCTAACACCCGCACCGGCCCGCCGGGCCGGTATGCGAGCGCTTCCGGCGAGACGTGATGTAGGGTGCGGGCGTATGCCACGCAACTTTCCACCACGCCCGGCAGGTCGAACGCGGCGAAATTGAGACTGCGGCTCGCCAGGCCCACGCGCCCGGCGTGCAGCACCTGCTCGATGGTGGCCAGCAGCCGGTCGCTGTCGGCCAGCATGATGCGGTAGAAGTCCTTGCGCTTGGCTTCATCGACCTCACGCGTCTGGAGTGTCTGCAGGTAGAGGCGGATGGACGCAACCGGGGTCTTGAGCTCGTGGGTGACGGCGTTGATGAACGCGTCGTGCTGCTCGTTGCGCCTGATTTCCCGGACCAAAAAGATGGTGTTCAACACCACGCCGCCGATGACCGTGGCCAGCAGCAGCACGCCCAGGAACAGCAGGATTCCGGTGCGCCAGTCGAGCAGCACCCGGCCGACATAGAGCAGCGTGCTGACGGCAATCAGCACGACGCCGAGAGAGATGAAGAACGCGATGGACTTGCGCCGTCCGGCGACGACCACGCTTCCAGCTTATGCCGACAGGGCCGGTTCGTGCTCGGGCAGAGTCAGGGTCAGCTTGTCGGGCGCTTCGCGGCCGGGCAACGGAGTGTTGACTCGCGCCGCCTGTACGGACTTGGCGATGCCCACCCGCCTCAGCACCCGTATGGTCAGCCAGGTGGGGTCGAATTCATACCACGCCAGGCCGTGCCGGGCCGAGGTGGGATGGGCGTGGTGGTTGTTGTGCCAGCCTTCGCCGAAGGTCATGAGCGCCACCCACCAGTTGTTGCGCGAATCGTCACGGGTGGCGAACCGGCGCCGTCCCCACATGTGCGTGGCGGAGTTCACCAGCCAGGTGGCGTGCAAACCCACCACCACGCGGACCGCGATGCCCCACAGCATCATGGGCAGGCCGCCGATAGCGTACAGCAGGACGCCTAGCACGATCATCGGAACCCAGTGGTAGTTGTTCAGCCATACGTAGAACGGCTGCCGGGCCAGGTCGGGCGCGTATTTCGACATCACGCGCGTGTTGTTGTGGTTCGTTTCCCCGTACAGGATCCAACCGGCGTGCGCCCACCAGCCGCCATCGTGCGGCGAATGCGGGTCGCCGGGAAGGTCGGAGTTCTGGTGGTGAATGCGGTGGGTGGCGACCCAGGAGATCGGCCCGCCCTCGAGCGTCAGCGCGCCGCAGATGGCAAACAAATACTCGAGAGGCCGCGGGACCTTATAGGACCGGTGCGTCAGCAGGCGATGGAATCCCATGCTGATGCCGAGACCGGTGCAAAACCAGTACAGAAAGACCGCTGTGGCGAAAGCTTTCCAGTTAAACATGAAGAGCGCGGCGACGGCGCCCAGGTGGAACAACACCATGGTCAGGGTAGTTGCGAAGTTCATCCTCTGAGTAAAAGGCATCCTCCATTCAGGCTAACAGAGGTGCTTTTCGCGGTCTGTAAGAGTTGTGTAATTTCGAGCCAGCACCGGACCGCGCGCGTCAGCAAGCGGACGTTGGGGGTAAAGAAATCCTCATGTCCCGCCGATTAGAACGGATGTGGGACTACGAGCATTCTTCCGCAAGGCCGCGCCGACGCCCGCCGTGATAGAACCGGAGCCCTCGCCCGCCGTGGCGGTCGCCTCGAACGGCTGGGCTCGCGCCGGGATGCGGTTCGATATCCACAGCATGTCCAAGGACGAGTTGCGAGAGATGGCGCACCAGCTCCTTGCCTTCGGAGCGATCAGCATGCCGGATCTGCGCCTGCTGGCGCTTGAACCGGTCACCTGCTCCCCGGACTGGCCAGGCTGGGATCGACTCGAAACGTCCGGCAACGCCGACGCCCGGCTGGATTGGATGGAAGAGATCGCCGCGCGCATCCGCCGCGGCCACCTCGACCGCGCCTACATCGGCTATCTGGAATCGCTGCGGTCGTTTCTGGTGCGGGTAGAGGCGGCGCGTCCGCGGCCGGCCTTGCCGGAGGCATCGAACGGCGGCGCCACGCGGCCCTCGCGCCCGCGCCCGGCGCCCGGGAGGCTCACTTCGCCGCTGCCCCGTCCGGCTTCAACTTGACCTGGATGGAGATGACTTGCTGGGTGGGTTGAATCATCACGGTCACCGCCACCGTACCTTCAGTGGCACCGTTGGCCGCGGGGTCGTAGCTGAGCAGGACACGGGCGGTGCCATTGGGAGCCACGGCGGAACGGTCGAGCTTCACCTCCAGTCCCGGAGCCGGCGGCGCGTTCAGCGACAACGTGATCGGGCCCGGCAGCGAATTCCGAAGCACCACCTGATCGGTTTTTCGCTCGCCCAGTTCGACTTCGCTCTTATCGGCAGCCACGCTCTTGGTCATATCGGCGGCGCTGGGGATGGGAAGCTGCGAAGTCGCGCTGGAGCTGTCAACCGCGGTCGCCGTGGAGCGCCGCATGTCACCGAAGGGTGTCTTGACGATGTTCTGATCCACCGTCCAGCACCACAGGCCGCTCTCGATCTTCCAGTCGGTGCTCTCCTGGTTGTTCATCTTCATTTTGGGGATCAACGCCACCGAGATTTCGCGTTCGGTTCGCACCGTAACGGCCGCCTTCGTGAAGTTCGCCGAGTAGACGATCTTCGTGATGTCGAACTTCACCAGCGGAATCTTGGTCAGGACGTAGAAGTAGTCCTTCGTGTCTTCGGCCACGTACTGCTCGGCCTGGCGATACTTGCCATTCACCTCTGCCTGAAAGAACTTCGTGACCCGATCGCGGAGAGCTGCGTCGATCTCCGGCGGCGCCGGTGTACTCTGCTCGGCGCCAGCAATGCCCGCGCCGAGCAGCAAAAGAATGCCAATAGTGCGCATTGCCTCATTCTAGCAGCGCGGTTCCGAACGTACCGCTACGCGAGTGAAGCGGAGGGCGGGCTTCAGCCCCGCTCCGCGGCACGGCTCCACTTCTGTGTCGTGCCGCCGCGCCGCCGCCACGAGGAGCCGGTTTGACCACAACGGGCCCTCCCCCTTTTCCTATAATTGGCTCATGCGGACACGCCTTTTCGCGTTTGTTCTTGTCCTGCTCTCGGCAGGGGCCTGCCGCCAGGCGCCCCAGGCGGCCAAGCCCGCCCCCGAGTGGTGGCAGCAGGCGGTCATTTACCAGATCTACCCGCGCAGCTTCGGCGATACCAACGGCGACGGCGTGGGCGATCTGAACGGCATCACCGCCCACCTCGACTACCTCCGCGATCTGGGAGTGGACGGCATCTGGATCACCCCGTTCTACCCCTCTCCGCAGGTCGATTTCGGCTACGACATTTCGGACTACCGCAACATCGACCCGCAGTACGGCACGCTGGCGGATTTCGACCGCCTGGTAGCCGAGGCCAAGAAGCGCAACATCCGCGTGCTGGCCGACCTGGTGCTGAATCACACCTCCGACAAGCACCCCTGGTTCGTCGAATCGCGCTCCTCGCGCACCAATCCGAAGTCCGACTGGTACATCTGGCGGGAGGGCAAGCCCAACCATCAGCCCCCCAACAACTGGCAGTCCCTGTTCGGCGGATCGTCCTGGGAATACGATGCGCAGCGCGGCCAATACTACTACCACGAGTTCTACAAGGAGCAGCCCGACCTGAACTGGCACAACCCCGAAGTGCGCAAGGCCATGTATGACGTGGCGCGGTTCTGGATGGATCGCGGGGTCGCCGGCTTCCGCCTGGATGCGATCTCGCGCCTGTTCGAAGATCCGCAGCTTCGCGATGAACCGGTTCTGCAGCCCGGCCGCAACGCCTACGGCGGGCCAATCCTGAACGAGGAATACACCGACAATCTGCCCGAGGTTCACGACGTGCTGCGCGAACTGCGCCGGGTGACGGACGCCTACCCGGGCCGCGTGCTGATCGGGGAAACCTACCTGCCCAACGTCCAGGAGCTGCTGAAGATGTACGGCCGCCACGACGACGAGCTGCAACTGCCCATGGACATGCAGTTCGGGATGACGAACCGCCTTTCGATTTCCGATTTCCGCGTCCGGCTGCAGGAGGCCGAAGATGGGCTCGGCGGCCGTGAGCCCCTGCTGGTCTTCGACAATCACGACAACATCCGCAGTTGGAACCGCTATGGCGACGGCGTGCATGACCTGGCGATCGCCAAGGTGCTGGCGGCGCTCCTGCTGACTCCGCGCGATACCGTGCTGGTGTACTACGGGCAGGAAATCGGGATGGAGAACGACGATCCCAAGCGCAGGGAGGACGTGAAGGATCCCATTGGCAGACGCGGCTGGCCGAAAGAGAAAGGCCGCGATGGCGAACGGACGCCGATGCAGTGGGATGCTTCTGTTGACGCGGGATTCAGCACCGCCAAGAGCACCTGGCTGCCCGTGGCGCCGAGCTACCTGACCCGGAACGTAGCGCTCGAGGAGAACGACCCGAATTCCCTGCTGAACTTCTACAAGGGGCTGATCCGCTTGCGGAAGGAAAACGAGGCCCTGCACTCCGGCGGCTTCAAGCTGATCGAGGAGGCGCACAGCCAGGTGCTGAGCTACGTGCGCCAGACGCCGGACGGGAAGGCGGTTCTGGTGGCGCTGAATTTTACGGCCGGGCCGCAAGAGGCGAGTTACCACCTGGACACCAGGCAAGCGACCACGCTGATCAGCACCTACGTGAAGGCGGGCCAGCAGGTCGACGTCAGGAGCATGCTGCTGCCGCCCTACGGCGTGTGGATCGGCCAGACGAACTGAGCCTCAATACCACCAACCGCGACCGTCAGGGAGCGGACCCGTTCTACCGGGCCGCGGAGCGGTCCTACACCGCCGGCGAACCCGGGACTGGCTCGAATTTCGCCGCCCTTGCGAAATTCGTGCCTGTCCCACCACCGCTCCTCTGTCACTCATACCGTTCGAGATTCGCGCACCGTACCGAGCCGCGACCGCCAGGGAGCGGTCCTACAGCGCCGCCCCGACCAACTCCGCCATCTCGTCCGGCGTCAGAGCGACCGGATTCCCCTTCATGCTGCTGGCGAGCGCGGCCTTCTCCACCAGCGCCGGCACGTCTTTCGGGCCCACGCCGTAGGCCGCGAGCGGCTGGATTTCCAACTCCCGCGACAGGCGGCCCACCCACGCCGCGCCGTCTTCCGCCCGAGCTTCGAGGTTGCCGGTGAGCGTGCGCGCAACTTCGGTATACCGCGTGAGCGCGTCGCTGGTGGCCGCCCGGGCGCGAAGGGTGCGAATATTGATTTCCATCGCGTGCGGCAGCAGGGCCGCGCAAACCGCTCCGTGCGGGGCGGGAAACATGCCGCCCACCGGCGCGGCGAACCCGTGAACGGCGCCCAATCCGGCGTTGGCTAGCGCCAGGCCTCCGAACAGGCTGGCCAGCGCCATGTCGCGCCGCGCCTCGCGGTCGCTTCCATCGCGCCACGCGCGCACGAGCGCCCCGGCCGCGCGCCTCATCCCCTGCAGGCAGAGCGCGTCCGTCATAGGATTCGCACGTGCGGAAACGTAGGGCTCTATGAGCTGGGTGAGCGCGTCGAGACCGGTCGATGCCGTGATCGCCGGCGGGAGCGCGTAGGTCAGCTCGGGATCCACCACCGCCAGGCGCGGCAGCAGGAAGGGTCCGCGCAGGCTCGCTTTCACGCGGTGTTCGGGCGAAGCGAGCACGGCGTTCCGTGTCACTTCGGAGCCAGTGCCCGCCGTCGTCGGGATAGCGATGAACGGCAGCGAAGGCCGGTCGAGCGGCTGGGCCTTGCCGATCACTTCGAGGTAGTCGAGCACGTCGCCGCCGTTCGCGACCAGGGCCGCGATGGCCTTGCCCGCATCGATGGCGCTGCCGCCTCCGAGCGCGATTACCAGGTCGGCGCCAGCCTCACGCGCGACCTCGACGCCGCGCCGCACCACATCGACCGTAGGCTCGCCTTCGACCGCGAATGTCGCCGCCGCCGGTAGCGCCGCGCGTCCGCCTGACCTGCCGGTGACGACGAGAGCCCGCGCCCCCATCTGGCGCGCGGCCGCCGGAACTTCGGCCACCACGCCTTCGCCGAACAGGATGCGCGTCGCGGTCGCGAACTCGAACCGCATCCTACCAGTCCTGCTCGGCGGGGAAGACGGTCGTGTACCTCACCCTCGATCGCGCCTCCGCCATCATCGGCCCTGCCACGGCCTGCCACGCCGCATAGTGCGCCGATTCCTTGTGCGCGACGGTCGCCTCCACGGTCCGATAAATCTCGATGAGGACGAAACGCGTCGGGTCGTCTTCCTGCTGGATGACGTCGAACCGCAGGATCCCGGGCTCGATCACGCTATTGCGCGCGTTCTCGGCCGTGGCGATCTTGAAGGGTTCGATGAATTCCGGCTTTACGTGTGCGTGTACGTGAACGATCACCATCTCGGCTCGATCATAGCGCGCCGGAGTGGCAAAGAGATATATGATGTTTCCGGGTCTTGAAGTGGCACGAATCGCGTTCTGCTTTCTACTCGTCACCTCGATCCGGTGCGCTCTTCTCGGGCAGACCCACATCGCTGACATGCCTCCCAATGTGCCGGTATCACCTCTGCCGACGCCTTGGCCCATGCGCCTGGAACAAGCTGAGGCGGTGCTCGAAGATGGTGGCAAGCCGGCCTCACGTCCTGACTTCGTCTACTCGGAGTCCTGCTCTACGTCCGTCTGGGTCCACCCCACGCCCTGTGTCGTCCATGTATATCTGAAGGGGTTCCACGACGCGGTGGCGCCGGTCAGTTCCACTAGCAAGACCACCGTCGTTCTGCGGAGACTGGGCGCCGAAGGCGAGGCATTTCGCCAGCGGACGGTCGAGATCGGCGCTGTTGGCGTGCCACTCGCGGCGCACAAGGCGTACGCCAGGGGCGAAGCGGCCATGGGACTGCACGACGTCGCGAAAGCGGAACGCTGGTTCCGTGTCGCGGTCAACGAATACCCGGGCCACGCTTTGGCCTGGGACGAACTGGGGCTCGCGCTCGAGAAGCTCGGCAGGCCGAGAGAAGCGCAATCCGCCTATCTTCGGTCTGTCGAGGCCGATCCGCGCCTGGCGCGCCCACTGGTTCATCTGGCTGGTTTGGCGATCGCCACCGAGAGTTGGGAAGAGGCAGCGAGCTTTACGGCCCGTGCGATTGCGCTCGCTCCCGGCGCCTTCCCTCGGGCGTGGTATTACGATGCGCTCGCGAACTTCACGCTGAAGCGCCTGCAACGGGCTCAATCGAGCGCACGACGAGCCATTGATCTCGACTCCGAGCGCGCTTTTCCGGCCGCTGAGTATCTCCTCGGCATGACGCTCGCTGCCGAGGGCGACTCCGGCGGGGCCTCACGGTGTCTTCGAACCTACTTGGAACTCGCTCCGCGAGGCGTGTTCAACGAACCAGCCCGGCGACGCCTCGCCGAGGTGACCGCGGAGTCCAAGCGGTAAAGGCACTGCGTGATCGACGCGAACATCATTGGACTGATCTCCGATACCCACGGCCTCATGCGTCCGGAGGCGTTGGCGGCTCTCGGTGGATCCGACCTGATCATCCACGCAGGAGACGTCGGCAAGCCGGAGATCCTCGAAGAGCTCCGCGCCCTGGCGCCGCTCGTCGCCGTAAGGGGAAACGTCGACAAGGGAAACTGGGCATCCCAGTTGCCGCCGACGGCTGTCGTCGAGACCAGCTCGGCGCGGATCTACGTTCTGCACAACCTTCAGCAACTGGATCTCGATCCAGCCGCCGCCGGGTTCGACATCGTTGTCAGCGGGCACTCACACGAACCCGTTCGCACAATACGCTCTGGCATCCTGTACCTCAACCCGGGAAGCGCCGGCCCGCGGCGTTTCCAACTGCCGATCACGGTTGCCCGCCTCGACCTGCGACGGTCGCCGCGGAGTTTCGACTTAATCGACCTCTCGCACCGACAGGCGTAGGGCCCGGGCATGTGCAGGCCCGGCCTCACCAGGTACGCTGGCGTGGATCCGCAAGCTCTTGTGTGCAAGTTCTGCCCGCCCCCCAGGCAAGAAGTGCCTCACGTCCCGACCAGCGATCACGGCCATATCGCCCCAAGGACGCCCCCACCGCGCCTCCATGCCGACGGCCCATGACGTGCTCTTACGATGTCAGTCGATCACACGATGCCCCGAGGCTGACGGGCCTGACACGACGAGGAGAAACAGATGAAGCTGAGCACGACGGATCAGATCAAGGGCACGGTTCACGAAGTGAAGGGCAAAGCCAAAGAGAAGGCGGGACAAATCACGAACGATCCCAACCTGGTGGCCGAAGGCCAGGACGAGAAAGTCGCCGGCAAAATCCAGAAGAAGCTCGGCCAGATCGAAAAGGTGTTCGGGACGTAACTGAGGCGGCGCGCGGTAGCCGACGCCCTGAAGAAGGAGAAGGCGAAATGCTGATATTGCTGATCATTCTGTTGTTGCTCTTGGGCGGAGGTGGCGGGTATTACGGCCACAGCCGCTGGGGCTATGGCGGGGGTGCGGGCGTTGGGCTGGGCACGATTTTGCTGATCCTGCTGGTAGCCTACATGCTCGGGCTCTTCAACTGACCGGGCATCTACTGCTGCGTCGCCCATCGGAATTGGCGGCAAACCCGGGACTGGCTCGAATTTCGCCGCACCTGCGAAATTCGTGCCTGTCCCACCGCTGGTCTGCCGTCAGTCATACCGCTCGAAATTCGCGACGCGCTACCAGCCCACCGGCTTCCCCTTGTTGTGCTCGTCCAGCCACTTCTGCAGCGGCGCGAAGTAATCCCGGATCGCCGTGGCGTCCATCTCGCGCTGGCCGGTGAGCGCTTCGAGCGCGTCCGGCCAGGAACGGCTCTGCCCCATCTCCAGCATGGCCGCGAACCGCCGCCCCGCTTCCTGATTCTGATACACCGAGCAGCGGTTCAGCGGACCCGTGCAGCCCGCGATCTTCGCCAGCGCGCGGTGGAACTGGAACTGCAAAATGTCCGCCAGGAAGTAGCGCGAATACGGAACATTGGCCGCGACGTGATACTTGGCGGCGGCGTCGAAATCGCCCTCGCTGCGCGCCACCGGCGCGTCGATGCCCTGGTATTTCCGCCGCAACTCCCACCACGTTTCGTTGTACTTCTCCGGCGGAATCTGGCCCGAAAACACCTTCCACCGCCATTGGTCGATCATCAGCCCGAAGGGCAGGAAGGCAATCTTCTGGAGCGCCCTCTCCATGAGCAGGCCGATGTCTTTGGACGGATCGGGCGCCTCCTTGAGCAGCCCCAGCTTCACCAGGTATTCCGGCGTGACCGAGAGCGCGATGGTGTCGCCAATGGCCTCGTGGAAGCCGTCGTTGGCGCTGTCGCGGAACATGAACGGCTGCCGGTCGTACGCGCGCTGGTAGAAGTTGTGGCCCAGTTCGTGGTGAATGACGACAAAATCCTCGGCCGTGATGTCGATGCACATCTTCAGCCGCACATCCTCCACGTAGTCCACATCCCAGGCGCTGGCGTGGCAAACCACGTCGCGGTCTTGCGGCTTCACGAAGAGCGACCGCTCCCAGAACGTCTTGGGCAACGGCGCGAATCCCAACGACGTGAAGAACCCCTCGCCGTAGCGCACCATTTGCCGCGCATCGGTTTTGCGGTCCTTCAGGATCTCGGTGAGGTCGTAGCCGGGGTCGGCATCCTTGGGCGCCACCAGCGGGTAGATGTTGTTCCATTCCTGTCCCCACATGTTGCCCAGCAGGTGCGCGGGAATCGGCCCGTTCGCGGGAACGATATCGCCGTATTTTTCGCGTAGCCGGCTGCGCACGTAGGCGTGCAGCGAAACATAGAGCGGCCGCACCTGCTCCCAGAGCCGGTCCAGTTCCCTTCCGAACTCGTCTGGCGGCATGTCGTACTTCGACCGCCACATGGCCCCCATATCGGCGAAGCCCAGCTCGCGCGCGCCCTTGTTTCCGAGCTCCACGTAGCGGGCGAACTCCTGGCGCATCGGCGGCGAGATGCTGTGCCAGCCCTTCCAGACATCGAGAAGCTCCTTGGGATCGCGGCTGGTGGCCATGATGCGCGTGATGTCTTCGAGGTCGAGGCACTTCGACTGGTCGCCGCCCGGGCAATACTTCCCGCGGCCGTAGGTGCCTTCCATGGACGACACGATCTCGGTCAGCTCGGCGGACTCCTTCGGGTCGGCGGGTGTGGCCAGCGTGAGTGCCACTTTCAGCAGCGTGAACTTGCGCGCCAGCTCGGGCGGCAGTTGGAGCTTGTCGAAGCGCGTGGCACGTTTGGTCAGATCCACGGTCGTGGCGATGGCGCGCTCGTCTGCGCGCGCGGCCACCAGTTCGGTGTCTTCCGTGATGAAGTTCGATTTGATCCAATCCGCATGGCTGGCGAAAACGGCCAGGTCGAGCAGAGTCCGCTCCGCCTCGTCCATGAAGGCCTGCGCCTCCGCGACGGTCGGCGGCTTCTGGGGCTCGGCGGCGAACAAGGCGGCCGAGCAGGCAAGCAAGGCTGGGATGATCACGTGGAAACGCATAACCTCTAGATTACGCCTGGAAGCGCAGCGAAAGGGAGTTGGCGGCAAACCCGGGACTGGCTCGAATTTCGCCGCACCTGCGAAATTCGTGCCTCTCCCACCCCTGGCCTTCCGTCAGTCATACTGCTCGAAATCTGCGACGCACTACCCTAGCGTCCGCGGATTGCGAACCCGGCCCCGATGAACCAACTCGATCTCTGCGCCAGCAGCGTGTGACCCACCGAAACATCGATCTCGACATTCTTCCCCAGCACCTTCGAGAGCCCGGTGTCCGCGATCGTTTGCGCTTCGTGCGGCGCCATCCGATAAACCTCCCAAAAGCCGCGCACGCCGCCGAAGAGCTTATGCCCCACGCTGAGGCTGACCGTCTGCTCGACCGAAGTCCCGGGGCCGGCGGTAGCCATCTGCACAACCACGTTGCCGCCCGCATCGAAGGCCTTCGGGAGCGACTTGCTCCAGCACACTTTGAAGAACGGATCGTAGCCGCCGCTGGAAAAACGCTCGCTGCCCACAGGGAAAGACAGCGCGCCAATCACCGACAGCGCCGGCATCAGTCGCTTCTCGCCGGTCAGCGCCACCTTGGCTCCCACCGCCAGGTCCGCCCCTCCGGAATTCGGCTCCCGTGTTCCGTTGACAAGTACCGACTCCCGCACGAACCCGTCGCTCGCCAGCCGCAGTTCGACGCGCCCGGCAATGCCAATCCGCAGCAGGGCATTCGGGACCCTCAGCGTGTGGCTGGGAGCCTGCGAAGTCCACTCCACCCCGCCCTCGAATTGCCCGATGCCCCGGCCCACCGTGTCCGTGGATTCGGTGTAGTCCGGCCGGTCCGTGGAGATCTCGTCAGTCTGGGCATGGAGCAGGAGGGCGGTGGCCGCCATCAGCACAGGAACGAGCAGGCGGCGCCGCATCGCACTCGTGTAGTGCGTCGCAGATTCCGTCGAGTATCGGAATTGGCCGCAGACCCGGGACTGGCTCGAATTTCGGTGCCTTTGCGAAATTCGTGCCTGTCCCCGATATGTGCGACGCACTGCACTAGTCTATCCCGGAAATCCGTGCGAAGATCGGGCTAAGAGGGGCGATGGCTGCCAGGCAACCGGTATTCGAACTCACCGAAAAGGAAACCGGGCGCGTCGAGGCGTTCAGCGACGGCGTGTTCGGCATCGCCATGACCCTTCTGGTGCTGGACATCAAGGTTCCGCCTCCGGCGAATGGTACCCGTCTGGCGGAAGATCTGCTGAAGCAGTGGCCGGCTTACTTCGCCTACGTGACCAGCTTCCTCACCGTGCTCATCATGTGGATGAATCACCACAAGATGTTTCGTCACATCCACAGGGTCAACCACCCATTCCTGGTTCTGAACGGATTGCTGCTGATGGGTGTGACGCTGGTGCCGTTTCCCACGGCGCTGCTGGCGGCCTACATCGGACACGCCGGCGAGCGGACCGCGGCGGCCGTCTACAGCGGCTGGTTCGTGGTGATCTCGGTCTTCTTCAACTTGCTTTGGCGCTACCCAGCCTCCCGCGGCCGCCTTCTGGCGAGGAATTATGACCCGTCCGCCGTGGCCGCCATCACCCGCCAGTACCGCGTTGGGCCGCTGCTCTACGCGGCGGCCTTTGCGCTGGCCTTCCTCAACGTCGCCGTGAGCGTGGGCCTGTGTTTCGCGCTCGCGGTTTTCTTCGCGGTGCCCGAGCGGCATCCCCGCTCTGCCAAAGCCCGGCCCTGCCAAAGCCCGGCCCTGACAAAGCCCGGCCCTGACAAAGCCCGGCCCTGACAAAGCCCGGAGGCGCACGCGGTCCCGGAGTGGTAATGTAATGGGACCATGTGCGAGGAGGAGTCGGCCGCTCCCGTAGAGCGTGCCAGCAACTGGCTGCTTCGGTCGGGCATCCAGGTGACAGCCCCGCCCGAAGCCGGTGGGGCAGGCGGCTGGATGGAATCCGGCGGCGCTGTGCCGTACTCCTACGGCGAGGCCACCGGCTACCTGCTCACCTGGCTGCGTTTCCGGCAAGCCGTCTCCGCTCCTGAAGACGGATTGCAGCCTCGCATGCGCTCCGCGTTCGAGTGGTTGTCGCTGCGTTGGGTGGATACGCAGATCCCTTTCACACGCTGCTACCGGAATGGGCACCAATTCGAAGACTGGCGCAACCGGTTTCTTTTTTCGTTTGACCTGGCGATGATGCTGCGGGGCGCCTACGCCGCCTCTCCGAATGTCGGCACGGCCCTGGCCGGGCCTGTGGTATGCGGTCTGATAGCGCGCCTGAAGAGCTTCGTTGACCGGGACGGGACGCTCGCAAGCGCCCGCCAGGTGCGCGACGGGCCTCGGCCGGAGCGTTGGTCCGTGAGCCCCGGCCCACACCAAGTCAAGACTGCGGCCGCGATTCTGGAGGTGCCCCTCGGAGTCTTGCCGGGATGGCTTCAACGCGCCGCCCAAAGGACCTGGGAGCGCTGGTCTTCCTTCGAGCCCACCGCCCGCCTGAGCGAAGACGAGTTGCACCCGGCGTTCTACTTTGTCGAGGGACTGCTGATGCGGTTTGGAAGCACCGCGGATCCGAGGTGCTTCGAGCGCGCCGCCGCCGCCTGCGACGTCCTCTGCTCGTCGTCCGCACTCGCGCATTGCCGCAGGTCCGATTGCATCGCGCAGGCGCTTCGCGCCGGTTGCCTCTTGAGCAGCTACCGGAGCCTGGATAGCGCCAGCGAGGCCCGGCTCCGGGAATTGGCCGCGCGCCTGGCCACGTTTCAGGGTCCGGAAGGCGCCGTCTACTTCGATCGCTCCATGGACGGACGCCTGCGGCATGCCAATGCCTGGTGCTCCATGTTCGCCGCTCAGGCGTGGTGGGCGCTTCGCCATCGACGGGACGCATCGGCTGACGGCGCTCTCCCGCGGTTTCTGGTGTAGGGCATGGCGGAGACCCACTTGGTTGCGCCGGAGCCACGCGGACTGTGGATCGAGTTGTCACAGAACCCCGCGCTCTTCCACAAGATTCTGGAACAAGTGGAGCGTCCGGAAATCGTCCGTCTGGAGTACGCGGGTGACTCCTCTCAGTACCCGCCTCTCCTCGGTGCCATCGCCCAGGCGCACGCGGCCGGCGCGATAACGGAGCTCACGGCCGCCTGGGCTTCGATCGCCGCGGAGAACCTCGAAGCCCTGGTCGACAGCGGCCTTGATCGCCTGACCGTCTCCCTCCCATCCTCGGATGACGCCGGCGCCGCACTCGCGGAGATGAAGTTGAGGTTGGCCCCGTTCCGCAACCGGGCCGCGCCTCAGCTGGATCTTGGTCCCGGTCCCAGAGGAGACCTCGCGGTAGCAATCGCCGAACTGAAGGCCCATTTCCCGGCCTTGCAGGTGAGTCCGTCATCCCTTGCGGAAGAGTTGCCGCCGGGCGCCCGGATCCTCACCTGCGATCAGAACCCGTGGGAGACCGTGCGTATTCTGGCCAACGCGGACGTCGTCACCTGCGAAGCCCGCCGCAACGCGCCGCTCGGAAACCTCGCCCGGCAGCCGCTCGCGCAGATTTGGCACGGACGCGCCTATCACGCCTTCCGCCGCCAGTACGCAGCCAGCGAGTGCGCACAGTGCCGGAATTGTCCCTGCAAGGTTGCTTACCGGCCGGGCCCGCTCCGATCCGTGATTGACTCCGACGGCGACCCTCGGGTTCAGTTGCCCAGCGGCTGGCACTTTTTCGAGGGCGAGACCATCTGGAGCCGGCGCCGCAGCCTGGCGATCCTCCCGGCGCAGGGTTCGAAGACGGAGATTCTCCTATGCGGGCTTCTGCCTCCGCCCGACGACGGCCGCCGGAACGCGCTGACCATTTCAATGCGCGGCAGACCGCTGGCGACCATCGTCCATGACGGTGTTGGAATGCTGAGCTTCGAGCGTACCTTCATCGTGCCGCGCGGCGGCCCCGTTCTCGCGCTCGAGTTTGAGACCGAGGCCGAGTACCGCCCCGCCAACGGCGATCGCCGTGAGCTTGGATTCGCCCTGCGTTACCTCGAAGCGCGACCCTGCGGGCACTTGCCCCGACTTCGCTTTCTGCCGCTTTTCGCGGCACTCCATCTGGCGCGCGCGCTCGAAGGACTCGCACGGCGCTTCACTCGGACCAGGCGCGACATGGGCCCCTGGCAGCCCGGCATCTCCGTCATCATTCCGGAGCGGGCATCGCCCGCGATGCTGCGCGACTGTCTGATCAACGCGTCGGCCGCAGTGGATCGGCTGGGCGAGCCGGCCGAGATCGTCGTCGTCGTCAACGGCGCTCCCGCGGGCGACTACACGGAATTACGCGCCCGGTTCCCAAGCGTGGTCTGGGTACACCACGCGGCTCCCCTGGGCTTCGCCGCCGCCGTCTCCCTCGGGTTGAAGCAGGCGCGTTTTGACGGAGTGTACCTGCTGAACAGCGACATGATGCTCCATCCGGATGCGCTGGCGGAAGTGGCCCAATGGCGGGCGGCTCACGTCTTCGCCATCGCTTCGCAGATCTTCTTCGCCGATCCGAACCGCCGCCGCGAGGAGACCGGCTGGACCGGCTTCCGCCCTGAGCCGCCGGACGTGCAGATCTTCGACGTGCTGCCGGAGGACGACCAGACCGTTCGAGGCCACCTGTATGCGGGCGGGGGAGCGTCGCTGTTCCGGCGGGAACTGCTCGCCCGCCGCCTGGCTTCGGATCCCTACGAACCGTTCTACTGGGAAGACGTCGAGTGGGGCGTGCGCGCCTGGTGGGAAGGCTTCGAAGTGCTTTTCTGCCCCCGCTCCAAGGCGGTTCACCAGCACCGAGCCACCGTGTCGCGCTTCTACCGGCCCCGGGAAATCGACCGCATCTTTCGGCGCAATGCAGTGCTGTTCGAGTTGCGGCACGACCTCACCGGAACCTCGCCGTGGATGGCCGTGCGGCGTATCCGGGAAGGCGGCATGGAAACGCAGCGGGAACTGGCGCAGCCTGGCGTGGGCGCGTCGGTCTTCCTAGCGCTTCTGGCGAAATACACGGCGCCCCACGCCGATGTCTCTCTACGCCATTGCGGCCGGAAGTTCTACCTGCGGCCGCCCCAGCCCAGGCAGAGCCTGCCCCGCCTCCTGGTTGTGACCCCGCATCACGCTCTGCCTCCCCAGCACGGCGGGGCGCGCCGGATCGCGAGCCTGCTGCAACATCTCAGCCTCCATTTTGAGATCCACCTTCTGAGCGACGAGGAAGACCGCTACCACGCCTCGACGCTCGCGAGGTTTCAGGACCGCTTGTGCTCCGTTCACCTCGTCGGCGGACGCCCGGACCCGAGCGCCGGGACGGACCGCATCTCGCGCATCGGTACTCACTCGCACCGCAGCCTCCAGAGCGAGATCGAGCGCCTCATCGACGTGTACCGGCCCGACATCGTTCAAGTCGAGTATGTCGAACTGGCTGCCCTGGCCGACCGAGCCGCCTCCCGGACGCCGTGGTTCCTCACGCTGCACGATGTTCTGCTCAGCGAACGCGGCGAGTCGAGCGAGGACGCATTCGAACTCGCCCGGATGGCGCCCTACGCCGGGCTGTTCGTCTGCGGCGCCGAGGACGCCGGCTTGCTGCGCCGCCCGAACGTTCACATCGTGCCGAATGGCGTCGAATGGAGTGGCCGGTCCTACTCTTCCTCCCGCGGCCGCACTTCGCTGTTGTTCCTGGGACCGTTCCGCTACCCGCCCAACCTGGCCGCAATGCTCGAGTTCACCACCGCCGTCTTTCCGGCGCTGCGCGGGATCATCCCCGGACTGCGCCTGGACATTCTAGGTGGTCCCGATGCCGCCGCCCATTTGGAGCGCCACGCCTGTCTTCGCCAGCCAGGCATCCGCGTCCATGGGCACAGCGACGACGTGTATCCGTGGCTCGAAGGCTGCGCCCTGACCGTGAATCCGATTCGCGGAAACCGCGGGTCCGCCATCAAGCTGGCCGAATCGGTCGCGGCGGGGCGAGTCTGCATTTCCACGCGCGAAGGAGCGCGCGGGTTTTTGGACGCCGCGATCCCGGCGCTGGTCGTCGTGGACGACATCGCGGGATTCGTCGAGACGATCCGCGATCTGCTGCTGGACGAGGACAAACGGCTGAGCTTGGAAGTTCCGCCTGCGGGGCTCCTGGAAACGCTCAGCTGGAGCCGTTCCGCCGCGCTGCAAGAGGCCGCCTACCGCCAGGCGCTCGCCCGCTCAGGCGCAAACCTCGGCCCGCGCGAGGCCCACGCCCAGGTCCCTTGAGTCGCTGCTCGCGCCGTGCAACGAGGGGCGGTGCGTGTGCGCGACGCCGAGGCTGAGCCAGACGCCGTCTGACGCTGCAGGCAATGGCAGAGTGGTGTCGAAACTCGCGAACTCGCGAGTCTCGTTCGTGATCTCGCCGATAAGCGCGCCCTGGCAGGATACCGTGACCGAATTCGCCCCGCCTCCCGGGCCGTGCGGCAGAACGCCCACAATCCGCACGCTGGTTCCGCCATGTGGATTGCCGAGCGCGAGCAACGCCTGCCTCTTGCTCCAGACGATGCCTTGCCCTTCGTGCCCATGCCACCCGCGGATAAGCTGCGGGCTCATTCCGTCCGCAACGACAAGGGACGAACGCCACTCCTCCGGCACGTAAGCGAACTTCCAGACACACGTCCGGCATCCCTCGACCGTTCCCTCCACGTACCTCCGCCGAAATTCCCGATAGGCGTCGCCATGCCAGATCTCTCGCAGCGACTGCTGGTGCAGGTTCCCCATCGGAACCTCGTCGTGGACCTCGCACACCGCCACCGTCCCGCTCGCCAGAACGTGGACGCTCTCGAACGGAGACTGATCGCAGGTGTAGATCCGGGCGTCCGCCGGCAAGGGCGGGGCGTAGTATGCGGGTGTGTGGCTCACGCACGGAGTCGGGTCGATGTCCGGATTGAGAACGTCCACCGCGACGTTGGGACACTCCGCCCGGGCCTCTTGGACCGTGGCCCGCAGCGCCTCCCGAAACTCACTGGTGAGCCGGTTCGAAGAGAGCTCCCGCGAAAAATCGTGCGCCACCAGGTGCCGGCCGATGACGGGATGCACCGAGACTTCGGCGACGCCCAGCCGCTGCGCATACTCCGCCACTCGGGGAAGCTGGTCCAGATTCTCGCTCATCGCGACGAAGCAAAGATCCAGGCGCGGCCTGGTGACGCCCAGCTTCGATCGAAGCTCCAGGAAGTCGTCGATGCGTTGCTTGAGAAGGTCGAGCGAGCCGAATCGATAGATCCGGTCATACTGCCGCGAGTCCATCGTGTGCAGAGAGACCGCCAGCCGGTCCAGACCGCTTTCTACAATGCGCTCCAGCACCGGCAGGGAGATGGCCGGGAACGCCGTTACCAGTTCCGTTGCTGCCCCGGTCCCAACCGCCAGGCGGATCGCTTCTTGAAGCTGCGGATAATAAATCGATTCGCCGGAGTAGTTCAGGCCGATGAAGTCCGGCGACTCCAGCTCTCCAATCAGCCGCTTGTAGAGCTCGAAGTCCAGGTGCATGCCGGCGCCGAAGCGAACCCGGCGCGTGCAGAAGATGCAGTCGAAGGGACACTTCGAAGTGAGCTCGATCCAGAGCGTCCGGGGAGTGGCGGTCGTGACCTGATCCGGATCGATCGCGAACCTGGCAGTCACCTGCCGCCTTCGTGCCCCAGCACCGGGTGCGGCTGGTAGAGCGCTTCCAGCTGGCGAATCTCTTCCTGGTCCAGCGTGATCTCGAGCGACGCCACCGCGTCTTCCACGTGAGCCACGTCGGTGGCGCCGATCACCGGCGCCGTAACACCAGGCCGGCTCGCGAGCCACGCCAGGGCGATCTGCGCCGGCGGCACCCCGCGGCCCCGCGCCAGTTCCAGGACGCGGCTTGCAACCTCGAAATCGGTTTGCTGATAGTAGAGCCGCCGGCTGTATTCGTCGGTCTGGGCGCGGAGCGTTTCCACCCCCTGGGGGCCCTTCCACTTACCCGCCAGCAGGCCGCGCGCCAGCGGGCTCCACGGCAGAACGGCGATGCCCTCGTGGCGGCACAGCGGCAGCATCTCGCGCTCTTCTTCGCGGTAAATCAGGTTGTAGTGGTTCTGCATCGAGACGAACCGGGCCCATCCCCGCGTCTCGGAAATATGCAGCGCGCGCGAGAACTCCCAAGCGAACATGCTCGAGGCTCCCACGTACAGCACCTTCCCGGAACGCACCAGATCGTTCAGCGCTTCGAGCGTCTCCCCGATCGGCACCTCGTAGTCCCACCGGTGGATCTGGTACAGATCGATGTATTCGGTCTTGAGCCGCCGCAGCGACGCATGCGCCGCGTCGAAGATGTGCTTGCGGGACAGTCCACGATCGTTGGGGCCGCTGCCCATGGGGCCGTTCACTTTGGTCGCGATGACGATCTGATCGCGCTCCGCGAAGTCCTTCAGCGCACGGCCGAGAATCTCCTCGCTCATGCCGGCGGAGTAAACGTCGGCCGTGTCGAAGAAATTGATCCCCAGTTCGAGCGCCCTCCGGATGATGGGGAGGCTCTTCTCCTCCGGGAGCGTCCAGGCCTGCCACTGCTTGCTGCCGAACGACATGGCGCCCAGACAGATGCTCGAAACCTTCAGCCCGCTGCGTCCGAGGTTGACGTACTTCATGCTCACAGCGCCGCCACTTGCTCGATCATGCTCCCCACGGCGATGCGTTCCCGCGAGCCGCCATCCGCCGCGATGCGATGGACCGCGCTGCCGTTGCTGTAAATGACGGAGCCGTCCGCGGCGAGGTCGAACGAGAGAACGCTCTTGGCCAGCACCTCCGGAGCGCCGCTCCCCGGCCGCCGCACCAGTTGCCAGGACGAAGGCACCAGCGCCGGCGCTTCGGGATCCCCCAGTCGGTCCTCGCGCGCGGCACGCGCCGCGTCGATCAGGTTGCCCCAGATCATCATCTGCTTGAGATCGGGCTGCCGCTGCGCTCCGCCCTGCGCCGTGGTCAGCGGCTTGCCCGTGTAGCGCATCGAGAAGAAGTTGAAGTACTGGAAGATTGCCTGCACCAGGCGGAAGGGGAACAGCACGGCGTCGAGCAGCGCCCGTCCGGGATTGACCTTTCGCCCTCCCCCGGTGTAAGGCCGCCGGATGTAGTAGAGCGAGCCGCCGCCGTCCTTCTGCGGCGCCAGCAGATCGTGCTCCGCCTCTTCAGCCAGGCACTCCATCTCGCCCGAGTCGAGGTCGATCTGCTGCACGCTGAACGGCCCCAGGCCCGAGACGCGCCCACCGCCGTCGCGTCCGACTCCCGCGCTCTGGAACACCAGCTTGCGGCCCGCCCCCGGCACCCAGCGCGGCGCTAGGTCGAGCGAGTCGCCTTCGGACGCTTCGAAGAACTCCGGGCCCTCCACCTGCAAGATGGCGATGTTGGCCGTGAAGTCGCCATGCACGATGGAGGCGGCGATGCGGGTCCCGTCCGGATTGAGCGCCATGTGCCGCACGCGGAAATCGGCGGTGTGAAAGAGGCGCTGTTCCACGCCCGCGGCGTCCACCTCGAAGATGCCGCTGATCGAATCCGTCTCCAGCGAATAGAGCAACTCGCCCGGGTTGCGCCCGTGCGCCACGCTGGTGATGGCAATCCGAAACTCGCCAGGATCGCCGCCGCCGGGCTGCGCTCCCCACATCGCGCCGCTCATGAACCGCGCTCCCCGGCCCCCCGTCTTCCAGGCGTGCCGGTGGTGAATCTCGGTGGCGCGGTCCCGCAACGAGCGGCCGAACTTGCTGTCCAGCGTGTCGGTGGCGCCGGCGCCGGACAAGTGGACCTTGTTCTGAGACAGGTATGCCAGGCTCGGTTCCGGTACGGCCATTCCGCACCATTGTACTCGCCCCGGAGTGTTTCTGCGATACGCTGGGATTGTGGGGCAGGACTCCAGTCCTGCAGCGGGTCTCCAGACCCGCCTCCGTCCAACTTCCTGAAACGAAGCCGGACGTGGGCGTCCGGCGCAGATCTGGAGAGCCGCCCTGTCGCGCACCCAATCGAGTGCCTATGCGTCTGATGACCCTGGCCGTCCTGTCGCTCCTCTGCCTCGCGCCCCTCGAAGGGCAGGCGCCCGCTACGGCGCCCACTCCGGAGCCCCTCCAGGTGCTGCGGGAGCACGCCGCGAAAGGCGACCGGCAGGCCCAGACTTCACTGGGCAAAATCTATCGCGACGGCCTGGGCATCCGCCAGGATCTCCCCGAGGCTGTGCGCTGGTTTCGCTTGGCGGCGCCGCAGGGCTACGCGGAGGCCGAGAACTGCCTCGGCTTTCTCTACGACTATGGCGGCGGAGTCCCCATCGACCACGCCGAGGCGGCCCGCTGGTATCGCAAGGCGGCCGATCAAGGTTATGCCGAAGCGCAGTTCAACCTCGGTTCGATGTACGACAGCGGTCAGGGCTTTCCGATCGACCACGCAGAGGCCGCGCGCTGGTACCGCAAAGCCGCCGCGCAGGGCGATGCGGACTCCCAGTTCGATCTTGGCGTGATGTACGAGCAAGGGCAAGGCGTCGCTCAGGACTACACCGAGGCCGCACGCTGGTACCGGGAGGCCGCCGCGCAAGGCAGCGCCATTGCCGCGCTCAGCCTCGGTGTGATGTCTGCCCAGGGCCGAGGCGTCGCGCGCGATGTGGCCGAGGCTGCCCGCTGGTACCGCAAGGCCGCGGACAAGGGACTCGCAACCGCCCAATACCAGTTGAGCCTGGCCTATTCCGGCGGACTGGGTGTGCGCGAAGACCGCGTGTCGGCATACCAGTGGATGGACCTCGCCGTCTTCCGCGCTCGCGGTCCGGTCCGCAAGAAATATTCCGCGTTGCGCGATGCGCTAGCCGCTGGGATGGCTCCTGGACAGGTGGCCGAGGCCCAGCGCCGCGCTGCGGCGTGGAAGTCCAGGTGGCACGCTGAGCCCGTTCACTGAGCATCGGCAGCCCAGTTCCATCCGTCCGATGGCCGCGTGATGCTCTCGGCGTGGAGCCTGTGGTCAGCAGGGTTGCGGCTGGGATGGCCGGTCACGATCACGTGGTCGCCCGGTCTGAGCGTGTCCTTCTCGATCCCCTGACGGCTCAACTGGCCGGCGCTGCTCCAGTCGCCCGCCCAGGTGACGCCGGCGGCTTCCACCACAACCACCGAATGCGGATTGCGGTAGAGGAACTCAACCACCCTGCCTTCAACCGTCACCATCTTGTCCGGAAAGTACGTCGAGGCGAACGAGTGATGCGCCCACGCCTGCGCCGAGAGCAGCAGCGCCACGCCGATCGCCCAAGCCCTGGCCATATACACCACCATACCCGAGTCTCAGTTCGGTTTGAACTCGCCGCCGTGGAGGATCAGGCTTAGCACTTCCTTCGAGCGGGAGTCCCACGCGCCTTGCTTTTCGGGTGTGATGTTGTTGTGGTCGGAGTCCACCATGCCGGTGACTTCCTTGGCGCCCGGGACCTGATTCAAGGCGATCCAGATGCCGGTCGGCGGCGCGAGTGTGTCGATAAAGCCCAGCGCTGCCAGCACCGGCGCCTTGATGCGCGGCGCGAAATTCACCGTGTCGAAATACAGCGCCGTCTGCACGACCTTCGGATCGTCGGATGGCCAGTTCGGATAGCCCGCCTTGTGGCCGTGCAAATCGCCATTGGAATCGGCGCCTGCGGGTTCGTTCACCAGCACCGCGGTTACTTTGGGACTGAGGCCGGCAGCCACCAGGCTCTGCTGGCCGCCCATGCTGGTGCCCGTGACCACGATCGTTTTACCGTCCCAGTCTGGCCGGCTCGCGATATAGTCGAGCGCGCGCGCGTCGCGGAGATACATGTTGAGGAAGTACGAGGTCTCCCTGCTGGTGTTCCCGATCGACGGATAGGTGTTGCTGACCCCCGTGCTCTCGCCGGGCGGAAGGTCGTGCGAATCGACGTCAAACGCAAGCCATCCCTCGGCCGCGCGGTCCGTCGCCGTCTCCGGCCGCAGCGCGTACACGCCGGCGTATTGGTAAATGACCAGGGCAGGAAATTTCCCGGGCTTCGCAGGCTTGGCGAGGTAGCCCTGCACGTGCGACCCCAGGCTCTCCAGCCGGACCGCGTATAGTTCCACGTCCGCCACCCCTTCGAGCGGCGTGAGTTCCGGGTTGATCGGGATTCCGCGCAGGGCCTTCAGCTTCGCGTTCCAGAAGGAATCGAAATCGGCGGGGCGGGGAACGGAAGGCTGCAGCTTCTGCGGAGCGATCGCAGCGCCCAGATGGATCACCGGATTGGTGGCCACCTCGACGTACAGCATGGCTGGCTCGTTGAGCGTGGCTTCGATCGTGGCCGTGCCGGATGACAAGTCCAGCGTGCCCGTTTGAAGCACGTCGGCATTGTTCTTCTTGATGACGTACGTGTATTTGCTCGCCGCCGGGGCAGGGGCGCCAGTGGTGACGGTCCAACCCGCCTTCTCGCCAACGTCGTAAATCCCATTCGCGTGGAATGGCGTGAAGCTCAACTGCTGGGCCGGCGCCGCGGCGGCGAATGCGCAGACCAGCGCCAAAGCGAAACGAATCATGGATGAGGACCTCGACCTTTGCTGAGCCAATAGAATATCATTTGTTCGGAGGTCGAACATGGCGTCTGCATGGCTGATTGCGGTCGGGCTTCTGGCGGTTGCATCTCCGCCGCCCGTGAACTGGACCGCTGAGCAGGACCATCAGAACATGATGGACCAACTCGGCATCAAAGCGCTGCGGCCCGGCCCGAGCGGCAACGAGAGCCAGCCCAATCACGCCAACTACGACGAGTCCAAGGCGAATCCTTTCCCGAATCTGCCCGATGCCCTGACCCTGAAGGGCGGAAAAAAAGTCACCACGCCGAACGTGTGGTGGGGCGACCGCCGGCCTGAGATCGTCGAGGACTTCGAGCGCGAAGTGTACGGCCGTGTCCCCCAGAACGTGCCCAAGGTGAGCTGGACCGTGGCGAAAACCGAGAACACCACCGTCGGCTCTCGCGCCGCGATTCGCGAGGAACTGGTCGGCCACGTGGATAACGCACTGTGCCCGTCCATCAGCGTCGACATTCAGATGGTCCTGGTCAAGCCGGCCAACGCAGCCGGCCCGGTGCCGGTCATGATGAGGTTCGGACGGGGCGAGTTTCCGCGACCCGCCGGCAGCGATACCCCGGCGAGCGAGCAGCTCATCGCCGATGGCTGGGCTTACGCCTTCATCAATCCCACCACCATCCAGGCCGACAACGGCGCCGGCCTGACCAAGGGCATCATCGGTCTGGTCAACCTGGGCCAGCCGCGCAAGCCGGATGACTGGGGCGCGCTGCGCGCGTGGGCCTGGGGCGCCTCGCGCGGCCTGGACTATCTCGAAACCGACAAAGCCCTGGACGCGAAGCACGTCGGCATTGAAGGTGTCTCCCGCTACGGCAAGGCTGCCCTTGTGACCATGGCGTTCGACACGCGCTTCGCGGTGGTGCTGGTCGGGTCTTCGGGCGAAGGAGGCGCGAAGCCGCATCGCCGCAATTTTGGCGAGGCGGTCGAGAACCTCACGGGAACCGGCGAATACCACTGGATGGCCGGCAACTTTCTGAAGTACGGCGCTGGCAAGAACGCCGGCGACTTACCCGTGGACGCGAACGAGCTCATCGCTCTGTGCGCGCCGCGCCTCACCTTCATCAGCTATGGCGTGCCGGAAAAGGGCGACGCAAAATGGCTGGACCAGAAGGGCAGCTTCATGGCCACCGTCGCGGCTGGGCCAGTCTTCCGCCTCCTGGGCGCGAAGGATCTGGGCGTCACCGAGATGCCGCCGGTCAACACAAGCCTGCTCGATGGAGAGCTCGCCTGGCGTCAGCATGACGGCGGCCACACGGACGGCCCGAACTGGAGATACTTCATTGCGTGGGCCGACAAGTTCATGGGCCGCACCCCGGTCGCGCCGCCGGCCGACCTGCCCGCCGCCCGCACCGACCCGAATTCTCTCGCCGCTCACCAGCAGTTACTGGCCAAAGCCCGCGCGGGCCACATCGATATCTACTTCGAGGGCGACTCGATAGCGCGCCGCTGGGGCGCGACCGACTATCCCGATCTGCTGGCCAACTGGAACCAGAACTTCTTCGGCTGGAACGCGGCCGATTTCGGATGGGGCGCGGACAGGACGCAAAACATCCTCTGGCGTCTCGAGCACGGAGAGCTGGACGGAGTCAATCCCAAGGTGGTCGCGCTGCTAGCCGGCACGAACAACGTGGGCGGCGAGCCGATTCCGGCCGAGAGCGTCGACGCCAGGGCAGCGGAGATCGCCCGTGGGCTTCAAGCCATCCTGCGCCTGATCGAGGCCAAGGCGCCCGGAGCGGTGATCATCGTCACCGGCATCCTGCCCCGCAACGACAACCTGTCGGCGATGCCCGTCATCGACAAAATCAACAACAATCTGTCCAAGCTAGCCGACGGCAAGCGAATCCGATACCTGAACATCAACGACAAGCTGGCGACGCCGGATGGAAAGCTGCTCGACGGTATGATGAACGCCGGCGACCGCCTGCATCCCACGCCGAAGGGCTACCAGGTCTGGGCGGACGCCTTGAAGCCCATCTTCGCGGAAGTGCTCGGCCCTCCCGCGGAAGAAGACCACGCCCCGCCGCCGACCGGAGACCCCAGCGCCTCCCGGCGCTAATCAAACACCTGTCTTATTCGTGTGTATTCGCGTTCATTCGTGGCAAGAAGTTTTCTTAGCTTTTCTCGACCGCCGCATGGTAGTGCTCGGACACCCGCCGCGCCGCCGCTGGGCCCAGCGCGGCCGAGAGCTCCTCGATGGGTGCGTTGCGCACGCTCTCCAGGCTGCCGAATCGGAGCAGCAGCTTGCGCACAGTCTTCGGGCCGATGCCGGGGATCTGCTCCATCTCGGAAGTCAGCCGCTGGGAGTCGCGGCGCGAACGGTGGAAGGTGACCGCGAAGCGGTGCGCTTCGTCGCGCACGCTCTGGATCAGGTGCAGCACCGGCGAGAAGCGGTCCAGAATGACCGGCTCGTCCTCCTGGCCCAGAACGTAGATCCACTCCTCGCGTTTGGCGATCGACGCCAGCGGCAGGTCCACGATGCCCAGCGCGTGCAGTGACTCCGCGGCCGCGTGCAGTTGCCCCAGGCCGCCATCCACCAGCACCAGGTCCGGCAGGGGCTTCTTCTCCTCCAGCAGCCGCCCGTAGCGGCGCCGGATCACCTCGCGCATGGAGGCGAAATCGTCGTTGCCCTCCACCTCGCGGATGATGAACTTGCGGTAGTCCGACTTCTTCATGCGGCCGTCTTCCCAGACCACCATGCTGGCTACCTTGTCGGTGCCCTGTATGTGGGAGATGTCGAAACACTCGATGCGATCGGGCGCCTTGGGCAGTCCCAGCAGGTTCTCCACCGCCTCCTTGATCGCCTTCGAGGATGGCTTCAGCACGCGGAATCGCTGGTCGAACAGGTGCTTCGCATTGGTCTCGGCGAGGCCGAGCATGGCGCGCTTCGGCCCTCGCTGCGGCGTGTGGATCTCCACCTTGTGGCCGCGCTTTTCCGAGAGCACCTCTTCGATCACCTCTCGGTCCTCGAACTCGGCGGGCACGTGGATCAGGCCGGGAACGTACTGCTGGTCGAGATAGAACTGCTTGAGGAGTTGGGAGGCGAACTCGGGCGGGTCGAACTCGGCGCGGTCCTCCCAGAAGAATTCGCGGCGGTCCACGATGCGCCCGTTGCGCAGGTGGAACACGTTGGCGGCCACCAGCGGCGGCTCCGCGTACCAGCCGAAGATGTCGATGTCGTCGCCCTCGGCGGCGGCCATCATCTGGCGCTGCTCCATCTCTTCGACCGTCGTGATCACGTCGCGCAGCACGGCCGCCTGCTCGAAGTGCATCTCCTCGGAGGCCTGCTGCATTTGCACGCGCAGCTCGGCGATCAGGTCGCGGTGGCGGCCTTCGAGGAACAGTCGGACTTCCTTCACGGCCAGCGCGTAAGCCTCGTCCGCCACCAGTCCCTCGACGCACGGCCCCTTGCAGCGGTGTATGTGGAACTGCAGGCAGGGCTGCGGATGGCGCCGTGTCAAATCGATCCGGCACGACGGCACGCCAAAGAAGCGGTGAATGAAATGGACCAGGCGGTAAGCCAGGTTGGCCGGGAAGTAGGGGCCGTAGTAAGTGGCGCCGTCTTTCAGGATCCGGCGCGTGACGTAGACGCGCGGGTACTTCTCATTGGTGAGCTTGACGTAAGGGTAGGTCTTGTCGTCGCGCAGCAGGACGTTGTAGCGCGGCTGCCACTGCTTGATCAGATTGTTCTCGAGCGCCAGCGCTTCCTTCTCGTTATCCACCAGGATGTATTCGATGTCGTGCGCGTGCGCGATCAGCGTGTCGGTCTTTAAGTCGGCCAAGCGCTCGTCGGAGAAATAGCTGCGCACGCGGGCGCGCAGGTTCTTCGCCTTGCCGACGTAGAGCACCTTGCCCGCCTCGTCGCGGTACAGGTAGACGCCGGGCAGCAAGGGCAACTGGCTGGCTGTTTGTCGCAGGTCCATTTGCGGAAGCGCGCGTCACCGAACGCGCGGCTTATACTTGAATTGTGCCACGGAACCGAGCATGGATCGCGGTTTTGGCGCTGTTCTGCGGGGTCCTGGGAGCCGAGCAGAAGGCGCCCAAGGAGCAGGCTCCGGCGAAGGAGCAGGCTCCGCCCGAAGAGGACGAAACGCTCCAGCCCAAGAAGGATTACGCCTTCAACCCGCTGCAGGCCGAGAAAGAAGTCAAAACGGGCCAGTTCTACTTGAAGAAGGGGAGCTATCTGGCCGCGGCCAACCGCTTCGTCGAGGCGACGAAGTGGAACCCCGGTTATGCCGAGGCCTATTTCTGGTGGGGCGAGGCGGAAGAGAAGCTCAAGGACAAGAAGGCCGCTCGCGAAGCCTGGTCGAAGTTCGTGGAGCTTGCGCCCGAAGACAAGCGCGCCGAAGAGGTCAAGAAGAAGCTGGCCGCTCATCGTTGATCGCCCGGGACGCGGACTGCCCAAAAAACTGGCCGCCTACCCCCACTCCTAGGGGCAGGCGGCCTTGGTCAGCTCGGTGCTCGGGTCAGCACGAAAGGGGCCGTGGCAGCGCCGAAAGGGGTCCCGGAACGGCTACCGCCCCAGTCGCTTCGTCAGGACTTGCCGACCACGAGGTGGTTGGTCACCGAGAAAACATTGGGCACGCTGTTGGCACGGATCCCAGCCATGTTGCGGTCCATCTCGCTATCCACCGCACCGTCCAGGGTCACGTGCCCGTTCTTGACGATGATGTGAATCGAGGGTATCGCCCCCATGGCATACCGTCCCAGATCCGCGTACCGGTAAATCGCTCGCACCTCCGCCCGCCGGATTTGCCAGTCCATCGGCGAAAGCGGCAGAACTTCAATATCGTTGGTTACCGTCTTCACACCTGCAATGCGTTTCACCACGTTGCCCGCGTCCGACTTCACGACGGGGTCGGTCACCGCTCCAGACAGCGTCACGCTGTCGCCCGAGACGTTGAACTGCAGGATGTCGAAGACGTTGTAGTACGGGAGCATCGCCAGCTCGTGGTGGACCCTCTGTTCCAGGGTCGACGGGACGCTCGGAGTGGTGGCTTGAACCAGTGCCGGTGCAGCGAGCAACAGGACCGTCAGCCCCCATCGGATCCCGTTCTTTAGTGGTTTCATCTTGCATTCCCCTCCTCTGTCTATATGTACGCACGGGCCACCATTTCGGTTCGCGCGATTACAAATCTTTACGGCGTGGCGTTACAATAGGCGCAAGAAAGAGGGGTAACGTGTTGAGCCAAGTGGACGTCAACCGCAGGCAGTTTCTGGTTACTGAGCTAGCGCTCGGCTTTGCCGCCGCCGTCGCGCCGATCGCGGCCGGGACCATCACCACAGATACCGAAGGCCTCGACGCGGCGGAGGTGAAGATCCCGGTGCGCGACGGAGAGATGCCGGGCTACCGGGCCAAACCCGCCGGAGGCAAGGGACTCGCTGTCGTGCTGGTGGTTCAGGAGATCTTCGGCGTGCATGAGCACATACGCGACCTGTGCCGGCGGCTCGCCAAGCGCGGCTACCTGGCGGTGGCGCCTGAGCTGTACGCACGGCAAGGCAACGTCGCCGCCATGACCGACATCCAGGAGATCATCAAGAACGTGGTCTCGAAGGTACCCGATGCGCAGGTTCTGGCGGACCTGGACGACACGGCGCACTGGGCCGTTTCCTCTCAGGGCGGGAACGCCGCGAAGCTGGGCATCACGGGCTTCTGCTGGGGCGGCCGGATCTCGTGGCTGTACTCCGCGCACAACCCCGACGTGAAGGCTGCGGCGGCGTGGTACGGCCGGCTGGTGGGGCCAACCGACGAGCTGCATCCGCGGAACCCGATCGACATCGCGCCTTCGCTCAAGACGCCGGTGCTGGGCCTGTATGGCGGGCAGGACCAGGGCATCACGCAGGACTCGATCGGGCAGATGCGTGCCGCGCTCAAGGCCGCGGGGAACCCGTCGGAGATCATCGTCTATCCGGACGCGGGGCACGCCTTCAACGCCGACTACCGGCCCAGCTATCGCCAGGGTCCCGCCGAAGACGGTTGGAAGAGAATGCTGGAGTGGTTCAAGCGTTACGGCGTGGCGTAGCCGCTACTTGACGGTGTGCGTGCCGTGGGTGATGGCGGCTCCTGCCCGCAACGCCGCCGCCACCGCAACCACCTCGGCCATCTCCTGCTCCGTGGCGCCTGCCTCGCGGGCCTTGTTGCTGTGGATCTCGAGGCAATACGGGCACTGCGTGGTGAGCCCGACGGCCAGCGCGATCAGCTCCTTGTATTTGACGGGAATCGCCCCGGCGGCCATCGCCGCTTTGTCGAACTCCCGGTACGCCTTGATCGCATCGGGCGCGTTCGCTTCGAGGATCTTGAATTTGGCCAGGTTCTTCATGTCGTACATGGAATAGCCCTCCGCTGAGTCGTCATGGTTCGAGTTTATCGTGGCGCTCGTCGGGCGCGCTACACTCGGGCGTATGAGGTTTCTGGTTGCCGCTGTCGTTGCCTTTGCTCCATTTGTCCTGGCCGCGCTGCTCGGCGCCCAGCAGCGCCCGAAGGTGCGGAGCCTGGTCACCATCATCGATCGCGATGGCACCAACAAGCGCGTCGTCGCCACGATGGACCGCCTGTTCGAAGCGCCGAACTGGTCGCCCGACGGCACGTACCTGCTCTTGAATTCCGAGGGCAAGCTGTGGAAGATCCCGGCGGCGGGCGGCGAGCCGGCACCGGTCGATCTGGGCAGTGTGAAGGGCATCAACAACGACCACGGCATCTCGTTCGACGGCTCGCGGATTGTCGTCTCGGCGAGACAGATGTATGTGCTGCCGGCCGCTGGCGGCGAACCGAAGCAGATCACGGAGAAGGTGCCGAGCTACTTCCACGGCTGGGCGCCGGACGGCAAGTCGGTGGTCTACTGCGCCGAGCGAGACGGAAACTTCGACATCTACCGCATCCCGACTACGGGCGGTGCCGAGGAGCGGCTGACCGTCGATCCCGCGTACGACGACGGCCCCGAGTATTCACCCGACGGCAAGTGGATCTACTGGAACTCGGACCGTTCCGGCTCGTGGGACATCTGGCGCATGCCGGCATCGGGCGCGGGGCCGCACGACCGGGGAGCGGAGCGTGTGACCGGCGACGATCTCGAAGACTGGTTCCCGCACATCTCGCCAGACGGCAAGTGGATCGTGTTCCTGTCGTTCCCCAAGGGGACCAAGGGGCACCCGCCCAACCAGAACGTGGTGCTGCGCATCATGCCGGCGCCGGGCGACACGCTGGGGAAGCCGGAGATTCACGAGGTGGTCCGGCTGTTCGGCGGGCAGGGCACACTGAATGTGCATTCCTGGGCGCCGGACAGCCGTCGATTCGCTTATGTCAGTTACGAGGCGATGGAGTAAGGCTCCTAATCGATGCGGAGCGTTGCTCGGAGGGGCAGGTCGCGCGAGGAGGCGCCCACCTGCACCGTGTACTCGCCCGGCACCAACTCCCAGCCGTCCTTCGCCTCATTGAAGATGGACAGGTAGTGCGGGTTCAGTTCAAGCGTCACCGTTTTGGATTCGCCCGGCGCGAGCCAGATCTTCTTGAACGCAACCAGGCGCTTGAACGGCTCGCCCGCCGCCTGGGGCAGCGTGGCGTACACTTCGGCGATCTCGGCTCCGGCCCTTGCGCCGGTGTTCTTCACTTCGAACGTCACCTGCGAAGGCGACACGTTCAAGCCCGAGTAGCCGTAGGTGGTGTAGGAGAGTCCAAAGCCGAACGGGAACAGCGGCTGTTTGTCTTTCGCGTCGAACCACTTGTATCCCACCAGCAGTCCTTCGTCGTATTCGATATCGAACAGCCTCTTGTTCACCTTCCAGGGGGCGCCAGGGAACGCCTCGACTTCGTCGCCCGGACCCGGCGCGGGCTGTGGCTGGGCGGCCGGGTGCGGCAGGTCCGCTTCCGTCTTCGCGAAGGTGACGGGCAGCTTGGCCGACGGGTTCACGTCGCCGAATAGGATGCTCGCGATGGCCTCGCCGCCGCGCGTGCCGGGATACCAGGCCTCGAGAACCCCACTCACCTGGTCGATCCACGGCATGCTGACCGGACCGCCGGATTCGATCACCACGATGGTGTGCGGGTTGGCCGAGGCCACCGCTGCTACCAACGCGTCCTGCTGACCGGGAAGGGAGAGGCTCGGCACATCGCCGCCCTCGCTGGTGGGCTGATTGACGAACACCACCGCCACATCCGACGCCTTCGCCAGGGTTGCGGCAGCGTTCGCGTCGGTGCCCGGATCGTATTCCACCTTGGCGGCGGCCGCCTTCGCGCGAATCGCCTTCAGCGGAGAGGAGCGGTGCCAGACGACCTCGCCCGACTGCGGAACCGCGTTGCCACCGATCGGGTCGACCTGTGCGGAACCGCCGCCGGAGAGCACGCCGGCGTCGGCATGCGAGCCGATGACTGCGATCGAATGAATGCCCGAGGCCGCGAGCGGCAGCTGGCCGTTCGCGTTCTTCAGCAGCACGATGGTCTGCTCCGCGGTGCGCTCGGCCACTTCGAGTCCATGAAACACATCCGGCACGCGGCGATCGGGCGGGTTGTCGAACAGGCCCACCGCGAACTCGCTGCGGAGGAGCCGGTGCAGCATGTTGTCGAGGCGAGCCCGCGAAACCTCGCCTTTCTCGACAGCCTTCTTGAGAAGCCCGCCGCCGAAGTAGTCGGGCCCGGGCATCTCGACGTCGAGCCCGGCGTTGGCGGCCTTGGCGGTGCTGTGGGTGGCGCTCCAATCGGAGATGACGAAGCCCTGAAAGCCGAAGTCCTTCTTCAGAACCTGGTTCAGGAGGTAGTCGTTTTCGCAGGCGTAGGTGCCGTTCACCAGGTTGTAGGAGCACATCACGGCGCCCGCGTCGGAGCCCTTGAGCGCGATCTCGAAGGCCAGCAGATCGCTCTCGCGCATGGCCCGCTTTCCGGCCTTTACGTTGACGAACGAGCGGCCGCTCTCCTGATCGTTCATGGCGTAGTGCTTGAGGTCGCCAACGATGCCCTGCTCCTGGAGCGCCTTCATTTCCGCGCCCACCAGCGTGCCGGCCAGGATCGGATCCTCGCCGCGATACTCGAAATTGCGGCCGTTGCGCGCCTCGCGGGTAAGATCGAGACCGCCGCCGAGCGACATGGTGTAGCCCTGGTCGCGCAGCTCGCGGCCGATGAGCGCGCCATAGTCGCGCGCGAGATCGGCGTCCCAGCTCGATGCTTCCGCGATGCCCGACGGCAGCGGCGTGGAATAGCGGCCGTACGTGGAGGAGCGGGTCACGCCGACCGCGGCGTCCGCCATCTGCTGATCGGGAATCCCCAGGCGTGGAATGCCGGGAATGAATCCGGCGCCGCCCAGCGACCGGGCCGGCATTTTGTCAGGACCGGCGAGAATTTCGCCCCAGCCGTTTCCGTGAAGCAGCGAGATTTTCTCGTCGAGCGTCAGCGCCTTGACCAGCAGGTCGGCGCGTTGATCGGGGGAGAGAGTCTTGTCCATCCAGGGGCCGGCGGGCTTCTGTGGAGGTGCCGCGCCAAGCGTCAGGGCCAGAGCGGCGGTGGTGAATAGAGTTCGTGTGGTTTTCATGGGATGAGAGCCTCCGGCTATTATCGCTCGTCGCCTGGGGCGATGAGGTGGTCGATGGTGGCCCATCCTCATCAGATTGCGTGGGTTGTGCGTCGTTGGGTTCATGGTGAGATTTTTGATTTTTGGGCGGGGAGTCCGGTTTGGTCGATGGTGGATGGTCGATGGTCGATGGTGGGGTTTCGGCGGCATCGCTATCCTCATCAGAGTGCGTGGGTTGTGCGTCGCTGGGTTCATCATGCAATTTTTGATTTTTGGGCGGGGGCGCCGCCATCGTCAATCAGATGCTCGTAGGCGATGGCGGCCTGGGTCTCGGGGGTGCAGACCTTGAACACCCTGTTGATTTCGGGCTGCTGGCGAATCATCTGGTTCTCCATGAGGACGGTCTGGAGGATCAGGACGCGGTTAAGGCGCCAGCGGCTGATGACCAGTTGATCGACGAGGTCGAAGCGGGGGCGGGTTTGAGGCTGGTATTCGTCGAGGTATTCTTCGCGCATGGTTTCGAACTGTTTTTGGGTTTCGTATTCGAGGACGATCAGGTCGGAGGTGAGCCCGTAGGTGAGGCGGGCGGCGCGGGAGCGGGCGCGGCCCTCGGGGGTGACGGGACTGCGGGACTGGGCGCCGTTGGCGCGGGAGGAATCGATGCGTTTTTGGGTGGACATGGGGGCTCCTGGGAGCACCGGGATTGGGGGTGCCTGGAGTGAGAGTAACGCGAGGCTGGGCGTGGAGAGGGGGGCTGGTTTTCGGAAGTTATTGAGGGGGTTAGAGATTCAGTTGGGGAAGTTGGGGCACTGAAAAAGGTTGCTTCGGCCGGGCGGCGGGAATCGCCCGCGCGCCGCACCACCGCTGCACGTTCTGTGCGAGGGGGCGATGAAAGAGGTTGCCACACCGGAGGAACAGCATCGCCATGAAAGTCTTGCCCCACCGGTCGCCGCCATGATCAGCATGTTCGCGTCCGCGAGCGAGGCATCCCAGGGCGAAAAGGGAACGAGTTGCCTCTGCGGCGTCTCCAGCAGGATCAGCGGCGAGTGCGGCATGCCGCGCCAGGAAGTCTCCACCGGGAGCAGGTCGGCCGTGTGCAGGGTCAGGCAGTCGTTCTCGCGCTGGTTCTCCTCTCCCATGCCAGGGAGGGCGCCAATGAACAGCCGGCGCTTCGCCAAGTCCTCCGGAAGCCCCCGGCTGCCGTTCATCTGCATGAGCGTGTAGAGCGCCTTGTGCCGCCGGTCCGCGAGCACCCGCTCCTGCTCCACAAGATCGTGATGGCTCAGGACCGGCAGGGACGTGCGAACGCCGACGACCAGGCTTGTGCGGCAGGTCTTCAGCGAGGTGGAGATCAACTGCTCCAGCGTCTCCAGAAGTTGCCTTTGCGCCACCTGCGCGTCCACGTCGATGCGGACACCGCCGTTCAGGTCGCGCTGTGCGGCTTGCATCTTCCTCAGGCGGCTCTTGTAGCGCTTGATCATCGCCGGCTGATCGGGGATCATCACCTCGGCATTCACGGAGATCGGGAAGTCGAGCCCCACCAGGTCCCGCAGCATGCCCGGGAACGTGGCGTCCGGAAGGTCCTTCAGCGTGATGAACGAGTAGAGGAGCCCGCCGACTCGAATGTAGGTCTCCTCCTCGTGCTCGATGTTCGTGTTGACGACTTGCTCCCGCGCGCTCCGGTACCGCAGGGACGACTCCGGACGCCGAAGCGGAATCGGATCGCGGAGCAAGGGATTGAGCGCTCTCTTCAGCTCCAGGAAGATCTCCCCATCGCTCAACCGCCGCACCAACATCCCCGTGGCTCTCAGGGTCTGCTCCACGCCGGCGAGAATCGAGGCGAATTCCGACAGGAGGTCTTCATGCTCGCGCCGGGTCCGCTGGATGCACTTCGCCGCCGAGATGCTGAACCGCTGGGCGGCTCTGGCCAGGCCGTTGCCTGATCGCTCGTGATGGACCCCGGGGTTCCAGTGGAAGTAGGCGTGAAGGAGTGGACGCAGGTAGAACCCGGACCGCTCCTCGCGTCTCCAGCGTTCCAGCCTGGTCCGGTCCAGCGCCAACAGCGTCGGGTTCTGATTCCGCAGTTGGCGCTGATAGTCCTCCAGGAGATCGCCCAACCCCTCCGTGATCTCGAAGCGCACCTGCGTGCGCATCGAGCGCTCCGGCAACGACCGGATCAGCGCCTCGAGCGCCATCTTCGTGCCGTTTCGCCCTTCGTCGCTGTGGTAGTACGAGCTGATCCCGCTGAGCTCGTACCCGGCCACGAAGGCGCCAGTCGTTCGAATGATGACGTCGTGCATGATGTCACGCACGGGCAGCAGCTCGCAAAACGCCGGCTGATGCAAGGATCGCTCATGCTGTTCGACAGTAGTGGGCATTGAAATCCTCCTCCCCCTCAGGTGGTCGCGGCCGTTGGGCCGTGGAAGCCCGGCTCTTGGCGCGGCTACCGGGCCGTGGCAGCAGAATAGGGCAGGTTGGGGCGGGATTTCAAAAGTCTGCTCTCACGAAATCAAAATGACGCAGCCAACCCTCATCCGGCGGAGCGCTCTGGGCACCAGGGGCCCGGCGAGCTTCGGCATGGGCACGCAGATCGCTTCCGTTTTGCGTAATTCGCTGGGAATTGGTAAACGCTGCGCGACCAGGCAGGATCGATTCGACCTCAGCCTAGGAGTATCGCAACAGGTAGTACCCAGGAGGAGTCAGCGGTGACCGACGGCTTCCAAAAGGGAACCCGCGACGTCCAACTTGGGAAAAAAGCACTAGAACGTTTATCAAGAACATCCACGACCAAAGGGCCCACGACTGACCAGTAATTTCGCCCAGAAAAGCACTGCTAAGCGCCGAACGAAACTCCAACGGAATCAGAAACGCCACCCAGAGTATCGCTCACAATAGTTCGTCATAGAAGCTCCAACCGACAGGCCTTGGCGAGCGTTTTAGGCATGTGCTGCAAAACCTGGTTTTGAACTCCTGATCGATGTCGTCCAAAGATCGGCCGCCGAGTGAATATCGATAAACGTTGCATCCGATGATTTTCGGGTTCGCGCGCTCCAAGCCCCATCTGTCCAGCATGGGGTCGCTGGCTGGGTGGCGCATGACGACTTTGTGTTCGCACTCGATGAGTACGCGCGTCGGATCGTCGTCCTTTATCGCGAGATCAATGAGACTTGCCCAAGGTTCTTCGGTTGGATCAATGCCCGCGGACGTCAGAATGTTGTGGTGAATCTGACGGGGAGTCGTTTCGATATCGCCCTCGAAGCGAGCGCCATCAAGCCTCGCTACTGCCCGCGTCAGTAATTCCTCTGCGTTTCTTCGGTATTCATCATCTGGCGGCCATTGCTCGATGATGGACCGCACCCACTTGAAGATCTCGCCATTCTTGTCTCGTTCGAGGGTTCGGGCATCCATCAAGACGGTGTACAGATCGTCTTTCGACCCATGTTCGGTCGCTATGGCCGCAGCGAAATGTAGAAGTTGGAGCGCCGATTGGTGGTACCCGAGCGCCATCTCGGTCAGTTCGCAGCTCTCCAGTACTCTCGCGAGCATCTCGATCGATAGGGCGACGCCGCCAATGGGACCCGACGTTACCGATCGATAGCGTGAATTTGCTGTCGCCTGTGCCAGACGAAGTGCCCGCCGGTAAGCCCGGAACGCCACAAGAAGGCTCTCATAGACGCGGACTGAAAGCACCGCTAGCCATAGAGGATCATCCCCGCGCTTTTGGTGCCCCCGCCAGATCATGAGCAGTCCGAACGTTTTCTGGATGGCCACTGCGAGTTCTGCAGCCCGCCGCTGCAACTGCGCAGCAAGGTGCAGGTAACGAGGCTCTCGTTTCGTCATACCGCAAAGCTTCAGGGCGATTTCGAGCTTCTTCTCCGGAACCCGTGCTTGTGGTTCTGCGGACTTCATGAGCTGGTACACTTCTAGCTCCCCAAGCTGGAGGGTGCCGTTGAATTGGACCTCGATGTAAGACGAGGACTCCGCGAGTACCTTCTTCACGGCTGCGATTGCGCCGTCTACGTCACCTTTCCGGAATCGATGATGTGCAACTTGCAGTTCGAGTTGAAATCCTTTGACGTGGAAGTCGTCGGCCACCTCCGACAGGCGCTCGACCGGTTGTTTGGCCATCGCATCGACGAACTCGATTGGTTTTGTACCAAGCAATACACGGCTGATGACGCTGATTTTCGCTCGAGTGAGCTCCGACAAGAATCGTTCCATGCCGCCGGGCAAGAGATTGGCTGTTGGTATCCGGACCGTGAGGCTTTTCGTCTCGCCTTTTTCGAGCGACGCCAGAACATTTTGATCGAGCTGAATTGCACTCCAGAATAGCTTCTTCGCAATCACGTCAGCTTGAAAGAGGAAGGTCGGCTGTTCAAGTTGCCGCGCCAAGTAGTCGGCTGCGTCCTGCTCCAGTGGCTGAGATATGAACGTGCCGTCCGCGGAGTATTTCGAATGCCGTGAACCCTTAAGCTGTCCAGCGAACATCACGCCCGTGCTCTCATGTTCCTTGAAGAACTCAACAATATAGTCCCAGCCGTAATCGCATTCGCTCGGAGTGATCGCCCACTTGGAAAACGTTGCGCGGAACAGGGCATCGGCGTCGCTGTCCGTCTCGTGCTGTTCGGGCCGTTTCACGTGGGAATTCGATCTGTTCAATTTTGCCATATCACGCGCACCGCTACGAAGCCGTTGCCTCCTGCGGAGCGGGTGTTGGTTGTTGGCATACTTCGTTGATGGTTTCTTGGACGATGTGCCAGATGTCTTTCGTGAATTTGCCCACGCCTTCGTTGGGGAGTTCCGCCCGGTCCTCTAGGATGCGAGCGACCGTCCTGGCCCGTCGGACTTTGGTGCCGTACCCCGAGATGTTCTGGTACGCGGGCAGCCAGTGACCCGTTCGCGGGTCCCGCACGAGTACTTCCTTGCAGTAGGTGTCAATCTTCCCCGCGACTTTGCTGCGTATCGCGTTCAAGAGTCGTGATTGCTCTTCCGGGCTGTCCGGCGCGTGTGGATTCCACTCTCGGGGTTCTTCCAGCGCGATGCTGACGGCGCCGACGAGTCGTTGCGAGAGGTTCTGTCCGGGGTACAGGTTGCGTTTGGGGAAGCCGTCCGCGTACGCGTTCCCGATCCAGTTCGTGAGTGCCTCGATCGTCTTCCAGTGGTACTCGGAGAGTGTGTCTTCGCTCCAAGCCTCTCGATAGCCGAGGATTTCCCGGTCGAGTATTTTGGCGATGTCGTATTCGTTGTACACTGGCTGGCACTGCGGGATGAGTGGTTCGCCCACGCTCCGCTGGACGTGCGCTCGCAGGCGCGCCATGTCAGCTTGCGTGGCTTTCTTGAGGTCGTGTTCGTTGAGTCGTCCGAGGAAGTACGCTTTTGTTTCGAGGCTTCGTTCGAGGATGACGCGCTCTGATTTGGGAAGTGACCCGATCGCCTGGATGGTATTGCTCACACCTTCGAGGACTTTCGCTTTTCTGCCTGCTACGCCGAGGTCTGGTGCGGCGACGGCTTCGAAGTGTGTGAACACGAGCGCGAGTTCCTGCTGGTGGCCTCTCACGATGAGGTGTTCGAGCAAGAGCGGCGCGTCCCCGGTCATTGCTGGCATGGCGCGGTCCACGAGGCAGATGAGGTCAGCGGTGCTGAATTTCTTGGTGAGTTCTGGCGGGATGGTCCGGTTGATCTTTGTGGGGCTGCCTTGTTCGTGGCCGACGCCTTGCCCGTCGAGGAGGACGACGGGTTCGATCTTCTTCGTTCCTTCGGGGGCGAATCGGCCGCGTACCCGGATGCCCTGGACGAGCGGCGTGACGAGGGTGCCGAAGAGCGTGCGGTGATTTTGATAAAACGGACGGAGCCGACGGAAGAACTCGGCTTTGTCGTTCGTGCTTGGGATGCGGTACGTGACGGGCCACGAGTCGGCGCCGGTCGCGGCGCAGAGTCCCTTCTCGAGTTCTTCGAAGAGTTCTTCGGCGAGCCCGTCGACCTGGTCGCGGTCGAGGCAGAGCTGCCACAGCTCTTGGATGGAGGGTTCGTCCTCCGGTTTGTCCGGCTTGAGTTCCTGCCGCGCTTGTTCCTGCGCGTGTTTGGTCATCGCGATCACTTGTGCGACCCAGGATTTGAGCTTGGTTTGCGCCGCGATGCTATCCGGCGAAGGTGTGGCATCGTCGAGTTCTTGGTCGTCGAGTTCGAGATCGTCCTCGTCCTCCTCGGGTGCTGTGTCGTCGCCCCAGCCGCCGAGGTTATAGTTGAACCGGAATCGCTTGTCGGAATCCACCAGGAGTTTCATGGCGATTTTCCGTTCGTCTTCTTCGCGGTCGCTGAACGCGCATGCTTCCAGGATGTTGTCCTTGATGACCGCGCGGATCTCGTTTTCGGAATAGAACGTGATGATGCCAGCGTAGTCGTTGTCTTCCACGATGGTTTCGGTGTCCGAGACGGTGGTTCTGCCCGCACCTTTCATCGGGTAGTTCTGTCGCGTCGTCCCGAGGAAGTGCTGTCCGAATCGGCTCTTGCCTGCGCCGGTGCTGCCGACGAGGAGCACGCGTGGCACGTGGCGCTTTCCGGGAACTCTGGGGGGTAGGGGCATTTCGGTTTCGCGCAGCGCGTAGTAGTCGGTTGGTTCTGGTGTCATGCACTTGAAGAACGCGTCGATTACGACGAGTGCATACTTGCCTTCCGCGATGGCTTGGGTCCTGGTCGGTAGGAGTTCTGGTGTGTCCGCGAGCGCGAGGAGCGCGTTCATCTCGTCACGCAACTTGTTCGCGTCATCCTCTTTGGTGACTTTGAGGCTTCGGTGGATTTTCTTCCCGATCGTCCCTTCCCGGCAGATCGGGTGGTGGAAACTCACGTGGTAGTTCCCCGACTTCGACTTATAAAGAAATGCGCTGTTCGCCATGTTTGCCCTCGGGCTCATTTCTGTTCTACGGTGTACTATGGAGAGCATATCCGAAGACGGCTTGGCTTGTCAAGCCTTCTTTAGAACACGGTAGAACATTTGTACTTTGGCACCGGCGGCTCGATTCCGTCCCTAGCGTGTTTCGGTCTGGCTTGGTTGTTCTCCGAACACGGCGCAGCAATCCCCAAGCGGATGTTGAGAGGTACTGCAAGGTGCGGCAGAGGACCTGTGCGCTGCTCGAACCTGGCGAGTGGCGAGGCGAAGAGAACATGATTTGAACGGGAAGGACTCAAGCCCACGGCGGTTTGAGCCTGACAGGAGTCGATTTCTTGCGAGGCGGATCGTTGCTCTCCTCCGACTCATGGACTTGTATGGTCGTCTTGTGGAGTTGCAGGGCACACCTGCTGATCAACGATGCTAACTTGCTGAAGGTATTGGGGGGAGCGGCGTTTGCCGAGCGCTGACGCTACCCGCCGCGATTCACCCACCCTGACGCCGTTGCGTTTACCTTTGTCCGGTCGGAAGGTCGGCGAACAAGTCGCTGCGGAACGTCGACGAGCTTAATCCGATCAACTTCGCTCGCAGAAGGCCGGCCGATGCAAAGATCTCTCATGCTGTTCGACAGTCCTGGGCATTGAACCCCTCTTCCGTCAGGTAGTCCAGGTCGACCTGCGAATCCGGCTCCATGCCGCAGTAGATCCGCGGCTTGGCGTGCCAGGCCAGCAGGTCCTTCAGGTATCCACGCGGCTTCCCGTACTTGAAGAGCATCAGGAACGGCACGCTGAGCACCGGCACGATGTACTGCAGAAACACGTTCATCGGGATGCCGAAGATGTTGCGGTCTATCCAGCGGCCGAAGACGTTCGTGACGGCCGCCAGCCCGATGACGACAAACCGGTCTTCGAACTCCAGGTAGAACCAACTCACCCGGGTGTGCAGGTTCCGATGAACGGGGCTGATATTCAGCGCCATCCGCTGCTCCTCAAGCGATCCCGCCGAGCCCGTGCGCTATGAACCACTCGGCCAGGCGCAGCAACCCCGACAGCCCCAGACAGAACGCGGCCGCCGCGAAGTGCCGCATCCAAGCGCCGCCGGCATAGATCCGGTGACCAATCCCCGCGTACTGCATCAGGCCCTGGAGCAGTTGCAGCACCGCGTACACCGGTAGCATGACGTTGCAGGTCCAGTTGATCAGTCCGCGCAAGGTGATCCAGACCAGATCCGGGTCGTTCCATGCCGCCTGTGTCGCGAACGTTTCGATCCCCCGCAAGATCCCGGAAACCATGAGGCACAGGAATCCCGCCCACGGCGTGTAAGTGTGGGCCTGGCCGTGCGCAAAGCGCAGAATGCCGAGCGCGAAGAACAGGGCAGCGAGGGTCGGCATGATGACGTTGCCCATCCAGTTCGTCAGGTTCGTAATGCCGGTAAGGAAGCTCATGGACCCTCCCGCGTCACATCATCGAGACCACCAGCCGCCAAAGAGCGGAAACCGTCAGGAACGCCCCGGCACAGCCGATCAGCCGGATCGCCGGCCGTCCAAACGCGAAGTTGATGATGGCGCCGATCACCGCGAGCCCCGCCGCGATCGGCATGATCCGGCTCGCCGTGTACGTCCATGCCCCCTCGATCACCGAGGCCGTCCCGAAGCGCGTCCCGTCGTTCCAGCCCTGAAGGAGCGCCGCCGTGGCCGGGATTGCCAGGAGGAACATCGCGCCCAGGATGGAGGCCAGCGGCGTGTAGCCTTCGCTGAAGTCGATGACCGACCGCAGAACCAGCCACGCGGCGAGCACCGGCACCAGGCGCCCGATCACGAACGTGTTCACGAAGATGACGGCGTCGTTCGCGAACGCCGCCATCCAGCCGTTCCCGATACCGCCGCCCGGAAGTGGGGATCCGACGCCCCAGAACGTGCCGATGGAGAACGTCGTCGTCCCCTCACGCCGCAGCGCAACGGCGGCCAGAGTGAGCGCGACCAGGGACGCCGGCGCGGCGAGGGTTCGAGAAGGCTGCGTATGATTGTCCAGAAGGCAAACCTTGGGACAGGCACGAATTTCGCAAGGGCGGCGAAATTCGGTCCAGTCCCCGGTTTGCGGATGATCCCGATACCCGACGAAACTTGCGCCGCACGACGCTAGCGGGCGGCCGCCTGCACCTGCTCCATGAGTCGCAGCGTATTGCCGCCCAGGATCTTGCGGATGTCGGCTTCGGAGTAGCCCTTCTCGCGGAGAGCCTTCGCGATTTGTGGGAGGTGCGAGGCGTCCTCCATGCCGTAGGGCATGTTGGCGCCGTCGAAGTCGGAGCCGAGGCCGACGTGGTCGGCGCCCACCAGCTTGACCGCGTGGTCGATGTGGTCGATGATGCGGGTCCACTCGACGCGGGGGAGCTTGCCCTCCGCCACCAGCGCGCGGGTGAGCTTCTCCATCTCGACTAACTGGCAGCCTTCGTCGTTACCGCAGCGCTTCTCGCTTTCGGCTTCGATGCCCTTCTGCAAACCCGGATTGGCCTTCTCGGCGTTGCGAAATTCCTGGCTCAGGAATCCGGTGTTGTAGTTGATCTGAATGACGCCGCCCTTGGCCGCGAGCGCGCGAATCATGTCGTCGGTCATATTGCGCGGTGAGTCGCACAGCGCGCGGCAGGAGGAATGCGAGGCGATGGGCGGCGCTGTTGAGATGGCCAGGACATCGTAGAACGTCTTGTCGGAGACGTGCGAAATATCGACCATCATTCCCAGGCGGTTCATCTCGCGGACGACCTGCTTTCCGAAGTCCGTGAGGCCGTTGTGCGCGGGCTTGTCGGTGGAGGAATCGGCCCACTCGTCGTTGACGCTGTGGGTGAGCGTCATGTATCGCACGCCCAGGGCGTAGAAACTGCGCAGGACGGCGAGGTCGCTCGCGATCATGTGCCCACCCTCGACTCCCATCAGCACGGCGATCTTCCCGGCGGCGTGCGCTTGCCGGACTTCTTCCGCCGTTGTGGCCAGGCTGAGGTCCCGCGGGTGCAGGCGGACCTGCTCGCTCACCGCGTCGATCTGAACCAGCGCGTCCTTCACCGCTCGCGGGCCGGTGACGGTGCCCGACATCCAGATGGAGAAAAAGATCGCGCCCAGGCCACCTTCGCGCATGCGCGGGATGTCGATCGAGCCGGTGGCGTGGCGCTCGCCGAGATCGAAGTGGGGGGAGAGCAGGTTCTGCGTGGTGTCATCGTGCGTGTCCACGATGAGGTAGTCGGGCGCCTGGGCGAATCCCGCCAGGCAAAATAGCGCGAGCAGAATGGGGTATCTCACTTTTTCAAGACCTTCTGTACCGCTTTGGCGAGCTCGCGGAACTCCTCGTGGGCGGGCGAACTGGGCGCGTACTCCGCCACGGTGAGGCCGCTCGACACCGCTTCGGCCACCACTACCCTTTGACCGATGGCGGGCAACACCTTCTTCCCCATGTTCTTCAGCGAAGAGGCGAGGCCACGGCCGAGGTTCGTGTTGGCGAGCACCTTCGAAGGGATGAAGCGGATGCGCGGCTTTTTCGAGCGCCGTTCCGCGCGGGCCTTCAACGAGAGCGCGAGCGTTTCCTTCAGCGCGAACATATCGAGCGGAGACGGGCCGCACGGCAGCAGCATCAGATCGGCCGCGAGCGCCGCCTGGTAGGCCGTTTCAGGGGCTCCCGGCGGTGTGTCGATCAGCACGACGTCGGCCTCTTTTTCGGCATTGCGCGCCAGGGTTCGCAGCGCGTCGGTTGCCGAGACTTTCTTGACCGAGTGCGCCAGCATGCCGTCGCCCTGCGCCGCCCATGCGACCAGGCTGTGTTGGGGATCGGCGTCGAGCACCGCCACCGTGTGCCCCATGGCGGCAAACTCCGCCGCCAGATTCCCAACGATGGTGGACTTGCCAATCCCGCCCTTCCGCCCCGCGACGGCGACGATGGCCATATGCACATTAATCTAACATGGGACTGTGAACTCCGTGATTGGAAGACGAGGTGGTGGGGCTGAAGAGGGACTTGCGGAATTCAGTTCGTCGCGTCCGCGGGGAGAGGTGAAAGGGCTGAAAAGCGGCGACAGGCACCACTGTCCACGCGCGCTCGAGACCTATCCCGTTGACCAGGAGGAGATGTCGCTTGGGACAGCGGAGCCAGTCACCGTTTTTCAGCGGAGTTCTTCAGTCTGTCGGGTTAATTTTGCAGGTCCCTCTGAAGCCCCGCGCGGGCTTAAGCCCGCCCTCCAGGTAATGCTGGCTCTGACTGCACTGGCGGCTACGGCTGTCGCCGCCGAACCGGTGCCGCTGCTCGTGCTTGTTGGCTCCGGGCAGGAGGCGTTTGGCCCGGTGGCGGCGATCCGGGGCTGGGAATTCGCAGCGATTCCGGAGGCGCGGCCCGGCGACGCGGCCGTGAGGCAGATCGAGGACGCGGTGGAGCAGGCTGCGAAACGGCGCCCGATCGACACCACGCGCACTTACCTGGTGGGGCGCGGCACAGCCGGGGCGACCGTCTTTTACACCGTCTCGCGCAGGCCGGACCTGTGGGCCGCCGCGCTCGCCGCGGGGGGGAACCCGGACCTCGCCATCGAGACCAACCGGCTGTTCGGTGCTAACGCCGAGACGGTGCCGATCCTGTGGGCGATCCAGGCCGGAGACCAGGCGAAGGCGGAGTTGTCCCGCGCCAAGCTGAACGCCAAGGGCTTCCATATCGAACTCAGCGCCCGGCAGATGAACCTTCCGGAAGCGTTCGACTGGCTGGCGGCGCATAAGAGCGACCCCTATCCGGCGAAGGTCGATTGCGAGACCGGCGCGCTGGCATTCGCGCGCTGCTACTGGTTGCAGATCACCAAGTTCAACCCGTCCGCGCGCAACGACGTGCTGCCTCTGTCTCGCGTGGCTCCCGGACTGGGTGCGTACCTGGCCCTGGGCGGGTTCGCATACAGCATGGACGATGCCGGTCCCGGGATTCTGCTGAACTGGCTGGCGCCGAACTATCCGGGCCCGCTGAAGCTGAACGACCGGATCGTTTCGCTGGGCGGAACGCAGATCAAAGACGCGCACGCATTTGTGGAGTTCATGGACGGGCAGACCGAGGAGCGGGCTCTGGGCGTGGTGGTGTTGCGTGGCAAGGAGCGGCTGCGCATGGAGAGCCGCATTGCGCTCGCGAAGCGCGAGGAAAACGTCACCGCGCGCGTCCGGGCGGAGTTTTTGATGGACGGGCATCAACTGCTGCTGATCACGCGCGGAGTCGCCGCGATGCGGGTCGATCTGCCGTCCTACTGGGCGCCGTGTACGATCAACTGGAACGGTGCGGAGGCGGGGAGCGCGGACGGGGGCGGCTGCTGGACCATTGCGCAAGGCGGCGTGGCGCAGAAGTGTCCGTGATGGCGGTGTTGCGCCGCAAATCACGCGCAGTAGGACTGGCAGAAGAGCAGGGGTGGGACAGGCACGAATTTCGCAAAGGCGGCGAAATTCGAGCCAGTCCCGGGTCTGCGGCCGGTTCGGCGTAAGGCGGGTTGAATCAGGAACAGATTCCTGATTGAGGTGCCTCACCCCCTAAATAAGGCGCCGCGGACCCCTGATTTGAGGGCTAATAGGGTCCCAACATCTGATATACTCAGATTTGACCGGCACGCACCTCAGGCAGAACCGACCCCACGGAGCTATACGGAATTCTTTCTTGATTGCCGAATCCGTTGAGCGGAGGCTTCGCCGTGGCCGGTAAGGCGCTCCCAGAGCCGACTCTGCATCGGTTACCCGTTTATTTGCAGCAGCTTAAGAGATTGAGTCTGCGTGGCATCGTAGTAGTCTCCTGCAGCACCTTGAGCCGCGACCTGGGCCTGGACTCCTCCCAAATCAGGAAGGACCTGGAAGTGACTGGCGTTGTCGGCAAGCCGAAGGTCGGCTTCCAGGTTCCGGCGCTGATTGGGGCGATTGAACATTTCCTCGGGTGGGACAAGGTGAAGAACGCCGTTCTGGCGGGCGCGGAAGGACTCGGCCCGGCCCTGCTCGGCCTCAAGGAGTTCAAGCACTACGGGTTGCGGATTGTGGGCGTCTTTGACGCCGATGAGCGGCTGATAGGCGCCGATCTGCACGGTTTCGAAGTGCGGCCCTTGGGCTTCCTGCCGGGAATCGCCCGCTCGGCCAACGCTCGGGTGGGGATCATCACCTTGCCGGCCCCTCTGGCTCAGGGCGCCGCCGATCTCATGGTGAGCGCGGGCGTGCGGGCGATCTGGAACCTGGCTCCGATCCCGGTGCGCGTCCCCGCCGGCGTGTTCGTCGAAAACCGGGACTTCTACTTTCCGCTCGCGGCGCTCTCGTGCCGGCTGGAGCGGCAGGAGGTGGGAGCACAATGACGGTCGCCGCCGTGGACGAACTGCGCGTCGCCGATTGCTACCAGTGTGGAAAGTGCACGGCCGGCTGCCCGGTGGCCGCGCGCATGGACCACATGCCGAATCAGATTGTGCGGCTGGTCCAGATGGGAGGCTTCGAGGCCGCCATCGCCTCGGCCGCCATGTGGGAATGCGTCTCGTGCCAGACCTGCACCACGCGCTGCCCGAAGTCTGTGGACTGCGCGGGAGTGATGGACAAGCTGCGCGCGCTCTCCGCGGAGCGCCCGTCGCCGGAGCAGGCGCGGCACCGCACCATTCTGTTCCAGCACGCGTTCCTCAAGAACATCCGGCGCCATGGACGTTTGAACGAACTGGAACTGGTGGGCACCTTCAAGGCGGCGGTGTTCGCCAGGAACCTCGCGATTCCGTTTCTGTTCAAGGACGCACTGCTGGCCCCGCGCATGCTGCAGCGGGGAAAGCTGAAGCTGGCCGGCGGCAGTGTGCGCGACCGCGACGTGGTGGGCCGCATATTTGACCGCTGCCTGAGGGGGACGGAGGCGCAGCCCACCGAACCGCGCGCGTCAGCAAGCGGACGGGAGCCCGGCAAGCCACTCCCTGACGGTCGTGGTTCAGAGGGTTTGGTCGCGGGGACGGGGGCCTGATGGAACTCGGCTACTATCCCGGCTGCGCGCTGCACGGCACCTCGAACGACTATGAGGATTCGGTGCGCGCGTGTCTGGAGGCGCTCGGCGTCGGCCTCAAGGAAGTGAACGACTGGATTTGCTGCGGCGCCACCGCTGCCCACTCCATCAATCACAAGCTCTCGATCGCGCTGCCGGCGCGCAACCTGGCGCTGGCGGAGCGCGACGGGTTCGGTGAGATCCTGGCGCCGTGCCCGATGTGCTCGATGGAACTGCTCAAGGCCGCGGACTTGGTGAAGAACGACGCCGCGCTGCGCCAGGAAATGGGCCGCATCGTCGAACTCGATTTCGAAGGCCGTACCAGCGTGCTGAACCTGATCCAGGTCTTCCAGAAGGTAGGTCTGGACACGATCAAGGCCGCCGTGAAGCGCCCGCTCGAAGGATTGAAGGCGGCCTGCTACTACGGCTGCCTGCTCACGCGGCCGCCGGAGACGCTGCGCTTCGACGATTGCGAGCGGCCATCCTCGATGGAAGCCGTGATCGCCACGCTGGGCGGCACTTCTGTCGAATGGAACTACAAGACCGAGTGCTGCGGGGCGGGGATGACGCTCGCCAACACCGACATCGTCCTCGATCTCTCGCACAAGATTCTGAGCAATGCCGCCTCGCACGGGGCCAACTGCGTGGTGGTGGCCTGCCCGATGTGCCACGTGAACCTGGACATGAAGCAGGCGGACATTGAACGGCGCACCTCGGTGCGTCACGGCATGACCATTTACTACCTCTCCGATCTGGTGGGGAGGGCCCTGGGACTTTCCGATCACACCCTGGGGATCGATAGACACTTCGTGTACGGAGGCTGACGGCGAATGGCGCGGATTGGCGTATTCACGTGCTGGTGCGGCGAGAACATCGCGCGCACCGTGGACGTCGAGCAAGTCTCCGCGGCCCTGGGCCAGCTGCCGGGCGTGCACTGCTCGCTCGACTACAAGTACATGTGCTCGGAGCCGGGGCAGTCGCTGATCCAGGAAAAGATCGAGAGCGAGAATCTGGACGCCGTGGTGGTGGCTTCCTGCTCGCCGCACATGCACCTGCGCACGTTCCGCAAGACCGCCGCGAATGCCGGTGTGAATCCCTACCGCGTCGAGATGGCGAACATCCGCGAGCACTGCTCCTGGGTGCACCACGACCGCGCCACGGCCACGACGAAAGCGATCGATCTGATTCGCATGTCGGTGGCCAAGGTGCGATGGGACGAGCCGCTCGAGCCGATCAAGGTTCCGGTGACGCGGCGCGCGCTGGTGGTGGGCGGAGGAGTGGCGGGCATACAGGCGGCGCTCGATATCGCGGACGGCGGGTACGAGGTGGTGCTGGTCGAGCGCGAGCCTTCGATCGGCGGCAAGATGGCCGGCCTCTCCGAGACTTTCCCGACGCTCGATTGCTCGCAGTGCATCCTCACCCCGCGCATGGTGGAGGTGGGGCAACACCCGCGCATCAAGCTCTACACCTACTCGGAGGTGGAGCAGGTGGAGGGCTACCTCGGGAACTTCACCATCACCATTCGCAAGAAGGCGCGGTATGTGGACATCAAGAGCTGCACCGGCTGCGGCGATTGCTGGAACGCGTGCCCCATCAAGCGCAACCCGAGCGAGTTCGATTACGGCCTGGGGATGCGGCCGGCGATTTACATTCCGTTCCCGCAGGCGGTTCCGGCGCGGCCGGTGATCGATAAGGAGACCTGCACCCGCATCAAGAAGGGCAAGGGCTGCGGGTTGTGCGAGAAGAAGTGCCTGACCCATTCGATTCATTTCGACGACCAGGATGAGCTGGTCAGCGAAAAGGTGGGCGCGGTGGTGATGGCGACCGGGTTCAAGCTCTACAGCATCGGCCAGCAACAGGACGACGGCGCGACCACCGGCTACGGCGAATACGGTTACGGGAAGTTCAAGGACGTTGTTACCTCTCTCCAGTTCGAACGCCTGCTTTCGGCGTCCGGGCCGACCGGAGGTCGCGTGGTGCGGCCTTCCGATGGCAAGGAACCGAAGAACGTGGTGTTCCTAAGTTGCGTCGGTTCGCGTGACGACGCCAAGGGCCTGCCATATTGCTCCAAGATCTGCTGCATGTACACCGCGAAGCACGCGATGCTCTACAAGCACAAAGTTCACGATGGGCAGGCCCATGTTTTCTACATGGACATTCGCGCGGGCGGTAAGAACTACGAAGAATTCGTGAGGCGCGCCATCGAGCAGGACGGGGCGCGCTACTACCGCGGGCGCGTGTCGCGGATCTACGAGGAGAACGGCAAGCTGGTGGTGCGCGGCGCCGATACGCTGGCGGGCGCGCCGGTGACGATCGAGGCGGACCTGGTGGTGCTGGCCGCGGCGATGGTGCCGGCTACGGGCGTGCGCGACCTGGCGCGGAAGCTCAACGTCGGCTACGACCAGTACGGCTTCCTGCTGGAGTCGCATCCCAAGCTGAGGCCGGTGGAGACTTCGGCGGCGGGCGTATTCATCTGCGGCGCCTGCCAGGCGCCCAAGGACATTCCGGAGGCTGTGGCGCAGGCGTCGGCGGCGGCGAGCAAGGCGCTGATCATGTTCGGGCACGAGGAACTGACGCGCGAGCCGGAAGTGGCGCGCATCGACGAGAAGAATTGCGCGGCGTGCTTCACCTGCGTCCGCACCTGCCCGTATCACGCCATCGACAAGGCCGAACTGCTGACGCCGCGCGGAGTCTTCGTGAAGCGCACGGCACGGGTGAATCCCGGCCTGTGCATGGGCTGCGGCACTTGCGTTGCCGTGTGTCCGTCGAAGAGCGCCGACCTGGCCGGCTTCACGGAGCAGGAGATCTACGCCGAGGTGGAGGCACTCGTATGAGCGAGGCTTTTGCCAATGAAGCAGGCCCCATGAGCTTCGAGCCCAAGATCATCGCCTTCGTGTGCAACTGGTGTACCTACCTGGGCGCGGACCTGGCCGGGACCAACCGCCTGGAGTATCCGCCCAACGTGCGTATCATCCGGCTGCCGTGCACCGGACGGATCGATTTCAACCTGCTTGTGAAGGCGTTCGAGATCGGCGCGGACGCGGTTCTGGTGTCGGGGTGCCATCCGGGCGACTGCCACTACACGGCGGGCAACTTCCACGCGCGGCGGCGCTGGATACTGTTCCGCGAGCTGCTTGAGACGCTGGGCATCGAAACCGAGCGGATCCACTTCACCTGGATCTCGGCGGCCGAAGGAAGGAAATTCCAGCAGGTGATTGGCGAGATAACGGAGACCGCGCGCGCGATGGGGCCGTATGCGGCGTACCAGGGACTGTGCCAAGTGAAAGTGGGGCAGGCGTCCACGCCTGCAGCGGGTCTCCAGACCCGCCCTCCAAGTGCGGAGCAAGTGGAAGGCGAGGCGACGAAATGACCGAACGCTTGCGCCAATCCGCCCGCCGCCTGCTCTCCGAGGGCAAGGTGCAGGTTGTGATCGGCTACGGTGGAGCGGGCCGTCCGGCGCTCATCACCAAAGCCGAAGACGCCGGGAAGCTGGAGTGGAACGACCGCTGCCTCGCCAACCTCGCCGTCTACCTCACGCGCAAGGAAGTGAAGGCGCTGGGCAAGGCGGCGATCGTGGTGAAGGGCTGCGATGAGCGCGCCCTGGTGGTGCTCGAGAAGGAATCGCAGATCGATCGCGCCGCCCTCTACGTGATCGGAATGGCGTGCGATGGAGTGGGCGCTCCCAAGTGCGCACGCTGCCAGGTACACCTGCCGCGTTTCGCGGACGAGGTCATTGGCGAGGCCAGTCAGACGCCCGCGGCGGCGCCCGCGGGTCCGAACGGCCTGGACCGCCTGATGGCGAAATCGTCGGCCGAGCGCTGGGCTTTCTGGAATGCCGAGTTCGCGCGCTGCGTCAAGTGTTACGCGTGCCGCCAGGTCTGCCCGCTGTGCTACTGCGAGCGCTGTATCGCGGACAAGAACCGGCCGGTGGTGATCGATACCTCGGCCACGCCGAAGGGCAATTTCGCCTGGCACATCACGCGCGCCTTTCATCTGGCGGCGCGCTGCGTCGGCTGCGGAGAGTGCACGCGCGCCTGCCCGGCGGGGATTCCGCTCGGGCTGCTCAACCAGTCGCTGGCCCAGGCTACCGAAGCGCACTTCGGCTATCGCCCCGGCATGGACCCCAAAGCGGAGCCTGTCTTTGGCGCCTGGTCGCCGGCCGATCAGGAGGACTTCATCGGATGAGTACAGTCCTCTCGGTTGCCGGATTGGGCGAGCTGGTTGCGGGCTGGATCGGCCAGGGGAAGCTTGTCGCCGCGCCCGTCCAGGTGGGCGACCGGCTGCTCTACCAGACGCTGGCGACGGCTGGCCAGGCTGTTTTCGATGCCCGCCGCAGGCCCGCCAACTCGATTAAAGAGTTCTTCTTCCCTCGCCACGAACCGATTTTCCGGTACCGTCTCGAAGGCAAGGAAATCGCGCTGAGCGACGTGGTCCCCGATGAGCGCGAGCAGATCATTTTCGCCGCCAAACCGTGCGATGCAGCCGCGCTGCCGATTCTGGACCACGTTTTCAACTGGGATTTCGAGGACGGTTTTTACACGGCGCGCCGGGCGCGGACTACGGTTGTCACGCTCGCCTGCGCGGCGCAGGACGATTCTTGCTTCTGCACGTCGGTCGGGTCCGGACCCCAGGACGAATCCGGGTCGGACGCGATGCTGTTCGATGTGGGCGACGGGAAATTCGAGGTGAGGGCGATTACGGAAAAGGGCCTGGCCCTGTTTGGTGGGGACCGCTCCCTGGCCGTCGCGGCTCGGTATGAAGGGTCGCGGAAATTCGATCCCACACGCGTGGCGCGGTATCTCGAAGCCAACTTCGAAAGCCCGCTGTGGAAAGAACTGACGCTTACGTGCCTGGGGTGCGGCGCGTGCGCCTACACCTGCCCCACCTGCCACTGTTTCGATATCGTGGATGAAGGCAACGCGGCGGGCGGCGCGCGAGTCAAGAATTGGGACTCCTGCCAGTTCCCGTTTTTCACGCTTCACGCGTCCGGGCACAATCCACGCGCGGCGCAGCCCCAGAGGCAGCGGCAGCGGCTGTTCCACAAGTTCCTGATCTATCCACAGAAGTTCAACGCCGTTCTGTGTACCGGCTGCGGCAATTGCGAACGAAACTGCCCGGTGGGACTGGGCGTGCTCAAGGTGCTCGAGGCGATCGCCGGCGAGCAAAGACGACTCGATGAAAAAGAACCTGTACAAGCCTGACCTGATGGAGGTCGTCGAGGTCCAACGGCAGACGCCGGATGTGAAGTCCGTGCGCGTGCGCTTCCGCGACGGCGAGCGGGCTCGCGACTTCTCGTTCCGGGTGGGCCAGTTCGGGCAATTCTCGCTCTTCGGCTCGGGCGAGGCGACGTTCAACATCTGCTCCAGCTCGAATTGGAAGGACTACATCGAGTTCTGCTTCCGCAAAACGGGCCGGGTCACCGAGACGCTGTGGCAGATCGACAAGGGCGACACGATCGGGTTCCGGGGACCTTACGGCAACGGCTATCCGATGGAGGCGTGGGAAGGCCGCAACCTGGTCTTCATCGGGGGCGGAATTGCGATGCCTCCGATTCGCTGCGCGGTGTGGTACGCGCTCGAGAACCGCGCCAAGTACGGCGATATCACGATTGTCTACGGCGCCCGCACGGTTGCCGATCTGACTTATGCCGGTGAGTTAGACGAGTGGAGTAAGCGCGAGCGCGTGCGGGTGGTTCGCTGCGTCGATCCGGGCGGGGAGACGCCGGAGTGGAACGGCGAGATCGGCCTGATTCCGACCGTTCTCGAACGGGCGCAGGTTCCGGCGGAGAATGCGATCGCCCTGGTGATCGGGCCGCCGATCATGATCAAGTACACGCTTCCCGTGCTCGACCGCATGGGGATTAAGGAAGAAGATATTTACACCAGCCTCGAGAACCGCATGAAGTGCGGAGTAGGCAAATGCGGCCGCTGTAATGCCGGCCCGGTATACGTCTGCAAAGACGGCCCTGTTTTTACAATGAAGCAATTGAGGTCCATTCCGAACGACTTTTGACACCGAACCGCGACCGTCAGGGAGCGGTCCGCTTGCTGACGCGCGCGGTTCGGTGCTCCGAGACGCTAGAAATGACGAAAGAATTCTGGCCACGAATGAACACGAATGAACACGAATTGAAAACAAGCATCTTATTCGTGTCCATTCGTGTGCATTCGTGGCCCATAGTCTTGTCCTAGTTTTGACAGAAAGGTAATCCACCGCTCTTATGTTTACAACGAACCCGCGGCCTCCTTCTCCCGACAAAAGATGGAAGATCGTGGAGGCAACCATGCGGCGCAACGGCTACCAGGGCCATGCGCTGATCGAGACCCTGCACAGCGTGCAGGAAGCGTTCGGGTACCTCGAGCCCGAGGGTCTGCGCTTCGTGGCGCAGTCCCTGCGCGTGCCGCTCAGCCAGGCCTACGGTGCGGCAACGTTCTACCACTTCTTTACGATGAAGCCGCCCGGGCGGCACACCTGCGTGGTGTGCACGGGGACGGCCTGCTACATCAACGGGGCGCCGGCGCTGCTGGCGGCCATGGAAACGAAATACGGCATTAAGCCGGGCGAAACTACGCCGGACGGCGAGCTCTCGCTGCTGACGGCGCGCTGCGTGGGCTCTTGCAGCATCGCGCCCGTGGCTGTGTTCGAGAAGGACGTGGTCGGGAAACTGAACGCGGCCGAGATGGTGGCGAGAGCCGAAAGGTACGTGGCCAAATGACCTCCGAAGAACTTCAGGAAATTGCAACCACCGAGAAGGAGAAGCAGGCGCAGCATCCGCACCACATCTGCGTCTGTACCGCCGCCGGGTGCCTGTCGGCCGGCAGCGGCGAGGTGAAGAAGGCGCTCGAGAAGGAAGTGCTCGAATCGGGCATGAAGGACGAGTGCCACGTGAAGGGCGTGGGCTGCATGGGCCTGTGCTCGGCGGGACCGCTGATCACGGTGGACAACACCATGTACCGGGACGTGAAGCCCGACGACTCGACCGACATCGTGCGCAGCCTCGAAGACGGCAAGCCGGTCAAGCGCCTGCGCTGCGACACCAGCGCGCCGTTCTTCACGCGCCAGAGCAAGATCGTGCTCGAGAATTCGGGCTTCATCGATCCCGAACGGATCGAGGACTACATCGCCGCGGGCGGTTACTCGGCGCTGCTCTCGGTGGTCACGGAGAAGCGGCCCGGCGAGGTGCTCGAGCAGGTGATCAAGAGCGGGTTACGCGGGCGCGGCGGCGCAGGCTACCCGACCGGCCTGAAGTGGAGCACCGTGGCCAAGGCCCAGAACTCCGGGCAGAAATACGTCATCTGCAACGCCGACGAAGGGGATCCGGGCGCGTTCATGGACCGCGCGGTCCTCGAAAGCGATCCGCACCGGGTGCTCGAAGGCATGGCCATCGCGGCCTACGCGGTAGGCGCCAACCGCGGGTACATTTACGTGCGGGCCGAGTATCCGCTGGCGGTCAAGCATCTGCGCACCGCCATCCGGCAGGCCGAGCGGCTGGAACTGCTGGGCAACGACGTTGCGGGGACGCACTTCACCTTCAAGGTCGAGGTCCGCCTGGGCGCGGGGGCGTTCGTCTGCGGCGAAGAGACGGCGCTGATTAATTCGGTCGAAGGCAAGCGCGGCACGCCGCGGCCGCGGCCGCCGTATCCGGCCCAGGAAGGCTTGTGGGGCCACCCCACGCTGATCAACAACGTCGAGACGTTCGCCAACATCGCGCCCATTCTGCGCAATGGCGGCGAGTGGTTCTCCAAGATCGGCACGGCCAAGAGCAAGGGCACCAAGGTGTTCGCTCTCGCCGGACGCATCAACAACACCGGACTGATCGAGGTGCCCATGGGCATCCCGCTGCGCGAGATTATTTACGACATCGGCGGCGGCATTCCCGATGGCCGCGGCTTCAAGGCGGTGCAGACGGGCGGGCCTTCGGGCGGCTGCATTCCGGCGGACCACCTGGACCTTCCGGTCGATTACGAGTCGCTGGCCAAGGTGGGCTCCATCATGGGCTCGGGCGGCATGATCGTGACCGACGAAGGCTCCTGCATGGTGGATGTGGCGAAGTTCTTCATCGAATTCTGCATGTCGGAGTCGTGCGGTAAGTGCGTGCCGTGCCGGGTGGGCACCACGCACCTGTACCACCTGCTGGAGCGGATCTGCGCGGGCGATTCCGAGGAACGCGACCTGGCCACGCTCGAGGAGTTGTGCGACGTGGTGCGGAACACCAGCCTGTGCGGACTGGGACAATCGGCGCCCAATCCGATCATGAGCACGCTGCATTACTTCCGGGATGAATACCAGGCCCACGTGATCGAGAAGCGGTGTCCCGCCGGGGTCTGCCACCTCGCGGACCGGGAGGTGAAGGCATGAGCACGGCAATCAAAACGTTCGTCATCGACGGCCGCGACGTGAGCGCCACGGCGGACCAGACCATTCTCGAGGTGGCGCGCGAGCACGGCATCTTCATTCCGTCGCTGTGCCATCTGCAGGGCCTGCACGCAGTGGGCGCCTGCCGCATGTGCGTGGTGGAAGTGAAGGGGGCCAAGAAGCTGTTCCCGGCCTGCACCACCGCCATCGACGAAGGCATGGAGGTGACCACCGATTCCGAGCGCCTCCAGAAATACCGGCGCACGATTCTCGAACTGCTGTTCAGCGAGCGCAACCACATCTGCTCGGTGTGCGTGACCAACGGCAATTGCGAGTTGCAAAGCCTGGCGCAGAAGCTCGATATGACGCACGTGCACTTCCCCTACCTCTATCCCAAGCTCGCCGTGGACGCCTCGCACGAGCGGTTCGTGATCGATCACAACCGCTGCATCCTGTGCAGCCGTTGCGTGCGCGTGTGCGATGAGATCGAGGGCGCGCACACCTGGGACATGATGGGCCGCGGCATCGACTGCCGCGTGATTACGGATTTGATGCAGCCCTGGGGATCGTCGGAGACCTGCACCTCGTGCGGAAAGTGCGTCCACGTCTGTCCCACCGGGGCGCTGTCGGAGAAAGGAAAGTCTGTGGCTGAGATGTCCAAACGGCGGCAGTTCCTGCCGTACCTGACCCTGATGAGGGGGCGCGAACGATGAGTAAGAAACTGACCATGGCAACGGTCTGGCTGGACGGCTGCTCGGGCTGCCACATGTCGTTCCTCGACATCGACGAACGCATCCTCGAACTGGCGGAGAAGGTGGACCTGGTCTACAGCCCGCTGGTGGACGCCAAGGATTTCCCGGAGCACGTGGACATCACGCTGGTGGAAGGCGCGGTGTCGAGCGTGGACGACCGCGAGAAGATCAAGAAGATCCGGGCGCACACCGGGACGCTGGTGTCGCTCGGCGATTGCGCCGTGACGGCCAACGTTCCCTCCATGCGCAACGCGTTCCGGCTGGAGGCGGTCTACGGCCGCGCTTACCGCGAGAACGCCACCATCAACCAGCAGATCCCCGCCGAGGTGATTCCCAAGCTGCTGGCGAAGGTGCGGCCCGTGCACGAGGTAGTCGATGTCGACGTCTTCGTGCCAGGTTGTCCGCCTTCGGCCGATGCCATCTTTTTCGTGCTGACCGAACTCCTCGCCGGGCGCAAGCCCGAGTTGAGCCAGGCCACCAGGTTCGGAGCGTAGCAATGGCGGAACAAACCATGGCGAAACAAACCATCAGAATCGAAAACGTCAGCCGGATCGAGGGCCACGCCAAGATCACGCTGTTCACTCGGCGAGAATGGCCGCGTCGAAGACGCGCAGTTCCACGTCACCCAGTTCCGCGGCTTCGAGAAGCTGTGCGAAGGCCGGCCGTTCTCGGAGATGCCGTCGCTCATGGCGCGCATCTGCGGGATCTGCCCGGTGAGCCACCTGGTCGCTTCGGCGAAGGCGTGCGACGGCATCCTGGCCACGCGCATTCCGTCCGCGGCTGCGAACCTGCGGCGCATATTGAACCTGGCGCAGCTGATCCAGTCGCACGCGCTGAGCTTCTTCCATCTCTCTTCGCCCGACCTGCTGCTGGGCATGGACGCGGACCCGGCCACGCGCAACATCTTCGGCCTGGCCGTGGCGCATCCCACGCTGGCGCGCGACGGCATCATGCTGCGCAAGTTCGGCCAGCAGATCATCGAGTGGATGGCCGGCAAGCGGATTCATCCGGCCTGGGTGGTGCCGGGCGGAGTGAACGATCCGCTGGCGGTCGAGGACCGCGACCGGATTCTGGCCGGGATTCCCGAGGCGATGGTCATTGCCCGGCGCACGCTGGACTGGTTCAAGGGGTCGATGGACGGCTTCCGCGAAGAGATCCGCAGCTTCGGCAATTTCCCCACGCTGTTCATGGGGATGGTGGACAAGGACGGGGGCCTGGAGCACTACGACGGCACGCTGCGCGTGCTGGATGCCTCGGGACACATCGTCGCGGACCACCTGAGTCCGGCCAGCTACGACGACTTTATCGGCGAAGCGGTGGAGCCGTTCTCGTACCTGAAGTCGCCCTACTACAAGCCGCAGGGGTACCCGGACGGCATCTACCGTGTGGGGCCGCTGGCGCGGTTGAACCTGGCGGACCGCTGCGGCACGCCGATTGCGGACCAGGAGCAGGCCGAGTTCCGCGACCTGGAGCGCGGCGCGATCCTCAGCTCTTTCTATTACCACTACGCGCGGCTGATCGAGATCGTGCACGCGATCGAGCGAATCGAGCGGCTGCTGACCGATCCCGAGATCCTCAGCAAGCACGTGCGCGCCTTCGCGGGTCCGAACAACAGCGAGGGCATCGGAGCGGCCGAGGCGCCGCGCGGCACTCTCATCCACCACTACAAGGTCGATGACGAGGGCCTCATCACCTGGGCGAACCTGATCATCGCGACGGGCCACAACAACCTGGCGATGAACCGCGGTGTGTTGCAGGTGGCCAAGCGCTTCGTGGACGGCAACAACCTGCAGGAGGGGATGCTGAACCGCGTCGAGGCGGTGATCCGCGCCTTCGACCCCTGCCTGAGCTGCTCGACCCATGCCGTGGGCCAGATGCAAATGGAGATCGAGCTGTGTTCGCCCGAAGGCAAGGTGGTGGACCGGCTGACGCGGTAAAGCGACCTCCGCCAGGAACAAACCGTGGCGCGCCGGTGTCTTATGCGGTATGAGACGCCCGGCGCGTATCGCGTTGCTGGCGATTACCGGGCTGGTTTCGGGTCTGCTCACCGTCGTCATCCAGTCCTACGCCGTCGCCGGATTCTTGTTCGCGGGCCTCGTCTTTGGAGTTAGCTTGGGCGCGTACTTCGTGCTGTCGGAGCGAGTCCGGCCCGTCAGCCTGGCCGCGGCGTTCCTCGTTGTGAGCACCGCGGCATACCTGATTTCCTTGTGGGCGCTCTTCTCTGCGTGGTCTTTCAGTGTGTGGGTGCGCGGCATTCACACGGACGTCATCGAGCTTTCTCCGCCGCTGCTGTTCGTTGGCGGCTGGGTGGGAGCAGTCATCGTTCTTGCCACCGGGCTTGTCCTGTTCGGCCCAGCCGCCGCGCTCACCGTCCGGTCACTGGGCGGGCTGGCGCTTTGGGGCCTCGTCGGCGCGGTGATGGGGCCGCTCGGCTGCGCATGCGATTCCTTGCTGATGCGGCTGATGCCCGCCCTGCGAAGCTGGAACCCGGAGCATTTCCCGCCGTCCACCGTGCACGTCGGATGGCAAACCGGCGTGGCCCTTTCGCTCGGGCTGCTGCTGTTACGTGAGCAAGCCGAGTCCGCCACCACTCGGGAGGATACCGCAGCAGGTCAGGCGGCGTGAGTTTCGGCCGCGCCGTCTTCGAGATTGGCGGCGGCGAAAGCGAGAGCCTGCTGCACGTCGTCTGGCTCCAACTCGGGATAGTTCCGAAACAGATCATCCCGATTCGGATACAGAGCGACGGCCTCGACGACTCTCCGCACGGTCAACCGCATCCCGCGGATGCACGGCTGCCCGTTCATCCGGCCAGGATCCCACGTGATTCGGTCAAAGCGTTGCATCAGCCCCAATTCTCACATATTTCAACGTGCCTTCCGAGAGCCACCGCGGATGGCCAAGCCTGGAGCAGACGAGGGCCTCATTACCTGGGCAACGTGGCGATGAACCGCGACGTGCTGCAGGTGGCTAAGCGCTTCGTGGACGGCAACAACCTGCAGGAGGGGATGCTGAACCGTGTGGAGGCGGTGATCCATTTCTGGCTCGTTACCTCGAGCGATATCCCAGCTCTCCCTGACAGCACGCGTCATCGCTGCCTCACCGAGAAACAGCGATCTGCACCCTGAACTCTCGGATGTGTTTACTATACACCCGGCCACCAGGATTGTGAGGCGTCGGAGCTCCGGGTTTTCGCCACGGGAGGCGCCATCTCGCGGGCAGACAAAAAAGGACGTATTTCGGTTGAGTGGTCGTGCCGTTGTGGCCGATCTGAGTCATATGAGGGTTTCAACGCCGCCGAAGCTGATCGTTTGGAGCGAACGCTATAGCGTGGGCATCTCCCGCATTGACGAGCAGCACCAGAGGCTGATCGACCTGATCAACGACCTTCACGCCGCCATGCTGGCGAAAGACCAAGAGTCGGAATTGTCGAAGATCCTCGATCGTCTGGCGGCCTATGCCGTCTCGCACTTCGCCACCGAAGAAACGCTCATGAAAAAGTTCGGCTACCCCGACTACGACCGGCACAAGGCCGAGCACGACCGGCTGATGGCGCAGGTCAAGCTTTTACTCGAGAAGTCCCGAAGCAACAGGGCGGAGCTCACCCATGAGGTGATGATCTTCCTGCAGCGCTGGCTGATTGGCCACATCGTCAACGTGGACAAAAGGTACACGGCGCATCTGAACGCGGCCGGCGTTCTGTGAAACGTCACCCAGACACCCGGTGACCGGCCGCTCCGAGCGCCGCGATGGCCCGCTCCACGTTCTCTTCCCTGACCATCACGTAGTCCGTGTTGAACGTGGACACCGCGAAGATGCTTACGCCAGCCCCGGCCAGCGGAGCCGCCACCGAGGCCAGGACCCCGGTCAGTGCGAAATCCAAAGGGCCTTCGACCTGGAACACGCGCCAGCCGCCCTCCGACCGGATTCCCTCCGGCACCGCGCCCTCCGCGCACACCACCGAAAGCTCATCCCGGGTCCGCGTGACCGATGTGAACGCGCCGCCGCCCGCCCAGGCGGGAACCTCTTCGCCGGGCGCGAGCCGGCACACGGCGAAGCGTCCCTCGAGCAGCGATAGTGTCAGGCTCACTTCGCTGCCTGCCGTTTCTTCTTCCGGTGGTGCACCGCGCGGTGCTTCTTGGCCACCACCGGGTTGCGCCGGAAAGGCGCCTTCTTCGCGGCCACCGCAGCCGTCTCCTTGACCGCAGGCGGCGGGAAATGGTCGGCCGCGAGCACGCCCGACCCTTCCTCACCGTAAAGCTTGCGGTACATCGCAGCGTTGCGCAGCACCGCCAGCACGTAGTTCCGGGTCTCGCTGAAAGGGATCGACTCGATGAACTCCGCCGGCTCGCGATACTCGCCCCAGCCCATCCAGTTCTCGACGCGCGACGCCCCCGCGTTGTATGCCGCCAGCGTCCTCTCCCAGTGCCCCATGTTGGCGTCGTACATGATCCGCAGATAGGTCGTGCCGAGGCGCAGGTTCACCTCGGGGTTGAACAGGACGGTCGCGCGAAACCGCTTGCGCGACGCCTTCAGAAGCCCGCGGCCCGTGGAGGGCAGAATCTGCGTGAGTCCGTAAGCCTGCGCCCGCGAAAGAGCCTGCGGGTTGAATTCGGACTCCTGCCGGACCAGGCCCGCCACCACGTAGGGATCCAGATCGTGGAGCTTGGCGTTCCGCTCCAGGTCGCTTCTCCAGGGCATCGGATAGAGCAGGCGCCAGAAGCTCGCCGGGGCGTCTTCCACCGGAATCGAGAGATATCCCGGCACCAGGCTCTTGACCAGCTGGAGCGCGCGATACGGCGGGCTGTACTTGCCCGCGACCTGCGCCAGCCGGACCGCCAGCACGTGCGGCTGGTCCTCCGTGCGCGCTCCGTAGCGGAGTTCGTCCTCGGCCTGGTCTTCCAGTCCCGCGGCCGCCAGCAGGCGTGCGCGGTCCAGGCGCGCCTGGGTCGCCGGCGTCGGATCGAACTTCTTCTCAAAGTGCCATACCGGCCACACCACGCCGTTCAGGAACTGGCGAACGTCGGCCGACTCCACGGCTCCGAATGACGCCGGCTGCGTCAACCGGCGGTCCGCCAGGTCGGCATAGTAGGAGTTCGGGTAGCGCGCGCCGATCTCGGAGTAGTACGCCTTGGCGGCAGGCGGATTGTCGGCCTCGGCCAGCCGCCCCAAAAAATAGAGCGCCGTTGGGGCTCGCTCCGAGCCCGGGTACTTCAGCAGGTGCTCGCGCAGCAGACCCTCGGCCTCCGGCTGGCGGTGCATGTACGAATACCAGACGACCTTCCAGTGGCAGTAGTCCGCGTGCTGGCCGCTGAACGATTCGGCGCAAGCGCGATAGATCGGCAGGTAGTCGGCGCTGCGATTGTCGACCAGGTAGCGGTTCCCGGCGGCGACCAGCGCCTTCAGGCGCCAGGGAGAATCGGGATAGCGCTCCAGCCGCTCCAGGGCGTCCTTCAAACGGTCGTCCTGGCTGAGCCGCCGCGCGCACTCGGCCAGGAAGTAGAGGCGCTCGGCGTCCGCCTCGGGCGACGAGACTTCGAGCCCGCGGAGGTAGCTGTAGGCCGTAGTGGTCTCGGTCGAGTAGAATTGGAGCTCCCCGAGGCGCACGCGCACCAGTTCCCGATCCGGGCCCGCGACGGCCGCCAGCATCCCCTGGTATTCCACGCGGGCCTGCCGGATGTCGCCGCCCCGCGCCAGTATGCCGGCGCGCTCGAACCTGGCCTGCGTGGTGGGTGGCGGATAGAGCTCGGCGAGGGTGGACTTCAATTCGGAGAGCGCCGGCGCGGCCTCGGCTGCTTCCAGGCTCAGCGGATAGCGAAAGTAGACCTGCTGATAGAAGACCGCGGCGGACGCAAGGTCGGCCGAAGCGCGATAGCACTCCGCCAGCAGCTTGTCCCCGGAGGGCTGGGGCAAACGCGCGTAATATTCGCGCAGGACGTCAATGCCCTGCGCGGGCTTACCGCTCTGCTTGTAGGCGCGCGCGGCCACCAGCGCGGCCTGGCCTGCCAGGGGAGACGGCGGAACGGTATTCCATACCGGCTCCAGCTCGCGAACCGCCGCGTCGAAATCCCCCAGATCGAACTTCGCCGCGGCGATAGAGTAGGCGACATAGTCGGCGAGCAGGGGCAAGCGTTCGCGGACGGCCGTCAGGTCGCGGACTGCCGCGGCCGGCTCTTTGCGGGCCTGTTCGTCGATCCCCGACTTCAACAGCGCCAGATCGGCGGCCGGTGGCGCGGCGCCGAAAAGGGTGGTGATCAGCAGCAACGCGGAGGCCGCCCGAGCGGCGGCGCCAGTGTAGTGCGCCGCAAATTCCGTCGCCCATCGGAATTGGCAGCAAACCCGGGACTGGCTCGAGTTTCGTCGCCCTTGCGAAATTCGTGCCTGTCCCACCGCTGGTCTTCTGTCAGTCATCGCCCGAAATTTGCGACGCACTACACTAGGCCAGGGGCCCCGGATACTCTTCGCCCAAAGCAGCAGTGTCTTCATTGGCCAGTGTTCGAATCAACTCCGCGTGCAAATAGTCAGGCATAAACGGCGATGCCTGCAGAAATTCTCGCGCATAATCGAGGCGCGCCGTATCGATTTCATCCTTGAGCAGCGCGTACAGGCGCCTGGCCGCGCGGCCTTCAGCGATCTCCCGGGGCCTGGCGAGGCGGAGCTCGGCGGCGCGCACGCGCGCGAAACGCTGGGCGCGCAAGAAGAGCGCTTCCTCGCTGGTGGATTGCACGGTTTCGGGCAGGGGGTCCGGGCGTCTGGGGCGTTCCAGCGCGGCACCCGCCAGTGCCGCCATCGCTTCCAGGCCGTCCGTCTCGATGGGTTCACCCGCCGCCAGCAGGACCGCGGCAACACGCTCGCGCGCGACCACCGGCAGGATTGCGCAACGGCCCGCTTCGAAGAGGCCGGCGATTCCGCTCGAAAGCTCCCCCTCGGTGGCCAGGGTCACGAGCGTGTCCCGCGAGGCGATCGCGGCCGCCACGGCCGGGGCCTCCTCCAGCGGTACGTCGAGGTTCGCCACCGCTCGCAGCCCGCGCAGGGAATGGGGTTCCACTAAGAACAGCGCGGCGCGGGAACAGAACCCCCGAACGGAATCGAGCAACGCGGCGGCCCACTGCTCCTGGCTCTCCCAGGTGGCGAAGCGCCGGACCGCCCGGTTGATATCCCCGGCGCTCTGCCGCACGGTGTCGGCGAACTCCCGCTCGATGCGCGCGGCCAATTCGGTGAAGTGCTCCTCGAAGACGCGAGCGATGTAGTCCTGCCAGCCCGTGGCCAGCGCCTCTTCGACGCGGAAGACCTGCAGTTGCCAGGCCGCCGACAATTGCTGCCGGGCGGCGTCGCGCTCGCGCGAGATTGCGGAAGCGATACGGGAATTCTGCTCGGGCGCGAGTGACGACATCTCGTGGAACCTCTATTGTAGCCCGTCGCTGGTCGCTCGTCGCTCGTCGGCTACGCCGGCATCTCGTCGCCTTCGCGGGGCGCCTTTCCGCCCTTCCGCTTCATAATCTTGTCGAAAGCCCTGAAATCCGCCCGCGCCCGCCGATCCGTGAAATACTTCGCCGTCTGCAGTGCCGAGACCTTCTCGGCCACCGCCGTTGCCACGAACTGGTTGATACTGGTCCGGTCCTCCCGGCTCAGCCGTTCGACCGCCTCTTTGAGCGAGCGCGGCAGCCGTAGGGGATAAGTTTGAGCGTCTTTCATCGTTCGATCCTCGCTATCGCCTCTCGCGGAAGCAGAACCTTCACGCCAAATTGAGACGCGGCGGTTCCATAGTCCCGCACGTTGAATGTCACCAGGGCGTCGGCTCTGCCGTTGACCGCCGCCTCCAAAACCATTTCATCGTTCGGATCGCGCAACTGAGGCCGCCACAAGAAGTGCGCTAGCACGGGCTCTGCCATGGCGATCAGTGCGTCCAGGAAGATCTCAACCTGGCGCGACGAGAGTCCGGCCTCCAGCCGGTGCTCAGGCCGCCGGCAAACGGCTTCGTATTCCATGGCGAGCGGTACGCTCAGCAGCAAGGTAGCCTGACCGTTGCGCACTGCCCGAACCAGGGCGGCGGAAGCGCCTGTCGGACTCCTCATGGCGGCGACCACGGCGTCCGTGTCCAACACCAGCCTCACATCACATACGATACCACATTGCGGGCGATATCAAGACAGGGCGCGGGCGAATCGGCACCGAACCGCGAGCGCGAGCGAGCGGACGCCCGCACTGACGCTCGGGGGCGGGTCTGGAGACCCGCTGCAGGCGTGGACGCCTGCCCCACGATAGAATTGGATTGGCTCCCATGGATTCGCGGCGGAAGTTCATCGGCAAGATGGCCACGGGACTCGCCGGCACGCTGGCGCCGGCGAGCGTTCTGGGGGCCAACGACCGCATACGGCTCGGCATCATCGGGGCGGGGGATCGCGGCATACAGCTCGCGCGCGAGGCGCTGGCTTGCCCGAATACCGGGATCGCCGCCTTCGCCGACGTCTACACGCGCCGTCTCGAAGAAGCTGGCGGCGCGGCGCCGGCCGCTGCCAGGTTCCGCGACTATCGCCGGCTGCTCGAAGATCTCTCGATCGACGCCGTCGTGATCGCCACGCCACCGCACCTGCACGCGGAACACTTCACCGCGTCGGTCGAGGCGGGCCGCCACGTTTACCAGGAAAAGACGCTGGCGTTCACGGTGGAACACGCCCTCCGGATGCGCGCGGCCCGCGAGAAAGCTCCTCGTTCGGTGGTACAGATCGGCCACCAGGCCTGCTCGAGCGGCCAGGTCGCCGACGCGCTCGCGTTTCTGCGCGAGGGACGCGTGGGCAAGATCACCGCCATCCGCGCCCATATGTTCCGCAACGCGCCGCTCGCGAAACCCCACGGGACGCGCCCGCTTTATCCCGACATGACGGCCGGCAACATCGATTGGGACGCGTTCCTGGGCGAGGCGCCGCGGATCCCTTTCGACGCCAGGCGCTATCTCGACTGGCGCTTGTTCTGGGACACCTCGGGCGGCAACTTTTACGAGAGCATGTCCCAGCAGGTGGCGTTCTGGTACAAGGTGCTGGACCTCGGAATTCCGCGGTCGGCGACCGCTGCCGGCGGCGTCTACCTCTGGAAAGATGGCCGCGAAGTGCCCGACACCATGAGCGTCTCGCTGGAACAGCCGGAGGAGATCCTGTTTTCGTGGGATTCGGGCTTCGGCAACGACCGGCCCGGCGCCGGAGAGAGCGCGCTCGGGACGCACGGCACCATCGAGCGGACGCAGCAGATCCGCTACCTGCCACAGAAGGTGAACCGGCCGGACGCGACCGAGATGATGGGCCAGACCCGCACCGAGCCTCGGGCGCACCTGCAGAACTTTTTGGACGCGATCCGCGGGGGCCGCGAGGCGAACTGCCCGTTCGAACTCGGCTTCCGCGTTTCGATCGTCTGCCGGATGGCGGTGGAGAGCTATCGCCAACGGCGGACCGTACACTGGGATCGGGAGAAGGAAGAGATCGTCTAGGCGCACATGGACTTCGAACAGTCAGCCGAACAGGTTCAGCTTCGCAAGACGGTGCGGGAATTCGCCGAGGCCGAACTGGCGCCGCACGCGCTCGAATGGGACGAAGGCCAGATCTTTCCGCGGGAGGCCGTCGGCAAGCTCGCCGCGCTCGGCTACCTGGGCTCGATCTTCCCGGAAGAATTGGGCGGCGCGGGGCTCGGCTACATCGAGTACGAGATCATCGTCGAGGAACTGGCGCGAATCGATCCCGCGGTGGCGCTGATCGTGGCGGCGCACACATCGCTCTCGACCAACCACATCTACTCGTCGGGCAGCGAGGAGCAGCGGCGCAGGTACATTCCGCGCCTGGCCAGCGGCGAGTGGCTGGGGAGCTGGTCGCTCACCGAGTCCGAGGCCGGATCGGACGCCGCGGGCACGCGCACGCAGGCGGTCCGCGACGGCGAATGCTGGGTGCTGAACGGCTCGAAGACGTTCACCACCAACGCGCACGAGGCCGATGTCTGCGTGGCCATGGCGGTGACGGACCGGGCCGCGTCGCAGCACGGCATCTCCGCGTTCATCATCGACAAAGGCACGCCGGGGTTCCGCCTGGGACGCAAGGAGAACAAGCTCGGCATGCGCGCCAGCCCCACCGGCGAGGTGATCTTCGAGAACTGCCGCCTGCCGGATTCGCAACTGCTCGGCCGCGAGGGCGAGGGCTTCGTCGACAGCCTCAAGGTCCTGGACGGCGGGAGAATCTCGATTGCGGCGCTGTCGGTGGGCACGGCGCAGGGAGCATACGAAATCGCACTTCGCTATTCGCAACAGCGCAGGCAATTCGGAAAGCCGATCTCCGAATTCCAGGCGATCCAGTTCAAGCTGGCGGACATGGCGGCCGAGATCGACGCCGCGCGCCTGCTGACGTTGCGCGCCGCCGCGAGGAAGGACCAGGGCCGGCGCGTCACCAAGGAGTCCGCCATCGCCAAGCTGTACGCTTCCGAGGCGGCGGTGCGCGTCTGCGACCAGGCGGTGCAGGTCCTGGGCGGCTACGGGTTCATCAAGGAATACCGGGTCGAGAAGTTCTACCGCGACGTCAAGCTCTGTACCATCGGCGAAGGCACCTCCGAAATCCAGCGCCTGGTCATCGCGCGGCAGTTGCTCAAGAGCTGATGGAACCGCTAGCCGAACGCATCCTCGCGGGCGATGTGCGGGCGCTGGCCCGCGCCGCAACCGCTGTCGAAGACCGGCGTCCGGAGGCGCTCAGCCTGCTTGAAGAGCTGTTCCCGCGCACCGGTCGCGCCACGCTGATCGGCGTCACGGGCGCGCCGGGCGCGGGGAAGAGCACGCTGGTCGATTATCTCGCGCGGGCCCTGCGCGCCGAGGGCCGCACCGTGGGCATCGTGGCCGTCGATCCCACCAGTCCGTTCTCGGGCGGCGCCATTCTGGGTGACCGCATACGCATGCAGGCGCACTCGGCGGACCCTGGCGTGTTCATACGCTCGATGGCCACGCGCGGCTCGCTGGGCGGACTGGCCGCCGCGACCACCGACATCGCGCTGCTCCTCGACGCCGCGGGACGGGATGTGGTCCTGATCGAGACGGTCGGCGTGGGACAGGACGAGGTCGAGGTCGCGCGCCTGGCCGACGTCACCGTGGTGGTGCTGGTGCCCGGCATGGGCGACGATGTACAGTCGATGAAAGCGGGTATCATGGAGATCGCCGACGTCTTCGCGATCAACAAGTCGGACCACCCGGGAGCGAACGCGATCGAACGCGATTTGCACGGTCTGCTTTCGTTGAATACCGCTCGCGACGGCTGGCAACCCGCCGTTGTGCGCACGGTGGCGACGCAAGGGAAGGGCATCGGCGAGGTCCTGGCGGCGATCCGGAAGTTTCAGGAGTCGGGCGCGAAGAAGGACCGGCGCGTGGAGTTGTGGGCCGCCCGCCTGCGCGAAATGCTGCGCGAGCGCCTGATGGAGCGGCTGCCGGCGGCCCAGATCGAGGCCGCGGCCCGGGAAGTGGCGGCGCGGCGTCGCGATCCGTATTCGATCGTGAAGGAGTGGCTCGAGCGAGTCTAGGCAGTGACCGCTTGCTTACGCGCGCGGTTCGGTGCTCGACCGCTGATGCGTTAGTACCGAACCGCGACCGTCAGGGAGCGGACGTGAAGGAGCAGATTGAGCGAGTATAAAATCGACCATCTCGGCATCGCGGTGAAGTCGCTCGATGCCGCGCTCGAGTTCTACACCGGCGCGCTAGGCATGGACGCCCCGCACCGCGAAAACGTGGCGGGCGAGAAAGTGAACATCGCCATGCTCGCCTGCGGCGGGCCGCGCCTGGAGCTGCTCGAGCCGGCCGGCGCCGATTCCCCGATCGGCAGATTCCTGGAGAAGCGCGGCGAGGGCCTGCATCACGTGGCCTTGCTGGTGGACGACCTCGCGGCCGCGGTCGCACGGCTCACCGCCGCGGGCGCGCGCCTGCTGAACGAGCCGCGCCACGGCGCCGGCGGCCACCTCTACGTTTTCGTCCATCCCGCCTCCACCGGCGGAGTCCTATTGGAGCTGATACAAGAATGACGCACATCGGAATCATCGGCGGCAGCGGGCTCTATTCCATGCCCGGCTTCGAACTGGATCGGGAGGTGACGCTTGAAACTCCGTGGGGACGGCCCTCGGACGCCTACATGCTGGGCAAGCTGGCGGGGCAGGAAGTGGTCTTTCTCGCGAGGCACGGACGCGGGCACCGCATCTCGCCCTCGGAGCTGAACTTTCGCGCCAACATCTACGGACTCAAGTCGCTCGGCGTCGAGCGCATCATCTCGCTGAGCGCGGTGGGCTCGTTGAAAGAAGAGCACCGGCCGCTCGATTTCGTCATCCCCGATCAGTTCTTCGATCGCACCAAGGCCCGCCCCTCCACGTTCTTCGGCGAGGGACTGGTGGTGCACATCGGCTTTTCCGATCCCATCTGCCCGCAGCTTGCCGAGGTAGTTTACGGCGCCTGCCAGGCCGCGGGCGTGAAGACCACCCTCGGTGGCACCTACCTCTGCATGGAAGGCCCGCAGTTCTCCACCAAGGCCGAATCGAACGTCTACCGCAGCTGGGGGATGGACGTCATCGGCATGACCAACCTGCAGGAAGCCAAGCTCGCGCGCGAGGCCGAGATCTGCTACGCCACCGTCGCCATGGTGACCGATTACGATTGCTGGCACCCGGAGCACGACGCGGTGACCGTCAACCAGATCATCGCGAACCTGGTGAAGAACGCCGAGAACGCGGCGCGCGTGGTGACGCGGGCTGTCGAAGCCCTGCCGGCCGAGCGCGCGTGCAAGTGCGGGAGCGCGCTGGCGCACGCCATCATCACCGACCGCAAAACCGTGCCCGAAGAGACGCGCAAGAAGCTGGAGCTGCTGGTTGGGAAATACCTCTGAGACCGCCGGGCGCCTGCTCGACTGCGTCCTCGGCGGCGGGCCGTGGCCGCGCAGCTTGCTCGCCGAGTTGATCGACCAGGACAGCCCGGCCCTGTTTACCGTGGTGGCCGAAGGCCTTTCGGACCGCTTCGAGCCGCGTCTGGTAGAGGCCTACACTCAGGTTTTCGCCGAAGCGATCGAGGCGATTCTGCCCGAGCACCGGCCTGCGGAACTCGTGGAACGATACCGTCGAGTCCGGCTCCCGCGGCGGCTCGAGCGCGAGCCGCTCACCGTGTTCGTCCTCTCCCGCGTGACGCTAGGCGCGGAGGTGGCCATCACCAGCGTGATCCTGGACGCGGTGAAGCGCCGCTGCCCAGAGGCGCGCATCGTGCTGGTGGGCCCGCGGAAGTGCTGGGAACTTTTCGCCGCCGACCCACGGATCGAGCACCTGTCCGTGCGTTACGCCGGAGGGCCTCGCGACCGGATCGCGCCCGCGTTGTCGCTGGGCGGGCCCGCGACCATCGTCGTCGATCCCGACTCGCGCATCACGCAACTTGGCCTGCTGCCCGTGTGTCCCGAAGAGAACTACTACCTTTTCGAAAGCCGCACCTACGGCGGTGACGGCGCGGAGTCGTTGGGCGCGCTGGCGCGGCGCTGGGCCAGGGAGACGTTCGGAATCGACGACGCGCGCTCCTACATCGCGCCCGCCGAATCGCCGGCGCTCCCCGCGGGCGGCATCGCCGTGAGCCTCGGTGTCGGCGGAAACAGCGCCAAGCGGATCGCGGACCCATTCGAATCGACGCTGCTCGCGGCGCTCGCGCAGCGCGGCCTGCCGCTGATCGTGGATGCGGGTGCGGGCGGCGAAGAGGCCGCGCGCGTGGAAAAGGCGATCGAGGCCAGCGGCGCGCACGTTGAGGTCTGGCGCGGCTCGTTCGCCGGCTTCGCGTCCATCATCAAGCGCAGCCGGCTCTATGTCGGATACGATTCCGCAGGTCAGCACGTGGCCGCCGCCTGCGGCGTTCCCCTGGTAACCGTCTTCGCAGGCGCGCCCTGCCCGCGTTTCGAGCAGCGCTGGAGGCCCTTCAGCGCCGGCCCGGTCGAGGTGATCCCCGCTGGGGAAGCCGTGCTCGCGCGTGCGATCGAGGCGGTAGGCCGGCTGCTGTAGCGCGGGTCCTTCCCGGATCCTTATCGAGACCAATCGCAGCTCAACTTCACATGTTTGGTGCCGTACTCCATCGTGGCCTTTTTCCCGTGGGCCACGAGAACGAGTTTCGGTACGTCGCCCTTCGCCGGCACTATCAGACTGAGTGTGTGTCCTGCGGGATTGTAGCGAGCCTCCGCCAGATCCTCCCTCGCGGCGATAAGAACGACGCGGTCGCCGTCATAAAGTCGAAGGTCTGAGATCTCGTCGCTCGTGTCGCTGACGACAACCTGGATCTGGTAATTGCCCCCGGTGAAGGTTAGAGTCGAGGTTGCGCACGCACGTGGGCTGTCAGCCAGCAACGCGAGGAGCAGAATAGAGCAAAATGCTTCATGGCCGAGGCACGGTCACCGCGGCGTGATCAGCCCGCCCAGTTTGTCCTGCTCCCCGGCCCCGGCGCGAGGGAACCGAGTCGCATACATCTCCAGATACTTGAGCCCGGAGCCGGTATTCACCACGACGATCCGCTCGTCCCGCTTGAGCAGGCCGGCCGCCAGTAGCTTCGGCAACGCGGCGACCGCGGCCGCGCCTTCGGGTGCGGCCAGGATGCCCTCGACCGCCGCCAATTCTAGCGCCGCCGCGACGATCTCCCGGTCGCTCACCGCAACGGCCGTGCCGCCACTCTCGCCGATGATTTTCAGAACCAGAGCATCGCCGAGCGGCTCGGTTGCGCGCAGGCCCGCGGCAACCGTGCGCGCATTCTCGGCCCGCACGGAGATCATCCGAGGCCGCGCGCCAGCGGTCCATGCGAGCTGTTCCAATTCCTCAAAAGCCTTCCAAGCCCCGATCAGGCCCACGCCCGCGCCAACCGGATACACGACCGCATCGGGCAGCGTCCACGACATCTGCTCGGCGATCTCGTAGCCGATGGTCTTGCACCCTTCGATGCGGTACGGTTCGTGGAGCGCGCTGAGGTCGAACAGACCCTCGGCGGAAGCGGTGACGACCCGAGCGCCGTGGGCGCAGCACTCGACGTAGTTCGCCCGGGGCGCATCGGCCGGCAGGACCACCTGCGCTTCCAAGCCCGCCGCGGCCGCGTAGGCGGCAACCGCGCTGGCCGCATTGCCTTCCGAGCGCACGGCCACTCCCGGAATTCCCAACTCGACCGCCATGGACACGGCGCACGAAATACCGCGGGCCTTGAACGTCGCGGTGGGATTCAGGCCCTCGTCTTTGATCCAGAGATTGCCGGCGCCGAGGCGCTCCCCCAGCCGCCGCGCGTGAATCAGCGGCGTCATGCCCTCGCCCAGCGACACGATGGAGGGCGGCTTGCGCACCGGCAGCACGGGCGCATAGCGCCACATGGTAGCGGGCGCGTTCTTAACCCAATCCCGGCTCCACCCCGTACGCGCCATTTCGAGGTCGTAGCGAGCCAGCAGCGGCCCGCCACACTCGCACAGGTTGCGCGCGGCGGCGGGATCGTACCGCGCCCCGCACCGGCTGCACTCGAGATGGGTAAGAGTGGTCATGTCGCAGACGGATCTATAATCGCACGCGCCCGTCGCCCGTCGCTCGTCGCCCGTCGCGTCGGCCGGCTCTTCCCCTCTTCGCACCGTGACGACTGCCGATCGCGAAGCGCACGAATGCCGCAGAGGATCCAACGGGCCACGAGCGACGATCTGCTTTCTGCATTCCGTTCCCCTCGTCGCACCGTGACGACTGCCGATCGCGAAGCGCACGAATCGCGCAGAGGATCAACGGGCCACGAGCCACGAGCGACGAGCTGCTTTCTGCATTCCGTTCCCCTCTTCGCACCGTGACGACTGCCGATCGCGAAGCGCACGAATCGCGCAGAGGATCCAACGGGCCACGAGCCACGAGCGACGAGCTGCCTTCTGCATTCTCTTCCCCTCTTCGCACCGTGACGACTGCCGATCGCGAAGCGCACGAATGCCGCAAAGGATCGACGAGCGACGGGCGACGGGCGACGAGCGGCCGCCAGAGGCGGCCTTCTGCACGCTTCCCGCCTCCCGCTCGTCAACTCTTCCGTGGGAGAATTGTGTCGATGATTTCCCGACTCGGCGCCGCGCTGCTCCTGGCAGCGAACGCCTTCGCCGGCGAGTACGCGATCCTGGCCAACGGTTCCTCCATGCGCGTCGACCGGCATGAGCAGAACGGGGAACAGGTGCGCGTCTACATGAACGACGGCACGGCCGAATTCCCGGCCTCCGCAATCCTGCGCTTCGAGCCCGAATACGTCCCGCCATCCGAGCCGACGCCGGCGCCACAGCCCGCGCCCGTCGTTCCGCCCCAGGAGTTGGTCAACCAGGCCGCCGAGCGGTGGCACTTGCCGCCCGCTTTTTTGCACGCCGTGGTGAAGGCGGAGTCCGGCTACCGGCAGGACGCCGTCTCGCGCAAGGGCGCCATCGGCCTGATGCAGTTGATGCCCGCGACCGCCCGCCTGCTGGGCGCCGATCCCACGGACGCGCGGCAGAACGTCGATGCCGGCGCGCGGTATTTGACCGAACTCCTGCGGAAGTACTTCAACGACCCGTACCAGGTGAGCAAAGCCGTGGCCGCCTACAATGCCGGGCCCGCCGCAGTGGACCGCTACAACGGGGTTCCGCCCTACCCGGAGACCGTCGCCTACGTCGAGCGCGTGATCCGGCAGTGGCAAAAGAAGTGAATCTCGAGCAGTGATGACGGGCAGAAGACCAGCGGTGGGACAGGCACGAATTTCGCAAGGGCGGCGAAATTCGAGCCAGTCCCGGGTTTGGCGCCAATCTGCGGCGCACTACTCTGGGTTACAATAAACTTAGAGCGTTCACTCCTATGAGTACCCGTGTCAGAACCACTGTAGTCGCGTTGTCCACATTGCTGGTCGCCCTTCTGCTGATGGGCGCGGTGCTGGCCAGCAGCACCTCCGACCAGGGCGCGTACCACCAACTGGGCGTCTATGCGGACGTCCTACAACGGATCAAGAGCGACTACGTCGAGGAGCCCGACCTCAAGAGCGTGACTCTGGGCGCCATCAACGGGCTGTTGGAATCCATCGACCCGTTTGCCAGCTATCTGAACGCGGAGCAGTACAAGGAGTATCTGAAGAACAAGGACGCTTACAAGGGCGGCGTCGGGCTGATCCTTTCCAAGCGCTTCGGGTACGTGGGCGTGGTGGACTCGATCCCGGGTTCGCCCGCCGCCAAAGCCGCGCTCACCACCGGCGACATGATCGAGAGCATCCACGGCATCGCCACGCGGGATATGCCGCTGGCGTACGCCAACATGCTGCTCCAGGGCAAGCCTGGAACCACCGTCGACCTTTCGGTGATGGCCGTCCGGCATCCCGAGCCGAGAAAGCTCACGCTGACCCGCGCCGCCATCGATTATCCTCGAGTGACCGCGAAGCTGATGCCGGATCGGGTCGGGTACATACAGCTGCAGGCCATGATGCCCGGAACCACCGGTCAAATCGCGGAGGCCGTGAAGGACCTCCAGAAGCAAGGCGCGGTGAAGCTGATCCTGGATCTGCGTTACTGCGGCACGGGCACCCCGGAAGAGGGGATCGCGACCGCGAACCTGTTCCAGCAGAAGGGGTTGATGACCTACGCCGAGGGCCAGCACTACCCGCGCAAGGACTTTGAGGCCGATCCTTCGAAGGCCATCACCACGCTGCCCCTGGTGGTGCTCACCAATCGCGGCACGGCGGCCGGAGCCGAGGTGGCGGCAGCCGCGCTGCTCGATTCCAAACGGGCCGAGCAGGTTGTCGGCGAGCGGACCTACGGAGACGCATCGGTACGCCAGGCCATCGCGATGGACGACGGCGGCGCGATCATTCTCTCGGTCGCCAAGTACTATTCCCCTAGCGGCAAGGCGATCCAGGATGTCGGAGTCGCTCCGACCGTGCAGGTGATGGAGGCCGAGCCCGCCGCTGCCGCCGAGACCGACGAAGACGAGGATGCTGCGCCGGAAGAGACGCCGGCCGCCAAGCCTGGCGACGATCCGATTCTGAAGAGGGCGCTCGAGGTCGCGGTCAAGGGAGCCACGGCGGACACGGGACACAGCAACCCGGTGCAGATGCCGCCTAATGTCGTTCAGCCGGACACGCCCAGTCACGTGCCGGTGCCGCCGCGCTAACCGGTTCGAATCGCTAGGGTTACGGGGGCTCAAGACATCTGAGCAGGGTACGCTCACCCGTCGCTGTGCTATACTCTAAGCGGCGAGGGTCCGAAGGAAGTCATGCCTCTTTACGAATATAAGTGCCGTCTTTGCGGCGAGACCTTCGAGGTTCTGCAGCGGTTTTCCGATCAACCCCTCAAAGAGCACAAGTCTTGCGGTGGTGTGGTGGACAGGCTCATCTCTCCGTCAGCCTTTCAGTTCAAGGGCAGCGGCTTCTACATCACCGACTACGCCAAAGGCCATGACCGCAAACCGGCCAACGGCAAAGGCTCCAAGGGCGAATCCCCATCCAAGCCAGCCGAGACCGCGACTCCCAAGCCGGCGGAATCCAAGCCCGCCAGCACCTCGGACTCACACTCAAAAGCCTGAATCAGGCCTCAACGTCGGCAGTCCCACCACTTTCCCTTGGCAGACGCGCTCCCATCGGGTTACAATTTACACGTCTAGGGCGCTTTCTCCCGGTTCTTTTCCACCGCGACAAAGCGCGCTGGAAGAGGGAGCATAATCGATGCACAAGAGACTTCTGTTTCAGACTGTTTTGAGTTCCGCCCTCCTGTTCTGCTGCGCACTTCCCGCAGTCGCGCAACAGGGTACAGGCTACCTCAAGGTCAAGGTGAATACCGGCCGCGCAGGCGTGTTCATCGACGGCAAGTACGTGGGTCCGGCGGCCAACTTCCGGATCGCCCGAAAGTACGCTGTTCCAGCCGGCGAACACGAAGTGAAACTGGATGAGCCCCGTTACGAGGCGGCCACCACCAAGGTGCAGATTGTCGCGGGCAAGACCACAGTCATCAAAGAGACCCTGAAGGAGCTTCCGTTGGCGAAGCCGCCATTCGGGCGCCTGCGCGTCGAGACCCCGGACAAGTACTCCGCCGTATTCGTGGAGGGCAAGTTCATGGGGCACGCCGGCGAGTTCAACAATTCCGTGCAGGGCCTTCTGTTGAACCCCGGCGACTATACGGTCAAGGTTGTCCCGACCAGCGGTCCCGAGCACGAAGAGAAGATCAAGATCGAGGCGGACAAAGTCACGATCATCAAGGTTACGTCCTGATCTGGGGAAACCCCTCGAGGTGTCGAAATGCCCAACCTGCCCAACCGGATGTGTACCCGCCTGCTCGTGCTGTCACTCCTGTCGTCCCTGGCGCTGCTGGCGGACCAGGTGACGCTGAAGAATGGCGACCGGATTACAGGTCAGATCGTGAAGAAGGACGGCGACAAGCTCACCATAAAGAGCGAGCTCATGGGGGAAGTCACGATCCCCTGGGCGGCCGTCACCTCCGTCACCTCTAGCGAGGCCCTGGTGGTGGTTTTGCCGGGCGGTAAGCCGGTCAGCGGCGCCCTGAGCACCAGCGACGGGAAGCTTCAGGTGGCCACCTCATCCGGGACCGAAACGGCCCCTCTGGCGGAGGTTTCCGCCGTCCGTAATGCGGACGAGCAGAAGCAGTGGGAGCGGCTGCAGCATCCCCGCCTGCTGGATCTTTGGGCCGGGTACGTGGACGTCGGGCTGGCGCTGGCTCGAGGGAACGCCCAGACCTCAACGTTCACCACCACCTTCAACGCCACGCGCGCCACGCGAACCGACAAGGTCACGCTGCAATTCAACGAGATCTACGCCACCGCCCTGATCTCCGGCAAGTCGGCCGCCACGGCCCAAGCGGTTCGCGGCGGTCTGGACTACAACCGGAACGTCGGACCGCGCATGTTCGTCGATCTCTTCAACCAGTACGAGTACGACAGGTTCCAGGACCTGGACCTGCGCGTCGTCCTGGGCGGCGGCTTCGGATTCAATGCCGTCAAGGGCGATCGCTCTCAACTGGACCTGGTGGGCGGGCTGGACTATGACCGCGCACAGTTCAGCACGCCACTCACCCGGAACGCGGCCGAGGGATATTTCGGCGACGACTGGAGCTATAAGCTCTCGGGTGTCAGTTCGCTCACCCAATCGTTCCGGATCTTCCCGAATTTCACTTCGGGCGGCGAGTATCGGATGAACTTCGACCTCGGCGCGGTGACGAGGCTCAAGAAGTGGCTCTCCTGGCAGGTGACGGCGAGCGACCGCTTCATCAGCGACCCGGTGGGGGGCCGCAAGAAGAACGACGTTCTGCTGACGACCGGCCTGCGGGTCAGCTTCGCCCGCTAGGAATTGGCGGCAAACCCGGGACTGGCTCGAATTTCGCCGCACTTGCGAAATTCGTGCCTGTCCCACAACTGGTCTTCTGTTCAGTCATACCGCTCGCGATTTGCGACGCTCCAGGCCCCGCTACCCTACATCGGCAGCAGCAGCACCAACGCCGTGATGTCGTCGTGCTGGCGAGCGGTGCCGACGAAGGCGTCCACCGCGGACATGATCTCCTTCAACTCGGCGTCCGCGCTGGCTTGCGCCGGCCTTCGGAACAGCTCCAGCAGACGCTCCTCGCCGTATTCCTCGCCGCTCTCGTTCTCGGCCTCGGTGACGCCATCGGTGAGGATAGCGAGCAGGTCGCCTCGCTCCAGCTGGACCCGCCCCGAGTCGTACGTGGCCTCCGCCCGGATGCCGAGCGGCAGGCCGCCGTCCTCGAGGCGTTCGAAGCCGCCCGAGGCTCTCAGGAGGACGGGCGGGACGTGCCCTGCATTGACGTAGGCCAGTTCCAAAGTGGTGAGATCCAGCTCCGCCAGAAAAGCGGTGGTGAACCGCGCTCCCGCCAGGCTGTGCGCGGACGCGTAGCGGTTCAATCCCTTCACCAGCTCGAGCAAAGTGGCCCGCTCCTCCGCCAGCGTACGCAGGCTGGCCTGGATGGTCGCCATCAGCAGGGCCGCTGGAACGCTCTTCCCGGCCACGTCCGCCACGGCCAGCATGAGGCGGTCGCCGGGCCGCGGGAAGGCATCGTAGTAGTCGCCCGAGACGGTGTTCGCCGGCCGCGTCGCGAAGGCGATGTCGATGCCCGGTAGGCTGGGAGGCGTGGATGGCACCAGCCAGCGCTGTATGTCGCGGGCGATTTCGAGGTCGCGCTTCATGGTCACGCGGTCGGCCAGTTCCAGGGCCAGCAGGATCATCAGCCCAGCCGGGAGTAGCAGCAGCATGGCGTCCGTCTGAGTGATCACGGCCGCCAGCGGAGGCAGGGCCAAGACGATCAGCAGAAACAGGCGCCGCGGAGGCGAGAGCTTCAACAGCATAGCCCAGAACAGGGCTCGTGCGATGGCCACGGTACGCTTGGGGCCGTGGTGACCCTCGAACCTGGACCAGTCCAGCTCCGCGGCGTACAGGTCGTAGCTGGCCCGCGCCCCGCTCGTGAACTGGGCCCACAGGTCTTCGGCGGCCAGACCCTCTGTGACACGGGTCCAAAACCCGCCCACCCGGCCCGCGGTGCTGCCGACCCGGTCCACGACCTTGGCAGCGACCTGATCCCACCGTGCGCCGGATGGCATTTCGAAGGCATTATAGCGGAAGCCGCTCTTCAGCGGCCGGCGAACCTACTCGGGCGTGCACGACATGGGCCCGCGCGGAACTTCAGTTCCGGCGCCCCGCGGAGCGGGGCTAACGAAGAACTTGCGAAATTGACCCGACAGACTGAAGACTCCGCTGAAAAACGGTGACTGGGTGCGCTGTCCCGAGCGACATGCCCGCCTGGTCAACGGGAGAGGTCTCGAGCGCGCGTGGCGAGCGGTGCCTGTCGCCGCTCTTCAGCCCCTTCACCTCTCGCTGCGGAATGTGGCGGTTTGTTGTCGCGAACCCCCTACTCGGACTGCAGCGACTCCACGGGGTCCGCGCGGAGAGCGCGGCGCGCCGGGGGTATGGCGGCGGCAAGGCAGATCGCAGCCAGAGCGATACAAGCGAGCAGATAGCTGCCGGGGTCGAAGCGCGAAATGCCGAACAGCAGCGCGGATAAGGCGCGGCTCAGCGCCAGGGCACACCCGAGTCCGATCCCGAGACCAATCGCCCCCAGCGCCATCACCTGCCCAAGCACCAGCCGCAGGATGTCGCGCGGCTGCGCGCCCAGAGCCACGCGCAGTCCGAACTCGTTGCGACGCTGCGTAACCAGGAACGAGATCAGGCCATAGAGACCGACGCCCGATATGCACAGCGCGGCGGCGGCGAAAAGCGACAGCAGCCATGCCGTGAAGCGGCGCGAGGCAACGCGCTCGCCCAGAGCCGCGTCGAGCTTCGCGAACGTAGTGATCGGCTGGTCCTTGTCCAGGTTGTGCAGGACGGCGCTCAAGGCAGCCCGCGCGTGGGCCGCGCCTCCGTCAGCGCGGATGACGACGTCCATTTCGCGGTCGGGCGCCTGCGCCACCGGGTAGTAGGATTCCGTGAAGACCGGCCTGTCGACGCCGGCGCGGCGCGTGTCTCCCACCACCCCGACGACGGTCAACCACGGGCCCGCCGCTCCACCGGCCGACACGTTGAACGTGAAACGCTTGCCGATGGGATCCTCATTCGGCCAATACCGGTTGGCCGTGGAGGCATTGATAATGGCCACCGGCAAGGCCCCGGCGCGATCCGTGGCGTCGAACAAGCGTCCCCGCAGCAGCGGAATCCCAGCGGCCGGGAAGAAATTGGACGTCACGGCGTCGACCGTAAGCGGCGTGTAGATGGGGTCGGGACGGCCTTCAATCCGGAAGATGGTTGAGTTGGGGAGGCGGTCCAGTAGCAGGGTCGTGATTCCCGAAGCGGACTTGATGCCCGGTGCGCGATCCAGCTCCTCCACCAGGCGCCCGAAAAAGTTGGCCGCCTGGGCGTCCTCGGCATATTTCGTCGGAGGTAGCTGGATTCCCGCAACGAACGCATGCCGCGTCTCGAACCCTAAGTGGACCTCCTGCAGATGTTGCAGGCTGCGCACCAGCAACCCCGCGCCGGCGAGCAGGATCACCGCCAGCGCCATCTCGCCGACCAGCAGGAGGCGCCGGAAACGCTGGGCGTCCAGGCGGCCCGCGATGCCCCGCGTACCCGCCTTCATCGAATCCGAGAGGTTGAAGCGCGACGCGCGCAAAGCGGGCTGCAGGCCGAAGACCAGGCCGGTAATCCCGGAGACCGCCATGGTGAAGACCACCATCCCCAGATCGAGGCGGGCACTCTGCAACTGAGTCAGCTCCGGCGGCGCCATGCGGAGAAGAAGCCGCAGTACGATCTGCGCGGTCGCGAGGCCCAGAAGCCCACCCGCGCAAAACAGCAGGACCGATTCGGTAAGGAGCTGCCGTACCATGCGGCTGGCGCCCGCCCCCAGAGCGGCGCGTATGGAGAGTTCTCGCCTGCGGTCCGCCGCCCGCGCCGCCAGCATTCCGGCCACGCTGGCGCAGCAGATCAGCAGCACCAGCGCCACCGCGCCGCTCAGCACCAGCAGGGCCGGCCGGATCGAGCCCACCAGATCCTCCTTGAGGCTGACCAGGGACACTCCCAGGTTGCGATCGACGACATGTTCGGATCTCAAGGCGCGCGCAATGGAGTCCATCTCGGCCCGCGCCTGCGGAAGGGTGACCCCGGGTTTCAGCCGTCCGATTGCGTTCAGCCAGAAAGATCGGCGGTCCTGGCGCAGGGCGGCCTCGACGATGAGCGGCCTCCAGACGTCCAGATCGCGCCGCGGAAATTGCACCGATTCCGGCAGCACGCCCACTACCTGGTAGCTGAGGCCGTTGAGCAGCAGCTGCCGGCCGATGACGCCCGTATCGCCGCCGAACTGCCTGCGCCAGAAGCCATAGCCGAGAACGACGACGCGCGGGCGGCCCGGCTGGTCGTCGCCCGGTTCGAAACCGCGCCCGACCACCGGCGTGATTTCCAGCAGGCGAAAGAAATTCGCGGTCACCGCGGCGCCGGTGAGCTGAAGCGGTTCCTGCACTCCGTTGAGGATCGCGCGCCCTCCGGTGAAGCCCGCGAAATCCTGAAACGTGCGGCTGCGGGCCTTCCAGTCTTCAAAGCGTGGGTAGGAGGTGACATCGTGATCGAATCCCTGTTTGGGATTGCTCACCCACACCCGGGTCAACTGCGAGGCATGCCCGTAGGGAAGGCCGGCCAGCAGCACCGAATGGACCACGCTGAACAGCGCCGAATTCACTCCGATGCCCAGGGCCAGAGTGACCAGAGCGAATAGGGTGAACCATGGATTCCGGCGCCAGGTCCGGAGGGCGTACCGCACATCGGTCGTGAACATAGCAAGATGCTCCTTAGGTGCATGGGCCAGGATGCCCGCCGCGGCCCAGCCGAGCCGCATCGAGCGCCCGGCGAAGCTGGATTCCGTGGCCAGTTGATCGCGAAGCAGCAGGACCAGCTCGCTCTGATAGTCCTCTCGAAAGGAACGAGGGTAGGCGTGCAGCAGCAGGCCGTAAGCGGCGAGGCTGACCCGGTGCGCTTTCATTTATGCCATCCGTTTTGGCAGCAGGCCCGTGGCACGCGCGTAGTGAAGCAGAGCTTCCAGGCGGCGCGCTTCCAGACGCGCCACTTTGCGGCCTAGCGGAGTCAGCCGGTAGTAGCGCCGCCGCGTGTCGTCGATCGCCGGATCGGGGCGGTCGTCCAGCTCCTGGATCAGGCCGGTCTCCAGCAGCCGCTTGATCGATCCGTAGAGCGTGCTCGGGTTCATGCGATAGGTGCCCTGGGTGCGCTCGGCGATGTCCAGCATGATGGAGTAACCGTGCCGGTCGGAATCGGCCAGAGACACCAGAATCTGGAACGTGTCGCGATGCAGCGGAAGAAACTGCTCCGGTTGTGCCCCCATGCGCACGAGTATATCATAATCAGCTATAGCGGAATATGGAGTAGTTGGCGCGGCGCCCCGACGTGGCGCACGCTGAAACCGTGGGGCAGGACTCCAGTCCTGCAGCGGGTCTCCAGACCCGCCTCCAGCACCGAACCGCGACCGTTAGGGAGCGGACCCCCAGCACCGAACCGCGACCATCAATCGTCTCGGCGCGGCTTTGCGAGATGCCCGACCCGCCGCACCCGCGGGGCTGGCCCCCCAAAATCGTGAGCCCCCGGTTCAGCCCCCCCGGACCTTACTCCCCATCGGGGGCCATTCCCCATAAGCGCTAACTTAAGAACTGAGGCGGGCGGTTCCGTGATCGTTCCGCGAGAGCCCGTGCGATCTCTGGCCAATGAAGGATCAGGTTCTTCAAGCGAAGTTCTGGCTGGATGGCATCTTGGATCTGGTGGAGGGCAAAGCTGAACTCACGCCAACGACTGGGCGGTCGACGGACGCTGCGCCGAGTACCCCCAGGGGGAAATATCGCGACCAACCCGGATCAGCTTCTGCGTCAGAAGCGCCACGTAGAGCTTGCCGTACAGCCAGGCGCGGGAACTGCGCTGGTCGTGCTTGGGAAGGTGGCCGAGTTGAGCCAGCGTCTTCAGACGCTTGAAAACGAGCTCGATTTGCCAGCGCAGGCGATACCACTCCAGGATTTCGCTGGCTGGCGCGGTCGGCTGGGTCGTGAACACAATGACGTGTTTCGCGAATTCCAGTGTCTCCGGTTTCAGTCGGATTTGCTTCTTGCTCGCTTTGCGCTCCAGGCGGCGGTGGGCCTGCTGGATGGCAAGTTCGCTCTTACGAATGGCGCAGACGCGTCCAGGGATGGGGCCTTCTTGCCCCTGCAAAGCAACTGCCCACTCACCGATTTGGCCCGGCTGGGATAGGGTTCGGACCCGACTTAACAGACCGACGCGTCGCCCCTGAGGCCCGAAGGCGACAAAGCCATGGGGATTCACGCGCACCAAAACATCGGCGCCCTGCTGGCGGACGAATTCGATACCCGCGGCGGACCAGTAGCCCGCATCGCCCAGAATCAGGTCACCCGGCCGAACGGGCAGGCGCCGGAATGACTCACCCGTGCCCGATCCTTCCGTCGCGGTCATATCGAAAAAGTCACACTCCAGCGTTGGCAACCGCAGGCTGTACAGAATCCGCCACTGGCTTCCCGTCTTGCCGGGTTCTTTGATGACGGTGCCATCGACGATCCGGAAGGCAACTGCGGCCGCCTCCTGCCGGAGCAAACAACCGTTCTCCTGCAACAGACTGACGCACAATGACCGCAGCCAGTCTTCGCTCTTGCGGAGGCGCTTCAGGAGCGCCACGTCAGAGATATCGGCAAGCTGCGCTAACTTTGCCTGAACCACGGTCTCCCGCAATGAGAAGCCGCGCGCGACGTGCAGTAGCAAGACACGCAGCAAGGCCTCCGGGGAGGAAAATCCGCGCAGTCGCTCTACGGCGCCCGTCCGGACAGCCTCCTCGCGCCATCCACTCGGAAACAGGGACAAAAGGACTTGCCAGTTCTCCTCGGCCGCGTTTTCCATAGCCCAAGCATAGGCCCAAACGGGCAAAACAGCAAGTCTTAAGTTAGCGCTTATGGGGCCATTCCCCTGTCGAGAATTCGGGCAAATCGTAGGTGTGTGGCCCACCGCCCTAAGGTTTTGGACCTATCCGCCGATCTCTTATGCGGGAACGGAGAATGAGCACCGCTAGGAAAGCTGGACTGCTGGTGGCAACAGTAGTCGACTGGCGCGCTAAGCGGATTCAGGATCCGCTCAACCGCTTGCGCTACCTCCGAGTCGCCACCGTCGGCCTGGAATCTTCCCCTCGACCCCGTCTTGGGCGGTGGCACTATGCTGCCTTTGCCGCCCTGGCGTTCACCGCGGCCTGTCTTACGTTGTCGCACGCCGTGGCGCCGCGCGGTGCCGCAACCCAGCCAGCCAGGCGGCCGTCGCCGGTCGACCGCGCCGCGCCGGGGCTTGCATCCGCCGAACGCTTCCCGGACGTGTGGCTGGTGGAGGAGAACGCGGAACGCGAGGAGTATAGCAACGGCCTCCAGATCGACTGCCGCCTGGCGGTCCCCAACCGGGCCAGGAGCTACGCGGTCTTCGACGCCACACGCCCCGAGCGGGGCCCTCTCGAGTGGCGCAAGGATCCCGTCGGCATCGTGTTCCACACCACCGAGAGCATGCAGGTCCCGTTCGAGCCGCTACAGAACCGGGCGCTGCGGCACATCACCGGCGGACTCATCGAATATCTCCGCGAGAAGCGCGCGTATCATTTTCTGGTAGACCGCTTTGGCCGCGTGCACAGGATCGTGCAGGAAGGCGATGCCGCCAACCATGCCGGCCATTCCGTTTGGGCGGACGACAAGTGGCTCTATCTCAACTTGAACGACAGCTTCTTCGGCTTGTCCTTCGAGGCGCAGACGCATCACGGCGAAGGAAGCACCCCGATCACGCCCGCTCAGGCGCACTCCGGGGCGCTGCTTGTCGAAATGCTGCGCGCGCGCTACCGGCTGCCGGCGCACAATTGCGTGACGCACGCGCAGGTTTCGGTGAATCCGGACAACATGCAGATCGGCTATCACACCGACTGGGCGGCCAACTTCCCGTTTGCGGACGTAGGCCTGCCCGACAACTATGCCCGCCCTCTGCCGGGTCTCTATCTTTGCGGGTTCGTCTACGACCGGAGCTATCTGGCCTCGACAGGCCAGCACATCCTGGCGGCGATCGAGCTATCGGAGGAGAGATTGCAGCAGGCGGCGGCGCGGCGGCGCATCGGGGCCGCCAGTTACCGCGAATTTTTGCAGCAGGAGTACCGCAAGAATATCAGGGCGCTCAAGAAAGAGACGCCCCAAGGAGATGGATGATGACTGACACTAACAAGAGCGACCTGGCCATCGGCCTGGATTTAGGGACAAGCCGCATCGTCGCGGCAAGAAAGACCGAGCAGGGCTTCCTATACGGCACCCAGCTCAACGCGTTTCTCACCGTTCCGTCTTCGAGGGTGACCGAGAACGCGCTCAGGAAAGAAGGGGTTCCGCACACGGTCGAGGATTCGGCGATCTGGATTCACGGGACCGAGTCGCAGCGTTTCGCCGACTTGCTGAACTCGGAGATCCGCCGGCCCATGCGGGCTGGCTTTCTGAACTCCGCCGAGCCGGACAGCATTAAGGTGATCTCCGAGATCATCCGCCTGGCGACCGGTGGCGGAGGCAAGGCGGGCGAGAACGTGTGCTTCACGGTGGCGGCGCCGCCGCTTGGCGCCGAGCCGAGCCTGACCTGGCACGAGGCCACCATGAAGCAGGTGCTGGCCGACATGGGATACCAGTCGCGCGCCATCAACGAAGGCCTGGCCGTGGTCTATAGCGAACTCACGGACTGCAACTTCACCGGTATCGGCATCAGTTGCGGCGGAGGGCTGTGCAACGTGTGCTTCGCCTACCTCTCGGTTCCGATGCTGAGCTTTTCGGTTCCCAAAGCCGGCGATTTCATCGATGCCAGCGCCGCCGCCATGTCCGGCGAGCGGGCCAACCGCATCCGCATTCTGAAGGAGCAGGCTTTCCACATCAACGGCCGACAGCCGAACCAGCTTCTGCAAGTGATCGATGTCTACTATGACGACATGATCCACACGCTGGTCGCATCGCTGAACGAGGGCTTCCAGAACGCCAAGAATCTGCCCCAGCTCCCACGCGCGATTCCGCTGGTGCTGAGCGGCGGGACGGCTGCGCCGAAGGGGTTCCGCGAGCGCTTCGAGCAGATCCTGAGGGAATCGCATTTCCCCATCGCGATCTCGGAAGTCCGCCTGGCCGCCGATCCCCTGACCGCGACCGCCAAAGGCGCGCTCATGGCCGCCCTTTCGGAGATGTAGGAAGGCTCGTCGCTCGTCGCCCGTCGCTCGTCGATTCGCTTGCGGGGTCTCGTGCGCTTCGCCCCTTACGGATTCGTCGCGGTGCGAAGCCAAGACGACCCGCGACGAGCGACGAGCGACGAGCAGCTTTACCGCCTCAGCCCCAGCCCTTCGTTCAGCGCGCCCTGCCGGTAGCCTTCGAGGTCGAGCGTGACGTAGTGGAAGCCGAGCGGCTTGAAGATGGCCACGAACTCGGCGGCCATGGCAGCGGTGAGAGCGCGCGCCAGTTCGTCCGGCGCGATCTCGATGCGCACCAGCTCGCCGTGGAAGCGCATGCGGAACTGGCGGAAGCCGAGCGCCCGCAATGCTTCTTCGCCACGCTCGACCGTCTGCACCGTCTCCTCGGTGGCCGGCGTGCCATACGGGATGCGTGAGCTGAGGCAGGCGGACGCGGGGCGGTCCCAGGTCGGTAGGCCGGCCAGTCGCGAGAGTTCGCGGATCTCGGCCTTCCGCAATCCGGCGTCTACCAGCGGCGCCTCAACCTCGTGCTCCGTCGCCGCCTTCTGCCCCGGGCGGTAATCGCCCAGGTCGTCCACGTTGACGCCGTACACGATGTGCTCGATCGCCCGCTCGCGGCCCAGCGCCTCAAGACGCTCGAATAGCTCGTCCTTGCAGTGGAAGCAACGGTCCGGTCCGTTGCGCACGTAGTCCGGGTTCTCGAACTCGCGCGTGGCGATGTACTCGTGCCTGAATCCGAACTGGAGCGCCAGCGCCTCGGCGTCGCGCTTGTGGGAGGCAGGGATCGAAGCAGAATCCGCGGTTACGATGAGGGCGTTTGCGCTCCCGAGCGCGTGCGTGGCGGCCCAGGCGAGATAGGCCGAGTCGGTCCCGCCCGAGTAGGCGACGATCACCCGCCCGAGCTCGCGCAGACGCGCGAAAAGCCGCTCCTGCTTCTCGGGCAGTAGAGCCGCGTCCAGCGATTCGCCAAGTGAAACAAGCCCAGCCATGCCGCTCCGTTGAAAGCCCCCGTCCGCTCCCTGACGGTCGCGGTTCGGTGCTATCCCCCTATTGTAGCGGCAGATCTTCCTGACCCGTGGGTCCGTTCCCGTTGCCGGTCTCTTCGGTAATGATCGAAGCCGCCGCAACGCGATCGCCCTCTTCCATCCGGACCAGGCGAACGCCCTGCGTGGAGCGCCCGGCCTGCCGGATCTCGCTCGACTCGATGCGGATGATCTTGCCCTGCTGCGTGACGATGATCAGGTCGGAATCTTCCATGACCTCCATGATCGCCACCACCTTGCCGATGCGCGGCGTCACCTTCATGTTGATGACGCCCTTGCCACCGCGAGCCGTCAGCCGGTAATCGCTGAGCGGCGTACGCTTGCCGTACCCGTTCTCGGAGATCGAAAGGATGAGACCCTCCTCCTCGACGATCTCCATCCCCACCAGGTAGTCTCCCTCGGCGAGGTCCATGGCGCGGACGCCGCGGGCTTCGCGGCCCATCGGTCTCACCTTGGTTTCCGAGAAGCGGATCGCCTTGCCTTCGTGCGACGCCAGGAAGAAGTAATTCTGGCCGCTGCTGACCCCGGCGCCGATCAACTCATCCTTCTCGTCGAGATCGATGGCGATGATGCCCCGAGCCAGCGGGTTGTCGAACCGCGTCAGCTCCGACTTCTTGATCACGCCTTCGCGCGTCACCATAACGACGTGCTTCTCGGCCACGAATTCCTTGACCGGCAGGAAGGCGCGGATCTCCTCGTTAGGCTGCAGGTTGATCAGGTTCGAAATGTGCTTGCCCTTGCCCGCGGTTCCGGCGTCGGGAATCGCGTAGATCTTGAGCCAGTAGACGCGCCCCTTGTTGGTGAAAATGAGCAGGTAGGCGTGCGTGGACGCGATGATGAGGTGCTCGAGGAAGTCTTCCGTGCGCGTCCCCATGCCGATGCGGCCCTTGCCCCCGCGCGACTGCCGCCGGTAGGTGTCCACCGCGGTGCGCTTCAGGTAGCCGCCGTGCGTGACGGTCACGGCCACGTCCTCTACCGCCACCAGGTCTTCGAGCAGGATCTCGCCCGTGTCCTCGAGGAACTGCGTCCGGCGCTCGTCGCCGTAGTCCTTCTGGACTTCCTTCAGCTCCTTGACGATGACCCCGCGCAGCACCTTCTCCGAGCCCAGGATTTCCAGATACTCGGCGATGCGCCGCTGGAGGTCTGCGAGCTCGTCGATAATCTTCTGCCGCTCCATGCCGGTCAGCCGCTGGAGTTGCAGTTCGATAATCGCCTGCGCCTGTTTCTCGCTAAAGTCGAACCGAAACGCCGCGTCGACCACCACTTCTTCGATGGCGCGCTGCGGCAGGGGCAGCAGGCCCATCAGGCGGTCGCGGGCCTCTTTCGGATTGGCCGATCCGCGGATGGTCTCGATCAACAGGTCGAGCTGGTCGAGCGCCTTCTGGAAACCGAGCAAGATATGCTCGCGGTCGCGGCACTTGCGCAGCTCGAATTCCGTCCGCCGCCGCACCACGTCCACGCGGTGATCGATAAAGCGCTTGATGCAATCGATCAGGCCCAGCTCGCGCGGCTGCCCGTTGACGATCGACAGCATGATGATGCCGAAGCCGGTCTGCAACTGGGTGTGCTTGTACAGATTGTTGAGCACCACCTCGGGCTGCTCGCCGCGCTTCAGTTCGAAAACGATGCGCATGCCGTCGCGGTCGCTCTCGTCGCGGATTTCGGAAATGCCTTCGATCTTTTTGTCGTTGACCAGCTCGGCGGTCTGCTCGATCAGCCGCGCTTTGTTCACCTGGTAGGGAATCTCGGTGACGATGATGTGATCGCGGTCCTTGCCGACGTGTTCGATGGCGGCCTTGGCGCGGACCTTCAGCGACCCGCGGCCGCGCGTGTACGCCTCGATGATGCCCTGGCGCCCCATGATGTAGCCGCCGGTCGGGAAATCCGGCCCGGGCACGAGCTCCAGAATCTTCTCGAGCGGTGTCTGCGGATTCTGGATCAGCGCGATGGTGGCGTTGACGATCTCGGTAAGGTTGTGTGGCGGAATGTTGGTGGCCATGCCCACCGCGATTCCCGACGAGCCGTTCACCAGCAGGTTCGGAATGCGCGTGGGCAGGACCTCGGGCTCCTGTTCCTCGCCGTCGAAGTTCGGCTTGAAATCGACCGTCTCCTTGTCGATGTCCGCCAGCAGCGTTGAGGAGATGCGCGCCAGGCGCGCTTCGGTGTACCGGTAGGCCGCCGGAGGATCGCCGTCCACCGAGCCGAAATTGCCCTGCCCGTCGATGAGCGGGTAGCGCAGCGAGAAATTCTGCGCCATGCGCACCAAAGAGTCGTAGACCGCCGAGTCGCCGTGCGGATGGAACTTGCCCAGGACTTCGCCGACAATCTTGGCGCACTTCCGGGTGGGCCGGTTGAACGTCAGGCCCATCTCGTGCATGCCGTACAGGATGCGGCGGTGCACCGGCTTCAGCCCGTCGCGAACGTCGGGAAGGGCGCGGCCGATGATCACGCTCATGGCGTAATCGAGATACGACCGGCGCATCTCGTCTTCGATGTTTACCGGGCTCGTGTTCCTGCCCCCTCCAGGGGGGCCGCCGAGCGGCATCTGCCCTCCTCCGCCACCGCCGGCCGGCGGCACGGGGGGAGTAGGAGGAATCTGCGGGGTATCGGGAGAATCTGCGTCAGCCAAACACGACTCCTTCGCCTATCATTCGCCCCATTCCGGGGCCTCAAAACCAACTCCCTATTTTACCAGAAATCCATTGAGGAAAAAGGGACTTTTGGGCCGAGCCGCGACCGACGTTTGGCCGAGCCGCGACCGCCAGGGAGCAGTCAGCTCACCCTTCGGCGGCACCGGGCCCGCAACTGCTGGCGGATGACGGTCAGAATGCTCTGGAATCCCTTCTCCCAGGCCGGAAACAGGTCCACGTACTGGAACTCCCGCTGTACGCGGGCAGGCACCGAGCACTCTTCCGTGCGCACGGGGATGAGGTAGACCTCGTCGAGCGGCAGGCGGCTCGCGCAATCGAGAGCGTACCTCAGCTCGGACTGAAAATGACCGCGCTTGGGAATCGAGCGGCTCGAGAAGCAGGCTACGAAAAAGTCCGAGACCGAGATCGCCTGTTCGATGGCGCGCGGCCAGTTCTGCCCGGGCAGCAGCTTCCGGCTATCCATCCACGGATCGTAGCCGTTCGCGAGCAGCCCTTCGAAGAGACGTTCCGCCGCGCTCCGGTCTTCCACCGCGTACGCCAGAAAGACCTTGGGCTGAATCTGCGGCACGAAGACCACGCCGCCGTGCTCGTCGGGGCGGAACAACCCCAGGCCGTCGATCTCGACCTCGCCGCCCTTTTCCAGGCACTTCAGAACGATACGGGCGATCTCGTCGCTTGAGGTCCGCTCGGCTACCGTCATCGCTCGCGCTCGCTGGGGTCCTTCTTCGTCTCGAACTCGAACCCCGGATTGTTCCCGGGCAGAAACGTCCCCAGTCCGGGCAGGGGCGCCCGTTCTCCCCGCCGAAGCTTGGCGAGGATCTGATGCACCACCCGGTCCACTTCGTCGGCGGCGGCGGCTTTCGAGCTCCCTGTTCGCCGCGCCAGTTTGCCCGCCAGGTCGTCCTTGTCCATCGCGCCCTCATGGTAACAGGGGATTCTTCGGGGACGGTCCGGAGACGCCCGGGCGCCGGTTGCCCAGGTTGCAGAAAAGAAGAGGCTTGTGAATTCTTGAGGAAAATGCGAAGGCTGGTGACTGATGGATCGAGCTGCTACGCCGCCGGCACCGAACCACGAGTGTGAGCGAGCGCACCGCTCTGATGCTCACGGGGGAGATTGTCGCAGGTGGTGACTGCCCGCCCGCGCCCGTGCTCGATGGGAGGCCGCGGGCGGGCAGCGAATCTGTGCCGCCGATCTGCGCCGCCAACCCTACTTGCTGGCCGGCGTCTTCGGGGCGGGCTTGCTCTCGGCGCCGGGCTTCTTGCCGTGATGCGTCTTCTTGGTCTTGGTTGTCTTCTTGGTCGTCTTCGACGGCGCCGTCTGGGTGGTCGCCGGGGCCTGTGTCGCCGCAAACGCGAACGGCAGGCTGAGCGCAGCCGCCAGCAGTCCGATGCTTAGCTTTTTCATTGTCTCCTCCTATGGGCCTTTCTTCGGCCCGCTACACCTCCATCATGCGGTGAACCCCCAAAAAGCACGATAGACGCCGCAGGCTAACCTGGCGGCCGAAATCGCGGGATATCGGCTCGATCCCGTTCCCCAGCGGTTAGACTGAAGTTGATAAGACATGGCCCGCCGCGAGATCACGCACGCCACCATCTTCCGCGTCTTGATCGCCGGGTTCCTGCTGGTGATTCTGCTGCTGGTCGCCGCGGCGCTCATCAGCGTGCAGGCCATCGGATCCATCCGCGCGAGCGTGGCCGGACTGGTGAACGAGGAACTGGTCGCCACCCGCGTTCTCGACGACATCGCGCACGAGCAGGCCGCGCTGAGCGCCGTGTTCCTCACACTCTCCCGCGCGCCCGAGGCGGTGGACCGCCAGAAGGTCCTCTCAGACCTCGATGAAGCCGATACCCGCATGGACCAGATCGATCAGATCGTCTCTGGAACGCCGGAACAGCCGCTGTGGAGCGATCTGCAAGACGCCTCATCGGCGTTTTCGGACGAGGCCCGCCGCCTGCTTTCGGTGGAGCACCCCGCCACCCTGCTGTCGCGCGACTTGTTCCGGCGCCATGAGGAGTCCCTCTCCCTGGTCGCCAAGCTCGCCGCCGAGATCGACCGCAACGCCGCCGAGGCACGCCGCCAGATCGACAGCCGCTCGGCCGGCCTGATGCAGCGGACCTTCATTCTCCTCGGGGCCTGCGTGCTGCTGGCCCTGGCCTGCGCCGCGCTCACCGTGCGCATGACGCTCGACCTGTTCCGCAAGATGGAGTGGCAGGCCAGCGAACTGAGCCGCGTGTCGTGGCACCTGCTCGAGACCCAGGAAACCACCGCCCGGCGCTTCTCCCACGAGCTGCACGATGAACTCGGCCAGTCGCTCACCGCGCTCAAAGCCAACCTGCACGCCCTGGAAATCGCGGGGGGCGCCGACCCGCGGCGCATGACCGATTGTCTCGGACTGGTCGACCAGGCCATCGGCAATGTGCGGGAATTGTCGCAGCTCCTGCATCCCACCATCCTGGACGATTTCGGCCTCGACGCCGCAATCCGGTGGCTGGCCGAGCACTTCACCGAACGCACCGGTGTCGAAATCGACTACCAGGGCGCGTTCCGCGAGCGGCTGGGGGAAGAAACCGAGACGCACTTGTTCCGCATTTGTCAGGAAGCGTTGACCAACGTCGCCCGGCATTCGGGGGCCTCATCGGTGCGTATCCGGCTCGACGAGCGCGGCGACAAAGTGACGCTGACCATCGCGGACAATGGGAAGGGTTTGCCGCCGGGGCCGGCCGAAGACCGTGGGATGGGCCTGATCGGGATGCGGGCCCGGGCCCGCAGCGCCGGTGGAGAAATGACTTTCCATTCCGCCCGGGCCAAGGGCCTGACCATCGAGGTAGTGGTGGCGGGCCGTGGAGCGAAAAATGCCGAAAAAGATCCGCATCCTGTTGGCGGATGACCATGCCATGGTGCGCCAGGGTTTTCGTATGATCCTGGCCGCCCAGCCGGACATGGAGATCGTGGGCGAGGCCGGCAACGGCCGCGAAGCCGTGGCGCTGGCGGGCGAACTTCAGCCGGACGTCGTGGTGATGGATGTGGCCATGCCCGAGTTGAACGGCATCGAGGCAACGCGGCGCATCACCACCGCCTCGCCGCGGACGCGCGTGCTGGCGCTGAGCATGTACAAGGACTCGGTGTACGTCCGCGAAATCCTGCGGGCGGGCGCCCGGGGCTTCCTGCTCAAGGACGCCATCGATCGGGACCTGCTGGCCGCCGTCCGCTCCGTCGCCGCGGGCGAAGGCTACCTCAGCCCCGCAGTCTCCGAAGCTGTATTAAGCGACTACCGCCGCCATGTGACCGACCCGCTCGATCTGTTGAGCAGCCGCGAGCGGGAGGTGCTGCAGATGATCGCCGAGGGAAAGACCAACAAGGACATCGCCACCACCTTGTCCCTCAGCGTCTACACCGTAGACGCGCACCGCGGCCGCATCATGGAGAAGCTGAACCTCCACAGCGTGGGCGAACTGGTGCGCTTTGCCGTGCGGAAGGGCTTAGTTGACTGAGGGATACACGCGGGGCGGGATTCTCGAAGTCCGCACCGAACCGCGCGCGTCAGCAAGCGGCCGAAACGGACCACACGGCCGAAAGCCTAGATCGATGCGCCCTGGGTCTGAACGTTCGGGGACAGGTACCGGAGCTGTTCGCGCATCGACTCCGCGTGGGCGAACTGGTGCGCGTTGCAGTGCGGAAGGGCTTAGTTGACTAAGGAATACACGTGGGCGCGGGTTAGAAGGCGAAGCGCGAACACCTCAGAAGACAGGTAGAACGGGCGACAGCGCCACGTCCGGCGGACCGCTAGATCTGCGCGCCCTGCGTCTGAACGTTCTGGGACAGGTGCCGGAGCTGTTCGCGCATCGACTCCATGGCGCCCACCAGCCCACGCACGTCCACCGTTCCCAGGCCAAGCGACTGCAGCGCCAGCCGGACCTCGACTCCGCACAGAGCCCAGCTGAACATCAAGCGCTGCTTCAGGATATTCCGGGCCAGATCCGGCCGGTCCTGCGGCGCCATCAGCACCAGCGTCTTGGCGGCTGTCGAAAGCCGGCTGAAGTCCTTGCGAAGGCAGCGCAGGTAGTGCCGGAAAACCCGCCGGCGCTCCGCCTGCAGCCTGCCGTAGATCTTTGGATGGAAGCCCGGTTGCGCAGCCAGGAAATCGTAATCCTCTTCCAGAAACAGACGCTCCATCGGCCGGTACTTGGCGATCGAAAACTCACTCGACCATCCCAGGTCGGTCTGTGCCGCCTCTGCCCGCGAACGCACGCTCCGAAAGAGAAGCAGGAAAGCGACGGCGGCCAGCACCGCCAGACCCGCTCCTACGGTTAAGGCAAAGTTCATGTATGTCTCCTCGCTTCAGGATGCCTGATACAGCATAAACCACGACCGTGCGGAAATCAACAGGTTTTAAGAAATAGGGTTGATTCTTTCGTAATCCGAGTTCTATTACTAACGTTCGGTCGCTCGACGTCGTTGCCGATTACCGCCGGCGAACAGCTTTACCCTGCGTCGGGACCGTACTTGATCCGTCACTCGGGCGCAGACCGCAGGAGGCTGGCGTTGATGGCCTCCAGTTGCCGCACCAGAAACTCTTCGTGCTGCGGCGTCCAGGTGTGGCTGAAGACGACCGTCTTCGCCTCCCCCGCGCGGCTAAGGTACGCGATCCAGAGAGAAAGGCAAACCACATCCAAACCCTTCTCCGCCAGACTCACCGCGTTCCACGTAGCGAGGCCGCCCAGGTTGGTGGCAAGTTCCGCCAACGTGCCGGCGATAAAATACAGCGCGTAAACCATGGAGTAGAGCACCACGTTGCGGTTTAAGGGGACTGGGAACCAGGCCAGAAATGCCGTAATGAACAACAGGAAGACAACCAGGCTCGCATCCACGCCGCGCTCCGCCAGAGAGAACCAGCGCAGGATGGCATATTTCTCTGCCGAATGGCTCAGCTCGGAGGGTAGGGTTATCGAAGACAGGACAACCGCGATGGCGAGACCGATGACCACGGTCCACCGGCCCAGGCTCGCAATCCCCTTGTGGTTCTGGAACACCAGGGAGTACAACTCCAGGACCACCAGAATCTGCAAGATCCACAGTGCCGGCTCGGTCGCTGCCCAGATCCATCCGTACGCGTTGTTTGCGTACGGAAAGTACGGCTGGTGATGCACCCAGTACCATAGGCGCGGCAGCGTCGCCAGCCCAACCAGGCGCGCCACCCGGAACAGCACGTAGGCCGTAAACACGCGGTACACGAGGTGCAATTCCTGGCGCCGGAGACGCACATACAGCACCAGGAACCCGGCGGCCGTCAACCAGGACAGGCCTTCTAAGATGGCTTGGACGGAGGGCATGTCCGCTTGCGAATGCCCGATTATATCATCCGACCTCAACGGGGCAATTCGTCTAGGGTGATTGCCATGGAGGATTGGGGTCGATTCGCGACCAGTCCCGGGGGTGTTACCTGCGCGCCGACCGCGTGAGACTCGTGTTGATGGCCGCCAGTTGCCCCATCAGTTGATCTTCGTGCCGCGCCGTCCAGGCGTGGCCGACTACGACCGGTTTCGCTTCGCCCGCGCGGTTCAGGAACACGATCCACACCCAGAGACATAGGAGTTCCATGCCGTCGTGCGCGAAGTTCACCGCGTTCCGCGCACCGAGGCCGAGCAGGTTGTACGCCATTTGCGACAGCGTGTCGGTGATGAAATACAGCGCGTATACCATCGAGTACAGCACCACGTTGCGGTTCAGGGGGACCGGGAACCAGGCCAGAAACGCAGTGATGAAAAGCAGGAAAAGGACGAGGCTTGCGTGCACGCCGCGACTCGCCACAAAGGCCCAGCGCAGGAGCGTGTAGTGCTCGGCCGAGTGGCTCATTTCGGCTGGGAGGCTCGCACACGACAACACGACGGCGATCATGAGGCCGGCAAACACGGCCCAACGGCCCGTGCTTGCGATGCCCTTATAGTTTTGGAGCACCAAAGAGTACAATTCCAGCACCACCAGAACGTGCAAGGTCCACATCGGCGGCTCAAGCAGAACCCAGACCCAGGCGTAAACGTTGTTTCCTAACCGCACGTACGGACGGTGATGCAGCCCGTACCAGAGAGCCGGCAGCGCCACAAGTGCAAGATCGCGCACCGCCCGGAACAGCACGAAAGCCGCAAAGACGCGGTAGACGTGGTACAACCCCTGCTGGCGGAGGCGCAGGTACAACACAAAAAACGACGCAAGGGTCGCCCACGCCACGTACGATAAGATGGCATCGGCGGTCAGCATGTCCGTAGTTCCGAATCAATTCTATCATCGGATTCCTGCGGTGGACCTTTGCAGGCTCGGCAGAACCTTAGTACGCCAGCCGCAAGGAGCGCCCGGATGTTCCAGGCGCCCCGCCTGATGCCTCGGACCGCTTACCGGCTAGTTGTCGCAGGGGAGGCAAGTGGGGGGAGCCGCGCGCAACTCGCCCCCGAACGTGTTTACCGTGCTGGTGAAGGCGCCGAGCGCAAGGATCAATGCAAAAATGGCCTTTACGAGTGTCATCTTAACTTCCTCCGGGGATATGTCTGAATTCGCCTGCGAAAATAGCTTAGCCGCGCCTGCCTGGGAAAGGGGGGACTCGCAGAACATTTTCCGAAATCAGAACACCGCCGGGTTCTTGTTCCGATTCTGGGGCGGGTTGTGGTTGGATGGCTTTCGTGCCAGAATACTTACCGGCAGCAAAAATGGGGCACATCGAGCCGAAGGGCGGGCTGGAGCGCGGAGCCGCACCCGACCTGTGGCGGCACACGCTCTCGCAGATCCCCAGCCTGTTCGGGCGCCTGGTCTATCTCAGTTCGCTGCGGGACAATAACAGCGGCGCCTACGAGCACTTTGGCCTGGCCAACACCTTCGGGGAAGTGGAAGCCGGCCGTGTCCTGGCCGAAAGCCACCTCAACGGCTTTTCGCAGTGGCTGTGCCTCACCCTGGAGCAGCAGAAGGCGGACCTGGACCTGTATCTTTCCAGCCTGCCGGGCAGCCGCCGGGCGATTCTCGATACCTGGATCCGCCTGCAGCCCTACCGCGCTCTGGTTCCGGCGGCCTCCCGCGAGGTGGAGCGCGAGCTGTATATGACGGACCTGGAAACGATTCTCGAGCTTCTCAAGAACGAGTACGGCGTCGCTTCGCCAGATCCAGACGCATAGCCACGCCGGTCACTTGACCCAGCACCTCGATCTCGTCGGGATAGATGAAGATCTCCGGGTTGCACTGCGATGCGGGGTGCGGTTGCAGCACCAGGCGATTCTCCGTGAGGTCGCACCAGGAACAGGCGTATCCGTTCCGGTACTCGAAGAAGTAGATGGGCCGCTCGAACTCGTTCCGCCATCCGGCTTCCCCGATCTTGCGCTGCGACTCGTCGATGATCACCAGGGCCCCCGGCTGCAGCAGCGGGTACATCCTCCAGTCCTCGGTGCCCACGTACCCGTAGCGGTGGTTCTTCAGGTCCAGTCCGTTGAGCAGCATGAGCGGCAACCTGCCCCAGCGCTGGATCATGCGGCTCAGGTAAGTGGTCCGGCGCATATCGATGCCCGGATCGAGGGCCAGCGGCAACAACACCTCGCCCCGCATGTCCGGCCGGAACCCGATCGGATGCGTCCTCTCGATGGTCGCCGCGGTCGCGGAATCGGCCGGCAGGGCGGAGATGTCGATTCCGTACCACTCCAGTACCTCGTTGTAATCCAGCCGGTAGATGGCACACAGCGAGTACAGGCGGTAAGGACTCGGGACTGTGCCCTTGTTCTCGATGTCCGCCAGACGGCTCAACGCTATGGCAAACTCGTCGTTACGATGCTTTTCGGCAATGCGGAGGCTCGCCTCCTCAACCTCGCGGTAGCGGAGGTTCAGGCGCTCCCGCGCGAGTTTGAGTTTCTGTCCGACGTCCTCCATGCTATGATCCTGTCTCGGCGTCTACCCCTGGCCGAAGCGTGCAGCGAGTCTGGAGGCGCCGCGTCAAACCGGGACCCCCGCGAAGGTGGTGCCTGGTACGGGGAGTTTCCGGCCTGCGACTCCGGACCGTTCTCGCCGTTCAAGGGCTCCGCTGTGAATTATAACGGCGCTCTTCGATGGGGGCAAGCGTCGTGCGCGTGTTTTGTTCCGAAAACGGAACAGATTTCGGAGGGAGGGTGAGTTTTGCGTGTAATTGTAGGTATTAGCGGCGCAAGCGGGGCGATTTACGGCTGGCGCCTCCTCGAGAGGCTGCGCCTCCTGCCCGATCTGGAGTCCCATCTGGTCATGACCCGTTCAGCCGAGCGGACTCTGCACCTGGAAACCGGAAAGAAGCCCGCCGACCTGAGAGCGCTAGCCCATCGCTCGTACCCTATCGACGACATCGGCGCCGCCCTGGCGAGCGGTTCGTTCCACACAGACGGCATGGTGGTGGCTCCCTGTTCCATCCACACCATGTCCGCCATCGCCGCCGGCGTCAGTTCGAACCTCCTGCTGCGCGCCGCCGACGTCACCCTCAAGGAGCGCCGCCGCCTGGTCCTGATGGTACGGGAAACCCCCTTTCATCTCGGCCACTTACGGACAATGGTCGCCCTCACCGAAATGGGTGCTGTCGTGGCCCCGCCCATCCCGGCGTTCTATTTCAAACCCCAAACCATCGAGGATCTGGTCGAGCACAGCATCGACCGGGTGCTCGATCTTCTCGGCCTCCCGCCAGGCAATCGAGATAATACCCGGCGCTGGCCTCCGGAGGCCTCATGAGCACTTCGAAACCGCGCGTGGTCTTCCAGGGCGAGAAAGGCGCATTCAGCCAGCAAGCCATCCACCAGCTCCTGGGGGACCGCACGGAAGTTGTTCCCTGTCAAACGTTTGAAGACGTGTTCGTTCGCCTTCGCGACCGCCGGATTGCCGCCGCCGTGATTCCCATCGAGAACACGCTAGCCGGCTCGGTCCACGAAAACTACGACCACCTGGTCCACTTCGACTTTCAGATCTGCGGAGAGACCAACGTCCGCATCAACCACAACCTGATCGCCCCTCCTGGAGTGCGATTCCGGGATCTTCGCCGGGTGTTCTCCCATCCGGTGGCGCTCAACCAATGCCTCAAGTTCTTTGCGCACAACCCTAAGATAAAAAAGGAACCGTTCTACGATACGGCCGGCAGCGTGAAGATGGTCCTGGAGGAGAAGCTGACCGACGCCGCGGCGATCGGCTCGGCGGTTGCGGCCGAAATCTACGGAGGAACGATTCTCCGCCGCGCTCTGGAGGACGATCGCCGCAACTTCACCCGGTTCTTTCTGCTGCGGAGGCCCGAGGACGCCAAGCGGCGCCTGTCGCCGGTAGGACGCAACAAGGAGTGGAAGACCACGCTGGTCTTCTCCACGCGCAACATCCCCGGATCGTTGTTCCGCGCGCTCAGCGCCCTCGCCCTGCGCGACATCAACCTCGCCAAGATCGAATCGCGCCCCCTGCGCGGCCGGCCCTGGGAGTACATGTTCTACCTGGACCTGCTGGGCCGCGCGGATGAAGTTCGGGTGCAGAAGGCGCTGGGCCACCTGGAGGAACTGGCGGACTTCCTGCGAGTACTGGGCTCTTATCCGAAGGGGGACTGACGGGACTTACGCCCGCTGCGCCCGGACCATCGGCAGCGCGGCATGCGCCGAAGCCGGCTGCTTTCGCCTCGCGGACGATTCCAAAGCGATCTGGAGCCGCTGGGCCACGCCCTCATCCTGCCCACCGGCCAGCGTGACCACGGGCAGCGCGGGGATGGTCTGCGCGAGCTTCTCCGTCAGGCGTGGCCAATCCATGCCCGGAGTGTCCAGATCGATGACCAGCGAATCGACCGGCTGCGAGGCGCACAGGAACAGGGCCCCGAGGCCGGTCGGGGCCTCGATCAGCCGCAGGCTCGGGCTCCGCAGCCTTTTCAGTTCGGTGTGAACCTTCGGGTCCTTGCTGATTACGACAACTGTGCGCTTCATGTCGACGTCACGAGCCTACACCGGATCGGGTGTCGAAAGCAAACGGGGACGCGGAAGCGCTCGTCGCCCGTGGCCCGTCGCCCGTCGATCCTCTGCGGCCTACGTGGGCTTCGCCCCGCGACGAGTGCCGATCGCGAAGCGCACGACCCTGCGCGGGGGTCCGTCCCGCTTCGCCCCGCAACGAATCCCGGCCGCGAAGCGCACGACCTCCGCGGGCCGGGCAACGGGCAACGGGCAACGAGCAACGGGCAACGAGCAACGAGCGTCCCGGCCGCGAAGCGCACGACCTCCGCGGGCCGGATCGACGGGCGACGAGCGACGAGCGACGAGCCTCTTAAAGCACCGGCCCTATCCTCCACGGCACGAACTCGCGATGGCCCAGCCGCTCCGAAGCCGTCCGCTCGCCGGAGGCCACGCGCAGCACCATCTCGAAGATCTCCCGCCCTACCTCCGCGACGGATTTCTCTCCGTCCGTGATCGCCCCGGCGTTCACCTCCATGTTGTCTCTCATGCGGCGGTAGGTGGCGGAGTTGGTGGCGATCTTGACCACCGGGATCGTCGCGAAGCCGATCGCACTGCCGCGGCCGGTGGTGAACGCGATCACGTTCGCGCCGCCCGCGGCTAGTCCCGCGAGCGACACCGGATCGTAGCCCGGCGTGTTCATGAAAACCAGGCCAGGCGTCGCGACGCGCTCGGCGTAATCCACCACTTCCATCAGCGGCGAAGTCCCGCCCTTCGCCACCGCGCCCAGAGACTTCTCGAGGATGTTGCTGAGCCCGCCCTCTTTGTTGCCGGGCGCGGGATTGTCGTCGAACGATCCGCCGAAGCGGTTCAGATAGGTGCGGTAGTCGGCGATGCGCGCCAGCAGCCTCTCGGCCACCTCGCGGTTGCGCGCGCGCCGCACCAGCAGGTGCTCCGCACCGAAGATCTCGGTGGTTTCGGCCAGCACGGCCGAGCCGCCGAAGCTAGCCAGAAGGTCGGACGCCACGCCCAGCGCGGGGTTCGCCGTGATGCCCGAGAAGGAATCCGATCCGCCGCAGTTCAGCCCCAGGACAATCTTCGACGCCGGAATCTCGGTCCGCCCGCACGCGGCCGCCTCTTCGATGAAGCGGTCGATCTCGCGCCGTGCCGCATCCACCGTGGCGCTCGTTCCGCCGCTCTCCTGCAAGGTCAGCCCTTTCAGGCGCGGCCCTCCCAGGTAGTGCGAAATCTGGTTGACCTCGCAGCCCAGGCCCAGGATCAGGGCCGAGGCGACATTGGGATGATCGAGCACGCCCGCGATGGTCCGCTGCAACTGCCGCGTGTCCGGGCCGATCGAATGCGCGCACCCTTCGCCGTGTGGGAAGGCAACGACGCCGTCCACGTTGGGCGGCATGCGCTGGTTCTCATAGCTGCGCGCGATCAACTCGGCCGTGTGCGCGGCGCAGTTGCTCGCCGCCCCGACCGCGATATAGTTGCGCGTCCCGGCGCGCCCGTCTTCGCGCGCGTAGCCGAGGAAGCGCGGAACGGAGGCGGGCAGGGCAGGGAACGCAATATCGCCCGAAGGAAACTCGTAATTGAACGTGAGCTCCTCGAAGGCCAGGTTGTGCATGTGCACGTGCCGCCCTGCTTCGATCGGCACGCGGGCGTGTCCGATCCGCTGGCCATAGCGCAGCACGTTCTCGCCCGCCGCCACGGCGGTGAGCGCCACCTTGTGTCCCGGCGGAATCGCTTCGGCGACCGTGACCGTGCGCCCCGCAATCTCCAACCGCTGGCCGGCCGAGAGAGGCACCCGCGCGATCGCGACGTTGTCGTCCGCGTGCAACAGGATGGCCGCGTTCTCCGCGCTGGCCGCTTTCATGATGTCTACGAGACTCATCGTTCCAATACTCCTTCAGTCCCTTGCTCGCCCAGATGGACATGCAGCTTTCCGCCGGCCGCGTGGATCCACATGCCGCCGCCGTCGGCGGGCACGGGAATGTCTGCCGGTCCCGCGACCACCAGCGGTTGCCCGCTCTCGACGTCCTCGAGCAGCCGCCCGATGTGCACGTGTGTGTGGCACTGCGAGCGCGCTTCGTCGCCATTCAGAGCCAGCCCCCAGCGTTCGCCGAACATGCTGCGCGCCCGCGCGACAGCGGCCGTCCAGAAAGCGGTGCGCTCTGCCGCGGTGAGCTTCGCCAGCGGCTGGCGCCCATCGGTGGCGTGGGTGCGCGGCAGGATCAGCCACTGGTGCGGTTTGAACGGGCTGTTGTCTTTCAAAAAAAAATAGGCCTCTGCAGCCGGCTGCTTCTCGGCCTCGCGGCACAGGGAGCAGTCGCGCGCCGCCATGGCCTCGGCGCGCGAGACGTCGCACGCGCAGCGGTCCATCTCCGCGCCCAGCGCGATGGAAGCCGCCAGCACGAGCAGTGCGACCCATCTCCGCATTCTGCGTTCATTGTAGCGTCCGCAGGCGCACCGAGAGCGGCGGTGCCTCCGGCGCGATCGTCGCTTCGAGGCGCAGTGTCTCGGTTCCCGCCCTTCACGGCCCACCACTATACTTCGCCGCCGCTATACTTGTTGAGTGCCGATCGCGCCGCGACGGGTTGCGGCCACAGCCGCTCTCGCCGTCGCCTGCTACCTCCTGTTCTTCTCGAACCTGACCGGCGTCGGAATGCTCGGCCCGGATGAGCCGCGCTATGCCGCCATCGGCCGCGAAATGGCGCGCTCGGGCGATTGGATCACGCCCCGCCTCTGGGGCCAGCCCTGGTTCGAGAAGCCGCCGCTACTCTACTGGATGACGGCCGCCGCCTTCCGCATGGGAGTGAGCGATGACCTCGCGCCCCGCCTGGGGGTAGCGCTGCTCGCAGCGGGCTTTCTGTTTTTCTACTGGCGCACGCTGCGCCGCGAATTCGGCGAAACGCCGGCGTTCTTCTCCACCGCGATTCTCGCCACCTGCGCCGCCTGGCTCGGATACAGCCACGTCGGCGTGACGGACCTCCCCGTCAGCGCGGCATTCTCGGCGGCGATGCTGCTCTCGCTCGGCTGGGTCGAGCGCGGGGAGAGGCGCGGCCTGATTCCCGCCGCCGTCCTGCTTGGCATAGCCGTGCTTGCCAAGGGGCTGCTGCCGCTGGCGCTGGCGCTGCCTCTCCTATGGATGGCCCGTCCGCGCCTCCGCGATCTGCTGCGCCCCGCGCCCATCGCGGCGTTCCTGCTGGTGGCCGTGCCCTGGTACGCCCTCATCATCGCGCGCTACGGCAGCCGCTTCATCGACGAGTTCTTCTGGAAGCAGCACCTGGGACGCTTCACCGGCGGCGCCGTTTCGCACCCGCAGCCGTTCTGGTTCTATGGGCCCATCCTGGTGGCCGCGCTCTTCCCCTGGTCTCCTCTACTCGCGCTTCTGTTTCGAAAGAGTCTCTACAAAGACCGCCGCCGCGTGCTGCTCCTGCTGTGTCTGGTCTTCGGGTTGGTGTTCCTCTCCGCCTCCGCCAACAAGCTTCCGGGATACCTGGTGCCGCTCGTTCCCGCGGCGGCTGCCCTGGCCGGGCTGGCCCTCTCGGAATCAACCTGGGCGCCCCAGTTGCTGGCCGCCTGCGCACTCCTGCTGGGCCTGGTCCCCACCATCGCCGCGGGCCTGCCCGATGCCCTCGCCAGAGGCGCCACGCGCGCCTGGACCGGAATCGTAGGCTGGGGCGCCGCCGCCTCAATCGTGCTGGCCGCGGCGGTCTGGCTGATGGCCCGCGCCGGCCGCCGCAAGCTCGCCATCGGCACGCTCGTCGCCGCCACGATCCTGGGGGTCGTCTGGATCGAGAGGCAGGCGTTCCCGGTCTTGGATCGCATCGTCTCCGCCCGCGGCACCTGGCGCCTGATCGAGGCTCGCCGCAGCGACATCTGCGTCGAAGACCTCAACCGAGCCTGGCGCTACGGCCTGAATTACTACTCGGTGACGCCCCTCCCCGACTGCCGCACCAGCCCCCGTCCGATCATAGTGGGGCAGGCGTCCACGCCTGCAGCGGGTCTCCAGACCCGCCACCCGTTGTAGGATGGTATCCGTGCGTCTAACTCGTCGTGAACTACTCCTGAGCACCGCCGCCCTCCCGCTTCTTGGTGCCGAGAAGACCCCGCGCCGCCCGAGCGTTCTGCTGATTCTGGTGGACGGCCTGGGCGCCCACATGCTCGGCTGCTACGGCAACCGTGAGATCAAAACGCCCAACATCGACGTCCTGAGCCGCAGCGGAGCCCGCTTCGTGCGCGCTTTCGTCGCCAGTCCCGTGGCCGCGCCCAGCCGCGCCACCGTCCTCTCCGGACGGACGCCGCACCAGCTCGGAATCCACGGCGACGGCCCCATCGCGTTCGGGAACCAGGCGCTGCTCTCCGACACGCTCGCCTCTGGAGGCTATGAGTGCGGCTATTGCGGAATGTGGGAGTCCGAGGAAAGCTCCCAGCACGGAATCAAGTTCTGGGAGAAGTCCTCGGAAGCCAGCGCCGTCAGCGCCAAGGCGCTGGAGTTCCTGGACGCCCGTAAGCCCGGGCAGCCTTTCTTCCTCACGGCGAGCTATCGGCTCCCGGCCACGGTCGCGCAGAAGTATACCGACATGTACCGCGGCGTCAGCTTCGACTCCATCGGCTGGGAGCCCGCGGCCCCTAACGCCACCGCGAGCAAAGCCCTGCTCAAGGACATGGTAGGCGCCATTCGCGGCGCGGCGGCCGCCGTCACCGCCCTGGACGACGAGGTCCAGCGCCTGGTCAAGAAACTGGATGAGCGCGGTCTGCGCGACGACACCCTGATCGTTTTCACCGCCACCTGCGGCTCCATGCTCGGCCGGCATGGACTATGGGGCGACGGCCGCGCTTCCGATCCGCCCAACATGTTCGACGAGGTGGTTCACGTCCCGGCGATCTGGCAGTGGGGACGCAGTATCCCGCCGGAGTCCGTGCGGCCTGAACTGGTCCGCTCGTTCGACCTGTTTCCCGCCATCTGCGAAATGACCGGCAGCGCGGCGCCCGCCGCCTCGAACCTGCCGGGCCGCAGCTATCTCCCCGCCATCGTCAACGAGCCGTTCCCGAAGAAGCGTCCGTGGACAGGCCTGGCCTTCGGCGAGTTCGGCACAGTACGTATGGTACGCGACCGCACTTACAAGCTGGTACTCCGCGACGGCGGGCCGAACGAACTGTACGACCTGCTTCACGACGCCGGAGAGAAGGTCAATCAGTACGCCGGCGCGCAGTTTATGAACGTTCGCGACGCTCTGACGCAGGCCCTCGACGGCTGGTCGAAACAGTTCTGAGCCGCTCGCCCGACGGTCGCCCGCCAAAGATTTTCATAGCAAGAAGACGGAGTGGATGCTATGATTCTCGACGACGCTAGTGTGCCCTCCGGTCCGTTCCGGAGGATCTTGCTCTTGGAGGACCGTATGTATTCGAGACGTGATCTGGCGAAGATCGCTCTTGGGGCGTTCTCGGCGGGGCGCCTGCTGGGTAAGCCGAGTTCCAACATTCGCGGCGTGACCATTGGAGTCCACAGCCGCAGCTTTCGCGACAGCACGCTGGACGATGCCTTTGCCGCGATGGCCAAGGTGGGCATTGGCACTTGCGAGTTGTGGGAAGGCCACGTCACGCCGCTCAGCTTGAGCCGCAAGGGGCTGCGCGAGTGGAGGGAAGCCATTGCCATCGAGCAGTTTCAAATGGTGGCCTCGAGCGCCAGCAAGGTGGGCGTGAAGATCCATGCCTACAACTACGAATTCGCCGAGGACTTCAGCGAGTTGGAGATCCAGCGCGGCTTCGTGATGGCCAAGGCGCTGGGAGCCGGCGTCATCACCGCCTCCCCGCCACCGGCCATGGTGAAGGCTTTGAATGCCGCCGCGGTCAAGGCCGGCATGGTCGTCGGACTGCGTAACGGCGACGGAAAGCAGCCCGGGGACTTCTCGAATCCCGACGAATTGGTCGCGGCGATCCGGGGCAACCCCGGCATCGGGATCTGCCTGGACGCGGTTGCCTTCGCCGCCGCGGGCAACGATGTGGCGAAGTTCCTGGTCAGCCACCTCGACCGGACCGTTACGGTGGGCCTCCGGGACCACGGAGAAAAGGTCGCGTTCGGGCAGAACAACGCCTTGGCCGCCACGGTGCTCAGGCAGGTCCAAGGCCGGCGGGCTACCTTCCCCGTCGTAATCGACTACGATTCCCAGGGAGCCGACCCGGTGGCCGTGGTGGATCGCAGTTTCTCGTTCTGCAAGCAGATTCTCACCGCCAAGTACAGCGCCCCGCCGGCACCTGTGCGCAAGACGTAGTGCACGCAACCCCGGGACTGGCTCGAATTTCGCTGGCCGCGAACCCGGGACTGGCTCGAATTTCGCCGCTTTTGCGAGATTCGTGCCTGTCCCACCCCTGGTCTTCTGCCAGTCGCACCGGTCGAGATTGGCGCCGGCACCAAACCGCGACCGCAAGCGAGCGGTCCCTCAGTCCGCGTAGTGGAAGCTGCCGACGAACGCGCTCCGTTTGCCCGGAGCGCTCCAGGTTTCACCCAGCCCCTGGCCATCGAACCGGTCGGCCACAGTGTACGCTGGCATGGCATGGTCCACATGCGTGAGCGGAGGATAGAAGGTTTCCTCGTTGTGGCAGATGTCGTCGGAGGAGCGCAGCGCGCGCGTCTCGATCCGGGCCAGGCTGCCTGCCTCGAGCGTCGCGGTGGCGGTGTGAATGCTATTGTCCTTGATGGCCAGCGTGATGGGCGCATACTCCACCCGGACCACGTCCTCGAGTAGCGCGCCGCTCATGTGCTGAGCGAGGTCGCGCAGCGCCGCGCGTTGCTGCAGGTTGGCGCGCTGGTCGATGATGAGCACGGCGCGGACGGGCTCGACGTCGATGCCGGCGCCGAGTGTGTTGCCGGCGCGTACGATGCCGACAACCGAAAGGCCGTCCAGAGGCACGCCCTCCCAGCTCCCCTGCTCAACGCTCCAGCCAAGCACCGCGAGATCGCCTACCTGTCCCGCCTCGCCGTTGGCGAAACACGGGCCGGTGTAGACGTCCGCATTGCGCGCCTCGATATACTGGCCGCGCAGGTTTGACTTAGTGAGCTCCGCGCCGGATAAGAGCGGGACAGCGAGTAAGACGCACACAAACGGAAATGCAGTAATTCGCATCCAATTACCTCCTCTGAGAACGACTTGTTCTACTTACTAATATAGCGCCGCCAGGCTAAGGAGCGAGCAGCAGCACCGAACCGCGACCGTCAGGGAGCGGACTGTTTCTCCGCAACCAGCCGAATGATATGGCTTTTCCGTCCCGGCGCCCAGTCCGCCTGTCCCTCGAGATCCTCGTAGCGCAGGATTCTGAGGTCGCCAAAATCCCGCAACAGCTCATTGGAATGAAACGCGTACGTCTCATTGCCGGCAAACCCCTCGATCACCACTAGGCCGCCGGGCTTCAGAGCCTCGAGAATCCGCTGCACGCTGCCAGGCTTCGCGCCGCGATACCAAGCGTGCACGTACATCAACACGACAAGATCCCACCTGCCACGCCCGAGGTTGAAATGATCCAGATCATCCACCACGGCGTCCAGCTTGACCCCAACTTCCGTCGCCCGCTTCTTCGCCTGAGCAACCGCAACGTCGGACTGATCGACCCCTGTCACCCGCCAGCCCTGTTGGGCGAGATAGACCGCGTTCCTCCCTTCGCCCATTCCGAGGTCCACGGCTAACCCGGGCTTCCGCTCGCGAACGGCGTCCACGAGCAGTTGGTTGGGCGAACGATTGAACGCCGTTTTAGGATCGCTGAACTTACCGTTCCAATAATCCTGATCGCGCGGATTGATATTCTGCGGGCAGGCTAGGGACGCTATGAGGAGCAGACAAAACAGTCTGGCCACGAATGAACACGAATGCACACGAATAAGAAAGTTGTTTTCCATTCGTGTCCATTCGTGTTCATTCGTGGCCAAAAGTGCTTTTGCTTTTCGACTTACAAGCCTTTGTAGCAAGGCCTGCCGGGATTGCACTCCCAGCGGTCCACCAGCTTCCCATCCGGGCCGATGCCGATCTGGGTCGTCAGGCACCAGCAGATGGAATCCGCCTGCGGCGCTTCATCGCCCAGGAAGACGCCTTTCCAGCGCAGGTTCTCGCAGCGCGAGCCTCCGGCGGAGGCGCTGAGATCGGGTGTCGGCTCCATCGGCTACGCCCTCCCGCGCGCGGCTTCGAGAAGCGCGCGCTTTACCGCGATGCGCACCAGTTGAACCTTGTACGCGTTGCCGCTGAGCGGGGTCGCGCCCTCGCCGGCGGCTTTTCCGACCGCGTCGGCCACCTCGGGCGTGAGCGATTGGCCCACGATCGCCTTCTCGGCCGCGGCGGCGCGCCACGGCGCCGGCGCCACGTGTCCCAGCACGATGCTGGCGGAAGCCACCGTGCTGCCCTTCATACGCAGAGCCACCGAAGCCGTGGCCAGAGGCCAGTCGAGCGCCGTCTTCTGGCGTATTTCGTAGGTCGCGTTGTGCCCGGCCGCCGGAACCACGATCTCCGTCAGTACCTCGTTCGGACCGGCCGCCGTCTCCCGCGTGCCATCGCGGCTCGGGATGACGAAGAATTTCTCGACCGGAAGTTCGCGGCTGCCTTTGGGAGAAACCAGCTTGACCTTGGCTCCGAGCGCCACCAGCGGCGGGCCGAAACTGGACGCGCTGACGAAGTAGGCCGGACCGCCGTTGGCGAAGATGGCGTGATAGCGGTTGTCGCCGCCAGGGACCAGGCTCTGCCCCTTCTCGTCCTTGGCGAGCAGGCCGTATCCCAGTCTGAAGTACCAGCAGCGGGGACGCTGGCAGAGGTCGCCTCCCAGCGTGCCCATGTTGCGAACCTGCGGGCTCGCGACGCCACGGGCGGCGGCCGCCAGCGACGGATACGCGGCCCGCACTGTCGCGTCTTTAGCCAGCTCGTCGAGCGTGACCAGCGCGCCGATCCGCAGACCTGCGGCAGTCTTCGTGATCCCGCCCATTTCCTTGACGCCCTTGAGATTCACCACCCGCCGCGGCGTCTCGATGTTGTCCTTCATGAGGGAGATAAGGTCGGTGCCGCCGGCCAAAACAGCAGCGTCCGCCCAGCTCTTGCCGAGCAGGCCGACAACCTCCCGAACCGTTTCGGGACTTGCGTATTCGAAGGCTTGCATCTAGGCGTTCCTCCCTTCCAGGGCCGCCAGCACCCGGTTGGACGTCATCGGGATCATGGGAACCCGCACCCCGATGGCGTTCGTTACGGCATTTCCGATGGCTGCCAGTCCGCCCACCGTCGGCGGCTCGCCCAGCCCGATGACGCCGCGCTTGTCGAACTCGGGCTCCGTATTGAGGTAGACCACGATATCCCCGATGTCGCCGATGCCGGCCAGTTTGTAGAACTCCATATCGGGGTTGAGCACGCGGCCGGTCTGCGAGTCGAAGATCTTCTCTTCGGTGAGCGCGGCGCAGATGCTCATGATGCAGGCGCCGAAAACCTGACTTTCGGCGGTCTTGGGATTGACGACCATGCCGCAGTCCTGAACGGCAACCATGCGGTTCATGCGGACGATGCCGGTCTCGGTATCGACCGAAACATCGGCGATCTGTACGCCGCCGACGCCGCCGCTGATCAGGCCGCCAGGACCGCGCTGGTTGTTCACGCCCATCTCGGTGATGGTCTTCGTGCCGAGCTTGCGGCAGGCCGCCGCCCAGGTCAGGCTCTTGGCGGGCGTGCCTTTCACCTGAATCTTGCCGTCCACGGCCTCGAGCTGATCGGCCGTCGTTCCCAAGGCGGGCCCGGCCACTTCGTACAGCTTCAGCAATGCATTCGTGGTGGACTTGCGAGTGGAGGCGGAGACGCCGCCCACCGTGGTCGAGCCGCCCGAAGGGCCCGACTCCGGATACTTGTTGTCGCCGATGTTCACCGTGATGGCGCGTACCGGAAGCCCCAGCGTCTCGGCGGCCACCATGGCGATCACGGTGCGCGTACCGGTTCCCAAGTCCTGGCTGCCCAGCTCCACCGCCACCGATCCATCGGGATGGATGATGGTGCGGCAGTTGCTTGCATGGCCGAGGCCCCACCATGTGCAGACTCCCAGGCCCATTCCGCGTTTCACCGTGCCGCTGCCGGACTGCCCGCGCGGATGCCAGTTCCTCTTCCAGTCCGCCAGCTCGGCGGCCTTGGCCAACTGGCCGCTGTAAACTTCCGGCGTATTAGTGTAGTTGGCGTTCTTGGTGAAGAACTCCACCGGGTCCATGTTGAGCTTCGCTGCCATGTCCTCCATGGCGCAGCAGGTCAGGTAGGAAGCCTGCGGATTGTTGGGAGCGCGCCAGGCCTTCTGCTGAGCGCTGTTGGTCGAGACGGACGTGTGAGTCAGACGCCGGTTGGGCACGTTCCGATAGACATAGGGCAGCGGTGGCATCGTGACGCCTCCGAAGCCTCCGGTGCCCCAGGATTCGGATTGCCAGACGGTCAGCGTCCCGTCCTTCTTGGCGCCCAGCTTGATCTTGGCGAAGTAGGAGGGGCGGTTGCCGGCAATGATGAGCTCGGTAGCGCGGTCCAGGAACAGCTTCACGGGCCGGCCGCCGGCTTTCTTCGAGAGGTTGGCGCAGGCGGGCCCCCAGCGGTCCGGCGAGAACTTGCTGCCGAATCCGCCTCCGATATAGTCCATGTGGGTGTGGACGCCCGTGGCGGGGAAGGACAGCATCTTGGCGAGGTCGCCGCCCACCACGGAGACGCCTTGGGTGGATGGCCAGTAATGTAGGGCGTCGCCCTTCCACTCGATGACCTGGCCGTGAGCTTCCAGGCAGGAGTGATTGATGATCGGGACGCCGTAAGTGCCCTCGGAGGTCGCGTCGGCGTCCTTGAATGCCTGGTCGGGATCGCCCGCGGTCTGCTCGCCGGAAGGCTTGGCGTTGGTGCCGGCGCTCTTCAGATCGGCCTCGTTGACGAAGTGCGGCAACACCTCGTACTCCGCCTTGATCTTGCGGATGGCGTCGCGCGCTTGGTCCTCGCTCTCGGCGGCGACCGCGACCACTTCGTAACCGGCGTACTGTATTTCCTCGCCTGGTTTCGCCATGAGCTCGATCGAGGCGACGCCCTTGGACTTCTCGGCGGCGCTGGTGTCGAGCGTGGTGAGCCGCGCGTGGGCGTGCGGGCAGGTGAGAATGACTCCGTACAGCATGCCGGGCCGGTTCAGATCGTGCGAGTACTTCGCGTGGCCGGACGCTTTGGCCGCGCCATCCAGGCGGCTCTGCCGCTTTCCGATGACGCGCCGCTTCTCGGGAGCGGGCCAGCTGTAATCCGGTGCATCAGGCATGGGAGCCTCCTTGTCCGGCGGCTTGCTTCACGGCCTTGCGCATTCCGACGTAAGTGCCGCAGCGGCAGATGTTGCCGCCCAGACCCTCCTTGATCTGTTCCTCGGAGGGGTGCGGGTGCTCGGCCAGGAAGGCCTTGGTAGCCATCACGAAGCCCGGAGTGCAGAAGCCGCATTGCTGCGCGTCGTTATCGACGAAGGCCGCGATGATCGGGTCCCGCTTGCCTTCGGCGGTGAGGCTCTCGATGGTCTGGATGTCCTTGCCCTGCGCCTCGATCGCGAGCAGGTTGCAGCTATAGACCGCCTTGCCCGCCACCATTACTGTGCAGGAACCGCAGGCGCCGCGGTCGCACACCTTCTTCGCGCCGGTCAGGTCGAGCCGGTCGCGCAGAACGTCGAGCAGCGTGACGCGCGGCTCCACCGTGAGCTGGTACGGCTTCCCGTTAACCTGAAGCGTGATGGGCACCGCCCCGGGCCCGGCCAACTTAGTTGCGGTCTGCTGGGCTTCGGCAGCGCCTTCCAGCAGGCCCGTCCCCAGAGCGCCGCCGCCTAGCCCAACTCCGCGCATGAAGCCTCGCCGCGAGAAACCAGAGTGCTTGGTTGAACTCACGTAGTTCCTCCTTGCGTTGTGTTGCTGTTGCTGTGATTAAGAACCTGGCGACCAACCGCTCGCCCAGTTGCTCTGAATATAGCAAAGCGGGGGCCGCCCCGTGGGGCAGGACTCCAGTCCTGCAGCGGGTCTCCAGACCCGCCTCCGTCCAGGTTCGTGGGTCAATCTTGAGGGGGACCGGATCGCCGTAACCTCTCGGGGAGACACGCGCCTGACGCGGTTGCGGGGCGCGTGGCTCTCCTCAAAAGGCTAAAGGCCTCAGAGACGTGTGTGCGGGGTTGCCAGGCGGGACTCTGCGCTGACTCCGTGATGCTGATGCGTCTTGGTGGGATAACCGGGGTCTAAAGCACGGTTCCCTGAGCCTTTGCTTCGGTGACATCACGCATGAAAAGCATGCAATCTCCGTTCCAAAGCGGTAAATCACACAAGATGAAAGGAAAACCGAAGCATTTGCCGCGAGCGCGCCGACGAGCCGTCCCGCCAGAATTGCACCCTCTGCCGCCTTGCCATGCAAAAAGGGGGCGCAGAAGTCAGTTTGGAGGTAGCCCAGGCCCCTCGAGCCTAGCCTTGGCGCGCAGGGTGGCTTCGCGCCTCGCGTCCAGGAACGGCCCGTAGCGCTTCCGGACGGCAGCCACCAGTTCCGTCCCCGCTGACTCGGGCGAGCCGGTGTGGAATGGCGGCTGGGGACTATATTCGATCTCGAGCTCGATTCGCTCGGCCTCCGCGATTCCACGAAGGTTCGCGACGAGCGCGAGACCGAAGTCGATCCCGGCGGTGACTCCGCCCCCGGTGACGATCGGTCCGTCGATGACGACGCGCTCGGCCACCGGCGTCGCGCCCAGCAGCGCCAACTGGTCGAGCGCCATCCAATGGCACGTGGCGCGGCGCCCTTTCAGCAATCCGGCCGCTCCGAGCACCAGCGAGCCCGTGCAGACCGAGGCGACGTAGCGCGCCGTGGCCGCCTGCTTCACCAGAAAGCCCAGAACCTCGGCGTCGTCCATCAGCGCCACTTGGCCTGCGCCGCCCGGCACCACGACCACGTCCAGGGCAGGGCATTCCTCCAGCGTCATGGTGGGGCACAGAGTGAGGCCGCGGTCGCTGGTTACCGGATCCCTCGTCTTCCACAACAGGTGCACCTGCGCGTTGGACATGCGCCAGAAGACCTCGAGCGGGCCGGTGAGGTCAAGCTGGGTCAGCTTGGGGTAGAGGAGCAAGCCGATCTGGAGCCGGGATTCGGGATTCATCGCCCCTGGATCAAGTCCTTCAGCGCGTCAATCTGCCGGCGCGTCAGCGTGGCGAGGAGCTGGTCCACTTCCATCGGGTACATGGACCCGTACTCGGCCTGCTTGTCCTCCGCAGGGAACATCGCCTCGACGTAGGCGTCGCGATACGCCACCCAGGCCCGCTGCGCTTTCTTGATCTTCTCGGTCGCTGCCGCGTCGTCGGTGTCCTTCGACAGCAGCTCGCGATAGACCCGGTTCAGTTCGGCGTCGACCCGCTTTGCCTCGTCCGCGGCGCACGCGTTCAACTCGGGCTGCGCCGCAGCCTTCGCGTTGCACGCCCGAAACTTCGGCGAGTCCTGGGCGGCAACGAGACAGGGGACGAGCGCCACAAAGGCGACCGCCCAGATAGTAGATCTCATTATTTTGCCGGCGGCAACGGTGTGGGCGCACGGGACACGCGGCCGTTCACGGCCTCATCGACCGAGATTTGATAGGTGTCGAACACGGTGCCCAGGGCGTTGTCGAGCTGTACCTTCGCCTTGGCATAGGCGCTGATGGCCGTCACTTCGTTGGACCGCGCCTGCGCCAGATCGCGCTGGGCCTGGATAACCAGGAAGATGGTGGATGCGCCCAGCGTGTACTTCTTGTTCTCCGCGTCCAGCGTCTGTTCCTGTAGCAAGCGTGCCTGAACGGCGGCGTGGTACGAGGCGCCCGCCTGCTGCACCGCGATCAGCGCGTTGCGCACATCGACCCCGATGCTGTTGACCAGGCGCTGGTGCTGGAGTTCCTGCGTCCTCAGGGTGAGAGCGTCCAGGATGTAGTCGGCCTGGGCGGAGCGGTTGCGGAGCGGAATGCTGAGCTGCGCCTGCAGAGAGTAGCTCGGGAAGTTGCGCGCGAATTCCTGCTTGAGTACGCTGGCGGGCCCGCCGATGTAGTACTGGATCGGGGTCGCGCAGCCAAACGCGGAGGTCCCGCAGCCGGGCCCGTAGGAAGGATTGAGCGGGTTGACCTGACCGGCCAGGCCGTTGTTGGTCAAATTGCCAATGAGGTCGAGGGCGGGCAACATCTGGCTGCGGTCGCCCTTCAGCCCGATTCGGGTGCTCTCGATGTTGAGCTTCGACTGCGGCACCTCGGGGCGGTTGGCCAGAGCCTTGGCGATCAGGTCCTGTGTCGGAACGACCGGCTCGGTGTCGGGCACCGTGATGACGTCGGTGGGAATGATGTGCGCCTCGGCCACAGTGGGGCTCATCAGCCCGTTCCTGCTGAGAGCGTTCTTCAGCGCCGTCTCCTGCTGCAGCACCTGCGTCTGCGCGTTCACCAGATCCTGCTGGCGCGACGCCACCTCGGCCTGAGCCCGCACGATCTCGATGGGCGCCAGCGTGCCGATCTCCACCTGCTTCTTGTTGTCCGAGTAAAGCCGCTGGGAGAGTTCCAGGGCCTGCTGTTTCACCTTAACGCCTTCGTTGAAGCTGACCAGATCCCAGTAGGCCGCGACCACCTGCGAGACCGTCGTCATCACCTGCTGTTTGAAAAGCAGATCGTTCGCCTTCATGTTGTTCTTGGCGATCCGGATGTTCCGGTTATTCACCGCCAGTCCGAATCCCTGCAACAGGTGCTGCGTCACCTGCAGGTTGAGACTCCCGGAGGTGGAAGGGTTGAAGTCGATCGTGGTTGCGTTGGCCTTGGTGGTGCTCTGCTGCCAGTTGACGTTCACGTTCGTGCCCGTCAGGAAGCCCTCCTGGAATCCGGTGGCGTACACGTCATTGCGTAGGACCAGGTTCGTCGTGCCGGTGGTGAAGGCGTTGGTCTGCGGGTTGGAGCTATGCGCCCAATATCCCACCATGTAGGCGGAGGGATCGAGGTTGGGGATGGCCGTTCCGGTCGCGGTGATGATCGTTCCGCCCGCGCTGGCGCTGCCCGTGCCGCCGCTGTTTCCCGCCGTGCCGAAGGCGCCGCCGCCGGTGATCTGCGACAGCGCGGCGGTGGTGGCAGTCTGAACCTGGTTCGGAAGGCCGCGCAGCAAGCCGCCGGCCTTGGCGCGCAGCAGGTTGGCCTCGGCCTCGGACCTGCCGTAGCGCTGAATGTGTATGTCCAGATTATTCTCCAGCGCCAGAGCGATGGTGTCCTGGAGGGAGAGGTAGATGTTGCCGGCGCGCAGCAGCGACTCGAGCCGGCCCGAGTTGGACACGTCGATCGGCAGCACATTCTTCGGCACATAGATCCGTGTGAAGCCCGAGAGGAAGCCGCCCTCCGGGTTCTGAACATACTGAATCTGCTGGGCTTGCGCCATCGGCACCAGCATCAGGACAGCACAAAGAACGGCGACTGCGGATTTTAAGCGTCCCATTGTCGAATAGACTCCTGGTGATCGGCCTTCCTCGAGGCCCTCAAGCGTATGAATACGGGGCCGGACCCCTGTGTGTTCCCGGAATCTCCAATGTTACCGCGCGCTGGGCGCGCGCCGCTCGTCGCCCCAGCAGTCTCGGAATTGGTCGGGCTCAGAGGTAGGCGCGGTCGGCTGGACTGATTTTCGCGTGGGAGCGATGGCGCAGGCAGCGTGAAAGGAGACGGCGCAGCCTGAGGTGGTGCCGCTAGGCAGGTGAGGTTGTCAAAGATCGGTCGGTTTCGAGCGCGCGGCAGGCGGTCCGCGCGGAGCGTGGATTAGCTGGTGTTTTGGGTGCATGGGAGGCGGAGGTTCAGCCATAGCAGGCTGGCTAGGTCGATGGCGCTGCGAACAGGATGCGCGCCGCGGTGCAGGTAACACAGCCGGTACAGCCGTTCGATGACCAGGGCCAGGGCAATCAGCAGCCAGTTCAGCAACATGCTGTTGGGATCGTGATGGCAGATGTGCTCCATGCCGTAACGATTCTTGCCGTCGTTGAAGCCCTGGTTTTCGATCTCCCAACGGTTCTTGGCCAGGCGGAACAGGTTGAAGCTTCCCACCTGCCGGCGCGGAAAGTCGGTGAGCCACTCGGCCTGGATCACGGTTCCATCCGGTTTGTACTGCCGATAGCGCAACACGCGCACCTGTTCCCACCCCAGGGTGGCCCAGGGCGGAAAGTCGTCGGCATCCCAGAGTTCCACGCGGTCGGCCCCGTAAAAAGAGACCGAGTGCGGAGGTTGGCCGTCGAAGAGCCGCGCCGCGGCTTGAGACAGTTCGGGAAGATTGCCCTTCAGTCGCGCCACCACCCGCAGGCCGAGCTGGCCGGCAGTGTGGAGAAAAGGGGCCGTGGCGAACTCTCCGTCGGCGACGACATACTGGGCGAAGCGTCTGCCGATGCGGGCCGTGGCTCGCTGGAGCAGGCGCTGCCCGGCGGCGTACTCGCTGTCTCCGGCCCCGTAGGGTTCTACATCCAGGGGAAGGGTGATACCCGTGCCGACCACGGTGAGCAGGGCGAAGTGGTGCAAGTGGCCATGCAAGGTCCCTTGACCGTCCTTGACGGGATGACATAGCGGGCAAGGTTCCTTCTGGGTATACCCGGCGCCGGTGCCGTCCAGAGCCAGTCCGATCAAACGAGTACACTCGAAAACCTTGTTGCGCTTGGCTTGGTGGATCGCCGAGCTGAGCGCGGCGCGCGTGGATTCCGGATCGAGACGCTCGGTGAAATAGGCCAGGGCGTCATCGCCAAAGGCCGTTCCGACACCCAGGCCGGGACGGGCCGGGGAATGCACCAGCCATTCCACGCGCAAGAAACTCCAGGCGCGCAACAGATGCGCGATGAGCAGCGACCAGACCAAGGCGGGCGCCGGAATGCGCGGTCGAATCCGGCCATCGCCGGGGTGCTGGAAATAGGACTTCAGGCCCAAACAATAGGAAGCGTAGTGCAGGATCTTCAGCGCGCTGGGTTCGCTCACCGGGGTTGCTGTTTCCGCCATAGCACCAGCAGTTCGGCGTTGGCCGCCAGCACTTCCTTGAGGGCCTCCTGAAACTCGCGGCCGGCCTCCACGCGGCGGCGCACCTGGTCGACCCACTCCTTGGGGATGCGTTCCACCCGTTTCTTGCCCTGGACCATGAAGGTCAACGACCAAGCCGGGTGCCCGGGGCCGCCGGAGGCGCAGTGGCAGGTTGGCTTACCGCAACGGGTGTGGCTGACGGACAAGGAGCCGGGCAGCAGTTCAGCCGGGAGTTGGAATTTGCGGAGGAGTTCGAACTTGCGCTGGCGGAGCCGGGAGGCCTGCTGGCCCTTGGGGCTGATCTCCATCTTGCTGTAATCATACAACAAGAAATAGGATAAAACAAGCCAAAACAATGAACGCGAAGATTGGAGTGGTGGCGCTGTGCGAACGTCCCCTCGGTCGCCCCAGCGGCGTCAAGGTCTTAGCGGGAACTCACTTTTTCAATTCCGAGACTGCTGTCGTCGCCCGTCGCCCGTCGACAAGGGTCCGCCGAGGCGCGCCGCGCCCGCGAAGCGCCCCGAGTCCCGCAAAGGACCAACGAGCGACGGGCGCGCTGCGCCCGCGAAGCGCCACGACTCCCGCGCAACCGCCCGACGAGCGACGAGCGACGAGCGACGAGCGACGAGCGGCCGCCGAAGGCGGCCCGGTGGCTTTCCACAGCCCGCCTCGCGTATAGTAGCCATGTGAACTTGAAATCCGAACCGGTGTTCAATCTCTTTCAGGAGACGGGCGCGTACCTGCGTGGCCACTTCCGGCTTACCAGCGGCCTGCACAGCCACGAATACCTCCAGTGCGCTATCGTGCTCCAGCATCCCGACCATGCCCAGGAGTTGGGCGCCGGGCTGGCCGCTGCCTTGCGCGGATTGGGCGTCGCCGGAGTCCATGTCGTGGTGTCGCCGGCCCTCGGCGGCGTCATCATTGGCCATGAGGTGGCGCGCGCGCTCGGCGTGCGGCACATCTTCACGGAGCGCGATCCCGCCACCGGCAAGATGATCCTGCGCCGCGGCTTCCATGTCGACCCGGGCGAGACGGCCGTGGTCGTCGAAGACGTGGTGACCACGGGCGGCAGCACCCGTGACGTGGTCGAGACGCTGCGAGCGGCAGGCGCTAACGTCATCGCGGCGGGGTCCATCATCGACCGCAGCGGCGGCGGGGCCGATGTGGGCGTCCCGCGCGTGTCCCTCGCCATCCTGAACGTGGTGACCTACCCGCCGGACAACTGCCCGCTCTGCCAGCAGGACATCCCCCTGACCAAGCCCGGCTCCCGTCCTGTTGCCCCCTGATGCGCCGGATCCGGATCGCGCTGGCCTACGACGGCACGGACTTTCACGGCTGGCAGGTGCAGCCCGATCTGCCCACGGTCCAAGCGACGCTGGAGGCCGTGGTCTCCGAGATCGAAGGCGCGTTCGTCCGGGTCGAAGCCTCGGGGCGCACGGACGCCGGCGTCCACGCGCTGGCGCAGGTGGCAGCGTTCTCGATCGCCAATCCCATCCCGGCCGAGAACCTGAAGCGGGCCATGAACCGCCTGCTGCCGCGGTCGATTCGCGTCCTCAGCGTCGAGGATGCCGCGCCGGACTTCCACCCCCGCTTCCAGGCTCGCGCGAAGACCTACGAATACCGCATCTGGCGCGGCGAGATCTGTGCGCCTTTCGAGCGCCTCTACGTTCTGCACCACCCTTACCCGCTCGATCTGGACAGGATGATCGAAGCAGCGAGAGTGCTCGAAGGCGACCACGATTTCTCGGCCTTCGCGGCCGCCGACGACCGTGACGAGGAAGGTGCCTCCAAAGTCCGCACGGTTTTCTCCTCGACCCTGGAACTCTCGGGCCAGCGCCTGATCTACCGCGTGCGCGGCAGCGGCTTCCTGAAACACATGGTTCGCAACATCGTGGGCACGTTGCTGGAAGTCGGCAAGGGCAACCTGGACAACCAAGGCGTGTGCGCGCTCCTCGCGCCCGGTGTGACCGTGAAGGCCGGCCCCACGGTCCCGGCCCGAGGGCTATTCCTGATGGGCGTGGAATACTGAAAGACGACTGGCCACGAATGAACACGAATGGACACGAATAAAAAAACCAGGACGCCTTCTTATTCGTGTTCATTCGTGTTCATTCGTGGCCAAGGTTTTCTTTCATGATTTTCGAAACCGACCGCCTCGTCCTTGACACCTGGCAGAGCGCCGACTGGACGGCTCTCCGCCCGATCGCGACCGACCCCGAAGTAATGCGCTACATCACCGGCGGCACACCCTGGAGCGACGATCGGATCCGCCTCTTCGTCGACCGCCAGGTGGATCTTTACGCCGACCGCGCCTTCTGCCGCTGGAAACTCCTCGAAAAGCCGTCCCTGGAGCTGATCGGCTTCTGCGGAGTAGGCACGTGGCGCTACTATCCGGACCCTGAGATCGGCTGGTGGCTCGCGCGCCGCTGCTGGGGCCGCGGCCTGGCCACCGAAGCCGCGCGCGTCGCCTTGAAGGACGCCGTGGAACGCGTGCAACTGGACCGCATCGTCTCGATCGCGATGCCCGCGAACACGTCGTCCATCCGCATCATGCAGAAGCTCGGCCTGCAGTTCGAGTGCGAGTTCGAGAACGATGGCCAGCAGTTGGTGCGCTACGCCATCAGCCGAGTGCCGTAGTGTCGCGAAGCGCCACGACTCGCCAGATTTTGCGACGGGCGACGGGCGACGAGCGACGAGCCCTTACAGCATTTCCGTTTCCGCGAAGAACCACGCGATCTCCGCCCGCGCGGTCTCGGGTGCGTCCGATCCATGCGTGCAGTTGCGATCAACCGCGGTTCCGAACCGCCGCCGGATGGTGCCTTCGGCTGCATTGGCCGGATTCGTGGCGCCCATCACCTCGCGCCACTTCGCGATGGCGTCCTCGCGCTCGAGCGCCATCGCGATCACCGGCCCTTCGGTCATAAACTCGACCAGGCCCGCGAAAAACGGCTTGCCCCGGTGCACGGCGTAAAATCCCTCGGCCGCCGCGCGGCTGAGCCGCAGCATCTTCATCCCGCGGACGCGGAATCCATTCTGTTCGATCAGGGACAGGATCTCGCCGGCGACGCTCCGCGAGACGGCGTCCGGCTTGATGATAGCGAGCGTTCGTTCGACTTGACTCATAACAGGGATTCGACCTTTTCTCCAATGTCGGCGGGCGAAGCGCAGACGCGGACGCCGGCGGCTTCAAGCGCCTTGATCTTGTCCGAGGCCTTGCCCGATCCACCGGAGATGATTGCGCCCGCGTGGCCCATCCGCCGGCCGGGCGGCGCCGTCTGGCCCGCGATGAATCCGACCACCGGCTTCTTCACGTGCTCGCGGATGTAGGCCGCCGCTGTCTCCTCCGCGTTGCCGCCGATTTCACCGATCATCACGATGGCGTGCGTGTCCTCGTCCTGGTTGAACAACTGGATGGCATCGATGAAATTGGTGCCGATGATCGGATCGCCGCCGATCCCGATGCAGGTCGATTGGCCGATGCCGCGCCGCGTGAGCTGATCCACCGCCTCGTACGTCAGCGTGCCCGAGCGCGACACCACGCCCACGTGCCCTTCCTTGTGTATGTGGCCCGGCATGATGCCGGCTTTGCACTTGCCGGGCGAAATGATGCCGGGGCAGTTGGGCCCGATCAGGCGCGTCGCGCGCTCTTTCAGGTACTGCCACACGCGCACCATATCCAGCGTCGGAATTCCTTCCGTGATGCACACCACCAGCGCGAGCCCCGCGTCGGCGGCCTCCATGATGGTGTCCGACGCGACCGCCGGCGGCACGAAGATCACCGAGGCATTGGCGCCCGTCGCGGCCACGGCGTCGCGCACCGTGTCGAACACCGGGCGATCCAGATGCGTCTGGCCGCCCTTGCCCGGCACTACGCCGCCCACGACGTTGGTCCCGTAAGCGATGCACTGCTCGGCGTGGAAAGTCGCCTCCCGTCCGGTGAAGCCCTGGAAGATCAGGCGCGTGTTGCGATCTACGAGAATGCTCATTGGGCCAGCCTCACCACTTTCTCCGCGGCGTCCTTCATGCCCTGCGCCACCGTGAAATCGAGCCCGGAATCCGTCAGGATCCGGCGGCCCGCCTCCACGTTGGTGCCCTCCATGCGAACTACCACCGGAACGCGGATCTTCAACTCGAGCGCCGCGGCTACCACGCCCGTGGCCAGCGTGTCGCAGCGCAGGATGCCGCCGAAGATGTTGATCAGCACGGCGCGCACGCTGTGGTCCGAGAGCAGGATGCGGAAAGCGTTCTTGATCTGGTCCGCGCTGGCCCCGCCCCCGACGTCCAGGAAATTCGCCGGACTGCCGCCCGCGTACTTGATAATGTCCATGGTCGCCATAGCCAGTCCCGCGCCGTTCACCATGCAGCCGACCGTGCCATCGAGCTTGATGTAGTTCAGGCCGAAGCGCGAGGCGTCCACTTCGAGCGGATCTTCCTCGTTGAGGTCGCGCAACTCGAGCAGGTCTTTGTGGCGGTAGAGCGCGTTGTCGTCCAGGTTGATCTTGGCGTCCAGCGCGTAGACCTTCCCCTGGCGCGTGAGGATGAAAGGATTGATCTCGGCGAGAGAGGCGTCGATGGCCTCGCAGGCGCGGGCCAGGGCCATCATGGCCGCCGCGGCGGCGCCGGCGCTTGCCGCCGGAATCCCAATGCCGAAGGCCAGCTTGCGGGCCTGGAACGGCGCCAGCCCGAAGCCGGGCTCCATCGGTTCCTTGAGTATCGCCTCGGGATGCTGCGCCGCGACCTCCTCTATCTCGACGCCGCCCGCGGCCGACGCCATGAACACCGGTTTGCCCACGTTGCGGTCGAGCACGATGCCGAGGTAGAGTTCGCGCTCGATGGGCAGCGTCTCCTCGATCAGGACGCGGTGGACGACGCGCCCCTCGGGCCCGGTCTGATGCGTCACCAGGCGCATGCCCAGCATCTTGCGGGCTATCTCGGCCGCGTCCGTATTGTCCTTGGCGATCTTCACGCCGCCGCCTTTTCCGCGTCCGCCGGCGTGAATCTGCGCCTTGACGACGGCCGTTCCGCCGATCTTCTTCGCCGCCGCGTCGGCCTCGTCCGGTGTGCGGGCTACCTCTCCGCGCGGCACCGGCACGCCGTACTGCGCGAGAATGGCCTTGGCCTGGTATTCGTGGATTTTCATGGCGCTTATGTTAGGATGGGCGATCAGCCGACAGCCGCGCTAGCCGCCGGCCGCCAACCATTTCCGACTATAACATGTCACTTATCCCGTACCTTCACCGTGCAGTCAGGCGCGAGGACCTGGACGCCGCGGCCGCCGAGGAAGCCATGGAAGTCATTCTTGGCGGGCGCGCGTCCACGCCGCAGATTGCCGCATTCCTGGTCGCGCTGCGCATGAAGGGCGAGACCGCGGACGAGCTCATCGGCTTCGCCCGCGCCATGCGCGCACACGCCAGCCACGTGCCGGCCGATCTCGAGGGCGGGCCGCTTCTCGATACCTGCGGCACGGGCGGCGACGCGCGCGGCACGTTCAACATCTCGACCATCGCGGCGTTCGTGGTGGCCGGCGCCGGAGTCCGCGTTGCCAAGCACGGCAACCGCTCCATTTCGAGCCGTTGCGGCAGCGCCGACGTGCTCGAGCGGCTGGGCGTCCGTGTTGCGGTGGAGGCGGACCAGGCCGCGCGCGCCATCCGCGAGGTCGGCATCGGATTCCTTTTCGCGCCGGCGTTTCATCCCGCCACGAAGCACGCGCATGCGGCGCGCCTCGAACTGAAGATGCGCACGATTTTCAACCTGCTCGGCCCCCTGACTAACCCTGCGGGCGCGACGGCGCAACTGGCGGGCGCGCCGTCGGAAGACGCCGCGCGTCTCATCGCGGACGCGCTGGCGGCGCTCGGACTGGAGCGCGGGTTCGTGGTCCACGGCTCGGACGGCCTGGACGAGATCACCATCACCGGGCCGACGCTCGCCTACGAAATCGCGAAAGGGCAGGTGACCCGGCGCACGCTCACGCCTGAGGATTTCGGCGTCGCTCCAGCCCCGCTTGAAGAGTTGCAGGGAGGCGATCCGGACGAGAACTGCGAGATTGCGCGTTCGATCCTGGCCGGCGCGCGCGGTCCCAAACGCGACGTGGTGCTGGTGAACGCCGCGGCAGCCCTGGTGGTAGCCGGGCGCGCGACGAGCTTAGCCGAGGGAATGAAGGTTGCGGCCGAATCGATCGACAGCGCAGCGGCCCGGCACAAGCTGGAGCAATTAGCGGCGTTTTCGTAAAGCCACGTGGGGCAGGCGTCCACGCCTGCAGCGCGTCTCCAGACCCGCCCGTCCTAAGGCGTCCCGGCGTGCCTCTTCAAAATGAGAGGCAGGTTCTGCGACAGCGCCGAACGGGCCAGCACCATGTCGCAGCCGGTTTCGTGCGCCTTCATCTTCAATTCCCCCTGCACGTGCGACAGGTAGCCGATCAGGCTGATCGATTTGAGCTCCGCCGTGGCCTTCAGCTTCGAGATGACCTTCAGCGGCTGCATGGCGGCGAAGTTCAGATCGAAGATGATCAGGGAGGGTTTCTCAACCCTGGCCTTCTCCAGCAGTTCCTTGTCGTTCTTGATGAATTCCACCAGCAGGCCTGCGCGCTTGGCGGCGTCGGCGAGTTTCACCGTGAAGAACAGGTCCTCTACCGCGGCCAGTATTTTCTTAGGCTGTTTCTGCATACGGAATCGCCAGACAGAGGCTCCTCGCACCCAGTTGCTGCAAAAGTTTCAGTACGGCTGAATACTCCGGGGGGTAAGCTTTATCGTAGCCTGTTTGAGTAAGTGCGTGCAAGGTGCCGCCGAGGCGGGCGCTGCTGCGCCCGTGCCTGCGGCCTCCGCGCCGGCGCGGACGAGCCGTTCCCTCGGTTAGTGCAGGACTCGGAAGCCCTCCGTCTGTTGAGCATCGAAATACGCCTTGCCATCCTGGGGCGAAAAAAGTGTCTTGATCTCGCCCCGGTCACCGAGAGGCTGCACCACCATAAACAACCCGGGCGTACCTGCCGTCTCCTCCCAATAGACCAGAACGTCTCCGTTGTCGCGCTCCTTCACGTAGGTCCCCGGGAGATTCCAGGCCGCACGCCGTCCCACCTCACGCCCCATCGCAAGATAGTCGTCCACCGTCATCACGCCTGGAATGTCCGCCGCGGGCATCATGCAGTGGTGCAGGAAGTGCCACACCGCATTCGCATCGAAGCGATCCCCGCCCCGCGTGAAGCCAATAATGTTGGTCAGCACAACCGCGACTTGTGACATGAACACCCCTCGCCGCCAATTATACAAGGGCGAAGCGAGGCATTCCGATTCGGCCGGCCGCCGCTACTTCCGCTTCAGCCGGTAGTCTCCCACCGCCGGCATGCGGATCACGTCGCACATCTCGAACAGGCGCGAGCGCGCTCGTTCGCCGATGCGCTCCGCCAGCGTGGTGCGATATTCGGGATGCGGCATCCCGGGGATGCGCCGCACCACGTCGTCGCCGGCGTCCGGGTCCACCAGGTTTGTGGTCGCGATGAGCGCCTTCTGGTTATTGCAGCGGTGGGTGACGATGGCCGTCACGGTATCCTCGATCCAACCGATCACGCGGTGCGAGCCCAGGTCGTCGAGCAGAAGCACGGGTACGTCCAGGCAGGTCTGGTAGGCTTGGCGGTCCTCCGGCGCGGCGTCGGAATCGTACCCCGAGCGGACGCGCTCGAGCAGGTTGATGTAGTCGTAATAGGCGCCCTCGAAGCCACGCGCCATCAGCCTGCGGAGCACCGCGATGGCCAGGTGCGTCTTGCCGGTGCCGGTGGGACCGATGAACAGCAGGCCGGGTTTGGGGACGAACGGGAACTCCCGCGCGTAGGCCGAGACCTTCAGCATGACTGCCTCGAGCGCTCGCGCCGGCCCCGGCTCCGCCGGAAGAATGAAGCTCTCGAGCGCGGCGTTGCGGTACAGCGGCGGGATGCGCGCGCCGCCTTCCAGGTCGCGGGGCGCTTCGGTCGTCGTGCAATCGCACGCCTCGGCGGCCGAGATCCCGTCGCGCTCGATGACCCGCCAGCCCGAGCCGCCGCACTTCTCGCAAGCCATAGGACTCATTATGCACAAAATGTTGTTGGAGGGCGGGCTTCAGCCGCTTACTGACGCGCGCGGTTCCGTGCCGGCACCGAGCCGCGACCGTGAGGGAGCGGACCTGGCAGCGAGCGCTCTAGTCCCGGTCCAGAACGTCCCGAACCTTCTCGGACAGGGCGTGGTGGCTGAACGGCTTGGCAAGAAACTCCACGTCGGCTTCGAGAACGCCATGGTGGACGATCGCGTTCTCGGTGTAGCCGGACAGGTACAGCACCTTCATCCCGGGCCGCGTCGGGACCAGTTGCGCGGCCAGCTGCCGGCCGCTCATATGCGGCATAATCACGTCGGTCAGCAGCATATGGATCGTGCCTTCGTACCGCCGGCTGACTTCCAGGGCCTCTTCCGGGTCGGCTGCTTTGAGAATCCGGTACCCTTGCCGCTTCAACATCTCGGCGATCAGTTCGCGCACACCCTTCTCGTCCTCGACCAGCAAGATGGTCTCGACACCTTGCCGGGGAGCGGCGCCCTGGACATAATCGCCCGAGTTGGCGGCCTCGTCGACCCTGGGGAAATAGATCTTGAAGGTCGATCCCCGACCCGGCTCGCTGTAAACCCAAATATCGCCGCCGCTCTGTTTCACGGTGCCGTAGACGGTGGCGAGGCCGAGACCGGTTCCCTTGCCCTGCTCCTTGGTCGTGAAGAACGGCTCGAAGATGTGGCGCCTGGTTTCGGCGTCCATCCCGTGCCCGGTGTCGCTGACCGCGATCAGCACGTAGTCGCCCGGCTGGACGCCGAGATGCGTTCGGGCGTAGTTTTCGTCGAGGTGGGCCACCGCGGTTTCGATGGTCAGCTTGCCGCCATCGGGCATGGCGTCGCGGGCGTTGATCACGAGGTTGAAAATGATCTGCTCCAACTGTCCGGGATCGGCCTTGATATTGCCCACACCAGCGCCCAGACTCAGGGTCAGCGCGATGTCTTCGCCGATCAGCCGGCGCAACATCCGGTCGGCGCCGCGAAGCAGCTCGTTGGCTTCGAGCACTCGCGGGCGCATCACCTGGCGGCGGCTGAAAGCGAGCAACTGGCCCGTGAGGGCGCCGGCGCGCTCGGCAGCCTTGGCGACCTCCTCGGCATAGTCGCGCAAGGGATCCTGGAGCGACAGGCCGTCGAGCAGCATGCGGTCGTAGCCGGAGATGATCGTCAGCATGTTGTTGAAGTCGTGCGCCACCCCACCGGCGAGGCGGCCGACCGCTTCCATCTTCTGCGCGTGGAGCAATTGATCTTCGAGATGCTTCCGCTGCGTGATGTCGCTGATGAAGGCGATGGCGAACGGGCCCTCGTCGGTCTGGATGTGGCTGAGGCTGACCTCGACCGGGAATTCAGCGCCGTCCTTGCGCCGGCCGGCCAATTCCATGCCGGTACCCATGGGCCGGACGCGCGGGCTGGCGAAGTACCCGTCGCGGTGGTTCACGTGCCCCGCCCGGGCTCCCAGCGGCAGCAGCTTTTCAACCGTTTCGCCCAGTAGCTCGCTGCGGGTGTAACCAAACATCTCTTCCATTCTGGCGTTCGCAAGAACAATGCGACCGTGAGGGTCTACGCTCAGAATGGCCTGGGCCGCCGACTCCAGCAGTGCCCCCAGAAGTTTGTTGTGAGACTGCAGGTAGAGTTCCAGGTCTTTGCGCGTCGCGGCGCCTGAACCGGGGTTTCCGCCCTGCCCCTCTATATCCATAAAAAGCCCCTTACCGCTCGCCACTCAATGATCTCATTCTCCCTTGCACCCGGCGGAAAATGCAAGCGGAGGAACGGGAGGCGTGCGCTGGCGGGCCTTCCGCAGAGCTTTGTCGACGGCGCGCATCAAATCGGACGATGAGAATGGCTTCCCGAGGAAGGGGATGCCGCGAGGCAGTTGGCCGGCCGGTATGCTGCCGGACATGAGCATGACGGAAGACGAAGGGGAGAGACGCCGGATCCGTTTTGCCAGTTCCGGCCCTCCCATCCCAGGCATAACTACGTCGGTCAGAATCAGATCGAAGCCTCCTGCCGCCGCTACGATTTCTAGCGCCCGTTGCGGCTCGGGCGCAGTCGTGGTCTCGTATCCCGCTCTGTCGAGAATGCCCGCCACCACCAGCAGTACCTGGGGCTCGTCATCCACTACCAGAATCTTCGCCTTAGCCACTTCGTCCCTTTCGACACACCTGTATCCGGGCCGTTCCTGGTTGGAAAGCCCCTCTTTGAACAAGAATCTCGGTTAGTGTTTAGATTCCCCGCCCGCCGCGCCGCACCAACTTTAATGACTCGAACTTGCCGGCCGGAAAGGCACGGTTCGCCTGGCCTTTGTTCCAGGTCCTGGGCTTTGTTCCAGGTGATGACCTGGCCGATCTTCCGATGTGGCCACGAGGCGCACGGGCGCATCCTGGAGACATGGAACAAGGACTGACGGATCTTTCGAATGCGATTGCCGGCGCCGTGGCCAAGGCGGGCGGCGCGGTGGTGGCCGTGAATGCACGGCAGCGGACGGCGTCGAGCGGGGTGCTCTGGAAGCCGGGCGTGATCGTCACGGCCGAGCATACCGTGCGGCGCGACGAGGAGATCACGGTTACCCTGGCCGGCGGCAACACGGTGGCCGCCACGCTGGCGGGCCGCGACGCGGGGACCGACCTGGCGGTATTGAAGGCCGACTGCGGCGAGGTGACGGCGATCGAGCCGGCGCCGGCCGAGGAACTGCGCGCGGGACAGATCGCGCTGGTGGTGGGGCGGGGAATCGACACCGGCGTGAACGCATCCATGGGCGTGGTGAGCGCGGTGGCCGGGCCCTGGCGCACCTGGCGCGGTGGGATGCTCGACCGCTTCATCCGGCTGGACGCCTCGCTCTACCCCGGCTCTTCCGGCGGCGCGGTCGTAAATGCGGACGGGCGGGCGGTCGGCATCGCGACCGGCGGACTCTCACGCATCGCCGGCATTGCGATTCCCCTCTCGACGGTGGGACGCATCGCGGAGCAACTCCTGGCGACGGGCCGCGTCTCGCGCGGGTACCTCGGTGTGGGCCTGCAGCCCGTGGTTCTTTCCGGCGGCAAGACGCGGGGCCTGATCGCGCTGAGCGTTGAACCCGGCGGGCCGGCGGATCGGGCGGGCCTGCTGGTGGGCGACATCATCACCGCGATCGACGGCAAGCCGGTGGCGGACACCGACGACGTGCAGGCCGCGCTCGGCACCGAGGCGGTGGGGCGGAGGCTCGAGTTGTCGCTGGTCCGCGGCGGCGCGCCGGCTACGGTCGCGGCGACGGCGGGCGAACGGCCGCGAAGAGAGGACACCAAATGACAACCCCCGATTTCGGTGAGGTGGCGGAACGGCTGCGGCGGTCCACGGTCCACATACACGGCGGCGGCAGCGGGTCGGGTGTAATCTGGAGCGCGGAGGGGCTCATCGTTACCAACGCGCACGTGGCGCGCGACGACCGCGTCGTGGTCGAGACCTGGGACGGCCGGAAGCTGCCCGCGGAGTTGAAGTCGCTGGACCAGAGGCGCGATCTGGCGACCATGCAAGTGGACGCGGCGGGACTCCCCGCGGCCATGGCCGGCGATTCCGATGCGCTGCGGCCCGGCGAGCTGGTGATGGCAGTGGGCAACCCGCTGGGATTCACCGGCGCTCTGAGCACCGGAGTGGTGCACGCGGTGGGACCGCTGGGCGGGCTCGGCCGTCGAAGCTGGGTGCAGGCTGATGTCCGCCTTCTGCCTGGCAACTCGGGCGGGCCGCTGGCGGATGCGAGCGGACGCGTGATCGGTATCAATACCATGATCGCGGGCGGGCTGGCGCTGGCGGTGCCGAGCAACACGGTGGCCGACTTCCTGCGCCGCGGCCCTTCGGACATTTCTCTCGGCGTGGTGGTGCAGCCCATTCCCGAAGGCCTGCTCGTGCTGCGAGTGATGCCGGGCAGCGCGGCGGAGCGAGCGTCGCTGCTGACAGGGGACCTGCTGGTGGGCGCCGGCGGCCGCGAGTTCCGCTCTCCCGACGATTTGTCGGACGCGCTGGACCACAATGCGGGCCGTGCGCTGGAGCTGAGCTTTCTGCGGGGCGAGCGGCAGCGCGTGCGCCAGGTGACGGTCAAGCTGCCGGCGCGGAGGATGGTCGCGGAGGCCGCGTGATCCGGGTCTTCATCGCATCGACATCGCCGATCGCGAAGGCAGGTCTGGAGGCGATCCTGCGCTCGCACTCCGGTATGGCGGTGGTTGTTAACGCCGCGGACGCCGACGTTGTCCTCACGGAAACTCCACCCGGCGAGGAGGAGCCGTGGGCCAGCGCGCCAGTTGTGGTGCTCACGGACGATGTGCGGCCGGAGTGGATTCGCGAGGCGCTGCGCTCGGGAGTGCGAGCGGTGGTGGCGCGCCAGGCCGGCGAGGCCGAGATCCTGGCCGCCATTGAAGCCGTGGCGGCGGGCCTCGTCGCCATCGAGCCGCAGATGATGGAGCCCATGTTGAACGCCTCGGCGCCGCTCGCGCAGCGAGGTGTGGCCGAGCCCGGCACGGAGCCGCTGACGCCTCGCGAGATCGAGGTGCTGCGCATGCTGGCCGAGGGCGATGCCAACAAGGCGATCGCGTGGAAGCTGGGGATCTCCGAGCACACCGTGAAGTTCCACGTGTCGTCCATCATGAGCAAGCTCGGCGCGGCAAGCCGCACCGAGGCCGTGGCGACAGGCATCCGCCAGGGTCTGGTGATGCTGTAGGATTGAAGACTCCGCTGAAAAACGATGGCTGGCTCCGCTGTCCCAAGCGACACGTCCGCCTGGTCAACCGGACAGGTCTCGAGCGCGCGTGGACAGCGGTGCCTGTCGCCGCTTTTCAGCCCCTTCACGTCTCGCCGCGGATGCGATGAACTGAATTTCGCAAGTCCCTCTGAAGTACCGCTGCGGGGCTGAGGCCCGCCCTCCCGCTTCACGCGCCTTGCGTAGCGGCACTATAATTCAAAGTTCAGCCCCATGTTTCATGCCGTTCCCGAATCCGCCGTCGGCGTTCTCCTGCTGACGTTCCTGCTGGCCGCTGCTCCGCCTCCGCCGCGCGGCGCCTTCGCTACCGGCACCTATCGCAATCTTTTCGTCGAGGCGGGCCACTCCGCGCAGGAATCGCGCGCCAGGATCGACGCCGCATTCCGGCAACTGTTCCACGGCGATCCGTCCACCCAGGGCCTCTATTACGCGACCGGCTCGAATGGCAACGGCCCGCTCGCCTACATCCTCGACGTGGTGCATCATGACGTCCGCTCCGAGGGTCTCTCCTACGGCATGATGATCGCCGTTCAGCTCGATAAGAAGCCCGAGTTCGACGCGCTGTGGAACTGGGCGCGCACCTACATGTACCACTCGCGGGGTCCCGCGAAGGGCTTCTTCGCCTGGTCCGTGAAGACCGACGGCAAGCCCAACGACGAAATGCCCGCGCCGGATGGCGAGGAGTACTTCGCCACCTCGCTCTACTTCGCGGCCGCGCGCTGGGGCAACGGCGCCGGCATTTACAACTACAAAGCCGAAGCCGATCGCCTGCTCACCGACATGCTGCATCGTGCGGTGGCCACCGGTCCCACCCTGGCCGGCCCCAGAACCTCCGGCCCGCTCTTCGACGCCGTCCACAAAATGGTCCGCTTCTCACCCGTCCTCGGGGATGCCCGCAACACCGATGATGGCGGCCATACCGATCCCTCCTACCACCTGCCGGCCTTCTATGAACTCTGGGCCAGGTGGGGCCCCGCGGCCGACCGCGCGTTCTGGGCCCAGGCCGCTGCGGCGAGCCGCACGTTCTTCGAGAAGGCTGCGCACCCCTCTACCGGCCTCGCGCCCGAATACGCCAACTACGACGGCACTCCCTGGGCGGCCAAGTTTAACAAGATGTCGGTCCATTTCTCGTTCGACTCCTGGCGCACCGCGATGGACTGGTCCGTCGATTGGGCTTGGTGGGCCGCCGACCCGCGCGAGCAGCAGCTTAGCGACCACCTACAGGCTTTCTTCGAATCGCAGGGCGCCCACTACGGGAACCAGTTCACGCTCGACGGCCGCCCGCTGAGCGTGGATCACTCGGATGGGTTGACCGCGATGAACGCTGTGGCGAGCCTCGCGGCCACTCAACCGCGCGCTCGCGTGTTCGTCGAAGCGCTGTGGAACATGCCCATTCCCTCGGGCGAGTGGCGCTACTACGACGGCATGCTCTACATGCTCGCGCTTCTGCACTGCGGCGGCGAGTTCCGTATCTGGGGGCCGGGCGGAAGCGAGTGAACCGGCCGTTCACAGCCATCGCTCCACTTTCTTCCTCGCCTTATCAGCCGGTTGCAGATCACTCCCTCCGCGCCCTGGGTCGCGCCATGCTACTTTGAAGCCGAAAAAAGGCTGCTCGCTCGCCGAGTTAGCAGCTCGTTTCGGGGCCACGTCCGGCGCCAACCATGGTGGCATCAAAGTTCCGGACTCAACGTGGTGCAACGTTCGCAAAGGCGGCCATAGTGACGATTCTCCTCTCGCAAGGGAGGAGACAGGAACGTTCCTGCAGTCCCGGCTCACGCCGGTCACGCGCATTGCCGATTACGTCCTTCAACGGGCAGCCCTTTCCCTATCTGCTCTACCGCCGTAGTGTGCCTGCACGTCCCGCCGTCAGCGCCCGAAAGGATATGCGCCCACCGTCGCCGCCTGCTCTTTCGTCCAGCCCAGCAGCTTGCGGACGTCGTCGGGGAGCGGCTCGACCGCCGGAAGCGCCTCGAGCAGTTCGTAGCGGCCGAGGTCCGCGCCCTTGAAGATCGATCGCGGAGTCTTTTCGATCTGGCGTCCGTTGGCCTCGAACGCCGGCATCAGCTTGCGGAACTCGTCGAGCGATCCAACCGGGGTGGTGCAGCTATCGGTGGCGGCAGGGCTCCACACGATGAGCGGCAGCGTGGCTGGCCGGTCGCACGTAGACGTTGCCGTCGACCTCTTTCGCCTGCGGGCGCGGGAGCTTCGCGCAGAGCGCCTTCGGCTGCTCGAACCGCAGCAGCGGCCTCGCGGTACGCGTCGCTCGCCACCAGCAGGTTGTTCACGAAGACGTGGCCCTCGCGCTGGTCCACGTCGGGGCCGGTGGCGGGATGCCAGCCGAAGTGGTCGCCCGTCGCGCTTCGCTCGTTGCGCTCGAAGGAGGCACGGGTGTCCACGAACGTGTTGTTGTAGACGTGCACGTTCGCGGAGTTCAGCACGCGGACGCCCTTGTCGCAGCGCACGAAGACATTGCCCGCCACGATCGCGCCCTGCGAGATCTCGAAGAAGAAGCCGTCGATCGCGCCCTCGATCCAGTTGTTCACGAAGACGCCGTCGCGGTTGCCGACGTCGTACCAGACGCCGTTCGAGTAGGGCTGGTCGATCACCAGGTTGTCGCGGAAGGTGACGCGGTGCGTCTGGTTGAAGATCTTGACCGCGGCCGGGTAGTAGCCGGTGAGCTGCTCGATGTTGTTTCGCCGGAAGATGTTCCGCTCCAGCAGGACGTCGGATGAGCCGATGACGTAGATGCCTTCGGTGCTGGTGTCGCTGATGAGCGAGTTGCGGATGATGAGACCGTCCCCGCGGAAGTAGCCGGCCACGCGCGAGCAGTAGGTGATGGTCACGTTCTCGAGCGTCGTGCCGATCGACCTCCTTGCCGATACGTCGCCGGGTCGGCCAGGCCGACGGGCTCGTCGGTGGGTTCCTCGTCGGCGCGTGAGGCTGCTTCTTGCCCTCGACCTCGAGCGCGCGGTAGGCGTACTGCGTGAACGTGATCCCGCGGATGATCGGGCCTTTGTGATCGTTGGTCTTGCCGTGCGCCTCGCCGCTGGTCCGCACCAGCGCGCTGTCGAACGCGGTGATCTCGACCAGCCGGTTCGTGGGATCGATGCCGATGTAGACGTAGCCGTCCTGGTAGTCGATGTAGAAGGAATGGGCGTCGAGCTCGCCCTCCCAGCCCGCCGACTTCAGCAGTTCGCCGTCCACGAACACCATGTCGTTGTTGAACCGGTGCAGCGGCGTGCGCATGCCCTCGCGGTCGCGCTGCCACCAGCCTAGGGGCGCGGCCGGGAAGAGGCGTGTCCACGAGGTCCTCCAGACGTTGTTGCGCAGCGTCTCCCACTTTGTCGCCACCTGGGTGCCCTTGAGGATCGGGCGTTCGTCGGCGTAGGGCTGCAGCGTGATGCCCTGGTTGAGGACCAGGCCGCCGGTGCGGTAGACGCCGCCGCGCATCACGATGGCGTCGCCGGTGACGACGCGCTCGATCGCCGCCTCGAGCGTGGTCGGCTCGGTCGAGCGTCGTGCCGGGGGCGTCGGCCTTCCCGTCGGGGGCGACGTAGTAGACGTGCGCGGCCTTGGGGATCTCGTAGCGCTGATCGATCGGACCGTAGGGCCCGCCCGACGGCTGCGCGTACCCCGCCGCAGCCGCGCAGACAAGAGAACAAAGCAAGAGGGTGTGCCGCATCTGACGTCCTTTCGTTACCAACCACCAGCCCGTCCGCTCCCTTACGGTCGCGGTTCGGTGCTGCGCGACTAACTCGCCTCGCCGAATATCGAACTCGTGAAAGACCTCAGCGCCGGCGTATCCACCTTCGTCACGCCGGTTCGCTCCTGTGTCTCTTTGATGAACTGCATGACTAACTGCGTCAGGACCGCGCCCGGCCTGGGATAGGCCGCCACGATGTAATGCGGACCCTTGACGGTTTCTCCCTGTTCCTGCTCCAGCTCGGCCCTGAGGTTGTCCGGGCTGATCAGGGAATTGCCATGTTCGAAGATGACCTTATCCATGGCCTTGTAGACTTCCTTGCTCTCCTTGACCAGGCCATAGTAGTCGAGTAACTGCGCGAACACGTAGTTAGAAGTCGTGTAGACGTCCTGGCCCTGCTCCGATTCCACCTGCTCGCCGTCTTCGGTCCGGGTCATGGCCCATCCCATCGTGGTGCGGTTCACCTTGTAGATGGTCTTGAGGACCTGCCTGGCCCGCTTGGCCGGGATGAACGGCTCCTCGCCCATCGCGATCATGGCCCACAGCGCGTCGAACTGGTTGGTCCAGACGTCCGTGTTCATCTTCTTGGTCTCGGTGTCGTAGCAGGTCACGTAATACTGCAGCTCGACGCCCTTGCGGTTCTTCTTCTCGCGCCAGAGCTTCTCGAAGACCGCATTCGCGCGGTCAAAGGCCGCCTGGTATTGCTCGCGCGCCGCGTCGTCGCCCATCATCTGCGCCATGATCTTCATGGACTCGCAGCAGGCCATGTAGTTAGTGGTGTCGTACGCATCCGCACCGAAGAGCACTAGGTTGTCGAACGTGTTCTTGACCTCGTGCGGGTTGCCTTCGGGGATTCCATCGCCATCGATGTCGTAGGTCTTGAGAAAATCGAAACCGAACTTGAGCGTTTTCCAGTTGCGCTTCAGGAAGTCGGTGTCGCCAAGGAACTTGATGTTACGCAGCACGCGTGTGGCGAGCTTGGGAAACAGATCGACCCAATAGTTGTTGTTGTACCAGGCATAGTCGCTGGTGCCGCGCAGGGGATGGCCCTTCGGCATGGCGCCGACATCGTGCGCGACGCTGCCCTTGACCTTGAAGTCATCCCAGATCTGCGTGAGCGAGACGTCCTCGTATTGCTCCGGGTGTGCCTTGAAATGCTGGCGTGCCTCCACGAACGAGCCATGCAGGTGGTAGAAGCGCTTGGTCGAGTCCTCGGCCAGCACCGAGTCGACGAAGCGCTGGCACAGCTCCTGCTCCACATCCGGGAACAGCATGAGCAGCACCATCGAGTACCAGTCGACGTCCGATGGGTCGATGTAGGCGTAGTCGAAGCACTCCAGGAAACGCGCGACGTCCTTGCCGCTTTTCTCCACCCAGATGCAGGCGTTCGACAAGGGAAAGCTGAACTCGTTGAGGATCAGGCGCGTGAGTCTCAGCGCGCCCGCTTTGTCCTTTTTGTACGACGCGCTCTTGCTGATGTGGTCGAAGATCCGATTGTGGATCGCCGTGGTGCGCTCGAGCCAGGCAGGGTAGTTGTCCAGCGCGATCCTGGCCAGCTCCAGCGCCCGGGTTTCCTTGTTCTTGAAACCCTTGACGTACTTGCGTTCGAAGGTCTTTCCGTCGATGTAGCTCTGCTTCGGGAAATCCAGCGCGACGGCGACCGGCAGCTTCCGGCTGGCCTTCGGGGCGAGCGTGAAGGTGAGGCTGATCGCGGCTCCGTAGGCCTGTTTCGGGATGATGGCGCGCTTCTCGTAGAACGTGCCGTCGTCGTTCAGCAGCAGATCCTGCTTGAGATGGTTGAGGCAGAAAGAAGGATGCGTGTCGACGCTAACGCCCTCGGTATCCGGCACTGCCAGGATCATACGGTCCGCGCATTCCTGGCTGGCCATGACGACGCCCGTCATGCCCGACAAGCGAAAAGCCGTGTGCACCTGGCCCTTCACCGGCGTCGAACAGGTGTAGGCCGTGTCCTGGTCCGTCGGCTTCAGTTCCTTTTCCTGCAGGTTGACCAGCGACGGCCGCGGGATTACCAGCGTGACCTGCTGCTCTTTGTTCGAAGTGTTAGTAACTTCGAATTCCTCGACGCCGATCGGCATCAGCGCGTCCGCGGTCCTCGACAGGAACGGCGAGATGAAGCGGCGGATGACTGTGAGTTTGCCGAGCTTGTAAGTCAGCTCCGCCAGCGGCGTCGCGAGAGACAGACTGGTCTGCTTCTCGGTTACTGGAGGATGATAGTAGTTCTTGAGGGCCGGTACGTCGTCCGGCCCTTCCACCGCTTGCGGGTTCCTGGTGGTCAGCATGAACGTCTTGTCGGCGACCCGCACGAACGGCGCGGAACCGAGCTGGACGCCATTGTGGTTCAGCAGGATGAGTCTGCCGGCGTCGTTCAGGCGGTTGTAGAGGCCCTCGGGCGAGATGCCGACCGAGCAAGTCGGCGCGCCCATGAGCGCGATCGTGTGGGGGAATTGAAGGGTCTTCGACATCCCCTGAAAGTGCACCGACATCTTGTTGTCTACGTAACGCTTCCGGATTTCCGGGCCCGCGATGGTATAGATGTCGCTCATCGTCACGGTATTCGTTTTCGGCATGTGCTTTCCCCCCAAAGGTCCGCTCCCTCGCGGTCGCGGCTCTGTAGCCGACCGCGAGGGAGCGGTCACAACACTAGCAATACGAAAGGTCCAAGGTGTTCTTGGCCTTCACGGGTTTCTTCACCGCGGATTCCTGCTGGACGCCCAGCTTGATCGGCAGCTTCGTTTTGGCCGAAGGCTTGAGCTTGCCCCACAGAACGTCCACCGCCGCCCTGATCGAATCCGGCGTACCGCTGAAGTTGCAGATCACGGCGTCCGCCTCTGCGGTGGTGCCCTCGATGTACGGGTAGTTAGTAACAACAACAATCTTCTTGCCCGCCTCCTTGAGCTTCTTGATCAGCAGGCGGTTATTGCCGGTCTTGACGATGCGTGCGTAGTAGTTGGTCATGACGACGGTATCCACGCCCTTAGCCAGCTCCATGCACTCCGTGACCTCGTCCTCGGTCGCGGCGAAGTCCGTGTCCACCAGGATCAGGTTGGTGGAGTAGTTGACCATGTTCTCGGCAAACATGTGCTGGTGCATGTACGGGTCCTTGCCGCAGAACTCGTACGGGATGCGTTGCTCGATCACCAGCATCTTCCCCGTGGCTTTGAGCGGCAGCACCTTGTTGTCGCGCATGGTGATGAGCGCCTTCTTGGCGACGTCCCAGGAAAGGTCGATCACCGGCTTGCTCGTCGCGTAGGTCTGGGCCTTCTTGGGGTCCTTCTTGCCCGCGGTCTGGAACAGGCCCTGGTCGTACTTCATGCGCAGAAGGCGGGTCACGGCCTGGTCAACGCGCTCCTCGGAGAGCTCGCCGCTCTCGACGGACATCTTGATGCCGAAGAAGCACTGCGCGCGCGAGTCGTCATCGGCCTTGAGGAGGATGGTGTCGCAGCCCGCCTTGATCGCCAGCGCGCAGGCGCGCGGCAGCGGCCACTGCTTGAGGATGGCGGCCATGCCGATGGCGTCCGAAACGATCACGCCCTCGAAGCCGAGTTCCTCTCTGAGAAGCCCGGTCAGGATCTTCTCCGAGAGGGTGGTGGGGAACTTGTCGTCGAACGCCGGGTAGATGGAGTGCCCGGTCATGATGGCCTTAACGCCCGCGGCGATGGCGGCTTTGAAGGGCACCAGCTCCACGTCGTACATCCGCTGCTTGTCGGCCTTGATGACTTCGAGCACGTCGTGGGCGTCGGTGTCGGAGGCGCCGCGCCCGGGGAAGTGCTTCGCCGTGGCCGCGATCCCGCCATCCTGAAAGCCCTTGAGCAACGCTACGGCGTGCTTCGCGCAGGTCTCGGGATCGTCGCTGAAGGACCGGACGCCGATCTCCGGGTTCTTCGGATTGATGTTCACGTCGCAGACCGGCGAGTACATCTGGGTCACGCCGATATTGGCGAGTTGCTTCGCGATGGTGAGTCCGATTTTGTAAGTGACCTTCGGGTCGCCGATGGCCGCCATGCCCATGGGTGGAGGGAACTGGCGGATGCCGCCGGCCATGTAATCGTTCTTGAAATCGCCTTCGAAATCGATGGTCATGTGCAGGGGAATGCCCGAGGGCCGGCCCAGCGCGATCTTCTGCAGGCGGTTCAGGTCCTTGGTGTAGTCGGCCGGGGTAATGCTGATGCCGAAAGCCTTGCCGATATAGTAAGTCTTTGCAATCGTGAAGAAGTCCGGGGGCGCTTTGAAGTTCTTATCGAGCTGCGAATTGCCCCAGTAAAGGTTCTTGCAGGTCTCGACCGCGTATGGCTCGAGACAAAGGCCGCCGCATTCGAGCTTTGTGATCTGTTCGACCGCGCTCGGGGTTATCATCGCGCCGCGCCGGGTGAACGTCAGCATCTGGCCGATCTTTTCCGCCAGACTCATCTTCGCCAGCTTCTTGGCGACGAAAGTATCTCGCACTTGATTCGGGTTATTCTTTTTAGCCATGATCAGTCTCCTTACGACTCCCACTTACCGCGGTTTTCCGGCCCAACCCAGAACTGGCCTACCTTCTTCCAGCCGGGCTCGTCAATCTGGAGGTCTTTCGTCTTCCACCCTGCCTCGATGCGCCGGGTCAGGTCGTCAAATCCCTTGTTCCACGTAAGACCGTCCGGGACCGTGACGTTCATGCTGCCGGCAGCGTTGGCGTATCTCAGGCAGGATTCGAGACTATGGTTCCGAACGAACGCCGAGAGGAATCCAGCGATCGCCGAATCGCCGGAACCGAGCGCACCAACGAAGCTCTCCTCCTGGTAGACCGGGAACCAGAGCTCGCGATCGGCCCAGTTGTCGAGGTCGGAACAGCCGGCGGCGCCCATCTTCTCGAGGCGCGCCTTGCCTGCGGTGCGAACGTAAAGACCCCGGTGGCCGCACTTGACCATGGCGATGGCCGCGCCCATTTTCAGGAGGTCGGCTCCCAGGCTGGCGATCTCCGCCACGGTGATCTGATCGAGCGGGCTCTCCTTGGGGCCGAGCCTGGCTTTCTTCTCCAGGAACTCGTCCTTGTGTAGGAAGTAGAAGAGCTCCTCGGCGCTGGGGACCATGATGTCCGACAGCGGGACCCAGGCTTCGAGGATCGCGCGCCAGTCGCAATCGACGGGCGGCCACGACATGTCCAGGGCCGTCGTGGTTCCGAGTTCCTTGGCCTTCTTCAGGATCTTCGTCAGCTCGCTCCCGGTGTTCGCGTAGAGCTTGGCCATCCATGGCGGATAACCGAAGAGCATCAGCTTGGAGCGGCCGACGAGGTCGAAGTCCACGTCGTCGTAGCCGAAGGTGTCGTTGGCGCCGCAATGGTGGAGATAGAAGCGATCGACGCCTGGGATGCAGATGGCGATGGTGTACGAGGTGGACTCACCCTTCACCGTCTTGATTCCCTGGAAGTGCCCTTCGTGCTCCTCGTACCATTGCAGTATCTGCTTGCCGAAGTCGTCGTCGCCGATCTTGCCGATGAGCTCGGTCTTGATGCCGAGCCGCCTGATGGACACGCCCGCATTGGTGACCGGCCCGCCTCCGACGACGACGCAGTTGCCCATGTTGATCATTTTGCCGGGCACGAGCACGTCGGTCATCCTGTCGACCTTGCCTTCGATGAGGAAGGCGGGGATGAGGTCCAGGCAGGTGTGCCCTGCCGCAACGATTTCAAGATCCCGTGTGATGGCCATTCTAAGTTCCTTGTCCCTTATAAACGAAATGTGAGATGAGTCGCGCCAATACCTGAAGCCTTCGGTGGGTCGGGGCGGCGTCTTGTTCAAGCGTTCCGTTCCCCGCTGCTGCAGCTCGACGGCTCTGATCGCCAATATCGCGGACTCGTAAGCCGAGCCCCCGACATTGTTCGATCATCACACTTAAATTGCCGCAGCTACCAACCGTGTCAACCGGCTTGGAGGATTTGCGCTTGAGCGTGAGCTGAACTACGTTGCAGGATGGACCGGACTTCTGACGCTCTAGGGACGCTCGAGCCCTTCCCGGTCCACAAGCCAGCTAGCCTACTCCATGTCGCGCGTGGCTGTCAAGCAGTGGTCGATGGCCGATGGTGGACGACCGATGGTGCCCAGCGCCTTCAGTTGACAGCGCTCGACCGAGGCCAGCTCCTCGACACCGCCCAGGCAGGCAACTACCGCGCATAATGATAGGAATGCGTGCTGCCAGCCTGCTCCTGCCATTCGTCTTACTGGCAGGCGCGAGCGCCCAGGAGTTGCTGACCGAGAGCAGTTGCTCCCAGCTCAGTACGTCGTTCCCGAAGCTCGGCAGAAGGTCGCCTCTCAAGTTCTTTCTGAAGACGACCCGGCCCTGGCTCAACTACGCGTTTCGCTTTCAGGCGGGCTACTCAATCGACATTCCGTTGAGCCAGTTCGTGGGAACGGGCAATTCGATCAGGGTGGTGGCGCAGGTGGCGCCCGCCGGCGGGTCCGGGGCGCCGGTCTGTTTCGTTCAATCCGCGGAACTGCCCGCGGTCTCCGTCGGGATAAAGTCGGAGTTCCACTTCGCTGGAGGTTTCTTTCTGGGTGAGGGGAGTTACCACATCGATCTTACGGTGGGCGATCGGAGCGGGCGTCTCTCGCGCCAGCGCCTGAACATCACGGCCGCTCGAAAAGGGCGGCAACGGGAGGTGCCGCTCAGGTTGGCGCCGGGCTCGATCCAGGCGATCTACCGGCTGGGCTGGCGGCCGCCACCCTCTCCCGACGACAGAGCGCCGCGGCGGCTCACGGTATTCTTCCACGCTGCCAGCCTCTATGGGCCGCGCTCGGTTTTCGGCTTTTACGACCAAGGCCAGCTGCTAAGCTCGCTTTCAAGCGTCCTGACCGAAGGCGCGTTCGACGAAGTCCGCCTGATTGCTTTCAACCTCGATCAGCAGCGCGAGTTGTTCCGGCGGGACCGGTTTGGTGAGGAAGACTTTCACAGGCTGGCGGAGACTCTCCCGTCGGTCAACAGGGCGACAATACCGGTAGCGGCGCTCGAAGAGGGGCCGCAGCACCTTGGGTGGCTGGAGTCGCTGCTGCGGGACGGACTCTTCGCTGAGCCCCGCCCGGCTGCGATCCTGTTCCTGGGACCGGACGCGCGCGACGGTACCAGATGGAAGAGCCTTCCCTGTGAGTCGGGCCGCGCAGGTCCGCGCCTGTTCTATTTCCAGCTCCGGGTCGACGTCAATGTCTGTCGGGAGTGCATACAGCGGGAGCTCCCTGACACTCTGGAGCGCTTGGTGCGCGGCTGCTCCGGCGAGGTGTATCGAATCCACAACCCGTCGGAGCTGGCGGCCGCCATCCAGAAGCTCAAGGAACAAGTTCAGTGAGCGCGGGGCCGGCGGCGGTCCCGACCAATGCATCGTTGACAGCGCGCGGCGTTGAAAGGTAGCCTGAGGTCCATGAAACCGCCTTCAAGTCCCCATGGCGCCGACTGGCGCAGCGAGGCTAACACACGGATCGAGCGTCTCCGCAAAGGCGACCTGGTGGTCGAAGTCCGTGGGCGCGACGGTGCTCCGTTGAAAGATGCCCGCGTCGAGTACCGGCTCAAGCGCCACAGTTTTCTTTTCGGCACGGCCATCGCCTACGCGCCTTTTGCCGACGCCGGCGACGACGGCCGCAACTACCGCCAGTTCATCCTCGACCATTTCAGCGCGCTGGTTTGCGAGAACGAAATGAAGTGGTACGCCACCGAGGTGGAGCACGGCCGCGAGGACTATGCGCCCGCGGACGCGATGCTCGCTTTCGGCGAGCAGAACGGCCTGGCCATACGCGGCCACTGCCTGTTCTGGGAGAAGGAGGAGTTTGCCCAGCGCTGGCTCGCGGCGCTCGACCAGAGCGGCACGCGCGCCGCCATGGAGCGACGCCTCACGGCCACGGTGGGGCGCTACGCCGGCCGGCTGGTGTCGTGGGACGTGAACAACGAGATACTCGACGGAGGGTATTATCGCCAGCGGATCGGGCCGGACGCGACCGCTTGGATGTTCCGGGAGGCGGCGCGGATCGATCCCAAGGCGTTGCTTTTCGTGAACGAGTACGGGATTCTCGCCGATCCCGAAAAGACCGGACGGTACCTGGAGTTGATTCGCGATCTGCGGGCGCGCGGCGCGCAGGTTGGCGGAATCGGCGTCCAGTCGCACGACCTCGATCGCCTCGCCGTCGATGGCCATATGCTGCTCGCGCCTGGCGAACGGCCCGAGTGGCTGCTCACCACTCCGATCACGGCGGAGGCGTTTCTCGCGACGCTCGACCGGCTGCACGCCGAGACCGGGCTGCCCATCCATCTGACCGAAGCGAGCGCGAAGTATCCGAATGCCAACCGGCGCGCGGACCTTCTGGAGATGCTCTTCCGGCTCGGGTTCAGCCACGAGGCGGTTGAGGCGATCATGCTGTGGGGCTTCGGCGCGACCACGCACTGGATGGGGTCCGATGCGGCGCTCATGAACGCGGACGGAACGCTGACCGCTGCCGGCGACAGGATCAGCCGTCTTCTGCGCGAAGAGTGGTCGACGCGGGGCAACGCCGTGACGGGCGCTGACGGCCGTCTCGCCTTCCGCGGGTTTTACGGCAGCTACGAGGTGAGCGTCGGCCAGATCGTGCAGGAAGTTCGCCTGACGAAATCTGCGCGGGTGCGCGCCGTGCAGATCACCGAATAGGGAAGGGCATGAGCCACATGACCGGAGATTCGGGCGCGTTCGGTTGTCCGGTGTGCGAGGCAGCCCTTGCGCAGGACGAAGAGGAACCAGGCGTCCTAATGTGCACGGCCTGTTGCACAAGGTTTCCTCGCGCGTCCGTCTTGTCTGCGGCTTCGTACGCGGCCGATATTCTGAATCCTCCTGGGGCGCCCGGCTGGAACGCCTGTCGGACGGCTTCCAGGTCACGGCGACCATGGAATGGGCGATACTTCTTGTCCTCGCGGCTCTTTTCTGGTTCCTGGCTATGTTCCTCGTTATGGGCATCGCGCTGGCGGTGCTGCCGGCTGACTCCAGGATGGTGGCGTGGGCGGTGTTCCTCCTTGGGTTTGTTGCGTTGTCGGCGGCGGCGTTCCGAGGCCGGCTCCGGATCACGCTGCACGGTGACAGGCTCACGCTGTTCGCTGCCATGTGCGGCGTCGGTTGGAAGTCGACGCATCGTTGGTCCAGCTTCCAGACGGTCTACGAAGAACGGTCCAGGTCCAACCGCTTCTTGACGCTCAAGGGGGAGCACGACATCTACTTCGGCTCTTTGCTTTCCGAGCGGCGTCGCCACTTCGTTTTACAGGCGTTGCGCGCGATGCTGGCGGAGCGCCCAGCAGCTGACGCCAGGTGAAAGCAGGTTAGCGTTCATTCCGTGCTCGTGGCGCGCGCTTCTCCAGGAGCCTCACTGCGTCAGCCCGTCTCAGTGTTCTCGCCAGGTCAAGGGGCGTCGCTCCGAACGCGTCCTTAGCGTCGAGGGATGCGCCGTGGTCAAGCAGGAGATCAATGGCCCTCACATGCCCCTGTTCGACCGCGCTGTGCAAGGGTGTGCCGCCGTGCTCGCCCGGCGCGTTAACGTCTGCGCCAGCGTCAACCAGCGCTGCAATCTCACCTATATTGCCGCGAGCACAAGCGACATTAAGCGGGCGGTCGCCTAAGCTGCCCACGTGGTTTATGTCCTCAATCGGAATCTCAGAAAACTCCATGAGCTGCTCATCCTTATAGCGGCGTAGGACCTCTGCGGCGGTGAGCCCGCGCCGCGAGAAGACAACCAGCCCAACTGCTCCGATAACCAACGCGCCTGCGTGCTGACCCCAGACGAATGGCAATGGCAACAGGATTGGCCGGAGGAAGATCAGGATATTCAGAAGGCTAGCCCCAATACTGTTCACTTAACAAACATTTCTATGCTATTCTGTTTGGGGCGGGAGGCCCCAGGAATGGCCCGTACCGTTGCGTCCTTACCCGCCGGGAGCCGCAATACCGACTACATCAGCCTCGGCGTCATCGCGAAGTTCTTCCCTGCCGAAAAAGTCCGCGAGGCTCTCAGGCAAACCGATCGCGCCAGCGTACGCGAGCGCGACTTGCCGGCCCACGTGGTGGTGTACTACGTAATCGCGTTGGCGCTGTATATGCGCTCCTCTTATCGCGAGGTGCTGCGCTGTCTGCTGGAGGGAGTGCAATGGTTGCTGGACCCCTCGGCTACCGTGAAGGTGGCGGGCAAGTCCGGCATCTCGCAAGCCCGAAGCCGCCTGGGGCCGGGACCTTTGAAGAAGCTATATGAGGCCATCGTGGTCCCCATCGCGGAGAGGCGGACCAAGGGCGCCTGGTATCGCGACTGGCGATTGATCAGCTTGGACGGCAGCACGTTGGACACCGCCGATACCGCCGCCAACGATAAAGCCTTCGGGCGTCCCGGCGCCAGTCGCGGCTCCAGCGCTTTCCCCAAACTTCGCTTCGTGGCGCTGCTGGAGAACGGAACCCACGTGTTGTGGGCCGCGCGCATGAGCAAATACGCTACCGATGAGATCACGCTGGCTCAGGACGTCGTGCCCGCGCTCAGCAAAGGGATGTTGTGCCTAGCGGACCGCTTCTTCCCCGGCTACAAACTCTGGCGGACGGCGGCGCATACCGGAGCGGATTTGCTGTGGCGCGTCCGCCAGAATGCTCGTCTGGATGTCGACCGGCGCCTGCCCGACGGCTCCTATCTGAGTCGCTTTTACAGCTCGACTTCGGACCGCCGAAACCAGCGCCGGGGGATCGCAGTCCGCGTGATCGATTATCGCCTCAAGGACGTCCCGGGGGCCGAACCGATCTACCGATTGGTTACTACCGTCCTCGACCCCCTCCAAGCTCCCGCCAAAGAACTGGCGGCGCTCTATCATGAGCGCTGGGAAATCGAGACCGCTTTGGATGAACTCAAGACCCACCTGCGCGGAGCCCAGATCGTGCTGCGCAGCAAAACGCCAGAGTTGGTGGAGCAGGAGTTCTGGGGCCTGCTCATGGCGCACTTTGCGATCCGCGGCTTGATGCACGAAGCCGCCCTGCGGGCCGATGAAGATGCCGACCGGCTCTCCTTCCTGCATTCTGTGCGGGTGGTCCAGCGACGCATGGCCCGCTATGTCGCTGTTCCCCCCTCGGCAGAGGAAAACCCTGCATGAAGCGATCCTGGACGAGATCCTGCAAGAGCGTGTCTCATCCAGCCGCAATCGGGTCAACCCTCGCGGGGTGAAACGCAAGATGAGCAACTATCCGCTACGCCCGCGGAAGCGCCAACGCACGCGCCGTGTCGACGTTTCCAAGCGGATCAGGATCATTAAGTGAACAGTATTGAGGCTAGCCCGACTTTCGCAGTTGGGGGCCCGAGCGACACCTAAGCCATTAAGAATCAGTGCAGGCGATCAAAAGGTCTTCACCACAAACCCGGGCTATCGACCAGCCTCGGCGACCGCTCGGAGGGCGGGTTCCGCGGTGATCCGCGGAGGTGGTTGCGCGGGCAGCTCGAGCTTGAGCTTGTCGAGGACCAACTGGGCATCTCTCTCCGGCTGCGTGTAGCGGGGGAGAATCAGCCAGCGTCCGTCGACGGTGGGAATGTACACGTCGATCATCTGAATGTTCGCCAGCGCGCCCATCACGGCCGCTGGCGTCAGCCCCGGCGCGTGAATCATGAGCCGGTTCTTCAACGTCACTTGAAGACAGTAGGCCAGGAAGGCGACCAAGATGTGAGCGTCGGCGCGATGCTCCAGTTGATGCCGGATGGGCCGAATCCCGAGCTCGCTTTTCAGGCTTCGAAAAACGGATTCGATCTGGGTCAGTTGCACGTAGCGCGACCACAACACCGTGGGGTCGCCGCCGGCCAGGTTGGAGCGCAGTAAGTAGTGTCCGTCGCGCAACTCCGCCTCTTTGAGCTTGACCTTGTCCACGTGGAATCGAAAGGTCTCCCGCGTCACCGGCTGCCGGGACTCCGGCAGTTGGATCTTCACGAAGCCGAAGGCGCGGCCCGCCTCGGTCTTGGCGGCGCCGATCCGCAGCAACAACTGATCGCGCGCCGGCAGGCTGCGCCGCATGGCGCGAAGTTTTCGCAGCAGCCGCGCCAGCCTCTTGCGCCGCATGGCGACCTCTTTGGCCTGGCGGCCCTCGCTCTTGGCCAGCACGTAAAGCTCGCCGTCCTGCTCGAACAGTTTCACCTCGACCGAGTCGCGAACCTTCTGCCAGGGCAAATCCAGCCACTTCTTCTCGTGCTGCTTGATCTTGCTCTTGGACGTTCCCACCAGGTAGTAGACCGTGCGCGCCGGGTCGCGCATCTCGGCCAGAATCGCCTCGGTCGGGATGCCCCGGTCCATGACCCACATCCGCTTCGCCTTCCCGTAGGTCTTCTCGATTTTGTCGAGGAACCCTCGCAGTGTGGTGCAGTCGGTGGTGTTGCCGTCCATCACTTCGTAGGCCAGTGGGAAGCCGTCGGTGGTCACCACCAGCGCCACCACTACCTGCAAGCAATCCGGCCGGCCGTCGCGGCTGTAGCCGCGCTTAGCCTTGGGGTTCTCTTCCATGGCGCCTTCGAAATACGTGCTCGTCAAATCGTAGAGCAGCACTTCGAAGTCGGCTTGAAACAGGTCCGCCCACTTTTGTCTCAACCACACGAACAGATCCTGCTTGTGCTCCAGCACCCGGTCCAGACAACGATACAGCCGGTCCTTTTCGGCGGCCGCATAGTCGACGTTCAGTAACTCGTCCATGGCGGTGGAAAGAAACCACTGCCGATGCACACGCCACTCGCTGGCCGGATCGAGCAGATGGTTCACCACCAGCAGTTCCAGCACCTTCTCCCATCTCACGGCCTCGCGGCCGTCCGGCAAGCGCCGCTGCCAAAACTCGTCGAGTCCCAGTTGACGCCAGATTTCGCAAGCCAGCCAGCAGTTGCCGAACAGGCGCGGCCGCCGCAGTTCCAGTCCGCTCAGCCTCACCTGCAGGCTGTCGACGGCATCTTCGGGAATCTCGCGATCGTCGGGGAACAGGCTGAGGTTGCGAGAACGCTGCTGCTGCTCGTCGAAGACCTCGAGGGTCTTGCGCCAGGCGGCTTGCTGAGAGTCGTTCACTTCACCCAGGTAGAGGACCGTGCGTTGCGCCGTCTTGCCCGAAGACAGTCGCCGGTTTTCCACCACGCTAAAGTAGCGGTGATCCTTGCCGTCCTTCCTGCGGTTGGTGCGGCGCAAGAACATGGAAGCAGCAGAATGCCAGAAAAAGGTCCGAAGTGGAAGAGGGTAGGTCTTCACCACAGCGGTTTTGAGATTCTCGGATTGCAGGCAAAAGGCTTAGGGCCGGCTGAACCGGAAAAACGGGCCTGAACTGCGAAAGTCGGGCTAAGCCCAATACTGTTCACTTAACAAACATTTCTATGCTATTCTGTTTGGGGCGGGAGGCCCCAGGAATGGCCCGTACCGTTGCGTCCTTACCCGCCGGGAGCCGCATTACCGACTACATCAGCCTCGGCGTCATCGCGAAGTTCTTCCCTGCCGAAAAAGTCCGCGAGGCTCTCAGGCAAACCGATCGCGCCAGCGTACGCGAGCGCGACTTGCCGGCCCACGTGGTGGTGTACTACGTAATCGCGTTGGCGCTGTATATGCGCTCCTCTTATCGCGAGGTGCTGCGCTGTCTGCTGGAGGGAGTGCAATGGTTGCTGGACCCCTCGGCTACCGTGAAGGTGGCGGGCAAGTCCGGCATCTCGCAAGCCCGAAGCCGCCTGGGGCCGGGACCTTTGAAGAAGCTATATGAGGCCATCGTGGTCCCCATCGCGGAGAGGCGGACCAAGGGCGCCTGGTATCGCGACTGGCGATTGATCAGCTTGGACGGCAGCACGTTGGACACCGCCGATACCGCCGCCAACGATAAAGCCTTCGGGCGTCCCGGCGCCAGTCGCGGCTCCAGCGCTTTCCCCAAACTTCGCTTCGTGGCGCTGCTGGAGAACGGAACCCACGTGTTGTGGGCCGCGCGCATGAGCAAATACGCTACCGATGAGATCACGCTGGCTCAGGACGTCGTGCCCGCGCTCAGCAAAGGGATGTTGTGCCTAGCGGACCGCTTCTTCCCCGGCTACAAACTCTGGCGGACGGCGGCGCATACCGGAGCGGATTTGCTGTGGCGCGTCCGCCAGAATGCTCGTCTGGATGTCGACCGGCGCCTGCCCGACGGCTCCTATCTGAGTCGCTTTTACAGCTCGACTTCGGACCGCCGAAACCAGCGCCGGGGGATCGCAGTCCGCGTGATCGATTATCGCCTCAAGGACGTCCCGGGGGCCGAACCGATCTACCGATTGGTTACTACCGTCCTCGACCCCCTCCAAGCTCCCGCCAAAGAACTGGCGGCGCTCTATCATGAGCGCTGGGAAATCGAGACCGCTTTGGATGAACTCAAGACCCACCTGCGCGGAGCCCAGATCGTGCTGCGCAGCAAAACGCCAGAGTTGGTGGAGCAGGAGTTCTGGGGCCTGCTCATGGCGCACTTTGCGATCCGCGGCTTGATGCACGAAGCCGCCCTGCGGGCCGATGAAGATGCCGACCGGCTCTCCTTCCTGCATTCTGTGCGGGTGGTCCAGCGACGCATGGCCCGCTATGTCGCTGTTCCCCCCTCGGCAGAGGAAAACCCTGCATGAAGCGATCCTGGACGAGATCCTGCAAGAGCGTGTCTCATCCAGCCGCAATCGGGTCAACCCTCGCGGGGTGAAACGCAAGATGAGCAACTATCCGCTACGCCCGCGGAAGCGCCAACGCACGCGCCGTGTCGACGTTTCCAAGCGGATCAGGATCATTAAGTGAACAGTATTGGGGCTAGCGGCGATACCCCAGCCTCTCGCCGAAGTCTTTCCCCTCCAGCCGGTCCACCAGGCCGCTACGCAGACGGTGGCCACAACAGCCGAGAACCACGGAGCGAAGAGCAGGTTGGCGGGGGGCGACAAAGCGTAGCTCCCGTGACTTGTGTACAGGATGCTCCTGAGAGAGATCACCAGGTGCAGCAGGAATTCGAACGCGAAAACCCAGCATATGAGCCTTCTGATATCTTGCATACTCAAGTCGCCTTTCCCGGTCCTGCCGCTGTGAAGACCGCTCGCTTGCGGGCCGGGTCGAGGACGGAGCCCGTTCTATTGCGCGCTCTCCACCTGCCGGCGGCGCTCGGCGAGCTCGTCCTGGATCTGCAGGTTGCGCTTCTTGCCGATCGAGTAGAAGCAGAGGGCCCCGACGATGACGCAGTACAGGAGCGCCGGATAGACGCTGATGGTCAGGCGGATACCCAGCAACGAATGCGCGGTCTGGGCCATCTTGGGTTGATAGCCGTAGCCCGCAAGGAGCCAGCCAGCGAGAAATCCGCCCAGGCTCAAACCGAACTTCAGAGCGAACAGAACGGTGGCGTAGATCACACCCGTGGTGCGGCGGCCGGTCTTCCATTCGGCGTAGTCCGACACGTCGGCAAACATGGCCCACAGCAGCGGGATCGTCGGCGCATAGACCAGCGAGCGCAGCCAGACCAGGATGAAGATCGCCCAGATGTTGTCGGGCGGCAGGAAGATGAACGCGGCCATGAACACCGTGGTCAGCGCGAAGCCGGTAAGGGCGACGGCCTTCTTGCCGAACTTCATCGACAGGAACGTCGCACACAACACGCCGATCACAAGCACGGCCTGGCCCGACATGTTCCACAAGCTGAATCCCACGGAGGAGACGTTCGTCTTGCTTTCGTTGATCACCAGACCGAAGGTATTCAGCAGCGAGAACCACCAGCCGTGCGAACTCGCGCCGACGGCGGAGGGCAGGCCCGCGCCACGCAGGAACTCGAACAGGCGGTCCTTGTCCACGTAGTACTGGAAGAAGTAGATGACCGTGCCGTCGCGCATGGAGTTCGCCGTGAAGTGGGCCAGGGTGACGATGAACATGGCGATCCAGGGCCCGATCTTGCCCAGCGTGCCGAAGGATTGCCGGATGGAGACCTTTTCCTGCACCAGCGGCTTGACGCGCTCGCGAGTGGTGAGGAACGTGATCACGAAGCAGACCACGCAGATCAACGCCCACAGGCCGATGGTCATCTGCCAGCCCTTGGCGTTGTTGCCATTTCCAAACTTGGCCACCAGCGGCAGCGTGAAGCCGCCCACGATCAACTGCGCGATCATCGCGGCTACGAAGCGGTACGACGACAGGCTGGTGCGCTCATTGATGTCGGGGGTCATGACCGCGGTCATGGCCGAGTAGGGTGTGTTGTTGGCCGAGTAGAGCGTCATCAGCAGCAGGTTGGTCACGGCGGCATAGACCAGCGTAGGGCCGTAGCTCCAGCCTGGCACGGTGTAGGCCAGAACCATGACGATGGCCCAGGGCGCCGCGGTCCACAGCACCCAGGGACGGAACTTTCCCCAGCGTGTGTTGGTGCGGTCCGCCATGACGCCCATCATGGGATCGAAGAAGGCGTCCCAGAACCGGCCCACCAGGAGCAGCGTGCCAGCCAGGCCTGCCGCGATGCCCATGGTGTCGGTGTAAAAATTCAACTGGAACAGGATCATCGTCATGAAGACGAAGTTCGCGGCGCCGTCGCCCAGGCTGTAGCCTGCCTTCTCAACTGCGGAAAGCTTGTGCGTGCCGTTTGTCATTTACGGCTCCTTTGATCTGAAGTGCTGGCCGCCGCTGGGTAGGGCAGGCGTATGGTAGGCAATTTGTTCAAGCTTACAACTTACTACGAAACGCTCGCCGCCAGTCAACTATACGTTGTTGCCGAGTTCGAAGAGCGGGTCGGCTGCACCGGCATGGGCCAGGAGCCGCGTGGTCTCGTCCTCGGTGATGGGCTGGAAGCTCTGGGCCACGTCCATGGCGAGGCGGAACCAGGCGGGATTCCCGGGTGGGAGTGCCGCGGTGACGGGCTGCGAGAGAGTCCAGCGCCAGGCCAGGGCGGATTCCTCGGGCAGCGTGCAGGGTTCGTACCAGCACTTGGGAGTGCGCTGGCTTTCGGCGAGGCTCGCCGCGTACTTACCGCGGGCCATGGCCTTGATCGCGAAGCGGGCCACGCCTTTCTTGCGCGCGTGCTCGAGCACTTGCGGACCGAAGTTGGCCTTGGAGAACAGGACGTAGTTCACGGGGAACAGGAAAGCATCGAAAGGGGCGCGGTCCATGGCGCCGATGGCGGTCTCGACCGAATGCGCGCTGAATCCGAGGTAGCGCAGCTTGCCGGCTTTCTGCGCGGCCACGAAAGCCTCCATGGCGCCGTTGGGGCCGAAGATACGCTCGAGGTCCGCGGTCTTCTGAATGGCGTGGTGCTGGTAAAAATCCAGATGGTCGGTGCGCAGGACTTTCAGCGTGGCGTCGATGTCGGCCGCCGCGCCGGCCTTGTCGCGAAAGTCGGTCTTCGAGGAGAGGAAGCAGCGCTTCCGATAGGGCTCGAGCGCCGGTCCCATGCGCTCCTGCGCGTTGCCGTACGACGGGGAGACATCGAAGAAGTTGACGCCACGATCGAAGGCCTCCGCCACCAGACCGTTGGCGGCCTGCTGTTCGACGCTCATGAGCGCGGTGCCGCTGAAGGCCAGGATGGAAAGCTGCTCGCCCGTTTCGCCCAGCGGCCGCTTGGGGATCTGGTTCCGCGCGGCTGAAGGCTTCGCGTCGCCTGACAAGTCGCTCGACGCAGCCAGAAGCGCGGAGGCTGCGGTTCCGTTCTTCAGAAAATCACGCCGGTCCATAGTAATGATCATGCACCTTTGGGCGGTGCGCGTTCAATGGCAGGCTGGTACAATCAGGACCGGGATGATCCTGAACTCTCGCGTCGACCCCCGTAAGCTGGTGGGCTCCTATCCGGAGCGGCTGAGCCTGGAGCAACTCAGGGGGCTGGCCGGATACATGGTCGCGCTGGAGCTGTACACGCCCGAGACGGTGCCGGTGCGGCGGATTGAGGCGATCGGCGAAACGGTCGAGGAATGCATGGCGAATCTGGTCGAGCGCGGCCTCGAGCCACGGCATTTCGAATACATAATGTTGAAGACGCCGTACTGAGGCGCTACACTAGGGAAGTCCGTCGGAAGTCGGGGCGTGGCTCAGCCTGGTAGAGCGCCTGGTTCGGGACCAGGAGGTCGGTGGTTCGAATCCACTCGCCCCGACCAATCATTTGAATAACTTACGGGCGGAAGCCGCAAAAACAGCCCACCCAGTTGCCCACCCAGATCTGTTTGCTGTGTGAATCGAAGGTGCGTATACTGCCTCCATGGCAGACAAGGCAATTGCGCCCCTCGACCCACCGCCAGAGGACGGATCAAGCCCTCTTGGCCAACCGGTCGATTTCGATGTCAGAGGTCTTGGGCTCCGACTGCCACGGGTCGACGCACCAGAGGGCTGGATAAAGAAGGTCGAACGCCGGCGCGAAGGAAAGGTCTGGGTCGGCTTTTTTCACCTCTGGAGCACGGACGCGAACGGGCGACGCGTGCGGCAGAAGAAGGAGAAGACGCTCGGGCCCGCCTCCTTGCCAAAACATGAAGCCCAGTCGAAGCTGGTCGAGTACATCGAGGAGTACACCGGCAAAGTTGTAAAACAGGGCAGCTCAATCACGACCTTCGCTGATCTGTGGAAGGCCTTCTGCGCGGTGAAGTCGGGGACGTGGTCGAAGAAGACGAAGGAAGACCTCCGCTACCTGTTTGCGAAACACGTTCTTCCGATTGTCGGGAACCAGCCGCCTCGTGAGGTCACTCTGACGTCGATGCAGCTGCTCCTGAACAAATTGGCGGAGGACGGCTACTGCAAGTCCGCCGTAGGACAGATCCGCACATACCTCAAGGCCTGCTTCGAATACGCGGTGGACGAGGAGATCGTTCTGAAGAACCCTGCGCGGAAGGTGGCGATGCCCAATATTCGAAAGAAAGTGTGCGAACGCTTTCTGACTATGGATGAGCTTCGTGCATTGCTCGCTCAGGCATCTTCTCGTGAGCATCTAGTCCTGCGGATTCTCGCCGTCTGCGGGTTGCGGCCAGCTGAAATCCTCGTCTTGCGCGTTGAAGATTTCGAGGGCGCGCAACTTCGAATTGACGAGGCTCTGAAAGAGCGCCAGCGAGGCGAAGATCGGATAGGTTCGACGAAGACGGCAGAGAGCGACAGCTATGTCCCCGTGCCGCCGGACCTCGGCCGCGAGATCGCAGAGTGGATTGCGGCGCTTCCTGGCCGCGACGATCCGCGTGCCTTCCTGTTCGCAAACGCAGCCGGAACGGCGTTCGGCATTGGCAACTATCTCAAGCGACACCTCAAACCATTGGCGGAGGAAGCCGGCGTCCAGGACGTGACACTTCAGGCATTACGCCGCACCTCATCCACGCACATGCAGAACCACGGTACGGTCAAGGATATGCAGCGCCACCTCCGGCATACGGACCCCCAGACGACACTCAAGCACTACGCAAAGGTCATCCCCGAGAGCCTGCGAGCCGCGGTGGCTGCCCTTGATGCGCAAATCACGGGTGCGGCCAGTAGTTCGAAATAGCGCGCGACCGAGCGCTTCGCCCGAGGGATTGCCGGACAGCCGGAACGTCTCGCAGACCTGGTGGCACTTTTGACGGAAGCCGCGCTTTTGCCGTAAATAGGAAACGTGCCCACCAGTCGCTCAGAGGCGGCCATGCGACCCTCGAACCCAAGCGGCCAGACGAACGTAATTCCAATCGTCGCGATTGACGGCCGGCCTATACGCCAACTGGTCCGGGCGCGAGATGTTGCCAAGAAACTCGGTGTCAGCGTCTCGTGGGTCGTTCAGCACGCCTCGGGCAAGCGTAAGCCATACTTGCCGGCTGTGAAGATGGGACCCGGACGAAGTCCACTACGATTCGACCCCAATGATGTTGAGCAGTTTATAGATGACTGTCGACGAGTCGCGGGGCAGCGGGCAGGATATGCAGGCAGGTGATCTACTGTGGCCCCCAGCGCTCGTAGCGGACGACTGGGCGGGCTAGACAGCTCGCTCGTGGCCCCTGATTTTGCTAGACGGTCTTGGCGACAAGGGGCGAAAGGACGAAACGACGAGTTGGACAACGTCGTGACGGGGCAGAAACGGCATATGCGGATTGAAGCCAGTCAGAAAATCGCGGGGTTCCCCGCAATCCAGGTCCGTCTCTTGATGCGGAGGGTCGGCGGATTCAAGGTTACGCCGGTCGGCGCCGGCCAGATCCTCGGAAGCACAGCGGATCAGGCGCTGCAGCTTCTCAGAGATCTCGGCACGGGAGGATACGTTAGCTCCGACGACGGTCAGTACTGGGAGGTAACCGACAAGGGCACGGCACTTGCTTCGGCAACGGCAGCAAAACCGCTTCGGCGAGTCACCGTCGAACGCTTGATTTCAGAACTGTTGGATCGTGTGCGAGACGTTGAGTTCGCTACTCTGAATTGGCCCCTTTCGATACTCTGATCTGGCCCCACCTGTAAACCGCAAACCGTGTATCTTGTTTCGGGCTTCCAAAGCCCGGAAGGAAGGACGGTTTGGAGAACAGGAGAGCCAAAGTGGAACTATACGAGCAGATCCGGCGGGAGTACGAGCATGGGGCCGGAACGATCCGAGCGGTGGCCCGGAAACTGGGGGTACACCGGCGAGAGGTGCGGAAGGCGATGGCCAGCGCGATGCCTGCGGAACGCAAAGTTCCGGAACGCGAGCGGCCGAAGCTGGCGCCGGCGATCCCGTTTATCGACGCGATCCTGGAAGCCGACCGCAAGGCGCCCAGAAAGCAGCGGCATACGGCACACCGGATCTGGATGCGGCTGCGCCGCGAGTTGCCCGAAGCCGAAGTGGCGGAATCGACGGTTCGCCGGTATGTGCGCGCCCGAAAGGCAGCCATGGGTCTGCTGGGGCATGAAACGTTCGTGCCGCAGTCTTACCAGTTCGGTGGCGAGGCGCAGGTGGATTGGTACGAAGGCTGGGCCGAGTTTGACGGCGAGGTCCGCAAGACTTACGTGTTCTGCTTGCGCAGCATGGCCAGCGGCGGCGCCTTTCACCGAGCTTATCCGCACGCCACCCAGCAAGCGTTTCTGGAAGCGCACGAGCTGGCTTTCGCCTATTTCGGCGGCGTGTTCCGCGTTTTGCGTTACGACAACCTGAAGAGCGCCGTGAAGAAGATCCTGCGCGGCCATCAACGGGAAGAAACCGCGCGGTTCATCGGTTTTCGCTCGCACTGGGGATTCGCCTCGGAGTTCTGCACGCCCGGCGAGGGGCACGAGAAAGGAGGCGTGGAGGGCGAAGGAGGCCAGTTCCGGCGGAACTATCTGGTGCCGGTGCCGAGCGTGCAGCACTTGGAGGAGTTGAACCTGCTGCTGGCGGCGGGATCGCGCCAAGAGCAGAACCGGGTGATCGCGGGCCGCGCACAAACCATCGGCGCGGGGATGATCGCCGAACGGGAACATCTTCTGCCTCTGGCCGTGGAGGGCTTCGATCTGGCCTCTTTGCATTTCCCGGAGATCAATGCCAGCGGGTGCGCGAAGGCGCTGACGAACTTCTATTCGGCGCCACTGCCGGTGGGCACTTCAGTCCAGGTAAAGGTCTACTCGGCGTACGTGGAGATCTGGTATCAGGCCAAGTGCGTGGCCCGGCACGAACGCTGCTATGGGCGGCATAAGAAGGTGCTGGAACTGGAGCATTACCTGGACGCGCTGACGAAGAAGCCGGGAGCCCTGGCCGGATCGACGGCACTGGAGCAGTGCCGCGCGCAAGGACGTTGGCCCGCCAGCTACGACCGGTTTTGGGGAGTGCTGAAGGAGCGGGAGGGCAAGCAGGCCGGAACGCGAGCCATGATCGACGTTCTGCTGCTGGGCCGCGAATATGGCGCGGGGCCAGTGCGGCGAGCGGTGGAAGAGGCGTTGGAACTGGGCTGTTCGAACGTAGGGGCGATCCGCTATCTGTTGAACGTCCCTAGCCCGGAGCAGCGGCCGGTGGCCAAACAGGTAGACATCGGGGTGCTGAGCCGTTATGACCGGCCGCAGCCGAGTCTGGAGGACTACGAACGGTTACGGCCGAACTGGGCGGCGACGGAGGTGATCCAATGAGCGCCACCAAGCCGGTCCTGCAGGCGGCGATCCAACAGTACGCCAAACAACTGCGATTGCCCACGCTGGGCGATCAGTTTGCGCGCCTGGCCGAAGAAGCGGTGAAAGAGAAGCAATCGCATCTGAGTTATCTGGAGGCGCTGCTGGCAGCGGAAGTAGAGGAACGCGACCACAGGGCGATGGCGCGGAGGATTCAGGAAGCGCACTTCCCGGCGGTGAAGACGATGGAGGAGTTCGACTTCCAAGTGGCGCCGCATATTTCCGTGGCGGTGATGAGGAATCTGAGCGAGGGCGGATATCTGGCGCGCAAGGAGCCGGTCATTTTTCTGGGAGAAACGGGGACCGGGAAGACGCACTTGGCCACCGCGTTGGCGGTGGCCGCGTGCCGGCAGCACAAGCGGGTGCGGTTTACGACGGCGGCGGAAATGGTGACCGAGCTGATCGAAGCCAAGAACCAGTTGGAGCTGACGCGCGTGCGGAATCGCTGGACGCGCTACGACCTGATCGTGATCGACGAACTGGGTTACGTGGTGATGCCGGATGCCGCGGCGGAGTTGCTGTTTCAGGTCATCGCGGGACGCGCCGAGCGAGCGGCGGTGATTGTGACAACGAACTTACCCTTCTCCGAATGGACCACCAAGTTTCCCAATGCGCGGTTATGCAAGGCGATGTTGGACCGGTTGACGGACCAGGCCAACATTATCGAGACCGGGGACGAATCCTACCGGTTCCGGAGAACGCTGGCGAAGAAAGGCGGCAAGGCATGAACCGCCGGCAGTGGTATTACGCGCACCTTCGTTGGGCCGTGATGGTGGAGGGCAAAGAAGGGCTACGCCAGTGGGAGGAGGCGGTCCACATCTTCCTGAGTGAGGATCGCGATACGGCATTCCAGCGGGCGTTGGAGATCGGCCACCAGGCCGAACACAGCCATGATGAGGGGCGGCGGTGGGTGGAAAGCAGGCTGGCCCAGGTTGTGAAGCTGGATTGTCTGGGCGCCAATCAGACGGAGTTTCAGGTCGTACTGGGATCGAGCAGGGCGACGGAGCGTTTGCCGTTTGAACACACGTTCGATCCGGAAGGGAGCGAGCCGGAGTCGCCATTTTAGCGACCACCGGGCGGAGAGGCAATGCCGGAATCAGCCGAGCTAGGGGGCGGCGACGGCGAACCGTTTTGGCCCTAACTCCAGTCGCCCTACGGGCTCCTTCCGTCAGGGCCAAAACGGGAAGAATCAGGCAAACACAGGTGGGGCCAAATCAGAGTATCAAAAGGGGCCAAATCAAGTTGACAAACGCAGACGTGAACCGAAACGACCAATGGGCCTACCGCGTGGAAACGGTCGTGATCTTCGGGAGCGCACTGACCTCAAAGCTGCGGCCGAGTGACGTTGACGTTGCATGCAGCTTCAGACCGCGTTGGCGGGATGTGCAGCGGCAGCGCCTGCATGAAGAAGAGCGAAGGGAGCTCCGGCGATCTCCGTTTGCCAGCACTATCCAACAACTCTACTGGCCGCAATTTGAAGTTGTGCGCTTTCTTAAATCTCGCTCCAGAGGGCTGTCGATACATCGATTCGACGAGTGGGTCAGGCAGAACACGAGGTACAAGGTTGTGTATGACGAGCGACGCACCCACTAGCGCCGACGGGCGGAGCCTGGCAAGGCGGACGCCAGCTTCCCAAGCTGGACGTCGCGGGTTCGAGTCTGCTGCTTCACACGCTGGAGGCCATAGGCTTGGTGCCCAAGTTAGAACGAAGGAGCCTGAGAGCACTTGCTTGGGGTGCAAGAGGTCCCGCGCGTTGCGTGTATGCCCAAGCTGGGCGCAATCGAGGTTGAGGCTGCGTCCCGACCGACTCATTGCGCGAGTCTGACGTCCGCCCGCGAGTTGGGCAGGCGCCACGCCGTCCCATCCACTACCGGCCGTGGCCCCCGCCACCCCCTCCGTGGCAACCGCTTCCACCGCCGCCATGGAAGCCTCCACCCTGCTCCGTGGAAGCCGCCGAGGCAGGCTCGGCCACCGGTAGAAATCGTCAGAGTAGGCGTTCTTGTCGAGCTTGCGAGCCCTCACTTTCCCGCGGCGCGGGCTCTAGTGCATCGCGGTCGTGAACGGGCCTGGCGACGGCCTCTCTGGGCTACACAGGGGGACTAGCGGGCAACCCGGCCGGATACCACACCTCATAGGTCTGGTACCCTCCGGGGAGATTGCGCGCCGCAAAACCGTTTTGGCGTAGAAACCGCAGGGCGTAGTACGAACGCTGCCCCACCCCGCAGTTCACCCAGATTTCACGATCGCGAGGGAGCTCATCAAAACGCTGGCGCAACTGGCTCAATGGCAGATTGATGGCGCCGTCGATGGCCCCGCGCCTGAACTCAGCTCCCTCGCGGACGTCGACCAGAAGGGCTTCAGATTCGGCCAGGCTGGCCCAGTTCGCCAGTTGCACGTCTCCCCGGACCACATTCGCTGCAACCATGCCGGCCACGTTCACAGGGTCCTTGGCGGCGCCGAATTGCGGCGCGTAGCATAGTTCGGCTTCCTCGAGGTCAAAGACGGTACAGCCTTTCTGGATTGCGAGGGAGATGACGTCGAGGCGTCGCTCGACTCCCTCCTCTCCGACACCCTGCGCGCCCAGCACCAACCCGTCGGACTTTCGGAAGACCAGTTTGAGGTGGATGGGTTTGGCGCCGGGGTAGTAGCCGGCATGACTGCCCGGATGCAGGTACACGGCAGCGTAGTCCACCTTCCCGCCGAGAGCCAGGCGTCTTTCGCTAATTCCGGTAGTGGCAACAGTCAGCCCGAAAACGCCGCAGATCGCGGTCGCCTGAACTCCGCGGAACCTGGCGGGCCTGCCGCAAATCGCCTCTGCCGCGATTCGTCCCTGCCGGTTCGCCGGCCCCGCGAGCGGGACCAGGCAAACTTCGCCGGTGAGGAAGTCGTGTGCCTCCACCGCATCACCAACGGCCCAGATGTGGTCATCGCTCGTCCGCATGGACTCGTCGACACGGATGCCGCGCCGAGGCCCCAGTTCCAGCCCCGCGTCGCTTGCCAGCTTCGTTTCGGGCTTCACTCCGATGGACAGGATGACCATGTCGGCGTCAAACGAATTGCCGCCCTGGGTAACAACAGAGGCTACGCGGCCTTCTACGCCCTCAAAGCGCGCTACGGCGTCGCCGAGGTGCACAGGAACGCGATTGGCGAGGAGGTGAGCGCTCACGTATTCGGCCATCTCGCGGTCGAGAGCAGGCATCACCTGGTCGCTCATCTCGACGATGGAGACTTCCAGACCGCGATGGGCCAGGTTCTCGGCCATTTCCAGTCCAATGAACCCGCCGCCGACTATGATCGCCTTCCTGGCGGCGGTCTTATCGATCCACGCGCGAATTCTCCGGCTATCCGGAATTGTGCGCAGGGTGAAGATCCCCGAGAGATCGATGCCGGGCAACGGAGGCCGCACGGGCGTTGCGCCCGGAGCGAGCACAAGCGCGTCATAGGCCTCCTGGTAGAGGCGGCCCGTACGGACGTCCTTGACCTCGATTCGCCTCGACGCACGGTCGATGCCGGTGACTTCCTGTTCGGTCCGGACCTCGATGTTGAAGCGGGTGCGAAACAGTTCGGGCGTGGCGACCAATAGCCGCTTCTCGTCGGCTATAACGTCACCGACATAGTACGGGAGGCCGCAATTCGCGAAGGAGGCGTACGGCCCCTTATCGAAGACCACGATCTCCGCCTGTTCGTCCAGACGGCGAAGCCTTGCGGCGCAGGACGCCCCGCCTGCCACGCCGCCCACAATCAGTACCCTCTTTCGGTCCATTGCTTCAACTCCTCGTTCTGTACGGCTTCGGTGACCCGCCACACCACCATATCAGGCAAGCGAGGTCCGATTGACGGGCGGCTAGGGCCCACAGAGTCTCCCCACGGTGCAGAACTAACCCCGGGGAAGACAGCCCTTATGTATTACTTCTCGACAGGCAACCCAGCAAGTTCGTAGCTCTTGAACCCCCCGGCGAGGGAAAGAACGTTCGTATAACCCATTCGCTGAAGACCTGCCGCGGCGGCCGCCGACCGGACCCCGCCCGCGCAATAGAGGACGATGCGGGCGCCCTTGTCCGGCACGACTGTTCCAATCTTTTCGGAGAGCGCCCAGCGCGAAATATGGATGGCCTTGGCGGCGTGTCCGGCTTGCCACTCGTTGTCTTCCCTGACATCGATCAGCGCGAGAGTCCGCTTCGTGGTCATCCATTGTTTCAGTTGAGAAACGGAGACCTCTTTGATCCGTTCGGACGAGTCGTTTGCCTGGGCCGACGGCCTCCGATCGGAGGCCTGATTCTGGCCTTTGCCTGTAGATTGCCAGGAGCACAAGAGGCTCAAGAACAGTGCCGCGCAGGCTATCCGTCCGCTATGCATGATCTCTCCTCAGTCCATGAATTGACTTCGTGCAAACGCGAGTCATGTTCCGTAGATGTAACTCGCACTTATGGTATACTTCCTCTTGCGTTTTTGTCAATTCTCCCGCGGGGTCAGCCAAGACAGATGCCTACACTGACGGATCAGGCGCAGGCCGTTGGACCTGTCGCCAAGTGGAGCCGAGCGACGAGATGGGGTTCCGTTATCTCCGCGTGGCTCCTGGCCGCGTTGTTCCTCGCCTCCGGGCTCTGGAAGCTTTCCGATCTCCCCAGCGCGGCCGAGCGCATGGTGCAGTCTCTAGTTCCGCTCCAGCTCAGCATGGCCGTAGCGATGCTCGCGGGCGCCGGTGAAACGTTCACGGCGATCTGCCTGCTCATCCCACGGCTCCGGCGCTGGGGAGCCTGGCTGGCGGCGATCATGCTGGTCGCCTTCATGGTGTACATCGCCGTGTTCTACCGGCGCCTGGTCGGGGACGACTGCAACTGCTTTCCGTGGATCCGGAGAGTGGTGGGGCCGGCTTTCTTCGCCGGCGATGCCGCAATGCTCCTGCTGGCCGCGGTCGCCGCGTGGGGCGCGGACCGCTCCCGCGGCATCAAGCGCGCCGCTGCGGTCATCGCGGTGGTGGGCGTCATGGTCCTGGCTGGGTATGGCTTCGCCAGCGCGCGGCGCGCCGGTGTGGTGGCGCCGCTCGCGATCGCCGTGGACGGCCATTCTCAGTCTCTCCATCGAGGCCGGGTGCTGCTGTTTTTCTTCGACCCGGAATGCACGCACTGCTTGGGGGTGGCCAGCCGGATGTCCCAATGGAACTGGACTTCAACGGCAGTGATCGCATTGCCCACCGAGGAGCCGCAATTCGCCGGCGCCTTCCTGGGCGAATCCGGGCTGAAAGCGGCCACTTCTCCGGACGCCGCAACGCTGCGGCGGATCTTCCGCTTCACGGACCCGCCCTACGTCGTGGCGCTGGTTTCGGGCAGACAGGCGGCTGTTTTCAACTCGGGCGAGCTCGATACCGCCGCATTTCGTCAGACCATGCAGAGACTCGGATTCATTCGGGAGAAAGGTGCCCTGTGACCACCGCGGAACAGCCGACTCAGCAGTGCGATTCGGGGGCGAGGGAAGACGAAGAACGCAGGCTCCAGGAGCGCATGGGGCAAATTGGCCGGAAGCTAATCGTGCTTTCCGGCAAGGGCGGAGTGGGCAAGAGCACCGTCGCAGCGAACCTTGCGGTGGCGCTGGCGGTCAACCACAAGGTGGGCCTCCTTGACGTGGACCTTCATGGCCCCAGCATTCCGCGATTGCTGGGTATCGGCGACGCTCTTGCCGAGAGCGATGGAACGGCGCTGATCCCGGTTCGGGTGGGCGAAAACCTGTCGGTCATGTCTATCGGGTTCTTGCTCAGAGATGCCGCGGACGCAGTGATCTGGCGCGGCCCCATCAAGTTCGGCATGATACGGCAATTCCTGTCGGACGTAGTGTGGGGTCCTCTGGACTTTCTGGTTGTCGATTGTCCTCCCGGCACCGGCGACGAGCCGCTGTCTGTCGCGCAGTTGGTTGGTGGGGCCGCCGCCGGCGTCGTCGTGACGACCCCGCAGGAGCTCGCGGTATCCGATGTTCGAAGGTGCGTCACGTTCTGCCGCCAGGTTGGGCTCCCGGTGGCCGGCATTGTCGAAAACATGAGCGGCTTCGAATGCCCGCAGTGCCAGGCGGTGTTCAACCTGTTTGGAAAGGGCGGCGGCGAGAGGCTCGCCCGGGAAATGGGCGTGCCGTTCCTCGGCGCCATTCCTATAGATCCGAGCGTGGTCAGTGGAGGCGACAGCGGAACGCCATTCGCAGCAGACGGCGTCGTTGGCGCGGCCCGCCAAGCCTTTCTCGAGATCGTCGGCCGTATCGAGAGTCGGCCGGTTGCGCCCGTCGAGAGGGATCACGAGTGTTGCGCGCACGATCACGGCGAGGGCTGTGGCGAAGCAGGCGAGTGCGAGCATGGCGGAGACGATTCGCACTGCTGCAATTGCCGGTGACAATCCGGAAGGGAACAGGCTGATGGAACGTTGCGAGGGCTCTGGATGACTCCCTTGGCACATCGCCACGAGGAAGAGTCCGCGCGGACGCTGGATACCCGATTGTGGGCCAGCATCGTCCTGAACGCGACCATTACGCTGGTGGAGTTCATAGGCGGGTTGTGGTCGGGGAGCGTTGCGCTGCTGGCGGACGCGGCCCACAACTTCGCGGACGCCGGCGCGCTTGGGCTGGCAATCCTGGCTCGACGGCTGGGCCGGTGCTTGCCCACTCCCCGCCATACGTATGGGTTCAAACGCGCGGAGGTGATAGCGGCGCTCCTCAACGCCGCGGTGCTTGTTGCGGTGTCGGTTCTCATCGTCCGCGGGGCGATCGCGAGGCTGAGCAGTCCGGGGCACATTCACACCTCAACGATGCTGGTCACCGCCCTGGTGGCGCTGTGCGCGAATGCGGCTTCCGTGCTGCTGCTGCGCAGGCACAGCCGGGAGGACATAAACGTCAGGAGCGCCTTTCTGCATCTGTTGCAGGATGCGCTGGCGTCGCTCGCCGTTGTCATCGCGGCGCTGTTTTCGCGGACCCGGGCGGGAGCCTACATGGATCCGCTCGCTGCGATTCTAATCAGTGTCGTGGTTCTGCGGAGCACTGCCGCCATCCTATGGGACTCTCTGCATACGCTTCTGGAAGCAGCGCCCGCCGGGATGGACGTCGAGCGCCTGGTGAGCAGCCTCGCCGCTGAATTCCCCGATGTCCGCTTCCATCACGTGCATGTCTGGGAGATAGGGCCGGGCCAACGCGCGCTGACGGCGCATATGCGGGTCCAATTGAAGTACCTGCGCGACGCGGAACTGCGCGCGACCGAAGTGCGCCGGTTTCTGCAAGAGGAGTGGGGAATCGCTCACGCAACCTTGCAGAGCGAAGCCGATGGTTGCGGAACGGAAGGCGTGCTGGGCGCGTGGACTTGAGTCGATACGATGACGACTATGTTGCTGGCATTGATCTTCCTTGGGGCGCCTCCGGTCGGGGTGGGAGCGGAGACAACCGCGCAGCGTCGAGCGAGGGTTGAGCGGCTCGAAGGCTCGCTCTTAGCGCCTTGCTGTTACATGGAGCCGGTTTCACGTCATCAGAGCGAAGTCGCGATCCAGATGCGGTTGGAAATCCGGAACTGGGTGGACGAAGGCAAGACTGACCAGGAGATACTGCACACATACACGAAGCGCTACGGTGCCCGCGTGCTCATCGAACCTCAGGGTGAAGCGTGGTGGTGGGTCAACGGAGTTCCGTGCGTCTTCGCCGGCTTGGGCACGGCCGGACTGGTGTGGCTTCTGCTGCGGTGGAAGGCGCGAGCGGGGTCGTGCCATCCTCCCGACGCGATTGCTCTTCCTGCCGTTCCGGAATCGGAAGAAGACTGGGCTCCGATTGAGCCGCCGCCTCGGCGCAAGCGCTAAGTTGACGCACAAAGAGACCGGCACGCCCGGCGCGCCCGCTGATCGGGCGGTCAACGCCGAGTTCGCACCCGAGCGGTATTCATCTCGGCGTTCCAGTTTCAAGGGCCTTCAGCTTGCGGTACAGCGTGCTGGGATCGATTCCCAGGTCCCGCGCGGTCTGGGTGCGATTCCCGTGATGCCGAGCGAGTGCCGCCTCGATCAAGTGTTTCTCCATGGAGCGAAGGCTTGTCGATCCGCTGGCTCTTCCGGCCTGCGCCGCCGCCGGCCGCAGTTCGGGAGGCAGATGGTGCAACTCGATCCATCCGCCGCGACACAACACGAAAGCCTGTTCGATGATGTTCTCCAACTCGCGCACGTTGCCGGGGTAGTCATGCTCCATCAGCCGGACCAGGACTTCTTCCGAGACGCCGGCAATGTCTTTCTCCTGTAGCCGGTTGAATTTCGCCACGATCCGATCCACGAGCAGCGGGATGTCCTCGCGGCGCTCCCGCAGCGCGGGCAGCTTCAGGCGAATGACCCGAATGCGGTAGAACAAGTCCTCGCGGAACTTGCCTTGACGCACCAGTTCCGCCAGATCCTTGTTGGTCGCCGTGACCACCCGGACGTCGATCTTCACCGGTTCGGTCCCGCCCAGCGGCTCGATCACCCGTTCCTGAAGGACCCGCAGCAAGCGAGCCTGCATGGCCGGCGAGATGTCGCCGATCTCGTCGAGGAAGATCGTGCTCCCATCCGCAAGGGCGAAGCGGCCGGGCTTGTCGCGCCGAGCGTCGGTGAAGGCACCCGCCTTATAGCCGAAGAGCTCCGATTCGAGCAACGAATCCGGGAGCGCCGCGCAGTTCACCGCCACAAAACGCCTCTTCCTGCGGGGCGAGAGGCTATGGATGGCCCGTGCGAACAGTTCTTTGCCAGTGCCGCTGGCGCCCTCAATCAGGACCGTGCTACCGATTCCGGCGATTTGCGGAAGGATCTCGAACAGTTCCTGCATGGCGGGGCTCTGTCCCACGATGTCCTCGAAGGTGTAGCGGGAATGGAGTTCCTTGCGGAGCTGTTCCACGTGGCTGAGGTCCTGGAAGGTTTCCACCCCGCCGGTGACGGCTCCGCCCTCATCCCTCAGCAACGCCGTGGAGATCCGGACCGGGGTCCGCTCCCCGGCGGCGCTGGTGATGTAGGCAGTCGCATTCACGATGGGCTCGCCGGTTGCCAGCGTGCGTTTGAGGGCGCACGCCTGTTCGCAGATGCTGGCCCGGAAAACGTCGCTGCACGGCCGTCCGATGGCTTCTTCACGCGGCACACCGGTAATGCGCTCGGCGGCCCGGTTGAAGGTGGTGATCAGCCACTCCGGGCCGACCGTGAAGACGCCCTCGTTGATCGAATCGAGGATCGGATCGCCGTGGTAGGTCGTATTCACATCTAAGTGTAACAAACACTCTTGCAAAATGCACAAAAGCTGTCCCGCGAGTCGGGCGCATTGCACGAGCCGGCAAGCGGGAACCTGAGCCAAAGCCAGCATCCCGAAGGAGTTGGACTTCTGGCGCACTACGTGCCTTTGTCCATCGCGTGAGGCTTGTGATTCCACTCCATCAGGGACGCGTCTCGCCGGTATTTGACGTGGCTCGCAGCGTGCTGCTGATCGACATCGAAAAGGGGCGTGAAGTCCGGCGCGAAGAGCGCAACTTGAGCCGGACGGACCTCCCGGTCCGGGCGGGCGAGTTCCTGAGATTGGCCGCGAGCGTCCTGATCTGCGGGGCGATTTCGGCTCCGCTCGAAGCTCTGCTGGTTTTATCGGGTGTCCATGTGATCAGCTTCGTGTGTGGGCCGGTTGAGGATGTCATCGCGGCGTTTCTGAATGGAGCGGCGTCGAAACCGGAGTTGCGGATGCCTGGCTGCCAGGGCTGGCGCCAGCACGTCCGAGGTGGCCGCCGGGCGCGTGCGGGAGGGGGAGGCAGACTGGCACGCCGGTTCCGCGCCGGGCCGGGAGAATTGCGCGTCTGCCCGAACTGCGGCGAGAAGGCGCCGGCCATGGAGCCGAATGGCGTGCCCGAAGTGCGGCGCCGCGATGACACGGACATAGTTCGGCGAAAAAGGAGATAGAACGATGACTTCTCGAAATCGAATGCTGCCGCTCGCTGCCGCGCTTGCAGCGATGGTGCTGGCCGCCGTTTACGCCGGGGCGCAGATGAGCCCGCGAATGGACTATGGCCCCGGCTACTACGATCCCGCGAGTGAGACTGCCATTCAGGGCGTGGTCGAGACGGTGCAGAACAACGCGTCCTTTTGCCGGTGGGGCGGCACAGCGGTGGCGCTGAGAACCGACAAAGGAACTGTCACTGTCCTGCTGGGCCCCGCTCCATTCCTGTCGCAGAGTGATTTCAGCATTGTGAAGGGCGACGAGCTAAGCGTGACCGGATCTAAGACCGCCGCCCAGACGCCCTATGTGATTGCTCGCGCGGTGACCAAAGGGGGCAGAACGCTGACGCTGCGCGATGCTCAAGGCGTTCCGGTGTGGGCCGGGCGCGGTATGGGCTGGAGGGCGCAGGACGGCTGGCGCTGTGGACGGGGCAGGCCCGGCCGCGGCTGCCGCTGCCGTCGGTGGTAGTCCACCGGCATGACGATCCCACGAGATCGACAAAAAGGAGATTTGAAATGCCATATGGAGACAGAACGGGCCCGCTGGGACAGGGTCCCAGGACGGGGTGCCGCGCCGGACTTTGCTCCGCCTCTGCCGCGCCCGGCTTTTTGAGCCAGGGAGGCGGCTACGGCTCTTTCGGCAAGGGCCGAGGCGGCGGCCGGGGCCGGAGAAACCGGTTCCACGCCACCGGCCTTACCGGCTGGCAGAGGGCCGCGGACACCGATGCCGGACCGGGCCGCGAGCAGGGGCTAGCAGCGTTTCTGAAAGGCCAGGCCGAGCGCCTCGAAGCGGCGTTGGCAGCCATCCGCAAACGCATCGAAGGTCTCGAGGCCAGGGCCAAGCCGGAATAGCGGCAACCAACGGAAGCGGGTCGGGGTTCGGCGGGTCCGCTATGCGCGGACCCGCATCCATGTCGGAGCGGATCCGCTGAGCATGCAGCGGCAGGTACGCGCAGAGACGGCCTGCATTGCTTTGGCTGGCCCGGGGTTTGGCAGCATTGCTGTGCTTGGCCATGGGTCGTTCGGTTCCGGCGCAGCCAGCACATCCGGCCGCGCGAATAGCTCCGCCGCTCGCCCAATCTGACAGGGCGAGGAGGAGCCGAATCGCGGCGGCCTAATGACTGCAGCGGCAGAAGCTCTCGGCGGCTGTGGCGAGCGAACCCGCGGCGTATGCTGCGACGAGTTCCTCGGCTGAGCCGGAAGAGGTGACCGGGACCGCGGAGATGCCGCCGGCTTTGAGCGCGTCCGCCGCGCGCCTGCCCATGCCGCCGCACAGAACCACGTCGCAGCCCGCGAGCGTCGTCACGATGCCTGCGTGAGAGTGGCCCTCGCCTTCCCCATGCTGGCATTCTCCCTGCCCTTCGGTATGGCACCCGCCGTTGGGCCTGGTCTCTCGCTTGGTGACCTGCCCGTTCTCAAGCTCGAAAACCAGGAACGCGGTGCTTCGGCCGAAATGCGCGGAGAGCGTCACGCCATCGTCTGTCGGAACTGCGATTCTCATTGAGTAATCTCCTTGAATCAAACTTCAATCCTGCAGGTCTGGGAGCGTCAGGAAGCGGCCCCACGCGTGCGCGCGCTCACTTCCATCGGCTGCGGCCAGTATCGCCTCTGTCGTGATCAGCCGTTTGGCTCGTGTCACGATCCACCCGCGGACATGCAGAGCTTCGCCGGTGGAAACGTAGTGCCGGTATCGCACGCGAAGCTCAGCGGTGAGCGCCTGGCACTTCGTCGCCGCGACGGCCTTGGACATGGCCTCGTCGAGCACGGTGGCGACAATGCCGCCGTGGAGGATGCCTTGGAAGCCTTCCCATGAGGCCACGGGAGCCCAATCCGCTTCGGCGGTGCCGGCTGGGCCGGTGGTGAACTGAATCTGCAACCCGCTCGCGTTGTCGCGGCCGCAGACGAAACAGCGGCTGTGGGGTACGGCCTGGAGGGCGGCCACGGTCGTCTCTTGTTCAGCAGTGGACGGCATGGGAGTAGATGTAACTAACATCTAGGATACTCTTGTCTCTGTTCCCCTGTCAACGCTCCGAGGAGAGACGCCGGAGCCGGACCGCGCGTTGGTTCTGCCCAAGGTCGTCCCACTGAATCGTTCCAGTCACACCCTGGAACGGAGAAAGCGCCTGGACCGCATCGCGAATGCGCGCTCGGTTCAGTCCTGCCTGGCGAATGGCAGCGACGATGATGCCAGCGGCATCGAATGCGTGAGCAGCCGCGTAATCCGGATCTCGGCCATAGCGCGCCGCGAACTTCGCGCGGAAGGCCGGCTGGATTCCACCCAGCTCAGGATACAGGAGCTCGTCAAGGGCCGGGTCCGGCGCGGCCCGGGCGATCAGCGGACCGCTCAGAATGAGGCCCGTGAATCCAGCCGCACGGGCGGTCTTGACAAGGGCCGCACTGTCGGACGAATTGGCTACGATCACCGCGGCCTGCGCTCCGGAGGAGGCGATCCGCCTGGCGGCTTTTTGGGTTTCCGCCGCGGCCGGATCGAACTCGATGTCCAGCAGGGGCGCCAGCCGGTCTCGTTCGAAGGCAAGCTTCAGCGCCGAGACGAACGCGCGCGAATCGTGGTCGGTCGCCGACAGGAGAACAAACGATACTCCGCGCTCCCTTAGTTCGCGGCTGATCAGCGGCGCCAGTACGTGGTCCCCGGGTACGCAGGAAAACGTCCAGGGGACGTAAGCCGTGTGGATGCTTCGGTCCGTGGCCGCGGGGTTGATGAGGGTCAGCAGCGCTTTTGGCACGACCTGCTCGGCCAGGTGCGTGGTCGCGCCGTCGATGCCGCCGATGATGGCCCAAACCTTCTGCGTGTACACGACGCGGATCAGCGTGGCTACGCCGCCCGCCCAGGGATTCTGCGCCCAAGCCGGGATGAGTCGAAACGGAAGGCCCCGATACCCGTCTTGGCGGTTGGCCTCCTCGATGGCCAGGCTCGCGCCCTGCCAGATCGAATCGGAGCCGTCCGGCGGACCGAAGAAAGCGATAGTGACGTCTTTGAGACCGACGGGGTCCGGCTCATCGCGATCGGGAGCGTTGTAGGAGTGTGGGCGGATGCCAGGGTCGTGGTACGGCTTCGGAGCGGAGTCCTGGGCCCAGGCGAGCGCCGCGAGCGCCAGGACTCCGAGCACGTGCTTGCGGGTCATTCGACGGGCGCCGGCGTCTTCATCGGGTCGATGGAGCCGGTGGCACGGTTGACGCGGTCGCGCAGCGGGATATAGCCGCGCGGCAGGTTGAGGTCGTCGCGCGAAAGGTAATGCCAGCCACCGTTTTCGTACTTCGCCAGGAAGACCTCTCCGAGGTCGTCGAGCGCGGCGCTGAACGGGATGTCGCCGGTGACTCCAGGCCAGGGCTTGGTGCGGTACGCCAGCACGTCGCGGATCTTGGCGCGGTTGAGGCCGGCGACCTGAGTGGCCCAGATGAGCAGGTTCATGCCGTCGTAGGCGTGCGCGGCGTAGGTGTTCGGCTCGTCGTTGAACCGCTTGCGGAAGGCCTCGCGGAACGCATCCAGCTTGGGGTCCTTGCGGTCCGGATTCCACGGGTATCCGCAGACGACGCCTTCGGCGTTCGCGCCAGCGACCTTGACAAACTCCGGCGACGCCGAGCGGTCGCTGGCGATATAGGGCTGGTTCATCCCCATCTTTCGCATCTGGTTAAGAACCAGCGCGCTCTCATGGGCGTCGCCCCAGTGGATGACGACGTCGGGATTGACCTCCTGGATCCGCTGCAACTGTAAGCTGAAATCGTCGGAGCCGACGCGATAGGCCATTTCGATGAGGACGGGCCTCTGATGGCGTCGCGCGGCGTCGACGATCTTGCGGACGCCGAACCGGCCGTAGCGGTTGCTGGAGCGGATGATCGCGATCCGTTTGTAGTTCATCTTCTGGAGCACGTAGTCCATGAGCAGGTAGCCCATCTGGCGGTCGTCGCCGATGCAGCGCATGACCCAGGGGATGTTGGTCTCGATGAAGGTGGGGTCCGTGTCGCCGGTGTTCATCATGACGATCTCGGCCTTAAGGGCCACGCGGATCGCGATGTGGCTGTTGGCACCATCGATGGTGCCGAGAATGAGCCCAGTCTTCGTTGCCGTAGGCCATCTTGACGATCTCGTTGCCGGAGGCGCCCCACAGGCCGTTGTCGTTGCGCACGTCGAGCTCGAACGGGATGTGACGCCGGAAGTATCCACCACGCGCGTTCCACTCCTCGATAGCCAGCTTGGCGCCCTCGAGCATCTTGATGCCGAGCGCCTCCTCGTGGCTCTTGCCGCCAGTGGCGACCGAAACCGTCGACATGATCGGCCCGATGAATCCGATCTTGACGGTCTTCAGATCGGGCCCGGGCTCGGGAATAGTGCGGCCCGGACCGGTGTACTCCATCTGTTTCAGAAAGTGCTCTTTGTACGGCTTGATGGCGCCGTAGGGCTCGTAGTCCACGGAGGTGTGGGCGTAGTTGGTGTCCTGCCGCAGGCGCAGATCCGGCACTTCGTTGGGTCCCAGGTTGCTGTCGCGCCGCAGGATTTCCGCTGTGTCGTTGTCGATGAGGGCCTTGAGTTCCGGCGGCGTGGCCTCCGGGGCCGCCACGGTGGAGGACTTGGGCGGCTCGGTGCCCGGCAGAGCAGCCGCGAGCAGCAGGGCCGCTGCAAACAGGTGTGCGCGCAGTTTCATTTCGAGCCTCCTTTCGCCGCGCCGGCCTGAGCCAAGGCCGTCGGGCCTTCTCTAAGACCGGGGTAGTAGCCTTCTCCGATGCCCCAGCCGAGGCCCTTGGCGGTGGCCACCCAGACATCGTTCCCGTCGATGTCGTAATTGATGATGAAGTTGTGCGGGATGCCGACGGGTAGGTCGACGGTTTCAAGCACCTCGCGATCGCGCATCACGACGGCCTTGCCCGCCTTGCCTTGGGCATCGCTGGTGTAGGTCACCCAGGTGTTCGTTTTGAAATCGGTGATGGCGCTGGCGCCCTTGTCGGTGGCGAACCAGGCCTCGTCCGCGCTGCGGCCCTTGGCGTTGTTGATGAAGTCGCTGGCCAGACCGGAGTCCTGGTTGTAGTATCCGCGCCAATGCCGGCCATCGTAGCGGCAGGCGCCGAAGTAGCTGGAGATCCACACGACGTCATCCGCCGGGCTGGCGGCGGTGACGATCACGTGCACGATGCCGTCGTCCCGATAGAGGTCGATCTCCATCTCGCCGTCGGGATCGAGGTAGTCCTTCCAGCGATCGTTGGCGATGTCGTATTCGAGCATGCCGCTGCCCCAAACGGCGAGGTAGACCTTGCCCTTCCCGACCGCGACGTTGTAGTTCCAGATCTCCTCCATGGGCGAGTTCTTCTCCGTGAAGATGGCCCATTCACCGGTCACGGTGTTGAAACGGCTGGCGCCCGCGGTAGTGGCCGCCCAGATGTATTCGTCCTGTACGGCAACCCCGTAGACAACGTCGTTGACCAGGCCGCTGTTCAACTGGTGCCAGTGGTCGAACCGGCCGCCGCTGAAACGGGCGAGGCCGCCTCCGAACAGGCCCAGCCAAACGTCGCCGGTCTTCTTGTCCACGTCGATCGCGGTGATGGCGCGCCAGGGCAGACCGTCCTTCTCGCCCCAGCTCTTGATCTTGCCGGTGCTTTTGTCGAGCATCGCCAGACCGTCTTCGGTGCCGATCCAGACGCGCGGCCCATCGGCCTTCACCGCGAAGATGTGGTCATTGGGCAGGCCGTCGGCGACGGTGAACTGTTTCCACCTGGTGTAGACGTAAGGCAGCTTGAGCGGCTCGGCCGCCGAGAGCACGCCGCCGAGAGCGGCGGCTAGGGCAATCGATACAAGTACGCGCATAGCTCCTCCTGCGGATCAGAGCGTTTTGAGAAACTCGATCAGATCGTTGAGCTGGTCTTTGGTCATGTCGTTGGTAACGCCGTGCCTGTCCTCGGGGTTGTACACGGTCCAGATTTCTTCGAGCGTCGGGGCCATGCCGTTGTGCAGGTAGGGCGCCGAATCGTAGATGTTGTTCAAATGAGGAACGTCGAAGTTCCCGGTGCGGTCGAAGGGCATCTTCGTGCCGACGTCGTGGCGTTTCCGGTCCGTGTAGTAGGGCGGAAAATGGCAGGTCAGGCAACGGTCGTTGACGGGAAGGACGCGGCCGTCGTTGGTCATGGTGCGCTCGAAGGCCTGCTTGCCGCGGCGTTGCGCAGGGGTGAGATCGGCGCCCAGCGGGCGGAAACGATTGGGCGGACGCGGAATGGTGGTGACGTAGTAGTCCACGGCGGCGAGTTGTTCGGGAGTAAACGGTGCCAGGCGCGTGAAGAAAACGGCCAGGCGCGCGCCGCATTGCCTGGACAGGCTGGGATTGGTGCCCTCCCACTTGAACGGCGCCGTGTCGAGGATGCCGCGTAGCGTGCGGTTGTCAACCGGGCTGGATGCCGATGCCGTCGGCTTCAATGTCGTAAGTCATGCCGTCCACGTGACCGTCGGGATGGCAGGAGTTGCACGAATACTGCTTGTGAAACGTCACGAACGCGTTATGGAAGAGCTGCTCGCCCCACCGCTGCCTGGTGATGGTCTTCGGGCCGCCGAGGTCCACCGTGCCAGTCATTTCCATCTTTGCCAGGTCGATCACGCCGAGAGTGTCGTCGAGCGAGTTGGCGACGAAGGCGCGCCTGTTGTCCGGCATGACGAGAATGGCGCGCGGGTTCTTCCCGGTGGGAATGTGCTTGACGATGAACTCCGTCGGGTAGCCCAGATGATTCGGCAGAACGTGCAGCCGCTCGTAGTCCGGCAGGCTCCGGATGACGGCGAGGAGCTTGGCGATATCCACCACCGCGACGCGGTCCGTCCCGGAGCTGGTGACCAGAGCATAGCGGCCGTCGGGAGTGCAGGCGATGTCGGTCGCATCGGCAAAGCCCATGTCCGGCTCGTCGAGCAGGACCTCGTCCGCGCGCCCATCGCGCCAGATCACCGCCAGCCCGTTGGTGATGGTCCAGCCTTGCAGCAATCGTGTCATTGGGATTGTGCTTTTCGTGCGGTTGAGGGTGGCCAGCGCGAAGTCGCCGCTGGGATGCCACGCGATCCCCATCATCAGGTTCGCCCCTGGCACGACGACTCGGTCCTCGACTGTCCCACGATCCGACTCAATAGCAGTGACTTCGGATTCGAAAGGCTGGCGAACGGGCGCGAACTTCGATTTCATGTTGGTGGCGAGGATTCGATCGCCGTCCGGCGACAGCGCCAGGGACCACGGTCCGTTGCTCCCGCTGAGGTTCTTAATTCGTTTCAGACTCGCAACGTCAAACACGGAGATGTCGTTCGATGAGGTGTTCAGAACGTAGAGCAGCTTGCCGGCTCGATCGGTGAGGACGCCGTGGGGCTCGTTGCCTGTCTTGAGGGTGGCGACGACCTTGCGGGCGGCCACGTCGATGACGGAGACAGTGTCGTCCAGACGGTTGGTCACGAAGGCGCGCTCGCCGGCGGGGCTGAATGTCACACCGGTCGGGTTTCCGCCGACGGGGATCTCGGCGATCTTCTGGAGCGCGGCGGGATCGACGACGATCACGGTGTCAGCCGCCTCGCACGTGACATAGATCTCCCGGCCATCGGGCCGCAGCGCCATACGGATCGGAGTCTTGTAGCGGGGTTCCTGGGCTACGGGTGGGAGTTTGGTTGGGTGCGCGATCTTCTTCACCGCGGTGTCGAAGTCAAACTTCTGGTCGTGGCAACGCAGGCAGGACTCGCGCGACGGCTTCTGGAGGCCGGCGGCCATGGCGGCGCGCTTGTCGCGCATGATGGCTTCCGGCATGTAGTCGCTTCCAGGGCCATGGCAGGCTTCGCAGCCCACGCCCTCATCGGGGCCGAAACCGGCTATGTGGGCGCCACTAATTGTGGTCGAGTGGCACTTGAGGCAGGCGGCGCTGCTCTGCGGATCGTCGATGCCTTTGGCGCGGGCCATCTCCAGACCCTTCGCTGTTCCGAGCACGGCCCAGGCGCTCGCGTGAGGGCTCATGCGCCACACGCTCCACTGGTTGCCCAACATGGCGCCCCGGTGGCATTTACCGCAAGCCATCGCGCCAACGTACTTCGGTCCCTTGGCGGCGGCATCGGTGGGGGCGAGTCCGGGCATCGGGCCCGGAACCGGCTTCGCGGGCATCGGGTGGAGGAGGAGGTCCCAGCCTTTCTTGATGTCGGTCGGGGGACGCTTCAGCACGGCCAGGTGGCTTCCCTTCTCGATGTGGCAGTCGACGCAGGACTCCCGGTTCGGCATTTGGAGACCGGCCATCATCGCGGCCTCGCGGTTCTTCATGACCTCCATGGAGGCGTACTCGCTGCCCGGCCCGTGGCAGCGCTCACACTGCACTCCGTCTTCGATGTGGAAGGTCTCGTCCTTCTCCCAGTCTTCGGCGTGCCATGCGGTGGCGTGGCAGCCAAGACAGATGGCGGACTCCTGGGGCGGCATCCGAAGACCGCTGATCTTAGCGATCTCCGGCGATTCCGGTTCTGCCAGTACCGCATAGGCCAGGCTGTGTTTCGAGTGCAGCCACTTGCTGTACTGGTTGCCGATTCCGCCGGAGGAGTGGCAGCCCGCGCACACGCGCGCGCCGACGTAGATGGGCTTCTTCGGAGCCGCCTGCGCGTCCGTCCAGCCGAGCGCCAGCAGGATCGCCGGAACGGCGAACGGGCGAGTGAAATTGCGTTTCATCGCTTCACTCCAGTCACTTTGGCCTCATGCACCAGCTTGAGGAACTGGTTGGCTTTGATGTTCTCGAACTTCTCGACCTTGCCGTCCGGCCAGCGGATCTCGACGGAATCGGCGGTCCGCGCCTTGCCCAACCCGAAGTGCAGGCGCGGATCCCCTTGTGACATATAGCCGCGCGACGGCATCAGGTCCTGAACCTGTTTGTGCGGGCCAGTGGTGACCGTGACGCGCGCGCCGATGGCATCGCGAGTTCCAGTGGGAAACTTCAGCCTGGCGTCCACGGTGAGCCAGTTGTTCACCTTGTTGCCGCCGTCGTTGCGCAGCAGGATCGGACTGTCGCCGATGTTGGAGATGATCAGGTCGATGTCGCCGTCGTTGTCGAAGTCCGCCCAAGCGGCTCCCCGGCCGACGTGTTTCTCCTTGAAGTGCTGGCCCGAGCGGTCCGAGACATCCTCGAACGTTCCGTTGCCGCGGTTGCGCATGAGCGTGTTTTCCTGAACGAACTCGTGGTGCGCGTCGCCGTGAACCGTGAAGATGTCCTGCCAGTCGTCGTTGTCGTAATCGAATATGACGGCACCCCATCCGGCATATTGCCCCATGACCTGCGCAAGCCCCGTCACGGCGGTGCGGTCCACGAAGTTGCGGTGGCCGTTGACGAGCGTCTGGACGAAGAGAGTGCAGTAGTTCAGGTTGGGAATGAAGACATCGAGCAGGCCGTCGCCGTTCACGTCGCCCACCACCGGCCCCATGGAAGATACGCCCTGCCCGTTTTCGCCATACGCGATGCCGTAGTCGAGCGCCTTCTCAACGAACCTGCCCTGGCCCGTGTTTTCGAAGTAGTTGTTCTCCATCGCGTCGTTGGTGACGAAGATGTCGAGGAGGCCGACGTTGCGAAAATCGGAGACGGTGGCGCTCATGGCGCGGCCGAGTTTGAAGACGCCCGCTTCCTTGGTGACGTCGGTGAAGGTGCCGTCGCCGTTGTTGCGGTACAGCGCACTCGGCTCCGGGTCGTAGCTGAGCGGGCCGGGGTAGCCCGCAGCCGGGTAAAAGTCGCGGAACTTGCCGTCGTCGTAGCGAAGGTAATTGGCAACGAAGACGTCTAGCAAGCCGTCATTGTTGTAGTCGAACCAGATCGCCGAAAGGCTCCAGCGCGGATCGTCGAGGCCGGACTTCTGCGAGACATCCGTGAACGTCCCATCGCCGTTGTTGTGGTAGAGGATGTTGCGGCCGTAGTTCAGGACGTATAGATCGACGTGGCCGTCATTGTCATAGTCGGCGGCGGAGCAGCCGGAGCTGAAGACCCCGTTGCCGCCAACTCCGGCCTTTTCGGTCACATCCGTGAAGGTGCCGTCGCCGTTGTTGCGGTACAGCCTGTTCGAGAGCTTGCCGCGCAGGTCGCGACCTTCGTTGTCGGAGACGTTCTTGGTCCAGGTGCCGGTCACGAAGTACAGGTCCATCAGCCCGTCGCCGTTGTAGTCGAAGGCGCACACGCCGGCTCCCGTGCCCTCGACGATGTTATCGAGATGGTGGTCGCCATAGCTGTGTTTGAAGGTGATTCCTGCCTGCTTGGTGATATCGGTAAAGGTGGGAAGTTGGGCGCTCTGCGGGGCGCCGCTGGCGACCGCCAGGACCGACACGATGATCCAGGGCTTCATCTCTGTCCTCCGAGGTCGATCCACTCGATGATGGTCCGGCGCTCGTCCTCAGTCAGCGGCGCGGACCCCTCCGGCGGCATCCGCCTCGGGGCGGCCGCCTGCGCGGACTGGTCCCAGGGCCGTGCGGTGTTCCTGCCGAAGACGGACCAGATCAGCGGGCTGGTGCGGGCGTGGCCCGAGTGGACGTACTTTGCCATACCTGGTCCGGACAGCTTCGGCTGTGCGCCTCCGCCGTGACAGGCCGCGCTCGAACACCGCGTGGCGAGAATTGGCGCCACGTCCCGTGCAAAAGCTACCGTCCGGCGCCGCTCCGGCGGGAGCGTCAGTTCCGCGGCCGGATGGCTCAGCGCCTGCGCAAAGACGTTGTCGGGTGTGCGCTCGTTGTCCTCGTGGCAGCCGATACAGCCGCGCTGCTCCTTGTTCTTGGCCCAGATCCAGGCGCTCGTGCGCAGGGCCAGGCCGTCAGCATCGGTGATCTGGAGCTGTATGGGTGTGTTCGGCGGAACCAACAGATGGAACGAGCCGTCCTGGTCGAGCGCGAGGTCGCCAAGCAGGCGTTTTCGCATCGCGCCGCCAGCCGCCGTGGGGGGCAGTCCCTCGACGACGCGCAGCCGCCTGGGCGTCCCCTGCGGCATCCACTCGCGTTTCAGGTCGTTCTCGTAAACGCTGAGGCAGTAAAGTTTCGCCCAGGCCTGGTTGTCCTCCACGACGGAGGAATGGCCGTCTGGCTCGGGGCGCGAGACCAGCGCGGCCGCCTGGACGCTGTGATAGCCGGAGTCGCGGAATACGAGGCTTCTGCGGCCGCTATCCAAATCGAGTCGGTAGATCGCATGCACGTCCGTGCCGTCCGAAGGCCTTCTGGATAACAGGATCGAGCCGTCCGGCAGCGGGGACGGCGAGTGAAACAGGCCGTCGCCCGATGCAGTCACCGCCTTGTAGGAATGCAGATTCCGCCGCAAGCTCAAAGTGCCCACGATGCCGGCGCCGTCCCAGGGCAGCGCGTCGGACTCGATGAACGCGACCATGCGTTTCGGGGTCGTGCAGGCCATGTGCTTGATGCTCCGGCCCTGGGCTCCGGAGAAAGCGGCATAGTCGGCTCCATCGAGGTGGATCGCGAACAGGTCGACACGCTCGCGCCCGCCGCTTGAAAACAGGATGCGGCCGTCCTGCATCTGGAACGGATCGTAGCTGCTCGAAAGGGCGTAGGTGAGGCGGCGCAGGCCCGAGCCATCGAATCGAACCGAATACAGATTGCTCGCCGGGCGTCCGGATTCGGTGAACTCCCCGGCAGCATCGCTGACGAATGTTACCTGGTAGGACGGCCGCTCGTCGTTGAGGTAGAAGAGCGCCGACTGATACATAGGGCGGCGGCAGTTGCCCGCGTTGCGCGTGATCTGATGGAGGCCTGATCCGTCCGCGCTCACCTCGAAAACATTCCAGGCGTCGCTTGCACTCTTCTTGCCCGCGAAGAGGATGCGTTTGCCGTCGAACGAGACGGCCGGATCGGCAGCGCTCTGAAAACCCGGCGTCAGCATGCGGGTTGCGCCACTCCTGTCCAACACCACGAGACGGCCGCCGTCGCCCAACGCTGGACCGGTTGCGCCCTGCGCGGCCGGGATCTCCGCGAATACAACGCCTGCATAGCCAGACGCGTACGGGGATAGGTCGGGGTTGGCCTCCTCGATCCGCACCGGCGCTCCAGCGCTGGCGCCGGGCAGCACGCCGACGGCGCACGGAACGGCTGCCGCCGCCAGCAGCGCCCACCACAGACTCAGATGCCGCATTCGCATGGACACCACTCTCGTTAACGGAGGGGGACTTCTAGGCTGCCTGTTCCCGGCGGAACATGGCAATCGCCTCGATCTCAACCAGAAGATCGGGACGGCACAGGTGAGCCTGGATCCCGGTCGAGGCGGGCAACGGATCGAGCGCCTGTGATTTGTAGAACGCGGTCCGCTCTTCGTTGAACGCCTCGTAGTCACGGTCGATGTCGCGCAGGTAGCACGTCGTCCGGACGATGTCCTTCCACGTGGCTCCCTCGGACTCGAGCAGCCTGGTGATATTCAGGAACGTGCGGCGGCACTGAGCCCGAACATCCCCGATATGAATCGAGAGTCCATTTTCGTCGACGCTCGCGGTGCCGGAAATCAGCAGGATCACTATGCCCCCCAGTTCGATCTTCAGTCCACGTGAGAAGGAGCTGGGTTTGGCGTATTGAAAGGCCTCGTTCAAGATGTCCGGGGCGCTGATCGCCTTCTTTTCGATTGTCGCCGCCCTGGCGGCGGCCTCGAGCAATTCAGGAGTGATGGTCACGTTTTGAGTCCTCGGTAGCTGTATGTCTGCGGGGCACTTACTAATCAACATCTACTAATACAAAGTAATTACCGCACCGCAACTGTCTTCTAGCTGCAAGTTGCATCTATACTGCCACACGTTGGGCGCGAGGGCAAGACCAAAACGGTCAGTGATGGATTCCGGCCGCTACTGCGCCACAGGGGCGTCGACGAAAGGTTGGAAAAGATCGGTCGTGAAGTACCGCTCCATACGGTCTGGGAAGACGGTCACGATCTTGCCTGGCGAGAAGTTCTCCGCCGCCAGCGTCGCCGCCCGGTAGTTCAGCCCGGAACTGGAACCGACCGGGAAACCCATCCGGATCAGCTCACGTGTCGTTTCAATGGCCGCCTGGTCGTCTACCTCAATCGTCGTCAGGCCTGGAATGTCGGCCTCATGGAAAAGGGAGGATACGCAATCGAGCACTCCGGCAATACGGCAACTGAAGCCACAACATTCCGCGTCGCGGCTTGGCCCCGGATTGACCGGGCGTGCCAGGAACGCGCGGGGCGAGTGGCTTCCGACGCTCAATCCTCTCAACAGACCGACGAGTGTCCCACCGGTTCCGACGCCGCTCACAACGGCATCGACCAACCCGCCAGGCATCTGTTCAAGGATTTCGCGGGCCGTACCGAACTGGTGGGCCTCCACATTTTCCGGGTTGGCGAACTGCCGGGGGAGAAACGCGCCAGTCTCCCCGGCGAGCCTTTCCGACTCGGCGATGCACCCACGGATGCCAGCCTCTCGCGGCGTCAGGTGGATACCGCCCCCGTAGGCGCGGATCATCAGCACGCGTTCGTTGCTGACTCCGTCTGGCAGGACCGCGATGAAGCGGAGGCCAAGTTGCGCGCAGGTGAGGGCCATGGCGATGCTCGTTGACCCGCTCGAAGCCTCGATGACCGTATCGCCAGGCTTCACTCGTCCGGCGGCGACCGCCCTTTCGAGGATGTAGCGGGCGATCCGGTCCTTGGTGGATCCGCTGGGATTGAGGAACTCCAGCTTGCACCAGATCACTGGCGCATTCGGTGACAACTGAACCGGCACGAGCGGGGTGACCGCCAGCTTGTCCGGGTATCGATTCCTCTTGCAGACGCTGTCATTCATGGCGACCCCCGCGCTACGCCGATCGCGTTGCGGCTTTCCTTTTCGGGCTCTTCTTCCCACCATTCGAGTGCTGGACCTTGCGGACGAAGCGGCCCATTGCCTTCGCCAGGTGATCGAGTACCTCGCCCCACTCCCGCAAGTGCCGTTCTCCGTCTGGCGTCAGGAGATATACGCGTCGCGCCGGGCCGCTCCCTTGCACGTCCCACTCGGACTTCACGTACCCGTTGCCTTCCAGGCGCCTCAGAGTGCGATAGAGCGCCGCCCCCTCAATCGCGGCATCCGTCAGCGCGTAGTGCTCCATGCTGCCTGCCAGGTCGTAACCATAGGATTGCCCCTTTTCAGACAGCATCAGTAGGACGACCGGCTCGACGAACCGGTACACGTTCCCCATCGCGCAGGTACACGGGTGGTCCTTCCCGTGACGAGGGCAGAAGTCTCTTGGCACCACACACCTCCTGGTTCAGCCGGACACCACCGTACACGACAGAATACCACGCGGATAGATGCTCTTAGCACCTATGCGGAGGAAGTGGCTTGACAACAGGCCGTGAGAAGGTGCACTTTACATCTAGAGGCGGCTCCCAGAATGGTGCGGCAGATGAAGGCTGATTTGGAGGCTCTGCATCTCCTGGCGCGCGTCTCAGAATCCATGCCCGGGCACGCCGGTCGGATTGGTAGGTCTAGGTTTTGGCAGGCCTGTGCAGCCGCGGCCGAACGCGAGCGCACGCGGCGAACGGGCGCGCCGGAGGCTCCCGGGGCCTTGTGCTCATTCGATCTCGCCGAACTGACGGAGCGCCGAACTTAAGGAGGAGCGGCTGGCTGCTCGCCAGATGCGCGATGAGTGCGCTCGCGAGGGCAGGGCGGAAGCTTCGGCTCTTGCCGACCTAGTTCATCTGTTCGAAGAGGAGTGCCATCGCCGGCGACGCTCGCGGGCGATTTCCGATTTAGTAGAAAAAGGCTAGTTACATTGGAATGCATCTGAGTTATTCTGTTTTCGCCAGGGCCGAGTTGGTGTTCCTGTATGCTCGATGCGATCTCCGTACTACTGGTTGACGATCACGCACTTCTGCGCAAGGGCCTCCGCCGACTGCTGGAGGACGAGCCCGCAGTCTGTGTCGTGGGAGAGGCGAGCAACGGTCTGGAGGCCGTCCAACTCGTACGGCAACTGAGCCCTCGAGTGGTGGTAATGGACCTCGCAATGCCATTGGTGGACGGTATGGAGGCAACGAGACAGATCCTGGAATTCGCCCCCGAGACAGCCGTTCTGATGCTCAGCATGGATTCGGAAGGCAGTTCTGTTCGGAAGGCATTCGCGGCCGGCGTCCGCGAATACGTGGTGAAAAGCGCCGATTTGGACATCGGCCGTATCGTAAAGGACGTTGCGCAAGGCCTAAGTGTTGTGGGTGGCGCGGACCAGCGACCCGGGCACGCTGATCGCCCCGCCCGCGGTTTTTCCCGTCGAATCCGTGATTCTCGGAGCCGGGCCGTGCGGATACCGGTGTGCAGTTCAGGATCAGATATGGAACAGCTGCCAGGCCGGCCGATCAACGCGCACGCCGAGGACCACTCCCACTCCGCCTCCGTCCGGGGGTATAGGGGAGCGTTGCTATCCTGGAGGTATGAGGGCAGGGCTCGGTTGCCTGGCTTCTCTGATTGCCGCCAACGCCCTGCTGGCATGGTCTCCTGCGAAGGTCAAGATCACGACAGTCTCCGCTGAATGCAAGCCACCTCTCAGCTTCTACAGCGACCCGGTCTGGGTAGCGGCTCATCATTTTGAGGTCGATCCGGGAGCGGGGCGCACCAAGGTCGTCGTGGAGTATTAGTTTCCCTTCCAGACCCTCGAGACGTGGAATAGCGGCGCCCTCGGCCCCGACAACACGGAAACCGAGGTTCCCGGTCTGACCTGGGATGCCGCTTCGCGCGCCGTCGTATACGAGTCTGGCGGCGAGGAGACGGTCTGCGCGGAGGTACCGCCGAGGTCACACAAGATGAAGCTGAAGAACGCCAAATCCTGCCGGGTGACGGGCACCGTCCGTGACCGCACCTCCGCTGACGACCAGGAGATCCAGTCCTCCAAGGTGCTCGATGTCTGGCTGGAAACTATCCCGTGAGCAGCGGCGGTGCCGTCGAAGTTCGGCGGGATGAGCCAGCACGGCGGCGCCCTGTCATGGGCCCGGGGGCCGAAGCACTGAGAGCAAAAGCACCAGCGTAACCAGGAGCATCAGGAGAAGTGGCGTGGCCACGACACCCTTGCAGATGGTGCAAAGCGCCGCGCGCGTCTACTGACTAGACGGTATTCTGCCACGGAATCATGAGTGACGACGCTCGCCGTCGCCTCGCGAGCCGCCATCGACACGCTTTGGCTCCTCGGCCGCTCCAGTGTCACGCCGTCCCGCGGCGTTGCAGGATTGCGCCATTCAAGTGGCTACCCCGCAGCGTGGAAGAATCCACCGGTTGAGGACGACCCAAATCGCGAGGAACAGCAGCACCTGAACCAGTTCGGTCATGGAACACTCCCGGTGAATAGGATGCGTTTGTGCCTGACTGCGTGACATTCGAGCGAAACGCCTCGACAGACGGCTTACACCCCCTCCGTGCCGAAGACCGCCAGAACCGGGCACGGTGCGTGACGCAGCATGCGGATAGTGTTCGCTCCCAGAACGGTTGTATCGAAAAACCGCCGATGCCGGGCGCCGAGCACGAGCAGGTCGGTATGCGATTCGGTCACCAGTGCGATGACCTGCTCTGCGACATCGGTAGCGGAACTCAATTCGGTCACGGTGCAGACGGGCCGCTGCGATTCCGGGACCCATCCGCACAGGTCGTCGATCGAGCCTTCAGCTCCGGGCTGCTTGACGTGGACCACGTTCAGCGCGGCGCTGAAACAAGACGCGAGATCTGCCGAGAGCGAGAGCGCCCGGCGCGCGGGCGCGGAATCGTTCACCGGGCAGACAATCCTCCTGATCCGGCTGGAGTTCCAGTCTCCCCGGACTACGAGCACCGGCACCTGCGTTTCGCGCAAGACACGCTCGGTCACCGAACCCAAGAGGAGCCGGTTCACGCCGCTTCGGCCGTGCGTTCCCATGACGACCAGGTCGGCACCCGAGTCAAATGCCACCCGGCGGATCGAATCTGCAGGGAGTCCCTCGTCGACTCGGACGCTTACGCCAGGGACCTGCCCGGCCTCGTCCGCTACGAGCTGGCGCAGGAGGGTTTCCGCTTGCTGTTTAGCAGTCACGACTTGTTGCTTCAGCTCTTCGAGGCTGCTTTCGGTAAAGTACGGAGGTGGAAGGAATGGGTCCGCGTATAGAACCGTCATCCGCGCGCCCGCGCACTTTGTCAGGTTGATAGCATAGCGAAGTCCTAGCACCGAGAGTTCGCTGAAATCGACGGGGACGAGGATGTGCTTGATATGTTGGTGAGTCATGAGGTTCCTCGCTGGAAGAGATGCACTAAAGGAGAGATGGTGACACGGTTACCCTAAAATGCCCCTGGAGCAAGCAGAGACGAGAGCGACCGGCAGTTCCATTTCCCTGGCTCGCTTTCTTGCCGTCCTCCTGAAGATCGGCGCCATTGGCTTCGGGGGTGGCATGGCGGTGATCGCGCTCATGGAGGACGAGTTCGTGCGGAGGCGGCGGCTGGTGTCTGCCGACGAGTTCGTGCACGGAGTGGGACTGGGACAGATTCTGGGGTCATTCGCCGTAAACACGTCGGTCTTTCTTGGCTATAGGCTCTTCGGCGCGATGGGCGCGGTGCTTGCAGCCGCGGTTTTCCTGATCCCTTCCATTGCCCTGGTCACCCTTCTGTCGGAGCTATACTTTCGCTATCACACGCTGCCAGCCTTGCAGGGAACCATGGCGGGGCTTGGTCCAGTCGCGATCGCGCTGATTGTGGCGGCGGCCTGGTCCATCGGCCGTAAGGTCATCCGATCCTGGCCGGAGGTCCTGGTCGCGATTGCCGCTCTGGCAGCCGGCCTCCTCAGACTGAATGCCGTTTGGATTCTCTTCGCCGCGGGCGCTGTCGGCTTCTTGATCAGCCGCCGCCGGCCCGTTTCGGAGCAGCCACCTCCCGCGGCGCGCTCGGGCCCTCGCGCTAGTCTGACGCCTGATAGGCGTTGTACCGCTCAAGACAACCCTAGGCGCGATTGCCCTCACCTTTCTCAAGACCGGCGTTGTGTTCTTTGGTGGGGGATTTGCCCTAGTGCCTGTCTTGCATCACCGGCTTGTATCCGAACTTGGCTGGTTGACCCCGAAGCAGTTTCTGGATGGCGTTGCCATCGGCAATCTGACACCGGGACCGATCGCCGTCCTTGCCACCTTTGCCGGGTACAAGGTTGGGGGCACGGCCGGCGCCCTGGCGGCCACGGCTGCCCTGTTCGCGCCAGCCACTGTCCTGATGCTCGTAATCAGCCGTCAGTACCTGCGGCTGCGAGACGACGATCGGACCCGACGATTTCTGGCGGGAGTCAATCCGGCGGTTGTCGGTCTCATCCTGAGCGCGGCGCTGGTACTTGGCAGGGGCACGCTCGCGTCGTGGCGCGGATGCTTCCTGTTCAGCCTGTCGCTGTTGCTGCTCGTGAGGTTTCGGTGGTATCCAGCCCTTGTCCTCGGAATAGGTGCAGTGGCGGGATATTCTGGATTGCTCTCATGAGCGCTCGCTCAAACTTAGCCATGCGCATACTTCCTCTGACGCTTCTATTCGCGCCGTTGCCACTGAGCAAGACGCGAGAGTGTCGGGCATGGCAGGCAAGTCCTCAGGCGGCCTCCCGCGAGCGGCTGAGGGGCCGGGCCTCGGGGCAGGACGGCTGCGGTGCGCATTCCGTCCGATGCTAACGGCCCTTCGGAGGGTGAGCGGGCGTGGGCCCGCTCACCTCATTGGTTCCAGCAGCCTCCGCAACCACCGCAACCACCACAGCCGCCGCCACGGCCCATACGGCCCCGCCCCGCCCAGACCGGCCAGCCCTTCTCGTCGCGAAGGCGCAGCTCCGGGCCGCCCGTGACCGCGACCGTGATCGCAAAAACGTCCGTGCCGCTCTTGTAGCCCTTCACCGTGACTTCGTCGCCGGTTTTGGGATTGAAGTCCTGCTGCATGAGGTACCGCATCGACCCGAGAACGACTCTGGTCTTCTGTCCACCCTGTTCGATCTCCAGGGAGGGCATGCCTTGGCCCCGTGCGATCTGGACTGCAGCGATTTTACCCTTCAGTTCGACAACCGAATTGGACGCGATAGGCGCAGACGACCCGGACTGCTGCATGCCCGGGCAGTTGCCTCCCCGCCCCCAGCCCCCGCCGGGCCCTCGGCCCTGGCCCTGCGCCAGCAAGGCTGCCCCAGCAGCGAGTCCCAGCAGAATGCAATACTCAATACGTTTCATCTGATCCTCCTGCGTTTCTTTGTGGCACTTAGTCGGCCATCCAGATCCGGTTAGATTATAAAGAGATGTGGGACCGTAGAGCGCAGAGCTTGCGGGAGCGCCCGAGCAACCGCGCAAAACCTGCGCGCTTCGCAAGAGGTCGGACATGACCGCCAAAGCACGAACGTCGCGGATCATTCTGGTGGCAATCGTACTGGCTCTGCCGGCCGTCCTCATTGTGCATGCGCTGCTCACTTCCCGAGAACTGCGAGAGATGAAAGGCGCATACCTCCGCAGCCGGGCGGCGGCCGTGGCTGGAAGACTCGAGACCCTTCCCGCGGACATCACCGAGGATGCGAGGCTTGACACGCTGTCGCAAGAAGAGCCGGCCCTCGTGAGCGTTCGCATCTTCGATCGTCAGGACACGGCACCGGAGAATGCGAGTCTGGCCCCGCTGTGGAAGGGCCAGGTGCTGTTTCAGACGGTGGATGCGTCCGTGAACAGCGAAAGGGTTTTTCGCGCGTACGTGCCATTCCATTCGCCGTCGGGCCTGCGCATTGCCCGCATCGACCTGGCCGCCGTCGGGGCGGACTTCCTGCTGACCCACGCCCGCCACAATCTGACGCTCGCGGTCTTCGTTGCGGTGGTCCTCTGGACACTCGCCGTCTACGTGCTCTGGGCGTCGCGGCGGATGGCGGGGCTCGAGCGCAGGCAACTGGAGCTCGCGAATCTCGCACAGATCGGCAGGCTCTCCGCGGTGCTCGCGCATGAGATTCGGAACCCGCTCGGCACCATCAAGGGGTTTGTCCAATTAGCGGCCGAGCGGGTTGACGCGGGCGCGAGGGGTTTGCTGGAGCCCGTCGTGCAGGAGATCGTGCGCCTGGAACGCCTGGTCAACGATCTGCTCATGTTCGGCCGTCCGCGGCAACCGGTAACCCAAACGATCCGCTGGCAGCCGCTGGCGCAAGAGGTGGTGGCCGCGGCAAACGCCGCTGGCGGTTGCGCCGCCATTGTCTGCGGCGCCGAGGACTGGGATCTGGAAACCGATGCCGAGCTTCTCAAGCAGGTCCTGCTTAACCTCGTTCGCAACGCCGTGGAGGCCGCCGCCGGCCTGGACGGGGCGGAGGTCCGTGTCTCAGCCGCAGTCCGCCGCGGGGAATTCTCTATCGCCATCGTCGATAGCGGCCCGGGCCTTCCCGCCGAAGTGAAAGCGAAGCTTTTTGAGCCGTTCGTCACAACCAAGGCCTCGGCGCAGGTCCAGATAGGGCTCCGGCGGAGCGGGGCCGTCGGCATAGGGCAACTCCACTTCGTCGAAGGTTCAATCGTCGTGACCAGCGCTGCGTTGCCAGGCGTGGTTCAGGTTGGCAACCGTCCCATACCTCGCGCTCAGCCAGGCAATGAATCTCTGGCGATCCGCCTCGGAATAGGATAGGAAGCCGTCGCCGATCTCGTTGTTGTAACCGATACCGGCGAGCGCAGGATGGCGGGCCTAGTGCTTGGTCAGCTCGTCGGCAAAGCGAACCAGCCGCCCGCGGTAGACCGGGTCGGCGCTGTTCACCATGTAGCGTTCGGCCGGATGCAGGGTCGCGCCTTCCTCGTTGACGATGTTGACCGACGGGTATTTGTGATGCAGCCAGATGGGCGCGGGCGATCCGCCGATGTGGAGAATCACCTGGATCCCCGCCGCCTGCATCTGGTCCAGGATCTGGTCGAACCAAGCGAACTCAAACCGTCCATCCGAGGGTTCAAACGGTGGATCGTTCTCCCGACCAGATCCGCCGGGACATCGCCCTGATGAAGCGGGCCGGATTCACGCTGGTCCGCATGGGCGACCTCTCCTGGGACAGCAGGTCCCGACAAAGAGCTGGTCCTTGCCCGGCCACTCCGGATGTTCGGCCGCGCTCTGTCCCAGCACAAGTGCGCTGACCAGGGATAGCCCAATACCAATGCGTGCCAGGGGCATGGCTTACTTCTCGATCCTCTTCAGGGTGACCGGCGCCACATCGAGCGACTTGTCAAAAGAGCCTCGGCGCAAAGTCTCTCAGATCGCGACGCCACGTCTGCCACTCATGCGCTGTACCCGGCGATTCATAAAAGACGTGCTGGATTTCTGCCTCCCGCAGGGACGCGTGGAGTCTGAGGAGTCCTTCACGCATCCGGGCAGGTTCCTCGGTCCCAACACCCAGCCAGAGCAGGTGAACCCTTTTGGCAAAAGCGGCAGGATCGGCCAGCGCACCATGGAAGGCTGTCTTTGGATCGAGCTTCTCGTTGCCAAGCACCAGCGGCCCGGCCGCTCCACTGAATCCCCCGATGTAGGAGAAGAGATCGAGGTGATTGAACGTAACCCGGAGTGTCTGCATCCCTCCCATAGAAAGGCCGGCCATGGCGCGATGATCACGATCCGGGATCGTCCTGAAATTCGAATCGATGTACGGTATCAGGACCTGCGTCATGTCGTCCTCGAATGCCGCGGCCATCTCCTCCATAGCGCGCATCGCCTCGGGTGAGCCGAAGGGCTTTCCAGCCAGATCGGGGTCGGGCTGGCCGGCGCGGCTGGCGTAACCGTACGCCATCACCAGGATCATCGGCTTGCAGCCTCCGCTCGCAAGGAGATTGTCCAGGATGAAGTTCGCGTGCCCCTGCCTGGTCCACCCGGTCTCATCCTCGCCGCCGCCGTGCTGCAGATAGAGCACGGGATAGCGCGCGCCGGTCCGTGCGTCGTAGCCCGGCGGAGTGTACACCAGCGCGTGCCGCCAGCTCCCCGTCACCTTCGAGTCGTACCAGATCTCGCGAACCTGGCCGTGCGGAACATCGCGGGGCAGGTAATACGTGCTTCCCGCTTCCGGAATCTCAATCCCGCTCGCGTCCTTGCCCCCTCCGAAAAACGTATGACTGTTGACGTCGGTGACTTCCGCGCCGTCGATCAGCAGGGTGTAGTAGTGGAATCCCGGGACCAGGGGTGGTGTCGTGAGGGTCCAGAATCCGTCTGGCTGTTTCGTCATGTCCAGTTTCGCCGCGCTCCAGAAGTTGACCTGGACCTTGGCGGCGTCGGGCGCTTTCACCCGAAATTGAACCCTGGAGCTACCGTCCACTCGTGGATATGCCGCTCCCCAAACGTTGGTGGCGGCCGGCTGAAAGCCGCCGGACTCCTGCGCAACGGACAAGCCCACTGTCAGAAGCATCGCAACTGCAACACGCTTCATTTCGGTCCCTCCCTCTTCTGGTCACGAGCCGCGCTTACCGGCGGCGCCCGCACGGCGTCGCTCAAACAGCCCCATCCTACACTCAAGGATGTCGAAGAGAAAGTCGCATTCTTGGACAGGGGTCATCGATTTTATCGATACAATGGCGCATGGCGCCGCCGTCGGTAGACGCAACTATTACGGTGGGGCAGAAGCCGGGCGTCGAGGTCGAAGAGCGGGGACAGGCGGCCATGCCCGATACGATGGCCGTCCCGCCATTCAGTGTCAGTATCTATTCGTTTGCGGTGGAGTAGAGGAGATCGATGACAACCACGAAATTGTACTGCGCGATGATGCTGGGATCGGCGCTCGCGGCACAGGTACAGACCGAAGTGCCTCCCCCGGTGCCGGGTGCGAAAGCCGTAACGGTGGAACGCATCGAGGTTCACGGGAAGGCCCTGGAAGGCAATCTGGAAGGCAATGCGGCGGATCGTGATGTGTTCGTCTTCCTGCCGCCCAGCTACGCCACTGAGAGGCACCGGCGTTACCCGGTAGTTTATGCACTGCACGGTTATTCGATCGGCGCCGAGCAGTGGACGCACGAGATCCATGTGCCGCAGACCGTCGAAGGAGCTTTCGCCCAAGGTGCGAAGGAGATGATCGTTGTGCTGCCCGATTCGAGAACCGTGCACAACGGCTCCATGTATTCCAGTTCGGTCACCACGGGAGACTTCGAGCGGTTCGTCTCCCACGATCTGGTTGCCTACATCGACGCCCACTACCGCACAATTTCGGAGCGCACGAGCCGGGGCCTGGCCGGTCATTCCATGGGCGGCTACGGCGCAACGCGCATCGGCATGAAGCACTCCGACGTGTTCGGCAGCCTGTACATCATGAGCCCGTGCTGTCTGTCGGCCCGTCCCGTGGGCCCCGCGAGCGCGGATCTGGAAAAGGCGGTGGAGGCTGCGAAGACGCCCGCGGATACCGCGAACCTGCCATTCTTTCCGCGCGCTCAGCTTGCCACAGCGGCGGCATGGTCACCCGATCCGAAGAACCCGCCGTTCTATTTCGATCTGCCAACCAAGAACGGCGTGCCTCAACCGGATGTGCTCGCGAAATGGGCGGCGAACGCGCCTCTGGCGTTCATCGACCAGTACATCGGCAACCTGCGGCAGTATCGCGCCATCGCGATCGATGTGGGCGACCAGGATGGCCTGAAGGCCGACACCGTCAAGCTGCATGAGGCGCTCGACAAGTACGGGATCGCAAACGCCTTCGATATCTATCACGGTACCCATACGAGCGCGGTCGCCGATCGCTTCCAGAACCACGTCCTGCCGTTCTTCGGCACGAATCTGTGCTCGGGCGCGCATTGCGAATGAGATCGCGTGAGGTCTGACGCGCGCGGTTCCGTGCCGGTACGAGCGGACCTGGCGGTCAGAGCACTAACTTCGAGCGATCATAGGTGAGGAGGGGCAAGTGACATGGCAGAAGACCCGCAACAGACCGACTTGATGTTCCCTGCCTTGGATGACGCTCAGATTGCGAGGCTCGCTGCATTCGCCGAACAGCGACGCGTGCAGCCGGGCGAGATCGTTTACGACCAGGGCGATGACAGCCGTGGGGTGTTTATCGTACTCGAGGGCAGTATCGAGATCGTCGGCGTTTCGGGCCGGCAGGAGACCGAACTCAGGGTCCTTGGCCCGGGAAAGTTCACGGGAGAAGTGAATCAGCTCTCGGGCCGGCGCAGCCTGGTCCGATGCCGGGCGCACGAAGCGAGCGCGCTGCTGGAGCTTAGCAGGGCATCCCTGCGGCGGATCATGCAGTCAGACGCGGCCATTGGAGAAATCTTTCTGCGCGCCTTCGTGCTGCGACGGGTGTATCTCATCGCCAACTCCGTAGGCGACGCGGTGCTGATCGGATCCAGCCATTCCGCCGACACTTTACGGCTGAAAAGTTTCCTATCTCGCAACGGCCATCCCCATACCTATGTGGACGTCGAGCGCGATCCCGATGTGCAAGGGATGCTCGACCACTTCGGGATTCAGGTGACGGAGATCCCGGTGCTGATCTGCCGCGGGGAGCTGGTGCTTCGAAACCCCACCAACGCCGAAGCCGCCGCGTGCTTTGGTTTGAATGCAGGGGTCGACGAGGGTGCGGTATACGACTTGATCGTGGTTGGTGCGGGTCCGAGCGGGCTTGCCGCGGCGGTTTACGGAGCCTCCGAGGGGCTGAATGTGCTGGTGCTCGAGGGCAACGCGCCGGGAGGCCAGGCCGGCGCGAGTTCCAGGATCGAGAACTATCTCGGATTTCCCATGGGGATTTCAGGCCAGGATCTCGCGAACCGCGCGTTCGTTCAGGCGGAGAAGTTCGGCGCGCAGATCCTGGTGGCACGAGCGGCGCGCGCCTTGAAATGCGCCCGCGCGCCTTACGCGATCGAATTGGACGATGGGGGATTGGTGCGGGGGCGCAGCGTCATTTTGGCGGCTGGCGCGCAATACCGGAAACTCCCTCTACCGAAGCTGGCGCGGTTCGAGGGCGCCGGTGTCTACTACGGCGCCACGCAGGTCGAGGCCCAGCTATGCACCAACGAGGAAGTGGCCGTTGTCGGAGGAGGGAATTCCGCCGGACAAGCGGCGATGTTCCTTTCCGGGTTCGCCAGGCACGTCCACCTTCTTGTTCGCGGCCCGGGGCTTGCCGACACGATGTCCCGATACCTGGTTGCCCGAATCGAGGCCTGCCAGTCGATCACTCTCAGGGCGTGGACCCAGATCGAAGAGCTCGACGGCGGCGCGCACCTCGAGCGTATTCGTTGGCGAGCCAGAGACGACGGGACGGCCGAGATCCACGAGATCCGCCACCTGTTCCTGATGACCGGCGCGGATCCCAACACCGCATGGCTCGGAGGATGTCTGGCACTGGACGGCAAACAGTTCGTCAAGACCGGCACCGACCTGGGGACGGAGTGGTCCTTGGGCCGCGCGCCGTATTTGCTCGAGACGAGTTTGCCCGGCGTTTTCGCGGTCGGAGATATCCGCTCCGGGAGTGTGAAGCGCGTGGCGTCGGCGGTGGGCGAAGGTTCGATGGCTGTTCAGTTCGTCCACAGGGTATTGGCAGCGTAGCGGTATGTCCGCACCTTCCGGCCCTCCATATGTTACGGTGAAGCAAATGATGCTCGGAGGGCCCGAGGAAGCCCAGCGGCTCGCCTGTCGGGAGGTGCGGGGTGGGAATCGTCTCGCTGTGTTCTCGGCGGAGTTGCCGGGATTGGCGGGCTGGATTTCGTGCCATCCGCTCGAACCTTCTACGCGCGGCGGAGACCTCTACTACATGTCCGCCTGCAGCCAGGGCGCGATCGCGCGGGTAGTGCTGGCGGACGTATCCGGACATGGCGAAGCGGTCAGCGCCGCGGCCGGCCGCTTGCGCAACTCCTTGCGGCAGCACATCGAGAGCTGGGACCAATCCGCCTTGATCCAGGACCTGAACGAGAACTTTCTGAGCACCGCGGAGAGCCCGCAGTTTGCCACGGCTTTCGTGGCGAGCTTCTACTCGGATTCCGGGGAGTTACTATTTACGAACGCCGGCCAGATGCCTCCTCTCTGGTATCGTGCCGCGGCACGGGAGTGGAGCCTCTTACGGGACTCCACCCCGCTGAGCAAAGAGATTGTGGACCTTCCCCTGGGGCTCATTGCGGGAACTTCCTATAGGCAGACGGCGGTCCAGTTGGAGCCCCGCGATCTCCTGCTGGTTTTCACCGACGGGATCAGCGAGTCCTGGGATCGATCCGGCGCGCAGTTAGGGCTGCAGGGTTTGCTTTCCGCCGCCCGGAATCTGCCAACAGGATCCCCGGCGGCGGCCGGCCAAGGGCTGCTGGAGGCGGTTGCCCGGTTTCGTGGTACGGCGCCACAGACCGATGACGAAACCGTATTGGCCTTCGAGAGGCGCCTGCATGGAGGCGGCAATGGGTAACCCTCACCACGGCCTCGAAATCAGATTCTCGATGCCGAGCGACCCGCGATATTTGCCCGTTGTCCGCGGCGCTATCGGTCCTCTAGCCGCGCTGATTGGCTGGAATGAATCCGAATGCGATGCAATCGTCCTGGCGATACACGAAGCCCTCGCCAATGTCATCACGCATGCCTATCACAACCGCACCGACGGTTTGATGGAGTTGGAATGCCGGGAGAGCGAGGACGGGCTGGAGATCGCATTGTTGGACAACGGCGATGCGCCGGACCGGTCCAAAATATGCGCGCGCGAAATCGGAAGCGATCAACCGGGAGGCCTCGGGACTCACATCATCCGGGACGTGATGGATAAGTGTTCCTATCAGGAATCGCCGGCGGGGAATCGTTTTGTGGCGAGCAAGCGGTTGAAGAAGGCGCCATGAAGATCACGGTGCGTGAGGTGGGGGCGGCGAAGGTTGTGGAGGTGGATGGAGACGTGGATCTGGGCACTTCTTCGGAACTCCGCCGCACTCTTCTCGACGCCCTGCCGACGGCGGGCACGCTGGCACTCAACCTGACAGCGATCCGGTACATCGACAGCTCCGGGATCGCCACCCTGATCGAGGTGCTGAACAGGTCTCAGCGTCTGAAGAAGGAGTTCGTTCTGTTCGGGCTGACGCCCAGGGTGCAAGAGGTGTTTCGGCTCACGCATGTGATTCGGATCTTCCATGTCTTCGATACCGAGCAGGAGGCATTAGGGGAGGCGTAATGCAGTGGGCGGCTGAGGTGGGCGACGCAACCGAGCGAAGCATCGCGTACGTAGGTGGACTGGCCGAAATTGCCGCCCAATCGCTCCGATTGCTGTTTCTGTCGCCGCTGAAGACCAGCCGGATGCTGCAGCGCGCGGTCCACGAAGCCATGGCCGTGGGCGTCGGCGCAATCCCCATCACCTCGTTGATCACCTTCTTTGTCGGGGTTATCCTCGCTCTGCAGGCGGCCTATGAGCTCGAAAGGCTGGGAGCCATGCAATTGGTGGCGAGCCTGGTCGCAATCGCCATCACCAGGGAACTGGGGCCATTGATCACCGCGATCGTCGTCATTGGAAGATCCGGCTCGGCATTCGCCGCTGAGATCGGGACCATGCGGGTGACCGAAGAGTTGGATGCGCTTAAGACGATGGCGCTCGATCCCGTGGCGTTTCTGGTAGTGCCGAAATTCCTGGCGATGGCCGTGATGTTGCCCTGCCTTGCCATCTGGGCAGACCTGATGGGGATTTTAGGCGGCGGCCTGGTTGGAGTCGCCGCCGGCGGGTACACCTTCGGCGGCTACATGCTCGCAACACGCGATGCCCTGCTGCTGCGTGACGTCACCAGCGGCGTACTCAAAAGCGTGGTCTTCGGAGTGGTCATCACCGCGGTGGGCTGCCACGAAGGCTTCACGACAGGATCGGGGGCCGAAGACATTGGCCGTTCCACCACGTCGGCCGTGGTGATCTCCATTTTGCTGGTCATCCTGATCGACCTGATCTTCACGGCACTGTTCTATCAGGCGCGGGGCGGGAACTAAATCGTATGAAGGCTTCGGACTCCCAGGATCCCATGATCTCGGCGCGGGATCTGCGGGTACGCTTCGAGGACCGAGAGGTTCTGCACGGCCTCACGTTCGATGTACAGCGTGGCGAGACGCTGGTGGTAATTGGCGGCTCCGGGTCGGGCAAGAGCACGCTGCTCCGAACACTGGTGGGACTCGAGAGGCTTTCGTCCGGTGAAGTGCGGATCGACGGCGTTGACATTTCCAGGGCGGGCGGGCGCGAGATGGACGCCATCCGCAAGCGCATCGGTTTGGCTTTCCAGGGCGGCGCTCTGATTGGATCGCTATCGGTAGGCGGGAACATTGCGCTGCCCCTGCTCGAGCACACCACGCTCGAACCCAGCACCATCGAAGTAATGGTGCGGATCAAACTTGAACAGGTGGGCTTGAGCGGATTCGCGCAATTCAGCCCGTCGCAGCTCAGCGGAGGAATGCGGAAGCGTGCCGCCCTCGCCCGGGCGATGGCGCTCGATCCCGAGATGCTGTTCTTCGACGAGCCTTCGGCGGGTCTGGATCCCATAACCGCGAGAGGGATCGACGACCTGATCCTCAGCTTGAAGAAAGCCTACAGCCTGACGATGGTGGTGGTGACGCACGAACTGGCCAGCGCGTTCCTGATTGCCGACCGATTGGTTCTGATCGATCGCGGCAGTATTGCGGCGATGGGGCCGGTGGAGGAGGTGAGGAACAGCCAGCATCCCAGGGTCCGCCAGTTTCTAGACCGCATCGCGGATTCCACCGAGGACGACGCCGTGGACCACCTGCGAATCTATACCGAAGGGATCAGGTGAACCGATGGAGGCCGTGCGCGAGCGAACTCTTGTAGGGCTGTTTGTCCTGGTTGCGGGGGCCCTGCTGCTTGGGACGATGGTTGTGATGTCGGGCGGACTGGGGCGCGTCACCGTGTCGCATCGCGCCTACTTCAAATTCGCGGGAGGAGTGCAGGCGGGCGCGCCCGTGCGATACGGCGGCATGTTGGTGGGCAAGGTGCAGAGAGTCCGCGTGGACCCCGGGAACTCGACGCGAATCGAGATCGACCTCGCAGTGGACAAGGACGCGCCCGTGAAGACCGATAGCGTAGCGAAGATATGGACCCTTGGCCCGTTGACGGACAACTATATCGAGATCACCACGGGCAGCGAGCACGCCGCCCTCGCAGCGCCCGGTTCCGCGCTCCGATCGGCGGAAGTCTTCGGCCTGAGTGAATTGGGAGACGCCGCGCAGACGCTTTTGCCGGACGTGCAACTGGCGCTGCAGAAGGTGAACCAGAACCTGGACAGCCTGCAGATCACGCTGGCGAGGGCCAACGATCTGCTCAACGACCGCAATCGCGCCAGTATCGCCGGGTCGTTGAATGGCCTGGATCGCATGGTTGGCGAGGTCCGTCCGAAGGCGAATGAGTCTTTGGACAATCTCAACGGCATGCTGAGCGACGCACGTCCCAAACTGGCCGCGAGCCTCGGCAACGTGCAGGAATTAACGGACCGGCTCAAGCCGCTGCTGGACTCGCTGAGTACCACCACTGCTCTGGCGAACGAGACTCTCGGGCACGTGGACGCGACGCTGGTGGAGAACCGGCCGGACATTCGAGTGGTAGTGACCGGCCTGCGGGATACGTTGGCGAAGTCGACCGGCCTGGTCGACGAATTGGACCGCAGCCTGGAGCGAAATTCCTACAACATCGACGATTTGCTCGACAACCTCCGCATGACCACCGAGAACCTGCGGGCCCTGACGGAGACCTTGGCGCGCTCTCCGGCGAGCCTGATTCGTGGCATCAAGGTGCCCGATCGCAAACCAGGGGAGGTTCCGAAATGAGAGGCGGCGCGGCCATCTTCTTCTTCGCGATCGCAGGGTGCCTGGCGGGCGTTGGGTGCATTTCCACAAAGCCGGTTCACTACTACACGCTGGGGCCGGCTCCGCCACCGGCGATTCAGGGCAAGTTGGACGGTCCTGTTCTGCTGGTGGGCGAAATCACGACGCCGGAATCTCTCCAGGACAGCCGGATCCGGTACAGGACCGGGTCCAACGAGGCAGGAGCGTACGAGTATCATCGCTGGACGGAGCGGCCCGGATCGCTGGTCCGCGAGGCGCTGCTGCGCGCCCTGCGCGAATCGGGAAAGTATCGGCGCGTGCTTAATGCGGGAAGTTCGACCGGCGGCGATTACCTGGTGCGGGGAGTGCTGGACGAGTTCGACGAAGTGGATAGCGGCTCCATTCGGACCAGAATCTCGCTGCATGTCGAGTTGGTAGACCGGAAGGCCAACCAGACTGTCTGGGATCGCACGGCGGAGCGAGAGGAGCCGGTCAGCGGCAACACAGTGATCGAGGTGGTGCGATCGATGGATCGCAACCTGCGATCACTTGTGAGCGAAACGGCGGGTGAGATCGACAGGTTCCTGGCCGAGCGGCGCTGAGTGAGCGCCGCCGCTAACCCAACTGCGGCCAAGGGCTCCTTCGAATCTGTCTTGCCTGCAGAGGTCGGGAGCTGCTCACGGGACGATGCATAGTTGATGACGCCGACATCGGCGATGGCAACCTGGACGCCTTCGTGCATTCTTCGCGCCGGAAGATCGACGGTCCGACGCCTTTATTCCGTTCGGCCCGCAGGGAGCGGCAAAGCAGGGTCGCTCATAGGCGAGTGGCATCCAACCTCCACTCGGACTTACCCCGTAACATCCCTGTAACCTATTTGACACTGTGCTGTAAGACAGGTGTGGAGTCTCTGCCATACCGAAAGCCGAACTGGTCACAACCGTGTTGGGAAGGCCGAAGTTCGTGTGATTCAGCGCGTTGAAGAACTCCGAACGGAACTGAAGCGACGCGCGCTCTACGATGCGGAAGGTCTTGTTCACGCCGAGGTCCCAACGGCTCAACTGAGGCAAAGCGACGTTTCCCTTGGTCCTCCTCAGCACCATTGCTCCTGGGGGTGAGAGTGTGCAAATGTACCGGGCGCGGGCCCGTCGCCTGCAGAAGCGGCGGACTCCGGGGCGCTGGGATATTGGCGAGCACGGCTCTCTAAGCCCGCCGCGGCTTCGTGCGCGGCGGGCGGCAAGTGGCCGGGAGACGGACGAGGGCGGAGATTGCTCAAGCAGTCAGGCTCTGGATACGTTGAGCGAAGGCGGAAGGGTTCTGGAAGGAAACGGTTGTGGGGAATGTCCGTGGGAGGCTCGGCCACAAAACCCGCGATGTACAGCACGCGACTCTCGGGTAGTCGGCGTTGACCTTGTCCCCGAGTGTCAGGCCATCCATCCGGGGCACTCCCGAAGGCCGAAGATGGGGTTGCCGCGTTCGAGTTAGTGCAGCGCCTGTCCGGTGGAGTCCAGTTTCGTAGCGCAATGCTGTGTGCGCGACCATTGTCTGTCGGCTGCCCCCAACTACTAAGGGAGTGGGCCGGCCTCAAAAAATAGAGGCTGCGCCTCAGATTCTTCGGGCACCGCCGTTGTTGCGCACTATCGGTTGATGCCCGGGCTTGGTCGGGCGCGGGTTCCTGGCGCGCCTCAGTCAGGGTTCGAAGGCTGAAGGAGTTCGGTAAGCGACAGCAGCAGATCGAGGCGCGCGCGCCCGATTTCCATGGCGGGATCGAGGCGGACGCCTGCGTTCAGGGCGCTCATAACGTCGCAGAAATCCAAATTCGGGCGGACACCCTCCATCAGGCCGGCCGCGCCCGCCACCAGGGCGGAGCTGAAACTGGTGCCCCACACGGCTGCATAGTTCCCGCCGGGAAAAAGCGTGATCAACGCTTCGCCCGGCGCCGAGGTATCAACCGAGTTGCCGGAGTTACTGAACGGGCTGATGACGTCGGAGAAGTTCACCGAACCAACCCCGATCATGTGCCGGTAACCGGCCGGGTACATAGTCGTCTCCGTCCCCGCATTGCCGGCGGAGGCGACGCAGATCACGCCGTTTCCTGTCGCGTACGCGATCGCGGCTTGCAGCACCAGCGACGACGTGGGGTAAGCGAAGCTCATGCTGATTACGTTGGCTCCGTTGTCCACCGCATAGCGAATCGCTCTGGCAACATCGTAGATCGAGGCGCTGCCGTCCGCATGGAACGCCTTCAGCGGCATGATCCTCGCGCCCGGCGACACCAGATGGATGAGGCCGGCGACCATGGTGCCGTGTCCGAAAGAGGAAGGCAGGCCGTTTCCGTCCAGCAGTTCCACCGTAGACTGGTCGAGAATCTCGACGGTGGATTGCTGCAACCCCACCACAACTTGCTTCACATCGAGCAACTCCACCGTGGACTGCTGGAGCGCGTCGGAGACCGCGTCGGGCAGGTCGAGCAGTTCCGAGACTGTATCGGGGCTGTCGCGCGTGAAGTCGTAGCCCGGTACCAGCGCGCCGGCAAGCGCGGGGTGGTTCGGATCCACTCCGGTGTCGATGATGGCGATGAGTGCGGAGCCCGGGCCAAACGACGACTGCGCCGCGCTCAGTTCAATCATCTGCGTGCCGGGCTGGTTGACGTACGTCGCGAGAACGGTACTGCCGTAATACTGGACCGTCGCGCTGCTGGCGAGCAGGTCGCCAACGGCCTGCAGAGACACGGAGGACTGCGACGAGGGAGCGGCTTCGGTGGAACTCACCGTCGCATTGGGCTCCAGGTCGACAACGCCTGGTTCGGAAGCCAGGCTCGCGAGGTCACCGTCCGATAGCGGGGTTGTAGCACTGACAGAGTAAAAGTTGCCCGGCGGAGCGATGGGCGGGGTCGCAACGCTGAGCTGATACTTGGCGGCGAGAGAACCGATCGGCGTTCCTGGCGTGGTCCCGATGACGTAGTTCGGTGTACCCGCCAACACCTGGTTGGGTGCACTCGACTGTCCATCCAACGCGCTGCTTGCCCCGAGGGCGCCCAGCAGCAGGCAGCACGCCCCAAGGCGAGCCAAGTAGCGCCGCGGAGTCATCAGCCCCGATCTCCGAGCGTGCCGGCGTCCAACAGAGATCCCAGGGGAAGGTCGATTCGCTGACCCCGGTCCTTCAGCGCAAGCCGCAAGGTGACGTTCTTGCGAATCGGCGACCCGATCAGGAACTCTCCGAACCGGTTGGTGGCGGATTCACTGAAGACCCGGCCTCTGGCGACGGTTTGCACCGGGATTCCTTCCATAGGCCCCTCCTGGCCCCCCTCGTTGGCGATTTCGCCGATGATCTCGGCTTCCTCGCCGCCCAGCAACGGCTCGACCCTCAGATACACGGCATAGTCGGCGGCGCGGAACGTCAGCCGGGCGCATTCCTGTCCGGCGTTCCCAGCCCGCGACCGCAGCCCCGCCGGTTGCCAATCCAAAGATCGAGTGCCTATTAGATGCCCGACAATCACAGTAAGATTCTCGATCCAGCTGGACGAATGCACGGTTGTGGCAATCTTTTTCGCCCGCTCGACGAGTTCCGGCGGGACTGCCAGCACGCGCTCATTGAGCGCCATCCTGGCCACGGCGAGAAAGCGGTTGGCGGTCATCCTGCAGACCTCGCACCCTGCATCGAGGTGTGCCTGCAGTTCAGCCCGACCTTCCTCACTGCCGACATGGCGCGCGAAGTCAGCCCAAATCTCGTCGCTGAAGTGCCGCGCTCCGGAGTCACGCTTCCCTGGCTTCAATTCTTCCTCCTCTCCATCGACACCGCGTCACCTATAGAGGGCGCGGCATGTTCTAGGAAATATAGCCGCATTTGTTACTTTCTAGTTCACTGGCTCAGCATGACTTAGTCTTTCGGGTTCGCCAATCAGCAGGAACGGGGCCCAGAAATACGGGTGCGGGTAGCGCTCTCGGATTTCCCGCATGGCCCCCTGGACCGCGGTGGCCAGGGAGGCTCCACTGCCGACCTCGCGGTAGAAACTGCACATGAACTCCTTGGTGCAGGCATCATCGACGTCCCAGAGCGTTACCAGAAGGCTGCGCACGCCCGCCTGCAGGAAGCCGCGCATTAGCCCCAGGAGTTCATCTCCGCCCACGGCAACCGCCAGCCCGCTGCTACAGGCGCTCAACGTGAGTAGTTCAATATTCAAGCTCAGCCGGTTCAGATCGATCATGCTCAGCCGGGAATCGGCCAACTGCAGGGCGGAGAACATGGGATTGTCGCGGCGGAAGATGCCGTGCGCCGCCAGGTGGAGGATGCGGGATTCGGGAGCGTGCTGGCGGAAAGCCTCAAGCGAGGCGGCTTCGCCGAGCAGCAGTCTGGCATCGGGGAGCGTACGGGCGACCATGCATGCTTCCTCCTGAATGCGGGGCGTGCGCGCGTCGGGCACCGCCATGACCAACGGGCCCCGGGTTGGCCGGACGCGTCGCTCGCGGCAGCGTGCCAGTACGCCGGCGCTGGGGGCCACGGACAGAGTGAAGCGGTCCACCAGGGCGCTCGATCCATCGTGCAAGGCGGCGAAGGGCAGGCCGTGCAGATCGCGGTGCGGCGCGACGATCAGGTGGCGGTAGCGGGACAACCGGTCCTCCACCGGGGCCAGCAGCAGCGTGTAGAGCTCGCGGAAATGGTGGGAGGCGGCATCGGGACCGCTCCCGAAACGCGATCCGGATGGTCCGGCCCACAGGTATTTGCCCAACTGGAAGTGCAGCAACTTCAAGGTGCGGTGCACGGGTGCGGAGGAGCCGAGTCTAGCCACTTCCAGGCCCTCGCGGCTGAGCAGGAACAGGTATAGGACTCCGCGAGCCTCGTAGTATTCCAGCAGGATCTCGCCGTCGCGCAAGGCCTGCTGCAAGGCCGGGATGTAGTCAGGCGGTGCCGGGGGCCGCCCGGAATCGACCGGCTGGGGGCGATTCTTCCAGTCGATCAGGCGGGCTTCCAGTTCGCGCGCCCTTTCCCGCAGCGCGGTGGTGCGATTGGGGCTGGGTGGTTCGTTCGCCAGAACAGCCTGGTCCATTTGGCGATAGACCAGATTCAGATCGCGGCGCAGACAGTCGAAGCTGGCCTCGTCGTTTCCGTCCGCGTCCGAGACCTCGGAGGGGGCTGCCAGGCGGTCGGCCAGGCTCCGCGACTTGGCCTGTTGGATCAGGAGCATTGCGCGGGCGGCGCCGCCGGAACCTGCAGCGGCGGGCGAATCCAGGCACAGCGACACGAGTCCCTCGTAGACAGCGAGTTTGTCCTGGAGGATAGAAATGCGCAGGTCCTCGGCATCGACGCGGCCGCGGAGGTCCTCCACCTCGCGCCGCGCCGCCTCGTACGATTCCAGCGCCTCCTCCCAGCGCCCCTGCAATTCGTGGATCTCGCCCTCGAGCAGGTTGGCGTGAAAGCGAAGCGACGGGGAGAGATCCTCTGCCACGCGTTCCAAGGCCTTCTGGCTGCTGGCGCGTGCGCGGTCGGCTTGGCCGGCTCGCAGCCACAGACGGGCCAGAACAATCTGGCAATGCGCGGCCCGGCCCGGCACCCTGGTTCGAGTCAGGGTGCGCCAGGCCGAAGCGCTCAGGCGGCGGGCCTGGTCGAAGCGGGATTCGTGGAACGCCAGCACCGCGCGCAGTTGGTCCACCATCGCCGGCCAGATCGGGTTCTGTTCCTGCCGGAACAGGTGGCGGGCAGTGACCAGGCTCCGGGCAGCGATACGGTAATTCCCTCGCTGGCTGGCTGCGACAGCCAGGCTCACTAACGCCTTTGCCTGCTCGTAAGGCATCCCCAGCGTGCGAAAACCGTCCGCCGCCCTTCGAGCCAGCGCTTCGCCTTCCCGGGCCAGGTTCAACTCCAGAGACATCTCGGCTTCGTCCAGATCGCAGAGCGTACTGTGATAGGTGTCGCCGGCCGCCTGGGCGCGCTCGCGCGAGATCTGGTAAAGTCTCCGCGCCTCTGTATAGTCGCCGCGGAGGTAAAACAGATACGCGATGTTGTAGTCGGCCCGCGCCACCAGGTTGGCCAGGCCGTGCCGGTCGCAATGCTCGCGCGCCCGCCGATAGTGCGAGAGCGCCTCCGGAAACTGCCCGAGATTGGTATAGGAGACAGCCAGGTTGCTGAGCGCGGCGCCGACATCGTACGGTTCGCCGGCGGCCTCGAAGCCCTCGAGCGCCCGTTGATATCGCGCTAGCGCATCTTTCGGACGGTCCTGGCGGAAGTAGATATTGCCCACGTTGGAATCCAGGCGCGCCAGGCGCAGTACATCCTGGTGGCGGTGGAAGATGACCGCCGCGCGCGCGGCCCACTGATGCGCGTCGTCGTACTGTCCACGGAAGATAAGCGCCTGCAGCCCGCCCAGGAGAGTGCGGGCGAGTTCGGTCTCGGCTCCCGCTTTGTCGAACAGCTCCGCGGCCGCGCCGTAAGCGGCGACTGCTTTCTCGTAGTCCCCTGCAACATGGCTGCAGTGGCCCTGCGAGCGCAAGGCCCACCCGCGAGACAAGGGATCGCCGCGCAACTCCGCCACCTTCTGCGCGGCGCGGTTGAGACGCAGCGCACGGGGCCGGTCGCGGTACAGCGCTCCTAGCACTCCGGCATGCAGCGCGGCGCAGGCGTCCGGCGGCAGTGACGACGCGGAGCCGGACAGGAACGCGCCGAGTTCCTGCTCGTCCTCGATTCCCGCCAGAGCTTCCAGCCAATCTGCCCGCTCCGTGTTCACAGCCCTACCTTCTCAAGCGCTTTTCTCAGCTTGGTCAGACAACGGCCACGTATAAAGCCTATGGAGCCCGGGGCCAACCCCAGCGCGCGCGCCACCTCCACGTATGGACGAGGCGGGTCCTCGAAGAACAGCATCCCCACCAACTCGCGGCATCGGGGTGGAAGCTGCTCGATGGCCTCGCGAATCTTCTGCTCGCGTTCCGCCTCGGCATGGATCGCGGCGGCATCGGGCCGGCGATCGGCCAACTCGCGCTCCAATCCGCCGATCGGTACGGTTCGCTGGCCGCGCTGCTTCACCAGCAGACAGCGGCGGGCGGCGGCCGTAATGAGCCATGATCCCAGGCCTTCCACGTGCTGCAGGCGTCCCAGATCGCGATGCAAGTCGATCCAGACCTGCTGGAAAACATCCGCGGCATCGTCCGGAGCAAGCTGGTACTTGACCGGGATGGACGCCACCAGCCGCCGGTATTTATCGATCAATGCAGCCCATGCGGTATTGTTGCCGTCCAGGCATTCCCGGACCAGGCGGTCGTCCGGCCACGTCTCGGCTGCCTTCTTGACGGTCATCGAGTTTCGGTCCCGCGCGCGCGCAAGAAGAGTTCGCCGGCATTCCAAAGCGTAAAATGATCGAGCAGCGCCGGCCGGAAGTTGCCCACGTTCCCTCGTTGCGCAACCACCACCGACGGGCTCACCAGGAAGATCATCGGCAACTCGGCCGCCACAATCTCCTGAACCCGGTCGTACATCTTCTTCCTCTCGTCGGCATCGAGGGTGACCATCTGCGCTTTCATCAGCCGGTCGATCTCGCCTTCCCAATCCGTGGCCGGTTGCTTCTGGTTAGGATTCCACAGATGCATGCCGCCGGAGGACAACCATACGTTCTGCTCCGCGTTGGGATCGGCGTCGCCGCCGCCCAGGGCCAGAAGCGCGGTATCGAACTGCTGCGTGTCGACCACGCGGGCCAGGAGCGAGCGGAACTCGAGCGGCGCAATCGTAACGGCGATTCCGAGTTCGCCGTAGTCGGCCTGGAGCATGGTGGCCATTTGCATCCGCTCCGGGCTGCTGCTCGAAACCAGGATCGAGAATTCGACCGCCGCGCCCGTGCGATCGACAAGATGCCGCTCCGCGTTCCAGCGGAATCCGGCCTTGCGCAGTTGTTCGCGCGCCCGGGCGACCGAGCGCGCCGGGTGCGGCAGACGGCCGTCGTACCAGAGCAGATTCCCCGGGGTCACGTTACCCCAGAGAGGCGTGGCCCGGCCCTGGTAGACGATGTGCGCCAGGGCCTCGCGGTCCGTGGCGGCCGAGAGCGCGGCACGGAACTCAAGCGAGTTGAACCAGGCGAGCTTCGAACTTCGCGGCGAGAGGTTGAAGCACAGAAAGTTGTATTCCAGCCCGGGCCCCAGGTCCGTGACCGCCGCGCCCTTCCCCTGCAGGTAGGAAATCGCCTTCATGTTCAGCCGGTTCAGCACGTCGAGATCTCCGGAAACGAAGCGCGCCAACCGCACCTCCTCGTCGGTGAGCAGGCTGAACTCGATCCCGTCCAGATACGGCAACTCCCCTCCGCCCTCGGGCGCCGGCCGCCAATAGTAAGGATTCCGCTCCAGCAGGACCGCTGCTCCGGGCCGGTACTCCTTCAAGCGGAAGGGCCCGAGTCCCACGATTTCCGCGGGCGAGGTCCCCACCGTCCAAGTGTCGCGGAGTTTGCCGGCTTTCCATTGGGGCTCGAGCCGGTGCCGCGGCAGCATGGCCACGGAATCGAACAATCGCTCGGCCGCGGCATAGGGTTTGGGCAGCACGAACTCCACCGTCAACTCGTCTTTTCGAACGCATTGGATCGGCTGACCATCGATCGTCAACAGGTCGCGCTGAGGCGAGCGAACCTTCTCATCCAGGTACACATTCCACGAGAAGACCACGTCGTCGGCGGTGAACCCCGTGCCGTCGGAGAAGCGCACGCCGCGGCGCAGTTTAAGGGTGTACCTGGTTCCGTCCGGGGACTGCGACCAGTTTTCTGCCAGCGCCGGGACGGTCTTTTGCGTTGATCGGTCGATACTGATCAGGTCCGCGTGAATCCGCCGCAGGACGTCGCGCGAGGGCGCATCGATCGCGATGACGGGATTGAAAGTCTTAGGCTCCGCGCGCAGAGCGACATGGAGGATGCCGCCCCGGGCCGGCCGTTCGGCATAGCCCGGCGACACTATGAGACTCAGCGCAATCAGTAAGTAGCCCAGATACACAGACACTTACGTCTATGATGGGGCCCGAAATCGCCGCACTGCAATAGCACAGGTCAAAAAGAGAGGAATAATTAGACAGACGGGTAGCAGACGCCACCACTGTTCGGGCAGCAAGTAGGCTTGCTTCAGGCCGAGGATCAGCCCGCCCCAGCTAGGCTCGGGCTCTCCCACCCCCAGTCCCAGGAAGGAAAGGGTAACTTCCGCCAGCACGAAGCGGGGAAAGAGCACCAGGGCCTGTACCGCCAGCACCCCCCAGGTTCCGGGCAGAACGTGCCTCAGGAAGATCCTGAATCCGGACACTCCAAACCCCCGTGCTGCTTCGACATAACCACGCTCGGAGAGACTCAGCACGAGGCCGCGCACCAGCCTTGCGGGGCGCGCCCAACTCACCAGGGCGATCAGGGCCAGCATCGCGGCCACAGCCGCCCGCGGTCTCATACTTAAAGGCAGCACCGCCCTGAGGCCGATCAGCACGTAGAGCCACGGCAGGGAAAGAACCAGATCGCCCAGGCGCATGAGGATCTGGTCAACCCATCCTGCGTTGAATCCTGCTGCGCCTCCTGCCAGACCTCCAAGGACCAAGGTGAGCGCGGTGGCGAGGCCGCCCGCAAGCACGGACCAGTTTGCGCCGGCCAGGAATCGGGAGAGCGTGTCTCGCCCGTAGTCGTCGGTTCCCAGCCAGTGCATCGCGCTCGGCGCCGTGTTGGCAATCTCCCGGTGCTGCTCCAGAGGGTTGTAGGGCGCCAGGAGCGGTCCCGCGAGCGCGAGCACGACCAGCGCAGCCAGGACGGCGATGGGGAAATTACGATTCATGGGGAAGCCGGATGCGCGGATCCAGGCGGTAGAGAACCAGGTCCGCGGCGAGATTCGAGAGTGCCAGCACCGCCGCCAGCAACATCAGGACGGTCTGAACAATTGGATAGTCGCGGGCCTGGACCGCCTCGAGGAACAGCGGACCCAGGCCGGGCCAGCCAGTAAGCGCTTCGACGACGAACGAGGAGCCGATGGTTGCGGCGACCGATAGGCCCGCCAGCGAGACCAACGGGTTCGCGGCCGCACGCAAAATGAACCGAAGCCAGAGTCGAGCGCCGGAGATACCTCGCGATTCGGCTATGCGGACGAATTCCAGCTCACGGGTTTGGCGGACCTGCCGCGACACGTGCAGAAACACCACGGGCAGCAGGGAACACGTGAGCCCGACGATGGGAAGCCAGGCGCCGGTGATTCGGATTCCCGCCCAGACCGCCAGCCAAAGCATCAGGCTGACGGCAATCACGTCCGGGATCATGGCAGCGGCGGCGGCTCCGGGATCGAGGGTAATCGTCCAGCGAAACCGCACGGCCAGCAACCCGCCGCCGGTGCCGAGCAGCCAGGCGAGCACCAGCGCGGGCACCGCAATCTCCAAGGTCTTTTGGATGCGCGGCGCAATGAGGCGGCTCACCGGAATTCCGTAGGCCAGCGAGGTGCCGAAATCTCCCCTGACGGAGGAGGCCGCCCAATCGAGATAGCGATGCGGCCACGAGTTTCTGAGCCCGGCGGCCTGGCGAAGGGCCTCGATGGTCTGGCGGGAGGCTTGCGGATCGGCGAGCTGCTCCGTGTAGATGTCCCCCGGCAAGACGCGGAAGAACAGGAACAGAAGAACCGACAGGAGCAGGAGTTGAGCCAGGCTCGCGAGAGACCTCCACAAGAAGAAGATCATGCGTTTCGAGGCTCCCGCACGATGCGGCCCGCCGAGACCTGAACCACGCGCGCATTCAGAGCGGCCGCCACTTCGGGATCGTGTGTCACCACGAGCAGGCTGAGGTTTCGTTCCTGTTGCATGGCGCCGAGGAAGGAGAGAATGTGGCCGCGATTTGCCGGGTCGAGGCCCGCGAGAGATTCGTCCAGGATCAGCAAGCCATTTTGGAGAGGAGCCGCCGCGCGCAGTATGGCGACGCGCGCGCGCTGGCCCTCGCTCAGCTCGCCGGTCCGGCGGCCGATCCATTCGCGGGGAAGGCGGACTTTCGGGAGCCACTCCGCATCGGCCTCGGAACACGCTTCCTGGAGTGCATCGCCAACGGAGATCCGTGGATTCAGAGACTCGGAGGGCTCCTGCTGCACCAGTTGGACGCGCCGGGGCCCGGGCGCCCCTCGACCGGTGTGCCAGTCGATCGAACCGGAGTCCCAACGTTCACGACCGGCGATGCAGCGGGCCAGCGTTGATTTGCCGGCGCCAGACGGACCGTAGAGGACCACGCACTCCCCCGCGCCGATCTCGATCGAGACGTCGTCGAGGGCGCGCACTACCGGACGAGTGCGCGTAAGCCAATCCCGCCGGTAGAATGTCTTGGTCAGGCGGCGAACCTCGACTAATGGCTTCCGGGGGCCGTTGTCTCGCGGGGCGAATGCCGCCGCGTGGCTATCCTCGGGCGTCATTCGAAACATCCGGCAGCCCAGCTTCCGGAAGACGTGTTCGCGATGCGATGCCACCAGGATGGCGGCGCCTGTTTCGAGCGAATGCCGGTCGAGCAGTTCCAGGAGCGCGGCTTCCCGGTCGGGATCGAGATTGGCGGTCGGCTCGTCGGCCACGATCACACTCGGACGGAGCGCGAATGCCTGCGCGATCAACACGCGTTGGCGTTCGCCGCCGCTGAGTTGATGCGGATAGGCCTGGAGGAAGCGTGGGCTTTCGAGGCCGACCAAGGCCAGAAGGTCGGCGGTCCGCCGCGGGGAGCCGGTCAACTCCGTGACCTGCTCGCCGACCGTCAGGAAGGGAGAGAAGCTGGCGAGCGCCTGCTGCGGGATATAGCCGATACGGCCGCGAACGGTGCGACTGCCACTCACGGTTGCCGCGGCTGGCAGTAAGCCGGCAATGGCTTTCAGAAGCGTGGTCTTGCCGCACCCGGATTCGCCGGCGATACCCAGCCGTTCCCCATTCTCGAGGGCGAACGATCCGGAGGCGAACACAGGTTGCCGTTCCTCATACCGGACGCTCAGGTCCCGCAGTTCGAGGAGGGGCACGCTCACAGACTACTAGATGCGGACGAGGACCGTTAGCTTCGGCTCTCCCGCTCTTGTGACGAACGGGGCCCAGAACTTCTGGTGGAACCGAGAGCTTTGAGAGCGCGCAGATTGGCGGACGCCGCCGCAATCGCCCTGTTCAACGCCCAGAGGGTGTCAGCCAGCCGGCCTGCATCCTCATCGGCACGGGTGGCAGCTCCTGCCGTCCGGACCGCCTGGCCGCGGCGCATGATGCCAACGAGCTTCATCCGTGAACCGCCCTTGTCCCACCGGGACCGAGCCCTGCAGTACTCGCTCGGTGATTGTGTCACACCATTAGGGGGCGGGCCGGCCTCAAAAAATAGAGGGTCAGCCCCAGATTTTTGTTGTCGGCGCTCAGGTCGAAGAGGTGGTCACCCGGGACGCTGAGGTCGGCCGCAACGCCCGCTCTGGACTACGCTGCGACTTTTCCTCGCGTGGCTTGGACGCCCTCCAGGATGGCAAGGCCCAAAAGAACGATTGCGCCCACGGCGATCCAATGCGGTGCGACGTGCAGTAACACGGCTCCATAGATCAGCCGCCAATCAAGATCAGGAAGCCGACGATGTCGATTCCGAATGACATGGTGGTTCCTCTTTCACGTCCGTGCGCAGCCTGCTGTGAGCCGCCGGCTCAGGATGCAACCTTCGCCAAGGGCATTTCCGGCTCGTTGACGAGCTCCTCGAAAAGGGTCCGGAAGTGGATCATTGCCTGAGGCAGGTCTTCCGTGCTGGCCTGCCCGCGGGTCTGGCGGATCGCATTGCTGCCGATCCTGGCTTCGGCGACAGCGCTGCCGGGCCAGACGGACGCGCGCGAAATCATCCACCGTGCCGCCGCGGCCGACGAGAGCAATTGGAAGGTTGCCCGAAACTACACTTTCTCTGAACGCGAGAAGTTGCGCTATCTGGACTCCCAAGGCAGGGTGAAGTCCCAAGCTGTCAGCCTCGATGAGGCCATGTTACTGGACGGCTCCCCCTACCGGCGGCTGATGGCACGCGACGACCGCCCGCTGAGGAGAAGAACTGCGCATCGAACAGGAACTTAGCTACAGTAAGTGCCGCGAATCACAGGCGCCCGCCAACAGCTTGCAGATAGGGGCCAAGTAACTGGCTCTCAGGCCGTGCCCCCGATGGGCCGTTGCCACCGGAACAAGAAGAAGTGGTGACCACAAAGGGCGCAGCGATATGGTTGCAGGATCCAATGGAATGCTCCCTCAATGGTGTTCCGGACGCCAACGTCCCTGAACTCGATGGATCTGCAATAGGGACAGCGCGTGGAGAACAGCGTCAGGATCGCGCTCATCGCATGTCTAAGCATCGGCCTTCGCCGTACTGTGCGCGGCCAGATCGGCATGGCTTCTAACCAGCGGTGTGCCGTAGTGAGTCTGGGCCCCGTTGCGCCGGCTGGCGTCCGGGCGGCTCGCCTCGCGTGCCGCCTTTATCTGCTCCGGTGTTCTCAGGTCGCGCTCTGACAGCCTGACTCGTGCTTTCGCGCGCGAAACCTCACGCTTGTGCCGCTTCAATATTCTTTTGTCCATACTTGTCCCTTGCCCGGCCGCCGTCGAAGCAGCTGCCCGGTTACTCCGACTCCTCCACGCGCTCCGAGACCATGGCCTCGGTTGTGAGCATGAGAGAGGCGATGGACGCCGCATTTTGTAAAGCAGTGCGAGTTACTTTGGTGGGATCGATTACGCCGGCCTTCACCAGGTCCTCGAACTGTTCGGTTGTGGCGTTGAAGCCGAAGTTAGGATCCGGCTGGCTCTTGATCTTCTGGGCGACCACGGCACCCTCGGGCCCGCAGCTAATCACAATCTGCCGGACCGGCTCTTCGCAAGCGCGCTTCACGCTTAGGTTCATATTGCTGTCGGATTTATCTGCACGCGTCGCGCCAACGGCTTCTTCTGTTGAGGCGATTCGCCGGCCGGCAAGCCGCGGACCGGGCAGAGCGCGGATCGGACGTGCCGCAATAACGGTATATGGTCAAGTGACCGCGGGCGGTCGGTAGTTTTCCGGTGCCGGCTAGGGCGTCCTGACCAGGCCGGCAAGTCCGGCTGCAGCCGCAAGCGTGAGCGCGATGAGCGCGGATACCAGCGCAAAGCCTTTCAGCCACTCGCGGCGATCGAGGATTGTCTGCGCTTTGTGTGCACGCTGTTGCGCGTCCCAGAGCAAATCGGCGGCCGACGAGGGGTCTTTCATTGTTGTCCCGATCCCCTGCCAGTGCACGCGTCTGGCCAGCGGAGGAAGGACGGTCAGAGATCCTTGCGAGAGATGCCGAGCTTGCGCATGAGCGCGTTCAAGGTTGTCCGCGGCATTCCGAGGCGGCCGGCAGCCTTGCTGATCACCCCGCCCGTCTCCCGTAGCACTCGTATGACATGCTCCCTTTCCACCTGCTCCAGCGTGCTGTTGCCGGCGGGCTCCGACGCATCGGGCCGTATTTCGGCCAAGGGCGCGCGAAGGTTGGGACCGCGGGAGAGGATGACCGCCCGCTCAATGAAGTTCTCGAGCTCCCGGACATTGCCCGGCCACGACCAACTTACCAGAGCCCGCATCGTATCCGACGGGATCTTCTCGATCTGCTTGTTCATTTCCCGGGCGTACTTTTGCGTGAAGTGCCGTGCGAGGACAGGGATGTCCTCGGGGTGATCGCGCAGTGGCGGTGTCGTGATCGGGAAAACCTTCAGGCGGTAATACAAATCGGTTCGAAACAGTTTGTCGCCCATCATCTGGGTCAAGTTGCGATTGGTCGCGGCAACCAGTCGGACGTCAATAGGAATCGTCCGGGTGCCGCCCAACCGCTCGAACGACTTCTCCTGCAGCGCCCGAAGCAATTTCGGCTGTAAGTCCAGCGGAATGTCGCCCACCTCATCCAGGAACAGAGTGCCCCGGTGGGCCAGCTCGAACCGGCCCAGTTTCTGCGACAGCGCGCCCGTGAAGGCTCCCTTCTCGTAGCCGAACAGCTCGCTTTCGAGCAGCCCCGTCGGAATGGCGGCGCAATTCAAGGTGACAAAAGGCTGGTTCTTGCGTGTGCTCAGCCGGTGGATGGCGCGCGCCACCAACTCCTTCCCGGTGCCTGTTTCACCGAGGATCAGCACGTTCGCATCGGTGGGGGCGACTACTTCCACCTGTCGCAGAATCCGCTTTAGCGCCGCGCTGTTTCCGACCATCTCCTCGAAGTTTTGCTTGCCCTCGACATCTTCGTCACCGACGCTCTCGAAATGGTCGCGCTCGCGGAGGTCCTGAACGAATGTGATCCATCGGAAAGGAGACAGCTTCAAGACGGCGGTGGCAACCAGGACCGGAACCCGCGTTCCGTCTTTGCCCAGCAGCTCTTTCTCATAGGGCGTGCAGGCTCCGAACCTCAAGCCTTCTTCGTGGGCCAGATCGTCGAGCGCCCAGTATTCCGGGGGAGTAAGATCGGGCCAGTGCAGCCGCCCCGCCAGTAAGTCATCACGGGTGTAACCCACCAGTTTGAGGAACGCGTCATTGGCCTCTGGAATGCGGTCGAACTCACCGGAAACGATGCCGGCAATGGTCGAGCCGGCGGCGACTGGACGGACGCGCGCGCGACTCCGGCGCAACTTCTCGTCCATTTCGTGACGCTCGCTAAAGTCGCGCACCACCCTCGCAAAACCCTGCAGTTCTCCCTTCTCATCTCTCAGGGCCGTCGTAACGACATTGGCCCAGAATCGCGATCCGTCCTTTCTCGCGTGCCAGCCTTCGTTTCCGAAATGTCCTTCGGCAGCCGACCGCTCCAGTTCCTGCCGCGGCTCCGCGCTGGGACTCTCCTCGCTGGCACTCTCCTCGCCTGGATAGAGAAAAGACACGTGCCTGCCGGTGACCTCATCCGCGGCGTAGCCATAAATGCGCGCAGCTCCCGAGTACCAGGCGGCAACGCGTCCGCTCGCGTCCAACAAGAGCAGCCCGTAGTCTTGCACCCACGACGGGATCTGCTCCTGACCGGCCTCGGATGACTTGTCGCGCAAGACCAGCAGGTGGCGCACTGGCAGCACGTTCCCCTTGGCCGTATACTCCACCTCCCACTGAGGTCCATCCAAACCGGCCAGCCGCAGCGTGCCCTCCTGCTCGCCCTTCCCCAGAAATGCGCTCCAGATCTCGGGAATCCGGGGCTTGAAGCTTGGATCGGCAAGCTCGTCGATTTTGCGGCCAATAATCTCTTCCCGCGGGATCCCCAGCAGCCTGCCGGCGCCTTCGCTGGCGTCGCGGTAGTTGCGTTCGTCGTCCGCGATGAGAATGGGTACGGAAGGATGGTAGACGATGGCCCGGAAGAGCAGTTCCAGTTCTCGTGGACCGTTCTCCAACAACCACGTCGCGCCCTGCGCCGGTGGGACTTCAGAGGCCAACAATTCTCCTTCGGAAACGCGTCGAACGGGTCGTTGGTTCATGCTACCACCGCAAGGGGACTTCGAGGGGATCTGCCTGACCAAATGCGGTCGCAGGGGAGGCTGTAGGATCGTAGGCTGGCCCGACCACATTCGGTCATGTGACCGCCAGGCGCCGGGGAGGAGGACCGCGCCGTTCGAACAGATTCAGCTGTTTGGCCCCTCCCAAGCTGCATCTGGAGTTGGGCAGCGGATTGCTCCTCCAGAACGTGGTGGCCGGTCTCCACACGACGCCCCGGTTCAAGGAGAGGCAGCAGCATGCGACAGAGAGTCATTCCGCTACTGGCGCCCATGACGAAGCACCGGCAAAACGGCGACTCCTGCTACCAGACTAAAGCTCGCGGGTTGGCCGTGCTCAATTCTCCGCTATTGAACAAAGGGACCGCCTTCACGTCGGAAGAACGAAAATCGCTGGGCCTCACGGGTCTGCTGCCACCGGACATCAGCACGCTGGGCGCTCAGGTCAAACACGCCTACATCCAGTACGAGCGCCTGCCGGATGCGCTGAGCAAGAACGTCTACCTGACCGCACTGCACGACCGCAACGAGGTGCTGTTCTACCGGCTGTTCTCCGAGCACCTGCGCGAAATGATCCCCATCGTCAACGACCTCACGGTCGGCCTGGCTATGGAGCAATACCACCACGAGTGCCGGCGTCCGCGTGGCGTCTACCTCTCGATCGACCACGCCGACGCGATCGAGGAGGCCTTTGCCAATCTCGGAGTCGGCGCCGGCGATATCGACCTGATCCTGGCGACCGACGCCGAACAGGTTCTGGGAATCGGCGACTGGGGAGTGGGCGGCATTGAAGTGTCGATCGGCAAGCTGGCCATCTACACCGCGGCAGGCGGCGTTGACCCGACCCGCGTGATTCCCGTGATGCTCGATGTCGGCACCAACCGGGCGAGTCTGCTGGACGATCCCACGTACATCGGGAACCGCCACGGCCGGGTTCGCGGAGAGCGCTACGACGCCTTCATCGAGGCCTACGTCAAAGCGGTGACAACGCTGTTCCCGAACGCTCTGCTGCAGTGGGAGGACTTCGCCCCCGGCAACGGCCGGCGCATCATCGAGAAGTACCGCGACCGCATCCGCACCTTCAACGACGATATCCAGGGCACCGGTGCGATCACGCTGGCGGCCGCGATCTCCGCGGTCCGCGTCTGCGGGACGCCTCTGCGCAACCAGCGCGTGGTCATCTTTGGCGCCGGTACGGCAGGCATTGGAGTCGCCGACCAGATTCGAGACGCCATGGTGCGCGAGGGGCTCACCAGACAGGATGCAACCAAACGCTTCTGGTGCGTGGACCGGCAGGGATTGCTCACGGCCGATATGGCCGACCAACTCCGCGACTATCAGGCACCGTATGCCCGGCCGGCTGGCGAAACCAAGGCCTGGAAGCGCGACGCGAATGGAGACGGCGCAAGCCTGGCCGAAGTGGTACGCCAGGTGAAACCGACAATGCTGATCGGTGCGTCCACGGTCGCCGGCAGTTTCACGGAAGGGATCGTGAGGGAGATGGCGGCGCACACGGAGCGCCCGATCATCTTCGCGCTCTCCAATCCGCCGGCGCGGGCCGAGGCGAACCCGGCCGATTTGATCGCCTGGACGGACGGGCGGGCGCTGATCGCCACCGGCAGCGCCGTCGCTCCGATCACCTATAAGGGAGTGACCTATGTCGTCGCCCAGGTGAATAACGCCATGCTGTACCCCGGCCTGGGTCTCGGCGTCATCGTTTCGCGAGCCAGCCGGATCAGCGATGGTATGTTCGCCGCTGCGGCAGGTGCGGTGTCCAGCCTCGTGGCAGTACGCCAGACCGGCGCTTCGCTACTTCCGCATATTGACGACCTGCGCAGCGTGGCGGGAACCGTGGCGGCGGCCGTCGCCGAAGCGGCGGAAGCGGAGGGACTCGCCGGAGTCCACTTCACCGACATCGTTCAACAAGTGCAAGACGCCATGTGGCAGCCGGAATACCGTCGCATCCAGGCGTCCTGAAAGGCCCCATGAAAGAGACTTCCAGAGTCCGCAAGATTGCTTTTGTCGGCGACCATCTGCCACGCAAGTGCGGCATCGCCACGTTCACCGCCAACCTCCTCGAAGCCGTGCAAGACGCGTATCCCCACAGCCAATGCCTGGCGGTGTCGGTGAACGACATCCAGGGTGGTTACGAATACCCGGACGTGATTCGCTTCGAGATTGAAGAGCAGGACGTGTCGTCTTATCTGCGCGCCGCGGACTTCCTCAACATCAGCAACGTGGACATCGTCTGCCTGCAGCACGAGTTCGGCATTTACGGCGGGCCCGCAGGCGCTTACATCCTGGCTCTCCTGCGCGAGTTGAGGATGCCCATCGTGACGACGCTCCACACCGTTCTGCGCGACCCGAACGTGGAGCAGCGGCGCGTGATGGAGGGGCTGGTCTCGCTCTCGACCCGTCTGGTGGTCATGGCCGACCGCGGGCGGCAGATGCTGCAGGATATCTACCAGGCGCCGCCGGCCAAGATCGATCTCATCCCGCACGGGATTCCAGACGTGGGCTTCGTCGATCCGACCTATTTCAAGGACCAGTTCGGCGTGGAAGGCAGAGTGGTGCTGCTCACCTTCGGCCTGCTCTCCCCCAACAAGGGCATAGAGCACGTGCTGAATGCCCTGCCGCCCATCCTGGCGGAGTTCCCCGACGTGGTCTACATCGTCCTCGGCGCCACGCATCCGAACGAACTGCGCGAACACGGCGAAGCGTACCGGCTCAGTCTCGAGATCCTCGCGCAGAAGAACAAGGTGGACAAGAACGTCATTTTCTACAACCAGTTCGTGGAACTCGAGAACCTCAAGGAGTTCATCGGCGCGGCGGATCTCTACATAACTCCTTACCTCAACGAGGCGCAGATCACGTCGGGAACGCTGGCTTACACATTTGGCGCCGGCAAAGCGGTGGTCTCCACGCCTTACTGGCACGCGGCGGAGTTGCTGGCGGACGACCGCGGTGTGCTGGTGCCGTTCGGCGACGCGCCAGCCATCGCACGCGAGGTGATCGGACTGCTGCGCGACGACGTCCGCCGCCATGCCATGCGCAAGAACGCCTACCGGATAGGCCGCGACATGATCTGGAGCAATGTGGCGCAGATGTATATGCGCTCCTTCGAGTGCTCGCGCCTGGAGAAGGCGGCCCTGTCGCGAAAATCCCTGGCCACCAAGACCCTCGACCGAAAGCCGCGGGAACTGCCGAAGATGAGGCTGAGCCATCTCTCGCGCATGACCGATTCCACCGGCGTCTTCCAGCACGCCATTTTCAGCGTCCCCAATTTTTCCGAAGGCTATTGCACCGACGACAACGCCCGCGCCTTCATCCTGTCCATCCTCCTCGGTGAGTTGGGTGACAACCCGGAGCGCGCGCGCACGCTTGCCACCACGTCCGCCGCCTTTCTCCAGCACGCTTTCGACCTGAAGACGAAACGATTCCACAACCTTCTGGGCTTCGACCGGCACTGGCTGGACGAACAGGGATCGGAGGATTGCCAGGGGCGGGCCCTGTGGGCCTTGGGGATCGGCGTGGGACGGTCGCCCTACCGGAGCTTTCAGATGATGGCCGGCCAGCTCTTCGCCCTGGCGCTGCCCGCGCTGACGGAGTTTACTTCGCCGCGGGCGTGGGCGTTCGGCCTGCTCGGCATCCATGAGTACCTGCGCCGGCTGAGCGGCGACAGCCTGGCCAACCAAACCCGCGAGACTCTGATCTGCTGGCTCATGGAGCACTTCGACGCGAGTTCGCATGACGACTGGCAATGGTTCGAAGAGGAACTCTCCTACGACAATGCGAAGCTCGCGCACGCCTTGATCGTTAGCGGTCAGGCGACCGATCAACAACTGGTGCTCGGACGGGGGCTCAAGGCCCTGCGCTGGCTCACGGAACTGCAGATGTCCGAGAAGGGCCACTTCCGGCCCATTGGCAGTAACGGATTCTACCGCCGAGGCGGTACGCGCGCCCTCTTCGACCAGCAGCCCGTTGAAGCGCACGCCACGGTCTCGGCATGTCTGGAAGCCTATCGCGCCACGTCGGACTACTGGTGGTACGAGCACGCGCAGCGCGCCTTCGACTGGTTCGTCGGCTGGAACGATCTCGGGCTGGAACTCTACTCCCCCGAGACAGGCGGCTGCCGCGATGGGCTGCATCTCGACCGCGTCAACGGGAACCAGGGAGCCGAATCGACGCTGGCCTTCCTGCTTGCCCTGGCGGAGATGCGCCTGGCGCAGAATACGCTGACCAGCTTTAAGGAGCCCATCGCGATACGCGAGTAACAGAATGTCAATCCACGTCAAACGCACGTCCACCATCCTCAAACCCGACCAGTCGCGGGTCCTTCTCCGGCCCTTCAGCCCGGGGAGTTACGAGCGGATGACCTGGATCATCGCCCGCATCATGGCGCTTCCGGAAGATACTGTCGGGCCGCTGCTGGACGAAGTCGCGGCCGAGTTCTCCGAGCGGCACCAGCATATCCGCAGGCTCTTCCTGGAGCGCTTCGAAGAAGTCCGCTCTTTAATGCTGACGGACCAGGAGGTGTCCGAGCAAAGACGACTCTTGATCGGTTCCTATTTCCTGGCCGAGTATTCCTTGGAGTCCGCCGCTCTATTCAATCCATCCATCGTTCCGCACCCGGACCAGAACGATCTGCCCCCTGGGGCGGTGCGTTTTATTCTCAGCTTGCGCGCCACTGGGGAAGGGCACATCTCCTCCGTCGTTTTCCGGGAGGGCATCATCCACGCCGACCGGCGGATCGAGGTCTTGACCCCCACCGGATTCCTCACCGAGCCACGCCAGGTGCCCAACCCCGTGTATGAAAAGGCTCTCTTTGCGCGCAAGCTCACGGAACTGAAATTGACCGGCGAGTTCACGCACCGGGTCATGAACGGACTCGGAGAGTCGTTCGCGCTCGAAGAGCTTCGCACCGCCCTCAAAGCCGAGCAGTTCCGTCTGCCGGACGGAATGAGCCTGGAGGATCAGACCGCTTCGCAGGGGATTTGGATGTTGGCGCGTTCCAACTACGAAGTGCAGTTCGAACCCGAACAGCAGATGTCCGAACGCGTGATCTTCCCCGTCACGCCCTCCCAGCGGAACGGCATCGAAGACGCCCGCTTCGTCCGCTTCCAAAACGAGGACGGCACCCACATCTACTACGCGACGTTCACGGCGTACGACGGCAAGATCGTGGTGCCGGAGTTGGTGGAGACCTCGGACTTTCTCCTGTTCCGCTTCAGAACCTTGAACGGTCCGGCGGCGGAGAACAAAGGCATGGCGCTGTTCCCACGCAAGATCGGCGGCCTTTATGCGATGCTCTCGCGCCAGGACAACGAGAACATCTACCTGATGTTCTCCGACAACATCCATTTCTGGAACGAGCGCCACGTGCTCCTCAGGCCGACCTTTCCCTGGGAGCTGGTCCAGCTCGGCAATTGCGGATCTCCCATCGAGACCGAGGCCGGATGGTTGGTGCTCAGCCACGGTGTCGGGCCCGTGCGGAAGTACTCGATCGGCGCGTTCCTGCTCGACCGCGACGATCCCTCCAAGGTGATCGGCCGCCTGCGGGAGCCTCTGCTCACGCCGAACCACAACGAGCGCAAAGGCTACGTGCCCAATGTGGTGTACACCTGCGGTGCCCTGGTCCACGACGGCGAGCTGATCATTCCCTACGGCATGGCCGATCACAACACGAGTTTCGCAACCGTCCGGCTCGGCGAGGTGCTGGCCGCCATGAAGTCATGACGTCGCGGAAACGAGTGGCCATCCTGTCGCCCGTGGCCTGGCGCACGCCTCCCCGCCAATACGGCGCATGGGAGACGGTGGCCGGCAACATCGCCGAAGGGCTGGTTTCCCGAGGCTGGGATGTGACGCTGTTCGCCACCGCGGATTCCGTGACGCGGGCTCACCTGCATGCCGTAATCGACCGCGGGTACGAAGAGGATCCATCGGTAGATCCCAAGGTGGCGGAGTACCTTCACATCTCCGAGGCCTTTGAGCACGCAGCCGAGTTTGACCTCATCCACAGCAATTACGATTTCATGGCGCTGGCCTATACGCGGCTGGTGAAGACGCCGGTCCTCACGACCATACACGGATTCTCGTCGCCGAAAACCATGCCGGTCTACGAGAAGTATCGCGACGGCTACTTTGTCTCCATCAGCGACTCCGATCGCGCGCCAGGGCTGAATTACGTGGCGACGGTCTACAACGGGATCGATCTCTCGTTGTACCCGCTGCAAAGCCGGCGCGGCGATGACCTGATTTTCCTGGGACGGATTCACCCGGATAAAGGTGTCCACCTGGCGATCGAGGTTGCCCGCCTCAGCGGGTTGCCACTGCTCATCGCCGGCATCATCCAGGACCGCACCTACTTCCGGGAGCAGGTGGAGCCTCACCTTGACGAGACCATCCGCTACCTTGGGCCGGTCGATGTCGCGGGCAAGAACGAGTTGTTCGCGCGCGCCCGGGCGCTGCTCCACCTGAACACGATCCCAGAGCGGTTCGGACTTGTCCTTGCAGAAGCCAACGCCGCCGGAGTGCCCGTCATCGCCATGGACCTGGGCTCCTGCCGCGAGGTGATCCAAGACGGGCAGACGGGTTTCCTGGTCAACAACGTCGGGGAGGCGGCGAGGGCCGTGCTGCGTGTCCCGGAGATCGATGCCACCGCCTGCCGCCGGCGCGTCGAGCAGTGCTTCTCCATCGAGGCGATGGTGAAGTCCTACGAGCATGTCTATGCGACGATTTTCGATCTGGAAGCGAGGAAGCGATCATGAAGCAGGACATCGTCCGACGGTATTCCGGCAACCCCATCCTCACCAAAGCCGCCATCCCCTACCCGGTAGAGACCGTTCACAACGCGGCGGTGATGAAGCACGGGGACGAATACGTCATGCTCTTCCGCTCCCACCTGCGCACGGGACGCTCCATCATCGGCCTGGCCCGAAGCACCGATGGATTCCGCTTCACGGCCGATCCGGAACCCTTTCTGACGCCCGCGCCGGACGGCCCTTTCGCGGCCTATGAAGAGTTCGGCGTCGAAGACCCGCGCGTGACCCTGCTCGAAGGGGAGTACGTCATCACATACAGCGCGTACTCGCGAAACGGGGTCAGGATCGCGCTCGCGAAGACGAAAGACTTCCGTCAGGTGGAGAGGTTCTCGCTCATCACCGAGGCGGACTATCGCAATGTGGTGATCTTCCCCGAAAAGTTCGACGGCCTTTACGCCCGGCTCGACCGCCCTCATTCGGAGATCTCGCCCTGGTCGATTTGGATTTCGTACTCTCCCGATCTCCGCTTCTGGGGCGAATCGCAACTCATCATGAAGCCGGTGCAGTATCACTGGGACGAGATGAAGATCGGTCCGGGCGCGCCGCCGATCAAAACCGACCAGGGATGGCTCTCCATCTATCACGGCGTGTTCCAGACCATGGATGGATCGGTCTATCGCCTTGGGGTCGCTCTTCACGACCTCAAGAACCCGGCGAACATCATCGGCTTGGGCGACTCCTGGATCCTGCAACCGGAAGATCCCTGGGAAGTCACGGGCTATGTCCACAACGTCGTCTTCACCTGCGGCGCCGTCGCCGAGCCCGATGGAACCGTGAAGATCTATTGGGGCGGCGCTGACACCGTCATGTGCGTCGGTGAGGCGAATCTCGACGATCTGGTCGCGCTGTGCCTCGATCACGGCAGGCCAGCGAAATGAGACTCCGGAGGACAGGCGGTGCGCCGCAAAGTCATCGCCAGGTCATCGCCAGGTCATCGCCAGGCAAAGACGGCGAACCGGCCTCTTCGGTGTGACCTCTCTCAAGATCGATCCGCAAATCATAGGCCCGGTGAGCATTCCGCAGGCGCAAATGGCGCTCCAGCAGCAAATCACCAAGGACCTATCTTTCACTTACATTCAGGACCTCGCGTCCTCGAACCCTCAAGTGATTCGCATCGAATGGGCTATGTCTCCCGTCTGGTTTGCCGTCGCCACCCGCGAGCCTGACGGGGAATTCGGCATCGATCTCTACTACAGGTGGCAGTTCCACTGAGCACGGCTCCCGTGTTGAACCGCCCCAGTCGGAAAGAAAACGAGGCAAACTGGACTGTATGGGGTTTCCGGGGATGCCTGCATGATGGCCCGGCTACTGTCAGTGAACGTCGGTCTTCCACGCGACATCGAGTGGAAGGGTCGCACCGTGCATACCGGAATCTGGAAGAATCCAGTGCCTGGCCGGTGCCGGGTGGGCCGCCTCAATCTGGACGGAGACGGTCAGGGAGATCTGGCGGGGCACGGAGGCGAACAGCGCGCCGTCTTCGTATACCAGATCGAGTCGTATCATTATTGGCAGGAGCAACTGAAGAGGCCCGACCTGGGCGAACCGAAGTCTTACGGACAGTTCGGCGAGAATTTCACAATCGAAGGCTTGCCCGATGACGGCGCGTGCATCGGCGACCGCTATCGGATCGGGAGCGCACTCTTCGAAGTCACGCAACCCCGCGTCACCTGCTATCGCGTTGGCATTCGGATGAACGAGCCCCGAATGCCGGCGCTGCTGACCTCCAGTGGCCGTCCTGGATTCTACTTCCGAGTTCTCGAGGAAGGCGAGGTAGGTGCGGGCGACGAAATCGCGAAGGTGGGAGAGGCCAAGGAGCGAATGACGGTCGCCGAGATCAATGCGCTTCTCTATTCGCCGAATCATCCGCACGAGCTGTTGGAACGTGCTTTGCGAATCGAGGCCCTTTCGCCGGGGTGGCGCGGGTCGTTCGAGGCATTGCTGCGGAGTTCAACCAGTGGAAACGCGGGTCTCATGCCGGAGGCAGCTGCGCATCCAGCCGCACCGGGGTTTCACCGGCTCGCGGTGACGTCGATCGAGAGGGAGTCCGTAGACGTCCTCTCTGTGACGATGCAAAGTCCGGACGGTCAGCCACTGGCGGCGGCTCAGCCGGGCCAGTACGTTGTCCTTCGGCTTCAGCCGGCCGCCGGAGGATCCGCGATTTTTCGCAGTTACTCGGTGTCGGGCACGCCTTCGGCCGGGAGTTATCGAATCAGCGTGAAGATCGAGCCGAACGGTGTGGCGGGAACGTGGCTGCGGGATCGTGTACGAGTCGGCGATACGCTCGACGTCAGTTCGCCTCGCGGCAGCTTCATTCTGCAAATCGGAGAGCGGCCGGTCGTCCTGCTCAGCGCGGGTATCGGGGCGACACCGGTCCTGGCGATGCTGCATGTGCTGGCGGCGGCCCGGTCTACCCGCCAAGTCCTATGGCTGCACGCGGCTCGCGATCGTGAACATCATCCCTTTGCCGCCGAAGTCCGCCGCCTGATGCTGGCCCTCCCGCACGGCCGAACCTATGTCTGTTACAGCAGGCCGGGACCGCTGGATAAGTTGGGCGAGGAGTTCGATGCCGCCGGCCATCTGTCGCGTTCCGTGTTCGAAGAGGTCGCCATCCCGCGAGAGGCAGACGTTTATCTTTGTGGACCAACTGCCTTCATGGCGGACATGAAGGCGGCCCTTGCGGGCTATGGCGTCCCGCCGGAACGGATTCACATCGAGATCTTCAACGGCGGCGAGTCGATGAGTCCTGGTGTGGTCGGTGCGGTGACCCGAAATCCGCATCCACCCGCAGGCGACGCCGACACTGGGCCGTTGGTGTCGTTCGCGCGCAGCGGCATTGCCGCACACTGGAAGAAGTCGGCCTATCAAAGCCTATTGGAATTGGCTGAGGCGTGTGATGTCCCGGTCCGCTGGTCGTGCCGGAGCGGTGTTTGTCATAGCTGTGAGAGCGGGTTGGTCTCGGGAGCGGTGGCCTACGAACCGGAGCCGCTCGACAAACCCGCTGAAGGCAACGTTCTCGTTTGCTGCTCACAACCGATTCGCGATGTCGTCCTCGATCTGTGAAGCCACGGCGGGTGGGGCGCGGCTCGGATCTCCACGATCGAACTTAGGGATTGATCTACGAGCACGTGACGCGGCACTTGCGAGGGCCTCAAAGCCAGGTGCCAAGAAGCGCACGAACGATGGCCCTTTTCCTGACTTGGATCTCCTGGCCTCGAACCGGGGGGCGAAAATGGGCCTCGGCGTCGCGACCGGCGAGACGCGAGGCTGGCCGCGGCGTACCAGAGCGGGATTGCTTCTGAGCGCGTGTGGACTAGTTGCCGGAGCCTGGCTGTTGAATGCCCGCTGAGCACGCCGCAATGCCGGTCGACTCGCGCACCACCAGCTCCGGTTCCAGAAAAACATGCCGCGGAGCGGGCGCGGCGCCTGCCGCGTCCGGCACCAGCCCCGCCACCACAAGGCGGCCGATCTCCGTCCGCGGAATGTGTATCGTGGTCAGCGACGGGCAACAGAACTCGGAAATCGTGATGTTGTCGAAGCCGGTCACCGAGACATCGCCCGGCACCGCCAGCCCCTGATTCCGCAATTCCCGGATCACGCCCACCGCCACCCAGTCGTTCACGCACAGAATCGCCGTGGGCGCAAAGCCCGAGCGCAACAGCTCGCGCGCCGCCGCGCGGCCACCCGCGAATCCATCTTCGGGCGGCGTAACCGCCAGGCTCTCGGCGCCGTAGCGGGCGCTAGTCTCCATGAATTCCTGCCGCCGCGCTTCGGTGGGCTGCAGAAACAGCGGCGCGCCAATGTAGGCCAGGCGGCGATGCCCCATCGCGTGCAGCAGGTCCACCAGCATCCGTATGCCTTTGCGGTGGTCGAAGTCAATGGTGGTGAAGTTGTCGCCGGTGGCGCCCGGATCGAAGAGCACTACCGGGATCTGCGCCTCGCGCAACTCATCCAAAATGGCCGGCTCCATCTCCGGAAACACGCCCAGGCCCGCGACCTGCTGCCCCAGCAGGCGGTGCACGGCGGCCTTCAGCAGCTTCACGTCGTGGGAGCTGTTGGCCAGCAGGGTCTCGTATCCGCACTGCCGGGCGTGGGTCTCGATGGAGTGGTAGATATCGGCGAAGAACGGGTTGTAGAGGTTCGCCATGACGATGCCGAGGACGCGGCTTCGTCCCCCCGCCAAGCTGCGGGCGTGCAGGTTGGGCTTGTACTTCAGCTCCTCGACGGCGCGCAGAACACGGGCGCGCGTGGAGCTCTTGACGGCGGGATGTCCGTTCAGCACACGGGAAACGGTGGCGGTTCCGACGCCCGCCTTCTTGGCGACATCCTCGAGGTTCATGTGGCTTTGACCTTATACAGCTTACCGCTCAGGAAACCCGCCAGTACAACGAGTACCGTTTGTCGAACATGCGATTCAGCGGGGCGAGTGTGACGTCGCGTGCCTGACCGGTTGTGCGGAACGCCAGAGGTTCGCCGGCCGGTTGAATCCAGTCCTTCGGATCGACGCCTGCCGTCTTGAAGCTGGGAATCTCCAGGGGAAGATGCTCGACGTCGGGACCCTCCGGACCGACGATCATTTCCTTCGTCAGTCCCTGCGAGCCGAGGTCCCCAGCGAGGACGATGGGGCCGTAGAGCACAGCCTCGAGACCCGCGTCGTCCGGCATCGCTGAGATGCGCAATCCCATAGGCAGCGCCATTTCGATTCGATCGCCGCCCTTCCAGGTGCGCGTGATGGTCAGGTAGCTGCCCGGGGCGGCGGACGCCTCGAGCGGTTTCCCGTTCAGCGTAACCGAGCCACGGCCATTCAGCCATTCCGGCATCCTTAGCCGCATGGTTAGTTGGACCGGGCGATCGGCACTTACCACCAGCGAGGTCCCCGGCTGCTCGGGGAACTTGGTTTCCTGGCGCAGGCGAAGGCCCTTCTCGGCCCAGTCCAGCTCGGAGGGGATGAACAGGTTTACGAAGACGCCCTCGTCGTCGTGGAAGTAGATGCTGTCGGTCAGTTTCGAGTACTCCTCGACGCCGGTCCCGGTGCAGCACCAGAAGGACTGGTCCTCGGTGCTGAAGGTCTTCCACGCGCCCGGAGTGTGCGAGAGGTAGTACATCGTGGCTCCGGTCTCGGGATGAATGGTCCCCAGGCGGTGGTTGAGCAGAGTGCGCTCGTAGTAGTCGAAGTAGCGGGGATCGGCGGTCCAGGAATAAAGGTGGCGCGTCAGCTTGAGCATGTTGTAGGCGCAGCAGCATTCTGCGGTGGCCTCGCTGCGTACCAACTCTTCGGCGAGGTGGCGGGGTTGGGTCAGCCAGCCCTCGCCGTTGCTCGTTCCGCCGGTCGCGTAGCTGCGCGCCGTGACGACTTCATGCCAGAAGAAGTCGGCGACGTCGTGGAACCGCGTGTCGCCCGATAGCTCATAGCGGCGCGCCGCGCCGGTCACCTGGGGGATATGTGTGTTCGCGTGCAGGCCGCGCAGTTCGTCGCGGCGCATGGCAAGCGGGTTGAAGAACCGCTTCTTGGTGAAGCGATCGCCCACTTGCACCCACCTGTCGTCGCTGGTCGCGGCCGCGAGGTTATAGAGCACCTCGTTCATGCCGCCGTACTCGGTGTTCAGAATGCTTTGCATGTGCTCTTCTGTCTTGCCGGCGGTCCACTGGTCGGCCCAATTCGCCATGCCCTGGAGCGTTTCGAGAGCCTGCTTGTTCGCGCAATGCTGGACCATGTCGAGCATGCCCGCCATGATTTTGTGGACCGTATAGAACGGCGCCCACACGCGCTTGCGCGCATCCAGGCGATCGAAGTATTCCATGGGGAAGGCGCTCAGGTAGCCGCCGGCGCCGAGCTTGGCCTGGCACCTGGCCATCTCCGCCACGATGTAGTCGGCCGCGGCCTTGATCTCTTTGTCGCCCGTCGAGGCGTAGAGCAGCGCGCAGGCGGAGAGATAGTGCCCGGCGAAGTGGCCGCGCAGCTCGCATTTCGGCTCTTCCCATCCTCCCAGCGGCTGGGCGGAGGAGGGCAGGCCGGCATTCACGCGGAAGTTGTGGAGCAGGCGGTCAGCCGGCAGCCGGCGCACGTAGGCACGGTTCCACTCCTGCGCATCGAGGAACGGGCTGGGCAGCAGTTTGACCTCGCCGAGCGCAAACGGGCGCACCTTGAGGGGGACGTTCTTGCGGGTGAAGGTCAGCGCGGCCTGGAATGGCGGAGTCTCCGGCGTCGTTCCCTGCCGGTGTGCGGCTTCCGGAGCGGTAAGCTGTTGGGCCGCGACGGGAGATGCGAGGGCGCCGAGAGAGGCGGCCAGGCCGGTGAAGCCGCGCCTGGTCAGGAGGACAGGTGGGTTGGGGGTATTCATGGTAGCGCTTCCTTTATATAATCTATACTGTTATCCGTCGTTTTAATTGATTTGTCAAGCGCACTTGCGGAAGCGATTGCAGTACGTTTACAATCTGAGAAACGGACCCACCATCATGACTTCCAAGATCACGCTACTCGGGCTCATCGGCCTGGCGCTCGCGGCTGGTTCGGCTCACGGCCAAGGCTCGCTCTCCGATTATGAGCGCGCCAGCGGACTGCGGGAGAGGTTCCAGAGCCTAGCCGCGGGGATCCCGGAGAACGCTACGTGGATCGAAGAGACGAGTCGCTTCTGGTACCGGAAGTCCGTCGCGGGCGGAGTTGAGTTTGAGCTTGTGGACGCGGCAACGCTCGCCAAGCGGCCGGCTTTCGATCACGAGAAACTGGCCGCGGCGCTCGCGAAAGCCACCGGTGCGAGCTTCAACCCGCGCAAGCTGCCGTTTCGCGAGGTCAGGTTCGTGGATCACGAGCAGGCGATCGAATTTGTGGCCAAGGGAAACCGCTGGAAGGTCAAGCTAGCGGACTACTCATCGGAGAAACTCGGTCCGATGGACCCGTTCAGCGTGGCCGTCGCGCGGCCGTTGACGCCGCCGCTCCCCGCGGAATCCACGGAACGCAAGGCCTCGCCCGACGGCGTGTCGGAAGCGTGGGTGAAGAACTACAACGTGTTCCTGCGCGCGAAAGGCGGCGCCCAGGAGATCCCACTCAGCTTCGATGGATCGGAGGGCAACGCATACGACATCGACACATTCCGTTGGTCTCCGGATTCGAAGCGCCTGGTGGCCTATCGGATCCGGCGCGGATACCACCGACGGATTGACATGGTGGAGTCTTCGCCGGCCGACCAGCTTCAGCCCAAGACCATCACGCTCGAATACGAGAAGCCGGGGGACGTGCTCGATCTGCCCCAGCCGGTCTTGTTCCAGGTGGAGACGCGGAAGGCGATCGAGATCGACAACCGGCTGTTCCCGAATCCGTTCGAGATTACCGAGACCGAGTGGCGCAAGGACGGCCACGCCTTCACGTTCGAGTACAACCAGCGCGGCCACCAGGTCTATCGCGTGATCGAGGTGGATGCGGCATCGAGCAACGCTCGCGCACTCGTGGACGAGCAGAGCCCGACGTTTTTCTGCTACTCGGGCAAGAAATACCGCCACGACGTTCAGGACGGCAAGGAGATCGTCTGGATGTCGGAGCGCGACGGCTGGAATCACCTCTACCTCTACGACGGCGCGACCGGCCAGGTGAAGAGCCAGATCACGCATGGCGACTGGGTGGTGCGCGGAGTCGATAAGGTGGACGACGACAAGCGCCAGATCTGGTTTCACGCAGGCGGTATGACCGCCGGCATCGATCCCTATTTCGTCCACTACTATCGCATCAACTTCGATGGCAGCGGACTGACGCCTCTCACATCGGGCGACGCAGACCATCACGTCGCGTTCTCGCACGACATGAAATACTACGTCGACACGTGGTCGCGGGTGGACCTGGCGCCGGTCTCTGAGCTGCATCGGACCGACGACGGCAAGATGCTGGCCGAGATCGAGCACGGCGACACACAACCGCTGCTCACGGCGGGATGGCGCGCACCCGAGCCGTTCGTCGCCAAGGGCCGCGACGGCGTCACGGACATCTGGGGCGTCATATTGCGTCCCACCAATTTCGATGCCTCGAAGCTGTACCCGGTGATTGAGTTCATCTACGCGGGGCCGCAGGACTCGTTCGTTCCCAAGTCATTCCGCGCGTATTACCCGATGCAGTCGATGGCCGAGCTGGGGTTCGTGGTGGTGCAGATCGACGGGATGGGCACGTCGAACCGATCCAAGGCGTTCCACGACGTGTGCTGGAAGAATCTGGCGGACGCGGGATTCGCGGACCGCATCCTGTGGCATAAAGCGGTGGCGGCCAAATATCCGTACTACGACATCAGCCGCGTGGGGGTGTACGGGCACTCGGCAGGCGGGCAGAACGCGCTCGGGGCGCTCTTGTTCCACCCGGAGTTTTACAAAGCGGCGGTGGCGGGCAGCGGATGCCACGACAACCGCATGGACAAAATCTGGTGGAACGAGCAGTGGATGAGTTGGCCGCTTGGCCCGGAGTACGTCGCCGATTCGAACGTTGTAAACGCTCATCTGCTGAAGGGTAAGCTGCTGCTTACCGTGGGAGAACTGGACACGAACGTGGACCCGGCCTCGACGATGCAGGTAGTCAACGCCCTCGTCAAGGCTCACAAGGTTTTCGATTTGCTGGTGCTGCCCGGCCAAGGACATACGCCCGGCGGCCCTTATGGGGAGCGGAAGCGGATGGATTTCTTCGTCCACAATTTGCTGGGCGTTGAGCCGCCAGACTGGAACAATCTCGAGAAGGCATTACCGGAGGAATAACGTCATGAGCACAACCGCAGTTCCCGTTGGGGGCCTTGCCGCCTTCCAGAACGAAGCGACGATCGACTTCTCCGTGGCCGAGAACCGCTCGGCCATGGAGCGCGCGCTGGCGGAGGTTCGCGCCCAACTCGGCCGCGAGTACGACATCCTGATCGGCGGGCAGCGCTTCAAGACCGGCGACAAACTCACGTCGCTGAATCCGTCGCATCCGGCCGAGGTCGTGGGCGTTCATCAGAAGGCTACGCCCGAGCTGGCGAAGCGGGCGATCGAGGAGGCTTACGCTTTCTTCCCGGAGTGGAGCCGCACGCCGGCGGCGGAGCGCGTGGCCATGCTGGTGCGGGCGGCGGCCCTGATCCGGGCGCGCAAGTTGGAATTCGACGCGTGGCTGGTGTACGAGGCCGGCAAGACCTGGATCGAGGCCGAGGCCGACGTCTCCGAGGCGATCGACTTTTGCGAATACTACGCGCGAGAGATGGTGCGCCTCAGTGCGGCTACGGAACTGCCGCAGCTTCCTGGGGAGCGCGACGAACTGGTCTATGTGCCGCTGGGCGTGGGCGTGGTGATTCCGCCGTGGAACTTCCCGCTGGCGATTCTGGCAGGGATGACGGGCGCGGCTTTGGTCACCGGCAACACGGTGGTGATGAAGCCTTCGAGCGATACGCCGACCATCGCGGCGAAGTTCGCCGAGGTGCTGGCGGAGGCCGGATTCCCGGCGCGCTCGTTCTCGCTGCTGGTGGGCAGCGGAGCGGTGGTGGGGGATGTGCTGGTGGAGCATCCCAAGACGCGCTTCGTGTCGTTCACCGGATCGAAGGAGGTGGGGCTGCACATCAACGAGCTGGCGGCGAAGCCGCAGCCGGGGCAGATCTGGATCAAGCGAGTGGTGGTAGAGATGGGCGGCAAGGACGCCATCATCGTCGATAGCGAAGCGGATGTGGACGCGGCGGTGGCGGGCGTGCTGGCTTCGGCGTTCGGGTACCAGGGACAGAAGTGCTCGGCCTGCTCGCGCGCGATTGTGGACGCGGCGGTGTACGACGAGTTTCTGGAGAAGCTGGGGAGCAAGGTGGAAGCGATCCGGGTGGGGGCGGCGGAGGAGCCGTCGCACTATATGGGGCCGGTGATCAACGAGCGGGCGCGGAAGTCGATTCTGCGATACATCGAGATTGGCAAGAGCGAGGGGCGGCTGATCGCAGGCGGCGGGGCGGCGGAGGGCGAGGGCTACTTCGTGCGGCCGACGGTGATTGCGGACGTGGGGAAGGAGGCGCGGCTGTTCCAGGAGGAAGTCTTCGGGCCGGTGCTGGCGGTGACGCGGGCGAAGGACTTCGACGAGGCGCTGGAGCTGGCGAATGCGACCGAGTACGGGCTGACGGGGGCGGTGTACACGAGGAACCGGGAGAAGATCCGGCGGGCGGCGGCGGAGTTCTTCACGGGGAATCTGTACTTCAACCGGAAGTGCACGGGGGCGATGGTGGGGGCGCATCCGTTCGGCGGGTTCAACATGTCGGGGACGGATTCGAAGGCGGGGGGGCCGGACTATCTGATGCTGTTCCTGCAGGGGAAGTCGATTGCGGAGAAGGTGGGCTGAGGGGGTAGGGCGCGGGGCCTCGACGAGGATACTATCGAAATGGAGGCCAGAGCATGAACAAGATCACACCGTTTCTGTGGTTCAACGACAACGCCGAAGACGCTGCGGAGTTTTATCTTTCGGTATTTCCGGGAGCGAAGAAGTTGGGCGAACTGCGTTCGACCGGCGTGGGGCCCTGGCCCGTCGGAAAGATCGCGACGATCACCATCGATCTTATGGGGCAGCAGATGACGTTCCTCAACGGTGGCCCCGCGCAAGCGCTCACGCCGGCTTTCTCGTACTCCGTCGCGTGCAAGGACCAGGCCGAGATCGACCGCTACTGGGACGAGCTGCTTGAGGGGGGCAAGCCCATGGCCTGCGGCTGGCTGACGGACAAGTTCGGCCTGTGCTGGCAGATCGTGCCGGAGAAGATCGGCGAGCTCCTGAAGCATCCCAAAGCGATAGCGGCGATGATGACGATGGTGAAGTTCGACATCGCCACGCTGGAGGCCGCGGCGAAGGAGTAACGGTGAGCGCCGAAGGGGCCAAGACGGCAAAGGCCCATTCCCACTAGCGACGCTGCCCGTTGCGATCGGTGCGATTCGGCGTTCTCCACAAAGATCTTCCCCCTTCCGCCGCAAACCCGACTTTGGCTTTCGCTGCTTGCCACGGCCACGATCGGCTTCTTTTCCGAGTTCAGAAACGAGGGCAAGTTCCATTTCAAAACGCTGGTCCACTTTTTCGGGCCCGGGACCTGGATGCACGACCGATTGAATCAAGTCGTCTCTGGACTTGGTGATTCTCTCTACCGGATCGAGTATTCGCATTGGAACGATTTCCTCATGGGCCCGGCAATCGTCGGCGTGCTGTTTCCCCTTGTTTTCCTCAGACTCTACGGGGCCATCCAAAATCCGGCTCCAATCACCCTCCGCGCATCGACTCCAGACGCTTCGACCGACCTGGACCATGCTCTGCGGTTCGCGCGGATTCTGATGAACGTCGGACTCTTCTGGTTTTTCATCTCGGCCTGGGCGGAAAAGGCGGGCTATATAAGCAATCCTCATTCGAACGACGAAATCGATCTGCCCTTTGAGTTCGCCGGCACCATGCTCGGCTTCTGGATGGTGCGCGCTCTGACCAGGCCGTTCTACAAGCCGTCCGAGAGGTTCCGTTCCACGCTTCTCATCGATTTTCTGGCGTCGGGAGTGATGGGCCTTCTGTACACGCTGATCGTGGGCTCGTTGACAGAGGGCGTGGCCAGCGCCGTTGCCCATGCTTTGTATCCGGCTGTCCCAGGCTCGCTGGAGTTCCACGAATACACGCCGCTTCAGCAGCGCATGCGCCCATTCGAGCTTCTATTGCTTGCGGGAGGGATGTGGTGGAGTCTCAACCGATCTTCCGGGCGCGAGGAAATCACGCGGCTCGGCAGCAGTGAGGAACTACCGGCTGCCGCTTCCAGATGGGATGTGCTGATTTCACTGGCTAAGATCCTGGGAGCGACGGCGGGCTATCTGCTGATTGTTGTGACGATGCTCTCGTGGCTGGAGCCGCAGGGACTGGGCTGGACGCTGGCGACGGCGGGCGCGGGAATCGTAGTCGGAACGGCGGCGTTCCTGCTTGCCAGGCGCGCCGGACGGCAACGCCCAACAACGGTTTTCGGCAGGAACGACGATAACCGGCCAGAGAGTCCGTCGGGACGCGAGTCGCACTGACGGGTTGGTTCTGTGTGTCGTGTCTGTCCGCGACCGGTTTTCGCCCGCGCGGTATGTATACTATAATGTATACAAGCGGCGCGGGGGGCTTTCGGAGCCTGCGCCTGAGGGGCGGGACATGTCGTCGGCTGACGTGGTCATCATCGGGGCAGGGATCGTTGGCTGCAGTATCGCCTGGCACCTGGCCGAGCGCGGCTGCCGCGACGTGGTGATCCTGGAGCGTGAATCGCACCCTGGGAAAGGCTCCACGGGCAAGAGCATGGGCGGCGTGCGCGCACAGTTCGCCACCGAAGCCAACATCCGGATGTCCCTCTACTCGATTCCGTTTCTCGAGGATTTCGAGGAGATGACGGGCCACCCTTCTGGCTATCGCCGCCAGGGTTATTTGTTTGTGGCCACCGAACCATGGCACCTCGAGACCCTGCATGCCAACCACAATCGTCAAGTTGCGCTGGGGCTGACGAGCGTCGAATTGCTGAAGGCGGAGGACGTCCTGCGCCTGGTTCCACAACTGCGCGGCGACGACGTCCTGGGCGGGAGTTTCTGCTCCTCGGACGGTTTCGTCGATCCCCACAGCGTCATGAACGGCTTCCTGAGGCGGGCCATCGAACGCGGCGTGCGACTCTTCCGGGGGGTCGAGGCTCTGGAGGTCCGGCCGGATGGCGTTCTGACGAGCCACGGGTTCATCGCCACGCGGAACGTCGTCAACGCCGCAGGTGCGTGGGCCGCCCCGATCGCGCAGACGGCGGGCGTGGACCTGCCGGTGGCGCCTCTGCGCCGGATGCTCGCGCCCACCGAACCGTTCGACCGCATCTCGCACTCTTCGCCCATGGTCGTCGATATGTCGACCGGTTTCCATTTCCGGCCGGAGGGGCGCGGTCTGCTGCTGGCATGGAACGATCCGGAGGAGAGGCCGGGATACAAGATGTCGGTTGACGCCGCGTTCGTCGAGAAGGTGCTGACCCGCGGAGTGGAGCGCGTGCCTTGCCTGGCCGAGGCGCAGGTGAATCCAAAGCGCGTCTGGGCCGGCCTGTACGAAATGACGCCGGACCACCACTGCATTCTGGGCGCCGCGCCGGGCGTGCCCGGATTCTGGCTGGCTAACGGCTTCAGCGGCCACGGCGTCATGCACTCGCCGGCGACGGGCCGCATTCTCTCAGACCTTATTCTGGACGGGCGCTCGAGCCTGGTGGATACCGAGGCACTTGGATTGGCGCGCTTCGCCGAAAGCCGACTGCTGTGCGAGACCGCAATTCTTTGAAGGAGCCCACGTGAAATTTCAGGGTGTATTTTCGGTTTTGCCGACGCCGTTCCTGAGCGGTGGCGGCGTCGATGTGGAGAGCCTGCGGCGGGTGGTCGATCTCTTCGTCGCAGCGGGCGTCAACGGGCTCACGGCGCTGGGCGTCACAAGCGAAGTGTCGCGCCTGGACGAACGCGAGCGCGCGCTGGTTCTCGGAACTGTGATCGACGCGGCGGCCGGGCGCGTGCCGGTCATTGCCGGTGCGACTGCCGAGGGCTTGGGACTGGCGATCGAGTACGGCAAGGCCGCGCGCGAAGCCGGAGCGGCCGCCATCATGGTGAGCCCACCGCGTATGCCGAAGATCAACTCAGACGCCGTGGTGCGCCACTTCGCGGCTCTGGCAGAGGCTGTTGAGATGCCGATCGTGGTGCAGGATTACCCGCCCATCTCCGGCTACACGATGGAGCCGTGGCTGCTGGCGCGGATCGCGCGCGAGACGCCGCTCGCCCGCACCATCAAGCTGGAGGATCCGCCCACTCCGCTCAAGACCGCGCAGATTCTGGCGCGAGCGGAAGGCGTGGAGGTCAGCGTATTGGGCGGGCTGGGCGGCGTTTTCATGCTCGAGGAGTTGATGAGCGGCGCCGCGGGCGTGATGACGGGTTTCGCGTTTCCCGAAGTCCTGGTGGAGATCTACCGGCGGTTCCGCTTGGGCGACATCGATGGCGCCGCGGACGTCTTCTATCGCAACGTTCCGCTGATGCGCTTCGAGTTCCAGGAAGGAATCGGCATGGCGATCCGCAAGGAAGTGCTCCGGAAGCGCGGCGCCATCGCTTGGGCGGGGACACGTCCTCCGGGCCCGGTGTTGGACAAGCAGACGGCCGCGGCGCTCGACCGTGTTCTTAGTTGGACCGCCGCCGGATCCGCCAATACACCGGCAGCCCGAGCAGTACAATCGCAAAGCCAGGCCAGGTCGTAGCGGGACGGTAGACGAAGAGCACCGCTAGCACGGCGCCGGCTCCAAGAATGTAGAGGGCGGGCACCACTGGATAACCGAATGCTCGGTAGGGCCGCTCCGCATCCGGCCGCGTGCGCCGCAATCGGAACAAGCCGAGAATCGTCAGAATGTAGAACAGCAGAGCTGCCGAGATCACGTAGTCGAGCAGGTTGCTGTAGAGATTCCCGTACCTGCCGGCCACCGGATCGTACACTCGGGGCAGCACCAACACTGCGGCCCAGGTGCCTTGCAGCACCAGCGAGACCCCGGGCACACGGGCCTGGTTCAATTCGCCAGCGGCGCGGAAAAACAGGCCGTCGCGCGACATGGCGTAGTAGGCGCGCGCACCCGCCAGGATCAGGCCGTTGATGCAGCCGAATGTGGAGACCATGATGGCCAGCGCCATGATCGCGGTGCCCGAGCCGGGCAGGATCACCTCGAGGGCGGCGGTGGCGACGCGATCGGAGGGCGCGTGCTGGATCGCTGCGAGCGGCAGCGTCACTAGATACGCCACGTTCGCCAGCAGGTACAGCGCGATCACCAACGAGGATCCCAGAGCCAGCGACAGCGGCAAATTGCGGCGCGGCTGTTTCACCTCGCCCGCGGTGAAGGTGACGTTGTGCCAGGAGTCGGCGGCAAACAGCGAACCGGTCTGCACCACGCAAATGGCCACGAATAGGCCGAACCATGTGGCCGCGTCCAGTCCGGCGGCAATCGGCTCGAAGCCGCGTGTCTGCCAGAACCGGCCGAAGTTGTCGCGCACAGCCCCCGCGTTCCATCCCAGCAGCAGGCAGGCCGCGATCAGCGCGACGAACGCGCCGATCTTCGCGGTCGTGAAAACGTTCTGCACCAGCTTGCCGTAGCGCAGGCCGCGCGTGTTGGTCCAGGTGAGCAGCGCGATCACCAGAATGGCGACGAGCTGCACGGTGGAGAGCGAGACAGCGTAACCGCCCACCACGCGGGCCGGGGCGATCAGGTAATGATCCTCAGCGACGGCCGGCCATAGCACGCCCAAAAACCGAGCGAAGGCCACCGACACCGCCGCGATCGAGCCGGTCTGGATCACCGTGAAGAAAGTCCAGCCGTAGCTGAACCCGAACAGCGGGCTGAAGGCCTCCCTCAGGTAGACATACATGCCGCCGGCGCGCGGAATCATGGCGGCCAGTTCGCCATACGACAGCGCTCCCGCTACGGTGAGCAGCCCGGCGAGCACCCATGCGACCAGGAGCCAGCCGGGACTGCCGATGCGTCGCGCCATGTCGGCCGGCACAATGAAAATGCCCGAGCCGATCATGGCGCCCATCACCAGCATGGTGGCGTCGAACGGTCCCAGCCCGCGGTGGAATCCCGCGTCAGTGGGCGGGGCCGTTTTCATAGAATCTCCAGGACGACTGGAAATCGCGGCCCAGCTTCTGCCCGGTGAGCGTTGCGCGAATCATCTCGATGGGGATGGCGTTCTGCTTCATAACCGCATCGTTGAATTCCTTGTCGGACATTTTGCCCGATTCAACCAGTTCGCGGCGCAGAGCGCGCAGTTGGAGGGCGCCCACCAGGTAGGCCGCCTGGTAGAGCGGGCCGTAGTCGGTGGCCACCGAGCGGCGCACTTCGGCAACGGCGTTGGCGCGCTCGTGGCCTATGCGGTCCACCAGGTAGTCGATGCATTCCTGAGGCGACATCTTGCCGAGATGGAAGCTCAGCGAGAACACGATGCGCGCGCAGCGGTGCAGGCGCCAGAAGAGCGCGCCTATGCGCTGCTCCGGCGTTTGGTCGTAGCCCAGGTCCCAGAGCGTCAGCTCCCAATAGACGGCCCAGCCTTCCACAAAGAAGGTCGTGTCGAACGCCTGGCGATACGGCAGGTAGCGCTCGGCCATGAATCCTTGGAGATGGTGGCCCGGTATGAGCTCGTGAAAGACGGTGGCGCGGGCGAAGGAGACGTTGTTCCCCCGCATCGACATGAGCTTCTGCTCCTCGGTCATGCTGTTCACCGGGTAGGAGACGTCGATGTCGTCACCGCCGGTGAAGAACGGATTGACCAGCTGCCGCTCCGCCGACATCATCTGGATGCGCCAATCCTCGCGCGCCAGCGGCGGCACGGTAATAAGGTTGCGCTTATCGATGAAGTCCATCGCCTCCTGCTGGAGGTCGCGGATGAGGGCGGGCTGGCGGCCGGGCTCGGCGTGGTGGTTCTTGACCTGCTCCAGCGCCTTCTTCCAGTCGTCGGCGTATCCCATTTCGCGCGCGGCCTTCTTGAGTTCAGCCTCGCACCAGGCGGCCTCCTTGTTGGCGATGTCGATCAGCTCTTCGGGAGTGTACGGCACCATCTCGGAAGCGAGCTCGCTCAACAACGCCTCGCGTCCGATTGGCGCACCGACGACTTCGTCGGGCTTGAGGCCGGCGACCTTCTCGCGCAGGAACTTGACGTAGTCCTCGAGCGCTTTGTCGGTCTCTTTGAACGGCGCTTCCGCCCACCAGGTGAAAAGCGGATCGTAGCCGTCGTAATAGGCGAACCAGTTTCCGAGGACGGTGCGCAACTTCTCCACTTCACCGGCTGCGCGGACGGCCAGCGCCTTGGCGTCGTGCTTCGCGTCGAACTGCTTCCGAACTTCCGCGACCTGTCCGGCTATAGCTGTGACGGCGGCCGCGACCTTCGCTGCGTCGACAGGCTCGACTCGCCGGCGGGCGTCTTCCAGCTTCAGGATCGCGCCCGCGAATGGAGCATACGGCGCGATTTCTTCCTGTCGCCTGGCTTCGAAATCGAGACGACGCAGCTCGCGGCGGATGTGGTTCTGGAGCAGAAGATAGTCGACCTTGCCTTCCTGGCTCAGCTTGTCGAAGTCCACCGTCTTGAGGTGGTCGAGCGACTCTTGGTAGAACGTGCGGAACTGTGCTCGCCGCGCGTCGGAAGGCTCTGCGAAGCACTCGCCGAAATGCCGGGAGCCGCGGCCGGTCGGGCATACATGGTAGGGATGGCCCACGGCGCGACGGTCGGCATCATAGCGCTCAATTGTCTCGCGCAGCTCGCTGCCGCTCACTACGGACGCCAGGAGTACGACGCAGCCCAATAGCCGCTTCATTTGTTAGTCCTCCCTCCGCGCAGGTTGAACGTGGCGCCGCCCGGCGGAAGCGGCAACGAGATCTCTCGCGTCTCGCCCGCGGCGATCTCGAAACCGGCAACGGCGTGGCCGCGCGACTCTACTGCCCAGCCGCCTGGTGACAGGCCCGCGACCCGCAGCACCGTCGTGTGTCGATCCGCCGAGCGATTCTCCACGGCGAAACGAACCGTATTCAGCGCATCGTCGAATTCGATCGGCCGCCCCACGGCGAAGCCGTCCCGGTCGAGTTCCATGTGCAGGCGCCCGGTGCCGCGGATCACGTGGAATCGCACTCGCAGACCATCTTTGGGGATCACGCGGACCAGGCCTCCTGCGCGTTCGAGATCGCCGCCGTAGGCGATCAGCCCGAAGATCGGGTCGTCGGAGACGATGGTCGCCGCGGTGCGCAACGCTCCACTGAAACCGAGGTCGATCTCGCTGTTGTACCACCACGATCCTCGCCCTTGTTGTTTACCGATCCAGGAGCGGCCCCAAGGACGCGGCTCGAATCCGCCGCCCGCTCCGCCGTCGTTTTCCTTGCCGGGGAACCAATAGCCGTAGTTCGATTCCGGCGTGCCGGAGTTCTCGAGCGCCCACGAGCTCAGGAACGAGTTGTAGCCCAGCCGCAGGTAGCTGACGGGATCCGCGGCGAAATAGAGCCCATTATCGACGATGGCCCAGCCGCCCATCTGCGCCATGTAACTCAGCGTATACTCACCGCTGCCGCCGCCGCGGAAGTCGCTGCCCAGATGGTAGTAGGCGGTCTCGAGCCAGCCGCGGCACGCGATGTTGAGCCGGATCTGTTCGTCGAGGAACTGCTGCGCATCCTGGCGTTTGACGGCGCGGCGAAAATCGCCGGCGGAGATGCTGTCGTCCGGCGCCTGGCCGGCCGGGAGCACGTGGGTCATAGCGTACTTCGCAAGGGCATGCGTCGATTCGAAACCGGTAGAGTCGAACGGATACTCCGAGCCGAACAGGTATGGGTGGTCGTTGATGAAGTACTTAGCCTTCTTCTCCCATGCGGCACGCAACCAGTCGGCCTCGTCGTTCTTGCCGCTCTTCGCCAGCGCGTCGATCAGATCCGGGATGACCAGCTCGTTGTAAGTGCCGGTCTCGTAGGCCGACCAGTTCACAATCTTCAGCGGCACGGTGAAGAACGCCTTCGCGGTGCCGAACGCGCGCTCAAGGTAGGCGCTCTTATCGAGGTAGTGCACCATGCCCGGATAGCGCTCGGCGATCTGGTACATGCGGAAATAGAGCAGGATGATGTGCGGATAATCGTAGATCCGCCACAGGTGCTCTTTGCCGCGCTGATCGGCGAACTTACTCTCGCGGTTCACCTTCCAGTTATCGATCCCGTAGATGGCGTATGGGTAGGGCTCCTGATCGGTCATCTGCAGCTTGCCCCAGACGAAATTCTTCAGATAGTATTCGAGTGCTTCGATCTCGCTGGCGGAGGGGAAGAAGACATTCTTCGACGCCAGGTACGGCGCTTTACCGAGGCCTGGGTCGTCGCAATTGACCAGGTAGGGCGGCAGTCCGTCGCGATTGTCCGGGCTGCGCAGGACTCGGTTCTTCATGTCCCAATCGGAGAACAGGCCGTTGTACCACTTGGATGGATCGCGGTGCTGATGGTGGCTCACCAGGAAAGCGGCGTGCTTCTTGATGAGCGTCTCAAGAGGCTCGGTGACGAAGAATTCCAGCGGCATTTGCTGGTGATCTTCGTAGCGCACCGTGAGCAGGTTCTCGCCCAGCCGCGAGAAGCGGACACGGTAGACGTGGACGTCTTTGCCCTTCAGCCCCAGGTCCTCCACGCTAGTTTGCTCCGGATGCTCGGGAGCGACGGAGGCGATTCGGCGGCGGGTCCGCAGCGAGACCAACGCCGCGAGATCGGTCGGGATCGTCATTCCCGGCACGACGTGTACGTCGAAGAGCCCCTGGTCATAGAGCGTGTCGCGCACTCCCTCGTAGTCCTTGGCCCAGCGCAGGCGGAACCGGTAGGAGGCGCTTTGACCCGGCGGGAGCAGGAGCCGCGTGTTCTCCTGGCGCCAGGTGCCGCCTTTTGCACGCAGCTCCGCGCCGCTCGCGGCTGAGTGGATGTAGGCGGTGTACACCTGGCCCGCCGGGCCGGATTCGTCGAAGTATTCGAGGTGCGTGCCCTGCTGCGGCGTGAGAACCAGGAACGGGCCCTCGGCGTTGGTGCGGGTCCAGAACACCCACGAACCGTCGCCCGCGATGAAGCTGTGACGGATGAGCCGCTTGGTGTAGGTCTCCGTCTTGTCCCAGACGTACTCGGTGTTGAAGGGCAAGGGAACGGCGAGGTCGCCGACCTCGATCGGCTGCGCGGTCTTGTTGGCGAGAGAGATGCTCCACTCCAGCGCCTCCTCGTGCAGCGCGAAGGTCTCGGCAATGTCGAGATCCTTCTGCAACTCAACCTCGCGGCCTACGGTGGTATTGACGCGCCATTCCTGGATTCCGGCGGTCGCCCCGCTCTGAAGCTGCGCTTCGAGCCGCAGGGCCGAGGTGGTGACCGGATCGAAAGTCACGGAGTTGTACTGGTCGCGCGCCATGCCGTACGCGGTCGCGGTGTGCACCTCCTTCCAGTCTTCGCCGTCGCGATAGAGCAGGCGCCAGGATTGGGGAAGCTTGCACGGCCGGTCGCCCTCCTCGTGCGTGAACCAGTAGACCTGAGCAGAAGACGCGGTCTCCGGCTTCGGGAAGGTGTACTGAACCCATTCGCGCGTTCCGCTGCGGTTGATCCAAACGAAGCGGGGAACCGTCTCGTCGGAGGATTTGGCGGGCTCGGTCTGATCGTTCAGCGCGTCGAGCGGCATGCCGTCGGTGGAAGCACTCGCTTTGCTCGACGTGGCGACGGTGGGGATCCCTTTCCCGACCTGGTAAGAGAGCCCGCCGCCGGTCGCGTAGAGGGCAGTCCGCCACGCCGCATCGGCCCAAGCCTTGTAGCGCACCAGAACGTTCCCCAGCGCGTGGCCGCCGGCGATGTAGTCGGTGTCATAGCGATCATGCACGCGCTTCAGGCTGCTGATGCCGGAAGGCGAACTCTGGATCTCGAACGTCTGGCCTAGGAGCGCGCCTGCGCCGGCGACCGCGGCAAGAAGAATCCGTCGCATTGGGATGCACCTCCCTATCAGTCGATTCGTTCGATCACGACAGCGGCGCCGTCGAACTCGCCCTTCAGGTCGAAGCGCACGCCACCATACATCAACAACGCTCCGCTGGCGGTTTCGAGTGGTTCGGCGAGTTTGCCATAGAGCGGCCGCACGCGGTAGACGGCATGCTCATCCAGTCCCGCGAGCCGGATCTCGGGCGACGGCCGCCCATATTGCTGGGCGTGCAGGAACCCGAAGAGCACCGCCTGCTTCCCGTCCCGTGCCACGTACTCGCGAGCGGCCGCCAGTCGGTACAGGTCGCCCTCCTGCACCGTCGCGCGAATGCTCTTGTAGGCGGCGATCATCCTCGCCGCAAGCGCCATGTCGTCGTCGGTCCACTTGTTGAGATTGCCGCCGATTCCCAGCGACCCCATCATCGCGACCAGGAAGCGATAGGAGAGCGGCGTCGCGCGGGCGTCGAGCGTGGGCACATCGGTGACCCACGCCATCATGATCTTCGGCGTGTAGGCGTAGCTGAAGCCTTCCTGGATGCTGAGGCGGTCGAAGGCGTCCGTGTTGTCCGAGGGCCACACCTGTTCCACTCGCGAGAGGATTCCGAGATCCACACGCCCACCGCCACTGCCGCACGATTCGATCTCGAGCTTGGGATGGCGGGCACGCAGGCGATCGATGATTTCGTACACCTGGTTGACATGACGGACCCAGATCTTCCGCTGCTCCGCTGGCGGCACTTCCGGCCAGCCCGGCTCGGAGAAATGCCGATTGAGATCCCACTTGAGGAAAGCGATATCGTTCTCGGAGAGCAGCCGGTCGAGCGCCGAGAACACGTATTCCTTAACGTCGTCGCGAGAGAGGTTCAGCACAAGCTGGTTGCGCGCTTCCGATCGCGGCCGGTTCGGGAAGTTCAGCACCCAGTCGGGATGGGCGCGGTACAGGTCGCTGTCGGGATTGACCATCTCGGGCTCGCCCCACAGGCCGAAATCCATCCCCAGCTTGTGCACGTGCTCGATTAGCGGCGCAAGGCCGTGGGGGAACTTCTCCGGATTCGGAGTCCAGTCGCCGAGGCCTGCGCGACTGCTGGCACGCGCGCCGAACCAGCCGTCGTCCATCACGAAACGTTCGACGCCAATGCGTGCCGCCTTCTCCGCCAGAGCCTTCTGGCCTGCTTCGTCGACGTTGAAGCCCGTGGCTTCCCAGGAATTGTAGAGCACGGGCCGCAGGCGCACGGACGAAGCCCGCGGAAGAATGTGCGCCAGCTGGAAGCGGTGAAATATGCGCGAGGCCTCGCCGAACCCGCGGCTGGTGAAGGCGGCATAGAAGGGCGGAGTCGAGAGCGACTCGCCCGGGTTCAGCGGCCATGAGAAGTCGAACGGGTTGTACCCGCCCGTGATGCGGAGATCGCGCTGCGGCGTCTGCTCCACGGTGATTCTCCAGTTGCCGCTCCAGCCCAGCGCACCGAACCAGACCGAGCCGCGCTCTTCGGTAGCGCGGTCGGGGCCGTCGATCGCGAACCAGGGATTCATCTGGTTGCTGGTGCTGCCGCGCCGGCTCTCGAGAATCTTCGATCCCGAGTGGATCTCCTCTTGTGTGAGCAGGCTCTCCTCGCCCCAGCGGCCGGAGAGATACGACAGCCGGTAGCCTTGCGCCGCTGGCAGATGCCACACGCCCGATTGCGCGCTTTCCACGGTCAGCGCCTGGCGCGTCTGGTTGCGAATCGTGGTTTGCTTTCGCAGCACGCCCTCGGGATACACGCGGTAGGCCAGGTCGACCTGCACGTCGTAGCTCACGTCCCGCAAGCGCACCGTCAGCTCGTCCTCGTGGATCTCGTAGCTCGCGTACTTCAGCACCTGGTCGCGCACGCCGTCGGCCAGCGCGATCTTGACGCACGGTTCGAAGAAGCGTAGGCCACCCCAGCCGGGATATTCCTCGGGGGTGGTGTTGGTGCTCGGGTCGACGCCGTCCCACTGTGGAAACGAGTGCGCCGGCTTCCAATCCTGGTCGCGCCAGATTCGCTTGCCCCAGTAGACGTGCTGGAGCTCGCTGCGTTCGTTCACACCGAAAACGTAGCTGGTCTCGCCGCTCTCGAGAACCCACAGCCGCGATTCGGGCAGATATCGGATCGGCGGGCGTTCGGCCGCGGCCGCGCGCAACGCGAGCAGCACCAGCGCGACTCCGGCCAGGCGACGGCTCCACATGGTCAGAATCCGGTCTGTTCGGTTCGGGCGATGATCTCGTCCTGCAGGCCCTGTGTGAGGTCGCAGAAGTAGTCGCTGTAACCGGCCACGCGCACGATCAGGTCGCGGTGCTTGTCCGGCTCAGCCTGCGCGGCTTTCAGCGTCTCGGCCGTCACCACATTGAACTGGATGTGGTGCCCGTCCATCTTGAAATACGCGCGAACCAGTTGGGCCAGGTGGTTCAAGCCTTCCTCGCCCTCCACCACCTGGGGAGTGAATTTCTGGTTGAGCAACGTTCCGCCGGTACGGGCGTGATCGAGTCGCGCGGCCGAGCGGATGGCTGCCGCGGGCCCTTTGCGGTCCGCGCCCTGGACCGGCGAAATACCGTCGGAGAGCGGCTCCCAGGCCTTGCGGCCGTCGGGGGTCGCTCCGGTGACGGAACCGAAGTAGACGTGGCAGGTGGTCGAGAGGTAGTTTACGCGGTAGTGGCCGCCGCGGGTGTTCTCGATGCCGTTGACCTCGTCGTAGAAGGCATCGAAAACCTGCTCCAGAATCCGGTCGGCGCAGTCGTCATCGTTGCCGTACTTGGGCGTCCGGTTCCACAGCAGCAGCCGCGTCCGTTCGTGGCCCTCGAAGTTGGAAGCGAGCGCGTCGAGCAGATCCCGCATCGACACGGTCTTTCCGTCGAACACGTGATGCCGGATCGCGGAGAGCGAGTCGGTGCAGCTGCCCGGCGCCACCGCCATGATGTAGGTGCTGTTGTAGCGGGCGCCGCCGTCGTTGTAATCGCGGCCGCGGGCGATGCAGTCGTCCACCAGCAGTGAGAGGAACGGCGCCGGCATGTACTTCGCGTACAGCCGCTCGATCGCCTGGTTTCCCTTGATCTTGATCCGGATGAAGTGCCGGAGCTGCTTGCGAAACGCTTCGAAGACCTCATCGTAAGACTGGAACGTGGCCGGATCCCCGGTGCGAAGGCCGATCTCGCGGCCAGTGCGGGGATCGAGCCCGTTGTTGAGCGTGATCTCGAGCACCTTAGGCAGATTGAAATAGCCCGTCAGGATATAGGCCTCGGTGCCGAATGCGCCGGTCTCGACGCAGCCGGAAGTGCCGCCGCGGCGGGCGTCGTCGATGCTCTTGCCCTGCCTCAGGAGCTCTTCGACAACCATGTCGGCGTTGAAGATTGACGGCTGGCCCCAACCCTTTCGCACGATCTCCAGGCCGCGCTTCAGGAACCGGTCGGGGTTTTTCTTGCTGAGCTGCAAATTCGACGAGGGCTGCACCAGGCGCATCTCGTCGATCACATCCAGGATCAGATAGGTGACGTCGTTCACCCCGCAGGAGCCGTCCGGCGCCAGGCCGCCGTTGTTGATGTTGGCGAAGTCGGTATAGGTTCCGCTCTCGGCCGCTGTGACCCCAACCTTGGGCGGCGCGGGCTGATTGTTGAACTTCACCCAGAGGCATTCCAGCAGTTCCTGCGCCTGTTCGCGGGTGAGCACACCCTCCGCGAGACCGCTTCGGTAGAAGGGGGCGAGGTGCTGGTCGAGCCGCCCCGGACAGAACGAATCCCAGGTGTTCAGCTCGGTGATGACGCCCAGGTGGACGAACCAGTAATACTGCAGCGCCTCCCAGAAGTCGCGCGGCGCGTGCGCCGGCACGTGCGTGCAGACTTCGGCGATTCGGTCCAACTCCGTCCTGCGGACCGGGTCCGGCTCGCTCGCGGCCATCACCAGCGCCTTCTCGGCGTGGCGTCGGGCGAAGCGGATCAGGGCCTCGGCGGCCACCGCCATGGCACGGAGCTCCTGCTGCTTATCCCAGGCCTCGCGGTCGCGTATGAAATCCAGGCGCTCCAGAGCGGCGGCGATGTCCGCTTTCAGGTCCAGCATTCCCTTCCGATAGATCACGTCGCCCAGCGCCGTGTGGCCAGGCGCCCGCTGCTCCATGAACTCGGTGTAGACGCCGGCTTCGTAGCAGTCTTTCCAGGCCGGCTCCATTTCGTGGAAAATGCGGTCCCGCATGCTGCGGCCGTGCCAGAACGGGATGATCGCGGTCTCCTGGATGCGGCGCGCCTCGCCGTCCACGGCGTAGGAGATCTTCGGGCGGGAATTCAGAATGTCGAAATCCTCCAGCGTGTGGCAGCATAGCTCCGGGTAAGTGGGTGCGCCCTTGGGGGCCTCGCCGCGCTCGCCCACGATCAACTCGTCGGGCCGGATGCAGATGGTTTTGCGATCCAGGATGTAAGCGAAGGCGTGGGCGCGGAGCAGCGGCTCCGGCATCGTCTCCGCCTGCTGGTAGAACTCGGTCAGTATCGCGGCACGTTCGATCGAAAGCCACGGCTTGGTGTTCAGACTCTGCTGGCGCAGCCGCGCCACTCTGTCAGTCATCGTTATCCTCCAATTCGGATCGCGAATCCTCGCTCGGCCAAATCCGCCGCGATCCGGCTCAACTCGGTCTCCGGGAGCGGCTCGAGTTCGCCCAGCGGGCGGGCCCGTCCCAAGCGGCCGTATTTGTCCACGCCGATCTTGTGATACGGCAACAGGTCGATTCGCCTCAGCCCAAGCAGCCACACGAAATCCGTCAGCGCTCCGAGGCTCTCGCGATCGTCGTTGACGCCCGGGATGAGAGGGATGCGAACGATCACGTTGCGCCCCGCTTCGGTTAGCGCCGCCAGATTGGCCAGGATCGGCTCGCTGGGAACGCCGGTGTACTTGCGGTGGGCCGCCGAGTCCAGAAGCTTCAGGTCGTATAGCACCAGGTCGGCCGCGCGGCTCACCCGCAGGGCCGACTCACGGTCGGCGAATCCGCAGGTGTCGAGCGCGGTGTGGATGTGCCGCTCCCGGCAGCCGGCAAGCAGCGCCTCGGTGAAGTCCGGCTGGGACAGCGGCTCGCCGCCCGACACGGTCACGCCGCCGCCGGACTCGTCGTAGAAAACCACGTCCCGCTCGCATTCGGCAAGCACTTCGGAGGCGGTCACGAGCCTGCCCGCCAGTTGCCGCGCGCCCGCCACGCAGGCTTCCGCGCAGTCCCCGCAACGCGTGCACTCGAGCGGGGTCACTGGCGCGCCATCCTCGAACCGCAGTCCGGCCGGGCATGCCGCCACGCAGTCGTAGCACAGGCGGCAGCGGTTGGCGAAGTACATCGGGCTGGGCGCGAATTCCTGGCTCTCGGGGTTGTGGCACCACCAGCAGTGCAGCGGGCAGCCCTTCAGGAATACGGTGGTCCGAATCCCGGGACCGTCATGCAGCGCGAAGCGCATGATGTTGAAGACCACGCCCGAGCACTCGCCGCCGCTTTGAAGGTGGTTCATGGAAGGGTTGCCAGCTTGAGCACCGTGCCATCAGATGCTAATATCGACATTTGTATACCATATTGTATACCAAAATCCGGCTTTCGTCTCGCGGCTTTCGGCAAGCCTCGGTCTGTCCGGTTCGTGGTTTACAATTGGGACACCATGAGCACGGACGCCATGAGCACGGACGCCATGAGCACGGAGATGACCACGGAGGAGTCGTGATATTCGGCAAGGGTGCGGCGCTGTTGATTCTGGTCTCGCTGACCGGGGGTGCGCTAGCGGCCCAAACCACCGGCAAGGCCGCTCCCGCGGACCCCGCCGCGTCGGCGGACCGTGCCCTCAAGCTGGTCCAGCAGGGGCGCTGCAAGGAAGCGCTTCCGGTGCTCCAACGCGTGATGCCGCGCCTGACCGATAAGGACCTCCGCTATCACGCCGCCATGGGTTTGGCCCGCTGCGCCATGGCTCGCGAGGAAATGCCTACCGCCGTCGCCGCGCTCACGCAACTCAAACGCGAGTTTCCGGACGACCCGGAGGTCCTGTTCGTTACCGTGCATTACTTCTCCCACCTCGCGATGAGCGCTTCGCAGGAACTCGCCGCCAAGGCTCCGACTTCGTTCCAGGCCCGGCGCCTCGAGGCGGAGGCGTTTGAGTCGCAGGGCAAGTGGGACGAGGCTGCCGGCCTCTACCGGGGCATTCTCCGGCAGAACCCCTCCGAGCCCGAGGTGCACTACCGGCTTGGCCAGGTGCTGCTTTCGAAAGCCGGGGAGTCCGGTCCGGTGGAGGAGGCCAGCGCCGAGTTCCGCAAGGAACTCGAGTCGGAGCCGAACAACGCCGCCGCCGAGTTCGTGCTGGGCGAACTGGCCCGGCGCACCGGCAACTGGGATGAGGCGGCACAACACTTCTCGCGCGCTTCCCGGATCGATGTCGAGTTCGCCGAGGCCTACCTCGCCTTGGGCATGACGCTGACCTCCTCCGCCAAATTCGCCGAGGCCGTCGCGCCGCTCGAAACCTACGTCAAGATGCAGCCCGACGATCCGCTCGGGCACTACCAGTTGGCGCTGGCCTACGGCCGTACCGGCAACCGCGAGGGAGCCGCGCGCGAAATGGCTCTGCACAAGGAGACTGCTGCCAGGCAGCCGCAAGCTCCGGGAGGCGCCGCGGGGCGCGTGGTTCACTGATGAACGGTTTCGGCCGGCGCGGCTTTCTGCAGCTCCTGGGGGGGGCCGCCGTTGCATTCGGCGCACCGCAGCCCGACGCGGCTCCGTTCTTCGAAGAGGTTCCTCCCGCCTCGAGCGGGATTCACTGGACGCATGTCGCCGGGCTCTCTAAGGACATGTACGTCCCGGAGACCATCGGCCCGGGCGGCGCGTTTCTGGATTACGATGGCGACGGCTGGATGGACATCTATCTCGTCAACAGCGGCCCCTGCGATTTCTACACTCCCCCCCAGCCGCTGCGCAATGCCCTCTACCGCAACAACCGCGATGGCACCTTTACCGACGTCACAGAGAAGGCCGGAGTGCTGGGCAACGCTTACGGCATGGGCGCCGCGGTGGGCGATTACAACGGCGACGGCTTCCCCGATCTGTACGTGACGCAGTATCCGCGCAGCATTCTGTACCGCAACAACGGCGACGGCACCTTTACCGATGTCACGGAGAAGGCCGGCGTCGCGGCGCCCGGATGGAGCAGCAGCGCCGTCTGGTTCGACTACGACAACGACGGCCGGCTCGATTTGTTTGTGTGCCGCTTCGGCGACTTCTCCAAAGCGAAGGCCATCTTCTGCGGCAACCCCGACATCAACCTGCACTATTACTGCAGCCCCAAGGTGGTCAAAGCGTCCACCTGCTGGCTGTTCCACAACAACGGCGATGGCACGTTCACGGATGTGAGCAAGGAAACCGGCATCGGCAGTTTGGAATCCAGAGGGTGGGGCGTGGTTGCCGCCGACATCAACAACGACGGCTGGATGGATCTGTTCGTCAGCAACGACGGGCTCGAGAATTTCCTGCTGGTCAACCGCAAAGGGAAGTTCGAGGAGGTTGGCCTGGTCGCCGGCGTGGCCTACAACTCATTCGGCCAGGCCCGCTCCGGCATGGGCGTGGATGCGGCCGACTACGACTCGGACGGCAACGTCGATCTCTTCGTCGGCAACATCGATCACGAATTCTACGCGCTCTTTCGGAACTACGGCAAGGAGATGTTCAACGACGTGGCGCTTCCTGCCGGCATCGCCGCCGCCACCCGGTTTCTGAGCGGCTGGGGTTTGAAGTTTTTCGATTTCGACAACGACGGCAACCTCGATCTCATTTTCTGCAACGGCCATCCCGACACCATGGTCAAAGTGTATTCGCCGACGGTGGACTATCGCATGCCCATGGTGCTCATGCAGAACACCGGGACCGCGTGGAAGAACGTCAGTGCGCAGGCCGGGCCTGTCTTCAGTCGCCCGATCGCCGGCCGCGGCCTCGCGCTGGGAGATTTCGACAACGACGGCGCGGTGGATGTGCTGGCGATGGTGAACGACGGCGCGCCGATTCTGCTGCGAAACAACGTGGGGCGGCGCAATCACTGGCTGGGCCTTCGCCTGGCCGGGCGCAAAGCAAATGTGGATGCGGTGGGAGCCGTCGTCAACTATCAGGCCGGGGATCTGAAGCGCAGCCGGGTCAAGGTGGGAGGCGGCAGCTTTCTCTCGGCTCACGATCCGCGCATGGTCCTGGGGCTTGGGAAGGCGACCAAGGTTGACTTGCTGGAAGTGCGATGGCCGCAGCCGGGCGGCGGAGTTGAACGTTTTCGGGACGTCCCCGCCGACCGCTACATCACCATTGTCGAGGGGCAGGGAACATGGAAGTAGCCGCCGCATTGCTGGCCGTGGCCGCGCTGTTTGGGCAGGCCTCCCTGGCGCCGCCGACCGCGGCCGGGCAGCGCCTTGAGGAGCGTGACGACGGGCGCCAGCAGGCGGAGCGGGACCTGCAATCCGGCATCGCGCTCACCAGGCGCGGCGAATTCCGGCAGGCGATTCCTCTTTTTCTGGGCGCTCGCGGCCGTGTCGCCGAAGAGTTCGCACTCGAGTTCAACCTGGCGCTCTGCTACGTCGGAACCCGCCAGTTCCCGCTTGCCATCCGGATTCTGACGGGGATGGGCGGCGGGAAGCGCGCGGGCGATGTGAAGAACCTGCTGGCCCAGGCGCTGGTCGGCGATCATCAGCAGGAGGCGGCCTTCAGGGCGCTCCAGGAGGCGGCGGAGATCTCGCCCAAGAACGAGAGGCTGTACGTGCTTGTCTCGCAGGCCTGTCTCGACGAAGGCCTCAACGACCTCGGCCTGAAGGTCCTCGACGTCGGAATGCGAAACCTGCCGGACTCCGCGCGGCTGCATTTTCAGCGTGGGCTCTTGCACAGCCAACTGGATGAGGCCGAGGCGGCCAATCGCGAGTTTCAGCTCGCGCAAAAGCTCGCGCCCAATTCCGACATCGCCTACATCGCGGGCGCCGAGCAGGCCTTCCAGTCCGGTCAGGTTCAGGACGTGATCCGCATCGCTCGCGAAGGCATTCGCGCCGGCTGCACCCACTATCTCTTGCTGACCATGCTGGGAGAAGCTCTGCTGCGTGCAGGGGCGACGCCAGCGACCCCGGCCGAATTCCACGAGGCGCAGGAGGCGCTCGAGAAAGCCGTCGCCGACCGGCCGGGCTACTCCAGCGCGCACATCGGCCTCGGCAAGATCTACGTGGCGCTGGACCGGATTCCGGACGCCCTGGCGCAACTCGAAACGGGCCGCCAGCTCGATCCGCGAAACCGCGCCGCTTACCCGCCTCTGGCTGCCGCATACCGGCGTGCGGGCCAGCCCGCTAAGGCCCGCGAGGCCCTCGCCGCCCTCGCGGAATTGAATCGCCAGGAAGCCGACAGAATCGGGTCCGCCGAAGGCGGACACGCGGGATACACCGGCGGCGCCCCGCCCCGGGAACAAGCGCCCCGCTGAGCACCGAACCGCGACCGTGAGGGAGCGGACCCGGCGCTACCTGGCCTCAACCCGTGGGAACGAGTACGGTACAACTCCGACCCCTTCCTTTATCGCCACAATCTGATCGCTGGCGACGCCGGCCAGTTGCGTGACGCCACCGCTCGGCCACCGTATCTCGATCCCATCGACCTTTGTGTGGCCCCCCAAGCCGAAATGGAGGCGCGGATCCTGGGCCGACTGGTAGCTCATTCCGCCCTTCCGCTGGTCCGCGAGCGTCTGGTCGCCCGCCACGACCTTGACCCGCGCGCCCACCGCGTCCCGATTGGAACGCGTTCCGATCAGCAGAATCTCCAGCCAGTGATTCGCGTTGCCCCCGTCGTTCCGAAGCAGTTGCGGCGGACCGCCACAGTTGTTCAGCAGGATGTCGAGGTCGCCGTCGTTGTCGAAATCGCCTACGGCCGCGCCCCGGCTGACCGTGGGGGCCTGAAAGTCCGGTCCGAGTTGGTCGCTGATGTTGGCGAACACGCCATTGCCCAGGTTGCGGAACATCATCTTGGGCTCCGGGTAGGTCACGCCCGCGTGGTAGCGCTCGATGTTATCGAGCACGTGACCGGTCGCCATGAAGATGTCCTGCCGGCCGTCGTTGTCATAGTCCATGAACCGCGCTCCAAACACGCTCGAGCGATACGTGGCATAAGAGAGCTTCGCGGCCGACGTGGCATCTTCGAACGCTCCGCGCCCCAGGTTGCGGTAGAACCGGGCGTGCTGCTGATCGAGGTGCATCACGATCAGGTCCATGCGCCCGCTGCCGCTCGCATCGGCGGCATCGGTTCCCATGCCGGATTCGGCCACCCCATCCTCGCCGACGGCGACTCCGGCCTCGTAGCCCACCTCGGTAAAGGTCCCGTCGCGGTTGTTGTGGAAAAGCGTGTTCGGCAGGGCGTCGTTGGCGATGAAGATATCCTGCCAGCCGTCGTCATCGTAATCGAACGTGACGATGCCCAGGCCGTTCGAGGGGCTCCCGGCCAGGCCGGAAGGCTTGCTGACGTCGGTAAAGGTGCCGTCGCCATTGTTGTGATATAGGGTCGGGGCGACGCCGTGGTAATCGTCGGGGTGGCAGTAGCTGCGCATGCCCATCCCCCGTCCGCCGCAGTAGTAGTTTCGGTCCGGCGCCCAGTCTACGTAGTTGGCAATCGCCAGGTCCAGCCTGCCGTCATTGTCGTAGTCGAACCATGCGGCGCTCGATGCCCACCGGCCTGGGTTGGCGACGCCGGCGCGAGCGGTCACGTCGGTGAAGGTGCCGTCCCCGTTGTTGTGGTAAAGGATGCATCTTCCGTATCCGAGGACCAGCAGATCGGGGAAGCCATCGTTGTCGTAGTCGCCCACCGCCACGCCCATCCCGAACAGTCCCTCGGCGCCGACTCCCGCCTTCTCCGTGACGTCGGTGAACGTGCCGTCTCCGTTGTTGCGGTAGAGAGCGCCGCGCGGCGGTTTTGCGGGCTGGACCCGTCCGGTGGCGGCGCCATTCACCAGGTACAGGTCGAAGAGACCGTTTTGGTCGTAATCGATCCAGGCACACCCGGATCCCATTGTCTCGATGAGGTACTTCTCGCTGCTGGCAGCGTTTTCATGATGGAACCTGATTCCGGCTTGCGCGGCGACATCCACAAACCGTACCGGGTTGGCCGGGGGCAGTCCGAAGAGCGACCGCAGACCAGCGCTGAACACTGCGCCAGATACGCTCGCCAGCACTTTCCGACGGGTCATCCCGGAGTGCGAACTCATCACAGCAAGCTTACACCAGCGGGGAGTGGTAGGGCATCCAAAAATGAGCCTTGACATTGCATACTACATCGTATACAATCCTGCAGATAATGACTCGGATTGTACGCGCTTACAGCGCCCCGATTCGGTTGCCTGCGCCGCGGGCCAAAAGTCCCCGCCCAGGCTCTCGCTCTGTTGTGGAGGTGATCTCGATGTTCAGATGCTGCTCTTTGATTTCGCTGCGGCTGTTAGCCGTTTGCGTGGCCGTCTTCTCCCTCGCTGCTCCCTCTGTGTGGGCACAATCCACCGAGGGCGCCGTGAGCATCACCGTGACCGATCCGGCTGGGGCAATGATCCCGGGCGCCAAGCTGGATCTCCGTAAAGTAGCCACCAACGACCTTCGTACCGCCGCCAGCCAGGAGAGCGGCACGTACCGATTCGTTGGTTTGGATTCGGGAACCTACTCCCTCACCGTCACCAAAGAGGGTTTCTCGAAAGCGGTCGTCGAGTCCGTCGTCGTCGAGGTCGCTCGCGTGACCGACGTCGTAGTGCAGTTGAAGCTTGGAACGACGACCACGGTCGTGGAAGTGTCCGCCAGCGCCGCCCCTGTCCTTGAGATGTCTTCGAACATGATCGGCAGCACCCTCGATCTGAAGCAGATTGAGAACCTGCCGCTGGGCGGACGCGACCTCACCCAGTTATCGCGGTTGGCGCCAGGCTACACCGGCAACGGCACCAACGGCTCCTGGAACGGCGGCTCCTCGGTCGCGCAGGGCAACAACGTCGATGGCGTGATCGCCAGCCCCAGCCGCATGAAGTTCACCGGCAACTCAACGCCCTCCATCTCTCCTCGTATCGAGAACATCGAGGAGATGACGGTGCAGACCGACCAGCTCGACATGGACCAGGGTTTCGGCCAGGCCACCATGCAAATCAACTTCATCACCAAGAGCGGCACCAACGCCTTCCATGGGCTGGTCTACGAAGACTTCCGGAACTCCGCGCTGAACGCCAACACCTGGGCCAACAACCAGACCGGGGTCGCCCGGGCGCCCCTCATTCTGAACGATTTCGGCGGCAGCGTCGGCGGTCCCATCCTCAAGAACAAGCTGTTCTTCTTTGGCAGCTTCGGCATGTCGAAACAGCCTGGTGGCAATCTGGCCTCGAACATGCTGGTCACAGCGTCGGCCCAGGCCGGGAACTTCGCCTACACCGGGACCGACGGCACGGCCCGCTCTGTGAACGTGCTCAACCTGGCCAGGGGCTTCAACTCGTCCCTGCCGTCAACGGTCAATTCCACCATCGCTTCGGAATTCGCCGCCATCAACAAGTCACTGCAATTCGGCTCCGTTTCAGCTTCCCCCGATCCCAACCTCCAGTTCATCAACTGGCTCCTGCCGTCCCCGAACACCAACTACTACCCGGCGGGCAGCCTCGATTACCACGCCACCGAGGACCTGCGGTTCCACGTCAGCTTCAATCAGCGAAGGAACCTTCAGCCGACCAACGGGCAACCGATGTTCCCGGGACCGGACTTCGCCAATCAGACTGCCGGCTACAAGAGCAATGCCGCTACCTTCTCGCTTGGTGTAGACTACACAGCTTCCCCGACCGTGGTGAACCAGTTCAAGGTAGGGTTCCTCTATAACGCGGTCTGGAACCCCTTAAACGAGGGCCCGCCGATCTGGAACAGCTCCATCGGGACCGTGGGCTGGAACTTCAACAACGTCGACTACCCGTACGGCGGCAACATGTCCGGCCAGCAGTATAACCTGCCCATCTCCAATTACTACCCCGTGATCACCATCTCCGACTCGGTGTCGTGGGTGCGCGACAAGCATCAGTTGAAGTTCGGCTTCTCCGGGTACCAGGAGCACGATATGTACTGGAATGCTCCCGCGGGAATCACCAACTACAACCTTGGACTGGCCAACGGCGATCCGGCTTTGGGAGCTTTCACCAACGGCGATTCCGGCACCATCCCCTTCGCCGATTCCAACGCGCTGGCCCAGGCCCAGCAGCTCTATGCGGTCCTGACCGGCCGCGTTCACGACGCCGGAGGCCAGTACGGCCTCGACCCGAAAACGAAAAAGTACCTCCAGGTTCCGGGCAGCACTTACAATCTCAACGAACTGGTCCGGGCCTGGGGCCTGTTCGCTCAGGACTCCTGGCGCGTGACTCCCAGCCTGACCGTCAACCTCGGGCTGCGGTGGGACTTTACGGGAGACAACCATGACCTCAGCGGCGCCTATCACAGCGCCACGCCGTCGGACATTTATGGTCCCTCCGGAGTCGGTAATCTCTTCCAGCCTGGCAACCTGCCCGGGAACATGAACCCGACCATCGTGGCCCGTTCCCACGCCTACGACGGCTGGAATGTCTCGCCGCAGCCGATGGCTGGTTTTGCCTGGAAGCCGGACTTCAAGGACGGCACTCTCGGCAAACTGGCAGGCGGTGGCACGGTTATCCGAGGCGGTTTCTCGATGCGCCGCTTCACTGAACCTCAACAGTACTTCTGGAATCAGGCCACCGACTACGGAGCTCTCTACTTCCAGCAGTACTCCCTGGCTGCGAACACGACGGGAGTGGCCGGAACGTTCGCGCCGGGCTCGCTCTCGCTCGGCGACGCGCTGCCGCCCTTCACTTACTCGCCGCACGCCACTTACGAAGTCAGCGCACCCCTGTCGGAGTACACCTTCACGTCCCTGAACTACAACGGCAACATCGTGAATGGCATGAATCCGAAGATCTCGCAACCCTGGACCCAGTCGTGGAACATCGGCATCCAGCGTGAGCTCGGGCCGTCGCGAGTGCTGGAGGTCCGCTATAACGGCAGCCGGTCTCGCAACCTGTGGCTTTCCAAGAACACAAACGAGGTAAACATCTTCCAGAGCGGAAACGGATTCCTGCCGCAGTTCAAGGCCGCCCAGCAGAATCTGGCGATCAACAAACAACACGGCGTCACATCGTTTGCCAACAATGGCTATGCGGGCCAGGTGGCGACGCCCCTCTTCGATGCGGCCTTCAAGGGCGAGGGCCCCGGGGACGCCGGAGCGCCGTTGTCCGACTACGGCGCCGAGAACTTCATCAACCTCCTGAACACAGGACAGGCCGGCGCCATGGCCAACATTCTGGCCGGCATCGGCGGCCCGGTGCCGTATTACTGCAACCTGGTCGGTTCCGGGTTTACACCCTGCGCCACCAATGCAGGGTTCACCGGGGCAGGGGCCGGTTATCCCATCAACTACTTCCAGGCAAATCCCTACTCGGCCGGGATGCAGGTCCAGTACATGGATTCAGTCGGGTATTCGAACTACCACGCCCTCCAGATCGACCTGCGCCAGAGGCAGTGGCACGGCGTCCAGTTCGACGCCAACTACACCTGGAGTCACACGCTGGGCGTCGCCTCGCCGAACGACTGGGAAGCGGCGTCCTCGCAATATACGGTCCGCGATCTGAACCTGAACTACGGCCCCACGCTGTTCGACACTCGCCACGTCGTGCATATGGCGGCGACAGCGGACCTGCCGTTTGGGAAGGGCCGCCGCTGGCTCAATCAAGGCGGAATGGTGAACCACATTTTCGGCGGCTGGACCGTCGGCAATATCTTCACCTTCCAGACCGGCAAGCCCGCACCCATTCTAGGTGGCTACCAGACTTTCAACGACTACGGTGACGGCGGCGTGGTTCTCAACGGAGTCACCTCCAAGGACCTGCAGAAGACGTCCGGCGTGTCCTACGTCCCCGGTGCCTCCTATGTCAACATGCTGGGTTCCCAGTTCCTGGGCAGTGGCAAGTCCACGTACATCGTTCCCAACACGACCCCGGGCACCATTGGCCAGATCTTCTACCTCTATGGACCGCATCAGACCTTCGATGATGCGTCCCTCTCCAAGTACATCGCAGTTTCGGAGAGGGTTCGCCTGTCGGTGCAGGCGGAGTTCCTCAACGTCTTCAACCATCCGACGTTCGGCTGGCGCGGAAATCTGAGCAGCCAGAACAACGTCCAATCGTCCAACTTCGGAACCGGCGTGATGGCTACGGGTTCCTCTTGCACTGCAGGCACGCCAAGCTGCGGTGCCAGGCAGATCGAACTGCGGGCGAACATCCAGTTCTAACCAGAACTCGAGCCGCTTCGCGACGCCCGCGCTCCACGGGATCCCGTCCCACGGGGACCCCCGGGAGCGCGGGCAATTTTTTTGGAGCGGGACGACACCGCACCGAGCCAGGGTGTTATATCTAGGTGGAGTCGTGACAACGAAACCTAAAGATCCCGGAGTTTCGAATGAGGTGGCGCGCCGGGACGGTCACCCCAATCGCGGAGACAGCCTGACGCTGGCCTTCGAGCGTTTGCGTGAGATGATCGTCTCCGGCCAGTTGTCTCCAGGCAGCAGGATCATCGAGACGGAGCTGGCCGAGCGGCTGGGCGTGAGCCGGACCCCGGTCCGCGGCGCCCTGCAGTTGCTGCAACGGGAAGGACTGGTCAACGGAGCAGGGACCGGAAGCAAGCAGCGCATGCTGGTGGCCCCGCTGACCAAAGAGGACTCGCGCGAACTGTACAGCATCGTGGGGTTGGTGGAGGGATTGGCCGGGCGGCTGACCGCCCAACTCCCGGCCTCCGAGCGCGAGCGCATCGTCCACCGGCTCAAGTCGCTCAATGCCGGGCTGGAGGAACTGGCCAGCGCCCACCGGCGCGATCCCATTCGCACCTTCGACCTCGACCGGACCTTTCATCGCTCCATCGTAGAGGCGTGCGCGGGTCCACGGCTTCTGGATCTGCACAATTCGATCCAACCGCAAACCGAGCGCTACTGGCGCCTGTACGCCTCGTCCATCATCGATCAGCTGGCGGATTCCGTCGCGGAGCACAAGGCCATTATCGAGGCGATCTCGCGCGGCGATGCCAAGTCCGCCGAGAGGGCCCTCCAGCTGAACTGGGAGAACGGGGCCGAGCGGCTTTCCCAGGTCATTGACAGCCTGGGCGAGCGCGGAAGCTGGCTGTAGGCCGCTTCGGCGCGCACCAGCGACCGCCAAATAGCCGGCGATCAACCCAGACCAACAGCATCCGCGGCCGCGGACGGTGGGTGTACTTCGCGTTGCGATGAGCGAGCCGAGAGGAGTTCCAGGCGCTCTTTCATCAGGCGTCCGACAGCCTCGGGAGACAAATTCTGGCGCACGAATTGCCTGCCGGCGAGGGCTCGGCCTTCGCGGATTTCCTTGTTTTCGTGGACCAGCTTCATCGCCGCCGAGGCCTCGGCAATGCTGGCATCGGCCCACCTGCCGTTCGGATCGTAGGGATCGCATCCGGGCCCGACCGGGCATAGCCGGTAGCCCACAAGAAAGGCGTTGTCCGGCTTCGTAAAGTCCATGTTCCCCGAGTAGCCGGTCACGATCGCCGGCTTGCCCAAGTACATCGCTTCGGCGATGCCGAGGCCGAAACCTTCCGAGCGATGCAGCGACACGAAACAGTCGCAGGCCCGCATGAGGGCGTTGACCTCGTCACGAGACATCGCCTGGTCGACAATCATGACTGGCTGGCCGGCGGCGGCGGCGCGAAGGCGCGCGAGGTTCGTGCGCCGCTGGTCGCCATGGTTGATCTTAATCACCAGGTGACAGTCGGATGAGCCGCTGAACGCACCTGCAAATGCCTCGATCACCGCCAGCGGATTCTTGCGCTCGAACACGCTCAGCATGTCGAAGGTGGTGAGAAAAGTAAAGGGCTTGAGCGGAATGCCAAACGAGGACCGGTCGAGCAGCGCTGGCTCGTCCACCTCTACTGCGTAAGGAATGCGGACCACCGGGATAGGCGATTTCCGGGCGATTGCCTCCTGGCAGAAGGTGCTCGGAGTCCAGATCTCGTGGTAGCAGTCAAACGACGGGCGCCATCTGTCCGGAAAGTCCTCGAGTTCCCACGTCCAGAAACCGATGTTGTACTTGTCCCTGGTGAAGTCCCGTCCCAGCCTGTCCATCGCGATCTGCGCCTGGTCCGCGTTCACGTAGAACAGATTGAACGAATGCGGGAACGTCTTCGATTCCGCGCCCGCCCGGCCGTCCGTTGTCCGATACGGACCGCGGCGTGAATCGACGCTTCGGAGCCGCAGGGGGATCCCCGCTTTCCGGATAGCCAGGGCCGCATAGCGAGAGGATTCACCCACGCCCATTTCCGAGCGCAGGTAACCCACCAGGTTGACTCCGAAATCGATCGGGCCCTCGACCGGCGCAAGGCCCGAGGCAGGCAGCGCCCGCACCGGCCATCCCCCGTTTCTATCGGATATTGCCGGCGGCCGGCGCGGCAAGCGCCCGCGAAAAATGTGGGATAAGGATCGCCCTCTCGTCCGCCAACGCACGATGGAATGCCTGAGCTGAACCGCTACGTCCGTGGCATGGAAGATGACTCTGTGCCAGGCTCTGGCAGGAACGCTGTCGAGCGAGTTCAACACTTCCTGCCACTGCTGCCGGAGAGGAGTCAGGAGCGCCTCGTCCAGACGATACTCTCTCTTTCCGTAAACCAGGAACCACATCAGGAACCTTGCGGCATCGCGGCCACAAGGATCCGGGAAAGCCTGCTGCAGATCCGGCCGGGACTCGTACAGAGAGCGCGCCAGGCGACTCAGGCGGAGCTTGGGCTTGCCGCCATTCGCTCCGCTTGGCGTCGCGGTATCGCTCGATTCCGCTCCAGGCGCGGATGGCGCTCCGTTGGACTGCAGCTCCTCCAAGGCTTGTCGTACCTTGGGCGGCAAACCTCGAGCATCTGGCTGCCAGCGCCGGCCATGGCCCACCCTGGCATCCTCTTCCTTCCTCCGGTGTGCCGCATCGAGGGCACTAGAGATTGGGGCCAGCAAGACGTCGTGCAGACCGTGCTCAGTCGAGCCGAAAGACAGAACCCATTCCATGAATCGAACCAGGTCGCCACCCAGGATGTCCGGCATGGCAGCCTGCAGGTCCGTTCTCGTTCGATAAATCCGATAGGCAAGACGGGTGACGCCAGCTGGTTCGCCGTTCACATTGCCAATCGGCTGGTTCCACACATCCAGAAAAGCACGGAAACCTTCTTCGGAGAACGGGTTCTCGATTCTACTCATGAGCTCGGGCGCCTCGTGGTGAAGGGAGCGGCCCATGTCGGGAACCGAAAGCCCGTTCTCGAAACTGCCAAACGCATACGGCCACGTCTTCGACCGTGAATAGCCCTGGGCCAGAAGATCGTCGCGATACTCCATGACCAATTCACGGACGTCGCCGAGCTCAGCCAGGCGGACGCGGTTTTGAAAGCGCGACAGTTGGTCCGGATCGCTGGGATCGAAACCGCTGAAATGGAAGAAGTAGAGCGGGCGTCCATTCACCTGGTAGCCACCCGGAGTTCGCATGATGGGTCGCTGTTTGATGTTCCAGTACGCCACGTTTAGGCCGGGTTCGCGGCTGATCGTGACACCTCGAAACAGCCCAGGCACGAGGTCCACCCATCGCTGGTCCACAAACAGACCTCGCGGAAGGTCGACCACACAGTGATCGTGGACCTTGGTTTGCCACCACTTCAAAAAGCGCAGGGTCTGCTGCGATGAGGCCAGGGCAATGAAGCCAAGATTGTAGGCGCCCGCACGAAGGATATCCAGTTCGCTCGGCCGGCAGTCATCGTCCTCCATCAGCTCCGTGAGGTGCGGCGTTAGCAGAATCGAGCAGCTCTCCAACTCAGCACACACAGTGTCCGGGCAGCCGTAAACCTTGATGTCGGGATCGAGGTAGATCAGCCGTTCCAAACCGTAGCGTTCGAATATCGCCTCGAGCGCGTACGGCTTAACGGCTGTGCTCAATTCGAGGAGCGAGTACTTGAAGTGGAACCACCGCGATTCCGGAAGGCTCAGGTCCTCTGAGAGAATCAAATCGAAAGGTTCGTCCGCGGGCTCGAAGTAGCCGTCTACGTGGTCGACCAGGATTACGATTCGCACCGCCTCCGGAAACCATCTCTGGACAGAGGTCATCAGCACGCGGGCGTATGGCAGGTAGTTCTTGGCGACGATGGTGCACACGCCACTTCGTTTCATTGGCAACCTTACCCAAAGGAGCCCGCGCCGGATAGCTGCTCGTGGCGGCGAACGGCGTTGTGGTTGCGCAGGCTTCAGCCTGTTTCTCCCGTCGCGCTGCCAGCAAGTTTACAATCATATCCCATCGCTGAGCCGGCCTCAAAGAGAGTAGGTCTCCGTGACTCGGAGCAGCTTGCGGCGCTCGGCTTTTCTGCTTCCGCGAGGTCCCCTAGGGCATACGCAAGCCGGTCCTCGGCCCGCCGGTCGCCGGAGTCGGCGGGCAAATCTGAGCGTCCACCGACGGCGAAACCTGTTTTGTCCAGGACAGTCGGCTACTGGCGCCGTGCCCTCTCACGCTCCACCGCGGCGATTCGCGCCCGGACCTCATCGAGATACCCGGCGTTCTCACCGCTGGTTGGGTCGGCGCGGCCGAGTTCCTGGTAGATGGCGAGGGCCTCGTGGTTGGCCTCCATGGCCTCGCTCCGGCGGCCGGCTTCGCCCAGAATCGCGCCGAGTTTGTTGTAGACGCCGGCGACATCGCGCCGGGCCTCCAGATTCTGAGGGTCGCGATCGGCTATCCGCCGGAACCCGTCGAGCGCCTCGCGCTCGTCGCGCAGGGCGCCGGCCAGGTCACGGCAGCAGTTCCAGCGGAGCAGGCCGATGTCGGCCAAGCCATCCGGCAGCTTTCGGAGAACCCCCTGGCGGGCGTCTGCCGTGGCCAACTGGCGGTTGATGGCATCGCCGGCAAGCGAGGACTCCAGTGCCAGGCGGCCGTAGGAAGTGTCACCGGTGCGGTCCTCCAGTTCCCGCAGCGCATATCCAACATTGAAATAACTTGCCGAGAGCCTGATTTGCCACCGCGCACCCGGTTGCGGGCCGAAGGCGGTTTGAATCGCCAGCGATTTCCGATACGTGGCCAGCGCCTGTTGGAAGCCCGCGACACTCCCGGCTTGCGCGGCCGCGGCGTACTGGGCTTGTCCGAGGCGGGTGTAGGCCTGCGCCAACTTCTCCGCCAGGATCAGGCTTTGCGGGTCGCGCGCACTCAAAGCCCCAGCCAGCAAGATGGCCCGGCGCGCGGCCGCAATTGCGTCATCGGCCTTGTTTTGGCGCACCAGGATTGCGCTAACGCTCATGTAAGCCTCGCTCAGCTGGTCTTGAATTGCCGCATCGCCAGGGTGGCGAATCAATTCCATATCGAGCAGGGCTTGTCCTTTGCGGTAATTCTCGAGCGCGCCGGCCGTGTCTCCGAGGTTGGCGACGTACGGCCTGCCCTGCACGTCGCCGAGACGCAAGTAGGCCTGCGCCAGTTCGCGCCGAAGTGAAGAATCGTTGGCCGCGTCCCGGGCCAGGCTGTCCATATATTTCTGCGCGCGGCTCACCACCAGGCGCCGAGCCGATACCGAACCGGGCAGCGCCGTGATGGAATCGTACACCTCGAAGAGGAGGGAGCCCGCCAGGCTGCGCAGTTCGTTGAACCGGCGCTCGGCCCGGCGGGATTGTGCCACAGAGGTCACCACGCCCCCGATAACAGCCAGCGTCAGGGCGGCCGTGATGGCCACGGAGGCCTTGTGTCGGGCGCAGAACCGGGCGGCGTGATACAACCGCGACGGCGGGCGCGCCAGAACCGACCGGCATTCGAGGAAGCGGCCTACATCGGCCGACATCTCTTCGGCGGAAGCGTAGCGGCGAGCCGGCTCTTTCGAGAGGGCTTTTAGCACGATTGCGTCCAGGTCCGCGGAGATACTCGGTCCTAGTTTGCTGGGAGGGGGCGGATCGGCGACGGCGATGCGGCGTATGATCTCGGCCGGAGTGCCGGCGGATTGGGGGTTCTTTCCGGTTAGCAGTTCATACAACAGCAACCCCAGGGCATAGATGTCGCTGGCTAGTGTCAGGCGGTCTCCGCGAACCTGCTCCGGACTGGCACAGGAAAGCGTCATGGGATGCAGCATGGTGGTGACCGCATCCCCTGCCGCCGCATCGTCGGCAAGCCGGGCGATGCCAAAGTCGAGAACCTTCACCTGGCCATCGGAGGTGACCAGGATGTTCTGTGGCTTCAGATCGCGATGAAGAATCAGGTTCTGGTGGGCGTACTGGATGGCAGAACAAATCGCCTGGAACAGCCTCAGCCGATCCCGAATGGATATGCCGCCTTCGAGGCAGTACTCGGTCACGGGCCTGCCGGATACAAGCTCCATCACCAGATAACGCTGGCCCGCCCACACGCCCCCGTCGATCATGCGGACGACGTTGGGATGATCCAGCAACGCCAGGATCTGCCGCTCCTCGATGAACCGCCGCTCGGCTTCGGCGGCGAACAGGCGACCGCCCACCAGCTTGATGGCCACTTCGCGCTGAAATTCGCCGTCGGCGCGCCGGGCCCGGTGGACCACCCCCATGCCGCCCCGGCCAATCTCTTCGAGGAGCACGTATGGGCCGAGGTGCTCGCCGTCCCGAGGGGCGTGTTCTAAACCCGCCAGGAACGGTCCCGCGGCTTGATGTGCCGCCACGAGAGAGGCCACCTCGGCACGGATGGCCTCGGGCAGGCTATCCAGCAAGGTTGCGCGCTCCGGTGCTTCCAGTTCGAGTACTTTGTTGAAGGCTTCGCGGATCTCGTTCAGGGCGCTCACAGGGACTCTGGTTCAGTATGGGTCCACCTCGGAATTCTGTCTTTGACGTAATTCGGCGAAGTTTGACGCCACTATAGGCAGAACGCGTCTCCGATCGAGACGCCTGGGGGGCTGGATCGTATGGGCTGGAACTCACGTTTCACATTGGTCGCCGCAGCGGTGACCCTGTTCGCCACTGTTCCTCTAGGGGCGCAGACCGCCTATTCCGTATCGGTTGGGGAAGGCGGCTTCAATGTAGGGCCTTGCACCGCCATGGACCCGAATGCCATCACCACAGGTGTAAGCGGGAGCGCGCCCGTTTCGGCGGCCGTGACCTGCGGGCCCAACGGGGGAACCATACACTCCAGCGGCTTCTCGAATCAAGGGCAAATTGGCGGCGCGGTGTCTGCGAGCGAGTCCCTCGGGGGCCCGGGCGGCGCCACGAGCAGCTTCAATACACACGTCGTCTTCAGCAAGATTGGCGACCCAGCGTCGCAGGATCTGATCGGCATCGCGCTCAGTTTCAACATCCTGGGCCAAGCCGCGGTGGTTGGCTCGGCCAACGGGGGTTGGCATGCCACGCTGAGTCTGGGCAGCAACGATTACAACTTCTCCACATCGATAGACACCTCTGTGGCCCCTACCCATGGCGCGAACACCTTGTCGTTCACCAGCGGTGGTGAGACATTCGGAGCGGGCACCGACATCGTTTCCGGCACTCTGACCACGCCGGTCCTCCCTGGTGTCGGGCTGAACATGCCTGTTCTCGTAAAAGTCGCACTGAACACGTCGGGATTCGGGAATCCGGGAACGTTTACCAGCAGTTTCGCTCTTTCCTGTCTGGTTGGCGTGGATGTGTTCACGCTTCCGCCCGGCTATACCGCTAACGACCCGGATATCTTCCTGGTCAACAATCGCTGTGTGCCGCCGGCGGTCTACACATGGGGCAGCAATAACCGCGGCCAATTGGGCAACGGGACAACCGCGGATAGCAGCGTTCCGGTCCAGGTAGTCAGCCCGAACGGCAGCGGGTCGTTGGACGGCGTAATCGCGGTCTCCGGAGGTGGATCTCACAGCCTGGCGCTGACGAATACGGGTGCGGTCTACGCCTGGGGCGACAACTCGGCCGGCCAACTCGGAGTCGGGAGCGCAACGGCATCGAGCTCCACGCCGGTTCAGGTGAGTTTCGGCAGCGGCAAGCCGGTTGCGATCGCGGCGGGGAAAAACCACAGCCTCGCATTGATGGACGACGGCACTGTCTATTCCTGGGGCGGCAACCTCAACGGCCAGCCGGGCGATGGCGGCTCCAGCGCCAACGTATTCACCCCGGTCCTCGTGATGGGTCCCGATGGGATCAACCCACTGAAAGGGATTGTCGCCATCGCTGCCGGAAACCAGTTCAGCCTGGCGCTGGCGCACGATAACACCGTGTACGCCTGGGGAACGAACCTCCGGGGCGAATTGGGCAACGGAAGTGCCAGCGACCACGTGAGCTTGCCCGCGCAGGTAGTGGGGCCGGGCAACAGCGGGACCCTCGGCAGCGTGATTGGGATCTCAGCCAGCCAATCCGCGGGTCACTCTCTCGCCGTGACGAATACCTCACTGGTCTATGCCTGGGGCGAAGACCAGGACGGCGAACTCGGCAACGGTGCCACCGGCACATTCTCCTCTTTTCCCGCGCTGGTGGAGGGTCTGAACGGGTCGGGGTTTTTGGGCGCCATCAACGCAGTGGCGGCTGGAGGGATGCACAGCCTGGCCTTGTCGAGTTCGGGAAACGTCGACTCTTTCGGCTATAACCTCGATAACGAACTTGGGAACGGCTCCACTTCTGGCCAATCCGCGCCGATGAGCGTACTGGGGCCCGGCGGCGCGGGAATCCTCGGCGGAATTTCGGCAATCCAGGGTGGGGGGCTTCACTCTTTGGGCATCGCCACCACCGGCGTCCTCTACGCCTGGGGAGCGGCCACGAATGGACAACTGGGCAATGGCACTACCGCCAGCGGCAGCGGTGCGACGCCGGTCGAAGTCCTGGGGTTGGGCGGGGTCGGCTTCTTGCAGAGCGTATCCGCGGTGGCGGGTGGAGGGCTGCATAGTCTGGCCCTGGTCGGGGCCGTGCCTGTCTCGACAGCCGGCACCAGCACCACCATCGGCGCACCGGCGATTACCTATGGCGCGGACGGCAGCGTGACGGTCACCGTTACCGCCAGTTCCGGGCAGGCCGTGCCCACCGGAAGCGTGTCGCTGGCCGTCGACGGCGGGACTCCCGTGTCGATGCCACTCAGCTCTGTTTCCGGCGTCAGTTCCGCGGCGACCTTTACACTCACCAAACCCGCGGCCGGCACGTCTGCGCTGGCGGCAAGCTATGCGGGAGACACAGGCTTTTCGGCCAGTAGCGCCACGGGCTCGCTCACCGTGAATCAGGCGAGTCTCACGGTGACAGCGGACAACCAGCAAAAGCTCGTCGGGCAGGCGAATCCAGCCCTGACGTTTACCCCAACCGGCCTGGTCGGGGGCGATACCGCCGCCACGGCGTTCACCACACCGCCGAGCTGCGTAACCACAGCCGTGCCGAATAGCCCGGTGGGGACTTATCCGATCACCTGTTCGGGCGCGGTCGCGCCGAACTACACGGTTGCGTACTCTCCTGGCGTCTTGACAGTCAACGCGGCTCCCGACCTGACGATTTCCAAGACCCATTCCGGCAACTTCTCGCAAGGGCAGACCGGCGCAACTTATTCGATCGCTGTGACCAACGTCGGCGGCGCGGCGACCGCCGGAACGGTAACCGTAGTCGACGCGCTGCCCGCCGGGTTGGCGGCAACCGCGATGTCGGGACCGGGCTGGACCTGTTCCGTGGCCACCCTGACCTGCACGACCGCCGCTGTCGCCCCGGCAGCTGGGGGCTATCCCGCAATCACCCTGACGGTGAATGTCGCCTCGAACGCTCCGGCTTCGGTGACCAACATCGCCACGGTTTCCGGTGGCGGCGAAGTCAATACCGCCGACGACACGGCCAGCGATCCGACCATGATCGGCGCCGGCGTTCCCGATCTGACCGTCTCCAAAACCCACAGCGGGAACTTCACCGCCGGACAGGTCGGCGCCACCTACACGATCACGGTGACCAACGTCGGCACCGGGCCCACGGTCGGCACCGTGACCGCCGGCGATATTATGCCCGGGGCGCTGAACCCAGCCTCGATGGCGGGCACCGGCTGGAACTGCAATCTGGTTAACGCGCAGGCGCCGTTCTGCACGCGCAGCGACGCTTTGCCGCCAGGCAGCAGCTACCCGGCCATCACCCTGACGGTGAATGTGGGCGCGGGAGTCTCCGCGTCGTTTACCAACATCGCCACGGTTTCCGGCGGTGGCGAAGTCAACACGGCCAACGACACGGCAAGCGATCCCACGACGCTCGCCCAGGTTCCCGATCTGTTTGTACTCAAAACCCACCTCGGAAACTTCACGGCTGGACAGACCGGCGCTACGTATACGATCCAGGTTAACAACCTTGGCAACGCGCCCACGACCGGCACCGTTACGGTGATCGACGCGCTGCCTGCCGGGTTGACGGCAACCGCGATGTCGGGCACGGGCTGGAACTGCACGTTGGCGAACCTGACCTGCACGCGTAGCGACGCCCTGGCGGCACAAGGCGTCTATCCAACCATCGCGCTGACCGTGAATGTCGCCTCCAACGCTCCGGCTTCCGTGCTCAATAAGGTCACCGTGTCCGGCGGCGGCGAAGTCAACACCGCCAACGACTCGTATTCCGATCCGACCACGATCGGCGCCGGCGTTCCCGATCTGACCGTCTCCAAAACCCACAGCGGGAACTTCACCGCCGGACAGGTCGGCGCCACCTACACGATCACGGTGACCAACGTCGGCACCGGGCCCACGGCCGGCATCGTGACCGCCAGCGATATTATGCCCGGGGCGCTGAACCCAGCCTCGATGGCGGGTACCGGCTGGAGTTGCAATCTGGTTAACGCGGCGGCGCCGTTCTGCACGCGCAGCGACGCTTTGGCGGCAGGCAGCAGCTACCCGGCCATCACCCTGACGGTGAATGTGGGTGTGGGAACCTCCGCGTCGTTTACCAACATCGCCACGGTTTCCGGCGGTGGCGAAGTCAACACGGCCAATGACACGGCCAGCGATCCGACGACGCTCGCCCAGGTTCCCGATCTGGTTATAATCTCAAACCACGTCGGAACCTTCACGGCCGGACAGACCGGCGCTACCTATACGATCCAGGTGAACAACCTTGGCAACGCGCCCACGACCGGCACCGTTACGGTGATCGACGCGCTGCCTGCCGGGTTGACGGCAACCGCGATGTCGGGCACGGGCTGGAACTGCACGTTGGCGAACCTGACCTGCACGCGTAGCGACGCCCTGGCGGCACAAGGCGTCTATCCAACCATCGCGCTGACCGTGAATGTCGCCTCCAACGCTCCGGCTTCCGTGCTCAATAAGGTCACCGTGTCCGGCGGCGGCGAAGTCAACACCGCCAACGACTCGTATTCCGATCCGACCACGATCGGCGCCGGCGTTCCCGATCTGACCGTCTCCAAAACCCACAGCGGGAACTTCACCGCCGGACAGGTCGGCGCCACCTACACGATCACGGTGACCAACGTCGGCACCGGGCCCACGGCCGGCATCGTGACCGCCAGCGATATTATGCCCGGGGCGCTGAACCCAGCCTCGATGGCGGGTACCGGCTGGAGTTGCAATCTGGTTAACGCGGCGGCGCCGTTCTGCACGCGCAGCGACGCTTTGGCGGCAGGCAGCAGCTACCCGGCCATCACCCTGACGGTGAATGTGGGTGTGGGAACCTCCGCGTCGTTTACCAACATCGCCACGGTTTCCGGCGGTGGCGAAGTCAACACGGCCAACGACACGGCAAGCGATCCCACGACGCTCGCCCAGGTTCCCGATCTGTTTGTACTCAAAACCCACCTCGGAAACTTCACGGCTGGACAGACCGGCGCTACCTATACGATCCAGGTTAACAACCTTGGCAACGCGCCCACGACCGGCACCGTTACGGTGATCGACGCGCTGCCTGCCGGGTTGACGGCAACCGCGATGTCGGGCACGGGCTGGAACTGCACGTTGGCGAACCTGACCTGCACGCGTGGCGACGCCCTGGCGGCACAAGGCGTCTATCCAACCATCGCGCTGACCGTGAACGTCGCCTCCAACGCTCCGGCTTCCGTGCTCAATAAGGTCACCGTGTCTGGCGGCGGCGAAGTCAACACCGCCAACGACTCGTATTCCGATCCGACCACGATCGGCGCCGGCGTTCCCGATCTGACCGTCTCCAAAACCCACAGCGGGAACCTCACCTCCGGACAGGTCGGCGCCACCTACACGATCACGGTGACCAACGTCGGCACCGGGCCCACGGTCGGCACCGTGACCGCCGGCGATGTGATGCCCGGGGCGCTGACGGCACTCTCGATGGCAGGCGCCGGCTGGAACTGCAATCTGGCGAATCTGACCTGCACGCGCAGCAACACACTCGGGGGCGGGGGCAGTTATCCGGCGATCAGGGTGATCGTACGGGTCGCCTCGAACGCTCCGGCGTCCCTGACCAACATCGCCACGGTTTCCGGCGGTGGCGAAGTCAACACGGCCAACAACGAGGCGAGCGATCCGTCCACGATCGTCCCGGCTCCCGATCTAAGGATCGTCGCAACCCATGTGGGGAATCTGTCCAAGGGACAGCAGGGGGCCATGTATAACATCGCGGTCAGTAACGTCGGCGGTGCGCCCACAACGGGGGCTGTGACCGTTGTCGATGTCCTACCTGCGAGTCTAAGCGCGGTCGCGCTGTCCGGCAGCGGCTGGAACTGCACCTTGACGACGAGGAGTTGCACGCGCCACGACGCGCTGGCTCCCGGCTCCAGCTACCCGGCGATCGTCTTCACGGTGAACGTGGCAGCGAATGCCGTCTCTCCGCTGACCAATACCGCCGTGCTGTCGGACGCACGAGACGCGAATCTGCTAAACAACATCTCGACGGATACGGTGGTGCTCCCCTGACGTTTCCATGTGAGTGAGGGGTGCCCTGCCTAAGCCGTACGAGGCCCTGATCGTGCCATTCAGCAAGGCTGGGGGCGGTACCCGAGCGGCGCGCCCCCTGCGACTTCGCGATGGGCTTCGTGAGGCTTATAACCTAGAGCCGTGCTCTGTCCACATCGCCGCTTAGCCGGCGAAAGAGCCAGGCTCGTCCGAAGCCCCACAGCCGTGTGACGGAGGAGGCCGAAGTGCTCAGCACCTCGGCCGTCTCCTCGATGGATAGACCGCCGAAGTAGCGCAATTCGATAACGCGGGCGGTCTCAGGATCGGCAGAGCTCAACTCCGTCAATGCGTCGTCCAGTTCGATTACGTCCAAATCCGGCTGGAGCGCCACGGTGACTGCCTTGTCCAAAGGATCGTGCGGCGCGCCGGAGCCTCGCTTTTGCGACAGCCGTCTACGGGCGTGTTCTACCAGGATCCGCCGCATCGCTTGCGCAGCCGCGCCGAAGAAGTGCGCTCTGCCGCTCCACTGCATGCGATTCTGATTCACCAGCCTCAGGTAAGCCTCGTGCACCAAGGCCGTGCAATCGAGCGTGAAAACGTGCTGTTCGTTCTGAAGGCTCCGTTGGGCGACGTGCTTGAGATCGCCGTAGACCAGCGGCATCAGTTCATCGAATGCCGTTGAGTCGCCCGCGCTCCAGCGGTTCAAGAGGTCGGTGATATCCGGCACGCCCCCATTGTAGATCACCGACTTTCGCATCGGTTAGACGAAGAGCAACATGGCGGGGCGCTGGCCGACCGGCGAACCGGAGGGAGGAAGCGGCTCGTCAAAGAGAACCGGTAGTGGCCGCGGCCAGTTCATCCGGTATCACACTCTGGCCGGTGTTGAACGCCTCCGTGAATCGATCCAGCCCGTTTGAGCCGCCATTCACCAGGCGGCGCGCGGTGGCCAGGTCTCCCTGGACCAGGGCGGCCCGGATGCGGTCCTCGCGGCTCTTCAGGAAGCTCGCCAGCAGCTTCGCCGCGGTCTGGGGATCGCTGGCCAGATCCGGATTCGCGATGAGCTGATTCCCCAACCCGATCGCCTCGCCATGCTGCTGATAGTTGGCCCGGCCGGTCAGCTGGACGAATCCGCGACCTCTGAAGTTCACCCCGTCCGGAGGCCCCAGGTTCCCCAGGTCGCTGCGATGGTCGTACAGGTCGAACGGATGCCCGCCGGGCGAGGTATTGAATTTCGATTCGCCCTCCGCGACCGGCTCGAAGCTCTCCGTCTCCGCCCGGATGGTGCCCAGCGCCATCAACACCATCGGCTTGTCCGCCAGTTGAAAGGAAACCAGCGCGTCCAGCACCGAGGGCAGATTCGCATCGATGTTCAGCGCCGGCGTGAACGGGAACATCCTAGCCACCAGCTCCGCCGTGACCGCGGGAATCGCCATCGCCGGCTGAGGCGGCAGCGGACCGCCGAGGCCGAGCGCAGCCGCCGTTTGCGGTCCCACAATACCGTCGGGCGCGATTCCGGCGCTCCTCTGGAATGCCTGGACGGCGCGCTGGGTTCCCGGCCCGAAGTTGCCGTCGCTACCGCCGGGATCGAAGCCCGCTTTCGAAAGAGCCTGTTGCAGAGCCGTCACGTCCGGGCCCGTGCTGCCAATCTTCAGGACAGCCATTCCTGCTCCTTTCGCCGCTCACGAGCGGCGCTCCGTGATGAGGGTCTTCAGCGTATCGGCGCCAAATCCGAGCGCGAACACGGCCCCGATCGCCTCCAGTGTCGTCAGCGTGGTGGCCTGCTGGCGGGCGGTAGTGACAAGTCCGAAGACCGCCACGGCAAGCACCAGCGCCAGTCGGCTAGCTTCGAGCATGGTCTCGGCGTGGGGTTTGGTCCAGCGCCACGCGCGCCGGATGCGCTCCGCGGTGGGCATCGGCCCGATCAGGCGTCCCACTTGAGTTTTCTGCAGGATCGGCGCCTGCGTCACCGCTTGGCCGTCCAGGTCGGCGACCTCCACCGAAACATCGTACATGCCGTCCTTGCTGAAGCTGTGATAGACCTCCCATCCGGTTTCGCACTGCGATCCGTCGCCGAAGCTCCAGGTGCAGGCCCATTCCTGACAGGCCGCGACGTCGTTCAGCAGGTCCCGGTTGAAATGTAGCGCAAAGTGCACCGGCGCTTCCGGCTCCGCGATGACCGGCTGGGCCCGGACCACCGCCGCGGGCGGCGTCTTCCGCACCTCGGCCAGCAGCGCCGGCTCGTAAATATCCTGCCGCATTTCGCCGACGAACAGCCGCGCGAGGCGCAGACACTCGGGGGCGTCCGGACGCAGATAGGCAAACAGCCGCTCGCGATGGGTCTCGAGGCGGGCCACCGCGCTTCCGGAAGAGGAGCCCGTGACCGCTCCTCCCGCCGCTGCCGCCATGGCCGCCGGTTCCAGGGCCTGGGCGCGCTCCCGCAGCTCACGGAATTCGTTCAACAGGCTCACCTTCAGCGTCAACGTGTCGCGGTCGATGTACAGATCCGGTTCCATCGGCGTGCCGATCGAGTTCGACACCTGCTCCACCAGGTTTCCGAACTCGTCTGGCCAGGCTTTCGCCACGATCGGCAGGCAGCTCTGGATGCGGGTCTCGCGATCCGAGACTTCATTCTCCAGGTCGGTGATCTGCGTTCCGTCCGCCACCAACGCCAGGTAGTTCCGCGCCTTCTTCACGTCCGCCCGCATGCCTTGAAGCTCTTCGGCGTTGGTGAGTCCGGTCTCGATCGGCGCCAGGGCTCGCGCGCACGCATCCTCCACCCAGCTCAGCACCGTGGGCGGAATCCCTTGCTGTTGCTGCTGTCGCATCTGGCGCTTGACGATCGAGACATCGTATGCGATCGCGCCCCAGGCCTCCACCATGGTCACGTCGTTCTCCAGGCGGTCCAGGAGTTCCGCGAAAGCCGGAAACACCCACCACATGGAGGAGAGGCTTCTGCAAAGGCGTTTGGGGTGCGATGCCAGCAGGACGCGCCACTGCGACGGGATGTCGGTGCCCAGAGCGTCAATCTGCTGGCTCAGCGCGTTGAGGCGCCGCTGCACCGCGAGCGCCCGCGTGGTGTTCGGCATCCCGCAATGCACCCAGATCGACGCGATGCCACCCGCCGTGAGCAGCAGGAACACGCAAATCACATTGGCGAATTCCTGAAAGCCGTCGCTCCAGAACCGTATGCGGGCCGATACCGGCAGCACCTTTGCCGCCAGCGGTGGAATCGCCTCCTGACCCAACACCGGTTCCAGAAGCACGTCGCCGCTCTCGATCTCGTCCTTCAGCGTGCCCGCCGCCAGGAATTGCGAGAACCAGCCCAGCACTCCCGACCCTCTCGGACTCACCGGCGTAAAATCCAGGAACGCGCTGCCATTGGCCGGGAGATCCACGAATGGATTGGGCGAAACTCGCAGGTCGTTGCCCAGTCTCAGCGACCAGCGGAAGCGATACGACATCGGATCGCCGTTCACAAGCCGGACCAGCAGTTTGCCGCCGCCGCTTCCCAAGGCCGAGAATCTTATCTCAGGCGGATCGGTAGGGCCGGCGTCGATGCGAACGTTGAAAGCCGCTGGAATATGGACCTCGCGCAGCAGCGCTTGTGTCGCTCCACTGCGCGTGCGGATGTCCTCGTCATTGTTCTGGATCACGGCCGTCGACTCCCCGGCCTCCCAGAGTTTGGACACGCTCAGCTTCACGTTCAGCACTCCGCCGGCAGGAAGTGGAGCTCCGTTCAGCACGGCCTTGTCGGCTTCGTTGGTTGCACTGAACACCGATGCCGCGCCCAAGGGATAGGGCGCTCCGGTCGCCGGCTGGTGCACGAAGTCCGTGGTGCTCAGGTGGACCGCCAGAGGCTGCGAGCCCGTGTTCCGAAGTGCGATCGCGACCGTTACCGTGCCGCTCGGGTCAGCCAGCAGGACGGGGATATCGTCGGCCACCAGGGCGCTCTGCGCGAAAGCGGGGCAAACCCAGCAGCACGCCAGCACAGCGGCCGCGGCAAGCGGCTTCCGCACACCGGCGAAGACGTTCCCCGTTAGTCGAACGCAGGTCGCGGAGCCCATGTTCCCCCCTTACGCCGGCGCCCCCGGCGCACCACGCCTCTGAGTCTTTATAGCGGAATCCTATCACACAAAAAGGACTTTGTGCAGGCCTGTGGGGCAGGCGTCCACGCCTGCAGCGGTTCCAGACCCCCCTCGGCAACCGTCGCCGACAGGCTGCCCCACAGACGAACCAGATCAGGCGGTCAGAGACCTACGCTACCGGCAGCGCTTTCCTGGCCTCCCTGTCGGGATCGTTCTTCGCCTCCGAGGTATCGTCGAGCACCATCGTCTCTCCGCTGGCGGAGGAATACCTGGGCCAGGTGGGAAGGCCGCCGCGATTGGGATCGCCTGTCTTCATGAATTGCAGCAAAGCGCCGGCCATCTTGGCCGATAGCGCTCTCGGCCTCGGGCCGCCGCCCGTATGGGTGAGCATCACATCCGTGTTGTAGAACCAGAAGCAAATATCCACGCAGTGGAACGCGCGTAAGCGGTTGTCGAACAGAGGAGGCTGCCAGGCGAACCAATCGACATACACCGGGGCGGGCTGCCTGGATTTGACGTCCGCGAGCGCCACCACGCCCTGCCGGTTGCTGCTGACGAGCGTCCAGATTTCCACCGGCTTCCTGCCCGGGAAGGCCTTCACGTAGGAGTCGACGACCTCCTTCGCCTTGTCCCCGAAGCCTGGGCCGAAGCCCGCTCTTTGCCTGACTCTTTCCACCACCTGATCGAGCGTGACCGATTCCAGCGAGGCATCCGCCCAGCTCATCGACATCTCGTTCTGAACGGAACTGATGATCATCGGCACGTTCGCTGCCGTGGGCGCTGCCTCGGGATCGTAGGGGTGCTGGGGCAGAAAGGCGCCGTCCACCACGGGGCTGAATCCGCGCATCAGGCCGCCCGCGGCGCCTGCATCCTTCGCCCAGGTGCGCTGCGCTCTGGTGGCAATGGCGTAGAAGTCCTTCCAGGGCAGGGCCTGCAACTTGTCCAACTCATCGGGCTTGAGCCCGGCCTCTTTCAGCACCTCCGCGCCCAGTCTCTCGGAACGAGCCTTCTCTCCTGCTTTCCGGGATGCCCCGCTCAGCACGACCGCCCTGTGGAAGAGCCCCTTGGCTGAAGGCATCGCCGTGAGGACGCAGACTTTCGCGCCGCCGCCCGATTGCCCCATGATGGTGACGTTTCCCGGATCGCCGCCGAATTCGGCGATGTTGTCGCGAACCCACTCCAGAGCGGCCACGATGTCCAGCATGCCGACATTTCCGGACGCGGCGAATTTCTCCCCGCCCACGCCGGCGAGATTGCAGAACCCCAGGGGACCCAGCCGGTGATTGACGGAGCAAAAAACCACGTCGCCGAAACGGGCGAAGTTCTCGCCGTTGTAGCCGTCCTGCTCGATCCCGTTGCCGTTCGTGTAGCCGCCGCCGTGGATCCAGAACATCACGGGTCTTTTCTTGCCGTCGCCGGTCTTGGGCGTGAGGACGTTGATGCGGAGACAATCCTCGCTGGCGTCGCTATAGTTCCAATGATCGCGGAATGAGGCGTATTTGTTGGTGTAGCGGTTGTCCATGTTTTGAGGCGCCACATCGCCCCACCAGAGCGCCGGGTAGACGTCGGTCCATGGTTTGGGCTTCTGGGGAGGCATGAACCGGTTTGCCCCGGACGTGTCCGCGCCATAGGGCATGCCGAGGAAGTAGTGCATGCCCCGCAGCACGTACCCTCTGACCTTTCCATACTGGGTTGTTGCCACCGCGATATTGTCGCCGACAAGCAGAACCTGCCCGCCCGAGTCTGCCGCCTCTTTGGCGGCCTGAGCAAACCCGTTGGACGCTGCCGCCCCAGCGACGGCAATTCCGGACGCGCTCGTCCCGATTGCCTGCATGAACTGGCGTCTGTTCGATTTCATGATTTGAACTCCTCCTGGCCCGCAAAACAGTATACCGGCTGCGCCACATAGACGTGGAGACCAGCGAACGTTCGTTACCGAGCGGCCGTTACCGAGCCGCGACCGCAAGGGAGCGGTCCGTGCGTCGGCTCAAAGCCTTCCACGGTGAACGGCGCCATTGGCTCCCTATATCCTCATCCTTCCACAACGCCTGGGTGCTTCCGTCCCGTGCCCAGCGCTTTCGATCGAGTCCGTCGCTGCCCAATCGCTTCAGCTCGCGGCACGGCGCAACGTCTCTGTCGTGCACCCGGTTGCGACTACCTGCCCGCGGACACATACTCTGAAGATGGGTAAAGACAGGCCACCCACGCTGGGCGAAGAGATCGCCAACAGCATCACACACGGAGTCGGTGCGGTACTCAGCATCGCCGGGCTCGTGGCCTTGGTGCTGGCCTCGCTCGATCGCTCGGCCTGGCAGATCGTCGCCTGCGCGATCTATGGGACCAGCCTGGTGCTGCTCTACATTTCCTCCACCATCTACCATGCTCTGGCCAACAACCGTGCCAAGCGGGTTTTCAAGATCCTCGATCACTCCTCGATTTACGTGTTGATTGCCGGCACATATACGCCATTCACGCTGATCACCCTGCGCGGGCCATGGGGATGGAGTCTCTTTGGAGTCGTCTGGGGGCTATGCCTGTGCGGGGTTGTTTGTAAGTCGCTGTGGATCGACCGGCTCAAGGTTGCCTCCACCGTGGTCTATCTGCTGATGGGTTGGTGCGCGGTGCTTGCGGTCCGGCCGCTGCTCGGAGCCTTGTCGTGGACCGGTTTCCTGTGGCTGCTTGCGGGTGGCCTTTGCTACACGGCGGGAGTGGCGTTCTACGTGAATTCCCGCAGGTTCGCGCACTTCGTCTGGCACCTGTTTGTGCTGGCCGGCAGTTTGTGCCACTACTGGGCGGTATTCCGTTACGTCCTGCGCGCGCCACGCTCCATTTCCTGACGGCGTCGCACTCCGATCGTTACATTCGTGTGACGACACCCCGCTTGCTCGATCAAGCTACCCTGTTAGTGAGCCATGGCCAGGAACGCGCCGGACCCACGGAAGAAGAATGCGCGGCGCCTCGACGCCTCCGCCAAGCCCGATGACAGCGCCGATCGGAGCACGGAAGCTCCCGACCTCGACGACCCACAGTATTATCTGAATCGTGAGCTGAGTTTGCTGGCGTTTCAGCGCAGGGTTTTGGAGGAGGCCGAGGACAATTCCAACCCGCTTCTCGAACGCGTGAAGTTCCTCTCGATTCTTGGCTCGAACCTGGATGAGTTCTTCATGGTGCGCGTAGCCGCTCTCGCCGCGCAACTCGACGCCGGAACCCTGGATGTGGGGCCCGACGGCATGACGCTCCGGGCACAACTGGTCGCAATCCGCCGCGAGGTGAAGCGGATTCTCAAAGAGGCCCACAAGTGTCTTGAGAGCCTGCTGCCCCCGCTCGAAGAACAGGGCCTGCGCATACACGAATACCGCACACTGGGCCCCTCGCAGGTAGCCATTACCCAGGAGTACTTCACCCAAACCGTATTCCCGGTTCTCACCCCGCTCGCCTTCGATCCAGGCCGGCCGTTCCCTCACATTTCAAATCTGAGCCTCAACCTGGCCGTCTTGATCAGGGACGCGCTCGGGCACGAGCACTTCGCGCGCGTCAAGGTGCCCGATTCGCTGCCTCCACTGGTGCCCATCAACCTGGCGGCCAACTCGAAGGCGAAGAATCGCGCCAAGCGGGTCGACATGGTCTGGCTGGAAGAGATCATCGCAGCGAATCTGAACGCGCTGTTCCCGGGAATGGAGGTGCTCGAATCCTATCCGTTCCACGTCACGCGCGATGCGGAGATGGCCATCAAGGAACTCGAGGCGGAAGACCTGCTCGAAACAATTGAGGAAGGCGTACGCCAGCGGCGTTTCGGGACCGTGATTCGCCTCATGGTCACGCAGGATATGCCTGCCCCCATTCTCGGATTCTGATGACGAACCTCGAGGTGGAACCCAGGACCGTCTATCGGACCTCAGGCCCGCTGTCCCTGAAGCGCCTGATGAGCATCTATGCCCTCGACCGCCCGGAACTGAAAGAACCTCCCTTCGTTCCCGCCGTGCTCCAGAACCTCATACCGGATTGTGACGACGAGGACATCTTCAGCCTCATACGGCGGCAGAACGTTCTGCTCCATCATCCGTTCGATTCGTTCCAGCCGGTAATCGAGTTCCTCGAAAAGGCCGCTCGCGACCCCAGCGTTGTCGCCATCAAGATCTGCCTCTATCGCGTGGGCCGCAACTCTCCGGTGGTGGAATCGCTGCTCGAGGCGATCGAGGAAGACAAGCAGGTCGCCGCGCTGGTGGAACTCAAAGCCCGCTTCGACGAGGAGAGCAACATCGAGTGGGCCCGCGCCCTGGAGCGTGCCGGGGTGCACGTCGTATACGGTCTGGTGGGTCTGAAGATCCACTCGAAGGTGGCGCTCGTCGTGCGTCAGGAAGGCGGCCGGATGGTGCGCTACGTTCACCTCTCGACCGGCAACTACAATGCGGTGACCGCGCACCTCTACACCGATATCGGAATGCTGACGGCGGACGAAGAGATCGCCGACGATGCGGCGGACCTGTTCAACTACCTCACCGGCTACTCCGCCAAATCGGACTATCGCAAGCTGCTGGTAGCTCCGGTCAACCTGCGCTCGCGCCTGGAGGCGTTCATCGAGCGGGAAATCGAGCACGCGCGGAAGGGCCAGGGCGGGCGATTGATCTTCAAGGTGAACTCTCTGGTGGACCGCCGCTTCATTCAATTGCTCTATCGAGCCTCGGCCGCGGGCGTGAAAATCGATCTCCTGGTGCGAGGTATATGCTGCCTGCGGCCGGGCCTGCCGGGGCTGAGCGAGAACATCCGGGTGATCAGCGTCGTCGGAAGATTTCTGGAACACAGCCGCGTCTTCTACTTTAACAACGGGGGCGACGAGCAGCTCTATCTCGGAAGCGCGGACCTGATGCCGCGCAACATCGACCACCGCGTCGAAGTGCTATTCCCGGTCGAGGACCCCAAAATGCTGCGCCGCATCCACGAGAATATCCTGACTGTGTACCTTGGCGACACCGTCAAGGCACGCCGGATGATGTCCGACGGCTCCTATGTGCGGGTGAAAGCGGGTGACGGGGATCGCAAGGGACTCAACAGCCAGGAGTGGCTCCTGAGCAGCCGCCGCCGCCTGTCCGAGAAGGTCCGCGCACGAAACCGGCCCCGTCCGTAACTTGCGCGGTTCGCGCAGCCCCCTGCTTCGCTACTGTGCCGGCGAATCGCAGGACCCCGACCCGGCCACGCTATTTCCGATCCTCGAGAACCAGTTCGGCGCCATCCGAAGCAAAGCGCCACATTCAAGAGCGAAGCGGGAGGGCGGGCTTCAGCCCCGGCACTGCCCTACTACGCGATTCGCGGCGGATGCCAGCCAGTCTCTTGCGGTACGATTGTGAGCATGGAGGGGCGAATCGAACAGCGGGAATCCCAGCCAATCAGCGGGCCCGAAGCGGCGAGCGCAATACCTGGCCTCCCGCAGCCGGTAGCCGCACCACTCACCCGCGCGGCCATCTTCCTGGTCGTGACGATAAACCCAGGCCCCGCCCATCTCACCGCCGTTCGGGCGTTCTGCGGGGACTTCGCCGCGCTGTTGCGCGCGGTGGAATTCCGCGACATGGAAGCGAGTCTCTCTTGCGTGTTGGGGGTCGGTGCCGAAGCCTGGGACCGCCTCTTTGGGCCGCCGCGCCCGGCGGAGTTGCATCCGTTTCGTGAGATTCACAGCGCGGCCCGCTACGCGGTCTCCACGCCCGGCGACCTGCTGTTCCACATTCGCGCGAAGCGCATGGATTTGTGCTTCGAGCTGGCAACCCAAATCATGGCTCGCCTCGGAAATGCCGTTTCGCCCGTGGATGAGGTGCAGGGATTCCGTTTCTTCGACGACCGCGATCTCCTCGGCTTTGTCGACGGCACCGAGAACCCAAGGGGCGGAGCGGTGACCGATGCCGTGCTCATTGGTCAAGAGGACGCCGCGTTCGCCGGCGGCAGTTACGTAATCGTGCAGAAGTATCTTCACGACCTGGACGGATGGAATGCGCTGTCCACGGAGGCGCAGGAGCGAATCATCGGCCGCGCCAAGCTCTCGGACATCGAGTTGGACGATTCCGTAAAGCCAACCTCGGCGCACAACGCGCTCACCACCATCGTTGAGGACGGAAAAGAGATCAAGGTCCTGCGCGACAACATGCCCTTCGGCCGGCCCGGATACGCTGAATTTGGCACCTATTTCATTGGCTACAGCCGTTCGCCCCGCACGATCGAGCAGATGCTCGAGAACATGTTCATAGGACGGCCGCCCGGCAACTACGACCGGCTGCTCGACTTCAGCCGGGCCGTCACCGGAAACCTGTTCTTCGTGCCGTCGGCGACATTTCTGGAGAACGTGACCGAAGACCCGCCGGCGGCTGTAGAGCCTTCCGCCGCCCCGGCGCCGGTCGAACCCCGTCCGTCTGGCCATTCGGACAACGATGGCTCGCTCCACATCGGTTCTCTCAAAGGAGATGTCTCACATGAATAACCTGCATCGTGAGCTCGCCCCTGTTTCTGATGCGGCCTGGGCTCAGATCGAAGAAGAAACATCGCGCACGCTCAAGCGCTACCTCGCCGCAAGGCGCGTCGTTGACGTGCACGGACCGGAAGGCACGGCGCTCTCCGCCATCGGCACCGGCCACCTCCAAACGATCGCCGCTCCGAGCGACGGCGTCGTCGCCAGCCAGCGAGAGGTGAAGGCCCTGGTCGAGTTGCGCGTGCCGTTCGAGCTCGATCGGCAGGCTATCGACGATGTCGAGCGTGGCGCGAACGACGCGGATTGGCAACCGGCGAAGGAGGCCGCGCGCCAGATCGCCTTTGCCGAAGACGGCGCCGTGTTCGAGGGCTATGCCGCCGCCGGCATCGCCGGCATCCGCCAGGGGACCAGCAATCCGGCCATGACGCTTCCCCCCGACGTGCGCGAGTACCCGCAGGCCATCGCCCAAGCCTTGAGTCAGCTGCGCCTGGTCGGCGTCAACGGCCCCTACGCGGTGCTGCTCGGCGCCGACGCCTACACCGCGCTTGCCGAGACCAGCGACCATGGATACCCTGTGCTGGAGCACGTCAAGCGGCTCGTTGACGACAAGATCGTCTGGGCGCCCGCCATTGGCGGCGCCTTCGTGCTGACCACCCGTGGCGGCGACTTCGCCTTGCACCTCGGCCAGGACTTCTCCATCGGCTATTTGAGCCATACCGACGCGGTCGTTCGTCTGTACCTGCAGGAGACGTTTACGTTCCTGCTGCTCACCGCCGAGGCCGCCGTCGCCCTGCAGTGAGTGTGCCTGCCGAAGGGTGTGGGGCAGGACTTCAGTCCTCCGGCCGACGTCCATGTCGGCCTGGATGGCCCGCGCAGACCGAGGTCCGCCCCGCGCCCCAGGCGCGCGGGACACTGCCTGAGAGAATTGTCAGTAGTGGGAGGTCGAGAATGCATCTGGGAAAGAGAATCGTCTGCGCCCCTGCAATGCTGGCGCTCCTGTTGTCCGCAAGCGCTCCGTCGAACGCGCAGAGCCTGCGCGTGGGCGCCGCGCGCATCGACATCACGCCCGCGGCCGACCCGGCCAGCCCGCCCTCCGGCAAGTACGCCCACGAGAAACTCTACCTGCGCGCCATCGTGCTCGATAACGGCGCCGCCCGCGCCGCGTTGGTCGGGGCCGACCAGGGCATGCTGATGGAAAACGTATGGGCCGCCGCCGCGAAGCAGATCGCCGCGGAGTTGAACTGCCCCGCGGAGAACATCGTCCTCTCGGTCACTCACACGCACAGCGCTTGGGGCCCTGGCGATCAACCCTTCCGGCGACCCGGCCAGGCGGGCCCTCCGTCCGCGCCCGATCCCAACGCGCCGCCGCCGCCCATTGTCGGCCAGATACTCGACGCCGTAAAGCAGGCCAAGGCGAAGCTTCAGCCTGCGCGCGTCGGCTTCGGCACCGGCCTTTCCTACCTCAACGTGAGCCGTGACAATATCGACGCCGCCACCCACCTCTGGACGCAGGCCCCGAACCTGAACGGACTATCCGACAAGACCGTCGCCGTGCTCCAGTTCGAATCGCTCGAGGGCACCCCCATCGCCGTCTTTATGACCTACGCCATGCACCCGGTCAACGGCTTTCTCAACGACATCATCAGCGCCGACTTCTGCGGAGCGGCCTCCCGCCACATCGAACAGGCCTACGGCGACAAGCTCGTCGCGGTCTTCGCTCAGGGCGCCTCGGGCGATCAGAATCCCCTCTACCTGCGTGCCTCCACCAACGTGATGGCCTCGCGCTACGGCGCCAGGATTACCGGCGGCGTCATGACCCGCGAGCCCATCGAGGCCCCTCTGCGCGACGGCAAGGTCGAGTCGCACAAGGCCGATCCGCAGGTGCTCGACACCATGGAAAAGGTGATGGAAAGCGAAGGCGTTCTGCTCGGCGAAGAGGTGATTCGCGTGATGAGCAACACCACGCGCCTGGACCCGGCGGCGGCCATCTCCGCCGCACAAACCACCATCACCTGCCCGGGGCGCAACCGCCTCGATAACGCTCGCGAAGGCACGCCCGGCAAGTATGAGGACGGAGAGCCGGTCCACATCCGCCTCGGCGTGATCCGCATCGGCAACATCGCCGTCGCCAGCGTCGACGCGGAGATCTACACCGCCATCGGCATGAAGTTCAAGGCCGCCTCGCCGCTCGCCAACACCATGCTGGTTACCATCGCCAACGGCAGGGCGAACTCCGGCTACATCCCGAACGATGCTTCCTTCGGCGCATACACCTTCCAGGTGCTCGGCTCCCGTCTGAAGCCCGGGTGCGCCGAGGATGGCATCGTGAACGGCCTGCTCGACCTGATCCAGGCAACCGGGAAATAGCCGGAGCGCCTCAGCGCCTGACGACCCAGGCCAGGCCGTCGGGCTGCTTGCCAGCCTCTATGCGGCCAACGACCTCCAGCGACTTGCGATCGATCACGGCGACGTAGTCGTCCGGCGTGCAGGCCACGTAGGCGCGCGCGCCGTCGGGCTGCATCTGGATCCCCGCCGCGCCGCGTCCGATCTTCACGCGCTTCACCTCGTGGCGCGTCCTGGCATCCAGGATCACCACCTCTGGGCCATTCAATCTTGTAACGAAAACCAACCTTCCATCCGGCGTGAACTTGAGCCGGTTCGCGCTGCGAACATCGGCATTCAGCGTGTCCACGACCTTCTTTTCCGCGGCGTCGACAACGGAAATCGTGCCATCCTGCGCGTTGGCGGCCCAAATCTCCTTGCCGTCGGGAGTAATATCGAATCCCTCGTCCCCTTTGCCGACCGGTACCACGGTCTCGTCCCAGTCGTCCTGCGGACCCCCGGGTCCTGGTCTCGCGATCTTGTCGATGATACTCATCGTCGCCGAACTCACGTTGGAAGTAACGATCCGCTTCGGGTTCGCGGAAACCATGACCATGTGCGTCCGGTTCTGGCCCGTGCCCAGCACCCAGTCCACTCGCTTGGTTGCGGGATCATAGGTGCCGATGACCTTGTTGGTTTCCGCCGTGAACCAAACCTTGCCACCAACGAAGTCGAGTCCGTGGGCTCCGCGCAGCGCGCCGAGGTCGATCGGCGCCAGCGCCTTGTGCTCGACCAGATCGACAACCGAAATCGTGTTGTACGCGCCTCCGGGGCCGCCATAGTTCGAAATGTACGCCAGTCTCCCATCGGCGTCCGCGACAATCTCGTGCGGGTCCGGTCCGGAGGGCATGCGTGCCAGGACTTTCAGACTCGCGGGGTCCACCATCGCGACCGTGTGGTCTCCCTTCGAAAGAACCAGCAATACCGTGGATGGAGCGCTCTGTCCCTGTAAGACGGCGAGTCCCAGGCAGGCCGTCAAGATCGCAAGCACGATTTGTAACTTCAACATATCGACATTATCCTCCACCAAACAAATGCGGCGACTGTGCGGTATGCAGATCGGATGCCCACGGCGCGGGCGTCAGCCGCAATGCCACTTAGTTTTCGCAAGACCGGGCAGAAACCGTGGGGCAGGACTCCAGTCCTGCAGAGGGTCTCCAGACCCGCCTCCGTCCAACTTCCTGAAACGAAGGAAGCCGGACGTGGACGTCCGGCGCAGCTCTGGAGAGCCGCCACTCCGGCTGTCCGCATCCGCGATAACTGAGTGGCATTGCGCATGAGTCCGTGCGCCACAGCAACGCCGCCTCGGCGTCGTACTACGCTACCTTCACGGATGCGTGAACTCGTTGGCGTGCTGAACCAGCTCGAAGTACGCTCGGTTGGGTAGATTGGTGTGCCAATGACCTGTGATGCGGGCGTATCCGCAGATGCCCAGAAACAGCGCGGCGATTCCTGCCGCTACAGCCCACGCCTGGACTCGTCTGCCGCTCGGAGCCGCGAAGCACAAGGCGCCCTCCGCGGGACAAACGGCGACGCACTCCAGGCAGCCCGTGCACTCCGCGGAACGGATCGTGATCAGCCGGTCCACAGCCAACGCGGAAGGGCAGGCCTTGGCGCACTTCGCGCAATCGATGCACAGGCCGGGATCGCGCCGGATGCGCAAGGGGCTGACCAGCGCCGCGAATCCCATCAGCGCGCCGTACGGGCAGAGATAGCGGCACCAGAAGTTCTGAATGAACACCGAGGCAATCACCAGGACGGCAATAACGATGCCGCCCGTCACGCCCAGGAAACGGAAGAAGTTCAGCATCTTCACGTCATCCACCAGCCCGTATGGACCGTTGAGAAAGGCGCGAATCGCGGGCACCGGCATCGAGCCGACCGCGTAGAGGAACAGCCCCAACAAAATGTATTTCAGGCTGCGTAGGCCGATGTCCGCGCGTCGCGGCACCCGGAAACTGCGCCCGAAAATGCGGCGGCCCAGGCGCCACAAGTACTCGGAGACGGTTCCCACCGGGCACAACCACCCGCAGAAGCTCTTCCGAAAGATCCACGAGGCAGCCAGAAAAGCGATCAGCAGAAACATCCCGGCGGGGTGGATTGCCGGCACGCTGCCGGACATCAGCAGGACCTTCAGGTTCATCAAAGACGCGATCGGCAGCCACCCTTCGACACCGGGCGGCCGAACGGCGTACACCGTGCGGCCGCCGGTCTCGTAGTAGCGGACGAAAAGACAGAACTCCACACCGATCCAGAGATTCAGCGCGAGGAAGGCAAGTTGGAACGCCCGCCGCAACGACTGCGAGCGGTCCTTCGAGGCGCGCTTCACCAGCTTCTTGCGGATCTTGACGGGCGGTGTGGCAGTATAGGCCATCGGCGTCCCTAACCGCGCGGCGCCCCGACCTCCCGCACTTCCCACTCGCCTTCGGCAACGGTACCGGTCTCGCTATACGAGTGGCCGGTCACCAGCCCAAGAACGAACCAGCCCAGCACCAGCGCACCCACGGCGAAGATGCTGTCGCCGATCATCCTCATCCAGCGCAGTTGGTTCAAGTACCCGCTATGCAGGAACTCGGCCGAGCGTGCATACCAGGTCCCATACTGCACCGAGGCCCATGTCTGCGCGAGTCCAATCGGCAATATGCTGATGAGCACCATCAGCGCGAGACCGATATTGATCGCCCAGAACGCGAACGCCAGCGGGCCGTTCTTCCACGCCCTGCCCGGACGAAGCGCCCGCAGACAGAACAGCATCAGGCCGAGGCCAAGCATGCCGTACACGCCGAACAGTGCGGTGTGCGCATGCACCGGAGTCGTGTTCAGCCCTTGCATGTAATACAGCGCGATCGGCGGATTGATCAGGAAGCCGAAGAGCCCGGCGCCCACGAAATTCCAAAACGCCACCGCGACAAAGAAGTAGATGGGCCACTTGTAGGCAGCCACCCAGACCTGTTGCTCGCGGGAACGGGCCAGCCGGATGTTCTCCCACGCCTCGAAGCCGATCAGCACCAGAGGAACCACCTCCATCGCGCTGAAAACCGCTCCGAGGCCGAGCACCACGTTCGGCGTCCCCGCGAAATACAAGTGATGGAACGTGCCGATGATCCCGCCCGACAGGAACACTACCGTCGAGAACAGGACCGCACGCGTCGCCGTTACCACCGAGAGCAGCTTCAGCCGCGTCAGCAGGAATGCGATCACCACGGTGGCAAAGACCTCGAAGAATCCTTCCACCCAGAGATGCACCACCCACCAGCGCCAGTATTCGGCGGTGACCAGATTGCTTCGCTGGCCGTACATCAACCCGGCGGCATAAAACAGCGGGATGGCAATGCTCGACAGCAGAAACATGAGAAGCAGCGAATGGTTTTGGTCGCGCTTGGCGATCGCCGGCTTGAGCGCGCGCCACATCAGCCACAACCAGAAGGAGAGGCCGATGAATAGCAGGATCTGCCAGAAACGGCCCAGGTCCACGTACTCGTAACCTTGCGTGCCGAACCAGAACCAGAGGTTGCCCAGCTTGTGCTCGATGCTCATCCACTCCCCGGCCAGCGATCCCACCACCACCAGGATCAGCGCGCCGAAAAGCAGATTGACGCCCAGTCGCTGGCCCTTGGGCTCCGCGCCGCTGACCGCCGGCGCGACGTAGAGTCCGGTCGCGAGCCACGACGTCGCAATCCAGAACAGACCAATCTGCAAGTGCCAGGTGCGCGCCACGCTATACGGCAGGATGCGGTCCAGCGGAATCCCGTACAGGCCCGACCCCTCGACGCCGTAGTGCGCCACAATGGCGCCGAGCCCGACTTGCACCACCCACAGCGCCGCCACGACAAAGAAGTATTTCACCGTGGCGCGCTGCGACGGCGTGGGTCGGAAGCCCAGCAGCGGATCGCTCCCCGGCAGAAGCTCCTCGGCAACCGTCCGCGGCTGCGACGCGAAGTACCACACCATGCCGCCCACACCCGCCAGCAGCAGCACGAAACTGATGATGCTCCAGACCACGGTCCCGCTGGTCGGCTGGTTCCCGATCAACGGCTCGTGCGGCCAGTTCTGCGTGTAGCTGACGTCCGAGCCGGGCCGATCTGTCGAAGCCGCCCACGCCGTCCACCAGAAAAACGCGCTCATCTCGCGCAGCTTGGCAGGATCGCTCATCGCGCCGCGCGGGATGGCGTACTCGCTGCGGCCGTTCGAAAACACGTCGGCGTAGTGGTGCGCCAGATCCAGGAACGCTTCCGCGCGAATGGGATCGAGCGTGATGGTGTGCGTCGCCGGATCGTAGGTATTCGTCCGGATCAGCACCTGAAGCCGCGCCTGGAGCGCCGCCCGCTGTTCCACGCCCAGCGCCCCGTAGTTCGAGGCGCCCGCCGCCTTGGCCCAGCGTTCGAGGATGAACATGCATTCGCGGTGCAGCCAGTCGGCCGACCAATCGGGAGCCACGTACGATCCGTGTCCCCAAACGGTGCCAACCTCCTGACCGCCGATCGATTGCCAGACGCCTTGTCCGTCCGTAATCGCAGCGCCGTCCATCACCACTCGCCCGCCGGCCGTCACCACCTGCGCCGGAATTGGCGGCGCGCTGTTGAGAATCTTGATCCCCACCCCGCCCAACACGGCGAACGAGATGGCCATTACGAAACCCAGCGCGATCCACAGCTTCTTGTAGTCCATGGCCCCCTCAGTGCGCCCCTTCCATCTCAACCGCCCGCGGGAACAGAACGTTGTTCTCGAGGTGTATGTGCTGATGCAGGTCCGCTTCGAGAGCCGCCAGCGTCTGGTAGAGCGTCCGGAAGCTGATGCAGGCATCGGGCGGAGCGGTATATCCGCTGCTGATCTCGCGCATGTCGCGCAGCGCGCCGCCGGCCCCATCGTGCTCGTTCATCATCATCGCCACCGGATTGCGCACGCTGCCGAAAGGAGGCGGCAGCACCGGTTCCTTCGCCACCACGGCCTCTTCCATGCGAAGGATGTACGGGAACAGAACCATCTCCTCCTTCATCAGGTGAGTGGTCAGTTCCTCGGCGAGGCCGTTGAAAACCTCATGCAGGCGGAGCAACTCGGGGTGATTCTTGCCGTGCACCGCGCACACTTTGTCGAACAGCGGGCCCAGGCGGGCGATTTCCTCGCGCGTGTAGGCGTGGTGCGTGCTCTCGATGTGCGCGAGCAACTCGGAGAGAGGCTCGGCCTGCCAGTTGCGCGCTGGCGCGCTGGCAGACGTGACGCGGCTCGCCTCAGCCAATGAGTCCTCTGCCTGGTCTATGGATACATGCGCCGCCTGGCACGCCTGCTCGAGAGTCCGGCCACCGCCGCAGCAATAATCGATGCCCAGCTTTTCAAACACGCGGGTTGCGCCCGGGATCTCCAGCGCCAGTTCGCCTACCGTCTTTTCTGCCGTTACACTCATCGTTTTCCCTCCACGTAGTGAGCGTATCCCGGGTGGCCGTGGCGCGCCTATGACTTATGTCACAGGAAACGCGGAATCCGGTGCGAGAACGACGGGCGGCCTATTCGGCGGGGTCCACTTCGGCTTCGAAGGCCTTCAGATCGGGGATCAAGGCCTGGCGTCCGTCCAGTTTGACCAGTCCTTCCGCCTGCAAGCGCGAGAGATTGCGGGAAACCAGCTCGCGGACGGTCCCGAGTTGCGCCGCCAGTTCCTGGTTGCTGCCCGGGAGCAGGAACCGGACGCCGCCCCCCGACGCCGTCCCCTCGCGTTGGGCGAGGCGCAGCAATAAGGATGCCAGGCGGTGGCGCACGGTGGTGAACGAAAGCTCTTCGATAATCCCCACCAGCCGCCGCAGGCGCGCGCCCACCACGCTGAGTACCTTGAGGGCCACTTCGGGGTGCGCCAGGCAAAGAGCCTGGAAATCCTGCTTCCCCACAAAGAGCAGCGTGGCGTGGTCAACCGCGGCGCCCGAGGCCGGATAGTTCCCACCATCGAACAGCGGCACCTCGGCGACGGAACTGCCCGGACCGTCAATGCTGAGCACCTGCTCGCGACCGCCGGCTGAACTTTTGAAGATGCGGAGATTCCCGCGCTCCACCACATACAACCCCGCGCACGGCTCGCCCTCCGAGAAAACCACTTCCCCGGGAGCGAACTGCCGCGGCACGGCGCGCTCGGCCAGAAACTGCAGCTCCGCATCCGTCAAGCCGGAGAAGATCGCGACCTTCGCCAGCGTCCGCAAACGATCCGCGCGCTCGTCAGCCACGGAGCCTATTGTAGCGAACGCATCGGCGGATACCGTCGCGGACGGCCGCTAGTTTGGAGGGCGGGCTTCAGCCCAATGCCACATAGTTTTCGTAAGACTGGGCAGAAACCGTGGGGCAGGACTCCAGTCCTGCAGCGGGTCTCCAGACCCGCCTCCGTCCAACTTCCTGAAACGAAGGCGGCCGGACGTGGACGTCCGGCCAACTCTGGAGAGCCGCCCCACTCCGGCTGTCCGCATCCGGGAAAACTAAGTGGCATTGGGCCTCAGCCCGCGCGTGGCTTCAGCCACGCTACAGAGCGGCGGAACTGCCCAACGTGCCATCGCACGGCCGGCTGCACTTCTCTGTCGCGCATCCACCGCTGCTCCCGTAGCCCGTTCGCGACGCGTATAATTCAGGTTCGGACGGAGGAAGTCATGACCAGTTCCCGGCGGGACATACTGACGGCCGCTAGCACGGCCTTCGCCACGTCGCTTTTCACCGGCAACGTGAAAGGCGCCAATGACCGCGTCGCGGTAGGCTTCATCGGCCTCGGTGCCATGGGAGAGGAGAACCTCGGCTATTCGATGAAAGTGCCGGGCCTGGTTCCGGCCGCCATCTGCGACGTCTACCAGCCGCACGCGGAGCGCGCGGAGGCGCAGGCGCGCAAGGGCGGATTCCAGCCGAAAGTAGTGAAGGACTTCCGCGACATTCTGGCCGACAAGTCGATCGACGCCGTCTGCATCTCAACGCCTGACCACTGGCACGCCTACATGACCGTCGAGGCCTGCAAGGCCGGCAAAGACGTCTACGTCGAGAAGCCCGCCTGCGTCTACATCGAAGAAGGCCGCAAGATGGTCGAGGCGGCCCGCAAGTACAACCGCATCGTCCAGGCCGGCACCATGCAGCGTTCCGGCGGCTATTTCAAGAAGGCCGCCGAGCTTGTGAAGCAGGGCGCCCCGGGCGAAGTCACCTTCTGTCACGCCTTTCAAAGCGGCGCCACCAAGAAGGAAGGCTGGGGCAATCCGCCCGACAGCGCCCCGCCCGCCGACCTGGATTGGAACATGTGGCTCGGCCCCGCGCCCGAGGTTCCCTTCAACGCGAACCGCTGGGGCGTGAAGACCACCCGCTTCCCGACCTTCCGCTACTTCTGGGATTACGCTGGCGGCGCAATGACCGACTGGGGCGTGCACCTCATCGATCCCCTTCACCAGTGTTTCGACGAGGTGATGCCCACCACCATCGACGGCATGGGCAGCAAGTTCTACGTCACCGACAATACCGAGACGCCCGACACCATGCTCGCAACGTTCCTGTATCCGAAGTTTCTGGCCAGCTGCGAGAGTCGGACCTGCAATCCGCTGCCGCTGTTCGGCACGAACCAGCACGAGGGCACCGTGATCCACGGCACGGATGCCAGCATCTTCGTGAATCGCTCCATGTGCCGCCTGATTCCGAATGACCACACAAAGGGCGTCACCGTCTGGGAAGACGATCCCGACATGCATCGCATGAACGTTCCCCACTGGGAGAACTGGCTGCAATGCATCAGGAGCCGCCAGAAGCCAATGAGCGAGATCGAGACCTGCGTGCGTTCCTCGTCTGTCTGCATCCTGGCCAACGTGGCCATGCGTTCGAAACTCCGCCTCGATTGGGACGAGACGAACTGGACCGTAGCGCAAGAGACCGTCCGGCCCATGTTGCAGGAAAAGTATCGCGCCCCCTGGAAACTAGACGTCTAACGTACTCCGCAAACCGGGGACTGGATCCCAATTTCGCGGTCTTTGCGAAATTGGTGCCTGTCCCAAGGTTTGCCCTCTGGACATCCCCGCGCCCTACTGCGCGAAATACCCATCGATATCCAGCACCACATTCGTCGCGTCCGTAACAAAAATATCGATCGCCCCATTCGCGCCCGCCGGAACAATGGCCGCATTCGCCACCACGCTCCCGTCAAACGAATTCAACGTCGAAACCAGCGGCCGCGCCGATCCCGCCGCCCACGCGGTCAGGTACTGCAGCGGCCCCTCCGGCACCGCAGTCACGTTCAATGAATAAGCCGCGGCTGTCGCCGGGATCGGGCAGCTACTCGCCGGAATCGCAAACGCACGCGTCTCTCCAGCCTGCATAGCCGGCCCCGCGCCGTTGCGCGTGTCCGCCACCCGGCACGGCGTCACCGGGTAAAACGAGAGCGCACCCGCACTCCCCGGCGCCGCGAAGTAACCATTGGTGTCCAGGATCACATCCGTCCCATCCGTCACAAACACCGAAATCGCTCCATTCGTCCCCGCCGGAACCAGCGCCGCGTTTGCCACCACCTTCCCGGTCCATGAATTCAGCGTCGAGACAAAAGGCCGCGCCTGCCCCGCGGGCCACGTGGAAAGGTATCCCAGATATTCCACCACCGGGTCGGGCACCACCGTGACGTTCAGCGAGTATGCCCCGGCCGTCGAAGGAATAGCGCATGAGCTCTGCGGAACGGGGAAGTCGCGCGTCTGGTCGGCGCCCATCGAGGGACCACCGAATGTGCCCGCGGCTCCCCGCGTGTCCGCCACCCGGCACGGCGTCGCCGGATAGAACGCCAGCGCATTCGGCGCGCCCGCTGCTTCGAAATACCCGTCGATGTCCAGAATCACCTCGGTAGGGTTGCTCGCGTACACGCTGACTCCCCCGCCCGCGCCTGCCGGCACAATGGCCGCGTTCGCCGCTACGGAGCCGTCAAACGAATTCAAAGTCGAGACCAGAGGCCGAGCTTCGCCCGCGGGCCACAGCGTCAGATAGGACAACGGCCCCGAGGGCACTACCGTCACGTTCAGAGAGTATGCCGTCGCCGTGGCTGGGATGCCGCACGCACTTTGAGGAATCGCGAAGGCCCGCGACGAACCGCCCGCCACACTCGGAGCGCCGAACGGACCCGTTGCCCTACGCGTGTCCGCCACGCGGCACGGCGTCACCGGAACCCACTGCGAAGCCGCCAGCGCCGGCCCAGCGTACGGCGTCGTGAAAGACCATGTGCTGGACGAACTCGACCCGTTCGCGGTGCGCGCGGCCACCCGCCAGAAGTACAGCGTACCGACGGCGAGCGTGCCTGGCGCGTAGCTGGTTCCCGCCGTGTTGGTCACCAGGGGCGGCGACGCCGCCGCGCCGAAGTACACATCGTACGAAGTCGCCCCGCCGGAGGCGGTCCAGCTCAGGACCGGCGTCAGCGAAACGTTGATCGCGCCATTAGCGGGCGCCGTCAGCGCCGGCGCCGCGATCTGTGTCGTGAACTGCCATGTGGCGGACGGGTTGGCGCCGCCGCTATTCCTGGCCGCAACCTGCCAGTAGTAGAGCGTTCCGCCGCTGAGCGGCGGCGGAGCGTAGCTGGTCCCGCCCGTGTTGGTCACCAACGGCAGCGGCAGCGATGTCCCCAGGTACACGTCGTAGGAAACGGCTCCCGCCGCCGCGCTCCATTCCAGAACCGGAGTCGCCGAAACGTTCACGGCGCCATTGGCGGGCGCGGTCAAAGCGGGCGCGACCGGCGGACCCGTCTGAGTGGTGAACATCCAGACAGCCGACTTGGAGGAGCCGCCGCTATTCCTCGCCCCAACCTGCCAGTAGTACACCGTGCCCCCGCTCAGCGTCCCCGGAGCGTAACTGGTGCCGGCGATGTTAGTAACTAGCGGTGGCGGGAAAGCGGTGCCGAAGTATACATCGTACGAAGTGGCGCCGGCCGCCGCGCTCCAGATCAGCGTCGGCGCGAGCGTTACCCCGGTGGCCCCGTTGATAGGCGCGATCAGCGCCGGCGCCGGCGGTCCGGACACCTGCGTCTCGAACACCCAGATGGCGGACGTCGTGGCTCCGCCGCTATTCCTGGCCGCCACCTGCCAGTAGTACACCGTGCCCCCGCTCAGCGTCCCCGGAGCGTAACTGGTGCCGGCGATGTTAGTAACTAGCGGCGGCGGCGAAGCCGTTCCGAAGTACACGTCGTATGAGGTCGCCCCGCCAGAGGCGTTCCAGCTGAGCGTCGGAGCGGTCGAAATGCCCGTCGCCCCGTTGGCAGGCGAGACCAGCACCGGCGCCGCCACCTGCGTTGTGAACGACCAGATCGCCGACTTGGTCGCTCCGCCGCCATTCCTGGCCGCAACCTGCCAGTAATACACCGTACCCGCATTCAGCGTCCCCGGAGCGTAACTGGTGCCCGCCATGTTCGTCGCCAGCGGCGGCGGCGAGACGGCGCCGAAGTAGACGTCGTAGGAAGTCGCGCCGGTCGCCGCGCCCCAGTTGACGGTCGGTGTGAGCGAAACCCCGGCGACCCCGTTGCCGGGCGAGATCAGCGCCGGAGCCGGCGGCGCCGATGCCTGCGTCGTAAACGACCACGTGGCCGAGGCGGTCGAGCCGCTGCCGTTCTTGGCCACCACCTGCCAGTAGTACACCGTACTCGCGCTGAGCGTCCCCGGCGTGTAGCCGGTGCCGGCGGTGTTGGTCGCAAGCGGGGGCGGGGAAGTGGTCCCGAAATGGACGTCGTAGGAAGTGGCGCTGGCCGCGGCATTCCAGAAGACCGTTGGCGCGAGCGCAACCCCGGTAGCCCCGTTCGCGGGCGAGACCAGCACCGGCGCCGCCGGCGCGGGCTCCTGCGTCGTGAACGACCATATGGCCGAAGCGGTCGAGCCGCCGGCGTTCCTGGCCACCACCTGCCAGTAGTAGACCGTGCCCGCGCTCAGCGAGCCCGGGTTGTAGCTGAGGCCGGTAGTGTTGGTCGCCAGAGGCGGCTGGGATGACGTGCCGAAGTAGACGTCATACGAGGTCGCCCCTGAGGAGCCACCCCAGCTCACACTCGTACTGGTTGCCACCCCGGTGGCGTTGTTGGCCGGTGACAACAGCGCGAATGAGCCGGGCGCTGCGCCGCTGATCGGCCCAAAAACGCCGACCCCGTTGGTCGTCCCCACGTAGACCTTGCCGTTGGCGATCATCGGCGTGATGAACTTATTGCCCGTACCAAAGTGGTCACGCCCGCCCGCGGCCTGATTGCTGTTGTAGAGTTCGGTCGCGAGGTTGGCGGCGTCGTACGCGTGCAATACCGCTGGATCGCTGTTCTCGGCCGCCCATACGATCCCGTTGCTGGCCCCATTAGCGGAGACGCTGGGAGTAGCTCCTGGATACTCGAACGTAGTCGCGCTCTGGGAGGATGGCGTGGAGGCCAGCAAGGCACTGGAGAATGGAAACGCCCTCAGCGTGTCGCCCACCGCTCCGTAGTAGATGACGCCCCCAAAGTACGCCGGCATGGAAAACACCTGGCCGCTCAGCGCCCCCACGATGTCCTGATAGATGGCGCTGTTGTTCGCCGGATTGAACTTGCCCATGTTGTCGCGGTCGGCGACATAGATGTGGGCATCCTTCCCGGCGCCCACGGCCAGATGACGCGTTCTTCCCATGCCATCGGTCAGATCGGGCACCACCAGCGCGCCCCCGGAACCCAGATCTTCATCGGCATTGTTCTCTGCCACCACGTTGAACATCGCGAAATAGTCGGCCACGGCCAGGTGCCCGCCGGTGGTGGAGATCTGCAGGAAAGTATTCCCGAAATCCGCTCGATTAGGGAATCCGCTCGCGTTGAGCGTGGTATCGAAAGTTCCATTGGCCACAAGGGCGAAGATGTTCCCGTTCGCGTCGGCCGCCGGGCCTGCGCCCGAACTCCAGAAGGAGCCCTCGTTGCCGTTGGGCGTGACGTCCAACACCGTCGCCTGCGCCAGAGTGTTCTGGTTGTAGCCTATCATCCATGCGGTGTAAGGGCGGCTATCGCAGTGAGACGACCAGCCCGTATACACCACGCCATTCAGTAGCAGCAGGCCGGCCCGCTCCTTGTATTGCGCGGGATCGAAGCGCACATTGCCGCCCGAGCTGTTATCGCCCGTGCCTGGGTAAGTGGCCTGAACCGCTATTGGCCCGCCAAACTGTTCAGCCCCGGTGGTCAGGTCCAGGGCATGCAGCCGCTGGAAGTACTGGCCTGACCCGTTCTTGCTCATGGCTACCACGTACACCGTGCCGTGAGGGCCCGCTCCCAGGTCGATGACCGGTGTCGCCGTCACCCCGATCTCCGGAGTTACCTGGCTGCAACCACGGTTGTCCGAAGTAGTCTCGCCCGACAACAGCATGGAAACGTGCCACAGGGTCGTGCCGGTGTCCGCGTCGAAGGCATACACGCTGTCGTGCTCGGTAGCGACCACCAGCACATTGTGCGTGCCGCCTTCGATCGCGATCCCGGCAACATAGAGAGGCTCCGCATCCACCTTCCCGTCCACCGAAATCGTGAACAGTTTGCCAAATGTACCGGAATTGACATTGGCAGGAGTAAGAACGGTCTCATTCAACTGCTGCCCCGTCCGGGCGTTGTCGTTGTGATAGGTGAGAACGTCAGGCGTAGCCGCCGCTGCCAGGCCGCCCGCAAACGCACACAGGAGGAACCACCGGTGAAGCCTCATCCCCAGCACCCCCAATATGACAGCCAGTGTAACCCGTGAATGCCGCCCGCCGCTCGGACGGGCCGCAGTACCGGGCAGAAACCGTGGGGCAGGACTCCAGTCCTGCAGCGGGTCTCCAGACCCGCCTCCGTCCAACTTCCTGAAACGAAGGAAGCCGGACGTCGCCGCATTGGGCTTCAGCCCGCGCGGAACTCAGTTCCGCTACGCCGCGGGCGCGGCCTGACCACACGGAATCGGTGCCTCTCCCGCGGATTCGGTCGGCGCTCGAAACCTGTTCCCCGGATCTGTTACAGTCGGCACTGCGGGCGTGTGACCGAAAAGGAAGACATCGGAGGGGGCGTTCCTGCCCGTGCCAGAGAAGCTGACCCACGGCGCCTATGGGTGCCGTCAGGCCACTTCTATTCCCCACTGGTTGACCCAACGGATGTTCACGTTCGAAAGGCGATTGACCATGAGGCCCGCCCCGCGGTTGACGCAGCCGCCCTCGGTCTCGACGAAGGGGAGATGCTTCGTTGGTTCTCAATCATCGGCCGGTATTACGCCTCCGGCCTTTTCCGGAACATCGGTCCGCGCTGTCGAAGTACCACTATGCAAATCCGCACTTCCCTCTTGCCGATGCCCTAGCGATGCTTGGCATCATGGCCGAGAAAAAGCCGCGGCGTTACATCGAAGTCGGCTCCGGTTACTCCTCCTGCGCTGCCATTGATATCAACGAGAAGTATTTGAACGGCGGCCTGGAGAAGGGATCTGCCCTACGACCCAAACGGCCGGCAGTTCTTCTTCAGCGTTCACGTCGTGTCCGAGGTCGCGCTTTCCGCTGGTGACTCGCGGGGGGTTGCCGGAAAGTGGATCGGTCCACGATAATGGGTCTCAGAAAGATAGTCGCATGAGAGGGCTTTGGCAGACCGCCGGTCCGCAGACTCTACTCGTTGTCTCTCTAATCTTGATCCCAGGCAGTCCCCTGTCCGGCGGAGCAGGACAGCAGCATCCAGCCTGGAGCACCCCGCCAGCGCCTCCGGCCGGCCTCTGGAACGCCGAACTCTCCGGTGAAGGCAGGAATCGGCTGTCCGGCCTGAGTGTAACGACCTTTGGAGGGTCGCGCGGCGACCATTCCGTGCTGGTGTTCCAGGGCGGACTCACCTCCGGCGGGGTAGAATGCACCTTCGCCGATATCGAACTGCCCTGGCCGTCTCCGCCCGCCGATCACCTGTCGTTCGACTGCAAGACCCTTTCGCAGCATAAATGGGCGTTGAATGGTGGGCATGTCGATCTGACCTTCAGACGAGAGAATCGTGAAGTCACCGTGGTCTGGCGGCGTGACGGCGCTTCGACAACCCTGGTCCTCCACAGGCCTTCACGGAAAGGCACTTCTCGCTACCTGGGCGACTGGGTCTGGGGCCCGTCTCCGGCACCTTGTGTCCTGCATGTATATGACAACCCCGAACCCAGAGCCTCAACGGACCCCAAGGAGAGCTGGGAGGAGTTCGACAAGGACCACCTGATCGCGAGTTTCGATGATCCTGGACACGATATTTACGGACGGCCAGTCACCCTGGTCTACGGCTCGAAGAGAGATCCGGACGCCTTCACCTTCGAGTATTTTGGCATGGGGCATGATCTGTCCTACGACGGACGATACCCCGCTAAGACCCAGGAGATCAACGGCACCGCGCCCCAATCTTTCACATTCAGGCGGAGTTCGGTTCAGTAGCAGAGCGCGCTGATATTCGGTCCTCGGGCTGATTCGCACAGCTAGGTTCCTTCGTTCACCCGCCCGCCAAGAATTCTCTCGCCGACGTTTCAAGCACTTACACCACCCGACCCCCTTGCCAGTCTCCCCCGCCGCGCTATGATCCGCATCGGAGGCCAAAGCCACGCGAACCCGCTGTCCAAATCGAATCGACACCCCCGGGCCTTCCTACACCCCGCGCGAAAAAACGAAAGACCAAAAAGTGCAACACCGTCCCAATCCCGTTTTCGGACATTCTCCGCGAGCAACTCCGCTGTCGGACTTCGTTTCTTTTCTGCACTCAGCGCCGTACTGCGCCGCACACGAAAAACGAGCACGCAAAAATCGCAACACCGTCCCAGTTCCGCTTTCGGACACTTCCCGCGAGCAACTCCCTGCGCAGCTATCCCGTCCGCCGCATTTGCTATACTCATCGACGGCTGGAGTCAGCCCTCACGAAACGCGTGGAATGCTCGGGAAGGCGGTGTAAGTCCGCCACTGCCCCGCAACTGTGAGCGACAGAAATCGGCGCGACGGTCACTGCATCCAGTGGGAAGGCCGCGCAACCCGGAAACGGGTAAAAGCCGTTGTCGCGAAGTCAGGAGACCGGTTCCTCGCTGATGAGAATAACGTCTCGCGGGAGAGCGTCTCATGATGAAGTCCGTCCATTCGCTCCTTTTTCTTTCCCTCGCGGCCGCCGCCACGGCGTGCGCCTCCGAGGGCATTGTTGTCGATCCTTCCGGCAGGCCCATTGAGCACGCGCGCGTCGCCTGCGCGGGCCTTTCCGCCGAAACCGAGGCCGCCGGGCATTTCTCGATGGATATCGCCGGTCCCTGCCGCGCCACCGTCTCCGCCTCCGGCTTTGAAACGAAACAGGTCGATCTTGTTCCAACCTCCACGGCGCATATCCAGCTCGCCCTCGCTCCTCAAAGTGAGCACGTCGTGGTCACCGCCAACCGCCGCGAGACCGATATCGCCGAGGCCGGCGCCGCAGCCACCGTCATCACCGGCGCCGATCTCAAGGCGCGGGACTATCCGTCCCTCGGCGACACCTTGCGCGAGGTTCCCGGAATCCAGGTCGTGCAGTCCGGCCGCCCCGGCAGCCTCACCAGCGTCTACGGACGCGGCGGCCAGTACACCGCTATGCTCGTCCTGGTCGATGGCGTCCCCATGAACGACCCCGGCGGCACCATCAACCTGGCCGGCGACACCACTACCGCTATCGATCGCATCGAAGTCGTGCGCGGACCCGAAAGCGCGCTGTTCGGCGCCGACGCCGCCTCCGGCGTCATTCAGCTCTTCACCAAGCGCGGCGATCCCGAGGACCGGGTGCCCCATGGCTCCGTCTCTTACGAGCGCGGCAGTTTCGCCACCGACCGCTGGACCGCAAACCTCGCCGGCGGCGCCGGAGCCCGCCTCGACTACTCATTCGCCGCCGATCAGCTTCACACCGCCGGCGAATACTCCAACGACTTCTTCCGCGATACCAGCGGCACCGCCAACATCGGCTTCCGCATCTCGCCCGATACGCAGGTTCGCGGCATCTTCCGAACTTTCGATGCGGCGATCGGCACACCCAACCAGACCGGCTATGGCATCGTCGACTACTATGGCAGCGAGGCCACCCGCGATTCGCTGGTCTCCGCCTCGGTCGACGACGTGCGCGGTCGCCACTACGCGCAGCACATAACGTTCGGATATCACCGCTCCAACGACGTGTTCTACGAGCCCGTGGACCAGGGCCCGTACAACGTCGCCGCCCTGGTGCAAAACGTCGGCGACCGGGTCTATTTCGAAGGACTCGCGAATCCCGCCGCGTCCGTCCCGCCCGGCCTGACCCTGGTGACGCAGTCCGAATCCATCTACGCCTCCGATCCCTACATCAGCCTCAGTTCGCGCACGGACTTCGCCTACCAGGGCACGCTCACGCACACCGGAGGCGCCGCGGTCTTCGGATACCAGTACGAGCGGCAAGCCGCCGACATCAGCGGCAGCAACGTCAGCCGCGACGACCACAGCGTGTTCCTCGAAGAGCAATACGCCATCTCGCGCCGGCTCTTCCTCTCGGCCGGGCTGCGCTTCGAGCAGAACAGCGCCTTCCACACCAAGTTCACACCGCGCGCCGCGGCCAGCTACCGCGTTGCCGGTTCCACCTATCTGCGCGCCAGCGCCGGCATCGGAATCGTCGAGCCCAGCCTGCTTCAGAATTATTCCAAGGAGTCCTACGCCATCGGCAACCCTGCCCTGCGTCCAGAGAAGACCACCGGCTACGAAGCCGGCGTGATCCAGGAGTGGTTCGCGCGCCGCCTCGAAACCCAGCTATCGGCGTTCAGCAATTCGTTTCAGGATCTGATCGTTTATGTCTACCCGAGCTGGCTGAACATCCAGGCCAGCCGCGCCCGCGGCGTCGAGTTTTCCTCGCGCATGAAGATTGCTCGCTGGCTCACGGCCTCCGGTGGATACACGCGCCTGTGGACCCGCATCACGCGCTCCAACACGCCCGACTCCGTCTTCTATGGCATCGGCCAGGAGATCGCCCGCCAGCCCGGCAACTCGGGAACGCTGTCCATCACGCTCGCCCCGCGCCGCTGGACGCTCACGGCCGGAGCCATCCTGGTCGGAGAGCGCCAGGACCCCGACCCCTACGTCTTCGGCGTCACGCGCAACAAAGGCTACCAGAACGTCTACGCCACCGGCTCCTTTAGGATCGACAAGCACCTGCAGCCCTTCCTGCGAGCCGCGAATCTCCTCAACCAGGGCTATTCCGAAGTGCTAGGCTACCCAGCCCTCTCCAGAAGCATCTACGGAGGTCTCCGCCTGGAATGGTGAAGCCCGCTCATCTCTGCCTGCTCTGCCTGCTTTCTTTCCTGCCAAGTGGGGCAGGCGTCCACGCCTGCAGCGGGTCTCCAGACCCGCCAAAGCGCATCATCTCCACCGCCCCCTCCATCACCGAAATGCTCTACGCCCTAGGCCTGGGCGACCGGGTAGTCGGCGTCACCACCTTCTGCCACTACCCACCCGAGGCCGCGAAGAAGCCGAAGATCGGAGACTACCTCCATCCCAGCCTGGAAACCATCGTCGGCCTCCGCCCTGACCTTGTGGTCGCGGAGACAACGGGAGTCCGCCACGCCGAGCGCCTGCGTTCCCTGAATCTCAACGTGATCGAGATCGACGACGCCACCATCGCCGGCATCTACGATTCCATCCACCGCATCGGCCAAGCCGCGGGAGTGCCAGCGCGCGCTGACGCCCTCAGCGCCCGAATGCGCTCCGACCTCGCCGCCATTCAAGCCAAGGTGGCCTCCCTCCCGCGCCGCCGCGTGCTCTTCCTGGTGGGCCGCACACCGGGTCGCATCGAAGACCTGATCGCCGCCGGCCGCAACTCCCATCTCAACGAGCTGATGGAAATCGCAGGCGGCGAGAACGTCTTCCGCGACTCCATCGCCGCCTACGGCAAGATCCCGCTCGAAGAGCTGCTGGCGCGCAACCCCGAAGTCATCGTGGACATGGGCGAGATGTCCGAAACCGTCGGCGTCACCGACGCTCAGAAGCGCGCGGTAGTGGAACTGTGGAACCGCTACCCGGCCCTCGCCGCCGTCCGCGAGCATCGTGTCTACGCCGTGGCCTCGGACATTTTTGTAGTGCCCGGCCCCCGCGTGGTCGATGCCGCCCGTGCCCTGGCCCGCATGTTCCACCCCGAAGTGGGGCAGGCGTCCACGCCTGCGCGGGACGTCCACGTCCCGCTCCGGGCCCGCATCGCGGAGCCCCGCCCATGACCCCCCTCTACTCCCTCACCGAAGCCGCCATGCGCTACAACGGCCCCCCGGTCCTCGATGCCGTCACCCTGACCTTCGACGCCGCTCAACTGGTCACCATCATCGGCCCCAACGGCGCCGGGAAATCGACGCTGCTCGGTATCATGGCCGGCCTACGCCCCGGCCACACCGGCCGCTGCGAATACCGCGGCATCGAGCCTGAGCGCTGGCCGCGCCGGGCCCTCGCGCGCAAGGTGGCCTTCATCCCGCAAAGCCTGCGCGTCGAGTTTCCCTTCACCGCCGAGCAGGTGGTGCTGATGGGCCGCACGCCGCACTGCGACGGCCTGTTCGAATCGCCTGCCGATCTCGAAGCCGTCGAGAGCGCGCTGGCCATCACCGGCACGCTGCCGTTCCGCCACCGCGATTTTCGCTCGCTCTCTGGCGGCGAGCGCCAGCTCGTCATCCTGGCCTCGGCCGTCGCGCAACAGCCCGAGACGCTTCTGCTCGATGAACCGACCACCTTCCTCGACCTCCAGCACCAGGTCGCCATCTACCGCCTCCTGCGCGATCTGAGCCGGCGCGGCATGCTCGTGGTGGCCGTGACGCACGACCTCAACCTCGCCGCCGCCTTCGCCGACCGCATCGTGGTCCTCAACTCCGGCCGCGTCGCTGCCGACGCCGCCCCCGCCGAAGTCCTCGCCCCCGAGCGAATCCTCGAAGTTTTCGGAGTCGCCTCCGAACTCCATCGCGGCCCCGAGGGCAGGCCCTGGATCGTCTATGGCCAATAGCCGCCGCCGGTTCTGGATCGCAGTGCTTTCATCGGCTGCCGTCGCGATGGCTGTGCTCTGTATCGCCCCGCTCATCGGCTCGACCTCCATCAACTACTCGCGCGCGCTGGCTGGCCTCTCACCCGATAGCGAGATCCTCTTCTACACCCGCCTCCCACGAGTGCTGCTGGCGCTCCTCGCCGGAGGCGCGCTGGGCGTGGCGGGCGTGCTCTTCCAGGCCATGCTGCGCGACGCGCTGGCCACTCCATACACCCTTGGGGTCTCGAGCGGAGCGTCGCTCGGAGCGGTCGCCGCCATCTGCCTCGGCTGGCGCGAGGTCGGCCACCTGCCGGCCATCTGGATCGCGGCCTTCGCCGGCGCCGCCGTGGTCCTGTTCGTGGTCATGGGAGTCGCAACCGAAGGCCGCCGTATGTCGTCCTTCACGCTGCTGCTGGCCGGCGTTTCCATCAACACCATCTGCCTTGCGGCCATCCTCTTCCTGCAGTACATCGCCAGCTTCGGCCAGACCTTCGCCATCGTTCGCTGGCTGATGGGCGGCATCGACGCCGTGGACTACTCGACGCTGGCCTGGTTCGCCGCCGCCGTCCTGCCCGCCGTAGGTCTCGTTTTCCTACGAGCCCGCGACTGGAACCTGATGGCCGTAGGCGAGGATTGGGCCGCCGCCCGCGGCGTCTCCGTCTCGCGGCTCATGCTGACCGGCTACGTCCTGGGCTCGTTCCTGGCCGGCTCGGTGACCGCCCTGGCCGGCCCCATCGGTTTCGTCGGCCTCATCGTGCCGCACGCCCTCCGCCTCAAACTCGGAGCCGACCACCGCCTGCTCCTGCCCTGCGCGTTCTTCACCGGAGCCGCGTTCCTGGCCATCTGCGACACCCTCGCGCGCACCGTCCTCGCCCCCACCGAAATCCCCGTCGGAGTAGTGACCGCCCTCCTCGGCGGCCCCTTCTTCATCTGGCTCCTCCGCTCGAAACGCCGGAGCCTGTGGCTATGAAAGTCCTTCGAGCCACCGCCAGCCTTGTGGGAAACTGGCTGACCGCGGCGATCGGAACGGCAATATGGAACGCCGAGTTCGAACACATTTTTCACCCCGGCACGATCAGAGGCCTTTACATCCGGGAGATCCTCCTCAGCGCGGTGGTTGCCTTTCTGTTGGGCTACTTTGTCTTCTACAAGTGGAGGTCAGCTCCTGCGAAGTGGGTTTGGGTGGTCGGCGTCCTCGGGTTTACCTGGCGGGCCACACTTGACACTCCCAGCACGCCGGCTGCGACAGCGACCCTGCTGAGTCTGGACGCTGTATCCGTCCGAGCGGCCTTCTACTCGCTGGGTGCCTGGTCCTGCGCCAGCATTGCGCCGCTGATCCGTAAGCGCTGGAGCGCACGGTGAGGCAACTCCACCTCCTTCTCCGCCGCGATCGCATCCAGAAAACTGCGGTCGTGCGAGACCAGCACGATCGTTCCCGGATACTCGGCCAGCGTCTTCTCGAGCGCCTTTTGGGCTTCGATCTCGAGGTGATTGGTCGGCTCGTCCAGCAACAGCAGGTTCGTCTCGCTCACCAGCAGGCGTACCAGCGCCACCTTGGCGCGCTCGCCCGCGCTCGCCTCTCCGAGCGGCTGATTGACGCGGTCCGGGCGCACCCGCAGACAGGCCAGCAGCGTGCGAGCCAGCGTGCCCGGTCCGCAGATCTCCAAAGGCGTTGCCTCCCGATCCAGGTTCTCGGCGTCCTGGGCATAGTATCCGGCCTCGACGTGCGCGCCGAACCGGACGATTCCCCCATCGGCCGGCTCCCGTCCCAGCAACACGCGCAAGAGCGTCGTCTTCCCCGAACCGTTCGGCCCGGTAATCGCCAGCCGCTCGCCTCGCGCCAGGTGGAACGTGATCCCCTCGAACATCGGCTTGCCAGGGTAGGACTTCGCCAGATCCTCCACCGCCAGAGCGATGTCGCCGCTGCGCCGCACTCCTGCGAACTCGAGGACCGGCATCGGCTGATCTTCCCAGGGCTTCGCCACCTCGGGGCCGCGCCCGGTGCGCTCCCGCAGCAGGCGCGCCGTCCGCGCCACTTTGGCGGATTTGCGTCCGTAGAAATCGCGGCTCCCGCGCTCGCCCTCGGGCGCCGTCCCCACCTTCACCGCCAGGCGCGACCGCCGCTCGGCCGCCTGTTCCGCCGCGGCCTTGCGCCGCTCAAACGCGTCGTAGTTCTCCCATGCCTGCCGGTCGGCCAGTTCTCGCCGCGCACGGTACTCGTCATAGCCGTCCTCAAACACCGTCACGCGTCCCCGCTCGATTTCGAGCACACGCGTCGCCACCCGCCGCAGGAAGGTGCGGTCGTGCGACACCAGCACGCAGGCGCCGCTGCGAGCGGAGAGTTGCTCTTCGAGCCATGCGCGCGCCGCGATGTCGAGGTGGTTGGTGGGCTCATCGACCAGCAGCAAGTCGGCATCGGCATGGAGCGCACGCGCCAACGCCGCCCTCGTGCGCTGCCCGCCCGAAAGGCTCGAAGGCGGCAGCCCCCACTCCGAGGGCGCAAACCCCAACCCGCCCAACAGTCGCTCGGTTTCGGCCTCGGCCGCATAGCCGCCGGCGGCCTGGTATTCGTTCACCAGTTCGGCGTAGTCGCAGGGTGCCTCCCGCTCCGGCGTCGACAGCCGTGCTCGCAGCCGCGCGAGGTCCGGCCGCGCTTCGAACACGCAATCGAACGGGGACCCGGCCTCGCCCGCGCCCTGCTGGCCGGCGTACGCAACCCGCAGCCCTTTTCGCCGGGCGATCGAACCGCCGTCCGGCTCGAGATCCCCGGCCAGGACGCGCAGCAGCGTCGACTTGCCCGCGCCGTTCGCCCCCACGATGGCCAGACGATCCCCTGCGTCGATAGAGAACGTGGCTTCGCGGAACAGCTCGATCGTGGATGGGTACCGAAATGAGAGAACAGTGGCGTTCAGTAAAGACATACACCCCTCCATGCCGCCGTGCGCGGCGATTGGTTTCAGCGGGAGTTCGTCTTTACCGTTTCATTGATGTAGGCCGAGGCCTACGAACTCATTATAAGATAGAACCTTGACCAACAAGCTCGTTCTTGAGAATCTTCGGTTCCGCCCGGTCCGCACGATTCTGAGCGTCCTGGCCATCGGCATTGAAGTCGTCATGATCCTGACCATCGTCGGGATCAGCCGCGGCATGATCGTCGATTCGCAGCGGCGCATGCGCGGCGTCGGCGCCGACGTCCTGGTGCGGCCGCCCGGCAGTTCGCCCATCAGCCTGAGCTCCGCGCCCATACCGGAGAAGATGGTTCAATTCATCGAGCGCCAGCCGCACGTGACCATGGCAGTCGGCGCCATCAACTATCCGGTGGGCGGCCTGACCGTGATCACCGGTGTCGACGTAGCCCGATTTACCCAACTGAGCGGGGGCTTTCACTACATCAAAGGCGGGCCTCCACGGCAGCCCAGCGATCTCCTGATCGACCATTACTACGCGCATCAGAACAAGCTCGAGATCGGCTCTCCGGTTCAGTTGATGAATCGCCGCTGGCGCGTGTGCGGGATCTACGAAGAGGGCAAACTGGCGCGACTGGTGATCCCCATCGGGATTCTGCAGGACCTCACCAGCAATGCCGGCAAGCTCAGCCAGATCTTCGTGAAGGTGGACAACCCGGCTGACGTCGGCGTCGTCGTCACGCAGTTGAAGGCGAAACTCACGGGCTACCAGATCTACTCCCTGGAGGAGTTCATGTCGCTCACCTCCATGGACCACATTCCCGGCTTGGCCGAGTTCATCGGCGTGGTCATCGGGCTGTCGATCATCGTGGGCTTCCTGGTGGTGTTCCTGTCGATGTACACCGCCGTGCTCGAGCGCACGCGTGAAATCGGCATTCTGAAGGCTCTCGGTGCGTCGCCGTCCTTCGTCCTCGGCGTTCTGATGCGCGAGACGTTGATTCTGGCGATCTGCGGTTCCGTGGTGGGCATCGCGTTCTCGTTCGTCACACGCTGGCTCATCATGACGCTGGTTCCCGGCTCACTCTCGCAGTACATCGTTCCCGACTGGTGGCCCATCGCCGGCGCCATCGCACTGGCGGGCGCTTTGCTCGGCTCGGCCTACCCAGGCTGGCGCGCGGCGCGCCAGGACCCCATCGAGGCGCTGTCCTATGAGTAACCCCATCATCCAGGTTCGCCGTTTACGCAAGGTCTATCACGTCGGTGAAGTGGACGTCGAGGCCTTGCGCGGCGTGGATCTCACGGTCGAACGCGGAGAGTTGCTGTGCGTGGTAGGCCCTTCCGGCTCGGGCAAATCGACGCTCTTCCACATTCTCGGCGGTCTGACCGGCGCGACCTCGGGCGAAGTCATCGTCGACGGCCGCGACCTGTCGAAGATCTCGGACGCCGAGCGCACCCAGATGCGCAAAAACATGGTCGGCTTCGTGTTCCAGAAGTACAACCTGCTGCCCACTCTCAGCGCTGCCGACAACATCGCCGTCGCACGCTACATCGGTGGCCGAAGCATGACCGAGGACCCGAAGTTCCGCGCGGTTCTGCAGCTGCTCGGCATCGAACACCGCCTGCACCACAAGCCTCGCGCGCTTTCGGGCGGAGAGCAGCAGCGCGTCGCCATCGCGCGGGCCATCGTGAACGATCCCGCCATCCTGCTCGCCGACGAGCCCACCGGCAACCTCGATTCGAAGAACTCGGAAGCGGTGCTGGGCGTTCTGCGCGATCTCAACGAGCGCCTGGGCCAGACGATCCTGATGATCACACACGACTCGCATGTGGCCACTTACGGCCACCGCGTGGTCCACATGCTGGACGGCCAGATCGTGGAGTCTCCTGACTCCTGACTCCTGACCCCTGTCTCCCTACTTTTTCTTCGCCAGCTCGCGCAGGTATCCGACCACGGACTGAATCTGCTCGTGGCTGAGCCTCGTCCCATAGGCCGGCATCTTGCCCTTGCCCTTGGCGATGAGGTCGGCGAGTTGCGCGTCGGTCATCTTCTGCGTTTCGGCCGCACGCAGGTCCCCGATCTTGAAGGTGCGTCCCATGGCCGTCTGGCCGGCGCCGTCCGCGCCGTGGCAGCCGGCGCAATTCCTCTTGTAGATCGCTTCTCCGGTCTCCTGGCCAAACAGCGCCGGGCTCAAAAGCATCGCTATGGATGCCACCGCGGGCAGCACGAGCTTCGTCGAAAAGATCATTGTGGGCACATCCCCTTTCCGTCTCAGTATACCCGCCCGGCCGTGGTACCGTGGGACAGATTGACCAGGAAGGAACGCATGCTCGGGGCGCTGCGGCGTCAGCCGGTCGACCGGCTCCCCACGCAGTCCAACTACACGCGGGCCATGGGACGGCTGCTCGCCGCGCATTTCGGAATCGCCGAGGCGGAGTTGCCGGAGCGCCTGGGCAATCACCTGCTGCGCGTGGACATTGGCCACACCCGGCGCACCAACGAGGATGGTTCGATCGAATTCGACTGGTGGGGCGCCGGATGGGACACGCGCACCGAAGGCTACTGGCATGCCTTCTCGCCCCTGAAAGACTCGCTCGATCTGGATGGGTATCCCTGGCCCGATCCCCACGATACGGCGATCCTGGCGACCGCCGAACGGACGATCCGCCGGCACGGTGCGGACGACTTCATCGCGCCCAATCTCGGAATGTGCCTCTTCGAGCGCGCCTGGTCGCTGCGGGGATTCGACACGCTGCTGATGGACATGGTGGAACGCACCGAGTGGGTGGAGGATCTGCTGGACCGCATCACGGAGATTCAAGTAGCGCTGGCGCGAAGGTTCGTCGCGGCCGGCGTCGCCGGCGGATACTTCGGAGACGACTACGGCGCGCAGCGGGCCATGCTGTTCTCTCCGCGGCTGTGGCGCAGGCTCATGAAGCCGCGCCTGGCGAAGCTGTTCGCGGTCTTCCTGGACGCGGGGCTGCCCGTGATCCTGCACTCCGACGGCGACATCCGGGCCATTCTGCCGGACCTGGTTGAGATGGGACTGACAACGCTCAATCCGGTGCAGCCCGAGGTCCTGGATCATGGCTGGCTCCACAAGGAGTATGGGGCGAAGCTGAGTTTCTACGGCGGCGTCTCGACCCAGGGAGTGCTGCCGGGCGGTACGGTGGACGAAGTGCGCGCCGCGGCTCTGGCGTGCGTCGACGCGCTGGCGCCCGAAGGGACGGGCCTCGTGGCCGGGGCTTCGCACCGCATGCAGTCTGACATTCCGGCCCGCAATGTGGAGGCAATGCTCGATGCATTCAAGTGATGTGGCGCGCAGAGAGAACGTAGCGGCGCGGTTCCGCGAGAAGTTCGCAGGCGAGCCCGAACTGTGGGCGCGCGCGCCGGGGCGCGTGGACCTGATGGGCAGCCACACGGACTACAACCTTGGCTTCGTCCTGACGCTGCCGATCAGCCGCGACACCTGGATCGCCGCGCGGCGCAGGGACGACGGCGTCGTCCGCATCCACTCCATGAACCTGGACGCGACGGATGAGTTTCCGCTGGACCGGATCGAGCACGTCGCCGACTCTCGTTGGTGCAACTATGTGCGGGGCGTCGCCGCGATCCTCCAGAGCGAGGGCTTCGCGCTCACCGGCTGCGATGCCGTCATCCAGAGTACGGTGCCGCTCGAAAGCGGGCTGAGTTCTTCGGCGGCGATCGAATGCGCGCTGGCCACCGTGTTCGAAGCGCTGGGCGGATGGAGCGTGACGCCACAGCAGAAGGCGCTGCTGTGCCAGAAGGCCGAGAACGAGTTCGTGGGTATGAAGTGCGGGATTCTGGATCAGTACTCGTCGTGTCTGGGGCGCGAGGGGTGCGCGCTGCTGCTCGACTGCCGCGACCTTTCGACGCGCACCGTCCAGATTGCCGGTGGGATTCGAGTGGTGATCTGCAATACGATGAGCCAGCGCAGGCTGACGGGCGGCGAGTACCTGCAGCGCAGATCCGAGTGCGAGCAGGGCGCCGCCTTGTTGGGTGTGAAAGCCCTGCGGGAGTTGACGCCCGAGGCGCTGGCGGCGCGGCGGCACGAGCTTCCGGAGCAGGTGGCGAAGCGGTGCGAGTTCATCGTTGCCGAGAGCGCGCGGGCCGAAGCGCTGGCCGGGGCGCTCGAGGCGGGTGACCGGGCCGCGGTGGCGCAACTTTGCGCGGCGTCGTTTGCGGGGGCGAGGGACCTCTACGAGATCTGCGCGCCGGCCATGTCGTCCATGATGGAGGCAATGCTCGCCGCCCCCGGCGTGATCGGTGCGCGGCAGGCTGGAGCGGGATTCGGAGGGTGCATGGTGGCGCTCGTCGATGCCGCCAGCACGGACGCGTTCCGCGCTGCCGTTCTGGAGGCGTATCACGGCGCGACCGGAGTGCAGGCCGAAGCCTACACGGTTGAGGCTGCGCAGGGAGCCGAAGTAATGCCATGAGCCTGCCGGATCTTGCCTCCGGTTACGAGGTCTCCACGGAGCAGGCCGCCACGTTCCGGCGCAACGGCCATATCCTGCTCGCGGGGGTGGCCTCTTTAGAAGAAGTGGCCGCGTACCGCGGCGTGATCCTCGCCGCTCGCGAGAAGTTCGGCGCGGAACGAACGCCGATCGAGAGCCGGGACACGTACGGCAAGGCATTCCTGAAGGGCATGAATCTGTGGCCGAAGGACGAGGGCGTGCGGCGCTTCGTCCTGGCGCTCCGGTTTGGCCAGATCGCGGCGGACCTGCTTGGCGTCGAGGGCGTGCGCGTGTATCACGACCAGGCCCTGCTCAAAGAACCGGGCGGTGGAATCACGCCGTGGCACCAGGACCAGCACTACTGGCCGCTGGACACGGACAACACGATCACGATGTGGATGCCGCTCGTGGATGCGACCCCCGAGATGGGCACCATGCGGTTCGCCTCGGGATCGCACCTCGACGGGTATCTCGGCGACATGCCGATCGGCGATGACTCGGAGCGGAAGTTCGAGGAGTACATCCGCAGCCACGGCTACCGCATCGCGCCCGGCGCCGCGATGAAGGCCGGCGGCGCCACCTTCCACTATGGCTGGACTTTGCATGGCGCCGGCCCGAACGCCACGGATCGCGTGCGCGAAGTGATGACGGTGATCTGGTTCGCGAATGGGGCCAGGGTGACCCAGCCCGACAACGCCAGCCGGGCGCGCGATCTCGAGCGGTGGCTGCCGGGCCTCAAGGCGGGAGATCTGGCGGCAACCGAACTCAATCCTTTGGTGTTCCTGCGGAGGCTGTAGTGGATCGACGAACTTTGCTGAAACTGGGCGGCGTTCTGTTGGCGCCCGTCGAGGTGCCCATCGCGGCGAGCCAGCCGACCGCGGCCCCGGCGCCGTGGACCGCGCGGTGGATCTGGTATCCCGGCCAGCTCGCGGCGCATCTGCACACGAAAGTTTCGCGCGCCGCCTTCGAGCGCGTCGCGAACATCGGTTATCCGGGGTTCTATCAGCGGCCCTCGTATGAGGCCTGGTTCCGCCGCCGTGTCACGCTGGCTGCCGGGACGCCAGTCCGCTGGGCGCGGCCGCTGGGCCGCACGCGCGTGCGCGTCAACGGACGCGAGGGCGACATCACGGTCACGCGGGGCATATTTCCCGCGGGCCAGGTGGAGATCCTGGCGATTCAGGACTTCATGCTCTCTCTGCCTTGCTTCCTGCTCGAGGGCGAAGGCGTGGCAAGCGGCGATGGATGGGAAGCTAGCCTGGATGGCGAACACTGGGTCGCGGCCGAAGTAGGCGAGCGCCCCGGCGTGCCGGGCACCTTCCCGGACCAGGACATCGACGGCCACCAGACGCTTCTGCCGCGCCAGGCCACCCGCATGGCCAACGCGGTTGAGAGAGGCGGAGCATACGAGATCGGCAAGGACGGCGAGGTGCTGCTCGATTTCCACGAGATCGAGCTGGGAACCATCCTGTTCACCGCCGCGGGGTCGGGCGAACTGCGCATCAGCGTGGGCGAGTCCATCGAGGAAGCCAGCGAAACCGACGAAACGAAATTCGAGCAGCTGCCGCTCGCTCCGGTAAGCCTGCAGACGGCCGGCCGTCAGTTTGCGCTGCCCGAGCAAGCGATCCGCTTCGTCCGCTTCCGCGCCACCGAGCCGTGCCGCCTCGCAGGGGTCAGCGTGAACGCGCGGATCTATCCGGTCGAACGGCTCGGATCGTTCGAGTCCAGCGACACGCGGCTCAACGAGATCTTCCAGGTGGGCGCCGCGACACTTCACACCTGCATGCACGACGCCACCATTCTGGACGCCATCAAGCGCGACGGGTTGGTCTGGTTGTTCGATCAGAACATCGATTTCGACGCCACCGATTGCCTCTTCTTCGACGCGGCCGTGGTGCGCAACACCCTGCTCACGCAGACGCCTCCGGTTGACGCCGGCCTGGACCGCATCGGGATGTTCGAACTGCTGATGTACTACGTCATCGGTTTCGGGCAGGACTATCTCACCCGCGGCGACATTGCATTCTCCAGCCTCTACCGCGCCCATGTCATGCAGGTGCTCGGTCTTTTTTCGCGACTCGCGGACGAGCGGGGGTTCATTTCCGCGCGTGCCTTCTCGCCCAAGAAGTCCAGCTCGGCCGGTCCGCAGGTGGAGGGCGTGGACTACCTGGGCGAATACTTTCCGGATTGGGCCGGCAAGTCCGACCACGGCGAGAAGCGTCCCACCGACCTCGATTGCGCGGGCACGCCGACCTATGCGCAGATGCTCATCCTGCATTGCTTCGAGACCGGCGCACAGCTCGCGCGCGGGTGGGGCGACGCGACACTGGCGGAACGCTATCGCGGCCAGGCGGAGCGGCTGCGGTCCAACATCGTGCAGGCGTTCTGGGAGGACTCGCGCGGGGCCTTTATCAACGGCTTCGATCGATCGGGAGGGCGCGACGCGCGCTTCTCCCCCTATGCGCAGACCTGGGGAATCCTGCTCCGCCTGGTGCCGAAGGACAAAACCGCCGGCCTCTTCGGCGCCGTGTATGACGACCCGCGCTGCTCGTCGCGGAACATCAGCATGCAGTCCTACTACCAGCTCAGGGCGTACACCGCCGCGGGACGCTTTCCTAAGGCTCTCGACTTCCTGAAGAAGTACTGGGGCTGGATGCTCGACAACGGGTTCACGCGCTTCATCGAGGACATACGCATCGACGACGGGCCGCGCGAGCGGCTCATGTTCTACGGGCGCCGCTACGGGCTGAGCCTGAACCACGGCTGGACCGGAGCCACTCCCGTGTCCGTACTGATGCGCGGTACGCTGGGTCTCGGCATCCTGGAGCCCGGGTATCGCTTGTGCGAACTGCGGCCGAACTGGAAGAACTTCGACTGGGTCAAGGTCAGCATCCCCACACCGCATGGCAAGCTCTCGCTGGATTACAGTCGCGCGAAAGGCACGCAACTTCAGGTGCCCGACGGCGTCGGCATCCGCTTCATCGACGAACAGGGGGGCGTGAAAGAGATCTCGACGGCGGGTCTTCACACACTGTAGGCCCGCGCGTGGTAGACTCCGTCGCATGGGCACTGTCCGTCAACGTTTGGCTATCTTGGCCGTGGTGCTGTCGTGCGCGATCGCGGGGCCGTCGGTGGGACAGATGACGAGAACACCGCCGCCGGACAAGGTGCCGGACGACTTCCCGAAGGACTGCCCCATCATCCCAAAGGCCGTAATCCGGGACTACCTGCCGGCGGTGAAGAACCGAGTCAAGATCGGGAACATTCTGGTGCTCGAGACTCCGTTGACGCAAGCGGAAATTATCGCGTTCTACAGGAAGGAACTGCCGCCCGCCGGCTATACCATCCTCAAGCACCCCAAGAACGAAAACGACCTGCTGGAGGCGGACAAGGGCAAGGTGCGCCTCGTGCTGGGCGTCGTGGCGGCGCACCAGGGGGCGAACCCCAGCACTACGTACCGGATCGCCGCGGTGAACGGGAAGTATTAGCGTAGTGCGTCGCAAATATCGAGCAGTATAGCTGGCAGCGGCCCAATGGTGGGACAGGCACGAATTTCGCAAAGGCGCCGAAATTCGAGCCAGTCCCGGGTCTGCCGGCAATTCCGATGGGCATGACTGGCAGAAGACCAGCGGTGGGACCCGGGTCTGCGGCCAACGCGATTATGCGCGCGGTTCGGTGCTATGCCCGTGATAGATGTCGTGCAGCCGGAGCAACCCCAGACACTTGCGCGTCGCGGGTTCCACCACGGGTAGAACGTAGATCTGCGACGGCCGGTCCTCCATCAGCCGCAGCGCTTCGTGCAGGCGCGCGCGGGGACCGATCAGGGTCGGCTTCGGGGTCATGATCTGGGCCGCGCACAACGGCCGGATGTCGTCGTACTTCTCGAGCGCGCGGCGGAGGTCGCCGTCGGTGATCAGTCCGGTCAGGCGCCCGTCCTCGTCGATTACGCACGCGGCGCCCAGCGGATGCTGCGTCATGGCGATCACCACCGAACGCAGCGGGTCGCCCGGGGCGGCGAAAGCCGTGTCGGCGGCGCCGTGCATCACTTCGCCCACCGTCAGTTCGAGATTGCGGCCCAACTGGCCGGCCGGATGATAGACCGCGAAGTCCTCGGGCGTGAAACGGCGGGCCTGCATGACGGATACGGCGAGCGCGTCTCCGATGGCGAGCGCCACGGCAGAACTCGAAGTGGGCGCCAGGTTGTGAGCGTCGGCCTCGGCGCGGACGGAGGCATCGAGGACAATATCGACGGCTGAGGCCAGCGGCGATGCGGTGTTCCCCAGGATCCCGATCAGCGGCGAGCGAAAGTCGCGCAGCACGCCGACCAGGCGCAGGAGTTCGGCGGTCGCTCCGCTCTTCGAGATCATGATGGTCGGGTCTTCGGGCGCGTAGACGCCCAGGTCGCCATGAACCGCTTCGGCCGGGTGCAGAAAGACCGCCGGCGTCCCGGTGCTCGAGAGCGTCGCGACCAGCTTCTGCGCCACGCGGCCGGACTTGCCGATGCCGGTGACGACGACCTTACCGCCGTGACGGAGGATCAGCTCGACGGCGCGCGAGAACTGCGCGTCGAGCCGGCGGGCGGCGATGGCGATCGCTTCCGCCTCGGCCTCCATCGCCGCGCGGCCGCAGGCCACAAAGTCGGGATCGGGCAGAGGCATCTCCTTAATCTAGCGCAGGAGTCGGGAGACGGGAGAGGGACTTGCGAAATTCAGTTCGTCGCGGCCGCGGCGAGAGGTGAAGGGGCTGAAAAGCGGCGACAGGCACCGCTGTCCACGCGCGCTCGAGACCTATCCCGTTGACTAGTTGGACATGTCGCTTGGGACAGCGGAGCCAGTCGCCGATTTTCAGCGGAGTCTTCAGGAGGCTCGGCCGGGGCGGGGCGGATCGTGGACACACAGAAAGGCGGCGCAGGCCAGGGCCGCCATAGCGGCGCCATAAAGGAAAGGCGCGGCGGGGCTCACCCTCTGCCACAGGAGTCCTGCGATCACGCTGGCGGGGAGTGCGGCCAGACCGGTCACCATGGCGTAGACGCCCAGGGCCGTGCCCCTCAGTTCCGGCGAGACCAGGTCCACTACCAGTGCGCGCGAAGTTCCGTCCGTCAGGCCTTGATAGAGCCCGTAGACCGCGAAGAGCAGCCACAGCCAGCCCGGCCCGCGTACCAGGCCAAAGCCTGCGTAGACCAGCGCGAATACCGCGAGGCCCGCCATCATGACTCGCCTGCGCCCGATGCGATCCGAGAGCGCGCCGGCCGGATACGACGCGGCCGCGTAGACTGCGTTGTAGACGGCGAACAACAGCACCACCGCGCTTGTGCCGATGCCGAGCTGCTGCGCGCGCAGGATCAGAAACATGTCCGAGGAATTGCCCAGGGTGAAGAGCAGCATGACGGCGAGGAGGCGGCGGAAGGCGGTTGGAGTCCCGCGCAGGCGTAGGCCGGGCAACGCGGCCGCCGGAGAGGGACCGCGGCCGGTCTCGCGCACCGCGGCCAGAATCGCCACGCCCACCGCTGCGGGGACGAACGCGGCCACGAACAGCGTCCTCAGGTTCCGATGGAAGAGGGGCAGAAGCGCGAGAGCCAGAAGCGGGCCGATGACTGCGCCGATCTGGTCCGTGGCGCGGTGGAATCCGAAGGCGCGCCCGCGCAGGCTTGCAGGGCTCGAATCGCCGATCAGGGCGTCGCGCGGGGAGCCTCGGACGCCTTTTCCGAAGCGATCGAGAAGGCGGGCCGCCAGCACCAGCGGCCATCCCGATGCCAGAGCCAGCAGCGGCTTAGCGATCGCAGCCAGACCGTAGCCGGCCAGCACCAGCGGACGCCGGCGCCCGATCCGGTCCGAGAGCCATCCCGAGACGCCTTTGAGCGCGCTCGCGGTCGCCTCCGCCAGGCCTTCGATGAGGCCCACGACCGCGACCGGCGCTCCCAGCACCGTCGTGAGGAAGAGGGGGACGAGCGGGTAGATCATCTCGCTCGACGCGTCCGTGGCCAGGCTGACCAGACCGAGGATGAAGACGTTCCGCGAGACTCCGGGAACGGGCGAGGGCTCAACGGCGGGGTCGCGGGTCACTGCTACAATGCTAGCCCGAGGTGGCGCTGGAGCGGGAGACGCCGGAGGTGCACGACATAGACGTTGAGCCGTGCCGCGGAACTTCGGTTCCGCCGCCCGGCGGAGCGGGGCTGAAGCCCGCCCTCCCCTCTTCACTGTGGCGCGCCTTGCGTAGCGATGGTCGGCGCCGGACTCAAACCGCTGCGGCGGTCGATTCGATTGCTGGCCGGCGCAGGGTGCGGATCTCTACGGGCGGCTTGCGGGCGGGCGCGGCGACCGCCAACACTGGCACGAAGCGGGTCACCCGTTCGCCGCAGGGGCAGGCGCAGCGGTCGATCGCTCCCACCCACCCCGTCCTCAGGCGGAGGATCGGGTAACGAACCGCCACCAGCGAAGTGACCACCATCTCGCCGTACGATGCCTCGAAGATGGCCGAGTCGGTAGCGAGGTGGAATCCCGAATGTGCCTCGCACTCCACCCCGAGCGCTTCGCCTTCCGAGCCTGTCAGTTCTTCAAACAGGGGAAGTTCGAAGGCGCGCCACAGAGAGTCGCGGGCGGAGTCGGAGGCCAGCCGCTCACCGAGCGGCGTTCGGATGGTCAGACGTCGGGCCGTCACCGGCGGCGCGGTTTGCTTGGTCCAGACACGGGCCGCCAGACGCAGCAGTTCCTCGAGAGAACCCCAAATGGTCCCTGGTGCTTCGGGCTCGGTCCGTGGCTTGGCCGCGGTTCCACCAGCGTTGTGGAACTGGTCCCTGTTCTCGAGATATGTGTGAATGCCGATGGGCGATAGTTCGGCGAAAGAGCCCGCGCGAGCGATGGCAGGCCCATAGACGGAAGTGCGCCGTGCCGCCTCCAGGACGGCGGCGAGCTTGGCAGGCGATCTGACGGCGTCCGGTGCCTCGCCGGGCCCGAAGCCGAACTTGGGCTGCATGGATTGCCAGTGATTGAGTGGGCCGGCCGGGGAGGTTGTCTCAGGGAAAGTGGTCCGCCCACTCAGGTTCGCGGTTCGGTGCTGGGGGGCGGCGCGATGGCTGGGGGCGGCGCGATGGCGGCGGCGGAGGGCGGCGCGGCGGAGGCGAGCGGGACGGCGGCGGAGGGCGGTGCGATGGCGGCGGGCGGTGCGATGGCGGAGGCGGGCGGGACGGTGGCGGGGGGCGACGCGCCCGCGGGCGGCGCGGCGGAATCGGAGGCCACCTCGGCCGCCGGTGGCGGCGCGGGGGCGGGGACTTGGGGCGGCTGGTACTCGATGACCGCCAGCGTCACGTCGTCGGCGGCGGCCCCGCCGTCGGTGAACTCGTGCAACGCCCGGAGGACGACGGCCAGCAACTGCTGGCAGTTCGCGCCGGCACCCGCGGCGACGGTGGCGCGGAGCCGCTTGAGTCCGAACGTCGCGTGCTGGCCGTTTTCCGAATCGAGGACACCGTCGGTGTAGAAGACCAGCTTGTCGCCGGGGGCGAGGCGCGACTCCATCACCGTGTACACCGCTTCGGGGAACATTCCGAGCGGCGTGCCGTTGGCGGAGAGGTGCCGCAGTTTCCCGTCCGCGCCGAGCACCAGGACTGGGGGGTGCCCGGCGTTGATCCAGCGCAGAGCGCCGTCGGCCTCGAGGGTGCAGTAGAACGCGGTGGCGTACTGCTCGCCAGCGGTCCGCTCGAGAAGATAACGATTCACGCGCGTCACCATGTCCTCGATAGTCAGGCGGGTGTATGGCGACGCCACGAACATGCCCTGCAGAAGCGACGCCAGCAGCGCGGCGCCGACGCCCTTTCCCGAGACGTCGGCGATCATGGCCGCCCAACAGGTCTCGCTGACGGGCCGGATATCGACGTAGTCGCCGCCCACCTGCAACGAGGGAATGCTGGTGGCGGCGGCACGGAACCAGCCCTCGGAGGGCAGCGCGCGCGGCAGCAGGCTCTGCTGGATCTGGCGGGCGATGCGCAGCTCTTCCTCCATCCGCTTGCGTGCCCATTGCTGTTCGAGCAGGCGCGCATTCTCGAGAACGGTCGAGGCCTCGAGCGCCAGCGTGGTGAGCAGCTCGCGGCCGCCCGAGGAGAGGTCCGCGTTGCGAACGCGCGAATCCATGTAGAGCAGGCCCGCCGTGTCTTCGGGGTTGGCGGTGGATACGGTTTCGCCGGGCGTCCCGGTCATCAGCCGCACCAGCGGCACGCACACCACGCTGCGCAGTTCCAGGGCGTAGATGGTGAGTTCGCCGCTCTCGGAGGCTTCGGCGGAGGGATCGAAATTCATCGACAGGAAATCTTTGCGCTGGTCGAGCGCCCGCAGGAGCAGGCGCGTGGGGACGCGCAGGTCGGCGGGAGCCAGCGGCCCGGCCTTCGAGCGCCCCACGCGAACCTCGAGATCGCCGCGTTTGCGCAGCAGCAGGAACCCGCGCTCGCAAGAGGTGATGGCCAGCGCCGCCTCCACCACGGCCGCCAGGACTTCATCGGTGGAGAGCGACGTTTCCAAAGCGCGGGCGGCCTCCAGGGTGGCGCGCAGTTTGGACAGGCCGGGTGACACGGAAGGCTGCGAGGCCTCCGCGACAACGGCGGCGGGCACGGCCTTCTCGACGCCGAAGGTGAGCTGGTAGGAATCGGGAAATCCGAACTCGATGCGATCGCCGCTGCGCAGTTTCGAGCGGGTCACGCGCGTGCCGTTGACGAAGACGCCGTAGGTGCTGGCCAGGTCCTCGACCAGGTAGGCGCCGCCGTCGGAGACGATCTGCGCATGCTGGCGCGAGGCGCGGCTGTCGCGGAGAACCAGCTCGTTGTCGCCATGGCGGCCGATGCGGAACGGCAGGTGGCCGATGGGGACGCGCTCCTTGCTCCCGGACGGATTCTTCACCGTCAGTGCCGCGGGGGCCAGACCGTCGTGGCGGGGCTCGCTCATGTGGCGCTCCGGAGGAAAGTCATACGGAGTGGGGCGGCTCTCCAGAGCTGCGCCGGACGTCCACGTCCGGCTTCGTTCGTTTCAGGAAGTTGCTCGGAGGCGGGCGTGGACGCCCGCTGCAGGACTGGAGTCCTGCCCCACACGGCCTGCAGGATCGCAGGCACTAGCGGCCTTTCTTGACGGCCGGGACCGTGGGCGCGAGCGGCGCGGCGGCGGCCCGTTCCATTTCCTGCGCGCGCAGCCTCTGGCAGGTGGCGCAGTAGCCGCCAACTTCCGTGCGGGCTACCAGAATCTGAAATCCCAGGTGCGTTTCAATCTGCTTGCGGAGCCGGCGCAGGGGCTCCCCGTAGAACTCCTCGATCTTTCCGCAACCCAGGCAGACGATGTGCGCATGCTCCTGCTTGGACCGCGTTTCGTAATAGTGCTGGTCGCCCTCTACGTGCATCAGGTCCAGCTCATCGACGAGTTGGCCCTGCTTGAGCATTTTGAGCGTGCGGTACACCGTGACGCGGTTGAGCTTGGGGTCCTGCTGCTTGGCGAGTTCGTAGAGCTGGTCGGCGTCCAGGTGGCGTCCCGACCGATCGATGAGATCGAGCAGGATGCGGCGCTGCCGCGTCACGCGGATGCCGCGCGTCTTCAGCGAACCTTGAATGCCATCCGCGGGCATAATTCCGTCGATCCGTTCCCTGGCGGCGGCGGATCGGCCCGCGACCGCTGTTGCCACGATAACATGGGACCGGACGGGTATGTTCCACAAAGTTCTGGTGGCCAACCGGGGGGAGATCGCGGTGCGGGTCATCCGCGCCCTGCGCGAGATGGGGATTCCGAGCGTGGCCGTCTTCTCCGACGCCGACCGCGACGCGCTCCACGTGCGCATGGCCGACGAGGCGGTGCACATCGGTCCGCCGCCCTCTTCCGAAAGCTATCTGCGCATCGACCGCATTCTCGATGCGGCCCGCGCCCACGGCGCCGAGGCGATTCATCCCGGCTACGGTTTTTTGAGCGAGAACGCCGATTTCGCCGGCGCGTGCGAGCAAGCCGGGATCGCGTTCGTGGGGCCATCGGCGGCGGCCATCCGCGCGCTGGGGTCGAAGACGACGGCGCGGCGGGTGGCGCTTTCGGCCGGCGTCCCGGTGGTGCCCGGCACGGAGCGGCCGCTCACGGGCGTCGAAGAAGCGCGCGAAGTGGCGGGCGGATTCGGATACCCGGTGTTCCTCAAAGCGGCCGAGGGTGGGGGTGGCAAGGGCCTGCGGCGCGTGGATAGCGAAGGCGGCATGGCCGCGGCCTGGCGCGACGCGGTGAGCGAATCCGAGCGCTCTTTCCGCAGCGCTGAAGTGTACATCGAGAAGCTGATCGAGAGGCCGCGGCACATCGAGATACAGGTTCTGGCAGATGGACACGGAAACGCGGTGCACCTGGGCGAGCGCGAATGCTCCATACAGCGCCGCCACCAGAAAGTCATCGAAGAGTGCCCGTCGCCGCTGGTCGAGACCCGGCCGGGAATGCGCGAGGCGATGGGCGAGGCGGCGCTCAAAGTGGTGCGCGCGGCCGGGTACACCAACGCCGGCACGGTCGAGTTTCTGGTGGATCGCGAGGGGCGATTCTACTTCCTCGAGATGAACACGCGGCTGCAGGTGGAGCACCCGATCACGGAACTGGTCACCGGCCTCGACCTGGTCCACTGGCAGCTGCGCGTGGCGGCGGGTGAGCCTCTCGGCTTTCGCCAGCGGGACGTGCGCTGGAACGGCCACGCGATCGAGTGCCGCATCTACGCGGAAGATCCGTACAACAGCTTCTATCCGTCGCCGGGGCGGATCACTCAGCTAGGCCGGCCCACGGGGCCCGGCGTGCGCATCGACTCGGGCGCGTACCTGGGCTGGACGGTGCCGCTCGAATACGACCCGATGGTGGCGAAGCTGGCGGTGTGGGCCGGCAGCCGCGCCGAGGCGATCCGGCGCATGCTGCGCGCGCTCGACGAATACACGCTCGACGGCATCAAGACCACTCTCGGGTTCTACCGCCAGGTGTTTGCCAGCGAGGCCTACCGGAACGCCGAGCTGCATACGGGATTCATCGAGGAATTCTTCGAGCGCAACGGGGCGCCCCACACGGCCGCCGATCCGGATGCCGAGTTCGCCGCGGCGCTGGTGGCTGCGGTCCACTCTCTGACGCACGCGGCCGCGGGTCGCTCGATGGAGCAGGCGCCCAGCCGCTGGCGGACCGCGGGCCGCGAGGAGTTGCTGCGATGACGCTCACCGTGATGGTGGATGGCCGCGCGGTTCCCATCGCACTCGAGCAGCGAGGCGACCGCTGGACGGCCGCGAACCGGGAGGCGTCGATTCTCGAGGCGGAGCCCGGAGTCTACTCGGTGCTGCTCGAGGGCCGCAGCTTCGAGGCACGCATAGAGCGCACCGAGGAAGCCTGGGCGGTTACGATCGGCGGTCGGCGCTTCGAGATCGAAGTCGTGGACCCGCGCCGCCTGAGCCGCCGGGGCCGCGGTCCGGGCCAGGAAGGACGGCAGCGGGTGACCGCGCCCATGCCGGGCCGGGTGGTGCGGGTGCTGGTGGCCGAGGGCGACGCGGTCGAAGCGGGGCAGGGCCTCGCGGTCATCGAAGCGATGAAGATGCAGAACGAGCTGAAAGCGCCGAAGGCCGGCCGGGTGGCGGCGCTGTCGATACGTGAGGGAGCGACGGTGGCCGCCGGCGAAGTGCTGGCGGAGGTGGAGTAAAGACCGCTCGTCGCTCGTCGCCCGTCGCAAAAGCGGCGGTCCGGTCGGCCCTTCCCGGCTTCGCACCTCGAAGAATCCGAGCAGCGGAGCATACGAAGCCAGCGGGTCTTCCGACGGGCGACAAGCGACGAGCGACGAGCGTCTTAGAGCGCCGAGCGGCGGCCGCAGGCCGCCTCACAGTTCCAGCTTGTCCTTGAACTGCATTTCTTTCAGGGTGAATTTGGAGTGGATCTCGCGGCGTCCCATGGATGTCGCGAAGGTCACTTCCTTGTCGTCCGCCAGAATGTTCGAGGTGCGGGGGAATAGAAACGCGAGCGTGTGGCCGCCCGGGGAATCGAGCATCTCCACCCGTTCCGGCACGATGGTCCGGTTCTTGAGCTTGAGGGAGGTGCTCTGCTTCATGCGGTCCTTCATGCGGTCCTGCATCTCTTTCACGCGTTCGGGGTCCGGCTGCTGGTCCTGATCGCTGTCGGCGCCCCCGCGGTGTTGTCCCCATTGCGGCAGCCCGCTCACGGTGACCACGTAGTAGTCCTTGGACCATTCCGCGAACTTGGAGGCATCCGACACCTCGCTCTTGAGTTCGGCGGCATGGACCGGCGCAGCGCTTTCCCAGCGGACGGTCACCTTGATGTTCTCCGCAGGCTGACCTCCGCGGCTCCTGCCACCGCCCCCACCGCCGCGGCCGCCCCAGCCGCCTCCTCCCATGCCACCGCCGCCGCCCATGCCGCCGCTACCACCCCAGCCTCCGCCGCCCATTCCTCCACCGCCACCCATGCCGCCGCCGCCCATGCCGCCACCGCCACCGCCCCAGCCGCCTCCGCGGCCGCTACCGCCGCCTTGGGACCGGTCGCCCTCCTGGCTGGCGCTGGTGGTCACCTGCTTGGCCCAGGGAGAATTGGTCAGCACCTGGCTGACCTCGTCGCTGCTCCACTGGGCAGGGTCTTTGTCGCGCCAGGAATCGCCCGCGAGCAGAAGCAACGGACCGCTCAGCGCGGCGGTAATGACTGCGTTTCGCATTCTCATGGAACTTTGACCGACCTCCGTCTGTATACATTGGAAGGGATCGCAACCCGTGTCGGTACGGGTCCGTCTCACAATTGACAAAACTTTACAGACTGATCCGCTTGCTTACGCGCGCGGTTCGGTGCCGGGTGGGGGATGGGGGCTGATCGGGCTACACTGGGAACTGCGTTCTTGCGCAGGGATCTGGTTGAGGGTGAAGGAGGTACGGTGCGATTCGCTCTGGTAGTTCTGATGGCCGTGATGCTGGCGGGCTGCGGGGACGAGAAAGCGGCCCAGCCGGCGGCGGGTCCAGGCGGCCCGCCCGCGACGCCCGTGAGCGTCGTGGCGGCGGTTCGCGAGGTGCTTCCGGTCGAGGTTCGGGCCGTCGGGACGGTTGAGCCCTTCCGCACCGTGCAGATTAAGTCCCAGGTGGCGGGCGACCTGGTCGGCGTCCGTTTCACGGAGGGCGGCCTGATTCAACGGGGAGACCTGCTCTTCCAGATCGACCCGCGCCCCTACCAGGAGGCCCTGCGGCAGGCGGAAGCGGCCGTGTCCAAGGACCAGGCGCTGCTTCAACAGGCCCAGGCCAACGTCGGCCGCGACGAGGCCCAGTTGAGGACCGCCGAGGCCGATGCGAAGCGGTATGCGGAGCTTCTCAAGCAAGGCATCACCGCGCAGAGCCAGTACGACCAGGTGAGGGCCACCTTCGAGGCGCAAGGGGAGTCGGTGCACTCCGATCAGGCTGCCATCGAAAGCGCCCGTGCATCGCTCGAGAGCGACCGCGCCTTGGTCGATCGGGCCAAGCTGGATCTCTCCTACTGCGAGATCCACTCGCCGATCACGGGACGGGCGGGCAACGTTCTGGTGCACGCCGGCAACTACGTCAAGGCCAACGGGGACACGACGCTCGTGGTGATCAACCAGATCGAGCCGATCTTCGTGTCGTTCGGCGTTCCCGAGCAGCACCTGGGCGAGATCCGGGCCCGCAGCGCCGGCTCGAAGCTGGCGGTCGAGGTGTCGCTCAAGGGCGATTCCGCCAAGAAGGTCACAGGCTCGCTGGCGGTGATCGACAACACCGTGGATCCGACGACGGGCACGATCAAGCTGAAAGCCGTTTTCGGCAATGGCGACAGGCTGCTGTGGCCAGGCCAGTTCGTGGACGTCGTGCTCCGCCTGGACTCCAAGGAGGCGACCGTGGTGCCGGCCGAGGCGGTGCAGGCGGGCCAGAAAGGGCAGTTCGTCTACGTGGTCAAGAAAAACCAGACGGTGGAGCCGCGGATGGTATCGGCGGGCCGCACCGTGGGCGGCAAAATCGTACTCGAGAAGGGCGTCGCGCCGGGCGAGACGGTGGTCACCGACGGCCAGCTTCGCCTCTTTCCCGGAGCGCGCATACAGGCCGTTCCGGCCGGCAAGATCGACTCACGGGAGCTGTAGGTGGGGCACGCTGCAACGCACGCTACTCGATACTTGCACGGAGGCGGGTCTGGAGACCCGCTGCAGGACTGGAGTCCTGCCCCACGGAGTTAGCTTATGAATCTCTCGCGCATTTTCATTGAGCGGCCGGTCATGACGGCCCTGATTATGTTCGCGATCCTGCTGTTCGGGATCGTGGGCTTCCGGGCGCTTCCGGTGGCCGCTCTGCCCAGCGTGGACTACCCCACCATCTCGGTCACCGCCGTATTGCCGGGGGCCAGTCCCGAGACCATGGCGTCCTCCGTTGCCACGCCGCTCGAGCGCCAGTTCTCCACCATCGCGGGCGTGCAGCAGATGAGTTCGACCAACTCCCAGGGCGAGACGGACATCACGGTGCAGTTCACGCTCAGCCGGAACATCGATGCCGCGGCGCAGGACATCCAGGCCGCCATCGCCAGCGCGGGCGGGCGGCTGCCGCCCAACATGCCGCGCCCGCCCTCCTATCAGAAGGCCAACCCGGCCGAGCAGCCGGTCCTCTACCTCTCTCTGAATTCCACCACGCTGCCGCTTTACACCGTGGACGAGTACGCCGAGACCATGCTGTCGCAGCGCATCTCGATGGTGAGCGGCGTCTCGCGCGTGATCGTTTACGGCAGCCAGAAGTATGCCGTGCGCGTGCAGCTCGATCCCGATGCGCTGGCGGCTCGTAACATTGGAATCGACGACGTGCAGCGCGCCATTTCGTCGAGCAATGTCAACCTGCCTACCGGCAAACTCTACGGCCACAAACAGGCGTTCACCGTGGAATCGAGCGGGCAGTTGATGGACGCCGCCGCCTATCGCCCCATCGTGGTGGCGTGGCGCAATGGCACGCCGGTGCGCCTGGAACAACTCGGCAAGGTGCTGGACAGCGTGGAGAACGACAAGACCTACGCGTGGTTCGGCAGCGGACGCGGCGTGATTCTCGCGATACAGCGCCAGCCAGGCACCAATACCGTCGAGGTGGTGGATAACATCAAGCGGCTGCTGCCGCAATTCGCCCACGAAATGCCGCCGGCGGTAAAACTCGATATCGCTTTCGACGCCTCGGAATCCATTCGCGGTTCAATTCACGACGTCGAGTTCACATTGATCCTGACCGTCTGCCTGGTGGTGATGGTCATTTTCCTGTTCCTGCGCAATCTTTCCGCTACGTTGATTCCGGGCGCGGCGGTGCCGCTCTCGATCATCGGCACTTTCGCCGCGATGTATCTGCTCGGCTACAGCCTCAACAACCTTTCGCTGATGGCGCTGACGCTCTCGGTGGGGTTCGTGGTGGACGATGCCATTGTCATGCTCGAGAACATCGTGCGCTACATGGAGATGGGCAAAACGCGCATGGAGGCGGCGCTGCTGGCGTCACGAGAGATCGGCTTCACTATCCTTTCGATGACCATTTCGCTGGTGGCGGTGTTCATCCCGGTCCTGTTCATGGGCGGCATCGTGGGCCGGCTGCTGCACGAGTTTTCGGTGACCATCACGATCGCCATTCTGATTTCGGGTTTCGTCTCGCTGAGCCTGACGCCCATGCTGGGCAGCCGGTTCCTGGGGATCAGCCGCGACGCGCGGCACGGCGTGGTCTACCACGTCCTCGAAAGAGGGTTCAACGGCCTGGCGCGGGCCTACGATGTGACTCTGCGTGGCGTGCTGCGCCACCAGTTCATTACGCTGCTGGCTGCCGTGGGTCTGCTGGTGGGAACGGTGTACCTGTTCTTTGGCATGCCTACCGGCTTCATCCCCAGCCAGGACAGCGGCTTTATGTTCGGGGTGACCTTGGCCGGGCAGGACATCTCTTTCGAATCGATGGCCAAGCACCACATGGCCGTGGCCGATATCGTGATGGCGGACCCCAACGTGCGCGACGGGGGCGCGTTTGTCGGCGGCGGCAACCAGGGCTTCTTCTTCGTGCGGTTGAAACCGCGCAATCAGCGGGCGCTCTCGGTGGACCAGACCATCGCGGAGCTGCGGCCGAAGGTGGCCACGGTGCCGGGGGTGATGACCTTCATGCAGAATCCGCCGCCCATTACGGTGAGCGGACAGAATTCCATCAGCGTCTACCAAATGACGCTCCAGAGCGCGAACCTGCACGAGATCTATCCCTGGGTGCCGCGCCTGATCGCGAAGATGCGCACGCTGCCCGGGTTCGTGGACGTGAACTCGGACCTGCAGATTGCCAGCCCGCAAGTGATGGCGACGATCGACCGCGACCGCGCGCGATCGCTGGGGGTAAGCCCCGAGCAAATCCAGGACGCGCTCTACAGCGCCTACGGCAGCCGGCAGGTTTCGACTATTTTCACTCCGGCCAACGAGTACGCGGTACTCATGGAGGTTGCACCCCAGTACCAACGCAGCCCGGAGGCGCTCTCGAAGCTCTACATCCGCTCTTCGCAGGGCTCGCTGATTCCCATGGACGAAGTAGTGAGCTTCACGCCCGCCGTGGGTCCGCTGACGGTTCAGCATTTCGGGCAGCTTCCGGCGGTGAATGTGTCGTTCAACCTGAAGCCCGGTTTCTCGCTGGGCCAGGCGGCCCAGAACGTGGACGATGCCATTCGCGAACTTCGCATGCCGGCCAGCATCACCGCCAATTTCCAGGGAACCGTGAAGGAGTTCCAGAACTCGTTCCAGGGCATGTCGGTGTTGCTGATCGTGGCCGTCCTGGTGATCTACATCGTGCTGGGAGTCTTGTATGAGAGCTTCATCCATCCCATCACGATTCTTTCCGGACTGCCGTCGGCCGTGTTCGGCGCTCTATTGACGCTACGGCTGTTCCACCGTGAGCTGGACCTGTTTGCCTTCGTCGGCCTCATCATGCTGTTGGGCGTGGTGAAGAAGAACGCGATCATGATGATCGACTTCGCGCTGGAGGCGCAGCGCGTGGACGGCAAGAAGCCGTTCGACGCGATCTACCAGGGCTGCACTTTGCGTTTCCGGCCCATCATGATGACCACGATGTCGGCGCTGCTCGGCACTCTGCCGATCGCTCTCGGTTACGGCGAAGGCGGGGACGCACGCCAGCCACTGGGTTTGGCGGTGGTGGGCGGCCTGGTGGTCTCGCAGCTGCTGACGCTCTACATCACGCCGGTAATCTACCTTTACATGGAGCGCCTGCAGACGTGGCTGCGCGGGGAGACGAGACAGGCTCAAACGACGGCGCCGGCTATCGTCCAGGCGTAGAGGGATGGGACAACCGGAGCCTCGACATGAGTGTCGAGGCGGCAGGCAGGAGTGCCTGCGCCACAGAGGTTTGGCTAGTTGCACGGAGGCGGGTCTGGAGACCCGCTGCAGGACTGGAGTCCTGCCCCGCTCAGCAGTTGCCCGGCCCACGGCCGGAGGGGGAGTTGCTTCAGCCACCGCCCAGGCGGCTCACGAGCAGGAGAACCACGAAGATCCCGACAACCCACCATACGTTCATCGCATCAAGTGTAGCAGCCACGTCAACGGTAAGCGGCGGCGCCAGCGAGAGCAACCACTTTCTGCTGCAGTTGTTCTGTAAGCGCGTGGCGGTCGCGGATGTGCAGCGCGCCGGTTGGGACCGGCGGCCCGATGCGCAACACCACTTCGCTGGGCTTCACGTGGATCGAACCCATGGGCAGGAGTTGACGGGTGCCGTCCAATCCTACTGGCACAACGGGCGCGCCGGCCTTGATGGCGATATAGGCGGCGCCCTCCCTGAATTCGCGCATCTCCTGCGGCGAGCGCCCGCCTTCCGGGAAAATCAGGACTGAAATTCCTCTAGTCCGGATCATTTCTGCGGCATCCGCCATGGTCTTCAAGGAGGCCCTTACGTCTTCCCGCTCCACCGGAAGATGCCCCGCCCGGCGCAGGTGATAACCGATGAAGGGCGCCTTGAACAGGCTTCTTTTCGCCAGGAACCGGATCTCGACGGGCAGGTAGGCCAGAATCACCGGAATATCCATAAAACTGAGATGGTTTGCCACGATGACGTAGCTCGAGCCGGGAACCAGGTGATCGAGTCCTTCGACCCGAACCCGCGCGCCGGAGAACCAGACCAGCATGTGCGCCCAGGCTCTGGCCACGCGATGCTGGGTGCGGCCGGTGGAGTCGAAAAACGAAACCAGCGCGGAAATGGTCCCCATGAGCGCGGTGGAGAGGAGAATCAGCGGGTCGAGGATCAGGATTGCGCGGATTGCCGAGAGCATGTGCCGCCGGCCTCCGGCCAGCATGAACCGTTCATTTTAGCCCGCTTTCCGGGGCGGCGCACCTTGGGGGCGCGTTCTGTCGCGTTCTGGCGCGTTCTGTGGTGCTTGGGCCCGCTAAAATGCACGGATCCGCTTGCTTACACGCGCGGTTCGGTGCTCGGGCCCGCGTGCCGGTGCTCGGGCCCGCGTAGTACTAGGCGCGCTACGGAGAGTTTCGCGGCGAATCACCCCAAAATTTCTCGTGCCGCCCCACAACCTTTCCGAACAAGAAAAAGAGTCCGCGTTGTATCTTGGAACAACGCTCGGGAAACCTCGCGATTTTACTAAAGGGCCCACTTACAGTTGGTTAGGGGGTTTTCGGCAAGCCGGATAGCCTCCCGGAGCCCGCAAGACGAAAAACGGCGCCAATGTAGCGCCTTTGAGCCATTACAGCTCACATTCTTGGAAAGTCGCCCGTGCAGGTGTATCCTAACATCTGGCCCGGAACAGGGAAATGAGCGCTCAGGGTAACACCTTTGTTCGCACCGCGTTGGATATTCCCGCGCTGGCGGGACGATGCCGGTCTCTGGCAATCTGCCTGGTACTGGCGTGGGTAGTCTCGAGCGGCTGCTCGCGGCCGTCCGCCGGTGTTCCCAACACCCCGCTGACCACGGTGGGCCAGATACGCGAACTTAGCCCGGAGGCAGCAGCCGGGCAGATCACGGTTCATTTGCGGGGAACCGTGACCTTCTCCGATACCGCGGTCCTGCTGCTGATCATGCAGGACGCCACGGGAGCGGTCCGAGTGGAGGGCGCGCCCCTGGCCAACCTGCCGCTCGAACCCGGACGCGCCGTGGACCTTACGGGAGTGGTTGTAGACGGCGGCTTGAGTCCAGCCGTGGCCTGTCGGAGCATCACCATGTTGGGGGGAGCCAACCCGCTGCCGGCACCGGTGCAGCCCGCCGAGCGCGACCTGGTTTCGGGGAGGCTACAGTACCGCTACGTCGAGATCGAAGGCCTGGTGAGATCCGCCGCCATCGACCACGCGGGCAGAGTGGCGCTGGTGGTTCGCACACTCGGCCGCGACGTCAAAGTGGGCGTGAGAGATCTGTCGTTCGCGGATTACCGCTCGCTGCCGGACGCCATGGTCCGAGTGCGAGGCGTGCTGGGCACCAGCTTCGATGCCACCGGCGCTCCGATCGGCGTGAAGTTGTGGGCCAGGTCGATGAGCGAGGTCGCGGTGGTGAAGCCGGCGTCCGCCCCGGTTGACGTTCCGCTGCTGACCGCCGGATCCCTGCTCGCGGCGGGGAACGGACACCCGCCGGAGCACCGCGTCCGCCTGCGTGGCATGATCGCGCTGGACGGAGGTGATCTGGTCCTTCGGGATTCCACGGGAGCCGTGCTGTTGCGGCCTGGCCGATCCGAAGACATCCTGCCCGGAGGACCGTTTTCGGTCCTGGGGTTTGTGGGCGAGGAACGTGGCGCGCCGGTTCTTACGGAGGCCACGGTTTCGGATTGGACCGAGGCGCGCCCCACCGCGTCGCCCCTGCCCGTGCTGACGACGGTGGCGCAGGTGAAGCTGCTTTCGGAGGATCAAGCCAGGCTGGGCTATCCGATCCGGCTGCGCGGGGTCGTGACGTACCACAATCCCGTGGCCGGCAACACGTTCGTGCAGGACTCGACTGCGGGAATCTACCTGGTCTTCAGCCGCGAGTCCCAACCCACGGTCAAGGCCGGGGACCTGGTGGAGGTGGAAGGCCGCAGCCGCCCCGGCAACTTCGCGCCGGTGGTGGTGGTGACGGCCATACACGCCATGGGCCGCCAGCCGTTTCCCCATCCGGCCCGCATCGAGATGGAGCAGATCTTCACGGGGATCGCCGATAGCACCTGGGTCGAGGCGGAGGGCGTGGTCCACTCGATCCAGGAGGAAAGCGGATTGCACACGCTGGGCGTCAACTGGGGCGCGCACCATTTTGTGATGTACGTTTACGGCTCCACGAAATTGCCCGATTCCCTCCTGGACTCGCACATCCGTGTCGATGGCGTGTGCGGCTCCTTGTTCAACTTCAAGCGCCAGATTCTGGGCATGCACCTGTTCGTGCCCGATGCCAGCCTGATTCGCGTCGAAGGCAACGGAGCTCCGGCCGCTCCGCCCCTGCGGGCCATCGAGCAGCTTCTGCAGTTCTCCTCCACCCTCCGCTTCGGGGAGCGCTGCCGGATCCGCGGCGTGGTGACGCTGGCCCATCCCGGCGGACCCACCTATGTCGGCGATGCCACGGGGGGCGTGCTGGTGCAGAATCACCCGCAGTCTGATCTTCAGGTCGGCGATTGGGTGGAAGTCATCGGGCTGCCGGTGGCCGTCCCGGGGCTGTTCAATCCGGTGCTGCGGGATGCCGAGATTCGCAAGCTCGGCAGGGCGGGGCCGCGCGAGCCGATGCTGGTGACTGCCAGCGACATTCTGGATGACGGCTACGACGCCGAACTCATCCGTATCGACGCGGTGCTGGTGGACCAGGCGCCGGGCAAGGGAAACAAGACGCTGGTGCTGCAGGCTGGAGACCGGCTCTTCGAGGCACGCCTGGACGAGCAGCAACTGCCGGCGCTCGAGAAAGGCAGCCTCCTGCGGTTGACGGGGATCGCCTCGGTGGATACCTACGAATCGCAGCAGGCCGTCCTGCCGCGGTCGTTTTCGATTCTGTTGCGGTCGCCGGCGGACATTGCGACGCTCCAGCCGGCGCCCTGGTGGAGTCCGTCGCGGGCCTTCCGGGTGCTGGGGCTGGTATGCGCCGTGGCCGTGCTGGCGCTGGTCTGGATCGTGGTGCTGCGCCGCCGGGTGCGGCTGCAGACCGCGGACCTTCGCGAATCCCGCCAGATGCTGCAGTTGGTTCTGGACAACATTCCCGAGCGCGTGTTCTGGAAAGACCGGGACGGGCGCTACCTGGGCTGCAACCAGGCATGCGCCAGCGATGCGGGCATCCCGGCGCCGGCGGCCATCGTCGGCAAGACCGACTACGAGCTGGACTGGCGGGCAACCGCGGATGTTTACGTCGCCGACGACCGGAAGGTGATCGAGAGCGGCAAGGCCCGGATCGGCTACGAAGAGGCCATGATCGGGTCCGATGGATCGCAGCGCTGGCTGCGCACCAGCAAGACGCCGTTGTTCGGACCTCGCGGAGGCGTCATCGGCGTGCTGGGAGCGTACGAGGATATCACCGACCGCAAGCGCGCCGACGAGAAGATCCAGCGCTACAGCGAGCAGTTGGCCGAGACGAACGAGGAATTGAAGCGCTTCACGTATATCGTTTCGCACGACCTGCGGGCTCCGCTGCTCAGTCTGCGGGGCTTCTCCGGGGAGTTGCGCCGCTCTTTGGAGGCGGTGCGGAGGCCGGTGGAATCGGTGCTGGACAATCTGGATGAACCCGAGCGCAGCGCGACGGCGCAAGCGCTCGAGGAGGCGGTACCGGAGGCGCTGGGCTTCATCGAGAGTTCGGTGACGCGCATGGACCACCTCATCGGCGCCCTGCTGCGGCTGTCGCGGGTGGGCTACCGCGAGTTCCACATGGAGGAACTGGACACGCGGCAGCTGCTCGACGAGACGCTGCGCGCCCTGGCGCACCAGATCGAAAGCCACAAGGTGGAGCTGAAGATCGGCCCGCTGCCGCGCATCTCGAGCGACCGGACGGCGATGGAGCAGATCTTCGGGAATCTGCTGGACAATGCGGTGAAATACCTGGACCCGCAGCGGCCGGGACAAATCGAAGTGGTGGCGGAGGAGACGGCCGAAGGGGTAGCGTTTGAAGTGAGGGACAACGGCCGCGGGATCGCGGAAGAGGATATGGACAAAGTGTTCGCGCCGTTCCGCAGGGCCGGCCCGCAGGATGTTCCGGGGGAGGGAATGGGGTTGGCGTATGTGCGCGCCCTGCTGCACCGGCTGGGCGGCAAAATCGAGTGCCAGTCGCAGCCGGATGTGGGGACGACGATCCGCTTCGTCCTGCCTGCGGCGCAGTGAGGAGGGGCATGCCGGAAGCGCAAACTCTCACCCTGCTGGTGGTGGAAGACGATCCGGGCCACGCCCGCCTGATCGAGAAGAACCTACGCCGTTCCAGCGTGACCTGCGAGATCGTGAAGATCGCGGACGGGCAACAGGTTCTGGACTATCTGTTGGCCAACGGGAAGGCCGCCGACGGCGCGGGCACGGTGGTGCTTCTGGACCTCAACATGCCGGGGCTGAGCGGGTATCAGGTTTTGCAGCGCCTGAAGGCGCACGAGCGCACGCGGTCCATCCCGGTGGTGGTCCTGACCACCACGGACGACTCCGCTGAGATCAAGCGGTGTTACGATCTGGGCTGCAACGCGTATGTCACCAAGCCGGTGGATTACGAGCAGTTCTCGGAAATGATCCACCGCCTGGGACTGTTTCTGAGCATTGTGCGAACGCCCGAGGGCTTTGCGCGGGACGGGAACATTACTGGCCACGGATGAACACGGATGAACACGGATGGGAAACGAGTGTAGTGCGCCGTAAATTCCGGAGCTCGTCGGAATTGGCGGCGGACCCGGGACTGGCTCGAATTTCGCCGCACTTGCGCAATTCGTGCCTGTCCCACGGCTGGTCTTCTGCCAGTCATACTGCTCGAAATTTGCGACGCACTGCACGAGCATTTCATCCGTGTTTATCCGTGGCCCCGATTGTCTTTCCGGACTTTTTTGAGCAGCTGAGGAGACGCACGCATGGCCGACCCATTGACCGTTCTACTGATTGAAGACCGCCCGGACATATCGCTGCTGGTGCTGCAGACGCTGGCGCGGGTGGAGTCCGGATCGATGCGGGTGGAGTGCGTGGATAGCGTGGAGAAAGGCCTGGCCAGCCTGGCGGGATCGGCCTACGATGCCATCCTTCTGGATCTGGATCTGCCCGGAGGCGCCGGCATAGTTCCCTTCACCCAGGTGCGGGATCGCCGGGCGAAGGCCGCACTAATTGTGCTGACGTCCGCCCAGAACGAAGAGCTTGCTCTGGGCGCCCTCCGGGAAGGCGCCGACGAGTATCTGATCGAAGGCGAATTCGACGAGAACGCACTGACGCGGCGCGTCCGCTATGCGGTGGAGCGCGCCCGCAGCCAGAGCCGGGAGAGTGGCCTCGCCGCCGGGCGCGCGAAGATTCTGGGATTCGTGGGCGTCAAGGGCGGCGCCGGAACGACCACCGTGGTGCTCAATCTCGCCGCCGCATTGGCCCGCGCGGGCAAAAGCACCATCGCCGTGGAGTTGAAGCCGGACCTGGGACTGTTCTCTTTTCAGTTGAAACACAGCCCGGCCGCCAACCTGAGCTCCCTGGCTTCGATGGGCGCGGACAGAATCGACGCGGCGGAGGTCGCCAAGAGGCTGTGCACGTTCCCGCACGGACTGCGGGTGTTGTTCGGCCCCCAAAAGCCGGACGAGTTCCGGGATATGGACCCGCTGGCGGCCGCCGCGGTGCTCCGTGCCGCATCTCAACTGGCGGACTGCACGCTGGTGGACCTGCCCTCGCCCGCATTCCCCATGGCACAGGCGGCTATCCGCCAGTGCACCTTCGTCTCCCTGGTGCTGGAACGGGACGCGATGAGCGCCTATGCGGCAAAGCTGTTGCTGCCGGTGCTGCATTCCTGGGGGATCAGCGAGCAGATCACGGGCGCGATCGTGGACACCCGTGCGCTGGCATACACGCCAACGCCGATGCCCGAAATCGCGTCGCAAATGAGCTGCCCCATAATCGGCGTGATCCCGCCGGCGGTGGAGCTATGCACCAAGGCGAGCGCAGCCGGGATGCCGATCGTGTTTCTTGATCCGGAGTGCACGTTCTCCAGCACCATGACGGACCTCGCCCTGCGGATGGCTGCCGACACGGTGAAGCCGATGGGGCGGTGAGCTGAGCGCCCGTCGCCCGTCGCTCGTCGATCCAATCGGCCTTTCCCTGCTTCGCACCGTGACGGCTCCTGGTGGCGAAGCCCCCCGTTGCGACGAGCGACGAGCGGCTTTCGTCAGAGTTCATCGATGGCGAGCAGCCCGGCGAGCTCGCCTAGAACGCGGTACTCGGATTCGTCCTCGAGCTCGAGCACGGGGTATTCCGGGTTCAGGGGCTTCAAACGGATGCGGGTGTGCTGCCAGCCTTCTTCGGTGACGGTTTTCGCGCTCTCGTAGACCTTGATGGTGAACTCGCCGCCGCCGGCCGATGCTCCGTGGCGCCAGACCAACACCCGTTTCCCCTGGCGCGACCCGGCGGGCGAGTAGCGGAAGACTGCCACCGTGCCGTCGGGAATGTCGGGCTCCATGGAATGCCCGACGATGTGAACGGCGTAGACGTCGGGCCCGGGGCGCACTCCGGGGGGCGCCGCGACCTGGTCTTCGGTCTCCACTTCCATATCCTCGCCGAAGCGTCCCGCCGCGGCGCGCAGGGAATAGACGGGAATTTCGCCGCGCCGCCGTGCGGGGACGGCCCCTTCGACATGCTCGGCGAAGAGCCGGGCGGCCGCGGTTTCGAAATCGCGCACCAGCACGCCGCGGCGGTCCGTGATGCGGATGGTGTTGGAGAGCGAGTCCTCGAACAGCGCCATCAGCGCCTGGCCGCCCAGTTCGCGCGCCTTGGCTTCGAGGTCCGCGGGCAGCAACTCGAACAGGTCGGAGTCTTCACCCGCTGAAACGGCGCCCGCCGGAACGGAGCGCGCACGCTGCCAGACGCGGTCCGAAGCGGGATCGACCAGGACGATACCGTAGGGCTCCGGCCGGGTCCCGGGAAGGCAGACTTCAAGCACGGAATACTCACCGCGGCTTGGGGTGACGAGGACAGCCATCAGTTCTCAGCTTTCGAACGGCACGACCCTCTACGTATACCAGATCGGTCCGCTCGAGGAAACCATTAGCCGCGACAGAAAGGTCGATGGTCGATAGCCGATAGTCTGCCATCGACCATCCACTGTTGTTTCTACACTACCGGCTGGGCGGCGTAGCGCTCTGCCATGGCGGCCAGCGGCAGCGCTTCGTAGTCGCCGGCGTGGCCGGCCTGGCCGAACTGCGTCATGCGCAGCGCCACAACCTTCTGCATCGCCTCGCGGGCGGGCTTCATGTAGTCGCGCGGGTCGAACTTCTCGGGCGTCTCGGCGAACACCTTGCGGATGGCGCCCGTGATGGCCAGCCGGTTGTCCGTGTCCACGTTGATCTTGCGCACGCCGTTGCGGATGCCGAGCTGAATCTCTTCGACCGGAACGCCCCAGGTCGGCCGCAGGTTGCCGCCGTACTTATTGATGATGTCCTGCAGGTCCTGCGGGACGCTGGAGGAGCCGTGCATCACCAGGTGCACCTTGGGCAGCCGGTTGTGGATCTCGATCAGGCGGTCCATCTTCAGAACCGCGCCGTCGGGCTTGCGCGAGAACTTGTACGCGCCGTGGCTGGTGCCGATGGCGATGGCCAGGGCATCCACGCCCGTCGCCTCGACGAACTTGGCGGCCTGCTCGGGATCGGTGACATGCTCCAGGCCGGTGCCGCCGGCGCCGTGGCCGTCTTCAATTCCGCCCAGCACGCCGATCTCGCCTTCCACCGTCACGCCCTTGGCGTGCGCCGCTTCGACCACCTTGCGCGTCACATCGACGTTGTACTCGAAGGTGGACGGCGTCTTGCCGTCCGGCATCAGCGAGCCATCCATCATGACGCTGGTGAAGCCCGTGTCGATGGCCGACTTGCAGGTATCGAAGCCGTTGCCGTGGTCCAGGTGCAGCACCGTCGGGATCTCGGGATAGATCTCGGTGGCCGCGATCATGATGTGATAGAGGAAACGGTCGTTGGCATACGCCCGCGCTCCGCGGCTTGCCTGGATGATGACCGGCGACTTGGTGGCGCGCGCCGCCTCCATGATGGCCTGAATCTGCTCCAGGTTGTTGACGTTGAACGCGCCAACACCGTAACCGCCCTTGGCAGCCTCATCGAGGACCTGCCGCATGGATAGTAACATTTGGAATCTCTCCTTCCAGGAAGTGGACTAACCATCGTATCAAACGGACCGACGACTCTGTGGCTCGGGGCAGGTGAGCGTTACCGAGCCGCGACCGCAAGGGAGCGGACGCCCCAGCTTCGTCGGAAGCAAGCCGCTTGACGCATCGAAGTTCCGGGCTGCCGATTCTTTGTGGCGGAGCAAATGATGGCTACCTCTGATGCGGACCACGGAGAAGCCGGCCTTCCCCAGGGCAGTAATGAGGGCGAGACCGGTGACGCGGGGAGTCCGGCTCATGCCGCGATGGTCACTCGCTGGATGCCAATGAACTCCAGGTCCGCCGGTGGCGCGCCCGCGACGTCCAGGCAGAGTTCGATGGCTTCGCGAATGCGTTGCGTTACCTCGTCGAGGGACCGTGCCTGCGTATGGCATCCCGGGATCTGCGGAACAGAGGCTACGTAGTCGCCCTCCGAATCGCGCTCAAGAACGACATCGAATTGACGTGGCAACGAAGGTGTCCCCGCGTCCCATTGTAGACCGTTTGCGCGCCGCTCGACAGACCTGAGCGCTGACCTGAGCGCTGGCCGGTCTGAAGGGCGTTTGTCGCTTCTGATGCAGCAGGCTTCCCAGAAGGGGACTTCTGGGAGTCTCATTGGTCGCGTAGGTATTCGCAGCAAGGCGCTTCGCGGGAGCCGGATCACGCTCAGCGTCGGGAGCCGAGCTTATAGGTGCTCTGGGGCCCGGATCGCCCCACACTTCTTTGGGCTGCTGCTGCTCGCTCGAAAACGCCTAGGTGGTTGGCTCCCCAGAGTCTGAGGGAGACTCCGAGACAATCCTGTCATCGCGCAGCACGAACACTGCGGCTACAATACCGCCTGGGGACCGCGTCCCGGGTGCATCAGAGGCTTGCCCGGTGTGACGCGACGGAGTGTTCCCGTAAGTGTTTTCCTGATACATTGGCTGGGGACTCTCCGGGACACCGTCGTGCACCATCATCTCGAACCGACGGCTTGCCTGACGAAAATTGCGATGGTGTGCCATGATTAGCTGCCAATAATATCAGAGATGTCAATCGCGATCAAGGGGGGTAAAGCCCGTATCCTCCCTATACTGTAGCACATGGAATGTGGCTCGCGGCGTCGCGGCAGACCGCCAGCAAAAAATCGTCGATCTCCTCGAACGAACCAAGCGTGACTGGGACGACGTTCGCGTCTAGGAGCACCGCACGCGATTCATCGCTCGGAGTCTCAGTGCCGAGCCAGAACGCAGAAGCGCGATCGCCAGAGATGTCGTTAGCCTCGGAGGTCAGAATCGATCCGAGCGCGCTCCCTATCGTCGTCTCTGAAGAGATGCCCAGAAGGAGCAGAACCTTCGAGCGAACCATTTGCCTAAGAATGATTCGCCACGGGTGGTTGAGCTCGCCCACCATTTTGAGAACGGATTGCTTCGTGAGGGTAATGTCCTTGGAGCGTCTTCCAGGGCCCGTCTCGGACGGCAGGTACCCGTGCAGATGAAAGACCGTCACATCTTCTCCGCCGGTCAGAGCCGGGAGTTCCGTGACGATGTTCGCGACGTACCCGTGTAACAATAGATACTCTTCCAACACAGAATCGAAGTTGAGCGTCAAGACGGTGTCAACGTGCCCACGTCTCGATCCCATCAGCATCGCGCCGAGAGCGCCCATTCTCGGGCTCCCCATGAGGGCGGATGCCGGCAGTCCTCGGCCCGGGTAGAGGCAAGTCGTGATAACTTCCCTGATGTCCCGGGAGCTCTTCTTGCAGGCGGCCTCCAGTCGAGTCGCCCCCAGTTCCGGATCACTCCCGGCAAAAGGGGGCTCTCCAACGTTGGCGAGGCCGAGGTCTATAAGCTCCGGGAAGGTCGGTAAGCCCAGGGGCTTGCTTACGCCAGCTCCAAGCAGCAGAGATAGTGAACCGTCGAATAGGCGGCCACCTAGGTGCTTGATGGCAGTGGGTGGATACGCTAGACGTTCGAGAAGTGGCATGTGCTGTTCTACCTTGCCTTGGGGCCTTCTATTTGGAAGGCCGGCTAAACCCCGGCATCCTCAGACCAGTCGGGCACCGCAGTCGTCGTCTCGAATTCGCCGAGGTCCTTAAGGGTGGACAGTGCGGTCGCGAACCCCTGCAGGTTCATTGCGTTCTTTCTCAGCCACATCTTACAGCCTCCGCTGGCGGCGAGGCTCAAGGATACCGTTGAGCCCGAAAGGGTTCCCATCGCCTTCAATCTGACCGCTTGATACTGCAGCGAATGCACCGGCCGGTCCTTGAGTGCGATCTCTTCGCTGTCGTTGCGACCCCTCGTCCTCAGCCAGCGCTCGATCGGCTCAACCAGCCCGCTATTGAAAACGTCTGGACCACCCAGACGGATCAGCTTGAGGTTCTTTACACCTGGAACGAATGCGCTGAATCCTGTGATCGTAAATTTCATGGGGAGGTCCGGAGCTTGCGATGCGCGGCAGAAGTCGACAAGTTCGTGCATCTTTGGGATGAGAAACCAAGCTTTAGAAGCCAGGTCCCGCTTGACCAGGCGCCCGACCAGAAGTCTGGTCAGTGCGGCATAACCTGTACCGAAGATCACAATCCCTTTGATCGAGCCCGCAAACACATCGTAGGCGCAGTCCGCTACCCCGTCCGCGAATGCGAGCGCCTCTCGCGACCCGGAGCCCGCGTAGACAGCCGGTGCGCGAGCGGTCCTGAACTCGAGACCGAGGTCCGCGAAGACCTCTGGCTTATACCTTCCAGAAGACACCTTGCAGTCCTTGCGTAGGGCATTCCACACCCAGTCTGGTCCGAAGTCGGAACGTCGAGGAGAGACAAGCGCCACATGGAAATATCGCTGGTCGCTGAGACCAGGGATTGGCTCACGGGTCATTTTTCACCCTCCGCATTGGCAAAACGCTGACCGATGACGACAGGAAGTGTACCACAGGCCAAGAAGAGCCACGCCGCCCGTCGCTCCGCAGCGGCCTCATCCGGCAAACCGCCAGCATTCGACCGGGCCCGCCACGCGATGAATTCCGCCACGCTGTGGACATGCCGATCCGAAAACTCCCCCGCCCTGAACTCGAACTCCAATCCGGCCTCATCAGTGTCTGATCTGATGAAGTCCTCGCGGAAGAGAGCCTCTCGCACTTTTCCGGACGCGAGGCAATTCTTGGCGAAATCGACGATCCGTAGAGCCGCAGAGAACGGCTGGAATAGTGGGTGATTTGCCTCAGCCGTCCGTTGCGTCACGTTAGGCTCGACGGTCAGGTCAAGCTGCCTGATGACGCCGTTCAAAACCGAGTCGCCCTTGAGATCGGAGTCCAGTTGAGAGACGCTTTCGCGAAGTTGATTCCTGGCCCGGGCGAAACGCTCGATATCGTCTCCCCTGTCCGACGAGGTTAGCGCCAGCAGCATTCTTAAGGTGTACTGTCGCACATCGCGAAGAACCGCCGGAACAGTCCTCCAAGACGACCATACAGCTCGGTTGTACGATTCGAAGTCATCGTCGTAGAAGTAGAACAGGTCCAACACATGAACTATGATCTCGCTGATGTTGTGGTTCTCTTCCTCCAGCCGCCGGCGCAAAACAGAAGCCAGGTCTGGGACGACAAGTTCTCCAATGGTGGTGCCCCGGGCACCCTGCGTGGGCTTGGAGGGTAGTTGGGTCAGCGAACCCATCGTGGGCACCATGCAGCAGTACGCGAGGAGAACCGCACGAACCGAGTCTATGAGCTTGGCATCCTTGGAGCCTTCCAACATATGTGTACGAAACCGGCCAAAGATGTGCTCCCAAAACTCATCGGTCTTCTTCGGATCATCAGGTCTCACGTGGTCAAACACTGGATCAATGATGTCCCGTACGTGGCCGTGGAGTATTTCGTGTGTCATGGTCGAGAGATGCCACTCGGGGGAGTCGCCCGAAGTCAACGTGTGGATTGCGGCTGAGATCGAATACTCCGACTCCCTGAAACCCAGGCGTCCACTGAAATAGACGAGTTTGATGGGCTGGGGGTCTGCTGGACTCGGAAGGAGAATGTCCGGGAGCCCTTGGCTACCCCAGGTCGAGCTGTCAAACCCCTTCTTCGCCGAGTCAAAGCCAGCCAACGGAGCGAGCAAGTGCCACCTCAAGTAGACGCTTGCCGGTATTGACTGGCTGTTCAGTGCTGTTTCGATCTCTCGCACCTGGTTCACGAGAGCGCGATGTGCGCGTCCGACTCCTAGCAGCGAATGCCGCCGAATCAGACACGAATCGGCGAGGACGGGCGGAGCGCCGAAGCAACCTTGCGAAATGACATACGACAGTGCCGAATTGATCTGAACAATCCGATCCGTCCGCTGTTGGGCTAGGCGCGAGCACACCAGGGGATCCGATAAGTCAAACTCCCGTAAGCCCTTGGGGACATCATGTCCTCCACATGAGCGCAGCCAGAAGAGTTCCAGAATCAGTTTACTCACCTCCTGGAAAAGTAGGCCCAAGGGACCGACCTCGTCTGGACTGTAAACCGTGGCCCACCGGTACAACTCTCGGAATGAGCACCCAAACTCTTCAACGATCCCTCTCAGGTCGGATGGAAACGGATCTCCGGGGAGCGGGAGGGCTAGCGTGTCATCTCCACCAACGGGGAGGGGGTGTTTGACCAAGCGAGCCTGGGTGAGGCGACCTCGTTGAATCCGCCACTCTTCATGCGCGACCAGTTCGGGCGCCAGATCGGCCAACAGCGCGGCGATCTGCTTGGCTTCCCGGACAAAGATAATGACGCTCGCCAGTCCTATGCCAAACCATGTCTGAGCCTCTAGGCCAGGGTAGGCTCGACTGGAAATCTTCCCGAGGGTCGTAAAGGCGTCGGCGGGCACCAGCAGGTGAATGAACCAGGTCCCGTCTCTGAGGGCAGGAACAGGCGCGCCGTCTGTGAGCGAGTAGATCGGGCTGGATCGCCGCGCGATCGAGGCCGATTTCGCGGAGTCCTCTTCCGGAGGCACGAGTCGGACATCAAGCCCTTCCTCGATATGCCACTGAGGCAGTGACTTGGTAGAGGATAATTCCAGGAATCGCATGTAAAACCTATTCGCGGAGCCACAACATACGCTTCATTCAATGTTTGAGGCCGACTGCAAGTGTAGCATTTTCGGGTCGCTCGGATTGGAAAAGGTTCGCTCGGCGGGAGCACAACTGCGCATTTCGCGAGATCAGCTCGGTAGGCGCAGTAATAGTGGCTTATAGCAGCCCGCACCAGCAGGCTTCCGCCAGGTCGTCACAACCGGCCTTCGAGGAAGCTGGGCCGAGTTACTCTCTATAAGTCGTTCTTCTGTCCGCCGGTTCCTCCCGGCTCGCGCGCCATCTGGCCAGAACACAGCCCGCCTCTTCACCCTGCAACCGTCGCCCTCGGAGCACTCCCCACGGTAAGGCGACTCCCGATCGCGCGCCCTTCAGTCCGCCTGGCCTGTTTTCCGGGCCAGCCCGATCTGGTCGAGCTCCGCGATCGTCTCCGGCGGAAGTTCCAGCGTCGAGGCCGCAAGGTTTGCGCGCAGATGACTGACCGACGATGTCCCGGGAATCAGAAGAATGTTTGGGGCGCGCTGCAGTAGCCACGCCAGCGCCACCTGCATTGGCGTCGCCTCGAGCGATGCTGCCGCCGCATCGAGCGCTGCCGACTGCAGTGGGGAAAAGCCTCCCAGCGGGAAATACGGCACGTAGGCGATGCCCTGGGCCGCCAAATCGTAGATGAAGCCGTCGTCGCCACGCTGGGCGAGGTTGTAGAAGTTCTGAATGCAGACAATCTCCGTGATCGCCGGCGCCTCCCCCAGTTGCCGCGGAGAGACTGTGCTCAGGCCGATATGCTGAACCAACCCCTGCTGCTTGAGTTCAGCCAGCGCGGAGAGTGGCTCTTCGAACGGCTCGTCCTCCGGAGCGGTGAATCCGCCGATCCGCAGATTCACCACCTGGAGCGAATCGAGACCCAGGTTGCGCAAATTGTCGTGGACCGCATCGATGATCTCCTGCCGGGAGCGTGCGTGAGGCCAGGACCCGTCGGCGCCGCGCCGTGCGCCGACTTTGGTTACGATGACCAGATCGTCCGGGTAAGGGTGCAGCGCCTGTCTGATGATCTGATTGGTTATATGGGGACCGTAGAAATCGCTGGTATCGATGTGGTTCACGCCCGACGCCACGGCCTCGCGCAGAACCGCGATCGCACCGGGAATATCGCGCGGCGGACCCCAGACCAGCTTGTCGCCATCCCGCCCGGCAAGCTGCATCGCCCCGTACCCCATTCGATTCACCGTCAGCGAAGTGCCGGGGAAAGTAAAGCCGCGGCTGGAATTGGTCTTTCCGATCATCCCGTTATCCCCCTCGTACCTTCAGAGTACCTCGGCGTTCTGCGGATCGAGCGCATGTTCGCGCACTCCTTCTCCGGCAGCCGTGATGAAGGCGTCACCCGGCACGATGTGGCCGACTGTGTCCGGCGTCAACTACTTTTCCTGCCGCACGGACTCGCGACTTCTGTTGCCAGCGCGCAGCCGGAAGGGAAGAGTAGTCGACGCCGAACACACGTTCGCCGCACCGGCGAAATTTCATTTCCCGTCGTCTCAATTACTTAAGGGAACTTGCCCCGCGCCTCCCGCTGGCCCCGCGTTACGCTTACCCCAGGTAGTTCATGCTTTCGTACCGCCAACTCGACCCCAGCCCCAGCGCCTTCCCCCCTCCCTCATTCTCATCTGGCCCCGCCACAAAAAACCGGAAAAGAAAAAAGTGCACATTCAACCTAGTCCCACACCCGGACACCCCCGACGCTACTAACCAGTTCCTAAACTCCTCATTCTTCACCAAGCAGGCCCCGCAAGAAACGGGAAATAAAAAAAGTGCAACAGGGTCCCAATCGCGCCGCGGATGGGTGTCCCACGGGATCTTCCCCCCCGCCAGGTGTCGTCGAAATGAACGTTCGGGGCGTGTGGGTCGACGCCCGTCGCAAAAGAACAACTCAGCCAAACGCCAGGTGTCGAAACCGCGGCCTGTCACCTTCTACACCCTCCGGAGACTTCGCCCACGCGAAGAACCGAAAAACGAAGTGTGCGCCATGAACCTGACCCCTGGCCGGCCAGCCCGGGCGCCCCGGGTGCCATAATGTTTCTCGGGAGCCCGCCGCATGAAACGCAGACGCCGCAACCGGATCGCGCGCCCAGGGTGCGCCGCTTGAGTTCTGACGCCTCTACGCCGCTCATGCGGCAGTACCACTCCATCAAGCAGCAGGTGCCCGGCGCCTTGCTGATGTTCCGCCTGGGCGATTTCTACGAGCTGTTCTACGAGGACGCCGTCACCGCCGCGCGCGAGCTCGAAATCACCCTCACCTCGCGCAACAAGGAGAAGGGGCAGGCCATCCCCATGTGCGGCGTGCCCTACCATGCCGCGGACGGCTACCTCGCGCGGCTGGTCCAGCGCGGCTACCGCGTGGCCATCTGCGACCAGGTGGAGGACCCGCGCTTCGCCAAAAAGCTGGTCAAGCGCGAGCTGACCCGCGTGGTCACGCCGGGCACCGCCACCGAGCCGGGCCTGTTGCGCCCGCACGAGAACAACTACCTTGCCGCCGTCACCGTAAGCGGCCCCCGCGCCGGCCTGGCCTACGTCGACGTCTCGACCGGCGAATTCCGCGCCACCGAGATGAATACCGCGGAGGTTCCCGCCGCGCTCGAGCAGCTCGGCGCGCGCGAAGTGTTGTGCGCCCCGGAAACCGCGCTCGCGGCCGGCGCCTGCCTGCGAACCGAGGTCGAGGGTTGGGTCTTCGGCTTCGACCACGCCGAGCAAAGCTTGAAGGAGCACTACAAGCTGCGCGCTCTCGACGGATGCGGCCTCACCCACCGCGGGCTGGCCGTGGGCGCGGCCGGCGCCGTGCTGCACTACCTCAAGGACACCCAGAAATCCGCGCTCGGCCATCTCGCCCCGCCGTTCTACTTCGAGCGCAGCGACGACATGATCCTCGACGCGGTGACGGTCCGCAACCTCGAACTGGTCGAGCCCCTGTTCGCCGCCGACCTGGGCTCCGCCCGCGACGCGACGCTGGCCGGAGTCCTGGACCAGACCCTCACCGGCATGGGCGGCCGCCTGCTCCGCACTCGCATGCTGCGCCCGGCCTTCAGCCGCCAGCCGATCGAGGACCGCCTGGACCAGGTCGAGGAACTCGCGCGCGCCACCATCCTGCGCAACGAATTGCGCCAGACGCTGGGCGAGATCCTGGACCTCGAGCGCCTGCTCTCCAAGATGACGCTGGGGACCGCCGGGCCCCGTGAAGTGCTGGCCCTCGGCCGCTCGCTCGCCAAGGTGCCCCGCCTGAAAGAACTCATCTTGGCCGCCCAACCGCCGCGCACACAGGCCGTCGCCGAATCCCTGGACGAAGTCGCCGAGGTGCGCGATAAGATCCTCACCGCCATCTCCGCCGAGCCTCCGGTGAACCTCGCCGACGGCGGCACGATTCGCGCCGGCTTCAACCCCCAGTTGGACGAGCTGCGCGACATCAGCCAGAACAGCCGCCGCTATATCGCCGAAATCGAGGCCCGCGAGCGCACCCGCACCGGCATCTCGTCCCTCAAGGTGCGGTTCAACAACATCTTCGGCTACTACATCGAGATTTCGAAGGCCAACCAGCACCTCGCTCCGCCAGACTACGAGCGCAAGCAGACCCTGGTGAACGCCGAGCGGTACACCACGCCGGAACTCAAGGAGCTCGAGACCAAGGTGCTCGAGGCGGAGGAGCGAATCCTCGATCTCGAAAAGACCATCTTCGCCGAGGTGCGCTCGCTAGCCGCCGCGCACGCCGTCCGCATCCGGGAGAGCGCGGCCGCCATCGCCCAGCTCGACGTGGCCGCCGCGCTCGCCGAAGTCGCGGTGCGCCAGCGCTACGTCCGCCCGCGCTTTTCCGAATCGGGCGAGATGCGGATCGCGGGCGGCCGCCACCCGGTGGTCGAGAAACTGGCGGAGCGCGAGGCCGAGCGCTTCATCCCCAACGATCTGTACCTCGACTCGACTTCCGAGTTCATCGCCGTCATCACCGGACCGAACATGGGCGGCAAGTCGACTTATCTGCGGCAGGTCGCGCTCATTTCGATCCTGGCGCAGATGGGATCGTTCGTCCCGGCCGAGGAAGCGCTGCTGCCGCTGGTGGACCGCGTCTTCACGCGCATCGGCGCCTCGGACAACCTGTCGCGCGGCCGCTCGACCTTCATGGTGGAGATGACCGAGACGGCCGCGATCCTCAACACGGCGACACCGCGCAGCCTCATCGTGCTCGACGAGATCGGCCGCGGGACGGCCACCTACGATGGCCTCGCGCTGGCCTGGGCCGTGATCGAGCACATACACGACCACGTCCGCGCCAAGACCCTGTTCGCGACGCACTATCACGAGCTCACCGAGTTGGCCGAGCAGATGGAAGGCGTCCGCAATCTCCGCGTCACGGTCAAGGAGGCCGGCGACCAGATTATTTTTCTGCGACGCGTCGAGCCCGGCGCGGCCGACCGTAGCTACGGCATCGAGGTGGCGCGCCTCGCGGCGCTGCCCGCCAGCGTGATCGAGCGGGCGCGGCAGGTGCTGGCGCTGCACGAAAAATCCGAGCATGAGGTGACGGGCGAGCTCACGCCTGGGGCGCGCACGGAGCCGGTGCAGATCTCGCTGTTCGAGCCCGTCAACTACGAAATCGCCTCGCGCATTCGCAACCTGAACGTGGACGAACTGCGTCCGGTGGAGGCGCTGCGCCTGCTGGCCGAGATCCAGGACGAGTTGCGCCGCCACTAGCGGCCGCCAATGGTGTAGACTCCTACGAAAGGCAGGGTCTCTTTTATGCGCGTCGCCGGCATCATGAGTGGGACTTCCCTCGACGGAATCGATGTCGCGATCGTGGACATCGGGAACCGCTACAAACTGACGCTGGTGGCGTTCCACTCCGCGCCCTACCCGCCGCGCGTGCGCGAGGCGCTGCTCGGGGTGTCGAATGCCGCCACGCACACCGCGACCATCTCGCGGCTGAATTTCCTGCTGGGCGAGTTGTATGCGGAAGCGGTCATTCGACTCTGCCACAGCAAGCGGATCGCGCTCGATTCGATCGGGCTGATTGGCTGCCACGGCCAGACGATCTTCCACGAGGGCGCGCCGGTGAGCTTCCTGCGGCGCCAGGTGGCCAGCACGCTGCAAATCGGAGAAGCGGCGGTAATTGCCGAGCGGACGGGCATTCCCGTGATTTCCGATTTCCGGACCCGCGACATTGCCGCGGGCGGGCAGGGGGCGCCACTGGTCCCCATAGTCGATTACCGGCTCTACCGCCACCTGCGGCTGGGCCGCGTGGCACTGAACATCGGCGGCATCGCCAACCTGACGGCCATTCCGCCAGGCGCCAAGCCCAGGGACATCATCGCCTTCGACACCGGCCCAGGCAACATGGTCATCGACGCGTTGACCGAGAGGCTCACCCAAGGCCGCAGCCGCTATGACCGCAACGGCTGGATCGCCCACTGCTCGAAGGTAAACCGCCCGCTGCTTGACGAACTCCTCTCGGCCCGCTACTACCGTCTCAGGCCCCCCAAGTCGGCCGGGCGCGAGCAGTACGGTCCGGCGTTCGTCGAGCGCCTGGTTTCGACCGGGCTGCCGTTGCAGGACCTGATCGCCACCGCCACCGCCCTGACCGCCGCCGCCGTCGCCGAGGGCATCGCGCGATTTGTCCAGCCCCGGATGCCCGTCGATGAGCTGATCGTCTCGGGAGGAGGCGCGCACAATCCCGAGATCCGGAAGCACCTGGCGGCATTCCTGCCACGGGCGGCGGTCTGCACCTCCGCCGATTACGATATGGACGTGGACGCCAAGGAGGCGGTGGCGTTTGCGGTTCTCGCGTTCCAGACCTGGCACGGGCACCCCTCGAATGTGCCAGCCGCGACCGGCGCCCGGCGCGCCGCCGTCCTGGGCAAGGTCTCCGCGGGAACAAGCGTCAAGGCGGGCTCGTCTTCTAAATAGGAGGACGGAAAATGTACTGCACACAATGCGGCAACCAACTCGAGGACGCTCACTTGTTCTGCCCCAAGTGCGGCAAGTCCGCCGTTCCCGGGCAACCCGGTGCGGGGATTCCACGAAAACCGCTCAGCCGTCCCATCGATCAGAAGATGTTCGCCGGCGTCTGCGCGGGTTTTGCGCGCTCCTTCAACGTTGACGTCACGCTGATGCGGATCCTCTGGATTGCGGCGACGCTGCTGACCGGAGGCCTGGTGGTGCTGGTCTATATAGGCGCCTGGATCGCGATGCCGAAGGACTACCCCGCGACCCGCACCGCGTAGGACCGCTCCCTTGCGGTCGCGGCTCGGTTCCGGCTCCGGTTAGAATTGGTGTTTGAAAGCCACGAAACGCCAGCCTCAGAACACGCGCAAATCGACATCGGTGAAGACGGCGGAGGCCCGGCCCGCGCTGCCCGCGGAGCTGCGGGAACGCGTGTGGTGGATCGCCGCCGCGGCGATTCTGGCCGTGGGAACGCTGCTGCGCTTCTATGATCTCGGCCTGAAGCCGATCCACCATGACGAGGGGGTCAACGGGGTCTTCCTGGCGCGGCTGCTGCACGAGGGCTACTACCACTACGACCCGGCCAACTACCACGGGCCGACGCTGTACTACCTGGCGCTGCTGGTCGTCCGCGTAAATGGCTTCTTCCACGGCGACGGGTTGAGCGACGCCTCCATCCGTGTCATCGCCGCCATTTTCGGCATCGCCACGGTGGCGCTGGTGCTGTGGATGCGGCGCCTTCTCGGCAAACGCGAGGCGCTGGTCGCGGCGGCGCTCATCGCGATCTCACCGGGCGCCATTTTCTACTCGCGTTACTTCATCCACGAGACCCCGTTCGTCTTCTTCACTCTGGCGATCGCGGTGTGCGGGTGGGAGGCATGGAAGCGATCCGATCCGGGGTACTTGCCAATTGCCGCCCTGGCCGCGGCGTTTCTATTCGCAACCAAGGAGACCGCGCTGGTCTCGCTGGTGGTGTTGGCCATTGCCGTCGCGGTGCAGCGTGTTTGGGTGCGGATGAAGGAAGGCGGACCGGCTCGGCCGCCGTTCCACTGGCAGGGCTCGGCCAGGAATTACTGGCTGCTCAGCGCGGTTGTGTTCGGCGCCGTGTACGCGGTGCTCTACTCGTCGTTCTTCACGAACATGAAGGGGCTTCTCGACTCGCTGGAGACGTTCACGATCTGGACCAGGACCGGGTTCAGCATGGAGTTTTTCCCGAAGTACGCGTACCTGACGTGGATCGGGCGGCAGGAGGGACCGCTGTTGCTGGTGGCGGTGGTGGGCAGCACCGTCGCGGTGTGGACCCGGCCCCGCAGCTTCGCGGCCTTCGCCGGCATTTGGGCCGCCGGCCTGTTCGGGGTCTACACGCTGATTCCTTACAAAGAGCCGTGGCTGGCGCTGAACTTCATTGTTCCGGCCGCCATCGCCGGCGGCGCCGGCGCGGTCCGTCTCTGGGAGCGCTGGCGGAGGCTTTCTCTGCTGGGGTGCGCCGTGGCGATCGTGCTCGTTTACCAGACCATCGATCTGAACTTCGTGCACTACGACGACCAGACCGAACCTTACGTGTATATGCAGACCACGCGCGAGGTCAACCTCCTGTTGCATGAGGTTGAAGCCGTGGCCGCGCGCACCGGCAGCGGCACCAAGATGGCGATCGCGGTTGTCGCGCCGGAATACTGGCCGCTTCCCTGGTATTTGCGGGACTACAAGAACGCCGGTTACTGGGGCCGGGTCATCGACACCACGGCGCCGGCGGTGATCAGCTCGAAGGATCAGTCGTGGGACCTGAAAGACCGGCTCGGCCCGGCTTACCAGTTCGTCCGGTTCTACGACCTGCGGCCGGGGGTTACGCTGGCGCTGTTCACGCGCAAGTGACGGGGGGGACCGGCCGGCGGGTCTGGAGAGGGACTTGCGAAATTCAGTTCGTCGCATCCGCGGCGAGAGGTGAAAGGGCTGAAAAGCGGAGACAGGCTCGGAGCCAGTCACCGTTTTTCAGCGGAGTCTTCAGTCTGTCGGGTCGCAGGCCTATTTGGCCGGGACCTTGTACCAGGCCTCCGAAATGCCCGGGTTCATCTGCACGTTGGTCACGGTCATGTCGGCCCCGACTTTGCCGCCCTGCCTGGTAATGATCCGGAACGGCATCTGGACGCCTTTGATGTCGCGATAGTCCGAGTAGAGCTCCTCGGTCTCCGTGGGCGGACCCATCAGCGCCGCCATGTAGCGCTTCATCACGATCAGGTTGGTCGAAGGCTCGATGAAGACTTTAAGCTGGAGCGAGCTTGCGGCCTCGCTGACTGCGACCACCTCGGTCGTTTTGCCCTCGATCTGGGCCGGGCCAAGCGCCTGCACCGTGTATCCGGGCTTGTCGAAGTTCTGCAGCAGCGCGATGGTCTGGCGGAACAGGGAGGAGTTGAGCTCGCCCGTCTGAGAGGCGGGCATCGGGCGGGTTTGCCCTCCCATTGCCATCCAGCCCATCTGGCCGTCGAAGCCAACCGTCATCTCGCCCATGGCCGAGTGGATCTTGTTCAGCATCTTTCCGGAGAGGTTCATGGTGGATTCGGTCTTGAGGGAGACATCGCCCTGGGGCGTGGACATGACCGCATCGGCCGAGATCGTGACGTCCTTCACCTTCATGAGTTCCTTGCCACCCATGGCGGCGCGGGCCGCCAGCATCAGCTCTTTCCCCCTGGCCGCCGCCTCCGGGCTCGCGGCCGCCGCCGTCTCCTGCTTCGGCGGCGCGATCGAGATGTCGATGGGGGACACCTGGCCCAACGAGGAGAGCGGGCCTTCGTACGCTTTTTCCTTGCCCAGGATGAGAACCGCGAAGTGCTCGGGCTTGAGGTACTTTCCCGCCACCTCGGCAACCTGCGCCGCGGTCACCTTCTCGATGCCGGCGCGGTAGCGCTGCAGGTAGTCGTGCGGATATCCGTAATACTCGTAGTTCATCATGCGCGTGAGGATCTTGGACGTGGAATCGAAGTCGAAGGCCATCCCCTTCAGGATGCCGTCCTTGGCCCGCGCGATCTCATCGGCGGTGGCGCCCTTGGCCGCCAGCTTCTCCAACTGCTCGCGCATGGAACGATAGATTTTGAGGGTGGTCTCGGGCTTGGTGGAGCCTCCCACGAGGAAGGTGCCCGGCCGGTCCCATCCGGCGGCCGCGTTCGAGAACACGTAATAAGCCAGGCCTTGCGCCGAGCGCACGTTGCTGAAGAGCCGCGATGCGAAGCCGCCGCCCAGGATCTCGTTCATCACCTCGAGGGCACAGTAGTCGGGGTCGTCGCGCCGGCCCGCGAGCATGCCCATTACGACCCAGGACTGCTCCATGCTGTCCTTGTCGATGGAGTAGAAGCCGGTGCGGCTCCGGGCTGCATCGTCGACCGCGGGCGGATCGAGTTTCGACCCTCCTCCGCGCGCCCATCCGCCGAAGGCTTTCTCGATCCTGGCGCGCATTTCGGCGGCATTGAAGTCGCCCTCGGCGCCGAAAATGGTGCTCTCCGGCTGAAAGAATCGCTTGTGGAACGCCACCAGATCGTCGCGCGTGATGGAGTCGATGGTGGCGTACTCGGGCATCCGGGCATAGGCGCTGTCCTTGCCGAAAATGATGCGGTTGAATTCCCGGAAAACGATTCCGTCGGGGTTGTCGTTGCGCCGCGCGATGCCGTCACGCGCCGCGATCTTGGCCAGGTCGATCTTGTCCTGAGGGAAGGCCGGGTGCTGGAGGATATCGGCCATGATGGCCAGGCCGCGGTCCAGGTCCTCCTTGAGCAGCGAGGCGAACGCGCCGCCGGAGTCCTCGTGGATGCCGGTTTCGACCGAGGCGCCCAGGCGGTCCAGTTCCTCATCGAGCTGGTCTCCGCTTTGTGTCGTGCTGCCGCCGGTCCGCATCACGGTTCCGGTGATGCTGGCCAGCCCGGCCTTGCCGGCCGGCTCCCAGCGCGAGCCCACGCGAACGGTGGCGTGCAGGGTGACCTTGGGAAGCTCGTGGTCCTCGACCAGGTAGACCACCATGCCGTTGGGCAGTTCGAAGCGCACCGGTTCGGGCACTTTGATCTGGTTCAGGGGCGGGTACTTCAGGCTCTTGTAGCTCGTGGCCGGCTCCTGGGCAGCGGCCGCCAGCGCGAACAGGATGGCGAAAAATGGCAGAGTTCGTATGCGCATGGTTTTGACCTCCCTACTTGGACAGCGGCTCAATCTCGGCGATGGTGCGATTATCGAAAACGAATGTCGCCTTGGAAACCCGCTGGATGTCGGCAGGCGTGACGGCAGCCATCTTTCCGAGCCGCGTGAACGCGCTTCGCCAATCGCCGGTCAGCACCTGGTAGGCGGCCAGCGTTCTGGCCAGCGTGGAGTCGTCGCCCAGTTCGCCGATGATGCCGGCGCGGGTGCGGCGCTTCACGCCGTCCAATTCCTGCTGGCTTACCGGCTGCGTCTTCAGCCGCTCGATTTCGGCCTCGATGGCCTTCTGCACTTCGGCGTTGGTGTGTCCCTGCGCCGTGAACGCATAAAACAGGAACAGCCCGGGGTACTTCTCGCCCGGGAAACCGGGGAACCCGCCCGCCGTGGTTGCGATCTTCTTATCGCGCACCAGGGAGCGGTAGAGCCGCGATGAGCGGCCCTCGCTGAGAAGGCTGCCGATGGCTTCGTAGACGGCGTTATCCGGGTCGTTGATGTCGGGCTTGTGGTAGCCTTCGACGAACACGCGCTGTGCTTGAAGGCGCAGCGTGACGCGCCGTTCTCCGGTCTGGGGCGGCTCGACGGTCCGAAGCGGTTCTTCCTTCTGGCCGGCGGGGATGGCGCCGAAGTACTTCTCGGCCAGTTCGCGAACGCGCTGCGGCGTCACGTCGCCCACCACCACGCTGGTGAGGTTGCTGGGCACGTAGTATTTCTTGAAGAAGGCGGCTCCATCCGCGCGGGTGAGGTTCTCGAGGTCGCTCATGTGGCCGACCACCGGCTCGTGATACGGGTGGGCCTTGTAGGCCGCGGCCTGAAACTCTTCGACCAGGCGGCCGACGGGCTGGCTTTCGCCCAGACGCCGCTCCTCCATCACCACGTTGCGTTCCTTGTAGAACTCGCGCAGGACGGGATCGCCGAAGCGCTGGCCTTCGAGGTAGAACCACAGCTCCGTTTCGTTGGAGGGCAGGCTGAAGAAGTAGTTGGTGGCGTCGGAAGAGGTGTTGGCATTCAGGCCGCGGCCTCCGGCGCGCTCGATGGCCTCGCCGAATTCATTGGGCACTACGAATTTCCCAGCCGCCTCTTGCGCGTCCTTGAAATCCTGATCGAGCTGCTTGAGCTTCGCCGGGTCGGCCTTGTCGCCCTTGCGGCGCTCGTCGCGCAACGCGTAATAGGCCTGATCCACCTTGACCAGCGCGTCTTTCTCGGCCGCGGCGTTGTTGGTGCCGATGTGGCTGCTCCCCTTGAACGCCATGTGTTCGAACAGGTGCGCGAGGCCGGTGTAGCCAGTCACTTCCTGCGCCGCCCCGACGTTGGCGTAGGTCAGGAAGGCGGCCACGGGGGCCTGGTGGCGCTCGAGCACGATGAACTTCCAGCCGTTGGCGAGCGTGAACTCGTTGACGCGGGACTCGATCTCTTTAAACTCGTCCTGGGCCACCGCGGGAACGGCCGCGGCCAGGATACCCAACACAATCACCACACGGGTGGTGAGGTTCCTCAGGGTCATAGCGCCTCCACTAACAGACTACAGGAATTAAAGAGCGGGTGGCCTGATCGGGTGTCCTGATCGGGAGCAGCGGGCGGCCTGATGGAGTGGCCTGATCGGGAGCAAGTAAGCTCCACTTCCCGCTTTTACACTTCTTTACAGCTTTCATGTGACGGCTTTACGGATGCGCCGTACTCTAGATATAGGCAACTCGGAGCGAGTCTTTCCACCAGCTGCCGGGTTAGGAAGAGACGGAGACAGACAATGTACAAGATCACGATTCACAAGCTTGCAGTTACTTTGGCCGCGGCAGTCATCATACCGGCGGTGGCGCTGGCCCAGGGCCCCGCGCCTCGGGATCAGGATGGTCCGGACGGTGGAGGCGGCCCGATGGCCCCGATTGGCGAGATGGGCCCGGGGGGCGAGATGGGCCCGGGGGGCGAGATGGGAATGATGCACCACGGCCGGGGCGAAGGCGGCGGCCCAGGAATGGGCATGGGAATGGGAATGGGAATGGGAATGCACGGCGACATGCACCACCGGGGCGGGCCGGGCATGGGGCTGGCGTTCCTGGTGGACAACCCGGAGATGCGGAAGCGCATCGGGATTACCGACGAGCAGGCTGCGAAGATCCGCCAGCAGTCGCTTGATTTCCGGAAGGCCGAGATTCGCAACCGGGCGGACCTGGAGATAAAGCGGCTCGATCTGCATAGCCTGATGGCCGCTGATACGCCGGACCGGGCGGCGATCGACAGAACGTTGCAAGAGATCGGCGCAGCTCAGATGGCGCTCGAGAAGAGTGCCATTGACTTCCACCTCGCCATGCGCAGCGCGCTCACCCCCGAGCAGCGCGAGAAGCTGAAGGCGATGCGGGAGGAGTTTCGTCCGCGCGGCGAGGGCGAGCACAGGATGGGCGGACCCGGAGGCCCCGGCGGCGCTCGTGGGATGAGGCATCCGGCCGGGCACAGCACTCCGGCAGCGCCGGCAGCGCCGCCGCAGCAGTAGGTTGTCTGGCGCGTGGGGCGGGCTCTGCGCACAGGGCGGGTCTGGAGACCCGCTGCAGGCGTGGACGCCTGCCCCACTTATGGCGCGGTAGGCTGGAGGTAGATGCGGAGTTCCTCCGGCCTGGCCCTTTCCTTTGTCCTCGCGGCGTCGGCGGCGGTTGGCCAGCCGGCGCCAGCCCGGCAGCCGCCGGAATTCGACCGGCCTGTTTCTCTGAAGCTGCTGCCCTCCAACTTCTTCAGCGATCAGAAGAAGATCTGGCTCTATCCGCGCCAGTTTGCCCATCCTAAGAATTGGATCGCGCCGGCTGCCGTTTTGGGCGTGACCGCTCTGCTGATCGCGGAAGCGGATGCTCCCACGGCGTCCTACTTTCGCCGGACGACCGCGTTTCACGGATTCAACCAGGTTTTCACGGGAACGGCTACGGGTGCCGGGATGATCGCCGTTCCTTCGGCGCTGCTGGCCGTAGGGCTGGCGCGGCACGACTCGAAGATGTGGAAGACGGCCATGCTTGCCGGCGAGGCAGTCGCCGACTCAGAGGTGCTGACGACCGTTGTGAAGGACATCGACCGCCGCCAGTTCCCGCGTTCCGTCCCTCCCACGGAGGGCTTTTCCGACACGTGGTTCAAGACCACGGGCAATTGGATCCGAGGCAGCGGCAGTTTCCCGTCCGGGCACACCATAGCGGCTTTTTCGATCGCCACCGTCTTTGCGCGCCGGTACCGGAACCACCGGTGGGTTCCGTACGTGGCTTACGCCGCGGCCGGGCTGGTGGCCTTCTCCCGGCTTTCGCTGGGGGCGCACTACGTCTCGGACAGCTTCATGGGCGCGGCGCTTGGTTACTTGATCGCGCGGTTCGCGGTGCTGCGCTAGGAGCTGGCGTAGCGCGCCGTGAATCTCGAGCAGTGTGACGGACAGAGGACCAGGGGTGGGACAGGCACGAATTTCGCAAGTGCGGCGAAATTCGAGCCAGTCCCGGGTTTGCCGCCAGTTCCACTACGCGGCCCGGAACAGCAGCAGATCCAGACTGAACGTCAGGCGCATGGCTTGGGCGGCCTCGTTCCGCATGGGCCGGTAGATCGAGAGCAGGACGTCGTGGACGGCGGCGGCATCCAGATCCGCTGCTGTGGTTACGCGGCGCCGATCGGCGAGTGCGAAGCCGTGCGCGAACGTCTCGATGGTCCGGGCCGCGCGGTCGCGGCCTGCTCCTCGCAGCTCGATGAGGTCTTCCGGGGCGGGAAGGGCGACCAGCAAGCGGCCGTTCTGGGGCAGGACACGGCGGAAGTCGGCGGCATTCATCCTCGCCGTGATCGATAGAACGATGGAGAACGAGCGGTCCGGGTAGGGGACGAAGCGGTCGGCATTGGCCACGATCCACTCGCAGCGGGGGTAGCGCCGGGCTGCGGCATCGATGGCCGGAATCGAGATGTCGACGCCGTGTGCGCTACAGCCGGTCAGGGCGGCGAGGGCGCCGAGGTAGAACCCGTCGCCGCAGCCGGCATCGAGAACGACGTCGGATGGGGAGGCGGCCAGCAGGTCCGCGATCCCGCGTAGCAGCGGCCCGGTCACGCCGCGATCGTGCAGACGGCGGCGCGCGGCGACAGCGGCAAGCGTGTCACCCGGCTGCCTGGACCGCCGATCCTGCGGCTGAAGCAGATTGACGTATCCACTGCGCGCGACGTCGAAGGAATGCCCGCGCTCGCAGTGCAGCCGCCGCTCCTCACGCGCCAGCGGCAGGCGGCAGTTGCGGACGGGGCAGAGGAGCATGTTCGTGACTAGCGGGTCCCAATAGCAGTCGCGGAATGGGCCGCCTGACCCATATCCCGCAAGGTGACGAGGGTGAGGTAACGGACCAGCGCGTCGGTTGCTTTTGCGGACTTCTGGAGCAGGGCTGCGCCCTCCGCGGTCTGGCCGGCGACCATTTGCAGCACGCCTTCTGCAAAAACCAGTTCCATGCGCGATCCGTCCGAGTTCTTGTCGCGCAGAGACTGGAGGGCGCCGGCTATGTTCCGCTGTGCATCGCTCTCGCCCAACCTATGATTTGCCAGGAGTGGGAAGACATAGTCGATCGAGTCGGCGGATCGCTTCGCTCTGCCGATCTTAGCCCACCTCTTCCGCGCTTCTTTGGCGGCGCCGCAGACGCTCTCGGTTTCGGCCATGAAGTACTGAAAGTGAGGTGAGTCGATGAAGTCTCCGAATCCGTAGAACGTGAATGGCAGGCCCTTATTCTCCGCTCCGATGGTCCACAGGCCGTCCATGGCTTCTCTGCAGCGCCGATTGTGCGCCCTCGCCAGCAACTGCTGCAGCTCGACCTCTATATAGGCGCGACGAATCGTGTCGGGCTGTTTGCCCTTTGGGAAGTTGGTGGCGGTGAACAGGGCCTTGGCGCGATCGGGATCGCGGGCAGACAGAACCAAGGCGCGATCGGCGAGCCCGGCACCGGCCTCGGCGGGGAGTTCCAGATCGTGCTGGCTCACCTCTACCGACTTGCCCACCTTGCTTAGGGCCCCAGAAATCTCGCGGTTTTCAGGATCGGAACGGCGGGCCTCCAGAAGCACTGGAAGCGCGGCTACGGGATCTTCCTGGACCTCGAGGAGCGCCATCCCCAGGTTGCGGCGAAGCGCAGGCAGGCCGGGGTTGAGAGCGAGGGCCTTGATCCAAGCTGCAATGGCCTTGTCGGCATCGAGGGAACAGAAGTACAGATCTCCGAGCAGGGTATGAGCCACGGCATCGGCATCCCTGGAAGCGACGGCGGCTTTGAGTACGGCATAGGAGCTGGCACGGCTGGGGAAGATGTAGCGGGTGGACAGGGCGCCCGCCGCCTTGAAGTCGGCGCCGGGGTCCTGGCCCAGCTTCAGGCGGCAGAAACCGCGATAGTAAGCCACCAGCGGATGGTCCTGAGGCATGACGGCGGGCTCAAAGGGACCTGGCGGCACCGACGGGTAGCGCCGGTCCAGCAGCATCAGGGCGTCCGGGAAGGCGCCGAGTGCGAAGTACCGGTCCGCGAGATCGAGAACGCGTTCCGGATCCGCAGCGAGGTGGCTCCACAGGGACGGATCGTCGGGACTGCCCAGCAGCAGGCTCTCGACTCGCAGCATGTTGTCGGCCGGATCCTGCTCGCGCCAGAAACGGAGTCGTTCGCGGGCGGCGTCCGCCCTGCCGGCGCGGCGGAGAATCGCGACCTCGAAGGCGCCGGTGCGAATCGCGGCGTGGGGCTCCGCTGCCAGGGCCTGAATCAGCGCCACGGCAGCGGGGAACTCACCGGCCCGCGCGGCGATCAGCGCTAGTTGCAGCCTTGCGGCCACGCCCCAGAGCGGGCTCTGACGGGCGCTCGCCAGAGCGATTCGCGCATCGGCATCGCGCCCGGCTACTGCAAGTGCCGCGCCGTAGTAGTAAGCTGCCTCCGCTTTGTCGCCGCCTTTGTTCAGCAAGGGCGCAAGCAGGCGGATGGCGTCGTCATTCCGGTTCAGCACAAATGCGGTTCGGCCGGCCGCCAGGGCCGCGGCAGAGCTTTCGGGATACTTTTCGAGCGCGGTCCGATAGTCATGCCACGCGAATGCGAACTCGTCCCGTTGTTCGTTGTATTCGCCGCGGGCGAGGAAGGCGGCCTCGGAGCCGGAGGCAACCGAAGGGACTGCCGGCTCAGGGTCTTTTGCATTCGGATCAAAGGGAGCGGCGTCGTATTGGCCTTCGACATGGTGGAGGATCACAGCTCCAGATGCGCTCACAAGATCGACGGTCAAAGGCGGGGGAGCCGCATCCAGCGCTTTCGTATAGACGACCTTGGGATCCAGCTCGGCCTGCGCCTCAAAGACGGCGCGGGCGCCGGCGGAGACCCGGAGTTGCGCACCGTGGATGGCGTGGGTAGCAAGCAACTCAATCAGACCGCCCCCGGCTGTGCGCTGCAGGTTGAGCACGGCATCGGGAGTGGCACGGGAGACTCCGCCCAGGCCGTGGAACGGGATCCAAAAGTGCGTGAAGGTCTTGACCTCGCCGGGAAGCAGGAAGGCGAATTCCGGCTGGGTTTCGAACAGCCCGGCCTGCATTTCGACGTAGGAGTTGAAGTTCTCGGTAAGGTGCCGCTGCACCCATCGGTCGTCGGTGCCCCACGCCCAGACCTTCTTGCCACGCACCTGGTCGGCATCGGCGTAGTGAGCGACTCCGCTTCGGAAGGCTGGCTTGTAGACGGCCATCCAGGGTTCGCGGGACGCATGGGCGAACAGTCCCAATGTAGCCTTGCTGTTCGCGACGTCGCTCAGATCGATTCCGGCTTTGTTTACCGGCCATGGAGTCATCGCCCCAGGGCCATGCGCCAGCATCCACTTCACCGGATAGACGAATCGAAGGTGGGGATCATCCAGCTCTATGGTTGCGCTGGCCCACCAGTGATAACCGCGGCGCGCGGGCGAGGCGTTGTGCAGAGTGACGTGCTGTTCGAGGACCGCCGAGCCGGGACGCAGAATGAACTCAACCCGCCACTCCATGCCGGAGACGCGGTCCGTGTCTTCGACCAGAACCGTGCCAATCCCGTCGCGTTCAAAGTACGCGAAATCCACCGGCGAGCTGCTGACGCGGCTGTGGGCGATCGGGAAGGAGGACTCGAGACCGACGGCAACGAAGCCACGGAAAAGCGGCATGCCGGTACGGACGGCCGGATTCGCGTAGAAAACCTGCCGGCCGGTAGTCTTGTCCAGACAGCCGTAAAGATGGCCGCCGAGATCGGGGAGCACACTGCAGGTGAGGTATTCGTTCTCCAGGATGATGGCGCGCCACTGCCTGGTGTGGTGGATGTCGCCCGCGGGCTTCCGGTTCGCGTATGGGTAGTTTGGAAAAGGCCTGCCGGAAAAGGCCGGAAACGGCGGATAAGGATCGACTGGGTCTTCGTCGTACGTGGACAAGGCGATCTGGCCTTCGCGCACGCGGACAGCGGCGTCCTGAGCGCGGGCGGCGACCGGCGCCAGCAGCCATGCCACCGCGAGACAGCAGCCGCATCCGAATCTTGCCGAGGGTTTCCGGGTCCGCATTCCGACCAGCCTGCAAGTATACAACGGCGGCGTTGGCGGAAGACGGGGCGGCGGCCGGGCTGCGGTCAGGCGCTGCACGCTTGCGTAGTGCGTCGCAAATATCGAGCAGTATAGCTGGCAGAGGACCGAGGGTGGGACAGGCACGAATTTCGCAAAGGCGGCGAAATTCGAGCCAGTCCCGGGTCCGCGTCGATTACCGCTTGCTGGCGCGCGCGGCTCGGAACGGAGCGAGGGAGCGCTATGATGGTGCCATCCAAGGGAGGGGAATCGGAATGACTCGTCGAACGTTTGCCGTCCGCTGCGGCCTGGCCGCGGTGTCGGCGCGCCTGCTTCCCGAGATGGCCTTCGCGCAGCGCGCCGCGCTCAACATGGCGGACCTTCCCAAGGACATGGCGTGGCTCAACGCCAACGAGAATCCCGCGGGTCCGCCCGAGGTTTCGATCGCGGCGATGCGGGAGGTGCTGGCGGCGTCGGGTCGCTATCACTACCAGGAGTTCCGCGAGATCTACGCGGCCATCGCGCGGAGCGAGGAGTTGGCGCCGGAGCAGGTTGTCGTCGGGGCCGGTTCGAGCGAAGTGCTGCACTTGAGCGTGGACGTGTTCACGTCGGCGACGCGGCCGCTGATCAGCGTGTCGCCGGCATACGAAGGGCCGATCGAGCTGGCGCGCGCGCTGGGCCGTCCGGTGGTGCTCACCAAACTGCGGGAGGACTACACGGCCGATGTTCGCAAGCTGGCGGAAGAGGCCGCCAGGGCGGGCGGCGGACTGATCTACCTGTGCAATCCCAACAACCCCACCTCCGCCTTCACCACCGGCGCCGACCTCGACTGGCTGGTGAAGAACCTGCCTCCCGAAACCGTGCTGCTGGTGGACGAAGCGTACATCCATTTTGGCGAGAGCCCCGAGTTGAAGTCCGCGCTGCCGTACGTGAGGCAAGGCGCGAACGTGATCGTGACGCGAACGTTTTCGAAGATTTACGGGATGGCCGGTTTGCGGGTGGGCTTCGCCGCCGCTAAGCCGGAACTGGCAGCGCGGCTGGCGCGGCTGCGGATGAACGTCATCTCGATTGTGAGTGCGCGCGCGGTGGTGGCCGCGCTGGCGGGGAAGGAAACGCTTCTGCCCGAACGCCGCGCTTCGCTGGCACGCACGCGGCGCGAGGTGTGCGATTGGCTGCGCGAGAGGCAGGTGAAGTTCATCGAGCCGCAGGCCAACTTCGTGATGATCGACACGGGCAGGCACGCGCGCGAGTTCATCGAGGCGATGCCGAAGCTGGGTGTGGCGCCGGGGCGGCCATTCCCGCCGCTCGATAACTTTCTGCGGGTCACGATCGGCACGGACGCGGAGATGGGCAAGTTCCGCGAGGTGTTCTGGAAGGTGTACCGGGGGTAATGACGCACGATTGTCCACGGGGCAAACCTTGGGACAGGCACGAATTTCGCAAAGACGGCGGAATTTCGGTCCAGTCCCCGGTTTGCGGAGCGTCCCGATACCCAACTAATGCCTACGCCGCCTTGGCGACTTCGGACAGCTCCTTGACCAGGTCGGTGACGAAGGACTTGGCGTCGCCGAAGAGCATCAGGGTCTTGTCGAGGTAGTAGAGGGGGTTGTCAATGCCGGCGAAGCCCGGGCTCATGCTGCGCTTGATGACCATGACGGTGCGGGCCTTGTCCACATCCAGGATGGGCATGCCGTAAATGGGGCTGGATTTGTCGGTTCGCGCGGCGGGGTTAGTAACATCGTTCGCGCCGATCACCAGGGCCACGTCGGCCTGCGCGAAGTCGCCGTTGATGTCGTCCATCTCGAACAGGCGGTCGTAGGGGATGTCGGCCTCGGCCAGCAGGACGTTCATGTGGCCGGGCATGCGGCCGGCGACGGGATGGATGGCGAACTTCACGTCCACGCCGCGGCGGGTCAGCACGTCGTAGAGCTCGCGCAGCTTGTGCTGGGCCTGCGCCACCGCTAGGCCGTAGCCGGGAACAATGATCACCGAGCGCGCGGAATCGAGGATCTGCGCGGCGTCTTCCGCGCTGGCGCTGTGGATGGGCCGCTGCTCGTGCGGGCCGCCGGCTGCTGTCTGCACCTGGCCGAAAGCGCCGAACAGAACGTTGGTGAAGGAGCGGTTCATGGCGCGGCACATGACGATCGAGAGGATCAGGCCGGAGGAGCCGTCGAGCGAGCCGGCGATGATCAGCAGGCGGTTTCCGAGCGCGAATCCCATGGCGGCGGCGGAGAGACCGGCGTAGGAATTGAGTAGGGCGATTACGGTGGGCATGTCGGCGCCTCCGATGGGCACGATCAGGAGGACTCCGAAGATCAGGGAGAGGCCGATGAAGATGGGGAAGAGCCAGGCCTGCTCCGGCTGGATAGTCAGCCACACGCCCGCCGCGACGGCCAGTCCGAGGATCGACAGGTTGATCACGTTCTGGTTGCGGTAAGTGATGGGGCGCTGCGGCAAAATCTCCTGGAGTTTGCCGAAGGCCATCATGCTGCCGGTGAAGGTGAGGAAGCCGAGCAGGGTTTCGAAGACCAGGGCGACCATGACGGCTCCGTGCGGGGTGGCGCGGTAATACTCGGCCGTGCCGACGAGCGCGGCGGCCAGCGCGCCGAAGGCGTGAGAGAGCGCGGTCCGCTGCGGCACGGCGGTCATGGGCATCAGGTAGGCGAGCGGCACGCCCGCTATGATGCCGATGACGAAGGCCCCGGCGATGAGCTTGTAGTCCACCACCTCGGGGCGCATCAGCGTGCCGACGATCGCCAGCAACATGCCGAACGCTCCGGCGAAGCAGCCGCGGCGGGCGGTGGTGGGCGAGCGCATCCACTTCAGGGAGAAGACGAAGAGGGCGGCCGAGAGGATGTAGATGTACTGGACGGCGGTGTCGATCATTGCGCGGCTCCCGGGCGGCTGGGGGTTGGGTTGGCGGGCTTGCGCGCTTTGAACATCTTCAACATGCGGTCGGTGATGAGGTATCCGCTGACCGCGTTGGTCATGGAGGCCGTCACGGCGATGAAGCCGAGGGTGCGGGTGAGCGTGCTCGCGTGCGCGGCGCCGGTGATGAGGATGGAGCCCACTACGGCGATGGCCGAAATAGCATTGGTGAGCGACATCAGCGGCGTGTGGAGCAGCGGCGAGACGCGGCGGATGATCTCCAGGCCGAGAAACGTCGCGAGCATGAAAATGTACAGACCGACTTCGAGATCGGTGAGCATTCGATTTACCTCGCTTGTTCGGATATGGCTTCCGCGGGCGCTTGCGGGATGCCGAGCGCCTGCTGCACTCGGTGATTGACGATGCGACCCTGGTACGTTACCAGCGTTTCGCGGGTGATTTCGTCGGTGGTATCGACGGAGAGTTCTCCGCTCTTGATGAGGTGGCAGAGAAACGTGGTCACGTTGCGCGAGTACATCTGGCTGGCGTGATACGGGATAGAGGACGCCAGGTTGAGCGGGCCGAGGATGGTCACCTGGTGTTCGACCACGGTCTCGCCGGGCCGCGTCAATTCGCAGTTGCCGCCGCGTTCGGCCGCGAGATCCACGATGACCGAGCCGGGGGCCATGCCGGCGACCATCTCGCGCGTGACCAGGACGGGCGCGCGCTGGCCGGGGATGGCGGCGGTGGTGATGACGACGTCGTGGCGGGCGATGACTTCGGCCATCTGCTCGCGCTGGCGGCGGTAGAAATCCTCGCCGAGCGCTTTGGCGTAGCCGCCTTGATCCTGGGCCGCGGCGGTCTCGAGGTCGAGGGTGACGAAGCGCGCACCCAGGCTCTCGACCTGCTCCTTGACGGCGGGCCGGACGTCGTAACCGCTGACCACGGCGCCCAGGCGGCGCGCGGTGGCGATGGCCTGCAAGCCGGCGACGCCCGCGCCGATGACGAGTACGCGGGCGGCGGCGACCGTGCCCGCGGCGGTCATCAGCAGGGGGAACATGCGGGGCAGGGCATCGGCGGCGAGCAGGGTGGCTTTGTAGCCGGCGATGGTGGCCATGGAGGACAGGACGTCCATGCTCTGTGCGCGGGTGATGCGAGGCAACAGCTCGAGGGCGAAAGTGGTGACGTAGGCGGCCGCCAACTCGCGGTAAGGCTCCGGCGCGGCGAGCGGCTCGGCCATGCCGATGAGGGCCTGGCCGGCGCGGAGCAGATGCAGCCCGGCTTGGGAGCCTTGGGGATCGGCACCGGCCGTGCGGACGGCGAGCAGCACGGCGGCTTCGGCGAAGACCTCGGCGCGCGTGGCGAGGCGGGCGCCTTTCTGCTCGTACTCGGTGTCGGTGAACCCGGCCTCGGCGCCGGCGCCGCGCTCGATCACCAGGCCGGCGCCGCACTTGACGAGCGCGGGAATGCTCTGCGGCACAACGGCGACACGCCGCTCTCCGGGATATTGCTCTTTGACAACGCCAACCAGAATCCCCATGGGCCCTCTCGGCCGCGGCCGAATGGCGCGGCGGACATCACCTTCATTTTAGATGCGATTAGGGCAGTTGGGGACGCAGGGAGTGTGGGACGGATCCGCTTGCTGACGCGCGCGGTTCGGTGCTGGGGCTACTGAAGCTCGGCCTGCAGTTCGGTGTGGACGCGGGAGCGTGCGGTGGCGGGGAGGAGAGCGAGGCCTTCGGCCGCGGCGGCGCGAGCTTTGTCGGGCCGGCCCGCGGCGCGGTAGGCGGTCGCCAGAGTGAGCAGATATGCCGGCTTGCGATGATGGCTCTTCTCCACCATGCGCTCGGCGCATTCCACGGCCAGGCCAGGATCGCGGAACTGCACGGGTATGACGATGGCCAGGCCCGTGGCAACCTGATCGAGGTCGAAGCCCTGAGCGTTTGGCACCTTTCCCACGGCCTTCAGGATGGCAACCCCTTTGGCCGCGAGTTCTACCGTTCCCTGAGTCTGATGGAGCGCCTGCTGTTGCAGACTCATCCGGATCAGGACCAGGCCCAGCGTCGAGCGCCAGTGAAGGTTGTCCTTTTCAATCTGAAGCAGACGTTCGAGGAGGAGGCGGGTCTCCGACAGGGTCTTCAAAGCGTTGACCGCGTCGCCCCCTTGCGCGCGTTCTTCAAAGCACTCCGACTCATTCTCCAGGAGGGCCAACAGGTCGTTTCCGGCGCGAGTATCGTTGGGATCGGCGGCGAGGAAACGCTCGGAGATGGGTTTGACCTTTTCCATGTAGGCCAACGCTTCCTGGTACTCTCCGATCTCCTCGTATGCCATTCCGGTCCTGCGGAGCATGAGGGCCAGGATGCGCTGATTGGCGAGGGTGTTCCTATACTCCGCGGGCAAGGCATTCATGCCATCGACCGCCTTGCGGTAATCCGGTAGAGCCGCGGTGGGATCGGTTTCGCTGGTTATGTTGGCGATCTTGGCGTGGCTCATCGCGACGGCGCGCCTGGCGCGGAGGTTGGCAGGTTCAAGCTGCACGATGCGCTCATCGAGTTCGAGCGACTTGCGAAACGCCGCCAGCGCGGCCACCGGGTCGCTCAGACTCGCCGTGCCGCTCTGTCCCAGCTCGTCGCCCAGGCCCCCATAGGCGGTGGCGGCGTCCATCAAGGCATCCAGCTTCGCGCCGGGCCGGGATGCCAGTTCCTCGAAAGTCGCGGCCGCCAGGCGCATCGTGGCCACTGCTTCCTGCGTTCTGCCCATTCCGAAGAGCACTTCGCTGCGCGACTGTTGGGCCCACCCCAGAGCGTGCGCCGCGGCCGCATTTCGAGGCTGCTGCTTAGTCACTGTCCAGGCGATGGACAGGGCTTTGTCCAAGCTGGTGAGGGCGCCTTCGGTGTCGCCGATGTTCTGATCGTAGGGATTGCCCTGCACGTTGGCCAGTCGGACGAAGGCGCTCGCGAGGTCCAGTTGTAGCTGGGGGTCGCCTGCGGCATCCTTGGCCGTGCGGTCCAGATGCTTCAACACGGTGCTGACGAGCAGCTTCTGGGCAGCGGTCGAGCCGGGTAGCTTCTGAATGGCCTCGTCGATTTCCGAGAGCAGACTGTTGCTGATGGCTCGCAGGTCTTCCGCGCGGGCCTCCGCCCGGCGACGCTCGGCGTTGGCGATGCGGGACTGCCAGAACACGCCTCCGATTCCCGCCAGTATGGCCACCGACAGCACCGCCGTGCCGGCAAAAGCGAGCTTGTTCCGGCGGGCGAACTTGGCGGCACGGTAGCGGAAGTTGCCCTGGTGCGCCGCCACGGGGCGGCCGGCGAGATAGGCGTCGAGATCGGCGATGAGCTGGTCGACGCTGGCGTACCGTTGTTCGGGCTCCTTGCGGAGGGCTTTCAGAACAATGGCGTCGATGTCGGAGTCGAGGGTGCCGCCCGCGGCCTTCTGGCTGGGCTTGGGCGGCTGCTGGCCGCAGATGACGCGGACCAGTTCCGCGGTGGTGAATTCCTTCAGCTCGTAGGGAGGCACGCCGGCGGCGAGCACATAGAGAAGCACGCCCAAGGAGTAGATGTCGGATGCGGTGGAGATGGACTGTCCCAGAACCTGCTCGGGGCTGGCGTATTGCGGCGTGTAGGAATGGTAGCCCTGGCGCGTGAACTCGGTGTCCACCAGCACGTCGGCCGGAGTGAGCAGCTTGGCGGTGCCGAAGTCGAGCAGTTTCGGCGTGCCGTCTTCGAGGACCAGAATGTTGTCGGGCTTCAAGTCGCGGTGGACCACCAGATTCTGATGCGCGAAACGAACTGCGCCGCAGACGGACTTGAAGAGCTCGATGCGCTGGCGGATCGAAAGAGAATGCTGTTCCGAGTAGCGCTGAATGGGGAGGCCGTTGGCGTACTCCATGGCCAGGTAGAGCTCGCCGTCCTCACTGACGCCGCCATCGAGCAGGCGCGCGATATTGGGGTGGCTGAGGCCCGCCAGAATCTGCCGTTCGAGACGGAACCTTTCGCGAAACAATTCGCCGGCAAGCGGCAAGCCGATCAGCTTTACGGCGACCTGCTGCTCGAACTGGCCATCCACGCGGCGCGCCAGGTAGACGGCTCCCATGCCGCCGCGGCCGAGGAGCCTCTCGAGTCGATAGGGCCCTACGCGCCGGCCGATGTGCGGGTCCGGAAGCTGCGCTGGATCGGTGCGGACGTAGGCGGCGGTGACGCGCTCCTCCTCGTCGCCGGCATGGAGCAGGCCGATGGCCTCATGGAGGAGGTCGCTGTCCCCGGCGCAGAGGGCCTCGAGGCGCCGGGTCCTCTCCGCCTCGGGAGTCGCGGCCACTTCGTGGAAGATGGCTTCGAGGCGGTGCCAGCGTTCTAGGGTTGTTTCTCGCAATTCCTTCTCTAGGTCTGCGTAGATTGCCGGGGGAATGAATCAGTCATGCCTGGCCGCTCCCTCGCGGTCGCGGTTCGGTGGCGGATTTCCTATGCGCCAGTAGATCAGGCATTCCCGTCCGCTCCCTTACGGTCGCGGTTCGGTGACAGCTGACCGATGCGCTGGTAGAGCCAGCTCTTTACGAACTTCACTTCGCGGTCAACCGTGGCCTTCGAGATGTGCATGATCTCGGCGGTCTCTTCGGCCGTGCATCCAAGGAAGAACCTGAGCTCGATGAGTTGGACCTTTTGGGGATCGATAGCATCTAACTCGTCCAGGGCGCGGCTGAGGTCGATCATGGATTCGCTGCCGATCCTGACCCAGGGGATCTGGTCGTTGAGGGGAACATGTTCGGCGCCGCCGCCTCGTTTCTGCGCGTCGTCGCTACGGGCGTGGTCGGTCAGAATCAGGCGCATGATCTTGGCGGAGAAGGTGTAAAAGTGCGCGCGATCGGCCCAGTCCGCCTTCTCCTGGCCGATCAGGCGCAGGTAGACCTCGTTTACCAGGGCGGTGGCCTGGAGCACGCCGGGATCCCGCTCACGGCGGATGTAGGCGGCGGCGACCTGGCGCAGGTGGGGATAGACCAGGGGCATCAACCGATCGAGGGCGTCGGGCTCGCCTTGCTTCCATTTACGTAGAAGCAGCGTGATCTCGCCTGATGAGGAATTCAAGCGGCGCTCCGTTCCGGTCCGGGCAGGTCATCAGTTTAACAGTTTCAGGCCTGGGAATGGGGAGTGTCGTGCCCGTGTGTCGTGCCCGTGAGGCAGAGCGCGCGATTCCTGCGCTGACTGTTCCAGGAACCCGCGGGGGTTCTGAGGAGGCACGATCATCATGGGCTGCGCTAGTCGCTTTTCCACGTCCCACGTCCTATGGCTGTCTCTCGCTTTGATTTGGGCGGTCACGGTGCGGGCAGCGGGGTTGAAGACTATTGACAATCCCAAGGGCGGCAGAATCATGTACGGGCAGGTGGAGGGGCAGACCACCGAAGTCGGCGCCATCACCGCCATTTTGCGCAACCTGCACAGCCAGTATGGGGACAGGCCGCAGGTGGGGCGGCTCTTCGCGGCCCGCGGCACGCAATCCGTCGCAGTTTTTTTCACACTCACGCGGCGCACGCAGGATAACGGCAAGGTGGCGGGCTTGATTATCGTCGCGAAGGCCACTACCGAGCACGTCGAGGCCGCCCTGCTCACGGACGATGCGAAGCGATTCGCCACCACGCTGGGCCCCCTGACGCAGATGCTGTTTGCGGCGTGGCATCCGCTCGAAGCCGCCCGCACCTCCGGCGGCGGCCGTAGCGCTGGCGCGGCGCCCTTGCGCACCGTGGTGCTACGCGACCAGTCGGCGGCCGTGGGGGTGCCCGAGGGGTGGAGAGTCGTGCCCTCCAGCGCGAACGGCACAATCGATGTGGTTGGCCCGCGCGGCGAGCATGTCGGCCTGAACGAGACCCTCGTGGCGTTTGACACCAACAACCCATGGGTGCGGCAGCAACAGCGGAACCCGAACCGGCTCTACTATTCGTTCGGCTCCGATCTGGCCAGGGATTTTCCGGGCTTCTATGAGAGGTTCCGCAGAGCGTGGGGCGTTCGTCCCGCGGAGCTTCAAATCTCGCACGCGGAGCGGGTGCAGGGTTTCCAGGGCAGGCCCTGCGCGCATGTCAGCGGGCAGATGGATGCTCAAGACGGACAGGGTGTGCAGGAGATGAATGCGATGCTGTGCACCACATCTCCGAGCCAGGCGGGGAACTTCCTGGTTCTTCTGAGCTACGGATTGGTTCCGAAAGCCCTGGCCGACCAGGAGCGCGCCACGGTGGGCGCGATGCTGGCCAGTTTCCAGGTGAACAGGGCGGTCACGGGCAGGCTGGCGGCCGCTTTCGCCGCGCCCGAAATCGCCGCCATCGAGACCATCGGCAGGGTCGCCGACATCCGACGCGCCGCCACTCTGGAACGCAACGAGATTCAGAACAGCAGCTTCTACCAGCGGTGGGACGACAACGACAAGCGGAGCGCGGGGTTCCGGAACTATCAGCTGGGCTATAGCGTCGTGCGAGACATCGAGAACCCGGATGACCACGCCACTCTCTGGAATGAGCACGCGAACCCCCTGGTGCAACAGTTTCCCGACCGCTTCGAGTACGTTGCCAACCCCGACCTCATCCGGGGCAAGGACTTCTGAGGGCGGGTGTCCGCTCGTCTGGTGCTTTGAGGCATTTCGGGTCTTGTTTACGCTGGCTGTCTGAAGCTCGATAAACGGAGACACGCAATGATTCTCAAATTCCTGAAAGCCCTGATGCTCACGATGGTTGTGGGGACGCCGGTCTGGGGGCAGTTGCAGTTCATTCCCGTGACACCGTGCCGCGTGGCGGACACGCGCGGCCCGGCCGGTCCCTTTGGCGGGCCGACCATGACGGCCGGCACGCGCTCCTTCGTGGTGCCCCAGAGCCCCTGCGGCATCCCGGCCACGGCGCAGGCCTACTCGTTGAACGTCACGGTGGTGCCGCCGGGACGGCTGACTTACCTGACGCTGTGGCCCACCGGGCAGAGCCAGCCTTACGTTTCGACCTTGAACTCGTGGGCCGGGGACGTGGTGGCCAACGCGGCCATCGTTCCGGCGGGCACGGGCGGAGCGGTGAGCGTCTTCGTCACCAACACGACGGACGTGATTTTGGATATCAACGGCTACTTCGCGGCCTCGAACGCGAGCAATGCTTTCTCGTTCTATCCCGCCACGCCCTGCCGGGTGGTGGATACTCGCACTGCGACCGGGCAGTTCGGCGGGCCGTCGATGTCGGCCGGCCAGGTGCGCGATTTTCCGGTTCCGCTGAGCGCCTGCGCAATCCCCGCGACCGCGCGCGGGTACTCGCTGAATGCCACGGTGGTGCCGCCCGGATATCTGGGTTTTCTGACCATGTGGCCTACGGGGCAGGCACGGCCCAACGCCTCGACTCTGAACTCGTGGAAGGGCAAGATCATGGCGAACGCGGCGCTGGTTCCGGCGGGCACGAACGAATCGGTGTCGGTGTATGTGAGCAACGCAACGAACACGGTTCTGGATATCAACGGGTACTTCGGGCAGCCGGGTTTCACGGGGGCGCTGACATTCCATCCGGTGACGCCGTGCCGGATTGCCGATACGCGGAATGCGAACAGCCCGTTTGGAGGGCCGGAGATGGGGGCTTCGACGTCGCGGACGTTTCCGGTCCCGGCGAGCGCTTGCGGGATTCCGGCGACGGCGGAGGCGTATTCGTTGAATGTGACGGTGGTGCCGGACGGGTTGCTGGCGTATCTGACGACCTGGCCGACGGGGTCGGCGAAGCCGTACGTTTCCACTCTGAATTCGTTTGACGGGAGCGTGGTGGCGAACGCGGCGATTGTGCCGGCGGGCGCCGGGGGCGGGATCGACGTGTTTGTGACGAACCAGACGCACGTGGTGCTGGACATCAACGGGTACTTCGCGGGCAGCGGGGGACGCAACAGCTACACCATCACGGGGATGGTATCGGGGCTGGGCAGCGGCGCTTCGGTGGTGCTGAAGGACAACGGCACGGATGCGTTGACGGTTTCGGCGAACGGATCTTTTACGTTTCCGACCGCGTTGGCGAGCGGGACGAGTTACACGGTGACGGTGGGGACGCAGCCGGCCGGGGAGGCTTGCCAGGTGGCGGGCGGGTCCGGGGTGGTGTCGGGGGATGTCACCAGTGTAGTTGTTACTTGCGTAGCAGTAACTCACACGGTTGGGGGCACGGTATCGGGACTAAGTAGCGGGGCGTCGGTGGTTCTGAAGGACAACAACGCGGACGCATTGACGGTGTCGGCGAACGGGTCATTCACTTTTGCGACACCGCTGGCGAGCGGTGCGACCTACGCCGTGACGGTGGGGACGCAGCCGGCCGGGGAAACTTGCCAGGTGGCGAACGGCGGGCCGGCGGTAGTGACGGCGAATGTCACGAACGTGGCTGTCGCGTGCAGCACAACAGGGCCGGCCACGAGCCTGGTGGCGGAACGGGCGCTGGCGCAGACGGGGCTGTCGATCGGGTTAGCGGCCGTCGTGCTTCAGACTCAAATGGAGGTCTTTGACATCGCACAGAACCCCACTTCCTGTGAACCGGCGAAGAACGGGCCCTTCAGCGTGCGAACGGGTACCACGCCGAGTCTGACCCTCCCTGGCGGTGCTGCCTTGTACCCTGTGATCTTGTACTACGACGCAGGCTGCACGCGGCCTTACGTCACGAGCAGCGTTACTTCGGCGACGCCGACGGGGGCAGATACCCTCGCCATGACGGAGACTGCCACCTTTTCCGGTCTCGACGGAACGAATCTCGGGACTCTGGCGCTCAACGTGAAGCTCGAGGGCATCGACGCGGGCGCGCAGGTGTACGGTCTTAGCGTATTCACACCGGCAAGCGGTGCAAAGACACCCGTCCATTTGGGGTTGCACTGCGGTATTCCCGTGGCTGGGCCGTGTGCGGGCGCGATCGTGCAGGATTTCCCGGCGCTGAATCTCACCGTCGGCACCGTGACCTGCATCAACCTGACTCCCGTCAAGGACGCGTCGGGCACTCCCACCGGCGCGACCTTCATCGCGACCGGCTCCACGGTCAGCGGGCCGATGGGATCGCTAACACTCACCAACCCGTCACCGGCCTCGTTCGTCATTCAAGGTGGAGCGGCCTACGCCTCGACCACTGGTAGTGGCGGCGCCGCATTCTCGCTCACCGCGTCGACGCCGAGCTCCTGGAGGCTCACCGACGCGGCGCACGACCAGCAATTCCAGATCTCGATGGTCAACACGACGACGCGTGCGATGAGTCTGACGATCGCCCAAGTGAGTACGGGCGCAACGCTGGCAACCGGCTCGATCGATCACTCGGGCAGCGGGAGCATTACTTACTCGGATGGCAGCGCGGCGGCGATCACGAGTTGGACACTGGCGGACTGAGACAGCAAGGAGAATGGCGATGATCCTCAAACTTATGATGAAGGCTCTGATTCTGACCATGGTCGCCGGGACCGTTGCCTGGGGGCAGTTGCAGTTTATCCCCGTGACGCCGTGCCGCGTGGCGGACACGCGCGGCCCGGCCGGTCCCTTTGGCGGGCCGACCATGACGGCCGGCACGCGCTCCTTCGTGGTGCCCCAGAGCCCCTGCGGCATCCCGGCCACGGCGCAGGCCTACTCGTTGAACGTCACGGTGGTGCCGCCGGGACGGCTGACTTACCTGACGCTGTGGCCCACCGGGCAGAGCCAGCCTTACGTTTCGACCTTGAACTCGTGGGCCGGGGACGTGGTGGCCAACGCGGCCATCGTTCCGGCGGGCACGGGCGGAGCGGTGAGCGTCTTCGTCACCAACACGACGGACGTGATTTTGGATATCAACGGCTACTTCGCGGCCTCGAACGCGAGCAATGCTTTCTCGTTCTATCCCGCCACGCCCTGCCGGGTGGTGGATACTCGCACTGCGACCGGGCAGTTCGGCGGGCCGTCGATGTCGGCCGGCCAGGTGCGCGATTTTCCGGTTCCGCTGAGCGCCTGCGCAATCCCCGCGACCGCGCGCGGGTACTCGCTGAATGCCACGGTGGTGCCGCCCGGATATCTGGGTTTTCTGACCATGTGGCCTACGGGGCAGGCACGGCCCAACGCCTCGACTCTGAACTCGTGGAAGGGCAAGATCATGGCGAACGCGGCGCTGGTTCCGGCGGGCACGAACGAATCGGTGTCGGTGTATGTGAGCAACGCAACGAACACGGTTCTGGATATCAACGGGTACTTCGGGCAGCCGGGTTTCACGGGGGCGCTGACATTCCATCCGGTGACGCCGTGCCGGATTGCCGATACGCGGAATGCGAACAGCCCGTTTGGAGGGCCGGAGATGGGGGCTTCGACGTCGCGGACGTTTCCGGTCCCGGCGAGCGCTTGCGGGATTCCGGCGACGGCGGAGGCGTATTCGTTGAATGTGACGGTGGTGCCGGACGGGTTGCTGGCGTATCTGACGACCTGGCCGACGGGGTCGGCGAAGCCGTACGTTTCCACTCTGAATTCGTTTGACGGGAGCGTGGTGGCGAACGCGGCGATTGTGCCGGCGGGCGCCGGGGGCGGGATCGACGTGTTTGTGACGAACCAGACGCACGTGGTGCTGGACATCAACGGGTACTTCGCGGGCAGCGGGGGACGCAACAGCTACACCATCACGGGGATGGTATCGGGGCTGGGCAGCGGCGCTTCGGTGGTGCTGAAGGACAACGGCACGGATGCGTTGACGGTTTCGGCGAACGGATCTTTTACGTTTCCGACCGCGTTGGCGAGCGGGACGAGTTACACGGTGACGGTGGGGACGCAGCCGGCCGGGGAGGCTTGCCAGGTGGCGGGCGGGTCCGGGGTGGTGTCGGGGGATGTCACCAGTGTAGTTGTTACTTGCGTAGCAGTAACTCACACGGTTGGGGGCACGGTATCGGGACTAAGTAGCGGGGCGTCGGTGGTTCTGAAGGACAACAACGCGGACGCATTGACGGTGTCCGCGAACGGGTCATTCACTTTTGCGACACCGGTGGCGAACGGGGCCAGTTACACGGTCACGGTAGGCACGCAGCCTGCCGGGGAAACGTGCCAGGTGGCGAACGGCGGGCCAGCGGTAGTGACGGCGAATGTCACGAACGTAGCCGTCACGTGTACACCAACAGCACCGCCCACAAACCTGGTGGCGGAACGGGCGCTGGCGCAGACGGGCTTGACGATTGCGCTCGCGTCCAATGTGCTGCAGAGTCAAATGTACGTGTTTTTCGACGCCGGTACTCAATCCGCGCCCTGCTATGTGCTGAATGGAGGTGGCAGCACGCAAACGGGCGCGACCCCGACGGCCAGTTCGGGCGGGCATCCGGTGTATCCGGTGACCGTGTATTACGACACCAAGTGCACACAGCCTTACATCGCGGCCTCCATTACGGGACTCACGCAGACGGGGGAAGGTGCAGGCATCATCGTCGAGACCGCCACCTACTACGGTCCCAACGGGACGACTATCGGAACCATGACCCTCAACGAGACGGTGGCGGAAACGCTCGTGGGCAACGCAATCCAGGGAATGTCGGTGAACGGCCTCGGCACATTCACACCAGCCGGCGGCCCGAGGACGCCGGTGCAACTGGGGTTGTCCTGCAATATCGCCAGTCTCTCGGGCGGGCAGACCATTCCCTGTCAGGGGGCGGTGGTGCAGGATCTCCCGGCGCTGAACCTGGCCATTGGGGGCGTGACGCAAATCAACCTGATTATCGCGAGCAACGCGGCGGGCAAAGCCACCAGCGTCAGCTTTACGGGCGGGAGCTCTTCGTTCACCGGGCTGATCGGGTCGCTCACGCTGACCAACCCGTCGCCGACCTCGTTCGTCATTCCGGGTGGCACGGCCTTCGGCTCGGCCACTACCAGCGGGGGCGCCGCCGCATTCGCGCTCTTCCCGCCGACGCCGACAGCCTGGACGCTGACCGATGCGGCGCACGACCAGACGATCCAGATCTCGGTGATCGACAATACGAGCCGCAATTCGAGCGTGACGATCAAGCGGGTGAGCTCGGGGGCGACGCTGGCCACCGGCACGGTTGACCAGTCGGGGACGGGAAGCATTACGTACTCCGACGCGAGTACCGCGGCGATTACGAGCTGGACGCTTGCGGATTGACCGCTTGCTGACGCGCGCGGTTCGGTGCTGGCGGACAGTGAACCGCGACCGTTGAGGGAGCGGACGCTGGCGGATTGAGACGGAGCGAGGGCGTGGGTCCGCTCGCTTGCGGTCGCGGCTCGGTGCGGGCGTCGTGTAAGAGAGTCGCGTAAGAGAGCGGATCTGGGGGGCTGGGAGGCTACTCAAGCAGGAGGGATTTTCTATGGCGAGTTGGAAGACGATGCCGGTGTTCCCCAAGATTCTGATCGTTGTGCTGGCTCTTGGGGTGATCTATCGGGTGACCGTCAAGCACCCCGACTCCGACAGCGTCAGGTACGATCCAGCGCCACGCCCCGAGCCGGACAACGGCGATCTGCTGGCCCGCTACCAGGCGCAGTATAACCAGGTGTCGGCGCAAGCGAACCAATGCGCGCAGGAACTCCAGGCTTACCAGGCGCAAATGGCGGCGGACGCCATGAACGGGACGATGCCGGGCGCCGGGCCGGCCTGCCAACAGAGCCTGCCAAATCTGACTGTGCAGCTCGCGCTACTGCAGACGTACATGACGCGCTTGCAAACGGGGAACCCTCGCATCACGGTCTGTGAGGCCAATGCCGGTCTGCAGGGATGCCAGGGACTGGAGGCGTCTTCCCACGCTTCCTCCTCCTACTCGCATCCCGACGATGGCACCGAGACGGTCGAGCGGTCGACACGGCAAGGGATTCGCGGGGCCACGATCTACACAGATGCAAACGGCGAGGAACACGAATTGCCGACGCGGGATTACTACTACCGGGACCGGAACACCGGACAGTTCGTGGGCACCGGCTCTCCCAACCCGCCCAACAACGGGGGCGACTACGAGCCGCTCCAGCCGGAACGGTAACGGCCGGGTTCGTACATAATAGCGGCTGATGATTCGATTCATTCTTGTCTACACAGGGCTGACGCTCTCCGCCTCGCTGTTGCAGGGCGGGCGGGAGGTGGCGATCACCATGGACGACCTGCCCTCGGCGCAGGCCGGCGATCACGGCTGCGAGTGGGAGTCGCTCGAGTCTCTGACGCGGCGGCTGCTCGAGCCGATACGGAGCGAGAAAGTGCCGGTCACGGCCTTCGTAATTGTGCGGCATTGCCTGGAACTGCCGATCGAGCAGCGGCGCGCCATCTTCAATATGTGGACCAGCGCGGGCGTGGAGCTGGGGAATCACAGCTACTCCCACCCCGATCTGAACTCGACCCCCATCGCGGACTACGAGAAGGACATCCTGCGGGCGGACGCTATTCTGCGCGAGACGACCGGTGCGCCGCGACTGCGCTGGTTCCGCTCGCCCATGCTGCACACGGGGCCGGATGCCGAAACCAAGGCGCGCCTGGAGGCGTTTCTCGCCGCCCACGGATGGCGGCAGGCGCCGGTGACGTTCGACAACTCGGACTGGATGTTCGCCTATGTGTACCGTGACGCACGTGAGCGTGGCGACACGGCCTTTGCCGAGCGGGTGCGGGCGGCGTACCTGCCCTACCTGGAGTCGGTGATCGCGTTCTTCGAGGCCCGCTCGGTGGAGGTGGTGGGGCGCGAGTTTCCACAGGTGCTGCTGCTGCATGCCAACGAACTGAATGCGGAGATGCTGCCGGACCTGCTGGCCATGCTGCGCCGGCGCGGCTACCGCTTCGTGTCGCTAGAGGCCGCGCTCGCCGATAGCGCCTACGCGCTTCCGGACGGGTACGCGGGGCGAGGCGGGTTTTCGTGGATCCACCGCTGGTCGATCACGAAGAAGATGCCGAACAAGGGCGAGCCCGACGAACCGGTCTGGGTGCGCGAAAGATACGAGAAGATTGCCGTGCACCCGCCACGGTAAATTTAGGTCTGTTTATCTGTTGTTTGGTTCCGGGGGTTCAGGTAGACTCAAGATCGACGCAGAGCCGCCGTCTTCCGACCACCTTCTGGACGGCAATATGCGGTTCCTGCCACGAAAACGGAGACAAAGATGATCCTCAAGTTCGCAATGAAAGCTCAATTTCTGTCTATGGCGATGTTTGCGGTTGCGGCCGCCTCTGGCGCCGTGCCGCAGTACCTGATCTCGACCGTGGCGGGAGGCGCAGCGCCGCCTACACCGGCCCAGGGGACGACCGTGGGTTTCTTCCCCGTGCAGGCAGTGGCGGAGGATGCCGCCGGGAACGTGTACTTCTGCACCGGGAACTGGGTGCTGAAGGTGGACGCGGCGGGAATCCTGACGCGCGTGGCGGGCGGCGGATCGACGGCCAGCCTGGGGGACGGGGGGCTGGCGGTCAATGCGCGGCTATTCGGACCCCAAGGCCTAACTGTGGATGCCGCGGGGCAGATTTACATCTCCGACACGGGCAACCACCGGGTCCGCAAGGTCGGGCTTGACGGCATCATCACTACGGTGGCCGGCACGGGCGAGGGGGGCAATGCGGGCGACGGGGGCCTGGCTACCAACGCCAAGATCTACTCCCCCTATGGCCTGGCGGTGGACGCGGCCGGAGATGTCTTCTTCACGGACTGGATGTTCAACCGGATCCGGAAAGTGACGCCGGACGGCAAGATCGCCACCATTGCGGGAAAGGACGGGGTGAACTTCGGGGGAGATGGAGGCCCGGCCGTGAATGCCTCGTTGCATGCTCCGAACGCCCTGGCGCTCGACGGCGCCGGCAACCTCTACATCGCGGACAGCGCGAACAACCGGATTCGCGAGATCACCACGGACGGCAAGATCAAGACCGTGGCGGGCAACGGTACGGCCGCCTATGCTGGCGACGGAGGCCCGGCCACCAGCGCCGAGATCTATACCCCGTGGGGGGTGGCGCTGGACGCCAACGGCAACCTTTTCATCGCGGACACCTACAATCAGCGGATCCGCAAGGTGGCGACGGACGGCACGATTACCACGGTGGCGGGTGGCGGAAGCCACAGCGAGGACGGCGTCGCGGCCACCACCGCCTTTATTGACTATCCGGCGGGGGTGGGCGTCAGTGCCGCCGGCGAACTGGCGATCGGGAGCATGAATAGCAAGCTGGTCCGCAAGGTGAGCGCGGCCGGCATCATCGCCACGGTGGCGGGCAACGGCTCCACCGGACGCGCGGGCGACGGGGGCCCGGCGATCAACGCGCAGTTTGCCTACCCGACCGGCGTTGCGGTTGACGCCGCCGGGAACTACTACATTGTGGACCAGAAGAACCAGCAAGTCCGCAAGGTCGGGCTCGACGGAACCATCAGCACCGCGGCGGGCACCGGGGACAACGGCAATACCGGCGACGGAGGGCAGGGCGCTGCCGCCAAGCTCAGCAATCCGCAAGGAGTGGCGGTGGACTCTCATGGCAACCTCTACATAGCCACCACCGCCCGCATCCGCATGGTGGCAACGGATGGCACGATAAGCACGGTGGCCGGCAACGGCAACGGAGGATACTCGGGCGATGGCGGGCCCGCGCTCAGCGCCGGCCTGAGTTATCCGCATGGACTGGCGGTCGACACGGCCGGGAATATCTACATTGCGGACAGCTACAATCACGTAATTCGCAAGGTGGGTCTGGATCACAATATCTCCACCGTGGCCGGAATCCCCAACTCGGCGGGCTTTTCAGGCGACGGCGGTCCGGCGGTCAACGCGCAGCTCAATGATCCTTTCGGGGTGGCGGTGGACGGAGCGGGGAACGTACTCATAGCCGACTACAGCAATTACAGGGTTCGAAAGCTGATTGTGGCGGATGGCACTATCGTCACCGTGGCCGGTAACGGCACGAACACGGACTCTGGCGACGGCAACCCGGCTACTCAGGCGTCGATTCGCAATCCGTATGGCGTTGCGGTGGATGCGGGAGGAAACATCTATATCCCCACGGTCGGCAGCAGGGTCCGGAGGGTGTCGGCAGCGGACGGCACGATCACGACGTTCGCAGGGAACGGCACCGGGGGCTACACGGGCGATGGCGGTCTGGCTGCGAGCGCGGAAATCAACGGGCCTAACGCGGTGGCCCTGAGCGCGTCGGGCGACCTGTACATTGCAGACAGCGGGAACAATGTCATCCGGCTGGTTGCGATTGGTGGAGCCCACGCTATGCTCGGCGTGACCATGACGCACGCGACCCTGGCTCCGGCGGACCCGGCAGCGACTTACACCGTGCTGGTGAGCAATGCGGCGCTGGCCGGGCCGACTTCGGGCGCGGTTTCGGTGACGGACGCCGTTCCCACGGGCCTGACCCTGGTGTCCATGGCGGGCGCGGGGTGGAGCTGCACGGCCAACGTCTGCACGCGCGGCGACGCGTTGGGTGAGGGTTCCAGCTATCCGGCTATCACGGTTACCGCGACTGTAACGGCGGCCGTGGGCACGGAGGTGGTTAACTACGTCTCCGTATCCGGCGGCGGCTCGGCGGAAGCCGGCGCGAGCGACTCGGCCATCGTTGCCGTGCCGCCGGTGGTGCCGGTGGCGCCCATGCTGGTCTCTCCGGCCAACAACGCCGGCGGCATTGTGCTGGCTCCCGTGCTGTCCTGGAACGCGGCGGCGGGTGCGACGTCGTACGACGTTTACTTCGGGACGTCTTCTACGCCGCCACTGGTATTGAATACGGCGGGCACCAGCTACACACCCGGGGCGCTGACTTCGGGCGTCACTTACTACTGGCAGGTGGCAACACACGGCTTCGCGTCCTCGGCGGTCTGGTCTTTCACGACCGGCTCCGCGGCTGCCGGCCTGCGGTTCGTGCCGGTGACGCCGTGCCGCGTCGCCGATACGCGCAGCGGGGTGACCATGACGGCCAACTCCACGCAGTCTTTTGCGGTTCCGCAGAGCGGCTGCGGGATTCCGGCGACGGCACTGGCGTACTCCTTGAACGTGACCGTGGTGCCCAAAGGGCCGCTCTCTTACCTGACGCTGTGGCCCACCGGCCAGAACCGGCCCAACGTTTCGACCCTGAACTCATTCGCTGGGGATGTGGTGGCCAACGCGGCCATCGTTCCGGCCGGAACCGGCGGGGCGGTGAGCGTCTATGTCACCAACCCGACGGATGTGATTCTGGACGTCAACGGCTACTTCGACGCTTCGGGCGGCAGCAGCGCGCTGGCGTTCTACGCGTCCACGCCTTGCCGCGTGGCGGACACGCGCGGCGGCACCAGCACGTTCGGCGGGCCGTCCATGCAGGGCCCTGTGGCGCGTGACTTCCCGGTTCCGCTGAGCGGTTGCGGAATTCCGTCGACGGCGGGCGGCTACTCGCTGAATGTCACGGTGGTGCCTCCCGGGTATCTGGGGTATTTGACGGCCTGGCCGACGGGCCGGACGCGGCCCAATGCATCGACGCTGAACTCCTGGAAGGGGAAGGTAGTGGCGAACGCCGCGCTCGTCCCGACGGGGGACAACGAATCGATCTCGGTCTTTGTGAGTAACCCGACCAACGTGATCCTGGACATCAACGGGTACTTCGGGCAGCCGGGGCAGAGCGGGGCTCTGGCGTTCTATCCCGTGCCGCCGTGCCGTGTAGCGGACACGCGGAATGCGAGCGGCCCGTTCGGCGGGCCGGAGATGGCGGGCCAAAGCACCCGTTCCTTCCCGATTCCGGCGAGCGCGTGCAACATTCCGGCGACGGCGGCGGCGTATTCGGTGAACGTGACGGTGGTGCCGGACGGGCAGTTGCAGTACCTGTCGGCATGGCCGGCGGGGTCAACGAAACCGCTGGTATCGACGCTGAACTCGTTCGACGGGAGCGTGGTTGCGAACGCGGCGATCGTGCCGGCGGGGAGCAACGGCTCCATTAGTGTGTTCGTGACGAACCAGACGCACGTGATCCTGGATATTGACGGGTATTTCGCGCAGTAGGCGGCGGCTGGAGAATTCGTGAGGCAGTCTGTGCCCTTTTGCCGCTGTCTGTTGTGAGGGCACAGGCTGAACGGCAGAAGGCAGGCGGAAACGTCTGTCCCCTGCCTCAGGCGCAACGGCGCGTGCGGGCCAGCAACTGGCTCGCACGCGTTAGCGCTTTCTGTTCGGCTTCGGCGCGGGTCGATGCGGTGGTGCGGGCCAGCGATGCGCCCGGCGACACGTTGTCGGCCTGGCAGTGAAAGACGTCCCCAAGGCGATAGGAGGCGAGATTGACCTCCCAGCCGTCCACGGCAACTTTTCGCTTGGCGTATTCTTCCGCTCGCATCGCTTACCCCTTCGCGGCCGCCGCCGCCCCACGCTGAACGGGCGCCCCGACCAGGTTGCCCCACTCGGTCCAGGAGCCGTCATAGTTGGTCACGTCGCGGAGGCCCAGCAGGTAGCGCAGCACGAACCAGGTGTGGCTGGAACGCTCCCCGATGCGGCAGTAGGCGATCACCGGTTTCGAGCCATCGATGCCCTCGGCGGCATAGACGGCCTTCAACTCGTCGTAGGGCAGGAACGTTCCGTCGTCACGGCAGGCCTTGCTCCAGGGAATGTTGCGCGCGCCGGGGATGTGCCCGCCGCGCTGGCAGGTTTCGGGCAGGCCCGGCGGCGCCAGGATCTCTCCGGTGAACTCGGCCGGGCTTCGAACGTCCACCAGGGCCGAAGCTCGTCCGGCGCTCGCGCCCTGCGCCTGTAGGAGGAAGGAGCGGAGCGAGAAGTCGGGACTCGCGGCCCGGTAGCGGGCGCGCGCGGCGGTGGGCACATCGGTGGTCAACTCGCGCCCTTCGGAGATCCACTTCTTACGGCCGCCGTTCATGAGGCGGACATCCTTGTGGCCGTAGATTTTCATCTGCCACAGGGCCCACGCGGCGAACCAGTTGTTGTTGTCGCCGTGGAGAATCACCGTGGTGTCGTTGCCGATTCCGGACTCCTGCATCAAGGTCTCGAATGCAGGCGCCGACAGGATATCGCGGCGGAGGGTGTCGCATAGCTGCGACTTCCAGGCCCAGGCGATCGCGCCGGGGATGTGGCCTTCGTCGTAGGCGGATGTTTCGACGTCCACCTCGACCAGGCGGACGTTGGGATCGCTCGCGTGCCGGGCAACCCACTCTGTGCTGACCAGGTTTTCGGGATGAGCGTAATCACTCATTGGTAAGCCTCCCAGGCCCATCTGGAGCCGCTTGGATCAATTATAACATTGTTGACAGGGATAGTCCAGATTACTAGAATGGGGCGAGGGGCGAATGGGATCTGCACGGGCTTCCGCCACGCTGTTCGGGAGGGCGGGCGGGAGTGTGCTCGATCAGATCGGCAACACTCCGCTGCTGCGCCTGGCGCGGATCGCGGCTGAGTTCAAAGGGGTCGAGATCTACGCCAAGGCGGAGTTTCTGAACCCGGGCGGTTCGGTCAAAGACCGGGCGGCGCTCAGTATGATCCAGGATGGGGAACGGCGCGGCGCGCTCGGCCCCGGCCGTGTGATTCTGGACGCGACCAGCGGCAACACCGGTATCGCCTACGCGATGATCGGGGCCGCGATGGGATACCGCGCAAAGATCTGCATCCCGAAGAACGCCTCCGAGGAGCGGCGGCGGACGCTGGAGGCTTACGGGGCGGAACTGGTGCTGACGGATCCGGGCGCGGGCTCCGACGGCGCGATCCTGCGCTGCCGGGAAATCTATCGGGCGGAACCGTCGCTCTATTACTACCCGGACCAATACAACAACGCGGCGAACTGGATGGCGCATTTCACAACCACTGGCCCCGAGATCGTGAGCCAGAGCGGGGGCGCGGTGACTCACTTTGTCGCCGCTCTGGGCACCAGCGGCACGTTTACGGGAGTGAGCCGGCGGTTGAAACAGGACCTGCCGCAGGTGGAGTGCATCGCGGTGCAGCCACCGTCCGGATTCCACGGCATCGAGGGGACGAAGAACATGGAGGCGGCGCTGGTGCGGCCCGGGATTTACGATCCGGCACTGGCGGACCGTACGGTTTTCATCGAGACAGAAGAGGCGCAGAAGATGGCCCGGCGGCTGGCGCGCGAGGAAGGGCTGCTGGTGGGCGTCTCGGCGGGGGCGAACGTGGCGGCGGTGGCGCGGATAGCGGCGGAGCAGGCGGCCGAAGGCCGGCGAGGCCACATCGTCACCATCCTGTGCGATGGTGGAGAGAGATACCTCAGCGAGCGGTTCTGGAATGATGCGGATTGAGAAAGCGGCATGGGCCGTCATTGTCGGCCATGCCAGAGGGGCGTACCCGGATGAGTGCTGCGGGGCCATGCTCGGACTGCCCCAGGGCGGCGGCGCGTCGGCCTTGATCGCCGTGCCTCTCGAGAATGCGTACCACGGTTCGCAGAAAGACCGCTACGAGATCCGGCCGGAGGATCTGCTGGCGGTGGACCGGCAGGCGCGTAGCGAGGGACTCGAGCTGATCGGAATCTATCACTCGCATCCCGATTGCGATGCGTATTTCTCGGTGACCGATCTGCAGAATTCCTGCCCGTGGTACTCGTTCGTGGTGGTCGCGATCCGCGAGGGCCGGTTCGACCACGCGAAGAGCTTCCGTCCCAATGCCGACCAGACCGTCGCCGAGCCCGAAGAGCTCGCCTATCCGGATTTGGAGGAGCGCGCATGCCAAAGATCCTGATTCCCACGCCGCTGCGTCAGTATGCCGGCAACCAGAGCGAAGTGGAGCTGAGCGGCGGCACGGTGGGCGAACTGCTCGACGCGCTGTCACGCCAGCACGGCGAACTGCGCCGCCATCTCTACAGCGACCAGGGCAAGCTGCGCAGCTTCGTGAACGTGTACGTGAACGACGAGGACATCCGGCACCTGGCCAAAGAAGCGACGCCGGTGAGCGCCCAGGATACGATTTCGATCGTGCCGAGCATTGCAGGGGGCGCCACCGCGCCGGTCGATACGGCGAGCCTTTCGAAAGAAGAGATCCTGCGTTACAGCCGCCACCTGATCATCCCCGAGATCGGGATGGAAGGACAGCTCAAGCTCAAGCACGCGAAGGTGCTGCTGATTGGCGCGGGCGGACTGGGATCGCCGCTGGCCCTGTATCTGGCGGCGGCGGGCGTGGGCCGCATCGGACTGGTGGATTTCGACGTGGTGGATTTCACGAACCTGCAGCGGCAGGTGATCCACGCGACGGCCGATGTGGGACGCAAGAAGCTCGATTCGGCGACTGAATCGATGACTGCGATCAACCCGCACGTGAGCCTGGACTGCTTCGACACCGCGCTGACGAGCGGGAACGCGCTTCAGATCCTCAAGGACTATGACATCGTCGTGGACGGCACCGACAATTTCCCGACGCGCTACCTGGTGAACGACGCCTGCGTGCTGCTGGGGAAACCGAATGTGTACGGTTCGATTTTTCGGTTCGAAGGACAGGCCACGGTATTCGCATATCAGGGCGGGCCGTGCTACCGGTGCCTGTATCCGGAGCCGCCGCCGCCGGGTCTGGTGCCGAGCTGCGCGGAAGGCGGAGTGTTGGGAATCCTGCCGGGACTGATCGGCCTGGTGCAGGCGACCGAGGCTGTGAAGCTCATCACCGGAATCGGCGAACCGCTGGTGGGCAGGCTGCTGCTTTACGACGCGCTGGCGATGCGTTTCCGCGAACTGAAGCTGCGCCGCGATCCCGAGTGTCCGGTTTGCGGCGACCATCCTACGGTGCGGGAACTGATCGATTACCACCAATTCTGCGGCGTGCCGCGCGGCGGGCAGGCGCCGGCTGGGGTCAAGGAGGGCGAGATGGACGTGACGGAACTGAAGGCGAAGATCGACCGGGGCGACCGGTTCACTCTGGTGGACGTGCGCGAGCCGCACGAGTTCCAGATCTGCAGCATTCCCGGGTCGGTTCTGATCCCGCTGGGCGAGCTGCCGAAGCGCGCGGCGGAGTTGGACCCGGCTTCCGACATCGTGGTGCACTGCAAGATGGGCGGTCGCAGCGCGAGGGCGGTGGAGTTCCTGAAGAAATCGGGATTCGGGAACGTGTCGAACCTGGCGGGCGGCATTTTAGCCTGGAGCGACAAGGTGGATCCGCGCGTGCCGAAGTACTGAAGAACGCCGGGCGTCGGTCGGCCTCTCGGGGTATAATGCGGCGAACATGCGGATTAGTCGCGTCAAAACTGCCGCCGCGGGGTTGCTGATCGCTTGTTACTTCCTGCTGCTGACTCGGGATGGTTGGAAAGCGTATTTTGATGCCGATTCGCTGCTGAACATAGCTTACTTACACGGCTATGGGCGGGTGCCGCTCCGCATGGTGCTGGTTCAGGCGCTAACCGTGTTCACTCCGGAGTATCGGCCCATGGGAGGGCTGTACTACCGGACGCTGTTCGCTGTGTTCGGTCTCAATCCGGTCGCCTTCCGGGTCGCGGCCTTCCTCCTGCTGGGGCTGAATCTGGCGCTGGCCTGGCGCTTTGCGCGCGAGCTCTCCGGATCGCGTTTTACCGCCGCCGCCTGCACGCTGCTGTTTGCATTCCATCCGGTGATGTCCGCGCTTTACTACGGCGATGGCACTATCTATGACGTTCTTTGCCTGACCTTTCTCCTTGCGGCGCTGATCAGGTATGTGAGAGTCCGGCGAGTAGACAGACTCCTGGGCACCCGCGACTTGCTGGTTGTGATGGCGTTCTTTGGCGCCGCGCTGGGGAGCAAGGAGATGGCACTTACATTTCCGGGGATGCTGATCGTGTACGAGGGGGTGTTTCACCGTCGCCTTGACAACCTGGGCCGGCGGGCGAAGCCGATTGTCATCCTCGGGGTCATGACGGCGCTATGTATGGCCTGGAAAACGTTCGCGCCGAATCCACTGAGCAGTAACATCGGGCAGGCCTACACCCCTCGTCTTGACCTGGCATTCATTGGGCATGCATATCTTAGTTACTACCAGCAGTTGGTGCTTGCTCCCAGCCTTGGTGGCACGGCGTTGTTGGTTGGCCTGCTGGTTGCGTTCGGGGTTGCCGCGGCCATGCGCAATCGGGTGATGCTCTTTGGCCTGCTGTTTGCCAACCTGGCGCTGCTGCCGGTTTGTGTCATTCCAGGGCGGGGCGGTTTCGTGTGGTACATACCGATGCTGGGCTGGGCGCTCTTTGGCGGCTGCGCGCTGTGGCAGGCCGGCTCGGCGGTTTCTTCGCTGACGCGGGCGCCGGCATACTGGCAGGCTGCTCTTCTCGGCGTCGTTGCGATCGCCGCCTATTGGTTTCACGCTCCGCGGGCGGCCCAGCTCGGCGCGCCGTACAGTCAGGAACAGCAGCCTCTCCGAAGCCTCATGACAGCGGCACGTTCCGCCTCGCCGCGACTTCCGGCCGGCGCGCGGATTCTGCTCGAAGGCGACCCGGCGGATGTTACTTCGCTGATACCGCTGTTTCTTCTCCGTTTGGGATACCGGGATGCCAGCCTGTGGGTGGAGCCTGTTGCGCAGGTGTCGGGTGAGGATTCTCAGGCCGATGCCGGTCTTTACGCAATGACCATCCGGCGGGCCTGGCCCGGTTTTCGAGTAACTACGCACCCGCAGACGGAAGTGGCACCGGTGCAGGTTGCGATTTCGCCGGGCGTCGTGCACAGGGGACAGGTGGTGCGGGCTGCGTTTCCCGCTGGCTTCGCGGGCTGCGAGATAGGCGTGGCGTATAACATGCCGGAGGACGAGTTACTGCGAGCCGGTGTCTGGCCTGCGTGGATGAAACTCGACACCCAGGGCGGCGGAGTAGCTCAGGTGGGCCGCGACGCGGAACGTGGGCTCGTTGTGCTCGACCACGTTCGAGGCTGCCAGGGCGAATGGATGCCGGCGCAAGGCTCGTTCGTGATCATCCCTTGAGCGGCGGCCTCAGCGCCCGATCTCTTCGAGGGCGCGGCGATAACGGGTCCAGAACAGGGGATCGCTGAGCGCCAGCGGTCCAGGCGGCGCATCCGGAACGCCAGGGCCCGGACGCAAGGCGACAACGACATCGCTCCGCCTGCCGTGATAGACGATGCTCAGCCGGGTCCTTTCGATGAAGGCTCGATCTTCCGGGTAGTAGAGCACGTACGCGCGCCTGCCTTCCGGATAGGGCTTGCGTGCCCCGACGGAGACGAACTCACCGATGCTCCGATTGCCGGAGGCCTGGCGATAGAAATTGAGGCTGCCGGCGTAGAACCAGTAAGCGGGCACGTCGGAAATGCCTAACTTGCGGCTGTAATCCGCGACCACGGAATAGGCCTGGTTCGCCTCGCAGCCATATCTCCACTCCCGGAAGTAAGTCAGGCGGAGGCACAGCAGGAAGTAGACTGCCATGACGCACAGCATAGATGTAAGTGTTGTGTGGCAGATGCTGCCGGCGCGTGACGGTGCTTGGACGGCGGCGATGGCGCCAACGGCAATGGTGGTCAGGACAACCAGATACATCCCCGTGCGGTCTCTCGGCAAAAGCAGGCCGGACATGCGAAAGAGCGCCCAATGGAGGCCGAGCGCCAGAAAGGCCGAGCCCGCAGCGACGGCCGCCAGATGCAGTTGCCATGCCGGCCGCTCTGAGCGCAGGGCCGCCCGGTCGCGCCACAGGAGCACCAGTTGGCACAGGAGCAAGGCTCCGAGCGACGGCAACAGGACGTGTCTTCGAGAAGCGAGCGCCGCGCTCAGTCGGGCGCCGAGGAGGAGCGGGTTCAACTCATACAGGGATGGGCCGACAAGGCTAGTCAGAGTCTCGTGCAGCGACTTTGCACCAAAGAATAACTGTGTTTTCGGGTACCCGTAGAGGACCGGGCCGCAAAGCAGCGCTGCGGCGGCGAGTCCTGGAACGATCAAAGCCAGAAGGAGGCGTGCGCAAAACGCGGGTCTCCGGACCAGCGCGAGCCGGTAAGCGATCCAAAGGAAGACCGCCAGCAGGACAGCCCCGTCCGCAAAAGCGAAGGCGAAATTCGCGGCGAACGAGAGCGCGGCGCAGAGGGACGATGCGATCGAGGCCCGAAGCACCGATCGCTGGGCGGCCTCTAGTTTCCCCGCCAAAACCGCGGCGGGGATTGCGAGCGACCAAAGGAGGAACGCCGCCGCCATGGAATATCCGCGGGCGGCGACGAAGAAATCGAAGACGAATGGATTATAAACCAGGCAGACGAAAAGAGCCCATCGCAGGGCACGCTTCGAGGCAATGAGCGAAGTCAGATACATGGCGGCCGCGACATACAGAGCCGCGCCAAGGAGGGCCGGCAATCTCACTGTGACCGGCGACAAGCCGAACAAGGAAGTGGAGAGGCGCATCAGGAGCGAATTCAGAACGTGGTTATTCGAAACCTGCGCCCACAGTTGCCCCGGCCGGGCGACCCACAAGAGATACGAGTCCGCTTCATCTATCGTGATGGACTGCGTGGCCGCGCGAACGACCGCCCAGGCCAGCGCAAACAGCGCCGTGATGATCAGCTCAGGAGGATACCGCTGGAGGACCGGTGCGGTCGGATTTGGCGCCGGAGCGGAAGCGGGATTGGCGCCCCGAGAGGCCATAGGCTCAGGATATCAAGCGCGTATAATCGAAATCAGATGATGCAGGCGCGCAAGCTTGTCGCGTTACTCTGTCTGGCGTTGGTGGTTGCCGCCGCGCTGACGCCCGGTGTGCCTGGCCTCTTCTCCGCGGTCCTCGCCCCTCTCTGGTTGTTCGTTGCGGCTGTCGTGGTCTTCTCGATACGCCGCGACATTGCTGACTCGGCCTCCGGGCCTCTTCAGTTCCTTCCGGTTCTCGCCTCGCGAGCGCCTCCCATCGCATAGTCCCGTGCGCTCTGGCTAGGGTGATACGTCGCAAAACTCGAGGGGTATGACCGACAGAAGGCCAGCGGTGGGACAGGCACGAATTTCGCAAGTGCGGCGAAATTCGAGCCAGTCCCGGGTTTGCCGCCAATTCCGATAGGCGACGGAATTCGGGCGGCTGAAGGCATGCACCCCCGGGATGGCTCAATTCCGGCATAATTGAGCCATGCGGATGCTATGTCGGACGTCACTCCTCTTTCTTCTGGCCGGAGCGGTCTTTGCCCAATTCCCGGGCCTGACGCTCCCGCCCAGCGGCAACAACCAGAAAGCGGTCGTCACGCAGTATGTCGGTCCGGTTCAAGTGACCATCGAATACTCGAGCCCGGCCGTCCACAGCCCTACCGGGACGGACAGGCGGGGACAGATCTGGGGCAAGCTGGTGCCCTACGGGCTGACGGATCTCGGCTTCGGCAACGGCAAACCCGATCCGTGGCGGGCCGGAGCCAACGAGAACACGGTCTTCGCGGTCTCTAACGATGTCAGCATCGAGGGAAAGACCCTGCCGGCTGGCCGTTATGGACTGCACATGATTCCCGGCGCCGACGAGTGGACCATCATCTTCTCGAAGAACTCCTCGGCCTGGGGTAGCTTCTTCTATGACGATAGCCAGGACGCGCTGCGGGTCACGGTCAAGCCTCACAAGCACGATTACCGCGAGTGGCTGACTTACGAGTTCACCGTGCGCAAGCCTGAAGAAGCCACGGCGGAGCTGCAATGGGAAGAGCTGTCCGTCCCGTGGACCATCAAAGTCGCCGACGCGAACGAGATCTACTTCTCGAAGCTGCAGCGCGAGCTGACCACAGTACCGGGCTTTCTTCCAGAGGGCTACGACGCCGCCGTTCGGTTCTGCGTGACGGCAAATGTCCATCTGGACCAGGCGCTGAAGTGGGCGGACGCGGCGATCAGCTCGCCCTTCGTGGGACGTGAGGACTTCAACACGCTCAGCACCAAGGCTCTGGTCTTGACGAAGATGGGCCGGGACGCGGACGCCAAGGCCGTCATGGAGACCGCTCTGCACCACCCCACGGCAAGGCCTGTCGATATCCACCAATACGGACGCCAGTTGCTGGCCGCCAAGAAGACCGCGGAGGCGATGGCGGTGTTCCAGTACAACGCCCAGCGCAACGGCGACGCATGGCCGGTCCACGTGGGGCTCGCGCGCGGCTACTCGGCCACCGGCGACTTACAGAAGGCGCTCGAGCAAGCGAAGATGGCGCTGCCCCAGGCGCCCGACCCTCTCAACCGCCAAGGCTTGGAGGGCATGATCGCGACCCTCTCGAAAGGGAAGCCGCTCGACCAGTAGGTTGGAAGGCCGCTTCCTGACGGTCGCGGTCCGGTGCCGGCTAGGCCGGGTTCACTTCCAGCTTTCCGGCGCGGAAGGCGCGGAGATACTGGGCGCAGAATTCGTCGCGGCCCAGCAGCGCTTCGGCGGCGGCGACGTTGGCCATGAGCTGGCGGTCGCAGGGATCGAGGATGGCTGTGTCCAGACCGCGGGCCATCAGCAGCGTCAGGAAGGTCTGGTTCATGAGCTTGCGGGCGGGCACGCCGAACGACACATTGCTCAGCCCGACGCTGGTGTGGACGCCGGGGAAGCGCTGCTTGATGCAGCCGATGGCGTCGGCGACGGCGGCGCCGTGCTCGGAGCCTGTGCTGATGGGGATCACGCAGGGATCGACGAAGATGTCGTCGGGATCGAGACCCTCTCGGGTGAGGCGGTCGACCAGGCGTGAGGCAGTGTCGAGGCGATCCGTTACGCCCGTGGGCGTGCCGGCCGAACTCATGCAGAGCGCGATCACACGGGCGCGATATTCCTTGACGACCGGGAGCAGGCCGTCGATCCTGGCCGGCTCGTCGGTGATGGAATTCACGATCGGCCGCTGCTTGCAGAGCGGCAGCGCATGCCGCAGGGCGTCGGGGTCGGAGCTATCGACCGAAAGCGGAAGGTCCGTGGCTTCCTGAACCACGCCGATCAGCCACTCGAGCGACTCGGCCTCGCGGCCCGGAACGCCGCCGTTGACGTCGAGCATGTCGGCGCCGGCGGCCGCCTGCCGCTGCGCCAGGTCGCGGATGAACTGCGCGTCTCTTGCCTCGACAGCGGCACCCACCTTCTTACGGGTGGCGTTGATTAATTCACCGATGAGTAACATGAGTCCTCTTTGATAAGTTGTCGGTCCCGGCAAAGCGGTTGACCAGGGCGTTGGAGCGATCGAGCGACCAGTCGCGCGGCGGAATCAGCGTACCGGCGAAGCGGGCGGGATCTTCACCGAGGGCCAGCGAGGCCTGGTATACCTGGTTCCACAAGCAGGGCAGATCTGGGTGGGCCTCGCAGGTTCCGTCCACCCGCGAGCCGCCGCACGGCCCATTCCGCAATTCCTTGTAGCACCAGCGCATCGAACAGCCAGCATAACTCAAATGATCTTGAATGCAGTCGCCGCAACTCTGGCAGCCGAGCGTCGCCTTGCGGTAGAGCGACGAGACGCCCAGTAACTTGCGCCACAGGCGGCCGGTCTGGTGAGTGGCGAAGAAGCGGGCCACAAACGTGTCCGGGGCGATCAGGTGGCGGTGCGCGGCGCTGGAGAGTCGTTCGACGAAGCGCGGACGTTGAGTGCGCAGGCCCGCCTGATAGGGGCCGCTTGCATCGCTGAGGCCGTCCGGGCCGGTGGGCAACAGATGGAATTCGCCCGGGCAGGGAAAGACCAGATCCTCCATTCGGCGGCGCCAGTCCTTGCCAATGGCTGCAGCGCGATCGAGGATGGTCACGAAATCCCGGTACACCAGACCGAAGCCGCCGATGTGGGCTCCGGCGAAGCCGAGGTCTTTCACCGCCGCCACCATCAGCGCGGCGCGCTCGAGGCGCTGGGGTTTCTTCTCGCCTTCGATGCGGCGAACGAAATCGGCGCTGACCACGCAGCCGGCCAACTCTCCGCTCTGCATCATGCGCGCCACGGTCGGCGTGGGGACATAGACGTTCGCCAGCACGGGCGTATCGGCGAGTCCCTCGCGCTCCATATATTGCTTGAGCGCGACCAGTTTGCGCAGGTTGAAGCCGACCTGGGTGACGAGGAAGCGGGCGCCGAGAGCGATCTTCAGACGCATCTTGTAAAGCTGCATCATCAGATCGGGTTCGTTTTGTTTGAACGGATTGACCACCGCGCCGGGGAAGAAATCGAACGGAGAAGTACGGACGGCGCGCGAGCCGAGGTGGTATTCGAGACCGCCGCCGAGGGCGCGCACCAACGCCAGGATCAGGGCGGAATCCAGATCGTGAACCGGCTTAGAGCGGCCGAGGAACGCGTCCTTCTGCGCGTCGCCGGTCAGGGCCAGCACGTTCTCCACACCGAGGTGCGCGAGCGAGTGAAGGCGCGCTTCGATGAGCGAGCGGTTGCCGTCCTTGCCGCTGAGGTGCGCGATGGGCGTGAGGTCCAGCGCGAGGCAGCGGGCGGCGAACGCCTCGGGTGGCAGGGCCGGGTTACCGCCGGGAAGATCGGTGAGGCTGATCACCTCCACCGGGCCGCACTCATGCGCGGCGTCGCGGACGAAGGCTTCGGCCTCAGGCACGGTGTGGTCGCGGCCGAGCACGAGTTCGGCGGAACAGACGAACTCGCTCCGGGCGAGAGAGGCTTTGAGAAAATTGTCAGGCATAGACGGCCTGTCACTCAAGCGCGGGATTCATCATATCATTATGGGGAACCGGGTGCGGTCCTCTTTATGACAAGTCGAGAACGTCTGCTTGCGGCGCTCAATCACCGGCAGCCCGACCGGGTGCCGATCGACCTGGGCGGGACGGGCGTGAGCGGGATCCACGCCAGCGTGGTGGCCGCGTTGCGCGAACACTACGGCCTGGCGGAGCGGCCGGTCAAAATCCACGAGCCCTACCAGATGTTGGGGATGGTGGATGAGGACCTGGCGGATGCCATGGGGCTGGATGTGGCGGGGATCCCGGCGCCGAAGACGCTGTTTGGATTCCCGGCGCGGGATTGGGAGCCGTTCCGGCTGTGGGACCGGGACGTGCTGGTGCCGGGCTCGTTCGAGACGACCGTCGATGCCAACGGCGATCTGCTGATCTACCCGGAGGGCGACAGGTCGGTTGCGGCCAGCGGACGCATGCCCAAGGGCGGCTACTTTTTCGACAGCATCATCCGGCAGGAACCGATCGACGACGACCGCCTCGATCCGGCGGACAATTTGGAAGAGTTCGGCCCGATCAGCGAGGAAGATCTGGCGCACTATCGCCGCGCGGCCGAGGCCGGCTGTGGCGGGCGCGGCGCGATCGCGAGCCTTCCGGGAACCGCGCTGGGCGACATCGCGCTGGTGCCCGCCCCGTTTCTCAAGCGTCCCAAAGGCATCCGGGACGTCGCGGAGTGGTACGTTTCCACGCGCTCGCGCCGCGACTACATTCACCGCATCTTCGCAAAGCAGGTGGAATACGCGCTGGCGAACCTGGCGCGGATTCACGAGGCCGCCGGCGACGACGCTTTCGACGCGGTGTTCACCTGCGGCACAGACTTCGGCACGCAGACTTCGTCGTTCTGCTCCGCGGCTACGTTTGACGAGCTGTGGCTGCCCTACTACCGCGAGATCAATGGATGGATCCACAAACACACGCGGTGGAAAACGTTCAAGCACAGTTGCGGGGCGGTGGGGAGGTTCATCCAGTCGTTCATCGAGGCGGGCTTCGACATTCTGAACCCGGTGCAGTGTTCGGCCACGGGAATGGAGCCGCGGCGCCTGAAGGACGAGTTCGGATCCGCTATTGTGTTCTGGGGCGGCGGCGTGGACACGCAGAAGACGCTCCCGTTCGGAACGCCGGAGGAGGTGCGGCGCGAGGTTCTGGAGCGCTGTGAGATCTTCGCTCCGGGCGGCGGCTTCGTGTTCAACACCATTCACAACGTGCAGGCCGGGACGCCGGTGGCCAATGTTGTGGCCATGCTGGACGCGGTCCGCGAATTCAACGGGAGGAACTGAGGATGACGCGGCGGACGCTTCTTGGCTGGGCGGGGGCGGCGGCTCTTGCGGGCACGCGCGGCTCGCAGGCGGGGCAGGCGGCGCCACAACTCGGCAGCTGGCTCGACGACGAACACGGACTGCCGTGCTATCGGTATCTGGGCCCGCTGTCGTTTCGTGCTGCCCGGCTACCGGACGACCCGTTTTTCCTTCTGGGGAATTACCGGCTGACTCTGTTCGTGCACGCCAGCGGTCGGTACCAGCTCATCACGGGCGAGCGCGCCTGGGCGCGAATGAACGGCGGGGACGCGCCCGGGACCGGGGCGAATGCGGCGGCAGTCGTTGTCGACGGCGTGCGGCATGAGTTGGTGGGTGCAGAGCAGCCGGCGGCAGTGGCGGCGGAGAAGGTCTTCGGGGTCGGCTTTGCGCGTTACGAGTATCGGCTGGGGCCGTCCTTGATAGTCACGCGGACCATTTCCGTTCTTCCATCACGGAAGCCGGGCGAGGGGACACCGGCATTCCGGGTTACGGTCCGGCTGCATAACAGCGGCGCGAGCGCGCTCAGGCTGTCCTACACCGAGAGCGTGCGGGCCAACTACGAACCGATCCTGACGGAGTACGCCGAAGAGCGGCGGCTGGCGAAGTACACGCACGAGGTGACGCAAGCGGCAGGGATCGTACGGGCGGAGACGAGGGTGCATGGCCGGCGGCCGCTTTCGTTTGCACCCGCGGGGCAGATGTCGCGGCTTGATGGCGCGCCTCCGGTGCTGTTCATGAGGGCCGGTTCGCCGATGAGCCTCTCTTCGGACAAGGACCAGCTCACGTTGCACTGTGACGTCGAAGTCGAGGCGACCGGCGCACGAGAGATCAACTTCGTGGTGGGCTACTCGTACGATCCGGCGACGGTGGCGATCGAGGCTCTGGCAGCGAGCCTGCTCGGCGGCGGGGACTTCGGCGCGGCCTGGCAGAAAGCGATCCCCGCGTTTGCCGATGAGCCCGACGTCGAGCTGCGGCGCGAGATGCGCTGGGATGCCGCCGTGCTGGAGGCGATGGCCACGTACAAGGAGTATTACGACGAGACGCTGGTGCCGCAGGGCACCGTGTACGACTACATGTGGGGCCAGATGCTGAGCAATCGCGACTTTGCCCAGCACGCGCTTCCGCTGTGCCACACCAACCCGGCGTTGGCGCGGTCGGTGCTGCGGTTCATCATGAAGCGCATGGTGCCGGACGGAGAGATCAAGCTCAGCGACGAAGGGTACGGTTGGGCGGCGCACGGGCCGATGCTGACGAGCGACCAGCAGCTCTACTACTTCATGCTGCTGGCGGAGTATCTGCGCGCGACCCGCGATCGGTCGATCCTGAGCGAGGAACTCGGCTACTATCCGCTGGAGTGCGGCGGCAAGGGAAGCGGGCTCGATCATGTGCGGCGGGCGTTTCTGTTTCTGCGGGACCGCATCGCGACGGGACCGCACGGCCTGGTGCGGCTGTGGAACTCCGACTGGAACGATATGTTCTACTGGTGGCCCAACCAGATCGCGTACAACGTGATGTTCTCGAACGCGGAGTCGCACATGAACTCGGCGATGGCCGTCGCGATCCTGGGCGACCTGGCGTCGGTGCTGCCGCAGGACGATGAACTCGTCGCCGCGGTGCGCGAATATCGCGGGGAGATTTTGAACGCCTACCTGCGGGATTGGGGATCGCGCCCGTTTCCGCGCCGCGCCTACCTGGGGCGCGACCAGGTCTACGGCGACGGCGACATGTGGCTCGAGCCGCAGGGATTCACGCTGCAGATTCCGGAGCTGGACCGCGAGCGGAAGGGGCGCTTGTGGAGTGAGATCCAGCAGCGCCTGGTGGCGGGCGAGGCGATGGGAGCGCGGCAGATCGAGAAGCCCGTGGCGAAGGCAGCCACCGAGGCGGGCTCGCGCGAGAACGGCGGCTTCTGGTATGCGCTGAACGGCCCGCTCATCCTGGGCGTTGCGACCTTCGACCGGGAGGCGGCGGGCGAGCTTCTCAAGAAGATGACGTTCGCGAACTACGCGCGCCGCTTTCCGCAGTATTGGACCGGCCAGTGGGCGGCGTCCGACAGCCTCGATTCTTCGCTGCTGCCTTCGGAGGGGTTGTCGGGAAACTGGATCTACTGCGCGCATGCGCACGCCTGGCCGCTTTACTGCTACCTGCGGCTGAAGGAGCGTGCGAAGATGGTTCCTCGGGAATAGCGGAGGTTTGAATGAGTGACTTCGGCGGACTTTACGACGCAATCTTGAATGGCGATCAAAAAACTTCGGTCGCGCTGACGAAACAGGCGCTGGAAGAGGGCGTGGAGCCGTTGAACCTGATCCATCGCTACATGATTCCGGCGATGGACGAGGCCGGAAAACGCTTCGAGTGCGAGGATTTCTTCGTGCCGGAGCTGCTGCTGGCGGCGCGCGCCATGAAGGGCGCATTGGAACTGTTGCGGCCTCGCCTGGCCGCTAGCGGCGCGCAGCCCGCCGGGCGCGTGGTGATCGGCACGGTGAAAGGCGACCTGCACGATATCGGCAAGAACCTAGTCTCTTCGATGCTCGAAGGCGGCGGTTTCGAGGTGACCGACCTGGGAGCGGACGTGTCGCCCGAGAGATTCGTTGAAGCGGTCCGCAAGACCGGTGCGCAGATCGTCTGCCTGTCGGCGCTGCTGACGGTGACTATGCCGTCGATGAAGACCACCATCGAAGCGTTTCGGCAGGCCGGGATACGCGACCAGATCAAGGTGCTGATCGGCGGCGCGCCGGTGACGGAGCAGTATGCGCGCGAGATCGGCGCCGATGGATACGGCGGAAACGCGAACGTCGCCGTGGCGCTGGCCCGGCAGATTGTGGCGGCGTCATGACGCAACTGCAGAAGTGGCTGGCTGAGGGGCCGCTCGTTACCGACGGTGCATGGGGCACGGAGCTGCAGAACCGCGGACTGGCCGCCGGTGAGGTGCCCGATTCATGGAACCTCGCGCACCCGGAGCGGGTGGAGGAGGTCGGAGCGGCATACCGCGAGGCGGGCAGCCGCGTGATTCTCACCAACACATTCCGCTCGAATCCCATCGCGCTGGTGGGTTCGGGCCTCGAAGGCGAGACCGAGGCGCTCAACCGCGCCGGCGTCGCCATCAGCAAGAAGGCGGCGGCCGGACAGGCGCTGGTGTTCGCATCCATTGGTCCGACGGGAAAGCTGCTTGTGACGGGCGATGTCACGCCGGAGCAAGTGCGCGACGCGTTCACGCGCCAGGCCGGCGCGCTGGCCGAAGCCGGAGCCGACGCCCTGCTGATCGAGACTATGAGCGACGTCGAAGAGGCGCGGCTGGCACTCGCCGCCGCTCGCGGAACGGGGCTTCCGGTGATCGTCTCGTTCTCTTTCGACAGCGGCCGTAAGCACGACCGCACGATGACGGGCGCGACACCGGAGCAGGCGGCCCGCATGGCCCAGGAAGCCGGCGCCGACGGCGTGGGCGCCAACTGCGGAGCAGGCCCGGCCGCGTTCGCGGAAATCTGTCGGCGCCTGCGCGCGGCTTGCGATCTGCCGGTGTGGCTCAAGCCGAACGCCGGGCTGCCGGGGGTCTCCACTTCGCCCGAAGAGTTCGCGGCGAGCGCGGCGGAGTTGCTGGGCGCGGGTGCGTCCTTCGTGGGCGGCTGTTGCGGTACGAGCCCGGAATTCATCCGCGCGCTGGCGAAGCGGGCCGCATGCGTTTCAAGCTGATCGGCTGCGAAGTCCTGTACCGCGAGCTGTGCGATGCGGTGGCGAAGGCGCCGCACGCGGTCGATGTCGAATTCCTGTCGAAGGGGCTGCACGACCTCGGCGGCGCCGGCATGCGCGCGGAACTGCAGCAGCGGATCGACGCGGTGGACGCAAGCGCGTACTCGGCGGTGTTGCTCGGTTATGCGCTGTGTGGCACCGGCCTCGACGGGCTGGTGGCGCGGGCGATTCCGATGGTGGCGCCGCGGGCCCACGACTGCATCGCGTTGCTGCTGGGCAGCCGGCACAGCTACCAGGAGTACTTCGACGCGCACCCGGGCGTTTACTACCGCTCGACCGGGTGGCTGGAACGCGGCTCAGCGCTCGAGCAATTGGCGCAGCTACGAACCGGCGTGGGCTATGCGCTCGAGGAACTCGTGCGTAAGTACGGCGAAGAGAACGGGCGGTATCTCTTCGACGAGTTCAACCGGTATCAGCGGGCTTACACGCAGCTGACGTATATAGAGACGGGGCTGGAACCGGACGACAGCTTCGAGCAGGAAGCGCGGCGCGAGGCGCGGGACCGCGGCTGGACGTTCGAGAGACTCGCGGGGAGCCTGCGGTTGTTTCGCGCACTGGTGGCGGGAGACTGGAACCCCGGGGAGTTTCTGGTTGTCGAGCCGGGATGGCGGATCGCGGCGAGCCACGACGATGACATCATTCGCGCCGAGAGGGATGTGGCATGACGAACCGTCATTTTCCGTACGTGACCGCGGTGCTGTTGGCGTCCTTCGCGGCCTGCTTCGAGGCGTCGGCGCAGGCGCCCATTTACAGAGACCCTTCCGCTCCTGCCGATAAGCGCGTCGCGGATCTGCTGGGGCGCATGACTCTTGAAGAGAAGATCGCGCAGGTGGGAGGAATGTGGTGCCTCAACCTCTTGCCTGGCCCGAAAAAGATCATGGATTCCAAGGGCAACTTCTCTCCCGAGCTGGCCAAGACGGCGCTGAAGGACGGCATCGGGCAGATCTCGGTGACCGCAAACGGCAAGGACACGCGGCAGGCGGTGGAGTTCGCCAATGCGGTGCAGAATTGGGTGCGCGAGAATACCCGGCTGGGCATTCCGGTGATGTTCCACGAGGAGGGTCTGCACGGCTATGCCGGTGTGGGCGGTACTTCCTTTCCGCAGGCCATCGCGCTGGCCAGCACCTGGGACCTCGGCCTGCTGGAAGAGGTCTTCACGGTGACGGCGCGCGAGATGCGCAGCCGGGGCACGCACCAGGCGCTCGCGCCGGTGCTGGACCTGGGCCGCGATCCGCGATGGGGCCGCATCGAAGAGACCTATGGCGAAGATCCTTACCTGGTCTCTCGAATGGGTCTCGCCGCGGTGCGCGGGTTCCAGGGGCCGGGGCCGGCTCTGGCCGCCGATCGCATTTTTGCCACGGCGAAGCACTTCGCGGTTTATGGACAGCCCGAAGGCGGCACCAACATGGCGCCGGGGAACTACTCCGAACGCGTCATCCGCGAGCAGTTCCTTTATCCGTTTGAAGTGGCGGTGAAGGAGGGGCACATCGGTGCGGTGATGCCTTCCTACAACGAGATCGACGGCATCCCGTCGCACGCCAACTCCTGGCTGCTGGATCAGGTGCTGCGCAAAGAGTGGGGCTTCGAGGGTCTCACTGTTTCCGATTATTGGGGCATCACGCTGCTGCAGGTCGGGCACAAGGTCGCCGCCACTCAAGCCGAGGCGGGGCGGCAGGCCATGACAGCGGGCGTGGACCTGGAGTTCCCTTATGCGTGGGGCTACGCCGAGCTGCCGAAGCTTATCAGCAGCGGCCAAGTGAGCATGGCGTCGCTCGATGCCGCAGCGGGGCGGGTCCTCCGTGCGAAGTTCCTGGCCGGACTGTTTGAGAAGACCGAAGTCGACGCCGCACAGGCCGAGCGCAAGGTGGGGGCCGAATCAAGTCGCGCTCTGGCACGCAAGGCCGCGGACTGGGCGATCGTCCTTCTGAAGAATGAGGGCGGCCTTCTGCCACTAGATCGACAGCGCATCGGGACGCTGGCGGTCATCGGGCCAAATGCGGACCGCACCCTTCTGGGCGCGTACAGCGGCACGCCGCCGTACTTTGTCACGGTGCTGGAAGGCATACGAAAGGCGGCAGGTCCGATGAAGGTTGTGCATGCTGCCGGCTGCCGCATCACCGCGGACGACAAGTATTCTCCGTCGTTCAGCAGTATGAAGATCGCCAAGCCAGCCGACCCGGTTGAGGATCGAAAGACGATTGCCGAGGCGGTCGAGGTCGCCAAGGGAGCTGATGCGGTGCTGCTGGTTCTCGGCGGGAACGAATATGTCTCGCGCGAAGCAATCTCCGACCAGGTGCTCGGCGATGCCGACACGCTCGATCTGCCGGGCTTGCAGGATGAGCTGGCGGCGGCCATTCTCAAACTCGGCAAGCCGGTGGTGGCGCTTTTGCTGAATGGGCGCCCGTATTCGGTTAACTTCCTGGCGAAGAATGTTCCGGCGATTCTAGAAGGTTGGTATCTGGGTCAGGAGACCGGGAACGCGGTGGCCGGAGTGCTGTTCGGGGATGTGAATCCTGGCGGCCGGCTGCCGGTCACGATTCCGCGGAACGTCGGGCAGATCCCCGCCTACTACTACCAGAAGCCCATGGCCAAGCGCGGCTATGTGCTGTCCGACAAGACGCCGCTGTTCCCCTTCGGGCACGGTCTCAGCTATACGAAATTCACTTACTCCGGGCTTACCGTTTCACCGGACAAGATGGGCTCGGCGGGAACCGCAACGGTCTCGGCAGAGGTCGCCAACACCGGCACGCGAGCCGGCGACGAGGTGGTGCAGATGTATATCCGCGACGACGTCAGCAGCGTGACACGGCCGGTGATGGAACTGCGCGGTTTCGAGCGCATCAGCCTCAAGGCGGGTGAAGCCAGGGTAGTGCGCTTCGCCATTACGCCGGACAAGCTCAGCTTCCTGGACCGCAGCATGCACCGGGTCGTGGAGCCCGGCACGTTCCACATTCTGGTGGGGGGCAGTTCGGTTCGCACCACCAGCATTCCCTTCGAGGTGGTGCAGTGACTCTTGCCATGACCGGAAAAGAACGCGTGCTCGCGGCGCTCGCGGGGACGGCGACGGATTGCCTCCCACTGATGCCGATCACGATGATGTTCGCCGCGGACACAGCCGGCATACGATACCGCGACTACGTCACCGATCACAGGCGGCTCGTGGACGCGCAACTGCGCACGGCGGAAGAGTACGGCTTCGACTATGTTTCGGCGATCTCGGACCCGGCGCGGGAGGCGACCGACCTTGGGGCGGTCGTCAAGTTCTTCGACGATCAGCCGCCCGCCATCGTCGAAAGCCAGGCGCTGCTGGCGGACAAGGACCACCTGCGCACGCTGCGGCTTCCGGACATCGGCGCGCCGGGACGCATGCGCGACCGTGTCGAGGGCATCGCGTTGCTGGCCGCCCGCGCGGGTGCGGACAAGATCGTGGAAGGTTGGGTGGAAGGCCCCTGCGCCATGGCCGCCGATCTGCGCGGCCTCAACACGCTGATGCTCGATTTCTATGACGATCCGACGTTCGTCGCGGAGTTGTTCGCATGTGTCGTGACCATGGAGACGGAGTTCGCGCGCGCCCAGGTCGCCGCGGGCGCGAGCCTCATCGGCATCGGCGACGCAGCGGCGTCGTTAATCGGCCCGCGGTTTTACGAGCAGTTCGTCTTTGAACAGCAGCGGAAGCTGGTGGGGGCGATCCGCGGCATGGGGTGCCTGGTGCGGCTGCACATCTGCGGCAACACGCGCAGGATCGTGCGCGGGATGGGACGGACCGGCGCGGACATCGTGGACCTCGATTTTCTGACGCCGCTCGACGAAGCCAGGGCGGCCATGGGCCCGCGGCAGATGCTGTTGGGGAACATCGATCCGGTGCGCGTGCTGCGAGACGGCTCGCCGGAATCGATCGAGGCGGCGCTGGCGGAGTGCCATCGACAGGCAGGACCGCGATACATCGTCGGCGCCGGCTGCGAAATTCCGCGCGGAACGCCGCGCGAGAACGTTCTCGCGATGACGCGCTACGCCCAAACGCACCATGCCTGAACGCATCCGGCTGGAACCGTCGCGTCCGGAAGAGCTGCGCGATCTGCTCTTCGAGCGCGGGGTGGAGTTTCCCTGCGGCGGCGATTCTCTGTGCGGCGGATGCAGGATCCGCGTGGTGGAAGGCGACGTCCCGATCACGGCCGACATGAGGTCCGCGCTCTCAACTGAACAACTGGCGGACGGGTGGAGGCTGGCCTGCCGCGCCGAGGCGCGCGGGCCGGTGGAGGTGGAGATCGAGCAGTGGTCGGTCGATGTCCTGACCGATGAAACCAGGCTGGCGCTGGAACCGGTTGAAGGCTTCGGCATCGCCATCGATCTGGGTACGACGACTCTGGTGGCCCAACTGGTCGATCTGGGGAGCGGCGATATCCTTGGGGTGGAAACGGCGCTCAATCCGCAGGCCCGCTACGGCGCCGACGTGATGAGCCGCATTCAGTACGAACTTCAGCAGCCGGGAGTGCTGCGTCGGCTCATACGCAGGTCGCTGGGCGGGATGGTTACAAGTCTGGCGGCGGACCGCGCGCTGCGCGAGGTTCTGATCGCGGGAAACACGGTGATGCACCACCTGTTCTGCGGCGAGGACGTGGAGCCGCTGTCGCACGTCCCTTTCCGTTCCCCGGCTCTAGCCGAATGGCGCTTCGATGCCCACGATCTGGAGTGGAGCGTGGCTAGCGAACTCGGAGTCCGGTTTCTGCCGTGCGTCGGAGGATTCGTGGGCAGCGACCTGCTCGCGGGGCTTGTCGCGACCGGTATCGGCGAGTCGAACACGCCTCTGGCGCTGCTCGACCTCGGAACCAACGGCGAGATCGCGGTGGGCTGCCGGGATTGGATCCGCTGCGCATCGACGGCGGCGGGCCCGGCGTTCGAGGGCGGGCGGATCCGCGACGGAATGCGGGCGGGCGCGGGCGCGATCGATCGCGTGTCGCGCGAAGGGGACAGCCTCCTGTGTCACGTGATCGGCGGCGGAGCGGCGCGCGGCATTTGTGGGAGCGGACTGGTGGACGCGGCGGCTGCGGCGCTTGACCTCGGCTGGATCGATGAACGCGGACGGCTGACCGGAGGACGCGCGACGATCCCCCTGGACGGCGTCGGCCTGGTGCAGTCCGACATTCGCGAGTTGCAGTTCGCCAAGGGCGCGATTCGGGCGGGGTTCGACATTCTGGTGGGCGAGTGCGACGGGCATCCCCGAATGCTGCTGGCCGGGGCCTTTGGGAATTACATCCGCACCGAGAGCGCGCGGCGCATCGGCCTGGTGCCGGCGGGGGCGGAGGATGTGAAACCGGCGGGGAACACGGCGCTACGCGGCACGCGGATGTTGCTGCTCACGCCGTCCCGGCGCGACGGGATCGTCGATGGATTGCTGCGGCGGACGCGCCACGTCGAACTGGCGTCCATGCCCGAGTTCCAGGAAGCGTTCGTCGAGCGGATGAGACTGGGCTGAGAGCGCGGCACGACCGGCTGCCCTCGGGTGTATGATGAGTCCCATGAAAGTGGCAGGTCTGTTTCTCTCATTAGCCGGGATGGCGATGGCCGCAGCGGCGCAGCAATCGGGACCCTTGTCACGGGTCACGCTGGTGGTTCGCACTACCAAGGCGATCAACTATCGGCACCTTAGCGGGCCCACGCGGATCGACTTCCGGGGCACGGTTCTGCAATCGCAGGCCCGCGGTGAAGCCCGCGTCGAAAGCCGGCGTGGGGCGATCCGCATTCAGGCGCAGTTCGAGAAACTCGAGCCCGCGTCCCGCTTCGGCTCGGGATTCCTGACCTACGTTCTGTGGGCGATCTCGCCGGAAGGGCGCGCGGACAACCTGGGCGAGCTGATCCTCGACGGACAGAAGAGCAAGGTTGACGTCACCGAACAGTTGCAGGCCTTCGCGCTCATTGTGACCGCGGAGCCGTACTTTGCGGTGTCGCAGCCGAGCGAGGTTGTGGTGATCGAGAACGTGGTGCGGCCGGATACGGTGGGCAGCGTCGAGGAGATGGACGCCAAGTTCGATCTGCTGGAGCGAGGGCAATACGAGACCACCGTTCAGGCCGGCTATGAGGCTCCGGGCGTCAGCTCGCGGATCCCGCTCAGCCTGCTCGAAGCGCGGAACGCGATCGAGATCGTCAAGACGGCTGGCGCGGAGCACTACGCTGCGGAGACCTACAAGAAAGCCGGGCAGCTTCTCCAGACAGCCGAGGGCTACCTGACCGAGAAGAGAGAAAAAAAGGTGATCGAGACTGCGGCGCGCGAAGCCGTTCAGACCGCCGAAGACGCGCGTAGCATCACCATGAAGCGCCGCACCGAGGAGCGGCTGGCGCAGGAGCGCCAGGCGGCCGCGGACAGGGAGGCGCAGGCCAAGGCGCAGGCCGAGGCGTCGGAACGCGCGCGTCTGGAAGCCCAGCTTGTCGCCGAGCGTGCGGCGCGGGAAAAGGCCGAGGCCGACGCAGCCAAAGCGGCAGCCCTGCTACAGCAGCAGGCGGCGCAGGCGGAAGCGGAGAAATCGCGGCTGGCGGCCGAGCAGGCGGCGCGGCAGCAGGCTGATGCGGAAGCAGCTCGTGCCGCCGCGCAGGCGCAGCAGCAAGCGGCTCAGGCCGACGCCGAGCACGCGCGCAAGCTGGCCGAAGACGCCGACCGCGCACGGCAACTGGCGGAAGCGGAGAAGGGCGATCTGCGCAAACGCCTGCTGGACCAGTTGAACTCGGTCCTGCAGACGAGCGACTCGGCGCGGGGACTGATTGTCAACATGTCCGACGTGCTGTTCGATACGGCTAGGTACACCTTGAAGCCAACCGCGCGCGAGAAGCTGGCCAAGATCTCCGGGATCGTTCTGGCGCACCCGGGATTGAGCCTGAAGGTGGAAGGGCACACCGACAGCGTGGGCAGCGATGAATACAACCAGCTACTCTCCGAGCAGCGCGCGTCCTCGGTACGGGACTTTCTGGTGCAGCAGGGTGTGCCGGACCATACGGTAACCTCGCGCGGATTTGGCAAGACGCAGCCCGCGGCGACGAACGATACGGCCGAAGGCCGCTCGAAGAACCGCCGGGTCGAGCTGGTGGTCACCGGCGCGGGCATTGGCGAGCCGGGGGCCGAATCGAAAACCGATCCGCTCTGAGCGGCAGGTCCGCTCCCTGACGGTCGCGGTTCGGTAGATGAGTCCGCTCAGGCGGCAGACGCTCCGTTGCTTCTGGGCTGGACGATTTTCGAGAATTCGCGCGCTAGCGTGATCTCGCGCATCACCTCGTCGGCATCGAACGGTTTGGTCAGGACGTCGTATCCGTTCAGGTTCAGCACCTCCGCCCAAAGCCGCTCGATCGCGAAACGGGCGGTCACGATCACGGGCGGCGGACTGGCCAGCGAGGAGGTCGCGGCGAGCACGTCTTTCCAGCTCCCGTCGGGAAGATCGCGGTCGCAGAGAACGACGTTCACCGGCCGCCGCCGCAGAGTTTCCACCGCGTCCGCGCGGGAGGTGTTCCAGTACAGCGTCCAATCCGTGTCGTTAAGAATGCCCAGCAAGGCGATGAGGTCCGTATCGAAGCCGCCGATCACGAGTACGGCGAACGGCATTTCGTGTTCGTCCGCACGCTGGCGAACGGGGTTGGCGAGTTTCATTTGGGTTGCGTTCATAAGGTATGCTTTCTGGCCTTGAGTGAATCTGCGTTCAAAAAAGGTAGACGCGCGCGCGGCACGATCGTTGGCGGGGTGGAGCAAAACTTCACAAAACTTTACGGACGCAATTTGCCTTGCACGTGAGCGGCCACCGACGCGGCCGCCGCCGCTCCAAGCGGGCTGGGGCACGTAGTATAACTGGCTTAACGATGCTCGAAAATCGTAAGGAATGGGAGGGGCAGGTCGTCGATGGCCGATTCCCCTTGATGCAGTATCTGGGCGGCGGCGAACGCAGCGCCGTCTTTGCGACGGTAACCGCCGACGATACCGTCCCGACTGCCGCGATCAAGCTTGTTCCGGCCGACCCGGACGACGCAGCAAACCAGGTTGCGCGATGGGAGCCGGCTGCCAGACTGTCGCATCCGCACCTGATCCGGCTGTTCCAGGCAGGGCGTTGCCAATTGGGCCAAGCCGAACTGCTCTACGCCGTGATGGAACGCGCGGACGAGGACCTGTCGCAGGTTCTTCCCCAGCGCGCCCTTTCCGCCGCCGAGGTGGTGGATGTGCTGGAGCCGGCCCTCGACGCGCTTGCGTATGTCCACGCTCAGGGCCTGGTGCACGGCCGCGTGCGGCCCTCGAACCTTCTGGCCGCGGGACGTGAGCTGAAGCTCTCGAGCGACCGGCTCGGCCCGGCCGGTGAGTTGCGGCGCCATCGGGGGGAACTGGATGTTTACGACGCTCCCGAGACAGGTGGCGCGGGGATCGCGCCCGCAGCGGACATCTGGTCGCTGGGGGTGACACTGGTTGAAGCCTTGACGCAACGGCCGTCCGCCCGACCGCCGGAGTTGCCGCCTCCGTTTCGCGACATCGTGCGCGGCTGTCTTGAGCGCGACCCCAGCCGCCGATGGACCGTGGCGCAGATTCAGGCCCGGCTGCGGCCGGCAGGGACATCGCGGGGAACGCGATGGCGCTATGGTGCACTCGCCGCGGCCGTCATTGTGGGGGCCGCCGTTGTGGCCGGCCCGAGGCTGGTCCACCGGCAGCAGCCGCAGTCCGCAAGCGAAACGGCGCAGCCTCCGGCCGCCGTCGCCGCTCCAACGGCCGAGCCTTCGCAGCCTGAGCAGATGCCGCCTGCGGCCGAACGGACGCCGGTCGTGGCCGAACAGACGCCGGTCGCGTCCGAACAGGCGCCGGTCGCGTCCGAACAGGCGCCGGTCGCGTCCGCTCCAGTCCCGTCTCCGCCGAACGAGCCGGCGCGGGCCTCGGGCGGAGTCCTGCACCGGGTCCTGCCTGACTTACTCCCGAGAGCGCAAAACAGCATACGAGGCAAGGTCAAGGTCAGCGTGAAGATCCACGTCGATCCGTCCGGCCGGGTGGCGGATGCGGAACTTGCGTCTCGCGGCCCGAGCCGGTACTTCGCGGGGAAGGCCCTGGAGGCTGCACGCGAGTGGACCTTCACGCCGCCCGTTCCACGGGAATGGCTGCTGCACTTCGAGTTCGACAGGAGTGGGACCAAAGTGCGCCCGGTGCCGGTCGGTCGCTAGGCGCCGAAGGGATGCGGCTCCCATTCCTGGATGAGCGGCGGGTTCAGATCGAAGTCGCTGTATCGGATCCATGTGGGCCGCACCACGATGTAAACGATGCCGGGCCAACTCATGCGTGCCGGGCCGTCGGGCCATGCCTGGAAATAGATTGCCTGATACCTCTCCAGTTCCGGCGGCCGAAGCTCATCGGCTACGCCCTCGAGTTGGACAGTCTGCTCGCCGGTCCAGCCGACGACGAAGGAGCAGGCCGGCCGCGCGATGAGGTTCGCGTATTTGCGCGAGCTTTTGACCGTGTCGAAAACGATCTCGAGCCGCGCCGTGGTTGCGATCCCCACTAATGCCGACTGCGGCGTACCGTCGGGACCGAGCGTGCCGAGCACGCCCAGTTTCGATCGCGTCATGAATGCGTGAACGTCCGCTTCAGTCATGTTCAGTCATTTGTTCAGTCATTTGTTCAGTCATTTGTTCAGTCATGGCGCTTGAGCGTGGGGCGTCCGTCCTGGTTGTCGCCGGAGTTCGTGCCATCGTCGGTGCCGCTGTGTGGCGCGCGGCGGAGCACGGGCTTGTTGGGATCCTTGTCGGACTCCTTGTGGCGGCTCTGGAGCATGGCCAGCCGGTCTTTGACGGCTTGGAACTCGGAGGTGTCCACAACGTACTCGGGTTGCGGCTTCAGGTCGTCCTGGATCTCTTTTTGAGCTGCATGAATGCGGTCGTCGGTCAATGGGTGGGTGGAGAAGACCTTGGAGACCGCGCCCGGTTTGCGCTTCTCGAGGCTCTCGATCTTCTCGAAGAAGTCCACGAACGCGGTGGGGTCGTACCCGGCCTTGTACATGTACTCTAGGCCCAGCAGGTCGGCCTCCGACTCCATCCCGCGCGAGAATTTCAGGAACCCGAGTGGAATCGCGAGCCCGGCCGCCTGCTGGATGGCGAAGCCGGCCCAGCCTCCCATGAAGATCAGGGGGATGCTGCCGTAGTTGAGCAGTTGGCCACGAGTGGCCTGGCGCGTGCCATGCCTGGCGGCGACGTGAGCGATCTCGTGCGCCATGACTCCCGCCAGTTCGGCTTCGTCGTCGGCCTTGAGAATCAGACCGGTGTTGACGAAGAAGAAGCCGCCCGGAAGCGCGAAGGCGTTGACATCGTCGGAGTCGATCACCTTGATGATGAACGGAACCTTGGCGTCCGAGTTGCGGACCAGGTTCTGTCCCACGCGGTTCACGTACTCCGCGACAACGGGATCGGTGACGAGCTTGGCGTCTTTTTCGACCTCCTCCGCCATCTGCTTGCCCAGCGCGATCTCTCTGTTGATCGAATAGAAGTTCAGCCCCTTGCCGACGTCGCGATTGCCGATCTGGTCGGGGTTTTTCTCGTCCTTCGAGGCTGCGAAGGCGGGAGCGAAAGCCAACAGCACACAAAATGCCAGCGGAGCGTTGCGTCTCATCCTGCCCCTCTAGAGACTAGTATGCACCCAGGGGAGCGCCAGCGGCGGACAATGGAGGGACTCGCAAAACTCAGTTCGTCGCGTCCGCGGCGAGAGGCCGCTGTCCACGCGTGCTCGAGACCTATCCCGTTGACTTGGCGCGCATGTCGCTTGGGACAGCGGCACCCAGTCACCGGTTTTCAGCGGAGTCTTCAGTCTGTCAGGTTGATTTCGCAAGTCCCTCAATGGACCGGCGTTGACCGGCCCTCAGTCTTCCGGCGGAAACCCAACGACGGCGATGCCGGCCGCGTCGGCCTGGCGCAGCATCTCCTCGCGGTCGAGCAGTAGCGTGCGACCGGCGTCCACCGCGAGTATGGTGGTCCCGGTTTCGACCATCACGGGGATGGTGTCGAGGCCGACCACGGGAACGTCAAACAGGAGATGGGCGCGGCGCCGGCCCACCTTGACCAGACGCAGCGGCCGGCCATTCGCCAGACCAGCGGCGCGCCGCAGCATGGCGTCTGTGCCTTCCATGGCCTCGACGGCCACGCAAGCGCCTTCGCAGATGGCGACGCTCTGGCCGACGTCGAAGCCCGCCAGCGCATTGGCGACGCGCCGGCCGTATTCTGCGTCGGTCAGCTCTTCCTTGGTCGGCTTGCGCCTGGCCAGCGATCCCTGGCGGGCGACCAGCGGCTTGAGCAGGGCGGTGGAATCGACGAGGTGAATGCCTTCGCTTTCGAGTACCGCCGCGATGCCCCCGATCAGCGCATCGGTGTTCCTCTGGGGCAGCGATGCCAGCAGCTTGATGAGACGCCAGTCCGGCACGATTCCGGAGAAGAGCTTGGCGTGCTTCACCTGCCCGGCCATCACCACCTCGGTGATGCCTTCCTGTTTGAGGATCTCGATGAGCCGGCCGAGCTGGCCGATGGACACCCAGTGACAGCGCACCGCCAGCGCTTCCACTTCCTTGGACGCCTCCTCCTGGATCGCAATCACCACCACTTCGTGGCCCAGCTTGCGCGCGGTCTCGAGCGCCAGGATGGGGAAGCGGCCGTTGCCCGCGATGATGCCGTAGCGCGTCATTTGATGACGCCGCGCTGGGAGTTCACGATGAACTCGATCAGCTCGTCGATCTCCGGGCCGGGCTCGACTTCCGTGCGGACGCGCTCGATGGCCTGCGACGTGTTGAGGCCGGCGCGCGTCAGCAGGCGGAACGCCTTGTGCAGGCCGTCGCGGGCGGATGCGGAGAAGCCGCGGCGCTCCAGGCCGATCTTGTTGGCTCCGAAGTTCTTCACTTCGCGTTCGCTCACGGTCATCGAGAACGGCATTACGTCCTGCGTAACGATCGTTCCGGCGCCGACGATGGCGTGGCGGCCGACGTGGCAGAACTGGTGCACGCCGCTCATCGGCTCCACCACGGCGAAGTCGCCCACCGTCACATGGCCCGCGAAGCCTACGCCGTTCCCGACGATGACGTGATTGCCGATGCGGCAATCGTGCGCTACGTGGACGTAGGCCATGAGCAGATTATCGTCGCCGATCGAGGTGAGCATGCCGCCGCCCTCGGTGCCGCGGTGGATGGTGACGAATTCGCGGATGCGGTTGCGGCTGCCGATGCGGGTTTCCGAATGCTCGCCGTGGTACTTCAGATCCTGCGGCGCGACGCCAACGCTCGCATACGGGAAAAAGATGTTGTCCTCGCCGATGGAGGTGGGACCGTCGACGAAAATGTGCGCCATCATCCGCGTGCGCGAGCCGATCTCGACCTCCGCGCCGATGTGGCAGTAGGGGCCGATCTCGGCGCTCTCCGCAATGCGGGCGCCAGGGTCTACGAGCGCGGTGGGGTGGACAGGCATTGGGGCGCTGTCAGGATTCCGGCGTGGCCGGTGGGGCCGCCGTTGCCGGACCCACGCCCGCCAGCTTGCACATCACTTCGGCCTCTGCGACCACCACTCCGTCCACGGTCGCCGTGCCGTACATCTTTGCGACGAACGACTTTCGCTTTGCGACTTTCATCTCGATGCGGAGCTGGTCTCCCGGGACCACCGGCTTCCGGAACTTGGCCTGCTCGATGGAGGCCAGGTAGACGGCCTTCTGGGAGCCCATCCCTTGCAGGATGAGAACGCCGGCCACCTGCGCCATCGCTTCGACGATGAGGACGCCCGGCATTACGGGGAACTCCGGGAAGTGCCCCTGGAAGAACGGCTCGTTGCCGGTCACGTTCTTGATGCCGACGATGCGATCGGGCTCAAGCTCGATGATCCGGTCGACCAGTAAGAATGGGTAGCGGTGGGGAAGAATCTCCTTAATCGCTTGTATGTCCAGAATTGGCATTGGGACTCGTATTATAGCAAGAGAGTGGACCCAATCCTTTCTTACCTGCGCGCGAGCGAGCCGGAGATGATCGCCCTGGTTCGCGACCTGGTGGAGTGCGAATCGCCGAGCGACGAACCTGCCGCGGTGGCGCGCTTCACGGAACTAGTGGCGGCGAAGGTCGCGGGGCGGGCGCGGGTGCGCATTCTGCCCGGCGGCCGCTTCGGCCCTCACGTTCAGTGCGAGTTCGATCTGCCCGGCGGCGAGAAGGACGGGCAGGTCCTGGTGCTTGGGCATTCGGACACCGTGCATCCCCTGGGGAGCCTGGCGGGCATGCCGTTTCGCGAAGCTGACGGGCGGTTGTGGGGGCCGGGCGTGCTGGACATGAAGGCCGGCATCGCGTTCACGATCTTCGCCGCCCGCGCGCTCCGCGAGTTGGATCTGCAGGTGCGGCGCCGCGTGCTGCTGCAGCTCAACTCGGATGAGGAGGTGGGGAGCGATTCGTCGCGCCCGCTGACGGAGCAGGAGGCGCGGCGCAGCGTGGCGGTGCTGGTACCGGAACCGGGGACGGGCCTCGAAGGCAAGCTCAAGACCGCTCGCAAGGGAGTCGGCGAATACACACTGCTGGTCCGCGGGAAGGCGGCGCACTCGGGCCTCGACTTCGCGGCAGGCGCGAGCGCGGTTTTGGAACTGGCGCGGCAGATCGAAAGAATCGCCGGGTTCACGGACATGGAGCGGGGAATCACGGTAAACCCGGGCGTGATCGCCGGAGGCACGCGGACCAACGTGGTGGCGGCCGAGGCGCGGGCTTCAATCGACGCGCGGGTGGTTCGGCTCAAGGACGCAGCCGCGCTCGACCGCAAGTTTGGCCGCCTGCGCCCGCTGGACAAACGGTGCAGCATCGAGATCTCCGGCGGTCTGAATCGCCCGCCGATGGAGCGGAGCGCGGGCGTGGTACGGCTCTACCGCCTGGCCCGGCGCTTGGCGAAGGAGTTGGGGATCGAACTGGAAGAGTCGCTCTCCGGCGGTGGGTCCGACGGTAATTTCACGGCCGCTTTGGGAGTGCCTACGCTCGATGGACTGGGCGCGGTGGGCGAGGGCGCTCACGCGCCCGGCGAAAGCATTCTGGTGAGCCGCATGGCGGACCGCGCGGCGCTTATCGCCAAATTGCTCCAGGCTCTGTAGCGCCGACGTGGCGCAGGCACTCCTGCCTGCCGCGCCGAGACTGGTCTCGGCGCTTGCTCATTCTTCCACTGCGGCCTTCTTCTTGGGAACGCCCTTGGGGTGGCAGTCCGCGCACTTCACGAAGTGAATATTATGCGGGCTCTTGGCGTTCTTGAAGGTGGTGTCCATCTTCTCGACGTCGATGCCGCAGTTGGAAAGCCGCGGGTGACACGTGGCGCAGGAGGCTCGCGTCTGCTGGCCGTGTCCCTGGTGGCAGGCTATGCAGCTGAGGCCTTCGTGTACACCCAGGCCGGTGCGATCGTCGCCCGAGCCCGCGAACATACCGGCCGGCGCAGCGTGGCACTGGTAGCAAAGGCCCTGCCGCCGGTCCGGGCTCATCTTCACCAGACGGTCTCCGTCGCGCATCTGTGGAATCGGCAGGATCGCCGCCGGAATGTGGGAATGCTCGCGGCGGTCGTAGAGCGCCAGCGACGGAGTCATGATCTGCTGCGAAGGACCGGGCGTGGGCACGCGTGGATTCGCGCGCACCAGCGGTCTGCCGTTACGATGCATCTGGTGGCACGTCAGGCAGGGGATGACCGCGCGGTTGGCCAAGGCCGGCTGTTTGAGGGTCCACGGCCCATGCAGATCGATCGGAGTGACCAGGTCGCGGATCGCGCCTTCGAAATGCATTCCATGACAGCGCAGGCAATCGTCCATCAGCAGGCGCTGCGTGTTGTGCTTGCGGTCCAGGAAGATTTTGGAGTAGGTGACACCGTGCGGGCCCGCGTTCCAATCGGCGTATTCGTGCTGGTGGCATTTTTCGCAGCGCTCGGCGATGGGATAGAGGTCGGTGTGCTTCAGGTGGATCTGGCCTCCCTCGCGGCCGGCGATGTGGGCGGCGACGCGGCGCAGGTTCGCCAGATGGAAGCCGATGTCGAAGGTGAGCGCGCTCCCGTGACAGGATGTGCATGGAATGTTTCGGTGCGCCGAGGACTGCCAGTGATCGAAGGAGGTCTGGATCTCGTGACACCTCACGCATCCGCGCCCGCCCGAGTATTCGTAGTAGACCGTCGCGCCCGGCAGCAGCAGGACGGCCAGCGCCGCCACTCCGATCACAGCGTAGTGCTTCGCCGTCATTGCGCCTTCCCCTTCCACGCGCGCCTGAGACCGTCCGAGGCGTAGTAGGCCACGGCCATGATGGTGAGCGCCGGATTGAAGCCGCCGTTGGTCACGTGAACGCTGGCGTCGATGGCGTAGAGGTTGTCGTGATCGTGGACGCGGCAGTGCTTGTCGACCACCGAGGTCTTCGGGTCGAGACCCATGCGGCACGTGCCGGCCTGATGCTGCCCGGCGCTGAGGTAACGCGCGGGCATGGATTTCCAGACCAGCGTCGCCCCGGCCTCGCGGAGCCATGCCGCGGCCTTCTCCGCGAGGAACTGACCCACCTCGACGTTGTGCGGGTGGCTGAGGCCGGAAAGGCGCGCCACAGGAATATTCCAGTGGTCGCGAACCTTCGGATCGGCCTGGACGCGGCTGTCGAACACCGGCATCTCCTGCACCGGTCCGCGGATGGCGATGTGGCGCCGGTACGCGCGCCGCATGAAATCCTTGTGAGCCTTGCCCCAGCGTGGAACTCCCGGTGGCGTCATGGTGGCGAACTGATAGGGGAGGCGGATGAACTCGTTGGCCAGCAGGCCGCCGCCCGCCAGTCCCGGGTTGCCGTGATTGAAGTCGCTGATGGCGATGCTGGCCCCGGGCCCGATGTCGTCATAGACGACCTCCTCAAAAACTCCGGTGGCGCCGACGTAGGTGTGGCCCTGCAGGTTGCGGCCGACCCAGTCATGGCGATTGCCCAGCCCGTTCGGGTGCATCCGGCTCTTCGAGTTCAACAGCAGCCGGGCCGTTTCGATGGCCCCAGCGGACACCACCACCACATCCGCGGGCTGCTCCTGAAGCCGATGGTCCGCATCGAAATAGGCAACACCGGTGACGTGGCCGCTCGAGTCCGTCAGGATTTCCTTCGCGATGCAACCGGTGCGCATCTCGCAGCGTTTGCTGGCGAGCGCGATGGGGATCACGGTGTTCTGCGTGCCGTTCTTGGCATCCACTTCGCAGGCGAACCCGACGCACCAACGGCAGCGCATACAGGGGCCGCGGCCGTTGTAGGGCACGCTGTTGCGCAGCATGGGGATGTCGAACGGATGCAGGCCGAGGCGCTGGGCGGCGCGCTTGAGAACGTAGTACTCGCGGTTTGGATCGAGCGGCGGCATGGGAAGGCGCTTGCGGCGCGGCGCGTGGAACGGGTCGGGAGTCACATTGCCGGAGACGCCGATTTCCCACTCCGCCTTTTCGTAGAACGGCTCGAGATCGTCGTACGAGATGGGCCAGTCTTCGAGCGTGCTGCCGGGCATGGCGCCGTAGGTCGAGCGCATGCGGAAATCCTTCTCCATGTAGCGCCACGCCATTGCGCCATAGGAGAAGGTGCCGCCGCCGACGCATGCCGCGTTGTTCTGATAGGCTCCCTCGTTGGCCGAGACGATGTGTTCCTTGCCGGCTTGGTCGACGAACACGCGCGGGTTCTTTTCCTCGTCGGGTCCGGAGCCGGTCCCCAAGGTACTGTTGCGCTGGTTGCGGAGGTCGTCCTTGCGGTCGTCGAAGGCGGTGAGCCATTTGCCGCGCTCGAGCAGAACGACGGTCAGTCCGGCTTCCGCCAGTTCCTTGGCGACGATGCCGCCGCCCGCGCCTGCGCCGACCACCACCGCATTCACCCTTTGGAGTGCCATTCGGGCCTCCTTGTGCGGCTCGTCATTCCCTGTCCGGACAGATCGTAGAGCTGGCGGCCGCGGATGGGCGCCGGTGGAACGTCGAGCATCCTCCAACTCGCATACTCGCGATTGCCGCCGTGCCGCGGATCGCCGTAGAAGCTCTGCATGACGTGGTCGCGGACCAACTCGAAGAACGGCTCGCGGCGGGCTTCCATCGCGGAGAGCAGCGCGTCCTGCCGCTCGGGGGCGAGCTCGGCGAAGTGGGCCAGAGCCGGCAGTCCCTCGCGGTAGGCGCGTTGGTATTTCTTGAGCGGACCCTCGAGCTGGCGGTCGATGTAGTTGACGGCATCGGCCGCGACGGCGCCGGGGTCCTGGTCGGGCGGGATGATGCGGTCGGCGAGGGCGGCAACGGTGGCCGCCTCCTCCACGGTGAAGAAGAGCCAGGGGCTCGAACGGCCACCGCAAGAGGCTGCGCTGGCGGCCGCGGCGGCAACGGCGGTCTTCAGGAACTTCCTGCGCCGGACGGGATTAGACTTCATAATGCCCTCGGATCTCAGACGCTCGATTGTAGCCCAGCGGGAGTCTTGTGGGCCACCGCCGAACGGCGTGTGTCAGCTACTTGAAGAGCGCCAGGTCGACCGCCTCGCCCATGGCCTTGTAGCCGGCGTCTTTGGGGTGGAGATGATCTCCCGAATCGTAAGCCGCAAGCATGTGATCGGGGTGCTCCGGATCGCGCACCGCCTTGTCGAAGTCCGCCACGCCGTCAAAGGCGCCGCCAGTGCGGATCCATTCGTTGATGGCCTTTCTCTTGGCTTCCTTCTCCGGTGTGAAGTAGTGCCCGAAGGCGGTCCCTTCGAACGGCGTCAGCGTTCCGCCCACCACTTTGATTCCGAGCTCGTGCGCCCGCTCGACCATCTGCTTGAGGCCTGCGATGACGTCGTCGGCGCTCGGTTTCTCCGAGTCGGGTCCGGCCGGGTCATAGTGGCCCAGGTCGTTGATGCCCTCGAGCAGGATGATCCACTTGACGCCCGGCTGCGCCAGCGCGTCGCGGTCGAAGCGTGCCAGCGCGTTGACGCCGTACTGCACGTTGCCCCGTGCGTCGTGCAGAATGCGGTTGCCGCCGATCCCCGCGTCGATCACCGCGACTTTCTTGCCCCCGTGCCGCGCCAGCAGGCGAGCCGCAAGAATGTCCGGCCAGCGATGATTGACGTCGGACGTCGAGGCCGCGCCGTCGGTGATCGAATCTCCAAACGCGACCACCATGCCCGTGAAGTCGGGCGCGAGCACATCCACGCCTGTCAGGAACACCCAGGAGCTGAGCGTCGCCGCGCCGGGCAGAGAGGCCGCGCCGGTCAGGTCCCCGTTTGCCGCGTAAGACGTTTGCTGCGCCGAGTAGTGTATGCCGGCGCCGGTAGCGGTCCCGGGCAGGTACAGGCTGATGGCAAGATCGCCAGCCTCCGGCACGTCCAGCTTCACCGGATCGCTGAGTACCGTGGCGCCCGGCGGGATCACGATCGCGGGCCGTCCGCTGAAGGTGAGGGCGTGATCGGAGCCCGCGGCGATGTCCGCTCCGCCGGCGCGCAGGGCGATGTGCGCGGCCGCGATCTCAACCGCGTCGCTCGCGAACGCGTTCGAGAGCCGCACGCGCACCGTGTCGCCGCCGATCGTGGTGTGGACGATCTCGCGCAGCGTCTGATGCTCGAAGACGAACCCCGCTTTGCGCATCTCGGCCGCATCAGGGAGTTGGGGCGAGGGGCTCGGGCCCCAGGTCGCGACCCAATGGGTTCGGGAGGCCGCGAAGCCGGGCGTGGTCAGGCCGGCGGCCAAAAGGAAGGTGATTGCGATTCTTGTCTTCATCACCGATCATCCTAGCGCGCCTGGACGTTTGTTATGAGACCCGGACCGCCCGCGGCGACGAGGCGCATCGCGAGCACTGCGTGTTCGAGGGATTGCGCCGCAGCCTGCTGAAGATCGCTCTCATCGCCGTCCCCGCGGAGATCGTCAGCTGCTGGCTGCTTTCCATGTGCCCGATAGACGTCGGGTTTCCACCAGGAACGAATCCCTTCATCGTGTACTCCATGGAGGCTGTAGTCTGGCTGCAGCCCCGGCGTTCCTGGCAGTGTTCGATCGCCGGCCACCGATCTCATGTGGCCGGCCTTCTAAGGGAGGTGCTCTCCGCCCGGCGGCAACAGCGGGCCGGCGCGCTCAGATCGTGAGCGTCGAGAGTTCGACCCGCGAGCGCGGGCCTTCCACCACCACGATGCCGCTCTCGGTGACGTGGTGATGGAGGCGGTCCATCTCCAGGTCGTAGCCGATCGTGGCGTCGTCGGGTACGCGGACGTTCTTGTCCAGGATGGCGTGGCGGACTTTGGCCCGCCGGCCGATGTCGCAGTTGTCGAAGATGATCGATTCCTCGATCAGCGCGCCGGAATGCACCCGCACGTAGCGGCCCAGCACGGAGTCGCGCGCCGTTCCTCCCGAGAGAATCGTGCCTCCGGCGACCACCGAGTTGATGGACTGGCCGCGCCGGCCCTCCTCGTCGAAGACGAATTTGGCCGGCGGATCCGAGTAGCCCGCGGTGATCAGCGGCCACTGCCGGTTGTAGAGGTTCAGCGCCGGCTCGACGCTGCGTATGTCCATGTTGGCCTCGTAGTAGGCGTCGATGGTCCCCACGTCGCGCCAGTAGGGGCTCTTTTCGGGCGGCTCGCCGGGGATGGCGTTGGTCTCAAAATCATACGCAAACATGGGCACGCGGCCGATCAGGCTGGGCAGGATGTCGCGGCCGAAATCGTGCGTGCTGGCCTCGTTGTCCGCGTCGGCGTGCAACTCCTGAAGAAGGAGGCGGGTTGAGAACACGTAGTTGCCCATCGAGGCGTAGACCATGTCGGGGTTACCCGGCAGGCAGGGCGCGTCCGCGCGCTTTTCGTGGAAGCCCCGGATGCGGCCGTCGGATTCGGTCTCGACCACGCCGAACTCGATGGCGTACCTCTTCTCCACCGGAATCGTGGCGACGGTGACTTCGGCGCGCTTCTGTTCGTGATACTCGATCATCTCGCGGATGTTCATGCGATAGATGTGGTCGGCGCCGAAGATGACGACGATGTGCGGGTCCGCCTGCTCGATGAGGTTGATGTTCTGGTAGATGGCGTCGGCAGTCCCCTGATACCAGGTTTCGGCCGTCCGCATCTGTGCCGGCACGGGGATGATGAACTGGTTCTTCAGCAGCCCGGCGAACTGCCAGCCGTCGCGCAGGTGCTGGAGCAGCGACTGGCTCTTGAACTGGAGCAGAACGTAGGTCGAGTAGATGCCCGAGTTGATGAGGTTGCTGAGTACGAAGTCGACGATGCGGTACTTGCCGCCGAACGGCACGGCCGGCTTGGCGCGCTCTTTTGTGAGCGGGTAGAGCCGGGTTCCCTTGCCACCGGCGAGCACGAAGGCAAGCACGCGAAGTTGCATCTGGCGTCTCCTGGCAGTTGTGTTCGCACCACTGCGATCTATTCTGTCACGGAAGACGCAAGGCAGGGACGCGATTTCGAAACTAGCCTGAATAGGGCAGCAGACCGCCGCCCGAATCTACCTGCCTCAAGTGAAGCGGCCGTTTCCGCAGGCCGATGCCGGCTGGCCGCAGGGTGCGAGCGCGCCCCCGCCCCCGCCGGAGCCTCCCATGCGAGGGGCGAAGGTGGAGAGCAGCCGTTTGACCTCGTGCGACGCGCATCGCGGGCACTCCTGGTCCTGATCGGCATCCTGCATGCGGCGAAGGCGTTCGAAGGCGGCGCCGCAACCGGCGCACTGGTATTCGTACAGAGGCATCTTTCTCTCATTTTACCCGATGCAGGGCGCGGTCCGGAGGTGACAGGCGACAGGTGACGGCCCGTTGGGACAGAGCGTTACCTCGCCTTAGGTCTCCCGGCATTTGCCTGCCCTTGGGCGCGGCGCGGAGGTGGCTTCCGCTACTTGCCTGCCTGCGCTCCCGCCGCCGTGCCGGCGTCGGCCCAGGTGATGAGGCCCGGCAGGAAGGGCGAGGCCAGATCGGGGTGGTGCGGCACGACGCGGACGGTGTAGCCGTGCAGGCCACTGCGCGCCCAGGCGACCGCGTCGGTCTCGAAGAGGTACTTCCCGTGGTCGTCGCGCCCTGCGGCCTTCATCGCCGTGGCGGAGCCATCGGAGATCTCTCCAGCGGCATTGACGCGGCCCCAGTAGAGTTCGACCGTGACATCGTCCGCCGACAGGCCTCCTAACTCCAGCCGGGCGCGGGTGCGGATCTTCGTGCCGACCGGAAAGGCCTCCGTGGGGCCTCCCCCGATCTCCTCGACCCGGACGCGGGGCCACTCCTTCTGAACGCGCGCCATCCAGGCGGCCAGTGCGCGTGTCCCCGCGGCGTTGTCGGCCTCGAGCTTGCGCGCGCGGGCGTGCGCCACCAGGTAGTATTCGGTGGTGTACTGGCTGACCATGCGGTGGGTGTTGACGAACTGGCACAGCGTCCCGATGGACGCCTTCATGTTATTGACCCAACGGCGCGGCATGCGGTCCGGACCCCGGTCGTAGAAGGCCGGCACGATGTCGGCTTCGAGCAACTCGTACAGAGACTCTGCCTCCACCTGGTCCTGGTAGTTGTGGTCTTCGTAGTCTTCGCCGCTCCCGATGGCCCAGCCGATGCCGGTCGGACGGTTCGGATCGCGCCAGACTTCGTCCCACCAGCCATCGAGCGTGCTGAGGTTCAAAGCGCCGTTGGCCGCGGCTTTCATTCCGCTGGTACCGCTGGCCTCGAGCGGACGCTGCGGCGTGTTCAGCCAGACATCCACTCCCTGCACCAGGTAGCGGGCCACCGCCATATCGTAGTCTTCGAGGAACACCAGGCGCCGGCCCAACTCCGGCTGGCGCGACAGGCTGACGATCTGCTGGATCAGCTCTTTGCCCTGCGTGTCTCTGGGGTGGGCCTTGCCGGCAAAGATGAGCTGTACGGGGCGCGAGGGGTCCGTCAGCAGGCGCTTCAGCCGGTCCAGGTCGCGCAGCAGCAGGGTGGCGCGCTTGTAGGTGGCGAAGCGCCGGGCGAAACCGATGGTCAAAGCATCGGGATCGAGCACCTCGTCGGCCGCCTCGATTTCGCTCTGGGGCGCCCCGCGCCGTACGCGCTGGTTCCGGACGCGGCGCCGTGCCCAGGCGACCAGCCGCTCCCGCCGGCGCTCGTGGGTGCGCCACAACTCCTCCGCCGAGATCTGGTGAATGCGGTCCCAGGCTTCGCCGTTCGAGGGCTCGTCGCGCCAGTTCGGCCCCAGGTACCGGTCATAGAGGTGGTTCATCTCGGCCGAAATCCAGGAGCGGAAGTGAACCCCGTTGGTGATGTGGCGGATGGGCACCTCGTCCACCGGAACGCCCGGCCACAGCGACTGCCACATGCGGCGGCTCACCGCGCCATGCAACTTGCTGACGCCGTTGCGGAAAGAGGCCAGGCGCAGGGCCAGCACCGTCATGCAGAATTCGCCCTGGTCCCAGGGGCCTCGCCGCCCCAGCGCCAGGAACTCGTCGCGCGAGAGGCCCATGCGCCGCGCGTGGTCGCCCAGGTAGTAGTCGATCAGGTCCGGCGGGAAGTAATCGTGGCCGGCTTCGACCGGGGTATGCGTGGTGAAGATCAGGCTGGCCGAGGCCAGTTCCCTCGCTTCGGCGAACGACAGCTTGTGCTTCTCCATCAGACGGCGCACGCGCTCCAGGCCGAGGAAAGCCGAGTGGCCCTCGTTCATGTGGTAGACCGTCGGGGCGATCCCCAGCGCCGCCAGAGCGTGATAGCCTCCAATCCCCAGCAGGATCTCCTGGCGGATGCGCATGTCGCGGTCGCCGCCGTAGAGCTGATCGGTGATGTCGCGGTCCTCCGGGCGATTCGACGCCACGTTGCTGTCCAGCAGGTACAGCGAGACGCGTCCCACGGCGACCCTCCAGACCTGGGCGCGTACCGCCCGGCCCGGATAGGAGACCTCCACTACTACCTGCTTCCCGTCCGGCCCCAGGGCGGGGCTTAGCGGCAGGTTGTGAAAATCGTTGTCCGCGTAGGATTCCTGCTGCCAACCTGCCTGGGTTAGGCATTGCTGGAAGTATCCCTGTTGATAGAGCAGGCCGACTCCCACTAGCGGAACGCCGATGTCGCTGGCCGATTTCAGATGATCGCCCGCCAGGATTCCCAGGCCTCCCGCGAAGATCGACAGGCATTCGGTCAGGCCGAACTCAGCCGAGAAGTATGCTACCAGCGGGCAGTCCTTGCGGCCGTTGCAGGTCTTCCGGAACCAGGAGGACTCGCTATCGATGTAGCCTTCGAGGTTACGCTGGACGCGGTCCAGATGCGCCAGGAACGCGTCGTCCACAGCGGCCGCGTCGAGCTTGCTCTGGTCGATCGAGCCCAGCATCGCCACCGGGTTGTGGCCGCACGCCTCCCAAAGGTCGCTGTCCAGGCGGCGGAACAGTTCGATCGCCTCGTGGCTCCAGGCCCAGCGAAGGTTGTAGGCGATCAGCCGCAACCCCTCGATGGGTGCCGGTAGCGACGGCACGACGGTGAACACGCGTATTGGTTTCATTAGTCTCCGCTCCGAATCGTACGCTTTCCTTTAGCCGGATTCAATACCAGCAAGCCAAAATGTCATGGGCCGTCAGGACCCCTTGGCAGCGGCGGCCTTCACCGGCAGGCTCACCACGAGACGATGCACTTTGAGGAGCAGGGCGACTTCTCCTTGGGGCAATTCCAGCGCGGCCGCGATCTGGCTGGGCGTCTCTCCCCGCCGGCTCATGCGGATCGCCTGACTGCGTTTGCTCAGGTTGAAGCCGGAGCGGGTGGCCGGAGGGGGCACCAGCAAGCCGGCTTGCTTTTCCGTCTCCTCCAGCCGCTTGCTGAGGTTCGCCAGCGACACCCGCACCGCGTTCAAGCCCGACTCGATCGCCTCCGCCCGCGTCCGGGAGCGCCTCGTCGCGCCGCGCAACTCGGCTTTCATGAGCACAAACAGCCACACGCATGCGCCCATGCCGGCCAGGGCCAGCAGGCATTCCGCCAGGGCAAGGTGCGCGCTCATCGGGGTGTGCCCATACGCTTGTCCCTGCTGACGATTTCCTGGATGCGGACGCCATAGTTGCCGTCGATAACCACGACCTCTCCGCGCGCTATAACGCAATTATTTACAATGATTTCTACTGGATCTGTGAGGCCACGGTTTAACTCTACGATGGAGCCCGTCGTCAACTTCAGAACATCCCTGAGCGGCAATTCGGCGCGTCCGAAAGACACACTGACCGGAAGCTCGACCTCCATAACCAGTTCGAGCGGGTTGGTTTCTTTCTTCCTCGGGTCTGGTATGCGTTCCGTTCCAGCCCTGGCTTCCCCGATGCGTTCTTCGGCCGCGGGGCTGGCCGACGTTTTCGAACTCCCGAGTTCCTCCGCCAGGCTGGCCGAAACGCTTACGTAGAGCGTCAGCGTCTCCGCTCCCATCGTCACGGCGGCTTCAAACAGGGCTGCGCCCGGGGCGGGCCCCGACTCGGCGCCGCCCTCGGTCGAAACGTTCTTTCCCAGACGTTCCGAGAGCGCCTGGCAAAGGCCCGAAACGGCCTGGCTGGAGATTTCGAGGAACGTGTTGCGTGCATCGGCCGGCCCGCTGGCTTCGATTCCGGCGCTCGAGAGCAGGTGCTTTCCGATGCCCAGCCAGGAAGGCTCCGGGGCTCCGATCCAGACTGCCGCCTGTGCGCCCAGGCTGAGAGGATGCTGCCACCACAGCAATCCGGGTGGGGGCTCTCCCCCTGCCGGCTTCGTGGCGCCTGGCGGAAGATCGCCCGTCATGGCCTCGATCGCGCCGGCCAGTTTGGCGCTCCAGGTTTCGGCAACCCAGGCCGCGGTGGCGCCCGGGACAGGCTCGCCCATGGTCAGGCTCCCCGCTCCATCGGCCAGCGCTTCTTGAGATAGCTGCGCAGCCGGAGTATCGCCTGGGTCTTCAGTTGCGATACGCGCGACTCGTGCAGATCGATGATCTGGGCGATCTCGCGCAAGGTAAGCTCGTCACGATAGTACAGGCTCAGCACCGTCCGCTCGATATGGGGCATCTTTTCGATAGAGGCTGCCAGCAGACGCTCGAGTTCCGCCCGCTCGACGATCTCGGAAGGCCATTTCTCGTGGTCGTCGGAAATGTACTTCAGCAGGTCCCGCCCGCCGTCTTCCGAAGCGTGCTCGAGACTGCCCAGATCCACTCCGTGGACCTCCACCAGCCAGGCGTGGAACTCCTCCATGGTCAGGTTCAGGTGCTGGGCGATCTCGTCCTCGGTTGGCGTGCGCTGCAGGATCTGCTCGGCCGCCGCGATGGCCGCCTCGATCTGCTTGGCCTTCTTCCGTTTCTGGCGGGGCGCCCAGTCCAGCCCTCGCAGGCTGTCCAGGATAGCGCCGCGGATCTTGTATTCGGCGTAGGTCTTGAGCTTGACGTTCAGGCTGGGGTTGAAGTTGTCGATGGCGCCAATCAACCCCACGATACCCGTCGAGATCAGGTCTTCCAGGTTCACGCTGCCGGGGAGCCGGTCGTGAATCCGGCGGGCGATCAGCCGCACCTGGGGCAGGTGCTCCAGGATGAGCCGCTCCCTTTCGGCAGCTTCCGATTCTTCGGTGACCGTATAGGCGTGTGCCACTTCGATCGTCACCTCCGTCGGCCCCCGGCGCTGGCGCTTACGCCACCAGAGCCTCGGCCGGCTGTGCGGGCAGCGTGAGAAGGTCCAGGACCCGCTCCCCGGTCGCCGGCTCCAGATCCTCAGGGATCTGCTGGCCGGCAGCCAGGAACGACACTGGCTTCCCCGTCCGCACCACCAGGTTCAGGATCGGACCGAAGGTCTCGGTTTCATCCAGCTTTGCGAACAGCAGCTTGGCCGGCCGGAAGCTCTCGTACCGATCCACCACTCGCGATAGATCGGCAGAACGCATCGAAGCCGTTAGGACCAGGTGCGTGTCAATGTCGGGTCGCGAGGCCAGGAATCGCGCCAGGTCCTGGGAGGCGTCAAAGTCGCGCGGACCAAAGCCAGGAGTATCAATCAGTACCAGGTCTTTATTCGAGTGTTCCAGGAGTGCCTGTTCCAGGGCGCCCGTAGCCTCGAGCGCTTGAAACCCGATCCCCAGGATGGCCGAGTAGGACCGCAGCTGCTCGGAGGCCGCCACCCGATAAGAGTCCATCGAGATGACGTGCACCGGGCGATGCATTCCAAGGCCATAGCGCACGGCCAGCTTTACCAGGGTGGTGGTCTTCCCGGAGGCACACGGGCCCGCCAGCGCTACGATGCGCGGCCGCCCGTCCGGCCGGCCCAGGGTGGCATCCACTTTGAGGCGCCCCGCCACTTCCGCCCGCAGCGCCAGGTCGAGCTCGTCGGGCGAAGCGACCGGGCCCAGAGCGCGAAGGTGCACGGCGATCTCCCCGACCAAGTCCGGATCGACCTCGTGGCGCACCAGCACGGCGCAGGCCCGGGTAACCTCGGTCGCGCTCGCCCGGGCCGGCTCGCCTAGCGCGGCTCGAGTGATCGCCGCAGCCACCTGGTCGAGCTTCTTCTCGAGCTGCGCGATGCCGCTCGCGAACGGCTCGGGCCGCTCGCTGCGCACGAGAGCCGCCGGCTCCGGGCGGTCCGTCGTGGCTACCACCACTTCGTAGTCGCCCAGGTGGCGGGCTTCGGGAGGTGCTGGACGGGAGCTCACCAGCATGGCCTCCGGGCCCATCTCCTGGCGCGCCTGGTCGAGCGCGGCCTTCATTCCGGTTCCAAAGAAAGATTTCACTGTCATGTCAGCACCTCATCGGATAACGCCCATCGAAACTACTTTTACTCCTGGTGGTATCTCATTGTGAGAAATAAAGAAAACGTTGTATAGCGTCGGCTCGACAAGCTGCCGCAGGAAGTACCGTGTCCCGGGACCGGCCACGGCTGCCACCGGCGATTCCGGCACCCCGGTAACGCGCTGGATGCGGTCGAGAACGTCGCGGATGGCCTGGGGAGCAAGATTCAGATGGCTGGTGTGCTCGCCGTGTTCGATGGCTCTCTCCACCACCTGTTCGAGAGCCGGATCGAGCAGGTATGCCGCCAGGTCTCCGCTGGCATTCGTATAAGGCTTCACGATCATGCGCCGGATCGCCTGCCGCACGTATTCGGTGAGAAGGATCTGGTTCTTGGTCATGTTGGCGGCCTCGCCCAGAGCCTCGAGAATCGATACCGCATCGCGGATCGAGGCGCGCTCCCGCAGCAGGTTCTGCAGAACGCGCTCGACATAGGCCAGCGGGATGAGCTTGGGCACCACGTCCTCGACTACTTTGGGGTGCTCCTCGGTGACCCGGTCGAGAAGCCGCTTGGCGTCCTGGCGGCTGAAGATCTCGTGGGCGTAACGGCGGATGATCTCGGCCAGGTGTGTGCCCAGCACGCTCGTGGCATCGACCACCGTGTAGCCCGCCTTGCGCGCCGCCTCGGCCTGCTCCGGGCGAATCCAGACCGCGGGGATGCCGAAGGCCGGCTCGCGCGTCGCCAGCCCCTTGATCGGTGCCGCGGCCTTGCCTGCGTTGATGGCCAGTTCGCAGCCCTGGGGCAGCTCGTGGCGCGCCACTTCGGAGCCCTTGAGCAGGAGGATATACTCCCGCGAGCGCAAGGACAGGTTGTCGGTCACCCGCACCGGCGGCAGCAGGTACCCGAGTTCGGTGGCCAGCTGCCTCCGGATGGCGGCAATCTTTTTGAGCAGCGGCGACTGCGCCCCGCCGTCTACCAGTCTCACCAGGCCCAGGCCGACTTCGACCGCCAGCGGTTCGACTCTCAGCAGCGCGTCCAGGTTCTCCCGCGCCGCCGCCGGAGCCGCCGCGGCCGTTTTTGTTTCTTCCGCCGCCGCGTTCTGGCGCATGCGCCACGCCAGCGTGCCCAATCCTCCCCCGAACAGCAGGAAAGGAATCATGGGCAATCCGGGGAACAGGGACAGCACCAACAGCACCCCGGAGGCCATCAGCAAGGGCTGCGGTTTGCCGAACACCTGGCGCCGGAACTCGGTTCCCAGGCGCGCCTCGGCGCTGGCACGGGTGACCACCAACCCCCCCGAGATCGAGATCATGAGCGCCGGCATGACCGTCACCAGGCCGTCGCCGATGGTTAGCACGGTGTAGGTCTGGAGCGCCCGCATCAGGTCCATCCCGTGCTGCAGGACGCCGATCAGGAACCCGGCGATGATGTTGATGGCGGTGATCAGGATGCTGGCCACCGCGTCCCGCTGCGTGAAGCGGGAAGCGCCGTCCATGGCGCCGTAGAACTCCGCCTCCGCCGCCAGCTGCCGGCGCCTGGTGCGCGCTTCCGCCTCGTCGATCAACCCCGCGTTCAGGTCCGAATCGATCGACATCTGCTTGCCCGGCATGGCGTCCAGGGTGAAGCGCGCCGTGACCTCCGAGATGCGCACCGCGCCGTGGTTGATGACCACGTACTGGATGGCGATCAGCACCAGGAAGATCACCACGCCCACGATGTAGTTGCCGCCCACCACGAACGTTCCGAAAGCCTCGATCACTTGGCCCGCGGCGGACGTCCCGCCGTTGCCGTTGAGCAGGATCAAACGCGCCGAGGAGACGTTCAGGCTCAGCCGGAACAGCGTCATCAGCAGGAGCGCGGCCGGAAACACGCTGAACTCGACCGGCTTCAAAATGGACATCGCTACCAGCAGGACCACCACCGAGATCGTGATATTGACCACGATCAGCAGGTCCATCAGGAACGGCGGCAGAGGGGTGACCATCGCCAGCACGATGGCCAGCACCGCCAGCGGCACCCCCATCTCGGCGGCCTCGCCGGGCGAGAACACGGCGCGGACAGCCGCGGCGCCCTTCGCCCTGGCGCCGCCGCCCGGACGCGAACCGGTGAACGGCGCTCCACCGCTCGCCGGGGCCAGACTAACGGGTGCGGGTGCCATATTCTATGCCGGCAGGCGGCCTCCCATCAGGCGGTAGATATACGCCAGGATCTCGGCCACGGCGCGGTACAGGTGCGCCGGGATCTCCTGCCCCACCTCGGCCGATTTGTACAGCGCCTGTGCCAGCGGAGGGTTCTCGACGATCGGAACCTGGTGCAGCACCGCCAACTGGCGGATGCGCTGCGCCAGGTAGTTCTTTCCCTTCGCCACCACCACCGGGGCTGCCATGGCTTCGACCGAGTAGCGGATGGCCACGGCGAAGTGGGTCGGGTTCACGATGACGGCGGTAGCGGTCGGCACCTGGTGCATCATGCGCCGCCGCAGCAGGTCGCGCTGCAGGCGCCGGATGCGGGCTTTCACCTGCGGATTGCCTTCCAGTTCTTTCATCTCGTCGCGCACTTCCTGCTTGGTCATGCGCAAATCGGCCATGTAGCGCCGGCGTTGCCGCCAGAAGTCGAATATGCCCAGGGCCAGGAACACCCAGACGGCCTTCCAGATCAGGCTTTGGAGAGACGCCGCGGCTGTCCGTGACCCAGCCTCGACGCTTTCGAGCGGCATCGCCCCGAGCGCATCCAGGTTGTCTTTCACCACGCCCCACACCGCCGCGCCGAAGACCGGCAGCAGCAACAGGGCCTGGAAGAACAGCGGAAGGTTCTGCCGCGGCAGTTCCTTGAGCTTCGAGAGAGGACTCAGCCGCTTGAACTGCGGAGCCAGGCCCTTGGCGGAAACGCCTCCGCCCGTGACCGCCAGATGCGAGCCCAGGGTCACCACGAGCAGCGCGCCCGAGAAGATCGCGAGCGGCGCCAGGTCGTGGAGCACAATCCGGGAAGCGAGGCGTGAGAGCTCGGCCGGAGTGAGCTCGCCTCCGAAGGCCCGGACCAGCAGAAAGCGGAACGTGCACATCATCCCCGCGAACCAGGCCCCGCCGCCCGCCGAGACCAGCCAGGCGAAGGTCAGGAACTGAAGCGAGGCCACCAGCTCGCGGCTGACCGGGAACTTGCCCTCGCGCCGGGTCTTCTCTTTTCGCCTTTCGGTCGGTTGCTCGGAAGCCTGTCCGCGGTCCGCCATCGTTCCTCACAGCAACCCGTAAAGGACCGCGACCGTATGTTCGGCCGCCGCCCGGTACACCGGCACCAGCAGGACGAAGATCAACGCCAGGAACACCAGGGCCGCCAGCATCTTGACCGGGAATGCCAGGGTCAGCAACTGCAGTTGCTGGTGAATGCGGCCGAGCAGCGCCAGCGAGATATCGATCAGCGCCAGCAGCACCACCACCGGCATCGCCAGTCGCATTCCCGTCGACAGCATCTGGGAGCCCAGGCCGATGATCGCCTCCGCCGAAGAGGCGCGTAGAAAGAAGGTGCCCGGCGGATGCGCCACCAGGCTCGCCGCGAACACGCGCAGCACCTGCCGGTCCATCCCCAGAGAGAAGAAAAGCAGCCCGCCGGCCAGTTGCGAGAACACCACCATGACGTTGCTGTCGGCTTGCGTGGTTGGATCGACCGTCGAGGCGTAGGAGTAGCCCGCCTGCAGCCCGAAGATTTGAGCCGCCACCAGCAGGCTCTCGATCAGAATCGCCACCGCAAGGCCGACCGTCAGCCCGAACGCTGCCTCGGAGGCGACCGCGGCCACGATGCCCCCCACCAGCGGCTCCGGGAGCGCGACCGCGGGCCACAGGGGCGCCAGGCCCACCGTCAGAGCGATTGCCAGCAGGATCCGCGCCGGCTCCGGCGCCGCCGAGAATCCCGGCAGGGGAACGAAACTCAGCGCCCCGGCCACGCGCGAAAGTACCAGCAGGAAGCCGTACAGTCCCGCCACCGGCACCGTCAGGGAGAAAGGATCAGCGTGCATAGCGGCCCAGGTCGCCCAGCAGTCCCGTGGTGTAGCTCATCATCTGCCGCAGCAGCCAGGGCAGCGCCAGAAGCAGCGCCATCAGGAACGCCGCCAGGCGCGGGATGGTGCTGAAGGCCGAATCCTGCATTGACGTGACCACCTGCACCAGGCTGATCGCGACCCCGGCCGCGAATCCCACCACCAGCAAAGGGGCGCTCAGCCAGAAAGCCGTCATCAGGGCGTCGCGGATGATCTGAATGGCAAATTGTGGCGTCATGGTTTTCTACTCGGCAGGAGACAGGAGTCAGGAGACAGGAGGTTAGGAAAAACCGCAACCTCGCAATCGTTTCACTTACACAACCCGTTCGGCTGGTACCCGCAGAGAACCGGCCTGACGCCCGAGTTTACTCCTGACTTCTGACTCCTGTCTCCCGTCTCCTGACTCCTGTCTCCCGTCTCCTGACTCCTGTCTTCTGCCTTCTATCGTCAGTAGAAGCTCTTAACCAGAGAGCCGACCACCAGATTCCACCCGTCCACCAGCACGAATAGCAAGACCTTGAAAGGCGCCGACAGCATCACCGGAGGCAGTTGGATCATGCCGATCGACAGCGTCACCGAGGCCACCACAAGATCGATGATCAGGAACGGCAGGAACAGCACCGCGCCGATCTGAAAGGCCGTCTTCAGCTCGGAGAGGATGTAAGCGGGCGCCAGGATCTTGAAATCCAGGTCGGCGGGCCGGCGCGGCGGCGGCGAGTGCGTGATCTCGACCAGCAATTTGACATCTTTCTCCCGCGCGAAGCGGATCAGGAAGGCCTTCAGCGGCGCGCCCGCCTGCTCCAGGCCCTGGCTCATGGTGACCTGGCCTTTTTCGAGCGGCTCCCAGCCTTGCGTATACATCTGGCCGAGTACCGGCTGCATGATCAGGATGGCGAGGAACAGGGAGAGCCCGATCAGCACCTGGTTCGAGGGCGTCGATTGCGTGCCCAGCGCCTGGCGCAGGAAGTGCAGCACCACCACAATGCGCAGAAACGGCGTGAGCGACATCACCACCGCGGGCAGCACCGCCAGCAGCGTGAGCATAATCACGGTCTGCATCGGGACGCTGAGGGTCTGCGCCCCCTTGGCGCCGCCCAGCGTTACGCCGGCCAGCGGCTGGCCCGCCGCCAACAAGAGCGCGATCATGACGGCTCCTCCCGCCCGGGCGCCACCCGGCATTCCTGCCAGGGCAGGCTTTCGATTAGCGTGCAGCCTCCCGCGTGGGAGGCGATCAGCAGGCCACGGCTTCCGAAGCGCACCAGATGCAGGGCGTGGCCGGGCGAGAGCGCGATGCGCTCGACCGCCTCGATGCGGCCCCGTTCCCGGGCGCCTCCGGGCCCGCGCCAGCGCACGGTGCCCGCCCTGCGGAGCGCCCACAGGGTCGCTCCAAGCGCCCCCAGAACCAGAAGAACCGCCCCTAACTCGCGTGCCAGATCCATGCTCTCCTCAAATCCCCTGGTTGAAGTCCGTAATGCGCACCCCGAAGGTGCTTTCGATGATCACCACTTCGCCGAAACCGATCAGGGCGCCGCCGGCGTGGATGTCGATGGCCTCCCCGGCCGAGCGCGTCAGCCACACCACCCGCCCCGGCTCCCACTCGAGAATCTCCGCCAGCGGCATCACCTTGCGGTCGAGCTCCATCTCGAGCTCGATCGGCACGTCGGCCAGCGTTCCAATCTGTTCGAGCGCCGTCATCGCTCCGTTCCGTGCGGCGGCGCCGCCGTCTGTCGTTGTGCCTTCATGGCCGCCCTACTGTTTGAGATTCACGGTGTCCTGGCTGATCTGGTCGACCGTGGTCACCACGCGCGTGTTGACCTGGTAGGCGCGCTGGAACACGATCAGGTTGGTGAATTCCTTGGCGATGTCCACCGTGGAACTCTCGAGCGACCCGCCCAGCACCTTGCCGCGCCCGCCCGTCTCGGGCAGCCCGATCGACGGCAGTGCCGTGACGGCGCTCCTCTGGAAGGCGTTGTTGCCGACCGCGATCAGGGACTGGGGATTGGGGATCGAGGCCAGCGCCAGCTGCGCCACCGTGACCTGCGTCCCGTTCGAGTAGCTGGCCACGATCTTGCCGCCGGCGGTCAGGGCCACGTTGGTCAGCGAAGCGGCGGGCGAGCCGTCCACCGTCGTCGTCGAAGGCGCCGAGAGCGCGTTGTACTGCGTGATGTCCGGCGATCCCGTCGCGTCGTAGAGATGCCAGGTCATGTCGTTGGTGGGCGGGGTGGCGGTCTGGTCTCCTATGACGGCGCCGTCGGCTAGCGTGGGGATCGTGAACTTCACGTCCGGAGTGGTCGAATCCGGGCTGGTGAGATTGCCGTTGGCATCGAAGACCAGCGTTCCGGTTGCGAGGGGCGCCGTCTGCGCGGCGGTCACGTCGGCGTCCGGGATGGTGACGTTGTAGTCCCAGGTGGTGTTGGAGTTGTTGTTGGCCGCGTCGGGTGCTTGCTTGGTGAACGTCAGGGTCAGCGTGTGCGTGTTGCCGAGCGAATCGACCACGTTGATGGGCGTCGAGAAGGTCCCTGTGATCTGGCCCGCCACCGCCGCCGCGTTGAGGTTCAGGCCCAGCGAGAACGTCTTGCTCGCTATGGGCGCCTGCAGCGTGCCGACCGGCACGGGGATGTCTCCGATGGCCTGGTTGGTATCGACAACGCCGGTGTCGTTCTGGACCCAGCCCTGGACCCGCTGGCCCGCCTGCGTGGTGAGATAGTTCGAATTGTCCACCTTGAAGTTGCCGGCCCGTGTGAAGTCCTGGGCGCCCTGGGTGTCCTTGATGATGAAGAAGCCGTCGCCCTGAATGGCTCCGTCGAGTAGTCCGGTGGTGGCGGGCGTGGAGCCCTGGTTGAACTCGCGCACGGTGAAGGGCGTGCCGGTGCCGAATCCAACCTGGGTGGCGCCGAGTCCAGCCCCGATCGACTCGGTCACCAGGTCCTGGAACGAAACCACGCTGGCCTTGTAGCCGGTGGTGTTCAGGTTGGCGAGGTTGTTCGAGACCACGTCGATGGCGGTCGTGTTGGCGTCCAGCGCCGAAAGGGCGGTCGAGAATGCCGTGAACATGCTAGTTGTTCTCCTGGGTCGATGCGGCGGGTGTGGTCGCGGTGCTGCCGGTCGAGACAATGGTGTCCAGGTCCTGGCGCATCTGGGTCAATTGCTCGAGCGAGCTGAACTGGGCCAGTTGGGTGACGTACTGGGTGGGATCCGCATTGGGATCCATGGGGTCCTGGTTCTGGACCTGGGCCACCAGGAGCTTGAGAAACGTCTGCTCCTGGGCCAGCGGATCGGCCGAGCTGAGGGCGGAGGCGGACGAGGTGGATCCGTCCGATGCCGCCACCCTGGGAGAAGGAATCGCCGTGCTAGCGGGTGTAATCATCATAGGGGGGTGCTCCCGGTTTGAGCGGCGCCGCGGGTGAGAGCCTGCAGCCAGGACGGCTGGTTCGGGTCCTGCCCGTGGCGCTGCTGTTGTTGTTGCTGGCCGGCCGGACTGCCGCCATTGCGGGAGCCGCCGCCGGTCTGGTCGGAGTAACTTTGTCCGGCGCTTGAATCCGCGGCCGTGCTGGTGGCGCGCGGGAGGGTGCTCGAATCCGCTCCGGAACTCGCGAGCGGCTGCCAGGTCTCGGCCCTGTATCCGCGACCGGAGAGCTCGGAGACCAGGTCCGGGAGGTTCTGGCGCAAATCGCCGGCCAGCTGCGGATCCGTGGTGCGCACGGCAACCTGGACCTCTCCCCCTCTTTCGACCACCCGCAGCGAGACCTGCCCGGCGGGGCGGCCATTGACGGACGGGCCGCTGACCGCGAGCGACAGCTCGCGAACGGCCGGCTCTCGAGGCGGTTCGCTCGAAGGCGGGGGCGAAGGCGCCGCGGTCGGCGCGGCAGCCTGCGGAGCGTTTCCACGGGCTTCCGTGGCGGGCTGGAGGGACGCGGCCGGCGCCGCGACCGAGACCGCGACCGCGCTTCCGCTCTCCGGGGACGCGGTCGGGAGCGGGTGCCGGCTATCGGGTTCTCGCGGCTGGTTCGAGGTCCCCTGTCCCAGGGCAGGGCGCGTGGTCTCGACGGCGGCTACCCTACGCCCCGCTCCGACCGGGGTGGCACCCGGAGCCCGGGTGTCGTCCGCGGCGGAATCGGGGCCCGGCATCGCGGAGCCGCTCGCCTGAGCGGACGGCGGTGCGGCGGCTGAGGCGGGCTGCGGCACCGCCGGCGGGGCGGATGCGGATAACCGGATTCCGAATGCCAGTTCCGGGGTTCGCCCCGCCACCGGGTCCGGCGCGGGCGCGGCCTGCGGGACGTCAGCCGGAGTGGCCTTTCCGGGCGCGGCGCTCTCTGGCACGGGGTTTTCGGGTGCGAGGAACTGGGGTGCGATGCTTCCGGCCTGCCCGAGGTCGGCCGACGTTTCCTGGACCGGCAGGTTGGCGGAGCCGCCGGTCCCGCCCGTACCGTCTCCGACAGACGCGACAGCGCCGACAGGCGTGGTGGGCGGGGGCGGTGACGGGAGAGGCGGCAGAAGCGCAGCCGCGAGCGACAGGACGGCGGGGTCGTCTCCGGGCTCACGTTTGGGGAGCGGACGCGCGCCACCGGGCTTGGTCTGGGGGACGGGTAGCGCACCGGGGGATCCCGCCGCAGCCAGCAGGGCCGACATCAGCCCGGCGAAGCCTCCGGCTGGAGTGTTCGATGTGCCGGCGGAGACTCCGGGGGAGGTAGCCGCGGCTTCGGATGGGGCGGCCGGGGCAACTGGGGCAGGCGGCGGCGGGCCGGTCGGGGGTTGGGAGAGAAGAGCCACGGTCACGCGGCTGTTTGTGCAGATCAGGGGCCGCGGGCCGGCGCCCCGGTTTCAATCGGTTAGGGTTGGCGAGGGAGCACAAGAACTTGGCGCTTCGCTGGGCGTGACCAATTATTGGCGCCGCTCGCGCGCTCCCTCACCCCTCTCTTCGGCTGGTGTCTTCAGCGCTTTAGCCAATCTTCTCCCTTCGGACCCCCGCCTGCTCTACGTTTCGCGGAGCTGTCATGGACTCTCTGCTCACCGCGGCCACCTCCGGCATGCGATCGCGTCTGGAAGCGCTGGACCTGGCCGCCAACAACATCGCCAACTCCGGCACCACCGGCTTCAAGCTGGACCGCGAATCCTACAACCTCTATGTGGCGCCCGAGGCCGTTGACCCGGAGTCGCCCGCGCCTTCGACCCTTCCGGTGGTCCAGAGCAACTGGACCGACTTCACTCAGGGCAGCCTGGCGGAGACGGGCAACCTGCTCGATGTCGCGATCTCGGGGCCGGGGTTCTTTTCCGTGAACGGGCCGGGCTCGACGCTCTACACGCGCAACGGGAGCTTCCGCCTGTCGCCGGCGGGCGCGATCACTACCGCCGAAGGCTATCCCGTGCGCGCGGTCGGCAATGGCACCATCCAGCTCCAGCCGAACCTGCCTTTCGAGATCACCCCGGACGGCACGGTGAAGCAGGCGGGTACGGACGTGGGCCGGCTGGCCGTCGCCGACTTCGATCGCAGCCAGGCGCTGACCAAGTTCGGCCGGAACTACTTCCAGGCCGACAGCTCGGCGGCTCCCAAGGCGTCCACGGCTCAGATCGAGCAGGGCAAGCTCGAAACTTCGAACGTGGCCGCGCCCGAGTCGGCGGTGCGCCTGATCAGCCTGATGAGGCAGTTCGAGATGTTGCAGAAGGCCGTCAGCATGGACGGGGACATGTCGCGGCAGGCGATCGAGCAGGTGGCCAGGGTGTCTTGAAAAATGAGCCAAACCATGGTGAGCGAAGCCGTCGCGGGCGGGGAGGACGAATGATCCGGGCACTATTCAGCGCGGGCAGCGGGATGAGCGCGCAGGAACTGAATATCGACAACATCGCGAACAATCTGGCCAACGCCAACACGGCGGGATTCAAGGCGCGCCGGGTCGAGTTCCAGGACCTGATGTACCAGAGCGTAATCCAGCCGGGCGCGGCGGCCGGATCGCAAACGGTCGTCCCCAGCGGGCTGCAGCTGGGGTTGGGCACCCGGCCGGTCTCGAACGAGATCGTCTACTCCCAGGGCGACTTCCAGCAGACCGGAAACGCTTACGACATGGTGATTCAAGGGAAGGGCTTCTTCCAGATCCGGCAGACTTCGGGCGATCTGGCCTACACCCGCGCGGGCGCTTTTCACCTGGACCGCAACGGAAACCTGGTAACGGCGCAAGGCGACCCCCTCGAGCCGCAGATCACCATTCCAAACGACGCGCAGGCGGTGAGTGTCGCCGAGGACGGCACGGTCAGCTACACGCGCCAGGGGCAGACCGCGGCCCAGATCGCGGGCCAGATCCAACTCGCCATGTTCGCCAACCCCGCCGGCCTCAACTCGCTGGGTGGCAACCTGTACCGGCCCACCGACGCGTCGGGGGACCCAGTGATCGGCAACCCGGGGGGCCAGGAGGGAATCGGCTCCCTGCTCCAGGGCTATCTGGAGAGTTCGAACGTAAGCGTGGTGCAGGAGTTCATCAACATGATCGTCAGCCAACGCGCTTACGAGGCCAACTCCAAGGTGGTGAAGGCGGCCGACGAGATGTACTCTGAGGTCAATAACCTGCGATGATCCCTCTCGCGCTTCTGGCGGCTGTCGCCTGCATCGCCGTGGAAGGGGACAAAATCCTGATGGCCGACCTGGCCCGGGCGAGGCCGGAGTTCTCGGCCGCGCCGGGCGCCGAACCGATCGGTCTGGCGCCCGCGCCGCGGGTGCGCAGGACATTTTATTGGCACGAGCTCGATCATCTCGGGAAAGCCTACGGAATTCAGGTTCCGGCCGGAGCGCTGGCCTGTTTTGAGGGCTCCTCGGAGATCCTCACCGAAGAGCGGGTAAGGGAGGCGCTGGCGCGGGCGCCGCACGACCCCCAGGCGACCTTCACGGTGCTCGAGTTCAGCCGCTTTCCGGTGCCGCACGGCGAACTGGAGTTCGGCCCGCCGCCTCCCTCCGATGGGCCCGGGGCCGTCATCTGGCGCGGCCGTTTGAACTACGGCGTACGCCGCAGCGTGACGGTCTGGGCGCGCGTGAAGCTGGAGGCGCCGCCTCGTGAGGTCGAGCGGGGCGACCGGGTGGCGGTCGAAGTCCGGAGCGGCTCGGCGGTCCTGAAGTTCGACGGGGCCGCGGAATCCGGCGGCAAGGCGGGAGAGATGGTATCGGTGCGCAATCCGGCCAACGGGGCGCGCTTCCGGGCCAGGGTAACGGCGAAAGGCAAGGTGCTGTTGGATGCGACTCAGCCGGTGGATGCTACTCAGATGTCTCGCGGCGCTCCTGGCGATGGTGGTGGTGGCGCCAGCCGCTAAGAAGAAGACCAAGCCGCCAAAGGAGGCGGTGCTCACGCCGCTCGAGGTCTACGCCAAAGACGCGGAACAGCGGGGACGCTCGGAATTCCAGCTTCCAGGTTCCATCTGGCGGCCAGGCTCGCCGCTAGGAGGCCTGGCGCGCGACCCCAAGGCGGAACTCGTGGACGACCTGGTTACGATCGTGGTGGCGGAAAGCGCCTCCGCGGTTTCGACCGGCACGACCAAGACCTCGCGCCAGTCCAGCTCCGGCTTCTCGATCACCTCGCTGCTGAAACCGACCAAGGCCACCGGGCCGCTGGCCAACCTGCTGACCACTTCGGGCAATCAGTCTCTGAACGGCCAGGGCACCACGTCCCGCGACGTGACCCTGACCACCACGCTGTCGGGCCGCGTCATCGAAGTCCTGCCCAACGGGTATCTGGTGCTCGAAGGCTCGAAGAGCGTGGTCATCAACTCGGAAACGCACCTGGTGACGGTGCGGGGTGTCGCGAGGCCGGCCGATATCACGCCGGCGAACGAGGTTTCCTCCGACCACCTGGCGCAAATGGAAGTCCGGATCAACGGCAAGGGCGTAGTGAACGACGCCATCAAGAGGCCGTTCATCCTCTACCGGCTGCTGATGGGGCTGCTGCCCTTCTGAACTCATGCGCACACTAGCGACATTCCTAATCTTGTTAGAGGCGGCCTCGGCCACGACCAGGCTGAAGGATCTGGCGGCCGTCGAAGGCGTGCGCGAGAACCAGCTAGTGGGCTACGGCCTGGTGGTGGGACTGGCGGGCACCGGAGACCGGAGCCAGACCATGTTTCCCACGCAGAGCCTGGCCAACATGCTGCAGCGGATGGGAGTCACAATTTCGCCCACCGCGATCCGGGTGGCCAACACGGCGGCCGTCATGATCACGGCGACTCTGCCGCCTTTCGCCCAGCCCGGCTCGAAGATCGACGTGACTGCGGCGGCGATCGGCGACGCGGCGAACCTGCAGGGCGGCCTGCTGATTCTGGCCGAGTTGCGCGGGGCGGACGGGCGGGTCTACGCGGTGGCCCAGGGGCCCGTGGTCACGGGCGGATTCGTGGCGGGCCGCTCGGGCACGCAGCAGACCGTGAACCATCCCACCGTGGGACGCGTGCCGGGCGGCGCCATCGTCGAGCGTCCGGCGCCTACGCCTCCGCCCGGCCGCAAGCTGCGCCTGCAATTGAAGCAAGCCGACTTCACCACCGCTGCGCGAATTGTCGAGGCCTTGAACAAAACCTTCGGAGCGGCCGGCGCACCGGTGGCGGCGGCGGAGAGTTCGGCTCTGATCGCCGTGGACCTGCCTTCCTCTTTCGCCGAACGGCCGGTGGAGTTTATGGCGCAACTCGAGAATGTCACGGTGGAGGCCGACCGGCCGGCCCGGGTCGTGATCAACGAGCGCACCGGGACCATCGTGATGGGTAAAGACGTGCACATCGCGCCGGTCGCGGTGATGCACGGATCGCTGACCGTGGAAGTGCAGACCACCTACCAGGTTTCGCAGCCGGCGCCGATGGGCGCGGGCACTACCGAGGTGGTGCCGCAGGTGGGCGTCGGGGTCAAGGAGGAGAAGACGCGGAACATCGTGCTCAAGCAGGGCGCCACGGTGGAAGAGCTGGTGCGGGCTCTGAGCGCCATCGGCTCGACGCCGCGGGACGTCATCGCGATTCTTCAGAACATGCGCGCGGCCGGCGCGCTCGAGGCGGAACTGGAGGTTATCTGATGGTTGCCAGCGTAGCGGGTCTGGTCACAACGCCGGGCAGCGGCGATCCAAAGCCGAAGAACGTCGCTCAGGCGGCGGAGCAGTTCGAAGCGCTGCTGCTGGCCCAGATGCTCAAGGGCTCGCACGACGAAACATCCGGCGGCTGGCTGGGCACGGGCGACGACCAGGCGGGCAGTTCCATGGCCGAACTGGCGGAAGAACATCTGGCGCAGGCGATGGCGGCGGGCGGCGGGCTCGGCCTGACGCGGCTGATAGCCGGCGGGCTCAAGCGGGCCGACGCCGCGGCGGCCGCCGCGAAGACGGCTGGCGGACGCACGGGCGCGAGCGGCGTTCCGTCCCGCTAAGGACCGCGTCGTCGAGCGCCTTCTACGTTACCGGCAGCAGAATGACAAGCTCTAACTGAGGGCCCGGGAAGTCCCCTGGAACATACGCAGCCAGATTCCTCGCCCGCAGCACCGCCTCCCAGGGTCCGCCCGACTGGTTCAGGCTGAAATACTGGCAGTTGAGCTTCACCGGGATCGAACTGGGCGGCCGCGCGACGTGTGTCAGCGTCAGGCCGGGCAGGGCCTGGCGGACCAGGTGTTCGATGTGGGTTGCGGAACACACCTTGATCAACGACGGGGTCTTGTTGATCAGCTCCGCCTCGTTCATTTCCGCCTGAATGGCAAGGTACATCCGCGTGTTCTTGAGGTACTTGTCGTCCGAGAGCGCGGTGGCGTAAATTGACGGCTGCACCAGCTTCAGAGGCAGCGAGACGAAGTTGCTTGGCACCACCGTCTCGAGCAGGAAGCGCAGTTTCTCGTCCAGGCTGGTGAAGCACGCTTCCAGCTCTTCGTGATCATAAGTCGGCAGATCGCGCGGATGCACCTTCAGCGAAAAGGTGGTCAAAGCCCCCGCCAGCGACAACATCGACGCGTAGAGGCGCTCCGGATGCCCCTTGGCGGTCTCGAAGATGTGCCGGAACAGGGGGAAGTGCGTGTTCACGGTGTACAGCAGCCAGAAGTTGGCGATATCGGACGCCGTGAAATCGGCCAGGCTCTGGTTCTTCTGCCGCCTGAGGCCGGCTAGCAGGCTGCTTTTGGCGGAGAGGATCTCGACCAGCCGCCGGCTGATGGCCACCAGGTAGTCGCTGGCGGAGATATCGAGCAGCGGAGGCACGAAGTGCGGGTCCAACTGGAAGGAGCCTGAGGTGGTCTTGATCACGCGCGCCACCCGCAGCGAGGACACACCCTGGCGGCTTTCGCCCTCCACCAGCAGGCGGAAGTTCTTCCGGGCGATCTGGATGGGCTTCTCTGAGACCCCGGTGTTCTCGTCGCGGACCACCGCCACCTCGGCCAGGAAACGGGTGTCGGCGCCCTGGCGGCTCACCGAGACGTTCAGGCCGCGTTCGCGGTAGTGGGGGATCGACAGGTAGACGTCGAGACTGTTCTGGTTCGGCTCAAAGTGCTGATCCAGGGGCTTTGGCGGCGGAGCCGGATCGGCGTCCGGCATGTCGAAAGGCAAGCCCTCCGGGAACAGCCCCGTCGCCGCGTTGATCGACAGAACGCCTCCGGCCAGCGCTTCCTGGTTGACACTGAGCCGCCCGAAACCCCAGGGGCGGTAGTTGAGTGAGCCTAGCGTAAACCCGAGCGTGTCCTCGATGAATCGGTCCTGAATCTGGAGATGCTGGGGGGTGAGGAACGTTCCCTTGGCCCAGATCACCGGCTGGAGTCGCTTCATATGGACACAACAGTATCAGGAATGTCGGCGTACGTAAAGGCTTCAGAATCCAGGGACCGAGGACCGCCCCATCCGGACGGCGGCGGCCTCGGCCAGGGATCGAAATGAGGATCTGGGCAATAGCCCCGTGGAATCCCATTGAAAAAGCGTAACGATTGGAGTACAACTGTTGCTAGTCCTAGTAGTACCGCCGTTCCGAACAGCAGGGGCCTGTGTGTCGGGCCCCAACGACGAGGGAAAAGGGAGTACAAATGCCCAAGGAAAGCATTCACAAGAAGTTGGAACGAGTTCGGCCTCCACGCGTTCACATCACCTACGACGTGGAAGTCGGCGACGCCATCGAAGTGAAAGAATTGCCCTTCGTCATGGGCGTTCTCGCCGATCTGACCGGCCAACCTGAACAACCCCTGCCCCGCTTAAAGGACAGGAAGTTCGTGGAAGTCAACCCCGACAATTTTGACAGCGTCCTGGAGGCGATGAAGCCTCACCTGTCATTCTCCGTTGAGAACAAGTTGAGCGAAGATCCCGACGCCGGCCAGCTCAAGGTCGACTTGCGCTTCAAGACCCTGGAGGACTTCGAGCCCGAGCAGGTTGCCCGGCAGGTGAAACCGCTGCGGGATCTCCTGGACCTGCGGACCAGGCTGTCCGACCTGCGGGGCAGTCTGCAGGGTAACGACAAGCTGGACGAGCTTCTCCAGCAGGTGGTCCGGGACAGCGACAAGCTTGGCAAACTGAAGACCGAGATCGAAGGCGAAAAGGGAGGCTCCAATGGCTGACCAACAGTCCGCAAGTTCGCCCAAGCCAGCCGAAGAGCAAGTGGTGGAAAAGGGCTTGCTCGATCAGATCGTGGACGAAGGGCGCATGGCGCGCGATCCTGCCGCCCGCGAGCGCGGCAAGAACCTGGTGAAGGAGTTCGTCAACCAGGTTCTCGAAGGGGCCATCACCGTCTCGCGCGACACCGAGGCCATGATCAACGCGCGCATCGCGCAGATCGATCACCTGCTCTCCATCCAGTTGAACGAGGTCCTGCACCATCCCTCGTTCCAGAAGCTGGAGGGGACCTGGCGCGGGTTGCGCTACCTGATGGACCAGAGCGAAACCAGCGTGATGCTGAAGATCAAGGTGATCAACTGCTCGAAGCGCGAGCTGCTGCGCGATTTGCAGCGCGCGGCGGAGTTCGATCAGAGCGCGGTCTTCAAGAAGGTCTACGAAGAGGAGTTCGGGATCTTCGGCGGCGACCCGTTCGGCGCGCTCGTCGGCGATTACGAGTTCGGCAAGCACCCGGAAGATCTCGAGCTGCTGGAGAAGATGTCCCAGGTGGCGGCCGGCGCCCACGCTCCGTTTTTGACCGCGGCCGGCGCCGGACCTGCTGAACATGGACAGCTTCACCAACCTCGATCAGCCGCGCGATCTGGCCAAGATCTTCGATACCACCGAGTACGCCAAGTGGAAGTCGTTCCGCCAAAGCGAGGATTCGCGTTACGTCGGGCTGTGCGTGCCGCACATGTTGCTGCGTTTGCCGTACGGCAAGGACACAAAGGTGGTGGACGGCTTCAACTACGAAGAGGGCGTGGACGGCACCGACCACTCCAAGTACCTGTGGGGCAATGCGGCGTGGGCGCTCGGGGCGCGGCTGACGAATTCATTCGCGCTCTACGGCTGGTGCGCCTCGATCCGCGGGGTCGAGGGCGGCGGGCTGGTCGAGGGGCTGCCGGCGCATACCTTCAAGACCGACGATGGCGACATTGCGCTGAAGTGCCCGACCGAGATCGCCATCACCGACCGCCGGGAAAAAGAGCTGGCCGACCTGGGCTTCATCCCGCTGGTCCACTGCAAGGGGACCGACTACGCGGCGTTCTTCAGCGCGCAGTCCGCGCAGAAGCCGAAGATGTACGACACCGACTCGGCCAACGCCAACGCCAGGCTGTCGGCGCAGTTGCCGTACATGCTGGCCGTCTCGCGGTTTGCGCACTACCTCAAGACCATCATGCGCGACAAGATCGGGAGCTTCATGTCCCGTTCCGATTGCGAGCGGTTCCTGAACCGGTGGATGATGCAGTACGTCACCGAGGACGACAACGCCTCCCCGACCACCAAAGCGCAGTACCCGCTGCGCGAGGCGCGAGTCGAGGTGGCGGAGGTTCCCGGCAAGCCGGGCGTTTACCGGGCGATTGCGTTCCTGCGTCCGCATTTCCAACTCGACGAGCTGACGGTGTCGCTGCGTCTGGTCGCCGAGCTGCCGAAATCGGCGCGGGGCTAGCGAGTTAACTGGGCAAGGCAGGCGCCGGACGGGATCGTGCCGGTCCGGCGTTCGGGTGCGCGCTATGGTAGCGCGCGGGCCGGGCCGGCTGGAGTCGGCCCGGGGGGCGATTTTGAGACCGAATAGGAGGGTTTCCAGATGGCGATAGTTGACTATTTCCTGAAGATCGACGGCATTCAGGGAGAGAGTCCGGACAAGACGCACAAAAACGAGATCGAGATCGATTCGTTCTCCTGGGGTGAGACCAACGCCGGGACGGCTCTCCAGGGCGGGGGCATGGGAGCGGGCAAGGTTCAGATGCAGGACTTCCACTTCGTCATGCGGGTGAACAAGTCCAGCCCGTGCCTGTTTCTTTGTTGTGCCCAGGGCGACCACATCAAGAGCGCTATCCTGACGTGCCGCAAAGCGGGCAAGGAGCAGCAGGAGTATCTGAAGGTCACTTTCTCGGATCTGCTGGTGTCGTCTTACCAGACAGGTGGCTCCGCGGGCAACGTTGTTCCGCTCGACCAGATCTCGCTGAACTTCACCAAGGTGGAGTTCGAGTATAAGGAGCAGAAGCCGGATGGCTCGCTCGGCGGCTCCGTCAAGAAGCATTACGACATCAAACACCAGGAAGGCGGGTAGCTGCCAGGCGGCAGGCTTTAGCCATCAGCCATCGGCTGTTCGCCGCCGGCCGGCTGCAGTTCCCGGTTGGTCAGGGAATCGTGCGCGCCGGCAAGCGGGCGGACCGATGGCCGATGGCACACAAAGGAGCTTTCCATGAATGCCAAGGAGTTGTTCCAGGCGGGAAAGCTTACGGAGGCCGTGCAGGCGCTGGGCGCCGAGCTTCGCGAGAATCCTACCGACGCGAAGCGCCGCACCTTTCTCTTTGAGCTGCTGTGCTTCGCCGGCGATTACGACCGGGCGGAGAAACAACTGGGTGTGCTCGCTCAGGCGGGCCCGACTTCGGAAATGGCGGGGCTGCTCTACCGCGGCGTGCTGGCAGCCGAGCGTGCCCGCCAGGAGACGTTCGACAAGCGCGAGTACAACATGAGGCCGCCGGTGGACGCCGCTCCTCTCACCGGGACTCTGAACGGCAAGCCGTTCACCTCTCTAACCGACGCAGACGGGCGGATCGGGCCGCGCCTGGAGACCTTCTCGGCCGGTACGTATCTGTGGCTGCCGTTCGCTCACATCGCGTCCATCCGCATCGACCCGCCGCGCCGGCTGCGCGATCTGTTGTGGCTCCCCGCCAAACTCCTCACCGGGCCGGCGTTTCAAGGCACCGAACTCGGTGAGATCCTGATCCCGGTTCTCTCTCCGCTCTCCTGGCGGAACCCGGACGAGGAAGTCCGGCTGGGGCGAGTGACCGTTTGGGACGAGGGCGAGGACGGTGAGGAGATCCCGTTCGGCCAGAAGATCCTTCTGGTGGACGGAGAGGAGATTCCGCTGCTCGAGGTGCGCAGCCTGACGGTGAACGCCACTCCGGCCGAAGCGGCGGAAGCCAACTGATGCCTCTGCGCGAAGACATTCTCAACCCGATCCCGGGCGATAATCCAAGCGGCGAGAACCTTCGCTACGCGCCGGTCTACGACCAGATCAAGGAGGCGCGGCGCGAGGACGACGACATCGCGCAGGGCGACTGGCAGATCGCGGTCAAGAAGGCGGATTGGGTGCTGGTGATCAAACTCGCCGGCGACGCGCTCGCCACCAAGAGCAAGGACCTGCAAATCGCAGCCTGGCTCACCGAGGCGATGCTGCAACGCGAGGGCTTCGCCGGCTTGCAGGCGGGGCTGGGCCTGCTGCGCGGACTGATCGAGAACTTCTGGGATACGGTCTACCCGGACCTCGAGGACGGCGACGCCGAACTGAGAGCGGCTCCGCTCGATTGGGTTGGTTCGCGGCTGGACAAGCCGATCAAGAACGTCGCGCTCACGCGCGGGGGCCTGGACTGGTTCAAGTACAAAGAATCGCGCACGGTACCTTCCGAGGATGAGGCGGCGGCGAACGAGTCGCGCCTGCAGGCGCGAACCACGGCGATCGAAGAACACAGGCTCACGCCGGAGGCGTTCGACGCGGACTTCAACGCCACTCCCGCCGCATCTTACGAAACCTGGGAGTCCCAACTCGCGGGTTGTCTGGAGGCGACAGGAGAGCTAAAGGCCGCTACCGAGGCGAAGTTCACCGACTACCTTCCCAGCTTCAGCGACCTTGAAAGAACTCTCGAAGAAGTCAAGAACACTGTTCGAATCCTGCGGCTCAGGAAGGGTGGGGGACAGCAGGCTCAGGAATCGCCGAGGCGGGAGGCGGAGGTCGCGCCTGCTGAAGAACCGGCGGGCTACGCGGCTGCCGCCGCTCCGGCTCCGGCGCGGAGGAGAGCGTCCGGGCCGGAACCGGCCGACCGGGAAGACGCCTGCGAGCGGGTGGCCGCCCTGGCGCGCTACCTGCGCGAGCAGGACGGTGGAAATCCGGCGCCGTACCTGATGTTGCGCGGCCTGCGCTGGGGCGAGTTGCGAGCGGCGGGTGAAGGCTACGATCCCGACTCTTCGCTGCTCGAGGCCCCGCCCACCGCCACCCGGCAAGCGCTCAAGCGCCTGGCCGGCGAGAGCGAATGGCAGCAGGTGCTGGACGCCGCCGAAACGGCAATGGGTACGCCGTGCGGCCGTGCCTGGCTCGATTTGCAGCGCTACGCGGCGACGGCCTGCGACAACCTCGGATACTATGCTGCGGCCTGGGCGATCAAGGGCGAGGTGCGCGCTCTGCTGAGTGACCTGCCGCGTTTACTGGACATGTCCCTCAGCGACGACACGCCCGTGGCCAACGCCGAAACGCGGACCTGGTTGAAGGAATTCTTGACACCGGCCGCCGCGCCCTACTCGCAGCCGTCAGCTCGGGAGACTTCCGACGAGGAGGCGCTGGGAACCGAAGAGGTTCCCGACGCTTTCCAGTTGGCGCTCGACGCCGCGCGCTCCGGCCAGGTGCGGGATGCGATCGAGATTCTGAATCGCGAGGCGGCGCAGGAGCCCTCGGGTCGCGGCCGCTTTCGGAGGCGGGTCCAACTGGCACAGGTCTGCATGGGGGCAGGCGAGGAGGCCATCGCCCTTCCGATTCTCGAGGAACTCGCCAGCGAGATCGAGCGGCGCAAACTCGAGGAGTGGGAACCGCCCGACGTGATCGCGCAGGCGCTATCGTTGCTATACCGCTCCATGGACAAGAACAACACCAGTGCGGAGGAGAAGCAGAAAGTCTACGGCCGGGTATGCCGCCTCGATCCTGTCGAGGCGCTGGCGCTGCGGAGGTAGGGGATGGCGCGCTCCGGCCCGGATCCGAACGTCACGCTCTCGCTTCTGGACCGCCTGAGCGACCAGGAACTGTCCCTCAAGACCGATCCACCGCATGGCCGCGCCCAGTCGCTACGCCAGCTCAAGACCTCTTTGCGCCGGGACATCGAGTGGCTGCTGAACACCCGCCGCAGCATCGAGGCGACGGACGTTTCAGCCGAAACCGCGAAGTCCGTGTTCAACTACGGGCTGCCGGACATCACCTCGCTCGGCGTTCGCTCCACCCAGGACCAGAAGCGGCTGTTGTGGATGATCGAATCGACCATCGCGACCTTCGAGCCCCGCATCAAGGGGCCGCGAGTTACCATGGAGCCGGTCGCGGGCAGCGCCCGCATTTTGCGGTTTCAGATCCAGGGCCTGCTGCGGATCGATCCGGCTCCGGAGCGGGTCACCTTCGACACCGTGCTCGAGCTGACCAGCGGCGAGTACCAGGTTAAGGGAGACTGAACGGGTGCGCGACGAGCTTCTCGATTATTACGAACGCGAGCTGACGTTCCTGCGGCAGATGGGCGCCGAGTTCGCCGAGAAGTATCCCAAGATCGCCTCGCGCCTGCAACTGGAGCCGGACCGCTGCGAAGACCCGCACGTGGAGCGGCTGATCGAGGGCTTCGCATTCCTGGCCGGCCGCATTCACCTGAAGATCGACGACGAGTTTCCGGAAGTCACCGAGGCCCTCCTGGGCATCCTGTTCCCGCACTACACGCACCCGATTCCGGCCATGTCGGTGGTGGAGTTTCACCTCGATCCGGAGCAGGGCAAGCTGACCACGGGCCTGAAGGTTCCGCGCGGATCGCTGCTGTACTCCCGGCCGGTGGACGGCGTGCCGTGCCGCTTCCGCACCTGCTACGACGCCACGCTGTGGCCGCTGACGGTGTCGGACGCGCAGTGGACCACGCCCGACCGCATCCAGCCACCCGTCAAGGGCGGCAGTGCCGTGGCGGCGATGCGGTTCGACCTGGCGTGTCTGGCCGACGTCTCTTTCGACAAGCTGGAGCTGGGCTCCCTGCGGTTCTATCTGAACGGCGAGAGCAACGTGGTGCACGCCCTCTACGAGCTGTTGCTGAACAACTGCGCGCAGATCCTGGTGCGCGATCCCGCGAACCCGCGGCTGCGACCCATCGAGCTGCCGGCGGGTTCCATCCGGCCCTTCGGGTTCGGCGAAAACGACGCCATGTTGCCGTACACCCGGCGGTCCTTTGCCGGATACCGGCTTCTGCAGGAGTACTTCGCGTTTCCCGAAAAGTTCTTCTTCATCGAACTGCACGGCCTCGAGGCGCTGGCCGCGGCGGGATTCAAGGAGCGGGCGCAGTTCATCGTGTTGATCTCGCCGTTCGAGCGCGCGGACCGCCAGCAGATGCTCGAGCTGGGCGTTTCGGCGAAAACGCTGCGACCGGACACGTCGCCCATCATCAACCTGTTCGAGCACACCGCCGAGCCGATCCTGCTCGACCAGTTGCGTCACGAGTACCCGGTGGTGCCCGACGTCCGGCGCCAGCACGCGCTCGAAATCTTCTCGATTGAGGAGGTGGTGAGCGCCAACCCGCACACGCAGGAAGTGGCGAAGTTCGAGCCGTTTTTCTCATACCGGCACGGCCGCCTGCGGGACAAGAAACAGACCTTCTGGCACGCCGAGCGGCGTGCCTCGGCCAAGCGCGGCGATGACGGCACGGACATCTACCTCTCGCTGGCGGATCTCTCGGGGCAGCCGGCAAAAGTGAATGTCGAAACGCTCACGGTGCGCTGCCTGTGCACCAATCGCGATCTGCCGGCGCGTCTCCCGTTCGGCAGCGATGCGGGGGATTTCGAGCTGGAGGGCATGCCCTCGATCCGGCGTATCGTCACGCTGAAGAAGCCCACGCCGACACTCCGCCCCGCGGTGGGCAAGGCCGCGCTCTGGCGGCTGATTTCGCAACTCTCGCTGAACTACCTGTCGCTGGTCAGCGAAGGCAAAGAGGCGCTGTCGGAGATTCTGCGGCTCTATAACTTCAGCGACTCGACGCACCTGGAAAAGCAGATCAAGGGCATCCGGCGGATTGACGGCCAGCGCCACTTTGCGCGTGTCATTTCTGAAAACGGAATCTCGTTCGTGCGCGGAACCCGCGTGGAGATGACCTTCGACGAAGAACAGTTCGTGGGCGGCGGCGTCTACCTGTTCGCGAGCGTGCTGGAGCACTTTCTAGGCCTCTACGTCTCAATGAACAGCTTCAGCCAGCTGGTCGCGCGAACCGAGCAGCGCAAAGACGTCATGAAAGAATGGCCGCCACGCGCCGGACAGGCGGTGCTGCTATGAAAAAGCGTGCAGGACAAAACTGCTGGCCACGAATGAACACGCATGAACACGAATCGAAAGACCCTGATTTATTCGTGTCCATTCGTGTTCATTCGTGGCCAAATGCCTTTTTGGTCTTTGAGTGGGGATGCGTATGACCCCGGTGGCCGAGCGGCAGGATCTGGAGAGGATGATCGGCGAGGAGCCGTACCAGTTCCAGTTTTTTCAGGCCGTGCGGGTGCTCGAGAGATTGCTGCGCGACCGCAACGCGCCGGGGCGCTTCTCCCATCCGCAGACCGAGGCCGTACGGTTCGCGGCGCACAACTCGAACGCGTTTCCGGCGAGCGAAATCCAGTCGCTCCAATGGCGCGACGAGCGGGCGCCGCTGATGGTGGTGAACTTCATGGGCCTCACCGGGCCCCAAGGCGTCCTGCCGCTTTACTACACGCAGTTCGTGGCCGACCGCGTTCGGGCGAAAGACACGGCGCCGCGCGATTTCCTGGACATCTTCAACCACCGCATGATCTCGCTGTTCTACCAGGCCTGGGAGCGATACCGCTTCACGGTCCAGTACGAGCGCGGCGGAGGCGACCGGCTCTCGCAGTATCTGCTGGACCTGGTCGGCCTGGGCACCAAGGGGCTCGGCAACCGCCAGGCGGTAGCGGATATTTCGCTGGTGTATTACGCGGGTCTGCTGGGACAGCGGCCGCGGTCGGCGCAGGCGTTGCGGCAGTTGGTCGAGGACTACTTTGAGGTGCCCGCCGAGATCGTGCAGTTCGCGGGCGCGTGGTACCGGCTCGACATCCCGACGCAGTGCCGTCTGGACTCGAGCGCTACCGAGTCCGAGCAGCTGGCGGTGGGCGCGGTGGTGGGCGACGAGATCTGGGACGAGCAGTCGCGCGTGCGCATCCGCCTGGGTCCGCTCCCGCTCGAGCAGTATCAGGATTTCCTGCCGACCGGCACCGCCTTCGAGCCGCTCCGCGCGCTGACGCGGTTCTTTGCCGGTAACGAATTCGATTTCGAAGTGCAACTGGTGCTGAAGCGCGACGAAGTGCCGGGTTGTGAACTGGGGCGCGAGGACGACACGGCGCCGCGCCTGGGCTGGATCACGTGGGCGAAGTCGGCCGCCATGGGGCGCGACCCTGACGACACGGTGCTTGATTTGTGACGTGGGACGTGGCGGCACGCTGAAGCGTGCGCCACAAGGCGGGCTGTGATAGGGAGGACTTATATATGAGCGTGAATCTCAAATCCTTGATCGGAAAACTCAACGACGCCACGCGGAACGCGCTCGAAGCGGCAGCAGGCCTCTGCGTCTCGCGCACCAACTACAACATCGAGGTGGAACATTACCTGTTGAAGCTGTTGGACGACACGGGCGGCGACCTGGTGCGCATCCTGAGGCACTTCGGCGTCGATGCAACGCGCCTGCAGCAGGAGGTCACCCGCAGCCTCGACAAATTGAAGCGCGGCAACGCCGGGAGGCCGGTTTTCAGCGTCTCCCTGGTGAATATGCTGAAAGAGGCTTGGGCCATCGGGACCATCGACTTCGGCGCCGGCCAGGTGCGATCCGGTTTCACCATCCTGGCGCTGGCCACCCACGACGACCTGGCGCGGCTGATGGGCGAGGTGAGTCCCAAGGAATTCGGCAAGATCCAACCGGACGCGCTCAAGAAGGATTTTCAGACCATCGTGGCAGGCTCGCACGAGGACTCCATCGCGGCGCTCGCCGAAGCGAACGCGATGGAAGGAGCGCTGCCGCGCGCTGGGGCCGGGGCAGGGAAGACGGCGAACCTGGACGCCTACACGGTTGACCTGACCGCGAAAGCGAAGGCCGGGAAACTCGACCCCGTGTTGGGGCGCGACCACGAGATCCGCCAGATGATCGACATCCTGATGCGCCGCCGCCAGAACAACCCGATACTCACCGGCGAGGCCGGCGTGGGCAAGAGCGCTGTGGTCGAGGGGTTCGCCCAGCGCGTGTCCGCGGGCGACGTGCCGCCGCCGCTCAAAGGCGTCAGCGTTCGCACTCTGGACCTGGCCCTGCTGCAGGCGGGCGCCGGCGTCAAGGGCGAATTCGAGAACCGGCTGAAGGGGCTGATCGAGGAGGTAAAGGCATCGCCCACGCCCATCATCCTGTTCATCGACGAGGCGCACACCATGATCGGCGCGGGAGGGCAGGCGGGGCAGAACGACGCCAGCCAGTTGCTCAAACCCGCCCTGGCGCGAGGCGAGCTGAGGACCATCGCCGCCACCACCTGGTCCGAGTACAAGAAGTATTTCGAGAAGGACGCGGCGCTGGCGCGCCGGTTCCAGGTGGTCAAAGTCGACGAGCCTACCGAGGCCCAGTGCATGGTCATGATGCGCGGCATCGTCCCGGCGCTCGAGAAGCATCACAAAGTGCGCATCCTGGCCGACGCGGTCTCGGCGGGCGTGAAGGTCTCGCACCGCTATCTCGCGGGCCGTCAGTTGCCCGACAAGGCCGTGAGCGTGCTCGACACAGCCTGCGCGCGGCTGGCGCTGGGGCAGAACTCCATTCCGCCGGAGATCGAGGACGCCACCCGCGAACTCGACGACCTGGCGGTCCAGCAGGGGATTCTTCATCGCGAAGTGGAACTCGGCGCCGATCACGGCGAGGCGCTGGCCGCGATCGCGGAGCGCAAAGCCACCGTCGAAGCAAGCCTGGCGGCGCTGAAGGAGCGCTTCGACAAGGAAGCCGCACTGGTGACGCGCATCCGCGAGATTCACTCGCAGATCGAGGGCGGCCCGGCGCCCGCGCCGGCCGCGCAGCCCGCCGCCGGCGAAGCGGCTGCCGCGGCCCAGCCGGCTCCGGATCCGGCCGCGCTGCGCGCCGAACTGGCGAAACTCGACCTCGACCTGGCCGCCCTGCAGGGCGACGCGCCGCTGATCCAGGTCTCGGTCGATGGCAATACCGTGGGCGCGGTGATCTCCGGTTGGACCGGGATCCCCGCCGGGAAGATGGTGAAGGACGAGATCCAGATGGTGCTCGAGCTGCCTTCGATCCTCAAGCGGCGGCTGATCGGGCAGGACCACGCGCTGGAGCTGATCAGCCAGCGCATACAGACCTCGCGGGCGAGCCTGGACGATCCCAATAAACCCGTGGGCGTCTTCATGCTCGTAGGGCCGAGCGGCGTCGGCAAGACCGAGACCGCGCTGGCGCTTTCCGACCTGCTCTACGGCGGCGAGCACAACATGATCACCATCAACATGTCGGAGTTTCAGGAACCCCACACCGTATCTACGCTGAAAGGTTCGCCTCCCGGATACGTGGGCTACGGCGAGGGCGGAGTGCTGACCGAAGCGGTGCGCCGCCGCCCCTATTCGGTGGTGCTGCTGGACGAAGTCGAGAAGGCCCATCCGGACGTGCTGGAGCTTTTCTACCAGGTTTTCGACAAAGGGATGATGGAGGACGGCGAGGGCCGGGAAATCGACTTCAAGAACAACATTCTCATCCTGACCACCAACGCCGCCACCGACACGTTCATGAAGCTCTGCGCGGATCCGGAGACAATGCCGTCGCCAGAAGGTCTGGTCAAGGCGCTTAAGCCGGAGCTGAACAAGATCTTCAAGCCCGCGTTCCTGGGCCGCATGGTGATCATCCCGTATTACCCCATCCGGGACGAGAATTTGAAAAAGATCGTAGTGCTGAAGCTGGCCAAGATCAAGCGCCGGCTGATGGAGAACCACAAGATCGATCTGGCCTACGATGACGCCCTGGTGAGCGAGGTGGCGCGGCGCTGCACCGAAGTCGAAAGCGGCGCGCGCAACGTGGACAATATTCTGACCAACACGCTGCTTCCCGAAGTTTCTCGGCAGTTGCTGGCGTGGATGGCCGAGGGGACCAAGGTGCCGGCGATCCATGTCGGTGTGGGGGAGGATGGGAAGTTCGTATACGCGTAGGGTTTTGGAGTACGCTGTGTTCGAGGGAGGAAGGGAATTATGCCTGCGGCTGCTCGTACTACCGATCCGGTGACGCATCCGTTGCCGCCCGTGTTGACGCCCGGTCCTGGGAGCCTGACCTGCATGATCGGATTCCTGCCGGCCTGGCGCGGGATTCCGCTGGCGGCGGTGGCTGGTTTGTCGGCCACCAAGCAGGCGGCGGACATCGCGATTCAAACGGCGGAGGCCGCCACGGCCGCTGCCGCCGGCACTCCCGGCGCGCCGGCGGCGTATGCGGCCGAGCAGGCCACCAAGGCCTCCATGCTGGCGTCGATGTCGAGCATGATCACGAGCGCCAGCGCGGGCGCGGACATCCACCTGTGCTCGACGCCGCTGCCGGTTCCGCCGCACGGGCCTGGAGTCGTGATCACCGGCTCGGCCACCGTTATGATCGACAATCTTCCCGCGGCCCGGCAGGGCGACACCATCCTCGAAGCGGTCGGCCCTCCGAACAAGATCTCGATGGGCTGCCCGACCGTGCTGATTGGAGGCTGATATGCCCGAGTGGACGGAACTGCGCCGGTTTTTGAACCTCCTGACTCCCCTGGGCGACGACAAGTTCCTGCTGCGCTCCTTCAGCGGCGAGGATGGCATTTCGGAGCTATTCCATTACCATCTGGACCTGCTGTCGGAGGACTCGAATATCAGCTTCGACGACATCATCGGCAAGAACGTGACCTTCTCCGTGCGCCTCGCCGTTACCGAGAGCGCGCGCTACTTCAACGGGTACGTGAGCCGGTTCGTTCAGCTGCCGGGCGAAACGCGCCTGTTCCACTATCAGGCCGAGGTAGTGCCGTGGCTGTGGTTCCTCACCCGCACCGCCGACTGCAAAATCTTCCAGAACATGGCCGTGATGGATATCGTGAAGCAGGTCTTCACGGATCTCGGTTTTAAGGACTTTCAGGATCAGACCCAGAAGACCTACCCGACATGGGAGTACTGCGTCCAGTACCGCGAGACGGCGTTCAACTTCGTGTCCCGGCTCATGGAACAGGAGGGCATTTTTTACTTCTTCAAGCACGAGAATGGAAAGCACACGCTGATGATGGGTGACGTCGCCTCTGTGCACCAACCCTGTCCGGACGTGTCGCGCGTGATGTTCGACCGGAGCGCCATGCTCGAGATGCGGCACGACGAAGACGTGGTGTACGGCTGGAAGCAGGAACAGGAGATGCGGGCGGGCAAGTACGCGGTCTGCGACTACAATTTCGAGACTCCGTCCACCCGGCTCAACACGCAGGTGGACAGTTCGATCAATCAGGGCGGCAACCACCGCTTTGAGATCTACGACTATCCCGGCATTTACGATAATCGTGCCGACGGCGACACGCTGGCCAAAACCCGCATCGAGGAACAGGAGGCGGTCCACGCGGTGTTTTTCGGCGAGAGCGATTGCCGCACCCTGGAGTCGGGCTTTAAGTTCGAACTCTATGGCTACGAGCACCAGGACCAGAACGACAACTACGTGTTGACGCATATCGCGCACCACGGCGAGGAAGGCGGCTTCTATTCCGGCCATGGCAGCGCGACGGACTCCACCTACAAGAACACCTTCACGGCGATCAAGGCGACGGTGCCGTTCCGGCCCCCACGCGTCTCTCCCAAGCCGCTGATTCACGGCACGCAGACGGCGGTGGTAGTAGGCCCCGGCGGCGAGGAGATCTACGTCGACAAGTACGGGCGCGTGAAGGTGCAGTTCCATTGGGACCGCATGGGCAAGCTCGACGAGTCCAGCTCCTGTTGGATCCGCGTGGCGGAGCCCGTGGCGGGCAAGGGTTGGGGAGGCGTGTGGCATCCGCGGATCGGCCAGGAGGTGGTGGTCAGCTTCCTGGAAGGCGATCCGGACCGGCCGCTCATCACCGGCAGCGTCTACAACGCCGTCCAGATGCCACCGTACACGTTGCCGGACGAGATGACGAAGAGCACCTTCAAGTCCTATTCGTCCAAGGGCGGCGGCGGCTTCAACGAAATCCGGTTCGAAGACAAGAAGGGCAGCGAACAGGTCTTCGTCAACAGCGAGAAGAACCTCGACATCCGTGTGAAGGCCGACCGCTTCGAGACCCTGGGCGGAGAGAGCCACCTGATCGTGACCAAGGACCAGTACGAACTGGTCAAACAGGACAAGCACCTGCACGTGAAGGGCGACCAGAACGAGAAGGTGGACGGTACGGCGTCGCTCAAGGCTGGACAGAACATCCAGATCAAGACCGGACAGAACTATGCTCTCGATGCGGGCCAGGAGATTCACCTGAAGGCCGGCATGAACCTGGTGATCGAGAGTGGCACCAGCTTGACGCTGAAGGTGGGCGGCAATTTCATCAACCTCAATTCCGCCGGCATTTTCATCAAAGGGACGATGGTGATGATCAACAGCGGCGGTGCGGCGGGCTCGGGCTCGGGCAGTTCGCCAGAGGCGCCGACGGATGCCAAGGAAGCCGACACGGCGAAGCCGGGCGACAAGGCGCCGCCGCCGCCGCTGCCCCCGCCCCCCAAGCCGACTTCCTATAGTGTGCCCGCGATGGTTCTCAAGCAGGCGGCCGACACGGGAGCGCCTTTCTGCGATATATGAACGTAGGAGCGACCTGGCCCGTGCGGCCAGGCAAACGAGCATGAAGAACACTGGCGATGAAGTCGGGGAGGTTTTGTTTGGGGAGCCGGGCCTGAGTGTGTTCGCGGTCCTGGATGGGGCCTCCGTCTCCGGCCTTCTGGACAAGCTTCACGCCTTGAAACCTGAGCACGCGTGTCTTTACCGCGGCGAGTTGCAGCCCGACATGGCGGAGGTCGCGCCATACCTGGTCCGCCTCGAGCGGGGCTCGGGGTTCACGGACTGGGTCCTCACGCAGGGATGGGGCGGCCACTGGGGGATTTTCGCGCTGGCGCAGGCCGACCTCGCTGCGCTGCGGAGTCACTTCCGCAAGTTCCTGGTGGTCCACGACAGCACCGGCAAGCCGCTCCTCTTCCGCTACTACGATCCGCGCGTGCTGCGGAAGTATCTGCCGACCTGCGATCAGGAGCAACTGGCAGCCCTGTTCGGTCCGGTTGCTTCCTATGTCGCCGAGGGCGAGCAGCCGAATACTCTGGTCTCGTTCCGGACCAAGGCTGGGGCGCTTGCCGCTGAACAGAAGGAGCTTTCGAGTTAGGGGGAGAATGCCACAAGTTCGCGATGAACAGATGCAGGCTTTTCAGCCCGAGGCCGACGTGATCTTCGAGAGGCGCCTGGCTTCCGAGATCCGCGCCCGGCAGGCGGAGACTGTGGTCCGTCTCCCCGCCGCTACGATGCCGGTGCGGGAGTTGCCGGAAGCTTCGCTGCGAGCGATGGTGCGGGATGGAATCGAGCGCGCGCGCGGGTACGGAATGACTTCCGAAGCCGGACTGGCGTGCTTCGTCGTGCTGATGTTCGTTGTGGCGCCGAACTTCGACGAGCATCCGGCCATCAAGCTTCGCCTCACCGACGAGAAGGTCAAGGCCGATGCCCGGGCGCAGGGGCTTCCCAAGACCGTCCCGGAGCCGGATTGGGAGGCCGCCCGAAGCAGTTACGAGCCAAGTGCCTGGAAGGTATCGCAAGGGGGATAGGACGTGGGAATTCTAGACGCCATCGTGTCGGCGGTGGAGTGGGTGATCAACCTGTTCTCACCCTCGCCGCCTCCTCCCAAGGCCCCTTGCGGGCCGCCGCCGCCGCCGCCCGTCCCGGTGAAGAGAATCGTCATTCAGATCAACGCCAAGGTGGAGGGGACCAACGGGCTGCGCAATGCCGCCAACAAGCGCGCCGACAACGTGCTCAACTCGAGCGCTCTCGACAACGAGAGCCTCGCCGCCAACGCGCCCGTCATCCTGGTTCGCGGGTGCAAGCCGGTGCAACTGGAGGCGATCACCAGCCCGGCCGGGTTGCCTGTGACCTGGCAGGTCAAGTCCAACGAGAATACGGATGGGCCGCCCACCCTCACGCCGACCGACGGCGGAAAGAAGGCCAAGCTCGAGACCAACGTGCACGGGTCGTTCTCGGTGATCGCGTCGCTCGACGGGACGCGCGTAGTCTGGAACGTGGTATTCGTATGGGTCAAGGTCCTCACCGACACGTTTACCTACAAGCGCCGCGACAACAAGTACGCGGACGGCGGCTCGGGTGGCGGGGCCACGAACTTTAAGTCGGGCGACTTCCCGACCAAGCAGTATCCTTGGGAGATCAAGGTGAAGGTGAAGGTTGTCGGCGGCGGCAATTCCAAGCGGCTTGGCACGAACAAAGTCCAAGTGCACATTCTCCAGAACGGCGTGGCGGATACGCTGACTGGTAACTACGCACCCCCTCCCCCGGGCACCGCGAAGGAAAATGCAAAGGGCGGGTTGCCGACACGGGATTCAAACGGAGCGGGCGACCCGTGGATGGACACACCCAGCACCTACAAGCCTGACAACACCTCATTCCTGCGTGAGGTGTGGACCGCCGATGCGCCCGCTGGCGGTTTTGCGTCCACCCACACAACCACCGGCAATGCGCTCACGGGAATTACCGGGATAAACGGCTTCTCCACCGCGATCGCCTCATTCAGCAGCGACGCGCCGACGGCTCTGATGGTTCACGCCAAGACCTCCTGGTCCGCGGACTTCAAGGGCGATGTCGATGCCGCCGGAAACTACACCCCACACGGAGCCAAGACCACCGCACAGGGATCTATCACCAAGGTTTCGCCGGCCACCGGCGGCCAGGATGCATGTCTGGCCGGGTTCGAAACCTTCTTGCCCCGTTTCAACGACGGCGGGACGTTCATAACGTTTACACCATGAAAAGCGAATGGAAACGCCGCCGCTTTGGAGTGGAGCTCTTTCTCGGAGCGGGGATCGCAGCTGTGCTCGTCCTGAGCGGGGCAGCAGAAAGGAAAGCGAATATGACAACGCCAGGAATTGACAAGGACCAGGTCCTGTCGGGCGATCTCGTTCCGGCCATCTCGGACGCCTCTTCGAGCATGGTCGTCGCCAGGATCGCCAGCGTTCGCCTGGGCAAGGTGCGGGGTGATGACGCGGACGAGGAAACCGGCAAGATCGCACTGAACGTTGCGGCGGTCATTCACGCCCGCACGCTTACCCAGGGTAGCGTCATGGAGGTGCCGGTGCGGCGCTTAGCGGAGCCGGCACAGCGGGTGCGCACCCTGTTCAATCAGTGGAACGCGCTCGCACTGAAGCAAGGCGACTTTCTTCTGCTGGCCGTCAGGCCGGCCGGCTCCGCTGGCGTGTGGCAGGCCGTGGCGGGCCGCCAGGTGCAGTCGGTCGCCGACCCTCTTGTCGGCGCAGCCCGTCAGTGTTACGTGATCGAAGGGTTCGAGGGGCCAATGCCCCAGAAGCGCGACATGCTGGCGGGTGCGCTGGTCAGCGACCAGTCCCTGCTAATGTTTTATGCCCTGGACGCGCTGGGCCGGCGTGCGATTCTGGGACGCGACGCCGGGGCGGAGTTGATCGCCCGGGCGGTCGTGGTCGGAAAAACCCAGCCCGAGCAGAAACTCGAATTGGGCGGGAATCTCGCCGGTCTGTACTTCTTCCGTCCGGAAGCCGGAGCCGACCGCACGAACCAGATGGTCCTGGTCGCGCTGGCCCACGGATTGGTGTCCGAGCGCGACCACCCGCAGAACTGCGGCGCCTGGGCGACCGAGCTGGCGGGAGCTCTCGGTAACGAGTTCTCGCCACGCCGCGAGGAGAATGCCTCCGTCCGTCTGGCGCTGATTCGCTCGGTGACTACGCCTCCCGCCGCACAAGTCATCCAGGCGCTGGAAGCCGTGGAACAGCAGCTGCCGAGGGAGGAGCGGCCCCGCATCCGGGAACTCATTCGCTCCTGGCGCGAGGCGTCTGGCGCCGCGACCAAGTAGGGTGCGCAGCCGCCGCGTCGTGCCTGCTGCGTACCAGTTACGCAGCACCGGACCGCGTCGCGGCCCTCTCACGCGGCCGGCAGCGTTTCGCCGAAGGATTGCGCGATCTCGAGAAGCTGATCCCTTAGCGGGTCGCGAAGCATCGGGATCTCGTCGAGGCTGACCACCTCCTCGAACACGTTCTTCCCCGAGAACTCGGTGCTCTCGATAACGACGTTGTCCGGAGGAAGCACCGTCGAAATCGGCGCCGAAATCGTGGTGACGGGAAGCTCTCCGAATTCCGGGAGCTTACCGGCCGTGAGCGGAAAGCGCAGCGCCTCCAGGATCTTCGGAACTCCTCCGCGCGCGCCGAACAGGACGCTGACGGCCGCGTACTGCACGGCGTATTGGAACAGTTCCCTCTCCGGCGGCGTCTTCGCGGAGATGAGCTCTTTCAACCGTGCGGGCGAGAAGCCGCTGTAGGTCACCACCCACTTCAGAGGCGATGTCACCACCACGGTCTTTCCCTCGGCCTGATAGCTGTACTCCACGGGCAGCAGCTCCAGCGTAGTGCTGGCCATCTCCACTGGCCGCGTGAGCTCCTGAGTCAGCAGGAACGGTTTGGCCGCCGCGATGGTCTGATACAGGGCCACCAGGTCGTTGAACGCGCGCTCGGTCCCCGCGCCGTGTCCGGCATCCCCGAAGGCGGCGCGCGGCCTCAGCAGAGAATTCAATGTGCCCAGGTGTTCGCGGAGCTGGCCGCGGAGAGTGTCCGAAATGGCGCGGGTGATTTTCCGCAAGACAAGTAGCCGCTGGAAGCTATAGGTTTCTTCCGCCATGAGAGTGCGCTCGCAACACAAACTTAACGTCCGGCGAGGCTTATGTCAACCTGCAATCAGCACCGAACCGCGACCGTGAGGGAGCGGACTCCGTCCTGGTGTCGTGCCCCGCAAATATCGAGCAGTATCGCCGGCGGAGGACCAATGGGGGGACAGGCACGAATTTCGCAAAGGCGGCGAAATTCGAGCCAGTCCCGGGTGTGCGGCCACTGGGACGCACTACTCTAGCTTGCCGGCATCCAGATCCGATACCGTGAGCGCGCGTCCCATGTGTTGCCCGCCGACGCGAAGTCGCACAGCGTCACCTTGCCCCCGTCGGCCGCAAACGCCATCTCGATGCCTTCGGGCGCCGCAACTGGCTTCACATCGCCACCGCCCAGCGACACGGGTTCGTCAATGCTCCCGCCCAACCTCACATCGCGCGCCAGCGCCACCGGCCCCCGCACCACCGCCTCGTAGCGCTTGCCCCCAACCTCCGTCGTGACGACTCTGGCACGAAGGTCGAGGCTCAGCCGAACCTGGTCGCCCGCCTTCCAGATCCTTTCGATCGCGGCCCAACTCCCGGGGCGCAGGGCGGCAGGGCGAGCGCCGTTGACGCTCACCGAAGTCCGCTCGCTCCACTGCGGCACGCGGAGCCGCAGCGTGAAAGCCTCGGGCCGCGCGGTCTCGACGCGAATGTTCACCTCGCCTGAAGCCGGATAGTCGGTCTTCATCTCCAGCCGGCACCGCGGCAGCTTCCACACACCCTCGGAATACAGGTTCACGACGGGGCCTTCCGCGCGCATCATGACCGCCACTTCGGGCAGCAGCATCATGCCGCGCGGCCCATTCGCCACGCAGCAATTCAGATCCAGGCCGCATTGCCGCTCGCCCAGCTTGCGCGTTCCCTCCAGCCAGCTGTACTGCGCGAACGACGATCCATCCGGCGTCATGGCGCCCGCGAGCGCGTTGTACGCGGCCCTCTCGATCTCGTCGCCGAACCCCGCCTCGCCAGTCAGCCGCTGCAGGTTTGCGCAGAGCTGCATCCAGGTGACGCCCACGCAGGTTTCCATGAAACGCGGACGCACCTCGGCCTGGAGCGCCTTGCCGCCGTACCAGCACTCCGCCGCCGATCCCGATCCGGCCACGTTGATCTCCGTGTCGCGAATGTTTTCGAACGTCCGCGTGGCCGCGTTCAGGGCGGGAGCCCAGCCCGTCGCCCGGTACAACTCGAGAAGGCCGGCGTAGCAGGACATCATCTCGTACGCCTTCTGCCCGTTCTCCCAGCTCCACCAGTTCTTCGGGGCAGGGAAGCGCTGCCCTACCGGCACGCCCGCCTTCTCGATCAACTGCGGTCCCTTGGACGAAGACCAGCGCTGGACCATGTACTCTGCGAATCGCATCTCGCGCTCGTCCCCGGTCCGCCGGTAGAGCCGGACCATCGGCTCGAGCACCGAGCTGGACGCCATCCCACGGTACAGGCCGAGCGTGACGATGTCGGCGCCGCCGGGGCCAACCTCCCGCATCAGGTGCTCGGCCAGCCGCCGCGCACCTTCGAGGGCCGCCGGATCGTTCGCCATGTCGTACCAGGCTTCGAGGCCGAGCAGCGTGTACTTGCGGCCCCAGACGTCCCAGCCCTTGAGGTGGCTGCCGCTGGCGTAGTTGCCGATATATCCGTCGGTGCTCTGGGTGTCGAGAAGCTCACGGACCGATTGGCCCAGCCGCGCGCGCCGCTCCTGGCTCCCTGTGTATTGGCACGCGGCGGCTGCCGAGAGGAACCACTTCCCCCAGAACTCGGTCTGCCAGCAACTCCGCTCCTGGCGGTGACGAAACGGCTCGAGCAGCTTCTCCGGGTCCTGCGCGAAAATGCGATTGCGAACGCAGAGGTCCAGCTTGCGTCCCAGAGTGCCGCCGAGCCGCACGTCCGAAAGCGGAATGGTCGTCAGCGCATCCGCGACGGGCCGCCGCGGCAGTTCGAGCGGAGCTGGCGCCCGGCACCCATCGCCGGCCAGCAGTCCCATGAGTGCCAGAAGGTGGCGGCGGCTAAGATCGGTTGTCATCTGTTCTCCGGCCGGTCGAACTCGACGACTACGACGTCGCCGAACGGGCCCAGGCGGTGGCTGGTCCATCCGGCGAGCTCGGGCCGTCGCTCGAACCAATTCTCCCAGAACTGCGCGTTGCTCCGGTGGCCGTACACGAACAAGCGCCCGGGACCCGAGCGCGCCGATTGCGCCAGCGCGGCGGCAAGCTTTTCCGCTTCCGGAGAAGTGGCGAACGGAAACGGCACCACATGCCCGCCGATCGGATAGACCGCCAGCGGAGCGTAGAGGAACGAAGGAAGCGGGTAGCCTGGCCTCCAGAGCGGAGCCCGTGTCTCGACCACCGGGCTTGGGCAGATGATGGGCGTCTCGGGCCCGGGCGCGCGCTGGTTGATCCCGTGCGCGGCTCCACGCCAGTCCACGTGGGCGTGCGGCGGCCAGGCTTCGCGCCAGTCCCCGTGCAGGAGCAGGACTCCCAACCCGGCGGCCAGCGCCAGAGGCTTCCACATCCCCGATGGGACGTAGCGGGACGCCAGGGCCGTCCCCGCCAGCGCCGCCCCGGGCAACGCCAGCGAGTAGTACCTCTCGACAAACACGCTGATGCCCGTCAGCCACGAGACTGCAAAGAGGCACACCGGCGGACATAGCCACCACATCGCGATGAGCGCGAGCGAGGAGCGTTGGGGCGCCGCTCGGTCGGCGGACCGGTGGCAGAGCCGCGAGAACAGCCACGCCCCCAGCCAGCATGCGCCGGGCAGCACCAGTTTCATCGAGTAGAGAAGCGCCCTCGCTCCCGGCAGCGGCGAGCTGACGTAGGCCCGGGCGCCGCGCGCCAGCGCCAGCATCTCGATGGGCACAGGCATCGCAGCCAGTGCCAGCACCGCGAAAACCCCGCCCGCGCGAAGCCATGTCACACGGGTGTCCCTCGAGATCAGCCGCGCAGCCGCATACCCCGCGAATACCAGATAGAACGGCCAGTACAGCGGGTGGACCGGCAACAGCAGGGCCGCGAAGAGCACGAACAACACAGCGTCGCGCCAGCGAGCGTCATCGAGCCACCGGACCAGAAACCACACCCCCGCCGCCCCGACCGCGGTTCCCAGGCCGTAGGGGCGCGCGTCGGCCGCCTGGAAGTTGAAGCCGTGCAGGGACAGGCATGCGAACACCGCAAACCACGCCGCCTGAGGGTGAATCAGGCGCGCGGCCAGGCGGCCGATCAGGAGCAGCGCAACGCCCATCGCCAGCGTGGAGGGAAGCCGGCAGGCGGCCTCGGAGAATCCGCCCAGAGCCACGGCCGCCCGGGGCAGCGAATAGTAGACGGATCCAATCAACCCCGGCAGTAGTGGCGTCGACGCCCGCGAAGCACCATAGCGGACCACGAACGCCGTACTCGTCTCGTCCGTCCAGAAGCTCGAGGGCAGCGGCATCAGCCATAGCCGGATGATGATCAGCGCGAGCACCGCCGCCAGAGCCAGGGTCTGTCTCTTCAAGCTTCGAGTATAGTAGCGTGGCGCACGCGTGGGGCAGCTCTCCAGAGCTGCGCCGGTGTGTTATCGAGCCGCGACCGCAAGGGAGCGGTGTTTGAGTCGCAGGGGTCCCGCTCCCTTGCGGTCGCGGCTCGGCCGGGCGGATTGGTGTCGCGCAGCCCGCGGAGATTGCTACACTACGACCGATGGTACGCTGCCCCAGCTGCGCCACCGAGAACCCCGACTCCAGCCGTTTTTGCGGGAGCTGCGCCGCGCCGCTTGGCCCTCCCGCCCCCCGTTCCCAGACCGAGACCATCGCCGAGCCCGCGCGCCCGCGCTCTCGAACTTCGGCCTCGCCGCCCAGTTCCTCGAGCGCCGCGGATGAGGGCCGCTTCCCGCCCGGCACGCTGCTTCTCGAACGCTACCGCATCATCGCGCTGCTCGGCGCCGGCGGCATGGGCGAGGTCTACCGCGCCTCCGATCTCAAGCTCGGCCAGCCCGTCGCCCTGAAATTCCTCCCCGAGGCGATTGCCGAAGACGAGCGCGCCCTGGTCCGCTTCCGCAACGAGGTCCGCATCGCGCGCCAGGTCTCCCATCCCAACGTCTGCCGCGTTTACGACATCGGCGAGATCGACGGTCAACAGTTCATCTCCATGGAGTACGTCGATGGCGAGGACCTGGGGTCCCTGCTCCGCCGCATCGGCCGCCTGCCCTCCGACAAGGCTCTCGAGATCGCGCGCAAGCTCTGCGCCGGCCTCGCCGCCGCGCACGACAAGGGAGTGCTGCACCGCGATCTGAAGCCATCGAACGTCATGCTCGACGGCCGCGGCAACGTGCTGATCACCGATTTTGGTCTCGCGGCGCTGAGCGGCCAGATCCAGCAGCACGAGATCCGCCACGGAACGCCCGCGTACATGGCCCCCGAGCAACTCGCCGGCAAAGAGGTCACGCCCGCCAGCGACATCTACGCGCTCGGCCTGGTGCTCTACGAGGTCTTCACCGGCAAGCGCGCTTTCGAAGCGGAGACCCTGGACGGATTGCGCAAGCTCGAGGAAGGTTCCGCGCCAGCCAGCCTGGTCACGCTGGTTAAGGAAATTGATCCGGCCATCCAGCGCGTCATCCTCCGCTGTCTCGCGCCGGACCCGCGCCAGAGGCCGGCCTCCGCGCTGGCCGTGGCCGCGGCTCTGCCGGGAGGCGATCCGCTGGCCGCCGCACTCGCCGCCGGAGAGACGCCCTCGCCCGACATGGTCGCCGCCTCGGGCGCGAGCGAAGGTCTGCGGCCCGCCGTCGCCATGACGCTCCTCGGCGGTGTGATCGTGGCCTTGATCGCCGCGGCCCTGTTGAACGGCAGGGTGAGCCTGATCCAGAGCATTCCCTTCGAGAACTCCGCCGAGGCCCTTACGGTCAAGGCCCGCGAAATCGCCAACCGGCTCGGGTACACCGAGCGCGCCTTGGGAACGGCGGGCGGCTTCGACTTCTCCTACGAATACGCGCGTTACGTTCCCAAGTACGATTCCTCTCACGCTCGTTGGTCCCACATCGGAGACGGCCAGCCCGACCTGGTGCATTTCTGGTATCGTCAGAGCCCGCGCTACTTCGATCCCGGTTACGATTTGCAGGTCTCGCCCGACCATCCGCACATCAACGTTTCCGGAGAGGTCCTGCTCCTGCTTGATCCGGAGGGGCGGCTGCTGTATCTCTCCGCCATGCCTCCGCAGGTGGACCGCACCACCGGGCCTCCGCCCCCCACCGACTGGAATGCGCTCTTCGCCGCGGCCGGACTCGATCCGGCTAAGTTCCAGCCGGCCGATCCGCAGTGGTTGCCCGAAGTCGGTTTCGATGTCCGCGTGGCCTGGACTGGCGCGTATCCCAAGGCGCCGAAGATCCCCTTGCGGGTCGAGGCGGCGTCCTGGCGCGGCAAGCCGGTCTACTTCCACCTGATCGGAGCCTGGACCCGCCCCTGGCGCATGCGCGAGTCCGAGACCACCGCGGGTCAGCGGGCCGGCCAGATCGTCGCCCTTTCGATCCTCTGCATCGTCGTCATCGTGGCGGCATTGATGGCGCGCCGCAATACCAGGCTCGGCCGCAGCGACGTTCGCGGGGCCATGCGCCTGGGCGGGTGCATCTTCGCGCTGTATATGCTGGTCTACCTCTTCGTGATGAACCACGTTCCGAACGAGGACGAGTTAGGCCTGCTCATCGACGCCATGAGTCGTGCGCTGTTCAACGCCGCCGTGGTCTGGGTGCTCTACCTGGCGCTGGAGCCGATCGTGCGGCGGCGGTGGCCGCAGACCATCGTCTCCTGGAGCCGGATTCTGAGCGGCAAACTGCGCGATCCGCTGGCCGGCGGCGACATCCTGATAGGGGTGGCCTTCGGTATGTTCTGGGTTCTTTTGCTTCAGTCGGCCGGGCTTATCGCCCAGCATTTCGGCTCGCTGCCCAGTTCCGGGAATGTAGATATGCTCTCCGGCCTCCGCCACGTTGCCGCCGGAGTGCCCGACAACATTGCGGGCGGCATCGCGTTCGCTTTCGGCAGCTTCCTGCTGATGTTCCTCCTGCGCCTGATTCTCCGGAAGGACTGGCTCGCGGCGGTGGGCTTCGTTGCGATCTTCGTGCTGTTCAGAGCGCTCGGCGCGGACGAAGGCCCGTGGATCCTCCCGGTCATCGCCCTGGTGTACGCGGTCTTTGCCTTGCTGCTTCTTCGCTACGGAATCGTGCCCCTGGTGATCAGCATCTTTACCGCGGATCTTCTGCTGGCTGCGCCGCTCACCCTGGATTTCTCCGCCTGGTACATCGGCCACTCGCTGGTCGCGCTGTTGGCGGTCCTGGCCGTGGCCGTCTACGGCTTCAATTGCACCGTGGCGGGCAAGCGCCTCTTCGACTTCGAGTAGGCACTCCCCCCAAGCGCCGAACCGCGACCGTCAGGGAGCGGGCCGGGTTATGCGAAGATCAGCTTAATGACCGAACCACGAGTGGTGCCAACCTGGGACGAGTATTACCTGAGCGTCTGCAAAGTCGTCGCCTCGCGCAGCAAAGACCCCAACACCCAAATCGGCTGCGTCGTCGTCGGTCCCGCGCACGAGATCCGTTCTACCGGCTACAATTCCTTCCCCCGAGGCATCCGCGACAACGTGCCCGAGCGCCTCGAGCGCCCCACCAAGTACCTGTGGATGGAGCACGCCGAGCGCAACGCCATCTGCAACGCCGCCCGCGCCGGCACCGCCACCGAGGGCTGCACCATCTACGTGGAGATCATGCCCTGCATGGACTGCGCGCGCGCCATCGTGCAGGCTGGCATCTGCCAGGTGGTCGTCTCGGACGCCCGCATGTCCCAGTACTCGAGCGACTACTACGATCAGCACTTCGGCCTGGTAGAGGTGCTGTTCCAGGAAGCGGGCATCAAGGTCCGGCGGGTCTGAGTTAGTGGGGCAGGCGTCCACGCCTGCAGCGGGTCTCCAGACCCGCCCGCTTCACTTGAGTAGTTGGATGGAGGCCGGTGTGGACACCGGCCGCAGGACTGGAGTCCTGCCCCACGGCGGCCCAACCTACCCTGCCTGCAAACTCCCCACCTCTTCAGCCGCCCGCGGAAACGCCGCCGCCAGGACCTGCTCGATCCGTTCGACGAAGATGAATTCCGTCTCCTTGCGCACCGCCTCGGAGAAATCCTGCAGGTCCTTCTCGTTCCCCTTCGGCGCGATGATGCGGCGGATGCCGGCGCGCCGCGCGGCCAGCACCTTCTCCTTCAACCCGCCGATAGGCAACACCAACCCGGTGAGCGTGATCTCTCCCGTCATGGCCGTGTCCGTGCGCACCGCCGTCTGCGTGTACAGAGACGCCAGCGCCGTGGCCATCGTGACACCGGCCGAAGGCCCGTCTTTCGGCACCGCACCCGCGGGCACGTGCAGGTGGACGCCGGCGTCCCTGAACACCGCCGGGTCGACGCCGAGATCCTCCGCGTGCGACCAGATATAGCTCTGCGCCGCGCGCGCCGATTCCTGCATCACCTCGCCGATCTGGCCCGTGATGGTCAGTCCCTTACCGCCGGGAAGCAGCGTCGCCTCGATATACAGCACCTCGCCGCCCGTCTCGGTCCAGGCCAGACCGGTCGCGACCCCGGGCGGCTGCTCCTTGCGCCGCTCGTCCTCAGGGAAAATCTCCGGCCCCAGCAGCGGCGCCACATCCTCGGGGCGCACGGTGATGGCCGATACATCGCCCTCGGCGTGCCGCAGCGCGATCTTGCGCGCCACGCGGCCGATGGTGCGTTCCAGTTGACGCAGACCCGCTTCGCGCGTGTAGCGCGCGATCAGGGCGTGCAGGGTCCCGTCTCCGAACGTCACCTCTTCGGGCTTCAGCCCGGCTTGTTTCAGCTGGCGCGGGATCAGGTACCGCTTGGCGATCTCGGCCTTCTCCTCCTCCGGGTAGCCCGGCAGCCGCAGCATCTCCATGCGGTCCAGCAGCGGCCGCGGAATCGTGTCGAGCGTGTTCGCGGTCGTAATGAAGAAGACCTTCGAGAGGTCGAACGGCAAGTCGAGATAGTTGTCACGGAAGCTCTTGTTCTGCTCCGGGTCGAGGATCTCGAGCAAGGCCGACGCCGGGTCGCCGCGAAAATCCCGTCCCAGCTTGTCCACCTCGTCCAGCATCAGCAGCGGGTTCCGCGAGCCCGCGCGCCGGATCGCTTGCACCACGCGTCCCGGCATCGCGCCGATGTACGTCCGCCGGTGGCCGCGCAGTTCGGCCTCGTCATGCAGGCCGCCCAGGCTCATGCGCTCGAATCTGCGGCCCAGGGCGCGCGCGATCGATTGTCCCAGCGACGTCTTCCCCACGCCCGGCGGGCCGTAGAAGCACAGGATCGGCGCCTTCGCCTCGGGGTTCAGCTTCAAAACGCCGAGCTGCTCGAGAATGCGCTCCTTGACTTCCTTCAGGTCGTAGTGGTCCTGGTCGAGGATCTCGCGCGCCCGTGCGATGTCGAGATTGTCCTCGGTGAACGTGTTCCACGGCAACTCGACCACGAAATCCAGATACGTGCGGATCACCTGGTAATCGGGCGCGCCCGGAGGCAGCCGCTCGAGGCGCGACAGCTCGCGCATCGCCTCTTTCGAGACTTCCTCGGGCAGCCTCAGCTTCTCGAGCCGCTCGCGCAGCAATTCGATTTCGGCCTGCTGCGGGTCCTTCTCCCCCAGTTCCTGTTGGATGGCGTGCAACTGCTGGCGCAGCAAATACTCTCGCTGCTGCTTGCTCATCTCGGACTGGGCCTCGGTGGCGATCTTGTCGCGCAACTGCAGCACCTGAAACTCGCTGGTCAGATAGGCGTGCATCAGGCGCAGCGCCTCGGCGCGGGTCAGGGCCTCGAGCAGCGCCTGTTCCTTGGCCAGTTCCAGATTCATCATCGAGCCCAGCAGGTAGACCAGCCGCAGAGGATCTTCGGTCTGTGTGAGCATCTGCGCCAGCTCCGCCGGAGCGTTGGGCTGCGCCAGTGAGACCACCTTGCCCGCCAGTTCCGCCACCGCGCGGTGGAGCGCCTCCACTTCCTGCGAGTGGTCCTCCGGCAGTGGGAACGCGTTCACACGCACCTGGGGATGAGGCTCGGTCTGCTCGAACTTCAGGATCACCACCCGCTCGACGCCGAGCACGATCAGATCCATCTGGCTCTCGTTGGGCCGGGCCATCTTCTTGATGACCGCCTTGGTGCCGATCGTGTACAGGTCTTCGGCCGTGGCGGGCACGTCCTTGTTCGGATCGCGCTGCGCCACCACGATGATCTCCTTGCCCTCGGTCGCCATCGCGGCCTCGGCGGCGGCCAGGGACGCGCTCCGGCCTACCGCGAGCGGCATGAATAGAAACGGAAAAAGTACGCTGTTTTTCAGCGGAAGCAAAGGTAGCGTCTGGACGTTTTCGACGTCGGCCATTTAGTTACGCCTCCGTTATTCGGATGATCAGAAGACCGTTCTTGTTCTCGAGCGCCACTCGGGGATGTTTGAAGTGGCAGGGCAGCTCGATGGTGCGCTCAAACCGGTTGTAGGCGATCTCCATCGAGTAATAGGTGGCGCCCTCTTCCACCAGCCAGTCGCGGCGCACGCCACTCACGGTCACATGGCTGCTGTGGACTTCCACCGCCACGTCTTCCATGTCCACGCCGGCCAGGTCGAACTTCAGCAGCCAGCCGCGCGAGACGCGGTAGACATCGGCCGAGGGCCGCCAGGTACTCTGGGCCCCGGCCGGCGAAACAGCGAAGAAGAAAACCGGTGATTGCTTTCTTTTTTCCATGGAGGGCCACGCTCAGTTCAATTGTACCCGCGGGCCAGACCGCCAGGTCTGCGAGGGGCCCCGGACGCCCCGCCAGGTCGCGCTATCATTCTGTCTTCGGGTGTTCATGACCTCAAGCCTCAATCTCCGCACGGCCGGCCGCGCATGAGAATCCTCTGGGTGGCACCGGCCTTTCTCCATCCCAATGTCGGCGGCGGTCTGATCCGCACTCTGGGCATTCTCCGGCGGCTCTCCGAGAGGCACGAGATCCACTTCGTCGCCTTCGCGGATCCCACCCAGCCCGAGGGTCTCGCGCGCGCCGGCGAGTATTCGTTCCGCGCGTATCCTTTCCCTTATCCGGTCGTCCAGCGCAGCTCGCGCCTTGTCAGCCTGTTCTCCCGCGTCCCGGAAAACATTCCCACCTACCAATCGCCCCAGCTCGCGCAGTGTGCCGCGAGTCTCGTGGAACGGACGTGCTTTGACCGCGTCGTCGCGGATTTTCTGTTCATGGCCGGCTCCTGCCCGTGCCCGGAACGCAGCGTACTGTTCGAGCACAACGTCGAGACCATCATCTGGCGCCGCCGCCTCGAGCACGCCCGGGGCATCGCCGAGAAACTGCATTGGCGCCACCAGGCGAACCGGATGTTCGCTTACGAACGCGCCGCCTGCCGGGGCGCCGGCTCGGTCATCGCAGTTTCGGCCCACGACGCCGGACTGATCCGCTCCATGTTCGGGATCGAGCGCGTCTCCCACATACCGACCGGCGTCGATGCCCAATATTTTGCCCCGCCCGCTTCCACGCCGCACGTCGCCGACCTCGTCTTCGTTGGCTTGATGGATTGGTGGGCCAACGCCGACGCGGTGCTCTACTTTCTCCACCGCATCCTGCCCCACATCCGCCGCCGTCGCCCCCAGACCACAGTTGCGATCGTCGGCCGGAATCCGCCTCCGCAGATCCTGGACCGCGCGCGCGGCGATTCCCGGCTGCTGGTCACCGGAACAGTTCCCGATGTGCGCCCCTATCTGTGGGGCGCATCCGCGTCCGTGGTCCCTTTGCGCATCGGCAGCGGAACCCGCATCAAGATCTACGAGTCCATGGCCGCCGGGACACCCGTGGTATCCACCACGATTGGCGCGGAGGGCCTCGAACTGAACCCGGGCCGGGACATCTCCATCGCCGACGACCCCGCGGAGTTTGCCGCGCGCTCGGTCGAATTGCTCGAAGACGGCGACCGCCGGTCGCGCATGGCCGCGGCCGCGCGCCGGCTCGTTACCGAGCGCTTCTCCTGGGAACAGGTCGCCCGCTCGGTGGAACAGGCGCTCGAACACGCGCCCGCCGCCAGTTCGTGACGAGCGCCTCATCCCGCCGCCGCCGCCTCCCGCGGTGCGAACTTCAGGTTGCCGTGCTCCGGGCCGATGTCGACGTCGATCGTCTGCCCGTCCCGCACCTTGCCGGCCAGCACCAGGCGCGCCAGCGGTGTTTCGATTTCCTTCTGTATGGCGCGTTTCAACGGCCGCGCGCCGTAGGTCGGATCGTAGCCGCTGCGCACCAGGTGCGTGCGCGCGGCATCCGTGAGCTGGATCTCCATATGCCGGTCCGCGAGGCGCGCCCTCAGGTGCCCGAGCTGGATCTCGACGATCTGCTTGAGGTGCTCTTCCGAGAGCGAGTGGAACACGATGATCTCGTCCACGCGGTTCAGAAACTCGGGCCGGAAACTCGCCCGCATCTCCTCCAGCACCGTCTGCTTCATGCGTTCGTACCCATCGCCTTCGAATGAGCCGCGGTACTCCAGGATCCGGTGGCTGCCGATGTTCGACGTCATGATCACGATGGTGTTCTTGAAGTTCACGGTGCGTCCCTGCCCATCGGTCAGCCGGCCGTCATCCAGGATCTGGAGCATGACGTTGAATACATCGTGGTGCGCCTTCTCGATCTCGTCGAAAAGGATCACCGAGTAGGGCCGCCGGCGCACAGCTTCCGTGAGCTGGCCGCCTTCCTCGTAACCCACGTAGCCCGGAGGCGCGCCGATCAGCCTCGCCACCGTGTGCTTCTCCTGATACTCCGACATATCGATGCGGATCATGGCGTGCTCATCGTCGAAGAGAAACTCGGCCAGCGCCCGCGCCAGCTCCGTCTTGCCCACGCCGGTCGGCCCCAGGAAGATGAAGCTGCCGATCGGCCGGTTGGGATCCTTGAGGCCCGAGCGCGCGCGCAGCACGGCTTCGGCCACGGCCGTCACCGCTTCGTCCTGGCCCACCACGCGCTGGTGCAATTCTTCTTCGAGGTGCAGCAGCTTGCCCACTTCGCCTTCGAGCAGCTTCGCGACCGGCACGCCGGTCCAGCGGCTCACCACCGCGGCAATGTCTTCTTCGTCCACTTCTTCTTTGAGCAGCCGCGGCGCGCCTTCTTTGCTCGACACGAGCGCTTCCTCGGTCTTGAGCTGCCGTTCCAGCTGCGCCAGCGTGCCGTATTTCAGCTCGGCCACGCGGTTGAGGTCGTATTGCCGCTGGGCCTGTTCGATTTCGAGGTTGGTCTTCTCGATCTGCTCGCGCAGGCTACGAAGATGGGCCACGGCTTTCTTCTCGGTCTGCCAGCGGGCTTGCAGTGCGTCGGCCTCGGCGCGCGAGTCGGCCAGCTCTTTTTCGATCTTGCCCAGCCGCTCCCGCGACGCGGCGTCTTTCTCTTTCTTCAGCGCCTCGCGCTCGATTTCGAGCTGCATGATGCGGCGCATGCGCTCATCGAGCTCCGTGGGCATCGAGTCGATCTCCGTTCGCAGCCGCGCGGCGGCCTCGTCCACCAGGTCGATGGCCTTGTCCGGCAGGAAGCGGTCGTTGATGTAGCGGTTCGAAAGCACCGCCGCCGCCACCAGCGCGGAGTCCTTGATGCGCACGCCGTGATGCACCTCGTAGCGCTGCCGCAGGCCGCGCAGGATCGAGATGGTGTCCTCGACCGAGGGCTGGTCCACCAGGATGGGCTGGAAGCGCCGCTCGAGCGCGGCGTCTTTCTCGATGTACTTGCGGTACTCGTTGGTGGTGGTCGCGCCGATGCAATGGAGTTCGCCCCGGGCCAGCATCGGCTTGAGCAGGTTGCTGGCGTCCATGGCCCCTTCGGCCGCGCCAGCGCCCACCACGGTGTGCAACTCGTCGATGAAGAGAATCACCTCGCCTTCCGACGTCTGCACTTCCTTGAGAACGGCTTTCAGGCGTTCCTCGAACTCCCCGCGGAACTTCGCGCCGGCGATCAGCGCGCCCATGTCGAGGCCGACGACCTTCTTGTTCTTCAGTCCTTCGGGCACGTCCCCGCGCATGATGCGCTGGGCCAGTCCCTCGACGATCGCGGTCTTCCCCACGCCCGGCTCGCCGATCAGCACCGGGTTGTTCTTGGTGCGCCGCGACAGGACCTGGATGACCCGCCGTATCTCATCGTCCCGGCCGATGACCGGGTCCAGTTTGCCCTGTGCCGCCAGTTGCGTCAGGTCGCGCCCGTAGCGCTCTAAGGCCTGGTAGGTGGTCTCGGGGTTCTGAGAAGTCACCCGCTGGCTCCCGCGCACTTCCTGAAGAGCGGTGAGCAGCCGCTCGCGCGTGACGCCGAATTCTTTGAACAGCCGGCCCGTGCCGCCCCCGTCATCGGTCATGGCCAGCAGCAGGTGCTCGATCGAAATGTACTCGTCCTTGAGCTTGCGCGCTTCGTCCTCGGCCTGGGTCAGCAGGCGGTTGAGCCGGCCCGTGACGTTGACCTGGTCGGGCGCGCCCGAAGAGCCGGAAACCTTGGGCAGCCGCTCGATGTCCTGAATCGTTCGGCGGTGCAGGCCCTCCACATTGACGCCGGCCTTGATGAGGATGGCGGGCGCGAGGCCGTCGGCCTGTTCGAGCAGGGCAGCCAGGAGGTGCTCGACGTCCATCTGCTGGTTGCCGTAGCGGGTAGCGGAGGACTGGGCGGCACGAACGGCTTCCTGGGCTTTTTCGGTTAATCGATTGAAATCCATAGACCCGATTCTCCTCGTGATCTTAGTCTATCACCATCAACTAAGATTAGTCTACCACATTCACATCGCCGGGCAGCCCCGCCGCTACTGAGCCGCGACCGCCAGGGAGCGGGCTGCCCAGCCGGGCCCGCTACCGAGCCGCGACCGCCAGGGAGTGGGCATGACCCGGCCGGCCCGATCCAACACGCGGCCCCAGCACCGACCGTCTCCGCAGACACCTCCGGCTGCGAAGCTAACGCCACGGGGGTCAGCGGCGGGCCTAAGCTTGGCCTAAGCCGCCATATCGACAACTTCGAAGCGGAAACGCTCCGGAGGTAGGGATGCCACCGGATTCGGGCTCAGGCTGGCCCACTTCTGGAACGCGGTCGAGGCGACCGTGGTTTGCAGAAGGAACAGGAACTGATTCGAGAAAAACGAAATCGGCGGAGGCTGCCGGAAGGTCAGCCGCAGGCCTACGGCCCTCTCGACGTCCACCCCGCTATCCGCGGCGGACTTGTCCTCGAGCAGCGTCACGAAGCTGCTGCGGCCGGCATGCGGCCACAGGTCCGGATGCAGCAGGGCGCGCAATTCCGGCCGCCCGTCGAAGGTGATCTCGCACTGCCGGATCCACTCCAGAATCGAATCGCCCCACTTCCAATGAGTCACCAGCCGCTTGTATTCTTCGACCAGTTGAACCGCCAGGTCCATCCTGCGCAGCTCGATCTCCCGGTCGATTGCGGGATCCTCGGTGCCCGGCGGCACCACCATGTCGTCCGACTCAACGATGGAGGTGGCCAGATTGAAAACCCGGTCCAGACGGCCCAGCCCGGGAGTGGTGCGCAGAAGCAGCGGCGGAAGCTCGTGCGTCCTGTCCCCGCGGATCTCGACGTATTGGCGGCCGCCGACGATATCCATACGCCTCTCTACTCATATCGACGCGCCGGGGAGAAGAAAGGGTGCAAAACGAACGCCGTGGGCGCGCGGCACTCGGGCATCGGTGGGGCAGCGCTGGCTGCGGCGACCGGCGCCCGCGGAAGGCGGCACTCGGGCACACTGCACGCCCGCCCTGGCGACCGACGCCGGACGCCGTCCCGCTCAGATTTCGATGTCGCTGTGGAAGCCCTTGTGGATCGCGTACAGCGCCAGCTCCAGGCGGTCCGACACCCCGAGCTTGTCAAAGATGTTGTGGAGGTGGTTCTTCACCGTCTGCTCGCTGATGAAGATCTTCTCCGCGATCTCTTTGTTCTTAAAGCCCTGCGCCACCAGCGCCACGATCTCGCGCTCGCGCTGGCTGAGCGGGCTCCGCTCACGGCCCTTGCGGTCGGTCGTGTTGATCCGTCCCGGCGAAGCGAACTGCCGCATCACCGCGGCCGTGGTGTGCGAATCCAGCCAGATCTCGCCCGAGTTGACCTTGCGGATGCTCTTGTACAGGAGTTCCGTCGCCGTCTGCTTCAGCACGATCCCCGAGCAGCCCAGCTTCATCGCCTGCACGAACTCGTTCTTGTCCTCCGAGGCCGTCAGGATGATGATCTTCGTCCTGCATCCCGAGGTCTTCAGGTTCTGCAGGACCGTCAACCCGTCCATGCCGGGCATGCGCAGGTCGAGCAGGAGAACGTCCGGCTCTCCCTGCCGCACAATCTCCAGCACTTCGTTCCCGTCCCGGGCTTCGCCAACTACGTCGAAGTCGTCCTCGAGGCTAAGCAGCTTGCGAAGGCCGTCCCGGAAAATAGGGTGATCGTCCGCAATAACGATGCGGATTGTCCCAGCGCGTTGTGTGGTAGCACTAGTACGTTGGGCCTCGTACTGCACGGTTGTGGGTTCGTCAGGCATGTGAATCGACCCGATTTTAGTTCCCTTCCTAGTACTACGTCAATCCAAGTCATGATTAAAGTTCTTTAATTATATGTTTTTACCCCTATCTGCGGGTAAAGTCCGCGTTGTTGTGACCCCGGGGGACTATTCTGCGTCAAGTACGAAAGTCTCAGCCCGTCCCAGTGCCCTCCGGTAGTCGTGGTAGGGTGAGGACCGAAGTTCCACCCCCGCCGCTCCGATTTCGGCCGCCGCGGCACGTGCTTCCCCTTGACTATCGACAGGAAGGGCCGTATATTTCCCATCGATAGACTATGGGGAACGCCAATCGCGCCACCGAGCTCCTTCCCGGCACTCTTGACATGCTTGTCCTTAAAACCTTGCGCCGGAGCCCCACCCACGGCTACGGTATCGCGCAACATATCCAGCAGGCATCCGAAGGAGTCCTGCGCGTCGGGGAGGGTTCGCTCTACCCCGCCTTGCAGCGCCTCCTGGCGGCGGGGTGGCTCGCCGCGGACTGGGGCGTTTCCGAGCACAATCGCCGCGCAAGGTACTACAAGCTCACCCCAGCCGGCCGCAAGCATCTCGGAGCTGAGATGGAGAATTTCGGCCGCACCATCGGAGCCATAGCCCGCGTCATGCAGGCCGACTAGAGGCCGCCTCTCCCCAGCCCCCTGTTGTATCCTGTAACCGATCATGACCCTCCAACTCGCAATCCGCCGCGCCGCATCTCTGACGATGCTGGCCGGATCTCTGCTGTTGGCCGCTCCTCCCACTCCCAACGGCCTCGCCCCGACCCCGCCCATGGGCTGGAACAGCTGGAACAAGTTCGCCTGCAACGTGAGCGAAGACCTCATCAAGCGCGCCGCCGACGCCATGGTGAAGACCGGAATGAAGGACGCCGGCTACGAGTACATCGTCATCGACGACTGCTGGCAGGTCTCGCGCGACGCCCAGGGCAATATCGTCCCGGACGCCAAACGCTTCCCCGGCGGCATCAAGGCGCTGGCAGACTACGTCCACTCGCAGGGCCTGAAGTTCGGCATCTACTCCGACGCCGGGACCCAGACCTGCCAGCACCGTCCCGGCACCCGTGGCTACGAGTATCAGGATGCCCGCCAATACGCCGCCTGGGGCGTGGACTACCTGAAGTTCGATTGGTGCAGCCACAGCACGCAGGACGCTCCGTCATCCTACGAGCTGATGGCCGATGCGCTGAAGGCATCGGGCCGCCCCATCGTGTTCAGCCTCTGCGAGTGGGGCAGCACCAAGCCCTGGCTCTGGGCCGGCGAAGTCGGGAACCTGTGGCGCACCACCGGCGACATCCAGGACATTTGGGCAGGCAAGGGCAAGGAGTACGGTCTGGGCGTGATGGATATCGTAGACCTCCAGGTCACCCTCGGGACCTACGCAGGCCCCGGCCACTGGAACGATCCCGACATGCTCGAGGTCGGCAACGGCGGGTTGACCGAAACCGAGAACCGGTCGCACTTCAGCCTGTGGGCCATCCTCGCGGCGCCTCTCATGGCCGGCAATGATCTGGACGCGATGACGCCGACGATCCATGACATCCTGACCAACAAAGAGGTCATCGCGGTGGATCAGGACGCGCTCGGCCTCGAAGGACGCCGCGTGCGCCACGGCGACGACGGGGACGTCTGGGTCAAACAGCTCCAGGACGGCAGCCGCGCGGTGGTGCTTCTGAACCGTGGAACCGCCGACCAGCCGATCACCGTCACCTGGGAAGAGCTGGGCTACCCCGCCCATGTGGAAGCCGCGGTCCGCGACCTCTGGGCCCACAAAGATCTAGGGAAATTCACCGCGCAGTTCTCCGCACCCGTCGCCTCCCACGGAGTGGTGATGGTAACCGTCAAGCCCTAGCCCGACTTTCGCAGTTGGGGGCCCGAGCGACACCTAAGCCATTAAGAATCAGTGCAGGCGATCAAAAGGTCTTCACCACAAACCCGGGCTATCGACCAGCCTCGGCGACCGCTCGGAGGGCGGGTTCCGCGGTGATCCGCGGAGGTGGTTGCGCGGGCAGCTCGAGCTTGAGCTTGTCGAGGACCAACTGGGCATCTCTCTCCGGCTGCGTGTAGCGGGGGAGAATCAGCCAGCGTCCGTCGACGGTGGGAATGTACACGTCGATCATCTGAATGTTCGCCAGCGCGCCCATCACGGCCGCTGGCGTCAGCCCCGGCGCGTGAATCATGAGCCGGTTCTTCAACGTCACTTGAAGACAGTAGGCCAGGAAGGCGACCAAGATGTGAGCGTCGGCGCGATGCTCCAGTTGATGCCGGATGGGCCGAATCCCGAGCTCGCTTTTCAGGCTTCGAAAAACGGATTCGATCTGGGTCAGTTGCACGTAGCGCGACCACAACACCGTGGGGTCGCCGCCGGCCAGGTTGGAGCGCAGTAAGTAGTGTCCGTCGCGCAACTCCGCCTCTTTGAGCTTGACCTTGTCCACGTGGAATCGAAAGGTCTCCCGCGTCACCGGCTGCCGGGACTCCGGCAGTTGGATCTTCACGAAGCCGAAGGCGCGGCCCGCCTCGGTCTTGGCGGCGCCGATCCGCAGCAACAACTGATCGCGCGCCGGCAGGCTGCGCCGCATGGCGCGAAGTTTTCGCAGCAGCCGCGCCAGCCTCTTGCGCCGCATGGCGACCTCTTTGGCCTGGCGGCCCTCGCTCTTGGCCAGCACGTAAAGCTCGCCGTCCTGCTCGAACAGTTTCACCTCGACCGAGTCGCGAACCTTCTGCCAGGGCAAATCCAGCCACTTCTTCTCGTGCTGCTTGATCTTGCTCTTGGACGTTCCCACCAGGTAGTAGACCGTGCGCGCCGGGTCGCGCATCTCGGCCAGAATCGCCTCGGTCGGGATGCCCCGGTCCATGACCCACATCCGCTTCGCCTTCCCGTAGGTCTTCTCGATTTTGTCGAGGAACCCTCGCAGTGTGGTGCAGTCGGTGGTGTTGCCGTCCATCACTTCGTAGGCCAGTGGGAAGCCGTCGGTGGTCACCACCAGCGCCACCACTACCTGCAAGCAATCCGGCCGGCCGTCGCGGCTGTAGCCGCGCTTAGCCTTGGGGTTCTCTTCCATGGCGCCTTCGAAATACGTGCTCGTCAAATCGTAGAGCAGCACTTCGAAGTCGGCTTGAAACAGGTCCGCCCACTTTTGTCTCAACCACACGAACAGATCCTGCTTGTGCTCCAGCACCCGGTCCAGACAACGATACAGCCGGTCCTTTTCGGCGGCCGCATAGTCGACGTTCAGTAACTCGTCCATGGCGGTGGAAAGAAACCACTGCCGATGCACACGCCACTCGCTGGCCGGATCGAGCAGATGGTTCACCACCAGCAGTTCCAGCACCTTCTCCCATCTCACGGCCTCGCGGCCGTCCGGCAAGCGCCGCTGCCAAAACTCGTCGAGTCCCAGTTGACGCCAGATTTCGCAAGCCAGCCAGCAGTTGCCGAACAGGCGCGGCCGCCGCAGTTCCAGTCCGCTCAGCCTCACCTGCAGGCTGTCGACGGCATCTTCGGGAATCTCGCGATCGTCGGGGAACAGGCTGAGGTTGCGAGAACGCTGCTGCTGCTCGTCGAAGACCTCGAGGGTCTTGCGCCAGGCGGCTTGCTGAGAGTCGTTCACTTCACCCAGGTAGAGGACCGTGCGTTGCGCCGTCTTGCCCGAAGACAGTCGCCGGTTTTCCACCACGCTAAAGTAGCGGTGATCCTTGCCGTCCTTCCTGCGGTTGGTGCGGCGCAAGAACATGGAAGCAGCAGAATGCCAGAAAAAGGTCCGAAGTGGAAGAGGGTAGGTCTTCACCACAGCGGTTTTGAGATTCTCGGATTGCAGGCAAAAGGCTTAGGGCCGGCTGAACCGGAAAAACGGGCCTGAACTGCGAAAGTCGGGCTAGCCCCAATACTGTTCACTTAACAATCCGGATCCGCTTGGAAAAGTCGATGCGGCGAGTGCGCTGCCGTTTGCGCGGCCGCAGATTGTAGTTGCTCATCTTGCGTTTCACTCCGCGGAAGTTGACGCGGTTCCTGCTGGAGACTACGCGCTCCTGGAGGATCTCCCGCAGGATCGCCTCATGCAGGGCCTTCCTCTGCCGAGGGGGGAATAGCGGCGTAGCGGGCCATGCGCCGCTGGACCACGCGCACCGCATGCAGGAAGGAGAGCCGGTCGGGATCTTCATCGGCTTCGAGGGCGGCTTCGTGCATCAGCCCGCGGATGGCATAGTGGGCCATGAGCAAGCCGTAGAACTCCTGGCGGACCAGTTCCGGGGTCTTGCTGCGCAGGACGATCTGCGCGCCGCGCAGATGAGTCTTCAACTCATCCAACGCGGCCTCGATCTCCCAGCGCTCGTGATACAGCGCCGCCAGTTCTCTGGCGGGCGCGGCCAAGGGGTCCAGGATGGTGGTGATCAGCCGGTAGATCGGCTCGGCACCCGGCACGTCTTTCAAACGGTATTCGATGACGCGCACCACCATGGCTTTGCGGTGGCGGCGGCGATCCGACGTGGAAGCATACGTGCGGCTCATGTAGGAGCCGTCCGACAGTCGGCGGTCCACTTCCAGCCGGACATTCTTGCGCACGCGCCAGAGCAGGTCCGCCCCGGTTTTCGCGGCTGCCTGCCAGAGTTGGTAGCTGGGGAAGAAACGGTCTGCCAGGCACAGCATGCCGTTCTGGAGTGCGGGGACAACCTCCCGGGCAAGCGTGATCTCGTCGGTTGCATAAGCGGCCATCCGTGCATTCCACAGAACGTGTGTCCCGTTCTCCAGCAACGCGACAAAGCGGATTTTGGGAAACGCGCTGGAACCACGACTGGCGCCCGGCCGCCCGAACGCCTCTTCGTTTTCGGCGGTATCGGCGGTGTCCAGGGTACTGCCGTCCAGACTAATCAGCCGCCACTGGCGGTACCAGGCTCCCCGGGTGCGCTTTTCGGCAATGGGAGAAACCACCATCTGATAGAGTCTCTTCAGCGGTTCCGGTCCCAGTCGGCTTCGCGCCTGGGAAATGCCCGACTTGCCGGCCACCTTCACATCTGCCGATGGGTCCATCAACCACTGAACTCCTTCCAGCAGACAGCGCAGAACCTCGCGATAGGACGCCCGCATATACAGCGCCAGGGCAATGACGTAGTAGACGACCACGTGGGCAGGCAAATCACGCTCGCGCACGCTGGCGCGTCTGGTCTGTATCAGCACCTCGCGCACCTTCTCGAGGGGGAAGAACTTCGCGATTACGCCGAGGCTGATGTAGTCTGTGATGCGGCTCCCGGCGGGCAACGATGCGACGGTACGGGCCATTCTGGGGGGCCTCCCGCCCCAAACAGAATAGCACACAAATGTTTGTTAAGTGAACAGTATTGGGGCTAGCCCTTCTGTCTTCAGCCTAATGCCGCACAGTAACCGTGGGGCAGGACTCCAGTCCTGCAGCGGGTCTCCAGACCCGCCTCCGTCGAACTTCCTGCAACGAAGGAAGCCGGACGTGGACGTCCGGCGCAGCTCTGGAGAGCCGCCCCACCCCGGCTGTCCGGCAAACCATTCGGCATTGGGCTCTCAGCCTGCCGCGCCGAGACTCGTCTCGGCGCTTGCCTCAAGCCTGTCTAGCCACGTCCACCAAGTCGCTGAACAACCCGTAAGCCGTCTGCTCCACGGTAGGCCGGATCGAAACCGTCCCCACCGTCCCCATCAAATCCGTCTCCAGCAGGATCAAGTTCGAGGTCCCCGCCACCGCCGCCAGCAGATCGGTCTTGTCGAGCACCTCCGCCCGCACCCGCAGCCGTATCCCATCCCGTGTGCGCCTGGCCCTGCTGACGATCCGCACCGTCTTCCCTCGGGCGTCGAGCTCCTGCACGCGCGCCGGAGTGAGCCGTCCCACGCCCCGCGGACTGATCGTCTGCGGTGTTGTCCGCGCGTCCATCAGGACGTTCGCCAGCGCCGCGGTCTTGGCCGCCGAATCCCACCCATCCAGATCGTAGGACGGGTCCGTCTCGGTGACCCCCAGCCGCCGCGCCACCTCGATCCCCTCTTCCATTGACATGCCCTCGCCCAGAGCCTCCACCACGATCTTGCTGGTGGAGTTCAGCACCCCCGTGAACCCCAGCACCTGGACTCCCGGCAGATGGTCGCGAACCATGCTGAAAACCGGCGCGCCGTCCATCACCGTCGATTCGAACCGGAAGTGCACCCCGGCCGAGCGCGCCTCCTCCACCAGTTCGGCGTAGGCGTGCGCCAGCGGACCTTTGTTGGCCGTGACCACGTGCATGTGCCGCGCGAACGCGGCCCGTATGTGTGCAATCGCCGGCTCGCCCGTCAGCGGGTTCAGCGGCGTAACCTCGATGGCGACCTCCGCCTTCGCGGCATCGAGGAAGCTTTCGATCGACGCCGTCGCCGGCCCGAAACGCGGCTCCGACGGGAGGCCCTTGGCGTTCAGCGCGGTCCCGTGCCGCGCCGTGTGAATCCCGACGATCCGAAACGGGAACGAAGCTCGCTTCTTCTCGAGCAGCCGCGCAAACGCACGCCCCACGTTGCCGAATCCGATCAGCGCCAGGTCCATCGCTTTAGTCTAGAACTCCAGCGCCTCGATCGTTTTGTTCAGCTCTGTCTGGAGCGCGGTCTTCTTGTCCTTCAGCTCTTTCTCGTGGTCGCGCAGCGTGGCGAGCTGGGCCTCTTGAGACGACAGACGCCGCGCGTAATTCTGCACCTGCTCCTGCTGCCCGCTCACCTGGTTGAGCGTGGAAATGTTCTGCCGCAGGCGCTCCTGGTCCTGTACCAGCGAGTTGATGTCCTGCTCTCCCCGCTGGATCGCGCCGTCGTTCTCCGCGATCAGCCGCTTCTGCCCCGCGATGCGCTCGAGTTGCTTGCGCGCGCTCTCGTCCAGCTCCTTGTTCTGTATGTACGTGCCCAGAAAATCGGACGACGTGTTGGCCAGGGCGACGCTTTGATCGATCAGCCGCTCCTCGGTCACCGGCAGTTTCTCGGTCCCCTGCGACGTGAGCTTGACCTCGAACCGGTAGGCGGACGCCGTCGTCTCGGAGGGCGCGGGCTTCACCACGCGGCAGCCCCCCCGTATGGAATGCTCGACGATTAGCGTCTTCGGCTTCGCGTCCACGTTGTGGATGGTGTAAGTCTTGGTTTCTCGCTGCGCCGTCCTGACCGTGAGGAGGCCGCGCCGCACGTGGATTTCGCGAACCACGTCGCTCGATGAGTCGAGCTTCGTCGCCACGCGCGTGCCCAGATCGACGGCGTAGCTGACCAGCCGCTTGTCGCCGGCCTTCACCGTTTCCATGAGCGCTTCGCCCGCGTAGGTGTTGCTGTCGAACACCGTGATCGGCCCGCCGTCGAGAGTCTTGCCGGTGTTGTTGGTGATCTCGGTGGCGTTGCGAGGGAACTCGCTGGCGGCTGTGCTGAAGATGAGCAGCTTGCGCGCCGTGACCTTCTGCTGCAGGAAGGGCAGCATCGCCGATTCGCCGTCGCGCACCGTGACCGGATTGTCGAAGCGATATTCGAACAGCTCGCCTCGCTCGGCGGCTGCGGCTGGAGCGGCAACCGTGCTGGCCACTTCCGTGTTCAGCCACTGGACTTGTTCGTCCTTGGACTTGGCCTGCGGTGGCGTAAACAGACGCGCGCCGCGCCCAACGCCGCCGCTGGGCGGACCGATTCCGCCGCCGCGGCCCGTACCGATCCCGCCGAGCACGCCGCCAGCCACGCCGCCTGGGACGCCGCCATAGACGCCCCCGGCATACACCTCCGGCGCCTCCGCTGCCTCTTCCGGCAATGTGGCCGTCTGCCGCGCCACCATCTGCGGCTCATACAGATTGGTGATGAACGAAACCGGCCGACCCGATACCAGCGCCAGCCGTACCTTCGTCCAGTCCTCCCCGGTGGTGTTGTCCACGATCGCCCAGCCTTCGAGCAGCGGCTCCGCCGCATCCGCGAATGCCAACCGGTAGCTCGATTTCCAAACCGGCGCCGGGACCACGTAGCTCGCCGTCAGTCGCCGCGCCCGGTCGCTCGTCGAATCCACGGTCACGCCGCGCTTCTCCTTCGATCGCCCCGCCGCCACGCGCGCCAGGTACTTGACCAGCTGTCCCTGCAACACCGGGTCGCTGAAGCGCATGGCCGTGACGCCGCCCAGGTCCACCGTCCGCAGCTCGCCCGAATCGAGCAGCAGGTTCACCTCCTCGCGCTGTGGCTGCTTCTCTTCAGCCTCGATCTCCCGTGCGCCGACCACGGAACCGGCCACGGTCTCCGGCCCGGTCTTCAGCTCCACACGCGCGCCCTTCAACTGGTCGAGGAGCGCGCTCAGCGGCTGGTGCTCGCCAAGCTGGAACGGGAACTCGGCCAGCTTCGTCGCCAGCGGCTCGCTCGAATCGTACCGTAGGCCGGAGATCTTTCCTCCGCCGTCCTCGAAGATGACCAGCGACTTCAGCACGTCGTTCATTTCGCCGGTCTTGAACTCCAGCCGCGCCGGCTCCCCGGCCTTGACCTCGCCGCTGCGAACGAAGTACCCGATGCCGTTCTTGTACAGGATCACTTCCCGCACCGGCAATTCGGCCGCGAGCGCGCCGGCCGCAAGAATTGTGGCGCACAGAATGATTTTCATGGCTAGAACTCCATTGCCTCGATCATCTGGTTGAGCGCGGCTTGAAGCGCCGTCTTCTTGTCCTTGAGCCCCGCCTGCTGCTCGCGCAGAGAGGCCAGCTTCCCGTCCTGCGCCACCAGTTGCCGGGAGTAATTCTGCACCGCCTCCTGCTGCCCGCTCACCCGGTTCAGGCTCATGATGTTCTGCCGGACGCGGTCCTGGTCCCGCACCAGGTCGTTGATCTCCTGGTTCCCGCGCTCGATGGCGGCGTCGTTCTGCGAGATCAGCAGCTTCTGTGCCGCGATGCGTTCGAGCTCGGTGCGCCCGGCCTTGTCGAGCTCCTTGTTCTGCGCATAGACCAGCAGGAAATCGGGCGTAGCGTTGGTCAACTCCGTGGTCTCGCTTTCCAACTGCTCCTCCGTAACCGGAAGCTTGGCCGTTCCCTGTGGCGCCAGCTTCACCTCGAAGCGGTACGCGGACGCCGTCGTCTCTGCCGGCTTGCCCACGATCAGTCGGTATTCCGGCCGGATGGCGTGTTCGATGATCAGCGTTTTAGGCTTCGCGTCCACGTTGCGGATCGCGTACGTCTTCGTCTCCCGGCTCGCCGTGCGCACCGTGAGCACACCGCGGCGGACGTGGATTTCCCGCACGAGTTCCTCCGCGGAATCCTCCTTTGTGCTCACGCGCGTGCCCAAATCGATGGCGTAGGAAACGAGCCGTTTATCGCCGGCCTTCACCGTCTCCATCAACGCCTCCCCGCCGTACGTGTTGCCGTCGAACACGGTGATCGGCCCGCCGTCGAGCGTTTTGCCGGTGTCGTTGCTCAGCTCGACGGCGTTGCGCGGAAACTCGGAAGCCGCGGTGCTGAAGACGAGCAGCTTGCGCGCCGTGATCTTCTGTTGCAGGAAGGGCAGCATGGCCGATTCGCCGTTACGCACCGTGACCGGCGCATCGAAGCGATACTCGAACAGCTCGCCGCGCTCGACGGCTTCCGCCGGAGTTGCCACCGTGCTGGCCTCGGCGGCGAGCGACGCCGCCAGAGAGTCCCGTGTTGCCTGCTTCATTACCGGCGGTGGTGGTGGTGGCGCCGCAGGCGCTCCGCGATCGTGCTGGCTCACCAGGCCATTCTGCTCATACATCGTCAGCCCCGCGCCCGGCATATAGAGCAGCGCTCCGCCATACAACTCGGGAGCCTCCGCCTCCTCCTCCGGCAACTCGGCCGTCTGCCGCGCCACCATCCGCGGCTCGTACAGATTGGTGATGAACGAAACCGGCCGCCCCGATACCAGCGCCAGCCGCACCTTCGCCCAATCCTCGCCGGTCGTGTTGTCCACAATCGCCCAGCCTTCGAGCATCGGCTCGGCCGCACCCGTGAACGCCAGCCGGTAGCTCGACTTCCACACCGGTGCCGGGACCACGTAGCTCGCCGTCAGCCGCCGCGCCCGGTCGCTCGTCGAATCCACGGTCACGCCGCGCTTCTCCTTCGATCGCCCGGCCGCCACGCGGGCGAGGTAGGTCACGAGCTGGCCCTGCACCACCGGGTCGCTGAAACGCATCGCCGTGACGCCGCCCAGGTCCACCGTCCGCAGCTCGCCCGAATCGAGCAGCAGCGTCACCTCCTGGCGCTGCGGTTGATTCTCGGCCGTCTCTATCTCCCGCGCGCCCACCACGGAACCGGCCAGCGTTTCCGGTCCGGTCTTCAGCTCCACACGCGCGCCCTTCAGCTGATCGAGCAGCGCGCTCAGCGGCTGGTGGTCGCCCAGCAGGAACGGGATGTCCGCCAGCTTCATCGCCAGCGGCTCGCTCGCGTCGTAGCGCAGACCGGAGATCTGGGCGCCGCCGTCCTCGAAGATCACCAGCGACTTCAGTACGTCGTTCATCGCGGCCGCTTTGAACTCCAGCCGCGCCGTCTCCCCGGCCTTGACCTCGCCGCTGCGGACGAAATAGCCGATGCCGTTCTTGTACAGGATCACTTCCTGAACCGGCAGCGCGGCGCCGAGCGCGCCGGCCGCGAACATCGTGGCGCACAACAGGATTCTGTTCATGAGCTTGCCTCTCAGACGTGATGCCTCCGCCGCCGGTTTCCTTTCGACGGCCTCACTCCCCCATGACCTTTACGATCACCCGCTTCGGACGCCGCCCGTCGAACTCCGCGTAGTAGACCTGCTGCCACGGGCCGAAATCGAGCCGGCCGGCCGTCACTGGAACAATCACCTCGTGGTGCACCAGCAGGCTTTTCAGGTGCGAGTCGCCGTTGGTCTCTCCGGTTTGGTGGTGTTGGTAGTCAGCCCGGAAGGGCGCCAGTTTCTCGAGCCATTCGTCGATATCCGCCAGCAGGCCGTCCTCGGCATCGTTGACCCACACGCCGGCTGTGATGTGCATGGCCGATACCAGAATCATGCCGTCGCGGATGCCGCTCTTGGCCAGCGCGCTCTCCACCTGGGGGGTGATGTTGATGTACTCGCGCTGCTTCTTGGTGTTGAAAGTAAGGTATTCAGTGTGAAATCTCATCAGACGGAATGATACAATGACCCGGATGCCCGATGGCGGCTTGCTCGCCAGTTGATAGCCACCGAAGGGTTTGCGGTTGAGACTCGCGCGGTGTGGAAGGACGGTAGCGTGAAGCTTGCAGTCGTTGCCATGGTTTTCCTCACAGGCGCCTCGGCGTTCGCCCAGGACGCTCCGGCCGCGGCCCCCCAGGATCAAGGCGCGTCCTCCCAGGACCAGAGCACGGCCCAGCAGCCGTATGGCGGCCCTTCTCTTTTGAGCCGGGGTGACAATCCCAGCGTGCTTCGCGGGGCTGACCTCCCTCCCATACGCCCCTTCCTTGGGGTAACGGGACTTTACGACAGCAACAACATCGGGGGGTTCAACCTCGGCCCTGCCTACGGTGTCATGGGCACCTATGGTGTCATGGGCGACCACCACTGGTCACACGGTGAACTGGACCTGGATTACCACGGCTCCTACCGGAACTACGTCCCGAACAGGGGACGAAACGGTTTCGACAACATTCTGGACATCGCCATCAAACAACAAGTGACCCCGCATCTCTCGCTCTCCCTGACCGAGGATCTGTCAGACGTCCGGAACTTCTACGCCCTCCCGATTGGCACTCTCTACGGTGGTCAGGGGCTTGGCGGTAACCCGCTCTACAGTGCGATTTCCGGCAGCAGCCTTAGCTCGACGCCCACCCTCGCCTCAGTCGGTGGTGCGCGTCTGGCGTACCAGATCAACGCCCGCCTGTCCGTCAGCGCCGGGGGAAGCGGAATCATCACCCGTCAGAAACTGCCGGGGCAAACGGTCGGTTCCGATGGTTGGGTCGCCAGCGGCGATATCGCATACCGCCTGACCCGATATCAGACCATCTCCGTCGGCTACGATTTCACCAACTTCGAATACGCGGGCCGATATGGCACGACGGACATCCACACCTTCAATCTGAACTACGCGGTGCGCGTGGGGCGCAACTGGGAAATCGCCCTTGCCGGCGGCTTTTCACGCATCGAGGTTCTCGGCGAAGTTCTGGATCCTGCTCTCGCCGAGCTCTTGGGTATTCCCTATATCTATATACAAACCTACTCCGTCTCCTACACGCCGACTGAGTCGGCGCACCTCACGCGGACGTTCCGTCACGCCACCTGGGCGGCGGGCTTCGACCACACGGTGCTGGGTGCGGGCGGCCTGTACGGGGCGTCCACTTATGAGCACGGCGGTTCGACGTACAACTACTCCGGCCTGCGGCGCGTGAACCTGAACGTCGGCGGCGGCTACTACCGGTTCGTGCCCTTCGGAGATCCGAAGGCCGGCTATCACGCCCTTGGCGCCAGCGGCGGCTTCGTCGTCCCCCTGCGCGGCGGATTCTCGTGGGTCGGCCGCGTTGACTGGCGTCACTATTTCTTTGCCAAATCCGTGCAGCAGGACTCTTACTATGCCACTTTGGGGATCTCCTGGCGTCCCGGCCGCGTCCCCGTGTCGATATGGTGACCTGACTTGATTCCGAGCAGCCAAGAACACATCCTGGTGGTCGATGACGAGCAGTCGCTGCTGGTCGTCATGGAGCAGTACCTCCGCCGCCTGGGTCATTCCGTGGTGGCCTGCCGCTCCGGCCTCGAAGCGTGGGAGCTGTTCGAGCAGGACCCGACTTCCTTCACCCTGGTGCTGGCCGATATCACCCTGCCCGAGATGTCCGGCGCCGAATTGCTCGCGCGTATGCTCCGCTTGAACCCCCGCGCCTGCATCCTGGTTTGCAGCGGCTATCCCTTCGACATGTCGACCTTGCCCGCGGTCTACCAGCGCCAGATCGGATTCCTTCAGAAGCCGTTCACGCCTCGCATGCTGGCCGATTGCATCGGTCGCCTCCTGGCCGACCGCGACGCCAGCAGTAGCGTCAGCACCGAGTAGCGCCAGCACCGAACCGCGACCGTGAGGGAGCGGACCCGGGGGGCCGCCCCTACTCGGCCTCGTCCGCCAACTCCATGAGGCGCTCGGCGAAGTCCTCGCCCGATTCCGACCACAGGCTCTGCCGCTCGAGCGGCGCCCTCTCCTCGATCTCGCGCGACAGCCGCACGATGCTCTGCAGATTGGAGTGCGCCTTACGGCCGCTCTGCGCCACGCCCGGCATCGGCATAAAGCGTTCCTCCGCGCCCAACTCCAGCCGCACGTGCTCTCCCATGTCGTTTTCGAACGCGGGTCCGAAGCACGTCAGCGCCACGGGCGACGGTGACAGTTTCCAGTTGCCGTCCGCATCCAGGCGCCAGAGATCCCACCAGCCCTCTACCAGGTAGGCGCAATCCGGCTCCGGAAACTCCTCCGCGAGTTCGATCACCGTCTCTACATCCACGTCGCCCGAGAACATTTGTTCCAACACCCCGGGCTCCGTGAACTCGATGGCGTAGATCCGGAGCGCGATGATGCCGGGCCGCAGAGCCGAAAACGGGAACAGGCGCAGCAGTTCCCCGAACCGTTCGAGCATCGTCTGCTCGTCGAACTCGCGCAGCCAGAGGGAAAGACAAAGTTGATCGGGCATGGACCTATTCGATGCGCTCCGTAAGCTTCACCGGCTGGGCCAGCCGGAAAGTCAGGCGGGTCTCCACCGGAAGTTCGGCCGGCTTGCGATGCGTAGCGGCTGCCACTCCGCCGCCCGCGGCCCCGCCCGCGCCCGCGCCGATCGCGGCGCCCTTTCCGCCTCCCGCGATCGCTCCGATCACTGCGCCGATCACGGCCCCGGCCCCTACTTTCTCGCCTGTCTGCTTGCCGCTATCCGCGGAGCCTTCGCGCGTGACCCGCTCCGTGGTAATCGGCACGTCCTGGCCGTCGGAGGTGTGAAGCTTGATGAGCTGCAGCGCCAGGTTCTTGCCGTTCTGCCCCGTGTCGATCACTCGTCCCTCGATGTGCGCGCCGCGCTCCGCGACCGCGAAACCGTCAACCACCAGCGGCTGATCCAGGGTGGCGGAGAACGCGTCTCCGGCATGATTCTTGCTGCTGCTCAACGAGTCGGCGAGGCGAACCGTGATGAGCGCACCCGCGGGAATCGTAGCGTTGTGAGGCTGGCGTGGCTCGGGTGGTGCCGTCTGCGCCTCTGGCGGCGGATTGAGCACCACCGCCGGACGAGGCGGGGGTGTTGGATCGGGCGGAGGGACCGGTGTCGCCTGCGCCGGCGCCTGCATCGGGGATGGCATAGGATCGGCCACTGGCTCCCGGTTCTCGGCAACCTGCTCGTGCCGCTCTCGCTCTCTACGGCTGGGCCCCGGTTTCCGTCGCGACTCGACCGCAGGCGCCGCGGGCACCGGAGCCAAAGCCACCGCGGCAGGAGTCGCCGCTGGCGTTGCCTCCGGCGTCGCCGTTGCCACCGCTGTGGCCGCCGCCGTCGCCACCGGCGCCGCCGCCGGAGCCGCCTGCCGCGCGTTGTAGATCTTGAACAAAAGAACGGCGCAAACCAACAGCGCTATAAGGATCCCGACCTGGACGGATTTCATTTCATCCCCCTTCTCTTATAACGCACGCCCCGGCCGAACCGTTACCGGCCACCCCGGCACCGCGGACCGTCCCATCCCCTCATTCCGCGGAACGCACCAGAGCGGTTTCCATCCACGCGCGCGTTTCGTCCCAGGAGCGCAGCCCCGCCGTCGCGCCCAGGCGCTGGACCGACAGCGCCGCAGCCGCGTTTCCGAAGCGCGCCGCTTCAGCCAGGGGGGACCCGCGTTCGAGCGCGGCCAGGAAAGCCCCCGCGAAGCAATCGCCGGCGCCCGTCGTATCGACCACCGCAACGTCGAACGCCGGACTGCGCAGCTCGCCTTCCGCGCCGAAAACAGCGGAGCCCTGCGCGCCCAGCTTCACCACCACGGTCCGCGCTCCGGCTTCTCGCAGCCGGCGGGCCGCGTCGCGTATGTCGGGCGCGGCGCCCAGCCGCTGCGCCTCATCCTGGTTGACGAAAAGCAGATCGGTCCAGGGAAGGCACGGCGCCAGGTCCTCGATCCACCGGTCCTGGGAGTCCCATCCCGTATCGACGGAAGTGGTCAGGCCGGCCCCGCGTGCGCCGCGCAGGATCTCGCTCCCGCGCCGCCGCAACCCGGGCAGCGAAAACAGGTTCGCCAGGTGGAAGCGCGACATGCCTTCCGAGACCGCGGAATCGCTCTCCGGGGGATCGAACGCCTCGGCCCCCTCGCCGATGCGGTGCAGGAAGAGACGGTCGCCCGCCGAATTCACCAGCGCCACCGTGGCGGCCGTCGGGCCGTCGGTCCTGCGCACGTGCGCCACATCGACGCCCGCGCCGGCCAGCTCGCTCAGCAGCCGGTCGCCGAATGCGTCCCGCCCCGCCACGCTCACCAGGCGCACCGTCGCGCCGCAAACGGCCGCCGCATAAGAAGTGTTCGCGCCATTGCCGCCCATGTGCTGCTCGACGGCATCCACCCAGGTGGTGGTGTTCCACGCGATGCGGTCCACCGGCTGGACCAGGATGTCCATCACCATGTTGCCGTAGCAAAGGAGTCCGCTCACAGCGCACCCCCGGCCAGCGATTCCAGGAATTCCCGCTCCACCGGCCAGCGCCCAAGAACGTGGACGTCCTTCTGCTCGAAGGCGCCGGCGGCCAGCACGCCGCTGAGATCCTTCGGATCGGGCGTGGCCATCGCGTCCCGCAGGTGTGCCGTGATGTCCCGCAGCCGGGTCGCCAGAGCGGTGGCCTGGGCAGCGCTGCCACAGGTGGCGTCGAGCCGGACCGCCACTCGCGCGCCCTCCGGGGTGGCCGCCAGCACGACGTTCCGCGCGCCGTCCAATGCCTGCGCCAGCGCCGTCGCGCCCGCGGGCATGCTGCCGTTCTGCTTGAGCGCCGTGATCGGGATCAGCGACCACACCGGATCGCCCGGGATCTCCGCGAGCCGCGGCCCGACGGTTCGCAGCCTCACCGCCGCCGACGCGTCCGCGCCGACCGCGAGCGCCATGACGTTCTTGCGCAGTGCGAAGAAGGAAATCCTCCGTGCGGCCACGCTTCCGGCGACCCGGCAGAACGAATCGCGGCAGTTGCCGCCCTCGCGAACGGCGTATTGCTCCAGCGCCTTCCAGTCGAACCGGCCGCGCAGGAGAAAGTACGTGCCGGAGGGATGGAACGAGATCAAGGCACGATCCAGGTCGTTGAGGTAGTCGAAGCCCGTCTGCTGGACGAACGCGCGATACTCGGGCTCCTCGGTGACCTTCGACCCGCCGAAGATTCTCAGGACCCCGGCCCGCCGCAGCTCTCCGAAATCGATGGAGACGATCACGGCGCCGTCCGACGGCAGCCGGCGCAGCAGCGCACTCTGAGAAACGGACCAGCTTCTGTAGAGCACCACGCCGCCGGCCATGATCGCGGCGCACACCACTACCAGCAACAGTCGCAACTTCACATTACGAAGATACACGTAAGCCGTGGCGCACGCACTCTTGCGTGCCGCGTCGCCACTCCTGGCGACGCCTGTTTCCTAGCTCGCCGCCACTCCCGCCAAATCCGCGCTCCGCGCTTCCTTCCAGATCGCCAGGTACGGCTCGAGCGACTTCATCATGGCCTCAAACTGCGGGATGGTGAGCGACTGAGCCCCGTCACTGACCGCCTTCTCGGGGTGGGGGTGCACCTCCACCATGAGACCATCGGCGCCGATCGCCACCGCCGCGCGCGCCAGCGCCGGCACCAGGCTGCGCTTGCCCGTCGCGTGGCTGGGGTCCAGGATCACCGGCAGGTGCGTCAGTTCGTTCAGCACCGGCACGGCCGCGATGTCGCACGTGTTGCGCGTGGCCGTCTCGAAGGTGCGAATACCGCGTTCGCACAGGATCACGTTCGGATTCCCGTGCGCCAGGATGTACTCGGCCGACATCAGCAACTCCTTGATGGTCGAGCTCAGCCCTCGCTTGAGCAGGATCGGTCGCGTCGAGCGGCCCAGGCTCTTCAGCAGCGCGAAGTTCTGCATGTTGCGCGCGCCGATCTGCAGAATGTCGGCGTATTCGGAAACCAGCTCCACGTCGCGGTCGCTCATGATCTCGGTGACGATGTCGAGGCCGGTGGCCTCCTTCGCCTTCCGCAGCAGCTTCAGACCTTCTTCCTCCAGGCCCTGGAAGTCGTAGGGAGAGGTGCGCGGCTTGAACGCTCCGCCCCTGAGGATTCGCCCGCCCGCGCGCTTCACGGCTTCGGCCGTCTCCATGATCTGTTCCTCGGTTTCCACCGAGCACGGGCCCGCCATCACGATGAACTCGCCCGCTCCCACCACGGCTCCGTTCACCCTCACCCGGCTGCGCTCCGGCTGAAATTCCCTGCTGACGAACTTGTAAGGCGCCGAGATGCGTACGGCATTCTCGACCCCCGGCATGGCTTGCAGGTGCTCCAGGCATTCGGTGACATCGCCCACTCCCACCGCGCCGATCACAACCCGTTCCTCGCCGTGGATGGTGTGGACTTTGTACCCGAACTCCTGAATCCGCTCGCACACGGCATCGACTTCCTCTTTGCTCGCGTGCTGTCTCATCGAGATGATCATGGCTGCGCTCCTCCCCCCAGAAACAAAAAACCCACTCTCTCGAGTGGGTTGGTTTTCGTTAGCTTCGCGTCTCGAACCAACGCCACTCTACCCGGACAGGGTAAAGCCCCAGTACCAGTAAGTAAACGACTTGGCGTCGAAAAGAGACATCGAACCACCCAGTATACCGGCCCCGGAGCCGCGAATCAAGCACCTCGGGAAAGTGTACAGTTCACGCCTTCGCGCTCCAGGTCCTCGCTGAGCTGTGCCGCGGACTGAAACCGGATCGTACGCATCCCCAGCGCCGCCGGTGCTTCCAGGTTTTCCGGCCGGTCGTCGATCATGATGCACTCGGCCGCGTCCCGTTGCGTGAACTCCAGAGCCCGCTCGAAGATGGCGGACGCAGGCTTGCGGATCCCGAGAAAGCACGAGCTGTAGAACGCCGAGAAGTGCTTGCGCAGCCCGAACTGGCGGATGCGATACACGTTCAGATCGAGCGCTTCGTTGTTCACCGTGGCCATCAGGTACCGGCGCGTACGAGCCAGTCCTTCCGTGATCGCGAGCGACTCCGGGAAGGGTCGCGTCTGGGCGTGCATGAACCGCCGGAACTCATCCGGGGAGAACGGTCGCGGGCGGTAGAAGACGGCCTCGCGCAGGTACTCGTCGATGCCGACCTCGTTGCGCTCAAACGCCGGAAACAGGCGCGCGTGCCGGGCTTCGAACTCCTCCGCCTCGAGCCCGAATCGCTCCACGGCGCGGCTTCTCTCGCCATGGTCCCAACCATTGCTCAGCAGCACCCCGCCGACGTCGAAGAACAGCGTCGTGATCTCAGCCATAAGTCTCCACCCCGTTCAGCACCGAACCGCGCGCGTCAGCGAGCGGCCAAGCCAGCGCTGCGGCACCCCTCCAGGCCCTGCCTCTATTCTATGGATGAACTACCATCACATGTTGGAGGTTCTTGTGACCCGCACATCCGCGGTGCTGCTCCTGGCGGTTGCGCTCTCCCCAGTTGGCAGCGCTGAGACGTTAGGGACAGTCCTCCGTTCCCGGCACGTTCCCACCACCCAGTTCTCCGACTCGGACTTGGCGGGACCGATCTCCGGCTGGGCCGCTTCAAACGATGAGGAGCCGTTCCTTCTCGCGTACTACGCCGTCGACCTGTCGCCTGACCCGCTTGCCCCTGTCCGCGGCTCCATCAGCCTTGGTCCGCTCCATGTCATCCGATATAACCCGGCGACTCGCGAACTTCGGCGAGCCGAGTTCGCGAAGGCGTCCGCCCGGTTGAGTTTCGACGAGATCATTCCTTGCCTGTTGCCCGTGCTGGCGATCGGCGAACGCCACGGCGTCATCCACATCGCCACGAACGGAAACTCCCTGCCTGGATGCATGCTGGTTCTCTCGGCGCAACTCGCCTTGAGAACCGCTGTCTCCGGCCGGCCGCTCGGCTGGGTGGGAGCCGACTACACCGTCGTGCAGCGAGGCGGGGCGCATCCCACCGAGATCGACGTCTATGACCTCCGGCGCGATCTGCTCACGGCGGTCTACCCTCCCGTGCAGGACGCCCTTCGCCAGCAGTTTGCCGGTGCGCTTCAAGCCGCTTTTTCCGGCCGTGCGCGCGGCTTCAACACGGAACTGGTGGGCCAGGTGGCCGTCAATGAGGCCGCCAAGGTCTTCGGCTTCGTCGTTCGTTATGACGCTGGCGGCTTCGGGGAGAAGACGGCCAGTCAAGTCGAGCCCCTGGCGGTGGCCTACGTCTATCGTCTTCGTCGTGGCCGCTGGGAGCACCGCGAGTTTCTGCCGGAGCGCCTGATGGATCTGTTTGGCGTGGAGACCGTGGGCGAGCTCGTCAGCGGGAAACCGCAAGCAGCCTTCGAGATGTTCAAGGCTCCGCCAGAAACGCCCGCGCGTCCCGTACGGTCTCGACCGGGATCTCTTCCATAGGAATGTGCCCCACGCCGCGGTAGACGATCACCCTCGAGTGGCGAATGTCGTGGTGGAACCGTTCGGCGAAGGATACCGGAACGGCCCGGTCTTCGGAGCCCCACAGGATCAGGGTCGGGACCTCGATCGGCTGGAGCTTGGCGCTCGGATCCGGCGTGGGCGTGCGGTTGAGAATCCCGAAGGCCTCGCGATTGCCCGCTCTCAGGATCAGGTCGTAGTAGCGGTCCACCACCGCGTCGGAGACGCGGCTCGGATCGCCGTAAGTCTGCCGGACCGTCATGGCAACGAAGAATCGCGGCGTAACGTGGCCGAGAATCGGGCCGATCACCGGCATCCTCGCCAGGCGCATGGCCAGAATTCTGCGTTCGGGGGCAGGGTAGCCGCTGGCATCGACGAGAATGAGCTTCTTCACCCGCTCCGGATGCGCGTGAGTGAATTCCCACGCGATGCGCCCGCCAAACGAATTGCCCGCCAGCGCGCAGGCCGGCAGGTTCAGCTTGTCCAGAAACTCCTGTAGGAACCGGACGTGCCAGGCCATGCTGTAGTCCTTCGTGGCGTTGGGCCCGGTGAGCCCGAAGCCGGGCAAGTCGTAACGGATGACGCGATGGTCCTTCGCGAGATCCGCTGCCCACGCATCCCAAGTGAAAAGAGATGACGCAGCGCCGTGCAGCAGGACCACCGGCGAACCCTGCCCCTCGTCGCGGTAGTGAACCGCGAGCCCCCCGACCTCCGCGAACTTCGAAGGCGGCGTGGCGTACTTCGCCCGCAGCCGCTCCACGGGAATGTCGAAACGCACGAGCGAAACAACCACGGCCGCTAAAAGCACCATCAGCGCCAGGACGACGTAGACGGTCCTCCTGAGAGCTCTGAGCATATGGATGTCTTCGATCTTACCAAGCGACGGGCGACGGGCAACGAGCGACGAGCGTTTTCCGTACAATGAACGCGTGGAACAACCGAAGCCCCATTCCCCCCTGGCTTATCTCAGCGACGAGATCGAATCCTGGCGTCAGGCGGGCACGCATCAGCGCTTGCGCGAGCTCGAGAGCGCCTGCGAGCCGGTGTCCCGCTTCGACGGCAAAGAGGTCATCAACCTGGCGTCGAACAACTACCTCGGCCTGGCCAACCATCCGGCCCTGGTCGAGGCCGCCATCGATGCCGCGCGGCGTTACGGCGCGGGCTCGGGCGCCGTCCGCACAATCGCCGGCACCATGAGCATCCACATGGAGCTCGAGCGCCGCATCGCCGCGTTCAAGAAGGTGGAGGCGTGCGTCGTCTTCCAGTCGGGCTTCGCCGCCAACGCGGGCACCGTTGCCGCCATTCTCACGCCCGATGACCACATCATTTCCGACGCGCTGAACCACGCCAGCATCATCGACGGCTGCCGTCTGTCGCAGGCGAAGATCCACGTCTTTCCCGCACAAGGACGCCGCCGCAGCCGGACCGCATCCTGGGCGAGCTCGAAGCCCAGCCCGGCCGCAAACTGCTCATCACCGACGGCGTATTCTCCATGGATGGCGACATCGCGCCACTGCCCGCTCTGGTCGAGGCCGCCGCGCCGCCACGGCGCCATCATGATGATCGACGACGCGCATTCCTCCGGCGTGCTCGGCCGCAACGGCCGCGGCACCGTCGATCACTTCGGCCTGCACGGCCGCGTGGACATCCAGGTCGGGCACGCTCTCGAAAGCGATCGGCGTGTTGGGCGGTTACGTCTGCGGCAGCCGCGACCTCATCGATTATCTCTACCACCGCGCGCGGCCGTTTCTGTTCTCGACCTCGCATCCGCCCGTCGGTGGCCGCCTCCTGCCTGGCCGCTTTCGACATTCTCGAACGGGAGCCCGAGCGCATCGAGCGCCTCTGGGACAACACGCGCTACTTCAAGGCCGCGCTGGCGGCAGCCGGCTTCGACACCGGCGCGAGCGAGACTCCCATCACGCCCATCATGGTGGGCGAGGCGAAAGCGGCGCACGAGTTCTCGGCGGCCCTGTTCGAAGAAGGGCTGTTCTGCGACCGGCATCGGCTTCCCCACGGTGCCCGAAGGGCAGGGCGCGCATCCGCACCATCGTCACGGCCACCCACACCCGCGATCAACTCGACCGCGCCATCGCTATTCTGACCCGCGTCGCGCGCCGCATGGGTATTTTGTCCTAGCCACACCCAGGCGTTTTCTTTCGCCGCGCTAGGTTTTGTCGCCAATTCTGCAACGGCCCGTGCGCTGTTAGCTTCGTACTGTCAGGCCACGCCGGGCGCGCGAAGGAGAGCGGATGAAGCGACTGCTTTGGACCTTCTGCCAGGGAGACCAGGCCCAGGACGTCATCGAGTATGCACTGATGGCCGGCCTGGTAGCCATCGCGGGCGGAGCCCTGATGCCCAACGTATCGACCGCGCTGGTGACGTTGTTCAACAAGATCGAATCTCTGCTGGCCAACGCAGCCGGCTACTGATCCACCCCGTGAGCTCATTTCCTCCGCCAATCTAAGCTTTCCTCTCGATTTTTCTTTTGATCCGTGACTGTTACTGTCAGTACGTCAGGCCACCGCTGGGCGCGAGAAGGAGAGCGCATGAAACAAGTGTTATCGACGTTTTGGATTGACGACCAGGCCCAAGATCTCATCGAGTACGCCTTGATGGCCGGGTTCGTAGCTGTGGCCGCTGGCGCGATTATGCCTAATATCTCGACCAGCATCAGCACGGTTTTCAGCAAGATTCAGTCGTTGCTGGCCAACGCGGCATCTTAAGGCCAGCACGCGGGGTGCCCCTTCTGGGTTCCCTTCCACTTAGTGGATCGGGGCGGGCTCAGCGGGCTGGAGCAGCCAACTGACCAGGTTGCCTTCCTGGTCGAACTCCAGTGCACGCGGCTCGCCCACTTTTTCCAGCGCCGGATTTTGTTTCAGCTCCGGCCACAGGGTCTCGCTGAACGCGATCGTGCCGAGTTCCATCGTGTTCCGGATCCAGCCGATCGTGACCTCCGCCTGGTCGAACCGGCCCACCGTCGGCGCGATTTTTTCCAGGCACTCGCGGTCCGTCGCGAAGTGAATCGGAGTGCGGATCGCCGAGGGCGTCGAAGCCGTCAGCGAGTTGATGTGGGTCGGCTGCCAGTCGATGCGGTTGACCAGCCGGTCCGTCACCACGTCGGCCATCCCCAGACCCACGCCGTTGTTGTAGGTCAGCGCGCTCAGGTCCCGCGCGAAGATCCGCTCGATGCGCGCCAGCTCCGGCCACGGATTGTAGTGGCACTGGATCGAGCGGTTGATCACCTTGGTGTCCATCCCCGCGCCGCTGATGTTTTTGCCGATCTCGTCCACGATCAGGATGTCGAGCTGCTTGACCGGAATCCGCCCCATCCACGACTTCGCCAGCGCCTGCAGTTCTTCCTCGCGCCGCTCCATGTTCTCGACCGGCACCGCCTCGAGCCTAGCCGTGTTGTGGTTGGCGTCTTCCAGGATCGCGAGGCCCCCCAGGATCTTTCCGGAGGTCAGCACCTGCCGCCCCACGCTGCGGATCACCTGCTCCAGGCCCATGCGATAGGCGTGGGTGTGGTACCGCTGCGCGCCCGCGAACTTGCCCAGGCCGATCGCCATCATTTTGTACAGGCCGCTCTCGATCTTCCCCGAAAAGTCGGTGTGCCACTTCACGCGGCCCACCAGCATCACGCCATCGCTCTCGAAGGCGTTCCGGTCCATGAAGGTCTCGATGCCTTCCTGCGTCCGCCCCAGCGGAACCACGTCGATCGAGCTGATGACCGGGCAGCCCATCGCCGCTGCGTGGATGCCGTAGTGGGCCAGCACGTCCGCCTGGCCTTCCGCCGTGGCCGCGCCGTGGCTCCCCATGGCCGGGAACAGGAACGGCTGCATTCCGGCGTCTTTCCAGTAATCGATCACGGACCGCACTATGGTGGCGATGTTCGCGATGCCGCGACTGCCGACGCCGATCGCCACGCGCGCGCCCGGCTTCAATCTGCCGGCGAATCCCGCCTGGTGCAATTCCTGGCGAACCGTGCCTGGAATATCGGCGACACGGCGATCAGGGAAGTTCTGGCGGACTAGCAGCATCTTGGAGAACGACATGGTTTGATTTTAGCGCTCCTCGTGCGTGGCCCACGTTTTAGCGCAACGGTACATACGTTTCCAGAAACCGGGATTGTGCATCGGAGTGTGGGGCGGACCCCCCCGGGTCCGCGCGGGCCCCCTGGACCGACGACCAGGCCGACGGGGGCGTCGGCCGCGGACCAGGGGGTCCGCCCCACAAGCCCTACTCAACGGCGAAGGCTGCCCCAGCGGCAGGTTCACCGAGGAGGGCGGATGCGTCTGGTCCGGCGAGTAGTGGCGGTAGCCCACGAAAACGCCCTCGGCGTACTTCACGTTCAGGGTGCCTCTATATCCGTCGGCCGCCCCCTATAATCTGAAGTAGAGAACACCCATGAAATCTCTCTTGCTCGTCCTCGCCCTGGCAACCGCCGCTTTCGCCCAACAGAAACCGCCCGAGGAAAAAGCGACGCCCACACCAACACCGACGCCGCACCCGGTTGCGTCTCCCCATCCGGAGCACGCCACCGCGGCCGAGGAACTCAAAGAACTCCGCTTCGACATGACCGAAGTTTCGCCCGTTGTCACGCATCACCAGGTCCAGGTCGGCGGCCGAACGATTCACTACACCGCCACGGTGGGGCACCTCCCCATCAAGGACGCCGCCGGCACGACGGACGCGCTCATGTTCTACGTGGCCTACACGCTCGATGGAGCCAGTCCCGGAGAGCGGCCGCTGACGTTCGCGTTCAACGGCGGACCGGGCTCGGCCACCATCTGGCTCCACATGGGCGTTCTCGGCCCGCGCAAGGTGGTGCTCGAAAAGGAGGGCTTCCTGCCGGCCGCGCCCTACCGGCTGGAGGACAATGCCAGCACGCTGCTCGACAAGAGCGACCTGGTGCTGGTGGACGCCATCGGCACCGGCTTCAGCCGCCCCGCCACGGTCGCCAAGGGCAAGAAGTTCTGGGGCGTCGAGGGAGACATCGACTCCTTCGGGGAATTCATCCGCCTCTACATCACGCGCAACGAACGCTGGTCGTCGCCGCTGTTCCTTTTCGGCGAGAGCTACGGCACTACGCGCGCGGCCGGCATCTCGAACCACCTCGCGGAGCGCGGCGTCGCGTTCAACGGCATCGTGCTGCTTTCGACTGTGCTGAGCTTCGAGACGCTCGAGTCGAACAAGACCAATGACCTGCCCTACCCGCTCATCTTGCCCTCCTACGCCATGATCGCCGCATATCATCACAAGCTCGCGCCCGAGCTCGCCGCGAACCCGGAGCAGCTGCGCAAGGAAGTGGAGCAGTGGGCCTCGCAGGATTACACGCTCGCTCTTGCGAAGGGCGATTCGCTCACGCCCGCGGAGCGGCAGGCCGTCATCGATCGTCTGGCCCGCTACACCGGACTGAGCAAGGAGTTCCTCGACGAGACCAACCTCCGCGTGGACGTCCGGGGCTTCACGCACCGCCTGTTGGCCGATCGCAAGCTGCGCGTCGGCCGCCTCGACGGCCGTTTCACCGGTCCCGATCCACGGGGCTTCGAGGACACGCCCTTCTACGATCCCACCATCACCGTGCAGCCACCCTTCACCTCAGTCTTCAACGACTACGTGCGCCGGGAGCTCGGCTACAAGACCGACATGCCTTACTACGTGATGGCCCGCGAGGCATGGGGGCATGCGTTTGAATGGAACTGGGGATCCGGCATCGAGGGCTTCCCCGATACCGCTACCGCCCTGCGCCAGGCGCTGGTCAAGAACCGCCACCTGAAAGTCTTGGTCATCGAGGGCTACTACGACCTGGCGACTCCCTATTACGCCGTCAACTACTCGATGGACCATCTGGATCTGCCCGCCGACTACCGGCAGAACATCTCTTACGTCACCGATCCGGCAGGCCACATGGTGTACCTGGATTCGCCTTCGCTGGTCAAGATGAAATCCGACGTCGCCGGGTTCATCGACGCCAGCGTGCCGAAGCCGTAGATTATTGGCCAAGCACCGGCACGAGTGCCGGCGCGGCACGCTAAAGCGTGCGCCACGACGGGCGATCAGGCGTAGATGCCGCGGAGCTTGATGGCGAAGGCCACGCGGTCGAGCGCCAGCATGTACGCCGCGATGCGGTTGTTGACGTTATGCTTCTCCGCGTAGTCCACCACGCGGCCGAAGTTCTCGACCATGATTTCCTCGAGGCGCTGGTTGACCAGGTCTTCGTTCCAGAAGAAGCCCTGCCGGTCCTGCACCCATTCGAAGTAGGACACGGTGACGCCGCCGGCGTTGGCCAGAATGTCCGGGATGACGAAGACGCGGTTGGCGGCGAGCATCTCGTCCGCGACCGGAGTGGTGGGGCCGTTGGCACCCTCGCACAGAATCCGGGCGCGGATGCGCGAGGCGTTCTGTGAGGTGACGACGTTCTCGCGGGCGGCTGGCATCAGGACGTCGCAGTCGAGGAACATGGCCTCGGCCGGGTCGATGGCTTCCGCGCCGCTGAAACCGACGATGGACCCGGTCTCCTTGCGGTGCTCCAGGAGAGCGGCGATGTCGAGTCCGTGCGGGTTGTAGACCGCGCCGTCGAACTCGATGAGGGAGACGATCTTGTATCCGGCACGCGCCATGAGCTTGGCGGCCATTCCGCCCACGTTGCCGAAGCCCTGAATCACCACGCGCGCCGCGGCCGGGTCGATGCCGAGCCTCTTCAGCGCCTCGCGGGCGACGATCATGCAGCCTCGGCCCGTGGCCTCGGGGCGCCCGCGCGATCCGCCCAGGTCCAGCGGCTTGCCCGTCACGACGGCGGTCACGGTACGGCCGACGTGCATGGAGTAGGTGTCCATGATCCAGGCCATGGTCTGATCGTTGGTGTTCATGTCGGGCGCGGGCACGTCGCGCTCGGGCCCGATCAGAGGCAGGATCTCGGCCGTGTACCTTCGCGTGATGCGCTCGAGCTCGAAATCGGAGAGCACTTTGGGATCACAGATCACGCCGCCTTTGGCGCCGCCGAAGGGGATGTTCACCACGGCGCACTTCCAGGTCATCCATGCAGCGAGCGCGCGGATCTCGTCCAGGGTCACGTCCGGGGCGAAGCGGACGCCTCCCTTGGCGGGACCGCGGGCGATGGAGTGCTGGACGCGATATCCGGTGAAGACTTCCAGGCGTCCGTCATCCAATGACACCGGGATGTGAACCGTGAGTTCCTTGGCTGGTGTGCGCAATACCTTGGCGATGCCTTCGTCGAGGCCCAACCGGTTGGCGGCCTCGTCGAATCTGGCTTCAGCGGCCAGCCACGGATTGAGCTCTTGTTCGAGGCTGTCCGTGATGGCGATGGTGGTGGTCGGCTCCATGCGTGCTCTTCCTCCTGTACGTTGGCGCACCGCAATCACGCGGGTTCGCTGGTGGGCGATGTCCGCGGCGGCAGCTCCCGAGAGCCATTATGGCACCGGGGTAGCGGGCCGGGTGGGGCAGGGTGGGCGGCCCGAAATTGGGTTCGTTTTGTTTTTTCGGACCCGAATGGCTGCAATGGATTCATGCTGTGGAAGTTGTCCAGGGCTTCCCGGCAATGTCGACCATCGTGAAATCGGCCTGCTTCTACCCGCGGCGGGCTAGCTCGTCCTCGTAGGCCTTTTTCAGGCGCTCGGCGCGGTCGAGGAGGCCGGCGCACATGAGGTCGGGGCTGAGCGCGCGGAGGTCGGAATCGGAAAGGCCGGCCAGGTGCGCGGTCCATTCGGCTTCGAGGCGGGCGTTGAACACATCGCGATCGAGGACGCTGAGCGCTTCGAGGGTGCGCGAGGCCGGCACCAGGACGCGGTATTCGGATCGCCGTTCCTCGGTCTCCTCCAGGGCAATGTGGGAGGGGATGCCGGCGGCCTCGATCGCATCGCGAGCCTCAGCGGCGTCAACCTGCGAATCGGACCCGGGCGTATTGGCGAAAGTGCACACGCACGCGGCGCCTTCGAGCCAGTCGGGGCCGTCTTCGTCTTCCACGTAGTCCAGCACCACGGGTGCGGCGACGGGCGAGGGCTCGGAGTGCCGTCGGGCGACTTCCTCGTCGTAGCACTTCTGGGCGGCTTCGACCAGCTCGGTCCGGTCGATCTCGCGGAGGGCTTCGTCGGAGATTTCGGCGTAGTGCCGGCGCAAGTAATCGGTATCGACTTTCAACGGATCACCTCAGGGGCAATTATAGCGGTCCGCTTCGATCCACGCAGCGACCTCGGATTCCACGTTGAAAGGCGACGGGCCGGTCTCGAAGCGGCTTTCGAGATCCCGGGCGCAACGCTCGAGCGGGATCTGTGCGTAGCTGCGCGTGGCGAGGAAGCCTCGGGTGTAGAGCCGGGCGAAGGCGGTGACGCCCAGCAGGCGGAACTGCACGACGTGCACCAACTCGTGGAACAGCAGGGGCGGCCGCAGCGGCTGTTGCGCGGCGATCACGTCGTCGAAGGTGATGGCCGCGATTTGCTTACGATCGAGGAACTCCAGGCCGATGCGGCGAGCCGTCCGGCGAAATGGCAGGTCGGGGATGGGCAGGCGATCGGTCTCGAGAATTCGGACGCGGTCGAGATCCGTAGCGGCGAAGTAGGGGCGGAGCTGCGCCTTTGCGTCCGCGGTCAAAGCGGTTCCCCGGTCGCGCAGGCGATCGCGTTGGTGGCGGATCAACCAGGCCACGGGCCAGGCCAACACGTTAGCCGCGGCGGGCAACCTCATCCTCGTAAGCCTGTTTGAGGCGCGCGGCACGGTCCAGGAACCCGGCGCAGATGACTTCGGGGATGATGGCGTGTAGTTCGGCATCCGTGAGTTGCTGGAGGTGCGTCTTCCAGTCGGCCTCTATTCCCGGGTTGAACACTCGGACATCGACCACGCTGAGGGCCTCGAGGTTTCGGCCGCCCGGTACGAGCACGCGGTACAAATAGTCTCGTCGGGGGGCGGCCTCCTCAGGCGGCAACTTGGACACGTCAATGTAGCAGGGGATGCCGGCGGCCTCCACCGCGTCGCGGGCCTCCGCGAAGTCGTCGCAGACTTGGCCGCCGACATACGAGCAAACGGTCGCGGCTCCATTCAGCCATGCGGGTGTCGCGCCGTCGCTGACGTTTGGCTCCGCGTCGTCTTCCTCGTCCACTACCGGGGCAGCCGGCGGCTCGGGCCTGGCGGCGGTTTGCCCCAGGGCCTCCGCCGCGCGGCCTCTTCGTCGTAGCAGCTGCGCGCAGGCTCAACGAGGTCGTTCCGGTCGATCTCGCCAAGGGCTTCGTCGGTGAGCTCGGCATAGTGCTGGCGCAGGTAATCGGTATCGAGTTTCAAGGGCTCACCTCGCTTCCAGGGGATTATATCGAGTTCAGCGCTTGCGTTTCCCGGGCAGGCTGGCGGGGTTTTCGTGCACGCGCTCGCGGTAGAGGCCGCGGACGGCGCCGCCGAGGGAGACCGCCGATTCGCCGAACTTGTCGCGAAGACGGTCCGCGGCTTCGAGGGCTTTGTGCCACCGGCCGGACTTCTCGGATTCGAGCAGGCTCATCTGGCCTTCATTCGCGACGAGCGAGCCGGCGTGCACGCCCAGCAGGCGCACCTCCGCGCCCGGCTTCCAGTTCTTGCGGAAGAGCAGGCGCGCCGTGTCGAGCAGTTCGGTGTCAAGGTCCGTGGCGTGGTCGAGGGTGTGGGCGCGGGTGAGCGTTGTGAAATCCTTGTAGCGCAGTTTGAGCTGGACGGTGCGGGTGTAGAGGCTGTGCTCGCGCAGGCGGCGGCCCACCATCACGGAGAGGCGGGCGAGCGTCGCTTCGAGGATGCCGGCGTCGGCGGTATCCACGTCGAAGGTGTGCTCGTGGCTGATCGACTTGGGGTCCTCCTCTTCGCCGACCTCGGTGTCGAACCAGCCGCCCGCGTCCATGCCCTTCGATTTGCCGGCCATCGCCAGGCCCCACTTACCGAATTTCTCTTCGAGGAAAGCTTCGTCGAGGCGGGCCAGGTCGCCGACTTTGCGGATGCCCAGGGTGTGCAGGTGCGATTCGGTGACCTTGCCGACGCCCGGGATCCGCCGCACGTCGAGGGGCGCCAGGAACGCGGCCTCGGCGCCCGGCACGATCCAGAGGACGCCGTTGGGCTTGGCCTGGTCGGAAGCTACTTTGGCTACCATGCGGGCAGTGGAGATGCCGATGGAGCAGTTGAGGGCGGTCCTTTCCTTGACGCGCTGGTGGAGGAGGTGAGCGGCGCGGATGGGCGGGCCGTGCAGGCGCTCGGTGCCGGTCATCTCGAGGTAGGCTTCGTCGATGGACGCCATTTCGACGCGGGGAGAGAAGGTGTTCAGCACGTCGAAGACTTTCTCGGAGTACTCGCGGTAGCGCTCGGGATGGCCGTCCAGGAAGATGGCCTGCGGGCAGGCTTTGCAGGCGGTGCGCAGGGGCATGGCGGAGTGGACGCCGAACTTGCGGGCGGCGTAGGAGGCGGCGGAGACCACGCCGCGCTCGTTGGGCCGGCCGCCTACGACTACAGGTTTGCCCTTGAGGGTGGGGTCGAACAGCTCTTCCACTGAGACGAAGAAGGCGTCCATGTCGAGGTGGAAGATGGTGCGGACCACGGACTCAGGTTACCGCTTTGCTCTGCTGCTTTTTGGGACCGGCGGCCCCAAGCAAGACTCGCCAGCGCGCTCGAAGACACCTGACCTGGTCAGTGCAATCAGATCCCGCATGGTCTGCCGCGACCGTTCCTGGTGAACTGGTCAACGGACAGAACGCGGCGAGGATGCCCCTCCCTGCGCCACGCTTTCCATCCCAGTTCAGCTTGGCCTCGCCTTTGGCGACAGCCCGGCCGTCGAAAGTCTTGAGAAACGCGGCGATCGGGGCCACCTTGTCGCGAGGGAGGTCGTTAGCGAGGTGCATTTCTGCCCTGATAGCTTGTCGGGTCTGGCTGAACTCGTAATGCAAGTGCGATGTCTTCCATCCCAGCGGGACAACGTGATGGTATTTAGCCTTAAGCCTCTTGGTGCGCAGATCGGGTTCGGCGGTGCGGTCATAACTTGTCACCACTGCTAACAGCCCGGCCCGTGGCACGCGAGACGACCTGGCGGTTGTCGACATGACTCAGCTTACCGCTTTGCAGAGGACCGAAAGCGGGTCTGGAGACCCGCTGCAGGCGTGGACGCCTGCCCCACACGGCATCAGCTTACCGCTTTGCTCGCGAACTTCTTGAGGCCGCCGACCATCAGGATTACGTCGATCACTGCGAGCGCGCCGAAGACCACGAACTGGTTCATGTGCGGGACCTGGGGCGCGAGGACGCCGCGCAGTCCTTCGCTGGCGTAGACCAGCGGGTTGATCAGCACCGCGTATTGGAGGCCCGGGAATGCCTTGAGCGCGGACCACGGATAGTACGCGCAGCCGAACATCATCATAGGGGCCAGCACCAGGCTGAACATCAGGCCGATCTGCGTCTGGCCCACGCTACAGCCGAGCAGCAGGCCGCCCGCCGAGGCGAATCCGGCCACCAGCAGGCACATTAATGCGAATTCGAGCGGGTGCGCGAAGCTGATCGTAACACCCGATCCCAGGGTCAGCCATCCCGCGGGAATCACGACCAGGCCGGCCACCAGCGCCTGGATCATGCCGGCGACCACCTTCTCGACGGCCAGCCAGCCGGTCTCCATGGGCGCCAGCAGGCGGTCTTCGATTTCGCGCGTGAACTGAAACTCGGCGATCAGCGGCATAGCCACCGCCTGGACTCCGCCCAGCACCATGCTGATGGCCATGATGCCCGGCAACAGCATGCTCTTATACGCCACCGGCATCATCCCGCTCGTGGTGAGGACGCGGCCGAATACGAAAGTCAGAAGCAGCGGCTGGAGCAGGTTCTGCACCAGGGTAGGGATCAGGTTGCGCCGGGCCACTTGGCCGTCGCGCGACAGGAGGGCGTAAAACGTTTTCCAGTTCAATCGCGCAAACTCCTTCCGGTGTGATGCAGGAACAGTGTTTCGAGGCTAGGCTCCTCAATGTGGACGTCGCGCAGTTCGACGCCCGCGGCTTGTGTCGCATTGACGATGGCGGCGATCAGCGGACCGCCTCGGTCGGCATAGAGGTCGGCTGCGGTGTGGTCCGCCGCGCGCACTTCGCTGACGCCGGGCAGCTTCTCGAATTCGGCCAGCAGCCCGTCCGGCACGCTATCGAGGCGGAGGCGCAGCAGGTAGCCGCCAGGAATGGCCGATTTCAAATCTTGCGGCGTGCCCTGCGCGATGATTCGGCCGTGGTCGATGATGGCGAGGCGGCCCGAGAGCGCGTCGGCTTCGTCCATGTAGTGCGTGGTGAGGACGATGGTTTTGCCGCGCTGGTGATAGGCGCGAATGGTCTCCCAAAGCAGCAGGCGCGTTTGCGGATCGAGGCCGGCGGAGGGCTCGTCGAGGAACAGCACTTCGGGATCGTGCATCATGGCGCGCGCGATGGAGAGGCGCTGCATCATGCCGCCCGAAAACGTGCGGACCATGTGGTCGGCGCGATCGGTGAGTTTGAAAGTTTCGAGCAGCTCGTTGGTACGGCGCTCGCGCTCGCGGGCGCTCTGGCCGAAATACGCTCCGTGGAATAACAACACTTCGCGCGCGGTGAGGGCGAAATCCAGATTGGGCCGCTGGGGGACCACGCCGATCACGCGCTTGGCCTTCACCTGCTCCTGCCAGACGTCGAATTCGCCGATGAAGACGTGGCCGGAGGTGGGCTTGGTGCGGGTAGTGAGGATGCCGATGGTGGTCGATTTGCCGGCGCCGTTGGGGCCGAGCAGGCCGAAGACTTCGCCGGGCTGGATCTCGAATGAGATGCCGTCGAGGGCCACCAGTTCGAACTTCTTTTTGGACTTGTCCTTCTCCGCGCGCGACGGGCGCTGCCAGGAGAAGGAGAAGGCGCCTCCGCGCGCCGCGCTGGGCGGTGGCGTGTTGTAGATCTTGCGCAGATTTTCGATGCGGATGCCGATGGCCATCCCAGTTCCTCCGAGTTCAGAGCTGTTCGATTTCGTGTAGCGCGCGGTCGAGGATCGCGCGGACGTCTTTACTGCTGGCTCGCCCGGCTGCTTGCAGGCTGGCTCGCATCAGTTGGGCCAGCGGGCCGTAGAGCATCAGGGCGTCGGGCCCGTTGAATTGTCCCCAATCGCCGCAGCGCTCGGCGCGTTCCCAGATCTGGCGGACGATTTCGGGGTCTTTCCCGAGCTCTTTCTTGCCGGCTTTGGTCAGGTTGTAGACCCGCTTCCCGCCGGCCTGGGCGGCTTCGATGAGGCCCTCGTCTTCCAGTTGCTGCAAGGTGGGATAGACGCTGCCGGCGCTGGCGCTGTACATGCCGCTGGAGCGGTCCTTCATCTCCTTCATGAGCTGGTAGCCGTACTTGGGGCACTCGGCGAGCAAGGACAGGATGGCGAGGCGGACCTCACCGGCTTCGAAGAAGCGCCCGTGGCGGCCGAAGGCGAGTCCAGCCCAGGGAAAGGCGCCCGGGAAGGCCCAGACTTGTTTGCTCATGATATATCTTACGATATATCAGGAAGAATATCGGGCGCAAGGGGGGCCGGGGGTGTTAGCAATCCTTGCCAATCAAATGAAAGCGCTGGCGGCGATCGAATAGGCTGCGACCCGGTCGACCTATGGGATCAGGTGCGGAGCCACAACGGCGATGAACTCGCGGGAAGCGATCACCTTGGTCTGCTTCCAGAACTTCGGGAAATGACGCTGATTGCCGGTCACGAGGTAGTCGGCGCGGGCCGTGTCGGCACATTCAAGAAACTTGTTGTCGCCTTGGTCGGCGGAGACGTTGAGCAGGCGATGCGGGGCCACGAGGTGCGAGTTGTTCCGGATGAATTGGAGGAGTTGCTGCCGCAGGCCCTTTCGAATCCGGAGTTCCGGGCGGGACAGTACTTCCCGATATTCCGAGAGAATCGTGCTCGAAACGTACAGCCGAGCCGGCTTCGTGATCGCTAGCAACAGAACCGTGCGCTGGAGGCCGTCCGGCTTAAGGGCAGCCGAGACGACAACATTGGTATCGAGAACGATGCGCAGCGGAATCATCGCCGCTTTGGCTGTTTCGAGCGGGCGGCTTTGATCACCTGGTCGATCTGCCGCGAGGTGAGGCTCTCCGTGCCGTTGCGCCTGGACTCCTCTCCGAGAATCCTGAGCACCTCGGGCTCGGGGGCAGCAAGCCGCACATAGTCCCGTATGCTGAGCAGCACCGCTCTGGGCGTCCCGCGTTTCTCAATCACGAGCGACTGGTGCTCATCCTCAACCCGGCGCAGCAGTTTGCCGAAACCGGCGCGGGCGCGCAGGGCGCTTACGAGGATGGTGTCATTCCGTTCGGTCCTTGCCATCTTGAACTCTCCGGTTCAATTATCCTAACTGTACAGTTGAATCCGCAAGTGCCTTACCGCACGTGTCCCGCGATCACCCTCGGTATCCCCGCCAGGTCGGGCTCGACGTGCACGTCGGTCCAGGCACTGAGGAGTTGCGTCACGGCGTCGAGGGTGCCGAAGCCGAGTTCCATGACCAGCCAGCCGCCGGGCTTGAGGACGCGCGGGGCGTCCGCCACGATGCGGGTGTAAATGTCGAGGCCGGTCTGGCCGGCGAAGAGAGCGACGGGCGGCTCCCAATCGCGCACCTCGCGCTGCAAGCCTTCGCGCTGCGGCTCCGGCACGTAGGGCGGGTTTGCGACGACCAGGTCCATCGAGTGCGTGGCGATGGCGCCGGCCACGTCGCAGACCACGATCCCGACGTGCGCGCCGAGGCGGTTGGCGTTCTGCGCGGCCGCCGCCGCAGCCGCGTGCGAGATGTCCGTGGCCCACGTTTCCGCGCCGGTTTCGAGCGCGAGCGTCACAGCCAGTGCGCCCGAGCCTGTCCCGATGTCGAGCATCCGCCGCGCACCCGCGCCGACGCGGAGCGCCACTTCCACTACGTGCTCGGTCTCGGGCCGCGGAATCAGAACGGCGGGCGTGACGCGGAACTCGCGCCCATAAAATTCCTGGCGTCCGGTGACGTACTGCGTCGGCTTGCCTTCGAGCCGCTCGTGCAGATATCGCCCGTAGTGCAGCCAGGGGTTGTGGGCCAGCTCCTGTTCCGGATGGGCGTAGAGGTAAGGCCGCTCGCAGCCGAGCGCGTGCGCCAGCAGTACTTCGGCGGTCAGTCGAGGAACGGCGATTCCGGCTTCCTCAAGAAGCCGATTCCCCTGCAGCAGCGCCGTTTGAATTGTCATGCGTCCGGTAATAGGTTACCAGCGCGTCAATCACCGCATCCAGACGGCCTTCCATGATCATGTCGAGCTGGTAGAGCGTCAGGCCGATGCGGTGGTCCGTCAGGCGGTTCTGCGGAAAGTTGTAAGTGCGGATCTTCTCGCTGCGATCGCCGCTGCCCACCATGCTGCGGCGCTCGGCGCCGATTTCGGCGCGCTGCTTGGCGATTTCCAACTCGTAGAGGCGCGAGCGCAACACGCGCATGCCCTTGGCCCGGTTCTTGATCTGGGACTTTTCGTCCTGACACGAAACCACCAGTCCGGTGGGCAGGTGAGTAATGCGCACGGCCGAGTAAGTGGTATTGACGGACTGGCCGCCGGGACCCGAAGAACAGAACGTGTCGATGCGTATGTCCTTGGCGTCGACCTGGACCTCGACTTCGTCGGCTTCGGGCAGCACGGCCACTGTGATGGCGGAGGTGTGCACGCGGCCCTGCTGCTCGGTCACCGGCACGCGCTGCACGCGGTGCACTCCGCTCTCGTATTTCAGCTTGGCGTAGACCTTGACGCCGCTGACCAGTGCGATCACTTCCTTCATCCCGCCCATAGCCGATTCGCTGACGCCGGTGATCTCCACCTTCCAATGCTGCGATTCGGCGTAGCGCGAGTACATGCGGAAGACTTCGGCCGCGAACAGCGTGGCCTCGTCGCCGCCGGTGCCGGCGCGAATCTCGAGGACGACGTTCTTTTCGTCGTTGGGATCCTTCGGCCGCAGCAGATCCTGCAACTCCACCTCGAAGCGCGCGAGTTCGGGTTCGAGGCGCGCGACTTCGTCGGCGGCCATGGTGCGCAGTTCCTCGTCGGCCTCTCCCAGCATGGCGCGCGCGCCTTCGAGGTCCTGGCGGGTGCGCTTCCAGTCGCGGTACTTCGCCACCACCTCTTCAAGCTCGAAATGCGCCTTGGCGGTTTTGCGGTAGCGGTCCGAGTCGTTGATGACGGCTGGGTCCGCCATCTGGCGCGTAAGGTCGTCGTAGCGCGCCTCCAGTTGGTCCAGTTTGTTCAGATATTCCATGCGGAGGTCAGGCTACCACAAGCGGTCCGCCCTGTTCCTGTTCTAACGCCATGGCGCCTTCGAGGGCCCGTATCGCGACCTCTGTCTGGTCGTCGTGGGGAGGCTTGGTGGTGATGCGTTGGAGCCACAGGCCGGGCGCGGTCAGCGTGGCCATCAGGCCGGTGCGGTGCTTGCCGGCGTAACGAATGGCCTCGTAACTCAACCCGACGATCAGCGGTAGAAGAACGATGCGGCCCGCCAGTTTCAACACGAACGAATCGAACGGCAGCAGCGTGTACACGGCGATCGAGACCAGCATCACCACCAGCAGGAAACTGGTGCCGCAGCGCGGATGGAAGGTCGAAAACGATTGCGCGTTTTCCACCGTGACCGGCTTGCCCGATTCGTGGTTGAAGACCACGCGGTGCTCGGCGCCGTGGTATTCGAACAGGCGCCGCATGTCCTTCCACAGCGAGAGCAGATACAGGAAGGTGACGAAGATCGCCATGCGGATGACGCCGTCGGTCAGGTTGAAAAGGATGCGGCCCTTCAGCGCCGGGAACGGATTGCCCAGCACGGTGGCCAGGTAGAGCGGTACAAACTTATAGAGGAACAGGAAGAAGACCAGCGAAACCGCCAGGTTCAATCCCATGACCCAGCCGGGGATTTCCTTCTTGGCCTGCTCCGGCTGCGAGTCCTCGATGACCGCCTTGGCGGAAAACTGCAAGGCCCGGATACCGATTGCCATGGCATGGCCCAGCGTTCCGATGCCGCGCAGAACCGGGTAGCGGAAGGCGGGATACTTTTCGGAGAGCCGGGGCAGCGGCCGCTCGTCGGTGACCATCCCGCCCGCCGGTATCCGTACCGCGACGCAATAGCTGTGTGGCGCGCGCATCATGACGCCTTCGAGCACGGCCTGCCCGCCGATGAGCGTTTCTTCGGCGGCGGCGGTGGCGGGCAACGCTCCGATGTGCGCAAACAGGCGCAGATGTTCCCTATAAGACAAGCTGGGTTGGCTCCTTGGTCTAGTATAGCAGCGGGGGCGTGGAGCGGCCTTTGCAGGCCGCATCGTGATCTGCGTACCGAATGCCCAGCGCTTTCCTCGAGGAGCAGGGAAAGCCCAGGGCGCGGTTCGCCGTGGGAGGGCGTTGAGCCGACGCAGGGTCCGCTCCCTTGCGGTCGCGGCCCGCTAACGAACGTTGATTCGAACTCGTTCATGCTCGCCGACCCGCCTGAATGAAAACAGCCGCCAGCCTCGGTCGGGACTTGACGGCCGTGGTTGATGACGGGCGGGTTGATTTCAGCTGGCGGCCCGGTAGAGAGCCCCGCTGGAGTGGTGTTTGAGCGCGGAGTCCAATATCCACTGGATATGTGCTGTTTCGAATGGGGCCGCGCAATAGTCGGAGGCGCCGGCTTCGATGGCGTCCAGCCACTCCGCAGTGTCCGGAACACGGCTGACCACCACAACGGGCAGGTCGGGTTTGAAGCGGCCGACGGCTTCCAGCAAGTCCGGATACCGCTTGCCGTGCGAAGAACAGAAAATCAACTCGGCGCCCACCCGCTTTACCACGGCCAGGCACTCCCTTGGGGCCAGGAGAGGTTCCGAAAAGACCGTCTGTTGTTGGCTCACGAGCACTCTGCGGAGCTCGGAGGCCAGAGCATCATCGAGACCAAACAGGACAATTCTGGCTCGCATGCCTTCCCCTTCTCGTGACTTGTCTCAATACTCCGAGACGCTCTTCTCGGTGGGGAAAAGGCCCCTGGTCAGAGCGACCAGCGCGGTGCGGGGTCTTCGAGAACTGCGCCCTCTTGATTCGAGGGTACGGGAGAGAGCTTCCGATGTCAACCAAATTCTCAGTCATTCATTTGTTCTCTCTTAATGCAGAGACGACGCGAGCGCATTTTTCAGATGCGATAGAATCCGGAGAAGCGAAAATGCGCACACCATGCCGGACCGCGCTGCTTGTGTTGCCGCTTGTCGCTCTGGTTATGCCCGTCGAGGCGGCGCAGCCGCACACGATCCCCGCCCTTCGAGAGTGGACCGATGCGCAGGGTTCGTATCTGTTTGGCGCGAACGCGCGCATCGCCATCGACCCAGCATCCGCGGAAAGCGTTTCCGCGACGGCGTCGGCGCTGGCCGCCGATCTCCAGGCACTCACCGGGTTCACGGTTCCGGTGGTTGTGGATACGGTTCCGCAAGCGGGAGACATCACGCTGGCGCTGGGCTCGAACGATGGTTCGATCGGACAAGAAGGATATCTCTTGACGATTACGGACCACATCTCGATCCAGGGCCGGACGGATGCCGGAGTGTTTTACGGAACGCGCAGCGTCCTCCAGATGTTGAGGCAAGGCTTCGAGATCCATGCCGGCGCGGCGAGAGATTGGCCGGACTATTCGGAGCGGGCGCTGATGGTGGATGTCGGCCGGAAGTTTTTTCCCCTCGCGTTTCTCGAGCGTCATGTAAAAGAACTTGCCTATCTGAAGCTGAACTATTTGCATCTCCATCTCTCCGACCAGTGGGCGGACGGCTACGGCTTTCGCCTGGAGAGCAGCAGCCATCCGGAGATCACCTCCGCCGGGCATTACAGCAAGGCCGACATCGCAAACCTCATCGCCCTGGCCCGGACCTATCACGTGACGGTGGTACCGGAGATCGACGTGCCGGCGCACGCAATGGCTCTTCTGGCGTTCCATCCGACGCTGGCGCTGCCGGGGCGTCCCGACAAGCTGGACTTGAGCAACCCCGTAGGCTACGCGCTGGTGGAGGACCTGCTGAACGAGTTCCTGCCAGAGTTCCCGGGGCCGTTCTGGCACACCGGAGCCGATGAGTACCTCGCGCCGGCGGAGTACGCGAGTTTCCCGCAGCTGCTCACTTACGCGCAACGACGGTACGGGCCGGCGGCGGTCGCGCCCGACACTTACATCGGCTTCGTGAATTGGATCGACGGAATTGTGAAGGCGCACGGGAAGCAACTGCGCGCCTGGAACGACCTCTACGGCGTCACGGGCACCGAAACGCCGAACCCAGATATTGTTCTCGAGATGTGGTGGCCTTACATCCTGCCCCAGGATGCGTTGCGCAAGGGCCACACGATTATGAACTGCCAGGCGTCCACGCTGTACTACGTGCTGGGGGGCTATGCGGGCAATCCGGCGAACCTGTACGAGCAGTGGGCGCCCAACCGGCAGTGGGTGGCGACCGTGGATGTCAACGGGAACCCCACTTCGTGGATCGACCTTCCGCCGTCCACGCAAGGCTTACGCGGCGGCAAGTTCCACGTGTGGTGCGACTCTCCCGAGGCCCAGACGGAGGATCAAGTTCAGGACGGCATCGCGCCCCATCTCCGTGGGCTGGCCCAAAACAGTTGGGGATCGCCCAAGCTGGTGCCAACCTATTCCCAATTCCTGGGCATGATCGATCCGGTTGGCCACACGCCCGACTGGGGGCCCGACTTCGCCCTCATGGCCCCGTCCACGGCGGCCTCCGTGACGGCGGGCCAGACCGCGTCGCTCTCGTTACGGCTGGCTTCGATCAGCGGCTTTAATCAGCCGGTGGCGTTCACCTGCGCGCCAGTCGGTTCGGCGCCTGGAGTTTCCTGCTCGGTCTCGCCGACGACGGCCACGCCCGCGGCCGGGGCGAGCGTCCCAACGGTTACGGTCTCCGTCGCGACTACGGCGGCCCAGGCGGCTGCGCTGGGCTTTCCTGGCGCCGGGCCCGGCCGCGTGCAGATGGCGGGGTTCGCGGTCGCATCCCTTTGGGTGGTGTTGGCGCTTTCGATGAAGCGCTCCGGTACGAGAGCGCGCGCCGTCCAGGTGATATGTCTCGCGGCGTTGCTGGGCGGCTGCGGATCTTCGCCGGGTCCGAGTTCGCAGGCGACGCCAACTCCTACGCCGACTCCGAACCCGGGCACGCCCGCGGGAACCTACACGCTAGCGGTGACGGCGGCCTCGGGGTCGCTCGCACACATCATCTCGATGAGCGTCACGGTGGGGACAGCCGCCAGAGGGCGGGCTCCAGCGGAACGGCCGCGCCACCGCGAGGCGGGTCCGGGGGGGCGGCTTTAGCCGGCGTGAAACTTCAGCCCCGCTCGGCGGGTCTTGACACCGCGCCGGGTTTGCCTAAAATGGTGTAATTCCGCTATGGAGCTCCCGTGCCAACACGCGCGGACCGAGGTGGTGGCCCGCCGCGACGGTGTCGATTACGTCTGTTGTCTGGACTGCCATTCCATCTTCGAAGCCGAAGATCTCGATCCGGCGCCGAGTCTGGATGACGAGGAGCCCAGCTCCTGAGCCGCCCCGTTCCGGCGCTCCGCGGAGCGGGGCTGAAGCTCCGAGCGGGCTGAAGCCCGCCCTCCGGCTTCGCGCCGTTTTTCGCTTGCAATGCACTCGCCGATCTGGTAGAAGTCTATAGGTTCGTCGCGATCCATGGCCACCAGTTCGCGTCGGAAGCCAGCGCCGGTGAGGAAGGGTTCCGGTAGAGACAAAGCTCCGGAGCCGCCGCGGGCCGTGTTGCCCGCTGTTGCGGAGCCATCCGCGCCGCCGGACGAACACCAGCAGGCCGAGTTGTTCGACCGCGCCGTGGAGCTGTTCCAGAAGGGCGGCTACGGCGCCGCTCGAAGCCTGTTCGAGAGGGCCGCGCTCGGCCCGATCCCCGCCATGGCGCATATTGCCCAACTGCACTCCGCGATGTGCGCCCGCCGGGTGGCGGCCCAGGAGCCGTCCCTGGCTACCGCGGAAGAACACTACGACTACGCGATCGCTCTCATCAACGAAGGACGCTTCCCGGAGGCGGAACGGCACCTTGCCGAAGCCGTCGCCCGCGTTCCGGATGCGGACCACGTCCACTACGCGCTGGCTTTGTGCGTTGGCCTGGGCGGAGACATCCGCGGCGCATGCCGTCATCTGCGCCGCGCCATCGAGCTACAGCCCCGCAATCGTTCCGCGGCCCGCAACGATCCCGACTTCACCGCGATCGCGCAACTTTCGCCTCTTTTGGAACTCCTGTACCCTGAAAGAGCGGCTTCCGCGTCGCCCCGTTTCTAGCCGGCGTTCGAGCCGTACTGCGATCATATGCCTTCTCAGCCATATCGGCCCGAGCCGCTTGAAGGACCACTCCGGATCGTCCTGATTGGCGGCGGTACCGGGCTCTCGACCCTGCTCGGAGGCCTCAAGGCCTTTGCCCGGCCCGCCTCGCGCGTGGCCTCTCCCTCGCTCGCAGCCGAGTTTCCGCTGGTGGATCTATCCGCCGTGGTTACCGTCAGCGACGACGGTGGAAGCTCGGGACGGCTGCGCCGCGACTTCAAAGTCCTGCCGCCCGGCGACATCCGCAACTGCATGGTGGCGCTCTCGGAGGATGAAGCCCTGCTCTCGCGCCTGTTCCGCTACCGCTTCGCACGCGGCCGCGGCCTCAAGGGCCACAGTTTCGGCAACCTCTTCCTGACGGCGCTGACGCAGGTCACCGGCGATTTCGCCCGCGCCGTGCGCGTCTCCTGCGAGGTGTTGGCGATCAAGGGCCGCATCTACCCCTCCACGGCCACCAACGTCACCCTCGAAGCGGAGCTCGAGGACGGCAGCACCGTGGCCGGCGAGACCCGCATCAGCCGTTCGCGCGCGCGCATCCGCCGCATCCGCCTGAATCCGCCGCACGCGGTGCCGCTCGAAGAGACGCTGCGCGCTATTGCCGAAGCCGACGCCATCACTCTTGGCCCGGGCTCCCTGTTCACCAGCATCATTCCCAACCTGCTGGTGAATGGCATTCCCCGAGCTATTGCCGAGAGCCCGGCTGTGAAGGCTTGCTTTGTTAACCTGATGTGGCAGCCGGGCGAGACAGCACGGTTCACGGCGGCCGATCATGTCGCCGCCATCAACGAACACGCGGGCCGGCCTCTGCTCGACTACGTGGTGGTCAACACGCGCCCTATCGGCCCCGCGCTTCTCAAGAAGTACGCCAGCAAGAGCGCGCTTCCCGTGGAGAACGATTTCGACCGGCTGCGTGCCATGGGCCTGAAGATCGTGGGCCACGATCTGGTCCAGGAAGCCGATAAGATTCGCCACGACCCCGCCGCCGCCGCGGCCATCGCTATCGAGCTGGCCGCCGAGGGCCGCCGCCAGAGACACGCCAACAATGACGCTATACTGAGCGTTTAAAAAGATGGACGATATCACGATTGTGGTTCTCGCCGCGGGCCTCGGCACGCGCATGAAATCCCGCAAGGCCAAGGTGCTGCACCAGGCCGGCGGGTTGACGCTGATCGAGCACGTGGCCGCGACCGCGGCAGCCATCGCGCCGCCGGAGCGCATCGCGGTAGTGGTCGGGCACCAGGCGGAGCAGGTGGAGGCGGCGCTGGGCGGGCGCGGGGTTCGCTTCGTCCCGCAGTGCGAGCAGCTGGGCACCGGCCACGCCGTGGCCGTCTGCCGCGAACTGCTCGAGCCCGCGGGCGGCGACGTCGTGGTCCTGTACGGCGATTGCCCGATGCTCTCGGCGGCCACCGTCGAGCGCCTGGTATCGGCTCAGCGCGCGTCGAACGCCGCGGCTACCTTCATCACCACGGTCCTCGACGATCCCGGCGGCTATGGGCGCGTTGTCCACGCCAGGGACCGCTCCATCGCCGCGATCGTGGAGCACAAAGCCGCGACCGCCGAAGAGCGCGCTATCCACGAGATCAACTCCGGAATCGCCTGCTTCCGGGGCGCCCTGCTGTGGCGGCACCTGGAGGAGATCGGCACAAACAATCCCGCCGGCGAGTATTACCTGACCGATATCGTCGAGATCTTTCGCGGCCGCGGCTACACCGTCGCGCCGCTGCTGATCGAGGACCCGGGCGAGCTGCTCGGCATCAACACCCGGGTGGAGCTGGCGCAGGTCGACTCCATCCTGCGCGCGCGCAAGGTGCAGCAGGTCATGCTGGACGGCGTCACGGTGGAGAAGCCCGAGACGGTCACCATCGACGCCGGCGTCCAGATCGGTTGCGACACCGTCATCGAGCCTTTCGCGCGCATCCTCGGCCGCAGCGCGATCGGCGAGGATTGCCGCATCGGTGCCTGCTCCATCGTCCGCGACTCCGAACTGGCCGCGGGGGTGGAGGTTCTGCCGTTCACCTTCATCGACGCCTCGCGCGTAGAGAGCGGCGCGCGCGTCGGACCCTTCGCCCGGCTGCGGCAGAACGCCCGTGTGAAACGCGGAGCCAGGGTCGGCAATTTCGTCGAGATGAAGAACTCCGAGCTGGGCGAGGGAGCGAAATCCCAGCACCTGGCGTACCTGGGCGACGCCACCATCGGCGACCGTGCCAATATCGGCGCGGGCACCATCACCTGCAATTACGACGGCGTGCACAAACACCGCACCGCGATCGGCCCCGGCGCTTTCATCGGCAGTAACTCGACGCTGGTCGCCCCCGTCGAGATCGGCGAAGGCAGCTACGTCGCAGCGGGCTCCGTGATCACCGGCCCCGTGCCCGCGGATGCCCTTGCTCTCGGCCGCGGGCGGCAGGTGAACAAAGAAGGCTGGGCCAGGAAGCGCCGCGAGACTCACACCAAGTAGAGTTACAACACCAGCATGGGGTGGTAGAGATTGGGCAGCTTCGCCTCGCCGATGGCGATCAGCTCGCCGTGCTGGCCCACGGCCTTCACGAAGCGCGAGCCCGGCCGCACGCGGAAGGGCGAGACGCGGAAGTCGCGCCCCTGACGGATGAACGTAGTCGTCAGGGTGTCCACGAACTCGCACGGGAATTCAGGCAGCATCTCGGCGGCCGGGATGTAGGCTTCGATGAAGCGGTCCTCCTTGGCGAGTTCCTCGAGCTGTTCCATACTGCGCGCCTGTTCGATGGCGAAATCCCCGCAGCGCAGGCGGATCAGTTGCTCGAGAAACGCGCCCGGGCCCACCAGTTTGCCCAGCTCGTGGGCCAGAGCGCGCAGATACGTTCCCGCGGAGCAGTGGACCACCATCCGCGCATCCGTTCCGGCGCACTCCAACAGTTCCAGCGAGCTGATGGTCACCTCCACCGGTTTCAGCTCCACCTCGATCTTCTTGCGGGCCAGCCGGTACGCCGGCACTCCGTCGATCTTCTTGGCTGAAATCGGGGGCGGCGTCTGCTGGATGGTTCCGCGGAAGCCTTCAAGTAGCGGCTCGAGATGCTCCCGGGTGATCTCGACTTCAACGTGCGGCGAAGTCGGGGCGCCATCGCGATCGTAGCTGTCCGTGGAGTGACCAAAGCGGATGATGGCGTCGTAGACCTTGTCGCTGTGAGTATAAAACTGCGCCAGCCGCGTGGCTCCATCCACCACCAGGGGCAGCACGCCCGTCGCCATCGGATCGAGGGTGCCCAAGTGCCCCACCCGGCGCGTTCCCGCGAGGCGGCGGACCTTGTTCACGGCGTCGTGCGAGGTCCATCCGGCCGGCTTGTTGACGATGATCGCTCCGTTCATTCCTACCCACTCTAGCAGCGATGTGCCGAGGTGCGTCGCGGCGGGCCGGTCCGCGGGCCGGTCCGCTTGCTTACGCGCGCGGTTCGGTGCTGGCGTATCCGCCGCCGGGGGCGGAGGCTGCCGTCGCCGCTCGCCGGTCCCGCGCCGCCATCGGCCGAAAAGCCCGGGTGCCGGCGTTCGCGAGATGATAGTCTTCCTACTGGAGGCCTATGAATCGGAGACCGCCTGTCACGCCGGCACTGGTGCTCGGGTTGATCATCGCGGCCTTCGGCGCGATCCTGTTTCTGGACCGCCAGCAGCTCATCGACGCATCGCGCATCTATCCGTTCTTCTGGCCAGCGGCACTCCTGGCGGTGGGCTTGTTCAAGCTGGCACTTTCCGGCTCGGGCGGGGGGCGGGTTTGGGGCGGCATCCTGGCGACGGCCGGAATTGTGCTGATTCTCGAGCGCCTCGACTACCTGCGTGTCTCCTTCAGGACTGTCTGGCCGATTGCGCTGATCGTGGCCGGAGTGCTGCTGGTCTGGCGGTCGATCGCGGGTGGGCCCGCGAAGTGTTCCGCTACCAGGGTCACGGGCGCGCTCAATGAGCTTGCCGTCTTCGGAGGCGGGGAGTTCAAGAGCGACGATGCCGATTTCCGTGGCGGGGAAGCCTTCGCGGTGTTTGGCGGCTGCCAGATCGATCTGCGCAAAGCCGCCATGCAGGTGAGCGAGGCTGTCATTCACGCCAACGCGCTGTTCGGCGGCATCGAGATCCGGGTGCCCTCAACCTGGAGCGTGCTCGTCCACGGCGTTCCACTTCTGGGCGGCTACACGGATGACACCCACCATCCGTCGCCGGACGAAGTCCCCGCCATCAAGCGGCTTGTGGTCAAGGGCTTCGCCATGTTCGGCGGTGTAGCCGTCAAGAACTAGGCGCGGGCCCTACTGGGTGCGGGTCACAGTCACCGACCGCCAGCCGGAGTTCCCCGCCGCGTCATAGGCGCGGATCGTGATCGTGTTGGTACCCACGCGCATTGGGACTCCCGCAGTCTGCCAGGCAGTGGTTCCCGTAGCGTTCCCGGTGTTGCCGATGGAATCGGTCCAGGTGACCTTCACCACGCCGACGTTGTCGGAAGCCGTTCCGCTGAAGGCCATGGCCGCGTTGTTGGTCAGGACGCTGCTGCTCGGCGGAGACAGAATCGTCAGCGACGGTGCGACGGTGTCGACGGGGGGCGGGGTTGGCTTTGGGGTCGGAGTCGGCGTCGGCTTGGGGGTCCGAGTGGGCGTCGGTGTCGGCGTTGGCTTGGGAGTCGGTGTCGGGGTCGGAGTCGGCGTAGGCGTTGGTGTCGGTGTAGGCGTTGGTGTTGGCCTCGGGGTCGGAGTCGGCGTCGGTGTGGGAGTCGGAGTCGGTGTCGGTGTCGGCTGGGCTGCTCCGCGCGCGGGGTAAAGACCGCGGATCGCGGCGATATCGGAAGGTGTGAGGCCGGTCGCAACGTGGTAGTAAGGGTACATGACGGTGCCCGGCACGTCCGTGTGCGGCAGGCCCAGCGCGTGTCCCGCTTCGTGCAGGGCGACGCTGAACAGGTCCGTGCCCGAGCCGATCCCCCAGTTCTCGGAGGCGTCGAAGTGCATGTCGCCGGCAAGCGGCTCCGGATTCGGTGGCGCGGGATAGAACGTGTGCGCCAGCACGCCACCCAGGCCGTCGAAGGAATATCCGTCGCCGTGGCCTCCTGTAGGGAACGAAATGGCGATGGTCCTTTGCGAAGCCGTGCTCGCGGGCACATAGTTGACCTGGACGTACTGCCCCCACACCGCCAGCGCCTGCAGGATCACGTTCTGCACCTGGGAGGCCGGCAGCCTGTTGGTGAGCGCTCCAAAGGAGTAACCCAACGTGGCCGGAGCGATCGAGGCGCCGTTCCAACTGCTCACTCCGCTGGCGTTCTGCCCGATGACTCCATTGCTGGTCAGCGCGCCGGCACAGGCAAGCACGTGCGTTCCCGACTGCAGGTCCTCGGATGCGGGGAAGACGTAAGCCACCTCGTCCATCGCGGCCAGCCGGATGGCGCGCTCCACGCTGCCATAGACCAACATGTGCCGCGGCAGCAGATCGCGGTGGTAGTGCGGCTCCATGTTGGCGTCGCGCAGAACGGCATAGGCGTCCGCCTGCCGCACGTCCGGATGAAACTCGACCACGAACCAGGTGGCGTCCGGGCCCAGTTCGGCGCTGATCTTGTTCTCGATCCGCAGCGGACCCGCGGCGGCAATATCCAGGTCGTCGAATCGCGTCGACGTATCGGCTGCGACGATCAGGCCGGTTTCCGGGACGACTCCCACCACCGTAGCGCCGCGTTCCTCGATCGCCGCCATGTCCTCGGGGCGCGGCACCGAACGGAAATTCAGCAGCACGTGCGGCCGGCCGTACGGCCGCCGGACGATTGACTGCACCCGCCCCACGTCTCTGGTCTTCAAACGGAGGCGCGGTTCGGGCCCCGGGATCGCCGAGCCGAGGAGAACCAGCAGGAGGGCCGAAAACCAACGGGTGTTCACACCTTTTCTTATCGAACGGCGGTGGCAGTTTTTTGACACTCTTCGGCCGCAGTCCGGCAATATACGACAGAAGCCTTAGCCAGGGTCTGCCCGATGCGGGCAATGTCGCCCGACGGGCAGAGAGTGATGGCGCACTTCGACGGACTGCAACGGACCGATCGGAATCGGCTGCGTGCCTCGACGATCCGCGACCACGGCGACGGCAGATGGGAAGATGGCCGCCGGAAGCCGTTCGCTGGATCGCCCACATACCACGGACCCCCCGCTTGCTTCAACCCGCCCGGCGTGTTTATACTGCAATTTCGCTTTGGTCTGGGACGGGTCTTATGCCGGCTAAGGATGAATTCGATCCTTCCGCTCCGCAAAAGGAAGCCGCTGTGTTTTACGGCCTTTTCCTCCGCGGCCACTCGCCGGAACGGCTGCGTCAGGACATCGACGTCCCTCGCCGGTTGCTCTCCAAGTGGCAGAAATCGCCCGTCTACGAATCTCCTCTCCGCGAGGATCTCCAGCGCCTTTACCGCTATCGCAAGCAAGTCCTGGCCATCTTCGAGGAACTGGTTTCGAGCGAACGCATGCGCGCCCGCCTGCAGTAAAAGCTCTTTGTGTGGCTGGCAGCTGCCCGCTGATAGCCGACGGCTGTCGTCAGCCGGCAATGCTACCCTCGGGATGTATGCCCTCCGACACCAACCAGCCCGAGATGACGGTGAAAGCCGTCGGCCTCGGCCTCCTCCTCGCGTTCGTCTTCGGATCGGCCAACGCCTACCTGGGAATGAAGGCAGGGCAGACGGTGGCGGCCACCATCCCGGCCGCCGTGATCGCGCTGGCGCTTTTCCGGCTGCCCCGGTTCAAAGGCGGAGTGCTCGAGCAGAACATCGCCCGCACCGCGGCCTCGGTCGGCGAAGCGCTGGTGGCCGGCGCCATCTTTACCATCCCCGCCTTCCTCCTCGCCGACGTCGGGGGCACGCATTTGTGGACCGACCTCAAATCGCACTACTGGCAAGCCTCTTTCATCCTGCTGGCCGGTGGCCTGATCGGCGTGTTCTTCATCATCCTGCTGCGGCGGCCGTTGTGCGTCGAGGCCGGGCTGCCGTTCCCGGAAAGCGTGGCCAGCGCCAATATCGTCAAGGCCGGCGACCGCGCGAGCGACGCGCCCCGCTACCTTTTCGGGGCCATGGGATTCGGCGCGCTGATCCAAGTCCTCAAGTCCGACAGCGGACTGACCGTGTTTCGCGAATTCACCCAGGGTTTCCTGGCCTTCCCGCGTTCGGTGGTGCAGCATTTCGATTTCAACCACAAGCCGCTCGGCCAGGTGGTGCACGGCGGCGGAATCCCGTGGACCACGCCCTCTCTTTCGCCCGCGCTTATCGGCATTGGCTACATCATCGGGCCGCGCCTTGCCGCCATCAACGGCTCGGGCGGCATCATCGCCTGGTGGGTCATCATCCCGCTGCTGCTCTTCTTCGATCCCGACCTGCCGCGGCGACTGGGCGTGGCCGGGTCCTCCTGGGACGTCATCTCCTTCACGGTCTGGTACAACATCGTACGCCCCATGGCCGTGGGCACGATGCTGGTGGGCGCCTGCCACACGCTGTTCTCCATGCGGACCTCGATCATCCAATCGCTCAAGGGCGCGTTCGTCGCCTCGACCGGAGCCGCGCACGAAGGCGCCGCCGTCGAACGGACCGAGAAAGACATCGCTCCGAAGTGGGTCCTCATCGGTGTGCTGGTGCTGCTGGTTCCCATCGTGGGGATTTATTACTACTTCACGCACGGCCTGTTTTCCGCGATCATCGCGGCGCTGGTGATGACCGTCATCGGCTTTCTGCTTTCGGCCGTGGGCGGCTACCTGGTGGGACTGGTGGGCAGCTCGAACCAGCCTGTCTCCGGGCTGACGCTGGCCGCGCTGGTGGTCGCCGCCCTGGTGATGCTGGCGATGGGCGTCAAGGGACTGGCGGGCGTGGGCGCGGTGCTGGGCGTGGCCGCGGTGGTCTGCTGCGCCTGCTGCGTCTCAGGTTCGCTGATACAGGACCTTAAGGCGGGGCACCTGCTCGGCGGCACGCCGTGGAAGATGGAAGTCATCGAGATCGTCACCGTAATCCTGCTGGCGTTCTTTCTGATGGGACCGATCATCGTGCTGCACCAGGCGAATCTGGCGACGGGCGGGATTGGCGGGCGCGCTCTGCCGGCGCCGCAGGCCGGCCTGATGGCGCAGCTCGCCAAGGGGATCGTGGGCGGACAGATGGCGTGGGGGCTGATCGGCATCGGCGCGGCCTTCGGCGTGGCGTTGATCTGTTGCGGCGCCGGTTCGCCCATGCTGGTGGCGGTGGGCATGTATCTGCCGTTCGAGACCGTCTCTTCCATTTTTGTGGGCGGCATTTTCCGCTGGGTCACCGACACCCTGACGGCGCGCCGTTCTGAGGATGCGCGCGCACAGGTGGAAGAGACCGGAACGCTGCTGGCCTCGGGCCTGATCGCGGGCGAGGCCATCGTCGGCATTCTGCTGGCGGTGCTGGCCGTCCGGGAAGTGCCGCCGCTGACACACTTCCTGATCGGCAAAGACCAGTTCGGCTTCTATCAGAATTGGGGCGGCTGGCTCAGTCTGATCGGCTTCGCGGGCGTGGCGTATGCGCTGATCGGGCTGCCGGTGAGGAAGAAAACCTGAAAAGGCTTTGGGCCGCGAATGAACACGAATGAACACGGATAAGACAGACCCTCTTTTGCAGTGCGTTTCTTATTCGTGTTCATTCGTGTGCATTCGTGGCCAGTACTTATGAAACGTCTTTTGATCGCGCTTGCCGCCCTCGCTCTTCCGATGGCGGCACAGGACTATAAGATCGCCATCGTTGGCCTCGTGCATTCGCACGTTTGGTGGCCACTGGAGACGATGGTGAAGCCGAACCCGGCCGCCCGGCTGGTCGCCATCGCCGAGCCGAACCCCGCTCTGGTCGCCGAGGCCAAGAAGATCGCGCCCAACGTGGCCTACTTCGACGACTACCGCAAGATGCTGGACGAAGTGAAACCGGACATCGTGTGGGCGTTTGTCGAAAACAATCGCCATCTCGAGATCGTGCGGGAGTGCGCGCCGCGGAGGATCCAGGTGATGTTCGAAAAACCGCTGGCGGCGAGCTTGCCGGACGCGCTCGAGATCGAGCGGCTGGCGGCCGAACACGGCATTCGCGTGATGACCAACTACCAGATGGTGTGGTGGCCGGCTAACTACGCCGCCAAGGCCGAGGCGGATCGCGGCACGATCGGCCAGGTGTGGCGGCTGCACGGAACCGTAGGCCACGGCGGGCCGGGATCGGAGGGCCCGCGCAACCAGTATTTCTTCGCCTGGTTGACCGATCCGGTCCAGAATGGCGCCGGGGCGCTGGTGGATTTCGGCTGCTACAACGCGATGTGGTCGCTGTGGTACCTGGGCAGGCCCGAAACGGTGTACGCAACCGTGAATCACCTGCGCCCCAACGTCTTCCCAAAGGTCGAAGATAACGCGGACATGGTCCTCCATTACAAGGACGGCGTCGGAATCTTCGAAGCGAGTTGGGATCTGCCGCGCGGCTTTCAGGAACTGGAAGTCTACGGGCTGGGCGGCAGCCTCACGATGCGCGAAAAGCAGACCGAACTACGCGTCGGTAACCAGCCGCCGAAGGATCTTCTGCTGAAGCCGCTCGCAGCCGAGCGCGCGGACCCGGTGGCATACATGGTCGGCCGGATGAAAGCGAACCTGCCGCTGGACGGACTGGTAGCGCTGCCCATCAACGTCGAGGTGGTGGAGATCCTGGAAGCGGCGAAGGAGTCGGTGAAGCTGGGCCGCGCGGTGGCGCTGACGGCGGCTCAGGCCAGCTCCACGTCCCAGACGCCCTCGAAATCGACGAAGTAGCCTTCGACGCGCACCCCTGGAATCGCGGCCAGAAGGGAGTCCGCAGCCAGCGCCATCTGGAGCGCGGCGTTTTCGGCCTCGGCGCGCGCGTCGTTGTGAAAGGCCTTCAGCCCGCCGTAGGCGCCGCAATCCGAGTGCAGCATCAGGACGACGCGGCGGGTGCCGTGCAGGCGCATGGATTTCCGTATCTGCTCCAGGACGAACGCCCGCTCGGCCTCGTTCTCCGGGGTGGCCAGGCACTTCGCTCCGCCGGCCACCTTGATGGGATCGCAATTGATGACGCCGGCGCGCTTCAGGAACTTCCGGAACGCCAGCTCGAACCGGTTATCGAAGCACCACACTACGGCTGCGTCGCAATCGTACTTCTCCCGCGGCGAGTCGAAGTGAAAGACTTTGCGCATTCTAACGCCGCACCAGAAACACCGCCGTCTCGGCCATGAGGTTGGCCAGGAATGTCCCTACGCGGTGGCCCGAGGTGAAGATCTTGCGGTCCACGGTCCATCCCTGGACGCGTGTCAGAGTTTCGAAGTCGCGGATGGTCAGGAAGTGGATGTTGGGCGAGTTGTACCAGTCGTGCGGGAAGCACTTGGTGCGCGGCGCGCGGCCTTGCCACAGCATCGACAGGCGCACCGACCAGTGTCCGAAGTTCGGAAACGCCACGATGGCGTGCCGGCCAACGCGCAGCATCTCCTGCAAGACGGCCAGCGGCCGCCGCGTCTCCTGCAGCGTCTGGCTCAGGATGATGTAGTCGAACGAGGCATCCGGAAACCCGCTCAGTCCCTCGTCGATATCGCCCTGATAGACCGAGACGCCGCGTGCGATGGCGCGCTGCACCTTGGGCCCGTCGATCTCGATGCCGCGCCCTTCGACGTGCTTGTTCTCGGCCAGCCATTGAAGCAACTCGCCCTCGCCGCAGCCCAGGTCGAGTACGCGCGAATCCGGCTCCACCAGTTCGCCGATGATGGCGTAATCGCTGCGCCCCAGGATGTCCCGGACGAACGGTTTGCGCCGCGCTTCTGACGATGCCGGCATCGCCTACGCCCTCGCCTTGAAGGTGGCGGCAAGGAAGCCGCGCACCACTTCGGTCTGCTCGCCCACATCCACCAGGAAGGCGTCGTGCCCGTAGTTGGAAGGCAGTTCGCAGTAGGCCACGTCGCGGTTCATGCTGCGCAGCGCCTGCACCACCTCCACCAACTGGTAACTCGGATACAGCCAGTCGGAGGTGAAGCTGATGGCGAGGAAGCGCGTGTTCCCGCTCCGGAACGCGTTCGCCAGCGACCCGGTGCCGTTGGCCAGGTCGAAGTAGTCCATGGCCTTGGTGATGTACAGATACGAGTTCGCATCGAAGCGGCTGACGAACTGCGTCCCTCGGTAGCGCAGGTAGCTTTCCACCTCGAAATCCACCGAGAAATCGAAGCCGAAGGTCTCCTTGTCGCGCAGCCGCCGGCCGAACTTCTCGCGCATCGACTCGTCGCTCATGTAGGTGATGTGGCCGACCATGCGCGCCACCGCGAGGCCGCGCGCCGGCGGGTTCGAGTCGTAGTAGTTGCCGTCTTTCCAGTCCAGATCGGCCATGATGGCCTGGCGGCCCACTTCGTTGAAAGCGATCTGCTGCGCGCTGTGCCGCGCCGTGGTGGCGATGGGAATGGCGGAAACCACGGCCTCCGGGTACGCCGCGGCCCATTGCAGCGCCTGCATTCCGCCCATCGATCCGCCGGTCACCGCCAGCAGCCGCTCGATGCCCAGCCGCTCGATCAGCATCTTCTGGAGGCGCACCATGTCGGGGATGGTGATCACGGGGAACGTCATGGCGTAGGGCTTGCCGGTTGCCGCGTTCGGGGACGAAGGGCCGGTGGTGCCGCGGCATCCGCCCAGCACGTTCGAGCAGACGACGAAGTACTTGTCGGTGTCGAATGCCTTTCCCGGGCCGATCATGCTGTCCCACCAGCCGGGCTTTCCGTCCGCGTGCGAGATGCCCGCGGCGTGTGAGTCCCCGGTCAGGGCGTGGCAGATGCAGATGGCGTTCGACCGGGCGGCGTTCAGCTGGCCGTAGGTCTCATAAGCGACCTCGACGGGGGCGAGCGTCTCGCCGCAGTCCAGCGTCAGGGATTCGAAGCATGCTGTACGGGTCTCGGCAATCATTCTCGATGGGTTTTACTATGATAGCGCTCGTCGCCCGTCGCCTGTCGCCCGTCGATCGGCCTGAGGAGTTCGCGCGCTTCGCGATCGGGGTTTGTCGCGGTGCGAAGCGGACGCATGCCGCAACGGAGCGACGATAGCGCTCGTCGCCCGTCGCCTGTCGCCTGTCGCCCGTCGATCAGCCTGAGGAGTTCGCGCGCTTCGCGATCGGGGTTTGTTGCGGTGCGAAGCGGACGCATGCCGCAACGGAGCGACGATAGCGCTCGTCGCCCGTCGCCTGTCGCCTGTCGCCTGTCGCCCGTCGATCGGCCTGAGGAGTTCGCGCGCTTCGCGATCGGGATTCGTTGGGGTGCGAAGCGGACGCATGCCGCAACGGAGCGACGATAGCGCTCGTCGCCTGTCACCCGTCGATCCGATCGGGTTTTTCCGGCTTCGCACCACGACGAATGGCAGTCCGCGAAGCGCACGAATCCGCGGATGAGGCGACGGGCGACGAGCGACAAGCGACGAGCCCTTCTAGAAGTACCCCTTCACGGAGTTGAACTCGGCCTCGAACTCCTGGAGGATCGCCGGTACCTCGCCAGCCACGCCAAGGACGTCGAAGACACTGTCGGTGCGCGTCGATTGATCGAAGTATGGGCCGATGCTATTGCCCAGTTCGTTAGCCAGGCGATCTGCCGCATAGATGACGTGGCTCAGATGCAATGCGCCATCGTCGGCAAGATCCGGATCGTGATGGAACGTCGCCGATTGCCTGATCGGCAGCGGGAGGTTCCAGCGCTCCAGCGCCATCCCGGAGAGCTCGGCGTGCGTGGTCCCGAGGATCTCCATCTCACAATCGAGCTCGTTTGCGCCGCCCTCTTTCAGCATGTGCAGAAGGGCGCCGAAACCGGCCGGGGCCCCGGTTGCGATGAGCAACTTCCCGAGGTCGTGCAGCAGGCCCGCCACGAACGCGCCTTCGGGATAGGGCACTCCTGCCCGTTGCGCCACCAGGTCCGCCATGATGCCCACGGCCAGGGAGTGCTGGTTGAATTTCGACGCGGACCATCCTTCCGGTGTCGGTATATGGGTCCACATCCGGGCGACCGAGAATCCGAGCGACAGGTTGCGCAGGCGGTCCACGCCCAGAATTGCTACGGCGTGGCGCACGGAATTGACCGTGCCCCGAAACCCGTAGAGCGCCGAGTTGACCACCTTGAGGACGTTGCCCGCTAACACTGTGTCGCTCTCGATCAAGGTGGCCACCTGCGCGAACGAGACGTCTTCGCGGGCGATCGTCGCCAGCAGCTTGCTCAAGATCGGGGAGAATGGAGGAAGCCGGTCTAAGCCGAGGATCAACCGGCCCTTCAGTTCGATGACGGTTTCCTGCTCCGACATGGCTGCTTCTTGTATCGGCCGTTCGGCCGCGGAACTTCAGGGGTTTCCGGCGGGAGTCAGGCCGGACGCCATCGAACCGCGCTTCAGTCCTCTTCAGTCCCCTCCCGGCTCGGAAGCGCACACTGTAGAATCAAGAGTCTGGAGCGCCTGTGCCTGACCTTACCATTCAACCCACCAATAAATGGATCCGCATTCAGTACTGGACCGTGTTCCTGGTCCTGTGTGTGTGCATCGGCCTGTACGTGAACAGGTTCGCCGACAAGCCCTCCCCTTGGGAGTGGCTCCTGGCCCTGCCCGCCCTGTTGTTCTTCTTTCCAGTGCGCGGCCAACTACGCCGCCATTTCACCAAGGTGACGCTGGCAGGCGGCAAGCTTTGCTACGAGTCGGGCGTTTTCTCGAAGGCCACGCGCACGATCCCGGTCTCAAAGATCCAGGATGTGCGTGCCCACCAGACGCTCGGGCAGCGGCTCGCCGGTATCGGCGATGTGACTGTGGAAACCGCGGGCGAAGCCGGTGCGGTCGAAATAGCGAACATCGACAATCCCCAGCTCGTAGTGGAGGCCATCCTGAACGCGCAGGGGCCGGCCGCAAAGCAGAAGCAGGAGCCGGCGTGACCAGGCTGGAGGGTCGCGTGGCTGTGGTCACGGGCGCCAATAAAGGGCTCGGCGAGGCCATTGCGCTGGAGCTGGCCGGAGCCGGCGCCCGCCTGGCGCTGGTGGCACGCAACCGCCTCCAACTCGAAAAAGTCGCGGCCGCCGTACGCGCTCGGGGCGCCGAAGCCGAGCCGTTCGTCGCGGACGTTCGGAACGAGGTTCCGGTGGCCGCTCTCGCCGCGGCTGTCGCGACCCGCTTCGGCGCGGTCCACATTCTGGTCAACAGCGCCGGCGTCAACCTGCGCAAGAAACTGACCGATTTCACGCTCGAAGAATGGCGCAACGTGATGAACACCAACCTCACCGGCGTGTTCCTGATGTGCCGCGCCTTTGTGCCGCTGATGAAGGGCCACGGCTACGGCCGCATCCTCAACCTGACTTCGATCATGAGCCACATCGCGCTCGCCGAGCGCACGGCCTACTGCGCCAGCAAGGCCGGCCTGGTGGGATTGACGCGGGCCCTGGCGCTCGAAGTGGCCTCCGAGGGCATCACCGTCAACGGCATCAGCCCCGGTCCGTTCGAAACGGAGATGAATGCGCCGCTGCTGGCCAATCCCGAAGTCAACCACTTCTTCACTTCGCGCATCCCGCTCGGCCGCTGGGGCAAGCCGGAGGAGGCCGGCAAGCTGGCGCTCTACCTCTGCTCGGAGGAGGCCGGCTTCATCACCGGCACGGACCTGCTGATCGACGGCGGATGGTGCGCGCAGTAGCTGCGGGTCTGGAGACCCGCGGCAGGCGTGGACGCCTGCCCCACTTTGCTACATCTTCCCCAGCAGGTGCTTGGCGATGGTCGCCAGTTGCATGTTGCTGGTGCCTTCGTAGATCCGCCCGATCTTGGCGTCGCGATACAGTTTCTCGACCGGGTAGTCGCGCGTGAAGCCGACGCCGCCGAAGATCTCGACGGCGCGCGAGGCCGTTTCTTCGGCGATCTGCGAGCTGAAGTACTTCGCCATGGCGGCCTCGGCCGTGAAGGGCAGGCCGGCGTCCCGGAGTCGCGCGGCGTTGTAGACCAGGAGGCGCGCCGCCTCGATCCCGGCCGCCATGCGCGCCAGGTCGAACTGTACGGCCTGAAAGGCGCCGATCGGTTTGCCGAACTGCTTGCGCTCGCGCGCGTAGCCAACAGCGTGATTCAGCGCTCCCGCCGCGAGGCCGGTCATCTGCGCTCCAATCCCTATGCGGCCTTCATTCAGCGTCTCGATGGCGATCTTGTAGCCTTGCCCCACCTTCCCCACCACGTTGTCCTTGGGCACCCGGCAGTTGTCCAGGATCAGCTCGCAGGTGGACGAGGCGCGGATCCCGAGCTTGTCCTCCTTCCGGCCGACCGCGAATCCGGGGAACTCCCGCTCGACCAGAAAGCAGGTGATGCCGTGGTAGCCCGCTTCGGGATTGGCGTTGGCGAAAACCAGATACAGGCCGGCCTCGTACGCGTTCGTGATCCAGAGCTTGCGGCCGGTCAGCAGATAGGAATCGCCGTCCCCGACCGCGCGCGTCGCCAGCGCGAAGGCGTCCGAGCCGGCCCCTGCCTCCGAGAGCGCGTAGGCGCCCACGGTGCCGGAGGCGAGCCGGGGAAGGGTTCGCCGCTTCTGCTCGTCCGTGCCCCAGCGCAGGAGCGCGTTCAGCACCAGCGTATTCTGGACATCCACGATGACCGAGGCGGAAGGATCGACGGCCGCCAGTTCCTCCACCGCCAGAACCGCCAGGAAGAAGTTTCCGCCCTGCCCGCCGTACTCTTCGGGCACCTCGATGGCCATCAGGCCGAGCTCGAACATTTGGCCGAGCAGCTCTTTGCGGAACAGGCCGGCCTCGTCCATCTGCCGGACATGCGGGGCGATCTCGTCGTGCGCGAACTGCCGCACGGTGGCCTGAAACATGCGTTCTTCTTCGTCCAGAGCGGTGAGCGGGGGCATTTGCCTACAGTCTACAATGCTGTTCATGACCGATTGGAGGCTTGCCGCCGCGGCTCGGTGTCCCGAGATTCCGGCCGCAGAAGTGGAGCGGATCGCTCCCGTTCTCGAAGCGCTCGAGGCTGCGTTCACGCCGCTGGTAGCGCGCATTCCCGTCGAATGCGAGCCGGCGGCGGAGTTCAGGACGGGGGAAGAGTGACCATCCTCGAGGCCGCCCGCCGCCTGCGCGCTCGCGAAATCTCCGCCGGCGAACTGCTCGACGAGTGCCTGGGACGCATCGCGGAGCTGAATCCGTCGCTCTGCGCTTTCATCACGGTTACGGAAGAGAGCGCGCGCGAGTCCGCGCGGCAGGCCGAGCGTGAGCTCGGGAGCGGGCTCGACCGCGGCCCGTTGCACGGCATCCCGATCGCGCTGAAAGACGTTTTTCTGACCCGCGGCGTGCGCACCACGGCCGGCTCCCGGCTCTTCGCGGACTACGTTCCGGGCCACGATGCGGCCGTGGTTGAGCGGCTGGCGCAGGCGGGCGCGGTGCTGGTGGGCAAGACCAATATGCACGAGCTGGCCTACGGCATCACGTCCGCCAACCCGCACTTCGGCGTGGTGCGCAACCCTCGCGATCCGGCCCGCATTCCGGGCGGATCGAGCGGAGGATCGGCGGTGGCGGTGGCCGCGGGGATGGCGCTGGCGGCGCTCGGGAGCGACACCGGCGGCTCGATCCGCATCCCCGCCGCGTTCTGCGGGGTCGTCGGCCTCAAGCCGACCTACGGACGCGTCAGCCGCTACGGCATGCTGCCGCTGAGTTTCAGCATGGATCATGCCGGTCCGATCACGAGCTCGGTATGCGATGCGGCGCTGATGATGAACGCGATCGCGGGCCGCGATCCGCGGGATTCGTCATCGAGCGGCGCGCCCGTCGAAGACTACCTGCCGGCCGGCGAAGGCTCGCTCGAGGGCGTCCGCATCGGTCTGCCGGAGGATTTCTATTTCGAGCGCGTGACGCCGGAGGCGCGTGCGGCGGTCGAGAGGGCCGCGGAGCTGGCCTCGCGCCGGGGCGCAGAGGTGGTGCGGGTTCGCGTGCCCGATATGGATGCGGTCAACACCATCGGACGCCTGCTCCTGCTGGCCGAAGCCGCGGCTGCCCTCGCGCCTCACTTGGCGGACCGCGCCAGTTTGGGCGACGACGTACGGGCGCTGCTCGATCAGGGCCGTCTGGTTCCCGCAACCGACTACGTCAACGCCCAGCGCCTGCGCCGGATCGAGCAGCAAGAATTTCGCACCCTGTGGCGCCAGGTGGACATTCTGTTCACCCCCACGGTACCCGTGGGAGCTCCGAAGATCGGCGAGACGACGGTCGAAATCGAAGGCCGTCAGGAAGACGTGCGCCTGGCCGCAACTCGGCTGGTCCGGGGCATGGATGTTCTGGGTTTGCCCGCGCTCTCGCTCCCCTGCGGGCTCGACCCTGACGGAATGCCGCTGGGCCTCCAGATAATGGCTGCGGAATTGCAAGAAAGGCCGCTACTGCGCGTGGCCGCGAACCTGGAGAGCGCCCTCAGACCCGCACGCCGTTGACGCGTGCGCGAATTAACAGGACGTTCACAAATCCATCCATTGACTCGCAGTAGAATTGGGCAAGCTGTATCAAGTAAGTCACCAAATGGAGGGATTGCTATGTCTATCTGGGAGTCTTTGCGTCCGATTTCCGGGCGACGCGCGGCAGTGGTGACAGGTCTACTGCTGATTGCGAGCCATGTTGCCGTGGCCGCGCCGCCCACGTCGGGCAATACGTACGTCCAAACGAACCTGGTCTCCGACATCGCGGGTGTCGCCGCGGTCACAGACCCGAACCTCATCAACCCCTGGGGTATTTCAGCCAGCGCAGGCCCGGCGGGAAGCCCGATGTGGATCGCCGACAACGGCACCGGACTCTCGACGCTCTATACCGGCGCCGGCGCCGTCCTGTCGCTGGTGGTCACGGTTCCTCCGCCCAACGGTGGAGCGTCGCCTTCGGCTCCCACCGGAACTGTCTTCAACACCACCACCCAGTTCCTGGTGAACGGCACTCCGGCCAGGTTCCTGTTCGCAACCGAAGACGGCACCATCTCCGGCTGGAATGGGGGCACCGAGGCGGTCCTCGAAGTGGACAATTCCTCCTCTGGCGCCGTCTACAAGGGTCTCGCGCTGGGGGCGGACGCCAACGGTCCGATGCTGTACGCGACAAACTTCAACGCGGGCACAGTGGACATGTTCGACGGCACGTTCACGCAGGTGAATGGCTCGGGCGACTTCGCCGACTGGTCGCTCCCGCGAGGATACGCGCCTTTCGGGATCATGACCCTGCCCAATAACCACGTGATCGTCACCTTTGCCCTGCAGGACGATGCCAAGCACGACGATGTTGCTGGCTACGGGCACGGTTTTGTGGACGAGTTCGACGCCGACGGCTTTCTGCTGAGGAGGCTGATTTCCGGCGCTGAGCTCGATTCCCCCTGGGGACTTGCGGTCGCTCCCGCGGACTTCGGAGCTTTCGGTGGCGCTCTGCTGGTCGGCAACTTCGGGGACGGCAGAATCAATGCGTACAGCCTCCCCCATAACGGCATGGGTTCCGGTGGCGGTCGCGGAGAAGGCTTTTTCTTCTTCTTCCCGGGGTTCGGCGGATCGAGGTTCCTTGACACGCTGCGCGACGCGGATGGCCATCCGATCACCAACCTGGGCCTTTGGGCGCTCCATTTTGGCAGCGGCTCCCCGAACGGCGGGCCCACGACGTCGCTGTATTTCACGGCGGGAATTCCGGGCAGCGTCGGCACTCTGGACGTCCTGGAGAAGCACGGTCTGTTCGGCGTTATCAACGCGTCCGCCCCACCGCCGGCGAAGTGACCGGGTAGGCGCGTTTCAGGCGGCGGTGGGGCGGACACTCTGGTGGGTCGGCCCCACCGCCTGCTCTCGCAACGTGGGGCAGGACTCCAGTCCTGCAGCGGTCTCCAGACCCGCCTCCGTCCAACTCCTGAAACGAAGGGAGCCGGACGTGGACGTCCGGCGCAAGCTCTGGAGAGCCGCCCTACTCCGGACGAAAGCGGTTCGTGCCACGGCAGCGCGGCGGGCTATACCCCTCGCCGGTTGCCCCAAAGCTCGATGTGCAGACGAGGGCTGAAGCGGAAGCCTTCCTGTTTGACGATCTCGACTAACCACTGGCCGCGTTCCCGCAGAACGCCGGCGTCCGTGCCCTCGGGCATCAGGACTACGCGTTCGCTTGCGGCGTCCGTCCGCTCTACGATCGACCGGATCTCCGCGAGGTCCTCCGGGCGCTCCACCACGAACTTGAGCTGGTAAGCGTGGGACGCCATAAGGCGCCGCAGCACCTCTTCGTCGATGCGCAGGCGCTCGTGCTGATTCGCCCAGCGACCGCCGTCGCGCTTCCAGGGCGTGGAGTTGGCGAGTTTGGGGCTGATGCTCATGAGGTCGCAGGCCACCTCCCGGAACACGGTGCCGGCGGTCTCGACCGTCACGTGCAGGCCCAGGCCGCGCAGTCCAGCCGTCAGCGCGGCGATCTCGGGAGCGATCATCGGCTCGCCGCCGGTGACCACGGCGTGGCGGGCCGGATACCGCCGCGTTTCCTCGAGAATCGACTCCACCGCCTGCTCGGATCCCTCGGGCGCCCAGGACGTGTACGGCGTGTCACACCAGACGCAGCGCAGGTTGCACCCGCTGGTCCGCACAAAGATGGACGGAGTGCCCACCAGCAGTCCCTCGCCCTGAACGGAGTAGAAGATTTCGGAGATCTTCACGGGCGCCTTCCGAGCGGGTCCTCGAGCCCGGCTTCATCGAATCCCTTGGCGCGCAGGAGGCAGGAATCGCAGGCGCCGCAGGGGTACGTGCCTTCGAGCGGATCGTAGCAGCTCCAGGTGAGACCGAAATTCAGGCCCAGGTCGCGTCCCAGCCTGACGATATCGGCCTTGGACAGCCGGATCAGCGGCGTGTGTATGCGCACCCGCGTGCGGCCTTCGACGCCGGCCTTGGTGGCCAGGTTCGCGGTGCGCTCGAAGGCTTCGATGAACTCCGGCCGGCAGTCCGGGTAGCCCGAGTAATCGATGGCGTTGACTCCCAGGAAAATGTCCGCGGCCTCGAGCGTTTCGGCCCATGCCAGGGCGCAGGCGAGGAAGATCGTGTTCCGCGCCGGCACGTAGGTGACCGGGATTCCTTCTCCCATCGACTCTACGCTACGGCCCTTGGGAACCGCGATGTCGTCGGTGAGGGCGGAGCCGCCGAACGCGCGCAGGTCGATCTTCAGGGCCACGTGCCGTGTCGCGCCGAGCGCCGCCGCGACTCGCGCGGCCGCCTCCAACTCAATCCGGTGCCGCTGGCCGTAGTCGAAGGAAAGGGCGTAGCACTCAAATCCCTGTTGGCGCGCAAGCGCGAGGCAAGTCGAGGAATCCAGGCCCCCGCTCAGGAGACAGACGGCTTTCGGCATGGGGCTCCTTTCAGGCACGGCACCGAACCGCGACCGTCAGGGAGCGGACTCCTGCGGAACTGCGCCCTTTCGCTTGCTGACGCGCGCGGTTCGGTGCTGAGGTATGTTCTACGCACGTTTCAACAACTTCAGGCTCAGGAAGAACCCGCCTAACGGAAACACGGTCAGCGCCATGAGCGCATAGTGCAGCGTGATGCGGTCGGCAGCCCAGCCCGTGAGCGGGATGAAGATGATCCCGGCCATTCCCCAGGCGAAGCCCATCATCAGCGCCGAGACCGTGCCCGCCTGCGATGGCACCAGGTCCTGCGCCATCACGACATTCACCGGGACGGTGAACAGCAGGATCAAACCGCCCAACCACAGTCCCGCTACCGACATCCATCCGTGCGCCAGGTAGAACAGCGCCAGGAACGGCACCGAGCCGATCATCGAGACGGTGATGACCAGCGGGCCTCCGAACCGGTCCGCAAGATGGCCCCCGACCAGACCTCCCACGGCGGCGAAAACCAGGTACATCGAGAGCGTGTAGTTGGCAGTGGACACCGCGTATCCGCGCTCCAGGTGCAGGTAGAGAGGAATAAACTGCGCGTACGTGATCTGGATGATCGAGCGGATGAAGACCAGCGCGTACAAGATCGTGAGGGGCTTCCGGACGCCGCCGAGCGCAGCCCAGTCGAACCCGGGGCGTTTCCGCGCGTGCGCGGGCGGTGCCGGCAGCACAGCCAGCATGAGGATCGAAATCAGGAGGCCGGGGATGGCGGCCCACCACGAGCGGCTCAAACCGAGCCTTCCGGCCACCAGCGAGAAATACGTGGGGCCGAGCGCGTATCCCAGGGTGCCGGCGCTGACGAACAGCGCCATCGCTCCGGCTCGGTTCCGCTGAACGCCCGCGATAGCGCCCGCGGTGGCCGGTGGATGGAACGCCGCGACGCCCGTTCCGCCCAGCGCCACCATCAGCAGCAGCCAGCCATAGGCGGGCGCCAGGCCGAGCGAGGAGATGAAGATGCCCGCCACCGCCGGGCCCAGCGCCGCGAATAGGCGCGTCCGGAACCGGTCCGAAAGGTAGCCATAGGCGGGCTGCAACACTGAGGACGAAAAGACCAGCGTGCCGCCGAGGATCCCGGCGTCCGCCAGCGACATTCCGAAGCGGCTCACCAGCAGCGGTTGGAGCCCGCCCAGCGCGCCCGAGTACATGTCCGCGCAGAGGTGGCCCGTCGAGAACAGTGCCAGCGCCAGCGCTCCGTTTCTCTGCGTGCGGGACGCGGCGGCGACAGGTACGGCATCCGATGTCAGGGACATGAGCGGGAATCTCTTATTATAGTGGTCCGGTAGCGTGCGCATCGCATTCCTCACCTCGACGCCTCTCGATTTCGCCCGCGGGAGCGGGACCTTCGCCGGCATCTCGACGCTGGCACGCGCGGTTGAGGGTCTCGGGACGGAGGTCTCTTTCTTTACGCCCAACGCGCGGCTGCCCGTCTACACGCTCGAGCGGTTGTGGTTCAATCGCCAACTCCGCCGGCAGGATTTCCGCGCATTCGACGCGGTGGTGGGCTTTGACCTGGACGGCTGGCAGGTCGCGGGACGGCACGGCGTGCCGCACGTGGCCTCGATCAAGGGCGTGATCGCCGACGAGATGCGCTTCGAAAGCGGGTTGACCTGCCGTACCATGGCCGTGCAAGCCGCGTGCGAGCGTGCGCACGTCCGCCGCGCCGGCCTGGTAATGACTACCAGCCGCTACGCCGCCTCTCGCCTGATGGAGTTGTACGGCCTCGCGGCCGAGCCGCGCATCGTACCCGAGTGCATCGACCTCGAAGCCTGGCGCGGGCTCTTCGCGCGGCAACCCGCCGAGCACGACGCGGCGGCATTCGTGGTCCTGTGCGTGTGCCGCTTCTATCCGCGCAAGCGCGTCGGCCTGCTGCTCGACGCGGCGGCGAAGCTCCGCGCCCAAATCCCGGAACTCCAGGTGCGCATCGTGGGCCGCGGTCCCGAGGAAACACGGCTGCGCGGGCGCACCACTGACCTGGGGCTCGAACGGACGGTGCGCTGGCTAGGCGATGTATCGCAGGCGGAGTTGGCGCGCGAATACCAGGCCTGCGATGTCTTCTGCCTGCCCAGCGTGCAGGAGGGTTTCGGAATCGTTTTTCTGGAGGCGATGGCGGCGGGGAAAGCGATCGTGGCGGCGCGGGTGGCAGCGGTCCCGGACGTGGTGACCGATGGGCTGCTGGTGGAACCGGAAAGCGCGGACGCGCTCGCGGATGCGGTGGCCCGGCTGCACGCCGATCCGGCGCTGCGGCGCACCCTGGGGGCGAGAGGCAGCCACGCGGTTGAGCAATACGACGCCCGCCGCGTGGCTGCCCGGTTTCTCGAGGAACTGGCAGGTTTTATTGGTGGGTCAGGCTGATTCCTCCGTTGACGGTGTGCAGGCTGATCTCCGCGCCTCCGCCGCCGATCTGCGTGTCGACGTGGCGGCCCGGGCCGTAATGTTCGCGCTCGCGGGGCAGGTCGAAATCGCTCGTCACCCCGCCGTGTACGGTAGCGATCTCCAGGTGCGCGCCGGCATCCTTCGGCAACGCGAGCGCGATGGCGCCATTCACGCTGTGCATCGAAATGTGGCGTGCCGCCAAGCGCTCGAAGCCGCCTTGGACGCGCCCGTTGACCGTCGAGAGATCCAGATCGCCGCCGGCCTTGCGAACCTCAACCCCTCCGTTCACCGACGCTACCTTGATGTGCCCTGCCACCCCTTCCACGCTGACGCCGCCGTTGACGGTATTGATGGGATCGAGCGCGGCGCCGCGCGGCACCGTGATGGTGTACTCGACCGTTGCGCAGCGGTGGCAGTCCTCGGGATACTTGGTGCGGATATCGACGGAGTCCGCCCGGGCTTCGACGACGATCTTCGCATCGTCGAGCGACTTCTGGTCGTCGCCGTGTTTGATGGCGTCTACCTTGACCTCGTTGCGATCCCACGCCGAGACATGGATGGCGCCGTTGACGTTATGAACGCCGACACGGCCCTCGGCCGCGAGCGGGTAAGTCTGATGGAATTCCTCGCGCGCCTCGTCGCGCGCGTAGAGCATGACAAAGCTGGCCGAAAGCGCGGCCGCCAGAGCAAGGCGTTTTAGCATGGAATGGCTCTCCTCGGAGGACTGGACGGAGGGGCGGGGATTTCGTAACGGTAAACCTGCCCGTCGCTCGTCGCTCGTCGATCCTGCGGCCGCGATTTGCCGGCTCCGCACCGTGACGAATCCCGGGGGCGAAGCTCACGCCGTCGTATCGACGAGCGACGGGCGACAAGCGACGAGCGGCTTTTCTCGTAGACTGAAAGTACATGACCCCGGATCAAATGCGCGAACTGTTTGAATCGGTCAAAAGCGGTGCGGTCGACGTGGACGCCGCTCTCGAGCGCGTGCGGCACATGCCCTTCGAGGACCTGGGCTTCGCCAAGGTCGATCACCACCGCGCGCTGCGGCAAGGCATGGCGGAGGTGGTCCTCGCGCAGGGCAAGACTCCCCAGCAGGTCGCCGAAATCGCGGTGAAGATTCTCGCTGACGCGCCCAATCTGCTCATCACGCGTGCCGACCAGGCCGCTGCCGCCGCGGTGCGCGAGCGCATCCCGCAGGCCGAATACTTCCCGCTCTCCGGCACGCTGCGCGTGTGGTGCGACCGCACCATCCGCGGCAAGGGCGGAATCGCCGTGGTCTCGGCGGGAACGAGCGACATCCCAGTGGCCGAGGAAGCGCAGGTCACCGCGGAGGTCATGGGCAACCAGGTCGAGACCATCTACGACATCGGCGTGGCTGGGATTCACCGCCTCATGAACAACCGCGAACGCCTGACCAGCGCGCGGGTGGTGGTGGTCTGCGCGGGCATGGAGGGTGCGTTGCCCAGCGTCGTGGGCGGGTTGGTGTCTTGTCCCGTGATTGCGGTTCCCACCAGCGTGGGCTACGGCGCCAGCTTCCACGGCCTCGCCGCGCTGCTCGGCATGTTGAACAGTTGCGCGAGCAACGTCACCGTGGTCAACATCGACAACGGTTTTGGCGCGGGGTATGTCGCGAGCCTGATCAACCGGCTCTAGATCTCACGCGGTCTTGGCGGTCGCGCGGGGCTGCGTTTCCTGAGCGAACAGGTAGGCGCCGAACAGCGGCTTGGGTTCGCCGCGGCCCCATCGCGCCACCTTAAACGTCGCTTTCAGGTGCTGCACATCCGGCGATCCGGTCAGATCCATCAGAAGCTGATAGGTTCCGCAGTAGAATTTCTGGGGAAACGAGGTCAGCGGCTTCGCACCCCAATTCTGCTGGTCCGCCGAGCCCCAGATGGATATGTCCAGGCTCTCTTGTTCGATGATGCGAGTGATTCCGAGGGTGAGTAGAAAAAGCTTGCCTTGCGCCGAGCCAAGCTGGACGACGGGGCCTTCTCCGTCTTCTCGGATCAGAGTCTCCGGGAGTAAGAAGTTCGGCAGCATTATGGTTCCTTTAGCGCCACAACAGCGGCGCGCGGCTTGGCGCGTCCGGCGCTTCTGGCTCCTATTAGCGTCTCATAGTTCCTACGAAAACGAAAGCGAACCGAAAATTCAAAAACTCAGCGCTCATCGAGGCGGACCGTCGCGCGGGCGCCTGTCTTGCCTCTTTCGTACAAACCGATCTCGCCATTGGTGCGTTCGGCAACATAGTGGTTCCCGAGCACGTCGAGTGCCGCAGTATTGCTTCTGATGGCCCGGCCGGTAGTGTATTCGATAGCCCAGATCGAGCGCTGCCCGGGCGGCCGGACGAGGACGAAGTTCGGATCCGCCGCCCGCGACAAGTCGCCCCAGACGATCGTCGTCTTCAATAGCAGATCTCCCGAGGGCACCGCTTCGATGGCCGCAGTGACGCTTAGTCTGCGGTGATTCCACCTACGGTGCAACACCACAATGCGGTCCGGCGCGACGAAGACAAAGTGATCATTCAGATACGGCTGCATCAGCCCCGCCGTCGGTCTCACCTCGTTCCTGGCGATCAAGTCCCAGAGTATGTGGGGTCCCCCGTCGTCCCAGGGCAACGGGCCGAGGCCGCTGTCTCCGCTCGAGGGCTGCGAGTGACCCTCGCTGTCCGTGCCTCCCTGCGGGCCGCCCTCGCCGAACAGAGGAACGGCTGCGACGAAGCGGCCGTCGGGCGAGAAGTCGATCCGGGCAGCTCCGCGGTCGCCGGACTCGCCGCGCGTGTACATGCCGATGTCATTTGTGCCCCAGGTCACATGCAGTCGCCCAAAGTTCCTCCTTTCGAAAGCGGTTTCGCCGGAAGCAACATCGACGAGCCGGAGCGTGCCTTCGGAGTCCAGGCACGCCAGTGTGCGGCCGTCCGGGGATAGCCCGTTCGTCTCGCATCCGTGCAGCCCGATTTCTGTGAATCCAGCGCGGGTTCTATCGGAAACATTCCATCGCTCGAGGTGCGCCGTTGAACTGGAAGTGGCCAGGCAAAGGACGCTCAGAGAGCTGACAAACACAACTTGGAGCGAGTCTGGCGTGAATTCGGCTGGATTGGTATCTTTGACGCCAACCCGGAACAGGACCCGGAAAGGCTCCGTGGTGAGCACGCGATTCCTGAGTCGTTCTGCGCCAGGACGTACCGCCCGTCCGGACTGAATCGGAGGCGAAGGTCCTGCGGCCGACGCGTCAGGAGGCTCTTCGGCGCCTTCTGCCGCTTGGCAAGGGCATCCCCCGTTCCCCCCAAGAGCACAAGCGACACGACACCAACGACGATTCCGCGCATAGCGGACCTCATTCTATGACGTCGTTTGTCCAGGCCGATGTTACGCCGCTACGCCGCGTGCGCGGCGCGCTGCCTCATGGCGCGCTCGTAGCCGCGGACAAAGTAGTACACGAGCGTGTTGAAGATGTGGTCCGAGCCGCGCTGCAGCTCTTCCTCGGCGTAAAGCTCGATGGGCGTCTGCCGTAGTCCCGCGTCGCGCACGTACTGGATCATGCACTCCTTGAGGAGATGCAGGGCGTAGACCATTTCATGAAGCGGAATCCCTTCCTCGCAGCGCTGGCGGCCCATCAGCTCGTAGCGGTGCGCCAGATCGCCCTCGGGGGAAACCATCCAGTTGCCCAGGTTCTGCAGGATTTCCCTCGCGCGCGCGCGTAGCTCGTGTTCGGGCACCTTGCCGAATTCGAGCAGCTTCGAGTCGCGCGTTACGCGAAGCAGAACGCGGTCGGCGATCTCCTCCCAATGGTCGGAAACCATGCGGGTCAGTCTGGCAGAGAGCATCCAGCTACACCTCCTCTGGGCTATATCTTCAGTGTATCGCTCTCCCGGCTGGGCGATCTGGCATCCAAATTGCGACATTGAACTATGAAAATCGCCATTTCCGAGCTTCGTGATCGTCGGATGCGCCGGACGCTGTGCGACGTCAGGTAAGTTTTGGGGTAGTCGCTCTGTAAGTTTTACGCAGAGCAGCTCGTTTTTCGGGAAGGGGAACTACTGGTACATGTTGTTAATACGCTCGCGTATTCAAGCACAACCTCGGTTTTCCGGATCGGAAGCGGGTTTCTGCCCTGAACCCGTGCCGTGCCTGGTTTAGCCTCTCCAGGCACGGCACTCGAACGGGTTGCGGGCGGGCTGATCGGTGGGCGGGTCTGGAGACCCGCTGCAGGCGTGGACGCCTGCCCCACTCGGGCAAACTCATCTAAGTAACTTATTTTCAATAACTAAAGAGCCAGGACCCACTCACGGCGGAAGGCCGGCCGCGCCTGCTATAATAGTCATTCCATTCCACATCCCGCCCCGGGCACAGTCGTAGCGGATTGCCCCTGGGCGGCCTCGGAATCCGGGTGTTGTATGTTCTTGAGCATCAGCGAAATGCAGTTGGGCAGGGTGCGCTTCAGCGAGACGTTCGCCCCTGGCGTGATCGAGTTCTTCGATCCGCAACTCCGCCAGACGGCACCGATCGTCACCACCGGAGCGGCCCAACTGACCGAAGCGACCATGGAGATCGTGGTCAGCGGCCAATTCTCCACTACCATGGAGGTGGCCTGTGACCGCTGTCTCGAGCCGGCGCCTTTCCCGGTGGACGCCAGCTTTACGCTGTCATACCGGCCGTCCGCGAGCGCTCCGTCAGCCGGCGAATCCGCTATCCACGGCCCGGAACTGGAGGTTGGCTTTTACGAAGGAGACGGCATCGAGTTGAGCGACGTCGTGCGGGAGGAAATCCTCCTGCTGATGCCGATGCAGCGCGTGTGCCGGGAGGACTGTAAAGGGATCTGCCCCGCTTGCGGGCAAAACCGGAACCAGGTCGAGTGCCACTGCCACACGAAAGCAGAGGACGACCGCTGGGCCGGGCTGCGGAATCTGTAATCCGATCTACTACAATAGGAACTTGCTATGCCGAATCCGAAACGACGACACTCCGCCCAGCGCCGCGCCAAGCGCCGCGCTCATGACTTTCTCAAGCCGGCGGCCTCTTCCGAGTGCCCCAACTGCCACGAGCCCAAGCTGCCGCACCGGGTCTGCCCCCATTGCGGCCAGTATAAGGGCCGCGAGGTGATCGAGGTCAGCGAAGACTAGCGTGAGCTTACGGCCATGGTGACCATCGCTGTTGACGCGATGGGCGGCGATCACGCCCCCGAAGCCGAGGTTGAAGGCGCCGTTCGAGCGGCCAAAGCCTATCCGGTCCAGATCGTACTCGTAGGCCGCGAAGAGCTCGTGCAGAAAGAGCTCGCGCGCTACGAGGACTCCATGGGCCTACCCATCAAGGTGGTGCACGCCTCCGAAGTCGTGACCATGGAGGATAGCGCCGCCAAGGCGATGCGCAACAAGCGCGACAGCTCCATTCGTGTTGCCGCGCGCCTGGTGCGCGACGGCACGGTGCAGGGCTTGGTCTCGGCAGGAAATACCGGCGCCGTGATGGCCACGGCGAAGACCGTCCAGGGCATGGTGCATGGCGTGGACCGTCCCGCCCTCAGCACCGTTTTTCCCACCGTCAAGGGCACACCCGTCGTCATGATGGACGTGGGCGCCAACGTCGATTGCTCCCCGCAGATGCTGGCGCAGTTCGCGATCATGGGCGACATCTACTCGCGCGTGATGTTCGAGAACAAGAACCCGCGGGTAGGCTTGCTGTCGATCGGCGAAGAGGAGCACAAAGGGAACGAGCTCACGCACGCCGCCTGGCCGCTCCTCACCAGCCTGCCCATCAACTTCATCGGCAACGTGGAGGGCGGCGACCTGTACAGCGGCAAAGCCGACGTCATCGTGTGCGACGGCTTCATCGGCAACGTCGCGCTCAAGGTGAGCGAAGGTGTGATCGAGATCATCGTCAAGATGCTTAAGGAGTCGCTGCAAGGGTCGATCCCGGCGCAGATGGGCTACCTTCTGGCCAGCAAGGCCCTCAAGGGGTTCAAGAGGCGCCTGGATTATTCCGAATACGGCGGCGCGCCGCTGCTGGGCGTCAAGGGCGTTTGCATCATCTGCCACGGGCGCTCGAATGCAAACGCGATCAAGAACGCCATCCACATAGCCGCCCAGTTTGCCGAGAAGCGCATCAATCAGCGCATCGAGGCCGATCTGAAGCGCTGGGAAACCGTACAGGCATAATCGTGAATCGCCGCGCCGTCCTCCTGGGGTTTTTGTCGCTCGCGGTACTGCCCGCCCAGAAGGTAAACCCCGTCCAGTGGAGCGTCGAGCCGCAGCAGGCGTCGGCGCCGCCCGGTTCGAAGATGGTCTACCTGCTCACGGCCAGGCTTGAGGCGGGTTGGCATCTGTACGCTCTCAACGTTCCGAAGCCGATCGTCTCCACGAGCATTCGCATCGGCGAGAACGCGGCCATCGCTTCGGTGGACGTCTACCAGCCGAAACCGCGCACCTCTTTCGATCCCAACTTCGGCTTCAACGTCGATAGCTACCAGGAGCAGGCGGCCTTTCGCATCGTGCTCGGCCTGGCGAACGACGCGCCGGCCGGTCCACTCGACGTCAAGTTTCTGACGCGCTTCCAGGCTTGCAACGACAAGATGTGCCTGCCGCCGCGGCGCGTGGAATCCGTTGCGACGCTGCTGATCGATCCGGCGACGCGGCCGGCCGCGAGCGCGCCGGTGCCGCCGGGCTACACACTCTACGATCCCAACGCCAGGCCCGCCGCCTCTGCGAGCGCGCCTCCCGCCGCGCCGGCATCCGGCGGACTGCTGGGATTCATCCTGGTGGCGTTCGGTTTCGGAGTGGCCGCGATCTTTACGCCGTGCGTCTTCCCGATGATTCCGATCACGGTCTCCTACTTCCTGAACAAGCCCGCCGGCTCGCGCGGCCGGAGCCTGGCGGATGCGCTGCTGTTCTCGCTGGGAATCGTGGTGCTGTTCTCCGCTCTGGGACTGGCGGCCACGGCCCTCCTGGGCCCGTTCGGAGTAGTGCAACTCGGCTCGAACGTGTGGGTGAACGGGTTCGTCACGGTGGTGTTCCTGGCCTTCGGCCTGAGCCTGCTGGGCGCGTTCGAGATCACCATTCCGTCGGGCGTGCTGACGCGGTTGACCATGGCTTCACAGGGCGGCGGCATCCTGGGCACGCTCCTCATGGGGCTGACATTCTCGCTGAGCGCCTTCGCCTGCGTAGGACCATTCGTGGGCACCTTGCTGGCCGCATCCGTCTCGGGCGGCGGCGCGCGGCCGTTCGCGGGGATGCTGGCGTTCGCCATCGGTCTGGCCACGCCGTTCTTCTTCCTGGCGCTGTTCCCGTCCTACCTCAAGCGCATGCCGCGCAGCGGCGGATGGATGGAGCGCGTCAAGGTGGTGATGGGTTTCCTAGTGCTGGCGGCGATGTTCAAGTACCTGAGCGACGTCGACCAGGTGATGCAGTGGAACCTGCTCACGCGCGAGCGCTTCCTGGCGGCCTGGATCGTGCTGTTCGGCCTGGCGGGTCTGTACCTGATCGGGATCGTGCGCCTGCACGGCAGCAGCGCGGACGACACGCCGGGAACAGTCCGGCTTCTCTCGGGCGCGTTGTTCCTGGCGCTCGCCGTGAGCCTGGTGCCCGGCTTGAACGGCGCGCGCCTGGGCGAATTGGACGCCTACGTTCCGCCGCCCGCAGCGGGCGCGGTCGCGAGCGCGCAAGGCGCATCGATCGAGTGGATGAAGGACGACTACCGCGGTGCGCTGGCGCGGGCGCGTAGCGAAAGCAAGCACGTCCTGGTCAGTTTTACCGGCCACGCTTGCACGAACTGCCGGTGGATGGAAGCCAACATGTTCCCGCGGCCCGAGATCGCCGCGGCCCTGAAGGACTACGTGCTGGTGGAACTATTCACCGATGGCACCGACGCCGCTTCGGAACAGAATCAGGCGCTCGAGAAGACCAAGTTCTCGACCGTGGCCATCCCCTACTACGCCATCCTGGACCCGGACGAGAAGGTGCTGGCGAGTTTCCCCGGCCTGACGCGGGACCCGGGAGAATTCCTGCGCTTCCTGAAGTCGGGCGGCCAGTAGGAACCTGTATCAACCGTTCCCTGTGTTGATCCTCGTAAAGCTGGCCGATCGCGGTGGCGCAACCGGCCGTCAGCAGGGCGCCGCGGATGGCCCCAGCATCCAAATTTGCATCGAATCTGCCCGGCGCCCCTCCGACTTCCCTGTATAATGCGGTCTATGGCCGCTGCGTCCGAGGCTCGGGTCCCCGCCCTGGCAGATCTCTGGCAGGTTCGGCCGGTCGAGTTGGCGGCGATGCTCGCGGAGGAGATCGTCGCCTGGCGCGAGGATCTCGACTGGAACTTCACCGCCTCGGCCGAGCTGGTGCGCCGTTTCGTCGAGGTCCACGCGCTCAACGGCTTCGCCCTGCTGGTGGGCGATGAGGCAGTCGGCTACGCCTACTACGTCTGCGAGGAGCACAAGGGGCTCGTCGGCGATCTCTTCGTTCGCGAGGACTACCGCACGGCGGAACTCGAGCACCGGCTGCTGGCGGCCGTGGTCGAGCAGCTGATGGAAACCCGCGGCATCCGCCGGGTCGAGTCGCAGCTGATGATGGCGCGCTTCGACCATCGCCGCATGTTGCCCGCCGCCCAGCACGCGCGTACCCACCAGCGCAACTTCATGATGTACGAGCTGAGCGGCGTCCAGAGCCTTTCCGAGCGCCGGGCCGACCGCGTGGTCTTCGACCGCTGGACCGAGCGGCGGCAGGACGACGCGGCCCAGGCGATCGCGGCCTCCTATCGCGGTCACATCGACAGCGAGATCAACGACCAGTACCGCTCCGCCGAAGGCGCGCGCCGCTTCCTGTTTAACATCGTGCAGTACCCCGGTTGCGGAACGTTCTTCCAGCCGGCATCCTGGGTGGCGCTCGACCGTACCAGCGGCCGCGTTCAAGGCATTTCGCTCACCAGCATGGTGGCCGAAGGAGTGGGCCACGTCACGCAGATCTGCACCACGCCGGCGGTCCGCGGGCAGGGCGTGGGATACGAGTTGTTGCGCCGTTCGCTCACCGCGCTGGCCGAAGCCGGCGCCGCCAGGGCCAGCCTGACCGTCACCAGCGCCAACGAGCACGCCGTCGAGCTCTACGAGAAAGTGGGCTTCCAGACCGTGCGCCGCTTCCCGGCGTTTGTGTGGGAAGGCTTCTGAAGGTCCGCTTCCTCACGGTCGCGGTTCAGTGCCTGATGTGACACGGGAGGAGCAATGTTTGGGATGTACGGCAAAGTGGTGGCCAAGCCCGGCCAGCGCGACGCGACGGTGGGTATACTGCTCGAGGCGGCGCGGCTGCTCACACCGCTGCCCGGCTGCCTGATGTATATCGTCAACACCGAGCCCGCGGAGCCGGACGCAGTCTGGGTCACCGAAATCTGGCGCAGCGAAGCGGATCACGACGCGTCTCTGAAGATGGAGAGCGTCCTCGCCGTGATCGCCAAATCGAAGCCGCTGGTCGCGGGATTCGAGGGCATTCGTCTGGTCCCCGTCGGCGGCAAGGGCTTGCCTTAAGACACGTTAATCGAATTCCTCGAAAACTTGAGTCGGATTGTCCCATACTGGATGAGCTCCTGGGAAAGCCGTTCTCAATGACAATTCCGCCTACCGAGAGTCTGCCGGACGTGTTTCCGCCTTTGGGTCCGAACGTCAAGGTCCTGATGGTCTGGCCCCGCTTTCCACCGTCGTTCTGGGGTTTCGAGGGTGTTCTCGAAATGGTCCCGGAGCAATCGGTGGCGCCTCCCCTTGGCCTCGTCACGGTGGCCGCACTTTGCCCGCCCACGTGGAAGGTCCGGCTCATTGACCGTGCCTTCGAAGACCTGCGCGATGAGGACCTGCTGTGGGCTGACCTGGTGATGGTCAGCGCCATGCGGGCACAGCGTGTGGACGCCGTGGCCACTCTCGCCCGCGCGCGTTCGCTCGGACGCCGCACTTTCATCGGAGGGCCATGGGCCAGCAGTGAACCGGACGTGGTTCTTCAAGAGGCCGATCACGTGCTGGCCGGCGAGGCGGAGGAGGTCTTCGCGGATATCGCCGCCGCACTCGAACAGGGAACGGCGCGCAGTCTGTACCGGGTCGCCGAGAAGCCCGACGCAACGCTAAGCCCGGTACCGCGTTTCGACCTGCTGCGGCTGGACAAATACACCTCGATGTCGATCCAGTTCTCGCGCGGGTGCCCGTTCCAGTGCGAGTTCTGCGACATCATCACCATCTACGGGCGGCGGCCCAGGACTAAGACCTCCGCGCAGGTGATCGAGGAACTGGATACGCTGCGCCGGCTCGGCTGGCGGAGCGAGGTGTTCATTGTCGATGACAACTTCATCGGCAATAGCCGCAACGCGCTCCAACTGGCGGCGGATCTGGCCGCCTGGCAGAAGCTCCACGGGTGTCCCGTCTCGTTCTATACCGAAGCCTCCATCGATCTGGCGGACCGCCCCGAGTTGCTCGCCGCCATGGTCCGCGCGAACTTCATGTATGTCTTCATCGGCATCGAGACGCCGTCGAAAGAGGCGCTGAAGGAGTCCGGCAAGTTCCAGAATCTCCGCAAGGACAACGTTCAGCAGATTCGCGTCATCCAACAGAGCGGGCTGTGGGTGATGGGCGGCTTCATTGTGGGATTCGATTCGGATGACGAGACCATCTTCAGGCGGCAGAGGGAGTTTATCGAGCGGACCGCAATACCCTGGGCGATGGCCGGCGTTCTGCAGGCGCCGCCGACGACCGCGCTATTCGACCGGATGAAGCGCGAGGGACGCCTGATCGAGGACAGCGAATCGCTCACGAATTTCAGCCCTCCCAATTTCCGCACGGTGTTGCCGTGGCCAGTGCTGCTCCGGGGTCTGGGCGAACTTCTGACCGGCCTGTATGCGCCGGAGTCCTACTTCAACCGCTCGCTGCGCTCTTTGGAGGCGTGGCGCCCCAGCGCGGCGCAACGACCTCCGCGGCTGCCGTGGGCCTACCAGATACGGCTGTTCTGCACGTCGATGTGGAAGCAAGGCGTGCGCTCGGACTACCGGCTCGCCTACTGGCGATTTCTTTCGACCCTGGTCTTTCGGTGGTCGCGCCAGCCGGCAAGAATGTGGCTCGGGTTCATGGTCCTGCTATCCGCGCACCATTTTCTGAACTACGCGCGCCAGGCCGCGGGCGAGCTTGAAGTGGAGTGCGCGGTGCTGGCAGAGGACGCAGGCAGGGTCGATGCGGGCGAAGCAAGTGTCGGCATGAGTGCCGACACGGCACGCTGAAGCGTGCGCCACGAGTCTCGTTAGCCCAGCAGTTCGGCGATGCGGTCGGGGTCGTTGGGGACGACCGTGGGCTGGTTGCCGAAGGTGGACACGATTCTCGTGCCGCTCGGCGTGGTCAGCTGGCCGGTGTGATAGCGATAGATGTAGTCGGGGTCCTTGAGCAGGTTGCCGGTCAGCACCGCGACCACGTCTTCGTTGGCGCGCATCAGCCCTGCGGCGCGCAGCTTCCGAATGCCCGCGAGCGTCGCCGCCGAAGCCGGCTCCGAGCCGATGCCGCAGCGGCCGATCTGTGCCTTGGCGTCCGCGATCTCCTGTTCGCTCACCTTCTCCACCAAGCCGTTCGAGCACCGCACTTCGTGCAGCGCCTTGGGCCACGAAACCGGATCGCCGATGCGGATGGCCGTCGCCAGCGTCTCGGGATTCCCGACGGCGCGTAGCGAGGCGCCCTCGGGAGCGTGCGCCAGATCGTAAAACGGCGCGGAGCCTTCGGCCTGGATCACGGCCAGCCGCGGCGTCCGATCGATGAGCCCGAGCGCGCGCATCTCGCGCAGCGCTTTCCCGAACGCTGAAGTGTTGCCCAGAGCGCCGCCCGGAAGCACGATCCAGTCCGGCACCCGCCAGTCCCGCTGATCCATCATCTCGACGACGATCGTCTTCTGTCCCTCGATGCGGAACGGGTTGATCGAGTTCAGCAGGTAGATGCCGATCCGATCGGCGAGCGCGCGCACAAGGGCCAGGATCTGGTCGAAGTTGGCCTCCACCTGGAGCGTGCGAGCGCCATAGTCGAGCGCCTGCGCCAGCTTGCCGTACGAAATGTTTCCATGCGGGATGAAGATGATGGGCTCCAGGCCGGCGGCGCTGGCGTAGGCGGCCATGGATGCCGACGTGTTGCCGGTGGAGACGCAGGCCACGCGCTTCATGCCCAGCCGTAGCGCCTGCGCCGCGCCGCACGTCATGCCGTTGTCTTTGAACGAGCCGGTGGGGTTGAAGCCCTGGTGCTTGAAGGTTAGCCGATCGAGGCCGGCGTAGGCAGCCGCGCGCGGAGCGTCGAGCAGCGGCGTGTTGCCTTCCCTGAGCGTGACCACGCGATCGGTTTCGGTCAGGAACGGGATGATCTCGCGGTAGCGCCAGACGCCGCTGGCATCGAGTGGCAGGTTACTCATCCGCCGTTCGCGCCAGAGCTTCTTCAAGGCGGCGGGCTCGTAGCTCCAATCGGGGTACGACACCTCGATCAGGCCGCCGCAATGCGGGCAGTTATAGAGCACGTCGGTGATCGCGAAGCGCGCGCGGCAAGCGGGCGAGAAGCAAATGAGTTCAGCAGGCATGAACTTCTGATTATACTGGGACCAAGTGGCTGGCCTCATGCTGGCGGTCCATATCGAGAGCGGGCGGGTGGACGTGCGCGAGGCCCCGCTGCCCGCGCGCCCTCCTGGATTCGCGCTGATCCGCCTTCTCGCCGCGGGCATCTGCAACACCGATCTCGAGCTCCAGCGCGGATACTACGGCTTCATCGGCACGCCCGGTCACGAGTTTGTGGGCGAGGTCGCGGAGGCCGACCAACCCGCGCTCATCGGACGCCGCGTCGTGGGCGAGATCAGCCTGGCTTGCGGTGCCTGCGATTGGTGTCGTGCGGGTCTGGGACGGCATTGCCCGCACCGCACCGTGCTCGGCATCGCCGGCCACCCCGGAGCGTTCAGCCAGTACTTCACCCTGCCGGAAAGGAACCTGCGCATCGTTCCGGACACCATCCCCACCGAGCGGGCCACCTTCACCGAGCCGGTGGCGGCCGCGTGCGAGATTCTGGACCAGGTGGCCATCCCGCCGGGCGGGGAAGTGGCCGTGCTCGGCGACGGGAAGTTGGGGCTCCTGGCCGCGCAGGTTCTGCTGGCCCACGGCGCGCGCGTACACCTCTACGGGCGCCACCCCGCGAAGCTCGCGATTGCCAGAGCATGCGGCGCGGAGACTTTCCCCAACGGTAGCCTGCCCGCGTCGCGGTACGACTGGGTGGTGGAAGCGACCGGCGCACCGGTTGGTCTGGGAGCCGCGATACGCATGGCCCGGCCGCGCGGGACCGTGGTCATGAAATCCACGGTGCATGGCGATGTGCCGCTCGATACCGCGCCGGCCATCGTCAACGAGATCACGCTGGTAGGTTCCCGCTGCGGGCGTTTCGAGCCGGCGCTGGAACTGCTGGCGGGCGGCCGGCTGCGTGTGGAAGAGATGATTTCAGACCGGTTTCCGCTGGCCGAGGCGGCTCACGCCTTCGAGCGGGCGGCGGCTGGCGGCGTTCTCAAAGTGCTGCTCGAGGCAGCGTAGGAGGAAAACTTGTTCAAGAAGATCCTGATCGCGCTGGCGGCGCTGGCGGTGGTGATCCAGTTGGTTCCCCAGAGCGTGTTCCCCACGACCAATCCGCCGGTGAACCCGACCAACACGGTCGAATCACGAACTCACGCGCTGACGCCCGCCGTGACGGCCATTCTGGAGCGCTCCTGCTACGACTGCCATTCCAACCGGACCGTCTGGCCGTGGTACAGCAAAGTAGCGCCCGTCGCGTGGCTGGTGTCGAATGACGTCACGGAGGCGCGCCGCGAGGTGAACTTCTCCGACTGGGCGCAGTATAACCCCAAGCGGGCCGCTCACAAGCTCAAGGAGATCTGCGAGCAGGTGGATCAGGGCGACATGCCGCTCTGGTATTACAAGCCCATGCACTCCAGGTCCCAGCTCTCCGCGGCTGACAAGAGCGCGGTGTGCGCCTGGACCCGGGCCGAGAGCGCGCTGATCGAATTGCCGAAGAAGTAGGGCAACGTCCACGTCCGGAGGCGGGCCTGGAGACCCGCCGCAGGACTGGAGTCCTGCCCCACTATGGCATCTTGGCGGTGTCGTCGAACGCCAGCACGACTTCCGTCGTCTTGCCGGGGTCGATCTTAATGGGATCGGGCGTCCCGGGCGTCTTGCCGTACATCCCCATCGAGGACCCGGAAGGCGGAGGACCGGACTGTCCGTCATACCCACCGCTCGGATCGAACACGGCGACCGCGTAGACCGGAGAGGTGGCCAGATCGGTGAAGGTCACGGTCGCGTCCTTGGCCGTGCCGCTCTGCGAGGCCATCGGCATGACACCGCCCGAGGTGAAGTCCGGCGAGTCGAACAGGAAGATGATGATCTGGTGCTTGGCATCCACCGTTCCCGCCCCGGTGTAGTTCAGCTTGATCTTGAGCGTGCGCGGGGCCGGTTTCTCTTCGGGCTTGGGTTGCTGGGCGGCGAGCGGCATCAGCGCCAGGACGAGCATGCCGGCCGTGAGACAACAGAATTTCCTCATCGATTTGTGGCTCCTTTTTGGCGGTCGAGAATACTAATGAAACACAGTCGACGCGGCGGACGCAAGAAAAGTTCCAAAGGATCGATGCGCCGAGCCGCTAGCGCTGCGTGGGCAGGCCTTCTGACACCGCCTGGGCAGAGGCAGACGGCAACGCCCGCCCCACGAGGTAAAATTGGAATCAAGGAGGGGGTACATTATGAGCATTACTGACGACGCGCTGCGCGCCAACCAAACCTATGCAGCGCAATTCAACGCGACCGGCCTGGTCATGCCACCGGCGAAGAAACTGGCGGTGCTGGCCTGCATGGACGCCAGGCTGGACGTGGCGCAGATCCTGGGCCTGAAGCCGGGGGACGCGCACGTCATTCGCAACGCCGGCGGGATCGCCACTGAGGACGCCGTGAGGTCGCTGATCATTTCGCACTACCTGCTGGCGACGCAGGAGTTCATCGTCATCAACCACACCGATTGCGGAATGCTGACCTTCAAGGACCACGACCTGCTGGAACGGCTGAAGCGCGAGACCGGAACGCCCGCCGTGGTGCCGGCGGCGTTTCACTCTTTCACGAACCTCGATCAGAACGTCCGCGACCAGGTGATGAAGCTGCGCGCCCATCCCTGGGTTCCCAAACAGGTCTCGATTCGCGGCTTCATCTACGACGTCAAGACCGGCAAGCTGAGAGAGGTCGCCACCGAACATACCAAAGGCCACGCCGGCTGACGCGAGCCAAAAGCACCGAACCGCGGGTGTGAGCGAGCGGACTCTACTCCAGCCACCGCTCCAGAATAGGCGCGTAGGCATCGACGCGGCGGTCGCGGAGGAACGGCCAGTTGCGCCGCACCTCCTCGACCCGGTGCGCATCGCAATCGGCAAGGAGGATGGCCTCTTCGTCCGTGGGCGCCTGCGCGACCACCTGGCCGAACGGGTCCGCGACGAATGAGGATCCCCAGAACTCGATGCTTTGTTCGGGCGGGCCTTCAACCCCGACGCGGTTGACCGCCGCAACATAGACGCCGTTGGCGATGGCGTGGGCGCGCTGGATGGTCTGCCAGGCGTCCCGCTGGGCCGCCCCGTGCTCCGCCTTCTCGGCGGGATGCCAGCCGATGGCAGTAGGGTAGAACAGCACGACCGCGCCGCGCAGGCTGGCCAGGCGCGCCGCTTCGGGGTACCACTGGTCCCAGCACACCAGCGTGGAGATTCGTCCGAAGGGCGTGTCGAAGCTGGGAAACCCGAGGTCGCCCGGCGTGAAGTAGAACTTCTCGTAGTAGAGCGGGTCGTCGGGGATGTGCATCTTGCGGTAGAGGCCCACGATCTGGCCATCGGTGCCGATCACCGCGGCGGTGTTGTGGTACAGGCCCGCCGCGCGGCGCTCGAACAGCGACGCCACGATCACGATCTCCAGCTCGCGCGCGAGTGCGCCCAGGCACTCGGTGGTGGGGCCAGGGATCGCTTCGGCGAGCGCGAACAGCTCGGCGTTTTCCTCGCGGCAGAAATACCGGCTGCGGAAAAGCTCCTGGAGGCAGACGATGCGCGCGCCTTTGGCAGCGGCTTCGCGAACGCGCCACTGCGCCTTGGCGAGGTTCTCGTTGGGGTCCTGCGCACATGCCATCTGTATCAGGCCGATGCGAAACCGGGAGTCGGCTGCCATGACTCGAATGATAGCCGACTTCAAACGTGGGGCAGGACTCCAGTCCTGCAGCGGGTCTCCAGACCCGCCTCCGCCTTGCTCACCGCGCTGTGGCTGGCTGCGCGTATGGGGCGATCTTCGGCGGCGTTCTATCGGGCTCGAATAGCCAGGCCGTGCGAGTGGAGTAGTAGCGCAGTAACTCCTCGTCGCGCTGCGGGCCCAACTCTCTGGCCCATACGACGGGGGATCCGTCGATCCGGGCATGATTGTAAACGACAGGATTGTGCAGGCTGTGATTCGGCCCGTAGCGGACCAGAACGAGGTGCTTTCCGCCGGAGGCGGCAAGGCCCTTCTCGATCCGGGCGCGCATCACTGCGTCCGCGGGTATCTTCAGAAACCGGCGCTCCGAGTTATGCAAGGTGGCTGCCACGACCAACAAAAACGCGCCGACCACGGCGACCGCCAGGACGGCGCCCGGGATCAAGAGGCCTCCGCCTCTGGCGTGCCGCGTCCAGGCTGCAAGGAAGCGCAGGCCCTGCACCATGACAATGACGAGAATGCCCGCAACCGGGGCACTGTACTGAGGGAAATAGAACGGGTAGAGGGCGGTTCCCAGCGTAACGAAGAGTCCCGCGCCGAGCAGGAGCCTCATGGTGCGTGAGCGCAACACGCAAGGGAGGGCGATCAGAGGGATCGCACACAGCGGGTGCAGATAGAAGTGCCAAAAAGACGCAAGTTTCGCGCGGTTGAGCTCCCAGAAATACCGCGACTGCCCCATCTTGTCGTGCTCCGTGCGCTGCCACCAATAAGTGTCCATCACGTCCGGATAGGGCTTGGATGCCGGCGGAGGAACAGGCGCCTGGAAGGCGAGCGTTTGGGGTACTCCGTATTGTTGCTGGGACACTACGTACGGAAATAGCAGGGGCTGTCCCGTGACTCTCCAGTTATAAACGCACGTAAGCGCCGCGCCCACGGTCAGCGAGCAGGCAATCGAAGCCAGAGCCCGCCCCCGCGGATCGCGCCGCATCGAGCGGTTGGAGCGGAACACAATCACGGCCAAAGCGACCATTGCCGCCAGGCCGAGCAGGACTGCCTCGTAAGGCCGGGTGTTGACGAGGATCGTGAGCCCCAAGCCCAGAAGCAAGCCGTCCCGGGCGCGCATGCGGCGAGCGAGACGGGTGAGCGAGCCCACCACGAGCGCGCCTCCTGCCGCGGCCATGGACCCGCCCCAGTAGCAATTCATCCAGACGCCGAGACGCACTATGGCGATGAACAGTCCGAGCAGCACCCAGCGCGACGGGAACCAGGCGCGCAGCATCCATGCGAACGCCAGCAGCATGATGCCCGTCTCGGCGAGGACTCCGAACCACGGCTCCAATCCGGCCCATTGCGCCAGGGCCATGACGAAGCCATGGCAGGGCGGATAGATTGACGCATAGACCGGTCGCTCGAGGACGTACAGCGTCTCGAAATGCGCCGCCATGGGGTGCGGTGGGTTCGCCAGGCGCCCCGCGGCCAAAGTGTCGGCCAGGAGCAAGTGACTGAACTCGTCGGCAATGACAGGCGTGGGAGGGGGAACCACCGGCAACAGGGCGATCCGGAGCGCCAGCGGAGCCAGACAAACCAGCACCAGGGCTCCCGGCTTGCGCCGTTGAAACATCCTCATCACAATCCCGCCAAAGGCGCGCAGGCGGTCCTTCAGACCGCGCGGGCACAACAGGAGGAACGCGGCAGCCAGGAGGATCACAAGCAGTTCGACGCACTCGATCCCACGGTCCTGATCCTTGAGAAGCCACGTCACCACGCCGGCTGCAAACCAGCGCATCACGATGAGACCTCGCCCAGGCCCACCTTGGCCCCCGGTTGCTCCGACGGGTTCACGCGGGCGCTGGAGGTCGTCATGATTTCGCCATGATCGCAGACCGGTGCGAGCTCAGTCAAAGTCGCAGACCGGCTATCCAACTCCGAACCCGCCCGCGCCGCATCCAAAGGCCGGACCCGGTAGACACGCCGGAACGCTGCATAGTATGCTTGCGTCACGACGTTTCGTGTGGGTGTGAGAGGGTGCGAATGTGAAGCTTTCAATCCTGGTACCGCTCTTCAACGAGGAAGAGTTCGTCGGTACGCTGCTGGAGAGAGCGATCGCGGCCCCGCTGCCGGCGGACTGGGAGCGGGAGATCATCGTCAGCGACGACGGGTCCACGGATTCTTCGGCCGAGGAGGTCGAGGCTGTCGCAGCAAGGCACCCCGGCGCCATACGGCTACTCAGGAGCGAACACAACCGGGGCAAGGGTGCGGCTCTTCGGGCGGCCATCCAACATGCTGGCGGAGAGTTCGCCATCATCCAGGACGCCGATCTGGAGTACGACCCGAGAGACTATCCGCGCATCCTTGCGCCCCTGGCGGACGGCCGCGCCGATGCGGTGTACGGCTCCCGGTTCATGGTAGCCGGAGAACGGCGCGTGCTCTATTTCTGGCACTCGCTGGCGAACCATCTCCTGACTGGAATGTGCAACATTTTCGCCGACCTGAACCTTACCGATATGGAGACATGCTACAAGGCGTTTCGCACTTCCCTACTGCAGAGTATACCGGTCCGAAGCCAGCGGTTTGGCTTCGAGCCCGAGATTACGATGAAGCTGGCGAAGCGCGAAGCGCGCATCTACGAAACGCCGATCAGTTACAACGGCCGAACCTATGAAGAAGGCAAAAAGATCGGGCTGAAAGATTCTTTCGAGGCGTTTTGGGTAATTCTGAAGTACTGGCTTGTAAACGACACTTACACCGATAACGACAAAGATGTCCTGGATGCCTTCTCCGTCGCCCCCCGCTTCAACCGCTGGATCGGAGATATCATCCATCCGTATCTTGGGAAGCGGGTGCTCGAGATTGGAGCCGGAATTGGCAACCTCACCCGGGTTCTCGTTGCCGGTCGCAGCAGATACTATGCCACCGACTTCGACCCGGAGCATCTCGGCCGGCTTCGTGTGCGTCTCTCGGGACGCCCCAAGCTCGAGACCGCTCTTCTGGATGCCGCCAGGGCCCAGGACTACGAGCCGTTCCGCTACCGCGTGGATACCATCGTTTGCGTGAACGTCCTGGAGCATATCGAGGACGACCTCCATGCCTTGCGCAGTATGTACGCGACGCTGGAGGACGACGGCCGCGCCGTGATTCTGGTTCCCGAGGGCCAGAGCCTGTTCAACTCCCTCGATCGGGAGCTGGGACACCAGCGGAGGTACTCCCAAGAGCAGTTGCGCCGGCGAATGAGCGATGCCGGGTTCAGCGTGGAGCGGATGCTCCGCTTCAACCGGATCTCGCGGCCCGGATGGTGGCTGAACGGCAGTCTGCTGGGACGACGGACCATCAGCCGCTTTCAGCTCAGGCAATTCGACCGGCTGGTGTGGCTCTTCAGCCGGATGGATCGCTATCTGCCGTGGTCTCCCACCTCCCTCATTGCCGTCGGGCGCAAGAAGAAGACCGGCTGAAGCGTTGCGGACGTGGGCGGAGTATATTGGGACGCGTGAACCGGCGACGATTTCTGCAGAGTGCTTCGATGGCCGCGGCGTTTGGCCCGGAGTTGGCTCCGGAGCGCAACCGCTGGGTGGAGCTGGCGCAGAGCCTGAAGCCGCGCCTGCGCGAGACGGCGAGAGATCCAGTGGCCCTTGTGAATCCGGTCGCCGACAAGGCCAGGTTTCTGCGCTGGCGCATGGATCGCGTAGCCCCGCCCGGCGCGCTACGCGAGCGCCTGATGGGCCATGGCGACTCGGCAATTCTCGATTTCGGCGCCCACATGACCGGCCATGTTTCGCTGTCCGTCTCAGGCGAAGGCCGGGGCCTGGACGCTCCCGCGAGGATCAAGTTCATTTTCGGTGAAGTGCCGGCGGAGGTGGCGGAGCCCTTCGATCCGTTCCACGGCGGGCTGAGCCGGGCGTGGCTCGAGGACGAGGTGATCAACGTCGACGTGCTGCCCGCTACGATCCGTATGCCGCGCCGCTACGCGTTCCGCTATCTCAAGCTCGAGGTGATCGATGCCTCGCCGAACTTCAAGGTGCGTTTCGACAACGTGAAGGCCGTCGCGCTCACCTCGGCCGGCGCGGGCCCGGAGCCGCTCGGGCGAATCGACGCGGTGAGCCTGGCGACCCTGCGCGACTGCATGCAGACGGTCTTCGAGGACGGCCCCAAGCGCGACCGGCGATTGTGGATCGGCGACTTGCGGCTGCAGGCGCTCACGAATTACGCCACCTTCCGCAACTACGACTTGGTGAAACGCTGCCTGTACTTGTTCGCCGGCCTGGCGCGCGAGGACGGCATGGTGTCGGCGTGCGTCTTCGAGGACCCCAAGCCGCTGCGTGGCCACGAGTACATCGTCGATTACTCGGCGCTCTATCCGGCGACCGTGCTCGACTACGCGCGCGCGTCGGGCGACTGGCAGACGGCGCGTGAGCTGTGGCCCGTCGCGAAGCGCCAGATCGAGCTCCTCCGCGGCTCGGTGGACAGCGGCGGCCTGTTTGTCGCGCCGCCGAAATCCTGGGTGTTCGTGGACTGGTGCGACGCGCTCGACCGGACCGCCGCCATGCAGGGGATTTTCGTCTACTGCCTGCGCCAGGCCGCCGAGCTGGCAACCAAGGTCAGCGATGAGGCAGCCGCCGCGCAATACTCCGATCTCGCCACGCGCATGGCCGCGGCCGCGCGGGTGGCTTTCTACGATGCGGCCCGTCGGGTCTTCGTCAGCGGGCCGAAGCGCCAGGTCTCCTGGGCAACCCAGGCGTGGATGGCGCTCGCGGGCATCGCAACTCGTACCGAAGCCGCGGACGCTCTGCGTGCGGTCTCGAAGATGCCGGAGGCCGTACGCCCCGGCGGGCCATATCTCTACCACTATGTGGCCGAAGCGATGCTCCAGTGCGGCCTGAAACAGGAAGCGCAGGACCTGATTCAGTGGTACTGGGGCGGCATGGTGGAGGCAGGAGCGGACACCTTCTGGGAAGTGTACGATCCCACCAATCCGAGTCTGTCGCCCTACGGCAACGTTCTCCTCAACAGCTACTGCCACGCCTGGAGCTGCACGCCGGCCTATCTGCTGCGGCGTTGAGCTCGCCCGAGCTACATGTACATCCCGCCGTTGACGCTCAGGACGTGCCCCGTGATGTAGCCGGCTTCTTCGCTCGCCAGGAAAGCGACAGCCGCAGCGACGTCTTCAGGCTTTCCGCCGCGCTTGAGAGGGATCGCGGCCAGCATACGGTCCTTTACTTCCTGCGGCAGCTTGGCGGTCATATCGGTCTCGATGAAGCCGGGGGCAACGGCGTTCACGGTGATGTTTCGGCTGCCGAGTTCCTGCGCCAGTCCTTTGGTGAGGCCGATGATTCCGGCCTTCGACGAGACGTAATTCGCCTGGCTGGGATTGCCCGAAAGTCCCACCACGGAAGCCATGTTGATGATGCGCCCCCAGCGCTCTTTGATCATGCCGGGCATCACCTGTTGCGTGATCAGGAACGCGCCGGTGAGGTTGATGTTGAGGACGAAGTCCCAGTCCTCTTTGCGCATCCGCAGCGCGAAGCCGTCCTTGGTGACGCCAGCGTTGTTCACCAGGATGTCGATGTGGCCGGCTTCTTTGAGCGCGGCGGCGACGGATTCCTTGATGGACTCCTGCGAGGTAAGGTCCAGGTAGATCGGGAAGGCCTGGCCGCCGGCGGCGGTGATTTCCGCCACGACAAGGTCGTTGTTCTCGCGCTCATTGGAGGCGACGACGATGCGTGCGCCCGCCGCGGCCAGCCGTAGCGCCACAGTCCTTCCGATTCCGCGGCTCGCGCCGGTTACAAAAGCAGTTCGATTGGTCATTGGAATCAATGATAATAGGTTTCAGCCATCCCATGCCCTACCCAGACCTTCGCGCGTTCATCCAGGCGCTTGAGAAACAAGGCGAGCTCGAGCGGATTCCCTTCGAAGTCGATCCCGTGCTCGAGATCACCGAGTTCGCCGACCGCTCCGTCAAGCGCGGCGGGCCGGCCCTGCTGTTCGAGAAACCCACCGGCTCGAAGATTCCGGTGCTGATCAACGCCTTCGCATCGACGCGGCGTATGGAGCTGGCGCTCGAAGTGTCGTCGATCGACGAGGTGGCCGGCCGTGTCTCGGAATGGCTGGCGATGGAGAAGCCCGAGGGCCTGATCGCGAAGCTCAAGATGCTGCCGAAGCTGGCCGAGATCGGCGCCTTCTTTCCGAAGAGCGTGGCGAGCGGGCCGGTGAAAGAAGTGATCCGCCGGGACGGCTTCTCTCTTGCCAACTACCCGATCCTGCAGTGCTGGCCGCAGGACGCCGGCAGGTTCATCACGCTGCCCCTGGTGTTCTCGAAGAACCCCGACACCGGCAAGCGCAACTGCGGTATGTATCGCCTCCAGGTCTTCGACGATCGCACCACCGGCATGCACTGGCAGACCCACAAGCAGGGCGCGGAGCACTACCGGCGCATGGCCGCGCAGTCCGGGGCGAAGCGCATGGACGTGGCGGTGGCTCTGGGCGGCGATCCGGCCACGATCTTCTCGGCCGTGCTGCCGCTGCCGCCGGACATCGACGAGATGCTGTTCGCGGGCTTCCTGCGCGGGGCCCCGGTCGAGATGGTGAAGTGCGAGACCTGCGACGTGGAAGTGCCGGCGCAGGCGGAGATCGTCCTCGAAGGCTACGTCGAGCTGGGCGAGTTGCGCCGCGAAGGTCCATTCGGCGATCACACCGGCTACTACTCGCTCGACGACGACTACCCGGTGTTTCACGTCACCTGCGTCACCGAGCGCAAGCAGCCGATCTATCCCGCGACCATCGTCGGGCCTCCGCCCATGGAGGACTATTTCATGGGCAAAGCCATCGAGCGCATCTTCCTCCCGTTGATGCGGCTGCAACTGCCGGAGATCCGCGACGTCTCCATGCCGGCCGAGGGAATCTTCCACAACCTGATGCTGGTGGCCATCCGCAAGTCGTATCCCGGCCACGCGCGCAAAGTGATGCACGCCGTCTGGGGCATGGGCCAGGCGATGTTCTCGAAATGCATCGTGGTGGTGGACGAAGACGTGAACGTGCAGGACGTCCGCGAGGTCGCGTGGCGTGCGCTGAACAACATCGACCCCCAGCGCGACATCGAATTCTCGATGGGCCCGATCGATTCGCTCGACCACGCCAGCCGCCTCCCGAACTACGGCTCGAAGATGGGCGTCGACGCGACGAAGAAGTGGCCCGGCGAAGGCTTCACGCGCCCCTGGCCGGACGTCATCCGCATGTCGCCCGAGGTGGTGAAGAGGGTGGACGAGCTGTGGAACAGGGCGGGGCTGAAGTGAGGGCAACCACTGGCCACGAATGAACACGAATGAACACGAATCGGAAATAGCCTATGGCTTATTCGTGTGCATTCGTGTTCATTCGTGGCCACGATCGTCTTAGCGGCCTGCCGCGCTACGTCCCCGTTGAGGTATAGTTCCGCACGCCGCGGTTCCAGATGGCGATGGCTACGGTGAGAAAGACCGCGGTCACCACCGGCAGGATCCAGGTGTAAATTCGGTAGATCTCTTTGTGCAGGATGTGCGCCGTCGGGTAGAAGCTGGCGAACCCAAACGGCACGATCCAGCTCAGCAGGAAGCGGATGAACTGGCCGTAGATGTCGAGCGGGTAGCGCCCGAACGCCAGCATGTTGTAGATGGGCGGTGTCACGCCCACGCGGTCTTCAGCCCAGAAGGACACCGAGGTCAGCATTAGGAAGATCGCCGTGTAAATGGTGCACCCGCAAAGCGAGGCGTAGACGATGAATAGCCAGCCCGTCGCACCCAGGTGCAGGCTCAGGCGGTGCGCGCAGCTCGTCACGATCACGAATCCCAGCACCGTGTCGCCCAACGCCTCCAGGCGAAACTGTCCGAAAAGCACCTGGAACAGCGAGCTCACCGGGCGCGTCAGCACCTGGTCGAACTTGCCCTGCACGATATAGGCGTCGCTGAAGAAGTACAGGTTGATGCTGAGCAGGTTGAAGAGCGACATCGGCAGCAGCGAAAAGCCGTAGAGGAACATGATTTCCAAGAAGCTCCAGCCGGCGATGCGCGGCATGCGGCCGAAGATCAGAAATACCACGGCCACGCTGCATGCGGTCGCGAGCATCATGGAAAGCACGGAGATGAGAAAATCCAGGCGATAGCCCAGGCGCACCTTGGCGTATTGCACGAAGTACTGGCCGAACAGCGACAGATAGCGCATTCAGCCTCCGTGCACCGTGATCTTGCGGCTCATCAGGCTCCAGAACCGCCGGCCGAACCACAGCAGGAAGACCACCCAGAACACCTCGATCGCGAGCGACGCCGCCGTCTGCGGCCACGTCATCTTGCCCAGGTAGATCATGAGGGGAGTGAAACCGATGTGCTCGAACGGCAGCCAGTGCGAGACCACGCGCAACGGCGCCGGCAGCAGCGTCAGCGGCACCAGTACGCCCGAGAGCAGGTCCTGAACCCAGAACTTCGCGCGCAGCAGTCCCAGGATCGAGACCAGCCGGATGGCGCACGTCCCCACGATGAAGTTCATCGCCGCCACCAGCATCACGCTCGCCGCCAGCGACACCAGGAACACCGCGAAGTGCGCCAGGTCCGCGGGCGGCAGCAGCGGAAAGATCAGGCTCACCACCACCGCGGTCGGCACCGTGAGCAGCAGCAGGCGGAACGCCGATTCCCCTACCGAGCGCGCCACGTAGCTGGTCTGCAGGCTGACCGGTTTCAGCAGGGTCATCGTGATGCGGCCGTCCAGAATGTCCTCCGCCATCTCCGCGTCGAGGTTGTTGAAGTACATCGAGCGGATGATCCAGCCGACCGCGACATAGGTGATCATCTGCGGGAACGTGAAGCCGGCGAAGTGCGGGTCCACATGGAAGATGGCGCGCCAGATGAAGTAGTAGACGGCCACGTTGATCAGGTAGTTGATGATGCCGGTGTAGTAGCGCAGGCGGAACGCGAGCATGTTGAGGAAGCCGATGCGCGAGAATTCCAGGGCTACCGAGGACAACGTTCCGGCTCCGGCACCAGGCCGCCCGTGTAAATGGTGCGGACGACCTCTTCGATGGATTGTTCTTCGATCACGATGTCCAGCACCGTAGCGGCCATGACCACCTGGCGAATGATCTCGGCGGTGGAGTGCTCGGTGTGGTCGAAGGAGAGACGGTAGGTCATGCCGTCCAGCTTCTCGCGCCGAACGCCGGGGATCTCGATGCGCTCGAAGCGCTCGGCCTGCTCGCGGTCCTTGAGGTCGAACTTGATGGTGGCTTCGCGCCAGAGTTGCCGCTTGAGACCCGCGAGGCCTCCGTCGAACAGCAGCCGGCCCTTGTCGATAATCATCAGCCGCGGGCAAAGCTCCTCGATGTCAGCGAGGTCGTGCGTGGTGAGCAGAACGGTGGTGCCGAAGTCGCGGTTGACGTGCTTCAGGAAGGCGCGGATGCTCTCCTTGGCGACGATGTCGAGGCCGATGGTGGGTTCGTCCAGAAACAGCAGCGGCGGGTTGTGCAGCAACGCGGCGGCCATGTCGCAGCGCATGCGCTCGCCCAGGCTGAGCTTGCGGACCGGCGTGTGCAGGTAGCGGCCGATCTCCAGCACCCCGTCGAACTGCTTCATGCGAGCGGCGTAGTCGGCGTCCGAAACGCCGTAGATCTTCTTCAGCAGCCGGAAGGATTCCACCACGGCGATGTCCCACCACAGCTGCGTGCGCTGCCCGAAGACGGCGCCGATGGTGCGCGTGTAGCGCGCGCGCTCCGTGAGCGGGACGAAGCCGTTGGCGCGCACCGTGCCGGAGGTCGGCACCAGGATTCCGGTCAGCATTTTGATGGTGGTGGATTTGCCCGCGCCGTTCGGCCCTATGTAGCCGACCATCTCGCCGGGATGGACCTCGAAGGTGATGCCGTCCACCGCGCGCACGGTTTTGTACTCGCGCACAACGAGGTTCTGGAGCGCGCCCCACAGCCCTTCACGCCGCTCGAAGGTGCGGAACTCCTTGATCAGGTTGTCGACTTGGATCGCGCCGAGCACTAAACTTCAGGGTATCGCAGAGGGACCGGCTACCGGTCCCTGAATCTCCTGGGCCGCCGCCAACATCGGTACAATGTAGGTGTGTGCCGGGGGGAAGCGTTTGCAGCCGCCCTTTCGGATAGACCTGTTATAACCCGCTGTTGCCACTCAATCCCGAAGGCGAACGCTCCCCGGACGTGCCACATCGAATAGACATTGACCAAAGGAGGTGCATGTATGTACGCGATTACTGGAGCATCGGGCAATACGGGAAGCGTGGCAGCGCGGGAACTTCTGGCGCGCGGTGAAAAAGTTCGTGCCATTGGAAGGAGCGCGGACCATCTCGCGAACCTGGCCAAAAAGGGCGCGGAGGTTTTTGTCGCCGACGCTGCCGACTCGGAAGCGTTAGCCAAGGCGTTTGATGGCGTGACGGCGGCTTACCTCATGGTGCCGCCTAGCATGACCGCGCCCGACGTGACGGCATATTACGGCCGGATTTCCGATTCGCTGGCGCGCGCAGTCGAGAAGGCCGGCCTGACGAAGGCCGTGGTGCTCAGCAGCATCGGCGCCGACAAGGCCGACAAGGTCGGGCCGGTGAAAGGGCTGCATTATCTGGAGGAGAAACTAAAGGGAGTCAAAACGTTGGGAGCGATTTTCCTGCGCCCCGGGTATTTTATGGAGAACCTGATGCCGCAGGTGAACGTGATCAAGAGCATGGGGTTCGTGGGCGGGCCGTTGCGCGGCGATCTGCCTTTGCCGCTGATCGCCACCCGCGACATCGGCCGCGCCGCCGCTGAGTTACTGGCCCGGCATGATTTCACGGGGAAACAGGCCCGCGAATTGCTCGGCCAGCGCGACGTAAATTATCAGGAAATCACCAACATCATCGGCAAGGCCATCGGCCGGCCCGAACTGCGCTACACGCAGCTTCCGGCGGAGCAACTGAAGCCCGCGTTCATGCAAATGGGTATTTCGGCGAGCATGGCGGATTTGCTGCTTGAGATGTCCGCGGCGCTGAACTCGGGTTACATGAAACCGCTCGAAAAACGTTCGCCCCAGAACTCGACTCCGACCTCGCTCGAGACATTTGTGAGCGAGGGCTTTGTGCCCGCGTTTCGCGGCTCGACCGCTGGCGCCGCAAGTTGACCAGGGCCCGGCAGTCAGGCGTTCAACGCAGCTCGTCCATGATCTTATCGAGCGCTTCACGCGGCGGCCGCGTCCTCGACTCGGGCAGGGTGCCGAGCGGCGCGTCCACCAGGTTCAACTGATCGATGAAGTGCTTGCGCGTGGGATCGAGATACAGGATGCCGGTGATCACGTGTCCCGCGGCTTCGGCATCGTTGAGCGTCCGTAAGGCGTTCATCTTATCGGCAGGATCGTAGTCACGGCCTAGCTTCTTGAGGAGCAGCCGGGAGCCATCGTGCAGCGTGATCTCGCGGACCTCGCCCTCCGGGATCTCGACGGTGATGTCGGCGAAGGCAGGCACGAAATCCAGCTCCTGAAGCGGCTCGTCGTGCTCCTTCATGTAGGCGTAGCTCTTGGTCGAACCCTCGTGATCGTTGAAGGTTACGCAGGGCGAAATCACATCGATGATCGACAGCCCGTGGTGCGCGATCGCGGCCTTGAGAATGGCCTGCAGCTGGCGCTTGTCGCCTGAGAAGGAGCGGGCCACGAGCGTGGCGCCCAACTGAATTGCCTCCACGCAACAGTCGATGGGCGTGAGGTCGTTGATCACGCCGGTCTTGAGCTTCGCCCCCAGGTCAGCCGTCGCCGAGAACTGGCCTTTGGTCAGGCCGTAGACGCCGTTGTTCTCGATGATGTACACCTGCCGGATGTTGCGGCGCAGCATATGGATGAACTGGCCGATGCCGATGGACGCGGTGTCGCCGTCGCCCGAGACCGTGATCCCGAACAGGTGGCGGTTGGCCAGGATGGCGCCGGTGGCGACCGAGGGCGCGCGGCCGTGCACGGAGTTGAACCCGTGCGCCACGTTCAAGAAGTACGCCGGCGATTTCGACGAGCAGCCGATGCCGGAGAACTTGGCCACCGACCATGGCTCGATGCCCATGTCATAAAACGCCTCGATGATTCGCTCGGAGATGGCGTTGTGGCCACAGCCCGCGCACAGCGTGGTGCGGCCGCCCTTGTAGCTGGCAACCTCTAGGCCGATGTGGTTGGTCTTCTTGGGCGGCGCGGTGGTGGTGGACATCAGAGTCCCTCCTGGCGGACGATTTCATCGGTTATCGTGCGCGCGTCGAGCGGCAGGCCGCCGTAATAACGCACGCTGCGGATCTTGGCGATCAACTCCGGCTCGAATTCCAGGCGCATCAGCATCACCAACTGGGCATCGCGATTCTGGTCGATGACATAGACGCGCTCGTGGCGCCGGACGAAATCGATCAGCTCCTCGCCGAAGGGGAAGGCTTTGAGCCGCAAGTAGCTGGACTCGAGGCCCTGCTCCCGAAGCAACTGGTCGCGGCTCTCTTCGGTGCCGTAGCGCGACGTGCCCGCGCAGACGAGGCCGACATGGGCGCGGCTGTTGAGATCGAGGTGCGGCGCCGGCATCGCCCCGCGGATGCTCTCGAATTTGCGCGACAGACGGTCCACGTTGTTCATGTAGTCGTCTTCGCGCTCGCTGTAACCGGCGCGGTCGTTGTGCCCGCTGCCGCGCGTGAAGAATGCCGCGGCGGGGTGATTCGTGCCGGGGAGCGTGCGGTAGCCCACCCCGTCGCCATCCACGTCGCGATAGCGTGCGAAGCCGCCCAGCTTGGTCAGCTCTTCGGCGTTCAGAACCTTGCCGCGCTCGATGGGCTTCTCGGGGTACTGGAACGCGTCGGACATCCAGTTATTCATTCCCAGGTCGAGGTCGCTCATCACGAACACCGGCGTCTGGAAGCGCTCGGCCAGATCGAAGGCGTCGATCATCATGCTGAAGCACTCGCGCGGCGAGGAAGGGAAGAGCATGGGGTGCTTGGTGTCGCCGTGGGAGAGCATCGCGGTCGAAACCAGGTCTCCCTGCATGGTGCGCGTGGGCAGGCCGGTCGAAGGCCCGACGCGCTGCACGTCCACGATCACCGCGGGGATTTCGGCGTAGTAGCCCAGGCCCGTGAACTCGGACATGAGCGAGATGCCGGGGCCCGAGGTGGCGGTCATGGAACGCGCGCCCGCCCAGCTTGCGCCCAGCACCATGCCGATCGACGCCAGTTCGTCCTCGCCCTGCACCACGGCATAGGTGGCCTGGCCGGTCTCCTTGTCGATCCGGAACCGCTTCAAGTAGCCGATCAGCGACTCCACCAGCGACGACGACGGCGTGATGGGATACCACGTGACCACGGTCACGCCGGCGAACATCGCGCCCAGCGCGCAGGACGCGTTGCCATCGATGATAATCTTGCCGGCCGTGGCGTTCATGCGCTTGACCGAGTAGCGGTCGGTCTTGGCCAGGTTCGCGGCGGCGAAGTCGCGGCCCGCCTCGACCGCGCCCCAGTTCAGGTCGGCGGCCTTGGCCTTGCGCGTCCCGAACTGCTTGAGCAGCGCCTTGCGAACCTCGTCCATCTCGATCCCCAGCAGGTGCGCCAGAACGCCGTCGTAGATCATGTTGCGCACCAGCTTGCGGAGCCGCGCCTCGGGGCACACCGGGCCCACCAGCTTGTCAAAGGGCACCGGATAGAAGTGCAGGTCTTGCCGGATGGCGTTGAGCTTCAGCGGCTCGTCGTAGACTACGGCGGAGCCGGGGTCGAGCTTGCGGACGTCTTCCTGCGCCGTCTCCGGATTCATGGCGACCAGGAAGTCGATCTCCTTCTTGCGCCCGATGTAGCCGTCCTTACTGGCCCGGATGGTGAACCACGTGGGCAGGCCGGCGATGTTCGAAGGGAACAGGTTCTTGCCCGAGACCGGGATGCCCATCTGAAACAGGGAGCGCATCAGGACGGTGTTGGCCGTCTGGCTTCCGGAGCCGTTGACGGTGGCTACCTGTATGGAAAAATCGTTGACACACAACTGCTGAGCCTCGCTCGAAAGCGGGGAAACAGGACTTTCCTCGACTGTTGGCATGAAGTATCGCTATCCCTCTGTTGGGAAACCCTCTCCTGGGTCCAATTATATGATGCGGATGCAGGGGGCTGCGGTGCGGCGAGTCTCGGACGAGCCGTCCGGTCAGTGAGCGCTGGAGCGGCCATAGCCGCCGAAATACCACCGGACTCCGACCGTTGTGTACAGGCCATAGGGCCCGTCCGGACGATAGATCAGCGAGTTCGGCGTGCCGCCGTACCGGCCCATCAGGTGAGTCCGATGGTGCGTCACGCGGAATTCGAGCTGGTACGGCAGAGTCACTCCGGCCCCCATGGTTTCCTCCCATAGGATGCCCGAGTGCGATGCCGTGTACTGCAACTGGGGAACGTTGTCGCCGAAGAAGAATTTCGGCGTGGCGAATACGAACACGTGCTTCAGCAGGGTTCGCCCAAACGGCTGGATTTCGACGTAGCCGCCCCAGACGTAGCGGGCATAGGCGGCACAATTCACAGCGCCCGGGACCAAGGGGCCCGCCTGCGGCGCGCACACCCCGAGATCCACCTCGTTGTGCGGCGGCGCCACCTCGAAATCGACGAATCCGCGCACGAAAGTGTGCGGAAGAAAGAGGCGGTCCTCCTCGCCGGTAGTCTTGGCGGTGTTCTCGGCGGCCTGCACCGCGAACACGGCGCAAGACAGCAGGGCGAATGCGATCGTCAGCCTTCTCATACTGGTACTTCTCCCCTTCGGGTGCGCAGCACCGCGCGCGTACGAAACGCTCTACACTAGCACATCTCCCCGGTGGTCATGTTATACTCGTGGTTTCCATGCGAGTCTTGACCGTCGCCCGGCGCCATCCGCATCACCATCACAGCCGGAATCTGCCGACGGGCTGACTGCTTGGGTGGAAAGCAATCGAACTCAAAAGCCCGCCGGTGGCCAGGCGGGCTTTTTCGTTAATAGGCACACAATGAACCTCGATTTCACCAAACTCGACGGGCTGCTGCCCGCTGTGATTCAGGACCATGCAAGCGGTCGTGTGCTCATGGTCGGATTCATGAACGAAGAGGCCTTCGAGCGGACGCTCGAAACCGGCTTCGCCACCTTCTACAGCCGCTCGCGAAAGAAGCTGTGGATGAAGGGCGAGAGCTCCGGCCACCGCCTCGTCGTCAAGGAGATCTCGGTCGACTGCGACGTGGACTCGGTGTTGGTTCGCGTCGAGGCGCTAGGCCCCGGCGTGTGCCACAACGGCTACCAGAGCTGCTTCTACCGCCGCTACGAAAACGGCGGATGGGTGGAATCGGAGCCCCGCACATTCGATCCCGGCTCGGTCTACGGAGGCCAGGCATGAAGCTGAAGCTCGGTATTCCCAAAGGCAGCCTCGAGAACGCCACCATCGAACTCTTCCGGCGCGCCGGCTTCCACATCACCACCAGCAGCCGGTCGTACTTCCCGGCCATCGACGACCCCGAGATCGAGTGCATGCTCATCCGCGCGCAGGAAATGGCGCGCTATGTCGAGGACGGCGTGCTCGACGCCGGCCTGACCGGCCTCGACTGGGTGGCGGAGAACGAGGCCCAGGTCCACACCGTCTGTGACCTGATCTACGCCAAGCAGAGCTTCGGCAAGGTGCGCTGGGTGCTGGCCGTACCCGAGGCCTCGCCCATCCGCTCGGTGAAGGACCTCGAGGGCAAAATCGTCGCCACCGAGTTGGTCGCCACCACCAAGCGATACCTGGCCGCCAACGGCGTCAAGGCCAAGGTCGAGTTCAGTTGGGGCGCCACCGAGGTGAAGCCGCCCGAGTTGGCCGACGCCATCGTCGAAGTCACCGAGACCGGCTCCTCGCTGCGCGCCAACAAGCTGCGCATCATCGAAGCCGTGCTCGAATCGAACACCCAGCTCATCGCCAACGTGGACGCATGGAAGGAGGAGTGGAAGCGGCACAAGCTCCAGGACGTCCAGATGCTGCTTGATGGCGCTATCAACGCGCTGGGCAAGGTGGGCCTGATGTTGAACGTCAGCCGCGACTGCCTCCAGGCCGTGCTCGAAGTGTTGCCCGCGCTCAAGAACCCCACCATTTCGCAGCTCAGCCAGGGCGACTGGTTGGCCGTTAACACCATCCTCGACGAATCCACCGTGCGCACCATCATCCCGCGCCTGAAAAAGGCGGGGGCGGAGGGCATCGTCGAATATCCGCTCAACAAGATCGTGATGTAGCCATGATCCGGATCATTCCATCGAGCGGAGCGGGGAAGCTTCTCAAGCGGCGGGCGGCGCGGCTGGCCGAGGCCGAGGAGACCGTGCGGCCCATCCTCGCGGCCGTGCGTGACAAGGGCGACAAGGCGCTGATGGAGTTCGCGCGGCGCTATGACGGCCTCGACCGCAAGACGGTGCGCGTGCCCGAGCGCGAGCTGGCCGAGGCGGCGAAGCACCTGCCTAAGGAACTGCGCAACGCGGTGCGCGACGCTTCGAAGAACATCCGCGCGTTCGCCACGATGCAGCTGCCCCGCGAGAAGATGGAGAGCCTGGAGCCGGGCCTGTCGGTCGGCCAGATCGTGCGGCCGCTCGATGCGGTCGGGGCGTACATTCCTTCGGGCCGGTACCCGCTGCCCTCGACGCTCATGATGACTGTGATTCCCGCGCAGGTTGCCGGCGTCCCTCGGATTTGCGTGGCCTCGCCGCGGCCGGTGCCGGCGATCCACGGCGTCGCGTCGATCCTCGGCGTGAAGGACGTGTTCCAGATGGGCGGCGCGCACGCCATCGCCGCGTTCGCCTACGGCACGCGCACAGTTCCCAAGGTTGACAGGATCGTGGGGCCGGGCAACATCTACGTGGCCGCGGCCAAGAAGCTGCTGGCCGGCGAGGTAGGCATCGACTTCATCGCCGGGCCCACCGAGATCCTGATCATCGCCCACGACGGAGATCCGGAGGTCCTGGCGCTGGACATGCTCGCCCAGGCCGAGCACGACGTGGATGCCGCGGCCATCCTGCTCACTACCTCGGAGCCGTTGGCGCGCGCCGTGGCGGCTGAGTTGGAGGCGCAACTCGCCGTCCTGCCTACCGCGGCCGTCGCCGCGAAGGCCATCGCCAAAAACAGTGCGATCATTTTGGTCGAGTCGCTCGACCAGGCCATCGAGCTGGCGAACGGCTTCGCGCCCGAGCACCTCAGCATTCCGTCGATGGCGTTGCTGGCCGAAGTCCGCCACGCGGGTAGCGTCTTCGTGGGTCCGCATAGCCCCGAGGCGGCTGGCGATTACGCTTCCGGTCCCAACCACGTCCTGCCTACGAACGGGGCGGCCCGGCTTCGCGGCGGCCTCTCGGCGGCGGATTTCGTCAAGGTGATCTCGGTGCAGAAGCTGAGCGCCGCGGCTCTGGCGCGTTTGAAACCCGCGATCGCCACGCTGGCTCGGGCCGAGGGCCTGGAAGCGCACGCGCGCTCGGTGGAGGTGCGCCGCAATGACTGACGTTCCGCGCCCGCGCCAGGCCGTCCTGAACATGGCGCCCTACTCGCCGCCCACCGGCGGCCGCTCCGGCAAGCTCCGCCTCGATTTCAACGAGAACACCGTAGGCTGCTCTCCCCGTGTGCTGGAGGCCCTGCGCGAGCGGATCGGGACGGCCGATCTCGCGGTGTATCCCGAGTACGGCGAAGCCAGGCCGGCCGTCGCGGAGTTCTTCGGCGTGCCGTCCGAGAACCTGCTCTTCACCAACGGCACCGACGAAGCCATCCAGGTGCTGATCAACACTTATGTGGACGATGGCGACCAGGTCCTGCTGCCGCGGCCGTCTTATGCCATGTACCGTTTCTATGCCGACTTGGCTGGCGCCGCGGTGCGCGAAATCGGCTATCGGGACGGGGACCTGGCGTTCCCGCTCGAGGAGTTGATGGAGGCGGCCGGCCCGGAGACGCGCGCCATCCTGATCGCGAACCCGAACAACCCGACCGGCAGCGCCGTGTCCCTCGAAGGCATCGAGCGGATCCTGGACCGCGCTCCCACGGCCGCCGTTCTGATCGACGAAGCCTATTTCGAATTCTGCGGGATCACCGCGCTGCCACTGCTCGCTGCCCGCCCGAACCTGTTCGTGAGCCGCACGTTTTCCAAGGTCTACGGCATGGCCGCGATGCGGATCGGTTGCCTGATGTCGCAGGCCGCCAACATCGCGTTCCTGCACAAGGCTCAGTCGCCCTACAGCGTGAACGCGCTGGCGGTATTGGCGGCGAGCGTGGCCGTTCATGACCGCGCCTATGTTGAGAACTACGTAGCCGAGGCGCTTCGCGCGCGTGACATGCTGTGCCGCGGGCTCGACCGCATGGGCATCGGCTACTATCCCAGCCAGGGGAATTTCATTCTGGCGAAGATCGGGCCGCGGTCCGTCGAGATCCGCGACCGCCTGCGCGAGAAGAGCGTGCTGGTGCGCGACCGCAGCTACGAGATCGCCGGCGCGGTCCGCATCACCGCCGGCACCTGCGAACAAACCGGGCGGCTCCTGAGCGAACTGGAGAAGATCTGGCAATGAGCGGCCGAATTCTGGTGTTCGACATGGACGGCGTGCTGGTGGACGTGACCGAGTCCTATCGCGAGGCCATCCAACAGACCGTGGAGCACTTCACCGGCCGGCGGCCGACGGGCGAGCGCATCCAGGACCTCAAGAACCAGGGCGGCTGGAACAACGACTGGGATCTCTCCCACCACTTCATCCAGGGCTTCGGCGTCCAGGTGCCGTACGGCGCCGTGGTCGACTATTTCAACGAGATCTTTCTCGGCGATGACGGATTGATTCACCGCGAGCGCTGGGTGGCGCGGGATGGCCTGCTCGACCGCCTCGCCAGGAGCTATCAGCTCGCGTTGTTCACGGGCCGGCTGATGGTGGAGGTCGAGGTGACGCTCGGCCGCTTCGCGCCGAAGCTGGCGTTCGAGCCTATGATTACGGCGGACGACGGCGTTGCTCCCAAGCCTTCGCCGGAGGGTCTCGAGCGCATTGCCCGCCTGAATCCGGGCAAGGATCTGTGGTACGTGGGCGACTCGGTGGACGACGCGCGCAGCGCCCGCCAGGCCGGGGTCCCGTTCATCGGCATCGCCGCTCCGACCAGCCTGCGCAGGAGCGAACTGGTCGACCTGTTTCGCGCCGAAAACGCCATCGCCGTGCTCGACGACATCAATCAACTGGAGGCCGCGCTGCCGCAATGAGAACCACTCGCGCACAGCGATCTGCAAACCGGGGGCTGGCTCGAATTTCGCTGCTTTTGCGAAACTTCGTGCCTGTCCCAAGGTTTGCCCTTGGACGAAAGGGGGCCACCCCGCAATGAGAATCGCCAACATCGACCGCAACACCAAAGAGACGCGCATCCGCGGCCGGCTGCGGATCGATGGCCGCGGACGCTACCAGATCTCGACCGGCGTGCGATTCCTCGACCACATGCTCGAGCTCTTCGCGAAGCACGGCGGCTTCGACCTGGACCTCAAGGCCGACGGAGATCTCGATGTGGATCAGCACCACACCGTGGAGGATGTGGGCATCGTGCTCGGCGACCTGTTCTCCGAAGCCCTGGGCGACCGTCGCGGCATCAACCGCGCCGGCTATTTCCTGATGCCGATGGATGAGACCCTGGCGGCGGCTGCGGTCGATCTCGGAGGTCGCCCGTTCCTGGTCTACAAAGACCGCGTCAAGGTGCGGCTGGTGGGCGATCTCCAGGCCGAGTTGCTCGAAGATTTCTTCCACGGTTTCACGACGCACGCCGGAGCGAACCTGCACGTGAAGGTGCTCGACGGCCGGTCGAGCCATCACAAAGTCGAGGCGGTCTTCAAGTGCTTCGCGCGTGCCCTGCGTTTCGCCTGCTCGAAAGACAAACGCCTGCGAGGAGATCTGCCCTCGACCAAGGGGCTGCTATGACGGGCCCCGCCTTACCGAGCCGCGACCGCAACGGAGCGGTACGCCCATGATCGCCATCTTCGACTACGGAGCCGGGAACCTGCGCTCCGTGGAGAACACGCTGCAGGAAGTCGGCGCCGAATACACCATCGTGCGCGACGCCGCCGGCCTGTCGAGGGCGTCGAAAATCATCCTGCCGGGCGTGGGCCATTTCGGCCAGATGATGCGCGCCCTCGATCGCCTCGGCGTCCGCGTCGCCCTGATCGAGCGGATCGGCGCCGGCGTTCCGTTTCTCGGCATCTGCCTCGGTCTTCAAGCCCTGTTCGAGAAGAGCGAGGAGGCGCCGGAAGCGCGCGGCCTGGGAATCTTCGAGGGCACGGTGACGAGGTTCCCCGCCGGCGCGCGCGTGCCGCACATGGGCTGGAACAACGTAACAGGGCCGGCGCGACTCCTCGCGGGCGCGGGCCCGGAGCCGTACCTCTATTTCGCGCACAGCTACTACGTTCCGCTGAACCCGGCCACGGCGGCCACCTGCACCTACACGCTGCCCTACACCGCGGTCCTCGAAAGCGCCAACGTCTTCGGCGTGCAATTTCATCCCGAAAAGTCGGGCCCGCTGGGACTCAAGATCGTGAAGAAGTTCGTGGAGCTCTGATGCTGGCCAAGCGCATTATCCCCTGCCTCGACGTCACCGCCGGCCGAGTGGTCAAGGGCATCAACTTCGTCAACCTGCGCGACGCGGGCGACCCGGTGGAACTGGCCGATCGCTACAACCAGCAGGGCGCCGACGAGCTGGTCTTCCTCGATATCACCGCTTCGAGCGACAACCGCGACACCATGGCGGACGTGGTGGCCCGCACCGCGCGGCGCGTCTTCATCCCCCTCACCGTGGGCGGAGGAATCCGTTCGGTCGCCGACGCGCGCAAGATCCTGCTGGCCGGTGCCGACAAGGTGAGCGTCAACACCGCGGCCGTAACGCGGCCGGAGCTAATCACGGAACTCAGCGAGGAATTCGGAGCGCAGGCCGCGGTCCTCGCCATCGACGCCAAACGGGCCGGCCCTGGCGCCTGGCACGTGTACGTGCGCGGAGGGCGCGACGACACCGGCATCGACGCTATCGAGTGGGCCGCTCGCGGCGAGGCGCTGGGAGCGGGCGAAATTCTGCTGACATCGATGGACACCGACGGCGTCCAGGACGGCTTCGACTGCGAGCTGACCCGCACGGTTTCCCGCGCCACGCACATCCCCGTGATCGCATCGGGCGGCGCCGGCAAGCCCGAGCATTTCACCCGGGTGCTCACCGAAGGCGAGGCCGATGCCGCGCTCGCGGCGTCCATCTTCCACTATGGCACCTACACCGTGACCGACCTCAAACAGCACCTGGCCGCCGACGGCGTGCCTGTGCGGAGGATGCCGTGATTCTGCCTTGCATCGACCTGATGGACGGCAAGGTGGTGCAGCTCGTTCAGGGCCGCGAGAAGGCCCTCGACGGGCCGGGGCCCGAAGAGATGCTGCGCCGGTTCGCGCCGTTCGCGGAAATCCAGGTGATCGACCTCGACGCAGCCATCGGCAGCGGCTCGAACGACACGATAGTTGAGTTCCTGGCCGCGCGAGCGGTGACGCGCGTCGGCGGAGGCGTGCGAACAATCGAGCGCGGGCGGTCCCTCGTGAAGCAAGGGGCCAGCAAGGTGATCGTGGGCACAGCGGCCTTCGGCCCCGCCGGCGTGCGCGCCGAGTTCCTCGAACCCCTGGCCGAAGCGATCGGCCGCGAGCGCGTCATCGTGGCCCTCGATTCGAAAAACGGTAAGATCGTGGTCAAGGGATGGCGGGAGGCGACTACGCTCAGCGCCGAAGAGGTTCTCGGACTGCTCGAGCCCTACTGCTGCGGGTTCCTGTGCACTTATGTGGATAAGGAAGGGATGCTCGAGGGCACCGACCTCGACTGGTTCCGGCGCTTGCGCCGTACGACCCAGCACGAGCTCACCGCCGCGGGCGGCATCGCCACCCTCGAAGAGATCCGCGAGCTTCAGCGCCTCGATATCCACGCCGCGCTCGGCATGGCGATCTACACCGGCCGCCTCAGCCTCGAAGAGCTGGCCGGCATGGGCGCTTAGCGCGCTGCTGCTCATCCTGGTCCCCGGAGCCGCGCGCGCGCAGGGTAACTACGAGATACAAGTCTACGGCTCGGAGACCGTTCCCGCCGGCAGCACCATGGTGGAGCTTCACTCCAACTTCACCATCCAGGGCAGCAAACAAATCATCGACGGAACGCTGCCCACCATCCACCAGCTTCACGAAACGGTCGAGATCACGCACGGCTTCACTCCCTGGTTCGAGCTGGGATATTACAACTTCACCAGCGCGCAGAGCGGCTACGGCTACAACTGGGTGGGGACGCACCTGCGGCCGCGGGTCGCCATTCCGGAATCCTGGCACTGGCCCGTGGGCGTAAGCCTGTCGAACGAGATCGGCTATCAGCGGGCCCTTTATTCGAGCGACACCTGGACCTGGGAGATCCGGCCCATCGTCGATCAGAAGTACAAGCGACTGTACTGGGCGTTCAACCCGACCTTCGACCGCTCTTTCCACGGCCCCGGAGTGAATCAGGGCGTGGTGTTCTCACCCAATGCGAAGGTCAGTTACGACATAACAAAGGTCGTCGCTGCGGGCATCGAGTATTACGGGTCCGTCGGCCCCGTCACCAGCTTCGATCCGCTCCGCGACCAGGAACAGCAGATCTTTCCCGCCATCGACCTGAACGTCAGCCCGAAGTGGGAATTCAATTTCGGCGTCGGTGTAGGCCTGACCCGATCCACCGACCACTTACTCGTCAAGATGATCCTGGGTTACCGGTTCGGGCGTTGAGTCCGATGATCCTCTTTTTGCATGGCGGCCAGCGCGGCCTTCGCGGTCGGGCTCAATTCAACCTTGTCCTCGTAGCGGGCGGGCTGTTCCGGCTTCGACGGAGTGCGCCTCCTGGCCGTTTCCGTGGTCCTTGTCACGGGTTGGGGAGGAGGCGCGTGCGCTATAGCGCTGATCATTCCGATACTCCTTGACTGTCCATATCGTCCACCCCGGCGATTGCATGAGCTTATTTCACTACCAGCGTCACCGCACGTGCCACCGTTCCGCCTGCCCCCGTGCACGTCAGCACATACCCGTACGAGCCGGGAGCGACCGGAGTGACGGTTTCACTGCCGCGCGCGGGCCGCTTCCCGATCCAATCGCCCGACGCCAGACACTCCGTCGCGCCTTCGACCGACCACCGCAGCCTGGCCGCATGGCCGAACGCGATCGCCGACGGGGCCACCGTGAAAGCCCGTGCCTCCGTGGGCACGACGCGCGGCTGCGCCGCCCCGCCGGAGTCCGCGGGCACCTCCGATGCCGCGGGCGCCCGGCTATGCGCCAGCAGCCAGTCAAATATGTTCTGGTTGTAGACGTCGTAGGCCGAAAGCCCCTGGCCCAGCCCCGTCAGGCCGAGCACCGGCATCTCCACGTCGTTGTGGCTGACGCCTGGCAAGACCGTGATCCTGGCCCGTTCCGCCGGATTGCAGGCATTGATGGAGTTCACCGTCTCCACCTGGGTCTGGTACGGCACCGTGGTGTCGATCTCGCCGTTAAAGGCCCAGGCCGGCGTGTCTTTGAGAATGCACCCCACCGACGAGCCATAGCCGCCCGAGATCGGGACCACCGCCGCAAGTTGATGTGGGTAGTTACTGACATAGTCCCACGTATCGCCCGAGCCCTGGCTGTGACCGCCCATGTAGATGCGCGAGGTGTCCACCTTGTAAGTATTGATAGCGTAATCGACGAATAACTTCGTCTCGGCCGCGGTCACGACGAAGGTCAGTGGGTCCACGCATCGCTGCGGCGAGAGCACGATGAATGGGCGCGAGTCGTCCCAGGGCCCCTGGTTGATCAGCTTCACCAGGTTGCCGTTTTCCAGGATCGAGAGCGGCGCCTGAACCGTGTACGGGTTGAGAAAGCGGGCCCCGGTCCATCCGTGCTGGTAGATGATCAGCGGAAACTTCTGGTTGGGATTGTCGCTGTAATTCGCCGGTAAGTGCTCGTAGTAACCCAGGTGGGCGCTCGTGCTGCCGATATCCCGCGCGGTCTGAGCTTTGTAAGTGGCCGCATGCACGCGCACCATCCGCACCACCTCCAGCGCCGCCGATTGCGCGTTGTTCACCACGTTGTAGCGAATCATGTAGTCGCCCACCGTGTTCGTGTCCACGGCCGCCAGACCCGTGACCGTGATCCGGCTCGTAACATCGCCGTCGTGCGGATCCGTTGCGGTCGCTCCCGCGTCGGCGTAAGCGCCCCCCAGCGCCTGGCTGACGACCCTTGGTCCGTTCAGCGTAATGACTGGCTTGTTCGGGTCGCCAGAATCGACCGGAGCCGCCGAGACGCACGCGTCATATTGCGGTAGAGGAGTTGGAGTAGGCGCCGGCGGAGACTCGGGCGAGGATGCCGATCCCGGACAGCCCCACAGCACCACCAGCGCGCAGCCCGCCAGAACAGCGGCGATTCGTTTGGTCAGATCAGCCAACTCTCTATACTACGCGCGCCAGCACCGAACCGCGACCGTGAGGGAGCGGACCCGCCCGTCCGCGTCACTCGTCCCGCAGCACTCGCGTGGGCTCCACCCGCGCGGCGCGGATCGCCGGCGCCAGCGAGGCCGCGGCCGCCACCGCGAGCACCAGCGCCACCACCCCAGCCAGCGTCGTCGCGTCCGAAGGCGACACGCCGTAGAGCATCCCGGCCAGCACGCGCGTGAATCCGATCGCGAGCGCCAGTCCGCCCAGGCTGCCCAGCGCCGCGACCCCGAGACCCTCGAGCAGGAACCGCGTCACGATCTGGCTGCGTTGGGCTCCCAATGCCAGCCGCACGCCCGTCTCGCGCCGCCGCACGGTGACGAAATAGCTGAGCGTTCCATAGAGCCCCAGCGAGGCCAGTGAAACCGCCGTCATGGCGAACAGGGCCAGCAACGCCGTGCGCAGACGGTTCTCCGCGAAAGCGTCGCCCAGGTGCTCCTCGAGCGGCATGATGTCGAACACCGCGCGGCCCGGTTCGATCTCGTGCAGCTTTCGGCGTAGCGTCTCCGCCATGGCCATGGGATCGCCGCGCGTTCGGACGAGGAAATGCGGATCGGGCTCGGGCGCGCTGAAGCACCAATAAACCGTGGGGACCGCCGCGTGGTTGATGCCCGCTTCGCGAGCGTCCCCCGCGATCGCATGAATCTCGCCCCGCATTGCGAAGGCGCCGGTCGTCGAGAGGCCGCGCCCGATCCCGCTCGCCCCACCCAGATAGGTATCCAGGAAGCTGCGGTTGAGAACCGCGCAGAGCGTGCTCGCGCTCTCGCGGCAGGGCTCGCCGGCGAGCAATGGAATTCTCATGGTGGCGAAATACCCGGTTGAGACCCAGCGGCTCTGGGCCATAATCTTGCGGTCCGTCTCCCGGCTCCCACCGCCCAGCTTCATCTCGATCTGGTAGTCGCCGGGTACGCCGGGCAAGTCCGCCGATGTCGCGGCCGCCTCCACGCCAGGGACGGCCTCGAGGAACGTGAGGGTGCGGTCGATGCGCTGCTTGAGTGCGTTCATGTCGCCCGTTTCACCCCAGCCGGCACTGACTCGGAATGTCAGGACATGGCTCGGGTCGAAGCCGGGCGCGACGCGTCCCAGGGCTTGGAAGCTGCGAAGCAGCAGTCCCGCACCAGCCAGCAATGTGACGGCCAACGCCACCTGAACCCCCACCAGCATCCACTGCAGCGGATTGCGGCCCGGTGCGTGTGTCCGGCTGGCCTGCGCCAGCGAACCGGAGATCTCCCGCCGCGTGCCGTAGAGCGCAGGGAACAGGCCGCATGCGAGCGTCGCCGCCAGCGCGCACACCAGGGAGTAGAGGACGATCCTCCAATCGAGGCCGATCTCTTCCACGCGCGGCAGGTTCCGCGCAAGGCCGCTAAATACGCTCGATGTTCCCGCGGCCACGGCCACCCCGAGCGTCGAACCGGCCAGCGCCAACACAAAAGCTTCCGTCAACAGTTGCCCGACCACGGTTGCGCGCGATGCGCCCAGCGCGAACCGGACCGAGATCTCGCGCTGGCGTTCGGAGGCCCGCGCCAGCAGCAGCGCCGCGATGTTCGTGCATGCAATCAGAAGAAGTAACGACACGGAGCCGAAGAGGATCCAAAGAGACCGGCGCACGCCCCCCACCGTCGTTTCCTTGAGCGGCTCGATGCGGACTCGTAGATCGCCATCCGTCTTCGGATACGCCTTGCCCAGGTGCGCCTGCACCGCGGAGAGATCGGCCCGCGCCTGGGCCAGGGTCGTGGCCGGCTTCAGCCGTCCGATGACCGTGAACCAGGTCGATTCGCGGTTCTGAGCGTAGGGCGCGTCCACCGGGCTCGGTGACCACAGATCCACATCGCGGTCCGGAAAGAGGAACGAGGCGGGCATCACGCCCACAATGGTGTTGGTCCGGCGGCCGAACCGGAGCGTCTTGCCGATCGCGCCCGGATCCGCGTTGAACCGCCGCCGCCAGAAGCGGTCGCTGATCACCACCGCGTTCGGTCCGCCAAAGCGTTCTTCCTCCGCGCTGAAGCCGCGGCCGAGTGCCGGAGAAACGCCCCAGGTCTCGAAGAAGCGAGGCGCCGCGAAGGCGCGGGTTAGTTTCTCCGGAAGCGGCCCCGTCGTCTCCGATTCATTCTGGTCGTAGTAGCCGGAGATCCACTGGAACGTGGAGTTCAGCCGGCTCCAATCCACAAGGCGGAGCGCGGCCACGAACGTGTTGGGGTCTTTGGGATTGATCTGGTCCACGCGCACCAGCCGGTCGGCGTTGGGGAAAGACAGGGGCCGCAGAAGGATGGCGTCGATGGCCGAGAACACCGCGCTGTTGGCGCCGATGCCCAACGCCAGCGTCAGGATCACGGTGACGGAAAACGACGGGGACTTGCGGATGAACCGGGCCGCCGCTTTCAGATTCGCCAGCGTGTTCTCCACAACCGCGACGCGCCGGACGTCCCGCAGCTCTTCCTTGATCTGCTCCCGGCCGCCGAACTCGAGGACGGCCCGCCGGCGCGCCTCATCGGGCGTCAACCCGGCCGCGATATTGGCGTCCGTCAGTTCCTCGATGTGAAAGCGCAGCTCGCTATCCAGCTCCGTCTCCATCTCGCGCTTGCGGAACAGGGATCTCCACCGGGACATGCGACCTCCTAGTGCGCCGTCTGCATGATCAGCGCAACCGCTTCCGAGAGGCGGTTCCAGTTCGATTCCTCGCGCGCCAGCTGCCTGCGGCCCTTGACGGACAACCGGTAGAACTTGGCTTGGCGGCCGCTGTAGGATGCCCCCCAATCCGCGTCGATCCAGCCCCGCTCCTCCAACCGGTGCAGTGCCGGGTAGAGCGAGCCCTGCTGCACCTGCAGCACCTCTTTGGATATCTGCCGGATCCGTTGCGAGATGGCGTACCCATGAATCGGGCCCATCGCCACGATCTTCAGGATGAGCATATCGAGGATGCCCTGCAGCAGCTCGGACTTTTCGTTTGGCATCACGTCTCCTAGACAATCTACATATACAACGACCATATGTAGACCGTCAAGGTGTGTGGGGCAGGCGTCCACGCCTGCAGCGGTCTCCAGACCCGCCCATCGCGTACAATTGAAATCGCCATGAAGCGTTCCCTGGCCGCCGCCCTTCTCTGCTGTGCGCTGCCCCTGGCCGCCCAGCAATCCTCGGAGCTCGACCGCAAGCTCTCCGCCAAAATCGCCGACGCGCTGAAGTCCAGCACCGCCCCGAGTGTCTCGGTCGCCGTCGTCCAGGACGGCCGGCTCGTCTATGCGCAGGCCTTCGGACAAGCCGACATTGCCAAGGGCCGCGCGGCCGACGCCGCCACGCGCTACGCCGTCGGTTCGATCAGCAAGCAGTTCACCGCCGTCGCGCTGCTGCTTCTCCAGGAGCAGGGCAAGCTCTCGCTCGACGACAAGGTCTCGAAGTACTTCCCCGATCTCACGCGCGCCAGCGACATCACGATTCGCCAGCTGCTGTCGCATACCGCGGGCTACGAGGACTTTGCGCCGCAGGACTACATGATTCCCGAGTGGGGCCATCCCACCACGCCGCTGGCCATCCTGGACCGCTGGGCGAAGAAGCCGCTCAACTTCGAACCCGGCACGCGCTGGCAATACAGCAACACCAACTACGTCCTGGCCGCGGAGATTTTCGACAAAGTCTCTGGGCAGCCGCTGCTCCAGTTCCTGGCGGAGAAGGTCTTCCGTCCGCTCGAGATGCGCTCCGCGGGCGATTGCCAGGATGCGAGCCCTGCCGACGCTGTCGCCTACACCCGTTACGCCGCCGGACCGCCCCGCGTGGTCGAGCGCGAAGCCAGCGGCTGGTATTTCGGCGCCGGCGAGCTGTGCATGACGCCGTCCGACCTGGCGCGCTGGGACGTCGCCTTCCTCCAGAAGAAGATCCTGTCCGAGCGTTCCTACGCCGAGTTCACCCGCGAGGCGAGGCTGGCGAACGGCGACTCCACTCACTACGCGCTGGGTCTCCAGATGGGCGACCTGCGCAACATTCCGATGCTCTTCCACGGCGGCGAGGTCTCGGGCTTCCTGGCCTCGAACAGCGTGTTTCCGAACCGCGACGGCGCGGTCATCGTGCTTTCGAACGAAGATGGCGTCGATTTGGTCGGCCCGCTCTCGCGCCAGTTATCGGAGTTGGTGTTTCTGCCCGACCGGCCGCCCGCCGCGGACCAGGAGATCCAACAGGTGCGTTCCATTCTGGAGGGGCTCAGGCAGGGCCAGATCGATCGCGGCCTGTTCACTGCCAACGCCAACTACTACTTTGGCGAGACCGCGCTCGCGGACTACAAGGCTTCTCTCGCGGCGATGGGCGCCCTGAAATCGGTGAGCCGCGTGAACGAGACCCTGCGCGGCGGAATGATCCACCGCAGCTACCGCGCCGAGTACGAGAAGAAGACCGTCTCGCTGAATATCTACGTGATGCCCGACGGCAAGTACGAGCAGTTCCTGGTGGTGGCCCAATGATGGATCGCGTCACGCTGGGGCGCTCGGGGCCGGAGGTTTCAAGGATCTGCATGGGGACCATGACCTTCGGCGGCCAGGCCGACGAAGACGCCGCCCGGCGCATGGTTGACCGCTGCCTCGACGCCGGCGTCAACTTCTTCGACACCGCGAATGTGTACGGCCAGGGCCGCTCCGAGACCAGCCTGGGGCGCGCGCTGGCGGGCCGCCGCCAGCAAGTCGTGCTGGCGAGCAAGGTGCGCGGCGTCATGAAGGACGCGCCCGAGGAGAGCGGCCTTTCGAAATCCCAGATCCTGCGGGCGGTCGAATCCACCCTGCGCCGCCTCGGCACGGATTACCTCGACATCTACTATCTGCACCAGCCGGACTACGGCGTGCCGCTCGAAGAGTCCCTCGAGGCGATCGACGAGTTGGTGCGAGCGGGCAAGGTGCGCTATCCGGCGAGCTCGAATTACGCCGCGTGGCAGGTGGCGCGGATGCTGTGGCTGGCCGCCGAGCGTCAATACCGGCCCGCCTATATCACGCAGCCAATGTACAACCTGCTGGCGCGTGGCATTGAGCAGGAGTACCTGCCGATGTGCCGCGAGTTCGGCGTCGCGACCGTGGTCTATAATCCGCTCGCGGGCGGGCTACTGACGGGAAAGCAGAACGCGCAGGCGCCGATCGAAGGCTCGCGCTTCGACAAGAACCAGATGTACCTGGACCGCTACTGGCACGCGGCGTATTTCGATGCAGTGGAGGAATTGCGCAGCCTCGCGCAGCGCGAAGGGCGGTCCCTGCCGAGCCTGGCGCTCAACTGGCTGCTCCACCACACGCCTGTGGATTGCGTCATCCTGGGCGCCTCGCGCATCGAGCAGCTCGAAGAGAACGTCAAGGCGCTCGATGATGGCCCCCTCTCCGATGCCGCGCTGGCCGGATGCGACGCGGTCTGGAACAAGCTGCGCGGCATTACGCCGCGGTATAACCGATAACATGCGTCTGCCTATCGTTCTGTTGCTCGCTTCCGTTCTGGGAACGGCCGCACCGCCGATCCGCCTGCACCCGGACAATCCTCACTACTTCCTCTTCCGCGGGCGAGCCACGGCGCTGATCACCTCCGGCGAACATTACGGCTCCGTGCTCAACCCCGACTTCGACTACCGGAAGTACCTGGCGACGCTTGCCGCAGACGGGCTGAACTGCACGCGGATCTTCTCGGGCTCCTACGTCGAAGCGCCGGGCGCGTTCGGCATTGCACGTAACAACCTGGCGCCGGCAACGGACCGTTTCCTCTCGCCCTGGGCGCGCAGCTCCACCCCCGGCTACCACAACGGCGGGAACAAGTTCGATCTGGACCGCTGGGACGAAACCTATTTCGCCCGCCTGAAAGACTTCGTCGCCGAGGCAGGCCGTCGCGGCATCGTGGTCGAAATGTCGCTGTTCTCGTCGCACTACGCCGACATGAACTGGGCCAACTCCCCGCTGAATCGCGACAACAACGTCAACGCCACCGATGCCATCGACCGGCGGCTGCTGCACACGCTCAAGAACGGCAACATTCTCGGCTACCAGGAGCGGCTCGTGCGCAAGATCGTGCATGAGCTGAACGGTTTCGATAACGTCCTCTACGAGATTCAAAACGAGCCCTGGTCGGACCGCACGGTTACAGTCGATACCGTCAATCCCTACCTGCGGCCCCCGGCGCTGGACCTCTACCCGAACGCCGTGGACGTCGCCGATGCGGAGTCGGTGGCGTGGCAGGCCCGCGTGGCGTCCTGGATCACGGGCGAGGAGAATGGCCTCCCCGAGCGGCACCTGATCGCGCAGAACTACTGCAGCTTCCGCTACCCCGTTCGCGAGCTGGTGCCGGGCGTTTCAATCGTCAACTTTCACTACGCCTACCCCGAGGCGGCCCGCCTGAACTACGGGCTCGGTAAGGCGCTGGCCTACGACGAAACCGGCTTCGCGGGCAGGGACGACGCGTTCTACCGCAAACAGGCTTGGAACTTTCTGTTGGCGGGCGGCGGAACGTTCAACAACCTGGACTACTCGTTCACGGTGGGGCGCGAGGATGGAACGGACACGGAACCGAACGGCCCCGGAGGCGGCAGCGCGGCGCTGCGCCGGCAGCTCGGCATTCTGAGTGGGTTCCTGCGGACGTTCGACCTGGTAAAGATGCGCCCGGACCCATTGGCGATTGTGTCCGCCCCGGGCCTCTACACCCAGACGCTCTCCGTGGCCGGCGAACAGTACGCGATATACGCTACCGGCGCCGGGCCAGCCCGCCTTGAACTGGCGATTCCCGCCGGCTCCTACGCAGCCGAATGGCTCGACACGAAGACCGGAGCAATCCTCAAGCGCGAGCAAGTCACAACCGCCACCGGCCCCCTAGTGCTCACGACTCCACCCTTTGAGGACGACATAGCCTTGCGCCTAAGTGGGGCAGGCGTCCACGCCTGCAGCGGGTCTCCAGACCCGCCTCTTCCGAACCCCATCACCCCAGCTCCCCGCTCCGAGCCGCCCGCCCCATATAATCCGCCGCCCGATACGCCAGCGCCTGAATCGTAGCCGTCGGCTGCTGCCGCGCCGAAGTGACGAAGTTACTCCCGTCCACCACGAACAAATTCCGCACATCGTGCGACTGGCTGTACTGATTGACAACCGACCGCGCCGGATCGAGCCCCATCCGGCACGTGCCCATCAGATGCCGGTTCGTATCGAAGGCCTCCACCGGCGCCGCCCACACCTTCTTCGCCCCCATGGCCTGGAACAATTCGTATTCCCGATCGAGTAGCCACTTCATGGTGGCGATATCGTCCGGGTGATGGTCGTGCGTGATGCGCACGGCGGGCAATCCCCAGTCGTCCTTCACATCCGGGTCGAGCGTGACGGTGTTCCTCTCCATGGGCAGCGAAGTGGAGTGCGCCAGCAGAGACATGCATCGTGTGAAGTACTCGCCCAGTATCTTCTTGTAATCCGCTCCCCACCTCGGCGCCTCGGGGGGCATACCGAAGAGCGCGAAGCTTGCCGGATAGAACTGGAACCGCGCGTCGATGCCGCCGCCCCCGTAGAACCCCCGCTTCGGATCGGCGCGATAGTGGTCGTGGATCAGCCGCGTGACCTGGATGCTCTTGTACTCGTTGAGCGGATGCTCGAACAGTGCCGTTGCGAACGAGCCGTTGTCCCACATCAGGTTCTTGCCCACCAGGCCGCTCGAGTTCGCCAGTTTCGACAGCAGCAGCAGCTTGGCGGACTCCACGCCGTTGGCCGATAGAACCACGGCCTTCGCGCGCTGGAACACCTCGCGACGCTGCGGGTCGAAGTAGAGCGCCCCCGTCGCGCGGCCGCGAGTATCCGCCACAATCTGGCGCACGTAGGAGTTGGGCCGGATCTCGCATCGTCCCGTCCGCTCCGCCACCGGGATCACCGACACCAGCGTGCTCGACTTAGCCCGCATCTCGCAGCCGAAGAACTCGCAGAAACCGCAGTGCACGCAGGCGGGGCGCCCCTGGTAGGGCTGCGAGAGGATGGCCACGGGGGCGGGGAAGGGATGCAGTCCCAGTTTCTTCGCGCCTCGATCGAACAGCGCTCCCGAAGACTTCACGGGCATGGGCGGCAGCGGATACGGCTTCGAGCGAGGCGCTTCGAACGGGTTCGCGCCCGCAAGGCCAGAAATCCCGAGGTCGTATTCGGCCTTGGTGTACCAGGGCTCCAGGTCGGCGTACGTGATCGGCCAATCCGCGAAGGAGGAGCCGGGCACGTCGCCGAACAAGCTGCGCTCGTGGAAATCGCTTTCGTGAAAGCGCCAGTAATTCGCGGTGAAGTGCACCGACCCGCCGCCCACCTGCCGCCCGTACTCGATGGCCTTCATCGCCTTCGCAGGTTCGTTTTCGTTCTTGCGGTAGGTGATGGGTTGCACTCGCGGATCGTTGGTCAGGCCCGGCTGGTACGCGTACTTGATCTCATCGTGGCTGTAATCGCCCTCGCGCAGATAAGGCCCCTGCTCGAGCACGACGACGCTGAAGCCGACCGTCGAGAGCTCCTTCGCCACTACGCCGCCCGCGGCGCCCGCGCCGATGACCAGAAAGTCCACGGCATCGGAAGGTTTGAATTGGGGACCGGTCATTTCGCCTCCCCGTCGTAGTAGCCGAAAGGCGGCGCCCACGCCATGCGCATCTCAAACCCGATGTGCTTCCACCCGACCTTGTCGCGATTGCCCCCGTAGCTCGGGTTCCCCAGAAAGCCGAGGAGCGTGTGCGTTCGCACGGTTTCGAAAAAGTCCGTCTTCTCGATCGCGCGCACCAGCTCGAGTTGCTGATCCTGCGGCAGCGCCGCAATGCTGGCCGATTCCGGAAACATCTTCCGGCGCACATCCCGCACTTCCCTCAGGCCATTGCGGTACGCGCCCTGCAGGCTGACGTCGAACGTCGTCAGCGCGCGGTCGACGAAGTAGATGATGCCGGTCTCCTTCGCGCCCGGGCCGTCGCCCGAGGGAAGGATCTGCTCGGTGATGGCGGCGACTTCCGCGGCCTCGGACGCCTTAAAGAACGCGAACTGCGCCGGAGTCGCGCCCGACGCCGTCCGGTGCGCGTGTTCCTGTGCGGAAGCGACCGCCGCCCATGAGGCCGCCCCCAGAGAGCTGAACAGCCCGCGTCGAGTGAGTTCCAGAGACATATGGAGAGTAGATGATGGCCGCCCCGGACGGGTCGCAACGGATAGAATCGTACAGTGCACAAACCGCGTAGCCAGCCGTGCCCGAAGCTGCCGTATGCCTTGCTGGCGGCACTATTCCTGATCGCCATCGCCTGCCAGGTGCAGTTCACCAGGGACGTCGTCAGGGACCTCGCAAACCAGCTCCCGCGCGCGCCGTTCGGTCTGGACGCGCCGTGGCCAACCGTGAGCTGGACTACGTTCGAGGCGGAATCGGCCGGACTACACAAGGGCGACCGTATCGTCAGCGTGGACGGCAAAACACCCGCGGGGGTCGCGGACCTGATGCGTGCCGTGCGGCGAAGAGACGTCAGCGCCTCGCTGCCGGTGGAGGCGACTCGTGGCGGCACGGCGATTCGGACAGCAGTCCAGCTCGCGCCCACGCGTCCTCAGACGCCTGGCTTCATCTATGCGTTTTCCGCCGTGGTATGGTTCCTGCTGCCGGCGCTCTCGCTGGCGTTGGCCTTCTGGGTGGCCGCCATCCGACCCGGCGACAGTAGAGCCTGGATGCTTTTGGGCCTGATGCTGGGCTTCGTCCAATTCCTGTTGGACACCGGCGGCAAGTTCGATCCGTCCGGCTGGCCCGCCCTTCTGCGTCTGCCCACGTTGGTGTACACGAACGTTGCGGAGGCCACGTGGCCCATCTGGATGATGCTGTTCGGCCTGTATTTCCCTTCGCGGTGGAAGCTTGACCGGCGGGCGCCATGGCTCAAGTGGATTCTGATCGGCCCGCTGGCGGCGCAGACTCTGCTGCGGATGAGTTGGGCCGTCGAGAGGGCCGAGCACTTTGAGGCGGTGGCCTTTCTGGAGCCCGCCGTCGGGCCGGCCGCGATCGCCGCCGCATTTCTCTGGATCGCGGCCATGCCGTTATTCTTCATCGGCATCCAATCGAAGATCGGGGATCAAGCCACGGACCCCGATTCCCGGCGCCGCCTGGCATTGCTCCACGTGGGCACGTCCTGGAGTTTCGTGCCGCTGACGTTGATCTGTGTGTGGGCCCTGGTCAGGCAGCGCTGGCCCGCTCCCGAAGGCCCTGCTTTGCTGTTTGCCTTCGTGTGGCTGTTCGGCTTTCCCCTCACCATGGCCTACGTGATTGTGGTTCAGCGGGCGCTGGACGTGAAGGTGGTTGTCCGCATGGGCGTGCAGTATGCGCTGGCACAGGGCAGCCTCCGCGCGCTGCAGGTTCTGTGCTCGGCGGGCGCCGCGCTTCTGGCACTCCTGCTGGCGCTCGATCCGAACACGGATCGCTTGCGGAAGGTGGTCCTGCTCGTAGTGGGCCTCGCTGTGGCTTTTGTCGTGAAGATGATTTCCGGAACGGCCCGTTCGTGGGTTGACCGCAAGTTCTTCCGCGAAGCGTACCAGACCGACCAGATTCTGAGCGAGCTGAGCGAAGCCGTTCGCAGCGTCACCGATGCGGGGCGCCTGTTCGAGATGGTCGGCCGGAGCATCGCCGAGTCGCTCCACGTTGAGCGCGTCGCGGCGCTGGTGCGGGCCGACAACGGCTACGTGCCGGCCTTCGCCCTAGGATATCCGTGCGCTCCCGAGGCTCGGTTCCCGGCCCGTTGTGCCGTGATCGAAGAGCTCCAGCGCGAGCGAGCGCCGCTCTACGCCGACCGCGCGGACCTCGTCAGCGGCGAGCAGGGCGACGAACTGGCGAAGCTCGACTCCGAACTGCTGTTGCCGCTCGCAGGCAAGGACAGCTTGCTGGGATTCCTGAGCCTGGGGCCGAAGCGTTCCGAAGAACCCTACTCCAAGACCGACGTGCGCCTGCTTCGGTCGGTCGCGGCGCAGGCGGGACTGGCGCTCGACAACACGCGTCTGATCGCGGCCGTGGCGTCCGAAACGGCCAAACGCGAAGTGCTGAACCGCGAGATCGAGATCGCTCGCGAAGTCCAGCAGCGCCTGTTTCCGCAAGCGCTGCCCGCAGTCGATGGACTCGAATACGACGGAGCGTGCCGTCCGGCGCTGGGCGTCGGCGGCGATTACTACGACTTCCTGGCGCTCAGCGGCGGGCGGCTGGGAATCGCGATCGGAGACATCTCGGGGAAGGGAGTGCCCGCCGCGCTTCTGATGGCAAGCCTCCAGGCATCCGTTCGTGGCCAGGCGCAGAGTGGGTCCGCGAGCCTGGCGCGGCTGATGGAAACCGTGAGCCGCCTGGTCTTCGACGCGTCGCCCTCGAACCGCTACGCGACGTTCTTCTACGCCGAGTACGAGGCGAGCGCGCGAAAGCTGCGGTACGTGAATGCGGGGCACAATCCCCCCATGCTGTTCCGAGGCGCGGAACTGCTGAGGCTGGAGACCGGCGGCCCGGTGGTGGGCATATTCCGCGACGCGCGTTACGAGGAAGCGGAAGTGCAGCTCGAAGCCGGCGACGCGATCGTGATGTTCACCGACGGCATCAGCGAGTCGATGAACGCCGTCGACGACGAGTGGGGCGAGGACGAACTGGCGTGCGCCGCGAGGGAGTTTCTCGGCCTCCCACCGGCGGAGGCGATCACCCACATCATGCAAGCAGCCGATGCCTTCGCCGCCGGCGCCCCCCAGCACGACGACATGACACTAGTGGTCATGAAGGTGGGCTGAGCGACAGCTTTAACCTGACAGACCCCGCTGAAAAACGGTGACCGGCTCCGCTGTCCCAAGCGACATGTCCGCCTGGTCAACGGGACAGGTCTCGAGCGCGCGTGGACAGCGGTGCCTGTCGCCGCTTTTCAGCCCTTTCCGTCTCGCCGCGGACGCGACGAACTGAATTTCGCAAGTCCCTCTGGAGTCCTGCCCACCCGCTCCCGTTTGCAACTTGACCCCCGCGGTGCGAATCATCGTTGTATATGCCCATCGTGCAACTCGGCGGAACGCCTCCCGTGACCGTCGAGGACCCGGTCTGCCACATGCGGGTTGATCCCAAGACCGCGCGCTTCGAACACCGGCACCAGAACAAGACCTACCACTTCTGTTGTCAGGGCTGTCGCGACAAATTCAGTGCCGACCCCGCGAAATACCTCGCCCCAACGCCCGCTCCCTCGGCCTCGCCCGCGCAGGCAAAGCCAGGCGTCCCCTACACCTGCCCGATGCATCCCGAGGTGCGCCAGATGGGGCCCGGCGCGTGCCCGAAGTGCGGCATGGCACTCGAACCGGTCGAGGTCACCGCCAGCGAGGAGCCGAATCCGGAACTGGCCGACATGACCCGGCGGTTCTGGCTCAGCCTCGTGCTCACCATCCCCGTGCTCGCGTTGTCGATGCTCGGTTCGATGGAAAGCCGGGCCTCGGTCTGGGCGCAACTGCTACTGACGACGCCGGTCGTGATCTGGGGCGGCCGCCGCTTCTTCGAGCGCGGCTGGGCGTCCATCCTGAGTCGCAGCCCGAACATGTTCACGCTGATCGCCATCGGCACGGGCACGGCGTACGTCTACAGCCTGGTGGCGGCGTTTATCCCCGGCGCGTTCGTCTACTTCGAAACCGCGGCCGCGATCACCGTCCTGGTGCTGCTCGGCCAGGTTCTGGAACTCAGAGCCCGCGGGCGAACCTCGAGCGCCATTCGTGCTTTGCTCAGCCTCGCTCCCCCGAACGCGCGACTGGTTCACGAGGACGGCGCGGAAGACGACGTGCCGCTCGAGCGCGTGCATCCCGGCGACCGCCTTCGCGTGCGGCCCGGCGAGAAGATCCCCGTGGACGGTGTAGTCCTCGAGGGCGCGAGCGCGGTGGACGAGTCCATGCTCACCGGCGAGCCGCTGCCGGCCGAGAAGACCGTGGGCAGCCGCGTCACCGGCGGGACGGTCAACGGCACCGGCGGTTTCCTCATGCGTGCCGAGCGTGTGGGCAGCGAGACCCTGCTGGCGCAAATTGTCCGCATGGTGAGCGAGGCGCAGCGCAGCCGCGCGCCCATACAGCGCCTGGCCGACAAGGTGGCGTCGTATTTCGTCCCGGCGGTGGTGCTCGCGGCAGTGGTGACGTTCGCGGTGTGGGCGTTGGTCGGTCCCGAACCCCGCCTGGTACACGCCCTGGTGAACGCCGTGGCTGTGCTCATCATCGCGTGTCCATGCGCGCTCGGCCTCGCCACGCCCATGGCGGTGATGGTCGGCGCCGGACGCGGAGCGGTGGCGGGCGTCCTCATCAAGAACGCCGAAGCGCTGGAGGTGCTGGAGAAGGTCAACACGCTTGTGGTGGACAAAACCGGCACGCTGACCGAGGGCAAGCCGCGCCTGGTGACGCTGCCTCCGGACGAGACGCTGCGGCTGGTCGCGAGCCTCGAGCGAGCGAGCGAGCATCCGCTTGCAGCCGCCATCGTCGCGGGCGCCACCGCGCGTGGCCTGGTGCTGACTCCGGTGACCGAATTCCAGTCCTTCACCGGCAAGGGCGCCGTGGGTGTGGTGGACGGCCATCGTGTGGCCGCAGGCAACAACGCGCTACTCGAGCAGCTCTCGATCGATCCGGTGACGCTGGCGGCCCAGGCCGATGGCTTGCGCCGTGAAGGACAGACCGTGATGTTCGTGGTCGTGGACGGCCAGCTCGCCGGCCTCGCCGGAGTGGCCGACCCGATCAAGCCGTCCACGCGCGAGGCCCTCCACCTGCTGCGCGAGGACGGCGTTCGCGTAGTCATGGTGACGGGCGACAGCCGCGCTACCGCCGACGCCGTGGCGCGCGAGTTGGGGATCGAGGAAGTGCACGCCGAGGTGCCGCCGGACCGCAAAGGCGAAATCGTCCGCGAGCTCCAGGCGGCCGGGCGCGTGGTCGCCATGGCCGGCGACGGCATCAACGACGCGCCGGCGCTGGCCCTGGCGAACGTCGGGATCGCGATGGGCACCGGCACCGACGTGGCCATCGAGAGCGCCTCCGTCACGCTGGTGCGCGGCGATCTGCGCGGCATCGTGCGCGCGCGCCGCCTGAGCCGCGCCACCATGCGAAACATCCGCCAGAACCTGTTCTTCGCGTTCCTCTACAACACGCTAGGAGTGCCCATCGCCGCTGGTGTGCTCTACCCCGTCTTCGGCCTGCTGCTCAGTCCGATCCTGGCCAGCGCAGCGATGACCTTCAGCTCCCTCTCCGTGATCGCCAACGCCCTACGCCTCCGCCGCGCCGAGTTGTGACGGAGGGTGGGCTTCAGCCTAATGCCGCATGCTTTTTGGCGTGGGGCGGACCCCCTCGTCCGCGGCCGACGCCCTCGTCTGCCTGGTCGTCGTACCGTTCAGCCTGGCATCAGCGAGAAAGCGGGTCCAGGGGACCGCGCGGACCAGGAAGCGGACCAGGGGTCCGCCCCACGCTCCAATCACAATCCGCGGTCTCGGGAAGAGTATGCGGCATTGGGTCAGCGCGCGCGGGGCTTAGGCCTTGCCACATTATATTGGGTTCGGAAGCCCAGTCTACAGCGGCCAACCCAACCCCGTCCGCTTCTGCTGGGTCTGGTCCGGCGCGGCCGGCACAATAGGCATGGGAGGCGCCGCGTGGCTGAAATCGAGCTCGCCCGGTTCGAACGTCAACGGCCGGTCGAGCACCATCTCCATCGTCGTGCCTCTCGATAGCACGGCGTCCGGCCCGCGGCTCAACAGAACCGACATCAGACCCAACGCGGCGCCACTTACGCTGCCGATCGCAAGGCCCGTGAGCGGGTGTCCCGTCACGCCGCCCGCTATCGCGCCCACCCCTGCGCCGGCGGCCGCGGTCTCGCCTACCGTGCGCGCCTCTCCGCCCTTATTGCTCTCCGCCCTGACCTTGCCCTCGGACCGGTCCATCTCCGCGCTGGAGTCCCCCTCCAGGCCGCCCAGGCGCGCGCGGAAGTCGCGCGTAACCCCGTTAGGCAGCGTCAGCGAATCGAACCGCAGGTAGATCTCGCCGCGCCGGTCCTTGCTGCGTCCGGGCCGGTGGACAAACGTCAGCGTCCCCTCCACGTAGCTGCCGGACGGAATGACGATCCGGTTGTCAGCCATGATCGGGTACGACGTCTGCAGGTAGATGCGGTCGCCCTCCAGCGAGTGTTTGGTGCTGACGCCGTTGATCAGGGTCAGCAGCACGCGCGTGCCTGCCGGGACCGTCGGCCCTGCCGGCTTGGCATCGGCGGACTTGGAGTCGTCCAGTTTGCGCCAGCCCGGCGCGTTCGCGCCAGCTTCCGGTGCCTGAGTCTGCGCAGTCTGGGCTACCGCAATCGAGGCCGCCCCCAACACCATCAAGCCGAGAACGCCGCTGCCGAACCGCATAGGCTCCCCCCTCAACATTGTATGTCTCCCCGCGCCTTCATCTGGTTAAACGCGGCGGCGGCAAAATCAGTTGCGGGCTATTGTGCCGGAAGGAACGTGCCGGGGGGGCTGACCCGGTCGCCCAGGCCGATGCGGACTTCGGGGTTCCGTCCCACCCCGGCGGGCACGTGAAAGTTGACCTCGACCACCCCCACCCATTCCGCCTTGGCGCCAATGTAGTCGCTTGCGGCTAGCGTTACTGCCTGGCCGTTAAGCAGCACCGAAAACTCCGTCAGCCGCGCGATCGGATCGGGCGGCGACGGCCGGTTAAAGTCTCCGGATGCGCGTGCAAATGGACCAAGCCCCGTGGCGTAGAGCTTCACCGCCTCACCGGCGCGCGCCGGAAATTGCGCCGTCACGGGGCTCCCGTCCGAGTGGATCGCGATCGCAGTACTCCCGTCCAGATCGAGGAAAAGCGCGGGCGCCGAATCGTGCATCGCCAGCGTCACCTTGGGACCGGCCTTGCCATTGTTCACCAGTTGCAAGGTGGCCGTCTGGCCGACAAGGTCCGTCGGGATGACCAGGTTCACCTGGTGCGGAGAAACATAGGACACAAAGGCCGGCTCCGTGCCGTTCAACAGCACCCGCACTCCACCGAATGAGCCGTCCGAGCCTTGCGAGCCCGGCACGGCGTTGGCCGTGATACCGTCAGTGAGGTTCCAGCCGAAGATGCTGGCGAAGGTGTTGGGACCGAGCCAGCCCGTTGCATAGCTCGCCGAGTTCACCACGCTAACGGTGGAGTAGCAGGGCATGTTGATCACGCAGGCGGCGCTGTCGGCCCTGGCTGAAAGGACCGAAACAAGCGCCGCCAGCGCGCAGCGCGAGAAGACCGTCATGATTTTCTAGCGGAGTAGTGGCCTGCCGTGGGCCTTTGTCTCGCCGTTACGGTACTAGGCCGGTGCCGGCACCGAACCGCGACCGTGAGGGAGCGGTCCCGGCGGTCAGAGCACCAGCGCTTTGCGCGCCAGCGTACTCAAGGGCAGCGCGGCGAGCCCGTCTTCACTCACCCACACGAATCCACGCGGAACCCGTTTGATTTCGGCGCGAATCACGCTGGCCACGTAGCGACGGTTCATGATTGTATGACGAACGTGTCGCAAAACCTCGTACCGGTACGCATGGGACAGTTGCGCTGTTACTGGTAGTTCCCAAAAACCCGCCATGGGGCCGGAATCCGCGGGCCGTTGCCACATCAGGCAGCGGTCGCGGCGGCGGATCAGCAGCAGCTCGAGCTCGATGACGACTGTTTTTACGCGGGGCGCCTTGACCGGCAGCCGTTCCGCGATGCCGCGCCGCCGGGCCGCGCACGTCGTTGCCACCGGGCACTCCGGGCAGCGCGGACTCCGTGGCAGGCAGACCGTCGCGCCCAGCTCCATCAGCGCCTGGTTGTAGTCGCCCGGACGGCCGCGGTCCAACAGTCGATCGGCCAGCGCGCGCAAGCGCTCTTTGGCGGCGGCCGAAGCCACCGGCGCCTCCTCCGCCGAAACCCGCGCCAGCACCCGGATCGCGTTCCCATCGAGAACCGCGTGCGGCTGGCCGAAAGCGATGCTCGCGATGGCCGCGGCCGTGTATTCGCCGATGCCGGGCAGCGCTCGGATGGACTCGCAGTCGCGCGGGAATCCGCCGGCCGCAATCTCCTTCGCGGCCCTGTGCAGGTTGCGTGCGCGGGAGTAGTACCCCAGCCCGGCCCATGCGGCCAGAACCTCCGATTCCCCGGCCGCCGCCAGCGCCGCGACGTCCGGGAAACGCTCGAGGAAGCGTTCGAAATACGGCACCGCCGCGGCCACGCGGGTCTGCTGCAGCATGATCTCCGACAGCCAGACGGAATAGGGATCCTGTGTGCGCCGCCACGGCAGGTCCCGCTTGGCGGAGTCATACCAACGCAAGATCCGCGCCCCGAAGCTGAGATTCCGCCGCGCCACGCTAAAATGAAATGATAGCGGTTGAGCGTCCATAGCACCGAGCCGCGACCGTGAGGGAGCGGACCACCTAGGCCCATATTCCGTGGAAGACTTCATCGTCATTAGAGGGGCGAGACTCCATAACCTGAAGAACATCTCGCTCGAGATCCCACACGAGAAGCTGACCGTCGTCACCGGCGTCTCGGGCTCCGGGAAATCCTCGCTCGTCTTCGACACCATCTACGCGGAGGGCCAGCGGCGCTATGTCGAATCGCTCTCCGCCTACGCCCGCCAGTTCCTGGAGCGCATGGAGAAGCCCGAGGTGGACGAGATCGACGGCATCGCCCCGCCCATCGCCATCCGCCAGAAGAACACCACGCGCAATCCGCGTTCGACCGTCGCCACCTCTACCGAGCTCTACGATTACCTGCGCCTGCTCTGGGCCCGCATCGGCCGCACCTACTGCCCCAAGTGCGGCCAGCAAGTCGTCCGCGACACGGTGGACCAGGTTGCCCGCCACATGCTGGCCGAGCCCGCGGGCTCGCGCTGGTATGTGCTGTTCCCGGTGCGGTATGGGGAAGGGAAGGCCGCGGAGTTGCGCGACCGCCTCTTCGAGCTGCGCAAGAAGGGCTTCAACCGCCTGTTTCAGAACGGGCGCATGTTCGAGTTCTCCAGCCCCGAGTCGCTCCTCGAAGTCGATTTCGCACAGCCGCTGTGGGCCATGGTGGATCGCCTCGTGCTCGCGCCCGACCTGCACCAGCGCATCGTCGATTCGGTGGAGATCGCCTATCGCGAAACCGGCGAAGTGGTCTTCGAGCAGGCCAACACCGAGCCGCCGCAGCGCCTCCGCTTCAGCGAGAAATTCGCCTGCAAGACCGACAACATCGAGTTCCTCGATCCCGAGCCACCCCTGTTCAGCTTCAACAATCCCTTCGGCGCCTGCCCCCGCTGCCAGGGCTTCGGCAACACCGTCGATTACGATCCCGAGCTCATCGTCCCCGACAAGTCGCTCTCCATCGACAAGGGCGCCGTCGATCCCTTTACCAAGCCGCAGTACACCGGCTTCCTCGACGCCCTGAAGCGTTACGGCCGCGGCCGCGTCCGCTTCAACGTGCCCTGGTTCGAGCTGACCGCCGACGAGCGCAACTTCGTTCTGAACGGCGAGGCCAAGTACGGCGGCGTGCGCGGCTTCTTCGAGCGCCTGGAAACCAAGAAGTACAAGCTCCACGTGCGCGTCTTCCTCAGCCGTTACCGCGGATACGCCGAGTGTCCGGCCTGCCACGGCGCGCGCCTGCGTCCCGAAGCGCTCTACGTGCGCGTGGGCTCGAAGACGCTGGCCGAAGTGGTGCGCATGAACATCGCCGAGGCGCACGCCTTCTTCGGCGCCCTCGAACTGACGCCGGAGGAGCTCGGCATCGCCGAGAAGGTCCTCGTCGAAATCCGCCAGCGCCTGCAGTTCCTCAACGACGTCGGCCTGGACTACCTGACGCTGGACCGTCTCTCCTCCACCCTCTCCGGCGGCGAGGCGCAGCGCATCCAACTGGCCACCTGCCTGGGCTCGCGCCTGGTGGGCGCCTGCTACGTTCTCGACGAGCCGTCCATCGGGCTGCACAGCCGCGACACCGGCCGCCTCATCCGCATCCTCGAAGAGCTGCGCGACCTCGGCAACACCATCGTCGTGGTGGAGCACGACGCCGACGTGATGCGAGCGGCCGATTACATCGTGGACCTCGGTCCCGGCGCCGGCGAGAACGGTGGCCGCGTGATTTTCTCCGGCACCTACCCGCAACTGCTGGCGGACGGGAGCGGCTCGCTGACCGCCGCCTGGCTCCGGGGCGAGCGCACCAGCCCGACGCCACGGTCGCCGCGCGCCGTGAATCCGAAGCGCGTGTTGAAGGTCTACGGCGCGCGTGCGCACAACCTCAAGCACATCGACGTCGAGATTCCGCTGGGCATGATGGTGGCCGTTACCGGCGTCTCGGGTTCCGGCAAATCGAGCCTGGTGCACGAGGTGGTCTACAAGGCGCTGGCCGCCGCGCACAAGGCCGGCGCTCTCCAGGAGGCCGAGGCCCCGGGACAGGATGCCGCGCCCCCGGTCTCCGCCAGTCTCGCGCTGAAGCGCCTCGTGGGTGCGGAGAAAATCCAGCAGGCCGTGCTGGTCGATCAATCCCCCATCGGTCGCACGCCCCGCTCCAATCCCGTAACTTATTTGAAAGCCTTCGATATTATCCGCGAATTATTCGCCTCCACCGCCGAAGCCGAGCGCCGAGGCTACACCGCCGGGCATTTTTCCTTCAACATTCCCGGCGGCCGTTGCGAAACCTGTCAAGGCGATGGCACCGTGACGGTCGAAATGCAGTTCCTGGCCGACGTCGAACTGGTGTGCGACGAGTGCAAGGGCACCCGTTACAAGAGCGGCATTCTCGAGATCCGTTACCGCGGCCTGAACGTTCACGAAGTGCTCGCGCTGACGGTGAAGGAAGCGCTGCTGTTCTTCGGAGACGTGCCGCGCCTGGTGGCCAAACTGAAGGTGCTGGCGCAGGTGGGCCTCGGCTATCTGCGGCTGGGCCAATCGGCAACCACGCTCTCGGGCGGCGAAGCCCAGCGCGTAAAACTCGCGGCCCACCTGGCCCAATCCTCCTGCGCCAACACGCTGTTCATTTTCGACGAGCCCACCACCGGCCTCCACTTCGAAGATATCGCCCAGTTACTCGACGCGTTCCAGAAACTGATCCAAAACGGAGCGAGCGTAGTAGTGATCGAGCACAACCTCGAAGTTATCCGCGAAGCCGACTGGGTCATCGACCTGGGTCCCGAAGGCGGCGAGCGCGGCGGCCGCATCGTAGCCCAGGGCACCCCCGCGCAGGTCGCCACGGTGGCGGAGTCGTACACGGGCCGATTTCTGCGGAGGATGGTGCAGGCGGCTTCGTAAGTGGCGGCAGTGCGCCGAAAAACATACCGTTGGGACCTCAATCGCCAGAATTGAGGCTGTTTGCTCCGGAATTCCCTTGACTTGCCCCCCCGCTGCGTGTATTCTGCCCAGGAACCCAGCAAACGGAGGAACGCGCCGGTGCGCCGCCATCAGCTCTTGATACTGCTCTGCTCTCGGGCATCCCCATTCGGACCGGTTGGGCCCAGCCCAAGCCCATCGAAAAGGGGCCCTTCGATTGGATCAACAATTGCGGCGACAGCTCACAGGATCACACGCAGGTCACCGTGACGGTATCAACCGATCCCAACTTCCCAGGCCTGTACAAGTGGGATTACGAGATCCAAAGCATCTCGGTTTGTTCGGGCTGTTTGGGCGGATCGGATGCTCCTCACGGGATCGCAAGCTTCGGAGTGGAGCTTCCGCAGGCCGTGCCCGACCTTGATAACGTGACGTCGTCCGCGGGCGCGCCTGTCTGTTCCGATCCGGCCCAGCCAGGATTCCAATGGTCCAGGGTCGATTACGGTACTTGTCCGTGGCCGGTTTGTGGCACTCTGTACTGCGTTTACCCCGCCTGCTCGGCTCCGGCCTCCGAGATTCCCGTGGGAGGGACGGCTCATTTCCAATTCTCGACCGAGCCGCGGCTTGTTGACCAGGGGTCCGGAGGGTTCTATGACTGGGGGTACAGTTGCGTCACCAAACTGTGGAAGCCCCGGAGTCTGGGGGAATTGGCGTGGTTGTCGAGCAGAGTGAGTGACGGGGCTTGGGCATTCGCCTCGCGTGTTCGGGTAGGCGACGAAGGCTTGTTGGAGGAGTCGGGGCCGCAATGGACTTGGCCCAGTCTGCCTGCCCGGTGGCTGGGGGCGACTTCCCTGTGGCGGCTCCCGGCTGGCGACTCGCGGTTCGGGCCGGGCTAGGTGAGGGGCCGAGCGACACCAACAATTCCCCGCAAGTAAAGGTTCTCGACCACACAGCGGTGGACAATCAAGGGCGGTTGCCAGTGACGCTTCCGTTGGGAGCGAAGTTCTGGCTGCAGTTGGTGACGGTTGATCCGGACAACTCCAACAACTACGCGGAGCTCCAGGCCGATTCGCAATTCAAGCTGAGCGACGATGCCAAACCCGACCCGGCAGTCCAGGACGCCCTTTTCCCGAACAACGTGCTGATCGAGTACGCGGCCGACACGACGGAGAACTTCAAGTATTTTCAGGCGGTACACTTGGGGACTGTGACGCTGACCATCACACCCACCGACAAGTCGGCTCTGCCGGTGACGGTGGCCATCACCATCAACCGGCCCGCGAGCCTGGGCACGAGCTGGAACTACTGGGATCCCAAAATCGTCGCGCTGGCCCACCGCCGCGGCGTACCGCCCCAGATCATCAAGGGGCACATCCAGCGGGAATCCGGCTTTGACCCCAACAGCTACCGTTACGAACCGCTGAACCCGGACGTTTGAGATATGTTCCAGTTCGGGCCCGGACCCACCGGCCGTAACCTACGACTGGACCCCAACTACAGCCTCTATATCCTGGCGACAGATGGCCGCTTTGCGGACCTTCACAGCAAGCCCTGGTCCGCGCCCGGGCCCAAGCCGACACCCATCCCCACGCCGGCCCCTCAGCTTCAGCAAGGCGCTGCCGTTGTTCCCGAAGACATCGCGCCGCGATCCACAACCCCGTTGCCCTATTTGATGTGCGCCCAGGGACTCATCACCCAGGGAGCCAACGAGGACTACTGCGTCGGCGATCAAACGGTTCCTATCCCGGCGTCAGATTCACCGTACCAGTTCGTCTCGGCAAGGGAGATCGTAGACCTGAATGACGAAGTGAAGGGCCACAATGTTCAGCATTGGCAAGATGAGGCGAGTAAAAGGACGAGGGATAGACTAAACACTAACTGGAATCTCCTTAATTTCACGGCCCAGACGCCTTTGGCCGCCAGCTACGGATTGCTCCATATCATGTACCTGACAGCCGCTACCACCATGAATTGGCCTGGGGTCGGAGGGTTGAGAAACCCGAGCTATCTTTTTGACACCGACGCGCGGATCGATGCTGGAACGTCCAGCCTCCCTCTGGGAGTTGGGTATCTGAGGAAGCGGTTCCTGACCGAGAACGGCGATGTGAGCCAGTTTCGGGACTTCGATGCCTTCACCGAGGCCTTTCGAAACGCTCTCGGGGCGTACAGCCACTCGCAGCCGCATGCTGGCTATGCGAACGATGTCATCAGAAACTCGGGGAGCTACCAACCCATCCCCAGCAGTACCATTTTTCAGGGACAGTAGCGTCAGCAACGGAGAGAACACATGTGCACATCGGCTCGACATCGACTTGCGGAGTGGGTAGTCAGGGCGATACTCTCGGCAGCACCGCTGTTTTGGGTGGCCGTGCCCTCTGCGGCCCAATCGGACGCTACCGACAAGGCGCTTGTGGAGCAGTTCGTTCCACAGCGGATTCTGGATGCGGAAGCCGATGAGAGCGGACAGTCAGGTCTTCCATTGTCTGAGCGCTACGGCTTTGTCGCGGTCGATTTGAACGGGACGGGGCACCAGGATTACCTCGTGGCCGTCTATGTAACAACGGACGCCGGCTCCGCCGCACTTCGGGTGCTAAAGAAGACCGGTGGCTCGGCGATGGTAGTGCAGGACTTTCGCCTATGCCGAGGCGGTTCGCAGCCAAAGCTCTCCTTGATAGACCTTGATCACTCTGCCGTTCCCGAGATTCTGGCCGAACTGGGAGGCCGCGCGCAGCTTATCGATTGGGCATTCAAGTGGAATGGCGCCGCTCTGGTCACTTTCGGCCCTACCGAGCCCTATCAGGGAAGCCCGTGCACTGACCTGCAGGATGCTTCCTTCATCGATCTCGACGGCGATGGAATCCTGGAAATCGTGAACGCACCCGAATACCTCCCCGGCGAAGAGAAGTCGGACGCGCCGCGCAGGTATCAGGTTTACAGACTCGTTGACGGCGCATACACACCCTCGGGGGTGTTTGAGTACCACTCCGGGTTTGTGCCGCCAAGCCCTTCGAGCAAGCCAGCCAGAACCGAGGCCTTCAACGCGAGCTCCCCCGGGTCTCCCTATATCATGACCATCGCCAACGGCGCCCGCCTGGGAGCCGAACCGCCCCCGGTCGGCCAGAACTGGCTGCCCGTCCAGGGAGCCGAGATCCGGCTGAACGGCCAGTTAGTGCCCGGCACGGAAAGAATCAGCCCGACGGTTCGATACCTCAAGATCCCGGTGACGGTGAAGGACGAGAATATAGTTGACGTCAAGGTTGCGGTCAGCCCGAGCGCCGTGGCTTCGCTCAGTTCGATGCTGACTATCGGCATTGGCCCCGCGCCATCAGGCTCGCAACCCACGAGTAGCCAGAAATGAGCGGGAGCGTCGCGAGCCTCGCCTGATGTGTCGTTCAACATTCCCGGCGGCCGTTGCGAGACCTGTCAGGGCGACGGCACCGTGACCGTCGAAATGCAGTTCCTGGCCGACGTCGAGCTGGTGTGCGACGAGTGCAAGGGCACCCGCTACGAGAGCGGCATTCTCGAGATCCGCTACCGCGGCCTGAACGTTCACGAAGTGCTCGCGCTGACGGTGAAAGAAGCGCTGCTCTTCTTCGGAGACGTGCCGCGCCTGGTGGCGAAACTGAAGGTGCTGGCGCAGGTGGGCCTCGGCTATCTGCGGCTGGGCCAATCGGCCACTACGCTCTCGGGTGGCGAAGCCCAGCGCGTCAAACTCGCTGCCCACCTGGCCCAATCCTCCTGCGCCAACACGCTGTTCATTTTCGACGAGCCCACCACCGGCCTGCACTTCGAAGATATCGCCCAGTTACTCGACGCGTTCCAGAAGTTGATCCAGAACGGAGCGAGCGTGGTAGTGATCGAGCACAACCTCGAAGTTATCCGCGAAGCCGACTGGGTCATCGACCTGGGCCCCGAAGGCGGCGAGCGCGGCGGCCACATCGTAGCCCAGGGCACCCCCGAACAGGTGGCCGCCGTAGCGGAGTCGTACACGGGAAGATTTCTAAAGGGCCTCAACCTCACTGCGGCGGGGAGCTGAACGGCCCCCTTTCCCGAGCGCTGTTCGTGGTCGCAGCAGGAGAGGTCCGAGACGGCGACCAGCTCCGGGCTGGCGATGAGTAGACCGACTCATTCCATCTCTGGCGGCGCCGCTCAAGGATCTCCTACCGATCGGCCACCAGTGGTTTCAGGAATGAATCGTTGCGAACCTGGTCCAGAGTGACTCAGTTCGTTTGGCGATTGCGGCGCCTGCGAACGCTACAAATAGCAGCCAGAGCGAGGCCGGCCAGCAAGATCGTGGTTGGCTCGGGAATCGCGCTGCCCCCCGAAAGAGTGATGTCATGCATGCCAATGTAGGAGCCGCTGAGCTGAAAGTAGCGGATGTCCGACGCAGCAAGGCTGATGCCCCGGAATTCCCCGTAGTCGACTGCACTCGAAGAGCTGGTAATCGGCGCGCTCACGGAAAGATCGAAAGACTCCAGCACAGTGGTACCGTCCGCGGCCAGCACTGCAATGACGGGAGAACCCATGCCCGGCGCGTAGTTCATAAACCCGCCCACTGAAGAATACAGGCCCTCGAGGTCGATCGTGATCTTCGTGACCCCCGAGTCGTCTCCAACGATGCTGATGTCCCAAAACCCGTTGCTCCCAAACCCGAAACCCTCGGAGTAGTTGTAGCACGCGCTGCCCGTGGACGTAAGACTAAAGCCGGCGACTGTGCCAGTGCTCGCGGCAGCTGAGCAGAAGTCCCCACCGGGAAAAGTCGTTGTGGCCCCCCCAACGGGAGCGCTGGTGATAAGCCCTGCCGATAATGACAGCGCAAATGACATACAACCGAAGACTCCCGATAGCAGTCGCTTCATGGTTCTCCCTGAGCCTCGTCAACCTCACGGAATTGCAGTCTTGTGAACCTGCACGGTGGGCCGGGCCAGCACGCTGGTGTGCCCAAAGCATAGTAGTTATAGGGATCGTTGGCGCTGCTGTCAATGGAATTCAAGGTCCGATATTCCGGCACGCTCAGGTCGCTCGCCGACCCCGAGGCCACATGGGAGTGGAGGCCCCCCCACCCCTTCAAACAAAGTAAAATACATCCCAATGACCCCAGCCCTACTACCGCCGCTGCTCGCCGCCAACGCGTTCGCCGTGGCCTTCCTGGTACTTGCCCTGTACCGGCCCAACCCGGCCCGCCTCATCGCCGGCGGCGGCTTCGTCCTCGCCGCCCTCATAAACGCAACGCTCGCCATCCTCAATCCGCAGATCTACGTGACAGGCTTCGGTCCCCACGCCGTCGGGATATTCAAGACCGTCATCTACGGTATTCTGGCCCCATCCCCCACCAGGTTCATCCTCGGAATCGCGGTGTGGCAGCTCATCGTCGCCGCCATGATCCTGGCGAACTCCACCGATTACACGAGGCTCGGCTGCGTGGCCGCGACAATCTTCCTGATCGGAATCAGCCCCCTCGGCCTCGGTTGCGCGTTCCCCAGCAACTTGATCCTGGCCGCTGGCATGGTGGCCCTCATCCGATCGAAGTGGCCTCTCCAGGCGCACGCTAGAATATAGACATGCGGTGGCTTGCCGCGGTCCCGTGGCTAATCCTGGCTCTCAGCGCGGCTGCCGAAGATCCCGCCGCCGAGGGACTCAAGGCGCTCGACGCCAAGAACTACGGCCTCGCCGCGCAGGAATTCACCAAAGCCGTCGAGGCCGACCCCAAGGATTACACCGCCCATTTCAACCTGGCGCTGGCCAACAGCATGCTCGGTAAGCCCGCCGACGCCATCGCCGGATACAAGAAGGTCCTGGAATTGCAGCCCGGTGTGTACGAGGCCCAGCTCAACCTCGGCATTCTGCTGCTAGGCCAGAAGCGCCCGGCCGAAGCGCTGCCCTATCTCGATGCCGCCGCCGGCCAGAAACCCAAGGAGCCCCGCCCGCGCGTCTACCTCTCCATGGCGCTGCTCCAGACCGGGGAACTGGACAAGGCCGCGCAATCCTACCAGGCCGCGCTCGAGCTCGATCCGAAGTCGGCTCCGGCTGAACTGGGGCTGGCGCGGGCGCTCACCCGCGAGAACCGGCTGGCGGACGCGGATCCGCACTTCCGCCGCGCCGCCGAGCTGAATCCCGCCTACCACGACAGCTTGCTCGAACTCGCGTCGCTCTACGAGAAAGCGGACCGCAAGCCCGAGGCCATCGCGCTCTACCGCGAGTTCCCGGACGACGCCGCCGCGCGCGAGCGGCTCGGCCTGCTGCTGCTCGACACCGGCCAGGCCGCCGACGCCGTCCCGCAACTCGAGTGGGCCGTCAAGCAATCGCCGACCTCGGCCAACCGTCTGGCGCTCGCTCAGGCCTATCGCAAGAATCACGAGCCCGACAAGGCCGTTCCCATACTCGCGGCCGCCGTGCAGGCGGCGCCTGACGACCTCGACTTGCGCTTGTCCTACGCCCGCGAGCTGCGCGATCTTCGCCGCTTCCCCGATGCCGCCGAGCAGTTCGCCCATGTCGCTCAGGCCAGGCCCGGTCAGGCGGCCACCTGGAACGACCTTGCTGGCGTGGAGGTCATGATGGAGGCCTATCCGCAAGCGCTCTCGGCCCTCGACCACGTCCGCGCGCTGAAGGCCGAAGTCCCTGGCGACTACTTTTTCCGCGCCATGATCCTCGACCGCATGCACCAACGCAAAGACGCCATCGTCGAGTATCAGAATTTTCTGTCCGTCAGCAAGGGAGAGCATCCCAACCAGGAATTCCAGGCGCGCCAACGCGTACACATCCTGGAGCTCGATCTGGGGAAGAGGTGAAAACTTGATCCGCCTGACAATGGCCTTCGCGTTCCTGGCGGCCGCGCCCGCATGGGCCAGTCTGGACGCCGCCAAGGCCGAGCCAAACCTCGAGAAGCGCTCCAGTCTGGCGCTGGATAACGCCTCTCGCGCTCTGAAGTCGGCGCAGGATGCCTACCTTGCCCAGAGCGATATGAAGCAGGTTGCCGCTTCGCTCGAAGAGGTTTCCGCCTCGGTCGAGCTGGCCTACGATTCGCTCGAGCAGACCCACAAAGTCCCCAGCAAGAGTCCCAAGTATTTCAAGAAGGCGGAAATCGAAACCCGCGAGATGCTGCGCCGGCTCGACGATCTCCGGGAACAGATGAGCGTCGATGACCGCGAGCCGCTCGACAAAGCGCGCGCCACGGTGCAGAAGGTACATGAGAGCCTGCTCGAAGGCATCATGGGCGGAAAGAAGAAGGGGTAGTTTTATGACCAGGATTTTGCTCGGTCTGGTTCTACTGTCGGCGGTCGCCGCGCCGCTGGCCGCCGACCACGACTTCCTGACCACCGCCGAGGTTGACCAGGTGCGCCTCGTCCAAGAGCCCAACGACCGGCTGCGCCTCTACGTCGAATTCGCCCGCCAGCGGCTTGACCAGTTGAAGCAGCTTGTCAAAGAGTCGCGTCCCGGCCGCGCGGTCATGATACACGACCTGCTCGACGAGTACGGCCAGATCATCGACGCCATCGACGCCGTCTCCGACGATGCGCTGGTCCGCAAGGTCGATATCAGCCTGGGAGCCAAGGCCGTCGGCTCCGCCGAGAAAGGCTTTTTGCCGGTGCTCGAGAAGATCCGCGACAGCCATCCCAGCGACGTCGAGCGTTACGAGTTCGTGCTCTCCCAGGCCATCCAGGCCACCAGCGATTCGATGGAGACCGCCAACCAGGACCTCGGAAAGCGCTCCGCGGAAGTCACCAGCCGCGTGAAGAAGGAGGAGAAGGAACGCGAAGCGGAAATGACGCCCGCCGAAGTCGACGCCAAAAAGAAGCAGGCCCAGGACGCCGCCAATAAGCCCAAGAAGCCCACCCTCCTTAAGCCCGGCGAGTCCGTGGTCGGCCAACAGCCCCCTCCGAAATAGCCGCGTGCTTGGAGGGCGGGCTTCAGCCCCCCTCCGCGGGCCGCGGAACCGAACTTCCGCGCGATCTGAAGCCGCGAACTACTTCTTCCGCCCCTCCGCCGCCAGAATCCGCCCCAGCACGTAGCGCCCCTGGGCGCTCGTGCCATCGAGAGCCACCGCCCGCCGCCCCGCCGCCTCCGCTTCCGGATCCCGCCCCAACATCAGCAGCGCCCCGGCCAGGTTCGCGAACGCCTTCTCCGCCGCCGGATCCAGTTCGATAGCCCGCCGGAACTCCGCGGCCGCATCCTCGAACCGATGGAGCGCCATGTAACGGACCCCGAGGTTGTTGTGCGCCTCCATGTACTCCGGATCGATCTCCAGAGCCTTGCGCAGATGGCCGATCGATCCCTGAACGTCGCCCGCCTCGAACGCGCGGGCTTCACGGGCAAACTCGCGCGCCGCCCGCGCTGGAACGTGGTGTTGTAGTTGCGCCACCGTGACCTTCCCCAGGTCCACGCTTGCGGAGGATTTCAAATGGATCTCCACCGGCGCCCAGCTCGAAGAAGCCGACACCGGCCGTTCAGCCAGGACTCCGCCGCGCCAGCCGCTGACTATCAGCTCGTACCGGCCGGGCGGCACGCCCTCGAATGCGAACTCCCCGGAAGGCGAGACCAGCGCCCGGCCCAACACCTTATCGCCCGCCGGCTCGCAGAGTTCCACGATCAGGCCCGCGTTCGACCCTCCGCTGTCCCGCACCACGGCTCCGCCCACGCGCACCATCTCCTGTTGGCACGTTGCGGCGACAGGACAGAAAAGGAACAGACACACCGCGAACACCACGGCACCATGCCGTCTCCAAGACGGAGACATAGTGACCTCCTGTAGTCTCGACCGAAGTCCGCGAGCTTATGCCGCGGCTGAATGACGGTATTTGAGCGTGTTGTCGATGATCCAGGAGATCTGAAATGCCTCGAAGGGCGGCGAGCAATAGTCCGCGGCGCCGGCCTCGATGGCGTCCAGCCATTCGTCGGTTTGCGGATGCCGGCTCACCACCACCACCGGCAGTTCCAGGCCTTCTTGCTTGATGAGGTTCAGCAGCAGGGTATAAGTCTCGCGATCGGCGGAACAGAATACCAGCGCGGTGTCGGAACGGACGGCCGCCTTGAGTCCTTCGGCGGTCGGTTCGAATGGCGCCAGGTGAAAGGTGCGGCTCTCGAAGGAAAGGGCGCCGGCCAACTCGGTAGCCAGCGATTTGTCTAAGGCAATCAGCAAGACGGCGTCGTGTCCCAGGTTCCGATTGAGCATAGTGCTCCTCCTCGATAATTAGATCTCGACAAGGAGAAATGCCCAGACGTTGGCGTGATAGACTACGAACCCTGCGTCAGGTTCGCGCCCCTGATTAGATCTTATGCTGGGATTGCCCGGAATTCAAATCGAAACTTGTTATAGGTCTCATGAATACTTCCGCGTGGGGCAGGACTCCAGTCCTGCAGCGGGTCTCCAGACCCGCCTCCGTCCAACTTCACGTCCGGCTCAGCTCTGGAGAGCCGCCCACTCCGGCTGTCCGCATCCGGGATAACCAAGTGGAATTGGGCTTCAGGCCCGCCTCCGCTATCCTGAAGGGTGCCAGCAAGCTCCCCCAAGCGCAAACGCCGCCTGCTCCGCCGCCTGCTCGGCTGGCTCCTCCTGCTGGTAGCCGCCTTTTACGGCCTCGTCACCCTAACCTTCGTCGCCCTGCGCTGGATCGACCCGCCGTTCACCATGGTGCACGTCCAGCGCCGCATCGAATCCTGGTTTCACCGCGGCGCCTATCGAAAACGCTATGAGTTCGTGCCGCTCGATCGCATCTCTCCCTCCTTCCAGCACGCCGTAGTCGCCGCCGAAGACGCGCGCTTCTTCCATCACCACGGATTCGACTGGCACGAAGTCCACGAAGCAGTCGAGGACGGCCTCGACGACGGCAAACTTCGCGGCGCTTCCACCATCGACGAGCAACTCGCCAAGAACCTGTTTCTCACCACCCACCGTTCGCTGCTGCGCAAGGGTATCGAGGTAACCCTGGTGCCGCTCGAAGAACTCATCCTCTCGAAGCGCCGCATTCTCGAGCTGTACCTGAATGTCGTCGAATGGGGGCCCGGCGTCTATGGCGCCGAGGCCGCCGCCCGCTATCACTACGGCGTCCCGGCCTCGAGCATTGGCCGCGATCGGGGAGCCCGCTTGGCCGCGATTCTGCCTTCGCCGCGACACCGCCAGCCCGCCCGCATGACTCGCTACACCGCCCGCATCCTGACCCGCATGGATCAGATGGGATGGTGAGCCTGCGTCCCCCCAACCCACTGTAAATAAACGTAAGGAACGCCGCCGCCGAGCCGCGGGCGTGGTAAAACTAGGGCGTGCGGTTGCTGCTCATCGACGACGACGTGGAATTGTGCGGCCTGCTCCGCGAGTTCCTGAAGCGCGAAGGCTTCAGCCTTGAAGTGGAGCACGAGGGTCGGCGAGGCTTCGACCGCGCCGCCGCCGGTGGCTGGGACCTGGTGATCCTCGACGTGATGCTGCCCGGCATGGACGGTTTCGCGATCCTGCGCGAGCTGCGCAAGAAAGGCCGCACTCCCATCCTGATGCTGACCGCGCGCGGCGAGGATGTAGACCGGATCGTGGGCCTCGAGCTGGGCGCCGACGATTATCTCGCCAAGCCCTTCAACCCCCGCGAGCTCGCCGCGCGGATACGCGCGATTCTCCGCCGCACCGAGCCGCAGGCCGCCGAACGCGGGCCCGTCGAGGTGAACGGAGTGACGCTCGATCCGGCTTCGCGCGAGGTCAGCGTGGACGGTCAGAAGATCGAGGTGACCACCCTCGAGTTCGACATCCTGGAAATCCTGATGCGCGGCGCCGGCCGCGTCCTCTCCCGCGACGCCCTCATGGAAGCGCTCTATAACCGCAAGACCACTCCCTTCGACCGCTCCATCGACATGCACATCAGCCATCTCCGCAAGAAGCTCGAAATCAGCCGCGCCATCATCAAAACCATCCGCGGCGTGGGCTACCAGTTCTGCCGGACGCCGGAGGAAGAGGTCGCCGAGTGAGATCGCTCTTCGCCAAGTTCCTCATCTGGTTCCTGGCCGCGATGGCGATCACCATGGCCGGGTTCATGATCCTCACCACCCGCAGTTTCACTGCGGCCCGCGGGCGAGGCCACATCTTCGGGCGAATGCTTTCGGTGCAGCTTGAGGAAGCGCGGCACGCCTTCGAGCAGGGAGGACGGCCCGCGCTGGCGTCATTCCTCCAGCGCCTCGACGCCGAGGTCCCGGCCAACGGCATCCTCACCGACGCGACTTACCACGACCTGGTGACCGGCCAGGACCGCCGCGACTTGTTGGAAAAGGCCGAGCGCCGCGGCCGGCTCTTCCAGCCCAACGTGATCGCCAGGGCCAGCCGCGACGGGAAATACTGGCTGTTTCTGATCTCGCGGGGCCGCCCGGGCTTCACGTTTTTCGAGCCGCAGTATCTCTGGATCGTGGCCGCGATGGTGGTGCTCTCCTACCTGCTCGCGCTCCACCTGACGTCGCCGCTGCGCAGCCTCCAAAAGGCCGTCGAGCGCTTCGGGAAGGGCGACCTGGTAGCGCGCGTCGGCTCCCGCCGGCATGACGAGGTGGGCCGTCTCGCGCGCACCTTCGACACCATGGCAGACCGCTTGCAGACGCTGCTCACCGCCGAACGCCGCCTGCTGCTCGACATTTCCCACGAGCTTCGCTCGCCCCTGGCGCGGCTGTCGGTAGCCACCGAACTGGCGCGATCGGGCGAGCCCGAAGCCCGCGAGGCCGCGCTCAACCGCATCGAGAAGGAAGCGGGCCGCCTCAACTCCCTGGTGGGCGAGCTCCTGCAGGTGACGCGCGCGGAGGGCGATCCTTCGTCCCTGCGCAAGGAGCCCGTGCGTGTGGACGAGCTCCTCGCCAACCTGGTCGAGGATTGCTCGGTCGAGGCCGAGGCGCGCGGTTGCCGCCTGGAGATGAAGAAGCCGCCCGTCGTCACCATCCAGGGCGATCCCGAACTGATGCGCCGCGCGGTCGAGAACGTGGTGCGCAACGCCATTCGCCATTCCCCGCAAGGCAGCCCGGTCGAAGTGTGGCTCGAAAACGGCGGCCCCGGCGCGCGGATTCGGGTCCGCGATTACGGCCCCGGCGTTCCCGAGGAGCACCTGCCGCACATCTTCGACCCCTTCTACCGCGTGGACACGGACCGCAACCGCACCAGCGGCGGAGTCGGCCTGGGCCTGGCCATCGCCCGTCGCGCCGTCGACCTGCACAAGGGCCGCATCGAAGCCCGCAACTCGAACCCCGGCCTGGTGATGGAGATCGATCTTCCTGTAGGCGGGTAAATTCGCCCTGCTCCCTCAGTAGCATCAGGTTGACCGCAAAGGAATGTAGGTTGGCTCTCGAAGTGCTCTATAAGCGGCGGGGGATAGAACTATGTTGAGCTGGGCGCTTGCATTCCTCGTCATCGCCATCGTGGCCGCGATCTTCGGCTTCACCGGCATCGCCGTCGCCGCCACCGGCATTGCGAAGTTCCTGTTTTTCGTGTTCCTCGTCATCTTCCTGGTGACGCTCTTCATGGGTTATTCGCGAAGGGCCCCCTAGGTTACTCCGCAAACCGGGGCCGCGCCGGGATTCGTCGACTCCGCAAACCGGGGACTGGATCCGAATTCCGCCGCCTTTGCGAAATTCGTGCCTGTCCCAAGGTTTGCCCTCTGGATACTCCCGCATTTCCCGCGTGACAAAACGCCTCCGCGCGCGTATTTCGGGTAGCGCGTTTTTCTGCATCCACTGCCTGGGTGACTCTCGTATCCATAGGAGAGGGCCGGATGCGATCGACCGGAGGCGACCGTGAAAACTCTTTGGCGTGACTTCCGTTTCGGTTTTCGACTGCTGGGAAAGAACAAGGGCCTGACCGCCGTGGCAGTGCTGGCGCTGGCCCTGGGAATCGGCCCCAATACGGCCATCTTCAGCGTCCTCTATGCCACGCTGCTGGCGCCTCTGCCATACCCCAGTCCCGACCAGTTGGTCATCGTCTGGTCGAAGATCCAAGGCTTCCGCAACGGCGTCTCGGCCGGGGATTTCGAGGATTGGCGCCACCAGTCCAAGGCATTTCAGGAGCTGGCAGCCTGGACCGACATCACCGCCAACCTCGCCGGCCCCGACGGGCCCGAGCAGGTGCCCGGCACCACCGCCAGCATCAATATGCTGCACCTGATCGGCATCAAGCCTCTGCTCGGCCGCGATTTCCTTCCCGGCGAGGACGAGCCTGGCAAGAACCACGTCGTGATCCTTATGGACCGGCTCTGGCAGCACCATTTCGGCGGCCGCAAGGACATCATCGGCCACCAGATCCGAATCAATGGCGAGCTCTACACGGTGATCGGCGTCATGGCCCCCGGCCAGCAGGATCGCATGCCCAACCAGTTGTGGATGCCGCTCACCTTCAAGCCCGAGCAGATCAACCACGACTTCCATTGGCTCCTGGTGATGGGCCGGATCAAGCCCGGTGTCACCCTGCAGCAGGCCCAGGCCGACATGGATACCGTCACCCGCCACATCGGCGAAGCCTTTCCCAAATCGAACAAGGGTTGGGGTGCCAAGGTCGAGCCGCTCAAGAACGACTTCCTGCGCCCCGCGGTGAAAACCAGCCTGTGGCTGCTGATGGGAGGCGTCGGTTTCGTTCTCTTGATCGCCTGCGCCAATGTCGCCAACCTGCTTCTGGCGCAGGGCACGGCGCGGCAGCGCGAGGTCGCCGTCCGTGCCTCTCTGGGCGCGTCGCGCTGGCAGCTGTTCCGCCAGCTGCTGACCGAGAGCGTGGCTCTGTCCGCGATCGGCGGGGTCGCCGGCATCGGTCTCGGATGGGCCACCGTGAAAGCGCTCATGGCCTACATGCCCGACAACACGCTGCCCTCGGAAGCTAACGTCGGCCTCGATCTGCCGGTGCTGCTGTTCGCCCTGGCCGCCACCATGACGGCCGGCGTACTGGCCGGCTGCGCTCCCGCCTGGCAGGCCTCCCGGCTCGACCTCAACGAGACCCTCAAGCAATCGTCGCGCTCGCTCAGTTCCGGCCGCCACTGGCTTCGCCGCGTGCTGGTGAGCGGCGAATTCGCCCTGGCACTGATCTGCCTGGCCGGCGCCGGCCTTGCCATCCACAGCTTCTGGAACCTGAACGAGGTGGATTTCGGCGTCCGCACCGACCATCTCCTCACCTTCACTCTGCCCGTCCCGGCCGAGCGTTTTTCCGGCGCCGAGCAGGTCACCGGTTTCTACCATCAGCTTCTCGAACGGCTGAATACTCTCCCCGGCGTGACCCAGGCCACCGTGACCACCGGCATGCCGCTTGAGGGGACCTACTTCGGGATGCCCTTCAATCTCGCCAGCCAGCCGGTCGCCGATCCCTCCTCACGCCCCGGAGCCGGTTTTCAGCAGGTGACCCCCGGATACTTCGAGACCTTCGGCGTGCGGCTGAAGCAGGGCCGCTTCTTCAACGAGCAGGACACGGCTTCGAGCGTCCGCGTCGCCATGGTCAACGAGAATTTCGTTCGCCGCTACTTGAAAGGCATGGATCCCCTCGGCCAGCGCCTGGTCATCGAGCAACTCATTCCGGGCGTCACAAAACTCGGCCCGGCTGTCGAGTGGCAAATCGTGGGAGTATTCCACAACGTCGCCTATGGTGACCGGCCGGGCGGCTTTCCCGTCATCTACGTGCCCTTCTGGCAGAGTTCCTGGCCCGGTGCCCAAGCCGCCATCCGCACCAGCGGCGATCCGGCCGCCATGACCAAGGCCGCTGCGGCGGCCGTGCACGCTATCGATCCCGACCTGCCCTTGGCGGACGTCAAAACCATGGAGACGGTGGTCGATGAATCCCGCGCCGGCGACCGCTTCGCAACCGTGCTCTTCGGCAGCTTCGCCGCGGTGGCGCTGCTGCTGGCGTCTCTGGGCATCTTCGGCGTCATGGCCTTCGTGGTGGAGCAGCGCACTCACGAGATCGGGCTGCGCATGGCTTTGGGCGCCGGCCGGGGCAACGTGCTGGGCCTGGTTCTGCGCGAAGGGATGATGCTGGCGGCAGCCGGCCTCGCGATCGGTCTTTGCGGCGCCTGGCTGGTCGGCCGGGCCATGCAGAGCCTGCTCTACGGCATCGCGGCCCTCGACTTGAGGGCTTTCGGCGCCGTGGCGGCGGTCCTGATGGCCTCCGCCCTCGCCGCCTGCTATCTTCCCGCCATGCGCGCCACCTCGGTCGACCCCATCGCCGCCCTGCGCGTCGAGTGATCCGCCTCCGTGGCGCAGGAACGCAAGACCGGACAGAAATCGTGGGGCAGGACTCCAGTCCTGCAGCGGGTCTCCAGACTCGCCTCCGTCCAACTTCCTGAAACGAAGGAAGCCGGACGTGGACGTCCGGCGCAGCTCTGGAGAGCCGCCCACTCCGGCTGTCCGCATCCGGGATAACTAAGTGGCATTGGGCACTCCTGCCTGCCGCCTCGACACTCGTGTCGAGGCATGGCGTCGCCGCGCCTTTTCGCCCCTTTCCCCAACTTCTCCGCACCCCAACCCACCCCACACTCGTCCAACAAGGGTGAGCGGAAGTTCGGTGTTATTCTGAAAGAGAAGGCTGGGAGTTGGTGTATCCCCATGCGAGGTTTTGCCCCATGACCCGTAACTTGAAGACTATGCTCGTTCTTTCCGGACTGGCGTGTCTCCTGCCCTGGAGCGCCCTGGCTCAGAACGAGGACCCTTCGGCCAAGGCGTCCGACAAGCGGGCCGCGGCCTACTACAACTTCTCCATGGGCCATATGTTCGCGGACCTCGCCTCCAACTACGGCTACCGCAGCGACTACGTGGACAAGGCCATCAAGCACTACCGTGCCGCCCTCGAAGCCGACCCCGGCGCCGCCTACGTCAACGAGGAGTTGACCGACCTTTACATGCAGTCGGGCCGGCTCCGCGACGCCGTCACCACCGCCGAGGAAATGCTCCAGCAGGATCCGGACAACCTCGATGCCCGCCGTATGCTGGGCCGCATCTACACCCGCCTGATCGGCGACCAGCAGCAGAACCGCGTCAACGACGAAATGCTGAAGAAGGCCATCGACCAGTATCAGAAGGTGGTGGCCAAGGACGCCGGCGACACCGACTCCTGGCTCATGCTCGGCAAGCTGTATAAGGTGGCGCAGGATACCGTCAATTCCGAGAAGGCGTACAAGAAGGCGCTGGAACTCGATGCCGACAACGAATTCGCGCTCTCCGGCCTGGCGCAATTGTACTCGGACCTGGGAGATTCCAAGGCCAGCGTCGAGATGTGGCGCAAGCTGAAGGACAAGGACCCGCGCCCGCCCGTGCTGCGCGAACTGGCTCGCGCTTACGAGAGCGCCCGCGATTACAAGTCCGCCGCCGAGACCCTTCAGCAGGCCCTCGCCATGGTGCCGCGGGACCCTGAGATGAAGACGGCGCTGGCGGAAGACCTCTTGATGTCGGACCAGGTGGACGAGGCGCTGAAGCTCTACACCCAGCTCGCCGAGGCCCAGCCCGGCGACGCCAGCCTGCAGCTCCGCCTGTCGCAGATTTACCGTCAGAAGCGCGACTTCGAAAAAGCGCGCGCCGCCGGTGAACGCGCCCGGCAACTGGATACCGACAACCTCGAGATCCGCTACAACGACGTCAAGCTGCTCGAGGCCGAGGGCAAAACCTCCGAGGCGATCGCGCAACTGAAAGGCATCCTGGATACGACGGCCAAGAAGAGTTACAGCGAGCGGGAACAAGGCAGCCGTGTCGCTCTGCTCCTGGAGCTTGGCGGGCTGTATCGCAGCAACGAACAGTACCCGGACGCCCTCGACGCCTTCCACAAGGCCGCCCAGGTCAATCCGGACATGGCCTCGCGTGTCAGCACGCAGGTCATCGAGACCTACCGCCTGGCGAAGGATTTCAAGAGCGCCCTGGCCGAGTCCGACGCCGCCGCCCAGAAGTATCCCGACGACGGGGACGTGAAGATGGTTCGCGCGTCGCTGCTGGCCGACCTGGGACGAACTGATGAGGCGGCCGCCATCCTCAAGGGGATGATCGACGGCAAGAACGACCGCGCGGTGTATCTGGCCCTCGCGCAGATCTACGACAAGGGCCGGCGGTTCGACGACGAGGCCGCGGCGATCGACTCCGCCGAGAAGCTCAGCAGCGACGACGACGACAAGCGCACCGTCTACTTCCTGCGCGGTGCGATGTTCGAGAAGATGCAGAAGCTCCCCGAGTCCGAGGCGCAGTTCCGCAAAGTTCTGGAGATCGCCCCCGACGACGCCGGAGCGCTCAACTACCTGGGCTACATGCTGGCGGACCGCAACATGCGTCTCGAGGAAGCGGAGAAGCTGATTGCCAAGGCACTCCAGCTCGAGCCGAACAACGGAGCCTATCTGGACAGCCTGGGCTGGGTCAGTTTCAAGATGGGCAAGCTCGACGAGGCTGAGACCCTGCTCCGCAGGGCTCTGAGCCGGATCTCCACGGACCCGACCGTGCACGAGCACCTGGGCGACGTGTGCTTCCAGAAGGGGCGCCTCAAGGACGCCATCGCGCAGTGGGAAACCTCGCTCCGGGAGTTTGGCACGGGAGCCAAGGCGGAAATGGACCCGGTCGAGATCGCCAAAATCCAAAAGAAGCTCGACCGCGCCAAGGTTCGCCTGGCCAAGGAAAGCTCCGCGCCGAAGGCCGGCCAGTAAGACAACCGTGGGGCAGGACTCCAGTCCTGCAGCGGGTCTCCAGACCCGCCTCCGCCCTACTCCGGCTCTCCGCATTCGCGAAAACGACTGGCATTGGGCTTCAGCCCTGCCCGCCGTTCTCTTACTTTACGTTCCCGCCGAACTGGAATGCAGGACCGATCGAGAAGCGGACCGTGTTGCGCGAATCCTTCAGGGTGTCCTTGAAGAGATGGTCGTGCACGAAGTCCCCCTGCACCCGGATGGCGATGTGATTGGTGATGTTCACGTCCACCCCGCCTCCGAAGCCGTAGAAAAGAACCGTATCGATCTTCTGGCCTGAGGGCGCCAGGCTCGACACGACGCTCGTGGCGAACGGGTCGCCGGGGTGCGGCACCGCGACTTCGTGGATGAAGCCCACGGAAGGCCGGACAAATATTGTCACTGGCTTGAAGCCGTGATACGCCAGCTGTGGGCCGCCCGCGAATGTTTGTGTCGTCGAACCGACCGGTACCACCAGCGCGTACGAGGCGGGCAGTTGCCCGGCGCCCTTGAGCGCAGCTATCGTGCCGTTGACCTGCGTCGCAAGCGAATCAACCAGCAGGTCAGGCGTCAGCGTCAAATCCCCCGTCGACCGGCTGTAATCGAAACCAAGCGAGAGCCACCTGACAACCCTCACGCCGGTCTGCAGATGGAACCCCTTCTCGGCCAGGCTGACGTGCGGGCTGTTCAGGTAAGTGAACCCGGCAAAAGCGTCGATACGGCCGACATAATCCTGCTGGCCAAAAACGGGTGACGCTAGGATCAGCGCCACCAGGAACCCGCCCACCATCTGCGGGATGCGACGTGCGTCTTGCATGAACTACCCCTTTCCAAGGCTGCGGTTACGTCTCAACAGCATAATGTACAGTCCTACCGTATAGCAACGAAAAACTGAAACAGCTCTGAAATATCCCCAAAAACTACGCCGTGGAGCGGCCCCCCGGGTCCCCCGGCCGGTGCGGTGCGCCGTAAACCGTCGCCCGTCGGAATTCGCGGCAAACCCGGGACTGGCTCGAATTTCTCCGCACTTGCGAAATTCGTGCCTGTCCCACCGCTGGTCTTCTTTCAGTCACTAGCCCCGTCTTCGTTCCGGCCGCAGGATGGCCCGCGCCGGAGCCCCATCCGCCCCGGCCACCTTCAGAGGCAGGCAAATCAGCTCGTAGCGCCCGGGGGATGCCGCGGAAAGGTCGAGTCCCTCGACGATCCAGACCCCGGCCGCGAGCAGCGTCCGATGCACCTCGTACCCCTCCTCGCTCGGAGCCCCGATCGACAGATAGTCGATCCCGACGGCCCGTACCCCGCGCTCCACCAGGAGCTCCGCGGCATCCGGCGCCACGTACACGTAGTCCGAGCAGAACTCCGCCGCTTGCCACCGCCGGGCCGAGCCGCGAGTCTTGAACAGGACCCGTTCCCCACGGCGTAGCCGGAAGGGTTCGAGCTCACGCGCCCGTATGGCCTTCGGATCGCGAATGCCGATCACCCGCGCAAGCCCCACCAGCGCGTCCGGCGGCATTTTCGCCACGCTCGGTGCGCCTTCAAGGAAGTGCAGCGGGGCGTCCACGTGCGTGCCTGTGTGCAGGCACATCGAGACCGCCGACAGGTTAAACGGCCCCCCGCTCGCGATGGCTGAAACGCGCTCCACTCGCACGGGCGGGTCTCCCGGCCACACCGCCATCCCGCTGACCAGCGGGCGGGAGATGTCGATCCAGGCGCGGCTCATTTCGGCTCGATCACGTCGTAGGCCAGCCTGCCTAGGGACAGCCAGGCCGCGCTGCTCAGCACCGGACCGCGCGCGTCTGCAAGCGGATCCGAGCCCTTGGCGAACAGGGCCGCCGGCAGCTCGACTTCGAACCCGCTTGCGCCGGTGCCGGCCAGTTTGTTCACCAGGCGGGTCAAATCGGGCTCGCCGCCGGCCGGCGGTGCGCCGAGTTCCCAGAAGAACTGCGATCCCTTGGCGGGCCGCGAAGCGCCTGGATACGGGGCTGAGAACCGCACCGGGAGTCCGGCGGCCGCCGCGAAGCCGGCTGTGGCCTGGGCATCCTCCGGCAGTTCGATGGTCACCCGCCGCCCGGTCTCCTGTATGGCGCGGATGGCGTCCTTGGCCAGCTCCGCATCCATCCGCAGCCTCACCCCTCGGATGGCGGGGCAGGCCGCCAGCACCTTGACGAGGGCGGCATAGAGATCGGGTCCCTCCATGGGCTGCCGCATTCCCACTCCCAGCGTGAAGTCGACTCCGTATTCGGCCGCGGTGTCCGAGATGAAGTGCAGCGCGCCTAGGTTCTGCTCCACGGCGGCTCCGGCCAGGTCGGGCGCCGCGATCTGAAACTGGTTGAAGCGGTCGATCGCCAGGTTGCGGAACAGCGCCGGCCATTGCTCGCGGTCATGGAACCACTCGAGGTCGCCGGCGAAGTCTTCGATCGTCACCCGGGCGCCGCGTACCATCATCCCCGGCGTGGCTTCGACCTTCTGCAGCTTACCGGACTTGCGGACCTGGTCCGCCGCCGCGAGCAGGCCATACATCAGCCCCCGCAGGTCGCCGCCGGTGATCAGGCCCGGAACGATGCGGTACGATTCGGCTGGATCGACGGCCACCTGGGTCTTGATCGCGAAGACCCGCGGATTCAGGCGGCGGGCCGCTATCGCGCGGTCCAGCTCGCTACGCCCGAATTCCACGGGTCCGGGCAGAGTCTCCCTTTGCACGGCGGAGCGGGCCGCCCCGGAGTCACCCGCCAGGGTGGAAACCGCGCCCGCGCCCACGCCACCCGCCAACAGGATTGCCAGCAGTCTATTCCGCAACGGAGCTCCATCCTCGGTGAGAGAGATCCCAGTATATGACGGCGCCAGCGGCCATGCCGATACCAATCATGATGAGTCCCGGGCCCAGTTCGCCCAGCACCACCTTGCCGATGCCGAACAACCAGCCATAGACCAGCACGACGCCGCAGATCCAGTCCAGCAGGTTGCGCCAGCCGTCGCGCGACGGCTGAACATCGGGCGCCGCGGCCGCGACCGGCCTCCAGCCGGCCAGCGACGGGCGCGTGCGCCGGTAGAAGGCCACCAGCGTGTCCATGCGTTCGGGCCGAGTCAGGAAGGTCACCGCCAGCCACACTACGGTGGTGATCGAGACCGTGATGATCATCATCCAGGCGAACTCCCGGGGGTTGTCGCTGTCGAAGCCCATGAGGTGCAGGGCCGTCGAAACGACAAACGCCGAGATCATAGCCGAAACCTCGCTCCATGCGTTGATCCGCCACCAGAACCAGCGCAGCAGCAGAACCAGGCCCGTGCCCGCTCCGATGCCAAGCAGCAGCCTCCAGGCGCCACCGATCGACTCCAGGCCGTAAGTGACCGCCGCCGAGACGATCGTCAGCAGCACGGTGGCCCACTGCGATGCCCGCACGTAGTGTCGCTCGTCTTCGGTCTTGCGCAGGAAGCGGCGGTAGAAGTCGTTCACCAGGTAGCTCGCGCCCCAGTTGAGCTGCGTGGCGATCGTGGACATGTAGGCCGCCGCGAATGCCGCCACCATGAGTCCGCGCAGCGAGGGCGGCAACTCGGTGATCATCACGCGTATGTAGCCGGTCTCCGGATCCTTTAACCCCGGGTACAGAATCAGCGAGACCAGCGCCACCAGGATCCACGGCCACGGCCGCAGCGCGTAGTGCGCGACGGTGAACCAGAGCGTGGCGAGCAGGGAGTGCCGCTCGTCCTTGGCGCAAAACATCCGCTGCGCGACGTAACCGCCGCCGCCCGGCTCGGCGCCCGGATACCACGTGGCCCACCACTGCATTCCGATGCAAACGAAGAACGTGATTAAAGGCATCCAGGCGGAGTTGAGGTCGGGCACAAAGCTCAGGAGCGAGCCGCGGCCCGGCTGGCTGAGTGCCGCCAGCTTCATCTTCATCGGCCCGATTCCGCCCACGGCCTGGACGGCAAAAACGGCCAGCACGATGATCATGGCCATCTTCACCACGAACTGGAACAGGTCCGTCACCAGCACGCCCCACAGACCGGACAGCGTCGAGATGAACGACGTGAGCGCGATGATCCCCAGCACGATCAGCAGGGCCTCGTTCTTGGTGACGCCCAGGATCAGTTCCAGGATCTTGACCATCGCCAGGTTGACCCAGCCCAGGATGATGCAGTTGATGGGCAGGCCCAGGTATACCGCGCGGAAGCCGCGTAGAAAAGCGGCGGGCCGTCCCGCATAGCGGATCTCGGCGAATTCCACGTCGGTCATGACCCCGGCGCGGCGCCACAGGCGGGCATAGAAGAACACCGTGAGCATCCCGCCTGCCACCATGTTCCACCACAGCCAGTTGCCCGCGATCCCGCCCTTGGCCACCAGGCCGGTGACGGCGAGCGGCGTGTCGGCGGCGAAGGTGGTGGCCACCATCGACGTCCCCGCCAGCCACCACGGCACGTTCCGCCCCGACAGGAAGAACTCGCTGACGTTCTTCCCAGCCCGGGCCTTGTAGTAGAAACCGATGGCGATGTTGAACAGGAAGTAGAGACCGACGATAGACCAATCAAGGGCGGTCAGGCGCACTGGAAAGATTATAGCGAGTGTTGGGGGGCGGGCTTGAGCCCGCGCGGAGCTTCAGCCCCGCCCATGGCTTTTGCCACATCTTCGGGGAGCGCATCGAAGTCCGGAGCAATCCAGATCCGTCCAGCCAGCGAGCCGGGCTTGCGAGCCGCGCGATAAGGTATCAGGCGCGCGACCGGCCTGCCCGCCTTCACGAGGATGACCTCGTTGCCATTCTGCACTTCTTTGAGAAGCCCAGAGAACTGAGCCTTGGCTTGCGAAACGCTGCGCACCCTCATGACCTCAGCATAGACCAGACCAGATCTGGTCTGGTCCTGCACCAGGATCGGGGGGCGCCGGTCCCAAATCGCCGCGGCGGCCGAGACTCAGTACCCGGCTTCGCGTCCGTGGCGAACCGCCAGTATCACGACCTCTCTGCGGCCGTAGTGATACAAGGCGACGTAGGCTCCCTGTCCGAATTCAATCACCCACTCGCGAAACTCCGGCGGCAACTCTTCGACGGGACGGCCCACTTCCGGGTGCTTCCCGAGCGCTTTCACGCCCTGCCGGATCATCGCGCGCTATGTGGCCACGTCGAGCCGAGCCGGTGGCGACCACCTCAGGAGTGGCATTTAGGGATGACGGCGCGGCTGCCCGTTTCGAGCTTTGCCAGCCAGGCGTCGGCTTCCCTGGCCGTGACGTGCAGGCCGGTGGCCTGATATTCGGCCCATGCGGCGAGCGCGTCCTGCCGGAGTTGCTCGCGCTTCTCCTCACGTTCGGCTTCGCGCATGACCCAGTGTAGCGACCGGCGACGCGCCGAGGCCAGCCGGCTTAGCCGTCGCCAGTGCCTCAAGGTCACGCTCCCCGCACGTCCTTCAACACCGCGCACCAGCCGGGGTAGCCGCGGGCGGCCGCGTAGTCGTCGCTCTCGATGGAGAACGCCGCGTCCAGGCGCGCTCCGGGCGCGAATTCGGCGGCGCGGCCGGCGAAGCCCCAGGCCTTGAACCGCAGCGTGCGGTCGTTCTGGCCGAGACGGACCAACAGATGCCGATCCCCCAAAGGCGCGGGCGGCCCCGCCACCTCGGCGCCGAAGGCGGCAAACACCGGCGCGGGATTGCCGCAGCCGAACGGCTCCATCGCCAGAATGTCGGCCACGACGCGGTCGTCGATCTCCTGGAGGCCAAGCGGCGCGTCCACTTCGATCTCGGCCACGAAATCGGCGGGCGTGAGGCGGGCCGCCGCATACACGGTCAGGCGTTGCCGGAATTCCTCGACGCGTTCCGATGCCAGCGTGAGGCCGGCGGCCTGGCGGTGGCCTCCGAATCGGATCAGCAGGTCCTGCATCGACTCCAGCGCCTCGAGCAGGTGGAAGGCAGGCGTGCTGCGTCCCGAGCCTTGCATCACGCCCTGCTCGGAGTCTTCGGCCAGCACAAAGACAGGGCGGTGGAAGCGGTCCGCCAACCGGCCGGCGACGATGCCCACCACGCCGCGGTGCCATTCCTTGCCCGCGAAGACCAGCGCGGCCTGATCGTCGCGGACCGGCGCAGCCAGGCACTCCTCGAGGATGACCCGCACGATCTCGCTCTGGACGTCCTGCCGCTCGCGGTTGAGGTCCTGCAGCCGCGCGGCGATGGCCCGGGCCTGCTCCTCATCTTCGGTGAGCAGCAGGTTGACGATCTCGTTGGCGTCGGCCATGCGTCCGGCGGCGTTCATGCGCGGGGCGATGCGAAAGGCTACGTTGTTGGCCGTGACCGGCTCGCCGGGGGCGCAGCCCGCCACGTCGAGCAGGGCGCGCAGGCCGGGGCTGCGAACCGAGCGGAGGCCCTCCAGCCCGTACTTCACGATGACGCGGTTCTCGCCCGTGAGCGGCACCACGTCGGCCACGGTGGCGATGGCGACCACTTTCAGAAACGACTCCGTCATCCTGCGGATCTTGTCCGCGGGCCATGCCAGGCTGCCGAGCAGGGCCTGCACCAGCTTGAAAGCCACGCCGGCGCCGCAGAGGTCCTTGTCGGGATACTCGCAGGCCGGCTGCTTGGGATTGAGCACGGCGCAGGCGCGCGGCAGCTCGGCGTCGGGCAGGTGATGGTCGGTGACGATGACGTCTATGCCAAGCTCGGTGGCGCGAGCTACGGCGGCGGACGCGCGGATGCCGGTGTCGAGGCTGATGATCAGGCGGACGCCGTCGGAGGCCGCCTGTTCGACGGCCTCGTTGCGCATCCCGTAGCCGTCCCGGATCCGGTGCGGGATGTAGAAGCCGGCCTGCCCGCCCGCCATCTCGATGGCTTTCTTCACGATCACCACCGAGGCGGTGCCGTCGACGTCGTAGTCGCCGTAGAGCAGGATCTTCTCGGAGCCGGCAATGGCGCGGCGCAGGCGATCGAGCGCGGCGCGCATGCCGTGCATGAGGAACGGATCGTTGAGGTCCTCGATCGAGGGACGGAGGAAGCGGCGTGCCAGCGCGGCGTCGTGAAAGCCGCGTGCGAGCAGGACGCGGGCGGCCGGTGTCGAAATCGCGAGCGTCTCGGCTAGCGCCTGCGCCTCACCCGTTGCGGCGACGGGGAGCCGCCAGCGGCTCTCAATTGCGTGAATAGTAACCACCCATCGAATCGCCCTCGTCTTCGTCGTCGTCCGGGATGGCGGCGTCGAGCTCCTCGACCAGGTCCAGGTAGTCGTCGTACCACTCGGCGCGCAGGTTGAAGAGGTAGACGCGCCCCTGGTAGTCGAAGGAAAGTTCGAGGGCGCAGGTGAAGCCCTCGTAGTTGCGCAGGTCGCGCACGCGGCGTTCGATGCCGCGCCGCTCTTCCGCTGTGAGGTCGCTGTCCTCGAGGCGATCGGCGACGTCCTCCAGGTGGGTCGCGGAAAACTCGCGGAAGTGATACACCACCATGTTCACGCCGGCCTTCTTCGCGGCGCTGAGAAAGGCGTGGTAGTCCGGCGCGCGGTCGGTATCCCACGCGACGAAAGAGTCGGAGTCCGCCAGTCTCGAGTAACCATGGAAGACCACGAACGCTTCGGCCTCCATGTATTTCAGCACTTCGTTCTTCAGTTCGTCCAGGTTCAGGCTCATTGAGTTTGGAGTAACCACCAGGATAACCTGCGATCAGGCTCTGCATGGGACCGTGACCGGCGGACGCCGGGGACAGCCTACTATGTCCACGGGGGGACACAGTAGACTGTCCCCGGCTCTCCGGCCCGTCGCGTCGGGGTCACGGGTTCGGAGTGATGGCGGACAGGGCGTGGAGGATCTGGCGCTCCTCGGGCGAGTAGCGGTGCTCGAACTCGGGGCTGGCGAGGAGGGCCTGGCGCTTGGGCCAGGGGATCTGGCTGAGGCGGTTGGCTTCCCGCCGCAACACGTGGCGGCGGCCCGGTGGAAGCTGCATGAAGCGGCGGAAGAGGCGGCGGGCGTTCTCCTTCTGCTCGGGGGTGAGGGCGCGGAAGGTGTCGAACTGGCGCCGCAGGCGGTCGCGCTCTTCCTGGGGAAGGCTCTCGTAGGCCTTCAATCGCGCTTCGAGCCGCTGGCGCCGCTCCGGAGGAAGCTTTTCGAGGAGCCGCTGCCGCTCGTCGGGGCTCATGGCCTCGAGGCGGTCGAGTATGGTCGGCCCGGCCAGCGCGCGCGGAGCGCCGGGCGGCGCGAATTGTTCGTCCTCCTGAGCCGCGACCGACGCGACCATCAGCAAGGCCCAGGCAATTGCGATCAGCAGCCGCACGTTACATTGCCTCCGGAGCCGCAGTGTCACTGGGAGCATCCACCTGGCGGAGAAGCTCGACATCGTCGAGCGCCTTCTCCAGGCGGTCGGCGTCTATGGTTGGCTGGGCGGGAGCGTGGCGCGGGCGCACAAACAGCAGGCCCGCCAGCAGCAGTAGGACGACCAGGGCTCCGGCGAGCGCCGGTTTCAGGCCCCGGGCGGCGAACGACTGCCAGGCAGCCTTCCACCCCGGCGTGGGATGCTCGTCCAGGAGCGCGATCCGCTGGCGCAGCTTGCGCTCGAAATCCGGCGAGACAGGCGCGGCCTGCCAGTCGTCGAGCAGGGACCAGGTGCGCATGTGGGCGTCGGTCCAGGCCTTGCATTGGGGACACACGGCGAGATGCGCCTCGACCTCGTCCGCCGCCTTGGCGTCGAGCGAATGCGAGCAATAGTCGAGCAGCAGCTCCTTCGTCCCTCGAGATTGAATCGGACACACCATTGCCGTATCCTCCACCCTATCCCATGTGCGCCAGCCGCGCCCGCAAGGTCTCGTACGCCCGGAACAACAATGACTTCACGGCCGACTCTGAGCAGCCCAGCACCTCGGCGATCTGGGCGTATCCCATCTCCTCATACTTGTGCATCACGACCGCGGCGCGCTGCTTGTCGGGCAGGGCCCCGATCGCAGCGCGAATCTCGGCCAGGCGCGCCGCCTGGACCAGCCGCTGTTCCGCCGAGGGACCGCGGTCCGCCACCTGAAGCTCGTCGAGGCTGGAGGACTCCTTCCGGTCTCGGGCGTCCCGGCGGTTGTTGAGCGCCAGGTGCAGGGCGATGCGGAACAGCCAGGTGGTGAACTTGGCCGAGGCAACATAGGACCCGCGCGCGCGGTAGACCCGGAGGAACACCTCCTGGGCCAGCTCCTCGGCGACCGCGGCGTTCTGCACCATGCGGTACAGGAAGTGGATCACCGGGCCGCGATAGCGCGCGAGCAGCAGATCGAAGCTGGCCGCATCGCCGGCCTTGAGGCGCAGCATGAGCTCGGCATCGGGCTCGAGGGCGGCCACGGCCTCCATATCGTTAAGAACACCGTCCGGCATGGAAAGTCGCGCTATTCACTTTTCAGGGAGCGCTCCATCAGCTCGCGGATGGCCTCGCGCGGCGGCCGCTGGCCCCGCAGGATGGCGTTGACCTGTTCGGTGATGGGCATCTCGATGCCGCAGCCGTGCGCCAGGTCGACGGCGGCGTAGGTGGTTTGAACTCCCTCGGCGACCATGCGCATGGAGCCGATGATGTCGTCGAGCTTTCGGCCACGGCCCAGCTCGATACCAACCTGGCGGTTTCGGCTGAGAGCGCCGGTGCATGTCAGCACCAGGTCTCCGAGTCCAGCGAGACCGGCGAGGGTTCGCGGGTCGCCTCCGACGGCCACGGCCAGCCGGGTGATTTCCGCCAGTCCGCGGGTGATCAGCGCGGCAATGGCATTGCTGCCGAGTCCAAGACCGTTCAGCACGCCCGCGCCGATCGCGATCACGTTCTTGAGCGCGGCCGCCAACTCCACGCCGATTGGATCCGTGTTGGTGTAGAGGCGGAAGGCCGGGCCGGAGAAGGCGTGCTGCACCAGTTCGCTCAGCACGGCATCGTTCGATGCGACGACGACGGCAGCCGGCTCGCCGGACGCCACTTCGCGGGCGAACGTGGGGCCTGAAAGCACGGCGATGCGCGGCGGGAAGCGCTGTGCCACCACGGTCCGGATCACTTCCGACATGCGCACCAGCGTTTTGGTCTCGAGGCCCTTGGTGGCGCTGACGAAGAGCATGGACGGCTCGAGGTGAGGGAGCATGCGCTCGTAAATGGCGCGGGTGACGTGCGAGGGCGTGACTCCGAGGACGATGCAGGCGCCTTCGAGGGCGGTGGGGAAGTCCGTCACGACGGCGACGTTCTGCGGGATGCGGATGCCGGGGAGATAGACGTCGTTGTCGCGGGTTTCGCGCATGCGCTCAGCCAGGTCCGGCTCGTAGACCCACAGACGGATCTCGGGGAAGCGGGGAGCGAGGATGATGGAGAGCGCCGTGCCCCAGCTTCCTCCGCCGATGATGGACAGGCGTTTCATAAAGAGAACCTTGGGCCACGAATGAACACGAATGAACACGAATGGGGCCGGACGGGGAGACAGGAGACAGGAACCAGGAGACAGGAGGTGGAAGGACAAAGCCTCATGGGCGGGCTCCCAGGGACAAGGCGTTCTCTTTGCCGGCTCGGAGGCGGAGTATGTTTTCTTTGTGGCGCAGGATGATGAAGGCTCCTCCTATGGCGGCGGCGGCCACTATGGGCGCGGGCGGGCGGTCGATCAGCCAGGTCAGGAACGGGAGGGCAGCGGCCCCGATGATCGAACCTAGAGAGATGAAGCGAGTGGCGGCGACTACGATCACGAAGAGCGCCAGGGTCACGGCTAGCGGCAGCGGGGCGAGGTACAGAAACGCCCCGACGAAGCTGGCTACGGCTTTGCCTCCGTGGAATTTGAGGAAGACCGGGAAGGCGTGACCGGCCATCACGGCTAGCGCGGCGGCGCTGGTCCACAGCGGCGAGCCGGCGGTGAGGCGCGCGGCGATCCAGACGGCTAGGAAGCCCTTGCCGATATCGAGCAGCAGGGTCAGGATGCCTAGCGAGCGACTGGTGGTTCGGAGGACGTTGGTGGCGCCGATGTTGCCGCTGCCGAGCGCGCGCACATCCCGGCCGGTCTTCCACTTCACGAGGAGATACCCGAAGGGCGTGGCGCCCAGCAGGTAGGCGATCGAGAGAATGAGGACAGGCGTCATTCGAGCGAGTTCACTTTCGGAAAGCGTAGTCCGAAAGCTTAGTATAGACCGAGCCCTTGGGATTGAGCTCGCTCAGGTAGAGATGAAAGCGGTCGGCCGTGAAGGCGCCGAAATCGGTGGCGGGCAGGTTCGCGATGGCCTGGCGCAGCGGCTGGAGCGGTACGGGCTCCTTGATGCGGGCGAGCGTCAGGTGGGGCGAGAACGGGCGCGTCTCGGCCGGGACGCCGAGGGCATGGAGCGTCTGGTCGGTCAGCTGGGCGAGCGTCGCTAGCTCGGGGCCGGCATGGACGGCGGCCCAGAACACGTGCGGCGCGTGCGGGTTGGGGAAGAAGCCGAGTCCGCGGACCTCGATGGGGATGGGCTCGCGCGGGGGCATCTTCTGAAGAGCGAGGCTGACCTCGTCGAGCCGTTCCTTGGGCCACTCGCCGATGAACTTGGTGGTGATGTGAAGATTTGCGGCGGGGCTCCAGTGGATACGCGCCGCCGGGCGCAGTTGATCGATCAGGCGGGTGAGGGCGGCGATGACGTCCTGCGGTAGCGTAATGGCAGTGAAGAGGCGCATCGTTTGGGGTGATCTTAGCACGGGTCGGCGGCCCGGGAGGCGCGGCTGGGAGCCCCGCGGCTGGGAGCCCCGCGGAGACTGCCCGGTAATGGGACTGGGTTCATCGTTGTTCATCGTGAGATTTCTTGTTTTCGTCTTCTGGCGTGGGACGAGGTTTGCTGTAGGGTGTCGAAAGTGACGAAAAGTGACGAACGCGCATGGTTTGGACGCGGCCAACAGGGCGGACGCGCCTCCGATGGAGAGCATAGCGCTGGCGGACGGCAGAGGCGGGGGGCGGAAGGGCGCAAGTGCTTGAGAATGGGGCGAAGAATTTATCTGGGAGCTCGTGATCAGGCAACTGTGACGGTGGCTCCGCCGGTCTGCTGAAGCGCTCCCATCAACTCGGCGAACCCTCCGGTGACCCAAACCGTGTTTCGACCGGCAAGGGGTTGGTCCAGGAGAACAAAAACTCCCGGCTGGTTGACTCGCGAGGGCAGGTCTATCCAGCCTGCGCTTCCTCGGAGGTTGATCCAGCCTTCACCCGCAGCCGCAGCCGGCCCGTGGATTTCAATCCACCCTGCGCTTCGTTGAGGGTCGATCCAGTCTTTGCCCGCCGCCGCAACCGGCCCGTTGATGTGAAGCCACTCTGGGGAGACCTCGCGCGTCGGTGACAGCAAAGCAAACGTGCCGTAAACTGAGTTGTGCATGGGCGGGGAGAGGGTATACTTGCCGGGTGGAATGGCGTTCCCGGAAGGCTGGCGGAACACGGACGTGAGATAGGCTCCGTTTAGCTGAGCACTGAGTCGGTTGGAAGCCGAGTGCAAAGTGATGGACGCTGGAATCATGCCGCCCCCCTTACCTGCGAGCATTCTATCCCAACATCTATCCCAACAGGGGCGATAACCCGTGACCGAGAACTCATGGTTCAAGTCGGCCGTGGAGCACCACCGCGCCGGCCGCATGGAGCAGGCTCTGGAGGGATACCGGGAAGCGCTGCGCGCCGAACCGGCGCACGGAGAAGCGCTCACGGGATTGTGCCAGGTCCTGGAGGCCTTGGGCCGGGCGGATGAGGCCGTGCCATTCCTTGACACGGCCCTGGCAGTGCGAATCGAGCCGGAAGGACAGAGTCAGTTCGATGCCGCGTGCCGCCGGTTTCGACTCGGGCAGGTGGACGAGGCGCTGGCCCTGTTCCGGCAGGTCACGACCGGAGTCTTTCTCGAGCCCGCGCAGACTGGCGCCGCGACGATCATTCCCGGAAGCCCGGAAAGCGACAACCGGGCCATCCTGGAGACGCGGCGCGCCTGGGCCGAAATGTACGTTCCCGCGGCGCGCCGGTCCGGATTCGAGCGGCGCATCGAATCCGCGGGCGGGCCGGTGCGGGTTGGCTACGTCTCGTCCTTCTTCCCGAATCACAACTGGATGAAGCCGGTTTGGGGACTGATCAATCATCACGACCGAGGCCGTTTTGAAATCCACCTGTTCTCCGATGCCCCGGCGGATCGAATCAAGTACGGATACAGGCCGTGCCCGGAGGACCGCTTCCATGACATCGGCGGTCTCGGGAACCGGGCGGTCGCGGAACGGATTGAGCAGGCCGGGATTGACTTGCTGGTGGATCTGAATGGCTACAGCGAGACCCGGAGACTGCCGTTGCTGGGGCTTCGGCCGGCACCGGTGGTGGTGGAGTGGTTCAATATGTACGCGACCTCGGGCATATCCGCGGTCGACTATCTCATCGGTGACGCTGTGGTGATCTCCGAAGAGGAAGAGCAGTTCTATTGCGAGAAGATTGTGCGGGTGGCGGGCAGCTATCTGACGTTTGAAGTGGGCTATCCGGCGCCGGAGGTGGCGATGTCGCCGTGTTCCACAGGGGGACGGTTCACATTCGGCTGCCTGGCGCCGCTATATAAGATCACGCGAAACGTGGCGGAGGCGTGGAGCCGGATTCTGCACGAGGCTCCCGATTCGATGTTGCTGCTGAGGAACTCCGGCCTCGCTCGGAGCGAAGCGGTGGAGCATGTGCGTGGGCTGTTCCGCGAGCGCGGCATTCCTCCGGAGAGACTTTATCTGGAGGGACCGGCGGAGCACTACGAGTTCCTGCGGACGTACGAGCGCATCGACGTGGTCCTGGACACGTTTCCTTACAGTGGAGGGACGACGACCAGCGAAGCGATCTGGCAGGGCGTCCCGGTGGTGACCTTCGCGGGAGACCGATGGGTTGCCCGAACCAGCGCCTCAATCCTGCGGGCGGCGAACCTGGGCGAGTTTGTGGGGCGCAGCCTGGGGGAATACATCTCGATGGCCGTGCGCATGGCGAACTCTCCGGGCCGGTGCGAGTATCTGGCAGAGCTCCGGCGGAACATGCGTTCCCGGCTGGCTCGGTCTCCGGTATGCGACACGGCCGGCTTTGCGCGGAACATGGAACGAATTTACGGAGAAATGGCGGATCGAAGCCGGCAGTGAGGGGGGGCGGCGGTCACTTTGCCGGCGGCGGATTCACTTCAGCGCGCACTTTCCGGTTCTCGGCCTTCGCGTTGCTGGGGATCGGATGGATTCGCCTCATCATCGCCGTACTTGAGGACGACCACCTTCACGCAAGCAAAGAGAAACGGGTGAACCGAGGCCGGTTGGCGCATAGAGTGGAACGGCTCTGGTTCAGAGCCGTCGGATTGCTGTGCGAGTAGCGCTCGGGAGGATAGTGTGACCACGTTGCCGTGTTTACGGAAGGCTGTTGTCGCTGCGCTTCTCGTGACGGTCTGGCCGGCGTTTGCGCAGTTCCCGGGAATGGAGCCGCCCGTCCACCATGCGTGGTCTAACGCCGGCCTGTCCCCGGATGCGCGGGCCGAACTGGTCATCGAGCAGTTGACGCTCGATGAAAAGATTCAATTCCTGCACGGGATGGGCTGGCAGGCGATGTTCGTGAGGCCGGAATCGGGGCCCGGCGTGCGGGCGGTGCAGCAGTGGGGATTCATTCCGGGCGTTCGTCGTCTGGGCATTCCCGACCTGCAGATGTCCGATGCGGTGGTGGGCGTCAGCGGCGGCGGCAGCGAGAGCCGTTATGCCACCGCCTTTCCGTCGGCGGTAGCCGAGGCTTCTTCCTGGGACCTCGAGCTGGCTGCCGAGGCCGGCGGCACCATTGCGTCCGAGATGAGAGCGCACGGCCTCAACATGGCTCTCGGCCCCGGCGTCAATCTGGCGCGCGAGCCGCGCTGCGGCCGCACGTTTGAGTACAAGGGAGAAGATCCGGTCCTGGCGGGACTGATGGCGCGCGAGGAGCTGAAGGCTGCCAGGGCGCAGGGACTCATCGTGGGCATCAAGCACTATGCCGTGAACAACCAGGAAGACGGGCGCATGTTCGTGAACTCCGTGCTGGACAAGCGCTCGATGCGCGAGGCGGATCTGCTGCCCTTCGAAATCGCGCTGCGCGACTCCGGCGCGGGAGCCGTGATGTGCTCCTACAACATGATCAATGGCGCCTACGCCTGCGAGAACGAAACTCTGTTGACCGGTTTGCTCAAGAAGCGCTTCGACTTCAAGGGATTTATCATCTCCGACTGGGGCGGCACGCACAGCACCGTGAAGGCGGCGCTGGCCGGACTGGACATAGAGATGCCCGGCGACGATTTCTTCGGTGCGCCGCTCAAGAAAGCGGTGGAGAGCGGCGCGGTGCCGATGACGCGGCTGAATGACATGGTGCACCGCATTCTGCGCACCATGTTCGCCTCAGGGATCGTCGATCACCCTCCCGAAGCGCAGGTGGTCGAAGTTTTCCGAGGCTTTGAGGTGGCGCAGAAGGTGGAGGAGAAGGGCGCGGTCCTGCTGAAGAACGCGGATCGCCAACTTCCGCTGAATGCCGCCGGGATCAGGTCGATTGCGGTGATCGGCGGGCACGCCGACGTGGGTGTGTTGTCCGGCGGCGGCTCCTCGCAAGTTTCGCCCGCGGGAGGGAATCCGGTTCCGCCGCCTCCCAGCGCGGCGGACAATCTGTTGGGGCCTTCTGGCCAGCCGGTGTATCATCGCTCAGCGCCGTTGAAGGCCATCGCGGCGAAAGCGCCGGGGGCGAGGGTGAGGTTCGATGCCGGCTCCGACATCGCGAGCGCCGTGGCGCTGGCGCGGTCATCGCAAGTGGCCGTGGTATTCGCGGTTCAGCACGAGTCGGAAGGGATGGACCTGCCGAACCTCTCGTTGCCCGGCAATCAGGATGCGCTGATCGAGGCGGTGGCCGCCGCCAACCCGCACACCATCGTGGTGCTGGAGACAGGCGGCGCCATCACCATGCCGTGGATCGACAAGGTGAGCGCCGTGCTCGAAGCCTGGTATCCGGGCATTCGAGGGGCCGAGGCTATCGCCAACATTCTGTTCGGTGACGTGAACCCCTCGGGTAAGTTGCCTCTTACGTTTGCCCGCAGCGAGGCCGATCTGCCGCATCCCGCGCTGAACCGGCAGCCGCGCGCCGCGGCGACATCCGGTGATCCTAGGTTCGTTGTGGGCGACATTCCGGCCTTGCCGGGATTCATGATGAACACGACGCCCTTCGACGCGGTCTACGACGAGGGCCTCAAGGTCGGCTACAAGTGGTACGACGCGGAGAAGAAAGATCCGCTGTTCCCGTTCGGCTTTGGGCTATCCTACACGACGTTCGGCTACTCCGATCTGGCGGTTGAGGCGGGTGACGGGCTGAAGGTCGGGTTCAAGGTGAGGAACACGGGCGACCGCGCGGGCGAGGAGATTGTGCAGGTGTATCTGACGCTGCCCGCGGGCACGCTGGAGCCGCCGCGGCGGCTGGTGGGATGGAGCAAGGTGGTCCTCGGACCGCGCGAGCAGAAGAGTGTGACGGTCGAGGTAGAGCCGCTGTTCCTTTCCGTCTTCAACGCGGGTAGAGACGCTTGGGAGATTGTGCGCGGCGAGTACACGGTGTGGGTCGGGGGATCCTCGCGCGAGCTGCCGTTGAGTGCCGCGGTGGCTAGGTGAGCCGCAGGCTGATGGTCTGCTCCGGAGCCGCGACCCAGGTGTGAGCGACCCGGTCGTGGATGGCCTGGTATACGGGACTCCGGTGCATGACGAGCAGGTGAGCACCGAGCCAGAGGACGCACAGGAGCTGTCCACCAGGGAGAGGCGACAACAGGAAGAACGGGCCGTCCTTCGCCAGATTGCGTCCGAGTGCCTGCGAGGACGTGATGCGCCCGCCCGCGCCGCTGTATACCTTGAGACCCGTCAACCGTTTGCCTAGCGTGGCCTGCCATGGCGAAGATTCCAGTACGGTGCCGTAGCCGATCCAGATCACAAGGAAGAGGCCCAGGGTCAGAATGGTGCCGAGGAGCGGGCCGACATCCTTGGGGATGATCGCGCCCAACGCCGAGAAGACACCAAAAAGCAGAGCGATGATTGGGATCGAGTCGATCACGCGAGCCACGTAACGACGCGGAAGAAGCCCGTCGGTTGTCAGTCCTGGTGGAACCGCGATGGCTTGCTCAGGCATGGTGCGGATTATGACACAGCGTGCCGAGGCAAGTGACGGCGCCGCTAGCGTGCCGCCCGGGTCTGCTCGAGACTCGCCACCAGATGCGTGTGCTTGTACTTGCGCGCCAGGTCGAGGGCGGTCAGGCCTTGCGGGGTGCGGGCATTGGCCTCGGCGCCGGACTTCAGCAGTAGTTCTGTCATGGCGGAATCGCCGAAGTCGATCGAAGCCGCGTAGAGCAGCGGCGTCATCCCCTTCTTGTCCACATGATTCACGTCGGCGCCGCGCTGGATCAACAGCCTTGCCAGCTCTACGCGGTTCGAAATCGCGGCCCAGGAGAGCGCGGTGATGCCGTCGTCGTCGGTCTCGTCCACGCGTGCGCCGGCGTCGAGCAGGGCGCGGACCGAATCGGTGCGGTGCGTGGTGGCGAGCAGCATCATCGGCGTTACGGGGATCATGCCGACCAGGTACATCTTGTCGTCCACGGGGTTGCCCGCCTTGTGCAGGCGGTCAATCACGCCGGCATTCCCGGCGAAGGCGGCCAACAGGATGGGGTTCGCATTGAACAAGGGCGCGCCCTGGCCCTTGGGGAGGCGCACCGTGGCGCCATGGTCGAGGAGCAGGTTCATGGCCGCGCTCGATCCGGGGTAGTTGGCCGCGACCAGAAGCGCGGAGCAACGGTTGGCGGCGCGCGCATCCGCCTTGGCGCCGCGATCGAGCAGGAGCTTCATTTTGTCGATGTCGGGAGCGGCCAACATCAGCGCGGTGGTTCCGGCGGGCTTTGTCGCGGAGTTAGGATCGAAGCCGCCGTCGAGGAGGTGCTTCAGGTCGGCCACGCTGCCGAAGAGCACGGTTTCCATCCAGGGCTGGATGCCTTGAGGCTCGGCCTCCTTCATGGGCGGAAGATTCGACTCCGCGCGCGGCAGTGCCTGCGCCAGGGCGATGATGGCCCAGCTCTCACCCAGGCTGGAGATGAATTGGTCGTGCCCGTAGGGGTGCCCCGTTTCGAAATACGCCGGGCTCACCGGCGCGGGCGGATGCAGGCGGGAGGCGACGTGCCAGGAGCCGTCGCCGGCCTGGGTGCTCAGCAGGTAGTCGATTCCCTTCCGCCAGGCGGGATCGGAGGTGGGGACGCCGCCGCAGGCATGGACCGCCCACAACGCTTGGCCCGTGGAATAGGCGTCGCTCGCGCGGCCGTCGAGGGAGGCCCAGCCGCCATCGGGCTGCTGGGTGGCCATCAACTCCCGGGTCAGCTTGTCCAGGCTGGCCTGGTCGGCGCCGCTGTGTTGGGCTCCGGCAAGCTGGGTTGTGCGCTCCTCGGTGGTGCGCGCAGAGTGGGCGAGCAGCCAGGCTCGCGCCCGCTCGACGCGCGCCCGCGTATCGGACTGCAGGCTCGCATGGCTGTAGCGCTGGATGGCCGCCAGCGAGACTGCCGTCGCGGTGAAGGGGCTGTACGATTGGGGCGGGCGCTCGTCCATGGTTTCCCAGTGGCCGTCGGGCTCCTGATGCGCCGCGATCAGGCGCGCGTAGACCGCGGTGACCAGGCTGGGACGCACGCCAGCCGCATTCGCCGCCAAAAGCGCGTAGCCGTCCGACATGGCTGGATCGATGATGTAGTTGTACTGAACGGCGCGGTCGAGATCGGCGTAGAATCCGAACGCGGCCGCGGCGTCGGCGTGGGCGGCGGGCTCGTTCACCGGGATGCCGTGCTCGCGCGCGGCGCGGAAGGCCAGCGCGGGCAGCACCTGCTGGTGGCAGGAATAGCAGCTCTGATGTTCATACCAGGTCTTCTGACTCGTCTGTAACAGCGCGACTGCTTTGGCGGCGGCATAGCGAATGCGCGGGTTCGCTGTGTCCCCGGCCCACATCGCGGAGACTGCACAGAGTAGTCCCAGACAGAACTTCATGGTTGCCCCTCCAGGCGCACCACTTTCGAGCGAGGTGCACCTTGTGATTGGTATCTTACACCATGCCGGTGGGAGAGAGAATGCCTTCGCGGGGGCAGGGCTTTGCGAGGTCAGGGCGGGCAAGATGCGGAAGGCCCACAGAGCGGCTAGGGCGCTAGCGCAGTGCGTAGCAAATCTCGAGCACCATGGCTGACGGAAGACCAGCGGTGGGACAGGCACGCATTTCGCAAGTGCGGCGAAATTCGAGCCAGTCCCGGGTTCGCGGCCAATTCCGATGGGCGACGGAATCTACGGACGAACGGGGCTCAGGCGGAATGCCGCAAGCCGCGGCGGCGCCGCAACCAGGCCACGAAGGCGGTTCCGGCGATCAGCAGGCCCGCGCTGGAAGGCTCCGGGACGGTGTATAGCGTACCGATTCCCGACAGGGCGACCGCCACCCCGGTGGGATTAGCCGTGGGCGACGTGTTGTCGTTGAAGACGATGAACTCAATCGTGTTGAGCCCCGTGTGGAACGTCACATTGGCGTAGTAGTCGAGGCCGACCGTCGGGCCAAAATCCGCATTGACGCCCCCCAACTCGAACGTATGAACCACCTTGAACGAGTTGCCTTCCGTCGTGCAGTCGGCCGGCATCAGCGATCCGCTGCCACCCGTGGGTCCGTGGCCGTTGACGGCAACGGTCGTGGGGCAGTTGTCCGATGCGATGGCGCCCGTGAGCAAGATCGTCGTCAGGTTCATACCCGTCGGGACGTTGAAGGTCTGCTGGTAGATGAAGTACACGTTGGGCGTGGCGGTGAGGTAGCCCAAGTCGTCGAACTGCTCCGGCGGTCCGATCCACTGAGAGCCCGTGGGCGTGGCGATCCACTCCTTGTTGGAGCCGGCGAGCGGCCATGCGGCGGGGTTGAGTATCGTCGCATTCGCACCGCTGGCCAGGACGCCCGGGTTGACACCTGGATCGGCCGAGACGTAGGTGTAGATAAAGTTGGGGTCCGTGCCTGGATACGAAACGCCGGAGCCCGTACTGAAGATGTTGATGGTGTCCGCGTGGGCGGCGACTGACATCGCCAGGAGTAACGCCGCGACCGAAAGCAGGGTCGTGGGCCTTAGGAGCATGAGCCTGTGCATTATGGCCTTTCGTTAAGTAGAGTAGTCCAGTTTGACACGCAGGGCGTAAAAAAAAAGACCGTAAGGACGCTTTTAATTTATGCTGAAGAAACCAAACGGGATATTAGCGTCTTATTAATGTTCAGTAAGATGCTTCGATGCCGGCCCGGGTGCAGGTGGCGAGGGCGAAGGTCCGGAAGCGCGGGCCGGGAAGATCGAGTGGCTGGCCGGGAGCAAGGGGTGGGCAGGCAGCGTGCTATCGTTATCGCATGAAGAGGCGAGACGACGAGGGCGCTCGAGAGGGGGGGACAGGCCCGGAATCAGGCGGGCAGTCCGGGGACACGCAGGGGTTGGCGGACGCCGCGGAGGCGGGCCCCGAGAGCGTGGAGGAACTAGCCGAGGAAGGGCAGGCCTTCGAGGCCGAAGTGATCGAAGGCGTGGAGGATGCACCCGATCCGGACGTGGCCGAGGTCCACACAAGGGAGGTCCCAGAGGACGATGTGCCCGAGGAATACCTGGACCAGGACTAAGGCTGGCCTGGCATGAAAATCCATCCAAAAGACTTTCGCGTGCGGCCGGGAGCCAAGGTCGATCTCAGCGAGTGGCCGACGGCCGTGAAGCCCTTTTACCACTCGAAGGAGCGCTGCCAGGAGCTGCTCAGGGAACACGCCGAGGAGCTGAGTGCACTGCAACAGCTCTTCAACGCATCGAACCGCTATGCGCTGCTGCTGATCTTCCAGGGGATGGACGCGGCGGGCAAGGACGGCGTGATCCGGCACGTCCTGTCCGGAGTCAATCCGCAGGGTTGCCAGGTTTCGAGTTTCAAGCAGCCGAGCGCCGAGGAGCTGGAGCACGACTTTCTATGGCGAACCACGTGCCGGCTTCCCGGCCGCGGCCAGATAGGCGTATTCAATCGCTCCTACTACGAGGAAGTGCTGGTGGTGCGGGTGCATCCGGAGATCCTCCGCAGCCAGGGGCTTCCCGAAGAGTTGCGCGACGAGAAAACCGTCTGGGAGGAGCGCTATCGCTCCATTGTGGACTCGGAGAGGCACCTCTATCGCAACGGAACGCGCATCGTGAAGTTCTTTCTCCACCTCTCGGAGGAAGAGCAGCGGAAGCGATTCCTGGCCCGGATCGATGAGCCGGGGAAGAACTGGAAATTCAGCATGGCCGACCTTCACGAACGAAAATACTGGAAGCAGTATGTGAAGGCGTACGAGGCCTGCCTGGGGGCGACCAGCACAGGCCACGCGCCCTGGTACGCGATTCCGGCGGACGATAAGGAGAATGCGCGGTTGATTGTCTCCCGGATTGTCCTTGACACGCTCAAGGACCTCAAGCTGGCGTATCCCAAGATCGGCGCGAAGCGGCGGCGGGAACTGGAATCGATCCGCAAGCAGCTGGCGAAGTGATGTGGGAGGCCCGCTCTCTCACGGTCGCGGTTCGGTGCGAAGGGTTCCTTTTTCTCTCGCGACGGGAAGCAGGGTCGGGTAGAACTGGACAAAGGTGTTGTCCACCGCGCCGTGATGGGCGTGGCAGGGGTAGCACGACGCCGTGGGCGGCAAGGGCTTGCTCGCGGCCTCGCCTTCGTGGAACGGGAAGAAGGCCCACTTGCCGGGGAAGCGCTTCGAATCCTTCACCTCCGCTTCAACGCCCAGAACGCCGGTCTGAAAATGGCCGCCCTGGTTGATCGAGCCTTTCGACTGCGACGCACGCACTTCCAGCACCAGGACCGTTCCCTCGGGCCAGGCACCGCTCTTCAGGAATTCGCGGTATGCGGCCGGGGCGGCGAAGACGTTGTCGAATGAGGGATCCTGGCCGGCCTCGGCGGCTAGCGGCCCGTACGTCATCCCCAGGCCGGAGCTGAGGTAGATCCACTCGCGGTAGTTGGCGGGGCGCTGAAGCCGGCCGTCCGCGGTGAAGCGCGGCGCAGCGTCCTCGGAGGGGCTGGCGGAGGCGGACACAAGAGCGAGAACGAGCAGGAATGGTGTTCGCATGTCGTTACTCCGAGCGCAGCGCGACCTGCGGATCGACGCGGGCGGCGCGACGCGCGGGCAGGTAACAGGCCAGCAGAGCCGCGCTCAGCAGCAGAGCGGAGACCAGCGCATACGTCGCGGCGTCGGCCGGCTCGACGCGGAACAGGAGAGTCTTGAGCGAACGCCCGGCGGCGAGAGCACCCGCTACGCCCGCGGCCGTTCCGATGGCGGCCAGCAGCATCCCTTGACGGACGACCAGACCGGTGATGTCGTGCGGCGCCGCGCCCATGGCCATACGGATACCGATCTCGCGGGTCCTCTGTTTCACCCAGAGGCCGAGCATGCAGCCGATGCCGACCACGGCGATGATGAAGGACAGTCCGGCGAACAGGGCGAACAGGCGCGCCGTCGCGCGCGGACCGGAAACGGAATCGGCGCGCACCTGCTCGAGCGTCGCGAGCAGCGGGATGGCGGTCTGGGGATCTACCTGGAGCACCGCGCGGCGCACCTGGGCGGCGACGGTGGACGGGTCGCCCGAGCTGCGCACCAGAATGCTGCCGGGCGCCGGGTTCTGCGCCAGGGGCACATAGAACTGGTCGGGGGCGTCGCCCGCGAGCGTGAATTCCTTGACATCGCCGACGACGCCGGCGATGGTGACCCAGCGCTCGCCGCGGTCGAAAGTCACGCGGCGGCCGATGGGATCGCGGTCGCGCCAGAAACGGCGGGCGAGGGACCGGCTGATGACGGCAACGTCGGGCGCCTTGTCGTCGTCGGCATCACGGAACACGCGACCGCTCAGGAGCGGAACGCCGAGCGTCCGGAAATAGTCGGGGCTGGCCACGCGGATCGCGGCGGTGTGGGGCGAGTCGGCCGCGGTACGGACCTCGCCTTCGAGATCGAACCCGTTGGTCCATCCGCCCGAAGCGGAGTCCGGATCGAGCGGGAAGCTGGAGGAGATGGCAGCGGAGAGGATGCCCGGCTGGGCCTGCACTTTTTCCAGGATCCGCTTGGCCAGCGAGAGGCGGAGTTGAGGCGTGGTGTAGCGGGACCAGTTGGCGTCGATGCCCGCGGCGAAGACGCGCTGGGGGACGAATCCCGGGTCAACGCGGTCGAGCTGAATAAAGCTGCGAACCATCAGGCCGGCTCCGATCAGGAGCACGTAGGAGAAGGCGACCTGGGCGGCGATGAGGGCGCCGCGGAAGAAGGGGCGGCCCACCTCGGCGCCGGCGCGGCTGCCACTCTCCTTCAGGCTGGAGGCGAGGTCGTGGCGCGAAGCGAGGGCGGCCACCGAACCGAAGAACACGGTGGTGAGGGTGGCGCACAGCACGGCAAAGGCGAGCATCCAGCCGTCCACGCCGATCTCGCGGGCGCGGGGCGTGAGTTGTACGACGACTTGCGCCAGCAGGCGCAGGCTGCCGGCCGCGAGCAGCAGTCCCACGGCCGCGGCCAGCAGCGCCAGGAGCAGGCTCTCGGTCAGAAGTTGCCTCAGCAGGCGGCCGCCGCCGGCGCCCATCGCGGTGCGGACCACGAGTTCCTGCTCGCGGCGCGCCATTCGCGACATAGTTAGGTTGGCCACGTTGGCACAGGCGATCAGCAGCACGATGGCGGCGGCTCCGAACAGGACCAGCAGCATGGGCCGGGCGTTGCGCGTGAGGTCGTCGCGGAGGGAAGAAGCGTTGGCTTCGAAGCCGGACGCCTGGGGATAAGCCTCCGGGTGATCCTGTGCGAGTCGTGCGCCGATGAGCGCCATGTCGGAGCGGCAATGGTTCAGGGTCTGGCCGGGCTTGAGGCGGCCGAACACACTCATCATGCGGGCGGTACGGCTGGAGATCATGGCGGCGCTGGAGCGGAAGGGACACGCCGAGGTGGGCATGTAGACATCATTCTCATTGGGGTATTGCGGAATGGGCGGGAGCACTCCGATGACGGTATGAGGCCGGTCGTTCATTTCGAATTTCCGGCCGACGATGTTCGGGTCTCCACCCTCGCTCTGTTTCCAGTATTCGTAGCTGAGAACCAGCACCGGCGGCGCGCCGAGGCGCTCGTCGTCGGGGACGAAAGTCCGGCCGAGCAACGGTTTTACGCCGAAGAAATCGAAGAAGCCCGCCGAGACCACGCCCGTGCGGACGCGATGGGCTTCGTTCCGGCCGAGCAGCGTGAATGTCATGCTGTGATACTCGACCAGCCCGCTCAGGCTGCGGTTCTGCTGGCGGTAGTCGTCGATTTCCTTGACCGAGAAAGACATGTTGGCTGCGCCGGCCTTTGTTTCGCTCTGACGCAGCACGACCAATCCGTCGCCTTCGGCGTACGGCAGGGGCTTGAGCAGAACCGCGTGCACCACGCTGAAGATCGAGGTGTTGGCGCCAATTCCCAATCCAAGGACTGCGACGGCGGCGGTGGTGTAGCCCGGGTTGCGGCGCATCATGCGCAGGGCGTAGCGGACGTCCTGCGACAGAATGGCAAGGTGCTCGCGGGGCGCCATGCGCAGGATGTCGAGGATGGCGGTCCACCAGATTTCGATAAGGGCGAGCAGGCCGCCGCGACCGCGCTCGGCGCGTTCCTGGCGGAACGTCGAGACCATCTCGCCTCCGAATTCGCTGCGGAAATCGAAGGGCAGCAGACCGAGCAGCCTGCGGTAAAAGCTGTCTCCCAGTGACGGCTTCGACATGGTGTGCGGCTTCGACATGGTGTGCGGCTTCGACATGGTGTGCTCCTTGCGCTATGCGGGCTTCAACACCTTTAGCAACCGCTTGGACCGGGCCCGCGCCACCAGGGCCGACAGGCGCGCGGCTTCGGCCTCGGCCGCGTGCCGGCCCAGCGTGGTCAGGCGGTAATAGCGGCGGCGCTGGTCGTCGTGATCGAGAGCCGGGCGGCGTTCGGTTTCGGCGATCAGGCCGTCGGCGAGCAGCCGCTTGATAATGCCGTAGAGAGTGCCGGTGCCGAGCGCGGGGACTTCCTTCAGAATGGCGTAGCCGTGCTTGTCGCCGTCGGCTAGAGCCAGCAACACGTCGAACATCGCGGGCGTAAGAGATTCGGACATCCGGGCCCCTCCGCGGCCGCCACTACAGCGGCTGCAACTATATCAGTTACAACTATAGTTGCGAAGGGTGCAGTTGTCAAGGGGTGCGGCGGCACTGCCTTCGGGCAGGCCCCTCATGGGATAATCGCCATGCGATGGAGTGGCCGGACCGGATGACCTGGAGCGCGCTGGCGCGGGAGAGCCGCATCCTGCCGCGGTCCTTCTATGCTCGCGACGCCGAGACGGTGGCGCGCGGCCTGGTGGGGAAGATCCTGGTCCACGAAGGCGCGGCGGGGCGGATCGTCGAGACGGAGGCATACCTGGGGATGGGGGACCTGGCGGCGCACGCTTCGCATGGGCTCACGGCGCGGACGCGCGTGATCTTCGGGCCGCCCGGGCATGCGTATGTGTACCTCATCTATGGCATGTACGAGTGCCTGAACCTGGTGGCCGAGCCGGACGGGATGCCGGGGTGCGTTCTGCTTCGAGCGATCGAGCCGCTGGTGGGGATTGAGGGCATGCGGCGCAGGCGTCCGGCGGCGCGGCGCATCGAGGACCTGGCATCCGGTCCCGGCAAATTGACACTGGCGCTGGACGTCACGCGGCGGCTCTATGGAGCGGATGTGACTCGCGGCGCGCTCACGGTGCGCGGGCTGAAGGACGAGCCAACTCTGGAGATCGACGCCACGGCGCGGGTTGGGTTCGTGGATCCGGCCGTGCGGCCGCTTCGGTTCATCGAGCGGGGGAACCGGTTCATCAGTGGACCGAAGGCGGGGCTGAAGAGGGACTTGCAAAATTCAGTTCGTCGCGTCCGCGGCGAGAGGTGAAAGGGCTGAAAAGCGGCGACAGGCACCGCTCGCCACGCGCGCTCGAGACCTATCCCGTTGACCAGGCGGACGTGTCGCTTGGGACAGCGGAGCCAGTCACCGTTTTTCAGCGGAGTCTCCAGTCTGTCAGGCTAATTTCGCAAGCTCCTCTGAAGTCCGGCGGTCGGGCTGAAGACGGCCCCCCGTGGTAAATTGCGGGTTATGCTGATTCCTACTATCTTTCGCGAATACGACATTCGTGGCATCGCCGATTTAGAGCTGCTGGACGCGGACATTGAGAACCTGGGCCGCGCTATCGGGACCTATCTGGGCCGGCGGTCGGGCAGGAATGTGACGTTGGGATGCGACACGCGGCTGAGCTCGCCGCGTCTGGCGAGCGCGATGGCGAGGGGCCTGGTGGCGAGCGGCTGCGAGGTGACCGATATCGGCGTGGTGCCGACGCCGGTGCTGTATTATTCGGTGTTCTATCTGAAGGCGACCGGCGCGGTGATGATTACCGGCAGCCACAATCCGCCGGAGTACAACGGGTTCAAGATCGTCTCGGGGGACGGCACGGTCTACGGCGAGGGGATACAGGCCATTCGCGAAATCATCGAGCGCGGGGATTACGCTTCGGGCGTGGGTTCGCTCAAGACCGCGGACGTGGTGCCGGCCTACGTGGACGAAGTGGCGTCGCAGTTCCAGCTGGAGCGCCGGGTGAAGGTGGTCGCCGATGCGGGCAACGGCACCGCGGGCCCGGTGATCCACCGCATCTTCGACAAGCTGAATGTGGCCGCAACGGAGCTCTTCTTCGAGATGGACGGACACTTTCCCAACCACCATCCGGATCCGACCATGCCGAAGTTCATCGCCGAGCTGATCGCCACGGTGAAACGTACCGGCGCGGACCTGGGCGTGGCGTTCGACGGGGACGCGGACCGGCTGGGCGCTGTCGATGAGCACGGCGACGTGCTGTGGGGCGACCAGCTGATGACCATCTATGCCCGCGAGATTCTGGAGCGCAAGCCCGGGGCGACGTTCATCGGCGAAGTGAAGTGCTCGCAGTTGATGTACGACGAGATCAAGCGGCTGGGCGGCAACGCGATCATGTACAAGACGGGGCACTCGCTCATCAAGGCGAAGATGAAAGAGAGCCACGCGGAGCTGGCGGGCGAGATGAGCGGCCATATGTTCTTCGCGGACCGCTATTACGGCTACGACGACGCGCTGTACGCGGCGTGCCGGCTGATCGAGATCGTTTCGAAATCGGGGAAGCCGCTGTCGGCGCAACTGGCGGGTCTTCCCAAGATGGTTTCGACGCCGGAGATACGGATCGATTGCGCGGACGGGCTGAAGTTCGAAGTGGTGAAGCTGGTGGCGGAGCGCTTCCGGCGGTCGACGCACAAGGTGGTGGATATCGACGGCGTGCGGGTGCTGTTTCCGCAGGGCTGGGGGCTGGTGCGAGCGTCGAACACGCAGCCGGTGCTGGTGGAGCGCTTCGAGGCGGCGAACGCGGAACTGCTGGCGAAGTACCAGGAAGAAGTCGAGGGCGTGGTGGCGGAGGCGAAGGCGGCGGTGGGGGCGGCTTGAGCGTGATAGCATAGACGCTCATGTCTCACATCCATGCGGCGCGGGCGCTCGCGGTAGCGCTCGTCGCCTTCGGTGCGGCCAGCGGCCAGAACGTCGCGAATCAGCCTCCGTTCTCGGCCACGCCGCAGCAGCTGCAAGAGGCGTTCAAAGACCTGCACGTCAAGGACGGCACCGAGGTGGTGGTCCTTTTCGAAGACGGACAGTTCTCCTTTGACGCGCACGGCGCTCTCACCTTTCGCTACCGAATGATCTTCAAAGCGCTGACCAAGGACGCAGCCGAGGGCTGGGCCACCATCGAGCGAACCTGGGCACCCTGGCATGAAAAGCGCCCGGAGATGCGTGCCCGTGTGGTGACATCGGACGGCAGCGTCCGCGAGCTGGATCAGAAGACCATCGCCGATGCGCCGGCAGGGGAAGGGCAGGAAGTCCTGAGCGACGAGCGCGCGGTGAAGGCGGCACTGCCGGCGATGGCGCAGGGTTCGATCGTCGAAGAAGAAGTCATCACGCGCGAGACCTCGGCGCTCTCGCCGGCCGGCAACAACAGCTCCTACCGTTTCGGTGGCTCGGCCCCAATCCTGCAGACACGGGTGACGGCGTCGGCGCCTCCAGGGGTGCCGCTGAGATACGTCGTCAAGATGATGCCGGGACTGTCTGCCAGCACCCGCCCATCCGCCGACGGCGGAACTGAGTACCTCTTTGAACAAGGCCCGATGGAGGCCGACAAGGATGAACTTCCGTTTCTGCCGCCGGACCACGCGCGCCACCCCCATCTGGAGTTCACCACCGGACGGGAATGGCACGAGGTGGCCGCGGGGTACGCCGCGATCGTCGAGAAACAGATCGGCGGGTGGGACGCAGGCCACTATCTGCCGAAGTTTGGGGCGAAGCTGGATCGCGACGGGAAGATCACGGCGATTCTGAGCAAGGTCAACGGCGAAATCCGGTACACGGGCGTCGAGTTTGGCGAAGCCTCCATCGTGCCGCGATCGCCGGTCGAGGTGCTCGAGCGGAGGTACGGCGATTGCAAGGACAAGAGCTCGCTTGTGGTGGCCCTGTTGCGGGCGGCGAAGATTGACGCCCACGTGGCGCTTCTGCTCTCCTCCACGGGCAGCGACATCGAACCCGACATGCCGGCGTTGAACGTGTTCAACCACGCCATCGTTTATGTGCCCGGCACGCCCGATTTGTGGCTCAATCCGACAGACTCAGACCTGCGGCTGGGCGTGATGGCCCCGGCGAACCAGGGCCGGCTTGCGCTCATCGCCAGCGAGAAGACGACCGGGCTTATCCGAACGCCCGAGTCCACGTCGGCCGAGAACCGCGTGGTTGAAACCCGGGAGTTCTTCCTTTCCGAACTCGGCCCGGCCAGAGTGGTTGAGACGTCGTAGACATGGGGTACGGGGGACCGCGACTACCGCGGGCAGTGGGGCCAACTGGAGCAGAAAAAGATTCAGGAGGACCTGAAGGATTATGCCGACTGGACCTACGCCGCGCCCGGCGTGGCTTCGGCCAGCCACTCCGACCCGGACGACCTGACGAAGCCCTTCCAACTCCGATTGGAGTTCAAAGACGCGAAGCGCGGGACGACGGCTGAGGCCGACGCCGCGGTTGCGATCCGGCTTTCGCAGGTCGCCTACCGGCTGCCCGAGTTCTTCCGCAAGGAGCCGAAGGGCAAAGGCGAGGGAGAGGACAAAGCAACGGAGGACAAAGCGACCGAGGCTAAACGAACCGACGACTTCGTGATTCCGGAGGCCTTCCTCGCGGAGTGGCGCTACCGGATCGTTCCGCCTCCCGGCTTCCGCGCACGTCAGTTGCCGGAGCAGTCTGACCAGAAACTCGGACCGGCGTCTCTTTCCGTGCGCTTTCAGACTGAGGCTGACGGCGTCGTCACGGGGACGGTGAAGTTCGACATGCCGAGGCGCCGGTTCACGGCGGCGGAGGGCCTGGCCCTACGGGATGCTTTCCTCGCGCTTGAAAAGAAGGACGTGCCGGTCGCGTCTTTCGAGCAGGTGGGAGAGACGCTGCTCGCGTCGGGGAAGGTGAAGGAAGCCCTGGTGGAGTTCCGCGAGCTCGAGAAGCGGCATCCAACGGAAGCATTGCACTGCCACCAGGTGGCCGGTGCACTGCTGGCGGCGGGCGCTGGTGAGGCCGCGCGCGCGGAGGCTCGCCGCGGGGTCACGCTCGAGCCCAAGTCGGCGAAGGCGTATGCGAACCTCGCGGTGGTCCTCAAGCATGACCTGGTTGGCCGGGACTTAAAGAAGGGCTATGATCGCGAGGGCGCCGTCGCGGCCTATCGAAAGGCGCTGGAACTCGAACCCGCCGATGACGCGACGCGAGCGAATCTGGCGATCCTGCTGGAATACGACGAGGCGGGCAAGAGGTATTCCGCGGGCGCGCAATTGGGCGAGGCCATCGCGGAGTATCGTAAGATCGAGGCGAAACTCGCAGGCCTGGGACTGACGCAGAACCTGGTTGTGGCGATGTTTCGCGCCGGGCAGATGAAAGAGGTGCGGGAGTACCTGCACAAGCAGCCGGCGTCGGACGCGAATCGTTCCCTCGAATTGGCGGCGACCGCCGCGCTGGACGGACCGGCCGCCGCCATCGAAGCCGCAGGCCGGGAGATAGCGGGGGTAAAGCAGCAGCAGGCGGCGTTGTTCGCGGCGGCGCAGAACCTGTTGGTTGCCCGGCTCTATGCGCCGGCAGCCGACCTTTTCGCCGCCGGCGCTACCCAGTCGGCGAATCCAGCCGCAACACAGAACCTGGCAGACATTCTGCGCCGTACGCGCCGGGTGGAGGACACGGTCCTGAAGGGAGACAAACCGGAGGACGCGCTCAGGCGGCTCATGGTTGAAGTAATCAACGGGGATTTCCGGAAACCGGGTGCGATCGCATCGATGTACAGCCGGCGGGCACGTAAGTCACTTGACGCGGAGGAAATGGAGAAGGCGGAGAAGTCTCTGAAATCGGGCCAGGCGACGCTTGCCCGATCAGGCTTGAGTCTGGAAGTGGGTCTGGACCTTGTGCTTTCGATGATGAAGATATCGGTGGACGGCAACGACGAAGCGGGATACACGCTCCGGGCAGTTATGCCGGGGGTGAGCGCGGGGCAAACGGTCAGCTACGTCGTCCGGGAGGACGGACAGTACCGTCTGGTCGACGCCTTCGGGGACTGGGATGGCGTGGCTCGCATGGTTTTAGATCTGGCGGAGGCGGACCAGGTCGAAGCAGCGCGAGCGTGGCTCGATCGCGCGCGGGAGGAACTTCAGACGGGTGGGGTTGACGATCCGCTTTCTCCTCCGCTGTTCGCGCGCGTCTGGACGAAGGGCCAGAACGGCGACAAGACCGCCGTCCGGCGCGCGGCCGCCGTGCTATTGGCTTCGACCGGCCAAGACGCTGCCACTGTGCCAATTCTTCAGGAGGCATATCAGTCTGCACAGAAGGCCGACGAACGACCACTGTTCGCAGCCGCTCTCGTCAACGCCTACATGAAGGCAAAAGACTACGCGCGAGCAGCCGAGTTGGCCGCGGGCGTTCTGGACAGTTTGCCGAAGTCGCAGTCCGCGTTTACGCACGCCCTCCAGGCGAGCGCCGAGGCGGGCGACCGTACCCGGACCGAGCGGCTGGTCGGGGAGCACCTCGAACAGTTCAAGACCGACGCGGCGGCACTGCGGGCCGCTGCGGTCAGCCTGTTGTCGGTGGGCGCGAATGAACGAGCCGCGGCGATATTGGAGACACTGATGTCCAGCGGCAAGGCCGAAGCGCGGGACTACAATCAAGTCGCCTGGAGCCAACTGGAGAATGGTGCGGTAACGGATGCGACATCCGCCGCGATCCAGCAGGCGATGTTGCTCTCCAAAGGCGAGGAGGCTCCGATCCTGCACACGCTGGCGGCGATCCAGGCGGAAACCGGCAAGCCCGGTCAGTCCCGCGTTACGATCCTCCAGCGCATGGACCTTTTAGGTTCAGACGAGTCCGACGATGATGACTGGTACGTCTTCGGCCGCATTGCCGAGGAGTATGGGCTTCCCGATTCGGCAAAGACGATGTATGCGAAGCTGGCACGGCCCAAGGACCAGAGCACTGTCAGGATGTCCACCTATGCGCTGGCGCAACGGCGCGTGGACGTGCTGGGCAAAACAGCCGGGAAGTGATTTAGTTCCGCGGCCCAGGGGCCTCGGTGCGTCCGGCGAGGGGCTTGATGACGGGGCCGCCGCAGACGCCGACTCCGGTCTGGATCAGGGCGTTGAGGAAGCTCAGGAACACCGCGTAAACCGTTTGCTCGGTGACCGGATTCTTGCCGGGGAGGCGGAAGGTAACCGGCAGCTCCTTGGTGAACTGCACCAGGATGGAATCGGGCAGCGGGCGGCCGGCGCGGTCCCTGTTGTTGGCGAGGATCATGGGGGTCTGGAGCACCTGGCCGGTCTGTCCATCCACATAGAACTGGCAACGGGAGAACCAGCCCAGGTTGCCGGGGTCGGCGGCGTCGAATAAGAGCAGGGGCGACTGGCGGTCCATGATCGTCAACTCCAGCGACACGGTGCGCTTTCCGTCCTCGAGCTTGGAGTCGAAGCCGGCCTGCTTGGCGATGTTAGTGAGGATCTCCGGATCGAGCTCGAGCACGATCAGCTTGTGCTGCCCAGCTTGTGCAACCTGCATAAAGTCCATTCTAGCGGGTTTAGGGTGACCGGGGTCTGAAAGAGGGGAGCTGTTAGCCGTCAGCTATCAGCTGTCAGCTACGGAGTCAGCCTCTATGAGCCGGGTTGGGCGGCCCGGTTTGCTCGTTGACATCCGCATCCTAAAGGAGTAGGATTCCAGCCGGCCAGGTCCTAAATATGAAGACACTCCAGTTCCTCCTCGTTGGCGCACAGATCTTCGTCGGCGGCGCCTACGCCGCCTCGGCGGACACCAGGCTTTCTGCTCTTCCATTGTCCTTCGAGCCCAACCGGGGCCAAACGGTGGCCCAGGTTCGGTTTGTGACGCACGTCCAGGCTGCCACCGTTTTCCTGACGGATTCCGGGGCCGTGATGCGGCTTCCGCAAGGCGTTCTGGAAATGCGGCTGGAGGGAGCGAGAAAGGGGCGCGCCTCCGGCCTCGACCCCCTGCCGGGACGCAGCAACTACCTTGTGGGCGATGACCGCGCCAGGTGGCACACCGATATCCCTACCTTCGGCAAGGTGCGGCTGGAGCGTATCTACAGCGGCATCGATCTGGTGTATCACGGCAATGGGCGCAATCTGGAGAGCGATTTCCTCGTTTCAGCCGGAGCTGACCCGGCCGCGATCCGGCTGGCGTTTCGCGGGCAGAGGGGCATCCGGCTGGACGCGGACGGCAGCCTGGTGCTCACGATGCCGGAGGGCGAGTTGCGGCAGCACCGGCCGGTGGCCTATCAGGAGACAGGCGGCGAGCGGCGGGCGGTGGAGTGCGTATTTCGCCTGGATGCGAGCGGCGAGGTTGGGTTCGCGGTGGGCCCCTATAACCGGCGGCGCACGCTGGTGATCGACCCGGTGCTGGCCTATTCGGGCCGGCTGGGCGGAAGCGGCACGGATTGGATAACAGGGGTCGCACTGGATTCAGCCGGGAACACTTACGTCGTGGGGAGCAAGGACTCGGTCGACTTCCCTATTACGCCCGGAAGCCAGGGCGGGTCGGGCAGCGATCTGGACATATTCATCACCAAGATCAACGCCGCCGGGACCGCGATTGTGTACTCCACGTATGTCGGCGGCAACGGGGACGATCACGGATATGGCATCGCGGTGGATAGCGGCGGGAACGCCTGGATCACGGGGGAGAGCCTGTCGTCGAACTTTCCCTGGCTGCCCGCAGTCTCGAGCGTCTTCTCGGGGTTCGTTGTCAAAGTGAACGCTCGTGGCGATACTCTCAACGTCTCGACCCCGATTGGGGACCAGGGCTACGCGATCGCCGTGGACAGCTCGGACAACGCCTATGTCACCGGCGCGACCTTTCTGCTCTCGTCCGAGTTTCCTGTCGTGAACGCCGTCCAGCCGACTGCGGGCGAATGGTACGACGCCTGGGTGGCCAAGTTCAGCTGGTCGGGCGCCATCGTCTATGCCACCTTCCTGGGGGGAGGCGGCGATGACCATGGCTATGCCATTGCCGTGGACGGCTTGGGAAGCGCGTGCGTGGCCGGCGACACGTATTCCACCGATTTTCCGACCAGCCATGCGCTCCAGTCGAGCCTGGCGGGATCGCAGGGATACCCCGACGCCTTTGTCACGAAGTTGACGCCCTCCGGAAACGCGTTTGTCTTCTCTACCTATCTGGGGGGAAGCCAGTCCGATACGGCGAAGGGAGTCGCCATGGACTCCAGTGGCAACTGTTACGTCGCGGGGCAGACCGGGTCCACGGAGTTCCCAACCCTGAATGCGGCGCAGGGAAGCCGATCCGGCACCTATGACGCGTTCGTCACGGCGTACAGCTCCACGGGCAGCGCGCACTTGTACTCCACCTACCTGGGAGGGACCGCCGACGAGGAGGCCAAGGGTATTGCGGTCACGCCGGCGGGGGTGGCGTGGGTGACCGGAGCGACCGGGTCCCCCAACCTCCCGGTTACCGCGGACGCCTATCAGCCTGGCCCGGGAGGCGGCTACGGAGGTGTCCTCAGGAGCGTGAACAGCGGGGCGAACTGGAACTCGCTGATGTCGCGCAACAGCACCTCGCTAGCGATCAGTCCTTCGAATCCCCTGCAGGTTTATGCCGGCACCGATTCCGGTATGTACAGGAGCACGGACGGGGGAAGCGCCTGGAACTACTCGGGCCTCGCCCGGGTGATCGGCTTGGCCATGAACCCGGCGAACCCGTGCTCTCTTTACGCCATCGATTTCGGAGACTACATCTACTCCAGCGGGAACTGCGGCGGGTCCTGGTCAGCGTTTGTGCACCTGATCAGCTTCAGCGATCTGAAAACGCTGGCCATTTCCGGGAGCACGTTGTGGGCGGCCAGCGACGGGACGCTGTTCCGGTTTCCGGGCAGCGGCAGCTACAACTACTGGCAGTCTCCGTTGCTCCAGGGGGCGGTCCTCGCCGTAGACCCGGCCAGCACGTGCACGCTGTACCTGGGGGATAAGTTCGGCAACGTGTTCAAGAAGAGCGCATGCGGAGGAGACGACTGGCCCTGGCCCTCCAGCAGCACTGTTCCTTCGGGAAGCGCGGTGACCGCTCTGGCGGTTCACCCCACCGACCACGCGACGGTCCTGGCAGGCACGGCGGACGGCCACGTCTACAAAAAGGCGGGCGATGGGCCGTGGACCGTTGCCGGGAGCATGTCCGGGCAGATCAACTCGATTCTGTTCCACCCCGCCAACCCCTCGAACGTTTACGTAGCGACCGTCAACGGACTGGTGTATGCGAGCACCGATGGCGCCGCAAGCTGGGGTCCGCCGGTGGCGGTGAGTGGCACTCCCTCGGCGCTGGCGGCAGGCGCCTCGGCTGTGTCCACCGTTCACCTGGCGAGTATCGCCCAGTCCGACGCGTTTCTGGCCCGGCTCAACACCTCGGGGGCGATCACCTACGCCAGCTACCTCGGCGGGCGCGGTTCGGAGACCGGTTACAGCGTGGCGGTGGAACCCTCGGGGGTCTTGCACGTGGCGGGACAGACGAACTCCTCGGACTTCCCGGTAACGGCGGGGGTGTTCCCGGGCGGCAGTGGCGGGGGCTCCGACGGCTTCCTGGCGAGGTTCGATCCCGGGGCGCCGGTCAGCATTACGGTGAAGACCAGTCCGGCGGGACTCGCCTTCTCAGTGGATGGCGTGACGTACACTTCCCAGCAGGAGTTCAACTGGGTGCAGGACAGCAGCCACACCGTTTCCGTCACCTCGCCGCAGACGGGCAGCGGGACGCGTTACGGGTTCGCCAACTGGAGCGACGGCGGAACTCAGACGCACACTGTGGGCGTGCCCGCGACGGCGGCTACGTATACTGCCAACTTCACGGCGCAGTATCTGCTGACGATCGATGCCGGGGCGAACGGAACGGTGACCGCCAATCCCAGCTCAGCGGATGGCTATTACGCTTCCGGTACGGGCCTGCAGCTCACGGCGACACCGGCCTCCGGGTACGTATTCGCGGGATGGAGCGGCGACCTGAGCGGCGGCACCAATCCGCGGACGGTGGTTATGGACGCCCCGCACGCGGTGACGGCCAGCTTCACGAATGCGCCGCCGGTGGCGGTCACAATTGCGACCTCGCCAGCGGGCCTGTCGGTCTCGGTGGACGGGTCCAGCCACAGCGTGCCCCGGACGTTCCAATGGGGCGTGGGAACCAGTCACACCGTCAACGTCGCCTCGCCGCAGGGCAGCGGCACGCGCTACTCGTTCGCGAGTTGGAGCGACGGTGGGGCGGCGACGCACAGCATTACGGTGCCCTCCTCGGCGGCCACCTATACCGCCAACTTCACGGCGCAGCATCTGCTGACCGTGCAGGCGGGCGTGGGCGGGATTGTGGCGCTGAATCCGGTCTCAGCGGATGGCTACTACAACTCCGGCACGAGCGTGCAACTGACGGCGCTGCCGACCTTCGGGTACGCATTCACGAGTTGGGGCGGGGACCTGAGCGGCGGGATCAACCCGCAATCGGTGGTGATGAACGGATTGCGCACGGTGAGTGCGAGCTTCGCTACCGCGCCGGTGGTGGGTCTGCGATTCGTGCCGGTGACGCCGTGCCGGGTGATAGACACGCGCAGCCCGGAAGGGCCATTCGGCGGGCCAACAATGGTCGGCGATTCATCGCGCGCGTTCCCGGTGCCGCAGAGCGGATGCGGGATCCCGGCGACGGCGCAGGCGTACTCGCTGAATGTGACGGTGGTGCCGAAAGGGTCGCTGTCCTATCTGTCCTTGTGGCCGACGGGGCAGACCAAGCCGCTGGTCTCGACCTTGAACTCGTTCGGCGGGATCGTGGTGGCGAACGCGGCGGTGGTGCCGGCGGGGGCGGGCGGAGCCATCAGCATCTACGTGACCAACCCCACCGACGTGATCGTGGACATCAACGGATACTTCGCCACGGGCGGGGGTGACAACGCGTACTCGTTCTATCCGGCGCAGCCGTGCCGGGTGGCGGACACGCGGAGGACGGCGGGGCCGTTCGGGGGTCCGAACCTGGCGGCGCAGCAGAGCCGGGACTTTGCGGTTCCCGCGAGCGGGTGCGGAATGCCGGCGGGGGCGAAGGCGTACTCGCTGAACGTGACGGTGGTGCCCGACGGATATCTGGGGTACCTGACGACATGGCCGGCAGGGCAGGCGGCGCCGCTGGCATCGACGTTGAACTCGTGGACCGGGAAGGTGGTGGCGAACGCGGCGCTGGTGCCGGCGGGAGCGAGCGGGGCGATCTCGGTGTATGCTTCGAACCCGACGGCGGTGATCCTGGACACCAACGGGTACTTCGCGGCGCCGGGCAGCGCGGGGGCGCTGTCGTTCTACCCGGTGACGCCGTGCCGGGTGGCGGACACGCGGGGCGAAGACGGAACGTTCGGAGGGCCGAAGATGGAGGCGGGGACGGCGCGGTCGTTCCCGATTCCGACGAGCGGCTGCGGGATCCCGTCGACGGCGGCGGCGTACTCGGTGAATGTGACGGTGGTGCCGGACGGAATGCTGTCGTACCTGACGACATGGCCGACGGGCGCATCGCAGCCGGGCGTGTCGACCCTCAACTCGTGGGACGGGACGGTGGTGGCGAATGCGGCGATCGTGCCGGCGGGGACGAGCGGGGCGATCAGCGTGTACGTGACCAACCGCACGCATGTGATTCTGGACATCAACGGATACTTCGCGCCGTAGAGGCGGGGCCGCACCGGCCGGCCGTTGTCGGCACGAGTGCGGCACGGAACGCGGAGCGGGCGCTCCGGCTATAATTCGAGGTTGGTGGCCCAACGCTCGATTGACCTGTGATCCGCTCGCCTATGTCGTCTGGCAGAATCGGCTGGAGTGCGCTCGCGATAGCCGCGGCGATTCTCGCCTTCCAGGTCCTGGTGCCGCCGGCCATCGGTCTGGCGGATAACGGCGACTTCGCCAAGATCACCAAGCAATTCGGCCTATACCCTCCAGTGGATGACCTGAGCGTGTCGGCGTTCCGCTTTATCCATCTCCAGTACAATCTCAGGCCCGGCGGCCACGGCGACACCGGGTTTCACTCTTCGGAGGCACTGCCGATCCAGGCGGCTTTGTGGCTGAACCGCGTCGTTTCCCGCCGCGGCGTTTTCGACCTTCGCACGCTGGGTGTGGTTCACGCGGGATTGTTCCTCCTGGCCTTTGCGCTCTGGATCGGCCTGCTCCACGGTGAACCTGCGGCGGTCCGGATCGCGCTCCCCGCTTTGGCCCTGTTCGTTTTCTGCGACGTGACGTTCTCGGCCTGCTACAACTCCTTCTACCTGGACGCGGGCGCGTTCGTGTTCCTGATGCTCGCGATCGCGGCCCTGCTGCGGGTGGTGGTGCGGAGGCGGCCGGCGGACACCGTTGTAGCCCTGATCTGCTGCCTGCTGCTGGTGACCGCCAAGTCGCAGCACGCGCTGCTCGCCGTTCCCCTGGCGGTATTTCTGATCTGGGAGAGGGAGGCTCTGTGGCCTCGCCGGCCCCTGCTCGGAGGCGCGCTGGCGGCCCTGCTGGTGGTGGGCGGCGGAGCGTTCGGGCTGGCCGAGGGCAGTCCCCCGGGCTACACCGGCCCGTGCCTGTTCAACATGATCTTCGAGGGACTGCTGCCGGCGGCGAAAAATCCTTCTGCCGAGCTCGCGAGCCTCGGCCTCGACGACTCGTACCTGCGGTATAAGGATATGGATGCCTACATGGATCGTTCCCCCATGCGGGATCGGAACTGGTCGCGCTCGTTTCTGGCGCGGACCTCATTTCTGCGCCTGGCGGAGTTCTACGTGACGCATCCGAGCCGCGCGTGGGGCGTGGCGAAGCTGGCGCTGGGCGAGGCGGCACTGGGCCGTCCGCCGGGAATCGGCAACTTCGACGAGTCCGCGGGCCGTCCGCCCCATGCCCAGAGCAACGCATTCTCGCTATGGAGCACGGCCAGAAGGAAGCTGCTCGGCGCGGGTCTGTGGGCGTATCCACTCCTGTTCGCGATCTCGGCCGGTGTGGTTGCATGGAAGTTCCCGGCCGGGGGAGTGGCGCTCTGCCTCATGGGATTGATCGAGTTCGCGCTCGGGGCGATGACGGACGCAAGCGAGGTTACCCGTCACCTGTTCCTCTTCAACACGATCTGGGACCTGACGCTCTTCGCCGCGGTCTCGACCTTGGTTCTGGCGTCCAACCGGCGCCCGGGGAAGAGGCCGGGACGCGAGTCGGTGCGTCTCGATCGGGCCGAGACAATCGCGTGAGTCAACAACGTCTCCCTGGCGGTCGCGGCTCGGTAAGCTGTGAGATGGACTAGAAGACAGAGAAGGAGCTTCGTGGCAACCAGGATTATCGGGTGGATCGGGCTGGCAGTTGCGATAGGGATCGTGGTCTTCCAGGTGTTGGTGCCGCCGTCTATCGGTCTCGCCGACAATGGCGACTTCGGCAAGATCAGCCTGAAGTTCTCCCTGCGCGTTCCGTACGATCCGTCGATGCCTAAGGGGTCGCCGTATATCCATCTCCATTGGGTGTTCGCGCCGGAGAGCCACTGGAAGAGCGGTTTCCACTCCGCCGAGACGGCGTTGGTTAACGTGGCCCTGCCGCTGAACCGGCTGGTGAGCGGCGCTGGCGCGTTCGACCTCCGCTGCCTGGGAGCGGTTCACGCCTCTTTGTTCCTTCTGGCATTCGCATTCTTCGTGCCGCTGACCGGAGCCGTGAGGCCTGTCCTTCAAGCCGCCCTCCTGGCTCTGGCGATCCTGTTTTTTTGCGACGCGATGTACTCGACTTACTACAACTCGTTCTACATGGATGCGGCGGCGTTCGTTTTCCTGATGCTCGCGCTGGTCTTTCTGGTGCGCGCGGCGCGGCCGGGGGAGCACGGGCCCGTCGATCGATGGGCGGCCGTGCTTTTCTGTGTGCTGATGCTGTGGGCCAAGTCGCAGCACGCGCTGCTCGCGATTCCCCTGATCGTATTCGTCCTTTGGAAACGGCGCGCGATGTGGCCGCGGCACACGGTTCTGGCGAGCGCATTGGCGGTATCGTTCATCGCGGGTGGCGCCGCGTATTCGTTGATCAGGGGGACTCCGCCCGGCTACGCCGACCCTTGTTTGTTCAACATCATCTTCGACAGGCTGCTGCCAACGGCGGAGAACCCCTCGGCGGAGCTGGCCGAGCTGGGGTTGGACGACTCCTACCTGGATTACATGGGTATGAACACGTATGGGCCCGACGCTCCGCTGCTGCGCAAGAATTACTGGGCCCAGGAGTTCCTCGGCCGGACCTCGTTCCCGCTGCTGGCGCGCTTCTACATTTTCCATCCGGCCCGCGCGCTGACCGTCGCTGGCATGGCACTGCAGCAAGCAGCCCGGCAGCGGCCGCTCAGAGATGGGCTGGGCAGCGTGGGCAACTACGACCCGTCGGCGCCCTACCCGCCGTTCACCGAAACGAACGCCTTCGCGGCGTGGAGCGCGGCGAAGAGAGCGGTTCTTGAAAGCTGGCCCTGGTTGTACCCGCTGCTGTTCGCGATTGCGGTCGGGATCGTGGCGTGGGCGCATCCGGCCAGCGCAGTCGCGCTCGGCCTCATGGAGGTGCTCGAGTTCGGCCTGAGCGGCATGACGGACTCGCTTGAAGTCACGCGGCACCTGTTCTTCTTTGAAGCGATTTGGGACGTGACTGTTTTCGCGGCCGTGTGCGTGCTGGTGCTGCGTCTGGACGCCCGGTTGAAGCGCCGGGCGAGCAAGGCGGAGGCGAAATGATCCGCGCTACGAGGGAACCTGCCCGATACCGGACCCGCAACGGTGGATAAAGGCGGGAGGCATTCGGGCTTCCGCAGCTGCCATGTTCAGGCAACTTGCCAACGCTGCCTCCGGTGAGCTGACACCAGAGCAACGTGACAAGCTCTTCGAAGCCGCCGCTGCTTGCCCGGTCCGCCGCACGTTATCGAAAAGGATCAGGTTCGAGTGCGCCGCAAATTCCGAGCCACATGACTGACAGAAGACCAGGGTGGGACAGGCACGAATCTCGCAAGGGCGGCGAAATTCGAGCCGGTTCCGGGTTTGCGGCCATTTCCGATTGGGCGACGGAATCTACGAGCGGCATGACTGACAGAAGACCAGCGGTGGGACAGGCACGAATTTCGCAAGTGCAGCGAACTTCGAGCCAGTCCCGGGTTTGCCGCCAATTCCGATGGGCGACCCTCACGTGGTCCGCACGCCGCCATGGCGGGCCCTGCTGAGGAATCTGGACAGTGCGTCCGCAAAGCGGATGAGCGGCAATTTCCGGTAGTGCGCGAACTCCGCCTCCTGTTTGCGGAACTCGGCGAGCGCCGCCTCGGCTTTGGACTCCAGGTGAGCGATGTGCTGCCGGGCCTCCTCGCGGATGGCCGTATTCTTCTCCAGCGCGGCGAGGGCCGCCTCTGCTTTGGACTCCAGGTGGGCGATGTGCCGCTGGGCCTCCTCGCGGACGGCCGTATTCTTCTCCAGGGCGGCGAGCGCCGCCTCGGTCTGGGCCTCCAGGTGAGCGATGTGCCGTTGGGTGCTCTCGTGGATCTCGGTATTCTTCTCCAACTCGGCGACCGCCGCCTCGGTTTTGGCCTGCATGTGAAGGATGTGCTGCCGGGCCTCCTCGTGCATCGCCGAGGTGTTGTCGCAGAGTTGCCTGAACATCACTTCCAGCTCTTTGATACGTTGATCGCGGGAGGCCACCATCCGGCGGACCGCCAGGATGGCGGACGGCGCCTCGCCTGCCGGGACCGGCGGTTCTGCCTGGGCAACCCGATCAGCGAGGTGCGTCATTTCCGCGCGCAACTCCTCCAGCCCGTCCGGATGCGGGGCCGGCGCCTTCTTTCCCTCCCTCCAGGAGCATCGCCCAACCGAGCAACCCGACTTCAGATACCTTCCGGCGATCATGTCGCTGCGCTGGGCCATGGCGCGCTGGCAGTTCCAAATGCGGCTTAGCGGGGTTTCGTAGAGATTCCCGATGGCGTCGGCGATGAAGCACACGCGGACATCGCCGTTCTCGGACACAAACAGGTTGGTCCACGGGTTGGGGCAGAGCGCGGGGCCGGCGGGTTCCGCCGAGGGTCCGGCGGAAATGGCCGCCCCCGCCGGGCCATCGCCGTCCTGGGAGAGTGCGGCGCTGGGCGCCTCCGCCAGGTCGTCGCTGTCGGGGTAGAGCCCTTCGCTCTCCTCGCGGAGAAAGGAACCATCCAGGCCCTGTGAGGCGAACAACGAGGTCATGCCGCTGGTCCGGATCATGCGAAAGCGGCGGCGTTCCCGGGGCAGGACTTCCTGCATGATGCGGTGCAGCTCTCGAATCTCGGCGCCATCGGCGATGGACTCATCGCGCTCCAGCGTGGGCTCGCGACGCGCGTTATGGGTGTTGACTTCGACGGTCTGCAGGGCGACATCCGTGAACCCGTGCGCGCTCATCAGCTCCAGGTACTGGGGGATCTCCCGGAAGTTCGAGCGCATGACCACGAAGAAGGAATCCAGATAGGGCAGCTCGCTTCCGAGCTTCCGCTTCCAGCGCCGGATGCGCTCCACGTTGGCCAGGACCTGGCCCAGATCGCCGCCCCGGCGCATGCGCGCGAAGGTGGCCGGCGTGCCGCCGTCGATGGAGACCGTCAGATTGCTGAAGGGCAGGCGCACGATCCGCTCGGCCCATTCCTCGTCGATCAAGGTTCCGTTGGTGCTGACGCTGACGATAGGGCGCCGCACAATGGCGGCGTCTTCGAGGAGTTCGCGGAAACCGGCGATGGCAAAGGGCTCCCCGCCCAGCAGGCGGAGGGTGGACAGATACGGGTACAGCGCCATGAATTCCCGCCGCAGCTCGCGGCCGATTTCGGCCGGGCGGAGGAGGTTATCGCCGGTCTTAGGCTGGCAGCAGTGGGGGCAATAGATATTGCAGGCGTTGCCGAAGACCAGGCTCAGACAACGCGGCTGCGAGCGGAGGTAAATGTGCTGCTGGCGATACTCGAGCTGGCCGAGGCGAAGGTTGTCTTCGTAGAGGGTGTCCATGGTTACGGTCCGGCCCGCGGCAGTATCGCTTCGAAGAACCCATCCAGGATACACCCAGCCGGAATGGAGACTGGATTCGAGGGCCACGCGCCAAGCTCCGGTGGAGCGTCCGGGCCGGCGTAGGCAGCGCAGTGCGGCTGCGTAGCGAGCGGCGCTGACTCAGGGCGAGACTGCTCTCCGCAGCCTGCTGAGGAACCTTGACGACGCGTCCGCAAGGCGGATGAGCGGCAACTCGCGGTATTGCGCGAAGCCTTGCTCCAGTCTGCGGAACTCGGCGAGGGCCGCCTCGGCTTTGGCCTCCAGGTGGGCGATGTGCCGCTGGGCCTCCTCGCGGATGGCCGTATTCTTCTCCAGCGCGGCAAGCGCCGCCTCAGTCTGGGCCTCCAGGTGAGCGATGTGCCGTTGGGTGCTCTCGTGGATCTCGGTATTCTTCTCCAACTCGGCGAGGGCCGCCCCGGCTTTGGCCTCCAGGTGGGCAATGTGTTCCTTGGACCTCTCCTGGATCGCCGAAATGTTGTCGCAGAGTTGCGCGAACATCATTTCCAGCTCTTTGACCCGTTGATCGCGGGAGGCCACCATCCGGCGGACCGCCAGGATGCCGGACGGCGCCTCGCCTGTCGGGACCGGCGGTTCTGCCTGGGCTGCCCGATCGGCGAACTGCATCATTTCCGCGCGCAACTCCTCCAGCCCGTCCGATTGCGGGGCCGGCGCCTTCTTTCCCTCCCGCCAGGAGCACCGCCCAACCGAGCAACCCGACTTCAGATACCTTCCGGCGATCATGTCGCTACGCTGGGCGATGGCCGGCTGGCCGTTCCAAATACGGCTCAGCGGGGTTTCGTAGAGGTTCCCAATGGCGTCGGCGATGAAGCACGCGCGGACATCGCCGTTCTCCGACACAAACAGGTTGGTCCACGGGTTGGGGCAGAGCGCGGGGCCGGCGGGTTCCGCCGAGGGTGCGGCGCAGTCGGCCACCTCCGGTGGGGTGGCGCCGCTCGGGCTGAGTGCGGGGCCGCTGGCATCTTCCGACGTTCCGGCACAGCTGGGCGCCTCCGCCAGGTCGTCGCTGTCGGGGTAGAGCCCTTCGCTCTCCTCGCGGAGAAAGGAACCATCCAGGCCCTGTGAGGCGAACAACGAGGTCATGCCGCTGGTCCGGATCATGCGAAAGCGGCGGCGTTCCCGGGGCAGGACTTCCTGCATGATGCGGTGCAGCTCTCGAATCTCGGCGCCATCGGCGATGGACTCATCGCGCTCCAGCGTGGGCTCGCGACGCGCGTTATGGGTGTTGACTTCGACGGTCTGCAGGGCGACATCCGTGAACCCGTGCGCGCTCATCAGCTCCAGGTACTGGGGGATCTCCCGGAAGTTCGAGCGCATGACCACGAAGAAGGAATCCAGATAGGGCAGCTCGCTTCCGAGCTTCCGCTTCCAGCGCCGGATGCGCTCCACGTTGGCCAGGACCTGGCCCAGATCGCCGCCCCGGCGCATGCGCGCGAAGGTGGCCGGCGTGCCGCCGTCGATGGAGACCGTCAGATTGCTGAAGGGCAGGCGCACGATCCGCTCGGCCCATTCCTCGTCGATCAAGGTTCCGTTGGTGCTGACGCTGACGATAGGGCGCCGCACAATGGCGGCGTCTTCGAGGAGTTCGCGGAAACCGGCGATGGCAAAGGGCTCTCCGCCCAGCAGGCGGAGAGTGGACAGATACGGGTACAGCGCCATGAACTCCCGCCGCAGCTCGCGGCCGATTTCGGCCGGGCGGAGGAGGTTATCGCCGGTCTTAGGCTGGCAGCAGTGGGGGCAATAGATATTGCAGGCGTTGCCGAAGACCAGGCTCAGACAACGCGGCTGCGAGCGGAGGTAAATGTGCTGCTGCCGATACTCGAGCTGGCTGAGGCGAAGGTTGTCTTCGTAGAGAGCGTCCATGGTTACGGTCCGGCCCGCGGCAGGACCGGGTAGAAGAACCTATTCAGGATACACCCAGCCGGCGTCGTTCAATCCCGTACTCCGGCGCGAGGCCTGACGCGCCGTGGGACGCCTCGTCCGGCTCAAGCCAGCTCTAGTCGATCGTCCACTTGCCCCGTTCCTGCCAGCCGCTGAATTTCGTGGGGCCGACGGCGATTACGGACACCTTCACCTCGCCTTTGAGGACGTCGGTGAAGACCACGGGGAGGTTCACAACGAGCTGGTTGCCATTGTGTTCCACCCTTACCTGGTTCGCGGCAACACTGCATTTGTCGTTGGAGGCGGTCCCCGCCGTGTTAAGGGGGACGCCCGGTTGCCAGCCCTTGTCGTCGTTGGTGCGGACGGCTACGCTGTTCCCGCCGTTATTGACGATAATCCAGCACGCATTGACACTGTCGGCGATCGATTCGCCGAAGAAGAAGCCCATGTTGTTGATCTCCCCGGCGCCTCCCGGGTAGGTGGCTTCGAATCGGAATGTCTGCGTCCGGCCATGGCCGCTGGTGGGGGACATCGAGCCGACCTCGGGAGCAAGGTCGCGTCCGCAAGAACAGAGAAACAACGCAAGAGCGGATCCGCATAGGATGCCGAGTGCTAATCGCTGGCGTGGCGTCATGTTTACTCTCTTTCGATGCCGGGCAGTGGCTGAGGTGCGCAACTCCGCCCGAGATGGAACTTATAGTATGCCTCTCCGATTCATGATCAGCAAGGTCCGAGAGCGGGCTTTCTCATGCAATCTGGTACACTTCCTGAGTGGGCGTCCGTCCCGGGCGCCTGAGCCGGGCCGGCCTTCAAGTAATGAGCAGCTTCCTCACACACCCTTTGCTTCGCGGCGTGCGCATCGGAACGCCCGGCTGGTTCGCCGCCCAGCGGGCGATGATCGGGGTGAAACCCGCGGTCAAGCGCTGTTACGACCGTTGGTATGGCGAGTTACTCGATGACGCGGACAGCGTTCCGGAATCAGCCCGCTCCGGAGTAATGGTCGAACTGGGCAGCGGCTCGAGTTATCTGAAGACGCTCCGGCCCGAGATTGTCAGCTCCGACGTTGAGCCCGGGGTGGCCGATATGGTGATTGACGGGCGGCGCCTGCCGTTTCCGGACTCGAGCGTGCGCGCCCTGATGCTGACTCACGTGTTTCACCACATTCCGGATGTCCGGCTGTTCCTTCGCGAGGCGGTGCGCGTGCTGCTGCCTGGCGGGGTGATCTCGATGGTGGATTGCACGCATACGCCTTTCGCCCGCTTCTTCTTCTCCCGAATCCATCCGGAGCCATACAACGGCGGCGCGCGGGAATGGTCGTTTCCCGAAGGCAACACCATGCTGGACTCCAACCAGGCGCTCACGTGGATTGTCTTTTGCCGGGATCGGGAACAATTCAGCAGCGAGTTCCCGCAGCTCCGCCTGGAGCGGATGGCCTATTTACCGTGGCTGGGGTATCTGCTATCCGGCGGCGTCAACCTGAGGAGCCTGGTCCCGCGCTTTGCCGCTCCGCTGGCGGCCGCCGCGGACGCTCTGGCCCGGCCGCTCGATCCTCTGTTCGCCATCCACTGGCACATCCGAATCCGCAAAGTCGAAGGTCCGCCGGGGCGATGAACGGCGACGAGGAAGCACTAGCGCGAGAGGCGCGAACGCTGCATCGGGCGCTGTTCGGGGGCACGATCCCGGAGGAAGTTGTCCAACGCTACATCCGGGCGCACGATGTCTGCCCCGCTGCGCGGACCGAAGGGGCGCGCCGTGCGCTGGACATCATTCTGTCGCGGAACCTGGATGCGGAGGCCATCGAGTACGTCTTGAGGCTGCGCAAGGGCAATCCCGCGCTCACACAGAAATTCCAGATACTCTTTTATCTGGTGGAAGTCCGGTCCGCGTATTATGGGTGCTTTGTCAACGAACGCCCCGGTTCTGTGCGCGCGGCCTGGGAGATGCTGCTGGCGGTTGTGCGGTCACTGGTGAAGTTTGTGAAGGGTTGCTACCTGGTGCGGAGATACCGCCTTGGTTGACGCGATTATCGTGGGTTCCGGCCCGGCGGGGACGGCCTCCGCGCTGGCCCTGCGCGGAGCTCGCGTGCTGGTGCTCGATGTCGGATACACGCCGCCAGGAACGCCCGCCATAGACGGTAACATCTACGCCGTGCGCCGCCAGCGGGAGGACCTGTTCCCGGACCTTATCGGCGAGCGCTTCGAAGGTCTGCGCAACATGTCCGGCCGGAAGATAAGTCTGAAGCTCAAGTCACCTTACACCAGTTACGTGATTCGTAACTGGGAACAGCTGTGCCCTCTGGCTTCCAGCAATTTCGAAGGGATGATGAGCTTCGCCCAGGGAGGGCTGGCCAACGCGTGGGGCGCCGGGGTTTACCGCTTTAGCGATCGCGAGCTATCCGAATTTCCGATAAGCGCCGCGGACTTGACTCCGTTCTTCGACGAACTTACCGGTCATATCGGTGTGAGCGGGGTCAACGACGATCTGGCCGCGTACTTCGGGCGGGACGCCGGGCTGCAGCCGCCCATCCGAATTTCCGCTTTCGCCCGGGAGATTCTGGCCGCCTACCAGCGCCGCAAGAGCCAGTTCCAGGCCCGGGGAATTACCATGGGGTTGCCGAGGCTGGCTGTTCTGACGGAACCGCACAACGGCCGGGCGGCGTACAGCTACGATAACCTCGAGTTCTTCAAGCCTTATAATCCGGCCATCTATAACCCCGTCTTTACTCTTGACGAGTTGGTTGCGCGCGGCGAGGTGGAATTGCGGCGCGGATTTCTGGTGACCCGCTTCGAGGAGCGCGATTCGTGTGTCGAAGTTACGGCGCGGAACTTGTCTCTCGGCCAGGAGGAGGTCTTCCGCACGCGCAAGCTGTTGCTGGCCGCCGGCACTCTGTCCACCACGAAGATCGTTCTGGCGGCTCGCTCCGACACCGAAACCCGGCTTCCCATCCTCGATAACCCGATGTGTTGCATCCCGCTCATCCGGCTGCGGCACATTGGCGCCGCACTGGAGGTGAATGACAGTTCCCTGGCCCAGTTGAACGTCATCTGCGAGGATGAAGCCCTGTCCGAGCCCGTGCAGGCCAGCGTTTACGGAACCACGGGGCCCTTGCGATCGGACGTCTTGTTCGAATTCCCGCTGGCTATTTCGGCGAACCTGACCTGGGCCAAATATCTTTCGCCGGCCATGGCTCTGATGATGCTGTTCTACCCGGGACGGCGCGATCCCCGGAATTACATACGCCTGCGCCCGAGCGGAGAACTCGAGGTGAATTATGAGTGGCGGACGCCCGGCACCGCCGAGCGGAAGCTGATCCGGGAGTTCCGGCGCATCGGATATCTGAGCTCGCTTTCGTTGTGCCAGTATCCGCCCATGGGCGCCAGTTTGCATTACGCCGGCACGCTTCCCATGAGGGAGACGCCCGGGGAGTACGAGACCCATTCGGGCGGCAGACTTCAAGGCACCCGGAACGTCCACGTCGTGGATGGCGCCTGCTTTTCGGCCCTGCCCTCCAAGAATCTTACTTTCACGATCATGGCCAATGCGATGCGGATAGCCCGCGGCCTGCTGGGAGAGCTGGCTTGAGAGTCTTCCTGACGGGAATCACCGGTTTCCTGGGCGCCAGCCTTGCGCGCCAGTGGGCGGAGCGAGGACACGCAGTATGTGGAGCCGCGCCCGATGTTACCGAGGGCGCGCCCGGGATGATCCGGTACAACCTGGGTGACCCTCTCGAACCGTCCGTTCTGGCCGGAGTAGACGTCATCGTGCATGGCGCCTACGATGCGGCGGCAAGTTACTCGACTAACTACGATGGGACCATCCTGATTTACGAGGCGGCGCGTTCGGCCGCGGTCGCCCGTCAAATATTCATTAGTTCCTATTCGGCGCGGGCGGACGCTGCCTCCGAGTACGGCAAACTGAAGTACGCGCTGGAGCGGTTCTTCCAGGCACAAGGTCAATCGGTGGTGCGCCCCGGCCTGGTCATCGGCAACGGAGGACTGTTTGGCCGCAACATGCGGAAGATTCTCGCTTCGCCGGTGATGCCTCTGCTCGATGGAGGACGCGACCAGCTTCCGCTGATCGGCATACGCGACTTCACCGCGGCCATGACTGCCATCCTGGAAGAAGGCCGCACGGGAACCTACAACCTGTTTGACCCAAGTCTGGTTACGATGCGCGCCCTGGTCCGGACGGTAAACACGGCGGCCGGCCACCGCGCACTGTATCTGTCCATTTCCGCATCTCTGGCGGAATTCATGCTGTCGGTTTGCGAGCGCTGCGGCATTCGTCTGCCCGTTGACCGCGGCAATCTGCGCGCGCTCAAGGCGAATCAGCAGCCCATCCACCAATCGGACCTGGAGGGCTTGGTGCCGGGCCACGCTACGACCACCGCGGTGATCCGGGAGGCCGTCGCCGCGTTGATGGGTGCCGTGAAATAGAGCTGGACCGCTGTGATAGACTAAGTCCTTTCCTGAATGCCTTCGGGCAATCCGGGAATCCTCACCGCCTGGACCGGAGTTCTGGCGTTCGGCCTGCAGATCTATTTCGATTTCTCCGGATACACCGACATGGCGATCGGCATGGCACGGCTGCTGGGCTTCCACTTTCCGATCAACTTCAGGCGGCCCTATCTCGCGTCAAGCATCACGGACTTCTGGCGCCGCTGGCACATCTCGCTTTCGACCTGGCTCCGTGACTACCTCTACGTCTCGTTGGGTGGCAACCGCAAAGGCACCCTCATGACGTATACCGCAACCTGATGCTGACGATGCTGCTGGGAGGCTTGTGGCACGGCGCGAGCTGGAATTTCGTCATCTGGGGCGGCTTCCACGGCGCCCTCCTGAGCCTGGAGCGCATCTTCTATGGCAAGCGGAGACTGGACGAGACACGCATTACGTGGTTCTATCCGATACGCGCTGTGTTCACTTTCGGCCTGGTGCTGATCAGCTGGGTTTTCTTCCGGTCTGCCGATCTGCCCCAGAGCGGCCGCATCCTGGCGCAGATGTTCAACTTCACCGGGTGGAGGGGGAAAGACCTGCTCCAACCCTGGCACTTCGGCCTGGCCGGCGTGGCGCTCCTGCTGGCGTTGCTCGAAGAACACTGGCAGTGGTTTGAGAAGCTCCTGCAGGCGCCGGCGTGGGCCTATGCCGGGGCCCTTACGCTGATGTTCTTCTGCCTGGAGCTGTTCGCGGTGATCGACGTGCAGATTCCGTTCATCTACTTTCAGTTCTGAGCCACGGAACCGGCGGCGGACGCTTTCAGGCCGCGTACCTCCAAGGCGCCAAAACTGAACTCCGTTTCCGTATATTGATCCAGGAATGCCGCCACCACTTGAGGGGTCCCCTCCTCTCCACTGGCCTTGCTTGGCGCGACGAAGTACCGGATATTCAGGGATTGGGCAACGCGTCCGTAGGCTTCGGGAGAGCGAAGGCGCTCCACCTGGTGCCAGTACGGCCAACTGTGCCAGCCGGTTCCATAAGCCGGCGCGTTAAGACCGGCGAAGGTCGCGGTTCCGAACACGGCGACGGGTTGCCCCGAGTGGGCCTGGTTCAGATAGACGATCACCTTCCTCATCGGCGCGGTGGAGTTGATGTTCTTCTCCGCCTCTCTACGGTTGAACGGGTTTACGAAGAAGTCGCTATGGGCCCAACCCGACGCCGGGAGGAAGTAAATATTCACGACGAACGCCACCAGCAGCACGGCGATCACCGCGCGGAACAGCGTGCGGTCGCCGGTGCGCAGCAGGCCGAGCACGACCGCGCCGGCCGCCGCCGCCAGTGCGAACGCCGGATACAGGTAGCGCAAATAGGGGAACCCGCTAAATGTAATGAGGAAGGCGATCAGCGCCACCCCGAAGAAGAGCCAGACCAGGTACGGCCGCTTGCGGCCCAGCGCCAGGCACCCCAGGGGGACGAGCAGCAGATAGTGGAATCCCGCGGCGCCATCCCGGCTCTCGAGAAACCAGCGCGAGTGGAAAAACAGGTCGTAGAACGTGTACGCATTCAGGTGCATGGACCAGCGGAAGTCTTTAAGAGACTCCTTGGCGTACCACGGCGACTGGAAAGTGCGGTTCATGAAGGGGAAGACGGGATTCCCGGTCTTCAGCCAGGAAAAGACGTAAGGGGGAGCGCCGAATAGCAGTACCAGGAAGACGGCAATGGCCGCGATGCGTGCGACGCCCGGCAGGGTCCGCCGGCGTGAGAGCAGTTCCCAGGCGACGAATCCCGTGGCCGGGAAAAGAAATGCCGTGGTGCCGAGCTTGGTTGCCAGGCCGGCTCCGAAGAGCACTGCCGCCAGGTACAGCCAGCGTGGCGCGCCCGTGGTGTGAAAACGCTCCACCGCCAGGACTGCGCCAAACACGATCGCGGCCCAGGCGTTCTCGGAGAATAGGGATCCGGTCACCAATTGCGCCAGCGGGCTCGATGCGAACATCCCCGCCAGCAGCAGAGCCCAGACCGGGGGCAGGTAGCGGCGGGAGACCGTATACACCAGGCCGCTGAGCAGGGCGAGAAAACCGAAGTTGAGCAGATGCGCGGCCCACTCGCCGCCCGGCAGAACCACCGCCGTGAAGCACCAGTCGGCCCCCAGCGGCATCATCGCCCAGGTGTAGATGTGAAAGTCGAACGGCCAATAGTGCTGGAAACCCACCCACAAAGCAACCACCAGGTGCGCTCCCATCGAGTCCGGCCCCGTGTCCGGCTTCGCCATGACCAGAAAGTGGCAGAGCAGCGGAAAAACCGCCAGCGCCAGTGCCGCGTAGGCCAGGCGGCCCGGGAGCACCACCGGACGGAACAGGCGGGCGCAGTCGGTCAGGCAGGAGCGGGTCAGCCGGGGACGTATCGCCAGCGGAACGCAAAAGGCGGCCAGGTAGGTGGCGGCGTAGTTCACGGGGAAATGTACGGCGATCCAGATGATGCCCATCCAGACGGCCACGCCCAGCAGCAGCTCGAGCAGTCGCGAGACCGCATCCGGAGCCTCATCGCGCCGCAGCAGGAGCGCGCCCGTGACCGCGCACGAGAACAGGTAGAACAGGACCGTGAGCACGGTCATGGGCCCGAAGGCAACGCCAAAGGCCGCCAGCGACACCACCAGCGTGACGGGCGCGAACCAGGCGGGCGCGAAAATGATGAAAGCCGCCGCCCACACCGTGTACCACGCGGCCAGCAGTTCGAGACGGCGCAGACCGGCCGGAAACCACAGTTCCTGCTTCAGCATGTTGCAGGTGACCATGCCCCACACCGAGCTGAGAACGGCGCCGAGGAAGACCAGCCAGGCGGCCGCTCGAAAAAGCAGCGAGACAGGGTTGGGCGAAACCGCCGGGCCCGCAATCTTGCCGCCCGCCGGACGGCTCGCAACCTTGTCGCCCGCCGCGCCACTCCCGGTCGAATCGGCCTCAGCGGAGCGGCTGAAGACGAACTCGCGCTGGAGCAGGAAGCTCACAATGAACAGCAGCCCTTCGGTGAGAGGCTTCGCGATCGCCACGCCCAGCCATCCCTGATCGACCAGGCCGCGGATCATCATGTACGAGACCAATCCGTGGGCCAGCGCCAGCAACAGGAACTTCGGGAATTGAACGCGCGCGCGTCCGTGGGAAAGGAAGACCACTCGCCGGGCGGCCGTATATTGAAAAATGATCGCGAGCGAGCGCGCGGCGATCTGCGAGACCAGGATGTTATGGGCCTGGCTGTACGTCAGGAAGAACACCAGGTTGTCGAGGAGCGCCGTCAGGATCGAAACCGTCGAGAAACGGAGCAGCACGGCGTAGGTGCGCAGGGAATCGAGCAGCGGATTGAAGTGCGACGACTTATTCCCCGGCTCGTAGATGGTCCGGATGGTTTGCTCGAAGATCGGCCAGCCATGGTGCTTCGCCATCATGAGCATGTCGAGCTCAAAGTCATAGCCGCGGGAATCGACTCGCAGCAGTTCGGCCATCATGGCCCGCGGAATCCCGCGCAGACCGGTCTGCGTGTCTTTGAGGCCCTGGCCCACCAGCACCCGAAAAACCTTCCGCGTGATCGAGTTCCCGAACCGGCTTCGGAGAGGCACCGCTCCGTCGAACTGGCGCGCCCCCAGCACCAGCCGGTCCGGCTTGTCCGCCAGCGTGCGTGCCAGGGCCAGGATGTCTTCGGGATGGTGCTGGCCGTCCGCGTCCGCCGTGACCACGCCCACGCACTCCGGCAGCTCGCACAGCGCGTAGTTCATGCCGGTCTTCAGCGCCGCGCCTTTGCCCAGGTTCACCGCGTGCCGCAGCAGGCGCACTTTACGGAACTGGCGCGCCCGTTCGAATACCGGTGCGAAGTCGGGCCCGCTGCCGTCGTCCACCACGATGATGGCCTCGGCGTCCGAAGCGGCGAGAGAATCGATCACGTCGAGGAGTGGCTCGCCCGGGCGATAGGCAGGGATCAGGATGGCAACGCGCATGATTAGTCTATCTACTATAAGTCACGGGATCGTTCAGCGCGGAAGCGCGGCCGTGCATTCCCCGTCGTGCAGTTCCTCGAAGACGTCGTGGTTGTGGATCAGCAGCTCGTCAACGCACAGGCCCTGAGATGTAGCGACCTGGGCGATCGATTGGCGGTTGACTTTGAGCGCGTCTCTCTCCCACGGTTCCTCGTCATGATCCAGCCGGAACACGGTGATGGCGTGCAACGGTCTCGAACGCAGGCACTCCGCCACGCTGTGGTCAAAGGCAGGGTCGAGGCAGTTCGCAATCCAGCGTCCCTTGTCGCGGAACACCAGCATTTGCCGGGTGCCGCGGCTTACGCGATAGATATCGACGCCTGGAACGGTGGTCATGCGTCCCAGAAACTTCCACTTCCAATCGTCGTGATGCAGGAAGAATGCGATGACGTTGTATTGATCGAGGTAAACGGCTTCCGGGGCGGGGAACTGCCGGTCGAACCTGCGCATCCGAGCGGTCATGAGCTTTTCCGCGACTTTAGGGTAGGCCTTGAAATTCGAGTAGCCCACCGCGGCAATGGCGAGCGCCAGCACGCCCGCCAGCGCATAGGCGGCGCCCCGAGGGATCGCCGTGGCAAGGCGGTCCGGAAGAAAGAAAGCGCACAGAATCAGGAGAGGGAAGAGGACGAACTGCTGCCGCAGGAAGCCGCCGAAAGGATACAGCCGGAGCACGGAAGCCACCATCAGTTGAGCCAGGACCGCAACGGTGATCAGCACCGTCACCCCGGCCGCCAGGTTCTTCGGCTCCCCGACGCGCCGAACCACCCACAACGTGCCGCAGACCGCCAGCAGCAGGCCGCCTGCGATGGCCAGAAAGGCGGACCGGGAAGGGGCCGGCCAGGGCGAGAACAGGTCGAAGGTGCGCTGGAGGGTCCGTAGGAGAAACTGGCCTCGCGATTCCTCGCCCTTGGGGTCGTAGTAAAACGGCAGCAGATGCGCCTGTACCACCACCTGCTTACTGAACTGCACGAAGTACAGCCATACCATGGCCGCGCCAGCCGGGGCGAAGGTGGCGGCCTCACGGGCCCATGCCTTCAACAGAGGTTCCCGCCGGCGGAAGACGGTGAGCAGCATGCTGATGCCGAACACCGCGGCCAGGAAGAAAACCGCATAGTACTCCGTCAGACAGGCCAGCGCCGCGCTGACCGCGAAATAGACTCGCGGCCGCACCGAGGCGGACGGTTCCTCGGTGCCGATGGTATCCAGGAAGAAAGTGTACGCAATCAGCAGCAAACAGCTGCACAGCATGTAGGCGCGGACTTCGCAGGCCACTATGATTGCCGGCAGCGCCAGGGCGTACGCCAGGGCCACCAGCGGCGGCGTCAGAGTCGAACGCATCGCCTTGGAAGCGATCCGGCCTAGCACCACCACACTGCCCAGCCCGGCGACAAGCGGGATGGCGCGGTAGGCCAAATGCGAGGTGCCCAGCCAAAGCGTCCACCGGAGCAGAAGGTAATACAGAGGCGGATGCGCCAGGTTCCGGCAGTCCCAGACGAAATTCCGCCAGCGATCCTGCTGCGCCGCGAAGATGTGCCAGTAGCCATCGTACTCGACGAATTGGGTTGCGCCTAGGTAGAGCCGCGGAATGGCGGCAAGTACCAGGATTCCGAGAAGGATAAAGTCCAGCCGGTCGAAGGGGCGGCTGGTGGAGGAGGAGGAGTTGGAACCTGCCGGCGGTGCCTGCATAACTCATCTATGATAGCCTCCCGTTGAATGGCTCGGAAGGCGCGAGGCCGGTGTTGTATAATTGACTGGTTTGAGCGCCGCTACGTAATGTGTTGACGGTTCTCCGGGTTCCTCCCACAGGTGACAACATGCGTAAACTGACTGAACGCTGGATCGTGGTGGCCGCAACCGCCGCTCTGCTCGCCGCCAGCTGGGGATGTAAGAAGGATGCGTCGCAGGGGGATGAGTCTGTTCCCCTGTTGAGCGCGATTGCCGTGGGACAGCCGCGGGCCGAAAGGCAGCTGCTGGACGGCTTCTGGGCCGTCGAGAACAATTCCTGGCGATGGGCCAAGCACAACTTCTCCGTGCGGCTGATGCCGCCTGCGGGAGCTGCGGAAAAAGGTGCGACCCTGGACTTCCGCCTTACCGTGCCGGACTCGGTGATCGAGCATAGGAAATCGGTGACCCTCTCGGCTTCGGTGGGGAACGTACCGCTTGCGCCGGAGACATACACGGCCTCGGGCGACTACTCGTACAAGGCCCCGGTTCCAGCATCCGCATTCAAGGCGGGCGAGCCCGTCAAGATCGTTTTCACCGTGGACAAGTTCCTGGCGCCCGGCGAAGTGGACGCCCGGGAACTGGCGCTGGTGACACACAGCTTTGCGCTGCTAGCCAACAAGTAGGTAGCTCCCCTGGAATCCGTCCTGCGGTTGATGCCGCCGGCCGGCCGGCCGTCGGTCCTGCCCCCCGTTCGGGCGAGATCTTCGTGCGAGAATCCCGGCGATGGGCAGATACTACATATCCAGCGCTTTGGGAGGCGCTTCGCCCGTTATCGATCGACCGGGCTCATGCTGGCCGTGAATCCGCCGATATGAAGGTCTGTGTTTGAGAGCAGCCCCCTAAGACGATAAGGTTGCGGGTGGGGCCGGTTGTGGCGTAGACTAGGTCGCTCTGAAAAAGTTGGGTTCTTCGGAACTTTTGCGGAGGAACTGCGTCCAATAGAGGCTTGCGGCTATGAGCCGCATAGAAAATATTCTGGAACCGAAATTGCTCGGCTTGAATCTGTGATTGGTATGAGAGACAGGGCTGGGGCGAGCAGGGTCGGGACCTGGGACCGGACTATGGCCTGGACCTTAGTTCGTGGCGCGCAGGTTTCCTGGAACTTTTTGGCTAAGATAGCGTCTATGACCGGTAGCCGTGATTTTGTGCTGGACAACGGCGACGGTTTGATTAATACTGTCTAATGACGCAGGCACTATTAAACATGCTTAATGTAAGCGAGGAGGGGGAGAGGCGATGACCAAGACTGAGTTGAGCAAGTTCAAACAGATCCTGGAGGCAAAGCGGGCCGAACTGGCCGACGTCTTGAAGCGGCGGGATGAGATTGCCATCGAGAAGAGCCCGGATGCGATCGACGAAGTGACTCGTGCGGCCGAGCGCGAGCTGGCAATCCGCAACCTGGACCGGGAGTCCAACCTGCTGCGAAATGTGCGGGCTGCCCTGAGGCGCATCGACGAGGGCTCTTTCGGGGTTTGCGCGCACTGTGAAGAAGATATCAGCCCGAAGCGGCTGGCGGCGGTACCATGGGCACCATTCTGCATACGGTGCCAGGAAGCTGCCGACCGCCACGAGCAGGACGCCACGGCAACCCTCGAAGGGTTGCTGATGAACGCGGCCTAAACCGCACCGCACCGGCTGTCAGAGGGCGCGGGCTCACGCTCGCGCCCTCCGTGTTTTCAGGCGCGGATCGCCACGGCGGCCACCATGCGTCCGGTCTTCACGTGGTCGCGCCGCCAGGAGTGAAACTCGCCGGGCAGGCAGGAAGTGCATGGCGCATTCGCGAAGATTCGCGAGGCGTCGAGCCCGGCGTCAATGAGCTGACGGCGGTTGATCCCGGCGAGATCCAGCTTGGCACGGCCCGTCAGACCGAACTGGCTGGCCACCTCGGGGCCCACCTCGTAGCAGCTCGCGCAGATGCCCGGGCCAATGGCGGCCAGCAGGTCCTGCGGGCGGCTGCCGAACCGTTCTCCCAGAGACCGAACCGCCACGGCTGCAATCGCTTGGGCGGTGCCGCGCCATCCGGCATGCACTGCGGCTACCGCGCGCCGGCTTTCGTCCACCAGCAGCACGGGGATGCAGTCGGCGGTGCGGATGGTCATGTAGCTGCCAGGGCTGGTGGTAACCAGGCAATCCCCCTCGCCCAGGCAGCCGGCAACCCCGTCCGCCGCCCAAACGCAGCGGGCCGAGTGCACCTGCCTGACCCAGACCGGCGGCCCGGGCGTCCAGGAGCCTGCCAGACGGGTGCCAAAACCGTGGTCCAGCCACGAGAGCCGCTCCAACTCCTCAACGCGGTAAACCTGGGACTGGTCTTTGTAGAACATCGGGCGGGAACGGTTCCTACGCGCTCTTCATCTGCGCGATCATGACCTGCTTCTTGAAGTCCTCGAGCATCGATTCATCCAGGCGCACCTCGGTGGGCCGCCGGGTAATCGTGGTCATCCCATTGATCTTGTCCTGGAGCTTGAGAAGCCCGTAGAACAGGTTCTCGGGGCGCGGCGGGCAGCCGGTGACGTAGACGTCCACGGGAATGATCTTGTCCACTCCCTGCAGGACGGAGTAGGTGTTGAACGGTCCGCCGACGCTCGAGCAGGCGCCCATCGAAATCACCCATTTGGGATCGGCCATCTGGTCGTACAGGCGCTTGATGACGGGTCCCATCTTCAGAGTGACCGTGCCGGCCACAATCATCAGGTCCGATTGCCGGGGGCTGGGCCGGAAAACCTCGGCTCCGAAACGGGCGATGTCGAATCGGGGGGCGCCGCTGGCGGCAATCATCTCTATAGCGCAGCAGGCCAACCCGAAGGTGAGCGGCCAAAGCGAAGACTCCCGGGCCCAGTTGAAGACGTAATCCACGGACGTGACCAGGACGTTCTTCTCAAACTGGTTCTCCAGGAAGGGCATGGCGTGCTCGAAGACCCCTATTGTAGCAGGCTCAATAGAATGTAGCAGGCTCAATACAACGCGCGAGAATCTCCCGGCCCGGCCCACTACCTTGTCGTGAGATCCCAGGTGGCCGTCCTCGCGATCTGCCTGCTGCCCCTGGCGCGCGCCCAGAACCCGGAGCCCGCCGCGAAGGCCTATGAGGCTCTTCGCTCCAAGGACTACGACGCTGCCATCCCCTTGTTTCGAGAGGCGATCGAGCACGCGCCCGCCAACGCGACGCTGCGCCAGGACCTGGGCTATACCTATCTGAAGGCCGGCGAGAACGAAGCCGCGCGCGACCAGTTCGCCGTGGCGTTGCGCCTGGATCCCAGCGCGGAGCGTATTGCGCTCGAGTACGCCTTTCTGTGCTACGAAACCAGGAAAACCGCGGAAGCGCGGCGCACCTTCGACCGGATCCGGCAGACCGGCAGCCCCGAGGCGCGCGTCGTCGCCGGGCAGGCTTTCGAGAACATCGACCGGCCGCTGGTGGAGGGCATTGCCCGCTGGTCCGCCGTGGTCGAGAAATCGCCCCAGGACTACAGCGCCCATCTGGAACTGGCGCGGCTGGCGGAAGGGCATAACGACCCGGGCCTGGCGGCCGAGCATTATATGGCGGCTTGGGAGCTGCGGCCCGGAGAGCGCCAACTGTTGCTCGACCTGGCTCGTGCCTGGCAGGATGCCGGCCGCATCGAGGACTCCCGCGCTGCGCTGATCGCGGCCGCTCGCGGGTCCGAGCCCTGGGTGGCGGAGCAGGCGCGCGAGCTTGCGCCCCAGCGCTGTCCCTATGCCCCCGAGTTCCGCCGCGCCCTCGATCTGGACCCGGCCAACTTCGGGATGCGCCGCGAGCTCATCTTCCTGCTCCTCGAGGTCAAGCAGACGGACGAAGCCGAGCGCGAGCTGCGGATTCTCACCGACATGGAGCCCCAGGACATGCTCTCCGAGGCTCAGTTGGGCTTCCTCCTGCTGGCCAAACAGGACCGCGCCGGCGCCATGATCTACCTCGACCGCGTGCTGAAGTCGGGCGATGCGGAGCTGGTGGCGCGCGTGAAGGCTGCACTGAAGATCGCTCCCGAGTTGAAGCAGCGCAGCGCCGCCGCGGCCGTCCCGCCCATCGGCGCCAAGGAGATGGGCCAGCGCAGCTACGCGAAAGCGTATATGCGGGATGCGGCGCGATACCTCGAGGTCGCGCACGAGACCGATCCCGGGAACGACGAGGTCATGCTGATGCTGGGCCGGGTGTACAACGTCCTGCAGCAGGACCAGATTGCACTCGGCTGGTTCGATCAAGCCCGGCGCAGCCCCGATCGCCGGATCGCTTCGGAGGCCGGCCGCGCCTATCACAATCTGCGGCCCGGCTTCGCCCGTTGGCGGTTCACCGTCTGGGCGCTGCCGTTCTACTCCACGCGCTGGAACGACCTGTTCTCTTACGGGCAGATCAAGGCTGAATACCGGCTGGGCAAACTTCCTTTCCGGCCCTACGTTTCCTTGCGCTTCCTCGGAGACGTGCGCGCCGGCATACCCGTCGAGACGCGCGGTGCGCAGCCGATCTGTTGCCTTTCGGAAAAGTCCGTCGTGACCGGTGTGGGCGTGGAGACGCGCTACTGGCACCGCGCCATGGCCTGGGCCGAAGCCGGCGCCGCGATCCGCTACAGCTCCATCCCCGACACCGGCTTCCGCGTTCCGGACTACCGTGCCGGCGTGTCCTACAGCCGGGGTTGGGGCAGCCTGCTGGGAAGCGAGAGTCCCGGCTTGTTCGCCGAAAGCCACGACGACGCCGTCTTCGTCAGCCGGTTCGGCAACGATACGATCGCGTACTCGCAGAATCAGGCCGGCTACACCGTTCGGCCCTTCGCCGGGTTGCGCGTGCAGCTCTACGGTAACGCCAATCTCACCGCGGACTCGAAGCGGCAGCCCTGGGCCAACTTCGCGGAAGCCGGTCCGGGGCTGCGTTTCCGCTGGGCGAGCATGCCTCCGGCGCTGGTGTTCACGGTGAGTGCGCTGCGAGGCGTTTATCTGCAGACGACGAAGTCGTTCAGCGACGTGCGTGTGGGGTTCTGGTATGCGCTCACCCGATAAGCAGCCACGACAACTCGCTCGCCTGTGCTGTCTCGGCCTGCTCGCCGGCGTGGTTTCGTTCGCGGCGCCGCGACTCACGTTTTCGGTCGTCGGCGCGGACCCGGGCGGTTGGCCTCAGATCCTCTCCGCGATGGGATTTCAGCCCGCGGCGGAGCCCGGCCAGGCCGGCATCGTAGTGCTGCGCCAGGGCGCCAAGGGCGAGGCCGTGGACTACCAGGCGCGGGTGGACGGCGGCGCGTTTCTGATCCTGGAGGGGCCGTCGGAGGTGGCCGAGTCGCTCGGCTTTCATGCCGGCGGCCGCCGCGTTCCCGTGCAGAGCGTCGAGGATTTGCGACGGCCCGAGTTGCGTATCGTGTGGGCGAAGGCGCTCGATCTGCCCGTATTCGAAGTACCCGCCGGCGCCCGCGTGTTTGCGCGCGAGCGGTGGCAAAAGGCGCCGCTTGTCGCCGGAATGCGGCACGGCACTGGGGCCGTCCTTTGGGTTGCCGCGCCGCCCGGTCCGAACGGATACGAGCGCCTGCCCTATCTGCCGCACGCTATGCGCGACCTCGGTCTCGATCCGCCGATGGCGTCGCGCCGGCTGTGGGCGTTCTTCGATTCCTCCTACCGCAGCCGCGCGGACGTTGACTACCTGGCCCGGCGCTGGCGGCGGTCCGGCATCGCCGCGCTTCAGGTCGCCGCCTGGCACAACTTCGAGCCCGACGCCGAGCGCGACGCGTACCTCGGCGGCCTCATCCGCGCCTGCCACCGCAACGCCATTCTGGTCTACGCCTGGCTCGAACTGCCGCACGTCAGCGAGCGGTTCTGGCAGGATCATCCCGAGTGGCGCGAGAAGACCGCGGTCCTCCAGGACGCCGCCCTCGACTGGCGCAAGCTGATGAACCTGGCCAACCGCGACTGCTTCCACGCCGCCGCCGGCGGGGTCCGCGAGCTGATCGGCCGCTTCGATTGGGACGGCGTCAACCTGGCCGAGTTGTATTTCGAGTCGCTCGAAGGGGCCGCCAATCCCTCGCGCCTCACTCCCATGAACGACGACGTGCGCCGCGAATTCCGCGCCTCGAAGGGCTTCGATCCCATGGAGCTGTTCGCCGCCGGCAAGCCCCAAGATGCCGCCCGCTTGCGCGCCTTCCTGGACTACCGCGCCGCGCTGGCCGAGCGGCTGCAGCGTGAGTGGATTGCAGAAATGGAATCGATTCGATGCGACAAGCCGGATCTCGACTTGGTCCTGACGCACATCGACGACCGGTTCGATACCGGGATGCGCGACGCGCTCGGCGCCGATGCCGCGCGCCTGCTGCCGCTGCTCGGCCAGCACGATTTCACGTTTGCGATCGAGGATCCCGCCACGGTCTGGAATCTGGGGCCGCAACGCTACCCGGAGATCGCGAAACGTTACCAGGCTCTGACCAAGCGCACGGACAAACTGGCCGTGGACATCAACGTGGTGGACCGCTACCAGGATGTTTATCCCACCAAGCAGCAGACCGGCACGGAGCTGTTCGAACTGGTGGCGTCCGCCTCGCGGGCGTTCCCGCGCGTGATGCTGTACTTCGAGAACTCCATCCTGGCGCCCGATCTCCCGCTGCTCGCCCCCGCGGGCGCCGACGCGCGGCTGGAGCAGACCGAGGGGCGGCTCGCGGTGGAATCGGCGCGGGGCGTCGGCGTAGTGTGGAACGGTCCCGCCAGGGTGGATGGGCGCGCCTGGCCGGCCAGCGACGGCGAGATGGTGTGGTTGCCGGCGGGTGCACACACGGTCGAGGCCGCGAAGGCAGCCCCCGCCGCGCGCATCCTCGATTTCAACGGCGATCTCGAGAGTGCGTCGGCGACAGCGCACGGCCTCGAGTTCGGATATGTGGCGGTCTCGCGAGCCGTAGCCGCGCTCGATCGCAAGCCACTCCGCCAGCAGATTGACGGCGCGCCGGCGCCCATCGAGTTCGCAAACCCGGACGGTCCGCCCTTCGTGGTGATACTCCCCCGTGGCCAGCATCTGGTCGAATTGGAAATGGATGACATCACGCAGGGCCGACCGCCCGGGGTCGCGGGCGAGGCAAGCAATCCCGCCGGGAAGCGGCTACAATCGGAAAGTACGCGCCCGTAGCTCAGCTGGATAGAGCGCTTGCCTCCGGAGCAAGAGGTCGGGTGTTCGAATCACCCCGGGCGTACCACTTCAAATCCTTATTGGGCATTACGTTGCCCACTTCTTCCGCTTCGCTTGGCACTGCCACATTTCCGCCGGTGTGCCCGGAATTGGGCCTACCCTGGGCGCCGCGCGTCCTCTCCATGGCTTCGCGTCCGGTCTCAAGGTTGGGGTGGACGTAGCTCCGGGTCGTGGCGAAATCGCTGTGTCCTGCGAGTACGCCAGGCTGTACGGGTCCATGTGTGCGCTCCAGCGCGTGAGACACGTATGCATCGGAATGGGTCTTCCCCGCGCGCACCCGGAGCGAGCACATCCGAAGCATCCTTCTACACGAAGACTACGAGGTGCTGGAGGCCGAAGACGGGGCTGCTGCATTGGAGCTGCTCCACATGCGAGGAGTCTGGATGCCGATTCGAACCCGCACTTTCCCCGCCGACATGGCTAGCGTCTCGATCTCTCCCAGGTCCATGCGTCTCAGCAGGCGCGGCCTGGGGTAAGCGCGACAGCCTGTTGTATCCAAGGGTTTGGGTTGTGGATCGGACGATTCGGTGGTATGTTTGGTCCCTCGGGTCGTTCACATGTCCGCATCACGGGTTCGGGATCAGGGCGGCTTGGCGGGGGGCCTCCCGCCCAGCCTGTCGGCGGAAGTCTTCAGCATTCCGATCCAGGACTCGAAATACATCGTCTATGCTCCCGCTCGGCGGTCGGCGTTTGTGGCGAACGCCCGGGTGGTCGACTTCATCTCGGAGTTGCGGCACGGGGTGTTCGACGCGGCGGCGGATCCCGATGGCTCGCTGGTGGAGCTGTTGCGGGCGCTCGAGATGGTGGATGCCGGACCCGAGAGTCCGCCATCGTTCGCCTGCGCCGGCGATCCGCAGCCAGTCTCGGTCACTCTGTTTCTGACCACGGCGTGCAACCTGCGCTGCACCTACTGCTACGCATCCGCCGGCAACGATGCGCCGAAGTTCATGACGATGGAGACGGCCAGGCGCGGGATCGACTTCGTCGCCGCCAACGCCGCCGCGCGCCATGCACCGCGTATTGAAGTGGGCTTCCACGGCGGTGGGGAACCGACATTGAACTGGCCCGTCCTGACGGAGTCGTTCGACTACGCACGCGAAAAGGCGGCCGGCCTCAAGCTCGAACTGCGTTCCTCCATGGCGACCAACGGCGTACTCAGCGACGAGCACGCCGACTGGATCGCGGCGCATCTGGGAGGCGTCAACGTGTCCTGCGACGGGTTGCCCACGGTTCACGACAAGTGCCGGTTGACCGCCTCCGGAAAAGGGTCGAGCAGCAGGGTGATGCATACGCTGCGGCGGTTCGACGCGGCGAAGTTCTCCTACGGCCTACGGCTGACAGTGACCGCGGAGCACATTCCCGCGCTCGCCGATTCGGTGGAGTACCTCTGCTCGGAGTTCCGGCCCACTTACGTACAGATCGAGCCGGTGTACACCCTGGGACGGGGCGCGGCGGCGCCGCCCGCGGAATCGGACCAGTTCGTCGAGGCCTACCGGGACGCCGCGGAGCGCGCGGCGGAGCACGGGCGCACGGTGCGATTCTCGGGAGCCCGCGCGGGCACGCTAACGAACCACTTTTGCAGCGTCTCCAAGGACAACTTCTGTCTCTCGGCCGACGGCAATGTTACGGCCTGCTTTGAGGCTTTCAGCGAAGACAGCCCTCATGCCGGCGCATTTTTCTACGGCCGGCCTGCGGCCGATGCAGGCGGCTACGCGTTCGACCTTGCAGTGCTCGACCATTTGCGCGGCCAGGCAGTGGAGAAGCGCGAGCATTGCCAAGGCTGCTTCGCGAAATGGAGCTGCGGCGGCGACTGCTACTACAAGTGGATGGCGGCCACAGGAGGCGGTGAGTTCAACGGCTCGACACGCTGCCACGTGATTCGCGAACTGACCAAGGACCAGATCCTGGAGAAGATCGCGGCCGCGGGCGGCCTGTTCTGGCACGAGCCGCCCGCCAGCCAGCCGCGGCAAGAGGTCCGCTGATGGAGCCGCGCGTATTCGCCGTACCGGTGTTCGACAAGTGGTTGGTATACGCGCCACTCGATCGCGTCGCGGCCCTGGTGAACAGAGCGGCGCTGGCGGCGTTTCCCGAGGAGTTGCGGGCAGCCCTGGCGGGAGAGCCGGAGCCCGCACCGCGCCCGCGCGACGGAGCCGTCCGCCCGCGGTTTCTGGGGCTGGTTCCAACGCGCGCCTGCAACCTTTCCTGCTCGTATTGCGGGTTTGGCGCCACGCCTGGAGGCGCGCAGATGGACTTGCGCATGGCGGCGGCGGCAGTGGACTGGATGGCCGGCCACGCCGAGCGCGACGGGCGCGGCACGCTGGATGTTCACTTTTTCGGCGGCGAGCCGCTGGCCGCGCCTGAGGTCGTGGACGTCGCCGTGCACCGCACACGCGCCGTCGCGGCGAAAAAAGGACTGTTGCCACGATTGGAGGTGGCCACCAACGGTGTTTACGGCGAGGCGCGGGCCCGCTTCGTGGGCGACTACTTCGACACCGTGGTGCTGTCCTTCGACGGGTTCCGCGATGCCCACGACCGGCATCGGCCCGCCGCCGGCGGCCGCGGCAGCTTCGACCAGGTGGCGAGCACAGCGCGCTTGCTGAGCGCTTCGCCCGCCGAGACTTGCTTTCGAGTTTGCGTGGCGCAGGACAACGTCGAGCAACTGGCCGAGACGGTGCAGTGGTTCTGCGAGGAATTCCAGCCCTCTTCGATCGACTTCGAGACGCTCCAGCCGACGCCGGAATCGGAACGGGCCGGTCTGCGGCCGCCCGATCCTTATACGTTTGCCGCGCACTTCCGCGGCGCCCGTCGCGCGGCTTCGGAGGGTGGCGTGGAGCCGATCTACGCGGCAGCGGTGACCGATGAGGCGCGCCTCAGCTTCTGCCCAGTGGGCAATGACACGCTGATCCTGCATCCCGACGGGCGTGTGAGCGCCTGCTATCTTCTGGAGCGCGACTGGCAGGCCCGCGGCGTCGATCTCAACTTGGGACGGTTAAGGGCCGCAGGCGATATGGATCTTCCGGAAGAGGACGTGGGGCGCGTGCGGCGCCTGGTGGCGGAGAAACCGCGCTGCGCGAACTGCTTCTGCCGCTGGTCGTGCGCCGGCGGCTGCCACGTGAATCACTCGTTCCCCGGCTGTTCCGAGGGCTATGACGATTTCTGCATACAGACCCGGTTGATCACGCTCTGCTCGCTTCTAGACGGTCTGGGCCTGGAGTCAATGGCCGATGATCTCGTCGCGGACCGGGCGGAGATGCAGCGGGTGGCACTGCTGTCATCGGACCGGTTGGAAGACTCGCGAGGTCCCGCATGACAGAGTATCGGGCGGCGGAACAGGTGAGGTGGGCGGTGGAAGCGGGTGGGGTCGTGCTCATCGACGGCGCCACGGGAGCGGCCACGACCCTCGGCTATCCGCAAGCGGCGATCTGGGATTTCCTGACGCGAGGCGAATCGAGCGAGCGGATCGCCGCCAAGATGGGCGCCATCGCCTCGCTTGATCCGGCGGGGGCGCAGGCGCTGGTCGAGGAAACGATCGCGGCACTGCGTGAGGCGGGGTTTCTGAATGGCTAACATCTCCCTCACCAGCGCGTGTAACCGCGAATGCGCCTACTGCTTTGCCGGCGGCGAAAGGCGCTCCGGCAAAGGGCACATGAGCGTACAGACGTTCGAAAAGGCGCTCGACTTTCTGGTCCGTTCCGGAATCGACGAGGCGCGCCTGCTCGGTGGCGAGCCGACGCTGCACCCGGAGTTCCCGCGCCTGGTTGAACTGGCGCTGGGACGCGGGCTGCGAGTACGGGTCTTTTCGAACGGGCTGATGCCGGAGCCGGCGGTGCGGTGCCTGGAGAGTCATCCGGCGGGCCGCGTGTCCGTCCTGATAAACGCGGCGGCTGGGGACGCGCGTGCGGAGGTTCTCGCACGACTACGGGAGCGGGTCACGTTGGGGTTTAACATCTATACTCTCGAGTTCGACCCGGACTTCCTGCTAGATCTGATCCGCGAACACGGCTTGGCGCCGCGCATCCGTTTCGGGCTGGCTCATCCGGCAGCGGGTGGATCGAACCGTTTCCTGAATCCGCGGCACTACCAGCGGGTCGGGAGGCGGCTTGCAGGGTTTCTTACGGCGGCGCGAGCGGCGGGCGTCGAGCCGGCCTTCGATTGCGGATTCGTGCCCTGCATGTTCCCGCCCGGTTTCCTGCAAGGCCTCGGCCCGGCGGCGGGAGACGTCGGCTCGCGGTGCTCTCCTGTGCTGGACATCCTCCCGGATGGCGAGGTGGTGTCGTGCTACCCGCTGGCTTCGCTGGCTCGGGAAGCGATGCCGGAGGATGAAACGGCGGAGGCGCTGCGGGGGCGGTTCACCGCGAGGTTCGCGGGGTACCGGCGGCTGGGAGTGTTCCGGGATTGCACTGCTTGCGAGGAGAAGAAAAACGCACGGTGCAACGGCGGGTGCGTGGCGGCGTCGACGATGCGGCTGCGGCGAGCGCCGGCTCGAGAGCCGGCGTGGCAGGCTGAAGCCTGCGCCACGGGGGCCGGAGCAGTGATCAGTGAGGGCTGCGGCACAGCGCGGTGGGTGATCCCTTACGTGGACCAGCCACCTGAGTTCTGGGAGGGGCTGGCGGACGAGTTCGGCCCGCACATCCGCGAGGTCTACTTTCCGATGCCGGCGGAGGTGATAGGCTCCGGCCGCCCGCCGCAGCCTGCGGCACACCTCCAGGCGTTCCTCATGCAGAGCCGGCTGGCACGGGCCGTACTGGTCAACCCGATCACTCTACCCCGGCCCGTGGAAGAAATCGCTCCGGCGATCATCGAGGCGTTGAGGCGCCTGGTGGGCGAGTACGGCGTGGCTTCCGCTACGGTGTCCAATCTGCTGCTGGCGGCGCGTATCCGCGATGCGCTGCCGGGGCTTCCGCTCGCCGCCTCCATCCTGATGGACATCACGCATCCGAACCAGGCTCTGATGTTGAAGGGCATTTGCGACACCCTGGTTCCGTCCGGCCGCGTCATGCGGGACTTGCCGGCGCTGCGAGGGTTGCGGGCGGCCTTTGCCGGCAGGCTTCGCCTCATCGCGAACGAGGGGTGCCTGCCGGGATGCCCGTACCGCGTGCAGCATTTTTACGAGATGGGCGCAGGCTTCCCGAGACCCGGCTCGCTGTGCGGCGAGTTGCTCGAGCGCGAGCCCTGGATGCGGCTGACGGGCGCGTGGGTGCTGCCGCAGCACCTGCACCTCTTCAACGGCGTCGTGGACGACTGGAAGCTGGCCGGCCGCGTGACGCTGAGGGAAGCGCCGACCTACCGCAAAGTCCTGGGCGCGTACGTCCGCCACAGCCCCCTGAGGCCTTCCGAGATCGGCGGCGGGCCCGCGTTGCCGCTGGGGCCGCTCGAGATCGACGAGGCGTTCTACGCGCATACGCTTCTGTGCGGCCGCCGCTGCCACGAGTGCAAAGTGTGCTGGGAGTACTACCGTACTGGCCAGATGTCGGCATTAAAAGGACTACAAGATATTAGTGTGACCAAGGTGCCTGGAGTATAATGGCGCAGCGCCAGGTTTGAGCCTGTCGGGAGGAGAGCCATGAAGCTAGCCACCAGCGCCACTTTTCCATTCCTCACGATTGCCGTGCTTCTGAGCGTGAGCCCCGGTCATGGTCAGACCGTAACAACCACGGCGGGAGACGGCATCCCCGGTTATTCCGGCGACAACGGATTCGCGACTTCCGCGCAGATCGACACCGTGTATGGCGTGGCGATCGACTCGCGGGGGAACACCTACATCGCCGACACCCGGAACCACCGCGTGCGCAAGATCGCCAACGGTGTGATTACGACGGTTGCCGGAACGGGAGTAGAGGGGTACTCCTGGGGAGCTCCGACGGCCGCGCAGTTCTCGTTCCCGCGGGACGTGGCCCTGGATGCTCAGGGCAACCTGTATATTGCCGATACGGGCAACAACGTGATCCGCAAGCTGTCGCCAGCCGGCGCCCTCTCGCTCGTAGCGGGTACCGGCACAGCCGGCTTTTCGGGGGACGGCGGACTGGCCACAAGCGCGCAACTGAGCTATCCATCCGCCGTGACGGTAGACGCGGCCGGCGACATCTACATCGCCGACAGCTGGAACTACCGGATCCGGAAGGTCACCTCCGATTGGAAGATCCAGACGGTTGCGGGCAACGGCAGCTACGGTCCGTTCGGAGATGGCGGACCGGCGACGCAGGCGTCGCTGGGGGTGATCCAGTCGCTCGCCGTGAACGCGGCGGGTGACCTGTACCTATCCGATTCCTACAACCATGTGGTTCGAAAAGTGACGAGCGGCACGATCTCGACGGTGGTCGGGGGCGGTTTTGGGCCAGCCTTGGACGGCGGGCCGGCTGCGACGGCGAACCTGAAATTTCCGAAGGGGATTGCCGTTGACTGGCAAGGCAACCTGTTCGTCTCGGACAGTCTGAATCACCGCATTCGAAAGATCTCGCCCAACGGCACGATCAGCACGGTCGCGGGCAGAGGCACCGCGGGGTACTCGGGGGATGGCGCCAATGCGACCTCGGCTCAACTGAACGCGCCATCGGGAATGGCGGTGGATTCCGTAGGCAACCTCACCTTCTCCGACATGTGGAACTACCGCGTGCGAAGCCTTGGGGAGGCGGCGTCCGGGTCGAATCGCTTCGTGCCGGTTCCTCCCTGCCGGGTTTTGGACACCCGCAATCCGGACTCGACATTTGGCGGGCCGACACTGGAAGGCGGGTCGAGCCGAGCCTTCCCGATCCCACAGAGTGCCTGCGGCATTCCTCCGTCGGCACAGGCGTACTCGGTAAACGTCACGGTGGTGCCGTCGGGAACGTTGGGATATCTGACGCTGTGGCCGGCGGGACAAACGCAGCCGCTGGCCTCCACTCTGAATTCGTGGGATGGGCGAATCGTGGCCAACGCGGCCATCGTGCCCGCGGGCGCCAATGGGGCGATCAGCGTGTTCGTCAGCGGCGAGACGGACGTGATCGTCGACATCAACGGGTACTTCACCGCGGATGGAAGCGGCAATTCGTTCTACACGTTGCCGCCGTGCCGTGTAGCTGATACGCGGTATGCACCCGGCGCGTTCGGCGGGCCCGTCATGACGGCAGGATTGAGCCGCAGTTTCCCATTCCCCTCGAGCGTGTGTTCGATCCCATCGGCGGCGCAAGCGTACTCGGTAAATGCGACAGTGGTGCCGCGAGGCCCCCTTTCTTATCTGACGCTGTGGCCGACCGGCCAAGACCGACCGTTGGTATCCACGCTGAACGCCTTCGACGGACAGGTGGTGGCTAACGCTGCCATCCTGCCCGCGGGCAGTTCCGGCGCGGCCAGCGCGTTCGTCACCGACATGACCGATCTGATCCTCGACGTGAACGGCTACTTCGGCACGCCTGGTGGGGCAGCGGCTCTATCCTTCTACCCGCTTGCTCCCTGCCGGGTCGCCGACACGCGGGGGACGAGCAGCACGTTCGGGGGCCCGAGCATCGGCGGCGGACAGTCTCGCGATTTTCCTGTCCCGTCGAGCGGTTGCGGAGTCCCGTCGAGCGCGCGTGCGTATTCGCTGAACGTCACGGTGGTGCCCAAGGGGGCGTTGCCTTACCTTACGATGTGGCCCACGGGCCAGGGCCAGCCGCTCGTATCCACGTTGAACTCGTTTACAGGCCGAGTGGTGGCCAACGCGGCCATCGTGCCCGCCGGGACGAATGGGTCGGTGAGTGTCTTCGCGGCCGGCGCCACGGACGTCATTCTGGACATCAACGGGTATTTTGCACCGTAGGCGGGGAGCTCTGTCGTGAAACCGGATAAATCTGGCGACGGTTCGAGCGGCCAAACGGGAGCACGGCCAGAGGTGTTCGCCATCAGCCGCGACCGCTCCGGCTGGACGCTCAGCCGGAGGAATCTGTTCAGCGCGGCCGCCGCGGCGGCCGCAATCGCTCCCAAGGGAGCCCAGGCGGCGACGTGCGTCACGGGCGCGTTTGCTCACGCCAGTACCGTTATGGCTGTCGCTATCGGTCCGGACGGTCGGCTGCTAGCTTCAGGGGGCGAGGACGGCACCGTCAAACTCTGGTCGCTGCCCGATGGCGCGCTGCTGAAGACACTCTCTGGACATTCCGGCACTGTCTGCTCGGTGGCTATGAGCCCGGACGGGCTCCTGTTGGCCTCGGCGAGCTTGGACAAAACGATCAATCTCTGGTCGTTGCCGGATGGAGCGCTGCTGAAGACCCTCACCGGACATTCCTCCTATGTGTACTCGGTTGCCATCAGCCCGGACGGGCAACTGCTGGCCTCGGGTAGCAACGACCAGGCAATCAAGCTTTGGTCGCTGCCGGACGGAGCGCTACTGAAGACCCTCACCGGGCATTCCCTGTTTGTGCAGTCGGTTGCCATCAGCCCGGACGGGCGGTTGCTGGCCTCGGGGAGTGGAGACAACAGCGCTAAACTCTGGTCGCTGCCGGACGGGGCGCTGGTGAAGACCCTCAGCGGACATTCCTCGTTTGTGTACTCGGTGGCCATCAGCCTGGACGGCCACCTGCTGGCCTCGGCTAGCTACGACTACACCATCAAGGTCTGGTCCCTGCCCGACGGGGCGCTGCTGAAGACCCTCGGCGGACATTCCGACTATGTCGAGTCGGTTGCCATCAGCCCGGATGGGCGACAACTGGCCTCGGGGAGTGCAGACAACAGTATTAAACTCTGGTCGCTGCCGGACGGGGCACTTCTGAAAACCCTCACGAGTCATACCGACTGGGTCAATGCCCTTGCGACTAGCCCGGACGGGCGGCTGCTGGCTTCGGGGAGCGAAGATAGGACCATCAAGCTCTGGTCGCTGCCAGACGGCAACGAGCTTCCCGTGTGCCTGATGGATCCGGCGGAGAGCCCTCCCAGCGTGAGTGGCACCACGTACACCAAGGACGGCGGCACCTATACCCTGCCCTGCGGTTCGCCCCTCCCGTCCGGAGCAGTCTGTACGTGCAACTGCGTGCCGGGCACAGGGTGCTCATGCGTAACCGCGGGCGGGGGCGGGGACCACTACTGGTATCCGAATTAGAGCCAGGTTATGACTTCGGAAAAGCCTGACGACAGAGCGAACGCCAACAAGGCTGGCGGCGAGAAGCGGGAGCGGTCGGAGGTGTACGCCATGAACCGCGGCGTGAGCAACTCGGCCGGCGGAAGCCAGTGCTGCTATTCGCGAATTGAGGCTCCTTCGAGGAAACGAACGGGTGCATGCCATGAAACCGGAAAAACCTGACGATGGGGTGAAGGCCAAGCCTGAGGTGTACGCCATCAATCGCGGGCGGTCGGGCTGGACCTTGAGCCGTAGAAGTCTGTTCAGTGCTGCCGCGGCCGCCGCAGCAGTCGCTCCAAAGCGCGCCGACGCGGCGGTATGCGGCGGTGGTGCGCTGCCCCACACCAGCGAGGTTTACAGGATCGCCATCAGCACGGACGGCCGGCTACTGGCCTCGGGGAGCAGCGACAACGAGGTGAAGGTGTGGTCCCTGCCGGACGGGGCTCTGCTGAAGACCCTCACGGGGCATACGGGTACGGTGTATTCGCTGGCCATCAGCCCGGACGGGAGTCTGCTCGCTTCGGGAAGCAGCGATGACACCGTGAAGCTCTGGTCTCTGCCGGACGGGGTGCTGCGGAGCACGCTCTTGGGACATTCTCTAGTCGTGTGCTCGCTTGCCATCAGCCCGGACGGGCGGCTGCTGGCCTCAAGCAGTTGGGACCGAAGCATCAAGCTCTGGTCGCTGCCGGACGGGGTGCTGGTCAAGACCCTAACTGGGCACACCGATTGGGTCCGCGGGATAACCATCAGCGCGGACGGGAAGATGCTGGCTTCGGCGAGCGACGATCGTACGATCGGGCTGTGGTCGCTGCCGGATGGGGGTCTGTTGAAGAGCCTCACGGGACACACCAGTTACATATACACCGCTGCGATCCGCTCGGATGGGCACCTGCTGGCCTCGGGGGGCTCGGACGGAAGCATCAGGCTTTGGTCGCTGCCGGACGGGGCACTGCTGAGGACCTTTACCGCACATTCCTCCGCCGTGTATACGGTTGCCATCAGCCCGGACTGGCGCGTGCTGGCAACGGGAAGTTCCGATGCCAATATCAAGCTGTGGTCGCTGGTAGACGGGACGCTGATGAAGACCTTGACGGGACATTCGAACACGGTGAACTCGGTGGTCTTCAGCCCGGATGGAGGGCTGCTGATCTCGGGAAGTTCGGACAAGACCATCAAGCTCTGGTCGATGCCTGAGGGCAGGCTGCTTCCGCTGTGCCTGATGGACCCGGCGGCGAGCAGTTCGAACGTGAATGGCACCACGTATACCAGAGACGGTGTTACCTACACCCTGCCGTGCGGGTCGCCTATTCCGGCGGGCGCGGTCTGCACCTGCAACTGCGTGCCAGGAAGCGGAGGCGGTTGCTCCTGCGTGAGCGACTCGGGCTGCTCGTGCGTGAGCGATTCGAGCTGTTCGTGCGTGAGCTATTACAGTTGCGGGGATCACTACTGGTACCCGAACTAGAGAAATGTCATGAAACCACTAGAGCCTGGCGAAGGGTCGGACGCCAACAAATCTGGCGGCCAAACGGAAGCGCAGCCGGAGGTTTACGCGATCGGGCGCGGCCGGTCGGGCTGGACGCTGAGCCGGAGGAGTCTGTTCAGCGCCGCCGCGGCCGCAGCGGCGGTCGCTCCCAGGCGCGCCGAGGCGGCGAGTTGCGCCACGGGTGCGGCGGCGCACAGCTTGGGCGCCAAGGCCCTCATTATCGGGCGGGACGGCCGGCTGCTCGTGTCGCTAAGCTCTCTGGGCGATGGCATCAAGCTGTGGTCGCTGCCGGACGGAGCACTGCTGAAAACCATCAGAGACCCGACCGCTGCGTGCACGATCGCCCTCAGCCCGGACGGCCGGTTGCTGGCCTCGGGCTGCGGCAACAGCTCAGGCACTGTCACGCTGTGGTCGTTCCCGGATGGCGTTGCGCAGAAGACCCTCACCGGGCATTCGGACTACGTGGCTTCGGTGGCCATCAGCCCTGACGGTCTGCTGCTGGTCTCGGGTAGCGGAGACAGCACGATCAAGCTCTGGTCGCTGCCGGACGGGGCGCTGCTCAACACCCTGACCGGGCATTCGGGGACGGTATTCCAGATCGCCATCAGTTCGGACGGGAGCGTGATGGCTACGGGAGGCGAGGACAACAGCATCAAGCTGTGGTCGCTGCCGAGCGGGGCGCTGCTGAAGACCCTCACCGGCCACACGTCGAGGGTGCGCTCGGTCGCGATCAGTCAAGACGGCCGGTTGCTGGCCTCGGGCAGCCAGGACGCCACTGTTAAATTGTGGTCGCTGCCGGATGGGGCTCTGCTGAAGACCCTTACGGGGCATACCAACTGGGTGTACTCGGTCGCCTTCAGCCCGGACGGGAGGTTGCTGGCCTCGGGCAGCCAGGACGGGAACAGCAAGCTGTGGTCGCTGCCGAGCGGGGCGCTGCTGAGAACCCTCAGCGGGGGTTCCTGGCCGGTCGCGATCAGCCCGGACGGAAGCTTCATGGCTTCGGGCGCCATCAACTTGTGGTCGTTGCCGGACGGCAAACTCATTCCCGTTTGCCTGATGGATCCCGCGGTGAGTAAGGACACAGTGAGCGGCTCCGTCTACGTGAAGGACGAGGTCAGCTATACCGTGCCCTGCGGCTCGCCTTTGCCGGCGGGCGCGGTGTGCACTTGCAACTGCGTGCCAGGCAGCGTCGGCTGCACCTGCGTGAGTGACTCTTGCTCCTGCCAGAGCTACCAGAGCTGCGGGGACCACTACTGGTATCCGAATTGACAACAGAACGTCTGGACCCCGCGCTGCCGTTGTTCCGATTGAGGCGCGGGGGTTCCAGCGTCTTTTATGCACCGGGGCACGTGGCCACGGCCTCTTCCGAGGAACTGGCGCGCTGCGCGGGGGAGGCGCGGGCGGCGTGGCTGAGGCTGGCTGATGCTCCGTTCGCTCCCGAGTGCCTCACCCTCTATCTCAACAACCGGTGCAATCTGGCTTGCGGCTACTGCTACGCGGCGGCGGAACGCGGTGGGGCGGCATCCGGACGAATCAACGAGAGGGCCGCGCTGGGGGCGGCGAGGCTGGTGGCGCGGTGTTGCGCAGAGAAGAGCAAGCCGTTCCACTTGGTGCTGCACGGCGGCGGCGAGCCGACGCTCGATTGCGAATCGGTGACTCGTCTGACGGAGGGAACCAGGGCGATCGCTGCCGAGGCCGGCGTGGGCTGGTCCGGGTTTCTGGCGACCAACGGTGTGATGAGCGAAGAGCGGGCCGCGTGGCTGGGGCGCGAGTTGGACCTGGTCGAGATTTCTTGCGACGGGCCGCCGCACATACAGGACCGGCAGCGTCCGCTAGTGGGGGGCGGGCCCACATCGGAGCACGTTCTGCGCACGGCGCGAGCGCTGCGCCAAGCGGGGGGCCGCTTTGTAGTGCGCACCACCATCACTCCGGAGACAGTCGAGCGTCAAACCGAGATCGTGACGTACTTGCACGAGGCCCTCGGCGCGATGGAAATGCGCTTCGAGCCGGTCTACCGTAGGGCGGCTTTCGCGCCGGAGCAGGCGCAGTGGTTTGTCGATCATTTTCTGGAGGCGCAGCGCGAGGCGCAAGCGCGTGGGTGCGATCTGACCGTCTCCGGGTCCCGCCTGGACGAGATACACGGTCCGTTCTGCGACGTCTTGCGGGACGCGTTGCACCTGCTGCCGGACGGCACGGCGACGGCGTGCTTCTTCTGCACGGATGGGCGAGCCGCGGATGCCGCGGGAATGGCCGTCGGGCGATGGGACGAAGCTCGAGGCGAGTACATTCTGGACGCGGAGAGGATCGCGGACCACCGGCGGAAAGCGCTGGAGTTGCCTGGGGCCTGTCTCGACTGCGTGAACGTCTGCCACTGCGCGCGGGAGTGTCCGGAGCGCTGCACAGTGAGAGACGCCGCGGTGCAGACTCCGTCCTTCCGCTGCCTGATTCAGCGGAGGCTGGCCGAGGAATGGATTCTGGAAACCGCGGGCACGCCCTACCCGCTTGGGCCGCGGAGTCTGCCGCCGCCGGTTTGGGCGGAGCGTGGTTATGACGACAGCGGGGCGGAGGCATGGCGGCGGCTGCGCGAGATCCTCTCGACGTCGCAGGAGAGCGGCCCCATTTCGGTGTACGTCCACGTGCCCTTCTGCGACCGGCGTTGCGCGTTCTGCGACTGCCACTCGCTGCCGCTGGGGCCGCGCAGCCAGGATCGGCAGGAGGAGTTCGGGGCGGCGCTGCTGGCGGAGATGGCGGCCTGGGCGGGTTTGGGCGCGTTGAGCCGGCGCCCGGTGACCACGATCCACTTTGGCGGCGGCACCCCGAGTTTTCTGAGCGACGCGATATTCGCTCGAATTCTGGAGGCCTGCCGCGCTTGTCTCGGCGTGACTCCGCGGACCGAGTGGGCGCTGGAATCCACCAGCAGCCCGCTCAACGACAGATACCTGGCGCAACTACGCGACTGGGGATTCACGCGGCTCCACGTCGGAGTGCAGACGCTGGAGGATCCGGTGCGCCGGGCGATCGGGCGGCGCGAACCGGCACAGGCGGTGGAGGACAAAGTCGCGCGGGCGCTGGGATTCGGCTTCGTGGTGTCGGTAGACGTGGTGTACGGGTTGCCCGGCCAGACACGGGCGGGCCTTCTCCGAAGCCTGGAACGCCTGGCGGCGCTGGGGGTAGACGGGTTTTCGCTTTACCAGTTGCAGATCTCGGACCGGAACCGGAAGTTCCTGGAGCGCCAGGGCATCACCGCCCAGGATGCGGCGCGGGATTACGCGCTGTTCCTCGCCGCGGACGAGTTTCTGACCGGCGCTGCTTATCGCAAGAATCACTTTGTTCATTACGCGCGTCCACGGGACGCGAATCTGTATTACACGCACATGGTGCGTGGAGAGGATCTGCTGGCTCTGGGGCCCACCGCCGACGGGGTATTCGGCGACTATCACTATCGCCATCCCGAGTACCGTGAGTATGTCGAAGGCGGCGGGGCCCCTATGCTGGAGGGCGGAGTCAGGGAGAACGCCCTGGAGCGGAGGGTCAGGCCCGTGGTAACAGCTCTGATGGCGGGCTCGCTGCCGGCCGATTTGCTCGGACGACCGAATGGCGCAGGGCTCGCGGCGCGGTGGAGCGAGAGCGGGCTGATCGACCCGACCGGGAATGGCTTCTCGCTGACCGCCGACGGTTCCTGGTTCCTCGGCGAGATGCTCAGGCAACTAAAAGAGGATGCCGGATGAAACAACCGAAACCGATCGACGACAGGCGTTTGTTCTTCAGAAACTTCGCGAGAGAGACCATGGCGTGGTTTGAAGAACTCGGCGGCAAGCCCAATGTGAAGCTCGCGGAACTGCCTGACCTCCCGCCAGAGGCCTTGGCCGCGCTGATCCCGCGGATCATCCCCGGCGTCCGGATCATTCCGGAAAAGGAACAGGTTTCGGCACAATTGGCGGGCGCGAGCGAGATCGTGGCGCTGTTTCCGTGCGTCGAGGCGAACCTGGCGATATTCAACCGATTTAACGGGGAGAACAACATCGGGAAAGTGGTTGCCGAACTGAGCGCGGAGACTGGGTGGCCTCGGGAACGCAGCCTGGAACACGTGAGACGTCTCTTTTTTCGGTTGGTCCGCTTGAGAGTCTGCGCTCCCGCGAACACGGTCTCGCCCTAGCCCCAATACTGTTCACTTAACAAACATTTCTATGCTATTCTGTTTGGGGCGGGAGGCCCCAGGAATGGCCCGTACCGTTGCGTCCTTACCCGCCGGGAGCCGCATTACCGACTACATCAGCCTCGGCGTCATCGCGAAGTTCTTCCCTGCCGAAAAAGTCCGCGAGGCTCTCAGGCAAACCGATCGCGCCAGCGTACGCGAGCGCGACTTGCCGGCCCACGTGGTGGTGTACTACGTAATCGCGTTGGCGCTGTATATGCGCTCCTCTTATCGCGAGGTGCTGCGCTGTCTGCTGGAGGGAGTGCAATGGTTGCTGGACCCCTCGGCTACCGTGAAGGTGGCGGGCAAGTCCGGCATCTCGCAAGCCCGAAGCCGCCTGGGGCCGGGACCTTTGAAGAAGCTATATGAGGCCATCGTGGTCCCCATCGCGGAGAGGCGGACCAAGGGCGCCTGGTATCGCGACTGGCGATTGATCAGCTTGGACGGCAGCACGTTGGACACCGCCGATACCGCCGCCAACGATAAAGCCTTCGGGCGTCCCGGCGCCAGTCGCGGCTCCAGCGCTTTCCCCAAACTTCGCTTCGTGGCGCTGCTGGAGAACGGAACCCACGTGTTGTGGGCCGCGCGCATGAGCAAATACGCTACCGATGAGATCACGCTGGCTCAGGACGTCGTGCCCGCGCTCAGCAAAGGGATGTTGTGCCTAGCGGACCGCTTCTTCCCCGGCTACAAACTCTGGCGGACGGCGGCGCATACCGGAGCGGATTTGCTGTGGCGCGTCCGCCAGAATGCTCGTCTGGATGTCGACCGGCGCCTGCCCGACGGCTCCTATCTGAGTCGCTTTTACAGCTCGACTTCGGACCGCCGAAACCAGCGCCGGGGGATCGCAGTCCGCGTGATCGATTATCGCCTCAAGGACGTCCCGGGGGCCGAACCGATCTACCGATTGGTTACTACCGTCCTCGACCCCCTCCAAGCTCCCGCCAAAGAACTGGCGGCGCTCTATCATGAGCGCTGGGAAATCGAGACCGCTTTGGATGAACTCAAGACCCACCTGCGCGGAGCCCAGATCGTGCTGCGCAGCAAAACGCCAGAGTTGGTGGAGCAGGAGTTCTGGGGCCTGCTCATGGCGCACTTTGCGATCCGCGGCTTGATGCACGAAGCCGCCCTGCGGGCCGATGAAGATGCCGACCGGCTCTCCTTCCTGCATTCTGTGCGGGTGGTCCAGCGACGCATGGCCCGCTATGTCGCTGTTCCCCCCTCGGCAGAGGAAAACCCTGCATGAAGCGATCCTGGACGAGATCCTGCAAGAGCGTGTCTCATCCAGCCGCAATCGGGTCAACCCTCGCGGGGTGAAACGCAAGATGAGCAACTATCCGCTACGCCCGCGGAAGCGCCAACGCACGCGCCGTGTCGACGTTTCCAAGCGGATCAGGATCATTAAGTGAACAGTATTGGCCCTAGCCCGACTTTCGCAGTTCAGGCCCGTTTTTCCGGTTCAGCCGGCCCTAAGCCTTTTGCCTGCAATCCGAGAATCTCAAAACCGCTGTGGTGAAGACCTACCCTCTTCCACTTCGGACCTTTTTCTGGCATTCTGCTGCTTCCATGTTCTTGCGCCGCACCAACCGCAGGAAGGACGGCAAGGATCACCGCTACTTTAGCGTGGTGGAAAACCGGCGACTGTCTTCGGGCAAGACGGCGCAACGCACGGTCCTCTACCTGGGTGAAGTGAACGACTCTCAGCAAGCCGCCTGGCGCAAGACCCTCGAGGTCTTCGACGAGCAGCAGCAGCGTTCTCGCAACCTCAGCCTGTTCCCCGACGATCGCGAGATTCCCGAAGATGCCGTCGACAGCCTGCAGGTGAGGCTGAGCGGACTGGAACTGCGGCGGCCGCGCCTGTTCGGCAACTGCTGGCTGGCTTGCGAAATCTGGCGTCAACTGGGACTCGACGAGTTTTGGCAGCGGCGCTTGCCGGACGGCCGCGAGGCCGTGAGATGGGAGAAGGTGCTGGAACTGCTGGTGGTGAACCATCTGCTCGATCCGGCCAGCGAGTGGCGTGTGCATCGGCAGTGGTTTCTTTCCACCGCCATGGACGAGTTACTGAACGTCGACTATGCGGCCGCCGAAAAGGACCGGCTGTATCGTTGTCTGGACCGGGTGCTGGAGCACAAGCAGGATCTGTTCGTGTGGTTGAGACAAAAGTGGGCGGACCTGTTTCAAGCCGACTTCGAAGTGCTGCTCTACGATTTGACGAGCACGTATTTCGAAGGCGCCATGGAAGAGAACCCCAAGGCTAAGCGCGGCTACAGCCGCGACGGCCGGCCGGATTGCTTGCAGGTAGTGGTGGCGCTGGTGGTGACCACCGACGGCTTCCCACTGGCCTACGAAGTGATGGACGGCAACACCACCGACTGCACCACACTGCGAGGGTTCCTCGACAAAATCGAGAAGACCTACGGGAAGGCGAAGCGGATGTGGGTCATGGACCGGGGCATCCCGACCGAGGCGATTCTGGCCGAGATGCGCGACCCGGCGCGCACGGTCTACTACCTGGTGGGAACGTCCAAGAGCAAGATCAAGCAGCACGAGAAGAAGTGGCTGGATTTGCCCTGGCAGAAGGTTCGCGACTCGGTCGAGGTGAAACTGTTCGAGCAGGACGGCGAGCTTTACGTGCTGGCCAAGAGCGAGGGCCGCCAGGCCAAAGAGGTCGCCATGCGGCGCAAGAGGCTGGCGCGGCTGCTGCGAAAACTTCGCGCCATGCGGCGCAGCCTGCCGGCGCGCGATCAGTTGTTGCTGCGGATCGGCGCCGCCAAGACCGAGGCGGGCCGCGCCTTCGGCTTCGTGAAGATCCAACTGCCGGAGTCCCGGCAGCCGGTGACGCGGGAGACCTTTCGATTCCACGTGGACAAGGTCAAGCTCAAAGAGGCGGAGTTGCGCGACGGACACTACTTACTGCGCTCCAACCTGGCCGGCGGCGACCCCACGGTGTTGTGGTCGCGCTACGTGCAACTGACCCAGATCGAATCCGTTTTTCGAAGCCTGAAAAGCGAGCTCGGGATTCGGCCCATCCGGCATCAACTGGAGCATCGCGCCGACGCTCACATCTTGGTCGCCTTCCTGGCCTACTGTCTTCAAGTGACGTTGAAGAACCGGCTCATGATTCACGCGCCGGGGCTGACGCCAGCGGCCGTGATGGGCGCGCTGGCGAACATTCAGATGATCGACGTGTACATTCCCACCGTCGACGGACGCTGGCTGATTCTCCCCCGCTACACGCAGCCGGAGAGAGATGCCCAGTTGGTCCTCGACAAGCTCAAGCTCGAGCTGCCCGCGCAACCACCTCCGCGGATCACCGCGGAACCCGCCCTCCGAGCGGTCGCCGAGGCTGGTCGATAGCCCGGGTTTGTGGTGAAGACCTTTTGATCGCCTGCACTGATTCTTAATGGCTTAGGTGTCGCTCGGGCCCCCAACTGCGAAAGTCGGGCTAGGACGCGAGCAGACCTGAGCACTCAACTTCCGGATTAAGAACGAGATATTTCGGCAAAAGCCTCGATCTAGATACCACAAATGCGCCGGTGGGTGGCCGATTGGGTGGGCTGTTTGTCGGCAGGCGACACGCACGCCCTACCACGCCTCGCCCCTGAATCTTTCGCCTCGAGTCATCATCCGGACGTGCACAACGGCGACGTGGTGACCGGCTGACACGGCAGCATAGGGCTGGTCTGTGGCCGAGCCTCTCACGGACGTTCCCTCCGGTAGGACACCTGTCGGTCGCCACAATCGAATCCGGCGCGGTCCGGGCCGTTTTGGACATGTTGAGTGCGGCGGCCCGGGGACGGATGTGTTCGCCGAGCATGCGACGTGGCGTCCGCGGTGCGGGTTAGCCCTCGCGGAAGAGCGCATGAAGCACGAATGTGAACGTCGTGCGGACCTATCCCCAAGCGTTTGCTTTTCCATCCGTGTGCATCCGTGTTCATCCGTGGCCCCCCTAGCTTTTCCCGATCACACGCTTCCCGTGTTGAATCCAAACGACTTCCCCCCAAACCCCTCTCCCTCCCGGTCTATAATGCAAGCGGAGTACTATGTCCTCACTACGAAGAATCCGAGCTTCCCGTGCCAACGGAGCCCTCTCCAGAGGCCCCAAGACCCCCGAGGGCAAACGCCGTGCCTCCCTCAACTCGCTTCGCCACGGCCTCCTCGCCGATTGCATCGTCCTCCAAAACGAGTCTTGCGCCGGTTTCGAATCCCTTCTCGCCCAGCATCTGGAGCGCTTCGGGCCCGTCGACGGCGTCGAGTTCGGGTTGATCGAGGAAATGGCAGCCGCCTATTGGCGTATGCGCCGCGCCTGGGCTATCGAGAAACGCATCTTCGAGGACGCCTTGGCCAAACAGACCGACGCGTCGGCTGACGAGGTTGGCCGCCTCGCCGCCGCTTTCGGCAACCTGACCTCTTCTCCCGATCTCGGCCTCCTCCACCGCTACGAAACCCGCCTCCATCTCATGTACCAGCGCGGACTCCACAATCTCCTCCTCCTCCGCGCCTGCACGCCCCCGGTTACCCCATTCCCAGCCCTGCCCCCGCCGGCCGAAACCACGCCCGACCAAACGAACCTAATCCCACCAGCGGACACCACGGTCTCGCCAACCCAGCACATAGACTCATCCGGAAAACGAGGCCCGTCATGACCCGCTGCGGAACGGCAAGATTCGTGCGCCAGTGCGCTGTCCAACGGCTGAGGGCTGACAGCTGATGGCTGACAGCTGCCTGCCAGCGCGCGCTATACTAGCCCCCGGCATGAACATCGGAGTCCTGCGCGAAAAAGATCCCCATGACCGGCGCGTCGCCCTGACCCCGCCCGTCGTCCGCCAGCTCGTCGAGCGCGGCAATGTGGTCTGGGTCGAGCAAGGCGCCGCCGACGGCGCCATGTTCCGCGACGATGAATTCATCCGCGCCGGCGCCAGCATCGGCTACTCGCAGGCCGACGTCATCGCCCGCTCGGACCTGATCGCCCGCATCTCCGTCCCCACCACGCGCGAGCTGGACCTCTGCCGGCCGGGCACCGCCATCATGGCCTTCTATCACATGGCCGTCGCCGGGAAGGCCGTCTTCGAGCGCTTGCTCGAACGCCAGATCACCTCCATCGGCTGCGAGATCATCGAGACCGCCGATGGCCGCCACCCTGTGCTGGCCGCCGCCAGCGAACTGTGCGGCCGCACGGCGATTCCCCTGGCGGCGCACCTTCTGCGCTCCAGTTCGGGAGGCCGCGGCATTCTGCTGGGCGGCACTCCCGGCATTCCCCCGGCGCATGTGGTGATTCTGGGCGCCGGTGTTGTGGGCGCCCGCGCCGCCCGCGCCGCCACCGCTTCCGGCGCGCGCGTCACCATCCTCGATACCGACGCCGAAAAGCTGCGCGACCTGGTCGATCACGTTCCCAATATCTCCACCGCGCTTGCCGATCCCGATTCCATCGCTGCCGCGGTGTCGTCGGCCGACGTGGTCATCGGAGCCATCCTGGTCCCCGGCGTTCGGACCCCGCACGTCGTGACCAAAAAGATGGTGGAAGCTATGCAACGCGGCTCGGTGGTCATCGACGTGTCCATCGATCAAGGCGGATGCATCGAAACCAGCCGCCCCACCACCATCGCCGACCCGACTTTCGTCTACCACGGGGTGGTGCACTACTGCGTCCCCAACCTGACTGCCGACATCGGCCGCAGCGCCAGCATCGCCCTGGCCCACGCGGTCATGCCTTACCTGCTCCGCCTCGGCGAATTGGGTATTGATGACGCCTTCCGCAAGTGCCCGCAGCTTGCTCGTGGCGTCTACACCTACCACGGCCAGTGCGTGCACCGCCGGCTCGCAGTTGCCTGGAAGGCCGAGTACCGGCCGCTAGCCGACATTCTGACCGAGGGGGCCTGAGCCATGTACTGGATCGAGAGCTACCGTTCCAAGATCCGCACAGCCGACGAAGCCCTACAGGCCGTCAAGTCCGGCGACCGCGTCCTGGTTCACCAGGGTTGCTCGGAACCCGAGGCGCTGATCGCGGCTCTACTGGGCCGCTCTTCCGAGCTTCGCAACGTCGAAATCTTCCACATGGCGACCATGGGCACGGCCGACTACACACTGCCGCAGTACGAGGGCATTTTCCGCCACTGTGCCATGTTCATCGGCGCCAACGTCCGCCGCGCCGTCCAGCAGGGCCGCGCCGATTACATCCCCATCTTCCTCCACGAAATCGAGAGCCTGTTCCAGACCGGCGTCATCCCCATCGACGTGGCTCTGATCCAGTGCACCCCGCCCGACGACTACGGCTACATGAGCCTGGGCGCCGGCGTCGACGTCACCCTCACCGGCGCAAACTGCGCCCGCCATCTCATCGTGGAAGTCAACGATCGGACGCCCCGCACGCTCGGAGACACGTTCATTCACGTGAGCAAGGCGCACGCCATCGTCGAGGCCTCGCACCCGTTGGCCGAATACAAAAAGTGCCTGATCACGCCCGTCCATCATGCCATCGCGGCCCACGTGGCCGGGCTCATCCCCGACGGCGCGGTGCTCCAGACGGGCATCGGCGGCATTCCCGAAGCGGTGCTGCTGGCGCTGCGCGACCACAAGGACCTGGGCGTTCACAGCGAAATGATTTCCGACGAGCTGATCGACCTGATCGAGCTTGGTGTAGTGAACAACGAGCGCAAGACCATCCACCCGCACAAGGTGATCACGGCCTTTGTGCTCGGGACCCGCCGGCTTTTCAAGTTCATCGACAACAACCCCATCTTCGAGTTCCACCCCACCGCTTACACCAACGATCCGTTCGTCATCTCGCAGAACGACCGCATGGTGTCCATCAACTCGGCGCTGGAGGTGGATCTGACCGGCCAGGTCTGCGCCGATTCGGTCGGCAACCTGCCCTACAGCGGCATCGGAGGCCAGGTGGATTTCATCCGCGGCGCCGCGCGCTCGAAGGGCGGAGTCCCCATCATCGCCCTGCCCGCCACCGCCAAAAACGAAACTATCTCCCGCATTACTCACACGCTAAAACCCGGAGCCGGAGTAGTAACATCGCGCGGCGACGTGCACTACGTAGTTACTGAATTCGGAGTAGCCTACTTACACGGAAAGAACCTTCGCCAAAGAGCCGCAGCCCTGATCTCTATCGCGGAGCCTAAGTTCCGCGAAGAACTCTCGGCTGCAGCCCGCACTCTCGGCTACGCGTGAGAAGGCTCGTCGCTCGTCGCCCGTCGATCGCTTGAGAGAGTCTCCCGCTCGCAGGCACTGCTTCAGTGTGGCGGCTGCTCCCGATACCGTCCGAAACCTCGACATCTGGAAGCTCGGCATCCAGTTGGTCAAGAGCGCCTACGAGGTGACCCGCACCTGGCCCAAACAAGAAACCTACGGCCTCGCAGCCCAGGTGCAACGCGCCGCCGTATCGGTCCCCGCAAACATAGCCGAAGCGGTAGGCAGACATTCCCATGCGGATACCGCCAGACTGGTGCAAGTCGCGCTTGGTTCCCTCTACGAACTCGACACGCTATTCGAGGTTGCGGCTCAGCTGGGGTACGCCGTACCGCCCAACCGCCACGAGGCCCTGGATGCCGTCATCCGCAAAACCTCGTCCTTCCTCCACTACCACAGGCGAGCCGCACTCCAGACGTAATCGACGAGCGACGAGCGACAAGCGACGAGCGCGTTCCTACACACTAACCACCGCGCAAGGACTCTGTCGGATAATCGCGTATGCGTTCGTGCGAAGGCGGCCGAAAAGGCCGGCCGCCGATCCGCGGCCGATCACCAGCAGGTCCGCCTTCCGCTCGGCGGCTACCCGGCAGATGACCTGGGGAGGATCGCCGCCCTCCACGATCGTTTCCGCCTCGGCGTGCATGTCCTCGAGGAGCCGCGCCAGTTCCTCTCGCGCGGCCGTCGCCAGCTCGCTGGTCAGGCCCTTGTCGAAGTAGTCGCCGGGCCGCGCCTCGATCGCGGGGTTCGCGTGCGCCAGCAGCAGCCGGGCGCCGAATTCGGCCGCCATCTGCGCCGCCCAGCACAGGGTCTTGCGGCTCTGCGGTCCCAGGTCCACCGCGCACAGGATGGTCCGGAAGGCGATGGATTCCAGCTCCGGCGTCCCCTCCAGGTGCACGCCCGTCAGCACCGGGCAGTCCGCGTCGTGCAGCACTTTGGCGGTCACCGATCCCAGAATGAAGCGCCGAAACGGGCCGTATCCGTGCGTCGGCATGGTGATCAGCCCGGCCTGCTGTTCGTGTGCGAAACTCACGATGCACCGCGCCGGGTCGCCTTCGAGCAGCACCCGGTTGACGCGCACGCCGGCCAACTCGGGCGCCAGAAACGTCTCCAGGCTCTGACGCGCCTGCGCAACGCGGCCTTGCATTACCTCATTGGCCACGCCGCCCGCGAACTCCATCTCGCCGAAGTCGTAGCGCAGCGGCTCGACCACGTGGACCATCGCGATCTCAGCCTGAAAACGGGATGCCAGCGACGCCGCATGGTGGGCGGCCCACAGGCAGCGTTCGGAAAAGTCCACCGGCAGCAGAATCTTCGACAGCGGAATCATGGCTCACCTCCGCTGTGGACAGTGTACTGCAACAAGACGCCCGTCGCGCGTCGCCCGTCGCCCGTCGATCCCCCCTGGGCTTTCCCGGCTTCGCATCGTGGCCAGACCCGGGGCGCGGAGCGACACAACTCGCACTCGGAGTCTTTCGACGGACGACGGGCGACGAGCGACGGGCGGCCGCCAGCGGCGGCTCGCTATACTGTCCAACAGTGCGCAAAGAACCTGACGATTTCGGCGACGTCGAGCCGACTCTCATCTACGTCGCCCGGAAACTGAAAGAGGCGCTGGCGCTCGAGTCATTGCTGACCGAGGCAGGGGTCGATTACCTGGTAGAGCCCGACACTTACAGGGGCGGAGTCGTTTTCCGCAGCGAGCGCGTGGGTGCGTTCTTCTATGTCGCGCCCGAAGCGGCCGAGGCCGCCCGGCAGGTGTTGATCGCGAAGGGATACCGGCCTCAGGAGCAGATCGAATAGAATCGGCCGGGTAATAAGTGCTCGTATCTGCGCGAGCCCTCTGGCGCGCGCAGGCGTAACAAGCGTGTTATCAGCCCCTTTCGGATTTGGCATAAAAGCTGCTTTTACCCTGTCAACGCGTCAGACCTGACGACGCAGTTACACGCGGTAACCGACCGCCAAAGAGAGGGAGAACCATGTCTATCAATGTGCCCGATGACTCGCCTGAAGTTCCAGTGAGATACACGCGAGCGCCTCTGCACCCGGCCTGGTACGCAGCGATCCTGCTGTCGCTGGCCGCCTGTGTGTACTTCGCTTTCGCGACCGAGCGGCTCCATCAGACCACGGCGCAGCTCCAGGACGCCCTGAGGGTCGAGAGCGCCAGGGCAGACCAGAACGCAACCGCGCTCGCGGACAGCCGCCAGCGGATCGAAGCGCTCTCCGCGGAGGCGCAGAAGTCGCTCGCCGCCGCCCTCGATCAAGCCCGTTCGGAAGCGCACCGCAGCTCCGCCAGAGTCGCCACCACCCTGGGGGCCCGGCTCGAGGCTGAGCAGCAACAGCGGCAACAGGTGGCCGGCCAGTTGGCCGACCTCAAAGACGCCACCACCACGACCAGTTCGAAACTCGACCAGGTCAGCGGCGATGTCACCAATGTGAAAGCCGACGTCGCTTCCACTCAATCGAGGCTCGAGGCGACCGGCTCCGACCTCAAGAGGGTCATGGGAGATATGGGTGTCATGAGCGGCCTGGTAGCCACCAACTCCAGCGGACTGGCCGAGCTGCGAACCCTTGGAGAGCGTAACTACTTCGAGTTCGATATCCGCAAGAACCGCGCGCCGGCCAAGGTCGGCGACATCAGCGTCTCGGTCCGGAAGACGGATCCCAAGCGGAACCGATTCACGATCAGCGTGGTTGCCGACGACAAGGTCGTGGAGAAGAGAGACCGCACCATCAACGAGCCGGTGCAGTTCTATGTTGCGCGCAACCGCCAGCCCTACGAGATCGTGGTGAACGAAGTCAAGAAAGACGAGGTGGTGGGCTACCTCGCCACGCCGAAAGTCAGCGTAGCCCGCCGGTAAGGCCGGCCCCCGATGAACGCGGACGCCCGCACATCCGCGTTCATCGGGGGATGCGGGGCGGCTCAGTTCACCTCGGCCACGTCAGCGAATACGCAAACGCCGCCACAAGAAACTGCAAAGAGCCTATCATCGCCAGGTCTGCCTGCAAGCCAGCCTTGAGGGATTCCGAAACCGCCAGGAACACCGAAACGATAAGCAGCGCGATGGCCCCCGCGAGGGGCAGGAATCCCGCCAGGTGCGCCGCAATGAGAATCACCGAGCCAGGCAGCGCCAGCCGCCGGAACGCGTCCCATGGAGTCCTGCCGCCGCCAAGGGCCCAGGCAACCATCGCTACGGCAGGCCAGACGGCAATCGCCAGCCGTGCGTCTCCCGTGCGCCGCCACAGCAGGGCCGCGGTGGTCAACCCGACGAACAGCGCCGTGGGCCACGACGAAATCGCCCGCCGCGCATCCGCTGGCGAGAACGGCCACCGCAGCAGCACCTTCATTCCACCCTGCTGCACGCAGGACATGCAGAACTTGCAGTCGCGGCTATCGTTCAACGCCGCCGGTTGGAGAGCCGCCGGGCAGGTGGATCGGACTTCTGCCGAAGCGGGACGGATCGAGATCATTCCGCCGCGCCCGTACGTTGCCAGCAGCTCCGATACCGGGCACAACGTCCGGCAGAACGCCCGCGCGCGAAACAGGCCTGAGACGAGCACCGTGGCGATTGCCAGTCCCACCAGGAAGCGCGGGGCGGGCGGCCGGAGGAGCAGCATCCCGTAGAGCGCCACACCAAGAAGGCCGGAGGCGGCCCACCTCGGCACATCGCGATTCGAGCCGGAGATCCACTCCGGAAGCGCGCCGATCAGGCTCAGCGGGCAGATGCCGCACCACACCCTGCCTACCAGCACCGTGGCCGCCAGAATTGCAGGCAGACAGATCAGGAACTTTTCCGGTTCGAAAAGAATGGCAATCAGCATCAGGCCCTGGAGTGTGCGTTGCAGTCCGCTCCAGAGCAGGACCGAACGTAGGGGCCCGACCTGAAGGATGTCGAACTCCGCGTTACGCCGCATCAGCATATGGTAGTATAGAAACGCCCCGATGCGAAGGGGACCAAGAAGTTACCAATTCAGGGTCGAATTATTTTGACGCGGCGAAAAGGGGTGCGCTCCGGCGTGCCCCTTTTCTTTGGCTCCCGCCTTCCCCTCAGCTCCAGGTCAGCGTCGCGATCGAGTCCGCCGGCATCGCGACCTCGGCCATCCGCCCCGCCAGTTCGAGGCGCACCTTCCGCTCCGCTCCTGCATTGGTCAGCACCACCGCGGTCGACCCGTCCGGGTTGGCGAACGCCGCGTGCGAAACGTTCTCGATGACTCCTTCGGAGCCGATGCGGCGCGCGCCCCGGCGGATCGCCTTCGAGTAGTGGGCGAAGGCCCAGTACTGCCCGCTGCGCGTGATCTCCTTGGTCCCGGAGTTGATCGTGACCAGCCCGCCGCAGGGGAACGGCCCGATGTTCGGCCGGCCCTTCTCGTCCAGCGCCAGGTTCCAACCCACGATGCACCGCGCCCAGTTGCGCAAGATACCGGTGAAAATGGCCGACCACTTAGTCCACTCGGTCAGGTAGGCCGGATCGGTGTAGTCCGGCCCGCCCTCGGTCCAGTAGGCGTGCTTGTCCGGATGCGCTTCGTGCACCCGCGTCATCGCGGCCGGACCTCCGCCGTACCCGTGCCACGCCACGCCATCGACGAACTCGCTGACGCCGGGCTCGTCCAGCGTGCACAGCGCCCGGCCCCACAGGTTGTAGTTGTGGTCCAGAATCCAGATCTTGGTTGGGAGCTTGTTGCGCGCGAGCTCGGGTCCCAGGTGGTGCGCGACAAACTCGACCTCGTATTCCTGGCCCCACAGGCACGCCGGCATCCTGCCGTCCTGGTCCGTGTCCACCTCGTTCTGCGAAGTGAGGGCGTCGATAGTCACGCCCTCGGCTGCGTAAGCCTGGAGGAACTTCGCCAGATACCGCGCGTACACGGCGTAGGACGCCTTGCGCATCGAGCCGCCCAGCATCGATCCGCCGGTCTTCATCCAACCGGGCGGGCTCCAGGGCGAGCTGAACAGAAACAGGCCCGGGTTGACCTGGCGGCCCAGGCGCAGCATGGGCAGGATGTACTCCCGGTCGTGAGCGATTGAGAAGCGCCGCAACTCCGGATCGGCATCGCCCTCATCGAAGCTATAGACACTGGCCGAATAGTCGCTCGACCCAACGCAGGTCCGGCACACGCTGAACCCCATCTCCGACGGATGGAAAAACTCGTGGAAGAGCTGTTCGCGTCCGGTGGCGGGAAGCTGGTTGAACATGGTGCAGGAGGCGTCGGTAAACGCGGCGCCGAAGCCGAGCACCTCCTGATACGTATTGGCGGGCTCGAGGACGATGGCGCCCTCGGAGGAACCGCTGGCGGCCTGCCACTGGAGCGGTTGCTCCTCGGCATAGCGCTTCGCCCCCGCGGTCAGCCGCACGCCGATGTCGCCCGTAGGCGCTCCCTTGGCCGGAACGGCTGCCACCGCGGCCATGCCTGCGGCGGTCCATCTCATGAAATCTCGACGAGTGCGTGGATCGGACATGTTGGTCTCCGACCTAGCGTATCGCAACCCGGCACCGGGTGCGTCGCAACCCAGCACCGAACCGCGACCGTCAGGGAGCGGACTCCGTCCCTTTACTTCATGCTAAAATGTAAAGCGATGACGGAAGCGACCCTTTCGGCGAAGAATCAGATCGTGATCCCTCGTGCGGCGCGCGAGGCGTTGGGGGTCAAGCCCGGCGACAAGCTGGTCGTGGTGGTTCGCGGCGACAGGGTTATCGTCCTGACCAAGCCCAAATCCCCTCATGCCGCGATTCGGGGGTTGGCTCGGGGCGTATACTCCAGCGCTCACGTCCGGAAGGAACGCCAGAGTTGGGACTAAGCCGGCTGCGCGGATTCCTGCGGCGGCACCACCGGATCGCGCTGGATACGAGCGTCTTCATCTATCAGTTGGAGGCGAACGTCCGATACCTTCCCCTGACCGATCTCGTCTTCTCCTGGCTCGAACAGCCGGACGCGAAGGCGGTCACGTCCACCATCACCATGACGGAACTGCTGGTGGTGCCTTATCGCCACGCCGACCAACAGCGCGTCGACGAATTTTACGGCTTGTTGTCCACGTTCCCCCACCTGGGCTGGCTAGCGCCGAACCTCGAGATCGCCGATCTGGCGGCGCGCCTTCGCGCCGTTCACCAATTGAGGACTCCCGACGCTCTCCAGGCGGCGACAGCCGCGCACGCCGGTGCAACCGCGTTGATTACGAATGACGCGGTCTTTGAGCGCGTGGACGCGTTTGAAACGCTGGTCCTCGAGCGCCTTCTCTGAAGCGCGGCCGGTCTAAGGAGCGAAATACCCGTCGATATCGAGAATCACGTGGGTGCGGCCCGCCACGTAGATGCTGAGCGCGCCATTTTCGCCTGCCGGGATGAGGGCCGCGTTGGCAGTCACCGTCCCGTCGAAAGAGTTGAGCGTGGAGACCAGCGGCTGAGGCGATCCCGTCGGCCAGGCCGTCAGATACGGCAGAATGCCGTCGGGCACCACCGTGACGTTCATCGAGTAGGCCGCGGCCGTTGCGGGAATGCCGCACCCGCCCGACGGAATCGGGAACGATCGCGAAGTCTGGGCCTCGAGAATCGGCGCGCCGAAGGGTCCGTTGCCGGTGCGCGTGTCCGCTACGCGGCACGGAGTCACCGGGTAAAACGAGAGCGCGCCAGCATTCCCGAAGCGGCCGAAATACCCATTGATGTCCAGCACCACGTTGCTCGCGTCGCTCACGTAGACCGAAACAGATCCGCTGTTCCCCGCGGGGACCAGGGCGGCGTTGGCCACCACTTTGCCCGTCCAGGAATTCAGCGTCGAGACCAGCGGCTTCGGCTCTCCCGCCGGCCAGGTCGTGAGGAACCCCAGGTACCCGGCCGGGATCACCGTGGCATTCAACGAGTAGGCGCTCGGCGCGCTCGCGATGGTACAGCCGCTCGACAAGATCGCGAAGTCGCGGCTCTCGCCCGCCGTCATGGTGGGACCGCCGAACGGGCCCGCGGTGCCGCGCGTGTCCGCGATGCGGCACGGCGAAACCGGATAGAACGAATACGAGTTGGGGGACGGCGAATCGAAATAGCCGTTGATGTCGAGGATGACGTTGGTGGGCTGGGGCACGTAGACGCTGACCGCTCCGCCGTCGCCCGCGGGCACGATGGCGGCGTTCGCCACCACCTGGCCTTGGAAGGAGTTCAAGGTCGAGACGAGCGGCTGCGGTTTGCCGGCGGGCCACAGCGTCAGGTAGGGGAGCGGGCCCGGAGGCACCACCGTCACGTTCAACGAGTATGCCTGGGCGGTCGCGGGGATGCCGCAGCCGCTCTGCGGAATCGCAAACGAACGCGTCGAAGCGGCCGTCATGGCGGGACCGCCGAAGGGCCCGTCGGTATTGCGCGTGTCTGCCACGCGGCAAGGTGTGACGGGGACGAACCGCAAAGCGCCTTCCGAGATGGTGACCGGATGTCCGGCGATGGTAATGACGCCAGAGCGCGCCGTGCCGGCATCGGGAGCGGCCTGGATCGTCACGCTTCCGTCACCGGCGCCGGATGCCGGTCCGCTGAAGGTGACCCAATCCACACTGCTCGACGCGGACCACGGACAGCCGCTGCCGGCCGTGACCTGGATCGTAGCGGTCCCGCCGGCGAGCGAAAAGCCATCGGACAGCGTGCGAACGCTATAGGTGCACGCGGCATCCTGCGTGACGCTGACCGAGGTGCCCGCAACAGCAACCGTCGCCGAGCGCGCCGCGCCGGAGTTGGCCGTAACCGTCAGCGGGGCGACCGCCGCCCCCTTGCCCGACGCGGGACCGCTGATCCAATCCGGAAGGCCCGCTACGCTCCAGATGCACGCGGGCCACGTCGTGACCGCGATAGGCGCCGCGCCCCCCGCGCCCGAGACGTGGATCGCGGTGTTGGCCACCGAGTAAGTGCACGAAGACGGGGGCGGCGGCTGCGCCGCGTTCAAAGCGTTCAGCAAAGCCGCGAACGCCGGCTTGGGCTGATCGCCGCTATCGAAGGGCAGGGGGAAGCCGGCCGGCAGCCAGGTGTGGCTGTCGGTGAAACCCCACGTCTGGAAAGCCGTGCACCCCGGATTCTGAAGGCAGACATTCAGGATGCGCTGGTAAGTCTGGGCCTGAGCCTGTAGCGACGCGGCCGAGGTATCCGGAATCTTCACATCCATCTCGGTGATGTGCACCGCCAGGCCCAGCGCCGTGATCTTCTGGATATGCTGCGCCAGCACCGCGCTGGTAGGGCATCCGAGGGCGTCGATGTGCATCTGGAACCCGACGCCGTTGATGGGAACGCCCCGCGCGACGAAGTCCGCCATCATGGCGTACATCGCCGGAAACTTCGTGCCATCTCCCGTCGAAATACCGTTAAAACAATATTGGTCCTCGATGCTGTACTCGTTATAGAAAAGGAGTGCGTTGGGGTCGGCGTCGTGCGCCCACTTGAATGCCTGCTCGATGTAGCCCGTTCCAGTGAGACCGATACCCGGCTGGTTGTACCAGATGGAATTCCGCAAAGCGCCGGTATTGTCGTCGAGAGCTTCATTGACGACGTCCCAGGCGAAGACCTGCCCCTTATAGTGGTTCACCACCTTGGTGATGTGGTTCTGAAGAATGCTGTAAAGCTGGGCGCTGCTGTATCCACTCGAGGTGAGCCAGTTCGGGTTGGACGCGTGCCATAGCAGGTTGTGCCCGCGGACCTTCATCCCGTTGGCTTGCGCAAAAGCCGCCAGTTCGTCGCCGGTCGAAAAGTTGTACTCGTTCGGGGAGCCGGGCGGATTGGGGTGCAGCCCTCCCCACTTCATGGCGTTCTCGGCTTCGAGCATGTTGAACTGTGCGGCGAGCGTGGAACGGTAACCCGTGTCGGTGACGAGAGGGTCGGGGTACTGATCGCTGCCGTCCGCCGCCGCTCCCACCAGCAGCGGGATCGGCGCAGCGGCCCCACGCAACGTCGTCGGCAGCGTCTGCCCGCACGCCGCGACCGCCCCTGCCAGGCCCGCCAGCCAAAAGCCTACCTTCATCCGGATTCCTCCTTCGTGCTCCCGCGAGTATACACCACCGGTGGCAGGCTGCCGATCCGTTACCCTCAGAGTATGCGATGGTGCTGTTGCGTTCCGTTGCTGGCCGCTGCCTCGGTGCTGGCGCAGGGGCCCGACAACGTGCTCGTCGTGGTCAACCGCGCCTCCTCCGTCTCGCTGCGGATCGGAGATTATTATCGGACACGCCGTGCCATCCCCGAATCGAATGTGTGCGCCATCACCGCACCCGACGCTGAGACCATCTCGCGCAGCGCCTATGACGAAACCGTGGCCGGGCCGGTGGCAGCTTGTCTGAAGTCGCGTCACCTCGAGGAGAAGATCCTCTATATCGCGACTACCCTGGGCGTCCCCCTGCGCATCAGCGGCAGCGAAGGGATCGAAGGAGACCAGGCCGCGGTCGATTCCGAACTGGCGTTGCTTTACCAGGATCTGCACGGACCGCGGCACGAAACGCGCGGCGCTGTGCAGAACCCGTTCTTCGGAATGCGCGACGTTCCGTTCAGCCACCCGCGGTTCCCCATATACCTGGTGTGCCGCCTCGCGGCGTACGATTTCGCTGAAGTCAAAGGCATGATCGAACGCGCGCTAGTGGCGCGGAACAGGGGCCGCGTGGTGATCGACATGAAATCGCCAACCGACCAGACCGGCGACGACTGGCTGCGCAACACCGCGCTCCGCCTCCCCAAGGATCGCGTCGTTCTCGACGAGACGCCCGACGTTCTCTACGGCCAGCAGGGTGTGATCGGCTACGCCGCCTGGGGATCGAACGACCCCAACCGCAAGCGGCGTTTTCTCGGATTCGAGTGGCTGCCAGGCGCCATCATGACCGAGTTCGTTTCCACCAACGGACGCACCTTCGTCCGGCCTCCCGACAATTGGAACATTTCCACCTGGAAGGACAAGCCGCACTGGTTCGCCGGTTCGCCGCAGACCATGTCGGCGGATTACATCCACGAGGGCGCTACGGGCGCTTCCGGCCACGTCTTCGAACCCTACCTGCACCTGACGCCGCGGCCCGACTTCCTGTTCCCCGCCTACCTGAGCGGCAGAACGCTCGCCGAGAGCTACTACCTCGCCATTCCAGCGCTAAGCTGGCAGAACATCGTAATCGGCGACCCGCTTTGCCGGCTGAAGTGACTGCTCGTCCGCCGCTGTGCGCGCGCGAGGCGCACCGCACCGCCGGGCTCGACCGCCAGCCGTCAGCCCGCTTGACCCGACGCTGTCCGCGGCCAGGCCGCCAGAATCAGCCGGGCGTCGTGGGCCGTCATGGGGCGGTTGTAGATGGGCGAGCCCGGTTGCTGCCTGCGCCCTCCTTCGACCAGCCCTCCCGTGTCCACAGCCGCGAAGCCGATCTGGTCGATCAGCTTGGAGACGGCTTGTTTCGCTTCCGCGTCGTCGCCCGCCACAAAGATGGCGTACCGATCGTCGAGCAGAAGACTGGTGCTCCCAAGCCTCGCCAGGTGCTGGTAGTAGATGGTGTTGAAGGCCTTGACAAGCCGCGCTCCAGGCAGCCGTTTCCGGGTTTCCTCGCTCGATGTGGTCGCGCCCAGCTCGAGGACTTCGCCGCCCGGTCCGTACGGATTCATGGCGTCGATGACGATCTTTCCCGCCAGCAGTTCCGGTGGCGGAAGCGCCTCCGGAGTGCGCCACGGAACCGCCAGCAGAACGACGCTGCCGAAGCGCGCGGCGTCGTCCACGTCGGTGGCGTGCGCCTGGGGTCCGATCTCGGAAACCAGGCTTCCTAAAGACGCTGAGCCGCGTGAATTACTGACCGCCACTTCATACCCCGCCTTCACGAACAGGCGCGCGGCCGTGCCTCCGATATGGCCCGCGCCAAGGATGCCGATATTCATAATCCCCCCTGCGTTTGAAGGGCCGCGGAGCGGCTCCCTGGCACCTTTCTAACACATTCGACCGCGGGTCGAGACCTGCTACACTGGGATTGCGTTTGAGCTCCCAGCCGAACTGGCCGAGATCCATTTCGCCACGAAAGCCGGTTTCAACGTAAGGAGATAGGGAGAAGGTGAAAAACATTTTTGTCGGCAATTTGGATTTCGGCGCGACCGAAGACTCCATTCGCGCGTTGTTCGAAAACTACGGCGCCGTAGAGAAGGTCACGCTGATCCGCGACCGCGATACCGGCCAGCCGCGCGGGTTCGGCTTCGTCGAAATGACCGACGGCGCTGAAGCCGATCGCGCCATCGCCGCCCTCAACGGCCAGGCGCTGGGCGGACGCGCCCTCAATGTGAATGAAGCACGGCCCCGGCCCGAACGCGGCCATGGCCCCGGCGGTGGCGGCGGTGGCGGTGGCTTCCGCAGCGGCAACCGCGGCGGTGGCGGTGGCGGCGGTGGCCGCCGGCGCGAGCCTCGCTGGTAGCTTCAGCAGTTCTCCGAAGAAAGGGTTCCTTTGTCGCCTCATCCGAAGGGCAGCACTGCCCGTGTCCTTTTAGCCTCTGTTTTCGACTTCTACGCGCAGGATCGGCCCTGCCGTTTCTCCTTAAAAACCCGTTTCTCCGATTGCTCCGGGCTTGTTCCCGGTGGCGTTCGGAGGTAGGCTCTGATCAGGAGGCTGCATATGAAGGCGTTCATTTGTGCGTGTGCCCTCTGTGGCCTGATGTGGCTGCCTGCCGCCGGGCAACGCGGAGGCGGTTCCCGCGGCGGCTTTGTCCGCGCTGGTGGTCCCGGTCGCTCCGCCGCTCCTTCCGGCTCCGTCGGCATCCCGCCGCTGGGGCCTCTTCCTCCGATGGGGACCGCCCCGGGTTTCGCCCAGCGCGGTGTTCGCGGCTTCGCGCGCGGACTCGGTCAGGGCGGAGGCTACGGTTACTGGTTCCCCGGCGCCTACGATGACTCCCAGGCCGAGTACACCCCCTATCAAGCGACTCCGAGCATGGTGGTCGTGGTGCCGGAGGAGCAACCCGCGCCGCCGCGGATCGTGCAAGGCGAAGTCCGCGACTATACCAAGACCAATCCAGCGGAAACGGAACAGGGCTCGCCCGCGGAATTCTCCATCGTGGGGAAAGACCACGTCGCCCATCCCGCCGTTGCCGTCTGGGCACAGGACAGCACGCTGCATTACCTCGACGCGGATAGCGCAGCCGGCAGCATGCCGCTCAGCGCCGTGGATCGCGAGGCGACGCGGCAGGCCAATTCCGCCAAGGGGCTCCGCCTCCAGTTATCCGCGGAGTAGCGCGGCGTTGCCGACGAGCTTCCGGAACGGTTCCACCACCAACCCCGCCGCGTCGAAGACGCCGCGCGCCAGGTCGTGCCCCGCCTCCGCGATCTCGACCATCTCCACGGGCGCGGGAATCAAGGCCAGCGCCGCGCGCAGTTCACCCGTCGTCGCGAAGGGGTCGCGCGGTCCGTGGACGAAAAGCGAGGGAGTGCGCAGGGCGGGGAAGTGCTCCGTGCGAGGCCGCTCCGGCTTCTCCGGCGGGTGCAGCGGATAGGAGAGCAGCAGCAGCCCCGCAGCCAGCTCCGGAGCCTCCGCCGCGAGTATGCTTGCCTGCCGGCCTCCGTAGGATTGCCCGCCGAGAAAGACGCGGCCCGGCACGATCTCGCGCATGGCGGCAACGGCCTCCCGCAAACCGGCTCGGTCCCCTGCGGCCGTCGAGGGCGAAGGCGGCCCGTGCGGGCGCCTCTGGCGGAACGGAAGGTCGCAGCGGAGGACGCACACGCCGGCCGCCGCGAACGCTCCCGCCACGGCAACCAGCAGCGGCATCCGGCTGTCCCCGCCCGCTCCGTGCGTCAGGACCAAGCCGTCGCGCAACTCGCCCGCGGGCCGCTTGAGAAACCCGCGCACCGAGCCTTCGTCGAATGGAGTAGAGGCGGCCATCAGGGGAGCGCTCTCGCCACCGTGCCCTCCGGCGCGAGGTCGCGGTATCGGACCGTGCGCTGGACTTCGATCGGCTTGCCGTCGGCCTCGGCGTAGGGGTAGACGAAGTAGTTCAGCGGCTCGCCTTTCTGTGCAGGCGCCAGCAACAGGTCGCGGCCGCGCGAGAACTCCACCCGGTTCTCGTCATGAGCTCCGAAAAAGTACTCGCGGCGCGACGGATCCTTCGCCGCTTCCGAGGCGTCCACCGGAACCCAGCCGACGCCTTTGGCGTAGAACTCGGCCCAGCAGTGGTATCCGGCAATTTCTCCGGAGCCGCGCGCGGCGGGCAGCGGGAAACCGATCGAGAACCGCGCCGGAATACCGGCGGCGCGCGCATATCCAATGAAAATGGCGTGGAAGTCGGTGCAATTCCCACGCCGGTTTTCGCACGCGAAGTAGATGTCGCCGCGGCCCCAACCTTTGCCGGTCTTATCGTACTTCACCGTCGCCACCACGTGGTTGTAAATGGCGCGCGCCTTCTCGAGATCGGTGCTCGCGTGCGCCGCCGAAACCACCTCGTTGGCCCACGCCCGAATCCGATCGTCGAGCGGCACCAGGCGGTCCGCTTTCATCCACCGCGCCAGTTCCTGCGGCGCCTCTTCGCGGACAGCCCCGGGCGCGACGGCCAGCTCCTGGCGATGCTCGCGGCGCGTCGCCTCGAAGCGCAGCGTCACCCGTATGGGTTCGCTCGAGGGTTCCGCCACGCGCACGTGAAGGATACGGTTTCCGCTCTCATCCACCGCGATCTCGTACGGGTAGGGAGAGGTTACCTCGAGCCCCTCGATGCGCTGGTACGGATCGTCGTGCGGAACCGGCATCCACAGATCCACTTTCGCCGTCCCGGCCGCGACCGCGCCGATCGAGGCCGAGTATTCCATCGAGATGCTTCTGCTGTGCGGATTTTGTGCGGCCAGCGCGGCGAGCGCGACGGCGCCGATCAGAGTCCCCCTGAGCATGTCCCCAATATACAACCCTGGGGCCCATTTAGCACCGAACCGCGACCGTCAGGGAGCGGACCCGCCCCTACTCCACCTTCGTCGCCGTGAACGCCTGCCCGTTCTGCGAACCCCGGAGTGAAACCGTCTTGCCCGCGGCGTCCTTCACGAACGCAACCTGCACCATGCCTTCCATGATGAAGAACTCGCTGTCGGATATCGAAAGGAGTTCGACCCCCAGCCCATCGGAGCCCGGACCGTGGGCCATCAACCGGTTCTCCTTCCGCTCGACTCCCACGACGACGTTCGGTGCGATCTGGTATTTCCCCGCGGAAGAATCCAGCACCTTGGGATCGATGGAAGGGCCGTGTCCGGGCGCGCGCAACAGAGCGCCGCCCGCCCGCAGCTTCCGATCGCCCTCGTGACAGAAGGCGTCCTCGAACTCCCAATGGCCGTTGAACCAGCCGCCCGCCACGGCGAGATCCGCCGCCGAGCCGCCCGCCGCGCCGGGAACGCGCCCGTCCTGAATGACGAAATCGAACTCGGTGTGCATCACCTCGTTGGGATTTACGAAGTACATCCCCGCCGCGGAGGTCGCCGCGACGACTAAGACGTACCGCTGCTTGTTCAGCGGGTTCGGATAGATCAGCTGCACCCGCGCGTCCGCGGCCGAAAAGGAGCCCGGCCCCACCTTCACGCGGTCCGCGGAAATCTCGAGCGGAATCCCGACCGCCAGCTTCCGCGTCACCAAGTTGGCGTCCGCGCCTCCGATCAGAACCAGCGAATACCGCGCCGCGTCCGCGTCGGTCAGTTCGGAATCCTTGAAGACCCGCGCCGGCACCCGCTGCCAGTCCTTCCACGCGGCCGCCAGCTCTTCGGCTTTGCGCGCGCACATCTGTTTCATCTCCGGATCGGACGCGCTGGTGCCCGTGACAATGGCGAAGGGGGTGGTGAAGACGTCGCTCACCGGTCCTGCAATTCCGGGGCCCTTTTCCGCGCCCGCGGCAGCCGCGCCCAGGCGCAGCCGCCCAGCCTCGAACGACGCCTCCTGCGTCACGCCATTCCAGCTCACCCTGACCGGCTTGTCGCGATCGATGAGCGGCGAAACGGGTGAGAGCGTCACCCTGCCGACGTTCCGCGTGTCGAGCCGGATCGTGTTCGGGTCTGTAATCTCGGCATCGAGCGTCATGAAATCGCCGGGGCTCGCCGCCTGGTCGATCCTGGCCCAGTACGCCGAGGCATTCTTGAGCTCGGCCGTGTGCAGCCGCACGCGCGCGGGATTGGCCTCGCGCCGGTGCTCCAGAAACCAGTTGAAGATGTCTGCCCACCGGTTCAGGTCTTCGTGCCCGTAGCCGGGCATCTCTTCGTACCGGATGTTGTACCCCCACCGCTGTAGCAGCCGCACACCGTAGCGCGAGTAATCGACGTTCACGCTCTTATCCACATCGCCGTGATGCACGAAAATCGGCATGTTCACCAGCGATTCGGCCATCGACCACGAACTGTCCTTCTCCTGGAAGTAGCGGGCCAGCGGCGTGAGCTTCGCCAGCGCCTCCTCGGAGAGGATGGAATGATAGTCCACTCCGCCGAAGATGGGAGCGATGGCCGCGAACAGGTCGGGGTGGCGCGTGGCCACGTTCCAGGTGCCCCAGCCGCCCATCGAATCGCCCATCAGGTACACACGGTCTTCATCGACGTTGAAGCGCTCCTTGGCGAGCTGAATGACCCGCACCACGTCCTGGTCGCCGATGCCGATATACGACGTGTTCCCGCGCCCGCGCGGTTCCATGTAGATCACGCCCTGGTGGCCGTTGTATTCCGTGTCCGCCAGCGCGTGATGGCGCGAATCGACGCCCCACCAGCGCACGTATTCCGGGTTGGCCGGGTTGTAACCGTGCAGCTTCACCACCAGCGGCCACTTCTTCGCCGCATCGTAACCGCCCGGCAGATACGCCAGGGCGAACTGCGCCGACCCGTCCACGTCGTCGCGATACGCCAGCCGCGCGAAGCCGTACGGTCTCACGATCGCCGGCAGGCCCTTGGCCTCCAATTGCATCTCGTCGAACTCCATCAAGGGCGAGTGGATCACCCACCACGGATTGCCCGTGACCTTGTCGAGATCCTTGGTGTCCAGCCTGTCGAGCACCATATCGGCGAGCATCTTGATGGTGAAGCCCTCCGTCGTCTGCTCGTCGGCCTGGGCCGCCGCCGCAAGCAATCGCCGCGCGTGCGCCACCGCGTCGCCCTTATACCAGGCCAGGTGCGTGGCGTACATCAGGCCGTTCGGCCGTCGCGTGGTGCAGCGGATCTCGTACGGTCCATCCGGCCACGCGCCGGGATCGAAGCCCAACCTCTCGCCGCGCGGCGCGGTTCTCTCGGCCAGGGTCTTGCCCCCTGCGCCAACCACCGTGACCGTCACTTTGTCCAGCGCCGCGCGCGCGCCGTTCACATCGGTGGTGACGATCAGAGAGTCCTCCTTCGATTCCCTGAGCGACGGCCCGATTTCCTGTATGCGCGCCGGAGTTGCGCCCGCCTCCAGCACCCGCGCCGAAATGGTCTGCGGCCCGATGCGCTGCTCGGATTTCACCAGCAGCGTATTCTCGCCGGCTTTCATCTCCACCGCCACCCGGTCCTCATCGAACGTGTGCGGCCGCGCGGTTCGCTTATCGAGCACCAGCGCGCCGTTCAGCCAGACGCGTATGCTCTCGTCGCTGCCCAGGCTCAACGCCGCTTTCCCGGCCTCCGTGCGCTTCACCGTGGCGAAGGCGTATGCCACCAGGTCCCGCTTCACGCCCGGCCCATTCGAGAGATCCACCTCATCGCTCCAGGCCACCACCGAGCGCCATTCCTGGCTCTTGCCATCGGGCAGCTTGACCGCCATCTTCTCCGCCGGATGCGCGCCCGTCTCGCCGCCTTGTGCGGCCAGCCAGTCCTTGTCGAAGCCATCCGCCAGCGGCAGGTCGCTCACCACCAGCCAGTGGCGTATGAACCGCCCATCGCCGCGAGTCCACGGCGATCGCATCTCTTCTTTCAGCTTCGTTTCCGCAGGCAGCGAAACGGAGGCCGCCGCCAAGGCCAGTGTCACCAGGAGTACACGAGTTCTCATAGGTTGAGGTCCTTCAGTCCCAGACGAGATCAACGCTGTCAGAGTTCCAATTCTTCGTGGCGCGGGCACTCCCGCCTGCCGCCTCGACACTCGTGTCGAGGCGGGTCTTCAGCTCGAACGGTCCAGTCTACACCCTGCCGCCCGCTTCTCACTCATCCCGCAGCGCCCGGATCGGATCCACCCTCGCCGCGCGCAGCGCCGGCGCTAGCGCCGCCGCCACCGTAACCGTGAGAAGCATGAGTCCAACGGCCACGAAATGCAGAGCACCCACACGGTTGAACGAGCTGTCCGTGCCGCCTCCCCAGGCTCCCGCCGCGACCGCGCGGCATGTGAAGACAGCCACCACCAGGCCAACCGCGACTCCGGCCGCGCCGAGTTGCAGCCCCTGCCGCAGCACCATCCACACCACCTTGCGCGGGTCCGCGCCGATCGCGATCCGAATCCCGATCTCGCGCGTCCGCCGGCTGACCGAATAGGCCACCAGCCCATACAGCCCCACTACCGCCAGCACCATCCCCGTCACGCCCATCGCCGCCACCATCTGCGCGATGATCGCCGGGGTCTTCACCCCGCGCTGCGTGTAGAAGTCGTGCATGGTCCTCACATCGTACACCGGCATGTCCGGATCGAGGCCGCGCACCACCTCCCGCACCACTGGGGCGATGGCGCCGGCGTCCTGCGCCACCGATTCGGCGAGCAGCGTCATCGTGGAATGCGCATGCTGCCTCATGGGCACGTAAACCACATCCCGCGGGGGCTCGGCGATCCACAGATACTTCGACCTCTTCGCCACGCCCACAATCTCAACCAGCGGCCCGCTCGCGTTCCCTATGTGGAACCGCTTGCCCAGGACGTCCTGACGCGGCCAGTAATGCTGGGCCGCGTACTCATTCACCACCGCTACCAGCGGCGCCGTTGCCCCGTCCGATTTTGTAAAGCCGCGCCCCCGCAGGATGGGAACGTTCAGCGTCTCGAAGTAGCCCTCGCTGACGCAATTACGGAAGACGGTGAGCGACTTTTCGCCGGGGTGCAGCCGGTATCCCGCCGGAACGATGCCGAAGCTGTCCGACGACAGCATCGGGACCGCGGACGCCAGAGCGGCCGACTTCACACCCGGCGCTGAGCGCGTTCTTTCGAGCAAGTCCTTGTAGAATTGCCGCTCCTGATCTTCCGAGTAGTGGACCAGGTGAGTCTCGAAGCTGGTAATAAACAGATGATCGGTGCGGAATCCCGGCCCCTGCGTCAGCTGGTCCCGGAGCCCCTGCACCAGAACGGCCGACACCATCAGCAGAACCAGCGAGAGCGCCACCTGCCCGGCTACGATCGTGTTGCGCCCCCAGAACCGTCGCTTCCCCGCGCTATCGGCGTCGATCGCCTTCAGCGCCGGCACCAGGTCGGGACGCGTGACCCGTAGCGCCGGGGCCAGGCCGAACAGCAGCACGCTTAGAACCGAGGCCACAAGAGTGAACAGCAGCACCCGCCGATCCACCGTCATGTCGAAGACGACCGGAAGGTCGAAGGGGACCGGGAGGCTGCGCCAGTACTCCGCGACCGCGTCCGCAACCAGAATGCCCGCCGCCCCTCCTCCGGTCGCCACGATGAGGTTCTCGAGCAGCAGTTGCCGCACCAGCGCCCAGCGGCTCGCGCCTATGGCCGTCCGCACCGCAATCTCGCGCGAGCGGCCACGCGCCCGGCTCAGCAGCAGCCCCGCCACATTGGCGCACGAGACCGCCAGCACGCACAATCCCAGCACGCCCAGCATGGTCACCATCCCCGTGATCTCCGGCGACTGCGCCATGCGAAGTTGGAACTCGGTCTCCACTTGCAACCCGTCCCCGGCGGCCGCCTGCGCGTGCAGCTTGAGCAACTGCGGAGCGAGCGCGGCGACATCCGCCCGCGCCTGCGCCACGCTGACGCCCGGCTTCAACCGGCCCTTGACGTACATCCAGCCGGAGTTGCGGTCGTGCAGCAGGTTCGGACCCATGCGCGGCGACATGGCCAGCGGAACGAACAGCGTGGGGCGAATGAACGTGTCTATGCCCGTGAAGTGCTCCGGCGCCACGCCGATCACCGTGAACTCGAACCCATTCAGCCGGATTCTGGAACCCAGCACCGACGGGCTAGCCTCGAACCGGCTCACCCAGAAATCATGGCCCAACACCACCACGGCATCGCGCCCCTCGGCCTGATCCTCATCCGGCCGGAAGCCGCGTCCGAGCGCAGGCTCGACGCCCAGCACCTGGAAGAAATTGCCCGACACGTACATGCCGTACTTCATGCGCGACATGCCGTGCGGGTCCGCGCTGAATCCGAACTTCGCGAACGAAGCGCCAGCCAGGCCGGCGAAAGTGCGGTTGTGGTCGCGCAGGTCGGCGTAGTCCGGATACGAAATATTGGAATTGCCGCCGAACGGAGCGGACTTGACCGTGTTGATGGCGACCACGCTGCCGGGGTCCCGGACCGGCAGCGGCCGCAGCAACAGCGCGTCGGCAAAACTGAACATCGCCGAGGTCGCGCCGATACCCAGCGCGAGCGAGCAGATCGCCGCGAAAGTGAAACCAGGGTCCTTCCGCAGCACCCGGAAGGCGTATCTAAGAGATGTCAGCATAAGAATCCCAGCTGGTCATGGCAATTCGGATGCCGAGCTACCAGTCTAGCGAAATCAGTGCTTTGCGGTCGCACCTTCTAGACCCTTTTGTCCGCTTCTGGGACGCCGCCGCTCGTTCCTGGGAAGGGAACGGCCCGGTGCGGCACGCCCCGCCGGACCTCAGTCCTCGAAAAACGACTCCTCCGCCTCCTCGCTCAGCAGGAAGATCCGGTGCTTGCCTTGGCCTGAGCTGATGAACATTCGTGTCTGGTCAGGCGAAGCCGGCTCGGTGAAGAAGTAGCGGGCGTCCTTTTCGTGTTCGTAGAATCTGTCCCAGTAACTCTCGGTCCAGCCGCCGGAGTCCTGGGCAACCCCGAGCTTGAAAAACAGCTCTCTGAATTCCTGCTTGGTTACTTCGCGCTCCATGATTTCCTGACCTTCGACCGTGTGATCCGTTTCGTCCGCTCCCCTACGCGCGCGCTTCCGTGCTGGCCCCGAACCGCGACCGTCAGGAAGCGGACCTGGCGGTCAGAGCCCTAGTCGCACCGCAACGCTTCCATCGGATCGATTTTCGCCGCGCGCCGCGCCGGAATGTAGCTGGCAATCAACGTAACGGCAAGCAACGCCGCCGGGATGCCAACCAGGATCACCGGATCGGTGCTTGCGATCCCGAACAGGAAACTCTTCAACATGCGCGCCACTCCGAACGCGCCAACCATACCCAGGCCCACCCCGATCAGCCCGATCACGGCGCCGCGCCCGACGATATCTCGCAGCAGGTCGATGCCGCGCGCGCCCAGCGCCATCCGCAACCCGATCTCGTGCGTGCGCTGGCTCACCGAGTAGGCCGTGAGTCCGTAAATACCGACCGAAGCGAGCACCAGCGCCAGCACGGCGAACGCGCTGATCATCCCCATCGCCAGCCGCCGCAGCATGGTGGAATCGGAGACGACGGCCGCCATGGTGCGCACATCGGCGATCGGCTGCTCCGCATCGAGCGCCTCCACCTCGCGGCGGATCGAGGCCGCCAGTGCGCCCGGCTCGAGCCCGCTGTGCACCGCCAGGCTCATCGAGAATCCGGACTTCTGTGTGTGAGGAACGAAGATGGCGGGCTCCACCTTCCAATCGAGCCCGTACAGTTTGACGTCCGCGACCACGCCCACCACCTCGCGCGCCGGCTCGTTCCACGGCGGCAGCCGCAGGCGCTTCCCAAGCGGGTTCTCGCCGGGCATCTGCAGCCGCGCCAGAGCCTCGTTGATGATCACAACCCCCGGTCCGCCGCGCGTGTCGTGGTCGTTGAAATAGCGGCCCTGGCGCAGCGGAATCCCCATGGCCGTGAAGAACGCGGGCGTGACCCCTCGAAGATCGGCTAGCGGCTCCTGGCCCTCGCGAACCGACGGCGCTCCCTGCACGCGGTATGGCCAGACCGACATGCGGCTGTTCAGGAAGCCGTTGCGGAAGGGCAGGAAGTCGATCGCGCCCACGGATTCCACGCCGGGCAGCACCGCGACGCGCTCCACGACGTGCGTGATCATGAGCGCCTTCCTGGCGTCATCCGGGTAGCGCGCCTCCGGCAACGAAAGCTGCATCGTGAGCACGTCCCTGGTGCGCAGGCCCGGGTTCACAGCCATCAGCCGGACGAAGCTGCGCGCCATCAGGCCGGCCGCAACCGACAGCACCAGCGCGATCACCAGCTCCGCCACCACCAGCGCCGAGCGAAGCTTCTGCGACCCGCCCGTCACCGATCTTCCGGTCGCTTTGAGTGTGCTGTTGAGGTCCGTCTTTGAAATCTGAATCGCCGGGATGGCGCCGAACACCAAACCCGTGACGAGCGACACGCCAAACGTGAACGCCAGCACGCGGTGGTCGATGCTCATTTGCTGCATCATGGCAAACATGTCCGGGATGAATCCCCGCAGCACCCCGATGGACCAGCGCGCGAGCAGGAGTCCCAGGAGTCCGCCGGCTAGCGACAGGATCACGCTTTCGGTGAGCAACTGGCGGACGATGCGCCATCGGCCGGCGCCGAGCGCGGTGCGGACGGCAATCTCGCGCTGCCGGGCGCCCGACCTGGCCAGAAGCAGGTTCGCCACGTTGGCGCAGGCCAGCAGGAGCAGCAGTCCGACGGCCCCCAGCAGCATCATCAGCGGCGCCGTAACCATGCCGCTGACCAGCTGCTGCAGCGGCACAACCCTCACGCTCCAGTCTTCGTCCTCCTTCGGGTACTGCCGCGCCAGGCGGCTGGCAATCCCGTTCATCTCGATCTGCGCCTGCCCGGCGGTTACGCCGCGCTTGAGGCGCGCGAACACACCGTAGCTTCGATTGGCACGGTCGGGGAGGGCGGTGTCCAAGGCCATGGGCGTCCATACGTCGATGCGGCCGAACATGTCGAAGGCCGCGGGCAGGACGCCCACCAGCGTCCGAGGCAGCCCATCGACGCTGAGCGGCCGGCCCACTGCCGACGGATCGCCGCGCAGTTTGCTCTGCCAGAAAGCGTAGCTGACCATGGCGGCGCCGGGCCCGCCGGGGCGGTCTTCCTCAGGCAGGAACGCGCGTCCGGCCACGGGCGCAACGCCGATCGCCTCGAAGAACTCGGAGGAGGCTTTCCCTGCCGGCACCCGCTGCGGCTCCCGCCCCGCCATCACGTTGACGCCGTACTCCGGCAGCGCGAAGGCCGTCCCCATACGGTCGAAGGCCTGGCTCTGCTGTTTCCAGTCCAGGTAGTTCGCGGGCGAGGTAGGGACCTGGGGCAGGCCCAGCTTGGCGTTGCTCTCCCAGATGCTGACCACGCGGTCCGCGTCTTTGACGGGCAGCGGCCGCAGCAGCACCGCGCTCACGATACTGAAGATCGCGCTATTCGGTCCGATCCCGAGCGCCAGCGCCAGGACTGCGACGAAGGCGAATCCGGGGCTCTTCACCAGGACGCGCAGGGCAAATCGAATATCTTGGATCATACTTCATATAACGATACCCGTTTCCCCGAAGTTCGTCGAGAAGGAGGGCGGGCTTCAGCCCCGCTCCGTGCGCTTCGGTTACACTGACCCTGTCGCCCGAATAGGAAATGACCGCCATCCCGTCGCTCGAGACGCTTCTACAGGACGTCCGCTTCGGCCTGCGCACGCTCGGCCGCAGCCCCGGGTTCGCCGCCGTCGCAGCGCTCACCCTGGCCCTGGGCATCGGTGCGAATGTAGCCATCTTCAGCGTCGTGAAGGCAGTGCTGCTTGACCCGCTGCCCTACGCGCACGCCGACCGCCTGATCCTCATCGGCGAACCTTCGGCGGACGATCCGGACAACCCGGCGGTGCCCTACACAACGATGCGCGAGATTGCCGCCCGCAGCCAGTCGCTCGAAAGCGTTTCAGGCTTCGAGGACGGGCCGGGTGTCTTGATGGAGGGCGACCGGCGGGAGATGCTGCGAGGCCTGAGTGTCGATTCCAACTTCTTCGACACGGTGGGTGTCCAGGTGGAACTTGGCCGCAACTTCCTGCCTTCCGACCAGCAGCCCGGCCGCCGTCTCGCGCTGATCCTCAGCCATTCCCTGTGGGTGCACCGGTTCGGCGGCGATCCGCATGTGCTGGGGCGGATTCTCCCCTTGAGCGGGCATCAGGTGAAGGTTGTGGGTGTGCTGCCGCCCTCGTTTCTGCCCCTGCTCAAGGCTACCTCCACATCGATTCCCGAGATGTATTACCCCCTGCCAGTCGATCCGCTGTCCACCTGCCGCGGCTGCCAGCGCCTGCGCTTCCTGGGCCGGTTGAAGCGCGACGTGACCCTGAGCCAGGCGAGCGCGGAGTTGAACGGCATCTTCGCCGCGCTGGTGCGCGAATCGCCGGAGTCCTATGCCCGTGGCGCCCGGCTCAGCATGGCGGCGTTGCCCGACCGGCTGCTTGGCCGCGCCCGCACGGCGCTGTGGGCGGTGTGGTGCGCCGCCAGTTTCGTGTTGCTCATCGCCTGCGCGAATGTGGCCAACCTGCTGCTGGCGCGGGCCGCCGGCCGCTCCCGCGAAATCGCGCTGCGCACCGCGCTCGGCGCCGGACGGGCCCGGCTCGTCCGCCAACTCCTCACCGAGAGTCTGGTGCTGGCTTCGGCCGGCGGAGTGCTCGGCACTTCGCTGGCTTTCTTCGGCACCCGCGCCCTGGCATCGCTGGCTCCCGCCGGAATCCCCCGCGCGCAGTCCGCCCACGGGGACGCGACGGTGCTGTCGATCGCCTTCGCGGCCACCGTGCTGGCGGGCCTGCTCTTCGGATTGGCGCCGGCCTGGTGGGCCTCCCGCGTGGATCTGACGCGCGCCATCAATGGAGCGAGCACGGGCGGCCGCACCCACAACGGCCTGCGCCAGGCCTTCACGGTCGCGGAAATCGCACTCGCATTCCTGCTCGCGGTTGGGGCCGGATTGATGGCCCGCACCTTCTGGCGCCTGATGACTGTCGGCGCTGGTTTCGACCCGCACAACGTGCTGACGCTGACCACCAGCGCCGGGAGCGCGCGCTACGCCGGAAACCTCATCGGCTACTACCGTGAGGTGCTCGAGCAACTGAACGCCACTCCCGGGGTCGAACGCGCCGCGATGACCAGCCTGATACCCATGGACTACACGGAACGAAGTGACCTGATCGTCAGCGAGCATCCCCTCCCGGATGGAACGCACGCTCCCTCCGCGGACCGCTATTCCGTGTCTACCCGTTACTTCGAGGTCATGCGGATTCCGCTCAAACGCGGCCGCCTGTTTACGGAGCAGGACACCGCCACCACTCCGCGAGTGGCCGTGATCAATGAGACCTGCGCGCGGGCGCAGTTTCCCGGCGAAGATCCCATCGGCGCGCACGTTCAGTTAGGCCGATCACCCTGGATGACCATCGTCGGAGTCGTCGGCGACGTGCATCAGGACGGTATCGACCGACCGGCCGACCGTCAGGTCTACATGCCGCTCAATCAGGAAGCCATCATCGGCTACTACCGGATGATGGCGCGCACCACGGGCGATCCCATGCGCCTGGAACACGCCATTCGCAATGTGTTTGAGACGGTGGACCCCGGGTCGCCCGTCTACCACCTGAAGACGCTCGAAGACTACTACTCGGAGCGGCTGGCCAACCGGACCTTCGCATTGGCGCTGCTCGGCCTGCTCGGCGCGCTGGCCGTGACGCTGGCGGCGGTGGGCGTCTATGGCGTGATGTCGTATTCCGTCGCCCAGCGAACCCGCGAGGTTGGCATCCGCATGGCGCTGGGCGCCGCGCGTGCCGACGTGTTGACCCTGATCTTGCGCCAGGCGCTGCCGCTCGTTGGAGCCGGCCTGGGAATCGGCTTGGCGGCCTCGTTGTTCCTCGCACGCCTGCTCGGAACCCTGCTGTTCGAGGTCGCGCCGGCAGACCCGGCCACATCCGTCGCGGTGGCGATCCTGTTGGGCTCGGTAGCGCTGGCCGCCGCCGCCCTCCCCGCGCGCCGCGCCGCGACTGTCGATCCTATATCCGCTCTCCGCGCTGAGTAAGGCGCCAGCGTGGTGTCTCTAAAGTCCCTTGAACACCGCTCCCTCGCGGTCGCGGCTCCGTTCCGAGCCGCGCGCGCCAGCAAGCGGTAAACGAACTCCGGAGACAGGGCGCCAGCGCGCCGCCGTTCACACAGCCGTGTGGATCGACTCGATTGCGGTGAAAAGGGCATCCGGCGTAATCGGCTTGGAAATGTAGCCATCCATGCCGGCCGCGAGGCAGCGCCCCCGATCGCCTTGCATCGCGTTGGCCGTCATCGCAAGGATCGGGACATGCCTCGTCGTTCCCTCTTCCCGCGATCGAATCACTGCCGTGGCCTCGAACCCGTCCATTTCGGGCATCTGCACATCCATCAATAGGACGTCGTAAACGCCTCTCTCGAGCAGTTCGACAGCCTCGCGGCCATTCTGGGCCACCATGACGCAATGGCCTCGCCGCTCCAGGAGCCTGACGGCCAACCGCTGATTGATGAGGTTGTCCTCCGCCAATAGAACACGCAGCGCATGCACCTGCTTGTCGATTGGGCCGCCTGGAGAACGCCCCACAACCGCGGGCGAGGCCGCCGGGAGAACGCGACCCGGAGTAGCGGGCCGTGCCACCACGATCGTGAAGTGGAAGTCGCTGCCCTGGCCAGGCTCGCTTCGCACCCAGATCTCGCCGTTCATCAGTTGCACCAGGCGCGCGGAGATCGTCAGGCCCAGCCCGGTTCCGCCATATCTGCGAGTGACGGAGGCATCCGCCTGCGCAAATGCGTCGAAAATGAGCTTCTGCTTGGCCGCGGGGATGCCGGCGCCCGTGTCGCTGACCGTGAAATGCAGCCGGATGAGACCATCCGTCTCCCCGTCGCTCGCGACACGCAAATGGATTTCGCCCTTCTCCGTGAATTTCAGCGCGTTGCCCACCAGGTTGGTGATCACCTGGCGTAGCCTGATGGGATCGCCGTGCACCACCGCCGGCGTTTCGGGCATTACCTCGCACGTAATTCTGATCCCCTTTTCCGCCGCCGCGAGCGCGAACGACCGCAGCGTCTCGTTCATGGAGTCGCTCACGCTGAAATCCACCGGGTCCAACTCCAGCCGGTTCGCCTCGATCTTGGAAAAGTCGAGAATGTCGTTGATGATGCCGAGCAGCGCCTCCGCCGAACTGCGCGCCATCACCAGGCATTCCTCCTGTTCGGGAGGCGGTCCGGTACCCAGTGCCAGGTCGAGCATTCCCAGCACTCCATTCATCGGAGTCCGTATCTCGTGACTCATGTTCGCGAGAAACTCGCTCTTGGTCCGGTTGGCCACCTCGGCGACGCTTTTGGCGTTCTCCAGTTCTCTGGCCGTCGCCCGTTGGGCAGTCACGTCGCGAATTGTCAGCAGGCTTCCGATCAGCTCGTACCGCTGGTCACGCAATGGCGAGAGGTGAACTTCGCAGATGCGCCGGTTGTCCTCCGGGCCAACCTCGATGTCCGCGTCGCTGTGGGTCACCTCCGCCAGTTGGGCCAGCCCTCGACAGGCCGCGAAAGCCTTCCCAATCGGCCGCCCGATGACCTGCCGCTCGCGGTGCTCCAACAGGCGCTCCGCCGAGGCGTTGACCGCCAGAACCCGGCTCTCCTGGTCCAGCACAAGCACGCCGTCCCCCATGCCCTCGAACACGCTCTTCCACGCCACCGGCACAATGGCCTGGAACCTGTACCGGAAGAGCACCCAACTGATCCCCGCGGCCGTCAGCGCGAAGGCGAAGGGCGTGAAATCCGGCCACCCAGGCGTCAACCCGAGGGTGTCCGGAATATTCACCACTATCGGAAACGACGTCGAGGCGAGAAAAATCGCGGCCTCCCGTCTGCGCGGCCCCTTGGCTCGCGCGACAGCCCGAACCACCAGCGATATGGCGAGCGCGCAGATCGCCCAGTCATACGCGACGCTGTACCAGAACGTTGGGCCCCACTCCATAGCTGTCAGCCGGAGGGGATGGGCCTGGTTGATCCAGATTCGCTGCCAGTACCACTCCGGCCGGGTCCAGGCGATGACTTGGAGTGCGGCGGGAACGGCAAACAGGCCGGCGCAACGCCACCGCGAGACCCGCCCGCCCGTGTACTGCAGAGCAACCAGCAGATAACAGGCCGGGAGGCCGATCATCGACGGCAGTTCCAGTCTCAGATAAAGCAGCCGGGCGCCCACGGTCGAACTGAACGTTTCGAAGGCACACGGGACGCACCACAAGGCGAGCGCGATCAGCAGCGCCAGCAGCGGCGCGGCGGCCGGCACCGCTCGTCTCCGCCAGACGTAGGCGGCTAGCGCGATGGCCCCAGCCCCTGTCGCCAGGAGCGGAACCGCGTAAACAAGCTGCAAGATCATACGCGAGAGCGCGGACAAGCTGCTCTTCCAACTCCTCCAGCCGGTCGTCCCGGCCCGAATGGGGACTCCTCGACCCCAGCTCATGGGCTCCGCGCTGCCGCCGGCATGGCCCGGACGGGCGCGAGCTCCGCTTCGCTATCTAATCGACAGAATCGCCGAAGATAATAACCCTGGCCGGCACCGCGCCGAGCGTTGGATGTATGATCGACACCGGGCCGGCGATGGGCAAAATGGAAATCCCTGGTGAAATGAATGAGGGCTGAGGGGCTGTTGCTGCTGGCGGCTTTCGCTGTGGGAGCAAGTGCCCAAGACCTGTTGACCTCGGACAGTTGCTCGGGAATTCAGGCCCTGCTGCCAGACGCCGGCGGGAAGCAGACCCTCGAAGGCCATGCGGAGCTGCGTCATCCGTGGCTCAATTACGCATTCCGTTTTCAAGCCGGGTACTCGATCGAAATACCGCTCAGGCAGTTCGCCGGCAAGGGCAATACGGTTCGGGTGATCGCACGCGTTCGACCGAGCGACGGATCCCGGCCGCCCGTCTGCTTATTCCAGTCAGGGGAGCTGCCCGAGATTCCCGAAGGCGGCAAGCCCGATCTTCCGATCACGGGTGCATTCTTTCTCGGGGAAGGGAATTACCGCGTCGATCTGGCCGTATTCGATCAGGCGGGGCGCCTATATCAGGCCCGCTTCAACCTTGAGGCCGCTCTGAAGGGCGGGGATCGCAAGGTTCGGCTGGAGCTCGCGCCAGGAGAGGTTCAGCCCCTCGGCAGTCTGCGGTGGAAACCGCACAGCGAACCGGCGGGACGCACGCGGCGGCTGACCCTTCTGCTCAACGCCGCCAGCCTCTACGGCGAAGGCAAGCTGCCGGCCCTTTACGATCCAGTGCTTCTGCTTAGTTCCCTCTCGACGGTCCTCTCGGAAGGAGCGTTCGACCAGGTACGTCTGATCGCTTTCAACCTGGACCAGCAGCGGGAACTGTTCCGGCAAGATCGCTTTGACGCGGATGGCTTTCGCAAGCTGGCCGAGACGCTCCTTTCGCTGAAGCTCTCATCCGTGCCCGTGACCGCGCTCGCTCCCGGCGAGGCGCGCCATGCACTGATCAATTCGCTGGTTCGAGCGGAGATGTCCTCCGAAAAGCCCCCGGACGCGATTCTCTTCCTGGGTCCGTACGCGGACGACGAATCGAAGTGGCGCAGCGTTCCCTGTGAGTCCGGTCATGGCGGCCCGGCGATTTTCTACTTTCAGCAGCGGATCAACCGCGCCATGGGGCGCCGCCTTCGCGATGACTTTGCTGGAAGGGCAGAGAGAACGATGGGCGTGCGTCCCATAGAGCTTCCGGACACGCTTGAGCGGCTGGTGCACGCCTGTTCCGGCGAGGTTTACCGGATCCACGATCCCGCCGAACTGGCCTCCGCGATCGCCAAACTCAACTCAAAGGCGGCGCACGTTCGCTAGATGTCGTGCCGGAAATCGTAGAAGACGCGAATCAGGTTGCCGTCAAGGTCGGCAGCCGTGAACTCGTGCAGCTTCCAGGGCTTGTCCTCCGGCTCGGAGACGATCTTCGCTTGCGCAGCTTTCCACTCCGCAAAGAGTTCGTCCACCTCGGCCTTGCTCTCGAGGTTGAGCCAGAAAAGGATAGGCCCTGCGTTGCCGTAGGCCTCGCGGAAGGAGCGATTGGTAACGAACAGTCTGCAGTTCCCCCGCGAGATGCCCGCAATCCCGCCTTGCTCGTCTCCCCAATCGAAGGAGAAGCCCAGCGTATGGACATAGTAGGCTACCGCTTTGTCCACGCTTGCCGCGGGAATCTCCGGGACACCAGCCGGAAATGTCATCGGCTTCATCCTAGCAGTTCCCTGGACCCCACAAATAGATCTCCGGCCGCCCCAATCACTTACCGACTCCGACCCCATCCACCCCGGCCCGGCGTGCCTTACCCTCATTGGCATGTCGCCGCATTGCAGAACCGACCCCTCGCGCCTCCACCCAAGGCCGCCAAACAAGATGAACCAAACAAGTCCTTTACTTTCAATAGAAACCAAGCCCGCTCCTTCAGCTCTCCAGCTTGAACCTCGTCGCCGCCAGCCCGTACAGCCGCCGCCAGACCAGCCGGTTCACCGTCACCACCATCGCCGCCAGCAGCACCCGGAAACTCCCGCTGTCGGTCGCGTGGCTGATCGTCGCCCCGAGACCCGTGATCGAGTAAGTGCGCCCCTGGAACCCGAAATACTCCGCGACGATGCTCGCGTTCCACGCCCCGCGCGTGGAGCGCTGGCGCGGGTCCGCGCCCCGTCCCCTCACCAGCAACCGGAGCGCGCTAGAACACCTCGGAGTTGTTCTTAAGGTACGCGATCACCTCATCCACCTGGCAGAACGCCAGTGCGGTGTAGGTGTCGGCCGCCCCATAGTAGAGAACGATCCGTCCGGTGGGCGCGTCCGCGATCGCCGCGCACGGAAACGCGACGTTGGGCACAAAGCCCACCGTCTCATAGTCCTTCTCGGGAGTCATCAGGTAGTCGCGCGTGCGATACAGCACCTTGCTGGGATCTTCCAGGTCGAGCAGCACCGCGCCCGTGCTGTACACATAGCCGTTACAGGTGGTCGTGACGCCGTGGTAGAAAAGCAGCCAGCCTTCGTTGGTCTCGATCGGCACCGGCCCTGCGCCGATCTTCGTGCTTTGCCACCAGCCCTGGCCGCCGCGGCTCATCACCAGGCGGTGCCGTCCCCAATACGTCAGGTCCGGGCTATAGGAAAGGATGATGTCGCCGAAGGGCGTGTGCCCGCTGTCGCTCGGCCGGCTCAGCAGCGCATACAGGTCGTTGATCCGTCGCGGGAACAGGACACCGTTGCGGTTGAACGGCATCAGCGGGTTCTCCATCTTCACCCACGTGCGGAAATCCTTCGTGCGGCCCATTCCGATCGAGGCGCCGGGGAAATCGTCGCACCAGTTGATGTAGTAAGTGTCCTCGACCTTCACGAGGCGCGGATCGTAGCCATAGCTGTTGGGCTTCGGCCGTCCGCTCTCGTCCTGCCACGGAATCACATCCGCGTCGATGTCCCAGTGAATGCCGTCGGCGCTGCGTCCGAAATGCAGGTCCGCGCGGCCATTGCGGTGGTCGGCGCGAAACACGCCCACGAACGCTCCCTCGTACGGAATCGCCGCGCTATTGAAAATGCGCGCCACCCGTCCCACCGGATTCCAGCCGATGATCGGGTTGCCGCTGTAGCGCCACACCACGTCGTTCGATCCAGCCGGCCGCTCTTCCCAGGGAAGATTCGGGACCGCGGTCCCCACAATGGTCTCGGATGGTTTCATTTGTTCTTAGTTGGCGGGCGCCGCTTCCGCTTCCGCGCGCCGTTCTTTCAATTCGATTGCGATGGTCTTTTCCATCTTGGCATTCAGGCCATACAGCAGAGCCACACCCGCCGTGATCACGCTGGCCGCTGCCGGCAGCAGGCTCACCATCATGCGGATTCCGAACACCACCGACGGCGTCTGCGCGATGTTCGGCTTGTAGCCGTAGAACGCCAGCAGCCATGCCGCCACCGCTCCGCCCAGCACGCCGCCTTGCTTCGAGGCAAAACTACCGGCGGAGAACACCAGGCCCGTCGAGCGCCGTCCGAACTTCCACTCACCGTAGTCCGCCGTGTCCGCGAACATGGCCCACGTAATGGGGTTCAACGGCCCGGCCACGAAGGAGCCGAGAATCTGCGAGCCATAGATGAGCACGTAGTCGTGCGGCCCGGCGAAGAACAGCGCGGCGCAGCAAGCAGCGTTTGCGAGCGACAGCCAGATGTAGGTCGTCCGCTTGCCGCCCAGCAACCTCAGAGCCCACGGTGCCGACACCACCCCGAGCAGGCTGAATACCGTGCCCGCAACCATCCACGAGGAAGCCATGGTTTCGCTTCCCACCACATACTTGAAGTAGTACACTTGGCCCGCCAGCTTGATGCCCACCCAGACCTGGAACATGATGTTGACTGCCGCCAGAATCACCCAGGGCCGGTTGCGGGTCAGGTCGCCGAGGTCCTCGCGGATGCTGGATTTCTCCCGATTTATGTTCTGCACGCGCTCGCGCGTCGAGCCGAACGTAAACAGGAAAAGGCCCATGGCCGCAAAGCCGTAAACCGCCAGCGCGAGCGGGTAGCCGACCTTATTGTTACCGTGGCCCAGATGCGCCACCAGGTAAAGGAGCGTGCCCTGTACCACCAGGTTTCCCGAGAATGCGCCGACGAATCGGAACGACGCGAGCCGCGTGCGCTCCTCGCCCTTGTTCGTGATGACCCCCAGCAGCGCGGCGTAGGGCACGTTGAGCATGGTGTAGAAGAGCATCAACAGAGAGACCGTGAGGTAGGCATACACCAGCTTGCCGTTCGGCGACAGGTTCGGCGCCGAGAACGCCAGAACGCCGGAGATTGCAAAGGGGAGGCACATCCACAGCAGCCACGGCCGGAACCTGCCGAAGCGCGACCGGGTCCGGTCGGAGGCCATACCCATGATCGGGTCGACGAAGTTGTCCCAGGTGCGTGTGACCAGCAGCATCGTGCCCGCGGCGGCCGCGGTGATCCCGAACGTGTCGGTGTAGAAGATGAGCAGGAAAATGCTGAAAGTGTTCCAGTACAGGCAGAAGCCCAGGTCGCCGCCAGCGTAGCCGATACGTTCGATCCAGCCGACGTTTTCGTGATCGGATTTGAGTGGCATTCAAGACACCTCAGTATGAAACGGGGGCGCGCCAAGCGCGCCACTCAATATACTACAAACGGCCGCTCGGCCGGTGCGGCCCGGCGGACCTGCGGAGCCGCGGAGTTCACCCCATCCCGGCCCCTCGCCCGCGCCGCCTGGTGGCACTCCCTGGTGTGGTGCGCCGCGGATTCCGTCGCCCGTCGGAATTGGCGGCGAACCCGGGACTGGCTCGAATTTTGCCGCACTTGCGAAATTCGTGCCTGTCCCACGGCTGGTCTTCTGTCAGTAACACTGTTCGAAATTTGCGACGCACTACAGTAGGGTGTTCGCCGTCTTCGTGCCGGGAGACGAATGCACCGGCATTACTCAGGCCACCGCGGCAATAACATCGCGACGGCGGGGAATATCGGAGGCACCCGCCGGGACCTCGCAGGGTGCCGCTGCGGGCACCGTACCCCGCGACCGGACCACCCCCCGCACGCATGTAGCAAGGGGTTCACCCCCCTTTGTGGGTCGTAACACCAGCGGCAGTTCTGAATGTCTATGCCTTTCACTCAAATCGGGCAAAAAATTAATTCACATGTAATTACAGAATATGCAACTCGGTGTATACTGACTTTGAGCCGGAAAGTCGATACCATTCGGTTCCGGTTCACGCACTCGGTTGCCTGACCAGGCTCGGGTACTCTAACAACCAATTTGGAGCTGCCAACCAACGCCGCTTGGCGTCTCCAAACGTGCCGTCATCGCGAGTCTAGCGCGGTGGCAAGGAGTTCTCGGTTATGCCACTAATCGAACAGCCGGCAGACGTCGATTCAGGCCCGGCCGCGACGGCACCATCAATGGCCGCCCGCGTCCCGGAGTCATCCGCCCCGCCCCGCCGCAACCGCCATGTGTGGATTTGGCTCGTATGCCTGGCGGGCGGAGGGGCAGCGGCATCCTCTTACCTGTACCTTCCCCACCAGCCGCGGCTTGAGAGCGCTTCGGCAGCATCCGACGCTTTCCGGCCGATCGGTTTCTCGGCCCGTGCCGAGAACGGTAAGTTGCTGCTCACCTGGAATGCCACCTCGGAAGCGGTGAGGAACGCCAGGCGGGCGGTTCTCTCCATTACGGACGGCGGCCGCGTCGAAGACATAGACCTGCTCCTGCCGGCGTTCCGCCGTGGTGCGATGGTCTACCAGCCGGCGACCGCGGACGTGATGTTCAGACTCACCGTCAGCTCGGATGGCGCCGTCGATGCCGTCGAGTCGGTCCGTCCGGCCATCTGGGAGGGGCCATCGGTCCCGGCGTCAGAGGCTGGTGCCGACGGGCAGTCCGGATCGGCGGCCGATGCCACGCTGGCTGCCGCTACCCCGAGGAATGCGCGCCTGTTTGCGCCGCCGACGCCGGTTGCTCCTTCCGCAAGTGTCGCCAGCGTCTCCGAGCCGCCTGCGATTGAAGGGAACGCGGCGACGTCCGAGCCAGCGGCGATCGAGTTGCCGGCAAGGCGCCTGACGGCGCCGGCGCCCCCGCCCGCCGCACCCGCTCCCGCGCCGAAGCACGATCCGGCGCCGGCCGTCACGGCTCCGGTCGCGGCCGTCGTTCACGCTCCCGCCGGCCCGCTCAGGGTCGGGGCGCTGACCGTGGTGCGCAGGACCAACATCCCCTATCCGCCGTATGCGAAGCAGGCTCGCGTGAGCGGGACGGTTTCGGTGGAGGTCACAATCGGTGCGGACGGCCGTGTGCGGAACGCCGTTGCGATCAGCGGCCCGGAACTGTTGCGCATTGCGGCCCAGGGTGTAAAAGACTGGCGGTTCGAGCCGCCGATGGTTAGTGGCAAACCGGTGGAGGCCATCGGCCGCGTCGACGTGACGTTCGCACCGATCATGCGGTAAGTCGGGTGTAACCTCCCTCACGACCGCGGCGTTGGGACCCCGGCGCCGCGGTCGCTTCTGAAGCACGCCCACGGAAGTCCTATAATAGTCGTCCGGGGACTGCGAATGGGCTCAATTGCGCTTGACACCTCGCCACGGAAGCATCTGGCGTTCTTCGAAGCCTACATCGGGAAGAAAGTCGTGATGGCCGTGACCGGGTTGATGCTGGTCGGGTTCATCATCGGCCACCTGATCGGCAACCTTCTCATCTACCTGCCGCCGACGAGCGACGGTTACCAGACCGTCTACCCCATCAACTACTACACGCGGATGTTGCACGCGCACCCGAACGTGCTCTCGGTGATCGAGGTCTCGCTCATCGCGATCGCGGTGCTGCACATCTGGTCGTCGTTCCTGCTGTGGCTGCAGAAGCGGCGCGCGAGGCCCGTCGGCTACGTGAAAAAGGACAACCTGCCGGCGAGTTACGCCTCACGCACCATGATGTGGAGCGGTCCGATCCTGGCGGCCTTCGTCGTCTTCCACCTGCTGCATCTCACGCTGGGCAACGTGGGCCTGCACTACCAGGGCCCGATGATCGCGGGCGGGGAAGAGCGCTACTTTACTTACCAGAACATCGTTTACGGCTTCCGGTATTGGCCCGTCTCGATCTCCTATATCGTCGCCATGATTTTGCTCTCGATGCACCTCTATCACGGCGCCTGGAGTATGTTCCAGTCGGTCGGCATCAGCCATCCGAGATACACTCCGATGCTCAAGGTGGCGGCGCATATCTTCGCCTGGATCGTGGCCATCGGCTTTATTTCGATTCCCATTGCGGTCCTGACCGGCCTGGTCGGAAGCGAGGTGCTCTGATGGCACTGGATTCGAAGTTACCCTCCGGCCCGATTGAGCAGGCCTGGCAGAAGCGCAAGTTCGAGATGAAGCTGGTGAACCCGGCCAACAAGCGGAAGTACACGGTGATCGTGGTCGGCTCCGGCCTCGCGGGCGCCTCGGCCGCGGCCACGCTGGGCGAGCTCGGTTATAACGTTCTGTGTTTCTGCTTCCAGGACTCGCCGCGCCGCGCGCACTCCATCGCCGCGCAAGGCGGCATCAACGCCGCCAAGAACTACCAGAACGACGGAGACAGCGTCTTCCGCCTGTTTTACGACACCGTGAAGGGCGGCGATTTCCGCTCTCGCGAGGCGAACGTGTATCGCCTCGCCGAGCTGAGCGTCAACATCATCGATCAGTGCGCGGCGCAGGGAGTGCCCTTCGCGCGCGAGTACGGCGGCCTGCTCGAGAACCGCTCCTTCGGAGGCGCGCAGGTTTCGCGCACCTTCTACGCGCGCGGCCAGACCGGCCAGCAGCTTCTGCTGGGCGCTTACCAGGCCCTGGAACGCCAGATCGCGGCGGGACAGGTGCGTATGTTCTCGCGCCACGAGATGCTCGACCTGGTGGTGGCGGACGGCAAGGCCCGCGGGATCGTCACGCGCGATCTCATCACCGGCGCCATCGAGTCCTTTGCCGGGCACGCCGTGTTGCTCGCCACCGGCGGCTACGGCAACGTGTTCTACCTGTCCACCAACGCCAAGGGGTGCAACACCACCGCGATCTGGCGCGCGCACAAGCGCGGCGCGCTGTTCGCGAACCCCTGCTTCACGCAGATCCACCCCACCTGCATCCCGGTGACCGGCGAGTATCAGTCCAAGCTCACGCTGATGAGCGAGTCGCTGCGCAACGACGGCCGCATCTGGGTGCCGAAAAAGAAGGGCGACACGCGCAAGCCGAACGAGGTCCCCGAAGAAGAGCGCGACTACTTCCTCGAGCGCAAGTATCCTTCGTTCGGCAACCTGGTGCCGCGCGACGTGGCCTCGCGCAACGCGAAAGCGGTCTGCGACGAGGGCCGCGGCGTGGGCCCCGGCGGCTACGGAGTGTACCTCGATTTCAGCGAGGCCATCGACCGCCTGGGGCGCGGCGTCATCGAAGAGCGTTACGGCAACCTGTTCGAGATGTACGAGCGCATCGCGGGCGAAGACCCCTACAAGGTGCCCATGCGCATCTACCCCGCCAGCCACTACACCATGGGCGGGCTGTGGGTGGACTACAACCTGATGAGCACGATCCCGGGCCTGTACGTCGCGGGCGAGGCGAACTTCTCCGACCATGGCGCCAACCGGCTCGGCGCCAGCGCGCTCATGCAGGGACTGGCCGACGGCTACTTCGTCCTTCCTTACACCATCGGCGACTACCTGGCGGGCGAGAAATCGGGCAAGGTGGAACCCACCCACCCGGCGTTCGCCGAAGCCGAGAAGGACGTGCGGTGCACCGTTTCCCGCCTGCTCGACATCAAGGGCACGCGCACGGTGGACTCTTATCACCGCGAGTTGGGCAAGCTGGTGTGGGAATACTGCGGCATGTCGCGGACGGCGGAAGGACTGCAGTTTGCCCTGTCCAGGATCCCAGAGCTGCGCGAGCAGTTCTGGCACGATCTGCGAGTGCTGGGGAGCGGGGAAGAGCTGAATCAGTCGCTCGAGAAGGCCGGCCGCGTCGCCGACTTCTTCGACCTGGCCGAGCTGATGTGCCTGGATGCCCTGGAGCGCAACGAGTCCTGCGGCGGCCATTTCCGCGAGGAGTTTCAGACGCCGGACGGCGAGGCCCTGCGCAACGACGACGAATATTCCTACGTCGCCGCCTGGGAGTTCCGCGGTGTGGGCAACTCGCCGGGGCTTCACAAGGAGCCGCTTTCGTTCGAATACGTGCACCCCACGCGACGGAGCTACAAATGAACCTCACTCTCCACGTATGGCGGCAGAAGGGTCCGGGCGAGCGCGGGCATATGGAGCGCTACGAGGCCCGCGACATCAGCGAGCACATGTCGTTCCTGGAGATGCTCGACGTGGTGAACGAGGGCCTCGTCGGCGAGGGCAAGGAGCCCATCGCTTTCGACCACGACTGCCGCGAAGGCATCTGCGGCATGTGCGGATTCATGATCAACGGCGCGGCTCACGGCCCGCGGCGCGGCACCACCGTCTGCCAGCTTCACATGCGAATGTTCCACGATGGCGAGACGCTGTACCTGGAGCCATGGCGCGCGCGGGCGTTCCCGGTGATCAAGGACCTGATCGTGGACCGCAGCGCTTTCGACCGCATCATCGCTGCCGGCGGCTACATCTCGGTTTCGACGGGCAGCGCGGTCGAGGCCAACGCGATCCCGATCCCCAAGGAGAAGGCCGACCTGGCCATGGATGCCGCGGCCTGCATCGGGTGCGGCGCCTGCGTGGCCATGTGCCCGAACGCCTCGGCGGCGCTGTTCACGGCCGCCAAGATCTCGCACCTCGGCCTCGTGCCGCAAGGGCAAGCCGAGCGCGACAGGCGCGCCATCGGCATGGTCCTGCAGATGACGCGGGAGCGGTTTGGCCAATGCACCAACATGGGCCAATGCGAAGCGGTCTGCCCGAAGAGCATCAGCATAGAAACCATCGCGCGGATGCACCGCGACTACATCTCGGCGTCGGTCACGAGCCGCCACGGGAAGCCGCTGCGGGTGGAAGGGACAACCGCTCTCTAATAAAAGAGGGGCGCCCTTGCGAGCGCCCCTATCAAGTCCACGCGTCCTTCTCGTGCTACGCGCTTAGAAGATATACCTCAGACTCAACTGCAGGCGGCGCGGGTATCCGGCCTGGTTCGAAGACGTGATCTGGCCGAACGTCTTGGACGTAGGATTCAGGTCCGGAGCCGCGAAATTGGGGTGGTTGAAGGCGTTGAGCGCCTCGGCCCGGAACTGAATGGCCTGGCCTTCGCGGATGCGTGTGTCTTTGATCGCCGCCAGGTCGATGTTGTTCGCGTTCCGGCCGCGGATCTGGGAGAACCGCAGAGGCCAGGTGCGAAGCTCGGTCGACGTGAATTGCTTGGCGGAGGCGGTCTCGAAGTTGGCGGTGTTGATCCAGTGGTCCACCGTGCGCTGGTCGGCGGGCAGGAGGATGTCCTTGGGGTCCCCGTACTGGAGGCAGCAGATGCTGCCGCTGGGGTTGGCCCAAGCCAAGGGGAAGCCCACCTGGTAACCGAAAATCCCCGACACCCGCCAGCCGCCGACGATTCGCGAGGTGATCGGGTTGGTCCCGTTCAGGAGAGGTTTGTGCAGGCCGAAGGGCAACTCGAACACGCCGCTGATGGAAATGCGGTGAGGCACGTCCTGGTCTGAAATCACCCGGACCGGGTACAGATCGGCCGGGTTCAGGAGTTCATCCGCCTGCATGAACTTCGACCACGTGTAATTGCCAGTCATGGAGAAGCCTTTGGCGAACCGCTTCTCGACCGACACGGTCAGGGAGTGGTACCAGGAGTAGCCCTGGTTCCTGGTGGTATTCACATTTCCGAACTCGGGGTAGGGCACCAGCAACCCGGACTTGGCAATCGTCGTGCCGGTGAAAATGCTTTGCGTGTTTCCCGCCACCAGGTTGTAGTACGGATTTGTAACCTTGGTCGTAAGGTTACTGTCGCACACGGTGTCGCGCGTGGCGCCCGTGCACAGGTACTTACTGGGCGTCGAGTTGGTGTTGATGACGTTGGGGTTGCCGGTGGGATTGAGCTCGATGTGGATGGTCTTGTTGCCGGTGTAGTTGCCCTCCACTACGATGCCGCCCCTGAAAGCGTGCTGGACGCCGAATTCCCAACGCATCACGCGCGGCGCCACAGGATTCTGGTTGAAGTAGGTGATGGCCTGTCCCAGGAAGGTCTGGTATCCCGCCGCCGGGCCTACCGGTTCGGTAATGCCATTGGGGAACGGGTTGGTCAGGGTGCCGACGAAATGGATATTGTCGATGGTGGGCACCACGTTGGTGTTCTGGCTCCAGCCGCTCTGGACAACGTCGCTGCGTCGCTCGCCCAGGAAGCCATAGAACATGCCGAAGCCGCCGCGCAGCACGGTGTCGTTACTGACCTCGTAGGCAAAGCCGATGCGCGGCATGAACTGATTTTTCGGGGTGTTGTAGAGACCGGAGGAGTTGCCGTTTAACCCGGCGAAGGTGAGCCCGCCCATGGTCTGGAGGGTCGAGATCTCCGGAACCTTGGACGCGTCCTTGGAAGCAAAGGTGGCCGCCGCCGCCGCCGAGATCGGCTGCACGTATGTGGGATCGAAGCCCAGGACGCTCTTGTCGTAGCGCTCATGGAGGGGTTGCTCGAACTCATAGCGCAACCCGATGTTCAAGGTCAACTTGGGCAGGATCTTCCAATCGTCCTGCACGAAGAAACCCCAGGAGTTCGATTGTTCGGCGTAATCCGTCGAGCGCGCCACATTGCTAGCCGAAGTTGGAATGCCCAGCAGCAGGGCCGCGACGGACTGAGGCGGAGTCCCGGTGGAGGTGTCTTTCTGCCTGGTGTAGGTGGAGTCGAAGTTGAAGGTGCCGGTCTGCTGGAAGCCGAAGAACTTGTCGTTCTCCTGGTAGGCGCGGAATTCGACACCCGCGCGGATGGAATGCGTGCCCATCGCCTTCGTGATATTGCCGTTGAAAGTGTGATTCATCACAGGCCTGTCCTCGCCCGCCGCCGAGGCCGTGGGGATGAAGCCGCTCATGTTGAACTGCGGGAAAGCGCCGACGCTCTTCGGGATCGCGTTGGCGTACGAGGAGGGGAAGCCCAGGGAGGTCAGGTCGAAGCCCAGCGCGTCCTGATTCTGGTTCTGAAAGCGGATGAACCGGTTGTAGCTGTAGCGCACGTTGAGAACCGTGGTGGGCGAGAGCGTGTAGACGTCGTCGAAAACGGCGGCTTTGGACGCGAACTGGAAGAACACGCCGGTGGCGAGATTGTTGAAGTAGTTGTTGTAGGTGCTGTCCCGCCGATAGATGCTGGCCCGCACGAAGATGCGCTGTTTGTCGCTGATAGTGTGGTCCACGCGCCAACTGTGGTTGTAATACTTAGCTCTCTCCGTGATGCTGGAGTCGACCATGTTCTGGGTGCCATCCGCCTTTCCGGCGCTGAGAGGCGTGGGGAAGTAGCTCAGGGCCTTGACGCCGACCGCGTTGAACTGAGGTTGCGGGATCTTGTTCCCGGGGAAGGCAGTCTCGATGTAGTGACCGGCGGCGTTGGGGTCGGCACGGCGCGTGGCCGGATCGAAGATCTGATAGCTGGCGCCCAGAGGCAGGAAGGCCGAAAAGTCGCCCTGCTTCTCGGCGTCGGTCGGGACGGAGTTGGTGGTGTCGTCGTGGCGGGGACGGGCATCGTGGATGCCCTCATAGCCCCACTCGAAGAAGGTCCGGTTCTTGCCGTTATAGACCTTGGGAATCCAGACCGGCCCGCCGATCGCTCCGCCCCAGCGGTCGAAGGAGAACGCGGGGCGAACGGAGTTTCCCTTCCTGTTGTTGAAGAAATCGTTGGCCCAGAAATCGGTCCGCTGGAATGAGTAGCCGGCGGCTCCATGGAAAGCATTGGTGCCCGACTTGATGCTGATGTTGGTGACGCCGCCCTGCGTCTGGCCGAATTGCGCGTCGAAGGTGGCGGTCTGCACCTTGAATTCCTGCACGATGTCGGTAGGTGGAACGTACGACGCAATCACCTGATTGCCGTTAGCGGTGGCCGTGGTGGGCGCGCCATCGATGGTGACGTCGCTCAGATTGCCGCGCGAGCCGGCCATGGCGAACCCGACAATGTGGGTCGGCTCGAAGGGCCGGTCGAGGCGCGCGTCTCCGGTGAAGGCGACGCCGGCGGCGGACCCGATCAGCAGGAACGGGTTGCCGTAGGCGATCGGCATGTCGGCCACACGCTTGGAGTCGACGATGGTGCCGCTGGAGGCGGTCTCGGTATTCAGGAGCGGGGTTTCGGCGGTGACCGTCACGGCCTGGCTGGAGGAGCCGACCGGTAGTTCGATGTTCACCTCGAGACGGTCCGCGACGCGGACTTGGATGCCGCCTCTGACGACCTTCTTGAAGCCCTGTGCCGAGACCTCTACCTGGTAGGGTCCGGGAAGCAGGAAGGTGGCCTGGTAGACACCGTCCTGGTTAGTGGTGAGATTGGTTGTAGTTCCCATGGCGGTGTTTGTCACCACCACGACGGCGCCGGGAATGACCGAGCCGGATGGATCGGCGATGGTTCCAGCGATGGTGCCGCGGGCCTCCTGGGACCAAGCCAGGGTGCTCGCGAGACAGACGCAAGCGATCAACGAGACTGCCCGCCATATTTTCGATAGGTTCATCATGAATTGCTCCCTTGAAGTAATGACTCCTCCCACGGAGTTACTTCCGCAACTTCAGATTCAACATCCAACCGCCTCCGGCCCCTGGACTCCGGGTACCTGAAATCGGTTGACCTCAGCTTTCTCCCTGCCGCACAGGACGCAGGGCGCAACCAACGCGCCAAGCGCCTGCGGGCCCGCTTAAGCGAGAAACAGGCCCGGACGTAGGGTAAAGAATGGCGAGACGTGTGTCAAACCGAGTTTTCTGAACGGAGCGTTTAGTGGAACTGAACGATGCGCAGGCGAGGATCTTGAGTCCGTGGGGGCGGTCCGCTCGCTCACGCTCGCGGTTCGGTGCTGGGGTGAGGGGACACCAGGGAACGCGCCGGTGATCGTGGCAGAGAGGCTGGACCGCCGAAGGGTGGTGGGGCAGGACTCGCGGGAGCCCTGCCCCGAATTGCCTAGAAGTACAACTTCATCGCCAGCTGGATGATCCTGGGAGGCATGAAGCTGGTGACCGTGCCGAGGGTGCCCGAACTGCTGAGAGAGGTTCCGAGGAAGCCCCCGCCACCTACGTTGCCCGGGTTACCGTGGTTCATGATGTTGAAGAAGTCGCTGCGGACCTCGAGCTTCCATCGCTCGCTCAACTGGAAGGGCCGGCTCACAGCCATGTCCCAATTGATGCGGCCGGGTCCATAGACCGAGTTCCGGCCGAGGTTGCCGAAGGTTCCGGCTGGGGCAAACGCAAACGCCGCCGGGTTGAACTCCTGCTGGGGCGACCTTTGGGAGGGGTACACCGAGTCCGGCAGGACCACGTTGGGGCGGTCCAGGTTCTGGCCGCTCAGGGAGTTGTCCTTGCCGTCGGTGATCTGGATCGGATTGCCGCTGAAGATGCCCACGATCGGCGATATCTGCCAGTCCTTGGTGATGAGCTTGGCAAAGCCGGAGCCGAGCCCGGGGCTGTTGGCCACCACCGAAGCGTTGAAGACGTGCCGGTGGTCATAGCCACAGTTGCCGCGCTCGCCGTTGGCGCGGTTGAGCGAATTCTGATAAACCGGACCCGCCAGTTCTCCGGCGAAGTCCCAGGTGCTGGTGCAGTGGCTCCATGTATAATTGGTCAGAACCTGGAAGTGGCTGCCCATGCGGTGCTCCGCCCTCAGGGCGAGAGCGTTATACGCGGCGTTGGCGCCATCGTCGGTCTGCTGAATCTCGCCGTAGTACTGACCGGTTACGGGGTTGTCAAGATAAGTCATGCGCCGTTTGTTGGTATTCGCTGTGGAAGCGCCGGCGATGGGAATTGCCTGGTTGACGTCGATGGAGCCCCAGATGTGCCGCGTAACATTGCCCAGGTAGTTCGCCGTCACCAGCCAATCCTTCACCTGGCGTTGATAACTGAGGTTGCACTGCATCATGTAAGTGACTTCATTGTTAGGCGGAACACTGATGTATGCGCCCTGGGTGGGGAAGACGGCTGCGCCGGGGAACGGGTCGCCGGTCACTCCGTTCAACGTGTAAGTGGCGAAGGGATTGGAGAACTGTCCGCTGGTCAGCGTGATCGAGGAGACGTAGGGCGCATTGGTGGTCCAGCGCTCGGGATAGAAGAGCTCGGTGGTGTCGTGCAAGAGGGCGAACGAGGCGCGGATGGTCTGCTTGCCGTCCCCCTTGGGGTCCACCACGACCCCGAGGCGGGGCGAAAAGATCGCCCAGTGCGACGCCGTGAACGCTTTACCGTAGGGATTCTGCGCGCTATCCGTCGAGAAGATCAGGCCCGCCGGAGCGGTGGGGTAGGCGGGAGCGGTGTGCCAGCCCTGTAGGAAGAGGGGCAAGCTGAACTGGTTGCCGCGCCCGTACTTGTCGTAGGCCGGCACTGAGGGTTCCCAGCGGACGCCGAGGTTGACGCTGAAGTGCGAGGTGACGTGGAAGGAGTCTTGCACGTAGGCGGCCATGACCGTCTGGCGCAGGTAATCGGAAATCACGTTGCCGTCGGTCAAGCCGGAAAAGCGTCCCATCAGAAGGTCCGCCAGACCGTCGCCGGTGGTGCCCCCGTTAAAGGTGAACTGACCGTTGGACTGCTGGTTGTTATAGGAATTGAACTGATCCTTGCGGCCGTCGAAGCCGAACGCGATTTGGTGCTTACCGCGGATGAGAAGTGAAATCGTCCGCCACCTGGTAGGTGTTGATGTCGAAATTCGCGAGGGCGCAGGTGCCGCAGCCAATGTTGAATCCGCCACCCGAGTAGCTGCTCACGGTGAGCTGCGTATAGTTCGGGTGGTTGATGAACATGTTGACGCCCAGGTCCACGGGGCTGAACAGATTCGCGGCGGACGCCCGGTTGTCGCGGCGCCGGTCGAAGGTGGCGTGGAACGAGTTGAGGGCCGTGCGCGCTGAAGGTATAGGTGTCGCCATGGTCATGGTCTGCGAACGGTCCTGGTTGCCAGGCTGTCCGGTGGTCAGGGCGTTATGGCCATCGAACACCGACAGGGCCGTATAAGTCATAGATGAAGTAACGTGCGTAGAGAACCTGCTTACTGCTGAGGTTGAAGTCGACGCGGCCGATCCATCTGGTCGTCGGGGTTGTTGGCCGAGATAGCCGAAGAAGAATCTTCCGCACGGGTCGGTGGAGAGTCGGGATATACGTGGACGCCAGTTTGATGCCGGCGGGATCGAAACGTGGTCGGGAATCTGGTTGCCGGGATACAGCTTGCCACTGGGGTCCTTCAAGTTCTCGCCGCGGCGAGGCAGCGTGGCTTGGAGCCATCCAACACACTGAAGTCGCCGTTCAGCGCGGCCGCGGTGGGAACGAAGGCTGTCTGCTGGTCGGCCGGATCGCTGCGTTGCCGGGTTCCCTGATAGCCACCGAAGAAGAACAGCTTGTCCTTGATGATCCTGCCGCCGGCCGTGCCGCCGAACTGATTGCGTTTCAGAGAGTCGCGCTCGGCGTTCCCGACTGGCGGGCGTTGAGATCGCCGTTGCGGAGGAACTCGAACAGATCGCCGTGGAAGGAGTTAGTGCCCGACTTGGTCACGATGTTGACCACGCCGCCGGGATGCAGCCCGTACTGGGCGGGCAGTCCGTTCGGTCTGCACGCTGAATTCCTGGACCGCGTCCGGGAAACGGAATCGGCAGGTTCACGTTGCTGAACGCGTCGTTGTTATCGCCGCCGTCCAGCAGGAAGTTCACTCCGTTCGCCGCGCCGCCGGCAACTGGAATACTGGCCGGAACCGTTGGATCCCTGCATGTTCTTGCTGCCGGTCAGGTCGCCGCAATTGAGCGTCATCCCCGTGACGTTCGAGGAGATGGCGAGGCCCGAGATGGTGAGCAGATCGGTGAGATTGCGGCCGTTGAGCGGCAGATCCACGATGGGCCTCTGCGAGATCACCTGGGATATCGACGTGTCCTTGGTCTCCACCATGTTGGCGGCGGCCTGCACCTGCACGGTCTCGGTAAGCGCGCCGACCTGCAAGGCGACGTTCTGGGTTACGTTCTGGGCCACCTGCAGGACGATGCCGGTCTGCACATATTCCTTGAAGCCCTTCGCGTGCACTTCGAGGCGATACGGTCCGACGGGCAGGTTGGGAAGCATGTAATGGCCGTCGGCGTTTGAGGTGACGGTGTGGACGTTCCCCCGGTCCGTCTCCGTGATGATCACGGTAGCGCCCGGAACAGAACTCCCACTTTGGTCTGTAATCGCACCACTGACGCTGCCGATAGCGACGGCCTGACCGAACACTGCAGACGCCGCCAAAAGGGCCAGCGCAAGAATCGTTAGAAAGCGAGACATATCCATTCCCCCCACAGAGTTGCCGTGAAATCTACCCGATTCGAGCCTTTCGGTTTCCACATGGCCAACTCCCGCTGGCCTTCCTGGGTTCCGTGTTTCCCAGGGCGAGTTCTCAGACCGGTTCGGGCATAAGTTACTAGCCGATAAGGCTCGAAACAGGTTCGGAAGTAGCGTAAGGAATGGCGAGGGCGGTGTCAAACGTTGTTCTCTGAACGGACCATTTAGGGAAACTAAACGGTGCGGGGGCGCGGTGGCGAGGGGGGCCGGGGGACTCCGGTCCGCGCCGGCCTTGGGGCAAACTGCTGAAAGAAAATAGGCCGGACGTGGACGTCCGGCGCAGCTCTGGAGAGCCGCCCACCGAAAGGAGTCTCGACTGGCAGGCTGGGAGTCGGCGTGCGTTTTGGCAAGCTTGGGACCCTCGTGTGGGGCTATGATCGGTTAGGAGAATCGGGAGGATGGTCGATCGAGAGAACATCGGTGTGCCAACTGACTCGTCCGGGCTGATTGTCGGCATCGGCGCCTCCGCCGGGGGCCTCGAAGCGTTCTCCGAGCTGCTCAGGAACCTGCCGCCCCAGACCGGCATGGCGTTCGTGCTGGTGCAGCACCTGGACCCCCACCACGAAAGCATCCTCGCCGACCTGCTGGCGAACTACACCCGCATGCCGGTCATCCAGGTGCTGGATGACGTTCGCGTCGAGCCCGATCGCGTCTACGTGATTCCGCCGAACGCGACCATGGCGATTGCGGACGGCGTGTTGCGCATCAGCCGTCCGGCCCAGCAGCTTTCCCATCAGCGCCGGGCCATCGACACGTTCTTTACGTCCCTGGCCGAAAGCATGCACAGCCGCGCCATCGGCGTCGTCCTCTCCGGAGCCGCGTCCGACGGGACGCTGGGACTGAAGGCCATCAAGGCGGAGGGCGGGATCACCTTTGCCCAGGATGCCTCGGCCAAGTTCGACGGCATGCCTCGCAGCGCGATTGCCGCCGGCCATGTCGATTTCGTGCTTTCCCCAAAGCGCATCGCGGAGGAACTGGCCACCATCGCGCACCACCCCATGGCGGCTCCGACTCTGGAGCAATTGCTGGACGATTTTCCCACCATAGACAAGATTCTCGACACTCTGCGAAAGAGGACCGGCGTCGATTTCCGGCTTTACAAACAGCCCACCGTCCATCGCCGCCTGGCGCGCCGGATGCTGGTGCGGAAGATTGACACCCTGGATGAGTACTTCCAGCTTCTGCGGAGCGAGCCGGACGAGATCGACGTCCTGTTTGACGACCTGCTCATCAAGGTCACCGGCTTCTTCCGGGACGCCCCGGTGTTCGAGGCGTTGAGGGAGACGGCTTTCCCCGTCTTGGCGAAAGATCGTGCCGAAGGCGATACGCTGCGCGTCTGGGTTCCGGGGTGCTCGACCGGCGAGGAGATCTATTCGCTGGCCATAGAGCTCCTCGACTATCTGAACGCCGCCGGTCTCTCATTTTCCGTTCAGATGTTCGGCAGCGACGCCAGCGAGAGAGTGATCGAGAGGGCCCGCGCCGGCGTCTACGACGAAAGCATCGCCTCGGCCGTCTCCGCGGAACGGCTGCGGCGCTATTTCACCCGCGGCGAGGCCGGCTATCAGATCAACCGCAACGTGCGGGAGCTGTGTATCTTCTCGCGCCACATCCTGGGGGTGGACCCGCCGATATCGCACATGGACCTGATCAGCTGCCGCAACCTGCTGATCTACCTGGCACCCAGCCTGCAACACAAAGTCATCGACACCCTGGCCTATGCGTTGCGGCCTTCCGGATACCTGCTGGTGGGTTCTTCGGAGAACAGCGGCCGCCTCTCGGAGCTCTTCGACCCGTTGGATGTCGATCGCAGGATTTACTGCCGGAAGCCGAGCCTGGGCTTGCGGGCGATCGAGGCCATCCCGAATGTGGCTCGCCCTCCCGCGTTCGATCTGCTTTCCGGGCCGCCCCCGGGCGCGCGCACCGTGCGCGCAGGGATCCGGGCCGTCGTGGACCACATGCTTCTCACACGGTATGGGCCCAGCGGCCTGGTGGTCGACAAGAACCTCCAGATCGTCGAACTCCGCGGCGACGTGGCCCCCTATCTTCGGGTCCCGCCCGGTGCGGCGACCGCGAATCTGATCGAGGCGGTCCGCGAGGACCTGGCCGTTCCGTTGCGCGCGGCCATTGCGGAGGCGCACCAGAGGAAGACCGCTCTGCGGCTCGAGGAGATCCAGGTCCGGCAGGACCGGGCTTTTCACTTCGTCAGGCTCACCGTGATCCCCGTCTCCATACCCGCTGGCGAGCCGCATTCGGTCATCCTGTTCGAAGATCTTGGCGAGACGTTCGAGCCCGCCGGGAGGCGGGTCCCGGGGCCCCCTGCGGCCGAACCCGGCGCGCCCCGCGTGGACGATCCCGAGCGCCATATCGAGCACCTGGAAAGGGAACTGGTCTCCAGCCGCGAGCACTTGCAATCCATCATCGAAGAGCTGCGCTCCACCAACGAGGAAGCCCAGGCCGCGAACGAGGAGCTGCAAAGCAGCAACGAAGAGCTCCAGACCACGAAGGAGGAGCTACAGGCATCGAACGAGGAACTGGCCACCATCAACGCGGAGATGCAGAGCCGCAATGTCCAGTTGACCCAGCTCAACGACGACCTGGCGAACCTGCTGACCTCGACCAGCACTGCCATCCTGATGGTGGGCCGCGATCTCCGCATCCGGCGCTTCACCTCCGCCGCCGAGAGGCTGCTTCGCCTGATCCCCACCGACGTGGGACGCCCGGTTTCCGACATCAAGCCGCGCATCGACGTTCCCGACCTGGAGGACGTCCTCGGTGACGTCCTCGAGAACCTGAAGGTGCACGAGCAGGAAGTTCGGGACTCGGAAGGCCGCGAGTATCTGCTGCGCGTGCGGCCTTACCGTACGGCGGACAACCGTATCGACGGCGTGGTCCTGGTGCTGACCGATGTCACGGACCTGAAGCGCGGCATGGAAGAAGTCAGGCGCGCCCGAGACTACGCGAACGCCATTGTCGAGACCGCACGCGAACCACTCCTTGTTCTCGACCAGCAGCTTGCGGTCCGCAGCGCCAACCGCGCGTTTTACGAGTTCTTCCGCGGCGGCCCCCAGCAGACCGAAGGCCGCAGTGTGTACGAGATTGCAGACGGCCAGCTGGATCTTCCGGCGGTGCGCGGTCTGCTGGAGCGCTTGCTGGCGGGAGAGGCCCAGTTCCGCGACGTGGAAGTCGAGCACGAGTTCGAGCCCCTGGGGCCGCGCACGTTGCTGCTGAATGCGCGGCGGATCAAGGAACCCGGGGCGGACGCCATCCTGCTCGCCTTCGAGGACTTCACCGAGCGAAAGCGGGCCGCCGAAGCCCGCTACCGCCGGTTGTTCGAATACGCGCGCGACGGAATCGTCATCCTCGATGCGGCCAGCGGCGAGGTTCTGGACGTCAACCCGTATACGGAGGCGCTGCTGGGCTACAACCGCCTGGAGCTGGTGGGGCGGAAATTCTGGGAAATCGACCCGGTCCGCGAGACCCCCGAAGTTCGCGCGGCGCTCGAGCAGGCGCGCGACCAGGGCGCCTCCCAGTTTGCCAGCATGACCTTCAAGGCCAAGGACGGCCGCACGATCGAGACCGAGTTCCTCGGTACGGCCTACCCCGAGGGCGACAGGCGGGCGATTCAGGTGAATCTCCGCGACCTTACCGAGCGCAGGAAATTCGAGCGCGAGTTGCAGCATACGCAGAAGCTCGAGAGCCTCGGGCTGCTCGCCGGAGGCATTGCGCACGACTTCAACAACCTGCTTACGGGAATGATGGGCAACGCGAGCCTGCTCTTAGCCGACATGCCGGCGGACGACCCGGCGCGAGTCCAACTCCGCTCCATCGTTCGGGCCTCCGAACGGGCGGCGGACCTGACCCGCCAGTTGCTGGCTTATGCGGGCAAGGGGCGCCTGCGCACGGAACAAATCGACCTTTCGGACCTGATTCACGAGATCCTCGCGCTGGTTCACACCTCGATTCCCCGGAGCGTGGATGTGAAGCTCGATCTGGCTCCCGATCTGCCGCCGCTGGAGGCCGATCCCGCGCAGATCCAGCAGCTCGTCATGAACGTGGTGATCAACGGCGCCGAAGCGATCGGCGAAGGGAACCTGGGCAGCGTGGAGATCAAAACGGGCCTGCGGAATCTGACCGCCCGGGACATCCGCGACAACTTCACCGCCGAGGGGCTTGAGCCGGGCAGTTACGTGTGGCTCGAGATCAAGGACACGGGCTCCGGCATGGACGAGGCTACCAAGGCCCGGATTTTCGATCCGTTCTTCACCACGAAATTCACCGGCCGCGGGCTGGGGCTGGCCGCAGTCTCCGGCATCGTGAAGTCCAATCGCGGGGCCATCCGCGTCTACAGCACGCCTGGCGGCGGGACGTCGTTCTACATTCTGTTTCCGGCTGCCAAGAGGCGGCGGGCCCTCAGGGCGACCCAACCCGGGGCCAAGCCGTCACGCGGGTCGGGAACCATCCTGGTGATCGATGACGAAAGCGTGGTTCACGAGGCGGCCAGCGCCATGCTCGGGAAGAGCGGCTTCGAGGTCCTGGTGGCGGACAGCGGCCAGGCGGCAGCCGATCTGCTGCGGGCCAACGGCGAGCGCATCTCGCTCGTCATTCTCGACTTGACCATGCCTGGCCTCAGCGGTGAACAGGCGTTCGATGTCCTACGCGCCATCAGCCCCGGCGTACCGATCCTGCTCGCCAGCGGCTACGACGAGGCCGAAGCATCCGCCCGGTCAGGCGGCCGGCCGTTCGCAGGGTTCATCCACAAGCCTTTCGACCTGGACCGCCTGCTGGACGCGGTGAACTCGGCGTTGACGCCGGGGTAGCGGGGAGCCCGGCGGAGTGGAGGCCAGCGAACGTTCGTTACCGAGCCGCGACCGCTAGGGAGCGGACCATGCGCCGGCTCCAGGCCCTATGACGGCGATACGGCGCTGTGCATCGGGCTCCAACCGCCGGTCGGCAACCAAATTGTGATGCCGCGCCCCGTAGCAGGCGAACGTGACAAAACACCTCAAACACCGCTCCCTTGCGGTCGCGGCTCGGCCGGGCGCGGCCAGGGGCGGGACGCTGATAGAATCGTAACCACCATCGTAGTTGTCCGCGTCAATAGTGGGAAGGAGCATTTGCATGAAGAAGGGGTCCTGGGCTGTTGCTGTGTGGCTGCTCGCCAGTGGGGCACTCTGGGCGCAGTCGTATTTGATTTCAACGGTGGCGGGAGGGGGCGGGCTGCCAGTCACGCCGTCTCAGGCGCTGAGTGTGACGCTTCCACCTCCGGCGGGGTTGGCCGTCGATGCCTCCGGCCATGTCTACTTCAGCTCGGCGAACTTTGTGTTCAAGCTCGACGTGGGCTCCGGGACTCTGACCACCGTCGCGGGGACCGGAAAATCGGGCTTTTCAGGCGACGGGGGCCCGGCCACCAGCGCGCGGGTCAACTATCCGCAAGGGGTGGCGGTGGACGCGGCCGGCAACGTCTACATCGCCGATACCTACAACAGCGTGATTCGGAAAGTGACGGTGGCGAGCGGCGTCATCACGACAGTGGCCGGTACTCCGGCCAACTTCGGCTATTCGGGAGACGGCGGGCCGGCGGTGCAGGCCCTGCTCAACCGGCCGTTCAGCGTAGCGCTGGACTCAGCCGGCAATTTCTACATAGCGGACTACGGGAACTGGGTGATTCGCAAGGTGGCGAACGGGACCATTAGCACAGTGGCCGGGAACAACGCCTTGGGCCCGGGCTACGCGGGCGACGGCGGGCCGGCAAACCAGGCCGAGCTGAACTACCCGCGGGGAGTGGCGGTGGATTCGGGAGGCACCAACATCTATATTGCGGACACGTACAATTCGCGGATCCGCAAGGTGGCGAACGGAACGATCACGACCGTCGCGGGGAACGGGACCCAGGGCAATCTGGGCGACGGGGGTCCGGCGACGCAGGCGGAGATCAACCGACCCTTCGGCGTGGCGGTGGATTCGGCTGCGAACCTGTTCATCGCGGACGCATACAACTACAGCGTGCGGAAGGTGGCCTCGGGGACGATTACGACGGTAGCGGGCAGCGGGACCTCCGGCTTTACGGGCGATGGCGGCGCGGCGACGAGCGCCCGGCTCAACTCGCCAGGGAGCGTGGTGGTGGATGGCTCGGGGAACCTCTATATCGCGGACGTCCAGAACTGCCGCATCCGGAAGGTGGCGGCGAGCACCATCACGACCGTGGCCGGCGGGGCGGGGGGCGGCGAGGCGGGCGGAGGGATCTGGGGTTACGCGGGCGATCATGGGCCGGCGACCTTGGCGGAACTCTACCAGCCCGGGGCGGTGGCCGTCGATCACTCGGGCAATCTCTACATCGCGGACACCTACAACTACGTGATTCGGAAAGTCACGCCGGACGGAACCATTACGACGGTGGCGGGCACGGGGAACTTTGGCTATACCGGCGACGGAGGCCAGGCTACCAGCGCGACGCTGGACGTCTGTTACGGCGTGGCCGTGGATGCGGCCGGCAACATCTACATCGCGGACACGGGCAACAACGCGATTCGCAAGGTGACGGTTGCGACGGGCGTCATCTCGACGGTCGCGGGCAACGGTGCGGCGGGGTACTATGGCGACGCGGGTCCGGCGACTTCCGCCTACCTCGATCAGCCTTACGCGGTGTCGGTGGATGCCGGCGGCAACATCTACATCGCGGACTTTGGCAATAACGTGATTCGTGCGGTGGCCGCGAGCAACAACTTTATCTACACGGCGGCAGGCGACGGCTACGGGGCTGGCCAAGGCGCCGGCGCAGGGAATTTCTATGGCGACGGAGGGCCGGCCAACCTGGCCGAGTTCAATGGACCGTCCGGGGTGGCGCTCGATGCCAGCGGCAATCTGTACATCGCGGACAGTTACAACAATGCGATTCGCGTAGTGGCGGCCAACGGTCTGATCTTTACGCTGGCGGGCGGGAACCTCAACGAGGGTTTTTCCGGCGATGGCGGCCCGGCTGCGAGCGCGCAACTGGCGTTCCCCACGGGCGTGGCGGTGGATTCCTCCAACAACTACTACATCGCGGACTACGACAACCTCAGAGTACGCAAGGTGACCAACGGTGTCATCAGCACGGTGGCGGGCTCGGGCAGGGCCGGCTATGCGGGCGACGGCGGGGCGGCCACGCTTGCCGAACTCCAATCCCCGGCGGGCGTGGCGGTGGATTCCGCCGGCAACGTGTATGTGGCCGAGGACTCCAACATGGTGGTTCGGATGCTGGTGCCCGAGAATACACACGCGCTGGTGGGCGTCACGAGCGCGCACGCGGGTAACTTCGCATTCGGAGCGACCGGCGAGACTTACTCGGTGGTGGTGAGCAACGCCGCGCTGGCGGGGCCGACATCCGGCGCAGTGACGGTGACAGAGACGGCGCCGGCGGGCGTGACCCTGGTCTCGATGGCCGGTTCGGGCTGGAGCTGCACGGGCAGCACGTGCACCCGGAGCGACGCGCTGGCGGCGGGCGCGAGCTATCCCGCGATCACCGTGACGGTGAATGTGGCGGCGAACGCGGCGTCGCTGGTGGTGAACCAGGTGGCGGTCGCAGGAGGCGGATCGGCGGGGGCCAGCGGCATCGATCTGACAAGCATCGGGGCCGCGGTGCTGGCGGCGCCGGGGCTGGTTTCTCCGGCCAATGCGGCGAGCGTCGCTGCGAACAGCGTGGTGCTGAGCTGGAACGCAGCGGCCGGGGCTGCGTCGTACGACGTCTACTTCGGCACGCTGCCGGCGCCTCCGATGGTGACGAACACGACGGCGACCACTTACTCCGCGGGCACGCTGACGCCGGGCGCGATTTACTACTGGCAGATCGTGGCGCGGAATGGCACCGGTACGGCGGCTTCGGCGACATGGTCCTTTACGACGACTTCCGGGGTGACGGGTTTGCGGTTCGTGCCGGTCACGCCGTGCCGCGTGGCGGACACGCGGGGCGCTGACAGCACGTTCGGCGGACCGACGATGACCGCCGGCACGTCGCGCGATTTCCCGATCCCACAAAGCGCTTGCGGGATTCCGGCGACCGCGCAGGCGTACTCGATGAATGTGACGGTGGTGCCGGAGGGCCGGCTGAGCTTCCTGACCTTGTGGCCCGCGGGCCGCGCGAAGCCGCTGGTCTCGACGTTGAATTCGTTCAGCGGCATCGTGGTGGCGAATGCGGCCATCGTGCCGGCTGGCGCGGGCGGGGCGGTGAGCGTCTATGTCACCGATCCCACCGATGTGATCCTGGACATCAACGGCTACTTCGACACGTCCACGGGTCCCACCTCCTATTCCTTCTATCCCGCCACACCTTGCCGCATCGCCGACACACGCGGAGGGACGGGGCAGTTCGGCGGCCCTTCGCTGGGTTCGCGCGAGAAGCGCGATTTTCCGATTCCGCTGAGCCCCTGCGCGATTCCTTCCACGGCGTCGGCGTATTCGCTGAATGTCACGGTAGTCCCGCCAGGGTACCTGGGGTATCTGACGACGTGGCCGACGGGGCAGGCACAGCCGAATGCCTCGACACTGAATTCCTGGACCGGGAAAGTGGTGGCGAATGCGGCACTGGTTCCGGCGGGTTCGAACGGGTCGGTGTCGGTGTTTGTCTCCGATCCGACGAACGTGATCGTGGATACGAACGGGTACTTTGCGCCGCCTGGGGCGACGGGCGCGTTGACGTTCTACCCGGTGACACCGTGCCGCGTGGCGGACACGCGCGGGGCCGTGGGGGATTTCGGCGGACCTACGATGGAGGCGCAAACGACGCGCGCGTTTGCGATTCCGGCGAGCGCGTGCTCGATTCCGGCGACGGCGACCGCGTATTCGCTGAACGTGACGGTGGTCCCAAGCGGGGTGCTGCCGTTCCTCACTACCTGGCCGACGGGATCGGCACAGCCGGGCGTGTCCACGCTGAACTCGTTCGACGGGGCCGTGGTGGCGAATGCGGCGATCGTGCCGGCGGGAACCGGCGGGGCGATCAACGTATACGTGAACAGCCGGACGGACGTGATCCTGGATATCAACGGGTACTTTGCGCCGTAGGGATCGGAGAATCGGAGCAGGCTGTCTGCAAATTCGCAGCGCGCGTTAGCCTCCAGGGGCTACAATCTTCTTGAACCGAGGCGATAACCGCTTTTAGCCCTGGAGGCGCGGCGTGAGGAATACGATTGCGGTTGCTGTGGGGTTCCTGCTGGGAAGCGGGACGATTTGGGCGCAGCGGTACCTGATCACGACTGTGGCGGGGGGCTCGGTGACGCCGACACCCGCTTCCGCCCTGAGCGTGCAACTGGCGCGGCCATGGGCGGCCGCGGCGGATGCGGCCGGCAGCGTCTATTTCAGCGACGGCAACTTCGTGTACAAGGTGGACCGCTCGGCGACACTCACGCGCGTAGCGGGGAACGGCATGGCGGGCTATTCGGGAGACGGAGGTCCGGCCACCCGAGCGCGGCTCAAACTCCCGCTGGGCGTGGCCGTGGACGCTTCCGGCAGTGTATACATCGCCGACGCAGGCAACAGCCGGGTCCGTAAGGTGGCGCCGGACGGCACGATCACGACGATTGCGGGCAACGGAACGTACGGGTATTCGGGCGACGGAGGCCCGGCCACCAGCGCGCAGATCAAGTCGCCCATGAGCGTTTTCCTTGACGCCGCCGGCGATGTCTACTTCACCGATTCCGACAGTTATGCCCTGCGCAGGGTGACACCGGACGGCAGGATCACGACCGTGGCGATTGTTTCCGGCGCGACCGGGACGGTGGATGCCTCCGGCAACTTTTACGAGGCCATCTCGTGGGCTAACGCGGTCTACAAGACCAGGCCAGACGGTACGGCCACGGTGGTGGCGGGGGGGTACGAGGCAGGATACTCCGGCGACGGAGGCCCGGCCACGAGCGCGCAATTGAGTAGTCCCTGGGGCCTTGCCGTGGATCAGGCCGGTAACCTCTACATCGCGGACACGGGCAACTACCGCGTGCGCAAGGTGGCGGTTGACGGCACGATCACGACCGTAGCCGGCAACGGCACCTACGGATCCTGGGGGGACGGGGGGCAGGCGACGAGCGCCGGGGTCGCCCCACAGAATGTCGCGGTGGATGCCGCGGGCAACCTATTCATCGTGGATATGTACAACCGTCGCGTGCGCAAAGTGGTGGCTGACGGTACGATCACGACGCTGGCCGGCGGTGGCGCCGGCAATTCCGGCGACGGAGGACCGGCGACCGCTGCTCAACTTGCGGGGCCGCGCGGGCTGACCGCTGATGGCTCCGGGAACTTCTATTTCGCGGATTCGGGCAGCAATCGGATACGCAGAGTGGGTGCGGACGGTACGATCTCAACGGTGGCGGGGACCGGCGTTGCCGGTGGCGCAGGTGATGGAGGTCCCGCCATCAGCGCTCAGCTTAACGCGCCTCGGGGCGTGGCGCTGGATTCCGCCGGCAACCTCTACATCGCCGACACCGGCAACCACGGAGTACGCAAAGTGGCGCCCGGTGGAACCATCACGACAGTGGCCGCCATCGCCAGCCCGGACGGTGTGGCGGTTGACGCAGCGGGCAATCTGTACATCGCCGACACTACCGGCAACGCGGTCCGCAAGAGGGCGGCGGATGGAACCATCACGACTGTGGCGCAGGGCAATGTCGCGAGCGATGAATCGAGCGACCTGGTCCCGATGGGCGTCGCGGTAGATACGGGCGGCAACGTCTACGCCGCGGATGACGGTCCGTACTGGGTCGTCGTGCGCCCGGGCTCCGATCTGAATCATGTTCAGTGGAACTCCAGGATCCGCAGGGTGGCGCCGGGTGGCGCGATCACTACCGTGGCCGGCGATGGCTCTTCCGGATACTCAGGCGACGGTGGCCCCGCGACGGAGGCGAGTCTCAGTTATCCGAACTCCGTGGCGGTGGATGGCGCGGGCAACCTCTACATCGGGGAAGGCGACTTCGATTCCGATTCCACCGGAGGATTTGTGTTTGTGAACCAGAGCCCTGGGAACGAGAGGATCCGCAAGGTGGACGCCAGCGGCACGATCACGACGGTCGCCGGCGACGGCACCGCGGGTTACGGAGGCGACGGAGGCGCGGCCGCGAGCGCCCAACTCAACAATCCGTCGGGGGTGGCGGTGGATTCGGCAGGCAACGTCTACATCAGCGATTCGGGCAACAACGCGATCCGGCTGCTGGTGCCGGTGGGAACGCGCGCGCTGTTGAGCGTTACGAGCACGCACTCGGGCTATCTTGCGCCGGGGCAGACGGCGGCGACTTTTGCGGTGGTGGTGAGCAATGCCGCGGGAGCCGGCCCAACCACGGGCACGGTCAGGGTGAAGGAACTGGTCTCGAGCGGACTGACGCTGGTGTCCATGGCGGGCGCGGGGTGGAGTTGCTCGAGCGACACGTGCACGCGCACCGACGCGCTGCCTGGAGGATCGAGCTATCCAGCGCTGACAGTGACGGCGAATGTCGCGGCGGACGCGCCTTCGCAGGTAGAGAACGAGGTGGCGGTATCGGGAGGGGGCTCGAGCGGCTCCTCCACGCTGGACGCGGCCGTCGTCCTGGCGCCTCCGCATGCACCGGTCTTGATTTCGCCGGCCAATGGGGTGACGGGCGTTCTGGCCAGCCCCGTGCTGAGCTGGGGCGTTTCCCATGGTGCGGTTTCCTACGAGGTGTACTTTGGCCCTTCGTCTGCGCCTTCGTTGGTGGCGCATACGGAGGGTACCAGCTTCGTTCCGGGCGTGCTGATGGCGGACGTCACTTACTACTGGCGCGTCGTGGCCGTGAACCCGACGGGCTCCGCCAGCTCCGCGACCGGTTCGTTCACGACGGCCACGGTGACCGGTCTGCGGTTCGTGCCGGTACCGCCGTGCCGGGTGGCGGACACGCGCGGAGCGGTGGGGCCATTTGGGGGTCCAGCGGTGGGGAGCGGCCTGACGCGGTCCTTTGCCATTCCTCAAAGGGGATGCGGCATTCCGGGAACGGCCCAGGCCTACTCGCTGAACGTGACTGTGGTGCCGAAGGGTCCGCTGGGCTACCTGACACTGTGGCCTGCCGGGCAGATGCAGCCTTTGGTGTCGACTTTGAACTCTTGGGACGGCGAAGTCGTGGCCAATGCGGCCATCGTGCCGGCGGGTAGCGGGGGCGCGGTCAGTGTGTTCGTTACCGCAGCGGCGGACGTCATCCTCGATGTTGACGGGTACTTTGATACTTCGAGCGGCGTTGGCTCGTTTGCCTACTACGCAGTCCCGCCGTGCCGCGTTGCGGATACCCGTTATCTCAGCGGCAACTTCGGCGGCATCGGAGGCCCCGCGATGTCGGCGGGCGAGAGCCGCGAGTTTCCGATCGCGTCGAACGCCTGCGGCATTCCATCCGGCGCGGGCGCCTACTCGCTCAACGTTACTGCGATTCCGGCCGGGTACCTGGGGTATCTGACGACATGGCCTACCGGGGGGGCGCAGCCGAACGTCTCCACGCTGAATTCCTGGGACGGCAAGGTGGTGGCGAATGCCGCGCTGGTTGCGGCGGGAACGAACGGGTCGGTGTCGGTATTTGTAGAGGACCCGACGAATGTGATCCTGGACACAGACGGCTACTTCGCGGCGCCGGGGAGCGCGGGTGCGCTTAGGTTCTACCCGGTGACGCCGTGCCGGGTGGCGGACACGCGCGGGGCAACCGGGGACTTCGGCGGACCGACGATGGAGGCGCAATCGACGCGCACGTTCACGATTCCAGCGAGCGCCTGCTTGATTCCAGCGACGGCGGCGGCGTATTCGCTGAACGTAACGGCGGTGCCGGGCGGGGTGCTGTCGTTTCTGACGACGTGGCCCACGGGATCGGGGCGACCGCTGGTCTCCACTTTGAACTCGTTCGACGGAAGCGTGGTGGCGAACGCGGCGATCGTTCCGGCTGGTACGGGTGGGGCGATCAACGTATTCGTGACCAACCGGACGGACGTGATTCTGGACATTAACGGGTACTTTGCGCCGTAGAAGCCGGCGGAGGGGCCTGCGCGGACCAGGCTAAACTCTGCTCCGTTTCCTGCCGTACCGATGGAGACCGCCAGTTACGTCTAAAATAGTCTGTTTGTGTCTCTGAACGGGAGGAAGTGCTTAATGGGTAAGAGCGCGTGGGCCGGAGTCGGGCTTCTGCTGGCCGGCGGGACGATGTGGGCGCAGTCGTATGTGATCTCGACGGTGGCGGGAGGCGGCGCGCCATTTACGCCCGCGGCGGCGGCCGGCGTGGGCCTCGCATCCCCCGTGGGAGTTGCCGCGGATGGCCTGGGCAACGTGTACTTCAGCTCCGGGAACACTGTGCTCAAGGTTGACGGAACGGGGTCGCTGACACGCGTGGCAGGCACGGGCAAACCGGGATACTCGGGCGATTCGGGTCCGGCGACGGAAGCGCAACTGAACCTTCCGAAGGGCGTGGCGGTGGATGGCGGCGGCGCTCTCTACATCGCGGACTCGGGGAACAACGTGGTGCGGAGGGTGACTCCGGACGGCGTCATCTCGACCGTGGCCGCAGAGAGACTGTTGCTGCCGCCGTTCAGCGCTCCGGCGGGCGTGGCGGTGGATACGGCCGGCAATCTCTACATCAGCGACACCGGGAACTGCTTGGTCCGCGAGGTGACGGCGGGGGGCGCCGTGGTGACGGTTGCCGGAAACGGAAGCTGCGGGTTCTCGGGTGACGGTGGAGCGGCTACAAGCGCCCAGCTCAACAGCCCGACCGGGCTCGCGGTGGACGCGGCGGGACGGGTCTATATCGCGGACTCGGGCAACAACGCGATCCGCATGGTGTCAGGCGGCAACATCACGACGGTGGCCGGAGTTGGCGGCTCGGCAGGCTACGACGGGGACGGAGGGCCGGCGGTTCGCGCCCGGCTCGACGTGCCAACGGGGGTGGCGCTCGACGCCGCGGGCAACCTATACATCTCCGCCAGCGCCAGCAACGGGATCCGCGAGGTGAGGATCGCGAACGGTACCATCGCGACGATCGCGGGGAACGGCAGGCAGGGTTTTGCGGGAGATGGCGGCGCCGCGGTGGGCGCGGAGCTATGGGCCCCCTGGGGCGTGGCGACGGACTCCGCGGGCGATGTTTTCATCGGCGACTACTACAATTACCGGGTCCGCAAGATCGGGACCGATGGCAAGATTTCCACGCTGGCCGGGAACGGGCTCACCGACTACCACGGAGACGGCGGTCCGGCGACGGCCTCCCGGCTGGTGCAGCCGAAGGCGGTGGCGGTGGATTCTGCCGGCAACCTGTACATCGCGGACACATTCGGCAACACGGTTCGCAAGGTGACGCCGGATGGAACCACCACGACGCTCGCGGGCACGGGTGTGCAGGGCTATTCGGGCGACGGAGGGCTGGCGACGGCGGCCCAACTCAACCGGCCGCGGGGCATCGCGGTGGATTCGACCGGCAATGTCTACATCTCCGACACCGACAACCAGCGGGTGCGCGAGGTGACGACGGACGGCAAGATCAACACCTTCGCCGGCATCGGCGTTGCGGGCTTTTCCGGGGACGGAGCCGCGCCGAACCTGGCGGAGCTCAGCTCTCCGAGCGGCCTCGCAGTGGATTCCTCGGGGAATCTCTACATCGCGGACCTTGCCAACAACGTGGTCCGCGAAATATCGAGCAACATCATCCTGACCATCGCGGGCGCGTTCAACGCCGGCTATTACGGCGACGGCACCGCCGCTACGAGCGCGCTGCTCAACAGCCCGGCCAGCCTGGCGCTGGATTCCGCGGGGAACCTTTACATCGCGGACTATTACAATCACGCGATCCGCAAAGTGACTCTGAGCACGAACGTCATTTCGACCGTGGCCGGCAACGGCTCGCCGGGATATAGCGGCGACGGGGCGGCGGCCACCAGCGCCGAGCTCTTTTTGCCGTGGGGCGTGGCGGTGGATTCCTCCGGCAACATTTTCATCGGGGACAGCGGGAACAACGTGATCCGGGAGGTGGCTTCGGGCGGCAACATCACCACCGTGGCCGGCAACCACGCTTCGGGCGCCGGGTACGCGGGCGACGGAGGCCCGGCAACCAGCGCTCTGCTCAATGGAGCAGGCAGCCTGGTGGTGAGCAGTTCGGGCAACGTTTACATCGCCGACACCAACAACAACGTGATCCGTCTGCTGACGGCGGGGGGATCGCACGCGGTGTTGAGCGTCAGCGCAACGCACGCGGGCTTCTTTCCGCCGGGCCAGACGGGCGCGGCCTACTCGGTGGTGGTGAGCAACGCAACGGGCGCCGGGCCGACCAGCGGTGCGGTGACGGTGACCGCGACTGCCTCGGCAGGCCTGACCGTGGGCTCGATGTCTGGCACGGGCTGGAGCTGCTCCGGGAGCACATGCACGCGGAGCGACGCACTGGCCGCCGGTACGAGCTATCCGGAGATCACCGTCGCGGGCAGCGTCGCGAGCGGCTCGGGCTCTTCGGTGACGATTCAGATTGCGGTGGGCGGCGGCGGTTCCCCAGCGACGGGCGCCACGGATACGGCGGCTGTGCTTGGCGCGCCGGCGGCACCGGTGCTGCTCGCTCCGGCCAACGGAGCGGAGCTTGTTACGCTGGGGGCTGGATTCAACTGGACCAGCTTCGGGGCCACCTCTTACGAGGTCAACCTGGGCACCACGCCGACGCCTTCACAGGTGGCGACGACGACCGTGCCGGGCTTCCTTCCGCCGGCGCCGTTTATTCCTGGGACCAAGTACTACTGGCAGATCGTGGCGGTGAATCCGGCGGGCACGGCCAGCTCTCCGGTGTGGTCGTTCACGACGGGATTCGTGGTGAACGGTCTGGAACTCATTCCGGTGACTCCGTGCAGGGTGGCGGACACGCGCAACCCGGCTGGAGCCTTCGGCGGTCCGACGCTGGAGGCGGGCGGGACGCGTTCGTTCGCGATTGCGCAGAGCGCGTGCCACATCCCAGCGAGCGCGCAGGCTTACTCGCTGAACGTTACCGCGGTCCCGCAAGGGCCGCTTCCGTACCTGACGCTGTGGCCGGCGGGGCTGAACCAGCCTGGCGTCTCGACCTTGAACTCGAACGGCGGCACCGTGACGGCGAACGCGGCCATCGTGCCGGCGGGACCGGACGGAGGAGTGAGCGTTTTTGCCGCCGGAAAGACGGACGTGATCCTGGACATCGACGGTTACTTCGCGGCTTCCGGCGGAAGCTCGTTCTACGCGGTCACGCCGTGCCGGGTAGCCGACACGCGCGGCGCGACGGGACAGTTCGGCGGTCCCTCGATGTTCAGCGGGCAGACGCGCGATTTCCCGATTCCTTCGGGCCCCTGCGCGGTTCCGTCGAACGCGAGCGCGTACTCGCTGAACGTCACCGCGGTGCCGAACGCGGCCAAGGATTTCCTGGGATATCTGACGGCGTGGGCGACGGGGCAACCGCAGCCTTTCGTCTCGACACTGAATTCCTGGACGGGCACGGTGGTGGCGAATATGGCGATCGTTCCGGCGGGCAGCAATGGATCGGTCTCGGTGTTTGTCACGGATCCGGCGGACGTGATCCTGGACACAAACGGGTACTTCGCGCTGCCGGGAGGCGCGGGCGCGCTGTCCTTCTATCCGGTGGCGCCTTGCCGGGTGGCGGACACGCGGGGCGGGGCGCCACTGGCGGGGCGGAGCACGCGGTCGTTCTCGATTGTGGCGAGCGGCTGCACCGTTTCTCCTTCGGCGGCGGCGTATTCGCTGAATGTCACGGTGGTGCCGCAGGGGCCGCTAGGGTACCTGACGGCGTGGCCCACTGGATCGGCGCAGCCGTTCGTCTCCACGTTGAACGCCTTGGACGGGGAGGTGACGGCGAATGCGGCGATCGTCCCGGCGGGGACGGGCGGCGCCATCAGCGTGTACGTGACCGACCCGACTCACGTGATCCTGGACATCAACGGGTACTTCGCGCCGTAGGGGGCGCGGAGGAAGGCGGGCCTCGACACGAGTGTCGAGGCGGCAGGCAGGAGTGCCTGCGCCACGGTTGACATCGGTCGCGGAGTGCGGTATCCCGTTATCTCGAACCTGAGATGAGCGCCGATGTAGCAGCGCCGGCGATAGCCCGCTTCGAGTTGACGGGCCCCGCCCGGGGAATCAGTCCGTGGGCCATCGCCTTGACGGTGATGCTCGGCACGTTCATGGAGGTGCTCGACACGAGCGTCGCCAACGTGGCGCTGCCGCACATTGCGGGTAACCTGGGCGCGACGGTGGACGAGAGCACCTGGGTTCTCACTTCCTACCTGGTTTCGAACGCGATCGTGCTGCCGCTGGCGGGGTGGTTCTCGACGCTTTTCGGCCGCAAGCGTTTCTACATGATCTGCGTCGGGCTGTTCACGGTCAGCTCGTTCCTGTGCGGATTCGCGCCCAGCCTGGGCCTGCTGGTGGTGTTCCGCACGCTGCAGGGAATCGGCGGCGGGGCGATGCAGCCGATTTCGCAAGCCATCCTGGTGGAGAGTTTTCCCAGGCACAAGCAGGGCATGGCGATGGCCGTGTACGGCATGGGAGTGGTGACGGCGCCGATTATCGGGCCGACGCTGGGGGGCTGGCTCACGGACAACTACAGCTGGCGCTGGATTTTCCTCATCAATATTCCGGTGGGCCTGTTGTCGATGATGCTCAGCGGCTGGCTGCTGCACGATCCGCATTACCTGGAGCGCAAGAACCTGCGCAAGTTGCGGATCGACTACATGGGGCTCGGACTGATTGCGGTCGGGCTGGGGTTCCTGGAGGTGATGCTGGACAAGGGCCAGCGGGAGGACTGGTTCTCATCCCACCTGATCGTGGTTTCGGCGGTGATCGCCTGCGTGTGCCTGGTGGGTGCGTTCGTCTGGGAGTGGCGGGACAGCGACCCGGTGGTGACGGTCAAGCTGCTGCGCGACCGCAATTTCGGCATTGCCACCCTGGCGATGTTCCTGCTGGGTTTCGTTCTTTACGGGAGCACCATGCTGCTGCCGGTTTTGTTGCAGACGCTGCTGGGCTACACGGCGCTGATGAGCGGGCTGGCGATGTCTCCGGCGGGCGTGTCGAACCTGGTGCTGCTGCCGGTGGTGGGCAAACTGATTCCCAAGGTGCAGGCGCGATGGCTGGTGATCTTTGGCCTGGTGGTTTCGGCCGCGGGCCTGTTCCAGATGGCGGGCTTCAGCGCGCAGCTCGATTTCCGCACGGCGATGATGGCTCGGCTGGTGCAGAGCGCGGGGCTCTCGTTCCTCTTCGTGCCGCTCAACACCATCGCGTTCTCGTATATCCCGAAGGAGCGGGTGAATCGCGCCACCGGGATGATCAACCTGGCACGGAACATCGGCGGCAGCTGCGGCATCGCCATGGTGACGACGATGCTGGCGCGCCGCGCGCAATTCCACCAGAATGTCCTGGTGAGCCATCTAACGCCTTACGATTTGGGATATCGGGAGATGCTGAGCCGCGCGGGCCAGATGACGATGGCGCACGGCACGACAGCGTCGCTGGCATCGCGGCAGGCCCAGGGGATGATCTACGGGCTGGTGCAGCGGGAAGCGGCGATGATGGCTTTCGTCGACAACTTCTGGCTGTTGGGCGTGACGTTCCTGGCGCTGATTCCGGTGATGCTGATGGTGAAGAGCACGACACGGCACCGAGCGTAGCGGCAGGCCCGGTAACGAAGGCTCGCGGTCCGCTCCCTTGCGGTCGCGGCTCGGTAACGAGTGACGAACGTTCACCCGGTCCGCGGGCTCTTCTGACGCGCCCCTCCGCCCCTGAGCTACAATCCTCATTGATGCGCCAGCGGATCATCATTATCGAGGACGAGGCGGACATCGTCGAGATGGTCCGTTACAATTTCCGCAAAGAAGGCTTCGAGGTCGAAAGCTACACCCGCGGAAAGGACGGACTGGAGGCCGTGCGGCGCATGCCGCCTGACCTCCTGCTCCTGGACATCATGCTACCCGACGAAGACGGGTTCTCCATCTGCCGCCGCCTGCGTGCGGACGACCGTCTGCGTTCTCTGCCGGTCATCTTTCTCACGGCGCGCGGCGAGGAGATCGACCGCATTGTCGGCCTGGAAATCGGAGCCGACGACTACGTGGTCAAGCCTTTCAGCCCGCGCGAGCTGGTGGCCCGCGCCAAGGCCATCCTCAGGCGGCAGGAACGCGGCGCGGCCGAGTTGACCGAAGTGGTCGAGATCCGCGGGCTGCGCCTGGACGCGCGCACGCAGGACGTGAGCGTGCGCGGAGCGGCCGTGGACCTCAGCGCGCTGGAATTCAAGCTGCTCCACTTTCTGGCCTCGCACCCCCGCCAGGTTTTCAGCCGCGAGCGGCTGCTCGACGAGGTGTGGGGCCGGGATTGCTCCGTCACGCTGCGTACCGTCGATGTCCATATCCGCCGCCTGCGCGAGAAGATCGAGCAGCAGCCCGAGAGCCCGGAGTACATCGGAACCGTGCGCGGCGCCGGCTATCGTCTGATGGCGGAGCCCCAGGAAGCCTAGTGTTGCGTCCCTTCGACAGCTCGACCGTAGCCTTGCGTTCCATTCGTGTCCATTCGTGTTCATTCGTGGCGAATCGTGTTTTGGCTTTCTTGGTGGAGGTTCGACGCTAGCGTGCCTTTCCGCAGCCCCATCTTCCGCAAGCTCCTGGTCAGCGCCTTCGCGCTCATCGCGATCACCATCCTGATCCTCGACTTCTTCCTCACCCGCGATGCCGCCCGCCGCGAGACCGTCGCAGTAGAGCGGCAGCTTGCCGCCGAAGCCCGCGTGCTGGCCGGCGATCTGGCGACCGTGGATCCGGGGCGTCTGGAGCTCTGGGCACGTGCGGCCGAGGGCCGGGCGCAGGCGCGCATCACGGTCATCACTCCCGCCGGCCTCGTGCTCGCCGATTCGCAGCACGACCCCGAGACCATGGAGAACCATGCCGGGCGCCCCGAGATCCAGGAGGCTCTCCACGGCCGCACCGGCGCCTCCATCCGCCACAGCGTCACCCTCGATCGCGACCTCTGTTACGTCGCCATTCCCGCCGTCGCCGGAGCCTCTCCCGCGGTCTTGCGTCTGGCGCTCCCGCTCAAGGAACTCGATGCCGCCATCGCCGCGGTCCGCAAGCGAATCTACGGAGCATCGCTGGCGGCCCTGATCGCCGCCCTGGCGATGGCCTATTTCTTCTCGCGAACGTTCACCCGGCGCATCCGGCGCCTGCAGGCCTTCGCGGAGAGCCTGCTCGGCGCGCGCGCGTCCGCGGGCCTGGAGCGCGACTCCGACGACGAACTGGGCGCGCTCGCCTCCTCGCTCAGCACCACCTCCGTCCAGCTTCGCGAGCTGGTAGACAAGCTCAGCCTGGAATCGGCGCGCCGCGAAGCCATCCTGGCCAGCATGGTGGAAGGCGTTCTGGCGGTGGATAACGAGCTGCGGGTCACATTCTGCAACGAGTCCTTCGCGCGCGCCCTGGGCGCCCAGATGCCGGTGCCCGAGCACCTGCCCCTGCTCGCGCTGGTGCGCGACCCGTCGTTCCTCGACCTGCTCAGCCGCGTCATCGTGACTCACGAATCCATCAAGCAGAGGATGCAACTGGCGGCGGCCGATGGCCGCGCCTTCGAGGTCCAGGCCGCCCCGCTGGCTTTGCGCTCACGCCGCGGGGCTATCGCGATCCTGCACGACATCACGGACCTGGAACGCCTGGAGCGCATCCGCAAGGACTTCGTCGCCAACGTCTCGCACGAGTTGCGCACTCCGCTCACAGCCATTCGGGGCTATGCCGAAACGCTGCTCGACGGCGCGCTCGAGGACCAGGAGAACAACCGCAAGTTCCTCGAAGTCATCCGCGCCCACGCCATCCGGCTCAATAACATCTCCTCGGATCTGCTGGTGCTCTCCGAACTCGAATCCGGCCAGGCTGTGGCGGCGCCCGAGCCGGTGCCGATCCACGCCGCCCTCGACGCCGCCATACGAACCCTGGAATCGGAAGCCCGCGTGCGCACCGTGACGGTGCAGGCGGGGGACCTAGGCGGCGGGCACGTCCTCGGCCACCGCATCCGGCTCGAACAGGCCTTCGTCAACCTGCTCGATAACGCCGTCAAGTTCAACCGGCCCGGCGGCGAAGTCCGGATCGAAACCACCCGTACCCCCGAGGGTAAGGTCCGCATCGCCATCGCCGACACCGGCATCGGCATCCCCTCCGAGGACCTGCCCCGCATCTTCGAGCGTTTCTATCGCGTGGACAAAGCGCGCTCGCGCGAGGTGGGCGGCACGGGCCTGGGCCTGTCGATCGTCAAGCACGTCATCGAGCGCATGAACGGCACCGTAACCGTCGAGTCGCAGTTGGGAAAAGGCTCCGTGTTTACCGTGCTGTTACCCCTGGCGGAGTAAACGTCCCTTAAGGTTTCACACTCCTGTAACGAAGACGTAATCCTCGTTTCATTGGTCCCCGATAGGCTATTAGCCATGCGACTGAGACTTTTGTGTGCAGTGTTCACCCTCACATTCACGTTGCCTTGCTTCGCTCAAAGCGACCTAGACACGCTACGACAGCAGATAGCAGCGCAACAGAAACAGATAGAAGATCTACAGCGGACTCTTGAAGCGCAGCAGAAAATGCTTCAACAGCTTACCGCCGCTCCGGCAGTGGCCCCGGCCGCTCCGGAAGCCAAGCCGGCTGAAGGCGCCAAGGTGTCCGCGCCCCTTTCGTGGAAGATTGGCGACTCCGAGTGGACCCCCGGCGGGTTTGCGGATTTCACCAACGTTTTCCGTTCCAATAACATTGGGAGCGGCATCGGAACTTCGTTCGGCGGCGTCCCCTTCAAGAACACTGCCGCGGGCGTGAACCCCGAAGATCGGCTCAGCGAGCAGAACTCGCGCCTCACGATGAAGATCACCAGCAAGGTCTTTAACACCCAGGTCACGGGCTATCTCGAGACCGACTTCCTGGGCAACGCGCCCGCGAATCTCAACGTCACCAGCAATGCCAACACCCTCCGCATGAGAGTGTTCTGGGCGGACCTGGTGAAGGACAAGTTCGAAGTGCTGGGCGGGCAGTCCTGGAGTATGTTGACGCCGGGCCGCAAAGGCATCTCACCGAATCCGTCCGACCTCTTCTACTCCCAAGACATAGATACGAACTACCAATCGGGCCTGGTCTGGACGCGCGCTCCTCAGTTCCGGTTCGTCTATCACGCCAGCAAGGATCTCGCTCTCGGATTCGCGCTCGAGAATCCGCAGCAGTTCATCGGTACCGCGACCGTGGTGCCGTCGTTCGTCGGCACGCAGTTGGATGCCAACGCCACCACCAGCACGCCCAACCTGCACCCGGATATCCAGGCCAAGATCGCTTATGATGCGCAATCCGGCGGGCGCCAGGTCCTTCACTTGGAAGCGTCCGGCGTGTTCCGCACCTTCCGCATCGCTGGCGCCGCCCCTGCCCTCACGCATTCGACGATTCACGGAGGGGGCGGATCGGTGAACGCGATCATCGAACCGGTGAAGGATTTCCGCCTGATCGCCACGACCTACTGGAGTTCCGGCGGCGGGCGATATATCGGGAGCGTTGGCGCCCCCGACGTCGTCGTGCGCGCCGATGGCAGGCTCTCGGGCGTGCACTCCGGTTCGGGCATCGGAGGCTTCGAGGCCCAGGTGAATCCTAAGTTGCTTCTCTACGGCTACTACAGTGCCGTCTACATCGGGAAGAACTGGGGCTATCCGGCATCGGGAAGCGCGCTGCTCGGCTACGGTTTCCCCAATTCGTCTACCTCGGCCAACCGCACAATCCAGGAAGGAACCGCCGGATTCATCTACACCTTCTGGAAGAACCCCAAGTACGGCGCGCTCCAGTTGATGAACCAGTACTCGTACTTGTACCGAGTGCCGTGGGCCACGCCCGCAACCGGACCGGTTGACGCGCATTCGCACATGATCTTCACCAACTTGAGGTACGCGCTTCCCTAGAGCCGTACGCAGACAGCACTGAACCGCGCGCGTAAGCAAGCGGACCAGGGGGCCCCGCGTTACACACTCTTCACGGGGCCTTAACAGTTTTGTAACAAATGATCGAAAGAATGGAGAAAGAAGACAGCATGAGGAGTACCCTGACAATCGCCCTACTGTTGCTGGCGCTCACCGTGTCCGGCTTCGGCCAGACGCTCATCAACGGCGCCGGTGCCACGTTCCCCTATCCCATCTATTCCAAGTGGTTCGACGAATTTCACAAGCTACACCCCGACGCCCAGATCAACTACCAGTCCATCGGCTCCGGCGGCGGTATCCGCCAGTTGACCGACGGCACGGTCGATTTCGGCGCATCGGACATGCCGATGAATGACGAGCAGCTGGCGAAGCAGAAGGTTCCGGTCCTGCACTTTCCCACCGTGCTGGGCGGGGTGGTTCCCACCTACAGCATCCCCGGCGTCACTGCGGAATTGAACTTCTCGCAGGAAGCGCTGGCAGGCATTTTCCTGGGGACGGTCAAGAAGTGGAACGACCCGGCCATCGCAAGCGCCAACCCGGGCGTGAAGCTCCCCGGCAATGACATCGTCGTGGTGCACCGCTCCGACGGCAGCGGAACCACCTTCATCTGGACCGACTTCCTGTCCAAGGTCAGCCCGGAATGGAAAGCCAAGGTCGGCGCCAACACCTCAGTGCAGTGGCCCGTCGGCCTGGGCGCGAAGGGTAACGAGGGCGTGGCAGGCCTGGTGAAAAGCACTCCCGACTCCCTCGGCTACGTCGAGCTGATTTACGCGATCCAGAACCACATGCCGTACGGCCGCGTGCGCAACAGCTCGGGCGCGTTCGTCAAGGCCGAGCTCGCGAGCGTCACCGCCGCCGCCGCCGGAGCGGCCGCCAATATGCCGGAGGACTTCCGCGTTTCGATTACCAACGCACCCGGCAAAGCGGCCTATCCGATTTCGAGTTTCACCTGGCTCCTGGTGCCCACCAAGATCCAGGACGCAACCAAGCACAAGGACCTGGTCGAGTTCCTCCACTGGATGCTCGGTCCGGGCCAGAAGCTGACCGAAGCGTTGGCTTACGCCCAGCTGCCGAGGAACGTGGCTGCCAAAGAGGTGAAAGCCATCTCGAAGATCCAGTAGTATGGCGAGTTCCGCGACCACAGCCGGACCAATCGAGGGCACCTCCCGTGCACGTGGCTTCCTTCGCCGTATCAAGGCGGGGGACGCCGTGGTGCACGGGATCACCTTCGTATTCGCCGCCAGCGTCATCGCGATCGCGATCCTGCTGGTGACGCAGCTTTGGGGGCAGTCCGCGCTCTCGCGCGCGAAATTCGGCTGGAGCTTCTTCGTGGGCCGCACCTGGGATCCGGTGGCGGGCGACTTCGGGGCCCTGCCGTTTATCTACGGTACCGTCATGACATCGGCGCTGGCGTTGATCATCGCGGTGCCGCTCGGACTGGGCTCGGCAATCTTCCTCGCCGAGATGGCGCCGCCTCGCATCTCGGATGCCCTGACCTTCGTCATCGAACTGCTGGCCGCCGTCCCCAGCGTGATCTATGGCCTGCTGGGCGCCTTCATCCTGGTCCCCCTCATGCGGACCGTAGTCCAACCGGCTCTGATCGCAACCCTGGGCTACGTGCCGCTCTTCAAAGGCCCAAACTACGGCGTTGGCGTTCTGACGGCGAGCGTCGTGCTGGCGATCATGATCCTGCCTTTTGTGGTCTCGATTTCGCGCGAGGCCCTGATGTCGGTGCCGCGAGAGCAGCGGGAAGGGGCGCTCGCGGTCGGCGCCACGCGCTGGGAATCCACCTGGCAGGTGGTAGTCCCATTCGCCCGTCTGGGAATCGCAGGTTCGGTTTTCCTCGCGCTCGCGCGGGCGCTCGGTGAAACCATGGCGGTCACCATGGTGATCGGGAACGATCCCAAGATCAGCTCCTCGCTCCTGGCTCCTGGTTACTCCATCGCCGCCGTGATTGCCAACGAGTTCACCGAAGCCACCTCAGACCTCCACCTCAGTGCTCTGGTGGAGCTCGCCCTGGTCCTGTGCCTGCTCACTATCGTCATCAACGGCCTCGCCCGGCTCCTGATTCTCGCCACCACGCGCAAAGGGACGGCCCACTCATGATGTGGCGCAGAGTCGTCAACATGTCGATGTTCGGCATCACCGCACTGTGTACTCTCGTCACCGTCTCGACTCTGTTCTTCATCCTCGGCTCTTTGGTCTACCACGGGGCAACCTCCCTGAACTGGGCGTTCTTCACCAGGCTCCCGGTGCCAGTCGGCGAAACCGGCGGCGGAATGGCGAACGCGATCATAGGCACCGGCAAACTTCTGCTGCTGACCGTCGTGATGGGCGTACCGGCCGGCTTTATCGGCGGCGTGTACCTTTCCGAGTTCGGCGGCGCCGCGTTCTCTTCCATCGTGCGCTACACGGCGGACCTGTTGAACGGCGCGCCCTCGATCGTCATCGGCATCCTCGCCTACGCCCTGGTCGTCAAGCGCATGGGGCACTTCTCCACCTTCGCGGGCGGCGTCGCGCTGAGCCTGATCGTGATCCCCATCACACTTCGCAGCACCGAGCAGTTCTTGCGGGCCGTGCCGCAGTCGTTGCGTGAAGGAGCCCTGGCGTTGGGCGCAAGCAAGTGGAAAGCTGTCGTGACCGTAGTCGTCCCGGCGGCCATGCGCGGCGTTCTCACTGGGACCATTCTGGGTGTGGCGCGCGTGGCGGGCGAAACCGCCCCGCTGCTGTTCACGGCCTTCGGCAACCCCTACTGGAGCGCCGGCTGGTTGCACCCCAGCGCGGCACTGCCGATGATGGTATACACCTACGGTCTGGCGCCTTATGAGGATTGGCACCGTCAGGCCTGGGCCGCCGGCCTCGTTCTGCTGGTCATGATGCTCATAGCCAACATCGGCGCGCGGCTGATCCTGTCTCCGAGAGGAGCGCAAAGCACTTGAATATGGCAGCCATGGCGAATCCCCTCCGTATGAATAACGCACCGAAGGAGAACCCAGCCGCCGCCCGGCCCGAACCGGCGCCGGCCCCGCGGGAGAAGCTCCGGGTCGCGGGATTGAACTTCTACTACGGCACGGCGCACGTGCTCCACGACATCGGCCTCGACATCCCTCCCAACAAGGTGACCGCCCTGATCGGGCCCTCCGGCTGCGGAAAGTCCACCTTTCTGCGGACGCTCAACCGGATGTACGAAACCGTCCGCCACGCCCGGGCCGAAGGCGATGTCACTCTCGATGGCGAGGACATCCTGACCATGGACGTGGTGCAACTGCGGCGCCGCGTCGGAATGGTGTTCCAGAAATCGAACCCCTTCCCCAAGTCCATCTTCGACAACGTCGCCTACGGGCTGCGTCTCAACGGCTGGATGCGTAAGTCCGCGCTCGAAGAGGCCGTCGAGCGGAGCCTACACCGCGCCGCCATCTGGGACGAGGTGAAGGACCATCTCCACGAGTCCGCCTACGCCCTCTCCGGCGGGCAGCAGCAGCGGCTCTGCATCGCGCGCGCGCTGGCTGTCGAGCCCGAGGTCCTGCTGCTCGACGAGCCCTGTTCCGCGCTCGATCCCATCGCCACCGCCAAGATCGAGGAGTTGCTGTTCACGCTCAAGGACAATTGCACGCTGGTGATCGTGACGCACAACATGCAACAGGCAGCGCGCGTCGCGGAATTCACCGGTTTCTTCCTGCTCGGGAAACTGATCGAGTTCGACAAGACCGAGGTCATCTTCAAGCGTCCCGGCAAAAAAGAGACAGAGGATTACATCACCGGCCGGTTCGGGTAGACTGGGACCGCGGGAGCCGATTTGCGCCACTTTATCGAAGAACTGGACGAGTTGCAAAAGAAGCTGCTCGAGATGGGCGGGCTGGTAGAGTCCGGCGTCCACAACAGCGTCCTCTCGCTCACGGAGCATAACGAGACGCTGGCGCAGGAAGTCCTGCGCAACGAGGCGCGCATCAACCAGATGGAGATCGAAGTCGACGACTTCGCCGTGGGACTGATGGCGCTCTACCAGCCCATGGCCCGCGACCTGCGGTTCCTCACCGCCGCCATTAAGATCAACGCGGACCTGGAGCGCATGGGCGACCTCGCCGTCAACATCGTGGAGCGCGCGCTGTCGCTCATCTACCAGCCGCCGGTCAAGCCGCTGATCGACATCCCGCAGATGGCCAAGCTGGTCGAGTCCATGGTGCGCCGCAGCCTGGACGCGTTCGTCAAGCGCGACCCGGAACTGGCCCGAGCCGTCCTGCTCTCGGACGACGCAGTGGATGAATTGCGCGACGCCATCTACCACGAGCTGATCGGCTTCATGGAACGCGACTCGCGAACCGTCTCGCGCGCCGTGGACCTGATGTTCGTCGCCCGCAACCTCGAGCGCATCGCGGACCACGCCACCAACATTTCCGAGGACGTGCTGTATCTGGTGCAAGGCGTCGACGTCCGCCACCATGCCGAAGCCCGCAGCTCGAGTACCTGACGGCCCGCAGCTATCGGCGTTCAGCTTCAGCTCTCGGCCATCACCACTCCTTCACCTTCCAGCCACAACCCCTCAGCCGTCAGCCCTTAGCCATCCCTTCCAGCCACCACTCTTGAGCTATCAGCCACTCTGCTTCCGTGGCGCAGGCACTCCTGCCAGCCGCGTCGAGACTCGTCTCGACGCTTGCTCAGTGCGTGAACTTCCCCCCAGCCTCCTCATGACACGCCCGGCACAGCTCCTCCCTCGCCTCCTTGAGGTGCGGCCGAAAGTTGCTCGCGTGCGGCGTGTGGCAGGCTGTGCAGTCGAACGCAGCGTGGGGCGACTTGCTGTCCGCCACCTCGTTCCCCACCTTCACGTGACAGGTCAGGCACAGCGTCCGCACCTTCCCGCCGTTCAACCGGATCTCGCCGCCGACCGGCGCCGGATGGCACTCGTCGCAATGCCTCCCCGCGAACGGCCCGTGCTGGCTCTCGTAGATCAACTTGGCCTTCCGCGACGCGTGCGGATCGTGGCACTCCGTACACACCGCCGCCTGGAACGGCTGCCCTTGATGCGCCGTCACCAGCTTCGGCGCGTCCCCAGCATGGCAGCCCAGGCACAGTGCCGGCTGGCTGCCCTTCAGATAAGGCGGAGCCCCGAGCGCCCCGGCCGCCCGGTGTTCGATGTGGCACGCGACACATCCGCCCGGGTGCACTACCGGCTTCTTGAGCTCGGCCGCGATCGCCGGATGGCAGTCCACGCACTCCGTCTGCGCGAAAGCAGCAACCGGCAGCAGCACGATCGGAATCCACCACCGCAGAGTCAGCAAGAGCGTATTATAACCCTCGCCCCCTCCAGCACCGAACCGCAGCTCAGCTCCCGCCCACCAGCCGGTAGATCTGCGCTCCGTACTTCTCGATGGTGTGCATGCCGATGCCGGGGATCGCCAGCAGTTCGCCCGCGGTCTGGGGACGCGCCTTGGCGATCGCCCGCAGGGTCACGTCGCTGAAGATCCGGAACGCCGGGACGCCGCGCCGCTTCGCCTCGCCCAGCCGCCAGAGCCGCAGCGCGGTCTCGACCGCGGATGGCGCGTCTCCTTCCGAACCGCGACCGTCGCGGAGGGGTTGCCGTTTCCGTTTGCGCGGCGCCGCCGCCTCCCGCACCGGCGCAACCGCCGCCTTCGCTTTCCCCTTCTTCTGCCTCTTCCCTCTGTGCGGAGCCGCAACCTGAACCGCCGCCTTGATCACGAACTCGATCGCGCCGTCCGCGCCGCCGCTTCCCAGGCTGACCTTGCGATACGGAATCTGTTTGCCGTCCTTCTCGAAAGTCTCGTCCGCCAGCCGTACGAGCCCCGCGCGCGCCAGCGCCCCGAGCACTTCCTCAAAGGCGTCGCGGCTCATCCCGCCGGCCGGACACAGCTCCTCGTGCAGCTTGCCGGTGGACTTCGCGCCCGCCGCCCGCAGCGCCGCCACCACCCGGCCCGCCGCGGCGCTCTCCTCCTCCGTCGGTTTCCGGAATCGCTGCGCGACGCACGTCTCCGGAGCGCAGAAATCGCAGATCCCGCACGGCCTGCTGCGCGTCCGCCAGATCGCCGAAGTGGCGCACCAGGGCGGACATGCGGCACTGGTTGCTCTCGGCGTAGCGGATCATCAGATCGATCTGCGCGCGCTTCTGCTCGCCCTGCGCGATGTAGGAGTCGCGCCAGCTGGTCGTGGCCGCGCGCTGACGTTCTCGGCGAAGTCCACAATCGCGCCGCCGTGGATCCACAGCTTCTCGAGCGCCTTGTCGAAGACCTCCGCATCCATGCGCACCTGCCTCTGCGAGCGCCTCCTTCTCGCTGCGGCTCCGGACCGCAGGCGCGCGAAGATGCGGTCCAGCATCCGCACGATCGGGATAGTCGCGCTCGAAGAAGAAGTCGTGCGTGTAGCGATCGGCGTAGGAGTGCATCAGGATGGCGCGGCTGGGCTCGCCGTCGCGTCCGGCGCGCCCGATCTCCTGGTAGTAGGCCTCCAGGCTCCCCGGCAGCGCCGTGTGGATCACGGTGCGGACGTCGGGCTTGTCGATCCCCATGCCGAAGGCGATGGTCGCCACCATCACTTCGACTTCGCCCGTCGAGGAACTCCTCCTGCACGCGCTTGCGGCGCTCGGCGTCGAGGCCGGCGTGGTAGGCCGCCGCGGGAAAGTGCGCCGCCCAGCTCGGCCGCCACCGCCTCGGCCTGCTTGCGCGTCGGCGTGTAGACGATGGCCGGCCGCCGGCGCCTCGTCCGCCAGCAGTTCCCGCGCCAGCGCGGTCCGCTGCGACGGCGCCACCTCCACCACTTCGATCGCGAGGTTGTCGCGGCGGAAGCCGTGAATGAACCGCGCCGGCCGCGCCAGTCCCAACTGCTCGGCGATGTCGTCCTGCACCAGCGGCGTGGCCGTGGCGGTCAGCGCGATCACCGGCGCGGGCCGCAGCGTGGGCAGATACTGGCCGAGCATGCGGTAGTCCGGGCGGAAATCGTGGCCCCATTGCGAGATGCAGTGCGCCTCGTCGATGGCGATCAGCGACGGCTTGCGCTTGGCCAGCATCTCCGGAAAACCGGCCACGCGCAGCCGCTCCGGCGCGATGAAGAGGAATTGCAGTTTGCCGTTGAGGTAGTCGATGCAGGCCTGGCGCGAGGCGGCGCGGTCGCGGCCGGAGTGGATGCGCTCCACGGCAAAGCCGCGCTCCTTGAGCTTGGCCACCTGGTCTTCCATCAGCGCGATCAGCGGGCTGATGACCAGCGTCGTGCCGCCGCGCGCGATCCCGGGCAACTGGTAGCACAGGGATTTGCCGGAGCCGGTCGGCATGACCAGCAGGACGTCCTTTCCATCGATCACCGCCTGGCAGACCTCTTCCTGGTTCGCGCGGAATGAGCGAAGCCGAACCGGCTGTGCAGAATCTCCGCCAGAGAAGTTGTGGCGGCTGCCGCCTCGGCACTCGTGTTGGGGCCCGATCCAGGCGTCGAGACGAGTCTCGACGCTGCAGACTGAGAGTCCGCGCCACGGTCTGTGCGGCTACTCGTGTCGAGGCGCTGGCGGGTCTTTCCCACCTTGCCCACCACCTCCCGCACGTACTCCTCGATCCCCTTCAGGAACGGCCCCAGCTGCGCCCGCCCGCGCTGGATGCGCTTCAGGTACGCTTCCCACTGGCCGGTCATCGCCGGGCTCTTCACCTCGGGATGCACCACTTCGATCAGACGGATGCCCTTGTCGGTGGCCTCCAGGCTCTTGCCGCTGCGCACGATGTACTCGCGCTTGAGCAGCACCTCGATGATGGCCGCGCGCGTCGCCGGCGTGCCCAGGCCGGTCTCCTTCATGGCGTCCGAGAGTTCCTTCTCGTCGAGCGTCTTGCCCGCCGTCTCCATCGCCGTGAGCAGCGTGGCTTCGGTGAACCGCTTCGGCGGCCGCGTCTTCTTCTTCAACGACTTCGACATCGACCACGTCCTGCGGCTGGCCCTTCGGCCAGGCCCGGCGGCAGCGCCTGTTCGCCCTGCGCGTCGCCGGCCTTGCGCGGCTTTCTTCGGCTTCGGCGGCGCCAGGTCGAGCACCTTCCAGCCGACCTGCTCGCACCGCGCTGCCCGAGGTGTGATACCGGTCCGACGACTCGCGTCATTGCGAATCGCCGTGATGACCGTGGTGACCGATCCAGATGTGGTCGTCGTGCCAGGCGCTGAGCAGGCGGCGGCAGATCAGGTCGTAGATCTTGCGCTCATCCGCGGAGCAGGTTGGCCCTGCTCGGCGAGGTGGCGGTGGGAATGATGGCGTGGTGATCGGTGACCTTGGAATCGTCGACGAAGCGCCGGCCCAGCGGCCGCTCGCCGGTGCCGGGCGCCAGCTGTTCGCGATACGGCGCTGCGATCGCCTCGACGATCGCGCGGCAGCGTGTGCGCCACATCCTGCGAGAGGTGGCGGCTGTCGGTGCGCGGATAGCTGATCAGCTTGTGGCGTTCGTAGAGCGCCTGCGCGATGTCCAGCGTCTTCTGCGCGCTGAAGCCGAACAGGCGGTTGGCGTGGCGCTGCAACTCGGTGAGGTCGTAGAGCGGCGGCGGCGCCATGCGCTGCGTCTCGCGCTTCGATCGATTCGATGGCGGCCTGCCCGGTGCGCGCGCGCTCGACGATGCGCCCGGCCTCTTCGCCATCCGCCGGCAGCCGCATGGCTGCTGCGATTCCTTGTCGGCTCCGGCTGCGCTCGCGAAACCACGTGCCCTGGTAGGTGTTCGCCGTCGGCCGCGCCGGCCGGACGGAAGGTGGCCACCACTTCGCAGGTAGTCCTCCGGCACGAAGCTGCGGATGGCCAGTTCGCGCTCCACCAGCATGGCCAGCGTCGGCGTCTGCACGCGGCCCACCGAGAGCTCTTCGCCGTAGGCCAGCGAGTAGGCGCGCGAGAGGTTCATGCCCACCAGCCAGTCGGCGCGGCTGCGGCCGCGGGCGGCGTCGGCCAGCGCGTCGTAGTCGCGGCCGGGCCGCAGCGCGTCGAAGCCCTTGCGGATGGCATCCGGCGTGAGCGACGAGATCCAGAGGCGGCTGACCGGCTTGCGCGCACTGCGCCGCCTCGTAGATGTAGCGGAAGATCAGCTCGCCCTCGCGGCCGGCGTCGGTGGCGCACACCACGCGCGCGATCTTGCGGCGAGTTGAGGATCTTCCGCACGACCTCGAACTGGTCCTTGGTCTTCTCGTAGACCACCAGCGGCCATGCGGTCCGGCAGCATCGGCAGCAGGTCGCGCCGCCACTGCCGCCATTCCGGATTGATCTCGTGCGGCTGCGCCAGCGCCACCAGGTGGCCGATGGCCCAGGTGACCACGTAGCCGTTGCCGTGCAGGTAGCCGTCGCCCTTGCTGCTCGCGCCCAGCACGCGCGCGATGTCGCGCGCGACCGAAGGCTTTTCGGCCACTACGGCTACGGCGCCTGTCTCGGGAGTGGGCATCCTGAGTTCTCAGTGTAGCCGCAGCGCGTCCCGCCGGGCACCGAAGCGCGGCCGTCAAGGAGCGGACGGCGTTTCAGCGCTGGCCCCGGGCGCTCCACAGCGAATGCCGCACCACTAGCCCCGCGCTGACCCGCGTCAGGGGTCCATCCGTTGTCCCCGCCGCGCCGGATGGGCGCCGCCAGGTAGGCCTCCCCGAAACCCGCGCCCAGTTCCACCGGATGTTCCGCCTCAACTGGAAACTGACTTCACTGTCGGGTCCACCCCGCCGGAGTTCTGATCGCCGCCCCAGCCCGGCCCCGCGACCGTCAGCGAGCGTCCCCGCCCCATCTCGGCCCAGCGACCCTGACGGTGGCGGTTCCGTGCCGGGGCGGGGACGGGCGCTGCGCGAAGACGCGGGTCGGTGCTGAGTGGCGGTCGGCTATAATGATTTCAGCTTTCGACTTACTCAACCTCGAGGGAGCTAACCATGCGGAAGAAAGTCACGGTTGTAGGCGCCGGCAATGTGGGCGCGAACTGCGCGTTGCGGGTCGCGGAGAAGGAACTGGCGGACGTGGTCCTGGTGGATATTGTCGAGGGGGTGCCACAGGGGAAGGCACTCGACCTGCTGCAATCGGGGCCGGTGCAGGGTTACGACGTGCTGCTCACGGGCGCCAACGATTATGAGGCCACGGCCAACTCCGACTTGGTGATCATCACGGCGGGCTTTCCGCGCAAGCCGGGGATGAGCCGCGACGATTTGCTGATGGCCAATTACGAGATCGTTCGCGCCGCCACGGAGCAGGCCGCGCGGTATTCCCCCAACGCCATCCTGGTGATCGTGACCAATCCGCTCGACGCCATGTGCTGGACCGCGCTGAAGGTTTCGAAGTTCGCGAAGAACCGGGTGATCGGCATGGCGGGAGTGCTCGATGCGGCGCGTTTCCGGACGTTCATCGCGCGCGAGCTGCAGGTTTCGGTCGAGAATGTCACGGCCATGGTTTTGGGCGGGCATGGGGACACGATGGTTCCGCTGGTGCGTTTCACCAACGTCTCCGGCATTCCGATCTCCGAGCTGCTGGATGCGGCCACCATTGAACGGCTGGTGGATCGTACGCGCAATGGCGGGGCGGAGATCGTGAAGTTCCTGAAGGCCGGAAGCGCCTTCTACGCGCCGTCGGCGGCAGCGGTGGAGATGGCCGAATCGATCCTGCTGGACAAGAAGAAAGTGCTGCCGTGCGCTGCGTATCTCGAAGGCGAATACGGGATCCAGGGGCTGTTCGTGGGGGTTCCGGTCAAACTGGGCTCGCGCGGCATCGAGAAGATCTACCAGATCGGTCTGACCACCGAGGAAGACGCACAGTTGAAGAAGAGCGCGGCGGCGGTTCAGGAACTGGTGAATGTGCTGACCCAGAAAGCGGTCGGTTAGAGAATGGCGACCGCCGACATCGTAGTGACGCCGAGCATCGACCCGCGCTATGCGGCCTTCGCGTTGGAGGTGCGCCCGTCGCGGATCCATCGCTGGGGGGTTTTCGCCGGGGAGCGCATTCCGGCGCGCCGCAAGGTGATCGAATACACCGGCGAGAGGATCAGCCGGCGCGAGACCAAGCGGCGCAGCGAGCGGCGGCATGTTTACTTGTTCGAGCTGGACGCCTACTGGGCGCTCGATGGCGCGACCGGCGGGAGCGGGGCCGAAAAAATCAACCACTGCTGCGAGCCCAACCTGTACTCCATGATCCTGCGGGGCCACATCCTGTATATGAGCCGCCGGGTCATCGAGCCCGGCGAGGAGCTCACCGTCGATTACTACCTTTCGACGGACATGGGCTCGGTGGCCTGCCGCTGCGGGGCGCCTGGCTGCCGCGGGGTCATCAACCGAGTGCGCTGAAGCAGTTGCCGGCTCGGGAACAATGCGAGCCTCCTTAGTGTCTAACTAGCCGAGGGTTGAAAGGAGGCCGCAAATGTTCGAGCAAACCATTTTGATGGGTACCGCGAAAACGCGCCGGGCTTGGACGGTTCCGGTCTGCTTCGCAGGGCAACTGGCGGCCGTCGGATTCCTGGCGCTGATGCCCCTGATCTTCTTCGAAGGGCTGCCGCTGGGGCAGTTGGCTCCGCCGCGGCTCACGGTGCCAGGTCCTTATCGCCCGACACCGCCGGAGCATGTTCAGCTGGTGGCGACGGGCTCACAGGAGGCTCGGCACGCGTTTGTCGAACCGACGTTCACGCCAAAGGGCGTCCGTCTGGGGCCTGATGTGCCTGCCGCTCCGCCCGATCTCGTGACGGAATGCACAGTCTGCGTGCCCGGCAGTGTCGGTCCGGTCGGCCCGGTGACCGCGAAGGAGTTGCCCAGCACGCCGACCCCGCCACAGCCCGAGGTGGTGAGACAGACCCCCAAGGCGACCCCGACTCCCGCGCCCATCCTTGTCACCAGCCATATGCAGGAAGCCAAGCTGATCCACAAGGTGACGCCGGTCTATCCGCAGCAGGCGATCAGGTTCCGTGTCTCCGGCTCCGTGCACCTGGAAGCTATCATCGGCGCCAATGGACGCATCCGCGCGTTGCAGGTGCTGAGCGGCCACCCCTACCTGGTTCAGGCCGCCGTGAGTGCGGTTCGCGAGTGGGTCTACTCGCCGACCATGCTGAGTGGTGCTCCGGTCGAGGTGATGACCGACATCCTGGTGACGTTCAACCTGAAGTAGGACCGTTGCACTCAACCGCGACCGTTCGCTCCCTGACGGTCGCGGTTCGGTGTTGAGCCGGGCTGGGGCGGGCGCGCGTACAATCAAAGTACGCTCCAGGAGCACCCATGCTGAAACGGATCTGCCCGCTGTTTGCGGTCGTATGCCTGGCTGCCGCCTTTGCCCAGCAGCCGCCTCAACTTCGCCTCCCTGTCACAGTGGTGCCGGTCCGTTACACGGCCGAGCTCACTGTCGTGCCCTCCGAAGAGACGTTCTCCGGGGCGATCGACATCGCGCTCAACGTCCGTGAGGCCACGCCTCTGATCTGGCTGAATGCCAAAGAACTGACCATCGAGATGGCCAGCCTGACCGTGGGCGGGAACCCGCTGGCGGCCCGCGTCGTTCCGGGCGGAACGGATTTCGCCGGCTTCGCTTTCGATCGGCCGGTCCCGATTGGCGAGGCCACGCTGCACGTCGTCTATACAGGCAAGCTCAGCTCCCGCAGTTCCGAGGGCATCTTCAGGAACAAGGTGGCGGGCGAATGGTATGCGTTCACTCAGTTCGAGGCCATCGACGCGCGCCGCGCCTTCCCGTGCTTCGACGAGCCTTCCTTCAAAGTGCCGTGGCAGATCGTGCTGCACGTCAAGCGCGAACACATGGCGCTCTCGAATCAGCCCGCGGTCTCCGAAACCGACGAGGCCGGCGGCATGAAGGCCGTTCGATTCGCGCCCACGCGGCCTCTGCCGAGCTACCTGATCGCGATGGCCGTGGGCCCGTTCGACGCCGTTGACGCGGGCCGCGCCGGCGCCAAGAAGATCCCACTGCGCATCATCACGCCGCACGGCATGGCCGAGCAGGCGAAATACGCCGCCGAGGTCACCGGGCCGATTCTCGACACGCTCGAGGGCTACGTGGGAATTCCGTATCCCTACGACAAACTCGACAGCATCGCCGTGCCGCTGATGGGCGGCGCGATGGAGAACGCCGGCCTGATCACCTACGCCCAGGGGCTCATCCTGGCCAAGCCTTCGGAGGATTCGATGGAGCGCCAACGCTCCTATGCCTCGGTCTCGGCGCACGAGATGGCGCACATGTGGTTCGGCGACCTGGTGACCACGGCCTGGTGGGACGACATCTGGTTGAACGAGGCGTTCGCCACCTGGATGTCGGACAAGACTCTGGAGACGTGGAAGCCCGAATGGCACACCGAGCTTTCGAAGGCCGCGGACACCGAACGGGCGATGTCGAGTGACAGCCTGGTTTCGGCGAGGCGCATCCGGCAGCCCATCGAATCGAAGGGCGACATCGCCAACGCCTTCGACACCATCACCTATCAGAAAGGCGCGGCGGTCATCGCGATGTTCGAGCACTGGCTCACGGCGGACACTTTCCGCGCGGGCGTGCGGCGCTATCTGAGCGAACACGCCTACGGCAACGCGACTGCGGTGGACTTCCTGGCGGCGGTGAGCGCGGCGGCGGACCGCGACATCGCGCCCGCGTTCTCCACGTTCCTCGATCAGCCGGGAGTACCGCTGGTGCTGGGCGAGGTGAAATGCGGCGAGGGCGGTGAACCTTCGCGGTTGACGCTGGCACAGCGGCGCTTCCTGCCGCTCGGCTCGCCGGCGGCTCCTTTCGAGACCTGGCAGATTCCGGTATGCCTGCGCTACGCCGATCCCGGGAAGGGCAGTTTGTGCACGCTGCTCACGCAGACGAACGACAGCGTCGCGCTTCCGGCCGGCCAGCCCTGCCCCTCGTGGGTGCTGCTGAACGACGGCGAGACGGGATACTATCGCGCGCTGTTCCGCGGGAACGCGGGCGGCGGAGGAAAGGACCTGAGCCCGGTGGAGCGCGTCGGGCTGGTGGGCGATGCGGCGGCACTCCTCCGTGGCGGCCAGTTGCCGGCTAGCCACGCTCTGCGCACCGCGGCCCGCTTCGCGAACGACCCCACGCGGCAGGTGGTCTCCACCACCATTCATATCGTCTCGGCGATCGGGTACAACATGGTGCCTCCGGAACTCAAGCCGAACTACGAGCGCTTCGTGAACAAGGTGTACGGCCCACGCGCGCACGAGCTTGGTTGGACGCCCAAGTCCGACGAGACGGACGATGCTCACCTTCTGCGGCCGGAACTGGTTCCGTTTGTCGCCAACGACGGGGCCGATGCCGAGCTGAGCGCCGAGGCCGTGAGCCTCGCAACCAAGTGGCTCGAGGACCGCAGCGGGATCGCCCCCGGTATGCTCAATGCGGTTCTGGCGACGGCGGCGGCGCATGGCGATCGCGCGCTTTACGAGCGCATGACCGCCGCGCTGCCAAAGACGACCGATCCCGCCGAGCGGCGGGCGCTCGTGGGCGGCATGGCGGCGTTCCGCGATCCCGCGATCATCAAGTTGAACTATGCGCTTGTGCTCAAGGGCGAGATCGATTTCCGCGAGACGGCGGGTCTGCTGTTCGGGGCGCTCCAGTACCCGGAAACCCGTGCCATTCCGTTCGAAACGGTTCGAGACCACTACGGCCAGGTTGTCTCGGCGCTGCCCGAAGGACTTCTGGGCCAGTACGCCGGATACCTGCCGATGGTGGGGCGCGCGTTCTGCGATCAGGCGCACCGCGATGAGGTCGCGGCGTTCTTCAAGGATCGTTCGGCCAAGGCCAGCGGTGGCGCGAGGATTCTGACGCAAACTCTGGAGTCGATCGATCAGTGCGTCGCTGTCCGCAAGGCCCAGGAGCCCAGCGTGGCGGAATTCTTGAAAGGCTACTAGTTGTGCCGTGTGGGGCAGGCGTCCACGCCTGCAGCGGGTCTCCAGACCCGCCTGAGGGGGTGAGTCAGATGCCCGATCGCGACAGCTTCAACCTCGAATTCACGGCCTCCGGGCGCACGATCGAGGCGGCGGTGAGCGTCCCCAGGGAAGACCTGCGGATGACCGACCTTCTGCCCCTCCTGTTCTCGTTTTCGAACGCGCTGGTCATGCTTGGCGAAGACGTCGCCAGGGAGGCGGGTAAGCCGGTGAGCTGCCGCGCGGGCTGCGGCGCGTGCTGCCGCCAGTTGGTGCCCGTGAGCGAACCGGAAGCGGTACACCTCGCCGAACTCGTCCAGGCGCTGCCGCCCGAGAGGGCGACACGGATCCGCGAACGCTTTCGCGCTGCGCTCGAAGCTTTGGGCGCAGGACTGACCGGCAGGCTGCGCGATCCCGATGCCAATAAGACCATCGATCAGCGCCGCCAGATGGGTCTCGAGTACTTCCGCGCCGGCGTGCCGTGTCCCTTTCTCGAAAACGAGAGCTGCTCCATTTACCAGCAGCGCCCGCTGAGCTGCCGCGAGTATCTGGTGAGCTCTCCCGCCGAGAACTGCAAGAAGCCGTCCGCCGAGACCATCGAGATGGTCCCCGTGCCAGCGAAGCTTTCAGAGTTCCTCTACTGCTTCGGCGACGGCGCAGGCAACGATCGCTCGCGCTGGGTGCCGCTGGTGCTGGCGCTGGAGTGGGCCGACGCGCAGAAGGCGGAGGCGCCGCGCTGGCCGGCGCCGAAGATGTTCGAGAATTTCCTGCGGCGGGTGGGGCCGGGGAAGGAAGAGTAGGCGGGGTTCGTGGTGCGGCTGCCGACCCTTTGGCCTACGTCGAAAGCGCGGGGGACATTCCAGAGCATCGGGTGTCTGATCCCGCTGCTCGTGATGGCCCTGGCAATTCTCGGCGGGTGGCTCATCCAATTCGTTCGAGGCCGGTGACTGGCCTGGATGTAAGATCGTACTTGGCTCATCGATATTGGCTCGGTCCTGCCGCTGGACAGGTTGTTACCCAAGTCTGGCAGGGATATGCGTCGTGTCTGTTCCTGTCATTCGGGAGCCTTACACCAGCCGACTACACGCTCCCTAACGGCGTTCCCGGCAGACCCCACGGCGAGTACGAACTCACGACTATGGGTAGCCTCCCGGCGTGGACCTTCACGCTGAAGGGCCGAATCCTCGCAACATCGGAGTCCTACTATTGGCTGCGGGAGAGCCTTCTTCAACGGTTGCTGGGCAGACGCCTGCTGTCCGTGCATATAGACGAACGGTCTCGGTCTACACTACTGACGTTCACCAGAGCGCTCGTATTGACGACGCGGTCGAGATGCCGGGATCGCCGTCCCCGCTGGCTGTTGCGATTGTCTGACGAGAGATGGCTCGATGTGATCTTCAAGGGCACACATTCCCGCTGGCGTGGCGATGCAACTACGATTTGACGCTCACCACAAATACTCCTTCGCCTCCGCCCGGCGCGCGTAGCTGTCGAGCACGTGCACCACTCGGATCTTCTTCAGCTTTTGCGGCGAGAGCTGCCCGATGGGAATATACAGAATATTGCGGTTGAATCGCGACGCGATCGAGCGGAAGACCGTACGCGGCGGGCGCGCGGCTACGTACACCACGTTCTTTTGAATCGAGTAGTCGAGCCCCGCCAGCAGCAGCCGCTCCGGCTTCGTCTCGGCGAAATCGTAATCCGGATCGGTCCACACATCTACCATGCGGCGCGGCGGCAGGCTCATCAGAAATCCGCCGTACTCGGCCCGGCCGATCCCCGGTCCCACCAGGTGATCGAAGGGGCTGGTGGAGTAGAACGCCATATCGGATTCGTTGCGGTTCTCACCTAGCCAGGTCGTCAGGTAGGTGTAGCGGTTTTCCGGATCGGGGTCGAATATCACGACGAGCGAGCCCACCTCGCCCGCCATCTTGTCGAACTGACGCACGTAGATTTTGCCCTCGTGCCAGTTGCGTATGGTCTCGCGCAGGTCCACGCCGTCGAGCAGCGAGGTGGTGAAGGGCTCGGTGCGCATGCGCTCGTCCGATAGAATGCTCTTGGCCTTCTTCTTGACCACGCGACCGTAGTCTTCGATCACCAGGTCCTCGGGCGGGTAGGAGCAGATGGCCTCGCCCTGAAACTCGTGCGCCCACTCGCCTTCGAATTTCTCTTTCTTGTGCGGCTTGAGCCCGAGCGGGCGCAGGCGCCGTTTGGCGCGGGGAAGACGGCGACGCAGCCGGATGCGTTTGGTATTCCGCCAGATCTCCTCGCCAGAGAGGTTCGCCGTCTCGATCTCGGCCTCCGCCTTCTGCGCGGGATAGCGGCCCGCGGCTTCCCAGACCTCCCAGGCGTAGTTGTCATCGACCACGGCGCGGGCCGCGACCGCCAGGTCGAAGACGTTCGCGGTGAGGTCGCCGTTGGTGAGCGCGAGGTTCCGGGTGTAGCGCGCCAGCAGGCGGCGCTGCCAGGCCGCAATGGTCTCTCCGGCATTCTTCGTGTACGCCTGCTCGGCCGCGCGGAGGACCGTGAGCTGCACGCGCGGGCGGTCGATCAGTCCCGGCTCCGCCATCTCCTGGCGGAACTGCTCGTAGCGATCCTGCAGGAAGGGGTACTCGGCCGTGATCTCGGTCAGGCAGGCCGGATGCGGGTTCACGAGTTCGACCGCGCGCCTGCGGCGACGCCGGCGCGGAGGCTCCTGCGGAACCTCCATGGCGTCCAGCACCGCGTCGAGCAGGTTGAGCGACAGGACCACCAGCACGCTCGCCAGCGGGTCGGTGCCCTGCAGCTTCCAGGCGATGCCGCCGGCGTGCGCGTCGATTTCCTCCGAGCGCGGCTGGGGATAGACGCGATATGCTTCGACGTATTTTTCGAAGCCGATGCGGCCGAGCGTGTACGGATCGGGGTATTGATCGGGCAGGTGCGGGCGCTCTCCCAGGTCGGGATCGGCGAAGAGCACCTCCGCGCCAGTCTCGGCCGCCGTGCGAATCGCCTCCGTGAAAGGGTCGGCCGGCTCGACGGGCACGTAGATCGCCTGCTCTTCCGCCTTGGTGTCCGGATAAACCAGGACCGTCAGCTGGGGCAGGCGGGCAACGGCCTGCAGGTAGGCTGCCTCGAGCGTAGCCGGCAGTTCCACCGCCACAACGCGCGGCCGGTCGGCCAGGATGGCGCGGCGCACTTCGAGAGCGAACTCGAGGCGCCCCGGGGCTACCGGGAGGTAGCGGAAGTTCCCGCGCCGCAGGCTGCCAGAATCGCGCAGCAGATCGTCGATTTCCGAACCCACGGTTCTATTGTCGCGCCGCGGGACGTGGACCCGGGCCGAGCCGCGACCGCGAGGGAGCGGTGTTTTCGAGCCACGCACGGTCCGCTCCCTTGCGGTCGCGGCTCGGTAGCGAACGTTCGCCCGTCTCACTTCAGGTCGCAGGCCTGGACGCCTGCCCCACCTAGGGGCGGAGTTCGACGCGGCCGGCCAAGCCTTCGAGCGAAACCCTCGATTCCCCGCTGACGATCACCAGCTCCGCCATGCGCGGCACCTTGATGCGATAGTGGACCAGCGGTTGCTCGGTGCATTCGCCGAACAGCGCCGCCAGCAGGCGAGGGACGCGGTGGTTGACGAGCGCGTACTCGGGCGTGATCCGGACGGAGCGCGGCCACGCATCCACGCGCACGTCCGTCCCCACCACGCAGGCGCGCTGGCTGCCCAGTATGTCGCGCGGCTCGACGCGGGCCTCGACCCGGACCTCGTTTCGATCCCAGGCCTAACTTCGATGCTTCCGCGGGCATTGCGCACGAAAACCCGCCCGTCCGGATCGAGCGCCACGCTCTTGTGGATCTCCCGGGCCGGCATCAGCGCCGAGAGCGCCATCATCGCCAGGACCGTTGCGGTGTTCACACGAGCAGACTAACAGCGCACGGCGGCGCGTTCACCGGCTTTTCGGCAAATCCCGCGCGGCCACCGGCGAATGACCGTGCCCGGGGGGCGGGCTTCAGCCCAATGCCACTCGTCTTCGCGAATCGACAGCCGGAGTGGGACGGCTCTCCAAAGCTCCGCCGGACGTCCACGTCCGGCTTCCTTCGTTTCAGGAGTTGGACGAAGGCGGGTCTGGAGACCCGCTGCAGGACTGGAGTCCTGCCCCACGGTTTCTGGCCGGTCTTGGGAAAGCGAGCGGCATTGGGCTTCAGCCCGCGCGGGACTTCTCTCCCGCCGTAAACTATCTGCATGGCCCGCCTTCTGAAGATCGCTGCTTTGCTCGCTGCGCTGGGCGTGGTCTGGATCGCCGGGGCGTCTCTGATTGTCGAAAGGGCGGCGCGGGGCAGGACCTGGTCCGATGCGGCAGCGATTCCCGCCCGCCGCGTGGGACTGGTGCTGGGCTGCGCCCGCGTGGTCGGCGGCGGCCAGCGTAACTCCTTCTTCGATACCCGCATCGCCGCCGCCGCTCGTCTGTTTCACGCCGGGAAGATCGAATACCTCGTGGTCAGCGGGGACAACCACGTGCGCGGCTACGACGCGCCCCAGGACATGAAGGACGCCCTCATACTGGCCGGCGTCCCCCCGGAGCGCGTCTATTGCGACTACGCGGGCTTCCGGACCCTGGACTCCATCGTGCGCGTGCGCGAGATTTTCGGCCAGAGGGCGATAACCGTTGTCTCGCAGGAGTTCCACAACGAGAGGGCGATCTTCATCGCCGGGCAGCGCGGAGTGGACGCCATCGGCTTCAACGCGCCGGAGGTTGACGCCTACTACAGCTTCAAGACCAAGTGCCGCGAGCTGGTGGCGCGCGCGAACATGCTGGTTGATCTTTTTGTTTTGCGCCGCGAGCCGAGGTTTTTGGGAAAAAAGGTGAGACTTCCCGCGTGATGGCTACCGATTTGTGATCGCTAAGCGCCGAAACATGATATACTTAGACTGCGTTTGATAGTCCCGCCAAACTTGGCTGTAATGCCAGCCCGCCTCGTATAGCCTGCTCTCAAACGGCAAGGAGATCACGTGAAAAATATCTTTGTGGGCAATCTGGACACGGGCACCACCGCCGCCTCGATCCGCTCGCTCTTCCGGTCGCACGGAACCGTCGGGCATTTCAAGCTGATGACGGACAGGGAAACGGGCGCCTCCCGGGGATTCGCCTTTGTCGAAATGGCGGATTCGGAAGCGGACCTCGCGATTGCGGCCTTGAACGGCAGCACGGTAGAAGGCCGAACCGTCGATGTCCACGAGGGGCGGCCCCGGTTGCACGCGAGCAGCACGGCCACCGAGCGCCACGTGCCACGGCCATAAGCCTATGACGGGGAGAATCAAGAGTCTCAGCGCCCTGAGCCCATCGGGCTTCATCAGCGCCGCTAGCGGGAACGACGTCTACTTTCACTCGTCGGAGGTGTTGCCGCCCGGGGCCGGTGGCCTGGCCATCGGTCAACTCGTGACATATGACATCGGCGGCGGTAAGTGGCCGTCGGCGATCAACGTCCGCATCCCGGCAGAACCCCAACTCACCGCCCGCGTGCCGGTCAGGCACACGCCGCCGAACTATCTGCAGTACATGGGTTTCGAGCAGACGGGAAGCACCCGCGCCTTTCGGTTCAGGCGGGTTGTGCGAGGCGAGGAAACGCGTGAGTTCGTGGTGAGCGCCGAACTGGCGCTGTTCGGCAAACACCATGTCGGGTTTCAAGAGGGACCGGCGTTGTCCTTGCGTCTGTTGTCGGAAGGCGCGGACTCCGCCTCCTCCGCTCTCAGCGACGAGGACATGCTGGCTCACGTGGCGCGGCGCGCCCTCGGCAGAAAGCCGCACGGCTCGAAACGCAATCCGAGCAGCTAGGCCTCACGCGCGCGGCGTATAGCGCAACGCCTCTTCGCCCAGCGTCTGTAGTATCGAAAGCTCCAGCGCCTGCCCTTCGTGGATCTGGTCCGTGGCCAGGCTCTTCAGCTTCATCGCGAAGCGCGCGATGTTGATGCCGTCCCGCACCGTGTAACGCTCGTCGGCCGCGTGCGCCTGCTGCAGAAAGTCCGTCACGTACTGCAGAATGCGATCGTCGCCGAAGGGCAGGTTCTCGTGCAGGATCTGGTACTCCTCGTCGCGCTCCGGAAAGTCGATCAGGATTTGCGGCTGCAGGCGGGAGTGTATGTACTCGGGCAGGTCGAACGTCGAGGCGTCGTCGTTCATGGTGGTGACCAGCCGGAACTGAGGGTGCGCTTTGATCTTGATGCCCGCCACAAGGGATTCCACGTACCGCCGGCTGTCGAGCAGCGGAGCCAGGCTGGCCCAGCTCTTCTCGCTCATGCGGTTGCCTTCGTCTAGGATGGCGACGCCGCCGCGGATCACGGCCGTCAGCAGCGGCGAAGCGACGTAGCGCAACTGGGAAGCGCCTTCGATCACCGGCTGCACGATCAGGTCTTCGGGGCGGGTGTCCACGGTTGCCTGCATGATGTAGACTTCGCGTCCCAGGCGCTTGCCGGCGGCGTACGCCAGCGTGGTCTTGCCTACGCCCGGCTTGCCGATCAGCCGCGGGTTCATGGGCAGGTCCTTCGCGTCCACAACCAGCCACGCGGCCAGCAGCTGGCGCATGACTTCTTCCTGCCCTACCCAACGCACGGGGATCTCGTCCGGATGGGCGAGGTGAATCTGCACGCCTTCGATGTCAACGGCCATCACAGCTATTGTGGCAGAGACGGCAGTGAGCCAGCCATCAGCGAGGGAATCCGAGCGTAGTGGTACGCCCGGCCGAGCCGCGACCGCGAGGGAGCGGTGTTCGAGGCATCCTGTTACGTTCGCCGGCAGGGAGAGCCCACGGCGCTGTTCACCGTGGAAGGGCTTTGAGCCGACGCAGGGTCCGCTCCCTTGCGGTCGCGGCTCGGTAAGGCAGCGTGACACAGCGACAATTTGGGGCGTGGCCGAACGACGGGATCGCCGTCGGCACACCGGTTCTTCAGCTGACAGCGGATCGCTGATAGCCGCCAGCTATTTTACGTCGACAGTCTGGACAACTCCTGGTCAAGATGCGCAAGGGCTTGGGTCAGCATTTGCTTGTAGCGGGGGTTATGGGACGCTTCGATGTCGTGCAGGACCCGCGTGCGGGAAAGTTGCAGGTCCTCTGTTTTCCGGAGCTGTTCGAGTTGTACGGGGGTTCGGGGCTTGCGCGCGTCTTTCCCGACCCTCCGCGTCTCGACCGGGCCCTCCGCTGCGTTACTCTGCCATCCTCGGGCCATACCTTCATTATAGGACCCTGACACCCGCAACCACGGCCGATGCGCAGCTTTAATCGGATGTTAATGCTTGTTGGTGGAACTCGACTCCCGCCGCCTGCTGTACTTCAGAATCACGGGGTTGCGGAGGAACTTCGGCAAGGACGACATCAGCGCCACCAACAGCTTGTACCGCCAGCCCGTCACCACGAAGAGCTTCCCCCGATCAAGCCCATCGAGCGATTCCGCCACCACGTCCTTCGGCTCGAGCCACATCGGCTTCGGGATCACGTTGCGGTCCTGGTGGGTCACGTCGTGAAATTCCGAGTACGTGAAGCCGGGGCACAGCGCCTGCATCTTGACCGCCGACCGCCGGCTCCTTAACTCCAGGTAGAGCCCTTCAGTGAAGGCGTTGATCCAGGCCTTGCTGCTGCCGTAGGTGCTGCTGATGGCCGCCGGCATGAAGCCCGCCACCGAGGAAACGTTGATGACCGCGCCGCTGTTGCGAGCCGTCATTGCGGGGAGCGCTGCGTGCGTGAGGCGCATCGTGGCGATGATGTGCAGACGCTGCAGGCTATCCTGCGCCTCGATCGCGGTTTCCCAGAAGCGTCCCGGGACGCCAAAGCCGGCGTTGTTCACCAGCAGGTCGATGCCGCCGGCCCGAGAGATACGCTGCTCGACGGTCCTCAGGTCTTCGTCGGCGGTGAGGTCTGCCGCCAGGGCTTCGGCGCGAACGCCGTGCGCGGCGGCGAGGTCGGACGCGAGTCTGTCCAGGCGCCCTTTGCGGCGCGCCACGAGGATGAGATCGTAGTGGCGCGCCGCGAGCTGGCGCGCGAACTCCGCGCCGATGCCGCTCGACGCGCCGGTGATCAGGGCGATCACGCCGGCTCCGGCCGTGGGGCAGGACTCCAGTCCTGCAGCGGGCGTCCACGCCCGCCTCCGTCCAACTCCCTGAACGGGAGGAAGCCCGACGTGGACGTCCGGCGCAGCTGTGGAGAGCCGCCCCACTCCGGCCGTCGCGCCTTCACTTCGCCCCGTCTCCCACCAGTTCCAGGAAGCGCGCCACAGCCTCGATGCCGCGGTAGAAGTTCGGCAGATAGAACTTCTCGTTGGGCGAATGCAGATTGTCGTCGGGCAGACCGAATCCCATCAGCACGCTCGGTATGCCCAGGCTCCGCTCGAACGACCCCACGATGGGGATCGAGCCGCCCGAGCGTATGAACACAGTTTTATTGCCAAAAACCTCTTCCATCGCCTTGGCCGAAGCGCGGACAAAATCGTTATTCGGATTCACCAGCGATGGCTCCGCGCCGTGGATCGACTTGATCTCGGCGGTCACGCCTCGCGGGCAGGCCGCCGCCACCGCGGCCTTGAGCTGCTCGATGGCCTCGTTCGGACGTTGGTCCGCCACCAGCCGCATGCTGACCTTCGCCACGGCGCGGGCCGGGATCACGGTCTTGGCGCCCTCGCCTGTGAATCCGCCGCGAATGCCGTGAACCTCGAGCGTGGGCCGGGCCCAGGTGCGCTCGAAGATGGTGTAGTCGGCCTCGCCCGTGAGCTCCGGCGAGCCGACTTCCTTCACGCGGTATTCCTCCGCGTTGAACGGCAGCCGCTGCCACGCCTCGTTTTCTTCCTTGCTCTGCTTGATGACGCGATCGTAGAAACCCGGAATGTGGATTCTTCCGTCGCGCGTCTTGAGCGCGGTGAGGATCTCGGCGATGGCCATGATGGGATTCGGCGCGGCGCCGCCGTAGACGCCGGAGTGCAGATCGTGGTCCGGCCCCTGCACGTGCAACTCGGTGTAGACGATGCCGCGCAGGCCGGTGCAGATGGTGGGCAGCTCGGGCGCGAACATCTCCGTATCGCAGATCACGGCCGCGTCGGAGGCGAGTTGAGGCGGCTTGCTCGCCACGTAGCTCTCGATGTGCTCGCCGCTGACTTCCTCCTCGCCCTCGATCAGGAACCGCACGTTGCAAGGCAGCTTCCCCTTGGTCTTGAGCAGGCTTTCGACGGCTTTGATGAGGATGTACGTCTGGCCCTTGTCATCGGAGGAGCCGCGCGCGTAGATGTTGTCGCCGCGCACGTCGGGCTCGAACGGGGGCGACTTCCACTCCTCGAGCGGGTCAGGCGGCTGCACGTCGTAATGGCCGTAGAAGAGCAGAGTCGGCTTGCCCGGCGCGCCCAACCACTCGGCGTACACCAGCGGGTTGCCATCGCCCTCGATCAGCCCGGCGTTGGCTAGTCCCGCCGCCGTCAGCGCGTCGCGAGCGAACTCGGCCGCTCGCCGTATGTCGCCCTTGTTCTCGGGCAGCGTGCTGATGGAGGGAATCCGCAGCCACGTCTTCAGCTCTTCCAGGTATCTCTCGCGGTTCTGTTCGTAGTAAGTCATCTTGTGTGCCCCTTTCGCGGCGTTAGCTTCAGCCCACGGCCCCCGCCGCCCCAATCATAGCCAATCCGGGCGGCTGCGGGCGGACCGGATTTGGCGCGGGCGGAGGGGATTCGGCGCGCCGGGAGGAGTTGGGCGCGGGCTCAGGGGATTTGGGGCCGGCGCGCGGGATTCCGGGGCGGGCGGACGGGATTCGGGGGCGGCCGAGGGGATTCGGCATGGCGCGGAGGCTCAGACGTCGCGCCGGAGGCGAGTTCGCCTGAGGTGAGCGGTTGCTCCGCGCGCCCACCACTTGTAAGATACAATCATTCCTGCTGCGTGGTGGGTGTGTGCGCCATGAGATTCGTCCTTCTTCTCGCCGCTTGTACCGCGCTTGTGCCTCCGTGTTCCGCCGGCCAGAATCGGTTGCCAGCGCCTGTCGAGGACTCGGCCGGAGGCCTCGATACGAATCCCGCTTCGGCGCAGCCCTACATCCTGAAAGCCAACGACCTCGTGTCCGCGGGTGAGCTGTACCGGGCGCGCGCCCTTCTGGCCTCCGGCAAGGCAAAAGTGAAGGACGTCGATCTGTATCGGAAGTCGGCGGAATACGAGGACGCATTCAGCGGCACCGCCGCCCCTGCGTGGCGCGACCTGGCCGGCCTGCTTGCCGGCGACGGCGTGGCGTCGGACGATCTAGTGCATGCCTTGCGCCGCGGCCTGGAAGACGCCGTGCGCGACAACGACATGGAACAAGCCCAATGGTTCACGGAGAAACTCCGCGGGGCTGGGCAGGGCATTTTCGCCGGAAGTTACGCGCAGCCCGGCGGCGACCCGGTCTCCGTGATGATGCTCCCGGGCGGAATCGACGCGCTCGCCTTCATCGCGCGAGCGCGGGAGCACAGTTCATCCGAGCGCTTTCTCGCCGACTATTGCCGTGCCGTGGTCGACAACACCGTCCCTGGGAACCCGAAGGCCGCTCAACAGTACTTGGAAGACATCAGAAACTACCTGCGCAAGCTGGCCGGGATCGAAAGCGTCGGAAGCAGTGAAAAGGACAAGACGGTCGTGGTGCTGTCTCTTCGAAACCCAACCTCGCGCCAAGATACGGAAGACGTCCTGGCGCTGCTGGGAATGCAGTTGCGCCTCGCCGGTAAGCCTCGCGTCGAGGAAATACCGCTGGGTTTGCGCCAGCAGGACGTGGGGAGCGCTCTGGGAGTGGATGCAGGCAGCATTTCGAAATCGCTCGCGCAGGGCAAGGACTTCCGCCTCGAGATCCCCAACGAGCCCGTCTCGATCTGGCCCAACGAGGAGCTGTGGCGCCAGGCCTTCTATGACAAGGAGAAGATGTTCGGAGGAATGGTGGAGGCTGTTACGCGCTGGCCCCGTCTGGCGCGTCTCTATCTGGCGCTCAGCACAATCGACAAGCCCACCATCGACGCGCTGCTCGAAACCTCCAGCCTCAAAGAACTCTATGACGAGAACATAGATCTGCTGGTGCGGTACTCGGCGGCCTTTTCGGTGCGGGAAGGCAGGGCCGTGGTGCCCGGGGGCGATGCGGCAGAGCCGCTGTGGAGCAAGCTGGTTGGAGCGAGCCCGCGCGAGCCGGCCGCTTTCTTTCGGGCGCTGCTGGGCAAGGACGACGGACGCTGCCTGGCGTTCTTCTCCACCCTGGCGCAGCTCGATCCGCCGCGTCAGCGTTTCTTCACGCTCACGGCCTCGCGTGCCAGCACCTTGTATCGGTTGTTCTCCGAGTCGCCCGAAGGACTGAAAGCCGCACGCGCGGCGCGCGACACCTCCTTCACCGATTTCCTACGCGATATCCCTTTGGACAACGACGGCCACGTCCGCTTCCCGGGATCCGCGGAGCTTTGGACGAAGGATCGAGGCGCCTCCCATTCACCTCGGACGGTTGCACCCGATCAGGAGGATGAGGTTCTGGTTCGGTTGGCGAAGACGCGATATCCAAAAGAGTCGGAGGGGATGACCGAGATCGATAACTTCCTCGCGGTCAGCCGCATCGACGCGCACCGTTCGGAACCACTCGATGACCAGACCGCCCTGCTTCTGTATCGGCACTACAGTGCCTGGTCGGCCATGTACCCATATTTCACCACGCTGACCGGCGTGAACGCGCCGCAGTTGCGGAGCTTCTTCGCCGCGGCAGCAAGAGTCAATGCGGCGAGGGATGTTACAGCCAATCCCATAGCGGGTGAGTTCCATTCGCTCGTCGAATTGCTCTGTCTGTTGCAGCGGCGAGGGGAGCTGACCGAGACTCAGGCGGCGACGCTACTCGGCGGCATCTCCCAGAAACTCGCTGAGGCGGTGGGGCCGGCTGCGATGAGCGCGGCGGGCGCCGCCTCCATCCGGGAGATTCTGAGTCACTGCCGCACCGCGGGAACGGGCGAGGTTGACCGTGACATCCGGACGGCTCTGCTCGGGGAGCCCCATCCGGTTCAGGCGGGCTTTGGCGAGGGCTCCGTCACCCTGGATCCGATCGACCTGCGTACACACGACTTCGATCGCGTGATGGACATGCAGAGGGTGCCCGCTCTGGGTCCGCTGCTGGTCATGGCCGACGCGGCTACCGCCATGCGGGATGGCCGCGTCCCGGGCCCCGGCCAGATACAGGCGCTCGAGGGCGCCGTCGCCGCCGTTCCGTCGCTCACGCCGGGTAAGCGTCTGGAGGTGGTGTGGGCGGACGCGGACAACCTGCGCTTTTACGAAACGGCGGGCCTGGCAAGAGTCGTGGCCCAGATCGTGCGGAAGGCGGCCGCGGGCACACCGGATCCGAAGGAGTTCCAGAAACTCGCGGACGAAATGCTTGCCGAGGAGCAGCCTCAGTTCACGCTGGCGCTCAGCGGTTTGATTTATGCCTGGTATCTGCGGCCAACGGACCTCCCGGTTTCCGAGGACGCCTTCCTGCTGCGCAAGCACCACTTCTACGACTTCGCGACGGCCTCGTCCGCCGCGCTCAACGCTCGATCCCGTTTCCGCGTGACCACACAGGGCGGCGGCAGCCATTTCGTGGGCGGCTTCGCGGCCTTCGCGGCGGCGGCCGGACAAGCCGCCTCGGTGGGGATGAAGGCCGGAAAAGGGGTGTCCGACGCCGTCATGGCGGCGCAGATCGCAGCCGTTCGCGACACCGACTGGGCACGCCTCAGCGAGGCCGACCAGCGACTATTCAACCTCCGCATCCAGCTCGGCCGCGAGTGGGTTTCCGCTTCGGCCACGCAGCCGGCCGCGTTCCTCGGGCTAGCCCGGCAGTCCGCGGGGCTATTGTCGCCGGCGCGCCGGTCCGAGCTGCTGAGCGCGGTCGCGGCGCGATCCTGGGCGCGCGTCTGGAGTGCCGTGACGCTGTCCGATCTCTACGCGCTCGGCCTTCGCTGCGCCACTTTCTGCGACGCCGGCCTGCTCGCGTCGCCGGTTGCGGCGCTCCTGCGCGTGGCATCGTCGCACAACGACGGCCACAATCTCGACCTGCTCGGGCCGGTGCCATCGAACTTGTATGGGTGCAGCCATCCGCATCTGGTCGAGAGCGCGCCCTATGAGCAGTACGAACGGCACATGTTTCCAACCGACATGGCCGAGCGATCGGCGGAGTTCAAGATGCAACTGGCGCAGGCCGCGGACCAGGCGGGAATTTCCCCGGCGGTGCTAGGGGCCGTTGCCGAACCGCTTCTGCGCGACGCCCTCTCGAAGGCCGAGATGTCGAGCCTGGATGACTGGCGTTCCCTTTTGGATTCCTGGACGTCTCTGAATGCAAGGGGCGTCGAAGAGAAATTCCAAGAGCGATGACACGCCGAACGGCTCTCGCGACCGTGGCAGCGGCAGTCTCCGGAACGCCGCGCCGCCTTATGTCGCAGAGCAGCCCGTCGTTCAGCGTGGATGTGCGCATGGTGGAGGTCTACGCCACCGTTTTCGACGAGCACGGCCACTACGTGGACGGACTCGGACGGGACGGGTTCGAAATCCGCGACGAAGGGCAACCGCAGACCATCGTGGATTTCGGCGGCACCTCCGACCCGCTGGCCTGCGCCATCCTGCTCGACACCACCGGGAGCATGGAGATGGTGCTGCCGCAAGTGCGCTTATCCATCCTGGAGTTCATCGACAAGCTGGGTCCGGAGGAATCGATCGCCATTTACACTTTCGACACGGGACTGAGGCTGAGGCAGGAGTTCACCATCGACAAGGTGGCTGCCCGCCGCGCCGTCATGCGCACGCGCGCCGGCGGAGAGACGGCGTTGTTCGACGCGTTGGCGCAGACGGCACACGAGACCGCGAAGCGCAAGGGGAAGAAGGTGATCGTGCTGTTCACCGACGGCGAGGACAACGCCAGCGCGCTGAACGCGGCGGCGGCCGAGAACAGCGCCCGCAAGATCGGTGTGCCGGTGTACACCATAGCGGAGGGAGAGGCCCGCCAGTCCAAGAGCCTGATCGAGATGCTCCGCGACATCGCGCGTAAGACCGGCGGAGCGTCGTTCGAGGTGCGGAAGCCCTCGGACGTCAGCGCGGTGTTCGATGAAATCGCCAACGCTCTAAAGCACACGTATCTGATCTCGTACAAGGCCCCGCCCGTGAGCGAACATCGCTGGCGCACCATACAGGTGGCGCTGCGCCAGGCGGGCAAGTACAAGATCCGGGCCAAGCAGGGCTATTTCCCGGACTGAGGGGCGGCTCTAACGGGCGAGAGACCCCGAGGCCGGCCGATCCACGGCTCGCGACTCCCTGGGGTGCCAGGTACCAGGACTCCTAAATCACACCTAAGTACTATTCATGTTAGTCACTTACCGTATACTTGAGCCTCGGGATCCGTGCTCGAGGCCGGCCCGAAGGGAGAAGAGCAATGTTGCGTGCCGGCGCGCTCGTTGGTAGCGTTTTTGTCTTTGGCTCGCTGCTGGGAGGTTCCACGCTTGACATTCCGGTGGCGCCCGACGCCTCCCTGGGATGCACGGCGAACCTTGGAAATCTCAGCTTTACGCCGGTCAACTGCCCGTCCAGCCCATTCCTTCTCTCTATTCTTAGGAACGGTCTGACCATCGGCTTCGCCGCACCGGCCCCCGCCACGCACCGCCTCTCGACGCTCGACTTGCTCACCATTAGCCTCTCGGTGGCTGACAATCCGGGCCTTCTCGGCAGGCAGTTCGATGCGCTCTCGGAAGGCGGTTCCGTCTACCTGGTGGTGGGCGGCTCACAGTTCCTGCTGGGAGATTTCGGAGGCGACAGCACGGGGCTTAACACGCATCCCATCGCGAGCCCGCTGGCGCTGACCTTCAGCGTGGCGCCTTCCGATCTGCCCGTCGTGTTCGCGGATCTGAAAGCGGCGGACTTTGTGTTCGGCGTCAAAGTGGCCAGAACATCTGGCGATTTCGATGTCATCGACGCTGCCGGCGCCAGCGCGGAACTCGAAGGCGTAGCGCCCGAGCCGGCTACGTTAGGCTTGATTGGCATCGGCCTCGTCGGCCTCTGCGCATTGCGACGGCGCCGGGCGGTCCGCTAGGTTCGTGACCGCCAGGTCCGCTTCCTGACGGTCGCGGTTCGGGGCCAGCACGGAACCGCGCGCGTAAGCGAGCGGACGAAATATCACACGGTCGAAGGACTCGGGCTCCTGCGGCTGATAGCTGAGCGGGCGCCTACCTCAGGTTGTACTTCTTCATCTTGTAGCGCAGCGTGTCCCGCGTGATACGTAGCAGGCGCGCGGCCTGCGTCTGGTTCCCGGCGGTCTTGTCCAGGGCGCGGGCCAGCAACTGCCGCTCATTATCCACCAGCGACATGCCGTTCTCGGGGATCTCGAAGGCCAGCGGCATGACCGCGTCCAGCTCCCCGTCCGAGCGGCCGATCGTAATCGGCAGGCTGGCCGCCGTGATCAGCGAGGATTCTTCGAGGATCATGGCGCGCTCGATAGCGTTGCGCAGCTCGCGGACATTGCCCGGCCAGTCGTGCGTCGTCAGCAGCCGCTCCGCCTCGGGCGTCACGCCCTCGATGCGCCGCTTGAACTTGCGGTTGTAGTGGGCGATGAAGAACGCCACCAGCGCGGGGATATCTTCGACGCGGTCCCGGAGCGGAGGGATTACGATCTGAATCACGTTCAGGCGGAAGTACAGATCCTGGCGGAACGCGCCTTCCTTCACCGCCTCGCGCAGGTTCTTGTTGGTGGCAGCGACGAACCGCACGTCGACTTGGATGTCCTTCAATCCGCCCAGGCGCCGGAAGCTCTGGTCTTCGAGCACCCGCAAGAGCTTGGTCTGGAGCGTCAGCGGGATCTCGCCGATCTCGTCCAGGAAGAGCGTGCCCTTGTCGGCCAGCTCGAACAGGCCGCGCTTCTGCGCGCGAGCGTCCGTGAAGGCGCCCTTCTCATAACCGAACAGCTCGCTCTCGAGCAAGGTCTCCGGAATGGCGGCGCAATTGATGGCGATGAACGGCTCGGCCTGGCGGGCGCTTTCGTAGTGCAGCGTCTTAGCCACGAGGTCCTTGCCGGTCCCGTTCTCACCTTCGAGCAGGACTGTGGTGGCCTCGCTGGCGGCCACCTTCTTGACGAAACTCAGGACCCCGCGCATGACCGGCGAATCGGCGATCACTTCGCGCTTGATCGGGGTCATCTCTTCGGTGATGTCCTTGATGGTGGCCACCAACCCCTGCACCTTCCCGTTTCCATTCGAGATCTGCGACGTCTTGATCAGAACCAGGCGCTCGCGCCCGTCCTCGGTGTGGAGGCGCACCATGCCGTGGGGGACATCCTGGCCGGAGGCGAGGCCCTCGATGAAACCGCAACCCGGTTCACATTCGCTACAGCGAAACACTTCGCGGCAGTTGCGCCCGACCATATCGTCGGCAGCGACGCCGAACAGCCGCTCCGCAGCCCGGTTCATTCCGGTGATCGAACGGCTCTGGTCGTACAGGACCAAGGCGTCGGACAGTTGATCGAAAACCGTTTCCAGGACATGCGCTTGCTGCCACTCTGGCAATAGTTTAGACACTAGAGTTTGGCCCGCTCCTGGTCCTATTCTACCACTGGGTGGGTGATTTCACCCAAAGTCAACGCCTCGAAGGTGCGAGGTTGGAGGTTGGAGCGCTGGGCGCGGCATCGGCGACGTCGCACCGAACCGCGACCGCCGGGGAGCGGACTCCTGCCTGCAACCGCGGCCCGGCGCCGCCCGGGTATGGCGTTCCAGCCCGCGCGGGGCTTGCGCCCCGCTGCTGGGGCAGCTTACGCAGTTCTCAAGGCGGCTGGGTGTGGCGAGGGCATCCGGGAGTCCTTTGTACCTGCCTTGAAACGAATAAGATACAAACAGGCAACTAAGGTCTGAAACTCTGGCCAGTCGATTGCATGTTCGCAGACTCGGAGGAACGATGAACAAGTTGAAGTTGGTTATACCCGTGTTGGTATTCGTGGGCGGCCTGGTCATTCCGGCGACGCAATCCTTCGCGAAGCCCGAATACACCAAGACGACCGGCGCCAAGTGCACCGTCTGCCACAGCAAGGGCAAAGAGCTGAACGCGGTCGGTGAGTGCTACAAGACCAAGAAGGACCTGAAGGTCTGCGAGGCGAAGTAGACCGGGCCGGCGGGAGTAAGCCGGCAAGTCTGGGAATATGGAGATCGTTCAAATCACGCTTACGGATGCGTCTTACGCGAGCTCGCTCGGCGAGATGTTGGAGCGCGGCGGAGTTCGTGAGGTGCGTCGGGTCGCGGCGCCGGACCAGGGCCTCGACGGGGTAATCGTGGTGGACCCGGATGCGTTGGACCGTCTGCCATTCCCACTCGACAACCCCGAGCGGATCGTCCTGATCACCAGTAACGATCCTCAGCACTTGTCGAGCGCCTGGAACTCAGGCATCCGCTCGGTGGTTTTTAGCCAGGACCCGCTGGCGACGGCGGTACTGGCCATCATGGCGGCGGAGCTCCGCGCTCCCCGTGACTCGCGCTGCCCGGCATCGCACGCCGCGGCACACACCCTGGCGGGGCGCGACAGGAAGGGGGGCTGAAATGAGACCGACACTGGAGCAGTTGGAAGCCGCTGTGCGTGCCGAGATCTGCTCGATTTGCGCCAAGCGGACTGTAGAAGGATTGTGCGGGGACCAGGAGCCCGAGCGCTGCTCGTTGTTTACCTTGTTCCCACTGGTGGCGCAGGCCGTCCTGGCCACCGATTCCGATGATTTGCAGCCGTACATCGACGCCATTCACGAGCACGTCTGTTCGGTTTGCATCGATCAAAGACTAGACGGAACCTGTCCGCAGCGGGACCAGCAGCAATGCGCTCTGGATTCCTGCATGCCCCAGGTCATCCAAGCTATGGAGGAGGCACTCGGCCGGCCCTTACGCTCCGAAAGAGCGGCGCCTATCCAGGCGCAGTAGGCCCAACCGGGTCCTGAAGCACAGATTATGTTGACTACCTATATTCCGCACATCGCGGTTTGGGCTGTTTTGACTACGGTTGTCGTTATCCTGGCCATCTACAGGCGGCGGCTCGACATGAAGGTCGACGAGACGATCCACGTTTTGGATGCCGAGGCCGCAAGCATTCCGCAGCAGGAAGAGGTCTCGAAGAAGCTGATGGTCATCGACCGGTGGGGCAAAATCCTCACCGTGGTGGCTGTTCTCTATTTGATGGGAATCGCTGCTGCGTATGTTTACAGCTCCTTTAACGACACCAGCGTCAGATTAGGCTAGACTAGTTTGTTTATGCGTTTCCCCATCGTCCTCGCGGCCTTGGGGTTCGCCTTTTGGGGATCGGTATCTCTTAGCCTTGCGCAATCGTCCGAAGCGTGTGCCGACTGCCACGCCGACCAGGTCAAAAAGATCCAGGGCACTGCGCACGCCGACGTCGGGTGTCCCACCTGCCACCAGCGGCACGAGACCTACCCGCACCCCGCTGGCGTACCTAAGCCACAATGCTCCCTATGCCACGCCGCCATCGTCGGTGAGCACGCCGCCAGCGTTCACGGCCAGGCGCTGAAGCACGGCAACCAGGCCGCTCCCAACTGCGACCTCTGCCACGGCGATCCGCACGAGACCAAGGACACCAAGTCGGAGACCTTCCGGCAGGGCGTGCCCGATCTGTGCGGCATGTGCCACGCCGACATCGCCGATCAGTACAAGGCCAGCGTTCACGGCAAGGCGGTGGCGAAGGGGATCGCCGAGGCGCCGGTCTGCACCAACTGCCACGGCGAGCACGAAATCCTGTCGCCCAAGAACGTCCGGTCCAGTGTGAACGCGGCCCACATCCGCGACACCTGCGGCCAGTGCCACGGGAACGTGCAGCTGTCGAAACGTTTCGGCTTTCCCTCGGACCGGATGGTGAGTTTCGACGCCTCCTTCCATGGCCTCGCGGCCCGGGCGGGCTCGCAGTCGGTGGCGAACTGCGCCAGTTGCCACGGCGTCCACAACATTCTGCCCTCCGAGGATCCGCGCTCGACCATCAATCCGAGGAACCTTGCCACTACTTGCGGCCACTGCCATCCAGGGGCGGGGACCCGATTCGTCATCGGCACCGTGCATGCGCTCCCCGGCCGCGGCGAGCCGCCGGCCGTGCGTTGGGCGCGGATCGGGTATTCGATTCTCATCCCGCTGACGATCGGCCTGATGCTGCTGCACAATGGCGGCGACTGGGTCCGCAAGCTGCGCCTCCGGCGTTTCCGTGGGGCGGCGCAGGCGCCTCCTCCGGTGGTTGCGGCGCGCCAGCGCGAGATCCGCATGTACCGCTTCGAGCGCATCGAGCACGCGCTTCTGGTGGTATCGTTCACCACTCTGGTCTGGACCGGTTTCGCGCTCAAGTACCCGGACCACTGGTGGGCCAGCATCCTGGTGATGTGGGAGCACGACTTCCCGGTGCGCGGAGTGGTGCACCGGATCGCCGCCGCGGTGATGATGACGGTGGCCGCGGCGCACGTGGTCTCGCTCATCGCGAGCGGCCGGCTGCGCCGCCACTGGAAACAGCTCTGGCCGCGCCGCAGCGACGTTCCCGAGGCGCTGTTCGGCTTCGCCTATAACCTGGGGCTGACCAACCGGCGCCCCTACATCTCCTCGCACAGCTATATCGAGAAGGCCGAGTATTGGGCCGTCGCCTGGGGAACCGTGATCATGGGGCTGACCGGCGTGATGCTGTGGGCCAACAACCTCACCTTGCGGTTCCTGCCCAAGGTGGCGCTCGATGTCGGCACCACGATCCATTTTTACGAAGCCGTGCTGGCGTCGCTGGCCATCGTGGTGTGGCATTTCTACTCCGTCATTTTCGATCCCGACGTCTACCCGCTCGAGACCGCGTTCCTCACTGGCGTCTCGGTCAAAGAGCATGAGGCGGAAGACGACCCGGAAGCAGCCGCGGACGACGAGGCAGAGCCGGACGCCCATACCGAGGAACATCAGCCACAATAGAACTTATGCGCCTGCGCTCCTGGATGTACCCGCTCGTCTACCTCAGCCAGAACTGGATCAGCCGCGCCGGCGTGGTCCTGGTGACCACGGCCGTGGTCCTGTGGCTCTTCCTGCTGCCCATCAGCATGCGCGGCGAGGTGCAGTATCCCTATATCGGGATCCTGGCCTTTCTGATCCTGCCCGGCGTCTTCTTCGCCGGACTGTCCCTGATCCCGGTCGGCATCTGGCTGCACATCCGAGTGGAGCGCAAGGCCGGCCGATATCCGCTCACCTACAATCCGCTTACGCTGCAATCGCCGGAGTTGCGCAAGCTGGCCTGGTTCGTGGGCGTCACAACCATCGCTAATCTCGCAATCGGCAGCCAGTTCACCTACCGCGCCATCTCTTACATGGACAGCGTCAGCTTTTGCGGCAAGACCTGTCACACCGTGATGCAGCCGGAGTTCGCCGCCTACCAGAACTCGCCGCACTCGCGCGTGGAGTGCGTGGCCTGCCACATCGGCCCCGGAGCGTCCTGGTTCGTGCAGAGCAAGCTCTCCGGCCTGGGCCAGGTGTTCGCCGTCATCCTGAACACGTACCCGCGGCCGATTCCCACGCCGGTCCACAACCTGCGGCCGGCGCGCGAAACCTGCGAGGCCTGCCACTGGCCGCAGAAGTTCGTCCAGGACCGGCTGCAAATCATCGACAAATACACCGACGACGAGCACAACACGCTCACCAAGACCGTCCTGCTGATGCACATCAGCGGCGGTGGCGAGCACCCGGGGATACACTTCGCGCATATGGCGCCCGGCGTCAGCATTTCCTACAATCCCGCTGATGAAAGCCGGCAGACGATTTCGCGGGTCGAGTATCACAACAGCGTGACCGGCCGCGCGACCGTCTATACCGCGAGCGACGTCAAGCCCGCCTCGCTCAAGAATCTGCCGCTCCGCCTGATGGATTGCATGGACTGCCACAACCGTCCCACGCACACGTTCCAGATGCCCGAGCACGCCGTGGATCTGGCCATGGACAGCGGCGCCATCTCACCCGCGCTGCCGTTCATCAAGAAACTGGCCGTCGAGGCGCTGAAGAAGGGATACAACTCGCAGGACGAGGCGGACGCCGGGATTACCGCGGCCATCGTGAGCAACTACACAACCAGCGATCCCGCCGTTGTCGCCCGGACCGCGCGCGCCGTGGTCGCCATCTACGACCGCAACGTGTTCCCCAACATGCACATCGCGTGGGGATCGTATCCCAACAACCTTGGGCACATGGATTTCCCCGGCTGCTTCCGCTGCCATGACGGCAGCCACACCAGCGCCGACGGCCGCACGATCCCCAACGACTGCGACACTTGCCACAAGACGCTGGCGATGGACGAGGCGAACCCGAAGATCCTGACCGACCTGGGGCTGACGGCGCCGCGGCCGTAGGAGAGAGGGCCGCTTTCCACCGACGTGGCGCAGGCACTCTTGCCGGCACTCGTGCCTGCCGCGCCGAGACTCATCTCGGCGCCGGGCTCGCCACCCGGCCTTCGGGCAGCCGCTCAGCGCGTCGTCGTCGAGGCGCGAGGCGCCGCGGGTCGAAGGGACACGCCGAGCCTCCCGATCGCGGTGAGAATAACCGGGTCGCGTTGGGCTTCGACTTCGTCGCCGCGCTCGACCCCCAACGACTGGTTGAAGATCTCGGTCTTCAGGCGGCTCGAGATCCACTCCCGTTCGCTCGACCATTCGGTCACGGCCGGGCGGATGGCGCGCGCCGAAAGGTAAAGCTGGAACTCGTCGAGGGCCGCGGGCGTGACTTCGAAGTCCGTGGTGATGCCTGGGTGGTGCTGCACATAGTCGGTGGCGAATTGAGTGAAGGCGCCGCTGGCCTCGAGGACCATGCGGAAACGGGTCATCGGTTCCGGGGCTGCCTCGAAATCGGGCCGGATGCCGCCGCCGCCGTGCACCAGGCGGCCCGAGTCGGTGCGGAAATCCTTCTTGGTTTCGGCGCTGACCGAGACCACCTGCGACGCCTCCAGCGGCTTCTGAATCGAGCGCCCGCTGGGCGTGTAGTAGTAGGCCGTGGTGAGCGCGAGGCCCGCTCCGGCGGAGAGGGGATAGACGTTCTGGACGAGTCCCTTGCCGAACGTCGTCTCGCCCACGATGACGGCCCGGTCGTGGTCTTGCAGCGCGCCGGCCACGATCTCCGAAGCGCTGGCGCTCTTTTCGTTGACCAGCACGGCCACCGGAAAGGTGTAAGGCGACGAGTCCTTGGGGACGCTTTCCCGGCTGGCCTGAAACGAGCGGCCGCGCACGCTGAGCAGGCTGGCCTCGGGTTTCAGGAACAGCGAAGCGGTCACGAGCGCGGCGGGAAGGACACCGCCGGGATTGTTCCGCAGGTCGAGCACCAGGCCCTGCAGCGCATTTCCACCCAGGCCGTCGATGGCCGTTTTGATTTGCGCGCCGGTGTCGGCGTCGAAGCTGGTGACACGGACGTAGCCGATGCCGGGCTTGAGCAGGAAGGAGCGCTCGACGCTGGGGGACTGCATATCGGCAGGCGTGAGCGTGAACTCGAGAATGCGCACATTCCCCGGTTTGCGTACCGCCAGCCGGGCCTGCTTCTGACGCGCCTCGCCTAGCACCTGGATGATCTGTTCGATCTCCAAACGGTCCAGAGGATAGTTGTTGACTGCCAGGAGCTCATCGCCCGGGCCGAGCCCCGCTTTCTGCGCCGGCGTGCCGGGCAGCACCTGGAGCACGATCACGCGGCCGGGCAGCACCGAGACGATACTGCCGAAGCCCTTGCGCGTGGAGGTCTCCATCTCCTTGAGCTGCTGGAACTGGTCCGGGTCAAGGAACACGCTGTGCGGATCGAGGCGGCGCAGCATTCCGGGAATGGCTCCCTGGTAAAGCGCTTTCTCGGGGGCCACCGGGTCGGCGGCCTCGCGTTCGACAACGGCGTAAACGTCAATGAACTTCTTCATCTGCTCCATGACGTCGTCGGAAGCGGCGGGCGGCGGCGGAAGCAATAGCAGTGCGGGTATGAGCCAAAACATCCTCCGTCCAGTGTACTGGATAGGCTTCGGGTTGCGCCGCCGAGCAATATACCGTATACTCCATTGACATAGGCGAGAAACCAATGGCGAACTCTCAAGATCAATACAAGTTGGGCACGCTGGCCCTGCACGCAGGCCAGGAGGCCGACCCTACCACCAACGCGCGCGCGGTGCCGATCTATGCGACGACCAGTTACGTGTTCCGCTCGACGGAGCAGGCGGCGAATCTGTTCGCGCTGAAGGAATTCGGCAACATCTATTCGCGGCTGATGAACCCGACCAACGACGTGCTGGAGAAGCGGCTCGCCGCGTTGGACGGCGGCGCCGCGGGGCTGGCATTCGCGAGCGGGCAGGCCGCCGAGACAGCGGCGATCCTCACCATCACGCACGCCGGGCAGAACTTCATTTCAGCCACGAGCCTGTATGGCGGCACCTGGACGCTGTTCACGCAGACGCTCAAGAAGCTGGGAATCGAGGTGCGGTTCTTCGATCCGAGGCATCCCGAGCAGATCGACAAACTGGTGGACGCCAACACCCGCCTCGTCTACCTGGAGACCATCGGCAACCCGAAGAACGACGTGCCGGACTTCCGCCGCATCACCGATATCGCGCACAAGCACGGCCTTCCGGTGATTGTCGACAACACGGTGCTGACGCCGGCGCTGTTCCGGCCCATCGAACACGGAGTCGACATCGTGGTTTATTCGACCACGAAGTTTCTGGGCGGCCACGGCGTGCACATCGGCGGCGCGATCGTGGACAGCGCGCAGTTCCCCTGGGCGGACAATCCGGAGAAGTGGCCGGAGTTCACGGCGCCCGATCCCGCCTACCACGGCGTGGTGTTCACCGAGGCGCTGAAGCCCATCGGCAATATCGCCTACATCATTCACGTGCGCACGCACTGGCTGCGGGATACCGGGGCGTGCATGAGCCCGTTCGCGGCGTTCCTGTTCCTGCTCGGCATCGAGACTCTGCACGTGCGCCTGGAGCGGCACGTCGAAAACGCGCAGGCGGTGGCGGAGTTCCTGGAGAAGCACCCGGCGGTCGCATGGGTGAACTATCCGGGCCTGCCGAGCCATCCGGATCACGAGCGGGCGAAGCAGTACCTGCCCAAGGGCGCGGGAGCGATCGTCGGCTTCGGGATCCACGGCGGCGCGGAGGCGGCGGTGCGCTTCATCGACAGCGTGAAACTGGCGAGCCACCTGGCCAACATCGGCGACGCGAAGACGCTGGTGATTCATCCGGCCTCGACGACGCACTCGCAACTCACCGTGGCGGAGCAGGCCGAGACCGGAGTGACGCCGGAGTTCATCCGCATCTCGGTGGGGATCGAAGACATCGCGGACATCAAGGCCGACCTGGACCAGGCCCTGGCCGCGTCGCAGTCGGTGGCGGGCGCGCTGTAGGGGCGATGGGATGTGGCGCGTCAGCGCGGGCCGATCCACAAGCGTAGTCAGTTGGATCGATGTGCGAATGCGGCAGACGGACCAGCGGTTGGATCGGTCTCGTCGCCGAGGTCCATGGCCGCGATAGGACCGCCGTTCACAGTGAATGCGTGGAGAACTTCGCTGTCCGAGAGAACATCGCCTTGAAGGCTCTTGACGAGTTGGTGCACCCTGACGCGGGTCTTGCCTCCGTCTTCCTCGGTCATTGCGAGCGGCTCGACATGGGGATCGAACTCAGCCCATTGCCGAGTCCAATAGGCGCGGATCTCTTCCTTCCCGACAACTCTGCCGCCCTCCGATGCTTTGGGCCAGTTCACGTCTTGCGTCATGAGCGCTAGTGCAGCGTCGATGTCCCGCTGGTTGAATGCGGAGTACGCCTGCTCAATGATGGTCTTAGCGTCTGCCATTCATCCTCCTATAACGTTTGCCACGCGCTTGTCCCCAAGTGCAGGCAAAGACCAGGAACGGGATCCCGTAGAACGAAGCTCGCTTGCGCTGGGCCTTGAACCTTCAATGTTAGTACGGTGGCTCGCGGAGGCTGGTTCCACGCGTTGGACACGGGCGGCCCGGCAGGCTGCGAGGCGCGCCGGCGCCCGGCGGGAGAACGGCTCCCAGCCATCTATCCTTCGAGTTCGCAGGTGTGCGTGGTACGCCGGGGCTTCAGGTAGGCGGACAGGTTGGCGAGCCTTTGGAGCTCCGTGACGAATTGTGCCCGGTCGAGAGCCACGGCGCGTGCAATGGACTGGTAGAAATCCCTGGCTTCCTCGGCGATGCGGCGGGCCTCGGGCGAAGAAGGGGGGTGGAGGCGAAATTCGGTTTCGAGGAGTTCGCAGTAAGACGGCATGAGGTTGCGAGCCTGGTCGTAATCTTGCGACGAGACGGCCGTACGCAACCGCGCGATGATGTCCGCCAGTGCCGGCATGGGCATTATGCCAGCGAGTTCGTGTTCGAGTTCGCGGTGTTACCCGACGAGCTGTTCATCGCGGTGAAGAGACTGGAGATCACCGTATACTGCTGCTCCATGGAGGAGATGAGCGCGTCGGCGGCGTTCATCCGGGTCATCAGGTTGTATTGGAGCTTGTCGACTTGGTCTGTCTCGGTGGCGATTCGCGCGTTGTCGCGCGCGGTGTGGGTCTGGTTGTCGGTGATCGCGTTTTGCAGGACCCCGTTTGTGGGGCCCTCGGCGTTTGAGATGGCCGCATTGGCAGCCTTGAGAAAGCCGCCGGTGGTGCCGTCGCCGAGGAACGCGCTGATCCCGTCCATCTGGCCGAGCGACGCGCCATAGAAAGTAGATTCGTCGAACGTCATCTTGAACGTGGTTTTGTCGAAGGTGACCCCGAGATCCGCAAGAGACTTGATGGCGCTTCCGGTCTGGGTGTAGCCGCTGATCTGGTTCAAGACCTCCTGTAGTTGGTAGACGATGGGCTGGCCGGCTAGCGCGCCCCCGACCGCTCCGCGCTGATCGTGGATGGCGTCCTGCGCGGCCTGATAGGCGGTTACGAAGGTCTGGAGCGCGTTTCCGATGGTTTCCGACTGGCGGGTGAGTGTGACAGAGGTGAAGTCGCCGGGGGTGCTCACCGCCTTCATGGTGACATTGAGCCCTGGCGCAAGGGTAACGACGGGGGAATTGCTGGTTTGTTGGGTGCTCGATCCGTTTGGCTTGTAGGTGGCCAGGCTCCCGAGCACCGCCGGGTCCGTGAGGCTGGTGCTGACCACCGTCCCGCTCGCGTCGATGGTTTTGGCGTCGAGGGTGATGTTCGAGTTGCCGAGGAGCGAGTTCTGCAGGGAAAGCCGATAGTCGGGAGCGGACGTGGAACCCTGGTTGGTGATGCTGGCCTGCACGCCCGCGGAGCTGGCGTTAATGGCATTGGCCAGGCTGTAGAGGCTGTTGGTTTCCGGGGTGAGGGAAAAGCTGTTGCCTCCCACGGTGAGGGTGTAATTGGTCGCGGTGCTGATGCTGGTGGTTGAGGGATTGGTGACCGTCAGGTTCCCGGTGCCCTTGCTGCTGGTGGTGGTGTAGGCGCCCAGGCTATCCACCTCGATGGAGTAATTCCCTTCCATGGCGCCGTCGCTGGTGCTGGCGTCGAGGATGGTGGGGTCCTGGACATCCGCATTAAAAGAACCGCCGCCCATCGCGGTGTTCAGGCCGTTGACCGCGTCCGAGAGGGCGGAGAACTTGGTGTTCAGGGTGTTGAGGGCGGTGCTCTCGGAGCTCAGCGAGGTCAGATCGAGGTTGAGCTGCGTGATAGGCAGCGAGGCGATTGCCAGTGCGCGGTTGATGAGGTTCTGGAAGTCCGCGGAGTAACGGCTGGTGCCGGTAAAGGTGACTGTGTTGCTAGCGCTGGTAGACATATAGAGATCTAGCCGGGGGGACCGCCCGAGGCGATCCGCCCGGCCTCCACTGACAGTTCGTCAGCGGCCGCTGGCTGGCGCGGCCGCTATCCGTGGTTATGAGCCCCGCAACAGGGTCAGTACCGCTTGCGGAGCCGAATTGGCCTGCACCATTGCCGCGATGGCCGATTGCTGCAGGACCTGCGCCTTGGTCAGGTTGGCCGCCTCGGACGCCATGTCCGCGTCGCGAATGCGCGACTCGGCGGCCGACAGGTTGGCGGTCTGCGATTCGGCCAGGCCGATCGCATAATTCAGGGTGTTTTGCGCTTTGCCGACGTTGGCCTGTGCCGAGCCCAACGCGGATACGGCGCGGCTCAGCGCGGCGATGGCGGCCGTCCCGCCCTGCTGGGTCGAGATATCGAGGCTGCTGCCCCCGTCCAGAGCCATCGCTTTCACGGTGCTGCCCTGCGAGCCGATGCCCGAGCCGCTGCCCGTGCTGCCCACGCTCACCTGGAATGCGGCGAGTGAGCTGATGAAATCGATCTGCTCCGCCGAGGTGTGGTCCTTCACCGCCACCACGCTTTGCAGCGTGGGGACGTTGGTCTGCTGCAATGCGGTGTTGATGGCCGCGATGGTCTCGTCGAGCGACCGTCCCGTGCGCGAAGTACTGTTGTTGGCTAGGGTGACGGTGGCCGACTGCATCTGGCCGCTCGAGTCGGTGGCCGAGATGCTGAGGGCCTGCAGATCGCTGCCGAACTCCAACGGCGTGAAGCTCAGGCCGCCGGTGCTGGTCGCCCCGCCCGAGTTGACTACGCTGGCATCGGGGGCGCCAGCGGTGTTGCCGGTAAAGTCGGCGCCACCGATTCCAAAGCCCACGTCTTGCGCCGTGCCCAGGTAAGTGGTGCCTTCGTGGAGACCCAGGGTCCCCGCGGCGTCGTTCTGGGAGACGCTCACCGCAATCGAGGAAGTGGTCCCCGTTGTAGACGAGGAGATCTTGATCACGTTGGTGGTGGCATCGGCCGTGGCCGTCACGTTGGTGAACCCGGCGGTTACCAGCTTGGCCTGAATGTCCGCTGCCACCGACGCGGCCGTGAGGTTGCTGCCTTGCGCCAGGGTGATGGCCTGCCCGCTGCTGCCGTCTACGGACACGGTCAGCGTGTCGTTCGAGCTGCCGATGGTGTAGCCGGCGACCGCATCGGTGCCGGTGGCGGTGGAACCCGAAAAGCCGAGGGCGGTGGCGGCGGTCCCGGCGACTGCCACCGAGGAGCCCGCCAGGCCCGTGTTGTTGGAGGCGATGGCCACCTTCCCGGTGGAGGCGTCGATGAAGGCGGTGGCGTTCTGGAGCTGGCTGTTGATCTGGGAGACGATGTTGGCCTCGCTGACCGCGGCTCCTGCGCCCAGCGTGATGGTCTGCTGGCTGCCTCCGTCGACGGTGACCAGGAGGGTGTTGTTCACCGTGGACGAGATGTCGAAGGTCGTCCCGATGGTGGATCCGGTCTCCAACGCGGACCCGGCATCGACGCCGGAGGTGGCGCTGCCGGCGGGGGTGAAGCCGAAGGCGGTGTTGGCGTTGCCAGCCGTGATTTCGACGGAATGGCCGGCGCCGGTGGCGTCCACCTTGATCTGGATGTTGTTGCTGCCGTCCAGATAGGCGGTGCCGCCGGAGAGCTGGCTGTTGATTTCGCCGATGACCTGCTGGGCCGTTCGGGAACCGCCGGTCAGGGTAATGGTTTGGGCGGTGGCCTGGGCATCGATCTTGATCTTGAGCTGGTTGGTCAGCCCCTGATCGATGTCCAGGGTAGCCGCTACGGTGGAACCGGCGAAGTCAGCCCCTTGCGCGGCCACGCCGGGGCTGGTAACGACGTTGCCCGTGGTCAAGCCGAGAGTTTGGGAAGCGTCGTGGGCGACCGTGCCATCGATACTCACCGAGACCCCCGCCTGGTCCGCCGTGATGATGATGTCGTTGAGACCGTCGAGGGAAGCGTGGCCGCCGATCAACTGATTGTTGATGTCGTCGATCACCGCTGCCTTCGTCTCTGGAGCGCCGCCCGTCAGGGTGACGGTCTGGGCCGCACCGTTGTTGGCGCCGGCGATGGTGATCTTCAAAGTGTCGTTGGAGCCGCCGGTGATGGCGAAGCTGGCGGCATTGCTTCCGGTAACGATGCCCCCGGTCGCGTTGGTGCCGGTGACAAAGCCGGTCGCGAGACCGATGGTGGCGTTGGCGCTTCCGGCCAGGACCTGCACGGTCTGGTTGGCCCCGGTGCCGGTCGAGGTGATGTGCAGCTGGTTCCCGCTGTAGGCGGCCGTGAAGCCGGCTCCGAGCCCGGCCGCAATCTCACCCGCAATGGTCGCCTGGGTCACGCCCGCGCCGGCCGTCAGGGTGATGCTCTTGGCCGAGCCGTTGACGATGACGTTGACCGAATCGTTGGTGGTGTCGTTGATGGTGTAGGGTCCGCTGCCTGCGGCCGCCAGTTGCTGGGCTCCCGAGGTGGCCACGGCGCCGGTTGCGGTGGCGCCCTGGGTCAGACCGAGGGTGGCGTTGGCGCCTCCGGCCAGCACCTGCACCGAGGAACTCGCCCCCGTGGTGGCCGAAGTGATGGTCAGGTCGTTGCCGCTGAAGGCGGCCGTGGCGTGCGTGCTCAGAACCACGTTGATCTGCGAGAGCAGGCTGGTGCGGTCGGTGGCGCCGGCCGTCAGAACGACGTTGTAGGTGGTGCCGTCCACCTTGAGATTGAGGTCGTCGTTGGTGCCGGTGGTGATGGCATAGGTCCCGGTATTGGCGGCCAGTTTGACCGCCGCGGTGGCCGCGGTGTCGGAGCCGGTGGCGCCGGTGATGCTGGCCGCATAGGCCGCTCCACCCGTGGCGTCGAGGCGGAAGTTGGTGTTGTTGGTGGAGTTGACCACCAGGCTCCCGCTACTGCCGTCGGCCTTGATGCCGGCCGCGGCTAGCGTGGTGTTGGCGGCCACCTGCTGGTTGATCTGGTTGGCCACATCCGCGGCGCTGGCGGATTGGCCGCGCTGCAGTTGGCTGGTCAGGCCCAGGGTGACGTTGGCGCTTCCGTCCAGCACCTGGATGGTGCCTCCGGCGCCCTGGGTGTTGTCTTTCAGGGTCAGGACGTTGCCGGCCACCGAGGCGGTGAGACTGCCTCCGGTCTGGGAGTTGATCTGGGCCGCGATGGAGTTCTTCGTGGCGGTGCCGTTCGGGCTCAGGGTCACGCTGTAGGCTGTGCCGTCCACCATCAGGTTCAGGACATTGTTGTTGGGGTTGATGGCGACCGGAGTGGTGGAGCTGTCCGAACTGGTGACGGTGGCGGCGCTGGCGTTGGGCCCGGCCGTCATGTCGACCACGACCTGGTTGGTGTTGGAGGCCTGGCCGTTAAAGGAGAACTGGAGCGTGGCGGTTCCGAAGTTCTGAAGGTTGCTGAAGGTGGCGCCAGTGAGCTGCTGGTAATCCACCGCGCCGTTGGTTCCGGCTACGAAGGACCCCATGCCGAGCGCATTGACGGCGTCTCCGGTGACGTTCACCTGCAGTTGCTCGCCCTTGGCGGAGGTAAACACCAGGGCGGCTCCCGAACCGGCCTGGGTCACCGAGACTCCGGCGCCCCTCAGGTAGGAGTTGGCGGCGACCTGGGTTTGGAGGTCGGTCACCGCGGCGCCTACCGTGGTGGAGGAACTCTGCAGCGTGAGGGTCACCGGGGTAGCCAGTCCGGCGCCCTGAATCTGGAAGGAGATGTTGGTTGGGTTGGCCAGCGTGGCTGTCGAAGCCGCGGTGGCGCCTCCGGTGTAGGTCGAACCCATGGCGGCGGCCGTGGCGTCCACGCTCGCGTTGGCGAAGTTGCCCATCAGGGCGTTGGCTACGCTGTCGCCGGCTTCCACCTGGAAGGCCGTGGTGCTCGAGGAAAACGCCAGTTGCTGCTTGCCGCTGGAGTCGGTGTTTACCGAGGCCGTGATGTTGGCGGCCTTGAAGGCCGAGGCGGACGGGGTGGCCTCGTTGCCGGCGTTGGCGATGGCGTCGTTGATGGCCGTCACCAGGGAGTTGGTGTCGCTCACGCTGGAAGTGTTGACGGCCACCTTTGCCCGGTGGGCGCCCGAGAAGCCGGGGCCCGAGATGTAGAAATCGGTCTCGTCGGCGACCGGCGTGGTGTTATCGGACAGGATCGCCGAGACGCTGGTGTGGACCGAGCCGTTCCCGATGTCGGTGGTGCCGGTGGTGCCGCCCAGGGCCTGCATGCCCGTCAGGCCCAGGCTCTTGGCGTCCACCGTCGCGCCCGAGAGGTTGAACTGCAAGCTCGAATTGGTGGCCGCCGTGGCGGTTCCGTGCGCGCGGCCGCCGCCGATGTACACCGAGAGGTTGCGCGCGAACGCGCCGTTCTGATCCAGGCCGATCGACTGGGCCTGCCGGTTGATTTCCGACACCAGGCCCTGGAACTCGCTGTTCAGCACCTGGCGGCTGCCAGTAAAGGTGTCGCTGGCGGATTGCGTGGCCAGGGTCTTGAGGCGGTCCAGGATCTGACCGATGTTGTTCTCGCCGCCGTCGATGATCTGCAGGGTGCTGATGCCGTCGTTGGCGTTCTGGATGCCCTGGGTCAGCTCGGCTTCCGAGTTGCGATAGCCGTTGGCGACAGCCAGGCCGGCCGGATCGTCACCGGAAGAGTTGATACGATAGCCCGAGGTCAACCGCTGAATCGTACGACTCTGGAAGTTCGTATCGACACGGAGGTTTTCCTGGGCTATGAGGGAGGTAACGTTGGTTTGAACGGAGATCATTTGTAAAATCCTTTTTTGTCGGCTCCGGCGTCATGCCGGCTCAGGTTCTCCATGCACTCGGATACCTGAAAGCGACTTCACTGCCTCTCCTCTGCCGGCAGCGCGCCACATCAGAAACCCGTGCTTGCAGTCTGGCCAGCGTTCCTCCCAGGTGCGAATCGGTCTCGGTGCGGTTCCGATTCCGCACCGGCTTCATCTTCTGCTACCACCGGGATGTCGCGCGGCGCCCGAATGCCGATCGTGACGCGCGAGCGAGGCCCGTTGCCGGCTGTTCCACTCATCGAGCGGAGCCGCCATAGCCCCCGTGCGATCGACGGAGGCCTGTGCAACGGTCGCCTCGTTCTTCAAAGAGCCGCAGAATGTCACCCAATACATCGTCATTCGGACGATAAGGGTGTAGGCTCGCCGCGCTCCCCGGCCGATTTTCCCGGATATAAAGAGATCAAGCCGGGCGGACCGCTCGAGGCGATCCGCCCGGCCTCTACTGCCGGTTCGTGAGCGGCCGCTAGCTTGCGCGGCCGCTACCCGTGGTTATTAGCCCCGCAACAGAGTCAGTACCGCTTGCGGAGCCGAATTGGCCTGCACCATGGCCGCGATCGCCGATTGCTGCAGGACCTGCGCCTTGGTCAGGTTGGCCGCCTCGGACGCCATGTCCGCATCGCGAATGCGCGATTCGGCGGCCGAGAGGTTTGCCGTCTGCGATTCGGCCAGGCCGATCGCGTAATTCAGGGTGTTTTGCGCTTTGCCGACGTTGGCCTGTGCCGCGCCCAACGCGGACACTGCGCGAGTCAGCGCGCTGATGGCCGCCGTTCCGCCCAGCTGGGTCGAGATATCGAGGCTGCTGCCGCCGTCCAAAGCCGTAGCCTTCACGGTGCTGCCCTGCGAGCCGATGCCCGAGCCGCTGCCCGTGCTGCCCACGCTCACCTGGAATGCGGCCAGCGAGCTAACGAAATCGATCTGCTCCGCCGAGGTGTGGTCCTTCACCGCCACCACGCTTTGCAGCGTGGGGACGTTGGTCTGCTGCAATGCGGTGTTGATGGCCGCGATGGTCTCGTCGAGCGACCGTCCCGTGCGCGAAGTAGCGTTGTTGGCCAGCGTGATGGTGGCCGACTGCATCTGGCCGCTCGAGTCGGTGCCCGAGATGCTGATGGCCTGACTGTCGCTGCCGAACTTCAACGGCGTGAAGCTCAGAGCGCCGGTGCTGGTGGCTCCGCCCGAGTTCAATACGCTGTTGTTGGCGGCGGTGGAGGCGTTGCCGGTGAAGCTGGCGCCACCGATTCCAAAGCCCACGTCTTGCGCCGTGCCCAGGTAAGTGGTGGCTTCGTGGAGACCCAGGGTCCCCGCGGCGTCGTTCTGGGAGACGCTCACCGCAATCGAGGAAGTGGTCCCCGTTGTAGACGAGGAGATCTTGATCACGTTGGTGGTGGCATCGGCCGTGGCCGTCACGTTGGTGAACCCGGCGGTTACCAGCTTGGCCTGAATGTCCGCTGCCACCGACGCGGCCGTGAGGTTGCTGCCTTGCGCCAGGGTGATGGCCTGCCCGCTGCTGCCGTCTACGGACACGGTCAGCGTGTCGTTCGAGCTGCCGATGGTGTAGCCGGCGACCGCATCGGTGCCGGTGGCGGTGGAACCCGAAAAGCCGAGGGCGGTGGCGGCGGTCCCGGCGACTGCCACCGAGGAGCCCGCTAGGCCCGTGTTGTTGGAGGCGATGGCCACCTTCCCGGTGGAGGCGTCGATGAAGGCGGTGGCGTTCTGGAGCTGGCTGTTGATCTGGGAGACGATGTTGGCCTCGCTGACCGCGGCTCCTGCGCCCAGCGTGATGGTCTGCTGGCTGCCTCCGTCGACGGTGACCAGGAGGGTGTTGTTCACCGTGGACGAGATGTCGAAGGTCGTCCCGATGGTGGATCCGGTCTCCAACGCGGACCCGGCATCGACGCCGGAGGTGGCGCTGCCGGCGGGGGTGAAGCCGAAGGCGGTGTTGGCGTTGCCAGCCGTGATTTCGACGGAATGGCCGGCGCCGGTGGCGTCCACCTTGATCTGGATGTTGTTGCTGCCGTCCAGATAGGCGGTGCCGCCGGAGAGCTGGCTGTTGATTTCGCCGATGACCTGCTGGGCCGTTCGGGAACCGCCGGTCAGGGTAATGGTTTGGGCGGTGGCCTGGGCATCGATCTTGATCTTGAGCTGGTTGGTCAGCCCCTGATCGATGTCCAGGGTAGCCGCTACGGTGGAACCGGCGAAGTCAGCCCCTTGCGCGGCCACGCCGGGGCTGGTAACGACGTTGCCCGTGGTCAAGCCGAGAGTTTGGGAAGCGTCGTGGGCGACCGTGCCATCGATACTCACCGAGACCCCCGCCTGGTCCGCCGTGATGATGATGTCGTTGAGACCGTCGAGGGAAGCGTGGCCGCCGATCAACTGATTGTTGATGTCGTCGATCACCGCTGCCTTCGTCTCTGGAGCGCCGCCCGTCAGGGTGACGGTCTGGGCCGCACCGTTGTTGGCGCCGGCGATGGTGATCTTCAAAGTGTCGTTGGAGCCGCCGGTGATGGCGAAGCTGGCGGCATTGCTTCCGGTAACGATGCCCCCGGTCGCGTTGGTGCCGGTGACAAAGCCGGTCGCGAGACCGATGGTGGCGTTGGCGCTTCCGGCCAGGACCTGCACGGTCTGGTTGGCCCCGGTGCCGGTCGAGGTGATGTGCAGCTGGTTCCCGCTGTAGGCGGCCGTGAAGCCGGCTCCGAGCCCGGCCGCAATCTCACCCGCAATGGTCGCCTGGGTCACGCCCGCGCCGGCCGTCAGGGTGATGCTCTTGGCCGAGCCGTTGACGATGACGTTGACCGAATCGTTGGTGGTGTCGTTGATGGTGTAGGGTCCGCTGCCTGCGGCCGCCAGTTGCTGGGCTCCCGAGGTGGCCACGGCGCCGGTTGCGGTGGCGCCCTGGGTCAGACCGAGGGTGGCGTTGGCGCCTCCGGCCAGCACCTGCACCGAGGAACTCGCCCCCGTGGTGGCCGAAGTGATGGTCAGGTCGTTGCCGCTGAAGGCGGCCGTGGCGTGCGTGCTCAGAACCACGTTGATCTGCGAGAGCAGGCTGGTGCGGTCGGTGGCGCCGGCCGTCAGAACGACGTTGTAGGTGGTGCCGTCCACCTTGAGATTGAGGTCGTCGTTGGTGCCGGTGGTGATGGCATAGGTCCCGGTATTGGCGGCCAGTTTGACCGCCGCGGTGGCCGCGGTGTCGGAGCCGGTGGCGCCGGTGATGCTGGCCGCATAGGCCGTTCCCCCCGTGGCGTCGAGGCGGAAGTTGGTGTTGTTGGTGGAGTTGACCACCAGGCTCCCGCTACTGCCGTCGGCCTTGATGCCGGCCGCGGCTAGCGTGGTGTTGGCGGCCACCTGCTGGTTGATCTGGTTGGCCACGTCCGCGGCGCTGGCGGATTGGCCGCGCTGCAGTTGGCTGGTCAGGCCCAGGGTGACGTTGGCGCTTCCGTCCAGCACCTGGATGGTGCCTCCGGCGCCCTTGGTGTTGTCTTTCAGGGTCAGGACGTTGCCGGCCACCGAGGCGGTGAGACTGCCTCCGGTCTGGGAGTTGATCTGGGCCGCGATGGAGTTCTTCGTGGCGGTGCCGTTCGGGCTCAGGGTCACGCTGTAGGCTGTGCCGTCCACCATCAGGTTCAGGACATTGTTGTTGGGGTTGATGGCGACCGGAGTGGTGGAGCTGTCCGAACTGGTGACGGTGGCGGCGCTGGCGTTGGGCCCGGCCGTCATGTCGACCACGACCTGGTTGGTGTTGGAGGCCTGGCCGTTAAAGGAGAACTGGAGCGTGGCGGTTCCGAAGTTCTGAAGGTTGCTGAAGGTGGCGCCAGTGAGCTGTTTGTAATCCACCGCGCCGCCCGCTCCGGCTACGAAGGACCCCATGCCGAGCGCATTGACGGCGTCTCCGGTGACGTTCACCTGCAGTTGCTCACCCTTGGCCGAATGGAAGACCAGGGCGGCTCCCGAACCGGCCTGGGTCACCGAGACTCCGGCACCCGCCAGGTAGGAGTTGGCGGCGACCTGGGTTTGCAGGTCCGTCACCGCGGCGCCTACCGTGGTGGAGGAACTCTGCAGGGTGAGGGTCACCGGGGTAGCCAGTCCCGCGCCCTGAATCTGGAAGGAGATGTTGGTTGGGTTGGCCAGCGTGGCTGTCGAAGCCGCGGTGGCGCCTCCGGTGTAGGTCGAACCCATGGCGGCGGCCGTGGCGTCCACGCTCGCGTTGGCGAAGTTGCCCATCAGGGCGTTGGCTACGCTGTCGCCGGCTTCCACCTGGAAGGCCGTGGTGCTCGAGGAAAACGCCAGTTGCTGCTTGCCGCTGGAGTCGGTGTTTACCGAGGCCGTGATGTTGGCGGCCTTGAAGGCCGAAGCGGACGGGGTGGCCTCGTTGCCGGCGTTGGCGATGGCGTCGTTGATGGCCGTCACCAGGGAGTTGGTGTCGCTCACGCTGGAGGTGTTGACGGCCACCTTCACCCTGGAGGCGCCCGAGAAGCCGGGGCCCGAGATGTAGAAATCGGTCTCGTCGGCGACCGGCGTGGTGTTATCGGACAGGATCGCCGAGACGCTGGTGTGGACCGAGCCGTTCCCGATGTCGGTGGTGCCGGTGGTGCCGCCCAGGGCCTGCATCCCCGTCAGGCCCAGGCTCTTGGCGTCCACCGTCGCGCCCGAGAGGTTGAACTGCAAGCTCGAATTGGTGGCCGCCGTGGCGGTTCCGTGCGCGCGGCCGCCGCCGATGTACACCGAGAGGTTGCGCGCGAACGCGCCGTTCTGATCCAGGCCGATCGACTGGGCCTGCCGGTTGATTTCCGACACCAGGCCCTGGAATTCGCTGTTCAGCACCTGGCGGCTGCCGTTAAAGGTGTCGCTGGCGGATTGCGTGGCCAGGGTCTTGAGGCGGTCCAGGATCTGACCGATGTTGTTCTCGCCGCCGTCGATGATCTGCAGGGTGCTGATGCCGTCGTTGGCGTTCTGGATGCCCTGGGTCAGCTCGGCTTCCGAGTTGCGATAGCCGTTGGCGACGGCCAGGCCGGCCGGGTCGTCACCGGAAGAGTTGATACGATAACCCGACGTCAACCGCTGAATCGTACGACTCTGGAAGTTCGTATCGACACGGAGGTTTTCCTGGGCTATGAGGGAGGTAACGTTGGTTTGGACGGAGATCATTTGTAAAATCCTTTTTTGTCGGCTCCGGCGTCATGCCGGCTCAGGTTCTCCCTAACTCGGGATACCTGAAAGCAAACTCATTGCTTCTCATCGGCGGGAGGACCGCCAGCTTGAGTTTTGTTTGCCGAGACGCGCGCCGCCAGCCTGGCCAGCCCGCCGTCGAGGTGCGATTCCGCCGCGGCGCGGTTCTGATCCCGCACCAGCTTCACCTCTTTGGCCACCACCGGGATGTTGCGCGGCGCCTGGATTCCGATCTTGACGCGCGTGCGGCCAATGTGCGCCAGGTGGATCTCGATATCGTCTCCGATTAATATCGATTCCCCGGCGCGCCGCTTCATCACGAGCATACGCGCACCTTCGATCCGGGGATTACACGCATACCGCCGCCTCGACCGCTTCGATCCGGTGCTGGTGCGAGTAATCCGTGCCAGCCAGGATCGCCTGCGCGCCGCGGCGAGCGGGTATGTGGATGACGATGGGCGCCAGCAGATTGGCGGTGATGTTCTTCTCATCCAGGTGGATCAGGGTCAGGCACGCCAAGTCCGGCCCGATGGGCGGCTGGTGTGTTCCGGAAAAGCCCAGCAGTTCCAGGTCTTCCTCCGACATCCGGAACTTGTAGTCCGGGCACACCACGCGCGCGTGCAGCGCGAGAAAGCACAGACCGGGTGTGGCCACGCTCTGTAGGAATACGAGCGGGTCGAGAGCCTCTTGCTCGATCAGAATGAACCGGTGTTCCTGCTCGAAGCCTGGAATGCCGGCCGGGAAGTCGATCACGGAGTCTTCGGTGTAACCGAGTTGCCCCCAGTACTTCGTTTGACATGTGGCCATAAGTTACAGGTTGCCTCGGCTTTATATTCGGCGGCAGAGGGAGAAAGCTGTAGCGCAAACCGGCAAAAACCTTACAGGTCGCTCAAAAGGCGCAAGACTGCCTGCCTACCGCGACTGCTACAGGAGGGGCTCACCAGCCCCTCCGGCGCCGCCCGGGCGCCTAGAAGTCCCAACTCTTACCGGCGTATTCCACCTCCTGCTCCTGATCGCCGTATCCGCCCGGCGCAACCGGCTGAGCGTAGGCGCCGGCCCCGGTCGTCGGGACGTATGCGCCGGCACCAACCGTTTGGGAGTACACTCCGGCGTCAACCGTCTGGCTGTACGCTCCAGCACCAACCGTCTGGGAGTACACCCCGGCGTCAACTGGCTGGCTGTACGCTGCGGCATCGTCCGTCCCGGCATACAGGCCCGCCCCCGTCGTCTCGGCCGGTCCCGCCCCGGCGTACAGGCCGGAGTCGACTGGCTGGCCGTATGCGCCGGCACCTGACGTCCCAGCGTATGCGCTCGCCCCGAAGGTCTGGCCATACGCGCCAGCCCCGGCGGTCTGGCCATAGTCTCCGCCGTTGGCCGTCCCGGCGTGCGTGCCGTCGCCGAACGCCTCGCTCCACTCGCCGGCAGCAGCCGTCTCGACAGGCTCCGTCCTGGTGTCCGCCCAGGTTGGCGTCGTCTGAACCGCGCCCGCCTCGAGCGGGCCGCACGCCGCCCAGGCGTCCATCAGAGTCGAAAGCAGCCGGGATACCTCGGCTAACGGAGCATCGGCCTGATCGAGGTTGGCCCGCAGGAGCCGCCGCTGCATGTAATCGTACAACTCGACGAGGTTGGCGCCCATGGTGGGATCGGCGTCCTGGTTTACTGAGAACGTCAGGTGGGCGATGATCGCGCCGGCCCTGGTGATCTGGGCTGAGCGGGCGGCAATATCGCCCTCGCGCAGGTGCTGCCTGGCCTTCTCCACCGCATCGACGCACCCGCGGTAAAGCATCCGCACCAGCTCGACCGGATCGGCCGACAGCACGCCGTTCTCGAAGTAGCTCTCTGCTCCGTTGTTCATTCTTCCCTCGAACTACTCATCGGTTGAGTCGAGGCCCTCGTGAGGGAACCAGCAGCTCAGATATCGGACGCCAACCCATTAGAAAGTGACAAGAAAACGGCACAGACCAAAACATGGCAGGGGGCCGAAGCCGGGAGGCAAACCAGGGTCGGGCGCCCTCAGAGATCGCGCCGCGAGAAGGTGCGGATCGCCAGCGCGAGAGCCGCCGCCAGGTACACGCCGGAGTAGAGCACCATCCACGCGCTGGGGACTGAGCCGATGCTGAACGGCCCACGGCCGAATCCCCCGATGACCGGGCCTTGCAACTCGAAGGCGGCGCGCCGCCAGAGCGACTCGCTGGGCATCGCCACGCTTGCGAGCACCCCCAGATTCATGGCGGTCTGGCTGTGCGCCAGCCAGCCGAACTCCTCCACCCATCCGCCCAGGAACGCCAGGATGTGCAGCCCGAACACCGCCACGCCCGTGGCCAGAGTCGAAAGGCTCGCTCCGAAGCGGAATGTGACTGCCAGCAGCAGCATGCTCTCGAGCCACATCAAACCGATGGCCTCGGGCACGTGCGCCGGAGTGTGGCCGCCGATCAGGCGCACCTCCACCAGCATCCCGCCCGCCAGGAACGCCAGGAAGACCGTCAGCATGGCCGCGAAGCCGAGCCATTTTCCGAGGATGACCTCCCAGCGCCGGATGGGCTTGGTGACCACGGCCTGGATGACGCCCGAGTTGATCTCGCCGGCAATGGTATCGGCGGAAGTCAGGATCGTGATTACGGCCAGCAGCCAGTTCACCACGTACATGCCCATCGCAAAGAGCACGATGACCGCCTGGCGCCGGAAGAGCAACTGGCGGCTCGCGGCGGCCGGCAGGCTTTCGAGCACCTTGTGCAGTCCGAAGCCGTAGAGCACCAGATACGCGGAGCCGATCGCCGCCGCCACCGCGAGCAACCGGCGGCGCGCCGCTTCACGGCAGGTGAGCCCGGCAATCACCGCGACGCCTGTCACAGTCCCGCCTCCGTCCCCACGATGCGCAGGAACATCTCCTCGAGCGAAGCCTGCCGCGAGTGGAGCGAATAGACGCGGGCGCCGCTGGCGACCAGGTATGCGACCACATCGGGCACCGACTCCTCGGAGCGGACCTCGAGCGTAAGAGAATCGCCCTCCAGGCGCACCGAGCCGGCCCATTGTTCCAGGCCCGCCAGCGCCTCGGGCCGCAGGTCCTTGACGCGGGCTTCGATCGAGCGCTCCTCCACTCCCAGCTTCTTCAGGTCGCAGGTTTCGAGCACCTCGCCGTGCTTGATGAAGGCCACGCGGTCGCAGGTGACCTCCACCTCCGAGAGCAGGTGCGAATTCAGGAACACGGCGGCGCCTCGCTCGCGCTCGGCGCGGATGATGTCGCGCACCAGCAGGCGGCCGGCGGGATCGAGGCCGCTGGTGGGCTCGTCGAGGAAAATCAGCTCCGGGTCATTCAGCAGCGCCTGGGCCAGGCCGATGCGCTGCAGCATTCCCTTCGAGTAGTCGCGCAGGCGCTTGCGGCCATGGTCGGCCAGGCCCGCGAGCGCCAGCAGTTCCGGCACGCGCCGGCGGCGGCGGGCGGCGGTCATCTGGTAGAGCCGGCCGTGGAAGTCGAGAAACTCCTCGCCCGTCAGCCAGTCATGAAAGCGGAAATGCTCGGGGAGGAAACCCACGCGCGCCCGCACACCGGCCTCGCCGAGCGGGCGGCCGAGCAGAAGGGCCTGGCCAGCGCTCGGCGCCACCAGGCCCAGCAGCATCTTGACCGAAGTGCTTTTCCCCGCGCCGTTCGGCCCGAGAAATCCGAAGACCTCTCCGCGGCCGACCTCGAGGGTCAGACCGCGAACCGCGACCTTGCTGCCGAAGGTCTTGCGCAGATTCGCGGTCTCTATGGCGGCGCCCGGCATGAACCGAGATTAGCGTAGCGAGGCTGCCAGCGGCTGCGCCAGCCCGGGATTGCCGAAGCCGCCCACCGAGTACATGACCCCGTTGTGGACCCAGACCAGCCCGTAAGCCGGCGGAAGCTTCGTCACGCGGTTACGCGAACCCTCGCCCACGCGCGCCACCACCTGGCGATCCGCCAGGCCCGTGATCATGAGCCCATGAACGCCATCCACCGCTACGGTCTCGAAGCTCGCCGCATTGCGGGGAATCGGAATCGCCAGAGTCGAGGTCCAATCGACGGTCTGGCTGAACAGGTGGGCCTGCTCGGCCGTCATGCCGGCCAGCTGGAGGCCGAACTCCGCGACGCCGCTCAGGTCGAGCTGCGGAGTAGTCACCACGGTCGGAACGGGAACCTGGGAGACCACAACGCAGTCGTCGTACGGCCCGTGCGTGGGCTGCCGCAAGTCCTCCACAGGGCAGTTGCCGTAATGGGCCACCACGCTCGCCGGGACATCGACGGCGACCTGCGCGCCGTTCAGATCGGCGGGGAACTGCAGGTCGGTGCGCCCGGCGACCGCGAGCAGGGTGTCGAGCCGTTGCTGGCTGGCGGTGAACTGGAAGGCGCTCTCGGTGTTGACGGTAATCTGCGGGGCGTCGGTGCGCAGTTCCGGCAGCCGCACGGTCATGGATGCCAGTTTGGCGGCTTCGTCCCGGTCCGCCACCGCCAGCCGCTGGCTCTCCTTGGTCTTCACGACGCTGTCGGCGATCAGCTGCTGCAGCATCTCGGCCTTGCCCTCGGCGATGAAGTCGCGGTCCATGGGGACGGCGACAACTGTCTTGATCCGCAGCATGCCGAGCAGTTTCTGCCCGACCGCGCGGCCGGGCGGAGTAATGAGCAGCACGGCAGCGATCGCGACCGCGGCAATGGCTCCCCAGGCGGGTGTCAGCCGCGGAATCCAGAACGGCCGCGGAGCCCGGTCGGCGGTGAGGCGGGGGTTCAGGTGCGCCAGGGCGAGATGCGCGTCGACAGGCTCGTTCACGGGCGCGAGCTCAGAGAGAAGCGCCCCGGTCCGCGCGGCCCGCTCGGCGATTTCGTCGGCGCGCCGGCGGCAGTCCGCGCAGGTTTCCAGGTGAGCCTCGGCCTTTGCGAGTTCGGTCTCGCTCAGCTCTCCATCCAGCTTCGCCCGCAGGATTCCATCAGAAATGCACATTGGGTTCTCCTCCAATTCGCCGATACGCTTTCTCGAACGCCGCCTCGGCGCGGGCCAGCGACTGCCCGACCGAGGTGGATTTGACGCCCATCGCCCCCGCCACTTCCTTATATGAGAGCCCGCTGGCCCGGAGCGTCAGGATCTGGGCCTGGGCCGGTTTGAGGGTGGCGAGCGCCGCGCGCACGTTCCTTTCCCTCTCCCGGCGCAACACATCCTCGAGCGGGCCGGCCGTGGCCGATGCTTCCGCCAGTCGCTCGCCGGCTTCGGGATCGTGTTCGCGGCGCCGGTTGGAGGCGCGCAGCGCGTCGATGCCCAGGCGGCTCGCCGTCCGATACAGCCAGCCGCCCAGATTCCGGTAGCCGTCCGGCGCCGACGGCTGCTGGTAGAGCTTCAGGAAGGCGTCGCTGGCGACCTCTTCGGCCTGAGCGCGGTCGCCCAGGACGCGCTGGACCACGGCCACAAGTCGCGCGTAGTGTTCGAAAAAGACGGCCTCGAAAGCCGCCGCCGACCACCCCGCCCGCTCGCCTCCCAGCGCGCTCATTCCCGGCCGCATGGTCGCCTCACCAGCGTACTCCATCATGACTCTCCGTTCCCGGTCTCTGAAGGAAGAACGAGCGGGGCGGGGAGTTTGTGACAGGGAAAGATAGCCGTCAGCGCAGCGACAGTCCTGCCGTCGGTTCACCACACTTACTTCGAGCACTTCTGAGCGGAGAACTACTTCTTCAGGCCCGCGAAATACCCCTTCAACGCTTCAAGCTGCGCCGTGCGCAGATGCGCCTTCACCTCGACCGTGTCGCCGAACTCTAGGTACTCGTCCCTGGCGGCCTGGTAGCCGGGCCAGACGGGCAGGCCGGGGCCGTTGGGGTTGCCGGTTTTGGCGAACTGCACCCAGACCGCGCTCATGGTCTTGGCCAGTGCCTGGTCAGTATCGTCATAAAGCTCCGGCTTTTTCTTCAGCATTGGCCCCAGCCCTGTGGTGTCGAAGATGGTCTTGGTCAGGTCGCCGAAGGTGTAGCTGACTTCCATGCCGTGGCCCGCTCCGAAGTGCAGCATCTTGCCCACACCGTTCACCCGGGTGAAGTGATACCAGTACGCGGGCTGGCGCCGCGCCACCGCGCGAACAGCCGAGTGCGTGCCGTACAGGAAAAGCGTGTCGGTCAACATGTGCTGGAACTCCGCCGGCGCCTCCGTGTCCGAGGCCGCCGCATAAACCGGAAGAAGGCCGGCGGAGCCGTACCGCTTCGCCGCGTAGCTCTCGAGCGCCGCCTGACTCTTGACCGGATTCCCCATCGTGAAGGCGAAGACAGCGCCCTCGTCCGCGTTGGTGCCGGCTAGAAACGAAGCCTTGTTGATCCGGCCCGATTCGTAGAGAACGTCCGGATCGTCCGGGAGGACCCAGCCGTCCACCACCGGCCGGAATTCCGATCCGTCGTCCATCAGCATGTTGGGATAAACGTTCGCGAGCTTGACCATTTCCTGCGTGGATTTCGAGCGCAGCGCGGAGATCGTGCCCAGTTTGGCCCCGATCTCCTCGGCCGGGGTGCGGCCAAAGCGCCGCTCGCGCGGATGAGTGGTCGGCGTATAGATCCACGCCGCGCTCTGGGAGATGGCCCGCTGGAACAGGCCGCGAGCGAGCGGCGAGACCATCAGGAAGCAGACGCTCGATCCGCCGGCCGACTCGCCGAAAATAGTCACCTGTTTCGGATCGCCGCCGAAGGCCGCAATGTTCCGCTTCACCCACTGGAGCGCGGCGATCTGATCGAGCAACCCGTAGTTGCCGGAAGTGTGGTGCCCGGACTCGGCGCTCAGTTCCGGATGGGCCAGAAAGCCGAACACCCCCACCCGGTAGTTGAACGTCACCACCACTACGCCCTGCCGGGCGAGCGCTTCACCGTCATAGGCGGGCAGGGAACCCACGCCCGTGAAGAACCCACCGCCGTGGATCGACACCATCACCGCGAGGCGCTCCCGCGCGGTTTTGGCCGGGGTCCAGATGTTCAGCCGTAGACAGTCTTCATCCTGAGGGCCAACCTTCATCAGGGTGTCGCTCTGGGGACAGGCCGGGCCGAACTCGGTCGCCTGGCGGACTCCCTGCCACGGTTTCGGCGCTTGAGGCGGGCGCCAGCGCAGTTCTCCCGCCGTCGGGGCCGCGAAAGGGATGCCTTTGAACACCGCGATTTCTTTCCCGACTCCGGAGACCAGGCCGGATTGGGTACGGACAGGGCCGTCGAGTGCATAGGCGGAGACCGACAGAAGAGCGAGACTTGCTAAGAGGCCGCGACGTGACATAAAGGTTTTGAACTCCGTAATCTATTACGATGACGAACGGTGGGGCGTTCCGGGAACTTCGGTACGCGCGCTTCGGTGCAGGGCACCGAACCGCGACCGTCAGGAAGCGGACCTCTCAGCCAGCAGCAAGGCGGTGCTGATGTCCGCTACGGGCTCCTTCCCCATTCCGGTTCTCAAACCCGGTATACTACTCAGCCATGTCGATCCTGACCGGCTGCCTGATCGGAATCGCCGCCTGGGTCATCGTGCGCTTCTTCCTTATGGGCGTGTACACGGTGGACCAGAATGAACGAGCCCTCAAAACGGCGTTCGGGCGCGCGGAGCGCGTGCCTGGCGGTAAAACCACCCTCGACCTTCCTCTCGCCGAGCAACTGTTGCCCGAGGAGAGGCCTCGCTACTGCTACCCGCAGGTCCGAGTCATAGGGCCGGGCGGGCCGTACTTCAAAATGCCTTGGGAGAAGGTCTACAAGGTCTCTGTCGCCACCGAGACCATGAACATGGCCGTCGATCTGGAGACGCCCCAGGCCAACTCCGGCGGCACGATTCTGGAAGCGGTCACCAAGGACCAGCTCAATACCGGCCTGACCGGGCAGATCCGCTACTCGGTCGCCGAAAGCAATCTCTACGCCTTTCTGTTCGGCATCAAGCGGCCCGTGGTTCACGTGATGGGATACTTCGTTTCCGTGCTGCGGCAGAGGATCGCGAACTTCGAAGCGAAGCCCGTGCCGGTTGTGGCTGCCGCGGCGGCCGCAAGCGCTGGCGGCCCAATCTCCGCCGCACCGACGCTTCTGGGCGCGGACGCGGCCGGTGTCTCCATCAACGATCTGCGCAAGAACCTGCGCGACCTGAACGACTACATGGATGCCGAGTGCCGCGCTACGGCCGCGCGCTACGGCGTGACTCTCGACGCATCGCTCATCACCGGCATCGATCCACCGCCGGAGGTGGAATCGGCGCTGGCGGCCATCAACACCGCGCACAACCAGGTTTCGAGCGACATCAGCCTGGCGCAGGCCGCCGCCGACCAGAAAATCGTGCAGTCGCGCCGCGCCGTGGAGATCGAGACCCTGAAGGCGCAGGCCGAGGTCGCGCCGCTGCGGAAGATGTCCGAAGAACTCGCGGGGCTCAAACAGCACGGGCCCGGCGCGCTCGGCACCTATGTGCGCAACGTGAGGCTGGCCCTTTATGCCAAGGCTCAGCAGGTGTTTCTGGAGGTGAAGCAATGAACTCCGCAACCGACTGGTTGATCGCAGTGGCGGCGGCCTTCGTGGCGCCTTTCCTCCTGGAGCCGATTCTGCTGGGACTGATGCGCCTCTTCGGCTTCTACACCACGGTGCAGGAACGCACCTGCAAGGTCTACGTGTTGTTCGGGCAGGTGATCGGCATCCTTACCGAACCTGGGCTCCACTTCCTGCCGCAGAACCTCGGTGCGCCGGCGTTCATCGTCAACTTCCTCGGCAACTGCTACACCCTCGATCTGCGCCTGGACCAGGAATACCTGCGCAGCGAGCCGGTGAACTCCGAAGAGGGCGCTCCCATGGGCATCGGCATCTGGTATGAGATGCAGGTCAGCGATGCGGTGGCGTTTCTGTTCAAGAACGCGGATCCGCGCGGGTCGCTGCGCGCTAACGTGCGGAACGCCACCGTGCGTTGCTTGAGCAACATGCCGCTGGCGGAAATGCTCGAGACGCGCCACAAGATGAGCCAGACGGTCCGGGCGGAGGTCTCCGAGAAGTCGCAGGCCTGGGGGTATACGCTGGGCTCGGTTTACATCCGAAAGGTGCATTTCCGCGACTCCGGGATGATCAAGCAGATCGAGGAGAAGGTGGTGAACCGCCTGCGCCAGGTGACGTCGGCGATCAAGCAGGACGGCGCCAACCAGGTGAGCATCATCACCAGCTCGGCGGAGCGGGAGGCCGCGGTCGAGTTCGCCAAGGCGGCCGGGATTCGTCCCAACATGATCGGCACGGCGCTGGCGGAAATCGCGGCCGACCCGGACGTGGCCGGAGCGCTGTTCGATATTCTCGAGAGCCAGAAACTGCTCGAGAGCGATGCGCGGCTGACGCTGCTGCCGCAAGGTTCGGGCGGCCCCCTGCTCGATCTGCTGGCCTCAAGAACGCAGCCGGCCCCCATTCCGGCCAGTAAGTGAGATGTCTTATTCGTGTTCATTCGTGTTCATTCGTGGCCAAGTTTGTGTTCCATGAAGACCCTCGAACGCTTCTTCGAATTTCAGGAACTCGGCACCAACTGGCGAACCGAAATCCTCGCCGGTCTGACCACGTTCCTCACCATGGCCTACATCATATTTGTAAACCCGGCCATGCTCCACGACGCGGGGATGCCGCTGGCGGCTGTGACCGCGGCCACCTGCGTCTCGGCCGCGTTCGCCAGCCTGCTGATGGGCGTCTTCGCGCGCTACCCCATCGCGCTAGCCCCCGGGATGGGCATCAACGCCTACTTCGCCTACACGGTGGTGAAGGGCATGGGCATTCCGTGGCAGACGGCGCTGGGCGCGGTGTTCCTCTCTGGCATTGCCTTTCTGCTGCTGACGGCGTTCGGCATCCGGCAGCTGATCGTCGCCGCGATTCCGCAGGAACTGTACGCCGCGGTGGCCGCCGGCATCGGCCTGTTCATCGCGCTGATCGGTTTCCGCAGCTCGGGCATCATCGCCGCCAACCCCGAGACCACCATGATGCTGGGTCATCTGAGGGAGCCGGATACCTTGCTGGCCCTGTTCAGCCTGGCGCTGACCGGCGGCCTGATGGCGCGTGGTGTCAAAGCGGCGATGCTGATCGGCATCCTGGGAACCACCGCCGTGGCTGCGGCCTTCGGGATGGTGCACTGGCATCCGCAGACGCTGCACTGGTCCGACCTGAGCGCCACGGCATTCAAGCTGGACGTGCGCGCGGCGCTGCGGCTTGGGTTCCTCGAAGTGGTGTTCGTGTTTCTCTTCGTGGATCTGTTCGACAACATCGGCACGCTGATCGGGGTGACGAAGAAAGCCGGCCTGATCGACAGCCAGGGCCGCATCCCACGCATCGACCGGATCCTGTTTACGGATGCGACGGCGACCGTGGCGGGCTCGCTCGCCGGAACGTCCACGGTGGTGAGCTACATCGAGAGCGCGGCCGGCATCACGGCAGGCGGGCGCAGCGGCTTCACCGCGGTCGTGGTGGGCCTGCTGTTCCTGTTGGCGCTTTTCGTGACGCCGCTGGCGGGCGCGATCCCGGTTGCGGCCACGGCGCCGGCCCTGATCATCGTGGGCAGCCTGATGGTGTCGGCGGTGGCCGAGATTCCTTGGTCCGATCCGGTGCTGGCGCTGCCCGCGTTTCTCACCATGGTGGCGATCCCGCTGACGGGGTCGATCGCCAACGGAATCGCCTTCGGTTTCGTCGCCTACACGCTGCTCAAAGTGATCCGCGGCGAATACCGCGGCGTGAGCTGGCTGGTCTACCTGCTCACGGCGCTCTTCATCGCGCGCTTCGTGTATCTGGCGAATGGTTGAGGTGACCCGTCAACCCCCACCGAACCGCGCGCGTCAGCAAGCGGACCAGCGGCGCCCCGCACCGAACCGTGCGCGTCAACAAGCGGACCAGTTGCGCCCACCACTGAACCGCGCGCGTCAGCAAGCGGACCGGCGGCGCCCGTGCGAAGATATGAGGTTCTCAGCGGCTTTCTGGCCGGCCAAGCGCGGGTGGAGCGATCCCGCTGTGCTCCGCGGCGCTGGCCGGCCAGATTCATTCCCTCAGATGGTCATGGCAGTGAAGCCGCCGTCCACCCGGATGATCGCGCCCGTGACAAACGACGCCGCTTTCTCCGACGCCAGCCACACCACGGCGCCCACCATTTCCGAAGGCTCGCCGAAGCGGTCCGCGGGCGTGTGCCCCATGATCTTGGCGACGCGTTCCGGCGTGAGCACCTTGCGGTTCTGCTCCGCGGGAATGAAGCCGGGAGCGAGCGCGTTCACGCGCACTTTGAACGGCGCCCACTCGCGCGCCAGAAACTGCGTCAACTGATTGACGCCTCCCTTGGTGATGCTGTACGTGAACACCTTCGACAGCGGCGGGCCCGAGGACGCCGACGAGATGTTGATGATGGAGCCGCCGCGCCCCGCCTCCACCATGCTCTTGCCGAACACCTGGCAGGCCAGAAACATGCTCTTCAGATTCACGTCGAGGATGCGCTGCCATTCCTCCTCCGTGATCTCGAAGAAAGGCGTGGCCGAGTTGATCCCGGCCGCGTTGAGCAGAATGTCCGCGGCGCCGAATTCCTGCAGGACGATTTCGAGCGCCCGGCTGAGGTCGGCCTTGCGCGTTGCGTCGCAGGCGATACCGATGGCGCGGCGGCCGAGCGCGCGGATCTGGGCGGCACGCGCCTCCGCCTGCGCGACGTTGAGGTCGAGGATCGCGACGCCCGCGCCGGCCTCCGCGAATCCGGTCGCCATCGCGCCGGCCAGCACGCCGCCACCGCCGATCACCACCGCGGTCTTGCCATCGAGCGAGAACATTTCGTTTGCCATTGCGTTTACCGTTTTACCACGCGCCGAATCAAGCAGCACCGAACCGCGACCGTGAGGGAGCGGACTCCCGCGACCCCGACCCCCTCGGCTGTTGTGCAGCTTACTGTTCGACCGGTTCGACGCGGCGATTCTTGGCGCGGCTGTCTTCGGTGGAATTGGAAGCCACCGGGGCAAGCGGGCCGTCGCCCTGGGCAGGAGTCAGCCGGCGAGGATTGGTGGCCGCAGGGCTAGCGCTGGCGGGCGAGCCTGGCCTGACGCCCCCGGGAGGCCCGCCATCGCTATCCGCCCGTGCGTTACAATGAACGATTCGATTTTTAAGGAGACCGCGTGGCCGACATGACGAAGTTCATACTTACCGACAAAGAGATCCCGACCGCATGGCTGAATGTCCTGCCTTTGCTTAAGGAGCCGTTCGATCCGCCGCTCGATCCCGCGACGCGGAAGCCGATCGGGCCCGAAGCGCTGGCGCCGATCTTCCCCATGTCCCTCATCGAGCAGGAATTCTCCCCCAAGCCGGAGATCGACATTCCGGGCGAAGTGCTCGACATCTACAAGCTGTGGCGCCCCACACCGCTCTACCGCGCCAGACGCCTGGAGAAAGCGCTCGACACGCCGGCACGCATCTACTACAAGTACGAAGGCACCAGCCCCGCCGGCAGCCACAAGCCGAATACCGCGGTGGCGCAAGCGTTCTACAACAAGCAGGCCGGCATCAAGCGTCTGTCGACCGAGACCGGGGCGGGGCAGTGGGGCTGCGCGTTGGCGCTGGCCTGCCAGATGTTCGGACTGGAATGCACGGTCTACATGGTGAAGGTCAGCTACGAGCAGAAGCCGTATCGCCGCATGATGATCAACACCTGGGGCGGCGAAGTGTTTTCCAGCCCCAGCCCGCGGACGAACTCGGGCCGAGCGGTTCTGGCGGCACATCCGGATTCGCCGGGCAGCCTCGGCATCGCCATCAGCGAAGCGGTCGAAGACGCCGCCACGCACGACGACACCAACTACGCGCTGGGCAGCGTGCTCAATCACGTGCTGCTGCACCAGACCGTCATCGGTCTCGAAACCAAGCAGCAGATGGCGCTCACCGGCGACCAGCCGGACGTGGTGATCGGCTGCTTCGGCGGCGGCAGCAATTTTGGAGGACTGGCGCTGCCCTACATCCCGGACAAGCTGGCGGGATCGAAGGTCCGCCTGCAGGCCGTGGAGCCGGCCGCCTGCCCGACGCTGACCAGGGGGCGTTACGCCTACGACTTCGGCGACATCGCCAAGCTCACGCCGCTGCTCAAGATGTACACCCTCGGCCACGACTTCGTGCCGCCCGGCATTCATGCCGGCGGATTACGCTACCACGGCGCCTCGCCGCTGGCGAGCTACCTGTTGAAGCACGGCTTCATCGAGGCCCGATCCTGCCTGCAACTCTCCACCTTCGAGGCTGCCGTGCAGTTCTCGCGGCTGGAGGGCATCCTGCCCGCGCCCGAATCCGCGCACGCCATCCGCGCGGCCATCGACGAAGCGCTGCTCGCTCGCGAAGAGGGCAAACCGCGCGTCATCCTGTTCGAAATGAGCGGCCACGGCCACTTCGATCTGGCCTCCTACGACGCCTATCTGAGCGGCCGCCTGCAGGACTACGAGCACCCCGGCGCCGCGATCACCGAAGCCATGGAGACCCTGCCCGCGTGAAGTAAGTGGGGCAGGCGACCACGCCTGCGGCGGGTCTCCAGACCCGCCGTGTAATCTGGACCAATGGAGACGCTCAAAGGGAAGACGGCGTTGGTCACAGGCGGCTCCCGCGGAATCGGCCGCGCCATTTGCCTGCGCCTTGCAAAAGGAGGTGCGGACATTGTCTTGCACTTCCATCGCAATCGGGCCGCCGCCGAAGAAGTCGTTGCCTCGATAGAACGCGAGGTAACTCTGGTTCATGCGGACCTGCGTTCCGTCGAAGAGATCGAGACGATGTTTCGCCAGTTGGGCGATCGCAAGCTCGACTTCCTCATTAACAACGCCGGGATATGGGAAAGCACGCCGTTGGGATCTTCGCCCGCGGCGCTCATTGACGAGATCCTCGCGACCAACTTAAAGGGACCTTTTCTGGTCACTCAGTGTGCCTTGCCTCTGCTGAACGACGGAGGGCGGATCGTCAACGTTTCCTCCGTGGCAGGACGAACGGGCATAGCGGGCGGCCGTAGCCTGTATGGCGCGGCGAAAGCGGGAATTGACGCGCTGACACGGAACTGGGCCCTGGAGCTCGCCCCACGCCGTATTCTGGTTAACGCGGTAGCGCCGGGCTACATCGCTACCGACATGACCGCGCAGCACCTGGGCGACCCCGCAACCTTCGAGCGGGCCATAAAACGACATCCCCTCGGACGCATAGGAACGCCCGACGATGTCGCGGACGTCGTTGCCTTTCTGTGCTCGGACGGCGCGAGGTTCATCACCGGGCAGAGCCTCAATGTCAGCGGCGGTTTCGTGATTTGAAGGAGAATCCTCCTTGAGTAAAGCAATCGAGAACTTGGAAGCCGCTCTGAAACGGGCGATGGCGATTCGGCCTACGGTCGGCGGCTTCCCCTACCTGGCCGAGGCGTTGCGGCGCGCGGGCGTGACTCGGAACTTCTGGTTCCTGCCCGCATGTCAGAGCCTCTATCTGACCCGCGAAGGGCCCGTCGTGACCCAAGGCACTCCACTCGTGATGGGCACGGTGGACGTCCCGCCATTCAACCGCGAGGCGCTGATTTCGGCGTTGCGAACGGATCAGGCCGGCAAAAGCAGCTTTCCGGAATTCCTGGAGGCTTCGTGGCGTGCCGGCGTTGTCCGTTACGATGTCGATTTTGCGGCGCGAACGGTCGCGTATTACGGCTGCCGTGGCGAGGAATACGTCGAGGCCTATCCCGCTGTCGAGATCGATCGGTAGAAACCCTAGCGCCCTTCGCCCAGCGCCCCGTCGCGCGTCGCCTCCAGCACGTGCGCAAGGGACGCGCCGGGCAGGGGTCGGATGACCGGGTTCAGGATCCAGCGCAGCCCGCGCGGCGCGGCGCGCGTCAGCGAGATGGCCTCGCATTCCACATAGACGCCGCCATCCTTCTCTTCCAGCCGCCAATACGTATTCAACCTCCAGACGATGCTGGTTTCTTTGCGCGGATCCAGTTCGCGCTCGCCCGGCTGGCCCGCGTCCTTCACCTCGGCGATGCGGGTGGCGACCGACCGGCTGAGCAGCCGCGTCGGGCTTAGCGGGGTGTAGTTGGCGGTCTGGTCCGTGTTCACGACCACGGTGATGATGTATCGCTTGACAATCCTGTAGCGAAGATTCCAGTCGTCGCCGTCGTGACTCACCAGCGCGGAGTCGACGACTTCCGGCCGAAAGTAGTTCTTGTGGCTGGCGTAGTCCTGCAGAAAAGCGGTGACCCGCGCCAGGGTCGTCGCGGGAACGAACATGCCTCCGATCCAGTCGTGGAGCAGCCCGTTACCGAGCTCGGACGGGCCGTGCGGGTTCCACGGTTCCACGACCACTTCGCCGTTGCGAAGGCGCCGCCAGCGCTCGGCAGACCGCTCCGCCCAGAGGTAGCTGGTCGAGCGCACTTCCCGCTGAATGCGCGCTTCCGTCGCGGCGATGTAGGCGTCGTACTTCTGTTGAAGATCGCCTTCGAGCGGCGGCAGCGCGGGAATCCCGCCGGATAAGGGGGCGCACGGGAGCGAGGCGCAAAGGAGAACCAGGGCGGCGGCCAGACGGAGAGATCGCACTCTTTCTCGCTTCACTCGATTCGAGTCCCGAATGGCGCCATGCCTTGTCCCAGGACGGTCTTCGGAAACTCGCCGGAGCCGCAGATCATAAATGAACCGAAATCTTTATACCAATCGCCGTCAGGTGCCCATGGACCAGCCTTCACCCAATCCTGCAATCGGTGGAGATCGTGGAGTGAAATCCGACGCTCCTCTACGCGGGCCAGGATGTGCTCCCAGACCGGCCGCGGAAGCCTAGAGAATCGTATCTCCGGCAATCGCGTCGGTCCCGAAAATCGCTCGAATCAGGTCCTTCCCCGTTTCGCCCTTTCGTTGGGGGTCGTCCTCGGACATGAACCGGCGATAGGTTGCGTTGAGGTTCTTGCGTGCCGCCACTTCAGCTTCCACTCCACGCTGCGCAAGCTCAACCAAGGCACGGCTCATCGTTAGATGTTTCTTCCTTGCCACACGCTCGACCTCGATTGCCAACTCGGCCGGCATGGTCACGCTCTGCCGAACGGATGGCGCTCTTCGGGTGCGCGCCCTTGACGCCCTTTTCATACGCTTATGATATCAGGCGCACCTACCTGGTGCACTATGCGCTGACCGCCATCGGCGTCAATCTGCGTGGGCAGAGACTCGTTGATCCCACCCTCGGCCGCGCCTTATTGAATTCGGCTCACCGAAACCTGATCCCGGTAAGAGGCCTGGGCGGACCATTCGTCGTTTCTGGGCTCCAGACAGGATCGGGATGCGCTTCTCGGGCGCTCGGAGCCGCTCATGAGGCGTCAAGTAAGGAATACCGCTCGCACGCCATCCGCCACGCGGTCTCGGTTGAATGCCCCGCCCTTCTTAACTCCCTCGTCAGTGTTCCCCGAGCGAACGCACAGTCGTCAAAGGGATGCTTCTGCAAAATGAGCCGGTGCTCCTCAGCCCTCCGCGTTGCCAACGCGTAGTCGTAGGCGAGGCACGAGGCAAAACTCTGGTGCAATAAAGCAACTCGTCGAGATCGAGGGTCGTGATTCGTGACCATTCGCGCCCACGCTCGGCCATGACAAAGTGGTAGCCCCATGAACTAACCTCGACGTGTGGACGCCCCGTTTGGTCACTGTGGCCATACGTGGGAAGCGAGTCGTGTCGTGCCGCTCCTATCACCGCTGCCCGGCGGTTAACTTCGGCTTCGATTTCAGCGAGGGTCAACACGAAACCACCTCACATCACAGAGTACACGCCCAGCCTGGGCGTTGCTGTCGGTGTACGCAGCCACCCCGGATCCCGACCCAGCACCAGGTTTTTGGAGAGGCGCCGCACGCTCCCCAACTCCGCCGCGCCGCCCCGCCACTGCTATGCTACAACTGATAGTTCCCAGGAGGGCCCATCCTCAAGGTCTCCATTCTCGCTAGCGGAAGTTCCGGAAACGCGACCCTGGTTTCCACCGGGCGCACGCGCCTGCTCGTCGACGCCGGACTCAGCCGCCGCGAACTCCGTCGCCGCCTGGCCGCCATCGGCGAGGAATTCGACCGCATCGACGCCATCCTCATCTCCCACGAGCACTCCGACCACGTCTCCGGTCTCCCCGTTGTATCCAAGACCTTGAAGATCCCCGTCTTCCTAACGAAACTAGCCGCCGCCGGCATCGACTGGAACGGCTGTCAACCAAGCATCGAGACCTTCCAGGCCGGCGCCCGCATAGTCATCGGCGATCTCGAAATCGACACCTTCACCATCCCCCACGACGCCGCCGACCCCGTGGCCTTCTGCTTCCGCTGCGACGGCCTCAAGGCCGGCCTGGTCACCGACCTCGGCTACATCCCAGACTCGATAAGGTTCCACCTGCGTTCCGTGGACCTGCTCCTGCTCGAATCCAACCACGATATCGACATGCTGAAAGTGGGCCCCTACCCCTGGTCCGTCAAGCAGCGCGTGATGAGCCGCATCGGCCACCTGTCCAACGATGCCGTCGCCGACTTCATCCGCCTGGACCTCGACGCCATGGTGCGCACCCTCGTCCTGGGCCACCTCAGCGAGCACAACAACCACCCCGAGATTGCACGGCTCTCCGCCACCCAGGCGCTCGCCGGCCGCGGCCTTACCACGCGCCTGGTGATTGCCGGCCACCGCGAGCCGACCGAGACCTTTCAACTATGATTCCCCGATACACCCGGCCCGACATGGGCCGCATCTGGAGCGACGAGAACAAGTTCAGGACCTGGCTCGAAGTCGAGCTCGCGGCCTCCGAGACCCTGGCCGAAATGGGCGAGGTCCCCGCCGAAGCCGCAAGCCTGCTGCGCCAGCACGCCGGATTCTCCGTCGCCCGCATCTTCGAAATCGAGCGCGAGGTCAAGCACGACGTCGTTGCCTTCACCACCGCGGTCGCCGAATCCATGGCCGCCGCCGGACACGCCGACGCCTCCCGCTGGCTGCACTACGGCCTCACCTCGAACGACGTGGTCGATGCGGCGCAAGCCCTGCAGATCGCCCAGGCATCGAAGCTTCTCGCAGCAGGCCTCGCCGACCTCCGCGCCGCGCTCCGCGACCGCGCTCTCGAGTTCAAGGACACGGTGCAGGTGGGCCGCACCCACGGCGTGCATGCCGAGCCCATCACTTTCGGCCTCAAGTTCGCCCTCTGGTACGACGAAGCCGTCCGCAACCAGGCCCGCTTCGCCGCCGCCGCCGCCGAGATGGAAGTGGGAAAGATCTCCGGGGCCGTCGGGACCTTCTCCCACACGCCGCCCCAGGCCGAGGAGCGCATCTGCGCCCGCCTGGGCCTGCGCGCCGCCCCCATCGCCTCGCAAGTGATCTCGCGCGATCGCCATGCCGCCTACCTTTCGGCTCTGGCCCTCATCGCCGCGCTTCTAGAGAAGATCGCCCTCGAAGTCCGCCACCTGCAGCGCACCGAAGTCCGCGAAGCGGAAGAGGCCTTCTCGGCCGGACAGAAGGGCAGTTCGGTCATGCCCCACAAGCGCAACCCGGTCACCTGCGAGCAGATCTGCGGCCTGGCGCGCGTGGTCCGCGCCAACGCCCAGGCCGGCTTCGAGAACATCGCGCTGTGGCACGAGCGCGACATCTCCCACTCCTCGGTCGAGCGCGTCATCCTGCCCGATTCCACCATCCTTACCGACTACCTGCTGGCCCGCACCACCAGCCTGGTGCGCAACCTGCGCGTGTTCCCCGAGCGCATGCGCCGCAACCTGGACCTGACCGGCGGCCTGATCTTCTCCGCCCAGCTCCTCAACGACCTCGCCGCGGCAGGAATGCTACGGGAAACGGCCTACCGCGTCGTGCAGGGTCACGCCATGCGATGCTGGGAGCAAGGAGGGGACTTCCGCGCCGCGATCGAGGCGGACCCGGAGATCCGGGCCGTCCTCACCGCCGACCAGATCGGGCAGGCCTTCTCGCTTGATCGCCAGCTTCGCAACGTCGGCGCCATCTTCGAGCGCGTGTTTCCGAGTTCATGATCGTCAATCCCGAAATCGAGAAGTACATCCTGAGTCTGATCCCGCCCAGGGACGAGGTCCTGGCCGAAATGGAGGCAGTGGCCAAGCGGGAATCTATCCCGATTGTTGGCCCCGCCGTGGGTGCCTTCTTGGCCGTCCTGGTACTTTCGTCCCGGTCAAAGCGGATCTTCGAATTGGGCTCCGCGATCGGCTATTCGACGTCTTGGCTGGCTCGCGCCGCCGGTCCGGATGCGGAAGTACACTACACGGACTCCAGTCCGGCCAACGCCGACCGTGCCCGCCAGTACCTCGAACGGGCCGGCCTCGCCGACCGCGTTCACATCCACGTTGGGGATGCCCTGAGCGCGCTAGCCGATGTGAGTGGTGAATTTGACTTCATATTTAACGATGTAAATAAGGACGGCTATCCCGCTGTCCTCAGGGCCGCTTGCGGGCGTCTGAGGAGGGGGGGATTGCTCGTCAGCGACAACACTCTGTGGCACGAACGGGTCCTGAATCCCGCTGACGAAACATCAAGTGCTGTAGTAGAATTCAACAGTAAGCTATTCACTTCAAGTGAGTTCTTCACTTGTCTAATCCCCCTTCGCGACGGGCTGACCGTGGCTATAAAGCGCTAACGTGGGGGTTGAGTCCCCTCCGTACTGGAACAGTGGCAAATAAATTGCCGTGATTTTTCCAGAAGCCTGGGTTAGACTTGATGTGAAGGAAGTCGATGGCGAGTGCCTACCGAAGTCGTGGACTCGATCTAGCTCGAGTCTTGCTGGTCGATGACGACGTGACGTCGCGTCTGACCTTGCAGACAGTGCTGGAGGCGGGCGGTTATCGTGTCGATGCCGCAGCCTCGGCCGCCGAGGCAGTCGGCAAGCTGGATGACCGCGAGTACGAGTTGGTGTTGACCGATCTGCGAATGGAATCGCCCGAGGCTGGGCTGAAAGTACTAGCGCACGCCCGCATGATGGATTATAAGCCAGCCACCGCACTCGTCACCACCTACCAGGATCACAAGCAGTCACGCGCCGAGCGCAGTTCCTCCATGGTTCTGATCGAGCCCGAGGATTTGCCCGGCCTCCTGAGCCGCATCGCCGACCTGATCAGCGGACGAGCCACCCGCAAGGTCGAGCGCGAACTCCGCCACGCGACTTAGCCGTACCCCCCCAGCACCGAAGCCCTGCGGGCCACCGATAGCGATGAAGACACGCTCGGCGCCGCCGGCCTGTTCGTTACCGAGCCGCGACCGCAAGGGAGCGGACCCGTGCATTTCTCCCAACCGCGCCCCGCCCAGCACCGAACCGCGACCGTCAGGGAGCGGACCCTACCTCCACCCAATCTTCTTCCACAGAACCTCGAAACGCGGATCCCCATGCAGTCCGTCGAAGGCCGGGTCCACATTGAGCGAGAGCATGTCGCCGTCCCGATGGGCGTAGGCCTTGTTGAGGGCGTCGAAAGCCCGCTTTTTGTCGCCGGATGCCGCGTACAGGAACGCCAGGTGGTAGTACGGCTTGGGCTCGCTGTGCTCCAACTCCTCCGTCAACCTCAGCGCCTCGTCCCGCTTGCCGATCGCGGCTTCGACGGCGGCGAGGTGGGCCATCGTGTCGGGGTCGCGCGGGTAATCCGCCAGGGCCGCGCGAAGGGCGGCGGCGGCTTCCGGGTACATCCGCTTCTCTGCCAGGCTGGTTCCCAGCATGGTGTTTGCCTGGTAGTAGTGCGGGTTGATTTCGAGCGTCTGCCTGGCCTGCCGGATCGCCTGGTCGTAACGGTGTGCGCAATAGAGAATGACGGCGATGTTCCCGCTGACCCGGTAGCTGAGCGGGTCCAGAGCTAACGCCCGCTTCGATTCCGCGATCGCCTGGTCGAACCGCCCGGCCAGCAGCAGTGCCTCCGAGTACCAGTCGTGCGTCCTGGCGGAGTTGGGGTTGAGCTCCAGGGCGCGCCGCAGTCCCGGCTCACCGCGCACCCAGTCCCAATCGTAGAAGCACTGGATCCAGGCCAGCACGGCGTGCGCCTCCGCCAGCGCCGGGTCCAGTTCCAGGGCCCTGGCGGCGGCGGCTTTCGCCTTGGCGACGGACTCCTTCTCGGGAACCACCTGGTGGTAGGCCACCGTGGCGTATACGTCCGCCAGCGCCGCGTACGCCGTCGCGAAGCCCGGGTCGCGGTGCACCGATTGCTCGAAGAACTGTATGCTCCGTCCGAGATCGTCGAGCGTTACCCGCTCCTTGAAATACTGGCCCTTGAGGTAGAGATCGTAGGCTTCCAGATCCGGCCGGTACGCCGCCGCCGTGGTCCGCGCGGGGGAAGAGACATCGAGCGCTCCCGAAACCGCCCTGGCGATCTGATCGCGGATCGTGAACACGTCTTCGGCCGACCCCGCGTAGGTGTGGGACCACACATGGAAGCCGTCCTCCACGTTGATGAGCTGAGCGCTCACCCTGACCGTCCCGCCCGCCGAGGAAACGCTGCCTTCAAGGATGGCGCCCACTCCCAGCTGCCGGCCGGCGACGCGTACATCCGGGCTCTTGCCCCGAAACTGGAAGGCGGAGCTGCGGGCGACCACCTGCAGTCCCTTGGCTTGCGCCAGAGAGGTGGTCAGCTCGTCCACGAAGCCATCGACGAAGTAATCCTTGCCGGCGTCCCCCGTGAGGTTCAGAAAGGGCAGGACGGCGACCGAACGCCGGGTAGCGGGCCAGGAAAACCCTTTTCGGCTGATCATGACCACGCCGATGGCGACCGCCACCGCCAGGACAGCGGCCGCCCAGCCCACACGCCGCCAGGTGAACCGGGCTGGCCGCACGACGGTCTCGGCAACCGCCGTAGGAAGGGATGCCTCGAAGACCGGCACGTAGCTGCCCGAAGGAAGATCGAACCGGACCAGGTCGTCGCGCCCGTCCTGGTCGTAGTACGCCCGAAGCTTGGCGCGCAGGTTCCGCACCTGCACCCGGACTACGGAGTCGGCGCGCGGGTCGAAGTCCGGAGCGCGCCCGAACACCTCCACCGCGATCACAGACTCCTTGATTTCCTCGGCGTGCCCGCAGATGGTCTGCTCAACCAGAAAGGCCAGCAGGGATCGGAGACGTGGGGCGTCTGCGAAGGCGGGCGAAGCCAGCAATCGCTGGAGTTGGTCCCGCACGGCCTCGAATGGCGGACCGGAATTGCCGCCGACGGCTCCAATGACAGTTTGGCCCATTCGCGGATCGACCGTTCGGGCAGCTTAACACAGGTGAAGGCAGCCTGTCAGTACCCCGCTAGCTTGTTCAGTCTACAGGACCTGCCCGGGCCGCCCGTGATAATAACCCCTTGTAGCTTGAAATGGCTAAGGCGTAGCCCCTATGCTTGCTCCTCACGGCTAAGGCTTTATAACTCGGGAGGATTGAAAATGGGTCTCGCAAAGAGAAGCGCACTGATTGCAATTCTCGCTCTGTTGGCGGCGTCCGCCGGCTGGGCCGGCACCGCGTACGACTACATCTGGAGTGGCCCTGCCAACGGAGGAACCTGGGATGGCCTGAACTGGAACCAGGGCCTGTCCACGGGGCCAGCCTGCTCCAATATCCCTATTCCCACCGCCACCGTCTACATTGGGTCCGGGAACAGCGTGACAGTTGGGAATGGGTGCGCGGCAGCCGGCGGCCTGACCATGGCCCAGGGCGCCCAACTGGTAATACTCGCGAGGCAACCCAGTGGTGTGCCTCAATTCTGGGCTACCTCCACCGTTGACAACGCGGGAGACATCCAGGTGGGCACCGCGACGACTGGCGCCGGCTCGCTGCTAACGGGCGCGAGCACGGGCTATTCGAACTACCAGGGTGCCACCTTCGACGGGGGCGGCACCGTCACTCTGACCAACGGCAGCACCATCACCGTGGCGCCCTACGGAATCGACACCAACCATGTGGTGCTGGTCAACCAGACCATCCGCGGCGACGGGCTCATCGCCGAAACCAATCTGGATATTCAAGGCCCCAGCATGATCGACGCCAATCACAACGGACTGACCCTGCTGATGAACTCCCAAGGTGGCAACGGCGTCGTCACGAACAATGGCACCATGCAGGCCAGCAACGGAGGCATCCTGCAGTTGGGCGGGAGTCACTGGACCGGCGGTCCCATTCACATCACCCAAGGTTCCGGTGGCGTCATCCAGGCGCTGGACGGCTCGACCGTGATGCTGGGCTACATAGTGAACGACCCCAACTACAACTATGACGTTCCCGGCTCCATCACCGGCGGCACTCTCGCCACTTCGGGGAGCGGGCACATGGACGTACGCGAGAACTTCCTGCTCGACGGCGTGACCAACGCCGGCACCCTCAGCGTCCTCTATGGCGGCATCAGCACCACGAACGGCGTGCAACTGGCCAACACCATCAACAACACCGGGACCATCAACCTGATCGGCGCCGGCATCAACGTCAGGACCGGCGGCGCCACGCTGACCGGTGGCGGAACCGTGAACATGGGCGGCAACGCCATTTCCGGGTACAACGGCAACGACCCAAATGGAACGCTGACCAACGTCAACAACCTGATTCAAGGCCCGGGATCGATCTCCAGCATCGTCCTCAACAACCAGAGCCTGATCGACTCCAACGCCAGCGGCCAAACGCTCTCGGTTGTCGGCAGCACCGTCAACAATGCCGGCGGCACCCTGCAGGCTAGCAACGCCGGGATGCTCCAAATCGGCGGCGGAAGCCCGGCCTACGTCAACGGTGGCACCATTCAGGCACTCGACGGCTCCACCGTGCTCCTCGGCTACACCAATCCGGGCGACCATGGCAGCGCCGGCACCATCACCGGCAGCACTCTGAAGACCGCCGGCAGCGGCCTCATCCAGGCCAGCAACTATGTGGTGCTGGATGGCATCACCAACCAGACCAACCTCAACGTTGTGGCCGTGCCCGGCGTCCAGGGCAACGTTGCCGTGCTGCGCAACACCATCAACAACACCGGAACCATCACCTTGGCGGGCGGAAACATCGAGATCTCCGGGGCCGCCGCCCTCACCGGCAGCGGAACCGTGAACCTGAACGGCGGCAGCATTTCCCAGGGAGCGCTGACCAACGTCAACAACACGATTCAGGGCGCCGGATCGTTCTCGAGCCTTGGCACGCTCAACAATGCAGGCCTGATCGATTCCAACCAGTCCGGCGGCACAATCAGCGTGGCCGGCGCCGCCGTCACCAGCTCCGGCACCATGCGGGCCACCAACGGCGGAACCCTCCTCTTCAACGGCGGGAGCTACACCGGGGCGGCCGGAACCGTCCAGGCGGATGCCGCCTCCTCCGTCTCCTTCCAGTCCGCGACTATCGGCGGGACGACCGCTTTCAGCGGGCCGGTCACCGCGTACAACTCGACTCTGCAGAACCTCAACATGTCCGGCAACCTGGTGACCCGACAAGCCACGGTCATCGGAGGCACCTTCACCAACGCCGGCCAGCTCGATGTCTACAACGGCGTCACGCTGGCGTACAGCGCCGGCGCCCCGCTGACCTTCAATGGGCCCGGCACAACCTGGTTCCACGGCGGCCTCAACGCCAGCGGTGACAGCGAGGACCCGACGCACCCGCCGGTAACGAACAACAGCACCCTGCGCGGCTCGTTCACCCTGGACCTGGGCTATGGCAATTTCGTCAACAACGGCACGCTCTACGCCGCTAGCGGCGACTCGATCTTAGTCACCGGTGGCTATGGATCCTGGGGAAACGCCTACAGCACCAACAACGGCACCTATCGGGTCGATGCGGGCGGAACCATGGCCATCGGCCAACTGACCAACCACGATGGAGCGACCCAAACCCTGACCGGCGGAACCTACAGCGTCGCCGGCACTCTCAAGCTCGCGGACGACTGGGCCCCGGCTACCATCGTCAACAACGCCGCCAACATCATCATGGATGGCCCCTCGGCCTCGATGCTCGCGTGGTTTAAGCTCACAGGCGAAACATCGGACGCCCTGGCCGGCTTCAATAACAACCTCGCCGCCGGCAGCTTCACCCTGATGAACGGAGCCAACTTCACCTCGGGCGGCAGCTTCGCAAACGCCGGCGCGATCGACATCGGCGCGGGGAGCACCTTCCAGATCGGGCCCACCGAAAGCCTCGGCACCTACACCCAGACCGCCGGCAGCACCAAGCTGAACGGGACACTGATCGCCGGAACGCTGAACATAGCAGGCGGAACTCTCTCCGGCGCCGGTACGCTGAACGCCGGTCTGATTGTGAGCGGCACGTTGAGCCCCGGCAATTCTCCGGGAACCATCATCGTCAACGGGAACTACACCCAGACCGGCACGCTGAACATAGAAGCGGCCATGGATATGGCCGACCTGGTCCAGGTCAACGGGAACGTCAGCCTGGGAGGAATCCTGGACATCGATCCTTACGGCGCCTGGAGCGGCGCCGTGGACAAGGATTTCCTGATCTTGGCCTGGACCGGCTCTAAGTCCGGCGATTTCGACCAGATCTTTCTGCCCACCCTGGCTGGATATAACTTCAGCATGGACTGGGAGGCGAACGGCTTGTATCTGGATGTGAAAGGCAACGGCCCGACGTCCGGGACGCCGGAACCCACCACGGCCGCGTTCCTTCTGATCGGCGCTACGCTGCTGGTGGGCGGTTACAAATTGCGGAGGAACCGGTGAAGCGAATCCTGATCGCGCTGTTGCTGGTGGTCCTGGCTGGGGCCGCCGGATGGTGGGCTCGCGGCCGGACGTTGGCGCCCAAGCCGGAGACGCAGTACCAGGCCGTGCTGCTGGTCAACGGCCAGGTGTACTACGGGAAGCTCGCAGGCCTCGGTTCGGCATACCCGGTGATGACCGACGTCTACTACGTGCAGATGGGCGTGGATCCGGCTACCAAGCAGAGCAAGAGCGTGTTGCTCAAGCGCGGCAACGAGTGGCACTCCCCGGATCGCATGGTGCTGAACGCCCAACAGATCCTGATGGTGGAACCGGTGACATCAGGCTCTCGTGTGGCGCAGCTGATCAAGGAATTGACGAAGTAGTCAATCCCCGGCCGCATCCGTGGCCCGCCGTATCCGCCTTCTTCGCGGTGCCGGGCCGCGCGTGGCCGGGGGCCTCACCCGTGGGGCAGGCGTCCACGCCTGCAGCGGGTCTCCAGACCCGCCTCACCCAGCGTCTTCAACGCTCCGGAACGCCGCCTCTTCCACCTCGTCCAGCCCCCCCGCGAAGAAGTGATCTTCTGCTTCCACCCAGACCAGCCGTTTGGGCTCCGGCAGCGCGTCGAAGAACGGCTGAAACTCCGGGCGCGGGCCGTACTGATCGTGAGTGCTCTGTATGAAGACGCGCGGCACGCTGCATCCCGAGAGCCAATCGGTGCCCATGCGAGTCGGAAACCCGGCCGCCACCACACACGCGGCCGTCCCCAGCTCGCAACCCAGCCTCAGAACGATCCCAGATCCGAATGAGAACCCGGCTAGAGTGTAAGGAAGCCCGGGGTACTGGCCGCGCAACCACTCCAGGCAGCAGCGTGCGTCCTCGACCTCGCCCGGGCCGCCGGAGTGCGTGCCCTGGCTCCGGCCTACGCCTCGGAAGTTGAACCGCAGAACCACCGCTCCGGCCCTTCGAAACCCCCGCGCCAGCCGGTGCACTACTTTGCTGTGCATCGTGCCGCCGTAAAGCGGATGAGGATGCGCCAGCAAAGCTGCGCGCTGCGGCTGACCCTCTTCCGGTTCTTCGAGCAACGCTTCCAGTTCCCCGGCCGGCCCGCTCAGCATCAGGGACTTGATGGTGCGCACTCAGTTGGTCCGGTAGTTGGTGAACTGCATGTCGATCCCGAAATCCTGCCCCTTCAGCAGTTGGATCGCCGCCTGCAGGTCGTCCCGGTTCTTGCCGCTGACGCGCACCAGGTCGCCCTGGATCGACGCCTGGACTTTCAGCTTCGCCTCTTTGACCTTCTTGACGATCTCCCGCGCCTTCTCGATCGGGATTCCCGTCTGGATCGAGATCTCCTGGCGGACGCTCGATCCCGCCGCCGGGATCACCTCGCCGGGCGTGAGCCCCTTGAGCGGCACCCCCCGCTTGGCGAGCCGCGTTTCGAGAATCTCGGTGATCGCGCGAAGCTTGAACTCATCCGCGCTGGCGAGCAGGATTTTCTTGTCCTTCTCGTTCAGCTCGATGGTCGATTTCGAGTTCTTCAGGTCGAAGCGGACGATGATTTCCTTCATCGCCTGCTGGATCGCGTTCGTGACCTCGTTGAGGTCGATCTTGGATACGACATCGAAGCTGTTGTCTGGCATGTCGATCTATTGTCCCAAAGCTATCAGTACCCGCTCGGTGATCTCGTCGATCATGGCGGGCATGGCGCGATCGAGCGCTACGGTCACCGCGGCCCGGACGCGCTCCGCATCCACAACCATTACGGGGGCAGGCGCCGGGATTGCCTCCGCGACGGCCTCCGCCGGCATCTCCGGCGAAGCCTGCGCGGCGGCCGGTTCCGGCTCAGCGGCGGGGGCCACCGCTTGCTCACGCGCGCGGCTCGGAACGGAGCCGCGACCGCCGGGGAGCGGACCAGGAAGGGCCACTTCCTCCGGCTCCGTAGTCTCGTCCCCCACGATCTCGATGCGCGCCTCGCGCTCCGCTTGCGCGGCTTCGGCCAACGGCCGCACCAGAGCCACCACAACGGACGCTTCGAACGGCTTCTTCAGCACCGCGTCGGAGCCCACGCGGCTGGCCGCCGCCTCGTCCACCGGCTCGAGCAGGCCCGCAAGCAATACCACGCGAGCATGTTTGTGCCGCGCATGGCTCTTGACGTACTGGCAGATCTCGTAGCCGGAGCGGAGGGGCAGGAAGATATCGGCCATCACGACGTCCGGGTCTACGTCCTTCAGCCGGATCAGCGCCGTCTCGCCGTCGGTGACGGTCACCACCTCGAACCCTTCTTCGCGCAGGATTCTCTCGCCCATGCGCTGGGCATGAGGGCTGTCGTCAGCCAGGAGGATCCGGCTCATTTTTGCGGTACGGGCTGTTGCTGAGTGGGCGCCGGCGTCGGAGTGGCTGCCGGCTTGGTTGTCCGCGCGTCGGGCTGCGTATCGAGTGCCGAGGTGCCCGTGATCGGGCTGGCCGTCACGTCCGAACCGGCCGCCCCGCCCGCTGCCTCCACCGGAACCGTGACCGGAGTCCCCGGCCGCAGCGACTCCATGGCAGGCTGACCGGACTTGGCCGCCATCGAGACGTCCGGACGGCTTCGGAAGACGCCCCAGAAATGACTCATCAGGCTCGCCTTGCCGTGATTCTCCATCTCGTATCTCTGACGCGCCAGGGCCACCGGATCGGGGTCGGGGATCGGCTTCTCCATGTCCTTCAGCCGCTTCTTCGCATCGCCGGCCAAGGAACTCAGCGGGTAGTCCCGCACCAGCCTGGCGAAGGCGTCCGCGCTCTGGTTGCGGAACTTCGGGCCGAGGTGGGAGTACGAGTCGCCCGCGTCCCACAGCGCGTGATCCGCCTTGCTGAACAGCGGATAGTGGTCGGCCAGGCCCTGGAAGCGGTTTGCCGCCGAGTAATAAACGCCCTTGCCGTAATAGAAAATGCCCGCGCGGAACTCTTCGTCCGCCAGCACCTCCTGGATCTCACGCAGGATCTGCTGGCCCTGCGGAGCCCACTTGCTGTTGGGGTACTGCGTCAGCAGGGTGCGGCATTCGGCGTCCGCCCGCAACGCGTGCGTCTGGTCGCGGTCCGCCTTGTCCATCTGCTTGAGTTCGATCTCGCAGACCTTCTCCTGGGCCTCCGCCGCCTCGTCCATCATGGGATAGAAGAGCCCGAAGTCCTTGTACTCGGCCTCGGCCTGCGCCCAGGCGTGCGAGCCGCCCTCGCGGAACCAGCTGTCCGCCAGGGCGAGCTTGGCCTTGGCCATGTACTCGCTCTGGTCGTAGGTGTTCATGAGGGTGTTCAAGGTCAGCCGCGCGACTTCGTAGCGGCCGTGTTCGAGGTCTTTGATCGCCGTGTCGAACAGAACCTTGTCTGGCTGCTGCGTGTCCTTGGTGATCGGGTTATCGTACTTCTTCACCTTGTACGCGCAGGAGCAGGTAAGCCCCGCAATCAGGACGAGAATGATGCCGCTCCAGCTATTTGAAACCTTCATAGATCCTTACAATCCTACACCCTGACGGCGGTCGCGTTCAGTGCGATCTCCCGCATACGTGCCACGGTCGCGGCCGGGTCGGGGCTCTTGAAAATCGATGCTCCGCTCACCACCCAGTCGACGCCGGCCCGCACGATCTCCGCCACGTTCTCCAGGTTCACGCCGCCATCGATCTCGATGGCGAAGTTCAATCCCAACTCCTTGCGCCGGCGAGCCAGCTGCCGGACCTTCTCGAGCGAATGAGGAATAAACTGCTGGCCGCCGAACCCCGGGTTGACGCTCATGATCAGCACGTAATCCACCAATCCGAGCACGTCATCCAGCATGGCCACCGGCGTGGAGGGGTTTAGCACGACACCTGCATGGATCCCCTCGCTCTGGATCGACCGCAAGGTGCCGTCCAAATGCCGGGCCGCTTCCTGGTGGACCAGCACCTGATCGGCGCCGGCCTCGATGAAGATGGGGGCGTACTTGTCCGGATCGCTCACCATCAGGTGCAAGTCCAGGGTCATCTTGGTGATGGCGCGGATGGAGCGCACCACCGGCGGCCCCACGGTCAGGTTCGGTACGAAGTGGCCGTCCATGATGTCCACGTGCAACATCGTGGCGCCGCCCTGCTCCACTTTGTGGATCTCCTCCCCCAGGCGGGCGAAATCGGCGGAGAGGATAGATGGAACGATTTGAACCATTTACGAGCTAGTCCGATGTTAACACAGCAGCAAAGAAACCATCTCCCGGATCGACCCCTGGAAGCCGCCGCCACTGGCGCTCGACATGACCTCGAACGGCCGCAATTACGTCTTCGTTCTCCTCCCGATCGAGGGAGCACGTCGAATACACCAGACGTCCGCCCGGCGCGAGCCGTTCCAGCGCGTTTGTGAGCAGCGCCACCTGGCGGCAGTGCAGGAAGCCGAAATCGCCCGGTTGAAGCCGCCACTTGATCTCCGGATTGCGGCCCAGCGTGCCGGTTCCGGAGCAGGGCGCGTCCACCAGGATGCGCTCGAACCGGCTTCGAAAAGGAAGCGGACGGGCGCCGTCCAGCGCCACCAGCTCCGCCCCCAGGCCTTTCATGTTGACCAGGCGGCTCAGGTGTATATCGCAAGCCACAGCGCGCACCCCGCTCTCGAGCGCCTGCACGGTCTTGTTCCCAGGCGCCGCGCACAGATCCAGGAACGTCTGGCCTGCCTGCAGATCGAGCAGCGGAACGATGCTCTGCGACCCGATGTCCTGGATGCGCATGCCTTCGCCGCGGCCCGCCGTGACGCGATAGCAGCCGGGGACTTCGGTGGGCTCCAGGACGTCCGCTCCCTCACGGTCGCGGCTCGGTGCGGCCATGCCGCCGCCCCCCAGCACCGAGCCGCGACCGTCAGGGAGCGGACCCCGCACATACGTCTCCGGCGTCAGCAGATCAGCCCGAGCAATCTTCTCCGCCGTCTCAGCGCCATACTGCCGCTCCCACCGCTCCAACATCCACCCGGGATGCGCCAGCTCGACCGCCCGATCCGGCCACTCCACCGCTTCTCGATCCACCTTGCGCAGCACTGCATTGACCAGCCCAGCGGCTGACCGCTTGCCAGCCCGCTTCACCAACTCGACGCTTTCGCTGACGGCGGCGTGTGCCGGCACCCGGCTCAGATACCGCAACTGATAGATCCCGATCCGCAGCGCGATGCGGACCTCGGCGTCAAGTCGCCCCGCGGCGCGCCCGGACAGCCGTTCCATCAGGAAGTCGAGCTGGCTCCGGAAGCGCAGCGATCCCAGCACAATCTCCGACGCCAGGCCGGCGTTGCGCGTGTCGAGGCCGGTCCGGCCATACAGGAGATCGGACGCGTATCCACCCTGCTCCACCAGGCGGAGGATATCGAAAGCGGCCGTGCGTGCGGGAGAGACCACCTCCCTATAATAGATTGTGGACATCGAGAAGACCCTGCTCAAAAAAGTCGGCGAGGCCGTCGGCCGCTTCAAGATGATCCGCGACGGCGATCGCGTGGCCGTGGCGCTCTCCGGCGGCAAGGACTCGCTGACTCTTCTGCATGCGCTGCTGCTGCTCGCCGAGCGCGCCCCGGTGGATTTCTCTGTCTGCGCCTTCACCGTCGAGCAGGGCAAATTCCTGCGTCCCATCGAGCCGCTGTCCGACTACCTGAAGGCCAAAGGCGTGGCCTGGACCTACTTTCGCGATGCGCCCTCGCTGCAGCTGATTGAGGACCAGCCCGAGCACGGCTGCGATCTGTGCAGCCGCTACCGCCGCCGGGCGGTCTACCAGGTGGCTCGCGGGCTGGGCGCGAACGTCATCGCCTTCGGCCACACCGCCGACGATTTCTGCGAGGCGCTGCTCAGGAACGCGCTCTTCACCGGCAAGCTGAGCGCGCTGCCGCCGGTGACGCATTCGCGCGACAAGCAGTTCCGGCTCATACGGCCGCTGGTCTTCGTGGGCGAGGACGTGACACGCGCCTACGCGGAAGCGACCGGCGCCCCGCTCGTCCCCTGCGGCTGCTCGCAGAAGACCGGCACCGTCCGTCGCACGTTGCGCGACATGTTCGCCAACCTGGACCGCCAGTATCCTCACCTCCAGGAGCACCTGCTGGCGGCGATGTCCAACATCGATCCCTCGCGCCTTCTGGACACGCGCTATCTCCACCTCGAAGGCGGCGTACCGGAGCAAGCGCCATTCCCAATCCTCGGCGAGCGCTAGACCTCCTGTCTTCTGACTCCTGTCTCCTGCCTCCTCCCCCCGATTGTTACGCCCGTCCGATTGACCTGCTCTTTCCGGTAGTGAGAAAATACTCATCTCTCCGGATTACGAACCAGATGAGACTACTACCACGCCAGGAAAAATTCTTCGCCTCGTTTTTGGCTCAGGTCCACCTGATCACAGAGGCGTCCGGCATTCTGTACGACGCGGTCAAAGAGGGCAACTCGCACCTCTCTCGCGCGGCCGCCCGTATCCAGCAACTCGAGCACGAGGGTGACGAGATCATCCACGACATTTTCACGCGCCTCAACCAGACCTTCATCACGCCGCTCGATCCCGAAGACATTCACTCCCTCTCCTCGAGCCTGGACGACGTGCTCGATGGAATCGAGGACGCCGCCTATCGCATGGTGGCCTACCGCCTGGACCCCATTCCGCCCACCGTGGTCGAGCTGTGCGAGGTGGTGCGCGATTGCGCCAAGGCGCTCGAAAGAGCCTTCGAAAAGCTGGACAAGGACGAGAAGCTGCTGGACGACTGCATCGAGGTCAACCGTCTGGAGGACTACGCCGATCTGCTGGTTCGCCGGGCCGTGGCGGAGTTGTTCCAGCAGGAGAAGGACCCCATCGCCCTCATCAAGCACAAGGAGATTTACGAGTTCCTCGAGGACACGACCGATCGCTGCGAGGACGTTGCCGACGTCCTGCAGAACGTCGTCGTGAAAAACAGCTGACGCTCCCCGACATGCTCAGGCTCTGATGTCCTCCGCGCTCATTCTGGTCATCGTCATCACCGCGGTCGCGCTGGTGTTCGATTACCTCAACGGATTTCACGACGCCGCGAACTCCGTCGCCACCGTCGTGGCCACCCGCGTTCTGACGCCGCTTCAGGCCGTCATCTGGGCGGCCGTGTTCAACTTCATTTCCGTGTTCACCTTCGGCACCGCGGTGGCGCACACGGTGGGCGCGGGCATGGTGGACCTCCACGCGGTCACGGTCTACGTGATCCTGGCGGGGCTGATCGGCGCGATTTTCTGGGATCTGGTGACCTGGTGGTTCGGGCTTCCCACCAGCTCGTCGCACGCCCTGTTCGGCGGTTACGCGGGCGCCGCGATGGCTCGCGCAGCGTTCTCCCGGGGCTTCGCGCACAGCTTCGAAGTGCTCATCTGGAGCGGCTGGATCAAGACGCTGATCTTCATGGTCCTTTCGCCGATCATCGGCCTCGTCCTGGCCTACGTTTTGATGACCCTCGTCTACTGGCTGTTCCGCCATTCCACCCCCAAGAAGATGGACGTCTATTTCCGGAAACTCCAACTCGTTTCCGCGGCGCTATTCAGCTACTCGCACGGGACCAACGACGCTCAGAAGACCATGGGCATCATCACCGGTGTCCTGGTGACAACCGGGTATCTTCACGAATTCCGGGTGCCGGCGTGGGTGATCGCGGCGGCCGGCGCCGCCATCGGCCTGGGGACGCTCTCGGGCGGATGGCGAATCGTGCACACGGTGGGCTCGCGCATTACCAAGCTGAGGCCCCGCGGCGGCTTCTGCGCGGAGACGGCGGCGGCGCTGTCGATCCTGACCGCGACGGCGGTCGGCGTGGGAGTTTCCACCACTCATGTGATCACCGGCGCCATCACCGGAGTGGGCTCGATCCAGCGCATGAAGGCTGTCCGCTGGGGCGTCGCGACCAACATCGCCTGGGCCTGGATCCTCACCATCCCGGCGGCGGCGGCTGTCGCCTGGATCTCCTACTCGCTCCTGTACTCGGCCGGCCTCGACCCGCGATAGGGGCCGCTCGGCACGGAACCGCGACCGCGGCGGCCTGTCAAGAGGAAAATGTGGAGTTGGCTCTTTTGCGCATAATGCGGAGCCCGCGATTATGCAAAGCCAGGGCGTCGAGGTGGGCCTGCGGCCGGCCTTTGGGTGATCCGGGGCTCCACATTATCCCGGCTCGAAAAGTGACGTGATCAACGCGTCGGGCGCCTTGAATCGACCCCGACGCAAGCCGAGCGGCAATACCGCCTCCACGGCCTCCAACTTCACTGAGGGGTCCACCCGCAGGTAGATTTCCGTTGTACGGATGTCAGCGTGACCGAGCCACAGCGCCACCTTGCGGATGTCCCGAGTAGCTTGGAGCATCGTAAGCGCACAGCTGTGTCGAAGTTGATGGGGCGACACAGAGCGGCCGCTCAAAGACGGGCAACTTTTCCTTGCGGTGCAGACATGTTTGTCGAGAATATATTCGAAGCCCGCCCGGGTCATAGCGGCTCCCTCGGCGTTCACAAACAATTCGGGTACAGGCGGCGCTCCTCGAACTGCACGCCAGGCGCGCAAGTCAGCCGCCGTTTCCTTCCAGAGCGGAAGACATCGTTCCCTCCGGCCCTTGCCGAGAACGCGAATGCTCGGCGTTCGTTCGAGGCACACATTCTCCAGCGGGAGCCCCACCAGTTCCGAGACACGCAGCCCTCCCGCGAAGCAGAGGTGTAGCATCGCACGGTCCCTGATTCCGAGGCGGGTCGCGGTACTTGGCGCGTTGAGGACGGCGCGAACCTCATCCATCGAGAGATGCCGGACCAGCATCTGGTCATGGCGCTTGTTGGGGATGGCGTGGATCTGGCGCGCCTGCGCCAGAGTGGAGGGCACACGGAACTCGACATATCGGATGAATGCTTTGACCGCGGCGAGTCGTCCGTTACGCGTGGCTGCAGAGTTGCCGCGTTGTTTCTCGATGTGGGCGAGAAAGTCGAGAATCAGCGCGGCGTCGATCTGCTCGATGCAGATCTGGGAGGGCTTGATCCCCAGCCGCTGACTGGCAAAAACGAACAATAACCGAAAGGCGTGAGCGTAGGTCTCGCATGTGTAGGGGCTGCACCCCTGATCGATTGGCATATGTTCTCGCAGGAAGCTGGTTATCAGCGGCGCTATAGGCGTCATTTGCCCTCCCCGCCAATCAGTGCTTCAGCTGCGGCTGCGATGCCGGTCATCAACTCCGGCGTTGCCTCCAGGTACCAGTAGGTGTGGGCGATGTCCGCATGGCCCATGTATGTCGCCAGGGCGACGAAGTGACGCGCCACGGCTTCACGCCCCGTCGAGCACTGCTCCAGTGCCCTTGTGGCAAAGGTATGCCTCAGATCATGAATGCGTGGCGGACGCGTCCGGGAGGGGGCAATACCCGCAAGGCGACGAACCCGCCGAAAGGTGTACTCCACCATGCTGGAGGCGATCCGCTGATTCCCCGCCGACAAAAACACGTGGTCATCCGTCACGGCCAACTGGCGGCGCTGTTCGAGGTACTGATCAAAGGCTTTCACCGCTGTGGGGTGCAGGGGAATCAGCCGACCTTTACCGAACTTGGTGCAACGAATGTGCAGCACGCCATCAGGCAGTACGTCATGCGCACGGAGGTCGAGCGCCTCGGAGATGCGGAGCCCGGTCGCGGCAATCAGCCCCAGCAGCGTCCCGTAAACTCGGCGCCGAAGCGGATACGTCTCGCGAAGACGACCAGTCGCTTCGATGAGTTGCTCAATCTCTTCCGGGGTGTAGATGTAGGGCAGACGCCGGCGCACGGGCGCATAAAACGGATTGGCGGGCAGCTCGTGAGTCGGATCCTCGGCGTGCAGAAAGCGCGCCAGACGGGCCACATCTCGCAACCTGATGTAACGAGCGTGCAGGGAAGAACCTGCTGTGGCCCACTCCACGGCGGTGGAAACACGGATGTGGGTTTCACCCCTGCCAGCAGCGAACCGGGCGAACGCGCTGAGATTGAACGACAGGTCGCGAAGCTTGAAGCCGAGTGTCTGGCGAATCGAGATGTAGCGTTCCACGTGGGCTATTAGCATGAGGACACCTCCGGCCATGGCTGGGCGACCTCTGACAGAAGGCCGAAGTCCACCTTGGCGTAGTGAGTGGTCGTCATGGGAGAGCGGTGCCGCAAGACCGCGCCGACGCCGGCGAGGGATACACCTTGACGGAGCATGGCAGTTGCGGCGGAGTGTCGTAGGACATGCGCGCCGTTGATGGGCGCTTTGATCCCGGCCCGACGCAGCGCCGCGCGCACGATGTGGGTGACCGCCGCCCGCGTCAATGCGTGATACGGTGCCAGTACCGTAGTGAACACCTCGGGCACCTGCAACGACGGCCGGTCTTCATTCACATAGCGCAAAATGGCGTCGCCAACCTCCTGCGGAAGTGGAAGCGATTCCTGGCGACGACCTTTGCCGCAGACGCCGATTCCACCGTTGCGCCAGTCGATATCGGAGAGTTTCAGCTGAGCGACCTCGTTGGCGCGCAACGCCAACCGGGCCAAAAGCAGAAGCACAGCTCTATCTCGGCGCTCGAAGGCATGGCCGCTACAGGAGTCAATCACCCGCTGAACGTCATCCGCAGTGAGGAACCGGGGGACTGATGAGAGCCGCCATGAGGCGAAGCCCGGGATTGCGTCTTCCATGCCAGACGGGCATCGACCGGTCACGCCGAGGAAGCGGACGAAAGAACGGACCGCGACGACGATGCTCTTGGCACGCTCGATCCCGTGAGGCCGCGCCCGGTTGAGGATGAAGGTACGGAGGGCTTCGACGGAATACACGCGTGCGTCATCACCGAGAGCAGCGAGGAGTCCCACAAGAATCCCCTGATAGACGTCGAGAGTCGTCTCAGTCAGTCCACGGTGAGCGAGCATCCACGAACGGAATTCCCCTATGACAGGCCATTGTTCAGCGGCGGATGGCCGGACTACCGGCGGCGGAATCTTGCCCTGCTGTCGGAGGAATCGAATGAACAAGGAGGCGGCTGCCACCGATTGACGATTGGGGCCGCGGCTGTAACGAACACGCTGCTCTTTCCCAACCGCCAACTTGCATGCTTCGAAACCCGGCAACAGGTCTTGTGCAGTGAACCCCTCGGCCAGCATCCAATCCGTCCAGGCGGCCAGGGAGGTCAGACGGTTGTCGATAGAGGTCGGCTTGTACCCATGGAGGTGCAGCCAGTCGGCAAAGGCATCAATGTGATCGGCGGCGGCACCGGTCCGGAGGCGCCGCCGAGTAACGGGTGAATTGAAGTATGTTTCCAGCATGATTAAGTCTCACTTGCGATGAGACTTGATGTGCTGGCTTCAGCGATCTCGACGCTCCGAGGCGGCGCCGGACCGGGGCAATCACCGGGTGCTGAGCATTCCCGCGTTCCCCGATATTATGCGGAGTCCAGCGCCACTGGCAAGCCGGCCAGCCGCGCTTTCGACGGCCTGGCTTTGCATAATCGCGGGCTCCGCATTATCCGCGTATTGCAGAGAACCGCAATACGCGGAGTTCGAGCCAAGTGGGAAAGACGCCGGGATTCTCGAGCCAGGTGAGCAGCCACAGCACCATCTCTTCCTTCGCGGCGTGCTCGTCCGCCGTCAGCTTGGGACTGCGCAGCGCGAAGCGCGCGTGGTCCTTTGCGGTGATCGCGGCGCGGCGGCAGGCGCGGGCCCGCCGTACGTCGCCGGCGGCGGTCGCCTCGGCGTACTCGCGCTCCATTTCGAGAAGCGTGCGCTCGAGGTTCTCGAACGAATCCTGGCGGATACCGCAGACCAGCGGCGCCAGCGAAATGCCGGTCTCGCGCAGCAGACGCCGCAGAGTCGCTTCACTCACCGGCGCGAGCGTGCACAGTAACTCGCCGAAATCCGCCTCGGTGATGTGTTCCAGCCGGCTCGCCTCAAGGAAGGCCGCCAACGCCTCCCGCTTGCTTTTCCTGCCTGCGGACGCCACGCCTATATTGTTGGACAGCGCGGGTGTGGTCCGCCAGCCCTTTCGAGAACTGGTGGCCGCCGGAGCCATCGGGGCGCACGACGAAATAGAGGTAGTCCGTCGCCGCCGGCTGGAGCGCGGCTTTGAGCGACGCCATCCCCGGGTTGGCGATGGGGCCGGGCGGCAGGCCCGCGTGCCGATAGGTGTTGTAGGCCTGCTGGCTCGCGAGGTCCGAACGGTGGATGACGCCGCGGTAGCGGTCTTCGACCTCGGCGGCGTAGATGGCGGTGGGATCGCACTGAAGGGCCATGCCGATCCGCAGACGGTTCGAAAACACCGAGGCGATGAGCGGCCGCTCGTCGGGCAGCTTGGCCTCGCGCTCGACCAGCGAGGCGAGGGTCACGACCTCGTGCGGCTTCGCGGCGGGCGGGCCCAGGGCGCGCCAGGCCTTGCGAAAGCGATCCGTCATCAGGGTGCAGAGCTGCGCCGGCGTGGTGTGGCGCGTCACGTGATAGGTATCGGGGAAGAGGTAGCCTTCGAGCGACGGAGCCTGGGGATCGAGGTCGTGGATCGGCGCGGGATCGTGGGCCGAGGCGAGGAACGCCGTGGCGTTCATGATCTTCAGGCGATCGAGCGTCTGCGCGATGTCGAAGGTGCTGTTGCCTTCGGGCACCACCAGCACGTAGTAGAAGACGTCGCCGCGCACGATGCGGTCGAAGACCTTCCACATGCTCTGGCGGTCCTTGAACATGTACTCGCCGGCCTTGAGCCTGGCGCGGGGGCGGAGGGCGCGGACCATCAGGAACTGCAGGCGGTTTTCGATGACGCCGCCGTCGGCCAGGATGCGCGCGATCTGGCGCGCGTTGGCGCCGCGGGGGATGACGACGAAGCACTGCCGGGGCGGCCCGACGCTGGGCGTCAGAATCCAGAGGGCGGTCAGCGAGGCCACGACGAGCACGGTCACGATGGCGGCCAGGGTTTTCATGCCGGCTCCGCCATTCCCAGAGAGTCGAGGTAGCTCTGCAGCAGGATCACGGCCGAGAGGCGATCGACGGCGCGTGCGCGCTTCTCGATGCTGATCCCGCTCGAGCGCAGGACGCGGCCGGCCTCGACCGAGGTCAGGCGTTCGTCCCAGAGGCGGACGGGCAGGCCGCTGCGGGCTCCCAGTCCATCGGCGAAATGGCGGACCCACTCCGCCTGGCGGCCTTCACGGCCGCTCATGTTGACCGGGTTCCCGATGAGGATCAATGCGACCCCCTTCGCGGAAGCCAGGTGTGAAATAACGGCATAGTCTTCCCGGGTGTTGGTCCGTTGGATGGTATCGAGGCCTTGCGCGGTGATGCCCAACTCGTCGCTGACGGCGACGCCGATGCGGCGTCTGCCCACGTCGAGGGCAAGGATGCGCGAGATTTGTGGATCGGGCATGTTATGGATAAAACCGGGGACAGCATATTCTGTCCACGGCGGGACAGAGGGTATTGTCACCGGTTGTTGGTGGGGACAGAGTATACTGTCCCCGGTTTTGGCTTGGGCCGGTGTGGCCGTCCTTTCCGGTTTTGGCGGCCCGTCTGTCACTCGGCCGAATTTCATTATACGGCCCATCATGCTACAGTAGCGTTTGGCATTTTGCGTGCGGGGAACACCCGCAATTGCAGGGGTCTTCACTTCGTGGCAGTCGCTCCGCGTTCGATCCGGACCTTGAGCCCGGGGGGTTTCGGCTCGTCGGTCATCGCGCTGGCAGGCGCGATCGCACTCCTCTACTACGGGCGCGTCTTCCTGGTGACGCTCGCGACGGCGATGATCATCGCTTTCATCCTGGAGCTGCCCGTGGGGTGGCTGATGAAGCTGCGGATTCCCCGAGGACTGGCCAGCTTCCTGGTCTGCGCCATCGGGATATGCGTGGTGTACCTGTTGGGGCTGGGCGTCTACACGCAGGGCACGGGCCTGGTGGACGATTTGCCGAAGTACGGCCAGAGGATCGGCGATGTGGCCGATCAGGTCATCGTACGCGCCGAATCGATGGAGGAATCCATCGTGAACATGGTGGTGCCGAAGCGTTTTCGCGAGCAGGCGACCGTGCCGCAGCAGGCGCAGAAGAAGCCTGGGCGGCGCCGTGGGGCTGCCGAGCCGGCGGCCACTCCTTTGCCCATCGGTCCTGGGGCGGTGACCGAGGTCCGCATACGTCCCGAGCGGCCTCCGCTGGTGGACTTTTTGTATTCGCACCTGGGGCCGGTATACGAGGTGCTGCTGATGGCCTCGTTTATTCCATTCCTGGTCTACTTCATGCTGAGCTGGCGGGAGCATATTTACCGCAGCTTCCTCAAGATTTTCCAGGGGGAGGCGCGGCTGATGGCGGCGAAATCGGTGGATGGCATCGCGGTGATGGTGCGAGCGTTCGTGGTAGGCAATTTTGTCCTCGGGTTGTTCCTTGCGGCGGCGAGCACCGCGGTGTTCTGGGGATTCCATCTGCCGTACGTGTTCCTTGTCGGTCCCATCAGCGGGTTTCTGAGCCTGGTGCCGTACATCGGACTGCCGCTCGCCATGATCCCGCCGTTTCTGGCGGCGCTGGCGATTTACAAGAACCTGACATCCTACGTCCTGATGCTGTCGATCGTGGCGGTGTTGCACCTGATCGCGATGAACCTGCTGTATCCGAAGGTGGTGGGGCCGCGGGTCCACCTGAATCCGCTGACGGTGACGATCGCTCTGATGTTCTGGAGCGTGATCTGGGGGGCGCCGGGGCTGGTGCTGGCGATTCCGCTGACGGCCGGGATCAAGGCGGTGTGCGATAACGTGAGCGGCCTCGAGCCGGTGGGTAAATTTCTGGGTGATTAAATGAACAAGGTACTGAAAGAGAAACTCGACCCTTATATCAAGCTGGCGCCGTTCCTGGGGATCGGCCTGGTGGTGGTGGTGCTGGCGGCGGCGGGAATCTTCTACGGGAACAAGGGCGCGCACCTGGAACTGGTGGGCTCGATTCTGAAGGTTCGGACGATGCCGATCGAAGAGAACAGCTCGGCCGCCATCATCGACTTTCGATTCCGGAATCCTTCCGACTACGTGTTCAAGGTGCAGACCGTCGAGGTGACGATGACGGACGCGAAGGGGAACGCGGTGGACGGGTCGGTGATTTCGGAAGTGGATTCGAACAGCCTGTTCGCCTACTACCCGGCGCTGGGGCAGAAGTTCAACACGAGCCTGTTGCCGCAGACGAAGGTGAAGGGCGGGGAAACGATGGACCGGATGCTGGCGGTGCGCTTCGAGCTTCCGGAGAAGGCGCTGAAGGAGCGCAAGGGGATGCGCATCCATGTGGTGGAGGTTGCGGGGCAGGAAGCGGATTTCGTGGAGGGGGCGAAGTAGGGGGCGGGAGTGTTCGATTGCGGGACTAGGTTGAATGTGCACTTTTTTTATTTCCGCTTTTTGTGCGTGGCGCGCCGGGCTGAAGAATGAGGAGTTTGGGGCGGGTGAGGGGGCGTTGGGTGCGTCCAATTCGGCGCTAGGACCGTGTTGCATTTTTTTACTTTTCGGTTTCTTCGGGCGCGGCTGGCTGAGATTGAGGGGCCGGTGGCCGCGTGGGCGCTTGGGCGGTAGATTTGGCGTCGCGTAAACACAGTGCCACCTGGGACGAGCGTAAGGCCATGGATGCCGGTGGCGCAGGGGCAAGTTCCCGCAAGTGATTGAGGCGGAGGGGAATTTACTTTTGGGAATGGTGGGACCGTTGTTCAACGCCCATTACGATTCCGGGCGTGTTGCCGAGCCCAAGCCTGCCGATCTGGGGCCGACCTCCCGGGTGTACTGGCGTGGCGACGTGGCAATCTGAGAGTCCTCATCGCGAGGCGCGATCAGGCTCCAGGTCGGACCGCAGAGGTCTTGCCCGCGCCAGGTACTCCATCTCCTTGTCCAACAGCTGAGGGTTCCGGCAGACGTGGAAGGCCCACCTTCCCAACTGGCCCCAGTTGTTCACCGCCTCGACCCAACGGTTCGCCGCGGTGTGCTTCGCTTTTGTCTGGTCGTCTTCAAACCCTTTGATCTCGAGGACCACGGTCAAGCCGTTAGTCAGCCGGACCAGGAAATCCGGTTCATAGGCGTGGTCGATCCCCATGTATTCGTACGGGATCGTCAGCCCCATATGGTCGTTGCGGGCGTAGAACTGCACGGCATCGCTCGATTCCAACCGGAAGCCCGCGCTCGATTCCCACACCAAGTTGTCGAGCACCACCTGGTCGATGTGGCTCTTCATCGTCGCGTGGCAAGGGCGCGTAGTTTTGAAATCGACTTCAGCCGTGGTACCGAGCGGCTTATAGCGATTCGTGATCGGCATCAGCGGCGCCTCGCCTTCGGATTCGTCCGGCACGATGGCATCTCGTAGCCGCTCCACTATCCGCTGGACGTACTTCTCGAGGCCCAACTCGCACGGATCGCAGTTCTGGAAGTTTACTTTGCGGCGCACATAGTCGTCCACGTACCGGAACACCTGCGGGAAAAGCTGATGGCGCGACTGGAGCGACAGCACACGCCGCCTCCGGTCCTTCGCATCGGCACCCGCTACGGTCAACTGGTCAACGATGAGCCGCGCAATCTGAAACTCGATGGTCTGCAGGTGTGTTTCGTGGTAGTACTGCTCGCGATCCTGCTCCACGAACTGGAATGGGCTGCTGTGCGCCGACGAGCTGCCCTCTGCGTAGCCGACGGTGGGCCGCACGAACGTGGCGGTTGGTTCCCGGTTCGGCTCGATGTCCAACACCGGCATCCCATCGACATCGCACCGGATCAGGTTCTTCCGCAGCGCGAAGGCATAGCCCTCCACCACCGGGAACCGCATCTCCATGGCCTTCCGTTCCGGCAGGGCACGTACATGGTTCTTGGGCCGGTCATCGGGCGCGGGCGCCTTCACGGGCCGCCCCTTGAACGGGATCACCGAGAACGGGATGCCGTAGACATCTACGTACTCGTCGGTAAGCAGGCCAGTCTTCGGATCGGGCACGTAGTCCATCCGCCGCAATCCGCGCCCCACTACCTGCTCGCAGAGAAGCTGGCTGCCGAAGGCCCGCACCCCCAGGATGTGAGTGACGTTGTTCGCGTCCCACCCCTCGGTCAGCATGGAGACCGACACCACACAGCGTACGTGCTCGCCTGGCTGGCCCGGCTTGCCCACGGTTGCCACCACCTGGCGCAGTTCCTCGGCGGCTTCCAGCCTCTTCTTCTTCGGGTCGTCGCTCTCGGCCTCGGCCAGCAGCTTGGTATCGATCCGGATCGTCCGGTTCACGTCGGGCGTGTTTGAGAAATGCTCGGGAAAAATCGCTCCCTGCCCGTACACCGTGGTCGTCTTACGCTTGCCGGATTTCGCCGGCTTCTGTTTGCCGTTCCCGTTTTCCTCTTCTTCTTCGCCGAGCACCTCGGCAACGTCCGCTTCGGTAACCGCTTCGGCTTCCGTTTCTCCGCTGATCTTCCGGTAGAAGATCTCGGCGATATCGGTGTTGTCGCAAACCAGGATGAGCACCGGCGGCACGTGCTCTTGTCCCGGCGTCGCCGCCTCCATCTGCAGAAACCGCTCCTTCCACTGCGAGGCGATCTGCAGCAGGGCGCCTTCGGCTTCGCGGTATATCACCTCCGGCTTGGGGCGTTTGGCCTTGCCGGGCCGCCGCTCGCCGGGTTCCAGGTTCTCGTTGATTGCCTTCCACAGCTTGAAGTACTTGGGATCCGGCCTCCCCGTCGTGTCCAATACCGGCAGGCGCGGAATCTTGACGATGCCGCTCTCGATGGCATCCACCAGGCCGAAGTCGCTCACGATCCATGGGAACGGCCTGCCCTCGGGGTAGCCGCTACCCTTCAGGTAGAACGGCGTCGCGGAGAGGTCCAAGCAGATCGAGATGCCCGGCTTGGATGCGGGATTGATGGTGCAGTTGTTGATGCGGTCCAAACCATCGAGCCAGACGCGCGCCTCGACCACTTCCTCTTCCAGCGTCTTCCTCTCCTCGCTGGTCAAGTCCTCATCGGCGGACGCTGGACGCCAGCAGTGGTGTCCCTCATCGTTCATCACCATGATGGGCAGCCGGTCGTAGAGGTCTTCGAGCACCCGGCGCGCGAACGTGTCCGGCGTCTCCGGCCCCTTGTTGACCACCGCATAGCTCTTGCCGTTCTCGGAATGCTCGGATTCCGGCGCGAAGCGGTGCCAGTTCGTCACCAGCACTTTTCCGGATTGCAGCAGCGGCCTGTACTTGAGCGGAACGATATCGAACGCCTCGTAATAGTTGTCCGGGCGCTCCGGGCGCAGCACCTGCAAGCGTTCCTTTACCGTCAGGTTCGGGCAGCAGATGAGAATCCCGTTTGGGAACAGGGTGGTCGCAGGGTTCTGGCTGCGATTGCAGAAGGCCCACGCGACTACCATAGACATAACCACGGTCTTGCCGCTGCCCGTCGCCATCTTGCAGGCGATTCGGCGCAGCGCCGCGAGCGAGGCGTCTTGCCCCGGATCGATCAGTCGCGGAAAGAAGTCCTGGCCCGGATTGCTGAATGACGGGCGCTCTCCCGCAAGCAGCCGGTTGAGGTCCTCTTTACCGAGCTTCGGATTGCCGCGGATGCCGACCTTCGCTTGGAACCGGATCTCCAACAAATAGATGATCGTCTCGACGGCTTCGATCTGGCAGAAAAATAGCCGCCGTGCGCGGTCCGTGCGGGCCCAGTGGCGAAGCAGATCGCGCGTGACATTGCTCGCGCCCGGGTACCCCGCCTCGCGCCACTTGCGGACGTCCTCCCGCAAGGCGTTGACGAGGGGCAGATCGTCCCGCTCCTCCTCCGCGAGGCCGGTAAGGGTCAATTGCGCGCTACCGGTGCGCTCCGTCTTGTACCAGTAGCTCGCGGGGCGCCGGGTTCCGGCGCGGCTTGCCGCTCCCGTCTCCTTGTCGTAGATCCAATGGTCGCGCGGCTCTTCGTAGGGATTGCAGAGGATCGGCCGATCCACAGGCTGCACGGGTAGCAGGTCCTGACCTGGGATGACGGTGCTTCCGCTCTTGCGGGCCATCGGCTACCTCACGTCCCCGCCGAGAGCGTGCACCCGCATCACCTCGTTGCCGCGCGGGTCGATCACTTTCACCGCGACGCTCTTGTGCTTGCCGGCGGCAAAAGGCAACGAAACCGTGCCCGAGAACTGCTCGAATCGTTCCGGGTCCACGACGCCAGCCAGCGCCTTGCTTAGCTTTTCCCAAGCGCTACGGTCCGGAAAAAACGCCTGCGTGATACAGAACGTGCGCCCGTCGTAATCGCCATCCACAAACCAAGCCGCCACCTTCGCCGCGCCGGTGTCCACGACGCTGTTGTTCACGGGATCGTAGACGTCCACGCCTTCCATCTCGACGGTGTACATGCCGTCGCGGTCCGGACCTTTTACCGTGGTGCGCGGGCGGCCGAAGACGGTGAACAACTGGCTGCCGGGTTGCTCTTTGAGCAGGCCGTTCATGCCGGGATTCACGTCCGGACGAATGTGCGCGATGTGGATGCGCATCTTGGGGTGGCCCTCGTCGATGGCCGCCTGCGCTGCGCCGTCGAAACTGAACCCGGCGAAGACCAGATCGTCGTAGCGCCGCGCGGCCGGCCGGATGACCTCTTCGATCATTTTTGCGGTGATGGGACCGTACTGCGGACCGAACACCACGCCGACCGTGGCGTCGCCCTCCGGATCGCTGTCGGTTTCGCCGACGTTCGCCCACCGCCCTTCGGCATGGATGCCGGCTGAACTGCCGGTGGCGTAAATCGGGTCCAGGCGTGTGAACTTCTTCTGTTTGTTATCCGGGAAGCGAACGCCGTCCATGCGGAGCAGACCCACCATCTTGCTCAAGTAGGCTTCGAGGTTTTGGGCGGACTCGCCCATCTGGACCTCACGGACGACGAAGGTGCCCGGCAGCTCGTCGGGCTCGCCGGCGAAGCCGGTTTCGACGATTGTGGCGTCGCCGAGGGACATTTCGGGTGGTTGGACGGCTTCCACGGTGAAAGGCCCGCTGACGCGAGTGATCTTGCGGTCGACCTCGGGCTGGTCGACCAGTTCTTCTTGATCGGCGTTTGCGGCGATGCAAGCGTTGACCTCGTCCATCTTGGCCCGCCAGGCCGCGCGGTATTCCTCGACGGCCCTCTTTAAGTCGGCGGGGTAATCTGGATCGGTGTCGAACGGCACGTCCCAGTGCCGCCAGGGCTTGGCTATCGGCGGCAGATCCCACCGACGGCGATCGGCTTCGCTGATGGCCTTCTTGCCTTCGTACTTCTGCTTCAACGCGAGCTTGGCCCTCAACTCGTTGCGAAGTTTGTCCGAGAGGGACTTCAGCGCGGTGGATGCGGCGGCGAGAGTGGCGTCGAGGAGCGCCTCGTACTTCGTGAAAATTGGATCGAGGTTCGCGTTCTGTGTGATGCTCTTGAGAGTGATATGCGGGATTGTTTTGTAAAGAAACCCGCCGGCGACGCCCTCGGACTCATCCCGGAGTCTGAAGAAATCGTACTTCGCCGTGAGCACTCGTTGACGAGCGATCGCAATCGCCACACGGCTTGTGTCAACTGCGATCCAGCGGCGTCCCCACTGCTCGCAAATCTCAGCAGTTGTCCCACTGCCACATGTCGGGTCCAACACCAAGTCGCCCGGGTCCGTCGCCAGCAGGACGCAGCGTTCGATGATTCTTTCGTTCGTTTGTACGACGTAGACCTTCGGTTGGTACACATTGAAACCTGAAGATACGTCAGCCCACAGACTGTTGATCGGAATCGCGGGGAAATCCTCGATGTATCTGACATAGCAGATGGTGTTGCCGATCTGCCTTGTTCGGATTCGCTGAGCACCCGCAAGCCGGTTCATGCCGGAGAGGTTCGTCTTCCACCCACCAGCGCCGGGTCCCAGGGTTTTTCCTTCCCACGAATATTCAAAGACAGTCGTGGTGCTTCTGCTCTGCGATGTGAGATTGTCGAGACGGTACACACGGCCGCCCTCTGGCCGGGACTTCTCTCCGCGCTTCTCGGCTGGTTCGAGGGTGCGTCTCTCTCCGGTTGGGAGTTCGATGGCAGTGTACTCCTCTGCGCCCTCCAGCCCGAAGGACTTCGATCTGAACAAGCCGTGATGCTTGAGGCGGCCGACGTCCTTGGCGTACCAAAGGATGTAGTCGACGACCCCAGACATCAATTCGGTTCCGAGGCTACTCGTCTTTGTGACACAGATCTCGCAGATATAGTTCCTGGCGCCAAATAGTTCGTCGAGGAGCATGCGGACGCGGTGTACGTTCTCATCACCGATCTGCACGAAAACGCTGCCGGTGTCGCTCAGCAGGTCCTTGGCGACCGCTAGGCGCTCGCGCAGATAGCTCAAATACGAATGCACACCAAGACTCCAGGTGTCCCTGTATGCCTTAACCATCTCGGGCTCGCGCGTCAGGTCCGACTCGTTGTCCTTGACTTCGCGTTTGCCAATCTCCGACTGGAAGTTACTACCGAACTTGATCCCGTACGGGGGGTCCATGTAGATCATCTGGACCTTCCCCGCGAGATCCTCGCGCCGGGCCAGCGACGACATGACCTGGAGGCTGTCGCCCAGGATCAGGCGGTTCGACCAGTCCACATCGTGCTGGTAGAACTGGACGGCCTCGTTGTACTCCTGCTCCGGGTCCGCGAACAGCGAGCGGTTGACGTCTTCACGCGCCGCTACTTTCAGGATCGCTTGCGCACTCACGCGCTCGTGGATGTGGAGCGCGACGGGATCGACGGCGAACGAGCGTGCCTCCTGCTTGCCTGCCCACTCCAGCCACGGTTCGTGGACGCGCAGCGCCTCAGCGAGTGCCCACGCTTCGGCCCCCGTCAGTGCGCGCCGCTGGCGGTAGCCAGCAATTCAGGCAACTCGTCCGTGCGGCCGGTCGGATCGAAGCGCAGTTCAGGCGGGCGGCGGGGGCTGTACACGTACTCGGCCTTCGGCAACAGGGGTACGTAACCTTCGGCGGCGATCTTGGCCGGTGGGTTGTTCTTGCGGGTCGCCGCGGGGAACCGGTAGTCGATCACCTTGTCGAGGCTACTGTCGGCCGCAGCCTTCGCCTTCTTCTTGTTCGCCATGATGTGATCTCAGGACAACCCAATGATTGTATCTGCTTGTCGATGTGCGCGCTAGGACGGGGACGAAGCCTCATCCTCGCCAGGCCCCCTCTTCCGGCGGTAAGATCAACGTTTGGAACTATGGACGAGAACCGCATCACGATTGAGCCCGGCAAGCGGTCCGGCCAGCCTTGCATACGGGGTCTCAGAATAACGGTCTGGGACGTGCTCGGCTGGCTCGCGGCCGGCATGAGCGAAGAGCAGATCATTACCGACTACCCCGAACTGGAGGAAGACGACTTCCTGGCGGTCTTCGAGTATGCCGCGCGGGTGGGCCGCCGGGTCGCTCTGTGAGACTGCTCCTGGACGAGAACCTGTCTCGCCGACTGGTTGAACGTTTGGCCGTCCCTGTTTCCCGGCTCGACTCACGTTGCATCTGAGGGACTGCTCCAGGCTCCGGACACCCGTCTCTGGGAGTACGCAAAAGCTGGCGACCTTGCGATCGTGACGGCAGACGCAGACTTCTATGAGCTGGCGACCACGTTCGGGCCGCCGCCGAAGGTAATCTGGCTGCGGGGGTGCGATTTACCCCACCGCTGTGGCAGAGCGTCTGATTCGGCGCGAAGCAATTCGGGTGGCCGCGTTCCTTCAGGACCACGAGCAGGCGGTGTTGATCCTCACACCGTAGACGAGGGTTCGCCAGTCACCTGAGGGCCGCTGCGCAGTTGGCTTGCCGGGCGAGAAAAGGCCGAGGCGCATTCAGGGTGGCCAGCCAAGCCACTGGCCCGGTGCCTCGAAGTCTGGCGATCGGAAGTGGACGCGCCCCCCGGGTTGGAAGGCTAGCTGGGTTCGCGGCCTACCGCTCGCGCGCGGCGGCCGGAATCGGAAGCGAGGCGTAGAAGCGGCGGAGGCGTTCGCGGTATTCGGGACCGGCGGTTTCCCGCAGGTCGTTGTGATCGCCGCCGGGGACGGTCCAAAGTGTTTTCGGGCCGGGGGCGGCGTCGCAAAGCTCGCGGCCCAGGCGGTAGGGCACGGTCTGGTCGTGGTCGCCATGGATGAGCAGGAGCGGCACGTGGACGCGCGCGATCCTCGATTTCGAGTCGAAGCCCCAGACCACCAGCGGGCCGATGATGGGAAGCACGGTGTTCGCCTCGGCGCGGAGCGAGGTGAAGGGCGATTCGAGAACGAGGCCGGCGGCGGGGCGGCGCGTGGCCAGTTCCACGGCTACGGCCGAGCCTAGCGATTCGCCGTGGAGCACGATGGGCTTGCCCTTGGATGCTACGAAGTCGTAGGCGGCGTCGGCATCCATCGAGAGGCCGCGCTCGGTGGGGTGGCCCTGGCTGCGGCCGTAGCCGCGGTAGTCGATGATCAGGACGTCGGAGCCGGCTTCCAGGATTTCACGGATGGCCGGGGCGCGGTGGCCGATATTGCCGGCGTTTCCGTGCAGGAACAACGTGGCGAGGCGGGAACCTTTGGACCCGGCCCACCAGCCGTGGATCTTCGTGCCGTCGCGGGCGCGGAGCCAGACGTCTTCGGCGCCGAGCGCGTCGCGCCAGGCCGGGTCCGGGATGCTCGTTGAACCCTGGTAGATCACGCTTGCGGCGACCCAGTGCAGCATGGCGAAAAGGCCGGTTGCGGCCAGGGTGTAGAAGAGGACTCTTATTAGAATTGCCTTCGACATTGCGTCGCTGATCATCTTGGAGTATCCAGAGGGCAAACCTTGGGACAGGCACCAATTTCGCGAAGGCGGCGAAATTGGGATCCAGTCCCCGGTTTGCGGACAGTCGCCGGTTTGCGGATCATGCTACGAGCAGGGTCCACGGGGCAAACCTTGGGACAGGCACCAATTTCGCGAAGGCGGCGAAATTGGGATCCAGTCCCCGGTTTGCGGACGGTCGCCGGTTCGCGGATCAGGCTACGAGCAGGGTCCACGGGGCAAACCTTGGGACAGGCACCAATTTCGCGAAGGCGGCGAAATTGGGATCCAGTCCCCGGTTTGCGGATCATGCTACGAGCAGGGTCCACGGGGCAAACCTTGGGACAGGCACCAATTTCGCGAAGGCGGCGAAATTGGGATCCAGTCCCCGGTTTGCGGATCATGCTACGAGCAGGGTCCACGGGGCAAACCTTGGGACAGGCACCAATTTCGCGAAGGCGGCGAAATTGGGATCCAGTCCCCGGTTTGCGGATCATGCTACGAGGAGTATCCACGGGGCAAACCTTGGGACAGGCACCAATTTCGCGAAGGCGGCGAAATTGGGATCCAGTCCCCGGTTTGCGGATCATGCTACGAGGAGTATCCACGGGGCAAACCTTGGGACAGGCACCAATTTCGCGAAGGCGGCGAAATTGGGATCCAGTCCCCGGTTTGCGGATCAGGCTACGAGGAGTATCCACGGGGCAAACCTTGGGACAGGCACCAATTTCGCGAAGGCGGCGAAATTGGGATCCAGTCCCCGGTTTGCGGACGGTCGCCGGTTTGCGGATCGTGCTACGAGCAGGGTCCACGGGGCAAACCTTGGGACAGGCACCAATTTCGCAAAGGCGGCGAAATTGGGATCCAGTCCCCGGTTTGCAGACGGCGAAAAGCCCGACCGTCGTCGGTTTGCAGATCATCTCGAGCCGGTGCCGGTGACTTCGTAGCGCTCGGTTTTGGCCCACTTGATTTCGCGGCGGGCGATGAAGTCGTCCCAGAAGGCTACGGCCACCACCGGAATCCAGAGCTGGCAGTAGGTGAAATACATCAGGCAGGTCAGAAGAATGTTGACCAGCGTGTCCTCGCCTTCGGCACACGAGAGCGCGATGACTAGCTGGCCGACGAAGGTGGCGTAGGCGAAGACCCACACCATCGCGTAGGGGCCGGGGACGTCGATGCGGATGAGGCCGGCCGCGCTGAGAACGAACAGCACGTCGGAGATCACCACCGCCAGGAAGAAGACGTAGTAGAGCGCGAGCGAGTAGAGCAGCTCCCAGCCGATGCGGCGAGGCTTGGTCTTCAGCAGGCTGCCGGCGTACTTGCGGAACAGGTAGTTCGACCCGCGCACCCAGCGGCGGCGCTGGCGGAACCACACCTTGAGTCCTTCGGGCTCCTGCTCCCAAGTGACGGAATCGGGAATGAACTGGATGCGGTAGCCGGCCTGGTAGATGCGGATGCTCATCTCGGCGTCTTCGGTGAGGGCGGAGACGTCCCAGCCGTTGAGCTGTTCGACCAGCGCCTTGCGGATGACGTAGTTGGTGCCGGGCAAGGTGCACAGGCGCATCAGCATCCAGCGGCCGGCTTGCAGGATCCACTGGAAGCCGATGCCTTCGATGTTGAGGAAGCGCGTCAGGAAAGCGCGCTTGCGGTTCCAGGCGCGGTACATGCCGATGGCCGCGCCTAGCGTGGGATCGAGCACCAGCTTCTCGCACAGCGGGCGAAGGGCGGTTGGTTCGGGAACGTTGTCGGCGTCGTAGATGGCCAGGACCGGGTGGCGGGCCCCGGTCAGCGCGTAGTTCAGGGCGCCGGACTTGCCCTTTGCGGCGAGCGGGGCGGGGACGTTGAGCAGCCGGACGCGCGGTTCATCTTTGAAGCCCAGGACCACTTCGGCGGTCTTGTCGGTGCTGCCGTCGTTGATGATGAGGATCTCGACCTTATCCGGCGGATAGACGAGCTCGAGCAGCGCGCGGATGGTGTGCGCGATGACCTTCTCCTCGTTGTGACAGGGGACCAGGATGGAGACGGCCGGCAGATCGGCGTCGGCGACGAAGGGGCCTTTGCCCCGCGCGAGGCGGTTCAGGCGGTAATAGCGGTGCCCCATGAAGAAGAGCAGGCACTGGTAGCCGAGCATGAACCAGATGAGCGTGACCGCCGCGACGAAGAGGCCGTCGATAAAGACACTAGTGAACATTGAATCAGGCGCGCCGCCGGACGATCCGCCGCACTCGAACTTCAAAGTAGATCAGAAGCATGAGCCCCGTGGCAAGTCCGCCCAGCGCGTTGATGGCGGAAGCCGACGCCCAACCCCACAGATTCACCGCCACTCCGGCCTTGGTGTTGGTCACCGCGGCCACCCAATGCTCGCCGGCGGGAAGCAAGGCGGTCCAGGTGGAGCCGCCTTCGATGGGCACGTGGACGTGGCGGCCATCCACCAGGATTTCGCGCGGCCGCTCGTTAAAGACGGCGACGGCGCGGCCGGGGCTGGTGTAGCGGAAGATCAGTCCGGTGGGCATGACGCGTGCGTCGAGCAGGTCGCCCGAGATGCTCATCAGGCGGGCGGGCATGGTTCCGGGATCGAGGAAGTGATACCAGGGGCGGCTGGTGGAGAGTCCGTGGCGGCCAGGAGGCGCCAGCACGCCGTCGCTCGATAGCGCCGGCCAGAGGCGGCCATCCATGTAGTAGTCGCGGTCTTCGGCGGGCGTGAGAAGAACGGGTTCGGGACCGGCCACCTTCCAATCGCCGTTGCCGCCGCTGAGAGATGACCCCGTGGTGAGGGCGATGCGAAGCAGCGTCCAGTCCTGGTCGGGGACGGTCCACTCGGAGTAGACGGCCACGCGAGGGAATGACGATGCCGCGGCGACCACGGTGCGCACCAGTTCGGTCCCGGTGGCGGTCCGGGTGGGGAGGTTGGTGGGGCCGATGTCGCGGTCGGGCACCACGTTCACGTCAAACATGAAACGCGAGGGGTCCTTCACCAGCTTCTTATAGGTTTCGGCGAAGCGGCGGTAGCGATCGGGCGGCTTCATCCAGTACTCGGAAGGATCCTGCACCTGCAAGGTGAAATCGAAATCCTTCATCAGGGCAACGAGGCGGCGCGAATCGAGGCCGGTGCCCGGACGGACGGTCCTGCTGTGCAGGCTGTCGATGGTGCTCACGATCACTTCGAAGTTCCTGGCGCGGCGGATCGGCTCGAGCTCGGTGAGGACCTTGCGGTGCATGTCCATCACCAGGTTCTCGCGGTAGCGCATGAACCTCTCGAGAGAGGCGCGGTCGTTCTTGTAGTAGCGCTCGGAGGTGGGCTGGAAGAGCTGGATGGGATCGAAGCCGGCGTGCTTGCGGAAGTCCGCGCGCACGTTGGCGTTCATGGGCACGAAGGACTTGGGATTGAACGGGTCCTTGAGGTTGTAGTCGTAGTTGAGCTCGGAGATGACGACGCCGTCCCACTCGTACTGATTGAGCAGGCTCTTCACGAAGTCCATGCTGGCGCGATAGCAGGCGGGATTCTGGAGATTCATGAGATAGCGCCAGACGACTTTGCCGTCGTCACCGCTGGCGGTCTTCTCGCGCCACTCGGGATGATCGTTCCAGAATTTCAGCGACACCTGCGGGAGCCAGAACCAGGCGTACACGGCGACGCCGTTGCGGTGGCAGGCCCTGATGAAATCGCCGTAGCGGAACGACCACTGGCTGGTGAAGATCCAAGCTCCGGCGTAGACGGTGCGGATGCCGGACTTGCGCCACTGGACGGCCAGCCGGTCCCAGTCCGTGGCGGGACGATAGCTGGGGTCGAAGTAGGCCTCGATACGCGGGCTTCGCAGAGCCGTATTCACGCCGAACGTTTCGGTGATGTAGCGCGGGAAGTAGGGATAGTGGCTGGTTCCATCGGTGGTGCGGTCGTCGAGCGGCGCGGCCAGGTAGATGTAGTGACCGGCGCCATGCTCGCCGGAGAAGGCCAACATCTGGTCGCTCTCGCTATCGACCATCAACTCGCGGACGTTGTCGGGCTCGTCGAAGCGCTCGATGCGTACATCGGGACGCCAATTGATCTGCATTCCCGGATACGCGTCATCGCTAACCGTCGAAAGCGCGATCTGCCGGCCCTGCCAGGAGAAGCCAAGCTGGGTGAGCCACGGCTGCTTGCCCTCGACGACGACGTGTCCGCCCGCGGTGAGGTACTGCAAGACCTGCTGCTGCTGCCCGGCGGAGAGCCGCAGGCCGGCGGCTTCAGGCACCACCAGAATGGTTTCGCGATCGGCCGGCGTGCGGGTGAGATCCCCGGGCCTGACCAGCCTGATGTCGTAGCCGAAGGTCTCGAGGACGTTCCGATAGCTCTGCTGATTCCTCGAAACGGCCGGCGTGGTTTTGTCGAGCCACAGAATCCACGCTTTCTTTCCGGTGGCGAAGGACTGAGTGGCCGCGCGGTTGGGATTCTCGCTCGAAGTGAGTTGGACCCACCATTGTTTGACGCGCGCGGAGAGCGTCGGCTCGACCTGGGCGACAGGTCGTTCCTTGAGCAGGTCCACCGCGGCCCAGCCGCCCGGCGGGACGTTCACGGCGACTTGGGTCGGCCCGCTGACCTTGCCGTCGGAGAGGCGCGTGTCCACCAGCTTGCCTACCTTATCGAACTCGCGCAGACGCCAGAATTCGTTTTGCGGCGCGATGCTCGACTCGCCCGTTGCGGTGCGCACGACGTAGCGGCCCTGGAAATCCACCGAGCTTGCGAAATCGCGGATGGATACGAAGTGGTAGCCGAGGTCGCGAATGCCCTTTACGAGTTGATCCAGGAGGTTCGGGTTCAGGAAGGGGTGGAAGTAGAAAGATGCCACGCCGTCGCGCACCACCTTGAGATTGCGGGCGGATTGAAGGATGCCCTTGGTCTGCGGATTTTCGACCGGCACGTAGCCCAGATCCTCGGGCAGAACGGAGCGGCCCCAGTAATCGATGACGGGATAGGGGAAATATTGCTGCGAGTTGAGGCTGGGGGTGGAAATGGTGCGGTCGTAGAAGAGCGTGAAGACTCGCATCATGGCGCGGTAGTCGGTCTCGGAGGCGGCATAGTGCGGCGTCTCGAAGGCCACCGGGAAAATCCCGGCGTTGAAGCATTCCTGCAAGCCGAGCTGGAGGCGGCGCATGACCAGGTCGGTGGAATCGCCGGCGATGGGGCGGTCGCCGGTGTCGTCCCAGAACTCGTAGTCGTCGCCGCTCTGGCCGCGGTACTGGTGCGTCACGCCGTGCATGACGGGCGTGCCGCCGTGGGCGATCATGTAGTGCAGGGAATCGACGAAGGAGCGGCGGTCGGAGAGGCGGACCTCGAACTCCTTCGAGGGGTTCTTGAAAACCGGGATCATGGCGATCTGGAAGGGGATCTGGTATCCCTCCAGCAGGTCGGAGACGCGGCGCAGGTCCACCGGATCGTCGTCGACGCTCACGTCCTCAATGCGGACCAGCGCCCGCTGGCTGGCGGGGTGCTCGATCTCGAAGATGTCGTGCAGCAGGTCGCAGAACGCCAGGTAATGGCCGCCCTCGTCGGGGTAGGCGAAGGGGCTGTCGGCGAAGTACCAGAAGCGGCCGTGGTGCAGAACGTAGGGGTAGGATCCGCCGGCCTTCGTCACCGCGGTGGCGACCACCTGCACGTTCCTCTTGTCCGTGACCGATACGACGGTGAGGTCGGGCTCGTGCTTGGGGAGGAAGGTGTCCTTATACATCACGCCGGTGACGGTGAAATAGCGGTTATATTCCTGCCAGGCGAAGCCGAACTGGCGCTTGCCTTCGGGCGTGTTGACGAGGCTTTCGACATGCTGGCCAAGCCAGGCGAAGGGCTGCTGGTAGGCGCGGATATCGGCCAGGAGACTGTCGGGCACGGTGGCGTTGGGCGTGACGCCGATGTAGAAGCCGGCGTGGTAGCGCTGCAACATGCCGGGCTGATACTGACCCGAGGGAATGATCTCGCCGGTGAGGCCGAAGTGACCGAGCAGATTGTCGATGAAGAGTGCGTGGATGTAGCCCTTGGCCTGATAGTCGGTGGGGCCGTCGTAGATGATGGCGACGGTCTGCTGCGGGGCGGTCTGAGCGAAGGCGAAAACGGCCGAGAGCAGCAGGAGCATGGTGGCCAGGAGACGGGCGGGCTGGTGCGTGAGCTTGCTCATCGGCAACTTCTAACCTTCATGACTGACGGCATTTCGGAGGCCGGGCCACAACTCGAGTTGCGGCGGCCGGGTGCAGCTCGTCGCGGGTCTTCAGCCCGTCCCTAAGATTCTAACAGAGGGCTCGTCGCCTTGGCTCCTCGCCGGTGGATGGTGGATGGTCGATGGTGGATGGTCAGACGCCGAGGCGTCCTGTTCGCCGCGAACCCCTGGCGGACCGCTTCTTGCCGGTTTGAGCCTTGTGTACGAGGGTAGCCGGTTTCGCTTCCAGGCGTGCGGGCCGCTCGGCTCGTGCGATGGCGGCTCGTATCAACTCGCGCACACCGGCCGCGTCCGGGTCCGCCGCCTGCGCGATGCGGACGTGGCGGATCAGCTTGCCTTCGCCGCGCAGCAGACCGTCCGGATCGGGCAGACAAGCGCCGAAGTTGAAGCCGAGGTTGACCCAATTCGCGTGCGTCGTGGTGAATACGAAGGCATCGCCAGGACGCGCCGTAAACGTGAAGTGGTCCGCGATGGTGTACACCTCGTAGACGAATTCGTTGGCTTCCGGAGCCTCTTCGAGGATTGCTTTGCGCGCGGCCAGGGCGAGCCTTTGGATGATGTCGCCGTAGGGCAGCAGGAGTTTAAGGTACTCCGGGTCGGGCGGACGGACGGGCACCGGATCATTGTATCCCACCTATACCTCACGCTCGCTGGCCGTCCCCGTCCGGCTTCCTTCGTTTCAGGAAGTTGGACGGAGGCGGGTCTGGAGACCCGCTGCAGGACTGGAGTCCTGCCCCACGGTTCCTAGCGGCCGTTGCGGAAGATGGCGCCGTTCTTCATCACGAAGATTACATCGCTGGTCGCTTTGATATTGGCCACCGGATCGCCCGCTACCGCAACAATGTCCGCCAGCATTCCGGGCTTGAGCGCGCCGACTCGGTCCTCGAGGCCCAGAAGCTCGGCGGCCACCGAGGTCCCGGCCTTGAGCGATTGGGCGGGCGTCATGCCGTCGGCTGCCATCAAGGCGAACTCCGTGGCGTTCTGGCCGTGCGGGTAGACCGCTGCGTCGGTGCCCAGCGCGATGCGGACTCCCAGCGCCAGCGCACGCCGCACCATGATGTCTTGTTGCGCCACGGCCCGCTCGGCTTTGGCTTGTACCAGCGGCGGGAATTTCGAGCTGATCAGGCCGACGCGGGTGGTCAGGGTCGGCACCAGGAATACGCCGCGATCGTGCATCATGCGGAGGGCCTCGTCGTCCAGGAAGGTGCCGTGTTCGATGGAGTCGATGCCGGCCCGTATCGCCCGTTTGGCTGCCTCGGCGCCGTGGGCGTGGGCGGCGGCCTTGCGCTTCAGCGCGTGTGCCTCTTCGACCAGGGCAGTGAGCTCCGCCTGCGTCAACTGGGGGACATCGACGTCGTCGGTGGGCGATAGCACGCCGCCGCTGGCGCAGGTTTTGATCACGTCGGCGCCGTACTTGATGTTGAATCGCACCGCGAAGCGCGCCTCGTCCGCGGAATTGATCACGCCCTCTTCCGGCCCGGTGCGGCGGAAGAGGTCGTAGCGGAAACCGTCGGTATCGTCGCAGTGTCCTCCGGTCGAACCGAGCGCGTGGACCGCAACCAGCATGCGCGGACCGGGCACCACCCCGGCATTGATGGCATTGCGCAAGCCCACGTCGATGAAATCGCGCGAACCCACGTCGCGGACCGTGGTGAAGCCGGCCATGAGCGTGTCGCGCGCATTGGAGGTGGCGCGGATGGCCTGTTCGGCGACGGGGCGGCGCAGCGCGTCGAGGATGTTGGCGCTGTAGTCGGGGTTGAAATCCATGGAGAGATGCGTGTGGGCGTCGATGAAGCCGGGCAGTAGCGTAGCGTCGCCGAGATCGATTGTCGTGGCCCCGGCGGGCACGGCGCCGCCCACGGATTCGATTTTGCCCTTCGAGACGACCACGAGGCCCGGCTCCATCAGCCGGTCATTGACGCCATCGAACAGCCGGGCGGCCTTGATCGCATAGACGCGGTCCTGGCCATAGAGGGCTGCCAGAGAGGAGAGCAAGCAGCAGACAAGCGGCGTGGTCTTCATAGTGGAAAGCGTATCAGAGGATGGTCGATGGTGGATAGTCGATGGAAAGAGCAGGCGGCGATAATGCTGCCGGCATCCTTGCTCGCTCGCCGATCGCGTTGATGTTAGCCACGGCTTGCACCTCAGTGCCGAATGGTGTTACGTTTTGCTCAAGAAGGACTCCCTTTTCGCGGAAGTTCCTGGCGCGAGCTCGCAGGAAGTTGGACGGAGGCGGGTCTGGAGACCCGCTGCAGGACTGGAGTCCTGCCCCACGGTTTCTGCTCAGTGCAACACGACGTCGAGCGGGGCAGCCGTGGGTCGAACGGAGGGCCGAAGATGAACGGTCAACAAAAGAAGGAGCAGGATCCTGGGGTGCGAGATCGAGAGATCCGTGCGGCGCTGGATCAGCATTGGGCAGCGTCGGATGCCAACGATTTCGAAACGGAGCACCGGATCTATCACGAGGACGCGGTGCTCGAATACCCGCAGTCGGGCGAGCGAACGCGCGGTCGAGGGAACATACAGAACCAACGCGCCAGCCAGCCGAGCAATAAGCGGTTTGCTGTCCGACGAATCCTTGGCGGCGGTGATCTTTGGATCACCGAATTCATCCTGACATATGACGGCAAGCCGTCCTACACCGTGAGCATCATGGAATTCAGGGACGACAAGGTTGCGAGGGAAACACAGTACTTCGCGGATCCATTCGAGGCTCCCGCATGGCGCGCCCAATGGGTCGAACGGATGGAGATGTAATCTCACCACCGCGGGTACCAGGCGGTCCTTCCCGGAGTCTCTTCATCGAGTTATTTGTTGGAGCGGGCGACTGAGATGGGACGGACGGGCAGGTGGTGGATCCGCGATTCGTAGTTCAATAGAACAATGATCAGGGTCATCGCATCCCTCTTCCTTGTCGCTGGCGCGTTCGCCGGAGAGCCCGAATGGCCTGGTTTCCGCGGGCCGTTCTCCAACCCCTCCGCCGCGAGCTCCGATCTCCCTGACAGGTGGTCGCAAACATCCAATATCGAATGGACCGCCGCCGTTCCCGGACTGGGCTGGTCGTCTCCGATCGTCGCCGGCAGGAACATCTTCCTGACGACCGTCACCACCGACGGCAAGGCGAAACAGCCGCAAGCCGGCGCCAACTACTCCAACGACTACGCCGCCGAACTTTCGAAGCAGGGCCTCCCGGACAAGGAAGTCATGGACCGCCTGAACGCGCGCGATTTCGAACTCCCCGGCGAAGTCGCACTGCACTATCTCCTCTATTCCATCGATCTCTACTCCGGCAAGATCAACTGGACGCGCGAATTCCATTCGGGCCACCCTCCGGGGGGCCGTCATCGCAAGAACAGCTTCTGCTCGGAGACCCCTGTCACCGACGGCAACCGTGTGTACGTGTACATCAATAACCTCGGCCTCTTCGCCTACGATTTCGACGGCAACAAGCTCTGGAACACCCCACTCGAGAACTTCCCGACGATCTACGATTTCGGCACGGCCTCTTCGCCAACGCTTGTCGATGGGCTCATCATCGTCGTGAACGACAACGAGAAGCAGCAATTCATCGCGGCCTTCGATAAGAACACCGGGAAGCAGGTGTGGCGCACAAACCGGTCGATCCACGTGGAAGGCTCGGATCGCCAGACCGGATGGTCGAGCCCGTACGTGTGGAGAAGCCCCGGGCGCACCGAAATCGTGACCATAGGCCCCGGGATCGCCATCAGTTACGATCTCGAGGGCAAAGAGCTGTGGCGGCTTGGAGGGATGTCCGTCGCGCCGATCCCGAGTCCTTTCGCCTACCTATGATTGTGTCAACTGAAATCCGCACCCCTGGCGCAAGTTTTTTGGCCGTGCCAGGCCGGGGCTGGCTTGGTGTCTCGCTTCGTCTTCCTCATAGGATCCGAAGGGCAGAGCGGTGGCGGGTCAAGGCCGCGTAGCGCCCCGCAGGGGCTTGGCCTTGACGCGCCACCGCTCTGCCCTTACTCACAATCCCGGAAGACGAAGCGAGCTTCTACGCGGATCGCCGCGCCACGCGTTTCGGTTTTCGGATCTGCTCGGCGAAAGCCGCCGTGCCGCTCCGCTCCAGCATGCGGAGTTCGCCGGGAGCGGCCGCGGGCAGGGCCGGCAACTCGGCCGCGGCGCAGACCTGGTCCAGGCTGGGCACCGCGCGGGTGGGTTTTCCGGTGCCGTACGCGGCCGCGCGCGGCGTGCCCTTGGCCGGAGCGGTGCGCTTGCGCTGGCCGGTGGCGCGGATGCGCAGGCGGCTGAACTTGGCCTCGAGCGTGGCCGGTTGCGCGTAGCGGTAGGGCTCGTTGGCGTGCAGCATGTGCCAGGCGATGGTGACCAGCTTGCGCGCCGTGGCCACCACCGCCACGTTGCGGTTCTTCTTCTTTTGGATGCGGCGGAAGAACACCCCCAGCGGTCCGGGATGCCGGGCCAGCGCCTGCGCCGCCTGCACCATCATCCAGCGGGCGTGGCTGTTGCCCTGCTTGGTGATGCGGCCGTGATAGCAATGTTCCGCCGATTGATGCGTGGAAGGCACCAGCCCCAGATAGGCCGCGGCGCGGTTGCCGTCGCAGAAGCGGTCCACCTCGCCCAAGGCGGCCAGCAGGGTCTGGGCCACGGGGAAGTCCACTCCCGGCAGAGTCATGAGCAGGCGGACGCGCGGATCGGCGTGGGCTTCGATGGCCAGCTCATCGGTGAGCGCGGTAAGTTCCTCCTGCAGGCGGGCGAGCTGGCGCAGGTGGCGGTCCAGAGTCTGGCGGCCCAGCGGGTCCAGTTCGAGCCGCTCCAGCCAGCGACGGGAGGCGGGCTGGAACAGATCGCCGGCGGGAGGCTCGATGAGGCGCTGGTGAAGCACGGCGTGGATGCGATTCTTGAGGCGGGTCTGATCGGCCACCAGGTTGGCGCGTTCGGTGGAGACGGAGCGCCGGTGGCGGGTACCGGCATCGGGTTGCCAGACCCGCGGCAGGAAGTCGCTGCGCAACAGTTGGGCGAGCACCAGGGCATCCACGCGGTCGGTTTTGATCTTGGCGCTGGCGATGGCGCGGGTGCGGAGGGGATTGGAGACCACCACCTCGGCCACGAACGGTTCCAGGATAGCGACCACGGCCCAGGTGTTGGTGGTGGCCTCCAGGGCGAGGTGGTGTTGGGGAGTGAGGTGCGCGCGGGCGAAGTTCTCCAGCGCGGTACGGGTGGCGGGGAAACGGCCGCGCCAGACGGGCGCGCCGTGGTCGTCGAGCAGGACGGCTTCGACGATTTTCTTGTGCAGATCCAGGGCTGCAAATGGCATACTGTAACTACCTTTCTATGCGGGAGCGGGGCCGGGCGATCTCGGCGCCAAGAATCGCGCACGCCGGAAATTCCGGCGGCCGGCGCGCCCGAGGTAAGTCGGGCGAACCGGCGAAGCAGGGTAGGACCAAACGGCACCTACCTATACGAGCTCGAGGCTCAACCGGGTGGACCGGAAGGGCGGCCAGATACGACAGCGGGCTCAAAGCCCATAGGTGAAATCGGCCGGCCCCAAGGCGTTCGGCCCCGCTCCGCATGGGTTACCGGAAGCGCTTCTCGCCATGTCCCAGGCCCGGTGCGACTTAGTAAATCGCACTGGAGGGGGGAAAAGCAAGTTACTCCCCGGCGAGCTGCGGGGCGCCAGCATCAACCTCGGCTCCGCTCACAAGTCAATCATGCCCGATACGACGGCCTTTTGTACCTCAACGGCGGCGCCTCCAAAGCCCTGGCGGCGATCAAGCCGGGCGCGAGGGGCGACCTCACCACGCCGGAGGGCGCTAAACTCAACGATTTCGTGGCCTGGCTTCAGCCCAAAGCCGGAACTTATCTGCCGACCGAACTGGCCTATGACGGCGGGCTCTATGTCCTCACCCACACCGGCATCCTCACGCGCTTTGACGCCAAGACCGGCGCGCAGTCCTACAAAGCTCGCATTGGCGAAGGCGGCGATTTCACGTCATCGCCCTGGAGCTACAACGGTGAGATCTTCTGCATGAACGAAGAAGGCACGACCTTCGCGATCCGCGCCGGCGTCAAGTACGAATTGCTCCGTTCCAACGACCTCGGCGAAATGGCGCTGGCCACGCCGGCCCTGGTTGGTGACCGCGTGATCCTTCGGACGCAGAATCACCTCTACTCCATCCGCAACACACCAGCGGCGGCCGCCGCGCAAAAACCGCAGTGACTTCGCTACGGGAGTCCCCCGAGCAACACCCGCGGGCCGTCGATGTGGCCCAGCGGCTTCGGCGGATCGTTTCGGTAAACCAATTCCCAATGTGCGTTGAACTTGTTGGCATCTAACATGTCGGCGGACAGCTTCTTCTCCTCGACGCCAATGACGACGACCACTTCAAGGCGCCCGCGCTGCTCCTCGGTCAGCCGTTTGAGGATGTGATACACGTTGTAGCCGCCCCCAGAAAATCCATAGAGTGCGGTGATTGTGTGGTCGGTATGGAACTCGTGTAAGGCCCTTTGCGTCTGCGGGCTATGATCTCCGGTCTCACCGGAGACATCGAGCACCCGGCCCGTATAGCCCCTTCTGGTCGCGTATTGGACCGCGGACGGTTCGTCCAATGCTCCACGGGGGTATTTCGGCCAATACTTGAGGTTGGTTATACCGCGTAAGATCAGCATGGTCCCAGGCATAGCATTAGCATCCTATGGCAGCGATTGTATGTCAATCGGGGTTGGCAGAGCCGGTCGAGGGGCGGATCGATCGTTCCGCATGGACGCCTGGTCCGCCGACGGCGTTCGAGCGCGCGCAACCTCGCTCGGCCAGGGCCGGGAGTCCCGTTGCGGGATGCGCGCGGCGATACGGATCGTTTAATCCGGCCGGAAACAGAGAAGCAAGGACGCTAAACTTGACAAAAGGAGGTGCTGGCGATGAGGGGCAGCAGGATGCCGGCGATTGTGACTACCACGGGACTGCTCGCCGTCGTGGGCGGCTGGGCCATTTCCGCGCAGGACAAGTACACGCTGAAAGTGCCGAATGGGCTCTCGTTCGCTGAGTTCAGAGGATACGAGGCCTGGCAGCTTGTCTCCATCAGTAAGGACGGAGACCATATTGCTGCGATCCTCGCGAATCCGGTCATGATCAAGGCTTACCTGGCCGGCGTTCCCGGTAACGGCAAGCCTTTCCCTGACGGCGTCAGAATGGCGAAGATCCATTGGAACCCGAAAAAGATGGAGACGTTCCCCGCAGCGACGGTGCCAGGCACCCAGCATGACGTCGATTTCATGGTGAAGGACAGCAAGAGGTTCGCGGACAGCGGAGGTTGGGGATGGGGCGCGTTCGAGTACGACGCCGCGTCCGATACGTTCAGGCCCGGCACCATGGCGGACAAGCCGCCTCAGGGGAACGACGCCAAGTGCGGGTTCGCGTGCCACACCACCGTGAAGACGAGAGACTACGTCTTCACGGAATACGGGCACAGGTGAGGCGGTACGGGAGGCGACTGGGCTGTCGCAGGGGCCGGTTCGCGTCGGTGTTGAGAGCGGCCCGCAGCCGGGCGGCAGAGCGGGAGAGGCGCCGCCCGGCGGCGGGAGCAAGTCGGGAGCCTAGGCGTGCGAGGTGCGACGGCCGTGGGCCCGTTGGAGGTTCTCACCCACGGCGCTCCACTCCAGGTTCTTGAAGAAGGTGTCGATGTAGCTGGCGCGTGCGGTGCCGTAGTCCAGATAGTAGGCGTGCTCGTACACGTCGAGGCCGACGATGGGCGTGGCGTTCCAGACCGGGAAGGAGTTCTGGGCGTCGCCGGCGTAGTTGAACAGGTAGTTCCAGTCCTGGTCCCAGGCGGTCCAGGCCCAGCCGCGGGACGCCATGCCCGTGGCCTTCAGGTCGGCCATCCACTTCTCGACAGAGCCGAAGGATTTCTCGATCGCGCTCTTGATCTCGGCGGGGGGCTCGCCGCCCTTGCCGCCCAGGTGGCCAAAGTACAGCTCGTGGTTCTTGACGCCGCCGATGGCGAAGGTGAGATCGACCTTGAGGGAGCGGATATCGCTGAAGGTCTGATTGGCCGAGGCACGGTCCACCGCGTCCAGCTTTCCCATGACCTCGTTGTACTTGTTGACGTAGCCTTGATAGAGCTTGTAGTGCTCTGTCATAGTCCGGGCGGAGATGCCGTCCAGATCCTTCATGATGGTGTCGAATTTTTTGGCTTCTATTTTATGGGGCATCCTTGATTACTCCTCTGAGCGTCCTTAGATTGGATGAAAAAGGGACGGGGGAGGTTGCGGGATTTGGAGCGAGAAGGGCGGGTCTGGAGATGGACCTGCAGTTCGTCGCGTCCGCGGCGAGAGATGACAGGGCTGAAAAGCGGCGACAGGCACCGTTCAGTTTGTCAGGTTAATTTCGCAAGCCCCTCTCGAGACCGGCTGCAGGGGTGGACGCCTGCCCCACTTAGGGTTCGAGGCGGCGGATGGTGGCCAGGACCACGTCGCCAACCACTTGCAGGCTAGCTGCGCTCAACTTGTCCATGGTGTCGCGGTCCGTGTGCCACCAGGAGTTGTCGGGGCCGTAGTCGAAGTCGATCAGATCCACCGCGCTCACGCCTGCCTTAATGAAGGGAATGTGGTCGTCTTCGAGCGAGCCGGGAACGGTGGAGAAGTAATTGCTCAAACCGAGTTGGCCGGCCGTCTCCCAGACCAGGCGCCGCAACCATTCCGTCGAATTGCCGTCGTTGACGAGACTGAGGTCGCGGTCACCGATCATGTCGACGTTGATGAGCGCTTTGATCCTGGGGATGGTTCCGTCCACGGCCCACCGGGTGGCCAGGTGACGGCTGCCGTAGGTGCCATCCGTATCGGACCACTCGGCGATCGCCTCCTCGCCATCCAGCCAGACCAGGTAGATGTCGTTCTTGTGCCGCAGGCGGTTCAACGCCCGCGCCATCTCGAGCAGGAAGCCGGCGGAGGAGCCGCCATCGTTGGCGCCTAAGAAGTAGGTCCCGGGGATGGACTTGGTGTCGTAGTGGCCGGTGATGGCTACGATCTGGCCGGAGGTGCCGCGGAACCGCGCGACGATGTTTCGCATCGCGATGGGGCCGAGGGGCGTAGAAGCTTGGAACGAGTCGTCTGTTACCTCGCAACCCAGCGGTTTCAGCTGCGCGTGGATGAAGGCCTGCAGCTTTCGATCGGCCTGGGAGCCGGCGGGGCGCTCGCCGAAGGAAACGGCCTTGCGGGTGAACTCGAGGGCGGCGGCTCCGCTAAAGGCCGGAGGTTTTGCAGGGGGCGCGGCGGAGGCGACAGCTGCTAGTAAGAAAGCAACGGCGGGTCTGGAGACCCGCTGCAGGCGTGGACGCCTGCCCCACGCTAACGGAGAGCCGCTCATGCTTTCTTGCGCGCCTCGATCATGACGGTGGAGCCTGCGCGGCAAGCCGCCTCGAGTACGCTGAACGGCAAGGCAGCAATCATGAGACCGCACCAGAGCAAGTGCTTGAGCAGTTTCACGGCCGGCCCTTCCAGCGTACCGCGTGCCCGCCGCACCACGGGAGAGAGCCAGGGGGCGAGGCTCATGGCCAGACTGGCCGGGTTGTCGCGGAGCGAGAAGTGCTTGCGCCGGAGCACTTCAAACCCGGCTGCCTGCAGCAGCGACTCGAGGTCTGAGGCGCGAAAATCGATGCGATGCCGCGGAACATCCAGACCGCTCCAGTTCTCTCCGAGCAGCAGGAACTCCCAACAGGCGGCGTTGGGGGCCTGCAGGATCAGGCGGCCTCCCGGGCGCAGCAGCGCGTGCGCGGCCTCGATCGACGGCATGGGGCTGTCCAGGTGCTCGAGCACCTGAAGCATGGTGATGGCGCGGCAACTGGCGGGGGCAAAGGGCGCGGCCAGCAGGTCGGCACGCAGCGAGGTTGTGCCGTGGTCCGCGCGGTTCGCGGCAGCGGCCTGCTCCGAGTGGTCGATGCCAATGACGGGAACTCCGTGCTGCATCAGGATGGCGCGGAGCAATCCGCCTTCCGGGCTGAGGTCGAGGACCGGACCGCCCTCGCCCGCCTCAGCGATGGCACGGAGGATGAAGCCTGCGTGATCGGTGAAAAGGAAGCGGCGGTAAGCGCGCTCGAAGCGGTCGGCGGCAGAATCTCCGGTGGACCAGCGGGTGGGGTGATCGAGGACGGGCGGCGTGTTGGGGCTCGGGTCCAGGCGGATGAGACGGCATTGCGCGCATTCGACGATGCGGTAGCGGTCCGTGGTGGAGCGCTGCAGGCGGTCCTGCGCGTCGAAGAGCACGCGCAGGTCAGGGCTCGAGCAGGCGGGGCAGGGCCCGCCCGCCAAGGCACCGGTGGGCGCGGGGCCGGGCTGCAACTCTTGTTCTGCGCAATCGGGCAAGGGTTCCAGGTTCGCTCTTTTTAGAAGTGGGCGCAAGGGGGCCGATTCTCATTGGATAGAGCTGTCCGCTCGCTCACGCCCGCGGTTCGGTGCCGCCCGGCCTAAAGAAATGCGCCGATCCGCCGATGTTTGGGACGGCAAAGGGACTCCCATGCTGACCCAGGCCGCCTCCGATTGGACCCGCATTCCGTATTTGTCGCTGCGACGGGAGGGCAACTCCCTTCGGATCGCCGGAGCGCTGTCCTGGGAGATTGCGCCGCCCTATCTAGGCTGGCGGGAGTCACATATTGGCTGGAGGTTCACCGGTGCCACGCTCTCCTTTCAGGCCGATCCGCTCGGCATCTATCCCCTGTTTTATTGCTGCGCCAATGGGCGGCTCTCGGTCTCCCCGTCCCTTCAGCGCGTGGTTTCGGAATGCGGCGCGACGGAGTTGGACTATGAGGCCCTGTCGGTCTTTCTCCGGCTCGGCTACTACGTCGGATCGGACACCCCTTTCAAAGACGTGAAGCAAGTCGATCCGGAAACCAGGGGCAGGTTCGAGAATGGGACGCTGACCCTTTCGAGCCGGCAACCCGTTCCGGCGGTGTTCGATGGCTCGAGAAGCGCCGCCATCTGCGCCTATCGGGACCTGTTCCGCCAGGCAATGGCAAGAGTGCTCGACGCCGCGGGGGACTTCGTTCTGCCCCTCAGCGGGGGGCGGGACTCGAGGCACATCCTGCTCGAAGCGGTGCATCTGGGGTGTCCGCCGAGGCTCTCGGTGACAGGGGGCAAGGTCCCCTCCGCGCTGCCCTTCGAGGATATCCGCGTGGCATCTTTGCTGACGGCGCGGTTGGGCATCCGCCATCGCATCGTGCCCCCGAGCCCGGGGCGCCGGGAGGATCTGGCAGCGAACTTCCACCAAACGAATTTCTGCGCCGATGAGCACCAGTGGTTCCGTCCCGTGGCATCGGTGCTGTTGGAGGAAGGAGCGACAGTACTGGACGGGCTAGGTGGGGACGTGCTGTCCGCCGGCCTTTTCCAGACTCGCAAGCAACACGATCTATTTGAAAAGGACGTTCCCCGGCTGGCGAGAGCGCTGCTGGGCGGCGGGGTAAAAGCCAGAATCAAGGCGCGGCTGCTCACTCATGCGCTCGGCGAAGATCTGCGCCGCCTGTCCTCGCTCGAGGTCGCGCGCGCCCGGCTGACGCGCGAGCTTCTGCGCCATCGGGAGGCTGTTAACCCGTTGCAGTCGTTCTACTTCTTCAATCGGACGCGGCGCGAGATGGCCCTGGCGCCGTGCGCGATCCTGAGGCCGCTGAAGACGCTGTGCCCCTACCTGGACCGCGCTCTCTTCCATTTCCTTTGCGGCCTGCCGTCGTCCTTCGTCCTCGATCGGAGATTCCACGACGACACGATCGCGACCGCCTTCCCCGCGATGCAGAACGTCCCGTTCGAAAGCAAGGGCGGCCGGGGTCAGAAGCTGCTACCCGGATGGCAAGCGCTTCGGGCGGACATGATCGACTATTTCCGATCAGCTGCCGGGATGAAGTCGGTGGACCCTCGGGCCGCGCGCCTGCTGGCCGGGTTGATGGCACGTCTCGAAGGCCCGGCAGGTTTTCACCTTCAGCCCATTCTGGAGAAACTGCTTTACCTGACGGAACTGGAGCGCATGCCGAGGGAGGGCCCAGCCAAGGTCACTGAGCCGCGACGGGTTCCGCGGGTTCCGGTTGCAGCCTGAGCAATTCGAGAAAGCACTGCCCGGCACGGTGGAGCTTCTTGCGGCGGCGGCGGATGATGCCGATAGGGCGCAGCAGTTCGGCGTCGATAGGGATTGCCACCAGGCGGCCGCGTTCGATCTCGGTCCGCAACGGGCGCACCGGGAGGATGCTGACTCCCGAACCGAGGGCCACGGCCTCCTTGATCATCTGCAGGTTGTCGAAGTGCATGGCGACGTTGACGGTCACCCCGTGCTCGCGCAGAAACCGGTCGATGCCCTGGCGGATCGGCAGATCCTCGTCAAAGGCGATGAAATCGCAGCCTTCGAGGTCGGCGAGCTTCAGCAGCATCCGGCGCGCCAGGGGGTGGGAGGGCGCGGCGGCGACGGCCATCTCCTCGGCGCGGAACGGGATGATATCGAGCAGCCGGCTGGCCTGTGGATAACTGACGAAACCCAGGTCCGCCCTGTCCGCCAGCACTGCCTCGTAGACCTTGTCGGGCCGCAAGTATTCCACTTCGAGGGCGGCCTGCGGGAACCGGCGGGAGAACTCCTCTTTGAGGCGTGACATCTCCGAGATCCCGACCGAGTAGATGGAGGCGATGCGGACTGTTCCTTCCACTTCGGCCTTGAGACCCTCCAGGGTGACCTGAAACTCCTCGTAGCGCTGCAGGACGTCGCGGCACATCTGGAAGTAGGATTTGCCGGCAGGGGTGAGGGTGAAGGGGCGGGTGGAGCGGTCGAGCATGGTCACGCCCATACGGTCCTCCAGCTCGCGCAAGTGTTGGCTGGCGGCGGGTTGGCTCACGCCGTTGAGAGCGGCGCCACGGCTGACGCTGCGCTCCTGCACGATGTCTCGAAAGAGGAGCAAGTGCTCAAAAGGCATACGGTTGACTCGGGAAGCGCCCGGGGTCCGCTCCCTGACGGTCGCGGTTCGGTGCCTGGGGCTGCCCAGCAACAGAATAACATAAGCTACCGTTATTTAGTCAAGCACAATGTTTTCGATTGACTAATATTATGGAAGTGAGCTATTCTGATCGAAACACCACTCGTGTATAGAGTGGTGGAGAAGCATAACAGGCTCACGAGCGCCGCCCGAATCAGCCTTACCCGGCACCGATTGCCCGGCGCAGAACCACGGGCTCCATGGTGCGCCCGGCTGGCATAGACAGTTCGATTGCCCGGTCAGTCCGGGGCATATCCCAACGTTGCGGAACGGAAGGTATCGATGAAAGACGACAGTCTATCCCGAGGTTTACCCGAGCAGCAGGGCCTGTACGATCCCAGCCTGGAGCGCGACGCGTGCGGGATCGGGTTCGTGGTCAATATCAAGGGCGAGAAGTCTCACGAGATCATTCTCAAGGGCATCCAGATCCTGCTGAACCTGCTGCATCGCGGCGCCTGCGGCTGCGATCCGGAGACCGGCGACGGCGCGGGCGTGCTGATCCAGATCCCGCACGAGTTCTTCGCCCGCGAGTGCGCCGAGATCGGGTTCACCCTTCCGAACCCGGGCGAGTACGGCGTGGGCATGGTGTTTCTGCCGGTGGAGCGGCACGAGCGCCTGATTTGCGAGGGCATCGTCGAGCGCATCGTGCGCGAAGAGGGACTGACCGTGCTCGGCTGGCGCGACACGCCCATCGACGCGGATGCGATCGGCCGCATCGCGCGCGTTTCGCAGCCTTACATCGAGCAGGTCTTCATCCGTGGCGCGATGGGGATGGACGAGGACGCTCTGGAGCGCAAGCTCTACGTCATCCGCAAGCGCGCGGAGGCCGAGATCTCGACCACCGCCCTGCACGACAAGGATTTCTTCTACCTTCCATCGCTTTCTGCGCGCACCATCGTTTACAAGGGCCTGCTACTGGCGCCGCAGATCGCCAAGTTTTACAAAGAGCTCTCGGATCCCACGGTCATCAGCGCACTGTGCCTGGTGCACCAGCGCTTCTCGACCAACACGTTCCCCACCTGGCAACTGGCGCATCCGTTCCGCTACCTGTGCCACAACGGGGAGATCAACACGCTGCGCGGGAATGTGAACTGGATGTACGCGCGGCAGTCGATCCTCTCCTCGCCGCTTTTCGGAGACGACATCAAGAAGACGTTCCCGATCTGCTCGCCGGGCGGGAGCGACTCGGCGATGATCGACAACGCCGTGGAGTTGCTGGCGCTCTCGGGCCGCAGCCTGCCGCACGTGCTCGGCATGCTGATTCCGGAAGCCTGGGGCGGCGATCCGGCGATGACGGACGAGAAGCGCGCGTTCTACGAGTACCACGCTTCGCTGATGGAGCCCTGGGACGGGCCGGCCGCCATCGCCTTCACCGACGGGCGCGTGATTGGCGCCACGCTCGACCGCAACGGACTGCGGCCGGGCCGCTATTGGATCACGCACGACGGCACCGCCATTCTGGCGTCCGAGACGGGCGTGCTTCCGGTGAAGCCCGAAGACGTTGCCTTCAAGGGCCGCCTGCAGCCGGGGCAAATGTTCCTGGTCGATACGGTCGCGGGGCGCGTCATTCCGGACGAAGAAGTGAAGCGCACGCTCGCCGAGCGACGCCCCTACGGGCAGTGGATCAAGGAAAACCAGGTCACGCTCGACATGCTGCCCGATCCGCCGCGCTGGCATCCCACGGATCTGGATTCCATTCTTCAGCGTCAGCGCGCCTTCGGCTACACGGACGAGGACCTGAAATTCATGCTCGGGCCGATGGCGGTGCAGGGCATGGAACCGGTGGGCTCGATGGGTTGCGACACGCCGCTGGCGTGCCTGTCCGACAAGCCGCAGCCGTTGTTCAACTACTTCAAACAGCTTTTCGCGCAGGTCACCAATCCGCCTATCGACCCGATCCGCGAGGAACTGGTGATGTCGCTGGCGAGCTTCATCGGGACCGAGCGCAACATCCTCGATGAGACGCCGCAGCACTGCCACACGCTGAAGCTCGAGCATCCGATCCTCACCAATTACGATCTGGAGAAGCTGCGCCGGGTCTCCTGGGGCGACTTCCTGGCCACCACGCTGCCGGCGCTGTTCCGCGTGGATGGCGGCGAGAAGGAACTGGAGCGCGCTCTGGACAGCCTGTGCCGGCGCGCCTCGCTGGCCATCAAGAACGGCTACACGCTGCTGATTCTTTCCGACCGCGGCGTGGACGAGGAATACGCCGCCATCCCCAGCCTGCTGGCGTTGACGGCGGTGCACAACCACCTGGTCCGCGAGAAGTCGCGCACGCAGGTGGCGCTCATCGTGGAATCGGGCGAGCCTCGCGAGGTGATGCATTTCGCGTTGCTCATCGGCTACGGTGCGAGCGCCATCAACCCGTATCTGGCCATCGAGACGCTGGAGAACATACACAAGCGCGGCGGATTCGCCGAGGGCGTCACGTTCGACGCGGCGCTCAAGAACTACAAAAAGTCCATCAACAAGGGCTTGCTGAAGGTCTTCTCGAAGATGGGCATCTCGACGCTGCAGAGCTACCGTGGCGCGCAAATCTTCGAGGCGATCGGGCTGAACAAGTCGGTGGTGGAGAAGTATTTCACCGGGACGGCGTCGCGGGTCGAGGGCATCGGCTTGGACGTGATCGCGCGAGAGGCCAAGATCAAACACGATTTTGCGTTCCGCCCGCTGACGGAAGCCGACAACGAGCTCGAAACCGGCGGCAACATACAGTACCGGGCCAACGGCGAATATCATCTCTTCAATCCGCTCACCATCAGCAAGCTTCAGCACTCGGTGCGCAGCGACAATTACGAAACCTACAAGGAATTCGCGGCGGCGGTCAACGACCAGGCGCGGCACCTGTGCACCCTGCGCGGCCTGATGAACTTCCGCTTCAGCCGGCGGCCGGTTCCGCTCGAAGAAGTCGAGCCGGCGAGCGAGATCGTGAAGCGATTCACCACGGGCGCGATGTCTTTCGGCTCGATATCGAAAGAGGCGCACGAGACGCTGGCGATCGCGATGAACCGCATCGGCGGGCGTTCGAACACGGGCGAGGGCGGGGAAGACGAGGATCGTTTCAAGGACAACCGGCGTAGCGCCATCAAGCAGGTGGCCTCGGGCCGTTTCGGCGTGACCGCGAACTACCTGGTCAACGCCGACGAGCTGCAGATCAAGGTCGCGCAGGGCGCCAAGCCTGGCGAGGGCGGGCAGCTTCCGGGGCACAAGGTGGATGAGACGGTGGCTCGCATCCGCCATTCCATTCCGGGCGTGGGGCTCATCTCGCCTCCGCCGCACCACGACATTTACTCGATCGAGGATCTGGCGCAGCTCATCTACGATTTGAAGAACGTCAATCCGCGCGCGCAGATTTCGGTGAAGCTGGTGGCCGAGGTGGGCGTCGGGATCGTCGCGGCGGGCGTAGCCAAGGCGCACTCGGACCTGGTCCTGATCAGCGGCCACGACGGCGGCACGGGCGCTTCGCCCATCACCGCTATACGGCACTCGGGCATTCCGTGGGAGCTGGGACTTTCGGAAACGCAGCAGGTGCTGGTGATGAACGACCTGCGCAGCCGCATCCGCGTGCAGGTGGACGGCAAGCTGCAAACCGGCCGCGACGTGATGATCGGCGCGTTGCTGGGGGCGGAGGAGTTTGGTTTCGCCACCGCGCCGCTGGTCGCGATGGGCTGCATCATGATGCGCAAGTGCCATCTGAACGTGTGCCCGGTGGGCATCGCGACGCAGGATCCGGGGTTGCGGAAGAAATTCGCCGGCGCGCCGGAGCACGTGATCAACTACTTCTTCTTCGTGGCCGAGGAAGTGCGGGAGCTGCTGTCGAAGCTCGGCCTGCGAACGATGAACGAGGCCATCGGCCGCGTCGATTCGCTGGAGATGAAGGACGCGGTGGAGCACTGGAAGGCCCGCGGCCTCGATTTCACACAGATCCTGTACAGCCCGCCGGTGCCGGGCCGCGTGGCGCGCCACTGCGTCACCACGCAGGACCATGGCCTGGACCGCGCGCTCGATTACAAACTGATCGACCACGCCTCGGAGGCGCTCGAGAACGGAACTCCGGTGGAGTTCAAGATGCCCATCCGCAACGTCCACCGCACGGTGGGCGCGATGCTGAGCGGCGAGGTGGCCAAGCGCTACGGCTCCGCGGGTCTGCCGGACGACACCATCAAGTTCCAGTTCACAGGCTCGGCGGGGCAGAGCTTCGGGGCGTTCCTGGCCAAGGGCGTCACGCTCACGCTCGAGGGCGACTCCAACGACTATGTCGGCAAGGGCCTCTCGGGCGGGCGCATCATCATCTACCCGCCGCGGGCTTCGACCTTCGTGGCCGAGGAGAACATGCTGGTGGGCAACGTGGTGCTGTACGGCGCCACCAGCGGCGAGGCGTTCTTCAACGGCATGGCCGGGGAGCGGTTCGCGGTCCGCAATTCCGGCGCGACGGCGGTGGTGGAATCGGTGGGCGATCACGGCTGCGAGTACATGACCAACGGGACGGTGGTGGTGCTGGGCCGGGCCGGCCGCAATTTCGCCGCGGGCATGAACGGCGGAATCGCCTACGTGCTGGACGAGACGGGAGAGTTTGCGCGGGCGCGTTGCAATCGCGCCAGCGTGGATCTGGACCCGGTGGTGGATTCCGAGGATGTCCGCAAGCTCAGCGAGCTGATCCTGCGGCACCTGAACCTGACGGGCAGCCCGCGGGCGAAGTGGGTGCTCGAGAACTGGGACGCGCTGCTGCCGAAGTTCGTCAAGGTCTTCCCGCAGGAGTACAAGCGCGTGCTGGGGGTGGCGCGAGCGGAGGAACGGGCGCCGGCGCCGCCACCGCCTGCAGAACCCGTGGCGCAGGAGGTGCTCCGTGGGTAAGCCAACCGGTTTTCTGGAATACAAGCGCGAGGTTCCCACGCGACGGCCCGTCTCCGAGCGGGTCAACGACTTCTTCGAGGTCTACGAGGACTTTCCCGAGGAGAAGCTGAAGACGCAGGGCGCGCGCTGCATGGATTGCGGCGTGCCGTTCTGTCACAACGGCTGTCCTCTCAACAACGTCATTCCGGACTGGAACGACCTGGTGTACCGCGACCGCTGGCAGCAGGCGATTCGCGCTCTGCACGCGACCAACAACTTTCCGGAATTCACCGGCCGCATCTGTCCGGCCCCTTGCGAGGCCTCGTGCGTGCTGGGCATCAACGAGCCGCCGGTCACGATCAAGCAGATCGAGAAGACCGTTATCGAGCACGCGTTCAAGGAAGGCTGGATTCGTCCCGAGCCGCCGAAGACGCGCACTGGCAAGCGCGTGGCGGTGATCGGCTCCGGGCCGGCGGGTCTGGCCGCGGCGCAGCAGCTCAACCGCGCGGGCCACGCCGTGACGGTGTTCGAGAAGGCGGACCGCGTCGGCGGCCTGCTGCGTTACGGCATCCCCGATTTCAAAATGGAGAAGCGCATCCTGGACCGGCGCCTGGAGCAGCTCATCGCCGAAGGGATCGCGTTCCAGACCAACGCTCACGTGGGCAAGAACGTTCCGGTGGAGGACCTGCGCAAGGACTTCGACGTCATCCTGCTGGCCGGCGGCGCCGAGCATCCGCGCGACCTGAAGGTGCCGGGCCGCGAGCTCAAGGGCATTCATTACGCGATGGATTTTCTGCCGCTCCAGAACCGCCTGTGCGCGGGGGAGCGGATCAACGGCAAGTCCGTCATGCTGGCGCGGGGCAAACGCGTGGTCATCATCGGCGGTGGCGATACGGGCGCGGACTGCCTGGGTACGTGCCACCGGCAGAAGGCCGCGTCCATAAGTCAATTCGAGATCATGCCGCTGCCGCCCGACGAGCGATCCCCGTCGACGCCGTGGCCGCTGTGGCCGCTACAGCTTCGCGTCGAGAGCGCGCACGAAGAGGGCGGGCAGCGCGAGTGGGCGGTTGCGACGACACGGTTCACCGGCGATGAGCAGGGCAACGTCGAGAAGCTCCACGGGATCCACGTGGGTGCGCCGCCGAAGTTCGAGGCGCTCGAGGGAACGGAGTTCACCATCGACGTGGACCTGGTGCTGCTGGCGATGGGGTTCACGGGTCCGGAGAAGAGCGGCATGATCGAGCAACTCGGCGTGGCGCTCGACGCGCGCGGCAACGTGACGGCGGACGAGCACTACATGAGCACCGTGCCGGGCGTCTTCACGGCGGGCGACATGCGGCGCGGCCAATCGCTGGTGGTGTGGGCGATCCGCGAAGGCCGCAACGCGGCGCACGGGATCGACCGGTATCTGATGGGCGAGAGCCGGCTTCCGGCGTAGGACGCTGGAAGCAGCCTTCAGCTTTCAGCTGTCAGCCGTCAGCTTGGGCTCGTCGGTGGGCGGGCTTTATGGTATCACTTAAAGCCAGCATGAACTGCCCATCCTGCTCGGCTCCGATGATGTTCGGCTCAACCTCGTGCGCCTGCGGATATGGATCGGCCGGCGCAGAACCGGACGACTCCGTTCTGGAGGTTTCCTACTGGGAAGCCCTTCGCGCCTACTGGCGCGTGTATTGGCCCACGCAAGTGATTACATTCGTCGGCATCTTCGCCATTAGCCAAGCACTGCTCGAGTACGTCACTCACCGGCGTGAGATCGAGCCGTTGTCGAGCCCCCTGCCCGTGCCGCTCTCCTTCGTCCTCTTGGCGTGCAGTCTGATTGTTTCCGCCGCCGCGCTCTTCCTTTTCGTCTCCCGCGTGGTGTCGCGCCCGTATCGCGGCTTCTCACTGGTTGTGACGACGGCGCCGGGCGGAGAAGCCGGCCGCCATCTGCGTCTCGGGCAGCGGGGGCAAGTCTGGTTCTTCTTGTGGTGGAGGCAGCTTGCGGCCAGTCTCATCGCCGTGCTCCTTGCTGCTCCGCTGAATGTCCTTCTTGCGTTGATGGGCTTGAACGTCTCCGGCGGAGTGGCGGTCACCGGCGGCCTGTTCATCATCGGGCCGGTCCTGGTGAAGATGCTGGTAGGCAACCCGTTTCCGGGCTTCTCGATCGAAGCTAGACGCTAAGGTAGCGCATGAGTCGCATTCAGATCCGGATTGCCGCCGCGTGGGCGCTGCCGGTTCTCGCCTACGGACTGGCCGTCGGGTTCGCGCCCCCGAACGCGATCGAGCGCTCTTCGGCGCTTGGCAGCCTGGCCCGCTTGCCCGAGCCGCTGCGCCGGGCGCTGGATCCGGGGGAGAGCTTCCGACTCATTCCGAAGCTCGGGCCGTTGGACTGGCTGGCAAACCACGAGGAACCGGGCCAGACGTTTGATGAGTTCGTTCGCTCGCGTCCGAACCGCCCTGAGGGCCAGCGGAGGAAGATCTACCTGATTCCGCTCGGCGATCTAGAGGGAGGCGGCGGGCCTGCGATGGAGACGCTCCGACGGTTCGCCGCTGCGTTTTTCGGTCTGGAGACGGCGACTCTTCCCACGCTGGATCTGAACAAGGCGCGGGTGAGGCGGCGGCAGAGTCAGATGCTCACCGCGGACGTTCTCGCGCTGTTGCGAGCCCGGCTGCCGGACGATGCGTTCGCCCTGCTCGGCGTCACCATGACGGATCTCTATCCCGGTCCCGAATGGAACTTTGTTTTCGGCCAGGCTTCGCTGCGGGACCGGGTGGGCGTCTATAGCTTCGCGCGGTACGATCCCAAGTTCTACGGGAAGGTGTCGCCGGATGCGGCGAGGATCATCCTACGCCGCAGTTGCCACATTCTGGCGCACGAGACGGCCCATATGTTCGGAATTCAGCATTGCATCTGGTATCACTGCGTCGTGAATGGCTCGAATCACCTGGAAGAGTTCGATGCGCAGCCGCTGCACCTGTGTCCGGTTGATCTGCGCAAGCTGCAATGGAGCGTGGGCTTCGACGTGCGCGAGCGCTACCGTCGGCTGCTGGCGTTCTACACGCAGGCCGGGTTTCGTGACGAAGCCGACTGGTCACGCGTCCGAATGCAGGTGATTGGCCGCGGACAATAAGTCCCCTGCCGGTGCTTTAAACTGGCTTCGTGCACCGTGACGCAGGTAACATGGATGGCGCCGCAGACGTATCTATGGGCAGCAATATGAAGATCGACATCTTTGCAGCGCTTTTTCTTTTATTGTTTCTGCCGTTGGTCGGGACGCCCGCTCAGAACGACGCCAGCCCCACAATCAAGGTCGAGACAACTGAGGTCCTCGTTCCCGTCGTGGTGCGCGACCGGGATGGAAACGCGGTCGCGAATCTCAAGCGGGAGGACTTTCAGCTCTTCGACAAGGGAAGGGAACAGGAGATACGGCAATTCAAGGTCGGGGAGACCGGCAGGAACATGGCGATCGACCGGAGCTTGCCGGCGCCCGACGCCGGAACCGCCGAGGTGGAGTCCTCCGTCGGGAACAAAGCCGCTCCGCTGGCGGTGCCGGATCGTTTCGTCGCTTTGGTCATCGACGATCTGCGTGTCTGGCGGGGCGGCGGCGATCCGCCTCCGGGGTTTCTGAGTCCAGGCGACGATCTCTATATTCGCGAGGCGGCCCGGAAATACATTGGCACGCTGCAGCCAGCGGACCGGGTGGCTATCCTCCGTACATCCGGCCGGCCCCCGGTGGATTTCACGGCGGACCGAACCGCGCTTGCGAAGGCTCTCGAGAACCCCTCGCTCGGCGAACGAAACCAACCCATGGAACGGATGTCGCGGGCGACGGTGCTCCTTCTTCAGGACATCTTCCGGCGCATGGCTCGTCTTCCGGGTCAGCGCAACGTTGTGTTCATGTCTCCGGGGATGGCCCTGCGTGACGAATCTGGTTACGATCTGACCGCCGACACGATGGCCCTGATCGACCGCGCGGTCCGCTCCGGGATCGTGATCGACAGTCTGGATGCGCGTGGCCTGTATCCGGCAGCGAACCGTGGGTTCAACGAGTTCATGGCGCGACTGGCCGATGGCACCGGAGGCCGCTTCATCACCGATACAAACGACATGGACGGGGCGGTCCGCAAACTGGCGAGTACGCCGAAATATATCTATGTGCTCGGATTTTCGCCCGAGGCCCTCAAGCAGGATGGCGGTTTCCACGACCTTAAGGTGAAACTGCGCAGCCAACGCAACCTCGACGTCCAGGCGCGTAAGGGTTACTGGGAACCGAATGCGAAGGAACTGGCACGGCTAGCGGCGCGACCTCCGGCTCAGGCGGAGTCAAAGGAGACCCCGGAGGTGAGCACGGTTGAGAGCAGCGCGATTGCGGCGGCGATTGGCGCCCCCGGTCCCGCACCGGTCGCGCCGGCGTCGAAGGAGCCGGAGATTTCCACGCGCGATTCGGCGGTATCTTTCAAGGTCCAGACCAATCTGGTGGAGGTTCCCGTCGTGGTGCGCGACCGCGAAGGGCACGCGGTGGGCAATCTGCAGAAAGACGATTTTCAGGTGTTGGACAAGGGTAAGCGGCAGCCGATCTCGAGGTTTCGCGTGGAGAAGGCCGCCGCGCCGGTCGCGCCGCAGACGGGAAGCGGAAAGGCGCCGCCCACTGCCAGGCCGGACCACGCGGTGCCGGCGTCAAGGCCCGACCACTACATCGCCTTCGTCTTCGATGACATCCATATCCAGATTACGGATCTGCCGCAAATCCGCGATGCGGTCCAGCGATACCTCGGCTCGTCTCTCGAGCCGGGAGATCGCGTCGCGTTGTTCACCACGTCGGGCAAGGTGGCGGTGGATTTCACCACCGGCAGGGATGCGATCGACGAGGCGCTGCTGCGGATTCGTCCCAGCCCCAGGAGCGGTGGCGCTCTCCGGTATTGCCTGAACGTCAGCTATTTTCAGGCCGTACAGGTGGACCAGCAGGTTTCGACTCATCCGATCTATCCGGACGACCTGGCGAAATCGACTGCGCTCAAAGCCGCGGTCTTCGATACGGAACGCTGCCTGCACATTTCGGATCCAAAAACGCTTTTCGACACGGCCGTGCAGGAAATTCGCGACAGCTTCATCAACGGAAAACAAGAAACGCGAGCGACGCTGATGGTGCTGCAGAACCTGGTGCGGCACATGGCCCTCATGCCCGGACAGCGAAGCATCATCCTGGCCTCGCCGGGGTTCTTCGTGTCGCCGGATTTGCAGGACAAGGGGACCGACCTGATTGCGCTGGCGATCCGGGCGAAGGTGCTCATTAGTGCGATCGATGTCCGCGGCGTCTGGACCAGTCCCGCGTTCGACGCCAGCCAGCCCGGCCGCGCGCCTTCGGCGGACGTGACGACTTTCAAAGACCTGGACGCGAGCGCGAACGACGACGAACTGATCGCTCTGGCCGAGGGAACCGGCGGAACAGTCAACCTCACTAATGATTTTTACGGTGGGGTACGGAAGGCGGCGGAGACACCCGAGTACCTCTACGTGCTGGCGTTCGAGCCGCAGAATTTGAAGATCGACGGCAGCTTCCATCCACTCAAGGTGAGCCTTGATTCCAGCAAGAAGCTCGCCGTGCAGGCGCGGCGCGGATACTGGGCGCCGAAACGGGCGGACGATCCGCTGGCCGCCTCCAAGCAGGAGATCGAGAATGCGGTGTTCTCGAACGACGAGATTCACAGTCTTCCGGTTGAGATGCACACGCAAGTGGTGGGGCCGAAACTCGACGTGCTAACGAGCGTGGATCTCAAGCTGCTTCGCCTGCGCAAGGCCGACGATCGCAATCGAAACGACGTGACCATCGTCGCGTCGCTGTTCGACAACAACGGTAACTTCCTGGTTGGCGCGGAGAAGATCCTGCAACTGCGGCTAAAGGACGAGAGCGTGCAGCGGATCGAGCACGACCCGCCGATTACGATAAAGACCACTTTCGACGTGAAGCCCGGCACCTACCTGGTGCGGCTGGTGGCGCGTGACGCCGAGGCGCAGGAGATTACCGCGCAGAATGGCGCGGTGACGGTTCCATGATCCCGGACATCAATGGGTTTTTTGCACCATGAGTCCCATGACGATCATGAGCATCGCGAGCGAGAACACGACCCCCAGAGTCCAGTTGAGCCACTTCTTTTCGGGCCGGTTGACCCAGTAGTAGAGCAGCGCGGAGAGCAGGAACGCCTGGGGCACCACCTCGAGCCAGCCTGTCATCTGGCCCAGAATCGGCAGGCGGGTGTAGATCATTCCCTCGACCGATCCGGGCGCCGGCCCGAAGGTCGAGAGGATGCCGAGCGCCACCAGCATCCACGCCATCACCAGCCAGCCGTTCTTCTTTCCGAACAGGCTTTCTCGCAGCGGGTAGAAGACCAGGGCGAAAATCAAGCCGCGGATGGGCTGCAACAAGGGCCCGGCCATAAGCCATCGGTCATTGAACTGGCGCATCCAGCAGGCCAGCTCCGGTCGGGCGAACGCGGCCTTGTAGTCCAGAAAGGAAGCGGCAAGCGCTCCCATGAAGATGTAGGTGATGGTGTGCGCCACCATGGTCCGGGCGGCCAGCCCCCAAAAGCGCGGTTGCGGAGTGTCCATTCGGGTCATTCCACCACGGCGTGGACGGGGAATCAAGCCTCCCGGCGCGCTACGCTGGAGTCGGGCCTTATCATGTCGCTTCATAAACGTCTTTGTTGTTCCTTTTCTCTTTGCTGCGCGCTCTCCGCGGCCCCGCCGGCCGGCGTCGAGGCTCGCATCGACCAGCTGCTGGCACGCATGACGCTCGACGAGAAGATCGGGCAGATGTCCCAGGGCACGGCTCTGGGCAGCCCGGTGTCCGAACGCAGCCGCCAGCAGATTCGCGAAGGCCGCTGGGGCTCGTTCCTGAACACCATCAAGTTCGAAGACCGCGCCGAGGCGCAGCGTATCGCGCTCAAGGAAAGCCGTCTCGGGATCCCGCTGCTGTTCGGGCGGGACGTCATCCACGGGTATCGCACCATGCTTCCCATCCCGCTGGGGCAGGCCGCCACCTGGGACCCGGACCTCGTCGAACAGGGCGCCCGCGTCGCCGCGCGAGAAGCTTCCTCGGTGGGCATTCAGTGGACCTTCGCCCCCATGATCGACATCGCCCGCGATCCGCGCTGGGGCCGCATTTCGGAAGGGATGGGCGAAGACCCGTACCTCGCCAGCGCGTTCGCGGCGGCGATGGTTCGCGGCTTTCAGGGCTCCGCGCTCGACGCCCCCGGCTCCATCGCGGCCTGCGCCAAGCACTATGTGGGCTACGGCGCGGTGGAGGGCGGGCGCGACTACAACAGCGCGTGGATTCCGGAAATCCTGCTGCGCGATGTCTACCTGCCGCCCTTCCACGCCGCCCGCGACGCCGGTGTCGCCACGTTCATGAGCGCGTTCGAGGACCTCGACGGGGTTCCGGCAACCGGCAACGAGTTCACGCTGCGCCGGATTCTGCGCGGCGAGTGGAAGTTCGACGGATTCGTGGTGAGCGACTACAACTCGGTGGGCGAAATGGTCGTGCATGGGTATGCCGCGGATCACAGCGAGGCGGCTTTCAAGGGCGTGCGCGCCGGCCTCGACATGGAGATGGGGACCAGCGATTACTACGATCACCTGAAGGAGCTGGTTGGAGCCGGCAAGGTGGACGTCAAGCTCATCGACGAAGCCGTCCGCAACATCCTGCGCATCAAGTTCCGTCTGGGGCTCTTCGACAAGCCCGTCCCCGCGGCCGCGGATGCCTCGGCGCTACTCGCGCCGGAGTCGCTCGAAGTCGCCAGGAAGCTGGCCGCCGAGAGCGCCGTGCTGCTCAAGAACGATGGAGGAGCGCTGCCGCTGGCGAAGTCGATCGGCAAGCTCGCCGTGATCGGGCCGCTGGCCGACAGTCCCCGCGATCAGATGGGCTGCTGGACCATCGACGGCGTGAGCGGGGACGTGCGCACGTTCCTCGCAGCGCTCAAAGAGAAGTTGGGCGCCGAACGCGTGCTCTACGCGCCGGGACTGGAGACGCCGCGCGATACCAGCCGGGACGGGTTCCCCGCGGCGGTCGAAGCGGCCCGCGCCGCCGACGCCGTGCTGCTTTTCATTGGCGAGGATTGGAACATGGATGGCGAGGCCCGGTCGCGCGCGTTCCTCGACCTCCCTGGCGCCCAGGCCGCCCTGGCCCATGAGGTTGCCGCGGCCGGCAAGCCGGTCATCGCGGTGATCGAGGCAGGCCGGCCGCTCACTTTTGAGGACACCGCAGCGGAGGCGAAGGCGGTGCTCTACGTTTGGAATCCCGGCACCATGGGCGGGCCGGCCGTCGCCGACCTGCTATTCGGGGACGCCGTGCCGTCCGGAAAACTGACAGCGACCTTTCCGAGGACTGTTGGCCAGGTTCCGCTCTATTACGCCCACCTGAATACGGGGCGGCCGCCCACCCCGAAAGATCTCGGAATACCGCCCGGGACTCCGATCAGCCCCCGCGGCTTCGTCTCGAAGTCCATCGATGTCGATTTCACGCCCGAGTATCCCTTCGGTTTCGGGCTCTCCTATACCACGTTCGAGTATTCGAACCTGCGCCTCTCCGCACCGGAAATCCGAATGGGCGGCCAGTTGACGGTTACGGCCGATGTGGCCAACACCGGCCGGTACGAAGCCGAGGAAGTGGTTCAGCTTTATGTGCGGGATCTCGCCGCCAGCGTCAGCCGCCCGGTGAGGGAGCTGAAAGGTTTCCGGCGGGTCCGCCTGAAGCCCGGCGAAAAGCGGAGCGTCGCGTTCACGCTCGCGATGGCGGACTTGTCGTTCCACAACACGCGCATGCAGCTCGTCACCGAGCCGGGACAGTTTCAGGTGTGGATCGCGCCGGACTCCAGCGGCGGCCTTCGAGGCGAGTTCAAGGTCGGCGAGTAGGTCGGACCCCCGGGAAGCCCGCTTGCTGACGCGCGCGGTTCGGTGCTGCTCGCCCGTAGGTCCGATCTACAGGTTGCCGGCCGGCCGCGCGGCGGGAGCAATCCGGGCGCCTGTCGATCGCAGCTGCTTGATCAGGCCCTCGGAGACGCCGGGCAATCCGCGTAAGTCGTCCCAACCGCGCAGCGGCCGGCGCGCGACAATGGCCTCCGCGGTAATGAGATTCACCCCTGGCAGCTTCTCTATCTCGACGGCGGTCGCCGAATTCAGATCGACCCATCGCAAGGCCGGCTCCGGCTGGGCCTGCCGCCTGGCTGGTGGTCTGTATTTCCCCTGCCGCATAAACACCCCTCGCCTGATTTTACGCAATCCCGGACCCTTGCGCCGCATAAAATCGGCCGCCCGGCGATGTGCGGTAACCTGGACGCAGATCTTAGCGTCCAAGCAGCGCGGCAATGCATGCCGAGGAGGGTACAAACGTGCGGGCTTTCTCGATCGCGAGCCTCATCGCGGTGCTATTCGGGGCTGGCGTCCTGGCCCAGGGCCAGCCAGCGAGCTCCGCGCCTCCGGCGAACTCCAACACTGTGATCCGGGTGGAGACGCGGATGGTCCTGGTGGACGTGGTGGCGGCGGATAAGAAGGGCAATTATGTCCGCGACCTCACCGCCGGAGACTTTCGGGTTTGGGAGGACGACAAGGAGCAGGAAATCAAGAGCTTCTCGCTCGAGGGAGCGGGCGCGTCCGCGGCGAGTTCGCTGCGCTACCTGGTGCTCTTCTTCGACAACTCCACCATGACCCTGTCGGACCAGGTCAACGCGCGGCGCGCCGCCGCGCAGTTCATCCAGGCGAATGCCGGTCCAAATCGGCTCATGGCGGTGGTCAATTTCAGCGGGACCGTCCGCATTGCTCAGAACTTCACCGCGGACGCGGAGCGGCTGACCCGGGCTGTAAGCGGCGCGCAGACATCCACGGTCTCGCCCAACGTGGAGACCGTCTCGGGCCCCGCCGGTATGCCGTCTTTCGGGCTTGCCGCAACCGCGGCCGAATTTGGCGTGCGCAGCGACCTGATCGCGCTTCGGCAACTCGCGAAGAACCTGGCGGGAGTCCCCGGCCGCAAGACTCTGGTGTGGCTGACCTCCGGCTTCCCCTTGCGCGCCGAGCAGTACTCCGAGGTGAAGGCCACCATCAGTGAGTGCAACAAGGCCAACGTCGCCGTCTACCCCATAGACGCGCGCGGCCTGGTGGCTTCCGGTGCCTCTCTGGTTCCTCCGGCGGGCTTTTCACCGTTTGAGGGAGGAGGGCGGCCGTTCCTGCAGATGGCGGCGTTCGGTCTGGAACCTGTCGTCGCGTTCGCGCAGCGCCCTGGTGGCGGAGGCGGCGGCTCACCCGGAGGTGGCGGCGGTGGTGCCCGCGGTGGCGGCGGGGGGAACCCAGGCGGGAACCCGGGCGGGAATCCGGGTGGGAATCCGGGCGGCGGTACTCGCGGTGGCAGCCCTGGCGGTGGTAATCCTGGCGGCGGGACTCGCGGCGGCGGAACACCCGGTGGGGGGACTCGCGGCGGAGGAACCACCGGGGGAGGGAACACCGGTGGCAACAGGGGCGGCGGCACCGGTGGTGGCTACTACAACCCGACCGGCCTGAACAACCAGGTTCTCTTCAATCGGTCGGCCATGCTGATCCCTCAGATCCCCAACGTCGCGAACAATCAACAGGTGATGTATATGCTGGCCGAGGGCACCGGAGGCTTCGTGATCGCGAATTCGAACGACGTGCTGGGCGCCCTTCAGAAGATCGCCAGAGACCTGGATCAGTATTACCTCATCGGCTACACCCCGGCCCAGACGGACGCGGGCAGTTGCCACTCGCTGCGCGTGAAGGTGGGTCGCGGCGGTGTGACCCTCCGCTCCCGCTCGGCCTATTGCAACACACCGCCCCAGGACCTGCTGGCCGGCAGCTCAATCGAAAAGGACCTCGAGAATCGCGCCGCGGTCGAGGGCCCCGGTGAGATTACCGGTTCGCTCGCGGACCCGTTTTTCTATGTGTCGCCGAACACCGCGAGAGTCAATGTCGCCATGGACGTTCCGGCCGCCGATCTCAAGGCACAGAAGGTCAACGGCAAGCTGCATGCCGAGGTGAACATCCTCGGCGTCGCGTACAAGGCGGACGGGAAGGCCGCGGCGCGCTTCAGCGACACCATCAAACTCGATTTCGAGAACAAGAAGGAATTGGAGAAATTCACGCAGAAGCCGATGCACTACGAGAACGAGTTCGACGTGGCGGCCGGCTCTTACACCTTCAAGCTCGTTTTCAATATGGGAGGCAAGTTCGGGAAACTCGAAGCGCCGCTGGTGGTCGATCCGTGGGACGGCAAGCAGTTCAGCCTGAGCGGCGTGGCTTTCAGCACCAGCATCCATCGGCTGGATCAGTCGGAGGGGCTCGACGCCGCCATGTTGCAAGGCCGCACGCCGCTGGTTGCCGAGGGCATGCAGATCACTCCCTCCTCCACCAATCGGCTGAAGAAGACCGACTTGGGCGTCCTCTACGTGGAGGTTTACGAGCCGCTCCTGGCCGATCCGAATCCGCCGCAGGTGGGAATCCAATTTCGCGTGCTCGACCGCAAGACGGGGAAGGTAGCGGAAGACCGGGGGCTGTTCAGCATCGCGGCCGCGATCCGGGCCGGCAGTCCCGTAATTCCGGTCGGCCTCAAACTGCCGACCGCGTCGCTCCCTCCCGGATCCTACCGGGCCGAGCTCAAGGCGATGGATTCGACCGGGCATGAGACTCTGTTGCGGACGGCCGACTTCGACCTCGAACCGTAAACCCCGGTAGAACATTACTGGCCACGAATGAACACGAATGAACACGAATGGGAAGGACATAAGTCATTCGTGTTTATCCCCGTTCATTCGTGGCCGAGCGTTTTCGTTCTTGGCTTGTTCGTTGCAGTGATGGCGGGGCAGACGCCGGCACCGACGCCGGCCCCAGCCAACGCCGCCGAGGTGACCACGCGTGACGAGGCACCCACCTTTCAGTCGCGCGTGAGCCTGGTGCGGGTGCCCGTGGTAGTTCGGGACAAGTCCGGAAAGGCGGTGGGCGGGCTGCGCAAGGAAGACTTCCAGCTCTTCGATAGAGGGAAGTCGCAGTTCGTGGCCCAGTTCTCCGCCGAAGGAAGTGCGCTGCCGAAGCCGACGCCTGCGCCCGAAGCCACGCCGGTCCCAATGGACCCCGAGGAAGCCTCGAAGCCCGGCGAACCGGCCAAGCCTCCGACGGTGCTGCCGACCCGGTTCATCGCCTACATCTTCGACGATCTCCACCTGGAGGCGGGCGACCTGCTGCAGGCCCGCCAGGCTGCAACCAAGCACATGGAGCAGGCGCTGCGCCCCACGGACCGCGCTGCCATCTACACGCTCTCCGGCCACGTCACCATTGAGTTCACCGATGACGTGGCCCTCCTTCGCGCGGCGATGCTGAAGATCATTCCCGTGCCGCATCCCCATTACGTGCCACCCATTTCTTACTTTGTGGCGGACCAGATCGTACGGTCCGGCGATCCGAACCTGACCGTCCCGCTTCCGGCGGTCGTGGTGGCGATCGGAGAGACGATCAGCTGCTTGAACCTCAGCGGACAGGGCGTTATGGCGATGGCGGCGTCCGCGGCGCAGGCCACGGCAAACCAGATCGTGAGCGAGGGCGCTCAGCAGACCCGCAGCGCGCTCCTGATGTTGAAAACCTTGGCCAGCCGCATGGGCGCCATGCCGGGAGATCGCAGCATCATCCTCGTTTCGCCTGGGTTCTATCTGGCCGATGACCTCCGCTCCGACATGACGCAGGTGATTGAGCGCGCGGCGCGCGTGAATGTCATTATCAATACCCTGGATGCGAGGGGTCTCTACACGGTCGATGCGATCCCTGAGATCCCCGGCTGCACTCTCACGCAGGGCAACGACGGCGTCCCGGCGCAATACGACGGTCCCAACGTGCAGCAACAGCTCTATCAGCTGGAGAGCCAGTCGAACGCCGTCCAAGGCCTGGTCCTGGACGAATTGGCCGGCGGAACCGGCGGCACGTCGTTCCGCAACAACAACGACCTGCTGGGTGGATTCAATCGCCTGTCGGCCCCTCCGGAGTACATCTACTACCTCGGCTTCTACCCGCAGGACATGAAGCCGGACGGAAGGTATCACGGCCTCAAGGTGACGCTCGCAAACCGTAAGGGCCTCGCCATCAGCGCGCGCAAAGGCTACTGGGCGCCCTCGCACGCGGAGGATGAGGCCGCGCAGTCGTCCCGTGAAATCGGAGAGGCCGTGTTCTCGCGGGACCCGATCAGCGATCTTCCCATCGATCTGCGCACGCAGTTCTTCAAGTCCTCCGATGAGGACGCACGCCTGAAAGTGATCGTGCACGTGGATCTGAAGGCGGTTCATTTTCGAAAAGACGAAGGCAGGAACCGCGACGATGTGACCGTGGTCGCGGCCCTGTTCGATCGCAATGGGAACTTCGTCACGGGAATGCAGAAGCTGGTGGAGATGCGGCTGCTGGACCAGAACATGCCCCGGCGGCTGGCTACCGGGATCAGCGTGGGCACGGATTTCGACGTGAAGGTCGGCGCCTACATGGTCCGCGTGGTGGTGCGGGACAAGGAGGGCCACCAGCTCGCGGCGTCAAATGCGTCGGTGGAGATTCCGTGAGGAGTTTCGGCTAGAATAGACGGAATGGTTAGAATCCAAGCAGTTCTCTTGGCGGTAGCGCTGTCTGTTCCCGCGGCGTTCGCGCAGCGGCATTCGTTGGGAGGGATCAATCCGGACGTCCCGGAGGGCCGGGCCCTTCAGCAGATCGAGGCCGAGGCGGACGAGGCGAAGAAGGTGCCGTTGCTCGAGCAGTTCGCGGTGCAGTTCCCCAAGGACGAGAACATCCCCTGGATTTACGACCAGCTGATCGCTGCCTACGCTAAGGCCGGCCAGAGCGACAAGGTGCTCGAAACCGGGCAGAAGCTTCTGGCCATGGATGCCGACGATGTCCCGGCCGCGCAAGCCTGCCTCAAGGCCTCCGAGGCCAAGAAGGATCCGGCGCTGGTGCTGAAGTGGTCGGCGACGACTTCCGAGCTGGCGCGCAAGATGGTGCGAACGCCCCAGCCCGAGGCCGCGGAGGACGTCGATGCCTGGAAGCGCAATGTCGATTATGCCAGGCAGGTCGATGTCTACACCGAGTACGCACTCTACGCCGCGCTGCTCCAGAGCACCGACCCGAAGGCGAGAATTCAGCTGGGCGAAGCGCTCCTGACACGCAACGCGCAGAGCGAGTACGCGCCCAAGCTTTCGCAGCCCCTGTTCCTCGCCTATATGCAGACCGGCCAGAGCGAGAAGGGACTCGAGTTCGCCGAGAAGTGCATCGCCGAAAAACAAGCCTCGGCGGAGATGATGCTCGCGGTCGCCCAGAGCTACATGGAAAAGAAAGCGCCGGACAAGGCGATCGCGGCGGCCGAGCAGGCAATCCAGTTCGCGGAGTCCAACCAGAAGCCGGAGGGTGTGCCCGATGCCGACTGGCCGACCTGGAAGGTGCAGATCAAGGGCCGCGCCGGGTGGATCGCGGGCGTGAGCTACGCGGCCCTCAACAAATGGCCGCAGGCCGACAAGTCGCTGCGCGCCGCGCTGCCCAGCCTCGAGAGCGATCGGAACATGCTGGCGCAGGCGCTGTTTTTCCTGGGCCTGGCGAACATTCGCCTCGCCGAAAGCGGCCAGGCCGCGCGCTATGGAGACGCGCTGAAATTCAGCGAGCAATGCGCCGCCCTCCCGGGACCCTACCAGGCGCCGGCCCGCACCAACGTCAAGGCCATCCGCGCGAAATACCACGGGCAGTGAGTGCTCGTGGGGCAGGCGTCCACGTCCTGGCCGATGGCCGCTTTGAAACGCGCTGGTGCTTCTCAACCGCCGCCCGTTCCCTCCGCCGCGACTAACTGGCGACTAATCAGCGGATTCCGCTTTGGCAACCAGCATGCATTCCTCATGGCGAGGAGGAACAAAGAAATGAAAAGCAAATTGCTGGTGCTTGGATTACTCGCCGGAAGCTCGATGTTCGCGGGCACGCGGGTGTTCGTGGGAATCGGCGGATATGCGCCGCCGCCACCGGTTGTGGCGTATGCCACGCCTTGCCCCGGTCCCGGATACACCTGGACCGCTGGCTTCTGGGACTACAGCGGACCGAGCCGCGTCTGGCGCGCCGGCTACTGGGCGGCTCCGCGATACCGCGTCGACTATGACCGTGGCCACGACCGCGGCCACGACCGCGATCACGACAGTGGCCGCGACTTCCGCGGCGACGGACGCCGCTAGTGCCCTGGCGACGAAGTTCGTTTACCGCTTGCTGGCGCGCGCGGCTCGGAACGGAGCCGCGACCGCGAGGGAGCGGGGGCACCAAGCTAGTGTACGTGGAATCGCTCGGGGGTCATGGAAGGATCTTCCTGGCAAGCGAGCGCATAGCGGCCGGCCCACCATGCGATGGCCCAACTGCCGGCCGGCCGCTGATGGAATGTGTAAGCGTCGGGTCCCGCCGGGCTGGCGATGGTGACGGGACCCATGGGAGCCGGGTGGAGGTCAATCGCCGACACGAAGATGCCCGCCCGGCGAGCCTCCGCGATGGCGCCTTCCGCGCCGCCTCCGATCGAGATCGAGATGACACGGATCTTGCGGTCCGGCTCCAGGCGCCGATTCATTTCGAGGATCCGCCGGATCGCGAGCGGCAGCGGAAGGCCGATGTGCGCGGCGCGCCGCGCAGCAACGAACAGGCTGCCGAATGGCTCTCCGCTCCAATTCATGCCCAACCCGACGAAGTACAGATCGGCTTCCGGTGCGACGCCTATGGTGGCGCCCGCGGCGATCGAAGCGACCGCGGTCGAGTGCCATCCGGCGGGATCGCCTGGGACGGTGTCGATCTCGTCATACCACCGCAGGCGGTCGGCATACTCGCGGTGTTCGGTGAGCAGCGGCCGGTCGATGATCGCGATTCCGACGTGGCGTCCGGTGATCCCGCGCGTGTGCAGGCGCCGCACCTCGTCGCCGGGGTTGACCGCCGCCTGGGCCGCGGGCAGCGCGAGCCGGAGCGGCGGAGGACGGCGGGCGATGTGCGGCAACACCGATGGAATCGGCTCCGCAACCGGGCCTCGAACGCGCTCGAAGGCCAGCCAGGACAGCAGCGCGACGAAGACAACCGCCGCGACGAGCAGGAGCCGCCGCACGGCTACTTAGTAGCCCAGTAGGCGCGATGACCGACGTAGTCCGAGTCGGGAAGGTTGGCCAGAATCGCTCGCCGCAGATCCAGGATGTCCACCTCGCCCTGCTTCTGGTAAAGCACCTTCCCGTCTGGCGCGAGCAGGACCGTGAAGGGCACGCCGGCTTCCCACTTCGGATCGAAGGCCGCCTGCATGGCGTAGGTGTCGTCGGAGGCGAACAGCAGGTTGCGGCCGCTCGCGTGCTGCTTCTCGAGCGCCTTCAGAACGCCCGGCCGCTCGTCGGGCATGTTCGCCGATACGGTCACCATGTCGAAGTCACGGCCGCGGAACATGCGGTAGGTGGTCTCGATGTCCGGGAACTCGCTCACGCAGGGCCCGCACCAGGTGGCCCAGAAGTTCACCAGCAGGACCTTGCCGGTCGGGTTCGCGCGCAGCTTCTTGAGATCGTCAGCGGTGGCGGGATCGAGCTTCACGGGCTCGGCTTCGATCTTGGTCATCTCCTCCATGCGCCCCGCATGCTTCGATTTCCATTTCGTCGAGCAGCCAAAGACCGGGGTGTGCGGCACCGCGACGGGCTTCCCGGCCAGCAACGCGTCGATGGCGTTGCGCGCATCCTGGACCTTCACGAGCGACTCGCGCTGGCTGTTGTCCACGCGTCCCTCATAGCGCAGGTGGCGCTGCCGGTCGAAGACGAAGACGTGCGGCGTGGCCTTGGGGCCGTACGCCCGAGCCACGGACTGGGTGGCGCCGTCGTAGAGATACGGGAAGTTGAAGTGCCTGTACGCGGCGCGGATCTTCATGTCTTCGAAGCTGTCGCCGACGTCGGTCCAGGCGAGCTCGCTCGGCCGGACGGCTTCGGGATCGTTGGGCTCGATGGCGATCAGTGTAACGCCCTTGCCCCGGTAGTCCTCGGCCAGCTTCTTGATGCGGCTCTCGTAGAGTTGGGCCGTGGGACAGTGGTTACATGTGAAGACGATCACCAGCACCTGGGCTGACGAATAGTCGGCCAGGGTGTGAGTCTTCCCGTCGATCCCGGGCAGCGAGAAATCCGGGGCAGCGGAGCCGGCGGCGAGCGTCGGGTGTTCGTCCTCGGCGCCAAGGGATACACCGGCAACAAGCAGAGTGAGGAATAGAATGGAATCCAGGTGAAACATGCGTCCATCTTCGCACAAGGCCGCTAGCGTGGACGAATACCTCGCGGCAGTTCCGGAACCGGCGCGCACCACGTTGAACCGGATTCGCGGCGTGATCCGGTCGGTGGTGCCTCCGGAGGCCACGGAGGCGATCAGCTACCAGATGCCGGCGTTCCGGTACAAGGGCGCCCTGGTTGCCTACGCCGCGTTCTCGGATCACTGCAGTTTCTTCCCCATGAGCGCGGCCTTGATCGAGACGTTCAAGAAGGACCTCGAGGGCTACGGCCTCTCCAAGGGCACCATTCGCTTCCCCTTGGACAAGCCTCTTCCGGCCGCCCTGGTGAAGAAGTTAGTGAAGGCACGGATCGCGCAAAACGAGCGCAAGCAAAAACGCGCTTGACGGGCGCCCCGGTTGTATGCATAATCTAGGTGTTATATAACCGAGTGGTGATGACACCTACGCAGTGCCTGGATACAACGTTCGCGGCGCTCGCCGATCCAACGCGGCGGGCCATCCTTGCCCGGCTTGCGTCGGGTGAAGCGTCGGTGACCGAACTGGCCGAGCCGTTCGCGATGAGCCAGCCCGCGATTTCCAGGCACCTCAAGGTGCTGGAGCGGGCGGGGCTGATTTCGGGTGGCCGCGAGGCACAGAGGCGGCCACGCCGGCTCGAAGCCAGACGGCTTCAAGAAGCGACCGAATGGCTGGAAGGCTACCGCCGGTTCTGGGAGGACCAGTTTCAGCGCCTGGACTCGGTGCTGGACGAGATGAAGAAGAAGCACAAGAAAAGGGGGCATAAATGGGATCGCCAACAATGAGGAACCCGAGGACGTTGAGAGTGACGACGCCCACGGATCGAGAGATCGCAATGACGCGCGTTTTCGACGCGCCACGGCGACTCGTCTTCGAAGCCTTGACCAAGCCGGAACTGCTGAGGCAGTGGTTCTATGGACCGCCGGGATGGTCGCTGGCAGTCTGCGAGCCGGCCTTGAAAGTGGGTGACGCCTATCGCCACGTGTGGCGCTCCCCCGACGGCATGCAAATGGGGATGGGCGGTGTCTGCCGCGAGTTCGTGCCGCCGGAGCGAATGGTCGCAACGGAGAAATTCGACGAGGCCTGGTATCCGGGCGAGGCCGTGGTAACGCAGGTTCTCGAGGAGCGGGACGGCAAAACGACGCTCACTCTCACCGTGCTTTACGAATCGAGGGAGGCGCGCGACGCCGTCCTCAAGACGCCGATGGAGCAAGGCGTGGCGATGGGCTACGACCGGCTGGCGGAGTTGTTGACGACGCTGGGAGCCTGAGAAATGGCGGATGGACGCATCCTCCGTCGGATCGGCGCGGTGCTGGCGGGCGCGCTCGCAGGCATCGTTCTCTCGGTCGGCACCGATGGGCTGTTGCGGGCGGCGGGCATCTTCCCGCCGCTCGGCCAGCGGATGGCCGACAGCCTCCTGCTGCTTGCCACGGCCTATCGCTGTGTTTACGGCGTGGCGGGGGCCTACATCACGGCCCGGCTGGCGCCTGACCGGCCGCTGGCGCATGCCATGGTGCTCGGTTTCATAGGCCTCATCGCTTGCATCGCGGGCGCTGTGGCGACATGGAACGGCGGGCCGGCCCTCGGGCCGCACTGGTATCCTCTCGCGCTGGTCGCAACCGCGGTGCCGTGCGCCTGGGTGGGCGGCACGCTGCGCTTGCGGGCGCAGGCGCTGTGACGCCTTCTCTCGAGAGCATCCTCGCGGCACAGAAGTCGGCGTTTCGCCTCGATCCTTACCCCAGTTGCCGGGATCGCCGCGAGCGGCTCGAGCGCCTGGAGCGAATGCTGCTCGATTCCGAGGACGCCATCGCGCGCGCGCTGGAGGCGGACTTCGGCGGGCGGTCGAAGCAGGAGGTGCTGTTTTCCGAGCTGTTCGTGTCGCTCGGGGCCGTGCGCCACGCGCGGAAGCACGTGAAGAGTTGGATGGCCGCGCGGCCGCGCCATCTCGGCTGGGCGCTGCAGCCGGCGCGGGCGTGGGTGATGCCGCAGCCGGTGGGCGTTGTAGGGATCATCGCGCCCTGGAATTACCCGATCATCACGACCGTGCCGCCGCTGGCCGGGGCGCTGGCCGCGGGCAATCGCGCGATGGTGAAGGTGTCCGAATTCACGCCTGCTACTTCGGACCGCCTGCAGAAGCTCATTGCCGCGGCTTTCCCGGCCGATCAGGTGACGGTGGTGACGGGCGATGCCCAGGTCGGCCGCGAGTTCGCGTCGCGGCCGTTCGATCATCTGCTGTTCACAGGCTCGACCGCGGTGGGACGCGAGGTGATGCGCACGGCGGCGGAGAACCTGACGCCGGTGACTCTTGAGTTGGGAGGCAAATCGCCGGCGATTGTGGCGCCCGACGCCGACATCGGGTCCGCTGCCGCCGACATCGCGTTTGGCCGGCTGCTGAATGCCGGACAGACGTGCATCGCGCCGGATTACGCACTGGTGCCGCGCGAGCGCCTGGAGGCTTTCGTCGAAAGCATGCGCATGCACGTGGAGCGCTACTGGCCGCAGGCGGCGCGCAATCCGCAGTACACGGCGGTCATCAACGAACGCCACCTGGCGCGGCTGCGCGGGTATGTCGAGGAGGCACGGGCTCGGGGCGTGCGGGTTGTGACGATCGGGCCCGACGCCGAGCCGGGGTCGAGGCGCATGCCGCCCACGCTGATTGTCAATCCGCCGGACGATCTCACCGTGATGCGCGAGGAGGTTTTCGGTCCCCTGCTGCCGGTGAAGCCGTACGACACGTTCGAGGAAGCGATCGCGTACGTGAACGATCGCGGGCGGCCGCTGGCGCTGTACCTGTTCACGAAGTCGGGCCGCACGGTGGATAGCGTGCTGACGCGGACCGTCTCGGGCGCCGCATGCGTGAACGACACCCTCATGCAGATCGCCGCGGAAGATCTGCCGTTCGGCGGCATCGGAGCAAGCGGCATGGGGCACTATCACGGGAAGGATGGTTTCGACACGTTCAGCAAACTCAAGCCGGTATTCCGCCGCAGATCGCCCGGCCTGAGCCGCTTCCTGAGGCCGCCATACGGGCGCATGCACGATCTGCTCAAACGCATCCTGATCGGCTAGAGCGGATGTAGAATTAGTCCTGGATTGGAGGCCAATTATGTTCGGGCGGCTGAAGCGGACTCGTGTGTCGCTCGGTTTGTTCTTCGCTATCACGGCCCCAGTCGCCGTCGCGCAGACGCTGGACTTGGACGACATCGCGAAGCGCGCCGACGCCGCCTATGCCAGGCACGACTATGGGGCCGCGGCGCCTCTCTACCGGCAATTGGCAGACGGCGGACGCGCCGACGCGATGACCCTGCTGGGAGGAATGTACGAGTATGGACTGGGCCTGACCAGAGATGATGCCGAAGCCCTCGCATGGTACCGAAAGTCCGCCCGGAAGGGCGACCCCGCCGGGATGTTCCGGGTGGGCGTGATGTATGCGACCGGGCGAGGAGTGGCGAAGGATTTCGACCAGGCGGTTGTCTGGTTCCGCAAGGCCGCCGAGGCGGGCGACCTCACGGGGATGACCACCATTGGCCGGCTATGCCGGAGTGGGCAAGGAATGCCACAGGACAATGCACAAGCCCTAGTGTGGTTCCGCAAAGCCGCGGAGACGGGTGACCCGGACGGTATGTTCAATCTCGGCTGGGCGTACAAGGAAGGTCTGGGAGTAGCGAAGGATGACGCCCAGGCCGTCGACTGGTTTCGCAAGTCCGCCGAGATGGGTTCTGAGTTGGGGATGAACGGTCTTGGCCTGATGTACGAGGCCGGGCGAGGAGTGCCGCAGGATAGCGCTCAGGCGATCAGGTGGTATCGCAGAGCCGCGGACGCCGGAAGCACGAGTGCCAGAGCAACTCTGGCTAGGCTGGCCCGGATCCTTGGCAACGATTTGGGCGTGCCCGACGGGACCGGCGCGGGGACCGGCGCGGGCGCCTCGACTCCCGCGGGCGTTTTCAGAATCGGCGGAGAGGTCTCGGCCCCCGCAGCCATCAAAAGAGTCGAGCCGGAATACTCGAAGCAGGCGCGTAAGGCGAAGCTCCAAGGCACCGTTGTGGTCCAGATCGTCATCGATCAGGCCGGCCTGCCGACGAATGTGAAGGTAGTCAGGTCGCTCGGCCTGGGCTTGGATGAAGAAGCCATGGAGGCCGTGAAACAGTGGCGCTTCAGCCCGGCCATGAAGGGCGGCAAGCCAGTCGCTGTCTTTGCCAACGTAGAGGTTAACTTCAGGCTGCGGAAAGACCGGTAACCCCTCGCCGCACCATCTCTTAAAAAATTAGTTGACAAGAACGACAGGTCTGGGTTACAAAGGAATTGGAAGTACTAAATGCTTAAGAGTTGAGGGGCGAAGGTGGCCAGGAAGAAATCAACGACATTGACCGAAGCGGAACTCCCCATCATGGAAGTGCTGTGGGACAAGGGCGTGGCCACGGTGGGCGAGGTGGCGGAGGGACTGTCGAAGGACAGGGCGATCGCGTACAACACCGTCCTGACGCTGATGCGAATCCTGGAACGAAAAGGGTATGTGCAGCATACCAAAGATGGGCGAGCCTTCGTCTATCAACCCGTGGTGGATCGCGGAGAGGCTAGCCGGACGGCGGTCCGGCAGCTACTCAACCGCTTCTTTAACGATTCTCCGGAACTGCTGGTGCTAAACCTCTTGCATGACGAAGCTATCGACGAGGGAGAGATCGAGCGCCTGCGCGGTTTGATCGGCAAGGAGTGAGGAAACAAGGAGTGAGGAAACGATGACGGCTTGGGTCTGGGCGGAAATTGCCGGGTCGGTCGCGAACGGGGTCATCGAGGGTCTGGCTCTGTCGGTTCTGCTGTGGCTGATTCTGCGCCTGACGCCGAGGGCCGCGGCGGCCACGCGGTACGCGCTATGTGGCCTGGCGCTGGTCTTCGTCGCGGCACTGCCGGTGGCGCAAGGTTGGTTACCACGGTTGGGCGCGCCCGCATTGACCGCAGGCGGGGCCGGGCATAGCGGCGCTCTACTGACGCTGACCGCGGGGACGTGGCTGTTCTGGGCGCTGGGGGCGTGGGCGCTGGGGAGCCTGGTTCTGATGGCGCGCGTTGGCTGGGGACTGGTGGCGCTCGGCGGGTTGAAGCGGCGGGCCTCGGGCGCGCCGGCCGAGGTGGCGGAGCGGTTTGAGGGAATCATGGGGGCCTGCCCGGGCCGCCGTCGCGCTCGCGTGCTGGTCTCCGACGACGTGGCCGGGCCGATCGCCGCGGGAATCGTAAGGCCCGCCGTGCTGCTGCCGGCGTTACTGGTGGAAGAGTTGTCCGAAGCGGAACTCGACCATGTGCTGACGCACGAGCTGGCGCACATACGGCGGTGGGACGATTGGACGAACCTGGCGCAGAAGGTGGTCGAGGCGCTGCTGTTCTTTCACCCGGCGGTCATCTGGATCGGACGGCGGTTGACGCTGGAACGCGAGATCGCCTGCGACGATTGGGTTGTTGGATTGGCCGGGACGGCGCGTCCTTACGCCACCTGCCTCACGCGCCTGGCGGCGATCCATCGGGCGACGCCGCAACTGGCTCCGGGAGCGCTGGCGCGCAGGCCCCAGCTTTCGATTCGCGTGGAAGCGCTGCTCGAGGGCGGGCGCGACCGCAGGCGGCGGTCATCGAGAAGCGCTCTGACGGCAGCAGCAGCGACGCTGGCTGTGGCGGTATTCGCGGCGGCTCCACTGGCGCCCGTGTCGGTGGCGTTGCCGGTTCGCCCTGTGGCGATTGCCCGGGCGGCGGCCGTGGCACCGGCGCTCTCCGCGGCTGCGGCTCGACCGGCGCTGCCGATTAAGGCGGTGAGGTCGCGCAGGGCGAGGGCGCACGCTTCGCATGCGGCGGCGGAGCAGGGCACGGCTCAGCTTGCGATGGCTGTGACGGGAAGCACGCCTCCGGCCGCGGCTATCGAGGCGGGAAGCACCGCTCCACTGGCTACGGTGATGGCCCGGAGTGCCGCGCAGGTTCCTGCGGCTCCGGCTGGAAGCACGGCGCCGCTCCGCGTGGCGCCTGCGCCCGCGATGGTGCTGTACGTGGTCTACGTTGACGGCGGGGATGCCGGATGGATCCGGATACTCTGGGTGCACGCGATCCCCGCTCAGGCAGTGAACCGCACTTAGATTTGGGGAACAGGACTAGGGAAGAGGACGGTATGAAGATTCTGAAGACTCAGAGGAGCCTTGCGCTCCTGATTTTGATCGTGGGACTCGCAGCGGGAGTTGCGCTCAGCCAAGGAGTGAAGGCCGTCAAGGCCTCGGCAGCCGTCGCGCCGGATGCGACTCCGCTGAGCATTCCCGACCCGGTCCAGCTTTCGAATGCATTCTCGAAACTGGCCAAGGAAGTGGAACCCTCCGTGGTGCAGGTGACCAGCACCATCGAGCAGAAGATGGTCCAGCGGCGCAGCCCGCACGGAGGCCAACAGGGAGCGGACCCAGATGACTTCTTCCGGCGCTTCTTCGGCGGCGATCCTTTCGGCGGCGACAACCAGCAAGGGCCGCAGCGGCCGTTCAAGAGCCAGGGCACCGGCTCGGGATTCGTCGTGGACAGCCACGGGTACATCCTGACCAACAATCACGTGGTTGACGGAGCTTCGAAGGTCCAGGTGCAGTTGCACGGCGACACGACCCAGTACACGGCCAAGGTGATCGGCACGGATCCAGAGCTCGACCTGGCCGTCATCAAGATCGATGTCGGCCATGCCCTCGATGCGGTGAAGATCGGCAACTCCGATTCGATGCAGGTGGGCGATTGGGCGGTGGCGATCGGCTCGCCGTTCGGACTCGACGAGACGGTGACGGCCGGCATCATCAGCGCCAAGGGGCGCGACCTGGGCTCGCAGGGACATCAGCTCCAGCGCTTCCTGCAGACCGATGCAGCCATCAATCCCGGCAATAGCGGCGGCCCGCTGCTCGATATCAAGGGGCAAGTGGTGGGAGTGAACACCATGATCGCCACCAATTCCGGAGCGAGCGACGGCGTAGGTTTCGCGCTGCCGATCAATATGGCGGTGAGCGCGTACAACCAGATCATCAAGACCGGGAAGGTTTCGCGCGGAGCGATCGGCATTCTGTTCCAGCGCCAGCAGAACCCGGAGCTGTTGAAGGCTTACGGCACCACGTCGGGCGTGTTTGTGAGCCAGGTGACGGCTGGCACTCCAGCGTTCAAGGCGGGCTTGAAGGAAGGCGACATCGTGAAGTCGTTCAACGGCAAGCCGGTGGCGAACGGCGACGAACTGGTGGCGCTGGTTTCCGAAACGCCGGTGGGCTCGAAGGTCCCCATCACCGTGCTGCGCGGCGACAAGACGCTAGACCTGACCATCGAGGTGGCGGACCGCGCGAACATCATTGCAGGCAACACGGGCGAAGGGGCCGCTCCGCCGGAGAGCGCGGAAGGCGGCGAGCAGAGTCAGAGCGTGAAGTTCGGCATCTCGGTGCGCGCGCTGCGGGCGGAGGACCGGGATTCGATGAACTTCACCGCAAGCGGCGGGGTGCTGGTGACCGATGTGGAGAGCAACTCGTTTGGCGAGGACATCGGGCTGCAGCACGGCGACGTGCTGATGGCCATCGACCGGCAGCCGATCAGCTCGCCGGCGGACGTTAAGAAGATCGCGGGGACGCTGAAGCCGGGGCAGGCGGTGGCGTTTAAGGTGTTGCGGAGCGCCGGCCAGTTGCAGGGCGGCGGGGCCACGTGGACTCCGGTCTTCTTAGCCGGAACGCTGCCCGCCAGCCATTAGGATCGGCCGGCGGAAAGCAGTTCAGATCGCGAGCCAGCTGGACTTGGTGCTCCAGCTGGCTCGCGATCGTCGGCGATTGACTCTCCCCTCGCGGCCGCACCCTTCTGTTGTAGACTCCACTCATGCGTATCGCCTTCTGCGAGTTGCCCGACGGGACCATACCCGGAGACGCAAGCTGGGCCCGCTTCTCCGAGCGCGTCGCGGCCGAATCCCCTGACCTGATGGTCATGAACGAGCTTCCGTTCGGATCCTGGCTCGCAGCAACCCCCGAGGTGGATCCGGCGCGCGCCGCGGCGAGCGTCGAGTTGCACAGGGACGGCGTCGCTGCCCTCCACGCGTTAGGAGCCCGCGCGGTGATGACCTCCGCCCCCATCCTCTCGGAAGGCCGGCTGGTCAACGAGGCCTCGCTCGTCGAGCCAGATGGTTCCCGCTTCGTCCACCAGAAACACTACTTTCCGGATGAGCCCGGTTTCTACGAAGCCCGATGGTTCTCCACGACTCGTTCCGGCTTCGAGCCGGTGCCGGTGGGCGAACTCGTCGTGGGCGTGCTCCTCTGCAGCGAGTTGATGTTCAATGAGTGGGCGCGACACTACCGCCGGCGCGGGGCGAACGTGATCGCCGTCCCCCGGGCGACCGGCTCTTCCCACACCCGCTGGAAGACAGCGGCTGCGATGGCCGCCATCGTCTCTGGGTGCTACGTGGTCTCGTCGAATCGAGTCGGTGGAGAGATCGGCTTCGGAGGTGGGGGCTTTGCGTTCGCGCCTTCTGGCAACTTGATCGCCGAGACGAGCGCTCAGAGCCCCCTCCGCAGCATCGAGGTTGACCTGACCGAGGTGAGTCGCGCCCAGGCGTCGTACCCGTGCAACCTCCGCGAGCTCCCGGCGCCGAGAGCTGATGGCTGATAGATAAATGGAGCCTGCCCGACTGTAAGCCGGTTTCTGTTCCCTTGCGGGCGACAGTCATTCGTCTGGGCCGGGCATTGCTGCCAGGCTCTAGCGACCTACCCGGGAGTCGAACGGAGCGGGCCGCTCCTCCCCCCCTATTTGGTCTTGCTCCGCGTGGGGTTTGCCCTGCCAGCCGGATTGCTCCGGCCGCGGTGCGCTCTTACCGCACCTTTTCACCCTTACCCGTTGCCGGGCGGTATATTTTCTGTGGCACTTTCCGTAAAATCCGCTTTGAGCGAATCCCCCCGGCCGTTAGCCGGCACGCTGCCCTATGGAGACCGGACTTTCCTCCCCCGAAGGGGCGACTGCCCATCCGGCAGGCTCCAGCGGGTATTGTAGCGTGCGGCTGGCGGCGTCCGCTTGCTGACGCGCGCGGTTTCCATGGAGGGCGGGCTTCAGCCCCGCTCGGTGCTGGGGTCATGGGTGGATCACGATCGGGGTGCCGTCTGCGACCAGGTCCCAGATCTCGTCGATCTCTTCGTTGGTAACGGCGATGCAGCCTGCGGTCCAATCCGTTTGGCGGTGAGCGGCCCCGAAAAAGCCCTGACCGTTGGGCAGGCCGTGGAGGAAGATGTCGCCTCCCGCGGGCACTCCCAGCCCTCGAGCGCGCTTGATGTCTTCAGCGTTGGGGTAGGAGATGTGGATGGAGCGGTGGAACTTGCTGTGAGGATTTCGCCGGTCGAGGATGTAATTGCCCTCGGGCGTTCTGCCATCGCCCCGACGCTCTTTCCTGCCCATGGAATAAGGGCCCAGAGCCACTTTGTAGGTCTTGACGATCTTGCCGTCCTTCAGCAGAAGCAGCTCGTGCCTTTGCTTGAACACTTCGACGCGATCGACGCGTGGCGACGTCGCGGCCGGCAGCCCGGAGCAGAGCAGGAGAACAAGCAGGGCGACGACGCCGCTCCTCCGCTTCCATAGGCGATCTGCGTGGGCTGCGGCGGTGACCCAGATGATGGCAGCGGCATAACCTCCGATCACGTCGCTGGGGTAGTGCACGCCCAGGTAGATCCGGGAGTAGCCAACCAGGCCCGCGACCACTGCAGCGGCGAACCAGATCAGGGCTCGGGCCGCGCGGCCGCGGATGCGGGCCGTGGCGAACGCCGCGACGATTCCGCAGTAACAGGCGAGCAGAAGCGCGTGCCCGCTCGGGAAGCTGTAGGAATTCGGTGCCTGGATGCCGAAGAAGGGGGCCGGACGCGGGCGGTGAAAGGTCAGCTTGAGTGTGGCGTCGAGGAGCACCGCGCCGATCATGGTGAGCGCGAAGAAGAGCGCCGCGCGCTGGGAGTGCGCCGCTAGCAGCGCCAGAAAGGTGAGAGCGCAAATCAGGAACAGCGGCACAACCGATCCGAGTTCGCTTGCCAGGCGCATCAACTGGGTGAGGCCGGGCGAGGCGTGGCGGTGAACACCAGCGCGGACCGCTCCGTCGAAAGCGAAGGCCGCGCCGCGTGCGACGTGCCCGGCAAGCCAGGCGAAGATGACCAGCGCGGCGACCGATCCGGCCAGGCCGGCGGCGAAGATCCCTCCGGCGAACGCGGCGCGGGGCGTCATTGCGCGTCTTTGGCGCAGCGGAAACCGATGTTATAAGAGCGATGCCGGGCAGGGATAATGTTGTCGTCCCAGAGGGCCTCGTTCAGCAGCGGGAGGTCGTAGGAGCCGCCGCGGATGCCGCACCACTGCTCGTCGGCGGTGGGCGGCGGGTCGAGCAGATGCGCGAAGGCCTGAAGTGCGGCCGGCGTGGGCTCGACCTGTTCGCTGACGAACTCCCAGACGTTGCCGGCCATGTTGAGCGCCTGGTACGGACTCGCTCCCTGCGGCATGGAGGCGGCGAGCATCAACTTTGGCTCGTGGTGCTGCGCGTCGTCGCGGACGTTGGCGCGCGAGGCGTCAGGCGCGTCGCCCCACGGAAAGGCGCGGCCGTCGGTGCCGCGAGCGGCCTTCTCCCACTCGACGGCCGTAGGCAGGCGCTTTCCTGCCCAGTGCGCGAACGAGTGCGCCTCGAAGTAGGACACGTTGACCATCGGGTAATCCGGCCGGCCGGGGGGAAAGGACTCCGGGAGGGTGCGGCCCCGCTCGCTACAGAAACGCCGGTAGGAGGCGTTGGTGACCTCGGTCTTGTCGATATAGAACGCGCCCACCTCGACGCTTTCCCTTTCGCTTCCGGACAGGAACGGCCCGCCGGGAACCAGCACCATCTCACCGGTGGGCGTGGTCAAGATGGAGTGCAAGGCCGCGGAACCGGAGCCGGAGCTGCGCAGGTAGAGCCAGAAGAGCACCAGGAGCAGCACGACCGCGGCGGCGGCCACTACGATCAGGAGGTCGGAGCGCTTGCGGGACGTGGGAGTGGCGAACGCCGGAAGTGGCGTGGGAGCGGCGGGCGCAGTCCGGGCGGGCGCAGGCTGAGTGGACGCCGCTGGGATAGGAGTGGCCGGAGTGGGGGCGGTCTGCGAGGGCTTGGGAATCGAGGCGGCCGGGAGGGTGACCGGGCCCTGCTCGAGGCGCCGCAGAATCCGTTCCAAGGTGGCGCAGACCTCCGCGAAGCTTTGCGGCCGCTGGGCGGGTTCCTTCGAGGTGCACACCGCCACCAGGTCGGGCAGCGGCTGCGGCACGCCGGCCGTTTCGAGCGGCGTCAGATCGAGGGGCTTGTAGAGAATCTCGTAAAAGATGCGTTCAACGGTCTCGCCCTCGATGGCGCGCACGCCACTGAGGAGCTCGAACAGCAGGACGCCGAAGGCGTAGATGTCGGCGCGGTTGGTGATTTCCTGGCCACGCACCTGCTCCGGCGCCATATAGAACGGGGTTCCGAGGGTGAAGCCGGGCCGCGTGAGCTGGCTGTTCTCGGCCTTGGCGATTCCGAAATCCATCAGCTTCACCATGCCCGTGCCTGTGACCTGGATGTTTTCGGGCTTGATGTCGCGGTGGATGATCTTGTTGGAGTGGATGTACTCCAGGGCGCGCGCCAGTTGGAGCGCGATGCGCAGGCGGAAGTTCAGGTCGCCGATGCGGCCGGATTTGATGAGCGAGCGGAGGTCCTCGCCGCGGAGGAACTCCATGACCATGTAGGGCCGGCCCTGGTCCTCGCCGAAATCGTAGACGCTGATGACATTGTCGTGGGTGAGGTTGCCCGCCACCTGGGCCTCGCGCAGGAAACGCGCCTTGGCCTCGGAGTCCTGGGCGGCCGCCTCGGTCAGGATCTTGACCACGACGGAGCGGCCGATCACGGTATCGCGAGCGCGGTACACGCGAGACATGCCACCGCCCAGCAGTTCCACCAATTCGTATTTTCCGATTCGCGCTGGCAGTTGCATAGGCTATTTGGCCACGTCGGCGGTGCAGGCCCACCCGCTAAAATACCCCTTCCGGAAGACCGGTGGGGACATGTCGAGATCGAATCGCACCAAAACCGGCTGCCCGCTCGCGGTGGTCACCATGCGTTCGGACTTGCCGGTCTTGAGCGCCCACTCGAGGTGCCCGGCGCGTTCCTCGGCGTCGCCGAAGAATTCGAAGGTCCCCCACAGACCGTCGAACGACGGCCAATGGAACGGCTCTCCGCCGAACTTCACATCCATTTTCGCGCCGGGCGGGTTGCCGGGCCAGGTGAACTGCTTGCTGGCGCTTTTGCCACTGGAGTTCGCAAACGTCTGGCCATCGAGCGTGATGCTGATGGTCTGGCTGACGTTGGTCAGATCGGAGCGCAGGGTGTACTTGAGGGCGGGCTGCTGCGCTCCACCGGGATAGGCGGCATCGGAGAACGCGGCGGCGCGGTTGAAGAAGTTCAGAAACGCCGGCGTTACCTTCATGGGGCCAGCCTTGGGCACGTACTGCGTTCCCTGTTTTTCGACCAGGGGTTGAAGGCTCTGCGCGTAGAATTGCCAGAGCGCTCCGTCCGGCGGGCGGAAGAAGTGATTCACATCATCGAGGCTGGCCTGCACGCTGGATTGCAGGTTGAATGGGTATTTGGCCATGAGCGCACGGAACTGGCCGCACAGGGCCCCTCCGCTGGGCGGTTTGGGCCGCAGCAACTGCGCCACCTGTGTGATCGGGTCCTCCATCAACTTGCGCACCACAGGCGGAAGGTTGCCGCTCTGATCGATGGCGAAGGTCTGCGCCATCTGGCCGGTGGTGAGCAGCGCGTCGTTGGCCTGGGCGACGGTGGACTGGGCCGCCGCGTCGTTCGGCGGGCCGGGCGTCGAGGCCACCTGAGCCACAGTATTCTGGAGCTTCAAGAGCGCGCCCATGTAAGCCTGGTTCATCGATCCCACAGCCTGGCTCTGGCACGCGGCGGGAACCACCGCCTGGGGCGCCTGGAAAGCGGCGCGGATCTCAGGGGCATCCACGCTGGTGTTCTGCGCGACCAGGCAGAACAGCGACAGCAACGGCGAACTCCCTCCCGAGATGAGCGCGAGTTTGTTCGCGGCGTCCTCCAGGCTGGCATAGTGCGTGACGGCCCCGGCTTTCACGAAGGCGCGCCATTCCTGGATGAAGTCGCGGACGTAGAAGCCGCGCAAACGTTGCGCGAGCTGCGCGCGGTCGAGGCCGGCGTAGGTCTGCGGGCCCAGCACCCAGTCCTCGCCGCCGAAGAGCTGGTCGGGCTTCAGGAAGGCGGCCTGCATGAAGGCCCATCCGTCCTTGGTGAAGGCGCCGCGCACTTCGCGGCTGTCGGACACGGCGCCGTTGGGGAACAGGCGGTTGTAGTTGATGGAGCTGGCGTGCTTGGAGGCCTCTTCGAGGAGCGCCTGATAAATGCGCTCATCGGCGTTGAACTTCTTCAGGTATTCGCGGGCGCTCGCGACGGTGGGGGCTTCGGTCTCGCTAGAGAAAGGATTGCCGTCGTGCAGCATCTCGCTATAGAAATCGAATTGCTTTTGCGCGAGCTGCATCCGCTCGGGCTCGACGTTGCGGTTCTCAGACCAGCGGTTCAGGAGGTATGGCGAGAGGAACGCGCGCGTGCTCCGGCGCCATTCGGACGTGGTGATGAGATAGGCCTTGAGGGTGTTGTATGGCGGGCCGTAGGTATCGTTCGGTCCGGGCGCGGCGGGCAGGCGGCGCAGGGTATCGATCATCGATGCCTTGGTCCATCCGAAAAGAGTCGCGAAGAACTTGGCGAAGTACAGACGGTAGGCGTCGGGGTAGATTTCGTTCCCCTTGTACAGCCCCCAGCGGATGCTGAGAGGAGCGCCGTCGCGCTTGTAGGTGGAGAGCGTCGCCAGTTCCTGGCGCAGGGCGTCCAGCTTCTGCAGGGATTCGAGCGACGGCAGGTCCTGGCCTACCGGCGCAACCAGGGAGAGGCCCTGAGCGGCGTTCAGGACGCGGCCTTCGAGCGCTTTGTTCCGGGAATAGGAAACGATCAGCAGAATCGAGTAGAGCAGGCACAGCGAGGCGGCGGAAATCAGAAGCACGCGGCGCAGTGTGCTGGTCTTGAGGCTCGAGCCGCTGGCGGCGCTGGCGGCGCGATCGGCCAGCACGATGTCGTTCCAGAAGTGGCTGAGGAAGACCCACTGCGGCACGCGGCGCGTACCCACCGCCTGGGGCTGCTGCGCCTGGGGTTGCTGCTGTTGTTGTCCGGAGCGAAAGACGCCCGTGGCGCTGGCCGGTCCCTCATAGCCCTGCCGTTCGGCCGTCCGCGCCTGCGGCGGCTGCGACATTTCGGTCACGTTGACCGGGCGCACGCCCGAGAAATAGAACCCGCGCAGGAACGGGGCGGCGCGCAGCTGGCTGGGCTTCGAGAGATCCACCAGGAACTGCACCAGCAGCGTGCGCAGCTTGCGGAACTCGCGGGGGAACTCGTAAATGCCGGGGAGCTTCTCGCCGGCGTGTTCGCGGGCCAGGAAGACGGTGCGCTTGTCGGCCAGAGAATGGAACAGCGCGTCGAAGGCGGCGCTGAGTTTCTGGGTGGCCTGCTCGGCGTAGACGCCCGCCGCCTGGCCGCCCTCGATGGGGAGCGTGGTTCCGAAGACCTGCGTCGCTTCCTCGTTGCTGAGGTTGCGGACATAGTCGAGGAAGAACGGCATGCGGTCGGCCTTTGTGAACAGCACGTAGACGGGAAGGGCGATCCCCAGGGCCTGCGAGATGTCACCGAGACGCGCGTGCAAGGCGCGGGCCGTGACCGCTATGGCGTCGCTCGAGCCCGGCTTGAGGAACTCTTCGACGTCGAAGCAGACCACGGCCGCGCGGGGCGATTGCTGTCCTTTGACGGAAGCGAGCTTGCCCGGCTGCAGGCGCTTGACCAGGCGCATCCAGCGGGCGGGGTCCTGAAGCAGACGGCCGCCGGAGTCCACAAAGACCGTCTGCCGCGCGAACCAGACGTTGGTGGAGCGCGTGGCGACGATGGCGTTGTCCTGGTAGAGCTGGCCTGCGATGAGCTCCGGGTCGAGGCCGGAGTGGACCATGGTGTTGGTCTTGGCCGAGCCGGGCAGGCCGGCGAGCAGGATCACCGGCAGGTTGCTCAGCTTGCCCTGGTTCGACGCCGTCAGGCGGCCTTCGGCATCGCGCAACAGCAGGTCGATCTCTTCCGCGCCGCCGGCGCCAGGGGCGGCTCCGGCGCCCTGCTGGGCAGCCTCCTTCTGTTTCTCGCGCCGGCTCTGCCACCAATAGAAAATGCCGAAGCCGGAAATGCCGACGATGGCGAGGAACCCGCGCACCATCCACAGGTCGACGCCGGTCAGCTTGAGCATGGTGGTGGCCATGAAGGCGAAGACGTAGAAGCCGAGCAGGCCGCCGACCGCGATGATCCTGTAGTTCATGTGAGCCTCTATCCCCTGAGCTGAGATGGAACAGCGCGAATGTCAGCGGCGCCCGAGCCGAGCGAGATCTCGAAGACGCCGAACAGAATTACCAGGAGCGCGAAGCAGCCGATGGCGGTCCACAGCAGGCGCTTGACCCAGGGGTCCGCCATGGAGACACGCACAGCGCCGGGGGGAATGGCCCAGGCGGGCGAGAGATCGGGAGACAGGCCACGGATGCGCGCAATCTTTTCCGAGATGGAATCGATGACGTTGCGGAGCTCGGCCTGTCCGGCGAGGCCATAGCGGCCGCGAAAGCCGAGCAACATGCACAGCTGGTAGATTTCGAGCACGTCGGCAAGATCCTGCGAGTCGTGCTCGTTGATCATCCGCGTGACGTTGTTGAAGAAGATCTCGCCCGCGATGTGGACTCCGAACAACTCCTCCTGCATCGGCTTGCGCGGCCACTGGGAAAAGACCGGCTGCTGGAGGTTCAGAATGGACTCGTCGAGAAACGCCACGGCGGCGAAGATGGCGAGGCGCGTTTGTTCGCCGGTGTAAGCGCGCTTGCGTGCTTCCTGGTCGGCGGCCTGGAGAGCCTGGCGCATCTGTGCGCGGAACAACTCCGCGTCGGTGACTACCTGGCGGTTCGTGCGCAGCCGCACGATGGCCGTGAGCACTTCCTGAAAGACCAGCGCCAGATTCTCGCGGCGGCGTTCGGTGGAATACGCGGCCTGACCTCCGGCACCCGGTGTATAGGTTCCCATAAGCTCCTCAGGATTCCAGAACCACCAACAGTTCGATCTCAGGCTGCGGCAGCTCGCCCGGAACATAGACGCCCACTTGCCTGGTCTTGGCGATGCTTTCCCAGCAGGGACCCGCTCGGTTTACCACGAAGTACTGCGTCTCCAGGCGCGGCGAAACCGCGGCCGGCGGGATGGCCAACTGCGTCAGCGTCAGGCCCGGCATGGCGCGCTGCACCAGCTTCACGATGAACTCGCGCGAGCAGACCTTCGCGAGGCGGGGAACGCGCTCGATGAGTTCGGCCTCTCCGATGGGTGAGCGGACAGCGAAGATCCAGCGGGAAGGGCCCAGACAGCGCTGATCGGTAACCTCGCCGCTCCAGAAATAGTTCCCCAGAGGCGTGAGCGGAATGGGCAGGCAGTTGGTGGGCATCAAGGTTTCCAGATGCCGGCGGATGTGTTCGTCGAGGGCGTCGAAGCAGGCCTCGAGGTTGTCGTGATTGTAGAGCGGCAGGGTGCGCGGATGCGAATCGAGGGCGAAGGTGCAGAGCGCTCCGGCCAGGCGGGACAGCTCGACGAACAACTCCTCGGGGTGCCCGCGCTTGGAGAAGCACAAGTGGCGCAAGGGCGCGAGCGCGGCGTTCACCGAGTGCAGGAACCAGAAGTTGGCGACCTCCTGGCTGGACCATCCGGCGGCGGACTTCGCGCCTCCAGTTTTGGCCTGGGTAAGGTTGGCGCTTTTCTCGTCGAGGATCTCGACGATGCGGCGCAGCATCATCATGAGCCGGGCGCTCGCGGAAATCTCGAGGCACGGCGGAACGAAGTTCCGGTCGTAGACGAAATGCCCGGAGCCGTCGCGGCCGATGCGGGCGATGGGGAGCGTGACCAGGTCGTCGCCGAGTTCGGTGTCGAGCAGCAGGCGGATGTTCTTGCGGCCCAGACGGACGGGCTTCTCGTCGCGGCCGGTGTTCTCGTCGTGGGTGGGCTCGAGCGAACCGACGTAGCGGGCGGTGTCGGAATCGCCGTTGCCCTCCACGGAGCAGTTGGGGCCGCTGGCGGAACGCGCGGTGATGGCGAGATGGACGGTAACGCTCTCGCGGATAGGAGAGAAGAGATCGGTAATATTGCGGGCGGCGGGGAGCGGGTCCTCTTCCGGCATTTGGAAGACCAGGCCGTCGGGGAGAACTCCCCTGGCATGAATCAGGCACAGGGTGCCGTTGGCAAGCGCCTCCTGATCCAGTTCGTAGCCGCCCAAACCGTAGGGCGCGAACACAAGGCTGGACAAGGCGAAGTGAACCGAGTCCTCGAAGTAGCGGCTCTGGGCCTGAAAATGGTGCGGGCCCAGGTACATCCCTTCCGACCAGACCAGCCTGGAAAGGTGCTTCATCGTCACGGCTCCTTAAAGGTCGCTCCGCCCCAGCAGTGGGCGGGGCGTGCCCACGGCGGGCCACACCGCTGCCCGAATAATGCAGTCGCCAGCTGCGTCATTCAGATTATATGCGGCGGGACAGGGCAACGCCAACATAAAAAACGTCTTGGTTCGGGAGTATGACCTGGTTGCGCTATTCAATGGTGCCGTATGTCGGTTGGGTGTAAACTGAGCTTGCGGCCACATGGATCTCGACAGTAAGTACGAACTGGGCGCGGTAGCCGCCAACGACAGGGAGTCGAAAACCTTCCGGGCGCGTTTGGTGGCGACTGGGCGGGAGGTGTTCGTCCACATTCTGTTCGGCGGAAAACCGCTCGGGGGTGGGGAATCGCTGCTGAGCGTTCTGTCGAGCCGCATGACGGATCCCGATCCGGCGAAGAGCGCGCAAGTCCTCGAAATAGGCGACTACAAAGGCATGCCGTTCGCCGTGACTCCGGTGGTGCCGGGCTTTCAGGGCCTGCGGGCATGGCTCGATCAGGGGCGTGCGCCGCTGGCAGGGCCGGCGGCTCCGGTTGCCGAGGATCAATCGCGGGCCAGGACGTTCAAGATCCCCGCCGCGCCGGTGACGCCGGGCGCGCCCGCGACACCCGCGACACCTGTGACACCGGAAGATGAGTTCGACCGGTTGTTCGGGGCTTCGCCCGCGTCCGCCGGGCCTCCGCAGCCTGCCGCCACCGCAGCGCCGGCTCCTCCGCCGCCCGCCGCGCGTAAGGAGGGAGAGTTCACGCAGCTGTTTCGCTCGACGTTGGGTGACATCCCGGCCGCGCCGCCTGCTCCACCGGCGCCCCGGGCGCCGGCCGCAGCGACTCCGAGCTACACGCCGCCCGCGCCTCCGGTGCAGGCGACTGCTCCCCCTCCTCCGCCAGCCAAGGCCAGCCCGGCGCCGACGCCACCACCGCCGGAGTCGGGTCCGGGCGAGTTCACGCGCATGTTCCAGGCAGAAGCGTTCGGGGACAGTTCCGCGATGCCCGCCGCCATGCCCGAGGGTCCGCCGGCGCCCGCTCCCGAAGCAGGTCCGACGGCAGGGGAGTTCACGCGTATGTTCCAGGCGTCGCCCGCGCCAGGCGGCGCCTCTCCAGTGCCGCCGCCCCGGCCGGAGCCTGCTCGGGCGCAGCCCGGCGGGTTTACCGGCTTGTTCCAGTCGCCGCCATCCGGGGCCCGGCCGCCGGCGCAGCCCGGCGCGAGTTACGGCATGCCTGCGGCGGCGCCGCTTCCGGCCGCTTCGCCCATGAGTGGGAAGGCTGCCGGAGAATTCACCCAACTTTTCGGCGGACAGGGAGTGGGGGGTTCGGGCGTGCCGGCCGCGCCGCCTCCGCCCGCGCAGGCACAGGGGGCTACGGGAGTGTTCTCCACACCCACGGCGGGGCCGTCTCCACTCGGCGGCAAGGCCTTGGGGCCGGGCGAGTACACGCGGGTTTTTGGTGCGCAATCGAGCTATGCGGCGACGGGAGTTGCCGCTCCCCAGCCTCCTGCGCCTCAGCCTCCCATTGGGGTGCCTGCCCAGGGGATGGCGCCGGCCCCCGCCGCAAAGCCGCAGATGCCGTTGTGGCCGGTGGTGATCGGAGCGACGATCGTACTGCTGGCGGCGTTCGGCCTGCTGCTCTATTTCCTGGGTCGGAAGTAGGCGGGCAGTCGCGGGTGGGCGGCGCCCACAGTAACCCTCGTATTTTCAATCTAGTGCATTCACATTAGATGTAAGGTATTGATAATAAAGGTAAATTAACATTGCTCTTTGAGGGGCAGCAAACTCGGACCTCCGGCCCGCGCCCCGAGCCTACCTGCGGAAGAGACTGATAACAAAGCTGTTATCCGTGGGGATTCTCCTGTGAAAACACTTCACATCTTGCTTCTTTCATCAATGCTCAGTAATATGATTCGATACCACGTATTGCAGGGGCATTACGCGGTTAGGGGTCAGAGGATTTAAGGGGCTTTTAGCGTGGTATCGCTTTGCGGCTCGTGCTTTGTCTGTGCACTGTGCTGTAGAGGTTTCGCTAGCAACCAACAAGAACAAGAAAAGGGGAAAGGGTTATGACTAGAAGCATGAAGCTTCTTGTGGGAGTAGCGATCTTTCTTCTGGTGGCCGGGTACTTGCCGGCCCAGTCTATCTACGCAACCCTGACGGGCGTCGTGTCCGACCCGTCGGGTGCCGTGATTCCGGGCGCCGCTGTAAAACTGGTCAACGAAGCGTCCGGATCTCAGCGTGTAACGGAAACGAACTCGGACGGGTATTACACCTTCGCCTCTGTCGCCGTGGGCGACTACACCTACGCCTTGACCGTCGAAGTCAAGGGTTTCCAAACGTACAGGGCGAGCGGAATCGGCCTCGGTGGCGGCGAGAAGCGCAACATGAACGTGGTGATGACCGTCGGCGCTCCATCGCAGACCGTCGAGGTCACCGGCGTGGCGGATAGCCTGGTGCCCACCGACTCGGGAGAAAGGTCGTCCACGCTTTCAAACAAGGAACTGGAGAACCTGATCATCGTCAGCAGCAACGCGGCCGAGTTCATCAAGATCACGCCCGGTTTCGGCATCTCGAACGGAACCAGCAATAAGGCCAACTACACCGGCGAAACCATCGGCATCAATGCCAACGGCGACGCCGGCAGCCAGAGCCCGTTGAACGCGGCCTACAGCTACAACGGACTGCCGGGCAACTCGCTCGACATCACCGCGGACGGCGCGCACGTGTCCGATCCGGGCTGCAACTGCGACACGCCCGTGAATCCAAACGCCGACATGGTCGCCGAATTCAAGGTGCTGACCACCTACGCGGCCGAGAACCAAAAGGGGCCGATGGTGATCAGTTCCGTAACCAAGTCCGGCGGGCGGGACTTCCATGGTTCCGCCTACTTCTCGGCCAGGAACTACGCCTTGAATGCCAACGACGCACTGTTCAACGCGAGCGGCCAGGCTCGTCCCCAGAACAAGTATTATTACCCGGGCGGTACAATCGGCGGCCCGGTACTGATTCCGCACACGGGCTTCAACCGTAACCGCGACAAGTTATTCTTCTTCACCGGCTTCGAGTACTACTACCAGGTGCTCGATACGGGGTTGTTGCGGGCTATGGTTCCGAACGCGGCGATGCTGACGGGCGACTTTTCGCCTGCTAATATTCTGGCTGCCGAGGGACCCTTCCCCAACGTTGGCGGCAGCGGCAAGCCCGCGGGACAGATCCTCAACACGACGGCATATCCGGGTGGGATGATTCCGGCGTCGGCGCTGGATCAGAACATGGTCAATCTTCTGAAGCTCTACCCGGCGGCGAACTTCACTCCGAATGCATCCAACGACTACAACTACATTCAGGCGGAGAACTTCAACCAGAACAACCGGCAGTGGATGACGCGCGTGGATTACAGCGTCAGCGATAACACCAAGCTGTATGTGCGCTATAACTACCAGCGCGAGGTGCAGCAGTTCCCGGTTGGCCTGTGGTGGCGGCAGAGCGACCAGGTTCCGTATCCGACTTCCGTCCTGGGTAAGAACCGGTCCGATTCCGCGACCGCGTCGTTGACTCACGTCTTCAACGCTTCGATGACGAACGAGTTCATTTTCGGGTATACCTTCGTCGGGTTCCCGAACGTGTTCTCGAATCCGTCTCAGGTGGACCGCTCGAAGGTAGGTTACAGCTACACGGGCCTGTTCAACAACGGAGTTGCGCAGATCCCGTCGTTCGGCGGTGATGGCAACCCGCACGAAGCGGCGCTGGTTTTCAATCCGGGCGGCTTCGAGGCCGGGGGCGCCTCTTCGGGTCTGTACGCGAACAAGTACATGCCCAGCATCAGCGACAACCTCACCAAGGTGGTGGGGACCCACACGCTGAAGGCTGGCTTTTACTGGGAGCGGATACGGAACGCTCAGCCCGCCAACAACAACACCAACGGCTACCTTCAGGTGAACAACGCGCTCAGCGCCAATGCCTTCACGCTGGGCAACGAGTTCGCCGATCTGGCGGCCGGTAACCTGTCTTCGTACAACGAGTCGTCGTTCAATCGCATCAACGACATCGTGTTCTCATCGACGGAGTTCTTCGTCCAGGATTCCTGGAAGGTTACCCGAAACCTCAGCATCGACTATGGGATGCGATTCTCTCACATCACGCCGTGGGCGGATAACGTCGGTTACGGCTTCTCGATCTTCGATCAGACGGCCTACAATGCCTGCTCGCCGACTCAGCAGCAGAATCCCGCCAACTACTGCGGGTTCGAGTGGCACAAGCGTAACTCCAGTGTTCCGCTGAGTGGATTCCCGACGCGGGCGTTGTTCTATCAGCCGCGGTTCGGCGTAGCCTACGACATCTTCGGCACCGGCAAGACGGTGTTGCGCGGCGGCTGGGGCAGGAGCTACTACCATACCGGTCAGTTCACGAACGGTCTGGATGCCGCCGCGGGCGTCCTGACGTACAGCATCTCTCCGACCACCGTCGGGAACGTCCCCTTGCTGGCTCAGAACATTTCCACCCTGATCGGGCAGACTCCGCAGGCGGCGGGCGCGGCAGCGGTGGACAGCACGGACGATAAACAGGCGCGAACCGACAGCTACAGCTTCTCGATCTCGCAGCAGGTGCCGTGGTCGAGCAGGCTGGAGGTCTCTTATGTCGGCAACTCGTCGAACGACATTCCGGGCCAGGGCAACGGCGGCAGTTTGAGCGCCAACAGCCTGAACATCAACCTGGTTCCGGTGGGGGCCATGAACAAGACCCCCGGCGTCGACCCCTCTACTCTCAACGCCAACAACTTCCGTCCCATCCAGGGCTTCTCCGACTTTTACGTCGCCACCAACAACGGGTACGCGAACTACAACGCCGTTCAGGTCACGTGGGCGCGCACCAAGGGCCGGTATGACATCTCCCTGAATTACACCTACGGCAAGGCGCTGGGCATTGTTGGCTTCTTCGACCAGACCAACATCAACAACAACTACGGCGTGCTGCCGGGCAACCGCAGCCAGATCTTCAATGCCGCCTACTCCATCGAGCTGGGCAATCCGATGAAGGACAAATTGGCGGGCGGGTTCCTCAACGGCTGGCAGCTCTCGGGCATTACGCAGATCCAGAGCGGCGGCAACCTCACCGGCACCAGCGGCAACCAGAACTTCGGGTACAGTCCCAGCGGCCTTGACTCCGCCGGCTACTTGCTCAAGAATGTCTCGACTCTGGGCACTCCCGATATTCAGCTCAACCCACTGATCACGTGCAATCCGAGTAAGGGGCTCGGCAAGAACCAGTTCATCAACCCCAGTTGCTTCGCCCAGCCAACGGTGGTGGGTACCAACGGTCCGATGGTGCTTCCGGCGATCTACGGGCCGTCCTTCTTCAACTCCGATCTGGCGCTGTTCAAGAGCTTCAAGCTTTCGGAGTCGAAGAAACTCCAGTTCCGGGTGGACGAATACAACTTCCTGAACCACCCGCTGTGGTCGTTCAACGGAAACAACCTCAGCCTGAACTTCGCTTCAAACGGCCAGGTCGCCAACTCGAACTTCGGGACGGTTACGCAGAAGCAGGGCCACCGCGTGGTTCAGTTCGTGGTGAAGTTCCTGTTCTGATCGCGTTTTCGGATACAATCCGGATAGGATGGGGGCCGCCTCGCGAGGGGCGGCCTCTTTTCTATGCGGGCAGTGCGAAGCTGCGGGGGAGACATATGAGGTGTAGCAGCGCTCGCGTCTTGCGCGCGGTTATCGCGATTGCGTGCGCGAGCGGCTTGGGGGGCGGCGCCGCCCCCGTCTGGATGGAGGACGCGGCGAGCGTCGGAATCCAGACCGGCGCGAAGGCTCCCGGCTTCGAACTGCAGGACCAGTCGGGGCGCAAGCGCAGCCTGGCCTCGTTGATGGAGCGGCGCGGCGTGGTTCTGGTCTTCTTCCGCTCAGCCGACTGGTGAGTGTTCTGTAAAGGGCAACTCGGCGAGTTGCAGCGCGATCTTCCTTTGCTAAAGCGGGCAGGCCTGGGACTGGCGGCGATCAGCTACGACAGCCGCGCCGTGCTGCACGATTTCGCTCTGCGAAAGGGGATCGCCTTCCCCCTGCTGTCCGATCACGAATCGGTTGCGATCCGGGCCTACGGCGTCGCCGACCGGCGCTATCGCAAAGGCACCCAGATCGACGTCGACTCCTCCGGCGAGGTTCCGGTATATGGGCTGGCCGATCCATCCGTATTCGTCCTCAGCCCGGATGGAACGGTGCGCTGGCGGTTCGTTTCGGAGCACGAGGAGCTGCGCCTGACCGCCGGCAGCATTTTGCAGCGCGCCGTCGGTCAATTCGCGGATCGGACCCGGACGCCTGTGGACGCCGGCCGAATCCATCTCGAGACCACGGCCAGCGACACGGCCGCTAGCCTGGGCAGCCGCCTGACGCTTAGCGTGGAGCTGCGAATCCCGGCCGGGTGGCACGTATACGGGCCGCAAGTCGGGGAGCCTTACCACGGGACCGCCTGGCGGATGGATTCCTCGGAGTGCTCGCTCATCGGCGATGTGGAGTACCCGCAGCCTCGCTCGGAGCGGCCGGCGTTTGCCGACCGGGAGCTGCCCGAGTACGAGGGCACCATCAGGCTGAGCCGCGAATTCATCGTCCGGCCCATGATCAGCGACACCCACACAGCCGTTTGGGAACGGTTTCGCACGACCTGCCTCGATTCCGACTCCAGGGTCCGTGCGTCGGGGGCGCTGGAGTTTCAGACGTGCAGCGATCGCGAGTGTCTGCCTCCTCAGTCCGTTCCGCTAAGTTGGAGTTTTGACTTCACGCCTCCGGACCGCCACCGCGTGCCTATAGAACTTTGGCGGGTCTTCGAGCATTAGGGGTCCGCTTGCTTTGCGCGCGCGGTTCGGCGGTGGCGTATTCTTGAGGTTGAGTCGCGCGATGATCCGCCTTCTTGTTCCCGCGTTGTTTGTCCTCGCCGGCCTGGCGTGTGCGCAGGAGCCGCCCGACCAGATTCTGCAGCAGGCCGTGGTCGCGCACAGGGCCGGTGATCTGGACGCGGCCATCCGCGGCTACCGGGCGTACCTGAAGGCGCGGCCGGAGGCCGTCGACGCGCGCTCGAACCTGGGGGCCGCGTTGGCAAGCACGGGCCGGTATTCCGAAGCCATTACGGAGTATCGCGAGGCACTGAAGCGTAGCCCGAAGAACTTCGCCATTTCGCTGAACCTGGCGCTGGCGTACTATAAGTCGGACGAGATCGCGCGCGCCGCGGCAGAGCTCGCCAGTCTGCACAAGGAGCAACCGGAGAACAAGCAGGTTGTGCTTCTGCTGGGCGACTGCTGGCTGCGTCAGGGCCAAGACGCCAAGGTGATCGAGCTGCTGACGCCGGTGGAGAAGCAGGACGAGAGCGATCTCGCGATTGCATACATGCTGGGCACGGCGCTGCTGCGCGACAAACAGATGGAGCTGGGGCAGCGGATTCTGGACCGGATCCTGCGGCAGGGCGATTCGGCCGAGGCGCGGCTGCTGCTCGGCACCGCCAAGCTGAACGCCCTCGAATACCCGGACGCCATCGCGGACCTGCGCAAGGCCGCGGAGCTGAATCCTCGCCTGCCCGATGTCTACTCCTACCTCGGCCGCGCGGAGATGGACAGCGGGGACATGGCTGCCGCCCGGACCGCCTTCGAGAAGGAGCTGGCGCAGAACCCGGTGGACTTCGAATCGAACCTCAACCTGGCCGTTCTGCTGAAGCAGGACGAGGACTACTCGGGGGCGCGCAAGCTGCTCGACCGGGCGCTGCTGGTGCGGCCTGGAGACCTGCGCGTCCTCTACCAGGTGGGCTCGATCGAGCTGGCCGAAGGGAAACTGGAACAGGCGCGCGCGACCTTTGAGGGCGTGCTCAAACAGGCACCGGAATTTGTGGAAGCGCACATCTCTCTTGCGACGGCCTACTATCGACTCAAGCGCAAGGAGGACGGGGACCGCGAGCGCGCCGTGGTGCAGAAGCTCAAGGCGGCGCAGGACGCCAAGGAGGAGCGGGGGAAGGCGGAGTAGTTCTGTCGGTCAACTTCGCAAGTTCCTCTGAAGACTCCGCTGAAAAACGGTGGCTGGCTCCGCCGTCCCGAGCGACATGCCGCGCCTGGTCAACTGGACAGGTCTCGAGCGCGCGGGGACAGCGGTGCCTGTCGCCGCTTTTCAGCCCTTTCACCTCTCGCCGCGGATGCGACGAACTGAATTTCGCAAGTCCCTCTGGAGTCCTGCCCCACAAACAACAGATCAGTTGGCGGCGCGCTCTTCAATGGTCAGGATCCGGTCGGCTTGGACGTTGTTGAGTACCTGGCGGATGCGGCTGGGCCAGCGGACCTCGATTTCGCGGATGACTTTCGAGTTACCCAGGCCGAAGTGAACGCGCGGATCGCTCGAGCCGGCGTAGCCGACCGCGGTGGTCACTTCGTTGACCTGCTTGCGGCCGTCGTCGGTCGTGATCGCGACCTGGGCGCCCAGGCCCATGCGGTTGCTCTTGGTCCCCACCAGCTTCAGCAGAATCCAGTGATTCGCGTTGCGCGTGACGTTGTGGAAATACTTTGCTTTGCCGTTCAGGACGGTGACCACCGCGTCGATGCGGCCGTCGTTGTCGAGGTCTCCGAAGGCGGCGCCGCGATGCGCTGCGGGCCGGCTGAAATCGGCACCGGCGCCGGCACTCACATCCTCGAACTTGCCGTTCCCTAGATTGCGAAAGACCGTGTTCGGCTCTTCGTAGGTGCGGTTGGAGAACAGCGCCACGTTGTCGAGCACGTTGCCGCGCGCGACAAAGAGGTCCTTCCAGCCGTCGTTGTCGAAATCGAAGATGCCGTTGGACCAGCCTGACATGGTGCGGGTGGGGAACAGCCGGCTGGCCGCAGTAGCCTCTACGAAGACGCCGCCACCGCGATTCAGATACAGCGGGAACGATTCGTTCTCGATCGCGGTGTGCCAGATGTCGGGACGGCCGTCGTTATTCACATCCTTGAAGTCGGCGCCCATACCGGAGATGTCGTTGGCGCCCTGCGTGTAGGCCACCCCGCTCTCGAAGGCAACTTCTTCGAACCGCTTGCCGCCGATGTTGTGAAACAGAAAGTTGGCATGGTTGTCGTTGGCGACGAAGATGTCCATGAAACCGTCGCCGTCGTAGTCGGCGATCACGGCGCCCATGCCCTTGCCGAAGTGCTTGGCGATTCCGGTCTCCTGCGAGACGTCGGTGAACGTTCCGTCTCCGTTGTTGCGGTAGAGGGTGTTCGGCAGAGGCTCGTAATTCTTGGGATGGCAGTAGGCGCGCTTGGAGGGGCCGGGTCCGCAGAACGGGTCCTTGTTCACTTCCCATTTGCAGTAGTTGGAGACGAACAGGTCGGCGAGGCCGTCATTGTTGTAGTCCAGCCAGGCAGCCGAGACCGACCACATCTTCTTGCCGTCGAGGATTCCTCCGCCCACGCCGGCCTTGGCGGTGACGTCGGTGAAGGTGCCGTCGTGGTTGTTGTGGAAGAGCTGGTTCCCGGTCACGTTGACGACGTAGATGTCGGGCCAGCCATCGTTATCGTAGTCGCCGATGGCTACGCCCATTCCGTAGCCGGCGCCGGCGACGCCCGCCTTCTCGGTCACGTCGGTAAACGTGCCGTCGCGATTGTTGTGAAAGAGCCGGTTCCAGTATGCAGGGGTCTCCTTCTTGAGCGACGGGATAGCGGCTCCGTTGACGAAGTAGACGTCAAGGTAGCCGTCGTTGTCGTAGTCGAACAGCGCCACGCCGGCCACCATGGTTTCTGGCTGGTTCTTCTGCGGCGTCGGAGAACTGTCGGTGGTGAAGACCAGGCCAGCGCGCGCGGCGATTTCCTCGAAGGCGATGCCGCCGGCGAGGGACGCCGCCAGAAGGCCGCAAACACCGGATACAATCGAGAGCAGGAGTCGCATGCCTCGGAATTCTCATGTTAGCAGTGGTGCCACTGTGGGGCGGAGGCTCCTCTGAGGCGCGCGGCCGCCCTCGGTACTTCGGCGCTGGCGGCGCTGGTTCTGTTTGCCCTGTCGGGGAAGCCGGCGCAGACGCCTCGGCGGCCTGGTTTTGTCGATGTCGCGCCGCGTTCGAAATTCTCCTATCGAAGCGAGAACGGCTTGCCCGGGCGGAAGTATTTTCCGCAGCCGATGTGCGGCGGAGTTGCCATCTTCGATTTCGACAACGACGGCCGGCTCGACATTTTCTTCACCAACGGCGCCCATTTCCCCCAGATGCAGAAGACCGATCCATCCTTTTACAATTGCCTGCTGCACCAGAAGGCGGACGGCACGTTCGAGGACGTGACGGCCCGCGCGGGCCTGACCGGAGCAGGGCTCGGCTACAACTTCGGCGTGGCTGTGGGCGACTACGACAACGATGGCTACGAGGACCTCTTCATTTGCGGCGCCGGGCGCAATACGCTGTACCACAACAACGGCGACGGGACTTTTACCGACGTCACGGCAGCGTCGGGAATCGGCGGGAAGCCGGAGAATACGCTCAGCGTGGCCGCGGCATGGTTCGATTACGACAACGACGGCCGCTTGGATCTGATCGTATCGGATTACACAGTGTGGAATCCCAAGGTCGATTACCGCTGCACCATGGACAGCAAGGACTACTACTGCGATCCGCGGCGCTATCCCAGCGTCCCGCCGCGCCTCTATCACAACCTGGGCCACGGGAAGTTCGAGGACGTGACCGTGAAGTCCGGCCTGGCGGCGGCGCCGGCCAAGGGGATGGGCATCGCGATCGCGGATTTCAACGACGACGGCTGGCCGGACGTGTTCATCGCCAACGACACCGAGCCGAACTCGCTGTTCATCAACCGGGGCAACGGGACGTTCGAGGAGAAGGGCCTGGAACTGGGCGTCGCCTACAACGACAACGCACACGTGGGATCGTCGATGGGCTGCGACGCAAAGGATTTCGACAACGACGGCAAGGTCGATATCTTCTATAACAACCTGGCGGGGCAGGTGTGGGAGCTGCTGCGCAACCGCGGCGACATGTTCGTTGTAGCGTCGTCGGCCACGCAAGTCCGCAAGCTGAGCGTGCCGTTTTCGGGCTGGAGCAACGGCTTCATCGACTACAACAACGACGGGTGGAAGGACATTTATTCGTCGAACGGGGATGTCGACGAGGTGAACGAGAAGTCGCCACAGCACGACAGCATGTTCGAGAACGTGGATGGCAAGTCGTTCGTGGACGTCTCCGGGGAAATGGGCAAGGATTTCCTGCACAAGGGCTACCAGCGCGGGTCGGCGTTCGGCGATTTGAATAACGACGGGTCGCTCGATATCGTCGTGACCTCGCTCAACGAGCCTCCGCGGATTCTGATGAACAGCGCCGATAGCGGCAATCACTGGGTGGAGCTGAGGCTGACCGGCCACAAGAGCGTGCGCGATGCGATCGGGGCGAAGGTGAAGCTGACCACGGCGTCGGGCCGGACGCTGTACAATCACGTGGCGATCAGCGTCGGGTTCATGTCGTCGAGCGACAAGCGGGTTCACTTCGGGCTGGGCGGGGAGACCGGAGTGCGGACGATCGAGATCCGGTGGCCGAGCGGAATACGGCAGACTCTGACGGACGTGGCGGCGGACCGCATCTTGAAGGTGGACGAGCCGCCGAGGTGAGTTATCCGGCGAGGCCCAGATCGGCCGCGCTCTCGCGCATGGCCCGGACGCAGAAATCGATGTGTTCGTCCAGGTCGATTCCCAGGCCCTTGGCGCCCTCGACGATGTCCTCGCGGCTGACGGAGCGGGCGAACGCCTTGTCCTTCATTTTTTTGCGGACGGACTTGGCCTCCACTTCGGCAAGGCTGCGGCCGGGCTTGACGAGTGCCACGGCGGTGATGAATCCGGCCATCTCGTCGCAGGCGAACAGCGTCTTCTCCAGGGGAGTCACGCGCTCGACGCCGCTGTAGTGGGCGTGCGAAAGGACGGCGCGGCGGATCTCGTCGCTGACGCCGCGGGCGGCGAGGATGGGCTCGCCCTTGAGCGGATGGTCAGGCGCCTGGGGATGGATCTCCCAGTCGAAATCGTGGAGTAGGGCGGTGACGCGCCACTTCTCTTCGTCCTCGCCGAGCTTGCGGGCGTAGGCGGCGAGGCAGGCTTCTACGGCGAGGCCGTGCTTGCGCAGGCCCTCCGACTTGGTGAACTCGCACAGGATTTGCCAGGCCTCTTCGCGGGTCATATCTTTTTCAGGATACTGCACGGGCTGGGGTTAGGCGGCCGGCGGCCATGCTATATTAATGAGAGCCGCGTGTGGGCCTGTGGCGCAGTTGGGAGCGCGCTTCCATGGCATGGAAGAGGTCGTGAGTTCGAATCTCACCAGGTCCACCAAATCGTCTCAAACGCTTACCGGCTCTACGCCAACAATGGGGGCCTCAGCCCCATCCCAGGAGACGCCCTCCCTCAGAAGGCGGTCCCTTCGCGTTTCGCCGTCTCCGGATTGGCATCGTCGAGCGGCTCCGCCACGAGGAATCGTGTTACCGAAGGGAAACTGAGAATGTGCCTCGGCTCAGCAATGACCGTTGTTCCGCATCCGCTTGCGGTTGACTCTTGCGGCGGTTCCTTACTCCGATTCCAGCCACAAAGACGACGCAGGCTGCTCGTCGGAACCGCAGGGCTGGAGTCCGCTGGCCATGACTCCACCAGTCCTGCAGCAGGCGTCCACGCCCGCCTCCGTGCAGAGCCCTGAAACAAGTCAGGCATAGCGCCTCCGAGCGAAACCGAATAACCTGGGAGTTGAACCCGATGACACGCTCGCTTGCACCCCTACTCCTCCTCTCCGCCTGCATCCCTCTTCACGTCCAGGGACAGCCCGCAGCCGTTACCGGCCGCTTCCGGAATCTCTTCGTAGAGGCCGGCGTGCCGAAAAGACAAGTGGAGAAGAAGCTTCGCGCCGCCTTCCTGCAACTATTCCACGGCGACCCCGCGACTGAGGCGATCTACTTCACCGCCGGCAGAAACGCGAACGGCGACCTCGCCTACGTCACCGACGTCGCCCACCACGACGTCCGCACAGAAGGCATGTCCTACGGTATGATGATCGCGGTCCAGCTGAACAAAAAGGCCGAGTTCGACGCCCTCTGGAACTGGTCGAAGACCTACATGTATCACGCCCAGGCGGACCACCCCGCCCGCGGTTTCTTCTCCTGGTCGATGAAAACCGATGGCACTCCGAACTCCGAGACGCCCGCCCCGGACGGCGAAGAGTATTACGTCACGGCCTTGTACTTCGCCTCCGGTCGCTGGGGCAACGGGTCCGGCATCTACAACTACCGGGCCGAGGCCGACCGCCTGCTGACCGACATGCTGCATCGCGAGATCCTGCGCGGCGAAGTCCTCCGCGGCCGGACCGCCCGTGGCCCCTACGAGTGCGGCAACATGTTCGACCAGCAGTACAAGATGGTGCGCTTCGTGCCAGGCCTGGGGCTGAATAGCTTCACCGATCCCTCCTACCACCTGCCCGCTTTCTACGAGCTCTGGGCGCAGTGGGGTCCACCGGCCGATCGTGCGTTCTGGGCCGAAGCCGCCGCCGCCAGCCGCGATTTCTTCCAGAAGGTGGCTAATCCCGCCACCGGCCTGGCCCCCGACTACGCCAACTTCGACGGCACGCCATACAGCCTCAAGTTCAACCCCGGCGCCGTCAATTTCCGCTTCGATTCCTGGCGCACGGCGATGAACTGGTCCGTGGACTGGGCCTGGTGGGCGAAAGACCCTCGCGAGCGCGAGCTCAGCGACCGCATCCAGGCCTTCTTCGCCTCGCAGGGAATGGAGACCTACGGAAGCATCTTCACGGTGGCCGGCGCCCAGTTGAGCGCGACCCACGCTCCGGGCCTGATTGCCACGAACGCCGTGGCCAGCCTCGCCGCGACGAATCCGCGAGCCAAGGAGTTCGTGAAAGCCCTCTGGAACTGCCCCATCCCATCAGGCAAGGAGCGCTACTACGACGGAACTCTCTACCTTCTCTCCATGCTCCACGTCACCGGCCGCTTCCGCCCCTGGCCCCCGAAGTAGTCCGCAGTTCGGTCGGCCGGGTGTCGGCACAATCCGCAAACCGCGGACTGGATCCCAGTTTCGCCGCCCTCGTGAAATTGGCGCCTGTCCCAAGGTTTGCCCTCTGGACACTCCCACCGGTGCTAACGTAAGGCCATGCACTCCATGCAGCCGATCGGCGAAGTGAGAAGCCCCTACCACGACAGTAAAGAAGTCCCCAAGGGCCCGGGCGCGAAGCACGACGCCGAAGGCATTCTCGAGATCCGCGCCGAACTCGAGCCCGGCCTCAAGGACATCGAAGGCTTCTCCCACCTCTACGTCATCTGGGCCTTCGACCGCTCCGAAGGCTGCGATCTCACAGCAACGCCACCGACCGACAACCGCCCTCACGGCGTCTTCGCCACCCGCTCCCCGCGCCGCCCAAATCCCATCGGGCTGACTGTGGTCGAGCTCTTGGGCCGCGAAGGCCCGCGACTCCGCGTCCGCGGCATCGACATGCTCGACGGAACCCCCATCCTAGACCTCAAGCCCTATCTCTCCAGCGTTCCGCCCGAGCGCCTCCGCCGAGGCTGGCTAGCCGAAGCCGAAGCGCGCACCGGAGAGAAGTCGTCGTAGCTCACCACCCAGTGACCGGCCGGCGCGCCAGCACCGCCTCCAAGTCGTCCCTCACCCGCTGCGGCTCGCCTTCGAGCGGCCGGTGCGCCATGTCCTGCACGCCGTCCAGCTAGCCTTGCGGGTCCGCATCGAGAGCGGCGAACAGCCCGTCGAAATCGACCGACAGTTCACTGAGACACTTGGTCAGACTGGGTGACTGATTCGAGTCTCGGAGCTCCTGGCGAACGTAGGCTCCGGATATCACGGATGGGCGGTTGGCCAAACAAGCGGCTGTATTCGCGATTGAATTGACTTGCGCTTTCGACTCATGCGCTCGATCGACTCCGCCACCAGCAGCTTTTGCCATCAAGTCCCGACTCCCTACCCTCAACATAACCGCAAGTCGCGGCCGTCGTGCAACACTGGCAACGCGATTAGGCAGCTTTAGGCAATCATTCGGCAGGATCGGGATACCGGTTCCATCGTGTTTCTCCTTAGCCTGGAATAGAGGAGAAGCAATGCAAAAGCGTACTCTCGGACGGAATCTCGAAGTCTCTCCTCTCGGCCTCGGCTGCATGAGCATGAGCGCGGGCTATGGGCCGCCGGCCGACAAGGGCGAGATGATCAAGCTGATCCGTGCCGCCCATGACCGTGGCGTCACTCTGTTCGATACGGCCGAAGCCTACGGGCCGTTCGCGAACGAAGAACTGGTGGGCGAGGCGCTCCAGCCCATCCGCGACAAGGTGGTGATTGCCACGAAGTTCGGCTTCGACATCGATCTTGAGACGGGCGCGCGCAGCGGCGGGACCAATAGCCGGCCCGAGCACATCAAGCGTGTGGCGGACGCTTGCCTGAAGCGCTTGCGGACCGATTCGATCGATCTCTTCTATCAACACCGCGTCGATCCGAAGGTGCCGATCGAGGACGTGGCTGGAGCGGTGAACAAACTGATTGCCGAGGGTAAGGTCAAACACTTCGGCATGTCCGAGGCCGGGGTCCAGACGATCCGCCGGGCACACGCGGTCCAACCGGTCACCGCCGTGCAGAGCGAGTACTCGCTGTTCTGGCGTGGTCCCGAGGCTGAGCTTCTCCCGGCCCTGGAGGAACTCGGCATCGGGTTCGTGCCTTTCAGCCCGCTCGGCGCCGGGTTCCTCACGGGCAAGATCGACCAGAACACGAAGTTCGATCCCACCGACTTCCGCAACATCGTGCCCCGCTTTTCGCCCGAGGCGCGCAAGGCCAATATGGCTCTGGTCGACCTGGTCAAGGCCGTCGCGGAACGCAAAGGCGCCACGCCGGCACAAGTCGCACTCGGCTGGCTGCTGGCTCAGAAGCCGTGGATCGTGCCGATCCCAGGAACCACTAAGCTACATCGGCTCGAGGAAAACCTCGGCGCGGTGAACGTCGACCTGACCGGGAACGATCTCACGCAGATCAAGGAAGCGGCTTCCAAGCTCACCCTCGAAGGAGCCCGCCTTCCCGAAGCTGTGCTGAAGATGACCGGACTCTGAGTACAATAATGAGGATCCTCTCAGCGATTGCGATCTCACTTGGCATACTCGCGTCGGGCGCCCTGAGCCAGACATCGAAGCCGCAGGAAGCCATCAGAATCACGCGGAGTGGTTCGCAACCGCCGCGGCAGGCACCGGCCGACAACTTCACCGGTTCGGTGCGGATCGATTCTTCGTTCCAGGCGAATGCGCCGGCGCGGATGGCAGGTGCCTTGGTCATGTTCGAGCCCGGCGCCCGGACTGCGTGGCACACCCACCCGCTGGGCCAAATCCTGATCGTGACGTCGGGCACCGGCCGGGTCCAGCGCTGGGGAGACCCGGTAGACGAGATCCGGCAGGGAGACGTGGTCTGGATTCCACCGGGTCAGAAGCACTGGCACGGGGCCGCGCCGAACCGTTCGATGACGCACATCGCCATCGTGGAACAGCTCGACGGCAAATCGGTCGACTGGATGGAGAAGGTCAGCGATGAGCAATACGGCGCGCCGCTCCGCAGTCAGGCAGCGAGCACCGGCGCCGGCCCGCGGCCCCGGCCATCCCAACAGGCGATCGGCGACTTCGACCCCAAGCTGGCCGAGCTGACTGATAACGTCCTGTATGGCGATATCTGGGAGCGTCCGCAGCTGTCGAAGCGTGACCGAAGTCTGGTGACCGTGGCCGCGCTGATTGCCATGAACCGTCCGGACCAGCTCCGAGCACACCTTCGCATCGCGCGCCAAAACGGCGTGACGCAGGAGGAGTTGATCGAGACCATCACTCACCTGGCGTTCTACGCCGGCTGGCCAAGCGCCGTGACTGCCATCGGCGTCGCCAGGGAAGTTTTCGAGAAGAAGTGAAGCGGAAGACGAATGCAGGAGAGCTCGTGAAAACTCAATTCATCGCGCTCGGGCTGTTCTCAGCCATTGTTGTTACTCCGGCGGTTGCGCAGGAAGCAACAACTTTCACCACGAAAGTAATCAACGTGTGGCCCGGCGTCGCGCCCGGGTCCGAGCAATGGAAGCAAAAGGAGGCCACGCTCGGTTCCGGCCCGATGCAGAGAATTGTCAACGTAACGACGCCGACTCTGACAGCTTACCTGCCGCCTCCCGCCAAGGCGACAGGCACCGCTGTCATCATCGCCCCCGGCGGCAGCTTTATCTTCCTCGGCACGGATACGCACGAAATCGCGGAGTGGCTCGCCGCCCGCGGCATTGCGGGATTCGTCTTGAAGTACCGGACGGCTCCGCTCGAAGGCGAAAACGAAACGCAGTTGAACCAGGCGGGCCGCTCCCGCTTCGGGGCCCAGCTGAACAACCACGCCCTGATCGCGGAGGACGGGAAGTACGGTATTGGCGACGGCATTCAGTCCATCAAAGTGGTGCGCGAGCACGCCGGCGAATGGGGCGTCTCTCCGGATCGCATCGTCTTCACGGGATTCTCCGCTGGCGGGATGATCGCGGAGTATACGGCCGTTCAGCCGGATGCGAGCGCGCGTCCGAACTACGCCGCTCCGATCTACGGCGCGCCTTTCCCTGACGTGCCTCCGATCCCCAAAGGAGTGCCGCCCATCTTCATGGAGATGGCGCAGGACGACAATCTCGCCGGCCCCCAAATCGTCGCCTTCTACGACGCGCTCAAGGCCGCCGGATACAAACCGGGATTTCACATCTATAATCATGGGGGACATGGCTGGAGCATGCGCAAACAAGGCACCACGAGCGATCACTGGCTCGACGAGTTCTACTGGTGGCTGGAAGCGCAAGGGTTGACGCGTCCTGCCAGGTAACCCTATGAACGAACATCGCAAGCTTTTTCTCGCAGTCTCTCTGATTGCAGCGGGATTTCTCACAGCAGCAAGTGCGCAGGAAGCAAAGAAGAGCAAGCCAGAGCCGCTGATGATCCAGGAGCAAGGCAGCTTCGCGGTCGGCGGGTCGGTAACCACCGCTCCTGGCACTTTCGATCCCATCAGGCAGGGCGCGTATAACCCCGCCGGCACCGATCCTGCGGGGCAGACGTTACACGGCGACCATGCCTACGTCTTCTACCAGGTCCCGGTAAATGCCAGAAAGCTTCCGCTCGTCTTCTGGCACGGCCACGGACAGTCCGGCAAGACATGGGAGACCACGCCGGACGGGCGCGAGGGGTTCCAAAACATCTTCCTGCGCCGCCGTTTCCCGGTCTACCTGATCGATCAGCCCCGGCGTGGCCGTGCGGCGCGCGGGACCCAGCCGACCGCTATCACGGCTACGCCCGACGAGCAGCTCTGGTTCGGCATTTTTCGGCTCGGCGCCTGGCCGGACCTCTACCCCGGCGTTCAGTTCTCGCGCGATCCGGAGGCGCTCAACCAGTTCTTCCGGCAGATGGTCCCCAACACCGGCCCATACGACGCGCAGGTGAATACGGATGCCGTTTCGGCGCTATTCGACAAGATCGGGCCGGGCATTCTCGTCACACACTCGCAAAGCGGCGGGCCGGGCTGGCGTACGGCCATGAAGAACAGAAACATCCGGGCCGTCGTCTCCTACGAGCCGGCCGCCTTTCCTTTCCCCGATGGCGAGGCCCCGCCGCCCATCACCTCCGGCGGCAGAGTCATGAGGGCCGTCACCGTGCCTATGCCGGAGTTCATGCTGCTCACTAAGATCCCAATCGTCATTTACTACGGCGACAACATTCCCGAGAAACCGAGCGTGAATCCGGGCCAGGAGCAATGGCGCGTTTATCTCGAAATGGCCAGGCGGTGGCGGGATGTCGTGAACGCCCATGGCGGCGATGTCACCGTCGTGCATCTGCCGGAGATAGGAATCCGAGGCAACACCCACTTCCCGATGTCGGATCTGAACAACGTTCAAGTTGCGGATCAGATGTCGAAGTTCCTCTCAGAGAAGAAGCTGGACTGAAAATGACCGAAGTCATCGATAAGAACAGGCGAGCGTTCTTCAAAGCGTCCGGGCAGCTGCTTGCAGGTGTAGTTGTAGGCAGTTCGCCGGCCCAGTCGACCGTGGTCAAAGCGCCGGCCGTGATTGGATATCCAAACAACAAGGGCGTCACGATCGAACGAGTGACTTACCCGGCCAGGAACATGGGCACCTCAATTGTCGGCAATCTCTTCAAGCTTGCCGGTTTCGATGCCAACCGAAAGTACGCGGCGATTGTCGTGACTCACCCCTTCGGCGGCGTCAAGGAGCAGACTTCCGGCCTCTATGCCCAGCATCTCGCCGAGCAGGGTTTCATCACGCTCGCCTATGACGCCTCCTACCAGGGCGAGAGCGGCGGCGAGCCGCGCCTGATGGAAGTGCCGGCCCAGCGCCTGGACGACATCAGCTGCGCCATCGACTTCCTCGTCCGGCATCCTCAGGTCGACGCCGGGCGAATCGGCTCGCTAGGCATCTGCGCCGGCCGCAGCTATGCACTCTGCAACGCCGCGACCGAGTTGCGCGTGAAGGCGGTGGCCGGCGTCAGCACGTTCAATCTCGGCGAAGCCCGCCGTCAAGGCATGGGCACAATCTCCTACGAGGAGCGGATGAAGCGCCTCAAGGCAGCCTCCGAGGCGCGTTCTCGCGAAGCCCGTGGCGAGGCCGTCGAATTCGTGTCCGTGGTGCCGACGAGCCCGGCGGGTTTCACGGAAAGCACGCCGCAGCTCTACCGCGAAGGATACGACTATTACCGCACGCCACGGGGTCAGCATCCGAACTCGCCGAACAAATACGTTTTCTCCAGTCTCCCGCTGCAGATGGCCTTCTTTCCGTTCGGCCAGCTCGACACGATCTCGCCCCGGCCTCTGCTCGTCATCGCTGGCTCCAAGGCCGACACACTCTTCTGGAGTCAGGAAGTCTACAACAAGGCCAAGGAGCCGAAGGAACTCCACATCGTCGAAGGTGCGACCCACATCGACATGTACGACCGGCCGCAATTCGTAACGCCCGCAGTTACGAAGCTAGCGGCCTTCTTCGGCCGCCATCTCGGCCGTGCCGCGAACTAGGGCCACCCGCCAAACGCCACCCAAAGCGCCTCGTTCTCATGCCGCCTTGTCCGTGTTCATCCGTGGCCCATAGTGTTTTTGCCCAGTCACAACCCACGCCACACCACTAACTCCCTCATCCCAGAGCCCTCGCCCTCGTTTAGCCCCCCAGAACCCTTGACGCCGCCTTGTACCCTCATAGCGGAGGACCAACCGTGTCATCAACCGCCGTTCATCACATTTCGCCACTTTCGCCACCCTTCGAGGTCGGCAACCTGTCGCCCATCCAGGCCCAGGTCGTCGCCGCGCTCGCCGAGGGCCGCTCCGTCGTCCGCGCCGCCGCCGCTGTCGGAATTCGCCGCAGCACCATCCATAATTGGATGCGATCCTCGAAGGAATTCCGCGACGCTGTCAATCAGGCCCGCGACCATTTCTTCGCTTGCGTCAACGATCAACTCAATGAGCTCTCAACCATCGCACTCGACACTTTGCGACAGTTACTCACCAGCCCCGATACCCCGCCGTCCGTCCGCCTCCACGCGGCGTTAGCCGTTCTCGAACGTCCCGGCCAGCGCGACCCCGGCTGGCAAGTCCCCTTACCCGTCGGTAAAGTAATGGAGCCTGCGCCCGACCGGTTCCTCCGCGCGCCCGTGCCTGAGGTCCCAGCCTCCGCCCCGCGCAACGCCCCCTGCCCCTGCGGCTCGGGACTGAAGTTCAAGCGCTGCTGCGGCGACCCCGCGAAGCTCCCCGGTCTAAGCTCCGCTTTTCCGACGGGCGACGGGCGACGAGCGACGAGCGATTAGGCCACGAGCCACGAGCGTCGCGCCTCAGCGCGCCCTAAACTTGTATCGTGAACCTCCCTCTCTACCAGATCGACGCCTTCACCGGCCGCCTGTTCGCCGGCAATCCCGCCGCCGTCTGCCCGCTCGAGAAGTGGCTCGACGCCTCCACCATGCAGTCCATCGCCGCCGAAAACAACCTCTCCGAGACCGCGTTCTTCGTCCGCACAGGCGACGGCTACCACCTGCGCTGGTTCACCCCCGGACTCGAAGTCGACCTCTGCGGCCACGCCACCCTGGCCTCAGCCTTTGTGGTTTTCAATTACCTGGACCCGGCCGCCGAAACGGTTCGCTTCGAGACCCGCAGCGGCGAGCTCATCGTCCGCCGCCAGGCCGGCCGCCTGGTCATGGATTTCCCATCTCGCCCGCCCCAGTCGTGTGCCCCAGACCCAGCCCTCAACGCCGCGCTCGGCAAAGCTCCCGTCGAGCTGTGGGAAACGCGCGACTACCTGGCCGTCTACGAATCCGAGGACGACGTGCGCTCCCTCGCCCCCGACATGAAGGCCCTGACGGCCGTGGGCCACTTCGCGGTCTGCGTCACCGCCCCCGGCCGCGAGGCCGACTTCGTCTCCCGCTTCTTCGCCCCAGCCAGCGGAGTCCCGGAGGATCCCGTCACCGGTTCCGCCCACTGCGCCCTGACGCCCTACTGGTCCCGCCGCCTTGGGAAAAAGGACCTCCACGCCCAACAGGTCTCGGCCCGCGGAGGCGAGATCTTCTGCCGTGACGCCGGCGACCGAGTCCACATCGCCGGCCAAGCCGTAAAGTACCTCGAAGGGTTTATCTGTTTGTGAAGTGGGGCAGGACTCCAGTCCTGCAGCGGGTCTCCAGACCCGCCAGCTGGCCTTAGGGGACCTCTAGAAGCCCCCCGGAGCTGGCATTAATCTCCCAAAACGCCCAGTCGGGGGATGGACTCTGAAATTCCTGTTGCGTTTTTCGTTAAGTTATTTCAAGATAAAAGAGTACGGATGGGGTTGCTGGAGGGGAGAACAACCTACAATGATCTACTCACGGTCGACTGAGTACGCTATTCGCGCTTTCGTGAACCTGGCTCAGGTTCCCGACGGCAAGTACGCCATGGTCAAGCAGATTGCCGAACAAGAGGGCATTCCAGCCCACTTCCTGGCAAAGATTCTGCAGCAACTGGCGCGCAAGGGCCTGCTGAAATCCAGCAAGGGCCCCACCGGAGGCTTCTGCCTCCGCACGCCCGCCAAGGACGTCAGCCTTATCCAGCTCGTCGAGGCGCTGGACGGCCTCACCGACTACCAGAAGTGCGTCAGCGGACTCTCCGAGTGCAACGACGACGCGCCTTGCGGCATGCACGATTCCTGGAAGGCCCTCCGTTCGCGTATCATGGATTATTTAGAGAAGACAACGATCCAAGATCTGGCTACGGCCCTCGCGGAGAAGCGGAAGGCACTCGAAAAGCCCCGCAAAGCCAAGAAGATGGCCATGGCCGGCGGCAAGAAGAGCTGACGGCGGCCCGCTCAGTCGGGTCGCGGAGGGAGAACCCGAATGGGCAATTCAGTCCTGGTCCCCATGGTGGTCGAGCAGACCTCGCGGGGCGAACGCGCGTATGACATCTATTCGCGCCTGCTCAAGGAGAACATCATCTTCCTGGGCACGCCGATTGACGACAACGTAGCCAACCTTGTCATCGCGCAGATGCTGTTTTTGGCGGCCGAGGATCCCCAGCGGGACATCTCGCTCTATATCAACTCTCCGGGCGGCTCCATCTCGTCCGGCCTGGCGATCCTCGACACCATGCGCTTCGTCGAGCCCGACATCGTGACCATCTGCGTCGGCCAGGCGGCCTCCATGGGCGCCGTGCTCCTGGCCGCCGGAACCAAGGGCAAGCGCTACAGCCTGCCCCATTCCCGAATCCTCATTCACCAACCGTCCATGAGCGGACTGGCTGGGCAAGCCACCGATATCGACATCTACGCCAAGGAAATCCTGCGCATGCGGGAAATGCTGAACGAAATCCTGGCGGATTGCTCCGGCCAGCCCATGGAACGGGTCGGCCGCGATGTCGACCGCGATTACATCATGGACCCCGAGCAGGCCGTCGAGTATGGCCTCATCGACCGGGTTATCACCAGCCGCGACCTGACGCCCGTCGCAAAGGTGTAGAATCAATTTCTCATGCTGACCGTGCTGCACGCCGTTCAGTGGCCGCTGGCGTTTGTCTGCGGACTGATGGCCGGCCTCATTATGCGCAGGCGGAAACTGTCCGCCGTGGAAGCCTACGCCCTGGCGCTGATCCCCGGCGTGCTCATCTATATCGCGTCGGCGCTCTTCGGCCCGGCCAGCGTTCCGCGCGACCAGCAGCCCTGGATGGGACTTCTCATCTGGGCGGCCTGGTCCGCGTTCGGCATCATCGTGGGCACCAGCCACGCGCCGAAGAGCAAGATCACGACGCTGAATCTATCGGGGAAGTGAGGGCAGCTCGCGGGCGACCGGCGCCAGCACCGAACCGCGCGCGTCAGCAAGCGGACCCGCCGACGAGCGATGGGCGACAGGCGACGAGCGCGCGTTCCCCAGCCTCACCCGCTCCACGATCTGCTGGGTCGGGCGCTCCAGCACCGTGAACAGCGGCTTCGGATAGATCCCGATCGCGAAGGCGAGCACCAGCAGCGGCGCGAACACCGCGATCTCGCGGGCCGAGAGGTCCTTGAGCCCGGCGTTCTTCTCCGAAACATCGCCCAGCATCGTCCGCTGGAAGAGCCAGATCAGGTACGCCGCGCCCAGCGCGATTCCCACCACGCTCCATAGCGCCCAGTTGAACGACATCTGGTACGCCCCCTGCAGGATCGAGATCTCGCCGATGAATCCGTTCAACGCCGGCATCCCCATCGAACTCAGCGCCGTAATGAAGAAGACGATCGTGAACAGAGGCATCACCCGCACGAGGCCGCCGTACTCGGAGATCTCGCGCGTGTGCCGCCGCTCGTAGACAATCCCCACGATCAGGAAGAGCATGCCGGTCGAAATGCCGTGGTTGATCTGCTGAATGATCGATCCCGAAATGCCCGCGGGATTCAGCGCGAAGATACCCAGCGTGCAGAAGCCCAGGTGGCTCACCGAAGAGTACGCGATCAGTTTCTTCCAGTCCTTCTGCATCAGGCATACTAGCGCCCCGTAAACGATGGCGATCAGAGACAGCACCGCCATGACGTTCACGATCCGCGGGTCCTTCGAGGCGTCCGGCAGCAGGGGCAGCGAGAACCGTAAAAAACCGTACGTGCCCATCTTCAGCAGGATGCTGGCCAGGATCACCGAGCCCGCCGTCGGCGCCTCGGTGTGCGCGTCCGGCAGCCAGGTGTGCAGCGGCCACATCGGCACCTTCACGGCGAATCCGGCGAAGAAGGCCCAGAAGACCCACCACTGCGTCGAGGCCGGAAGGGTGGTGTTCAACAGGTCGTCAATCGCGAAGCTGTAGCTTCCGGCCTGCGCGTGGTGCACCGAGTACAAGGTCAGGATGCCCAGGAACATCACCACCGAACCGATGAACGTGTACACGATGAACTTGAATGCCGAGTACACGCGCCGCGGGCCGCCCCACACCGCGATGATGAAGTACATCGGGACCAGCCCCAGTTCCCAGAACACGAAGAACAGCAGGAAGTCGCGCGCCATGAAGACGCCCATCATCGACGCCTGGAGGATCAGGAAGTTGGCGTAGTATTCCTTCAGCCGGTGGTCGATTGCGTTCCAGCTCGACAGCACCGCGATGAAGCCGATCAGGCCCGTCAAAGCGACCAGCAGCAGGCTATAGCCGTCGATTCCAAGAGAGAAGGATGCGCCCAGCGAGGGGATCCAGGGGACGCTCTCCTGGAACTGGAAATCCTCCCGCGGATTGAAATAGTAGATCAGCGGCAGGCACGTCAGAAAGCCGATGAACGAGGCGATGTTCGCCCACCGCTTGATCCACAGCGGCTGCGAGGAAGGGATCAGCAGCAGAACCAGCAGGCCCGCCAGCGGCGTCAGAAGAACAACAGTTAGGATGTGGTCCATACAGGCGGCAGTTCCCTATCTTAACAGGAGGCATCCGGGGTTGCGGAGGCGGGGGATGAAGGCGGGGGATGAGGCGCCGGCTATGCGTTCGGAAGAGGGGCCATGTCTTTTGATTCTGGCGACCTGACACCAAGCCGCCCTCTTGTCGATATCGCGAGCAGAACAGCCACCATGAGGAAACTGAGGGTCTCTACCGCGTTTTGAGTGGAGATTGGACGGACCGCCGCCTTTCCGAGGAAGTCGTTCAGGATGATTCCCAGCCCGACGTTGAGCAATCCATTGAGATAAATTGTCGCGGCGCTTCCCCCGGAGACGTTGAAGCCGAAGCCTATGATGACAGAGGCGGCCGTCAGAAACGGAACGTACAGCCAGTACGGCATGGTGTAAAAGGAGACGGCGAATAAAGGCAGGTGCCAGTTCGCCCAGAGGAGCCCGAGGACAACGGAGGCAACCACCGGATGGAAGCGGGCCTGGAGACGAGGTAAGGCGAAGCCGCGCCAGCCGGGTTCTTCTCCCAGTGGCCCACCTAGCAGGTTCGGCAGAAGAAGGCGCGGGATTCGCAGCAGAGAGGCCCAGTTCCACAGTTCGTACCCCGATTGTGTGCTGGCGGCTGCCGCGGCGAAGCAAGCGAGCAGAAGAGGAATCGAGCCAACCAGCGATCCCGTTGCCATTTGCCGCCACGAACTCCAGAAACGAAATGCGCGCCAGTTACCCCGGCAGATTCTCTGACTGACGAGCGCCGCGATGGTCGGCCCGATGGTGCCGACAGCCGCGTAGTACAGGGGCACCTGAGTTTTGATGAGGCCGAGGCCGCGGTTGCCGAGGATCAGCGGAAGCCACATCGTCCAGGTGAGAGCGTAAGCAAAAACGAAAAAAATCAGAAGTTCCCGTCTTTGCCGCTGGAAAGCTTCGGCCACAGCGGGCATTGTACTATAGGTCGCCTGCCTGACTAGCGCGGACGGGGGCTGCGGCTGGCTGCGGGTCCTCTGTAAGCCGAACCTGGAGTGGCCCGGGTCCCCCCCGGGTCTCCCCCTTGACATCTTCCCTTGTCCGTACTATACATAGTCCAGAAAGGCTCTTATGGAACCCTCCGCCAGCCCGGAACTGCTTCCCGGCACCCTCTACCTGCTCATTCTGCGGACGCTCAGAAGCGGCCCGCTGCACGGCTACGCCATCGCCAAACGCATCAAGGAGGCCTCGCGCGAGGGCCTCGAAATCGAGGACGGGTCGCTCTATCCCGCCCTCAACCGCATGCTGGTAAAAGGATGGCTGGCGTCGACGTGGGGCGTTTCCGAGAACAACCGCAAGGCGCGCTTCTACCGGCTCACGCCCGAGGGCCGCGCGCAGCTCGAAAAGGAGGCGGGCGAGTTCGACCGCATGGTGCGCGCCATCCGGCTTGTGATGCGCACGGTCTGAGAGAGGAGGCTCGGAATGGCTCTCTGGAAAGAAATCGCCCGCCGCTTCCGCTACCTGGGCCGCCGTTCCCGCTTCGAGCGGGAGATGGAAGACGAAGTCCAGTTTCACATCGACTCGCGCGCCGACGAACTGGAACAAGAGGGCGTTCCCCGCGCCGACGCCATCCTACGTGCCCGGCGCGAGTTCGGCTCGAGCCTGCGCGCCCGCGAGGAAACGCGCTCCGCCTGGCAGTTCCGCTGGCTTGAGGACCTGGGCTCGGACCTCCGCTATGCCGCCCGCGCCTTCCGCCGAAGTCCGTCCTTCGCGCTGACCGCGATCTGCTGTTTGGCCCTGGGAATCGGCGCCAACACCACCATCTTCAGCGTCGCCATGGAGGTCCTCTTCAGCCAGCCCTCCTGCCGCGATCCGCGCTCGCTGGCGCAGATCTCCATCGGCGGCGTCGACTGGATCCCGATGCAGCAATACCGCTTCCTCCGCGACGCGCACATCTTCGAAGGACTCGCCGGAATCAACGTGCAGATGGTGACCCGGTGGAAGGACGGCGACGCATCGTACAAACTGGCGGCGACGCGCCTGACCGAGGACTTCTTCCAGGTGACCGGCGTTCCGCTCGCGATGGGCCGGGGGCTCCAGAAGGGCGACGTCGACGCGACGGTCCTCACCGACGGGTTCTGGAGGCGGCGCCTGGGCGCACAGCCGAACGTGATCGGCCGCAAGCTGGTGCTCGATGGCCGTCTCTTCACCGTGGTAGGAGTTCTGCCGCGCGGGCATCGCACGCTGGTCGGGTTCGGTTTCATGCCCGACTTGTTCGTGCTCACCGACCCCCTGGAGGTGATGATGTACGCCCGGCTGCCGGAGGGAGTGAGCCGCCCCGCCGCCCGCGCGCGCCTGGAGTCGCTATGCCAGGAAATGGACCGAGTATACCCCGACCCGAATCACAAGTGGGCCAAAGGCGTCAGCGTCTCCGGCGTGGGCGGCATGGAGCGGCTGCTGCGCAACGGGTCCGGGTCGTCCATGATGCCGGTGGCGGCCTTCTTCGGCATGCTGATGGTGGTGGTCGGCCTGGTGCTGCTGATCGCGTGCGCGAACGTGTCGAGCCTGCTGCTGGCGCGCTCGTTCAGCCGGTCCCACGAGCTCGCGATCCGGTTTGCGCTAGGAGGCGGGCGCGGCCGCATCGTGCGCCAGTTGCTCGCCGAGAGCCTGCTGCTGGCCGTCTGTGGCACCGCCGGCGGTTTGCTGCTCGACGTGGTTCTCACCAGGCTGATCAGCGGCCTGCCTCTGCCCATGCAGTGGGTCCAGTTCGTGATCCAGCCGGATTGGCGGCTCTTGGCCTATTCCGCCGCCATCGCGGTCGCGGTGACGCTGGCGGTGGGGCTCACGCCCGCGGTGAAGGGCACGCGCGCCGGGATCGCCCTCGCCCTCAAGAAACAGGACGGCCGCGCCGGAAGCCGGCGCTGGTCCCTGCGGAACGTGCTGGTGGCGGGACAACTGGCCGTCTCCCTGGTGCTGCTGAGCGGCGGACTCCTCTTCATTCGCAACCTCTCGCACGCCACTTCCCTGAACCTGGGATTCGACACCTCGCACACCGTCTGGGCGACGTTCTCCAAGCAGCCCGCGTCCTGCACTTTTGAGCGATTCCAGGAGTTGACCCGTGCGGCGCTCGAGCGCTTTCGCGCACTGCCGGGCGTCGATGCCGCGTCACTGGCCCGCGGCGTCCCGACCGCAATGCCTATCCGCTTTTCCGGAGACGTTCGCGCGGACACCAGCAGCCACGCCGCGCGGCTGACATACAACTTCAACTCGGTCGGCCTGGACTACTTCCACACCATGCGGATTCCCATTCTCCGCGGCCGCGAGTTCCTCCCAACGGACAGCGCCGGAGCGCCGCCCGTCGCGATCCTGAATGAGAACCTGGCGCGGCTGCTGTTCGGGGACGCCGACCCCGTGGGCCACACCGTTCTGCTGCCCAAGGGCGAGGAACTGCGGATCGCCGGCGTCGCGCGCAACAGCAAGTACTCGATTCTGTGGGAGGAGAACGGGCTGGCCATCTACCGGCCCTACGCCCAGAACACGATCGACGAGGCGCGTTTTGTGAGCTTTCTGGTGCGGGCGCAGGGCGCGCCGGAGCCCCTGGTCGGTGCGCTGAGCAAAACGCTGGCCGCTCTCGATCCGGGGGCCGGCGTGGAAGTCAAAACCATGCGCGACGCCCTGCAGCCCTCGCTCCTGCCGAGCCGCGCCGGCGCGGTCGCATTCGGCGCGATGTCGCTGCTCGGACTGACGCTGGCCTCGATCGGGCTCTACGGCGTGCTGCTCTACGCGGTGAGCCGCCGCATTCGGGAGATCGGCATTCGCGTGGCGCTCGGTGCGACGCCGGCCAACGTCCTCTTGATGGTCGCGGGTGAGAGCGCGCGCCTGGTGGCCGTGGGCGCGGCGATCGGACTCGCGGTCGCGGTGTTCGCGGTGCGCCCGCTGTCGATGTTTCTGGTTCCGGAAGTGCGCGCGAGCGACCCCGTCAACTTTCTGGCGGTGGCCTGCGGCCTTGCTCTCGTCGCCGCGCTAGCCACGGTCGCGCCCACTCTGCGCGCCCTGCGAGTGGATCCGGCGGTGGCCCTGCGACACGAGTAATCAGACGGCGTCCGGGGGCGGAGGCGGGGGCGGGGGAGGCGCTGCCGCGGGCGGCTCGGCCGCGCGTTCCACGCCTACCGTGAAGTGAGCGGCCATTCCGGCCAGCGCGCCGACAGCGGCGAGCACGGGAGCGAAAATCGTCCCGATCGCGGCCACCGTCAGCGGCACCTCCATGAACGTGTGCCCCTTGTCATTCTTGATGATCACGCGGTGCACGTTGCCTTGGTGGAGCAGTTCGCCCACCCTGTCGGCCAGGTCCTTGCCCAGCACCTTCAGTTCTTCGTAGATCTTTTCCATGCCGCGATGGTACCAATTCCGTACACTCGAAGTAACTATGAACGCCGCCGTTCTGCACACTCTGGGAAAGCCGCCCCGGTTCGAGCCGTTTGCCGATCCAATTGCCGGCAATGGCGAGGTGATCGTCGAGGTCCGCGCCGCGGCCCTGAAGCCCGTGGATAAGCAGTTGGCCGCCGGTTCGCACTATGCGAGCCCGCGCGACCTTCCGCTGGTCTGCGGCGCGGACGGAGTTGGACTGCTGGAGGATGGCACGCGCGTCTTCTTTGGAGGACCGCGGCCACCCTACGGCGCGATGGCCGAGCGCACCGTCGTTCGTCGGGCGCAGTGCTTCCCGGTCCCCGACGCTCTGGACGATGCGGCCGCCGCGGCGATTCCCAACCCCGGCGTGTCCGCCTGGCTGTCGCTCCAGCACCGCGCCCGGCTGGCTGCCGGCGAAACCGTTCTGATCCTCGGCGCGACGGGAGTCGCCGGCAAACTCGCCGTGCAGATCGCGAAAACTCTGGGCGCAGGGCGCGTGGTGGCCGCGGGACGAGACGAGCGGGCCTTGAGCGCGCTCGGCGCGGACGCCACGATCCAACTCGACCAGCCGCGCGAGACGTTGATTGAAGCCTTCCGCCGCGAGGCCGGCGCCAAGGGCTACGGCGTGATCATCGATTACGTGTGGGGGCCGCCGGCCGAAGCGCTGCTGGCCGCTCTGACGCGCGCCGAGTTTGCCATCGCCGGATCGGAGACGCGTTACATCGAGGTGGGCGAGAGCGCCGGGGCAAACATCGCGCTCCCCGCGGCGGTGCTACGAAGCGCGGCCGTGTCCATCCTGGGGACGGCCGGCATCCCACCCTGGGAAGTGCTCACGGACGCCTTTCGACAAGTGATGGAGCACGCCGCGGGCGGCCGGTTGCGCGTAGACATCGAACGGGTCCCGCTCGCGGACATCGAGAGCGCCTGGGAACGCAATGTGCCCGGCCGCCGGCTGGTCGTGATCCCGTAGTTTGCTATCCTGTGGGCAAGCGTACATGGGCGCTGCCGGTCCGCGGAAAGGGATTTTCCCACCACTTGGTTCTGCTCCGTTGGACGAACCTTCTTTCAGCCCGTTATGCGGACGATGGGCGCAAATTGAAAGGAGGTCGCATGCAGACCCATTCCGAGGCGGTTCGCCTCAATCTCGAGTATTACCGCAAGCAGGCTAAGGCCCTGCTCAAAGCCGCGCAAGCCGGCGAGCCTGACGCGCTCGGGCGGATCGCACGACAGTCGGCGAAGTTCGATCCGGCGCGCCCGCGGCTGCACGATGCTCAACTGGCCATCGCGCGCGAAGAGGGCTTTCCGAGCTGGCCGCGCTTCCGCGCCTACATCATGCAGTCCGGTCTCGATTGGCGCGGCCTGGTCGCCGCTTTCATCGAGGCGGCGGTGTCCGACAGGCGGCGGGCCGAAGAGATGCTGGCCGCCCATCCTGAACTCGCCGGCGCGGGCTTCTATGCGGCCCTCGTGTTGGGAGACGCGAAGCGCGTGGAGCGAGCCATCGCGGAGGCGCCGGCGCTCGCAACCAATCGCAGTGGCCCTCAAAACCTCGAGCCGCTCATCTACGTCTGCTTCTCCCGTTTTGCGAACGGAGGGTCGAGCCGCGCAGCCGCGATGGCGGAAACGGCTCGCGTCCTGTTGCGCCACGGCGCCGATCCCAACACCGAAGTCGTCCCCGATGACCTGCCCGACAATCCTCTCTCCTGTCTCTACGCCGCGACCGGGCTCAACAACAATCCCGCGCTGGCCCTGGCCCTGCTCGAGGCGGGAGCGAATCCGAACGACTCCGAATCGCTCTACCATTCGACGGAGCACAGCGACCTGGCCTGCATGAAGTTGCTGCTTGCGCACGGCGCGTCGAAACAGTGCGCGAACGCTCTGCGGCACATATTGGATCGCGAAGACAAGGAAGGCGCGCGTCTCCTCCTGGCTGCCGGGGCGGATCCGAACGAGGCCAACGATCGCGGTGAAACAGCGCTGCACTGGGCGGTCTGGAGAGGTCGAAGCGGGGCCGTCGTCGCCACTCTCCTCGACGGTGGCGCCGCGCTCGACGCTCAACGAGCCGACGGCCGGACGGCGTATGCCCTGGCCGTTCAAACCGGCCAGACAGAAGTCGCCGCCCTGCTCAAGGCGCGCGGCGCCCGCACGGAGGTATCCGCCTTGGACCGCTTTGTCGGCACGTGCACGCCCGGCAATGCCGTTGCGCCGCCCGAGATCCCGCCGGGCAGCGAACGCCTGCTCCCCGATCTTGCGATGAGCCATCGCACGGCGGCGGTCCGGGCGCTGCTCGATGCCGGCGTGCCCGTGGACACGCGCGGGGACATGGGAGCAACCGCGTTGCACTGGGCCTGCTGGAAGGGCTATGCCGACCTGGTGGAGATGTTGCTCGCGAGCGGCGCCTCCCTCACCATCGAGGACCAGAAGTTCCAAGGGACGCCGCCGGGGTGGTTCGGACACGGCGTGCACAACTGCCACGATGGCGGCGGCGAGTACGCCGGTGTCGCACGACTGCTGATCGCCGCGGGCGCGACCATCCCGAAGGTGCATTTGCCGACAGGCCATGCGGATGTCGACGCCATCCTGCGGGAACATGGGTTGGTGTAGGCTAGGTCCACAGAGGGAACGAATGACCAAACCAAATTGTACGCGCGCTTTCCTGGGCGTCTTCTGCCTGGTTGGAACTCTCCTGTCGGCACCCGCGGGCAAGACCCGCACGTACTACGTCGCCGCCGACGAGGTGGAGTGGGATTACGCTCCCTCCGGTCGCGACGAAGCGATGGGACAGCCGTTTGACGCGGTCGCCAAGGGCTACACGGAACCGGGACCCCACCGCATCGGCCGCGTCAACAAGAAGGCGATCTACCGCGAGTACACGGACGATTCCTTTTCGACGCTGAAAGTCCGCGCACCCGGGGAGCGGTATCTCGGTCTGCTGGGACCGGTGTTGTGCGGCGAGGTGGGCGACACCATCCGCGTCGTCTTCAAGAACCACGCTTCGCACCCCTACAGCATGCACCCGCACGGCGTCTTCTACCGCAAGGATTCCGAGGGCGCGGATTACAATGACGGCACCGCCGGCGCGGACAAGGCCGATGGCGGCGTGCCTCCCGGCGCGACGCACGTCTATCTGTGGGAAATACCGGAGCGCGCCGGGCCCGGACCGGCCGACCCCAGTTCGGTGTTCTGGCTCTACCACTCGCACGCGGACGAACTCCGCGACGTCGCCTCGGGCCTCTTCGGTGTGATCGTCGTTTCGCGCCGCGGCATGGCGCTCCCGGACGGCCGGCCCAAGGACGTGGATCGCGAGTTCGTCAGCATGTTCATCGCGATCAACGAGAACGAGAGCTGGTACCTGGAGGACAACATCCGCGCTCATACCACCGACCCGAAGGGCGTGGACCGCAAGCAGTTCAACCCCATCACGGCCGAAGGGATGGCCGGAACCATTGCCGGGACCGGCTTCGTGGACACCAACATTAAGTGGTCGATCAACGGCTACATCTTCGGGAATATGCCGTTGATGACCATGCGCCAAGGCGAACGCGTGCGCTGGTACGTCGCGACGCTGGGCGATTTCAACAATGCGCACACGCCGCACTGGCACGGCAACACGGTGCTCGTCGCGGGGCAGCGCACGGACGTCATCATGGTGATGTCCGCGCAAATGGTGACCGCCGACATGGTCCCGGACGCACCCGGCATCTGGCTCTACCATTGCCACATCAGCGATCACATGCTGGCGGGCATGGTGGCGCGCTACGAAGTGAAGCCGCGCTAGGGCTGGGGCGGCAACTGCACGGAGGCGGGTCTGGAGACCCGCTGCGGGACTGGAGTCCTGCCCCACTTGACTTGTACTAATAAACTAGTACACTAATAGTCAGATGACTGCAGCGGCCAAAGACAGCGGGGGCAGGCCCTTCCGGTTCCGGCTCGATCTGGCCAGCGGAGTGCCGGTCTACCGCCAGATCATCGATCAGGTGACCGCCGGCATGGCCGCCGGCGCCTTGAAGCCGGGCGACCAGCTTCCTACGGTCCGGCAGGTTGCCGTGGACCTGGCCATCAATCCGAACACCGTGGTGCGGGGCTATCGGGAGCTCGAAATCCGCGGACTGCTCGAGACGCAGCAGGGAACCGGCACGTTCATCGGCCGGCAGAAGGTGAAGGGCGACCAGGCCGAGCGGCAGCGGCGCCTCGACCAGCTCGTGGGCGAGTTCGTCGCCCGGGCCGGAGCGGGCGGCTTCACGGTGAGCGACCTGGTGGGGCAGTTGCATGATCTACAGGCTGACCAGGAAAAGAAACGGAGGTAGCGCCATGACAACCGGTCTCAATCGATCCGGGGTCAGTAATGTCGGAGTGACGCTGTTCGTGATTTCAGCGGCGGCAGGCGGGGCGGCGTCGCGTGCGGCCGGCGAGCCCTGGCCATTGATCGCCGGGGCCGCCATCGGCCTCTACTTCCTGTTCGCGATCCGCGTGGCCGACCAGTGGGAAAAAATCGCGGTGCTGCGGTTCGGCCGCTACGTCGGCCTGCGCGGTCCCGGCCTGTTCCACATCATCCCCATTGTCGATTCCGTCAGCCGCGTGGTGGATCAGCGCGTGCGCGTGGCCAACGTGTCGGCCGAATCGACGCTCACGCGCGACACCGTTCCCGTGGGTGTTGACGCCATCGTCTTCTGGATGGTCTGGAACGCCGAGAAGGCGATCCTCGAAGTGCAGGATTTCGACCAGGCGATCTCGCTCAGCGCACAAACCGCGCTGCGGGAATCGATCGGCCGCCACGAGCTGCATCAGATGGTGGCGGAGCGCGAGATGCTCGGCCACGAATTGCAGCGCATCCTGGACGAGAAGACGAACCCCTGGGGGATCACCGTGCAATCGGTCGAGATCCGCGACGTGCAGATCCCGCCACAGCTTCAGGACGCCATGTCGCGCGAAGCGCAGGCCGAGCGGGAGCGCCGCGCGCGCACCATCCTGGGCCTGGCCGAGACTGAAATCGCCGACAGCTTCGCCAAGGCGGCGGCCACCTACCAGGACAATCCGGTGGCGCTCCACCTGCGCGCTATGAACATGCTGTACGAGGCCATCAAGGAGAAGGGCGCGATGGTCATCGTGCCATCCTCGGCGGTAGAGACTATGGGCCTGGGCGGGACGCTGGCCACGGCCGCACTAGGCGGGGCGAAACCGTAGCCGGGGCCTCAGGACCGAGATTCGCTGAAGTATCCGGAGGCCAACTCGGGTTTCAGCTCGAGCGCGCCGCGCCAGTAACGGAGCGCTTCCTTGTCTTTCCCCAAGGCGCTCAGCGCGTGTCCCAGATTCAAGCATGCTTCGAGGAATTCCGGCTTTTCCGCCAGCGCCTGTTCATAGAACCGGCAGGCCTCGTCCAACAGGCCCTCCCGCTGGAGCAGGACGCCGGCGTTGTAGAGGTTTTCCGGCGAGCGCTGGAGCGCGATCAGGCGTCGGCCGGCGTCCAGGGCCGCGGGATAGTCCGCTTGCAGGACCGCGATTTCCGCTATGCCCCGTAACGCCTCGATCGAATCCGCGTTGCTCCCCAAAACGGTCTCGAACTCCTTGCGGGCCGCCTCCAGTTCCTCCAGCTTGAAGTACGCGAACGCCAGGTTCAGCCTCGCTTCCTCCCAGGCTGGGCGCGACTTCAGGCAGTTGCCGAATGCCGCAACGGCGCCACGATGGTCGTCGCGTTGAATCCGCAGATATCCCAGGCGGAAGCACGCCTCCACCCGAGCCGGATCGCGCTCCACCAGTTCCCGGTAGAGCTGCTCCGCCTCGTCCGGCCTTTCCAGTTGCTCGAGCGTGAGCGCCAGATTCCAGCGCGCGTTGTCGAACTCCAGAGAGAGGTCCAGGGCTTGTTCGTATGCAGCCGCCGCGTTCTCGAATTCACCCTTCTGCTGATAGGCAAGACCGAGGTTGAACTGGATCTGGGCCGAGCCGGGCTCCTGTTGCCCTGCCAGGGTGTATGCTTCCACGGCCTCCGCGAGGCGGCCCAGTTTCTGACAGGCCACACCCAGGTTGAAGCGGGATTCGACATCTTCGGGTGCAATCTCGAGCAAATCGTGCAGAAACAAGGCTGCCTGCTCGAACTCGTCTTTGGCGAAGGCCGCCGCCGCCAACCCTGCCAGAGCCGTTGTGGAGCGTGGCCGGATTCGGAGCAGGCGTTCGGCGTTTTCGCGGATGGCCTGGAAGTCCCGGCGCTGGACCTGGATGGCTATCAGGTTCGATATCGCCTCTTCGAAATCCGGGTTGGCGGCGAGCGCGTCGCCGTAAGCGGACTCGGCCTGCTCCACCGGGCCACCGAGATGGAGCGCCACCGCTTTGCCCAGCAGCGCGTCCTGGTGCCGGGGCGAAAGCAACAGGCAGTCTTCAAACGCGGCTCGCGCGGCCGCATACAGCCCCAAATGCAGCAAGCATGAGCCGAGTCCCAGGTGCGCCTCGGCGCGCTCGGGTTCGCTTGCGAGCACGGCCACGTAGGTCTCCCGCGAATCTCCCCATCGGCCCAGGCGCTCCAGGCACACCGCCTGGTTGAACAACGAGTCTTTCTGCTGCGGCTCGAAATCGAGCACCTTCGAGTAACATTCCAGCGCCGCTTCGTAATGCTTGAGCTCGAAATGAATCAGGCCCATCGCGCGATACAGATCCGCGGACTCCTCACCACTCGCCTCCGCGCGCCTCAGCACCTCGAGCGCCTCCTGGGGCTTGCCTTCGAGGTGCAGAACGGCCGCGTCGGCGAGCGAACGATAATCCTCTTGCTCGCTCATAGACAGTCGCTCCTGCCGGCTTCCTGAAGCCGCGCCTGTAACATGGACCGCGTGCGGTACGCGCACGCCGGGAGACTGCTCCCTTTGATCAGGAATTCCATCGGTTCGGCCCCGGCTGGCTCGGCGAAGCGCCTGGGCGGGCCGACTAGAGAAAGTCGCCCGAAGGTGCGGGCTTCCCCGGCCGTGCGAGCGCGGGGAAACGATATCGCCACCAAAGGTGGCTCGTTCGCGACTCCCCATTCGAGCGGAATCCCTACCTGGGCCACTTCCCGAACCGGTTGCGCGATGACGGCACTCTGCCGCCATCCCCTGCGGAAGACCGGCGTCAGGGGTGCGTACGGCGAACGCCGGACGTACAGTGCCAAACCTGCGGCGGGCGAGCCGGCGCCCGCGGCAAAAGCGAGACGGAAAGGAATCCGTCCCGCGGGAGTTCCGAGTCGCACGGAGCGGATCGCCGCGCGCGCCGGCTTACGTGGCACCGCCTTGTCAGCGCGGGCCTCCGGACGCGTCAGTATCGACGTGATTTTCGAGAAAGGCGAAACAAGCGAGTCATCGAACGGGACAGGCACGAGCGCGGGCCGGCGTCCGCCCGTGTGGGCGATGCCATGCCCCACTTCTGGGGAATGACGACGGCGGCTCAGGAGCACTTTCAACCTCCGTCAGCTCGACGCAACCGATCGAGAACCTCGGGCCAGAACAACCGGACGACGGTGGCGCCGCCGCCGGAAACACCTTCAATGTCGCAGGACATCGGACCACGCCGAGTCGTATGCTGTTCACAATTCTATATTTAAGTTGTAACGATGTAGAAAGAAAATGGGCCGTGTCAGCGCTCTCCGCGTAAAGATGCTGCTAGGACGTCTATTACCCCAAGTACCAAACCGATTCAGAAACAAACGCGTGAGTTTTACCTCATAGGACTCACGGTAACGGACCTTCGCGGCGGAAATGAGGACCCTCTCATTGCTCCGATATGCAACGAACATAAACTCTAAGCTCGGGGCGACCTCCTCGTCGTTACTCGCTGCCGTCGACATGCAGCACGCTTCTGTGGTGGTACTAACCCCTACTAATGCGGTACCAGTACATCCTTTTGTGCCTTTTCTGTCGGTCTGAGAACAACCTGTGAAAAAATGGTTGTGTGCCAGCCGTCCACGGCGGGCGATGCCGGGCGGCCAGGCACGGCGCGAGCCACGGAGCCGCATCGACTTCGGGTCTTCGCGGAGGAGGGAAGCCGTGACCAAGACCTTCCCGGAACCTGGTCCGGTGGTGCCGGTCCAAGGCACGCCGCGGCTTCTGCGGATGCCCCCGGCAACGCCCACTCGCTTGCCGGCAGATGAGGAACATCAACTCCAGATCACGCAAGATGCCCTGGAACAAATCTCCGATGGCGTGATTTGGGCGGAGCTGAGCGGCCGCCTCGTATACGCGAACGAAGCGGCATGCCGTGTATTTGGATATTCCCGCGAAGAACTGCTCGCCATGCAGATCTTCGATCTCGCGCCAAAGCCGGACCGGCAGGAATGGAGGGAGCGATGGCGGAAGCTGCGGGCCGGTGGCTCTCTGGTATACCAATTCCGGCGTCGCACCCCGGCAGGCAAGTTGTTGCCGATCGAAATCACGGTCAATTACGTGCTTTCCGGCGGGCAGGAGCGCGTTTTCGCCTGGGTGCGGGATAACGGTGCGCTCCAGGGGGTGCAGCAGGCCTTGCGCGCGCGTGAGAGGCGTTATCGTGAATTCATTTCGCACAGCGCGGAAGCGGTCTGGTGCTTTGAGTTCCGCGAGCCGATTCCCACGAAGCTGGGGATACAGGATCTGCTCCGGGCGATCTACCGCACCGCCTACGTCTCGGAGTGCAACAATGCGTTCGCGCGCCTGCGAGGATTTTCGAACAGCGACGAAGCGACCGGCAAGCCGCTGCGCGATTTCGTGAAGCCAGCCGAGTGGCGGAGGTTCGAGCAGGGCCTGAAACGAGCGCCCCGGGGAAGCATCGAGTGCGAAGAACCCTCGTACGAAGGCGGCGCCCGATGTTTCCTGCTGAACTACACCGCAATCATCGAGGAGGGATTCGTCCGCCAGGTCTGGGGCACGACCGTCGAGATCACGGGCCGCAGACCGGTCGCGGATACCTTCCAGGAATCGGATCGCCGTTTGCGGGAGTTGCTCGAGGCCGTCGATCTCCTCGCCGTCATGCTGGACGCTCAAGGCCGCATCACTTTCTGCAATGACCAAATGTCGCGGGTGACGGGATGGTCGAGAGAGGAGCTGTTGGGGCAAGACTGGTTCGTCCAATGCGTGCCCGAACAGGACCGCGAACGCGAGAGGTCCCTGTTCACCGCGCCCGGTTCGGTCTCCGGCTTGCCCCGCCACTACGAAAGCCCGATGCTGACCCGCGACGGCCAGCGGCGGCTCATCGCCTGGGACAACGCCAGGCTCGGGAATGGCACATTCCTGGGGACGGCAAGTCTCGGAACGGATGTGACCGACCGCCACGCGATCGAGGAGCAGAATCGCCAGTCTCAGAGGATGGAGAGCGTTGGCAGACTCGCCGGCGGCGTGGCTCACGATTTCAACAACCTGCTCACCGTGATCAACGCCTATAGCGAGCTTCTTCTGGAAAACATGGATGAGACGGACCCCGGCCGCGTGAACCTCGTCGAGATCCGCAAGGCCGGCGACCGGGCCGCGGCGCTCACACACCAACTTCTGGCGGTAAGCCGGAGGCAGGTGCTGAATCCGCGGATTCTGGACCTCAATGTGTTGGTCGCCGATGCGGAGGTGATAATCAGGCGCGCCGTTTCCGAGGATATCGAGGTGATCGCGCGCCTTGACCCGTCCCTGCGCCACGTGCGAGCCGACGCGAGCCAGCTGAACCAGGTGCTCCTGAACCTGGTGGTCAACGCCCGCGATGCCATGACCTCCGGCGGCAAGCTCACGATCGCAACCTCAAATGTCACGGCCGGGCCGGAGATTCCGCTGCCGCTGGGGCCATACGTGCTCCTTACGGTGACGGACGACGGCGCCGGAATGAGCGCGGACGATCTGGCCCACGTCTTCGAGCCGTTCTTCACCACCAAGGGACCTGGGAGAGGCACCGGGCTCGGGCTGTCCACCGTCTACGGCATTGTCCAGCAGAGCAGGGGGCACCTCCGCGTTGACAGCGAGCCTGGCCGAGGGGCCAGGTTCAGCGTGTACCTTCCGGCCGCGGACGGCGAGATTCCGGTGCGCACCTATGCCCCTGTCGTGGTCAACAGAGCGCCGGGCACGGAAACCGTTCTGGTGGTCGAAGACGAGTCGGAGGTGCGGCGGGCGGCTGTCGGGATCCTCAAGAGTCTTGGATACCGCGTCCTCAGCGCCGCCAGCGGGCAGGAAGCTCTGGCGCTGGTCGACGACTCGATTCAGTTGATCGTCACGGACATCGTGATGCCTGGAATCAGCGGCCGCGAACTGGCGGAACACGTGCGTCGAACGCGGCCCAAGATCCGTATTCTCTATATGTCGGGCTACGCTTATCACACCGATTCGAACATGGCGTCTTTTCCCCGCAAAGAGGAAGCCTACATCCAGAAGCCGTTCACGCCGGCCACGCTTACCGCCAAGGTTCGCGAAGCTTTGGACAACGCCGGCTAGTTCGCTGTCAAGGTCCGCTCGATAGCGCGCGCCAGTCCGGTCAGCGCCGCCGGCACTTCCGGACCTTGCGAATAAGCCACCAGGCGCACCAGCGAGCGGCCTTTGCGGAAGGTGAGGGTGGCCGGCGACAGGCGCGCGGCGTCGCCCACGGAGACAGCAGCGCTGCCCGCGGCGGGTTCGGAATCGAAAACTCGCGCCGCGCCCGCGCTGCCGGTAAACAGGTATAGGTCGGCTACCGCGTCGAAGCCTGACCGGAAATGGTAGCCCGAGGTGACGGTGACCACGACCCCCGCGTTCACATATTTGTCCGCGCCGCCGTCGATGTACTGCCAGAGGTTCGCCGCGTCGAAGGTGCGCGTCGCGCCGGTCTTCGTCCAGCCATCAGCGCTTGGCAGCGCTGGCGCCGCCGCCTTCCTGAGAAGGAACTGATTCGTGCGGGAGCGGTTCTCGCCGACGCTGGTTACGTACACCGCCGCCCGGTCGGCCACCGGGCAGGCGAACTCGCACGCGCCGCAGCCGACGCACAGCTCCGGATCGACATACGGCTGGAGCAGCTTCCTGCCCCCGGCGTCGGCCTCGCGCAGGGTGATGGCTTTGGGAGAGGTGGGGCACCACTCCTGGCACACGATGCACTCGGTGGCCATGGCCCAGGGCAGGCAGCGGCCGCGATCGTAGAACGCGGTGCCGATGCGGATGGGTTTCGATGGCGCGGCGCCCGCCTCGCCGCGCCAGCCCTTCTCTCGCGCCGTGAATTCCCAGATGGCGCCGGTCGGGCAAGCCTGCCCGCACAGCACGCAACTGGGCTGGCAGTAGCCGATGCGCGGAACCACCAGCGGCGTCCACAAACCCTCCGCGCCGCCTTGGAGAAACGCGGGATGCACGGCGTTCGAAGGGCACACCTTCATGCACTCGCCGCAGCGTATGCAGCGCGCCAGAAACGCCGGCTCATCGAGCGCGCCCGGCGGCCGCACCAGGCGATCCCGGCTCTCGATGGACGCGGCGCCCATGCGCGCCAGCGGCACCAGCGCGACGCCGGTTGCGAGGCCCGTGAGCGTGCGGCGGCGGCTCAACTCCGGGCCGTCCACCCCGCCGCCCTCGCTCCTGGCAGGCGCGAAACGAAACGCCAGCCCGCCTTCCGGGCAATCCGCGACGCAGTTCAGGCATAGGTGGCACTCCGCCTTGCGCCAGCGCGCGCCGGGGATGGGATCGTCTCCGCCCTGGCAATGCAGCAGGCACCGGTTGCAGTCGCCGCACGGCGCGCCGTTCTTTTCCAGGCGCACGACGGACCAGCGCACCGCCACGCCCAGCAGCGCCCCGAGCGGGCAGAGCGCGCGACACCAGAAGCGCGTCACGCGCAGATTCAGCGCCAGAAGCGTGATGAACACCGCGGCCATCAGGAGCGCCTGGCGGAAGTGCGGCTGCTTGAGGCTGACGAGGCCGATCCCCGTGACATGCTCGAACGCGTAGTTGAGGCCCGGAAACACCGCCAGCGCGAAGGAGCGGATGGCGAGCGAGACCGGGTCGAGCAGGCCCAGGATTCCCGAGCCCAGCGCCGCCGCGGCCAGGCCCGCGATCAGCACGTAGTATTTCAGCTTCTGCCAGCTCTTGTAGCGGTTCGATTCCAGCAGCCGGCGGCCGAGTCTGCGCTCCGAGCGCAGGTTTCCGAAGAAATGATGGAGCGTGCCTAAAGGGCAGATCCAGCCGCAGAAGAACCGCCCCAGGAAGACCGTCGGGACCGCAACGATCAGGCACCAGGCCAGGCCGCGATACAGCGCGCGCGTCGAAAGCGCGTTGAGCGCGGCGGCCAGCGGGTCGGCGCGCAAAAAGAGGCTGGGTCCCGTTCCCCACAGCAGCAGCGCGAGGAACAGAGCCAGGAAGACACCCTGCGAAATCCGTCTGATCCGAACGAGTCTCAACCCTCAGGAGTGTACCATCGACCATCGGCCATCGACCATCGGCCCCTCACTTCGGCTGGCGAGCGCCGTTGTGCTTGGCGCGGTAGATCTGGCCGCTCGCCCGGTTCTGCTGGCGATTCACCTGCCGGCGCTCTTGCGGCGTCAGCGTCCCGCCGTTCGTGGCGCGGTCCGCGCGGACTTCGTGATTGATGCCGGCCTGTTTGCGCTCCAGCCTCGCCGTCTCGCGCGCCGTCAGGCTGCCGGTGCGGACGCCCTGCGCGATGCGCTGTTGTTGAAGTTCCTGCCGCGCCCCGACTTCGCCGCGGAAGTTGGTCGGGCGGGCATTGTGCTTGTCGCGGTAGATCTCGTGGCTCATGCCATTCTGCTCGTGGTTTACCTGCTGCCGCTCCGCGGGCGTCAGCGTGCCGCCATTGGCCGTGCGGTCCTGGTGGATCTGGCGATTCACACCCGCCTCCTGCCGCTCGATCCGCGTGGTTTCGCCCGGCGTCAACTGACCCGAGGCGACTCCCTGCGCGACGCGGTCCTGTTGATTCTCGCGGCGCTGGTCCACCGTCTGTCCGAACACCGTAGCGGCGAAGACTGCCCCCGCCGCGATCAGGTTCGTCGTTTTCATATTCGTTTTCGCTCCTGCCCGTATGAACACGGAAGGCCCTGGAGAGTTGCGGAGAAACGGCGGTGGTCCCGTGGCCGTCGACTCTTGTGGGGACTTGGTGCGCGACGCGTGCGTGCCCTTTATGATGAAAGAGAGCCCATGAGGTCGGAACTCCGCAGGTTCGCTCTCCCCTTCTGGTTGCTTCCGGCCGTCGGATACGTGTTCTCGCTCGGATGCCTGGTCTGGGTCCTTCACGGCGTCGATTACCACGAGATGGCGAGCGACATACGCTCGCTCCATTGGGGATGGGTGGCCTTCGGCGTCGTGGCCGATATCGGCGTCTATGTTTACCAGGCCTGGCGCTGGAACCTCCTGCTCCAGCCGGTGTGCCACCCGGGATTGTGGCGTTCCGTGCAGGCGATTTACGTGGGCCTATTCTCGAACGAGGTGCTGCCCCTGCGCCCCGGAGAGGTTATCCGGTCGTATTTGCAGGCGCACTGGTGTGAGGTCCCCTTCTCGGTGGCCTTCGCATCCGCTATCATCGAACGGCTTCTCGATGGGGTCTGGCTGGTGGCCGCGTTCGCGCTCGTCGCCTCCCGTCCATCCCGCGCCGGGGTTGCGCTGCCGCACGACGTCACGGACCTGGCCCGAGCCCTGGGCATCCTGGTCACGGTCTCAATCGCGGCCCTCGCGATCACGATGTACTGGAAGCCCCGGGCCCACGAGGCCATTCCCAAGACCCGCTGGGGCCTGAAGGTCCGAGTGCTGATCGAGGATCTGCACATCATGGGCCGCTCCCGGTTCTTCTATATGGCCGCCGTTGCGAGTCTGCCGTATCTGCTCCTTCAGGTGGTCCCGGTTTACGCCCTCATCCGCTCCTATGACCTCGATCTGGGCGTGGTCCCGGCGCTGGTGGTGCTGGTGATCTGGCGTCTGGCGACGGTCCTCCCTCAAGCCCCCGGCAATATCGGTTCGTCCCAAGCCGCGCTGGTTCTGGCGCTGGCGCTCTTCGGCGTGGACAAGACCACCGCCAGCGGTCTCTCGCTGGTCATGTGGGCGGCCATCACGCTGCCTCTCCTGTTCGGAGGCTTCATCGCGTTGGCGCTTACCGACGCTAAGCTGAGCGAGTTGCGCGCTCACGCCAAGGCCAAGGCGTCGGCGCCGGTTCCCACGGCCAGGGTGTCGGAGAACGGGTAGCGGCGGTCGGATCTGCCGCTGCCGGCCGGCATCCGGCGGGCGGCGTCTGCTACAGTGTTCTGCGTGGACGAAAGCTACCGGGCGTTGCCTTCGGTGGATGAAATTCTTTCCCGGCTGGTTGCCTTGCGGGATCGCTTTCCGCATCGCGTGATCGCCGGCGAGATCCGCCGCGCGCTCGACGAAGCCCGCGCGTCCATTCGCTCCGGCTCCCCGGCGCCCTCCGACATCGAAGCCCGCGTTCTAGGAGCGCTCGAGGATCTGGAAACGCCCTCGCTCCGCCGCGTCATCAACGCCACCGGTGTCATTCTCCATACCAACCTCGGCCGGGCGCCGCTGGCGCCGCTCACTCCCGCCTTGGGATACTCGAACCTCGAGTATGACCTCGCCGCCGGCAACCGCGGGAAGCGCGACGCGCACATCGCGGGCCTGATCGAACGCCTGCTCGGCCGGCCCGGCATCGCGGTGAACAACAATGCCGCGGCCGTCTACCTGGTGTTGCACGAACTGGCCGCCGGCTGTGAGGTGGTGGTCTCGCGCGGCGAGCTGATCGAGATCGGCGACGGCTTCCGCATTCCCGAAATCATGGAGCACACCGGCGCCATCCTGCGCGAAGTCGGGACCACCAACCGGACCCGCGTCGAGGACTATCGCGACGCCATCAACGAACGCACGCGGCTGCTGTTGCGCGTGCACCCCAGCAATTTCCAGATGCGGGGATTCACCGGCCGCCCAACCCTGGAAGAGCTCGCCGCCCTCGGAAATGAGCGAGGCATCCCGGTCTACGAGGACCTCGGCAGCGGCTGCATCGCCGACCTGCGGCCGTTCGGGATCGACGAGCCGCTGGCGCAGGCGAGCCTCGCCGCCGGCGTCGCGCTGGTCTCGTTCAGCGGCGACAAACTGCTGGGCGGGCCGCAGGCCGGCATCGTGGCCGGCCGTCCGGACCTGGTCGCGCGCCTGCGCCGCAACCCGATGTACCGCGCCCTGCGGCTGGATAAGCTGATTCTCCAGGCGCTCGAAACCACTCTGCGGCGGCTGCTCCTGGAATGCTGGGACCAGATTCCCGCGCTACGCCTGATCCGCACCCCGGCCGGCGAGATCCGCACGCGCGCCCGCCGCCTGCTCGATAGCCTGCCGGGGATCGCGGCCGAGATCGTGCGCGGCGAGTCGTTGATCGGCGGCGGGTCTACGCCGGAGCAGTCGATCGAGACCTGGCTGATCGCCGTTGAGGCGCCGGATGTCGCGGCGCTCGAAGGGCGGCTGCGCGCGTCGGACCCTCCCGTGATCGCGCGCATCGAACGGGACCTTCTGCTGGTGGATCTCCGAACCGTGTTCCCGGAAGAGGAAGCGGAATTGGCGGCGGCCCTTCGGCTGGCTCTGGCGTGACGCGGTCTCAGCACCGAACCGCGCGCGTCAGCAAGCGGACGTCCGCGGCTACGCCCGTTCCTGGTAGGTGCCCTCGGCCGTGTTGACCCGGATCTTCTCGCCCTCGGCGATGAACGGCGGAACCTGCACCACCAGGCCGGTCTCGAGCTTGGCCGCCTTGGTGACGTTCGACACCGAAGCTCCGCGCATGCCCGGCTCGGTCTCGACCACGGTGAGGTCCACCGTAGCCGGCAGCTCGACGCTCATCGGCTTGCCCTCGTAGAACTCGACGCTCACCTGAAGCTGCGGCACCAGGTACTGTATGGCGTCTCCGAGGATGTCCTTCGTCAGATGCAGCTGTTCGAAGGTCTCGGTGTTCATGAAGTAGTAATACTCGCCGTCGTCGTAGAGGTACTCCATCTTCTGCTCGTCGAGCGCGGCGCGCTCGATCTTGTCTTCCGACGAGAAGCGGTGCTCGATCATCGTTCCGCTGCGGACGTTCCGCATCTTGGCTTGCACAAAGCCGCGCAGGTTACCCGGCGTGCGGTGGACCACGGAGAAGACGGAGAAGAGGTCGTTATTGAACTTGACCACCATACCCGGGCGCATCTGTGTAGACGAAATCATGCTGGCAGAAACTCCTTCTAACGCTCGAAGCGGCTGAAATCAGGGCAGATGCCTATTGTAGCAAAGAGCCTGGCGCATAATGGCGCGCGACCTCGGAGGCGTAGCGGCGGCCCAGCGACTCGCGGTTCGCCCGCAGCCACTCGCTCAGGCGAGTGGTTCCCGCATCGGGGCTTTCCGAACCAAGCAGCCCGCTCATGAGCCCTTGGTATTCCTGCCATGTCAGAACGGTGTCTCGGACGAACCAGCCAGTCACTCGGGTGAGCGCGTACGCCAGCGGCATGGGCAGGTGAATGATGGAGACGGAGCGGCGCACCTCGGACGCGATGAGTCTTACCAGTTCCTCGAACCGGAACGTCTCGGGCCCGACGGCATCGACCACGCCGTTCTTGCGTCCTTCGACCGAGTCGGCAATCAACTGCGCCATGTCCTCGACGTAGATGGGCCGGATGGGATAGCGCCCGTCTCCCGGAATGCCGAACGCCGGAAAGTGGCGCAGGAACCAAGCGATGTTATTAATGAGGATGTCTTCGCGGCCGAAGATCACCGTTGGCCGCAGAATCGCGTAGGAGAGCCCGGATTCCTCCACCGCCCGTTCCAGCTCAGCCTTCCCTTTGTAATAGCCGAGCGGCGAGCGGAGCGACGGGTTCGCGATGCTTATGTGGACGATGCGCCGAACGCCCGCTGCCTTTGCGGCTCCGATCAGCGAGCGGGTATTCTCGACGGCCCTTTCGAACGTGGAACTGCCGCGCGGAAAGCGAACCCAGTAGGTATTCACCAAGGTCGAGGCGCCGCGCAAGCTCTCGATAAGCTCGTCGCGGCGATCGAAGTTGTACGGGAAGGCTGGTACCCTGTCGCCAAAGGAGCCGGCGCGTTCCGGATGGTATGTGAGCGTGCGGACTGCATAGCCCCGGCCGAGCAGCAGCCGCGTTGTGTATTGGCCCGTGTAGCTGAAGGCGCCGGTGATGACGATCGTCTCGGGCAGAACGCTGTCCCCAGGCATCAGGATAGCGCTCAGCGCGTCCGCTCACTCACGTTCGCGGTGCGGTGCGGGGGACCTACTCGCTCCTACTCCAGCCGCAGCGCCTGGACCGGATCGATGCGCGAAGCCCGGCGCGCCGGAATGTACGCGCTCAGCGCCGCCATCGCCAGCAGCGCCACCGGCACCGCCGCGAACACTCGCAGGTCGAACGGCGGGAAGCCCATGCCTTGCGTGAGCGACTTGCCCAGCGCCACGCTCATCAGGATGCCTAGCACCACGCCGATTCCGGTCAGCAGCAGCCCCTGCTTCAGCACCATCCTGATGACGCCCGCGGGGTCCGCGCCGATCGCCATGCGGATCCCGATCTCCCGCGTCCGCCGGCTGACCGAGTAACTCATCAGGCCGTAGAGCCCCACCAGCGCCAGCGTCAGCCCCAGCAATCCCATCCCGCCCGTCACCTCGCTCAGCAACGCGAAGATCTTCCGCGCCCGCTCTTCGTAATACTCTTCCATCGTGTGGACGGAGTAGATCGGCAGATTCGCGTCCAGCGAGCGGACCGTATCGCGAACCGGTGTCAGAAGCGCCGCCGAGTCGCCGTAGGATTCCAGCATCAGCGTCATGCGGTTCTGCGCGTTCTGCTCGAGCGGCTGGTAGATCGCCGCGAAAGGCGGCTCGGCCAGCGAAATGTACTTGGTGTTCTTGGCCACCCCGACAATCTCGAGCGCCTGGCCTTTCCGGTCGCCGATCCAGAACCGCTTTCCCACCGCGTTCTGTCTCGGATAATAGAGCTCGGCAAACCGCTGGTTGACCACCGCCACCCGCCGCGACTCCGCCGTATCGGTCGGCTCAAAGCCCCGCCCCGAGACGATGTCAATGCCGACCGTTGCGAAGTACCCGTCTCCAACGGTGTTCGAGATCACGTTGACGCTGTCCTTATCCCGAGGCAACTGGTAGCCGTCGGGGATGACCGCCGCGTCGGAGGACATGTTGGCCATCGGCACCATCCGCGTGAGCGCGGCGGATTTCACGGCGGGAACCATCCGCACCCGCTCCACCAGCCGCTTGTAGAAGTCCTGCGTCTGCGCCGGCGTGTATTGCACCAGAGTCGGGTCGAAGGTCACCATCAAAAGGTGGTTCGTGCGGAAGCCAGGAGGCGTTGACAGCAGATACGACGTGGCGCGGTAAAGTTGGGTCGCGCAGACCAGCAGCAGCAGCGAGCCCGCCACCTGCGCGATCACCAGCGCGTTCCTCCCCAGGAACAGCCGCCGCCTGCCGCTGCCGGTTGAGTTGCCGGACTTCAGTGCCGGTACGAGGCTGGTCCCGGTGGCTTGAATCGCCGGAGCCAGGCCGAACAGCAATGCGCTCGCAACCGCCACCAGCAAGCCGTAGAGCATCACCCGCAGGTCGAGTCTCACGTCCAGCACGATCGGAATCTCGCTCATGATGCGGATGCGCGAGAAGAAGTTCACCGAGGACTGTGCCACCACCAGGCCCACCGCCCCGCCCAGCAGCGAGATCACCAGGCTCTCCGTCAGAAGCTGCCGGATCAGGCGCCAGCGTCCCGCACCGATCGCCAGTCGCACCGCGATTTCCCGCGAGCGCGCCCGCGCCCGGCTCAGCAGCAGATTGGCCACGTTGGCGCACGCAATCAGCAACACCACCCCCACCAACCCCAGCAGCATGCCGGCCAGCAAAGCGTCGAACGGCGAGTTGTCCACCCTCACCTGAAACTCCGTCCGCACCACGGCGGTCCGGTTGCGGTTGGTCTCGGGGTAGGCTTGTTCCAGCCACTTCGCAATCACGCCGGCCTCGGTATTGGCGCTCGCGCGGCTCACCCCGGGCTTCAGGCGTCCTTTCACGAAGAAGCCGCGCGCGCCGCGGTCATCCAGAAAGTGCGCGCCCGCCAGCCGCGGCCCCATCGCCATCGGGATATAGAATGACGGCCGGTAGTACTGATCCACCCCCGTGAACGACTCGGGCGTCACGCCCACAATGGTGAACTCGATTCCGTCCAGGAACACCGTCTTGCCGACCGCGCCCGGCGACGCGCCAAACTCGGTCCTCCACAGGTCATTGCTGATCACCACCACGGCATCTCGCCCCGGCACCTGGTCTTCGTCCGGACGGAAGCCGCGTCCGATCTGCGGTTCGGTGTCCATCACGTGGAAGCAGTTCCCGCTGGCCAGGAACCCCGCCTTCATCTGCGGCAGAACGTTCTTGCTCTTGGCGAAGCCGAGCGTGGCGATATGGAACGCCGCCAGGTCGTCGAAGGACCTGGTTTTGCTCTTGTAGTCCACGTAGTCCGGATACGACATGTCGACGGGCCGGTCGCCGCGCAGTTGTGAGCGAACCGTCACCACCTGCGACGGCCTCGGAACCGGCAGCGGCCGCAGCAGCATCGCATCCGCCAGGCTGAAAATAGCGGCGTTCGCGCCGATCCCCAAGGCCAGCGAAAGGATCGCGACCAGGGCGAAGCCGGGGTTCCCCCGCAGCGTGCGGAGTGCGTATCGGATGTCGTTAATCATATGGACCTGATCCTGTGTACGCACTCCGGGTGCCAAAGTTCAACTGCTGTAATCATTTGGCTGTGGCCGGAATAGCGCCCCGCCGGTGTCCGATTCTGGGACGGCCCATGTCGCCTCTGGGACGGGCCGCACTTCCCCTTATAGAATGGTTCCCGATCCGATGTCCAGACTTCCGTGGATTCCCCGGGCGCTCGGCGCCCTGCTGATGCTCGGCGTGGCGGGCGCCCAGCTCCCGGTGCCTTCTCCCCAGGTGGCGGCGAGCTACGGGAAGTTGCCGCTGGCGTTTGAGCCCAACGTGGGCCAGATCGACGGGCAGGTGCGGTTTGTGTCCCGCGGCGGCGGCATGACGGCCTTCTTCACCGATGATACCGAGACGGTCATGGTGCTCAGCCGGTCAGGACGGGAATCGGCCAAGATCGAGCAGGCGGTGGTGCGGATGAAGCTGAAGGGGACGGGGCAGCCGCAGCGGGCGATCGGATTGGACAAACTTCCCGGCGTCAGCAACTACTTCATCGGCAACGATCCCAGTAAGTGGCGCACGGATGTGCCGCACTACGCGCGCATCGAATACGAGGGAGTGTACCGGGGCGTGGACCTGGTGTGGTACCGGAACCAGCGCCAGTTGGAGTACGACTTCGTGGTGGCGGCGGGCGCGGATCCCGAGCAGATCCAGGTGGCGTACGAAGGCGTTGAATCGGTGGGAGTGGAGCCGGGCGGGGAACTGGTGCTGCGGACCGCCCTGGGCGAGGTGCGCCAGCGGGCGCCGCGCGTATACCAGGACATCGGCGGCAAGCGGGTTGAGGTAGAGGCGCGCTACGCGATCTCGGCGCAGAACCGGGTGAGCTTCGAACTGGCAGGCTACGACCCGAAGCGCGAGTTACGCATCGACCCGGTGGTGCTGGTCTACTCGACGTACCTGGGTGGAAGCGGCGGTGATGACGGCATCGCCATCGCAGTGGACCGAGCGGGCGCGGCCTATATCACCGGCATGACAGGTTCGGTCAACTTCCCCACACAGTCGCCGTACCAGAATGCCTATGGCGGCGGGCAGGACGTCTTCGTGGCCAAACTGGCGCCCGCCGGCGACGTACTGATCTACTCCACCTATTTGGGTGGCAGCGGCTACGACGTCGGGAACTCCATCGCGGTGGATGGAGCGGGCTCAGCCTACGTCACTGGAATAACCATGTCCGGCAACTTTCCCATCCGGTCGCCTTACCTAAGTTCCTTACAGGCCGGTAGTGACGCTTTCGTCACCAAGCTGGCTCCGGCGGGCAACGCACTGGTTTACTCGACTTACTTGGGCGGGACTGGCTCAGACTCGGGATACGGAATCGCGGTTGACGGAGCGGGCTCTGCGTATGTAGCCGGGGAAACTGGCTCATCGGATTTCCCAACCCAATCGCCTTACCAGGCGAGCATCAAGTCATTGAGTACCGCTTTTGTAACCAAGCTGGTCCCGGCCGGAAACGCGCTGGCATACTCGACCTTCCTGGGCGGCACCGGCGGAGACGCGGCCCATGCCATCGCGGTCGACGGGGCCGGTTCGGCCTATGTGACGGGGATGACACACTCGCCGGATTTCCCAAGCCGATCGCGCATTCGTGACCAAGCTGACGGGTTACTCTGGCGTGTTCGATCTGGTGAGCCCAGTCCAAAACGCCAGCGGGATTTCGCTTACGCCAACTCTAATCTGGGATGCCTCGCCGTTTACCAGCTCCTACGACCTGTACCTTGGCACGTCGTCCTCACCCCCGATCATGACGACCACCAGTAGCACAAGCTATGTCGTGGGTCCTCTGTCGCCTGTGACAACTTACTACTGGCGTATCGTCCGAGGAACGCCGTCGGTTCGACTGCCTCGGCCACCTGGTCGTTCACAACTGTTTCACCTCCGCCCGCGCCAGTGCTGGCCCTGCCGGCCAACGGCGCCGCCGGGGTCTCGCTGGGGGCCATCCTGAACTGGAACGCTGCGCCCACGGCGGCGTCTTACGACGTATATTTCGGAACCGCGCCCTCGCCCGGTTGTGCTGTTCGCCATGGAAGGGCTTTGAGCCGACGCAGGCTCCGCTCCCTTGCGGTCGCGGCTCGGTAACGCACGTTCGCTGGTCTCCACTTCCAGGTCGCGCACCCGAACTCCTCTGTCGCGCTCCCCGCTGGTATAGAATGTTCTACATCGTCAGCTTCTGGATTCCGACTCGTCTGGTTGAAGGGGGTGCTTCCATGACAACAAGATCGCTCATCATCCTGCTGGCGCTCGCCGCCGCAGCGTGCGCTCAGTTCACGGCGGCTCCGGGGAGCCCGTTCCCCGTGGGGACCAAACCAATGTCGGTCGCGGCGGGCGACTTCAACGCGGACGGCAAGCCCGACCTCGCCATCGCCAATGGAGACGGCACCGTGACCGTGCTTCTGGGCAATGGAGCCGGCGGCTTCACGGCCGCTACCGGCAGTCCCTTTCCAGCGGGATCGGGTCCTTCCGCCGTGGCGGTGGGCGACTTCAACGGAGATGGCAAGCCCGACCTCGCCATCGCGGATTACGCCGCCAACAATGTGACGGTCCTGCTCGGCGACGGAACCGGCCGCTTCACGGCGGCGCCCAGCAGCCCGTTCCCGGCCGGATCGCAGCCCAACTCCGTGGCGGTCGGCGACTTCAACGGAGACGGCAAGCCCGACCTCGCCATCGCGAACTACAACAGCAACAACGTAACGGTCTTGCTAGGCGATGGCGCGGGTGGCTTCACGTCAGCCACGGGCAGTCCGTTCCCCGCAGGCACGCAGCCCTACTCCGTGGCCGTCGGCGATTTCAACGGGGACGGGAAGCCCGACCTCGCCATCGCCAATGTGGCGAGCTGGGACGTGACGGTGCTGCTGGGCACCGGAGCGGGTGGGTTCACTGCCGCGCCCGGCAGTCCCTTCGCGGTGGGGTCGTACCCCGAATCCGTGGCGGTGGCGGACTTCAACGCCGATGGTAAACTCGATCTCGCTGTCGCGGGCGTCGGGCTATATGCATCCGGATCGAACGTGACGGTTCTCCTGGGCGACGGAGCGGGCGGCTTCAGGGCGGTCCAGAGCGGTCCTGGCGCAACGGGCGACTCGCCCTCGGCCCTCGCGGTCGCGGACTTCAACGAGGACGGCCTCCCCGATCTTGCCGTCATTAATCCCGAAACGGGTACCGTGGCGGTTCTCCTGGGCGACGGAACCGGCGAGTTCACCAGCGCCACCGGCAGTCCGTTCACGGCGGGCACGCAACCGGTCGCGCTCGCAGCGGGAGACTTCAACGTGGATGGCAAGCCGGACTTCGCCACCGCCAATTACGGCAGTAACAACCTGACCGTGCTGCTGAATGGCACCACGCCGCCGCTGAAGCTCCTGTCTCCCGTCAACGGGACGACCGGGCTTTCCGTTACTCCCACGTTGAGCTGGACCGCTCAGAGCGGGGCAACCTCTTACGACGTGCACTTCGGGACTTCGTCCCCGCCACCGCTGGTGACCAACACCACGGAAACCACGTACGCCCCGAGCGCGCTGGCCCCGGCAACGCTGTACTACTGGCAGGTCGTAGCCCACACCGGCGCCGCTACGCTCAGTTCTCCCGTCTGGTCGTTCACGACCCAGGTGCTCCCTCCGGCGGCGCCCGCTTTGTCTCTGCCGGCCAATGGAGCCACCGGCGTCCTTGTCGCACCCACGCTAGTCTGGACCCCATCCGCCGGCGCCACTTCTTACGACGTCAATTTCGGTACCTCGGCAGCGCCGTCCGTGGTCGCCAATACCAGCGGCACCAGTTACTCTACGGGAACGTTGACGGCGAGCACCACTTACTACTGGCAGATCGCCGCAAGGAACAGCGCCGGCTCCGCCGCTTCCGCAACCTGGTCGTTCACAACCGGCACCCCGGTCGCCGGACTGCGGTTCATTCCGGTAGCTCCGTGCCGTGTCGCGGACACGCGAAACCCCGCCGGTCCGTTTGGGGGGCCATCCATGACCGCTGCCTCCACACGCGACTTTACGATTCCGGGCGTGTGCGGCATTCCCGCCACGGCCCAGGCGTATTCGTTGAACGTGACGGTGGTGCCGTCGGGCCCGCTTTCTTTCTTGACCCTGTGGCCCACCGGCCAAGCCAGGCCGCTCGTCTCGACGTTGAACTCGTTCGGAGGCATCGTGGTGGCCAATGCGGCCATCGTTCCGGCCGGTACCGGTGGCGCGGTGAACGTCTATGCGACGGATCCGACCGACGTCATCCTGGACATCGACGGTTACTTCGACTCCACCACCGCCGCGAATGCAATCTCGTTCTATCCGGCGACGCCGTGCCGCGTGGCTGACACCCGAGGCGCCGCAGGCTTGTTCGGCGGGCCCTCGCTGGTCGGCGGCCAGTCCAGGGACTTTCCCATTCCCTCCGCCGGCTGCTCGATCCCGGTTACCGCGCAAGCCTTCTCGCTGAATGTCACGGCGCTACCCTCGACCGGCTTCCTCGGCTATCTCACCACCTGGCCGTCCGGGCAGCCCAAGCCGCTAGTCTCCACGCTGAACTCCTGGACCGGCAAGGTCGTGGCGAACGCCGCCATCGTCCCAGCGGGGAGCAACGAATCGATCTCCGTGTTCGTCAGCGACCAGGCGAATGCGATCCTCGACATCAACGGCTACTTCGGCCAGCCTGGGAATCCCGGCGCGCTGTCTTTCTACCCCGTCGCGCCCTGCCGCGTCGCGGACACGCGGAATGCCGCGGGTCCCTTCGGCGGGCCGAAGCTGGACGCGCGTGCCACGCGCTCGTTTGCCATCCCCGCCGGCGCCTGCAATATCCCGACGACGGCGGCGGCCTATTCCATGAACGTGACGGTGGTGCCCGACGGGCAGCTGTCTTATCTAACGGCCTGGCCCACCGGCGCGCCGCAACCGGGCGTCTCCACGCTGAACTCCTTCGACGGCGCCGTAGTGGCCAACGCGGCCATCGTTCCAGCGGGCTCGAGCGGCGCCGTCAGCATCTTTGTCACGAACCCGACTCACGTGATCCTCGATATCGACGGCTACTTCGCGCCGTAGTCGCATCCGCAAACCGGGGACCCACGCAGTCGGCCATCGGGATAATCCGCAAACCTGGGACTGGACCGAGATTTCGCCGTCTTTGCGAAATCCGTGCCTGTCCCAAGGTTTGCCCTCTGGACTATCGCCGCAGTCGGCCATCGGGATGATCCGCGAACCGGGGAAGCTCCGTGCCCAAGGTTTGCCCTCTGGGTAATCTTCGCTCCCCACAAACACGAAGGCCCCATCGCTCTTGGTAGGAGCGATGGGGCCTTGAGGCTTCGAATGAGCCTGGCAGCGCGCGCTTTACTTCGAGCCGCCCAGTGTGATGTCAACCGAAGCCATCTCTATCCCGGGGTTGCTGGCCCGGAGTTCCTGTTCCAGCTTGGGGGGCTTCGCGCACCCCCGCAAACCGCCCGGGCTCCACACTTCCGAGAAGAAGTACCGGTCGCCGTAGCGATGAAAGATGAGCTTGCCGCTGTCCGCCGGTCCGCCGTTGTAGGTCGATCCCGAGGCCGGCGCCATCACCATTACGGAGCGGCGCGTCGCGAGGTTGACGATCCGAATCACGGGGCTCGCGCTCGCTAGCGCCCGCAACTCGTAGTCACCCGGAGGCAGGCTCACGGTATTCACCGTGAATCCGAATGGGATCTTCGCAACCGCGGCGGACTGCGCGTAGAGTCCGGTAGTCCCCCCCAGCGCGGCAACGGCGCTCAATGCCAGGATCGTGTTCGTCAGCTTTTTCATTCTCGTATCTCCTTTCCCCTTTTTCCTCAAGTTCTTGTCTTGCGGAACGAGCTACAGAAAGGCACGCGCTGCGCCAAACCGCCGCGGTCCGGACCCTTTTGCGCAAGATATTGAAATGCCACATAATTGGTGTGCAGAAGGGGAGTAAGGGGCACCGCTTCCCGTCGGATCCCTGTACCTGCAGGTGAATCCAGTAACCAAAAGGTGAAAGTCGGAGACGATGAGCCCGAAACTGCTGGCCATCGCAGGTCCGTTGCACGGCGCAAGCTATCCGCTTGCCGACGAGCGCCTCACCATCGGACGCGACCCGACCAATCACATATCCGTCCCGGACCGCATGGTGTCCCGCGAGCACTGCGTCATCGTCAGACAGGGGGACGGTTTCCTGCTGCGCGACCTCGGCAGCCATAACGGCACCCTGGTGAACGAGCTGCCCGTCACGGACCAGCTGCTGGCGCATCGCGACACCATCACCATTGGCGAGACGGTTTTGCAGTTCCTCACCAGGGACGATATCGTCTTCGACGATCCGATCGGGACCGCGACTCTCTCGCTGCCCGCGTTTCGCGATGCTCCGCGAACCCCCCAACTCGCAGCCGCCGATCTGCACGCGTTGTTGCGCGTCAGCACCATGCTGCACTCCTTCCACGCCATGTACCGGGGCCGCGGTTCCTCCGCCCGCAACCTGCTGGAGTCGCATTTGCTGTCTCTGATCCTCGAGGTCATTCCCGCCGGCCGTGGCGCCATTCTGCTCTATGAAGAGAGCCTTGACGAGCCCTCCTCCCTTTCCATCGAGGACCGCAAAGGGAAAGGGAACCGCCCCGTGACCATCGGCCGGGACATGGTGAAGCGCGTGTTGAGCGAGGCCTGCGCCATGATGGTGGAGGACGCCCCGCAAACCCTGCTGCTGGCGCCCTTGCTGATTCGCGGCCAGGCCTGCGGCCTGATCTACCTGGAAGGCCCGGCGCTCTCCGAGTCGCACCTCCAGCTTCTGGTGGCCATCGCGCAGCTGGCGTCCATGGCCATGGAGAACGCGTTTCAACTGGAATGGCTGGAGACCGAAAACGAGCGGCTCGAAGCGGAACTGCATCCCGACCATCACATGATCGGCGACAGCCCGCCCCTGCGCCGGCTGCAGCGTGACATCGCCCGCGCCGCGCAAGCCAATTCCACCGTGCTCGTCCTCGGGGAAACCGGCACGGGCAAGGAGCTGGTGGCGCGCGCCATTCACCAGAGCGGTCCTCGCGCCCGCAAGCCGTTCGTGGCGGTCAACTGCGCGGCGCTCTCCGAGACCCTGCTCGAGAGCGAGCTGTTCGGACACGAGAAGGGTTCGTTCACCGGAGCCATCGCCCAGAAGAAGGGCCGCCTGGAAATCGCCGAGGGCGGCACGGTTTTTCTGGATGAAATCGGTGAGATGCCGCTGCAGTTGCAGGTCAAGCTTCTGCGCGTCTTACAGGAGCGCCAGATGGAGCGGGTTGGCGGCACCCAGCCGGTCAAACTGGATATCCGCCTCATTGCCGCCACCAATCGCAACCTCGAGGAGGAGGCGCGCGCGGGGCGGTTTCGGCAGGACCTCTACTACCGCCTCAACGTGGTCACGCTCCACACGCCGGCGCTGCGGGACCGGCGCACGGACATTCTCCCGCTGGCCACGCACTTCGCGATCAGGTTCGGCCAGCAGTGCGGCCGGAAGATCGCCGGCATCGCCCCCGAAGCGCAGGCGTACCTGGCGCACTACGAATGGCCCGGCAACATCCGCGAGCTGGAAAACGCCATCGAGCGCGCCGTCGTGCTGGGCTCCGGCGACATGATCCAGCTCGAAGACCTGCCGGAAACCATCCGCGAAATCGCGAAGCCCGCCGGCGTGGCCCGCGCCCTGCCGCTTCAGGAAGCCATCGACGAGGCCAAGCGGCAGGCCATCGGCCGCGCCTTCGACCAGGTCCGCGGCGATCACGCCGCCGCCGCCGGCCTGCTGGGCGTGCACGCGAATTACCTGTACCGCCTGATGCGCAACCTGGGGATGCGGTGAGGGCAATTACTTCGCTGGAGCGTCCGTCTTAGCGGGCTCGGCAGGCGCCCCGCCTTTCATTTTCGCCAGCGCGTCATCCACCCGCTTCTTGAACTCATCCGCGTCGTTGTGCTCAATCCCGCTGTAGTTCGACCCGATCTTGATGTCACAGGACGCGCCGTTCGATTCCAAGGCGACGTGGTTTGTCCGCTGCAGGATCGCTCCGCCAGCGCTGATATGAACGGCGTGCTTCACATGGTAGGCAGCGGTCATCGTGGTCTCGTTAAGCTCGACCTTGCTGTAGTTCTCCTCATTGCCCAGCGTCTGTTTGACCGCGCTCCAAACCTCGCTGCAAGGGAAGGAATAGCTGCTCTTGTGGCTCTTGCCGAACGCCGGCAGAGCCACAGCAAGCGACATTAGGGCTACAACCAACAGTCTGGTCTTCGTCATGGCATTTCTCCTGGTACCGCGTCTCACACCAAGTCAGCGCAACCCAGCGGCAAAATGCCTCACGCTCCAATTGGCCGACGGGAGGAGCGCCTCGCCAGAGCGCGCGCTCTCCATCGTTCGCAGCGCCTGCGTGAACCGATCGATCGCCGCTGCCTGAACCGGAACACTCAGCCGGGCACTTTCCGCATCGAAACGCTGGTCGTCGTCTTCCATGGAGATATCGATGGAGGCGTGGCCGGCCGCATTGAGGCAATGAAAACGTAAGCTGACATACCCTCCGTGATGGGGTTCACGACTGCCGAATGCGTGTGTCCGCTCGTGGTGAGCGCTCGCCGGAAAGCCCGCGAGTTCAGCGGCGAACTCGCTCAGCTCTTCGAGACCGGCATAAACCCAGGCCGAACCAGCGTACCTGTAGTTCGACGACGCGCTACGAACTCGCCGCCGCCCGCCGCTTCCCGAACACCGCGTAGATCACTAGGCCGATCGCCAGCCAGATGAAGAACCGCATCCAGGTTTCGAGCGGCAGGCCCACCATCAGCAGGAAGCAGCAGGCGATCGAGAGCAGCGGCGTGAACGGCACCAGCGGCACCCGGAAGCTGCGCGGCCGCTCGGGCTGCGTGCGGCGCAGCACGATCACCCCCGCCGACACCACGATGAACGCGAACAGCGTGCCGATATTCGACAGCTCCGCAAAGGTGTCGATGTCCCAGATGCCCGCCGGTATGCCCACTACGAAGCCCGCGATCCACGTCGAGATGTGCGGCGTCCGATAGCGCTGGTGAACTTTCGAGAACATGGGCGGCAGCAGCCGGTCGCGCGACATCGCAAACCAGATCCGCGCCTGCCCGTACTGGTAGACCAGAAGCGAAGACAGCATGCCCATCAACGCCCCGGCGGTCACGATCAGCCGCAGACGGTTCATGCCCAGCGTCTTCAAAGCCACCGCCACGGGCGCGTCCGGGTCCAGGTCCTTCCAGCTCACAATGCCCGTCAGCACCAGCGACACCGACGCGTAGAGCAGCGTGCAAACCGCCAGCGTCGCGATGATCCCAAACGGCAGGTCGCGCTGCGGCCGCTTGCACTCCTCCGCCGCCGTGGACACGGAATCGAATCCGATGTAGCTGAAGAAAATGATGGAGCCGCCGGTCAAAATGCCGGTGAAGCCGTTGGGCGCGAACGGATGCCAGCGTGTCGTGTCGATGGCGTGCGCCGCCCCGATGCAGAAGATCACGATGGCGGCCATTTTCATGATCACCATCGTGGTGTTCACCTTGGCGCTTTCCCGCACCCCGCGCACCAGGATCCAGGTGACGCCCATCGTGATCAGCAGCGCCGGGACGTTGAACCATCCCGCCGGACCGCCCGGGGCAGGGAAGGGAGGGAACGCCAGTTTGGCCGGCAAATGGAATCCGAACACGTTGTCGAGCAGGTCCTGCAGGTAGGCGGAGAATCCCACCGCCACCGACATATTCGACACCGCGTACTCCAGGATCAGGTCCCACCCGATGATCCAGGCGAAGATCTCGCCCAGCGTGGCGTACGCGTAGGTATACGCGCTCCCCGCGATCGGGATCATGGACGCCAGCTCGGCGTAGCACAGCGCCGCGAAGCAGCACGCCACCGCCACCAGCACGAACGAAACCGTGAGCGCCGGACCCGCGCCCGGCCGGCCGATCTGATTGGGCACCTGGAAGCCATTCGCGATAAAGTCGAACAGCGTGACCTTCAGCCAGGCCCAGTGGTCCGGGTGCAGCCGGTCGAGAACCTGCGTGATCTTGCCCCGGGCCGCGGTGCCCGTGACCGTGAAAATCCCCGAGCCGATCACCGCGCCGATCCCCAGAGCCGTGAGGCTCCAAGGACCGAGCGTCTTGCGCAGCCGCTTGTCGGGAGCCTCCGACTCGGCAATCAGGGCGTCGATATTCTTGGTGCGGAGTAACTGGGACAAGGGTAGCCCTGGGCCATCCCGTGGCGCACGCTTCAGCGTGCCGCCGTGGGCTTCAGCCCGCAGCACGCTGAAGCGTCCGCCACTGGACCGCGTCTACCGCTTGCGCTGGCCCTTAACCATCTTCTTCACTTTATGTTTGTGGGAGCCGCGTGCGACGCCTGTGGCGCGCTTGGCCTTGGGCGCGGCTTTCTTCCGCGACACCCGCTTGGCCTTCTTCCGTTCCACTCTGTCTTCAATCGTCTTGGTGTTCATTCGTGTGTCAGTCCTAGGTACTTTTCGACAATCTTCTTCAGGCCGTAGCCCGGAAAGCTGATCGTGATTTTCGCGTCGTCGCCGTCGCCCTCGCGGCGCACGATGGTTCCCCTGCCGTAGCGCGGATGCTCTATCGAAGACCCCACCGCATACTTCTTCGCGGGACGCGCCGGCGCCGAAACGCGGGGCGCCGCCGCTACCGGAACCGCGGGGGGCGGCACAACTGGCGGGCGTCCGCGGGCCGCAAAAAACTCGGAAATGTTTTCTAGAGAATTATACGTCTTGCCGGTGTACGTGTTCTTGCGAGCCGCCTCGCGCACCACGTAGCGGTCCGCATAGAGGTCCACTTCGCGGGCCGCGGGAGCAGCCCCGCCCAGCCGCTCGGTGCGCTCTTTGGGAATCTCGCTCAGGAAGCGCGAAGGGATCGACGGCTCCGCCATGCCTCCGCCAAACCTCCGCCGCTCCCGCGCCCAGGTGAGGATGAGCCGCTTCTCGGCGCGCGTCATGGCTACATAGCACAGCCGCCGCTCCTCCTCCATCGCCGTCTCGGATTCGAGCGAGCGACTATGTGGGAACAGCCCGTCTTCCAGGCCCGCCACGAACACCACCGGAAACTCCAGCCCCTTGGCGTTGTGCACCGTCATCAGCCGGATCTGCGCCGTGTCGTCGATGCTGTCGGCTTCGGAAACCAGCGCCGCGTGGTCCAGGAACTCCGTGACGCCCTCTCCCCGTTCGGCGGCCTCGATGGCGGCGTTCTCCAGTTCGCTCAGGTTCTCCACGCGTGTCTCGGAATCGGGGTCCTTCCCGGCCTCGAGCATCTTCATGTACCCGCTGCGATCCAGGATCTGCCGGAGCGTCTCCTGCAGCTTCTGCGTTGCCGCGCTCTGCCGCAATTCCTCGATCAGCTTCCGGAAGTCGGCCAGCGCCGCGCCCGCCCGCGTCGCGAAGGCGTTCTCGTCCAGCATGCGGCCCAGGGCTTCCCACATGCCGATCCCGTGCTTTACCGAGTAGTGCTCGATCTGCTCCACCGTGGTCTTGCCGATCCCGCGCGCGGGCGTGTTGATCACGCGCATCAGGCTGACCGAATCCTGCGGCGAGACCAGCAGCTTCAGGTACGCCAGCGCGTCCTTGATCTCCGCGCGCTGGTAGAAACTGAACCCGCCCACCACCTGGTATTTCCGCCCGTAGCGCCTGAGCGCCTCTTCAATCTGCCGCGACTGGAAATTGGTGCGGTACAGCACCGCGATCCCCTGCCGTGGATTCTCGCGCAGCACCTTCTCGATCTGATCGGCGACGAACAGCGCCTCGTTCTCGCCGTTGTAGCCTTCGTAGAGCCCGATCTTCGAGCCCTCGCCCGCTTCCGTCCACAGCCACTTCCCCTTGCGCTGCGTGTTGCGTGCCACCAGCGTGCTGGCGCCCTCCAGAATGTTTTTGGTCGAGCGGTAGTTCTGCTCCAGCTTGATGGTGCGCGTGCGCGGATAATCGCGCTCGAAGTCGAGGATGTTCTGTATGTCGGCGCCGCGCCAGCTGTAGATCGACTGATCCTCGTCGCCCACCACGCACACGTTCTGGTGAGTCTCGGTGAGCAGCCGCATCAGCTCGTACTGACTGCGGTTGGTGTCCTGGTATTCGTCGATGAGCAGGTGCTCGACGCGGCGATTCCAGCCCTCGCGCAACCGGTCGTCGTACTGCAACAGCCGCACCGCCTCGAGCAGCAGGTCGTCGAAGTCCAGCGCGTTGGCCATTCGCAGCCGGCCCTCGTACTTCTCGTACACCGTGGCCAGCCGCGTGGTCTTCGGATCTTTGGAATTCCGCAGCACGTCCTCGGGCGTTTCCTTGACGCTCTTGGCGTGGCTGATGCGCGATAGCGCCGCGCGGTACTGCATGAACTGCTTCTCTTCGAGGCCCAGCTCGCGGTAGATGGCCTTGATCAGCGCGGTCTGATCGTCGTCGTCGTAGATGGTGTAGTTGCGCGTGAATCCGGGACGAATATCGGCCATCGACGCGCCGTCCCGCCGCAGCAGCCGCACGCAGAAGGAGTGGAAGGTCGATACGTTGAGGCCCGAAAGGGCGAAGCGCCCCCCCAGCAGCTTTTCGATGCGCTTCCGCATTTCATCGGCGGCCTTGTTCGTGAAGGTCACCGCCACGATGGCCCCGGGCGGGACGTTGCAGTCCTGGATCAGGTGGGCGATGCGGTGCGTGATTACCCTGGTTTTGCCGCTTCCGGCGCCCGCCAGAATGAGCAAGGGACCGCCATGGTAGGTGACGGCTTCGCGCTGCTGCGGATTAAGACCTTCGAGGAAATCCATCAATATCTGGGAGTTGCCGCCGGAAAGCGTGGCCGGAGGCTGCTATCGCGTGCTTCCAGTTGATTTTAGCATGTGGGGCAGGCGTCCACGCCTGCAGCGGGTCTCCAGACCCGCGAGTCTACAAAAACGGAAGCGCCTTCCCCGTCCGGAACCCCAGAGCCTGGCAAGTAGCGATCGCCCGCCCGTCCTGGTCCTTCACCACGATGCTGTAATTGACCGTCTGCGAAGTGCGGCTGATCTCCCGCGCTTCGGCTCTGAGCCGCGCCCCGGGCCTGGGGCTGGCCACATACGTCACACTGACGTTCAGCCCCACGGTCACCGTGCCCTCGCTCTGGCACACCGCCTCGAACGCCTCGTCAATGAGAGCGAAGAGTGCCCCGCCATGTGCCCGCCCGAACAGGTTATCCATCAGCGCCGGCTCGTACGCCATCTCGACTGCGGAAAAGCCGGTCTCTAACTCCTTCAGTTCCATCCTGAGGGCCTGTGCAAACGGTTCCCGCTCGATCCCGCGCTCGATAGCCTGCTTGATCCCGGGGTCCATGTCTTCGCGTTCAGTCTAACATCGGTGTAACCTGATAGTTCGCCGGATCGCCCTTCCTTAGAGATGAGAATGGGCTTCCGGCTGCCGCTATCGGTACGGCATGCTGGTTGAACCCGAGCTGATAACGCGAGCCCGCGAGGGTGACGATGGTGCCTTCAACCAAGTTGTGCAGGCCTACCGCAAGCGCATTCTGGGTACCATCGCGCGCCTCATCGGCCGCCCGGAAGATGTTGAAGACGTTGGGCAAGAGGTCTTCCTACGCCTCTATTACTCTCTCGACCAGCTGCGCTCGCCCGAGGTCTTTGAACCGTGGCTCTACAGGCTCACCGTGAACTCGGCCTACGATTATCTTCGCCGCCACCGCCGCCGCCCCGAGGCGCGCATGGCCGACCTTTCGGAGCAGCAGGTCATAATGGCCGATGCGGCCGCCGGGACCAGGCAGGACCAGGACGACCAGCGGCGCGGGCGGATCCGGGACACGGTCGGGGCGTTGATGAGCGCCGTATCCGAGCAGGACCGCATCCTGCTTACGCTCAAGGAAATTGAAGGCCTCTCGCTGAAAGAGCTTGAAAAAGTTTACGGCGTGAACGAGAATGCACTGAAGGTGAGGCTTTTCCGGGCCCGGCAGCGGGTCGTGAAGCTGTTCGAAGCATCGGCGCGCAAGACCACCGGTGCAGGGGTATAGACTTGGGGGATAGTATGTCGCAGGATCGGGAAACGTCGGCCGGCGGGCTCGAGAGGCTCTTTTCCGCCTATCGGGACGCCTGCCCGGATCCGGAGCCAGGCGCGGATTTCATGCCCCGGCTCTGGCAAAAAATCGAAGCCCGAAAAGCGTTCTCCTACCGCCTGAAGCGGCTGGCGAAGGGCTTCATCACCGCCGCCGCAGCCGCCGCTCTGGCCATGGCACTCCTGCTGGCGCCGCAGCACAAGACCACTCCCTCCTACCTCGAACTGCTGGCCGCCGGGCAGTCGCACGACAACATTGCGGATACCGAGATCGTCCATTCGGCGGCTTACGAGAACCCTAGATGAAGCGAGCCAACCTCTCCGTTGTCGTGTATCTGGCCCTGGTTTTCCTGAGCGGCATCCTGGTCGGCGGCGTCGGGTTCAACCTCTACAACGCGCGTGCCGTAAGCGCGAAGGCGGAGCCGTGCGGCCCCGAAGCGCTGCGCGAGCGATACCGCGATGAGCTGCGAAGCCGGCTGCAGCTTAGCCCCGATCAGCTAAGCAGGCTGGACGCCATCCTCGAGGACACTCACAGCCACTTCGTCGCGCTCCGGAACAAGTACAAGCCGGAAGTGACGGCCATTCAGAACGCCCATGCCGACGCCATCCGCGCGATCCTGGACGACCGCCAGCGCGCCGAGTACGAGAAGTTGCGGGAAGAGCGGCGGAAAGTGGAGTCGGAGCGCCACCCTCGCACTCCCGGCTATTGACGCGGTCGGCTATCGGGATGATCCGTAAACCGGGGACTGGACCGAGATTTCGCCGCCTTTGCGAAATCCGTGCCTGTCCCAAGGTTTGCCCTCTGGATAATCCTACCGCCCGCGCTTTGCGCCGCACCGCACCGAGCCCCGAACGTCCGGGCGCAACCCCACCCTCGCACGCCAGCTGTGGATGCAGATCCGGAACCCTGGATGCGCGGGCGCAACCCCACCCTCGCACTCCCGGCCGTTGATGCGCGTCAGGCCTTGGCGGCGGGCGCGGGCTTCGCTTCGGGCTTCGGAATGTTCGCGTACTTCTTGTTGAACCGCTCGATGCGGCCCGCCGTGTCCATCAACCGCTGCTTGCCGGTGAAGAACGGATGGCACTTCGAGCAGATTTCTACGCGGATGTCGCCCTTGTGCGTCGACCGGGTGCGGAACTGGTTCCCGCACGCGCAGATGATGCTGATTTCGTTATAAACGGGGTGAATCCCGGCCTTCATGGTGGAGATAAGTCCTTTCAGTTGATTGTAGCAGAAACGCGAACCCCCGCCCAAGCGCTTGCTCGGGCGGGGGCTCGAAAGGTAGCCGTCGGGTGAACCGTGAGGCTCATCGACGATTGCGAACCTTAGTGAGGGGCCGGTCCACAGGAACGGGGCCTCGCCACTGGATTCGAAGCCGGCTACGTTAGTACAGTCGACTTAGCAGTCGGCCACCTCACAAGGTCTAGTACAGTCAGATTGCATTTTTCTGGACCACCTCCTTTCTCAGTGATGCCCCCATCGTATCATGAAAAGCGCCCGTCGCTCGTCGCCCGTCGATCCGGAGCGGGTCCGTGCCGCTTGGCGACCGGGACAACCCGCGATGCGACGCCCGCGAAACGCCGTTCCGACGAGCGACAAGCGACGACCGACGAGCGCCTTATTTGTATGCCGCGATCCCCGTCACCCGCAGCGGGAGCCGTGCCGCTACGCGCCCTGACAATCCGAGCTGCGACGCCCGCGAAACGCCGTTCCGACGAGCGACAAGCGACGACCGACGAGCGCCTTATTTGTATGCCGCGATCCCCGTCACCCGCAGCGGGAGCCGTGCCGCTACGCGCCCTGACAATCCGCGATGCGACGCCCGCGAAACGCCGTTCCGACGGGCGACAAGCGACGACCGACGAGCGCCTTATTTGTATGCCGCGATCCCCGTCACCCGCAGGGCGAGCCGTGCCGCTACGCGCCCGGATAATCCGAGCTGCGAAGCCCGCGAAAGGCCGCTTCGTTTCGACGGGCGACAAGCGACGAGCGACGAGCGCCTTATTTGTATGCCGCGATCCCCGTCACCCGCAGGGCGAGCCGTGCCGCTACGCGCCCGGATAATCCGAGCTGCGAAGCCCGCGAAAGGCCGCTTCGTTTCGACGGGCGACAAGCGACGAGCGACGAGCGCCTTATTTGTATGCCGCGATCCCCGTCACCCGCAGGGCGAGCCGTGCCGCTACGCGCCCGGATAATCCGAGCTGCGAAGCCCGCGAAAGGCCGCTTCGTTTCGACGGGCGACAAGCGACGAGCGACGAGCGCCTTATTTGTATGCCGCGATCCCCGTCACCCGCAGGGCGAGCCGTGCCGCTACGCGCCCGGATAATCCGAGCTGCGAAGCCCGCGAAAGGCCGCTTCGTTTCGACGGGCGACAAGCGACGAGCGACGAGCGCCTTATTTGTATGCCGCAATCCCCGTCACGCGCAACGAGAGCCGTGCCGCTACGCGCCCTGACAATCCGAGCTGCGAAGCTCGCGAAACGCCGTTCCGACGAGCGACAAGCGACGAGCGACGAGCGCCTTATTTGTATGCCGCAATCCCCGTCACCCGCTCCCCGATCACCAGCGCGTGTATGTGGTCCGTGCCCTCGTAGGTCTTCACCGTCTCCAGGTTGCACATGTGCCGCATGATCGGGTACTCGTCCGTGATCCCGTTGGCCCCCAGCAGGTCGCGGCTCAGCCGCGCGCAATCGAGCGCCATAGCGGTGTTGTTCCGCTTCAGCATGGAGATGTGCGCCGGCTCGGCCTTGCCCTGGTCTTTCAGCCGGCCCACCTGCACCGCCAGCAGTTGAGCCTTGGTGATCTCCGTGATCATCCAGGCCAGCTTCTCCTGCACCATCTGGTGCGATGCGATCGGCCGGTCGTCGAACTGCTTCCTCAGGATCGCGTACTGCCGCGCGGTTTCGTAGCAGTCCATCGCCGCCCCCAGGACGCCCCACCCGATTCCGTACCGCGCCTGCGTCAGGCACAGTAGCGGGCTCTTGAGCCCCTTCGCCCCCGGTAGCATGCTGGCATCCGGAACGCGGCAATCCACCAGCGAGAGGCTCGACGTCACCGACGCGCGCATGGACCATTTCCCGTGAATATCCGAGCTCGTGAAGCCCGGCGTGCCCCGCTCCACCAGGAAGCCGCGAATGCCATCCTCGGTCCGCGCCCAGACCACGGCCACGCTGGCCGCCGTGCCGTTGGTGATCCAGGTCTTCTCGCCGTTGAGCACCCAGCCGTCGCCCTCGCGGCGCGCGCGCGTCCGCATTCCCGCGGGATTGGAACCGAAATCCGGCTCGGTCAGCCCGAAGCATCCGACCGCCTCGCCCGATTGCAGCCGCGGCAGCCAGCGCTGCTTCTGCTCTTCCGAGCCGAACGTCCGGATCGGGAACATCACCAGCGCGCCCTGCACCGAGACGAAGCTGCGCAGCCCGGAATCCCCGCGCTCGAGTTCCTGCATGACCAGCCCGTATTCCACGTGATTCAGCCCGGCGCATCCGTACCCCTCCAGGTTCGCCCCCAGGAATTCGAGCCGCCCCAACTCGGGAATGAGTTCGGAGGGAAACCGCGCGTCGCGGTAGCAATCGCGAATGACCGGAATCACCCGCTCCTCCACGAACTGCCGCGCCGTCTGCCGCACCAGCAGTTCATCCTCGCTGAACAGGCTGTCGATCTGCAGGAAGTCCACGCCCCGGAAAGGTTCCATGCCTCCCATACTACACGGGGTAATCAGTGATAAAGTCATCTGAAATGCCTCCGCGACTCGACCGGCGGATTGTGCTGGCTGTGGCCTTCCTGCTGGCCGGCCTTTGCGTGTTGTACCTTCCCTATACCCTTCCCCACTTGCTCTGGGTCGTGTTGCTCTTTCCACACGGTTTCCGCCCTATTCTGCTGTATCAGGCCCTGGGGCTGGGGCAACTCGTCGGCGGCTGCCTCCTCTGCCTCCTTACGGCATCGGGCCTGAAGCATGGCAAGCCATGGGCACGCTGGACCGGCGTCTGCGCCTGCGCCACGCTAGTGAGCGGATTTCCGTGGTTCACGATCGCCAGCGCGGCAGGCCTGTATATATTGCTCGTTGACCCGCCCCGGCTTGAGGCGGCGCCACGCCGGGGCGGGTCTCGCAAAGGAATCCTCGTGGTTCCTGTGGCTTGTCTGCTTGGATTCCTCGCCTGGCGCTGGGCCGTTGACTGGGCGCAGCGGATGGGAATGCCGCCCTTCGTCCCTTCGTGGGAGTTTCTTCTGCTGTACCCGCTCGTTTTCTCGGTCCTGCAGACGGCGATGCACGAGTTCGGGCATGCCGTGGTGGCCTGGGCGTTCGAGTTCCGCATCCGCCTCTTGTACATTGGTCCCTTTCTGTTCTGGAAAGACTGGTACGGAAGCCACTGGCGGGTTGAGTGGAAGCGCCTCTTCAGTTCCGACAGCGGGTATGCCGGAGCGGTTCCCTCGAAGGAAGCTCACATGCGAATCGGGTACGTGGCGATGATTGCGGGCGGGCCGGCAGCGTCCCTACTCGGCGGCCTGGTCTTCCTGGCCGTCTTCGTCTGCCTTCCGGGCACCCCGCTCCAGCACTGGTGGCGCGCCATTGCCTTCAACTGCGTTATGGGCTTCGGCATCGCGCTGGGCTCGCTGATCCCGACGGCGCGTTCGGACGGAGGCAAACTGTGGAACATGGCGCGACGGACGGCCAAGGGCCGATCACTCTTCCGCTGGCTGCACATGGCCCTGGCGGACCAGGAGGCAGAGGCGTATCACGACTCCGCCGACTTCGAACGGAGCGCCGCGCTGCGCGAGAAAGCCCTCGCGATCGCGCTCGAAAGCGAAGCGCACGAGGCCCTCGAAGTCGTCCAGTGCCACGCGTCCCTGGGCGTCGCCAAGCAGCACTGCGGCGACCTGTTCGGTGCCGCCGCCCAGTTCCGCAAGTGTCTTGACGTCGAGGCCGTGTGCGAGACGAGCCCGTGGCTCGCGGCCCGCGCGTGGTCGGGCCTGGGAACCGTAAGTGAGAGCAGGCACCAGGCCGCTGACGCCCGGAACGCGTACGACCGTGCCCTGGAGTTGCGCCAGAAAGAGCAGCCTGCCTCGCTCGACGGGCTTTGGTTCGCCGCGATGGGGCTCGGCCGGGCGACCGCTCACCAGCATCTGCGCGATTTCGAGAGCGCACTCGATGAGATCCGCGAAGCCGTGAGGGCGCTTCCGAACCGTAGGGACCGTCTGTTGCTCCTGACAATGATTCGCTCGGTGCAGGCGGAATGCGAGCTGGAATTAGGCCACACCGACCGCGCCGTCGCCGCCGCCCAATGTGCCGCCGAAATCGTCCGATCGGGCGAGATTCCGCGCGAGCGCCAAAACCTGGCTTGGTACACGCTCATAGGATTGGCAGGAAGAATGGGGCGCACGGGGCAGTCTGCGATCACGACGGACCTGTTGCGCGAAGCCGTCGCGGGATTGGAGGCTGGCGGAGCTACGTCCAGCGCGGCCGTCGGACGCTGCGCCCTAGCCTTCATGCTGCGGCGCAGTGGGCAGGTGGACGCTGCATTTGAGGCCCTGCCAAAAGAAGACGGCCTTTCGGTTTTTCGCCGTCGTCATCTCCTGAACGAGCGCGCTCACATCCACATGGAAGCCAGCCGTGCCGCCGAAGCGGTCGCCGATGCCCGCGCCCTGCTCGCTCTCTGGCGCGCCGAGCCGGACCCGCCGGCCCTGGAGACCGCGCTGGCTGAGAGCCTGCTCGCCTGGGCGTGCCTGGCCGCCGGCGAGACCAAGGAAGCCGAAGCTCTCGCGCAAAGCGCCGGCGAAGTGCTGAGAGCGTGGCCGCATCCGGATGCCGCCGCGTGCGTGATCACCCTGGCCCTGGCCCGCGAATGGGCGCCAGCCTGCATCGACGAAGCCCGCCGCGTGGTCGAATCGGACCCGCTGCTCACGCCTCGCGAGAAGGCGCTCTGCCTCGACAAACTGGCCCGTTACCTCGAACGGCACGGCCGAGCCGAAGCGGCGCAAGCGATGCGCGCAAGCCGGGGAGAAAAGGTCGTCAGGCAGTCAGCAGCCGGCAGCTGAGGGCGCGTCAGCGTTTCAGCACTTCCTCGAAGAACGCCAGCGCCCGTTCCGATCCGCGGCCTGATCCTCAGCGGGCGCCGGAGCAAATGCAATTTGGGCCACGGATGAACACGGATAAAACAAAACTGTCCTCTCTTGTCTTTCCTATCCGTGTTTATCCGTGTTCATCCGTGGCCCAAAATCCTGTCTCCGCGCCTCAGCGTTTCAGCACTTCCTCGAAGAACGCCAGCGCCCGCTCATCCTGCGACTGCCCCAGCCAGAACATAGCCTGCTTGCGCACTTCGGGATTGCGGTTGTTCCGCGCCGTCTGGATCAGAAGCGGAACCCCCTGGTCCTTCGGAAGCTGGCTCAGCGAGAACACGGCGTGCTTCTTTACTTCCGTGTCGGGGTCGTTGGCGATAGCATCCGTGATCGTCGCGGCGGCCTTCTTGCCGGCTTTCTGCCCCAGCCAGAACAGCGCCTGGCTCCGGACGTGCCCGCTCTTGTCGCCCTTCGCCGTCTCGATGATGGAGTCGACGGCCTCGGGCGTCTTATTGATCGACAACGCGAATACGGCCTTCTCCCGCATCTTGTCGGAAGCATCCTCGCGCACCACCACCCGGAGCACCTCGTAGCCTCGCTTGCCCCGCGCCGCTCCAAGCCAGAAGATCGCCTTTTCGCGGACTGCCTCGGGCCGCGAGGGCGCGATGAGCTCCTTCATCGCCCGATCCGCGGCCGGGTCCTCATGCATCGCGATAGCCATAACGGCGGAGTCGCTCAGCTCATCGCCGCCGCGCGCGAACGTAGCGAGAAGCGCAACGCTCTCCGCGGGCCGCACGTCCGTGAGCCAGTGGACCGGAAGGCCGCCCGCGTCCAGCTGGCAGCTTTCCGAGTACACTCGCACCTTGCCCACCTGCTTGCCTTCGACGCGCACCAGAACGGCAATCGTGCCCGACGCCTCCAGCTTCTCCGCGCGGTCGCCGCTGACCTGAATGCTGTGCCCGCCTTCGAGCGAGCAGCCGCAACTGTGCCCGCCATCCCAGCAGCACTCCCGATGATCGCCCTCGATCGCGGCGACCGAGTAACCGATCCACGCGGGCTCGACCGCCGCGTTCACGATGGCGCGGTACTCCCGCTCGAGCCCGCCGGATGCCGGCCGTGTGTCGAGCTTCGCGTTGACGATGTGCGGCTGCGCGACCGAGACAGCGCAGGCCCCAAGAGCGATCAGGATCGTTCGCAGCATGGCACCCTCCTACTTATTCAGGATCTCCATCATGTAATCCGTGGCGTCTTTGGTTCCCATCACCGAGAGCTGCTGCACGATGTGGCGCTTCATCTCCGGATCGGTCTCCTTGCGTGCCAGATCGATGAGCGCCTTGTCGTTTCCTTGAACGAACAGCGCCTCAATCGCGGCCTTCCTGTCCGATTTATCGTGCGCGCCGGCGTAGATCGCGAGGATTTCGGGCGCGTTTTGATTTCCCATCACGCCCAGCAGTTGGATGGCCTGGCGCCGCAACTCCGGACTGCTGTCTCCCTTGGCGACCGCCAGGATGTGGCCCCGGTCGCCAGACACCATGAAGCTCTCCAGGATTTTCCTTTTCACGCCCACATCGGTCGAAGACGCGTAGATGTCCGCGAGCAGCTGCCGGCTTTCGGTGCCTCCGAAAACCCCGAGGCTTTCGATGGCCTTCTTCTGAAGTTCCGGATTGGGGCCGGTCTTGGCGATCTCGACGACGATCTGCCGGGCCCGCGGCGATCCCGTCTGCATGAGCACAAACAAAGCCTGCTGCTTGAGTTTCAACGGGTGGTTGCCCTTGAGCACGCCTTCAAGCAGAGGGATGGCGCGCTCCGGGTCGGTATTCATGAGGCTCTGAATCGCGATGAGCTTGAGCTCCTCGTCGGGCTCGGCCTCCGGCGAAACCGTCTGCCCCGCAGCCTGCTTGACCTCGATCTCGAGCGCCTTGGCATCGTTCACCCATTGACTCCTGGCGTACTGCTTCCGAAGCTGGGCGATCGCCGTGAGCGCTTCCTGCCGCCGGCCGAGCTTGTTGAGCGCGTACGCCTTCCAGTACAACGCCCCATCGGCGCGCGCGTTGTCGGGCGGCACCCCGTTGAACTCCGCGATGGCGCTCTGCCACTGCTTCGCGTCGAGCGCCTTCATCCCGACCTGGTAGCTGACCTCGCCGCGATCCTCAGCTGCCGGTTCCGCGAAAGCCAGCCCGACGCCAACACACATCAATGCAATTGGAATGAGTTTGAACATACCGTCCCTCCGTTAGGATTTCTTCCGTTCGTCCTGTTGCAACTGCGAGTCGATCACGCGGACCTTGAAGAGGATGCCCTGCGCCTCCACACGGTGCCGCAGTTCCTCGAATTCCTGCGTAGACAGATGCGATGGGCTGTGCGCCACCTCGAGCAGCACCCGCTCCAGCTCATCGAGAACGTTTGCCACTCCCGGATCTCCCGACCGCACCGCCGTCTGCCGATACAGTCGGTTGGAGCCGACAAGATCCTGCGCGCGCTGCCGCTCTTCCGAGATGTCCACCTGGTCGTCCTGAGGTCTGGCGTTCTCCAACTCCAGCAGCACCATTTGCGACCGGTCCAGGTGGTCGCCCACCGCCACCAGCAGGATCCGTTCGCGGACCTGTGCCGATATCGGGCGCGCGGCAACCTGCGTCGGCCTCCACGGCCACATGCGCCCAGCCACGAAAGCCGCGACTAAGAGCACCACCATGGCGGCCGCCACCGCCCACGGCCGAGGCATCCAGGGCGTCCCCCAGAACGAGCGCCGGGACGGCGCGGACTCTAGCTTCGGGCTCACCCGCCGCCATACCTGCGCGCCATACTCCTCGCCTCGCTCCGGAACCGGCAGGTCCACCTGGTCCAGGACGGACGCGAGCTCCTGATACGCCAGGCGGCAGCCGTCGCACCCCGCCATGTGCTCGCGCTCCCCCGTCCCGGCCTCGCCGTAGTAGAGGGCCGCGAGTTGTGCCTCGTCCAGATGTTTCATTTCGTCGTGCCTTCCAAAGGCGCCAGTGCGCGCCGCAGTTTCGCGGCCGCGCGAAACACGCTCTGGCGCGCGGCGCTGTTTGAATGTCCGAGGGCCCGTGAGATCTCGTCAATCGGGACCCCTTCGAAATGCCTCAGGATGAAAGCCGCCCGCTCCGCCGGGCTGAGTTGCGCCAGTGCCACTCGAAGCCTGCGACGAATCTGGCCGCTGATGGCGAGCCGCTCCGGAGAGGGCGCCATGGACGGGAGTTCCCTTCTCGGGCCGTCGTCCTCGAAAACAGGCTCCTGCGATTCCCGCCGCACCCCGCGCTTGCGTAGCAGGTCGAGCGAGCAATTGGTCGCGATGCGGAAGAGCCACGTGCCGAACCCGGCTCTCGCATCGTAGCTGTGGATCTGCCGATAAGCCCGCAAGAACGTTTCCTGAACCATGTCCTCCGCGTCCTGTTCGTTGCCAGTCATACGATAAGTGAGACGGAAGATAGCCCGGCTATATCGCTCCACGAGCAGGCGAAACGCCTCGCCGTCGCCGGCGCGGACCTGCTCAATGGCGGCCAGTTCGGTCGTCTCCATCCACTCCATTAGACTTCGAACCCGCCCCGCCGTTAGGAGAAACTTCGAGGGGTGGCTGACCGCCGAAAGCCGATCGCTGACAGCCGCAGGCGGCACCAGCGCCCGCTGCGCTACCATAGTCTCCCGGAGGACCGAAACATGGTCAACGATCGAGCCAGGATTCTAAGAGAGAAACTCGAGCGCCGCCGCGCGCTTGTGGCCCCTGGCTGCCACGACGCGCTCAGCGCCAAACTCATCGAGGCCGCCGGCTTCGAAGCCATCCAGGTCAGCGGTTTCGGCCTGGCCGGAAGCCTGCAGGCCAAGCCCGACGTCGGCCTGGTCGAGATGAAGGACGTATTGGACCGTACCTGGGACATCGTCCGCGCCGTCTCGATCCCCGTCATGGCCGACATCGACACCGGTGGAGGCAATGCCATCAACGCCGCCGAAATCGCCGAGCGCCTCATCGCCATGGGCGTCGCCGGCCTCAATATAGAGGACCAGGTGTTCCCCAAGCGCTGCGGCCACATGGAAGGCAAGCAGGTCATCGCCGCCGAAGAGATGGCCGGCAAAGTCCGCGCCATGGCCAAGGTGCGCGAGCGCTTGGGAGTGGACCTGGTGATCAACGCCCGCACCGACGCCTGCGCCGTCTACGGCCTGTCTGAAGCCATCCGCCGAGCTAACGTCTACCTCGAAAGCGGAGCCGACATGGCCTTCATCGATGGCATCCGCACCCGCGCCGACATCGAGCGCGCCGTCTGGGAGATCAAAGGCCTGGTATCGGTGAACCTGATGGACGCCGTCACCGGAGTCAAGACCGAACTCGTGCCGATTCCCGAACTGGCCCGCATCGGCGTCGCCCGCGTGAGCATTCCGGTGGCCTCCATCCTGGTCGTGCACCGCGCGCTGAAGCGCTTCTTTGAAGCCATGCACGCCTCGCCCACCGGCCTCCTCGAAGGCCAGACCGACTGGGTTTCCAGCTTCGCCGAGTACACCGAATTCGTCGGCCTCAAGGAATACCGCCAGCTCGAAGACGACTTCCTCCCGCGCACCACGCTCGAGGTCAAGTACGCGGTGACGACCTAAGTAAGGACTATACACATGACACTCGCAGAGAAAATCCTGGCGCGTGCGTCCGGTCGCACCAGCGTCTCCCCAGATGAGATCGTGGTCGCCTCCGTCGATCTCGCCCTCTCGCACGAGAACGCCGACCTCGTACGCAAGAGCTTCGCGGAAATCGGCGTGCCCAAGGTTTGGGACGCCGACCGCATCGTCATCATCCTCGATCACCGCATCCCTGCCGAATCCGAAAAGACCGCCGCCACCCACAAGGCGATCCGCGGCTTCGTGCGCGAGCAGAACATCGACAATTTCTACGATGTCGGCCGCGGCGGCATCTGCCACCAGGTGCTTGCGGAGAACGGCCACGTCCTGCCCGGCATGGTCGTGGTGGGCACCGATTCCCACACCACCACGCACGGAGCCTTCGGCGCCTTCGCCGCCGGCATCGGAGCCACCGAAATGGCCGGCGTCTGGACCGAAGGCCAGCTCTGGTTCAAGGTGCCCCACACCATCCGCATCGAGGTGGAGGGCGAGCTCGACGACTGGATCTCGGCCAAGGACCTGATCCTCTACATCATCGGCAAGCTCGGATCGGCCGGCGCCGACTATCGCGCCGTGGAGTTCGATGGCCCCGTGATCCGCAACATGAGCGTCGCCGGTCGCATGGTCCTCGCCAACCTCTCTATGGAGATGGGCGCCAAGGTGGCCTTCACGCCGGTCGACGACAAGCTGCTCCACTACCTGGCCCACCGCATCTCCAACGATCTGCCCATGAGCCCGCGCTACGCGCCCGATCCCGACGCCCACTACGAGCGCGTGCTCACCATCGACGCCAGCACGGAACTCAAAGAGCCGCAGATCGCCTGCCCGCACGCTGTCGATAATGTCCGCCCGCTCTCCGAGGTCGCCGGTCTGGCCGTCAACCAGGCCGTGCTCGGAAGCTGCACCAACGGCCGCCTGGAGGATTTCGAGGTCGCGGCCCGTATCATCGATGGCCACCGCGTCCATCCCCGCACGCGCCTGATCGTCATCCCGGCTTCGCAGGAGATCTACCTCGAAGCCATGCGCCTCGGCTACATCCAGACGCTGGTGATGGCGGGCGCCATGGTCAACGCCCCCGGCTGCGGGCCCTGCGTCGGAGTGCACCAGGGAATCCTGGCGTCCGGCGAAGTCTGCATTTCCAGCACCAACCGCAACTTCATCGGCCGCATGGGCAGCAAGGACTCGCGCGTGTACCTCGCCTCGCCCGCCGTCGTGGCGGCCTCGGCCATCGCCGGCTCCATCACGCATCCCGCCAACATCGGCATTCAGGAGGTCGCATGAACAGCGAGGCTCTCATCCTGCGCGGCCGCGTCGCCGCCAAACTCGGCGACAACATCGATACCGACATCATCTACCCCGGCCGCTACCTGAACGTCACAGACCGCGAGAAGACCCCCGAGCACCTCTTCGAGCTGACCTACCCTGAAATCCGCGGCCTCATCCACGCCGGCGATTTCATCGTGGCCGGCAAGAATTTCGGATGCGGCTCCAGCCGCGAGCAGGCTGCCGCCGCGTTGAAGTTCTCCGACGTCGGCGCCGTGATCGCGGTCTCCTTCGCGCGCATCTTCTTTCGCAACTCGATCAACCTCGGCCTGCCGGCGATTGTATCGGCCACCGCCGTCGACCGCCTCGAAACCGGGGACGAGTTGCTGATCGATTTAACCGCCGGCACCATCCGCAAGGTCGGCGACGACGCCGTGATCGCCGCCGCGCCCCTGGATCGCCGAGCCGCGGAGCTCCTGGCCGGCGGAGGCCTGATCCCCTACCTGAAAAAGAAATACGCTGCGGTGTGACCTGCACGGCATCGCTCGCCATCATCCTGCTGGCCTCATCAGCGGCCGTGGCCGCACCGGCGCGGGTCGTCCACGTGCTCGTCGCGCTGGCCGACAACCGTAGCCAGGGAATCGTTCCGGTGCCCGCCGCCATCGGCAACGGCGACGATCCCGCCAGGAATCTCTACTGGGGCGCCGCGTACGGCGTCAAGACGTTCTTCGGGAAGTCGGCGGAGTGGCAACTCGCGTTCCCCTGCGCGCCAGGCAGGGGCCGGTTCTCGAACGCTGTGTCTTCCGACACCGAAGCCAGAATGTCTACCTCGTCGCGGACGCTTACCGTGGAAGCGAAATCCGGCGAGCGGTGTCGGATTTCTTCGCTTACGCCGCCGGCCGCCAGCCCCAGACGGTCAAGATCGACGCGGCAGAGTCCGTCAGCGATGCGGGCGGTGCCAGCCTGGTGGTCTACGTGGGCCACGATGGCCTGATGGATTTCGCTCTCGATCGCTATCAATACTCGGCCGACAACAAACACCGCGACGTCATGGTCCTCGCCTGCGCCAGTAAGGCCTACTTCGCGGACGCGCTCCGCGGGACCAGCGCGCAGCCGGCGCTCTGGACCACTGGACTGATGGCCCCCGAGGCCTACGTTCTCGAAGCCGCCCTCGCCGGCTGGATCCGGAACGAAACCGGCGAGCAGATCCGAACCCGGGCGGCGCAGGCCTACGACAAGTACCGGCATTGCGGAGCGAAGGCAGCCCACCGCCTTTTCGCGACCGGCTGGTAGGTCAATAGTGATATCGAGCCTGAAGAAAATCGATCCCCTCGTCTCCGACTCGATACACCAGCCGGTGTTCCTGCGTGATGCGCCGTGACCAGCAACCCGCAAGCAGATACCGTAGCGGCTCGGGTTTGCCAGCCCCCTCAAACGGATCGCGCAAGACCGCTTCCACCAGGTCCAGCACTCGAATTGCGGTGTTCCGATCCGACCTCACCCAATACCGCAGATCCTCCCTGAACTCGGGATGAAAAACGGCGACCCGCCTAACGTCCTTTTTCACCGAGGATCTCTCGTCGCAGCTCAGCGACGCTCTCGGGCTTCGACTTGTGCCGGTCCGCCCGATTCAGCGCCGCCAGCAAACGCCGCGCGTTCCGTGGCGACCGCAGCAGGTGAGCGGTCTCAACCAACCCCGCAAGCTCGCCAGCCGGAACGAGCGCCACGTCTCTCGACCCCTTGCGTCGCACGATCACAGTCTCCTGTTGATCTACCACCTGATCCAGTACGCTGGCCAAGTTCTCGCGCAGGCTCGTATATGTGGTTTCGGTTGCCATAACCCACCTTCGACCCTATTGTACAGGATTCCTGTACGGACCGGATGGCAGGGCCCTTTCAGGGATAGAGCTTGCCTCTTTCGCTGCCTGCCATCCTCCCCACAATGCTAAGATCGGTGGTTCAGTGCCGGCCGCCCGCCGGCGGCCCAAGGAGCCCTATGCACCGCATCGCCTGGTTGCCCGGAGACGGCATCGGACAAGAAGTCTGCGACGCCACCCGCGTCGTCCTCGACGCCGCCGGATTCGAAGCCGAGTACGTCCACGGCGACATCGGCTGGGAGTTCTGGCGCCGCGAAGGCGAGGCGCTCCCCGAACGCACCATCGAGCTGATGCGCTCCACCTCCTGCGCGTTCTTCGGAGCCATCACCTCCAAGCCCGTCGCCGACGCGCAGCGCGAGCTCGCCCCGGAGCTGCAAGGCAAGGGCCTCACCTACCGCAGCCCCATCGTCCGCATGCGCCAGTTGCTCGACCTTTACGTCTGCCTCCGGCCCAGCCGCGCGTTTCCCGGCAACCCCCTCAACTATCGCGACGACATCGATATCGTGGTCTTCCGCGAGAACACCGAGGGCATGTACATCGGCGTCGAGTACCCGCGCGTCCCCGAAAGCTTCCGACCGGTAAGGGGCATGGAAAGGATCGCCCTCGACGCCGCCATCTCCATCCGCAGCATCACCCGCCACGCCTCCAACCGCATCGTGCGCGCCGCCTTCGAGTATGCCGTCAAGCACGGCCGCCGCCGCGTGACTGCTGTCCACAAGGCCAACGTGCTGCGCGCCACCTGCGGGCTGTTCCTCGAAACCGCGCAGGCCGTGGCCGCCGGGTTCCCCCAAATCCAGTTCGACACCGCCAACGTGGACGCCATGGGCATGTGGCTGATCAAGAACCCGCAGAACTACGACGTCATCGTGACCACCAACTTATTCGGCGACATTCTCTCCGATCTCTGCGCGCAGTTGGTCGGCGGGATGGGTTTCGCCTACAGCGGCAACATCGGCGACCGCTACGCCGTCTTCGAACCCACTCACGGCTCCGCGCCTAAGTATGCCGGCCAGGGCAAGGTCAACCCCCTGGCGTCCATCCTCGCCGGGAAGATGATGCTCGAGTGGCTCGGCGAATCCGCCGCCGCCGCCCGCGTCGAGCAAGCGGTGCGGGACGTGGTGTGCCGCGGCGAAGTGCGCACCTACGACATGGGAGGCAGCGCCACCACTTCGCAAATGGCCGCTGCCGTAGCCGAAGCCTGCGCCGCGCTTCGATAGGGGAAGGGAAATGGAAAACCACGTCAAGATCCTCGCCTACCTGCACATCGTTTTCGGCGCGTTCGGTCTCCTGATCGCCGTCGTCTGCCTCGCCCTTTTCGGCGTCATCACCGGCGTCATCCAGACCGCTGTCGAGAACAGCGGAACACCGGACGCCCAGCTCGCCGTCCCCGTGGTCGGCATTGTAGGCGCCATCATCGTCGTGCTGATCGTCGTGTTCTCGCTCCCCGGCATCATCACCGGCGTCGGCCTGCTCCATTACAGCGAATGGGCGCGCATTCTCGGCATCGTGCTCGCGGCAATCAGCCTGCCCGGCGTCCCCTTCGGAACCGCCCTCGGAGTCTACGGCCTGTGGGTGCTGCTGAACGCGGAGACCGTCCGGCTCTTTGCCAGCCAGCGCCCGCGGTAGACGATCCCCCTATCTGAATGGGGTCGTACCCCTCATCAGCGACGTTCCACCAGCGCTCTTCTGGACGATAGTCGATAGATGCAGTTTCCAGGCCGCCTGGCGGGCGGTCTCCTCTGGTTCGCCTTGGCGGCCGGCCAAGCCGAAGTCTCCTGCCTTCAACAGATACAGACCGCCGGCAGTCTGGCGGCCGCCGGCAATTATCCGCAAGCCCAGGCAACCTACGCCCTGGCCGTCGCCACCTGCCGCGCCGTGCCTGAATCCACGCGCGATCTCGCCACCGCCTTCAACAAGCTCGCCCGCCTCTACCTGATCCACGGAAAAACCGCCGAGGCGGAGCAGACCTACGCGCAGGCTCTCGCCATGTGGGACCAGCCCGGACCGCCCAGCTCTCTGAACGCCGTCACCCTCGCCAACCTCGCCGCCCTTCACCACGAGCGCCGGCAGGAAGACCGCGCGGTGGAGCTGTACCGGCGCGCCGTCTCCATCCTCCGCGAGACCACGCCCGGCGGCAGCGTCGAGCTCTGCTCCACGCTCAACAGCCTGGCGGGAGTCGAGCAGACCCTGGGTCATTATGTAGAGGCCGAAAGACTCTACCGCAGCGCGCTGGCGAGCGCCCCGCCGGGCCGGCCCGGTCCTGAGGTCGCTCTGGCGCTCAACAATTTCGCCCAGCTCTGCCTGCTCCTCGGCCGAAATGCCGAAGCGGAGGAACTTTGCCGCCGCGGCCTCGATATCGCCCGCGACCAGCCTCCCGCTCCGTACTCCGCCGCGCTGGCCAACAATCTGGCCGCCCTCTATCGTTTACAGGGCCGCTATTCCCCGGCCGCCGCCCTGTACGCCAAGGCGGTGGCGCAGTGGGAACAGCTCCCCGGCCGCGCTTCTGAAACCGCCGTCGCCCTGCACAATCTCGCCGGCCTCGAAACGGCGCTCGGCAACTACCCGCACGCCGACGCTTTGTTCGAACGTGCGCTGGCTCTTGATCGCGCGACCCTGCCGCCGGACCATCCCCAGCTCGTCGCCACCCTCAGCGGTCTGGCCGAGTTGCGGCGCATGGAAGGCAGGCCGGAGGAAGCGGCGGCCCTGCTCGAGAGCGTGCTCGCGGTCCGCCGGAGGACCCTCGGGCCCGGCCACCCGGATGTCGCGGTCGCGCTCTCCGACCTCGGCCTCCTCTGCCAGACCCAGTCGCGCCTCGACCGTGCCGAGAGTCTGTACCGGGAGGCGCTGGGGATCTGGAACGCCACCTCTCGGCTCGCCACACGCGATGGCGCCGCGACTCTGCACAACCTCGGCTCTCTCTACCGCACCTTAAAGCGTTTCGGAGAAGCCGAGCCGCTGCTCCGGCAGGCGCTGGCGATCCGGGAAGAGGTTCTCGGAGCGGGCCACGTCGAAGTCGGCGCCACCCTGCTCGAATATGCCGCCCTCCTCCGCCAGACTCACCGCAAGGGCGAAGCCGCGCCGCTCGAGCGCCGGGCCCGGGCCATTTTTCTCGAACTGGCCCGGCACGATCCCCGCCTGTTCACCGCCGACCGGGCTCGCCTCGGCGCCGCCAACCTTCTCGCCACGCCCTGAGCAATTGTCTCGACAAAGCGGTCACTTTACCTTTGCCCTGGCTTCTGATACCCTCCTTCTTTCCGGGGGTGCGGGCCTATGATCCTTCCAGAGACCTACGGCGTAGCGTTGTTTCTCGCCATTCTTGCTGCTATTTGCTGGGGCTCGTGGGCCAACACCTACAAGCTGGCCGGCCGGCAGCGCTTCGAGCTCTTCTACTGGGACTTCGCGCTAGGCGTTCTCGTGGCCGCGATCCTGGCCGCGTTGACGTTCGGCAGTCTGGGATTCAATGTCGCCGGAGGAGGGGCCGGCTTCGCGTTCCTGGACGACCTCATGTTGCACGCGAGCAAACATAGCTGGGCCTACGGAATCGCCGCCGGAATCGTCTTCAACCTGGGGACCATCCTCCTGGTCGCCGCCATGTCTTTGGCCGGCATGTCCCTGACCTTCCCGGTGGGTCTCGGCCTGGCCGCGGTGGTCGCCATGCTCCTGGCCTTGCTCGACAGGCCTCACGTCAACACCGTGGTGCTTCTCTCCACCCTCGCGCTGATATTGGCCTCCGTGGTGCTGGATGCAGTCGCCTACCGCGCCGTCGCCCGCCGGCGCTCTCAGGAGGCGATCAAGACCGGCCGGACCAAGAGCACCAGGGTAACCGTGAGTTGGAAAGCCATCTTGCTGGCCCTCGTCGGAGGCCCGTTGGTCGGTCTGTGCTTCCCGTTGATAGACCTGAGCCGGACGCCCGAGATCGGCATGGGCCCCTACGCGGCCGCATTCATGTTCGCGGCCGGCGTGCTCGCCTCCACTTTCGTCTACAACCTTTTCCTGATGAACCTGCCCATTCGCGGCGAGCCGATCGAGGTGCTCCAGTACCTCCGCCAGCCCAAGAAGAACCACCTGCTCCCATTGCTGGGCGGCATGGTGTGGGCCGCCGGCACGGTTTCTCTTTTCGTGGCCTCGAGTGCCGTGGCCGCCACAGCCACCCAGGGGGCCGATCCGCTGCCGCTGCTCGGTCCCAACGCCGGCATCCTGGTCGTTCTGGCCGCCGCCCCGCTCAGCGCCCTGTGGGGCCTCTTCGTCTGGAAGGAACTCAAGGACGCCCCCGGAAGTGCCCGCTCCCTGAGCGCCTTGGCGCTCGTCCTGCTCCTTGCCTCGCTCGCGCTGTTTCTCGCGGCGCCGCCCTTTACCGCCTAGCGGAGTGCGACCGTAGATTCCGTCGCGGATCGGAATTGGCCGCAAACCCGGGACTGGCTCGAATTTCGCCGCACTTGCGAAATTCGCGCCTGTCCCACCACCGGTCCTCTGTCAGTCATCCTGCTCGAATTTGCGATGCAGTCCACTGGCAGCCCGGGCCACCGTGATCGCGTGATCCCCGGTGCACCGAGCGGACCGCCCCAACAAAACCCCGCCGCCTCCGCACTCCTGCACTACAATGAGTGCATGTCGGACGACCTCTTCCGCGGCATCGTCCCTGCCGTCGTCACCCCCTTCCGCGCCGACGAGCGCATCGACTACAAACTCTGGCAGGAACTCATCGAAGCTCTGATCTCGAGCGGCGTCGACGGCCTGCTCTGCCTCGGTGGCCAAGGCGAATTCTATGCCCTCACCGAGGAGGAGCGCCAGGTCGCCGCCCGCTTCGCCGCCCAAACCGCCGATGGCCGCGTGTCCGTCTATGCCAACGTCGGCGCCAACTCCACTCAGGAATCCATCCGGCTCGCCCAGCGCGCCGAAGCCGACGGCGTCGATGCCCTCGTGGTCATCACGCCTTACTACGTGGAACCGTCCGCGGACGAACTGGTCGATCACTATGTCGCCATCTGCCGTTCGGTGCACATACCGGTCCTGGCCTATAACATCCCGCAGCGCACGCGCGTCACTCTCACGCCCGCCATCCTCGGCCGCGTGGCCGCGCTCGCCGAGAATTTCGCTGGCCTGAAAGATTCCAGCGGCCGCATCGACGACATCGAGGGCTACCTCGCCCTCGGCCTCAAGGTCCTGATCGGTCTCGACTGGCTGGCTCTCGAAGGACTGAAGCGCGGCTGCACCGGAGTAGCCGTCGCCGGAGCCAACATCATTCCGCGCGCCTTCGTGGACCTGTACGCCGCCTTCCGAGCCGGCGACCTCGACCGCGCCCAGCGCCTGCAAGCCCTGATCGATCCGCTCGAGGAGGCTTTCGCCCTCGGCTCCTTCTCCGCCATGGTCAAGGAAGCGCTCACGATCGCCGGGATGACCGCCGGCCCCTGCCGCCGCCCCGTAGGCCCTCTCCCCGTCGAAGTGCTAGCCAGACTTTCCGAGATTCTGGACCCTCTGCGCGCCGAGGGATACCTCCTCTCCGCCCCCGCCAACGCCGCCGGCCGTTGAAGCCTGCGCGTATTCCGACGAGCGACGGGCGACAAGCGACGAGCATAATAAGAACAGGGGGCCACGGGATGCCATCGAATTCGCTCATCCACGAGAAGAGTCCGTACCTGCTCCAGCACGCCCACAATCCAGTCGACTGGCGCGCCTGGGGCGACGAAGCTTTCCAAAAGGCCCGTGACGAGGATAAGCCCATCTTCCTCTCCGTCGGCTATTCCACCTGCCACTGGTGCCACGTCATGGAGCACGAGTCCTTCGAGAACGAGGATATCGCCGCCCTCCTCAACCGCTACTTCATCCCCATCAAGGTGGATCGCGAAGAGCGTCCCGACGTGGACCGCGTCTACATGCTCTTCGTGCAGGCCACCACCGGCTCCGGCGGCTGGCCCATGTCGGTCTGGCTGACGCCCGACCTGCGGCCTTTCTTCGGCGGCACCTACTTCCCGCCCGAGGCCCGCTACGGCCACCCCGGCTTCCGGCGCATCCTCGAGAGCCTGGCCGAAGCCTGGCAGTTCGACCGCGCCTCCATCGTCGAATCGAGCGGAGCCGTCCTCGAGCAGCTTCGTATGCACATTCAGCCACCCGCGTCCGGAGTCCTCGACGCGGCCGTCCTCGATTCCGGCTTCTACACGTTCCGACGCACTTTCGACACCCACCACGGCGGCTTCGGCGGCGCGCCCAAGTTCCCCCGCCCGGCAACCTTGGAATTCCTGCTTCGCTATCACGCGCGCACGGGCAACCTCGAAGCCCTCGAAATGGTTTTCGCCGCTCTCAACGCGATGGGCCGCGGCGGTATCCGCGACCATCTCGGCGGAGGCTTCCACCGCTACGCGACCGACGACCACTGGTTCGTCCCGCACTTCGAAAAGATGCTCTACGACCAGGCCCAGTTGGCCGTTGCCTATCTGGAGGCCTATCAGCTTTCCAGTGACGAGTTCTACGCCGACGCCGCGCGCAGCACGCTCGACTACGTCCTTCGCGACATGACCGGCCCCGACGGCGGCTTCTACTCCGCCGAGGACGCCGATAGCGTCGCCGATCCCACCCAGCCCGCCGTCAAAGTCGAAGGCGCCTACTATGTTTGGACCAAGGCGGAGATCGACGCCGTCCTCGGCCCGGATGCCGAGCCCTTCAACCGGGCCTACGGAGTGGTCGAAGCCGGCAACGCCCACGAATTCCCTGGTCAGAACATTCTCTCGCTCGTGGGCCAGGCGCCTCCGCCCGCCGAGGATTCGGTTCGCGCGCGCCTTCTCGAAGCCCGCGCCCGCCGCGTCCGACCGCACCTCGACGACAAGATCCTCACCGCCTGGAACGGTCTGATGATCTCGGCCTTCGCGAAGGGCGCGCAGGTACTCGCCGACGCCCGCTACCTCGACGCCGCGCGCCGGGCCGCCGATTTCGTTCTTACGCAGCTGTACGACGCCGCTGCCGGGACCCTCCTGCGCCGCTTCCGTGAAGGCGATGCCGCCATCCCCGCCTTCCTCGACGACTACGCTTTCTTCGTTCAGGGACTGCTCGATCTCTACCAGGTGGAATTCGACGCCGCCCGCATCGAGGCCGCCACGCGCCTGACCGCAACAATGATCTCCCGCTTCGAAGACCCCGAAACCGGCGGCTTCTTCGCCACCGCCCCAGACGAGCCGTCGCTCGTCCTGCGCCTCAAGGACGATTACGACGGCGCCGAGCCCTCCGGCAACGCCATCGCCATTCTGAACCTCCTGCGCCTGGCCCGCCTCACTGGCCGCCGCGATTTCGAGGACACCGCGGCCAAAGCGCTCGCCGCTTTCGCCCCGCGCCTCTCGCAAGCCCCCGAAGCGATGCCGCAGATGCTCGCAGCCCTCGAGTACAGCCGTTCGAAGCCCGTCCAGATCGTGCTGGCCGGCTCGCGGGAAGCGATCGAGCCCTTCCTGAGTGAGTTGCGCCGCCGCTTCCTCCCCTTCGCCACGGTCCTGCTGGCCGCCCACGCGCCGGCGTCTTACCCGTCCGCCCCCGCCGCCGCCTACATCTGCGAGAACTTCGCCTGCCAACTCCCCGCCACCGACCCTGGCGCCTTCGCCCGCTCGCTCGAGCCCACCCGGGGCGCAGCCGGGTGATCCGCAAACCGGAGACTGGATCCCAATTTCGCCGCCCTTGCGAAATTGGTGCCTGTCCCAAGGTTTGCCCTCTGGATAATCCACCCGCTCCCCCATAATTCCCTTGACACCCCGCCTCCGTAAGTGATAACTTACCGTTAGTGGATGCTTACCTACAGAGCGGCCTGGAAGCCCTGGGAGACGCCACCCGCATGGCCATTTTCCAGAAGCTCGCCAAAGGCCCCATGGCCGTGAACGAGCTGGCCGGCACCCTGCCCGTCAGCCGCCCCGCCGTCTCGCAGCACCTCAAGGTGTTGAAGGACGCGGGCCTGGTCACCGACACCCGGGACGGGACCCGCCGCCTCTACCAGCTGAATCCCGAAGGCCTCGCTCTGTTGCGCGCGCACTTTGACCGCGTCTGGGAAAAAGCGATGAGTGCGTTTCAAGCTTCCGCCGAACAATCCAAACCGAGGGGAAAACATGCCACAGACCGCGGAAGAAGCCGTCGTTCGTAAGAGCGTGCGCGTCGGAGTGCCCGTCGAGCGCGCCTTTTCCGTCTTCGTCGAGCAGATGGAGACCTGGTGGCCCGCCGAGCATCACATCGGCGCCCAGCCTTTTGAAACCATCTTCGTCGAGCCGCGCACCGGCGGCCGTTGGTACGAACGCGACGCGCGGGGCAACGAATGCAACTGGGGCCACGTGCTGGCCTGGGGGCCGCCGCATCAGGTTACGTTCTCCTGGCATCTGGGGCCCGACTGGAAGTTCAACCCCGACTTGGCCAAGGCCAGCGAGGTCGAGATCCGCTTCACGGAGGAAGGCCCTTCAGCCACCCTGGTGGAGCTGACGCACAGCCACATCGAACGCCACGGCGAAGGCTACGAACAACTCCGTGCCCTGCTCGACGGCCCGGGTGCTTGGGTCAACACGCTGGCGGCATTCGCCAAGGCGGCCGGCGGCGCTCTATGAAACCAGTGACTCTGCTTCGCGCCGCTTCCATCCTCACATTCCTTCTCGCCGTGGGACACACCGTCGGCGGAGTCTTCGGCAGCGTGGCGCCGGGCTCGCAAGCGGCCGCGGTGCTGGCGATGAAGACCAACCGGTTCCAGGTTATGGGAGTCACGCGAAGCTACTGGGACTTCAACCTCGGCGAGGGCCTCGCGGCTACCATCAACATGCTCGTCGAGGCCGTACTCTTCTGGCAGCTAGGCTCGCTGGCCCAAAAGAGCGCTACTTCATAGCGCCCCCGGTGATCGGCTCGATCCTGATCGCCCTCTGCCTCGGCCTGGCCATCCTGACCTCGCGCCCAGTGGGGCAGGACTCCAGTCCTGCAGCGGGTCTCCAGACCCGCCTCCGCCCAACTCCCTGAAGGCGTCCGGCGCAGCTGTGGAGTGCCCGTGCTCTCGTAAACCTCTTATGCTCTACCGCACCATGCCCGCCAACGGCGACCGCCTGTCCATCCTCGGCTACGGCTGCATGCGCCTGCCCGTGGCGGACGGCCGCATCGACGAGCCCCGTGCCACTCGCCAGATCCGCCACGCCATCGATAGCGGCGTGAACTACGTCGATACCGCCTGGCCCTATCACGCCAGCGAGGGCGAGCCCTTCGTCGGCCGCGCCTTGGCCGGCGGCTATCGCGAGAAGGTGAAGCTCGCCACCAAGCTCCCCACCTGGATGGTCCACACCGCCACCGACATGGAACGCTACCTGACCATGCAACTCGAGCGGCTGAACACCACCCACATCGACTACTACCTCGTGCACGGCCTCAATGGCAGCGCCTGGGACAGCATGGCCGCGCTCGGCGTCCTCGAATTCCTCGACCGCGCCAATGCCGACGGCCGCATCGTCAACGCCTGCTTTTCCTTCCACGGCGACCTCCCGGATTTCAAGCGCATCGTAGACGCCTACCCCTGGGTCATGTGCCAGATCCAGTACCACTCCCTCGACGAAACGCGCCAGGCCGGAACCGAAGGCCTCGAATACGCGGCATCCAGGGGTCTGGGAGTGGTAGTCATGCAGCCTTTGCGTGGAGGCATGCTCGGCTATGCCGCGCCGCCGCCGCCCGTGGCCGACATACTGAAGGAAACCGCCGGCGGCCGCACTCCCGCGGCCCTGGCGCTGAGCTGGGTGTGGAACCATCCCCAGGTCGTCCTCGCCCTCTCCGGGATGAACGACGAGGCTCAGATCGAAGAGAACCTGGCGCTAGCCTCCCGCACGCTCCCGCTTTCTTTGAGCGCCGCCGAGCTAGCCCTGATCGCCAGGATCGCCGGCAAGTATCAGGAGATCGTGAAGGTCGGCTGCACCGGCTGTGGATACTGCAAGCCCTGCCCCAGCGGAGTCAACATCCCCGACTGCTTCGACACCTACAACCATCTCCACATGTTCGCCGACCCCGGCGGCGCGAAATTCGTTTACGCCCTCCGTATGAGCGGCATGCTCTCGGGCGAGCCGGCCTACGCCTCCCAGTGCTCCCGCTGCGGCGATTGCATCGAGAAGTGCCCCCAGTTTCTGCAGATCCCCGACCTGCTCGAAAACGTGGCCGCCGAGCTCGAAGGCCCCGACCTCAAAGCCAGAGAAGACATGGTGCGCCACGTAATGGCCATCGCCTGATACCGTCCTCCCCACCCCCGGCTGCTACAATCGAACTGGTAGTTCGGAGGGATATATGGATCGCACTGCTACTCTTAGAGGCAACCCTGTTACGCTCGCCGGGTCGGAGCTGCATCCCGGCGACGCGGCGCCCGATTTCACCTGCGTGGACACCGCCCTGAAGCCTGTCACTCTGGCCGGCACGGGCAATGGCGTCCGCATTTTCAGCGTGCTTCCGTCGCTCGACACGCCGATCTGCGACGCCCAAACCCGGCGCTTCAACGAGGAGGCCGCCAAGCTGTCCGGCGTGGACATCTACACCATCAGCGTCGACCTGCCTTTCGCGCAGCGCCGTTACTGCAATTCCTACGCCATCGATCGCGTGAAGATGCTCTCGGACCACAAAGACGTGTCCTTCGGCCGCAACTACGGCACGCTCCTCGAGGATCTCCGCATCGAGTGCCGCGCGATTTTTGTGTTGGATCGGGACAACGTGATCCGTTATGTCGAATACGTAAAGGAGACCGGCGAGCATCCCGATTACGAGCCGGCGCTGCGCACGGCCAAGGCGCTAGCGGGCGAAGCCCAGGTCGCTTGACAAGCGCATAACCCTAATCCTATCATGTGGTTTGCCGTTGGCCAGCGGTTCAACGACCGTTCGGACGCCTGCAGAAGGAGGATGTTTTGATCAAGCTCGACATCATCAACGAGGTTGTCAATCGCACCGGCATCACCAAAACGAAAGCGGAAATGGCGGTCGAAACCGTTTTCGAGAGCATGAAAAGAGCTCTCGGGCAGGGCGAACGGATCGAGTTGCGCGGCTTCGGGATTTTCAACGTGCGTCCCCGCAAAACCGGCATCGGGCGGAACCCACGCACCGGCGCGGAGGTTTCCATCCCTCCCGGCAAAGCCGTTCGCTTCAAGCCCGGCAAGGAATTGCAATCGTTGCAGTAGTTCTGATCTGTGTCACCTCAGGGCAATAGTCCCGTTACAGGTCTGTCCGTCCCGTCGAACGGAGCCGGTGTCCGCTTGCGGCGTTTCTGGAGAGGCTCCGGCCGCCCGCGCTACTGGCTGCACGCCCTGCTGTTGCTTCTGACCCTGCTCACCACCACGGTGATCGGCACGTGCCTGGTGGCGAACTTCCGCGAGAACCTTCCCGCCTTCGACCTGGTGCGAGCCTCGGAGGCCATCGCCGGGATGTGGTCCCACCCGCTCGAGTTGCTCACAGGCTTGCCGTTCTCGCTAACCCTGATGACCATCCTGCTGGCGCACGAGTTCGGGCACTACCTCGCTTGCCGCTACTATCGCGTTGACGCCAGCCTGCCTTACTTCATTCCATTCCCGGCCCCCATCGGCATCGGGACCCTGGGCGCGTTCATCCGCATCCGCTCGCCGATCTATTCGCGGCAAGTGCTCTTCGATATCGGGATTGCCGGTCCGCTGGCCGGCTTCGTCTTCCTGCTGCCCGCGCTGGCGATCGGCCTGGCTTACTCTAAGATCCTGCCCGGCATCGCCAACCGCGGCGACCTCGTCATGGGCGTGCCGCCGCTGATGTGGCTGCTCGACAAGGCTATTTTCCCCGGCATATCGACGGCGGACATTTACCTGCACCCGGTGGCGCGCGCGGCCTGGGTCGGCATCTTCGCCACCGCGTTGAACCTGCTCCCCATCGGCCAGCTCGATGGCGGGCACATCCTCTACTCGTTCGTCGGCGACCGCCACAAGCTGCTGTCGAAAATCTTCGTCGCGGCCTTGCTGCCGCTCGGGTTGTTCACCAAGTACTGGCCCTGGTTCCTGTGGGCCGTGTTGCTCTACGTCTTCTGCCTGCGGCACCCGTCCATCTTCGACTCGTCCCCCCTCAGCCCGGGCCGCCGCTGGCTCGGCTATCTTGCGCTGGCGATCTTCGTCCTGTGCTTCATGGCCACACCGCTGTTCGACTCCCGATGAAGATCTCCGCCACCATCATCGCCTGCAACGAAGAACGCCGCATCGCCCGCGCCATCGAGAGCCTGCGCTGCTGCGACGAGATCGTCGTCGTCGATAGCGGCTCGACCGACCGCACTGTCGAGATCGCACGGCAGCTCAACGCGCGCGTGATCGAGAGCGCCTGGCCCGGCTACGCCAAGCAGAAGAACCTCGCCGCGGCGCAGGCGGCCAACGACTGGATCCTCTCGCTCGATGCCGACGAAGCGCTGAGCGAAGCGCTCGAAGCCGAGATCTGGCAGCTGCGAAAGAAGGGCCCCGAGTTCGACGCCTACACCATGCCGCGTATGGCGCAGTACGTCGGCCGCTGGATTCTGCACTCGGGCTGGTATCCGGACCGCAAGGTTCGCCTCTACGACCGCCGCCAGGCCAACTGGGTGGGCGAGTTCGTCCACGAGAGCGTCGAGGTGCACGGCAGCGTCGGGCACCTGAAGTCAAACATCCTGCACTATACCTACGACTCCATCTCCGAGCACGTCCGCACGCTCGACAGCTACACCACGCTAGCGGCGCAGGAGATCGTCTCGCGCCATGAGACCGTAGGATGGCGCGTCCTGCTGCTCGAGCCGATCTGGACTTTCCTGCGCGCTTACGTAATCCAGCGCGGCTTTCTCGACGGCCCCGAAGGCCTCATGATCGCCTACATGGCCGCCTTCTACACGTTCCTCAAGTACGCCAAAGCCCGCAACATGTCGTAACGCCCAGAGCGCGGAACACCGGTTTGCCGTCGGTCTTGTGCGTTGGGCTGCGACATTGGGCCCCCGCGGCGCCTGCGCAAGGCAGGGCGCGAGCACCGACAGATACAGCAGGGAGCGTCCCAGTTTCATGACCACGAGTGCAGCAGGCCGTGAGCGCCCCCCTGTCTCGTCCTATAATTCCAACGGAGGGGATATATATGATTACTCGGCTTCTGCAAACCGCGGTGCTATGCGCTCTCCCGGTAATCTCGGCTGCCGCGCCAACCGATGTGCCGGTTGTCTTCCACGGGAATACTCTGTTCAGAATCCAGACCGGAGTGGGGTCCTTTACGCCCCAGGATCGCGCTCGCGCGGTGGAGGAGCGCCTCGCGAGGCTCTCGCAAGTCGCATCTGGAGAGGCCGGCTCGCTGGCGCTGGTCGATGGCGCAACCGGAACCGACATCGCTGCCGGTCACGTAGTCCTTTTCTCCGTCACGGACCTGGACGCCCAGGCGGCGGGCAAGCCGCGGCACATACTGGCGGTCGAATATCTCAAGACTCTGCGGACGGCGTTGCGCGACTCCAGGGAGCGCGGCTTGAAGGAACTCGCCAAGAACCTGACCCTCGGCCTGCTGTTCACGGCGATCTTCGTCCTGCTGCTCAAGCTCCTGCAAATCGGATTTGCCAGATTTCGATTGTTATCGGACTCCTGGCGCGGAACTCGTATCCGCGGGATCCGGCTTCAACGCCTCGAGTTGCTCACCGCGCGGCGAATAACCTGGGTGCTCAACAGCGCCGCAATGGTGGTTCACGCGGCGGTCGTCTTGGTCGCGTTCTACTTCTACGTGTCCCTCGTGCTCGGCATCTTCCCCTCCACCCGGGCGTTATCGGACACGCTGTTCGCCTACACCGTCTCCGGCATGCGCGCCACGGGCCGCGCCTTCGCCGAGTACGCGCCCAATCTGTTCATGATCGCCCTAATCGCCGCAATCACTCATTACGCTCTCAAGGCGTGCCGGTATGTTTTCCAGGGGTTCGAAACAGGCATGCTGACGGTCTCCGGTTTCTATCGCGAGTGGGCCAGCCCGACCTACAAGATCGTTCGCCTTCTGCTGCTGGCGGCCGCGGCCGTGGTCGTCTTTCCCTATGTTCCGGGTCATGACTCTCCGGCGTTCAAAGGTGTCTCGATCTTCTTCGGTGTGTTACTCTCCTTTGGGTCGGCCGGCGCTGTCGGCAACATCGTCTCCGGCGTACTGCTGACTTACACGCGGGCGTTTCAAGTGGGCGACCGCGTCCGGATTGCGGATACCCTGGGAGACGTCACCGAGACTACCTTGCTTGCGACGCACGTGCGAACCGTGAAGAACGAGGATGTTACGGTGCCGAACTCCCTGGTGCTGTCCAGCCACATCGTCAACTTCAACTGCCGGGCCGGCGCCCTGATCCTGCATACCGGCGTCACGATCGGCTATGACGCCGCCTGGCGCACGGTCCACCAACTGTTGATCTCCGCCGCCGTGGCGACCGAGCACATCCTGGCGGACCCGCCGCCCTTCGTCCTCCAGACCGGCCTCGATGACTTTTACGTGCATTACCAGATCAACGCTTACACCGACACTCCCTCCAAAATGGTGACGATTTACAGCGAGCTGTTCCAGAACATTCAGGACAAGTTCAACGAAGCCGGCGTGGAGATCTGCTCGCCACATTTCGCGTCCCTGCGCGACGGCAATCGCATCGCCATTCCCGACGACTACGTGCCGGCGACTTACAACGCTCCGGCCTTTCGCGTGTTTGCCGGCGCTCAGTCTCGCGCCAGCACTTCCTCGTAAACCTTGAGGACTGCCTCGGCGGCGCGGCGCCACGTGAATTGGCGCGCACGTGCGCGGCCTTTTTCGATCAACTCGCGCCGCAGCGCCTCGTCCTCCACCGCCCGCGTGCACTGGGCCGCGATGCCCTCGACGTCCTGCGGATCGGCGTACAGCGCGGCGTCGCCGCCCACCTCGGGCAGGGAAGAGGTGTTCGACGTTACCACAGGCAGGCCGTGCGCCATCGCCTCAAGCACCGGAAAACCGAAGCCCTCTTCAAGAGAGGGAAACAAGAGCGCGCTGGCGGACTCATAGAGCACCGGCAGCCGCTCCGCCGCGACAAATCCGAGCCGGACAACGCGGCGCTCCAAGCCCTGCTCCTGGATGGACGCGTGAATGGCCTCCGCGCCGAATCCATCGCCGCCTACCATCACCAGCCGGTAGCGCTGCGGCAGCAGCGCCAGCGCCCTCAGCGCGTTGATCAGGTTCTTGCGCGTCTCCAGGTTGCCGACGCTGAGCAGCATCTCGTTCCCCTTGCCCACCAGCTGTTCGCGCTCGGACGCGAGCGTCCCGGAAGGCTCGTCGACGCCGCAGGGAATTGTGCGGATCCGCCCCGCCACCACGCCGCAATGAGTCTGGAGCTGCCGCGCCGTGTACTCGGAGTCGGTGATGATGCGGGCCGCGCGCTCCACCGCTTCCCGCAACAGCGCCGAAAACCGCTGCTGGAATTCCGGCGTCGAATAGTCGCGCCCGGTGATGGGGAACGCGTCGTGAACCGTGACCACCTCCCGCCGGAACCGGAACACGGGCGGCCGCTGCGCCAGGCTGTGAAACAGGTCCGCCTGCCGCGGCAGCCAGAACGTCAGCGGACGCTGGAAGAGCCGCACCGGACACCCCGGCAGTCGCAGAAATTCGCTGCGGCGGTTCCAGCGGGAGAGGCGATAGCAGACCAGAAAGCGGTGCGCAGTCCCCAGTCCGGCCAGCGACTCGATCAGACGCCGCGAGTAAGTCGCGATGCCGGTGGGACGCGCCCCCAGCGTGTACGTGGCGTCGAGCCCGATGGTGGCCATTTCAGGTTTAGTGTATCAGGGAGGTATTCTGAACCAATGGTGCAACAGCGCGCTCTCATTACCGGCATCAGCGGGCAGGACGGCTCCTACCTGGCGGAACTGCTGCTCTCGAAGGGATACGAAGTGCACGGCATCGTGCGCCGGGTAGCCATCGAGGACCCCGAGCATCGCCTGGGGCGCATACAGCACCTCCTGGACCGCATCGTATTGCATGCCGGCTCGCTCGAGAGCTATGCCAGCATGCACGCGGTGGTCCGGCAGAGCCAGCCGCACGAGTGCTACCACCTGGCGGCGCAAAGCTTCGTCTCGTATTCGTTCGAAGACGAGTTCTCGACGCTCAACACCAACATCAACGGTACGCACTACCTGTTATCGGCGGTGAAGAGCGAAGCGCCCGATTGCCGCTTCTATTTCGCGGCCTCTAGCGAAATGTTCGGGCGCGCCGAAGAGACTCCGCAGAACGAACGCACCCGCTTTCACCCGCGCTCGGCCTACGGAATCAGCAAGGCGGCCGGGTACGAGCTGACCCGCAACTACCGCGAGGCGCACCGCCTGCACGCCAGCAGCGGAATCCTCTTCAACCACGAGTCGCCGCGGCGTGGATACGAGTTCGTCTCCCGCAAGATCACCGCGGCTGTCGCCCGCATCGCCGCCGGCCGCGGAGGCAAGTTGAAACTCGGGAACCTGGAGGCCCGGCGCGATTGGGGCTACGCGCCCGAGTACGTTGAGGCCATGTGGATGATGCTGCAGCGGCCCGAGGCGGACGACTACGTGGTGGCGACCGGTGAAACCCACTCGGTCCGCGAGTTCGCCGAGCTGGCGTTCTCCCATGCCGGGTTGGACTGGCGCGAGCACGTCGAGATCGACGCGGTGCTGTACCGGCCGGCGGAGGTGGAGTTGTTGCTCGGCGATTCCGCCAAGGCCCGCCGCACTCTGGGCTGGAAACCGTGCACCTCGTTCGAAGGCTTGGTGCGTTCGATGGTGGATGCGGACCTGGCGCTAGCCAAGGGGCGCTGAAGCGAGCATGACCACTCTGCATGTCGATCTCGGCCGGCAATGGCGCGGCGGCCAGAGCCAGGCCCTGCTGCTCATACGCGGTCTCCTTCAGATGGGCTACAGCGCCGAGCTCGTGGCGAGAGCCGGCTCACCGCTGGCCACGCGCGCTCTCGCCGTCGGCGTCCGCGTGCATCCGCTCTGGCATCTGCTCCACACCGAGCCCTACGCGCTGGTTCATTGCCACGACGCTCACGGCCTCACCGCCGCGTGGGCCGCCGGCGCCGCCCGTCAATCGCGCCTGGTGGCCTCGCGCCGCGTCGCCTATCCGCTGGCGCGCAACCCTCTGGCGAAGGCCCGATACCGCGCCGCGCGAATCGTCGCGGTTTCGAACTTCGTTCGGGCGAGCGTGATCGCATCCGGGTTGCCGGCCGGGCAGGTGGATGTGGTCTACGATGGCGTCGAGCTGCCGGAACTCACTCCGTCACCGAGCCCTTCGCTGCGGCTGGGATGCGTCGGCTACCTGCTGCCCGAGAAGGGACAGGAGCTGCTGATCCGGGCTCTGCCGCTGGTCGTCGCGAGGGTTCCCGATGCCAGTTTGTTGCTCGCGGGCGACGGTCCTTGCCGCGCCAGGCTCGAACGGCTTGCCTCGGAATTGGGAATTGCGCGGGCGGTCGAGTTCGCCGGGCATGTCGAGGATGTAGCGACGGTGTACCGAAGCCTCGATGTCTTCCTGTTCCCTTCGCTGGCGGAGCCACTCGGCAGCGCGCTGCTGACGGCGATGGCGTACGGCTTGCCGGTGGTGGCACGGGCGAGCGGGGCTGTGCCGGAGGTGATCGAGGACGGCGCCAACGGCCTGTTGGTTGGTGGCGAAGAGCCGGGCGCCTTTGCCCAGGCGGTCCTGCGCGTGCTCGATGACGCGGCCCTGGCCGCCCGGCTGGGCGCCGCCGCACGCCTCGCCGTCGAGCGGCGGTTCAGCGCGGGCGCCATGATCCAGGGCACTCTACAGGTGTACCATCGGGTATTGGCATGCTAGAAGCCCTCGTTGCACTCGTCGCCGGACTGTTGATCGGCAGCTTTCTCAATGTTTGTATTTACCGGATGCCTCGCGACCTCTCGGTGGTTCGGCCGCGCTCGTTCTGCCCGGCGTGCGAGCACCCGATCGCCTGGTACGACAACATTCCGATCGCGAGCTTTGCCGTGCTCGGCGGCCGCTGCCGGCACTGCGGCAAGCCGATCCCCATACGGTACCTGCTGGTCGAGGCGCTCACGGCGGCGCTGTTCGTCGTGGTCGCGCTGATCCATGGCCCCACTCTGGTCTCGGTGGCGCTGTGCGTCTTCTGCGCCCTGATGGTTGGCCTGGTGTTTTCGGATCTGGAAGAGCGCATCCTGCCGGACGAGTTCACGCTCGGGGGCATCGCGCTGGGCCTGCTGTTCGCCTACGTGGTGCCCTTTCAGGCCGGGATCACCAATCTCTTGCTGCCCCAGTGGAACCACAGATGGCTGTCGCTGGTGGAAGCCGTCGTAGCGGCGGCGTTTCCCACGCTTCTGATGTGGGGCCTGGCCGCGCTGTACCAGAAGATCCGGCACAAGGAAGGGCTAGGCCTGGGCGATGTCAAGATGGTGGCGATGATCGGGGCGTTCCTGGGCCTGCAGGGCGCGGTCGCCACGGTGATGGTCGGGTCGGTGCTCGGCTCTCTCATCGGCCTGGCCTATATTCACCTGACACGCAAGGACGCCAGCACCTACGAGCTTCCGTTCGGCAGCTTCCTGGGCGTGGGCGCTATCCTGGTTGCGCTATCTCCGATTGTGAAGCGATGAACGAGTTACTCGAGATCATGACCCCGGACGATCCGGCCTGGGATCTGGCGCGCGCGCTCGATGCCACGCGTCTGCCCAAGCACGTCGCCATCATCATGGACGGGAACGGCCGCTGGGCCCGCAAGCGCAATCTGCCGCGAGCGGCCGGGCACAGGGCAGGGGTCGAGCCGGTGCGCGTCGCGGTGGAGACCTGCGCGCGGGTCGGCGTCGAGGTGCTGACGCTCTACGCCTTCTCGCTCGAGAACTGGAAGCGGCCGCGGACCGAAGTAGACATGCTGTGGCGCCTGCTGCGCATCTACATCCGAAAGGAACTGCCGAGCCTGATGCGCAACGGAGTGCGGCTGCGCGCCATCGGCCGGCTGGAGGCGCTGCCCGCGGCGGCCCGCCACGAGCTCCTGGCCGCCATCGAGGCCACCAGCCGCAATCGCCGCCTGCTGGTGAACCTGGCCATCAACTACGGCGGCCGCGCCGAGGTGGCCGACGCCGTCAACGCCATTCTGGCCGGCGCCCGCGCCCGGGGAACCGTGGACCGCCTGCATGTGGACGAGCGCATGATCGCCGCCCACCTCTACACCGCCGGCCTGCCCGACCCGGACCTGCTGATTCGCACCTCGGGCGAGATGCGCATCAGCAACTTCCTGCTCTGGCAGATCGCCTATTCCGAACTGTACGTGACCGAGACTCTGTGGCCCGATTTCTCCCGCGCCGAATTGCTGCGGGCGATCGTCAGCTACCAGGCCCGCGAACGCCGCTTCGGCGGCCTCGGCGAGCCAGTTCTGCAGGAGCCGGTCGAGGCTGAACTTTCTCGATGAAGCGAATCCTGACCGCTGTTCTGGTGGCCCCTCTGGTGGTATACGCCGTTGGCTGGGGGCATTTCTATTTCTTCCTCGCGGTGGTTGCGACCGTCGCGCTGCTCTGCTACTACGAGTACGCGGACATCGTGGCGGCCTACGGGATCGGGAAGCCTGGGCCGTTGGGCTATGCCGCGGGCCTCGCCGTTCTGCTGGTGCCCCGCGAGCCGGAATTCATCATCGTGCTGGCGGCGCTGTTCGCGCTTGTGCTCGCCATGACGGCGAGTGACCTGGCGAAGGGCCTGCCTCGCGCGGCCGCGCTGCTGTTCGGCGTGGTCTACATTTTCGGGTCGTGGCGGATTGCGATCGTGTTGTGGGAGCGCAGCCGCTGGTGGCTGCTGTTCGTGCTGCTGCTGAACTGGCTCGGCGACAGCGCGGCCTACTACGTCGGCAGCCGGCTGGGACGCCACAAGTTGGCTCCGCGCGTCAGCCCGAAGAAGTCCTGGGAGGGCGCCGCGGCATCGATGGTGGTCTCGACGATCTTCGCGGCGTTGTTCCTGCCGCGGCTGATTCCGGTGGTCACGCTCGTGCCGGCCATCATCCTGGGCGTAGCGGGCAACTTCGCCGGGCAGGTGGGCGACCTGGCGGAATCGGCTCTGAAGCGCGGCGCCGGTGTGAAGGACAGCGGCACCATGCTGCCGGGCCACGGCGGCTGGCTGGACCGCGTCGACAGCGTGCTGTTCTCGCTGCCGATGATCTACGCGCTGCTGCGGTGGGTGGAGTAGGGCCGCCGAAGGCGGCCGCTCGTCGCTCGTCGCTCGTTGCCCGTCGATCCGCCGCCGTTGATTCGGTGGTGGTGGCGGATCGGTGAACGCAGTGATATTCAGTTGTCAAAGAACAGGCCCGCTCTCTGGCGGTCGCGGCTCGGTGCTAATGAACCGTTCGGGTCTTGCGGTTCATGTAATCCATCAGAAGATACTGGCCTAGGGTGTAGGGCGTGGTGAAGTAGGCTTTGCCTCGGCAGAGTTCGGTTACTTTTTGGACGAAGTTCACCAGGCCGTAGTCCGAGGCCAGCATGAACGTGTTGATCAGGATGCCCTGGCGGCGGCAGCGGCTCACCTCTTCCAGCGTCCGGCTGATCACCAGCGGGTCGAGGCCGAAGGCGTTGCGGTACATGCGGCCGTCATCGAGCGTCAATGCCGAGGGCTTGCCGTCGGTGATCATGACGATCTGCTTCATGTCCTTCTTCTCTTGCGAGAGGAGGCGCTGCGCGAGGATCAGGCCGTCGCGGGTGTTGGTGTAGTACGGGCCCACCTGCACTCGCGCCAGGTCGGCGAGGCGGAGCTCTTCGGCGGAATCGTGGAAGAGGACGCAGCGCAGGCTGTCGCCGGGATACTGCGTGCGGATCAGGTGCGCCAGCGCGAGGGCGACTTTCTTGGCGGGCGTGAAACGGTCTTCGCCGTAGAGGATCATGCTGTGGCTGCAATCGAGCATGAGCACGGTGGCGCAGGAGCTTTGATACTCGGACTGGTGTACGAACAGGTCGGGGTAGTCAAGCTCCAGGGGCAGCTTCAAGCCGCCGCGCTTGACCGCGGAGAACAGCGTCTCGCCGATGTCGAGGTTCAGGGTGTCACCGAATTCGTAGGGCTTCGAGGCTCCGCTGGTTTCGACGCCGGTCGCGAGGTCCCTGGTGTCGTGGGCTCCAAAACTCGATTTGCCTAGCCCGGCCAGCAGGTCCTTGAGGGTCTTGAAGCCGAGGAAGTCGAGGGACTTGTCGGTGATCTCGATCTTGGTGCGGCGGTCGAGGTCGCCCGCGCCGGGGCCAGGGCTCTGCTTCTGGTCGGACTCCTCGGTCTGCAGGTAGCCTTCGTCTACGAGCTTCTGGGCGAGGCGGTCCAGTAGTTGATCGAGCTGCTCGGGCGAGAGGTTGCGGAGGCGCTCCATCATGCGCTCGGCCTCATTGTTGTCGAACAACTGACCGTCCTGGAGAGCCCGCTCGATGGCTTTCTTCAAGTCCTCGAGCGTGTGCGGGTTCATCTCGCCGAACTGCATGGCGTTCTGGTTGAAGCCGCTCTCGAGGAAGAAATCGGAGAGGGCGCGGAGCAGATCTTCGGCGCCGAGTCCGAGGTCCTCGCCGGTGTAGCGCGAATATTTTACCCAGCGCATGGGCTCCCTAGTTGAACTGACGGCGGTAGGTGGAACGCTGGCGTCCCTCTTCGTTGCCGTGTCCTTCGCGCTTGCGCTCTTCGGCCGCGAATCCACGCTCTTCGCTTCGACTGATGCGGCGGTGCGCGTATAATCCCTCGAGAACGAACTCGGCGGCCGCGGCCCGGACGGCCGGCGCATCCTTGGGGCCGAGGTGGAAATGGGAGAGCTTGTCCATCAGGCCGTTAATGGTGCCGAGCTGTTGCAGCATGGCTGCCGAAGTGGAGTTTTCGTCAATTTTGAGCGAACCGCCGAGGTCGAACCACTGCACGATCTGGGAGAGGTTGTCGTTTTCGAACAGGTCGGAGAAGACCTTGCCGACGGCGGCGCGGATGAGCTCGCGGCCGATGGCGTCGCCGCCCTTGAGTTCGCCCTCGTACTCGAGCTCGATCTTTCCAGTGACGGCGGGCAGCGCGGCGTAGATATCGAGCACGCGGGGCACGGCCATGGCCTCTCGGGCGGCGAAGGCGCGGCGCTCGGCATTGGATAACGCATTTTCGAGCAGGGCGATGGGCAGGCGCTGGGAGACGCCGGAGCGCTTGTCCACGCGCTTATCCTCGCGGGCGTGAAACGCAACCTGCTCGGCAATCTGGCGGATGAAATCGGGGATCTGGATGCGGGCCGGGGAAGTGCGGTCGGCCCACGCTTCCTGCCGCGTGATGGCGATGCCTTGTTCGACGGCGGTGGGATAGTGGGTGCGGATCTCGCTTCCGATTCGGTCCTTGAGCGGGGTGATGATCTTTCCGCGCGCCGTATAGTCCTCCGGGTTCGCGGTGAAGACCAGCATGACGTCGAGCGGGAGGCGCACGGGGTAGCCTTTGATCTGCACGTCGCCTTCCTGCATGATGTTGAACAATCCGACCTGGATTTTGCCGGCCAGGTCGGGCAGCTCGTTGATGGCGAAGATGCCGCGGTTGGCGCGGGGGAGCAGGCCGTAGTGGATGGTGAGCTCGTCGGAGATGTCGGCGCCGCGGCGGGCGGCCTTGATGGGATCGAGGTCTCCGATCATGTCGGCGATGGTGACGTCGGGGGTGGCGAGCTTTTCGACGTAGCGCTGATCGGGCGCGAGCCAGGCGATGGGCGTTTCGTCGCCAGCTTCGGCGATCAGGCTACGGCACTGCTTACAGAGTGGACGGTAGGGGTTGTCGTGGAGCTCGCAGCCGGCGATGGAGGGAATGCGCTCGTCGAGCAGCGAAGTGAGCAGGCGGATGAGGCGGGTTTTGGCCTGACCGCGCAGTCCCAGCAGGATGAAATTGTGGCGCGAGAGGATGGCGTTGACCATCTGCGGCACCACGGTGTCTTCGAAGCCGAGGACTCCGGGGAACAGCGTCTCGTTCTTCTGCAATTTGCAGATGAGGTTGGCGCGGATCTCGTCCTTGACGGTGCGCGCGGCCAGGCGATCTTCGGAAAACGCCGGGTTTTGCCGGAGGCTTCCGAGGGTAGACGGGGTTTCCCCGCTGAGTTTTGTCATCGCGATAGCATCCCTTGGTTCGATTCTAGCAGAGGGGGACTCTTTTGCGGCCTGCTCGTCGCTCGTCGCTCGTCGCCCGTCGGAAAACACACGGGACCGTTGCTCTTCGTGCGGGGCGTCCGCTCCCTGACGGTCGCGGTTCGGTGACAGAGACATCGGGCGTCGGCTGGAGAGCCGACGCGGCAGGCTGGAGAGCCTGCGCCACGTCTGGGGTGGCTGGCTCGGAAGGTGATGGGGGACAGTTAGATGGAGGGGGTGTGCCCCCTGAGGGGCGCAGGTCGGCGGGGGACGAACTGGGTTCTTCGTGCGTTTTCCGATTTGCGCGGAGGGAGTCCAGGCGCTTGGCGATTTTGTCGCAGATGCGGCGAAAGCGGACCTCGTAGCGGCTGAGCCCGGCCAAGACCGGGGATTCTTCGTAGAGGGCCCGGAGGGCGAGTGCATTACGGACCTCTTCGCTGCAGCTCTTGAACTCCTTCTCGATCTCGGGTTCCCGGCGGCCGATTTCGACTTCGAGGAGGGCGGTCTCGTAGGCCCAAGTGCGGTCGAGGCGCCAGCGCGCGGCGACCAGCTGCTCGACGAGGTCCTTCTCATAGTCATCGCGGGGCTGAAAGTGGCGCAGGCAAAGGTCACGGAGGACCTGGAAGTCGGTTTCGGACTCATTCTCCAGCAGGACGCGGCGGGCTGTGAGGCCGTGGGTGGCCGGGGCCATATCGGAGCGGGCGCGTCCTTCGGGTGTGACGGGGCCGCGAGACTTGGCGCCATTGGCGCGTGAAGAATCGATGCGGCGTTGAGAAGACATAAGTTCCCCCTGAGCAAATCACGGGACCGGTCGCTGACGGCGACGGCTCGGTAAGAGCCTGAGACCGCTGGTGGCCCGGAATCAGAGTACCCCACGAATTTCGGGTCTCATGCCACTGAAATTTATAAGTGGTTGAACCGCAAGGAAATGCAGTTAGGGAGATAGAGGAACTGGTACGGGCATGGTGTAGCGTTGCGATTGGTGAGCCATGTTCAGAAGCTACGTTTTCAGAGGCAGAGGGCGGGGAGCGAGGCGGCAGGCGGAGGCAGAGGAGGCGAAACGGGAAGAATGGCTGGGGTTTGAGCCGGATGCGCGGCAGGGGGAACTGCTGCGGCGGGACGTGAGGCGGCTGGTGTTGAACTGCACGAGGCAGTGGGGGAAATCGACGATCACGGCGGCGAAGGCGGTGGCGCGGGCGCGGGAACGCGAGGGGAGCCTGACGCTGGTGGTGAGTCCGTCGGCGCGGCAGAGCGGAGAATTCTTGAGAAAAGCGGCGGCGTTCGTGCGGCGGATGGGGATACGGCCGCGAGGGGACGGGGACAACGAAATCTCGCTGCTGTTTCCGAACGGGTCGCGGCTGGTGGGATTGCCGGGGACGGAGGCGACGGTGCGGGGATTCTCGGCGGTGTCCTTGATGGTGATCGATGAAGCGGCGCGGGTTAGCGACGAAATGTACAAAGCGGTGCGGCCGATGCTGGCGGTGGGGGATGGCGATTTGTGGTTGATGTCGACTCCTTTTGGGAAGAGGGGATTCTTCTGGGAGGAGTGGGCGAACGGGGGGGCGCAGTGGGAGCGGGTGACGGTGCCGGCTACGGAGTGTCCGCGGATACAGGCTAGCTTTTTGGAAGAAGAACGGGGATCGCTGGGGGACCGGTGGTTCCGGCAGGAATATTTGTGCGAGTTTCTGGAGGCGGAGGATGTTTTGTTCCGGCGGGAGGTGATTGAGCGGGCGATTTCGGACGAGATCAAGCCGTTGTTTTAGGGCCGCTGGCGCGGCCCGCTCGTCGCTCGTTGCCCGTCGCCGGTTGCAAAAACCGGTGGATGAGGCAGGTTCCAGTGGGTGGAGGGGGCAGTGAGGCACCGTTATTGTGTTGGAGTTGATTTGGGGCAGAAGCAGGATTATTAGGGCCGGCTACGCCGGGCCCGTGGATGGTGGATGGTGGATGGCCGATGGTGGTCGGGGCAAAGGGGGGAGTGTGGGGCACCACTCCCGTGCAAATTAGCTTCGAGCCACGGGCGTGAGGTGTAGCGAGACGGCGGGGCGTCCAGTCTGGTAGTGTGGCTCAGGTTTCCGCAAGAAACTGAGTTCAACTACCAAGGAGCCACCCCGCCATGAATCGAGTATGCAGCATTTTCAGCCAGCTTTTGCAGTTCTTCCCGCGCCTGGAGTTTCAGGCGCTGGTGCGTGAGCACCACGCCGAGCGCCATGCCCGCGGATTCACCTGCTGGCAGCAGTTCGTGGCGATGTTGTTTTGCCAACTCGCTTACGCTCAGAGCCTGCGGGAGATCTGTGGGGGGCTGGCCGCGTTGGAGGGCAAGTTGCGCCATCTCGGCATCGCCGACTGCCCCAAGGTCACCACGCTTTCCTACGCCAACGCCCACCGGCCTTGGGAGTTGTACCGGGCGATCTTCGATCAGACGTTGGCCCGCTGCCAAGCGGAGGCGGCCTTGCGCACCCGGCGCAAGTTCCGCTTCAAGCACAAGCTCCTGAGCCTCGACTCCAGCATGGTGGAACTGTGCGCCGAGAGCTTCGACTGGGCGCGCTATAAGAAGACCAAGGGCGCGCTGAAGCTGCACCTGGTGCTGGACCACGACGGCTGCCTGCCCTGCTATGCCGTCATCACCGAGGGCCGGCGGGCCGATGTCACCGAGGCCCGCAAGATCCACTTCGCGCCCGGCACCATCGTGGTATTCGACCGCGGCTACCCGGACTACGACTGGTGGCTGGAACTGACCCGCTCGCATGTCGATTTCGTCACCCGGCTCAAGGACAACGCCTTGTACGGAGTGGCGGAGGAGCGGCCGGTGCCGGAGGGTTCCGACATCCTGCGCGACGAAGTGATCCTGCTGACCAGCCAGGAACAGGTCGGTCCCGAGGCCCGCCTGCGGCGCATCGAGGTTTGGGTGGAAGAGAAACAGGAGACCCTGGTGTTCGTCACCAACAACCTGCGCCTGGCGGCCCGGACGATTGCCCGGATCTACAAAGAGCGCTGGCAGATAGAACTCTTCTTCAAGGCCCTGAAGCAGGGTCTGAAGGTCAAGACCTTTGTCGGCACCAGCGAGAACGCGGTGCAGATTCAGATCTGGACGGCGCTGATTGCCATGCTGGTGTTGAAGTACCTGCAACTGAAGAGCACGTTCGCTTGGGGCCTGTCCAACCTGGTTGCCCTGCTGCGGCAACAACTGTTCGTGTACCGCGACCTGTGGACCTGGCTGAACGACCCCTGGCAGCCTCCACCACCTCTGGTGCCAGCCGAGCAACTGGCGCTGGCCCTGTAAATGGGACAGCAGAAAAGGCGGCTGCTACACAACATGCGGAGAAATATAGGAATGAGCGATCGCAATTTGGATAGCAGGAGGCGCCCCAGCGGGTAGCACTTTATCCCAGTGTCACGGCAACCAGGTTTCCGTCAGGAGGCCAATGCCGAGGTCATCCTCAATGGATGCAGTAGGGGCGAGAGGCAGGCAGCGCTAATTTGCACAGCAGTGGTGGGGCACCGTTATTTCGTTGGGGTGGATTTGGGGCAGAAGCAGGACTATACGGCGATTGCGGTGGTGGAGAGATGCGAGGAGGAGGGGGAGTTCGACCCGGTGAGATGGGAGCGGGCAATGAAGGTGGGGCACAGTTTACGGCATGTGGAGCGGGTGGCGTTGGGGACTCCGTATCCGGAGGTGGTGGGGCGGGTGCGGGAAGTGGTGCGGTCGAGGGAACTGGCGGGGCGGTGCGCGCTGGTGGTGGATGCGACGGGGGTGGGCGGGGCGGTGATCGACCTGCTGCGGGCGGCGGATCTGGGATGCGAGATGACGGCGGTGACGATCACGGGGGGGCCGAGGGCGTCGCGGGTGGACGGCGGGTGGATGGTGCCGAAGCGGGACCTGGTGGTGGGGCTGGAGGTGATGCTGGAGACGGGGTCGCTACGGATTGCGGCGGGGTTGCGGGAGGGCGAGAGGTTCATCAAAGAGCTGGCGGGGATGCGGGTGAAGGTGTCGGCGGGAGGGCGGGAGCAGTTCGAGGCATGGCGGGAGGGGACGCACGACGATTTGGTGTTGGCGGCGGGGCTGGCGTGTTGGCGGGCTCGGTGGGGGCCGGTGGGGCATGTGGGGAAGAGGCTGGTGGGGATTTGAGGGGTTGGGGGAGTATTATGCATATTCAGGTCCGCAGTTTTGGGCAGCACCCAGGTCGGAATTCATGTAATATACCCTGAGCACGTCAGGGCGCGGTGTTGTGGGTCGCACGTGCGGGAATTTGCGTATGTCGAGAGCGGACTTCGGTGCCTTTTTCTCTTCACGGGTTGGCTTTGTCCCGTTTGACTATCAAACTGATCTGGCAACAGCGCGGATCCGCACGTTGAGCATCCACGCGCCGACCGGCTCAGGGAAGACGGCTGCGGCTATATTGTCTTGGCTGTGGCGTAAACGCAGCGGTTTTGCGGATGCTCCGACTCGGCTAGTCTATGCCTTACCGATGCGGACACTAGTGAACCAGACCTACGAACTCGCTCGTATGTGGGCGGCAGACACGGCGAAGGTGTACAAACTGATCGGTGGCGAGACCGAAGAAGTCTGGGAACTCACGCCCGAGCAGCCGTCGGTCCTGGTCTGCACCATGGATATGGCCTTGAGCCGGATGTTGAATCGCGGCTACGCGATGTCTCGGTACCGCTGGCCTGTTGCGTTTGGCCTTCTCAACAACGACGCTCTGCTGGTGTGCGACGAAGTGCAACTCATGGGCAACGGCCTGGCGACTTCGACCCAACTTGAGGCCTTTCGATCGCGTCTGGGAACGTGCGGGCCAGCGGCAACGTGGTGGATGTCCGCCACGCTGGATCCGGTGTGGCTCAGCACCGTCGATCACCCAGGTGCCGTTTCGGTGGTCAAAGCCGGAGAAGACAGGGAACTGGAGCGGCTGCGCACTGCGCCCAAGGCACTCAAACTCGCGCCTGAGCTTTCAGAAAGAGAACTTGCTGCCAGCGTGATCGAGATCCACCGACCAGGAACACTGACTCTGGCTGTTGTGAACACGGTAGCCCGTGCGCAGGTCGCGTACGAAGAAGTTCGCAAAAGGGCGGCGAAACTCGGTGCCGCATGTCCCGACATTGTCCTTGCGCATTCGCGCTTTCGCGAGCAGGAAAGGCGACGGATTGACGAGCGCCTAAGGCAGCCCTGCGGCGAGTCCGGCCGGATCGTAATCGCCTCGCAGGTGGTTGAGGCGGGTGTGGACATCTCCGCGCGAGCCATGGTCACGGACCTTGCGCCTTGGGCTTCTCTGGTACAGAGGTTCGGGCGCGTCAACCGGCGCCGCGAGTACGATGACGCGGTCATCGTCTGCGCGGAGTTGAGTGAGAAGCGGGCGAAGCCCTACGAGCCGGAGGATCTCGCGGAGTCTCGCGCGCGGCTCTGCGAACTCGGCAGTGATGGTTCGATCGCCAGGCTCGAAGCGGTTGGCTTGCCACAGAAGCGTCCGTATTCCTGCGTCTTGCGGCGCAAGGACGTTATCGAACTCTTTGATACGAGCTCCGATCTGAGCGGAGCCGATGTTGACGTTTCGCGCTTTATCCGGGAACACGACGACGCGGATGTCGCGGTATTCTGGCGCGATGTGGACGCCAAGGGCCCCGGCGCGAACGAAGCCGGCCCGGCGCACGTGGAACTGTGCAGCGTTCCGGCCTACCTCTTTCGGGAGGAGTACATCGGTAAGGGGCGCCCTGCCTACCGATGGGACTGGATCGACAAGCGCTGGCGGGCGGTAGAACGAGCAGACGAGGTCGCGCCGGGCGCGACGTATCTGCTGCCCGCGAGCGCGGGCGGCTACGATGTGGAAAGAGGCTGGCAGGCCGAGCGCACTTCTGCGGTTGCCCCTCTTCCTGCGCGCGGTGAGGAGCCCGAGAGTGATGACGAGGACCGGCACTCGCAGGGGTATTGGCTCCGTATCAATGAGCACACTGACAACCTCGCGCGCTGTATCGCAGCGATGAATCCGAAACTACCGTTGAGCGCGGAAGGGCAGGAAGCGCTATCCATCGCCGTTCGATGGCACGACCGAGGCAAGTCGCACCCAGTATTCCAGTCGGCCGTCGGAGATGACGCCCATCCCGGAGCAGACTGGGCCAAGGGATGCGGCGGGGCACGTTATGCCAGGCGTGGCTTTCGGCACGAACTGGCGAGCGCGCTGGCGACGCTTGAATCGGCGCAGATCCCTCCTAGATGGCGAAGCTTGGTCGCCTATCTGGTGGCTGCGCATCATGGCAAGGTGCGCACGAATATCCGATCAATCCCCAATGAGGAGCGGGCGGACGCGGGCCGGTTTGCTCGGGGCATTTGGGACGGCGATGTGCTGCCGGCAACGGACCTTGGCGCCGGGGTCATAGCGGAGCCCGCCCGACTGACCCTCGATGTCATGGAAGTTGGCTCGGCGAACGGCTTGAGCTGGTCCCAGCGTGTCTGGGAGTTGGTCGAAGGCGATGAATGGGGTCCCTTCCGCCTCGCGTATCTCGAGGCGGTGTTGCGCGCAGCCGACCGACGCGCCAGTGAGGAGGAATGTAGGGAGGCGCGGAATGCCGCTTCTGGAGCTTAGGGGTTGTACCGCTGAGCCGCTCGGTGCCTACCTAAAGGCGCTCGGAGTGTTGCGGCTCGTCTCAGAGCAGGCTGATGCGAGGGCCCGAGGTTGGTGGGATGGCTCGAGGTTCAGCCTCCAATCGAGACTCGATGAAGAGGGACTCGTCCGTTTCTTCGCCGATGACTACAGGCCAACGCCCATCGTGGCGCCATGGAACGCGGCCAGCGGCTTCTACCCCGGCGACCGCCGCGATGGGATTGACGCGATCGCGACGTCGACGAGTCCGCGATTTGCGCCATATAGGAGCGCCATCGAGGCGATCCGGGGCTTCCCGGAGTTGCCTAGCCCGGACCTTCAGATTGCCGAGATGCTGGACCGGGCCGAACGGGCGGCGAAGAAGCCGAAGGACCAAGAGGTCCCACAAGCAGTGAGGGACGCACTGGGGCGGCTCGGCCGGTTGCCGTTGCTTGAGCAAACCGCTGCCGAGTTCGAAGAGTGGTCCCATCAGTTCCCGAAAAAGTCGAAGGAAGGCCGTGACGCAGGCGCGGCGCTGAAGGCGGTTAAGAAGCTGGTCACGCGCGTCAAGAAGACTGGCGGTGGAACCAAGGCCGAGATTGTGCGCGCCTGCCGAAACCGGCTGGGTGACGCGGCGGTCGAATGGCTCGACGCTGCGGTCGTGACCTTGGGCACGGAGGATCTAGCCTACCCTCCGGTGCTAGGCACAGGTGGCAACGAGGGCCATCTTGACTACACGAACAACTTCATGTGCCGCATCGCCGAACTCCTTCTGAAATCGGAGACGCCAGCCTATCAATTGCTGCGGAATGCACTATTCTCACAGCCGTCCGGGGACTTTGCCAGCGGGAAGGCCGGTCAGTTCGATCCAGGACGAGCCGGAGGCTCGAACCAGGGACCAGGCGTCGAGCACGGGACGTTGACTAACCCCTGGGGTTCGATCATCACTTTGGAGGGCGCTGTTGCCTGGGCCGGCGGCATTTCGCGGCGCCAGAGGGTAGGCGCACCCCGGCTGGCCACGAGCCCTTTCACGGTTCAGCCCAGCGCGGCAGGTTACGGATCGTCGGCTACCAAAGACGACGAGTCGACGCGTGCAGAAATCTGGACGCCACTGTGGAGGAAGCCGGCGGGATATGGGGAGATCCGTGCGCTTCTCAGGGAAGGCCGAGCTGACATCGGGCGCCGAATCGCCCGCTCCGGCCTGGAGTTTGCTGAGGCTGCAGCCGGCCTCGGCGTGAACCGGGGCGTGAACGAGTTCGTTCGGTACAGTCTGGTAAAGCGGCGCGGAGACAGCTTCGTGGCCTTGCCTGCGGGTCGATTCCTCGTTAAGAACGCGAGCGAACCTCAGCTCTTCGACGATCTCGGCCCCTTGTTTGGCCATCTTGATTGGTTGCGCAGGAGGGATCAATCAAACACGAGAACCGAGACGGCGCGGCGCGCGCTCGAAGAGGCGATGTTCGGCTACCTTGCACGTCTCCAGCCGGAGGCAGGCGGAAATCCGATTGAGTTCCGGAGCGTTGTCTCCGCTCTCGGACGTCTTGAGCAGGTCTTGCAGTTCAACCACGCTTCAGTAGCGCTTAGGCAGGAGTGGCTCGAGGCGGGCGATTGTGGGCTAGAATTCAGGATTGCAGCGGCCCTTGCTTCCATCTGGCGCACTGGTGAGGTAAAGGGGATTCGGGAGTACCTCCGCCACGATGCTCGGGAGTTTGCGTGGATGGGGAATACGCTGTGGCGGCGAATGGCCTCCGTCCTTCAGCGGCGGCTGATGGACGGAGGGCGGACTAATGCGAGGATGAATCCGTTGGAGGGTGCGGTTCGCATCCGCTCCGAGGATGTCCAGGGGATCATAACCGGCGAGCTGGACTCTCGGCTTCTTGAGGACCTGATCTTTGGGTTGGTGCAAGTCAGATGGTGGCCGGTTGAGGCGCCTCTCCGTAGGCTACAGGCTCGTTGGGCGGAGAGATCAACGCAGGAGTTCCCGGCCGTCATGTCGCGGGCCTATACTCTGCTCAAGCAGGTGTTTCTGACTGCACCGCTGCGCGAGGTCATGGTGCACGCTGACCCGACTATCGTGCCGCTGTTGCTCGCGGGAAGATTGCCTGACGCGTGCGAGATTGCGCGGCGCCGGCTTCGGGCCGCAGGCCTGAGTGTGGTTGAGACCGTCTTCGAAAGCGGAGAGAACACGGAACGCCTCGCGGCGGCGCTTCTGGTTCCCGTGTGGTCACCGGAGAGCTTGTTAAGACTGATTCTGCGCTGTGAGGACAGAGCTGAGTCGGCGTCCATCTAAGAAAGGAGCGGCTGTCTTATGTTTGACGATCTGAGAGGCGCATCGCGCCTGTTGCTCGTACAGGAGCTGAAGCCGGCGCAGGGTGATCGATTTCAGCCGACCGGATTCGCCGACCTGGGGGCTGCGGTTTACGACGCACCAGGCGGCAAGCGGATGCTGCTTGTGGAGAGTGCTCAGTCCGTGGCCAACCGGCTCGAAGCCACTTGCCTCGATAACGGCGGACCCGAGATCGAGCCTGAGTTGGTGGGGCTTCCCTACGTCCGGGCAAGTCTCGTGGGTCCGGTGGAAACCGTGACCACGTCGCTGGTAGAAGCCCATAGGCTGAACTCGCCCTTCATCATCGCCAACAAGATGATCCAGGAGGCTTTTATCGAGCGGTCCGGCTACGCTAAAGGTCAGCCCATCGACTGGAGCCGCATTGCAAAGGCGGTTTTCTATTACGATCCCAATTCGTTGTTGCATGGTGTCTTCATGGCCAACGTGGAAGATGGCCGTGTACGTTTCTCGCGAGTGGTCTCGGGTTTCATCGAGGCACAGGGGGTGAGAGAGGCGGCATCGGGTGGTGTCAAGAATAATCCTCTCGACCCGACCGGCAAGCTCCGCGCCTCTGGGTACGACAAGGACGTCTACAGCAACGTTCCGTATGGCCGGATGGAATACACCGCAGACTGCATCCGTGCCTATTTCAATCTCGATGTCGCATTGATCCGAGGGTATCGCCTGGACGACGATGCCACCAACCTGCTGATCGCTCTTGGGCTCTACAAGGTTCGGAGGTTCTTGAATTCTGGGTTGCGCCTGCGGACGGCGTGCGACTTCGTGACGAGCGGCGACCTTGTTTGCACGATGCCAGAAGGGCGGATGATTCCGGCAGAGCCGGAACTGCTTGGCGAGGTGCAGAGGCTCATTCGCCAGTGCGGCCAGAAGGGACTTTTCGCGGATCCTCCGATAACCGTGTTGACCACGGAGTGCGCGTGGAAGAAAGAGGACGCACCGGCGGCCGCCAGATAGGAGGTGCCATGTTGGCGATGGAATTGGGTTTCCCGGCCGGCCGTTACCACGGTACGGCGTGGGGGCGGCACGTCAACGAGGGTGTTCCCGAATGGCCACCCTCTCCCTATCGGTTGATCCGTGCCCTGTTCGACGTCTGGAAGCGGAAGCGGCCCGAGTGGACGGCGGACCGTGTGCGGCCGTTGCTTGCTGCGCTGGCCTCCGAGCCCCCTTCTTTTCGTCTGCCTCCCGTGACGGCATCGCACACCAGGGCGTACCTGGACCAGAACACCGGCGACCCGGCGAAGCGCGCGCTGATCTTCGATGGTTTCGTTGCGCTTGATCGCGACAGTGCGGGCGCGTCGGTGCTGGCGGTCTGGCCACGGACGGAACTCGGTGCCGAGCAGCGCCACGACCTTGAGGACCTGTTGGGCGCCATGAACTACCTGGGCCGAAGCGAATCTTGGGTTTTGGCCACGCTGTGCGCGCAATCGGGGACCACCTCTTGCAATTGCGTGCCGGCGCCTGGAGAGGGAATACGAGGCGACGTCGTGCCTGTTGCTTGCGCCATTTCGCAGACCGAGTTTCGTGGCGCGGATTGGCTCGACGCGCTCTCGTTCTCAACCTCCGATCTTCTAAAGAAGAAGCTGAGCGGCCCGCCTGCGATGCGCTACGTGGACTACGTTCGTCCGGCGAACTGCTTCTTGCCGGACCATCCAAGCCGACCGGTACCGCTTCGGGTTGTTGAGGCCGTTCTTTTTGCCCTCGACGGGAAGGTGCTACCGCCAGCCACGGCAGCCCTAGAGATCGCCGAGCAGGTTCGCACCCGCCTTATGGGTGCGCACAAGTGGGTGATGGGGCACGAGGCGGCTGTGTCTTCGCGCTTCAGCGGAAAGGGGCCGGACGGTGGTTGCCGGCGCGACCACGGCCACGTGTACATCTTGCCCTGGGACGACGACTGCGACGGGTGTCTGGACCACTTCGCTGTTGTTACGCGGCAACAATTCGACTCTACCGAAATTGTAGCCATCGATCGTGTCACTGAGCTGTGGCAGCCCGACGGCCGCCCGTCGATTCGCTGCGTTCCAGTCCAGTGGGGCATGCGGTCGGAGATTCTGAAAACAGCAACCAGGGTGCGAAGCGTTACGCCCTTCGTACCGACGCGGCACTGGCGGAAGGGCCGCGGCACGGTCTCGCGATGGCTACAAGAGGAGGTCGCGCGGGAGTGCGGGTACCATGGATTGCCGGTTCCCGCGTGTGTTTCAGCTGTGCCGAGACTCGACCTTCTGAGCGGTCGCAGCTATCGCTGGCTCGATTTTCGCCGTAACCGCAAAGGCGACGATCCCAAATTGGGCTTCGGGTTCGAACTAGAGTTCAAAGAGCCGGTCCAGACGCCGTTCGCCATAGGGTACGGAAGCCACTTTGGGCTTGGGCAGTTCCGTCGGGTCGACTCCTCGAGGGGCTGATGCGAACCTCGTACATCGTGTGTTACGACATCTCGGACGACAAACGGCTGCGGCGGGTGTTCCAGAAGATGCGGAACTATGGGGACCATTTGCAGTTTTCGGTGTTCGAATGCCAGCTTACGGGGACGGATCTGGCTCGGTGCCGCGCGGAGCTGGCCGAGATCATCAACCACCAGGAGGACCAGGTGCTGTTCGTCAGCCTGGGTCCGGCGGAGGGCCGCGGCGATCGCGTGATCACAGCGCTGGGGCGGCCGTATACGAGCGTCGATGCGCCCTGCGTGGTGGTGTAGGGATGAGAACAGTAGGACGAGTGCAAGGGGCAAACCTTGGGACAGGCACGAATTTCGCAAAGGCGGCGAAATTTCGGTCCAGTCCCCGGTTTGCGGAGTGTCCAGAGGGCAAACCTTCCCCGGTTTGCGGACTAAGATGAGCGCGATTCCGATTTCGATTGAGGGCGGCGAGGAGCGGCGTTTGCCGGACTACTTGCCGGCACGGATGGTGAACGAGTTCGTTTACTGCCCGCGGCTGTACTTCTACGAGTGGGTGGAGGGCGCGTTCAAGGAAAGCGCCGATACGGTCGAAGGGAAGTTTCAGCATCGGCGCGTCGATGGAGGGTCGGGCAAGATGCCGGAGCCCGCGGAGACGGGATCGGACCTCGAATGCCGCTCGGTGACTCTATCGAGCGAGCGCATGCGCGTGATCGCGAAGATGGACCTGCTCGAGGTGGAGGACGGCACAGTAACTCCGGTCGATTACAAGCACGGCGCGCCGCGTGAGGGCAAGAATGGCCTGGAACTGTGGCCAGCGGATCGTATGCAGCTCGCGGTTCAGGGGCTGATCCTGCGGGACAACGGATACCGGTCGGAGGAAGGCATCGTTTACTACGTGAAGACGCGGCAGCGCGTCCGGGTGCAGTTCGATGCCGCGCAGATGGAGGAGACGGAGAACACGATCCGGCAAGCGTGGCTGCTGGCGGGCTCGGGCAGCATTCCGGCGCCGCTGGAGGATTCCCCGAAGTGTCCGGGCTGCTCGCTGGTGGGGATCTGCCTTCCGGACGAGACGTGGTTGGCGCAGTGGCGGCGCGGCGGGGCTCCGGTCCAGCTGGACCTGTTCACGCGGCCGGAAGCGCCCAGGAAGCCCGTGGCGGGGGAGGTGCGGCAACTGGTTACGCCTCGGAACGAAACGCGGCCGCTGTATCTGAACACGCAAGGGATGCGGGTGGGGAAATCGGGCGAGGTGCTGCAAGTCCGGGAGAAAGAGGAACTGAGGCAGGAGGTGCGGCTGGGCGAAACTTGCCAGGTGAACCTGATGGGGAACGTGCAGATTTCCACGCAGGCCGTGCAGGGGCTGTGCGAGGCGGGGATTCCGATCTGCTACTTCTCCCAGGGCGGCTGGTTCTACGGCATCACGCACGGGCTGAACACGAAGAACGTGTTTACGCGGCGGGCGCAGTTCCGGCTGGCGGAGCAGGAGGGATTCTCGACGGCGTTCGCGCGGAGTCTGGTCGCGGGCAAGATCCGGAACCAGCGGACGATGCTGCAGCGGAATCACGTGGAGCCGGAAGCGTCGGCGCTGGCGGGGTTGAAACGGATGGCGGAGTCGGCTGAGCGGGCGGACAGCCTGGAGCAACTGCTGGGCATAGAGGGAACGGCGGCGCGCATTTACTTCGGCGAGTTTGCCGGCATGATCAAGGCGGAGGGCGCGGCGGGAGAGGAGTTCGCATTCGACTTCGGCGGGCGCAACCGGAGGCCGCCGCGGGATGCGGTGAACGCGTTGCTGTCACTGGCGTACAGCATGCTGGCGAAGGACCTCACGGTGACGTGTTATGCGGTGGGCTTCGATCCTTACATCGGGTTCTATCACCAGCCGCGGTTCGGCAGGCCGGCGCTGGCGCTGGATCTGATGGAGCCGTTTCGACCGTTGATCGCGGACTCGGCGGTGCTGTCGGCGATCAACACGCGGATGGTGACCGCGTCGGATATCGTGAAGGCGGGGCCGGCGGTGGCGCTCTCACCGCAGGGGCGGAAAGGGTTCTTCCGGGCGTACGAATTGCGGATGGATTCGCTGGTGACGCACCCGATTTTCGAGTACAGGGTGAGCTATCGGCGGCTGCTGGAGATTCAGGCGCGGCTGCTCGCGCGGTACCTGGACGGGGAGATTTCGGAGTATCCGGTGTTTGTGACGCGATGATGAGGGCGAGCGGCGGGGTGGAAATCGGAGTGCGGGGGCCGCTCGATGGCTGTAGGTGGTTGGGAGGAAGCGGGTTGACGGGAGTGGAGAGGTTGGGCTGGGTGCGGGCCCTCGGGGTTGACCGGACCGCTCGCAATCATGGCCGCAGGTCTTTGACATCATAGGTAGATGGAAGCGGGCTAATTCCGCGACCAGCTGGTCGCGGCCTCATTGAAGGGGAGACAAGGCGGGGAACAACCTCGCCGTGGCGATCAATTCCGCGACCAGCTGGTCGCGGCCTCATTGAAGGGCGGAGCCGCTGCGCTGCACGTTCATGATCGACACCTAATTCCGCGACCAGCTGGTCGCGGCCTCATTGAAGGAAACCGGGCCGCTCCCATCCTCTGCCTTGCCTAGCATAATTCCGCGACCAGCTGGTCGCGGCCTCATTGAAGGCGTGGTGCTTCCCGTCGTTACCACCGGCTGCAGCAGAATTCCGCGACCAGCTGGTCGCGGCCTCATTGAAGGGTGGCGCTCGCGGACCGATAGAAGAGGACACAAAGGAAATTCCGCGACCAGCTGGTCGCGGCCTCATTGAAGGGTTCTGATTCCTTGAGGGAGATGGCCCTTGAGGTTAATTCCGCGACCAGCTGGTCGCGGCCTCATTGAAGGGACTCGGGTGGCATTGGAGCCGCTAAGGCTGGGTTCAATTCCGCGACCAGCTGGTCGCGGCCTCATTGAAGGGTGAGAAACGAGGACTGCGACTCCGCGTTGCGCTGGAATTCCGCGACCAGCTGGTCGCGGCCTCATTGAAGGGTCTACTCCACGCGGGAGCAACCGGACCATCCCGAGTAATTCCGCGACCAGCTGGTCGCGGCCTCATTGAAGGGTGGATAGCGGAACTGATTCGAGGGGCGGAGGTAGGCCAATTCCGCGACCAGCTGGTCGCGGCCTCATTGAAGGAAGAAGATCGTCAAGCTCGACGTGGATATCGACGGCCAATTCCGCGACCAGCTGGTCGCGGCCTCATTGAAGGGGCATGTCTGCCTTGCGGCTCCCCTGCATAGCCGTAATTCCGCGACCAGCTGGTCGCGGCCTCATTGAAGGGATCACTCCCCCCGCCCCGACCCTGCTGCCAAAATAATTCCGCGACCAGCTGGTCGCGGCCTCATTGAAGGATCAATGACGATGCTGCACTAAGCTGGGACGTCGTTAATTCCGCGACCAGCTGGTCGCGGCCTCATTGAAGGTTCTCGCAGATCGGGAGGATGCCCAGGCTGATGATTAATTCCGCGACCAGCTGGTCGCGGCCTCATTGAAGGACCGCCCGATATACCCCCCAGGGCAACATCGGGAAGTACAATTCCGCGACCAGCTGGTCGCGGCCTCATTGAAGGGTGATTGACCAGAGCGGCGGGGCGGCTGATCACCCAATTCCGCGACCAGCTGGTCGCGGCCTCATTGAAGGTCCGTCACGGGGGGAACGGCAACGGGGAGCGTCGCCAATTCCGCGACCAGCTGGTCGCGGCCTCATTGAAGGGGCGTTCACCACGTAGTCTCCCGTTGGCATCGGTCGCAAATTCCGCGACCAGCTGGTCGCGGCCTCATTGAAGGCCCTTTCGCCGCCGGCCACCGGCCGGACCACCCGTAATTCCGCGACCAGCTGGTCGCGGCCTCATTGAAGGGAGCCTCTTCGCGTCGAGCGCGTAAGGGATGCCTCCAATTCCGCGACCAGCTGGTCGCGGCCTCATTGAAGGGTCAGGTCGGCCGTCACCAGCACCGCCCCATTTTCAATTCCGCGACCAGCTGGTCGCGGCCTCATTGAAGGTATCTCTAGCCCTTTGGGGTCTTCGCAGTCTAGCGAAATTCCGCGACCAGCTGGTCGCGGCCTCATTGAAGGGGGATGAGCATCTTCAATTGCGCACCACGTTGGCCAATTCCGCGACCAGCTGGTCGCGGCCTCATTGAAGGGCGCTTTCCGAACTCCTGGCGCCCACGGATCTGGAAAATTCCGCGACCAGCTGGTCGCGGCCTCATTGAAGGGCGGTCCCGTGATAGGCTGGTGCTTCGATATCTCAAAATTCCGCGACCAGCTGGTCGCGGCCTCATTGAAGGGCGCCGAACGTAGCCGTCGTCGAAGGCACGGTTCCAATTCCGCGACCAGCTGGTCGCGGCCTCATTGAAGGTTTGATTGTTGTTCTTCTCCGTGTTCTTCTCCGTGTAATTCCGCGACCAGCTGGTCGCGGCCTCATTGAAGGCGCCTCTTTACAGATGCGGGTAAGCACATCGAGGTCAATTCCGCGACCAGCTGGTCGCGGCCTCATTGAAGGACGACCACGAACGCCGGCGAACCTTGCGCGGCTTTGAATTCCGCGACCAGCTGGTCGCGGCCTCATTGAAGGGTGGTGGCGACGATCAAGGCCGGCGAGCAGGAACTAATTCCGCGACCAGCTGGTCGCGGCCTCATTGAAGGCAGGTGTCACGTTCAAGGAGGCGGGAACCGTGATTGTAATTCCGCGACCAGCTGGTCGCGGCCTCATTGAAGGCATCAATGGCGCCGTGTGGGAGCGCATCAAGCGCGAAATTCCGCGACCAGCTGGTCGCGGCCTCATTGAAGGGCCGCAGAGAAGCTTACGAAGTTGACGTTATCTTCGAGCAATTCCGCGACCAGCTGGTCGCGGCCTCATTGAAGGAGGCCAGGAAAGCGAAGTCTCCGTACAGCTGTGTCAATTCCGCGACCAGCTGGTCGCGGCCTCATTGAAGGTCCAGAGCCTCCAGGCGGTGTACCTCGGCTTCAACCAATTCCGCGACCAGCTGGTCGCGGCCTCATTGAAGGACTGTGCCCGGCGTGGGCTGGGCCATCAGCGCGGACAATTCCGCGACCAGCTGGTCGCGGCCTCATTGAAGGATCGTAAATCTGAAGGCCCTGCCCAGCTTGTTCCGCAATTCCGCGACCAGCTGGTCGCGGCCTCATTGAAGGGCGCCCTTGGCGATCACCACCGTCGAGGGGATCAAGAATTCCGCGACCAGCTGGTCGCGGCCTCATTGAAGGGCTAGGGCCTCGGCGTGCGCGTCAATCAGCCTCTCCTGAATTCCGCGACCAGCTGGTCGCGGCCTCATTGAAGGGACGCATCGGGAGTTGTCGTGTGCCACAGCGGTGCTAATTCCGCGACCAGCTGGTCGCGGCCTCATTGAAGGTCTGGCAAGCGCGGTATGCACAGTGCTGACGATATCAATTCCGCGACCAGCTGGTCGCGGCCTCATTGAAGGGTGCCGTGTCCGTTCTGCGGCGAGATGCAGACGCTAATTCCGCGACCAGCTGGTCGCGGCCTCATTGAAGGCGAAAAAGATTGTCAGGTCGCTCGCCGTGGTGGTGATCAATTCCGCGACCAGCTGGTCGCGGCCTCATTGAAGGGCATAAGTGGCGCCCGAGGTTACGAAAATGTTCTGAATTCCGCGACCAGCTGGTCGCGGCCTCATTGAAGGTCTACCGAGAAGCGCAGCGCGGACCATTCGGATTCCAATTCCGCGACCAGCTGGTCGCGGCCTCATTGAAGGCGCGGCATCCGTCCCACCTTGAACCCGCCTAGGTCTTAATTCCGCGACCAGCTGGTCGCGGCCTCATTGAAGGGATGAGCACCTTGCCCCGGGCGACGCGGGCGGCGGTGTAATTCCGCGACCAGCTGGTCGCGGCCTCATTGAAGGTCGATAAATTTGACTCCCCCCGTGGCCACGATCTGCCAATTCCGCGACCAGCTGGTCGCGGCCTCATTGAAGCAATGGGAACTTCCGCTCAGGGTGCCTGGGTCTCGTGAATTCCGCGACCAGCTGGTCGCGGCCTCATTGAAGCTGTGTTCTCCTTTTTGTCTGCGCCTCAAGGGATCTGGCAATTCCGCGACCAGCTGGTCGCGGCCTCATTGAAGCACGATCACGACCGGGGGGCTTGACCTGGTCGTGACAATTCCGCGACCAGCTGGTCGCGGCCTCATTGAAGCCGCGCCTCGCTGATGCCCCTGCGATGGCACAGGCCCAATTCCGCGACCAGCTGGTCGCGGCCTCATTGAAGCTAGTAGGCTCGCATGTACTCGACGTTTTCTTCCGGAATTCCGCGACCAGCTGGTCGCGGCCTCATTGAATGCCGGTCACAACTCCGCTGACGGTTTACTCGCGCCCCTGCACGCGGGTACCCTCGCGCAACTCGTCGGTGCCACGGCGGGCAATGGCGTCGCCGGGGTGGAGCGGGCCGAATACCTCGACCATGTCGCCGGCGGGGGCGCCGCGCTTCACGGTCACCCACTCGGCGACGCCGTCGTTGATCCGCACCACGAACTGCCGCTCGTTCGTCGTTACGATGCTCGAAGGCGGGACCAGCAAGGCCGCGCGTGCGGCGCGGACCGGCCATTGCACCTGAGCGTACATGCCGGGCGCGAGGCGGAGGCCGGGATTGGACACATCAAGCTCGACTGGCATGGTGCGCGTCTTCAGGTCCAGCGAGTGAGCCACGCGCACCACCACGCCTTCGAATGTCTCGGCGGGGTAGGCCGGGACCGTGAACGGTACGCGCGCGCCCTTGGGAATGCCGCCCGCGCCGGCTTCGGGAACGGCCACCACCAAACGCAGGCGCGCGTTGTCCTCCAGTCGCAGCAGGGGCCCGGCCGATGCGCCCGCCGCCGGTCCGGCCAGCGCGCCGGGATGGACGAACCGCGTCACGATCACGCCGTCGAACGGCGCCGTCACGTTCAGGTAGGCCTCGAGATCCTTCAGGGCGGCGACCGAAGACTGCGCGGCGCGGCTGGCGCTCTCCATGGCTGCGACCAGCGCGCGCGCGGCCTCCATCGAGTTCTGCGCCACAACGACTTCGTTTTCGGCGACCGCGCCGGGAGTGGCCGCCGCCGTCTTCGTCCGTTCGTAGGTGCTCTGGCTGGCCACGAGTTTCGCCTCCGCCTCGGCGCGCTGCGACTCGGCCGCATGTGCCTTGCTCTCGGCCTCCGCCACCTGCGCGGATAGCTCGGGCGCCACCAGCGTGACCAGCGATTGCCCCTTTTTGACCATGCTGCCGCGGTCGACGTTGACCTGGTCCACGAATCCGTTGACACGCGCGTAGAGGTCCACCGCCAGGTAAGGAGCGAGCTCGCCGGGCAGCGCCAGCTTCCGGTCCGCGGTTCGCGATACAACGCGCACGAGGTCGACGCTCTGCTGCGCGGCGGCGGCCGTCGCGAGAAGCGCCGCCACAATCACTCTATCGATGTTCATAGTATCTGCTCGTTGGATCGTCGGGATCGAGGGACGGCGAGAACAGGCTCGCACGCCCTTGGAGAATTGCATAGACGGAAGGCAGCACGGTCAGCGTGGCGAAGGTAGCCACCAGCAGGCCGCCGATGACGGCGCGGCCCAACGGCGCCGCCTGCTGGCCGCCCTGGCCGAATCCGATGGCCATGGGAAGCATGCCGGCGATCATCGCGGCGGCGGTCATCAGAATGGCGCGCAAGCGGCCGCGCCCGCCCTCCGCGGCGGCTTCGAGCACGGGCCGGCCTTCGCGCCGGCTCGCTTCGGCGAAGGTCACCAGCAAGATTGCGTTGGCCACCGAAATGCCAACCGCCATAATCGCGCCCATGAACGACTGCACGTTCAGCGTTGTGCCGGTGGCGAGCAGCATGAGCAGCACCCCGCAGATTACCGCCGGAGCCGCCGAGACGGCCGCGACCGCGAGTCGAAAGGACTGAAAGTTCGCCGCCAGAAGCAGGAAGATCACGGCCACGGCCAGCAGCAGGCCGGTGCCGAGTCCGGCGAGCGTCTCTTCGAGCGGTGGAATCTGCCCGCGCACGAAGACGGTTACTCCCAGAGGCGGCTTGCCGGCGTTGGCAATGGCCGTGCGCAGCTCGTCCGCCACCATTCCCAGAGGCGCGCCGTGGATGTTTGCGGTCATGCTCACTACGCGCTGCATGTTGTAGCGGTCCACCTCGCCGAATGCGGTGCCGTTGCGAACAGTAGCGAGATCGCCGACCAGCGGGTGCCCACTCCAGGCGCCGCCGGACATGACCGGAAGGTCCTCCAGCTCGCGCGCGGAGTCCATTTTGAAGGGCGGAATCTGCACCTGGATCTGGAACGCGTTGCCGCTCTTGGGATCGCGCCAGTAGTTGGGAGCGACGAAGCGGCTGGAGGAAGTGGCCGTCACGAGCGAGCGCGCCACGTCCGACATGGTGAGGCCGAGCTGGCCGGCGCGGTCGCGGTCCACCGTCACTTCCAGCGTGGGGTAATCGAGCGCCTGCATGTACTCGAGATCGCGCAGGTGCGCGGACTTCTGAAGCTCCGCGAAGACCCGTGCGGCGTGGGCGCGGTTGGCGGGCATGTTCGGACCCTGCAAGTCGATCTCGATAGGCGTGGGGGAACCGAAGCTCATCACCTGGCTGATGATGTCGGGCGCCTCGAACGAGAAGGCGGTATCGGGAAGCGCCTTGCGGAGTTCCGCCCGGAGCTTCTCTCGCAGATCCTCTCCACTGAGCGCGGCCGAGGGCTTCAGCGCCACGCGCAACACCGCCTCCTGAGGACCGGCGGTGAACAGGTAGATGGTGTTGATGGGATAGCTGGCTGCCTGGACGCCGACGAAATCGGTGCTGATCGCGACGTTCTCCGGTCCGACTACGCTCTTGACGACGTCCAGCGTTTTCAGGGCGGCCAGCTCTGTGCGCTCGATCACGGTTCCGGCGGGAGCGCGCATGCGGATCTGCAACTGGCCGGCGTCCGCGGCGGGAAAGATCTCGGTGCCGACGCGTGGGTAGAGTACCCAGATCAGCACGGCGGCGCCGGCGATATAGGCGCCCACCAACGGCCAGCGGAATCGCAACACGAATCGCAGGTATGCAACGTAGGCGGCGCGGAAGCGCCCCGCCTCTGGCGCTTCTTGCCCCGTGCGCATCAGCCAGGTGGCCATCACCGGCACCAGCGAGCTAGAAAGCACGTACGACGACACCATCGCGAACCCGACCGCCATCGACAGGGGAACGAACAACTGCCGCGCCGCGCCTGCCATGAAGAACGACGGCACGAAGACCGCCAGGATGCTCACCATTGCGAGCAGGCGCGGAACCGCCGTCTTGCGGGACGCTTCCACAACCGCCCGCGGCCGCGCCAGACCGGTGGCCAGATGGGTGTGGATGCTCTCCACCGTGACGGTCGCTTCGTCGACCAGCACTCCGACGGCGAGCGCCAGGCCGCCCAGCGTCATGATGTTGATCGTTTCGCCGGTGGCCCAGAGCCACACCACCGAAGCGAGCAGGGCAAACGGGATCGACATGACGACAATCACGGCGCTGCGCCAGTCGCGCAGGAAGAGCAGCACCATGAGGCCGGTCAGCAGGGCGCCCAGCAATCCTTCCCGGATCAGGCCGTCGATGGCGTTCACCACGTACGGGGATTGGTCGAAGACGAAGGCGATCTTCACGTCGGGAGCAATCGCCTGCGCCACGGCGCGCATCTGGGGCAGGGCCGCCTTGACGCGCGCGATCACGTCGAGGGTAGAGGCGTCGGCGCGTTTGGTGACGGGGATGTAGACAGTGCGCCGGCCGTCCACGTGCGCGAAGCCGACCACGATATCGGTGGAATCCTGAATGGTGCCGATGTCGCGGAGATACACTGCCGGGCCCGCGCCGGTCCGGATCGGCGTGTTCAGTAACTCCTGGAGGTTGCCGCCTAGCACTGCGTTGGTCGAAGCGATGCGCAGCAGGTCGCCGGTGCGCACGTTGCCGGATGGAAGCACCGTGCTGGCGCGGTTCACCGCCTCGACCACCTCCTGCGGCGCCAGACGGTAGGACCTCATCTTCTCGGGATCGACGCCGATGACGATGCTGCGCTGGTTGCCCCCGAAAGGCGGCGGCGCCGAGACGCCCGCGAGCGTCGCGAAGATGGGCCGCACGCGGTTGAGCGCGATGTCCTGCATCTCGCCGGGCGCCAGAGTCGGGCTCGAGAACACCAGCTGGCCGACCGGCACGCTGCCCGCGTCGAAGCGCATGATGAACGGCGGCACGGTGCCGGGAGGCATGAACGAACGGGCGCGGTTGACGTAGCCGACCACTTCGGCCATGGCACGGCTCATATCGGTGTCGGGATGAAAGACCAGCTTCATGAGCGCGGCGCCCTGTATGTTCCGCGATTCGACGTGCTCGATGCCCGTGATGTAGAGGAAGTGATACTCGTAGTAGTAAGTCAGAAAGCCTTCCATCTGACTCGGATCCATGCCGCCGTAGGGCTGTGCCACGTAGACCTGGGGCGCGCCGAGGGCCGGCAGGATATCCACTTTCATGCGCCGGATTGCCAGGACGGAAGCGAGCGCGACGGCGAGCACGGCGACCAGGATCGTAATGGGTCGCCGCATGGATGTCAGCACCAACCACATAAGATCCCTCCGTTACTTTTCGGCGCTGGCGAGGAACGGCTGAAGGTCGCCCCCGGCGGCGGCTACGCCGAGCAGGGCGCGCCACACGCCCAGCCTGGCCAGCGCGTCGTCGATCTCGGCCTGGGTGAGCAGCCGCTCGGCCTCCGCGACTTCGACAATGTTACCGAGGCCGGACTTGTAGCGCGCCGTGGCCTGCTGCTCCGCGGTGCGAGCGGCGTCCAACTCGACCGGCGTATTCTCGGCCACGCGCCGGGCCCCGTTGAGGCGGGCATTGGCCTGCTCCAACTGTGCCCGGAGATCCTGCAGGACGCGGTCGTATTGCGCGGAGGCCGCCCGTATCAGGTGCCGCTGCACCTGCTCGCGCGCGTGGACCGACGGCAGGTCCATTGCGGGAAAGGTCACGGTGAGCCCGAGCGCCCAGTTGCCGACGTTCAGTCCCAGGCCGGCGAGTCCATCGCTGGTGGTTCCGTCGGTTCGCGCGCCGGTGCCGCGGCCGTAAGCGCTCCCCTGCAGATAGAGGCGCGGAAAGTACGAGCGCTCGAGCGCGTGTTCCTGCGCCCGCGCCTCTTCGACCAGCGCGTTCTGTTGGCGGGCGATGGGATGGCCTGGCAGAGCCGCCGCTTCCGGAAGCGCCGCGGGAGCCACGGCAAGCAGAGGACCCGCGTCGATCTTGATCTCGGCAGCGGGAACGCCGACCAGATCCGCGAGGGCCGCGCGTGCTACGTCCACCGCCTGCTCGGTCTGAACCAGTTGCGTCTCGGCGAGGGCGACCTCGGCGTGGGCCCGCGCGGCGTCGGCGCCGGGGCGCAGGCCGCTCCGTGCGAGGCTGTCGGTCACCTGGTACAGCGATTTCGCCCGGTCCGCGCCGGCCCGCGCGGCCACCACGGTTTGCTCGGCCGCCAGCAGCGTGAGAAACGAATCCGCCGCGGCCGCGCCCACCTGAAACCGTGTCAGGCTCGCTCCGGCCTCCGCGCGCGCACGGCCCGATCCGGCGGCGGCGACATTCGCGCGCCGCAGGCCGAAATCGAGAGGTTCCCAAGAGACCAGCACCCCGGCCGCGCTGCCCCACACGCTGGTGAGGCTGTCGGTGCCCAGCACCGGGCCCGACATGGAAGGGATGACGGCCTGCGGAAGCACCAGCCCGAACACGTTATTCCGGGTGGCGCGGTTCATCTGTCCCAGGAAGTCCGCCCGCGGCAGGTAGGCCGTGCGCGCCAGGTTGATTCCGGCCGCCGCGGCCGAGACCTGCTCCGCCGACGCGCGTATCGCCGGGTACGTCTTAAGCGCCTGAGCGACCGCCTGCCCGACCGTCAGCGGCGCCTGTTGCGCCGTGACGTCCGCCGTTGCGGCGAGCATTGCCAGGACTGCCGCGAATCCCACCTTGTGTCCAGTCATTCCTTGTATCCAGTCATTCCTTGTATCCAGTCATTCACCCTCGATGAGTTCTCCGAACAACTCGCGGACCTTTGTTTTGGCCGCCGCCAGCGCCCTGCGCCCCAGAGGCGTGGCGCGGTACAGCTTGCGCAGCGACTTACCCTTGCGCTTCTCCTCAGAGCGGAGATAGCCCTTGTTCTGGAGGCCGTGGAGCAGCGGATAGAGGGTGCCCAAGCTGATGCGGTAACCGTGCCGGGCCAACTCCTCGGCCATCCCGAGCCCGAAAACCGGCTCGCGGGCGGCGTGATGGAGGATGTGAAGCCGGATCAGGCCCGAGTACAGGTCGCGGTCGTCGCCCTCTCTATCGCCCCTCGCTATCGACATCCGATGTAGACCAGTATACTCCGCCACAGCACCGAACCGCGACCGTCAGGGAGCGGACGTTGTCTGGCTCCCCGTCCAGAACCATGAAACCCCTTCTCGCTCAACCGAGTCCATATTGTTGAAGCTGCGAAGGGCTGAAGGAGCGGATGCGACTGGGCGGATGTGTAATCGGACTGATGCTGCTGTGGTGCGGCGAAGCCTTGGCTGAAAGCATCGAGGTTCTGGTCTTCGACCAGGCCCGCCAGGCTATTCGCGGAGTCACCGTCCAGATCCTCTCGTCCCAGAGTGTGGTGGCGACTGCCGTGACCGACGCGAAAGGCCACGCCGCGTTCGACGGCCTGATCCCGGCGCGCTACACCGTCACCGCCATCAAAGGCGGCTTTGCGCCCCTCCGCAGAGACGACCTCGATTTGGCGCGCGACGGCAGCGTCTCCGTCGATCTCACTCTGACGCCCGCTCTGACGCGTGAAGAGAAGGTTGAGGTTCACGGCACGGCCAATCCCGTTGAAGAGAGCTCGCCGTCGGCCGGCGAAGCGCCCGTCCAGACCATCAAGGAACTGCCGACCCGTCCGGCCACAGTTGCCGATGCACTCCCGCTGCTCCCTGGAGTCGTCCGCTCCCCCGAAGGCGGCCTCAGGATTTCCGGAGGCGCCGAGCATCGCAGCGCCCTCATCGTCAACTCGGCCGACGTGACCGACCCGGCAACCGGCCAGTTCGGATTGACGGTGCCCATCGACAGCGTCGAAACCTTGAACGTCTACCAGACGCCTTTCCTGGCGGAATACGGCCGGTTCACCGCGGGCCTGGTTTCGGTGGAGACGCGTCGCGGAGGGGACAAGTGGAAGTGGGAGTTGAACGATCCGTTTCCCGAATTCCGCATTCGAAGCTGGCAATTGCGCGGTCTCAAGGACGCCACCCCGCGCGTCAACATCGAGGGCCCGCTGATCGCCGGCAAGCTCTACTTCTCGGAGGGATTCGAGTACCAGGTCCGCAAGACCGAGGTGTACACTCTGCCCTTTCCGCAAAACCAGGAAGTGCAGGAAGGCGTGAACTCGTTCGCGCAGCTCGACTGGGTCGCCTCGGGGCGTCAACTGGTCACCGCCACGGTCCACATCGCCCCGCAGCGCCTCGAGTACGCCAATATGAACTACTTCAACCCGCTGCCCACGTCGCCGGACGAAAGCGCGCATAACTACACCGAGACACTCGCCGACCGGCTCACTCTCGGCGGCGGCCTGTTCGAGAACACGCTCTCTGCGACCGAGTTCGACGCGCGCGTGTGGGGCCAGGGCAGTCAGGACCTCACTGTGACGCCGCTGGGCAATAGCGGAAACTATTTCGCTCAGCAGAACCGCAACGCCGCCCGCGCCGGCTGGCTTTCGACTTACTCCCTGGCGCCGCTGACTAAGTGGGGAGTACACAACTTCAAAGCCGGAGGCTATGTCGCGGAGAGCTCGGACCGCGGCCAGGTAACAGAGAGTCCCATCGACATCCTGAACGGGCAGGGGCAACGGATCGAGCAGATCGCTTTCACGCCCGGTCAGCCATTCCGGATGAGCGACACGGAGATCGCCTTCTTCGGCCAGGATCATTGGATGGTATCGCCGCACCTGGCGCTCGATCTGGGGCTTCGGTCGGAGTCGCAAGAGCTGTCCGAGTCGTGGCGGCTGGCCCCTCGGGCCGGGATCGCGTGGAGTCCCTTCCCGAAGAAGGGCACCGTCCTGCGCGCGGGCTTCGGCCTGTTTTACGACCGCGTTCCTCTCAACGTGTACTCGTTCAGCCATTACCCAAACCAGGTTGTGACCCAGTTCAACGCGGACGGTTCGCTGTCCGCGGGGCCGCTTCTCTATCAAAACGGTCTGGGACTCGTGACGGGCGAGACGCCTTTCGTCCTGCGCGAGCCTGCCGCCGGCAACTTCTCGCCGCGCAGCGATTCCTGGAGCGCGCAGGTGGAGCAGCCGGTGAGCAGCGTCCTCAGGCTGAGGGTGGGCTACATGGAAAACCGGTCTGCCGGGCTGGTGGTTCTGAATCCCATGGCGCCCGACGCGGCAACCGGGACCGGCGCGTATCTTCTTTCCGGCACCGGGCGCTCGCAATACCGTCAGTTCGAAGTTACGGCGCGAGTGCGCCTGGCCCGCGAGCGCGAGTTGTTCTTCTCCTATGTGCGGAGCCGGGCCCAGGGCGACTTGAATGACTTCGGGAATTATCTTGGAACATTTCCGGTTCCGATCGTGCGGCCCAACCAGTTCGCCACCTTGCCCGCCGACTTGCCGAACCGCTTTCTCGCCTGGGGCGTGGTGCGCCTCCCTTGGGGATTCCGCGTGGCTCCGGTTTTGGAATTCCGCAGCGGATTCCCCTATATCGTGACGGACGTCTCGCAAAATTTCGCCGGTCGACCCAACCAGAACCGCTATCCCGGTTTCTTCTCCCTCGACTCGCGGTTTTCCAAAGACATCAGGGTTAGTCAGAAGTACGTGGTCCGATTCTCCGTGAGCGGCTATAATCTAACTGATCACTTCAACCCGGAGGCCGTTCACGCTAACATCGCGGATCCGGCATACGGGCTGTTCTTTGGCCAACGCGGGCGGCGCTTCACGGCCGATTTCGACGTGGTCTTCTGAGCGAGCCGGCCGCGGACCTCAGAGCGCGGCAGACGAAAGGGATGCGTAAATGAGGTCCGTCCATCTGCGAGTCTGGCGATTGGCGACGATCGCGGGGCTGTTCGGGCTCACCCTCCTGGCCGTGCTGGTTCACGGCTACCACCTGGGCGCGGACGACGCGGAGATCTATGTTCCGGCTATCAAGAGGGCGGCCGACCCGGCCCTCTACCCCGCCTTCTCCGAGTTTTTCATGTCGCACGCCCACCTGTCGGTGTTTGCGGCGGCGGTGGGCGATCCGGCGAGACTGCTGCACCTGCCGGCCGATGCGGCCATCTTTCTGTGCCACGTCGTGGGCGTCTTCCTGCTGCTGGCGGCGGCCTGGCGCCTCCTCTCGGCATGCTTCGAGAGCGGCTATGCCCGCTGGAGCGGAGTCGCTCTGCTGGCGGCGCTTCTGTCGGTACCCGTGACGGCCACGGCGCTCGCGATCATGGATCCCTACGTCACCGCCCGAACGCTATCCACTCCGGCCACGCTTTTCGCAATCGCCTGTTTCGTCCGCAAAGAGTACAAGGCTGCCGCGGCGTGGCTGCTGATCACGGCGCTCCTGCATCCTCAGATGAGCGTCTACGCCGCCGTGCTCCTGGCGTGCCTGGCGCTGGCTCGCCGACTCGCGGAGAACCCGATTCCGGCCTTCGCATTCGGACTCCTGCCGCTCTCTCAGCTCCCGTACCTGTTTCACTTCCAGCCGGCCCGGGGCGCGGCCCGGGAAGCTCTTTTCTCGCGCGGCTACTTCTTCGTTTCCACCTGGGCCTGGTACGAGTGGCTGGGCGTCTTCGCGCCCCTGGCTCTGCTGTGGTGGTTCTCCTCGGTGAATCCGCGCCGGACGACGCCCGTTTTCCGGCTGGTGGCGCGAACGCTCGTACCGTTCGGATTGCTGTTCACCGTGGCCGGCCTGGCGCTCTCGGCCTCGCCGCGGCTGGAGAACTACGCGCGCCTGCAGCCGATGCGAGCGTTTCACCTGGTCTACATCGTCTTCTTCCTGCTGCTGGGCGGGCTGATCGGAGAGTATGTCCTCCGGAACCGCGCGTGGCGTTGGGCCGCCCTTTTCGTTCCGCTGGCGGTTTCGATGTGGCTTTTTCAGAGGGCCACGTATGCTTCCAGCCCGCACATCGAGTGGCCCGGCTCGGTCGATAGAAATCCCTGGGTCACCGCATTTCTATGGGTCCGCGCGAACACGCCCAAGGACGCGGTGTTTGCGCTCGACCCCGAGTACATGGCCCTCCCGGGAGAGGATCTCCACGGCTTCCGCGCCATTGCGGAGCGGAGCGCGCTCGCCGATCGCGTAAAGGACAGCGGCGCCGCGTGCATTTTCCCTCAGCTCGCGGATGAGTGGGAAGAGCAGGTGCAGGCCGAGGACGGTTGGGCCCGGTTCAAGTCCGACGACTTCGAGGATCTGGCTAAACGGTATCCCGTGACCTGGATTGTGGCTCAGAACCGGCGCCTGTCGGCCCTCGATTGCCCCTATCGAAAGGCCGGGCTGGAGATCTGCCAGGTCGGTGCCGGGCATCCCGCCCACCAAGTTCGCCTTGCCAGCCTGACCGCACGCTGAACAATCTTTACGCTCCCTTTACATGCGCGTGTAACGGCGCGCCCGCCGTGCGCTTCCAATAGGTGGGGACGAACGGAGGTGGCCCATGAACACGGTCACGGCAGCGAGGTATTCGGTGGAACGGCAGAGACGCGAGGGTGAGGAGTGGTTGCCGGTCAGCGCCTGCAACTCGATGATCTACCCGCGACTGGTTGCGGGCGCAGGACTGCGCCGCCACATCGGCGTGTGTTATCGCCTGATCGACAACCGGAGCGGAGCGATCACGACGCTCTTTCCGGCAGTGCAGCAGAAGGCGGCGTGATGCGGCAGGCTGAACGGACCGCAAATCTCGAGCAGTATGACTGACGGAGGAGCAGGGGTGGGACAGGCACGAATTTCGCAAGGGCGGCGAAATTCGAGCCAGTCCACGGGGTTGCGGCCAAAGGCGGCTTGATGCGGCAGGCTGAACGGCCGCAAATTTCGAGCAGTATGACTGACGGAGGAGCAGGGGTGGGACAGGCACGAATTTCGCAAGGGCGGCGAAATTCGAGCCAGTCCCGGGTTCGCCGCGAGTCACTTCTTCGGCGCGTACCCCTGCCAGACGTACTCCAGTGCCAGCGGCAGGGTCTGCGCCTTCACTCCGTGGTCGCAGTGCACGGCGTTCTTCGCAAAGACAAACTGGTAAGGATACTCCTTGGCGGCAAGCGCCTGGGCCATACGCTCGTTGGCGAGGACCCAGTCATGATAGTTGTCGCGGGTGATGAGCATGTCGCGATCGCTGACATGCATCCAGATGCGCAGCGGCTTCTTCGGGCTCGCGGGAATCAGGGTTTCATGGAATTCCCACGCGCCGTGCGGGGTGTCCGCGTTGTAGGGCCACTGCTGGTACACGAACGTGCCCGAGTAGCTCAGCACGCGGTGGTAGAGATCCGTGCGATACCAGGCCATCGCCATCGCGGCCGCTCCGCCTGAGCTGCAACCGGTCGTCGCCCGCCCGTCGGGATCCTTGGTGAGCTTGACGCTGTATTTCTTCTCTACCTGCGGCAGCACTTCTTTCTCCACGAACTCCGCGTAGAGCCCGGACATGGTGTCGTACTCCAGTCCCCGCTCGCTGCCCTGGGCGTCGCCGCTGCCGTTGCCGATGGAGATCGCAATCATCACCGGCACACGGTATTCGGCGATCAGATTGTCGAGCGCGGTGAACAGGGCCCGGTCAGGTCCATCCGCGCCGACGATGAACGGCGCCTCGGTGCCGTGGACGTATTGTTTGGGAACGTACACCGCCACCCGGCGCGTATACGGTGCGGGATAGCTGTTGACGATCACCTTGTTCGGGTCCGCCGGGTCCGCGACGGCGTAGGTATTGGGCTGGCGCGCGATGCCGGGATAGATCTTGCTGTCCTTGGATTCCATGGTGAATTCAAAGACGTCGCCCTGCGGCACGCCTTCCTTTGCGGCCATTTCCGGCGCGGGATTGTAGGTGGGACCGATGATGAAGTTCCCGTTTTCTTTAGCCGAAGGGATGGCGCCGTCGGGCAATTCCTTCGCTGTGACGTAGCCGGGCGTGTTCGGATCGCGGGTCGGGGGCTGCGGCCGCGCCGGAGTTTGGGCCATTGCCGGGCTAAAGCCGGCCATCAAACAGATCAAGAACGCACCGATCGGAACACCGGACATGCGGAACTCCTTTCCATCGATGACTTACTCGCCTGTTACTGTGACCACAACCACCCGCTTACGGCCTCGCACATCGCATTCCAGGTGGAAGATCTGCTGCCACGTGCCCAAAACCAGTTGACCGTTTGAGATGGGCACCGTCAGGGAGGGCCCGAGCAGAGTGGCCTGCAGATGCGAGTGGCCGTTGCCGTCGTGCCAGGCCTGTTCGTGGCCATAGTCGCGGCTTGGCGGAATCAGCCTGTCGAGAATCGCCGGCAGGTCGCGCTGGAGGCCCGGCTCAAATTCGATGGCGCCGATCGCGGCCGTGCTCCCGACATTGAAGACGTGTGCCGTTCCCGTTTGAATGTTCGCCGCCGCTACCGCCGCCGCTACCTGCGCCGTCAGGTCATGCATGTCGCCATGGCGCCTGGTGACCAATGGAATCTGCTCTTGATGAACCACAGCCAATTGTAGGCCGAGGTGCAGCGGGGCGTGCGCCGCGTTGGAACTTCCTGAAGCCCAATGCCACTTAGTTATCCGGGATGCGGACAGCCGCGCCAGACGTCCGTTGGACGGAGGCGGGTCTGGAGACCCGCTGCAGGACTGGAGTCCTGCCCCACTGAAGCCCGCCCGTCCCGTGGCACAATATTAGATCCATGCCCAAGATCGAACGCGTCCTCATCAGTGTCACGGATAAGACCGGCGTCGCCGAATTCGCGCGCGAGCTGGCTGCCCTCGGGGCTGAGATCGTCTCCACCGGCGGCACCGCCCGCCTGTTGCGTGAGGCCGGAGTCGCGGTGCGCGATATCTCCGAGGTCACGGGATTTCCCGAGATGCTCGACGGCCGCGTCAAGACCATCCATCCCAACATCGCCGGCGGCGTGCTGGCGGTGCGCTCCAACGCCGAGCACATGCAGGCGCTGGCGGCCCACGGCATCTCCACCATCGACATGGTGGTGGTCAATCTCTACGCGTTCGAGAAGGTTGCGGCCCGCGAAGGCGCCGAGGTCGGCGAGCTGATCGAGAACATCGACATCGGCGGCCCGACCCTGATTCGCGCCTCGGCCAAGAACTACCAGGACGTCGCGGTGGTTACGTCGCCCTCCGACTACCCCGCCATCCTCGAAGAACTGAAAGCCAGCGGAGGCGCGCTCTCACTCGCCACTCTCTGGCGGCTGGCGCGGAAGGCGTTCGAGCTCACGGCCACTTACGACCGCGCCATCTCGTCCCGCCTGTCGCGCATCAAGGTCGAGGAAAAGCACTTCGTGGACCAGCCCCCGGCGCCGCTGCCGCCCACGCTCGATATTCGTGCGCCCAAGGCGCTTCCGCTTCGTTACGGCGAGAACCCGCACCAGCAAGCCGCGCTTTACTCGGATCGGACCCGCGGCATCGCCGGCGCCGCGCAGCTTCACGGCAAGGAGCTTTCCTACAACAATCTGGTGGACCTCGACGCCGCCTGGAACCTGGTGAGCGAGTTCGACGCGCCTGCCGCCGCGATCATCAAACACACCAATCCTTGCGGCTGCGCCGAGCAGGCGACCCTGGCGGAGGCCTACCGCAAGGCTCTCGAGTGCGACCCCGTCTCAGCCTATGGCGGCGTGCTGGCCTTCAACCGCCCTCTGGATGAGGAGACCGCGCGCGAAGCCGGCAAGACGTTCATGGAGTGCATCGCGGCGCCTGCCTATTCGCCCGAGGCGCTCGCCTTCCTGACCACCAAAAAGAATCTGCGGCTCCTTCACGTGACCAATCCCGTTCGCAACGAACTGGTGGTCAAATCGGTGGGCGGCGGATACCTGGCGCAGACGGCCGACATCCACGTTCTGGACCGCGCCGAGTGCGTCGTCAAGACCGAGCGCGCGCCGACCGAAGAGGAGTGGCGGTCGCTGCTGTTCGTCTGGAAGGTGACCAAGCACGTCAAGTCGAACGCCATCGTCTACGCGCGCGACGGCCAGACCGTGGCGGTGGGCGCGGGCCAGATGAGCCGCGTGGATTCGGCCAAGATCGCCGCCATGAAGGCCGCCCTGCCGCTGGAGGGAACCGTGGTCGGCTCTGACGCATTTTTCCCCTTCGCCGACGGCCTCGAAGAAGCTGCCAAACACGGCGCCACCGCCGTGATCCAGCCCGGCGGCTCCGTGCGCGACGACGAAGTCATCGCGGCGGCCAACCGCCTTGGCCTGGCGATGGTGTTCACCGGAGTGCGGCACTTCCGGCACTAGCCGTGGCTGTGGCGCACGCCTCAGCGTGCCGCGTCCCCACTCGTGGGGACGCATGGGCCGTTCAGACCTCCTGGCCGGACAGAACTCGGAGTCTCCCCAACGCCGTGGAACCGCCGGGTGACTTCGGACGGGTCGGCAGTCTCGAAAAACAGGGTGAGCGCCTCGACGAGATTTGTGCGGGCCTCTTCGATCGACTCGCCTTGGCTGGCGATATCGAGTTTCGGGCACAAGGACACGAACCCGTCGCCTTCTCGCTCGATGATGGCGGTGAGGCGTTGCGCTCGCTGCATGATCTGACTCTACACGATGGCGCCGCGCAGACGAAGACGAGCGAAGCGACACCCACGCGCCTCGCTTGCCTTCGCTATTCTGGACGCATGCGCCTCCCATTTCTCACTGCCGCTACGTTTGCGGCCGCCTGCTGCGCTCTAGCACAGCCGCTGCTGCTCCAGAAGCCGGCGGTCAGCCAGACCCGGATCGCTTTCTCTTATGGCGGCGACCTGTGGGTGGTCGGCCGCGAGGGCGGCGAGGCGCGGCGACTGACGGCCGGCGCCGGCATCGAGAGCGATCCACAGTTCTCGCCCGACGGTTCGCTCATCGCCTTCACCGGCGAGTATGACGGCAACCGCGACGTCTATGTGGTCGCGGCCGAGGGCGGCGAGCCGCGCCGTTTGACCTATCATCCCGATCCCGATACCGTGATCGGCTGGACGCCGGACGGTAAGCGCATCCTGTTCCGCTCCACGCGCGCGAGCTACTCCCGTTTCTCCCGCCTCTTCACCGTCGCCGCCGAGGGCGGAGGATTGCCCGACCAGCTGCCTTTGCCGATGGCCGAGGAAGGCGCCTGGTCGCCGGACGGAAAGCGCCTCGCCTACGTGCCGCTGCCGCACGCCTTCGACGCCTGGAAGCGATACCGCGGCGGGCGCACCAGTTCCATCTGGATTGCGGATCTCGCCGACTCCCACATCGAAAAGGTACCGCGCGAGAACTCGAACGACTTCGATCCGATGTGGGTGAAGGACCGCATCTACTTTCTCTCCGATCGCAACGGGCCTGTCACGCTCTTCTACTACGACCTCAAAACGCAGAAGATTGTCCCGGCGCTCCCAGCGAGCGGGTTCGACATCAAGTCGGCCTCGGCCGGCGCGGATGCAATCGTGTACGAGCAGTTCGGCTCGCTGCACCTTTACGATCTGAAGTCCGGCCACGAGCGCACGATCGAGGTCAGCATCGCCGCCGATCTGCCCCAGACGCGGCCGGCCTTTGTGAAGGCCGCCCGATATATCGGGACCGAAGGGCTGTCCCCATCCGGCGCGCGGGCGGTCTTCAGCGCGCGCGGTGAGATCGTCACGGTCCCCGCCGAGAAGGGCGACGCCCGCAACCTGACCAACACGCCGGGCATCGCGGAGCGCGATCCGGCCTGGTCGCCGGACGGCATGCGCATCGCCTGGTTCTCCGACGAATCGGGCGAGTACGCGCTGCACATACGGGCTCAAAACGGCATGGGCGAAGTTACTAAGATCAAGCTGCCTCCTTCGTTTTACTACGCGCCCATGTGGTCGCCCGACAGCAAGAAGATCGCCTTTACGGACAAGGCTGAGGCGGTCTGGTACATCGATCTGGAAAAGCGCGAGCCGATTAAGGTGGATGCCGACACCTACAAGGATCCAGGCGGAGGCATAGCACCCTGCTGGGCGCCCGACAGCCGCTGGATCGCGTATACCAAGATCCTCAAGAACCACATGCGCGCCGTGTTCGCGTACTCGATCGAGACCGGCAAGACGGCCGAGATCACGGACGGAATGAGCGATGCGCGCTATGCCGTGTTCGACCGCAACGGTGAGAGTCTCTATTTCACCGCGAGCACGGACATCGGCCCCACCACGGGCTGGCTCGATATGTCGAGCATGGACCGGCCCGTTACCCGCAGCGTCTACGTGGTGGTGCTGCGGAAAGACCTGGCGTCGCCGCTCGCGCCCGAAAGCGACGAAGAGAAGCCCGACAAGAAACCCGACGCGAAGGACAAGGACAAAGATAAAGACAAGAAGGAGCCGGCGCCCGTCCGCATCGATTTCGACGGCATCGGCCAGCGCATTCTCGCCCTGCCGGTGCCGGCCCGCAACTACAGCGGGCTCTATGCGGGCAAGACCGGCACGCTGTATCTGCTCGAAGATCCACCGGTTGGCATTCGCCAGACCCAGCCCGAGGGGACGGTCCAGAAGTTCGAGCTGAAGACGCGCAAGACCGAGAAGTTCCTGGACGGCGTGCGTGCCTTCGACATATCGTTCGATGGCGAGAAAGTGCTCTACCGCAAGGGCGACCAGTGGTTCATCGCCAAAGCGGACGCGGCGCCGAAGGCCGGCGACGGCCGCCTGAAGATCGATGACATAGAGCTCCGCGTCGATCCCCGCGCCGAGTGGAAGCAGATGTACAGCGAGGTCTGGCGGATCGAACGCGACTTCTTCTACGATCCGAATCTTCACGGCGTGGACCTGGCCACCTACAAAGCCAGATACGAGCCGTATCTGGAACGGCTGGGCAGCCGTCCCGAGTTGAATTATCTCTTCACGGAGATGCTGGGAGAGCTGACCGTCGGCCACCTTTATGTGCGCGGCGGGGCGCAGCCCGAGGCCAAGCGCGTCCCCGGCGGCCTGCTCGGCGCCGACTACAAGATCGAGAACGGCCGCTACCGATTTGCCAAGGTCTATGACGGCGAGAACTGGAATCCGGAGCTTCGCGCGCCGCTAACCCAGCCGGGCGTGAACGTGGTGGTGGGCGAGTATCTGCTGGCCGTGAACGGCCGCGAGCTGAAAGCCTCCGACGAAGTGTACAGTTTCTTCGAAGAGACCGCGGGCAAGTCGGTGGTGCTCAAGGTGGGGCCGGAGGCGGGCGGAGAGAAATCGCGCGAGGTCACCGTGGTGCCTGTCGAGAGCGAAGCCGGCCTGCGGAACCTGGCCTGGATCGAGGAGAACCGGCGCAAGGTGGAAAAGCTGAGCGCCGGCCGTCTGGCCTATGTGTACCTGCCGAACACCTCGGTGGCAGGCTACACCTCTTTCAACCGTTACTACTTCGCGCAGGAGGACAAAGCGGGAGCGGTGATCGACGAGCGCTTCAACGGCGGCGGGGCCGCGGCCGATTACATCATCGACTACATGCGCCGTCCGCTCATGAATTACTTCATGACGCGCGACGGAGAGCCGTTCACCACGCCCGTCGGCGCCATCTTCGGGCCGAAGGTGATGATCATCAATGAACTCGCCGGCTCGGGCGGCGACCTGATGCCGTGGATGTTCCGCAAGGCCAAGGTCGGCAAGCTCGTGGGCAAGCGCACCTGGGGCGGCCTGGTCGGGATCTTCGGATTCCCCGCGCTGATCGATGGCGGTACGGTCACCGCGCCGAATCTGGCGTTCTACAATACCGAGGGCGCGTGGGACGTGGAGAACCACGGCGTCGCGCCGGATGTCGAAGTGGAGTTCGACCCGCAGGCCTGGCGCGCCGGTCACGACCCGCAGTTGGAGCGCGCCGTCGAGATCGCGCTGGCGGAGTTGCAGAAGAATCCGCAGGCGGTTGGGAAACGCCCCCCGTTCCCGAACTATCATAAGAAGTAGGGTTTCGGGGATGCGCAAGCTTGCGGCGTTTTTAGGCGGTGTTCTGGCCGTCTACGTTCTGCTTCTGGCGGGGATGACGTTCGCCATGTACCAACCGCCCGCGGTGTTCGGCCGCCTTATGTCCCACGTGCCCGATGCCGCGTTCTACGTGCTCCCTTTCCGATCGCTCTGGATGGAGGCGCGTGCCGGACATCTCGGCGCCGGCGATCCGGCTCCCGATTTTGCGCTCAACACGCTCGACCGCTCCTCCCGCGTGCGCCTCTCCGATCTGAACGGCCGCCCGGTCGTGCTGGTTTTCGGAAGCTACACTTGACCGCCATTTCGCCGGGAGGTTCCCGCGCTGAACGAGCTGTACCGGCGGTACAAGGATCGCGTGGCTTTCTACGTGGTCTACATTCGCGAGGCTCACCCCAGCGATGGCTGGCAGATGCCGTCGAACGTCCGCGAGCAGGTGGTCTTCCGAGCCCCGAAGTCTTTGGGCGAGCGGGATGAGGTGGCGGGCGCGTGCGTGCGGCGCCTCGCGATCGAGATCCCGGCGCTGATCGACGATATCGACGACGCGGTCGAGCGAGCCTACACCGGCTGGCCCGACCGGCTGTATGTCATCGGCCCCGACGGCCGCATCGTTTACAAGAGCGCGCCAGGGCCGTACGGCTTCGACCCGAGCGGCGTGGCGGCAACGCTGAAGCGCCTGGCTGGGAGCTGAGCCGCGCGCTATCCTGAGGGTTGAAGCGGCTACGCGAAAGCTTGGTGTTCGCCTTCCTTCTCGTGGCTGCACAGTGCAGTTGCCTGGCGCAATACATTCCGCCCACGCAGGCCGAACGGAACACCGGCTACTTGAAGAGCCTGGTGAATCCTCTCGCGCTGGTGGCGGCCGGGGCCGGCTCCGGAATCAGCCAGTGGCGGGATACGCCGCACGAATGGGGACAGGGCGGGGGAGCATATGCCCTGCGCTTCGTGAACTCGTACGGCTACCACTTCGTGCGCCAGACGATGATGTTCGGCGCATCGAGTGTGCTCGGCGAAGACAACCGGTATTTTCCGTGCCCGCGTTCCGGCGCCAAGACGCGGATCCGGTATGCGATCGAGAGTAACTTCCTGGCGCGCCACACCGACGGCTCGCGGCACTTTTCCTATTCGTGGTTTGGGGCGACCCTGGGGACCGCGGCGCTTTCGCGCGTCTGGCAGCCCCCGAGCACGCGCACGCCTCGCAATATCGCCAGCAGTTTCGGGATCGCCGTGGCGGTGCAGGTGGGCTTCCGCGTCGCGCACGAGTTCGTGCCGTTTATGCGACGCAGGTGAGGATGCTGGTCGCGCTTACTTCCTTTCAGGAAGTTGGACGGAGGCGGGTCTGGAGACCCGCTGCAGGACTGGAGTCCTGCCCCACTGCCACCTGCTCGGCGCGCCTGCGGCTGAGGGCGAGCGTCGCCATCGCGCAGAGGTACATGGCGCCACCCACGAGCAGGGTCTCGCGCAGACCCATGTAGATGGCGAGGACGATCGCGGCCACGGAGCCGAGCACGCTCGCAGCCGCATTCAGCGACCAGGCCCAGCGCACCGACGGCTTATGCATCTCCTCGAGGCGGCGCAGGCCAGTGGGGAAGGGAACTCCCATGAGGAACCCGGCCGGCGCGATCAGCAGCACGCTGATCAGGAACTTCACCGGGAGCGGCAGGCCGACTCCCGCGCCCAGTACCGGTGACACGGAGAACGCGAGAACCGCTACCAGCAGGGCCACCAGCGCCAGCACGCGCGCCAAACGCGTATCCGTGGTGCCTGCGATCCTGCGGCTGGAGTAACTGCCCAGCCCGCTCGAGATCAGCATCGAGAAGATGATTACCGTGAGGGCGTAGGTGGGATGGCCGAGGAAGAGTACGAATGTTTGCACCAGCGCGACCTGGATCAAAATGTAACCCGCGCCGAGGAAGATGAAATACCACAGGAATCGCAGGACGCGCTTGTCCGAAGGCAGCCGGCTTCCGAGCAACAGCCGCGGCAGCCCCAGCATGATCCCGGTGGCGAGCGTGCTCACAATGAGCAGGCCGAACAGCAGCGGAACGGCGCGGTTGACCTGGTAATCGGCGCTGAGGCGGGAGGCGTGCTTCAGGAAGTCCCACACATCGCGCGGCTGAACGGTATAGAAGAAGAACGGCCGGTTGTCGTCCACGGAGGAAACGTCGTAGCGGTACTGCGCCTCGAACGCAGACGGGTCCTGGCTGCGAGCGAGCCGCGTGAACGCGTTCGGAATCGTCTCGTCCGGAGCGTAGAGAAAGCGGAAATGTCCGTGGGGCGCCGCGGCCCGGAGCCGCGCCAGATCGGAGTCCTGGAAAGCGCTGCGGCCGATGAGGACGGTGTCGGTGGCTCCCCATTTCGCCAACTCCGACGCCCCGCCTTCGCGAACCACAATGATATGCCGTTCGAGGTCGGTCTGGCCCACCCGGGCGAGCGCCACGCGGGCCAGGGAGATCAGCCGCAGCGATTCGCGCGGCGGTTCGAGGCCCCAGCGCGTGAACACCAGAATCCCGTTGGGCTCAAGATGGTTGAAGTATTCGTAGAAAGCGTCGGAGGTGTACAGGTTGTTCTCGGAGAGAGCAAACGCGCCGGCGGCGGTCGAAGCCCACGTGTCCACCAGCGTCATCTGGATCACGCCGTACTTCTCGTCGGTTCGCCGTACGAAGCTGCGGCCGTCCTCGACGCGTATGCGCACCTCCGGGCGGGAGTAGAGGCGCCGGCTCAGGTCCGGGAACCGCTCTCGCATAATCGTGGTGGCGATGATGGGGTTGATCTCGACGCCGGTGACGTCGTGGCAACCCGAAGCCAGCGCGCGCGCCAGATCCCATCCGCCGCCGGCGCCGATGACGAGCGCCTTGGCGCCGGGCCTTAGCGCGTAGACCAGCCCCGGACCTTGGTACAGCAGGTCGTTCCGATCCTTGTCGGAAAGGTGCGCCAGATCGAAACTCGGAATGCCGGTGGCGGCGTCGGCGTCGATGACGATGTTCGGCATTCCGCTGTCCTTATCCCGCGTGAGAGCGATGCGCGAGAAACTGTTCCAGCGGACAAAGCGCTCCCCGGCCAGCTCCTTACCCTTGGCGTATTTCACGTCGATGAGCGGAACGACGGCGTTCGCGCACACGAGCACGATCAACGCTCCCGCCAGCGCCGCGGCTCCGGCGAGCCCTTTGCGGCTCTCCGCCATGCGAAACCAGCTCAGGGCGGAAACCGCATAGAGCAGCGCCGCCACGATCACGGTATTCGGTCCGCCAAGGCTATCGAGGAGCGGGATGAGGAGGAGGCAACCGGCCGCCGCGCCGGCGAGGTCGGCGAAGTAGACACGGTCCACGCGCTCAATGGTCTCGGCGATGGCGAGCGAGATGGTGGTGCCGGCGGCGAAGAAGGGCAGGGCACTGGTGAAATAGACCAGCGCCAGCGTTCCGTAACCCATCTCGCCGCGCAGGCCGAGCACCACCACCAACGCGACCAGCGCCAGGGCCGCGTTCACGCCTGCGATCACGCCCAGCTTCGCGAAGAACGGGCGCCGCCATTCCGCCATCACATACGAGAAGACGCCTCCCACGCCCAGCCCGAAGAGCGCAATGGAGATGGCCAGAAAGGCGAAGTGGTAGTAGAAGACCACCGAGAAGATTCGAGTCAGCGCCAGTTCCAGCAGCAGGGTCGCGAGGGTGGTCAGTCCGACGCCTAAGTAGAGCGGGCGCCAATGGAGGAATGGTTTGTTCATGTGAGCACGGCAAAGCGCAATCTTCTATGGTAAGCTACCCCTGCCGGATATGTCCGAGGATGCTGACTTCCTCCGCCGCGAGCGGATTAACGACGCCTTAACGGAATTCGAGAGGCGCATCGTGCACCAACTGCTGCCGGTGAGCCATTCCGAGTGTTGGGACCTGCTGCTGAACCGGCCGCCCAACCGCGGCACGGAAGGCCCTCATCCGCCTGCCGACCCCTTGCCACTGCGGTATGAGACGCATGACGGGCTTGCGCTGTTACGGGTTGTCGACGCCGAGGCGGCCAACCGTGCCTGCTTCGATTGCCCGCTCTTCGGACGCAGCCACTGCTGCGGCGGGTTGGTCTTTCTGCATTACGCATTGCGCGACTCGGGAGTGCGACGGCCGCTGGACTGGCTGGCGCTGGAGTTCGAGCCGGGTCTCTATCTGCCGGACTGGGAGCGGATGCTCGCGAACCAGCGCCGCATCCTGCTGTCGCTGCGGGCGCATTTCGAGGCGAATCTGGAGCGGGTGAGCGGGGAATTGGACTGAGGTGGGCGCTCGCGAGGCTGGCCGGCGCCGCCGGCACAGTTCGCCACGCTTCACGGCAGTCGCTGGTACTCCAGTGTGTCCATTGCCTCGCGATTCAGGCGAGCGGCGTTGCGGTCAATGATCTCGATGTCATTCCCGTTCGGCGCCTGTCGTTCCAACCTGGCCAAGTAGGCCACGGCGGCGCGCTCAAGTAACGCCGAACGGTCGTTGTCCACCCGGTCGAGCCGACGGAGCAAACCCCCAAGCAACGTGATCGATATCCTGACTCTCACGATTCAACCATACTCCGCGCCGTCTGGTTCTCGACGGGCGACGAGCGACAAGCGACGGGCGTCCCGGCTACATGATCGCCGTCGGCGGCGCCGGCTCGTCGGGGCTGCCGGCGTTGGCCAGCGGCTGCTTGGTCAGGATGAATCCCAGCGCCACCAGGACCAGGGCCGCCAGGGCCAGAGCGATCGGCGAGCCGTCGCGAAACACCGCCGGCATCTGCCAGTTCTTCACCGCGGCGTAACGGAAGCGGTATGCCGCGATCGCGAGGCCGGCCATCGCCTCGCCGGCGATCAGGCCCGAGGCCGTCAGGACGCCCGCGTTCTCTACGCGCGCCTTCTGCGCATCGTTGAAGCCGCGGCGGTCGCGCATCCGGTCGGTGGCCCAGCGGAGCAGCCCGCCGACGAACATCGCGAAGGTGGTCTCGAGCGGGAGGTACATCCCGATGGCGAACAGCATGGGACTGCGGACCTGCAGCATGATGAGCGCAAACCCCATCAGCACGCCCACTCCAATGAGCGGCCAGGCCATGTTGCCGCCCACGATGCCCTGCGCCAGCGACGCCATCAGGCCGGCTTGCGGAGCGGGGATCGCGGCGCTGCCGAAGCCGCCGAACCCCTTGTGCAACACCAGCAGCGGAAAGTACAGCGCGGCGCTGGCCACTATGATTCCCAGGATGTCGCCGATCTCCATGCTGCGCGGCGTGCCGCCGAGGATGTGCCCGACCTTGAGATCCTGCAGCATCTCGCCCGCGACGGCGGAAGAGACGCACACCACGGCCGCGACGCCCAGCACGGCGGCCACTCCTCCGGCACCCGAAACGCCCAGCGCGACCATCAACAGCGCCGCGACCACCAGTGTGGCCAGGGTCAGCCCGGAGACCGGGTTGTTCGAGGAGCCGATCAGTCCCACCAGGTTCCCCGATACCGCCGCGAAGAAGAAACCGAGCACCACCATCACCAGCGCGGCGACCACGCCTCCCGGCAATTGCCCCGAGAAGTAGGTGTAGAGCAGAATCATGCACAGGAGGACCGCCACGAGCCCTCCGAACACCGTCCGCACGCTCAGGTCGCGATCGAGGCGGCTGGTGCTGACACTCTGCGACCGCGCTTTGCGGAAGTCCGAAACGGCGCGGGCCATGCCGCTGGCCAGGCTCTTCCGCATGCGGAACAGCGTGTAGCAGGAGCCCACCAGCATGCCGCCCACCGCGATCTGCTTGACGATGGATTTCCAGATGGCGTCGGTCACCTGTTCCCAGTTCGCTCCCGGATTGGCCTTGATCAGGTCCGGGCCGAGAAAGTACGCCAGCAGCGGCACCAGCAGGCCCCAGGCCACGACGCCGCCGGAGAAATTGAGCGCGGCGAGCTTGGGGCCGATGATGTAGCCCACGCCCAGGTAGGCCGGGCTGATGGCGGGCCCGGTGGCGAGCGTCACGCCGCCCACTCCCACTTGCTGCGTGTACCCCTTGGTGACCAGCTTCACGGCGCTCTTGCCCATGTCGCCTATTCGGACCAGGAACGAGTTGCTGGCCGAGAAGATGTTGAACGCGCCAAGCAGGTATATGGCGGCGCCAAAGCCCATGTTGTAGAAAAGGACCCTGGCGGCCTGCGCTCCCTGTTGGCCCGCGATGTGGATTTGCGAGGCGGCCACCGATTCCGGGAACACCAGCTCCGGGTCTTCCACCATCACGCGCCGCAACAGCGTCACGAAGAGAATGCCCAGGACGCCGCCGACCAGCATCAGCGCCGTCGATTTCCAATACGCTTCCCAGGAATCGAACTTGCCCCACGCGCCGGACATGACGAAGGCGGGGATGGTGAAGATGGCGCCCGCCGCCACCGATTCTCCGATCGAGCCCACGGTTCGAGCGATGTTCTCTTCAAGCAGCGAACCTTTCCGCAGCCGCAAAAGCGCCATGCCGATGACGGCCGCGGGATAGGTGGCGGCGATGGTCATCCCGGCGCGCAGGCCCAGGTAGGCGTTCGCCGCGCCCAGGACGACGGTCATCACCAGGCCGATCAGCACAGCGCGGAAGGTGAACTCCCGCATCTCGGTCTTCTCAGGAACGTAGGGCATCAGCGAAGGCCTCCGAACGGCCATCATACCGAAAACGGGGAGGGTACACTTTGTCGCGGGACAACCGGGGGCGCCACGCTCTGGCATGCCGCGGACGCCGGGCGCTGCCCCCGGCTTTACCCCAGATAGTCGAACAGGGTGTTGGTGGGCAGTTTCGCGCGCGCCGAAAGCGAGGCATCGCGTTGCGTGTTGGCCTGGGTCAGCTCGATGGCGTCGGTGGTGATGTCGGCATCCGTCAAGGAGCTCAATTGCGTGCGCTGATTGACTTCGAGCGTTTGCGCCGCGTTGGTGGCGTCGGCGACGTTGTTCTGCACGACGCCATAGAAGGCGAGCTGTTGGTTCAACTGATCGCCCGCCTGGGTCACCTCGGCGAGGGCGTTGGTGATGGCCGTGGTCTGAGCCTGATACTGAGCGTCGTACTGCGGGTCGGTCTGGGGCACGGTCGGCCCGTTCTGGAGAGCGGCTTTCAGGTGGGCCAGGGCTCCCAGCGCGCTCCCGCCCGGCGCTTCGAAAACCTGCTGCCCGCTGCGGGCGATCGCAAACGTGCTGCCATTGGGATGCATCGCCTGGCGCGTCGATGCCGAGCCGTTATAGCCGCTCACGTTCCCGCTGGCATCGATGCTGTATGGGGCCACCTGGTCCGTATCCCCGCTGAACAGATAGCGGCCTGAGGTCTCGGTGTTCGCCGACGCCAGAACCTGCCTGACAGACGCATCCACCTGGCTCGCCAGCGACTGCCGCTGTTCGGGCGTACAGGTTTCGCTGGCGCCCTGCGTGCCCAAGGTATTGGCCTGCTGTAGGGACTGAACCGCGTTACTGACGGCCTGTTCGGCGGCGTCGGTCTCCGACTTGAACATTCCCAGGTTCGTCTCGATCTGGAGCGTCTGCGCGAGTTGGGAGCGCAACGAAAGCGCCGGGCCGATGATGTCCGGGGCATCCGACGCCGTGCTCAACCTGGTGCCCGAGCTGATTTCGCGTTCGGCCTGCGCCGCGCGGTTCTCGGTCTTGTTCAACGCGCTCAGGAACCTTTCGTCAGCGGGGCTGATTCCCTGGATCATAGATTCACCTCACGGCTTGCTCACCTCACGGCTTGCTCATCTCACGACCGGAGCATATCCATCAAGTTTTGGGTCAGCTCGTTCAGCATGGTCACCATGTGCGACGTGGCCTGATAAGCGCGCTGGTACTCGAGCATCTTGATGGCTTCGGTATCGAGCGACACGCCCTGTGTATTGGAGCGCGTGGCACGTGCCTGGTCCAGCAAGTCCTGCTGGGTCGTCTGGTCCTGCCTGGCGGTGTCGAGCGACTGTCCGACTTGAGACGCCAGCCTGGAATAGTACTGCGTGAACGTCATGCCGGCGAGCTGCGGGGAGTTGGCTAGGGCGGCCAGGCTCAGCGCGTTGCCGTTGCCTCCCGGAGCGGAGGGCAGCGCGGCCGCCAGTTGGTCGGTGGTTATGCCTGTCATCTGGAAGGTGGCTGCCGCATTTCCCGGGCTGTTGTAGCTGAACAACTGGGCGCCCTGGTTCCCCGACTGGTCCACTCCGTTCAGCAGGGCGTTGTTGACCTGATCGGAGATGCCTGCCGCCAACTGGTTCAGGTTGTCGCAGTACCCAGGCAGTACGGTGTTCCTTATGTTGATCATCGCCGCGAGGCGCCCGCCCGTCAGTTGGGCTGTCACATCCTTACCGGAGGCGTCTTTCACTACGGTGGCGCCGCTGCCGGTGGATGCCTGAATGGCGTAGTGCTGGTTCCCCATCACCAGCGGGGTCTGGCCGTCCAGGAGTACGGTGACCGAGCCGTCCGACTGCCGCAAAACGGTAACGTTGGCGTACTCGGCCAGACTCTCGATTGCGTTGTGCAGGGTGGCGTCCACGGCCTGGTCCGAGGCGCTCTGTGGATCGCTGTTGATCTGGGTGTTGAGCTGCGCGATCTGTTGGGTCAGACCGTTGATGGTGCTCGCGGCGCTCGAGATCCTCTGGTTCAGGTTGAGGGAAGCGTTGCCGAGACCTGTGATGGTGCTGTTGAACTGATGGGTCAGCTCCGTCGCGCTCGAGAGCACGTTGTTGCGCGCCACCGCGTCGTTGGGAGAAACGCTCAACGCGGAGAAGGATTGAAAGAACGCATCGAGCGCCCGGGGGATGCCGGAATCGCCCGTCACATTGAATAGCGGCTCAATACTGGAGAGCTCGATGACCGACTGATCCGCGGTTCCGAAGGCCTGCTGGTCCGTCCGGACGGCCTGTTCGGCATACTCGTCGCGGCTGTTCTGGATCTCGCCCGCCGTGACTCCGCCCTGGAGTCCCATTCTCGGATCGAAGGGCAGCGCCACGGGGGTGAAGTCCTGGCGGGCAAATCCGGGGGTTCCCGAGTTCTCGACGTTGTTGCCCACGGTGTTGAGGGCCTGCGAGAACACTCCCAGGGCGTCGGCCGCGGTCGTCAGGGTGTTGAACAGGCCCGGCATGCGCTTTAACCCTCCACGGAAAGGCTTCGTGGCGGCAGCGAACGCGCCGGTTCGCCGGCTTGATTGTAACCGGCGGCAGTGGTAAGCGTGAGCGCCTCAAACCAGCCGGCTCGAAAGCGGGCTGCGCCCTCCAGCAACGCCGCAACCCTGCGCCCCGTTCGGCGTAGCACGGTCAGCCCGGCCAGCAATTCGCGTTTCCGCGCCGGCGGCAACTCGCCCGCCAGGCGCCGCACCTCTTCGAGGCTGGCGCAGGCTTGCTCGAGGAATGGCCGGCTGCGGTCCAGGTTGTCGGCCGACGGAAACAACAACAACCGCCGCGCGCGCTCGGCCGCGGCTTCGGCCAGCCGGAGCTGGCTTTCCCCACGGCTCATTGCCTTCATTGCCGGATCGCCACAGCTCGTTGCCGGATCGCCACAGCTCATTGCCGGATCGCCACAGCTCATTGCCGGATCGCCACAGCTCATTGCCGGATCGCCACAGCTCATTGCCGGATCGCCACAGCTCATTGCCGGATCGCCATGGCTCATTGCCAGATCGCCATGGCTCATTGCCAGATCGCCATGGCTCATTGCCGGATCGCCACAGCTCATTGCCGGATCGCCACAGCTCATTGCCGGATCGCCATGGCTCATTGCCAGATCGCCATGGCTCATTGCCGGATCGCCATGGCTGATTGCCGGATCGCCACAGCTCATTGCCGGATCGCCACGGCTCATTGCCGGATCGCCTCGTCCACCATCCGCCGGCTCACTTCGACCGAATCCACCTGGTAGCGCCCCGCACGGAAGTCCGTTGAAAGCTGCGCGACGCGCGCAGCGCGGGCGGACGCACCACCGTCTGACGACGCCATCAGGTGAGCGGACAAATCGGAGAGTTGGACGCGATCACGATCCGGCCCGGTCAGGCCGTTCTTTCCCGCCCCGCCGGATCCGATGCCGTTGGTCTTGCCAAGTTGCGACACTCCCGACGAATCGATCGGGCTTTGATTGATCTTCATCGAGCGCTGCCTCCACCCTTCAGTACCCTTATCGGCAGAGGAGGAGCTCAGGTTTAGGCGGGGGAAGGAATTGATTTGCAGGGTCGTTCAGGACGCCGCTTCGAAAACCGACCGATAGTAGGCCAGCAGCTTGGTTTCCTCACACCCGATCTCCCGGGCATATTGGCGGATGTAGTTTGTATTGTAGATCCCGCCGGGGAGCTGCTCGAAGTCCTCTTCCTCGATCGCCTTCAGGAATCGAATGCTGATCTTGGTCGTCTCGGCTATGTCCCTCAGCGAGATACCCCTGTGCTGGCGCAGAGCCGGCAGGTCGATGCGTTGGTCGGCGTACAACGAAGAGCCTTTCTTGCTCATCCCTGGCTTCCTCTCGTTGGTTTCCCCAAACGGGGTGACGAAGAAAGCTATAGTAACACAACCTACAGGACGACTGGACTAAAAAGGTTCAAAAGCATAGCAAAGAAAGGACTCTGGCCGTCCGAGCACGCCCGAATGCGCCGCCAACTGGCCTGTCGGTCCCCTCCGGTGTGGGCAGGGGTGGAGAAGGCCAGGCGAACGCGCGGGTCTGGAGAGGGACTTGCGAAATTCAGTTCGTCGCATCCGCGGCGAGAGGGGAAAGGGCTGAAAGCAGCGAGAGGCACCGCTCGCCACGCGCGCTCGAGACCTATCCCGTTGACCAGGCGGGCATGTCGCTTGGGACAGCGAATCTGACGGGCTTCGGGCGGGTCTGGAGACCTGCTGCAGGCGTGGACGCCTGCCCCACAAAGGCCGACCGCCTGCCCCACAAGGCCACAAGGCCAACCTGTTATCCTTCCTATTGAATGGCTATGCTTCTGGATGGGAACCGGGTTCGCGACGAGATTCTGGCCGAGTGCCGTTCGCGCGTCGAGGCGCTTAAAGCGGCCGGGCACCTGCCAGGCCTCGCGGTCATCCTGGTGGGCAACAACCCCGCCTCGGAAATCTACGTACGCACCAAGATCAAGACCTGCCAGGCGCTGGGCGTCTATAGCGAAAAGCTGACGCCGCCCGCTACCGCGACCACCGAAGAGATCGTCGAGCTGGTCGAGGCCCTGAACCGGCGGCCGGACATCGACGGCATCCTGCCGCAGCTCCCCTTGCCGCCGCAAATGGACCCTAAGAAAGTGCAGCTCGCGGTCTCGCCGGACAAAGACGTCGACGGCTTGCATCCTCTGAACCTGGGCCGTCTGGCGGCCAACCTGCCAGGTCCGCGCCCGTGCACTCCGGCCGGGATCATGGAGTTGCTGAGACGATACCAGATCCCCATCGCGGGGCGGCACGCGGTGGTGGTGGGCCGCAGTGACCTGGTAGGCAAGCCCATCGCGCTGTTGCTGATGCATCAACACGCGACGGTGACGATCTGCCATTCGCGCACGCCGAACCTGGCCGAAGTCTGCGCGCGGGCCGATATCCTGGTGGCGGCGATCGGCCGGCCGGCGCTGATCACGCGCGATTTCATCAAGCCGGGCTCGACCGTCATCGACGTCGGCACCAACCGCATTTCGGACCGCGAGGAAGCCGCGCGCGTCTTCAGGAATTCGGCCGCGAAGCTCGCGGAGTTCGATCGCAAGGGCAGCCTGCTGGTGGGCGATGTCGATCCCATCGATGTAGTCGAGGTGGCCGGCGCGTACACGCCGGTGCCTGGCGGCGTGGGGCCGCTGACCATTTCCATGCTCATGGTGAACACGATCGAAGCCGCGGAGCGGGAGCTCGGGAAGGCATGCTTCGCGTAGGCCTGACGGGCGGGCTGGCCTCCGGCAAGAGCTTCGTGGGGGAGGCGCTGAGCAACCTCGGCTGCCACCTTATCCAGGCGGACGAGCTGGGGCACGAGGTTCTGATGCCGGGCGCGGAAGCGTACGAGGCGGTGGTTCGGGAGTTCGGCGCGGGTGTGCTGGCCGGGGATGGCACGGTCGACCGATCCAGGCTGGCGGCCGAGGTGTTCGAACGGCCGGAGCGCCTCGCGAAGCTGAACAGCCTGGTGCATCCACCGGTGATCCGGCGCGAAGAGGAGATGCTGAAGGAGTTCGAAGCCCGGGATCCGGCGGGAATCGCCGTGATGGAGGCCGCGATTCTGATCGAGACGGGCAGCTACAAACGTTTCGCCAGGATCATCGTGGTTGTGGCCACGCGCGAGCAGCAGGTCGAACGCGCCATGGGCCGTGGGCTTTCCCGCGAGGAGGCGCTGGCGCGGATCGGGCGCCAGATGCCGCTCGAGGAGAAACGGAAGTACGCCGATTACGTCATCGACACATCGGGCCGAAAGGAAGACACCTTGCGGCAAGTAGGGGAGGTTTACCGGGCGCTGGCCGAAATCGCGGCACCCGGCGGGAGCGTTTCGCCATGAGATACCGGAGCCTGTTGCTCGCCACGCTGCTGGTGGGCGCATTCATTTACATCACGTCGATCGCGCGCTGGGGCCCGTTCCATTTTGGCGGGGCGCCCTCGGGACGGATCTGGTCCGGCCCCGATGTGGCTCAGTCGGCCGGGCTGGGCACGGACGAGACCAACAACATCGATATCTATCGCAGCTCGCACACGGCGGTGGTGAACATCACCAGCACCGTCTACCGGCGCAACTGGTTTCTGGAAATCATTCCGCAACAGGGCACCGGCTCGGGCTTCCTGGTGGACGATAGCGGGCGGATCCTGACCAACAACCATGTGGTGGCGGGGGCCGAAGAAGTGGAAGTCACGTTGACCGATCAGTCGAAATACAAGGCCCGCGTGCTGGCGCGCGACGCCGCCAACGACGTGGCCCTCATCCAGATCAGCCCGCGCAAGAAGCTGCCGTTCCTCCACCTGGGCGACTCGGATCCGCTGCAGGTGGGGCAGAAGGTGCTGGCCATCGGCAATCCGTTTGGCCTCGAGGGCACGCTGACCACGGGCGTGATCAGCTCGCTCGGCCGCAGCCTGCAGGACGAAGGGGGGCGGACGCTCGAGAACATGATCCAGACCGACGCCGCCATCAATCCCGGCAACAGCGGCGGACCGCTGCTCGATTCGCACGGCAACGTGATCGGCATCAACACCGCGATCTACGGTCCGGGGTCGAACATCGGCATCGGTTTCGCCCTGCCCATCAACCGCGCCAAACTGATGCTCAACGAATACGCGGCGCGCGGCAAGTTCGCTCCGCCGCGGCTGGGCGTCTCGGTGATGTACGTGGCGGGCGACCTGGCGGAGGCGCTGCAACTGCCGGCGGAGGGCGGCCTGCTGATCGTGAGGGTGGATTCCGACTCGCCCGCCGAAAGGGCCGGACTGCATGGCGCCACCCGCACCGTCGTGATCGGGATGTACCAGATCGAGGCCGGCGGCGACCTCATCATGAACGTAGACGGCAGGGCGGTAGAGGGTCGCGATGCTCTCACGCGCGCCCTGAGCCGCCACCGTCCGGGCGACACCATGGAACTGACCGTCTTCCGGAGCGGGCGCACGGTGAAACTGTCGGTCAAGCTGGGCGAGGGCTCGACGACGCTGTAAGGGCCGCCTGCGGCGGCCCGCTCGTTGCTTGTCGCTCGTCGCCCGTCGATCCTTTGTGGGATTCGTGCGCTTCGCGATCGGCAGTCGTTACGGGCGAAGCGGGGAAGAGCCTCCGGAATCGACGAGCGACAGGCGACGAGCGACGAGCGCATTGGTACACTTGAATCAACGCTATGATCTCCGTCGTCATCCCGGTTCACAACGAAGAACCGGCTTTGCTCCCGCTCTATGACCGGCTCACGACGGTCCTGACCGCCGTCGGGCGGCCGTATGAGGTCATCTTCGTCGACGACGCATCGACCGATCACAGCTTCGAGTTACTCGCCAATCTGGCCGAGACCGATGCGCATTTGAAGGTCGTTCAATTGCGGCGTAATTTCGGCCAGACCGCGGCGCTGGCCGCCGGGTTCCATCAGGCCGCCGGCGAGATCGTGGTCTCGATGGACGGCGACCTGCAGCACGCGCCCGAAGACATTCCGGCCCTGCTCGCCAAGCTCGACGAGGGCTATGACATTGCCAGCGGCTGGCGCAAGGTCCGCGTGGACAATGCAATCACGCGGCGGCTGCCGTCGCTCATCGCCAACTGGATCATGGCCAGGGTGTCGGGCATCGAACTGCACGACTTCGGCACTACCTTCAAGGCCTACCGCGCCGAGATCCTCAAGGACGTTCACCTGTACGGCGAGTTGCACCGCTTCATCCCGGCGCTGGCGAGCGCTTACGGAGCGCGTGTCGCGGAGGTGCCGATTCAGAACATCGTCCGCCCCAGCGGCAGCTCGCACTACGGGCTCGGGCGGACCATGCACGTGCTGTTCGATATCGTCACCATCAAGTTCCTTCTGAGCTACTTCACGCGGCCGATGCAGCTGTTCGGCAACCTGGGCCTGCTGAGCACTCTCGCGGGTACCGGCATCCTGGGCTGGCTGGTGCTTCGGAAGTTCACCGTCGGGGACGACCTGGTTCTCAAGCACGGACCGATGATGCTGGCAGGGGGTCTGCTACTGCTGGCGGGCCTGATGATGTTCTGCACGGGCCTGCTGGGGGAGATCCTCATGCGCACCTATTTCGAGACCCAGGGACGGCGCATTTACGCGGTCCGCCAGATCCGGTGCCGGCGCGAGAAGCGCATGCAAGGCGAAGCCCGCTAGCGGCGTGTTTCCCGAGTCGTGTGAGTACCGGTACGAAACGCCGCTTTGATGTCTTGACAGTGCCCCCGCCTGCCGATAGACTCGTCACACATGGATCCCCGCATTTTGGTGAGAGTTGTACTTGCACTCATGATCGCCGCATTGGTCCCAGCGCTCTCAGCGACTACCATAGGGTTCTACTATGGTGGGCAGAGTTGCGGGCTTGCCGGGTTCTGCACAGCCGTACCGGCCGCCATGACAATCAGCTTCGATGACCTCCTGGCAACTACGCTGTCGCCTTATGTCGATGGCCTCGCCACGTACTCATGGGAGGCTGCAAACTCTCCATTCGTTCAGGGCAATGTATCCGGCCAATGGGCGGCACCAGTGGCCGACTCGACCACGTTTCTGACGATTGGCTCGCTCGACAGGCCAGGCACCGTCACGATCTCGTTCAGCGAGCCGATCCGTTACTTCGGGCTGTACATGGCGAGTCCGGACAGCTATAACAGCATCTCCTTCTTTGACAACGCGGGCCTGATCCGGACCTTCGCGGGGAACGCACTGATCAACCCGGGGAATGGGGATCAGACAATCGCGGACTACCTGAACTTCTATACAGTTGGAGGCTCGATCACCGAGATCGTGATGTCTTCCTCGAGCGCCGCATTCGAGACGGACAGCCACTCCTACGAGACCGTGCCCGAGCCCGGCACCCTGGGGACGCTTGGACTTGGGTTGGCGGTCGCCGCGCTCATGGCCAGGCGACGCCGGCTGTCGGTCGGTTGATCCCCTCCAGTAACCGCAGTCCAGGCTCCGCTATTCCACCGCCTCGGCCAGGTGCCTGGCCGGACTCCTGGCCCATCGTTTGGAGTTGGCGGACTCGAACCCGGTCAGCCCTCTGGTTGAGGGACGAGCCGATCCGCGGCGTCGAGCGCGCCGCTCAAGTCCGGTGCGAAATCGTCCTCGCCGATATCCACCCCGAGTTCGGGTTGGGCTCGAAAGGCCGCCTATCAGAACCCCCAGTTTGGGATAAAGCGACGACCCGAGCAGGAAGTGCAAGAACTACCTGCTTGGCCCCCATTTGGGGGGGGCCCAATGCCTGACGTACTGTTTGACGAGAATGCTTAGATTAAAACATGAGAGAAACTTCTCTTGTAGTCTCGGTCCTTAGCGTATACTCGATCTCGCAGGCTTGAGCCCCGCGCTAAGGTTCGGGACTTGTGTCTGGCCGGCTACAGGAGCTGAGAATGGCTTTGAAAGCGATCGCGAACGCCCTTGGGGTGATGGCGCTTGGCGTGGGCTTTATGTCCGGCGACACCATCGGCAATCCTGTGATTGAGCGCACTTACATCGACACCTGCGATGGATGTTCGTTTGCCTTGGAGACGCCGCTTACTCCGGATTCGGGTGCGCTCTTGAGCTGGTCTTTCTACGCCGATACCACCGGCCGGTCGATCACGCCGATTCTGTACACGCTGACGGGGGGCAATTTCGTGATTGTCGGTATCGGCACCACGCAGACGGTCACCACGCTCGGCGTCAACACGGATCCCTTCGGTCTGGTCGCGGGTACCGCTGCCATCACAGGCTCGAATTTCTACTTTGGATACCGCGACGGCGGCACAACGCTGGGCAGTGGGAACCCGGGCACGGTCTCTATTAGCGACTCTGTCACCGGCGCGCTGATGTACTACTTCGGCAATGGATTGCCATCCCCCGAGAACGTCGGCATCTCTGTTGGTCAGACGATGGTCTTGGGAAGTGTGCAGGACGGACTGTTGTCCCGCAACTACTCGATCTCGGTGACGACGGAGGCGGTTCCCGAACCGGCGACCATCGCGTTCGCGGGACTTGGGCTGCTGGCCATTGGGTTCTTCGGCCGACGCCTCTCCCGCCGCTAGACTTCCGCCGCGCTCGCTCTTTTCGGCGGCTTGATTACACTCGAAAACGGACCCGTCCAGCGATAGCGGCTCTTGCCGCGGAATCCGCCCCGGCGTCATCCCAGGAGACCGGGCAAAGGTCAAAGGGCGTCGCGTTCAATCCCAGGACCACCCCGCGAAGAGGATCTCCGAAGGCGAATCACCCTTGTAGAGGATCACATAGATGCCCTGTCCCCTGTCGGCAAGTTGCCCGAGGATCGCCAGGACATCCTGTACCAGCGCCGCCGTGGGGGTGGCGTGCCGAGCCCCAGGTCCCGGCTTTTCGAGATCCACCGGGAACTCGGGGAATCGTTGCACAGGATTGTAGCGGCCGGCTTCAAACTAGTCCTTCCCCGCTCCTTGGCCTGGTTCCAACTCGCGCTACCCGGATCTCTCGAGACGCCGACCAGCCCGGGGACCTACCGACCATCGGCCACAAGCCGCGAGTGTTCGTCATCCCGCAGCCGGAAACACATAGGAAATCTTGTCTTCGTGGATCGTTGCGCTGCCCACATAGTGGATTTTGCGAAACCGCGGTGTGTATTGTTTCTCGAGGGCTAACGTTGGATGCCCATATGGACGCCCGAGGTCAAGCGACATCCAGGAGTGTCCACTGCCACGGGAGGCGCCACTTCACAAGAAAGGGTTGCTGTGGGAGCGTATCGGGATTGTCGAAATTCGAGTCCTCTGTGATGTGCAACATCCTATAATCCATTGGCGTCAGTGTAGCGCCAGTAAGTGGCAGCAGTCTCGGAATTGAAAAAGTGAGTTCCCGCTAAGACCTTGACGCCGCTGGGGCGACCGAGGGGACGTTCGCACAGCGCCACCACTCCAATCTTCGCGTTCATTGTTTTGGCTTGTTTTATCCTATTTCTTGTTGTATGATTACAGCAAGATGGAGATCAGCCCCAAGGGCCAGCAGGCCTCCCGGCTCCGCCAGCGCAAGTTCGAACTCCTCCGCAAATTCCAACTCCCGGCTGAACTGCTGCCCGGCTCCTTGTCCGTCAGCCACACCCGTTGCGGTAAGCCAACCTGCCACTGCGCCTCCGGCGGCCCCGGGCACCCGGCTTGGTCGTTGACCTTCATGGTCCAGGGCAAGAAACGGGTGGAACGCATCCCCAAGGAGTGGGTCGACCAGGTGCGCCGCCGCGTGGAGGCCGGCCGCGAGTTTCAGGAGGCCCTCAAGGAAGTGCTGGCGGCCAACGCCGAACTGCTGGTGCTATGGCGGAAACAGCAACCCCGGTGAGCGAACCCAGCGCGCTGAAGATCCTGCACTACGCTTCCTATTGTTTGGGCCTGAAGTCCTATTTCCAGCACCCCGGCGATGGCCGGATTCGACCGCGCATTCCGGCGCCCGCCTTGGTCTGGTCGCTGCTCATCGCGCATCTGTTGCGCGCCTGGAGTTTCTTGCGCGTGGAATGGCTGGTGCATTCCCCGGCCCGTCCCGGCCTGGGTGTCGGAACGGCCTTTGGCGATGACGCCCTGGCCTATTTCACCGAGCGTCTCGATCCGGAATCCACGCGCGCCGCGCTCAGCTCGGCGATCCACCAAGCCAAGCGCAACAAGGTTTTCGAGTGTACTCGTTTGATCGGACTGGCTCTGGACGGCACCGGCGCCGGGTATACCCAGAAGGAACCTTGCCCGCTATGTCATCCCGTCAAGGACGGTCAAGGGACCTTGCATGGCCACTTGCACCACTTCGCCCTGCTCACCGTGGTCGGCACGGGTATCACCCTTCCCCTGGATGTAGAACCCTACGGGGCCGGAGACAGCGAGTACGCCGCCGGGCAGCGCCTGCTCCAGCGAGCCACGGCCCGCATCGGCAGACGCTTCGCCCAGTATGTCGTCGCCGACGGAGAGTTCGCCACGGCCCCTTTTCTCCACACTGCCGGCCAGCTCGGCCTGCGGGTGGTGGCGCGACTGAAGGGCAATCTTCCCGAACTGTCTCAAGCCGCGGCGCGGCTCTTCGACGGCCAACCTCCGCACTCGGTCTCTTTTTACGGGGCCGACCGCGTGGAACTCTGGGATGCCGACGACTTTCCGCCCTGGGCCACCCTGGGGTGGGAACAGGTGCGCGTGTTGCGCTATCGGCAGTACAAACCGGATGGAACCGTGATCCAGGCCGAGTGGCTCACCGACTTTCCGCGCCGGCAGGTGGGAAGCTTCAACCTGTTCCGCCTGGCCAAGAACCGTTGGGAGATCGAAAACCAGGGCTTCAACGACGGCAAGAATCGTTACGGCATGGAGCACATCTGCCATCACGATCCCAACAGCATGTTGCTGAACTGGCTGCTGATTGCCCTGGCCCTGGTCATCGAACGGCTGTACCGGCTGTGTTACCTGCACCGCGGCGCGCATCCTGTTCGCAGCGCCATCGACCTAGCCAGCCTGCTATGGCTGAACCTCCGCCTCCCATGCACCCAAAACACCAGCTAATCCACGCTCCGCGCGGACCGCCTGCCGCGCGCTCGAAACCGACCGATCTTTGACAACCTCACCTGCCTAGCGGCACCACCTCAGGCTGCGCCGTCTCCTTTCACGCTGCCTGCGCCATCGCTCCCACGCGAAAATCAGTCCAGCCGACCGCGCCTACCTCTGAGCCCGACCAATTCCGAGACTGCTGAGTAAGTGGCGGCGACAGTTACATTCGCCAAGCCGTCTGGTACACTGAATTAGCGTTCAATCCATCAGAGGGGCCTAAGGCCAAGTCTCGGATCCTGAGCCCCGGAAGAGGCTTTAGTGAAATTCGCGACCATTCTCAGAGGCCATTTCTGTCCGACTGCCGCCCTGGTGGGCGTGCTCGGGCTTGCCCTTCACGTTCCGGCGGCAGCCACCGATATCACCTTCGCGTTTACGGCCGATGTCCACAGTGCCTTTGACGGCTATGATGACTCGCCGGGACTGCAATGGAGCTTACTGAAGGGCAAACCCCCGACCGACGACTATTTCTGGCTCCTGAAGAACGAGACCTGGACCACCCCGCGACACGACGGCTGTCAGATTCCCGGCAGCACCAAGATCGGCGGCATGATGGACCTGTGCAACCAGATCCAACTCGTTCGCAAACTCAACGCGTTGCCCGGCAACGTCTGGCCTACGGCGGCAAGCTATGGGCAGCCGATCTCGCCCCCAAGAGGATTGCTGATCGGCGGCGATCTGACTCTGTGCGGGATCGGTATAGGTGGCCAAAAGTGCGGCGATCCCAACGTCACTTACAATGGCATTGCCGGCGCGCAGCTCGGGGCATTTGCCGCGCTCTTCGATCGGGACGTGATCAATTCCTATACCGGGACACTCGGCCAGATGAGCTTCCTCACCGGCCTTAACTTCAGCAACGACCTGCCGCTCCACTATGCGATCTATCCGGCTTTAGGCAATCATGATACGGATGACAACTCCGTGTTGAACTACCTCATGAACTGGGGAATCTTCGCCGACTATGCCAACGGCGACCGCAAAGTGACCAACCGCTACGATGCGACCGGAGCCTACTCACTCGACTGGGACGGCGTCCACATCATCAGCGCGGGCGTCTGCGCCGGATGCGATGCCAGCTATAACTACTCCGACGACAGCCTGAAGTGGTTCACGAACGATCTTGCGACTTATGCTTCCGACGGGCGGCCCGTCATCCTCTACCAGCACTTTGGCTTCGATCATTTCTGTCTGACCAACGACTGGTACTCCGCTTCGCAACGGATAGAGGCGTACTGGAAGCTCTGGAAGGCGATCGCGAACTACAACGTGATTGGCATATTCACTGGCCACAACCACAGCCAGAATGCGTACTATCAGTATCCGACGACCGCCACTCTTAAGTCGTCGCAAGCCCCATACGCTCCCTTCACCACCGTCCCATTCAATCCGAGTGCTGCGTTCAGCGACACCTATCTGCCCTACGATGTTTTCCTCCCGGGCGCTGGCTATCTCCAGAATTTCGCGGTGGCCAGGGTGACCGACCGCAGCTTCGAGGTGGCGACGACCAAGCCCGGGCTGAGCCCTAAGCTGGGCGGTTCCGCCGATGATTACGACGGTTCGGGGCACCTCAATCTGAACGCCACATTGTCCAAGCGTCTTGTGCCTGGCCCAAAGAACCTGAAGCAGACGCGGAAGGTAGACGTGCCCACGCAACAGGCGGCAGGGCTCCTGACTTCGGACCGGTCAAGTTACATCGTAAACGTCAAACCTTCCGGAGATTACTACGTCTGGACAGTCAACCAGAATAAGCTCCCGCAGGACGTTGTATCTTCGGGAACTGGTTTTAACGGGACGCTGGTTCCCTATTATGATCCTGCCAGCGGCGAGACGCGCGCGCTGCGCCTGAACGACGGCGCCGTAAGCGCCTACCGGATCGTCAAGGCCGGACCCAGGTCGGCGCCACTCCAGCTCCTCTGGGAATCCTCCGCGGTCAGCGGGTCTGGCTTTATGATTTACAATCCCGGCGGTGCGAAACATGTCGTTACCTTTCAGAGGTTGGCCTTCGCCGATAAGACGTCGGCCTATCTGATCGTCGACATTCCGGGAAGCAGCTTCTATGTCTATCGAATCGACGCAACCGGCCTCACCCTGGTTGGTTCCGTGCCGAACCCTTCCACGGTCAACACGACGCTGACGCAACTGCTGCCAATTGCTTATTCGGGCGGGGATGGCTTCATCCGCTACTCGCGTACCGTTGACGGCGTGAACGCAGAGTTTTACCGCATCGACGACTCGCGAGCCGCTCAGGGCATCTTCGCCTTCCCGGCGGTCGGCGCCGGCGAACAGTGGCCGATGGGATATACGGCGCGGGAGATCAGAATGATTGACGGGAGCACGCAGATTCTTCTGCAGAGATATCTACAGGAGATCCCGATCCAGGAGTCATACCCGCAAAGCCCGTACTACATTCGCTCGGTTCACGCGGATGGCCGGGGTACTGACGTATCCTGGAGAGGCCTGATTCTTCCGACCAATGCTACGAGCTTTGCGCAGCTTGGGTATACGAATGAGCAGTCGGACGTCATTGCGGCAACAAGCGACGGCCTCATGTTGCACTATCAGATGGGGCTGTACGTAGGCGAGGAATAGCGGGACCAGGCATAGGTCGCCGGCTCATCGCTCAAGGTCAGCTCCAGTAACTCCGGTCCAGGCTGCGGTATTGCACCGCCTCGGCCAGGTGCTTGGCCGAGACGGACTCGGAAGCGTCGAGGTCGGCGATGGTGCGCGCGACCTTCAGAATGCGGTCGTGGGCGCGGGCGGAAAGGCCTACTTGCGCATCGCGAGCTCGAGCGTGCGCTCGCCCGCTTCGTCCGGCTTGCACAGCTTGCGCAACAAGCGCGGCGGAAGTTCGGAATTGACGTGGCCGCGCACGTGCTGCACGGTGCGGGCGCGCTCGATCCGCTACGAGGGGCTGGCCTCCCCGCCGAAGTTGGCTAATGGGATGGTCTGCCGCCGAGGCGCCAACTACGCGGCTGGCTTGGTGCGTTTGTCAACTTGATTTGGCCCCTTTTGATACTCTGATTTGGCCCCACCTGTGTTTGCCTGATTCTTCCCGTTTTGGCCCTGACGGAAGGAGCCCGTAGGGCGACTGGAGTTAGGGCCAAAACGGTTCGCCGTCGCCGCCCCCTAGCTCGGCTGATTCCGGCATTGCCTCTCCGCCCGGTGGTCGCTAAAATGGCGACTCCGGCTCGCTCCCTTCCGGATCGAACGTGTGTTCAAACGGCAAACGCTCCGTCGCCCTGCTCGATCCCAGTACGACCTGAAACTCCGTCTGATTGGCGCCCAGACAATCCAGCTTCACAACCTGGGCCAGCCTGCTTTCCACCCACCGCCGCCCCTCATCATGGCTGTGTTCGGCCTGGTGGCCGATCTCCAACGCCCGCTGGAATGCCGTATCGCGATCCTCACTCAGGAAGATGTGGACCGCCTCCTCCCACTGGCGTAGCCCTTCTTTGCCCTCCACCATCACGGCCCAACGAAGGTGCGCGTAATACCACTGCCGGCGGTTCATGCCTTGCCGCCTTTCTTCGCCAGCGTTCTCCGGAACCGGTAGGATTCGTCCCCGGTCTCGATAATGTTGGCCTGGTCCGTCAACCGGTCCAACATCGCCTTGCATAACCGCGCATTGGGAAACTTGGTGGTCCATTCGGAGAAGGGTAAGTTCGTTGTCACAATCACCGCCGCTCGCTCGGCGCGTCCCGCGATGACCTGAAACAGCAACTCCGCCGCGGCATCCGGCATCACCACGTAACCCAGTTCGTCGATCACGATCAGGTCGTAGCGCGTCCAGCGATTCCGCACGCGCGTCAGCTCCAACTGGTTCTTGGCTTCGATCAGCTCGGTCACCATTTCCGCCGCCGTCGTAAACCGCACCCGCTTGTGCTGCCGGCACGCGGCCACCGCCAACGCGGTGGCCAAGTGCGTCTTCCCGGTCCCCGTTTCTCCCAGAAAAATGACCGGCTCCTTGCGCGCCAGATATCCGCCCTCGCTCAGATTCCTCATCACCGCCACGGAAATATGCGGCGCCACTTGGAAGTCGAACTCCTCCATCGTCTTCACCGCCGGGAAGTGCGCTTCCTGAATCCTCCGCGCCATCGCCCTGTGGTCGCGTTCCTCTACTTCCGCTGCCAGCAGCGCCTCCAGATAACTCAGATGCGATTGCTTCTCTTTCACCGCTTCTTCGGCCAGGCGCGCAAACTGATCGCCCAGCGTGGGCAATCGCAGTTGTTTGGCGTACTGTTGGATCGCCGCCTGCAGGACCGGCTTGGTGGCGCTCATTGGATCACCTCCGTCGCCGCCCAGTTCGGCCGTAACCGTTCGTAGTCCTCCAGACTCGGCTGCGGCCGGTCATAACGGCTCAGCACCCCGATGTCTACCTGTTTGGCCACCGGCCGCTGCTCCGGGCTAGGGACGTTCAACAGATAGCGGATCGCCCCTACGTTCGAACAGCCCAGTTCCAACGCCTCTTCCACCGCTCGCCGCACTGGCCCCGCGCCATATTCGCGGCCCAGCAGCAGAACGTCGATCATGGCTCGCGTTCCGGCCTGCTTGCCCTCCCGCTCCTTCAGCACTCCCCAAAACCGGTCGTAGCTGGCGGGCCAACGTCCTTGCGCGCGGCACTGCTCCAGTGCCGTCGATCCGGCCAGGGCTCCCGGCTTCTTCGTCAGCGCGTCCAGGTAATGCTCCAGTTCCAGCACCTTCTTATGCCGCCCATAGCAGCGTTCGTGCCGGGCCACGCACTTGGCCTGATACCAGATCTCCACGTACGCCGAGTAGACCTTTACCTGGACTGAAGTGCCCACCGGCAGTGGCGCCGAATAGAAGTTCGTCAGCGCCTTCGCGCACCCGCTGGCATTGATCTCCGGGAAATGCAAAGAGGCCAGATCGAAGCCCTCCACGGCCAGAGGCAGAAGATGTTCCCGTTCGGCGATCATCCCCGCGCCGATGGTTTGTGCGCGGCCCGCGATCACCCGGTTCTGCTCTTGGCGCGATCCCGCCGCCAGCAGCAGGTTCAACTCCTCCAAGTGCTGCACGCTCGGCACCGGCACCAGATAGTTCCGCCGGAACTGGCCTCCTTCGCCCTCCACGCCTCCTTTCTCGTGCCCCTCGCCGGGCGTGCAGAACTCCGAGGCGAATCCCCAGTGCGAGCGAAAACCGATGAACCGCGCGGTTTCTTCCCGTTGATGGCCGCGCAGGATCTTCTTCACGGCGCTCTTCAGGTTGTCGTAACGCAAAACGCGGAACACGCCGCCGAAATAGGCGAAAGCCAGCTCGTGCGCTTCCAGAAACGCTTGCTGGGTGGCGTGCGGATAAGCTCGGTGAAAGGCGCCGCCGCTGGCCATGCTGCGCAAGCAGAACACGTAAGTCTTGCGGACCTCGCCGTCAAACTCGGCCCAGCCTTCGTACCAATCCACCTGCGCCTCGCCACCGAACTGGTAAGACTGCGGCACGAACGTTTCATGCCCCAGCAGACCCATGGCTGCCTTTCGGGCGCGCACATACCGGCGAACCGTCGATTCCGCCACTTCGGCTTCGGGCAACTCGCGGCGCAGCCGCATCCAGATCCGGTGTGCCGTATGCCGCTGCTTTCTGGGCGCCTTGCGGTCGGCTTCCAGGATCGCGTCGATAAACGGGATCGCCGGCGCCAGCTTCGGCCGCTCGCGTTCCGGAACTTTGCGTTCCGCAGGCATCGCGCTGGCCATCGCCTTCCGCACCTCTCGCCGGTGTACCCCCAGTTTCCGGGCCACCGCTCGGATCGTTCCGGCCCCATGCTCGTACTCCCGCCGGATCTGCTCGTATAGTTCCACTTTGGCTCTCCTGTTCTCCAAACCGTCCTTCCTTCCGGGCTTTGGAAGCCCGAAACAAGATACACGGTTTGCGGTTTACAGGTGGGGCCAGATCAGAGTATCGAAAGGGGCCAATTCAGAGTAGCGAACTCACTTGGTGCCGATCGCGCAGATCCACCCCCGCCGCCGTTCTTCCGCGATCTCCACGCCCTCATATCCGGCTGCCAGAAACAGCGCGCGGTGGTCGTCCATACTCAAGCGCGATGAGCCCAGCAGTTTCATCACCGGTCCGATCATGGCATCGTTGCGCGCGCCCTTGTAGCTCTCCGCCACCACCATCAGCCGCCCGCCCGCCTTCAGCACGCGCAATATCTCCTTCATGTCGCTCTGGAGATTCGGCCAATAATACTGCGTCTCAATTGCCGTCACCAGATCGAATTGATCATCCGCAAACGGCAGCCGCGACACCGAAGCCTGCTCCACATGCACCCGTCCTTCTGCAATCAGCCGCTTGTTGTGCGCGCGCGAAGCGGCGACGCTTCCGGCAGCATAATCGATCCCGTAGACCTGTGCCGCCTTCGCCGCGAGTTTGTTGATCGTCCGTCCTCCGCCGCAGCCCACGTCCATAGCCGTCGCGCCTTCGGGAATCTCCAGATGGGTAAACGCCCAGTCAGTAAGCGGCGCATGGCTGCCGTTCATCAGCCACGCAAAAAATCGTCCCGCAAAGCGGTCAGGTTTCTTCACTTGGCGAACCAGGTAGACCACGAGACAGAGCGCTGCGGCATAACGCAGGGCAAGCATGTAGGGTGATGGATGCAAGGGCCCTTCTCCCGCTCAGTGAATTATGGCAGGGACACGGATCGGGAGCAGTGTAACCCGGATTGCGCACACGATCAGTCTTTCGAGGGCCCGGCTTGGCCCAGCGCCAGTGCTTCCTGGACACGAATCGATAGAGGCCCCAGCGGTCACCACCATCGCAAAACTCCTTCTCCCTACCCCTCAACCACATCGCCGCATTCGCCCGCCTGCCACTCCGGCCCCCGCGCTATGCTTCGCTCGGAGGCAACGTCCCTCCGACCCGCCTCAGGCGCCGAACCGAAGAATGACCGAACGAACCCATAAGCCCAGCGTTTTCAATAAAAGCCCAAAAATCGAACCCACCGCGGCCTCCCCCTCAGCTCCAGTAACTTCGGTCCAGGCTGCGGTATTGCACCGCCTCGGCCAGGTGCTTGGCGGAAACGCACTCGGATGCATCCAGGTCGGCGATGGTGCGGGCCACCTTCAGAATGCGGTCGTGGGCGCGGGCGGAGAGGCCCATCTTGCGCATCGCCAGTTCGAGGGTGCGCTCGCCCGCGTCGTCCAGCTTGCACAGCTTGCGCAGCAGGCGCGGCGGAAGCTCGGAATTGACGTGGCCGCGCGCGTGCTGCACCGTGCGGGCGCGCTCGATCCTTTCCCGCATTTGGTCGGAGGTGGCGCCTTGGGCGTCGGCGCGCATTTCTTTGTACGGGACCGCGGGCACCTCGATGTGCAGGTCGATGCGGTCGAGCAGAGGCCCGCTGATCTTGCCCAGGTAGCGCTGGATGATGGCCGGCGTGCAGCGGCATTCGCGCGTGGGGTCGCCATAATATCCGCACGGACACGGATTCATAGCTGCCACCAGCATGAAGCGTGCGGGGAAGGAGAGCGTCATGGCGGCGCGCGCCAGAGTGACCGTTGCGTCCTCGAGCGGCTGCCGCAGAAGCTCGAGCACGTTTCTCGGGAACTCCGGAAGCTCGTCGAGGAACAGGACGCCGCCGTGCGCCAGGCTCACTTCGCCCGGGCGCGGGATGCCGCTGCCGCCGCCCAACATGCCGGCGTCGGAGATGGTGTGGTGCGGCGCACGGAAGGGGCGCTCGGCCACCAGACCCGTGCCGTTGGCGAGGATTCCGGCCACGCTGTGGATCTGCGTGGTTTCGAGAGCGTCCGCGAACGCGGGGCGGGGAAGAATGGCCGCCAGCCGCTTGGCCAGCATCGTTTTCCCCGAGCCCGGCGGGCCGATCATGAGCACGTTGTGCCCGCCGGCCGCGGCGACTTCGAGCGCGCGCTTGGCCGTGGTCTGTCCGCGCACGTCGCGGAAGTCGAGGCCGGCCGTATCCCGCTCCGCTACCACGGGGACGCCGCAGTCCACGGGAACGAACCGCTCCGGCTGATTGAGCAGCGCCACCGCGTCGGCCAGATGCCTGACGGCGAAGACGCTCACGCCCTCGACCACGGCGGCTTCGGCCGCATTGTCCGCCGGCACGACGAAATTCGCGATCCGCTCGCGCCGCGCGCAAACGGCCATCGAGAGCGCCCCGCGCACCGGGCGTATCCCGCCGTCGAGCGACAATTCCCCCGTGAGCAGCCAGTTTTCGGAGTGCCGCACCACTCCCATCGCGCCCAGGATGCCGAGCGCCATCGGCAAATCGAAAGCCGCGCCTTCCTTGCGCAGGTCCGCGGGCGCCAGGTTGATGGTCACGGCCTTGTTGGGATAGCCGAAGCCGGAGTTCATCATCGCGCTTTTGATGCGCTCGCGGCTCTCGCGCACGGCGGTGTCGGGCATCCCGACGGTGACGAAGTCGCGGGCCTGTCCGCCCGGGTACATGTCCACTTCGACGTCGATGAGGTGCGCGTCAATGCCGAAGACGGCGGCGCTGCGCGTGCGAAAGAGAGGCAATCAGACGGTAGTGGGGAGAGCGGGCGCTGTTTCTCATGCGAACGGGCGGGCCGTGAATCTTATAGGATTTAACCATGGCGCTCCTCTACCGCACTCCTTCGGCCTGGTTGGTCGGGACCGCGCCGGGCCTGGCTGTACGGGTGCCCGCGCAGGCCGCCAACGGGATCACCACCCGAGAGGACCTGTTCGAATACGTTGAAGAACTGGCCGCCAGCGCCGCTGTCGCCGAGCCCATTCCACACGAGCTGCTCGCTCCCATCGAGAAGCAGGAAGTGTGGGCGGCGGGTGTCACCTACTACCGCAGCAGGTCCGCGCGGATGGCCGAGGCGCAGAGCGCCGGCGGAGGCGATTTCTACGATCGCGTCTACAATGCCGAGCGCCCCGAGCTCTTCATGAAAGCCACTCCGCACCGCGTGGTGGGGCCGGAATCCCCCGTCCGTATCCGGCGCGATTCGAAGTGGAACGTTCCCGAGCCCGAGCTTACCTTGCTTGTCTCGCCCAAGGGAAAGATATTGGGATACACCATCGGCAACGACATGAGCTCGCGTCACCTCGAAGGCGAGAACCCGCTGTATCTGCCGCAGGCGAAGACCTATGACGGGTGCTGCGCGCTGGGTCCGGCAATTCTGGTTTCTCGCGAGCCGCTGGCGCCATCGACGGGGATCCACCTGACCATACGGCGCGCGGGAGAGGCCGTTTTCACCGGCGACGCGATGCTGTCCGATATGAAGCGCAGGCTCGAAGAGCTGGTCGAGTTTCTGTACCGGGAGTGTTCGTTCCCGAATGGCAGCTTCCTTCTTACCGGGACCGGCATTGTTCCGCCCGATTCGTTTACTCTGGCTGCCGGAGACCGTGTGGAGATTCGGATCGAGGGCATTGGATCGCTCACGAACACGGTGGAGCAAGGTCAATGATCGAGTACACGTACAAGGACCCTACGCCCGCTGAGGTCGATCGCGCCGCGACAAGGGCCGATGATTGTCTGGAATTCTACGCGGCGCTGGCGCCGTCGCGGATTGGCGCGCTGCTGGAGCGGATCGCAGCGGAGATCGAGGAACTGGGCGACGAACTGATTCGGCGGGCCGAGGTGGAAACCGCGCTGTCCGTGGCGCGTCTCACCGGCGAGCGGACGCGAACGACGAACCAGCTTCGGATGTTCGCCGATCTGGTGCGCGAGGGCTCCTGGAAAGACGTGCGGATCGATCCCGCTCTGCCGGATCGAAAACCCGCCCGGCGACCGGACCTGCGACGCACGATGATCCCGATTGGTCCCGTGGCGGTGTGGGCCGCCAGCAATTTCCCGCTGGCGTTCTCGGTGGCGGGGGGAGATACGGCCTCGGCGCTCGCGGCCGGCTGCCCCGTCGTGGTGAAGGCGCATCCCGGGCATCCGGGGACATCGGCGCTGGTGGCCAAGGCGGTGGCCAAGGCGGTGGCCGCGCTGGGCCTGCCCGCGGGAATCTTCTCCATGCTCGAAGGCTCCAGCGCGGAAGTGAGTCTCGAGTTGGTGCGGCATCCGAAGATTGCGGCCGGCGCCTTTACAGGCTCGCTGCGCGCGGGCCGGGCGCTGTTCGACGCCGCGGCTCAGCGCCCCGTTCCGATTCCGTTCTTCGCCGAAATGGGCAGCGTGAACCCGGTGTTCCTTCTGGAGGGAGCGCTTGCGGAACGCGGCGAAGCGATTGCGGAGGGTTTGACTCAATCGGTCAACCTCGGCGTCGGGCAGTTCTGCACTTGTCCCGGCCTGGTGGCCGCGGTCCAGAGCCCCGCGCTGCAACGGTTCGTCCTAGGACTGGGCGACAGGTTCTTTCGAAGCGTGCCGGGGGCCATGCTGACCCCCGCCATCGAGCATTCGTACCGGCAGGCGGTCCAGCGCATCGAATCGATCCGTGGGGTGGCCGCGTGCACGGGCCGCCCGAAGGCTTCGATGGAAGCCTGGCCGGTCCTTTTCGATACCAGCGCCGCGACGGTTCTCGAACAGGACGAACTGCGGCAGGAAGTGTTCGGGCCTTCGACCGTACTGGTTCGTTGCCAGTCAGCCGCCGAGATGCTGGAACTCGCGCGTCAGCTGGAGGGCAGCCTGACAGCCACGATTCACGGCACGGTGGAGGACCTGCGCGAGAATCGTGCGCTGGTCGCGCTGCTGGCGCGCAAGGCGGGCAGGCTGCTGTTCAACGGATATCCGACGGGGGTTGAAGTCTGCGCGGCGATGCAGCACGGCGGCCCGTACCCGGCCACCACCGATCCGCGCTTCACTTCCGTCGGCACGGCGGCGATTCTGCGCTTTTCAAGACCGGTGTGCTTCCAGGATTTCCCGCCGGAATTTCTGCCGGAGGAGCTTCAGGGCGGAGAGGAGTAAGGCCGCGAGTAAGGCGGCGCGGGCCTTCTTGGTGGCGGACTGGGAGCACCACCGGGCGGTGGGCGTGACAGGTGGGCGCCGCATGGTCTTTTCTAGCCCCTTCCCTTCAGAATCATTTTGGTGTACAAACATTTTAGGAGGGTTCTGTTTGCGCGATTTCTGAGGAAAACGTAAAGGGGCGGACGCGCCGAGCACCTTGCTCTTCATGGAGTTCGGAGGGGTGCGGACTGAGGAAATCGGGAGCACAGGTTTTGCACCGTTCCGTACACAGCGTACCTGTCAGAAACCATGAGAGAAATTTCGCTTGCACCGCGCATCTAAGCCCTATTTAATGGAACAGTTGCCTGCCGATGGCTGCCTCCGACATCATCCTCGATAAGGGCCTTCCGGTCAATCTGGACGCCGAGCGCTTCGTCCTCGGTTCGATTTTGCTGGACGACTCGCAGTTTGTTCAGGTGGCGGGCGCCATCGAGGCCGGGGACTTCGCGCTCGAGAAGCACCGCATCCTCTTTAATCGGATGGGGGAGCTGCATGAGCGCGGCGAACGGATCGACCGCGTCACGGTCTACAACGAGCTGCTGAAGCACAACGAGTCGGAGTCCTGCGACGGGCTGACCTACCTGATCTCGCTCGACGACGGCCTGCCGCGCATCTCCAATGTGGACGCTTACGTCCGCATCGTGCGCGAGAAGTCCGTTCTGCGCCGCATTATTTTTGCGTCACAAAAGTTGATCGACCGGTGCCTGCTGGGCCAGGACGAGCCGGAGGACATCCTCGCGGGCGCCGAGGAATCGCTGCTCAAAATCAGCGACCTCGGCGCCAAAGCCGCGCTGATGAACCCGCGGCAGATCATCGATCAGTACGAGGGCGGAATCAACGCCCTGCTCGACCCCAGCACGCGGCTGAACGGTATCACCACGGGGTTTCCGAAGCTGGACGAGATGACCGGTGGCCTGCACGGCGGCGAGCTCTTCATCCTGGCGGCGCGGCCGTCGATGGGGAAGTGCCTGGCCGCGGATTCGGAGATCGTCCTGGCTGACGGATCGGTCCGGACGATCGAACAGATCTGCAAGGAGCGCCGCGGCGAGCTGCTGACCCTGACCAACGACGGGCGGCTGCGGCGGACGTCTCCGGAAGCGTATGTGGACGACGGCGTGAAACCGGTGTTTCGCGTACGCACACGGCTGGGCCGGTCTGTCGATACCACGCTGACTCATCCTTTCCTGACCTTCGATGGGTGGAAGAAGCTCGAGGATCTGCAACCGGGCGACGTGGTTGCGGTTCCGCGCAGGATGCCCGTATTCGGCAGCGAGGAATTGAGCGACGACCGCGCCAAGCTGCTGGGCTACCTGCTGGGCGACGGATGCCTGACAGACAGCACGCCCGAGTTCACCAATTCCGATCCAAGGCTCCGTGACGAGTTCATCGAGTGCGTTCACTCGTTCGGCGGTGTGGAGGCGCGTGTCGAGGATTCGGGCGGGACGCGGTCGCCTACGGTGTGCGTGGCCAAGGACGCGGAAGTGGTCTTCGAGAAGCGCGTTCGCTTCGCGGCGAACCTTGCCGATGCGCTCAGAAAAGAGGGGCGCTCGGATCGGAGCCTGGCCATCGAGCTGGGAGTCAGCGCTTCGCTAGTCTGCCAATGGAAGCAAGCTCGCACGGTTCCGGTTGGAGATACTGCAGGGCGGCTGGCGGCCGCGCTGGGTGCTTCAGAGCAGGAGTTGTTTGAGGGAGCCGCGGTGGCGGTGAGCCACAACGCGAAGAATTCGCTCACCCTGTGGCTGGAGTCCCTGGGACTGTGGGGCAAAGCCTCGCGGTTCAAATTCGTTCCGGAGGTGGTGTTTCGGAGCCGAGAGCGGGCGGTGGCGGTCTTTCTCAACCGGTTGTTCGCCACCGACGGGTGGGCCACCGTGTTGGCGACGGGCCAAGCGCAACTCGGCATCGCTTCGGTTTCCGAACGGCTGGCGCGCCAAGTGCAGCACCTGCTGCTTCGGTTCGGTATCATCGCATCGCTCAGGCGACGGGCCGTTTTGTACGCTGGCGAGCGGAGAACGGCGTGGCAGCTTGATATTACCCATGCCGAGTCGATTCGCACTTTTGCATCGAGGATCGGGATCTTCGGCAAAGAGCGGCAGATGGAGCGCGTGCTGGCCGCAATCGACACCAAAAGGCCGCACAGCAATCGGGATCTGCTTCCGAGGGAGGTCTGGGCGCGGATCGAGCATGCCAAAGGCGGGCTGTCCTGGGCCGAGGTGGGGCGCCGGATGGGAATGGATGGTGAAGGCCTGAACCTGCACGCTAACCGGCGCAGCATGTCGCGCGGCCATCTCGCCCGCTTCGCCGAAGCGCTGGACTCGGGCGAGTTGAGTGCGCTCGCTTCCAGTGACTTATATTGGGACCGGATCGCCTCGATCGAATACCTGGGCCGCCAGCAAGTATACGATCTCACCATTCCGGAAACGCACAATTTCATCGCCAACGATGTCTGCGTCCACAACACCGCGCTGGCGCTCAACATCGCGCAGCACGTCGCCACCACCAAGGATCCGAGACCGGTGGCGATCTTCTCGCTCGAAATGACCAAGGAGTCGCTGCTCACGCGCCTGTTGTGCGCCACGGCGCGCATCGACGGCCAGAAATTTCGCGCCGGCTTCCTGAGCCGCGAAGAGCGGGCGCGGCTTTCGGCGGCGGCCACGGCCATCTCGGCCGCGCCGCTGTTCATCGACGACACTTCGGGCGCCAACCTGATGGACATCCACGCCAAGCTGCGGCGGCTCAAAGCCGAGCAGCACGGCCTGGGCCTGGTGGTCATCGACTATCTGCAGTTGATGAGCAGCCGCGGGCGTTCCGAGAACCGCAACCAGGAGATCAGCGCTCTTTCGCGCGGGCTCAAGCTGCTGTCCAAGGAACTCGACGTTCCCATGATGGTGCTCTCGCAGCTGAGCCGCGCCCCCGAGATCCGGCAGGAGGGGGACCACCGGCCGCAGCTCAGCGACCTGCGCGATTCGGGCGCGATCGAGCAGGACGCGGACCTGGTGGGGTTCATCTTCCGCCCCGAGGTCTACAAGCCCGAACGCCAGGACTTGCGCGGCGCCGCCGAGTTGATCCTGGCGAAGCAGCGCAACGGACCGACCGGCATCGTGAAGATGGTTTTCCTGAAGCACTGTACGCGGTTCGAGAATCGCACCGAGGATCTGGGCGAGGAACCGGGCGCGCCTCCTCCGGAAGACGAGTAGAAGGTCAGGGCCGCAGAGCGGCCGCTTACTCGGCGGGAATCGCCAGCAGGACTTCGACCTCGACGGGCTTACCGTTGCGGCTCGCCCCGCGGAACTCCCACTTCTCGAGCACGGCTTCGACCATCTCGGCTTCGCTCTCGACGCTGGCGGAAAGCACCTTCAAGTCGCGGAAGCGGCCTTCGGCCGTGACGTACCCGTGCACCATGACGTGGTGGCCGGGCCGCGGCCTCACGGGTGGCCGCATGGTCACGCGGGCATAGGGCGCGGTGAGGGGCGCGGCGGCGGTCAGGCGGACCACGTAGCCGTCCACCTGCGCACCGTTTTCCTCCTCGCCTGGAATGCAGTATTGGAGCAGCCAGTCGTGTCCGCCGCCCACCCGCACGTAGACGGAGTAGATCGGTTTACCGGAAAGCACTCCGGCGCTCTCCGGGAAGCCCTCCGTGCCGTTCGACTGAACCACCACGTCGAAAACCCCGCCGGAGGGGTTGACGATACGCGTGGACTCGGCGGCGGCGAGAGCCATGGCGCGCAAGGCGGCCGTGGCCGCGGCAGCGGCTTCGGCGGCTGAGGGTTCAGCCGGCGTGGCTGCGGCGGTTGACTCGGCCGGCTTTGCGGTTGTGCCTGGTCCTGTGCCTGGGCCTGAACCTGTGTTTCCGCCGGCCTGACCGGAAGCCGCCGTTAGCGCGGCCGCGCCTGTAGCGCCGCCTTCCGGCAACTGGCCGAGCTGATTGCCGGGAGGTACAGCCAGAAGCTCACGCATGCGCTGAGGATCGACGGCGAGCGAAAGCAAGGTGGTAGGATCGCCCGACGTTCGATCCGCCGAGACGCCGGTCTGTGGGGCGCCGTTCTGGGGCTGGGACGCCTGAATGGGCAACGCGGGCGGCGTGGAGAGCCGGAACGCTTCCAGGAAGTCGGGGATTCCGGGGAGAGGCGCCGCAGACGGTTCTGAAACGGGAATTGCCAGCGCGGGAGGCGCGTCGAGCAGGCGCGGCTTGGCCGGCTCTGCTTGATGCCCGGGCTCGACGAACGGCTTGACGAACCGCGGTAGCTCCTTCCGCGGCGCCCAGAAGAAAACCTCCGGAAGCCGTGTGGCGAGGGGCGGCGTCTTATCGGGGGCAAACTGGGGTTGCAGGATGGTCTGGGTGGTGTCGGTGCGGCGAGGCAGGCGGGGCAGCTCGAAGTGACGCCGGGACGACCTCTTTGGCGCTTCCTTCGGAGCGAGGCGACCGGCGGCAAGCGCCGGCGGCGCTTCCCGAAGCTGGACGGAAGGCGCCAGTAGTACCTTTTGCGGGACGGGCAGGCCCGAAGAGGCAACATATAAGTGCTCGGGTACCCGAATCCGGAGAGTGTCTACAATTTTCATGTGACGCATCCATGCCTGCTGGTCGGATTCGTCGGTAAGAACAATCGTTAACGGCGGTACTAATAGTACGCCCAGTACGTGTAAAACCAGAGAGATCGCAAAGCCGGGCCATCCTATCGATCGCTGTGGGGGGAGCGAGGTGAAAATGGGGTTAGTACCAGCAGCCTTGTGCGGCAAAGTCCCGGTCGCGCGAGGTTGGAGGGACAGAATCTCCATCGCCCAAGATTCCTTGTTCAGAGAATTGTAGCGGAAATCGACGTTCCGACGCAGGGGGTGCTGAGACGACGCCAGCCAGGGGAGCATGGCCAGGCGCCGGATAACCTCGGCGCCTGGCCTCGAAACAGTCCGTTAGCGGAACTGACGAACTAAGAACGCGGAGTCCAGAAAGGAACCTGCTCGGTTGCCCGGTCGGCAGGCTTCTCCATGACCAGCGAGCGCAGCCACTGGGCGTGGGCCGGGTTGCGGCTTCGACCTAACATCCTGGGCGGCGCGCCGTCGTTGGGTGTATCTCCCGCCATATTCTGCAGGTTTTTCAAACCGTAAAGCGCGAGCTCGAAGCGATCCTTGACGCCCACCTTCTGGAAGAGACGCGAAAGGTAAACCTTGACGGTGCCTTCGGAGATCTGGAGGGTGCTGGCGATCTCCTTGTTCTTGAGACCCTGCGACAGCAGGGCCACTAACTGGCTCTCCCGCTTGGTCAGAGCCACCATCTTGGCGGAAAGGAAGCTGGCGGTGAGGCTCTTGTCGAACCAGAGCTCGCCTTCGCAGACCTTGCTCAGACACTTGATCAGAAGCTCGGGGCCGAGGGTTTTGCGAAGGACGCCGCGCACACCGAGCTCCATGGCCTGATAGGCCAGCTCGGTGGAGATGGTGCGGACCCATAGGATGATGCGGCAGTTGGGGATATCGCGCTGCAGCTGGGTGAGGATTCCGAACGTCACCTCGGGAGTCAGGTCAATGAGGAGGACGTCCGGTCTAAGTGTTGGGACAGTTCCTGCGAGTTCCGCAGTCGTGTGGCACACGGAGACGTTCTCGAATCCGGGCACGGACGATACAACGGCGACGAAGCCCTTCGCGAGGATGGGCTCATCAGTGAACAGAAGTACACAAGCCATAGTTAGCCTTCCATGCGCCGACTACCGAGAGCCGGTGTTCCAACGGCCGCAGCGGGCCAGGTCCGGATGAGAGGAATGCCGCAGGGAGCATAAGAGTCGGTACTAAAGTCCCTTCGGCGATGGTAAGTAACACGTCTTTCAGCAGGTCCCCACTGGGGGGTATCTGATACCCACCTTTGAGTCCGATAAGTTATCCCACTGTGAGACATTCCATTCACCTTGGTTAATTGCCATTCCCCCTTGCGGAGGCACGCTACTAGCCACAAAGAGGCTCGTAAGCCCGAGGTTCTACGGGCATTTACGATCTTATACTCTCTGGTTAACCACAGTCAACATAAAACTGTAATCCAATTGGGGTCTTGATCGCTCTTGTTATCGGGTGTATCCCTTACAACAGGCTTAATGGACAGACGTGCCGATCCCCGGGTGGAGGTAAGGCTCCCGTGTCATGTCGAGTCGGTGAAGACTCGATCGCGTCTGTGCGTCGGCCTGACTGAGAACATGAGTCGCAGCGGCATCCTCGTAGCGTGGAGTTCGGAAGGCGTGGCGCTGGAGCTGCCGAACCCGGGAGACCTTCTCAGCGTGGACATCGAGCTGCCTGCGAATCACGCATTCGGCCGCCGGTGTATGCATTGCCAGGCGGTGGTGGCGCGGGTATCGGCCGGAGACAAGGGCGAGCCGCTGGTTGCGATGCAAGTTAACCAGATGCAGTTCCGCAGTTACACGAACGGTCGGCTCAGCGCGAAGGGAACACAGAACGAGGCGCGATGCTCGGTGATGTAACAACCCGCCGGAGCGAGGAAGAAGGCGCGGTGGCCGTGCTGGATGCCCCGCCGACCGCTTCGATACCGGAGCGGAATGCGGGACAGCCGCTGAGCCCCGTGGCGCGATTCCTGCCTTCGCTGGCCGACGTCGCTTTCCTGGTTCCGATCATCTGCATCTACGTCCGATGGGATGGCGCCACGACCTTGCTGTCCGACGGGGACACAGGCTGGCACATCAGAGCCGGACAGTGGATGCTGGCCCACGGGCGCGTGCTGGATCACGACATCTTCTCCTACACCAAGGCAGGCCAGCCCTGGTTCGCCTGGGAGTGGCTGTGGGACGTGATTTTCGGCTGGCTGCAACTTCATTGGGGACTTGCGGCTGTGACGCTGGTGAACTCGGTCCTGTTGGGAATGATTTTCATGCTGGTGTACAAGCTGGCATGGTGGAAGTCGCACAACGCGCTGGTGTCGATTGCGGTCACGCTGGCGGCGGTGGCGGGCTCGTCTATGCATTGGCTGGCGCGGCCCCATCTGACCACCTGGCTCTTCGTGATCTTGTTCCTGTGGGTGTTGGAACACGACCAGGTCGCCAGGACGCGAGCGGTGCTGTGGCTGCCGGTGCTGATGGCGCTGTGGACCAATCTGCACGGCGGTTGGGTGGCCGGATTGATTCTGGTCGGGGCTTACGGGGCGGGCGAGGCGATTCGGGCGGCGATCGAAGTCGAGCCCGAGACGCGCGCGCAAGCCTGGGCGAATGCGCGCCGGTACGGGTGGCTGACGGCATCCTGCGGTGCGGCATCCTTCATCAACCCCCAAGGGTGGAACCTGCACATCCATGTCGCGAAATACCTGACCGACGCTTCGATTCAATCGGGCATCATGGAATTCCTGTCGTACAGCTTCCAGGATCCGGAGGCGAAGTACGTGGAAGCGGCGATCCTGGTGGCGGCGGTGGCCGCGGCCTGGTATGCGTATCACCGCCGCTTCGCGTATACCATTCTGCTGGTCGCCTGGGGGCACGCCGGCCTGTTCTCGAGGCGTCACGTCCCCATCTTCATGATCGTGTCGGCTCCCATGCTGGCGGCTTTCCTGGCGGAACTGGGCCCTGAACTGCGCGGCGCCAAGGTGGCGGAAGGGCTGCGCCGGATGTCGCGGAGGCTGGCCGGATTCAACGCGGAGATTGGCGTGATCGAGCGAGTAGGGCGTGTCCCGGTGTGGCTCGCGATTTCGGTCCTGGCGCTGACGGGGTTGTTCTGGGCGCAGGCCGGGCCGAAGTTCGAGGCCCGTTTCGATCCGAAGAGGTTCCCTGTAAAGGCTGCCGAGATGCTGGGCGGCCCGGAATATGCGACGGGCGTGTTCACGACGGATCAGTGGGGAGACTACCTGATCTATCGGCACTACCCGAACTTGAAAGTTTTCATGGATGGCAGAAGCGATTTCTACGGCGAGAAACTCGGCGACCGGTATCTCGAGGTGATCGAATCCAGATGGAACTGGGAGAAGACACTCGACGAGTTTCGGGTGCGGACTGTGCTCCTGCCACCGAATGCCTCTGTGGCCAGCGTCCTCAAAGGATCCAGCCACTGGCGCGTGGTTTACGACGACCACGTGGCGATCGTGTTCGAACGCGTCGCCGGCGGCCAGCAATCAGCTGGACCGCTGCCCCAGAGGACAACGATTCCCGCCGTGACTGACGGCGGATACAAAGCGATCGCGCGATCGCCAATAATCAAACCCGTGATCTACGGATCACAATCCTACGCGAGGAGAAACTAAAATGCTAAAGAACTTCATGCAAGACGAACAAGGCCAGGATTTGATTGAATACACCTTGCTTCTTGCTTTCGTTGCGCTCGCAGCCGCGGCGCTGTTCATCACCGCCAGCTCGAGCATCAGCTCCATTTGGAGCAACGCCAGCGGCAAGCTGGCGACGGCTGCCAGCTAACCACAAGCCGGAGGGGCGTGCGAGGCACGCCCCTCCGTTCGTTATCGCGCCGAGGCGCTCGCGCTCGGACAAGAAAACTCCGGTGTGCACCGGAGGGGTTGAGGAGCAATTATGAATAAGCGGCTCATCGCTGTTTTTGCGTTCGCGGTCGTCGTTGCCGGCCTGGCATCGCTGGTAGTGATCAAGGTAGTCGGTGGTTCCGGACCCAAAGAGGCCAAGCAAGTTGCGACCGTCCAAGTGTGGGCGGCATCGCGTGAGTTGGCGGTCGGCTCGATGGTGCAGCCTGCGGATGTGACCGCAGTTGCGTGGGCCGGTGCCATCCCACCGAAGGCGGCCCAAAAGACGGGCGATGTGTGCCCGTGGGTAGGCCGGGGGGTTACCACCAGGATCTTTCAGAACGAGCCCATAGTAGAGGATCGTCTGGCGCCCAAGGGGGCCGGGGCCGGCTTGGCCGCCACCATCCCGCCTGGATCGCGAGCGGTTGCCGTCAAAGTCGACGAGATCGTCGGCTTGGCGGGATTCGTGGTACCTGGACAGCGCGTGGATGTGCTGATCTCCGGGACGCTGCCAGGCGGCAGCGCGGCGACTGGCACGCTCGAGAAGACGCTGTTGCAGAACGTCGTGGTTCTCTCCGCGGGCCAGAACCTGGAGAAGGATCCCGAGGGTAAGCCCATTTCCGTGACGGTAGTCAACCTCCTGGTGAAGCCGGACGACGCCGAACTGCTGACCCTGGCTACCAAGGAGACCAGGGTTCAACTGGTTCTTCGGAACCCGACCGACACCGAGCAAGTGAAGACTCCGGGGACGTCCGTGGCACATCTCTTCACGGGCATGAAGATCCCCATTGCGACAGAAGTCGCGGACAGAAGGCCGCCGCGCCCGGTCAAGCCTGCGGTGGTGGCGCCCCCCGTCAAGGAGGCTCCTCCGGTGCTGGTCGAAGTGATTCAGGGAAGTAGTCGTAGCACGGTGAAGTTTGCTGAGGAGGGCCGGTGAGCCGCACGAAGCTGGGTTGTATCACTCTAGGTGCCGTTGCCACACTGATGCTGCCCGGTAGTTTCCGGGCGGCCGAGAGTACCCCCTCAGGGGTGCAGGCCGGGGCGCCACCCGCAGCGGCCGCCCGTGACCTGTTCGTCACGGTGGGCAAATCGCTGGTTGTAGAAAGCCCCGTGAACATAGAGCGCATATCGGTCGGCGACTCGAAGAAGGCAGAAGCGATGGCCGTCACGCCGCGACAGATCCTGGTCAACGGCAGGGAAGCCGGAGAGACCAGTCTTATCGTCTGGCAGGCCGGCGGGAATCGTCTCATGTTCGACCTGAGGGTTAGGGCGGGGACGGAGCGGCTCGAACTCGTCAGGCAGCAGATGGAGAAGGAGTTGCCGGGACAGGAAGTCATTTTGGCCGAGGAAGGCGAAAGCGTCTTCGTCCGTGGCACGGTCAGCGACATGAATTCCGCGGATCGCGCCGTGGCGATTGCCGCAGCCTTGGGCAAACCAATAAACCTGCTGCGCGTGAAGTTGCCCGCCATGCAACAGCAGATCCTGTTGAAGGTGCGGTTTATCGACGTGGACCGTAACGTCAGCCAGCAACTGGGGGTCGATCTCTCCAGCCTCGGGCTTGGAAACACAATCGGGCAAACGTCGACTGGCCAGTTTTCCCCGCCCAGCATGAACCAAGTTACCCAGAGTGGCCCGCTGGGCGCGGGGGCATCACTCATCAGCCAGACTTGGAGCTTGAACAACCTGGGCAACGTCTTCTTGTGGCGGCCGGCGAACAACATCATGGCGACCATCCACGCGCTACAGTCGCGTGGCCTGTCGCAGATCTTGGCCGAGCCGAACCTGCTGACGATGGACGGTAAGCCGGCGAGTTTCCTGGCCGGCGGCGAGATTCCGATCCCGGTGGTGCAGAGTTCGGCTGGCGGTCTGGGCACGGTTACGATCATGTGGAAGGAATTTGGAGTCAGGATCAACTTCGTTCCCACGGTCACGCCGCGCAAAACCATCCGGCTGCGCGTAGCACCGGAAGTGAGTTCACTCGATCCGGCCAGCGGGATTTCGCTTTCCGGGTTCCAGGTGCCCGGCCTCTCGGTGCGCCGGATGCAGACCGAGATCGAGCTTGAGGACGGTCAGACCTTCGCCATCGCCGGGCTTCTGGATAACCGGACAACGGAGATCCTGTCTAAGGTCCCGGGCCTCGGAGACATCCCGGTTCTGGGGAAGTTGTTCCAATCGAGGTCGCGCAACAAGACGAACACGGAGCTATTGGTGCTGGTGACGCCGGAACTGGTCCATCCGATCCCGGCGGGTCAGCCTCTGCCCGATATCAAGCTGCCTCAGTTGCCGATGAAAGAGACGGACAAGGATCCGCCGCGGACGCCGCCGATCTCGGTGACGGGATCGACCGCGATGCCTGGCGCGGGAGAAGCAGTGCCGGTGGAGCAGTTGAAGCAACTGGAGAAGGCAGGGACGGTGGCAACGGCGCCGGTTTCGCCGATCAACCTGATCGCGATGCCGAACGTGGCGGTGCCGCAGAACGCGGGCACGATGACGACGCCTATCCCGACGCCGTCGACGCCCGCTCCGTAGCGAGGAGAGATGGATCCGCTTCGAATAGGTTTGGTGATCGCCACGCAGGGCTTGTTCCAGGAGGTGCAGACCTGTCTGAAGGGCCTGCCCGTCCGGGTCCTGCTGCAGCAACCGTCAGTCGGCGACACCTCGGCGTTCCTCGACCAGGTAGAGCAGTTGCGGCTGGACGTGCTCGTGATCGACCTCACGCGGCTGTCCGAGCCCTTTGAAAACGTAGTCCGGCGAATCAAGACCTGCTCGTCGCCCCCCCAGATCATCGCGCTGAACGATACCGCGGATCCGGAGGTGATCCTGGGGGCGATCCGGGCGGGTGCGAGCGAGTTTCTTTACCCGCCCATCGAGGCGGGGCTGAGCAGGGCCCTGGAGCGTCTCTCGACCGAGCGTTCCAAGGCCCAGGCGGCGCCCGGCAGGCACCGCGGCAAAACGCTGGGTTTCATTTCGGCCAAGGGCGGCTGCGGCGCTACGACGGTCGCATCCCACACGGCGGTGGAAATCCAGCGCGCCACTACGCAGGAAGTGCTTCTGGCGGACTTCGACATGGAGTCGGGCCTGGTCGGCTTCCTGATGAAGTCCAAGTCCTCCTACACGGTCCTGGACGCTGTCCGCAACGTACACCGGCTGGACCAAAGCTACTGGAAGGCCCTGGTGTCGAACGGGATTCCAGGATTGGAAGTGATCTCGGCGCCGGCGACGGCGACACTGCGAGAGCCGCTGGCAGGCGAGGCTCTGCGGCACGTGCTACAGTTCACCCGGAGTGTTTACGACTGGATCGTAGTGGACATGGGCAGGGGCCTGAACACGCTTACGGCAAGCGTCCTCGAAGAGATTGACGAGATGTATCTGATCGCAACGCTCGACCTGCCGGCGCTGCACCAGACCAAGCAGGTGGTGCAGGCCGCGCTCGACACGGGCTACAGCCGCAACCGGCTGCGGCTGGTTGTGAACCGCGCTCCCAAGCGGATCGATTTCGATCTGGCGCAGGTGCAGAAGGTGCTGGGTCTGCCTATCTTCGAGATGCTGCCCAACTCCTATCCCGAGTTGTTCGAGGCCTACTCGGAAGGCAACCTCCTGTCGGCGGGGACGGAGCTTGGCAAGGCATTAGGCGGGTTGGCGGTGAAGATAACGGGAGTTCAGGCGCCGAACCCGAAGGAGAAGGGAAAGCAGAAGCTGGGGCTTTCGATCTTCTAACACTTTCGATCTTCTAACAGGCGAGGCGGTGATCCTCGAACCGACGGCTTCGAGAGAGACGGGCGGCGGCGCCGGCTGGCAAAGCAGGCGTGAAGCAGGCAGGGAGACGGTAAGTCCCAGCCACAGCCCGGAGAAGCCGGGCGGTGTTTCGACTTTTTGCAGGGAGGGTTTCGCATCAGATGACAACCAACTTCGCGGTGACGGCCAAATCCGCGGACTCGGGATGGGTGAACCGGCTGTTCAACGTCCAGTCCCCTTCGCCCGAGTACCAGGAATTGAAGTTCGCTCTGCACCGCAAGCTGCTGGAGCGAATCAACCTCGAGGTTCTTTCCTCGCTGGGCGGTGAGCGCGTTCGCGGCGAGATCCGCGCGGCGGTGGCGAAGCTTCTCGAAGAAGAGAGCACGCCGCTGAGCCGGCTCGAGAAGGAACGTATCACGGAAGAGGTCCTGAACGAGGTCTTCGGACTGGGACCGCTCGAGCCGCTGCTGCAAGACCCGTCGGTCTCGGACATCCTGGTCACGACGCCGCGCCTGGTATACGTGGAACGCCACGGCAAGCTCCATCGCACGCCGGTCGAGTTCAAGGACAACGCCCACCTGCTGCGCATCATTGAGAAGATCGTCTCGCGTGTGGGACGGCGCGTGGACGAATCGTCGCCGCTGGTGGACGCGCGGCTTCCGGACGGCTCCCGTGTAAACGCGGTGATTCCGCCGGTGGCGGTGGACGGCCCGCTGCTCTCGATCCGCCGTTTCCGCCGCGATCCTATCCAGCCCGAAGAACTGGTGCGGAACCTGTCGATGACCGAAGGCATGCTGCAGGTGGCGCAGGCTTGCGTGAAGTCCCGGCTGAACATCATCATCTCGGGCGGCACAGGCGCCGGAAAGACCACGCTGTTGAACGTGCTGTCGGGCTATATTCCGGAAGACGAGCGCATCGTCACCATCGAAGACGCCGCCGAGTTGCAGTTGCGGCAGACGCACGTGGCGCGCATGGAAGCGCGGCCGCCGAACATCGAAGGCCAGGGCGCCATCCGCATTCGGCAACTGGTTGTCAACGCCCTGCGTATGCGGCCGGACCGGATCGTGGTGGGCGAGGTGCGTTCGGAAGAAGCTCTGGACATGCTGCAGGCGATGAACACGGGTCACGACGGATCGCTGACCACCATCCACGCCAACAGCCCGCGCGACGCCATCGGCCGTTTAGAGGTCATGGTCGGCATGGCCAATGCGAACATGGGCGTGCGATCGATCCGCCAGCAGGTGGCTTCGGCCGTGGACCTATTCATTCAGATCGCGCGGTTCAGCGACGGCAGCCGCCGGGTCACGCATCTTACGGAATGCGTCGGGATGGAAGGGGACCAGGTTACGACACAGGACATCTTCGTCTTCGACAAGACGGGAGTCAGGGAAGACGGAAGGGTGATGGGCCGGTTCCGGCCCACCGGTATCCGCCCGAAGTTTTACGAGCGGCTGAAGTCGGCGGGGATCACGCTGGCTACATCGGTGTTCCAGACGGCAGTTGAGATCCACTGAGGCGCACATGAGCACCACATTCATTGTGCTGATTTTTCTGGTCATGTTCACCATCATTATGGTGGTGATCGCGTTCGGCGTGAACGTGGTCGAGACGCAGAAAAAGAAAAAAGTTACCGAGATGCTCCAAACTGCCGTGGGCCACGCCCAGCAGGCAGAAACCAAAGTGCTCTTCGACGCGGGCGAGACGGCCTCCGCTGTGATGCGATTTATCGGCCACTTCAACTTCATGCAGAGGTTGGAGACGAAGCTCCAGCAATCCGGCTTGGGAATGTCCTTGAAGACGCTTATGCTGTCGATGTTCCTTTGTGCCATACCGGGGGCGCTGCTGGGGGCCAGGTTTAGGGTGCTTGTGTCTACCGAGCTGAGCATGGTGGCGCTGGGTCTGGTGACCGGCATGCTACCGTATTTCTACGTGGGCCGGAAAAGGGCGAAGCGCATGGCCGCTTTCGAGGAGCAATTTCCGGAAGCGTTAGAGTTCCTATCGCGCGCGATGCGCGCCGGGCATGCCTTTTCGATTGCGCTCGAGATGCTCTCGGAGGAATCGCCGCAGCCGCTGGCAGGCGAGTTCCGCAAGGTGTACAACGAGACCAACCTGGGTCTTCCGATCGAGGTTGCTCTGAGGAATATAACGGACCGCATGCCGCTGCTCGACTTGAAGTTCTTCGTCGCGGCGGTCCTGCTGCAACGCGAAACCGGCGGCAACCTGGCGGAGATCCTGACCAATCTGGCACATGTCATTCGGGAGCGCTTCAAGCTGAAAGGCCAGGTAAAGTCGGCGAGCGCGCACGGCCGGATGACCGGAACCATTCTGACTCTGATGCCGGTGGTTCTGATGTTCGGAATGCTGGCCGTGGCTCCAGGCTATCTGCAGGGCATGGTGGCCGACCCGCTCGGCCGCAAACTGGTCATTGCCGTGATCATCGGCGTGATCCTGGGGCATTTCACCATTCGGAAGATCGTAAACATCAAGGTATAAGTCATGGTACTCGGATTAACGTTGTTCCTAACTCTGACGATCGTGATTACGGCGGCGGGCTACTATACGTGGGCTCGGCCGTCGCGCTTCCAGAAGCGGCTGGGCACACTGGAGGAGACACCGGCGATGGCGATCAACGCGTCGGATGCGGCGGGCCGGGCGTGGATTGTTCGGGTGATCGAAACGATTGGCGAGAAAGTCCCGCTCTCTCCGCAGGAAGCGGGTATGGCGCGGCGGACGTTGATAGCCGCCGGCTACCGCTCGGATCGCGCGGTGACGGCATACTACGGTGTGAAGGTCGTGATGGCAGTGGCGTTCGTGGTGGTTGCCGGTGTCGTCTGGACTCACATCCAGAACCCCATGCTGCGGCTTATGGTCTGGCCGGCCCTCGCGGCACTGGGCTTCTTCCTGCCCAACCTCGGCCTGGACCTGCTGGTGAGCCGCCGGCAGGAACGAATCCGGTTCGCTCTGCCCGATGCGCTGGACCTGATGGTGGTTTGCATGGAGGCGGGCCTAGGCCTGGACCAGGCCATCAACAGCGTGAGCAAGGAGCTGCAACTTACGCACAAGGATCTGAGCGACGAGCTTGGCCTGGTGACGCTGGAGATGCGCGCCGGCAAGCGGCGCGCGGAGGCCCTCAAGAACCTGGCGGCTCGTACCGGGGAATCCGAACTGAGTAAGTTGGTCGCCACCATGGTGCAAGCCGACAGGTTCGGAACAAGCGTTGCCGAGTCGCTTAGAACGCACTCCGAGTTCATGCGAGTCAAACGCCGCCAGGCGGCCGAGGAACGGGCGGCCAAGGTGGGCGTAAAGCTGACATTCCCGATTTTCTTCTTCATCATGCCGGCCATTATGCTGGTGGCAGCGGGCCCCGGAATTATGCAGATGGTCAGAGGAATGGCTCGGATGGGGAAGGGTACCGGCTAGCAGTCTGAAGGAGTCTGAGCGCGCATTACTTTAGGAAAGGAGAAACAACGATGACTAGTGCACAAATCCTGCCCGTGGTTCTTTGGGTGGTCGCTGGAGTAATTCTGATTCTGCTCATCATGCGGCGCCGCAAGCGTAAGATCCAGAGCTGAGGTTGTCGGCGAAGCCGGTTCGGACGTGGGAAGCGGGCTCATTCGCCACGCCAGGCGGGTGCCGGGCTGTTGGGGCGCACGCAAGGCGGGCGTTAGCGCGTGCTATTTCGCGCGAATCGGCTTAGACTAAGACCGGGGGCGGCCGGCGCAGGAGGCCACGAAAGGGTGGGCCGGCGTCGCCGCCTTGTGGTTCGTTGATTCGACGCTATCCGTAGTCCCCGATAGGCTGCGATCTTCCATCGGTCGTGGCGGTGGCTGCGCTGCCGTCACGGCTCTGAGCGTGTTGCTGCGGAGCGGGAAAGGTGTCTTTTCCCTGACAAATCCTGCACCGTTGTTTGCGCCCACCAGCTGGAGAGACTCAGGCAAAGGTCCACCCGTACTGTATCCTCACGCTGAACGGAGCCATCCTGTGAGCATGCATACGAACGAGGCGAACGAGCGCACACGATGTGCTTCAGTACCAGGCGCAGGGCTCGAGCCGAGGGAAGTCTCGTTCGCGTGCGCGGTGATGTTTTGCATGACCCTGGCTTTTGCGGTCTTGCAGGTAACCGGCACTCCGGGGAGCAGTGCCACTCTTCGCACGCAGCACGTTGGCGCGGATTTCGCCGAGTTCTACGTCGCCGGCAAGATTCTCAACGAGTACGGGGCGGCGTCGCTTTACGACCTGGATCTGCAGACCCGGCTGTTTCACGGCCTGGCACCCGGCAACAAGGACGCCTCGCTCTGGTACGTCTGCGCGCCGCACCTTGCAGTGATCTTCCGCCCCTTCGCCCTGCTCCCATACCGTGCAGCGTTCATCGCATGGTGGGTGGTTGCGATCCTGATCTTCGGAGTCGGTCTCCGCGCGCTGAGTCCATATCTGGGATACCTGCCCGATCCTCGCCGCAAGGCGGCCATTCTCCTTGGCCTATCCTTCGCGCCGTTTGCTCTGTGGTCGCTCGTCGGGGGCCAGATTGGGGTAATCGCTTTTGCGATCATTGCCTGGTGCGTTCGCTTCGACCTGAGCGGCAAACACGCGGCGGCTGGAGCGACGCTGGCCTTATGCTGCTACAAGCCGAGTCTTCTTCTGCTCTTCGGTCCATTCCTGCTGGTGCGCATGAACCTGCGCCTTCTGCTTGGATTCGGGGCCGGGCTGGGTGGCATTTTCGCCTTTTCCACGCTCGCAGCGGGCTCCAAGGCAGTGTCCGATTGGCTGGCGCTGATGTCGAGATACGGGCGGTTCTCTTCGGGTGGAACGACGCCGTGGCCCGCGGCGTGGCCGCTGCTCATCGATCTGAATCACTTCGTTCGGAGAATCACCGGGGCCGATCAGCACCTGCCCGTTTTCGTGGCGGCGGTGGCGTTTGTTGCCGTAGTGCTGGCGTTGGCAAGGCACTGGCGCGGGTTCGACAAGGCGACCGCGGAAGAGCGTCAAATCACGTGGGCGGTTACGATTACCGCGTCGCTGGTCGCCAACCTGTATGTGATGACTTACGACTCGGTGTCGATCGTGGCGGGAGCTGTGCTCACGGCCGCGGTGTTGTGCCGGCAAGGCCAAGAAGTCAGGCCGGCACGGCACTTCCATGCCATTGTCGCATTGGTGTGGGTCACGGCCCTGGTGCCGCCGCCGGCCATCGCCCTTCTGCGCGTTCAAGTTTACACATTGGCCATAGTGGCGCTAGCCGTGTTCCAGTACGGGTTGTTGAGCCGTCTCTCGAAGTGGCGAGCGGCTTCCTGATGCCGCGGGAGCGCGCCACGCCGTTCGCCGGGTGGCGGCAGGCGCGGCGAGGACCTGGGGATTGTTACTCCTGCCGTCATCCAGCGGCCGGGGCCGGTACACTGCGCAAATCGGCTGGGGCCGCCGGGTTCACCGAGCACATCACCACCAACGCCAGCATTGCCAGTGGAACGATGACCGCGCCGGGATAGCGGGCTACCGCCGGCATATACACGACAGGCAGCAACAGAATCCCAGCCAGGGCGCGCCGCGGCAAGGGCTGGTCCTTCCCCAACAGCATGACCACCAAAGAAGGCAGCAGGATCAGACAGTCCTGCGTGTAGGCGTGCCGGCTGACGAGCAAGCCGCCCGCCAGCATTGCCACGCAGGCGTTCTCGGGAGTGCGGTGGCACGCCCGCCAGACCAGCCAAGCGACGACTCCGCACATCGCCAACTCGACGCCCAAAGGCAGCCCGAACGCGGAGCATAGACCGTGCAGGTTTGGCATCGCCGCTTCGTCCGTGTTCTGTATCGGGTTGCGAACCAGGTGGATATACCTCTGAATCCAGTCGGGACCCTGAAGTGCAAAAGATGCCGCCCCGCAGGCCAGCAGGCCACCGGCGAGGCCGGCACCGAGCCGCCAGCGTTTCTGGGAAACAATCCAGAGGGGCACGAGGAGAAACAAATGAAGCTTGGCCATGCACAGAGCGGCGACTACCCCGGCAAGTCCCGGGCGCCGGTCCATGAGGCGCGCCACGATCGACAACCAGAGCAGCAGGAAGGGGACATCCTGACCATTGGCGAGCGCGGCCGAGAGCGGAACGGACCAGCAGCAGGCCAAGGCGACCGCAGCACGGTGCCCTCCAGCCGGCCAGAGGAGGACGGCCAACACCACCGCCAGTAGCGAGAGCGTCTGGAACAGGAGATAGGCGGAACGGTAAGGCAGCAACGCGAGTGGGGCGAGAAGCGCAGCGAATGCCGGGGGACGGGAAAACAGGAAAGCTTTGCCGGAAATCCCGGCTGCAGCCCACTGCACTTGCGCGACCCGAACGGGATCATACAAACCCGGATCCGTTGCCAGCTTGCCACCGGCGTACAAGTCGAGAAAGTCGTTGCCTCCGATGGAGATCTGGCCGTATTTCTGAGACCACTGTGCGACATTCGCCAGCAAGCCCATCAGAGCGATCGCCCAGATGATCCACGCGGGGAGATACCCCAGGAGTGGCACCGTAGCCCGAGGCGGTGTCGCCGCGGAGGAGGAGGACGAAACGAGAGGTCGAGGCACCACGTCATCCGACCGCGGAACTGGACCGACCGGCTCGCTCAGAAGCCTCCTCCTTTCCGACATTGCAGGTATAGCACATGTGCCACCTCTCAGCAGGGGCGTGGAGACGTCGGACGTATAATCGAGACTTGGCCCGGACGGCAAGGGAAGCGATCCTCGCCCGCGGGAGCGGCCTCATGAGTGGCTATTTACCGAAGCAGGCGCGATCACATAAGACCGGCTCGCCTGGTACCGCCGCCGGCAGCAGGACTGACACTGCCGAGCGAGGCAGGGAGGGAGCGCTTTGGCCGATTCCGACGCGCTGATGATCGCGCTGGCGATCTCGGCAACAGCCTGCCTCGCCTTCGCCTCACTTACCTATGGCACTTGTCCGGAGCTCTATTTGCGATTGGTGGTCGCTCTTGCCAGCACGACCGCGCTGAGTTTTTCCGGCGCGAGGTTTCAGGACGGTCACGCGTATAAAGACTTCCGCCCGACGCATTGTGCGGCGTGGCATTGCCAGAGGAACTTCGATGCGACGAAGCTTGACCAGGACGGACTGTACCTGCAGCGAAGGTACAAATGATGCCTGACACGTCGAACCGGAGGCCATTCTGGTCAGGCGATACGGCACGGGCGGTGCTTGGGCCCTCGCCCGGGGTCCGGGAGATACGAGCTGCATGCTGGGCGGCGCTCATTGTGACGATGGCGCTGGTGGCGTTGTCGATCGGATACGGTGCTATGGACCGGCCCTTCCTGGGGCATCAGCCGGGCGGCGACTATATATCGTTCTACGTTGCCGGCAAGATCCTGAACGAGTACCCGCACTCCAGACTCTACGACTCCTCTCTACAGTACCGTCTCCATCATGCCGTGCTGCCGGAGATGCCCCGGGAGACCGTGGAGGCGTACATCAATACGCCATTTTTTGCGTGGGTGTTCCGGCCGCTGGCGCGGCTGCCGTTCGCGTGGAGTTACGGTCTCTGGGTGGGGATTTCGGCCTTGCTGTACCTGACTGGCCTTTGGGCGGTGTGGCCGGCGGAGACGGGCTTCCGCGACGTTTCGCGGATTGCCTTGCTGGCCTGTTGTTCGTTTCCGCCATTCAGCATCGAGTGCCTGGCCGGCGGGCAGGTCTCCGCGGTCGGTTTCTGCGCTCTCGCCCTGTGCACGCGGTGGAGCCTGGCAGGATATCCGATGGCCGCCGGCGCCGCGCTGGCGGTGTGCCTCTACAAGCCGCCCCTGCTGGTGCTGGCAGTGCCCATGCTGGCGATAGGCAGGCGATTCCGAACGCTACTCGGCTTCGTGGTGGGTGCTTGCGTTGTGGCGGCGCTATCGCTGGCAGCGGTCGGGTACGAGGGATGCGTCGGGTATGTGCAGGCGCTGGGGGTGCGCGCGGAGTGGACGGCTCGCAATCCGTCTCCGCTGCCCCTATTCAAGTTCGTCGACATCCACACGTTCGTCCGGGTGCTTGCCGGCGGTCACTCCACAGCCAGCGCGGGCGTGGCATTCATCCTGATGGGAGCCGCATTTGCTTATCTTGCCGTGCGGTGGGCGCGCTCCCGGCCCGGCACGCGGGAGGCCGGTCTTCTGTGGGCTGCGACCATTGCGTGGACTCTGGTCTTCAACGTCTACGTGCCGATTTATGACACGATCCTGATCGTTATCCCCGCTCTGGTGATGGCTGGTGCGGTGTACCAGTCCGGCCACAAAAGCGTGGAGTCCGATCGCCCGGCCTTCCTGGGCTGGATGCTGGCGCTTTCGGTCGCAGCGGTCGTGTCACAGCCGGTCGCGGCGGCTACGCGCTTCCAGATTCTGACCGTGGTGCTGGCGGCAATCGGGCTCTTAGCTCTGCGGTGGTCAGCGCAGAAACGCCTGGAAGCCTAACAGCGTGCAGCAGCCGAGGGCGATCACGGCGCCCTGCGGCAGCCGGAACGAGAGCGGGCTCTTGACGTCGAACTCCTCGCTCTTGAGGTGCGGTGCGCGGAAGTGCAGCATTTCGCCGAGGATGCTGGCGGTGTTCCACAGGGTCTTGCGAAAACGTCCCGCGCCAAGCATCAGGATAACCGCGAGCACGCCGCCCAGGATGCCGGAAAGGATAAAGATCTCGACCCAGGCTCTCCAACCGACCAGGGCGCCGATCGCGGCCAGCAACTTCACGTCACCTGCTCCGCGCGCGTGCAGGAGGTAGAGCGGAAAGTTAAAGAGCAGGGCCAGGCCGACAGCAAGTCCCGCGTCGCCCAGGCCTCGTAACACCGTCTGCCCGAGGAAGGCATTCAACGCGAGACCGACGATCACGCCGGGCAGCGTGAGCCAGTTGGGGATGCGGCGGTAGCGTATGTCGTAATAGCTGGCGACAATCACCAGGGCCAACAGCAAAACCTGAACTGGCCAAGGTAGGGGTTGTAGCAAAGCCTGGATTCGAAGCAGCATGGTCTCAGTTCCGCAAGTATACTACGCGGCGCGGCCCTCTGATTTGACTGCGGCTTTCAGGCGCCGGTCCGCTGCGGCCTCGGCAGGCGCGCGCTGAGCCCGTCGGCCGCCAAACAGGGATGCGCCCATGACCGCCCGGCTCATCGAGCGCGGCCGAAAACCGAATATTGGCCGCCCAGGGGGATCCTTCGCAGCGCCGATTCCAAACGGGGGAACCTGCGGTAGAGCCGTTCAGGGCAGTAGAGGAAGTAGCGCTGGGCGTCGATGCCGAATCCGGCCCCACGCAGAAGCCGGCGGGATTCCGAGGGACGCAACAGGATCGCGTTGGCATCGACCCGCGTGCGGCTGACGATCAGCCGCGTCACGGGGTTGTACGGATTGTGCTCGATGAGCGCGAACCAGCCGCCGGGTCTCAACACGCGACGAACCTGCGCCGTCAGGTTAGGGCGGAGGTCCGGAGGGAAGTGGTGGTAGACGCAGACTGCGGTGACGAAGTCGAACTGGCCATCGTCGAACGGGAGCCCTTGGGGATCACGCTGCACGCGGGTTTGAATTCCCTTCGCGCTCAGCCCTTCGGCACCCAGCATGCCGGCGGACGGGTCGCACCCGAAGACCTGCCCGAAGTCGTCGCGCAGCAACGTCAAGAGCTCGCCTTTCCCGCAGCCCACGTCGAGAAAGGACAACGTGCGCGTGTCGACCCGCTGCCGGCGGAAGAAGTCGCGAATCACATCGCGCTTGCGAACGTGGAAGAACTTGGGCGTGGCGCCGGTGAAGCGTTCACGAATCGGGTCCGACAGCAACCTCTCGTAGTCCCCGGAAAGGCCGTCGAACTCAGGCTTCGATTCACTCACGCTGGCCTCCGGAGGCGCGCCCGGCCCGCGTGACGTTGAAGGTTCGCGCAACCAGATAGAGCGGGCGTTCTTTCGACTGCTCGTAGATCTTGCCGGCGTACTGCCCCAGGATACCGATGCTGATCAGGAGGGCGCTACCGATGGCGCAGGTGACGATCATGAGCGAGGTCCAGCCCGGAACGGTGTACCACCCGAGGGCGGCGGCGAGCACGGCGCGAACTCCCTCCTCGATTCCAACCAGACCGACTAAGACGCCGAGCAGGAGGCTGATCTGCAGCGGCAGAATGGAGAACGAGGTGGCCGCAGTCCAGGCAAAGAACAGCATCTTACGCAAGGGATACTTGGTGTACCCTCCGGCGCGGGGCGCACGCACATACTTCACCGCGCACTGGGGAAACCCGACCCACGCGACCATGCCGCGTAGAAACCGGTGGGTTTCGTGCATGCTCTGCAAGCCGTTCAGGCACTGGCGGGACAGGAGACGGAAGTCGCCGGTGTCCAGGGGAAGACGGGGGTAGACCATGGCGCGCATCAGCCGGTAGAATGCCCAGGCCGTGAAGCGCTTGAGTGCCGATTCGCCGCGGCGCGCCTCTCTCTGGCCATACACCACGTCGTATCCTTCGCAATAGCGATCGATCATCCGGTGAACCAGGACGAGGGGATCCTGGAGGTCGGCGTCGATCAGTATGATGGCGTCGCCGCGCGCGTAGTCGAGCCCCGCGGTCGCGGCGAGCTGATGGCCGAAGTTCCGCGAGAGGTGGACGATCTTGATCCGGCTGTCGTCGGCGGCCCATGCGGCTATCTTGGGAAGGGTCCGATCGGAGCTGCCGTCATTGACCAGAAGGACCTCGGCCTCGCACTTCAGTTCCGCGAGGAGCTTGCTGACGTCCGCGCGAAGAAGGTCGACGATGCTCTCCTCGTTGTACATCGGAATCACCAGCGAAAGAGTGGCGGGATACGCACGGCGCTCCAACAAGTGGAAAGTCTCTTCCATCATGGATCCTCCTCCCCAACGATTGAGCTTGAGCACTCGCCCAGCAAATCATAACTCTAATCAGAGCGCGCAATCCATGGAGCGGAGGCCCAGCCGGCGCAGAACCCGGCATTCTTCGATCGGTTGGCGATCACTGGTGCGGAGGCGTGCCCGGCCGAGGCGCTCCCGCTCCCTCCCCCCCGCTGGGTTCGTTACCTCGACTCACCTGACCAGGCGCTCGGATTCCTCCGTTCGCACGGATACGCGCTCCGGCACAAATATGGAGAATTCGGCAACACCGAGTTCGCCTTCACCCCCGGCGTGTTGCGACTACCGGGTGGTATCGGTCGAGCGTTTCCCCGGCACCATTGAGCACCAACATTTCGGCGCCCTCCACGTCTATCTTGAGGACATCCACACGGCTCACCCCGCTTTCGCGAACGATGTCGTCAAGCCGGCGTGTGCAAACCTTATAGCTCGCAGTCACGGATCTGCCCTGAGCTGTTCTGTTTCGGACACTCGGGATGGCTACCTCCGCCAGAACTGTGATTGTCAGGACAAGCACTGTCACAAAGGCGGCCCGGCTCAGCGTCCGTTTCATCGTTTGAGTATAGCGCCGCAAGCGCAACCTTTTAGCGCATTGAATTGAGCCGCTTACAATCCCACCACGACTCGCCCACCAGGACTCGACCATTCGCCGGTTGCTGCCGTCGGTCCATCTGGCCCAGCCGGACTCCGATGAACGCCGCAGGGATCCGAGCGCCCAACAGGATCACTTCGAGACTCCGGACGCACCAGGCTTGAACGCGAATTCGGTGTTATGGTATTCGCCGTAGACGTGCCGGATGGCATAGCCGTGCGTGCTCATGAACGCGATCACGCCGGCCGTACTGGTTCCCATATTTTTGAGCTGCTGCTCAATCAGTTCCACTAAGACTATGGGGTGGAAGCGGTCGAGCGTGTCCCCGGCGCCCTTGAGCACGAGCAGTTCCGCTCCCTCCACGTCAACCTTCACTACATCCACGCGGCTCACTCCGCTTTCGCGGATGATGTCGTCCAGTCGGCGGGCCCGCACACGATAGGAGCGGGCGACGGGGCCGGCCAGGGCTGCATTGGCTTTAGAGAGCGAACTGGCACCCGCGTTCTCCTCCGCCGCGGCGAAGAACTCGAGCATGCCATCGGAATCGGAGCAGGCTACTGGCTCGACCACGACCTCAGATGCGCCGTTCTCCCGAATGTTGGCCCGGAGTCTGCGAAGCGTCTCCGGGTTGGGCTCAATCGCCAACACACGTCCCCCTGGACCCACGAGCGGTGCTGCCTTCAAGGAGTAATAACCGATGTCAGCGCCTACATCCACAAAGACTCCGTTCTCTGGAATGTGTTCCGCGAGGCCGAGCCAGGTCTGCCGCTCCCAGAATCCCGTCGCCAGGATGGTGCGGTCAAGGCCATCGGTGGGATCGAGTTGCAGATGCAAGCGAGGCTCAACCTTGACCCAGACGGGAACGGTCGGCGACAGCAGGCGCACCAAGCCTATGGGTAGTCCTCGCCCACCGTCGCGGGGCCACGCGGCTTCGAGCGCCAGACAGGTCCTGTTCCGGACACTCGGGATACCTACCTCCACCAGAACTATAATTGTCAGGACAAGCACGGTCACGAAGGCGGCCCGCCTCATCGTCTGTTTCATCGTTTGAGTATAGCGCCGCAAAGGCGATGCGCCTTTCAGGCAGTCACGACTTCGACCAGTTTGTTGCGCGAGGCCGCACCCGACTTGATGCGTAGGCGCGACTTGGGAATCTTGTAGTGCGCGGCCAGACGCGCGATCAGCTCTTCGTTCGCGCGGCCTTCGATGGGCGGGGATTTCAGGTGAACCGTGAGGCTGCCGTCGGCCGCTTCCTCTATGCGCGGGTTCTTCGAATTGGGTTTGACCTTGACGCGACGGACCACGTGTACCTTTATGCGCCTGGTGAGCGAAACTCCGGCTGGCGGCTCGCTGCGTGAAGCAGAGCCGCCTGAGGGGCGGGTCGATCACCTACTCACGGATGGGATCGAACGCGATGACCAACGCTTTCCACTTCCAGCTCATCCCCGCCTTGTCGCAATCGCAGCCCCGGTAGCTGTAACGGGCATCAATCGATTTGACCACGGCCGGGATGGCGGTGAAATCGTCAGACAGATGTTCCGATGAAATCGACATTCGCGGCCGAAAGCGCTTGATGGTGTCCCGAGCGCCCCGTAGGGCCTGCTTCTCGGCCCCTTCGATGTCCATCTTGATGAAATCGACTCGCGGCAAACCAAGCTCGGCCACGGCCTTGTCGATCGTGGTAAGGGGAACGCGAACCTTCGGCCCGCCCTCGGTCGGGTTGACCACGCTGTCAATTCCCTCGTTGGTTTCGTTGATGCTCAGATCCAATTCAGCATCGCGATCCCAAACCCCCTTGGGGTAAACGATGACGCGTTTGGCGCGGATTTCGGCTTCGAAATTGCGCCGCAGTGCATCCAGAGTTCTGGGAGAAGGCTCGATGGCCACAACCAGACCGGCTCCGCGCGAGAGCGCTGTCCGCACGAAGGAACCGATGTTGGCTCCGCAATCGAGCACGATGTCTCCGCGCTGAACCTGGTGTCCCGCCGGTTCATAGACGTCCTTTTGCTCTTCCCAGATCAGGTATGGAAGGCCGCGCTCCCCGTGGACAGTCCAGATGTCCCCAGACGGCGTCCTCCACAAGTCCAGCCCGGCCTCGGTCTTTGCCAGGCTGACTCCGGCGGCGATTTGCTCTACGGATTGGCCCTTGGAGAAACGGAGTTCGACTAAAGGACACTGCCCTCCAAGCTGCACTTTTAGGTAGCCGCTCAGGAGCGCCGCATTGATGGCAATCATGACGAGCACGACGGACCGCAGGACGACCTTCCTGAGCCTTCGCTTCCGATCGCTGCCGGGACGGGCATCTTTAGCGGTTGAATCTGCCATGGGTATTCAGTGTACGCCGTGATTGACCCGGCCGCAAACGGCTTCCGCAGAGAGCGCGGCTTCATACCCTGGGGCTCAGCCCCATCAGGCTCTGTTTGAGGAAGTCGAGGATGCGGTCTGGCGTGGTCAGGCCGTCGAGCGGGAGGCGCAGGACGCCGGCGGGGGTGAATTGGGCCGCTCGCGTGCCGCTGACCAGGGCCATGAGCCTGCCCGGATCCACTTTCGATTCGGCGTGGAACTTGACGTTCAGGACGCCCTGGCGCCGGTCGATATGCTCGACGCCGATGCGCTCGGCGAGGCTCTTGACCACGGAGTACTCGAGCAGGTAGGAGACTGCCTCGGGCGGCGGGCCGTAGCGATCGGCCAGCTCGTTCAGGATGCTCGCGGCCCGCTCCGGCGAATCCGCCTCGGCGACGCGCTTGTAAGCGCGCAGGCGCTGGTGCTCGTCGGCGATGTAGTCGGCGGGGATACGGAGGTCGAGGCCCAGGTTGATATTGGCGTGGATCGTGACCGGGACCTCCTCGCCCTTGATCTCCTGCACCGCTTCCTCGAGCATGCGCACGTACATGTCGAAGCCCACGGCGTTGATGTTCCCGTGCTGCTCGCCACCCAGCAGGTTGCCGGCGCCGCGCAGCTCGAGATCGAGCGCGGCGATCTTGAAACCGGCGCCCAGGTCGCTGAATTCCTTGAGGGCCGCCAGGCGCTTGCGCGCCAGCTCGCTGAGCTCGGTGTCGGGCGGGATCAGCAAGTAGGCGTAAGCGCGGCGGTTCGAGCGGCCCACGCGGCCACGTAGCTGGTAGAGCTCGCTTAGACCGTAGCGCTCGGCGTTTTCGATGACCATGGTGTTGGCCAGTGGAATGTCCAGGCCGTTCTCGACGATGGTGGTACACACCAGGACGTCGAACTCATGACGCATGAAGCCGAGCATTACCTTCTCGAGCTCGGCCTCGCCCATCTGGCCGTGGCCTACTCCGATGCGGGCCGTCGGCGCCAGCTCCTGAATCTGGGCCGCGCGCGACCAGATGGAATCCACGCGGTTGTGCAGGAAATAGACCTGGCCGCCGCGCCCCAGTTCCTGCTCGATGGCGGTCTTGATCAGGCCGGGCTCGAAGTGGGCCACCACGGTCTGGATGGACAGGCGGTCCTTGGGCGGCGTTTCGATGACCGAAAGGTCGCGCAATCCGAGCAGCGACATGTGGAGGGTGCGCGGGATGGGTGTGGCGGTCATGGTCAGCACGTCCACGTTCTTCTTCATTTGCTTCAGGCGTTCCTTGTGGCGGACGCCGAAGCGCTGCTCCTCGTCAACGATCAGAAGGCCCAGGTCGCGGAACTCGACGTCTTTCGAGAGCAGCCGGTGCGTTCCGATCAGGATGTCCACCTTGCCGTCGGCGGTATCGGCGAGGACCGCCTCGATCTCCTTCTTCGAGCGGAAGCGGCTCAGCATCTCGACACGCACGGGGAAAGGGGCGAAGCGGCGGCGGAAGGTCTCGTAGTGCTGGAAGCAGAGGACGGTGGTGGGCGCGAGCACGGCCACCTGCTTGCCATCGCCCAAGGCCTTGAAGGCAGCGCGCATGGCCACTTCGGTCTTGCCGTAGCCGACGTCGCCGCAGAGCAGGCGGTCCATGGGCTGCTGCTGCTCGAGGTCGTGCTTGATGTCGCGGATGGCGGTGAGCTGGTCGTTGGTTTCGGTGAACTCGAAGGCGTCTTCGAACTCGCGCTGCCAGTTGCCGTCGGCCGAAAAGGCGAAGCCTTCGGCGAGTTTGCGCTCGGCGTAGAGCTTGAGAAGCTCGTCGGCCATGTCGCGCATGCGGGCCTTGACGCGGGTCTTGGTGCGGGCCCAGGTGGCGCCGCCCAGGCGGTCGAGGGTGGGCGCCTGCTCGCCGGCGCCGCGGAACTTCTGGATCAGGTCCATGCGGGTGAGCGGCACGTAGAGACGCGACTCGCCCGCGTATTCGAGCAGCATGTAGTCGCCGCTCTGCTCGCCTTGCGCGATCTGGCGGAGGCCGAGGAACCGCCCCACGCCGTGCTGCTCGTGGACCACATAGTCGCCCGGCTTGAGGTCGGCGAGGTCTGCGGCAAACGCGCCCAGGCTGCCCTTGGACGCCGGCGCCTTGGCGCCCCACTCGGAGGCGCCGAACAGATCCTCCGAACCGAAGACCGTCAGCCGCTCGTCGGGGAACGTCACGCCGCGCCGGACAAGGCCTCGCACCAGGTGCGTGCTGGCCACGGAGCCCGCCAGGTACGCGCGCTCGGCGAGGTAGGAGGGAGTGGAGCCCGAGGGCTCCAGGCCGAGCTGGAACGGGACCGAGTACTCCTGCAGGATGTCGGCCAGGCGCTCGAGCTCGCCGTTGGTGGCGGCGAAGAACGCCACGCGCCCGCCCTTTTCGACGATGCCGCGCGCCTCGGCCACGGCCACCTGGACGTTGCCCTGGAACGTCATGGCGGGCCGCGTGGCGATGTGGAGCGCGGCGGCGTCGGGCGAGACTTCCAGCTCGCGCAGCGCAACCTGGGCCGCGAGCGACGCCTGCGCCTCGAACTCTTCCCAGCGGAAGAAAACCTTTTCGGGCGGGACCGGCGTCTCGCGCTCGGGCTCCTCCAGTCGCTTCCACAGGCGCTCAGCCGCGCCGCGCAACTGTTCCGGCTCGTCCCACAGGACCACCGGGCGCTCGACCAGGTTGAGCAACGAGCCGGCGCGCGGGCGGGCGAGCGGCACCAGCAACTCCCAGCCTGGGAAGGGCTCGCCGGTGTCAGGGATCGGGAGCTCGGCCGCTTCCGAAATCTCCGCGAACAGCTTATGCGACTTCGGGTATTCGATGAGCGGCAGGAGGGTCGCCTCTTGCACCTTGACCACGGAGCGCTGGGTGTCAGGCTCGAAGCGGCGCATCGATTCGATCTGGTCGCCGAAGAACTCGATGCGGTAGGGGCGGCCGGCATCGGGTGGGAACACGTCCAGAATGCCGCCGCGCACCGAATACTCGCCGGCCATCTCGACCGGCTCGCGGCGCTCGTAGCCGATGCTGTCCAGATGCGCGACGACGTCTTCGAACGCGATTTCTTCTCCAGCGCGAAGGGTGAGCGCGAGCTGGCGGTAGAAGTCGGCGGGCTCGGTGCGGAGCAGCGCGGAGGCTACCGGCGTGACGGTGAGCGGCACGCGCTCGGTGGCCAGACGCCACAGGCTCCGCGCGCGTTGCTGGCTGATTTCGGCGTGCGGAGAGAGGCGCTGGCCGGGCAGGACGTCGAGAGCGGGCAGAAGCTGCGGGTGCGGGACGCCGCGGCCGGAAACCAGCAGCTCGAAGAATGTTTCGATGGATTCGGCCAGGGCTTCGGCTTCGCGGTTGCCATCCACCACGATGACCAGCGGCCGCTCGAGCGCCTGCCAGAGGAGCACGGCGTAGAGAGCCTTGGCGGTGGTGGTGAGGCCGGAGAGGCCGAGATGGGGGGACGCGTCGCCAACGTGTGCGGCCAAGAGCGAGCGCACAAGTTCCTGGAACGCGGGTTGGCGTCCCAGCCCGTTGAAGAGGTCTCGAATGGCGGGATGAGTCAAAGCGGCTTACGCGAGAGTATCGCTTCCACGATTCCGGTGGTAGAGTAGCCCGGCTCGAGTGCGAGCGTCAGAACCTTGCCGCCCGCAGCTTCCACTTCCTCGCGGCCCGCCACCCAATGAGCCCAATCGGCTCCCTTGACCAGTATATCGGGCAGCACGGCGGCGATGAGCTCGCGCGGCGTGTCCTCGTCGAACAGAGTGACGGCATCGACGGCGGCGAGCGCGGCGGCAAGCGCCGAGCGGTCCCGTTCGCAGACGATCGGCCGGCCGGGACCCTTGAGGCGGGCGACGCCGGCGTCAGAGTTGAGCGCCAGGATCAGGACGTCTCCCAGCGACCGCGCTTGTTCGAGCAGGCGAACATGGCCGGGATGGAGGATGTCGTAACAGCCGTTCGTGAACACGACGGTTTTCGCCTGGCGCTTCCATTCCGCCCGGGCGGCAACGAGTTCCTCGCGCGTGTAGCAGCGGCCCACGGAGTTCATTATGGCAGGCTGGGGGCGGCAACCGGAGCATCCGCGAACTTCCGTGAACTTCGCGGGACCAATGCCGCTGGTATCATAAAAGACGAGGCACCCATGCGGTTCGAGCGAATCACGGTTGACCCTGTCGTAGCCACCGGCAAACCCTGCATCCGCAATCTGCGCTTCCCGGTTTCCCGGCTGCTCGGCCTCCTGGCAGCACGGGAGTCCAGGGAGTCGATTCTGAGCGCCTACCCTTACCTGGAAGAGGCGGATATCGACGAGGCTCTGCAATATGCGGCCTGCCTTTCGGAAGACGAGACCATTGAGCTGAGCCGGTGAGGTTCCTGGTCGATATGCCACTGTCGCCAGATCTGGCACAGTGGCTGCGAGCCGAAGGCCATGACGCGGTCCACGCTTCCGAGCTCTCTATGAGCCAGAGTCCAGACTCGAGATTCTCCAGTCCGCCATTGGCAGTGGTCGCGTTGTCATCACGGCGGACCTGGACTTCCCGAGGCTTCTGGCCGGGCTGGGCTCGGCCGGCCCGGGGCTGATCCTGCTGCGCGGTGGAAACTACAGCGAGGCCGAAAGCCGGGATTGCGTGCGGCGCGTGCTGATGTCGGTGGCACACGCGGAGTTGCCTGGGCTTGTTGTCGTGGTCGATCGGGAGAGGATTCGACGGCGGCGGCTCCCTATCTAGAGGTACGCTGGTCGGGTGGCGTGGACGAAGATCCTGGTGCGGGGGACTAACTGGCTCGGCGATGCCGTGATGTCGCTGCCGGCTCTGCGCGCGCTTCGGCAACGCTATCCCGAGGCCCGGATCACAGTGCTGGCGAGAGGCTGGGTGGCGGATCTCTACCGCCGCGAGCCCTCGGTGGACCAGGTGCTGGTGGCGCCGCAGAGATGGCTCGCGCTGCGGAGACAGCGCTTCGACGTCGCGATTCTGTTTCCCAATTCGTTTCGGAGCGCTCTCGATGCCAGGATGGCCGGGATTCCGCGTCGCATTGGATACGACCGCGACCGGCGCGGTCTCCTGCTCACCGACGCCATACAGCCGCCCAAGCCGGGCGAGACGCCTCCGCACGAGCGCTTCTACTATCTGGAGTTGCTGCGGCGGGCCGGCATCCTCGACGCGCTGCCTCCACCCGAGCCGATCCTGCTTCACGGCGCCGAGGAAGCCCGCTGCGCCGGGATCGACATGTTTCGACAGATGGGAATGAGTGGGCCCGTCGTGGGCGTCAGCCCGGGAGCGCAGAACAGCCGCGCCAAGCAGTGGCTTCCCGAACGATTCGTCGAAAGCTCCATACGCGTTGCGGTCGCGCTTGGCGGAGGCGTCGCGATCTTCGGCTCGGCGAGCGAGGGCGGGTTGTGCCTGGGGATGGCCGAGGCGCTGCGGCGCGCGGGCGTCCAGGTGCTGAGCCTGGCGGGGGAGACCACGCTGGCGCAGTTCATCGAACTGGCCGCGGCCTGCCGCGTGTTCCTCACCAACGACTCCGGCGCCATGCACGTTGCTTCGGCGCTGGGCGTAGCCACCGTTGCGGTGTTTGGCCCCACCGATTTTGTCGCCACCGCGCCCGCCGGACCGGTCTCTTCGATCGTCCGGGCGGGAGTCCACTGCAGTCCATGCATGTTGCGGGACTGTCCCATCGACCACCGCTGCATGACCTCCGTTACGGCGGAAAAAGTGGCGGAGACAGCGCTCGAATTGGTGAAATAGGGGATCGTGGACACCAGGACCAAAATCCTCGACGCCGAGGCGGCGATTGCGGCCGCCGGCGCCGCCGGGCGGGCGGGGAAGACCGTGAAGCTGGTTACGGGTACCTTCGATCCGTTGCTGGCGACGCATGCCCGCAGGCTGTGCGAGATTGCCGGCGCGGGCGCGGTTCTGTTCGCAGCCATCCGCGAGCCGGAGGCGCCGCTGCTCACGGCGCAGGCGCGCGCGGAGTTGGTGGCGGCACTGGGAGTGGTAGACTACGTGGTGCTCGGCGATGTGCCTCTCCGGCCGGACGAGGTTTACCGGGAGGAGAGCGCTGACGCGCACCGCACACGGGATCTGATTCGGAATGTTCAGAAACGGCAGAGCTAAGAGTTCGGGCGAAGGACCGCGCATCCTGGTGGTCCGGCTCAGCTCGATGGGAGACGTGATTCACGCCCTGCCCGCCGTCGCGACTCTCAAGCACAGTTTTCCCGGATCGGTGTTGAGTTGGGTGGTGCAGCCGCGTTGGGCTCCGCTGCTCGAAGGGAACCCTTACGTTGACCGCGTGGTTCCTTTCGACCGCCGCCGCCTGAAGAGTTGGGGCGAGGCCTGGTCTCAGCTGCGCGCGCTGCGCTACGATTTCGCGGTGGATTTGCAGGGGCTGATGCAATCGGCGCTGATCGCATCGCTGGCCCGTTCCGACCGTATTTACGGGTTCCACCGCACCCAGGTACGCGAGAAAGCCGCGGCGGCCTTTTACTCGAACGAAGTGCGCACGGCCCGCGGGCACGTGGTGGATGAGAACCTGGAACTGGCCGCGGCGGCCGGTGCTTCGACCATGCTGGTGACTTTCCCGCTGCCTGCCGGAGTTCCCGAAGGCGATCTGCCGGGCGGAGAGTTTGTGCTGGCGAGCCCGCTGGCGGGTTGGGCTGCCAAGCAGTGGCCGCTGGAGTTCTACCGCGGGCTGGCGCGGCGCCTCAACGAAGAGTTGGGCGTGGCGCTGGTTTTGAACGGGCCGCCCGCCAGGGCCCGCGAACTGGAACATGTGGACGGCGCGTTCGTCCATAGCTCGGGGCTCTCGGGCCTGATTTACGCGACGCGGCGGGCGGCCGCCGTGCTGGGCCTCGATAGCGGCCCCGCGCACCTGGCGGCGGCGTTGGCGAAACCGGGCGTCGCCATCTTCGGCCCCACGGATCCGGCCCGCAACGGCCCCTACGGAGACACCTTCACCGTTCTGCGCTCGCCGGGGGCCGTGACCACTTACAAGCGACGTCAGGAACCCGACGCCAGCATGCTGCGGATCACGCCCGACGCGGTCTTTGAAGCGCTCAAGGTCCGGTTGCAGGCTCGGGGCAGGCCAGCGGGGTGCGCTTCGGACTGATGCCGGGGTTTCCCAGATCCTACGCGCACGCGGCGGCCCGGCTGCGCGTCCTTTTCGGGTTCGCGCTGGTGGCGGCGTTTGCGTGGTTCTCCGCACCGGACGCGCGGTCGCTCGCCTGGGGGCTGCCGGTGGCCGCGTTGGGACTAGTCCTGCGGGCGTGGGCGGCCGGCCACCTCGCCAAGAACCAGCGGCTGGCCACCAGCGGGCCCTATGCTTACGTGCGCAACCCGCTCTATCTGGGGACCGCGCTGGCTGGGGCCGGGCTCGCGATTGCATCGCGGCAGGCGCTGCTGGCGGCGCTGTTCGCCGCGGCCTTCGGCCTGGTGTATCTTCCGGCCATCCAGCTTGAAGAGGAGTATCTGCGAGAGCTGTTTCCCGAGTATCCGGCCTATGCGGAGCGGGTGCGGATGTTATGGCCGCGCCTGGCGCCGGGCGGCTCCGGCGCGGGCCGATTCGAGTGGCGATTGTATTGGAAGAACGAGGAATACCAGGCGCTGGCGGGATTCCTGGCGGGCGCGGCGTGGCTCGTCTGGAAGGCGTGGCGGTAGAGCACCGTGGTTATAGCTTTCCGTGGCTAGAGCCATAAGTCGAGGTTCGCGCTATACTCCCGAGTAGTAACTTCACACTCAGAAAGGGTACTCTCTCCATGACTCCACGTGTGTTCACGCTCACTACCTTCCTGCTCGCGACGATGTCTTTGTCCGCGCAGCAGTACAAGAACCTCACTTCGCTCGCCACCTTCAAGGTCGCTCCTGGCAAGGAAGCAGCCTTCGTGGCAAAAGGCAAAGCTTTCGTGCCGGTCCTCGACAAGTTGGTCGATGCAGGTGTCGTACAGGCTTACGGGATCGACGTGGACATGTTACACGCGCCGGGAACGAACAACGTCGTCTTCTGGGCCGATGTGGCGGATTTCGCCGCGCTGGCCAAGGCGGACGACGCCATCGACGGGTTCATGAAGAGCAATCCCGCCATAGTGGGGGACCTGTTTTCCATGAGCGACATGTCGACGCATGCCGACCTCGTCCTGCGTTGCTGGGAGGAGAATCATCGCGCTGCGCCGGCGGGCGCCATGCCGGTGGAGGACATCGACATGGTCCAGGTCAAGCCCCAACGCATGCAGGAATACCTGGAGCTGTTCCGCAAGTACGACAAGCCGGTTTTGGACAAACTGGTGGGCGACGGCGTCATTTACGCCTACGAGATACTCACCGAGGCGGTGCACACCATGAAGCCGGGCTTCGTCTGGCAGGTTACAGTGCTGCCGGACCTGGGTGCGAAGGACAAAGTACACGCCGCGTTCGTGGAGTCCTATAAGAAGCTGCCGGACGGCGAGCGCGAAATGCTCGACAGGGTGGCTTTCGACATGACCGAGCAGGGCAGCCACCGCGACGACCTGGCCACAAGCGCGGTCTTCCGCCAGAAATAGGGTGGCAGGCCGGGCTCGTCCTATCCCGCGTCGACTGTACAGCGTTGACTGGCGGTGCCGTGGTCTGGTGTGATACTGGCGATGCCCGGCTTCGGCGCGATTGAGGACAATCTGCACGCGACGCTGGCGGCCTTCGCAAGCGCGAAGCCATCGGGAGAGACGCGCCCGTTGGAGGGCGTGGCGGTGGCTTCGTCGGCGGTCCAGTACTCGATGTTCAACTCGGCGGTGCTGACCGCTCCGGTCGCGAGCCCGCGGGAGCTTAGGCGGCGCATCGAGACGGCGGCCGGTTTCTTTGAGGCGCGCGGGTTGGGCTGGTCCTTCTGGGTTTGCCAGGGGTGGCTCGAGAGCGGAGTCCGCGGCGTAGTCGCCGACATCTTCTCCGGCTGCGGCCTGCATGAGGTGGCGGAGATGCCGGGCATGGAAGCCCAGGGGCTGGCGCCGGCGGTTCGCGGGTTGCCCGCGCTCGCGTTCCGGCGGGTGGGCGACGCGAGAACGCGCGCCGATTTCAGCGCCATCATGACGGTTGCCTTCGGGCTCCCGCCGGCGGTGGCGCGCGAGATTTACGAGCCGGAAGGAACCTGGGGGGCCGGTCTTATGGGCTGGTTGGGATACTCGGGGGATGTGGCGGTAACCAGCGCGGCGACGTTTGCGACCGGCTCCGCGGTGGGCATTTACGCGGTGGGCACCCCGCCCGAACACCGACGGAAAGGATTTGCGGAAGCTGTCGTGCGGCACGCGGCGGCGGAAGCGGGACCAGACCGGCCGAGCGTGCTCGAGTCAAGCGAGGCGGGACTGTTGCTATACCGGAGGCTGGGTTACCGGACGGTTACACGGTACGCGGTGTTCGCGACGTAGGTCCGCTCCTTCGCGGTCGCGGCTCGGTGCTGGCAGGGGAGCGCCACACGGACGGCCGGTGCAGGCGGGGAGCGCCGTAAATTCCGAGCAGCATGACTGACAGAAGACCAGCGGTGGGACAGGCACGAATTTCGCAAGTGCGGCGAAATTCGAGCCAGTCCCGGGTTCGCCGCCAATCGGGCGGAATCGTTTGTCCGCGAAGCGGCTGGAAGTCAACCGCTTCGCGGACGGGATATGATGCACCGGGCTGGAGAGGGTATGAAATATGAAGAACTGGAGTCCGCGCCTCGATGAACTATGAATCCCGGAAAGCGTGCCGGGGCGGCGTGTCGGATCTCGGCCACCAGCGGTGCGTGGATGGTGTCTGTCAATCGCCTCACATCCAGTAAGACGGAGCACGGCGCGGATGAGTTTCAGTTGAATTGATCGGAATATCTTTAGCGGATCAGAAGCACCGTCAGGGCGGCGCCCGCGCCGATCACCGTCAGTACGACTCCGGCCGACCAGAACCAGCGGCGGCGTGTCATCAGGGACAGCGAACAGAAGACGATGGCGATCTCGAGGAAGACTTCGGCGAAGTGGAACCGCAGCGCGTGGCGGCCCTTGACCTCGCTCTCGTGCTCGAGCTCGTGCGCCTTGTGCGAGATCTCGTCGGCGTCCTGGCGATAGCGGTCGACGTTCGCGTCGTATTTCTTGGCGGCAGCCGCCGCGGCGGGGCCGGGGACGGTGCGCAGCATGTCGGCGGAGGATTCCGACTGGTAGCGTCGGATGGACTTGCTCTGGTAATAGGCCCACTGGTCGGAGGCCTTCTGCTGCTCGAGCAGCTCCTCGGTGATGCTCACGTTTCCCAGGACGGAGACTAGCGCCAGGGCCGCGGCGACGATCGCCATGGTGGCGCCAACGGTGCGGTCGAACGGTTCGCGTGCTTTCTCAGCTGCCTCTTTGAGTTCGTCTTCGAGCCCCATGAGTTCCACAGTATCATGGCTCTGATGCCTGAAAACGAGCTGCGCACTTACACGAGCACGGTGCTAGGACGCACGGGCCTGCGCGCCGGCCGGCTGGGAGTTGCCTCCAGTTACGGGGTTCCCACGGACGCCGTCGAGCGCGCCTTCGAGCGTGGCGTGAACTACTTCTATTGGGGCAGCGCGCGCACCAAGTCCTTTGGAGAGGCGCTCCGGCACCTGGCGCCGCAACGGGAGCGGTTCGTGCTGATGATCCAGTCGTACACGCGTGTGGCGGGGCTGATGGGCTGGAGTCTGGAGCGGGCGCTGCGGGCGTTACGGTTCGACCACGCCGATCTGCTGCTGCTGGGGCTGTGGAACAAGCCCGTGCCCGGTCGCATCCTCGACGCCGCCCGCAAGCTGAAGGAGCGTGGGCTGGTGAAGCATCTGGCGGTCTCGACGCACAAGCGCGTGCTGGTGCCTCAGATCGCGGCCGGGAGCGACTTCGACGTGGTGCACTTCCGATACAATGCCGCCCATCCGGGTGCGGAGCAGGACATCTTTCCCCATTTGCCGGCCACGAACCTGCCCGGCCTGGTGGCGTACACGGCAACCAGTTGGGGCCAGTTGCTGGGCAAGAAGAGCTTCCAGGCGCGCATGGCACGCACGCGGCCGATCCCGGCGGACGAGAAGACGCCCACGGCGGCGGATTGCTACCGCTTCGTCCTGACGCGGCCGGAGGTGGATGTGTGCATGACCGGTCCGGCCAACGGCGCGGAGATGGACCAGGCGCTGGAGGCGCTGACGCGCGGCCCGATGTCCGAAGATGAGCTGGACTGGATGCGGTGCGTGGGGCGGGCGGTGCTGGGGAAGTGAGCGGATGAGCCCGTCGCTTGTCGCCCGTCGCTCGTCGATCCGGATGGGGTCCGGCGCCGTCGTCTAGACCGCTACCGCCTTGCTGGACTCGCGGGCGACCAGGTCGAAGGGGACGATGACGCGCTCGGGCGGGACCGGCTCCTTCGTCTGAAGCATGCGGAGCATCAGCTCCGCGGCGCGCTCGCCCATTGCGGCGCTGCTCAGGTCGATGGTCGAGAGCGGCACGCGGAGGATGTCCGAATAGTGGACGTTGCCCGCGCCCACCACTTCGATGTCGTAGGGGACTTCGAGGCCGGCGTCGAGGATTGCCTTGATGGCGCCCACCGCGACGGCGTCGTTGAAGCACACCACGCCGTCCAGGCGCGGATTCACCGACAGCAGCTGCCGCATGGCCGCGCAGCCGGAGGCATCGCTGGTTCCGCCTCTGACGACGTAGCCGGGCGCCGATTTCAGGCCGTGCCCGCGCAGGGCGGCCACATAGCCCCGGGAGCGGGCCGCGCCGCTGGAGGTCTCGGGGCCTTCGATGTGCGCGATGTGCCGGCAGCCGCGAGCGATCAGGTGCTCGGTGGCCACCGTGCCGATCTCCTCGTCGTCGGCACCGACGTAGTTGGCGGCGACCTCGGGGAAGTCGCGATCGACGAGGACGAAAGGCATGTTGTGCTTCTCGAGCTGGCGGAACAGCGCCATCTCACCGGGCGCCTGGGCCGACGCCAGGATGATCCCGTCCACCTGCGAGCAGGACAGGAGCAGATGGACCGCCTGCCGCTCGCGCTCGGCGTCGCCCTCCGAGTTCGAAATCAGCACCGTGTAGCCGGAGGGCTGCATGCTGTGGGCGATGCCGCTGGCCATGCGGGCAAAATGGGTGTCCGTCAGATCCGGAACCACCAGTCCGATAATATGAATCCTACTTTCCACTGCTTTACTCCTTGGTACGCTCTGACAAAGGATACCAAATGCAGTCGATGGTGGATGGTTGATGGTCGATAGCGAAGAAGACCATCGGCCATCGGCTATCGACTTTCCAGGCGATACTGTAGTGTATGCCGTTTGTTTCCATCCCCGAGGCGATCGACGAGATACGCGCCGGCCGCATGCTCATCGTGGTGGACGACGAGGACCGGGAGAACGAAGGCGACCTCACCGCCGCGGCCGAGAAGATCACGCCCGAGATGGTGAATTTCATGGCCAAGTACGGCCGCGGGCTGATCTGCCTGGCTCTTACCGGGGAGCGCTGCGACGAACTGCACCTGCCGCTACTCGCCGCCAAGAACACCTCACAGTTCGGCACCGCATTCTGCGAGACTATCGACGCGCGGGAGGGCACCACGACGGGCATCTCGGCCGCGGACCGGGCCCGCACCATCCGCGTCTCGGTGGATCCCAAAGCGCGCCCCGCGGACCTGGCGCGCCCCGGCCACGTCTTCCCGCTGCGGGCTCGCGATGGCGGTGTGCTGGTGAGGGCGGGGCAGACCGAGGCCGCGGTGGACCTGGCGCGCCTGGCGGGTCTGGCGCCGGCCGGCGTCATCTGCGAAGTGATGAACGACGACGGCACCATGGCGCGCTCGCCGGAACTGGTGGAGTTCTGCCGCGAGCATGGCCTGAAGATGATCTCGGTGGCGGAGTTGATCCGCTACCGCCTGGCTCACGAACGCTTCGTGCGCCGCCTGGCCGAGGGGTGTCTTCAAACCGAGTTCGGCCCGTTTCGCACCATCGCCTACACCAGCTCGACCGATCCCGAGACGCACCTGGCGCTGGTCCACGGCGACGTGGCCGCGGGCGAGAACGTCCTGGTGCGGATGCACGCGCGGTGCGCTTTTGGCGACGTCTTCGGCGCCACCACCTGCGATTGCCGCCGCATCGTCCAGGCTTCGCTCGAGCGGATCGCCGCCGAGGGCGCGGGAGTGCTGGTGTACCTGCACCACACCGGGCGCGGGGTCCGCATCGCTCCCTCGGAGAGCGGCATCGACCAGATCGTGGCGCACTCGCGCGAACCGGTCAACTACACCAGCGCGGACGGCCAGCGGCTGCTGCAATACGAGACCGGGATCGGGGCCCAGATTCTCTCCGATCTGGGACTGCGAACCATCCGGCTGCTGACCAACCATCCGCGCAAGGTGGTGGGTCTGGAAGCGTTTGGCATCCGGATCACGGAACGGGTGCCGGTGTAGTCGCGGGCGGCGTCGCGCCTTGACGATCCGTCTGCGTTGAAATCGCCGACAGCCCGTGACGGCCACCGTCCGTCCGCTATAGAATGCAGTGTATGCTGCTCGTCCTCCTGGCCCTCGCACTCGTAGCGCCTGCCCTGGCGCAGAAGCCGTTCGATGTCGACGCCCTGATGAAGCTCGCCCGCGTCAGCGATCCCCAGGTCTCGCCCGACGGCAAGACCGTGGCCTTCACCGTTCAATCGGTCGATCTCACCGCGAACACGAAGCCCACCAGCATCTACATTGTCCCGCTGGCCGGCGGCGCGCCCGCGAAGATCACCAACGCCGGAACCGTGAATGAGCGCCCGCGCTGGTCGCCCGATTCCAAGTCCATCGCGTTTGTCTCGGATCGCAGCGGCTCCGCCCAGCTCTGGCTCATGGCGCCCGATGGGACCAACGCGCGCCAGGTGACCTCGCTAGCGACCGAGGCGGGCGGCGTTCTCTACTCGCCGGACGGCAAGAACCTGGTCTTCACCAGCGACGTCTATCCCGACTGCCCCGACGACGCCTGCAACAAGAAGAAGCTCGACGCGGAAAAGGCATCGAAGGTCCACGCGCGCATCTACACGTCGCTGCTGTACCGTCACTGGACCGAATGGCGCGGCGCGCGCCGCACCCATCTCTTCGTCGTCCCGGTGGACGGAGGCGCTCCGAAGGACCTCACTCCGGGCGACCACGACGCTCCGCCGTTCTCCCTGGGCGGACAGGACGACTACGCCATCTCGTCCGACGGTTCCGAGCTCTGCTTCGTCATGAACGCGGACCCGGAGCCCGCCGTCAGCACGAACTCCGACCTGTGGGTCGTACCAATTGCGGGCGGGGGAGTCGTCAAGATCACCACCAACCCGGCCGCCGACAATTCCCCCGTCTACTCACCTGACGGAAAGTACCTGGCCTGGCGCGCGCAGACCAAGCCCGGTTACGAGAGCGACCGCTTCCGGCTCATGGTGCTTGATCGCGCCAGCGGAAAGCTCACCAATCTCACCGAAGCCGTGGACCGCTGGGTCACCGGTTTCACCTGGTCCCCGGACTCTACGCAGCTCTTCTTCACCACGGAGGACCGCGGGCGGCAGATCCTCGAGACCGTGCCGGTGCGTGGCGGCGGAGCCCGCAGCATCTTCTCCGGCGACAGCTTCGTGGACGAGGTTCAACTCACCCCGGACGCCAAAACCGTGGTGTTCACCCAACAGACCGGCGCCGTGCCGTCGGAGATATTTGCCGCCGCGAGCGGTGGCGCCGTACGGCCCCTGACGCACTTCAACGACACGCTGCTGGCCGCCTTTGGCCTGCCCAAGCTGGAGGAGTTCTGGGTCGAGAGCACCGACGGAGCCCGCGTGCACAGCTTCCTCCTGAAGCCTCCGGGATTCGACCAGACCAAGCGCTATCCCGTGCTGTTCCTGATCCACGGCGGCCCGCAAGGAGCCTGGGGCGAAGAATGGGGCTATCGATGGAACCCCCAGGTGTTTGCCGGAGCCGGCTTTGTTGTCGTGATGCCAAATCCCCGTGGCTCAACCGGATACGGGCAGAAGTTCATTGACGACATTAATGGGGATTGGGGCGGCAAACCCTACGACGACATCATGGCCGTGGCCGACTACGTCTCGAAACTCGCATACGCCGACCCCGAGAAGATGGCCGCCGCCGGAGGCTCATACGGCGGCTACATGGTCGATTGGATCCTGGGCCACACCCAGCGCTTCAAGGCTCTGGTGTCGCACGCCGGCGTCTTCGACCTGCGCAGTGAATTCGGAGCTACCGAGGAGCTGTGGTTCCCCTTGTGGGAGTTCCGCGGAGCCCCCTGGGACAACCCCGACCTCTACGCGAAGTTCTCTCCCAGTTTCTACGCCAGGGACTTCCGCACTCCGACCCTGGTGGTGGGCGGCGAGCTCGACTTCCGCGTTCCATACACCCAGTCCTTGCAGCTCTACACCTCGCTTCAGGAACAGAAGGTGCCCTCGAAGCTCCTGATCTATCCCGACGAGGGCCACTGGGTCCTGAAGCCCCAGAACAGCGCGCTCTGGTACAAGACCTTCATCGATTGGGTGACGGAGTGGGTGAACAAACCCTGGACTCCGCCCGCCGGCCAGCCGCAGCCAACCCCTGCGACGCCCTAGGCGTGGCGCAGGCACTCCTGCCTGCCGCCTCGACACTCGTGTCGAGGCATGTCTTGGCGTCTTGAGTTTCTACTAGTGCTCTGACCGCCAGGTCCGCTCCCTTACGGTCGCGGTTCGGTGCCAGCACGGAACCGCGCGCGTCAGCAAGCGGACGAAACGGATCACACGGTCAGAGGACTAGCCGCTCAGCTCAGCCGCAGCCGAAGCAGGTCCAGAGCCAGCTGAGTCGCCAGCGTGCGCACCAGCGTGCGGTCGCCCGGAAGTGGCGCGCGCCGCGTGGCCACCCCATCGGGACCGGCCACGCCGATGATGACCGTGCCGACCGGCGTCGTCTCGGTTCCCCCGCCTGGGCCCGCAACCCCCGTGACCGAGAGCGCCCACGTCGATCCCGTGCGCTCGCGCGCGCCGAGCGCCATCTCCCGCGCCGCCTCCTCGCTCACCGCCGTGTGCTCGCGCAGCGACTCCTCGCTCACGCCGACGAGCGCGGTCTTCATGCGGTCCGTATAAGTAAGGAAGCCGCCCACGAAGTAGTCTGAACTGCCCGCGACTGAAGTGATCCGCTCCGCCAGCATCCCGCCCGTGCAGCTCTCGGCCACGCTCACGGTCTCGGCGCGCTCGCGCAGCCGCTGGCCGACAACCGCTTCGAGCGGATCGCCGTTGCGCGAGTAGATGCGGTCCCCCAGCAGAGATTCGATCTGGGGAGCCACCTCCTCCAGCAGCCGCTCGGCCTCTTCCGCCGTGGCCGCCCGCGCGCGCAGGTGCAGCTGTATGTCGCCTGCCGCCGCCAGAATCGTAGTGACCGGGTTGGCGTAGCGCGTGTACACCGGCGCGATGCGCTGGTCCACCGCCGACTCGGGCATATTCGCAATGCGCAGGAAGCGCGTGCGGATGACCTGCGGCGGCAGCACTCGCTCGAGCCGGGGCAGGCACTCCGCCGTGAACATCGGCTTCATCTCGCTGGGCGGACCGGGAAGCATCGTCACCACCCGGCCGCCGCTCTCGATCCACTGACCCGGCGCCGTGCCGTTAGGGTTCGGAAGCACGTCGGCCCCGCTCAGTACGTATGCCTGGCGCCGGTTGATTTCGGGCATTGGCCCGCGCAGGCGGCGAGCGAACCGCTGCCCGATCGCGTCGCAGATCTCCTGGTGGAATACCTGCTCCCGCCCCAGAGCCTGCGCGACGGCGTCGCGTGTCACATCGTCCTCGGTCGGCCCCAACCCGCCCGTAAGGATCAGGATTTCGGACCGTGCCAGCGCCGAGCGGATCGCCTCCGCCAGCCGGGCCCGGTCGTCGCCGACGATCAGCTTCGCCACCACCTCCACGCCCAGCGCATTGAGCTGATCCGTGAGGTACAGCGAGTTGGTGTCCACGCGCTGCGGCGTCAGGAGTTCAGAGCCGACGGCGATAATCTCGGCGTTCATGGGGTTAGCTGATAGCCGACAGCTGTCATGGAAGCGGTCGGCCCTTGATGCCCGCGTCCACGCGATAGAGAACGCCGTTGGTGGCGACGACGATGGACCGCGAAGGCGTGAAGGCCAGCCCCACGATGTTGGGCCCCGAAAGGAACAACTCCGGCTGGCGATCCGTCCCGATCCGCACCACCCCGCGCCGCCCGCCCAGCGAAGCCGCTACGTAAAGCCGGCCCTCGGCGTCGAAAGCCATCCCTTGCGGGCGCCCCAGGCCGCGGTAGAAGGTGTCCACGTCCCCCGTCGGAGCCACGCGATAAACCGAATCGAAGCTCGACGTTGTGGGCCCGGTGATGTACAGGTGTTGATCCGGTCCGAAGGCGAGGTGATAGGCCGCAATCGAAGGCTCGACCGTGGCGAACACGTAAATCTGGCGCGAGCGGCTGATCTTGAAGATGGTGCCCTGGCGGTCGCCGACGTAGAGGTTCTCGTCCGGGTCGAACGCGATGCCGGTGGCGACGCCCATTCCCTCGACGTAGACCGACATCGCGCCCGCCGGCGTCACCTGGTACACGATGCCGTCGTAGCGGCTCGAAACGTACAGGAACCCCTCGCGATCGAAAGCCATCGACGTGGCGTTCATCACATCGCTGAGGAACGGCTTGGTGTTGTAGTTCAGGTCGGTCTTGTAGACCGAAGCCGGCGTCTTCTGCCCGCGCGACCCGCTCAGCGTGGTGAAGATGTTCCCGGCCGCGTCAACGGCGGGGTTCGCCACCGGGTGAATCCCGTCCACGATCTGAATGCCGATCTCGCAAGTCCAGGCCTGGCTCGCCTCTTCGCCGTTCCGTACGATCAGCTCGCCCACCGAAGCGGTCTCGGGCACGCGGGCGATCACGAACGAGTCCGACCCGATGACTACGGGCGCATCCACCTCTCCGAAAAACACGCGCGGCCGCGCGGACTTGGCGAAGCACTTCCCACGGATCTGAAACTCGCCGCCGGCAATAGCGGCAACCGGGGTGACCTTCGCGATCTGCGGTCTCACATCACCGTCCTTGCGATTCGCCATACTCAATAAAGATTGAAGCATCCCGCCGCCCATAAAACAAGCGCAGCGTAAATTCCCGCCATCACGTCATCGGCCACGATGCCGTAGCCGCCCGGCAGCCGCTCGAGTTGGCGGACCGGAGCCGGCTTCCAGATATCCATCACACGGAACAGCGCGAAGGCCGCCACCCACACCGGCCACCGCCCCAGCGAGGCCGCGCCGCCGAGCGCGATCCACTGCCCCACCACTTCGTCGATCACCACCAGTTGCGGGTCCTTTTTGCCGAGATGCTTCGCCGTCCGGTCGGCCGACCACACCGCCAACGGCAGCGCCGCCACCGCCAGCGCCACGAAGTAGAGCGGCCGCCAGCCGGCCCGCGCCAGCAGGATCGCCGGCGCCAGAGCGCCTAGCGAGCCGAACGTTCCCGGAGCGAAGGGAGCGAGTCCGCATCCGAACCACGTCGCCAGGATCATCGCCAGCCCGCCGCCCGCGCGCTCAGGCTTCACGGTCTTCGACCTCGTCCTCGGGATCCGGCTCGTCGACCGCCGGAACGCGGTACGTCCCATCGGCCCAGTTGGCCAGATCGAAAAGCCTGCAGCGGTCGCTGCAGAACGGCACATACGGGCCGCCAGGCTCGACGTCCTTCTTGCAGATCGGGCATTTCATAGGATCGCGAACGGGCTCGCGGCAGCCGGCCGCGGGGCCTCTCCGGTCGATGGTAGCAGTGTGCCGACCACGTCGTAGTCCTGCGTTTCGGTGACGCGCAGCAAGCGCATCTGGCCGCGCGCCGGCGCCGCGCCCTCCACGTCGTTCACCAGGCACACGCCGTCGATTTCGGGCGCCTGCGTGCTCATGCGCGCCTGCCACAGCAGTTCGGTCTCCTCGGACGGCCCCTCCACCAGAACCGGGATCTCGCGCCCGCGGAGAGCGCGGTTCCGCGCGCGCGAGACTTTGCGCTGGATGGCCATCAGGCGCCGCCTGCGGTTGTAGATCGTCCGCGCGTCCACCTTGTCATCCAGATCGTAGCTCCTGCTGGTCTCTTCGTCGGAGTACGAGAAAACGCCGAGCCGGTCGAACCGCGCCGCTTCGACAAACTGGCACAGCTCGTCGAAATCCGCGGCGGTCTCGCCCGGGAAGCCCACGATCATGCTGGTGCGAATCGCGACGCCGGGGATCGTCCGGCGCATCCGCTCGACCAGCTTCAGGAAGATCTCGCCCGAGCCCCCGCGCCGCATCCGCTTGAGCACCTCGCGGCTGGAGTGCTGCAGCGGCATGTCGATGTACTTGGCCAGCGCGGCATGCTCCGCGATCGTGTCGAGCAGTTTCTGCGTGACCTTGTTCGGATACGCGTACAGAAACCGTACCCACTTTTCCCACGGCGTCTCGATGACGGCCAGCCGCTCGAGCAGCAGAGGGAGCCCGTCCGCCAGGCCTAGGTCCTCGCCATAGCAGGTGGTGTCCTGGCCGATGAGGTTGATCTCCCGGACGCCGGAGGCGAACAGCTTTGTAGCTTCGGCCACCACGGACTCGAACCGCCGGCTGCGGAATTTCCCACGAAACTGCGGAATGACGCAGAACGAGCAGGGATGATCGCAGCCCTCGGCGATCTTGATGTACGCGTAGTGTCGCGGCGTGGCCAGCACCCGTGGCGTCAGATCGTGGTAGAGATACGGTTCGGCGCCATTGGCGACCGGCGCTCCCTGACAGGCCGCAACGATTTCTTCCAGCTCGTTGGTGCCGACCACGGCGTCTACTTCCGGGATGTTGCGCCGGATCTCGTCCCGGTAGCGTTCCGCCAGGCAGCCCGCCACCACCAGCCGCTTCAGGCCGCCGGTCTTTTTGTACGCGGCCATTTCGAGAATGGTATCGACGGATTCCTTCTTGGCCGGGTCGATGAAGCTGCACGTATTGACGACGATCACGTCAGCGTCCTGCGGATCCGGTGTCAGCTCGCAGCCCTGAGAGGCGAGTTGCCCCATCATGACTTCGGTGTCCACCAGATTCTTGGGGCAGCCCAGACTGACAAAACCGACTTTCAAGGTGTGAAGCTCGATCTCAGGATACCAGAGCGGGGCGCCCGTTACGGCTCGACCAGGACCACGCCAGCGGTCGTGGCAGCTCGCCGCAGGTCATCATCGAGAGGGGCGAGCGGCAGCCCTTCGCGGATTGACAGCTCGAGGTAGGCAGCATCGTAAGCGGTGAGGCCCTAAGTCCGCGCGAGTGGCAGGATCTGTTGAGCAAGCCAAGCGGAAGGGCGATGCTCGATTTCAAGCCGTCAACGCGCTGGATTCATCCTCGAAGGCCCAACTCAACGTCATCGAGGCGTCTAGAACGAACGGACCGTTCAATACTTGTGACCCTCGTGGACGAGGTCTTGGATGCGCAGGCCGGGGCCCAGAGTGAGATGCTGCTTCTCGCGGAATGCGAGGACGCCGGCGACGGCCTGACGCCGCCGCGCCCGCTCTTCGTCGGAGACCGCGGCCGTCACGCTGCCGGCTGCCTCAAGCGCCCGTTCGATGACTTCCTCGGGCGAGCGGCCCAGACCCCGAGCGAGTGCCGCCTCTAGCAGCCGCTGCCCATGGGTTGAGAGCTGAACCGTCATCACAACCACTATAGCCCGCGACGCCCGTGCGACGAGCGACAAGCGACGGGCGACGAGCTGCGCTCTCCCTACAGCGTCCGCGCGTGCACCGAATCCACCGAGAAAGCCCCGTCGGTACCGTGACACACCCCGCAGGCCTCGCCCAACTTCGGGTCGGTCTGCGTAGCCGCGTGCGCCGAAGCGTCCTCCGCTATGTGACACGCCGTGCAGGCTGCCGTAATGGGCGGCGTCGGATTGATGTAGTCCCGCGGGCTGTTCACGGCGACGCGCCCTGCCGGCACCGGCACCTCCTGCGAGTCGTTGACGTGGCACTTGGCGCAATCGCGCAGATCGCCCGGGAACCGGACCCCGCTGAAGTCGTTGGCGCTCCCGCCAAAGCCCCAAATCACGAATGGCGTGAATTGTACCGGCCCTGCCGCGGCCTCGGCCGCGCCCGAGTCGCCGAAATGCAGCCGGTGGATCAGCACCGGCAAGTCGATGCTCTGTGCCGGAGCCTGGCTCGCCGGCCGCAGCGCCGCATCGGTCTGAGTTGGATTGTGGCACACCAGGCAATACTGCACGTTCTGCCGGATCGTGCCGTGCGCGGAGATCGCAAAGTGGCAGGCGTTGCAGTTGGCCTGCGTAATCTCCACCGGGTGCGCCTCGACCGGCGAACCGTCCACCGAGAAATTGAGCACCTGGTTGAAGCCCACGTCGCGAACCGTCTGCTGCACCACCGTTCCCGGCAGGACCACGATGCTCCGGTACCCTTCGATCCCGATCGAGTACGTTCCGGTGGCGCCCGCGGGAATCGTCCCCATAAACGTGTACGCATAGGTGCCGCTCTGGCCCGTTGAGTTCTTGATGGCGCTTTCCGAGATCTCCGTCTGGTAGTCGGAGGTCGGCCCCGCCAGCACCAGGTTCAGGAAACTCATCTGCGAAGGCAGCAGCATGTTCCCGGATTTGTCCGCGATGGTGTAGGTCACGGTCGGCGATTGCCCGGCCGCGCCATTGGTGACGCTCACCAGCGAGAAGACCACGCCCGGCAAGCCCGGAGTAAACTGCGCGATCGTATGCGCTCCCACGATCGAAGCGTCGAACGGCAGCTCGCCTTGCAGGATGTGGCAATCGGCGCACTGCGAGTCGTCGATCTCCGGGAGATTGACGTGGTTCGCCCCCGTGGCGAAGTTGACATCGTCGTGGCAGGCGCCGCACGCCGCGCGGCTCGGGTGCGTGGTCCAGTAGTCTACTTTCCCCGCCGGCCAGGCCGCCAGGTCCGGATTGCAGCCCGGATTGCCGGCGCTGCCGCAGGCCGCTCCACCGGGTGGCGGTATCGTGCCTCCCTGTCCCGGCTGGCCCGAGTCCGGCGGCGGAACGATCCCGCCCTCGTGGCAGAACGTGCAGTTGTTCGGAGCGACGGCCGGAAACACGACGGTCGAGAAGTCGCTCACCGAATTCTGGAAGCCGATAATCTGATACGGCGTGCCCGCCTTTACACTGGGCAGGCTCGATCCCATGTGGATCTTGTGGATGAAGACCTTCATGTCCAGCAGATTGCCCGTGTCGGGATCGATGTTTTGCGGCTGGTGACACAGCACGCACAGAGCCACGCTGCGCCGCGCACCGCCGTGCGCCGATAGCGGGTCGTGGCACTTGTTGCAGGTGATGGTGCGGATCTCGTCGTGAACTACAGTAACGGCGCTGCCGTTGGGCACAAAGCTGAAGACGTCATCGTCGTAGTTGGTGCCCAGGCTGAACTCCGTCAGGTCGCGGCTCGAGTACACTCCGATCGTGTGCGTGGCCGTGGCATCGAAGCCCGATGGCGCCTTGGTGTGGAAGGTGTAAGTGTACTGGCCATCGGCGGTCTGCACATAAGTCCCCCCGGAATCGGCCGAGGGCTGCTGCGTGGTGATGCCCGTGGCGGTGCTGGAGGCGGCGCGCGTGGTATACGCCGTGTAGTCGTTCTGGCCCTGCGGCAGGAATGCGGCTATAAAGCTGGTGCTGATCGGGCCCGGCGTGCCGATCCCGGTGCGATCGAGCGGCAGCCCCAGCGGATCGGCCAGGGTGAACTGCACCTGAATGGTGCCGTCCCCCGCGATACTTGCGCCCCGGATCTTGGCCACCAGGCCCGGGCGGACGAAGTTGATTAACGCCTCGTCGGCGAAGTCGGCTTTGCCTCTGAGGCCGCCTCTTCTAAGGACTAAGGATCTTTCGGTGCTGCTGAGCAGTACAGCCGAGCCCAGCACGAGAGAAACGGCAAGCGCCCTTCGCAGGATTACTGCTGGAGGAAACATGGCACCCCCTCTGACTAACGCTGGGGTTGATTTTACACGAATCCGCGCGCGGCGCAAGAGGAATTATTTGCCCCGTGGCGCCCCCGAGTCTGAGATTCCGCTCCGCCTGCCCGCACAACTTCTTAAAGTGCCTATGCTTACCTCGAACCTCACCCAGGAAGAAGAGCTGAACTGGCTGGCCCTGATGATGGTCCCCGGCCTGGGCGCGCGTACCGCCAGCCGTCTGCTCGATCACTTCCGCACACCACAGGCCATTCTCACCGCCACCCGCAGCGAGCTCGAAGCGGCCGGCATCGCCGGCGGTGTGGCGCAGAGTGTCTCGAGCGGCTGCGCCTTCGACGAGGCCGTCCTCCAGCAACAAAAGATGCGCGAATGCGGCGCGGAACTGATCGCCCTCACGGACCCTCGATATCCTCAGCCGCTGCGCGAGATCTTCGACCCGCCCTTCGCACTCTTCGCGCGCGGCCGCGTCGAATTGCTGGGCACGCTGATGCTGGGAGTCGTCGGCACGCGGCGCCCTACACCGTATGGCCTGGCGGCGGCCGAGCGCCTCGCCGGAGACCTGGCGCGCGCCGGCCTCACCGTCGTCAGCGGAATGGCCCGCGGAATCGACACCGCCGCCCACCGCGCGGCTTTGACCCCCGGCGGCAACACCGTCGCCGTCCTCGGTTGCGGTGTGGACATCGTTTATCCTTCGGAGAACCGCAAACTCGCCGCCGAAATCGTCTCCCGCGGCTTGATGCTTTCCGAGTTCCCCATGGGCGCGCCCGCATTCCCTCAGAACTTCCCCATCCGTAATCGAGTCATCAGCGGGCTCGGCGTTGGCGTCCTCGTGGTCGAAGGCGCGCAGTACAGCGGTTCGTCGATTACAGCCCGTCTCGCGCTCGAGCAGGGCAGGGAGGTCTTCGCCGTCCCGGGCAGCATCATGTCGAAGATGAGCTGGGGCCCCAACCTGCTCATCAAGCAAGGCTGCAAGCTGGTGCAGGACTGGAACGACGTGGTGGTGGAGCTTGGTCCGGACGCCCGCCGGGAGCTCGCCGCCGGCGCCCAGGGCCGCCTGTTCGCCGCCGGGGTGTCTGAAACCGACCCCGCCCAAAGTGCATCTAGCGTTCAGCAGCCCGACAACCCGATCGCTCGTAAGCTATTGGAACAAATCAAGATCGAGACCCCGGTCCACATCGACGAATTGCTGGCGCGCGTCGAAGACGCTTCGTCCTCGGAAATCGTCGCCGCCCTGTTCGAGCTGGAGATGCTGGGAGCCATCCGGCAACTTCCCGGCAGAAACTTTGTTAAAGTGTGGTGAGACCTTCGGGAACGCCACCCTCCGCGGAACATAGGTAGGGTGAGTGTCCCGAGACGGTCCAAACGGACTCAAAAGTCGATATGCCAACATCTCTCGTCATCGTCGAATCGCCGGCGAAGGCCAAAACCATAGGCAAGTACCTGGGCAAGAACTATGTTGTGAAGTTCTCCCTGGGCCACGTCAAGGACTTGCCCCCGACCGATCTTGCCGTGGACGTCGACCACGGATTCGAGCCCACGTATGCCGTCATCGATGACAAAAAGAAGCTGATCGCCGAGCTGAAAGCAGCCGCGAAGAAATCCGACACGGTTTACCTGGCGGCTGACCCGGACCGCGAAGGCGAAGCCATCTGCTTTCACCTCAAGGAGGAGCTCGAAGAGAAGGATGGGCGTTTGCGCATTGCCCGCGTGATGTTCAACGAGATCACGCCCAACGCCATACGGCGGGCCTTCGAGCATCCCATGGAAGTCGACATGCACCTGGTGGACGCGCAGCAGGCGCGGCGGGTGCTGGACCGACTGGTGGGCTACAAGATCTCGCCGCTCCTGTGGGACAAGGTTCGCCGGGGTCTCTCGGCCGGGCGCGTCCAGTCGGTGGCCGTGCGCCTCATCGTCGAGCGTGAGCGCGAGGTTCGGGCGTTCCAGAAGCGCGAATACTGGACCATCGACGTGGATCTCGAAGCCAGGGACCAGCCGCCGCTCAAGGCGCGCTTCCTCAAGCGCAGCGACGAAGCGATCGAGATTGCGGATGAAGCTGCCGCCCAGGGACTCATCGGGCAGTTGGCCGGCAAGCCGTATGGCGTCAAGTCGGTGGTCACGCGCGAGAAACGACGCAACCCGGTTCCGTCGTTCATCACTTCCACCTTGCAGCAGGAGGCGGCCCGGAAACTCCGCTTCTCCGTCAAGCGCACCATGGGCCTGGCGCAGCGTCTCTACGAGGGCGTGGAAGTCGGCAAGGAAGGCCCTACGGGCCTGATCACCTACATGCGCACGGATTCCACGCGCGTCTCCGACGAGGCGCTGGCCGAAGCGCGGACCTTCATCGCCGGCCGGTTCGGCCCGCAGTACATTCCCGAAACGCCCAACATCTACAAAAGCAAAAAGGGAGCGCAGGACGCGCACGAAGCTGTCCGCCCGACCGACGTGACGCGCACGCCCGAATCGCTCGAGAAGCTGCTCCAGGAGGACGAGCTCAAGCTGTACCGCCTGATCTGGATGCGCTTCGTCGCCTCCCAGATGATGCCGGCGGTCTTCGACCAGACCACCATCGACATCGCGGCTCAGGGCGCCGACGGTGCCGAGTATCTGTTCCGCGCCACCGGTTCCGTGCCGCGTTTCGACGGGTTCCTCGCCATCTACGAGGAAGGCAAGGACCAGAAGGACGATGAGGACGAGGAACTGAAGCACCGGCTGCCCCTGGTCACCGAAGGAGAGGTCCTGAAGTTCCGCTCCATCGAGCCCGAACAGCACTTCACCGAGCCGCCGCCGCGCTACAACGAAGCCACGCTGGTGAAGAAGCTCGAGGCCGACGGCGTGGGCCGCCCCTCCACCTACGCCTCCATCATCTCCACCATCCAGGACCGCGGCTACGTCAAGAAGGAGACCGGCAAGTTCCTGCCCACCGAACTCGGCATGGTGGTGACGGACCTGCTCGTCGAAGCCTTCGACGACATCCTCGATATCAGCTACACCGCCCGCATGGAGGAGGAACTCGACCTCATCGAAGAAGGCAAGGTGGACTGGCGCGCCGCTATCGCCGAGTTCTATCAGAAGTTCAGCGCGGACCTCAGCCACGCCGAAGAGCACATGACCGACATCAAGCGGATGGAGAAACCAACCGGCTTGAACTGCGAAAACTGCGGCCGGCCCCTGGTGATCAAGTGGGGCAAGCACGGCAGCTTCATCGCCTGCACCGGATATCCCGATTTCTCCCCACGAAGCGTGGAAGCCGATCTGGAGAAGGTGCAGAAGGAGATCGCCCGCCAGCAGGAAAGGGCTCGCAAGAAGTTCGCGCCTAGAATCGAGAAACTTCAGGCGAAGAATCCCGACGTGCCGATCGAGTGGAGGGAAGGCGGGCTCGCCTGGACCTCTGCCGCGCGTCTTGGCAAGGGCCAGCTTGCCCTCCTCAAAGGGCTCCAGACGAGCATCGCCGAGCAGAGAGTGAAGAACCGCGAGCTGATCGAATCGCGCCTGAAGTCGATCGCGGGCCGGTATTCGCGGGTCAACGAGTTTTACGACTTCGAACTCGAAGACAGCGCCGAGGGCGTTGCCCTGGTTTCGCGGAGGAAAGAGGATGCCTGCACATACACCCGCGAATTGACAGTGGATCTGCCGGACCTGGCCGAGGCGGATCTCAAGGAGAAGGGCGAAGAGGAACTCTGCGAGAACTGTGGGCGCCCGATGGTCCTCAAGAAGGGCCGTTTTGGCACGTTCTTTGCGTGCTCTCAATACCCGGACTGCAAGACCACCAAGCGCATCGGCGGCGATGAGAGAAAGCCCGACGTGCCGCTCGACGAGAAGTGCCCTCAGTGCGGCAACAATATGGTTCTGAAGTCGGGCCGTTTCGGAGAATTCACCGCCTGCAGCAATTACCCGGCCTGCAAATATGTCAAACAGAAAACAATCGGGGTGAAATGTCCCGAATGTAACGAAGGTGACATCAGCGAGCGGCGCTCGCGGCGCGGCAAGACGTTCTACGGCTGCACGCGTTATCCCGACTGTAAGTTCGTAGCCTGGTCGAAGCCCCTCGCCGAGCCGTGTCCGAAATGCGGCAGCAAGTATCTGCTCGAGAAATGGCCGAAGTCGGGCCACATCGCCCAGTGCCCGAATCCCGAGTGCAAGTACAAGTACGAAATGGCCCCCGCCCCGGACGAAGTGACCGCGTAGCTTTTTCCGTGGCGCAGGCTCTCAGCCTGCCGCGCCGAGACTCGTCTCGGCGCTAGCTCCGTTTCTCGCCAGCGTCCCTGCCGCCTCCGCAAACCGGGGACTGGACCGAGATTTCGTCGTCTCCGCAGACCGGGGACTGGATCCCAATTTCGCCGCCTTTGCGAAATTGGTGCCTGTCCCAAGGTTTGCCCTCTGACCGCTGCTCGGGGTTTACCCAACTCCCACCCGCCGCCCCCCAGAACATCCGCGTCCTAAAATGTTGTATGACCTCGATCCAAAGTTTTTGTGCCGAAACGGCCGATTCCGCGGCCCCTCGGTCGCGCCTTCTGCTAAAATGGTCAAGAACCCAACTCGGGAAAGAGGGAAATCATTACAATGGCAAGAAAACGCAATGAGGCTAGGTCTATCTCTGCCGAGGGAGCCGCGGCGCCGGCCACTCATCGCCGCAGCGTTCGTGCTAGCGTAACGCAGCCGCCCGTGTCCGCGTCATCCGAACCGCAGCCCGCTGCGGTCCCCGAAAAACCAATCGTCGAAGTTCCGGCCGCGCAGATCTCCGAGCAGGACGAAATCGCAAGGATCGCGTTCTCTTACTGGGAAGCCCGTGGATGTCAGGGCGGCTCTCCCGAAGAGGACTGGGCCCGCGCCGAGCAGGAAGTCCACAGCCGCCGCAAGATCAGCGCCTAGTCGCGCACGCCGTTACGCGTACTTGCGCAACACAGCCAGCACGCGGCCCTGAATTCTTAGATCAGCCAAAGGCACCACGATGGGATTCATCTGTGAGTTCGCGGGCTGAAGCCGCGCCTGCGTGTCCGATTCCCTGTAGTACCGCTTCAGCGTGGTCTCGTTGCCCCGGATGAGGGCCACCACGATGTCACCGTTGCGGGCCTGCTCGGAACTCTCTACCAGCACCAGGTCTCCGCTGCAGATGTGGTCCTCGATCATGGAATCGCCGCGCACCTCGAGGGCATAGACCTTCTCGTGGTTGGCGAAATCCGCCAGGTCCAGCCGGTCCGTACCGGCGAGGGCTTCGACGGGCATGCCAGCCGCGATCCGGCCCAGCAGCGGCACGTCCAGGCTCCCGGATCCAGGCGGGTGCTGCCGCCTCACTTCCTGGTAATACTTCAGCGTCAGGTCGAGCGAGCGGCTCTGGTTGAAGCCGCGTTTGAGATAGTGCTTCGACTCCAGCGCCGCGATGTGCTTGTGCACCGTAGCCAGCGAGGCCAGTTCGAGCCCGTGCGCAATCTCTTCGTAGCTCGGGCTGTAGCGGTGCTCTTCGATGAAGCCAGCAATGAAGTCCAGAACCTGCTTCTGCCGCCGGGTGATGGCCATGCCTCATTGTGGGCGAATAAAAGGGGAAAGTCAATAGTTAGTCTTGACTTACCTATTCTCTCCCAGCCACATTGGAAGCATGAGGATCCTAACGGCTGCTCTTCTGCTTGCTCTGGCCGTGCCGCTCGTAGCGGCCGTCCAAACCTGGAACCACGTCACGCTGGTGGATGCCATGTGCGCCGCCAGCATCAAGGCCAACCCGGACGCTCATACCACCGAGTGCGCCCTCCATTGCGGCGCTGACGGCATGGGCCTGTTGACCGCCGATGGCACCTTCCTCAAGTTCGACGCCGCAGGCACCCGGCAGGCTCTCGCCGAACTGAAGGCCACGAAGAAGAAGGACCACCTGCGCGCCACCGTCGTCGGCGAGCTCAGCGGCGACAGCATCAAGGTGCAATCGATCAAGATGGACTGACCCGTTGTTACCGAGTCGCACGCCGGTACCGAGGCGCGACCGCGAGGGAGCGGTCCCGGCTGCGCAGATCGTACACCGCTCCCTCGCGGTCGCGGCTCAGTAACAAAACACCGCTCCCTCGCGGTACGGGCGTACGGCTTCAGTGCTTCTCGATCTCCGGCTTGATGTGCTCGTCCGACGGCTTCTCGTTGTGCGCCGCCAGCGGCGCGCCCGAGTCCTTGCGGACCGTGAGAGCGCCTCGATCGGTCTCCACCACGATCGTCGGGCCCTGTCCGATGGTGCCCTGGATCGAACCGCCGCCGTGGTGGTGCTCCTCCGAGACCGTCCTGAGCGCATCGCCGTAATCGTTCGAAACTTCACCGTGGCTGGTGGCCGCTTTGAGGTCGAACGTAGCCTTCTCGGGCAGCGTGAGCTCCACCTGCCCGTTGTGGGTGTGAGCGTCGATCTTCGAGAGCGGCGTCTCCAACGGACGCAGCGAGATGTCGCCGTGATCGAGCGACAGTTCGAGCGACTGCGTGAACTTCTCGATCTCGACGTCGCGGGCGCGGCTGCTGGTCAGCCGGATCGGCCCCACCAGGTTGGTGGCCTCGAACTTCCCCAGGTCCATGTGAATCTCGCCGGGCGTCCGCTCCACCCTCAGTTCTGCGTTCGGTCCCACGATGCGAAGCGCCTTCGCCAGGTTCTTGATTTCCAGGTCGCCCGAATAGGAGCCGTCGATGGTGACTTCCCCGCCAATCGTGTCCAACTCGATATCGCGGCCCTTGCCGCCCTGAATGTCCACCGTGCCCTTGACGTTAGCGGCGCGGAGCAGCTCGCTCTTGTGTACGTCGCTCAACCGCACGTTGCCGCCGATGTTGTCCAGGCGCACCGATGCCTCATCGGCTGCAATCTCGACGCTGCCGTTGATGGCGCTAACTTCGATGCTGTCGTTGTTCCGGCCGCGGACTTCCACGGAGAGGCCGCGGGGAACCGTCACCTCGAGGTCTGTGGTGACGCGCTGCTGGCCCGTCAGGCGGTCCTGATTGGTGCGCACTACCATCACGTCGCCGTTGACGGCAACGTCTACCGGCGTCTGCCGGTCAGCCTCGTCGGCGTCCTTGTCCTGAAGAGCGCGGATGCTCTTGCGTCCGCCGGCCGTGACCTGCGCGGTGTCCGCGCCGGTAATCCGAACCGACCCGTGCAGGTTTTCCACCATCACGCGCGTCGCTTTTCCCACATCGACCTTCTTCTCCGGAATCGTGAAGTCGAAGGAGTGGCCGAAGATCTCGACGCGGTTGGCGCCCACCACCCAGTTGCCCCAGGGACGGTCGAAGTTGACCCAATAGAGCCCGGAGCCGATCAGGCAAAGGAAGACCACCAGCGTCCATTCGCCACCGGCGAGGCCGGAGCGCGGCAGAGGTTGGCCGCGCACCGCCCACACCAGGATCTCCAGCAGCCGCAGCGCTCCCCAGCCGATCAGCACAAACGGCCAGAAGCGGGCGGCGATGTCGAGCAGCGGCAGATCCGGCCGCAGCGTGCTCATCAGAAACCACACCCCGATCAGGATGAGCAGCAGCGGTCCCGCCAGCGATCTCCGTCTCATAGCGAACCTCCTGCCGGAGTGCGGCCGTCGGAAGCCGGCGTGCGGTGGTCCGGCACCAGGTGCTCGAGCAGCAGCAACAGGCCGTAGACGATCAGCAGCGCCGGCCAGGTCTTGTAGAACGGGATCTGGCTCCAATACTCGGCCACGAACAGCAGACCCAGCACGATCAGCAGAACCGGCCCGCGCACGGCACGAATGAGGTCCCCGCTACTGGTGCGCATCGTGGGCCTCCTGGTTGTGCCCGGAACGCTCGGCGTTCGCTCCCGCCAGCCGGCAATACAGCATGTAGGCTCCGAGCACGATCAGCCCTACCGGCCACCATCGCACGATCTGATCGAACCGCCAGAAGCCCATCGTGTTCAGCAGGAAGATCCCGCCCAGCACGATCAGCACGATCGGACCCACCGGGAATCCGGCCCCGTGCGACCGCAGCGGGAGGACGCTGGAGAATTCGTCCACCGGTTCGCCGAGTTGCCGCTTGCGCGCCGTGTGATACGCCTCGAACGGCATGTAGAAATACCAGATGGCGATCAACAGTCCGAACAGCGGTTCGTAGCCGTTGATCGAGCCGGAGGCCGTGATGCTGATCAGCAGGCCAAACACCACCACGTGCACGATGCCCTTGGCGTACTGACCGTTGTAGATGGCGCCCACCCCGGGGATCAGCCCGAGCACAAAAGCCAGCCCCGGAGAGATGTCGCTCACGGGGCGCGGCGGAGGAGCAGGCGGAACCACCATCTGCTGGGGCGCGTGGTCCTCGCAGACCACCGTTCCCTCCACCGCCCGCTGGCAGCTCTGGCAAAGCGGCTTGCCACAGGTTCTGCAGAAAGCGACTGCCGATACGTCGGGATGCTTATAGCAATTCATGGCCTTCGTCTCCTATTTTTGTGAAGCGGTCGCGCCGGGCTGCTGCGGCGCCGGCTGGGCGCCTCTCCGGCTATCGCGCGGTGGGGTGGGGTGCTCCTCGCCGGTTACGCGCGCGCGCAGCTCTTGTTCTTTCTGCTTCCATTCCCTGAGCTGCGTTTGAATCTCGTAAACGAAGCGGAGGTTCTGGTAGAACTTTGTCGTCCGCTGCCAGGTACGGTAGGCTTTGTCGTCGATCGCCTGCCAGACCTTGGCCGGGCGGAGATCGTCGAGCGTCAGCTGGCGCGGCGAAATTCCCGCGTACCGGCCCAGGAGCGAGAACGACAGGATCGTCATCGCGAAGCCCATGGCGAAACGCGGCTGCAGCACCGGTTGGATCCAGCGGTGCAGAAACTCCCGCAATCCACCCGGCTGTTGCGCCCGCGCGTGGTGCGCCGAAGGCAGGTTGAACAGAATCCGCGTCAAAAGTTCCGGAGGCGGCTCGACGTCGGCCACGCGGCTGATGAAACCGGACGCCGCCGCGACGTCCCGCGCCAGCTCGGCGCAGTTCGCGCACTGGGCCAGATGCTCTTCGAGCTCGACCCGGGCGCCGGAGGCCAGCGTGCCGTCCACGTAGTCGCAAAGCAGGATTTCCAGATCCGCGCAATTCATATCAGGATCCTCTGCTTTCGCAAAATGCGGGCCAGTTCGGCCCGGCCGCGGTTGAGCCTGGACTTCACGGTGCCTTCCGGCACCTTCAGCACCTGGGCAATTTCCTTATACTCCAGTTCCTCGATGTCCCTCAGGATCACCGTCTCGCGCAGCTCTGGGGAAAGCTTGGCGAGCGCGCCCTGGAGCAACTCGCCGGCCTCGCGCCCGGCCAACAACCCATCGGTACGGGCGCTAGCGGCGTTGCGCTCTTCGATCATCGGCAACTGGTCTTCGATGGAGTCCGTCGCCCGCTCCAGGCGGTTGCGGCGGTAATTATCGATCAGCAGGTTCCGGGTCAGGCGCGACAGCCAAACCACGAAAGTTCCCTCTCCGGTCCGGAAGGTCTTCAAGGTGCGGAAAACGCGCAGGAAAACTTCCTGCGCCAGATCCTGCGCCTCGGAATCCTTCCCGGTGAAGCGGTAGCACAGCGAGTACACGCGCCGCGTGTGGGTTTTCACCATCTCTTCCCACGCGGCGTCTTCCCCGCGCAGGCACCGCTCAACCAGGCTGTAGTCCGGATCCAAGGTTCTTCCCGGTTTCCTGTCGGCTAGCCACCGATTGGCTGGCCAGGCGAAACTTGCCCGTAGGCCCGGGGTCCCGGGCATAAGAGCATGAGCGATCGTCGCACTGGCTGCCATAAGCTTGCCTCGCACGGTGAGCCTTTCCGCGCCCATCCGTCCGTGAGATCCTGCCCCCGGGCGGTGCGCTTCAATTCAGGCTTCCACTTCAAGTTACGAGGCCTTATCATAGGAAGTTCGCTCGATTCTGCCCATCAGGAATGCAAGGTTCCATTCTAGCCCGATTAGGCCTCACTCGAAACGGAAACGCGACTGGTGCGTCTTCATCTCCCGATCCCGGCCGCCCCGAGGCTCCGAGGGGCCGTTCGAAAGCCTGGCGATACCTGCTGGCGCTCGTCGTCGTGGCCGGTTTTGCGGTTTGGATGCTGCAGGAGCGCTGGCACCACACCCGATTTGAGTGGCGCGCCTTCGCCGCCAGCTTCCTGCACCTGGACTGGCGCTGGATCGCGTTGGCTGTCGTCCTCTCCGTCGCCACCTGCTACGGCCGTGCGCTCCGCTGGGCGGTCATGCTTCGCCCGCTGCGGGCCCATCCGGACGTCTGGGCCATCTTCAAGGCCACCGCTGTCGGTTTCACCGCGGTCGTGCTGCTGGGCCGCCCGGGCGAATTCGTGCGCCCCTACCTCATCGCGATGAAAGAGAAGGTCCCCGTCTCGTCGCAGCTGGCGGCGTGGGTGTTGGAACGCCTCTGCGACCTGCTGGCGATACTCCTGGTGTTTGGCTTCGCCGTGAGCCAGATCCACGCCTCCCGCGCCAGCCTGGGGGGCACGTTTCGCTGGGTCCTGACCACAGGAGGCTACGCGGTCGGCATCCTGGCCGCCATCTGCCTCCTGCTTTTGGTCATGATGGCCCGGTTTGCCGGGATCATGCGGACCAGGCTTGTAGCCGCCCTCGGTTTCCTGCCCAAGCGCCATCACGAAAAGGTTGCCCGTATGGTAGGCACGTTCATGGACGGCACGGCCGCCACCCAGGACCAGGGCTCGGTCATACGCTTGTGCCTCTACACCATGCTCGAATGGGCCCTGATCGTTCTATGCTTCGTCTGCGTGTTCAAGAGTTGCCCTCAGACCCGGCTCTTCGCCCTCCAGGATGTCGTGATTTTCATCGGATTCGTGTCGTTTGGGAGCGTCGTCCAGATTCCGGGGGTGGGCGGGGGCATGCAGTTGGTGGCGGTGGTGGTGTTGAACGAACTGTACGGCGTCCCTATCGAGGTCTCGACCAGCCTGGCCATCGTCGTCTGGATCGTGTCCTTCGTGGTGATCGTCCCCATCGGCCTGGGCTTCGCTTTCCACGAAGGCATCAACTGGCGCAAATTGAGGGACTTGGAACACAGCGCCGAGCGCGCCCAGGCGAGCCTCGAAGCGGGCCTCCCCGGCGAGGAGCCCGCCCCCATGACGGAACCAACCCCATGACGGAACCAACCCCATGACGGAACCAACCCCATGACGGAACCAGCCCCATGACCTGCCCCTTCTGCGGACACCTGGAAGATCGCGTCGTCGATTCTCGCGAAGCCAAGGAAGGAGACGTCGTCCGGCGGCGGCGCGAGTGCCTGAACTGCCAGCGCCGCTTCACCACCTACGAACGCATCGACGAGATCCCCTACATGGTCGTCAAGAAGGACGGACGCCGGGAGAAGTTCGACCGGCAGAAGGTCCTGGGTGGTCTGATAAAGGCCTGCGAAAAGCGTCCGGTGGCCATGGGAAGGCTGGCGGAGATCGTCGACGAGGTGGAAGGCCTGCTTTTCAACAGTGCCGAGCGGGAAATCTCGACTACTTCCATCGGCGAACTTCTAATGGAGCGCCTCCGGGCCCTCGACAAGATCGCCTATGTCCGGTTCGCCTCCGTGTACCGCGATTTCCAGGACGAAGAGGCGTTTTTCCACGAGCTCAAGGCCCTCATGCGGCAGCAGAAGCGCAGCTGACCCGTCCCGGGGGTGTGTGCAGGGCATCGCACCAGGGCCCGGTGAGAAAAAGCCGGCGACATGATCACTCCCCTAGCGTGGTGCTGCCAGCCGCAACAATAGAGTGTAACCAAAACCGCTTGAACACATCTTCAATATTAGGGCTTAACTTCTTAACAGATCGATGGTAAGATCGATAAGATCAAAGACGGCGCAGTGCCCCAAAGGGTCTAGCCGTCAACAAAAGGCCGGAAGTGACCGGTAGCCACAAGGATCAGCAATCAACCCCCGAAGCAAGGCGGAAGTCCGACTTTGACCCTGGATCGGGGAGGTGAACCAAACCGTGGACCATTTTGAAGACCAGTTTTTGACTGAGGGTCAGGAGACGCTCGGCCTCCCGTTCGACGAGGAGGCCGCTAAGTTTTTTGACGCCGAGGCGGAAGACTTCCATTCGGTCCAGCAGGCCGAGGAGTCCATTTACACGGACGACCCGGTACGCGTGTACCTGCGCGAGATGGGCGCGGTGCCCTTGCTCACCCGCGAAGGCGAGGTCGATCTGGCCCGCCGCATGGAACGCGGCAAGCTGCGGATGCAGAAGGCCATCAGCCGCTCTGCCCTGGTGCAGCTCGTAGTTGTCGGTTTGGCCGAGCAGTTGAAAAAGGACGCTGCGGAACTCGACGATATCATCGACCTGGGCGGGGAAATCGAAGAGGGGACGGCGGCTGACGAGAAGAGGCGCGCGGACGCCCGCCAGCTGTTCGCCGACATCGTCGCCCTGCACAAGAAACTGCAACAACTCGCAGAGAAGCTCGAAACCGTCCCCGTGACCAACAAGAAGGTCCGGCGGCGCTGCCAGGCCAAGCTGGCCCGGGCCAAGGTCGAGACTTCGCTGGCCATCCGCAAGGTTCCTTTCCAGCTCAGCAGATGGAAGGAATTCACCAAGGAAATCGAGCGCGCGGCCGAAGACATGGCGCAGCGTGACGCCGAGCTGAGAAAGCTCCTGGAGCGGAACGGGCAGGCCGCCCAATCCCGCGTGAAGGAACTGCGGAAAGAGATCCGGAATCTGGAGAAGGTCGCCGGGGCGCCCCTGGTGGACCTTCGGCACACGTTGTCCGTGATCCGGCATGGTGAGATCGAAGCCGAGCGGGCCAAGAAGGACCTGGTCGAGGCCAACCTCCGCCTGGTGGTCTCGGTCGCCAAGAAGTACGTCAACCGCGGGCTGCACCTCCTGGACCTGATCCAGGAAGGCAACATCGGGTTGATGCGCGCCGCGGACAAGTTCGAGTACCGGCGCGGCTACAAGTTCTCAACCTACGCCACCTGGTGGATTCGCCAGGCGATCACCCGCGCCATTGCGGACCAGTCGCGCACCATTCGCATTCCGGTCCACATGAACGAGAGCATGAACAAGTTCCTGCGCGCCAACCGCGAGCTCGAAAAGGAACTTGGCCGTGCACCGACCAACGACGAGATCAGCCGGCGTATGGAGATCTCGGTCGAGAAGGTTCAGAAACTCAAGACCATCTCGCGAGACCCGGTGTCCCTCGAGACCCCGGTCGGCCGCGACGGCGAATCCGCGCTCGGCGATCTGATCGAGGACCGTTGGGTCGGATCTCCGGTGGATTCGGTGATCGAATCCAACGTGCGGGACGAGACGGCGAACATCCTCAAGACCCTGTCTCCCAAGGAGGAGAAGGTGATCCGGCTGCGATTCGGGATCGGGTGCGAACGCGAGCACACGCTCGAGGAGATCGGCCAGGAATTCGACGTCACGCGGGAACGAATTCGCCAGATCGAGGCGAAAGCTCTGCGGCAATTGCGGTCTCCGGAGCGCGCACGTCATTTGAGGGCGCTTCTGGCCGCACGGTAACCACGTTCGTAAATCTGCCACTCAAGGCCGGGGCCAAATGGCTCCGGCCTTTTGTTTTCTTCGTGGGGCAGGTCTCCAGACCTGCAGCGGGTCTCCAGACCCGCCTTGGGTTACCAGCACCGAACCCCGAGCGTCAGCGAGGGGACTTCAGCGCATCCTTGATGACCCGCTCCCGCTCGCCGCGGCTCCAGGCCCCCTCAATGTCCTTGTCCTTGAGACCCGCAATCCTCCCGACCAGGACGAACGCAGCGTGGGCGTGCGCCGGGGTCTTCCAGCGCGCCATATCGATCAGCGCAGGCAGCGCTCGGGCGCGCATGAAGTCGAGCGCACCCTGTTCGCGGGTCTGGGTCAGGGTGACCAGGGCCGTAGCGGCCTGATCGCGGTCGTACCAGTCCAGCGAATTCAGCAGCTCGATAAACCAGGTCAACTCGATCCGGATGCCCAGATCTGGGTCGGCGGCCACCCTCGGCGCTAGTGACTGGAGAGACCGTATGGCGGTGGCGCGCACCGTCCGGTCGCTGTCCAGCAGCGCGTACTGCAGTTCGTCAACCGCCGCCCGCGTGAGGGGCGCGTAGCACAGGATGTCGGCGGCCATGGCGCGCTGCTCGGCGTCTCCGGATTCCCTCAGGACCCGGTGAAGGCTATCCGCGTGGTCTCTGGCCAGATGCTCGAAACTCTTGCGGTAGGCCTCGGCTGCCGGTCCGGTTGGATCGCCGGAGCGTGCCGAATCGCCGAAATACGCGACGTAGTCGTGGTAGGTGACCAGCAGCGCCTCGTCCAGGCTCAGGTTGCCGGTGGGCTGTGGGCGGAACTCGACGTGCACCGCATCGCGCTCCTCGATCCCCACGTAGAGGACAGCCGCGTCCCCGGCGCAGCAGACCGCCGACACATGGGCTGCTACCACGCCGGGAACCTTCTCCAGACGCTCCTCGATATCGGCCTTGGGGACCGCGAGCGGATCGCCGACGCGCACTCCGATGGCGCTCCGGATACGCTCCGCCGGGACCTTGCGCACCCCGTAGAGTTCCACTAACCCAATGGGGGGCGCCTGAGCGCAGGCCAGCCCCGAAGCCATCAGAGAGACAACTAGCGTTCGCACTTCTTTAATGACGCACCGGCGGCGCCGGATGGTTGGCTTTTCTACGCCTGCTTGTCGGCGAGCTGCCCGATGATGGGCAGCATGAACTTCTGGCCCTGGTACGCCTTGATCATCAGGAGGATCCACAGGACGAAGAAGCCGAGCCCGACCACCGTATGCAGGAGGCCCATCAGGCTGACCGCGGTCCAGAAGCCCAGGATGATGTGCAGGATCGCGCTGAAGATGGCCAGCACGATCCAAACGCCGATCCAGGCTACGAACAGGAAGATCGACTGGAAGGCATGGAACCTGACGAACTTGCTCTTGTTGTACGGCTCCAGCACCAGGAACAGAATGCCGGTGACGATCCCGACCAGGTAGCACAACAACCCGGCGAGGTTGTCGGTCATTCCGGAGGCTGCCGGCGCCGGCTGGGGAGGGGCGGCATAACCGGGCTGAGCATAGGGTTGGGCGGGCGGTGGTGGTGGGGGCGGTGGGGTGTAAGCCGCTCCGGCCGGCGGTGGCGTAGCCGCCTGAGGCGTTCCGCACTTCGCACAAAAAGGTCCTTCAACTGCTGAGCCGCAGTTCTTGCAAAAGGGCATGTTTCCTCCGCGCGATTGTGATGGTTCAACTGTACTTGAAGGTCGGGGACCTTGGCAAGCGCTGAGACCGCAAATCGGGCCTCAACCTCGCACTCTGAGCACCCAGATCCAATTGGTGGCGAGCGCGACGCCGAAAGCCGCGCCCTGCGCCAGCGCGAGCAGGCGAACCCGGCGGCGGGCCACCGTACTCTGATCGGTGCCCCGGGCCCGTTCGCACCAGGCCAGCCACAGCAGCGCCACGGCCAGCGTGGCTACCGCCAGCACCCATACGGGACCGGCCAGGTTGAGCCGCAGCGCCGTCCAGAGGTGCCCGTTCAGCGTGAGCACGATGCTCCGAGTCATCCCGCAGGTCGGGCAGGGAACGCCGGTCAGCCGCTGGAACAGGCACACGCCACCCACGGGATGGCCGAGGATCCAGACTCCGTCCTGGCTGGCGCGCAGCAGGATGCCAACCGCGGCGATCTGCGCCAGCAATAGCATCCCAAGAACGGCGCTGGCGGTCCCCGGCCGGGTGGGCTTGGGCATCGTCATCATCCCGCCGGGTTCGTGATCACGTAGCAGCCGACTGCCTTGTCGTGCAGGGTCTGCCTGCGCTCGTCCCACAGCGGCCACAGCAAATCGATGAGGCCGAGCGGACCCAGGAAACTCAATCCCACGTGGGCCAGCAGCCGGAGCACCGCCTGCCCCATGGTGAGCAATTGCCCCTGGGCGTCGACGACTTTGACCTTCATGACACCCTGGCCGATCGAGTAGCCGCGCTGTGAGACCAGGTAGGCCTTGTTCCACAGACCCACCAGCAGGCTGGCGACAGGCAGCAACACCAGCGCGCAACAGCATCCGCCTCCGCCAAATCTGCCGAGCTCTTCCGAGCCCATGCCGCTGCCGATGCTCGCCAGGCTGCCAAAGACCAGAACCGCCACCAGCAGCAGGGCGCCGCCGGCAAGCAGGACCAGGACGTAGTCGATCAGGTAACCGGCCACGCGGGTCACCCAGGGGGCATACTCGACCCCTGGCGCCATCATGGGTGGCGGAGCGTAGGCGGGCGTGAACGGCGCCGGCGTCTGAGCGTAAGGCGGCTGGGGCGGCGGGGGTTGGGGAGCTGTTGGTGGTTGTGGGGGCGGCGGGGTGTAGGCCGCTCCAGCCGGTGTTTGCGCCGGCGTACCGCACTTGGTGCAGAACTGCCCTTCAACGGGCGAACCGCAGTTCCTGCAAAATGGCATGTTGCCTCCGGGAAGGTTCAACAATACCCGAACCTCGGGGGCTTGGCAAGAACTACCTTACTGGCTGGGTCGCAAGGACCGCTTCTCGCTGCGCTTTACCTGGACCCGCCGCCGGCCCTTGGCCAGGTTAGCCTCGGCGCGCGCCCGTGCGGCCTCGCTGATTTCGATCTTGTTGACCACCTCGCGTGCGCCGGCTGCCCGTGCGAGACGTGTGGCGGTCCCTTTGTGCTGAATCACGTCCGTGTGGCCCTCGATGGTGGCCACGCCGCCCTGTACGTGGACTGTGAAGTGATTCACGCTGATCTTGGACTCGGCGAAGCGTGCCCGGATGGCCGCCTCCACCTGGTGATCGTTGGCGGCCGCCTGGCCCGCGCCCGCGGCAGGCCGAACATGGGTCGCGGTGTGTACCGGAGTAGCGGCCTGAACGGCAGCACAGATCGCTGAAGTCAATAAAAGGACCGCCAGCCGCGGCCTGCTAGACATGATTCGCCTCCTGGACTCTTAACAGAATTAGTGGGGCGGCAGGGGGAAAATCTCGGGGTTAATGGATCATCGGATCATCGCTAGCCCGACTTTCGCAGTTGGGGGCCCGAGCGACACCTAAGCCATTAAGAATCAGTGCAGGCGATCAAAAGGTCTTCACCACAAACCCGGGCTATCGACCAGCCTCGGCGACCGCTCGGAGGGCGGGTTCCGCGGTGATCCGCGGAGGTGGTTGCGCGGGCAGCTCGAGCTTGAGCTTGTCGAGGACCAACTGGGCATCTCTCTCCGGCTGCGTGTAGCGGGGGAGAATCAGCCAGCGTCCGTCGACGGTGGGAATGTACACGTCGATCATCTGAATGTTCGCCAGCGCGCCCATCACGGCCGCTGGCGTCAGCCCCGGCGCGTGAATCATGAGCCGGTTCTTCAACGTCACTTGAAGACAGTAGGCCAGGAAGGCGACCAAGATGTGAGCGTCGGCGCGATGCTCCAGTTGATGCCGGATGGGCCGAATCCCGAGCTCGCTTTTCAGGCTTCGAAAAACGGATTCGATCTGGGTCAGTTGCACGTAGCGCGACCACAACACCGTGGGGTCGCCGCCGGCCAGGTTGGAGCGCAGTAAGTAGTGTCCGTCGCGCAACTCCGCCTCTTTGAGCTTGACCTTGTCCACGTGGAATCGAAAGGTCTCCCGCGTCACCGGCTGCCGGGACTCCGGCAGTTGGATCTTCACGAAGCCGAAGGCGCGGCCCGCCTCGGTCTTGGCGGCGCCGATCCGCAGCAACAACTGATCGCGCGCCGGCAGGCTGCGCCGCATGGCGCGAAGTTTTCGCAGCAGCCGCGCCAGCCTCTTGCGCCGCATGGCGACCTCTTTGGCCTGGCGGCCCTCGCTCTTGGCCAGCACGTAAAGCTCGCCGTCCTGCTCGAACAGTTTCACCTCGACCGAGTCGCGAACCTTCTGCCAGGGCAAATCCAGCCACTTCTTCTCGTGCTGCTTGATCTTGCTCTTGGACGTTCCCACCAGGTAGTAGACCGTGCGCGCCGGGTCGCGCATCTCGGCCAGAATCGCCTCGGTCGGGATGCCCCGGTCCATGACCCACATCCGCTTCGCCTTCCCGTAGGTCTTCTCGATTTTGTCGAGGAACCCTCGCAGTGTGGTGCAGTCGGTGGTGTTGCCGTCCATCACTTCGTAGGCCAGTGGGAAGCCGTCGGTGGTCACCACCAGCGCCACCACTACCTGCAAGCAATCCGGCCGGCCGTCGCGGCTGTAGCCGCGCTTAGCCTTGGGGTTCTCTTCCATGGCGCCTTCGAAATACGTGCTCGTCAAATCGTAGAGCAGCACTTCGAAGTCGGCTTGAAACAGGTCCGCCCACTTTTGTCTCAACCACACGAACAGATCCTGCTTGTGCTCCAGCACCCGGTCCAGACAACGATACAGCCGGTCCTTTTCGGCGGCCGCATAGTCGACGTTCAGTAACTCGTCCATGGCGGTGGAAAGAAACCACTGCCGATGCACACGCCACTCGCTGGCCGGATCGAGCAGATGGTTCACCACCAGCAGTTCCAGCACCTTCTCCCATCTCACGGCCTCGCGGCCGTCCGGCAAGCGCCGCTGCCAAAACTCGTCGAGTCCCAGTTGACGCCAGATTTCGCAAGCCAGCCAGCAGTTGCCGAACAGGCGCGGCCGCCGCAGTTCCAGTCCGCTCAGCCTCACCTGCAGGCTGTCGACGGCATCTTCGGGAATCTCGCGATCGTCGGGGAACAGGCTGAGGTTGCGAGAACGCTGCTGCTGCTCGTCGAAGACCTCGAGGGTCTTGCGCCAGGCGGCTTGCTGAGAGTCGTTCACTTCACCCAGGTAGAGGACCGTGCGTTGCGCCGTCTTGCCCGAAGACAGTCGCCGGTTTTCCACCACGCTAAAGTAGCGGTGATCCTTGCCGTCCTTCCTGCGGTTGGTGCGGCGCAAGAACATGGAAGCAGCAGAATGCCAGAAAAAGGTCCGAAGTGGAAGAGGGTAGGTCTTCACCACAGCGGTTTTGAGATTCTCGGATTGCAGGCAAAAGGCTTAGGGCCGGCTGAACCGGAAAAACGGGCCTGAACTGCGAAAGTCGGGCTAGGGCAGGCGGCCAGCGGCCCCAGCACCGAACCGCGCGCGCCAGCAAGCGGACTTATGGCCTGGATGGCGGCAAGCTGGCGCTGATGAGCGGCCAGTCGCTGACGAAGGCTTTCGTGGCGCTGCCCGGCGGGGCGACAGCGGTGTACAACGGAGGCACGCTGGCTTATTACCGCCATTCGGACTGGCTGGGCTCCTCGCGGCTTGCCTCGACGCCCGGCCACGGGTCTACTACGATGGCTCCTACGAGCCCTTCGGACAGAGTTACGGAGAATTCGGGACAGTGGACCACAGCTTCACTGGGCAGAACCAGGACCTGGTGTCGAACTTCCTCTACGATTTCCCGGCCCGCGAGTATCATCCCGGTGAAGGCCGCTGGCTCTCGCCCGACCCGGCGGGCTTGGCGGCGGTGGATCTGACGAATCCGCAGAGCTGGAACCGCTACGCCTACGTGAACAACAGCCCGCTGAACAGCGTCGATCCGCTGGGTCTCGCGAATGTTGTGGACTGCACGCCCGGGAAGTATCAGAATAGGCTGTGCGACGCTCATGTGCAGGAGTCGGTTCTGCACCTCGGCGCGGAGGCTGACAGAGGCGTCTACGGCGCGGCCATGTTTTGGGGCAACCTATGGGGCGGCCAAACCATAACGCTGTGGTCTCCAACGCAATACACAGCGCCCGAGGGTTTTACTGTAACCATCGTTGGTGGTAGCACAGATTCTTGGGAGGACCCTGGCTCCACGAGCGAGACGACCCTGGACTACTCCGACCCGGTGCAGGTCTGGGATCGCCCGCTGCCCACGCCTACAGCGACGCCAGTGCCGCGGCGGCCCGCCCCTACGCCGCTCCCAGAGACGGTTACGCAGACGCCTGGAACCGGTGATCACTTTGCTCAGTGGCGAGCTTACGCCACGTGCTTTTTCTCCTCGCTGGCTTCCCACTATATCTCAAACCCAAAGGTCCCTTTGATATCTGCAGCTACCTACACATCAAAGTACTGGACCGGACCAGTGGGACAGGTGATCGGCGCCGGAACTGCAACCGTTGACTTCATTTCGTCGGAGAACCAGGCAGCGGTTTCCTGCTCACAACTTACCGGTGTCATTCCATTGGCGTTATCGCATCCGTGAAGGAGGCCGCATGGGTGCCCTGAGACGAACTGAGAAGACGATAAGCCTGCTCCTGGCCGTCGCCGCCCTTTCATTTGGCGTTTTGGCGTCGGGGCTCACCGTGTGGAACCTTACCGCCTATCGGAACTGGCCGAGGGTATATGCCGTCGTCGATGACGTGACAGCGCATCCGTTCGAAGGGAACAAGTATGCCAACTTTGTCCTCCGCCTTCACTATTTCGCAGACCACCGCGCCAGGCCCGTCTCGGCGTTTCGGTCATTTGTTTTCGAGTGGCGTGGCGCCAGGTTCCTGCGCCAATACGCCCCAGGCACAGGCCACCCGGTTTGGCTGAACCCTGGCCATCCTGACGTAGTGGAGCTGGACCTAGGCTGGAACGCCGAGGGCCTATTCCTCCCCCTGGTGACTGGTGCCATCTCCCTCCTGCTCCTTTTCAGCGCCCGGCGCCACTGGCGGTCACCATAGTGTCGTCATTGGTCGACGAGAGTGTCTGCGGTGCAAGGACCCACTTACACACAGGACCAACTGGAGCCCGAGGAGATCGGAACGCCGAAGACTACCGCCCAATGTTCCGTCTATCAAGACGGTTCAACCACTGGAACGGCGCTTTACACGCTTTGCCGCAAGGTATTTCCGGATGATTCATTTTCGCCGGTGTTGCGATGACCAGTACTGGGAAGACCTTAAACTACCCAGCGAATAAGTCCGGAAAGAGCAACGCCACCGCTGCCCTATTCGCGGGTGCTGGAGGAGGGGTTCGTCACAAACGCCGGGAACAGTACGACCTTGGGTGGGGCATTCACCAGCCACCTCGCGTCCGTGGGGCCATTTGGGCTTGAGTTCGATAGCTCCAACGACATTTGGGTGGCGTCCGTGACCTTTGGAAAGTCCTTCGGGTTTGGAGTCGCGCGTCTCCAGACGAATACGTTCAAGACGGCGTGCAGGTAATGTTCAGAGGTGAGGTTAATGAAACTTCTCAAAATCGCCTTGACGTGGCTATTGTCTTTGTGTCTCATGGCAACGATCATCGGCTTCGCTATCGACGCACCCCACCTTGTGCTTCTCCAGCGCGAACACGCTGAAACCTCGGGCCGGGTGACCCAGGTACTGCCGGGGGGCCATGCCGGCGTTGAGGTGGCCTATGTTGTGGCCGATCGCGCCTATGTTCGCTCGTTCTTTCCTTACCTTCAGGACGGCCGAGTTGCCAAGGGCGACTCGGTTCGGATCTATTATTCGCCCCAGGATCCGGCGACTGCGTTTATCGCCCCACCGGGAGATATTCTCGCAGGGCAGTTACCTTCCTGGATAGCGGGTTCCATTTTGGGATCGCTCGGTATCACCGCCATGGCTCTAACGCTCGCCACGCGCCTCTCCCGCTGGGCTCGGTTAGCGAAGAGGCCGCCAGAATAGAAGCAAGCCCCGCCCGTTGCGCGGCGCGGCACGGCGGTACAGCGACGGGTGGCGACCGACACGAATAGAACTCGCAATGAGTGAACACACGGTCTTCTCCGGCTCACCATCAGCTTTATTGGCAACTGCCTAACAGCCGTGCTCGGGACTGCGATAGTGGAGGCAGACTTTCAACCATTCTTTCTCCCGCGCACGATCAGGGGCATTTATCTGAAGCAGATAGCCATCAGTGCGGCTGTTGCTTTTCTGCTGGGTTACTTTGTCTTCTACAAGTGGGAGTCTACCCCCTCAAAGTGGGTTTGGGTGGTCGGTGTCTGCGGGTTCGCTTGGCGTGCCATGCTTCGCGGTGCCCAGACGTCCTATGAACAGATGGAGTCGTATACGTTGGACTTCCCATCGGTGCGTGCGTCATTCTACTACCTCGGCGCGGTTGGCAACGCGGTCATTCGCAAATGTTGGCGTAACTGGCGGGCTGACAGGCGGTGAGGTTACATCCCAGTAGTGAGGAAGGCCGGGTTCCTGCTCCCCTGACCTACCACTCCGCGTAAGCCGTCCCGTCGGGCGCCTTGTCCGTGCTCTTGGTGTACACGTCGAAGACGTTCTGCCCGCCCCAGCCCGTCGAGTCCGGATCGTCGCGCGTGCTCCGCAGCCCCCACTCGAACGAATTCGTCATCGGGTCTTTGGGAATGCGCCGCAGGAACCGCAGCTTCTTGTCCGGGCTGCCGTTCGGCCGCACCCCGTCCACCAGTTGCTGCAAGCTCTCCGGATACCCGTCGCTGTCCATCTTCCCCGCCGGAAGCAGGTTGGCGCTGGTGGCGTCCTTGTACTTATCGATGGCCTTGCGGATATCGGCCAGCGCCCAGCGCAGTTCCCTCTCCCGCTCCCGGCGCACCTTGAACCGCGCCAGCGGGACCGCCATGGTCGTCAGCAGCATCAGGATCGTGAACGCCACGATCAGCTCAATCAGCGTCAATCCCCGCTGCTTCCGCCGCGAAACGTCCATATCGCACCAATTGTATTTCCAGATTTGCCCGCGATTCAATCGCTTGCGAATTCTGACGCCTTGACAACAATCCGCTCCGGGTTACTCTCGTGCCGGTGGCGTCATGTCTTCAGCTTCACGAACCCAGCAATTCGCGTTCGACACATTTCGTCACTTCGACACTCTGCACGGCGGGCCCGGCCCTGCGGGTGAGAAGAAAGCCCCTCTCCAGGGGACAACTCAGCGAACTGAGGCAAGCGTCGAATCTTCGGACTGTTTCAAAAAAGGGCGGAGTCCAGGAATTCGCGTTCGTCACTTCTCGCCATCTTCGCCACCCAACACTGCGGGCCGCCCGGCGGGCGTTGAGAAGAAAGCCGCTCTCCAGGGGACATCGCGCACACGTCCAAGCAATTCGCGTTCATCACTTTTCGCCATCTTCGCCACCCTACACCGCAGGCCCGGTCCGGCGAGCGGTGCGAAAGAAGCCGCTCTCCAGGGGACATCGTGCACACGACCACGCAATTCGCGTTCATCACTTTTCGTCACTTCGACACCCTACACCGCAGGCCCGGTCCGGCGTCTCCAGGGGACATCGCGCACACGTCCACGCAATTCGCGTTCGACACATTTCGTCACTTCGCCACCCTGCACCGCCGCCTCCGTCACCGAGTCCCGCCGCCAGAAATCCAGAGCCAGCGCAAAATGGAAATGCAGAAAAGTACAACAGGGTCCCCGGCCGCGTCTCACCCTGAGCCGCGCGTGCCAGCAAGCGGACCTAGGCTTCGGCGGGCGGCTCCAAATGCGGCTTGATCGAGAGGAAGCCGCTCACGTTCTCCCACAGCAGGCGCGGGAAACTCTTGTCGAGATAGGAGCGGATGGAGACGTAGCACTCGTCGCAGGTGTTGTTCGCGCTGAATTCGCGGACCATCGCGGCCTGGGCCTCGAGCGGGTACTTCGTGAACTGCATCGAGCAAGGCTGCAGGAAGCCGTCGGCGGTCACTACCAGGAAACGCAGGCCGGCCTTGCATCCCGGCGTTCCACCGTGCTCGAAATAGCGCCGCGTGGCGTCGAGGGTGCTGGTGGAGTTCACGATCCAGCGGGTCTGGTCGCGGCGCCGCTCGACGCCGTCCAGCTGCTGGTTGAGCGTGGCGAGCTGCTCGGGTGTGTTCAGGAAGTAGTCGCGGCAGCCGGTGCGCCGGGCGGAATAGGCGCTGTAGCAGAGGTTCACGCCCCAGGCGCGCGCCATGTCGGCGAGGGTGTTGATTTCCTCGACGTTCTCGCTGGTGATGCAAGAGTTCAGGACGATGTCGTCGTGCCCCAGCGCGCCCAGGCGCGGCATGATCTGGCTGAGGTGATCGAACAGGCCCGGCAAGCCGCGGAACACGTCGTGCCGGTCATCGGGGAAATCCAGGCTGACGGAGAACTGATCGATGCCCGCCTCGCGCAGCGCCAGATACCGCTCCTCGGTCATTTCGGACCAGTTCGAGACCAGGATGGTATAGGGGACCGTGGCGCCGTTCTTGATGGAGCGCACGATCTCGACCAGATCCGGGCGCATCAGAGGCTCGCCGCCCGACACCTGCACCACGCACGGCTTCAGCGTCTCCATATAGCGCCGGTAGTCGGCAGGTTTCAGGTTGCGAGACTCGTCTCGGGGACCGCCGTGATCGCAGTGCTTGCAATAGCAGGTGCAAGCATCGGTGACCTCGAACGAGACGCACAGGGGCCGGTCCGCGATCCAGTTCATGGAGCCGCGGCCAATGATTCTGAGCGAGTCGAGCAGGGGAACTTTGCGCATACTTCCAAAACGGACTTAAGGCCTTATTATATCATTACATAGGGCCGGGAACGAGGCAATCGGACCGTGTGGTGCCTTTTCCGAGCTAAACGGCCGAATCCGGGGGTCGGACGGGGGAGGGTTGTCCGGTATCGGGATGATCCGCAAACCGGGGACTGGACCGAAATTTCGCCGCTGTTGCGAAATTCGTGCCTGTCCCAAGGTTTGCCTTCTGGACAGTCATATGACCCGCGATTTGCGCCGCACTTACACCAGCCCTCTTCCAGCCTAGGGCTTGGCCGGTTCGGGCTTCGCCGGCTCCGGCTTCTTGGTCTGTTCGCCGCCAACCGTATCGCCGTATTGGATGTTCACGTCGCTCTTGAACTGCTTGTAGTTCTTATAGGTCACCAACATGCGGATGCCCTGCGGCCCTTCCGGGAACTGCAGCGTATCGTCCGCGTGCGTATAGGTCGGAAACCAGTACTTGCCGTCGATCTGTTCGCGATAGGTCTCGAATTTCGGGAACTCGTTGCCCTTGCTGACGATTCCAACGCCGCGCCCGTAGGTCTTGACGATCTGCATGTCGCGGTCGTCCACCCAGATCTGGCCCTCGAAGTAGCGCTGGCCCTTCTCGAGCTTCTTCGGTTTGACGGCGAAGACATAGGCCGGAATCTCGTCCACCATCTGCTTGCCCAGGTAGCGGACGTAGTATTTGGGGATCTCCGCCGTGGTGAGGACGAAAGGCTGGACGTTGCGCAGGTCCTGCTCGTCTTCCGGGGTCAGGTTAAACGCCGTGAGAGTGTCGATCGGGGCGCGGACCACGTGCTCCGTGCGCTTCCCATCCGGCGTGAAGATGATGTCGGAGACGATCTCGTGCTGGCCCGTGGGCTTTCCGTCCGGATCCACCGACTGCACCTTCACCGACTGGCGATAGGTGTAGTTCTCGCGCGCTTTGGCAAAGTCCGCCTCCTTGGCGGCGAATTTGGCGATGATCTCCTGAACCTGGGCGTCGCCAAGGGTGGGCTGTTCCACCTTCCGCGAGCCCGTATCCTCGGCGGCGAGCAGCGTGCACGCCAGAATCGGCAATATTGCGTAGCGCATTGGTCCCCTCATAACCATTGTAGACGCGTGGGCTTGCGGCTGAGTTGCGACACCTTCATCTAGTTGGGCCCAGTCTTCACTTGCATTCCCGCAGTTTCGGGTCTAGCATCTTCTCTTGGAGGCGTTTACGAGATGAGAACGTCTGTTATTGCGGGGCTCCTCCTCGCCGTCCTGATCGGTTCGACGACTCTGCTGGCGGACACCGCCGTCCCGCAGATTCGAACCGTCGCTCCGGATTCGGTCAAGGCCGGCGATGTGGTGACCCTGGAAGGAGAGTACCTCGACCAGACGTACGTCTCCGGGATCATCCTGACCGACGGTACGACGGACTTCAAGGCTGTCATTACGGATCAGGCCGCCACGTCGATCAAGATCAAAGTCCCTGCGTCACTGAAACCCGGCCGCTTCGCCGTGGTTGTGCGCCTGAAGAAGGACGCGACCAAGGAGATCGAGCAGCCGGTTAAGGTAAACGTCGAGGAGTAAGCGCGTCTTCGGCGGCGGCCGCAGCCGAGGCGTGGGCTATCCCTTTGTTCTGCGTTGGTAGGGACTCCCCAGATACCGGTGCGACTCGTGCGCCGCCTCCGAATCGGGCGCGAACTCGATGGCACGCCGGTAGGCGCCGAGCGCCAGGCTCCGCTGTCCCTTCAGGTCGTAGATCTGGCCCAGACGCATCCAGGCCAGCACTCCCGTGTTGAGGTCCAGTTCTTCCGATCCGGTGGTCGCCAGGCGTATGTTCACGAGCGCGGCATCCAGATCGTTGTACCAGAAATCGATATTGCCCTCCGCGAAGTCGATCTTCTGGACCGGCAGGGTGAGCAGGCCAGGGGCTCCTGCGCTCTTGAGCGCGCGCAGTTGGGCCAGGGCGGCTAGCGCCTGGGCCTTGTTCCCGGTGTCGCTGTACATCTGCGCCAACTCCATGCGGAGCAGGTAGTTGTTCGGGAAGCGCCGGATCAGGTCTTCAAGCAACGGAATGGCGCGAGCGGAGCTCCTCTCCCGGCGGTAGATCGCGCACAGAAGGAACTCGGCGTCCAGCCGGTTGACCTTTCCGTTCCGGGCGACCATTTCAACCTCGCGGATGCCCTCGTCCTTGTTGCCGTGGAAACCGATCAGGAAACCGAACAGACGCCAGTGAAGCGGCAGGCTGCCGACGATGTAATCGTGCAGCCCTTGCACCATGCGCGCGTCTACGTTGGCCGGGTCGATCTCGGTGATGCGGGTGTGAGCTTTGCGCGCGGAGGTCGCATCGCTCAGCGCGTCCCGCCAGGCTTTGCGCACCAGGAAGTCGTAGTTGCCCCTGAGGCCGTAGGAGACGCCCAGGGCGTAGAGCGCGCCGGTGTCGCGCGGATTCGTCTTGAGCCGCGCCTGGGCCAGCGCCATCGCCCGCGCGATGCTGGAATCGAATTCGTGCTGGTCTTCGGGGCTGGCGTCCACTTTGGCGCGGCGCAGGAAGGGGTTGTTGCCGCTGACGAGTTCGGTTTCGAGCGCGCCGGCGCGAAACATGTCTCGATAAAGCACTCCCTCGGCGACGTGGTTGTAGGCGTTCGGGTCGGTGGGCGCCTCGGCCACGTAGCGGCGGAAGTCGGCCAGCGCCTGGTCGTACTGAAGGTTGTAGAAGTGCTGGTAGCCCCTGACGACGAGGTCGTCTTGAGCGGCGGCAGCGACGGCCACGGAGATCAGCAGGAGGGCGGAGAGGCGCATTGCCACTTCCTATTTTACGCCGCCGGTCAGATTGGCCTGGGCGATCGCCACGTTGCGCCGGAAGCCTTCGTAGCGCGAACGCTCCACCGGGGTTCCGGCAAACATCTCCTGGAACTCCGCCTCGGTCAGCGCGGCCAACTTCTCCATCGGCGGCGCGAAGTGGCGCGGCCGGAACGCCGGCTCGTTCGTCACCGGCGCATCGCGGTTCCAGGGGCAGACGTCCTGGCAGATGTCGCAGCCGAAGACCTGCCGGCCCATTCCGGCATGAAGGTTCTCCGGAACCGGCCCGCGCAACTCGATGGTGAGATAGGAAATGCAGAGCCTCGAATCCAGGGTCCAGGCCGGCTGCTCGCGTCCGCTCGGGACCAGTGCGCCGGTCGGGCACGCGTCGATGCACTGGGTACAGGTGCCGCAGCGGTCCGGCGGCGGCGTGTCCGGCTCGAGAGCGAGCGACACCAGCAACTCGCCGAGGAAGAACCAGGAGCCGGCCCCTTCCCGGATCAAGCAGGTGTTCTTGCCGATCCAACCGAGGCCTGCCCGCCTGGCATAGGCCCGCTCGAGCAGTGGCGCCGTATCCACGGCGATCTTCCACTCGAACGGTTCTCCGGCGCGCTCGTCGAGCCGGGCGACGAACTGTTCGAGGCCGCGGCGCAACACGTCGTGGTAGTCGCCGCCCCAGGCATATCGGGAGATCCAGGCCCGCTCGGGCTCGTTGAACCGGGTGGAGTAGGGCTCGGGTCCGTTGTACAGCTTGCCCACGCAGATGATGGAACGGGCGGAGGGCAAAAGGCTGCGCGGGTCGGCTCGCATGTCGCCGCGGCGATCTGTGAGGTATCGCATTGCGCCGGCCATGCCCTGGCGCACCCACTGCTGGTAGCAGTCCGCCTCGGGCAGTGGCACGGCGCTTGCTATGCCTGCAAGTTCGAAGCCGCAATCGATGGCGAGTTGTTTAACCTCTTCCGCGCGCACCGTAATTCCATTGTGACAGGAGTGCACTGGATTGCCGGACCTGGAAAATTATTCCACTCCGGCACGCTCGAGCCCGGAATGGCCTCGTTTGTATCCATGCGGTTGCGGCCGATGGCGCGCTCCGTGCTCTCAGCCAGTGTGCCGGCGCCCGTAGCGCCGTACGAAGGAGGAAACAGCAAATGACCTCCCACAAAACGTCTGTAGAGTTGGAGGCTTCGGCCCCGTCTATCGTCGGTATGTACGGACTTGCGGGTGCGGCTTTCCTGCTCTCCCTAGACACGGCGCACTGGTTCGGAGGCGGCTACCAGATATTGCTGATGGCGCCGCTGGCCGCTCTGTTCGCCTATGAGGCCGGGCATGTGCTCGGCGCCGCCGCCGATCGAAAGTGGGGTTCGTTCTGGATGGCAAACACGGTTCTGGCCTGGATGCTCAGCACCGGTACAGGGGTGCGGCCCCACGGTGGATACGACCCTGGACCGGGTTGGGCATTCATCCTGGTGGCCGCCGCCACGTTCGGCTGCCTGGCCTGCGCCCTGCCCGAGAGCAAAGCGCTCGCCGCCGTTCTCGCTTCTCTGGCGGCGGGCTCTGCGGTGTCAGGTATCGCCTTGCTGGCAGGAAACGAGCGCCTTCTTGTTTTGGCCGAATACCTGTTCGCAATGGCGGCAGTGGCGGCGTGGTACACCGCTAGTGCCCTGCTGGTGAACCAGACCTGCGGCCGCGAAGCATTCAGCGTTGGCAGGCGGACGCATGCGCGCGAGATGCTGGCGGTCCACATGGCCCGCCACGATCGCGCGGCCTGAGCGCGGCATGAGCCCGCCGAGTGCCAGCCCGTAAAACGCTACCATTGGGGCATGCCCGATCCACCGCTTTTCGAGGACTCGAACCGGCCGGGGCATCCGGGCGTCATGGTCATTTTCGGCGCCTCCGGAGACCTGGCGAAGCGCATGCTGATCCCGTCGCTTTTCAACCTGGCCAAGCGAAAACTGCTGCCGAAGGACTTCGCGCTGGTCGGGTTCGCCCTGGAGAGCTGGAGCGAGGACGAGTATCGCGAGCGCGTCCGCAACGACCTGCGAGAATTCGCCGGAGCTCCCGAGCAATGCGAGTTCTGCGACTGGTTGATCGAGCGGCTGTACTACCGCTCGGGCGATTTCCACGACCCGGCGGTGTACGAGGAACTGAAGAAGCTGCTGGCCAACATCGACCAGAAGCACGGCACCCAGGGAAACTGCCTCTACTACCTCGCGATCCCGCCGGGACTGATCGGGGAGATCGTCAAGCGGCTGGGCGCGGTGGGGCTCACCGATCAGAGCGGAGGCCACTGGCGGAGGGTCGTGGTCGAGAAGCCCTTCGGGTCGGATCTGGCCTCGGCGCACGCATTGAATCTGGAACTGTCGAGCGATCTGGCGGAGAACCAGATTTACCGTATCGATCATTACCTGGGCAAGGAGACGGTTCAGAACATTTTGGTCTTTCGCTTCTCCAACGGGATTTTCGAGCCCATCTGGAACCGCCGCTACATCGACCACGTGCAGATCACCGTGGCCGAGTCGTTGGGAGTGGAGCGCCGCGGCGGCTACTACGAGGGTGCCGGGGCGCTGCGCGACATGATCCCCAGCCACATCCTGCAACTGGTCACGCTCACTGCCATGGAGCCCCCGAACTCTTTTCACGCCGACGCCGTGCGCGACGAGCAGACCAAGATCCTGAACGCGATTCAGCCCTTCGCGCCGGAGGACGTGCTGCGCCGGGCGGTTCGAGGCCAGTATGGCGAGGGCGAGATGGAAAGCAAGGGCGCGGTTCCCGCTTATCGAGCGGAGCTCGATGTCGCTCCCGATTCGAAGACCGAGACGTTTGTGGCGCTGAAACTCTCCATCGACAACTGGCGTTGGGCCGACGTGCCTTTCTACGTCCGTACCGGCAAGCGCCTCGCGCGGCGCTATACGGAGATCGCGATTCAGTTCCGCCGGGCGCCTTTCATCCTGTTCCGGGAGACCCCGGTCGAGAGCCTGACGCCCAACCTGCTGGTTCTGAAAATCCAGCCGGAGGAGGGCATCTCGCTGCGTTTCGGCGCCAAGGTGCCCGGGCCGCTGGTTCACGTGGGCGCGGTCAACATGGCGTTTGAATACGCCGACTACTTCGGCCAGGAGCCCAGCACCGGCTACGAGCGCCTGCTCTACGACTGCATGATCGGCGATCAGACGCTGTACCGGAGGGCCGACATGGTGGAGGCCGGCTGGAACGTGGTGCAGCCCATCCTGGATGTGTGGACGGCGCTGCCCCCGCGCAATTTCCCCAACTACGCGGCGGGCTCCTGGGGCCCCAAGGAAGCCGACGATCTGATCGAGCGCGACCAGCGCCATTGGAACACCGTCCGCTGAGGTTAGCGGCTACGGCGGGCGGACGTTCGTTACCGAGCCGCGACCGCAAGGGAGCGGACCGCGCGTCGGCTCAAAGCCCTTCCGCAGCGAATTGCGCCCTGGGCTCTCGGCCTGGGCACGGCATGGAAGCAATCCCGATTCGTCGCCGTGCAGGCGCGCGCCGCAGCAGGCGAAGGTAACAAAACACCCCAAGCACCGATCCCTTGCGGTCGCGGCTCGGTAACGGGTGCACGGGATCGGCGCGCGTCGCCGCAAATTCTAACCCCACCGCGCTATATTCGATACCGTGCCCCGGTTATTAGGGACGTGTCTTTGGGTTTCGGTGCTCCTGCTGCTCTCGGCCATGCGCTGCGGCACCGGGGGAAGCGAGCCTGCGCGCGTGCCTTCCGTTGTGGCCGAGCCGCCCCAGGGCTACTTTTACCATGGCGTTTTTCCCGGCGGCCAGAGCGGCATGGGCAGCGACATCACGGCAGCGGACGTGGCGGTCTACGAGCATGCGGTGGGGAAGCGCCCCACCTGGGTCTACTTCTGCGACAACTGGTACGAAGGCCGCGAGTTTCCGTGGCTCAACGCCTCCTGGATCCGCGAGGGCGGCAGCATCCCCTATATCCGCCTGATGCTGCTGAGCCGCAATCCGATCCCGACGCCCGACCCCGTCTTCAACCTCGCCAACATCAACAAGGGAATGTTCGACGCGGACTTCCACCGCTGGATGCAGGGCGCGAAACGCTTCGGCTCCCCGCTGATTGCCGAGTACGGCGTCGAGGCCAACGGCTTCTGGTTCCCCTGGAACGGCCTTTGGAACAAGGGCTCGGGCACCTACGCGGAGGCAATCGCCAGTTTCCGCGAGGCCTACCGGCGCATCATCCGGATCTCGCGCGAAGAGGGTGCGCTGAATATCCGGTGGGTGTTTCATATCGATCCGTGGGATGAGCCGGTGGTGGCGTGGAACAAGTTCGAATACTACTACCCGGGCGATGAATGGGTGGACTGGGTGGGCGTCAGCGCCTACGGCCGCCAGCTGCCCAAGGATCCATACCGGCCCACGTTCCGCTATCAGATGGACTGGGCGTACAGGCGCCTGATGGCGATCACCAGCAAGCCCGTGGTGGTGTGCGAGTTCGGCAATGTCGTCGAAAAGGGGCAGGAGGAATGGGCGAGGGCGGCGCTCAGCGATCTCATCGCCGGTCGCTGGCCCAAGGTGATCGGTTTCTCCTGGTGGAACGCGGCTTTCTACAACGATCCGGCCGACCCGAAGCGCGAATCGGATATGAGGATCGAGCACAGCCCAGGGCTCCCGGCCGTGTTCCGGTCGATGGTGGGCGAAGAGCCGAGGGTTCTCAGCACGGCGCTTCGCACGCCGGCGCCCAAGAGGTAGGCCGCAACCTGGTGCAGGTTGGTGCGTCGCAAATTCCGAGCAGTATGACTGACGGAAGACCAGGGGTGGGACAGGCACGCATTTCGCAAGTGCGGCGAAATTCGAGCCAGTCCCGGGTTCGCGGCCATTTGAGATGGGCGACGGAATCTAGCCGCCTCTCCCGTTCGGATGGCACTGGTAGCAATTGGGGCTGTTATAAACGTAGCCTCTGACTCCCCCGTGCTCCCCATTCGTCTGCGTCGCGGTGTGGCAACCGGTGCACTGGAAGACGGAGTAGTCGGCGGAGTTGGTGTGACAGTCGCTGCACACCTTGGCGTTGCCGTGGTTCATGGGGAACCAAGTGTGGTTGAACGTCGCGCCGGTCCAGGCCGCAGTGGTGTGGCAGGTGAGGCAGGTGTGCGGGAATCCGGCTGTCACGTGGTTCGGATTGGTGGTGCCGGTGTAGTCCGCCGTGTGGCAGGAATAGCAGTCGGTGGGCGTGGTGGTGTAGTTTCCGTTGACGTGGCAGGCCGAGCACGCGACGTTCACGTGCGCTCCGGTCAGTGGAAACACGCTGGTGCTGTGGTTGAACGTCGCGCCGGTCCAGGCAGTGGTGGTATGGCAGGTGTCGCAGGTCTGCGGGTATCCCAGGGCTGCGTGGTTCGGGTTGGTGGCGCCGTTGTAATCCTTCAGGTGGCAGGAGACGCACGTGGTGGGCAGGCCCGCAAAGATGTTGTTGGTGTGGCAGGTGGCACAAGCCACGTTGACGTGCGCGCCGGTCAAAGGGAACGGGGTCTTGCTGTGGTCGAACACCGCGCCCGACCAGTTCACGGTGCTGTGGCAGACGGAGCAATCCTGCGGGAACCCGGCAGCTGTGTGGTTGGGATCCGTGGTCCCCTGCCAGTCCTTCAGATGGCAGGAAACGCAGGCCGTCGAGAGACCCGCATAAACGTTGTTCACGTGGCAGGTGGCGCAGGCCACATTGACGTGCGCTCCGGTCAGCGGGAACTTGGTCTGGGTGGTGTGATTGAACGTCGCGCCCGACCAGTTGGTGGTGGTGTGGCAGGAGTCGCAGGTCTGGGGGAACCCGGCCGCGGCGTGGTTCGGGTCGGTGGTCCCCTGCCAGTCTTTCACGTGGCAGGAAATGCAGGCCGTCGACAGGCCCGCAAAGACGTTGTTCACGTGACAGGTGGCGCAGGCCACATTGACGTGCGCTCCGGTCAGCGGGAACTTGGTCTGGGTGGTGTGATTGAACGTCGCGCCGGACCAGTTGGTGGTGGTGTGGCAGGAGTCGCAGGTCTGCGGGAACCCGGCCGCCGCATGGTTCGGGTCAGTGGTCCCCTGCCAGTCTTTCACGTGGCAGGAAATGCAGGCCGTCGAAAGGCCCGCATAGACGTTGTTCACGTGGCAAGCGGCGCAGGCTACATTGACGTGCGCCCCGGTCAGCGGGAACTTGGTCTGGGTGGTGTGATTGAACGTCGCGCCGGACCAATCCACCGTGCTGTGGCACATCGAGCAGTCCTGCGGGAATCCGGCCGTGACGTGGTTGGGGTTCGTGGTCCCCTGTTCGTCCTTCAGGTGGCAGGAAACACAGTCCGTCGAGAGCCCGGCGAAGACGTTATTCACATGACAGGTGGCGCAGGGCACGTTCACGTGCGCTCCGGTGAGGGGAAACGGCGTCTTGCCGTGGTCGAAGACCGCACCGGCCCAACTGGCCGTGTTGTGGCAGACCTGGCAATCCTGCGAGAACCCACCGGTGACATGGTTGGGGCTGTTGGCGCTCTGAAAATCCTTCAGGTGGCAGGAGACGCAGGCCATCGAGAGGCCCGCGAATACGTTGTTCACGTGGCAGGTGTTGCAGGCCACGTTTACATGCGCTCCCGTGAGCGGGAACTTTGTCTGCGCGGTGTGGTTGAAGGTTGCTGCGGACCAGTTCAGCGTGGTGTGGCAGAGGGAGCAGTCCTGCGGGAAGCCGGCCGCCACGTGGCTGGGGTTTGTGGTCCCCTGTTCATCCTTCAGGTGGCAGGAGACGCAGGCCGTCGAGAGCCCCGCGTACTGGCCGTTCAAGTGGCAGGTCGCACAAGGCACGCCGGCGTGCGCGCCGGTGAGCGGGAACTTGGTGGTCGAGTGGTCGAACTTCGCGCCGGCCCAAGTGACCGTCGTATGGCAGACCGCGCAGTCGGAGGGGAATCCCGACTGGACGTGATCGGGGTCCTTGGCGCCGATGAAGTCCTGGTTATGGCAGCCGATGCAGGTCGCCGGCGTGCCCGTGAAGCGGTTTCCGAGGTGGCACGAGGCGCACGCGAGAGTGACGTGCGCGCCGGTCAGTGGGAAGCCGATCGAGGCGTGGTCGAACCTGGCCCCCCGGAAGGTGTCCATGTTGTGACATGATTCGCAGGCGGTGCTGAAGCCCGCGGAGACGTGGGCGGGATCCGTGGTCCGGTTGAAATCCCGCATGTGGCAGGACGCGCAGGCGGTGCTCAGTCCGGTGAACTGTCCCGCGGCCGCGCCGGTATGGCAGGCGTCGCACTCCACCATGGCATGGGCGCCCAGCAGCGGGAAGCGGTTCAGATGGTCGCGGATGTTCCGCACCGCCACGGTCCAGCCCTTGACGGAGTGGCACTCGGCGCAATCGGCGCCGAACTGGCGGCGGTGAAGATCGGCGTGGCAATCCGCGCAACGCGTGCTGGTCTGCTTGAAGACGAGTTTGCTGTGGCACAAAGAGCACTTGACCCCTTCATGCATGCCACGCAGCGGGTAGCTGGTCTGGGTGTTGTGATCGAACTCGGGAACGGCCCGTAGCGTCTTCCAGCCTTTTTCCGTGTGACAACTGGAGCAGGGAATCGCGAGCGGCCCGTGCGGGCTGTGGGTGGGCCCCCGCTCGAAGGTCTGCGCGCACACGCCCGGCAGGACGCCGAGCATGACGAGCAGCGTTGCTGCCTGCAACTTAGTTCCTGGCACGGTTCGGTCCTTGAGGACTGGAACAATCGCGTGACATGTCGCGGGACGGGAACGGCCACGCCGCCGGGTGCGCAGCCTTGCTGTCGCTGCGCCGCTCGCAGGGCGCCGCGGCCGTGTGTGCGCCACCGAGCACCGCCGGCCTAACCGCTCTTTGCTCGCGCATCCCTTGACTGCTTACTTGGATGCGCCGGGTGGGCAGCAAGTTTCTAACTCGGACTGCGTCAGGAGATAAGTGCACTTAGTACTACCGCGCGAGCGCGGTATCGCGAAGTTACACCGGATTTCGATCCGGAAAGAGTGTGCTGTTTGATCTCCGTCAAAGATCTCCGTCGAACTTGCTCGATCGCTCCGGGAAGCTCGACTGGTCGAGTAGCGCACCTAGGCTAGTACTCTCCCGCACTGCGCCTCTCCGCTGCGACGATGGGTCGCAGCGGATACAATCAGAGAGATGAGGGGTCTTCGCGCATTGGTGGTACTGTTTCTGGCCAGTGGGATAGTACGCGGCTACTCCGTGCTGTCTCACGAGGCAATCATCGATTCGAGCTGGAAAGATTCCATCCAACCACTGCTCCTGAAGCGCTTTCCGCAAGCTGCGCCGGACGACCTCGAGCACGCCCGCGCCTATGCCTATGGAGGCTGCATCATCCAGGACATGGGGTACTACCCCTTCGGCAGCAAGTTCTTTAGCGACCTGGTCCACTATGTGCGGAGCGGGGATTTCGTGGCCGACCTGATCAGTGAGTCGCAGGATATCAACGAGTACGCGTTCTCTCTAGGCGCGTTGGCTCACTACGCGGCGGATACCACGGGCCATCCGCTCGCAGTGAACAAGTCGGTCGCGCTGATGTACCCGAAACTCCGGAAGAAATTCGGACCGATCGTCACCTACGAGGACAATCCGGCGGCGCACCTGAGAGTCGAATTCGGTTTTGACGTGATCGAGGTGGCCGGCGGGCACTACGCGCCGAAGGAGTACCACGACTATATCGGCTTCGAGGTTTCCCAACGGCTGCTGGAGGCGTCGATCCGGAAAGTCTACGGCCTGGACATCGGCGACGTCTTCGGCGACATCGACGTATCGATCGGCAGCTACCGGTTTGCCGTTCGCACGCTTCTTCCCGAGGCGACCAAAGTAGCCTGGGCGCTGGACAAGGACGAGATTCGCCGAGCCGAGCCCAGCATGACCCGCGCCCGCTTCCTCTACAACCTGAAGCGATCGGGATATGAGCGCGAGTGGGGGCGGCAGTACCGCCGGCCGGGCATTGGGGCCCGGATCCTGGCGTTCCTGTTCCGAATCCTGCCCAAGGTTGGACCGCTCTCAGCGTTCTCCCTCAAGCCGCCGACTCCGGCGACCGAGAAAACTTTCATGGCCAGCTTCAACACCACCCTGGCCCGCTACCGCCATCTGCTCGCGGACGCCGGGACCGGTCGCCCGCACTTCGAAAACCTCGACCTGGACACCGGGAAACCTACCCGGCCCGGCGAGTACCGGCTGGCCGACGACACGTACTCGAAGCTTGCGCGGACCCTGGCCGAGAAGCACTTCGCGGGCGCGACAGCGCCGCTCGAGAGCGACATACTGTCCTTCTTCGCCAACCCCGAGGGACCCATCGCTACCAGGCGCAACAAGGGCGAGTGGCGCGACACGGTGCGCGCGGTCGACGAAATGAAGCAGGCTGCCAGCGCGCCGCCCGTGGCCCCTTGACCGAACCGGTGAGCCGTGCCTGGGAGGGTGGGCTTTAGCCCAATGCCACTTAGTTTTCCCGAATGCGGACAGCCGGGGTGGGCTCTCCAGAGCTGCGCCGGAGATCCACGTCCGGCCTCCTTCGTTTCGGGAAGTTGGACGGAGGCGGGTCTGGAGACCCGCTGCAGGACTGGAGTCCTGCCCCACGGGTTTCTGCCCGGTCTTGGGAAGACTATGCGGCATTAGGCTGAAGCCCGCCCTCCAATGCTGGCGGCGAGCGGCGAGCGCCTCCGGTGCGATAATAGTAAGTCGCTGATTTCGGGAGCCAAACCATGCCCCATTGGATGTCGCCGCTCAGTAACTTGACCGCCCAGCTCACGGTGAGCGCGGTGCTCGACATCCTTCTGGTCGCTTTCCTGATCTACCAGCTCATCATGGTGGTGAAGGGGACGCGGGCGGCCCAGGTTCTGGCCGGGATCATCGTGATGCTGCTGGTGTACACGGTGGCGGTTTGGGCTCGTCTCGAATTGCTGAGGAGCGTCCTGGCGACGGTGGTGCCCTACACCGGTATCGCCCTGATCGTGCTGTTCCAGACGGAGATCCGCCGCACGCTGGCGCGCATAGCCCGGCGCCGCTGGCTCGGTTTCGGCGGCAGCCTGCAGCGAAGGGAATCCACCGACGACATTCTGCTCGCGCTCACCCGCCTGGCGCAGCAGAAAATCGGGGCACTCATCGTGCTCGAGCGCGACACGGGCCTGCGCACCTTCATCGAGAGCGGGGTGGCGTTGAATGCGGTGCTCTCGCGAGATCTGGTGCTCGCGATCTTCCACCCCGGCGGAGCGCTCCACGACGGCGCCGTGGTCATCCAGGGCGAGAAGGTCGCGGCTGCGGCTTGCTTCCTTCCGCTGAGTATGAATCCGCTGCTGGCGCGCAAGCTCGGCACGCGGCACCGGGCGGCCATTGGGATCACGGAAGAGGCCGACTGCCTGGCGCTGGTGGTTTCCGAAGAGACCGGGAAGATCTCCGTGGCGGCGTTTGGAGAACTGGAATCGGATGTGACGCTGAACCGGGTCGCGGAACGCGTGGCGCAGCACTTCGGGCGCAAGAGGCAGGAAGATTGGAGGCAGGCCGCTCGGGAGCCGGCCTGGGATGCCGAACCGCCGGCCGACCGCACCGCACCCGACTGGAAGCGGGCGGGCCGCGTATGAAGCGCCAGCTCTTTGTGAAACTCGGATGGCAGCTGGCGGCTCTCGCCGTAGCGTTCGTTCTGTGGCTGGTCTTCACGGGAAGCCCGCAAGTGGTCACCTCCATCTCGGCGCCCATCGAGTACGAGAACATCCCGCAGGACCTGGAGAGCATGCCGGAGCTTCCGCGCCGCGTTTCGCTCGAAATCAGCGGGCCCGCGGCCCGGGTCCACGAGGCGGATCTCAGCAACCGGCGGGTGGTCCTCAACCTCGAAAGCGTCCAGCAGCCCGGGGAGTGGACGTTCACGATCGACCGGCGCAACATCGACTTGCCGGCAGGACTGCACCTGGTCCGTGCGATTCCGGCACAGGTCCGGCTCATCTTCGAACGGACCGTCTCCGCCAGCGTTCCGGTGCGGGTGCGGATTCTCACGCCGCCGCCCGAGGGATATCGCGTCTCGAAACAGCAGGCCGTGCCCAGTACCCTTAAAATCGTGGGTCCGGAGAGTCGCGTGCGGCAGGTGGCTTCTGTCGAAGCCGATCCCATCGACCTTTCGCGCACGGTGGGGAACGCCCGCTTCCAGGTGCACGCATTCGTGGCGGATCCGCAAGTCCGTTTCGTCTCGCCCCCGCTCGTCGACGTAAGCATTTCGCTGGAGAAGATCGTGCGAGGAGGGACCCCTTCGAGTGGTGCGCCAACTGTTCGGAACTGACGGCGTTCGCGGTGTTGCGGGCGACTATCCACTGGACGCACGGACCGTCCACGCGCTGGGGGCAGCCCTGGGCGACGTGACCGGGCGGATCGTGCCCGATCCCCAGGTGGTGATCGGCATGGACACGCGCGAATCGGGACCGTGGATCGCCGAGCAGGTGGCGGGCGGCCTGGTTCGCCGTGGCGCCGTGGTGCGCTTCGCCGGCATCACGACGACGCCGGGGGTGGCCTATCTGACGCGCACCGGCCCGTTCATCGCCGGTGTCATGATCTCGGCTTCGCACAATCCGTATCGCGACAACGGCATCAAGCTGTTCGGACATTCCGGCTACAAGCTGCCGGACGCCGAGGAGCACGCCATCGAGCAGGAGATCTTCGCGCTGCTCGAATCCGGCCTGGAGCCCGAGCGCTGCGAACTAGTGCAGGATCCCGATCTCGACTGCCATTACGTCGATTCGCTCGCCGCTACCATGAAGCGCCCGCTGGCGGGCCTGCGCGTGGTGCTGGATTGCGGCAATGGCTCGGCGTCGCGTCTGGGACCGGAGCTGTTCGAACGCCTGGGAGCGAGCGTCGAGGCTGTCTGCGCCACGCCCGACGGCCACAACATCAATCTGGGCTGCGGCGCGCTCCACGTCGACGGGCTGCGCGAGCGTGTGCTGGCATCGGGAGCCGGCCTGGGGGTGGCTTTCGACGGAGATGCCGACCGCGCGATTTTTGTCTCCGCGAAAGGCAAAGTGGTGAACGGCGACGGCGTATTGCTGATGGTCGCGCGGCGCCTTCACAAGCTCGGCCGGTTGCCTGGGCCGGAGGGCAAACCCACCGTGGTAGCGACCGTGATGTCGAATCTGGGCCTCGAGCGCGCGCTGGCGAAGCACGGGATACGGATGCTGCGCACGCCGGTAGGCGACAAATACGTGCTCGAGGAAATGCTGCGGACCGGCGCGGTGCTCGGCGGCGAGCAGTCCGGCCACGTGATCTTCCTCGACTACGCCACGACCGGCGACGGCATCCTGACCGCTTTGCGTGTGGCCGAGGTCATGCAGGAATCGGGCCAGGGCCTGGACGAGCTGACCGAAGAGCTCGAGATCTATCCCCAGCTTCTGCTGAACATCCGCGTGCGCAACAGGAAGCCGCTCGAGGAGATGCCCGCGGTGGCCGCGGAGATCCGCGCGGCCGAGCAGGCATTCGGCGATGCGGGGCGCGTCCTGGTTCGGTTCTCCGGCACCGAGCCTCTGGCGCGGGTGATGGTGGAAGGCCCGGAGCTGGCGCGGGTGGAGGTGTTCGCGTCGCGCATCGCGCGGGTTATCGAGAAGGAACTGGGCTGAGCGCGGGTCACCAACTCAACTGGACGAGCGAGACGGCCTGGCGCGGGAGCGCGAACTTCAGCTCCACTGCGCCGGTTGTTGGGGTCGCCACCCAGCGCGGATGATGGAGCAGTTGCAGTTGTCCCGCTGCTTCCAACTGCGCGTATTGCTCCGGTGTCGGAGTCTGGGGCGAGCCCAACTGCTTCCAGACAGTGTAGGCGTTGCTGTGATCGCGATCGATGCGGTAGTGGCGCACCTCGACGCGCGCGGCGCCGGCAGGCAGGCCCGCGATCGTGAGGCGAACGGGCGAGTCCGGTGCTTCGACATCGTCGTCGCTGTAGTTCCAGAGCATGACGGAAACCTCGCGCGCCGATTTGGTCGCGAGAGCATCGCCATCCACCGCTACCCGCTCGCCGGTCATCAGCCCCGCCATGCGGAAGAAGTTCAGAACGGGTTTATCGACGCCGTTGGTGGCCAGGGTCCGAAAGCCGGCGAAGTACGGCTGGTCCTCGAACTCGAAAGCCCAGGTCAGCATACCTTCGAGGTTCGCCTTGTAGCGCGCCGCCAGTTTGAGGATGCCGCTCATGGAAGCCGCCTCGTAGGACGCATACAGCGGGCCGTTGCGATACGCATTCTGCGGGTGCGTCTGCGCCGAGCAGGCCGCGCAACCCTCGGGGTCGGACTCGCTGAGGATAATCGGCAAATCGCGGAATTGTGGAAACGATGCCACGATCTCCATCCCCCGTTCGACATCTTCGAGCTGCCTCGCCAGACCCATCCGGACGCGCCCGTCAACCACCTCGGGCCGCCCCTTGGCGTGGTAGGTGATGAAATCGAGCGGCGTGCCCGTGCGCGCGCAGTGTTCCAGAAACTGCCGCAGGAAGCGAGCGGCTTTGGGTCCCGCAGGGCCGGTGCTGGCGGGTCCGCCACAGCGAATCTTCGGCGATACGCTTTTCACCGCGCCGGCGGCGGAGTCGTAGAGCTTGTCGTACTCTTCCGGCGTGCCCTGCCAGTATTCGATGTCGGGCTCGTTCCAGACCTCCCAATACCAGGTCTCCACTTCCGCCTGCCCGTAACGCGCCACCGCGTGCCGCACCCATGCGCGCACCAGGTCCGCCCACTTCCGATAGTCTTTGGGCGGATAGGCCCAGCCTGCCGCGATCGGCGTCTTCGGCCAGTCATGCCGGTACGGCTGCGGCTTGGTGGACAGCGCCTCGGGCATGAAGCCGATTTCGACCAGCGGCCGGGTCTTCGCCTGAACGTAGGTGTCGAAGATACGGTCTACGATGGTCCAGTCGTATACGGGCCGGCCGCTGGCGTCCTCGGTGTAGGCGTTCGTCGAGCCCCATTTGAGCGCGGGAGTTCCGTCGCCGGTAGTCAGCAGGTTGTGGGTTCGTATGTGGACGGGAACGGGGCTGAGCGCCGCCAGTTCGCCAATCAACTTGCGCCCGTTCTTCGCGTAAGTGTAATTTGGCTCGTCGTATCCGAACCACGCCCAGATGGGCTTGGACGGACCGATCGCCGCGCTCGCATCGACCCGGACGATCACCCGCTCCTGGGCGGGCAGGAGCGCGGGCAGCGCCACCAGGACTAGCCAGGCGAGCCGCATAGACGGCCTACCGCGGCGGCTCTTCCGCGGCCTTCACCAGTTCCCAGCGCCCGCGGCCGCACTTGTTGCGGCACTCGGGAAGATCCTGATCTTTCGTGAACTGGGCCGGCGTCTTGCAGACGCTGCACCAATAAACGCCAGTGACGGGGGCTTTCGTGCCCGGCTGATAAGTCATGACTCGATGACACCTCGGGATTTTCTTTCGGCGATCACGGCCCGCGCAAGTTCTTCGGGCCGATTCACTATCATATCCGGCGGATCGGTGACAAAGCTCTCCGGCTGGAAGCCATAGGTAACGCCGCAGACCTTGACGCCGGCGTTCCGGGCGGTTTGCACGTCCACCGCGCTGTCGCCTACGATCAGCGTCCGGTCCTTGGGCACGCCGGTTTCCGCCAGCAATGTTTCGACGCCCAGCGGGTCGGGCTTCTTCCGGTCGAAGCTGTTGCCACCATAGACGTGCAGGAAATACTTGGAAAGCCCCAGACCTTCGATGATCCGGCCGCTGATGCGTACCGGCTTGTTCGTGAGCACGGCCATGCGTACGCTCGCCTGGTGGAGCGCTTCGAGCGCTTCGGGAATGCCCGGATAGGCCCGCGTGTTGTCGAGTTTGTGGTCGCCGTAGTACGCCAGGAAATACTCGAGCGCCTTGTCGACGTCGACCTGGCTCGCCTCGGCGCCCATCGCCCGCCGGATCAGGACAGGGGCGCCATTGCCGATGTAGTTCCCGACGGTCTCGAGGTCCAGCGGCGGCAGACCGAAGTGCGCGCGCGTCGCGTTGACCGCATGCGCGAGGTCGAGCTTCGAATCGATTAGCGTGCCGTCGAGGTCGAAGATGAGGAGGTCCATTGCCGGGAGTTGAGCCACTCCCCATTGTCCGACATCCGGGGAGCCGCGTTTTCGCGCCTGCCGCAGCGAGAGGCTGGGTGGCCGGTGCTCAACGCGCGCGCACGCCGCTACAAGTAGTTAACAATTGCCGTGGACGGCTGTCGCTACCGTCGGACCATTCGGTTAAGAATTTGTGAATAACTTGTAAAGACAACTCGCGCAAAAGTGGCGAGAATGTTCGACTAATGGCCTTGTTACTACCGTTCGTGGAAAAGTAGAAATATTTTTCCTGTCAAACAGGATACTTGACGAGTCGCAAATAGACCCAAAACCATCGCTGCTACCATGCCGCTAACCGACAAGCAAAGCTTCAGAGAGGCTGGCAGGTTCACCAGTTCCGGCCGAGAAGCCTGAGTTGTGTCTGTTCAGCTGTTCCGTGCAGGAGCTCTGGGGCCAAGGCGCCCAGCACCGGAACTGCGGATGGTCGGGGTAGGAGCTCGGGCTCAACAGGAAGTGACCTGGTTGTAGCGCGCGCTATACGTGTGTCTCTTGGGGGTGCTATGCGTTTGAATCTCTCGATCGTGAGAATTGTTCTTCTAGGCTTTGCCGCAGGCGGCGCGCTGGTCGCTCAAACGGCTGGGGGTGTCGCGCCCAAGGCAGGTGTCGCTCTGGCGGCGGCTGCCGAACCGTCCGGCTCCGGCGGTGGGCCGGCATCGCCGGCTGAGAAAGCAGTGAGACCCATGGCCGGCGAGTATGCCGGGAACGATAAGTGCAAGAACTGCCACGAAGATGAATGGAGCGCGTTTTACAAGAACCCGCACTTCAAGAGCATGGCGTCGGGCAAGGAACCCCCGGAGCGGACCGCCTGCGAGGGCTGCCACGGTCCGTTGAAGGCTCACGTAGACGCCGGCGACGCCGCGGGGAAGGACACGGTTCTGCATGTCTTTCCGACCATGAAGCCGCGCGAGATCATCGACGCCTGTCTTAAGTGCCACGCCAAGGACTTCAACCGCGCCAACATCCGGCGATCCGAGCACACGGAGCACGACATAGCCTGCACCTCGTGCCATTCCAACCACCATTCGACGACGCCCAGGTTCCTGCTGGCCAAGAGCCAGACCGAAACCTGTTACCAGTGCCACAGCGACGTGCGGGCGCAGTTCGACCTGCCCTCCAAACACCGCGTCAACGAGGGATTTATGCAGTGCTCGGACTGCCACAATCCGCATGGCGGTTTCACTCCGACCTTCGGCATGGGGGCGACTTCCAAAATGCTGAACCAGTCGCACGCCAACGATCAACCCTGTGTCAAGTGCCACGTGGAAAAGCGCGGACCGTTCGTCTTCGAACACGAGACCGGCGAGGAAGACGGTTGTATTTCCTGCCACAAGCCTCACGGTTCCACGAATTCCAAGTTACTCACGAGGCCCGTTGTCGCCCAGCTCTGCCTGGAATGCCATACCGGTACCGGGGACTTCGGAGTGAAATCGAGCAAGGGAGTCACCTATCCGGACCACGCTACGCACAGCATGATCGATCCGCATTATCAACGCTGCACATCGTGCCACGTGGCGATTCACGGATCGAACGTCCACTACCGGTTCCTGCGGTAAGGGGCATTACATAAGGAGGGAACGACAATGAACCGAACTATCCTGTTTCTATCGTTCATGATGTCGCTGCCGCTGCTTCAGGCTCAGCCCGCGGTGGCTCCATCGCCGGATCACACCGGCACCGAGAGCGGCCAGGACTGGGGCGCGTACAACGTCACCAATTCTTCTGAAGTCGGCTACAGGTTCACCGAGGTGGGCGGCGATACGGCCTTTTTCCGCAACACCGAGAACTACCGCGACGGCCTGCGGGTCTTCGGCGGTAACTTCACGATGAACTCCAAGGAAGGCCACGGGTTGCTCCTGGATTCCCTGACGCTAACCACTCAGGGGCTGGCCGACCCGTACAGCATGGCCAATCTCCGCGTCGAGAAGAATAACGTCTACCGGTACGACCTGAATTGGCGAAAGAGCAATTACACCAACCTGCCGGGAGACAACGGCGCCAGCGACAACCTGATGGATACCGAGCGCACGCTGCAGGACCACGATCTGTCCATCACGCTCGCCCCGTTCGCAAATCTCGATTTGGGCTATAGCCGGGTCCACCAGACCGGCCCGCAGGACTCCACCTACGAGGGCTACATTGGCGGCCTCGCCCGCAGCGTGGTGCCGCTATTGCAGAATGTGCAGCGAGACTTCAACGACTACCGGGTGGGCACGCGGTTGGACTTCCTTGGGTTCCGGCTCACCATCTCGCACCAATGGGAGTATTACAAGGACGATACGACCACCGATCCGCTGGTTCCGGGCCAGCCCTACCCGCTGCCCCTGAGTTATCCGCTCCAGCCGGCTCTGCCGGTGACCTATCCCTTGACGGTTACCGCATACTCCCGCAGTCAGCCGATGCACACCGCGAGCGGGATTTGGTTCGCTAACCTCAACCGCTCTTCGAAGTGGTGGGCGGTCAATGCCCGCATGACGTACAGTATGGCCAACACGAGTTCGCTGTATACCGAGACTGAAACCGGAGCGAGCGCCGCGAAGAATTCCATCTGCTCCAATTGCGGGGCTGGTGCGCCCACCACTGCTTTTACGTATGCGCCCGGCACCGCGCGCCGGCCCTTTACGGCCGGCGACCTTACCCTCAGCTTCTTTCCCACCAGCCGGCTCACCATCGTAAACAGCACTACGGCGAACAACAACGAGTATGACGGTGTCAATACGCCGGCGCTGATACAGAATGGCGTTGCCGCCACGAAGAACGTCAACTGGGACTACCGGATCGGCGACAAGAGGGTTTCCGATTCCCTCGACCTCAATTACCGCGTTGCCAAGTGGCTGGGGCTGAACGCGGAGTACCGCTATTCCGCCCGGTGGCTCATCGATGACTTGTACCGCACCGGGACCACGAAGAACACCAGCGTCAACTACCTGAACAACCACTTGAATGCCGGTACTTTTGGTGTTCGGGTAAAGCCGCTGAAACCGTTGTCCTTCGATGTGGATGCGACTTTGGGAAGGGATAACTCCACCCTGACGCTCATTGCGCCCGCCCACTACACGAACATCCGGGCGCGAGCCGATTACCGGCAAAGCAGGCGCTTGCGTTTCGGGTTTGCTTACCGGCAGATGTATAACCTGAACGCGCCGGAGACAAACTATGCCGCCTCGTATATCGCGACTTACGGTCCGCCGCCGTCCGCTTACTTTAGTTCCCACTCGCGTACCTGGTCGGCGACCTCGTCCCTTACGTTGAGCAATCGCTGGTCCTTGGATATGAGCTACAACAAGATCCATCTGGACACGTTTGCCAACCTGTGGACCGAGCAGCCTGCGCCGAACTCGGTCACCATCATCAGCGTGCCGGGCAACTTCTCGAGATACATAAGCAATATCCACAACGTCTCGGTTATGGCCAGGACCAACATCCAAAAACGCGCCACGCTCTACCTCGGATTCAATATTTCGAAGGACACCGGCGACGGCCGCTCGGTGCAAAACCTGGGCCTGACAGACCCGGCTGCTTCTTTCTTGGCCAAGGCGAACACGTTCCCGATGACCTATTGGGCGCCCTTGGCCCGGCTGTCGTTCCGTCTGACCCCGAAGCTCCAGTGGAATGGTGGATGGGAGTTCTACCGCTACAACCAGCAGTTCGCCTATTTCGGGTATCAGCCCTATTATCGAGCGCAGACAGGCTACACCAGCCTTTCGTTCGCGTTCTGAGCACCGTGCTGAAAAGGAGACCTTGCATGAAGATACGGAAGACGATTCCGACCGCGATCGCCGCTGCGGTGTTCTCGCTCGCGGCGGTGGTGCCGTTCGCTGCGGCGGACCCAGCGCCTCGAATCGTGGAATTGACGGCCACCCGAGACAACCAGTTCAAACTGGCCGGCGGGAAGAAGGGGCCACTGGTGCTGAAGTCTGGGGAGCGAGTGACGTTTAAGGTCACCGCCTTCGCCGGCAGTGCCAAAGGGAAGGACGGCTCGGTCCACAGTTTCGTGGTTCGGGCGCTGAAGGCGCAGGGCTGGGACGTCCGGCTGAAGGAAGGCGTACAAGAGTTCACGCTGACGGCTCCGGCGCCGGGCGAATACACCATCGAATGCACCGTCTACTGTGGAGACGGGCACGACGACATGAAGCTCAAGATGAAAGTGGAATAGAGCCGGCGCTGCCCCCGCGTGTCGGCGCGGCCGCCGGCTCACTACATCTCGTCCGTCTCCGGCTTGTCGCCCTTCTTGTGCGTCACGTCGTCCCAGAGCGCGCGCAGTTTCTCGTAGCTGCGGTGGAAGCCTTCGCTGAACTCGTGGGGCGCCGCGTACACCATGATGCGCGCCGTCCCCATCACGTAGGGCGCGAGGCGGGAGTTCGCCACCGGGCCCGGAGGCGGCTTGGAGGAGAACGCCATCATCACGGCCACGATCACCGCGCATACCAGGGCCCCGCGCACCACTCCGAACGCTCCGCCCGCCAGGCGGTCCAGCCAGGAGAGATGGATCATCTTCAGCAGCCTGGCGATCAGGGCGCCCAGAAGACCGCCCACAATAATGACGCCCACGAAGATGATCAAAAACCCGAGCACGTTGGCCGTTGTTGTCCCGACGTGCGTCCCAAAGAGCGCTCCCACGCTTCGGTAGAACCACAAGCCGCCGATCAGGCCCACGATCACGGCCGCCAGGCCCAGTGCCGTTCGCGCGAACCCCTTCTGCAGTCCTTCCACTACGGACGCAATCAGAACGATAGCGAATACGATGTCGAGCCAGTTCATGGTTCTCCTGCCCGGGCAGGCGAAAGGCCCTGCCTCACGGCTATAGCGCCCGCCCGGTAAGCACGCGGAACGCTTCTTTATACTTCTCGCTGGTTTTGGCCGCGACTTCGGGCGGCAGGCCCGGCGCCGGCGGCTGCTTGTTCCAATGAATCGATTCCAGGTAGTCGCGCACGTACTGCTTGTCGTAAGAGGGCTGCGCGCCGCCGGGCCGGTAGGTCTCGCTGGGCCAGAAGCGCGAGGAATCCGGCGTGAGCACTTCGTCCGCCAGCACAAGTGCGTCATCCACGAAGCCGAACTCGAACTTGGTGTCGGCGATGATGACGCCGCGGCCGGCTGCGTAATCGGCGGCGTTCCGGTAGATCGCCAGCGTCAGGTCGCGAAGCTGGCCGGCCAGCTCGCCGCCCAACAGGTTCACCACGATGTCGAACGAGACGTTCTCATCGTGCCCGGTCTGCGCCTTTGTCGCCGGCGTGAAGATCGGCTCGGGCAGCTTGTCGCTCTCCTTCAATCCCGCCGGGAGGGGGATGCCGCACACGGTGCCGCTCTGCCGGTACTCCTTCCAGCCCGAGCCCGCCAGGTATCCGCGCGCGACGCATTCCACCTCGATCATCTTCGCCCGCTTCACCAGCATGGACCGGCCTTCAAGCTGGTCGCGGAACTGAGGCAGCGGGGCGGGGTATTGGTCCACCTCGGCCGTCAGGAAGTGAGTGGGCGTCAGGTCCTTGAGGAAATCGAACCAGAAGACCGAGAGTTGGGTGAGCACCCGGCCCTTGTCCGGGATGCCGGTCGCCAGGATATAGTCGAACGCGGAGATGCGGTCGGTGGCCACGATCAGGAGCCGGTCGCCGACCGAGTAAACGTCGCGCACCTTGCCCCGTCCGTGGCGCTCGACGCCCGCGAGGTCTGATTCAAGAAGTGTGGTGGTCATAGCCCTGTCAACTGTATTGTTACCACGAACGCCACGCCCGTCGCCCGTCGCTCATCGCTTGTCTGAAATGCCGGACTTGGCCCGCTTCGCTCCGTGACGGATCCAAAGGCGAAGCGCACGAAACGCCCGACGGGCGACGGGCGACTGGCGACGGGCCTACTATACTAGGTGATGTCCCATGAAGCTTTCCGTCCTGATTCCCGTCTACAATGAGCGCACCGTGGTGGAGCGCTCTATTGCGCAGGTAGTCAGCGCGCCTCTGCCGGAGCAGATGGAGCGCGAGCTGGTGATCGTGGACGACCGCTCGACAGACGGCACCTGGGACATACTCACCCGTCTGGCCGAGAGCATCCCCTCCATCCGGCTTTTCCGTCACGAGGTGAACCAGGGCAAGGGCGCCGCGGTCCGCACGGCCATCCAGCAGGCCTCCGGCGACTTCTGCCTCATCCAGGACGCCGACCTCGAGTACGACCCCGCCGAATACCCGCGCCTCCTGCGCCCGCTGCTCGACGGCCATGCCGACGCCGTCTTCGGCTCGCGCTACCTCGCCGGCGAGCAGACCCGCGTGCTCCCCTTCTGGCATTCCATGATCAACAAGGGGCTCACGGTCACCTGCAACATGTTCTGCAATCTCAACCTGACCGACATGGAGACCTGCTACAAGGTCTTCCGCACCGACCTGCTCAAGAGCATCCCGATCCGCTCCAATCGCTTCGGCTTCGAGCCCGAGATCACGTATGAAGTGCGCCAAGCGCAAGCTGCGCATCTACGAGGTGCCGATCAGCTACCACGGCCGCACTTACGAGGAAGGCAAGAAGATCGGCTGGAAGGACGGCATCAAGGCGCTCGGCACCGTGCTTCGCTTCTGGGCGATCGACGATTTGTACGTCGAGCCCTATGGCCGCGGCATGCTGCACAGCCTGACCGGCACTCCGCAGTACTTGAGCTGGCTGACGCGCATCCTGCGCCCGTATCTGGGGGACACGGTGCTCGAAGTCGGCGCCGGCCTCGGGAGCCTCAGCGGCCGGCTCATGGGCAGGCGGCTCCAGTATGTTGCCGGTGAGCGCGATCCTCTCTACCTTCACGCGCTGCGCAACCGCTTCCTGCGCACTCCCAATGTGTGCGTGCGGCCGCTCGATCCAGCCGTGCCGGCCCAATTCGAGGAACTGCGCGACAGCTTCGACACCGTACTGTGCGTCAACGTGCTCGAGTGCCTCGAAGATCCCGCCGCCACGGTGGCTGCCCTCTATGGCGCGCTCAAGCCCGGCGGCTCGCTGCTGGTGCTGGTGGCGCAGAACCCCGGACTGTACTGCCAGATCGACCGCACTCTAGGTCACGTGCGGCGCTTCCGGGCCACCGAGCTGGTCGGCATGATCGAGAAAGCCGGATTCCGCGTCGAGCGGCTATATCAGTTGAACAAGTTCGGCACGCTCGCCTGGATGGTTTACGGAGGACTGCTCCGCCGCAACCGCATCAGCAAGATTACCTTGAAGCTGTTCGACAAATCGGTGTGGTTCTGGCGGCGGGTGGACCCTCTCCTGCCGTGGCGCGGCCTCTCGATCGTCGCAGTGGCACGCAAGGGGGCGTGATGCGGTCCGCTCCCTGACGGTCGCGGTTCGGTGCTCATCGTGGGAGCCGCCGCAGCACGGAAGCGCGCGCGTGAGCAAGCGGACGTTCGACGGGGAGGTTCAGTTAGTTGATGCGCGCAGCGGGTCTCGATTACCAGCAGCGGCAAGTCGTGGTGCGCGACGGCTCCGAACCAACCCTGGGCGCAGCGAACGACGTGCTGTTCCGCGTCCAGGAGAGCGGCATCTGCGGAAGCGACCGCGAGCTGGCCGCGTTCCGCCACGGCTACCCGCCGCCCGGCGAGGACTTCCTCATTCTCGGCCACGAAGCTTTGGGACAGGTGGTCGAGATCGGGACCGCCGTCGCCGGCCTGAGCCGCGGAGACTGGGTGGTTCCCATGGTCCGGCGACCCTGCCATCCGCCCTGCGCTTCCTGCGCGCGCGGCCGCCGAGACCTGTGCCTGAGCGGCCGCTACACCGAGACCGGAATCTTCGGCCGTCACGGCTACCTGCGCGATTACGCCGTGGACGGGGAGAGCGACCTGGTTCGCGTGCCTGCGGGCCTCGCCTCGTGCGCCGTATTGATCGAGCCGTTGAGCGTTGTGGAGAAGGCGGTCGAAACGGCATTGCGGATCCACGAGCCGGGCGCGCGCGCCGCCCTCGTTCTGGGCGCGGGGCCAGTGGGAATGCTGGCCGCGCTCGTCCTGAACCTGCGCGGTCTGGAGGCGTCGGTCTACTCGCTCGAGCCGCCGGATCATCCGCGCGTGCGCCTGGCCGGGCAGGCCGGAGTGCGGTACCTCACCCGCCTCGACGGCGTCTCGGCCGACATCGTGATCGAGGCCACGGGATCGGCGGCAGCGGCCTTCGCGGGCTTCGGCGCCCTGGCAGCGCTGGGCGTCTACTGCATTCTGGGCAGCCCGAACGCCACCGGCGAGGTGCCGTTCACCGAGCTGTTGCGGCACAACAAGACCGTCTTCGGCAGCGTCAATGCCGGCCCCGAAGCGTTCGCCCTCGCCGTTGCGGATTTGGCCCGGCTCGACCGCGGCGTGCTCGGCGGCATGATCCACCGCGCCCCGCTCGCCGCCATCCGCGAGACCGTCACCGCGCCCCCATCCGCGGCCGTGAAGATTGTCCACGTGGTCGCCGACTGATTACACTAGGGTACGCGTTGCAGATTCCGTCGAGTATCGGAATTGGCCGCAGACCCGGGACTGGCTCGAATTTCGGCGCCTTTGCGAAATTCGTGCCTGTCCCACAATTGGTGCTCTGTCAGTTATACTGCTCGATATTTACGACGCACTACAATTAGAGGCTCATGTCCAACCAGTACGTGGTCACCGGAGGGGCGGGATTCATCGGCTCCGCTATCGTAAGGAAGTTGCTTGACGGCGGCGCCTGGCGCGTCGCGGTAATCGATAACCTGGCCAGCGGCCACGAGGAAAACCTCGAGGAAGTTTGCGAGCAGGTGGATTTCCATCGCGCCGACATCCGCTCCTACGACGAGATTGCGCCGCTGGTTCGGGGCGCCGACGTCGTGTTCCACCTGGCCGCGATTCCGTCCGTGCCGCGCTCCATACAGGACCCGGTGCCCTCGCACGAAACCAACATCGACGGAACCTTTCAGGTCTTGCGCGCCTGCGCCGCGGGCGGTGTCAAGCGTGTCTTCTACTCGGCTTCCTCGTCGGCCTACGGGGATACCGAGGTGCTGCCCAAGGTCGAAACCATGTTCCCCCGGCCGAAGTCGCCCTACGCAGTCCAGAAGCTGCTGGGCGAGTATTACGCCGCGGCCTGGGCCGGTTGTTTCGGTCTGGAGACGGTGGCTATCCGGTATTTCAACGTGTACGGCCCGCGGCAGGACCCATCCAGTCCGTACTCGGGCATCATCTCGTTGTTCATGACGGCGCTGATCGGGCGCCGGTCGCCAACCATCTTCGGCGACGGCGAGCAGTCGCGCGACTTCACCTACGTCGAAGACGTGGCCGATCTCACCCTGAGCGCCGCTCGCGCCGCCGGAGTCTCGGGCCGGGTCTACAACGGCGGCAACGGCAACCGCTACACGCTCAACCAGGTTTGGGAGACGCTGCAGAAGATAGAGGGGGTCTCGATCCCGGCCAAGTACGGACCGCCCCGTCCAGGCGACGTGCACGATTCCCAGGCGGACACCACAGCCGCGGTGCGAGACCTCGGCCATCGCCCGCGCTTCGGTCTCGAGGAAGGCCTGCGCCGCACGCTCGATTGGTACCGGCGCCAGGCTGCGCTCAGGGAGCAGTGACGCCCGGCGCCTGCTTGCCGAGCGACGAGGGTAGCTTCACCTCGCAGCCGCAGTCTTCGCCCGCGTTCTTCGCCGTCTTCTGGTATTCGATCTCGTAGTCGATGATGTCCCGCAGGTTGGGCCACGGGATCTGGCCATCGATCCGCCGTCCGTTGATGAACATCGTCGGCGTCGCGTTGATGCGCAAGTCCTTTCCTTGGGAGAGGCTGCGCTCCACCTCCCCATCCGTAGCCCGCGTGGCCACGCAACTGTTGAACTGCATCGCGTCGATCTGCTTGTCTTTGGTCGCGGCGAATTCGGCAAGCTTAGCCTTGAAGTTGTCGGCCGTGATCTCGGCCTGGTGTGCGTAGACCCAATCGTGGTAGTCCCAGAAGGCGGCCGGGTTCTGGCGGAAAACGCACCGGCCCGCGATGGCGGCGATCTTCGCCCAGGGATGAATCTGCACCAGGGGGAAATCCTTGAGGTACAGGCGCACATCCTTGGGGTAGGCGTTCAACAGGTTCTGGCGAAGCATCTCGGCTTCCTGCTTGCAGACCGGGCACTCGAAATCGGTGAAAACCACCAGGACGACCGGAGCGCCCTCGGTCCCCATACTCGGCTGGAACTGCGTGTTCAGCTTGTCCAGGTCCGGCTTGAAGGGGTTCTGGTTGACGTCGAAGATCACCGCTCTCATGATCTTGTGGCCGTCGTGCGAGACCAGAAAGTTCTCGTCCTGGCTCGCCTGGCCGGCCGACGCCCGCACGGTTACAGTGTAGAAATCCGGCAGATCGGGAGACTGCTTCGCATCCATCACCTCGACCTTGATGTTCTTGCCCCACACGAACAGATGGCGCACGTAGGCTTCCAGCGTCGCTTTGTCGAGGGCGGATCGGGCCGGCGCCGCCTCTTTCTTTTCCGCCGTTTGTGGGAATGCCCCCAAGCCGGCCAGACACAACAACAGGGCGCCACGAGAGAAAGGACTCATAAAGGACCATTCTATCAGCCTACGAATCCGTGAGAACCTTGGGCCGCCGCTCCGACAATTGTATTCAGGGAATGGGACCAACGAGCCTCGCGCCCGCTCACATCACGGTTCGGAAACAGGGGAGTGGAGGGACGGCCCTCCGTCCGCCGGAGCCGGAAGGCGGGGCGGTCCACGCCGCGCTGAGCCGTCCGCCGCGGAGCGAAACGGAATCGCCGACCCCGGCGGCGGATGCCGCGCCCTGGTTCGCGCTTCACGTCCGGTCCCGGAGCGAGAAGATGGTGGCGGCGTCCCTGCGGTCGAAAGGAATTGAGGAATTCCTCCCTCTCTATCGCAGCCGCAACACGTGGTCGGACCGTATCCAGGACGTGGACCTGCCCCTGTTCCCTGGCTATGTCTTCTGCCGTCTTCAACCTGCCAGCCGCGTGTCCGTGCTGACCACTCCGGGCGTGATATCGATCCTCGGTTCGGGGAAGACCCCCCAAGCGGTCGAGCCCGAGGAACTGGCGTCCATCCAGGCGCTGCTGAAGTCCGGCCTGCCGGCGATTCCCTGGCCGTTCCTGAAAACCGGCGAGCGCGTGCGCATCGAGCACGGAGCGCTCGAGGGCGTCGAGGGGATCCTCACCGCCGTAAAGAAGGAGTCTCGCATCGTGCTGTCGGTAACGCTCTTACAGCGATCGGTCGCCGTCGAGGTCGACCGGACTTTCATCCGTCCCATTTCCCCCCGGAGTGCCCTGGCATGCCCGTGATCAGACGAAAGACCCGAACCATCAGCATTCGACTGTCCGACGACGAATACGGCGCGCTCAGGGACGTGTGCGAGTCCCAAGGCGTCCGCAGCCTCTCGGATTTTGCCCGCCTCGCCATCGACAACCTGATTGTCGGAGGCGGCATGAACGCCCAGGTGACCGTGAAAACGCGCCTGGATGTTCTCAACAGCCGTGTCGACGTACTGGACCTCGCCGTGGAGCGACTGGCGGGGATCTTCGAAGAAAATGGCCGTAGCGACGGGACCGAATCCTTCGCCCAGGTCGAAAAGGAGGATGCCGTCCCAGCCTGCCGGCCCTGAGCTGCGACGCCGTTGCTTGCCACACCATGACCATAGGGATGTTGACTGCTTCCCCCACCCGAAACGACGGAGCCGTGTTCCCGGCTCTGTACGGGCTTGCGAAAGCACTTGAGCTCATGGATCCTATCAAGCTCAAGCTATTCGGGATAGATGACGAGGGCTCACTTCCGGACCGGGCCGCGTGGGAAGGTCTTCTGGTTTGCGCCGGCCAGGTGGTCGGGCCGAGGCGCTTCGGCTACTCGCCGAGCCTGGCGGATCGCCTCTTCTCCGGCGGCCTGGACCTGGTTCACACCCATGGCGTCTGGATGTACCCCTCGGTCGCATCGCTCCGCTGGGCGCGTCGCGAGCGGAGGCCGTACATCGTCAGCCCGCACGGTATGTTGGATTCCTGGGCGCTGGCTCAGTCGCGTTGGAAGAAGCGCGTGGCCGGCGCGCTGTTCGAGAACGACCACCTGACAGGCGCCGCATGCCTGCATGCTCTGACACGCGCGGAGGCCCGCTCCATCCGGTCGTACGGGCTGAAGAACCCGATCTGCATTATCCCCACCGGTGTGCGAATTCCATCCCGGCCCGCGCCGCCGAATCCACCCTGGGAGGAGGCGGTGGGACCGAAAGCCCGGGTGCTGCTCTACCTGGGCCCCCTCCAGCCCGCGAAGGGTCTCAGCGAGCTGCTGCTGGGCTGGTCGCAACTGCGGCGTGAGATCGCCGCCCGCTCCTGGAAGCTGGTGATTGCCGGTGAGGACGACGGCCGTCACGGCGAGTGGCTTCGCCGTCTCTGCCATGCCCTGGGCGTCGAGAAAGACGTTGTCTTCGCCGGTACCCAGCGTGGCGCGGCAAGAGCCGCCTCCTTCGCCAGAGCGTCGGCCCTGGTCCTCCCTTCGAGAAGCGAGGGACTGCCGGCGGTTGTCCTGGAAGCATGGGCCAACGGACTGCCGGCGCTCATGACTCCTGCGTGCAACCTTCCGGAGGGCTTCGAGGCGGGTGCCGCGATGTCCATCGCCGATACCGGGCCGCTCGAGATCCGCGACGCCCTGCAGTGGCTGCTTTGGCTGCCTGCCGCGGACCTCAAAGCGATGGGAGAGCGGGGACGGGAACTGGTCAGCCGGAGTTTTTCCTGGGATTCCGCGGCGAACGAGATGAAGCGGGTCTACGAATGGGTTCTAGGGCGCGGCGACCAGCCCGCCTCGGTCCTGCTGCAGTAACGCGCTGGCGGCGAACCCGGCGAACTTGCGAAGTTCGTGCCTGCAGTAAGCCGTAATTGGCGGCGAACCCGGGACTGGCTCGAATTTCGCCGCCCTTGCGAAATTCGTGCCTGTCCCACCTCTGGTCTTCCCTCCGTCATACTCCTCGGGATTTGCAACGCACTTCCCAGGTCCGCTCGCCTCCGCTCGTGGCTCGGTACCAGCACCGAACCGCGCGCGTCAGCAACCGGACGAAACCGGTGAGAGCCTGTGGTAATCTTCTATCGGGATGGAAAACATCGAAAGCCACACCAACGGCGACGAGGGCTCTGCGTTCATCGTTCCTGCCTCGCCTAACCGCTGGGTCATCGCGCACTACCACATCTTTAAGAACGCCGGCAGCACGCTCGAGTATGTTCTGCGCCGCGCATTCGGCGAGCGATTTGCCACCGTCCACGGCCCGGCCTCCGACTCCCTCCTGCGCCAGGCGGACCTGGTCGCGTTTCTCGCGGCTCACCCGGACATCGTCGCGGTCTCGAGCCATCATCTGAACTATCCGAAGCCGGACGTTCCCGGACTGATCTTCTTTGACCTGTGTTTTCTGCGCGACCCCATCCAGCGCCTGTGGTCAGTCTACAACTATCTCTGCAGAGTGGAATCTTTTGACGAGCTGAGCGCCTGTGCAAAGTCGATGCCCCCCCGGCAGTTCTTCGAGATGATGATCGAGGATCACCCGGAGATGGTGAATGACGTCCAGGTGAGCGTGATCGCCAACGGTGGCGCTTACACCCGTCCACCCGCCTTCACGGATCTGCGGGCCGCCGTCGATGTGCTGCGGCGAATGGCGGTTGTGGGGCTGGTTGACATGTTCGACAAGAGCCTGGTCGCGGCCGAGTACTTTCTCCGGCCGGCCTTTCCGCGACTGCATTTCGAGTACGTCAAGCAGAACGTAGCCCCGTCCCTCAGCTCGAACGACGGCGACACCAACGTCCAGCCCGAGGAGCAGCTTCGCGAGGCCATCGGCGACGTATTGTATGACCGCCTGCAGCAACTGAACGAGCTCGACTACCATCTGATCGCGCGCACCAAGGCGGAAGTCGAGCGGCGCTTCGCCCTCATGCCCCGCCGCGAGGAACGCCTGGCCGACTTTCAGTCCCGCTGCGAAGTGCTCCGCCGCGCCCATCTGCAGCTGGCAACCGGCGAGTAGGGGCCGGGTAGGGGGTCGGTTTCCGAGCGACCACACGGGAGTTATTCCTGGCGAATCTCCGCTTCATGGGAATAGTCTCCCTTTGGCGAGACCACGGCGCGCCTTGCACTTCACCGACGTGGTAGTTGCCTAAGGAGACATGGTCAGTTGGTCGCGGTAGCCGGCGGCGCGCTGAGCTGCTGCATCATTCCTAGCGTGTCCATCAGGATACGGCTGTCTGCCATCTTGCCCGCCACCAGGCGATCAATCACCATGCCTTTGACTGTAATCCGCCGCCCGGTGGCGGGAACGCCGAGGAACGCTCCTTCGTGTGTGCCGGACCATGTGAAGCGGCTAAATACTTTGTCGCCCTCCGCCACCATTTCATCGACGGTCCAACGGATATCCGGAAATGCACTTCGTATTTGGCGGATCACTTCCTTCAACCCCTCTCTTCCTTGCGCCTGCCCCGGAAGCGGATCGAGTTCCACAAAGTCCTCGATTACCAGGTCATCAGCTCGCTCCAGGCGCCCCTGGTTGATTACCTCTTCGATGAACGTCATGATCACGCCCTTGTTGTCATTCGTTGACATAGTCCTGGCCTCCGGTGCATCTCGCATTCTGAACTGTCTCGAGAACTATTCCCATTATCTCTGACTTCGGTTTCAGCCCAGTGACGGACCACTCGGAAACCGACCCACCACCCGACGAGCCCGCGGCCATAGGCTATTCTGGGTAGGTTAATGCAGACGAACACAGATTCCCCCGGCGTGACGGTCTGGGTTACCGGCTTGAGCGCCTCCGGCAAAACTACCATCAGCGAGGCCGTCGCCGAAGTGCTGCGCGCGCGAGGGCACCGCGTCGAAATGCTCGACGGCGACTGCGTGCGCCAGAATCTCACAAAGGGCCTGGGTTTCTCGAAGGAAGACCGCGACGAGAACATCCGCCGCATCGGTTTCGTCGCCCATCTGCTATCCCGCAACGGCGTGATCGTGATCGTCGCCGCCATCTCACCCTACCGCGCGATCCGGGACGAAGTGCGCGCGCGCATCGGCCACTTCGTCGAGGTGTTCGCGAACGCTCCGCTCGAAGTCTGCGAGCAGCGCGACCCCAAGGGGATGTATCGCAAGGCGCGCGCCGGCGAGATCAAGGGATTCACCGGCATCGACGATCCGTATGAGGCCCCGCTGGCACCCGAGGTCGAATGCCTGACGGACTGCGAGACGGTGGAGGAATCCGTCGCCAAGGTCCTGCACGTCCTCGAGGCCAACCGGTACACGCGCCGCGACAAGGACGCTTCGAGCCCGCGGTGATCGAGATCCGCCGCTTTCTTCGCCGCCATCTGGAGCGAGTCCTCACCATCGAAAACGCCTGCTTCGCCCGCGAGGCCTACCCGCGCGAACTGTTTCTCGAACTCCACCGCGAGTGCCCGCGCCACTTCTTCGTGGCGTTGCGGTCGAGGCGCATCGTCGGTTACGCCGTGACGTCGGTTGGGGAAGGGGACGCGGAGATCGTTTCCATCGCGGTTCTGCCGGACCACCGCCGCGCGGGTGTTGCCACCACTCTGCTGCGCCACACCATCTCGCGTCTCCGCCGCGCTCGTGTCGCGCGCCTGACGCTGATGGTGAGGCTGGACAATCTTGCCGCGATCCGCTTCTACCGCGGTCTGGGATTTCGCGCCGCCGGACGCATCAAGCGCTACTACGAGGACCGCTCCGACGGCCTCGTCATGCGCAAGCGGCTTTGACGGACGGCCCGCGGGTGCGACAATTGCTTTTCAGGGAGGAATCACTTGTTCAAGAACATCGTCTGGCTGGCTGCGCTCGCCGCGGTGGCCGCTTGCGCCGAGACTCCGGTGGATCCGCTGGAGCAGATTGTGAAGATGGGCCGGGGAGTCAACATCATCGGCTACGATCCGCTGTGGGACGACTTCGCCAAGGCCCGCTTCAAAGAGCGTCATTTTCAGCGCATCCACGAGGGCGGGTTCCAGACCGTTCGCGTCAACCTGCAGGCCTTCGGCCACATGGACGCCCAGAACAAGCTCGACCCGGCGTGGCTCAAAACGCTCGACTGGGTGGTGAAGAACGCGCTCGCCAACAACCTGATCGTCATCCTCGACGAGCATGACTTCGAAAGCTGCGGCAAGGATACCGCCGGCTGCCAGATCAAGCTCCTGGCATTCTGGGAGCAGATCGCCGCGCGCTATCAGGATTCCCCGGCCGATTTGCTGTTCGAAATCCTGAACGAGCCGAATTCCCAATTCACCGCTCCCAGGTGGAACAGCGCGCTGAAGGAAGCGCTGGCCGTCATCCGCAAAACAAATCCCACGCGCAATGTCGTCATCGGCCCGGCCTTTTGGAACGGGATCAATTCCCTCGACAAGCTGGAGCTTCCGCCCGATGACCGTCACATCGTCGTCACCGTGCATTACTACCTGCCTATGCAATTCACGCACCAGGGCGCGCCGTGGAGCCAGATGACCGCCAAGCTCTCGGGCATCACCTGGGGCACCGACACCGAGAAGCAGCGGGTGGTGGAGGATTTCGCGGGCGTCGCAAAGTGGTCGAAAGCCGAGAAGCGGCCCATCCTGCTGGGCGAGTTCGGCGCGTATGACAAGGGCGACATCGACTCGCGCGTCCGCTACACCGCTCACCTGGCGCGCACCGCCGAATCGTTCGGTTTCGCCTGGACCTACTGGCAGTTCGACTCGAACTTCATCGTCTACGACATGGACAAGGACGACTGGTTCCAACCGATCTGGCGCGCGCTAGTACCCGCGCCCGCCGCGGCTCCCAAGAAGCCGGAGATAACGGCCGCGCCGGGTGGCGGCTCGCAGCGGTAGAATCGGGTCCATGTACCGTAAACTGTTCTTGTGTCTGCTCGTCTTCGGCGCGGCGGCAATAGCGCAGACAAGTGCGCCACCAGACGGCGCCGAGCAGGGCCGGATTCTAGCGCTCATGCAAAAGTACGTCGCGAGTTATGGATCCCGAGTGCCCGACCTCACGTACGACACCACCATCACGGACTTTCAGGGCCGGGCTGGGGCCGACAAGTGGTTCAAACAGGGGACGACTTACTCGAATCGGATTGCTCACAACGGGCATGAGTATTATCGGCCAGCCGGGAGCGACGGAAAGTCTCTGCCGGGCGCCGAATGGAAGCGGGGTGGTGGCCGTCCATTCAATCTCTGGGATATCGTCGAGGCACTAGGCAGGGCCAAGCTGGTCTGGAGTCGCTGGGACACTCTGCGAGACCATCGCCTCGCGGTCTTTGACTACACAGTCAGCCAGCAGGATTCGAAATGGACCGTGACCGAACGGTCAGCCGGTTCTGCCATCGTTCCTTACGCGGGATCCGTCTTCTTGGATCCGGCCACCGGCGCCATTTGGCGACTCACCGATGTTGTCACCGAGATCCCGGCTCGTTTCAAGACTCGGTATGCATCCGGCACTCTTGACTCCGACTTGGTAATGATCGGAACGGCCCAGTATCTCTTACCCATCGCAGACAGGGAGATTGGGCGCCGCGAAGGCGAGATGAACTGGCGGGTCGAGTGGGTCAATCGGAACTTTCACAAGTTCGAAGCTGATTCGTCGATCGACTTCCTCCAGGTCGATTCGTCAGTCACCGAACATCCACACTAACCCGCTGGTCTTGCGCCCGGCCGCCCTCGGATAGAATAAGACAATGCCCGCATGACCTATGACGCGCTGGGTCGCCGCGTGGAGCAGGCGGTCGGCACGACCTATACCGAAATCGTTTACGGCCCGGGGGGCGGCAAGCTGGCTCTGGTGAACGGAACCGACGGAGCGGGTCAGGCGGTAATTTCCGCGTTCATCCCGCTGCCGGCGGGCGCGACCGCAGTCTACGCGGGCAACACCCTGAGCCGCTACCGGCACTCGGACTGGCTGGGCTCCTCGCGGCTTTCCTCGACCCCCACGCAGCCCACCTCGGTCCTCTACGACGGCGCCTACTCGCCGATGGGCGAGAGTTACTCGGAGTCCGGAACCAAGGATCGCAACTTCACGGGACAGAACCAGGACCTGACCACGGATCCGCTCGGCGACCTGTACGATTTTATGTACCGCGAGTACCACCCCATCCACGGCCGCTGGATCTCCCCCGACCCGGCGGGAATAGGGGCGGTCAACCCGGCCAATCCGCAGTCTTGGAATCGCTACGCCTACGTCAACGGCGACCCCTTGAGGCACAGGGACCCCGAAGGGCTCTGTGTCGTCAGCAACGACGTGACTCTCACCGGGCCGGACACGTCGTGCAACGGCAGCATCGGTTCGACCGTGGCATCCATGAACCACTATGACCCTGGTCAGGGAGTGTACCCGATCTTTACTTCCTGGACGGAACCTCCGAAGTACCTCGCCAATCAAGGCACGATCCACGATAGCGATATCGGGGCCGTGGATGAGGGCTATTACGCGCAGGATTTGGAGGCGCATTTTTGGCGCAAGCTCTTCCTGAATATCGGCCTTAAGCTCTCCCTGACTCATGGTCTGGACCCTGCTACAGGGGCGATAGCCCCGCCGACCTATACGGATCAGCCCAACAATTGGGGTGGGCCACTTCCCTTCGCCCCGGATCCCGTCTGGCCACCAGTGCCAGGAGTCAGTTGCGGGACTGGATCTCATCTCGAACCCGACCCCAGTCTGACGGGAGGGACCTGCCAGCTTGATCCTTTGCCGCAGCCGCAAGGGCCTGTCCTCATGCCCCAATTGTGGTGGTGGGACCTTGCGCTGCAGACGGTACTCATTCCGCAGATCCGGTCAGCCCAGGTGGCGCCGTGACCCCAAGATGGGCCATTGAAACGGCCGTTGCCGCCGAGGGCCACCGTCAGATGCCTGGAGTTTGCGGATGGACAAGGCCATAAAGACCGCTCTTATGCTGATGTTTCTCGCGGCCGCCTGCGACGCAGCCGGGCGGCCGCAAGAGTCCTCGAGGCGTCTTCAGTGGCGGCCGCCCGAGGCTCTGCGACAGCTCCGGTTCAGCCCCGATGGCCGCTACGTTCTGGCGCAAGACTACTCCGCAGTGGCCGTTCTCAGTGTCGAGCCGTTTCGCGTTGCCCTTCGGGTTAGCGCTGCAGACGCCGGCCTCGCCGAATTCACTCCGGATTCCCAGAACGTCGTGTTCGTCGCGGATGATCCCGCGGTTGCGTCAGCCCGTCATCACCAAATTGCTGGCCGCGCTCCCTGTGTCGAGCGCTGGAACATCGCCGAACGCGCCCGTTCCGACCTCACCCCAGTCGTGTTGCGCAGCGGCGAGACGGATACGCTATCTCCGGACGGCCGTGTGCTCGCCTGCATCGACACTGCCGGCACATTCCGTCTTCTCGATGTTGCTACCGGTCAAACCATCTTCCAGAAACGCAGGTTCGCAAAGAAGTTTGTGATTTGGATCGATAAGCCAACGGATGCGCTCGATCAGTTTCCCCGGCATGAAGTGGGTGACCTTGGCTCCGCCAGGATCGACTTTTCGCCGGACGGCCGCTTTGTCATCGCCCTACCTGACGACGCCGACGGCTGTCCGATTGCGTGGGATCTCCACGAGAGAAAGGCCCTGGAGTTCACAGGCCCCACAAAGAGGTTGACCTGGGGGTCTGAGTTCTCTTTCGTCGCGGTGGATCAAGTACTGGTCTCGTCGGCGACCCTCCATCATGCTGCTTTTTGGAAGGACATCTCCCTCCACACCGCGCTCGTGGAGTTCCCCTCAGGCAGGATACTCTGGGAGACTAGCGGGTTCCCAGGTCCGATTCCTGCGCTCCCTCCCATGCCTATGTTTCGTGCTGCGGATTCGCGCTTTGTGATTCTTCGGCCTCTTGACGATCGAATGATCTTCACCGGTGGCCCCGCGCCCTCAGTGCCCCCAGACGCCGCGGCCGAGGTTGTCGTTCGCGATCCGAAGGTGGCAGCAGCGGCCGTCGAGTACCGGACTGGACAGATGATCTTTAGCCGCACCTCCGCGCTAGACGTATTCGACAACCACTACGTCGCCGAGCGTGCCAACGGCGAAATCGGGCTTTATGAAAGGGGCAAGGCCGCCGCCGTGGCGGCGGTCAGGCTTGAAGGGCGCTGAGCATTGGCGTCTCAGACGCAGCCGCGGATCCCAAGGCGCTCGGCGTGGCAACGCGCTCCCGGGCTCCACGCGGCTCTCATCTCGGTGTTCGTCCTGTTGGTGACCCTGCTGGCCACTAACAACAACTTCGTCGATCTCGATGATTCCCTCTATGTGAGCGACAAGCCGGTATCGGAAGGGCTGACCGGCGAAGGCGTTGCGTTTGCGTTCACATCGGTTTCGCGCCTCTACTGGCATCCACTAGCCTGGCTCAGCCACGAACTCGATGCCTCACTCTATGGCGCGAACCCCGCCGGCCACCACTTCACCAGCCTGCTCCTCCACGCCCTCTCGGCCGGGCTGCTATTCCTCGTCCTCAAACGCATCGGCGGCGGCCTTTGGACCGCCGCAGCCGGCACTCTGCTTTGGGCCCTCCACCCCCTTCGCGTGGAGTCCTTCGCCTGGGTCGCCGAGCGCAAAGACGTGCTCTGCGCGCTCTTCTTCATCGCGGCAACGCTGGCCTACCTGCGCTACGCCGAACGCCCCTCGCGCGGCCGCTACCTGGCCTGGAACGGCTTGGGCGCCCTGGCCCTGATGTCGAAGCCGGCCGCCGTGAGCCTCGTACCCGTCCTGCTGCTTCTCGACTATTGGCCGCTCCGCAGGACCACCGGCATCCTCTGGCTTCTCAAGGAAAAGCTCCCGCTCCTCGCCATGACCGCCGTCGTCATGGTCCTGACCGTATACGGCCAGCAGCGCTCGGGCTCCATGTCGCACCTGGCCGCCGTGCCTTTTTGGATTCGGCTCGAGAACGCCCCGATATTCCTTATGCGGTACCTCGGCAAGGTGCTCTGGCCGGTCAATCTCGCCTGCTTCTACCCATACGACAAGCGCCCCGCCGCGCTATGGGTCGCGGCCTGCACGCTCCTGCTCTGCGCGATCACAGCCCTCGCGATTCGCGAACGTAAGCGCTGGCCCTGGCTGCTGGTCGGGTGGTCGTGGTTTCTGGTCGCCCTGCTCCCCAACATCGGCTCGCTGCAGGCCGGCCGCCAATCCATCGCCGACCGCTTCACGCACCTGGCTATGATCGGACTCACGGTCGCTGTGGCCGGTGCGAATCCCCTCCGCAACAAAGTCGCAGCGGCGTCGGCCTACGTCCTGCTCGCCGTGCTGACCTGCCTCACTTGGCGCCAGATCGGCTATTGGCACGACAGTTACCGCCTCTTCGAACACGCCATCGCGGTCGAAGACAGCGGCTACATGCGCGGTGTTCTGGCGGTCACGCTGATCGGAGACCAGCGCTACGCCGAAGCGGAGCCGCACCTGCGGGTAGCGCTGCGCCTCGCCCCCGACCGCTCCGAGCACCACAACGACCTCGCCAACGTTCTGTTCCGCACCGATCGTCTCGCTCAAGCGGCGGACGAATCGCGCATAGCGCTCCGCCTCGCGCCGAACGACATGACCGTCGCCGAGACCATGGGCCTGATTCTGCTCTACCAAGCGGACTATGGCGGCGCCATTGCCCAGTTCGATCACGCCGTCAGGCTCGGCGCTCCCTCGGCGCCGGTCGCGACCGAACTAAGCGACATGGGCGCCGCGGTCGCCTCCCGGAACCAAGCCCGTGAAGCCGAGCCCCTCATCCGCAAAGCCGTGGAGCTGAACCCGCTGCTGGTCCAGGCCCGCCGCAACCTGGTCCTCGTCCTCGAAGATCAGCACCGCCCCGAAGAAGCCCGCCAAGCCCTGGAACAAGCCATCCAAGCCACCGGCCCCCGCCCCGAATACCGCGACCTGCTACCGTGACCGTCACCTGCTACCAATACGACCCTCTGCATCGCGTGACCGCCGCCCTGCCCCAGAGCGTCAGCCCCTACTACAGCCAGACGCCCCAGAAGCATTATGCCTATGACCAATCGGCCGCCAACGGCAGCCTGGGCCGGCTCGGCCACGCCTACACTTGCCCCGCCTCCCCCTTGACCTGTTCCCCATGGACCACCGATCTCGGCTTCGTCTATTCGTCCCGCGGCGAACTCAAAGAAGTCTACGAGCTCACGCCGCACTCCAACGGCGCGTACTACCACGTCAGCGCGACCTACTGGGCGAACGGTCTGATCAACACCCTGAACTCGCGCCTCGGCAGCCTTCCCACCTGGACGTATAATCCAGAGGGGGAGGGCCGCGCTTCTGCCGTGAGTGACTCGAGCCCCAGAACGCTCGTCTCGCCGACCAGCTACAACCTCTACGGGTTGCCCACGAACATCACGTTCGGCTCCACCGACTACGACTCGTTCCAGTACGACGGCGCGACCGGCCGCATGACTCAATTCGCATCCATCGTGCGCACTTACTCCCTGACCGGCACTCCGACCTGGAACGCCAACGGCTCGCTGCGCCAGTTGGCCATCAGCGACACCTACAACTCCAGCAACACCCAGACGTGCACCTACCAGCACGACGACCTGGCTCGCATCGCCGCCGTCAACTGCGGCACGAACAAGTGGAACCAGAGCTTCACCTACGGCTCGAACGGCTTCGGGAACGTCAACTGGACCGGCACGGGCCTCGGCACGACCCGCACGCCGGTCTACGACAACACCAACCATTTCCAGGGCACGGGCATCAGCTACGACTCCAATGGCAACTTGCTCACCGACGTCACGCACACCTACACCTGGGACGCTGACGGCAAGTTGTATCAGATGGACTCCACCATCATGACCTATGACGCGCTGGGCCGACGTGTGGAGCAGGCGGTCGGCACGACCTATACCGAGATCGTCTACGGCCCGGGTGGCAGCAAGCTGGCTCTGGTGAACGGGACCAACGGAGCGGGTCAGGCGGTGATTTCCGCGTTCATCCCGCTGCCCGCGGGCGCGACGGCGGTCTACGCGGGCAACGCACTAAGCCGCTACCAGCACTCGGACTGGCTGGGGTCCTCGCGGCTTTCCTCGACCCCCACGCAGCCGACCTCGGTCCTCTACGATGGCGCCTACTCGCCGATGGGCGAGAGTTACTCGAAGTCCGGCACCATGACCGACCGCAACTTCACAGGCCAGAACCAAGACCTGACCACGGGGCCGCTCGGCGACCTGTACGATTTTATGTACCGCGAGTACCACCCCATCCACGGCCGCTGGATCTCGCCGGACCCGGCGGGGCTGGCCGCGGTCAATCCGGCCAACCCCCAGAGTTGGAATCGGTATGCGTATGTCAGCGGCAGCCCGCTCAACAGCGTGGATCCCCTGGGGCTGGACAGCTGCACCAACAAAGATCCTCTGACCGTCGGGACCTGCAACCCGTTCAATGTGCCGCTTGCCCAGGCACCGACTCCGGCTGGAATCCAAGGAGAGAACTACTCTTGGTACGACGTGCAGCAGAACTCAGGCCCTGCTCAAAACGCGGCCCCGACGGGTGCGGGCACCGTGGGCGGCGCCGCCTGGGCAGAGGGCTTTGACTCTTGGAGCACATTCTCCGGAAATGGGCTCTCAAACAAGGCGGGCATCTACGACGCGGACATCGGCCAATGGGATCAGAATGTGTGGGCTGCAAGAGTGAAGGTGTGGGAGGACCGTATTCACCCAGGCCGCGATATTCTCGTCGATACCGACCACCACATTATCGAGACGATTCAGCACTACACAGACATGCTCAGCTCGATGCCGGCCCTGATTGACTACACCCAAATAATGAGCCAATCGAGCCCGGGGCCGGCGAAGGCCATAGCGGTTGGGCCGTTGTCGTTCGCTCCGGGCCCCACCTTCGTCAACGGCGCTTGCCCGAAGGGTTACCATTGGCAGCCGTATATGTTCGACATTTCGAGAGGCACATGCCAGCCGAACATTCCTCAGACACCGTAGCCCGCACTTTGATGCGAGCGGATGCTGCCAACAAAACCGTACTAGAGTTGGGGGGACGAGCCATGAGCCGGGTGGCGCTTGTCGTCTGTGCGTTGTTCTTACAGCCAACCGGCGTTTCCGCGCCCCAGTCGGGGGAACAGCCCAAACGCCTGCGGTCGAGGCCCGAGCCACCGCTCTCCCAGCTCCGCTTCAGCCCCGACGGCAGGTTCGTTCTGGCGCAGGATGACTCAGCGGTCACTGTGCTGACCGTCCAACCCTTCGCCGTGGTCTTCCAGCTCCCGGCTCACGATGCCACCCCCGCCATGTTCACACCCGACTCACGAGACATCGTGTTCGTGAGTTCCGCTGCGTCACTCCGGCTGCCAACCACCGGCACCGCGCACTTCGAGCGCTGGAGTGTTGGCACCCGCGCTCGCGCGGCCCTTCTCGAGTTTCCAGTGCATGGGTGCGGCACGCACGAACTGTCACCCGATGGCGGAACGCTGGCGTGTGTGGATCGCGGCGGCACGCTCTGGCTGCTCGACGTCCGTTCGGGCGAGGTAGTTTTCCAAAAGCCGCATTTCGCCAAGCCATTTCTGACCGGAAATCCGGGCGATCCTCCGCAGCCCTTTGGCGATCTGGGCGAGGCATGGCTGGACTTCTCGCCGGATGGGCGCTTTGTGATCGCACTGCCGAAAGGTGCCCGGGGCTCTGCGGTTGCCTACGACATATCCGGTAAAGGAGAGGTGAAGTTGCAAGGAGCGCTAGGGAGGTTGGCGACCACGTACAGTCAGGAGACTGAGCTCGTGTCTGCGCGCTCTTACTCGACCAGCTTCGCATTCATCTCTCCTAAGCGGGTGGTTTCGTCGCCACACTTCGACGAGGTATGGCACCCCACCGTGGCCGGCACGCTGGCGGGCTTCCCTTCGGGAAACGTGTTGTCTACAGTCAAGCTGCCCCCGGGCCCGCTCTTTCGCGCCACCGACTCGCGATTCGTTCTCATTCGTCCTTTCGGGCAATATCCGCGCGTCAACGGAGAGCCGCGCGCCGCTGCCGTCGAAATCAGCACCGGGCAGGTAATTGTGAGCGAGGCGCCTGCCCTGGACGTATTCGGCAGCAGGTATGTCGCGGAGTTGACTGACGGCGGCGTGGGACTGTATGAGCGAGGAAAGGGCCTGCAGGCAACTATCAAGCGTCAAGAAATCAGAGCAGGCAGCCAGCGGTGACCCAGGGCACGCGTGGAAAGACGGTGCCAACGGCAAGTGCCTGCGCAACCTGGGGCTCGTCCTGGAGGATCAGCACCGCCCCGAACGAGCCCGCCAAGCCCTGGAACAGGCCATCCAAGCTGCCGGCTCCCGCCCCGAATACCGCGACCTGCTCCCCTGACCTACCAATCCGCGTAAGCCGTCCCGTCGGGTGCCTTGTCCGTGCTCTTGGTGTATACGTCCAAAACGTTCTGCTCGCCCCAGCCCGTCGAGTCCGGATCGTCGAGCGTGCACCCCAGGCCCCACTCGAACGAGTTCGTGATCGGGCCCTCCCCCCGCCGCCCGGCCGAAGCAACCTTTTTCAATCACTCAAGTTGTATTTCCGAATTTCCCCGCGTTTCAATCGCTTGCGAATCCTGATGCCTTGACGACGGTCCGCGCGGCGTTACTCTCGTGGCGGTGGCTCATGCTCGTGCACTCACGGAACCCACGGTCTCCGGTTCGTCACTTTTCGCCACTTTCGACACTGTCTTCCGAACGCCGACGCCGTTGCGTGGCGAGAGTCGAGAGGCGCACCAGGATCAACCAAGAACGAGAACGGCAAGTGTCGAATCTCCGGCCTGTCTCAAAAAAGGGCGCAGTCACACGCGGCCGCGTTCATCACTTTTCGTCGTATTCGTCACCCCACACCGCAGCCGGCACGGCGGGCGGTACGAAAAAGAGCGATTCACCAGTGCACAATGGTCCCAATCCCACAAACGGACAGCCAATCATCGGTAGTTCGCCCGCCCGGCAGCCGCCGTCGTGGCCTCGCTCGAACTCCGCTCTTGCGCTGCGCGCAGCATCGCCCCGCCCGCAATCCGGACCCCATCGTCCCCTCCCGCAGCCTTCGCCTCGCCTGGACCGCTCGCGAGACCCAGCGGACGCCAAACCGGCCGCCCTCGGATAGAATAAGACCTCGGATAGAATAAGACACCTCGGATAGAATAAGACAATGCCCGACGAGCCTCAGCAGGAAAACGCGGCGCCCAGCTTCGAAGCCAGCCTGGCCGAGCTGGAGAAAGTCGTCCACGAGCTCGAGAGCGGGGACCTGCCGCTCGAGCGTGCGCTCGAATTGTTCGAGCGCGGCGTGCAGTTGAGCGACCGCTGCCGCAAGCAGCTCGAAGAAGCCGAAACCAGAGTCGAAGTGCTGATCAAACGGAATGGCAAGCTGCAGCCCGAGGCCTTCCGCACGGACAAGGCATGACCTTCGGCGAATACATCAAGCAGCAGCAGCAATTCGTGGACGCGCAACTGGACCGTCTGGTGCCGCCCGAATCCACTCCGCCCCAGACCATCCACCGCGCCATGCGTTACAGCCTGTTTGCGGGCGGCAAGCGCGTCCGGCCCATTCTGTGCCTGGAGGCGGCGCGAGCGGTCGCGGACTTCGCTCCCGGTGTGGAGGAATCGGCCTGCGCGCTCGAATTCGTTCACACCTACTCGCTGATTCACGACGATCTGCCGGCGCTCGATAACGACGATCTGCGCCGCGGCGTCCCCACCTGTCACAAGCAATTCGGCGAAGCCATGGCGATCCTGGCCGGCGACGCGTTGCTTACCCTCGCATTCCAGGTCCTGGGTCAGATCCGGGGCGCGCTAGGGCGGCGGGCGCAGTTGGTCGAGGAACTGGCGGTGGGCTCCGGCACGGTTGGCGGCATGATCGCAGGACAGGTGGCCGATCTCGAAGGCGAGGGCCAGGAGCCGACGGTTGAGCTGCTCGAGACCATTCACCGCGCCAAGACCGGTGCGCTGCTTCGCGCCAGCGTCCGCATGGGTGCCATCTGTGCCGGCGCCGACGTTCGCCAGTTGGCGGCGCTCACCCGCTACGGCCAGCACGTCGGCCTGGCGTTCCAGATCGTCGATGACGTTCTGGACGTCGAGCAGTCTTCCGAAGCTCTGGGCAAGACCGCGGGCAAGGACGCCGAGCAGCGGAAGATCACCTTTCCCGCCGTCTACGGCCTCGAGGAATCGCACTGCATGGCCGAACGCGAACGCGAGGGCGCGCACCAGGCGCTGGCGCCTTTCGGCGAGCGGGGCGCCCGCCTGCGCGAGCTGGCCGACCTGATCGTCGACCGCAACGCATGAAACCGCCCGGCCGGCTGCGGCTCGATCAACTGATGGTCGAGCGGGGTCTGGCCGAGTCGCGCGCGAAAGCCCAGGCGCTAGTGCTCGCAGGGCAGGTGCTTCTCGATGGGCAGAAGGCCGCGAAGTCCGGCCATGCCGTTGCCGTGGACGCCCGGGTCGAAGTCCTCGCTCAGCCGCGTTTCGTGGGCCGCGGCGGCCTGAAGCTCGATGCCGCGCTCGACCACTTTCAGATCGACGTCGGCGGGCAGGTCTGCCTCGACATCGGCTCCTCCACCGGCGGATTCACGGATTGTATGTTGCAGCGCGGAGCACGGCACGTCTATGCCGTCGATGTCGGCGCCGGGCAGCTGGATTGGAGACTGCGCGGCGACGCCCGCGTCACCGTTCGCGAAGGACTCAACGCGCGCTATCTGCGCTTCGAGGATATCGGAGAGACCGTGGACCTGGCGGTCTTCGACGTGAGCTTCATCTCGGTTACGCTGATTGTACCGGCCGTCCTTCCCCTGCTGAAGGAAACCGGTGGGATGGTTATACTTGTTAAGCCGCAGTTCGAGGTGGGGCGCGGCGAGGTCGGCAAGGGCGGCATCGTGCGGGGCGCCGGGCTTCAGGCCGGGGCCTGCGACCGCGTACGCACCGCCGTCGAAGAGTTGGGATTCAAGACCGGCCTGATGGAGAGCCCCATCCTGGGCGCGGAAGGGAACCGGGAGTTCCTGCTGCATGCACGACATTAAAGCTGTGGGCATCATCGCGAAGCCCCGCGTGGGCCAGGCGGCCCAGGTCATCCCCGGCGTTGTCGAGTGGTTAAGAAAGCGCGGGCTCGCGGTGCGCTTCGACCGGGTGACGGCGGGCTATCTCGGCACGGACGACGGCGAGGCGCTCGAGGATGTCGCCCAGGGCTCCGACCTGCTGATCGTCTTCGGCGGCGATGGCACCTTGCTGGCGGCGTCGCGCGCCCTCCGTGGCCGCGAGGTTCCGGTGTTTCCCGTAAACCTGGGCGGGCTTGGTTTCCTCACCGCCATCACCGTGGACGCGGTGTGCCCGGAACTGGAGCGCGCGCTGCGCGGCGAGCATCGTATCGGCGCGCGCAGCATGCTGCACTGCGAGGTGGTCCGGGACGGCGTTCCGACGGCGTCTTACGAGGCCCTCAACGACGTCGTGGTGACCAAGGCATCCATCGCCAGGATGATCGACCTCGACGCGTTCGTGGACAACAACTTCGTCTGCGCCTACAAGGCCGACGGCCTGATCGTCTGCACTCCCACCGGATCGACCGCCTACTCGCTCTCCGCCGGCGGGCCGATCATTTTCCCGCGCGTCGGGGCTCTGTGCCTCACCCCGATCTGTCCGCACATGCTGACCAACCGGCCGGTCATCGTCCCCGACACCGCGGTGATCACGCTGATGAGCCGCACCCGCGATGAGGACGCCTACCTGACCATTGACGGGCAGATCGGCGAGCCGCTGCGGGAGGGCGACAAGGTTGTGTGCAGCCGCTCCGCGCACGTGCTGCGCCTGATCCGTCCTCCCAAGTCGATGTTCTTCGACGTGCTGCGGCAGAAGCTGAAGTGGGGCGAGCGCTAGCGTCCAGCGCCGGCCCGCGACCGTCAGGGAGCGGATGCCGGCCAGTTGCGCGTCCGCTTGCTCACGCGCGGTTCGGTGCCGATCCCTCCGCTACAATGCGAAATAGAGGGGGGCATTTCCATGGGACTATCTCCAGGCAAATGGAAGCGTATGAATGCGCTCTCCAACAACGGCATCATCGAGGCGGCGGCCATGGACCAGCGCGGCAGCCTTCGCAAGGCGCTGGCCGTGGCGCGCGGCGTGGACGAGAAGGACATCGGCGACGAGATGCTGGCCGAATTCAAGACCGCCGTCGCGAGGATCCTGACGCCCTACGCCAGCGCCATTCTGCTCGACCCGGAATACGGGCTCGCGGCGGCGAAAGCGCGCAGCCGGACGGCGGGCCTGCTGCTGGCGTACGAGAAGAGCGGCTATGACAACGCCCGGCCCGGCCGCCTGCCGGACCTGCTCGACCACGTTTCGGTGAAGCGCCTCGCCGAGGACTTCCAGGCGGACGCGGTGAAGGTGCTGTTGTACTACACTCCCTTCGAGGATGCGCGGATCAACGACATCAAGCATGCCTTCATCGAGCGTATCGGCGCGGAGTGCGAGCCCTACGAGATCCCGTTCTTCCTGGAACTGGTCGGCTACGACGCCGCGGGCGGCGACGAGCACGGCTTGGAGTACGCGAAGAAGAAGCCCGAGGTCGTCACGCTCAGCATGGAAGAGTTCGCGAAGCCGCAGTACCGCATCGACGTGCTGAAGGTGGAGATCCCGGTGAACACGAAGTTCGTCGCAGGGACCGCGGTCTATCGGGGCCCGGCGGCGTATACGCGGAAAGAGGCGCTGGAGTGTTTCCGCCGCGCCGCCGCTGCAGCCGCAGCCAGGCCGTTCATCTACCTGAGCGCCGGCGTGGGCACGCAGCAATTCGTGGAGTCGATCCATATGGCGGCTGAAGCGGGCACGGACTTTTCGGGTGTGCTTTGCGGGCACGCGACGTGGCAGGAGGGTATGCCGATCTACGCCCGGGAAGGCCCCCAGGCGCTCGAGCGCTGGCTCGAGGACCAGGGCGTGAAGAACATTCGCGCGGTGAACGAAGCGGCGGAGGCGGCCCAGCCATGGTACCGCAAGACCGGCATGGGGCGGCCCGCGACGGCGTGAAGCGACGACCGCTCTGACCGCCAGGTCCGCTCCCTGAGCGAGCGGACCCTTCCCCTACCGCGGGCCCCGGCGTCCCCCCCGTAAAGGCATTTCCTCGTTCTGCCGATAGAAACATCGTGCAACCGTCGTCTACCACCGGCCAACAGGCTGGGGGGCTCAATCGTGAGTACGCTCTGCGCCGCGTGCTCGATGCGCATCTGGCGTGGCTCGCCCAGCGGCCGGGTGGAACGCGGGCCGATTTTAGCGGTGCAACCCTCAGCGACGCACAGCTCGAGGGCGTCACCCTGAGCCGCGCTCGCTTCCGTGGAACGTCGATGATCGAGGCCGTCCTGATCGGCGCCGACCTCACCGGCGCCGAAATCGAGGGCTGCGATCTGCGTCAGGCCAGTCTCTCGCGCGCCGACATGGCCGGCGCCTCTCTCACCAACTCCGATTGCAGTCTTTCCCGCATGGAGGGCACGAACCTCTCGGAGGGTACGCTGCACAGCACCAAGTTTCGCAGCGCCGAGCTCGGCTACGCGCGGCTGCTCGAGGCTCGAATCCGGGAGTGCGATTTTCGCGGTGCCGTCCTCACGGGCGCCGGGCTGAACCAGAGCAACATCTTCGACACGTCGTTTGCCGACAGCAACATGGACGGGGCCGTTTTCTATCACGCGCACCTGCAGCTTTGCCGGTTCATCGGCGCCATCGCCACCGACGCCAACTTCGGGAACGCCCACCTGGAGAGCTGCGACCTGCGGGGCGCGGCGCTCAGCGGATCGAAGTTCTACCGGGCAGATCTCAGCAGGAGCTGTCTCGGGAGAACGCTCATGGCCGGCTGCGATCTGCGTGAAGCCAAGCTCGGCGGAGTCGATTTCACCGGCGCGAAGCTGACGAATGCCCTGCTGGAGGGAGCCGTTCTATTTGCGGCCGACCTGCGCGGAGCGGACCTGCGCGGAGCTCGCGGCATGTCCGGCCTGCAACTCTCGCAGGCGCGTACCGACTCCGACACCGTGCTTCCCAACGGAGGCAACGGTCCCTACCTGAGGGGATCGGGCGCGGAACGGCCGGCCTAGCGGAACGGCGTCCTCTACTGCTCCGCGCGGCGTTCGGTCAGGAAGAAATACCAGCCCATCGACAGCCCCAGACGCGCCCAATTCCTCCACTGCGTGCGAGCCAGGGAGAGAAACAGCATCAGCGCGACCAGCGCCACCGAGCACATGACCACCTGCCCCACTCCGAGGGATTCTTTCCAGAACCAGAACCAGCGCCCGTAGACCAGCTCGATGTGCACCCAGTAGACCAGCAGCGAGGTCACGCCGAATTGCCGCACCCAGCTCCACTTGTCCGCCGTGTGCCTGGTCCACAGGTACGCGAACGAGAGCAGCAGCAGCACCGCGCCGGTCTTGACGAGGATCAGCCAAGGGCTGTCCAGCCAGAACTCGGACTTGGGATACAGCGAATAGGGGAAGGACGAACAGTACTGCCCACCCAGCACGAGGCCGAAGCCGGTGAGCGCGGCCCACTGCGCCGCCCGCTCGAACCGCTCCGCCGGAAGCAGCCTGATGATGCTGCCCGCGCTCATGCCGAAGGCGACAAATGCCGCCCAGGGGAAGAAGCCGAAGGACATATAGTCGGGGGCAACGTACATCCGGACCAGGCTCGGCACACCGGACCAATCGAGCGACGAGACCAACGGCGAAAGCCCGGCGATGGCAAGCCCCAGCGCGCCGCACAGGCGCACGCGTTCCTCGGTGGTGAACACCGCCATCACCGAAAGCAGGGCCACGGCCAGCCCCATGCAGTTGAGCACATCCACCCGCAGAAGGTCGGTCCAGGGACTCCGCGGCAGGCCGAACGCCCACACCTGGAGGCGGAACAGGAACGCCAGGCCCAGCAGGTAGCCCGCACGGGTCAGGGCCTTTCCCACGCGCGCCGTGGCAAGTACTCCTTTGCGCTCCGAGGAGTCCATCAGAAAAGACAGTGTCACGCCCACCAGGAACAGGAAGATCGCCGGGGGCAGGCCTCCGATGAACTGCGTGATGACGTACAGACCGCCCTGTCGCTGCTCGGGTTTGGTGAAAGAGTGGAAGGCGTGGCCATTCAGCATGGTGATGGCCGCCAAGCCCCTCACCCAATCCAGAAACGCCAGCCGTCCCGCGCCGGCGCGCCCGCTGCCCCCCGCACTCATTGCTGCGGCTTCTCCACGTGAACGTTCCCGGGAAGCTTCAGCCGAAATGTATCCGGGGGCAAGTCCGAGGTGAGCTTCAGGTCCGAGTAAGTGAACAGGTAATAGTTGCCGCCCGGCTCGATCACTTTCTGCTGCACCGGGTGCCCGGCGTTCAGCGGGATCCACAGTTCCACGTTCTTGATCTGCTCCAGAACCTTGGCCGACTTTGGCACCAGCTTGAGCCGGGTCGCTTTCTCGCCGTTCACCATCTCCTCGCCGCCCGCCGTCACCGTGTAATTCTTCTCCAGGTCCTTACCCGAACTGCCGAAGCCGATGGCCAGGAACTGATCCACCAGCGCGCCCGCTTTTCCCAAATCGTAGATCTGCACCGTGTTCATCTTCGGGTAGTAGATGCTCGCGCTATTCCCTTCGACGCCTACCGACTTGGGCTGCGGTACGTCGATTTCGACGCGCATGGCAAGCTTACCACCGGTGCGCTGCAGCCACATACGCCCGCTTTCCTTCGACACGTCATCGAGGACGGCCGTGAATTCGGTCTTCGAGAGCTTGCCGGTGATCTGGTGGAAGGTCTTGGCCTCCCGGTCCATCCTTGCCAATGTGTCTTGCACGTCATCGGCCGCGGCGGGCAAAACACCGACGGCCAGAACTGCTGCCAGCAGTCTGAATGTCATTCCACTCTCTAGTTAAAGGCGCGATCCCGGGAAGCAACGTTACCGCGGCAAGCTCAGTGTTGCGTAAAGGCGATGTAGCCCTTGATTTCCGATTCGGAATCCACCATCGGCTCCAGGCGGACGACGGGCCGCTTCTCGCCCGCGCTCGCACGGAGCATCTCGGAGGCCTTCGCCATCCTCTGCCCCTCCGGAACGTTCGAAAGGAGTTCCGCGTCCATCCAGTACCAATGACCATTGGTGTCATGGGACTGCAGCATGGCGATCCTGCTGGCCCCGGGAATGCGGCGCTGGTCGTTGAACCAGCTCCGCGGCGTCAGGAGAACGAATGCCAGGATCAGGCCGACCATGACATCGAATTGCCAGGTGGCGCGATCATAGTCCCACAACACGAATCGCTTGAGCCCTGTCAGCACCTTGCCTAGCATGAGCTTTCATTTTAGCGCAGTGGGGCGGACCCCCTGGTCCGCGGCCGACGCCCCCGTCGGCCTGATGGCGCACCAGCGAGAAAGCGGTCCAGGGGGACCCGCCCGGACCAGTGGGTCAGCCCCACATATCACTCCCCACATATCACTCCCGCCAGAACAGCTCGGCGTCCGAGCGCCGCACGTAGCTGGCGTCGAGCGCCGCGGGGTCAGCCCCAAGCCCGGCCAGAAACCGTTCTTCGGCGATCCGCCCGATGGCGCCCGCCAGTGCTCGCGGCACCTCGCGGAACCCGCCCTTCTCAAACCGCGTTCCGGCGAGGCCAGAGACGAAGGCCGCCGGGTCCGTCGAAAGCAGCTCGATCTCGTCCGCGGGCAGCCCAGCCAGCCACACCGGGAAAGCCATCACCACCTCGGGCGACACCAGTTTGAGCTTCGCGTCGTAGACCGCCGCATAGATCTGGCCGCGGCGGGCATCCGCGATGGCGGCGCGCAGCGGAGCGGTCCCGTGCCAGGCGATCGCCTCCAGATTCGAAACTCCAACCACGCGGCGCCCCTGCGCTTCGGCGAGCCCCTTCACCGCCGCCAGTCCCACACGCACGCCGGTGAACGACCCTGGCCCGCGGGCGGCGGCGAAGCAGTCGATCTGGTCGAGCCTCCAGCCCGAGCCTTCGAAGATGGTCGCTATGCGGTCGAAGAGGATGTGCCCGAAGCCCTCGCTCGAATGCAGGGGAGTTTCCCAGACCACCGCGCCTGCCTCGACCAGCGCGATGCTGCCGAACTCCGTCGTAGTGTCGAGAGCGAGGATTCTGGGCGTCACGGGGAGAGTTGGTAGACCCGCAAAAGCAAGTACACCTTGCCGTGCGCGTTCATTCCGTAAAGCCGGACGGTGAGCATGGCCGGATAGCCCGGCGTGAGATTGGCCGGGATGTGAAACGTCCCTGCGAGGCCGGTGCCCAGCACCCTGTAGCCCTGCTGAGGGGCGGCCACCTCGCCCGTCCAGAGCCACATCATGCTGCGCGTGGCGCGCGTCTCCCGGGTGAGCTTGGCGGCGTATTTCGGAGGCTTCGCGACCGTGATCGAATCGGCGGCCGGCTCCGCGATCTCGAACGGCACCTTCGCCGGCACCTGCTCGATTTCCTGCATGATGATGGGCCGCGAGTCGAACTTATAGGAGCGCAGCATCGACTCCATGCGCCCTTCGCGGAACAGGTGCAGCACCCAGTCGTGCAGGCGGTCCGGCGGCTCGCCGGTGAAGTGGTCGCCCTTGAACGGCTTCTTCTCCCGGATGCGCTGCCCGCTGACCGGGTTGAACCATTCGACGTCATAGCCGCGCTTCTGCACCAGGACCTCGACCGGCCCGGGCTTCTCGACGTAGACCACGTACTCGATGCCTTCGAGCTCTTCCTCATCCGGACGTTCCAGCGCCAGCGCACGGCCGCCGTCCAACTCTAAGTACGGCTCCAACTCCCAGTGGCGCGTGCCGGCGAAGAAGTCGTACCAGATGGCCATCTGTTTCGCGGCGGGAGAGTCGAGCGAGGCGGCGTCTACCGGGCGGCCGCCCGCGCCCGAGGTGCCCGCGTTTGCAAAGGTCGGATACTGGCCGTCCATACTCGCGTTCCACAGCCGGTGCCGGAAAGTGTCGGCGTCGACGGCATCCGGGCCGCCGGCGCCGCCGTTTTCGGCGCCGAGATTCAGGTTCACGCACGCGGCCGGGTAGAGCTGATGCTCGATGGAGCCGAGTTGATCGTCCGCGACGCCGTACGAAATGAAGTTCATCCACTCGTCGCTGGCGAGCGGCGAGGACGTCTGTAAGGAACCGGTCGAGCGCGGGTGGAGGTAAGGATCGAGGCTCTTGAGCGCCTGCCCCACTTCCTTGAGCAGCGCGCGCCCGTTGTCGTCGTCTTCGAACGAGCCCGCCAGTTGCCAGGTCACCTGCATGGCGGAGAACCGCGCCACCAGGTAGCGCAAAAAGCGGCGGCGCTCTTCCCATGAGGAAAACAGGCTGGCCCACTGCCGGGTGGTCCAGGCAAGCACCAGGTCCGCCGTCATGCCCTTGCCGTTCATATACAGGATGCGGGCGTCGATCTCGCGAAAGACCGCCGCATCCGGCTCACCGCCGGCCTTTAGCGCCCTTTGCGCCGCTCCCGGCGCCGAAAGCACCATGCCTCGCATGTGGTTGAATTTCTGCGCGGCGCGCGCGTCCACAATCCGCTGGAACAACGCGCGGTCAATGTAGGGAAGCGGGAGCAGGGTGTCGCCCATCCAAAGCTGCGGTGTGCGTACGTTCTCGTCCACGAAAGCCCAGTGGTGAACGTTGGCCGGCCGCAGGAAACCGTGCGAGTCCGACGCGGTGGCGGAGAAGTGCTCCTCGACCCCATCGAACCGCGTGACGTTGCTCGACGTGCGGAAGGTCCACTGGCCTGCGTCGGTTGGCGCGAAGCGGATCACCATGCGGTTGCCTCCATCCCAGTACGCCGGCATGCGAAAGGTGCGGAAGCGCGGCGAGCGGAACTCGGCCTCGAGATTCACGGTGCGGTACGGATGCGGATGCGCCGTCATCTCCGCCGCCGAGAGATCGAAGGTGATCTCGCAGGGCGAGTAAGTGGGCGTGGGCTGGCATACGGTCTGGGCCTCGAGGCCCAGCGCCGCGAGCGACACCAGCAGAGCGATCCGACAGTACATGGTAAACATCCAGTGTAAGCTGACTTACACCAACAGGACGGCGCCCCCGCGCCCTGGGTTCCGGAGAACACAGCATAATGGAACCCGAAACCCAGCTGCCCGCGTCACAACGGTGGTGGAGGATCGATGAGCACCAGCCGCAGAAGGTTACTACAGTTTGCTTCGCTCGCCGCGGGCGGCGCTCCGCTCCGGGCGGCCACGAAGGAAGACGACCCGGCGCCGCTCCTGGCCGTGCTTGCGAAACGGCAGACCGCGCGCCGCTACAAATCGGACCCCGTTCCCCAGGAGCACCTGCTCCAGATTCTGGACGCCGCACGCCGCGCTCCCACCTGCATGAACCAGCAGCCGTGGACCTTCCTCGTGATCCGCGACCACGCGAAGATCGAGGCCATGAAGAAGCGCACGCTCGATACCGTCGCGAAACTCGTGAGCGCCGACAAGAGAGAGGCCAGCCTGCATTTCTACGAGGGCTACTTCACGGCCCCGGTGTACGTGGTGGTGCTGGTGGACACCAGCTGTCCGTGCACTGGTTACGCGCAGAAACACGACGGGCCGATCGCGGCCGGCTACCTCATGATCGCGGCGCGCGCCTTCGGTTACGGCACCGCGTACCTCACCGACGGCATTCCGGAGCAGGTTACGCGCGAGGTGCTGGCCATCCCCAGCCAGTATCAGCGCATTTGCATCACGCCCATCGGCGTGCCGGACGGCTGGCCGCCGCAAGCGCCCAAGCGCAAGCTCGAAGAGATGGTGGCCTACGAAACGCTCGAAGGCCGCGCGCCGTTGAAGCCGATTCCGTACGATCCGTGATTGGATCGCGCCCGGTCCGCTCCCTGACGGTCGCGGTTCGGTGCTGGCGGGCACTCAACCGGGCACGTGCATGTTGTGCGAGGTAACCACGACCCAGCGGCCGTTTTCTTTCGCCGCCGTCCAACTCATCAGACCTCTCCGGTTGTCCCAAGGGCGGCCATCGGGCCCCAGGACTCCCTTCTGCGACCAGCGCAGATCCGCCACCGCGACATCCGGCCTGACGAAACGCACCCGCACGCTGTGGAGCGTGGTCACGGCATTGCGGAACGAGGGCCAGTCCGGTGTCTGAGGCTCGGTGAACGCCGCGTCGTGCAGGGCTTGAACCGCATCCCGCCCGCGCACCTGCAACCCGACCGCGCTGGTGTAGTCGGCGTCTTCGTGGAAGCAGGCCGCGTACGCGCGTGTATCGGCCCGATTCAGGGCGTCCACCACAGCGGCGGCGAGTTTGTGGATTGCTTGTTCGTCAGCGTCCGTGGCGCCGGCGTGCTCGGTCCCAGGTGATGCCATGGATAGCCCTCCGAGTGAGATTGCTGCTCTCAGTGTAGCGGAGCCGGCTCAGGGCAGGATCGGGCCGAATCGTATCTGGCTGCGCGCGTCGACGCGGTTGAAGCCGCCGTTGGCGAGCGACACCGAGATGCCGCGCTTGAAGAAGAACACGGCCCGCACCTCGAACTCGCCGCCATAGCTGAGCGGGAACCATGCGCCCTCCGCGGTGCGGTGGTACGCCACGCTGAACCCCAGGTACTTCAGATCGGTGCCCAGGAGCGTTCTCACCAGGAACGGCAGGCCGCGGGCCAGGTGTGTCGTGATCAGCACCGGCGTGAACTCCGCCGCGTCAACCAGGACCTCGCCGCACCAGGGGGCATTGTCGGTGTGCGGCTTCGGACAGAACGAGAGGCGAAGAACGTCCCGGCCGTGAAGCGTTTCTTTCCCGGTCAAATTGAATTCGTACTTCTTCTGCTCGTCGGGGGTTAACGGGAAAAGGTCCTTCCCAATTCCGTCGCGGGACTTCGGGTCGTTGGTAAAGCCGTCGGCCAGTTCCGAGACCAGGTCGCCATCGATGTCCAGGCCTTTGTACTTGTAGTGCGGATGATCGTATTCGACCATCCCGTCTTTGCCTGCGTACTTGCCCGCGAAGTGCGTGAGCTTCTTTTCGAACCCCCTGGCGCAGGATGTCACGAGGAACTCGCTGCGCTCCTCGCGGCACAGCTTGTGGTTGGCGCGCCGCATGCGGACCAGCACGGTCTGCTGGAACAGGGAACACCATCGCGAATGAGCGCCTGCTTCCTGGCTGGCGGCCACCTTGGCCATAATGGCGTCGGCGGTCTGCGGCTCCTGGCTCGCCGCAACCGCCGCGACGGCCAGGATGAGGGCGGAACGCAGCATCACGGTTCGTTTCGAGAGGAATCGTTTTGAGGGCCGTTGAACACGTGGCCGGCGTCCTGCGGATCCTCGATCGCGTTGACCAGAAACTCCGGGTTCACCTGCGCCTCCAGGACGACGGTCTCGCCCCGCCCGAACGTTGCGACAAGCATCCGCCAGTCATTCCCGCCCTCAGGCCGGGCGTAGATATAGACCCACTCGCCATCGCGGCGCGAACGGACGTGGATCAGGGGGCTCCAATTCCCGCCGCCGACCCGCCTCATGATGCCATCGAATCGTCCGAGGTCGCGGGGCGGGCCGTCGGGCGTCTCGAAAATCGCCATGTCGAAATCCTTGACGCCCTCGGGCTGGGCCATCTTGACCGCGAAGCGCGCCAGCCCGAACAGCGGGATGTGTACGCGGTGCACGCCGTATCCGGACTCCACACCGCGAACGATCGCGTGGAAGTCCGAATCGCCCGCCGCTATCGGCGTAGCCGCGAGCGCTCCCAGAAGCACCCCCACCAGAAGCGTTCTCATGACCTATTCCTTGGCGGCCTTCTTGTGTTCCTTGCTGGTGTCGATGTCGGGGACGCCGAAGTGCCCGCCCAGCGCGCTCAGATCGTCCAGGCTGATGTTGCCGACGATGTTGACCACCGTCAACTCCTTGGGCTCGGCGCATAGAATGACCAGCCCGCCGATATGGTCGTTGTCGAGCTTCATATAAATCTCGGCGTTGTCGCCACCCTTCTTGCTCATGACGCCGACCATGCGAGACCAACCTGGCCCGCGGAGCTGGTGCCGGAGTTCGTCGAGCTCCGAAGGCGAGTACTCGCCCTCCTTTTCGAACTCGAAGGACTTCACGTAGATGCCCTTCAGTCCGCCGACGATGCTCTTGACCCTGGCTTCGTCCGGATCGTTGTTGGACAGGAAGCGGCCTGCCAGCCGCAGCATCGGGCCATCGAGCGAGACGTCAACCACCTCGGACGCCTTGGCGGCGAGCTTGTCGATGTCCGCCGGTAGCTTGACGTCCTGCGCCAGCAACGGGCCGATGGCGAAAAACAATACCAGTGCGTATTTCATAAAGTCTCCTTGACCACTTCAGTCACCTGCATTGAGCTGCTGAACGCGATCCCGCGCCAGGTTGAGCTTGGAGCCTGCGATATGCAGCGCCAGCACGAGCTGCTGCTTGGCCAGCCGCCCCTGCCGCTCCTCCTGCTCGCGGCGGTACTCGATGCTGCCGCCCACCAGCAGGACGCACGCCAGCGCCGCGGCCATGGCCCAGCGCAGACCGAGCGCCTCCCACCAACTCTGCTTCTCCTTCGGGCGAGCGCCGGCGGCCGCCGTCAGCACGCGGGCCGTGAAATCGGGGCCCGGGTCCTGGCTTCGAAACGCCTCGCGCAGTTCATCATCCAAGCGGCTCATCGACTTCTCCCATCTCTCTCGAAAGGTTCTGGCGGCCGGCGGCCGGCGTAAACGCCCGGCCCGCTTTCTCCCGCAACATCGCGAGCGACCGCTGCAAGTGACTCTTCACCGTCCGCACCGGCATCCCCAGCGTTGCCGCGATCTCCTCCGGATCCAGATCTTCCTGGTAGCGGAGAACCATCACCGCGCGCGGCTTCTCGGGAAGCGACGCAACCAACCGCCGCAGCCGTTCGGAAAGCATCGGATCGCCCGGCGAGGCTGGTGTGACCGGCTCAGGAGCGTCCTCCAGGCCCACCTGCGGCCGGTACCTGCTACGGCGCGCATGATCGATCGACCGATGGACCGCGACTTTCCGCAGCCACCGCGCCGCGTGCTCAGCCGACTGCATGTCCTGGAGGCTCTGGTGAAGCTGCAGGAAGACGTCCTGCGCCAGTTCCTCGGCCGACGAACGGTCACGCACGTAATGCAAAGCGATGCTGAACACCATGGCCTGATGCGCCCGCACCAACGAGGCGAAATCCGGGAGCGGTTCGGGTCCCATCGCCATGTTGGAGGCTGCTGCCATCACCTTTCATAGGATAGATACGAAAGGGTGGTCCCGGAGGACGCAAATCTTGTGCCAAACCCGCCAGTGCGCTAAGCTGCTGTTTCCGGAGGTGTAACTTGATCTCTCTCGCCCTGGCACTGGCGGTCGCCTTGACGGCCGCGCCGCGCACGATGCGGCTCGACTACGTCCACACTGGCACTGCAACCGAAGAGCAGTTCGCCATGGACGGCCTCGCGCTCGAAGGCGACTGGCCGGGCTCTCCCGACCGTCTGATCGACCACAGTAATCTGGGCAAGTACTCCTTCGAGGTGATCGACGCCAAGACGAAACGGCTGCTCTATTCCCGCGGCTTCGCCAGCATCTTCGGCGAGTGGGAGCTGACGCCGGAAGCCGGCCGCGAGCGGCGCGCGTTCTCGGAGTCGCTCCGCTTTCCAGCGCCCGCGGCTCCCGTCGAGGTGGTCCTCAAGAAGCGCGACCGCCAGAACACGTTCCGCCAGGTGTGGACGGTGACGGTGGATCCGGCATCGAACACTATCGATCGCGCCGGCCCGCCCGCCGCGGTCCACGTCTGGGCAGTCATGAAGAACGGCGAGCCCAGGGACAAGGTCGACCTGCTGCTCATGGGTGACGGCTACACCGCCGCCGAAATGGAAAAGTGGCACAACGACGCCCGGCGGCTCACCGATCTGCTGTTTGCCGCGTCGCCCTTCAAGGAGCATCGCGGCGACTTCAACGTCTGGGCCATCGACACGCCCGCGGAGGAGAGTGGCATCTCGCGCCCGTCCGACGGCCGCTGGCGGCACTCGCCCCTTCGCACCGGCTACGATGCCTTCGGCTCGGAGCGGTACATTCTGACCTTCGACAACAAGCGCCTGCGAGAGCTGGCCTCGGCGGCGCCCTACGAGTTCATCGAGATCATTACCAACAGCCGCGAGTATGGGGGCGGGGGAATCTTCAACCTGTACGCCACCGTCTCCGCCGACAGCGAGTGGACGCCTTACGTCTTCGTCCACGAGTTCGGGCATCACTTCGCCGGACTGGCCGACGAGTACTACACCTCCGACGTGTCGTATAGCAGTTCGACCGAGCGGCTGGAACCGTGGGAGCCCAACGTCACCGCCGATCCAAGGGCAGCGAAGTGGGCGGACCTGATCATGCCCGGCACGGCTTTGCCCACGCCCTGGCTGAAGCAGGAGTTCGAAGCCGAGCAGCAGCGCATCCAGTCCCGGCGCCGCGAGCTGCGCGCCCAGCACCATCCCGAAACGCAGATCGAGGCGCTGTTCCGCGAGGAGATGGGCCTGGACCAGAAGCTTCTCGACGGCCCGGACTACGCCGGCAAGACCGGAGCCTTCGAAGGCGCCAACTACGAAGCCCGCGGCTACTACCGTCCGCAGACCGACTGCACCATGTTCACGCGCGACCCGGTGGGCTTCTGCTCGGTGTGCCGGAGGGCGATCGAGAGGGTGATCGACCTGTACGCGCCGCGATAGCAAGGGCGGCTTGAATGCCTCCTCACGCGACGCGGGGCTTCCCGCGCCTGGGAGCGGTTGACTGAACGGCCAGGCGCAGTCCGCAAGCACTTAATACCGCCGCGAGACTCTCCAGGGATGGATTGCCTGACTTGGAGAGCATGCGATAGAGGCTCTCCCGATTCAGGCGCGCCTCGCGCGACAAGGCTCGGATGCCGCCCATGGCATCCGCGACATCACGCAAAGCCAGGAGGAAGACGCGTGCGTCTTTGTCCTCCAGGCTGGCGTTGAGATATTGAGCCGCCTCGTCCGGATTCCGAAGGGAGTCCAAGAGGCTTTCGCGATAGGATTCCGTCCTAACCTTGGGTTTTGGCATCCTGATACTCCTTCCAACGCTGTTGTGCTGTGAGGATATCCTTAGCCTGCGTCCTGGGCCGGACGAGGGAGTCATGACCGCCCAAACCTGGTCGACGATGTCGTCTGTGTAAGGAACGCCCACGTCGGAGTACAGAAGGGGTATGCCCGAGACCCCATCCGGATCCTTGGCCAGCCAACGAATCCGCCACCCATCCTTTCGGTCGTGATGAAACGCGGTAAACAGCGTCGCTGGTTCACAGTCGTGGCAACTCAGATACGTGATGGCTAGGTCGCTGTCAGCGGCGGCAATGAACTTGAGCCACTCCACCAGCCGAAGGTCATAGCCGCCCACGAGTTTGCGCACCTTCAGATCTGCCATCGAGACGTTGTACACGGACCAGGCGTCCCCTTCGGGCGTCTCCGATTCGGGTTCGCGCATGGTCGTGAACACGAGAGCGGAATCAGCAAGCATCCCAATTTCACGGATCGCGGTGTACTCTTCCGCTCGCAATGCCTGGCTGACGCGCGAAACGGTCTCCGTCTCTCGCTTGAAATTGATCCAATGGAAGCCCTCCGGCGCTTGCGCACCAGCGCAGGGCATCAGGACGGCCGAGCACAGTAGCAGGTTGCGAAGCAGCGGTTGCATCTGGGAACAGTATGCTACCAGATTGCTTCCTCAGTGGGAGGCTTGCACAGGCGGCTTGCACAGGCGGCTGCAAAGACCCCTTGACAAACCCACTAACATGCGTGACACTATACATAGCACTACAATGTATATGGCAAACAAGAGCCAGGCACCCAACCCTCCCACCCCGGACAACTGGGACGCGCAGCTTCGCAAAGGCTGCCTCGAACTCGCTATCCTCGCCAGCCTCTGGGCCGAGCCGCTCTACGGACTCGCGATCCTCCGCGCGCTGCTGAGCCGCGGCGGAATGGAGGTGGCCGAGGGCACGCTCTACCCCATCCTGAACCGGCTCCGCATCGACGGCCTGGTGACCTCCGAGTGGCAGGACGCGGGCACCGGCCACCCACGCAAATACTACACGCTCACCGCGCCGGGCCGCGCCAAAGCCAAGGAGATGGCCGCGGCCTGGAGCAACTTCTCCGCGCAGATGGACGAGATCGTCTCCGCGATCCGCACGAAAGGAAAACACCATGGCGACGCAAACTGATTCCCGCTCGCAGATCGAACAATACCTGTTGCGCCTCAGAACCGCGCTGGGCCGCATGCCGGATGCCGAGAAGGCCGAAATCCTCTCCGACATCCGCAACCACATCGAGGAGCGCGTCTCTGACGCCACGGCGGGCCAGGCCGAGATCGTCGCGGAAACGATCGCGGCGCTGGGCACCCCGGAGAAGCTGGCCGAATCGTTTCAGCGCGAGCGGCTGATGGCCCGCGCCAGCGTCTCGGCCGTGCCTACGGCGCTGCTACAGGCAACCTTTCAATGGGCGCTCACCGGACTGCGCGGGTTCCTGGTCTTCCTGGTGCTCCTGTTCGGCTACTCGTTCGGCCTGGCATTCCTGGTCTGCGCGCTGCTGAAGCCGTTTTTCTGGAATCATGTCGGACTGTGGCTCGATCCCCCGGCGTTCTCGTTGGGCTACATCAGCCCGGACTGGCACGGCGCGCGAGAGCTCCTTGGCTGGTGGATCATCCCGATCGGCTACACCCTCGGCCCGCTGTTCCTGATCTGGACCACGCGCCTGGTTCAGTGGCTGCTTCGGCACCACTCGGCCCGGCCACTGTAGGGTGGGGCAGCCTCAGCCGTTGGTCCGCTCGAACTCTTTCATGTAGGCGGCCAGCGCCTGAGCGCCCTCGAGCGGCATGGCGTTGTAGATGGACGCGCGCACGCCACCCACGTCCCGGTATCCCTTGAGCGACGAGAGCCCTTCTTTGCCCGCGCCCTTAAGGAACTGTCCGAGCAGCTCTTCACTGGGCAGGTGGAACGTGACGTTCATCCTGGAGCGGTGCTCCGGCTGAACCACGCCCTTGTAGAAGCTCGACGCGTCGATGACGTCGTAGATCGTCTTGGCCTTCTGCTCGTTCACGGCCTCGATCGCCGCCACGCCGCCCTGCTCCTTCAGCCACTGCAGAACCAGCCACGTCACGTAAATGTTGAACGTGCTCGGCGTGTTCACCAGTGAGTTCCCCTTGTCCACGCTGGCGTAGTTGAGCAGCAGCGGTGTGACCGGCAGCGCCTGCCCGAGCAGGTCCTTGCGGATGACGATGAGTGCGCTTCCAGACGGGCCCAGATTCTTTTGCAGCCCGGCATAGATCACGCCGAAGCGCGAATAATCGATCACCCGCGACAGGATCTCCGAGGTCTGGTCTCCCACCAGCGGCACCGCGCCCGTATCCGGGAACGCGTTCCAGCGCGAACCATACACCGTGTTGTTCGTGGTGATGTGGAGGTACGAGGCGTCCTGGTCAATCGCCGCGGGATCGATCGCGGGGATGCGGTCGAAGCCGGTGTCCTTGCTGCTGGCCACCACCTTGATCTCGCCGTACGGGGCGGCGTCCTTGATGGCGTTGGCCGAGAAAACGCCCGTCTCCGTGTACAGGGCTTTCCGCGAGGGCGAGCGCCCGATCAGGTTTAGAGGCACGGCCGAGAACTGCATTCTCCCGCCTCCGGCGACGAACAGAACGCTGTAATCGGCAGGCAGGCCGGTAAGCTCCCGAAAGAGACTGGTGGCGCCGTCGACGATGGCCACGAAATCTTTCGCACGGTGGCTGATCTCGATGACGGAAGCGCCAAGGCCGCCGTAGTTGAGGAATTCTTCCTTGATCCTGACCATGACTGGGTCCGGAAGCATGGCTGGACCGGGGCTGAAGTTGTAAACGCGACCGTTGGTGAGCATTTGGTAAATAGTACCAAAAGCTCGTCGCTCGTCGCCCGTCGCTCGTCGATCCCCGCGGGAGCCTCCGTCCGCTTCGCCCTCAGAATTCCGTCCCACGCGAAGCGCTGCGAACCGGCGGCTCAACCCGTTTTTGCGACGGGCGACAAGCGACGAGCGACGAGCGTCCTAGAACACATACCCCAGCGTCACCTGCACGCTCCGCGGCGAAACGAAGTGCGTCCCGCTGAAGGTGGACAGGAAGTTGTACAGCGCCACCGTGTTGGTCAGGTTCTCCACCGCCAGGCGCAGCGTCACCCGGCCGCCTTCCTCTCTGTGGAAGAGATTGTCTGTGCCGATCGCCGCATTGAACAGGTTGCGCGCCTTGACGCGGTCCGGATTGTGGTCGTCGTTCTCGGTCCCGGTTTGCGGCAGGGTCAGCAAGGTCGAGGTGCCCACGCCATTGCACCTCGTGATCGGGCTCTCGAGCGTGGCCACCGCTCCGTTGCAGGCGAAGCCGATGTCCACCTGCTGGGAGGCCGTCAGCTGGGTCGCCGCGGCGACGTCCGGCACGCCGCTCACCACCAGGCCGCTGTCATAGCGCCAGGTGAATTCCACCCATTCGGCGTTGTGCGGGCGTTGATACCGTAGCACCGCGGTCTGCTGGTAGGCCTGGTCGTGGTCGATGCGGAACACGCCGGTCGGGAAGCCGCCGAGCGGGATCAGGCCACCCACTTCCGGCGGCAAATACCGCGCCCGCGTGTGGCCGAGCGTCATGTACGCCTGGAACCCGTGAATGTTGGTCGTACTCACCCGCGCCGTCACTCCGTCCAGCTTCGATTCCTTCCACGAGATGGGAAACGTGATCGGCGTATTGAACAGCACGCTGAAGTCGTACGCATTTTGTGTGTACTTCCAGAAGTAGTCGGCATCGACCACCAGCCACCGGCTCAACTGCTGCTGCAATCCCGTATTGAACTGGTTTCTCGTGCCCGGTTGGATCGGCGTCGAGACGGATCCGAAGACATTCTGCGCCAGGCCCCCGCCGCCCGTTCCGCTCGAAAGGATCAGGTTCTCGTTGAACGGCGTCTCGAACGTCCGCGCGTAGGCGACGCGCAGCACCGTGTTGGTCTTGGGAACGAGGTAGGAGATCCCCAAGCGCGGCTGAATGCCGTTGGCCGTGACCAGCCCGTCGTATTGATCGTCCCGTAGCCCCGCATCGACGGTGAAGTGTCCCAGCTTGATGCTGTCCGTCACGAAGAACCCGTACTGAGCGATGGTGTGGCTCCCATGGAAGTCGAACAGCGAGCCGCCGCGCGTCAGGTCGTAGGGCACGATGCCCGGCTGAAGGCTCGGATTCGCAACGTAGGCCGGGTTCACGCTGGCGCAGGCGGCTGGATGGGTCACACCCGGCAGGGCCAGCGGATTCCCGCTCGCGTCCAGGCAAACGGGATTGTAGTTGGGATCGGTGATCCCGAACTGGAAGCTCTCCGCGAGCGGCGTCCGCTGGATCTGCGTTCCGATCTTGATCTCGTGCCGCCCGTGCGAATAGGCCAGGTCCGCGTTCACGCCGTAATTGGTCAGGAAGCGGAGTTGCGAGGCCGTGATCGGCGTATCGGCGAACGGATTCTGGCTGGCGAAGTAATCCACCTGATCGCGGCGAACGTACGGATTCACCGTCAGCAGCATGTGCGAGTTGAAGACGTGCTGATAGCCGGGCGCGATGTTCCAGGTGAGCACGCGCTGCTTCTGGTCCTGCGACAACTGGTCGAAACTGTTGGGCACCTGGAACCAGTTGCGCGCGGTCAGCAGATCCAGGTGCAGCGAGTCCTTGCCGTCCGGCTGCCAGTCGAGGCGGTCGAAGATACTCTCGTTGTTGCCGACGTCGTGGATGGGAAGGAACTCGGGCGTATCCAGAAAGCGGCCCGACCTGGTGCCGTTCAGCACGATGAAGTTCCCCCAGTTCGTCCCGCCGACTCCGAAAGACGCGCTGCTGTTCCAGGTTCCGAAAGACCCCCAGCCGGATTCCAGACTGCCGAACGCCTTGGCCGCTCCCAGCGCCGACCTCGTGGTGGCGTTGACCACCAGGCTCGATTTGTCCCCATACTGCGCGTCCGGAGAGCCTGTGATCAACTCCATCGACTGTATGGCATTCGCCGGGATCTGGGTCGAGAAAGTCTTGCTCTGCTGGTCGCTGACGTGCTGCCCGTCGATCACGAAGGTGGTTTGCGCATGGTCCCCCAACGGGTGGAAGAAGCCGTTCGCATCCGCCGCTACGCCACCCGTGCTGTAGGTGACCGCCTGACTCAGTTGCCCTCCGGGATCGAAGGTGGGCAGCTTCAGGAAGCTGCTCCGGTCCACATCGTCGTGGGCCGAAGGATCGGTTTCCACCTGGGATCCAGACGCCTCCACCGTCACCGTCGTCGATGCCCCCGCCACGGCCAGTGAGATGTCCACCGTCATGGGCAGCGAGCTGAGCACATCCACCTGCTGGGCGGATGCTGCAAATCCGCTAGCGCTGGCGGTGAGCTGATACGGATTCAGCGGGACATTGTTGAAGCGGAACGCGCCGTCGGCACCCGTCACGGCTGTCTGCTCGTAGCCTGTGACCGTATTCCGCAACACAACCTTGGCGCGGACGATCACCGCGCCCGAAGGGTCCTTCACGCTGCCGGCCACGGTGCCGCCGCCGATCGATTGACTGAAGACAGGGCCGCCGGCCAGCATCGCCAGCGCGGCCAATATGGTCAACTGTTGGAAACACATAACGCTCTCTCCTTCCAGAACAATCTGAAGTGGCTGGGTGCACAAATCCGGCTAAGGATTGCGCGGGAGGAATGGAGAAGAGTTATGCGGGAGGCGCGCGGGAGAAGTTGAGGACGCACGGCTGGTCGCCGGCAAGCACGGGCTGCTCACGCCACGACCGCCACTCTACGATCGCGGCCGGCGCCGCCTCGAGAGCGACGGCGGCTTCAATGGCCGGCAGGTGCCCCACGTGGCAGATCGCGCAGCAATCGTCGGTGCTCCCGTTTCCGTGGTCGTGGGAGTGAACGGTAATCGCGGCGGCGGTCTGAAGCCCGGCAAAGCAAACCAGCAGGAGCAGGATTAGAGCGGGGCGCGGCGAGCGAACGGAAACGCGACCTGGATCGGCCCGGTGCAAAGAGACTCCCTCTCTATCTTAGATGGACCGAGGCTGCCAAGGTTTCAGGGAACCGCGAGCATCAGCGAGCGGACTGCTGGTGCGTCACCCGCGAGTCTCCCGCCTGAACACATCGAGGGCCGGGCGAGCGCGTCGGCTAGTTGAGTCAGCCGCGGCTCCAGGTAGGCGCGATCATACGCGCAGGTGAGCGAGGGCCGCGCGCATCTTCTGAATCCCCAGCTTGCCGGGGTCGGGATCCTCGGTGCGCACTTCAGGCGGGAGCCAATTCCAGATGGCGCCCAGGTCGGCCAGGATCTCGGCGCGATCTCCCTCGGGCAGGGGCTGGGCCGACTCCCAGCGATGAAACGCGGCCCACTGGCTGTCCCGAATCGCGAGCTGTTCCCGGAGCGTCACTAGCCCGATCTTCGCATAAAGCCACGCCGGCGGCGCGTGATAGCATGAGCGTTGGATAAAGATTGCCTTCGCGCCATCGCGCTCCTGCTTGCTCCCCTGGCGTTGCCGCTCTGCACCGCCGGCGTCTGCACATCTGACCCACTGCCGGGCGAGCACCGTCACGAGTTCGAGTTCTTTGCCGGATACTCGCCCGTTTCGACCACGCTCATCGGGGTGACTTCGGGAACCCGATTCGTCGCGGCCGGTTTCAGCTATTCCTATCGCTGCTGGGCCTGGAAGCGCGCCTCCATCAGTTTTGCGCCGGGCATCCTGCCTGCCGCCGTCGTTCTCGAGCCCGCCACCTACCAGTCAAGCCGGAGAGTCTATGGCTTTGGAATCACGCCGCTGGGTTTCAGGCTCGAATTCCTCAGAAGCAGAAGGCTCTACCCGTTTGTTCAGACGGATGGTGGAATCATCGCATCGACGCAGCCCATTCCCGTGCCCTACGCAACCGGGTTGAACTTCCTGGTGGATCTCGGCGCGGGCGTGAGATGGCATCCAAAAGACCGCAGATACGGTTTCGAACTGGGGTACAAACTGCTCCACATCTCGAACGCGGCTACGTCCTACGCAGATCCGGGCGTGGACAACAACGTCTTCTACGCCGGGTTCCTGATCTTTCGCTGACCGCTAGGTAGGCTTCCGAATCGACAGACCGAGTTCGCGCAGCTGCCGCTCCGGCACCGGCGACGGCGCGTCGCACATCAGGTCGGTTCCGCGCGCGGTCTTGGGGAAGGGAATCACGTCGCGGATCGAGGTCTCCCCGGCCAGGATCATCACCAGCCGGTCGAGGCCGAGCGCGACGCCGCCGTGTGGCGGAGCGCCGTACTCGAGCGCCTCGAGCAGATAGCCGAACCGCTTCCGCGCCTCGTCCTCGGAGAATCCCAGCGCGCCGAAGACTTTCTGCTGCACGTCCTGCCGGTGTATACGAATCGAGCCCGACCCCAGCTCGATGCCGTTCAGCACCAGGTCGTAGGAGCGGGCGCGGCAATGCGCGGGATCGCTCACCAGCTTCTCCAGGTCCTCATCGTGCACCGAAGTGAAGGGATGGTGCGCGGCGTCCCAGCGGTTCTCTTCCTCGTTCCACTCGAACATGGGAAACTCGAGCACCCACAGAAAGCGCAGGTCGCGATTGTCCAGCAGCCCGTGCTTGGCGGCGTACCGTTGGCCCGCGTAGAGCCGCAGCTGGCCGCAGGCCTTCAGCGCCGTCATTTCGGGACGCGAGCCCTGCGGCGCTCCGGGCCAGCCCGCCAGAATCAACAGGTCGTCTGCCGGCGCTCCGCATCGTTCGCGCACAGCCTTCATGGGCTCCGGATAATCGCGCTCGAGGCGCTTGGCGTCGTCATAAATGCGCAGGCCGCGCTCGGAGCCGTATTGCTTCAGCTCGTCGCGCTCCTTGCGGCTCGCGCCGCCGGCCTTCGGAACCACGATGGCCACCAGCGGCAGGCCCTCTCCGGTCAGCCCCGCGCCCGGGAACAAATCGCCCACCTCATAGAACGGGGGCAGGCGCAGATCGGGCTTATCTGTACCGTAGCTGCGCATGGCCCGCTCCCAACTGAGGCGCGGGAACGGGTACGCGATGGGGAACCCGGCCACTTCGCAGACGCGCTGGATCAGCGGCTCCACCACCTCGAAGATCCGCTCCTCCTGGATGAACGACATCTCGATATCGATCTGCGTGAACTCGGGCTGACGGTCGGCGCGCAGGTCCTCGTCGCGGAAGCACCGCACAATCTGGAAGTATTTGTCGAACCCGCTGATCATGAGCAACTGCTTCAGTAGCTGGGGCGACTGGGGCAGGGCATAGAACGAGCCCGGCTGTACTCGGCTCGGCACCAGGTAATCGCGCGCGCCTTCGGGAGTGGAGCGGGTCAGGAACGGCGTCTCGATCTCCAGGAACCCCGCCGCCGTCAGGGACTCGCGCACGGCGAAAGCGATCTTCGAGCGCAGGATAATATTGCGCTGCATATGCGGCCGGCGCAGATCGACAAAACGGTACTTCAGCCGCGCGTCCTCGCTCACGTCCACCGTCTCTTCCATGGGGAACGGCGGCGTGCGCGATTCGTTCAGGATCCACAGCTTCTCAGCCACCAGTTCGACTTCGCCGGTCGCAATGGAGGCGTTCACGGTGTCGGCGGTGCGTGGCTTCACCACGCCCTCCACCGCGATGACGTACTCCGAGCGCAGCAACTCGGCCTTCTGGTGAGCCGCCGCGTCCCCGTCTTCGTGGAAGACGATCTGCGTGACGCCGTCGCGATCGCGCAAGTGGATGAAGATGACGCCGCCGAGGTCGCGCCGACGGTACACCCATCCCATCAGGATGGCCCGCTGGCCCGCGTCCGCCGCGCGCAGCTGGCCGCAGGTGTGCGTCCGCCGCATGTTGCCGAGAAAATCGAGTGGTACGGTATCCGCCATTTTAGTTAGTGAGCTTTGCGATCAATTCTTCGCGGCTGACGTTGTGCTGCTCGCCGCTGGCCATGTTCTTCAGCGCGTACAGGCCCGCCGTAATCTCATTGTCACCGACGATCAGGGCCCACCGCACGCCGAGCTTGTTGGCCAGTTCCATGGCACGCTTCAGTCGCCCTTCGGGGCCGATCTCGATCTGGATCCCCAGCCGCCGCAAGTCCCGCGCCAGCAAAGCCGAGTGGCTCAGCGCTGCCTCGCCCAGCGGTGCGATAAACAGGTCGAGCTGGAGCGCCGGCTCGCCGCTCGCTTGTTCGAGCGACATCACCAGCCGGTCCTCGCCGATCGAGAATCCGATCCCCGGCGCGTGGACCTTCGACCCCAGCGACTCCGCCAATCCGTCGTAGCGGCCGCCGCCCAGAACCGAGTTCTGCGCTCCGAGCGCCCCGTGGACAATCTCGAAAGTCGTCCGCATGTAGTAATCGAGCCCGCGCACCAGCCGCGGCCGGACCTCAAACTCGATCTCGCGCTCGGTCAGATACCGCCGCACGGCGTCGAAATGCGCGCTGCAATCCGAGCACAAGTGATCCAGAATCGACGGCAGCTTTTCGATGATCGGCTGGTCCTCGGGCACCTTGCAGTCAAGCACACGCAGCGGATTCGTGTCGGCGCGGCGCTGGCAATCGGCGCACATCGAGGGCGCCACCTTGGCCAGTTCCTCGCGCAGCCTGGCCAGGAAAACCGGGCGGCATTTCACGTCGCCCACCGAGTTCAGCAACAGCTTGAAGTCCTGCAGTCCAAGCGATTGCAGCAACTCGACTACCATCTCGATCACTTCCGCGTCTACAAACGGCGATTCCGACCCGATCGCCTCCGCGCCGATCTGGTAAAACTGCCGGTAGCGCCCCTTCTGCGGGCGCTCGCGCCGGAACATCGGCCCGATGTAGTAGAGCTTCTGCACGCCCGGCCGCTGGTCCAGCCGGTGCTCGATATAGGCGCGTATGACCGAGGCGGTGTTCTCCGGACGAAGCGTGAGCGACGTCTCGTCGCGGTCCACGAAGGTGTACATCTCCTTGGTGACGATGTCGGTCTCTTCGCCCACGCCGCGCGCGAAAAGCTGCGTCTCCTCGAGGATGGGCGTGCGGATCTCGTGGTAGTTATAAGCCCCGAACACACGGCGCGTCTCCGCCTCCACCCGATTCCACAATTCTGTAGAAGGCGGCAGCAGGTCTCTAGTACCTTTGACGGCTCGGATCAATTCGATTCTTCCTTGTATTCCTGCGCCAGGCGCACGTAGTAGCCGGGGCCGTTGGCCACGCGCTCGCGCTCGGCATCGGTCAGCGTCCGGCGGACCTTGGCGGGCACGCCCATTGCCACGGTGTCCGGCGGGACTTCCATGCCTTCGGGCACCAGCGCCCCCGCGCCGACGATCGCACCGCGTCCGATGCGCGCCCCATTCAGCACCACCGCGCCCATCCCGATCAGGCTGCCGTCCTCGATCACGCAACCGTGCAGCGTGACCGAGTGGCCCACCGTGACCCGGTCGCCCAGGATCAGCGGGTTGGTCTCGTGCTCGACATGGAGACACGAGTTGTCCTGCACGTTCGTTTCATCCCCGATGCGTATGTAGTTCACATCGCCGCGTATGGTCACGTTTGGCCAGACGCTGGCCCGCTCCCCGATCACGACGTCGCCGATGATCTGGGCGCTGGGGTCGATGTAAGCGGATGCGGCAATCCTGGGCAGTGTGCCGCGATAGGCACGAATCATTAATGTCCAGTGAAATTAGTATGGTAGCACGGGGGGCAGGTGTCAGCTTCGGATAGAATACCCCGTGATGCTTCTGGTCAGTTGAGCTGGCGTCTCCGCGCTCAGGGCGACGGCCGGTTCGAGCAGTATGACTGACGGAAGACCGGCGGTGGGCAGGCACGAATTTCGCAAGTGCGGCGAAATTCGAGCCAGTCCCGGGTTCGCCGCCGGTTCCGATGGGCGGGTGTCACGGCTCGCCGCTCCCTTCAGAACCCCGTCGTCTCCGTGAAGTTGAAGTCCCTCACCCGCATCGCCGGCGCGACCATGTCGAAGGACTCCTCGCCGCTCACGCGCTCCGCGGGCGACATGGCATCGACCTTGTTGAGGAGCTCGATCAGGCTCTCATTGAACCTGAAATTCTTCACGCCACCGACAACGCGCCCGCCCTCAACCAGAAATGTCCCGTCGCGCGTCATGCCCGTCATGATCTTCTGATACGGATCGACCTCACGTATATACCAGAACCGCGTCACCAGAATTCCGCGCTCCGTGGACGCGACAATATCCTCGAGCCGCTGGCTGCCGCCTTCGATCACGATGTTGAGCGGCGCCTCGCCTTCTTCATTGGGCACCGGGAAGCCATGCCCCGTGGCCTCGACGCCGTCGCGCGCCGCAGCCAGCCGCCCGCGAGCCAGCTCCCGCACCACGCCGTTCTCCACCAGCTTGAGCCGCCGCCGCGGCACGCCCTCCCCATCGAAGGGCGCGCCGGATTGCAGCGGGTGATAGGCATCGTCGCTGATATTGATTCCTTCGCCGAACAGTTTGGCGCCGATCCGCCCCGTGAGGAAGCTGCGCTGGTCGCGCACCGCCGTCGCACTGAAGTCGAAGCACATCTGCCCCACCAGATCGCTTACGGCCGAGGGCTCGAGAATCACCGTGTACCGTCCCGGCGGAATGTCACGCGGATGCGCGGCGAGCGCGGCCTTCTGCGCGGCTGAGCGCGCCAGCGCCAGCGGGTCGAACGCGCCGCGATCGGGAGCGCTTGCCTTCGCCCAGCCTGAGCTGTCCGCCCCCATCGCCGTGATTGAGAACTGGGCGCCCGTGTCGAAGTAGTAGCCGAACACGCCGCGCGAATTCAGAACGGCCTCTACGGAATCGCCCGTCGAGAAGATGCCCGCCGCGGTTCCCGACGCGCTCTCGACGATGCGTATGGCCTCGGCGACGGTGGAGGCGCGCTCGAGCGGTGTTGTGGCGGCGGTCGAAGGGCAGAAGCGGTCCAGCTCGTCGCCAGGCGCGGGCTCGGCCAGCGGCAGCAGCTCCGCATCCTCCGACTGCGCGCGCGTGATCTCCAGTGCCTGGGCGACCGTGGCGCTGATGGATGCCTCGTCGAAGCGGTTGGTTGTGGCGCGCGCGGTGCGCTGCCCCAGCACGGTCCTTATGGAAGCGAACCGCCGCTCCTCCGCGACATTCTGGTGGATCGTGTTGTTGGCGAAGCGCGTCAGCGCGAACGAGTTGACGCCGAGCAGAATCTCGACCCCGGCGCCCGCCGCGCGTGCGGCCCGCTCGGCGCATTCGAAGATCTCGCGGCATTGCGCGCGCCTCAGCAGCTCCGATTCCGCCATCCCGTCATCCCCCATAAGCCGAGCCGATCTTCACGCGCCGGAAGCGGGCCGGGCTCGCACCGTGCCCCGTTCCCATCACCTGTTCGGGCTGGCCCTTGCCGCAGTTGGGCGTGCCCCAGAGCGTCCAGTGACGGCGGTCCGCGATGGCCGCGCAGGAATTCCAGAACTCCGGCGTGACACCGCTGTAGCTGGGGTTCTTCAACATGCGCACGCGCTTGCCGCCGCGAATCTCCCAGCCGATCTCGCAGCCAAACTGGAAGTTCAAGCGATGGTCGTCAATCGACCAGCTGCGGTTGGTCTCCATGTAAATGCCGTCGCCATCGAAAACCGCACCGAGCGGCTGCTCCCCGGGCAGCAGGCTGATGTTGGTCATGCGGACCAGCGGGATTCGCGCCCATCCATCGGCGCGCATCGCGCCATTCGAGCGCGCCTGGCCGATGGCGGCGGCCGTCTCGCGCGACATTAGGTAGGCAGTAAACAGGCCATCGCGGATGACGGGCGAGCATTGCGCCGGCACGCCCTCGTCGTCGAAGGCGAAGGTGCCGAGGCCGGGACCGTGCTCGAGCCGCGCGTCCGCCACCACGTTGACGATCGAAGATCCGTAGCGCAGCGAGCCCAGCCGGTCGAGCGTCAGGAAGCTCATGCCCGCGTAGTTGGCTTCCGAGCCGAGCACGCGGTCGAGCTCGATCGGGTGTCCGATGGATTCGTGAATCTGCAGGCCGAGCTGCGAGCTGTCGAGCATCAGATCGAACTCGCCCTCCGGGCACTGCGCCGCCGAGTGCAGCGCGACGGCTTCCTCGGCCACACGGGGCGCGTTGCCAACCAGGTCCAGCTCCGCGATCAACTCGTAGCCCTTGAGCTGGTGCTGGCCGCCGAACGAGTTCGGGTACGAGCGCTTCTGAATCTCGTCGCCCTTGTAGCTGTGGGCCGCGAAGCCGGCGCCGCTAGTGGTGCGCGTCTGGTCGATCCAGCTTCCGAGCGAGGACGCGAAGACCTGCCGCTCGCGCGCGAAAACCATCGATGCCTCGGCCAGCGTCACGCCCGGATCCTTGCGCAACTCGGCGTCAACGGCCAGCAGCAGCCCGAGGTTCTCCTCCACCGGGATCGAAAACGGATCTACCGCGCACGGCGAGACCCAGACCGCTTCGTACTTCTGCTCCGGCGCGAGCGCGACATCCTTCTTCCGGGCCAGCGCGCTGGCGTGAGCGATTTCCACCGCCTGCGCCGCCGCGCGCTCTATGCCCTCGCGGGAAAGATCGTCGGTGGCCGCGAAGCCCCAGCAGCCGCCTGCCACAACGCGCACGCCGGCGCCGACGGATTCACTTGCGGACGCCGACCCCATCTTCCCGTTCTTCGTGGAAACGTGCCGGTCGCGGTGCTCCACCACGCGGACATCGGCGTACGAGACGCCCCGCCGCGTGACCGCATCCAGGGCCCTCTCTGCGATTTCCCTCATGCTTTTACAAGTCTAGCGGAGCCGACAGAACGGCGGTGCTACACTGAGGGGCTTGCGAGTTCGGACCCTACTGAAACGCCTTCGAACGTCTGTCCGGGGCGCCGTCGATGCTTCGACCGGCGGATACGTCGAGGGCTGGGCGTGGGACAAGAAGACTCCGGATCTCCCCGTTCGCGTTGACATTCTTCGCGATGGAATCCCGATGGGAACCGCGGTCGCGGAGGAGTATCGCGAGGACCTGGCCGCGGCCGGAATCGGAAACGGGAAACACGCATTCTGGTTCCGCCTGCCCGCCGGCGTGCCTTCCGACCGGGTCCGGGTCACGGTCGCGGGAACCGGCGTCGAACTTGCACGCGCCAGACCGGTGGCCGTGCCCGAGTACCGTCGCCTGACCCTCCCGCTGCTATCGGACGGTCTCTGGTGCATCGAGGACATCGGGCTCGATGCTTCGACGCTGCGCTTCACCGGCTGGGCGTTTCATCCCACGGCCGTGGCCGCGGAGCGATGCACCTTTCTGGTGAACGGCCGTCCCTGTGAGGGCAGGGAGTTCCCGATGCCGCGCCCCGACATACGCAGGCAATTCCCGCACGTCCGCGATTCGGAAATGTCGGGCTTCCGGTGTTCGATAGAAATCCTGCCACACGACGCAGGCGTGTTCGAGCTGGCCTTCGGCCCCGGCGCACCTACCCACAACCAATACTTCACCGTGGACGCCTTGCCTCTGCCCGAGCCCGAGCGTCGCGAACGAGTCCACGGCAGCCGCGACGAATCCACTTTTCGCCTGGAGGGCTTCTCGGCCTATCGCAAGCTGGAAAAGGCGCTCGCCCGAGTGGGGCGGACCTTCGACGACTGCCCGCGCATCCTCGACTGGGGCTGTGGCTGCGGCCGTGTCGCGCGCTACTTTGCGCGTGAGTTCCACGGCGTGGACATCGACGCGGACAATATCGAATGGTGCCGGCGGAACCTTCCCTCCGGCACGTTCTCCACGGTCCCGTTGCACCCCGATCCCGCCGCGCCGTCCGGGAAGTTCTCGCTCATCCTGGGCATCTCGGTGTTCACGCATCTGAGCGAAGCCGTCATGATCGAGTGGCTCGAATGGCTCCATCGCATGCTCGACCCCGACGGCGGGCTCGCGATGGTCTCCGTGCACAGCGACTTCTGGTGGGCCCGAAATCCGAACATGCCCCAGGACGCCTACGACGAGTGGCGCCGCCGTGGAATTCTCGACCGCATGACCAACACGGATCTCGACCCCGTGCTATCGCCGAAGGATCGCTCCTACTACCGAACCACCTTCCACACCCAGAAGTATCTTCGCGCGAAGTGGTCCGCCTGGTTCGACATCCTCGAAGTGCTTCCCGGCTACATCGGGAACCAGCAGGACCTGGTCATTATGCAGCCCCGAACCGCGCTCGTCAGCAAGCGGACCGTCGTTCGCCCATGATATCCTCCGGACAATCGTACGATGGCGACCACTCGTGAACAGACCGCTGGCCCCGGCCTGCTGAAGGGCCTTGGGCTGATCGACGCGACCGCACTGGTGGTCGGATCGATGATCGGCTCCGGCATCTTCATCGTCTCGGCCGATATCTCGCGTCAGGTGGGCTCGCCCGGCCTGATGCTCATGGCCTGGGTGATCACGGCGGTGGTCACCATGATCGCCGCGCTCAGCTATGGCGAACTGGCGGCCGCGATGCCGCAGGCGGGCGGGCAATACGTCTACCTGCGCGAGGCGTTCGGCCCGCTCAGCGGGTTCCTCTACGGCTGGACGTTGTTCCTGGTGATCCAGAGCGGCACGCTGGCGGCAGTCGCCGTGGCGTTCGCGAAGTTCACCGGCGTGTTCTTTCCCTGGGTCTCCGCCCACAATCGCCTGGCCGGCGTCGGCGGGTTCGGCGTGAGCTCGCAGCAACTGGTGGCCATCGCGGTCCTCATTCTGTTGAGCTGGGTGAACACACGTGGCGTGCGCACGGGCGCCCGCGTCCAGAACGTGTTCACCTTCGCCAAAGTCGGAACGCTTCTGGGGCTGGTGTTCCTCGGCCTCCTGGTCGGGAGCCATCCGAAAGCGGTTGCAGAGAACTTCGGAAATTTCTGGGGGAATGCGGATTGGAGCTTCACCACCATCCGCCTGGTGGGAGTCGCGATGGTGGGCGCGCTGTTCTCCTCCGAAGCCTGGAACAACGTCACCTTCACGGCCGGCGAGACCCGCAATCCGCGCCGCAACGTTCCGCTCGCGCTGGCGCTGGGTGTCGCGATCGTGCTCACTCTGTACATCGCCTCCAACGTGGTCTACCTGCGCGTCCTGCCGCTCGACGCCATCCAGCACGCCCCCGAGGATCGCGTAGGGACCGCGGCCGCCTCGGTGATTCTCGGCCCGATCGGAGTTCAGGTGATGGCGGCGGCCATTATGGTCTCGACCTTCGGCTGCCTGAACGGCATGATCCTGGCCGGCGCGCGCGTCTACTACGCGATGGCGCTCGACGGCCTGTTTTTCAAGCCCGTCGCGCGGCTGCATCCGACGCGTCACACGCCGGTGGTTTCGCTGGTGGTGCAGTGCGTGTGGGCCTGCCTGCTCACGCTGAGCGGCACCTACAGCAACCTGCTGGACTACGTCATCTTCGCGGTGCTGGTGTTCTACATGCTGACCATCGTGGGCGTGTTCGTGTTGCGCCGCACCCGTCCGGACCTGGAGCGGCCCTACCGCGCCTTCGGCTACCCGGTGCTTCCGGCGCTGTATATCCTGGTAGCGGGGGCCATTGAAGTTCTGCTGCTGGTATACAAGCCCAACTACACCTGGCCCGGACTGATCATCGTGCTGTTGGGAGTGCCGGTCTACTATTGGTGGCGCCGCGGCGCCGCACGCGAAGGAGTTTGAATTGGGGAATCCACTGTTTGCCAGGAAGCCGCTGGGCCTGTTGCTCAAAGAGGCGGAGGACTCCGGCTCGCACACCCTGAGGCGAACCCTGGGACCGTTCCAGTTGACGGCCCTGGGAGTGGGCGCCATCATCGGCGCGGGCATCTTCGTGCTCTCAGGCCTCGGTGCGCACTACGCCGGCCCGGGGCTCATGCTGTCCTTCGTGCTTTCGGGAATGGGTTGCGCCTTCGCCGGGCTGTGCTACGCGGAGTTCGCCGCCATGATCCCGCTTGCCGGCAGCGCCTACACCTACGCCTACGCCACGCTGGGCGAGTTGTTCGCCTGGATCATCGGCTGGGACCTCACGCTCGAGTACGCCATGGGCGCCAGCACCGTGTCCTCCGGCTGGTCCAACCACTTCATCGAGCTGTTGGACATGTTCAACATCAAGATGCCGCTGTGGCTGGCCTACGATCACTGGACGGCGCTGCGCACCGCGGAGAACATCGTCGCGCGGCAGATGACCCAGACGCTCAATCCAAGCCTTGTGCCCGGCACGCAGCCGTATCTGACGCGGGTCACCGAGATTATGTCGGGCAAATCGGCGGAACTGGTCAGCCGAGCACATCAACTGGTGGGCGCACCGACCATCTTCGGAGTCGAGATCGGATTCAACCTGCCGGCGTTCGTGATCGCGCTGGTCATCACCGCGATCCTGGTGGTCGGCATTCGGGAAAGTGCGCGCTTCAACGCAACCATCGTGGTGATCAAGGTTTCGGTGGTGCTGTTCGTGATCGCCCTGGGCGTCCGGTACATCAACTTCGGGAACTGGGGACACGGGTGGAGCAGCTTCGCGCCCAACGGCTTTTCCGGCATCGGCGAGGGCGCGGCCTACATCTTTTTCGCCTACATCGGATTCGACGCGGTCTCGACCACCGCGCAGGAAGCCAAGAATCCGCAGCGCGACTTACCGATCGGAATCATCACATCGCTGATCGTCTGCACGGTTCTGTACATCCTGGTGGCGGGCGTGCTGACGGGCATGGTGCCGTGGAGGGACGTGAACATCGAAGCCCCCATCGCGCGCGCCTTCATGGACCGCGGGCTCACAGGGGCGTCGCACATCATCACGTTGGGCGCGCTGGCCGGGCTTACTTCCGTGATGCTGGTGATGCTACTGGGCCAGACGCGCGTCCTCTACGCCATGGCCAACGACGGGCTGCTGCCCCGGAAGTTCTTCGCCGCCGTCCACCCCAAATTCCGCACGCCCTGGAAGAACACCATGCTGGTGGGCCTGCTGGCCGCCATCGTCGGCAGCGTGACGCCGATCGACGACATCGGGAAGATGGTGAACATCGGAACGCTGCTGGCGTTTGTGATCGTCTGCATCGCGGTGATGGTGCTGCGGCGCTCGAACCCGTCGCAGGCGCGGCCGTTCCGCACGCCCTGGGTGCCGGTGGTGCCGGTCCTGGGAATCGTCTTCAACGGGTACATGATGTACAAGCTGGGCTGGGTCAACTGGGCCCGCCTGATCGTCTGGCTGGTCATCGGGCTGGTGGTGTACTTCACCTACAGCCGCCACCACAGCCGGGTCGCGCACCCGGGGTCGTAGCGTCCGCTTGCTGACGCGCGCGGTTCCGTGCTGGCACCGAACCGCGACCGTACGGGAGCGGACCTGGCGGTCAGAGCACTAGTCGGCCAGATTCTTGTATGCGGCGAGCACTTCTTCGGCAATAGCCGAGTATTGCTCTGGGGAACCGGCTGTCTCCGGCTCGAACCACCTCACGAACTCCTCATGGATGATCGTGGTCGCCTCCCCGACGGAGAGGCTTCAACTAGAGCAGCGGAAACGGCCATCGTCGCGATACAGGCCTACTCCGCCAGCGCCAGCGCAATCCGGTCGATAAGCGCTCGTACGTCGGCGGCCGGAGCGTCGTAGTTGTTGGCGAGGATGGAGAAGGCCAGCGTCCCTCGCGTCTTCGACTGCGCGTAGCCGGAGAGCGCCGAGGCATGCGCCAGAGTTCCGGTCTTGGCGTGAATCCGGCGTGCCGCGCTCTGGCCGGCGAAGCGGGCCGCGAGCGTGCCGTCCTGGCCGCCCACCGGCAGCAGGGATATCCACGATTCGCGGTCCTTCGACGTGTACATGTGCCGCAGCAACTTGACGACGGCTTCGGGCGTGACCAGGTTCGATCCGGAAAGGCCGGAGCCGTCAGCGAAGACGTACTCGTCCACGGAGATGCCCGCGCCCGCCAGGAAGCGGAGCATCATTTCGAGCCCCTCGGTTCGCGTGCCGTCTCCCTGGCGCTGGCGAGCCACTTCGCGCAGGAACATCTCCGCATAGAGGTTGTGGCTCACCTTGTCCATGATGCGTAACAGTTCGAGGAGCTCAGGCGAAGTGCGCCGGCCGAGCACCACCGCGTCCGGCGCGCCCGCAACTTCGTTGGGATGACGGTGCTGGGCCACCGGCCTGCCCGCAATCACGACTCCGCGGCGCTCAAGGGCGTCCTTCAGCGCGCAGGCGGCGTAGAGCGCCGGGTCGTCGATGGCCAGGAGGAACTGGTTCTCGCCGGCGGGATTCGAATCGAGTGTGCCCCACAGGCGCAACTGGCGCGAGCCCGGCAGGCGCTCGAGATGCACCTTGTTCTCGAGACGCGGGCCGGTGCGGACGCGGTTGTCCACCGCGTAGTAGTCGAGGGGCGGGGCGAAGCCGACCGCCGCGCGGTTGCCGGCGGCGCGCACGCGCAGGCTGACCAGGTTGTCGTTCACCGCCAGCGCGCTTACCGGCGCGCCGAAGTCCCAGAGCGTATCGTCCTGAGCCCAGCCCTCGGGATACGGATCCCACACGTACGCCGTGTCGTCGCCGGCGATGTCGCCTTCGATCCTTCGCACGCCGCGCGCGACCACCTGGTCGGCCAGGTCCTCGATGGCCTGCAACGGATCGCCCTTCGCAGAGCCCTTCTGGTAAGGGACGGCACGCGCCGAGAGCGACGGGTCGCCGCCGCCCACCAGGCCCAGGCCGCCCATCACGCGGCCCGAAGCGTCCGGAGCGCGGTCGCACGTGACGGTGGTCGCAAAGCGATACGCCGGCCCCAGTTCCGCCAGCGCCAGAGCACTCGTGAAGAGCTTGGTGTTCGAAGCCGGCGTGAAGAGACGGCGTTGGTTCAGCGCGACCAGCGTCTTGCCCGTCGAGAGCGACACTACCTCGACTCCCCAGAACGAGCGCTGCGCCACGGGCGACGAGCGGATCATGCGCTCGATGCGCTGCTCGAGGCTGGTGTGCTTGGGTCCGGCGGGCTTCGGCCCGGCGGCTAGGGCGGCCGCGGTGAAGAGCAATAACGGGAACCATTTCATCGGAAGCCGCATTATACTTCATGCATGGTGCGAGCCCTCGGAATGTGCGCCATCGCGCTGGCGTCCTGCGCGTTCGCCGGCACCGCGCCCAAGCCGAAGCCCGGCGACTATCCGGTTCAGGCTCGCGTGGGCGACATCGACGTCGCCGCGGCGTACCTGGTCCACACGCTGCCCGCGGAGAGTACGAATTTCCTGGTGCCCGACTACCTGGTGGTGGAGATCGCCATTTACCCGCCGAAATCCCAGGCGGTTGCGGCGTCTTCCGGGCAGTTCCATCTGCGGGTGAACGGCAAGAAGGATGTGCTCGCGGACACGCCGGAGATGGTCGCGATGTCGTTGAAGTATCCGCACTGGGAGGGGCACAAGGGGATCGAAGCGCAGGTCGGGGTCGGCCCGGTGATCCTGGGCCGCGAGCAGCCCACGGAGCGCTTCCCGGGCGACCAGCGGCCTAACGCCGGCCAGGTGCCGAGGCCGCCGAAAGTGGAGACGGATCCGCCGCCCCAAACCGCCGCCGAGGCCGCTGTCGCCCTGGCGTTCCCGGACTGCCCGTGCCAGAAGCCAGTGAGCGGCTACGTTTACTTCCGGTACGACGGGAGAACGAAGTCGATCAAGTCCCTGGAGCTGATCTGGGACCGGGGCGAAGAGCAGTCCACGATCCGGCTCTTCTGAGATTCAGGCGTCGGCGAAGCGGGCCTCGGCCCAGAGCAGGATCAGCAGCAGGCACACCATCACCGTCCCGAGCAGCGGCAGAAGCATCGCCACGCCGATGCCCCACCAATCCGTGAAGTAGCCGAGGGACCAGGGGGCGAGCAGCGCGCCGGTCAGCGCGAAGGAGAAGATGCCGTTGAAGAAGCCCGGGTGGTAGTAAGGGAAGCGGCTGCCGATCTTGCCGACGACGAGCGGGTAGACCGAGGCGAATCCGCCGCCCACCAGCAGAACGCCCGTCACCGCGCCGAACATGTTGTTGGTCGCCAGCAGAATCGAGCAGCCGAACAAGGCCGCCAGGATGCTGCCCATCAGCAGCTTGCCCCGGCTGATGGAGGGCAGAATCGCGATTGCCACCACGCGCCCCACCAGCAGGGCAAGCCAGTAGGCTGCCAGCAACATCAGGGCGGATTCGGGACTGATCCCGAGGCGCTGGATCAGAAAGAGCGGCAGCCAGCCGGCGATGGCCCACTCGTTGCCGAACTGAAAGAAAAGCAGCAGGGTGAACAGGACCGCGGCCAGGCTGCGGAAGTCCGAGAAGGCCTGCCGCATGGTCGGCTCTTCAACCGCAGGCGCGGCGGGGAATCGCATGGTGGCGTACATCACCAGGAACAGGCCCGGGAGGAATGCGGCGAAGATCAGAATGCTCATGACGGTGTAGACATAGAATGTCCCGGCGACCAGGAGAGCCATGACGACGCATCCAGCTCCGAACAGGGCGCCCGCCAGATTCACGGTCGCCGCCGCGTCATGCCGGTAGAGCGGGGTGATGGCGCGGAAGATGGCGAGATTGAGGAGGCCGGTGCCGCAGCCGAGCACGAAGATCCCGATGTCCCTCCACCAGGGGTCGGTCCCGGGAGGCAGCAGGGCCAGGTACAGCAGAGCCAGGCAGGCCAGACCGCAGGCCAGCGCCAGAGGAAGCGACAAGTTCTTGTTCCGCAGTGACCTGGCAACAATCGGAGCGGTTACGACCCCCAGGTTCATGGCCAGGAAGTAGTAGCCGACGGTGACGAAGTCACCACTGATGTGGTGCTCCCAGGCCGGGAGGATCACGCCAAGGAATGAGAACAGGAGGCCGGAGAGAAAGAAGCCGGCTAGGGCCTTCCGCGCCGTTCCAGCCTGGAGCAAGTTGGTGGGAGGGGCCGCTGTTGCCATTTGGCGTATCTACTCTTGTACCACCTTTAGGTGGGTCTTTCAAAACTTGTATCAAGTCGAGTGGGCGTCTATGGAAAAGCGGATTGCAATCAGGCTAACACCTTATGTTCTCAGCGGGTTCACTTTGGTAGGAGGATTGCAACCGCGAGTGTGGGGTTAACAGAGGTTTTAATCGCTTTGGGGGAGCTGCCTCCGCGGTAGTACTCTCTCCCCACCCCGCGCCTTCGCGGGGTCTTTTCTTTTTACGCCTCCCTGAGTGCTACAATCTCCTTTGGTGTTAGGAACATACGAGCGTTGGATCAATAGCTGGGAGAACCGTCTCGCCAACCGGGATTCGAACCGGGTGGTGCGCCCTTTCGAGTGGGGTTTGGACTGGTTGGGCCTCGCTCCGGCCGATGATCCGGCTGGGGCGATCCGCGACTACGCCCTGAGGGCGGTCGAGGGCTCCGACGCCTTCTTCGCGTACCGCACGCCCTCGGATTTCCGCCTGGAGGGGACGCACCTCACCTTCACCAGCCCTCTGGAATCGCCACATCCGGAGAACAACACGGTCCACGCGGAGTTCTTCCCAAGTCCGCGGGCGGAGGGCAGGGCGCTGGTGGTCCTTCCGCAATGGAACGCGGACGAGAACGGCCACCTGGGGCTGTGCCGGCTGCTGAACGGGTTCGGCCTTAGCGCGCTGCGCATGAGCCTGGCCTACCATGACCGGCGCAGGCCGGCCGAGTTGCAGCGCGCGGACTATCATGTGTCGAGCAACGTGGGGCGGACGATCCACGCGGGACAGCAGTCGGTCATCGATGCCCGGGCGTGCCTGGATTGGCTGGAGTCGCAGGGCTACCATCGCCTGGGGATCCTGGGGACAAGCCTGGGGTCCTGCATCGCATTCATCGCGGCGATGCACGATGCGCGGCTGCGCGTGGCGATCTACAACCACGTCTCCACCTGGTTTGGCGACGTGGTGTGGACGGGGATCTCGACCAACCACGTGCGGCAGGGTTTCGGCAGCGCGATCACACAGGACGAACTTCGCGAGTGCTGGGCGCCCATCAGTCCGGCGAGCTACTTCGACCGGATCGCCGGACGGGACGTGAAGACGCTGCTGGTGTGGGCGCGCTATGACACGACGTTCCTGCCGGTGTACTCGCGCCAGGTGCTGGAGGCGTTTCGCAGCCGCGGGGTTCGCCACCGGGTGTTGACGCTGCCGTGCGCTCATTACACTACGGGGCAGACTCCGTTCAAGTACATCGACGGGTTCGCGATGGCTCGGTTCGCCCGCAAGAATCTGTAGGCGGACGGACGGCGGGTCTGGAGACCCGCTGCAGGACTGGAGTCCTGCCCCACGAAGGCTGGAGCAGTGGGCAAGGCGGCTCACCAGTCGCAGAGGGTTTCGGTGTAAGCGGCGGAGCCGTCGCGGAGCCAGCCGTCGAGTTGGGCGGGCTCCTTCAACTGCTGGCCGCGGACGCGCGGCACCACGATGAAGCGGCAGTCGAGATCGGGAAGGGCGGTCATGTCGCCCCAGAGCTTTTCGAACTGGGCGACGGGGAAGATGTCTTCCTGTCCCTTGCCCCAGCGCTTGCGGACGTCCTTCAGGGTGATGTAGGTCGGCATGCGGGCCGCCAGCGTGCGCACGGCTTGCGAAACCTTGGCGTCGTCGCGAAGGTCGGCGCGCGTCAACGAGAACGCGGCCAGCAACGCGTCGATATCGATCCACATGGTCAGCGAGTTGTAGTAAGAGAGGCGCGACTCGACCTCTTCGCTAGGCAAGGCCAGCCCTTCGACCAGGCGCAGGCGGCCATCGACGCGGGCCAGGCCGCCGCCGCGGTCGTCGATGTGGCGCGGCACAACTTCGGTGGTGAGCGCGGCGCCGGATTCCAGGTGATAGCCCAGAAGCGCCGCATCGACGTCCGCGCCGAGCGTGTCGATGTTATGCACCATGAGGGTGCGGAGGCCGGGGCGTTCCTCGACGAGGCGCGCGAGGACGCCGTTGCGCAGCATGTTCGGCACCTCGTACCAGTGGCCTACGGGATGAAGGCACTGCGACGGGAGGTTATCCGTGTAGTCGCTCGCCTCGCCGGCCTGCTGGGCCCAATTGATCAGCGCTGCGTGGCCGTACTGCCTCATTTTCTGCGCCTGCTCGTCGAGCAGCTGCTGGGGCATTTCCTCCCAGGCGAAGCGCAGGTCGCGAACCGTGGGCACGGTGCGCAGGCCGATGGCGCGGCCGGGCGAAAGCAGCAGCGGCCCAGGGTAACTATAGTTCTTTTCGGCGCGTAGCCAGTCTTCGATGGGCCCGTGAGTGAGGTAGCTGGTGGTGAGGACGTGGGGCAGGGGAACGCCCGCGACCCAGCCGGTCCGGCGGCTCTTGGCCAGGTGGACTTCGATGAAGCTGCGGTGGCGGCCGCCCATCTTGGTAAACGGGTTCAGCGCCTTGACGACTCCGGCGCCACGAGTCCAGCGGCTGCCGGCTCCTCCGGCGAGAGAGACCACCGCCACCTTCCCCGCCGCCAGCGCTTCGAGGCCTAGCGCACGGTAGCGCTCGGGAAGGCCGGCTACGGCATCGCAGACATCGCCGGGCGCGGCGTCCTCGATCGACGTACTTGGCGGCAGGCGATTCTGCGACAGACCGATGCGGCCGGAGCGGAGGTCGGCCTGGATCTGCTCGTGCTGATCGCGGTCGAAGCCGTAACGGTCGAGCAACTGGTGCAGGCTTCCAGCCTGGCTTCCTCCGGCGGAGGCGGAATGGGGAATCAGGTGATCGAAGAGCTTCTGCACGGAACCAGAGAGCTCGGACAGGTCACGGACGGCCTGGCCGAAGCGGTCGAGCTCGGCGCGCCGGGAGCGCGGCAGGAGCCGGGGCTCGATGCGCAAAAGGGCCGGGACCATCAACGTGTAGTAGCCGGCGGGCATGAGGCCTTGGGCGCCGCGGAGCAGGCTTGCCTCGGAGCCGCGCTCGTTGATGGCGAAATCATAGACCACGGGTTCCATGGCGAAGGGCGCGGCACCCTCCAGGCGCTTTTTGGTGGCGCTCATGATGTGCTGGAGGCGCTCCTGCGCGTGCGGCTTGGCTTGCGGATCGAAGATGAAACCCATGCCGCCGCCGGCAGCGCCGCCGAGCATCCAGAATCCCTGGAAGGCAGCTCCGAATTCGGCGCGGGCGCCATCGATGAGCGCCTCGGTGTAGTAGTTGGTAGCGCCGGGGATGATGGTGTGGATGGGGCCGAGGAAGTTGCGCTCGGTGGCGTTGCCGATGCTTTCGACGCGGCCCTCTTTGAGCAGCGCGACGATCTCGTCGAAGATTCCCATGGCCTCGAGACGGGCCTTCCATTCCACTTCCGAGCGCAGCAGATACTTCTCGGTGACCATCTCGAGGATGGGGCCGACGTCCTGCGCCATGCCTCCGTGGACCAGCACGAGGCTGTCTTCGAGACGCTGGCGCGTTTCAGGAGAGACCTCGTCGCGGGTGAGGACGTGATGGCGAGGGAGCAGGCAGCCCCGGCTGACTCCGAACTCGGGATCGCCCTCGGCCGCTTCGACGCCCTGAATCAGTTTCATCCCCGGCCAGAGGCCGCCGGAATCTTGCCAGCCTCCGCCGGAGCCGGCCAGCCATTCGCCGAGGATGGCGCGGGCGGCAACGGTGCGGCGGTCGTTCTCGGTGAGCGAGCCGGTGAGGCTGTGGATCTGATCGGTGGCGCGCATGCACGCAGCGATGAGGCAGGCTAGCAGGCTGGTGGAGACGGCGAGGCGAGAGCCTTTGGGAATATCGTTGACGCGGCTGACGATCTCGATGCCGTAGCCCTGGCGTCCGGTGAGGCGCGCGAGGAGGTCGGCCAGCGGCTGCTGCGCGCCTTCCATCGCTTGCGGAACCAGGCCCGAGGCGATGGCCGCGGCCTTCAGCAGGCCCAGGTAGTCGCGGGCGAAATCGAAGACCTCGGTAAAGGTAGTGACGTCGGCGGTAGATCCGAGATCGACGCTGGTGAGGCGCAGCACCGGCTCATCGATGACACGGAAGTAGGCTTCGACGGGGGGGCGCGGACGACCACTCTCGGCGCCTCGGACGGCGAGGTCGATGGAGACGTTGAGGACGCGGGCGCCCTCGGGGAAGTCCATCCCCAGGAAAAAGATGTCGCTCCAGCCGCTGTGGCTGAGGTCCATGCGGACGGGTGTGGCCTCGCGGAGGATGGGGTAGAGGGCGCCATCCGGCGCCAGCAGTTCCGGCCTGATCGATAGTGGATAGTCCGCGGGGTGCCCGATGCGAGCCAGCCACTGATTGCCGCGGACGGCGCGCACGCTGCGGCGGACCTGGTTGGCCAGGGTCTGAAAGCCCAGGCCTCGATAGGCGGCGGCGAGTCCGCTGGAGATGGGCGCGCTGGGGCCGCCGGCCGCCTGGGCGCGAAGCAGGATGTCCACCGTCTCCTCGAAGCGGCGCTTCATGAGCGTCTCGGAGGCGGCGAAGGGGATAGGGCCGGCGGGCCTGGTGGCGGGCTTGACGGGCAGGTGGAAGCGGTGGATCGCGTAGAGGAAGAACTGGGCGCGTACGCGCTCATATAGGTTGTCGCTCGAGCGGCGGAACTGTTCGAGCGCGTCGCACTCGGCTAGGAGCGTGGCGGTATCGGCGTCGCGGCAGAAGGCCTCCAGCGGCCGGTTGCGGAGTTCCGGGTCGCGGGCGGTGATGATGCTTACCAGTGCGCTCATGCTTCCACCGTTCGCAGCGCCAGCAACTCAACCAACTGCGCGAGCACGTCGTTGCGATCGCGTCCTTCGAGGGCTAGCGCCACCTGCGCGGCGAGCAGGCCGTACTTCACGCCGAGGTCGTAGCGCCGGCCCTCGACCTGGAGAGCGAGATACTGCTCGTGCGCGGCCAGTTCCGCCAGGGCGGTTGACAGGGTCGCGCCGGGCATCGATTCCGTGAGCTGCCTGGCGAGGATGTCCATGATGGACGGCGTGAAGACGTGCATCCCGAAGAAGCACAGGTAGTGTCCGGCGCGCAGGCCGGGGACGAGGACCTGCTGCTCCGCTTCGGTGGGCGTGGGCTTTTCGAGGACGCGCTCGATGCGGTAGAGGTCGGCGCGGCCGGCAACGCGCTGGCCGCCGACGGTTCCGTAGTGGGGCAGCAGACTCTCGCGCGTGGGCTGCACGGCTGAGACGGCACAGGATTCGGCTTGTGCCACTTCGACCAGGCGCTTGGTGCAGGTTCCGCCGGTATGGACGTGGTCGCCGACCAGGTGCAGGAAGGGGGCCTGGCCAGTGAACTCACGGGCGGAGTAGACGGCATGAGCGTAGCCTGCCGGCTCAGGCTGGGGGAGGAAACGGATGCGGGCGGCCTGGTCGCCGGCGGCCTTGGCATAGGCGGGCTCGTCGCCGGGGCAGACGACGATGCCGATCTCCTCGACACCCGAGGCGAGGACTTCATCGAGAAGGATGCGCAGGACAGGTCTCTCGACGCCATCGCGATCGATCAGGGTCTGGAGGGGCAAGGTCCGCTGGTTGCGGCCGGCGGCGGTGATGACGGCTTTTTGAATTCTCATAGAGGCTGTGGCTCATCATAACCGATGGGCGGGGTGCGGGGCGGGCGCCCGGTGGGGGTGGTCTCGCTTCGCGCGGGGACCCTCAAGGGGAGGCGTCCGAAAATGGATCTGGGTTCTTCGTGCATTTTTGTGTTATTCGTTTTGCGCGTGGGGCGAGATGTGGTGTCGGGTGTCGAAAGTGATGAAAAGTGTCGAATCTCCTGCTGTCTCATTTTTGGGCGCAGTGCTGGCGTCGACGCGGCGCGTGGCCCGGCCTCCGATGCGAGCATGGCGCAGGCGGGAAGCGGAGAGAGGGGGTGGGGCGGCGCAACTGCATGAGAATGGCCGGAAAAAGGTCGTGGCAACGGCGTGACCGAAAAAGTTCGCTAAGCTCGGGCGGCGAGGCGGGCAGCCGAGAGGTCCCTACTATCCTGTGACGGGGAGCGTTCTCCGCGAGGCCTGCCCGTGGTGCGGCCATTCCCGCTGGGCGCCATCTGGCTCTGGCTGCGGCGTCCCTGGGGCGGTTGGCCGGGTTTCATAACTGCTTCGCCTCCGGAGATAGGGCGGAGCGCATCTTCCGGTTGCTGCTCGGGTTTGAGGGCAAGCGCTTCTCGCGGGCCGTCAGGCATTCCTGGCGGGATCGATCCTCCTGTTCGGTATCGTGGCCTTCGGAGTCCAGCCAACCCGAGGGCCTCGCCAGGTGCGCGCAGCGGATGGCGCGTTTCCGGGAAGTGATCTCCCAGAAGGACTCGGGGACCGTGCAGGGGCACATCGGTGGGTCGGGCGTGATGCGTCAACTTGGCACGATTCAGCCGATTACAGCCGCCAAGGGGACTTCGGGACCACCGAGCCAGAATCCCAATTTCCGAGTGGCGCGTAAATCCGGGAGGAACCCGGAAGGACGCACACCTCAAGGGTTCGGGGGCCACGGTATCATAGAAACGATGTTGCACTTGCGGTTAAAGAATCCCGTTCCCAGACAGGTGGCCCACCACGCGCCATTCGCGTACCTGAATCCGGAATTCCCGCTCAAGCCCAGAATTGAGCGCAAGACTGCACGTCCCTTCCAGATCATCTGCCTTCGCCAAGAGAATGGGGCATTCGTCGCGTCGGTTCTGGAGGAGCCATCAATCCTCGTCTACGACCCCTCTCGGAAGACTGCGGAAGAGAGGGCTGCCAAGGAGTTCTTGAAGAGCCCAGACCGGCGCGCTTACCAGCAGCATCCACTGGCCACTACAAAGGCTGTGACTATTGACATGGAATATGACCTCGATGCGAAGGCATTTGTCACCTACGTCAAAGAGTTGCACCGGATGTCTACCACTGCTGTGCAAATTAGCGCTGCCTGCCTCTCGCCCCTACTGCATCCATTGAGGATGACCTCGGCATTGGCCTCCTGACGGAAACCTGGTTGCCGTGACACTGGGATAAAGTGCTACCCGCTGGGGCGCCTCCTGCTATCCAAATTGCGATCGCTCATTCCTATATTTCTCCGCATGTTGTGTAGCAGCCGCCTTTTCTGCTGTCCCATTTACAGGGCCAGCGCCAGTTGCTCGGCTGGCACCAGAGGTGGTGGAGGCTGCCAGGGGTCGTTCAGCCAGGTCCACAGGTCGCGGTACACGAACAGTTGTTGCCGCAGCAGGGCAACCAGGTTGGACAGGCTCCAAGCGAACGTGCTCTTCAGTTGCAGGTACTTCAACACCAGCATGGCAATCAGCGCCGTCCAGATCTGAATCTGCACCGCGTTCTCGCTGGTGCCGACAAAGGTCTTGACCTTCAGACCCTGCTTCAGGGCCTTGAAGAAGAGTTCTATCTGCCAGCGCTCTTTGTAGATCCGGGCAATCGTCCGGGCCGCCAGGCGCAGGTTGTTGGTGACGAACACCAGGGTCTCCTGTTTCTCTTCCACCCAAACCTCGATGCGCCGCAGGCGGGCCTCGGGACCGACCTGTTCCTGGCTGGTCAGCAGGATCACTTCGTCGCGCAGGATGTCGGAACCCTCCGGCACCGGCCGCTCCTCCGCCACTCCGTACAAGGCGTTGTCCTTGAGCCGGGTGACGAAATCGACATGCGAGCGGGTCAGTTCCAGCCACCAGTCGTAGTCCGGGTAGCCGCGGTCGAATACCACGATGGTGCCGGGCGCGAAGTGGATCTTGCGGGCCTCGGTGACATCGGCCCGCCGGCCCTCGGTGATGACGGCATAGCAGGGCAGGCAGCCGTCGTGGTCCAGCACCAGGTGCAGCTTCAGCGCGCCCTTGGTCTTCTTATAGCGCGCCCAGTCGAAGCTCTCGGCGCACAGTTCCACCATGCTGGAGTCGAGGCTCAGGAGCTTGTGCTTGAAGCGGAACTTGCGCCGGGTGCGCAAGGCCGCCTCCGCTTGGCAGCGGGCCAACGTCTGATCGAAGATCGCCCGGTACAACTCCCAAGGCCGGTGGGCGTTGGCGTAGGAAAGCGTGGTGACCTTGGGGCAGTCGGCGATGCCGAGATGGCGCAACTTGCCCTCCAACGCGGCCAGCCCCCCACAGATCTCCCGCAGGCTCTGAGCGTAAGCGAGTTGGCAAAACAACATCGCCACGAACTGCTGCCAGCAGGTGAATCCGCGGGCATGGCGCTCGGCGTGGTGCTCACGCACCAGCGCCTGAAACTCCAGGCGCGGGAAGAACTGCAAAAGCTGGCTGAAAATGCTGCATACTCGATTCATGGCGGGGTGGCTCCTTGGTAGTTGAACTCAGTTTCTTGCGGAAACCTGAGCCACACTACCAGACTGGACGCCCCGCCGTCTCGCTACACCTCACGCCCGTGGCTCGAAGCTAATTTGCACGGGAGTGGATGTCTACCTATGGCGCAACGGAGTCCGTTGCGCTCGACAATACCGCCGAGATGATCCGCGGCTATATCAAGTCGATGGAGGCCAACCGGCGGAGAATCCCCCTTGCCGCCTCGAAGCTCACCGAACTCAAGCACATTGTCGGCGCAGGCTGATGGCCTCCGAACCGACGGTCTCCGGCAAAGACGCCATTCGAGCTCTCAAGAAACTCGGGTTCCGCCTGGATCGGATCGAGGGTAGTCACCATATGCTGGTTAAGCCTGGGCATCTTACACCGTCGTCGTGCCGGTTCACGGGACGGGCGCCTTACCGAGAGGAACTCTGGCAAGTATCATTCGTATCGCGCGCGTTCGTAGGAATCAGTTCTTCGCCGCCATAGAATGAACTCGCTCGTGGGGGCCGGGAGACAACAAAAGCACCGACTCATCCCACCTGTGAGCACAGGCGACTTTGACGCGGTGCGAAGGCTCGATCGGCGATGGCTCTGGGGGATGAAGCCGATGCTCCCACATGCGGAGGCGGGTCTGGAGACCCGCTGCAGGACTGGAGTCCTGCCCCACATCCTAGAAGTGGAAGCCGCCGCCGCAGATGAGGACTTCTCCCGTTACGAAGTCGGAGAGGGGCGAACAGAAGAAAAGAACCGCTCCGGCGGCTTCTTCGGGGGTGCCTAAGCGGCCTAGGGGCGTGGCCTGGCGGGCGGCGTCTAGCGCTTTTGGCTGCACGCCTAACACGATCTGGTGGCCGAGGATCTCGACCGGACTCGCCAGCGGCTGCACCAGGCGCGTTTCGATGAGGCCGAAGCCGACCGCGTTCACGTTGACGTTGTAGCGGCCCCACTCCTTGGCCAGCGTCCGGGTCAAGCCGACTACGGCGGATTTGCCGGAGGCGTAGGCGCTCTGGCCGGCGTTGCCGTCGATGCCCGAAATCGAGGTGATGTTCACCACCTTGCGCATCACGCGGCGGCCCTCCGCTGTTTCCTTCTTGGCGGTCTCGCGGAGCCAGGCGGAGGCCGCGCGCAGAATGCGGAAGGGCGCGACGACGTGGATGTCGAGCATGGCCTGGAACTGTTCGTCGGTGGTTTTCTGGATGACGCTGTCCCAGGTGTAGCCGGCGTTGTTCACGATGATGTCGATCGCGCCGTAGCGCTCGATCATGGCGGCGGCGAGACGCTCGGGGAAGTCTGGTTTGGTGACGTCTCCGGCGAGATGCTGGGCGCGGGGCAGGGCAGCGGCGGCTTCGCGCGCGGCCTCTTCATCCAGGTCGTTGATGAGAACGGAGGCGCCTTCGGCGGTGAGGCGCGTGGCGATGGCCCGACCGATGCCGCGGGCGGCGCCCGTGACTAACGCAGCTTTTCGTTCCAGCGTGAATGGCACTCATCACCTCTCGATATACAGCTCTCGATCTTCAGCCCTCGATCTTCAGCGGAACCGGCGCCGAACTCACGCCGGCGCACTCCACTCGAAACGGATGCTCGCCGCGCGGGAAATCGCGCGGGACGATGGCGTTGACCTGGACTTCGCCGTGGGCGTCCGCCGTTCCGGTCCAATCGACTTCGAGCGGAGAGGCGCCCAGAAAGACGCGGGTGTTGACGCGGTCGCAGTTTTCGGGAAGGCCGGTCACCCAGCAGCTCACGAATCCTCCGCCGGCCATGTCGATACGGTTGTAGTCCCAGGTGACGCCGTCGCAGACGCGTTCGATGCGCGGCTGGCTCCCACGAAGGGGCATGGCGACGGCGATCCTGAGTGCGTTACTGAAATCGGTGTCGGCCAGACGCAGGCGCACGGCGTTCCAACTGTGGGCGAGGCCGGGCGGGGCCATGAAATCGGCCTGCCAGCGCGTGCCTTCTTCGCGGCGGACGAACAGGGCCGGGCTGCCGAAGCCTCCGACCTCGAGGCGCAGGTCGTCGCGGCGAATCGCGGGGGCGGGGGAGTGGAACCAACAGGAGAGGTACTCGTCGCGGCGTCCGTGGAAGTTGATTCCGAAGCCGCGGGAGTTGTAGGCCGTCAGCAACTGCGGGGCGGGCTTGGCGTCGGCGGGAGGCGGCTCCCAATGACGGTGGCAGGCCACGATGGCGTGGTTGCCGGCGGCCTGGAGCAGATCGACGCGCGCGAAGCCGGCGGACCGGCAGAGCGCCATCAGACAAGAGACGCTGGGGCCGAACCAGTTGTCAACCAGATCGCCGAGCTCTCCGGTTTCGTAGAACTCGAGGGACGGGAGGTGGTCGGGGTGGGTCTGCCAGGTTTCGGCGTCGGTGACGAAGGAATCGACGATCGCGACTTCGGTGGTCAAGCGGCAGACGATTTCGAGGGCGAGCAGGGGGTGGCGGACGTGGTAGAGAACGCCTAGAAAGAAGACGGTGTCGAAGGGGCCCAGCTTTGCGTCGGGCAAGTCGTAGAGGTCGGTGATGCGGTAATCCACCTTGGAACGGAGCCTCTGGTGGATCTCTCGGAAGTGGGGGATATCGACGCAGTCTACGGCGGTCACGGAAGCGCCGTGGCGCTCGGCTTCGAAGGCGAACCAGCCGTCCCAGGCGCCGATGTCGAGGACGCGGTGGCCGGTGAGGTCGGCGGGAATGGGGAAGAGGGCGTACCTTTCTTTCTGTGCTGCGAGGGCGACTACTCCATCGATCACGGTGCCGTCGGGGAGTTCGAAGCTGTGGTACCAGCCCTTCTCGGCGAGTTGCTGGCTGTAGTTGACTTGCTTGCGAGATTCACGAATGGCGGTCGGTTCCATGCCTCTGGAAAAGATTCTCTCAGATTGGGGTGGGCGGGGGCGCGGGAGTTGGGAAGGGCAAAATCGGGTACAGGCACGAATTTCGCAGAGGCGGCGAAATTCGGTCCAGTCCCCATTTTGCAGACTGCTCAGATTTCGAAGACGGCTCCGGTGTCGGCGCTGGTGACGTGGAGGAGGTAGCGGGCCAGCCAGCCTCGCTTCACTTTTGGCTCGAAGGGCGGGAGGGCTTCCAGGCGGCGGGAGATTTCGGCGTCGTCCACCTTCAGGTCGAGGCGGCAGGTTTTGGCGTTGATGTAGATGCGGTCGCCTTCGCGGATGGCCGCGATCGGGCCTCCGGCCGCGGCCTCTGGAGAGACGTGGCCGACGCAGAGGCCTCGGGTGCCTCCGGAGAAACGGCCGTCGGTGATGAGGGCGGCTCGGATTCCCGCTCCGGTGAGGGCGGCGGTGGGAGAAAGCATCTCCTGCATGCCGGGGCCTCCGCGGGGTCCTTCGTATCGGATGACGACGACGTCGCCGTCCTTCACCTGGCCGGCGAGAATGCCGCGGAGGGCGTCCTCCTGCGACTCGTAAATGCGGGCGGCGCCTTCGTATTCCATCATGTCGGCGGCTACGCCGGCCACCTTCACTACCGCTCCTTTGGGGGCCAGGTTGCCGAACAGAACCGCGAGGCCGCCGGTCTTGGAGAATGCCTTGTCGACGGGGCGGATCACGTCGCCGTCGGGATCGGGCGCGCAGGCGACCGAGTCCACCAGGCGGCCGGTGACGGTGGGCGTACCGAGGTTGAGGCCGGTGTGCGCGTGGCGGTCGATTTCTTTCAGGATGGCGGGAATGCCTCCAGCGCGGTGGACGTGTTCGATGTGCACTTCGGGACGGCTGGGAGACACTTTGCAGATATTCGGCGTCGCCGCGGAGATTTCATTCAGGCGGTCGAGCTTGAACGGGATTTCGGCGGAGTGAGCCAGGGCCAGGGCGTGGAGGATGGTGTTGGTGGATCCGCCCATGGCCATGTCGAGGACGAAGGCATTGACGAGGGCCTGCTCGGTGACGATGTCGAGCGGGCGGATGTTCTGCTCGAGGCAATGCTTGAGGGCGTGCGCGGATTTCCTGGTGTGCTCGATGCGCACGGGGTTGAGTTCGGTGGAGCGGCGGCCGTCGGCCCAACGCTCGGCGGGAATGGTTCCGTTGCCGGGGAGGGCCAGGCCGATCGCCTCGCCGAGGCAGTTCATGGAATTCGCGGTGAACATGCCGGAGCAGCTTCCGCAGCCGGGGCAGGCGCGCTCGGCGAGAGAACGGAGCTCGACCTCGGTCATTTTGCCGACGCTGTGGCGGCCCACGCCTTCGAACACGGTGATGAGGTCGGTGTTGCCTTCGCCCGCGAGCATCGGGCCGCCGCTGACGTAGACGGCAGGGATGTTGATCCGCACCATGGCGTTGTACATGGCGGGGACGATCTTGTCGCAGTTGGCGATGCCGATCCAGGCGTCGCAGGGGTGCGCGCCGATGATGGTTTCGATCTGATCGGCGATCAGCTCGCGCGAGGCCAGGGAATACTTCATTCCGAAGTGGCCCATGGCGATGCCGTCGCAGATGGCTCCGCCGACGTTCGCGTACCAGACGTTGAAGCCGAGCGCCTTCAACTCGTCGCGCACGATGGCGCCGATCTGGTCGAGGTGGGCGTGGCCGGGGATCTGGTTGGTGTAGGAATTGATGACGGTAACAAACGGCTTCTTCAGATCGTCCAGAGAATGGATGACGCCTTCGGCCATCATGAGCGCCGCGGCGGGGAGCATGTGGGTGCCCTCGGCGATAATGCGGCTGCCCTTCTTGCGGATATTCTCGATGCCTTCGTTCATTCGTATATTTTGGCATGGATATGGAGTATCATGGCTCGGATGGTGCGTCCTGAAAGACGCGTTGTTCTAGCAGGTGCAAGTCCTGTCCGGGTAAGCGCCGGAGCGCCCGGTAGCAGACTCCAGCCGGAAGGAGAGATCCGACCGAGCCAAGCGGAGTGTCGAAAGCCCTTGAAAAAGAGGGGAGCAAACCAGCGGGCCGCAACAATTCGTGAACGCAATAGCCTCGTCAAATTATCAGCCGAAAGGTGTTCGAGAGGGCCGAGCCGCTCATTTCACGGCGAAGGCAACAGACAGCATCCTGGACCGGAAGGGATGCTGGACCTCTCCGGGGTCTCAGGCGTTGGCACGTTGGGACAGAGCAACGTAGAACAGGAGAGGCCCTCCCTGGCAGCCTCGTCAGGCAAAGACCGGGCGTATAAGGCCGGATGGCTGAAGTCGCACGGAGCCAGGAGGGAGTCCGAGAGGTCCGTAGTACCGATGAAGGCGTGCAAGACAACGCGCTGGAGGGAAGGGGCCTTGCTTTGATCACGCTTGCCAGGAGGTAAGTGCGAGGGCATGCCGGAGACGGCCAACACCCCCGATGAAAAAGTACGAGAACTCCAACGCAAGCTATGGGTGTGTGCCAAGCGGAGTAAGACACGACGGTTCCACGCGCTGTACGACCGGATCTACAGGAGTGACGTTCTGCGGGAAGCGTGGAGGCGGGTGCGCAGCAAGCGTGGCGCGGCGGGGGTCGATGCCGAGACGATCCAGGCCATCGAACAACGAGGCGTGGAAGTGTTTCTGGCGGAGATCGAAGCGGCGCTGCGGGCAGGTCGATATCGCCCTTCCCCGGTGAAGCGGCGATACATTCCGAAGGCAGATGGGAAGCAGCGGCCGTTGGGAATACCGACGGTGCGGGATCGAGTGGTGCAGATGGCGGCGAAGCTGGTGATCGAACCGATCTTTGAAGCGGATTTCCAGCCGTGCAGTTACGGATTCCGTCCGAAGAAGAGTGCGACCCAGGCCTTGGAAGCAATCCGCGTAGCGGGCAACCAGGGCTTGAACTTTGTCGTTGATGCGGACATTCAAGGCTACTTCGACAACATCCAGAGGGAAACCCTGATGGAGTTGGTGAAGGAGCGGATCTCGGATCGAAGGGTGCTGAAGTTGATCCGCCAATGGCTGGAAGCCGGAGTGATGGAGGACGGCACGGTGAGGGAAACGCTGGCGGGGACCCCGCAGGGCGGAGTGATCTCGCCGTTGCTGGCCAACATCTACCTGAACAAACTGGATCGGATCTGGGCGGCGCGGTGTAGCCAGCTTGGGATACCGGTCCGGTATGCCGACGATTTCGTGGCCCTATGTGGCACGGAGTCACGGGCCAGGGAAGCGCTCCGGCGGATCGGGCTGGTGATGGACCGGCTCGGTTTGACACTGCATCCAGCGAAGACGCGGCTGGTGGACTTGAGAGGCGGTCGGGAGAGCTTCGTATTCCTGGGATGCACGCTTCGCAAGAAGCGGAGCATCCAGCGAAACCCTCGCAAGCATTACATGCAGCGGTGGCCGAGCCCAAAGGCGACGAAGAAACTTCGGGAGCGCGTGCGAGAGTTGACCAGCAAGCAGCAAAGCGGGAAAGACGTGAAGCGGATCATCGCGGAACTGACGCCCGTGCTTCGCGGCTGGGGGAACTATTTCCGGACGGGAAATGCCGACCGGGAGTTCAACAAGATGGACACCTTCGTGGTGCAGAGTCTGCGACGATGGCAGTATCGGCGGGGCGGGCAAAGAGCGACGAAGCGGGCACCATTCACCGGCGATCAGCTTTACGGGATGGGCTTGCACAAGTTGATGGGCACGGTGAAGTACCCGGCGCAAGCCGCACCTAGAAGATCATCGTTAAGCCGTGTGCGGGAAAACCGCATGCACGGTTGTGTGTCCAGCGAAGGCTGGCGTTGTTCAGCGGGGGACAGACCCACCGAGGCAAGAGTCAGAAGCCTCGTAGCTTGGATAGCAGGGAGGAAGGAAACGGAATCCCTGAAACCTATCGACGAAGCCGTCCAAGGGATGGCGGCGAGTCATCGGGCCGTAACGAAAGTGAACGCAGTGGTGGCCTCGAAAATGCTAACCCAGGGGCCGAGCCCGCAACCGTAGGGCGAAGGCAGCATGGGGCGCCGCAGACTGACCGAAGCGGCGTCGCCACTCTGGCGGGGTGAGAGCGGCAGCACGATGGCAAGGACGCGCTAAGCAACTGGAGAAGCCCTCCTCGTCCCGTCGCGAAATCGGCGGAGCAGGGAAGCCGTATAACCGGAGAACCCGGGAAATCGGTGGAAGGCGAGAGGGTGGCGGAGGGACTCGTAGTAGCGGTGAAGCGGAGTAATGTCCGTGGAGCGAAGGAGTCCTGCTGATTGCAATGGCTCTGACAAGACGGAAGGCAAGGGTGAGATGACAAAGGCACCCATTGGTTTGCAGGACCTGAGGAAGAGCCTATACGTCAAGGCGAAGGCTGAACCAGCCTGGCGTTTCTGGGGTTTGTACGTCCACGTCTGCAAGAGGGAGACGCTCCAGGCCGCTTACGAAAGCGCGAAGGCCAATGACGGGGCTCCTGGCAGTGATGGAGTCACATTCGAAGCCATCGAGCAAAGCGGGGTGCAGGGTTTTCTCGGGCAGATACGGGATGAACTGGTAGCACAGACGTATCGTCCCATGCGGGCACGGCGGAAGGAGATTCCGAAGGACGGGGGCAAGGTCCGCGTTCTTTCGATCCCCTCGATCCGTGATCGCGTGGTCCAGGGGGCACTGAAGCTCATCCTGGAGCCGATTTTCGAGGCTGATTTCCAACCAGGGTCGTATGGATACCGGCCCAAGCGGACAGCTCATCAAGCGGTGAACCGGGTAGCGGAAGCCATTGTCGGATACAAGACGCGGGTCATCGACATCGACCTGCGCGCCTACTTTGATAACGTGAAGCATTCGATTCTGTTAAGCAAAGTGGCGCGGAGGGTCCAGGATGCCCAGGTGATGCACTTGCTGAAGATGATGCTGACCGTAACCGGCAAGCAAGGCGTTCCCCAGGGCGGGGTGATTTCGCCGCTGCTCAGCAACCTGTACCTCACCGAGGTCGACCGGATGCTGGAAAGGGCGAAAGCAACCACGCGTTGCGGCAAGTACACCTACGTCGAATATGCACGTTTCGCAGACGATCTGGCGATCTTGATTGACGCCTATCGCCGTCATGACTGGCTGCTGAAGGCGGTGGAAAGGCGGCTACGGGAGGAGTTGGCCAAACTGCAGGTCGAGATCAACGAAGAGAAAAGCCGAATCGTGGACCTCGCGCAAGGGGAGACCTTTGCGTTCCTGGGCTTCGATTTCCGTCGCACTCTGAGCAACAGCGGGGTGTGGCGGCCGCAGTACACGCCGAGGCTGAAGAAGCGGACGGCGCTGCTGGAAAAGCTCAGGGAGATCTTCCGGCGGTTTACCAGCCAACCGGTGGAGCGGGTGGTCGAACTGATCAACCCGATTCTCCGGGGGTGGGTGAACTACTTCGCGGTGGGACATTCGAGCCGGTGCTTTTCGTTTGTCAAAGACTGGGTGGAAAAGAAGGTCCGGCGGCATCTGATGCGCGCCCGGCAGCGCAAGGGTTTCGGCTGGCAGCGGTGGAGTAGGCAGTGGCTCTACGGGGAACTCGGGCTGTACAAGCAGTACCGGGTCCACCGGCCAGAGGCGCTGCTGAAAGCCAATCCGGCATGATAGGTCTCATAAACGTTGACGTGAAACAAGCAGGAAAGCCCAGTGCGGGAAATCCGCACGCTGGGTTTGACGTGGCGGGAACTGGAAACCGGCTCACGGTTCGGCTAATGAGGCACTCCCAGAGGAAACGGGGAGCAATGGATAGGCCGGACCTGCGGAGCAAGCGGCGCCAGCTCCCGACCCTACTGAAAGGGGATTACATGGAAACGGGCCAGCAGCAGTAGCTGGTACCGCGCCATAATCTACCAATGAAATGCTCCTTTGTACTTCTGCTATGCGCGTTGCCACTGTGCGGGCAGTCGTTTTCGTTCGGGATCAAGGCGGGCGTGCCAGTGACGGGCCTGGGAGACATTGACGGCCGCAGCATCGACACGCCACGATGGACGGCCGGCGCAACCGTCGAGCTCGCGCTCCCCGCAAACCTGTCGGTGGGTGTGGACGCGCTGTACCGAAGATTTTCGTACTCTTTCGATGACAGCTTCGGGCTTCACGCCGACGCGAAGATCGGGCACCTGGAGTTTCCTGTCTTCGCGAAATATCGTTTCAAGAGCATAGTGCTGCCCTACGTTGCGCGGCCCTTCGTCGAGGCCGGCTTCGCTTTCGACCGCGCCCACACTTCGGGCACCGACACAGGCTTCGGGGGCCCAGTTTGCTGCAGCATCGTCACGACCGCGATCAACTCGTCCCAATGGGGCGCCGGTTTCCTGGTCGGAGGCGGTATCGAGATCAAGGCGGCTTTCCTCAAGATCGCGCCGCAGGTGCGGTACACACGCTGGCGGAAGGGTCTGTTCTACGACTTCCAGGAGCGCAATCAGGTGGCGGTCCTGGTGGGAGTCCGGTTCTGACCTTATGCGTTTGTGGTTGATATTGTCGCTGGCGGCCGGCGTCGCGGCGGGGAGCGACGACCCGATTTCGCAGATCCGCCAACGGGTCGCCGAGAGGACGGCGCGGATTCCGAATTACACCTGCCTGGAAACGATCGAGCGGTCCTGGTACGCGGGTGACGACGACTCGCGCAGCCTGATTCGGGACCGGATGCGGTTTGAAGTCTCCGTCGTCGAGGGCCTGGAGCAGTTCGCCTGGCCAGGGGGCGGTCCGCTGGACATCCACGAGCGTCAGTTCATCCTGGGGCGGGGACTGACGAAGACGGGCGATTTTGCCGGATTCTTGTCCGCCATCTTCGCTCCTTATGGCGCCACCTACGCACGCGTGGGCGAGGAGGCCACCGGCGCGCGCCGGGCGATGCGGTACGACTACCGAGTCCCACAGTCAAGCTCACGGTACACCATCACCCAGAACGGGGTGACGGCGGCGGTTGGGTTTCACGGGTCCTTGTGGGTGGATCCGGAAAGGCTGGAGCTCACGCGCGTTGAGCTCGACGCCGACCACATTCCGCCGGCATTTAGAAGGCGCAGCGTCAAAATCGCCATCGACTACGGCCTGGTAGCCGTTGGGACGGGCAGTTTCCTGCTGCCCCAGTTCACCGACGTGAGCACGGTCACGGATCGCAAGCTGGAGAATCGCACGAGCACGCGGTTCTCCGAATGCCGCCAGTTCCTCGCGGAATCCAGCATTTCGTTTGAGGAGAAGTCCGTGGACCAGGCGGCGAAACAGAACGACGCGCGCGCGGTTCTGCCTCCCAGGATGATTCTGGAAGCGGCGCTGGCGACGCCGATCGTACGGAAGACCGCTGCGACGGGGGACCTGGTGCAGGCCGAGGTTCGGAAGGAAATCAGGAGCAAGAACGGAGTGGTCATTCCGCAGGGCGCGATTGTGGAAGGCCGCATCGTACTGCTGGAGAGCCGAGGCTCCACGCAGCCAGCCGACGCGCTGGCGGTGCGCTTCACCAGGGTCCGCTTTGGCACGAGCGAGGTCAGCCTGAGCGCGCGGCTGGTGGGCTGCGGGACGGGCTATCGCGGCGGGTTCATAGGGCGAGGTTGGGTAGGAGGCGCGCGCTACGTCAACTCGCAAGCCACGATGCTTTTCTGGAGCGGTTTCGAGGAACTGGCGCCAGGCCTGGCGCTGACGCTGGAGACGGATACCGCATGGTCCGCTCCCTGACGGTCGCGGTTCGGTGCTGAGATGGCCTGGGTGGTGAGATGGCGGGTATGACGCGGGCGGTGTGGGCGATGGTGGCGTTGGCGGTTGGCGCTGCTGGGGGCGGCGATGACGAGATTTTGCGGATCCGCGCGCGCGTCGGCGAGAGAACGGTCCGCACCCCGAACTACACCTGCCTGGAGACCGTGGACCGGCGCTGGTACAGCGACGACTTTGCGACCGGCGAGGTTCGCGACCGGCTGCGGTTCGAAGTGGCGGTGATCGAGGGGCACGAGCAGTTCGCGTGGCCAGGAGGGACCCGGTTCGACAGCCGGGACCTACAGGAGGCCGTGGGGCACGGCGTTTCGAAGACCGGCGATTTCTCCGGGTTCCTGTCGCACATCTTCGGCTTGGACGCGGCCGCCTATAAGCGGATCGCGGACTCGAAGCGGCCATCCAGCCGGCGATCCGCTACGACTACCGGGTTCCGGCAAGTTCGGGGTACGAGTTGAGCCGGAACGGCGTTGCGGCGGTGGTGGGTTTTCACGGCTCGTTCTGGGTGGATCCGGAAACGCTGGAGCTCTCACGAGTCGAGATTGAAACCGACGGCATTCCGCCGCAATTGCACACCTCCAGCGCACGGCTGGCGATCGATTACGGCGTGGTGGCGGTCGGAGCGGGGAGCTTCCTGCTGCCCAGAGCCACCGATGTGCGGCTGGTCAGCGACGGCGGCGTGGAGAACCGGACCATTACGCGGTTTACGCAATGCCGGCAGTTTCTGGCGGAATCGAACATCTCCTTTGAAGACCGGCCGGTCGGGCAGGTGGCGAAGAAGAGCGACGGCGCGGCGGAGCTGCCTTGGGGCGTCATTCTGGAAGTGGCGCTGACGACGCCGATCGACAGGAAGAGCGCGGCGGCAGGCGATGTCGTCACGGCGGAGGTTCGTAAGGAGGCGAAGTTCAAGGGCGGAATCGTGGTCCCGAAGGGCGCGGTGATCGAAGGCCGGATCGTGCTGCTGGAAACCCGCGGCGCGACTCTCCAGCCCTACGACTTGCTGGGGCTGCGCTTCACGAAGGTGCGCAGCAGCGGCGGGCTGATCAGGCTTCGTGCCGGGGCGATCCGGTGCGGGGCGGGGTATCGAGTGCCGGCCGGATTGCCGCGGGAGGCCGCGAATGGTGTGCGCGGCACAGACCCGCGCAAGCCCATGGACTTCTGGGGTGGCTTTCTGGAGCTTCCCAAGGGGCTGGCGCTGACGTTGGAGACGGTGGCGGGAGAGGGGTCCGCTCCCTGACGGTCGCGGTTCGGTGCTGTGGGCTCAAGAAGCTGTGCGATGTGCCGATAAGGATGCGAGGGCATACTCTTGAGCACGCGCACTTCGGAGGTAAGACGGGTTGGCGACTCGAGCGGACGCGGGATGCCGATCGTCCCGAGGGAAGCATCGCGGTTGCCGGCGGGGGCGAGCCTGGTCTCGGAGGTCTATCTGGGGCGGCAGCCTATCTATGACGGCCTGCGCGAGATACAGGCCTACGAACTGCTCTACCGGGGAGCGGCTCGCGACACCACAGCGGTGATCTCGGACGGCGACCGGGCGAGCGCCGAGGTGATGTTGAAGGCATTTCTCGAGATCGGGCTGCAGACGGTATCGCCGTCACGCCCGGTATTCATCAATTTCAGCGAGCCGCTGCTGGGCGTCGATCCGCTGATTCCTCCCGACCGTTGCGTGATCGAGGTTCTGGAGAGCGTGAGTATCACCACCAGCACGGTGGCGTGCCTGGAGAAGCTCAAGAGCCGGGGCTACCGGCTGGCGCTGGACGATTTCGTCTACGCCGAGAGCGCCGCTCCGTTCCTGAGGCTGGCGAATTTCGTGAAGCTCGACGTGCGGGCGATGACTCCGGAAGAGTTTCGCCGGCAACTGGAGCTGGTGCGGGCTTACGACGTGCGGATCATCGCCGAGAAGGTGGAATCGCAGGAGGAGCTGGATCGCTGCCGGAGTTGGGGCTGCGATCTGTTTCAGGGATACTACCTGCGCAGGCCGGAGACGCTGAGCGGAAAGCGTGCGCCGTCGAACCGGCTGTCGCTTCTGGCGCTGCTTTCCGAGTGCGTCAATTCCGCCAGCACGGTCACCGCCATCGCGAGCGTGATCCAGCGGGACGCGGTGCTGACGTACAACCTGCTGAAGCTGGCGAACTCGGCGTTGTACCAGCGCACCTACGAGCTGCATTCCACGGTTCAGGCCATCACGATGCTGGGCCTGGATTTCGTCTTCCGATGGGTCACGCTGCTGGTGCTGGCGGGCAACCAGAACTGTCCCAGCGGCTACCTGGACTATGCGCTGCAGCGGGCCCGGACGTGTGAGCTGATTGCGTCCTTCGTGGGCTGCCAGCGCGGCGAAGCGTACTTCGTGGGGCTGCTCTCGGCGCTCGACTCGATGTTCGACATGCCGATGGCCTCGATCATCGAGCCGCTTCCGCTGGGCGCCGAAATCAAGGCCGCGCTGCTGGCGCGAGAAGGCAAGCTGGGGGTGGTGCTCGACGCGGTGACGGCTTACGAACAGGGCCAGTTCGACACGGTTCTGCGCACCGGGATCAACGTTCCCGTGCTGCAGAAGGCGTTCTGGGAGGCGGTGGAGTACGCTAACACGATGCTGGCCACGCTGGCGTCGGTTACCCCGCAGCCGTAAGGACACCTCGGGCAGGGGATTCGCGCGACCCCCTGCTATTCTGGGAATGTGGAAGAAGAGGTCCTCGGCAAAGCCTACGACGCGCGCCTGATGCGGCGCCTCTTCTCCTACTTGCGGCCTTACCGGCTGGCCGTGGCTTGCTCGCTGGTGCTGCTGCTGCTGCTCTCGGTTCTGCAGGTGGCCGGGCCGCTGCTGACCAAGATCGCTGTCGACCGCTACCTGCTTCCCACGCACGGGCGAACGGCGCTCGATCCGTGGCTGTCGGCGGATCCGTGGACCGGCCTCGCGCAGATTTCTCTCCTTTTTCTGCTGACGCTGGTTTCGATGTTCGTGCTGGATTTCTCGCAGTCCTACATCATGCAGTGGACCGGTCAGCAGGCCATGTTCGACCTGCGCCGCGACCTGATGGCGCATCTTCAGCGACTCGACCTCGCGTTCTACGACCGCACGCCGGTAGGGCGGATGCTGACGCGGGTGACCACCGACGTGGATGCTTTGAACGAACTGCTGGCGTCGGGACTGGTGACCATTCTCGGCGACGTGCTGATGCTGGCTTTCGTCTTCGGGGTGATGCTGGAGCTCGACGTTCCGCTGACCTTGACGCTGGCGGCCATTTTGCCTGCGGTGGTGGCGGTGACGGTGGTGTTCCGGCGTCGCGCCAGCCAGAGCTACCGCCGCATACGGGTGGCGATCGCGCGCATCAACGCCTACCTGCAGGAGCACCTGACGGGGATGACGGTGCTGCAGCTGTTCAACCGGGAGCGGAGAAGCTCGCAGGAGTTCGAGGAGATCAACCGCATCCACATGGAGGCGTTCAAGGAAGCCATCATCGCCTATGGGTGGTTTTTCCCGGCGGTGGAATTTCTGTCGATGCTGGGTCTGGCGGCGGTGCTGGCGTATGGCGGCTTTCGGATCCGCGAGGGCGCGACGACGGCGGGCGTGCTGGTGGCGTTTTTCCAATTCGGCATGCGGCTGTTCCGGCCCATACAGGACCTGAGCGAGAAGTACAACCTGCTGCAGTCGGCCACGGCCGCGGCGGAGCGCATCTTCGGGCTGCTCGATACGCCGGTTGAGATCGCGGCGCCGGCGGTGCTGCGGCCATTTCCAGCGGGGCCGCAGGCGGTGGAGTTCGATCACGTGTGGTTCGCCTACAAGGGCGAGGAGTGGGTGCTGCGCGACGTGAGCTTCGCCATCAGCCCGGGCGAGACCATCGCGGTGGTGGGGCACACCGGAGCGGGGAAGACCACGCTCATCAGCACGCTGCTGCGGTTCTACGATGTGCAGCGTGGAGCGATCCGCGTGGGCGGCGTGGATATACGCGAGTTCGACCCAGCCGACCTGCGGCGGCATTTCGGCGTGGTGCTGCAGGACCCACACCTGTTCTCGGGCACGATCGGGGGCAACATCCGGCTGGGAACGGAATGGATCACGGCGGACAACCTGGCGGCGGCGGCGGAGCAGGTGAACCTGCTGGAGTTCATCGAATCGCTGCCCGCGGGATTTGACGAGCCGGTGCGGGAGCGCGGGGGCGGCTTGTCGACGGGACAGAAGCAGCTGATCAGCTTCGCGCGGGCGCTGGCGCACAACCCGCCGTTTCTGATTCTGGACGAGGCGACATCGAGCGTGGACACGGAGACGGAAATTCGCGTGCGCGAGGCGCTCAACAGCCTGGTGGAGGGGCGGACCTCGATCGTGATTGCGCACCGGCTCTCGACGATCCAGCGGGCGGACCGGATTCTGGTGATGCACAAGGGGAGCCTGCGGGAGTCGGGAACGCACCAGGAGCTGCTGGGGCGGCGGGGGATTTACTGGAAGCTTTATCAGCTGCAGTACAAGGACCAGGAGAATGGGGCGGGGGTTCTTGGCGGGCGGTCGGATGGGGCGGTGAAGCCGGCGTTGAACTGACGGCGGGGCGGCTCAAGGCGGTGTCATCGACGCTCCGGTTTGCCGTGTTTGGACCCGCGAACGGCAGAAGGGCCGAACAGTGGTATCTACTTGTTCCTTTCGCTGGGGACTTCAATCTCGGAGATGGGGACTTTTCGTCCGGATGGATCGGTTGGCCCTGCACCGGTCGTGATGATATCGGCAGTTGTTGGCGAGAAGGCCAATTAGGATAGTTCAAGGTGCTATCCTCTTCATGCGGGGTACGGAAGTTACGTGAGAGCCACATTCGGCGCATGGCCAGCCTTTTTGCTGCTTGGGTTTCAAACTGTGGCTGGTCAGCCAACGGCTTGGCTGACCGACGAAAAGGCGCGCGACGTTGCGACGGCCGCGATACGGTCCGTATATCCAGAACCCTGCTATAGCACATACCGCAACGAGCGCCTCGAGGGCTTTGTGCTCAGCCTTCGGAAGAATCCCCTCGTCGGCAATCACCTGAACAGTTCCGTATATTTCTCCCGCGTTGCGAGCGATGCCTGTGACTACGTTGTCGAGAAGGACGGCAAACCCACCCTGACCTCTCAAGTTACGATGGACTGCTGCGACTACGGAATCGTCGCTGTGGATCGTGCCTTGGTAAAGGCCTATTGGTTTACCGGAGAGAGGAAGGCGGACATATTCAAGGAGTTCGCGCGGGACGAACAAATACACCCCGATTCGTCCGAGCCCATCTTGTTCGTCGCGCTTTACCTCGAACTCGTGGTGGGTGAGTCCGACGCCAACGAAATTAGGAGCCTACGACTGCTACGAGATGTAGTGCAGCAAAACTTTCAGTCTGCCTATTCCCCCTATGAGCAAGACAATGCCTGGGAGCGAAAACTTGAACGTTGGTGGCGTCAATTTCGATCGAGAACGGCACAACTGAAGTTGGAGACGACGTACGAACCGACAAGCGAAGGGGTGAGGGTGCGGGGGTACGCTTTCAACGGATTCGAGCTTACGACTCCCCGCGGCGACCCGCCCCCGAGAGGTACTCCCACACTGCTCCGGTGGACTCTTCTGGTAAAGTCCGACGGAACGATTGAACGGCTGCCTTCAAAGGTGATTTACTCGGCGCGCTGAGGATCCTGCGCCGCGCCGGTGAGAAGCCCAATTCGCACGTCGCCCCCAACTCAAGTTGACGGCACGCCCGACCTGCAGACGTGAGCCGTGGACACGGAGGTGCGGCTAACTGGCCCGCGGCCGGACTTCTCTCTCGATCTCTCGATCTGGGCAGCGGCGGTGTCGCGGGCGACGTCCAGTTCGAAGTCCTGCTGCAGGCCAAGCCAAAGCTCGGCCGAGGTTCCGAAGTAGCGGGCGAGGCGGAGAGCCATTCGGGCGCTGATGCCGCGCTTCTCGTTCACGATGCCGGAGACGTGGTTGGGGGGCACGCGGAGCGCTCGCGCCAGCGCGTTGATCGACAGTTGCAACGGCGCCAGGAAATCCTCGCGCAGAATCTCGCCCGGATGGACGGGGGCGAGTTTGATCTTCCCCTGAATGCGGATCATCGGCCGGCCTGAGTCCGGAGCCGTTCGTAGCGCAGCCCGACCGATCCGTTCGAGTAGGACTTCGATTCGGTCAGCTTGAAGCCGCGCTGCGGAAATTTGCCTGGAAAGGCGGGGATGCCATCGCCCAACAGTACGGGACCGAGTCCGATGAAAAGTTCGTCCACCAGATCCTCTCGCAGGAAGCTGCGGGCCAATTCGCCTCCACCTCCCAGATAGATGTCTTTCCCCGGGCGGCGTTTTAGCTTTCTCACAAAAGACGTCAGAGATCCGCTTACCACTTCGAATCCTTCTCGCTTGCCCGGTTTCCAGCGCCGCGACACTACGTAGTTGGCCATGCCCGGCGTATCGGGTATCTCTCCGCGCTCGCGCATTTTCAGCCAGCCGGCGGCGGTCTTGCGGCCCATGATCGTGGTGTCGACCTTGGAGAAGAAGTCTGCCATCACTCGTTCGCCTTCCTTGTCGATGACGAGAAAATCGAGGTCGCCGTTGCGCCGCGCGATATAGCCGTCGAGGCTGATTCCGAACGCAAGGATGACTTTTCGTGGCATAGCGCGAGTGTAAGTAAAACGCTGGTTGACCGTCAAGAGGGCTCGCGCCGGTGCTGGACGCGTTCGAGGCGGCGGCCACCGCGCTCACGACAGCGGGCGCGACGGTCATCGATCTGGACGCGGCAGGCTTCACGTTCGCCTCGGCGGACGGCGAGACACTGGTGCTGCTGTACGATTTCCGCAACGACGTGGCGTCGTACTTCGGCACTCGGGTGGGCGTGCCGGTGGCGGGCGGCACGGTACAGACGGGCATCGATTTCGACAGCGCTCACGCGGACGAGGAAATGCCGTTCGTCAACCAGGACCTGTAGTGAGCCCGATGTGGCGCACGCTTCAGCGTGCAGCACGCCTAGCGGAATCGATATCCCGGCTTGAGCTTGCAGCTATAAAGGCGGGTGGCGTTCGAAGGGGCCTGCACCGTGCAGGCGGCCCAGGAAAGGCGGAGATCGGGACCCAGCGGAAACACGATCTCGAGTCCGTTCAACTCCGCTTCGATGCTCGGCCCCTCGCCGGTCGGAGGCAAGGTGAACGTCAACTCCGAGCCGAAGATCGAAGGGTACGCTTCGCGAATGGCGTCGCCGATCATGGTGTGGACCACCTCGGCTTCCACCAGGAAAGTCACGGTGTCGCTCCAGGCACGAACGGCAACGTCGATCTTGGGGCCGCCACTGTCTAGCCCGGCCGTCTCCACTTTCGTAAAGGGGCAAGGTCCCGAGATACAGGACACTCTGACATTCTGGAAGGCCTGGCCATCGCCGGCGTTTAGCGATATCGACCCGGTCGCGGCCTTCCACTTGCCATCCGGCGAGCAAGGTGGCCGGTCGTTACAAGGAACGTTGCCGGTGTTGACGACCTCAAAGGTTCTGGCCGTGCTGCCGATGTCAACCGTGGTGGTGGCTTTCACGGAATACCGCACGCGAACGTCCGCCACGGAGATGTCCGCCGCCTGCGATAGCGGCGCGGCGGAAGGGGTGGGCGTCATCCGGGCGATATAGAGCTGGTTGCCGACCCGTTGCGTGATTTCGAGAGGCTGGTAGCCCGGACGCCGGAAATCGATGGTGAGCGTTTCCCCCGGCCAGACACCGGCACGCCAGTTCAACCGGAAGAGCCCCGACGCGTCGGACCGGGCGTAGGCCATCCTGCCGCCGGCTCGCGCCGAGATCTCGGCGTCGGGGACGGGCAGTTGCTTTCTCGGGTCGGCACTCGCGACCAGGACGGCGCCGGCGATCGATCTCTCTCCCTTGATCAGGGGCAATTCCAGCTTCAGTACGAGCGCAAGAAGGCCGAGGGCAACAGCGACTGCGATCCCGACAGCCTTTCGCCGGCCAGATCCCCACGCCCCCACGCCCCGAGTTTATGACACATCGGCCCCGCGCGGGGGCCGCCCTGTTCTAAATTGAAAGCGTGGGCGAAGACAATCTGGGATCGCCCGTGCTCTCGCGTCGCAGGCTTCTGAGCCAGATGCTTGCCGGCGCGGCCGCGGCGCCGCTCGGTTTTGGCGCGGCGCCCGATTCCTCCGCTCCCGCGGTTCTGACACCCGAAGACAACCAGTTCCTGGAAGATATGGAGAAGGCGAATTTCCAGTTCTTCTGGGAGCAGGCCAACCCGCAAACCGGCCTGGTGAAGGACCGGTGCAACGTTCGCGCTACTGACAAGGGCGTGGTCGCCAGCATCGCGGCCACGGGTTTCGGCCTGACGGCGCTTGCGATCGGAGAGCAGAACGGTTGGGTCCCGCTGCGCGATGCGCGAGAGCGTGCCGTCGCGTCCCTGTACTTCCTGGCGCGGAAGATGCCGACCCACCGCGGGTTCTTCTTCCATTGGGCCAACCTGAGCACGGGCGAACGAACCTGGGATTCGGAAGTGTCTTCCGTAGACACCGCCATCCTGCTGTGCGGAGTGCTCACTTGCCGCGAACACTTCCGGTACGCCGAGATAACCCGCCTGGCATATGAGATCTTCAACCGGATCGATTGGACGTGGCTCTCGGAAGACACCTCGCTGCTGCCGCATGGATGGATGCCGGAAGCCGGGTTCCTGCCTTACCGATGGGACTACTACAGCGAGCACATGATGATGTACCTGCTCGGGCTGGGCTCTTCCTCGCATCCGCTGCCGGTCGAGACCTGGAATGCCTGGAAGAGGACCATTTTCGAATACGAAGGGCTTCGGTATATCGGGTCCTACGCACCTCTTTTCGTGCATCAGTATTCGCAGGCGTGGTTTGACTTCCGCGGCAAGCGGGATCGCTATGCGGACTACTTCAAGAATTCCGTCACGGCCACCGAGGTCCATCGCCGCTTCTGCGTGGAGTTCGGGAAGCGATTCCCCGATTACAGCGACGAACTGTGGGGCATCACGGCCTCGGACTCTCAACACGGATACGTGGTGTGGGGCGGGCCTCCTGAGATAGGTCCCATTGACGGCACCGTGGTGCCGAGCGCCGCCGGAGGCTCGCTGCCGTTTCAGCCCCAGGCCTGCCTGCGCGTCCTCAAGAATATGAAGAGCCGTTACGGCAACGCGGCGTGGAGCCGGTACGGGCTGGTGAATGCGTTCAATCCCCTGAAGAGGTGGTACGACACGGATGTGGTTGGAATCGATACGGGGATCACTTTGCTGATGGCGGAGAACCTGCGGAACGGATTTGTGTGGAACACGTTTATGAAGAACCCGGAGGCGCAGCGCGGCCTGGCGCGGGCGGGTTTCACGAGTGTGTAGGGAGTGTGGTGGCTCAGTATGACTGGCGGAAGACCCGGGGTGGGACAGGCACGAATTTCGCAAGTGCGGCGAAATTCGAGCCAGTCCCGGGTTTGCCTCCAGTTCCTATGGGCGACGGAGTTTACGGCGGACCACGCTAGAATACCCGGACGCTGAGGACGCCGCGGATGGTTTCGGTGACCGTGAGATTCTCGTCGATCACGACCAGAAGCGGGCGGTCGTCCCAGGGAATTCGCTTGCCATCGCGCTCACGGATGAGCAGGACCTGTTTGCGGAAAGAACCGTGCTCGACGTCGGCGAGGTCGAAGGTCGCCGCGCGGCCGCGGCCCTGGATGCGGACCTGGTAGCTTGTTCCCTCAGTTCGCGCGGTGCGTCCCCATCCGGCCGCGCGCAGGAACTGGCCGAGGCGGAGGCCCTTCATCTTGACGGCCACACCGTGATCCTTGACCTCGTAGACGTGCTCCGGGAAACTGTCGAGCGACATGCTTATGAAGCGGTTGCCGTGCAAGGTGGGGTAGTTTACAGGGATCTCTTGCGCGAGCGCGGCGACGATCGCGAGTGCAGATAGCGCGGCGAGTTTCGGGAGGCGCATAGGTTCTAGCTCATGTAGCGGCCGCCGTTCACGTTGATGGTCTGGCCGGTGATGAAGCCGTTACCCGCTAGCAGGACGGCGACGGCGGCCACTTCCTCCACTGTGCCCAGGCGGCCCACGGGAATCAGGTCCTTGCGCGCGCGGAAGGCGTCCGGCACCATTTCGGTGTCGATTAGGGCGGGCGCGATGGCGTTCACCGTGATCCCTTCCGGCGCCAGGACCGAGGCGTAGATGTGCGTCAGGCCGTGCAGGCCGGCCTTCGATGCCGCGTAGTGCGGGCCGACCATTCCGCCGGTTTGCGCTGCGACCGAGGACAAGTTGATGATGCGCCCCCAGCGGCGCGCACGCATGCCGGGCACGACGGCCTGCGTCACCAGGAAACAAGATTTGAGGTTTGCGGACAGGACTTCGTCCCAGTCCTGCTCGGTGACCTCATCTATGGGCTGCACGCGGGCGATGCCGGCGTTGTTTACCAGGATGTCGATAGGGCCGAGATCGGCTTCGACCGTGCGGACCAGCCGCTGCACCTCGGCGGATCGGGTGACGTCGGCCTGCACGGTTAGTGCGTGGGCGCCCTCGGCGACGATCTGGCGCGCGATTTCCTGGGCCGCGGCAGCGCGCTCCCGATAGTTGATGGCCACCGCCGCGCCTTCGCTCGCTAGCGCCATCGCGATTGCAGCTCCGATGCCTCGGCTGGCCCCGGTCACCAGCGCCGTCCGGCCGATCAGCTCGCCCATGATTTCACTGTGACGCAAAATGGAGGCGGTTGGCGGAAGCGCCACGCTGAAGAGGGTGCTGAAATAGGGCGGCGAAGTCAAAGACATTGCTAGCCGCCGATGAACGCCGATAAACGCCGATAGGAAACAGCGGCACGCTGAAGCGTGCGCACGGCGGCCACGACCACTGCGCATTGACCCACGTCCGCCCAACGGGGGGTGGTTGCGGCTAGAGTGGAGCTATGTGGCGCTGGATGCTCTCGCTTACCCTGATGGTCGTGCCGGTGCTCGGATCCACCAAGCTGGTGGTGACGGTGATCGAGGAGAAGTCGGGGAAGCCGGTGACCGATTTGAAGGCCGGTGAATTCAGCGTGCTCGACGATCGTACGCCTCGTGCGGTCGAGGACGCGCAGTTCGCCGCGAGCGCGATCGACGTTATGCTGCTGCTGGACACCAGCTCGGTGGGGGAAATGGTGCGGCCGCTGGCGAGCAATATGATCGAGCAGCTACAGGCCAAGGAGCAGATGGCGATCGTCTCCTACCACTCGGCGGCGGACCTGATTCAGGATTTCACTTCGAGCCACGACCTTCTCAAGCGGGCACTGGGGGGCGTCAAGTACGGCAACTCGCCGCATGTTCTCGATGCGCTGTACGCGGCGATCGATGGCGGTTTTGAGGCGGCCACGTTCCGGCGCGTGCTGGTGATCCTGACCACCGGCCTCGAAGGGAACAGCCGGATGAACGACAAACAGGTTCTGAAGCTGGCGCGCCGCAATGCCGTCTCGATCTACCCGGTTTACCTGGTGGGCGCCGAGCGCTCGCTGTTCGAGGGTCTGGCGCGGCAGACGGGCGGGGCGTCCTTTAGCCTGCGGGATATGCACAAGAGCATGAAGGACCCGCCGGGCGCGCGGATCTTCGAGGTGCTGCGGTCCCACTACGACCTGACGCTGAGCGGAAACCTGTCGCTGGGAGAGAAGCTCAAGATCGAGATTCAGCGGCCGGGGAAGTTTCTGGTTTCCGCGCTGCCGATCGAGTAGGCGCGGTTTTGCTGGCGAGTTCCGTCACGGGATGGGTGACGGGGTGGGGGGCCGGGCGCAGTTCGGCCGCGTGGGGTGCTATGGATCGCTCCGCGGTTGCTATTTCGGCTCTCAGGTTGCGGATCTCGCGAATCGTGTAGGCGTCCATCAGAAGCAGCAGCGCGACGGCTGCGGCGAAGTGGACTACGGTCTTGGAAGTACGCACTGGGGGCCAGAAGAAGCAATCCGGAGGCCGCGGCGGCGCAGGGATAAACTGTTGGAGGCAGGGCTGGGAAGTGGGGAGGGCGTGTAATTCCGATGGGCGGGCGAGCAGATTTTACCGGGACGGACCTTACGATCCGCCCCGGAGATTAGAAGGCGTTAAGCTGAAACCCTGCAGCCTGTCCGCTCCCTCACGGTCGCGGTTCGGTGCTGGCGGTTCGGTGCCGAAGGGCGGCAGCTAGCGCGACTGCTGCACCTTCGGCGTGGCGAGGTATCCGACAATCTGGTTCTTCTTTACCTCGTTGACCACGAGTTCGTAAGGCTGCCGGGCCTTGGCGACATAGAACTGAAGCGGCTCGTTCACGTTCTTGTCCTTCTTTTCGACCTTCTTGTCATCGGCGATGACTTCGATGGTGAACCTGTTCTTCTTGGGGTCGGCGTTCTTCAACATGACCGCTATGTCGCCGACCTTCTGGGGCGCCTTGGTCTTACCCAGGTTAAACTCAAAATAGTTACGGTCGCCGAGCTGTTTCAGGGCGTCTAGCTCCTTGCCATTGGTAGCTACAAGGCCGCTCATGACACCCATGTCGCCGTTGACGCGCTTCAGATCCGCAACGGTCTTGGCCAGCTGCTCTTTAGTGGCTGCCACGTCCGACTTTACGCCGGTGACGTCGGTTGAGACCTCACCGATCTTGGTGGACGCCTCTGTAGTAGCCTGCTTGACCTCGGAAATGTCGCCGGACAGCTTGGCATTCTGGCGACGCTGCTCTTCGGCGACGGCGGCAGAGAGCTGCCGGGCCTTCTCGACGGCTTCGGTCTTGGCCTGGCCAACCGCGATGGAGGCCTGCCGCTGGGCGGCTTCGAGCTCCTCGCGCATGGTCTTGAGGCTCTTTTGGCTATTGGCCGTGGTCACCGAGGTCGACTCGCGCAGGCGGGCGATCTCGGAGAGCGTGGTGTCACGGAATTTGACGAAGTCGGACTGGGTGCGATCCAGTTCGATGAAGAGATAGATAGTTGCGAACAGCAGGGCGATAACCGCGCCGAAAAGGATCGCGGTCTTCAGGTTCCATCCGTGGTCGCCGGCTGGCGGTGGCGGGGCAGAATAGTTTGGGGTTCCCAAGGTAAGTTCCTCCTCCTGGAGCTATGTCAGTATTGTATCACCCACGACTAAGAGCGCCTTTGATTATAAAGCTTTTACGGGAGATGTGGGCGAGAGTGCATCGGTCCCAGGGGCTCAACCGCGCTCGCGCCCTCGGAAGACCAGCCAGTGGCTGGCCGCGAAGTTGGCTAACGAGCACGCCAGGATCGATAGCACGTTGGCTACCAGATAGTTCATGCCGAGCCGCCCGACCAATACTCGCATGATCACCAGGTTGCCCAGGATGGACAAAGCCCCGTTGGTCAGGTTGAACCCGACGAGGCGGCCCACGGTGCCGCCCTTGGTTTGGCGCGTGCGGTCGCGCCAGGTGTACAGCTCGTGCCACACGAAGTTGTGCAGCACCGCGATCTCGACGGCGACGGCAGTGGCCACCAGGTAGTTCATCCCCAGGCTGCCGTGGAGAATCCTCAGCGCGACGAGTTGCACGACGAACCCGATCGCGCCGACCAGGTTGAATTTGAGCCAGCGCAAACTGAGGGCGCCGGAACTCATCGGATTTCAGGGTCCTCTTTGACCGGGATCAAATACGGGCCCGCAATTGGGCCACTGGGAGCCATCCTCACTCGGTCTCCGAACGGGCGGGCTTATCGAGAGGCTCAAGGCGGTAGAGGGTCCGTGTGGTGCGGAGAGTCGAGACGATCAGCATGACGGTCATGCCAGCGATCCCGGCGATGCCTCCGATGTCGAACAGCAGGAAGGTCCGGCCGGCGAGTCGCGCCATCGGACCGCGCGCGAGCAGCGCGATGTTACCCGCTATCAGCAGGACGCGCAACTCGGTGGGGCTGAATTTCCAGAATGAAAGCTGAAAAGTGCCGAGGGTGTAAGTGGCGAGGTAGGACTGAATAGACATCAGAAGAAAAACGACTAACAGGCAGAGTCCGATCCATTCGCTCATAAAGGTGGAAAACGCGAGTCCGCCGAGCAGCGCGGTGGTTCCAATGGAGTCCGTAATGTGGTCGACATAGAAGCCGTAGCGGGGGCGTTGGCGGTTGCGGACCCTGGCCAGAGTGCCATCCAGGCTGTCGCCGAACCAGTTGAGGGCCAGGCACACGATTCCGGCAATGAGCGCGGCGCGGTTCCAGCGGGCCAGCCAGTAGGAGACGCCGGTCAGCAGCATGGCGACGAATCCAAGCCCCGTCAGGTGGTCTGAATTCACGCATTCGGGCATCCGGTGCGCCAGCCACAGCAGGGCCCGTTTCTCGAGCGGCGCGAGCAGGCTGGACTGATCGCGTTTTGCGTTCTGAAACTCGCCCTTTGCCATATCAGGCGAAGTCTAGCAGATTGAGGGGTGGGCAGAGGCGGTTGTGGTCGAAGGCTTGTCCGCTTGCTGACGCGCGCGGTTCGGTGCGGATGGGGCGGCGTGGCTGGCGGCGGGCGTAACCTTGGTGGCGCGAGTAACGCCTTTGAACCGAGCGGTGATTTGGATGATTAAGATCATTTTGCCTGCAGTGCTGGTATAATTTCGAGTCGAACGCGTTGCGCCGGGGACATATGCGCATCCGAAACATGGGCCTTTTGAGGATTGCCGGGCATGTGGCCGCGATCGCAGTGGCGGCGGCGGCGTTCGGGCAGAAGATTGACCCGCAGGTTCGGGAAAGAGCGCAGTCGGAGGCCGCGGTTCCGGTCTTTATCGTTCTCGCACACCAGCCCCAGAGGGAGATTCTACAGAGGGCCGAGAGCGCGAACGCGCTGTACCGGCAAGTGGCGGAATCGCGCTACCGCCAGGCGGCGGGCGCCGCGGAACTGCGCGAGGCCAGGGAAGCCGCGGAGTCAGTGGTGCTGCGCACGCGCCAGCAGGCGTTTCAGGCCATCGAGCAAGCCGTCGGGCCGGAGCAAGATGCTCTCGAAGGCAGGCTGCGCGGACTTGGAGCCACGCGCATCTCGCGTTACCTGGGAGTCAACATGCTGGCGGCGGAGATTCCGGCCGCCGCAATCGCGGCGCTCGAGGCGGACCCGGAGATCGCGCGGGTGTCCGCGGTGGAGAAACTCCACCCGCAACTGGCCGCCAGCGTGCCGGACCTGGGCGCGCCCGCGTTTTGGAACGCGGGGTACACGGGCCAGGGAGAATCGGTGGGGGTTCTCGATACCGGCGTCAGGACCAACCACCCGGCATTCGCAGGGGTGCCGATCGTCAGCCAGGTGTTTCTGACCAACGGCAGCGCGGACCCGTGCTTCACGGACGACGCCAGCTCGGTCCAGGACAAGTTCGGCCATGGGACCCACGTGGCGGGGATCGTGGCGAGCCAAGGCTCGGCGGGCTGGGCGAACTATCAGGGCGTGGCAAAGGGAATCGGCACACTTTACAACCTGAAGGTCGGCTACTCGGCGACTGTGTACGGCTCCTGCGGACCCGACGCGGCTGAAGGCGACCAGCGAGATATTCTGGCGGGGCTCGACTGGGCTGTGCGCAACACCCCGGTCAGGATCTTCAACCTGAGTTTCGGCAGTGTGGCCCACGGCGACGACGACGATTTCGCGCGGTCGATCGATCGGTACATCGATGACTACGAGCTTGTGTTCGCGATCGCTGCCGGGAACGGCCGCGTGGCGGGCTACGGCGTATCCACCCCGGGGATCGCGTACAACGGGATCACGGTGGCGAACTGGGAGTCTCGCGGCACCATCAATCCCACCAGCAGTACGGGCACCACCGCTGGTGGCAGGTACAAACCGGACCTGGCGGCCCCAGGCACGAATATTACCTCCACGTCATACAGCTGGGACGCCTCGGCAGGGACAAGCGACGATTTCATAGGCATGACGGGGACCAGCATGGCGGCTCCCCACATCGCGGGCGCCGCGGCGCTGCTCGAAAGCGCAGGGGTCAGAGACCCATTGGCGGTGAAGGCGCTGCTGATCAACACCGCCGATAACCAAGGGCCCTGGCAGGGCGACGCCGGGTGGGGCTACACGAATCTCACCACGGCGCTGGGCCAGTTGAACTACATCACGGGGACTATCGGGTCGGGCGGCTACCAATTCTACAGGATGGCGGCGTCGGGCAACATCCACTCGACCCTCACCTGGAACCGCCACGTCAGCGGGGACACGCCGAGTCTCAACGATGCGACGTTGCGGCTATTTCAGGCGGATACCGGCGACGAAATCTACTTCTATTCCGGCAACATCCGCCAGAACGTGATTCAGGCGTTCGGGACTTACACCGGCGACGTGGTGCTGGCTGTGAACATGATGAACTCGCCGCTGGCGGGCGTGGCCTCCGAACCGTTCGCCATCGCCTTCAGCGCGCCAGCGGTTCCGGTCATCGGCCCCAGGATCGTCGCGTCCTGCGATGTGCCGCCCTCGATCGCCGCGGGCTCGCAGTTCACGGTGGCGTGCAGCGTAAGCAACTACGGTGATCTGCCGTTGCCTCTGCCGACCGCTCAGGTCACCCTGCCTCTCGGGTTTACGAACGGATCTCAAACGCCGCTCAACAACGTTGCGCCTGGAGCGACCGCTACCTCGTATCTGACCGTGACCGCTCCCGCCACTGAGGGCACGTACACCATCCGCTGGAACATCACGACGCCTCGTTACCTCAGCCTTCCGGCATTCAACGCCTTGAGTAGCGCGACCACGACCGTACATCTGGCGCTGCCTGCGCCGGCGCTGGTTTCGCCTGCGAACGGCACGATCGGTGCGTCGCTGACGCCCACCCTTGCCTGGACGCCTTCCGCGGGAGCCACCCTCTACGACGTGTATTTCGGGGCGTCGTGGCCGCCCCCATTGTTCGCAACAGCGGCGGAAAGCAGCTACACGCCCGAAACTCTGTTGCCCGGAACCCAATACTACTGGCACGTGGTGGCCCGGAACGGAAGCGGCGCCAGCGCGTCCGCCACCTGGTCATTTACCACCCGGGCGGCGGTCCAATCCGATCAAATCATCGTGACGGTGGCGGGCGGCGGCAGCGGCCCCATGGTGGATGGTGAGCCAGCCACGAGCGCACAGCTCAGTTACCCGTACGACATTGCGGTAGATGCATCCGCGAATCTCTATCTCCAGGACGGGATCGGAACGATTCGTAAGGTGACCCCGGACGGCATCATCACCACCGTTGCGCAGTTTCCCAACGTGGGACCGATCGCGACGGATGCCTCCGGGAGCCTTTACGTGGCGTCGGGTAGCAGTGTTGCGCGGATCGCGCCGGATCACACCGTCAGCACACTGGCAGGCAATGGCACTTCGGGATACTCGGGCGACGGAGGGCCAGCCACGAGCGCCCAGATCGCTGTGGTTGGCGGTTTGGCCGTGAGCGCCCTAGGGGACCTCTATATCTCGGACATGGGCAACTGCGTGGTCCGCAAAGTGGCTCCCAACGGGCTCATCAGCACCGTGGCGGGCAACGGCACCTGCGGCTATTCGGGCGACGGAGGCCCGGCCAAGAATGCTCAGCTCTCCTCGTTGGAGGGCGTGGCGGTGGATCCTTCCGGAGCCGTCTACATCGCGGATACGGGGAACTCGCGGATCCGGAAGCTGACTCCTGACGGTGTCATCACCACGGTGGCAGGCAACGGGACGTCGGGCTTCTCGGGAGATGGCGGTCCCGCCGTAGAGGCCCAACTCAGTTGGCCGAACGGCCTGGCGTTCGATGGCGGCGGGGACCTCTACTTTGCGGATGGCGGGAACGGGCGGGTGCGCAAGGTGACTCCGGGCGGAATCATTACGACCGTTGCGGGGAACGGCAGCAATGTCCTATCGGGCGAGGCGGGCCCGCCCCTCAGTGCCGGGATGAGCGTCTGGACAGTGGCCGTGGACAAACGCGGCAATCTGTACATTGCCGAGCCGTACGATGGCCGCGTGCGCGCGGTGGTGCCCGCGAACCCGCCGTCCTGCCAGTTCCGGGTTGACCGGAGCGCCATTGCCGCTCCCGGCGCGGGCGGCGTGTTCCCCGTTTCGGTCCAGACCGGACCGGGGTGTTGGTGGGGCGCTTCGGGCCTGCCTATGTGGATCACCGGGCCGTCGTCTGGCAGAGGTCCTTCCACCGTGAACCTCGCGGTGGCCGCCAGCAACGACTATTTCCGCACCGCCATTCTTTCGATCGCGGGCGCGGCGGTCAGCATCACCCAGGCGGACGGATGGTGCGCTCTCGCCGTTAGTCCCGCTTCAGCGATCGTGCCTGCGGCGGGCGGAACGGTCGAGGTCAGCGTGGCATTCTGCGCACCGTGGCCCTGGTTGGTCTCCAATCCCCCCGATTGGGTTGCCGTCGCCGGACCGGGCGGGGGCGACGGCAGCGGGAGCTTCCGCTTCACGGTCGCGCCGAACACGGGTGCTGTGCGCTATGGAACCCTGCGGGTGGGGCAGCCCAACTTCACGGAGAGCATAGTGCCGATCATGCAGCTCGCCGCACCCACCGACGGCCTGCGCTTCGTGCCCGTTCCCCCTTGCCGGGTGGCCGACACGCGCGTCGCCGGTGGCGGCCTGGGCGGCAACTCGACGCGCTCGTTCTCCGTCGCCCAAGCCAACTGCGGCGTCCCGGGGACCGCCCAGGCGTACTCGCTGAATGTCACGGTGGTGCCCGAGGGCGGGCTGTCTTATCTCACGCTGTGGCCTACCGGACAGAATAAGCCGCTGGTCTCCACGTTGAACTCCTTTGGCGGAATCGTGGTGGCCAACGCCGCCATCGTGCCCGCCGGCTTCAACGGCGCGGTTAGCGTGTATGTCACCGATCCCACCGACGTGATCCTGGACATCGACGGTTACTTCGACTCGGCCGGCACTTATGCGTTCTATCCCGTCGAGCCGTGCCGGGTGGCCGACACGCGCTATGCGGCGGGGCCCTTCGGCGGGCCGGCCCTGACCGGCGCCGCGAGCCGGGACTTCGCGGTTGCTTCCAGTCCGTGCGGCCTTCCCTCCACCGCCAGCGCCTACTCGATGAACGTGACGGTGGTTCCCGCCGGCTACCTGGGTTACTTGAAGACCTGGCCGGCGGGGCAGACGCAGCCCAACGTATCCACCTTGAATTCGTGGACTGGCAAAGTGGTGGCCAACGCGGCTCTGGTGCCGGCGGGGAATGGCGGGGCGATCTCGGTGTACGCCGAGGATGCGACGCAGGTGGTGCTGGATACGAATGGCTACTTCGGGACTCCGGGTGGAGCGGGCGGGCTGAACTTCTATCCGGTCACTCCGTGCCGGGTGGCCGACACGCGCGGAGCGGCGGGCCCGTTTGGAGGGCCGAAGATGGGGGACGGCGAAGTGCGCTCATTCCCGATCCCCTCGAGCGGTTGCGGGATTCCTGCGACAGCGGCGGCGTATTCGCTGAACGTGACGGTGGTGCCGGACGGGATGCTGCAATACCTGACGGCGTGGCCGGCGGGGGCGGGGAAGCCGTTGGTTTCGACGTTGAACTCCTGGGACGGAGCGGTGGTGGCGAATGCGGCGATCGTTCCGGCGGGGACGGGGGGCGCCATCAACGTGTTCGTGGCCAACCGGACGCAGGTGATTCTGGATATCAACGGGTATTTCGCGCCATGAGCAAAAGAATTGCGCTGAGCGCACTATTGGCCTTGGGATTGGCTGCGGCCGCGCCGAAGATTGACCCTCGGGTTCGGGAAAGAGCGCGGTCGGAGGCCGCGGTTCCGGTCTTTATTGTTCTCGCGCACCAGCCGCAGCGCGAGATCCTCCAGAGGGCCGAGAGCGCGAACGCGCTGTACCGGCAAGTGGCGGAATCGCGCTACCGCCAGGCGGCCGGCGCCGAAGAACTGCGCCAGGCCAGGGAAACCGCGGACGCCGTGGTGCTGCGTACGCGCCAGCAGGCGTTTCAGGCCATCGAGCAAGCCGTCGGGCCGGAGCAGGATGCTCTCGAAAGCCGGCTGCGTGGACTCGGAGCCGCGCGCATCTCGCGCTACCTGGGAATCAACATGCTGGCGGCGGAGATCCCGGCGTCCGCAATCGCTACGCTCGACGCGGACCCCGAGGTCGCGCGCGTGTCCGCGGTAACGAAGCTCTACCCGCAGCTCGCCACCAGCGTGCCGTACCTGGGCGCGCCGGCGTTCTGGAACGCGGGGTACACGGGGCAAGGAGAATCGGTGGGCGTTCTCGACACCGGCGTCAGGACCAACCATCCGGCCTTCGCAGGGGTGCCGATCGTCAGCCAGGTGTTTCTGAGCAACGGTAGCACTGACCCGTGCTTTACGGACGACGCCAGCTCGGTCCAGGACCAGTTCGGTCACGGGACCCACGTGGCGGGGATCGTGGCAAGCCAAGGCTCGGCAGGGTGGACGAACTATCAGGGCGTGGCCAAGGGAATCGCCACGCTCTACAACCTGAAGATCGGCTACTCGGCGAGCACATCGGTCTCCTGCGGATCCGAAGGGGCAGAAGGAGACCAGCGCGATATGCTCGCGGGGCTTGACTGGGCTGTGCGGAACACCCCGGTCAGGATTTTCAATCTGAGTTTCGGCGACCCTGTAACGGTCGACGACGATGATTTCGCGCAGTCGATCGATCAGTACATCGATAATTACGGGCTGGTGTTCGCGATCGCCGCGGGGAATGGCGGCATGGTGGGGTACGGAGTAACCAGCCCCGCGATCGGCTACAACGGGATCGCAGTCGCCAACTGGCTTGCCCGTTACGCCACCAACAACAGCAGCAGCCGCGGCCCGACAGCGGGAGGCAGAGACAAGCCGGACCTGGCGGCGCCGGGCACGTCTATCTACTCGACCGGCTACAACTGGGACGCCCAACCCGGCACGACCGATGATTTTCTGGTGGGGACCGGAACCAGCATGGCAGCGCCGCACATCGCAGGCGCCGCGGCACTGCTCGAGAGCGCCGGGGTCACCGACCCGCTGGCAGTCAAGGCGGTGCTGATCAACACGGCTGACGGTTACAATTTCGGGCTCTGGGTCAACGATGGCGGATGGGGGTACACGAACCTCAACACGGCGCTGGCGGAAATGAACTACGCAAGCGGCAGCCTCACTGCGGGTAGCCAACAGTATTATAAGGTGACCCCGGCCGGCGCCTTCCAGGCCACAGTCACCTGGAACCGGCACGTCAGCGGGAGCACGTCCTCCTTCAACAGCGTCGCCCTGCACCTTTTCCGGGCGGACACGGGCGAGGAAATCGCGACCGCGCCGACCGGGATTCAGAACGTCGAGCAGGTGCATGCAATGTACACCGGGGACGCCGTGCTGGCGGTGGAGATGGTCAGCGCGCCGCTCGCGGGTGTGTCCTCGGAGCCTTACGGAGTCGCTTTCAGCGTCCCGGGGAGCGCGATGGCCCGGACCGAGATCGGCGTCTCGTGCAGCCTGCCGTCCTCGATCATGAGCGGCTCCGAGTTCCATATGACGTGCAGTGCGTCCGACACCGGGGACCTCGCGGCGCCCGCGCTGGTGGGGCAGATCGCCCTCCCCGCTGGATTCTCCGGCCCGGCTCAGATCTTTTTCGGCGATCTGCAGACAGGCGCTGTTTCACAGCCGGTCACGATCGGCCTGACGGCTCCCACCCTCGCGGGCACCTACTCCATTCGCATCGAGGTGCCTATCTTCTTTGGAACGCCCGCGAGGGCCAGCTACACGCTGGTGGTGCAGCCGTCGCTTCCGGCGCCAGTTCTGATTTCGCCGGCCAACGGCGCCTCCGGGGTTTCCTTCACGCCGATCCTGACCTGGAGCGCCGCGGCCGGAGCTACGTCTTACGACGTATACCTTGGGACCACGGTCCCTCCGCCGGCGGTTAGCAGCACAACGGCAAACAGCTATGCGCCGAGCGTGCTCTACGGGTCGGACGTGTATTACTGGCGGATCGTGGCGAAGAACGGGAATGGATCGAGCGGTTCGCCCACTTGGTCGTTTACCACCCAGCCTACGGCGGCAGGCCAAAAGCAGTACACCATCAGCACGGTGGCGGGCAACGGAACCAAGGGATTTTCGGGCGACGGCGGTCCAGCCACGAGCGCACAGCTCAACGGGCCCACGGGCGTAACCGTGGATGCGGCAGGCGCCCTCTACATCGCCGACCGCGAGAACGAGCGTGTACGCAAGGTGGCGCTGGACGGCACCATCACGACCGTTGCGGGCACCGGCGGGATCTGGACGTTTTGCGATGGTCGCCTCGGCCTCGGGGACGGTGGTCCGGCCACCAGCGCTCAGTTGGTGCCCCAGGGCATTGCTTTTGATGCACAAGGCAACCTCTACATAGCGGACGATGCAATGCTGATTCGCAAGGTCGGCCTCGACGGCGTCATCACAACCGTAGCGGGTAACGGCGGCTGTGGTTCTTTCAGTGGCGATGGAGGTCCGGCAACCAGCGCGGCGTTGGGGTGCCCGAACGCGGTTGCACCGTATGGGAGCGGCGGATTCTATATCGCGGACACGTGTAATGACCGGATCCGCATTGTCACGCCGGACGGCATCATCAACACGTTTGCCTTAGGACAGTGGTTCGAGAGCCCTATGGGGGTGGCCACGGACGGGGCCGGTGACGTCTATGTCGCGGACGGTCTCAAGATCCGCGAGGTGACACCGGATGGGGTAGTCCACACGTTTGCCGGCACGGCGGGCCAGGGCTACTCGGGCGACGGCGGTCCTGCTACTGCGGCGATGCTCAACCAGCCCAACGGTGTGGTGGTGGACGGCAGTGGGAACGTCCTCATCGCGGATACCCATAACAACCGCGTCCGCAAGGTGGGGCAGGACGGGACGATCGCCACGATTGCAGGCAACGGCACTGCATCCTACTCGGGCGACGGGGGTCTCGCCACCAACGCGACGCTCAATCTGCCGGCGAGCGTAGCGACTGGCGCGAGCGGCAGCGTCTATATCGCGGACACAATGAACAATGTCGTCCGCGTTCTGGCGCCGGTGTCGAATGGATCCTGCCAGTATCGGGTGGACCAGGGCGCCTTGGTGGCCCCGCAATCCGGGGGCACGTTCCCCATCTCGATCCAGACGGGACCGGGTTGCTGGTGGTCGGTGGTGGGCCTGCCCTCCTGGGCCAGCACCCAGGCGTCGGGTTCGGGCTCAGCGACGATCAATCTGGCGGTGTTTCCCAATGCCGACGCTCTTCGTGCGGCGACCATCTCGGTTGCAGGTACGGCGGTGACGGTCACGCAGGCAGACACGGTTTGCAGCTACTCACTCGGCGCCATCAACGGCATCATGCCGCGCGGGGGCGGCACCCGATCGATCACGTTGGAAGCCGGCCCCGGTTGCCCGTGGACGGCCTTCAGTTCGGCCGACTGGCTCACGCTCACCGGGTCGAGTTCCGGCGTTGGCAATGGCAGCGTGAGCTACTCGGTGGCGGCCAATGCTGGCGGCGCGCGCTCCGGGAGGCTCACCATCGCCGGTCTTGCATTCGACCTTCAGCAGGGCGGCGTTTCGGCGGACGGGCTGCGGTTCGTACCGGTCACTCCCTGCCGGGTTGCGGACACGCGGGGCGGCGGTGGGGCGATGGCGGCCGCGGAGACGCGCTCCTTTGCCATTCCGCAGAGCGGGTGCGGGATTCCTTCCAGCGCGGAGGCCTACTCGCTGAACGCCACCGTGGTGCCGAAGGGGCCGCTGTCTTTCCTCACGCTGTGGCCTACCGGACAGAATAAGCCCCTGGTCTCCACCTTGAACTCCTTTGGTGGAATCGTGGTGGCGAACGCCGCTATCGTGCCAGCGGGTTTCAACGGCGCGGTCAGTGTGTATGTCACCGATCCCACTGACGTGATCCTGGACATCGACGGTTACTTCGACTCGGCCGGCACTTATGCGTTCTATCCGGTCGAGCCGTGCCGGGTGGCCGATACGCGCTATGCGGCGGGGCCTTTCGGCGGGCCGGGCCTGACCGGCGCCGCGAGCCGCGACTTCGCGGTTCCTTCCAGTGCGTGCGGCTTGCCCTCGACCGCCAGCGCCTACTCGATGAATGTGACGGTGGTTCCAGCCGGCTACCTGGGCTACTTGAAGACCTGGCCGGCGGGGCAGACGCAGCCCAACGTCTCCACGCTGAATTCGTGGACCGGCAAGGTGGTGGCCAACGCGGCACTGGTGCCGGCGGGGAATGGCGGGGCGATCTCGGTGTATGCCGAGGATGCGACGCAGGTGGTGCTGGATACGAACGGCTACTTCGGGACTCCGGGCGGAGCGGGCGGGCTGAACTTCTATCCGGTGACTCCGTGCCGGGTGGCCGACACGCGCGGAGCGGCGGGTCCGTTGGGGGGTCCGAAGATGGAGGACGGCGAAACACGCTCGTTCCCGATCCCGTCGAGCGCGTGTGGGATTCCGGCGACGGCGGCGGCGTATTCGCTGAACGTGACGGTGGTGCCGGATGGGATGCTGCAATACCTGACGGCGTGGCCGGCGGGGGCGGGGAAGCCGCTGGTTTCGACGTTGAACTCCTGGGATGGCGCGGTGGTGGCGAATGCGGCGATCGTCCCGGCGGGGACTGGGGGCGCCATCAACGTGTTCGTGGCCAACCGGACGCAGGTGATTTTGGATATCAACGGGTATTTTGGACCATGAGAAAACGAATTGCCGTGGTGGTGCTGCTGGGGCTGGCTGCGGGGCTGACCGCGACCGGCGCCGCGCCGAAGATTGATCCGCGGGTTCGGGAAAGAGCGCAGTCGGAGGCCGCGGTTCCGGTCTTCATCGTTCTCGCGCACCAGCCGCAGCGCGAGATCTACCAGAGGGCCGAGAGCGCGAACGCGCTGTACCGGCAAGTGGCGGAGTCGCGGGTTCGCCAGGCGGCGGGCGCCGGGGAACTACGCCTGGCTAGGGAAGCCGCGGAGGCCGTGGTGCTGCGCACGCGCCAGCAGGCGTTTCAGGCCATCGAGCAGGCCGTCGGGCCGGAACAGGATGCTCTCGAAGGCAGGCTGCGGGGACTCGGGGCCACTCACGTTTCGCGTTACCTGGGAATCAACATGCTGGCGGCGGAGATTCCGGCGTCCGCAATCGCGGCGCTCGAGGCGGACCCCGAGGTCGCGCGCGTGTCCGCGGTATCGAAGCTCTACCCGCAGCTGGCCACCAGCGTTCCGGACCTGGGCGCGCCTGCGTTTTGGAACGCGGGGTACACGGGGCAGGGGGAGCCGGTGGGGATTTTGGATTCCGGGGTCAGGACCAACCATCCGGCGTTCGCGGGAGTCTCGATCGTCAGCCAGGTGTTTCTGGCCAACGGCAGCACGGACACGTGCTTCACGGACAACGCCGGCTCGGCGGAGGATCAGTTCGGTCACGGGACCCACGTGGCGGGGATCGTCGCGAGCCAAGGCTCGGCGGGCTGGGCCAACTACCAGGGCGTGGCCAGGGGAATCGGCACACTCTACAACCTGAAGGTCGGCTACACGACGCTGACGACGTCCGACTGCAGCTCCTCGGGCGCGCTATCGGATCCTCGCGACGTCGTTGCGGCGCTGGACTGGGCGGTCACGCACACTCCGCTGAAGATCTTCAACTACAGCTACGGCTCGCCGATCTGGGCGGACGACGACGACCTCAGCCGCTCGATTGACCAGTACATCGACAGTTACGGGCTGACGATCACGATCTCGGCTGGAAACGAAGGCCTCGCCAGCGGACCCCTGAGCAGTCCGGGGATTGCCTACAACCCCATTACCGTCGGGAACTGGCAATCGCGTGGGGTCATGAATGCCAGCAGCAGCCAGGGATGGACTTACAACGGCAGGTACAAGCCGGACATGGCCGCTCCGGGCACCAACATCTTCTCCGCGGCCTACAACTGGGATTCCACGCCGGGAACCGCGGACGATTTCGTCTCACGCACGGGCACCAGCATGGCGGCGCCGCACATTGCCGGCTCTGTGGCAGTGCTGCTGAGCGCCGGGGTGTCCGATGCGCTGGCGGCCAAGGCAATCCTGATCAACAGCACCGACAATGCCGGATGGTTGCATGACTCGGGATGGGGCTTCACGAACCTCAATCGGGCTTTCAGCCAGCGGCTCCAGTACGATACGGGCAGTCTGCCGGCTGGCGGCGCGCAGCTTTACAAAGCGACGGTTGCCGGAGATTTCCGCGCCAGCGCGACGTGGAACCGGCACGTGAGCGGAGCCACGTCCGAGTTCAATCAGATCAGCCTGGCTATGTTTCGGACCGACACGGGCGGCCAGCTGGCGGCCTCGGACCGTGGCGTCCAGAACGTGGAACAAGTCGCGGCGACGTACACGGGTGATGTGGTGGTGTCGGTGAGCATGCAGAAAGCGGCGCTCGCCGGTGTGGCGTCGGAGCCTTACGCGATTGCGTTCAGCGGACCCTGGTCCCGCCTGCAGCAGCCGGTAAGCATATCGTGCACGCTTCCTGCTTCGATCACGAGTGGCGCGTGGTTCAAAATGGTTTGCAGCGCGACAAACAACAGCGACTTTACGGTATTCCAGGTGTACGGATGGGCAACGCCGCCGCCGCCGTATGAAGGTGGACCGATGTCGCTGGCGTTTTGGGATGTCCCGCCCGGTGCGGTCCGGTACGCGGACGTGAGCATGCCCTCCCCGTCGGTCAGTGGCACCTACGATGTCCGCGTGGACGTCAGCACAGTCTTCGGGCCGATGCCTACTCAGCACTTTGGCGCGACCGTCGTGCCCGGACTCCCGGTGCCTGCGTTGCAGTCGCCCGCTAACGGCGCCACCGGGGTTTCTCTGACACCCACGCTTTCCTGGGCCGCCGTGCCTGGAGCGACCTCGTATGCCGTGTCGCTGGGGACCTATGTTCCCACGCCCGCCGGCGGCGGTCCGTCGACGAGCTATACCGCCGGACCGCTGACCCCGGCAACTCTCTATTACTGGCAGGTTGTCGCGTCGGGCGCCGATGCAGCAAACAACAACGTCTATATCAACTCGCCCGTCTGGTCGTTCACTACTCAGGCGGCGACGCCGGGCCAGCCGGTCTACAGCGTCGCCACGGTAGCGGGCAGCTCAGTCCAGGGCCCCACCGGCGACGGAGGACCGGCCACGACCGCCACGCTCTGCAACCCCACGGGCATTACCGCGGATGGCGCGGGCAGCTTCTACATCGTGGACTGCAACGAGGTCCGCAAGGTGACGCCGGACGGCATCATCAACAGGGTGGCTGGCAGCTCGTCCAATGGCTACGGCGGCGATGGAGGGCCGGCCATCAGCGCTACGCTCAATAACCCGGCGACGGCTGCGGTGGCCAGCGATGGGACTCTCTACATCGCGGACCGCGTGAACTTCCGCATTCGCAGAGTCACGCCGGATGGCATCATCGTCACCGCGGCCGGCGACGGCACACCCAATGTCCTCAACTTCCCCTACGGGGTGGCAGTGGACGCCTCCAATATCCTCTACGTCTCGGAGCCGGAGAGCAACGAGGTCCTGGAGGTCGCGAGGAATCGTACCATCAAGGTTTTGGTGGGGAACGGCAACCCGGGATACGGAGAGGACGGCGGCGACGCTGCGAGCGCCCAGCTCAATTTTCCGAGAGGCCTGGCCGTCGACGCGGCTGGGAACCTCTACATCGCCGATGCGAACAACAACCGCATTCGCAAGGTGACACCCAGCGGCAGGATCAGCACGGTGGCAGGCAACGGGATCGCCGGCTACACCGGGGATGGAGGTCCGGCGACGAGCGCCGAACTGACGGCGCCGATTGGCGTCGCGGTGGACGCAGGCGGGGGCATCTTCATTGCGGACACCTCCAACCACGCGATTCGCTACGTTGCGCCGAACGGCGTGATTACGACTGTGGCGACGGCGGTGTATCCGGCCGCGGTGGCGGTGAGCCCGAACGGAACGGTGTATTTTGTGGACCAGAGCCGCAGGGCCTTTGCTCTGACGCCCGTGGATTCCTCCTGCCAGTACTCGGTCGGCCAGACTGCGGTGGGCATCTCGGGCACCGGCGGAACCGTTTCGATTCCGATCCGGACCGGGGCGGGCTGTTCGTGGTCGGTTGCCGGCTTGCCGACATGGCTTTCCACCGAGAACATGGGCCAGGGCCCGGCGACCATCAACCTGACCGTGGCGCCGAATCCGGGCACGCTGCGCACAGCCACGATTGCGGTGGCAGGCTTCGCGATCACGGTCTCGCAAGGAGACAACACCTGCTCGTACACGCTCGGTTCTGGCAGTGCGGCGTCCAGTCCGGCCGGCGACACCGGATCGATCCCTGTCAGAGCGGGATTCAGCTGCCCGTGGACTGCCGCGAGCGCGGCCGATTGGGTGACGCTCACGGGATCCACCTCCGGCATCGGCGGCGGCAGTGTCGGCTACTCGGTCGCGCCGAACAACGGCGCTGCGCGGTCCGGTACACTCACTGTCGCCGGGCTGACCTTCACCGTGTCGCAGAGCGGCGTCTCGGCTGACGGGCTGCGGTTCGTGCCGGTCACTCCCTGCCGTGTCGCCGATACGCGGGGCGGCGGTGGGGCTATGGCGGCCGCGGAGGCGCGCTCGTTCGCCATTCCGCAGAGCGGATGCGGGATTCCGTCCAGCGCCCAGGCTTACTCGCTGAATGTCACCGTGGTGCCGAAGGGGCCGCTGTCTTTCCTCACGCTGTGGCCTACTGGACAGAATAAGCCCCTGGTCTCCACGTTGAACTCCTTTGGCGGAATCGTGGTGGCAAACGCCGCTATCGTGCCCGCTGGTTTCAACGGCGCGGTCAGCGTGTACGTCACCGATCCCACCGACGTGATCCTGGACATCGACGGCTACTTCGACTCGGCCGGCACCTCTGCGTTCTACCCGGTCGAGCCGTGCCGGGTGGCCGATACGCGCTATGCGGCGGGGCCCTTCGGCGGGCCGGGCCTGACCGGCGCCGCGAGCCGCGACTTCGCGGTTCCTTCCAGTGCGTGCGGCTTGCCCTCGACCGCCAGCGCCTACTCGATGAATGTGACGGTGGTTCCAGCCGGCTACCTGGGCTACTTGAAGACCTGGCCGGCGGGGCAGACGCAGCCCAACGTCTCCACGCTGAATTCGTGGACCGGCAAGGTGGTGGCCAACGCGGCACTGGTGCCGGCGGGGAATGGCGGGGCGATCTCGGTGTATGCCGAGGATGCGACGCAGGTGGTGCTGGATACGAACGGCTACTTCGGGACTCCGGGCGGAGCGGGCGGGCTGAACTTCTATCCGGTGACTCCGTGCCGGGTGGCCGACACGCGCGGAGCGGCGGGTCCGTTGGGAGGTCCGAAGATGGAGGACGGCGAAACGCGCTCGTTCCCGATCCCGTCGAGTGGTTGCGGGATTCCGGCGACAGCGGCGGCGTATTCGCTGAACGTGACGGTGGTGCCGGATGGGATGCTGCAATACCTGACGGCGTGGCCGGCGGGGGCGGGGAAGCCGCTGGTTTCGACGTTGAACTCCTGGGATGGCGCGGTGGTGGCGAATGCGGCGATCGTCCCGGCGGGGACTGGGGGCGCCATCAACGTGTTCGTGGCCAACCGGACGCAGGTGATTTTGGATATCAACGGGTACTTCGCGCCGTAGCGGGGCGGAATATAATCGCTCTCAGTGCCGAAAGTCACGTTTCTACCGCACGCGGTGACCGCCGAGTTCGATCTGCGCAAGCTCCGGTACCGCGAACACGGCAAGCCCGGCTCGATCCTGGACGTGGCGCTGAATTTCGGCGTGGCGCTCGAACACTCGTGCGGTGGTAACTGCGCCTGCACCACGTGCCACGTGATCGTCCGCGAGGGAGAAGGGAACCTTTCGCCAATGGACGACTTCGAGGCCGACCGTCTGGACATGGCCGAGGGGCTCACACTGCACTCGCGCCTGGCATGCCAGGCCATGGTCCGCGGCGACGTGGTGGTGGAGATCCCTCAGCGCTGAGCCCGCCCGGCCAGCTTCTCGATGGTCTCGGGCGGGATGTTGGCGTCGATCCGCACTTCGGTGCCGCTCGATTCGATGTGGACTCCGGTCGACGTCTTGATCCCCGCCAGCATTGCGAAAAAGCGTAGCGCGCCCGAGAGCGACCCCGCATCCCCTTCGTTCCGGCAGCGGGCCGTGGCCGCGATACGTACACCGGCACCCGCCTCTGCGGCGATCCGAAACGTTTCCATCAGGCGCAGCGCGGTGGCCACGTTCGCCAGGTTGCCGGTCTGCGGCGCGGCCCGGGCGAGTTCGGCCGAACCAGCGCCCACGGCCCAGATCTGGTTCTGGGGTCCAATCTGCTCGATTTGCTTTTCGAGAGCGGGCGGCGGGCCGCTCGATTGCCCGCGATCGTCGAGAATGGCCCGCACCGCGTCGGGCCTACCGGCTACCGCCGTGCTGGGGTTCATGAACGCGACGGCCAGGGTGTCGGTGGCGGTCATGGCGTAGCCCTTGTAGGTGGTGCGAGTTGCCCCCGGGATGTCGAGGCGCGGCTCGAGCCCGGTGTCCGAGAACTTGCCGCGCGCCAGAATCGCCGTGCGGCGGCCGTCCGACACCGCCAGAATCTCCCAGACTTTGTCGAGATCGAGACCCGTACCGCTCAACAAGGCCGCCGGCGATCCCAGCGACCGGTACAGCGGCGTCGCGCGTAGCGCCTCCATCCTGATGCCGGCGAGCAGGACGGTGTCGGAGGGAACCAGCGTGGCCAGCGCCGGATCGATCTTCACCGACGGCGGCCTTCGGGGGCCGCAGCCGCAGAGTGCCAGGAACAGGCAGAGCATCCAGAGGCGCATGCGCTCCTACCGTACACTGCGGCAGGCTGGGGCTGCAAGGTCGGGGTGGTACTAGTACGTTCATTTTCGAGAAGGTGTCTCGTTTAACCGTTTCAGCACTTATACTCGTAAAGTCAGGAGGATGTACCATGATTTCCCGGATAGCACTCTGCTTGGCTCTGGTGTTTAGTTTTGTGCCGCTGGCCGGTGCCACGGCGATCGACGGCAACAGAGCCGGGTGTAACGGTAGCGGCGGCGGATCCTGCGACGGCCCCTATCTGCTCGGCGGGGACGGGGACACGACCCTGACGTTCGAATACTCGATTCCGAAGGCGACAGTCAAGCAGATGGTGTCGCTCGACGATCTGAAGATCGGCTTCGAGGTGTGGGACACGAACAACGGCAAGGATATCTCAAACAAGAACTTCAGCATCGAGCTGCTGGTGGCGGGATCGACCCCCTGGCTGTTGGGCAACAGCGGGGACGTCACACTCGAGGGCTTCAAGGGCTCCAACCGGGACTACATCACGGAAACGTTATCGGACAGCTCTGACCTGGCGCAGTTCCTGGCGGCGCTCCAAGGGAGCAAGGGCAAGTTCAGTATCGAGATCATCGACAATACGGGGAGCTTCAACGTTGGCGGTCGCGACCGCTTTGCCACGCTCGACTACGAGACGCCCGAGCCGGCAAGTCTCGGCATGGCTGGCATGGGGCTGCTTGCACTGGCCTGGAGTCTGCGCAAGAAGCTGGGGAAGCGCGCCTGACCGGGAACCGCTGAAAGCGCCATAATCCAGGTGTGGAGCCCACACCGGAGTGCATTTTTCTCGATTGTTCTGTCCGCCGTCTGAACCAACTGGCTTCGCGCATCGACGATTGCCTCGGCCGGCTCGACGACGGCCAAGTCTGGTTCCGGGGCGGCGAGAATCAGAACGCCGTCGGCAACCTGGTCTTGCACCTGTCGGGCAATGTGCGGCAGTGGATCGTTTCGGGAGTAGGCGGCGTACCGGACGTGCGGGAGCGCGACGCCGAATTCGGCGCGCGCGGCGGAACCGGGGTGGGAGATCTGCGCGAAGGGCTCGGCGCCACGGTGCGCGAGGCCTGCGCGGTCATTGCGGACGTCCCGCCGGCGCGGCTCGCGGAGCGCTTGCGCATCCAGGGCTACGATGTCACGGTGCTCGAAGCGATCTATCACGTAGTGGAGCACTTCGCGCAGCACACCGGCCAGATCGTCTTCGCCACCAAGGCGGCCACTGGCGAGGACCTCGGCTACTATGCGCACCTGAGCAAGGCGGGGCACGGGCGGCAGACGCCGTAGCGGCCGCTTGCTTACGCGCCCGGTTCGGTGCTGGGGACTTGACGGCGCGAGCGCCGACGTAACATCCTCGTATCAACTATGAAAACCATGCTGGTGTTCGCCTGCTGTCTGCTGTCGGTGTGCCTACCCGCGGCGGCCATCGATCTGAGCGGCCTCACTCCCGTCGGCCCCGTGTCTGGTTTCACGAAGGCGCCCGACGGGATCACGCTGACCTGCCGCGACGGATCCGAGGTGGCGATCCGGGTGCTGGCGGCCGACCTCGTGCGCGTTCGCGCCGCCTTCGGGCACGCTCTGCCGGCGCGCGATCATTCCTGGGCTATCGCGAAGACCGACTGGAGCGCTCCGAACTGGAGCGTCAAGGAAGAGCCGGATGCGTTGCACCTGACTACGGGAGAGCTGGAAGTGGTGTTGCACCGCGACCCGCTGCTGGTGGAGTTTCGCGATGCCGCGACGCACGCGGTGATCAATGCCGACCAGCGGCCGATGGTGTTCGATCCGCAGTCGGGCGCCGTTGCAGCGGCCAAGAAACTCGGCTTCGACGAGCACTTCTACGGGCTCGGCGAGAAGGCAGCGCGGCTCGACAAGCGTCGCGGCCAGTTCTCAATGTGGAATATGGATACGCCGGGCTACGTGGAGGGGACCGATCCGATCTACCAGGACATCCCGTTCTATCTGGGCTGGCAGAACGCGGCGGCGTACGGCATTTTCTTCGACAACAGCTTCCGCACGGACTTCGACTTCGGACGCTCGTCGCAGGAATACGCGGCGTTTTCCTCCGAGGGCGGGGAGATGAACTACTACTTCTTCTACGGCCCCTCGATGAAGAAGATCCTGGGCCGCTATGCGGAGCTCACGGGCCACATGCCGATGCCGCCGGCCTGGGCGCTGGGCAATCAACAGTGCCGCTGGGGCTACTATCCGGCCAGCATGGGTGAAGAAGTTGTGCGGCGCTACCGCGCGGACGATTTGCCGCTCGATGTCCTCTATCTCGATATCGACTATATGGACAAATACCGCGTGTTCACCTGGGACCGGGAGCGGTTTCCGGATCCCAGCGCGTTCGCCGACAAACTGCTGCGGCAGGGCGTGAAGCTGGTGACCATCGTCGATCCGGGCATCAAGTTTCAGGCTGCCGAATTGTGGGTCGAGCCTTCCGGCCCGCCCGAGCTGGCCCCTCACGATAAGAACTACTACGTGTTCGATCAGGGGCTGGCGAAGAACTTCTTCCTGAAACGCAAAGACGGGAGCCTGTTTCACGGCAAAGTGTGGCCGGGCGATTCGGTGTACGTGGACTACACTCTGCCGGAGGCCGCGCGCTGGTGGGGAGGCCTGCACCGCGCCTACACGGATCACGGGGTGGCGGGGATCTGGAACGACATGAACGAGCCCTCGGACTTCCTCGACCAGGTGGGCAAGACGCAGACGGACGTGGTCTACTACGACGGCGGAGCCAACACCACGCAGGCGCAGAACCGCAATGTGTTCGCCCTGAATGAGGCGCGCGCGACATACGAAGGGCTGGAGCGGCTGCGGCCGAACCTGCGGCCTTACGTCATCACCCGGGCGGGCTACGCCGGCATACAGCGCTACTCCACCATGTGGACCGGCGACAACACTTCCACCTGGGAGGCGCTCGCGCTGAGCATTCCTATGTTCGAGAGCCTGGGCCTGTCGGGCGAGCCATTTGTCGGCGCCGACGCGGGCGGCTTCATGGGCCGCACCAACGCCGAGCTGCTGGCGCGTTGGTACCAGGTGGCCTTTCTCACGCCCTTCTGCCGCAATCACGCGGACATTGCGGCGTACGATCACGAACCGTGGCGCTTCGGCACTTACTACGAGGACATCATTCGCAAATACCTGAAGCTCCGCTACAAGCTGATGCCGTTCCTCTACACCGCTCTCGAGGATGCCCACCGCACCGGGGTGCCGATTTTCCGTCCCCTGCTGCTCAATTACCAGGACGACCCGAATACGCTCACGATCGACGATGAGTTCATGGTGAGCGACGCGTTGCTCGAGGCTCCCATCCTGCGGCCGGGCGAGACGGCGAGGCTGGTCTATCTCCCGGCGGGCACGTGGTACGACTACTGGACGGGCCAGCGCTTTGCCGGCGGCCGCATGATGCGCGTGGAGGCGCCGCTCGAGAAGGTGCCGCTGTTCGTCCGCGGCGGCGTCATCCTGCCCACGGGTCCTGAGATGAACTGGGTGGGCGAGAAGCCTGCCGACCCGCTGCGCTTCGAGATCTACCCGGACGCGGAGGGGCGCGCCAGCGGTTCGCTCTACGAGGACGACGGCAACACCGTTGCGTACCGGCAGGGCGCGCTGCGGCGCACGGAGGTGGCGTATCGGGACGGCGGGGTCGAGCTGGGCGCGGCGGCGGGAAGCTTTCAACCGGGGGCGCGGCGATTGGTGTTCTCGGTTCAGGGGAAGAGCGCGCAGATCGTGGACGACGGGCGGGCGCAGCGGATCGAGCTGAGGTGAGTTCATGAGACGACGCGATTTCCTTGCCACGGTTCCGGGGCTGGCGGCGGCGATCAAGACCGCCCCGCCGGCGGCCACGACGCCCGCTCCCGAGATGAAAGTCTGGAACCGGCAGCCGGCTGCGCGTTGGGCCGATGCGATGCCGATCGGTAACGGGCGGCTGGGCGCGATGGTGACTGGGGGCGTGGAGCGCGAGCGGATCTATCTGAACGAGGACACACTGTGGTCCGGCTACCCCACCGAGCGCGACACGCCACCCGAGCCGGGCGCGCTTGCCGAAGTGCGCCGGCTGATTCTTCAGCAACGCGACTACGTCGCCGGCGATGAAGCGGCCAAGAAGCTGCAAGGCCCGTTCACCGAAAGCTACCAGCCGCTGGGCGAGCTGTGGGTCGAGTTCGACGGCCACGCCGGCGCCGAGGACTACCGTCTCGAGTTGGACCTCGATTCGGCCGTCTGCCGGACTACTTATCGCGTCGGGCCGGCGTCGTTTACGCGCGAGGCGTTCGTCTCGGCGCCGGACCAGGTGCTGGTTCTGCGCCTCGACTCGCGCGTGGCGGGCGGGCTGAACTTCGCGCTGCGGTTCGAGAGCCCGATGCCATTCCACGCGGCGGCCGATGGTGCCTGGCTGCGGCTGACCACCAAGGCTCCGGCGCACGCCGAGCCAAGCTACCGCAACGTTGCCGACAAGCTGCGCTACGACGACGCCGAGGGCAAGGGCATGCGGGCCGAGGCGCTGCTGCTGGCGATTGCCGATGGGGGATCGGTCACGGCGGGCGCGAACGGGCTGCGTGTCGAGCGCGCCAACGGCGTGACGCTGCTGCTGGCCGCTGCAACCGGCTTCCGCGGGTTCGACAGGCTGCCCGATCTCGGCGCGGATGAGGTGCACGCGCGCTGCCTGCGCACGCTCGAAGCCGCCCGGAAGAAATCCTACGCGGCGCTGCGCGAGGCGCACGTGGCCGATCATCGCTCGCTGTTCCGGCGCGTCGCGGTCGAGCTTCCCGCGAGCGACGCATCTGCGCTGCCCACCGGCGAACGGCTAGTGCGGAACAAGGAGCAGGCCGATCCGTCGCTGGCCGCGCTCTACTACCAGTTCGGGCGCTACCTGCTGATCGCGAGCTCGCGCCGCGGCTCGCAGCCGGCGAATTTGCAAGGCATCTGGAACGAATCGCAGATGGCGCCGTGGAGCTCGAACTACACCACCAACGTCAACGTCCAGATGAATTACTGGCCGGCCGAGGTTTCGAATCTCTCCGATTGCCACGAGCCGCTGTTCGATTTCATCGAGGATCTGAGCCACACCGGCGCTCACACCGCGCGCGTCGCCTACGGCCTGGATGGCTGGGTGACGCATCACAACTCGGATCTGTGGCGGCTCAGCAACGCGGTCGGCATGAAGACCGGCGATCCGAAGTGGGCCAACTGGCCGATGGCGGCGCCGTGGTTGTGCGAGCATCTGTGGGAGCACTACCTTTTCACCGGCGACCGTGAATTTCTCGCGCGGCGGGCGTGGCCGCTCATGAAGAGTGCCGCGCAGTTCCTGCTGGGATGGCTCGTTGATGACGGCCACGGCGGGCTCACCACTTGCCCTTCGATGTCGCCCGAGAACGCCTTTTACGCGCCGGGGACGGACAAGGTGGCGAACGTCGATGCGGGCTGCACGATGGACCGCGCGCTGATTCGGGAACTGTTCGGTAACTGCATCTCGGCTACGCGCGTGCTGGACCGCGATCGGGATTTCGCCGCCGGGCTCGAAGCCGCGCTGAAGAGGCTCGCGCCGTTCCGCAAGGGTAGCCAGGGGCAGCTTCTCGAATGGTCCGAGGAATTCCGCGAGCCGGAGCCGGGACACCGGCACATGTCGCACCTCTACACGCTCTACCCTTCGCCGCTGTTCACCTGGACGCGGACGCCGGAGTGGATGGAAGCGGCGCGGCGGTCGCTCGATTTGCGGCTGGCCTCCGGCGGAGGGCACACCGGTTGGAGCGCGGCCTGGATCGTCTGCTTCCGCGCGCGGCTGCGCGACGGCGTCCAGGCGGGCGAGGCGGTTGCCAGGTTGCTTACGCAGAGCACGAACATTAACCTGCTCGACATGTATGCGGGGGGACAGCTGTTTCAGATCGACGGCAACTTCGGCGCCACGGCCGGCATCGCGGAAATGCTGCTGCAGAGCCATGGCGGCGAAGTCTCGCTTCTGCCGGCGGTGCCTCCGGGGTGGAGCTCTGGGTCGTATCGCGGACTGCGGGCCCGCGGCGGGCTCACGGTCGGGGTCGAGTGGGAGCAGGGGCGGGCCGTCTCCGCGCGGCTCGATGCGGGGCTTGACGGCGAGTTCGTGCTGCGGCCGCCGGTGGGGCAGGCGATCCGCGAGCTGCGACAGGGGCAACGCGCGATTGCATTCGAGAAGCTCGGTGAGGGGCGGGGGCGGGTGAAGGTGGCGGCGGGATCGTCAACGATTGTGGAGTTTGGGTAGGTCCGCCCGCTCACGCTCGCGGTTCGGTGCTGTCGCCTCGAAGCCTTGCTCGACCACGTCGGAACGCACGGTCGCCTTCCACTCCGCGTCGAAGCGGTCGGCGATGTCGGGCCGGTCGCGAAGCGTTGAGTCCAGACCCAGCCGGACGTGCGGCGGGGTGAGCTCGTCGTCGCGGCGCAGGTTCTCGGCGATCTCCGGCCACACGTTGGTGAGCCCGCCCGCATCGAGCAGGACCACGCGATCCTGGGTGACTCCGAAGTTTTTCAGGTGCGGGTCCAGGGAGAAGACGCCGCGCTGCCAGGCGGCACGGCGCAGTTCCAGGTAGCGCACCAGCCACGCCTCGATCTCGTCGAATCTCTGGGCCCGGGCCAGTTCGTTGATGCGTTCGTGTAGAGTCGTCTCGGCGCGCTCCGTGGCTTCGGAAACCATGAGCCATCCGGGCCAGCGCGCCACCTTCACTTCCGTGGGCGGGAACTCGATACGCTCGGGGACCAGTGCGGTTCCGGCCAGGTGCGCATCGGCAAGTGTGCGGCCCCGCTTCTCGTGCCAGCTATATTGCCGCCACATGTGGCGGGCGTGCCTGGTGAACCACACGCCTCTGGGGACCGCCAGCACGAGGACCCGGAAGATGAGGCCGAGCGCGCGAATCTTCTTGCCGGGCTTGGCCAGCATTCGCCGGCCGATGTGGCCCGGCACCAGGCGATCCAGCTTGCGCAGGACCTTCCACGTGAGGATGAGGCCGATGATTTCGGAAGGATGCCGCTCGCGGCTGACCACCCAATGCTCCGAAGCGTAGGCGACCCTTCCGATTCCTTCTCCGAGACGGACGAGGGCGCCACGAGTGAGCTCCCCGGGCGGCTCGCTTAACACGCGGATCGCGTCGGGACGCCCGCCGTTCGTGGATCGCTGTGCCGTCACGCTGGCTCTGCCACTCCGACTTATACGCGCATTTCGGCGCGTGCGCAATGGCGTCGCGCAGGCGTCCGCTCCCTCACGGTCGCGGTTCGGTGCCGGGTGGTGATAGCTTGGACCAATGAACAGGTTCAGCGCAGTATTCCTGATGGGCGTGTGCGGCGCCGCGGTGGTGCTCGCGCAGCCGACGGCAGTTCCGCCCCTGCCGGCACTTCGGAAGGCCGGCCAGACGGTCCAGATGATCGTTGACGGAAAGCCGTTTCTGATGCTCGCGGGCGAGTTGCACAACTCCAGCGCATCGAGCGCGGCGTACATGCGGCCGATCTGGGAGAAACTGGCCGGCCTGCATCTCAACACCGTAATCGGCACCGCCTCCTGGGAGTTGGTGGAGCCGGTCGAGGGCAAGTTCGATTTTTCCGCCGTGGACATCGAGATCGCCGAAGCGCGCAGGCACGGGATGCGCCTGGTGCTGATCTGGTTTGGAACCTGGAAGAATGCGAGTTCGAGTTACGTGCCGATGTGGGTGAAGCGGGATCCCGGGCGCTTCCCCGTAGCGAGGACGAAGTCCGGCAAGCCCGGCTTCATGGGGCTGCCGATCGATGCGCTCAGCCCGCTCGGCGAGAATACCATCGCCGCCGATGCCAGAGCTTTCCGCGCCCTGATGCGCCACATCCGCGAGGTGGACCCGCGCCACACCGTCATCATGATGCAGGTGGAGAACGAAACCGGCCTGCTGGGCGACAGCCGCGACCGCTCGGCGCTTGCCGACGCCGCCTGGGCGAAACCGGTGCCTCCGGAACTGATGGAGTACCTGGCGAAGCACAAGGCGGCGCTGCTGCCTGAGCTGACCAGAGTATGGGGTGCGCAGGAATTCAAGACCTCTGGAACGTGGGCCGAAGTGTTCGGCACGGATGCCTTCGCGGACGAGATCTTCATGGCGTGGCACGTGGGGCGCGCTGTCGATAAGGTGGCCGGGGCAGGGAAGGCGGAACTGGCGATTCCGATGTACGCGAACGCGTGGCTGGGTCCGCAGCCGAAGCAGGACATTCCGGGGCAGTACCCGAGCGGCGGTCCCGTGACGGGCATGCTCGACATCTGGCGCGCGGCCGCGCCGAAGCTCGACCTGTTCGCGCCCGATATCTACGTCGCCGATTTTGGCGGCGTTTGCGCGGGCTATGTGCGGTCCGGCAACCCGCTGTTCATCCCCGAAGCGAGAGCATCCTTGCCGAATTTGTTTTGGGCGGTCGGGCACTATCGGGCCTTGGGTTACTCGCCGTTCGGGATCGAGGACCTGCACGACTTTAAGGCGCTGGGCACGGCCTACGAGACCCTGGCCGGCCTTGCGCCGCTTCTGCTGAAGGCTCAGGCCGAGGGCAAGGTGACGGCTGTAATAGAGGGAAACGCGGCATCCGTGACGGCCTTCGAAGAGGCAACCGGACTCGGGGTGCGGTTCGGCGGACTGCGGGCGGTGTTCGCCCCACCCCCGTCAAACAAGGATCAGCAGAAGGACCTGCCGCCGGCGCCGGCGGCCGACGTGGACTTTTCGGTCAAGCCGGAGAAGGATGCGCGCGGATTCGCCCTGGCGATCGAGACGGCGCCGCACGAGTTCGTCATCGCGGGTTCGGGCCTGATGTTAACCTCGGCGCGTGCCCACATCGGCACCATCGACGAAGGGCGCTTTGAGAACGGCAGATGGCAGGCGGGACGCCGGCTGAATGGCGACGAGAGCATCTCGGGGAACTTCATCATGCTCGGGACGGAGGTCCCCGAAATCCGCAAAGTCGTGACCTACGCCGAACCGTAGCTGCTACATCGAGCGGCGGAAGGCCCTGCCTCGGGGCGAGAAGGAGCGCACGTGCCGCCGCGGCTGGGGCGAAGTGGTTTCGTCGGCGAGAGGAATGTCGGGCGAGACCTGACGGCGCTGCAATCGCGTATCCAGAGTGCGCTCGATCAGCGCAACGTCGGCGCGCTGAGCGCGGGTGGCGAAGGTCGAAGCCGTTCCGCGCGCGCCGGCGCGTCCGGTGCGCCCCACGCGGTGAATGAAGTCGCCCGGAGCCTGCGGAAGGTCGTAGTTCACCACGTGCGAGATGCCTTCGACGTGAATGCCGCGGGCGGCGACGTCGGTGGCCACCAGGACGCGATAGTAGCCTTCCTGGAAGCCGCGCAGCGCCTGGTTGCGCTGGTTCTGGCTGCGGTCGCCGTGGATGGCGGCGGACTTCACGCCTTCGCGGGCGAGGGTCTTCGATAGCCGCTCGGCCCCGTGCTTGGTGCGGGCGAATACGAGGAACGAGCCCTCTTCCTGCCCCAGCATTCTTTCGAGGAGAGGCAGCTTTCCATCCTGCTCGACTTCGTAGAGGTGCAGCTCGATCTGCTCGATGGGCTTGGTCACGGAACCGACGGCAATGCGCACCGCGTTTCGGACGTTCGACTCGATCAGGTATTTGACCGAGCTGTCCAGGGTCGCCGAGAAGCACATCGTCTGGCGATCGGAGGGCATGCCTTCGAGAATCCTGTTGATGGAGGGAAGGAAGCCCATGTCCAGCATGCGGTCGGCCTCATCGAGGACCAGAATCCGGACGCTGGCGAGATTGACGAGTCTGCGGCCGAGGAAATCGCACAGCCGGCCAGGCGTGGCGATCAGCACTTGCGCGCCGTTGCGAATGCTCTGCAGTTGCGGGCGCTCGCTGAGACCGCCCACTGCGACGGCGGCACGAACGGAGGTGCCTGCGGCCATTTGCTCGAAGGCCTCGGCGATCTGGATGGCGAGCTCACGCGTCGGGCTCAGGATGACGGCGCGAACGCCGGAATTCGATGGCAGCTTCGCGACCAGGTCGATGATGGGCAGGACGAACGCGAGCGTCTTGCCGGTGCCGGTCTGCGCCGTGGCGACCAGATCGCGTCCGGCCAGCGCCGGTTCGATGGCCAGCGCCTGGACGGGCGTCGGTTCGTGGAAGCCATTTCGTTTAAGGTTGCTCTTTAAGGGAGCGGAGATTGACAGTTCAGAGAAACTTTTCATTTAGGTTGTGAGGAGGAGAACCAGCGAGCCGACTACCGATTAGGGGAGAGGGGGTTGCGGATCAACTTCCAGTCGTTATCAGTATAGCGCATTGAGGGTCCGCTTGCTTACGCACGCGGTTCGGTGCTCCGCGCGCGGCGATGGCCGCTCCGCATCTCGGGTACAATTCGAGTCTATGGCCCGCGTCCCTGGCTCTCATTTCCTGCGCAATCTGGTGGAGCGGCGCAACCTGCTGTTCCAGCTCGTCCGCCGCGACTTCACGCAGCGCTACGTGGGCTCGACGGCCGGATGGCTGTGGGGAGTGATCCACCCGCTGGTGTTGCTGGTGAGCTGGACGTTCGTGTTCAAGTTCTGCCTCAAAGTCACGCTCGGCCCCGCGGAAATGACGCAGAACTACACTCTGTTCCTGTTCGCGGGTTTCCTCCCGTGGCTGCTGTTCCAGGAGACGCTGCAACGCTCCGCGACCTCGCTCATCGAACACCAGAATCTGATCACCAAGACGGTCTTTCCGGCCGAGGTGGTACCGGTCTCGATATTCCTCTCTTCGCTGATGAGCCACTTGATCGCTCTCGGTCTCGCGCTGGCTGCCATCGGCGTCTGGGAACGGCACTTCAGCCCCATGGTGTTCTTTCTGCCGGTGTACATGCTGCTCCTGGGGCTGTTCGTGGTGGGGATGGCCTGGATTGTCTCGAGCCTGAACGTCTACCTGCGAGATACCGCGCAGGTCCTCTCCGTGGTGCTGACTTTCTGGTTCTGGACCACGCCGATCTTTATTGCCGAGAGCCGTTATCCGCACTGGGCGCGCATCCTGCTGCGCCTGAACCCGATGGCCTTGATGGTGCATGCCTACCGCGAGAGGCTGCTGACGGGGCGTTGGCCGAGCCTGGGCGAACTGGGTGTGCTGGCGGCGTGGAGCGTCGCGGTGTTCGTCGCGGGCGGCCTGTTCTTCCGGCATTTGAAGCGCGGGTTTGCGGACGTGCTGTAGGGGTCCGAGGCCGGTGTGGACACCCGCTGCAGGACTGGAGTCCTGCCCCACCCACGCCACTGTACACTGAATAGAGTGTCCGATAAGAAGCTGACGGCGCACGTCAAAGCGGCGGGTTGAGCGTCCAAATTGAGTCCAAAGGTTTTGGACCAGGTGCTCGGCCGCGTCCCGCGCGTGCCAAATCAAAACGTGCTGGTTGGGTTTGAAACGTCGGACGACGCCGGCGTTTACAGGCTGACGCCGGAGTGCGCGCTGGTGCAGACGGTGGACTTCTTCACGCCCATCGTGGACGATCCGGCCACCTTCGGCGCCATCGCCGCCGCCAACTCGCTCAGCGACGTCTACGCCATGGGCGGCACGCCTGTTTCGGCGCTCTCGATCGTCGCCTACCCAGCCCAGGGCGACATCGACGACCTGGTCGCGATCCTCACCGGCGGCGCGGAAAAGATGACCGAGGCCGGCTGCGCCGTGATCGGGGGCCACAGCGTGGCCGACGATGAAATGAAGTTCGGCTACGCGGTGACGGGCACGGTGGATCCACGGCGCGTGACGCGCAACTCCGGCGCGGTTCCGGGGGACGCGCTGGTGCTGACCAAGCGCATCGGGACGGGCGTGATCTCGACGGCGCTCAAGCGCGGCATCGCCGGGCAGAGCGAGGTGGACGAATCCATCGCGTCGATGCTCCAACTCAACCGGGCGGCGTGTGAGGCGATGCTCGCGGCCGGGGCGCACGGCTGCACGGACGTCACCGGCTTCGGCCTCATCGGCCACGCGCGCGAGATGGCGCTGGCCAGCGGCGTCACTCTCGAAATCGGGACGGCGTGCGTGGAATTCCTGCCTGGAGCCGTCGACTATGCGCGGCGCGGAGCGCTGACCGGCGGGCTCAAGAACAACCGTGAGTTCGCCTCCTGCGCCGTCGAGCTCGTGCGCCAGGTGCCGGCGGAAATCGAAAGCCTGCTCTACGATCCGCAGACTTCGGGCGGCCTGCTGATCGCGCTCCCGGTGGCCGGGGTACCGGCGCTGCTGGCGGCCCTGCCCGCCGCCCGCCTGATTGGCCGCGTCCTCGAACGCGGCGAGAAACCCATTCGCATCCTATGAACCCACTTATCGTCGCACTCGATTTGGATTCGCCCCAGAAGGCGCGCGAGCTGGTTGAGAAGCTCGGCAACGAGATCGGCTTCTACAAAGTTGGCCTGGAGCTCTACGCCACGGCCGGCATGGACTTCGTCCGCGAGCTGATCGCCGGGGGCAAGGACGTCTTCCTCGACCTGAAGCTCTACGACATCGGCGAGACCGTGAAACGGACGGTGACGCGGATCGCCTCGACCGGCGTGCGGTTCACCACCATCCACGGCAGCGGCACCGTGATGCGCGCGGCGGCCGAGGGGCGGGACTCTTCGAACCTGAAACTGCTGGCCGTGACCGTGCTCACCAGCTTCGATCGGGAGGATCTGGCCGACCTAGGCTATCCCTGCGCGGTTTCCGAGCTGGTGGCGCTGCGGGTGAGGAGGGCGATCGAAGCGCGGATCGACGGAATTGTCTGCTCGCCGCTCGAGGCTGCGCTGGTCCGCCAGACCGCGGGCCCCGGCGCGATCCTGGTGACGCCGGGGGTGCGCTCGGCCGGGGCGGGGAAGGGCGACCAGAAGCGCGTGGCCACTCCCGCCGAGGCGCTTCGCGATGGCGCCAACTACCTGGTGATCGGCCGCCAGGTGACGCGCGCGGCCGACCCCGCGGCCGAGGTGCGGCGGATTCTCGAAGAGATCGGCTGCAACTAGGCGGGCCCCCCCGCCCAGGCACAGGCGAAACGCTGAAGCACCGAAGGGTGCGGTGAAAGGCCAAGAACATGCAGAGACCGAGTTTCGTGCGTTACCTGTACAACCGCTGGGTGTTCCTCGTGATCGGCCTAACGGGGCTTGGGAACGTCATCCTGCTGATGTATCGGTTCTTTGTGCTGGGATTCGTGAGCTTCGCCTTTGAGCACATTGTGGCCAGCGTATTCAGCCTTGTGACGTGCCTGCTCTCTTTAGGCATTTTCGTGGATCTGAGCCTGAAGAGTCCGGGCAAAGACAAACACTAGATGGCTACGGTGTTGGTGGTCGATGACGAAAGGGCGATCGTGAAGCTCATTGCAACCGTGCTCGGGTCCGAGCACTCCGTTATCGCCGCCGAGAGCGCCATCGAAGCTCTGACGATCTTCGAGTCCTACTACGACCGGATCGATCTTATTGTCACGGACGTCATGATGCCGGGCATGACGGGGTTGGAACTGGTGGCGCGGTTGGAGTCGACCCACAAGCGGCGGTTTCCCGTCCTGTTCGTCACCGGAGCGTCCGATTACCCCATCGATCCGTGCCGGGCGGTGCTACCCAAGCCATTCTCGCCCGCCGCTCTGAAGGACACGGTTCGACAGGTGCTCCAGGCATGCAAGGGCTGCCCCGAAAGCCGGTAAGCAGCTTGCTACTTCGATTCGCCCTCGTGGCGCACGATCAGCAGCGGTGCGTCGACCGCATGGCGCACGGCGTTGATGGTCTGGCCGAAGACGATGTCCTGAATCCCCTTGTGGCCGTGGGCGCCCATGATCAGCAGGTCCGGCTTGAGCCAGCGGGCGAAGCGGATGATCTCCTGCTTGGGGTCGCGGGAGTGCGCCACCGACACATCCACGTCGATCCCCTGCGAGCGCAGTCCGGCGAGAATCTCGTCCAGATATTTGGCGCCCACCTCGACCTCGGCCGTTGACGAGAGCGGTCCGTAAATCTGGCTGGTCACGCCTTCTTCGACGTGCAGCAGGTGCAGCTTCGATCCGTAGGCGCGGGCCATCGAAGCGGCATGCGCAATCGCGACGCGGTCGCGCTCGGTGTGATCGAGCGGAACCAGAATGGTCCGGTAGCCGAACGGGCGGACCTCGGCCGCGGCCGGCTCGGGGACGGGAACCGCCACGCGTCCCTTGCGCTGCAGCCACACCGGCAGCCACGGCTGCAGGGTTACCCATGCCAGCAGCACCAGCAGCAGGATGAGCACGGGCTCAACCGTCATCATCACTAGGTCGCGATAGGCTCCCGATGATGCGAGCCAGTCGGAGAGCGTCAGCATCACCAGACGTATGTTGAGCCCCAGGATCACCGCCGCAACGACCCACGATAGCGCCTGGAGCCAGCGGCGGTTGGCGAACGCTCCCATGCGCTTCGGGTCGCTGGTGAAGTGGATCAGCGGAATCACCGCGAAGGGAAGCTGCATGCTCAGGATGACCTGGCTCAGGATCAGCAGGCGCAGGCTCGACTGCTCGCCCGCGATCCAGATGGTGAGCGCCGCGGGGATGATGGCCAGGGCGCGAGTGGTCAGGCGGCGCAGCCAGGGGCGCATGCGGATGGTCAGGAATCCTTCCATCACGATCTGGCCGGCCATGGTGCCGGTCATGGTGGAGGACTGGCCGGAGCAGAGCAGGGCAATGGCGAAGACCACGCTCGCCACGCTGGTACCTAACAGCGGCGTCAGCAACTGGTAGGCCTGCTGAATCTCGGTCACGACGATGTGTCGCTCGAAGAAGACCGCGCCCGCCACCACCAGAATGGCGATGTTGACCAGCATGGCTCCGTTCAAAGCCACCACCGAATCGATCAGGTTGAAGCGGCAGGCCGTGCGCTTCTGGGCGTCCCCGGCGCCGATGCGGCGCGTCTGCACCAACGCCGAGTGCAGGTACAGGTTGTGCGGCATGACGGTGGCGCCCAGGATTCCGATCACGATGTAGAGGTTCTGGTTGCTGGGGTGCGGGATCAATCCGCTGGCCATCTGCGAGAAGTCCGGTCTGGCCATCAGAATCTCGACGCCGAAGCACACCGCCATGACGGCGATGAGGCTGAGCACGAAGCCTTCGATCATGCGGATGCCGAAACGGGAGAGCCACAACAGCAACAGAATGTCGAGCGCGGTGAGGAGCACGCCAATCAGCAGGGGGATGTGGAACAGCAGGTTCAGGCCGATGGCCGCGCCGAGCACTTCGGCCAGGTCGCAGGCGGCGATGGCGATCTCGCAGAGCGCCCACAGCGCCAGGTTCACGGGTCGAGGATAGGATTCGCGGCACGCCTGCGCCAGGTCGCGCCGACTGACGATGCCGAGCCGCGCCGCCAGGGTCTGCAGCAGGATCGCCATGAGGTTCGACATGACCAGGACCCACAGCAACTGGTAGCCGAATCGCGCGCCGCCTTCGAGGTCGGTGGCCCAGTTGCCCGGGTCCATGTAGCCCACCGAAACCAGGTAGGCGGGGCCGGCGAAGGCGAACATGCGCCGCCAGATGGACGCCTGGCCGGTGTCTACGCTCCCGTGCACTTCGGGCAGAGATTGTGTTCGGGCATCCGGCATAGTGGTCAGCCGCGGATCGGCAAAACTGCTAAAGCCTGATCTTCGCACAGGGCGGGGGGCTTCAGCTTCCTCCGGCCGCCTTCCTGAGGAACGTTCCGCGGTCCAACTCGTCGAATGCCTGCCGCAGCTCGGCTTGGGTGTTCATAATGATCGGCCCGTACCACGCCACCGGCTCCTGGATCGGTTTGCCCGAGACCAGAAGGAAGCGCATGCCGTCTTCGCCCGCCTGGAGCGTGACTTCGTCGCCGCGGTCAAACAGGATGAGCGAGCGGTTTTCCGCCGCGGCCGGGGGAGCGGTATCCAGCCAGCCCACGGATTCGGTGGGCACCGCCAGGGGACCCGAGGCGTTGCAGAAATTCCCGCTGCCGCCAAAGACGTAGGCGAAGGCATGGCGCGTGGTCTCGATCGGAAGGGTCTTGCGCTTGCCCTGAGGCACGGAGATGTCGAGGTAGATCGGTTCGGCGGCGACTCCGTCCACCGGGCCGGTCTTGCCCCAGAAACTGCCGCAGATGATGCGGACCTCGGTCCCGTCGTCGTCGGTGACCACCGGAATGTCGGGTGCCTTGACCTCCTGATAACGGGGAGCCGACATCTTGAGCGAGGCGGGCAGGTTGGCCCACAACTGGAAGCCATGCATGCGGCCGACGTGGTCGCCCTTCGGCATCTCCTGGTGGATGATTCCGCTTCCGGCCGTCATCCATTGGACGTCGCCGGCGGCAATGGCGCCCTGGTTGCCGAGGCTGTCGCCGTGCTCGACGGTTCCGGCCAGCACGTAGGTGACGGTCTCGATGCCGCGGTGGGGGTGCCAGGGGAAGCCGGCGAGGTAGTCCTCGGGAACGTCGTTGCGAAAATCGTCGAGGAGCAGGAACGGATCGAAGTCGGAAGTATTGCCGAAGCCGAAGGCGCGCCGCAGGTGCACCCCGGCGCCTTCGAGGGTCGGCTTGGCCTGGACAACGCGCTTAACCGGTCTGAGTGACATGTTCGCCCTCCAATATCCCGAGTCTACGCCAGTGGAGGCCCGCCTGGCAGGGCGGGAGGGGTTTGGCCAGGGCCAGGCGTCGCTCCACCTACGTGAATTTACATAATATCCGTTATCGGAAGTTCCAGATGGCGGGCGAAGTCGCTCGGCTTGACCCTCAACTCCTCTTGGAGCTATGGTACGTGTCTATGGAGACAAGGCTGAGAAGGAACTACCAAATCCTGCTGCTTCTTGTGCTTGCCCTCGCGTTGCTGCCATCCTATCTGTGGGCCTACGCGCTCACCGCGGCATCGGAGTCACCGACGCTGAACATCGGCGATCGGATCATCGTGAATAAGGCCTCGTATGCCCTGCGTTCGCCGTATTCCGACGTGACGCTGTTTCGCGCACGCTCTCCCGAGCGGGGCGACATGGTGCTGGTGCGCCTGCCGAACGGGCGAACGGTTGCTCCCAAGCGGGTCATCGGTCTTCCGGAAGAGACGATTGAACTGCGGGAGAACCGCGTCCTCGTGAACGGCCGGGAGTTGTCGGTTCGACCGCTCAATCGCGTCGAATTCAACTGGGTGAACCCGTCGAACCGCATCGGCTCCGTTGTTGCCGAAGAAGAGGGCCACTGGATCTCCTTTACGCCCGGCGCCGGGCCCTATCGCACTTGTCCGCCGGTGAAGCTCGAGCCCGGACAATACTTCGTGATCGGTGACAACCGCGATCAAAGCGCCGACTCGCGAATCTGGGGACCTGTGCCCGAATCCCGCATCCTGGGCAAGGTCGTCCTGGCCCTCCACAAGAGGTGAGGCTCCGCGCGGGATGCTTTCTCGACAGACACTTGAATCGGATATGGGAAGGTAGCTCGTGAGGTGGCCTCCCTTGCAGGCTCCAGGCCGTCGAGGGAGAGCCTGACGCCCCAATCTGTCGCTTGAGATTACTCCGCTTAAGCGTCTGCTGCGGCGCACGTTAGGTGGAATTATGGCTTGCCTGCATATCTAGCCACCGCCGGACGTTCGATCCTTGCCGCAGTCGAACGGGACGGCGTCGTATATAATGATCTCCATGTTAGTCCCCACCGAAAAGATCTGGCACAACGGCCAGTTCATCCCCTGGAATAACGCCAAGATCCACGTTCTGTCGCACGTGGTCAGCTACGGCAGCTCGATTTTTGAAGGCATACGGTGCTACGCTACGCCAGCGGGCCCGGCCATCTTCCGCTTGCGCGATCACGTCCGCCGGATGATCGACTCTTCGAAGATCTACCGCATCGAGGTGCCGTTCACCATCGATCAGCTCTCGGCCGCCCTGGCCGAACTGGTCCGCGTCAACAAGATGAGCGCGTGCTACCTGCGGCCCATCGTGATGCGGGGCTACGGCAACATGGGCGTGTTCGCGGGGGACAACCCGGTTGAGGTCTACCTGGCCTGCTGGGAGTGGGGCCGCTACCTGGGCGAGGAAGCGCTGTCGCAGGGCGTGGACGTTTGCGTGTCCAGTTGGAATCGCCTGGCGCCAAATACTCTACCATCGCTTTCTAAAGCTGGAGCCAACTACATGAATTCACAGCTTATTAAGATGGAAGCAATGGCGGATGGGTATGACGAGGGTGTGGCCCTCGACACGTCGGGTTATGTGAGCGAGGGCTCGGGCGAGAACATCTTCGTGGTGCGGGACGGCAAGATCCTGACGCCGCCCCTGTCGGCTTCGGTGCTGCTCGGCGTGACCCGCGACTCGGTCATCCGTCTGGCTCAGGAACAAGGGATTCCAGTGGTCGAGACGCTGATCCCTCGAGAGATGCTTTACATTGCGGATGAGGTCTTCTTCAGCGGCACGGCGGCGGAAATCACGCCCATACGCTCGGTGGACCACATACAGGTGGGCGCCGGGCGGCGCGGGCCTGTGACCGAACGGCTGCAGAAGGAGTTCTTCTCGATTATCGACGGGTCGAAGCCGGACCGTTACGGCTGGCTGACGGCAGTGAACGCGCCGGTCGAAGCGGGACGGTAGACCTCCACTCGGAGTGGGCGAGGCGATTGAACCCTGGGAGCTCGGTCCGGACAATCACCTCCCCCGAGATATTGCGCCGGACCGGGCTCGCAAGAGGCACTTACTTTCTACCAGGAATCATCGGACTGCGCCAGCCCTCCGGCACGCATTTCAACAGGTATAACCTGAGCCGTTGGTACCGGTTAGCCGGGACTCTCTGTGGATAAAATCTGGATAAAACAGAAGGCGGGGGAAATGGTTCGCCCCGTCCATCCCCGGGTTTGACCGCTCGTCACACTTCCCCGCCCTCAACCGCGCTCCCGGCGCAGGATGGGAGGCATGAGAACAACTCTGCTGCTGACTTTCGCGGTCGCCACTGGACTGATGGCCCAGGCACCGCCCTTTCAGGTCAAGGTCACGGGCCATGGCCAACCCATGATCCTGATTCCCGGCCTCTCCTCTTCGGGTGAAGTGTGGGAGACGACGGTCGAACACTACAAGGGCCGGTTCGAGTGCCACGTCCTCACCGTGGCGGGTTTCGCGGGCGTGCCGCGCACGGCGGCGCCGATGCTCGACAACGTCCGCGACGGCATCGCCGACTACATTCGGCAGAAGCATCTGGACCGTCCGGTCATCGTCGGTCACAGTCTCGGTGGTTTTCTGGCGCTGGCGGTGGCCAACAAGTATCCGGCGCTGGCCGGCAGACTGGTGATCGTGGACGCGTACCCGTTCCTGCCGGCCGTGATGAACCCCAGCGCGACGCTGGCCAGCGGCAAGCAGATAGCGGCGCAGATGAAGGAACAGATGGATGGCCAAACGCAGGCGGACTACGAACGCTACGTCAAGTCGGGCGTCGCGACCAGGCTGATGGTCACCAGTGACGCCGACCACGAGCGCATCGTGGCCTGGGGGCTGGCCTCGGACCGCACCGCCGTGGCCGACGCCATGTCCGAGATGTTCGGCGTGGACCTGCGTGACGATCTGGCTGGGATCAAGAGCCCGACGCTGGTGCTGGGCAGCTGGATCGCCTACAAGCAGTACACCGACCGGGCGCGCACGGAAGCCAACCTGCGCGCGCAGTACGCGAAGCTGGCTGGGGTGCGGATTGAGGTCACCGACACGGCGCGCCATTTCATCATGTGGGATGATCCGAAATGGATGTTCGGAGTGATGGACCGTTTTCTGGCTGAACCAGAACCGCCGGCGGCGCGATGACGACTCGGACGACCTACTGGACTTGCCAGGCGCTGGGCTGGGGCGGCTACGCAACCGTAGGCCTGCTGGCCGCGTCCCGGCAAATCGGATGGCGCCCGACGGTGGCGGCCGGCTATCTGCTCTTCGCCCTTTACAGCATCGCGCTGACCGAGCTGTTCCGCCGCGAAATCCTGCGGCGCGGATGGCTCACCGCCGATGCGGGACGGATGCTCGGCCGCCTGGCGCCCGGGGTTTTGGTTGTGGGCTTCATCCAGAGCTTTCTGGTGGTCGCCGTAAGCCTGGCCCTGGAGCCCGGCTCGAACACCTTCGTGCGGGACCCCGGCGCCATGCTTGCGCTGTGGGTGAGCGTGATCGGCGCCACCTCCATCTGGACCATTCTGTATGTGGCGCTCACGGCGCAGCGGCGCTCGCGGGAAAAGGCGGTGCACCTGCAACTGGCCGTGAGCGAGGCCGAGTTGCGCGCGCTCGAAGCCCAGGTCGATCCCCACTTCCTGTTCAACTGTCTGAATTCGATCCGGGGACTCGTAGTGGAAAACCCGGCGCTGGCGCAGGACATGATCACGCGGTTCGCCAACATCCTGCGCTACAACCTGCATCGCGACATGCGGCATACCGTCCCGCTGGCTTCGGAGGTGGAGGTGGTCCTGGACTACCTGGCGCTGGAGTCGGTGCGGCTCGAAGAGCGGCTGCGGATCGACATGACCATCGAGCCAGCCGCGGCTGAGGTTCCGATTCCGCCCATGCTCCTGCAGAGCCTGGTGGAGAACGCGGTGAAGCACGGCATCGCGCCGCTCGCGGCAGGAGGAGACCTGGTGATTCGAGCACGCCTCGACGGTGACGATTTGCTGCTCGAGGTTGGCAATCCGGGAAAGATGACCGAGCCGCGTCCCGACGGCGCGGGAGTGGGCCTCGCCAATGCGCGCGAGCGGCTGCGCATCCTTTATGGAGACCGCGCTAGCCTGCGCCTGGAAAACCGCGACGGGCGCGTGGCCGCCACCGTGCTGGTGCCGAGGGCGTTATGACCGCGCTGATTGTGGACGACGAGCGGCTGGCGCGCCTGGAGTTGCGGCGCCTGCTGGCGGCGCATCCCGAAGTGGAGATCGTGGGCGAGGCGCGCAACGCGGAGGAGGCTATCGAACTGGCGGCCAAACTCGCGCCCGACGTCCTTTTCCTGGACATACAGATGCCCGGGATGACCGGCTTCGACCTGCTGGAACGGCTGGAGGATGTTCCGCAAGTCATCTTCACCACCGCCTACGATGCCTATGCCCTGAAGGCATTCGAGGTGAATGCGCTGGACTACCTGTTGAAACCTGTCGCGCCCGCGCGTCTGGCGGCCGCGCTGGCGAAGGTGCGCATCGCGCCGCGCCAGGAGCGGCTGGAGCGGGTCTTCGTACGCGATGGCGAGCGCTGCTGGATCGTGCGCCTGCCGGACATCTTCCTGCTGGAATCGGAGGGCAACTACACGCGCGTGTGGTTCGCGAACGAGCGGCCGCTCATCCGCCGGTCGCTGAACACGTTCGAAGAGCACCTGGATGCCGCGGTTTTCTTCCGCGCCAGCCGCAGGCAGATGATCAATCTGAAGTGGATCGAGAAGGTGGACATCGCGGTCAGCGGCGGGTTGGTCGTGACCCTGCGCGGCGGGCACACGGTGGAGATGTCGCGGCGGCAGTCGGCGCGATTGCGAGAGGCGATGAGCCTTTAGTCGGGCCGCCGCTTCCGCAAAAGCTTGGACCAGGCTTCCCTGCCCCGGTCGTCGGTCGAGATCAGCAGCAGGTCGCCCTCATGCGGCGACTTTGGATCGGCCGCGTCCTTGGTCTTCGTGACCAGGCGGCACTGGTATTTGAGGGGAGCTTCCCACGACGGGTTCACCAGCACCAGGATTCCGTTGCGGTCGACGCCGTAGCGGGTGATCTGGGGCGCCGAGTCGAACAGCGCAAGCTGGCCCTCGGTGAAGGGCTTGGCGCTGGTCATGTGCTTCATGCCGCCCTTTTTGTCGAAGGCGAAGATCTGGTAGGGGGCGAACAGCGTGTCCTGCAGGTCGAGGGGCGCCGTGCTGCTGATGTCGACCATCATCCAGATGCCCGGCAGATCGGAGCTGCGCGCAGGCCGCGTCTGCGGACCGCTGGCCATCAAGGCGGCGGCGAACGAGGCCAACGCTAGAAGTCGCATGCCAGGGTCTCCAGATACGCGGCGCAGCCGGGGTCGCCTTCGCGCGGGGCCCAGGGCGCGAACTCCTTGTCCACGGCCTGCACGTACGGCCCCGGCTTCACCTCGAAACAAATGGCGTGGTCGGAGAGCGCCACGGCGGTGTGCCAGATGCCGGGTGCGAGGTCGATGCCGAGGGCGGCGTCTTCGCGGCCGAGCGCGTGGCGTTGCTCGATGTGCCCGGCCTCGTCGAAGATCAGCACGGCGATGCGGCCTTCGAGCACCACGAACGATTCCGCCTTCGGGGGATCGCTGTGGCGGTGGGGCCTGATGTAGGTGCCGCGCAGCAGGACGTTGAGGAGGCGGGACGGGTTCTCGTCGAGCGTGGCGTGGAAGTTGAAGTTCATGCGGCGACGCGGCGAGGATTGCGCCTGCGCGAGCACGCGCTCGAACAACTCCGGGGTCATCAGTTGCACGCGGTTGGACATCTCACTGACGATGATACGCGATTGGGGGCAGGAGGGCTGCCTCACGGCGCCGAGAGAAATCGCAGGATCTCGCGCATGACGCGCTCGCCCTGGCTGGTCTGGAACAACTGCTGGGCGTGTGCGGAGCCATCGAGGATGATCAACTCTTTCGGCTGAGGGGCTTTCTGGTACTGCGCGCGAATCCTGGGCAGGCGCGGCCCATCCCCGCTTACGTCGTCGCGCGCCACGATGAACAGCGTCCGAGCTTTAAGCTTTCCGGCGGGGCCGCCAGGCGCCGAGCCCAGCATCACCACCCGTTCGATCTCGCCTGGCTCGGATGCGATGGACGCATCGCCGGCCGCGCTGCCCCCCATGCTGCCCCCCACCACCGACACTGTTTTCGCGCCGTGCTGTTTGAGGTAGCGGACCGCCGCCAGCACGTCGAGGTAGAGAGGAGCGCTGAGAGGATCGGCCTGACCCGGACCTCGCGACCGGCCGTAGCCGCGGAAGTCGATCGCCAGGACCGAAAACCCTGCCGCCGCCAGCGCCCGCGCCTGCTCCGCCCAACTTCCCTTGTTGTACCGCCCTCCGTGAGCCAGCACAACGGCGCGCTCGCCCGTTCCGTACAGGTCGGCATAAATCAGTCCCCCGTCCCGAGTCGTGAAAGAAACCGACTCCTGCGCGGAAGCGAGGCATGCCAGTGCGAGCGCGGCGAGGAGGGCGCGAAAGAACGTCATGGCGGACCGGTCCTTAGCCCCGCCTTTTGCGCCGGCGCTCTGGCTCGGGTTCGACCAGCGAGAATTGAAGCTTGCGCTCGATGGCCTCGACGCGGTCCAAGCGGACCTGGACCTCGTCGCCGATCGAGAACTCGCGGCGCGTGCGCTGGCCGACCACTTTGCGGGTGTTCTCGTTGTAGGTGTAGCGGTCGCCGGGGAGCGTCTCGAGAGGCACCAGGCCCTCGACGAACAGCTCCTCCATCTCGACGAAGAACCCGAAGCGCGCGGTGCTGGTGATGAGGGCTTTGAAGTCCTCGCCCATGCGGTCGGCCATGAACTGCACCTTCTTCCACTCCACCAGTTCGCGCTCGGCGTCGGCGGCGCGGCGCTCCGATTGCGAGCACTCGTCGGCGATGGCGTGCAGGTCGCGCTCCGCAAGCGCCGCGCCGGGGCGCAGGGTTGACGAGAGCACGCGGTGCACAATCAGGTCCGGGTAGCGGCGGATGGGCGAGGTGAAATGCGTGTACGTGTCGGCGGCCAGAGCGAAGTGGCCGACGTTGCGCTCGCTGTATCGGGCCTGCTTGAGCGAACGCAGCATGAGGTAGTTGAGGATGCGCTCTTCGGGTTTGCCCTCGATGCGGCTCACCAGCTTCTGATAGTGGCGCGGGGAGATGTCCAGTCCTGGACCGGCCAGCACGATCTCGCGGCGCACCTTGCTGCCGTCGCGGTGGCGGTCCGTCATCGCGAAGCGTTTCACCGGGATGGCCCCTACTCCGAGCGAGTGGCCGAAGTGCGCGGCGATCTCCTCGAAATCCATCACGCGCCGCGCGTCGGGCGGCTCGTGAATGCGGTAGATGGACGGAATCTCCATCTGCTCCAGGTGCGCCGCGACCGCCTCGTTAGCCGAGAGCATGAATTCCTCGATGATGCGGTGCGCGATGTTGCGCGGCGCGCGCGTGATGGCGGACATCTGGCCCTGCGGGTCGAATTCGATCAGCGCCTCGGGCAGGTCGAAGTCGATGGAGCCCCGCCGAACGCGCTTGCGGTTGAGGATCAGCGCCAGCTCCTTCATCAGCTCGAAACGGCCCGCCATGTGGCCGTAGCGTTCCTTCAGCCCGGGGTCGCCTTCGAGGAGCAGGTGGACGTTGGTGTACGTCATCCGCTCCACGCTGCGGATGACGCCGCGGACGAATTCCTGACTGACGATGTCGCCGCGATGGTCGAGTTCGAGCAGCACGGAGAGGGTCAGGCGATCCACGTGCGGGTTGAGCGAGCACAGGCCGGTCGAGAGCTCGAGCGGCAGCATCGGAATGGCGCGGTCCGGGAAGTAGACACTGGTCCCGCGGAGGCGCGCCTCGACGTCGATGGGCGTGCCGGACTTCAGGTAGTGGCTGACATCGGCGATGTGGACGTGCAGCAGGAAGTTGCCGCTGGCGGATTTGTCCACCCACACGGCGTCGTCGAAATCGCGCGCGGTCTCGCCGTCGATGGTGATCACGTCCATGCCGCGGAAATCGGTGCGGCCGGTGGTCTCGTCTGCTCGGATCGAGGACGGCAGAGTCTGCGCCTGCTCGAGAACCTCAGGCGGAAAACGATGCGCGAGGTGGTGCTTGCGGATTACGATCTCGACGTCCACGCCGAAATCGTCCGGGTATCCCAGGATCTCGATGACGCGACCGATGCCGTTGCTCCGCTCTTCGGGGAACTCGATGACCTCGACGTTGACGATCATGCCGTCGAGGTCGGTGAGCTGTGCGGCGTCGAGGGGCCGCGCGCCCATGCGGTCCGTCTGCGTGGTTCGCGGAGGCCGCTCCATGCCGTCGGGGATGAGGATCCACTGCTGGATTCGCTCGTCGTGCGGGACCACGAAGTTGGCCTTGGCTTGTACGCGGAACTCGCCCACCACGGTGGGATGCGCCCGCCGCAGGATGCGCAGGATGTCGGCTTCGGCGCGGCCGTCGGCGCCGATGCGGGCCAGACGCACCAGGACGCGATCGCCGTGCATGGCCTTGGCCGCGGCCGGCGGCGGGATGAAGACGTCGCCGCGCAGAGTGTCAATGGGGTGATCGGGGACGACGAAGCCGTAGCCGTCGCGGTGCATCTGCAGGCGGCCCGTGGCGAACTCGCGGCTGCGGCTGGTGACTACGAACTGGCCGGCGCCGTATTCGATCAGGTCTCCGCTTGCGGCCAGTCGCGCCAGCGTCCGTTCAAGCTCGGTGCGCGCGGCGAAACTGCGAGCGCCGAGTTCGCGGACCAGTTGTTTGTAGCCGGCGCGGGCGTGAGGGAGGCGCGCGATGTGGTCGAGAATTTCGGAGTCGCTCAGCCCGGCCGCAGCGCTCATGTACCCACTAGAGCACAGTGAGCGGCGGGCCGGGGGTCGCCGGAGGGCGGGCTTGAGCCCCGCCGTGCGAGGTGTCATCGCATCCGCCGCGCCAATTCCTCGAAGGGCTCCTTGTACTCGCGCGCCAGTTGGCGATGCGACGTCTGAATGGCTCGCGCCTGGCCTCGCAGCGCCGCTGCCTGCGCGCGCTCGCCGAGGTCCAGGTAGCAGGCCGCCAGGAACACCTGCGCCTCGGCCAGCTCGGGGCTGTTCGCGTCGAGAATGTCGGAGCGGAGATCGAGCGCGCGTCTCAGCAGCGGCAAGGCGTCCGCCGCGCGATGCTCGATCAGGTCTCCGCGGCCTTCCGCCAGAGCGGCACGCGCCTCCGTGCGTTTCAGCCACTGTCGGGCCGCCGTGGCGCTCAACTCCGCCCTGGCCTGCGCCGCCAGCCGGACCGCAGCCTCACGGTCGCCTCTCGCCAGGGCGGCTTCGGCCTTCAGCACATCTATATTCAGGGACTCCAGCGACAGCACTCCTTGCGGGGCCCGTCCCACGCGGTAGGCGTCGATCGTAGCCGCGGCCTCGGCGGGGTGCCCGTCGGCGATCGCGAGCCGGACGCGGTCTTCGATCTGCAGGTAGCTGGCGGGAGCGTGCACCTTCCCGTAGATCGCGACCGCTTCATTCAGCAGTTTGCGCGCCTCCGCCTCGCGGCCGAGGTCGAGCAGCACGCGCGCCTGATACGCCAGCATCTGCCCCAGGTATTGGGTGCCGGGGCGATTCTTGCGGCGGTTATCGACGGCCTGAGAAATATACCCAAGGCCCCCTTCGAGGCGGCCGCTCCGCGCCAGTGCCCAGCCGTACTCGAGCGCTGTCTGCGGCGTGTAGAACGGGTCGGCCGCGCCTCGGGTGCGCAGAGCGATGTCCTTGGCATGTTCGAGGAGTTGCAGCCCTTCCCTGGTGCGGGAAGAGGTGTAAAGGAACTGGCCCAGGCGAAGCTCCGTCTCGAGCGTGTCCACATGGTCGTCGCCGTTCATCTTCCGCGCGGCGGCCAGCGCCCGCCGAAAGCTGTCCTCCGCCAGGCCGAATTCGAGGAGCTTCTGCCGCGCCTCACCCTGGTAGGCATACATCCGAGGCAAGTCCGGATTGGGATCGCCCGCGGCCTTCTTCGATACCTGGATGGCCTCGACCAACAGGGCATCGGCTTCGCGTTCGTCGCCGTGCAGAAGGTGAACCGAGGCGTACTCATACAGCGCTTCGGCCAGGTCCGTGCTCGCAGGATACGCGCGAAGGACTTTCACTCCTTCCCGCGAATACGTCAGCGCCTTGTCCATGTCGGAGCTCTGATAGTGCTGCGCCAGGTTCCAGAGCAGCAGGCCGCGGTCCCGCGACGTGAAGTCTCTGTTCCGATCCATGATCCGCTTGGCTTCGAGAAGCACGGCTTCCCGGTCGCCTACCGACTGCGACGCGTGGAGCGCGGCGGCGAGATGCACGAGTGCCACTGCGAGCCGCGGGGAGTTGTTTCCGTACAAGGCTCTGGCAAGCAAGACACCTTTGCGGCGCGCCGCCACCGCCTGGTCGTCGAGACCCAGGTCCCCGTACATGCTGCCGAGAGTACCCAGCACCTGGAGCTTCGCCTCGGGAACGGCCGCCAGGTCGCCATCGATTTTGCGGGCGCCGATATCAAGCAGTTCCCGCGCCGTCGTCTGGCGAGCTTTGACCGGGTCTGGCTGGTTCGAGCTGTTGGCGCGGAAGATGTCCTCGAGAAACCCCTCCACGGCCGCTGCCGTCCGCGTCTGGGTTCGCGCGATGTGGGCTTGCCACAGCGCCACGCTCATGCCCGTCGCCAGCGCCAGCGCGATGGCCGCCGAGGACGTTGCCGCCAGCTTGTGCCGCGCGAGGAACTTTCGGACGACATACCAGGCGCTGTCCGGCTGCGCCGAGACCGGATCGCCGGCCAGATAGCGCTCGATGTCCTGGGCGAAGGAATGGACGGTGGCGTAGCGTTCCGCCGGCTGCTTCTTGAGGGCCTTGAGGACGATGGAGTCCAGGTCGCCCCGCAGCGTCGCCGCCAGCTTGCGCGACGCCCCGGCGGCTTCACTCGGGCGGCAGGGATCCATATTCAGGATGGCCTCTTCGAGAGCGCTCCGCGAGCCGTGCCGCAGCCTCCAGGGATGCTCGCCTGCCAGCAGTTCATAGAGCACCGTGCCCAGCGCGTAGACGTCGGTGGCGGTGCTCACGGGCTGGCCGCGGATCTGCTCGGGCGAGGCATAGTCCGGGGTCATCATCCTACCGCCGACCTCGGTCAGTTCGGTCTCCGCACCCGCTTCTTCGCCCAGCAGCTTGGCGATGCCGAAATCCAGCAGCTTCGCTTGCCCTTCCGGGGTCACCAGGATGTTGGAGGGCTTCAGGTCGCGATGAATCACCAGGTGCGCGTGCGCGTACTCCACCGCCCTCATCACCTGCAGGAACAGGAAGAGCCGTTCGCGAACCGCCGGCAGGCCGCCGTTGCGGTAGTCGGTGATGGGTACGCCTTCGACGTATTCCAGGGCCAGGAAGGGCTGGCCATCGGCGACGCCCGCGTCATACAAAGTCGCGATGTTGGGGTGCGAGAGCGCGCCCAGGATGTCACGCTCGCGGTCGAACCGCTCGAGGAAATGGCGGTTGTGGAGGCCCGCATGCGGCAGCTTCAACGCCACCGCGCGCTTCAAAGTGCCGTCGGAGCGCTCGGCCAGCCAGACGGTGCCCATGCCGCCGTGCCCCAGCTCGCGGACCAGGCGGTAGGGGCCCAGCGCGCTGCCCGGCTCCGGGCCGCCCTGCGAAGTGGCCGAAGCATCGAGCCGCGGCAGGGTCTCCAGGAACCCTGGCCTGGTATCGCTCGCCAGCAGTTCCCCCAGCAGTTGGCGGAACGAAGCGTCGGGCTCCGCGAGCGAGTCCAGCCATGCTGCTCGGGCGGTTTCGGGCAGCTCCAGCACCTCGCCCAGCAGCCGCGAAACGGTGGCCCATTCTTCCGCCGTGATCTTGACGCTCATCCTTCACCGCAGCGCCAGAGCGAGCAGCAGGCGCGCCTTTTGCCATTCCCGGCGGACGGTTCGGCTGGTCACGCCAAGGCTTGCCGCGATATCGTCCTCGCCGAGGCCGGCGAAATACCGCATCTCGACCAGCCGCACCAGGCGCTCATCCACCTTCGCCAGTTCCTCCAGCGCCTGGTTCACCATCAGGATCTCGTCTTCGGCTCCGCGCGCCGGGGCCGCCAGACCTGTGTCGAGCGTCACCTGGCCGTTGTTGCCGCCGCGACGCCCGGCGTTTCGTTGCCGCACGAAATCCACGATGATCGATCGCATCGCCCGTCCCGCGTAAGCCAGAAAGCGCGCCTGTCCGGCGAGATCCACCGGGCCCGCCTTCTGAAGGCGGAGCCAGGTCTCGTGAACCAGAGCGGTGGTGTCCAGCAGCGTGATCGGTTCGCTGCGCTTCAGGCGGGCATGCGCCAGCCCACGAAGCCTCTCGTAAAGGAGAGCGAACTCGTCGCCCACTGTGGATGCGGCAGGAACTCCGGTCATCGCAATTCCCCTCTATTTGCTCGAATCATATCACAGCCCGTGTCCGGTCCCGATACGAAATTGCGTTTACCCCTGTGAAAGCCAACTGGGAGGCAAACCATGAATCGAACCGCATTGACAACCGTAGTTTGCGTTTGGGCCGCCCTAATTCCAGCGGCCCCGGCGCGCGCGCAGAGCCACACGATCCCGTTCCCCGACCCGTCCGGGGTAATCGGGACTGTCGGAAGTGTCGATTTGAGCAATCCGTTCTTTCAGAACCTGGGGACCAACGGCCGCGTCTGCGCCACCTGCCATCAGTTCAGCGACGGAATGACCGTCACGCCGCCGCACCTCCGGGCGCGTTTCCTGATCAGCGGGGGAACGGACCCCATCTTCCGTCCCGTCGATGGCGCCAACTGCGACAGCCTCGACGTCTCCACACGCGATGCGCGGCGCTCGGCCTACAGCTTGCTGCTGAGCAAGGGGCTCATTCGGATCGCGCTGCCGGTCCCGGAGAACGCCGAGTTCACCGTGATCGCGGTGGACAACCCGTACGGCTGTTCGAGCACCACCACCCTCTCGATGTACCGGCGTCCGCTGCCGGCCACCAACCTGCGCTTCCTGACCACCGTCATGTGGGATGGACGCGAAAGCATCGCCGGGAACACGCTCCAGCAGAACCTGATGCATCAAGCCAATTCGGCGACAACGGGGCACGCACAGGGCGCGCCGATCGATGACGCCACGGCCCAGCAAATCGTCGCTTTTGAGATCGGGCTTCACACCGCCCAGATGGCGGGCTTGCGTGTGGGCAGTCTGAGTTCGGGAGGGGCCAGTGGCGGCCCGGCGGCGTTGGCGCTTCAGCCGTTCTTTGTCGGCATCAACGATCCGCTCGGCACGGCCCCCTTCGATCCCTCGGCGTTCGGTCTCTTCTCGGCCTGGGCGAACGCGCACGGAGAGGACGCGGCGCTTCGCCAGTCGATCGCGCGCGGCGAAACCATCTTCAACACGCGGCCGATCGCGATCACGGGCGTGGCCGGATTGAACGACAAGCTGGGAGTGGCCGCGCTGGCCGGAACCTGCACCACGTGTCACAACGCACCTAACGTCGGCGACCACTCGGTCGCGCTGCCCATCGACATCGGCGTCAACGACCCCTCTCGGCGCACGCCCGACCTGCCGCTGTTCACGATTCAGAACAACACCACCTTCGAAGTTGTTCAGACTCTCGATCCGGCGCGGGCACTGGTCACGGGTAAGTGGGCCGACATCGGCAAGATGAAAGGGCCCATCCTGCGCGGCCTGGCTGCGCGTGCGCCCTATTTCCACAATGGTTCCGCCGCCACACTGCTCGATGCCGTCAACTTCTACGACACCCGTTTTCAGCTGGGGCTGACGGACCAGGAAAAGGCCGACCTGGTGAATTTCCTCAGCTCGCTGTGAGCGTCACTGGAAGGTATACGTGACGTCGACCACGTCGCTGTTCGTGCGCGGATCGAGCCGCAGTTCGACTCTGCGGGCGCCGCCGCCGTGCGGAATCTCGAAGCGGAAGGAGTGGACGGCGTCCATGTCGAGAGGCGCGCCCGGAGCGATGGGCCAGCGCGCCCGGTTGTGCGCCTCCGATGACGCATCCAGGCCGACAATGCGAAGGTCTCCCATCTTTGATTGGCGGCCCTTGTCCAGGGTCACGGTGATGCGTGCCAGGTTCTTCTGGTCATCGAGCGTCCGAGCGATCTTCGAGGAAGGGTGCTGGTAACCGTAGTGCGGCAGAGCCCATTCCATCTTCTCCGCGGCAGTGCGGATGGCCACGATGTTCACTACGTCGCCGGGTTTCGATTCCATCAGCTTCAACACCGCGGGCGGGAGGTCTCCACCAGCGATGTCCAGGGCCTCGAGGCGGTAGAGCGGGCCTTCTTCCACAGTGGTTGTCACGGTCAGACCGCCGGAAGCATCCGGCGCGACGTCGAAGCGCGGGAAGCCGGCGCGTAGGCGTCCGACGTTCTCATAAAGCGGCCGCAGGTTGCGCTCCACCCAGTCGCGGAACTCCAGTTCGGTATACTCCGAGCCGATCGCGACGGGCCCCAGCGCCTTTACGAGATCGGCGGCCGGTATCGACGCGTTCCCTTCAAAGCGGAGCGCAGCCACTTTCGGAAGCGTTTCCGGGCGGAACACATAGCCCCTGCCCCAGTTGGCCAGCTTGGCGATCACCTTTTCCTTGCGGCCGAGGCGCTCGGCCATGAAGCGCTCCATCGCCCGCGTGTAGAAGGACTCGGCGGCGTCGTTGGTCGGGATGCTTTTCTGCACCAACGGCTCGTTCTCACGGAGCCAGGTCCACACACTTTCTTCGTCGCCACCGGGAATCTGTATGCGGCAGGGGCGCAGATCGGAAATCTCGAAGACCACCAGCGTGACGTCGATAACGGGCTTGTCCTGGGCGCGCGCGGGAACGTAGCGGTAGTTTGTGGATGAGAACAGCCCGGTGTCCATGAGGCGCTGCGCGGCGGCCTGCAGGTCTTCGGACGACGCGGAAATGCCGGGCTTCAAGCCCGAGGCTGCGATGAGGGCCGCAGTCGGATAGCGTGAGTTGCCCTCCACGCGGATCGAGCCGATGGTGCCGCACTGCGCGGCGAACGCCACCACGAATAACAGCCACACGCGCATAGGCAGAACAGACATCATACGATGGATGCATGCTGAACTGGGTGGTGGCCGGAATCGGCGACATTGCCACGCGGCGGGTGATTCCGGCGATCCTGTCGGAGCCGCGGAGCCGGCTTTACGGAGTGGTCACGCGCGATCCCGCGAAAGGGGCTGGCTACGGCGGCAAGGTGTGGACCGATTTCGACGGCGCCCTTCGGGATGACGCCGTGGACGCCGTCTACATAGCGCTGCCGGTGGCCCTGCACGCGCCGGCGACCGTGGCGGCGCTGGCCGCCGGCAAGCACGTCCTCTGCGAAAAGCCGATGGCGCTGGACTATGCAGCCGCCTGCGCGATGGTGAGCGCCGCGAAAGCATCGGCGGGGCTGTTCGGCATCGGCTATTACCGGAGGCTATATCCCAAGGTGCGGCGGACCGCGGAGCTGATTGCGGCCGGGGCGATCGGGCAGCCGGTGATGGCGTTCGCGACCGCGCACAACTGGTTCAACGCGGAAGGCGGCCATCGCAGATGGCTGCTCGATCGCGCGCTGGCCGGCGGCGGACCGCTCTACGACACCGAGTGCCACCGCATCGACCTCTTCAATCTGCTGTTCGGTCGGCCGGTGACGGTTGCGGCGCAGCTCTCGAACGTTGTGTTCCCGGGAGAGGTGGAGGACGCGGCGACGGTGCTTGTGGATTACGAAGGCGGCGTTCGCGGAATCGTGGATGCGCGGCGGCACTCGAGGGTGGCGCGCGACGAGTTCCGCGTCATCGGTACCGAGGGCGAGATCGAGCTCAGTCCACTGAATGGGCCGGAGTTGGTGTATCCCGGCGGCGCGGAGGCGCTGCCGACGCACGAGAATTTTCACTATCCGCTGGTAGAGAATTTCGTGAGCGCCGTGGTGGAGGGAACGCCGCTGGCTTCCTCGGGTGAGACGGCGCTTCCGACGGATTGGGTGATCGCGCAGGCTGCCGCTTCAGCGCGACTTGATTGAGATCTCGGTGAGGATGGGGGCCGGCTGCCCCGGGCCTGCGCCCAAGTGGGTCCCGTCGGACCTTTGGTATCGGACGCCTTCCAGTTGCTGCTGCCGCGCGCGGCTGACGAGCGTCGAAAGCGGACCGTTGTCGGGCTGCGGCATCAGGACAGCCTGCAGCACGCCGGGCCTCGTCACGATGACAACGGGTTGGTTTGCGACGACCGGCCCGGCGTACAGAGCCCGCTGGCCGGCCAGCACGTAGAGATATCCGCCTTGTCCCGGTTCGATGCGTAGACGCACGGACTCGTGGCCGCGGAAGCTCGTGTCGGGCGGGACTTCGACGTCCTTATCGCCCTCGCCACGGCGAAGCAGGGTGTAGCGCAAGCCGATGGGACCGTGCTTGTCCGCGGCCCCCATGCCGGGCATCACCTTCATGAGTTCGGCAGCGTCGCGGCCGGCAATGCTCAGCTGTGAGGGTCGGTTCGATTGAAGCTGCTGGCTCTTGGCGTCGCTCGGAGTGGGGACGATCTCCGGGGCCGCGGCCTCGACAGTGACAGTCTGCGTCACGCTCGCGGGCGGAGGAGGCGGAGGAGGCGCGGCTTTGGGCGCCGGTGGGGCCACGCGCTCCGCGGCCGCCAGCGCCGAAGAATCAAGCTTACCCCCTACAACGCCGGCGCTCGGCGGAGCCGCCGGCTCGGCCGCGAACCTCGGGGCGCCGGCAGAGGCTTCCCGCCGGGGGGCGACCAAGGCCGGCGCCGGGAGCCGCTTGGTGGTCCGGCGCGGGGTAACGCGCTCGACGTGGCTCGGCGCCGGTGCCGCCGGAACCACCTCGGGAGGCGCTATCTTCTTCGCCATCGCCATCTGCTGCGCGGCGGGCGCCGTATTCCGAACCGCCTTGGTCCGAAGGACTGCGACGGTGAGCACGACAGCAGCCGCTGCCGTGGCGGCGGCCAGGGTCCATACTGCGGGCCTCCACAGCCTGAACGCCGCCGGTGGAGTTTCGACCAGCGCCGCCTGTACGCGCTCGCGGCAGGCCGGATCCGCCAGCACTTCCCGCAGCGCCTCCTCATCCGCAAGAGCGTCGAACAGAGTCTGATCGGCGAGGGCGGCATCGAACAGCGCGCGCTGTTCCTCGGGCGTCAGCGTGCCCGCCGCATATCCGCCGAGAAGCTTCCGCAGGTCGGGGGGTGTCACTTGCGCACCTCCCAACTGCCGCCCATCAACTGCAGCAGGTGTTTGCGGCAGCGGAAATCCCAAGTGTAGACGGTGTTGATCGAGCGCGCGCCGAGCAGCGCCTGGATCTCCGGAAAGGTGCGCCCCTCGAGCTTCAGACGCATCAGCTTCCGGCACTCGGCGCCCAATTTCTTGACGGCGGCCGCCAGGCGCACCGAGATCTCTCTCCGGCGGGCGAAATCCTCCGGGCTCTCGCCGTCAGAGGCCAGCGGGCAGTCCTCCAGCGCCACCTCGTCGCCGTGCCTCTCGGATTTGCGAAAGTATGCCATCATCTTGTACCGCAGGATCTGCATCGAGAGAGGAAGGAGCTCCGCCGGCTCGTGAACTTCCCGGTACTTCTCGTGGATGACAAGCAGGACCTCCTGCGCGAGATCCTCCGCGGCGTCCCTCGATATACGAGATGCCGCGTAAGCCACGATCCTTTCACGCAGGGCGGCCAGGACGGAGTCGCGTTCCGTCGCCGGCCGTGGTGCGGTGGCAGGATCCATGGGAGGTACCACAATACAGTATCCTAGAAATCCGATGGAACTAAAAACGATTCGACTCGACGTGCCGAAGGACGCCAATTTAGTTCTCGGCCAGACGCACTTCATCAAAACGGTCGAGGACCTGTGCGAGGCCATCGTGAACACGGTGCCGCAGGCCAGGTTCGGAGTGGCGTTCAACGAGGCTTCGGGGGCCTGCCTGACGCGCGTGGACGGCAACGACGAAGAGCTGAAGGCTTCGGCTGCGGCGAACGCGGCCGCGATCGGCGCCGGCCACATCTTCATAGTGACGCTGCGGGACGCCTATCCCATCAACGTGCTCAACCGCATCAAAGATGTCCCGGAAGTGTGCTCGATCTTCTGCGCGACGGCCAACCCGGTTGAAGTGATCGTGGCCGAGACGGAGCAGGGCCGCGGAGTGCTGGGCGTGGTGGACGGCCTTCCGCCCAAGGGCATCGAAGGGGACGCCGACATCGAGTGGCGCCGCCAGTTCCTCCGCAAGATCGGCTACAAGTGGTGAGCTCAGATTAAATTCGGGACAGTATACTCATTCACCAATTTCATGCTGAAAGGCGCTGCTGGCGCGGCCTTCCCGCCGGCCGTGGCCGCAACCGGCAGTTCAGGGCACCTTCCAGATTAACGACGAAGCCCTCGGAGCCGAAAGGCCGGCCGGTTAACGTAGCCTCTTGCAGGCGCTGGTGCCAGGCCTCGTCCTCCACACTGGTTTCGAGCGCGCGCCGCCAGCGGACGCTGTCATAGTTGGCGCTCCAGGCGGACATGTCGAGCAGGCCCGAGCGATCCCGCCCCGTCAGGTGGGCCAGGGCGCTCGACCACGGCCAGGAGTCGGCATGGTCCACCAGATCCGCATGGACCGGATTCGTTTCCACGTATTGCGCCACCACCCAAACGTGCCCGTCTTCGACCGGGCAGGAGTAAAACCGCGCCTGCCACACGTGGCCGCAGCTCCCGCGGCGAGCGTTCCAGTAGCGCGCGTAGGCCGAATGCGTGCGCCCCAGGACCCGCGCCAGGGAGTCCGCCCGCTCGGGCACGGCCAGCAGATGGATGTGATTAGGCATCAGGCAGTAGGCCCAAATGGTGAGGCCGAATTGACGGCGGTTCCCGCGGAGCATGCCCAGGTAGACGGAGCGGTCCTGGTCGGAGAGAAAGGTGGACTGCCGGCCATTCCCCCTGGCGGTGATGTGGTGCGGAAGGCCGGGCACGACAACGCGGGCGAGTCGGGACATTCACTGGGGTAGTGCCGGGGCGGCGCGCTGGCTCTCCGGGAATTGGTGAATGAGTATACTGTCCCGAATTTAATCTTTGATCTAAAGGTCGATGTCGCGCTTCGGCGGCGGCTCGTTGGGGCTTTCTTTAGCCTTCTTGAAAAGCTCGTCGAACTTGCGCGCCAGGATCTGAGGCTGGTTGCGCTCGGTCTCGAACGATCGCTGGAACGCTTCCTCGCGGCGCGCCGCCGCGCCCTTCAACCTCTCCAGGCCGGTCTCGATGTCCGCCAGTTCGCGCGGCTTCTCCGCGGCCTTGAACGTGATCACGGCACGGGTGGCGGGGTCCACCTGCAGCTCAGCCTTGCAGCATGGGCACACCACATCCACCAATCCCGTTCCCTTCGTCTTGGCCATACCGGAATCTTAGCGCATCTCGCCTACGCCCCTCCGGCCGCTCCCACCGCGGGCGTATCCAGCACCTCTCGCATCTTCCTCGCCAGCATCTGCTGCGTGAACGGCTTCTGAAGAAACGGAATGCCGATGGTCGAGATGTTGTAGTACTTCAGCAGCGTCTCTTTCATGAACCCGGACATGTAGAGGACCCGCAAGCCGCGCCGCACACCAGTGAGGCGATCGGCAAGCTCGCGGCCGTTCAGTTGGGGCATAGCCATGTCGGTCAGCAGCAGGTCGATCTCCCCCTCGCGCGTTTGCGCGATCTGGATCGCCTCTTCCGGGTCGGTTACACCAAGGACGGTATACCCCTCGCGCACCAGCATCTTCTTGACCATCGTAACGACCTGCGGCTCGTCATCCACGAGCAGCACAGTCTCCCGTTGTGGTCGGTCCATGCGGGCTCCTCCCTGCTCCCCTCTGACTTCACTGCTAATACTTCGAGTTTAGCACCCTACGCGGTGGCCGCTTCCAGATACTCACGCCAGGCCGCGAGCAGCGGGAAGTAGAGGCCCGCGCGGATGGGACGAGAGTCGAGCCGGGCGAAGAGCTCCCGGTAAACCGCCATCTGGCCGCGGTACTTCTCGCGCTGCGCATCGAGGAAGCCTTCGAGGTCGCCGCCGGCGTGCTCGCTGGTTTTGAAATCGACGATCCACCGGACGCCATCGGCATCCACGAACGTCCGGTCCACCCGCACCGCCCTGAGACCGCCCTCCACCATACCGACCAGCGGGTATTCCGAGTGCGCCTCCGCGTGGACCTCGTCGAGGATCCACCGGCCGCGCCGGTCGCCCAGAGTGGCCGTCAGCGCGCGGCGCACCGTGGCCGCGGCGTCGAGGATCTCAGACGATGGGACGCCCAGCGTCCGCAAGGCCGTCTCGATCACGGCGCCATGCGCGTCGATGCGCTTCTGGCCCCACGCCGCCGGGCCATCGCGGGCAATTTGCGCGAACATCTGATGCACCACCGTTCCAATGTGGCGCAGCGTATCGCCGACCCATTCGAAGGTTGGCGACTCTTCAACCGGCAACCCTGGCCCGCCTTCCGCCGCTGCCGTCGATGGCGGGGCTGAGGGCGCGGACCAACCCGAGGGCAGCCTCCTCAAGGGCACAGGCGGGATCCGGGAAACCACGGCCCGAGGCTCTGGCCGGGGCGGCAGCGCCTCCTCGGCGCGAGTGAACTCATCCTTGACCTTCTGCCAGAGATGGTCCAGCAACCCGACGGCTTTCAATCCCTTGTCCGAGCGGGTCGCGCAGCCGAGCAGATGAAGGCGCTTCGCGGCTCGCGTCGCAGCGACATAGAGCAGCCGCGCCTCTTCGTTTTCACGCTTCTGCTTTTCGATACTCTTCACGTAGGCGGAGAGTTGGTCCTTCTTCGCGCCGGCGGCCTTCACGGGCGCCAGCAGCAGATCCCTCGGCCGTTCGAGCCACGCCAGCAGCCGCGGTTCATCCGACATTACCGAGCGACCGAGGCCCGGCACGATGACCACGTCGAACTCCAGCCCCTTGGCTTTGTGAATCGACATCACCTGAAGCGAGTCGTCGGCTTCGGGATCGGCGGCGGCGTACAAGCGTCCCACCTCTTCGGCCAGCCCCTCGATGCTGGTGTCGCCGCCGTCGTCGAGCCTCTCGAGAAGATCGAGGAAGGCCGCCGCGTTCTCGATCTCGCCGGGCTCGGTGGCGCAGGCGGGGCCGCCCAGAGCGATCCAGCAAGCCTCGATCCAGGGACGGAGCCGCGCGCCGCGACGAGCCGCCGCCTCGTCGAGCACCGCAACCACACGCTCGAGCCGGGCCTGGCCATCTTCGCTCAACCGCGCGACCCGGACCCGATCGTGGAGCAGTTCCCAGATCGTGGTGTCCTTGGGAACACCGGCGGCGAGCGCGTGCAGGTCCGCCAGCGTCAGCCCGCACCACGGCGCGCGCAGGATGGCGAGCCAGGCGACGCGGTCGGCCGGATGCAGCAGCGCGCGGGTCAGAGCCAGCAGGTCCTGCGTGATGGCGACTTCGCCCAACTGGTCGATCTCGACGGCGCGGTATTTCAGATTAGCGCGGCGCAGCGCGCGCAGAATCGAGGGCAGATGCGTGCGGGCGCGATACAGCACGGCGGTCTTCGCGCCGGCCGCGCGTGCGTCCCTGGCGATCTCCACCACCCGCTCGGCTTCGGCCTCGTCGTCTTTATCGAAGAACGGGTGCACCTGGACCGCCAGGTCCGTCCCCGCGGGCTTCGTGGCCGACGAGGGCGCAAAGCGCACCGCCCCGGTCGCTATATCATCGCCACCCTTGATCACATCAGGGAACACGTCATTGACCCAATCGACAATTCCCTGCTCCGAGCGGAAGTTCATTTCAAGCTGCAGGCGCTCGAGCCGCACTGGACCGATGCCGTCGCGCGCTGCCCGCAGGAACAAACCAACCTCGGCCTCGCGGAAGCGGAAGATCGACTGCATCGGATCGCCCACCAGAAACAGCGTCCGTCCGTCGCCCGGTTCCCAACCGGCGAGAAGCTTCTGGATCAGGTCGAACTGCGTGAAGGAGGTGTCCTGGAACTCATCTACCAGCAGGTGCTGGATGCGATAGTCCAGCGCCAGCGCCAGGTCGGTGGGATCGTCGTCCTCGCCGAGCGCCGTTTGGGCGGCGAGCGCGATCCCGGTAAAATCGGCCTGCCCTTTCTCGCGGAAGACTGTCTCCACCTGGGCGGCGGCGAGCTTGAGCACGGGGATCAGCGCGGCGAGCACTTCCCACTGGTCTTCGTCGAAAACGGCGGGCGGAAGTGAGCGCAGGGCGGAAAGGCGCTCGCGGAATTCGTCGTGCGCGTGGAGCTCGACCAACAGTTGCTTGATCCGGTTCTTCTCCGCGCGCGAAGCAGGCGGGAAGCCCTGCCGCTTATCCGGGGCTTTGCGCCAGGCGCCCTCTTGAGTGAGTAGCATCGTGGCGATTCCGAGCCAGGCGGGAAGGTCCCGCGGAAGATCGCCCAAGCCGGAGCACGCTGCAAGAACCGGATCGTCGGCGTTCTCGGCGGCATAGCGAGCGAGGGAACAAAGTTCGCCGGCCAGCAATCGCGGGGCGGAGTCGTGGACCTTCGCGAGCGCCTCCTCGATCACCCGCTGCATCCCGCGCTCCAGGATCGGGCGCGCTGCCGCGGCATCCTCCACTCCCCCCAGATGGCGCAGCCACTGATCACGCCGCGCAAGCATCGCGGCCAGGAACTGCGTGAGCGCCGCGTAATCGTTGTCGAGGTGCAGCAGGACGCGAGCGAGCGAAGGCCCGTGGGCGCCGTCTTCGACCTGATCGATGGTCCGCCGCGCGGCCTCCGTGTAGAGCCCATCGGCAATCTCGATAATCTCCGGCGGCGCGCCCAGACGCGACAGCCACGGCATCCGGCGCACCAGGGAATCGCACAGCGAATCGATGGTGCGTATGCGTAGGCGGCTGGCATTCTCCAGCAGGTTCCACTCGCGCGCCGCATCGCGTTCCCTCGCGGCGCGCGCAAGACGCCAGGTCTCGGCGGCGTGTGGCTGCTCCGGCTCGGGTCCGGCGGCGCTCCGAATAGCCTCCAGCACGCGCCGCCGCATCTCGCCCGCCGCCTTGCGCGTGAACGTGATGGCGACCACGGATTCCGGGTCCTCCACGCGAGCCAGGAGAACCAGGTAGCGCTGGATCAACAGCTCGGTCTTGCCCGAGCCGGCCGGGGCCTGAACGATGAACGAGCACGTGGGATCGAGCGCACGCGCGCGCTGGGCGGCGTCGCGGATCTCAGGCATCGCCGTCCTCCGTTTCGAAAGCCGCGGCGGGCGCTTCGGATTCCGAGAAGCGGCACAGGGCCAGGAGCGTGCAATGGCGGCAGGTGGCCGGCTTCTTAGGATCCACGTTCGCGACGCCGGCGCGGAAATCGGCGCCGAGGCGATCGAGGACACGGCGCCACTCGCCGACCTCTGAATCCAGATCTCGAGCCTTGACTCCCGGGACCAGCCCATCCGCCGCCGCATAGCCCTTGAACACCGTTTCTCCGGCGCGGAGTTGTCCGAACAGCACCGCTCCAAGCGGATCCTGGTGGCTCACGGCGTAGAGCGGCAACTGCGGCTCGTCCGGCCTGTCCCCAAACCACGAATTGGGCGTCGGCTGGCCCGACTTGTAGTCGATGATGACGTGGCGGCCGTCTTCCAAACGGTCCACGCGATCGACTCGCACCTCGCAGCGGACTCCGCCTGCTTCAGCGAAGCCTTTCTTCTCCGAGGCCAGGACGGTGAACGGCGTGCGCCGCTTTTCGAGCTCCAGCCAATCTCCAAGGAGCCGCTCCAGGCGCTGCTGTTCGATCGCCGCGAATGCCTCCGGGAGCGCTTCGCTGCGCCGCGTTTCGATCGCGGCGAGCGCGTCCGCGACCGCCGCTTCCACCACGCCGCCCAGTTCGGATTCCGTCGCCGCGCAAAGGCGAGCGTGGCTGCCCAGCCGGTCCCAAACCGTTTCAAGGGCCTTGTGGACCAGCGTGCCGCGTTCCATGGGACTGAGCCCGGGCGCTGGAGCGTCCAAAGGCACGGCGCCCAGGCGCAGCTCGGCGAAAGCGCGGAACGGGCACTGGGCCTGATACTGGAAGACCCGCGTTCCACCCGGCGCCGTCTCGTCCTCGTAGGGCGGCGCGGTGCTGTCCTCGATCTTCTCCAACGTGGCTGGCGAATCGAGCGCGGGGCTGGCGGAAGCTTGCTCCACCTGCGGCAGGTGGGCGATGAGCGGACTCGGGCCCAGCTCAAAGTCTCCTTCGCGCGAGGCGTAGCTCACCACGACGTCGGGCGCGCTCGCCAGCAGACGGCCGGTGATCCGCGCGGCGAACGCGAATTCCCGCTCCGGCGAAGCGTGCGGCAATCCTCTCGCGCGCTGGAGCGACGGCGGCAGGAACGCGGCGAGGTTGGGCGCACCCGGCCAATGCTCGTCGTCGAGGCCGGCGATCCACAGGTGATCGAAGCGCATGCCGAATGTATCGAGCGGCTCGAGGATCTGGATCGGCGCAGGCCCGCTCTCCGGCTGGAAGGTCTTCGCCGCAGCCATGCGGTTCAGGCGGCTGAGCGCGTCGCTATAAGTTATGTGAGCCAGAACCGCGCCCAGCTTGGCGAAGTCCGAAAGCAATTCGCGCCACGCTTTGACGGTCTGATACTCCGCGCTCGCCAGTGCCGCCTCACCCGGCCAACCGAGATGCGTGAGCAGGGTCGAAAACGCGCGAGCCCACTCCGGCGGACTCGCCTCCGCGGGTAGCGATTCGCGCTCGCGCCTCCAGGCGGCGAGCGACGCCGCTAGATCCGGGCACCCGTGAGTGACGGCAAGCCGCTCGATGCGTGCCACCGAAACGCGATTGGCGCCCCGCCGCAGCGCGGCCTCGAGCGACGCGCGCTGGCTCCATTCGCTCCGCGCTGCCCCCAGGAAGGGCGACCGCAGCAGCCGGCTCACCAGGTCGAATTCGTTCGCACCGGGGCCGAGATCGAGGGTCAGCAATGCCGCGCGCACCAACGGAAACGAGGCCAGCGCGGGCCCCACCGCCATGTTGAAGAAGGGCCGGTCCATCAGGCTCGCGAAGGTGCGTTCGACGCGGTCGCGCACATCGTCCAGATTCCGAATGACCACCGCGATGCCCGTCTCGCCGTCATCGAGCAGCGCGCTTGCCCAACGCGCCGCCGCGTCGATTTCGAGCCGGCTGTCGGGGAAGGAAGAGCGCACGGCGGCCGGCGTCGAACAGCCCGGCGCCTGTCCCGCTTCCAACACATCGCACGGGCAAGCGGCGAGGAATTCCCGCTGCTGCGGAGTGAGCTCGTCGAAGCCGGCCAGGATGATCCGCTCCGGCAGCGGCAAGCCGGCCAGGCGTGCGGCCAGGTAGTCCGTGGCGCTCGCCCGGTCGATCCAGCCCTCACGTTCGCCGGTGGAGGTGAACGCACGCGTCCATGTCAGGAACGCCCGCGTGTCGTCGGTCGCTGAAGCTTCGAGAACCGCCGCGTCGAGCCGCCAGGCGCGCACCAGTTCCCACGTGGCCGCCGCAGCCTTGGCGGTCGCGGCGAGTTGGAGCAATCCGTCGCCACCAGGCGAGCCCGCGATAGCCCGCTCCCAGACGGCCGCTTCCTGATTCTCGTCGAGGAGCAGGGGGGCGGGCTGGCCCGAATACACCAGCGTGTCCCACACTTCTCCCACCCACGCGGACCAAGGCAGAATCGCCGGCGCTTCCCATGCAGCGCGCCCGGCTGCGCGCTCCAGCGCGTTCAACTGCTCCTGGAGCGTGCGCGCGAGCCGGCGGCTTGCGGTGACTAGCGTCGCGCCGGCGCGCGCCTGTTCGAGTGCGACGTCGAAGAAGATCGTCACGGGCAAGATGGACTATTGTAATGCCAGCTCGTACCCGTGCGCGGCCACCTCGGTCCAGCAAATCTCCGAAGCGTGGCCGTGAAGAGCGAACACCTGGCGCGGAAGGTCGCACACCTGTTCGCATCCGCGCTCGTAGAAGACCAGAATCGACGGGCCGGCGCCGCTCAGCACGCAGCCCAGAAGCCCGGGCGCGCGCAGCCTGACGATCTCATCAAGGCCCGGCACGAGCGGACCGCGGTAGGACTGGTGGATGCGGTCTTCGAGCGCCGTTGGAAACGCGCTGGCGGAACCGGCGGCCATCGCGGCCACCAGCAACGCGGCTCGCTGCACGTTGAACACCGCATCGGCGCGCGAGTAACATTCCGGAAGCACGGAGCGCGCCTTGGTGGTCGGCAGATCGAAATCCGGCACCACCACCGCGACACCGAACCGTGCCGGCATCTCCAACCGCACGGCGCGCGCGGAGCCGCCGGAATCGATCGCGCTGGCCACGATCGAACCGAGCACGCAGGCCGCAACGTTGTCCGGGTGGCCCTCGATGCGCGCGGCTTCGTTGAGAATCCGCAGCGGCTTCCAGCCGAGATGGAGAAGCTGATCGGCGATGACGACGCCCGCGGTGAGCGCGGCCGCGCTCGATCCCAGCCCCTTGCCGATGGGAATGTCGTTGCGGATTTCCAACTCCACCGGCGGCAGCGAGGCGCGTACATCGGCGGCCACCGTCCCGGCGGTCTGCCAGATGAGGTTGGTGGCATCGAGCGGAATGCATTCGGAATCGCGTCCCGAAGCGCGCATGATCAGCTCCGCGCTCGGCCGGAAGCGGCACTCGAGATAGATTCCCAGCGCCAGTCCCAGGGCGTCGAAGCCGGGCCCGAGGTTCGCACTCGAAGCCGGCACTTTGAGAGTGGTCCAGTTCATTCCTAGAATTGGAAAGTATAGCAGTCCGCTTGCTGACGCGCGCGCCTGCGCCTCGGTGCTGGCCTCGCGACCACGCTAATCTTGTAGCTTGCCCGAGAAGAGCAAGCACGAGGTCACCGGCCGCTCCGCGTTCCTGGTGGCGTCCGGGATCCTGATGAGCCGCATCGCAGGCTTGGTGCGCGTGCGCGTCTTCTCCCACTATTTCGGCCTCGCATCGGACGCTGCCGACGCCTTCAACGCCGCCTTCCGCATCCCCAATTTCCTCCAGAACCTTTTCGGCGAGGGCGTGCTTTCGGCCTCGTTCATCCCGGTCTACGCCAATCTGCTGGCCAGTGAGGACGAGAAGGAATCGGGCCGCGTGGCCGGCGCGGTGTTCGCGATCCTGGCGCTGGCCGCGTCCCTGCTCGTGCTGGTCGGGGTCCTCGCCACGCCGTATCTGATCGACGCCATCGCTCCGGGTTTCAGGGGCGCTAAGCGCGAGCTGACCATACAAATCGTGCGCGTCCTGTTCCCCGGCGCGGGCCTGCTGGTGCTCTCCGCCTGGTGCCTGGGAATCCTGAACAGCCACCGCAAGTTCTTCCTTTCCTACACCGCGCCGGTGATCTGGAACGTGGCGATGATCGCGACGCTGGCAGGCTTTGGCGGCCGCGTGAGCCTGGACCGGCTGGCGGTCACGCTGGCCTGGGGATCGGTGGCGGGCAGCGCGGCCCAGTTCGCCGTGCAGCTGCCCTGGGTGCTCCGGCTGGTGCGCAGCCTGCGGGTCTCGCTCGATATCGCGTCAGCCAACGTCCGCACCGTGACCAAGAACTTCCTTCCGGTGTTCATCAGCCGTGGCGTGGTACAGATCAGCGCTTACGTGGACGCGCTGCTGGCGAGCCTTCTGCCCACCGGCGCGGTGACCGGCCTCACCAACGCGCAGCTCCTTTATACGCTGCCGGTGAGCCTGTTCGGGATGTCGGTATCGGCGGCCGAGTTGCCCGCCATGTCGAGCGCGCTCGGCAGCGACCAGGAGGTGGCCGAGTATCTTCGCCGCCGCCTCAATTCGGGCCTGCGCCAGATCGCGTTCTTCATCGTGCCGACCGCGGTCGGATTCCTGACCCTGGGCGATGTGATCGCCGCCGCGCTCCTGCAGACCGGCCGGTTTACGCACGCCGACTCGCTCTACGTCTGGGGAATCCTGGCGGGCTCAACCGTCGGCCTGCTGGCCACCACGCTGGGCCGCCTCTACTCCTCGACTTACTATGCGCTGCGCGACACGCGGACGCCGCTGCGCTACGCCATCATCCGCGTGGCACTCACCACCGCGCTCGGTTGGGCCATGGCGATCCCGCTGCCGCCGGCCATCGGTCTCGACCGGCGCTGGGGAGTCGCGGGACTGACGGTTTCGGCCGGCATCGCGGGTTGGGTGGAATTCGCACTGCTGCGGCGGACGCTGAACCGCCGCATCGGGCAGACCGGCCTCGCGCTGGGCTACACGGCCAGGCTGTGGATCGCCGCGATCGCCGCCGGGGCTGCCGCCTGGGGCGTGCGGATCGCGGTCGGGCATCGCAACCCGATCCTGGCCGCGGCGTTGATCCTGCCGCCTTACGGCGCGGTGTACTTCGGTCTCGCGGCGGCGCTGCGGCTGGACGAAGCGCGGGCGCTGCTCGGCAGGCTCCGGTCAATCATTCCGCGATCGTGAATGGCAGGCGCTCCCGGTTGTCGTCGTTAAGCGCGGCGTTTCGAGACGGGTTCCCCGGCTTGAAGCGAACCACGATGTGATCGCCAGGCCGAATCTCGGACGCCCGCTTGGGCGCGTCTATGCCGGGTGTGCCGCGGAGATCCCCGAAGTACTCGCACGAATTCACGGCAAATGAGTAGGAGACGACCGGAGCCCAGCCGTCGTCCACCTCGGCTGCAACCGCTCTGACGATGGTCGCGTCAGCCAAAGGCCAGCGCCTCTCGCGCCGGATTCGAAACAGGCGAATCGGGAACTCAAGGAAGACCCGAAACAGGTACCGAAACAGGACATCCATCGGATGTCAGCTTATCACCGGTGCGCGCATCCTGCCGCGAACAGGCTATCCAAATTCCTGTAAGGATTCTGGCCGTCTCGGGACTATCTGTGCAGAGGAGCACGGAGATGATCAGAATCCAAGATCTTCGCAAGAGTTTCGAACGCCGCACGGTGGTCCAGGACCTCTGTCTGGACGCGGCCGATGGGGCTATCACTGGCCTGCTGGGGTCGAATGGCGCCGGAAAGAGCACAACGCTGCGCATGATCTGCGGAGTGCTCGAGCCGGAGTCGGGCTCCATCGAGGTGGATGATGCGCGCGAGGCCGAGCGGCGGCAGAGCCGCTTGGGAGCGCTGCTCGATCACAACGGTCTCTACGCCCGCCTGACCGTGCGCGAGAATCTCGCCTATTTCGGTCGGCTCCGCGGCCTTCCGCCGGAGTCTCTGCCCGCGCGCATAGACGACACCCTCGCGATGCTGGGGCTCGCGTCGATTGCGGACCGCCGCACGGCGGGCTTTTCGCAGGGAGAGCACATGAAAACGGCGCTGGCCCGGGCCATCCTGCATGGGCCGCAGAACATCGTGCTGGACGAGCCGACCAACGGATTGGACGTTCACAGCGTGCGGTCCCTCCGCGATGTGCTGGTGCGGCTGCGAAACGCAGGCAAGTGCATTCTGTTTTCGAGCCATGTCCTGGAGGAGGTGCGTATGCTATGCGATCGCGTGTTTATCATTTCCGCCGGGCGCCTGGTGGCGCGCGGCACACCCGCAGAACTCTGCGCGCAAACCGGCGCGTCCTCGCTCGAAGAAGCTTTCGTGAGGGTGACCATATGATGAGCCAGGCGTTCGTGATCGCTCGCAAAGAGATTCTGGACGGGCTGCGCGATGTCCGTTCGCTGGTCAGCGCACTCGTGTACGCGCTGATGGGACCTGTAGTGGTCGGGTTGGTATCCCTCTCGGTCCACCCCGGCACAAAGGGCGGCACCACCGTGCTAGCCGGGATGATGGCGGTGTTCACTCTGGTATCGGCGTTTGTCGGGGGCATGAACGTGGCCATGGACACGGTGGCCGGAGAGCGGGAGCGCCGCTCGCTGGTGCCACTCCTGCTCAACCCCGTACGCTGCGTCGATGTCGTGATCGGCAAGTGGCTGGCCGTGTGCTTCTTTGCCGCGGCGGGTCTGGCGATCAACCTGGCCGGGTTCGCTGTTCTGATCGCCGGGACCGGTATGACTCCATCGTTGCGTCCTGCGCCCGCCGCCGCGCTCGGGCTCATTGCCCTGCCCCTGCTGGCCGCTTCGCTCCAGTTGCTGATCTCGACCACGTGCCGTGCGGTGAAAGAAGCGCAGACCTATCTTTCTCTGAGTGTATTTCTGCCGATGGGCGCGGGCATGTTTGTCGTCTTCGCTCCCCCATCCGCTCATGGCTGGTGCGGCCTGCTGCCGCTGGCGGGCCAACAGCTTCAGCTCGAAGCGTTCCTGGCCGGCGGCGGAACTCCGATCGTACAATCCCTCGCGGTAGGGTTCCTGACGGCGGCGCTGGCCGCGGGCCTGCTGCTGGCCGCCGCCAAGCGCCTGGAAAGTGATGAAATCGTCTATGGGAATTAAAGCCCCTGATGATGCGCAATGACGCGCTGGAACGCGACTTCGATCGTCTGCTCGCGGCGAACGGGCCCGCGCTGGCCCGTCTCGCCCGGAGCTATACGAACACCGTCAGCGATCGCGACGACCTGCTGCAGGAAATCGCGCTGGCAGCATGGCAGGCCTCGCGGCGATTCCGGGGCGAGTGCTCGGAGCGCACCTTCCTGTTCCGCATTGCGCACAACCGCGCCATCGCGCACCTGGCTCGCACGCGGTCGCAATTCGCCGAGACCGGAGTGGACGTCGATGTGCGAGACCCGGGGCCGGATCCAGAGTCGGAATTGTCGAAGGAGCAGCGAGCCGACCGCCTGCGGCGCGCCGTTCAACGACTTCCCGTCCCCTACCGCGAGGTCATCACACTCGCGCTCGAAGACCTGGACTACGCCGAGATCGCCGCAGTGCTCGGCACCTCGGAGAGTAATGTTGGTGCGCGGTTGACGCGGGCGCGCCGGATGCTGCGGGAATCCCTGGAGGATAGGAAATGACAGTCGATGACGAGTTGGAGAGTTGGCGCAGCGACTGGAAGACAGCGGACGCGGTTCCTCTCAATCTGCGGAAGAGCGTGGAGCGCCAGACGCGCGCGATGCGGCTCGGCATCCTGGCCGATGTCATGGTGACGGTGGCCATGGGCGGCGGGACGACGTGGTGGGCGGTCGGTTCGCGCCAGCCCGACGTGGCGCTTCTGGCGGCGGCCACCTGGGTGTTCATCGTCGTCGCGTGGGCGTTCGGGCTGGCGGTGAATGCCGGGCGATGGGAACCTTCGGCGCTGGACACCAAAGCGTTCCTCGATCTTTCGATCAGCCGTTGCCGGGCCAGGCTGGCCACGGTCAAGTTCAGCGCAGCCCTGGCGGTGTCCGAGATGGTGTTCGGCCTGGTGTGGGTGTACCGGCATTCTCCCGAACAGCCCCCGGTGCTCAGATGGCTGTTCTTCAGTTCGATCCCGATCGACTTCGTGTGGGCGTTCGCCGCCGCCTTTTTCGTCTTGCTGGTCCGGTATCGCCGGAAGAAGAAGTCCGAATTGGACTACCTGCTCCAAGTCCGCCAGGAATCCGCCTAGAATAAAACTAACCATGCCCTGCTGCGTTCTGGCTCTTCTCACGGTCCTGACTCCCCGGGTAGTGCTGGTGCTGATGTTCCTGTTCAGCAACTATCTCGGGCGCGCTTACCACGGCTTGCTGATCCCGCTGCTCGGGTTCCTATTCCTGCCGCTAACCACCATTGTGTATGCCTGGCTGGTGAATTCGCACCTGCCCATCGAAGGCATCTATCTGGTGGCCCTCGTCGTCGCGGTCATCATCGACCTCGGCGGCATAGGCGGCGGCCACTACAGCCGGCAACGCCGGGCCTGATTTACTTCTTTTTGAACCAGGCCTTCAGGCGGGCGAGGAAGCCGGGACTCGGCTGGGGTTGGACCGGCGGCAGCGGGACGGCCAGCTTCACCGCGCCCACGGTCACCGGCGGGGTTTCGATCTTCTCTTTGCTCACCAGGTGCACCAGGTAGATCTGATACGCGTAGGTCTTGCGGTAGCGCACGCCGTTCTCTTCCACGATCAGCGAGAAGCCGGGATAGCTCGCGGCCTTGCCGCCGGCGGACGCTTGGACCGGATGCACCTGCACCGGGTAGTAGCCCTTCAGGTTGCGTTCAACGTATGCGGTCTCGTAGCGATGGTGACGGATGTTCCAGATGAAGTAGCGGAAGCTGTCGAACTCGTAGGGCACATGGCCCTCTCCGATCGTCGTCCAAAGCCAGTTGTGCTTGACCTGGCCGCCGTCGTTGACGTCGGCGGTGGCGAAGTAGGAAGTGATGCGGTGTCCTTCGGAATACTGCGCCACTTCGTCCGGGATGTTCAGCTTCAAGCTGCCGGCGAGGACCCATCCGGCGCGCCCGTTCTTGAGGCGTACGAGCGTCCAGTCATCGAGCGGCACGGGCTTGACGGGCGCGGCCTCCTCGGGCTCCTCCTGTTCATCGTCGGGCAACTCCGGCGTCTTCGACAGCTCCCGCCAGTTCTCGGGAGGCTTGATGGGCGCGGGCGAGGGAGGACGCGGCACCCGCCTCTCGTCTTGCGGCTTGGGCGTGGGCTTGGGACGCGGCGTGGGCGCCGGCAGAATACTCTTGGGCGCGAACGGCACCCGCGGATCGAGCTCGTGCGCGACTATATCGACCAGCTCGCCCTCCTTGACCCGGTAGAAGCTGGGTGCCTGGCGGTTCGCTTCCGTGTGGACGTTCAGCGCTTCGTAGACGGTGGCGGCGCCTTGCGAGGGCAACTGGCGCGCCGTTTCCGCGAGCTGGTTCAGCTGATCCATCTGCGCGGAGGAGAGCAACTGGCGCATGTCCGTCCAGCCCACCGCTCCGCTGGCGGTGCGGACCCGGACGAAACGCCTGCGGCGGCCGACGATGGCCAGCCGGTCGCCGTGCGCCACCGAGACCACCGCGGGCGACCTCAGATCCACTTCGCGGCGGAGCTTCAGGACGGCCGGACCCGCGTACGCCTCGCCGATCTCCGGCTCGTGCGAGGTGCCGGTGGAACATCCGGTGGCGCCGCAGAGCGCCAGGATGAACGCGGCGGCCAAGATGGAGGAAAAGCGCTGCACATGCCAGTTTAACAGCGTGGGACCGCTGCTACTTCTGCGGATAGCCGATCGACTGAGCCAGCGTGACGCGCTGTTCGGGGCGCAGCTTGAATGCCTTGGCGACGGCCGCGCGGTCCACGCTGGCGCGCACCACCGTGACCAGTCCCTCCGACGCGCAGAACAGGTACACATTTTCGGCGATGAAACCACTGTCGGCGCCGAGGAATTCCGTGTTGCCCTTCGAGCGCGTGGTGTCGGCCACATAGACCAGGTTCACGGCGGCATCCTTGACGAAGGGCTGCGTGCCTGCAACGGCGCGGAGGTCGCCGGCCGCGACCGGCTGAAGCGCGTTGGCCTTGGCGTCGTAGAGGTAGACGCCGTCCGCTGTCGCGACGTAGAGATCCGTCTCCTGCCAGTTCATGGCCGAAGGCGCGGTGCGGTGGCCGTCGGCACGGTTGATGCCGAAGCCCGCCCAGAGCAGGTTGGAAAGCATCTGGGGCGAGAGCGGTTGTGCGCTGAAAGTGCGAGTGGAGTGGCGTTGCTTGAGCGCCTGCATGAGCGGCATGCCGCCCTCGGTCTGCGGGGCTGGAAGCGAAATCGGCTTGAGATCCTGCGCCGGGGCGAAGCAGGCCCCAAGCGCCAGCAGGGTAAAAAAGGAGAGCGCAGTCTTCATAGGGACAAGTGTATCCTCAACATGCCCCCAGCACCGAACCGCGACCGTGAGGGAGCGGACTCGCGCTACGCCAGATCCGGTATCCTTGTCATTCATGAGAAAACTAGTCTTGTTCGGGGCGCTGGCAGGCGCCGTTCTGCAGGCCCAATGGAATCCGCCCAATCCAGTGGTCGCCGTCGAGCAGCAACGCGACGGTGTGCTGCTCAAAATGCAATCCGGCGCGATGCGGATCGAGGTGTGCTCCGACTCCATCCTGCGGGTCCTCTATTCGCCCACGTCCGCATTTCCCGATCGTCCCGATTACGTCATCACCAAGGCAACCTGGCCCGCCGCCGCCTGGAAGATGGAAGCGACCGACGCCGAGGTCGCGCTGATCACCGCGCGCTTCAAGGTCACCGTCACGCGCAAAGACGGCGTCCTGGCGTACACCGATCTGAGCGGCAAGAGTCTCGCGCAGGAAGGCCCGCGGACCATGACGCCCGTCAAGGTCAACGGCGAGGACACCTACCGTGCCGAGACCTTCTTTCCGATGTGGGGCTCGACCCAGGCTCTCTACGGCTTGGGCCAGCACCAGGCCGGCGTCTGGAACTACCGCGGCGAGTCGGTGGACATTTCGCAGGACAACACCAACATTGCGATTCCGCTCATGCTGTCCACCAACGGCTACGGCATCTTCTGGAACAACCCCTCGCGGAGCCGCTTCAACAACCGCTTCCAGCACTCGCTCTACGTCAGCTCGGAAGTGGCGGACGTCATCGATTACTACTTCCTCTACGGCCCCGACTTCGACCGGATCATTGCAAGCTACCGGGAGCTGACGGGCCCGACGCCGATGTTCGGCAAGTGGGCTTACGGGTTCTGGCAGTGCAAGAACCGCTACAAGTCGCAGGAGGAACTGCTGGGCGTGGCGCACAAGTATCGCGAGCTGCACCTTCCCGCCGACAACATCGTGCAGGACTGGTTCTGGTGGAACCGCAAGGGCGAGCACGTCTTCAACAAGAACTATCCCGATCCCAAGGGCATGGTGGACGATCTGCACCGCAACAACTTCCACCTGATGCTGTCTGTGTGGCCCTTCTTTGAACCAGGCTCCGCCGAGTACGCCGAAATGGACCGGCACGGCTGGTTCATCGGCCGCACGCAGGTGGGCGGATTCCACGTCAAAGGCATGGCCGTGTATGACGCATCCAATCCCGAAGCGCGCGCCTATTACTGGGGCCTGATGGACAAAGCTCTCTTCAAGATCGGCGTGGACGCCTGGTGGCTCGACACCACGGAGCCGGAGACGGAAGGGCGGGAGGACAACATACAGATCGGCCACAAGCTCTCGATCGGCAGCGGCGACCGCTACGTCAACCTCTTTCCGCTGATGACCACCCGCGCGGTCTATGAAGGCCAGCGCGCCGCCTCGGACCAGAAGCGCGTGTTCATCCTGAGCCGGTCGATGTTCGCGGGCAACCAGCGCTACTCGGCCTCCGCATGGTCAGGCGACGTCAATTCGAATTTCCTGAACTACAGGCGGCAGATTCCCGCGGGGCTGAACTTCTCGCTTTCCGGAATTCCCTACTGGACCACCGATATCGGCGGCTTCACTCCATCGGATCCCAACGATCCCGCGTATCGCGAGCTGTTCGTGCGCTGGTTTCAGTACGGCGCGTTCTGTCCCATCTTCCGCGTGCACGGAACGCGCAACACCGATCAGAACGAGCTGTGGTCCTATGGCCCGGAGGCGCAGGCGATCCTGACCAACTTCGACCGGCTGCGCTACGAGCTGCTGCCCTACATCTATTCGCTGGCCTGGAAAATCACCAGCGACAACTACACCATCATGCGGCCGCTGGTGATGGATTTCGCTTCCGACGCCCGCGTCGTGGACATCGGCGACCAGTTCATGTTTGGTCCGGCATTCCTGGTGAACCCGGTTACCGAGCCAGGCGTGCCCACGCGGCGGCTGTACCTTCCCAAAGCGCGCTGGTACGATTTCTGGACCGGTGCTACGGTCGATGGCGGAAAGAACGTTGACGCCCCGGCGCCGCTGGAGCGCATGCCGCTCTACGTTCGGGCCGGTTCCATTTTGCCCGTCGGCCCTGACCTCGAGTACGCGGCCCAGAAGCCGGCGGACCCGATCGAACTGCGCGTCTTTCGCGGGGCGGACGGCAGCTTCACGCTCTACGAAGACGAGAACGACAATTACAACTACGAGAAGGGCGCCTACGCCACCATCCCCTTGCAGTGGGACGATGCGAAGCAGACCCTCACCATTGGCGACCGCCAGGGGAAGTTCCCGGGCATGCTCGAGACGCGCACATTCCGCGTGGTCTTCGCGGGCGAGAATCACGGAACGGGCATCGGCCAGTCCGCCCAGGCCGACAAGGTAGTCAACTACGAGGGCAAGTCGATTACGGTAACGCCGTAGGGGCCCGGCCCTTCGTCCGCTTGCTAACCCGCGCGGTTCTGTGCTGCACCGAACCGCGACCGTCAGGGAGCGGACCTGGCGGTCGGAGCCCTAACCCTTCGCTGCGGCCTCGCCGGCGCGGAAGCTCTTGATGGCCGCGGCCTCGTCCGTGAAGATCTCGAAGACACTGTACAGCTTGGTGATGTGCATCAGCTCGTAGAGGCGCGGCTGCAGTCCCTGAAGCTTCAGCTTGCCCCCGCGGTTGCTCACCGTCGCGAACGCGCCCACCAGTTCACCCAGGCCGGAGCTGTCCATGTAGGTCACGCCGGCGAGGTTCAGCAGGATGTCCTTACTACCGTTGGTCACCAGGTCCTTGATGGTGTCGCGCAGGCGTCCCGACGCCTCGCCCAGCGTGATGCGCCCGCTCAAATCGACGACAGCGATGTTCTCGATACGGCGGACTGAGATATCCAGGCTCATACAGTCGTCCTCCTATTGTCCCCAGCAGTGAATCATCCCTAAAATGGCACGCGCGGCGTCCCCTGTCAACCCCGGCCTCAGGGTGTAAAATCGGAGTCTCTTATGGACGCCTTACTGATGCTCGCCGCCGGGATCGCCGCCGGCGCGGGGGCCGCCTGGCTCTATTCGCGCTCCGGCCGCGCCGTATTGGGCGAGCGTCTGGACGCGCGCGACCGCCAGGTCCAGGAGATGGACGGGCGCCTGAAAGAAGGCCAGGGCCGGATCGAAGCACTGCAAATCCGCGAGTCCGCTCTGGGCGCGACGCTGGAACAGGAACGGAAGTCCGCCCAGGAGAAACTGGCGCTGCTCGAACAGGCGCGGCAGAGGCTGACCGAGACCTTCCAGGCCCTTTCCGCGGAAGCGCTCACCCGCAATAACCAGGCGTTCCTCGACCTCGCCGCCACGCGCCAGCAGGCCATCGAGCAGGTGATCAAGCCCATCGCCGATTCGCTCGACAAGGTGGACCATCAGATTCAGGCCATGGAGCAGAACCGCGCCGTCCTGAGCGACCAGGTGAAGGGCTTGTCGTCGGAGACCGGCCGGTTGGTCACCGCCCTGCGCTCTCCCAAGGCCCGCGGACGGTGGGGAGAGATCCAGCTTCAGAGAGTGGTGGAGCTGGCCGGGATGATCGAGCGATGCGACTTCGTCCTGCAGGAGTCGGTGGGCACCGAGGACGGCCTGCTGCGGCCGGACATGATCGTGAAACTGCCGGGCGGCAAGAGCATCGTGGTGGATTCCAAGGTCTCTCTCCAGGCCTACCTGGAAGCATTCGAAACCACCGACGAGGACGTACGCGCGGCCAGGTTCAAGCAGCACGCGGCGCAGGTTCGCACACACGTGACGCAGCTTTCGGCCAAGTCCTACTGGGAGCAATTCCAGCCCGCGCCGGAGTTCGTGATCATGTTCCTGCCTGGCGAGCCGTTCTTCGGAGCGGCGCTCGAGGCTGACCCGTCGCTGATCGAATACGGCGTCGAGCGGCGCGTGCTCATGGCGACTCCGACCACTCTGATAGCCCTGCTCAAGGCGGTGGCATACGGCTGGCGGCAGGAAGCGCTGGCGGAGAATGCCCAGAAGATCGCCGACCTCGGGCGCGAGTTGTACGCCCGCCTGTCAACTCTAGGGGGCCACTTCGATGATCTGCGCAGCGCGCTCGACCGCGCGGTGGTCGCCTACAACAACGCCGTGGGCTCGCTCGAATCGCGAGTCCTGGTAAGCGCGCGCAAGTTCCGCGACCTGGAGGCCGCCTCGCCCGAAGGCATGAAGCCGCTCGAAACGGTGGACCGTGCCACGCGCCAACTGCAGGCGCCCGATGTCGCGGCGGAGACGACCGAGCGGGGGTGAGGCCCAGGGCGCGGTCTAGTGCACGGCCGTCCACGTGATGAGACAGTGATGTCGAGGATCCGCGATGACGATTCACATCCCAGATTGACCTCGCGTGCGGCCTGGAGGGCATTGCCGCCGCGCAGCAGAAGAGCGTGGAGCAGGTGGCCCTGGAGGGTCTGCGCTCTCTTCGAACGAGTGAGCTCGCCAGAAGTTGTCTTGCGGACCGTTCGTGGCCTCCCTCACCCGAGTGCTGCGGCTATTGACGACCTCGATGCAGCCATTGCTGCCGCACGGCTGCCCGTCCGCGAGGCTCGCCGGTGGTTTCCCTGAGTCGCCGGCCGAAACGCGTGGCCGTCCGCGTCCCTACCCCAGCCTCAACCCCAGCCCCGGTTCGTCCGGCAAAATCAGCTTGCCGTTTTCAACGCGCACCCCGCTGTGAGCGTCGTTCGAGATGAGCAGATTGCCGTCCAGATCCGCGTAGTCCACCAGCGGCGACAGGTGCGCGGCCGCGGTCACCGAGATCGAGCTCGAGATCATGCAGCCCAGCATCGTTTTCAGCCCCAGCGACTTCGCGATCTGGATCATCTTATATGCTTCGAGAATGCCGCCGCACTTGTCCAGCTTCACGTTGATGCCATCGTAAACGCCGGCGCACCGCGGCACGTCCGCGGGCCGCTCGCAGGCCTCGTCCGCAATCAGCGGCAGGTGGACGCGCTGGCGCACCCAGCGCATCTCTTCGAGCATCCCCGCCGGCATCGGCTGCTCCACGAACTCCACGCCCTGCGTTTCCAGCCAGTTGATCTTGCGGACCGCCTCTTCCTTGTCCGTCCAGCCCTCGTTGGCGTCCACGCGCAGCGGCTTTTTGGTGACGCTGCGCACGGCCTCGATGGTCGGCTCGTCGGTCGCCAGGCCGACCTTGACCTTCAGCACCGGATACGCCTCCGCCTCGCGCACCTTCTGGCGCGTGATCTCGGGCGTGTCGATGCCGATCGAAAACGTTGTCACCGGCGCATCGCGCGGATCGAGGCCGAAGTACCGGTAGAGCGGCACGCCGAGCTTCTGGCCGACCCAGTCCATCAGCGCGATATCGATGGCGGCCTTGGCGGCGTACTGGCCCTCCATACGCTGCGAGACTTCGACCATCACCTTCGCGAACTCCCACGGATTCGCCGCCGCGAGAACCTCGAGGATGCCGCTGATCGCCGCCTGCGCGGAGCGCGCGTCTTCTTTGTAGCGCACGATGGGAGCGCCTTCGCCCAAGCCCGTCACGCCGTCGCGCGTGTAATCGAACTGGATCACCTCGCGGTACTGGCTGGAGGACATGGTGGTGGTCCAGGTATGCCTGAGCATCAGGCGGGCCACGCGCGTTTCGATCTTCGCCTTCCCCGCCCCGGCTCGCGGAAGCGCCTTCCCCACTGCGACCGGCAGCGCCAGAGCGCTCTTCATCCAATTGCGGCGATTCATTTCAGCCTCCGCGCGGCCACGAACAGCTTGTCCCAGAACGGATCGTCGAGCCGGTCGATACGCACCACGGGATGCTCGTGCACCGTGGCGCTGATGAACTCTCCGCCGCCGAGGTACATTCCGGTGTGCGTGATGTGACGGTCCGAGGTGCCGAAGTAGACCAGGTCGCCCGGCCGCAGATCCTTGCGCTCGACCGCGCCCAGGCCCTTGAAGGCCGCCTGCGGCTGCGCGTCGCGCGGAAGCAGCACGCCGAGCCTGCGGTACAGCATCTGGACGAAGCCCGAGCAGTCATAACCATACGTGGACGTGCCGCCCCACAGATACGGCAGACCCAGAAACCGCTTACTCAAGGTGGGCAAATCGGCCGGAGTGAGATGCGGGGGATCGAAGACGACATCGCCGCGCGCGACCCACGCCGGTTCGCCTTCGACGAGCGCCACGTGAATCCACCGCGCGCCGTCGTCCGGCGGCTCGGCAATCACCTCCAGGCGCGTCTCGAAGGGCACGGTGAGGAGTGGCTCGTGCTTCGTCACGTCAGGCTCGCGATACAGGTTCGCGAAAAGGCTCTCCACTCGGGCCACCCGCCCGGACGCGGCGTATCCCGCTTCGCCGTCGCGCAGCCCGCGAACCGCGGCGAGCGGCGTCCAGCCCATGTACTCGTCGGGTGTCTCCACCTTGGCCCATCCTTCCTGCTCCTCGAGGATGCGGACCGGCGTGCCGTAGATCGCCTGCGAGACCACGTCCGCAAGCGCGTCGGGCTTCGAGTACATGGTCGCCACAGGGTCCAGGACCACGGCTGGGCGAAGGAGTTGGGTAGAGAGCGCCAAGGCAAGCCACATGCTTTTCCCATTGTGGACCCAAGCAGGCAGCCGAGGGAACCCTTTTACGCCCGCATCTGGAGCGCGGCTTCGGCCAGGCCGCTCCGATGCCCTTCCTCGCGCCCGCGCTCTTCGGTCGCCATTCCGTCGGAGAACGCGCTCGCCAGCCGCTCCAGAATCCCCCGTTTGCGCGTAAACCGGCGCCGGCGGCTGTGGAGAAACTCGAATGTGAACGGCGACCGGCGCTCCAGTTCCCGGAGGTAGGCCGGCGAGTAACACTCCCGCGCTTCTCCCGCCGCGCCGGTCAGAAGCATGAAGAAGCTCGTCCGGATGAGCTCCTGGATGGCCGCCGGAGCGGTGGCTCCAACGCTGTCCAGGCCCGCCAGCACGCGCGCGCCGAAAGCGAAGGCGCGGTTCGTTACCGCGTCCAGCGGCTCGCGGCCCGCCACCTCGGCAAACACCGTGCGAATGCCGTCCTGGGCGTCGGCGGCCACATCCTGCAAATCGTCGCCAAGCTGAAGCGCGACTCCCCATGCGAAAGCGAACTCCGCCGCTGCTGGATCGAGCGCGCCCGCGGCCAGCCAGGCGTCAGCGACCACTGATGCCCCGCCCTTCTCGAAGCTGATCTCGAGCACGTCTCCCGCGCCGTCCGTGCGGTGCAGTTGCAGGCTGCGTTCCTGCGCCCGGTGAATGGCCAGAAGGCTGGCGAAAACGTCTGGGAATTCGGTTCTGGAATACTGACTCTCGATCAGGCCAACCAGCGTCCAGGCATGTTCCTCATGACGGCCGCGGGGCGGAAGATCGCCGCCCGCCAAGCGCGCGCCGAAGCGGTGGTTGAACGCGCGCTTGTCGGCTTCGGACACCGCGGGCTCGTCGAGGTAGTTGTCGGTACATGGGTACAACATGCTGTACCCGAAGATGGCTGGAGTCAATCGCGCCGGCAGGCCCAGCAGCATCTGGAGACCGTTCGCCGTCCACGCGTTGCGGCTGGCCTGGAAGACGTCGTCGGCGCTCATCTGTGGATCGAACAGACGCGCGGCGCGCGCCAGTTCCCTGCCCGTCTCCGTGAAGCCGCCGCTCAGCAGCAGGTCGAGGTGGCGTTCTTCGAAATCGAGCGCCTCGCGAGCGAACACGCGGAACGCGGCGGTCAGGCGTTCCTCGGCGCCGGCTTGTTCGGGCCTGGTCCTCGGAGCGGCGCGCAGTTCGGCTTCGACGGTATCGAGATAGCGGTCGAGGCACGCTTCGCGGCGCGCCTGGTCGGCCGCGGAATAGGATGGCAGGAAACCGGGCGGCGCCGGATCGGCCTCGCGCCACCACTCCAGAAGCCGGGTCATCGTGGCGTGCGGATCGCGTGGCATGGCTCAGATTATGGTACGCGCAATGGGCGCACGATGTTCCAGGCCGCAAGCGATCGCTATGCTATCGTGGATGATGTCCGCCACGAAGTTCCACGCGGGGCCGGTAGCTCAGGTGGTTAGAGCATCTGCCTTTTAAGCAGAGGGTCGCGGGTTCGAGTCCCGCCCGGCTCACCAAGAAAACACAGTGCTTATTGGACTCGCTCCTCTTTTGCAGTCCCCGACTTTGGGGGATTTTGTGGGGACCCCGCGGAAATCTCTTCGCTGGAAGCCTTCGGACGCTCAACCGACGTCAGAGCAGAGCGCATTTCCTCCACGCTGAAATGGCCGTACCGGGCGCTCATGAGTGCCAACGTACCGGGCGCCCACCCGAGCAACTTCCCGATGATCGGCAGGGGAACGCGCGCGGCGATCAGGCGGGAGGCGCAGGAGTGGCGCAGGTCATGGATGCGAACTCCTATGAGACCGGCCGGGAGTTCCGCGGTTCTCCAGTGGCAGGTGAGGCACTCGTAACCCGTGGCGGGCTTCGCCACGTCCGCGAGTCGGCCTGAATTGCACTGCGGACAATGGCGCCGCGTTCGTTGCCGGGCTTCTCCCCATGCGCTCTTGATTGAGCCCGTGGGCCGCGTGGGGTCGCAGTCGTAAACATTCGGAGTCTGGAATCCAAAAACCTCATCGGCGCCGCTGGCCGCATAGCGTTCGTGTCCGAAGACGAAATGCTCGAGTCTGCGGTCGGGGAATGACTGAGCCCAAAACGCGAGGGTTTCGACGGCCCGCGTGGTAAGCGGAATCGTGCGGCCGGCGCCCGCGCGGGTCTTGTCGCGCCCGAACGTCAGGCAGCGGTTCTCAAAATCGACGTTGCGCCATTGCAGGCGAAAAAGGGTCCCACTGCGCGCGCCGCATTCGAGCGCGAGCGTCACGAAAGGCAGCAGGGCGCGACTGCGCGAGCGGCCGCACTCCGCGAGTAGGCGCGCCTCCTCTTCGGCACTGAGCGCGCGGCCACAGTCGGAACGTTCCGGCAGCATCTCAACGCGGGCCTGAATGCGCGCCCATTGGCCGGCCCGCTGCATGACTGCGCGAAGGGCTGCGACTTCGAGGTTGATGCTTCGACCGCTGGCGTCTTCCGCCTGGCGCGCGCGCTGATAGGCCGTTACGTCCTTCGCCTCAATGTCCGTCAGCAGGTGTTTGCCGAACACGGGCAACAGGTGTTTCAGGCTGTTCTCAGCGATACCGCGCGTGCGCTCTGCCCACCGCGCCCGCGAGTCCATCCACTCCCGAGCTGCAACGGAGAATAGGGGCGGGCGTTCGGCTTTGCGGATGCCGCTGGCGCCGTCTCGGAGGGCCTGTCTGCGCTTGTCCTCGACCTTGCGGGCGAGCGTGATTCCTGGCTGGTGTGTGCTCTCGCGGATGCGCTGGCCTTGGAAGGAAAACTCCATCCAAAAGACTTTGGACTCCTTCATCTCTCCGGTTTTCGGGTCTCGATTCTTTGGACGATAGACTGACACGTTAGCTCCTCCCTCTCAGCGACGCTCGTATGTCGGCAAGCGCCTTTTTGCGTTTCTTGTCTTCCCGTGCGGTGTACGCGCTCCGGGCCTTCTTCTTTTTCTCCACGACTTCCGGCCGCGCCTGAAAATGGGCATTCCGGCAGGAGTCGGAACAGAAGCGGTCCATCTCGCGTTCCGACACCCGATAGTTCTCCTTGCACTGCTCGCACAGCCGCACCTTGCGGAGTTCCCCATGTGCGGCAAGGCGGGCCAGCGCAGCCGCCACAGCCGCTTCGCCCACCTGGACCGTAACGCCCTGATGGGTGACTTCGACCGTCCGGCCGCGTGCCTGCCGGGGGATCGCATTGTAGCGCCACACTCCCGAGTCCATGTCATAGACCAGGACGGGGCTGAAGGTGTAGTGCGAGAGAAGCTCGTTCACCCTGTCGTGGTGGGCGCGGAACTCCGCCTCCCCTGCCCGCCCGGTATCGGCCATCTTGCGGAGGTACTCAAGGTGCGCGCGGATGCCGAGCACATGCGTCCGGGCCTTTGTCCCTTTGGCTGCGTTCAACCATTCGGCCACGATCAGAGCATCCGTCAGCGACAGGGACCGCATCCGCGCGTGCGGGAGCGGCGGCGCAACGTCCTTCATGAATTCTGCCTTCGTTCGCGTCTGCAACGGTACTTCCTCCTTACGTTGCTTCTAAGTGTATCGCTTGCAGAGAAAGAAGTCTAGGGGTAAAAAAGAACCATGCAGGCAACAGGCAGAAAGCTACTGACGGTGGCGGAGGCCGCGGCGGAACTCGGCTTGCGCCCCAAGACCCTCCGACAGAAAATCTGGATGCGCCAGATCGAGTATTGCAAGATCGGCGGCGCCGTCCGAATCCCCCTGTCCGTTATCGACCGCATCATCGCTGAATCGACCGTCCCCTCGAGGCCGGCCGCGTAGATGGCCGACCCGCTCCAACGCGGCGCGCGCCATCGCCACCACGATGCCGAACTGATCGACGTCGTCACCTTCCGGCACCCATCCGGCGAGGTCTGCGACCCGCGCACCCTCAGCGACGATCAGGCGGCCGGCATGATCGCGGCCGTCAATGCCCGCGCGGACCTTCCACAGATCGCAAAGGATCTCTACGCCGTGCTCCTGACGCGAGCGCGCAAGGGCGACTCCGCAGCCGACAAGCTGGGCTCGGAGCTTGCCGCGGCGCGGGCCAAGCGAGGCGCCGCATGATGAACGGCGGGTACGTCAAGGTTTACCGCAAGCTCCTCGATGACCCGATCTTCACTCAGGCGCCACACGTCTACTTCCGCCTGGCTGTCACCTTCCTGCTGAGCGCGAACTGGCGAGACCGGGAATGGTTCGACGGGCGCGGCAAGATCGTTATTCCGAGAGGCTCTTTCGTCACCAGCAGGCCGGCCATGTGCAAACTGGCGCGGGTCACGGCTCGGCAATATCGGGACGCGATGGCGTATCTGGAGGTCGTCCATTACCTGACCACCACGACGACCAGCAGATATACCGTCGTAACCATAACAAATTACGAGCGTTATCAAGGTGAGTCAGGACACGAAGGACCAACAGAAGGACCAACCGACGACCAACCGACGACCACAACTGAAGAAGTTAATCAGGGAAGAACTGGTTTACACCAGGACCTTGACTCCGACACAGACTGTCGAACTGAGCGCAAAAAACGCGCTCCGTCCGACGGCTCTGTTTCTAAAGCCTCTCGAAAACCAGTCATTCCGCAATTCCCTGAGTTGAGAAAGATCATGTTTCAGATGCGGGACTGGCAGCCCAACGAAAAGAAGCACTACCCCTCAGATCGGGCGGTGTGCTCGGTGATGGACGAGGCGGGTCGGAATAGCGAAGCGAGCGTGGTCAACTTGTTCGCGGTGAAGTACCACCGCCACGGCATACAACCGGGGACCGGCAGCGCACCGAGATCGTGGAAATGGTTCTCGACGGTTCTGAGGCGCTATCTCCAGGAACGGGCGCAGCAGCGAGCCGACGATGAGGCCGCTTCCGACCCCGAAACGATCTGGGATAAGGAGACCGGCGAACGATCATGACGACCACACTCACGACCGCGGCCGAGAACCGATATCAAGTCGGCAATCGCGCCGCAGCGCGGCTGATCCTTGCGGATGTTGAGCGGTACGGCGGGCCGGGCTCGCTCATGGTCCAGTGGGCTCGCATGACCATGAAGGACACCGAGGGGGCAAACCGTGAAGAGTGAATCCGCCGCCGCGCGTCACGCAGTAACCCACGCCACGCGCGCGAAAGACGGGCTCCTGATCGGCGCCCTACTCGCGGGCCGCACGTTCGATGAGGCGGCGCGAGCCGCGGGCGTGAGTCGTCGCACGGCCTACAGGATGCGGCAGGACCCGGAGTTTCAGCGCGCGTATCAGGCTGCGAAAGATGAATTGCTGGGCGCGGCCGTTGCTTCGCTACACTCCAACGCACAGCTTTTCATTTCCACGTTGGCCGCGGTCTGCGCTGATCCGAAGTCGCGGGGATCGGAGAAAGCGACCGCGGCTGACAGAGGGCTCGCCCAACTGCTGCGGAGCGTCGAAGTCCTGAACCTCAGCGAGCGGATCGCGAAGTTGGAGCAAGCGGTCTCGGAGGGCCAAAACTGATGACGACTACCCACGAAAGTCCCCAAGGTTTCGCGGTCGCAAACCTGGGAGGGCCGAAAACAGAGGGGCAAACGACCTCTGAGCCCCTGCTAGATCAGCAGGAGAGGCCGGCCGCGGACCCTATGCGATGGCTGGAAAACGCCGCACCTGCGGTTTTGGAAATACAAGAACTTCGGCGCGGCGCGCGGCCGAAAAACCGATGCATCCTGACGTTCCAAGAAAGTGGGAAGCCGATCAGCGTGGGCGGGCCGTCAGTCCGGGCCGTGATCTTCCGAGCGCAAGTCAGACAGGCCGCTCATCAAGCGGCAAAGGGAGGCATATGAATCAGGATCGTTTGGCGAAGCTCCGCGAGTTATTCGCGGTCGATGGTGGCGCGTGGGTAGACACCGTTATGCGCGCCCTTGGTGGCTGCGACCTGGCAAAGGCAGAGCTGCAGAACGCGCCCGCCGCGGTACGTGAGCTGGGCGTGGCCTACCTGGAAGCGGTTCGCGCGGCCGTGGCTGCGGGCCGTTGCGAAGGGGCTCGACTATGAGAACCGGGTCTAGATCGCTTCATGGGCGCTTGCAGGCGCTCGAAAGCACGTTGGGCGGGCAGCCGCTCGTCTTGACGGCGGCCGATGGCAGCACGCGCCCGGTAAACCGCCGGCGGATGCGGACGTGGTTTCGGGAAGTCTTCTCGGGCGCCCCGCTTTCCGATGACACGCGCGCCGTGGTCGAATGCGTATCCGACAACGGCACCGATGGGGCAATGGTCGAATTGCTCCGAGCAATCCACAACAGTCCCACGGAGGCTTTCTTATGAGCTTGCGGCGAAGGCTTGAAGACCTGGAGCGGCGCTTGAGTCCGTCTTCAGGGGCTCAAGCTCTGAAGCTACTCTGCGATGCCACGCAGGGCCTTCCAGGGGCGCGGGAGCGGCTGCAAATGGCGCTGGAGGCCGGCACCCGATGGGACGGGCATCTAGCCGACGTCGCGGCGGTCTTTCTCGCGGCCCCGGTGGAGTCCACAAACGGTTTACAGGAGACGATCCAATGAGACAAACCTTCGCACAGCTTCATCCGGGGGTGCCGATGTACAAGGGCGGCGCCCCCACACAGGCGTTACGCGAGTACGTGCATTCCTTCACTGGCCGCACGCGGGCCTTCGACGCGGCGCCCGCGGAGGCCTTCGACTCCGAAGACGTGCGCGAGCTGGCGGGCCTGCTGCGGCAGCACCTGGCGGCGCGTTATCCACCTCGGCCGCGGCGCACGCCCGGAGAGGAGATGGCGGAGGATGCGGCCGAAACGCAGGCCTTCGGCGAATCGTCTCAGGGCATCCCCTCAACGTCTCGCCTGATGGCCCGTCTGCAACGGAGGGCTAGGGACAGCGAGCAGCCGCAGCCGATGAGCGACCTGGAGTACTTCGAGCGAGCGGCGGCCGAAGTAACAGCACTTAGTTAGTCGAAAAGGAGAAACCGGAATGTTCCCACGATTCGATATTTCAGACGGACCCCTGACATCGAGGATTGAGCGTTTCGCGGAGGCGCAGACATATGGCACGCCTCCGCCACGTGAGCTATTGGAAGCGGCGGAGGGCGGCTGGGGTTCCCCCGAGGCCGGTCACGCGACCGTGAGTGGAATCCTCGGGATCCCTCCGACGCCCACGGCGGACGCCGCGCTCAAGGCCGCATTCGCCCAAGTCTTCGGCGCGCTGACGGAATGCGGCGCGGACAACGGCGATCTCGTGGCCGAAGTCATGGCCCTACACAAGCGCATCGAAGCGCGGCTTGCCGATCAGCGCAAAGCCCGCATCGAGGGCTTGGCGGAAAAGCACGCTGAAGTTTACAGCGCGTGCCGAGTGGCGCGCGACGAAATGCTACGCCTGCAAAAAGAGCACGCCACCTGGACGACCAATCTGCAAGCCCGCGGAGAGAAGCTCAGTCAAGCCCGCTTGAGCGTGAAATCCGCTCTCGCCCGCCGGCCCAAGCTGGCAGACTTCCCGACCGCGGCGGAGTTTGAGGCGTGGCGCGAAGAGGTTCGCACGACCGAAGCGACACTCCGAGAGCTTGAGGAGCCGGCCGCGGCCGTGGCTCAGAAGGTGGAGGCCCTGGCTTCCGAGCTGGCGGCCGCGCTCGAGCAGTTTGAGCGGCTGAGGACTGAAGAGGAGAACTTGCGCCTCTTTGACATGCAGGGCCGGCCGCGCCCGGTGTTCGGTCTGCAAGGCACAGTAAGTTAGTAGGTCGAAAAGGAGAAATGGCAAATGAAACAACTCATGTTGGTGATCGCACTCGCACTAGCGCCGCTCGCCGGCCAAAAGGTCGGCGTTGACACACAAGGCTATGATCGCGTGGCGCAGGCCAACGCGGCGCCATTCATTCAGCAGGGCTCTGGCGCGCCCAGCGCCGTCCGCTGCAACATGGTTGCGCTCGATCAGTACTTCGACACCGCGAACACGCGCTGGTACACATGCACAACGGCGGGCTCGCCTGGCACGTGGTCTGCAAACGCGACCGGCAGCATCACGTTCGCCGATAATGAGGTCCCGAGTGGGACCATAGATGGCGCGAACGAGACATTCGTTCTGGCACATGCCCCGTCGCCTCCGTCCAGCCTCCAGGTGTTCGCGGGGGGCATGTTGCAGAGCGGCGCTTCCTACACGCTCTCGGGATCGACCGTCACAATGACCTTCGCGCCGCTGGCGGGCGATTCCGTAGTGGCATCGTATCGGTATTGAAGCACGGCATTTTCGAGTTTGCGGGCTTCGGGCTCGTCACTGGCCCTCTCCTTCGCCCGCGCCGCGGGGGCGCGTTTTGGGTTTGCGCGCCCTCGCTCTTTTCCCTCCGAGCATCCCTCAGAATGCCCAATCCCGCGCGCCACAGCCCCGTGGCGCCGCTCGTGGACCCTCCCGCGCCCTCTCCGCCGCTCCGCGAGTCCAAAACAGCGCGCGGCGGAACTGTTTCGGCCGGCAGGAGGGTTTGGGAGGTGATAGACTGATTCGCCATGGATTCGGAGAACAAGTGGGCAAAGCGACAACAGGCCATCAACGATCAGGTATCGGATCGGTGGCAGGAGTTTCAGACAGCACAGCAGGCTCTTATCCCCAGTAGTTCAGGGTTCACGTTCGGCTGCGGGTCGGACTACCTTCAGGCTGCAAGAGGCCCAATGAAGTTCGACCGGTCGGGCCACGCGCGGCCCTTCCCACGATTGGTCTGCGAATTCCAGCACCCCCCAGCCAGAATCGAAGTACACGGCTTCGACGGGTACACTCCTCCAGAAGCCTGCTACTTGTTCGATGCCGATGATGAGGGCAACGTGTTCTTGCGCGCGAGCCAAAGCCAGAAGAGGCTCAGCCCGAAAGAAGCGGCGCAGGAGATTCTGAAGCCGTTCCTGGAGCGGTAGACGTAGGAGCCGCGTTCCACTTTGGGGACTTTCATGGGTACCCTGGACAGAAAACAGTAGAACTCGGAAGTAATGGCAGGGCTCGCCGAAGGCCCGCAAACAGCCGTCCCCAAGCACTTCACAGACATTCGTAGTAAGGGGTAGAAACCCCCTGTTTACGACTTTTAAGCAGAGGGTCGCGGGTTCGAGTCCCGCCCGGCTCACCAAGATATCCTCCTTGTTCTTCGTTAGTTGACAGCCTCTCTTTCTCTGTGTACCTCTGGTGTACCCTTCGTCTCGGCGAGCACGATGGGATCGAGCGCCCAGCTCCGCTCCAAGTCCGCTTCCAATTGCTCCTGACGAGCGCGTACCCAAGGCGAGTAATGCTTCTCCGTCACCGGGATGCTGCTGTGCCCGAGCAGAATCGCTACGCCCTCCAGGGGAAGCCCAGCAAGCAGAAGTTCGACCGCGAAAGTGTCTCGGAATCGGTGAGGATGGGCGCCCTTCACTTCGGCTAATTCGAACAGTTTGCGGAGGCTGCGCCGCCGGCGCCCGATCCTACGGGCGTCGGCAGCGCTGCCTCGGCTCACGGCGGTTCTGCTTAGACCGATTCAGCGCCACGCCGGTTGACTGGCGGGACTTGCCGAGAGGCAGGTTATCGGGGCGGAGCGGCAAGGGATAAACGGTTGATGGAAAGTTTGAGATCCAAGTACCCGAATCCCTTTGGCTCGGTCGATGGAAGAATGATGTCGATGGGACTCCATCTGCCGGGTGGCAAGGTATGCGTCTCCGCGATCTTCTTGGTCTGTTTGGCCGCAAGCCACTTTGCGTAGTCGTCCCCCGTGTTGTATCTGGGCCCCCATGCCGCTTCAATGTCGAAGCCGTCGAAATTCACCGATAGCGGGTTGCCGATTTCCAGACTAACCTTGTAGCCATCCAAGTACTGTTCAACCTTCTCGACAGAAACCAGCAATGGTCCGGTACCACTGCTGTGCAAATTAGCGCTGCCTGCCTCTCGCCCCTACTGCATCCATTGAGGATGACCTCGGCATTGGCCTCCTGACGGAAACCTGGTTGCCGTGACACTGGGATAAAGTGCTACCCGCTGGGGCGCCTCCTGCTATCCAAATTGCGATCGCTCATTCCTATATTTCTCCGCATGTTGTGTAGCAGCCGCCTTTTCTGCTGTCCCATTTACAGGGCCAGCGCCAGTTGCTCGGCTGGCACCAGAGGTGGTGGAGGCTGCCAGGGGTCGTTCAGCCAGGTCCACAGGTCGCGGTACACGAACAGTTGTTGCCGCAGCAGGGCAACCAGGTTGGACAGGCTCCAAGCGAACGTGCTCTTCAGTTGCAGGTACTTCAACACCAGCATGGCAATCAGCGCCGTCCAGATCTGAATCTGCACCGCGTTCTCGCTGGTGCCGACAAAGGTCTTGACCTTCAGACCCTGCTTCAGGGCCTTGAAGAAGAGTTCTATCTGCCAGCGCTCTTTGTAGATCCGGGCAATCGTCCGGGCCGCCAGGCGCAGGTTGTTGGTGACGAACACCAGGGTCTCCTGTTTCTCTTCCACCCAAACCTCGATGCGCCGCAGGCGGGCCTCGGGACCGACCTGTTCCTGGCTGGTCAGCAGGATCACTTCGTCGCGCAGGATGTCGGAACCCTCCGGCACCGGCCGCTCCTCCGCCACTCCGTACAAGGCGTTGTCCTTGAGCCGGGTGACGAAATCGACATGCGAGCGGGTCAGTTCCAGCCACCAGTCGTAGTCCGGGTAGCCGCGGTCGAATACCACGATGGTGCCGGGCGCGAAGTGGATCTTGCGGGCCTCGGTGACATCGGCCCGCCGGCCCTCGGTGATGACGGCATAGCAGGGCAGGCAGCCGTCGTGGTCCAGCACCAGGTGCAGCTTCAGCGCGCCCTTGGTCTTCTTATAGCGCGCCCAGTCGAAGCTCTCGGCGCACAGTTCCACCATGCTGGAGTCGAGGCTCAGGAGCTTGTGCTTGAAGCGGAACTTGCGCCGGGTGCGCAAGGCCGCCTCCGCTTGGCAGCGGGCCAACGTCTGATCGAAGATCGCCCGGTACAACTCCCAAGGCCGGTGGGCGTTGGCGTAGGAAAGCGTGGTGACCTTGGGGCAGTCGGCGATGCCGAGATGGCGCAACTTGCCCTCCAACGCGGCCAGCCCCCCACAGATCTCCCGCAGGCTCTGAGCGTAAGCGAGTTGGCAAAACAACATCGCCACGAACTGCTGCCAGCAGGTGAATCCGCGGGCATGGCGCTCGGCGTGGTGCTCACGCACCAGCGCCTGAAACTCCAGGCGCGGGAAGAACTGCAAAAGCTGGCTGAAAATGCTGCATACTCGATTCATGGCGGGGTGGCTCCTTGGTAGTTGAACTCAGTTTCTTGCGGAAACCTGAGCCACACTACCAGACTGGACGCCCCGCCGTCTCGCTACACCTCACGCCCGTGGCTCGAAGCTAATTTGCACGGGAGTGGTCCGACACTCGTATTCACTCTCTGGTAGGGACTCCAGCCCGAAGGTGACGACGTGTTCCACCGCGTCGAAGACCTTGTCCCACGAGGTGCGAAAGGCCTCCGCCGTCTCTTTCCATGACAGTCGCCGCGCCCAACGGGCTAAGAAGAGCATGTAGGCTTTGGTCAGTGTGCGTTTGCCCTCGCCCCACGGAACTTCTTCGACAGCCACAACGCCGCAGTGGCGACAGTCGACACGCCGCATGGTGTACAAAAGGAAGACGAGAAACCCCCACAGGGGAATGAACTCAAAGCGCCGTTCGGCGAGCTGGTCGTAACCGGGCGCCGGCAAATGGCAGCGCGAGCAGACTGCGGCCGAACCCTTGCGCGGTCGCACGGCCACTTCGATACTCTTCTTGTCGGCACTGAAGTGGGCGTGCCGGTAGACAAAACCCCGGAAACGATGGCAGCGGTTTAGAATCGTGATCAGTTCCATGGGCGCGGAAACGGGCGGCGGCGAATCTCTTCCATAAACCGCTCCAGACCCGCGAGCCGCGGGATCGATAAACGCTGGGCGACTACTCGTTACCGATTTTCGATAGCGCCGGTTCCCACCCTATGTGGATTGTGGAAAGCAACGTCCAGATGCCCCACGGATCGTCAGCGCCGGACTACCGGAGGGCATTGATAACCGCGTCCGCCGCACCGCTGGCGATGAGCAGCCACAAGATGGGAACCCCCGTGCCTACCACCAGCACGGCAATCCAGACCGTAGCGCGATGGATTCGCCCAGTGCCGAGGAAATCGTAGGCCCCAAGCGTTAGCAGTGCGAGAGGAATCACAGCCGGCGGTGGAGTCGGCAGCCCATACACGAGGTTAAAACGTGCGAACACGGGACCGTAGATCGTAAAGCACGAGACCATCATGAGACGTTTGTGCACATCCGGCCGGCGTCGATAGCAAACGCCTGCCGTCACGAGACCCGCGAACCACACCAAGCTGAGCAGGTCCCCAACGACCTCGAGCCGGAGGAGTGGGGTAATCGCGCCGCGCGCTCTTTGCGCCGCATGAACGACCACGAACGCGCTGATCGGAATAACCAAGCCCGCAACCACGACCGTTACGATTCCAAGACGACGATGCAAGTCCGTGCGGTGCGCCGCCACCAAACACGTCTGTGTGAGGACCAGGGCAAACCACGCGGTCAACACAACACCGTGCAGATATAGGTAGGGCGGTATCGGCGGAACATTGAACTGGCTTCGCAGGAAGAAGGTCTTGGCAAAGCCAACGAGCATCCCCGCAAGCAGCAGGCTCGAAACCACCGAAAAGAACTGGCGCAATGGCCGACGCCCGATAGGGGCGGAGGACCCGGAGATGTGCCCAGCGCCGAGCATCTCTGTCATCGCAGGAGTCATTATCTCACTTTGAGCAGCGATCCGCCTCCGGGAATCACAGTCGGTTGCTAGTCCGATAGGCGCCGGCAACCTGATGCTTGTGGTGGTGCTTGGGTAACGGCGTAGCGTTTACCGGAGAGGGCAAACTAGTTCGAAAGGCAACTGGCTACGGACAGGAAGAGCTGAGGCCGCGCTATCCCACATCGGGTTCGCGGGCTGCGCGGGCCGAGCTTCCGGCGCCCACTGGAGCGTATCGGTGACCCACAGATTTCTCCGACGAGGCCGTCTTTTCAGAAGCCCCGGAGGTCTGTCGCGCGAAGTGACGTCGGAGGCGGTGGCGATATGCCAGACCGTTCGCGCCAGAGCCCCAGGGTGCTGGCCAGCCCCAGGAGACGGGGTCTTGTTCTTGGCGCCGGGCCCCGAAGGGTTGAGAATCCTAAACCGCGACTTTAGATTTCTCAACACCGCACTCTCCTCCCACCCCCCACTTGCGAGAGAATCGGAAGCATGACCCGGATCCCCCTGTTTCTCCTCCTCTCGGCGGCGTTCGCCTTCGGCGCCGATCAGCCCGCCTCCCTCGGCCAGTTCGACGCCCAGACCGATATCGGCTCTAGCGTGCGTCCCGGAACGGCGGAGTTCGATGCCGCCAAGGACGCATACACCGTCAGCGGCGGCGGCCTGAACATGTGGGCGAACACCGACGCCTTCCACTTCGTTTGGAAGAAGCTCTCGGGCGATTTCTCCGTCACCGCCGAAGTGCGCGTTACCTCCGGCGCAACCGACGGCAACCCGCATCGCAAGGCCGGCCTGGTGGTGCGCCAGACCCTCGAGCCGGAGTCTCCCTATGTCGATGTGATCCTGCACGGCAGCGGCCTGACCGCCATGCAGTTCCGGGCCACTCCGGGCGGCACCACCCAAGAGGTGAACACAGACGTAACCGCCCCGGCCGTGCTTCGCCTGGAACGGCACGGCGACGTGTTCGAGATGTGGCTCGCCGGCGCGCACGGGGAAGCGCCGCGCAAGATCGGGTCCACCGGCGTGGCCTTGCGCGACCCGGTCTATGTCGGCCTGGCAGTGTGCGCGCACGATGCCGGCCGCATGGAGACGGCGGTGTTCTCGAACGTGAAGGTCGAGCCCGCGCCTACCCCGGCAGCGGCGTCGAAGTAGCCGGCCTGCGCATCCGTCCGGCCAGGATTTCGACTACGTTGCGGACGTATTGTTCGTCCGTGATTTGCGCCACGGCCTCTTCGGGAAATTCGGCCAGTGACCGGAAGTAGTCCGCGATCTCGTGGAAGACCTCGACGCGCGCTTCCGGCGCGAACTGATCGCGGCGCACCAGCGCTTGAATCGCAATGCCGGCGGCTTCAGGCGAGGCGTGCTGGCGCAGTCGCCGCACCAGGGTATCGTAGGCCAGCATGGAATTGAATTTCCCCTCCAGCAGCTGCGCCAGGTCGGGGTGCGGCAGCTCGGGGTTGCGCACAACAATGGTGCCCGCCGCCAGGTCGCCCAGCCGTCGGGCCTTCGCGCTCAGCAGGCACGCCAGGCCCCCGGTCATGTAGAACGCGGGCGCCGCATCCACTGGCCGCATCAGGTTCCGGATGGCCACTTGGCTGAATCGCAGATGGAGCCCCTGCTCGTCCATGACCCGCAGGCGCAGCAGCCGCTTGCCCAGGGTCTGTCCGCGCCAGCGCCACTCCAACGCGATCCCGTAGCCGATGGACACCGCGAAATACAGCACTACGGTTGAGGCCTGGGCGATATCCGCGTTGATCAAACGGGTCAAGTTGAGCGCCTGACCCAGGACCTGAGAAATCACGACCACCGCGCAGGCGTCGATGATCCACGCCACGAAGCGCGCCAGCGGCCCCGCCAGCAACAGCGAGAACCGGACGCCTTCCGGGGTCTCGATTTCGATGGTGCGGCTGCGGCTCATCCGGCCGTTTCCTTTCGGCCCGAGCGCCAGAGGAACAGCGCCAGCAGAATGAGTTCGGCGGCGCCGAAAGCGATCTTGAGCTCGTAAGGAACCACGGGACGGTGGTACTGCGAAAGGAACGCCTCGACGAAGCCCGCCCAAACCAGCATCACCGCGACCCCGCCCGCCAGCGTCACCAGATCGCCGGTGATGGCTCGCAGCCGCTCGCGGCGGGTCGTGCGGCGGCCCCATCCGATGAGCGCGCTCGCCAGCAGCAGGCCGGCCTGGCCCGCAATCAGGAAGGCCGGGATCTCGATCACGCCGTGCGGCAGCAGCCAACCCAGCAGAAACTCGGTCTGCCCCGCGCGCACGTAGTCGGCCGACACGGCACCCAGAGTCACGCCGTTATAGAACAGAACCGCAACCGTTCCCGCGCCCCAGGTGATACCCAGGCTAAAGGTCGCAATCGACACGCGGATATTGTGGGTCATCAACTGCGCTGAGAACTCCGCGCGGTGGTGGCTCAGTTGCGGCGACGGCCCTTTCTCCTCCTTGGCCACACGCTCCGCGGGGTTCCCTTCGAGCCCCTGGAATGGCATGATGACGGACTTCGAGTCCGGATCTCTCCACACCGCCAGGCCGCCGAAAGCGGCGCCGAGCAGCGTGATGGCGACACCGATCGCGAACAGCCGCGCGTGGCGGCGGACCGTCCGGGGAAAGGTCGTGAAGAACCAGTGCAACGGACGCGGGCGCTGGCGGCGCTCGCGCGTCGAGTGGATCTCGCCATAAGCGCGCGCCACCAGCGATTCCAGGTGCTCCCGCGCTTCGGCTTCGGCCGAGAAGGTCGCCATCCTGGCCAGGTCGGCCGAGCAGCGCTCGTAGAGATAGTGGAACCTCTCCATCTGCTCGAGCGTCATGCCGGCCGCGGCATCGCTCTCGATCCGGTCCAGGATCGTCTCCAACTCGCTCCAGTACGCCTGCTCAGCCGCGACGAAGCGTGGAAGGTCGAGGATCACAGCGCCTGCCTCCGCTTCACGTCCAGGTAGAGCGAGGTCACATCGGTCTCGAGGCGATCGGGATCGAGCACCGAGAAGCGTACCCCGGCGCGCTCGAGCGTCATGCGCAGCTCCCGCAGCTTCTTCCAGAACAGTTGACCGGCCACGTCGCGATACAGATCGTCGAGCCCCTGTGGCAGCGGGTCGTCGAACAGCGGCTGTATACCCGGCGTCCCCGCTACGCTGGCCAGAACCAGGTGGCGGCGGGACGCGATCCGGACGGCCTGCGCAAAGCTCTCCGCCAGGACCGGGTCGTCCAGCGCCGTCAGCACCACCAGCAGCGCGCGCCTCCGCAGCACGGTCTGGATGAATCCGAACAGCTCGCCGAAATCGGGCGAGACGCGCCGCGGCTGGAGCTTGTAGATCGCCTCGCGGCAGGCGCGGTAGTGCGCTTTCCCGCTACGCGCGCGCACGAACTGGTGGACCTTGTCGCTGAAGGTGATCAGTCCAAAACGATCGCCCTGACGCTCGGCCGCCAGGCCCAGGTGCAGCGCGGCCTTGACGTACTTCTCGAGCGTCTCCCGGCGCGCGGTCAGCCGCGAGGCGTCCACCACCACGTACAGTTCCTGCGTCCGCTCGAGCTGAAAGACCTTGACGACGGGCTTGCCGCGGCGGGCGGTGGCCTTCCAGTAGATCTCGTCGAAGGAGTCGCCGGGTGCGTAGTCCCGAAGCTTCTCGAACTCGCGGCCGCGCCCCACCTGGCGCTCGCGACGCGTGCCGGAGGTCTCACGGCTGAGCAAGAGCGCGCGGGTCGCTCCACCGCGCAGGCTGGGATAGACACGGACTTCGCACTCGACGGGAGCCACTCCACGGATAGACCACATTCCCCAGGGCGAGCCGCGCTCGATGTCGGCGAGCTCGATCTTGTAGTCGCCGCGCTCGCGCGGAACCAGCGGCCACTCGATGCGCGTGACGCCGGGGCCCGCGGCGACAGGCTCCGCCACGCGGTCCGAGACCAGGTCCTGCGGCAGCCGCAACGCCACCTGAGCCTCGACTGCCGCCGCGCCGCTGTTGACGACGTCAACGGGAAGGCGCGTCTCCGCATCCCACGTCGCACGAACCAACGCCGGCAGCCGCACACTCAGTGCCTCGATGGCGTGTAATCCCCTGCCCGCGTCCCACGCCACCGCACCGCACACGCCCGCGATCACCAGGACGCACTCCGGGCCCGCCGCCGGGAGCAGGCCGGCAATCAGCGCGAGCGGCAGCACCACCAGGGCGGCCAGCATCAGCAGACCTGTGCGCGGGGCGATCATCGTGGAACGGGAATCTCGTGCAGAATGGCGTCCACCACTTCGGACGTTCGCACGCCTTCGATCTCCGCCTCCGGCCGCAGAATCAACCGGTGGTCGAGCACCGCCAGCGCCAGCCCCCTCACGTCATCCGGAGTCACGAAATCGCGGCCGTCCATCGCGGCCAGCGCGCGGCCTGCCAGCAGCAGCGCCTGCATGGCGCGCGGCCCGGCCCCCACCAGGATGTTCTCGTGCTCGCGCGTGCGCCGCACCACGTCCACCAGATAAGCGACAATCTCTTCGCGCACCACCACCGCGTCCAGCGCGCGGCGCAGCGCCGCGAGATCCTCCTCTCGAAGGACGGTCTCGACCCCGCCGCTTTCGAGGACGGCCTCCGGAGCGCCGCCCGACAGCATTCGCTGCGCCAGGCCGATCTCGTCCGCCCGCTCCGGCCACGGCATGACGATCTTCATCATGAAGCGGTCCTTCTGCGCCTCCGGAAGCGGGTAGGTGCCTTCGGATTCCACCGGATTCTGCGTCGCGAACACGGTGAAGTTCGGCGACAGCGCGTGGGTCTCGCGGTCGATGGTGACCCGCCGCTCCTGCATCGATTGCAGCAGCGCCGATTGCGTCTTCGCGGGCGCCCGGTTGATTTCATCGGCCAGCAGGAAGGTCGTAAACAGCGGGCCTTTGATCAGCGAGAATTCGTTGCGCTGGAGGTTGAACACGTTGGTGCCCGTGATATCGGCGGGCATCAGGTCGGGTGTGAATTGAATGCGGCCGAACTCGCAGTCCATCACCCGCGCCAGCGTGCGCGCCAGCAGTGTCTTGGCCACGCCCGGAACGCCTTCAATCAGCGCGTGCTGGTTGCAGAGGATGACGATCAGGCTCTGCCGTATGGCGTTGGCCTGGCCGATGATCACCTTCTCCACCTCGGCCGTCACTCTGCCTACCGTGGATTGAAACTGCTCGAGATTCTCGTTCAAATGCGCTTCCTTTCCGACAAGTAAGTGCGTGACTTCGCGTAGGCCAGCAGAGGGTCCGTATCCGAGGCCAATATCGATTCGACGGCGGCCGCGTCTTCCGCCTTCAGCTCGCGGCCGTGCGTCCGTTTCCATTCCGTCCAGCCGAGTTCCATCAGCTTGCGCGGGGGAACGTTGCGGCGCAGCAGGCTCGCGAAACCGGAGAGCGAATCGCGTCCCGCGACAGGCCCCCTGGAGGCCTCTCCCGTTTGCCAGGCTGGAGGAAAGCCCGCGCTCTGCTTCCACATCGCAAGCGCCGCTAGCAGCAGAAGGCCCGCCACCAGCCCTCCCAGACGATACTTGCGCGCCAGTTCCGCCAAACTGCCTTGCTCGACCACGCCGAAATGCGCCTCGTCGAAGATGACCCGCCCGCGCGAGCCCGCGAGGCCCACCAGTAACTCGGTCTGGCGGTTCTCCGCGAGCGCCTGATTGAGGAAAGAGTACGTGGTCGAAGCCAGCGCGATCGTCCCACTGCCGAACGCTCGCTCCACCACCACCACTTTGCCGCCCTCGCGGTGGAGCACGGTCCAGTTCTGGGCTTCCCCGAACGATAGCGTCCCATCTCCGTCTTCACTCTTGGCCTGCTCGACCGGCAGGTCCCAAGCCTTGATCGCCAGCGCTGACTGATCGTCGGGATTCCGGCTGAAAGGCGCCAGCGAGACCACGACGTAGTTGCCGCGCGCGGCGGTCTTCTCCAGCTGCAACCGCAGATCGGACTTCTCGGCCGCCAGATCCCCTAACCCCGCCCCCAGGTAGAAGACGGTGGCGTGGACATCCCGGCGCCGCTCGATCGGCACGAAACTGCGCCCAACCGTGAGCCCCGGCAAACGCGCCAAACTCTCATAGAGCGCCCGCACGCCAACCGGATCGCTGCGCAGCGAGGAGTAGCGCGGGTAGACGTCGCCAGCCGCGAAGCGAAGCTCGAAAAGGAGCGCGATCCCCGCCAGGCCGGCCGCCGCAATCAGCAGCGAAACCACCACGGACACCCCGTGTGGCCGCTTCACAACGAGCCTCCAGCCGCCACGGCCCCCAGCTTGATCCTCTCGAGGTTCGCACGGAACTGCCCGATGTCTTCGCTCACCACTTCGTGCGCCCCGTACCAGCTTCTTTCGAAGCTCCCCAGGTTCTCGCGAAATAGCGGCGGAATTTCCGGCGCGGCGCGGCTCTTCCGCCGCAGCTCGCTCTCGTATTCCCGATTCGACTTGCAGGCGTGAATCGTCAGCAGCCCGGTGTGGCCCAGGTAGGCCAGCGTGCCCAGATACAAAGCGCGCAGCGCCATGCGCAGGTCCTGCTTTCCGATCCATTCCTCGGCCAGCGCGAACCAGGTCTCTTCGGGCAACTGGCTGGCTACCAGCGATTCGTCGTTCAAATCCACGACGGGCACACCCGCGGCCACTACCGGAGCCCGCGCCCGGCGGCTCCGGGACCGCAGGAACAGCGCGACGGCGGCGCCCGCGGCGACGAGCGCCAGCAGCCAGAGGGAGACCCGCAGCAAGCCCGATGGCGCCGATCCGGGCTTCTGGTCGGCAGCCGCCGCGGCGCCCAACAAGTCGCGCAGCCAGCTGATCAGCCGCCCCACCTCCCGCTCCACCCAGCGCCAGCCTTGGCGCAGATACGCGGCCGCCTTCTCGGTGAACTTGAGGACCCACGAGTCAAAGGGGTGGTTCGCTGGAGCCGCGCGCGGCAACCGCCAACGGTATTCGCTCTGCGCGAGCACTGCGTCGATCGACCGGTCCAGGGCGGAGACGGAGACCACAGTTACCGAGCCGCGACCGCGAGGGAGCGGTTGTGCGCCACAGGCCACCACCACCATCACCACCACAGCCGCGGCGCGGGCAATCCGCCGCAGTTCCGCTCTCAGATCCGCTCCCGTTCCCGTCGCTTGTCCCAGAAAACAGCGCAACACATACAGCGCCTGCACGAACGGATCGACGCACAACCACGTGATGCCCGCGGAGACCGCGAAGAACGTCCAGTTGGCCGCAAGGAATATTCCGCTTCTCGAAAACTCGCTCTCGTATCCGGTCAACATGCGCACCAACTGCGGCAGCAGCAGGAGCGTGAGCGCAACGTTGAGAAACACGATGAGCGAAAACGCGAACAGAATCGTGAGCGCGATCCAGTTGTCACGCTGCCAAAGCGACGCCTGCCGGCGCGCCAGCCGTAGCACCTCCCCGGGCCGCTGGCCGCCATCCGCCAGGGCGGTCACGTTACGGAAAAACGCACAGGTCCACGCGGCGGGGAGAATCGCCATCGCCGCCAGCGGCATCGCAACCAGCTTCAGCGGCTGCGCGGCGGATTGCACAACGGCGACGGCCCAGGCGCGCCGCCACGTCCACCGCGGCCCCGCCTCGCCCTCGAGCTGACGGCGAAGACGGCCGGCGAACACGGCCTTCCACCCGTTCATCCAGAGAAATAGCAGAGCCATGCCCAACGCTTCGAGGAACGAATCCGCCTCCGCGTCCCGGCTGCGGCTCATCTCCGTCCAGAAGAACAGGAATCCGATCAGAAAGGGGACGCTGCCGGCCAGATAAGCGGCGATGGCGCCCGCGGGCGCACTGCGGAGCAGATGGACCGCTTCCTCGAGCATCTCCACCGGCCCGCCCGTCCTTATTGGCGTTGCCATGTGGTCCCCTCATCCTGTGCGGCGGGAATCTGCATCAGCACCTGGCCGATTCCGTAGAAGAACAGCCACGCGAGCAACAGTCCCACGGCGACGCCCAGCGCGCCCTTCACCCAGGCCAGTCTCCCGCCCTTCCCGGCGCGCCTCGCCGAAAGCCGCTTGATGCACTCGGCGCACAGCAGCCGTTCCTCGTGCTCGGTGGCGCACTCGCGGCAGAAGTACCTGCGGCATTCGAGACAGCGCACCGCCGCTTCCCGGGATTCGTGGTTCCAGCAGCGCTCGTGTCGAAGGGCGGCGATGGCTACTCCTTAGTCAGCGCGATAAACACACCAGCAGCCGCGAGCCCGACACACCCGGCCGTGTAGATGCCGACCAGAACCGGGTTCAGAGGCATGTTCAAAGGCACGCGGCGGGAAGCCACCGCGCGAAGAACCTCCACCACGATCCTGGCATAAAAACTAACGGCCATCAGGCCGACGAAGGCCATGATCGCAATCATCAACCGCTTGATGCGGCGAGGCCCGCGCCGTCTCTCGTTGCGGATCAATGACGCCGCCGCCAGTCCAACCTGCAACAGGATCAGGGCATACCAGGCCCTGCCGGCGATGGGATAGAAGAGTAGGCCTCCCAGCGCCAGGCTGAAGTAGACGCCCATTTCAACGAGCCGCGAAATCTGAACGCGCGCCCTTTTTTCCGCCTGGGGGGCGGCCATGGGGTCAGGCGCTCCTGCGGGTTCCTCCACGCCAACCGCCGCATCCCGTACGTGCGCGGTCCAGCCAACTACCAGCGTGCCCTGCACCTGCGCGATACGGTCCCCCAGAATCCGAATCGCTTTCTCCGAGCTCCAGAAACGGAATAGCGACGGCAGTTCCTCGCGGCTCACCGCCGTCTGGATCGTGCACCGCACGCTCGCCTGGAGGGAGACGAACAGCCAGGCCACAGCCAGCGCCACAACCAGGGACCAGCAGAAATCGGGAAGCCAGGCGACCCCGCCGGCCTGCGCCGACAGCGCGACAATCGACAGCACCAGCGCCACGATGAGCCAGGGCAGCGTCACCGCCCAGCGCGGCGTGCGCGCCAGCGCTAGCGCTTGAATGTCGCGGTAGTAGTAGCGCTTGTAGTCCTCCGTAAAGCGCCATCCGGTGACCGCCAACACATGATCGTCGCCCAGCCACAAGCTCGCCTGGCGGAAGAACCCCCGCCTTCTCCCCGGCAGGCGCTTGTACTTGATCTTCGCGGCGCTCATGTCTGTCAGCCCTTCGTCCCCAGGTGCGAGATCGCGTACGCCACCCACCAGACCCAGAGCGCGAGTTCGCCGGTGGCAAGTAGAATAGCGGCCACGAAACGCATCTTCGTGCGGCCCACGATGCTCAGCGGCGCTTTCCAATGCCGGATCGCGACATAGAGCGCCGCCGCGGCGCTGAAGAAGCTCAGGAACCACACAAACAGCACGGGCAAGATAGCCAACGCCAGGGCGATGGAATCGTAGCACACGCGGTGGTTCTCGAGAGCCACGATCTTCTTCTTCGCCATGCCGGAAGTGATGCATTCCGGACACAGCGTTTCGCCGCGCAGGTCCACCTGGCACAGCCGGCACACGAAGCGTCCGCACCGCGCGCACGCCACCGCGGCTGCCTTGCCGGGATGGAAGAAGCAGGTCGCATCGTCCGCGCCTGCTGCGATCTCGGCGGGCAATATCGCCTCGGGCCTGGCCAGAATGGCAGGGAAAGACCGAACCCGGACGCCCGCGCCGCAGGAGGGACACAGCGCCGTCTCCGTCGCCTCGATCGCCTCAGGCGGCAGTGCCGCGCTGCAACGAGGGCACCGGATCGGGTTGGCGACCTCGACCACCGCCGTTGCCACTGCTACGTCCTGATCACCCGCGTGCTACAGATATAGTCATGCAGGCCGCGCTTCTCCGAGTCGAACCCCACCATGATGAACCCGAAGTCGAGCGGAATGGCGCTGAGCATTTTGGCAAAGAAGCGCCCGAAGGCCCGGCCCAGCGAGACCGGCCCGCCATCCGGCATGACGACCTTCAGGCCCAAGGCCTTCTTTCCGATCGTGGCGCCCGAGCGGCTCACGAAGAAGGCTTCGTAGCAGGCCGACCCGCCGATGATAAGCAGGTAAGCTACTCCAATGCCAATGCTCATAGCGGCGAGCGCGGCTTCGGGGGCGGCGCCCGATCTCGATAAGCTGGGGGCCAGCACCAGGACCGCGACGATTATCAGGACTACCGCGACACCTCCCACGATGAGCTGATCGATGAGCATCGCGCCCACGCGGACCCAGAAACCCGCGTACACCATCGTTCCCCGCGGTGCGACTCCTTCCCGCAGTTTCTGGGCAAAGGTCTCTTTGCAATTGCCGCAGATCCACCGGTCGCCGAAGCGCACAAGGTCGTTCGCGGAGAATGGACGCCCGCATTCCGTACAGAAAGTCGAGCCGCCCACCGCCACCGGGCCTGCCGCTGCCGCCGTTACCGGCGCCGGCGCCGCAACCTGCAGGTAGGGAACCCAGCCCGGCAAGCTGGAATTCCAGACCAGCGTCTCCGCTCGAATCACACCCGACCGCACCAGATCCGCCAGAGCCTCATCCGAAACCGGCCCGGCCTGCTTCCCGCCCGCTGCATAATACCAGTCCATACCGGCCCTCCCAGGCCACGAATTTACATTGAAGACTAGTGTAACCGGATTATGGCGGACTTTGAAGTACGATTTCCGGTCAACCCGCTCCTGAATCCCGGCCATCTGTCCCCTGCGGTGTAATGGAAGCAAGGAGGGGTTTATGGGGACCAAACTTGCCGAACTGCCGGCAACCCAGGACCTGGACCGGCTTTCGATCAACACCATCCGCACACTGGCGATGGACGCGGTTCAGCGCGCCAACTCCGGCCATCCGGGCGCGGTGATGGCCTTCGCGCCGGTGGCGTATTGCCTGTGGCAGCGGTTTCTGCGCTTCGATCCCGAGGACCCGATCTGGCCGGACCGCGACCGCTTCGTGCTCTCGAACGGCCACGCCTCCATGCTGCTTTACGCGCTGCTGCACCTGGCCGGAGTCCGCGCGGTCAACCCGGCCTACGAGACGCTGGGCGAGGAGGCCGTTAAGCTGGAGGACATCAAGCAGTTCCGCGAACTCGGCAGCCGCTGCCCTGGCCATCCCGAGTACCGCTGGACTTCGGGCGTCGAGACCAGCACCGGACCGCTCGGCCAGGGCGTGGGCACCAGCGTTGGCATGGCCATCGCGCGTCAGTGGATGGCGCAGCACTTCAACCGTCCCGGCTTCGACATGTTCACCTACCGCGTCTACGTCACGGCCAGTGACGGCGACCTGATGGAAGGCATCGGCAGCGAGGCCGCCTCGCTCGCCGGTCATCTGAAGCTGGCCAACCTGTGCTGGATTTACGACAACAACCACATCACGCTGTCGGGTCCCACCTCCTGGACGTTCACCGAGGACGTGGCCACCCGCTTCATCGGCTACGGCTGGAACGTCACGCGCGTGGGCGATCCCAACGACCTGGAACTGGTGGACCGCGCGCTCAAAGTGTTCCTCCACACCACGGACCGGCCCACGCTGATCATCGTCGACACCCACATCGGCTACGGCGCGCCACACAAACAGGACACCATCGAAGCGCATGGTGAGCCGCTTGGCCAGGAAGAGGTCCGGCTGACCAAGCGCTTCTACGGCTGGCCCGAGGATGCCACCTTCCTGGTCCCGCCCGGCGTCCGGGAAAACTTCCAGGCCGGGATCGGCAAGCGGGGCCGCCAGTTGCGCCAGGCCTGGATGGCGAAGTTCCGGGAATACCAACGGCAGTACCCCTTGATGGCCGACCATCTCTACCGCATGCAACATCGCGCGCTTCCCGACGACTGGGGGCAGGACCTTCCCACGTTTCCGGCGGATCCGAAGGGCCTGGCCACGCGCGACAGTTCGGGTAAAGTTCTGAATGCGATCGCGCCCAAGGTTCCCTGGATAATCGGAGGCGACGCGGACGTGGCTCCCTCCACCCGCACTCGACTCACCTTCGAGGGAGCGGGCGACTTCCAACCCGCCAGCTATGGCGGCCGCAACATTCACTTCGGCATTCGCGAACATTCGATGGCCGCCATTGCAAACGGCCTGTCGCTCTCGAAGGCGCGGCCCTTCGTCTCGACCTTCTTCATCTTCAGCGACTATGCCAAACCCGCCATCCGGCTCAGCGCACTCATGGAAATCCCGGTCATTTACATCTTCACGCACGATTCCATCAGCCTCGGTCAGGACGGGCCCAGCCATCAACCGGTCGAGCAGCTGGCCGCGCTGCGAGCCGTCCCCGGCATCGTCGTCCTGCGGCCCGCGGACGCGAACGAAGTTACCGAGGCTTGGAAAGTCATCATGGGCTTGCGGCACGAGCCCGCGGCGTTGGTGTTGACGCGCCAGGCGGTGCCGACCCTCGACCGTTCGAAGTACGCTCCGGCGTCCGGACTCGCGCAGGGCGCGTACGTGCTCGCCGACGCCCCCGGCGGAGAGCCGGACGTGCTGCTGATGGCCACCGGCAGCGAGGTGGCGCTTTCCCTGCAGGCGTTCGAGGAGCTGAGCGCGGAGGGCATCAAGGCCCGCGTGGTGAGCATGCCCTCCTGGGAACTGTTCGATCGCCAGGAGCCCGCCTACCAGGAGAGCGTGATCCCTTCGGCCGTCAAGGCGCGGGTGTGTGTCGAGCAGGCCTCGACGCTGGGTTGGGATCGCTTTGCCGGACCGTCCGGCGAGATCATCGGCATGAGGACGTTCGGCGCTTCCGCGCCCCAGAAGGAGCTCCAGAAGAAGTTCGGGTTCGTGCCCGAGCGGATCGCTGCGGCGGCGCGGGAGCAGATTGCCAAGGCCGCGAAGCGCGGCAGAAAGGGGGTCTGAGATGCGCATCGCGCTGGGTGCCGATCATGCGGGCTTCGAGTTGAAGCAGAACCTGCTGGCCTTCGTCCGCGGGCTCGGCCACGAGGTTCTGGACCTGGGGACCAACAGCACCGCCCCGGTGGACTATCCGGATTACGCCGAGGCTGTCGGCAGAGCCATCCAGCACCGGCAGGCCGACCTTGGCGTTCTGGTGTGCGGGAGCGGAGTGGGCGCTTCGGTGGCCGCCAACAAGCTGCCGGGAATCCGCGCCGCCGTCTGCCACGACACCTACTCGGCGCATCAGGGCGTGGAGCACGACGACATGAACGTCATCGTCTTCGGTTCGCGGGTCATCGCCTCGGAGCTGGCACGGGACCTTGTGAAGGCTTATCTCGGCGCGACGTTTTCGGGCGAGGAGCGGCACGTGCGGCGGCTGGCGAAAATCCGAAAGCTGGAGGGCGAGTGCGCGAAGGGCATGGGTTAGGCGTGCCTCGCTGATCCGGCGCAGCCGTTGCCGAGCCGCGACCGTGAGGGAGCGGACGAAACGGATCACTTGGCCGAAGCAGTAGGGACCGCCGCAAGACCTGGCGCTCTCTGCCAGCACCGAGCCGCGACCATCAGGGAGCGGACAAAACGGATCACCCGGCCGAAGCAGTAGGGACCGCCGCAAGACCTGGCGCTCTCTGCCAGCACCGAGCCGCGACCGTCAGGGAGCGGACCAACGGATCACCCGGCCGAAGCAGTAGGGACCGCCGCAAGACCTGGCGCTCTCTGCCAGCACCGAGCCGCGACCGTCAGGGAGCGGACCAACGGATCACTCGGCCGAAGCAGTAGGGACCGCCGCAAGACCTGGCGCTCTGTGCCAGCACCGAGCCGCGACCGTCAGGGAGCGGACGAAACGGATCACTCGGCCGAAGCTTCAGCGCACGAATTCGGCGGTGATGCGGTTCGGAATGAGGCCGCGCTCGAAGGCCACGTCGTAGAGTTTCTGCGCCGCGCGCGGAACGATCTCCCCGGCATCCACCGTGAAGTGGTTGACGTACATTCCGATAAACTTCTCGGCGAGCCGGGGTTCCATGTCGCGCGCAAACTGGAGCGCGTAGTTCAGCGCCTCTTCGTGATTGTCGAGCGAGTATTGAATGCTCTCGCGCATCAGCCGGCAGCACTCCGACCGGATATCCTTCGGCAGCGAGCGCAGCAGCGCATTGGCGCCCAGCGGCAGCGGCAGGTTGTAGCAGGATTTCCACCACGCTCCCAGGTCGAGCACCTTGTGGAAGCCTGAGCGGGAGTAGGTCAGCTGGCCTTCGTGGATCACCAGGCCCAGATCCACCACATGCTCGTTCACGGCCTCGAGCACTTTGTCGAAGGGCGTGACCACGGGCTCGAAATCCGGCTCGAGGATCTTGAGCACCAGGCATGCCGTCGTGTACAGGCCGGGCACGGCGATGCGTTTCCCCTTGATGTCCGCCGGCGTCAGCGGCCAGGATGCCACCAGCAGCGGACCGTAGCCATCGCCGACGCTCGATCCGCTGGCCATCAAAGCGTACTTGTCCGCGACGTACGGGTAGGCGTGATAGGAAATCGCGGTCAGCGCGTAAACTCCCTGCTCCGCCTTTCGGTTCAGGGTCTCGATATCCTCGAGCACGTGCTGGAAGGTAACCAGGCGCGAGCGGATCTTTTTGGTCGCCAGCGCGTAAAACATGTACGCGTCGTCCGAATCCGGGCTGTGCGCGCAGGCAACTTCAGCGGGTCCAGTTGATGTCATAGGAAGGCGGCTTCAAACACTATAGCAAACCGCCAATGGCGCAGCCTGCCCGTAATCCGATCGTAATTGAGCCGCGCGCGATCCTGGTTTCGGACCGCTGCATCGGAGTCACGAGAGGGCAGCCATGCCGCCCCGAGAGCCCCTGCCCTACGCCGCCTTGAGCTGCCGCGCCAGCGCCAGCAGGGCCGCCGTCGAACGCTCGATCTCGCGCTCCAGAACGGCGTATGCTTCGGGCGCCGGGCGGAGATCTCCGCTGCGGCCGAGCATCTCCAGGCGCAAGGCTGCCTCGCGCGCCGGTTCGGCTCCGAAGTTCGCCACCGAGCCCTTCAGCGTATGGGCGGCGCGCTCTACCTTGCCGGAATTTCCGGCGTCGATCGCAGAGCGAATGTCTGCAAGCAGTTTCGGGCAATCTTCGGCGAACAACGCGGCGATCTCCTCGAGGAAATCGACGTCGCCTCCGACACGGTCGAGGATTGCCGTGCTGTCCAGGAGTTGTCCAGGGGTATCCGGTTCCACAGCCAGTCTATCGGCAATGCCCGGGCGGCACTTTACACCGCGGCGCCGATTCCGGCACGCCGCTATGATGAGAGCGGTGCCTGACCAGCGCATCGCCGTGCACGGCCACCGCGGCGCCCGCGCCTCGTTCCCGGAGAACACGCTAGCGGCGTTCCTGTTCGCCATCGACGCCGGCGCCGACTACATCGAGCTCGACATTCAGGCGACCGCCGACCTGGTCCTGGTGGTCTGCCACGATCCGGTGCTCCGGCGCCGCATCTATCAGGGCCCGCCGGGCAGCCGGGTTGTCGGCCGGCTCACGCTCGCCGAACTGCGGCGGTTCGACTGCGGGTCGATCACCAACCCCCGTTTTCCCTCTCAGACGGCCGTCCCCGGGGCGCGGATTCCGACCCTGGACGAGGTTCTTGCCCTGGCCGGCCGCGGCGGCTTCCGCTTCAACATCGAGGTGAAGACGTTCCCCGGGAGGCCGCATAGCGGACCCTCGCCGGAGGCGCTTGCCGCGCTCGCGGTCGAAGCGGTGAGGGGCAGCGGCGTGGCCCGGCGCATCGAGATGCAGTCGTTCGATCTGCGCGTCCTCCGTGCGATCCACGATCTGGACCCCGCGCTGCCGCTCGCCGCGCTCTGCCAGTTCGGCAGGCGGGACTTCCTGCGCCTGGCGCGCGAGGCGGGCGCCACCACTCTGGGGCCCTACCAGCGCCTCGTCACCCGCGCCGGCGTGGCTCGCGCGCACGCCGCCGGCTTCCGCGTGGTCCCCTGGACGGCGAACCGGCCCCGCGACTGGGCGCGGCTGATCCGCGCCGGTGTGGACGGCATCATCAGCGATGACCCGGCCGGGCTGATTCAGTACCTCAGAGAGCGGGACGCCGGCCATTCGTCTTGACTTTGGCGCGCCTGCCGCCCATAATCGTCCCACGCAGTCCGATTCCACGCTGAAGGAGTGAAGAGAGATATGGCAAGCAATGTTCCTCCCCTGCCCCCGCCCCCCGGTGCAGGCCTGCCCGCGCCGAAGAAGGTGAGCCCGGTTGTCTGGATCCTCGGCGGATGCGCCGTGCTCGTCTTTCTGTGCGTGGCTGCGGTGACCGTGGGCGGACTCTTCATCGCCCACAAGGTCAAACAGGCCGGCCTCGACCCCGAGTTGATGCAGAAGCATCCCGAACTGGCGGTGGTGAAGATGATGGTGGCGGCGAATCCGGATGCGGAACTGGTCAACGTCGACGAAGACAAAGGGATCGTCACCGTCCGGAACAAGAAGACCGGAGAGACCGTCACCATGAACTTCGAAGACATCAAGAAGGGCAAGATGAGCTTCGAGTCGGGAGGCAAGAAGGTCGAGATGGAGGGCCACGGCGAGGGCGATACCGGCTCGTTCACGGTGAAAACGGACGAAGGCACGGCCAAGTTCGGCGCGGGCGCGGTGAAGATGCCCGCCTGGCTGCCTGCATACGGCGGCGCCAGTGTCCAGGGCTTTTCGAGCCAGACCGGCGGCGGCTCGGGCGGCACGTTCTCCTTCAAAGCCAGCGACGGATTCGACAAGGTGGTCGAGTTCTATAAGGATGCGCTCCAGAAGGCCGGCTTCACCGTGGAAGTGATGCAGCATCCCGGCGGCGCGCTGCTGACCGGGCGAGCCGGCGGCCGCACCGCCACCGTCAACGTGATGGCGGACGGCAGCGGCTCTACGGTCACCGGAACCTTCGAAGACAAGTAACGCGCCGCGCGCTGTCGTAAAATGGTGGATTGTCGGGGCGTAGCGCAGCCTGGTAGCGCACCTGCCTTGGGCGCAGGGGGTCGGCAGTTCGAATCTGCCCGCCCCGACCACTCTTTTCCCAATATCGTGATCGAATCGGTCAACCGTCACCACAGGGGAGCGGCCTGTGGCCGCTCCCCTGCCCTGCGAGACGACCATACCCTAAGGCAACTGCAACGGCAGTGTGTAAATCTGCGTGAAGAACTGATTGGGGATGGCCGTAGAGTTCAGCCCCTGGCTGAAGCCGTAGATCACGTTGACCGCTCCGGCGTCCGTGATCGTGCCGCCTGCGGCGTCCAGGCTCTCGTCGGGCACCCCGACCGCCAGGTCGTCGCGGCCGTCTCCGTTGAAGTCGCCCGCCGCCAGGCCCTTTCCAAAAAAGTCCCCGCTCTCCGCCTGATCCAGCACGCTGGGGCCGTCCTGGCTCCAGAGCTGGCTGTGGACCGTCGTCGCATTGAGCCCGTGAGAGGAGCCGTAGATAACACTGACGGCTCCGGCGTCCGTGGCCGTGCCGACCGTGGCGTGACGCACGCAGATGGCGAGGTCGCTGAACCTGTCGCCGTTGAAGTCGCCTACCGTCAACTCGTCTCCGAACATGTCGCCCGCCTGCGCCGTGCCCGGCACGCCGGCGGAATTCAGATCCCAGACCTGGTTCGGAACCGTCGTGGCGTTGAGCCCGGTATGGGAGCCGTAAATGACGTTGACCACCCCCGCATCCTGCATCAAGCCGATGCTCTCCCTGGCCGCTCCGACGGCGAGATCCGCGATGCCGTCGCCGTTGAAATCGCCAACGGCTAGGGCATACCCGAACAAGTCGTAAGACTTCGCGCGATCCACCATTCCAGAACTGTTCTGGGTCCAGAACTGATTGGCAACCGCCGTGGCGTTGAGGCCTGTTACGGAGCCGTAGATCACGTTAACGGCGCCGGCGTACTGGAGCGTCGCTACCGTCTTGTCAGGCACGCCGATGGCGAGGTCGGCGTACCCGTCGCCGTTGAAATCGCCGGCCGTCAGAGTCGACCCGAATCCGTCGAAGGACGCCGCACCGCCCTGGATGCCCGAACTGGTCTCGCTCCAGAACTGGCTCGGGACAGGGGTGGTCGACAGGCCCACGGCCGAGCCGTAGATCACCACGACGGCTCCAGCCTGCGAAAGTAGCCCTCTGCCGGTCAGCTGGCAGCTCGCTGAACAGAAGGTCTCGTTGGGCACACCGATGGCGAGATCGGCGAATCCGTCATGGTTGAAATCGCCGGCCGCCAGCGCCAGGCCGAAGTTGTTGCCCGCCCCCGGCCCGCCCTGAATCCCGGGGCTCGCCTGACTCCAGAAGTGGACGAAACTGCCGCCGGCCGTGAGGCCTTTGGGGGACCCGTAGAGGATTACCACGGCACCCGCGGCGCCGAGGCCGTTGACGGTCTCCACAGGCGCGCCGATGGCCAGGTCCGTGTATCCGTCGTGATTGAAATCCCCGGCCGCCAGCACCAATCCGAAATCGGCACCGGCACCGTCGGGGATGCCGCTGGCGGTTCCCTGGCTCCAGAACTGACGCTGATTGGGGTCGAGACCGCCCTGGGACCCATAAATGACCTCCACGGCCCCGGCGCTTTGGATCTGACCCGAAGGCCCGGCGATGCCCTCGCCTGGCACACCGATCGCCAGGTCCATATACCCATCGCCGTTGAAGTCGCCGCGTGCAAGCGCATGGCCGAAAAGGTCGTTCGGCTCGGCGGCCCGATCACCAACGCCCGCCTGGGCGAAAGCCGTCGCGCTCGCCAGCCCCAAAGTGCACAGCAAGCCGCAAATCCTCACCATCTCTGGCGTTTTCGTTTTCATCTGATTTCTCCTCGGCGGGGCAGCAGTTCGAGACATCCCGGCTTGATCGTGCCCCCCTATAAGTACAATCGGAATCGGAAAGAGAAACCGGACAGCAGGCGAAGTTCGTTTACCTCTCGCTTACGCGCGCGTTTCGGAACCGGGCAGCGACCGCGAGGGAGCGGTGTAAAGGGATTTCAGAAAGCTCACACTAATGCGGGTTCTTCCGCTGCTGGGCTTGCTTCAGTGTGGTCAGGAGTTCCCGGTTGGAGCGGGCATCGTCGCCCTGCTGCCCGGGAATGTCCTTCAGTAAGCCCTGAGCATGGAGCAGCAGCCCCTCGGCTTCGCCGTACCGGCCGAGCGCCATGAGTACCTCTCCCAGCAGGCTCTCCGCCGAGCCGGTCCGCCAGTCGTCTTTACGCAAGGCGCGCCGCCGGACCTCGAGCCCGTGCCGGACCAACGGTTCGGCGGCAGCCGCATGCCCGAGTGCCAGCTCGGCACGGGCCAGGTTCATCTGGAGTGAGGCCGTGGTCGGGTGCTCGTCGCCCAGAGCGTGTTGCGAAATCGCGACTGCCTCGCGAAGCAGCGACTCCGCCTCAGGCAACTTGCCCTCATGGCGCAACGGATGTGAGAGGTTGTTGAGCGAGATGGCGATGTCGATATGGTTCTTGTCCAATACCTTCCGGCGTATCGCCAGCGCCCTGCGAAATAACACTTCGGAACCGGCCACATCCCCCTGGTCTTCGATGACCGCGGCCAGGTTGTCCATCAGCGCCGCCGTGCTGGCGTGCTCTTCCCCGAACACCTTTCTGTGAATGGCCAGGGACTCCCGGAGCAGAGCGACGGCGCTGGCCAGTTCGCCTTTCTCCCAGAGCAGAAGGCCCAGGTCGTTCAACGAAGTCGCGGTCTCCGAGTCTTGATCCCCAAGCACCTTGCGCCGGATTCGGAGGGCCTCGCGGAAGAGCGGTTCGGCGCGGTCGTTGTCGCCACGACTCTCATAGGCGCGGGCCAGCTCATCCAGCGTGACAGCCACATCCTGATGCTCAGGGCCGAGGACCTTGCGCCGCATGGCGAGGGCCTCGCCGAGTGTCTGGGTCGCCGCGGCATAGTCACCCCTGTTCCGTTGAAGCGCGCCCAGGTCATTGAGGCTCTGGGCCAGGGCCTCGCTCGGCGGACCGCGCCGGCCGATCGCCACCGCTTCCTCCAACAGGGGCTGGGCTTTACTGTTCTCGTCCAGTCTCTGGTAAACCCGGCCCATCACGGTGAGCATCTGAGCCTTCAGTTCCGGCTGGCCCGCAAGCTCACGACGGACGCGCTCCGCTCCGGCATCGAGCAGCCCGCGAACCGTGGGCTCTTTGACGTCGTGGGTGACGTAGGGATCCGTTGCGGTCAGCAGCCCGATCAACAGCTCGCTCACCTTGGCTGCCTTCGCGGCCTCCAACTGGGCGTGATTCCGCTCCGCGGCAAGCCGCGCGGTATAGAAGGCCGTCACTACGGCAACGAGCAACACCCCGGCCGCTCCGACGGTCACCCCGCGCCATCGGCGCCGCAGAAACTTCGCCGTGCGGTAGCCAAGTGTGTCCGGGCGGGCGCCGATAGGCTCGTGATCGAGATACCGCCTCAGATCCTCGGCGAAAGCCGAAGCCGAGGAGTAGCGCTGGGACGGCTCCTTCTTCAATGCCTTGGCAACCACGGTCGCCAGGTCGCCTGGCACCCCGCAAAGCCTCGGAGACTCGGCATCCACCAAAGCGCGCATCGTTTCCGCGGGCGTGCCGGCCGGACGCCGCCCGCCCAGCAGTTGAAAAAGCAGCACGCCGGAAGAGTACACGTCCGTCGCGGTGGTGACGGGGCCCGCCGTCGCCTGCTCGGGCGCGGCATATTCGGGCGTCAGCGCCCAGCCGCCCTCGCGCGTCAGCGCGGTCGCCGCGCCAAGCTCCGCCGTGTCTTCCAGCAGTTTCGCGATTCCGAAGTCCAGCAGCTTCACACATCCATCGGCCGTGACCAGCACATTGGAGGGCTTGATATCGCGATGGACAACTAAGTTCGCGTGCGCATGGGCCAGGGCGTCCAGCACGTCCAGGAACAGGCGAACGCGCGCCTCGGTCCCCGAAGCCCGGCTGTCGCACCAGCTGTCGATGTGCTCGCCCGCCACGTGTTCGAGCACCAGATACGGCTGGCCGAGCGGGGACACGCCTGCGTCGATCAGCCGCGCTATGTGTGGATGAGCCAGGCGAGCGAGGATGGTGCCTTCCCTCCGGAACCGTTCCGCGCCTGGGCGGCCCACCAGCGCGGCGTTCAGGAATTTGACCGCAACTTGACCTTCGAACCGCCCGTCGCTGCGCCGCGCCAGCCAGACGCTGCCCATTCCGCCCTGCCCGATCTGCGAAAGGAGCGTATAGGCTCCCACCGTCTGGCCTTCGAGCGACGCTTCGAGCGGCAGGCCGGCGGCCCCGTCGAGAAACGATTCCTTGCTCAAGGCTCGATGCTCATCCAGCAGGGCCTGCAAGTCGGCGGCGATATCCGGGGCCTCCGCGCGAAGCGATTCCAGCCAGGCCGAGAGCTCCTCGCCCTCCATCTCCATCGCCCGGTCGAGATAGGAGCTCAACACTCGCCAGCGGTCATGGTTCATCGTTGACATCTTGCCCGCGTAAAGAGCGGTGAAGATAGATCCGCGCCTTCTCCCACTGGCGGCGCACGGTTCGCTCGGAGATGCCGCCCAGCGCGGCGATCTCGGTGAACGAGAAACCGCAGAAGAACTTGAGATCGACCACCTGTGCCAGCGCGGGATCGACCGTACGCAACTCGTCCAGCGCATCGCCGATCCGCTCCAGCTCTTTATCGTCGGCGCCGCCGGGCAGGTTGGTAGTGAGTGCCGTGATATGGAATTCGCCGCCGCGCTTGAGCGCCCGGCGCTCGCGCGCATAGTCGATGATCAGGCCGCGCATGACGCGCGAGGCGTAGGCCATGAACCGGCCGCGATCCGGGAATTCGGCGCCGTCCCGCCTGGACATGTCCAGGTACGCCTCGTGCAACACGGTGGTCGCGCCAAGCGTCACGCCGCTTCCGCACCTGGCCAGCTCGCTCCGCGCCAGTCTGTGCAGTTCCTCGTACAACGCGGCGAAGAGCAGATTCGCGGCCGAGCCGTCACCCTTCTCGGCGGACGCGATCAACGAGGAGATCGTGGTTCCCAAGCGCGCCCCCTCTGGAACGGAGAAACCTGCCCCAAAACTGTCTATGGCAATAGCATACCAAGAGCCGCCAGCCGCCTCGACGCAGCGCATCCGTACGTTCTCGCGTCCACCATCCCGGTGTCGGAAAAGGCCGCCGCAACACCGTCGGGGGCTCACATCTTCTGTTTCCGGCTCGGACCACTTCCACTCACGTCCACAGTGCGCCGCAGCCGATGGCTCAGCGCCCCGGCGGGACCGGCGCCGCCACCGGACAGCTTCGATCCCCCGGCCACTCAGCCGCCGGCTCGCCATCGCCCGCGGGGACGCTCCACCGCCCATACACCGGCGCCGGACTCGCCTCCCGGTTGCTGTCCACCATCTCCAGGAACATGTTGTGCGACCCAGCAAACCGGGCCGGATTGAACCGCACAGCAAAATGCACTTTCAGAGTATCCGCGCTGACTTCGGCATTCGAGCATCCCGCCAGGAAGCAACGGTCGTTCCACAGTGACGCGCTTCCACCCGCCGCAATCGGCCCCAGGTACTTGCCGGGCTGGTCCGATAGCAGATACAGGCTCTTACTGCCCGGATCGTACCGGACCACACACCTGTCGGCGCGGCTCTCCGCCCGCTCCTGGAAATGCAGCCGCGCCTGCGAGATGCCAACGCCGTTGTTCCCCAGCGAGAACTCGGCCGTGAACACCTGCGCCGCCCCTTCCCCACCGTCCGGATCGACGGAAGACATGTACGGCCCCGTCTTGAATGCCGCATTTGCACAATACTGCGGCAGCCCGGCTTTGGGAAATTCAGCGAGCAGATCGAGCGAGGCGAACGCGCGTCTCCCGGTCTGAAACGGCACCGTGCAGGTGTAATCGGCGTTGCCTTGATGTCCCGCCGCATCCGCTGGGATGTGGGCAATGAAGCAACCGTCAGCCAGCGCATGGATGTTCAGATCGAGGTCCGCCTTCTCGCCTTCCCTGTGCGTTATCCACGTGCCCCGGCACGATGCGAAATCGAAGACGTACTTCCCATCCACGTATGTGACCGGGATTTCGTCCTTGAATCCCGGCCTCTGCTTTTCCTCCGGATAAACCGCGGGGTAATCTTTCTGCACGCACTGCCCGAACCGGTCGCACTCCTTCCATTTGCCCACCTGGCGGCCCTCACTGTAATCTCCGGACGAGCCTTCGAAATCGGGATTGAACCAGAACCGCGAAGGACCATCCTTTACCGCGAGCGAGCCCGGCAATACGCGCTCACAGAACACCTCTCCGCCGACGCCGTTGCGGTTGTCGCGGTAGGCTCTGCCCCCTGAACAATCGACCAACTTTGTCGACTGCGCCAAACAGAACCAACTGCCTGCGCATGCCAGGAGCCACGCGGTCGGAAAGCGACGCATTTCAGTACCAACGATAGCGCCGTCCGCCCAACGGACGTCAACGGCGACCTTGGCTCCCGATTCGGCAATACCACCGCCCGGCCGAAGCAACCTTTTTCAGTCGCTCGCTTCCCCAAACTGAATCTCCCCGCTTTTCAACCTCTTAAGAAAATCAACCCCCCGACCCGCGCCCAATCCCGCGTTACCTTCGCCTCAGGCACGCCGCAAATCCCGGTGCCACAAACCCCGCTCCCAGGAGCCCCCATGTCCACTCAAAAACGCAAAGATTCCTCCCGCGCCAACGGCGCCAAATCCCGCGGACCCGTCACCCCCGAAGGCCTCGCCCGCTCCCGCGTCGCCCGCCTCACCCACGGACTCACCTCCGACCAACTCCTCATCGAGGGCGAATCCGAGGAGCGGTTCAACGCCCTCCGCGAAGAATACCTGGCCGAGTACCAGCCCCAAACCCGCTCCCGCTTCGACCTCGTCGATCAACTGGTCGCCGCCCGCTGGCGCCACAACCGCGTCCTGGCCCTCCAAACCGCCCTCATCGATCGCCAGATCACTCGCCAGGAACCCGAGATCCGCGAAGAGTACGAGGTCTGCGACGGCGAGACTCGCGCCGCCATCGCCTACCAGCATCTGATAGACGATGGCAGCGCCCTCGAAAGCCTCAACCGCCACGAAACCCGCCTCGGCGCCGAGCTCCGGCGCACCATGAAGCAACTCGACACCCCGCCCAAAAATCAAAAATTTCACCATGAACCCAGCGACGTAAAACCCCCGTCCTCTGATGACGATGGGCCAGCCCCCGGAGCCCCACCATCCACTATCGACCATCCACCATCGACCAGTCTGGACGATCCCGCCGGCGAATCCCCACGAATCCCGCCGCCCGTATCAACGGGCAACGAGCAACGAGCCACGAGCGGCGCGCCCTTAACGCGCCCCACTATCGACCCTCCACCATCGACCAGTCTGGACGATCCCGCCGGCGAGTCCCCACGAATCCCGCCGCCCGTATCAACGGGCAACGAGCAACGAGCCACGAGCGGCGCGCCCTTAGCGCGCCCCACTATCGACCCTCCACCATCGACCAGTCTGGACGATCCCGCCGGCGAGTCCCCACGAATCCCGCCGCCCGTATCAACGGGCAACGAGCAACGAGCCACGAGCGGCGCGCCCTTAGCGCGCCCCACCAGCATTACCACCTATGTGCAGTAACTCATTTCGGCAGCTCAGCTTTGCTCGCCACTTCGAACTTAGCGGTCTGAACCGACGCGGCGTCCTGAGGCTGCGCGCCGCCGAGCGAGACCGTGTATTCACCGGGCACGATCACGCGATTGCCCTTCGCGTCAACCTGCCCCAAGGATCGCGGATCCACCGTCAGGCTGACGTGAGCCGACTCGCCCGGGCCCAGATGCACGCGCTTGAATCCCGCAAGCACACGCAGAGGAGTCTCGAACGCCTTGGGCTGCGTGAGGTAGAGTTCGACGACTTCATCTCCCGCGGTCCGGCCCGCGTTCTTCACGTCAGCTTCTACCGTGACGGAATCGCTCTGTGTAACTTTCAGGGAGTCATACGCAAAGCTGCTGTAACTGAGCCCGAACCCGAATCCATAAAGCGGCTTGTCCGCAAGGTAACGATAGGTCCGCCCACGCATCGAGTACTCCTCGAATGGCGGGACCTGTTTCAGCGACGAATAGAAAGTCAGCGGAAGGCGTCCGGCGGGATTGTTGTCGCCGGCCAAGGTCTCGGCAATAGCCGTGCCACCCTCTGCTCCGGGATACCAGGCTTCGAGAATGGCGTTGGCATTCTTGGCAGCCCAGTTGACGGCCAGCGCGCTCCCGTTCTGCAGCACGACGACCAGCGGCTTTCCGGTCGCGGCGAGCGCCTTCAACAGTTCTTCCTGGGCCGCGGGCAAATCGATCGAGGTGCGATCGCCGCCGTTGAACCCCGCCAGCTTCACGGGCATCTCCTCGCCCTCGAGCGACGGCGAAAGCCCCACGAACGCGATGGTCACCTCAGACTGTTTGGCCGCCTCGACCGCCTGCGTGCGGAGCACAGCCGCCGGAGCCTGCCAGGTGAGGTCAATGCCGGCGCTCCCCGTTCCGTGCAAGTACTCGAGGCGGATCGCGTGTGGTTGCGTATCGCTGAGCGTCACGGGTGCTTCGATGACAGCGCCTCGCTCGCCAGTGGTCCCGCCGGGGCGGCTTTCAACCAGCAGTTTCTGGTCCAGGTAAAGCCGGAAGCCTTCCGCGTTCTGGCAGGCATAGCAGTAATTCACGCGCACGCCCAGTTTGTACTCCCCCGGCGCCGGAGGAGTGAAGCTGCCGCTCCAACGCACCGAGTAATTGTTGCGCTCGAGGCCGTTTACGGGAACGACTTTGTCCCAATTGAAATTGATGTTACGGTCGGTCCGCGTGAGGACAGGCGAGCCACTCAAATCGGGCGAGCTGAAGTACTCGCCGGTAAGTCCATCGCCCGAGCCGTTCGCGGGATGAAGCGCGGTATGCTCGATGGGCATCGCGAAACCCTCCACCAGCGTCGAGCCCTGCGCATAAGCCACCTTGGCGGAGGAGAACCGCTTCTCAATCCCGTCGATTGGATAGACCGGCGAAGGCGGTGGTCCGTTGTAATTGCCTTGCAGCGACTGCACAAGCTCCGCCGTAGGACCTACCACGGCGATGCGAGTCGTCCCGGCCTTCAGAGGCAGTATGTGATCCTGATTCTTCAGGAGCACCATGGACTCCCGCGCCGCGCGCAGCGAGAGCTGGCGATGATCCGGCGAGTTGACCTCACTCATGGAAATCCGGCCATACGCAAAGCTGGACGGCGGGTCGAACATGCCGAGCTCGAATCGCGCCCGGAAGAGGCGGCGCAACGCGGTGTCAAGCTCGGATTCCTGAATCAACCCCTGGTGAACGGCGTCGACGAGAGCCGGGAACGCCTGGCCCTTGCCGAAACCGCATTCGAGATCGGTGCCGGCCTTGACGGCAGCGGCCGCGGCGTGCGCCATGTCCGGAGCGTAGTGGTGTCCCGTGTTTATGTCCGCGACGGCGGCACAGTCGCTCACGACGTAGCCGTCGAACTTCCACGCCTCGCGCAGATGGTCGCGCAGGAGCATGTTACTGGCGCAGGCGGGCGCTCCATCAATCGAGTTATAGGCGCACATCACGGACTGCGCATGTGCCTCGGTCACGGCGGCGCGAAACGCGGGCAAGTAAGTGTCCTCGAGATCGTGCGGCGAGACATCCACGTTGAAGCCGTGGCGCAGCAGTTCGGGACCGCTGTGCACCGCATAATGCTTCGGAGTCGAGACCACCCTGAAATGTTGCGGATCGTTGCCCTGCATGCCGGTGACGAAGGCGACGCCCATGCGGCTGGTCAGGAACGGGTCTTCACCATAAGTCTCCTGGCCGCGTCCCCAACGGGGGTCGCGAAAGATGTTGACGTTGGGCGCCCAGAACGTAAGTCCGAAGAACATTTCGTGCTGGTCCTTGCGCATGGCCTCGTTGTACTTGGCGCGCGCCTCGGTCGAGACCGTCTCGCCCATTTGGTGGACCAGGCCGGTGTCCCAGGTCGCGGCCATTCCAATTACTTGAGGGAAGTTCGTTGCGTAGCCGGCGAAGGCAACACCGTGCAGGCCCTCGTTCCACCAGTCGTACTTCGGCACGCCAAGGCGCGGGATGGGGGTCGCGTGGTCCCGCATCTCGGCAACCTTCTCTTCAAGCGTCATGCGGCCGATAAGGTCGTTGACACGCTGTTCCAGCGGCAACGCCGGATTCATGTAACCCTCTTGTTGGGCATCGACGGGGAGAGCGAGCGCGAGGCCGGCCACAAGAGTAAGGAAGCTGTGCATCAGAGGAGCGCGGTAACTGGACATGGGCATTATTATACGCGCTCGTCACTCGAGGCTCACCCCGCACCCCGAGTTCGCGGCCTCCCTTCCGGCTCTTCGCGCCCGGTTTGGCTTGGGAAGATGCGAACCTGCCTGCGCTTGGTAACGAATGCGACACTCCACTGCAATAGCACGAAGAACCGGTTGGCGAAACCAATCAGGAAGTAGATATGCACGAGCGCCCAGACAACCCAGGCGGGAAATCCGGCGAACCGCACAAATCGCAGATCGGCGACTGCATAAGTGCGGCCGACGATGGCGAGATCGCCCTTGTCCCAGTACCAGAAGGGCGGTGGCGCCTTCTCTCCAAGCACGCGCCGGCGAATCAGCCGCGCGACGTATTGGCCTTCCTGAATTGCCGGTTGCGCGACGCCGGGCACCACCATTGGCTCCTTTGCCTTGACGCCCACCAGATTGCGCGACCTCGCGACCACGTGCGCCGTATCGCCGATCGCAAACACTTCGGGATGGCCAGGTATCGACAAATCGGAATTCACCATGACCCTGCCCGACCTGTCCGTGGCCGCGCCCAGCCAGCGTCCGGCCGGCGAGGCCAGCACTCCGGCGCTCCACAGTACCGTGCTGGCAAGGACCCGCTGGCCACCGGCAACGATGCCTTCGGCGTCGACCATGGTGACGCGAGTACTGGTGCGGACCTCCACGCCAAGACTCTCCAGGTGAAGCTGGGCCCTGGCCGAAAGCGCTTCCGGATACGTGGGCAGCACGCGCGGCTCGGCCTCATAGAGCAGGATCTGCGCGCAGCGGGGATCAATGTGACGGAAGTCGTGGGCCAGTGCGACGCGGAACATCTCCGCCAGGGTACTCGCCATCTCCACTCCCACCGTTCCGGCACCGATCAGCACGAAGGTCAGCAACTTCTGGATGGCTTCCGGTGCGGCGTTACCGAGGGCGGCAAGTTCCTCCGCCTGCTCAAAGGCCATCAGAACCTTGCCGCGGATCTGGTCGGCATCCTCCAGCGACGCAAGTCCGGGAGCGAACTGCTGCCACTCGTCATGTCCAAAGTAGTTGTATTGAATGCCGGTGGCCAGAATCAGGAAGTCATACGGCATCTCATACTCGCGCAGGTGGACCCGCCGCGCGGGCGCATCGACGCCAACGACGTTATCCAGCAACACCTCCACGTTGCGCTGGCTGAGGATGGAGCGCAGCGGCCCGGAAATCTCGTCGGCGGAGAGCAAGCCCGTCGCCACCTGATACAACATGGGGCGAAAGAGATGGTAGTTGCGCCTGTCGATGAGCGTGATGCTCACGGGAGCAGCGGCCAGGGCGCGCGCTGCATAGAGCCCGCCGAAACCCCCTCCTACTATCACCACACGGGGAAGATTTGCAGGCAAAGTTACCTCCAGAGGTTAACCTTGGCGGTGGGCTGCACATCCCTGGCCCCTCGAGCGCCCACTAATTCAATTCTACCGCTCGTTACCGAGCCGCGACCGCAAGGGAGCGGACCGTTACCGTGCGCCGGCCCGGACGTGGCCATCTGCTCCAGCCGGGCCGAAGTACAATTGAGGTGTAGCTTCGGATCGAAACTCAGAGGCCGATCGCTAATGAACTTCCCCTCCTGCAAATCCACCGCCAGCGAAAGCTCCCACACAATCCGCCTCGTGTCACAGAGCGATGGGCTGTTCGAAATACGAAAGGAGAACCATGAAGATCTCAGTTATCGGCGGTACAGGACTCATTGGATCGAAGCTGGTGAAGAAGCTTCGTGACAACGGGCAGGAAGTGGTAGCCGCGTCGCCCGCTTCCGGGGTCAACACCCTCACAGGCGAGGGGCTCGCGAGTGCGCTGAAGGGCGCCTCGGTGGTGGTGGATGTAACGAACTCCCCTTCGTGGGACGATGCGGCGGTGCTGAAGTTCTTCGAGACATCAACCCGCAACCTCCTCGACTGTGGAGCGGCCGCGGGTGTGCGACATCACGTTGCGTTGTCGGTGGTAGGAACGGACCGCCTGCTCGAAAGCGGCTTCTTCCGCGCAAAACTCGTTCAGGAGAACCTGATCAAAGCCTCCTCCCTTCCGTACTCAATCGTTCGCGCGACACAGTTCTTCGAGTTCGTGCAGAAGATCGCCGATCCTTCCACGGAGGGCAACCAGGTGCGCCTGCCTCCAGTGCTCTTCGAGCCCATGGCGGCCGATGATGTCGCGAGTGCGTTAAGCAGAATCGCAATGAGCGCACCTGCGAAGGCCACCCTGGAAATAGGGGGTCCCGAACAGTATCGTCTGGATGAACTGGTCCGCCGGGCCCTGGCTGCCCGCAAGGATCCACGCCAGGTGATCTCCGACCCGCACGCGCGCTACTACGGTATCGAGGTGAGCGAGAGGACGCTCCTACCTGACGACGGCGCACGACTCGGCGAGACGCGCTTCGCAGACTGGCTCGATCAATCTATGAAACCAGCTCCAAAGACGCGCCCGCAGTCGGCGTAAGAGCAGCGGAGGGGCACCATGATCACGACCTCGCCTCAAGATGCGTCGCCAGGGCCAGCATAAGCTGGCCCTGGCGTCCACGCCTCCGCGGGACGTCCACGACCCGCCCCGGGCGGCGTCTCGGCGGCTCTGGAGACCCGCTGCAGGACTGGAGTCCTGCCCCACTGCAAAGGGCCGCTTGGGTGATACTGGAGACTTGAACCAGACCAACGCGAATGACGTGGCGACGCAGGGCCGGAGGGACCTGGAATCGAGCGCCTGGTGGTTGGAGACGGAGCGGAACTTCCAGGCGAATGGCCGCGCAGCGGATGTCCAGCAGGCGCTGACGCAGGCGGCGGAAAAGGCGGCGGTCGAGGCTTTTAAGACCTCGCTTTTCCCCGTGCTCCGGGGGCCCGCCGTGATGCTCGCCGCAGGGGGGTTCGCTCGCCGCGAGTTGTTCCCATACTCCAACGCGGACATCCTCATCGTTCGAGAAGGCGAGGCGCCGCGGGAACTGAACGACTCCGTGGCCGAATTCGTTGGGCGGCTTTGGGCCAAGGGCGTACGCCCGAACCAGAGAATCTGCAGCGTTGCGGAATGCCTGGCGCTGGTCAGCCAGGGCAACGACCTGGGCCTCAGGCTGATCGATCGGCGGATACTGGCCGGCGATTTCGTCGTGGCCGAGAAGCTCGAGCGCGAACTGGTGGGCTTGTTCCAGAGGGGGGGGCGACAGATCGTCGAGCGCATGATCTCGCAAACCCGCGCGAGGCATGCGAAGTGGCAAGACACGCCGTCGCACCGGGAGCCCGATGTGGAGGAGACTCCGGGCGGGCTGCGCGACCTGCGGCTGATCGCGGACCTGGACAAGCTCCGGCCGGATCGGCTGCAACCGACCCAGCGGCTGGACGAGGCCGCCGCGTTCTTCTCTTCCGTCCGGTGCTTTCTGCACTACCGGGCCAGGGAGAACCGCAACGCGCTCGATCTGGCGGCGCAGGAGGCCGTCGCCGCTCAGTTCGCCAGCGGCCGGGAGCCTTCCCTGTGGATGAGCGAGTATTTCCGGCACGCGCGCACGGTCTTCCACGAAGCGCGCCGCGCGCTGGATTCGTGCGCCGGCGACGTGTCTCAGGCTTCGGGCGCCGAGTTCTCGACCGACGCGGAAGCGGTGTTTCGCCTGCTCGAGTCCGTAGCGCGGGACGGAGTTCCGCCGGGACCGGCGACGGAGCGGCGCCTCGGGGCCGCTCATGGGGCGGTGAGCGCATTCTGTCTGCAGGAACGGCCGCTGTGGCCCGCCATCAGGACCATCCTTTCCCTGCCCCACGCGCCCCTGGCGATGCGCGTTCTCCAGCGGACCGACCTGCTGACGGCGGTCTTTCCCGAGTGGGCCAGCATCGAGGGCGCGGTGGCGCACGACGCGGATGGCGCCTACACGATTGACGAGCACACGCTGATGGCGGTCGAGCGGGTCTCGGCGGCCAGCCAGCGGTTCGGCGAACTGCTTTCAGAGATCGAAGACCCGGCGGTGCTGCTCTTCGCGGTGCTGTTTCACCATATCGGCGGAAGCGAGGCGGCGGCGCGCATCCAGATGCCGGCTTCCGATCGCGAGCTGATCGCGTTCCTCATCGAGCAGCAGAACACGCTGTCGGATGCCGCGAGCGGCCGCGACCTGGGCGACCCGGCGACGGTCCGCTGGCTTACCGAGCGAATCGGAACCATCGAACGGCTGCGGCTGCTGGCCCTGCTCACCTACGCGGGCATCGCGGCGAGCTCTTCGGAATCGATGATCCCCTGGCGGCTCGATCAGCTGGTGCGGACGTATGACGCAACCTACCGCGCGCTCACGCGCGGGCTCGAGACCGACCGCATACAGGAACTCCCCGCAACGCTTCCGGAAAGCGCGGAGTTCATCAAGGGCTTCCCCACACGGTACCTGCGCGCGCGTGCCGCCGGGGAGATTGCCGCACATACACTGCTCTACCAGCGCAGCCGGCCGACGGGCGTGGCTGTGCATCTGGAAGAGATGGAAGGCGCCTACAAGCTGACCGTGGTCGCCGGGGACCGGCCGGCTCTGTTCGCCTCCTTTGCGGGCGCGATCTCCAGCTTTGGCCTGAACATCGTCAAGGCGGAGGCTTTTTCCAACTCACAAGGCGTCATTCTCGACACGTTCACTTTCACGGATCCCAAGCGCACGTTCGAGTTGAACCCGCCCGAGGCCGAGCGCCTGCAGGATTTGATGGGGCGCGTCGCTCTGGGCAAGACGGATGCCAGGCGGCTGTTCCGCAACCGGCCGCAGGCGCGCGCCGAGAGACGCGCCGTCGAGCCGCGGATTCAGTTCGATTCCGAGGCGCACGAGACGGCGACGCTGGTGGAGATTGTGGCGGAAGACCGGATCGGACTTCTGTACAGCCTGGCGACCGTGTTCTCGTCGAACGCGTGCAACATCGACACCGTGCTCATCGACACGAAGGGCCATCGGGCGATCGACGTCTTTCACATCGCCAAGGATGGGCGGAAGCTAATCCCAGAAATGCAAGAGACGCTCAGGCAGCAGTTGCTTTCGGCTTGTTTGGGGGAGTAGGCGCGAACGTACAAAGCAGTGCCTACTTGGCGTGGCGGGCCGCCAGAATGATCAGGCCGAACACCACGATCGGGATCAGTGCCATGGCGGCGTAGAAGAGAAGCCTCTTAAGCCAGGGCGTCCGGCGGATCTTCCAGTCCTTGAGTTCCGAGCGGTCGACCGCGGAGACCTGATCGAGGTGCTCTAGGTCCCAGGCGAACTCGTTGGCGGTGGAGTAGCGATTCTGCGGCTCGCGCTCGATGGCGCGGTAGATGACCTCCTGCAGCTCGGGCGAAATCGCCGGGTTGTGCTCACGCGGCGGGATGGGATTGTTCACCAGGCGGTCGTTCATGACGAGGAATGGATTGGCTCCCTGGAACGGAGTCTCGCCGGTGAGCATCTCGTAGAGCATCACGCCCAGCGAGTAAATGTCGCTGCGGCCATCGCCACGCTTCCCCTTCACCTGCTCCGGCGAAATGTAGTCGGGGGTCCCCATGATCTGGGACATCTTTCCGAACGTGAGCCGGCGCGCGCCGGTCTTGCCGGCGATGCCGAAGTCGATCAGCTTGATGTTATCGTCGGCGTCCACCATGATGTTTTCGGGCTTCAGATCGCGGTGCACGACGCCGTTGCGATGGATGTAGTCCAGGGCATCGCAGACGGCGATGGCGATGCGGATGGCCCGTTCCTGTGGCAGCGGCCTGGTTTCCCGGAGGATGTGGCGGAGCAGTTCGCCGTTGACCCACTCCATCACCATGTAGTGCCCAGTGCGGGAATCGTCCGCGAGCACCTTCATGACGGCGGGGTGGTCGAGGGCCTGGCCGACCTCCTCCTCGCGCTTGAAGCGGTCGAAGATAACGGGATCGGCTTCCATTTCCGGATGCGGGATCTTGAGGGCGACCTGGCGTCCGGTATGGGTGTCGGTGGCCCTGAAGATGGAGGCCATGCCGCTGCGCGCCACCAGGCCTTCGATCCGGTAATGGTCGAGTTGTTCGCCGGTATGGAGTCCAGTCATGACGCGAGCGTGAGCAGGGGCGTGATGGAGCGTCGGCGGTGACAACCCACCGCTCCATTTTGGCATGTGGGGTGTGGGAAAGTCCTTCGCGGGTGGGTAGTTCTCCGGAGGTTCCCCGGAGAATGAGCGGGTGCCGCGCTTACTAGATGTTATCCGGGAGGATCGGAGTGACATCTCGTTCGGGCGGCAGCAACCCTCGTGTCCTTATTTTGGGAGCCGGCTGTACGGGGCTGGGCGCGGCCTGGCGCCTCGATGAACTCGGCCATACCAACTTCCTGGTCCTGGAGAAAGAGGCCTGGCCGGGAGGACTCTCGGCGTCCTTCGTGGACCCTGCCGGCTTCACGTGGGATATCGGCGGCCACGTGCTGTTCTCCCAATCCGAGTACTTCAACCGCGTGCTCGACCAGGCGCTGGCCGGCCAGTGGATCGAGCACGCACGCCAGTCGCACATCTGGACGTCCGGCCGCTTTGTCCCGTATCCGTTCCAGTACAACCTGCGGCACCTGCCCAAGGACCAGATTCTGGAATGCCTGCATGGCCTGCTCGAAGCGGGGCGGAACGGAAAGGCCGACATGGGCAGCTTCCGGGACTGGATTTTGGCTTCGTTCGGGAGCGGGATCGCGCAGCTGTTCATGCTCCCGTACAACTTTAAAGTCTGGGCGCATCCTCCTGAATTAATGAGTCATAAATGGGTGGGCGAGCGGGTAGCGACGGTCGACGTGGCGCGGGTTCTGGACAACGTCATCCTCGAACGCGACGACATTTCCTGGGGCCCGAACAACACCTTTCGCTTTCCGAAGGCGGGCGGCACGGGCGCCATCTGGAAGGCTGTGGCGGCACATCTGCCGCAGGACCGGCTGAGGTTCGGCGAGGAGGTGCGCGAGGTTGACCTGGACGGCCACCGGGTACGGACGTCGCGGGATTGGGTTCCGTACGACGCGCTCATCTCCTCGCTGCCGCTCGATCTGCTGGCCCGCATGACCTGCCGCGACGCCCTGGTGGCGGCCGCCGGGCGCCTTCGTTACAGCACCACGCACGTGGTGGGCATTGGCTTGCGCGGCCCGGTTCCCGAGCGCCTCCGCGAGAAGAACTGGATGTACTTTCCGGAGCCGGACAGTCCGTTTTATCGGGTGACGGTCTTCTCGAACTACTCGCCCGCGAACGTGCCAGACCCGGCGCGCACCTGGTCTCTAATGGCCGAAGTCTCGGAATCGGCATTCAAGCCCTTGCCGGAAGGGGACTTAGCGGCAAATGTTGTGCGCGGGATGAGAACCACAGGGCTCCTCCCGGAGCATCCGGACATCGCCTCGGTCTGGACTTACCGCGCCGAACGGGGCTATCCGGTTCCGACCACGGACCGGGACGAGTGCCTGAAGCGGGTGATCGAGGAACTGGAACGGCACTCGGTCTACTCCCGGGGCCGTTTCGGCGCTTGGAAATACGAAGTGGGCAACCAAGACCACAGCTTCATACAGGGAGTTGAGGCTGCCGACGATATATACGGTGTCGGACACGCCGGGAAGGAATAGACCGGTCCGGCGTAGGGGGCGACACCCATGCACAGACTCCTGCGGCTGCTGAAGCGGGCCAGGTTGGCGTTTGCTTTGCGCACGGGGTGGCTCGTGCCGGCCTTGGATCTCGTTGGCTACGAGACGCTGGTAGAGCACATCCAGAGGTCCGGGGCTTGCCGGGTTGCGGGAGACTTCATCGAAGTGGGGGCCTTTCTCGGAGGCGGCACCGTGAAACTGGCGGAACTCGCCCGCTTGTTGGGAAAGCGGGTCTGGGTAGTCGATATCTTCGATCCCGGCTTCGACCTCACGGTGAACGCCGCCGGAACGGCGATGGCCAGTTTGTACCAGGCGACGTTGGGGTGTGGCTCTCAGGAGCGGGCATTCCGCCTCGTCACCAGAGCCGTCGCGGGCACTCTCGAAGTCCTTAAGCAGGACTCGCGTGCAGTCGTCCTGCCGCCGGACCTGAAGTTCGCCTTCGGGTTCATCGACGGCAATCACGACCCCGAATACGTCAAGAGCGACTTTCAACTGGTCTGGGACCGCCTGAGCCCGGGCGGCTTGCTCGGGTTGCACGACTATGGGGGGGACCTTCCCGAAGTAACGCGGGCCATCGATCAACTCATCGATCGATTCGGGAGCCAAATCGAATCGACAGAGCTGGTCCCCAAGCAGTGGGTGATGTTCCTTCAGAAGAAAGCCGAACCCGTTGCTTCGAACGGGTTCGCCCTGGACGGAGATCCCGTAGCTGTCCCGAGCGGCGGAGGCCAGCGAGGGGCCGATTGCTGATCCACGCTCCCGCCCTGTCCGGCCCAGAGGGTCCACGGGTCAACTCCGGCATGTCGGCGGCCCAAGCGGAGTCCGGCCCAGCCGGGAGCACCATCGTCCGCAATTTCGCCAGCCTGCTGATAGGACGGATGGGCTCCCAGGCGATGACCTTCCTGACCAACGCCTATCTGGCCCGGCGGATCGCCCCCGCGGGTTTCGGGGCCGTCGGGCTGGCTCAATCGATCGTCAGCTACCTGGGCCTTCTGTCGGACTCGGGGCTCAGCGTGATCGCCCTGCGGGATGGCGCGCAGGACCCTGGCAAGCTGGACGAGCTGATTCGCTCGATCACGGGACTGCGCCTCGCGCTGAGTTGCGCGCTGGTGCCGGTGGGCCTCGTGGCGGCCCACTTTCTGCCGTTCTCAGAGCCCTCGCGGAACGTGCTGCGGGTTTTTGCGTTGTCCCTTCCGCTTCAGGCGCTGGCGGTGGACTGGGTGTTTCGCGCCCTGCAGCGGATGCACTACGCAGCCATCACGCAATTGGCGACAGCGGCACTGACGCTGCTAGCGACCATCGCGTTTGTGCACAACCCACGCCACCTGGAGCGCGTCCCCTGGCTGTCCGTGGCGACCGGCGCCGCGGCGGTGGCGCTGAGCTTGCGCCTGCTGGGGAGAACCGGTCACAGGTTGTCGATCAGCTTTCAGCTCAACCGTTCGAAGAGATACCTGGCGCAATCCCTGCCCTTGTGTGCGGCGAGTCTTGCCATCACCTTTTACATCCAGGCGAACTTCCTGATTCTCGGCATGGTGCATGGAGATGCCGAGGTGGGAATGTATGCGGCGGCGTCCAAGATCGCGGCTGTCGTGTTTACCATCACTTCTCTCTACTTCTCCGCCATGGCTCCCGCCCTCATGGAACTATCGGCGCGTCCCGGCCGCGATGCGGGCCGCCTTCTGGCGGAGTCCGTGCGCGTCACCGCCGCGGGCGCGTGCGGGCTGGTGGCGATTGGCGCCGCCGGTTCGGGAGCCATCCTGAGGTGGGTGTTCGGTGCCCCGTTCCTGCCCGCGACCAACGCCTTGACAGTCCTGCTGTGCAGCGGCGGCGTGGTCGCCGTGACCAGCAACTGGAGCCAGCTCGCGATCGCCTGCCACCGTGAGCGCCTTCTGCTGTGGGCCACCGCCCTGGGAGGATGCGCGAACCTGATTGTGTGCGCCGCGCTGGTCGGCCGCTACGGCAGCCTCGGGGCCGCGATAGGGAATCTCGTCGCCGAGCTGGTGGTGGGCGCGGTGGTGATCGCGCCGTGGCCGCGCGAGGTGGGTCTGAGCACCATGGGGGCCTCGATTAAGCCCGCCGTGGTGGCAGCCGTTGCCCTATACCTTGGGTCCCGCCTGGCGCCGCTGGGAGGTCTTTGGGCCGCCTCCGCCGTTTGCTGCCTGTACCTGGCCGGACTGTGCGCGACCCGCACCATAACCGCGAATGACATCAACCGCGTGTGCTCCGCTCTGCGAGTTCCGGGACAGATACAACCATGACCACGTCACTGCTCGCCACCAAGACCAACCCGCTGCTGCCCGTTCCGCTCGCGCCTCTGCCCGAAACCCCGCTAGTCTCCGTGCTGATAGGCAATTTCAACTACGCCAGGTTCCTGCCTGAGGCGATCGAGAGCGTCCTCCGGCAGACCTACTCCCATTTCGAGATTTGCATCTGCGACGACGGCTCGACGGACGGTTCGCTCGACGTCATCGAGGGCTATGCCGCCTCCGACGGCCGGATTCAGTGGGTGGCGCAAGCCAATGCGGGCCACGGCGCCGCGCTGAACGCCGCGTGGGGCCTCGCCAGCGGACCCATCGTCGCCCTGCTCGATGCCGACGACACCTGGGAGCCCGATAAGCTGGCCCGCATCGTCTGGGCGTTCCGAGAGCACCCGGCCAGCGGCGTTTGCACGCACAGGGTCCAGCCTTTCTCAGGCTCCGAAGTCCATCCGCGCATTCCCGAGCGGCCAGACGATGGCTGGGTTGTGCCCAAGGCGATCCGCACCATGGTATGTTCCGTGCCACCGACCTCGGGGCTGGCCTTCCGCCGGGAGATATGCGATCAGATCTTTCCGGTCCCGGCCGAGTTCCGCACCTTGGCAGATGGCTACCTGATCAAGACAGCGATGTTCACAACACCGATCATTGGCCTGGGAGACTGCCTGGCTCGCTACAGAATCCATGGCTCGAATGTCACCGGAGTCTCTGTCAACGAGACGACGATCCTGCGGGAGCTCGATGGGACGGCCCGACTATTCTGGGCGACACGCGGGTTCCTCGAGAGATCGGGGCGCGCCGCGATCGCCTCGCGCTTGAGCCTGGCAAACGATCGGTCCTACTGCGAGCTAGCCTTTGGCGCCCACCTTCTTACCGGCAAGCCGATCCCCGCGGAGGTCGCGCGATCCCCGCACCTGGGCTCCTCGACGATGCGCTCCAGGTTGCTACGCGCGCTGGCACGTCTTCCCCGCTTTCTCTCGCGCCGGCTCCTTCTGCTGTGGTGGGGCGATGGCAGGCTCAAAGAGGCCGGAAGGGCGCTGACCCGCCTGCGGCTACGACCCTGAGGTGCAATTCGGCTCCTGATGTCTCCGTTTGCCACGCGCTATACTGACGCGACGGCGAATGCCCGTCCACGTGGAGGCACACGATGGACCGAACTTCCTGCCTGGCAACACTTGCGCTCTCGCTCTTTCTCTTCGGATGCGGCATGGGGACGCCTAAGACGAGCGCCTCCGATCCTACGCCGACACCGACGCCGACCCCGATTCCGAATTCTCTCAGCGCCAGCGATCTGTTCACCGGCAGCACTCCGACGACACCGGTGAATGACGGCGCCTTTGCGCTTCCCGCCAACGCGTCCGCTCCGGATGAGTCGTTCGAGGGCCGCTTGACGCTGACGGGCCCCGCACAGAACGGCAGCCTTCAAGTCTTCGAAGACGACTACGGCGCCATGTCCGGCGGCGACTCCACGTGGAAGCACCTTCCTGAATTCAGCTTCGAGTTCGTCGCGGACGGCAGCTATCTGGTCCCCGCGCGGCAAGGGCTGGTCTATACCGGGAACCCGAGCTGGAATACCATCATCGGGCCGGGCAGGGTGTGGAAGCAGACCTCCGATTCCGGGTACACACGGGCCTCGTTCCCGTTTGCCCTGGCGGAGATGAATGAGAACTGCGTCCACAACGGCGTCATGACCTTCCTGTTCAGCAATACCAGGTCGCCCAACATTTCGAACGTGCGTTACCAGATCACGCAGGAGAGCTGCGCGTACTCGAAGTTCAACCTGTGGGGACAGATCGCGGCCACTTACACTCCCTATCCGGTCGCGAACGCAACGGCCATCAAGAGCGACAACGCATCCGAGATCGCCAATCGCCTGCCCACCCGGCCGCTGGCTGCGCTGACGGCCGATTTCCCCGCTTCCGGCGTCAATCCGGCGGCGTTGATTTCCGACTATCGGTACCCCGAGGACATCACGACGTACGGACTGGTCTTCAACGGAGTCAACTACGTGAGCGGCTGCCAGACGCGCTTCGGCGAATACGCGTATTGCAGCGAGATGCGCCTGCCCTCGTATTCGACGGCAAAATCGGCGTTCAACAACATGGCCGCGATGCGGCTGGGGCAGCTCTATGGAACGTCCGTGTATAGCCAGCTGGTGCGGGACTACCTGCCCGAGTACACGGCCGGCGGCGATTGGACCAGCGTGACGATCGACAACGCGCTCGATATGGCGACGGGCAACTTCATCAGCAGCGCTTACATGTCCGATGAGAATGGGCCCGAGAATCAGGGCTTCATCCAGGCGACGCAGTACAGCGCGAAGATCGACCGGGCCTTCCGGCTGTTTCCCCATCAGGCGCCGCCGGGATCGGTATGGGTCTACCAGGACGTGGCTGCGTTTATCGCCGACCAGACGATGAACACCTACCTACAACAACGGCAAGGCGGCGGCCCGGACATCTTTGAGCTGGTGCGCGACGACGTGTACAGGCCGCTCCACCTCAGCCAGGGCGGCCTGGTCAGCTTGCGCTCCGACAACAGCGGGACCGGAAAGGCCCTGGGATACATCGGACTGTACTACATCCAGGACGATGTCGCGAAGATCGCAAAGGTCCTGAACAACGATGCCGGCGTCATTGACGGCGTGCAGGTTCTGGAGCCCTCGAGGTTGCGCGAATCCCTGTACCGGGACCCTGCGGTGCTGGGGCTTCCGATTCCCGATACCGGCACGCCGGCGGTGCCGAACACTTACCGGTACAACAACAGCATGTGGGCGAAGAAGATGACCCGGGCGGAGTTCCCGCAGTATGGATGCGAGTTCTGGGTGCCATACATGAGCGGCTACGGAGGCATTTCGGTGGTCCTGCTGCCGAATGGAGCGAGCTTCTACATCTTCAGCGATCACTCGGAGTTCTACTGGGGCGCCGCCGCCAGCGAGGCCAACAAGCTAGCATCGATGTGCGCCGCGACCCCGCACGCGCTCCACCTCGCCGCGCCATCCGGCAGTCACAGCGTTCAATAAACTCGCCGCCCCGACACAATATCGGGCTGCTCCGTTTCGTCTACAAAGGTAGATGGAGGACGTGCTGAGCGTCGCAATGGAACCGGGCGAGCAGAACCGGCGCATCTCGGAGGTCATCGATCGGGAACGCCGGCGCCTGCTGAGCTTCATCCGGAGGCGCGTCGATGACGAGGGGGATGCGGAAGACATTCTGCAAGACGTCTTCTACGAATTGACGGAAGCGTACCGTCTGATGAAGCCGTTGGAGCACGTTGCCGCGTGGCTCTACCGTGTGGCGCGGAATCGCATCATCGATCGTTTCCGCAAAAGAAGGCCGGAGGCCTTGGGCGAGATTCCCGTCAACGGCAGCGAAGAGGATGGGCTCCGCCTGGAGGATCTGCTGCCCTCGCCGGATGCCGGACCGGAGGCGCTGTATGCGCGAAGCGTGCTTCTCGAAGAGCTCGACGCGGCTTTAGAAGAGCTTCCGGAAGAGCAGCGCGCGGCGTTCGTCGCGCACGAGATCGACGGCCGGAGCTTCCGGGAGCTTGCCGAAGAAACGGGGCTGAGCATCAACACGATCATTTCGCGCAAGCGGTATGCGGTTCTGCACCTGCGACGCCGCTTGCGGGCCATCTACAACGAATTCACGAGGTCATGAGGACGACAATATGAAAGCACGATGGGTGAAAAGGGGAGTGAAAATCGCGGTCATCGGGGTCATGGCCGTAGCGGTCTTCGGATTCGTGGTGATGACTCTGTGGAACTGGCTTGCGCCGGCGCTGTTCGGGCTTCACGAGATCACGTTCTGGCAGGCGCTCGGCCTCCTGATCCTGAGCAAGATCCTGTTCGGACTTCGCGGCGGGCCAGGCCACGGCGCAGATTGGAGACGCCGGATGCAGGACCGCTGGCAGAAGATGACTCCCGAGGAGCGCGAACAATTCTGCCACGGTGTGTCGGGGCGCTGCGGCGCGGCAGGGACGGGATCGACCGATCCCGGTCAGGCGTGAGCGGCGCTCCTTTGAACGGCGGCCGCGCGCCGGGTGGATTCGCGAGCCACCAGCCGCGGGGTCAACAGTACGGTTCGCGGCCTGGCCGGCGCGCCCTTTGCCTCCAACACACCCAGGGCCATGCCGGCCACGCGTTGTCCGATGCCGGAACTGTCCTGGTCAATGCTGCTGAGCGGCACGCGCAGCAGCGGGTCATAGTGGACGTTGCCGCAACCGATCAGGGCGATATCCTCGGGGACGCGCAGGCCGTTCTCGAGGATCGCTCTGAGGGCCCCCATGGCGGCCGGATCGCGCCCGAGCGGCGGAACAACTCCGCCCAGCGCGCCGCGTCGAACTTTTCGGCCCGGAACTTTGGGATGAAATCCTTATAGCCGAATTTGTTCTGAGGGCCGTAGGTCGCCACATGGTGCTCGAACTCCGGCGTCCCGTGCTGATACATCAACCGCGGATACCACTCCGAGCCGAAGGCCGGTACCGAGTAGACGCCCCAGTGGATGAGTCCCCGTTGGGCTGGAACGGGCCGGAAGCTGCTACGTGGTCGACTTCCTGGAGGGCGGCATGGAGCTTCTGGTCGTAGATTAGGGCGACGCGGCGGCGGTGGCCAAGAGTACCAAAGGCAAGAGAGAATGTGGTCGCGCGTTGATCATGACTGAGAACCTCTCACGAAGGACCGCTCCCTTACGGTCGCGGCTCGGTAACAGGAGACGACCTCTCGGCAACGGGAGCGGTTGGGCAAGGTGGATATCAGGCCGACTCCAGGATCAGGTTGGCGTACTGAATCGTGTCGCCGGTCCGGATCAAGCCGATGGCTTGCGGAACCCGCTTCTTGAATTCCACGTGCGGCTCATAAACCAGCGGCACGCCCGCCAGCGCTTGCTCGAGCCGGGCCTGGGTCGCCGCGTCGTTCGAGGCACGGAACTCTTCGGCCGCGAATACTCTTCCCACGACGAAGTTGACGCGGATGGCCGCGAGCACTTCGAGAACGCGCGGTATGCCGTCGATCAGCGAAATATCCACGGTCTCTATTTGCGGCCAGAAGGGAAACCCGCGGTCCGCAATCACCAGAGTATTCGTATGCCGGACCCGGCTGAGCAACGAATTGATGGCCGGATTCAGGATGCCGGTTTTGAGCATGTTCCTCCCCCGCTATTTGGTTCTGATCCCGATTCGGAAAGCACCGGGAACGTCCTCTTCGGCGACCACCATCAAATAGCCGCCTCCGCATCCCGAGTACATCGCTCCGGGATAACGAGACTGGAAGTTAGCCAGAATGCCTTTCAGGTCGATGTTGATACAGGGGTGCCGCACAGTATGCGGCAGGACGGCCTCCCAGCACTCCATGCACACATTCATCGAATCGGCCAGCGCACGGATGTCACGCCGCAGGATGGCGGCGTAGCACTCTTTGCCGGTCTCGCCCAGGCGCCGGATCCACGCCGAATCGAGGTTCTTGATCCTCAGCGGATTGTAGCCCACGGGCCGCTGATTGACGGCCACCAGCTGGAGAACTCGCTCGAGCCAACGCGCAATCTCCGGGTCGCAGGTGGACTCGATGTGCGCCGGGAAGAGGCCGCCCTCCGACGAGGCGTCGTAATCGAGGCGGCTCATGCCGGGATAAATCAGGCCGATCATGTCCTGGGATCCCGAGGGCTCCGGCTGGCCTTCGTTCTCCGCACGGTACAACTCGCGCACGAGCTCTTCTTTGGGCCGGGACGGCAGAACGCCGTTCCAGAGCTTCGATGCCACGCGGCGGGTGCCGCTGGCGATCCCGGCGCGCTCCATGAACCAGCAGTCCGGTTCGAGGCCGACGACGACCATGGAGCCGGGCGGCGCGGGGTTCAGCCGGGAAACGAAAGGCTGGTCGATCCAGCCTCCGGCCAGGGCCAAGCGGTGCGGGATGCTCCCGATCAGACGCTGCATGGCTGCACCGGACGTCTACGATGGATGGAGGCGGGTCTGGAGACCCGCTGCAGAACTGGAGTCCTGCCCCACGCTGTGTCGCGCGACATCAGTCGGTGACCACGCGCTTGCCGGCCTTGCGATCGGCGAACTGCTCTGCGATCCAGGCGTAGGTCTTCTCCATGCCGGTGCGCAGGGGAGTCCGCGGCTCCCAATGCAGCACCTGCTGGATGAACGTGTTGTCGCTGTTGCGGCCGCCGACGCCCTTGGGCGCGGTCAGGTCGTAGGTGCGCTCCAACCGGATGCCGGCGATGTCTTCGACCATGCTCACCAGGTCGTTGACCGAGATCAACTCGCTTGAACCCAGGTTGATTGGGGTGGCGATGAGATCCTTCGAGTGCATGATGCGATCGATGCCCTCAACGCAATCGTCGATGAAGCAGAAGCTGCGCGTCTGCGAGCCGTCGCCCCAGATGTCGATCGAGTGTTTGCCCGAGTCGATGGCTTCGATCACCTTGCGGCTTATGGCGGCAGGGGCCTTCTCGCGGCCCCCGAACCAGGTACCATGGGGCCCGTAGATGTTGTGGAAGCGGGCGAAGTGGGTTTCGAGGCCGCGCTCCGCCCAATACTCCTCGCAGAACATTTCCGAGATCAGCTTTTCCCAACCGTAGCCGCGTTCGGCCATGGCTGGATAAGCGTCGGATTCCTTCAACGCGCGGACGTTGGGGTCCTTCTGCAGGTTGGTGTTGTACGCGCACGCCGAGGAGGAGAAGAAGTAGCGCGCGGCGCCGGCGCGCCAGGCCGCGTCAATCAGGTGCGTGTTGATGAGCACGCTGCGCAGGCATTCCACCCGGAAGCGTTCGATGAAGCCCATCCCGCCCATGTCGGCGGCGAGGTTGTAGACTTCCACGGCTCCCTCGACGGCGCGAATCGCGTTCTGCTTCTCGCTGAGGTCCATGGAAAGGCATTCCACGCCGGCGACGCGCTGGTACCACTCGGTGAGCGGCTTGCGATCGATGGCGCGGACGCGCGTGAAGCCGAGGTTGTGGAAGCGGCGGGTCAGTGCTCCGGCGACAAAACCGCCGGCTCCGGCGATGACGATCAGGTCATGCGGCTGAGTCTCTCGTGCGATGGGAAGGTTGGCGTCAGGCATATTAGTTAACGATAAAGTCTAAGGAGCCAGCATATCGGCCGCGCCGGGACGTGTCAAGTGGCGGCCATGCCGCGACATGGAAGTGGAGGCGCCGCCGGCATCCGAAACGAACCGCGACATTCCAAACGTACCGTTGCGCAAGCGGCTTCAGCGCGAAGCGGGAGGGCGGGCTTCAGCCCCGCTCCGCGGGGCGGCCGAACTGAAGTTCCGCGCGGGCTGAAGCCCCGCCCTCCGCACCACCGCTCCACCGCGCCGCAGTGTCATGCTGGAAAGGCATGGCCGTTCTACTAAGTGGCGCCGCTCTCGGAAAGTCGTTTAGCTCGCGAGTCCTGTTCGAGAACCTTTCGCTGAGCCTTTCCGAAGGGGACCGGACCGGTTTGATCGGTCCCAACGGCAGCGGCAAGACCGCCCTGCTCGAGATTCTCGCCGGGCGTGAGGCGCCAAGCGCCGGCGTGCGGGCGCTGCGAAAGCTGACCAGGGTCGCCTACGTCCCGCAGGATTCGGTATTCGGGCCGGAGGACACTGTCGCCTCCGTGCTCACGGCCGCGCTCGCGGGCCTGCCCCAGGAGGAGCAGGAGAAGACCGCTCGCAAGGAGATGATCCTGGGACGGGCGGGCCTCGACAATCCCGCTACAGCGGCCGCGGAGCTCTCAGGCGGATGGCGTAAACGCCTGGCGATTGCCGCCGCGCTGGTGACCTCGCCGGACGTGCTGCTTCTGGACGAGCCCACCAATCACCTGGATCTCGAAGGCATCCTCTGGCTGGAAGGTGCAATCCGGACCGCCAACGCATGCCTGGTGGTCACGCACGACCGGTACTTTCTCGAGAACGTCGCTACGCGAATGGTGGAGGTCAACCCGGTCTATCCCGGGAGCGCGTTCCAGGTCAATGGGAACTACAGCGAGTTCCTGGAGCGGCGCGAAGAGTTCCTCGAAGCGCAGGCCAAGCAGCAGGACTCGCTGGCGACTAAGGTTCGCCGCGAGGTGGAGTGGCTTCGACGGGGACCGAAAGCCCGGACCGGCAAGTCGCGGGCGAGGATCGACGCCGCGGGACGGCTGATTGAGGAACTCTCGGCCGTCACGGCGCGCAACCGCACGGCAACGGCGAAGATCGACTTCACGGCGTCCGATCGGCAGACCAAGCGCCTGATCGAGGCGGAGGGCATCGGGAAGACACTCGGCGGGCGCCGGCTGTTTCAGAACCTGAACCTGACTCTCTCGCCGGGCGTTCGAATCGGCCTGGTCGGGGCGAACGGCAGCGGGAAGACCACTCTCCTTAAGATCCTGCGAGGGGAGATGGAGCCCGACGAAGGAACCGTCCGGCGGGCGGACCGGCTGCAGACGGTCAGCTTCGCTCAAGACCGCGGCGCGCACCTGGACCTGGAACTCAGCCTGCGCCGCACTTTGTGTCCGGAGGGCGACTCGGTGATGTACCGCGGACGTCCTATTCACGTTGCGGGATGGGCCAAGCGCTTTCTCTTCCGCGACGATCAGCTCGAAACGCCGATGTCGCGATTCTCGGGCGGAGAGCGGGCGCGCGCCATGATCGCGCGGCTGATGCTGGAGACGGCGGATGTTCTTCTGCTCGACGAACCGACCAACGATCTGGACATCCCGACGCTGGAGGTGCTGGAGGACGGCTTGCTCGAGTTCTCGGGCGCCATCGTCCTGGTGAGCCACGACCGGTATCTGCTGGACCGTGTGTCCACCGTGGTGATCGGCCTCGACGGTGCTGAGGGGGGAGTTTTCGCCGACTACTCGCAGTGGGAGGCATCGCGAAGCGACGCGGCTCCGCAGACGCAGGCGGCCAAGGAGCCGCGCCTGTCGCCGGCACCGGAAGAAGGGCCCCGGAGAAAGCTGGCCTATCTGGAACAGCGCGAATGGGACGCCATGGAAGCGAAGATTCTGGAGGCCGAACGCGAGTTGGCGGCGCGCCAGCGCGAAATGCAGGAGGCCACGTCGGACGCGCGGCGATTGACCGAGGCCTATGAAGAGCTGCAGAAGGCGCAGTTGTCTGTCGAGGGATTGTACGCTCGCTGGGCGGAACTGGAAGATAAGTTAGCAAAGTGATGGGGGGCTAAAGCCCGTCCTCCGCGGCGTTCCAGGGCGAGGTACAATGGACCCGCTTAGCGTCCCCATGCCCCCTACCCGCAAAGGCACAACAGCCACCATTCTTCTGGCCGATGGCACCGCCGGCGATCGGGCCGAGTTGCGACGGATCTTCGAGCGGGACGGCTTCTCGGTCAGCGAAACCGCGTCGGCCCAACGGCCCGACCTGATCGTCCTGCACAGCGCCGATCTTTGCCGGGAGTACAGGCAGGACCCGCTGACCAGGCACATTCCAATCCTCCAGTTTCACGTGCCGCATACGCGGCATCCGGCTCCCGAAGCCGCGCCGGATGCATGCCTCGCCACGCCGGCCGAACCTGCCGCGACGATTGCTGTCGCGCGGGCGTTGGTGCGCGCGCGGCGGGCGGAGCAGCGCGAAGACGGCAGCGGCCGCACATGGCAGGCGGCTCTGGAGGCCATCGGCTGTAGCGCGCTCATGCTGGATTCATCCGGCATGATCCGGCAGGTGAACCGGGCCGTGTGCGAACTGGTTGGGAAACCGGAGCAGGACCTGGTCGGGAAGCACTACCTCGAAGTCGCGCCCGGCATAACCGAATCGGGAGAGGAACTACCATTCGACCGCGCACGGCGAACCCTGGACCGGCAATTCACGGAGCTCGAGGCCGGCGGTCGATCGTTTCGCGTGGACGTGTATCCGTTTCTCGATGGCACCGGCGCGTTTGCCGGAGCCGTGCGAACGATGCAAGACATCACGGACCGCCGGTCCGTCGAACGTGACCGTGAGCGCCTTCTGAGCCAGCTTGCGAGCGAGCGGGCGCGCCTGGAAACGGTCCTGCAGCAGATGCCGGCGGGCGTCATCATGGCGGAGGCGCCGTCTGGAAAGCTGGTCCTGATCAACGGACGTGTGGAATCCATTTTTCGCGGGCCGTTCCGCATCGGCGGCGGCATCGAAGACTATTTCCAGTACCAGGCCTTCCGGCCGAACGGGCGGCTCTACCGGCCCGATGAGCACCCGCTCGCCCGCACCATCCGGGACGGCGAGGTGATCACGGACGAAGAGATGGAGGTGGTGCGCGCCGACGGAACGCGCGCCGCCCTGTTGGTCAGCTCGGCCCCGATCCGCAACGCCGAGGGCGCCATTCTCGCGGGCGCGCTCACGTTTCACGACGTCACCGAGCGCACGCAGCTCGAGCACCAGCTCCGCCAGGCGCAGAAGATGGAGGCCATGGGCCGCCTGGCCGGCGGCGTGGCGCACGACTTCAACAACCTGCTGACAGTCATAGGCGGCTACGGCCAGATGGTGCGGGACGCGCTCGATCCGAAGAGCCCGCTGCGGAGAGACCTGGAAGCGATCCTCGAAGCGTCCGACCGGGCCTCGACGCTGACGCGCCAGTTGCTGACCTTCAGCCGCCGCCAGATGGTGGAGCCCAGGGTCCTGGATCTGAATCGGAACATCTCCCGAATCGGCCGGATGCTGCGCCGCGTGATCCGCGAAGACATCGAACTGGTGACGGTTCTGAAGGCCGATCCGGCGAGGATCAAGGCCGATCCGGCGCAGATCGAGCAGGTCCTGCTGAACATCGCGGTCAACGCCAAAGACGCGATGCCCAAGGGCGGGAAGCTGACCGTGGAGACGGCGTATGTCGAGATCGCCGAAGAGGCCGAGGCGCTGGACGGGCTAAAGCCAGGCCAGTACGTTGCCCTCTCGATGACCGACACCGGCACGGGGATGGATGCCGAGACGCAGAGCCATCTGTTCGAGCCGTTCTTCACCACCAAGAGCAAGGGCAAGGGAACCGGCTTGGGGCTGTCCACCGTTTACGGCATTGTGAAGCAGAATGGCGGCGAGATCGTCATCTCGAGCGAACTGGGGCGCGGCACCGCGGTCCGCATGTATTTCCCGCTGGCCGAGGAGCGCGTCAAAACCGGGGGCGCCGGTGGCCGCCGGCCGGCCGAGCGGCCTGGAACCGAAACGATCCTGGTGGTCGAGGACGACACCGAGGTGCGCAAGCTGGCCGCGGAGATGTTGAGCCGCCAGGGCTACGCCGTGCTGGAGGCGGCCTCGGGGCCGGAGGCTCTCCGCATCTGGCGCCAGCACGCGAGTGCCATCGACCTGATCCTCACCGATGTGGTGATGCCGTCGATGGCCGGCCCGGAACTTGCCTCTAAGCTGATGGCCGAGCGCCCGGACCTCAAGGTGCTCTACATGTCCGGATACCCCGAGGAGGTGATGGCGAAGCACGGACTCACCGCCTCGGAATCCACCTTCATCCACAAGCCGTTCACCTCCGACGCGCTGGTTCACTCCGTGCGCCTGGTGTTGGACGCCGAACGCGACGAGCGATGAACGAACGGATGGAGCAGTTGTTTGAGCGGGCCGGCATGGGGTCGTTCCGGTCCGATCTGAGCGGCCGCCTGCTCGACTGTAACCAGGCGCTGTGCGTTATGCTCGGCCTGGAGAGGCCCGCCGCCTTACTGGGCCACAACGCCGCCGAATTCTACTGGTCCCCGGCCGAGCGCGACGAGCTGGTCGAACGTCTCGTGCGGGACCGTCGCGTGGATGCCGTCGAGGTGCGCCTGCGGCACGCGAGTGGCGATATGCTTTGGGCGCTGGGCAGCGCGCAATTCGCCGACGACGAGCCCGACGTAGTCGAGGGCTCCGTCCTGGATATCAGCGGCCGCAAGCGCGGCGAGGCGCAAATCGCGCGCCTTAGCCGGGTCGGTCGCGTGCTGAACCGCGTGGTACGATCCGCCGCGCGCGAGAGCGACCGCGGTGCGCTGCTGGCGGAGGTTTGCCGCATCGCCGTCGAGGACGGCGGCCTGCGCGCCGCGTGGTTCCGGGAGCCGGACGAGGCGGTGCGGGTCATGAGGCCCGCCGCGCGCATCCCCGTTCCACTCGGTGGCGGCCGCTTCGTATCGAACGACCTGCGGAAGGATGCCGCGCTGGGAGACTGGTCCAGAGAGGCGGCTGCCCTGGGGTGTCGTGCCTGCGCGGTCTTCCCGGTCCCGGTTGAGAACGGCCTCTCCTGTGCCCTCGGCCTGTACGCTGCCGAGGCGGGCTTCTTCGACGCGCAGACCGTTGAATTACTCGGCCTCGCGGCCAGCCATCTCTCCGTCGCACTCGAGAACATGGAGCGCGACGCCGCCGGCCAGGCCCGGGCCGCTCGGTACCCCGGTGAGAATCCGGACGTGCCGCCGGATGCCTTGCCGCAGTGCGATGCCGAAGGGTGCGTCCCGACGGCGGAAGCAGGCGGCCCGTCGAGCGAACCCGCGCGGGGGACCGCGGCTCGCGACGACGACGACCATCGCATCGCCAGCATCCTCGAGAGCATCACCGACGGCTTCTTCGCGGTGGACCGCGATTGGCGCTTCACCTACCTTAACGGACGGGCCGAGCAGATCGTCGGCCGCAAGCGGGCGGAGGTGCAAGGCAAGCGCCTTTGGGACGAGTTTCCCGAACTGGCCGGCTCCGTGTTTCGCCAGGAGCTCGAGCGCGCCATCGATTCCCAGCAGCCGATCGAGTTTTCCGCTCCCTACGCTCCGCTGAGTCTGTGGCTGGACGTCCACGCCTACCCGTCGGCGGACGGTCTGGCCGTCTACTTCCAGGACATCACGATGCGCCGGGTTCAGGAGGACCAGTCGCGCCAGTCGCAGCGCCTCGAAGCGCTGGGACGCCTGGCGGGCGAAGTGGCGCACGACTTCAACAACCTTTTGACCATCATTGGCGGCCATGGCCGGATCGCGTTGGAATCCATTGACAAGAGCCAGGCGGGGCTGCGCCGCGATATCGAGATCGTGGTGGAGGCGGCGGTGCGGGCCTCGGCTCTTACGCGGCGACTGCTGACCTTCAGCCGCCGCCAGGTGGTGCAGCCGCGCGTTCTCGATCTGAACCGCCTGGTGACCAGGGTGGCCCGAATGCTCGAGCGCATGACGCGTGAGGACATCGAGTTGCGCCTGCTGCTGCGGGCCGGTCTGTGGCGGGTGGAGGCCGACCCGGGCCAGATCGAGCAGATCGTCGTCAACCTGGCCGTGAATGCGCGCGATGCGATGCCGACGGGGGGCATGTTGTCGATCGTCACCGATAACCGGGAGGTGACCGGGGCGCCCGGAACGCCGCCACTGGCGCCGGGGAGGTACGTCCTGCTGGCGGTTTCCGACACCGGGCGGGGTCTCGATTCCGAAACTCGCAGCCATCTTTTCGAGCCGTTCTTTACGACCAAGGCCAAGGGCAAGGGCACCGGTCTCGGCCTCGCGACCGTTTATGGAATCGTGAAGCAGAGCGCCGGAGAAATCTGGGTGGACTCGGAGCCGGGCAAGGGCGCGCGGTTCGAGATCTACCTGCCGCGGACGGACAAAATAGCCCGCCGGACCAAGGCGGCCCCGGACCGTTCCAAACCACGCGGGGGTTCGGAGACGATCCTGCTGGTCGAGGATGAGGCGGGCGTGCGCAGACTGGCGAGGGAAATGCTGGCGCGCCTCGGCTATCGGGTGCTGGAGGCGGCCGGTCCCGCCGAGGCGCTGGCGATCTGGGAGAGCGAGCGTTCGATCGAGCTGCTGCTGACCGACATCGTCATGCCCCAGATGAGCGGCCATGAGCTGGCCGACCGGCTGTCGGAAGCGCGCCCCGGCCTCAAGATCCTGTACGTCACCGGCTATAGCGACGATGTGATCCTCAAGCGCGGCGTGGAAGCGGGGAAAGCCGCGCTGCTCGAAAAGCCGTTCTCGCCGGAGAGCCTGGCCAGAAGCGTGCGCGCGGTTTTGGACGCGTAGTAGGTGTGGCGCCGTCGTCCGGATAAGGTCCGCTCCCTGATGGTCGCGGTTCGGTGCTGAGGGGACGGTGCCGTTCCCGATTCTCCCGCGCACGTGCGAATATCAAGAGGATGAAGCTGACTCTTACCGCAATTGTCCTGATGGCGTGCCTGGCGCCCGCAGCCGTGGCACAGAGGTCGCTCGGTTATTGGTACGTCGCCCCAGGAGGCTTGAGCTCCCCTGGCCACACCGCATTGACCATGCAGATGGGCGGCGGAGGCGAGCTGGCTCTGGCCAAGGGCGTCTCGCTGGGGATTGAAGGAGGCGCGGTGGCGTTGTGGCACGACTACGTCAACACCGTGCAAGGAGAAGGTTCGATCAACGGCGTTTATCATTTTCTCCACTCGCGGCGGGCGCGCTGGGACCCGTTTGCGACCGGTGGCTATTCGCTCTTTTTCCGGCGTGGCGCCCACAGCCTCGGTAACTTTGGCGGTGGGGTGAACTATTGGTTCGCCGACACCGTGGCGTTCCGCTTCGAGTTCCGCGACCAGGTTCAGGGCGGGCCCTCGACGCTACACTACTGGGGCGCCCGCATCGGGTTTTCGTTCAGTGCAGTTGGTCCGTAACGGAGAATCCTGAGGAGGGACAGAGAATGACCCGTATCGTTGCTGTTGCCTTTGCCGTATGCCTGTTCGCCGGCGTGATGAGCGCCGCCGATGGAAAACTGATGCACTGTTTTGCCTTCACGGCCATCGAGACCGCGTCGGCCGCCGACTGGGATGCCTTCTACAAGGCCTCGGATGCCCTACCCGGTAAGGTTCCGGGCCTCCATCACGTGTGGGTGGGCAAACTAAAGCGACCGTTGAAGGCGGGGGATGCGGTGCGCCAGTACGGCGCCTGCATGGAGTTCAGCGACGAGGCCGCCCTGAAGGCATACGCCGACAGCGCCGGCCGCAAAGAGTGGTTTGCGATATACGACAAGGTCCGGGTTCCGGGCACCACCACCTACGACATCCTGGTTCACTGAGTCCGCTCCCTTGCGGTCGCGGCTCGGTAACGAAAGGTCCGCTCCGGGGAACGGCAGGCGAACGTTGCCCGGCTGCGCCGACTGCGGGCGTCAGCAAGCGGACGCAACGGATCAGGCGCGACCGGGCACGTCCGCTCCCTGACGGTCGCGGTTCGGTGCTGGGGGGGGAACCGGGCGCTTAGGGCGCGGCGGGCCCCTGGACCAGCTTGCGGATTGGGTCTAGGATCACGATCAACAGTTCGGCGTGCGGTGCTTTGGCGCGCTGGAGAAGCTCGGGCCAGCCCGGGGGCGTAGCGGGTCCCGACGGGGGCGCATCGAGGGCTTCCAGCCCGGCCGCGGCCAACGCCGAAACATCGCGCGACACGGGCTCGAGCTCGGATGCCAGCGACGACGCCGCAAAGACCGGCTTGAGCGCGTCGTACTGGTCGCGCCACTGAACCAGGCGCGTGCGGACGCGTTCGCGTTGGGTCTGGTCGCCCGCCAGCAGCGCATCCACCGCTGCCGAGAACTCGCGCGCCGCGTCGCTCTCGGCCGGCGTCGCGTCCACAATGCGGTTCAGCGGCCTCGAAGATTTGTACTCCCTTGCCGCGTGCCGTCCGTAATCCTTCACCGGCTCGAGAGCCGCCGCCAGTTTCCTCAGCGCCCCCGCGGGGCGGTCTCCGGCGATGCGGTCGAGCATCGGCCCTTGGACCGAGCGATGGGTAAGACCGAGGTACTCGAGCCGCACGCTGGCCGACTCCAGGCGCTGGTACATAGACCCCAGGTCGGTAACATCGGCGCCGGACCAGAATCGCTCCGCGATGGCGGCCATCCGCGGCCAGATGCGGAAATCGGCGTTTTCGCTCGTGATCAACTCAGACCATTCGCATGCCTCTCCGCCCAGGACGCGGGCTTTGCCGGCCGCGCTGAGTCCGGCCGCCTCGCCGCCCAGCGGATCGACGCCGTAGTGGAAGGATGCGGAATGCATGAGGTCCAGATAGTAGCCGCTCGACAGGATCACCGGATAGCCGCGCCGCGCCGCGTCGGCCAGTATGCGCCGGTTGCGCCAGGCCTGCACCACGGAGCCTTTGGGTAGCGCGGGGTCGAGGATTTCGTCCCAGCCGATCACCTTCTTCCCGTGCGCGATCACGATGGCGTGGACGCGCTTGCTGAAATACGCTTGCAGAGCCTCATTGGTCTTGAATCCGTGGGCGCGCTTGAACTTTCGGATGCGCGGGGTGCGGTCCCAGTCCTTGCCGTTCACCTCGTCGCCGCCGGTGTGGAAGTACTCGTCGGGAAACAGCGCCGCCATTTCGCCGATCAGGCCGTCGAGGAAATGAAAGACCTCTTCGCGGCTGGGATCCATGCAGGGGTCGAACACGCCGAATCCGCGTTCAATCTTGTACGGCCCCGGCGCGCTGGCCAGTTCAGGATAGGCCGCGAACCAGGCCGTGGAATGGCCCGGCATATCGAATTCGGGCACCACGCGGATTCCGCGCGCGCGGGCGTAGGCGACGATGTGGCGGACCTGATCCTGCGTGTAATAGAGGCCGTCGGAAGCCAGTTGCTGCAGTTTGGGGAAGCGGTGGCTCTCGACGCGAAAGCCCTGGTCGTCGGAGAGATGCCAATGGAATACGTTGAGCTTGACCGCCGCCATTCCATCGAGGTTGCGCTCGATCACCGCCACGGGCAGGAAGTGGCGCGAGACGTCGATCATCAAACCTCGCCAGGCGAACCGCGGTTTATCCTCGATGCGCAGCGCGGGCACGCGGAAGCCGCCTTGGCCGGGGCCGACGAGTTGAAGAAACGTTTCGATTCCGTGCAGGGCGCCGACGGGAGTATGGGCCGCGATGCGCGCCTGCTGGGGAGCGACGTCGAGCCGGTAAGACTCGTCTTCGCGGGGCGATTGCACCTTTTCGCCCGGGCCCTGGCACTCGATCGCAAGCGTCGCGGGGGATGCCTCGCCCGCCGCCGGCAGGATCGGAATCCCAGTCTGGTGCGTCAGGCGCGTGGGAAGGCGGGCGGCGGCGGCCGTTAGCCGCGAGTCCTGGCAGCCGGCCACCGCGACACGGAAAGTGGAATCGATCGCCAGACCGCCGTCGCCCCAGGCAATCGATGCCGGCAGGGGCATGAGGTCAGGAACCGGGGCGGCGGCGTGGGCGCCAAAGGAAGCCGCGGCCAGGGCGGCCAGTGCTCTCATCATTCCCACGATCTTCGCACAAGGGCACGTGAGACGTGGCCTGCAGTGGGACCGGCGGGTCTGGAGAGGGACCTGCCCAATTCAGTTCGTCGCGTCCGCAGCGAGAGGTGAAAGGGCTGAAAAGCGGCGAGAGGCACCGCTCGCCACGCGCGCTCGAACCAGTCTTCAGTTTGTCGGGTCAATTTCGCAAGTCGTCCGGCTTCCTTGGTTTCAGGAAGCTGGACGGAGGCGGGTCTGGAGACCCGCTGCAGGACTGGAGTCCTGCCCCACTTACTTGGTCAGGTAGACCTCCTTCTTGACCATCGGCCCCTCGGTCAGCGTATAGTCGGCCGGGATCTCGAACAGCGACGCGGCGGGCTCCGCCAGGCTGACGTTCACGAGGCGGTAGGTGGATTCGCCCATCATCGGGTCTTTGGTTGTGCTCAGGACGGTGGCCTGCAATTGGGCGGAATACCAACGCTCGGTGACCGTCACGAGCGGGCGCTCGTTGCCCATCTGCCCGGCCGGAATCGTCATGGTGGTGCGCGTGCCCTCGGCCTGGACCCCCTCGATCTGCCTGCCACCCAGCGATTCCTGCGCCGGCGGCGGACCGGCAGCCTTGCCACCGACGCGAACGTGCGTTTCGATCCCCATCCCCATGTCCGCCTCCGGCCCGGGACCCATCACGACGCGTCCAACCTGCGCGACGCCGGAGGCGATCATCGGCGCTCCCTGCGCCATGCCCGGAGCGAGCGGGACCTTGTGCGCGGTCTTGTTTTCGGCGTTGAGCACATAGCTCACGCCCGCGACCGGATCGGTGATGAAAACGAGTTGCGGCGGATTCGGACCGGCCGGCACCGGGCCGATGGGGCCGAGCGCCTGCTCACGCCGCGTCCTGCCTTCGCTGTCGCGGTACATCAGGCCGGTCTGCTTCTGGCTGATGGTGTTCCCATCGGCCAGGGTCTGCGTGTGTTCCGTGACGATCTGCGCCGAATAGGGAGCGCCTTTGACCACCTTCGAGGAGCCCGCCGATTCGACGCTATAGAACATCATGTTCGCGCCGGCGCCAGGGCCGGGCCCGTCCCGGGTAACCACCGTTGCGACCTGGGCGAAGGCGGTCAACGCCGTAACGCCCGCTGCCAACATCAATCGAGTTGTCATGATTTTCTCCTGTTATGACTTCGGTTCACTGCCGGCGGCCGACGAAACGAATCGCCCGCGCTATGCCGGTGTCGCCATCAAGAACCACTTCCGCCTCGACCGCGCCGCCGGAGTCGTCCGGATCGAGCGGCCATCCAAACGAAGCCAACGCCCTGCGTGGCATCCCGATCCGCACGATCATTCCGCCTTGAATCTGAACTCCCGCATCGACGGGCGTCAGCGGATAGAACTGCGTCGCCGCCACCTGGCGGTGAGGCGGCCGCTTGCGCCGCGACTGCGCTGCGCGCTGGGCGACAGGGGGCGCGGGAGCCTCGGCCGCGACTGGGACCGGAACCGGCGCCACCGTCGGGCGTTGCGCAACCAGCGGCGGCGGCACGATTGGCCGTGGCCGCAAGAGCCACGCCGCGCCAACGACGAGCGCCACCGCTGCGGCCGCGACAAAAGCCCACCGCGGCAACGCCAACCGGTGCCGCCGCACGGACGGCAAGGCGTGCTGGCGTTGAAACGCATCGAGCAACTCCGCCTCCACGCGCAGCGGCGCCGCCTTCCCTGCCACGCTGGCGGCGAACAGCCCCAGCAGGCCCGCCAGTTCCCTCTCCTCCACCAGCCGCGATGAGCAACCCGCACATTCGCGAGCGTGGGCCGTCGCGGCGCGGCGCTCGGACTCCTCCGGCCCGCGCCCGCGGGCCAGATCCCCTACCAAGGCTTCGAATTCCCCGCAGTTCATGGCACGCACCTCGCCGGCCGGATGGCACGGGACACCGCCAGGGTCGCGCCGGCCGGAAGCAATCGTCCGGCCAGCATCCGGCGCGCGCGGTGCAGGCGCGACTTGACGGTTCCGAGCGCGCATCCCAAAACCTCGGCCGCCTTCCGGCAGTCCATCTCTTCGAGCTCGCACAACACCACCACTTCCCGGTAGCGGACAGGAAGAGCGAGCACCGCCGCACGCACCGACGCAATCGTTTGGCGGCGTGCAAGATCGGTCTCCGGCTGGTCCGCCGCGAGCGGCTCCGGAGCGTTCTCCGTGCCCCCGTGCCTAACGCGGCCGATCCCGCGCCAGACATGATTGCGCGCGATGCCGTACAGGAACGCAGTCACCGGCCCGCATGCCGGATCGTAGGTCGCGCCGGCGCGCACCAGCGTCAGGAAGACCTCCTGCACGACGTCCTCCGCCAGCGTTTCCGAGCCGCTCATTTGGAGGGCGAAGCGATAGACGCCGGCCTGGCGCCTGCGGTAGAGGGCAGCGAAGGCTTCGCGGTCGCCGCTAACCATCCGCTCGAGCAACTCCCCGTCGCTGACGCTTTCGTCCTGCATCACACCTTCATATAGGATTCGCGCGAACGGCGGGAAAGGTTGCAGAAAAAGTCGGGACGCCGCGGACCGCCGTCCCTTCATTGTCGCCGTTCGGCGGCAGAGGCTAGCGGCGGCCTGGCCGGGGGCGCCTAGGAGGTGTTGAGGCGGGGAGCAGGAACTGCGTTACAGGACGACCATCTTGAGCTTCATCTCGTCGTGGCCGACTCCACAGTAGAGCGTGCATTCGATCAGATACTCACCCGGCGGCGGTGCCGTCAGCGTGAACTCCTGGACGCCTTCCTTCAGGCGGATGTCCCAGCCCTGTGCGCGCAGCTTGCGGACCACGAAGCTGTGGATCGCGCCGTCCTTCGCCTTCGGGCCCATGGAGGAGGAAGTCACCTTGAACGTGACTCTCTCTCCGGCCTTCAGCACAAGCGGCCCCTTCTGCCCGCCCGCCAGGATGAATTGGTGGCTGGCAGTCAAGGAGACCGTTCGAGCGCTCTCCTCCGCGGTGGCGAACGAAGCCGCCCCGCCGAGTGAAAGCACAACCGCGGCTACTGCAATCAATCGCGTTTTCATAAGATGCCCTTTCTTTGCCAGAGGCGTCGCCGCCGGCCGCGAGCCTTGGTCTCGACGCTCAAACCTTACAGTTCCGGACTATGGCTCCGGAAGGGAGAACAGATAGGCCGTCAGATTCTCCATATCCCTGGCGGGAATCCGATAAGGCTTCATCTTTGTACCCGGCGACAGCTTCTTCGGGTCGGCGAAGTGCTGCACCACCCAACTCCGGCTGCGGCGGCTGGCGAGGCCATTCAGCACGGGGCCGGCGTCTTCTCCAACGCCATTGACGGAGTGGCACTCTCCGCATCGATGGGCCTCGTAGACCAGCGCACCCGCAGTGGCGAAATCGGGCGCGTTCTGAAGCGCGGAGGCGTTCTTTGGATTCAGCTTCAGCAAAAAGGCGGCGAGCGAATTCATCTGGTCGTCGTCGAGCTGAACAGGCGGCATGAAAGAGCCCGGCCGCTTCGCATCGGGATGCTTGAAATGATCGATCATCCACCCGGCATCTTTGCGCACGGAGATCTGGGTGAGGTCGGGCCCGGCCTTCGCGGCTCCATCGCCGGTAGCATGGCAACTCGCGCAGCGTTCCTGCCGGAAGTAGGCGACGCCTGTGAGTTCCTCGGGCGAGAGTTGAAGCCAGTCCGTGGGGCCGGAGTAGTCGATCTTGGTGGCCTCCTCACGCGGCGTCGAAGCGACGGCGACGGTAGTCAGTCCGGTCCACGCTACAGCCGCCAAGGCCACGAACGTGAAAGCCACGGTCCGCCGGGTAACCTTTACCAGCTGGCTGCGGTCGATGAACGGTACCAGCATGAGCGTCATGACCGCCAGTCCCGGCAACACTACGGCGCCGACAACCTCGAGCGGGCCGCTGAACAGCTTCAAGGTCTGGAACAGGAACAGGAAGTACCATTCCGGGCGAGGGATGTAGGAGGTGTCGGAAGGATCCGCCAGCTTCTCGAGGGGCACGCGCGCCACCACCGCCAGGGTGAACAAAACGGCGAAGGCGAAGAAGACGGCGACCGTGTCCTTGAAAACCTGCTGCGGATAGAACTTCTTCTTGGGGAGAAGTTCGTCACCCGGGACGGGCGCCACACCGTGCTTGCGTACCAGATAGATGTGGAGCGCGACCAGCATAACCGTGGCGGGCGGCAGCAGCAGGACATGCAATCCGAAGAAGCGTGCGAACGTAACCACGCCCACCGCGCCGCCGCCCCCGAGCAACCGCGTGAGGTAGGGGCCGACCAGCGGAGCCTGCGCCGCTATCTGTGTAGTCACGACGGTTCCCCAGTAGGCGCGGTTGTCCCACGGCAGCAGATACCCGGTGAGGCCGTAGGCGAGCGTCAGCAGGAGCAGAACCACTCCAACCATCCAGGTGGCTTCGCGAGGCTTCTTGTACGCGCCGTAGAGGAACACCTGGATCATGTGCAGCACCACCACGACGATCATCATGCTGGCGCCCCAATGGTGGAGCCCGCGGATGAGCCTGCCGCCGGTCAGCTCGGTGAGGATGTAGCGCATGCTGTTGTAGGCGTCGCCGGGAGTGGGAGCGTAGTTGAAAGCCAGCAGTATGCCGGTGAAGGCCTGCACCATGAACAGGAACACGGCAACGCTGCCGAACACCTGGCGCCATCCGCTCGAGGCTGGAATCTCCTCGTACAGGAAGCGGCGGGCAACCGTGGGAAGCCCGGTGCGGTGCTCCAGCCAGTCCACGACACTCGCGAGGCGGCGTTTCATGCGGATTGCCCCGAATCCGCACGGAGGCCGCCGAGCAGCAGCTTGTTGCCTTCGATCTTGACGGTATAGCGATCGAGGGGCCGCGGCGCGGGCCCGGAAAGAACCACGCCGGTCTTAGAGAAAAACGAGTTGTGGCAGGGGCAGACGAACTTGGCCTGGTTGTCGTCCCAATGGTGGGCGCAGCCCAAGTGCGTACAACGCGGCCCGAAGGCCACGACGCCGCCATCCTGCGACTTCACTACCCAAGCCGTCACCTTTTCGCTGATGACCTTCCAGCCGTCGCTGCGGGTGCGCCGGCCGACCATCTCGATGGGCTGCCCGGCGGGCAGTTTGGTTACATCGCCAAAGTCGACCCAATCCTCGCTTTTCCGGGCTTTGGGCCCGAGCATCAAATATGCCGCCGCGGGCGCGCCCAGGGCGGCGGTGATGAGTGCCCCGATGGTGTAGATTGCGCCAACGTGGAAGCCGCGGCGAGTGGTGCCTTCGGCGTCCGAGCACGGTTTGGTATCGTTGACTCTTACCTGCGTTTCGTCCGATTCCATTTTTGTGTCCTCCGAGTGATCCGGTTCCACAGCCCAGCTGTTCTCAATGGCTAGCGTCAGCGGTCTTGGCTTGAGTGCCCATCGCCGAAAGGAACGCCAGCACCGCGTCCGCCTCCGGCTTGGTCAGCCCCGCTTTGATCCGCATATGCCGCACGATGGTGGCGTACATCTTCGCGGTATAGGGCCGCATCGATATGTGGCACCGCGTGCAGTTACTCTTGTAGACCTGGTCTCCCTCCGGCAGACTGCCCGCGAGGCACGCCGAGAACCCGAGCACGATGAATAGCGCCGCCGTTTTCATTTACTCCCCCTTTGCCCAAGTGAATCGGTAAACAACACCCAACGACCAGATGCCTTGCGATTGGCCCGAATCGAATTGCCGTCCGTACGCCAAGGCGAACTTCACGTGGTCGGTGGGCCAGTAGTTAAAGCCCGCTGTAAAAGCCCTGGTATTCACCGAGGGCAGATCCTCGTTGAGATCCTGCGCCTGCGAAGGCGAGAAGTACTGCTCACCTCGCAAGACGATCTGCGAGTGGTGGAAGAAACGGTTGCCGGTCGCATTCGAGAGTCGCCAGGCGCCTTCGACCCAGTAGCCCTTGCCAAGCACGTCGGCCCAAACCGCCTCACCGCGAATATCGAGTGGCGTCTTGCGAACGTTCCAGACGAAATCCATCCCAGCCACGTTGAACTTCTCGTCGCCCAACTTACGGCTGTACGAAGCCCCCACCTCAACCCGCGGCCCCGGGAAGTACAGGCCTACCTGGCCGCCGGTCTGTTTTTCGCCGCCGATCTGCGCAACGCCCTCGGTCGCTCCGTAGTCGGCCGTGACGTTGAGCTTCACGGCTGGACTCAGATAGAAGCTGGTGCGGACCATCCCGCCGATGCTCGAATTGTCGTTGATCGGGAAGATCATGGGCTCGTCGAGCAGATTGCGCGTCCATTGCGGATCGAGACGTTCCTTGTAGATACCGAAGGGGGTCACGAAATTCCCGCCGGTAAGGATCAGGTTAGAGGTGGCGAAATAGCTCAATTGCATGTACTCGAACGAGTGCGAAAGAACTGCCGGCCCGAGCGTGGAGTCCGCGCGCTCGACGGGGAGTTCCATGCTGTACTCAGTCTCGAAGAGAAACCGGTTGCCGAGCGGAAGCAGAATGACCGGCTCGAACTTGGGTCCAAACGTCAAGTTCGACGGGTTGTTGATGTCGGTGGTAAAGCCGAACGCGCCTGTCACGATCGGGGTTGCGCCCCCGAAAAGACCTCCGCCCCCTCCGGGAGAAGTCTGGGCCAAGAGCGCAGCCGCGCTGACCGCAACCAGAAATGCACATCTATTCAGCCTGAAAATCGCTGTCATTTTCCTCGTCCCCCATGCCTGTCTGTCAGGCGCTCGCACCTATGCAGCCCGCGTGTCGAAGCCGTACTCAGTCGGAGTGCTGCCGCACTAAGGACCGCTGCGCCCATCCGGGCATCGGGCTCTCGTTGACCGTTCCTCACTTCAGGCCAAACGCAGCCAAGTGGCTACAGCAAGAGCTGAAATGATCTGGATGGTCCAATCATGTGCGAAATGACGCAGGCTGGTCTTTGCGCACGCGCAATGTGTTCGGCGGGCCGCCGAATCGCGCCGGCAAATGCGGCCCGCGAGCGCCACGCGCGAGGCCTGTCCCGTCCCGCGAACCCTCTCCGCGAATCCGAAGAGGAGAGCAGGTAACTCGCTGATTCACTGAAGCTGAGATGCCTGGAGCCAAGGGTTCCGCGCGCCGCGCACAACTTGTCACGGCCACCAGCGCGAAATGGCTTGGCCTAATTGCCTCTTTATTGTCAATTTTCTGTTAACGCTCTTACACCGCGCTTTTCCGAGTCAGTGTGCCACGTGTCGCACGGCCCAGGAGCCGTGAGTGTCACCCAGCGGTCGAGGACAACGGTCACGATCGCTTTGTTCGGGTGGCCGGGTCCATTTAGGAGTATCATTCCCTGGAGGCCCTCACCCGCTGTGGAGGGGCAGCGGGATGGACCAATAAATGAGGCCTGAAGAGATCGCAACCGCTCGCAAAACGATTGCCGCCTTTAGCTGTCTGCTGTGCGGATACTCGGGGCCGTTGGCTTATGGCGCCGACGGATTTCCGCTGTGCCAGTCGTGCCAGAGTGGGAGCCTGACCTACCTGCTGCCGAATTGCCCGGACTGCGGCGCCCTGATCGGCTGCTGGCGCCCTCAGACAGAATACGTCACGTACACCTGCCCACGGTGTTCCAGGAGTTGGACCGAAGGGTGACCTTCTCAGCGCGCGGGGCCGCCGCCCCTGGCCCATTCCAGCGCCTCCCGGCGGTCGGCGAACGCGCGCATGTGGACGGCCAGACCATTGCGGAACGTGAACACGTCAGCCAGGCTGGTCTCCCGCCACATGCTGCTGCCCTTTGTCCGCACTCGGGCATGAACGAACACGACGATCTTATCGCCCGCCACTAGAAATCGCTCCGGGTCGCTGCTCCCTTCGACCCAGCCGGAGCGAGACTGAAGCAGGTAGCCCTTGACCTCGTCGCGGCCATGATACGTTCCGCCGCCAGGGAAGTCGGGAGGCTCCGTCCATTCAATCTCTGGATCCAGCACCTCCACGGTTGCCTCGATATCGTTACGGTTGAATGCGGCGTACGCTTTTCGCAGAGCCTGAATGGCCAGATTCTGAGCTGGAGTGTTGTCCATGTTTTCTGTGCCTACGTAACGAGTCTATCAACCGAAGGCCCCCGTGCAGGGTCCGCCGCGGCACGACTGCCCTGCCCCGGGCAGTATTTCAACGCTATGGAATAGGCCGCCGCCTTCGTTTGGTCATTCGCTTGGTCAAGGCCGAGCGCTGGCGGTTCCAGTTGCGCGGCGAGGCATTCAACGCCATGAATCACCTGAACCCCGGCACGCCGAACCGCTTGGTCAAGACTCCGCAATCCGGGACCATCACGGAGGCGGCGACACCGGGCCTGCAACTCGCGTTGAGCGGGCGGGCATCGTTCCAGCGTAACGTGCCGCGTGTCATCTCGACGCCAGAGTGTCGGCAAGTGCCGGCGCGGCAGGCTAAAGCCCGCGCCACGGGCCTCCGGATAACTGTCAATCGGCATGCAGCACCGAACTAACCCCGCTGAGCCTCTCCCATTCCCGCTCGTTTCCGTGTACGCTTGCGATAATGGGAGGGATGTATGTCAGGCAGCCGCATTATCCTCGCTGGTGTTGTGGGCGGACTGGCCATGTATGCCTGGATGTCGGTGGCGCACATGGCTCTGCCGCTCGGCAGCGCCGGCGTCAGCCAAGTCACCAACAACGAACCCGCCTTGCTGGCTCAGATGCATGGCACGCTGGGCGAAACCTCGGGCCTCTACATGTTCCCATCCTTCGGGACGCCGGACCAGAAAGTCCTATCCATGACGGAGTACCAAAAGCGACTCGACGCTATTCCCTCGGGCATGCTGATCTACCATCCGCCAGGGCGACAGGCGTTGAATCCGGTGCAATTCGTCACCGAGTTCCTGCTCGAGATGGTCGAGGTGTTCCTAGCCGTCTTGCTGCTCGCGCAAACGCGTCTGACGAGCTACGCCGCGCGCGTGGCTTTCGTTGCGGGGCTTGGAGTACTGGCGTCGCTGGGCACGAACATTTCGTATTGGAATTGGTACGGCTTTCCGGGCAGCTACACAGCAGCCTACGTGGTGACGCAGCTTGTCGGCTTCGTGGTGGCGGGAGCGGTGGTGGCCGCACTGACGCGGCGGGTCGCCCAGCCCCGGCCCCAGCCCGTGGCGGTGTAGGAGGAGGACATGAGAACCCTGTTGCTCGCACTGACGCTGGGCGGCGCGATCCTGCAGGCCCAGCCGGAAGGACTCTGGCAGGGCTATGACGGTGAGTGGGGCCACGTCTCGAGCCAACTGATCGCGCTGGCCGAGGCGACGCCGCCCGAGAAGTTCGCGTGGCGGCCGGCCCCCGGCGTGCGCTCGACCAGCGAGGTCTACATGCACATCGCGGTCGCCAATCTCTATCTGCTGAGCATCACAGGCCCGGCCTTGCCGGCGGACTTCAAGCCCGACCTGGAGAAGACCGTCACCGCCAAGGCGGACGTGATCGCCTGGCTGAAGCGCTCGCTCGAGGCGGTGAAGGCGGCTCACCCCGCCGCGACAGCTGCCGACCTCCAGCGCAAGGTGAAGGTCTTCGGCAGAGACGCCACCGTGGACGGCATGTACCTGCGGATCCTTGTCCACGCCAACGAGCACATGGGGCAGTTGATCGCGTACGCGCGGATGAGCGGCGTTGTGCCGCCGTGGTCGAAGAAGGCCGGCGGATAGCGGAGGCGTAGAACGTTCCGCTCAGGGGACCGGGGACACAACAGAACCGAACGCCGACCATCAGGGTGCGGACGTTTCCCAGATCTCCTGAAGGCGCCGGATGGCGGAGGCCGGGTCTGGCGCCTGGTTGACGGCGCGGAGCACGCAGAAATTCACGGCGCCGTGGCGAAGCACGTCCGCTAGGTTGCCCTCGTGGATACCGCCGATGGCCACGGCCGTGAGCGGCGAACTGCGAATGATACGCCCCATCCGCTCCAGCCCCAAATCCGGATCCGGATGTTCCTTGGTAGGCGTGGGGAACACCGGGCCGACGCCGATGTAGTCGGGCGCAGACTCGCGCGCACGGAGTTCCTGGTCCTCGTTGTGCGTCGAGAGGCCGAAGATCTTGCCCGCGGCCGGCCAACTCCGGCGCGCTTGCGCCAGGCTCAGGTCGTCCTGGCCCAGGTGAACGCCGTCGGCGTCCGCTTCGCGCGCGATCTCGACGTCGTCGTTGACGATGAAACACGTCGCGCTGCCCGCTGTAATGCGCCGGAGGCGGCGCGCCATCTCGAGCACCTCCGCGGGCGGGCGCTTCTTCATGCGCAACTGGAGGTACCGTACGCCTGTCTCGACGGCCGCCTCCGCTGCGCGCTCGTAGCCAACCACCGGCTCGGTGAGGACTAGGTAGAGGCCGAAGACGTCAGGCATTCTGGTTCCCGGTAGACCGCGTCCCAGTTCTTAAAGACCGGCTGGAGGCCCTTCGCGCGCAGCATGGCGCAGAATTCCTCCACGGCGCGATCGTCGTCGATCTCGAACTGGGGCGAGGACGGCGCGGTGGTCTCGGCGTAGCCGCCCACGGTGGTCCGGCTCGCCACGCTCATCTTTGAGATGCCGACCCCGGCGATCCCATCGCGGAAGCGCGGGCTCTCGCGCGTGGAGAGCACCAGCGTCACGTCGGGCATCGCGATGCGGAATGCGAAGACGATCTGCGCGAGCAGCCGCTCGCCGACTGGAAAGTCCGCGGCGTAGTCGCCCGACTGCGGCCGCACCCGCGGGAAGGAAATGGAGACGCCGCCACTCCAGAACCGCCGCCGCAGCCAGCTCGCGTGGCGGAAGAGGCGCAGGACATCCTCGAGCGGGTCGCTCAATCCCAGCAGCACACCGAGTCCGACCGACCGCAGCCCGCCTTCGAGCGCGCGCGCCGGCGCATCCAGACGCCACGCGTAGTCGGCCTTCGGGCCGGATTCGTGGAGCCGGGCGTACCGGACGGGATCGTACGTTTCCTGATACAGCGTCACGGCCGTGCAGCCGGCGGCGGCGAGCCCGGCGTATTCCGGCGCGGTCATGGCAAACACTTCCGCGCTCACGGTGTGGAAGCGGGACGCCGCGCGGGCCACGCTGTCGCGCACGAACTCATAGCCCGCCGTCCGGAGCCGGTCGCCGGTGAGCAGCAGGACCTCCTCGATGCCCAGGCGCTTGAGCGCGGCGCTTTCGGAGTCCATTTCGGTTGGAGTCAGCTTGTGGCGCTGGATCCGGCGGTCGCTTGCGAAACCGCAGTACGTGCATTTGGTGGGGCAGTAATTCGAGAGGTAGAGCGGCGCGTAGAGAGCGATGGTGCGTCCGAAATGCCGGCGGGTGAGGGCCTGCGCGCGCGCGGCCATGGCCTCCAGTTCCGACGCGGCGGCGGGAGACAAGAGAACGGCGAACTCACGGATGCCGAGATCGGTTGCCGCGATCGCCTGGCGCACCAGGTCGCGGCCGGCGGCGCGGGCGAGCGAAACCCAGCGCCCGACGTCAAGATCCAACGCTGTCACGAGCCCTCCGCCGCCAGAAACGCCGTCAGCGGGCTGGTGGCGACGGCCGTCTCGCTACGGGGCATCAGTCCCGCGCGCCAGGCCTGGCGGCCGGCCTGGACGGCGATCGCGAAGGCCTCGGCCATCAGTTCGGGATTCTCCGCGGCGGCGATCGCGCTATTGACCAGCACGGCGTCCCCTCCCATTTCCATTACGGCGGCGGCCTCGGAAGGTGAGCGCAGGCCGGCATCCACGATGGCGGGAACTCCGGCGTCGCGGATGATCACTTGCAGCATGGAGAGCGTGGCGAGCCCTTGCCCGCTGCCGATGGCGGAGCCGAGCGGCATCACCGCGGCGCAGCCCGCATCCTCCAGGCGCCGCGCCAGAACCGGGTCCGCGGAGATATACGGCAGGACGAAGAAGCCCTCCTTCACCAGGCGGACCGCGGCCTCGTAGGTCTCGATCGGATCGGGCATCAGGTGATGCGGATTGGGATGGATCTCGAGCTTCACAAAGGGGCTGCCGGTGATTTCGCGGCCGAGCAGCGCCGCCCGCACCGCCTCGCGCGCATTCATGGCGCCGGAGGTGTTGGGCATCAGCGTGATCCCCTCGATGGCGGCGAGCGGCCGGTAGATGTCGTCGTCGGCCCGCTCGCGGTTGAAGCGGCGCAGCGCGACCGTCACCAGTTCGGCTCCCGACGCGCGCACGGCGGCGAGCATCGTCTCGACGCTCGAGAACTTGCCGGTGCCGAGGAGCAGCCGCGACCGGAAGATGCGGTCACCCAAACGAAGGCCATCTTCCATCCCTTAACCCCCTGCCGCCGCCACTATCATCTCGACTTCGTCGCCCTCGGCCAGACGCACCGAGTCCCACCGGCTCCGCCGCACCACTTCGCCGTCGATCATCAGGGCGGTCGCAGCAGGCGCGGCGTGGAATTCCTCGAGCAGCTCCGCGATCGTTCCCTGCCCCATGTGACGATAGGGCTCGCCATTGACAATCAGATTCATGAAGGACCCAGGTAGACCAGCTCAGATCCCATTCTGGCGTCTGAGGGGCCGGGAAAGCAACGCGGGGGGGGGCCGGCCGGCATCGAACCGCGGCCTCAGGCTGCATTGGCCCAAAAAACGCGAGAAAGCGACAGCGTTGTGAGGTAATATATGGCAAAAGGGGGCGGGATGCCATCACGGGCAGGAGTGTAGCCCGCGTTTTAGCCGCATCGCAAGATATCCCTCTTGAGCTAGATGGACCCGGCACACTGGCAGCGCATCCAGGAGTTGCTTGCCGCCGCGCGGTCGCTCCGACCCGAGGACCGGGAGGAGTTCGTGCGGGAGCGGTGCGCCGGCGATCCCGCCCTGCTCGACGACGTCCTGTCGCTGCTCGAAGCCGACGCCAAGCCTGGCGTCCACGACAGCACCGCCACCATCTCCTCTTTGCGAGCGCTGCAGCTCATCGCCGGCCGGTTCCGCATCCTGCGCCATGTCGGACACGGCGGCATGGGCGACGTTTACGAGGCGGAGGATCTGGAACTCCATGACCGCGTCGCTCTCAAGACCATCCGGCCGCCCCTCTCATCCGACTCGCGAGCCATCGAGCAGTTCAAACGCGAGATTCTCCTGGGCAAGAGGATTACGCATCCCAATGTGTGCCGCGTCCACGATCTGGGTTCCGAACGGTGCTCCGACGGCACGGAAATCGTGTTCCTCACCATGCAGTTCCTCGAAGGCGAGAGCCTCTCGGCCAGAATCAAACGGGGCCGGCTGTCGGATGCCGAAGCCCGCCCGATTGTCCGCGATCTGGCGGCGGCGCTCGCGGCGGCGCATCGAGCTCAGGTGGTCCACCGCGATTTCAAGAGCGGGAACGTCATGCTGGTTCCGGGAGCCGAGCGGCCCGTGGCCGTGGTTACCGACTTTGGCCTGGCCCGATCGCTGAACCGCGCCGGCCCCTCGCTGGCCAATAGTGGAGCCATCGCGGGCACGGTGGACTATATGGCACCCGAGCAGATCCGGGGCGGCACCGTCGGCGCGGCCGCCGATATCTACGCGTTCGGCGTGGTCATTTGCGAGATGCTGACCGGGCGCCGTCCGTTTGCGGGCGACTCGGCGGTCCAGATCGCACTGCAGCATCTCCACGACCCGCCTCCGCGGCCCAGCCAATTCGTCCCGGATCTGGACCCTGCCTGGGAAGGAGTGATCCTGCGGTGTCTGAAGAAGGCCCCCGAGGAGCGCTTCGCGTCCGTCGAGGACGTTGCCGCGGCTCTGGAGCCTGGCGCTCCCGCCGTCAACGACTCCACCTCCGCAATACGCCGGAGCCTGGTTACGTTCGCCGTCGCCGCGCTGCTTATCCTGGCCCTGGTCCTGTTGCCGTGGAGGAAATGGACCGCGGGATCGAATCTCCTTCCAGCCCAGAAACGCATCGCGGTACTCAAATTCGGCGACATTGGCGGCGATGCTCTGACGGCCGCCTTCCGCGATGGCTTGATGGAGGTCCTGACCAGCAAGCTCACGGGCCTGGAGCAATTTCGGAACTCGCTTTCCGTCATCCCGGCGGCCGACGTGCGCAAGGAGAAAATCGAAAGCGCCGGCGAGGCGCGCCGGGATTTTGGCGCCAATCTGGTCATCACCGGCAGCGTTGCGCGTTCCGGCTCCGTCATCCGCCTGATCGTGAACGTCATCGACGCAGACCGGTTGCGCCAGCTCCGGTCCCGCGAAATGACCATCTCGGAAAGCGATCCGCTGGCCATGCAGGACGGCGTCACTCAGCAGGTTGCGGACCTGCTCGATCTGGAACTGCACCCCGAGGAACAGCGCCGATCCGCGGAGGGTAGCACTCCGGTTCCCGGGGCGTACGACTTCTACCTTCAGGGACAAGGCTACCTACTGGCCGGCCGGGGCTCGATCGACCAGTCGATCGTCGAGTTCCGCCACGCGCTGGATCTGGACCCCAAGTATGCCCTCGCGTATGCGGGACTGGGCGAAGCATATTGGCGTAAATATGGTTCGACCGAAGAGCGCCACTGGGTAGATGACGCGTGGGCCCAGGCTCGCCGCGCGGTGGAGCTAAACCCCCGCCTGGCGGCCACGCATCTGACCCTGGCGATCCTCAACGGCGGCACGGGGCATTCCGCGGACGCCATCCGCGAATGCCGGGAGGCCATCCGTATCGATCCAACGAGCCACCAGGCCTATGCCGAGCTCGCTCACGCGCTCGAACAGAGCGGCAATACGCAGGAGGCTGAGGCCACCCTTCGCAAAGCGATCGAGCTGCGGCCCGACTATTGGAACAACTACCTGCGGCTGGGAAGCTTCTGCTTCCGCCATGGCCGCTACCACGATGCGGAGACGCTCTATCGCCGCGTGATCGAGCTCGTCCCCGACAACCCCGCCGGCTACACCAACCTGGGTGTCATCTGTCATCTTCAAGGCCGGGAGAGCGAAGCCGAGCAGGCGCTGAGGAAGTCGCTTCAGCTCAAACCCACACCGCAGGCTTCGTCCAATCTCGCGACGGTATATTTCTTCGAAGGGCGCTATGCGGATGCCGTACCCGTCCTAGAGCAACTGGTCGCGGCCGGCACCAGGAACTACGTCATCTGGGGCAACCTGGGCGATGCCTATCGCTGGGCTCCGGGCTACGCTGACAAGGCGCCGGCGGCGTTCCGGACGGCGATCGGCCTGATCGAGCAGGCGCTAGCCGTGAACCCGCGCGACTCCGATGCGCTGAGCAGCCGGGCGCTATACGAAGCCAAGCTCGGCCGCATCGGCCCCGCGCTCGCCTTCACGGGGAAGGCCCTGGCCGCTGCCTCGGACGACAAGAACGTTCTCTTCGGCGCCGCCATCGTCTACGAGATTGCGGGCAAGCGCCAGGATGCGCTGGCCTACCTGGACATGGCGAAGCGCGGCGGCTACTCGACCAACGAGATTGCGGCCGAACCGGAATTGCGGAAACTGCGGGCGGATCCGCGATATGGCGGCCTGCTTGCGCTCCAAAACCGATGAGCACATCCAAACACACTCTACAGAGGAGGAAGAAGTGCCCCAACATCACGTTGCTTTACATGTGGAACTGATATGTGGCCAGGCGGTAATCACCGATGGAAACGGAGGCGATCCGTGCGCGCACAGCTTTCACCGATGCGACCAGGACACGTTTTGCTGGCTTTCCCACTCCGGAATCCTGCGGATCGACTTCCCCGACGGGAACCCGTTCGATCCGGGCAACCAGCCTCCATACACAGCGGCGGAGGGTTCCTGTACCGGGATTGTGCGTGTGCGCCCGTGTGCGCCGGTACGCACCTACGCATACACCGCGACGGTTACGCCGCGAGAGAGCGAGGCCCCCGTCGTCCTGGATCCGAAAGTGATTATCGACGATGGCCGGGATGGTTTCATAGTCGCCGACCGACTGGCTCTGGACGCCGCTCACGGGACGGCCGAGGCGATTTTCGAAAGCTTGGTCGCCAGGCTCAGCGACGCCGCAACGGGGAACGCGGACCTTAGCAGGCTGTTCGCTGAGAAAGGGGTCGAGCTTTCGGTCAGCGTCAAAGCCGGTGAGCATGAGATCGCGATCGCGGTGGGCCGGCCGAAGGCGGGGGCTCCATCTTGACATACGAAGACTTGAGTGCACCCCGACACCGATGACCGTCGGACCGGCGTGCTGGAACGTAAACAGGTTCAACACTGGGAGGAACACATGCCGAAGAAGCACACTTTCATGCTGCTGGTGGAACAGGGTCCGGGGGGACTGGAAATAACTGACGGTCACGGGAATGACTGCAGCCAACAGCACGCGCATCACCAGGACCACAACTCGTTTTGCTGGATCGCCAGGTCGGGTACACTGACGATCACCTTCACCAACGGGCATCCGTTTGTTACTGCTCCGGTGGCGGGACAAGTTGTCGACGTCGACCCGACCAAAGCTGTCCGTCCGTACGACTACGACGTGGCTCTTACACTGTCAGGCGAGGAACCTCTCGTCCAAGATCCGAAGGTGATTATCGATAATGGCAGGGATAGGGACATAGACCTCGCCGGATCCGCTGCGGACGATGCCAAGGCGGTGCTCGAGAGCCTGGTAACCCAACTCGTCGGCGCAGCCGGTCCGAGAGCGGAGCCGAACCGGCTGTTCTTTCCGAACGGGATCGAATCGATTTCGCTGACCGTGAAAACGGTTCCTCCCGACGTTGAGATCACGGTAGCCGGGCCAAAGCCAGCCTAGGCGAAGCGGAGGGCGTCGACGCATCCACGCTCGAGGTGCCCGCTCCGGGCGCTGCACTATAATGGAGGGCCGGCCGAACGATGGCGTTTCTTCGGTCCCGGGCTGCGCCTCTGACAGCCCACACTTTGCGGGGGTCTCATATGCGGTTCTCTATCCGAACGGTTCTTGGAGTTTCATTCTCTATCGGTGTGCTGTTGTGCCAGTCGGGTGGGCGCTCGGCGCTCCCGCTCCCTCGCAGCCTTGCCGCGCCCGTGCCGGCGGTCGAAACCCGCACCCCACCGGCGCCCGCCGTCGGCGTGCCCGCGGCATCCACCGCGATCGCGGTTACTGTGAACACGCTCACCGACCGCCACGCCATCAGCCCCTATATTTACGGCGGCGCCTACCCCAATACCGCCTCGGACATCACCGACAGCGGGATGACAGTGGTTCGCTGGGGCGGGAATGCCACCACCAACTACAACTGGCAGACCCAAACCAGCAATTCGGCCAACGATTGGTGGTTCAGCGACTACAGCTACAGTGAGCTCGGCACTCCTGACTCGGCGCAATTCGTCCGCGACACGATCGCGGCCGGCAGCAACCCGCTCATGACCATGTCCATGGTGGACTGGGTTTCCAAAGGATCGTCCGCGAACGGCACTGGAAACGGTCAGCTCTACAGTTTCTCGGTCAGCAAGTACGGCGCCCAGTGCAGCACCCGCCCTGACAACGGGAACGCCGGCAACGGCGTCAAATCCGACTGCCAGACCAATGTCACGGGGAACGATCCCCATGACGCTTATGTGCCGCTGCTGGACACGGCCACCACGCCTTGCCCGGCGAGCTTCAGCCCCTGCACGGGCTTCGCAAACCGGCAGGACTGGACCGCGGCCCTGGCAGCCGCCTTCGGCTCGGCGCAGCACTTCTACGACATGGACAACGAGGTGGATATCTGGGGTGGAACGCACCGCGATATGCACCCAGATCCCACCGGCTATGAGGAATGGCGCGACGTCTACCTCAAGCAAGCTCGCAACGTGAAGACCTGGGATCCGGCGGCGGTCCGTCTGGGACCGGTGAGTTGCTGCTGGTGGTTCTACTGGAACGGCGCCAACGCGGGCGACAAGGCCGCCCACGGCAACAACGACCTGCTGCCCTGGTGGCTGAACGAGGTCTCCTGGCACGATCAGATCGACGGCACGCGTTCGGTGGACCTGTTCGACATTCATGCATATCCCGACGGGCCCGACACCTCCGGCATGACGACCGCCCAGAAACAGACGCTCGCGGCGAGCATCTATCGCGACTGGTGGGACCCGACGTACGTCAGCCAGGGGGGCGCCATCAACCAGATTTACGCCACGTCGCTCCAGCCCAATCGCACCATCCCGTTCCGCATTCCGCGCATGCGCGCCATGGTGAACGCGATCTATCCGGGCACCCCTCTGGCCATTACGGAATGGAGCGCCGAGTTCGCCGGCACGTCGGACTTCTCAACGGCTCTGGCCGATGCGGACGCTTACGGCATCCTGGGCCGCGAGCGGGTACAGCTCGCGACTCGGTGGGTCGCCCCGGTTGCCACCAACCCCAATTACCAGGCGCTGAAGCTGTACCGGAATTACGACGGAAACCACAGCACATTCGGGACGACTTCCGTTTCGGCGACGCACAATGCCGACCCAAACCTATTCAGCGTGTATGCGTCGCTGGCGCCCTCGGGCTCCGCGCTCAAGATGATGGTGGTGAATAAGGACCCGGCCAACTCGGCACAGGTGACTTTCTCGCTCAACAACTTTACGCCGACCACGGTCACGTCGTATACGCTGTCGCAGACATCGCCGGGCTCGATCACCGCATCCACCAGCCAGGCCTGGAACGCGACGCAGACCTTCCAGCCGTACACGGCGACGCTGCTAGTGGTAAACGGCAGCCTTCCGAGCACGCCCGCGGCGGAATGGGAGTTGAACCCCGACGCGATTCAGGTTTCGGCCGGCGGCTCGGTGACGCTGGCTCCGCGAATTGTTTCCGGCTCCGGAACCGTGGCGCTGCTCACCGCACAGTTCGACTCGGGCTCCGTCTGCACCCAGCACGGCGGCTCGATCAACATCACCACACCGCAGCTCCCGGGCGCGATTGCGGTCAGCCCGGGCAGCGTTTCGGGCTTCTGCCATTTCACGGTCACCGGCCAGGACGGCTCGGGCGTGACCGAGACCCAGGGCGGCTGGATCGTGGTCGGGAACCCGGCGGCCACGCTGGTCAATAGCACGACGGCCGCTTCGGGAGCCGCAGGCGCGCAGGCTACGCTCTCGGCGACGATGACTCCTGGATACGCGATTTCTTCTCCGGTCTGCGCAAACGCGCCCTGCGGGCCCTCATACGCCTCGGGAGCCTCCGTGCTGTTCACGGTGGATGCCGGGTCTCTCTCGGGCGGAGTCTATCCCGCCACCGCTGGCCTGAGGCAGATTGCCAAGGCTGGCGCCAACGGAGTCGCAAGCGTCCAGCTCACACTGCCGGCCGCCAGCACGACCGTGCACGTAACGGCCGAGGGCCCCTACGCACTGGGGCATCCGGTAATCCAGTTCACGGAGACCGTGCAGGGGTCGGGCACGCCGCCTCCGGCGCCGGTCCTGACCTCGCCGGCTAACGGAGCGACCGCCGTCGCGAGCCCGGTAACTCTGAGCTGGCAGGCCTCGACCGGGGCTACATCCTACAACGTGTACTTCGGCACTACGTCTACCCCGCCCTTAGCGACGCAGACGAGCGCGACGAGCTACGCCGCCGGCGCCGTGAATCCCGGCACGCTTTATTACTGGAGTGTGAGCGCTGTGAACAGCTCCGGTTCAACGCCATCCGCCAACTGGTCGTTCCAGACGAGCGGCTCCTCGGGCGGTGGAACAGCGCTGCAGTTCGTCCCCGTCACGCCGTGCCGGTTGGTGGATACGCGCAACGCATCCGGACCCTTCGGAGGTCCAACGCTCGGAGTTGCAGGCACCCGCGACTTCGCCATTCCGCAGAGCGTCTGCGGCATCCCGGCGGGCGCCCAGGCGTATTCCCTGAACGTCACCGTGGTGCCGAAAGGCCCGCTGCCTTACCTCACGCTGTGGCCCACCGGGCAGCCCAAGCCGCAGGTCTCGACATTGAATTCCTTCCAGGGCACCGTGGTGGCCAATGCGGCGATCGTTCCGGCGGGCACGAACGGCTCGGTGAGCGTTTTCGCCTACAGTGGCACCGACGTGATCCTGGATATCAACGGCTACTTCACAGCGTCAACCAGCGCGGGTTCCTTCTCGTTCTATCCTGCATCGCCTTGCCGCATTGCCGATACGCGCAACCCTAACGGCCCCTTCGGCGGGCCCGGCATTGGGGCGGGCACGAGCAGGGACTTCGCGGTGCCGTCCGCCAGTTGCGGCATTCCCTCTACCGCGCAGGCCTATGCGCTCAATGTCACCGCGGTGCCCCCCGGCTATCTCGGGTATCTCACCGCCTGGCCCACCGGACAGGCCAAGCCCAACGTCTCCACGCTCAATTCCTGGACCGGCAAAATAGTAGCCAATGCCGCCATCGTGCCCGTCGGGACCAACGAATCGGTCTCGGTTTTCGTGAGCGATCCGAGCAATGTGATCCTCGATATCAACGGTTACTTCGGCGCCGCCGGCGGCCCGGGCGCGCTGTCCTTCTACCCGGTCACGCCCTGCCGGATCGCGGACACGCGCAACGCCGACGGCCCCTTCGGAGGCCCGGTCGTGGCGTCCGGCACGTCGCGCTCCTTCACCATTCCGGCCAGCGGTTGCTCGATCCCCTCGACGGCCGCCGCTTATTCGCTCAACGTGACCGTGGTGCCCAGTGGCCCGCTCTACTATCTGACGACGTGGCCGGCGGGCGCGGCGCAACCCGGCGTCTCTACGCTGAACTCCTTTGATGGCACGGTGGTGGCGAACGCGGCCATAGTACCGGCGGGCGCCAACGGCGCGATCAGCGTTTATGCCGCGGGCGAGACGCACGTGATTCTGGATATCAACGGATATTTCGCGCCGTAGGGCGAATGCTACTCGCCCGTCGCTCGTCGCCGCGAAGCACACGGTGTCGCGACGAGCGACGTGCAACAAGCGACGGGCGCCGTTTGACACCGCTCGTCCCCCATTGGTAAGCTAAGGTTTTCAAAGACGAAGGAGCAGACCAGTCTGTCCATGAATACCCCATTTCCGACGGAGAAGGAGATCGAGCGCGCCTGGCATGTTTTGGACGCCGAGAACGTCCCCCTGGGCCGCCTCGCCAGCCGGGCAGCTATGCTCCTGATGGGCAAGCACAAAGCCATTTTTACCCCGTTTCTCGATACGGGGGACCACGTCATCGTCCTGAACGCCGCCAAGGTGCGGCTCACCGGGCGCAAAGAAGACCAAAAACTGTATCGCCGTCATAGCGGATATCCGGGCGGGCTGGTCGAAGTGGCCGCGAAGAAGGTGCGCGCCACGCGTCCGGCAAAGCTGGTCGAGGACGCCGTCGAGGGCATGCTGCCCAAGACCAAACTCGGCAAGCACATGATCCGGAAGCTGCGGGTTTACGCGGGTGACAAGCATCCGCACCAGGCGCAGAAGCCGGTGGCGATGACACTGACCAACATTTGAGAGAGGATTTCTGAGTGGCAGCTCAAGTTCAACATCTAGGCACGGGCCGGAGAAAGCGTTCGGTGGCCCGTGTGTTTTTGCGGCCGGGCAAGGGGCAGATCACGGTCAATAGCCGGTCGTTTGAAGAGTACTTCGTCACCGAAGCGTGCCGTACCGCGGTGCGGCAGCCGCTGCTGGCCACCGAGACGGCCGACCGTTTCGACGTTCTGGTTTTGACCGATGGCGGAGGAATGGTGGGACAGGCCGGCGCCTGCAAGCTGGGTATCGCCCGCGCGCTGGTCGAGTTCAATGCGGAACTGAGGCCCCGGCTGAAGGCGGCCGGGCTGCTCACGCGCGATCCCCGCAAGCACGAGCGGAAGAAGTACGGCCAGAAGGGCGCGCGCAAGCGGTTCCAGTTCTCCAAGCGGTAATGAGTGGCGCGAAGGGCAGTTCCATGGCGCTTCGCGCGTCGCAGTTCTTTCCCTATCCCGGGCGCGGGCAAATCTCGCTTTGGACCGCCGGCGCCTCGGGCAACCGTGGGACCAGCTACAGCTCGTCCTCGTAACCCTGAACAGGAGGAAGTTTGCCGTCAATTTCGATGAAAGAATTGCTCGAAGCAGGCGTTCACTTCGGGCACCAGACCAAGCGCTGGAATCCGAAGATGAAAGAGTACATCTTCGGCGAACGCAATGGCATTTACATCATCGACCTTCAAAAGACGCTGAAGCTTTTCAAAGAGGCCATGCGCTTTGTGGGCGAGATGTCTTCTCAAGGCAAGATCGTGTTGTTTGTGGGGACCAAGCGGCAGGCACAGGAGGCCATCTCCGAGGAAGCCACCCGCTGCGGAATGTACTATGTGAACCAGCGCTGGCTGGGCGGTCTTCTCACCAATCACGTCACCATTCAGAAATCGATCAAGCGCCTCAAGGAACTTGACCTGCTGGCCACCGAAAGCGCGTACGCCGGCCGCTCGAAGAAGGAAATCACGCGCCTGGAGCGCGAGCGCAAGCACCTGCAGCAATACCTGGCAGGCATCAAAGAGATGCCGGGGCTGCCGGATTATCTCTGCGTCATCGACTCCAACAAGGAAGAGATCGCGGTGCGCGAAGCGCGCAAGCTCGGGATTCCTGTGGTGGCCGTGGTGGACACCAATTGCGATCCCGACATGGTGGATCTGCCCATTCCGGGCAATGACGACGCGCTGCGCGCCATCCGGCTGTTCTCGAGCAAGATCGCGGATGCGGTGATCGAGGGCAAGGCGCTCGCGACCGAGCAGGAGTTCGCGGCCGAGAAGATCGTCACCGATGAGACGCCGCTCGAGGAAATCCCCGAGTACACGCAGTACGTCGACCCTCGCTACGCCGATCAGCTCATGAGCGAGAGCATCCCGGACGAAGATCTGCCGTCGATGTCGCTACCCCGCAAGGGACCGGCGATCGAGAGCGGCGAGGATGCGGCCCGCGCGGCCGAACCCGCCGTACGCGAGGAGCGTTCGTAGGACGGTGTGGCAAGGCAGGCGGAAACGCCTGCCCCACTGCGGCAACATTCATACTTTTGGGATGGTATATAGACTATGGCGGAAATTACCGCGCAGTTAGTGAAACAGCTCCGCGAGCGCACCGGCGCGGGCATGATGGAATGCAAGAGCGCGTTGACGGAAGCCCAGGGCGACCTGGGCGAGGCGGAAACCGTGCTGCGCAAACGCGGCATCGCCTCGGCGGCCAAGAAGGCCACGCGCGCTACCCGGCAGGGTCTCATCGCCAGCTACATCCACCCGGGCTCGCAGCTCGGCGTGCTGGTTGAGGTCAATTGCGAGTCCGACTTCGTTGCGCGCACGGAAGAGTTCCAGCAGCTGGTGCACGACATCGCGATGCAGGTGGCCGCGGCAGATCCGCAGTTCATCCGCCGGGAAGACGTCACCGAGGACGTGCTCGCCAAAGAGCGCGACATTCAAAAGGCGCGCGCGCTGGCCGAAGGCAAGCCGGAGAAGATCGCCGATAAGATCGTCGAAGGCCGCATGAGCAAGTTCTACGAGGAGATCTGTCTTCTCGATCAGCCCTTCATCAAAGAGAACACGCTCACGATCGGGCAGCTGATCGCGACTAAGATCGCCAAGACTGGCGAGAACATCACCGTGGCGCGCTTCATCCGCTTCAAGTTGGGCGAGCGCGACCAGGCCGGGGAATAGCCCCGCGAGAGGGTTCGTGGCCACTTACGACCGCATCCTGCTGAAGCTCAGCGGCCAGGCGCTCGCCGGCCAGGGCAGTTTCGGGATCGATCCGGAGAGGGTGCGCGGCCTCGCCAGCGAGATCGCCGAGGTGGCGCAAGCCGGCATCCAGATAGGCGTGGTTGTCGGGGGCGGCAATTTCTTCCGGGGCGTGGCCGCCGCCGCCAAAACGATGGACCGCGTGACGGCGGACCACATGGGCATGCTGGCGACGGTCATCAATTCGCTGGCGCTCCAGGACGCCCTCGAACAGCAGGGCGTTCCTACCCGCGTGATGACCGCCATCGAAATGCGGCAGGTCGCGGAGCCCTACATCCGGCGGCGCGCGATGCGGCACCTGGAGAAGGGCCGGGTGGTTGTCTTCGCCGCGGGCACTTCGAATCCGTATTTCTCCACCGACACGGCGGCCACGCTGCGCGCGCTCGAGATCCGGGCGCAGGTCATCGCCAAGGGCACGCGCGTGGACGGGGTCTATGACCGCGATCCCCTGCTCTCTCCACAGGACGCCGTGCGCTATCGCGAGATCTCCTACTCGGACGTGCTGGCGAAGGCGCTGGGAGTGGTGGACGCTACCGCGGTGGCCATGTGCCGCGAGAACCACCTGCCCATGATCGTCTTCGACCTCAACGTCCCCGGCAACATTATGCGAATATCGATGGGGGAGCCGGTAGGCACCCTGATTCACTGATTCGTGGGGAGTCATATGAAACCAGGACAGTCCGCAGTACCTCCGCAGACGTTCCAGACCGTACGAGAAGCCGAGGCCAGCGGCAAAACGCGCATGGAAAAGGTCCTCTCGGACCTGCAGCACGCGCTGGCGACCATCCGTACGGGGCGGGCTTCGATCAGCCTGCTCGACCCCATCCGCATCGACTATTACGGCACGCCGACGCCGCTGAACCAGGCGGCGACCCTGCACGTGCCCGAGCCGTCGCTGATCACGGTGCAGCCGTGGGACGTTTCTCAGATCGGCATCATCGAGAAGGCCATCCGCGCCGCCGACCTGGGCCTGAACCCTTCGAATGACGGAAAGCTGATCCGGGTCCCGATCCCCGCCTTGACAGAGGAGCGCCGCAAGGAACTGGTCAAACACCTCCACGGCGTGGCCGAAGACCACCGCGTGAGCATCCGCAACATCCGGCGCGACGTCAACGAATCTCTGAAGAAGCTCCTCAAGGACAAACTGATCAGCGAAGACGACGAGCGCCGCGCCATCGACGAGGTGCAGAAGCTCACAGACGCCCACATGCTGAAAGTTGACCAGGCAGCCAAGGCCAAAGAGAAAGAAGTGATGGAGCTGAGGTAGTTCTCGGCGTGCGCCGGATCTGTGTCTTCTGCGGTTCCAGTTTCGGGGCGCGGCCCGAATACCGCCAGGCCGCCGCGCAGGTGGGCGCGCTCCTGGCCCGCAAGGGGGTGGGCCTGGTCTACGGCGGCAGCAACGTAGGCCTCATGAGCGTGGTGGCGGACACGGTCCTGGCCGGTGGCGGCGACGTGATCGGCGTCATCCCGGACGCGCTGGTGGCGAAAGAGGTGGCGCACCGTGGACTGGCCGACCTTCGCGTGGTGAGCTCGATGCATGAACGCAAGGCGCTCATGGCCGAGCTGTCGAGCGCGTTCCTTGCGCTTCCGGGGGGCTTCGGCACACTGGAAGAGTTCATCGAGGCCGTGACGTGGTCCCAGCTCGGCCTGCACCGTAAGCAGTGCGGGCTGCTGAACGTCTGCGGCTACTATGACCACCTGCTGGCGCTGCTCGATCACGGTGTCGAAGAGCAGCTGCTTCGGCCCGAGAACCGCGCGCTGGTTCTGGCCGAGACCGATCCCGAAACCTTGATCGACAAGCTGCTCAGCCACCAGCCGCCTTACCTGGAGAAGTGGATCGGCCGGGCGCAGGCGTAGGATTGTCCAGAGGGCAAACCTTGGGACAGGCACCAATTTCGCAAAGACGGCGAAATTGGGATCCAGTCCACGGTTTGCGGATCACTCCGCGTCCATGACGCAGCGGAAGCTTAGCGTGCCGGCCCTGTCCTTCGAGGGCGCCATCAGCAGGTACTTGCCGTGCTCGGTGAGCTTGTAGGCTTGCGGAAAATACCAGATTGAGTTTTGCGGCTGGTAGAAGCTGCCGCCTCGCAGCACGGCCGCTCGTGTGTGTTCGTCGATGTACTCGTCGGTCCACTGCCACACGTTGCCAGTGAGATCCTCCACGCCGAAGGGGCTCTTCCCTCGCGGATGGGCGTCCACCGCGCTCGGAGACGGCAGATCGCGTCCTTTGTACGGCGCCGGAACCGCCGCATCGTCCCACTGATTGCCCCAGGGATACAAGCGGCCGTCGGTCCCCTGCGCCGCGTACTGCCATTCCCACTCGTGAGGCAGCCGCCTCCCCGCCCACTGCGCGTAGGCCCGGGCGTCCTCGAGCGAAACCCAGGTCACCGGGACATTCTCCTCGCCGGATCGAGGCGCTCCATCGGCCCAGCGGCGGAGGAAATTGTGGTCGTCGGCCGGATGGTAATGCGTCGCGTCCAGGAACTGCTTGAACTGGGCGTTGGTGACCGGATACCGGTCCATGAAGAACGCGTGAATCGCCATGCGGTGACGATGCCCGCGGCGCGGGGAGTCTTCCCAGGGATACTGCACGTCGAGACCGGTCATATTGGTGCCCTCGATTTCGATGCCCGATACATTGAAATCGAACTCGCCCCCGGGAATGCGAACCATCCCCGGCGGCGCGGCGGCGGCCTGAGCGGTGGCGGCGATCGGGACCAGTTGCTGCGGCAGGAACGCCCACTCCTGGGAGTACGACTGCAGAGGTTTGGCCGCCCATGCGCGCATCTGAGCCAGCACCGTGTCGAGCCCTTCAACCGTCGTCCCGCTTTCGATCGCGAGCAGCGCTCCGTAGCCGCGCGGTTCCAGGCTCAGCCGGATCACGGCTCGATCGCCCTCAATCCTGGGCGTTACTTCCACGCCGTTCCACAGGTCGTAGTAGCGCCGTCCGGACACGTGCGCGACGGAGATCACGTCTTCGGCGACATCGAACTCGTTCCGGTTGACGACCGTCCAAAGAGTCCGCCCGCCGCCTGGAAACCTACTCGCGAAGACGCCGTACCGCAGCGTGGGCACGTGCGGCATCCAGTCCATGCTCACCGGCAAATCGGGGAACGCGCGATAGATGTGGGCGATGCGGCGAAGGGCCTCGGCATCGCGAGGCGTCATCTGGTTCCAGATGCCCCAGATGTTCTCCCAGCTTTCGAAGCCCGCGCCATTGAAAAACGCGGCCTGCAGGTTGTCGGTGTGGTTGCGCGCCCAGCGGTCGCAGACGTTGACCATGTGGCGCGGCTCGAGCCACTTCAACTTACTCACCATCGGGACGAAGGGATAGCTCCAGTAGCCCCAGCTCTGATTGTTGTAGGCCAGCATGCCGTCTTCCTGCGGCGCGCCTTCGGGCTCGAGCGCCAGGGGATGACCGGTCGCGTCCGAGGCCGCACGGTAGGCCCGCGGCAGGCCATTGAAGGTGTCGCCGTTCACGCCATCCGCGCCGATCTCGGCCATCAGCTTCGCGGTGGCTTCCCAATACGGCACGCCGACATCGCGCGTGCCATTGTCCCAGGGCATGGTGGGAAAGAGGACCCGCACGCCGCGGCGGTGGAAGTCCTCCACCATCTGCCGAAGCGCCGGAATCCCGCCCGGCAGGTCTCGCACCAGGTCCCACTGATTCCGGTTGTCGATTCCTATGTTGGGATAGACCGGCCAGAGCAGAACGCTATCAATGCCGCCGTACCGCTTATCCAGGTCGTCCAGAAACCGGCCGACCGTGTACCGCCGCTCGACCGCGTCGTAGAAGTACCGCTCCTCCACCATGGCCTGGGGCTGAACGAAGTCGCGCTGGGTCCACAGCAGCTCCGGCCGGCGGCGGTACTCGGAATCGTCATAGCCCATCCGGATGCGCTGCTCGTTGCGCCAGGCGCGAAGATCTTCCTGCCAGCGCGGGAACGCGGCCGCGGAGTCGCGGCGCCAGTTGGTCATTTCCGAATACCAGTCCTGCCCGGCGCCGCCTTGCGCGGGGCCAGGAATCTGGCTTCCCTGCGGCTGAATCGGCGACACCTGAGCGAGCGCCAGCGAACAATACGCGAGTGGGATGAAGGCGAGTCTTCTCATTTTCCGTCCCCAATGATACACTAGCGCTCGCTATGTTCCTCGTTAACGATCTCGGTATTGCCGTGCTCTTCTGCGTCGTCACGATGCTGGGTTGGGGTTCGTGGGCGAACACGCAGAAACTGGCCGGCAAGGACCGCTGGCCGTTTGAGCTCTTCTATTGGGACTACGCGATCGGTGTGTTCGCCTTCTCGCTCCTGTTCGCGTTCACGCTCGGCAGCGCGGGTGCCGCAGGCGCGCCGTTTCTAGAGAATCTACGCGGCGCGTCATCGAGCGCGATGTGGGCCGCGGTCCTCAGCGGCGTTCTCTTCAACATCTCGAACATCCTGCTGGTAGTCGGGATCGACGCGGCGGGCATGGCGGTGGCGTTCCCCGTCGGGGTCGGCCTGGCCCTCGTGATCGGCACCGTGAAGAGCTACTTTCAGTCTCCCAAAGGCAACCCGGCGCTTCTGATTGCCGGCGTGGCGCTGATCGTCTTTGCGATGGTCATGTCCGCGCTCGCGCACCGCCGCATGCGAGCCGGCGCCGGGACCAGACCGTTCCGCGGGCTGGCATTCTCCGCCGTGGCGGGCTGCCTGATGGGCTTCTTTTACCCGCAACTGCTCGCCGCCGTATCGCCGGATTTCACCGCCCGCCCGATTCAGCCCGGGCTGCTCACACCGTACGCCGCGCTGGTCCTGTTCGCTTTGGGACTGCTCGCGAGCAACATTGTCGTGAACACCATCTTCATGCGCGCGGGCAAGGTCACCTACGGCGAGTATTTCCGCGGACGCGCCCGCTTGCATTCCCTGGGATTCCTCGGCGGATGCATCTGGATGCTGGCGCTCAGCCTCAACGTGATCGCCTCGGGGGTCGCCGGACCGGCCATTTCGTACGCTCTGGGCCAGGGCGCGACGCTGGTCGCCGCCATCTGGGGCGTGTTTGTGTGGCGCGAATTCCTGGGAGCGACCAAGGCCACGTGGACGCTCATCACTTTGATGTTCGCGGGGTATGTTGTCGGCCTGATCCTGATCGGGGCGGCGAGTCTTTAGCGCGCTTGTGGCGCACGCACTCATGCGCCGGACGGAGGCGGGTCTGGAGACCCGCTGCAGGACTGGAGTCCTGCCCCACGGGCAGGCGGTCAGAAGCCGTAGCGGCCCGGATTCCGGCCGATGATCATGGCTGCGATGACCTTGGGAACGTATTCGCGCGTCTCCTGCGGCAGCGCGTGGGTTCGATAGAGGTACCAGAAATCCCGCTGCCGGATCGGGTCCATGACGCGGTTGATGGCCTGCTTCACGCGCGCCGGGCCGACGTCGTAGGCGGCCAGGGCAAGCATCACCGAGCTTCCCGCGCCGAAATCCAGGATCAGGCTGCGGATGTACCTGGATGCTGCCTCCGTGGACGCGTTCAGATTCAGCCGCTGGTCCACCTCCCCGTTCACCCGCAAGCCCAGGCTCCTGGCCGTCGCCGGCGTGAGCTGCCAAAGGCCGGCACAGCCCGCCGCGCTCCGCTCGGACGGACGCATGGCGCTCTCCACCAGCACCATGTAGGCGAAATCGCGCGGCAGGTGGTTCCGCTCCAACAGGCGGCCTATGCGCCCGATCTCGGGCTCGGCCTCGCTGAGCGCCCGCGCCATCAGCGGCCGTTCGGGCCCCCGGAACCGTTCCAACTCGCGCTTCACCGCCTGGCGGAATTCGGGGGGGATGCTGTAGACCTCCGCGCCGAACTCGGCTAGCAGCACCCGTATATCCGAATCCAAAGGATCCGGAGGACGGCGCGCACTCAAGCGGTATAGCGGATTGCGCTCGAGGGCCTGCGCTTCCGTCTGATAGTGGTCCAGCTCGAGAATGAGCTGGTCCATGCGGGTCGGGTCCTTAATGGCCGAGTCGATGCCCTGTTCCAGCCGCTCGATGCGCGCGTCGATGGAGGCCTTATCGTTCCGGAGCGACTGGATCTTCCAGGCGCCGAGGCCGGCAACGACGACCAACAGGCAGACCAGACCCGCAACGATGAACCGAAACCGCCTGGTGGAACGCGCCATCACCGCTACCAGAGCCTGGTGCATAATGGCGCCGGTCTGGTTGAACGCGCCGGCCCAGCGCGCATGACGGGCATCGGCGACAGCTTTGCCCAGCACGCGGTCGGATTCGGTACCCAGTCCGGAGCGCTGCGGATCGGGAGCGACCACCAGGGTCCGGCTGAGGTCGGCCGGAGCCGGAGAGGCCTCCCATGTCGTGAAGGTGAGGGTGGGTCCGCCCGTGCCTAGCTGGATCACGGAATCGAGCGCCAGCGGCGCCTCGGAGCAACGTTCTCCGTTCACGAACGTGCCATTGGTGCTCGCCAGGTCGCGGAGGATCCACTGCCCGGCTTCTTGACGAATCTCAGCATGCCTGGCGGAGACGACGCTCGATTCCGGGCCGGCAATCACCACATCGTTGTCGGCCGCACGGCCGACCCGGGTAACGGGAGAACGCAAGGCGTGCCGGGAACCGGCCCGAGTCCCATGCTGGCGCAGCAGACAGTAGGCCGACTGTTCGCGAGAGGCAGCGAGGCTGGGCACCAAATCCCCTGAACCTAACGGATCCGGAGGTCTGGATGGGGCGCTGACACGCCATTTTTACCCACCCCAGACGAGGTAGGCCACCGGGAGTCTAGTCCTTGACCCCGGGGGACGAAGACAACATGGACAGGAACAGGCTTAGAACCACCAGAATCGCGAGCGTGCCGGCAACGAGCATTTGTTCCCTCCAAACCCTTATGCCAAGGAAGGTGCACGCCGAGTGCCAAACGTCACAGCCAGTCTGAGGACGGCGGCGCTTCCTCCAGTTCCTTATCGACCGAATAGAGCGGCATCCGACCTTTTTTGAATGCCTGAAACCGAAATCCCCCTCTGCGCGTCCGAAGAACGGACGACTGTATCCGCGCAGAGTAGTACCGCGGCGCGAGCCGACGGTTTGGCAAGAGGTCGCACGGGGGTGGCGGCAACGCACTCGGTTGACGCCCCAGCCGCAGGGGTCTAAAATTTATGGATAAGTTCGGGTGCTGACCGCCCGGCGGATGCCAATGAGTTTCCGCCCCCTGCTTACCGAAGGATGCCGAGGAGGTTTATGAACGCGCGGAAGTTTGTGGCTTGCGTTTGGGTACTGGGCGCCGCCGCCTGGGTTCCCGCCATACGGGCTGCCGGCCAGAACGAAGGCAGTGACAAGAAGACGCCTGCGCCTCGCGAAACCATTGCCAAACCGCTCACCGAGAAGCAGATCAGGCGGCAGAAAGAGAAGCTTCGCAAAGAGCTCGAGACGCCCTACCGGAAGTGGCTGAGCGAAGACGTCAGCTACATCATCACCGACGAGGAACGCCAGACCTTCAAGCGTTTGCAGACCGACGAGGAGCGCGACCAGTTTATCGAGCAGTTTTGGCTGCGGCGGGATCCCACCCCCGATACCATCGAAAACGAGTACAAGGAAGAGCACTACCGCCGTATCGCGTACGCCAACGAGCATTACGCTTCCGGCATCCCCGGCTGGAAGACCGACCGCGGGCGTTTCTACATCATGTACGGGCCGCCCGACGAGATCGAGTCCCATCCGGCTGGCGGAAGCTACGAACGGCCCATTGACGAGGGCGGCGGAGAGACTTCCACCTATCCCTTCGAGCAGTGGCGCTACCGGTATATCGAGGGCATCGGCACCAACGTCGTTATGGAATTCGTGGATCCCTCGAACTCGGGCGAGTATCACTTCACCATCGATCCGAGCGAGAAGGACGCCCTGCTCTACGTGCCCGGAGCCGGCCTCACCATGCAGGAGCAGTTGGGCATGACCAGTAAGAACGACCGTTTCACCCGCACCGATGGCACGCACCTGGGCGTCGGCCCGGCAATGGACCTGCCGGAGAGCATGAACGAGTTCACCAGGCTCGAGCGCGGGGCGAAACTCTTTCGCCCACCCGCGATCAAGTTTAAGGACCTGGAGGCCGCCGTCGATACCCGCATCACCTACAATGTCCTGCCGGTCCAGGTGAAGGTGGACTTCATGCGGATGACCGACTCCACCGTGCTCACCAGCGTCGCCATCCAACTGGACAACAAGGACCTGCAATTCCAGGATAAGGGCGGAGTTTCCAAGGCCAGCGTGAACATGTACGGCCGCATCACCTCGATGGGCCGGCGCCCGGTGAGCGTTTGGGAAGAGCCGGTGAGCATCGAGGTCCCGACCCCGATGTTGGGAGCCAGCAACAAGCATTCCTCCGTGTATGGGCACTCGGTGTTTCTGGCGCCGGGTACGTATCGCCTGAATGTGGTGGTCAAGGACGTCGTAGCCGCAACCATGAACAACTACGAAGTCGCCCTGCGCGTGCCGCACTTCGACGACGCGAAGCTGGCCTCGAGCACGGTGATCCTGGCTGATCTCCTGGAGGCGATGCCGACCCGAAGTGTTGGCGCCGGCCAGTTCGTGATCGGCGATTCGAAGGTGCGGCCCCGGGTAACGGACACCTTCCGCCGCGACGAGAAGATGGGGATCTACTTTCAGCTCTATAACTTCGCTCCGGACGACAAGACCCAGAAGCCAAACGGGCAGATTGAGTACCAGATTGTCAAGAACGGCTCGAACCAGAAGTTGGTCGATTGGACCGAAAGCCTGAGCGACGCCAAGGCGTATCCCGGGGCTTCGGCCCAGCAAGTGACGGTAGAGAAGCTGCTGCCGCTGGCGCATTACGAGCCGGGGCAGTATACTCTCAAGATGACAGTTACGGATAAGAACCGAAACGAGGTTCTTACACCGTCGGCTACTTTCACGGTAAACTAGAGGGACGAAAAGCCTGATAAGGCCACGCGCATGAACGCCAGGATGTGGACCACGGCGATAGGCGTGCTTGCCGGCGCATTAGTGTCGGTGTCTCCGGCCTTCCCTGCAACCCCACAGAAGTTCAGCGGCAGCATCGAGGGCGTGGTCGGCAATGCGAGCGGCGTTCCCCAGATGGGCGCCAGCGTGCTTCTCTATGATCGCTTCGAGCGCCTCCTTCAGCGCGTTCTCACCACCGAGAACGGCACCTTCGGTTTCGATTCCCTGCCCGCGGAAGTCTATGCGATTCGTGTCTCGCTCGCCAGCTTCCTGCCCGCCTTCAGGCGGAACATCCAGGTTCAGCCGGGCATGCAGAGCCTGCTGAACGTGAACCTCGCCAGCGTGTTCAGCTCGATCGAGCTGGTGGCGGTGTCGCCCGGCCAATCCTCCCTCATGAGCGATGAATGGAGGTGGGTCCTGCGCAGCTCGTCGGCCACCAGGCCCGTGCTGCGCCTGTTGCCCGATTTCAAGGATTCGCCGCGCCGGAAGACGGCCACCATCTTCTCGGACACCCGCGGCATGGTCAGCGTATCGGCTGGCGACCAGGCATCCCAGTCCTCGCTGGGTACCGAAGCCGAGATGGGCACCGCCTTCGCGCTCGCCACCTCCATCCTGGGCCAGAACCAGTTGCAGGTGGCCGGCAACGTCGGATACTCCTCGGTGACGGGAGCGCCCACCGCTGCCTTCCGCACCAGCTTCCGCCGGGACGTGCGCGGGGGAATCAGCAGCCCGCAGGTAGAGGTCACCATGCGGCAGCTCTCGCTGCCCTTGCGTGCTGGCGCCGCTTTCCTCAGCGGCGTTCAGAGTCCCGATTCCGCTCCGCTCCTGCGAACGCTTTCCGTGACCATGCTCGATTCAAAGCAATTCGGCGAGGATTTGCGGCTGGAATACGGGGGGTCGCTCGATTCGGTGACTTTTCTGGACCGGATGAACTACGTCAGCCCCTACGCCCGCCTCACCTACGACCGCGGTCACGGCCAGGTCTTCCAGCTCGGCTACGCATCGGGCACTCCCCCCGCCCAGGCTTTTGTGCGCGAAGGGGAGACGGGCATCGAACTGGAGCAGAATCTCTCGGCCCTGGCCATGTTCCCGCGCATATCGCTCGACAGGAACGCCGCCCGCATTCAACGGACCTCCACGGTGGAGGCGGGCTACCGGAAGAAAGCCGGGTCGCGGACCTACAGCGCGGCGGCCTATAGCGACGATATCTCGAATGCCGCGGTCACCCTGCTCAGCCCGGGCGGTGTGATGCCCTCCCTGGACCTGCTTCCCGATCTCATGACCAATGGCTGGACCGTCAACGCCGGCAGGTATCGCGGCCTAGGGTACATGATGTCGGTGGCTCAGGAACTGGGCTCGCACTACGAGGTGATGCTGGCTTACGGGAGCGGCCCGGCGCTGGTTGCCAAAGGGGACAGCACCGTCACGGATGTGAGATCGGCGATCGGTACCAACCGCCGGCAGTCGCTGACGGCGCGGGCGTCCGGCACCGTGCCCGCTACAGGCACGCAGTTTGCCGTGAGCTACCAGTGGGCGAGCGTCTCGGCTCTGAACCCTGCCCACCTCTATCTCACCGAGAGCATGCGGGAAGACCCGGGCCTCAATGTACAGATCCGCCAGCCGATCCCGTACTTCGGCGGCCTGCCCGGTCACGTTGAAGCCACCGCCCAGTTGAGCAACGCGCTGGCGCAGGGCTACATTCCGCTGATGATGGACGGCCGCCAGATGTACCTGGTGCAAGCCCCGCGCAGCCTGCGCGGCGGGCTCAGCTTCGTCTTCTAGACAAGGCACCGCTCCCTTGCGGTCGCGGCTCGGTAGGGGGTCCCGTGTAGCCGGTCACGGCTCTCCCCCAACTCAATCACCCTCCGGCTCAACACCATAGCCACAGTGAGGTCCTGGTGCCTCGCAAAGCGGCCCCTATGCTGATGCCGGTATGGCACGTAGAGTTCTGTTGTCCGTCGATGGCGGGGGCATTCGGGGCATCATTCCCGTCTGCGCCTTGATGAAGCTCGAACAAATCACCGGGCGCCCGGCGCGGGAGACCTTCTCCTTCGTCGCCGGAACCTCCACCGGAGCGATCCTGTGCGCGGCGGTGGCCGCCGGCGTCCCTGCCCCGCGCCTGCTCGAGATGTACCTCAAGCACGGCCGCGAGATCTTCAGCCCGCGCCCGCCCTGGAACACCCTCAAGCGCGTGGTTCGGGGCTTCATGTACTCTACCCGGACGCTGCACGGGGTGCTCGCGGAGGCGTTCGGCGAGGCTGCCGGCTGGAGGCTCAACGACTCCCCCATCGACCTGCTCCTCACCGCCAAGGGCCTCGACGGAACCCCGTGGTACTTCGTCAAGGACAAGCCCGAGAATTCGGGCCTGACCGGCAAGCTGGGACTGGTCGATTGCGCGACGGCGTCGGCGGCCGCGCCCACGTATTTCAACCCGTGGAGGTTTGACAGCGCGCCCGAGTTCGGGACCCTGGTGGACGGCGGAGTCGGAGTGACGGGCAATCCGGTGTACCAGGCCTCGGTCGAGGCCTTCTGCTACACCGGCGAGTACGCGCCCGAGACCACGACCATCGTTTCGCTCGGCACCGGCTGCTTCCGTCAGGCGATCCGGGAACCGCGGACGCTGTGGGGCTGGAGCGAGTGGGTGTTAGCCGAACTGCTGCGCGCGCCGGAAGAACAGCAGACCGCAGTCGCCCGCAGGCAGTTCCCCCAAGCGCGCTTCTACCGCTTCGAGGCCGAGATCGCCGCGAAACCCATCGCCATGGACGACGTTGGCGCCGTGGACAAACTCTGCGCCTACGGTCACACGTTCGCGGAGTCGATCGACTGGGAGGAGGTGCTTGAAGAACGCTCGTCGCCCGTCGCCCGTCGCCCGTCGAATGGTGAGTCGGCTCTTCCCCACTTCGCACCGTGACGACTGCCGATCGCGAAGCGCACGAATCCCGCAAAGGACCGACGGGCGACGGGCCACGAGCGACGGGCGGCCGCAGTCGGGCGGACGGCAGCGTGAGGGTCCCGCCAAGCGGGTCTGGAGACCCGCTGCAGGCGTGGACGCCTGCCCCACCTGGCCTTGCTACATGAAGTAGTCTTTGACCTTGTCGAACAGCCCGCGCTTGTCGGGCTGGTTGTCGGCGGGCAGCAGCCCTGCGAGTTCCTCGAACAGCTTCCTCTGCTCGCGGGTCAGCTTGGCCGGGACTTTCACCTGCACATGAATGTAGAGGTCGCCGCGGCCGCGTCCGTTCACGTCCGGCACTCCCTTATTCTTGACGCGGAACGTGGTGCCGCTCGCCGTCCCCTCCGGGATCTTGAACGGAATGGGGCCGTCGAGCGAAGGAGCCTCGATCTCGACGCCCAGCGCCGCCTGTGCCATGTTGATCGGGATGGTGCAGTGCAGATCGTTGTCGCGGCGCTCGAAGACGGGATGCTCCTCCACGCGGATGAACACGTACAGGTCCCCCGCGGGACCGCCGCCAGGACCGGGCTGCCCCTCCCCGTTCAGCCGCAGCCGCTGTCCGTTGTCCACGCCCGCCGGGATATTGACCTTGAGCTTCCGCGCGGTCTGGATGTAGCCCTGGCCGCGGCATTTCGTACACGGCTGGCGAACCACCTGGCCCGCGCCTCCGCATTGCGAGCAGGTCTGGCGCAGCGAAAGGAATCCCTGCTGGAACACGATCTGCCCGCGCCCGCGGCATTTGGGACACGTGGTGACGCCGCCCTCGGGCTCGCCTCCGGTGCCGCGGCAACGGCTGCATGCTTCCTGGCGCGGCACCTGAATATCGACGCTCATCCCGCGCACCGCGTCTTCGAAGCTCAGCTCCAGGTCGTAGCGCAGGTCCTCGCCGCGTTGCACACGACCCCGGCCCCGCCCGCCGCCGCCGAACATATCGCCGAAGAAGAAGTCGCCGAAGATCTCCGAAAGGTCCGGGAAACCGCCCTCGAACGGACTTCCGCCGCCGGCGGCTGAGGTGGAAACGCCAGCATGGCCGTAGCGGTCGTAAGCAGCGCGCTTCTGCGGGTCGCTCAGGACGCTGTAGGCCTCGGCCGCTTCCTTGAACTTCTCCTCGGCGTCGTGGCTGTCCGGATTGCGGTCGGGATGGAACTTCAGCGCGGCCTGCCGGTAGGCGCTCTTCAGCTCCTGATCGCCGGCATCCCTGGCGATACCCAAAACGGCGTAGTAGTCTCGCTTATCCACGGCGGGTGATTACGGCTCGACCGCGACCTTCACGATCGCCGGCCGCAGCAACTTTCCCTTGAAATTGTATCCCCGCTGGTGCTGATAGAGGATGGTGTGATCCTCGACGCGGTCGGTCTTCTCCATCTCGACGGCGTGGTGCAGCGCGGGGTCGAACTTCTGCCCTTCCGCTTCGATGGCCTCGAGGCCGAGCTTCTTCAGGGCCTCCAGCAGCCTCTGGTAGATCAGCTCCATGCCCCGGGCGTATTCCTTGTCGGCGGACTCGGTCTTCAGCGCGCGCTCGAAATCGTCGAGAACGGGGATCACCGCCCGCACCGCTTCCATCGAGGCGAACTCGCTGAATTCCTCGCGCTCGCGCTGCGCACGCTTGCGGAAGTTCTCGAACTCCGCGCGCTGCCGCAGCGACTGATCGTAGAGGTCCGCCCGCTCCTTGGCGAGCGCGTCCCGTTCGCCGACCAGGGCGGCCACAATGGCGCCCGAATCGGCCATATCCACGCTGTCGGAGGCCGCGGCCTCACTCGATTTTGTGTCGTCGTCCATAGTTGGAAACACGGCTGGGTTCACTTTCAGCGTAGCAGAGCGGATCAGCCGGCCGCTTCCTGGAACGCGTTGCCGACCTGCAAAACGGCAGACATCGCGCGTTCGTAATTCATCCACATGGGGCCGAGCACGGCGATCTTGGCGGCGAGGCCGCCCGGCAGCTCCACGCTAATCCCGATGAGCGAGAAGTCCCGCATCGCCGGGTGCGCCCGCGCCAGTCCTACCCTCACGCCCAGTTCCCCGGCGGGCTGCTCCAGAAACCGGTCCAGCAACTGCAGCATCCGCTTCTTTTCCTCGAGCGCGTGGAACAGCTCGCGCATCTTCTCGCGGGTGAGGTGGAGGTCGATGGTGACCAGGTTGGAGGCGCCCTCCATGTAAATCTCCGGCACCCAGGTGAAGTCCAGGAGGCCCTTCGCGGAGAGAACGATCAGGCGTTTGAGGATCGAGTCGTAGGCCGCGCTCTCCTGCTCCAGCCGGCGCTCGAGCTCGTGGCGGGCGTCCGCCAGCTTCCATCCGCTGAAGTTGCTGTTGACGTAGTTGCGTATGGAGTGCAGGTCGTCCTGCGAGATCTCCTGGTCGAGCACCACCACGCGGTCGCGGATCATGCGGTCGCGCGTGACCACGATCATCAGCACGCGGTTGTCGGCCAGCTTGAGCAACTCGATCTGGCTGAGGATCTGGCTGGAGGCCGGGATAGCCGCCGCTATGCCGATGTTGCGCGTGAACTCGGTGAGGAAATGCGAGGAGCGCGCGATGCAATCGGTTACCGAATCGGCCCCGCCCAGGTCCGCCCGCAGCCGTTCGGCGTCGATCGGATTCAGCCGCCGGGCGGTCAAAGATTCCACATAGACGCGAAAAGCTTTCTCGGTCGGCACGCGGCCTGCCGAAGTGTGTGGCTGGTCCAGGTAGCCGCCCTCGTCGAGATCCGCCATGACGTTGCGGATCGAGGCCGGGCTGAGCACGTCGTTCCTACGGCTCGCGATGGTCCGCGAGGCGACCGGCTCCCCCGTCGCGATATAGGTCTCGACGATGGAATACAAGACGTCGCGCTGCCGCGGCGTCAATGCCTGCTGGTTGCCCATGGCCCTGGTATTCAGACTCCCTAACACCCATTCTACGGGGTTGCGACGGTGTGGGCAAGGAGAGGGTCGTCACTGCAAGCCAGTCGTGACGTAGTCGCCCGTGGTGGGGTAGCGATCCCCGGCGGCGACGTTCCGGTGTTCGACCAACTCCCGCAGACGGTCGAGCGGAACACCGGCCTTGCGGGCGAGTTTCTCGAGGTACGCCATGTCCGGGGCCGAGCCGTCGAGACGCGCTGCGTCGGCGACCGCGCCGAGAAACGCTTCGGCGTTACCGGACAGCCGAATCGCACGGAGGTCGGCCCGAAGAAGGATCTCCGGAGACATAGAGACCAAGAGCGCGATCTCTGCCGCGAGGAGCAACGGCAGCGCCATCAGGCGGCTGCGCGCGCCCAGGTTCACGAACTCGAGCGGCCCCACGGCGACGAATGCTCCCGCCACCACAGGCCACAGATTCTGCAGGTGGTATCGCAGGTTCTGGCGCGTCAGCTGTCTCGCGGCTAGCCCGTCGATTTCTGCACGGCTCATCGCGTCCAGATACCGCCGCCACACGAACACGCTGACGGAGTCCGCGAACATCCTCGGACGGAACTCGTCAGGCACAACGTAGACACGGAACGCCGGAACTCCCCACGCGCCGCTGGGCCTCATGATATTCGCCCTGGCGACCAGCGCACGCACACCATTCCACAGCTCGCCCCGGCTGACCTCAAAGTGCTGCAGCCTTCGCGCCTTCCCTCGGATGGACGAGCTAAGCATCACCGTCACGATGACGGCCACGACCAGAGCGTAGTCGGGTAAAGCGAACGGATGGAAACCCGTATGGAAATCCCAGGTGAGCCAGAACAAGTAGAACGACAGGTAGAGTACGTCCGGATGTGACACGACCGCAATCGCTGCGACCCAGCCTCGAGCACCCAACATCGATAGCCGGCTAGCAAGTTGGAGCGCCACGGCAAACCAGATCGCTGCAAACCCAGACAGGAGGACCGCGAAAAATGCGATGTCGAAGGGGCTGGGATGTGGCGGCACCGCCGCCTATTCTACTCCAGTTGCTGACCCCCCGCCCGCCATGCGGCGCACGGCGAAGTCCTCCAGATTCAGACTGCGCAGGTACTCGAGGAACGGACCGCCCAGGTCGTAACGGCGCAGGGCGATTTCGACGGTGGCCCGCAGAAAGCCCAGCTTGTCTCCGGCGTCGTAGCGGGTCCCCTCGAACCGGTAGCCGTAAACCGGACGCGTGCGCAGCAGGTGCTTCAGTCCGTCGGTGAGCTGGATTTCGCCCAGCGAACCGGGCTCGATCTCTTCGAGCGAAGGGAAAATCTCCGGCGTCAGCACGTAGCGGCCGATGATCGCCAGGTTCGAAGGAGCGTCCCCCTGCTTGGGCTTCTCCACCATGTTGCGGATGCGAAACAGCCGGTCGCTGCACCCGTTGTGCGACACCGGCTCGGCGTCCACTACGCCGTAGGCTGAAATCTGGTCGGGAGGCACTTCCATCAGCGCCACCACCGACGAGCCGAAGAAGTCGTAGACGTCCAGCAACTGGCGCAGGCAGGGAATCTCTGCCTCGATGATGTCGTCCGACAGCACCACGGCGAACGGATCGTTCCCCACGATCGCCCGGGAGCGCAACACGGCGTGCCCCAGTCCCAGGGCCTCGCGCTGCCGGACGTATGCCACATCGATCATGTCGGAGATGTCGCGCACCGCCGCCAGCAGGTCCTTCTTGTTGCGCGTCTCGAGCAGGTGTTCGAGCTCGAAGCTCACGTCGAAGTGATCCTCGATCGCGGTCTTTCCACGGCCCGTGACGATGACGATATTCTGGATTCCGGAATGGATCGCTTCCTCGACCCCGTACTGGATCAGCGGCTTGTCCACCAGGGCGAGCATCTCCTTGGGCTGGGCCTTGGTGGCGGGAAGGAATCGGGTGCCCAATCCGGCCGCCGGGAAGACCGCTTTGCGCACTTTCGGAACCATGACCACATTGTATGCCGCAGAGAGATCCATCGGGGGTTTTGCGCAACGGACTTTCGGAACCCGTGTTATGCTCAAGGAAAAGAGGAGGCTTCCAGAGCAAGCATATGGCCTACGTGATTGCTGAGCCCTGCATCGGCACCAAGGACACCGCCTGCGTCGACGCCTGCCCCGTGGACTGCATTCATCCGAAGAAGGACGAGGCTACCTTCGGCGAGGCGAAGATGCTCTACATCGACCCCGTCGAGTGCATCGACTGCGGCGCCTGCGTCCCGGTGTGCCCGGTTTCGGCGATCTTCACCCTCGACGACCTGCCCGAGAAATGGGCCGGCTTCGCCCAGGAAAACGCCGCGTACTTCGGCCGGTAAGCCGCCGCCCGGCCCTCAGTGCAGGAAGACGCGGAGCCCTTGTTGGAGCACCGCCGCGCCCGCCGCTCCGGTCAGCGCGGGGCCCATGGCCGGCACGCCTCGCCGCCTCCATTCGCCGTGCACGGCGTGAAAGCCGAGGTAGATGAAACTGCCGCCCGCGAGCGCCAGCGCGCCCGTCACCCACCACGCGCCGGTGTGGCCCGTCACGACCGACCCGAAAACGCCACCCGCGAGCGTTGCGCCCTCAGCCAGCACGCACCACGCGAAGGCGCTGACGCGGGAGCCCACCGAGGCGCGCAGCATGATCCCCAGCGCCACCCCTTCCGGGATCTTGTGCAGGATCACGCCGAATACCAGCACCGCTCCGAAGCCGCCGGCCCCGTCATATTGCGCCGCCGAAATGAAGAGGCCATCGAGAAACGCGTGCAGGCACGCGGCAGCGATCAGGGGCCCCGCGAAACCGTGCAGAACCCTGGTGCAGCTGTCGTGCTCATGGTCATGCGAGCAGGAGGGGCAGACCGGATACACGTAGCGTCCGAATAGAGCCAGGGCACCCACTCCCGCCCCCAGCAGGGCCACGCTGTCGGCCCATCCGAAGTGTCCGGCCAGGTCGGGCAGCACGCCGAACAGCGCCACTCCAATCAGAAGGCCGCCGCTGAAGGGGACGATCTTGCGCGCGCCGCCCATCAGCGAGGAGACGCCCAGCGCAGCGCCCCCGATGCCGATCAAGGTGGCTACGAGCGATAAGAGTGTGCCGGAAGCGGATGCGTTCACGTTAGGATCTCCTCCAATGTAGCATCAGCCCCCAGCCGCGGCGCTCAGTGCGTGCCCGCCTCCGCGCGCCACACCCAGCACCGAACCGTGACCGTCAGGGAGCGGAGATGATCTGCACGGCGGATTTCCGCTCACTCCACGTCCGCAGTTCGGTGCCGCCTTGCCACAGTTGCCCGGACACAAAAACGGCGGCCCGGGTTTGATCCGAGGCCGCCGCAAAGGCTCGCAGGTCGCGAGAGCTTACATCTGGAAGTTCACATCCACCTGGGTCTCCGCTTCCACCGGCTCTCCGTCCAGAATCGCCGGGCTGTAGACCCACTTCATGACTGAATCGATCGCGGCCGTGCGCAGAATCTGCGGACCGCTCGTGGCCGTCGCCTTTCTGACCCTGCCGTTCTTGCCGATGATGGCGTGCACGCGCACGATCCCGGCAATATGGCTGGTTCTGGCGATCAGCGGATAAACGGCCGGGAAGCGCTTGAGGACCCTGGCTTCCTGGGCCTGGCCACCGATCCGGCTCGGAGTCTGGGTCACAGGCGCCGGAGCCGGCGCGCTCGCCTTCGGGGGCGCGGCCGCCGCTTGAGGCTGCTGTCTCTGCTGTGCCTGCGCCGCAGACGGAGGAGGCGGCGCGACCGCCGTAGCCGGCACGCCCGGCGCGTTCTGCGCCAGTTGGCTCGGCTGGCTCTCCAGGGCCGGCGCTGCTGGGATCTCGGCCGGCTCTGCTGCGCGCAGACGCGCCGCTAGGGAGTTCTCCCGGACCGGCTCTTTGGTCACCGCCGGTCCCGCCGAAACCACGGGAGCGGGGGGCGGCTGGGGCGCGGCAGCCACTTGCGCCGGCTGAGTCGGACGCTGCTCGTTGGGGGCCTGCGTCTGCTTGGCCGGCTGCTGCTGCACCTGCTGCGGAACACTGGCGGCCACCGCCGCCGACGGACGGCCGGCGAGGCGCCGTACCGATCCGGCTTCGCTCTTCCCGGTCTTCTGATCCGCCACTTCCAGCCGGAAGCTCACATCGTTCGAGATCGGCGAGTACACGATGCTGCCGTTGTGCAGCGTCGCGAGGTCCAGATCCACGTCTTCCTTGTGATCGCCGTCGTTGATCGTCAAGGTCGCCCGCGTTGCGGTGGAGACGCTGGTAGCGTTGCGATTCCAGCTCAACAGCAACTGGCCCGCGTTGGTTTCCACCTTCAGCCCCAGCAACGTGTCGGCTGTCTTGGCGGGCGCCACCGTGCCGCTCGAGCCGACGAAGACGAAGTAACCGGCACCGGCCAGCAGCACGACCACCAGAGCCACAATCACCCACTTGAAGCGGGCAAACGCGCTGGGCTCGGCTGTTTCCGCCGCGGCAACAGGAATCCGTTCGACGGGCGCGGCCACAACCGGTGCCACCCTGGGCGGCGCGGCCTTGACCGCCTCCACCTTAACCGGCTCTATCTTAACCGGCTCCGCCTTGGGCGGCTCCACCCTCACCTGCTCCACCTTGACCGGCTCTTCCCTCTTCGGAGGTGGAGCCACCACCACGGTCTCGGCCGCCTTGGCCACCACCGGCTTCTCTTCGACTTTCGGGGGAGCGGGCTCCTCGCGCCGCGACACCACCGGAGGCGCCACCGGCTTCTCTTCCCGCTTCGCCACAACCGGAGGACGCTCCTCGCGCTTGACCGGGGGCGCGGGCTGCGGCCTTTCCTCTCTTCTGGGAGGAGCGGGCGGTGCGGCCTGCTCTTCCCGTCTGGAAACCAGGGTCGGACCTGACGGCCGCTCTTCGCGCCTCGGCTGCACCGGAACGATAGGCGGACGCTCCTCGCGCCTCATCACGGGTGGCGCATCGCGCCGGTAGTTGACCGGCGGAGCTTCCTCTCGCCTGGGCGGAGCCGGCTTCGGCTCTTCGCGCTTGAACACCGGCGGGGGCACGCTCGCCTTCGGCTCTTCGCGTTTGAACACCGGCGGAGGCGGCGCGGGGGCCGGTTCCTCGCGCTTGGGCTCTTCGCGCCGCATTGCCGGCGGAGGCGGAGGTGGCGGATCTTCGCGCCGTGGCGGCGCCATCGGGGCCGGCCTCGGCTCTTCCCGCTTCATCGTCACCGGCGGAGCAACGGGGCGCTCTTCACGCCTCGGCATCACCAGCGGTTCCCTGACCACGGGCGGTTCCGGAGCAGCCACAATGAACTGCGAGAAGCTCTTCACCAGCTCGGCGCGCTTGAAGGGGAACTGCTGATAACTTTCCTCGGGAAGTTGTCCACCCTCCCAGAAGAAGAACGCTCCCGCGCTGGGCTTCATCGCGAAGGGCCGCACCAGCAGGAAAACGTGGTTCGGGTCGGAGAAGAACTCTTTGGCGACCGCCTGGTCCTCTTCGTCCAGCACCAGCTCCCGTCGCGTATTGCTGCGGAAAAACCCAGCAACGGAGGCTCCGCCGCCGGCTTTCGCGACCCGCTCGAGCGCTTGCTTCATGCGCACCTTGTCCTCATCGGACAGCAGGTACAGAGGCCCGCGCGAGTAGTCGCACTCCACGGGTTCGAATTGCTCCACGATCACGGTCGGCTGGCTGCCGGCTACGACACGTCCACCCAGGACGCCGCCGATCTCCGATCCGCGCTTGGTCACGGCCTTGAAGCTCTCGAGTACCTCGCGCTCCAGGCGATCCATCAGATCAAGGCTGAAGAGGATCGCTATTGGCTTGCCCGCGACCTCCCAACGATAAAACGATGCAGCTCCGGTCGGAGCTCCGATCGACTCGACTGGAGTGGTCGTATTCGTCATGATGGGACGTCCTCCACAAGACAGCTTACTAGCTATATTCGGTTCCCGATTTTACACCGAATCAAGTCGGTTTGCCATAACACAAATCTTCTTTTCTCCGGGCTGGAACCTTCAAAACGCAACGTAGGTTTAGACTTGCGGTCCAGGTATAGCAAAGAAGTAATTAACCTTTGGCAACATAGTAATAACATCATCAGTAGTCCTAGTGATACTAACCCTACCACCAGGAGGTACCACACTCTGGAACTCTGGCGACGCCATTGTTAGACCCCGGTACTGGAAAGCGGCGGGCGGCTGCCGATCCACGGTCTTTCCGCATCCCAGCCTCTCGTCGGGTAAGCACCCAGCAGTTTCCCATAGTACCGGTACCTCTATGTGGTACTTTATCCGCTCGCCCTTTCTCACATCCGATCCCGCGGGGCTAGCCCCGCACCCGGCCACACCGGCGCGCGCTTCTCCGGCTTGTAAAACGTTGTATCGAGCAGCACACGCAATTGAGTGGCCGCATCCCCGCGCCTGGGGGCGAATGGCAGGCGATCCAGGAGAATCGCTGCTCTACTCTGTCCCGTAGCTGATCTCCATGCGCTGGATCCGCACCGCCGCCAAGGCCACGATCGCCAGGGCGAGCAGCACCAGACCCGGAACCGCCAGATACGCCGGCGTCGGGTTCGCCGTGATGGCGAACAGCCTGCCGGGGCCCTCGAACGGCACGCGCACGGGACACAACGATTCGAGATAGAAGATGATGCTGACCTTCTTCAGCAGAGGCGGGAAGAAAACGATCAGCGATTCCCACACCAGCACCACGATGGCGGGAACGATGGGGTTGCGATACAGCATGCCCAGCAGCAGGAAGACCGCGCCGTAGCCGGCGCAAGCCAGCAGCGTAATTCCCGTGTAAGTGCCGAGTTGCTCGATCGCCGGCCCGGCCAGGTTCGCGCTCGGTGTCGCCGCGAGGTGGCGGCAGAGCACGGCATAGGAGATCGCGACGCTCGCGCCGAAGATACAGCACGCTGTAAGCAGACCCGACAGATACTTACCCACCACCAGCACTTCGCGGCGCACCGGCGCCAGGAAATAGTAGTGCAGGCTCTTCTGCACCACCTCGCCGCGAAACGAATTCAGGAAGATGACCACGCACCCGAAGAACACCACCAGGCGCAGAACGAAGAGCTGGAACACGCCGGCAAACACCGTCAGGTCTTCGGTGCCGTGGCAATTCGTCCAGCCGCGCGCGTAACCGATCGCGTGTCCGACGAAGATCGCCAGCGGCAGCGCGGCCAGCAGATAGAGCGGCAGAGCGCGACGGAACGAGAAGTTCTTCTTCATCTCCAGGCGCACGATGGCCAGAATCTGGGCGCCCCAAGAACGCACCTGCGGGCTCATGCCGCACCTCCGTCACCGCCGCCGATCAGGTATTCGTAGACCGAGTGCACGTCTTCGTCCGCCGGCGCGACGGACTCCAGATGGATCGCGCCCTCGAGCACCATCTTCCCCAGCAGTTCGTAGAAACGCTCCGGATCGCGCGTGCCCACCAGCAGCCCCCCGCGGTCGTGATGCATCCGCACTTCGGCGACGTGGTCCTCGGCGAACAGGTTCGCCGCGAGCAGGCCCGGCTGGGTGCATCGCACCAGAATCTGCAGGGGATGATCCTGGTGCATCTCGCCGCGGACGGCCTGGATCTGTCCTTCGGCCACCACGTATCCGTTGCTGAGCATCACCACCTGGTCCGAGATCTGGTCCACCTCATGCAGGATGTGGCTGGAGATGATCACGTGCATCCCTTCGCCGGCCAGCTCGCGAAACAGCGCGATCGCCTCCGCGCGGGCCATAGGGTCGAGACCGTTCAGCGGCTCGTCCAGCACCAGAACCGAGGGCTGATGCGCGATCGCCTGCGCCAGCTTGATCCGCTGTCGCATTCCTTTGCTGTAGGACGCGATGCGCGCTCCCGCCGCCGCCGTCATGGTCACGCGCTCGAGCGCCCGCGCGGTCAGTTCCGCCGCCCGCGCGTGTCCCATCGCGTGCAGCCGGAGGTAGAGGTAGATGAACTCGTAGCCCGTGAGTCCGCGAGGGAAGGCGTCGAACTGCGTGCAGTAGCCCGCCGCCGCGAAGAGCCGCTCGGGATCGGACGGCGGGATGCCGAGAACGCGAATGCTGCCGCGCGATGGCTGAACCAAGCCGGTCATCAGGTTCATCAGCGTGGTCTTGCCGGAGCCATTCGGACCCACCAGCGTGGTGATGCCCGGCGGAATGGAGAGCTGCACCCGGTTCACGCCCAGCACGTTGCCGTAGAACTTCGAGACCTCTTCGAAGACGATGCTGTCCGCGCCGTTCATGACCGCTCCACATGATACGCCCGCAGCTTCTTGTTCAGCAGCAGATAGCACACGGCGCAGAAGCCGGCCAGCGCCGACCATGCCACCCAGAGGGAAAGACGCAGGCCCTCGGTCTCACGGAAGAGCCCGTACCAGATGGTCCTGATGACCTCGAACAGGTTCAGCACGTGGCCCAGGTCCGTGTGCAGGGCCGCGCTGATCGCCTCCGCGAAGCCCGCCGCCACGAAAAAGATCACGAAGATCAGCGTGCCCGCCACCAGCTTCCACTTCACCCAGGCCGACATCGCCAGCGCCAGCAGGCAGAGCGTGAGAATCCAGATCCAGGACCCGATGAAGATCGCCGCTGCCACCCACCAGTTCTCGGCCGCCCATGCGAAGCCCGCCAGGTAGGCCTGAAACCCGAAAAGCAGCAGGCCCGGAATCCATGTGATGGCCGAGATCAGCAGCGCCAGCACCGACATCTTGCCGAGCACGTACTCGGTGCGCGAGAACGGCCGGCACAGATACAGCGGCAGCGCGTTGTTGGTCAGGTCCGGCGAGACCAGGCCCGGCCCCACGAATCCCGCCAGGATGAATGCGAACTGGCCCTGCCCGCTAAGGAACTTCCGGAAGAACTCCGGGTCGATTGTGAGCATTCTGAACTTGCCCAGCAGTTCGCCCACGACGGCATTGTGCGGCAGGTAGATGAGCGCCGCGCACACGATGGGCGAGACGTAGCATAGCATCAGGTAGCTCAGCAGCCACTTGGAATCGGACAGGCGCCGCCATGCGTAGCGCGCGATGATCAGGAACCGCCACCGCTGCGGTGTGAGGCGCCCCTCGTATGGCTCGTAGCCGCGCTTATAGACTGCCATGGCCGCTCCCTCCGTTCCCCGCCACAGGCAGCGGCGGCGGCGTGGCGCCGTTCTCCATAGCCTTCAGGAAGATGTCTTCCAGGCTGTCGCGCCGGTAGTTCAGCCGTCGGATATTCGCGCCGCGTTCGGAGGCCACGCGGTACACGTCGCGGACCTCGGTGCTCTCGCCCAGCACCAGCTTGAGCCGGCGCCCGCCCGCCAGCGCGCACTCGCAGCCCAATTCCCGCAGCCCTTGCGCGAAGGATTCCCCTTCGGCGTCGGTTTCGATCTCCACGAATTTCCGGTTCAGCCGCCGCTCCTGGTCGAGGTTCGCGTAGTGAACGATGCGTCCCTGCTTGAGGATCAGCACTTCCTCGCAGGTCTCCTCCACGTCGCGCAGCAGGTGCGAACAGAGCACCAGGTGCAGGTCGCCCTTCTCACGAATGTCGCGGATGAGGCGGATCATGCGCTGCCGCGCGGGCGGGTCCAGACCGTTGGTGGGCTCGTCGAGGAAGAGCAGCTTGGGTCCGTGCGCGATGGACTGAGCGAGTTTCGCGAGCTGCTTCATGCCCAGCGAATACTCTTCCAGCTTGCGATACCGGGCCTCGCCCAGGCCCACGTAGAACAGCGCCTCGTGCGCCCGCTCGAGCGCCGCGGAAGAGGGCAGCCCCGAGAGCTCGGCCATGTAGCGCACAAACTCCACCGCGCTCATCCCGGCGATAAAGGAATCGTTCTCCGGCATGTAGCCGATCAGGTTGCGCACGCTGCGGATTCCGGTCCGTATGTCGTAGCCGGCGACGCGCGCCGTGCCGCTCCAGGGCTTGTAGAAGCCGAGCAGCGTATTGATCAGCGTCGACTTCCCCGCCCCGTTCGGTCCCAAAAGTCCGATGGCTCGCCCCGAGAGCGAGCCATCCAGGTGATCGAGAATCGTCCGGTTGCCGAATCGGACTTCCAGGCCGTCGAGCTCAATGACTGGTTGCATCAGCCTCTCTCGGATTCCGTGGCGCAGGCGGTCCCGCCTGCGATGGACAGGCCGAACTGCCTGCCCCACTCTTCTGTACGCCAACCGGCGAACCGAAGTTCGCCGCCAACACTCTAATGTTGGCGCATCAGCAACCGCTCCAGGTTCATCCCGAACGGATTGCCGGTCGAGGCCAGCTCGATGCGGTCCGGCTGCCCGTACACTAACACCAGCGTTGGCGTGGAGGAACCCACCGTGCCCTCGATCGTTTTCTGCTGCTCCGGAGTCAGAGAGGTCACTTTCGAGAGCTCAGCGAGGGCCGGACCCAGCCGGGAGTAGAACATCGCCGAGAAGCCAGTCTGCCCGTCGTGCGGCAGCTGCGCCGTGAATCTCTCCGAACGGGTTAGCGTGTATCCCGTGGCGCGGTATTCGAGCGCCCGCTGTACCAGCTCCTCGCTCGGAGCAGCGATCAGGAACCCGCTGTCGTAGGCGTAATACACCGGGACTGGCACCTTCGCCAGATGCACCACGTAGAAGGTGCGGCCGCCCGCCTGTTCCTTAGTGATGCTGGCCAGGGGCGCACCCGAACTCCCGGCAGCCATCTGGTTCGCGCGCGCCAGCAGCTTCTCGATCGCCTGCTCGAGGCGCGCCGGATCGTAGACCTCCAGCACCGCCTTCCAGGAGGGATTGGGCAGCATCGGGCCGTCGACCGCAAACGCAAACTCACCACCCAGGGGCCGCGCCAGATCGTCGCGCAGGCTGACCCCAGTGGCGTTCTCGAACTCCGCGATCTTGGCCAGGAAGTCTCCGTTCGAGCCACCGGCCAGACTGAAGACGTCATCGAGCAGGGCCGCCGGGTTCTTCACCAGGGCCGCGCCCGCCACCGTGGCATCCGCCGACACGAAGTCCAGCGCGCGTATGGGAGCCGGAGCCGCGAGCCAGGAGGCCACGCCTCGCCGCTCCTGCGCGAAGCTCACCACGGCCCGGTTCTCGGTCTGACCCGCCACGTCCTTGTGTTGAACGATCAGGTACTGTGCATCGGAAAAGCCCGTGCGGTCCTCGGCGGCCGCCGGATGCTGCGCCTTCGCGCGACCGATCACCGAGTGCAGGTCGGCCGCAATCAGCCACCCGACACCGTCTTTATAGGCCTGCCCGATCCGCTCGTGGAATGCACTCTGTGCGAACGGGCTCGGCCCTCCGGCCGCCTCGACGCGCTGCAATTGCGCCAGGTCGGGCGACACCGCCACCAGGCCCCCGGCAATGTACACGTACAAACCGTTGGGCGCGGCCGTCGCGGTTCGCGGATCGTCTACGATACGAATCTCCGGATGGTCCTTCACTTCCCCAGCCAGAAACTCGCGGAAGCCGCTCTTCACCAGCTCGGCCATCACCAGCGGCGAATCCTTGCCGGCGCCATCCGCACCGAGCGTCACAGCGATCTCGGGTCCCAGGTAGGAGCCGAGCGCCTGCACCTCGGTCATCACGTAGTCGAATTTCGCTTGCCCACCGGCAGCTCCGATCTTGGCCGTCCACCACTGGCGCAGCGGCTCGCTCTCGGCCAGTTGCGCCTGGAAGATCCCGTTCGCCTGGGCCAGCGTCGGCCCGAGGTTGGGAATCGCGGCGTAGAACGCCGTGCCCGCGGGCGCCAGATCCAGCAAGCGCGTGGAGAACCGCAGGCCGGGGCCGGGAATGGCCTCAAGCTTCTTGCGCAGCACACCGAATTCCTGAAGCAGCGCGGTGTATTGATCCACGTTGCGGCTCCAGGCGATCTCCTGCTCGATCGGCACCGGCGTCAGGGCGGCGCTGGTCGCGACCTGGTCGCCCGGATGCAGCACGCTGACGTTGTCGCCCTGTGCGACCTTCACCTCGCCCTCAACCACCGCCACGCGCGAGCCCTTGACTCCGCGATTCACCGAGAACACCGTGCCCACCACCGACACCATGCAGTCGCCGGCATCCACGAACAGGTGCCGCGAGTGCTGCTTGGCCGCCTGCACCATGACGTTGCCGGCCGTCAGACGGATGGTAACGCCGCTGCGCCGCTCCGAGAGCGAAAGCTCCGTGCGCTGGCGCATTTCGACCATCGAGCCATCGCGCAGCCGTATCACCGCGCCCGAGCCCATGGCCGTCCGCACGGTTTGGAGTTCGTTGATGGACGCGCCCGCCGCGAGCGGCATGTTGCGTCCGCCGGTCACTTCGTAGAGCGTGCCTTCGAGCGCGGCCACGGTGGCGCGCGGTCCCGATGGCACCAGCAGCCGGTCGGACGCCAGGTACGCGCCCAGTCCAGCCGCGGCCACCAGGGCTGCCGCTGCCGCCCATTTCCAAACGGGTGCGATGGCGCGCCTCGGGACCAGGGCGATGGGTTGCCTCGCTCCGGCCGACGCCTTGCGGCAGGCCGGGCACTGGTGCACGTGATCCTCCACCAGCATCGCCCGTGCCGCTGACAGTCGCCCCGCGCGCCAGTCCGGTATCAGCGCCTGGAAATCGGCGCAGGTTCGGAGGGCGCCAGGGTCGCCGGACGCTGTCTGGGCGGCCTCGGCGGAGACACGGGCCCAAACCCTCTCGGCAGCCTGGCTTACGGCGGCCGGGTCAATCGTCTCTTCGCGGATTTCGGAAATCGCGCGGTCCAGGATCTCACCGTTCTCTTCGTTATTCATGACGAGTCTCCATGTAAGAGTGCATTGCGGCTTGCAGTTCGGTACGCGTGCGGTGCAGGGTGACCGCGACATTGGCTGCCGTGGTCTCGCAAATGCGGGCGATCTCGGGGTTGTCGTGCCCTTCGAAATACCGCAGCGCGAACATTTCCGCGGACCTGGGAGAGAGGCGCGCGATGGCGCGGCGAAGCAGCGTTCCCAACTCCTGGGACGACTGCCGGCGGTCCGGCTCCAGCCGCCGGTCCTCCTGCAGCACCGGCGCTACCACTTCGAGCGCCACCTTCTGGGAGTCGCGCCGCCCGCGCACCAGATCGAGCGCGGCGTTGACCGCGGCCCGGTGCAGATAGCTCTCGATGTTGCCCACCGAAGCGCCGGGCCACCCGTTTCTCGCCAGCCGCAAAAACACCGTTTGCAGCACATCTTCTGCGTCGCTGGCGTTGCCCGTGACACGGTACGCTGCCCGGAACACCCGGCCGTGGTGTTCCCGGAAGCCCCGTTCGAGCTCGACCGCCGGATTGGAAAAAGCCGCCGGAGCAGCCATCTTTTCGCCGTCCTCTCTTGTTCCCTCATTCATGGAGACTGGCCTTTGACAGAATTCTTACATGAGGATACGGAAAAAGGTGGGGTGGCGTTCAGCACCGAACCGCGACCGTGAGGGAGCGGACCCGCCTTATCTCGGCAGCACAATCACTTGCGTATCGGCCGTCGCCGCGGCAGGCCGACGCGGCGACTCGCCGCCCTGCACTACTACGTCCCCGGTTTCCCCGCTGAACTTCACGCGCGCCGCCCCGGGGTGCGCTACCGGAGTGCCCTTCCACCATGGCGACCCCTGCTTTATCTGTTCCCTGGCCGCCTCGATTAGCTTTGCCTCGGGGATGGTAAGCGACAGCCGGACGGTCCGCTCCTGCGCGGCGACATGGACACCCTTGAGCAGGTCCTTGGTTTGCTGTGGGACGGACTGCATCATCGCCATCGCCATGCCCATTGAGACGGCGGCCTGAAGCGCGGCTGCGTCTTTTGCCGTATGGGCCAGCAATTCCACGGAGGCCTTGAAGTCCGGCATCAACGTCATGCCCAGCGTGATTTCCTCGAGCGACTGAAGCGCGCCTGTGATGGCATCCGCGCCCTTAGGCATCGCTGCGTCATGGGGCATGATCGAGTGCAGGTCGTGGGCCAGGCACCAGATATGGAACGTCCGGTTCATCCCCTCGGCCTTCGTCAGCCAGGGAGACGGCTCGGCGACGCCCGACTTCCACTTCGAAATCGCCGCCCGGACACTGGCCGGATCGCCCGCCACCAACATCGTCCTGCCCAGGAACGCAACCGCGATCGGATCGCCCTTGCCGGGCTTAGTCACGATCAGCACGACGTCTTGATCCGCGCTCCGTTCGTTCGGCATAAGCGCCAGCAGGGCCGGCGGATGATCCGGGTCGAATGGTCCGCGCAGGATCACGAGCCCCTGCCCGCTCTTGGCGCCCGGCCCCGGACGCACGCCGATAACGACTTCCTTCAGTTGGCTCAGATCGAAGCCCAGCATGTCCCTCACCGACTTCGATTGCTGCTCGTACTGCGCCTGGTATTCCGGCGTGAGCAGTCCGCTGTATCGGCTTCCCTGATACGCCACCCGGATGCCGTCCACGTTTATCCCGATCAAGATCGGCGCATCGGGCGCGGCGAGCTGGAGCGGCGTGAGCTCGCCTGCCGTCGCCAGACTGCCCGCCGCGAGCACAGCAGCGAGAAGGAGGAGCTTTGAGGACATGGATGCCAGCATACACCACGGCGGGGCGCGCGGAATGGCAGAATAGTGACGATGACGACCGCCGAGACCCTAGCCGCCATCCGCAAGATTGCCGCCCTCGTCGTGGGCGATATCTGCCTCGACCGCTGGTGCACCTACGACGTCTCGCTTTCCGAACCTTCGCGCGAGACCGCTATCCCGACCGTGGGAGTCATGGGAAGCTACGTCAGCCCGGGCGCCGGGGGCACCGTGGCCAACAACCTGGCGTCTCTCAACGCCTACAGCGTCGCCGTGCTGGGCGTACTGGGAGACGACGGAAATGGCTTCGAGCTCGAACGGGCGCTCCGGGAGCGCGGCGTGCAGTTGCACCTGATGATCAAGGATCCGCAGTTGCCGACCTTCACGTACAACAAGCTGTTCAACTCGGAGACCGGGACCGAAGACCGCCCGCGCGTCGATTTCATCCCCTTCCGGCCGCTGCCGCCGGCGGTCGAGCGCAAGGTGATGCAGCGCCTGGAATCGGCCATCGGCGGCTTCGACGTCGTGATCGTGGCCGATCATGCCAAGACCGAGCACGGCGGCGTGATCACTCCCGGCGTGCGCTCGCTCCTGCGGACCCTGGCCCACCGCTTCCCCGACAAGATCATATGGGTGCACTCCCGCCGCCGCTCGGAGCACTTCCGCGGCGTCATCGTGAAACCCAACCGCCAGGAGGCCGACGAGGCTTGCATGCGGCTGTTCCACGCGGTGGATTACGAACGCTTGCGCAGCCACCTGGAGACCAAGCTGATGATCGTCACCCGCGGCAGCGACGGCGCACTGGTGGTGGAGCCCGGCCGCGAGACCCCGGTGGCGACGGTTCCGGTGGCCAAGCCTGTCTATCCCTGCGGCGCTGCCGACAGCTTTTCGGCCGGCGCCGCGCTCGCACTGGCCGCAAAGGGTTCGCCCATCGAAGCCGCGCGCTTCGGAAACCTGGTGTCGAGCGTGACGATGATGAAGGAAGGCACGGGGACTGCCTCCCCCGAAGAGGTCCTGGCCGCGGAGGCGGCCCTACCGTAATGACTTTTCCCGAACAGTACGTCGCGAGCGTCCATGAGGCCATCGCCTCGCTGGACCTCGACCGCGTCCAGCAGGCCATCGACTGGTTCAAGGAAGCGCGCACCGAGGGCCGCAGCATCTTTGTCTGCGGAAACGGAGGCAGCGCCGCCACGGCCTCCCACTTCGCCACCGAGATGCTCAAGGGCGCCAGCTACAATCGCGCCTCCCGCTTTCGCATCATCGCCCTGAACGATTCGCTCCCCACGATCACGGCATACTCCAACGACGTGTCGTACGACTGCGTCTTCGTCGAGCAGTTGAAGAACTTCGCCGCGCCCGGCGACCTAGTGATGGGTCTGAGCAGCTCCGGAAATTCGGTGAACGTCATCCGCGCATTCGAATACGCGAACTCGATCGGCTGCCGTACCCTGGCGCTTACCGGACGCGGCGGCGGCCAACTGGGCCCGCTGGCGCAGTTGAACATAGAGGTCCGCAATCCGCACACCGGCCGTTCCGAAGACGCACACATGGTGGTCTGCCACATCATTTGTTACTACTTCATGGAAGAGAAGCTGTAGGACTTGCGCCGCGTCGTGTGCACGTCGGGCACCGCGGGACAACGAGGCGGGACTACGCAAAGCCCTATTTACAGAGACGGGCGCATCGTCCCGAATCCTCCCCTTCATGAGATACCGGGGGCTACCAGTTTTCAAGCATGATTTGGCTTGCGACCTCCTTTGTCGAAACGGGCGAGTTCCGATTGTCGAAGATGATGCAGTACCCTCCTTGTTTGAGTGTCACATCGATCTTGCCGACGGTCTTCTGTCCGCTGTCGTAGAAGACGTTTGCTTGATTCCCATTCAGGTAGTTTTCGCATTCGTCCGTATCAGTGATGAGCGCTCGTATGTCATTGTGAGAGCCACTCGACGCCCTGAAGGAACCCGCTATCCTTCCGGTGCTTCCGGTAACGTAAAACTTCCAATAGCGTGCCACCCGAGCTCTAACCACAAACTCTTCGGGCGTTACCTTCACAGTCTGCGCCGACAGAGCAGACGCCAAAATGAGGGACAAAAACAGGGTCTTCACTATTGAACCTCCACCGGAGAACGTTACCGCGGATTCGGAGCGCCGAATCGCTGTCGAAGATGCGAAGCTGAATCCATGGATCAGAATGAAGATCAAGGACAGATCGGGAACGAAGAGGAGCAACAGGGGGAAGAGATCAGCGGGTGGGACGAACTGCTGTACTCATTGGGTCAAGCGCTCCGGGGTAAAGAAGGGAAGACCGCTATAGCAAAACTAGTTGGAGCGTTTGCGGAGGACGTCGAGCGCAGAGCGGAGCATCGCAAGGTGGCAATTCACTACGGCTACGCACTGGCTGCGTTCATGTTTGTCGTTATAGGCTGCCTCGGATACTTGAAGGTGATCGGCGGGGAATTACGGCCGTAATCATAGCAGGGCTGATTGGAGCCTTGTACAAGCGGCAAGCTCCGTAAGGCTAAAGGCGCGTTTGTGCGAGTACATTCGCGTCGACGATCCCTGGCTCAACGGACATCGTCGTAGATGTCCCGCCGGTGCAGGGGGCCCACTGCTCCAAGATGCCAAACAGGCAACTCAGGGACGACTGCAGCAGGCCGGGTTGTCGCTTCGCGCTCGCTCATGAGCCGTTCCAGCAATGCGTCCACGGAAATGCCTTGCCGCCGGGCTTCTTCCGTGACGCGGGCCGCGATTTCACGTGAAACTTCGATTCTCATGGAACTTTACAGCCGGATGACCACTTTGCCCGCGCCGTCCTCGTAGCGTTCCAGCATCTCGAACGCGGATTCGATCCGGTCGAGCGGCATGCTGTGCGTCAACAAGGGAGCGAACAAGGCGCGGCGGTCGTGCAGCAGTTCCAGAGCCTGCTCGGAGTCGTGGTTGGAGCGGCGCACGTTGAGCATCGCCAGTTCCTTGCGGCGCATGGTGTGGAAATCGAGCGCCACGCGAGAGGCCGACGGAATCCCGGTCATCACCACGCGTCCGGCGTTGCGCGTCACGCGAATGCATTGGTCCAAGGACTCGCCGCGGGCCGCGCAATCGAACGCCGCGTCCACGCCTCGCCTGCCCGTCTCGCGTTGCAACTCCTGAACCGGATCCGCCGCGGCCGGATCGATGGCCGCATCGGCGCCCGCCTTCAAAGCTAGTTCGCGCCGTGCCGCCACGGGCTCGACAGACCAGATCCGCCCGGCGCCGGAGAGCCGCAGCATCGCGACGGTCAGCAGGCCGATCGGCCCAGCGCCGAAGACCACCACCGTCTCGCCCAGCCGCACAGCGCCGATCTTCAGCGAGTGCAGCGCCACCGCCAGGGGCTCGAAAAGCGTCCCTTCCTCCGCGCTCATACCGGCGGGAAGCGGCAGCAGGTTCGCGGCCGGCAGGTTCACGCATTCCCGGAAGAACCCGGGATCCTGCGGCATGCTCATAAAACGGATGTGCGAGCAAACGTTGTGATGGCCCGTCAGGCAGAATTCGCAGTGATAGCAGTAGATGGCTGGCTCGAGCGCGGCGCGGTCGCCCGCGGACCATCCGGAGACACCCGCACCGGTCTTGATGACCGTTCCCGCCGGCTCGTGGCCCAGCACCATGGGATAGGTACACGGCAGATCGCCGATTGCGCCGCTGCTGAAATAGTGGAGATCGGAGCCGCAGATGCCCACCCCATCGACCTTCACTTGGATCTCTCCCGGACCGGGCTCGGCGGGGATGCCTTCGATCAGGCGGAAGTGGTGAGGCTGATAGAGCTCGGCAACACGCATGGCCAGGTTGTGGGAACTATTTCTTAAAGAGTTGATCGAACGCGGCGCGGGCGTCGCTCGAGGCACGCGGCGCAGTGGGCGCGGGCGCCACCGCAGGACCTTGAGACGTGGTGTCGCGGGCCACCGTCACGCGCGGCGAGAACAGCTCGCAAGGGTTCGCCTGGTCCTTCGACGCGATCCGCACCGGGACCGGCTTCAGGCACTGGAACCGGGTTGAGGGTTCGAAGTGCGCGCACTGCTTGCAGCAGTGTAGCGGCACCCCGCACTTCGGGCAGTTGCCCTTGAAATCCGTCCCATTCGGCAGAGCCGTGGCGCAGTTGTAGCACCTCGATGCGGTGACCGTCTGCACCAGGCGCGGCAGCCTGGGTCCGGTGATGTCAAGCGGTGGACGAGGGCCTTTCGGCCGCTCTTCGGGCCTTCGGACGCTATTGTCGCGGTCGAAGTCCATGTAGCCCCGTGATCTATACTTGCGATCGTCTTCCATAAATAGGATTCACGATCTCCTTTGGGGGTTCTTCATCTTGCGGGCGTCCACTCCATCCTGCCGGCCGCAAAGCGATCCGGGCTCGCCAGCCGTGGGAAGCAGATACAAACTTTCTTACAGCCTAGGACAGATGGGATTATGCGGGTGACCGAGGCGCTGCAGAGCGACAGGTTCCTAAACCCGCCTCAAGCTACACTCTACCACAGCTAGTCAAGGAATTCCAGACGCCTGGAAGGTTCATGTCCGCCAGCGGGCCCACCCGGTTGCCCCATAAACCCTAGTCCAAGGACGCTAACCGATGGTCGAAATGGTACAAAAAAGAATGCGTCGCCTTCGCCTGATCCGCGTTTCCGTACTCACGGTGTCGTTGCTGGCAGCTAGCGCGGCTTCCGCCCAGACCGCCTCCGACGGCGTTCGCATTTACCAACAGCGCTACGCCGCCCGAATGACGCCGCTGGTCTGCGAGGCCGTGAAATTCCGAACCGAGCCCGGCAACACCGAGGCCGTCATCCAGCAGGCGCGCTGGCTTGAGGAGAAGGCCCACCAGCTCGGTTTCGTCTACCGCGCCGCCGGACCGGTCACCGAAATCGAACTCCCTGGACCCGAGGGCGCGCCGGTCCTCGGCCTGGTGGTCCACGGAGATGTCCAGCCCGCCGGAGACTCCGAGTGGACCGTTCCGCCGTTCACCTGCACCGCGCGCGAAGGCAATCTCTATGGCCGCGGAGTGGCCGACGACAAAGGCCCGCTCGTGCAGGCTCTGCTCGCCATGGCCGCGCTGCGGGACAGCGGCCGCGCCCGCACCCAGACCATTCGCCTGCTGGTTGGCAGCGACGAGGAGAGCAACAACCTGGACATTGCGACCTACCTGAAGTCGCACACGCCGCCGCCGTTGACGCTGGTGCTCGATAGCGAGTTCCCCGTCGTCGTCGGAGAGAAGGCTTGGGACGGGCTCGAGCTGACTGCGCCGGATCCTTTCAAGATCCGCGGCCGTACCGGGGCGCGTTGGGCCATCACCGCACTCGATTCCGGAATCACCGCCAGCATCGTGCCTCCCCGCGCCACCGCCCGGCTGCACTGGTTGGGCCCTGAACTCTCGGGCTTCGATCCCGCTCGCGCGCTTTGCCCCAGCCCGATCCCGAAAGGATACGGTTGCGAGGCGAAGTCGGTGGACCCGACCGACGTGATCCTGACCACCACCGGGCGCGCCGCCCACTCCGGCGTGAATATCGAAGGCGGCCGCAATGCGCTGGTGCTGATGGCCAACGTCCTGAGCTCGAAACTGGCGGCCAGCGGGGCTCGCGATCTGCTCGAGTTCGCCGCCATCGCGGGCCGCGACCTGCATGGAACCGGCCTCGGCATCACGCAAACCGATCCCCTCTGGGGCCGCTACAACGTCAACGTCGCAACGGTGAAGCCCGGCGCTGGCGGCGCGCTCGTTCTCACCACCAACTTGCGGCGCATCCCTCCCAGGACGCACCGGGACATCCAAACGTACCTGGAACGCTTCGTCGCCGATTTCAACCGTTCGCACGGCAGCGCGCTCCAGTTCGGCGGCTATTTCAAGGACGAGCCGCTGGTCTTCGACCCGAACGCGAAAGTCGTAAAGAGGCTGCTGGCCGATTATGCGCGCGCGACCGGCAAGAGCGCGCCGCCCGCTATCTCCGGCGGCGGGACGTATGCCAAGCGGCTCCCCAACGCGATCGCTTTCGGAATGTGGTTCCCTGGCAAGCCCTACCCGGGGCACGACGTGGACGAGCGCGTCCCCGTCGCCGACCTGGACCGCGGCGCCGTCGTGCTGATCGAGACCCTCGCCGATCTGGCTTGCTCTCCGCCGCTGGCGGACCCGCTCAAACCTTGAGGCTTCGCCGAGGCTACTTGCGTCGAGACGAGTCTCGACGCGGCAGACTAAGAGGCTGCGCCACGTGATCCGTTTCGTCCGCTTGCTAACGCGCGCGGTTCCGTGCCGGCACCGAACCGCGACCGTCAGGGAGCGGACCTGGCGGTCAGAGCACTAGTCCGCGCCACGTGGAACCCCGAATCGCCGCGTGTCGAACAGCGTGGCATCCGGCAGCACGCGCCCATCCGCAACCGGCTCGCCCAACTCCATCCGCACGGGCACCACTCCGGCCCACACCGGCAGCGAGTAGTCCTCCTCGTCATCGATGGGCGGGCCCGTCCGCACCTTCGCCGAAGCCTCGTCGAGAGTCAGGGCCAGAACCTTCGTCGCGCTCAGCTCGTGGTCGTTCGGCTGCCGGACTTCCGCCCAGCGCCCCGGCACCACGTGATCGGTGAACGCGCGCAGCGCCTCCAGTTTCTCTTCGCGATCGGTCACCAGCCGCGCCCGCCCGAATACAACCACGGAGCGGTAGTTCATCGAATGATGGAACGCCGAGCGAGCCAGCACGAATCCATCCAGCAGCGTCACGGTCACGCAAACGTCCGCGCCGCCCTCCATCGCACGCAACATCCGGCTGGCCGGAGATCCGTGAATGTAGAGCCGGTCCCCGGCACGCGCGTAGCCGACCGGAATCACGCAGGGCTGCCCGGCATCCACAAATCCGATGTGGCAGACATAGCCCTCGTCGAGAATCGAGTAGACCTCGGCCTTGTTGTAGACCGCGCGCTTGGGCAGACGGCGCACCTGGGTTCGCCCAGTGGGCGTGTAAGCGTCCATACCGTCTACTGTAACCCGGCCAGCCGCCTAGCCGATGGAATCCATGAGCGCACGCTCGGCGCGGTCCGGATCGTTCTTCAGCTCGCACAGATCGTCGAACATCATGGTCTTCCCGCTGGCGGCGTCGTACGGAGCCCACTTAGGAAGGCCCGCATGATTGGGGTCACCGTTGCGAGCGAATGCGATCCAGGCATCGCTCATCTTCGCTCCCAGCGCGCGGGCGCGCGGCCCTCCGCCCGTCATCGTTTCGCAGCGATCGGTGTTGTCGAAGCAGAAGCTCAACTCCGAACAGTGGAACGCCATCGGCCGGCCGTCCAACACCGGCGTCTGCCAGGTGAACCAGTAGAGCCAGGCCGGCGCTTTGCCTTGCGCCGCTTTGAGCCCCGCCTGTTGAACGGCGCTGCTGCGCACCGAAGACGTCATGATCACCGAGTACAGCTCGAACGGCCGCGCCTTCGGATGGCCCTGCCGGAACGCATCGACGATCGCCTTGCTCTTGCCCGCATACCGCTCCTCGACCTTCGCGAAGAGCTGTTGCTCGGTCATGGAGAAGGCATCAGGATGATCCATGCCGGTCACGAATTCGTTCAATACGGTGCCCACCATCAGCGGCACGCCCGCCGACATCTCTGGCGCACCCGGATCGAAGGGATGGGCCGGCAGGCTCCTGCCGTCAACATAAGGGCTCCAACCCAGCGCACGACCGAGGTGCCGAAAATCGGGCGGCATCGTAAAAGGCGGCGACACTTTGTGCTGAGCAGCCTGTGCGGCCGCGAGCAGGCGATCGACGGGCACGTCGCGTAGTTTGTCCACGTCCGCTTTCGAAATCGAGAGTTCCGCGAGCACCGCGGAACCGAGCTCGGCGCTGTCCTGGGCCTCCGCCACTCGCAGTATGGACCCGCTTTGAACCACGGCGCGATGGAACAGCCCCTTGGCAGAAGGCATGGCCATAAGAGCGCCCACCTTGCCTCCGCCGCCGGATTGCCCGAAGATCATCACGCGCCCCGGATCGCCGCCGAAATTGCCGATGTTGTCCCGCACCCACTCGAGCGCCGCCACCAGGTCCAGCATTCCCACGTTGCCCGAACTTGCGTACTGCTCGCCACCCTGCGCCAGATTCAGGAACCCGAAGGTGTTGAGGCGGTGATTGAGGCTGACCACCACCACGTCGCCCCGCCGGGCAAGATTCTCGCCGTCGTAGGAGCGCAGTTCCTGGCCCGATCCCGCCGAGAACCCGCCTCCATGCAGCCAGACCATCACCGGCCGCTTCCGGTTGTCGTTAGTCCCGGGAGTCCAGATGTTGACCCGCAGGCAGTCCTCTCCCGGCTGGCCGTCGTCCCACTGGAAGAGGAAGGCGGTCTCGTCGCTCTTCCATCCCAGTCGCGGGAAGGAGGGGCAGACCTCGCCGAAGTACAGCGCGCTGCGAACGCCCGTCCACGGCTCCGGACGGACCGGTGGCATGAAACGGTTCTTCCCGCCCGTGGACGCCCCGTAGGGCACGCCTTTGAATATGTGGATGCCGCCGCGAGTGAATCCTCGCACCTTGCCGGCGGTGGTCTCGACGACATTCTTCGCGTCGCTCACCACGACATGGTCCGGTCCCACCGCGCTCTTCTTCGCTGGTGGCGGGAGCTCGGCGCTCGCTGCTGAGGTCGATAGGCCTCCGATCACGGCCGCGGTGTTCTTCATCCACGACCGGCGACTACTCTGGTTCAGGGACATGTTCAACATTCCACTCCACTCGTCACCCTCGGCGCAAGTCGGGCGCGCGCGCTGTTCTCATCGGGTACTGGCAGGCGACGTTGGCGCCCAGCACCGGCAGGCGCGTTGGCGCGCAGCACCGAACCGCGAACGTGAGTGAGCGGACCTCTGCCGTCCAGATCCTGTCCGCTCACTAACGGTCGCGGTTCGGTGTGGACTGTGCGGAGTGCGCTGAGTGTGCGGAGTGTGCGCCCGCCGCCTCGGTCCGGTTATCATGGCACTAATGCAAACGATTAACGTGGGTATTGTCGGCCTCGGCAACATCGGCACCGGCACCATGACCATCCTCGCCGAGAACGCCGGGCAGATCGCGCTCAAGCTCGGCTTCGATCTCCGCGTCAAAGCCGTGTGCGACCTGGCCATCGCGAGCAAGCAGATTCCCGAAGCGCTCGGCCCCGTCATCAAGACCGACAACTGGCGCGAACTGGTGGCTCATCCCGAGATTCATATCGTCACGGAACTGGTCGGGGGAACCACGGTCGCCGCGGAGATCATCCAGACCGCGATCGCCAACAAGAAGTCGGTCGTCACCGCCAACAAGGAACTGATGGCTCTGTGCGGCGCGGACCTGTGGGAGCGCGCCATCGCCGCGGGGACGAACCTGGCCATGGAAGCCAGCGTCGCCGGCGGCATCCCGATTCACGCCGTGCTGCGCGAGGGAATCTCCGGCGATCGCGTGGTGGCGCTGCTGGGCATTCTGAACGGCACCTGCAACTACATCCTGACGGAGATGGAGAAGCACGGCGGCACGCTCGAAGCGGTGTTGACCGAGGCCCAGCGCCTGGGCTATGCCGAGGCGAACCCGGTCAACGATATCGATGGATTCGACGCCCGCTCGAAGCTGGCCATTCTCTCTGCCCTGGCGTTCGGTGAGAAGATCACGCCGTCGGACATCTTCACGGAAGGCATCCGTCGAATCCGTCCCATCGACTTCCAGTACGCGCAGCGTCTCGATCACACCATCCGCCTGCTCTGCGCCGCCCGGCAGACGCCCGAGGGCCTGATCCTCTCGGTGCGTCCGGCGCTGATTCCCTGTTCGACGATTCTGGCCGGCGTGCGCGGCTCCTACAACGCGGTGTGGGTCAAGGGCCTGTACGGAGAGGACACGTTCTACTACGGCAAAGGCGCCGGGCCGCGACCCACCGGAGTCGCCGTGGTCAGCGATCTGATGCGCGTGGCGCGCGAGATCCGGCGAGGCAGCCCGGAGCGCGTGTCCCCCTTCGCCCACCAGCGGCTGGGCGAGTACAACCCCATCCCGGTCACGCTCCAAAAGCGCCCCTACTATTTGCGCTTCCGCGTGAAGGACCGCCCCGGAATCATCGCGGCGCTAGCCGGCATCCTCGCGCAGAAGCACATCAGCCTCGAAGCCGTGCTCCAGTTGCCCTACCCCGGCAAAGACGACCTCCCGTTCGTCATCACGCTCGAGCCGACAACCGAGCAGGCGGTCCGCGAGGCGGTTCAGGAAATGGCCCAGCTCGACTTCCTGCTCGACCCGCCGCTCGCCCTGCCTATCGAGCCCCCGTTGTGACGTTTGTGACGCAGGCACTCAAACGGTGGGGCAGGACTCCAGTCCTGCAGCGGGTCTCCAGACCCGCCACCGTTCGAATGCGAGAAGCCGGACGTGGACGTCCGGCGCAGCTCTGGAGAGCCGCCCTGGGACTGTCCGCATCCGTTCTGCTCGTAATCGCCACCGCCCTCGCCCCCGCCCAGGTCGCCGAAAAAGCCAACGCCCACTACGCCACACCCGAGCAACGCAGCGCGCTGGCGCGGGGCATGTCCGATCCTTCGCGTGACCAGGAGGAGAAGCCGCGCGAGCTGATCGCGTCGTTATCGATCTCGGCCGGCATGGCCGTAGCCGACATCGGCACCGGGCCCGGCTACATGCTGCCGTTTCTGAGCGAGGCCGTGGGACCGCGCGGCCGCGTCCTCGCCGAAGACATCTTCCCGGACTTTCTGGACGTCGCCCGTCATCGCGCCGAGACCGCGCACCTGGCGAACGTCACCCTGGTCCTGGGAACCCAGACCGACCCCAAGCTCCCCGCCGCCTCCCTGGACCTGGCATTTCTGTTGGACGTCTATCATCACTTCAACTACCCCGCGGCGATGCTGGCGCATCTGCGGGACTCTCTCCGGGAAGGCGGGCGACTGGTGATCGTGGACTATTACCGCCGCCGCGACGCGATGCCGTCGAACGATGCGCTGGAGCACATCCGCATCGACCAGCCGGAAGTGATCAAAGAGGTCGAGGCCGGCGGCTTCCGCTTGCTGTTGAAGCACGATCACATTCCCAACAGCCAGTACGTTCTGATCTTCCGGAAGTCCCCCGAGCCGCGTTAGCGCTAACGAATCGCCGCTCGGATTGCGCGGACCCGCTCCACCAGACTTCCTGGCTCGATGGAGACCAGTTCGAAGCCGAAGTCCCGGTAAATCTCTTCGTGGACCTTCTCAAAGCGCACCGTTTCCTTGAAGCTGATTCGCCGCGCTTCGGTAGGCGTGATGAAGCCGAGATGGCGAATGAAGAAGACCCGGTGTTGGAAGATCGCTTCCTTCTTCACCCGCTCCAGTTCGCTGGCAAGGAAGGGCGTATACGGGTGCCCGAGCCAGGTGGCCAAAGCCGCGGTGCACACAACGCAACGGTCGTGAAACTGAAACTCGTCCGGTTGATAAGACGCGCGAATCTGACGGTCCCTTTGCAGGTGAGCGATTGCATCGATGAACGAGGGATGCGTCCACGGTTGAGCCGTTCCGTGGGCCTGCGCGGCGGCGATAACGTCCGTCGCCGCCTCTTCGACTACGCCGAACCCGTCGAGTTCCAACTGACGGATGATCGCTGTTTTGCCGGCGCCAGGCGCACCGGTGACGATGAACCTTTTCATGTGGTTTGTTGCGCCCATGGTAGCGCGGGTGGCGCGCCGCCCGAAGCCAGACTGCCTACTCGAGGCCGGCGCTCATGATCATTGCACCCAGGAACCCGCCCGTCATCACCGGCAGAGCGTAGAGGAAATAGATTCCCATGTGGCCGATCAGAAAGGCGGCAGCGCCCGGCGCACCCACCTGCGTCAGTCCATTCGTGCTGAGGAGAACCGCCAGGTCGCGCAGAGCGAAGGCGGCGAAACACGCCACGCCCCAGCGCCACGGCCGGTTCCGGCGAATGGCTCCCACAAGCGCGCCGCTAAGGAACAGCGCGCAGCCCAGCACCAGCATGCGCGTGAGCTCGCTACCATCCATACTCAGGAGGCCAGGGAGCCGGTCCGAACCGAGACTCAGGAGCCCTGCCACTCCCCACCAGATGGGATCCGACGATCCCCTGATCCGGACTTCCGTCTCTTTGGGTGCCTGGGGTGGCTTCATAGGAGTACCTTGGGCTCAAGTGTAGGTGCGGATTCCCCTCAGGTCAAGGAAATAAAGAGGTTATGGTACCGATGACCGTACGCTGACGCTATCCTTCAAAGCCCCCTGCTGCCTCGAACGCCCCGGCCAGGCGGAACATCCCCGCCTCGTTGAAGTGGTTCGCCAGGATCTGCATCCCAACCGGCAGCCCGGCCGAGGTCCGGCCGCAGGGAACGCTCATACACGGTATCCCGGCCAGGTCCCCCGTGATCGTGTAAATGTCCGAGAGGTACATCTCCAGCGGATCGTCCAGCTTCTCGCCCAGCTTGAACGCCGGGAACGGCGACACGGGCGTGACGATCGCGTCTACCTCGGCGAAAGCCTGGGAGAAATCCCGCGCGATGAGCGTGCGCACCTTCTGCGCCTTCAAGTAGTATGCGTCGTAATAGCCGGCGCTCAGGACGTATGTCCCCAGCATGATCCGTCGCTTGCACTCCGCGCCGAAGCCCTCGCCGCGCGTGTTGCGGTACATGTCGCTCAGCGTCTCGGAGCGCGGCGAACGCGTCGTGTACCTCACGCCGTCGTAGCGCGCCAGGTTCGAGCTGGCCTCCGCCGTGCAGATGATGTAGTAGCAGCCGATTGCGTATTCTGTGTGCGGAAGGCTGATCTCCCGCACCTCGCAGCCGAGTTTCTTCAACGTCTCGACGCCCTTCGCGATCCGGTCGCCGGTCTCGCTGGCGAGGCCCTGGAAATATTCCCGCGGCAAGCCGACCTTCAGGCCCCGCACCCGGCCGTCGAGCGCCGCCGTGTAATCGGGAACCGGCGCAAACGCCGAGGTCGCGTCGTTCGGATCGCGCCCCGCTATGACCTGGAGCAGCAGCGCCGCGTCCCGCACGTTGCGCGCGAACGGCCCGATATGATCCAGCGAGCTGGCGAACGCCGTCAGGCCGTAGCGCGAGACGCGGCCGTAGGTGGGAGTCACGCCCACCACGCCGCAAAACGAGGCCGGCTGCCGGATCGACCCGCCGGTGTCGGAACCGAGCGCAACGACAGCCGTTCCCTGCGCCGTCACGGCCGCCGAGCCGCCGCTCGATCCGCCCGGCACGCGGTCTGGCGCCCCCGGGTTGCGCACCGGGCCGAAGGCCGAATTCTCGGTCGAGGAGCCCATCGCAAATTCATCGCAGTTGGTCTTGCCGAGGATCACGCCCCCCGCCGCTTCGAGGCTAATGATGGCCGTCGCGTCATACGGCGCCACGTAGTTCGCCAGCAGCTTCGAGCCGCAGGTGGTGAGCACGCCCTCGGTCAGGATCACATCTTTGACCGCCACCGGAACGCCGGCCAGCACGCCCGCATCCTCGCCGCGCCCGAGCTTCTCGTCCACGCGGCGCGCCGCGGCCAGCGCCCGCTCGGGAGAAAAATGGAGGTAGGCGTTCGTCTTCGGGTTCTCCGCCTCGGCGAAGCGCAAAGCTTCCTGGGCCAGCTCCACGGCGCTGAATTCGCGATCGGCAAGACCCTGGCGCACCCTCGTCACGGTGAGGGCTGAGATTTCGGAGGATGTCATGAGCGTTCGATCACCTTGGGAACTTTGAAGAACCCCGCACCGGAGAGCGGAGCGTTGGCCAGCGCGGCTTCGTTGCCGATCCCGGGCCGATCGATGTCCTCCGCCAGCGTGGCGGTCTCCCCAGCCTCGGAAAGCACCTGCGCCATCGGCTGGACGCCTGCCGTATCGAGCGCGTTCAGCTTCTCCATGTGGGTGAGAACCTCGCCCAGGTCCTCGCACATCTTCGCCACTTCCCCGTCGCTGAGGTTCAGGTTGGCGAGAGCGGCCACATAGCGGACTTCCTGTTCGGTGAGCTTCAAGTCTTCTCCGTTACGCCGACCGGGCCCGCGACGCTTTGTAGAGCCGCCGCAGGATGGGGTCCCGGATCCCATCGGCTTCGTCCGGAGCGGCGCGCAGCTGGCCCGAGCGCTGTGGCTCGCGGCGAGGTACGCCGGCGCGAAACTCGATCCTGGTGACCACATCGCTGCCCGCCACGCGGCGCATGCATCCCAGGAGCTGGCCGGAGAGCGCCCGCAAGTGCGTGAGCCAGACCGGATCTTCGACTTCGACCACCAGGCAGCCCTCGCGGAATCCGACCGCCCGCGCATGGGCGGCGATCCGCTTGCCGACCGCCCGCGGCCAGGCTGAGCGCGCCACGTCCTCGGGGCACACAACCCCGCCCTGAAGGTTCAGCGAGCGCATGACGTTCCCAGCCCGGTCCATGTGAGTAGAAGACGCCATTTTAGCACCTGCGGCGCCCAGGCTACGATGTCAATATGCTGATTCTCGCCTCGCGATCGCCGCGGCGCCGGGAGATTCTTACCTGCGCCGGCATTCCCCACCTGGTGCGGCCCGCCGAAGTGGATGAAACGATTAGGCCTGGCGAGAGCGCCGCCGGTTACGTAAAGCGTGTCGCGCGGGCTAAGGCCGAAGCCGTAGAGGCCGGCCCCGGCGACACGGTGCTCGGCGCCGATACCGTGGTCGTGGTCGCGAGCGAGATCCTCGGCAAGCCCGCCGACCTGGCCGACGCCCGGCGCATGCTGCGGAGCCTGGCCGGCCGTGAGCACACCGTCATGACGGGGATCTGCCTCCGCATCGCCGACGCTGTGGTCGAGCACGCGGAGTCCACCACCGTGCGCTTCCTGCCGCTTTCCGCCGAGGAGATCGATGCCTACGTCGCCAGCGGAGAACCGATGGACAAGGCCGGCGCCTACGCCATCCAGGGTCTGGCCTCGAAGTTCATCGACCGTGTGGAAGGCTGCTACTTCAACGTAGTCGGCCTGCCCGTGGCGAAGCTCTACAGTCTGCTGCGCTAGCACCGAACCGCGAGCGTCAGCGAGCGGACCATCCCCCTGCTAGAATCCAGACAGGAGCAGCAGAATGCGACCCCGGGGCGTGCTGATTGGTGCAGTCGCTCTTCTACTTCCCGTCGCGCACTGCCAGATTCCCCCAGGCGGCGCGACGCCCCAAGTCGCGAAGGAATGGACCTTCGGCCGGAACGTCTCGCGCGACCTGGAAGGCCGCGACGGCAGGATCTACGATCCCCGGATCACTGGGTACCTGCAGCGCGTCGAGAACGCCGTCGCGAGCATCATTCCCGCCGCGCCCGCCGAGATCCGCCTCACCCACAGCTCCGATCGATACGCATCCCGGCTGCCTGGTGGCGCCCTCTACCTGAGCGCCGGCTTGCTGGAACGCATCGATAGCGACGCGGAGCTCGCCGGCCTGTTCGCGCACCTTCTCGCACACGCGCAAGAGGGTTGTGTCCTCGGCTCGCCGCAGGCGCCAGAGGCCGCGGACGCCCGCGAGCGCGAGCGTCGCGCCACTGCCGCGGCAATCGGCTACATGAAGGCCGCGGGGTACGATCCGGCAGGGGTTCTGGACATCCTGTCAAAGCTCTCTTACGAACACCCGCCGTGGGCACGGGCGATTCTCCCCGGCGATCTGATGGAGTTTCGCGCCGCGACCGAACCCGACGCACTACCGCCCGGAGCATTCCGGATCGACAGCTCCGACTTCCGCGGCGCGCACGCGCTCGTGCACGACGCCCTTGCCCGCGGGACCGTCACCGACCGGGACATCAACCACGCCCGCCTCTCCCGTCGGACCGACCTCACACCGGCGAAGTGACAGACTTCGTCTTGAGCGCCTTGATGCGGTCCCTCAACTCGGCCGCCTTCTCGAACTCGAACCGCTTGGCCGCCTCGCGCATCTTCTCCTCGAGCTCGGTCAGGTACCGCTCGAGTTGTTCCGGTGTAAGGTCCGCCGCCGGTTCCTCGGCCTCGAGCGACACCGTCACGTAGTCGGCCTCCGAGATCGCCACCAGGCTCATGTCAATGGGCTTGATGATGGTCTGCGGGGTGATGTCGTTGTCCACGTTGTATTGCACCTGAATCGCGCGGCGGCGGTCCGTTTCCCCGATCGCCGTGCGCATCGAATCCGTCATCACGTCCGCGTACAGCACAGCCCGCCCGTTCACATTGCGCGCCGCCCGTCCGATGGTCTGTATGAGCGAACCGCTCGATCGCAGGAAGCCCTCTTTATCGGCATCGAGAATCGCCACCAGCGACACCTCGGGAAGATCCAGGCCCTCGCGCAGCAGGTTCACGCCGATGAGCACGTCGATGTCCCCGCGCCGCAGGTTGCGCAGAATCTTGATCCGGTCGAGCGTGTTGACCTCGGAGTGCAGGTACTGGCACTTCACGCCGGCCTCGGAGTAATACTCCGCCAGGTCTTCGGACATGCGCTTGGTCAGCGTGGTCACCAGTACGCGCTCCCCGGCTTCCACGCGCCGCCGGATTTCGTGCAGCAGGTCGTCCACCTGGCCACGTATGGGCCGAACTTCGACCGCCGGATCCACCAGGCCCGTAGGCCGGATCACCTGCTCCACCACAACGCCGGCGGACTTGGTCAGCTCGTACGGCCCCGGCGTCGCGGAGACGTAGATCACCTGGTTGACGCGGTTCTCGAACTCCTCGAAAGTCAGCGGCCGGTTATCGAGCGCGCTCGGCAGGCGGAAGCCGAACGAGACCAGCGTCTCCTTGCGCGAACGGTCGCCGTGATACATGCCGTGAAGCTGCGGCACGGTCTGGTGGCTCTCGTCGATGACGATGAGCGAGTCGTGCGGCAGGTAGTCGAGCAGAGTGGGCGGCGCCTCGCCCGGCAGCCGGCCGGAGAAATGGCGTGAGTAGTTCTCGATGCCGTGGCAATAGCCGATCTGCTTGATCATTTCCAGGTCGAACATGGTGCGCTGCCAAAGCCGTTGCGCCTCCACCGCTTTGCCGGATTTCTCCAGTTCCGCGTGCCACCAGTGCAACTCCTCCTCGATCGAATGCAGCGCGTTGTCGCGTGTCTCCGCGCTCATGACGTAGTGCGTCTTGGGATAAATCGGCAGCCGCAGGTAGGTCTGGCGAACCTGCCCCGCCAGCGGGTCGATCTGCGACAGGCTTTCGATCTGGTCGCCCCATAGTTCGATCCGGTACGCGTTGTCGTCGTAAGTGGGATAGAGCTCGATGACGTCGCCGCGCACCCGGAAAGTGCCGCGGCGGAAATCGGCGTCGTTGCGCTCGTAGAGAATCTCCACCAGCCGCCGCACGATGTCCTCGCGCCTGATCTTCTGGCTCTTTTCGAGCATGAGCAGCATCCCGTAGTAGGCCTCCGGCGACCCCAGGCCATAGATGCAGCTCACGCTGGCCACGATGATGCAATCGCGCCGCTCGAACAGCGAGCGCGTGGCGGACAGGCGCAGCTTGTCGAGCTCGTCGTTGATGGTGGCTTCCTTCTCGATATACACATCGCCCGAGGGGATGTAGGCCTCGGGCTGGTAGTAGTCGTAGTAACTGACGAAATACTCCACCGCATTCGCCGGAAAGTACGACTTGAACTCCTGGTAAAGCTGCGCCGCCAGCGTCTTGTTGTGCGCCAGGACAAGCGTCGGCCGCGCGGTCCGCTCGATCACCTTGGCGATCGTGAACGTCTTTCCCGACCCGGTGACGCCCAGCAGCACCTGGTGCTGCTCGCCCTCGAGAACGCCCCGATTGAGTTGCTCGATCGCCTGCCCCTGATCCCCCCGAGGCTGGTACTCAACCACCAGGTGAAAGCCCATGCTTCCAGTGTAACTGCGCTCGTCGCTTGTCGCTTGTCGCCCGTCGTTCCGGTCGGCTTCTTCCGGCTTCGCACCGTGCCGAATGGAGGCCGCGGAGCGCACGAAACCCCGGCTAATCGATGCGACGAGCGACGAGCCACGGGCGCCTCGTGCTACAACTTGTTCGAGGAGGCACCGGTATGAGAGTCGGGTTTATCGGGCTTGGAACCATGGGCGAGCCCATGGCGCGCAACTTGATTCGCGCGGGCCATCGGCTGACGATCTACAACCGCACCCGGCAGCGGGCCGAGGCGCTCGGAAGCGAGGGCGCGCGCGTCGCGGACGTTCCGGCCGACGCCGCGGCGGACGCCGAGGTTCTGATCACCATGCTCGCGGACGATCGCGCGGTGCGCAGCGTCCTGCTGGGCGCCGGACCCGAGCAGACCTCCGCCATCGACGCGCTCGCGCCCGACGCCATCCACATGTCGGCGAGCACCATCGGCATCGAATGCTCGAAGGACCTCGAGCGTGAACACCGCGTCCGGAGCCAGCGCTATGTCGCGGCCCCCGTGATTGGCCGGGCCGAAGCGGCCCGCGACAAGGCGCTGTGGATCATCGCCGCCGGGGCGCCGGATTCCATCGAGCGCTGCCGCCCGCTGATCGAGGCCCTGGGAAGAGGGTTCACCATCGCCGGCCAGCAGCCGTGGCAGGCGAACCTGACCAAGATCGGCGTGAACTTCATGCTGGCCACGGTACTGGAATCGTTCGGCGAGGCCTACGCGATGATGGAGAAATCGGGCCTGGACCCGCACGCCTTCCTCGACGTGGTCAACAACGGCGCATTCCGATCGCCGGTGTATGCCAATTACGGAAAGATGATCGCAGACCGGCAGTATGAGCCGGCCGGCTTTTCGCTCAAGCTCGGCCTCAAGGACGCGGAGCTGGCGCTCGAAGCGGCCGGGGCGGTTCACGTGCCCCTGCCGTTCGCGAGCATTCTGCGCGACCACTATTTGCAGGCCCTCGCGCACGGCCACGCCGAACTGGACTGGAGCGCCGTGGCAGAGGTCGCCCGCCACAACGCCGGCGTGGGCCGAACCCAGAAGGCGGGCGGCTAGCATGCTTTGTGGCGCAGGCTTCAGCCTGCCGCGTCGGCTCTCAAGCCGGCGCCCGAGGACCGGATAGAATGAACATCACGCAACAAGAACACACCATCACAAGCGCTCAACCCGCGGTTGTCCCCTTCCAACGCGCCGCCTGGACTGTCCTCGCCTACAACGTGCTCGTGGTCCTCTGGGGCGCCCTGGTGCGCGCCACCGGCTCCGGCGCCGGTTGCGGCGGCCATTGGCCGGACTGCAATGGCGCTGTTGTCCCAGACCTCCACACCACCGCCACCATCATCGAATACACGCATCGCCTGATGAGCGGCCTCGCCATCCTGGCCGTCGGCGGGATGTGGCTGTGGAGCCTCCGCGTGTTTCCGCGAGGCCACCGCGCGCGCTGGTGGGCGGGCGCCGCCGCCGTGCTCCTGGCCATCGAAGCCCTGCTCGGCGCGGGCCTGGTGCTCTTCGACTATGTGGCCCACAATGACTCCATCGGCCGCGCCTTCTACCTCGCCGCGCATCTGGCCAACACGGAGTTGCTGCTCGCGGCACTGACGATGACGGCCTGGATCGCAACGCGCGGCCAGGCGCTGTCTCGCGCCGCGGTGCCGGGAATGCTCCAGGCTGCGCTGCCGCTGACCGTCGCGCTCAGCATGACTGGCGCGCTGGCGGCGCTCGGAGACGCGCTGTTTCCTGCCACCTCGTTCGCGGCCGGCCTGGCGCAAGAATTCGCGCCCGCCGCGCATCTCCTTCAGAGGCTGCGGCTCTCGCATCCACTGGTGGCCGTGCCCGTCGGCTTCTTCCTGCTCTACGCGGCGTCATTAGCCGTGCGCGCCCGGCCCTCGAAGGCAATCAAACGAGTGGCGGCGGCCGTGGCCGGCCTTTCGCTGGCCCAACTCGCGGCTGGGGCGCTGAACGTTGCACTGGCGGCGCCGGTCTGGATGCAGATCGTCCACCTGCTGCTCGCGAACCTGCTGTGGATCGCGTTAGTCCTACTTGCAGCGAACGCGGCAGCCGTGGAGGAACGCGTATGAAGAAGGTGCTGCGCTACGGCGGCGCCGGCTTTCTGATTGCTCTTGCGTATCTCGGCTGGGTCCTGCTGCAGCGGCACAACGCCAACCAGGAATACCAGCGCCAGGCCGCCGAGAGCGAGACCGCCCGATACAAAGAGCTCGTGCCCGCCGGCACGGAGCTGAAGATCACCCAGTTCTACGCCTCCAAGCAGGAAGCCGCCAGGGGCGAGAGCGTTCTGGTCTGCTACGGAGTCGAGAACGCGCGCACGGTACGGATCGAGCCGGCCATCGAAGACCACCTGATCCCGCTGCCCGCCAAGTGCATCTCGTTCGCGCCGCACCGCACCACAACCTTGAAGCTCGTTGCCGAAGGCGACAAGGGCGGCGAAGCGACCGAGTCGATCACCGTGAAGGTCCGGTAGTCGGATTGCTCCGCTCCCTCAGGACGACTTTGATCTCGCCCAGTTCCTCGCCGATCCGGGACAGGGCCTGGTAGAACCTCCAGAGAATCCAGAACGGCACCAATAACCACAGCCCGAAGAGAACTTCCTGATAGCCGAACATGTTCCGCTCCTGTGAAGTGATTCTATCGAGAACGGTACGGGACCGCGGGCATGCGCGATATCCGGGGCCCAGCACCGAACCGCGCGCGTAAGCAAGCGGACGCCTCGCCCTCGCCGCCCCTCCACCGCCGTATAATCCCAAGCAGGGGGCTCACAATGCCTGGGAAAACCATTCTCGTTACCGGCGCGACCGGTGCACAGGGAGGCGGCGTCGCTTCTCACCTTCTCTCCAGCGGCCGTTACTCGGTTCGCTGCCTCGCACGCCAACCGAAATCGGACAAGGCCGCCGCCCTGCGGAGTGCGGGAGCCGAAATCGTCCCCGGAGATTTCGAAGACCCCGCCAGCCTGAAGGCCGCGATGAAGGGCTGCTACGGCGTCTTCGGAGTCACCAATTACTGGCAGGCCTTCGACCGCGAGGTTCCGCAAGGCAAGAACCTGGCGGACGCCGTCGCCCTATCCGGCATCGAGCATTTCATCTTCAGCTCGCTTCCGAGCGCGGCCAAATTGACCCACGGACAGCTCGACGTCCCGCACATCGAGACCAAGGCCAAAATCGAGGAGTACTCGCGCGGCCTCGGCTTACCCGCGACGTACGTCCACGTGGCGTTCTATTACGAGAATTTCCTGACCTACTTCCCGCCGCGCCGCATCGAGGACGGTTCCTACGTCTTCGCGTTCCCGCAGGGCGACGCGCCCCTGGCCACGGTCGCGGTGGAGGACCTCGGCGGCGTAGTGACCGCGCTGTTCGATCGAGGACCGCAGGACCAGGGCCGCGTGCTGGCCGTTGCCGCCGACGAGCAGCCGTGCCAGGAGTATGCCGCCACCATGAGCCGCATCACCGGCCAGCGCATCGCGTACCAGAACATGTCGCGCGAGGCCTTTGCCGCGCTGGGATTCCCGGGTGCCGACGACCTCGCCAACATGTTCGAGCTCTTCCGCCGCTTCATTCCCAGCCGCCACGCGGAAATCGAGGAGTGCCGAATGCTGTACCCTGGCATCAGGACCTTCGAAACGTGGCTGGTCGAAAACCAGGAGCGGTTTCGTGGCGTCCTCTCGGCGAACGCGGGAGCCGGTGCCTGACGCTCCCCGCGCAGCCGGATACGGAGACCCATTCATGAGCACATATCAGTTCGGCATTGTCGGTCTGGGAGTTATGGGAGAGAATCTCGCGCTCAACGTGGAGAGCCGCGGATACCCGGCCGCCGGTTACGACCTCGACGAGAAGAAGAGACAGTCCGCGGCCCAGAAGTGGGCGGGCAAGAAAATGGCCACCGTCGGTTCCCTCCAGGAGCTCGCCGCGGTTCTGGATAAACCGCGCCGCATCCTCGTGATGGTTCCGGCCGGCAAGCCCGTCGACGCAGTGATCAACGATCTCAAGGCGCACCTCGATCCCGGCGACATCCTCATCGACGGCGGCAACTCATTCTTCCCCGACACCGACCGCCGCGGCAAAGAACTGGAGCCCACCGGGATTCACTTCATCGGCATGGGCGTCAGCGGCGGCGAATCGGGCGCGCTGCACGGACCCGCGCTCATGCCCGGCGGCCCGGAAGACGCCTATCGCCACGTCGAGCCGATCCTTACCTCGATCGCCGCGCAAACCGACGACGGCCCTTGCTGCGCCTACATCGGCAAAGGCGGCGCGGGCCACTACGTGAAGATGGTCCACAACGGCATCGAATACGGCATCATGCAGCTCATTTGCGAAGCCTACGACGTCATGCAGTATGGCTTGGGAATGAGCGCGCCAGAAATGGCGAAAGTGTTCGCCGAGTGGAACCAGGGCGAGTTGAACTCGTACCTGATCGAGATCGCCGCGGCCGTGCTCGGAACCATGGACGCCGCTAGCGGCAAGCCGGTGGTCGACCTCATCATGGACCGTGCCGGACAAAAGGGCACCGGCAAGTGGACCTCGCAGAACGCGCTCGACCTGGGCGTGGCCATCCCTACCATCAACGCCGCGCTCGAAGCCCGGATTCTATCGGCGCTGAAAGAGCAACGCGTGGCGGCCGCAAAGGTCCTGCACGGACCGGCGCGCCGGAAGTTCCGCGGCGACGGCACCGCGTTCCTGGAGACCCTGCGCCAGGCGCTGCGCCTTGCGATCGTCACCTGCTATGCACAGGGCTTCGCGCTTCTGCTCGAGGCTTCGAACGAGTACAGCTATCACCTCCACTTGCCCGAGATCGCGCGCATCTGGAAGGGAGGCTGCATCATCCGGGCCCGCCTGCTCGACGCTATCAAGAACGCGCTGGCGGCCCAGCCGGATCTGGTCAACCTGCTGGTGGCCGAGCCCTTCAGCGGGATCGCAAACGAACACGAAGGCAGCCTGCGAACCATCGTCTCGAAGGCTACCGCGGCGGGCATCCCCTCGATCGCCCTGGCGGCGTCGCTCGGATACGTGGACAGCTATCGCCGTCCGCGGCTCCCGGCGAATCTCCTGCAAGGCCTGCGCGACTATTTCGGCGCGCACCGCTACGAGCGGATCGACAAGCCTAAGGGAGAGACCTTCCACACCGACTGGCCGCAGTAGCGTCCCTCGCCAGCACCGAACCGCGCGCGTAAGCAAGCGGACGCTGTTCTCATCTACAATCGAAGATTCATGTCCGACCAGAACATCAACCAGATCGCCGCGGGCATCAAGCTTCTCCTGATGGACGTGGACGGCGTCATGACCGACGGCAGGCTCTACCACGTGCCGAACCCGTCCGGCGGCCTCCTCGAGATGAAGGGCTTCGACACGCAGGACGGCATGGCCCTGCAATGGCTGAGATGGAAGGGCATTGAGACCGGTGTGATCAGCGGGCGTGTCTCGGCCGGCACTCAGGAGCGCTGCGAACAGTGCGGCTGCAAGTATATTTACCAGGGGCACGTCGAAAAGATCCCGATTCTCGAGGAGATCTTCGCGCGTTCCGGATTCGCCGGCGCGCAAACCGCCTACGTGGGAGACGATCTGACCGATGTAGCCATCATGCGCCGTGTCGCCCTGGCCATCGCGCCCGCGAATGCGCGGCCGGAGGTCAAGGCCGTGGCGAACCTGGTGACCGAAGCCGCGGGCGGCCGCGGCGCCATCCGCGAGGTGTGCGAGTTGCTGCTCAAGACGCAGGGACACTGGGACGACCTGCTGCGAAAGTACGGGATCCATGGCTGAAGAAGCGGCGTCGAACAGGAAGATCGGAGTGCTGGTTCAGGCCGAGCCGGGCCCCGGCGTAATGCACCTGCTGACCGGCGTGATCGCGGCTCACGACGGCGATATCGGCCTGGTCGAGATCATCGAGAACCGGCCTCCGGAAGCGCGCATCTATTTCGAGATCGAGTTGGCCGGGCCGCCGGAGGCTCTGCTCATCGACCTCGGCAAACTGGCCGTGGTCCGCGCGGCGACGCAGGTCCAGACGCTCCACAAGATCTACGGGAAGCGGATCATCATCATGGGCGGCGGTGCGCAGGTGGGGCAGGTCGCCATCGGCGCCATCTCGGAAGCCGACCGCCACAACATCCGTGGCGAGCACATCTCCGTGGACACCATCCCACTGGTCGGCGAGCGCCAGTTGGCGGATGCGGTCCGCGCCGTATCGCGCCTGCCGCGCGCGCGCGCTCTGGTATTGGCGGGTTCCCTGATGGGAGGCGAGATCGAGCAGGCGGTGCGCGAAGTGCGCGCGCAAGGACTGCTGGTGGTCAGCCTGAACATGGCGGGGAGCGTGCCGGACGCGGCCGATTTCGTCGTGACCGATCCCGTGCAGGCCGGCGTGATGGCCGTGATGGCGGTGGCCGACACCGCCAAGTTCAATCCCGCCCGGCTCACACGCCGCGTGTTCTGAAGCGGGGCTATTCGATCGCCAGGCCGTACTCCCGGAGCGGAGTCTGCGGCTCGGAAGGATCGTACAGCCGCACCCAGTAGGTTCCGCGGCCGAGCCGAACGGAACCGGGCACGCCGAGCCGCTCGCGATCGGGCTTCGCAGTCGCGCTCAACACACCACCCCCACGGGAGTCCACGATCCGCACCTGGTAGGAATCGAGCGCGGCTACGCCTCTGAGGTCGAGGCTGAGCGCGAGCGGCCGGAGTGGTGGCGCATGAGCGCGCGGGCTCTCGTCCCCGCGTGCCAGGTCGAGGGCCACGGCCATCGGGGTCGTCGCCGGCGCTGGGCCGGTAGAGGGCGAGAACCCCCATATCAACGCCAGCGCCACTGCCCCGGCGATCGCGGTGGCGGGAAGCGAACGGACAATCCACTCTCGCAACTCCCGCCAGCGGGTCTCGCGGGCCAGCCGGTCAGCCACCGCCTGCGCTGTGGCCTGCTGCATGGTCCTCACGTACTTCTCCGTCTCGCGCAGGCGATCCTGGCAAGCCGTGCAGGCCAGTAAATGGCTCTCGATACCTTCGAGTTCCGCAGCGGAGGCCGATCCGAGACAAAACCGTTCCAGGGCGTCCTCGGACGCGTGCCCACCGGTCTTCATGGGCGAAATGGGAGGCCCTCCTTCACTGCGCTTCCCGCGCAGTCATCCCCAATAATACAGGAAAAGCGTGGCGCCGCAGACTCCGTTTGCCCAACTCGCCGAAGCGCGCCTTCGCCCGCGACTTCAAGAGGCGGAACTGGGTGTCGCTCAAACACATCTCCGCGCAGATCCGTTCCTGGGACTGGCCCATGAGGTAAAACCGCGTGAGGATGTCGCGGTCCCTCCTGCTCAGTTTCTGGAGAATCCCCAGCATGATTTCGGTTCGCTGCCGCGAGATTGCATCCTGCTCGGGATTGCTGCGGTCGTCGGAAACTGCCAGGCCCGACTCCAGGCCTGCCTGTTCCCTTCGCGTCTGCACCGCGTTATCGATGTAGGCGGCTACCTGCCGCCGCACGATGGTCCGGACAAAGCCCATCAGCCGGTCCGGCTCCCGCAACTCGCCGCGGCGGATCGCCTGTACCACGATCAGGAAGGTGTCATGCACCTTGTCTTCGAGCTCCTGAGGCCCGAGTTGACGGCACAAATAGTAACGCACGCCTCTGGAGAACACCCCGTACAACTCTTCCATGCCTACGGGGTCGCCGGCGCGGATCTTGCCGACCAATCGGCGCCAGTTCGGTGATACCGCCGTTGCGCCAGCGCTCACCGGGTCTCTTGCAGTGCTTTCTTCAACCGCTTCTAGCATTATCTTAGTCTCTCCCAATTACAAAATAGGCGGCCCACTGTCCCGGCGCGGAACGCCAGGAGTTGGATTCGATCATGTCGATTTGTGCGCGTGCGAGGGCGGTGGCCACATCGGCGCCGCCATCCGCGTTTAAATGGCTGTAAAAAGAACGGAACAATTCTCCGGTATCGTCCGGAGTGGACCAGTGACTCGCCACAACCGCGCTCGCCCCGGCAGCCAACCAGGCCCGCGCCAGCCCCACCAGTCCGGAATCCTGCATGCCCAGCGGATCCGACGGCCCGCCGAACGTCATGAAAACCGCTGCCTGCGCCTCGGCGCGCCCCGACGCGCAGCCGCTCATGACGACGATGGCGGGCTTTCGCAAATGCCAGACCGCGATATCTTCGGCGCCCAGGTAATCCGGATCGCCGTCCGGCAACATGCTCAGCCGGATCAAAGGGCGGGGCGGATCGTCGGCCGAGCGAACCACATGTACTGCCATGTGAATTACACCCGGTTCGCTCTCGAGCGAGGAGGCCAGCATCTGGCGCGTCGCCGACACGCCCTCGAGCAGCACCGGAGCGGAGGCACAGCGCCAGGCGCGCGCGCACGTCCGGATTTCCACGTCGCTTGCCGCGAGGCGCGGAAGTTCGTTCGCCGAGCCGCTGCCGCCGTGCTGTCTCCACCGTGGATCCGCGGTGTTGTAAATCGGATCTCCGACGCCCAGGAACGGGCCGGGGGCGTCGCGGTGGTTCCGCGATCCTCGATCCGCTACCAGGAGATAAGCCGCCGGTAAGACCGTCAGGGAATGGCGCTCGATCAGAAACCTCGGCCTTCCCTGCCCCTGTCCCACCACCAGCGACGCGAACGGCAGGTCCATGAGCCCGCTACCCGCCGCCAGCAGCCAGTGACGTTGGGACTCCGCACCGCCCGCATTTTGCGGGAACAGCTCACGGTACAGGCGCGCTCCCATCACCGTCGATTCTGGAGAGCCGCTTCCGTCCGCAGCGGAGAAATCGCGGATCAGCGGCCGAAGCTGCCGTGCCCCCGCGAGCTGTCGGAGTTTGAAGCTCCGTCGGGTGACCGTCCAGGAGTAGGAATGAGGATCGTCCAGATGGAAGCTGATCAGCGCTCCCGATGGAGCGAGTGCACGAATGACTTCCGGGAGAAGTTCGCGCACACTATCCGGATTCGCCGGCGCCCCGGCCTGCGCCTCCATCTCGGCCAGCCGCTGCCGCAGCTTGAGGGCATCGTCGCGGCCGGGACCGGACGGCTCCCTCTCCATGCTGGCGCGCGCGGCGCGCAGTTGCCGCACAGTCTCGTGGTACTCCCCCGGCAGCCTGGTGCGCCAACCGGAGCCCCAGCCATCGGAGCCCCGCAGTGTAGCGGCCCGGAGTTCCTCGGCCGCCTCAAACGCTTCCCGCGCCAGCGCCTCCTGCCCGGTTTGCTCATACAGCGCGCCTGCCGCCCTTATGAAGGAGGAATAGAGTTGGGCCAGTCCGACTCCGGTGCTGAGCCGAACCGAGTCCGAGGGAAGGGCCTCCAGCCGCCACTGCCTGGCCAGAGTAAGAGAGTGCCGGAAATCCTGAACCGCTTCGGGCAGCCGGCCTTCAGCCATCCGCAACTGGCCGCGTGCGTGATAGTCCAGCCAGTTGGGCACGCGGCCGGGATTTCGCTCTCCGGCCGCGATCGCCCGCTCCAGCAGGGCTTCGGCGGAACCGAAGTCGCGCTGGGCGGTTCTCAACAATCCAAGGGGATAGTAGGACTGGCCGATGTCGCGGTCGTGGCTGAGCAGGCGGAGCCGAAACGCCTCCGTCAGAGCCCGATCCGCTTCGCTTAACCGTCCCATATTTAGATACTCCAGCCCGAGCTGATTGATCACCCGGGCTTTTAACGCGATGTCCCCTTGAGCGTCCGCCACCTGAGCCGCCGCCAAAAACAGCGGCTGCGCCTCCTTCAAACCCTCTTCCCGCGACTTAAGGCGGGCCAACTGTGCCAAGCCCTCGCCGCGATACGCCGAGCCCGGCACACTATCCAGATCTTCTACCGCGCGCCGTGCCTCAATCGCTGCCGCCGCCTGGTCGCCCATCAATAGATAAAGAGACGCAAGGTTGAGCGACGCCATACCGCTCGTTTCGCGGTCCCCCTGCCGCTCCGACAACCGGCGTGCATCCAAAAAGGTGCGCATCGCCTCCCGATACGAAAAACTCGATAGAAGAGCGGCGCCGCCATCGTTCAGGAAATGCGCGGCGGACCTGTACTCCCCTTCCCGCATCGCTTGCTCGTAGGCCTCGTGGTACAGCCGGCTTGCTTCGACGTAGCGGCCGCCGCGGTACAACTCGGCCGCGCGTGATCGAAGAAAGGAGAAGGCGGACTTTTCGGCGAACTTCCGGCTGCTGGCCAATTGTTCGGCGCCCTGCCCTCGCGGGCCTACAGAGCCGACGGCCGGCAGCAGGACAAAACAAACCAAAATCGACTTGGATTGCCAAGTTCGCACAGTCTGGTCTCGAGGGAAAAAGTCGGAACGGAAGGGCTGGCGTTCCTTGGTGGCAACTCACAGCGGAGTAACCACCAAGGAATAATACCAGAGAGGCGAGGAGTTACTGCCTCAGTTTTGCGAATGTCCTACAATTTGCGTAGTGGTACGACCAGAAGTCGTAATAGTGGCCGGAAAGCCCGGCGCTGGTACGCCTAGAACCAAATCTTGGTGATGATGATGATCGGATCGCTATCCATGGTGTCGTCTCCTTGAGGCGCCTTGCCGGCACCCTTCGACTGCGAGACTAGCCTGCGCGGACCCGAGCAGGCCGGGTCCAAGTTCCGTAAAGGTCTGAAACTAAGGCGTGGAAAATATCTGCTATCGTGTGACCGCGAATCCTGGCCCCCTCAACCGCCCGCACCTGCAGCACTGCCAACGCCACCCCACAACTGAGGGGCTTCTGGGTGTCTCGTTCCCCGCAAAGGTCACGAACGCGGGAGATCGGATGCGCGTTAACGGCTCTTCACATGGAAATTCAGAAACAATTATCCGGCGCCTGCAAACTGGAATATCTTGTGGAACTTTAACTGTTTTGGATCGCGGATTGTGCGTAATGCGGATGTCTTACAGAAAGAAGTACTGTGGATGTGGAGAGCATAATCGCGGGCGCAAAGCGGATCTCCCCCCCTGCCCCCCCGCGCTCCCGCTACGGCTTCGACGAGTTCGGACTCTCCGGCGCCCGGCGCTGCAAGGCCTTGGCCGCAGCCGGGGTTGCGAAGTCAAACTCGAAAATGTGCTCTGCGGCATGCACCAGTAGACGTCCCGGACCCAGCGTCTTCGAGGGCGCGGCGAAAAAGACGGCCCCATCGGTGGATTCGCCAGGCTCCAATCGCGTGTCGATCAGCGCAATTGCGGATGCCGCCGCCGCTGCTTTGACCTTTGCCGAGCCGATCTCGGCCAGGTAATTCTGGCGCCGTGCCTCGTACCCGTTGGTGGAGCGAAAACGGGATACGCCGTTCAGGCTGTTTTCATAAGTGGAGATAAGCTTGATAACGTCGGTTCGCGTGGCGTGCTCCAGCATACGCTCGACCACCACCTTGGCGGGGGTGGCGTAGAGCCGGGTCCCCCCGGACTGCTCGAAGATGAAGTCGCCCGGACGAATCGTGAATTTGTCCGTCGACCCGTTGGACACGCCCACCTGGATGATTTGGTAGTCGTGCAGTTGCGCCGGCAGGTGCGCAAACATAATGGTGATTCCACCTTTGCTGAGCGTCTGATACCGCAGGCCGCCGGACTCGAACATAATGACCTGCGCGCCCACCGACACCGCAACAAGGGCGGCCACGGCGGCGACGGAACTCGGCGAAGCACGCATCACCATAAGGTTCATTATGCTATGCGCCGCCCGCCGGGCGCGCCTTGTTGAGTTTGCGGCCTTTTGGGCAATTGCGGCAGGTTGAGCGACAATAAAGACGGCTCCGGTGCATCCGGGAGCCGTCGAGGACTACCATGCAGTGCCAGAGGGTGGCCGTGGGGATTTTTCTCGCGGCTGGGATGGGGCTCGCCCAGGTTGAACCGGCCCCGCCAGAGGGCGCGTTTCGGATTTCCACCGATGTCGACCGTGTCGTATTGCCGGTGACGGTCGTCGACCGTCAGGATCGCATCGTTCCCAACCTTACCAGAGAGTCTTTCCGGGTCTACGACGACGGGCGGCTGCAGACGGTTCACGACTTTTTCTACCGCGATATCCCGCTGACCGTTGGACTGGTGATGGATAGCAGCACCAGCATGCTGCCGAAGCGAGCGAGCGCCATCCTGGCGGCGCTGAGTTTCGTGCGCCTGAGTAATCCCGAGGACCAGGCCTTCGTGGTGAACTTCAACGAGAAAGTCTCCTTCGGCCTGTCCGAAACATTCTCGGCTAACCCGGACCGGCTGGGCGACGCTTTTCTGAAACTGCCCTGCCAGGGCAAGACGGCGCTCTACGACGCCGTGGTGGCGGCCTCGGAGCATCTCTCCCGCGGCACTCGCGACAAGAAGGCCCTCATCGTGGTGAGCGATGGGGGCGACAACGCAAGCCGCCATCGTCTGCGCGAGGCGAAGGAAGCGCTCCAGCACTCCGAAGCGATCGTGTATGCCATCGGTCTCTACGACGCGGACGATCCGGATCGCAACCCCGCGGTGCTGAAACAGCTGGCGAGGCCTACCGGAGGCGAGGCGTTTTTCCCCGAGAGTCCCCGCGATCTGCCTGACATTCTGGCGCATGTCGCCAAGGTACTCCGCAGCCAGTACACCATCACGTACGCGCCCGCCGCCGATGCCCACGATGGCCGCTATCACCACATCCGCGTGACCGTGACCGAGCCCACCAGTGGGCACGAACTGGCGGTGCGGACGCGAGCCGGTTACCAGGCTCCCGCACCCGCTCGCGCCTCCACGGGAGGGAACCAGTGAAGGCGGCCATGCGCGTGGCAGAGATCCTCCTGTTCTCCGCCGCCGCGGTGCTCCTGGGCGTCTACGCCTGCGTTTATCTCGAGCGGCGCGCCTATCAGGCCTATGAGATGTGGTCCTTCGACCGCACACTCCAACGGATGCCGGCCCCCCGCACGGTTCCCGCCGCCCTGCCCCCGGGCGCCCCGATCGGACGCATCGAAATCCCGCGCATCGGCGTGCGCGCCATGATCGTCAACGGCACCACGACAACCACCTTGCGTCGGGCGGTCGGCCACATCGAAGGGACGCCGTTGTTCGGAAGCGGGGGCAACGTAGGCCTCGCGGCGCATCGCGACACGTTCTTCCGCGGCCTGCGCGACATCCGCAAGGGCGACGCCATTGAGATCGATACCCTCCAGGGCGCGTATGAGTATGTCGTGGACGCAACGCGAATCGTCGGTCCGGACGACACCGCGGTCCTCGACGCCGCCGCCCGACCTACGCTCACGCTAGTCACCTGCTACCCGTTCGACTACGTCGGGCCCGCTCCGCGGCGATTCATCGTCCAGGCATACCGGGCGGCGGCGCCTTCAGACCGCGGCCGCCTCGAGGCTCTTGAGTTTCGCCGATAGCGTGGTCCGTTTGAGCCGCAGCATCAAGGCCGCCGCCTTTTTGTTCCCGCCGGTGCGCTCGAGCGCCTGAGTGAGGATGCTGCGTTCGATGCGGCTGACCGTACGCTCGAAATCCAGCCCGTCGTCGGGGAGGCGAATCGAGGTCGCGGTCGAAATCGGCACCGGCTTGCCTTCCGAGGGAGACGGCAGGGGGAAATCGCTGGGATACAGCACCTCCTCTTCTCCGCTCATCGCTATGGCCATCTCGACCGCGTTCTCCAGTTGCCGCACGTTACCTGGCCAGGCGTGTCCGCACAGGCGTTCGAGGGCGCCTTCCGTGACCCGCTTGGCTGCGATGCCTTCGCTCTTGCAGACCTTGTCGATGAAATGGTGGACCAGCAGAGGAATGTCGGAAATGCGCTCCCGCAGCGGTGGCATGCGCAGGGGAACGATGTTGAGCCGGTAGTAGAGATCCTCGCGGAATGTGCCCTGGCGCACGCCCGCTGCCAGGTCGCTGTTGGAGGCGACGATGATGCGCACATCCAGCCTCAGCGTGTCCGAACTCCCCAGCCTCTGCAACTCGCGTTCCTGGATCACCCGCAGCAGCTTGGCCTGGAGATCGAGGGGCATGTCCCCGATTTCGTCCAGAAACAGCGTGCTGCGATGCGCCAGCTCGAACCGGCCCACCCGTTGCGCGATCGCCCCGGTGAAGGCTCCTTTCACGTGTCCAAACAACTCGGCCTCGAGCAGCGTGGCCGGCAGCGCGTTGCAGTTGATCGCCACCATGGGCAGGTGGCCGCGGCCGCTGGCGGCGTGTATGGCGCGCGCGGCGACTTCCTTGCCGGTTCCCGTCTCTCCCGTGATGAGAACCGTCGCGCGGCGCGGCGCGACCATACGAATGATCCCTTCGATGGTCTTGATCGGCCGGCTTTCGCCCACCAGCAGACGCTTCCATGGAGCCGGATCGGACTTCCCGGCCAGTGCCAGCGTACGCGCGCGCTGCTCCGAAAGGGCCCGCTCGACGGCACGGGCTGTGTCTTCGACCGCGGTCCCTGCGCCCAGGAAATCGTAGGCCCCGAGCTTGGTCAACCGCACCGCCTCAGAGAACGAGCCGCTCGGGTAGCGGATGATTACGGGCAAGGACCGGTTGACGCGCCGAAGCTCCTCGAGCCACTCTTCAGCGCTCCATTCCGACATCGGGAACTCGGCGACGACCGCGTCATAGGACCCACCGCGCGCCGCTTCGAGCGCCGCGGCGGCTCCCGCGACGGTCTCGATTTCGCAGTGGCAGATCTCGGGCAGCGTCTGCCGCTCCCCGGCAGTGACGCCACTCGCTTCTGAGGTTCCCCATAGGATGCGCATTTGCAGCCTGCCATACATCGGCAGCCCTGCACAGATCTTTAGGGAGTGGGGCGGACCTGGAGGTCGCGCGGGGGCACCGGACCCCTCCGAGCCGTCACGGCGTCGCGGGCTCCCCGGCCGGCAAAATGACCAGCGAAGTCCGCGGAAACGCGAACTTCCGCCCCAACTCGTCGATGACGTTCACCTGACAAATGTACTCGCCCGGCTTCAGGCTGGACGTCTGCGCGTTCAGATTGAGCGGAATCGTACCCTCGCGCTTGGCTTCGGGGCGCATAACCCGGACCGGCTGGGTCTCCAGGATCTTCTGGCCCCCCTGGTATAGCGCCATATCGGCCGTCACGCCAGCCAGGTGGACGTTCGGAGGCAGGTTTGCCGGTGCCCCGGGGTCGTAAACCTCGAGATATACATGAAGATTCTGCCCTGGGCGAAACACCCGCGTGACGTTAGGCACGATCTTCTGCCCCGCACTGGTGACCAGCGGATTCTGCGCCAGCAGCTTCTTATCGTTCCGGACTCCGGCAATCTGGCTGAGTGGCTGCGTCTGGTTGCTTAGAACGACGGAACTCAGCCGCAGCGTACCCCCCGAACTCAGGTCGGGAACCGTAAACGGCGCCTCGAAGGTGCCCAGCCGCCCCTCGCCATTCTCGCGCGCTACGAACTTCAGGGTGTATTTCCCCGGCCCCAGCGTCACGCCCGTGTCGTATTCCACCTGGCTGCGTCCCACTTGGCCGGCGGTGGCCTGATCCAGCTTCAGGGGGATGGTGTCGCGCACCGTCGAGGCCGGCTGCCCGCGCGCGTCCCGCACCTGCGCCATGAAATCGAGCTCCGTGGCCGCCTTCTGGCCCTTATTGTGGAAGGACAAGGCGGATCCGGGCATCTTGACCGAAATGGGCACGAAATACTTGCCTTTGGCCAGCCGGAAATAGTCGATCTCGACCGCGATCGGGAGATCCGTGACGGCGCTGTCGCTCTCGAGAGCGCTGGTGAGCTGCGTTTCCTTGTCCTCGCCCTTCATGCGCGCGAAGGCCACAGGGCCGTAATATCCCTGCCGGTAGTCCAGCTTGAGCTTCATGCCGGCGAACGCGGGGGCCAGCCGCACCTGTATGCGCCGGTAGCGGCCATCCTCGGCCGTGTTGGTGCTGGCATAGGTGAGCATGTAGTAGCTGCGAATGTCTTTCTGCACCTGCACCATTCCGATGGTCAAATCGTTGGAATCGAGCAGCGCCTTTCCGCCCGTATCGGCTGCCAGCGAATCGAGCGTCTCCTGCTGGTTGTGAAAGCTGTCGCGCAGCGCCGCCTGACCCGCTCCGCTATAGAGGCGCGACCCCACGGCGCCGGCCTGGCTCGCATCGCCGCCCGGCACCTGCGCCGATAGCCCGCGCGCGTCGATCGTGTAGAAAGCCACGTTCGCCCGCACCGCCGCGTTGACCGTGGCGCGAAGCTGCGACTGATTGTCGACGCCGGTCTTCTCGACGCCGCTCGAAATGTAGACCAGCGCCTTCTTCTGCGGATAATAGGCCAGCCGCCGCGCGGCATTCTCCAGAGCCGCCAGCTTACGGTCGGTATTGAAGATGTTGAATTCCGTCTCATCGGCCACGAAGAGCCCGCTCTGGTCTTCCGAGTCCGCGCCTGTGTCGGCGAGCGACGCCAGTTCGCTCCCTTCGCCGACGTGGAACCGCTGAAGGGTGGCGATCAGCAGGTCGCGGTCGCTGGTGAAGTCCTGCACCGTCTTCAGGCTGCTCCCGAAGACCATGACCGACACCAGGTCGCTCGGCGTCATCTTGGTCCTGAGGAATTGCATCGCGGCGTTCACTGCCCGGACCTGTTCGGCCGACGCCATCGAGGAGAAATCGAACAGCATCACGATCAGCCGGTGATCCTGCACCTGCGGAGTCGGAGTCGGCTCGGCCGCGGGCGCGGACGGTTCGCCGCGGTTCTGTAGGACGCGCTGGGTCGTAGGCGCCTCGATCGCCGGCAGTGGCTGCGTATCCAGCCGCTGCAGCTCGCAGGACTGTACGTGCTGCGGCTTGCCGTCCTCGAGCACGGTGAAGTCGGCCTTCTTCAGGCTCTCGATCGGCTGGCCGTCCTTGCCGAGCACGGTCACGTTCACAACGACGATGTTAGCCGTCGTCGAAAACGTCGGCTGCGCTTGAGGCAGCCCGGACGGGGCCGCCAGAAGCATGGCGAGAATGCATGCGAGTGGTTTCAAAACCGGAACCTCAGCACGGCGGTCACCGAGCGCATCGCACCGGCCGCCGCCACCGTGTCATAGTTCACCGCGCCCACGGTGGTGTAGACGCTGGTGTAATTCACGTGATTGAGCACGTTATTGGCTTCCAGGCGCAGTTCGATGCGGCGCCGCGAGTCGCCCAGTTGCACCGAGCGCCCAAACCCAAGGTTCAAGGAAACCATTCCGGGACCGGGAATCGTGTTGCGCCCGGCATCGCCGAACTCGCCAGCGGGCGGCAGCGTGAACGCATCCGGGTTAAAGAAGCCGGCCCCCGAAGAAATGCTCTCGCCGGTAGCCTCGGCACGTCCGCTGCCCACGCCCCCAGTAGCCGCTAGTCCGAGACTGCTGCCACCTGCCCGCGCCGTCAGCGGCGTGCCCGTTTCAGCCGTGAGACCGCCGCTGAGCTGCCAGTCTTTGAACACCTTCCCGGCAAAGCTGCTGGGACTCACCCGCGAGCCGTCGGTTCCCAGAGGCGAGGTCAGCACCCAGTTCATCGTCAGAACTTGCCGGCGATCGAAGCTCGATAGGCCCCGCTCCGCCGCCAGGTCCAGCCAGTTCTGGGCCACCGTGTTCCCAGCGCCGCCAAAGCTCGACGAATTGTCGATCGATTTCGAGAACGTGTAGAGCGCCTGCATCGAGATCCCGTGCCGGAAGCGCCGCTGCAACCGTGCCTGCAGCGCGTGGTAAATGGAATCGCCCACCGAGCTGTCGTAAGTATAGACCTGGCTGCGGAAGCCGGTGCCCGGCGGTCCCTGGTTGGGCGTCACCAGGACGTCCAGCCGCGTGCCCTTGGTGCCCAGGTAGCCGATTTCGGTAAAGAATCCCGCCGCGAGGTCGTGCTGAACGCTCACGCTCCACGTCTGCGCGTAAGGGGTGCGGTAATTCGGGTCCACCGCGTAGGTGTTCGTGACCGTGCCCGGCACCGTGGTGCCCAGGAAGGCGGTTGCGATCGTCAGCGGATTCACCGGAGTGCTGTTCACGCTCTGCGATATCGCAAAAGGCGGCTGCTGAGCAAGGTTGCGGCCCAGCCCGATATAGGACTGGCCGTTGTAGTAGATCCCATAACCCAGCCGGACAATCGTGGAGCGCTTGAGCTTCGAAACCTTCCACGCCAGTCCCAGCCGCGGCGAAAAGTTGTTGTAGTCCGTGTTGATCAGACCCGTCGGAACCCCGCTCGTGGCCGGCGTCTCGACCGAAGCGCTCGTGAAGCCGGGCGCGATCGCCAGGTTCGCGATGTGGCCGTACTTCTCCTCAACCGGCACGAAAAGCTCGTACCGGACGCCCAGGCTGAGCGTGAGATTCGTCCCCAACTTCCACTCGTCCATGGCGTAGGCATTCCAGGCGTTCTGTCGCAAATAGCTGCTCTCGCCAAAGCGAATCGAGGCCGATTGCGGCAGCCCGAGCAGAAAGTCGGCGAAGTCAAAGCCGCAGGCCTGACCGAGCGGGCAGTTCCCCAAACTCGTCGCCTGCCCGGTGAAGTTGAGCGTGCCCCTCCCGTTCGGATCGCTGGTCGTATTCCAGTCGTTGCGCGTGTATTGCCCGCCAAACGTGAAGGTATGCGTGCCGTGGACTACCACCAGGCTCTCGCTCCCGCCCTGGCTCTGGTTGCGCGTCAGCACCGGACTGCCGTCCGACAACGAGGCGAAGTTCGAACCTGCAAAACTCAGAGTCGGCGGGCCGAAATTGAGAGGATTGGTGGACGTCCCCTGGATGCCGATCTCGCCGGCCACGTCCGCGCCGTTGGCGAAAAACGGCGTGCCCTGGTTTACGTTGCGGTTGAAGGTGACGCGCGCGGTGCTGACCAGCGTGGGCGAAAAGGTCCGAGTCCAACCGAGATCGGTAGTCACTCCGCTCCCGCTGTTCGTGTCCAGGAAGCCGAACGGTTGTGAGGTGTCGCCATCGCGCCGCTGATAGCCAATGTGGAAGGCGAGCCGGTCTTTCCTGGTGATGTTGCGCATGACCCGAAAGCCGAAATTGTCGCTGTCCTGCGGCACGGAGGCTTGCAGTGCGTAGTTGTTCAGCAACCCGGGCTGGTTCGGCAGCGGGAAGTAGTTGAGCAGCCGCTGCGAGGTGGGGCTGATGCTGCTGGCGGGCAGAACGGTGCCGGCGAGCGGCTGCCCGGCGGGCAACTCGGTAAAATTGCCCGTGCGCTCGAGCGCGGTCGGCACGGTCCCGACAAAGGTGTACGGATTCTTGGCGCGCGTAGCGAAGTAGGTGAGGAAGAAGAATGTGGACGTATCCTTCACCACCTTCGGGATCACCAGCGGGCCTCCCAGAACCATTCCGAACCGGGCCTGCGAGTAAGAAGGCTGCGCGATGTCCTGGCCGGTGATCGAGAACGGCTTCGCGTTCAGCGCCGAGTTGGCCAGCGTGCCGAACAACATCCCGTGAATTTCATTCGGCGGACGGCGATTGCCGAACTGCGCCCCGCCGGGTCGTCCCTGTCCCGGTCCTCGGCCGCCGGGACGCCCGCCGCCACCGCCTCCGAAACCGCCGCGCCCTCCGCCTCCACCTCCGAATCCGCCCCTGCCTCCCGGCCCCCCAAACCCGCCGCCGGGGCCACCCGGACCGCCCTGCCCGTTCTGGCCGAATCCGGGCGCGTTCGGCGTCTGCCCGTCCTGCATGCCTCCCGGCCCGCCCCGGAACAGGGCGAAGTCAGGCGCCGCACCGGACTGCAGTCCCTGGCTCAGACTGCCCGAGATGAGGACGTTCTCGTTGCTCCCCGCCCCGGCCGGCGCCGCCTGCGGAGCCTCGCTGGCGCTCACCTCGTTCTGAATCTGCGATTCGATCTGGTTGCCGTTCTGGCCCCCCGCGCCCGCGAACCGGCCTATGCGAGCCGCCAGCTCGGATTCCTTCAGGCTGAGGTTGAAGTCGAGCTGGCGCGACGGCTCCGGATCCGTCAACTGCTTCTTCGCGGGCGCGAACCCAAACATGGTGACCTCGATGGCCCATTCGCCCGCCGCCAGTGGGGGCAGCGTGTACCGCCCGCCCTGGTCCGTCACCGCTTCGGTCTTCGTGGCGCCCTGGGTGGCCGTGACCGTAGCCCCCGGAATCGGTTGATTCCCGGACTTCACCACGCCGCTTTGCGCCTGTAGCGAAGCTGCCGCGATGCCGATTGATAGGATGCAGCAACAGATCCGAAACCTCGCTCTTCGATACATTTTGGGGGCTCTAGATCCTTAGGCGCGCGCCACCGCCGGCCCGGTTACGGAATCCGCGATGGTTTACAATCCTTTACAGGATCTCAAAACCGAGTCCGGCGCGTAACCCTTTGGGGATGGGCGGTCGTCCCTAAATTCAAGAAGCTCTCTTTGACCGCACGGCCCGCCAGTCGGTCCGGTCGTTGGTTCCTATGAGAAAGAATGGAATGTGGCGCAAGCCAGCGTATGGACACTAGCACTCAAGTTACCCAGAAACAACAAGTTCCCCAGAAGCACGGCGGCCGTTGGGTGTGGCTGCTCATCCTGATCGCCGCGGGGGCGGCCGTATGGCTGATCCAGTCGAGGCAGACCCACGCACAGGCGCCCGGCGGCGCCGCGGGGCGGATGGGCAGGTCGATGATGGTTCCGGTGGCCGTCGCCCCGGCGGTACGCGGCGACATCCCCGTCTACCTGGAGGGACTGGGTTCCGTCACGCCGTTCTACACGGTCAGCGTCCACACCCGGGTCGACGGCCAGTTGATGAACGTGTACTTTAAGGAGGGCCAGTTCGTCAATGTGGGCGACGTTCTGCTCGACATCGACCCGCGGCCTTTCCACGTGATGCTCGAACAGGCCGAGGGCCAGATGGCTCACGACCAGGCGCTGCTGTCCAACGCCAACGTAGACCTGACACGCTACAAGACGCTGCTGGCGCAGGATGCCATCCCCGAGCAACAGCTCGCCACTCAGGCGACGACGGTGAAGCAGGACGAGGCCGCGATCAAGACCGACCAGGGCGCCATCGACAACGCCAAGCTGCAGATCGCTTATTGCCACATCACCGCGCCCATCGGCGGGCGCATCGGTTTGCGTCTGGTCGACCCGGGCAACATCGTCCACGCCTCGGACGCCAATCCTCTGCTGGTCATCACCCAGATGCAGCCCATCACGGTCATCTTCACGCTCCCGGAAGATAGCCTCCAGCCGGTCCTCCAGAAGCTTCACTCCGGCGCCAGGCTGACTGTGGATGCCTACAATCGGGACAAGTCGCGCAAGCTGGCTTCGGGAACCCTGCTGACCACCGACAACCAGATCGACCAGACCACCGGCACCCTGAAGCTCAGGGCCGTCTTCGAGAACCGCGACGGCATGCTATTTCCCCAGCAGTTCGTCAACGTGCGGCTGCTGGTGGAGGTGAAGCGCAAGCAGGTGATCGTGCCCTCGGTGGCGATCCAGCGCGGCGCCCAGGGGACCTATGCCTACGTGGTCAGTCCCGATAACACAGCCGCCGTAAAAGTGGTGACCACCGGGGTCAGCGAAGGCGGCAACACGTCGATCGACAGCGGGATCGAGGTCGGGGAGAACGTCGTCATCGACGGTGCCGATAAGTTACAGCCGGGCAGCAAGGTCTCGGTGCGCACGCCCACCGGAGCGCCGGTCGGGAACCGCCCCGGCGGAGGCTCCCGGCGGCCCGCGGGAGGTCCGGCAGCTTGAACCCGTCGCGAGCCTTCATTCTGCGCCCGGTGGCGACCTCGCTACTGATGTGCGCCCTGGTACTGGTCGGGATCGTCGCTTACAAGCAACTGCCCGTCTCCGCCCTGCCGCAGGTGGATTACCCTACCATCCAGGTGCAGACCTTCTATCCGGGCGGCGGCCCGGAAGTAATTGCCTCCTCCATCACCGCGCCGCTCGAGCGCCAGTTCGGCCAGGTGCCCGGCCTGAGCCAGATGACCTCCATCAGTTCCTTCGGCAGTTCGGTGATCACGTTGCAGTTCACACTCGATCTGAATATCGACGTGGCCGAGCAGGAAGTGCAGGCCGCCATCAACGCGGCTTCCACTTATCTGCCGCGAGACCTCCCTAATCCACCCATCTATAGCAAGACCAACCCGGCCGACGCGCCTATTCTGACCCTGGCCCTCACCTCCGACACCCTTCCCCTGCCCCAGGTGGAAGAGCTGGCCGACACGCGCCTGGCGCAGAAGATCTCGCAGTTGTCGGGCGTGGGACTGGTAAGCATCAGCGGCGGCCAGCGCCCAGCCGTGCGCGTGCAAGCCAACCCGACCGCGCTCGCCTCCTTCGGAATGAGCCTGGAGGATCTGCGCACCTCGCTCGGCCAGGCCAACGTCGATCAGGCCAAAGGGAATTTCGACGGGCCGCAGCAGTCCTGGACCATCGGCGCCAACGACCAGCTACTGAGCGCCAGCGCCTACGCGCCCATCATCGTCGCCTACCGCAAGGGATCCCCGGTGCGCCTCTCCGACGTCGCGCAGGTGGTCGATAGCGCCGAGAACGTGAAGCAGGCCGCCTGGGTGGGCACCACGCCGGCGGTGATTCTGAACATCCAGCGCCAGCCCGGCACCAACATCATCAGCGTGGTGGATCGAACCGAGAAGGTGCTGCCGATCCTGCGCGCCTCGCTACCGCCCTCGATCCAGGTGTCGATCATCTCGGACCGCACCACCACCATCCGAGCCTCGGTCCGGGACGTCGAGTTCTCGCTGATGCTCACCGTCGCCCTGGTGGTGATGGTGATCTTCCTGTTCCTGCGGAGCTTCTCGGCCACCGTCATTCCCAGCGTGGCCGTGCCCCTGTCGCTGGTCGGCACCTTCGCGGTCATGTACCTGCTGGGCTACAGCCTGGACAACCTCTCGCTGATGGCGCTCACCATCTCGACCGGCTTCGTTGTCGACGACGCCATCGTCATGATCGAGAACATCTCGCGCTACATCGAAATGGGCGAGCCTCCGCTTCAGGCGGCGCTCAAGGGCGCGGGCGAGATTGGATTCACCATCGTTTCGCTGACCGTGTCGCTGATCGCGGTGCTGATTCCGCTGCTGTTCATGGGCGATATCGTAGGCCGGCTGTTCCGTGAATTCGCCGTGACCCTGGCGGTGACCATCATCATGTCGGCGCTGGTGTCGCTCACCCTGACGCCCATGATGGCAGCCCGCATCCTGCGGCACACTCCGGAGCGCGAACAGAGCCGCTTCTACCGCTGGTCCGAATTGGTCTTCGACCGCGTGATCGAGAAATACGGCACCGGCCTGCGCTTCGTCCTGAGACACCAGACCGAGACCATCCTGGTGGCCGTCGCGACCCTGGCCGCCACCATCGTCCTCTACGTCGTGATCCCCAAGGGCTTCTTCCCGGTGCAGGATACCGGCGTGATCCTGGGTATCTCCGAAGCCCCACAGGCAATCTCGTTCGCGGCCATGTCCGAGCGGCAGCAGGAACTGGCCAAGGTGATTCTCCAGGACCCGGCGGTTGAGACCGTCTCCTCGTTCATCGGCGTCGACGGCACCAACACCACGCCCAACGGCGGGCGCATCCAGATCACGCTCAAGCCGCTCGAGGAGCGCGGCATCAGCGCCTCCGACATCATCCGCCGCCTGCAGCCCAAGCTGGCCGACGTTTATGGCATCGATCTCTACATGCAGCCGGTGCAGGATCTGACGGTCGAGGACCGCGTCAGCCGGACGCAGTACCAATACACCATCGAAGCGCCCGATTCGGTGGTGCTGAATGCGTGGGCGCCGCGGCTGGTCGAGAAGCTGAAGACGCTCGCCGACCTGCGCGACGTGGCCAGCGATCAGCAGAACGACGGGCTGGGGCTGCTGCTGAATATCGACCGCGACACCGCCTCCCGCCTGGGCATCACGCCCCAGATGATCGACGACACGCTCTACGATGCGTTCGGACAGCGCCAAGTGTCCACCATCTTCACGCAGTTGACGCAGTACCACGTGGTGCTCGAAACGCAGCCCCGATGGCAGCACAGCGTGGAAGCTCTGCGCGACATCTACGTGCCGACAACCGGCGGCGGACAGGCACCGCTCAGCGCCTTCACGCGCGCCGAGCCGATTTCGGTTCCCGTGGCCGTCAACCACCAGGGGCAGTTCCCCTCCGTGACGCTCTCGTTCAACCTGGCGCCCGGGGCATCTCTGGGCGGCGCCGTCCAGTCCATACGCGCCGCCTCCGACTCGCTGCACATGCCAGCCAGCGTTCAGGCGGCATTCCAGGGCACGGCCGAGGCCTTCGAGGCCTCGCTCGCCAACGAGCCGCTGCTGATCCTGGCGGCCATCCTCACCGTGTATATCGTGCTGGGCGTGCTCTATGAGAGCTACATCCATCCCATCACGATTCTCTCCACGCTCCCCTCGGCAGGAGTGGGCGCCATCATCGCGCTCATGCTGTGCCACGAGGACCTGGGCGTGGTGGCCATCATCGGCATCATATTGCTGATCGGCATTGTGAAGAAGAACGCCATCATGATGATCGACTTCGCCCTGGAGGCGGAGCGGCACGAGGGCAAGACGGCCGAGGAGGCCATCTATCAGGCCTGTCTGCTGCGCTTCCGTCCGATCATGATGACCACCATGGCCGCGCTTTTGGGCGGCATCCCGCTGGCCCTGGGAACGGGCGTGGGCAGCGAACTGCGCCGCCCCCTAGGCATCAGCATTGTGGGCGGCCTCATCCTCAGCCAGACGCTGACCCTGTTTACCACCCCGGCGATTTACCTGGGATTCGACCGGCTCGGCAAGTGGCTCGCGAGCCGCCGTCACGGCCAAGCGGGCGAGCAACTGGCGTTGCCGCTGGCGGAGTAAACCATGGGTCTCTCGGCGCCATTCATTCGCAGGCCGGTGGGCACGTCGCTGATGACGGCGGCCCTGGCGCTCTCGGGCGCCATCGCCTTTCGCCTGCTGCCCGTCTCGCCGCTGCCGCAGGTGGATTTTCCCACCATCAACGTCTCGGCTGGATTGCCCGGCGCCAGCCCCGAGACCATGGCTTCCGCCGTCGCCACACCCCTCGAGCGCCAGCTCGGACACATCGCCGGCGTCAGCGAGATGACCTCCACCAGTTCGCTGGGGTCCACCAACATCACCCTGCAGTTCGACCTCAGCCGCAACATCAACGCCGCCGCGCGCGACGTGCAGGCGGCCATCAACGCCGCGCGCGGCTACCTGCCCACCGACCTGCCCCGCAATCCCACCTACCGTAAGCTCAACCCGGCCGACGCCCCGATCCTGATTCTGACCATGACCTCGGACGTGGCCAACCAGGCGCAGATGTACGACGTGGCATCGTCGGTCCTCCAGCAGAAGCTCTCGCAGGTGGAGGGCGTGGGGCAGGCCTTCGTCGGCGGCAGTTCCCTGCCCGCGGTCCGGGTGGAGCTGAATCCCACCGTGGTCAACAAGTACGGCATCGGCATGAACCAGATCGCCTCCGTACTGGCGGCCGCCAATGCCAACCGTCCCAAGGGCAATCTGACCACCGGCGCCACCTCCCTGCAGCTCAGAACCACCGACCAGCTGCTCAAGGCCAAACAGTACATACCGCTCATCGTGGCGTATCGGGGCGGCTCGGCGCTGCGCCTGTCCGATCTGGGCGAGGTGGTCGATTCGGTCGAGGATCTCCGCAACGCGGGGATGTCGAACGGCAAGCCCTCGGTGCTGATCATCGTCTTCCGCCAGCCCGGCGCCAACATCATCGAGACCGTCGATCGCGTGCGCGCGTTGTTGCCGCAGTTTCAGGCCGCCATCCCGCCTTCCATTCAGCTGGGCGTAGGGATGGACCGCACCATCACCATCCGCGCCTCCATCCACGACGTCGAGTGGAGCCTGCTGATCTCGATCTGCCTGGTGATCCTGGTGGTATTCGTGTTCCTGCGCAGCCCATGGGCCACCGCCATCCCCAGCGTCGTCGTGCCCCTCTCTCTGATCGGCACCTTCGGAGTGATGTACCTGCTCGATTACAGCATCGACAACCTGTCGCTGATGGCCCTCACCATCTCGACCGGCTTCGTGGTGGACGACGCCATCGTGGTGATCGAGAACATCACCCGCTACCTCGAAAAGGGCATGCACCCCTTAGAGGCGGCGCTCAAAGGCTCCAGCGAAATCGGCTTTACGGTCCTGTCGATGAGCACTTCGCTGGTGGCCGTGTTCATCCCCATCCTCCTGATGGGCGGCATCGTCGGGCGCCTGTTCCGCGAGTTCGCGGTGGTGCTCTCGACCGCCATCGGCGTCTCCCTGCTGGTCTCGCTCACCACCACGCCCATGATGTGCGCGCGCTTCCTGAAGTCCCTTCGCGAGCAGCGGCACGGCTGGCTGTACCGTTGGAACGAGCGGGTCTTCCAACACGTTCTCGATTCTTACGCCGCCGCCCTGCGCGTGGTGCTGCGGCATCCCGCCATCACGATGCTGGTGCTGGCCCTCACGGTCGGGCTGAACGTCTACCTGTACGTGATCGTGCCCAAGGGCTTCTTCCCGGAGCAGGATACCGGGCGCATGATGGGCATGATCCAGGCCCAGCAGAACATCTCGTTCCAGGCCATGCGCGAAAAGACCATTCGTTTCGTGCGCGCCGTGAGGTCCGATCCGGCCGTCGATAACGTGGTGGCCTTCACCGGCGGCGGAGGAATCAACACCGGCCGCATGTTCGTGGCGCTCAAGGATCTCAATGTCCGCAAGGTGAGCGTCGAAACGGTGATGGCACGAATCCGGCGCGAGACCGCCAACGTGCCCGGCGCCAGGCTCTTCCTGCAGCCGGTGCAGGACGTCCGCGTCGGCGGCAGGATGAGCGGCGCGGCGTATCAATACACCCTCCAGAGCGAGGATCTCGGGCAGCTCAACCAGTGGTCTCCCAAGGTGATGGCGCGGCTGCGCAAGCTGCCCGAGATCGTCGACCTCAGCACCGACCAGCAGGACAACGGCAACCAGGCCTGGCTCAGCATCGACCGGGACACTGCGTCCCGCCTGGGCCTGTCGGTCAACGACATCGACAACGCGCTTTACAACGCCTTCGGCCAGCGGCAGGTGTCCACCATGTACACCGAGCTGAACCAGTATCACGTGGTCATGGAGGTGGCGCCCCGGTACTGGCAATCCCCCGATACCTTGAAGACGATCTACGTGCGCACCCCGGCGGGCAACAGCGTCCCGCTGTCGGCGTTCACCAGGCTGTCGCCCTCCACCACGCCCCTCTCGGTGAATCACCAGGGCCAGTTCCCCTCGGTCACCCTCTCCTTCAACCTCCCGCCGGGCGTTTCGCTCGGCCAGGCGGTCGACGCCGTCGACGCAGCGGAACGGGAAATGGGCATGCCGGTGACCGTCCAGGGGAGTTTTTCCGGCACCGCGGAGGCCTTTCAGGACTCTTTGGCCAACGAATGGATTCTGATCCTTCTGGCGGTGACCGCCGTCTATATCGTGCTCGGTGTGCTCTATGAGAGCTACATCCATCCGATCACGATTCTGTCCACGCTGCCCTCGGCCGGGGTGGGCGCGCTGCTGGCGCTGATGCTCTTCAAGACCGAGCTCAGCATCATCGCGCTGATCGGCATCATCCTGCTCATCGGTATCGTGAAGAAGAACGCCATTCTGATGATCGATTTCGCGCTCGACCAGGAGCGCCGCGGAGGCATGAGCTCTCGCGACGCCATCTATGAATCCTGCCTCATGCGCTTCCGCCCCATCATGATGACGACCATGGCGGCCATGCTCGGCGCCATGCCCCTGGCCTTCGGAACCGGCACCGGCTCGGAACTCCGCCGTCCCCTGGGCATCGCCATCGTGGGCGGACTCATCGTGAGCCAGTTGCTCACCCTGTTCACCACGCCGGTTGTTTATCTCATCCTGGACTGGCTGCGCCTCTGGTTCGCCCGGGTCCGCGGGCGCGCCCGCGGGTTGCGCCCGGCCGGCGCCGAGGCTACGGAAGGTTGACAGAATGATCTCAAGTGGCTCCATGTCGAAGGCGGCCGCCGCCGCCGCTATCTCGCTCCTGCTCGCCGGCTGCGCAGTGGGTCCCAAATACCAGCGCCCCACCGCCCCGGCCGCGCCCGCCTACAAGGAACTGCCCGGCAACTCTGAGTGGAAGACCGCCACGCCCAGCGAGGGCGCGCTGCATGCGAACTGGTGGGAGATCTTCGGCGATCCCCAGCTCAACCAGCTCGAATCGACGGTGCCCGGCGCCAACCAGAGCCTGAAGCAGGCCGAAGCGCAATTCCGCCAGGCCCGCGCGCTCGTGCGCCTCAACCACGCGAACTACTACCCCACCGTTACCGGCCAGGTGTCCGTTACTAACAGCCGCGCCTCCAGCGGCGTGACCGGCATCAACCGCGGAGTCACGACAAACTACAGCCTGCCGCTGGGCGCTTCCTGGGAGCCCGATTTCTGGGGCCGCGTCCGCCTGACCGTCGAGAACGCCACCGCCAACGCCCAAACCAGCGCCGCAGATCTCGAGAATGTGCGCCTCAGCATTCAAGGCGAGCTGGCCGCCGATTACTTTCAGTTACTAGGGCTGGACATGGAACAGAAGCTGCTGAACGACACCCTGACCGCATACGAAAGGGCCGTGAAGCTGACCATAGACCGCTTCAACGGCGGAGTGGCGTCCAAAGCGGACGTCGCCCAGGCGCAGACCCAGCTCGCCAGCACACGGGCAGAGTTGACCGACCTCGGCGTGACCCGCTCCCAGCTCGAGCATGCCATCGCCGTGCTGGCCGGTCAGCCTCCCTCGGCTTTGACCATCGCGCCCGGGCAGATTCAGGGTCCGCCTCCTCCGATTCCTCCCGGCGTCCCCTCCGAACTCCTGGAGCGCCGCCCCGACATCGCCGCCGCGGAACGGCAGGTCGCCGCCGCCAACGCCGAGATCGGCCTTGCCCAGACGGCGTTTTACCCAACCCTGACTTTGAGCGCGTCCGGGGGCGTCGAGAGCAATCGCATCACCACCTGGCTGAGCTGGCCCAGCCGCTTCTGGTCTTTGGGGCCAACGCTCGCTCAGACCCTGCTGGATTTCGGACGCCGGAAGGCGCAGGTGCAGGGCGCCGAGGCCGCCTACGACGCCACCGTCGCCGGCTACCGCCAGACGGTCCTGGCCGCGTTCCAGGAAGTGGAGGACAACTTGTCCACCCTGCGCATCCTGTCACAGGAGGCCTTGCAGCAGGACGAGGCCGTGAAAGGCGCCCAGGAATCGCTGAAGCTCGAGACGGATCAGTACAAAGCCGGCACCGTGTCTTACCTGAACGTGATCACCACCCAGACCATCGCGCTCAGCAACGAAATCGCCGCGGTGGGCGTTCTTTCAAGACGGATGACCGCCGCGGTCCAACTCGTCCGGGCCCTCGGCGGCGGCTGGAACGCTACCAGCCTCCCCAATCCGGCAACGTTGAGGTCGGCCACTCAGCCGTAAGCTACCCCGCCGTCAGCTCGTGTAAACCGGCAAGCGGCGCGACACGTAATCGGCCATCGCCGGCGAGTCGCCGAGCCGAACCAGCGCGTCGAGGCCGATACGCGCCGCCAGTTCCTCGCCCTTGACTTCGAACCTGCCGATATGGCGGTTGACGAAGACCGCATTAACGGCTCCAACCGGCAGCCCGCCACCCGCCGTGGCGCACCACACAAACAAATCGGCGGCCTCCATCGAGTAGCAAGCCGCGCCCAGCCGCAGCACTTCCTCGTGGCGCGCCTGCATGCGCGGTGGGACCGTTCCAAACAACGGGCTGGGCCGCCCCTGACCGGTGTAGAAGTCGTCGGTGGAACATTCCACGCCGGTATAGTAGTGGCCGCCAGCCTGTAAACCTGCCTCCTCGACCAGAGCCTGCACCACCGGCCAGTGGGCGAACGCGGGATATTCCTTCGGGGCCCAGGTTTCGGAAGTGCCGCCGAAGCGGATCGCCGCCGTGGGAATGATGACGTCCCCCGGCTCGGATCCCTGGACCAGGCTGCCACACGAACCGACTCGGATGAAGATCCGCGCTCCGCTCAGAACCGCCTCGGGCAGGACGATCCCGATGGAGGGCCCGCCCATCCCGGAGGTCGTGACCGAGACCGCCTTGTCGCGGTAAGTCCCCGTGTAGGAGACCAGCCCGCGATGGTCGTTCGAGAACCGCCTGGCGTCTTTCAGGAATTCCCTGCCGATCATCTCGGCCCTGCCGGGAGCGCCGACGATCAGGCATAGCGATGCCAGGTCCCCTTCGCCTGTGTGCGTATGATATTGCACTAACTCCCACCCTTCGCCCGGCTGACAAATTCGCCGATCTTTTCCCGCACGTTCAGGTCCGCCGGCCCAAACGCGAAAGGAAGCAGGTCGCTGATCCCGATCTTCATAACCTTCGATAGATCGGCGTTCGCGCACAGTACGGCAATATCCGTCCCCGACACCTGCCCCGCCTCATAGATCATCTGCCGGCATCTCCCGCAGGGAGTCACGATCTCGCCGGCGCTCTCCGGGCTCGGCCCCCCGACCACCGCGATCGCACGGATGTCCACCTCGCCCTCGGCATACGCGCGCATGATCGCGCCCGGCTCGGCGCAGATCGTGAGTCCGAAGGAGGCATTCTCCACCGCCGCCCCGGCGAACCTCGCGCCGCTCCCCGTGCGCACAGCCGCGCCGACATAAAAGCCCGAGTACGGATTGTACGCCCTCGACATCGCCGCCCGGGCGCGCTGGAGCAGCTCCTGCTCGTCGCTTTCGAGAGCTCCCAAATCGATGCGATGCGATGAAGACATTCCGCTCCCTGGTGTCCTGTCTCCGCGATTCCTTGACCGTCCGGAGCGACCGTGGCGCACGCTTTAGCGTACCGCGGCGACCTTCGGGCCGCCGTTCCGCGGGCTGAAGCCCGGCGGCTGCACGCTCAAGGGTGCGCCACATCCGAGACCCTGAATCGTCAAGCTACTCAGGAGACACGACACTAGCATATCGTTACTTGCCGTCCACCCGTCAGCTGCCTGCTGGACGTCGTCTGGAGTCCTGCCCCACGCAAAAATCGCGAACCCGGGCCATTGTGGTTCGTATAGTTCATTGAGGCCCAAGACGATGATCTCGTTCAAACAAGTTGCAAGGCGGTTTCGGAAGTCGCCGGGGTTCACCGTTGTGACGCTGGTGACGCTGGCGGTGGGGATCGGAGCGAACACGGCGATTTTCAGCGTGCTGAACGGGGTCCTGCTCAAGCCGCTTCCCTACCCCGAGCCGGACCGGCTGGTGGGAGTGTGGGAGACCGCGCCGGGCCTCGGCATCAAAGACATGCAGGCGGCGCCCTCGACCTATCTCACGTTTCGGGAAGAGGGACGGGTTCTCGAAGACATCGGCATGTGGCGGACCGACGCCGTGACGGTGACCGGCCTGGCCGAGCCGGAGCACGTGGAATCGCTGAACGTGACCGACGGCCTGCTTCCGATCCTGGGAATCCAGCCGCTGCGGGGGCGCTGGTTCACGCGGCAGGACGATTCGCCGGGCAGCCCGGCGACGGTCATGCTGACTTATGGCTACTGGCAGCGGCGGTTCGGCGGGCAGGCTTCGGCCATCGGGCGCAGGCTCATGGTGGACGGAAAGGCGTGCGAGATCGTCGGCGTGATGCCGCGGAACTTCCGGTTCCTGAACGCCCATCCGCAGCTGCTCATTCCTTTCCAGATCAACCGGAGCGAGGTTTTCATAGGCAACTTCAGCTCGTACACGCTGGCGCGGCTGAGGCCCGGGGCCACGGTGGCGCAGGCCAATATCGACGTGGCGCGGATGCTGCCTTTGATGGCCGGGAAGTTCCCGCCGCCGCCGGGCTTCAGCATGAAAATCTTCGAGCAGGCGCGCATCGGGCCGAACGTCAGGCCGCTGAAGCAGGACGTGGTGGGCGATGTGGGCAAGGTGCTGTGGGTTCTGATGGCGACGGTGGGGATGGTGCTGCTGATTGCGTGCGCGAACGTGGCGAACCTGCTGCTGGTGAGGGCGGAAGGCCGGCGTCAGGAGCTTGCGATCCGCGCGGCTTTGGGCGCGGGCTGGCAGCAGATCGCGAAGCAACTGCTGTCGGAGAGCATGGCGCTGGGGGCGATCGGCGGCGTGCTGGGGCTGGGATTCGCGTACGCGGCGCTGCGTTTGCTGGTAGCGCTCGCGCCGGCCGACCTCCCGCGTCTGGAAGAGATTTCGATCGATGTGCCGGTTCTGCTGTTCACCGTGGCCGTGTCGCTGGCTTCCGGGTTGCTGTTCGGCCTGCTTCCGGTGTTCAAGTACGCCGCTGGAACGCGGCTGGGGCTTGCGATGCGTGACGGCGGGCGCGGGTCGAGCGTAGGCAAAGAGCGGCATCGCGCGCGCAACGTGCTGGTGGTGGTGCAGGTGGCGCTGGCGCTGGTTCTGCTGGTGGGGTCGGGGCTGATGATCCGCACGCTGCAGGCGATGCGGCACGTGCAGCCGGGCTTCACCTCGCCGGACGAAGTGCTCACGCTCCGCGTGCCCATTCCGCAGCAGGAGGTGCCCGATGCGGAGAGGGTTCTGCGCGTCGAGAACGATATCGTCGAGAAGATCGCGGCTGTCCCGGGCGTGACGGCGGTGGGCGCGGCGAACTCCGTCACCATGGACGGGTACACCGACAACGATCCGATCTTCGCGGAAGACCGCACGTATGCCGAAGACCAACTGCCTCCGATGCGGCGGCACAAGTTCGTCTCGCCGGGTTACCTGGGTGCGATGGGCAACCCGCTGAAGGCGGGCCGCGACTTCACCTGGACGGAGTTGCATCAGGGGCGCCCGGTGGTGATGATTTCCGAGAACCTGGCGCGGGAGTTGTGGGGCAGCGCGGCGGCCGCGATCGGCAAGCGAGTGCGCGAGAACCCGAAGGGGGTCTGGCGGGAGGTGATCGGCGTGGCGGGCGATGAGAGGGACGATGGCGTCGATCACAAAGCTCCGGAGGTGGTGTACTGGCCGCTGCTGGTCTCGCCGTTCTGGCAGTTCCCGCACCGCGTGGAGCGGACGCCGGTCTTCGCGATACGGAGCGCGCGCGCGGGATCGGCCGCTCTGCTGAAGGAGGTCCAGCGGGCAGTGTGGTCGGTGAACGCGAATCTCCCGGTGGCCGAGGTGCGCACGCTGGGGGAGATCTATGCCAAGTCGATGGCGCGAACCTCGTTCACTCTGGTGATGCTGGCGATGGCGGCGGCGATGGCGCTGTTGCTCGGAGTGGTGGGCGTTTACGGCGTGATCTCCTATTCGGTCTCGCAGCGGACGCGGGAAATCGGCGTGCGCGTGGCGCTGGGCGCGTCTCCGGCGAGGGTGCTGCGCATGTTCGTGGGACACGGACTGGCGCTGGCGGGCGTGGGCGTGGCCTGCGGCCTGGCGGCGGCGTTCGGGCTGACTACGCTCATCGCGAGCCTGCTGTTCGGGGTGGATCCGATCGATCCGCTCACGTACGGCGCGGTGTCGGCGGTGCTGATTTCGGCGGCGGCGGTGGCGGCCTGGTTCCCGGCGCACCGGGCGACCGCGATCGCACCGGTTGAGGCGCTCAGGGCCGAATAGGGGCGGCGGCGTTCGGCCGCTCATCCGGCCCGAGGTTGAAGCTCTCGATGCTGCAACTGCTCGATTCTCGGTCCGTGTAGGGACAATTCCGGCAGAAGCTGAACCGATCCGCGTTCGTGCGGATGACGCAACGGATCGCGGAGGCGTGCGCGCTGCGCCAGAGTTCGGCGAAGGTAGTTCCGGCCGAGAACTCACCGTAGGACTGAGTGCAGTTGTAGTCCTGCTCGCACGCTACCAGGCGGCCGTCGGACATCAGTGTCGGAAAAGTGAAGGCGTGCTGGCAGATGAAATCGCGCCGGTGCAACCGCGAGTCGTGCCGGTAGGTGTAGGCGCGCAGAAGTTCCGATGCCGGAACCCGGGAAAAGGCGGGGTCGTGCGGTAGAACATGCACGCGCCGGGTAGATGCCGAGTAGATATTGCACTCGTGGCAGAGGCTTCCGCCCGGGCGAAGCCTCTGGCACTGCGGTGCGGCATACGGCAATGCACATGCAAGCCACGAGAGCCATGCGCGAATCACAGCGGATAGCTTCCGAGCAACGTGACCTGGCTGCCCACGCCCACCTGGCCGGGGCGGAACGTCACGGAACTGAAGACCATTTGACCGGCCATGAGAGCTCGAGACAAGTTCTGGAGCATTCCAACAAGGCCCACCTGCATCCACAAAACGAGCATCAGAAGTCCGAGACCGGGCACGGTGCCAGCGGGACCGCGGAGGATGCTCAGCAGCAGGAGATAGCGGCGCTGGCCTACAAACTTTGGCAGGAAAGGTGCTGCCCGGAAGGCACGGCGGAAGAAGATTGGTTTCGCGCCGTAGAGCGGCTGCGCTCCCGGTGAAGGTTAAGAAAGACGGTCATTTGCCGGCTCCGCCGGCTGATATTTCAACGGTAGTATCGAACACAAAAGGGTGGGAATGCCAGAAAGAGCCGAGTGTGCCGCGAGACGGTGGTTCGCGGAGATCATACATTAATAAACATTAAAACTGATGACATCGCGTGGCTATAGTGATAGCATAAGGCAGTTGCAGTATCGCTAAACAGAGGGGCTGTTCCAGAGGGAAAAAACATGAACCGATTCACGTTGTATGCCACGGGTGTGCTCGCATCCGTTGGTATTGCGTTCGCCGCGCCTATCGCGTGCCCGACAGACGCGACACTGGCGACGTTGATCGCGTTGCCGACAACGGGACCGAATGCTGGATGTCAAAGCCAGGATAAGATATTCAGCGGCTTCACGTACACCGGAGGCGGTACCGTAACTGCCGCCGACATCAATGCCGGGCTGGTGTTCCAGCAGCCTGGCGGCAACACGGATATTCACGGCTGGAATTTCATTCCCGCCGGTGGATCCTGGACCACCGGGTTCACGCTTAGCTTTACGATTTCCGTGGCGCCCGGCAATCCTGACGTGTCGATTTTCGCGTCGAAGGACCAGATTGACACGGGCCTTGTGCCGAATGGGATAGTCATGTCGGATGTCCAGACAGGCGTGGGGACACTGACTACGTTGGGACTGACGACGGCCCAAGAAACCCTACAAGTTTCCTACCCGTCAATGCAGTCGGTCTCCGCTACATCGACGGCTACCATTCCAACAGGGGATGGGCTTTTGAGCTTTGAGCAGGAGTGGTTTGAGAACACTGCATCCTCCGTCCCCGAGCCATCGGCTATGTTCCTGCTTGGAACGGGCCTTCTGGGCGTGAGTCTGCTGCGCCTGCGACTGCACAGAGGCTAGGCGGCCTGCGACCTCAAAGCTGAACTTGGGAAGCTGAACAAACAGAGCTGATCCAGCCAGAGGGAAAAAACCATGCGCACATTCACGTTGTACGCCGTAGGTATGCTCGCATCCGCTGGTATTGTGTTTTCCGCGCCTATCGCCTGTCCGACAAACGCGACGCTAGCGACATTAATCGCGTTGCCGACTACGGGGCCGGATGCTGGATGCCAAAGCCAGGATAAGATATTCAGCGACTTCGCCTATACCGGGGGCGGTGGTATAACCGCCACCGACGTCCTGGCCGGGCTGGTGTTCCAACATGCCGGCGTCAGCACGGATATTCACGGCTGGAACTTCATTCCTGCCGGTGGAACGTGGACCGTCGGGTTCACGCTTAGCTTCACGATTGCCATCGCACCCGGCAATCCCAATCTATCGATCTTCGCGTCGAAAGACCAGATTGACTCGGGCTTTGTTCCGAATCGGGTCGTCGTGACGGATGTCCAGACGGGCGTGGGAACCCTGACTATGGATGGGCTTCCGGGCCTCGAGACCACGCAAGTGCTTTACCCGGGTCTGCAATCGGTCAGTACCGTAGCAACGGCTGTCATTCCGTCAGGGAGTGGACTCCTGAGCCTCGAGCAGGAGTGGTTCGAGAAAACTGCTGTTGCTACCGTCCCCGAGCCGGCGCCTATGTTCCTGCTTGGGGTGGGCCTTGTGGGCCTAAGCATGTTGCACCGCCGCCAGCGCAGAGGCTAGGCGAAACCGCCAAAGAGTGGAAGGATCGCGAGGGCGGACCCATCCGAACGTGCGGCACCGGTACAGCCGGAGAGGCGTAGCGGGACCGGACTTAGGGGGCCAACCGGGGACGCTCAAGGGATCGCCGGAGATCGCGGAGGCTGGCTCCGCGACCGGACGTGGCCGAAGCCCTCACCAGAGAGTGTCGTGCCAGCTGCACGGCTGGCACGACGCTCCGTCTTTCCCGAACGTGGAGCGGATCGGCGTCCGCCCGCATCTCGAGTTCCCGAGAACCGCTAGGCAGGGCCGACGGCAAATTAAGAAGAGCTTCCGAATGCCACGGCGAGGCTGCCGACGCCGCCGCATCTGCGCGTGCGTGGAACAGGTCGGTTTGGCGGTCCCAAATGTGCAGCAGGTGGTGAACGAGCTACAGGTGAGCGAGCAGAAGGCCAGCTCGTCGAACTATCTCAACGTAGTCAACGACTGGGAACGAAGGTAAGGGGGACGGCCCGAGGCCGCCCCCCAAAGGAACCTATGGAACTGCTTCTGTCGAGACGCTGACTTGCGGGCCTACTAGGGCTAGTGCCTGGCCGGCGGCCGCGCTAACGATCGAGACATCGGGGAACGTGGTGGCGCTCCAGGTGGAGCTACCGGCCAGCCGGGTGGATACCGTGGTTCCCCCAGCCACGAAGGTTCCCGCAGGCGTCGCTACGATCTGCGGCGCGGAGCCGATCTTCACTTTAGTCTGCCAGGATCCGCCTACGGGTCTGTAAATGGCGTAGGTGCCCGGAGCGATGACAACCTGCTGGAACAGGGCGACGGCGTTCCCGCTTCCATCGACGGCGACGTCAGCCGCGCCGCCGGCAGTCCCCGCGAGGCCTGGTAAGACGGCCGGGGCGCTCCATGCGCCATTCGACTTCACCGAGTATCGGGCACTGCCGTTGACCAGAAAGACAACCACGGCGGTTCCGTCGTTGCCCAGTCCGACCTTCGGCTGGCGCTGGCGATAGACTCCGGCAATCCCCACGGTCACCGGCGCGTCCCAGGTCCCGTTGGTTTCGCGGCTGATGCCCACCACCGCTCCGGAGAGGATTCCCGGAACTCCCTCCACAACCACTGCCTGCCCGAACTGGTTGACGGCCATCCGCGTCCAGCCGAAGCAGCTGCCGGAATTCGAAATCGTCTGCGGCGCGCCGAAGCCGCTGGCCGCGGTTCCCGTAACCGCCTTCAGAGCGCAGGTCACGGTCGTTGGATTGGTGATCTCCTCCCAAACCAGAGTCGCCCGGCTCTGCCCGTCAAAGCCGATACTGGGAGGGCCGACGCTGTAAACGTTGCCGTAGACGTTGTTCGAAATGGTTATCGTTTTCCCCCAATGCCCGCCGGTAAAGAACGCGGCCTGGGCCGTATTGGGGATGTACGTGTTGGTCGCGCGGAAGCTCCACGCCGCCAGGACATCTCCGTTCGGTGCCACGGCGACGCTCCCTGTCCCGGTTCCGTAAGGGCCGAGGCTCGACAGAGCGACGGGCGCCCCCCACACGCCTCCGGTCTCAACAGCCGCCGACAGCCCGCCGAATAGCACGGCTCCGCCGCCGACTCCATTGGTCGAAACCGAGACTCCAACTCCATTCGCTATCAACTTCGGTGAGCTCCACTGTGCGAACGCAACACTTGAACACGCCAGTGTGAGGACCGCCACCAGGGCCTTACTGCCTGCCAGCCAGGACCCGCTCATGGTTACTCCTTTTCCGAGTGCATCGGATTCCGAGGGATCGACTTTCGCTGGAACCCACGGATCGCATTACCCCTCAGCCACGTTCGGCCGCCGCACCGAGAGCGGCGGCTATCCCGCGCAAAAATGCCGGTTGGGTCGTACGGCGGACGGCGTGCCCGCAGTTCCAGCCCACCCGTGCGGTGCGTTTATTATCGTGCGTTCGAAGCCAATTGAGTTTGCGGTTCCGCAAAGACGGCGTTAGCCAGCTTCGGGTTTAACACGATTTTGACAATAAATGGACTTTTCCTCCAATGGGCCGGGGATCGCTGGCCTCGCCTCCGGGGCCGTCCTGTCTTCGTCGAGGACTTCCCTCGGCCGTCTAGCGGGACTTGACTGCGAAGTTAGGCGCCGGCCGGAAGGCGCGGAAACAGACCTGCGCTGGATGGCAGACGCGCCCGTGGCGCTGACGACGTGGATTCATGCCATCCGTTGTTGGTTCCCCGGCCGGGAGGATTCGCAGCGCCGCACCTAGTGTAGTGCGCCGTAAATCCCGCCGCTTATCGGAAATGGCCGCAAAACCCGGGACTGGCTCGAATTTCGCCGCACCTGCGAAATTCGTGCCTGTCCCACCGCTGGCCTTCTGTCACTCATACCGCTCGAGATTTGCGACGCAGTACACTAACGAGCCTAGGTAGTGTAGTGCGCCATAAGTTCCGTCGCCCCTAGGAAATGGCCGCAAAACCCGGGACTGGCTCGAATTTCGCCGCCCTTGCGAAATTCGTGCCTGTCCCACCGCTGGCCTTCTGTCACTCATACCGCTCGAGATTTGCGACGCACTACACTAACGGGCCTAGGGCAAGTACCAGGCCTCGGACGGGCTGCCGTTGCAGTCCCGGATCTGCAGCCGCGCGCCATCGGTGGCGCTGCCGCCGACGACGTCGATGCAGCGGCCGGACTGCGGGTTCACGAGGCGGTTCTGGTTTCGCCAGCGCCACTGCTGGGCGCCGGTGCCGTTGCAATCCCAGAGCTGGATCCTGGTCCCGTTGGCGGTTCCGCCCCAGGTGACGTCCATGCACTTGCCGAGGGTGCGCAGCGTGCCGTCGGCGCTGTTCCAGGCCCAGTTCTGCGCGTTCGTTCCATTGCATGTCCAGAGTTGGATCGCGGTGCCGTCGTTCGTACGCGCTCCGGCATCGTCGATGCACTTCCCCGCGTCGCCGCGGATGGGCCCGGCATCGCGATACTTCGCCTTGACCACCGAAGGCGTGTCGAGGTTGTAGCCGGCGTCGATCGAGTGCGACAGGCGCAGGTATTGGCCCTCGGCCCAGTTGAGCGGGGAGGCGCTGCCGGTCGGCCGTCCTTGAGTGAAGCAGGAGATGTCCGAGCGGTCCCAGACCTGCTCCGGCATGAAGTATCCGTCGTTAGTCGCGTCGGCCATCGACTGTAGGTAGACCGCAGACGGACGGCCGTTCGCCAGCTCGTACTCGCCGCGCTCGCCCGAAAGGACCGGCCACAGCCGTCCGTAGCGATTGGCTCCGTTGGCGGGCCAGCCGCTGCAGGCGGTATTGCTCTCGCCGTAGTTGTCGTGGTTGTAGCGGTGGAAGTAGATGTCGCCCGAGGGCAGCGTCACCTGCACTGTGGAGTTGTTGTCTGAAGCCGACGCGGTCGGAGCGAGCGACGTAGACACGTTGGAGTCGCCGGGCGGGCGCTCGCCGAGCCGGACCAGATCGAGAAACCCCAAGTCCGCGACGTCGCGGGCGTAGAAGCAGCCCTCATCGAAGCAGATCTGATCGGCGGTGTCGTTCGGATTCGCGGTCTTGTCGATGCGCTCGTAATACTGGTGGCCGCCCCAGAAGCCGCTGGTCGTGAACGTCCATCCGGCCAGGTTCGACCGCCAGGAATCGGCCGTCGACTCCCAACTGGAGGCGCTGGCGGCGTCGCCGTTCTGGCGCGCGATATCGGCCGCCGCGACCAGACCGGCGATCTCGGCCGCGATCGACGACACCGACTTCCCGCTCTGCTCCTCCCAACGCTCGGTCGTGTCGGGCCCCGCGGCCTGGATGTGGTTCGCAGTCGTCTTGATCTTCTGGTAGGTGGCGTTGTCGGTGAGACCCGTCATCCAGGCGAGTGTGATCGCGAAGGCATCCTGGTCGAGCTGCTCGCAACAGCCGAGTTGGGACGCCGCCGCACCCGCGATCCCGCTGACCGGACTGTAGCGCGGGAACGACCCGGGCGGATACGTCGTCCCGCCGCCAGAGGTGTTGGTGCCGACGTACTGGCTGTTCCACAAGAACTGCGCCATGCGCAGGGCCTGCGCGGAGTCGCCCGCGGCGATCAATCCCGTCGCCTGCTGGTAGAGGTCGCGCCCCCAGACCCGGTGGTAGCCGTCGTTGAGAGTGTCGCCAGGGGTGAAGTCGCCCCACGGTGTTGCGAACCCCGCGACGCTGGCGCCGCGGAACGTCTTGTCCTCGGCGGCGTGCAATGCCATGGCGGCAACGTAGTAGGCGCGGCGACGTACGGTGTCGCCCGACACGCTGGCGGGCGCCGCGCGGAGCCCGTTCACATATCCGTTCCAGCCAGCGCGGTAGGCGGCCTCGCGACCGGCGAAGCCGGCCGCAAGCGAACCGTTGGCGGCGTCGGTGGCGGATGCCGCGTCGCTGCCATAGCCCAGCGCGACGGTGAACGTGGTGTCGGTGCCGACACTGCCGATCTGGCCGCACTCGACGACGTTGCCATTTGCGGCTATGTCGTCGAACTGGTGGTCTAGCGCCTTGTCGGCGGCCAGGTCGACGTAGCAGTCGCTGGCCTTATGGGCGTAGCCGATATCGTGCGCGACGAAGGCGTTCGGGGTTGCTACCTTCAGCGCCGAAACCACCGTAGTCGATGAACCGAAGAGTGGCTCTGTCCCGCTGGACATGAGCGCGGAGTTCGTGGGGTCCCACCAGGCGTTATCATTGGCGCCGCCGCCGGCCATGGAGGGGTTCTCGAGCAGGTAGAGCCGGTAGCTTCCGCCATCCAGGGACTGGAAGCGCGTGCGGATGAGCAGCGTGTTCCGGCCTGGGTCGGCGATATAGGTGCTGGTGATGCTGTACTTGGGTGTAGCCCGCTTGTCCGTGTTGGTGACCGTGTACTCGAGCGCCTTCTCGTCCGGCATCGAGACTACGTTGTTGGTGGCGTCGCGTTCCAGGTCCACGAACGTAGACCCGTCGCTGATGATGTACTGCATGTCTTGCATGTTGGGGATGTCGAGGCGCGGATAGAAGACCTCGGTTGTAATCCCCTTTGCCACAGTGAACCAGACCTTGCTCGTCGTGTCCGCCGAGGTGCCGACGGCCAGCTTGTTCCCCGTGGTCCAGGAGGCAGCGTCACCCGGACCGTCGTTTGCGGTGGCGGCAGCGAGATGGCTTGTCGGGGAGCCGGCCGAAACCGACAGCGCCGCCACGGCCGCCAGGGCGGTCCTGAGGACCGCGCAGTTGGGCTTTTTGAGCACTCGCCCGGAGAGAGCCACGTGAGCCTCCTTTTCGCCATTGAGCCGAATGACGGCTCCGACGGCGTGGAGCAGTTGTTACGTCTGATGCCGATCGGCGGTCTGCCGATTCGTGTTTTTGTCGCTCCGGGTTCGTTCGCCGGCCAGGAAGCAATGCTATGTGGTGCGGACGGTGGGACTTGAACCCACACAGCCTTGCGGCCACTGGCTCCTAAGGGCACTTGACTGGGTTTCCTGGTGTGGCCTCGCGTTGCATCTCGCTGATCCTCCGTCGGGCCCTGTATCCCGGAGTTGCCTGGAGTTTCAGAAACACCGTTGCAAAACAGTTTTGGCCGCGGAATCGTCAAGAAGGCGTGCCCCTGGCCAGCATCGACGGAGCGGGAGCCCAGGATGTTGCGAAAGAAAGCCCGGTCTGCATCCGGGTCCTCCCTGTACAGGAGAAATTGAGCCCCGATAATCATGCCGCCGCCCTACTCCGCCTCAATCCCCACGATGACGACGTCGTCGGGTCTGTTGGCGAGTTCTTTCTAGCCCGCCTTGGGCAGCATTACACTGAAAGTCGTCCCCACTCCAAGCTGGGAGTGACACTCGATCCGTCCGCCGAGGCGGTGGAGCAGCGCCCGGACGAATGCCAGGCCCATGCCCTCCCCGGGAACATCCTCGGGGCCGACCCGGCAAAACGGCGCAAAGATTTTGTGCATATCGTTTTCCGCAATGCCGCGGCCATTGTCTCGCACGTGGAAAACCACCATGTCGGGTATCATTTCGGCCGACACTTCGATCTGGCCCGGCCGCTGCGGGTCCAGGTACTTAACGGCGTTGTCGAGCAGGTTCCCGAAAACTTGTTCGATGGCGCTGCGGTCACTGGTGATCCGCGGCAGCGGCCCAGTCCGGACTGCGATGTTGCGGGTCTGGATCTGATGGCCCAGGGTGCGCAAGGTCTCTTGCAGCAACGCCCCTGCGTCCAACTCTTCCATCTGTAACTCCCGGCGGCCGACCCGCGCCAACTTGAGAAGCGCCGCAGTGAGGTGGTCCATTCGGGTCACCGCGTTCTCGATGTAGCCCAAAGCCTCCGGCATTGTCTCTTGAAGTACTTGTGCCGCTGCCGCCCGTTCCGCCTCGGGCAGATTGGCCAGCAAAACCTCCTCCGACTTGCGGAGCGTGGCGATGGAATCGCGGAGTTCACTGGAGAAACCCCTGAGGTTCATCAAGGGGGCGCGCAGGTCATGCGCTACGATGTTTGTGAAGCGCCTGAGCTCCTCGTTGGTCCCGGCCAGTTCCACGCTGTAACGCTGCAGCTTCTCCTCGGCGCGCTTCTTCTCGGTGATGTCCTCGTAGGTTCCCAGAATGCCGATAACGCTGCCAGTAGAGTCAAACACGGGAACCTTGCTGCCACGCGTCCAGCGCTGCCTGCCGTCCGCACCGGCCACGGGCTCTTCGTAGCCGATCTTCGCGACGCCTGTTTCCAGCACCTGGCGATCGTCGGCCGCATAGAGGTCGGCCGTAGCACCCCACTGGGCGAAGTCGTAGACAGTCTTGCCCACGATGTCAGCGGCCGCGCTTACGCCGGCGTCGTCCGCGAAGGCCTTATTGCAGCCCAAATAGCGACCTTCGCGGTCCTTCCAAAAGACTCGTTGCGGGAGGTGGTCCAGGACCGACTGGAACGTCTGCCGTGAGCTGTTCCGCTCCCCTTGCACGCGTTCTCGATCGCCCAGTTTGGCCACAACGAGGCAGACGCACTCAGTAGCATCGAGAGACAGCGCGCTCGCCGACACCAGTGCCGACACCAAGTCCGCAGATCCCCTCTTTAGCCGGACTTCAGCCCGTGTCCCGGCACGACCTGTAAGGAGAGCGCTAAGCACAGCCGCATCCTCAGCCGCGATGAAGTCGTGCATGGAAGACCCGACCACGCGATCGAGGGGCAGCCCAAGGATGGAGGCGAACCGTTGGTTGGAAAAGAGTATCAGGCCTTCGGGTGTGAGAGCGAGGGCACCCGCCTCCATTCTCTCCACTATGAGGCGGTATGCTTCGTCTCCGAGCGCGCAGACTCGGGCATCGTCGAGCCGCGGTTGTTGCAGGTCGCGGGCGCTGTCCAGCAGATCCGCCATCGTCTCACGCGCCGTGGCCGACCTTTTGGGGCCGGAGGATCGAGCCGGACAAGATACAGCCCGATCGGCGCCTTCCTCCTTACAGGATAGGTCCCTGTCCAAGTCCCGAGGCGCCGGTAACAGAGCGCCCCTGGCCCGTTGTCAATTTCCCCTCAGTCGGGCTTGCCGTGCGGATCCTTCTCCGGAACGGGGGCCGACCAGCCCATGGGCTTCGAAACCGCCAGCCCAACACGAAACGGTTCGCCGGGAACCGTGCGGGAGACAGCTGCCTCCCGGGGCATCCTCGTGATGGTCAGGAACAGCCCCAGGCGACGCATCGCCTCCGTGAACTCCTCGTAGTCAGCTGACTTGACGACGTAGGCATTGCAGCCCAGGTCGTAACAGCGCTGTATTTCCTCCGGATCGTCCGTGGTGGTCAGGACGATGACCGGGATGAGCACGGTTCGGGGGTCCGCCTTCAAATGCGAGAGCACCTGGTAGCCGTCCATCACGGGCATGTTGAGATCCAGCAGGAGCAGGTGCTGTTGCGTCGCCTGTTCCTCGCGGCGGAGATAGTCAAGCGCGTCCTTGCCATTCCCAAACTTGACAAACTTGTTGGCGATGACCGCGCGAAGGTTTTTCTCGATCAGCCGCGCGTGCCCCAGGTCGTCCTCGGCCAGCACGATGACCACGTCTTCCGGTCTGTTCATAAGTCCTCTAATTCGCCTTCGGTAGTATGACGCTGAAAGTCGTCCCCATTCCGAGCTGGGAGTGACACTCGATCCGTCCGCCCAGTCGATAGAGCAACACCCGGACGAATGCCAGGCCGATGCCCTCTCCCGGGACATCGTCGGGGCCGGCCCGGCGGAACGGCTGGAAGACTTTGTCCAAATCGTCCTCCGCAATGCCGCGGCCGTTGTCCCGCACATGGAAAACCACCACATCGGCCGTTTCTTCGGCCGTCACTTCGATCTCGCCCGGACGGCTGGAGTCCAGGTACTTGATGGCGTTGTCGAGCAGGTTTCCGAAGACCTGTTCCACGGCGTCGCGGTCACTGGTGATGCGCGGCAGCGGGCCGACCTCCACTGCGCTGTTACGGCTCTGGATCTGGCGCGCCAGGCTGTCCAGGGACTCCCGTACCAACGCTCCGGTGTCCAGTTCCTCTAGATGGAGTTCCCTGCGGCCGGCCCGCGACAACCGGAGAAGCGCTGAGGTGAGGTGGTCCATTCGAGTCACGGCGCTTTCGATGAAGCCCAGAGCCTCCGGCATCGTCTCTTGAAGCGCCTCGGCGACGGCGGCCCGCTGCGGCTCCGGCAGATTGGCCAGCAAGGCCGCCCCAGGCTTGCGGAGGGTGTGGATCGACCGGCGAAGCTCGGCAGAGTAACCCTTGAGGCTCACAAAGGGTGTCCGCAAATCATGCGACACGATCTGGGTGAAGCGCTTGAGATCCTCGTTGGCCTCGGCCAATTGGGCGCCGTAGCGCCGCAGAGTCTCCTCGGCGTGTCTGCGCTCGGTGATGTCCTGTGCTATGCCGACCATCCGGACCGACCTATTCTCCGCGTCCTGCGCGACTACATGCCCGCGACCGTTGATAATGCGGATGCTGCCGTCCTGCAAGCGGACGCGAAACTCGAGGTCGAGCGGTTCGAGGCCAGCCTGACAGGTGCTCAGCCACGCCTGCATGGCAGCCCGATCGCCCGGGTGAATCAAACTCAGAAGCGTCTCAGCGGACGGAACGAAGATGTCCGCTGAGACGCCAAAAAGGCGATACGTCTCGGCCGTCCACACCATCGTGCTCGTGCCGGCTTGCACTATCCACTCCCAACTGCCGAGATGGGCAATGCGTTGCGATTCGGACAGAAGGTCCTCTTTCGCTCGCAGCGCCTCTTCTGCCTGTCTCCGTTCTGTGACGTCACGGACCAGGACAAGGCCTCCCTGCTCGCCCTCGTAGATCAGAGGTACAACCGACCCCTCGATGTCGAGGACCGTCCCGTCACGTCTGAGGTACTTCTGTGCTACCGGTATTGGGGTCCCCGTGCGTTCCTGGACCTGCCGAATTGCTTCGGCCAGAGTGGCGCGAGAATCGGGGTGGACGCTCTCTATGAGCGGCCGGCCGAGGAGTTCGGAAGCCGATGCGGCCCCCAACAACCTGACGGCTGGGGGATTCAGGTATCGGAAGCAGCCGCCCGTCGACACAAAGATGGCCTCCGGCGCGTTTTCCACGACGCTTCGAAAACTTTCCCGGCTCTCCCTCAACGCCTCCTGGGCCCGCTTGCTCTCGGTAATATCCTCATGCGTACCAAGAACCCCGATGACACCGCCCGTGGAGCCAGTCAGCGGGACTTTGTTGGTGCGCAACCAGCGGCGCACGCCGTCTGTACCAACCACGGGCTTCTCGTAGCCGATCTCCGCCTGACCGGTCTCCATAACCTGGCGGTCTTCGTCCAAGAAGAGTTCGGCCTCTCCCTTCCAGGGCATCTCGGAGTCCAACCGGCCCGTAATGTCGTCGCGCGCGGAGAAACCGGAATCAGTCAGGAAGCGGCGGTTGCACCCGAGATACCGCCCGTCCCGATTCTTCCAGAACACACCCAGCGGTATGGTGTCAAGAACCAGTTGGAACATCTTCCACGACCTGTCCAGTTCCGCATGTGCATCTTTGATCTCGCTCAAGTCCGTGACGAAAAGGCAGACGCACTCGGTGGTCTCAAGAAGCGCCGTACTCGCGGATAGCAGCGCCGGCACCAGCGCCGAAGGCCCCTTTTTCAGACGGACTTCAGCCCGCGCCCTAATTCGGCTGGTCAGAAGAGCGAGCAGCAACGGCGCATCTTCGGCCGCAATGAAATCGTGCAGCGAAGCCCCGACCACGCGCTGGAGGGGTGTTGCGAGCATGGAGGCAAACTGCTCGTTGGAGAAGAGGATCAGACCGTCTGGCCTAAGAGTGAGGGCGCCCTCGGCCATGTTTTGAACCAAGACGCGATAGGATTCGTCCGCCCCGCTGCCAGGCAGCGGCGTGCCCGGGCCTGCGCCACCGCGGACTGGAGCGGCTTGTCCCGGGGGCAAACGACCGAGACCGCCACGTCCGTCAATGCCTGGAGGGCACTGAGCCACACCGCGCGACAGGCTTTCCGGCTTCGTGGCCCTGGACTTCGGAGGACGCATGCCGCTTCCTTGGGCAATCAGATGCAGCAGTCTCGGACAGGCTGAGTATAGCACTAATGCTATTTCAACATCCAGGACCTAAAACACTAAAACCGCGACTTTTACGGATTAACGCGCTCTGGATGTGTAGAGCAATTCCCCGAAATTCCACACCTGTCCGGCTCCGATTCCCCCAGGTTCGACTGGTTAGGAATTGCCGATTATTCCGAGAGTCAGCAAAGCCGATATCGCTCGGCGCCCCGAGATCTGAGCGCACCTCGGTGCGGGGACCTTCAACCGGCTCGGTGCGGTGGCAATGGCGACAAACTGGTGTCTGAAGTAGAGACTCTTAGACTCATTGGTGCGGACGGTGGGACTTGAACCCACACGACCTTGCGGCCACTGGCTCCTAAGGCCAGCGCGTCTGCCAATTCCGCCACGTCCGCGGGCGGGCCGACTTCGAGCTTATGATAGCATGCGGCTCCGGCCGTACCGCCTCACCGGAACGCACTCACCGGAACGCACGCCACAGGCGGCCGCCCGCAACGAGCGCCACCGCGCCGAAAAACAAAACGCTCAGCCCTACCACCACCGCGCGGCGCTCCGGCGAGAGCGTACGCGGCTGCCCCACCCCGCCGTCGAAAACCAGCGCAATTTGCAGGTGCACCTCCGCCGGCCCGCGCCCTTCCATCCGGTTGTCCGCCACCACCACGTAATCGCCCGGCGGCGCCCAATAAGCGAAGCCGCCCGATCGCTGGTACGCGGTCGCGGCCAGCGCGTGGTATCCCTGGCCGGCGCTCATGCGCTCGAACTCGGTCCGCTCGATCAGAATCAGACGCACACCCGAACCTCCGCTCTCGACCTCGAAGCCGCAGTCGATCCGCGACGGCTGCTGCCGCACCGAGATCGGGAAGGCCTTCCAGTCCGCGGCCGGTACCGTCACGGTCTCATCGAGGACCGGCAGGGCCCTGGGCAGCACGGCGAGTGCCAGAACAAGTGCGAGCATCATCGCGCCTTGTACACCACACTGCCGCCGGTCACTGTCATGGTCACGTGTGTGTTCAGAATCTCGCGCGGCGGGATGGTCATGATGTCGGCGGAGAGCATGACGAAATCCGCCAGCTTGCCCACTCGAAGCGACCCTTTGCTGTCCTCCTCGAACGCCGCATAGGCGCCGCCCAGCGTCCAGCTGCGGAGAGCCTCCTCGCGCGTCATCCGCTGGTCCGGAAACCAGCCCGCCTCGGGCTGCCCGTCACGGTCCTGCCGCGTGATGGCGGCGTAGAAGCCGAGCAGCGGGTTCGGACTCTCCACCGGAAAATCGGAGCCGTTCGCCACAGGGACTCCGAGGTCCATGAACCGCCGCCAGGCGTACGCGCCCTTTAGCCGCTCGGGCCCCAGCCGCGCCTCGGCCCATCGCATGTCGCTGGTAGCGTGGGTGGACTGGATCGACGCAATGAGAGAGAACTTCCGGAACAGCTCGAAATCCGCGGGCGCCACCACCTGTGCGTGTTCGATGCGGAAGCGCAGGCCGTTCGCGCCTCCAAGCGCCGCGCCGTAGGCCTCGAGCACAGTGCGGTTGGCACGGTCGCCAATGGCATGCGTGGCCACCTGAAAACCATGCTCCTTGGCCTCGCGCACCACCCGTTCGATCTGGTCCCGCGTCAGCATCATCAAGCCGGTGTTCGCGGGATCGTCCGAATACGGCTCGATGAGCGCCGCGCCGCGCGAGCCCAACGCGCCATCGGCGATCAGCTTGATCGCCCGCACCGTCAACCGGTCGCCGATTTCGGGGCCGCGCTCGAGGTAATGCCGCCACAGATCGCCCGCGCCTCCGATCATGGCGTAGACGCGAACGGGCAACTCGCCGTGCGCAAGCAGGTCGCGGTAGGCTTCGAGTTCCTGGGCCGTGATGCCGGCGTCGTGGACCGTGGTGAGCCCCACCTGGGCGCACCCGCGCGCGGCGCTCGCAACGCGGCGGCGAATCTCGGCGGGCGACGGCGGCGGAATCCGGCGGGACACCAGTGCCATGGCCGCGTCAATCAGAACGCCCGTCGGCTCGCCGGCCGCGGTGCGCAGGAGACGGCCGCCCGGCGGATCGGGAGTCTGAGCAGTGACGCCGGCCAGGGCCAGCGCTTGGCGGTTGACCCAGATCGCGTGCCCATCGACCCGGCTCAGAAGCACCGGGTTGGCGGGCGCAGCCGCGGCCAGGTCGTCCGCCGAGGGAAAGCGGCCACCCCAGTTGGTCTGGTCCCATCCGCGCCCGCGAATCCACTCGCCGGGCTTGCGGCGCGCTGCCTCCTTCCGAACGATTGCCGCGACTTCCGCCACGGTCTTGACGTTCCGAAGGTCGAAGGTCTCGAGCTCGTCGCCGAGCCCCTGCATATGAACGTGCGAATCGATGAAGCCCGGGACGATGGCAGCCCCGTGCGCATCGATATGCGACATGCCCGCTCCGACTGGCGCGCCGGCCTCGTCTCCCACATAGATGATGTGCCCGTCTTTGACCGCGAGGGCCGATGCTGTGGGCCGGTGTTCGTCCAAAGTGTAAATGCGAGCGTTGGTAATCAGCATGTCCGCCCCCTGCGCCCCGCCAAGCCCAGCTACAAAGAGGGCTAGAATGATGAACATGGACGAAAGTATCGCACATCCGGGGCGCCCCACCGCCGCGGCTTGGGAGCTCCCCGGATGGAAGACCGCCGCGAGCGCGGTAGCCGCATCTCTGCTCGCTCTGCTGTTCGTCGTTTCGGGTGTGTGGAAGATCACCGACCCCTTCTCGGCCGCCCAGAGGATGACGCAGGCGCTGGTGCCAGCCAACCTCAGCCTGCTGGCGGCGTGCATGTTCGGCATCGCGGAGACCTTCACGGCCATACTGCTTCTGGTGCCGCGGTTCCGGCGCTGGGGCGCCATCCTGAGCGGCCTGCTGCTGGTGGCGTTCATGGTGTACATCGGGTATTACTACAACCAGCTGCGCGGCGCGGACTGCAATTGCTTTCCGTGGGTGAAGCGCGCCGTCGGTCCCATGTTCTTTCTGGGCGACGGGGCCATGCTGGCGCTGGCCGTGATCGCGGGCTGGTGGGGACGCCGTTCGTCCGATCTGCGCACGGCGCTTCGGGTGCTGATGGCGGTCGCCGTGTTCGCCGCGGTTTCCTACGGGGTGAACGCGCGGCTGCAAGTATCGGCGCAGGCTCCGGCATCCATCACCGTCGCCGGCCAGCCGCTTGCGCTCGGCGAGGGCCGCTTCCTGATTTTCTTTTTCGATCCCGAGTGCATGCACTGCAACGACGCCGCCCGCGAGATGGCGAAATACTCCTGGCGCGGGGTGAAGATCGTCGGCGTGCCCACCGAGGAGCCGCAATTCGCGCAGTATTTCATGGACAGCACCGGCCTGCGGGCGCAGGTCTCGAACGATCTGGCGCTCCTCAAAAAGTCTTTCCACTTCACGTCGACTCCGTACGCCGTCGCCGTCGAGAACGGACGCGAAAAGGCGGGCATCTCGGACTTCGACACCCAACGCCTGGCGGCGCGGCTCCGCGAGATCGGCTTTGTGAACTAGAAGAAAAGGCTCTGGCCACGAATGAACACGAATGAACACGAATGGGAAGCAATCTGCTTATTCGTGTGCATTCGTGTTCATTCGTGGCCAAGATTGTTTTCAAGATGATTGCGCGCATCGTCCTCGCCCTTGCCGTGGCGCTCGGCGCTCTGTATGTGGGCGACTACCTCTCGGTTCGCTTTCGGATTCCTGGCAACCGGGAACAATTCGGCGTGGTCAAGACGCGCCGCGCCTACGCGATCCCGGAAAAGAATAACCGCGTGCAGTACACCTTCGACCCGCCCCAGAACCAGACGTGCGTCCAGTCCCTGTTCCCGCATCTCGGCTACACCCCTTGCTGGTATCTGCGCCGGCACGCCCAGCAGCGGGTCGATTTTTGAAGTGCGAGCCTCAGGAGGGACTTGCGAAATTGACCCGACGTCCTGAAGACTCCGCTGAAAAACGGTGACTGGGTGCGCTGTCCCAAGCGACATGCCCGCCTGGTCAACGGGATAGGTCTCGAGCGCGCGTGGCGAGCGGTGCCGGTCGCCGCTTTTCAGCCCCTTCACCTCTCGCCGCGGATGCGACCAACTGAATTTCGCAAGCCCCTCTCAAGCCCCGCGCGGGCCGAGGCCCGCCCTCCCTTGGCTATACTGGGAGTCTAGGGTCCACTCGGGGGCGTCCAACTATGCACGAGATGAGCATCATGTGGCTGCGAGTCGCGGCCGTGCTGTACTCGCTCGGGCTTCTGCATGTGCTGTTGACCCTGATTCACCGGCGGCGAGACCGCGTCTTCCGCGTCGCCATCGCGGCCTTCTACACCGGCGTCGTCATCCACATCGTATCCATCGTCGAGCAGACGGCGGTAACCGGGCGCCTGCCGGCCAACGACTTCTTCCAGTCGGCCTCTCTGTGCGGTCTGCTGTTCGCGCTCCTGTTCCTGTTCCTTTATTGGCGCTATGACTACGAGAGCCTGGCGGTGTTCGTCTTTCCGCTGGTATTCGTGCTGACGCTGGTGGGCGAGTTGGGAACCCCGATCGCGTCCTGGACTGATCCGCGTCTCCGCAGCGCCTGGCTGATCACGCACGTCGTGCTGGTACTGGTGGGGTACGCCGCTTTGCTGCTAACGGCGGTTACATCCATCCTTTACCTGATTCGCGAGCGGCAACTGAAAGCCAAGAAGCGGGGGGGCACCCTGCCCCCGCTCGGAACGCTGGATACGCTGATGTCGCGCGCGCTCTCGATCGGCTTCGTCTTTATCACGCTGGCCGTAATCGCGGGCTCGACCTGGGCGTCGATCGAATCGGGAACGCGCTGGATCCGCGATCCGCGCATCATCATCTCGCTTCTGACCTGGGGACTGTACCTGGTGATCGTCTTCTTCCGGGTTACGGCGGGATGGAGAGGGCGCAAGGCCGCCCTCATGGTCCTCGGCCTGGTCGGTTGCTCGGCCATCACCTGGGCCGCGCACACGAGCCTGAAGAACCTGTTGAGCCGATGAGATTCCTGATCACGGGAGTGAACCACCGGACGGCGCCCGTCGAAGTGCGCGAGAGGCTGGCCTTCGACGCGAACGGGCTGGCTGCGGCCCTGCGCGATCTCGCGTCCTGCCAGGGCGTCTCCGAGGGGCTCATTCTCTCCACCTGCAACCGCGTCGAAATCGTGGTGGCCGCGGCCAACGGCGACGATCCCGCGGTGGACCGTTTTCTGAGCGAGAGCCGCTCGGTCCCCCTCGCCGAAATCGCGCCCCACCTCTACCGGCACGCCGACGAGCAGGCCATCCATCACCTGTTCCGCGTCGCCGCGAGCCTGGATTCCATGGTGATCGGCGAGCCGCAGATCCTGGGCCAGATCAAGGAGGCCTACGCGGCCGCCAAAGCCCACGGCGCCCTGAGTGGATATCTGGAAGCCATCCTGACGCGAGCCTTCAGCGTCGCCAAGCGCGTGCGCACCGAAACGGGGATCGGAGAGAACGCGGTTTCGGTCAGCTACGCGGCGGTGGAACTGGCGCGCGAGATCTTCGGCACGCTGGCCGGCAAGACGGTCATGATCGTCGGCGCCGGAAAGATGTCCGAGCTGGCGGCGCAGCACCTGCACCGCTCCGGCGCCACCGATATCTTCGTCACCAACCGGACTTACGAACGCGCGCGCGAGCTGGCCGGCCTGTTCCAGGGCACCATCGTCGAGTACGACCGCTTCCTGTTCACGCTGCCGCAAATGGACATCGTGATCACGTCGAGCGCCGCGCCGCACTACATTCTAAAAAAGGACGACCTGAAGCGCATCATCGACGCCCGCCGCAACCGGCCGATGTTCCTGATCGACATCGCGGTCCCGCGCAACATCGACCCGGCGGTGAACGAGATCGACAACGTTTTCCTGTACGACATCGACGATTTGCAGCGCGTGGTGGCGGCCAACATCGGCGAGCGGAAGAAGCGGGCGGAGCTGGCCGAAGAGATCATCGAGGCCGAGGTCGAGCGGATGGTGGCGCGACTGAAGGCGCGCGAGGTTGTCCCCACCATTGTCAGCTTGCAGGAGCAGTTGGAGCAGATGCGCTCGGCCGAAGTGGCGCGCCTGCGCGGCAAGTTCGGGACGCTTACGCCGCAACAGGAGGAGGCCCTCGAAGTCCTCACGCGCGGCCTCGTGGCGAAGATCGCCCACGGACCCATCAGCGAATTGCGCAAGCAGGCGGGCCAGGCCGAGGGCCTGCCCATCATCGACGCCATACGTAGGGTCTTCCGCCTGGAGGACGAATGAGCGGGGTGCTCGTGGGGCAGGCGTCCACGCCTGCAGCGGGTCTCCAGACCCGCCTTGGAGCTGCATGCTGACCATAGGCTCGCGCGGCTCGCAGCTCGCCCTCTGGCAAGCGAACTGGGTCAAACGGGAACTCGAGGCCCGGGGCGAGACCTGCCGTATCGAAATCATCAAGACCACCGGCGACCGGATCACCGACGTCCCGCTCGCCAAGGTCGGCACGAAGGGCCTCTTCACCAAAGAGATCGAGGAGGCGTTGCTCGACGGGCGGATCGACCTGGCGGTACACAGCCTCAAAGACCTGCCCACGGAATTGCCCGTGGGCCTGGTGATCTCGGCGATTCCGGCACGGGAAGACCCGCGCGACGCGCTGGTGGGCGCGACCCTGGCGACGCTGGCTTCGGGCGCGAAGGTTGGAACCAGTTCGCTCCGGCGCGTGGCGCAACTGCGCGCCGTGCGGCCCGATCTGACCGTCGAATCCGTACGCGGAAACGTGGATACCCGGCTGCGCAAGCTGGACGAGGGGCAGTACGACGCGCTGGTGATGGCCGCGGCGGGCTTGCGGCGCTTGGGCTGGGAGGCGCGCATCGCGGAGTGCCTCCCTGTCGACGTGATGTGCCCGGCCGTGGGACAGGGCGCGCTGGCGATTGAGACCCGCGAGGCGGGCGACGCGGCGCGCTCGTGCGCCCAACTCGACCACACTGCCGCGCGGTTGAGCGTCGAAGCCGAACGCGCCGTTCTCGCCACATTGGGCGGAGGCTGCCAGGTTCCCATCGGGGCCTATGGCCGCATCGACGGGGATCGCCTCGATCTGGTCGCCATCGTGGCCTCTCCCGACGGCGCACGCCTGATCCGGAAGAACGCCGCGGGTCCGGCGGCCCAGCGCGTTCGCATCGGCGAGGAACTCGGACGGCAGTTGCTCGAGGCCGGCGCGCGAGAGATCCTCGACGAGGTCTACAGTGCTGGCCGGTAAGCGCGTCGTGATTACGCGCGCACGCGGCCAGGGCGGCGATCTGGCTGCCGCGCTCGAGAAACTCGGCGCGGAGGTGGTGGAGTTCCCCACCATCGAGATCCAGCCCGCGGCCGACTACGGACCACTCGATGAGGCTCTGGCCCGCATCGGATCCTATGACTGGCTGATCTTCACGAGTGCAAACGGGGTGCGGTTCTTCCTGGGACGCCTCGCGCTGGCGGGTCTGAATATCGACGCGGTCCGCGCGAAGATCTGCGCCATCGGCCCGGCCACCCGCACCGAGGCGGAGAACGCCGGGTTCAAAGTCGCGCTGATGCCGGGCGAGTATGTGGCCGAGAGCCTGGTGGCGGCCTTCGAGGGCCATGGCCTTGAGGGCAAGCGGGTGCTGCTACCGCGCGCCGCGGTGGCACGCGACGTCGTTCCGGCCGAATTGCGGCGGCGCGGAGCGACGGTGGACGTAGTGGAAGCCTACCGCACCGCGATCCCGGCCGACGCACGGGCCCAGGCACAACGCATCTTCGCCTCTGGTCGGCGGCCGGACTGGATCACGTTCACAAGTTCGTCAACGGTGACAAACTTCATGCAGGTTGCCGGGACCGCGGCGCTCGAAGGCGCGCGCGTCGCCACCATCGGACCGGTCACCACCGCCACCGCCCGCCAGCACGGGATCGAGGTGACCGTGGAGGCGCGCACCTTCACGGCCGCCGGCGTCGTCGAAGCGATCCTAGCAGCGGAAGAGTAGGCGCGTTTCCGAGCCGCGACCGTAAGGGAGCGGTGCGCAAGCCAAGAGAATCACTACTTCACGGCCGCGAAGTCGTGCACTCTACGCGGGCCGGCCTCTTCTACGTGAGGCGGGCAGCCCTCCTTCATGAGCTTGAAGTTCTCGATGAAGCGTGCCGCCAGCGCGTCGTACTTGCGGAAGTATTCCTCGCGGCTGCCCCAGGTGTTCGCCGGGTCCAGGATGTTGGACGGCACGCCTTCACACGAAGTGGGCACCTCGAAGCCAAACACCGGGTCCTCGCGGAACTCCACTTCGTTCAGCTTGCCGGAGAGCGCTTCCTTGAGAAGCCGGCGCGTGTACTGGATGCTAAGGCGCTTGCCGACTCCGAACGGCCCGCCGGTCCAGCCCGTGTTGACCAGCCAGCAGGTGGCGCCTTGCTTGAGCACCTTCGACTTCAGCATCTCCGCATACTTGTACGGATGGTGCACCATGAAGACCGCGCCGAAGCAGGCGCTGAAGGTCAACTCGGGCTCGACGCCCAGGCCGATTTCGGTGCCGGCGATCTTGCTGGTGTAACCGGAAATGAAATGGTAGATCGCCTGGTCGGGAGAGAGCCGCGAGATGGGCGGCATCACGCCGGTGGCGTCGCAGGTCAGAAAGATGACGTTCTTCGGATGGCCGGCCTGCTTGGGCGGCCAGTAATTCTCGATGTAGGAGAGCGGGTACGCCGCACGGGAATTCTCGGTGAGGCGGTCGTCGTTGAGATCGAGCCGGCGGGAGACCGGATCGAAGGCCACGTTCTCCAGAATCGTGCCGAAACGGCGGGTGCAGGAATAAATCTGGGGCTCGGCCGCTTCCGATAGTCGGATGACTTTGGCGTAACAGCCGTCCTCGAAGTTGAAGACGCCGTTCTCGCTCCAGCCGTGCTCGTCGTCGCCAATCAGATGACGCGAGGGCTCGGCCGAGAGCGTGGTCTTGCCCGTGCCGGAGAGGCCGAAGAAGATAGCCACGTCGCCCTTGTCGCCGACGTTGGCCGAGCAGTGCATGGGCAGGATGCCCTCGAGCGGCAGCAGGAAATTGAGGACCGTGAAGATGGTCTTCTTGATCTCCCCACCGTACGCCGAGCCGCCGATGATGGCGATGCGTTCGGCGAAATTGGCGATGATGAACGTCTCGCTGCGGGTGGCGTCGATGATGGGCGATCCGTTGAAGCCGGGCGCGCAGATGATGGTGAATTCTGGTACGTGGTGCTTCATGTCCTCGAGCGTTTGCGGCTTGGAGAACATGGTGCGCGCGAAGAGGCTGTGCCAGGCCTTCTCGGTGATGACGCGGATGGGAAGCCGCGCTTCGCTGTCGGAGCCTGCGTAGAGGTCCTGAACGAAAACGTCGCGGCTTTGCAGGTAACCCTGCATGCGGGTCAGCAGCGCGCTGAATTTCTCGGGGCTGAAGGGGCGGTTGTACTGGCCCCACCACACGGCGTCCTCGGTGGTCTGCTCGCGCACGATGAACTTATCGGCGGCGGCGCGGGCGGTGTGCTTGCCGGTGTTCACCAGGAACGGGCCAAGGTGGGCGATGCTGCCCTCGCCGCGAAAAACCGCTTCCTCATACAAGGGGCCGCTGGCGAGATTCCAGTAGACGCGGTGCAGGTTGGTCAGGCCGTGGTTCTGCAGACCGTAGATGCTGGCGTTCTGCCCGGCGATGGCCTGCGCCGGAGACGGGATGTCCTGATAGACGTTCATAGCCAGTCCCTCACGAGCTTGCGGTCGCCAAGGTAGAGTTCGTTGGGCGAGTTCGGATCGAGCGCCCACTTCATGCGCTCCACGCCCTCGGTGATGTCCTTGACCGTGCCGCAGAAGCTGATCCGCAGGTGGCCCTCCATCCCGAAGTCCTTGCCGGGCACGGTAACCACGCGAACCTTCTCGAGCAGGAAGCGCGCCAGCTTCTGGGAATCCTTCTGATAGGCGCTGAAATCCGGGAAGGTGTAGAACGTGCCTTCCGGCTTGGTGACCACGATGCCCGTGAAAGCCCGCAGCCGCTCCACCAGGATGTTGCGGTTGTTCTCGAGCGTCAGGCGCAGGCTGTGCACGGAGGATTGCACGCCGTTGAGCGCACCCGCGGCGGCCCACTGCGCGGGCGCCGAAGGCCCCGAAGTCTGCTGCGACTGGATGTTCGACATCGCGCGGATCACTTCTTCGTTGTCCGATACCGCCCAGCCGATGCGGAATCCGGTCATGGCGTACATCTTCGAAACGCAGTTCACCACGATCAGCTTCGAGCTATGCGAATGGTCCGTGGCGTAGCCGAAGGCGTTGGTGGGCGTGCGGCCGTCGAAGATCAGGCGGTTGTAGGTGTCGTCCATGATGAGGAAGATATCCTTCTTCTCACATAGCTCGACCACCCCTGCCACAAACTCGTCCGAGTAAACCACGCCCGAGGGATTGTTGGGCGTGTTGAGGATGATGGCCTTCGTGTAGGACCCCACCGCCGCCGCGATCTCCTCGATCTTGGGGCAGAAGGAGCCGTCCTCCGGAACTACCGGGACCGGCACGCCACCGGCGAGCTTTACCATTTCCGGATAGGAGACCCAATACGGCGCCGGGTAAATCACCTCGTCCTTGGGCTCGAGGATGGTGTACAGCGCCACCATGATGGACTGCTTGGCACCGTTCGAGGCGATGACGTTGGACGGGCCGAAGCACTTGTTGTAGTGCTCGTCGGTGTAGCGGATGATGGCCTTCTTGAGCGCCGGGATGCCGTCGGGCGGCGTGTACCGGACCTCGCCCGTATTCAGAAGGGCCGTGCAATTAATGATGGCGTCGACGGGTGCGCGGCTCTTCGGTTCGCCGCCACCCAGGTGGATGACAGGTTCGCCCTTCTCCCTGAGAATGGCTGCGGTTTCGTTCAGCTTCAGGGTGGGCGATTCGGCTATGGAGCGGGCGAGTTGGCTGATGCTCACAGAGTGTCCTCAAACTCAAAAGTCTGAATACCCGGATCGCACCAGATGCGTAGGTAAGGTTCCGCCGTTTCGGGCGTCACGAGTATTTGTACAAGTATAAAGGAGGTAGGGCTGCCGGTGGCAAGTGAATGTTTGTACATATGCGGGTCCGATTGGCAGATCGCCGCTCGGGTCACTCCGCCCGGCCCTTCTCCAGAAGCGCTTTCCGGTCGCCGCTCAAGTCAGCGCCGCTGCGTTTGACCGGGTATGGCGATTCGCCCATCATCCCTTCCCACAGGATGCGGTTGAAGCGCGGCGTGTCGAGTTGATCCGCCTCGGCGAAATCGAGGCCTATCGTCTTCGATTGCCAGTAGCCGGCGTCGTGCCGGGGCGTGTCCGGGACCGAACCAGTCACGACCGGCTCGGGAAGAGGCAGCGCCGAAGTCCGCAGAACCCGGGGCACGAGCGCCGAGTAGGTCCAGGGCCGCAACTCCGTCTGAAACACGTCGGCCATCGGAGGAGTCAGCCCATCGTTGAGGCTCAGCGGCTGAATGCCGAGCAGGTCTTCGATGGTCCGAAGAACACTGACGGTCGTATAGCGGCTGGAGACCACGGCGCCCTGTTTCACGTACGCTCCCACCACGAAGGCGTTGCTGCGGTGCGCGTCCACATGATCGGGCCCGTCCTGGGCGTCGTCTTCGATGACGAAAATGACCGTGTTGTTCCGATATGGGCTGCCCGCAACCCGCTCGACGAGGCGCGCCACTGCGTAATCGTTGTCGGCCATCTGCGTTTCCACCGTGTTGACCCCGTCGATCGCGGTACCGAAATCCCCAAAATGATCGTGAGGGAGGCGAACCAGTTCGAGGCGGGGCAAATCTCCGCCCGCCACGTAGCGATCGAACTCGCGCTCCCATTCTTTGAAGCGCCAGAAATCCGGAAAGTTCTGGTCGAACCCACGGAAGTATGGATCGGTGGCGTTCAGAAGCGCGGCCTTGGTGGCGAAGGCGACCTGCACCGGGGTGCCCGTAGCCTCCGCCGTAAAGGGCGCGCCGGACGGAGCGAACGGATCGCGCACAAGCGGCGACAGATACGCAGGGTTCGCGGCCGGGAGCGAATAGCGCGCCGTATCGAGGAAGAAGCCGTAGTTCCGCACGCTGAGATGGGCCCGTAGCGCGGCATCCCACAGGTATCCCGTCCCGGCCTCATCCTCAGGGCCATCCCCAGCGGACACGTCCGCGGTTCCAGGCAGCAGATCCGGGTCGTCGGGCTGCTCTGGATCCGCTGCCCGGCGCGCGGCGGTGGTCGCGAGCCCGACGTTGATTTCGCGGTTGGTGCCCTCGTAGTCGTAGTCGAGACCCCGGCCCGCGTAAGTCACCGGCGCCGTCTTCTCGACCGAATCGGCCGTCCGCGCCGAGGTGGACCAGTTCCATCCGTCGCCGCTCACTTCACCGCTGTCGTAGAAATTGTCGAGCGTGACGAACTGGCGGGCGAGCTGGTGAAAGTTCGGCGTCAGGGGTTCCGGGAAGAGCGTGAGAGCCGGGTCGCCGTTGCCCCTGTCCAGATCGCCCAGCACCTGGTCGTAGGTGCGATTCTCTTTCACGACGTAGATGACGTGCTCGATCCTGCCACGCAAAGAGGAGAGAATCGCGTTGCGCTCGCGGGCTGCCTCGAAGTTGTTGTTGGTGGCCACCTGCTCCGTCAGGCGGCGCAACTCGTCGCGGGCCGGCATCGGAATCGTCAGGAAGCCGGCTTTGGTGAGCTGCCAGATGTATTGATTGGCGGCGGGGCAAGGCGCGTTCGCGATCGCATTCCGGCAGCCGCCGGGGTTCGGCCCGGCATTGCTCTTCCCATTGACCACATAAAGGATCGAGCCCTGCCGGTTCAAGCTGACGGACTCCGGATACCAGCCCGTAGGGATCAAGCCAGCCACGCTGCCGGCGCTTCCATCGCCGCTCAATTCCACCACCGCGACCGAGTTCGTGCCTCCGTTGGTCACATACAGCGTCCGTTCATCCGGCGACAGGACCAGGCTGTTTGGATTGCTTCCCTTGAGGCCAGCTCGGTTCTGCCCGGTGACATCGAAGTAGGACTTGACCCGATCGCCGGCGGTATCGATGATGGCCACCTTGTCGGTAGCGTCCAAAGCGACGTAGAGCAGCGTCTGCGCCTTGTTCAGGATCATCTTGTTGGGCTGGCCGTTCACGGGAATCCGCCCAGTGATTTTGGGCAAGGGCCCCGAGATGTCCACGGTCACGATCTCCCGGTCTCGAATGCTGGACACGTAGACCTTGCCGTCGCCCTTGATCGCCACCCAGTATGGGTACTCGCCGCCCGCGACGCCGTGCCGGCCAAAATCCGGCCAGCCGGGATGATCGTTCTTGCCCGGGCGCAAATCCAATTCGGCAATCCTGGCGCGGCCAGGAATATCCACGATGCTGATGGAGTCGGTCTCGTAGTTGGCCACCACCAGGCGATCACCCGCTGCGTTGACGGCCAGTCCAGCCGCTGCGGGCGGCACCAGGCCGTCGACCTTGGACGAATGGCCGAGCGGGATCGGCGAGACCGCTTCCGGCCGGCCGGACGATCCCTTCACAAATACGTGAACGTTATCGTCGACTCCCCCGGAGACATAAAACTCGTTGCCGTTCGGGTTCCACGCCAATCCCACGAAAGTGTTCGGAACCTGCAGCACCTGGCGCTTCACCGCGGGACTGGTGGAGATGTCGTACACGAAGACGTACTCGTTCGAAGCTGAGGCAACCGGCCGTCCCTTGGCATCCCGGTTCCGGTTGTACCCGCTGGTCAGTATGAGCAAGGTGTTCCCGTCGGGACTGGTCGCGGTGGTCACCGCGTGATCGGCGACGAACTTCGAAAAGGGAGGCGGCAGGTCCGGATTGAGAGGCTCGAACACCGACCCCTTGGCCGCCGTCGGCGTGATCTGCTTGCCCGTCGGCAGTTGCTCCCCGGCAAAGAGAGCCGTTATCAGGATGAACGCAGTCAGTACCAGTTTCACTTCCGCACCTCCCCAGAGACGATTATCGACCACGGCCGCCCTCGTGGGGCAGGACTCCAGTCCTGCAGTGGGTCTCCAGACCCGCCTCCGTCCAACTTCCTGAAACGAAGGAAGCCGGACGTGGGCGTCCGGCGCAGCTCTGGAGCGCCGCCCCACTCCGGCTGTCCGCATCCGAGAGAACTATGCGGCATGACGCCTCAGCCCCCGCGGAACTCCAGAGGGACTTGCGAAATTGACCCGACAAACTGAAGACTCCGCTGAAAAACGGTGACTGGCTCCCTCCGCTGTCCCAAGCGACATGCCCGCCTGGTCAACGGGACAAATCTCGAGCGCGCGTGGACAGCGGTGCCTGTCGCCGCTTTTTAGCCCTTTAACGCCTCGTCGCGGCCGCGACGAACTGAATTTCACAAGTCCCTCTGAAGCCCCGCGCGGTCTGCCTCCCACCCCGAACCCGTCCGCTTGCCGACGCGCGCGCCGGTGCTCATTGCGGTGAAATGGAGACATGAGCGCCTTCGAACTCACCTTGGTGCTGGGGGCCGGATCGCTGGTGGCCGGCTTTCTTGGCGCCTTGACGGGCCTCGGCGGTGGCGTCGTGATCGTACCCCTGCTCACGCTCGGGCTGGGCGTCGACATCCGCTACGCCATCGGCGCCTCGCTGGTCTCGGTCATCGCGACCTCTTCCGGCGCCGCCTCCGCATACGTGCGGGGGGGCTTCTCGAATATCCGCATCGGGATGCTGCTCGAGATCGCGACCAGTATCGGCGCGCTCTTCGGCGCGTATCTGGCCGGCATCGTGTCCACACGGGCGATCGGAATCACGTTCGGAGCCGTCCTGCTCTACTCGGCCTTTCAGAGTCTTCGACCGCCAGCCGCGACGCCCTGCGATGAAGACCGGCCGGGCGGCCTCGCAACCTTCTTCAAACTGCACGGCAGCTTCCCCGCCCCCGGCGGCCAGAAGCGCTACTGCGTCGAGCGCGTGCCGGCCGGTTTCGGGCTCATGTTCGGCGCGGGAACCCTTTCGGGACTGCTGGGGATCGGCTCCGGAGCGCTCAAGGTGGTGGCCATGGACCGTGTGATGCGCATACCCTTCAAGGTGTCCACCACCACCAGCAACTTCATGATCGGCGTCACCGCCGCTGCCAGCGCCGGCGTCTACTTCAACCGCGGATACATCGACCCCGCGCTCGCAATGCCGGTGATGCTGGGCGTGCTGGCGGGCTCGCTGACCGGCACGCACTTTCTGGTGGCTACGCGCACGCGCCACCTGCGCGTCATCTTCGCGAGCGTCATCCTGATCCTGGCGGTCGAGATGATCTACAACGCGGCCAACGGGAGGCTGTGATGGCTCGCGAGGCCTGGACCGACCAGCGCATGGAGACCATCATCGCGAACCTTCTGCGCGCGGGCGTGATGACTGCAGCCGCACTGGTGCTGGCGGGCGGAGCGCTGTTTCTGGCGCGGCATGGCGGCGAGCCCGTGGACCGCCACGTATTCCGCGGCGAGCCGGCGGATCTGCGATCCCTCCGCGGCGTGCTCGGCGGCGTGGCTGCGCTGCACGGCCGCGACATCATCCAACTCGGCCTGCTGGCCCTGATCGCCACTCCCGTCGCGCGCGTCGCCTTCGCCGTTTACGGCTTCGCACGGGAGCGCGACCGTATGTACGTCACCATCGCGCTGATCGTTCTCGCTGTGCTGCTCGTCAGCCTGACCGTGGGGCGCGCCTGAAACCGTCCTGGGGTCGCGGCTCCGTTCCGAGCTGCGCGCGCCAGCAAGCGGTAACTACGGCAGCGCCTTGAAATCCTCCCAGAAGTGCGACTCCAGGTCGTGAAGGATGGGGCTCTGCCAGCGGAGATCGGCGTGCTTCGCCAAGTGCTTGGCGGCTTTGAAATCGATGCCGCAGGGGTGGCCCATGGAAGCGCGGAAGGACATCGCTTCCGCCATGGCCGAGTCCGCCACCTTTGCCTGGGCTGTGCCGGCCGGACCGTAAGGCGGCTCCCACGGCTTGGCGCCGCGCGGCGATAGGTCTATGTGCCCGCACAGTGTGCGCTCGTCCGGGTCCGCTTTGTGTTCGAACATGTCGTAGTGATCCGACAGCATTTGCTGCCCCTTGATGACGTCGATCTGGCCCTTGCTCTGGTCCATCAGTTGTTCCCAGCGGGCGTGGCGGGCGTTGGAGCTTTCGGAGTTGTCCGTCATCGGGAAATCCGTCTCCTCGCGCGCCAGCTTTGCGTTCACCGGAAAATTGGCGCCCACGAAGTAGCCGTCCATGGACCGCTGCAGGGTCACGTTCTTGAGGCCCAGCTCGAGGCTCGCGATCTCCTTGGTCTTGCGGTCGGCCACCAGCCAGTTGTTGGCGTACCCGCCGTTGTTCCCTTCCTTCATGATGCTGGCGAACTCGTCGATCGAAGAGGCGTATTGCATGGCCTTGCGCGCACGCACGAATTCCGGAATGCCGTTGGGGTCGAAACCGAAGAAGTGCGAGATGGTGGTCTCTGCGATCATGATTCCGGCGGAGTTGATCCCGAAATCGGAGCCGCTGTGGATCAGGCCGGGAAAGCCGTCCATCAGAATGCGGTTGCCGTCCTTGGGGTGAATGTCGAAGATGATGTTCCAGCGCGAGCCTTCCGCGTAGCCGCTCCACAGGTTGTGGCCCAGCACCGGCCGGCCGTCGCGGGTGTAGGAGCCGGTGGCGACAAAGGCGCTGCAACGCTCGGCCGGCACCAGCGCAGCGGTCTTGCCCTGCTGTGCCTCGTGCCATTTGAACCAGTAGGGAGAAAGCTCCATCCACGCGTTCATCACGGTGAGGTCGAGCGTGTCCAGCTTCACGCCGTGCGCCGCCAGCCCGTCGGACATCCCCTGCAATTCCTCGCGGTACTCGGCCGGCACCTTCGGCCAGAGCATGTCGCGCGCGGCGGTGCGGAAAAACTCCCAGTCCTGGTTCGTGTCGTGGCCGAGCAGCAGCCCGATCACGCCCTGCGCGTCGCGGATCTCGGACGCCAGAAGGTAGCCGTGCTGGTAGCCAATGTCGGCCGGCGAGCCTTCCAGGTGGACGAAGATCCAGCCCGCCTTCTCGGATCGCGAGGCATGGCGCAGCCGCTCTGCATCGCCCTGCTCGCGGGAAACCAAAACGGCGGCGCACAACAGCGCCAGCACAACGGCTCCGATGCCGTAACGACGCATACTCCCACCTCCTGAATACCTCGATTGTAGCGTGTGCCGCGCTCAGCCTCTGAGTTCGGCGATCAGGTCGCGCACCAGCGCCTCGATCTGGTCGCGGATTTCGCGCTGGCGTTCCAGCGGGAGGAAGATCGGATCTTCGACGTCCCACACACGAACCGGAGCGGAGACCGGCACGGGAAGCGGTTCGCCGCTCATGTTGACGATCAGGTCGAAGCCGGTTCCGGTCTGGTCGAGGCCCTTGGGAAAGCGGCCATCGAGGTTGATGTTCTTCTCGAGCATCAGTTCGACCGTGATGCCCGGAATGCGGCTGGCCGGCCACAGACCGGCGCTCCCAGCGCTAACGACATCGCCGCCGCACGCGCGGGCGAACGCCTCCGCCATCTGGCTGCGGCAGGCGTTGCCGATGCAGACAAAAAGCACGCGATGGAGGCGCATAGGCTAACTCGACCGCTCCCTGCACCGCCCGTTACCGAGCCGCGACCGCCAGGGAGCGGTCGGCACCCTCACAACCCTTCGACGAACAGCCGGTGAATCCGCCCGTCGCCAGTCAGCTCAGGATGAAAGGTCGCCACCAGGTGCCGGCCCTGGGCCACCAGAACCGGGTCGCCGTTGTACCGCAGGAACACGCACGCACCGTTCCCAATGCGCCGGATGATGGGCGCGCGGATGAAGACTGTCTCCAACTCGCCCAGCCCCGCCCGCGCGAGGAACTCCTCCTCCGGCATCAGGTGCACCACACGGCTGTCCAGTTGGCGTCCATAAGCGTTGCGCTCGATCGCCATGTCCACCAGACCGAGCGACTCCTGCGCCGGGTTCGACACTTCCGTCGCGAGCAGGATCGCTCCGGCGCAGGTTCCGAAAATCGGGCGCGTGCGACCGAAGCGGGCCAACGGTTCGAGCAGCGCCTCGTCCTTCAGGATGCGCAGCATCGTGGTGCTCTCGCCGCCCGGAATCACCAGGCCGTCAACACCGTCGAGATCGGCCGCGGTGCGAACCAGCACGGCCGCGGCCCCGGCGCGCTCGAGCGCCTTCTGATGCGCCTCGAAATCACCCTGTAACGCCAGCACGCCCGCGCGCTTGACGCTACCCACCTACCAGCCCCTCACCGCCAGGCGCTCGGACTCCGGCATGCTGGCCACGTCCAGGCCGAACATCGCCTTGCCCAGATCCTCGCTCGCCTCGAGCAGCTTGGCCGGATCGTTGAAGTAGGTCGCCGCCTTCACGATGGCGCGTGCGCGGGCGTCCGGGTCGTCCGACTTGAAGATGCCGGAGCCCACGAAAACCGCCTCGGCGCCAAGCTGCATCACCAGCGCCGCATCGGCCGGCGTGGCAATCCCGCCCGCCGAGAAATTCGGCACAGGCAGCTTGCCGTTCGCAGCCACCCACTCCACCAGCTCGAGCGGCGCCTGAAGCTTCTTCGACTCCGCCACCAGCTCTTCCCTGCCGAGCACGGTGAGCTGCTTCATCTCTTTCTGGATGGTGCGCATGTGGCGCACGGCCTCGACGATATTGCCCGAGCCCGCCTCGCCCTTGGTGCGAATCATGGCCGCGCCTTCGGCGATTCGGCGCAGCGCCTCGCCCAGGTTGCGCGCGCCGCAAACGAACGGCACGCCGAAGTTGCGTTTATCGACGTGGTGCTCTTCGTCGGCCGGCGTGAGGACTTCGCTCTCGTCGATGTAGTCGACTTTGAGCGCCTCCAGAATCCGCGCTTCCATGAAGTGCCCGATGCGGCACTTGGCCATCACCGGGATGGTGACCGACGCCATGATCGCGCGCATCGTCTTGACCGGCGACATCCGCGCGACACCGCCTTCTTTGCGGATATCGGACGGCACGCGCTCGAGCGCCATCACGGCCACCGCGCCGGCCTTCTCGGCGATCACAGCCTGATCGGCGTTGGTGACGTCCATGATCACGCCGCCCTTCAGCATCTCGGCCAGGCCAACCTTGACTCGGAAACTATCGTCTAGGAACATTGCGTCCTCCTTCGTTGAATTGGCGGCAAACCCGTCCCACCGCTGGTCTTCCATCAGTCATCCTGCTCGCAATTTGGCGGCAAACCCGGGACTGGCCCACCGCCGGTCCTCTGTCATTCATACCGCTCGAACCTGGCGGCAAACCCGGGACTGGCTCGAATTTCGCCGCCCTTGCGAAATTCGTGCCTGTCCCACCACTGGTCTTCCATCACTCATACCGCTCGAAACTGGCGGCGAACCCGGGACTGGCTCGAATTTCGCCGCCCTTGCGGAATTCGTGCCTGTCCCACCGCTGGTCTTCCATCAGTCATCCTGCTCGCAATTTGGCGGCAAACCCGGGACTGGCTCGAATTTCGCCGCCCTTGCGAAATTCGTGCCTGTCCCACCACTGGTCTTCCATCACTCATACCGCTCGAAACTGGCGGCGAACCCGGGACTGGCTCGAATTTCGCCGCCCTTGCGAAATTCGTGCCTGTCCCACCGCTGGTCTTCCATCAGTCATCCTGCCCGCAATTTGGCGGCAAACCCGGGACTGGCTCGAATTTCGCCGCCCTTGCGAAATTCGTGCCTGTCCCACAACTGGTCTTCCGTCAGTCCTACTGCTCGCAATTCGCGGCAAACCCGCTGGTCTTCTGTCACTCATACTGCTCGCTCACACTACCGCCGGAGCCGGCTCGTGGCGCTCCAGGCGCGCTCGGGCCAGCTCGCTCGAAAACACCCTTCCCAAAATCGCCAGCCCGGCCCGGATTTTCTCCGGCGGCAGAGCCGCAAAACTCAGGCGCAGCGCACCCGGCTCGCGCCTGGAAACCTCGAAATAGCGTCCCGGCATGTAGCTGACGCCTTCGCGCTGCGCGCGAGCCAGCAGATCGCCGGCATCGAGCGGCTCGGGCAGCCGCACCCACAGGTTCATCCCGCCTTGCGGCCGTGTGAAATGCGTTCCGGCGGGCAGACAACGCTGGCATGCTTCGAGCACCGCCTGAAGACGCTCGGCGCCGGCGGCCAGAACCCGCGTCCGGTGCTCTTTGAGCCGGCCGGAAACCGCGAAGCGCAGCAGGACCGCCTGGGAAAGCTGATCGCTGTGCAGATCGGCCATGTGCTTGGCCTCGGCCATGCGCGCCACAAGGAGCTTGGGCGCAATGGTCCAGCCCACCCGCAAGCCCGGAAAGGTCAGCTTCGAAAAGCTGCGCAGCAGCACCGTGTCGCCGACGGTGTCGATCTGTTTGATGGCGGGCGCCGCTTCGCCCTGGTAGCGCAACTCGCCGTAGATATCGTTCTCGACGAGCACGCATTCGGCCTGGCGGGCGATGCGCAGCACGGCGCGGCGCGCCTCGGCGGGGAGCGTTCCGCCAGTAGGATTCTGGAAGTCGGGGGTGGTCACGATCAGGCGCGGGTGGCTGCGGATGGCGGCGCGCTCGAGCGCGTCGATGTCGAATCCGTCCACTCCCGCCGGCACGCCCGCCAACTGCGCGCCCGCCTTCAGGAGTACGTTCTTCAGGCCCGGGTACACGGGGTCCTCCACGATCGCGGTGTCGCCGGGACGAACCACCACCCGCGCGATCAGGTCGAGCGCCTGCTGGCAGCCGTTGGTCACGATGAGATCGTCGCCCGGCCGCACCACGCCTTCGCGGCGCGCCTCGTCGAGCAGGTGATGGCGCAAGGGAGCGTAGCCGGACGGCGACCCGAGTTGCAGCACCGACGACGCGTCGGGCGAGGCCAGCACTTCCTCACAACTCCTGCGAAAGGCTTCGACCGGAAACAGGTCTTCGGCAGGGCACGAGTTGGAGAAGCTGATGCCATCGGGCGAAGCCGGCGCGGGCAGCGCCAAGCCCGGCGCCGGGAGCAACTGCTCCCAGTTCAGACCCGAGCCGGGCGGCCGCGTTTCGCCAAGAACGAAGCTGCCCCTTCCGACGTGGCCCCGCACCAGACCTTCGGATTCCAGCAAGGCATAGGCGGCGGAGACGGTGGCCCGGTTCAGTCCAAGTGTGCCAGCCAATTCCCGAGTGGCTGGCAGCCGCTCCCCCGTCTCCAGGCGGCCTACTCCGATAAGTTCTTTAATGGCGTCAAAGAGTTGTCTGTACAGAGGCGCGTCGGACGACGGGTCGAGATGGATTGCCGGAAACATCCCAATCAGAGATGACCATACCATATTGGATGGCCCGACGGCAATCCGGAGGGCGGGCTTCACCCCGAGCGGGCTTCAGCCCCGCTCGGAACTGAAGTCCGGTGCCACCCGTGCCGCCCGCCTCCACTTCTATGTCGCTCACCCATCTGCTACAATCGACTCCGAATCGCTCTCGTTGCCCGATCATTCATGAAGCATTTTGTCCTGATCCCGTGCCTTGCTATCGTTGTCGGCCTCATCGCCGCGCCGTCTGACAAGAAGAAGCACAACCAGGAGCCGGTTACACAGGCCCTCCAATTGCCGCCGGAACTGCCGGCAGTGATCGCGGCGGACGCCGACCACCTGGTGTATCAAGTGACTCCTCTGCGCGGCGACGGGCTGCTCTCGCAGCAACTTCGGGAAGCCCTCAAGATCCTTTTTCGCCAGGACCGCCCTCTAATCAAGCTGCGCGCCTTCGTCGCGGGCACCGGCGACACCCGCCGCGTCCAGGCGGTGGTGAGCGAGCTCGCCACGGAAAGACACCTCTCTCTGCCGGTGCTGACGGTGGTGCAGGTGGGACAGCTTCCCCGCGACGGCGCGCAGGTAGTGTTGGAGGCGGTGGCCGCGGAGAAGAAAGCGGTCGATCCAAACGGACTGGTCATGGTTCCCGCCGAGAGCGACACCGTGAATCAACCGCTCCAGCCGGTGCTGCCTCACTTGCGCCGCGTCCTGGACCACTTACGCACCGCGCTGGCCGGCGCCGGGGCAGGCCCGGACGAGGCCCTGCGCGTCACCTGCTACCCCACCTCGCTCGACGAAATCGACCAGCTTCGCGTCGCCCTGTCAGGCACCTTTCCGAAGGCGGTCTTCGACTTCGTGCAGCCGCAGCGGGCCACGCTCGACAGCGGCGTAAGCTGCGAAGCCGTGGCGCGGTTGGTGGCGCCGCAGCCGTCCGGCGCCGGCAGGCTGGTCTTCACGAGCGCGCAGCTGGCTTTCGGCACCACACCGGCCGACGCTAAGCTGGCCTTCGAAAGGTTGGGGAAAACGCTGGCTCAGGCCGGTGCTTCCTATAACCAAGTGGTCCATCTGTGCGTCTATTCGCTTTCGCGCTCGACGGCCGAGGTGGCCGTCCGCGCCGGGCGCGAGTTCTTCGATCCCGCCCGGCCTCCGGCGCTGACGGTTGTTCCGGTCGAGGGCCTGCCCTCGCTCGATGCGTCCTTCTCGGTGGATGCCGAGGCGGTTTTGCCGGTTTCGAAGTGAGTCTGGAGCCAATTACGCCGATGTCGCACACAATCGTAACCTTCGGAGAGATCATGCTGCGGCTGGCGCCCCCGTCTCTCGAGCGCCTTCTCGACTCGCCCGTGCTGGCGGCCACGTTTGGCGGAGGCGAGGCCAACGTCGCGGTCTCGCTGGCCAATTTCGGCGAGTCCGCGCGATTCGTCACCGTCCTGCCCCCGGCGAACCCCATCGCGGAGGCGGCCATCCGCCAGCTTCGCGGCTTCGGTGTGGACACCTCGAAGATCGTGCGGGCGCCGGGCCGGGTAGGTATCTACTTCCTCGAATCCGGAGCCAACCAGCGGCCCTCGAAAGTGGTCTACGACCGCGCGGGCAGTTCGCTGGCGCTCGCAGCTCCCACATCGATCGATTGGGACGCGGCGCTCGAAGGCGCCGACTGGTTCCACGTCACCGGTATCACGCCCGCCATCAGCCAGGGCGCGGCGGACCTGGCACTGGCTGCCGCCGCCAAGGCGCGCGCGGCGGGCCTCACGGTTTCCTGCGACCTCAACTACCGCAAGAACCTGTGGAAGTACGGCAAGACGGCCCAGGAAGTGATGCGCCAGCTCTTCCGGCTGGTCGACGTCGGGATCGCCAACGAAGAGGACTGCCAGATGGCGCTAGGTATCCAGGCCGAGGTGGACGTGCACTCCGGCAAGCTGGACGCCGCGCAGTATTCGCGCCTCACCGAGAAGGTCCTCCACGAGTTCCCCAACTTGAAGGTGATGGCGGTGACGTTGCGCGAATCGAGAAGCGCGTCGCACAACGGGTGGTCGGCCTGCCTGCACGACGACAAGAGTTTTCTGGTCAGCCGGCACTACGAGATCACGCACATCGTAGACCGCGTGGGCGGAGGCGACGCCTTCGCGGCCGGGCTGATCTACGGGCTCAAACGCCTGCCGGACCACCAGGCGGCGCTGGAGTTCGCCGTCGCGGCGTCGTGTCTGAAGCACTCGCTGCCGGGGGACTACAACCGCTTCGGCGTGGACGAGGTCAAGGCTTTGACGAAGGGCGGCGGTTCCGGCCGCGTGGAGCGATGAGGAACCGGCGCGCAGGATGCCATCCTGCCCCACAAACCGTCGCTGCTGAGAAATACCGGCCAGGGTGAGATAATGATGTCGATGCTTCGAGGTAGTCTGTTCTTCATATCCGGATTCTGTATGGCTGCGCTGGCGCAGACGGCGGGCCAGAAGCCTGAGGCGGAAACGCCCACGTTCGTAACCAACAGGAACGAGGTCATCGTGCCCGTGACGGTGACCGACTACAAGGGCCGTTTCATCTCCAACCTGGAGAAGTCCGACTTCAAGGTCTTCGAAGACGGCAAAGAGCAAGAGATCAAGTTCTTCAGCCGTCAGGCCAACCAGCCGATCGTGCTGGGCCTGGTGCTCGATCTGAGCAGCGGTTCGCGCATCCACTGGGAGAATTTCCAGAAGACGGCGATGGAGATGGTCTGGGCGCTGCTGTCCGACGAGCGGGACAAGAAGTACAGCGGCTTTCTGGTCACCTTCAGCACCGATGCGGAGCTGGCCGTGGATACCACTTCCAATCCCGAGCCCATCGTGGACAAGATCCGCACGCTCAAACCGGGCGGCGGCGCGGCGCTCTATGACGCCATCGTGATGGCCATCAACAAGCACCACCTGCTGCCGGGCGAGCCCATCGAGCCGCGACGCGTGCTCATTGTTTTCGGGGACGGCAACGACAACGCCAGCAAGCACTCGCTGGACCAGGTGATCGAGCTGGCGCAGCGCAACCTGGTGACGATCTACGTGGTCAGCACGCAGGCGTTCGGATTCGCGAACGAAGGAGCGGCGGCGATCGAGCGCCTGACCGATTCAACCGGAGGACGCGTCGAGACGCCGCTCGACGGCGTTTACGCCGACGTCTCGGGATACCTTTCGAAGCCCCAGGACGCCGGCAACTACTCCCTGGTGGTGGGCAGCGGTGCCTATTCGTCCGCGGTCTCCCAGCACATGTTCGACGCCATCACCAAGGTCGCCGGCGAGATCAGCACGCAGTACATCCTGCGCTACGTTCCGGACACCACCGAGAACACGCGCACGCTCCGCGCCATCAAAGTTACGGTGGACATCCCGGACGTCACGGTGCGCACTCGCCGGGGATACTACCCCTTCGCGCTGCAGTAACTACCTGGTTCCCTGCCCTGCCAGGGCGCGGAAGTCGGCTCTCTCACGGATCGAATCGAAAGACGGATCGGCCTCGAGGCGCGCGCGATCCCCGAACCCCTTGTCAACGGCCTTCTTCAGGCACGACATCGCACGTCCCCTGTCGTTTGCCAGGGCGTAGAGGCCGGCGAGGCTGTACAGCGTCTCCGCGTTGTCGGGCTCGATCAAGGACGCCAACTCGAGGTTGGCGGCAGCGCCGTTGTAGTCCTTCTTCTCGCGCCGCACCCAGGACTGCTCCCAGGACGTGACGGTCGCTTCCTGAAGAACGCGGCGGGCCACGCGCCGCTCGTCGGAGTCCTGGGCCGCAGCCTCCCGGGCGCGCAGTTCCGCGATGGAGCCGCGCAGGGCAATCAGGCTGTCCTGGCCGCCGGGACCGTTCAGATCCCGTGCCAGCGAGAGTATCTTCGTCGTCAGCTCCTGTTGACGGGCGATCGCCCGTTCCTCGGCCTTCAAGGCTTTTCTGTATTCCTTCGAATCTCGCAACGCCGCGGCTTTCTTCTCCAGGGCGGCCGTGTCTTCCCAATCCTTGAAATCGACGGCCAGCGAGCGCGTCTCGAGGTAGGAGCCGATGAAGTCGTTGGCGGTCTCGAAAGCCCTTGCCCGCTCGATGCCGCTCTCGAAGAGGGCATGGATGAGAGGCTTGTCCACGGGTTTCGTGCCCGCCCGCATAGCCACCAGATCCAGCCAGGCCAAGGCGTCCGAGCAGACGGGAGACGGGGCCCAGCCGTGCGGGCCCGCGAACAGGACCAGGCGATGGGGCGTGCCACGGGCTTCGAGTTCGCGGTCCACCTGGCGCATCTCGGCGTAGTTGAAATCCTCGGTGCCTGCCGTGCCGAAGAACGGCAAGGCGAAACCCTTCGGCACCACGGAGCCCGAGAACCCCGCCGCCTGGGCGATGACACCGGCGAAATAGCCCGACGCGAGAAAGGTGGTGGCGTCGCGGGCGCCGCCGGACATTCCAGCAAGATAGGCGCGCCCGTCGTCGATGCTGAGGGTTTCGTGCGTGTCGCGCCACATCGCCTGAAGAGCCTCCGACGCCACCGCTATCGGTCCGTTCCGCGAGTTGTACGAGCCCGCGACGATGTATCCGTATTTCTCCGCGCCTTCCTGGAAGTGTTCGAGCGGCAGTCGGCCCCTCGCCAGGGGTTCGAGGCAATAAAGGACCGGCCACTTGCGCGCCGCGCTATAGGCCGAGGGAAGGTAAAGCGCATAGGACTGGCGGCCGTCAGCGGACGCGGCCACCCGGTCGATGATGCGGCCTTTGGGAAGCTCGGCAGCCGATGCCACCAGCAGCGTCAGGGCAGAGACGATGGCGAAGCGCACCATCCCATGTTACGCGTCGCCGCGCGCCAGCAGTGGCGGCTCGTACCCTCGTTGGGGCCTTAACAATTTATTAATCCTCTGGTATGCTGTAACCACAAGGTATTAGTGACAGCCGGGAAAATTACGGAAGCTTCAGGCAGCCACTTCCTTGTGGTATCTTCATCTCAATGAAGGATTTCCACCAATGAGCGCTGTCGACGGGCCCACCGAACATGCGGATGAAGCAAGGCAACCGATGCGAATTCTCGTCATCGAGGACGAGAAGCGCATTGGCGAGTTTGTCGCTCGCGGTCTGGAGAGTGCGGGTTACACCGTGGAGTCGTCGGAGGATGGCGCCAGCGGACTAGACCGCATGCATGCGACCGACTATGACCTGGTCATCCTTGACCTGATGCTCCCCGATATGGACGGGCTCAAGGTTCTGGAGAAGATCCGGAATCGAACGACCAGTCCCCCGGTGCTGATTCTGAGCGCGCTCGGAGCGGTGGACGACCGGGTAAAGGGTTTGGAGCGGGGCGCCGATGATTACCTTGGCAAGCCATTCTCCTTCACCGAGTTGCTGGCGCGCGTCCGGGCTCTGCTGCGGCGCGGCCAGCCCACTCCGGAGCGGTTGCAGGTAGGGGATCTGACCTTGGACTGCATCCGCCGCAAAGTGGCGCGCGGCGGCGAGCCGATCGATCTGGCGCCGAAGGAGTTCAGCATCCTGGAATACCTGATGCGGAATCGCGGGCGTCCGCTGAGCCGCACCATGATCGTCGAGCACGTCTGGGACATGGATTATGACGGGCTCACGAACATCGTCGACGTGTACATCCGCCACCTGCGCAGCAAGGTGGACGACCGCTGGCCGCTCAAGCTGATTCACACCGTGCGAGGCGTCGGCTACATGATCGAGGCGGCCGAGACCGACACGGAATCGAAAGCCAGTTGACGGCCGGCGCGTGATGGCTCTCGAAATCAAGCAACGAGAACGGGAAGGCATCCTCATCCTCGACCTGAAGGGTCGGATCACGGTGGGCGAAGAGGCAGGCGTGCTGCGAGCCGAGTTCGGCACGCTGACCGGCGCCGCGAATGTCATTCTGAACCTGCAGCACGTCCCTTACATCGACAGCACGGGATTGGGCGCCCTGGTTCTGGGCTTCACGTCGCTGCGCAAGCGGGGTGGCCGGCTGATCCTCGAGAACCTCAGCCGCCGCAACATCGAGTTGCTGCTTTTTACCAAGCTCACCACGGTATTCGAGATCTTCAACGACGAACAGGATGCGGTGAACAGCTTCTTCCCCGATCGCGAGATCCGTCGTTTCGACATCCTCGATTTCGTCAAGGAACAGAGTAGCCAGGAGGGGATGTAGGAGGGGCGGAGGAGTCAGGAGTCAGGAGGCAGGAGCGGCGGGAGACAGGAGGCAGGAGTGGAGCGGCTGCGCCACGAACGCGGGCGCGGTAGGCTGGAGGTAGATGGCTTTCTGGAGCGCAAAGAGGATGCTTCCGGTGGGGGCGCACGCGCCTGAGTTTCAGTTGCCGGACTTGGGGGGAACCCAACGGACGCTTGCCTCGATTGTGGCCGACGGTCCTGCGCTGGTGGCGTTTTTCAAGGTGTCCTGCCCGGTTTGCCAATACACGTTCCCGTTCCTGGAGCGACTGCACCAGGGTGCGGGCGCCGTTCAGATAGTTGCCATCTCGCAGGACAAGGCCGGAGCCACCGAGGAGTTCTGCCGGGAGTTCGGCGTCACCTTCACCACGCTGCTGGACGACCCCAAGAACTACGCGGTGAGCAACGCGTTCTCCATCGCCAACGTACCGTCGCTATTCCTCATCGAGGCGGACGGCAGCGTTTCGGCGAGCGAGAGCGGGTTCTCCAGGCGGGTCCTCGAAACGGTGGGCAAGCGCGTGGGCGTTTCCGTGTTCCTGCCAGGCGAGAGCGTTCCGGAAAGCCGGCCCGGCTGAGGATCGAAGAACTGAGACTCCCGGGAGGAGTCACTGAGGATGCCGAACATCGAAGACGTGCTGGGATCGGCGGCTGCCATCGCCAAGGGCATGGGCGTCACCTTGAGGGAGATGCTGTCGCCGACGGTGACGGAAACCTATCCCGACGAGCCGCCCACGTTTGAGGAGCGCTATCGCGGCGTACACGTCCTCGAACGCGACGAGAATGGGATGGAGAAGTGCGTCGCCTGCTTCCTGTGCGCGGCGGCCTGTCCGGCCAACTGCATTTACATCGAGGCGGCGGAGAATACCGAGACCCAGCGCATCAGCGGCGGCGAGCGCTACGCCAAGGTGTATAACATCGACTACTCGCGATGCATCTTCTGCGGCTATTGCGTGGAGGCGTGCCCGACCGACGCCATCACACACGGCCACGGCTTCGAGATCGCGGACTACAACACTTCGTCGCTGATTTACCGCAAAGACCGGCTGCTGCGGGCTCCTCGCTAGGGCGGGTCTGGAGACCCGCTGCAGGCGTGGACGCCTGCCCCACCTCAGAACGATACGACCTGGCCTTCGCCTTGGTAGGCGATTACCTTGTCTGGGGTCTGGGTAACTGCCTTCGTCGCGCGGCTATCCTGGCTCACCTTCGAGCGGGTGCGAGGCCCGGCCACGGAGCCCATTCCATCGGTGCTGCCGCACATCGCCCGGCGCCCGCTGCCGCTCCGACTTCTGTTCCCGGCAGCCCAGCGCCATGTCGGGATCGCGATCATCGATCGCCCGTACGCCGACCGCCTGCGGTGGCATGACGAGGTCGACACCGTCCCCGACGAGCCCGCCGGATGGCACTCCACCGCGGTCGCTTCGATCGCCGCGGGCGCCACCGTTGGCGTCGCACCGGAAGCAGACCTATACTTCGTCGGGTTGGGCATGAATTGGAGCGGCGAGCCATTCGGCGACCTGTTCGTCGAAGCCCGGCGCGCCGCGCACACCGGATTGCCGCTAGCGCTCGGGATCAGGCACATCATCGAGATGAACCGCCGCCTGGAGCCGGGCCGCAAGATCCGAGTCATCTCGATCTCGATCAGAGGCGGCGCGGAGGCCGCCATCGTGGAAGCCCGCAAGGCGGCATCTTCGTTTCGGCCATCGATCTACACCCGGCTCCCATGGGTCCCATCACCATCGCCAGCCCGGCGGGACCCGACGCTTACACATCCCATCAGCGGCCGGCCGGCAGTTGGGCCATCGCATGGGGGGCCGGCCGCTACGCGCTCGCTTGCCAGGAAGATCCTTCCATGACGCCCGAGCGATTCCACGTTCGATAGCGCCACGCGACGACTAATGGTGGTCATGGTCGTGATCGCGGTCATGGCGGTCGTGATCGCGATCGCGATCATGGTACCGGGGCCCCCGATAGCCCTCGTGCCAGTACCGAGGCGGTGCACAGCCGGCAAGCAAGAAGCTCGCGGTGAGCAACCCAAGCAGTAGGAATCGGCTTCTCATGTTCTTGCCCTCCTGTCTTCAAGTGCGGCGCAGTGACGGTCGATTACCGTCGCCCGTCGCCGCGAAAGTCACTGCCTCGGTCACGGTCGCGGTCGAACCTGCGGTCGTGGCCACGGTTAATGTCGGTACGGTATCGCGGAGGCGCCCAGTAGCCGGCGCGCCAGAAGCGGCGCGGCCCGCTGTAATCCCAGTAGCCGGCGATCCACGTGTATCCGGGTCCGGGGCAAGGCGTCGCATACGCCACCACCGGTGGCGCCGCATATCCGCCGATTCCGACGAACACTCGCGTGCCCGCAAACATCGAGCTTCCGGCGAGTAACCCAAGCACCAGCAATTTGCGTTTCATTTCTTTGTTCCTCCTCGCCGGTGAGAAAGGCACTCCGGGGGCCAAACTGGAATTCGCTGAATCCTTGCGACTTACTCGGTGCGGGCGGATGGGACGGCGGTTGAGAACCACCAGCGGGTCCGAAATCAACCAGGACGAGACTTCCACTCCGCAAGTATCTCGACCAACTGCTGCTGGTCGCCGAGGTGCAGCCAGCGGCCGATCCATATCTGGCGCGGGCCGAATTGCAGGACCACGTGCTGGATGCCTTTCTTTGTGCCTACGAACGCGCCTCCGAAGTCTTCCATGGCCACTTCGTATCGTGCTATTCCCATCAGGCCGCGCCAGAGCGACGTCCCAGCCGCCGGCATGAGCGCCGAGACGCCCGCGTCGTATGCCAACTTGCCGTGCTTCAGAGTGATCCGCTCCGGTTGGGGCCGGTAGAGGAGGCGAAACGCCACCACGAGCGGCAGGATCGCCATCAAAGAGAAGAAGGCGCTCCCGACTCCGGTGATGGCCAGCCCCATCCAGTCGAGGCCGCCGGGTTCCTTCTCATGCAGGAGTTTCCAGAAGTCCACCGGAAAGGAGTGGCCAACCGAAATCCAGATCAGGGCGACTAACACAAGAAGGGCGGACACCACGCGCGCGCCCAGCTTTCCCATCACGTCCCAGCTCAACGAAGGGTCACCTTGGGCATCGAACCCGGTGTTGAGCTGGTTGGTCATGGCAAATGCACGACCTGGCCTTCGCCCTGATAGGCAATGACTTTGTCGGGGATCTCGCTAACTTCGAGGCCTGCGCCGTGGGCCTTGCGGACGAGGACCACTTGAAACGTTCGGGCCTTCAGCATGCCCGGGAATGTACCTTGTCTGGCGTCGATGGCCAGCTCGCGCTTCGCATCGTCCCAATGAAAACTTATCGTGGCGTAGACGCCCTTCTCGTAGTTGTAGTTGTCGTTCTCGTCTTCGTACAGCGTGAACGCGCCGTCGGCGCCGGGATAGACGCGCAGCTCAATTGGATCGGCTGGCTTCTCGGTGGAGTATTGAAGGAAGGGGCCCATCGGAATGATGGAGCCGGCACGGACCATCAACGGGATTTTGTCGATGGGGGCGTCGACGGCTACGCTCTGGCCTCCGGCTAGCGTTTCTCCGGTCCAGAAGTCTACCCAGGGACTCCCGGCTGGGAGATACAACGTTCTGGTCTTTCGACGGGGCTCGACAACCTTCTCCCTGGCGAAGATCTCGGGGGTCTTCCAGTAGAGCATCGAACGGAACGCGCCCAACACAGCGTTCGAGGTCTCGCAGGCGAAGTCGTATTCCTTGCCGGCCTCGAGCTCGATGGGAACCGTGTAAGCCTCCATCGAATCGTAGTTGCGCGGGAGTTCTTTGCCGTCCAGAAACACACGCTTCGGACCGAAGCTTTTCATATGGAATCGATACTTGCCGGTCTCGGTCGGGATGAGTTTGCCTTCCCAGCGCATGGAGAACTTGGGACCGGTGATAAATGGGGGCCAGCCGGTGTACCAATACAGATTGATATCCGGCTCCACGGCCTCGTGGCACAGCTTCTGGAACTTATCGTCGCAGTAATAGCGGGCGGTCAGGCCGGGCTTTCCGTCCCTGGTCTTGAAGTGGTCGGACGTGATGAGCACGCTGTCCTCGGGGGGGCGGTGCTCCATGTACTCGGTCACGGGCGAGACCATGATAGCGGGGCCGAACAGGAACTGGTCGTCGATCGAATAGGTCTTGCGATCGCGCGGAAAATCCATCGGCAGGCCGCGCATGATCGAATAGCCGTCGTGGGTGACCTGCCATCCCAACGAGTAGATATAGGGCAGCAGGCGGTATCGCAGATTGTCGGCCTTGAGGAGCGCGCCGGCGTATTCGGGGAACTCCCAGATCTCGCGCGGCGTCTCCGAGCCGTGAGAGCGGAAGATCGGACAGAAGGCGCCAAACTGAAACATGCGCGTGTAGAGTTCCTGGTAGGCCGGATCCTTGCCTCCGTTTGAGAACGTTCCGCCGGTGCTTCCGATCATGTAGGCGCCGATGTCGAAGGTCCAGTACGGTATGCCGGCCATGCTGTGATTGATGCCCGCGGAGATCTGTTTCCGATAGACGTCCCAGGTGGCGCCGATGTCTCCCGACCAGGTGGTCGCTGCGGCGCGCTGTTGGCCGGCGAAGGTGGAACGGGTGAGAATGTAGACGCGCTTCTGGTCGGTCTCCTCACGCTGGTGGTTGTAGATGGACTCCGTCGCGACCAAAGAAAACGGATTGAGGTAGCGGGCGAAAGAGCCGAGGTGGTTGGGTTCGACGCGCTTCATCTCGTACTCTTCCGATTCCTTGGTAAGCGCGTTGACGATGTCGGGCTCGGTGGAATCCATCCACCAGGCGTCCACGCCTTTGGAGAAGAGGCCCTCGTTCGCGTATATCCAATAGAGCCGGTTGGCGGCGGGGTTGTAGGCGTCGTAGTATTTGAACCCGGCCCAGCCCACGGGCGAATACAGATAGCCGCGGCGATCCATGTCCTTGTAGATGGGCGAGGAAGGTCCGAGGCCGGCCCAGATGGAAACCATGAGGTGGAAATGCTGCTGGTGCAGCTGAGCGATCATTTCCGCGGGGTGGGGGTACTTGGTTTCGTCGAAGAACATGCCGCCCCAGTTGTCGTTGCCACCCCAGTAATTCCAGTCCTGAACGATGTTATCGATGGGAATGCGGCGCTTGCGATATTCCTGGGCGATGCCTAGTAACTCGTCGCGGGTGGCGTAGTGCTCCTTGCTCTGCCAGTAACCGTAGGCCCACTTACCGTACATCGGCGCCTGGCCGGTGAGGTGGCGGTATCCAGCGATGGACTGATCCATGGTGGGGCCGTAGAAGAAGTAGTAATCGACGTTGTCGGCGACGTCGGACCAGAACGAGGCGGCGTCCGGGGTATCGGTGAAAATGGTCTTCGAGTAGTTGTCCCAGAAGATTCCGTAGCCGGCGGTGGACACCAGCATGGGCGTGACCGCATCCGTGTTCGACTGCACCAGTTTCAGGGTGCGGCCGCGATAGTTCATGTAACCGGTCTGGTGCTGGCCCAGGCCGTACAGGCCTTCCTCGGGCGTCAGCTTGAAGTTCTGCTGGATGGCGAAGGCGGACTTCTCGTGCTCGTCCTGGGCGGGTTTGAAGGTGGGTCTTCCCTGCTCTTCCAGGACGGTTCGGCCGTCGGCGGCCAGATAATGAACGGCCCCGTCGGTCTTGCTGATCTGCGCTGTTACCTGGCTTGAACTCACCGTCACCGCCGTGGGGCTCTCGTCGAAACGCAAGGTCAGGTCGGGCAGGTCTTTCTGGTTTACGGAGAGGCTGAACTTTGTGAATGTCCCGCCGGCGGGCCATTTGACGACGCGGACCGTGCCCTCGGCATAGAACTGGACCCTGACGTTCAGGTCGCCGGTGGTGACTTGAACTCCGTTCCGGACGCGTGTCTGGGCAGAACAAACGCTCAGGCAGAGCACGAGCGCAGCGGGTGTAAATCTCATGCGAGTCAGTTTAGCACGTGGTATCGTTTCCAAATGAGGAGATAAGGGACCACCATGCCTCAAATCAGCCGCCGCGATTTCCTGTTTACCGGCGCCGCTGTGGCGGCCGGAAGCACGCTCTTCGGGAAGCCCCTTTCGAAGCCCGTTGTCAGCATTGTGCGCGTCAAGAACGACCGGGTTGCGATTGCCGTCGAGGAAGCTATCGACCTGCTGGGTGGGATCAAGGAGGTTACCAAGGGCAAGGAGCGCGTGATGCTCAAGCCCAACCTGGTCTTCCCGGACCCGAAGGCGACTACTAAACCCGAGGTGGTTCGCACCATCGCGCAGCTCGTGCAGCGGGCGGGCAAAGAAGTGTCGATCGGCGAGGGCTCGGCGGCGGCGCCGAAGTTCAACCTGGTCGGTTTCCAGACCTGCCGGACGAGTAAGCGCGAGATCCTCGACCCGATGCAGCAGTATGTTTTCGACCAGCTCGGCTACACGGATCTGGGCAAGGCGCTGCGGGTGCCGCTGGTGAATCTGCATTCCGGCGAGATGGCGGAGGTCGCGGTGCCGGGCGCGTTCGTGTTCCCCAAGGTGACGATCCACCGGTCGCTGGTTGAAACGGATCTGCTGTGCTCTGTTCCGATGATGAAGACGCACCAGCTGGCCACGGTGACACTGGGGATGAAGAACCTGATCGGCGTGTATCCAGGGACGGTGTACCAGTCGGTGCGCGGGCGTATGCACGATCTGGCGTCGGAGGTGGATCCGACGGGCGCGGCGGCGGCGATCGTGGACATGGTGCGCGCGAACAAGCTGGGCCTGACGGTGGTGGACGGTTCGATGGCCATGGAAGGCAACGGTCCTTCGATGGGGCCGGTGTTCAAGATGGACGTCATCGTGGCGGGCACGAATCCGCTGGCGACGGACATGGTGGCGGCAGGCCTGATGGGGTTCGAGCCGCGCGAAGTGCCGACGTTCGCCTGGGCCAACAAGGCGGGGATGAATCCGGCGTCGCTCGATGACATTGAAATACGGGGCGAGCCGCTCGACCGCGCGCGGCGGCCGTTCGCAAAGCCGCAACTGGCCCTGTGGAAGAACATCCGCGGGTTCTGGGGCAACAAGGAAATCTGAGGAATCCAAATGATCAAGAAGATGCTTGCGCTCGCCGTGGTGGGGCTCGCTCCGCTCGCGGCGCAGAAGTTCGAGGGCCTCGCGCCGACTCCGCCGATGGGGTGGAACACTTGGAATACGTTCCAGGGGAAGATCAGCGAGACGCTCATCAAGGAAGCGGCGGACGCCCTGATCGCGAACGGCATGCAGGCGGCGGGGTACAAGTACGTGGTGGTGGACGATGGTTGGGAGGCGCCGGCCCGGGACGCCGCGGGGAACCTGGTTCCCGATCCAGAGCGGTTTCCGCACGGGATGAAGGCGCTGGGCGACTATCTCCATGCGAAGGGTTTCAAGTTCGGGATCCACAACTGCGCGGGGACCAAGACGTGCGCGGGGCTGCCGGGCGGGCGCGGGCACGAGTTTCAGGATGCGCTCTCGTATGCGTCGTGGGGCGTCGATTACTTGAAGTACGACTGGTGCAATCACGGAACCGCGAATTCCCAGGAGACTTACAACACGATGCGCGACGCGATTCGGGCGGCGGGGCGGCCGATTGTGTTCAGCCTGTGCGAGTGGGGCGACACCAAGCCGTGGACGTGGGCCAAGGACACCGGGCATTTGTGGCGGACCGCCGGCGACATCATGGACTGCTACGACTGCCAGGGCGCGTATTCGCTGGGCTGGAAGTTCATTCTGGACATCGAAGCGGACCTGGCGCAGTACGCGGGGCCCGATCACTGGAACGATCCGGACATGCTGGAGGTGGGCAACGCGGGGCTGACGCCGGCGGAATCGCGGGCGCACTTCACGCTGTGGGCCATGCTGGCGGCGCCGCTGATGGCGGGCAACGATCCGCGCAAGATGTCCGATGAGACGCGGCGGATCCTGACCGATGGGGAAGTGCTGGCGATCAACCAGGATGCGCTGGGCAAGCAGGCGACGCGGTTCATGAAGCATCCGGGGAAGCAGATCTGGGCGAAGGAACTCTCGAATGGTGAGTGGGCGGTGTGCTTCTTTAACGACAGCGACGAGACGGTGCGATTGCGGATCGATTGGTCGAACCTGACGTTTTTGAAGGGGACGTATCGGGTGCGGGACGTGTGGGGGAAGAAGGACGTGGGGAAGACGGATGTCGGGTTCGAGGCGGGGCTGGCGGGGCATGATGTGATTCTGGTGAGGCTGGCGCGATAAGACGCGCTGCTCGTGGCTCGTGGCTCGTTGCCCGTTGATCCTTTGGGGGCTCCTTGGGCTTCGCACCGCAGGGGGCGTCCGAGTACGAGCATGCACAACATCAGCCTCGCGGGCGGGGTGGCGCGGTGAGCTTGCCCAGGGGCACGCCCAGGGGGCTTCCACAACAATATTTGTACTTCATGCCGGAGCCGCAGGGGCAGGGTGCGTTTCGCGGGGCGGAGGATGAGACTCTGGGGGCCGGCGGTTCCTGCTCGAGAACGACCGGCTCTCGCCGGGGCTCCATTACTTTACCGACGGGTAGGGGGACTTGCCAGCCGGGGTCGGGCTGGCCGGGGCGTTCGAGAACGGCTAACGCCGCGTGGAGGCGGACGGACGGCGGGGTATCGGGGCTGGTGAGTAACTGTCGCAAAGTGTCGAGTGCGACGGTTGAGAGCTCATTGAGTTGATCGTTGACGCAAGCGAAGAAATGGTCGCGGGCCTGATTGACGGCGTCGCGGAATTCCTTCGAGGATCGCATCCAATTATGGATGGTGCTGCGGTGAATTCCGACAGCGGCGCGGACGACGGAGCGGCCCTCGGCGAGCGCGGCGACGACCTGGGCCTGGATGGGCGACAGGTTGCCGACCTCGAAGGGTGGCGAAAGTGGCGAAATGTGATGAACGGCGGTTGATGACATGGTTGGTCCTCCGCTATGAGGGTACAAGGCGGTGTCAAGGGTTCTGGGGGGCTAAACGAGGGCGAGGGCTCTGGGATGAGGGAGTTAGGGGTGGTGGGTGGGGTGTGACTGGCGGGTTTGGGCGGGCAAGAATGCTATGGGCCGCCGACGAACGGCCGATAAGACGGAAACTACTATTCAAGCACTTGGACAAGCTGGGATTGGATGATGGGCGGATCCGAGGTCACCAGGCGGAGTTTTCGTTGAGTCTTTCGTTGACGGAGGCCGCCATCGGCAGTCTTGTCACGTGTCCGGATGCCCGGGGCCGTGCACGTGGCGGTGGACCTTCAGGGCCTAGCTGAAGAGCGCCTCAGACTGCGGAACCTCGCCCTCAGCGAAGTGCGTTCTTTGTATGCTTTGAGGAGAGGGGATCGTGTATGCGCTGGATCGAGGAACCCAATAGTGGCTCTCCGAAGTTTCCTTATCGCGTGCTCACAGTCGAGCAGAGCGAGCCGATGGGGTCTGGTTGGGTCGAGTTCTGGAAACGTGTTTTGACCGATGGCTACGGCCTCCAGGCTGGGTCCCGCGCGGCGCTTCATATCGATGTTTACGCGCGCACTTTTGAGGCGGATAGTACGGGGGAAGCAAGCGCGAAGTTTCAGAACTCGGTGAACCGGCAGACCGAGGGAATTGGAACGTACGCGTTACGCAGCGAGCATTTCACTTTCTTGCAGGGGAAAGCCGAGGACGACACCGCGTTTGAGCGCAGGCGGCTGGTTTGGCTCCTGGAGAACTACAGGGCGTTGAAAGCGGCACTCCGAGACGGCGAGGTCTGGCCGCTTTACGAGAGAATCAACAGTTCCTATCCGCTGCGAATTGACCTGGCAACGAGCAACGGGTGGTTTGCCCTGCAGGCGGGCGAGGGTGGTTTCGGGACACTGCCGTACGCTGACCAGGAACTGATGGCAGGAATGGAGCCCAGGAAGGAGGATCCGATGGAGGCTCTGACCAGCGGCGTCCTGACATGGCCACGGACGACTGCTATCGAAGAGCTGGCGGCCGCAGTTATCCAGTACACGCCTCCTCACTTCAAGAGCATACTGTGCACGATCAAAGAGGGCGTGGAGGACGGCAAGCGGGCGCTGCTTTACGGAATAGAATCTCCGGAGTTTCCGGAGGATGGAACCACGGTGGTCAACGACCGGGTGCACCGCGCGGCCACGCTTCTGGTGCAACAACTGGCGGCGGAGGAAGGAACCTTCGGGGGCGTGAGGATCAAACTGAGCATGCAGGCGGACGGAGTCTGGCAGCGCTCGGTCGAACTGATTGGCCGGTGAGGCTGCGGCGGGGCGGACTTGAGTTTCCGCCGCCCCGCGGCGCGGGGGTGAAGCCCGCCCTCCCGCTTCGCGCTGAACCGGAATATGACGCAGCGGGCTTGCGCGCTGGTCCGGCGCGGCGCTACGCTCGGGTCAGTAACTCAGGAGGTATCCCATGCGAGTCTGGCCCGCGCTTCTGCTTTGCGGCGTTTCGCTTCTGGCGGCGCTGCAGGCCCAACAGCAGCAACACACCAATTTGAAATCCGGCGATATAGCCCCGGATCTGACCCTGCCCTCCACGGCCGGCGGCGACGTCAAGCTGTCCGATCTGCGCGGCAAGAAGGGCGTGGTGCTGGCGTTTGTGATCAAGGCATTCACCGGTGGTTGAACGAAGGAAATGCAAGGATACCAGGCTGGTATCCAAAAGTTCGAGGATGCCGGTTACCAGGTGTACGGGGTCAGCACGGACGATCTCGACACACTGAAGCGCTGGGCGGCGGAATTGAAACTCACGTTTCCGCTGCTGAGCGATGCCGACGGGAAGGTGGCGAAGGACTACGGGGTCTTGATGGACACGCACAAGTTGGCGTTCCGGACCACTTTCGTGATCGACCGCGAGGGGAAGATTGAGTATATCGAGACGGGCGGCACCGCCATCGATCCGACCGGGGCCGTGACGGCTTGTTCGCGGCATGCGGGGGGGCACTAGGCTGGGAGTGTGGGTCGCAAATCGCGCGCGGTGGGAGGGACGGAGGAGCAGTGGTGGGACAGGCACGAATTTCGCAAGGGCGGCGAAATTCGAGCCAGTCCCGGGTTCGCCGCCAGGAGCCTGCAAAACGCAGACCGGGGACTGGCTTAGCCAGTCCCCGGTTGGATACTCCGAAGTTACGGTAGGAGAAGCGCGGCCTTCACGGCAGGCAGCGCCATGGGGATGCCAAAGCCGCCGTCGCGGTCCCACCCAACGGCCATGTTGTCCAACGCGGTCCCGATCATCACTTGCTTGATCTGGGCGTTGGTCAGTGTCGGTCTCGCCGATTTGACCAGGGCTGCGATTCCCGCCAGGTGCGGAGCCGCGGCGGAGGTGCCGAAGAACGGGTTGAAGCCGGGCGTTCGGGCGGTGACGCCGTCCGCGGCGGTGAGATCGGGCTTCTGGAGAGTGGTTCCACCATTGGTGCCGAACAGAACATTCCCGGGGGTGATGGGAGTCCCATTCGGGTCGTAGAACATCTTGCGTGGACCATCGGAGCTGAACGTCTCGACGGTGTTGGCGAAGCCGGTAAAAGGTCTGGTCCCTGTCCTGGCGCTGTTCCAATAGGTCGCTGCCGCTGTGATCGCATTCCCCGCGGCGTTATGGCCGAAGGTGGCGCCGGCGGTTTTGATGGATATCTGGCCGCGCTCGGTATCCAGATGCAGGGCCCGGGCCACGCCGGAGTACAGGACGGCCACGATGTGGCTACCCGCAGGGTAGGTGCAGAGATCGCCGCCGCTTGTCACGCAGACCATGATCTCGAACGGGTCCTGGGTCCCGGTCTGGCCGGCGGCCGAAAAGTCGATTAAGCCAGTGCCGGCGGCGTTCAGGAGGAACAGATCGTAATCGTTGGCACTCGCTCCCAGCGGATCGGACCATTTCAAGGTGATGAAGCTGGTGGCGGCGGTCAATACGTTGTAGTTCTGGGGAGATGCCACCGTTCCGAAATTGTGGAAATTGCCGGTCTCGCCATCAGTGGCGAGAATGCCGGTAACCGCACCGCCATCCAGGTAATCTCCTTCCCAGGTCCCAGAGGTTCCTTTGGTCAGGCTGCCGCTGTTGGCGGCCGAAGAGAAGTACATCCCTCCGTTCGCCACAACTGTATTCACAGCCTGGGCAATGATGCCGTCCTGAAACACGCCCTCGTCGAAGTAGGTGACGTCGTCAACGATGATGCTGCACCCGGCTGCCTGCAGGGCGAGGATATTGGCCGCCATCTGCCCTTCACTTGGATCGGCGGTGGCAAAGTAGATCTGTGCTCCGGGGGCCATGTCGGCGACGATCTCCATCATGGCGGTACCTTCGTCGGTGCCAGGGGCGCCGTCCTGGCCGGGGAGGACCACGGTGTCGGGCCGCAAATCTCCGGTTGCAATCAACGCCGCGACCGTCGACAGCGTTGCGCTATCGGAAAGAACGCCGACTTTCACGCCGGCGCCGGTATAGCCAGCCGCGACGGCCTGCTGCGCCTGGTGAGCTACGTAGCCTTGGGTGGTGAGCGAACCCATCCAGAAGGCGAGCCCACCGAGCGGCCTGGCTACGGGCGGCCTGGCTGCGCGGTTGATGTTCCTGCGGCCGGCCTCTCGAATCGATGCTACGCCGGCACTGCCCGCGATGGCGGTCACGGAGGCGAGCGGCACATTGGCCTGCAGGAACTTGAATTGCGGGAACGATCCGATCACCTGGCCGCCCAGACTCCCGATCTGTTTCACCAAGGTAGGAGTGATGGTGCCTCGGATATCGACGCGCACCATTCCATTCACACCCGCGGGGTTGTGGATCACACTGGTGAGGGAACTGGGCAGGCTGCCAGTCTGAAGCCTGGAGGCGAAAGCCAGGCCTGAAGACAACTTCTTCTCCGCGGCCGTGAAGGAACGTTTTGCCGCGACAATATCCGTGATCTGCCGCGCCGCGGCAGAGTCGGTGCTCTGGGAAAACCCGGGTAGCGCGGCGAACGCAAACAGCCACGCCAACCGGGCACAACGATAAATAGGTTTCGACATAGTCATCCCTCCTTGGCTCTCAACGGACGCTGGCGGGCTTGAGAATGCGCCGCCGGAGCTTAATGCCAAGCGCGACGAACGCGCCAGTCATCAGGATTGCGCCGGACGGCTCCGGCACGTCGTCGTAGCTCGAATCGTAGAAGCCTTCCACGAGCAGGTTGTAAGTAGCAAAGGTCGCTGTGGCCGCCGTGCTGTTGACGACCAGGATCAGAGTGCTATTGGCCGGGACGATGACCTGGAAGAATAGCGGGTCCACCCCGAAGTAATTGCCCGAGGTGCCGGCATCCCCCAACCAGTTCGTATCGAACCCTAAGTCCGGCGCGGCGCCGGAATCCGGCAAATACGCTCCGAGGTATGCCGACACGAACTCAATGGCGGTCACGTCGTCAAACGAGATCTGAACGAAGTTCTTTGCACCGACGTTGACAGCATACGTCCGATAGAGATATGCCGTTGTAGGGTTGATCACTCCAGGAAACAGTTCCGTGCCCACCCAATCCTGAGCAATGCCGTTGCGGCTCAGACGACCAGTTTGGGTTGCATCGGTACTGGCTAATGCGTCTGTGACATTCAACAGGGTGGCAGCGGATGCAACCCCGCCTAACAACAAGACAACCGCTACTAGCGCCAGACGACGTACTACGTTCACAATGTTCTCCTTGGATACCCGCCGCTAGACCAAGCGCATGGCGGGTCTTCGTACACCACGGGCAGAACCGCACCCTGGATAAATGTATCATGGGCACCTGTTGTCTGCAATCTAAAATGAGAGAAAACGGACAGAAAAGTACGATCTAAGTTGTACCCTCTTCAGGTCTCTCCCTCATGCCAGGACTCATAGCCCGAGCCGAACCGGTCGCTCAAGCCCGCGGTTCAGCCGGCGCCCGGTTGCCGGCAGGAGTGCGGGGACGGCAGGCTGAAGCCCAATGCCACTTAGTTTTCCCGGATGCGGACCGGCCCGAGTGGGGCGGCTCTCTAGAGCTGCGCCGGACGTCCACGAAGGCGGGTCTGGAGACCCGCTGCAGGACTGGAGTCCTGCCCCACGAAAACTCAAATGCTTAGGGTGTTGGGGCCGGGGCGGAGGGGGCGGCGCTCCCCTTTCCAGACGAATGCGCCGGGGACGTCGGGCGGGAGGGCGATCTCGGCTGTGAGTCCGGCTGCGACGCGCTCCAGCTTCACCTCGATGGCGCCTTTTGGGTGCGGCACGGAACCGGATGCTCGCTTCAACGGCCCCAGGAAGGGCCGGACCAGCACCCGGTTGAAATGCGGCGCGGCGGAATCGATACCCAGGACGGTGTGAAACAGCTCGTAGTTGGGGCTGGCGCTCCAGGCGTGGCAGTCGGAACGACTGGGCGCGCCGGGGCGGTCGAGCCATTCCGCGAAGGTCGTCAGACCGTATTTGTCGATCATGGTGTACCAGTCGGCGAGCTGGGCCAGGTAGCGGTCGCCTTCGCCAACCTGATTGAGGGCGGTGTAGAGGTAGTGACGGAAATAGAGCGAACACGGCGTCAGCTTCGGGTCTTCGAGGACGCGCACCACGAGATCGGCGGCCATTGGCGCCGGAGCGACTCCGGCCAGGACCGCGAGCGCGTTGGTGTGCTGCGACCAGGCCGCGCGCTTGGGCGTGTCGGCGTATAAGCGCCGGGCGGGGTCCCAGTACAGGCTCTGGGCTGTGGCGGCGATCTTGGCGGCACGCGCGCGATAGTCGGCGGCGAGCGGTTGGAAGACTTCCAGATCCGCGGCCCAGGCGAGGGCCATGATGTGCAGGAAGTCGAAGGGCGCAGAGGAGCCGTCGGTTTCCTGCGGCGGATTTCCGGCGGGCCAGGCGGCGGTCCAATCGAGGAAGCGCCACCAGGGGAGCGGGCCGAGCGATCCATTGGGCTTCTGGCGAGCCTCGAAGAAGCTGAGGACATCGCGCACGCCGGCGAGCATCTGGCGGACGAAGGCTGGATCGTCTACGTACCACCAGTAGTCGTGCAGCATGCCGATCCACCAGAGCGAGAACGAGGGGATGAACTGGGGCAGGCGCGCGGGGTAGCGGCTGGCGGTGGCGCCGTTGGAAATGCGGGAGTCGCCGATCAGGTCGATCGCGTTGCGAACGAGCCGCGCGTCGCCGGAGTTGTAGAGCGAAACAAGCGCCTGGATGCGGGTGTCGCCGACGTACTGGAGCTGCTCGTAGTAGGGACAGTCCATGTAGGTTTCGTGGGCGCAGAGGCGGGCGGTGCGCCAGCCGGTTTCCTGAATGCGGTCGAGACCGGGGTCGTCGGTTTCGAGACGGGCGCGGCGCTCGAAGGGATAGCCGACGCTGGTGGAGCGGAGGTCTTCGATGGTCAGCGGCTCGTTGGCGGTCTCGATGTTCAGCTCGATGTAGCGCCAGGCGCGCCACCACAGGGGGCGGAAGAGCCTGCTCGTCGAACCGTCGGCGAGGAACTGGTCATGCATGCCGATGAAGACTTTGCCCTGGATCTCGTTGCGGTTCCCTTTCGACTGGCCGTCCTGCTCGCGCAGGGCCTCGGTGTAGCGAAGCAGGATGGAGGCTCCGCGGCCGCCGCTCACAACCAGTTCGGGGTAGCCGGCGGTGAGGTGGCCCTGATCGAGAAGGTACACCGACGTGGTGTTGGCGGGGACGGTGAATGCGGCGGGGGCGGCGGGGAATGCGGCGGGGAGCGGCAGGCCGACGGAGCGGCGAACCGCGCGGAGGCGGTCCGGCGTCTCCTCCAAGAGAGGGATGGGGCGCGGCACCAGCATCCATTGGCCGTCCCACTGCGCGTCGAATCCGGCAGCTTCGGCGACCGCGATGGCGGCGGGCCATGCGGAGTCGTCGTAGTCGGCAGTCTCCCAGCCCCAGGGATAGCGGCCGCCATCCACCTTTTCCCCCGGGCCCGCGGCGTAGTAGCCGCCGGCCAGGTCGTAGGAGACGTGGATCGGCGAATAGCCTTCGTTGCGGAGGGCCTTCCAGGCCGGGCCGGTGTCGGCGATGCGCTCGACTTCGGTGTCGCCCTGCAGGAGAAATGCGGGCTGGGCTGAGATCTGCGCAAGCGGCGCCTCGGTCGAGAAGTTCGAGACCACCGCCGCGAGGAGGTTGCGGCCCGCTCTCAGGTAGGGTGCGAGGTCGACGGTCTCGAAGCGCCAGTGGGAGAGATCGCCGCGAGCGGGTCCCCAAACGACGCGGCGCCCGTTCACGTAGAGCTGATAGCGGTTGTCGCCGCTGGCGTGGACGACGAAGGTGGCAGGCGGCCTCGCGAGATCCAGGTGGCAGCGGAAGTGATAAACCCCGTAATCGCCGGGTGAGGCCTGGGGCACGAAGATCCACTTCGCGGTCCAGGAGCGCGGTCCGAGGGCGGGGTTTGCCCGCGCGTGTTCGGGGGCGGAGAGAGCGGCGGCCGCCGCTCCCGCGGTGAGAAGAAAGGTGCGGCGCGTGGATTCGTTCATGGTGGTCGCCAGTTGCCATTATGGCGCTTTGGCGCGGGGGCGTCCGCTTGCTTACTGTCCGCTTGCTGACGCGCGCGGTTCGGTGGTGGCGGGCGGTTCGGTGCATGGCCGCGACTCCTCCGAATACTTTCGAGCGGTATGAGTGACAGAAGACCAGCGGTGGGACAGGCACGAATTTCGCAAGTGCGGCGAAATTCGAGCCAGTCCCGGGTTTGCCGCCTCTCGGGCGCACTACGAAGCGCTCGTGAATCCGTAAACCGTAACGAAACGTGCCGCTGTGGTAGTCTTTTAGGCTGACGGGTAGGACCATGAACCGCTGTTTCACCATCCCCTTTCTGTTACTGCTGCTGGTTGCGGCGCCGGCCGCCTGCCAGACCGGGCGCCAGGGGCGCCGTCAATCCACGGGACGCAACGGGAATCCGGACCAATCCACCAGTGCCAAGGCGCTGCCGGACTTCGAAGGGGTCGTGCGCGAACTGGACAAGAAGGAACTGCTGCTCGAGGAGCCGGACCAGAACACGATGAAGCTGTTCGTCACAAAGAAGACCCGGTATTTCGACGGGGATAACAAGATCAAGGCATCACAGATCAAGGTTGGAGACACAGTGTCGGTCGAGGCCAGGCTGGGGCCCGACGGCAAGCCGGAAGCGGTCAACGTCCGGCTGGAACGGGAAAAGCCCGCGCAGGCGACCGGCTCGCCGCAGTGAAGGAGACCGACATGGCCGAGGAACGAGGGATCGAGGGAGCGCTCGCGCGGTTCGTGCGCGGCTGCATCTACAACCGGTGGTTCTACGCGCTGCTGGCCGGGGTGTGTCTGTTGGATGTCGCCTCGGACGCGATCGCGATGGCGCATCCCAAAGCCAGTTACGGCATCGAGTTGATCTCGCTGATTGCCAGCGCGATCACGGCGGTGCTCGCCACGACGGTCTTCCTCGATCTGCAGCTCAGGCGCCGCAAGCCGTGAAGGCCGAAGCCAAGATGGTGCTCGTGGTGGACGACGAGCGGGCCATCCGCGGCCTGGTGGCGCGGATGGTGATGGGCCTCGGATTCACACCACTCGAAGCCCGTAACGGCCTGGAGGCGGTGGAACTCTACGGCTCCTTCCGTTCCGGCATCGCGCTGGTGGTGACAGACGTGGACATGCCGGTGATGGACGGACTGGAAGCGATCGACCGGATGCGGGAGCTGTCACCCGAGGTGCGGGTGCTGGTGATGACCGGCACGGGCAGGGACCTGAGTGTCCCGGGGTGCCTGCTGCTGCGGAAGCCCTTCACTCTGGCGCAACTGAGCGAGCAGGTGAAACGGACTCTGGCGTAAGCGGCCTGACGGCCGGGTCCGCTCCCTTACGGTCGCGGCTCGGTACGGACGCGGTTCGGTGGTGGCACGGAACCGCGCGGGTAAGCAAGCGACCAACTTCTCGTCACACTCCCGCCCCGGCAGCCGATGAGTGGAGTGAGATAAGCCGGCGATGTCCACAACCGGCAGCAAAAACGATGCTGGTCCTCATCGGGATTCTCGTCGTATTGACCGCCGTCGTGGGCGGGTTCCTGATGGAGCAGGGGAACCTGCTGGTGCTGGTCCAGCCCTCGGAGGTGCTGATCATCCTGGGCGCGGCCGCCGGCATCCTGCTGGTGGCCAACTCGAAAGCGTCGGTGCGCGGCCTGCTGAAGGGCACGCTGTCCGTTTTCCGCCGCTCCCCCTACACCTCCGCCTATTACGAAGCGGTGCTGAAGATGATGTATGAACTGTTCAGCATCGGACGGCGCCTGGGGATGCCGTCGCTCGAGGACCACATCGAGGACCCGGACGCCAGCTCCGTATTCCAGGCCTATCCCGAGTTCCAGGATGTGGAAGCGAGGGTGTTCCTGTGCGACTCGCTGCGCATGGTCACAAGTGGAATCGCGCAGCCGGGCGAGCTGGCGCACTTGATGGACATCGACGCCGACGTTCAGCGGCGCGAGCGGCACGCTCCGGTGAACGCGCTCAACATGCTGGCCGATTCGTTGCCTGGTTTGGGAATCGTGGCGGCGGTGCTGGGGGTGGTGGTGACCATGCAGGCGCTGGGAAGCTCGCCGGAGCTGATCGGCCAGAAGGTGGCGGCCGCGCTGGTGGGCACCTTTCTGGGCATCCTGCTGTGCTACGGCATCGTGGGACCGCTGGCCTCACGCCTGGAATCCGGCAACGAGGCGCGTTCGCACCTGTTCCAGTGTCTCTATTCCGGGTTGCACGCCTTCGCGCGCGGGTCGAGCCCGTTGCTGGCGGCCGAGTTTGCGCGGCGCTCGATTCCGGCGGAGCTGCGCCCGTCGTTTGTATCCATGACAGCCACATTCCGCCGCGAGGTGAAGCTGCCCGCGGTGATGCAGGTGCAAACTGGTGCCGCCACCGCGAAAAACTGAAACAACGGAGCGCGCCGACATGCCGCCGGTCGCGCACGCGATGGGCCTGCCGATGAAGCATCGCGGCGGGTCGTGGAAAGTCGCTTACGCGGACTTCGTGACCGCCATGATGGCGCTGTTCATCGTCCTATGGATGATGAACGCGAGCCACCAGGTGCAGCGCTCGGTGGCGGCCTACTTCCGCAATCCCAAGGGGCACGCGAAGATCTGGGGAGATTCGGAGGGAGGCCCCGGGGGCAAAGGTCCGGGAAGCGTCTCCATCACCAAGGAAAATGTCCTGCAGCTCAAAGAGAAGCTGGAGCAGGCCATCCAGTCTCTTCCGGAGTTCCAGAAGCTGAAGAAGCAGGTGCAGATCAGCGTGACGCCGGAGGGCCTCCGCGTGGAGCTGCTCGAGACCGAGCGGGGCTTGTTCTTCGAGAGCGGCCGGCCTGAGCCTAGCTCGAGCGGGGTCCAGGTGCTGGGGGTGCTGGCCCGCGAATTGGCGCGACTGAAGAACGACGTCGTGCTCGAAGGACACACCGACGCGCGGCCGTATCGCTTCTCGGACCTTAACGGCTACACCAACTGGGAATTGTCGGTGGACCGCGCCAATTCAGCCCGCCGCTGCATGATGGAGAGTGGACTGAGCGTGGAGCAGGTGGTGCAGATCCGCGGTTTCGCCGACAAGCGCCCGCTCAACGCCGCCGACCCGTACGACAGCCGCAACCGCCGGGTTTCCGTAGTGGTGCAGTACGGTACCGGGCCGCCGGCAACCAGGAACAATTCTGGCCACGAATGAACACGAATGAACACGAATAGAACAAACCTCTTTCTTGGTGTTTCTTATTCGTGTTCATTCGTTTTGATCCGTGGCCCAAGCAGTTTTCACCACACGTAAGTCGCCAGGACGCGCGGGTGCCCGGAGGCGCCGTGCACTACGGGGACGCTCAGTACGATTTGGAGGCTCCGCCCCTGCCAGTCGGGTGGGAGGCGCGGCACGGCCTCGGCGAAGTAGGCAGGATCGCTGAGAAACTCCCCTGCCCCTTCGGTGCCGAAGTGGGTGATGCCGGCGGCGATCACCACCAATTTGTCCGTCCTGCGATCGACGACTCGCGAGATTATGGCGTAATCGTTCGGGATGCTCCAGCCCGGCCACGCGTTCACCAGCTTCCAGTCGGAACGCTCGGGATGGTCGCGGTCGCGGATCGCCTCGATGCCCTGGAAGTCCTTGTAGAACGTGTAGCGCAAACGCCCGAGCGCGCGAAGGGTCCACTCGTTATTAAAGGCTCCGATCAGGACCGCGGGACGCTCCCGCAGGTCCGAAAACGATGTGGAGGCGGCGCCGCGCTCCCAACATCGTTCGCCGAGGGTCGGTCCTCCGATCGCATCACCTGGGCCAGCCGCCACGATTCGCTTTGCGATTCGCTTTGCGTGCTGAAGCATCATTACGGGCTATGCTGGAATAGCATTTGCCTATATTCATTCCAGATTCCGAACTGACGGTGACCTTTGTTCGCGCCTCCGGGCCTGGGGGCCAGAACGTCAACAAAGTCTCCACCGCCGTCCAACTGCGCTTCGACGTCGGCCAATCCCGCTTGCTTCCCGATGACGTACGGCAGCGCCTCCTGGCGTTAGCCGGCAGTCGCGTCACGCAAGAAGGCGTGTTGATCATCACGTCCCGCGTGCACCGGACGCAGGAGGCCAATCGAGCCGAGGCCCGGGCGAGACTGGACGAACTGATAGCCCGTGCGCAAGCCGCACCGAAGATCCGCCGCCCGAGCCGGCCCACGCTCGGCTCCAAGGTGCGCCGGCTCACGGCAAAGTCGAAACGATCCGCCTCTAAGAAACTGCGCGGAAGGGCGAAGGACGAGTGAGCTGGCCCATCCTTGCTTGCAGAGCGTGCAAACTCGAGGTCGATCATGGGCACGTTTCCTATACCACACTGGCGTCGCAGAAGGCCCAGTGCCCCTGCTGAGCAACTTGATTTTCGCTGGAGGGGGAATTGAAACAGAATTGAAAATCATAGAATGAAACAACCTGCTTAAGAATATGGTTGGACGTATAATCGATACAAGCCGGCTGGTCAAAACGGAAATCCTGGTTCATGCTCATGCACCCTAAGGAGGCACATGGCGCCCTCGAAGGACTTTCCCCTTAACGCAGGAATCTTCACAACGGCCAAGCTGACGCTCGGCGGATCGACCGACGCGAACGCGGCCCAGGCCATTCTCACCGACGGCAAGTTCCCGGACGGGAACATCGAGGTCGGCCACATCTCGTTCACGGCGGACACGGGCAAGGTGTCGCTGAACCCTGCCACCGTCGGCGGAGCGGCGGTCAGCTTTGACATAGCGGCCTCGGCGCAGAGCGGCGTCGGGCTCTACGCGAAGGCCGCCGACGCGATCAAGGCTCTCAACCTGGCCGACCCCCTGCCTCTCAAGATCGCCGACGCGGCCGGGCAGCGGTATTGTCTGGTGGATTTCGGCTACTCGGTGTCGGCTTCGGGATCGGCCTCGCACCCGGTGGGGTTGCTCGGCACGGTCAGCTTCGGCGTGGACGCGGCGCGCAACTCGGTCTTCGCCGTCCTGCATCGATTCGACGCCAATCAGGGAGCCCGCGAAGTCCTCGAGGATTCGATCGCGAGCTGGCGGCTGCCGCGGCACGTGGCTTTCGAAGATCACGATGTGAGTCTGAAGCCGGGAACCTGGCTTCTGGCGGAAGCCGACGGCTCGATTGCGCTCAAACTGGCCGCCAGTCTCGGCTGGAACATGAGCTTCGCCAAGGACGTCAAGCTGTTGGGCATCACGCACGATCTCAGCGCGAAAATCGACGCCAGCATGACGGCGAACCTGGGCTTCAGCGCCAGCGGAAAGTACGTCGTGGTGGTGGGCCGCGAGTCCGCCGGCACGGTGGTGCGCTTGCTGTTGTGCAGGCAATCGAGCAAGGGCTTGAACTTCGGATTCAACCTGAACGTAGGAGTGCAGGGCGCCGATCCGCAACTTCCCGCCAACTTCGACGATTTCATCAAAGGCACCTTCGGCGTGCACGGCCTCCAGGTCCTCAACGATCTGCGCGAGTGGACCGACCCCTCCACCGATATAGGCCAGAAGCTCGCCGGCCTCGCCGATCAGACGGCGCTCGACCTGTTGAAGAGCGCGACGGGCATCGACCCGGCAGCCGAATTCGACAAGGCCCAGCAAATCGTGGCCGGCGCGTTGAACACATGGACCAACCTGCCGGACAAGCTCTCGTCGATGCTGTGGAGTTTTCTCGACAAGCAGGCAGGCCCGGCGAATGTCGCCGACTTCAAGACGTTCCTCACCGCTCTGGCCAATCCGGCGACGGGAGCGGAAGCGCTGGCGAAAGCCCTCCAGAAGGCGACCTTCGGCGATACCCCGCAGGGACAATTCCTGGAAGCAATCGCGGACCATGGACTGCTGGCGCTGGCCAACGATTTGGGGCCGGTCAGCACGGCGGCCGGCAAGGTTCTCGACATCCTGAACGGCGGCGTCATCGCCAAGCTGCAGGCGTTCATCAACCAGAAACTGGACTTGGATCAAATCCGCAATGCCGTGAGCGATGCCGACTTCGGCAAGGTCGAGCAGTGGCTGCAGAACCGGCTCGGCCTCTTCCTTGACAAGACGCTGGGGCTCGACGATTTGAAGGATATCCAGAAGGCGATTCAGACGCTCGACACAAAGATCGGCGGCTACTACAAGACCGCCGTCGAAGCGCTCACAAAGCGTTACAGCCTTGACTTCGCGGCTACTTATCAGCAGACCGGCAGTGACTCCGCGCTGATCGACGTCAACTTCGATCTCGCCATGCCCGAGGCCGCCGCTCTGTTTGCCGAAGTCGTCGGCCAGAGCAATCTCGACGATCTCCTGACGCGAGAGACCAACGGCGTGACGCTCAACCAGGCCACGTTGACGCACGAAATCAATCGCAAGGGCACGGTCGATCTGCACATGCCGCTCTTCGATTTCACCGGCACGCACGTCAATGACGCGATCGTGTCTCTGACGGCGGAAGACCAGGGTGGCCGGCTCCTGCTCTACCAGATCGACGCAAAGGACACGGTGACCGTTGCCAACCGCGCCGCCAGCCAGCTTTCCGTGCTGGCGTCCCTGAAGGTTGCGGCCGGCCAGGCGCCTCAGCTCGACGCCAGAGGATCGGTCGCTTACGAGATGCGCCAAGTGAAGGCGGACATGCGCCCGCTCGATCTCGAGGCCCGCACCACGGCGTTCGTCCACCAATACCTCGGCGGCCTGTTCGGCGGCGGTGACGCATCCATCCGGACCTTCTACACCGACCTCGACAACGCGCTCACCGCCGCAACGCACAATCAGAGCAATCACCTTGGCGATATGGCGGTGTCGATGCAGCTGTCGCTTCCGTCTTCCGTGCTCGGCGGGTGGTTCGAGCCGCGAAGCGCGAGCCAGCTTGGTTCCGATCAGATGCAGCTTTCGCGAACGTTGCAGGGGGTCTGGAAGAGCCTGCTGCCCGACCTGTACTTCCAGGATCTCGCCCGGTATCGGCTCATGGACTCAGTCGCCGCGCTCCTGGTGTGGTCTTCCCTGCCCGTCTCAACCAGCATCGCGTTTGACGATCCGACCATCACGAAATTCAACACGGATAAGGACGTGTCTTGGAACTGGCCGGACGTCGATCTGCGGCGTGCCGTCGCGCGCGATCCGCACACGATTGGGACCCTGGCTGGGCGACTCGCCGGGATTCAGGGTCAGCTTCTGGAGGCGGGCAGCGGAGATGCGGGTTTCTTCACCCCTTCGGCGGCCAGTCATATTGTCGAACAGGCCCTGGGCGCCGGCGGAGATGTGTTCCTGAAATCGCTACTGTTTACCGAAGCACAACTGGTCAGCGGCGCGGCTGACGCCCTGAAGCAGATATCCGCGTCGCTGTCGCTTGCGGCCAAGGTGCCGACCCAGGCGGTCAAGACCCTCGCCAAGTTCGCGGCCGATGTCACCAATACGTTCAATGAACGTGTCAGCTCGGTCTATTTGGGCATGCCAGGCCGCGTCGTCGGGCCAATGCTATTGGTGGAGGCGTCTCGCGCGCTCGGCTCGCCGGGGACGAATCCGGCCGCGCTGCTGACTCTGTATAGTCTGAATCCAGGGCACACGTTCGGTCTGGGCACTTTCGTCGACGGAAAGCTCCCTCCGCAAGCGGAAGTGGCCCTGACGCAGACGCTGGTGAGTCTGCCGTAGTCTGGAGAATGCCAGTTCCGCGGCCCTGCCGTCACGCACCACTTGTTGGAGACCCGCGAGGAACGAAGTCCGCGCAATTGCCTCGGTTCTTATCGCGGCAGAGCGGGCCGTGGTGTTGTTTCTGGCCTGTGATCAAATCTTGTCGATACCAGACGGCACACTCGGAGACGTTGATGTCTCCCGTGGGAGGAAAGCACCGGCAGTTCGCACACACGGTGGGATGCGCGTGGATGTGTGGCTGACCGTTCTCGAACGTGACAGTCGTTCCGCGTGGCTCCGGCGGCGCGAGGTGGCCGGCGGCAGCGCCGCTCCTCTCCAGGGCGTTGAGGATCACGGCAATATCGTGCACTCCAATCTCCGGTTTGGCCGGTTGCGGGTCTGAGCGAATGCCGGCAACCGCTCCAAGCTCAATCCACTCACCCCCCGGACCGCGGCTCCATCCGGCAGTGACCCAGTTTTCGGCGAACTTCATAACGACTCCTCTTTCTCCATGGGTGCTCCTCGATGAACTCTGGCTATTCGGCCGTGGGTGTGTTCCGGACCGCGAGGCGCTGGATTGCACGGCGGCAGAGGCGGCTGGTGCCGTGCGTTCCTTTCACCTGACGCTAACTCGCGAACTCGCAGGCCGCCCGACCTCGATTCTGGCAAGTATTTAAGAGTAAACGGACTATTTTGTTCGGAGATTTGTGATTGCGGATTCCGGCCCTCTGGTCCGGCGGAACGAAGGATGAAAACGGCGCTGCCGCGCTGGCACAAGGTGCCGCGGCCTGAAACAGCATGGCCGGGCCGGGCCCGCACGCGGCAGGGCTTCGAGGCCCGGAGAAGTCGAGCGCGAGCGGGAACCGCTGCGAGCCTCTTGCGGAAGCTCCTGGCCGGCCATCGCGGTCGAAGCCACGGGGAGGTAGCGTAGTGCGTGGCAAATCGCGAGCAGTATGACTGACAGAAGACCAGCGGTGGGACAGGCACGAATTTCGCAAGCGCGGCGAAATTCGAGCCAGTCCCGGGTTTGAGGCCACTGCTGTGCAAATTAGCGCTGCCTGCCTCTCGCCCCTACTGCATCCATTGAGGATGACCTCGGCATTGGCCTCCTGACGGAAACCTGGTTGCCGTGACACTGGGATAAAGTGCTACCCGCTGGGGCGCCTCCTGCTATCCAAATTGCGATCGCTCATTCCTATATTTCTCCGCATGTTGTGTAGCAGCCGCCTTTTCTGCTGTCCCATTTACAGGGCCAGCGCCAGTTGCTCGGCTGGCACCAGAGGTGGTGGAGGCTGCCAGGGGTCGTTCAGCCAGGTCCACAGGTCGCGGTACACGAACAGTTGTTGCCGCAGCAGGGCAACCAGGTTGGACAGGCCCCAAGCGAACGTGCTCTTCAGTTGCAGGTACTTCAACACCAGCATGGCAATCAGCGCCGTCCAGATCTGAATCTGCACCGCGTTCTCGCTGGTGCCGACAAAGGTCTTGACCTTCAGACCCTGCTTCAGGGCCTTGAAGAAGAGTTCTATCTGCCAGCGCTCTTTGTAGATCCGGGCAATCGTCCGGGCCGCCAGGCGCAGGTTGTTGGTGACGAACACCAGGGTCTCCTGTTTCTCTTCCACCCAAACCTCGATGCGCCGCAGGCGGGCCTCGGGACCGACCTGTTCCTGGCTGGTCAGCAGGATCACTTCGTCGCGCAGGATGTCGGAACCCTCCGGCACCGGCCGCTCCTCCGCCACTCCGTACAAGGCGTTGTCCTTGAGCCGGGTGACGAAATCGACATGCGAGCGGGTCAGTTCCAGCCACCAGTCGTAGTCCGGGTAGCCGCGGTCGAATACCACGATGGTGCCGGGCGCGAAGTGGATCTTGCGGGCCTCGGTGACATCGGCCCGCCGGCCCTCGGTGATGACGGCATAGCAGGGCAGGCAGCCGTCGTGGTCCAGCACCAGGTGCAGCTTCAGCGCGCCCTTGGTCTTCTTATAGCGCGCCCAGTCGAAGCTCTCGGCGCACAGTTCCACCATGCTGGAGTCGAGGCTCAGGAGCTTGTGCTTGAAGCGGAACTTGCGCCGGGTGCGCAAGGCCGCCTCCGCTTGGCAGCGGGCCAACGTCTGATCGAAGATCGCCCGGTACAACTCCCAAGGCCGGTGGGCGTTGGCGTAGGAAAGCGTGGTGACCTTGGGGCAGTCGGCGATGCCGAGATGGCGCAACTTGCCCTCCAACGCGGCCAGCCCCCCACAGATCTCCCGCAGGCTCTGAGCGTAAGCGAGTTGGCAAAACAACATCGCCACGAACTGCTGCCAGCAGGTGAATCCGCGGGCATGGCGCTCGGCGTGGTGCTCACGCACCAGCGCCTGAAACTCCAGGCGCGGGAAGAACTGCAAAAGCTGGCTGAAAATGCTGCATACTCGATTCATGGCGGGGTGGCTCCTTGGTAGTTGAACTCAGTTTCTTGCGGAAACCTGAGCCACACTACCAGACTGGACGCCCCGCCGTCTCGCTACACCTCACGCCCGTGGCTCGAAGCTAATTTGCACGGGAGTGGTTTGAGGCCAATTGCGATGGGCCTCCCCCGCCAAAAAATCGCTCCGAGGCCTCCAAATGCTTATATAATGTCCCCATCCCAGCCATGATTAAGGAGAATCGTTCCCATGTCCGACCAACAAACTCCCATCCCGCCTGCCAACGGGAACCCTAAATCCGGGCTCAAGGCGGCCCAGTATGCCGGCCTCGTCGCCCTGGCGGCGGCCGCGGTCCTCGCGGTCATCCTGATCCTGCGCCAGCCGGCCTCGGTCCTCCAGAAAGCGTGGACGATCGTCGGCCTGTGCGTAGCCGGCGCCGCGATCGCGACCACCTATGCGACGGCGGCGCGCAATCGCGGGAAGAAGAAGGAACTCATCCCCGCAATGGTCGTGTTCAACAGCGTTTGTTTTATCATCGGCGGCCTGGTGGTTGTGTCGTTCTACTGTTACGGGGATGCCGCGCGCTGGGCGACGGCGATGATATGGTCATTTGGCTGTCTGGCTCTGGGAGGCATTGCGGGCTTCTTGTTCGCAGTGCCGCGCTCACGGAGCCGCGGGCGGACCGAAACCGGCCCAGCGTCCCTTGCCGCCCCGGGCAACGGCGCCGCGGCGCCGGCCAATCCGGCTGCCGCCGTAGTGCAGACGGCTCAGCCACAGGCCTCGGCGGTGCAGGGCGCCCTGGCCCCCGCCCCAGCCGCCGCCGCCCCGCCAACGACGGCCACGCCCGCTGTCCCCGCTACGGCCGCTCCGGCCCCCGCCGCCCCGGCCGCCGCGGCTCAGCCATCCGAACAGCAAGGCGACGAGACCCCCATTGAGCAGATCGCCGACTGGCTCACGAAAATCATCGTGGGTCTCGGCTTGGCAAACATCAAGGAACTGCCCGATCTGATGGGTCGCTGGGCCTGGTACGTTGCCAGCGGCATCGCCGTACAGGGACCCGCCGCACAGTCCTTCGCGATGGGGTTGATCATCTACTTCGTCATTCTTGGATTCATGGGCTGCTACATCCTGACGCAGATCTTCCTGCTGACCTTCATCAATCAGATGCGCCCGGGAGGCCAGTCATGACCGCGCTCGGCGCGCTCTTCTTCGCCGTCACCGCAGCCGCCGAATCCACTCCACCCGACACCAGCGCACGCGTGGCAACCTACCTCGGACAGTCCTTCGTCATCGCACTAGCAGCGATGGCGCTGATTCAAATCGCTCGCCGCCTCCTGCCACTCCGTGGATGGTTTCACCAGGAAGAGGTGGAGCGCTGGCTGGGGTCCGGCCCCGCAATCGACATACTCGAGGCGCGCCTCACAGGCAGGCGCTCGCTGGCGGCCTTCGACCTTCCCATCGAACAGCTCTCGGCCCAACTGAGCTCGATCGGCGATCACGTATTGGAAGAGGTCGTCGCGTCACCGCCCCCGGCGAACGAGCGCAACGATGCCGTGGAACTTCTCGACCGTATGTCCGATGGCGAGTGGAGCAGGCCGCGGCCTCCCTCCGTCGAGGATTCCAAAGAGTGGGACACCACTAGAAGGACGCGAGTCGCCTATGCCATCCAGCGCCATCTGGACCTGCTGCAAATTGAGGCTGGCTCTCGTTGGCGGCGGCGCCTCCTGGTTGCCGCAATCTACGCCTGTGGCGTGCTGTTCGTCGTCGCGGCTGCGGTGCTTGGGGCCGGGACTTTCATCGAGCCCTGGAATGACGGGGTTTTCGCAAAAGCCTTCAGCTGGACCCTGGGCACGTTGCTTGTCGCGCTGCTCGGAGGGTACATGGCCACCATCGCGCGCGACGTGGTCGCCATCATCGAAAAGCTGAGGCGCTGAAGGTGAGCAGCCGTTGGCTCTGGCCGCCGTCTTCGCTGCGCGTCGTCAACGGCCAAATCGAGCCGCCGCTCGGCCAGCCAGGCTCGCCGGCCGGCCTTTCCCGCATCTACCTCCTGGTCCACGGCTTCAACAACGATCGCTACCAGGCCGAAGCGAGCTACGAAGCCTTCAAGGCCCGAGTCCACGAGGTGATTCCGCCGTACATGCTCGACCGCATCTGGCAGTTCTACTGGCCGGGATATGAGGGGCTGGTCCCGGACGCCTTTCGCCGCCGGTTGAAATTCGCCCGCTCGCTGAATGCAGGCCTGGCGGCGGCGCTGTATTCCAAGCAGGTGCCGAAGGCGGTCGAGTTCGGCGAAAAACTCGGCCAGTACCTGCTGGGCCTTCGCGGCCTCGCCGGCCCCACCGAAATCGTGCTCATCGGCCACTCGCTGGGCTGCCGCTTGATTCTCGAAGCGGCGGCGAAGATGGCCGGTAGTGGACCGGAGCACCGCTATCAGTTACCCGCCCTGTGCCTCATGGCGGCGGCGGTTGCCGTACCGCGCGTCGAGATGGGAGGGACGCTCCACGACGCGACTGGATTCCCCACCAATCGAATCGTCCTCTACTCTCGCCGCGACACGGTGCTGCATTACACCTTCCGCGCGGGCCAGGCGATGGCCGGCGAAGGCGTGTCCGAGGCGGTGGGCCTCCGGGGAAATCCGCGCGCGCGCTGGACCGCCCGCGATGAAACCATGCTCAAGCACGGCGAATACTGGTCGGAACCCGTAACCACGCCTCACATCCTCCGCCTGTTCGGCCAGAAGACCGGCGCCGACCTTCCCGGCTTTCCGATCCTGTCGCGCGGCCTCCCGGAACCCGACCCTCTTCCCGAGCGAGTCCTGCTACACCGTTAGTCGGTGGCGGGCGTCACAGCGGCGGCAGCGTGACAGTCGGATCTCCGAGAATTACCGTGCTCTTCACATCGCGAGCACTGAGACTGTCCTTCAACATCGAATCGCGCGTGTTCCCGCCACGGCCGAACTCTCTCAGCTCCTGCTCGTAGGATGCGGATAGTGTCGCAAGCCGGTCATACCACCCGCGGAACGCATACCCTACCGGCGAAGGTTGATACAGCTCGGTGTAGAGGGCCTGTTGCAGCGAATCCGCGAGCGGCTGGCTGGTGTCCGGATCCTGGAGCGTCCAATCGAAGGTCGGCTCCACGTGACCGATAAAGGCGCGCAACGGCTTCTTACAGCCGAGCATCGCGGAAGGCAACGGCGCCACGCGATCACCCAGTTTGGCAACGCCGTTCAATATCCGATCCACCTCCGAACCGGGTTCGGTGAGCCCCTCGAACAAAGTCTGCCCGAGCGAGCCCGCCGAGCAGCATGCGTGCGCGTACCAGATGGCGCCATCGGGTTTCCAGTTGGCCAGGATGGAATCCGGTCCGGCCGAGACATAATCCTGGTCCACCAGGAATCCCAGGCATTCACCCAGCGTCTTGAGGTTGTCCAATGGATACGTCTGACCGTGGCTGGTGCTGACCACGAGTGCGGGCCGCGACGATTCGAGCGCCGCAACCAGATTGCCGGCCGTGGCGTTGCCGACGCCGTCGAGGAATTGTGCACCGGCTTTCAAGTCGCCGTCTTGGGAGAGCTTCTCGTATACTTTCTGCGCCACCATGTCGCGCATCAGCGCGGTGATATCGCTCCCACCCTGATCCACCGCCCACACCACGGCACGCTTCGTGTCCGCCGCCGAATCCTTCCACCCCGAGCGAAGCGCGGCTACATAGTTCTCCAGTTGCTCGCCAGCGAGGTGAACCCGGCCGACCGAGTAGTGAGCGTTCAGTACGTATTGCAGCTCCCACGGAACATCTTCCGGCGAGCCGTAGATCAGCAGGTACCGCGGAATGGACTCGCGGCCCACTCCTGGGGGCGACTGGCCGATGGCAAGATCGACTCCGGCCGCGTAGTTTCTCAGGAGCCGGAAGCGATGTTCCCAGCCTTTGCGAAAGCGGAGCACGGGCGCGCCACCCCGGTCCTTTCGCAGTTGTTGGATCGGCTCGGGGAGGTCCGTTCCGGCGGCCAGCTCGTTCGCGGCGGCGCCGGGAGGCTCGGCGGCTACAATCCCCCAGCCGACGGTTTCATGTTGCCATTTGCGCGGGTCAGCCGGGGCGGCCGGTTTTAGGAATGCCCGCAGCGCCGGAGGGGCGTTACGAAGCGGCCACCTTTTGGCCTCCTCGGGGACAACTCCCCATGCCCCGCTCGCTCCGCCCACGTAGGCGTTGATTCGAAGCTGTTGGGGCCACGCCGTCATTACACCGGCTCCTCCCGCCGCGCTTACGGTGTGCGCGCGAGTTCCGCCGTGGCCTGATCGATCCCCTGATCAAAGCCCTGGAGCAAAACATCCAGCGCCTTGGGACCGACGTCCTTGAAATCCTCGGCGGCTTTGGCGCGTTGGTGCTGGAGCCCGCGAATGAAATCGATGAGGCGCTGTCGCCCCTGTGAGATGCCGCCCGGAAGCCGCTTCAACACAATCGGCTCGCGGCGCATGTACAGAACTGGTACGGTCCAAGTCTTGGAGGCCCTGGCGGCCGTCTGGGGAAGCGCTCCCTTCGCGCAGCTATTGATCAGTCCCGAACGCGCCTCGTACAGCGCGGTCGCCCATTCGACCTCGACCGCCGGGCCGCCCTCTCGAATGGCTCCGATCAGGCGCAGCACTGCCGGATAGAACGACTCGCACAGGCGGTGCGCTGTCTCGACATCGATGGATTCGCGCATCCCGAGCGCGGCTGGAAATCCAGCGGCTACCAGGCTGTTGGCCAGGCTGCGAGCGTCCTGGGCACGTGTGGCGCTCTCGCAGCAGTTGAGCGTAACCAGCCAGACATTCTGTTCCCGATCCACCCGTTCCCGCAGCTCACGAGCCTCCAGGGCGATCGAGGGCTCGAGTCCGGCCTCCCAGTCGGCCCGCGTCGCGATTTGCAGGTGCGGCGTGCCGTCCGCCGTTCCGTGGCAAAAGAAATGGAGTAAGTTGGGCTGCGCGTCCCTGATCCTGCCGACCAGATCCTCCTTATCGGCGATCAGCTCCGGCGTGACCCCGGACACGTTGTCGGCGCGAATCTTGTCTCGCAGCGTGTCTTCGCAGGTGAGCACGGTCATTTCCACTGGAATCGCGCCCGGAGTCGCCAGGTGTTTGGTCAGGATGGTGTAGATCTTGCTCCACTGCGGCAAACCGGGGGCCCGCGTCTCCACCGTGCTGCCCGCGGCGGACAACACCACCACGATGTGAACCGGATGAACGAATTCGTATACCTGCATGGGCGTGGCCTCGGTTGTTTCCCTCAACCGGACGATCGGCCAGCGCGAGTCCAGCGCCAGAAACTCGCTTGCTCCGGCGCGGAACGCCTCCCAGGGCAGCATGTCCGCATCCGCAACGTCATCCAGGCGAAAACAAATCGGATTGTAGCCACCGATCTGCTGCAGCAGGGCCGCGTCCAGGGCCGGCTTCACCGCCGGGTGCGCCGAGAGGTCGGCGTACAACTTCTCGCCAGCCTCCCGCACCAGGTCCGGAGATCCGTCGCCGGTCCGGAGCGCCGCAAACGGCGCGGCGCCGGGGTTCGATGTCAGCGGGTAGGATTTGGCACCTTGCGGATAGTTACGCGGGCTTTCCAGGTGAAACATATTCCGTCCATCGAAATACTCCTGAATGCACACAATGGTCCGGGGCATTACCTGATCTCCTCTTTGGTCCGAGACCGCAGCTCCTGGGCGTGTTTTTGCAGCAGCCTGGCCGTAAACCTGAGTGCGTCCGCTGCGCCGCTGTTCAAAAGTTGTTCCGGACTGTCGGTACAGGACGAAACCAGAGAGGACAGCGAGGATTCCAGCGCGCGCTGTCCCGAAGCCAGCCAGCTCGGCGTGTTTTCGGCTCCCTCCAATACATCGGACAGACGGCTGGCGAGGGTCAGTTCGTCGAGCAGACGTCTCGAAGTGGCGTCGCCCTGAGCCCACGGCATGGCCCACTCGGGATGGCACGAAAGGCTCACCGCGGTGGACATGGGGGGCTGCGCTTCCTCGACCGCGTAGGCGAACTGATACGCCTCCTGCAAACCCGCGCGGCCGGGATCGGCCTCCATATCGTGAAAGAGGACGGGACCGGGCCGCGTGCGAGCCACTTGATCCTGCAGCAGACGCATCCCCAGGGTCGAATAGTTTCCCGGCGGAGAACTGAACGCCAGCGACCAGGCGCCGACCTGGTCGAGCAGCGCACAGATCTGGCGCACTCCCGCGAACCGCGCAAAACCTGAATCGTCCTCGGGCGCGGGAGATTCCGACAGCGCGATCATTCCATCTTCCTTGCCCAGGTACCCATGGCAGATGAAATGGACAATATCCACGCTGCGGGAGCCGAGCGCGTTGCGGATCCAACGCAGCCAGGAACTCTCCAGCGGATCGCTTTGGATGTCGCAATCCGGCGCGGAATCAGCCCGCTCACACTGCGCCGCCTGCGCCGGGTCGTAAAGCTCGATCTTATACGTGTCTCGATAGCGGTCGCGCAAGGCGGCCGCCACCGGGAATAAGAACGAATCGGCAAACAGGTGGAAGGTGGTGTACCCGGCTAGATTTGGCGGGATATCTTCGAAGAAATATCCGAGGATCTCTTCGGGCGGCCTGGTCAGGTAGGTCTCTTTGGCGCGCGGGAAGGAGAAGGCAAGCACGATATCCCGTGTTTCGCGCGGCGTGACCGGTTGGACCGAGCAGTACGACAGCCGGAGAATGGGAGGGATCGCGATGCAAGCTCGCAGCAGGTTCTCCCACGGCAACCCCGGAAGAAATCCGCAGGGCAATGGAAAAGAGAGCCATAAGGGAACGCCGCTACGGGGAACCACGGAGTCGAGCTCGGCAAGGATGCGCGGGGGGATTTGGAATGACCCGCCGCCCCGTCCCAGACTGCGCGCCTGCGGCGTATCGAGGGGCAAACCGATCTCCGTGGCGTCGCATTGCAGCACGAGGGCCTGGCGCCCTTCGATTACGGCCTCAAACATGACCGAGGTGGCCTTGCGGCTGGAGCCGCCCAGGCTCAGGTAGATTTTCAGCGAGTTCAACTCAGCCGAAAGCGAAGGGCGTGGGATTGGCGCGCCGCCCGAACCCCCGCCTCGATCCGCCGGCGCCCTCGGCCACGAACGGAGTGGTGGAATCATAAGTCTCCTCTGGAAACCAGGTCCATGTGCGCCCACGCCGTGAACTTCGTCGCGACGTCGCCATGGCCTGTAATTTGACCGTTCGATCCGTCCAGTCCGTAGATCTTGACACCCGCTTCACCGCGTGGATACAGGTTATCCGGCGCCCCACTATCTGGAGACAGGATCTCGAGAGTCCTGCTCTCGCCGGGGTTCAGGCCACCAGGCCCGTAACCGCCAAGCGCCGCGAACTTACTCGGCGGCATGCCCGCGATCCTTTGCTCGCCCCAGTCGGAATCGCGAATCACGGCCAGGTGGAAGAACTTTGTCAGGGGCGCGTCACGGCTGCTGAAGGTAGACATCACAGGCTGGTTGACGTAGGACAGCGCGTCCCGATAACCGCCGCGGCGCCCCTTCGCGTCCAGGTTCTCTCCGAAACAAAGATAGGAAACCGCCGGTTCCAGCAACAGCAGGGACGCCGCTGGCCTGGCTGGGGTTTGACAGCACAGCGCAGACAGCATCACCTTGGCTCCGTACGAGTGCCCGATTACGTGGACCCGGGCCTGGCCGGACGCCAGCAGCCTCTGCAACAGGTCCGGTCCAACTCCTTTCGTGCCTACCGTGCCGGCCCGATCTTTCATCTGCAAGACGCTGGCGAGGCGAACCGGCCATCGTGGATCGAGCTTGCTCCAGTCGAATGCCGCCGCGGACGGCTGCCCGGCGCCCGTCCGGTTCTCATCCGCAAAGCCGGGCGTCGCGTTGCGCCGCTCCCCCGTGGGCACGGCTTTCGCCCAAACGCGCAGCACGTCGTCAACGGTGACGGCCCCGCCGTCCTCACCCGCTTCGGAGACCGGCTCCGCCGCCAGGCTCTGGTAGACCGGCAGCAGGAGAGTCGCGAGCTTGCGCACCTCCTCGGCTTGGAGGGTTGCTCCGCGCTCCACGAAACCGTTGAGTTCCTCGGCTTGCTCCGGCGCGAGCACGGCAGCCACGTCGCGAAGCGCGTCCTCGTCCGCCCCGCGAAGCTCATCCCGCTCCGGACCCGGAGCGCCACCGGCAATGCGCGGAGCCGACTCCCAAGGCGTCACCAGCAACGTGCTGGGCCAGGAGATGCCCACAAGCGCCGGCCGGTACGCAGCGTCGTTCAGACCATGCTCGGCGCGCAGACGGAAGTAGTGTCCAAAGAAATCGCGGTAGAGCTTCAGCGCCTCTTTGAACACGTTGTTCCAGCCGTGCGAGAACACGTGGACATCGCTGAAGGCTCCGCTCTTGACTTCGTCCATCAGCTGCGCAAGGGTCAAAGGGCTCTGGCACCGCCCCTGCCTGTCAAAAACGATCACGTACAGAGGCGCGGTGCGGCCTTCGCTCATCGGAAGACGGTCGTAGGGCCCGACTGAGGCGTTTACCGACATCGCCGACTCGTCACATTACGCTTTGTTCAGCTTGAATTATACAGGATAAATACGACTCCGGATTTATAATCTTGCGATATCGGGGTGGATGCTTTTGCAGCATTTTCCTTGCGCGTCGCCTGCCCTCGCCGGGTCATGGAACTCCGAGGCGCCGGACCACTCAATGAGGTCACGGAATAGCCTCTTGACAGCGCCGGGCCTCGTGTTATAAATAAGTATGCACTCACCTATCTACTTCGGCTACCCCTGGTTCATTTCCTATGGCCACCTGCCGGTCGCGGCCGTCGGAGGGCTCCTGGTCCTGCTGGCGCTGGCGCGAAAGTGGTCGAAAGTCTGGCTGGGTCTGTTCGCCCTCCTGACCCTGTGGGCGGTCGCCGGTTTTCTGATCATGCGCTTCGGAATGGACATCAACGGCCGGGCCACGCTGCCCACGCAGGCGTTCCTGGCGTCGGGCTCGGGCAAGGTTCTCGATATGGGGGCGGGCACGGGGCGTTCCACGCTGATGGTGCTCGAAGCGCGCCCCGCGGCGACCGTGGTCGCCCTCGATCTGTTCGGCGGATCCTACACGCAGCATTTCGGTGCCGCAGGCGACAAGAAGTCGCTGGTTGAACAGGGCACGGAGAAACTGATGGCCAACCTCAGGGCCGCCGGAGTGGACAACCGCGCCACGGTTCAAGCGGGCGACATGCGGGAGATGCCGCTCCCGTCGAACTCGTTCGACGCCGTGGTGAGCGCCTACGCCATCGATCACCTAAATCAGAACGGAATCGGCAAGGCCCTGAGCGAAGCGTCGCGAGTGCTGAAGCCCGGCGGCGATTTCCTGCTGATCCTCATCACCAAGGAGGTCTGGCTCGACATCGCCTGGGGCCCCATTGTCATGCACAGCCACATGCACGGCCCCCGCGACTGGGAGGGTTTTCTGCGCGACGCGGGGTTCAAGATCGTGGAGGAAGGCACGCAGCCCGGCACGCTCTACTTGCTGGCGCACAAGCCGTGAGGTATCGTCGTGTGCGATGGGTCGAAAGAAGCTGATATCCGACGTCGAACTCCTGGATGTGGCGCGCACGGTTTTCGTCGAGAGCGGCTTCGGCGCCTCCACGAAGGAGATTGCGCGGCGGGCCGGGGTTTCCGAAGGCGTGATCTTTCAGCGCTTCCCCACCAAGGACGATTTGTTTTTCGCCGCCATGATCCCTCCGGCGGCGGACTTGCACAAACTGCTCCATCATCCGCGCAGCAAGGGGCGCGCGCTGCTCGAGAAACTCACCTTCGCCATGCTCGAGTACTGGCGCGAGACGTTTCCGGTGCTGCTGCCTCTGGTGGCCCACCCGTCCTTTCGCTTTGAAGAGTTCACCCGGCGCCACCCCGACAGTCCGCTGTCGCAACTGCGGAGCGGTCTGGTTCAGTTCTTTGTGGAGGAACAGCGCGCCGGCCGTATCGGCCCCGTGAATCCGGGCGCCGCCGCTCTGCTGGTATGGTCAATCGCCCACACCGTGGCTTTCTTCGAACGAATGGGCGCGCACGACGGCCGCATGGACCCCAAGATTGTCAGCGAGACGGTGCGCGCTATGTGGGAAGGCCTCGCGCCGGGGAAGACCTGACTGAGTTACTCGGGCCTACCTGGGCGGATCGGCGAGCGCGTTTTGTATGATCGTCAGCGGCGCGACATCCTCCGGCTTGACATATTGGTTCACCAGAAAGCGCTGCCCGTCTTTCGTGACGTCGTAAGTGAACAGGTCGGTCGAGGAAATGGGCGCGCGCCCGCGAACCTGGAACAGCGGCTCCGGCGTGCCGGATGCGAATGTCGCGCCGGCGTCCACCGGCACGGCCATCAACATACCCGTCGGCCCAAGGTAGTAGATTTCCTTGCCGTCGCCGCGCCAGCGAGGCTCGCTCCCGCCACCGCGCGAGACCTGCCACTTACCGGCCGCTCCGGGGAACGTAGTAACGTAAATCTCCCAGTCGCCCGACTCATTCGAGGCATAGGCGGCCCACTTACCATTGGTCGAAATCTGGCCATTTGACTTACTCGCCTGGCTGGACAGCAAGGGCACCGGCTTGCCGCCGGAGATCGGGATCAACACCAGTCGCGAGTCCTGACTACTCTCCAGGGTCGATTGCAACGAACAGAGCACCTGGCTGTCGTCAGGTGTCCACGAGTTCGGGATGACGTCGTAGACGTCAGGATCCCCCAGGTCCTCTGCCTCATGGCCGGCTCGCAGGAGCCTCCTTTCGGGCTCCAGGCCATCCGCCCTCTTTATGACCACGTTCGATGGACCTGAGTTCGAGCGGTAGGCAATCCTGCTGCCGTCCCGCGACCAGACAGCGGTGGTCTCCTCGGACGGGTCGAAGGTAAAGCGGGCGTTGGTCCCTCTCTTGATGTCACCGATCCAAATGTCAAGGTTGTTGGCTTTCAGGTCGGTGATGTCAACCACCACCCGGTTTCCGTCGGGAGACAGGGCTGGATTCGCTTGCACGGCAACGTCGCCGACCTCTCCAAGCTTCTTGCCCGTCCTGTCGTGCCAGGTCAACACGGATTGCGCCGCCGCCGCGCTCTCGTTGTAAACGACGGTCCCGTTCCGCGCCACCGCGAAGGCGCCCCAAAACACCGATGGCTGATAGCCAACCGTACCCACGATCAGCCGGGGATCCCCAGAGACAGAGCCCTTCGACACGTCCAGAGACACGGCTCGCAGCGCCTTCTTTTCGTCAACATAAAACAGATAGCCCGAGGCGTATCCCGGGTTCGAGCGCGCGGTGACAAGAGGCTTCAGTTCCTTTCCTGTCAGTGAACCAAGGTAGATGGCCGAGTCGCGGCTCTCTACAGCCGACCCAAACCTCGCCGACAGGAACAGGAAGTGGTCTCCGTCCGGAAGGAACACGGGCCAGCGGTGCGAGGCCTGTCCTCTGGTCAGCGTTTTCGGTGTGACCGGTGTGGCCTGACTGCCATCGGCGTTCACTCGCCAAACAGGGCCACCTGCATCCGGCGCGAAGAGGATGATGTTGCCGGCGCCCCAGCTTCCGCCGCGCGGATGGTTGGTTCTCGCGAGCACCTGCGCCGGGCCGCCCGTCACCGCCATTTTTTCCAGCTTGCCATTGGCGAAGAACGCCACGTAGGCGTCATCCGGCGACCAGAACGGATAGCTTGCGCCCTCGGTTCCGGCGAGTTCGGTGGCTTTCGGCGTCCCCACCTTCAGCACGAAAAGCATCGGCGCGCCCGTCACCTCGTCCGGAGAAACGAACGCCAGCATGCGGCCATCCGCCGACAGGGCCGGATGGCTGACCTCGCCAGGGACGGAGATGGCGAACTGCATCCGATCCGCCGCCGACCGCCTCCGGGAAACGAACCAACCGCCGGCCGCGACGGCCACCAGCGCCAGCGCCACGAAAGCCCAACGCCAGCGCCTCCCCACGCCTGCCGCCGCCTGGGCCGCGCGCGCCGCACCGCTCCCCTCGGAGCCGGAGAGAACGCCCAGCGCAAACGCCAAATCTTTCGCCGACTGGAAGCGCTGCTCGGGACTCTTCTCCAGGCACCGCCGTACGATGCGATCCAGCGCGGGCGCGATCGGAGCCTGCGACGCCGAAAATTCCGGTACGTCATCCCGCAGCACCGCCGTCATGGTCTCCGCGGTGGTGTCGCGGCGAAACGCCGCCTGGCCCGACAACATCTCAAACAGCACCGCACCCAACGCGAAGATGTCCGTTCGCGCGTCCACGGCCTGGCCTCGCACCTGCTCCGGCGCCATGTAGCCGGCCGTCCCCATCACGACGCCGGCTTCGGTGTGCGCGCTGGTCATGGTGTTGCCGTCCGGCCCTGCGCCGGGTTTGGGGGCCACTTTCGCGAGTCCAAAATCGAGGATCTTGGCGCGGCCATCCCGCGTGATGAAGAGGTTTTCCGGCTTGAGGTCGCGATGCACCACGCCCTTCTCATGTGCGGCTGCCAGGCCCTGCGCTATCTGCACACCGTAATCGATCACCTTGCGCTGCGGCAAGGCGCCGCGATCGAGCACCGCCCGCAAGCTCTCGCCTTCCAGCAGCTCGGACACCAGAAAGGGAATGCCGTTGTGTTGCCCCACGTCGTAGATCGCCAGAATGCCGGGATGGTTCAGGGCTGCGACCGCGTGCGCTTCCTGTTCGAAGCGGCTCAGCCGATCGTTGTCGCGAGCGAATGACTCCGGTAGGATCTTCACGGCCACGTCGCGTCCCAACCTGGTGTCGCGGCTGCGGTACACCTCGCCCATGGCGCCCGCTCCCAGCGGAGCCTGGATTTCGTATGGGCCGAGTTTCGTACCGGAGGTCAGGGTCATGGTGTGTCACTCTATTTGATAGCGGGGTCCGTCCGGCCGATTCTACAGATCGGGAGAGAAACCGTGACGCAGGCGACAGATCGTCAGAGGGATTTTGCGGAGCGCTACACCGTAGCCTGGTGCAGTCAGGACCCCACCCGTGTGGCCGCCTTCTTCTCGCCCGACGGATCTCTGCGCATCAACGACGGGGTTCCGGCGGTTGGACGCGGCGCTATCAGCGAGGCAGCTCGCGGCTTCATGTCCGCTTTCCCAAACCTGGAAGTGCGTATGGAAGGGCTCCACGCGCAGGGCGAAAGCGTCGTGTACAGTTGGCTCCTGACCGGCGCAAACAGCGGACCTGGGGGCAAGGGCCATCGCGTTCGCCTCCGCGGATTCGAGCAATGGCGCTTCGGCGCCGACGGGTTGATCGCCGAGTCCTGGGGCCACTTCGACGATGCCGGCTACCGGCGTCAACTGGAACACGGAGTGAGGGCGCCGCGTTTCTTCGACGAAGAGGAGGTCCGCGCACGGATGCGCATGCCCGATCTGATCGAGGCCATGGAACGCGCGCTGGTGGAATTCTCGGCTGGACGGGTCCAGCAGCCCGTGCGTACGGTGCTCGCGTTCGGCGGCGAGCGGTCCGCTTTCGGTTTGATGCCGTCGTATGTGCCGTCGCTGCCGGCGCTCGGCGCGAAGCTCGTCACCGTCTGCGCCGCGAACGCGGAGCGCGGCCTCGGCACCCACCAGGCGATCATCGTGATGCTCGATCCGGTCACGGGCGAGCCCGACGCGATTCTCGACGGGCGCTACATCACGGAGGTCCGGACCGCGGCGGTTTCGGCGCTGTCAGCGCGACTGCTGGCCCGCCGTGACGCGCGTGTCCTGGGCATTCTGGGCTCGGGAGTGCAGGCTCGCAGCCATCTGGAAGCGCTGCGGCTGGTGCGCGAGTTTCAGGAAGTGCGCGCGTGGAGTCCGAACGCGGATCGCCTGCGGCAATTCGCCGCTGAAACCGGCGCTAGCGCGGCGGAAAGCGCCGAGGCGGTGGTGCGCGGAGCCGACGTCGTGGTGACGGTGACGGCGTCGCCGGCGCCGGTGGTTCGGAACGAATGGGTCGCCGACGGCACGCACGTCATTGCGGTCGGATCCTGCGCTCCTTCGCGCCGGGAACTCGATCCGGCGCTGGTCGCGCGCGCCCGCCTGATCGTAGACTCCCGCGAGGCGGCGCTCAAGGAAACCGGCGACGTGGTGATGGGAATCGCCGAAGGGCGTTGGACGCCGGACCACATCGAAGGCGAACTCGGAGAGCTGCCGGTCAGGCGCAATGACCGCGAGATCACGATCTTCAAATCGCTCGGGCTCGCGGTCGAGGATCTCTTCGCGGCGCACCTGGTGTTGAATTGTCCGGCCCCCCACACGAATTTGCTATGATTCAACGGCATGGCTGAATATTCAATTGGCGTAGATTTGGGCGGAACCAACCTCCGCGCGGCGGCAGTGGATCATAACGGCAACGTCCTGGACCGGGTGTCCGGATCCACGCAGCTAACGGCCGGACGCGACGCCGTCACCTCGGACATCGTGGCCTCGATCGTGAAACTGCGCGCCGGCAGGGCCTCCGACCATCTGGCGGGCATCGGCATCGGCGTGCCGGGCTTCATCATCATCGAGAAGGGCATCATCTCGATGTCGCCCAACCTGCCCTTCTTCGAAAACTACCCCATTCGCGACGAGATCGAGCGGCTTCTGCAGACACCGGTGATGCTCGAGAACGACGCCAACGTGGCGGCGCTGGGCGAAAAATGGATCGGCGCGGGTCGCGACGTGGACGACCTGGTGCTGCTCACCCTCGGCACCGGCGTCGGCGGAGGCATCATCAGCGGCGGCAAGGTTCTGCACGGCTTCGTGGGAATGGCGGGCGAGCTCGGACACATGACCGTGGTGCCGGGCGGCAATCCCTGCAACTGCGGCAACGACGGCTGTTTGGAGAAGCACGCTTCCGCCACTGCCATCACGGCCTGGGCCCGCATGCTAGGCCTGGGCGACAACCTCAGCTCCAAAGAGGTGTACGATCTGGCGATCGGCGGCAACCAGCGGGCGCGCGTGTGCTTCGAGATGATGGGCGAGGCGTTGGGCATGGCCCTGGCGAGCCTGGTGAACATCTTCAACTTCCCGCTCTATCTGCTGAGCGGCGGGGTTCTGGGCGCGTGGGACCTGTTCACGCCGCCGATGTTCGCAGTGCTCAAAAAGCGCTCCCTGACTTTCCGGCGCACCGAAACGCGCATCGACAAGGCCACGCTCGGCAGCGACGCGGGCCTCTACGGCGCGGCCTATCTGCCGTTCCAGGCGCGCATCATCAAGGCGTAGGGCGGCGCCGCTCGCCCGGGGCGGCGTGCAGCGGGTCCTCAGGCCAGCGGTGGCGCGGATAGCGGCGGCTCAACTCGCGGCGCACCTCCGGGTATAGCCGTTTCCAGAAGCCGGCCAGGTCCGTGGTGGTTTGCACGGGCCGGTCGCTTGGCGCCAGCAGGTGCAGCACCAGCGGCACGCGCCCGCGGGCGACGCGCGGCGTCTCCTGCATGCCGAAGAATTCCTGCAGCTTCGCTCGAGCCCAAGGCTCGCCGTCGCGCGGATAGTGGACCGCCACCTGCTTGCCGCCCGGCAGGCGCAGGCGCTCGGGCGCGTACTCCCGGATGACGGCTAGATCGCGCGGCGGAAGCGCGCGTTCGAGGGCCTTGAGCAATCCTCCGTCTCCCGCAGCGGCGCGCAGTTCCGCGAGGCTTTTCAACCCCACACAGAGCGCGACCAGCGCGGCGCGAACGTCCTCGGCCGTCAATGCCGGCAGGGCTGCGTGCCGGGCGGCGAAGGCGGCGCGATCAAGGAAGGCGTCGATATCCTCGGCGTCCGCAAAACGGGCGGTCCCAGCCTCGAGGGCCTTCTCCGCGAGCAGGCGTGAGGCCGCCTCGCCATCCCGTGGAGCCCCGCGGGTCTCCGTGATGACCAACTCGCCGTAGAGGAGAGCGCTCACGGCCTCGACCCGTTCGCCGCCGCGATTCCACTCCAGCGCCTCGCGCTCTCGGATGCGCTCGGCAAACATTTCGAGCAGCCATTCCGGCTCGATCGGGCTGGAGAGGCGCACCAGCGGCAGACCGCGCTCGCTGCGCTCTTCGATGTCGATGGCGACCAGGAACTCGGGCGTCGTTTCCGCCGCGAGTGCCGCCGAGCCACCGTTCGACAGGTGCAGTTCCCGGTCGCGCCTGCGGCGGGCGACGCGGTCCGGGAAGGCCGCCAGCACGGCGCGCAGGAGCGCTTCGTCTTCGCCCTTCTCGGCTTGCGCGCGGGGCGCGAGACGCCGCAACTCATCGAACGCCAGGCGCGCGCTGCGGTCCCAATCGGTCTCGAGCAGGGCGAAGAGGTCGACGGCCCTCGCTCCGGTGCTGAGCAGGGCGGCCGCGGCCGAACCGCGATCGCGCGCGCCTCGCCGCGACGCTTCGATCACCAGACGCGCCAGGCGCGGGTGCACCGGCATACGAAGCATGTCGCGGCCATCGGCGGTCAATCGCCCTCGTTGATCCACGGCACCCAAGGCTCCCAGAAGTTCGCGGGCGGCGTCGAGCGCGGCCGCGGGCGGCGCGTCCAGCCAGTCCAACTCGCGGGCATCCGCCAGCCCCATGGACGCGAGCGCCAGCACCATCTGCGAGAGCTCGGCGCGCAGCAGTTCCGGAGTCTCGCGGTCGGGCCGGCGCGCGAAATCGTCAAGAGGATAGAGGCGAATGACTCGCCCCGGCGCGGTTCGGCCCGCCCGGCCCGCGCGCTGGTTCGCCGACGCTTTGCTGATGCGCGAGACGGCCAGGCGCGGTAGTCCGGACCACGGCGACTGGCTCGCCACGCGCGCCAGCCCGCTATCGATTACCGCGGTAACGCCTTCGATGGTCACGGAGCTTTCGGCCACGTTGGTGGACAGGATCACCTTGCGACGACTCGCCGGTTGCACGGCGCGGTCCTGCTCGGTGGGCGGCAGGTCGCCGTGGAGCGGCAGAACGAGCAGGCCGGCGCGCTCCGCGATCCGCTCGATAGCGCGGCCCGCGCGGCGGATCTCTGCCGCGCCCGGCAGGAAGACCAGCACGTCGCCGTCGAGCCCGTCGCCAACCAGTTTCTCGAGTGCCGAAGCGACCTGCCGTTCGAGGGGCTCCGCCGACGCCGGCGTGTAGCCGATCGAGGTCTCGAACCGACGCCCCTCGGAACTTAGCACCGGGCAGCCGCCTAGAAACGCCGCGACTGGCGCGGATTCGATGGTCGCCGACATCACGACGAGGCGCAGTTCGGGCCGTGCGGTCCGCTGCAATCGCCGCAGCAGCGCCAGCGCGAGGTCGCCCTCCAGGTGCCGCTCGTGGAATTCGTCCAGCACCACCACATCCACGCCGCCGAGGCCGCGATCCGAGAGTAGCCGGCGGGTGAGCACGCCCTCGGTCATGAACGTGACTCGCGTTGCTGGGCCGGTGGCCTCGTCGAAGCGCACGCGATAGCCGGCGGTCGCTCCCACGGCTTCGCCCAGTTCGCTGGCGACCCGCCGTGCCGCCAGGCGCGCGGCCAGACGCCGCGGCTCTAGCACCAGGATTTCGCCGCCGGTCCGATCGAGCAACGCCGGTGGAACGCGGGTGGTCTTCCCCGCCCCGGGTGGCGCCTCGATAACGAGGTTGGGCGCCTGCCCCAGGCTCTCGCAAACGGCCGGCAGCAGCGCGTCTACCGGCAGCCGCGGCCGCTCAGCCCTCATCGAGATCGTACGCGGTCTTGAGCCAGCGCTTCAGTTCGGCGTCGACTTCATCACGCGCGGCCACCGCGATGCGAAGCCGCAGGCGATCTTGCGAGTTGGTGCCCGCGACCGGGAGCAGGCGCCCCGCCGGAGCAGTCCCCGCAAGCGCAAGGCCCAGGTCGAGCCGCGCCGCGCCGGGCCTGATCCAGGCAAATTGACGCCGGCGCCGCAGCGTCACCTGCGTGCGGCAGGGGACAACCTGGACGTCGTTCCCTAGCGCTTTCGCGGCCTTCACGATGTCCTCATAGATGGGCCGCAACGCGGCAGGATCCGAATAGTCGCTCTCGCCTTCCGCGCGGGCGGCGATCATGCTGGCCGCGGTCCGCGGCAGACCGTGCTCCGTGATGAGCCAACCGACCCGCCCCCTCCGGGAGGCCGGCGCGAAACGGCGCGCCTCGTCCGCCCACTCCTCCACGCTCTTGCCGGTGCGCCTCTTGAGGTTCGCGGCTATCGCCGCCTGCATTTCGCCGGGGGTCTTGCCCATAGTCGCCAGCATACGCCAGATGGCGCGCGCGCGGCGGCCGGGAACTTTCAGCGGCCCAGCGGGGTCAAATTGGCAGGAGGATGAGGCCATGGCGATGACACTTGGTGCAACGGGCGAGCGGAAAGCGGAAATCAACGTGACGCCGCTGATCGACGTGCTGCTGGTGCTGTTGATCATCTTCATGGTGATCTCGCCAGTCCAGTCCGAGGGCTTCCGGGCTCTGGCGCCCCAGCCGGCGCCACCGGACTCGACGCCCCAGCCGCTGGACATCGTGATCACGGTGGCGGCGAACGGCGCACTCGAGATCAACCAGGAGGCCGTGGAGATGGAGAACCTGCCCGCGCGGCTGAAGCGCATCTTCGAGGTCCGCGGCAACACGGTGCTCTTCCTGCGCGGCGCAAAGGGGATGGACTTCGAGAGCATCGCGCGCGTGATCGACATAGCGCACAACGCTGGCCTCGACCGCGTCGCGCTGACCGCGATGCAGTAACACCAGCTTGTCGGTCCGCTCCCTCAGGAGCGGACCCCTGAGCTACTCCTTCTCCGCTGCGAAGACGCGATAAGAATGCGGCGGGATCGGCGCTTCGAAGGTCATGCTGCTGCCGCGCCCCTGGCCGGCCAGCACCTGGCCGCTGCGGAGGTCGCGCAGTTTGGCGATGCGCGCGTCGGTCACGATGGTCGCATGGCTGCCCTCCGGCTGGAACGACTCGACGATGAACGAATCGTTGTCGTAGAGAAACAGCGCCACCCGCGCGGGACTCTCCACGCGTACCGGAAGGTCCCTCATCAGCACCTCCTTGATCCGCGTCAGCGCGCCCGCCGGCAGCCGGTAGAGGTCACCTAAGTTATCCGGGATCGTGAGCACATACAGGTGGCCCGTCGAGTATCCGGCATCGAGCAGAACGGGGAAGCCTTTGCCCGCGCTGAGGGCGGAGACCAGCTCCCAGGCGTCGTTGGTGGGGTAGCGGACCTGCGGCATCAGGATGGGCGCGTCCGCATGCCAGATCGACGGCCGCCACGGCTGCCAGAAATCGCTGGCGGCAACTTTCTTGTCCGTGCACTCGATCTCTGCGATACTCTCGATTCCCTTGCCCTGAAGCGCTTTCAGCAGCCCTGATGTGATGACAACGTTCTTGCCGGCTTGTAACTGGCCTTCGATCTTGCCGACAATACCGGGATCGAACTTAGCGGATTCCGTCAGCAGGATGGTCTTCTCTTCCGCTGGAAAGACGGGCGTGAGCTCGATCGGAATGCCGAGCATACCCAGGTAGGTGTGCAGGAAATCCTCGCCTGACGACTGGAACGGCTTATAAGCCTTGAGGCCGGCGGGCTTGCCCAGCTTGCCGATGAAACCATCGACGGTATCGAAGACGTAACCGGCGACGCGCCCCAGCATGGTGTCCTGCCGCTCAGCGCCATCCGCGCCGCGGACGGGCTCCAGAAGCGACCGGAAGTCGAACAGCGTGATCTCGGGCGCCTTGGCGAACAGCGTCAGCCAGAGCTGCTCGCCATAGCGGTCCAGCGTGCCGCGCGCGAACGGATCCACCCAGCCGCCGCCGTTGCCGCCGGGCTTGATGTTCTCGAAATAGCGGACGATCGAGTAACTCTCGTAGGGCTGTAAGTGCTGGTCCGAGAAATCGGGATCGCGGGTTTCCGTGCCGGTGTAAATACCGTCGAATATCTTTGGCTCCTTGTCCAGGTCGAAGCCCAGGTACGGAAAATGTTCGTACCAATTCGGAAACTTGATGACGACCTTGACTTTCGGATTGACCGCCTTGGCCGGCCCGACCACCAGGTTCCGCGCGGCGTCGTCCATTTGCTCCAGCCGGAACTGGGTCCAGCTCCTGGAACCCTTGGCGCGGATGCAGGCGTCGCACTTACAGTTGGTGAAGAAGAAATCGTCGAGGATGATCTCGTCAAAGTGGCGAGCGGTAAGTTCGACGATCTCCCTGGCCTTCTGGCGCAGCGCGGGATCGGAATAGCAGAACGTCTTGAAGCGGTCCCGCTCGTTTTGCGTGAAGGTGATGCCGCCCGCGGTGCGGATTCCCCGCGCGGCGAAGAAGCGCTTCGCCTGCTCGATGGTTTCTTCGTCGGGCATCACGAAATCACGATGCGTTTCGATGTAGACCTTGCCAACCCGAACCTGCTTCTCGATCGCGTTCCACCGCTGCTCGAGCCAGGCCTGGTCCTTCATCTGCCGGACTTCGTACGCGCGGGCGTAGACCGAAACCGTGAAGTTCTTGTATCCCCCGTCAGCGGCGGCGGAAGATCCGGCCAGCACGGACAGCAGTGCGGCGCTTGGAATTGCGTTGTGCATTTTCATTCAGACTCCTGATTCTATCGCTCCCCGGCACGCCGCCGCCGAGGGAGGGCTTCAGCCCGCCCCCCAGCGGAGGGGCTAGCGGTAGGTGACCAGTGCCGGATCCTGCAGGTGCGGGACCGCGTTGAAGCCCAGCAGGGAGAATCGGTCGCCGGAGAAGAGGAACTCGGAGCAGGCCGAGTTGCGCACGAGCCAGGCTAGTTGGAGCGTCTGAAGCGGAGGGATGCCGTGGGCCATCTGCACGGCGATAGCGGTGGGGCCGGCCGACGAAAACACCGCCACGCTGGCGCCTTTCGCGCCGTGGTTCCGCACCTGGTCGAGTCCGCGCCGCACGCGGGTCTCGAACATCTCCCAGGTCTCGACTTCGGAGGCATCGAATTCCTGGCGCACCCACATTGTGGTGAAGGCTTCGAAGAGAAGCTCGATGGCGCGGGCGTGATCGGGTCCGCCGTGGGCGCGGCGCAGTTCCTGGGCCAGGGCGTCGATTCGCGGATTCTCCCGGGCCACGCTGGGCAGGTAGCGGCGGGTCAACTCCACCCCGGGGAATTCGTCGAGATCGGGCAGCACTACGGGCTCGGGCCATTGCAGACCGGCTCCGCGACAGGGCTCGCAGGCCAGTTCGGCGGTGCGCAGGTGGCGCTTCGCGGGCCCGGAATAGACGCGGTCGAAGATGGTTTTTGTGCGGGCCCAATGCTCTCCCAGCGCGGTCGCCTGACGCTCGCCGAGGGGCGACAGGCAGTCGTAGTCCTCCGCGAAAAGGGACGCCTGACCGTGCCGGACCAGAGTCAGCAAGCTCATTGAGGAAGCGCCTCGCGACGGCTTGGCGTGGGCTCGACGTGCACCAGGACGTCGGCAATGAAATCCAGATTCTCCTTGAGGTGAATGCGAACGGCGGTGGCGATGTCGTGCGACTCACGCACGGTGATGTTGGGGTCCACTTCCAGGTGCAGATCGACGTGGTACTCGAAGCCCGTCTTGCGCGCGTAGCACTTTTCGACTCCTTCGACGCCGGGCACGGCGAGCGCGACCGCGCGGATCTGGTTCATCAGCGCGCCGTCCGGCATGGTGTCCACCAGTTGCAGGGAGGTTTCGCGAACGATGCGCGCGCCGGTGAAGACCACGATCAGCCCGACGGCGACTCCGCCGTACTGGTCGAAGTGCACGAACCGCGAAGGATCGAACAGCGTGAGCCCGAGCGCGATCAGAGCGGCCGCGCCGGAGAGGATGTCCACGGTGTCGTTCCAGGCGTCGGCGATCAGCGCTCCGCTGCCGGTGCTCTTGCCGTAGCGGAACTTCAGGGTCGAGAGCCCGATCTTGACGATGATCGAGACGATCAGCGGCCAGATGGCGTACGACGCGGGGGTCGCGTGCTGTCCGGAGAGGTGATCGAGCGCGTGCACGCAGATGCCGGCGCCGGCGCCGGAGAGAAGAATGCCGACGGCCAGGCCGCTGAGCATCTCGAAGCGCCCGTGCCCGTAAGGGTGTTCGGCGTCCGGCGGCCGCGAGGCGGCGATCAGGCCGAGCAGCACGATGGTCGAGCCCACCACGTCGCCGGCGGATTCGAAGCCGTCGGCGACGACGGCGGTGGAGCCGGCCATCCAGCCGATCAGCAGCTTGGCGAAGGCGAGCACACCACTGACGCCGACGCTGATCAACGCGATGCGGCGGGCGGTGTGGGCTCTCCGGGCTTGGCGATTGGCTGGGAGCAAACGGGGAAAGCTCCTCCGTCTATGGTAGCCGAGTTCGGCCGCGCGGCTGGTGAGTCCTCCAGGTCCAGGTCCGCGTGGCGCAGGCACTCGTGCCTGGCACTCGTGCCTGCCGCGGCGAGACTCGTCTCGACGCTTGCGCCCGGCCCGAGCTGGCAACTGCGCCGAGCTCAGCCGCGGCGCGGCGGGTCTGGAGACCCGCTGCAGGACTGGAGTCCTGCCCCACTTCGCAACTGGCAGTGGGGCTCTGCTAAACTCGAATTTTGCTATGAGTTCCAAGGAAGCTAAGCCGAAAGAGCCGATGCCGCCGCTCAATGTCTGGGGACCGACGGTGGCGCTGGCGTGGTTCATCCCCGGGGGCGGCCATTTTCTGCTCAAGCGCTACGGCCGCGCCGGGCTGTTGCTGGGTTCGGTGCTGGTGATGTTCCTGTTCGGGCTGATGATGCGCGGTGAGCTGCTGAAGCCGCAGGGCGGCGACCTGCTGACCGTGATCATGTACTACGGCGGCTTCCTGTGCAACGTGCTGACCGGAATTCCGTACATGATCGCGGTGTGGTTTGGATATGCCCAGCCGGACTTGGCCGGAGCGGTGCACGATTACGGAACCAAGTTTCTGGTGACGGCGGGCCTGTTGAACGTGCTGGCGATGCTGGACGCGTACGAAATCGCGATCGGGAAGAAAAGCTGATGCCGAAGGTAACCCTCTCGCACTTCGAAGCCGCTCTCCTGTTTTCCCTGTGCGCCTCGCTGGTTCTCGGCGTGGTCACGAAGAACACGGACCGGGAGCGCCTGAAGTATGGCGCCACCTGCTTCGCGTGGTTCGTGGCGGTGCTGTTCGGCCTGGGCTGGGTTATGTACCTGGGGCACGGGTAGGGAGAGGCGGTCCGCTCCCTGACGGTCGCGGTTCGGTGCTACCCGCTGAGGGGCTATGAAGACGTTTTACATCGAGACCTTCGGCTGCCAGATGAACGCGCACGATTCCGAGAAGGTGATCGGCACGCTCCTGGCGCAGGGCTATGCCCAGGTTCCCGAACCCGAACAGGCCGATCTGGTGCTGTACAACACCTGCAGCATACGCGATAAAGCCGAGCAGAAAGTCTTCAGCCGCCTGCAGCAGTTCAAGCGCGGCGCCGGGAAGGGCAAAACGTTCGCGGTGCTGGGCTGCGTGGCGCAACAGGAAGGCGAGCGGATCTTCGACAAAGCGCCGCACGTGAGCCTGGTTTGCGGGTCGGCCAGCTACAACCGGCTTCCGGAGATGCTGGTGCAGCTCGAACGCGGCGACCGGCGGGTGACGGGCCTCGATCTCGATACCGACCTGACCTTTGAAACTCCGCTCACGCGCCGGGACAATCCGCACCGCGCCTACATCACGATCATCGAAGGCTGCGACAAGAGCTGCGCCTATTGCGTGGTTCCGTTCACGCGGGGCCCCGAGCGCAGCCGCACCAGCGGGAGCGTGCTGGAGGAGGCGCGGAGTCTGGCCGCGAAGGGCTACACCGAAGTGCAGCTGCTGGGGCAGACCGTGAACAGCTACCGCGATCCCTCGCCCGCGGGCCTGGATTTTACCCGCCTGCTCGACGGCGTCGCCCGGACGCCGGGCCTCAGGCGCGTACGCTTCACGACCTCGCATCCGCGCGATTTCGTCAAAGACACCGTGGATGCGATCGACGCCAATCCGGTGCTCGCCAACCACGTGCATCTGCCGGTTCAATCGGGCTCGACCGCCGTTCTCGACCGCATGCGGCGGCTGTACACGCGGGAGCAATACCTCGACCGCATCGCCTGGATCAAGAGCGCCCGCCGCGCGATCGCGATTACGACCGATATCATCGTCGGCTTCCCGGGCGAGACCGAGGCGGAGTTCGCCGAGACGCTGTCGCTGCTCGATCGGGTGGAATACGACTCCGTGTTCAGCTTCAAGTACTCGCCGCGCCCCAACACTCCGGCGCTCGGGATGGAGGCGCAGGTGCCGGAGGAAGAGAAGAGCAGGCGCCTGACCATCGTGCAGGAGAAGCAGCGCGCCATCCAGCTCCGGAACAACGCGGGTTCGATCGGGACAATCGAGGAAGTGCTGGTGGAAGGCTACAACCAGGCAACGGGGCAGTGGATCGGCCGGACGGCCCAGAACCGCGTGCTGAACTTCACCCACCCGGGGAACGGGCACTCGCTCGAGGGCGAATACCGCAAGGTGCGGGTCACACGCGCGGGTCCGAATTCGCTGGCGGGCGAGGCAGTATGATGGAAGTTGAAGGGGGCACATCATGGAAGTCGAAATGAAGATCCGCGGACTGATGATGGACCCGGTGTCGAACATGCCCATCGTCATCCTGAAGGATGTGGGCGGTAACTCGATCCTGCCGATCTGGGTGGGAGTTTACGAGGCCAACGCCATCGCCCTCGAGATCGAAAAGGTGACCACGCCGCGCCCCATGACGCACGACCTGATCAAGAGCCTTCTGGCGGGTCTGAGCACGGGGATGAAGAAGGTGGTGGTGAGCGAACTGAAAGACGACACCTTCTACGCCGTGATCTGGCTGGAGCGTGACGGCGAGATCATCAGCGTCGATTCCCGGCCGAGCGATGCCCTGGCGCTGGCGTTGCGGCTGGACTGCCCGATCTACGTCGAGGAATCGGTGCTGAAGTCCTCCAAGATGACCGCGTCGGTCTCCGATAAGGTCAACCAGGAGGAGATGCGGCGCTGGCTCGAGGGGCTCAACGACGAGGACCTCGGGCGGTATAAGATGTAGTCCCCGGCGAGACGCCGCTGAAAAACGGTGGCCGGCTCCTCCGCTGTCCCAAGCGACATGTCCGCCTGATCAACCGGATAGGTCTCGAGCGCACGTGGACAGCGGTGCCTGTCGCCGCTTTTCAGCCCTTTCATCTCTCGCCGCGGATGCGACGGACTGAATTTCGCAAGTCCGTCTGGAGATCCGCTGCGGGTGTCGACACCTGCCCCACGAAACAAAAGCTCGCTCTGTTCGTCTAGGTTGGTATGAACGGGGCCAACAAGAGCAGGTGGCTGAGAAGGGCGGGAACGACTGTGGTGCTGGCTGCGGTCACGCTGCTCGGGGCCAACAACCCGGCGGTCGCGCGGGCCTACTGCGCGACGCGAGGATTCGTGGGGAACTTCCGGTCCATCGAGACGTCAACGCTACAGAAGGGCCTATGGGAGAGAGTGGCGCTCAGCCTGGTGCTGGCGAGCGCCCACTCTCCGGAGCATGTAGGCGCGAACAGGGCGTGCCATCGGTCGGCGTCCCTCTAGGAGGACGCGGGGAACCCGCTAGTCAGCCTTCTTGTGGTGCACTACCGCCTTCTTGGGCGCGGGCGGCACAGGCCAACCGGTCAGGTTCTTCTTATCCACGTCGAAGGTCACCATAAAGGGTTGCTTGGTGAAGGACGTGGCCACGCCACGGAAATCGAGCACCGTGCCGGGGTCGGCGGGACGGGCCATCGGCGTTTCGAAGACCAGAGTGGCGTCGGGCGTTTTGCCGTCCTCGATCGAGAGCTTGACGGTCTTGGGCTTCGTCGCCGGCTCCTGGCTGATCACCTTTCCCTTGAAGGCAACCTGCCCTTCGGGCGGCACCAGGGCGTCCTTCATCGATCCACTGAAGTAGGCGTCGCCACCGTCGCTGGTGAGCTGTCCCTTGATGGTGACCCACAGCGCCAGTGAGGGGCTGGACTGCTGTAACGCCTGGAGCTTCGCGGCGGCGACCTCGTCGGAGCTCAGAATCTTGAAGCCTTCGGGCGGGACGGCGCTGGCTTTAGCCGAAGCGAGCAGCGCCTGGAAGCCCTGAGGATCGTCGCCGTGGTAAGCCGTGTACGCCTTCTGCAGCCAGGTCTCGAGGCTCTTGCGCCGGTCGGCGGGCAGCGCGCCGGCTCCGTCGTACGCCACGCTGCGGGCGTAATAGAAGAGCGCTTCGGTGAGCAACTCGGGTTTCTTGTCCGCATCCGCCTGGGCGCGTAACGCGCTGGCCAGCCAGTAGGCCGCTTCCGAATCGCCGGGGTTGAGCTTCAACTCCGCCTTGAGATCGGTCTGGGCGGTAGCGTAATCCTTCCTCTGGCTCGCAACCCATCCCAGGGTGCGGTCCGCGATGATCGCCATCTGGCCTTGGGTCTGCTTCCACGCCGCCTCGTCGGTAATCGTCGCCGGCCTCTCGGCGTTCAGCAGGCCGTTGGCGGCTTTCTCCGCAAGAGCCAGTCCATCGGGGGTGGTCTGGCCCGGAACCGAAAGCAGGGCAATCCAGTACAGCGCTTTCAGGTTTTTGGAATTCAGGTCCAGCAGCTCTTTCGCTACCGCAAGCATCTTGTCGGGCTGCTTGAGTCCCTGGTAGGTATCCATGAAGGCTTCAAGACGCATTTCCTTGAAGTCGGTCGCCGGGTACTTGTCCTTCCACTGGTTGAGCAGGTCCAGTTTCTTTTGAGCATCTTTCTCAGCCAAGGCGGACTGGACGAGATCGTACTCCGCCCGGTCTTTCCACTGGGGTGCTTTCTGAGCCGTCTGCGAAGCCGCTGGTTGCTGGTTCTGCCCCCAGGCGGACCCGAGGCCCAAAGCGGATGAAATCGCAATGGCAATAACTGCCGAAAGTTGAACGCGCACTCACGCCTCCTGTACTGCCCTTTTCTGTGCTGCTCCTGTAAGGCCGACCCGGCAAGCCAGCACGCACCAGCCGTGGTAAGCGGTATCATGCGGCGCGACTTGCACTTTGCGGAGTATAGCGGAATCAAACTCCAGGGCGCAACATCAACTTACCATTCCTGTTGACGGGGCCGGGCGCCTGGTTGTTTCGGGAGGTTTCGGGGGACGGGGGGAGGGGCGTCCGCTTGCTTACGCGCGCGGTTCGGTGCTGCGGGCGTGGTTTATCCTGGAAGCTCACGAATGCGGTACGCGGACTGGGCCGTCATTTTCGTCTACCTGGCCGGGGTCACCTGGTTCGGCGCGCATTTCCGGCGGCGCCAGAAGAGCCTGAAGGAGTATTTCCTGGGCGGGCGGACCGCTCCCTGGTGGGCCATCGCGCTCTCGATCGTATCCGCCGAAACCAGCACGCTGACCATCATCAGCACGCCGGCCCTGGCTTTCGGCGGCGATCTCGGCTTCCTGCAGGTGGTCCTGGGATACCTCGTGGCGCGCATGGTGATTGCCTTTCTCTTCCTGCCCCACTATTTCCGGGGCGAGATGTATACCGCCTACGAGCTCATCGAAATCCGGTTCGGGCCCCGGCTGCGGCGGGTGACCGCGGGGACGTTCCTGATCGTGCGCGCTTTTGCCGAAGGCGTCCGCGTCTTCGCCATCTCGATCGTGATTTCGATTGTTCTCGGCACCGGCGAGGTGGCCTCCATCGCGCTGATTGTCTGCCTGACGCTGTTCTACACCTTCGAAGGCGGCATGACGGCGGTGATCTGGACCGACGTGGTGCAGATGTTCCTTTACGTTCTGGGCGCGGCGGTGAGCTTCGTGGTGCTCCTCGACCAGATTCCCGGAGGCTGGCAGCACGTGGTGGCGGTGGCGGCGCCCCTGGGCAAGTTCCGCGTGTTCGACTTCAGCTTCCACCCGACGGCCGAGTTCTTTGCCCGCCGCTACAGCTTTTGGGCCGGGCTGGTGGGCGGGTGCTTCCTGACCACCGCCAGCCACGGAACCGAGCAGTTGATGGTGCAGCGCCTGCTTTCGGCCCGCAACGAACGGGAAAGCCGGGCGGCGCTATTCGCCAGTTGGGCCGTGATTTTCGTCCAGTTCGGCCTGTTTCTGCTGATCGGCGTCATGCTTTTCGTTCTGCGCTCGGACCGGCACCTGGCCGCCCCTGCGAATGCCGACGCTCTTTACCCGGAATTCGTGTGGCGCTCGCTGCCGCCGGGCGTGGCGGGACTGGTGATCGCCGCGATCCTGGCGGCCGCCATGTCCAATCTCAGCGCCGCGCTGAACGCCCTGGCATCGACCACGGTCATCGATTTCTGGAGACCGCTGCGGGGGCGCGTGGCTGACGCGAAACCGCTCCCTGGCGGTCGCGGCTCGGTCGAGGCGGATAGCGGCGAGGTGCGGGTAGCGCGCGCCGCCACCGTCGTCTGGGGCCTGGTGCTGCTGATCATTGGAAGCTTCGCGCGGCACTGGGGCACGGTGCTCGAGGCCGGACTCACGATTGCCTCCATCGCCTATGGGGGCTTATTGGGTGTATTCCTGCTGGGCCTGCTGCCGCGCCGCGTCCCGCAGAATGCGGCGATTTTCGGAATGGTGGCCGGCATCGGCACGGAGGTGTATCTGAAACTCGGGACCAGCGTTGCCTGGACGTGGTTCGCCGCCGTCGGAACCGTAGTGACTTTCGGGTCCGCATGGCTGGCTTCTCCGCTGTTCGAAAGGGGTTCGGGTGAGCGAGAATAGCGGCGCGCGAACGGGACTGAGACGCGACCTGGGCATCTGGAGCGCGGTGGCGATCGTGATCGGCACGGTCATCGGGAGCGGAATCTTTCGCGTCTCGTCGAAAATGGTGGCCGAGGTGGGCTCGCCGGGCGCCGTTTTCCTGGTCTGGATATTCGGGGGCGTTCTGACGCTGTTCGGCGCGCTGACCTACGCCGAGCTGGCGGCGGCCATGCCCGAAGCCGGCGGCGAGTACGTCTATCTGAAAAAGGCTTACGGCCCGCTGTGGGGCTACCTTTACGGCTGGACCCAGATGTGGGTCGCCAAGAGCGGCTCGATTGCAACCATTGCAACGCTGTTCTTCGTCTATTCCGCCAACTTCGCACCGGGCCTCGAACGGGTATTGGCGACGGTGCGGCTGCCGATCGGTCCCAAAGGCGGGCCGCTCGAAATTACCTACGGGCAGATCTGCTCGATGGCGCTGATTTTGGTGCTGGGGGCGGTCAATTACGCCGGGGTGAAGTTCGGAGGCCGGGTACAGGTGACGGCGACGGCTCTGAAGCTGGGGATGATCGGCGGGATTATCGTCATCGGGGTGGTGGCGCGGCAAGGAAGCGCAAATAACCTGGCATCGTCGATTCCGGCAGTAGGCGGGGTCGCCGGCTTCTTCACCGCGCTGGTGGGCGCCCTATGGGCCTATGACGGGTGGAACAACGTGAGCATGGTGTCCTCGGAGATCCGAAATCCGCAGCGAAGCCTGCCGCGGGCGCTGATTGCGGGGACGGTGGCCGTAATCGCGATCTATCTGCTCACCAACCTGGCGTATTTTCGTGTGCTGCCCGCGCGGGACGTGGCCGGAGCGCCGCGCGTGGCGGCCTTGATGATGCAACGCGTTTTCGGGGCCGCGGGGGCGAGCGCGGTCAGCGTCGCTGCCATGGTGTCCATATTTGCGGCGCTGAATGGAGCCATCCTCTCGGGTGCTCGTGTCCCGTATGCAATGGCGCGAGACGGGCTCTTCTTCCGCAAAGTGGCCCATGTTCACCCGGTTTACCGCACGCCAGGCGTCTCCATCCTGGCGCTGTGCGGCTGGGCCGCGGTGCTGGTGCTGAGCGGCCGCTTCGAGGAACTCTACACGTACGTGATGTTTGCCAGTTGGATTCTCTACGGAATGACAGGAATCGCGGTGCTGGTGCTGCGGCGGCGGCGACCGGACATGGCGAGGCCCTACCGAACGCTGGGGTATCCGGGGGTACCGGTACTATTCGTACTGGGGGCCCTTGCGGTGGTATGGTCCACGCTCTTGCAGTCGCCGCGGGAGTCGCTTCTGGGGTTGGGGATCATTGTGACCGGTTTACCCTTTTATTTTCACTGGCGGCGGCAATTTCGGAGGGAATCGGCGGATTTCGGCGGAGCGTTTCCGGGTACCATGCCTCCGGGAGGCCAAAACCGCAAAAAACCCTAGTGACGAGCTTTTTGTTCTGATTTCAGAACAAACCACTTGAAACCCGAGCAAAAGTGCGATAAAACTGCTCTAGTATTCTTCGCGTCGTCGCTTGGCTGTTCCGATTTCAGAACAGAGGGGCGACCGCCACTAGGAGCAGAGATGGACGTCACCAAGATCATCAGCGAATTGCGACAGGAACGAGAACAGATTGAAGAAGCCATCATCAGCCTGGAAAGGCTGGCTCGCGGCCGCGGCAGGCGTCGTGGCAGACCGCCAGCCTGGCTGGCGATGGCAAAGAAGCGCGGCCGTCCCCCCGGGAGCAAGAACAAGACCAGCGTGGCCAAGCCTGCTGCCTCCTAGGCAGCCCCCAGCGGACATCCGCTCACTCGTGCGGCGTGGTTCGGTGCTGTTCTGCCCTCCGGCACCGAACCGCGACCGTAGATGCCCCAAGCGTCGCGAGGAGTCGCGACGCGGCACGCTAAAGCGTGCGCCACGGAAAACTACCTGTACAACAGGTGTTCCTCACGCAACTTGAGGAACGCATCGAGGGCGTCCTGGCCGGCCTGCTGGATGCGCGCGGAATCCTCTCCCGCCCCCAGCATCTCTATCGTCCGACGGTTCCCGATCAGCCACCGGTTCTCTTCCAGGGAGATCCGGGAAGGATACAGGCGGCCCAGGGCTGAAGCGACCTCCAGGCCCAATCTCTCCGCATCGAAAGCCTCCCGGCCGGTGATCACGAAGCGGACACCTTCGACGGTCCGCCCGGAGAAGTTGCCCGAGGCGGGGCGGAAGCTGGTGGGATAAGTCCGCAGGCCGGGGATGAAGCGGGCATTCAGGAAGGACGACAGTTCGGCCCCCCGAATCCAGTCCGCTCCGATCTGTTCGAAGGGGGCGTCGGTGCCCCGTCCCACCGAGTAATTCCGCGAGGCCTCGATCATCGCTACACCGGGGTAGAGAAGCGCGGCGTTGAGACTGCGCATGTTGGGCGAAGGGTCGATCCACGGCAATCCCGTCGAATCGAACCAGTCGCCGGGCTGCCAGTCCCGCATGGCGATGACGTGCAGCGCGGCGCCGATCCGCTTGCGGGCGTTGAAGAGCCGGGCCAGCTCGCCGGCCGTCATTCCATGGCGCAGGGGAAGCGGCAGGTAGGTGACGAACGAGGTGAGGTCGGCATCGAGCACAGGCCCTTCGACGCGGACGCCGGTGATGGGATTGGGCCGGTCGAGGACGTAAAAGGGGATGCTGTGCGCTGCCGCTGCCTCCAGGCAGTACCCCATCGTCGTCACATAGGTGTAGAAGCGAGCGCCAATATCCTGGATGTCGAAGACCAGGGCGTCGAGGCCCTCGAGCATTTCGGCGGTAGGGCGCCGGCCGGCGGCCGAATAGAGGCTCCAGACGCGCAGGCCGGTAGCCGCATCCGTGGTGCCGGCGATATCCTCACGGTCCTCGGCGCCGCTGATTCCATGTTCCGGAGAGAGCAGCGCGGCGATCTTGACTCCGCCGGCCAGCATCAGATCGACATTGCGCCTGCCCTGGCGGTCCACTCCGGTATGGTTGGTGATCAGGCCGGCGCGGCGGCCGGCGAGGGGCTCGAAATTCCGGCTGGCAAGGACATCGAGGCCGGTCAGAGTGGTCGCGTTCCGTGCCACTACGCGATGAAGTCCGGGGCCCGCGATGGTCTCGTTGTAGCCGGTGACGATGACGCCGGGGGTGCTCACGCCCAGCGCGGCCGCGACTACGGTCCCAATGCGTCCCCGCTCTGAGCTGAGGGAGGGCCGGACGTGCGGGTGCACGCTGTTGGCGAGCAGGATTACGTAGGTTTCCGAGGCAGGATCGATCCACAGCGAAGTCCCCGTGAATCCGGTGTGGCCGTAGGAGCCGATGGGGAACAACTCTCCGCGGTTTCCCGAAAGCGGCGAGTCGATATCCCAACCCAATCCGCGAAGCACCGGCTGGTCCGCCGGAGATTGGGGCGTAGTGAATTTCTCGACCGTGAGCGGATTGAACAGCCGCGCGCCGCCGGATTCGCCGCGGCCGAGCATCATTCCGGCGAAGCGCGCCAGGTCGTCGGCGGTCATGAACAGCCCCGCGTGGCCGGCAATTCCGCCCATGCGCCGGGCAGTGGGATCGTGAACGACTCCGCGCAAGATCCGACCCTTGACGTTCTCGGTGGGCGCGATGCGCGCGTGCCAGGACGCCGGCGGCTGGAACACGGTTTCGCGCATACCGAGCGGCGTGAAGACGTCCGCCTGCGCGCGAGCGGCCAGGGAATCGCCGCTCAACCTCTGCGCGATCTCGCCGAGCAGAATGAAATTGATGTCGCTGTAGGAGAACACGGTTCCGGGCGGGACGGTGCATTTTTCCGCTAGCGCCATGTGGATGCCGGTCTGGTAGCCGCTCCAGTCGGCGTCGAGATCGAGGTCTGGGCGCAAGCCCGAAAAATGGGTCATCAGATGGCGCAAGGTAATGTCGGTTCTGCCGCCCTGGAATTCGGGGAGGTACTCCGTGACCCGATCGTTGATGCGGAGTTTCCCCGCCTCGAAGAGCTTCATCAGGACCGGCGTGGTGGCGACTACCTTGGTGAGCGACGCGACGTCGAAGACGGTGTCGGGCGTCATTGCTTCGTGTCCTGGCGCGAGCGAGCGGAATCCGTAGGCTTTGCGGTGGAGGATCCGGCCCTGGTGGCCGACAATCAGGACTGCTCCGGGCAAATGGTTATCGCGGACGGCCTGATTCAGAATGGCATCGAGCTTGGCCGAAGCCGGGAACGCCGCTCCGGACGTGGGCTGCGGGAGAGCGCGCACCATAGCCGGAGCGCTGGCGACGCCGGCCATCCAAACGCGCCTGGAAATCTTCATTGCAGTTTACGCGCGATTTCCTCGAATAATCCGGCCAGGCGAAGGTCCTTGTCGGTGATGCCGCCGGCATCGTGCGTCTGCAGGTCGATACTGACGCGGTTGTAAACGTTCGACCAATCGGGGTGGTGGTTCATAGCTTCGGCGCGCAGGGCGGCGGCGGCCATGAACTCGAAAGCCTGGACAAAGTCGCTGAAGACGTATTCGCGGTGCAGCTTGCCCTCCACGACTCGCCAGCCAGGCAGGTTGTGAAGCGCGGATTCGATTTCGGAATCCGGAATCCTTGCTGGTGACGCCATGCTTCATGGTAGCCGAGCCGTAAGCCATCGGGCGTTGGCTCCCTCACGGTTGCGGTTCGGTGCTGGTGGAGTTTTACACGCGGCCGTAGATCGGGACTACGGCGCCGTTGACGTCGGCGGCCGCCTCCGAAGCGAGCCACAGGAGCAGGCGCGCGATGGATTCGGGCTTGACCCAGCGGGAGAAGTCGTCGCGCGGGCTGGCGGCGCGATTGGCAGGCGTGTCGATGACGCTGGGCAGCACCACATTGGCCGTGACTCCGGAACGCTTCACCTCGAGCGCGATCGTGCGGACCAGGGCCACCAGGGCGGCTTTGGAGGCGCCGTAGGCGGCGAGGGTCGCCACCGGCTCGACGGCGGTCTTCGACCCGATGGCGACGATACGCCCGTAGTTGGCCTCGATCATGGCCGGCAGGGCGGCTCGTGCGCAATAGAAGGCCGCGTTCAGGTTGAGGTCGAACATGCGGGTCCAGACGCCGTCGTCGGTCTGGGCCACCGGCGTGCCGCCCTCGAAGCCACCGGCGAGATGCAGCAGCACATCGAGTCGCTTGAAGCGGGAAAGCACCGTCTGCACGGCTCGCGCGGCCTCGTCGGGGCGCGTCAAGTCGGCCGATATCTCCGATCCGGACCGCGAAACCGCGGCCACGCTGGCGTCGGCTTCGACAAACGCCTGCGTCACGACGGCGCCCAGGGCGCCGCTGGCCCCGGCAATCAAAACCACCCTCCCCGTGAATTCGCCCATATCCGAAGGCTACCGCAGGCGCGCGGTTGGTGGCTGCTTCGCGAGCAGGACCGCTCCCTTACGGTCGCGGCTCGGTAACGAATGGGCGGAGTCCGCCCCCTTGCGGTCGCGGCTCGGTAACACCACTCGCTATGGATGGGCTCGGTCCATAATGGAAGCACATGCCGGAGACGCTGCCCCGCCTCAGAATGGATCTCGATTTCGTGCCGTCGCCGCTCCGCGACCGGCCGGGGCTGCTGATCCGCGATCCGTTTCGCTACTCCGACGCCACGCTGATCGTTCCACCGGTGCTGGTGCAGTGTCTCGAATTCTTCGATGGCCGCCAGACGGACCTGGATCTGCGAGCGGCGCTGGTGCAGTTGACCGGCGACCTGCAGATGGGCGAAGTCGAGCAGCATCTTAGGCAGGCGCTGAGCGATGCCGGCTTCGTCGAGGATGACGTTTACCGCCGGCTGCGCGCGGAACAGCACGCCGCTTTCGCACGGGCCGAGCGGCGGGAGGCCTCGCACGCCGGCGGGGCGTATCCGGAAGAGGCCGAGGCGATGCGGGCGACGCTCGGCGGCTGGATGTCGGCGGTGGCGCCGGCACCGCTGCGCGGCCTGACGGGAATCGCGGCGCCGCACATCAGTCCTGAAGGCGGCTATCGGACTTACGCGGCCGCTTATGGCGCTCTCGGCTCGGAGTACAAGGACCGCGTGTTCGTCATCCTGGGCACGTCGCACTACGGGGAGCCGCAGAAATTCGGCCTGACCATGAAGTCCTTCGTGACTCCGCTGGGCGAAGCGCGGACGGAGCGCGCGCTGGTGGAGCGGCTGGTGGCGGCCGCGGGCGATGCGGTGAATTTGGAGGACTACTGTCACGCGGTCGAGCATTCGATCGAGTTTCAGGTGGTCTTTTTGCAGCATCTCTTCGGCCCCGAGATAAAGATTCTGCCGGTGCTCTGCGGCTCGTTCGCCGCCAGCATTCGCGGCGGCGGGAAGCCGGAGGATGACACGAGCATTCAGCGCTTCTTTGACGCGTTGGGGGACATGGCGTCGCGCGAAGGGCAGCGCCTGTTCTGGGTGATGGGCGTGGACCTGGCCCACATGGGCAAGCGTTACGGCGACCCGTTCCCGGCGCGTGCGAATGAGGGGCCGATGGCGCACGTGGCACACGCCGACCGGCAGCGTATCAGCCTTCTCGAGAGCGGCGACGCGGCGGGCTTCTGGGGCGCGATTCAGGAGAACGGCGATCCGCTGAAGTGGTGCGGCTCGGCGCCGCTCTATACGTTCCTGAAGGCCGTGCCCACGGCGCGCGCGCGGCTGCTCGGGTACGAGCAGTGGAACATCGACGAGCAGAGCGTGGTCAGCTTCGGCGCGCTGGCGTTCGAGGGGTGAGGCGCACCGGCGGTCCGCTTGCTGACGCGCGCGGTTCGGTGCTGGCTGGCGGCGGCTAGCGCAGTTGCCAGCGCAGCGGTTTTCCAGGGGCGCTTGTGCCCTTCAGTTCGAGGGCTCCGTCAGGCCCGCGAGCCAGAGTGGCACGAGCTCCGTTGACCTCGGCCTTCTTCAGGCGCTCTGCCTCTGCGGGCGGCAGGCTCACGCGGATGGTCCACATGCCGGCCTGGGACGGGGCATACCAGCCCTCGTAGCCCGTGGCGGACTTCACCACGCCGAGCAGGGGCGTGTCGAAGCGATACGAGGGCAACGGCAGCCCGGGCGCGACGCGCATGCCGTCCGCGGTGAACTCCACGCCCAGCACCTTCACCAGCGAATACAGCGAACAGGCGTGGGAGTGAACGTTGAAAACCGGGTAGTCGGTGTAATGCAGGAAGCCCGTTGTGACGGTCTCGCCGGGGTGCGGGCTCAGCGTCGAGTTGAGCGTATCGGGACCGCTCCAGGTGTTGTACCAAACATCCGGGTACACCTCCGCGTGGCGCGCCAGCGAGTTCTTGCGCCACTCGTCCCAGGCCATCTTCTGGTCCACCTGGGCAAGCGCCCAGATGAGCGTGGCGTTGAGCGACGGCCATATGCCGCCGTTGATCGCCTCGCCCGGTCCGCAAACGCCCTTCTCCAGCATGTCCGCGCTCTTGTTCAGTTGCGCGGCGCCGATGGGGGACGGACGGCGCAGTATTTCATCGACCGCCTGCACGAGCACTTTGGTCTGATCGGGCGACGTGACGCCACCGATGACGGCCCACGGCTGGGGCTCGATCCACAGCCCCTTCTCTCCGATCCAGCCCAGAGTGGGGCCGAGCCAGGCGCGCCGCAACCATCTGCCGGTCCACTGCGCACGCGCAGCCTTCCGATGCTCCTCGGCCTTCTGCTGGACCGCCTCGGCAGCCTGGCCCCCATAGGCGAGCATGCGGCCGTAGTAGTCGAAGACATACGCCGCCATGGCCGAGTTGAGGACGCTCTCGCCGTGTTCGACGCATTCCTTGCGCACGCGCTGCGCCCAGGCTGTGACGAGCGCGTCGTTCCAGTCGTCCTCGAGCATCTTCATCAGGCCGTGCTCGCCGACGCCGACATCTTCGACCAGGTGGCGGTAGCAGCGGGCCAACAGATTGCGGACCGATTCCTTGCCCGCGGTTGGTCCGTAGACCGGGAAGGTGGTGATCTGTTCGTCCAGGAAGTCGACGTCGCGGGTGGCCAGGACGTATTCGCTGGCCGCCCACAGCAGCCACATGGGGATGTCGCTCGAGTTGTCGCTCGCGGCCGGCATGATCTGGCCGTGCCCCACGATGCCGTAAGGGATCGAGCCGTCCTTGCGGACCTCTTTCAACGTGTAGCGCAGCACTTCCTTGATCCGCTGCGGCTCGGTGAAGATAAACGGCAGCGCGTGCTGAAGCGGGTCGCGCGCGGCGCCCTGAAATCCCATGACGTACAGATAAATGCCGGCCTGGTTTACGATGTGCTCGCCGAAGTAGTCGTCGTAGGTGAGGCTGCTGCGGACGTAGTAGTAGTTCCAGGCGGTCTCGCGGGCGATCCAGGGCTCGGACGGCGCGTCGAACCGGAACGCGTTCCGCTTCCACTGCCTGCCCGACTCCGCCAATACGTTGGCGGGCTTGACGCGGTATTTGTTCACCAACGGATCGAGCGCGGTTCCCTTCGGCAGGTAGCCGTACAGGAAGTACAGCGTGCGCCGTTCGCCCGGCTTGAGCGTGAATTTGCGTTCGAGCAGGAGGCCGCTCTCCGGACCGCTCGCGCTGAGGTTGCCGTCGAGCGCGTCGCCGAGCCCGGCGGGATTGCCCGCGCCGCCTTCGCCGAAGAACTTCTTCGCGTTCGTGGCGAAGCTGTCGGCGGGCGCATCGAGCGAAACCAGAAACACAGGCGGCGGCTCGAGGTCGTCGAAAGACGCCTCGGGGACTGTCTCCTGCACCGGCCCCAGAAACGGATTCGGGCGGGCGGCGAGGTTCGCTTTGATCCTCTCGAACGCGGCCTCTTCCTCCGGCAGACGGCCGAGGAATCGTTTGCTCTCGGCGAGGCCGGCATGGGCGTCAAGGGCGCGAAACTGATGCGCGAAACGCTCGCCCAGCTTGCGCCTCAGCGGGACCAGGCTGCCCGCTCCCGTCATAGCGTCCATGAAAGAGCGGAACGAGAACTGATAGACCTGGCATCCCCAGTATTCGATCCAGCGCAATTGGGCCGCGGAGGTTCCGTGGTTGGTGACGGTCACCTGGGAGAGCAGCACGGGATCGTCGCCGAAGGGCGCCGAGATCACCTGATCGACCGCGTAGTTGGCGCCGGTGACGCGCTTGCGGAAGTATCCCGCGCCGAAGATGCGATCGAAGCTCTTGGCGTTGCCGGTGTAGAAGGTGCTCAACGTCTCCCTGCCATCGGTGAGGTAGCCGATCCCACCGCCGTATTGGCTGCGGTCGGGCTGGTAGTCGTTGAGGAACTTCGGCGCGCCCTCGTCCTGCCGCACCTGGACGACGCCGTAGTTGGAAACCACGGCGACCAGCCGGTCGTTGCCCACCTGGTGTATGTGATCGGTGGTCGAGAGGATTCCAGGCCTGACGGCGGTGACGGCTTTGGGATCGTGTACCTGGTCGCAGGTGTAATGGAAAGCGGGAAGGCCGAACTCGTCGTCGATCCATTCGCCGAAGGAACCGGAGCCGTAAGGCTTGGCGCCGGTCTGTCCTTGGCCGAGGAGCCGGGGGACGGCCAGCGCCGTTCCGAGCGTAGTGAAAAACGATCTGCGATTCAGGTCCATGTTCAGTACCAGTTTGCATGGTACCCGAATCGTGGGGGTGCACAGCACCGAACCGCGACCGTGAGGGAGCGGGGCTGCTCGGTGCTCCCGTCAGTTCTGCGCGGCCACCCAATAACCCGGACGCGTGCGGACCTTGACGTCGGGACGGTCCACGGTGACGACGATCTCGTGGAAGCCGCCCTCTTCCCGGTTGGTGGGAGTGTACGTGAGCAGGTACTGCGAGTGCAACTCGTCGCCGATGGCGCTCATCGCGCTCTCCAGATCCCTCTGGCTGACGAACGAGCGCTCGTCGCCGCCGGTGAACCGGGTGTAGACATCGACCGGGTCCTTCACAAAGATGGACTTGGTCGCGCGAAAAATGTCAGCGATTAACGGCACGAATTCGGCCGAGTTCTGCGGATTGCCGTAAAGCTGTTTGACGTTGTCGGGCAGGGGCGCGACGCCCCCGGGCAATGTGCGGGCCGTAGGCGGTATGCGATCGGGCGGCGGCGGAGCAGCCTTGGTCCGGAACGCATTCGCCAGCTGGTTGATGTTCACCGAGTACACGCTCACGTTGGCGAACTGCAGGTCGGTCAGCGCGTCGCGAACCTTCGCCTCGCTTCCGTAGTCGCGGGCTTCGGCGACGAGCAGAAGGACCCGCCGCCGGGATTCGGGCCGTGTCTTCAACATGCGGACGCTCTGAACCACGGCATCGTTCAAGGCGCTGACGCTCGATCCGGCGTGCAGCTTGGCCAGGGCTTCCTTGATTCTGCCCGTGTCGGTGGTGAAATCCTGGAGCGTCTGGATGCGATGGTCGAACCCGACAATCGCGACTTCGCCCTGGTCGCCCGTGACCAGCCCCTGAAGCAGCGGCCCGATATTGCGGACCGCCGGCAGCACCGGCTCCGCGTTGGCGTTGGCTTGAATCGCCACCACCAGGGAAATGGGGACGTAGGCGACGTCCACCTTGATGTCCTGGAGCTTCCCATTGTCGGTGAGCGAAAAATCGTGACTCTTCAGGTCGTTGATGTACTGGCCGCGCCGGCCGAGGACCACCGCCGGAGCCACGACCACCTTGATCCCGGAGCGAAAGACGGGGGTGCTGGAGTCCTGTGCCACCGCCAGACTCGCTAACAGCAAAGCGGGAAGGATCGATCTTATCCACATCATAATTCCAGACGCCCTCAGCGTCCCTGCCGTTACGCCTCCGGGCCGTGCCCGGTGTCGCCGCGCAGCAACTGCAGGATGTGCGGCACTACATTAATGATACCGTCCAGGGACTCCACCGCGCCTTTTGGCGAACCGGGAAGATTCACGATCAGGACCTGGCCGCGGATTCCGGCCACGGCGCGGGAGAGCGCAGCCAGCGGCGTGGACTTCCGGCCGTGGCTGCGCATCAGCTCGCCGATGCCGGGGATCTCGCGCTCGATGGCGGCGCGGGTGGCCTCGGGAGTGACGTCGCGAGCGGCCACGCCGGTACCTCCCGTGGTGAAGATCGCCGCGAACTGGTTGCCGTCGGCCAGAGTCGCCAGGCGCGCCGAAATGAGATCGGCCTCGTCCGGCAATACCTCGATGGCGGACACCGACCAGCCCAGCTGCTCCAGGCGCTCGCGCACCGCGGGACCGGAAAGGTCCGTGCGCGTGCCGGCGTAAGCCGAGTCGCTGATGGTCAATACCGCGGCGTTGATCATTGCTCCTCCGATCCCGGCTTCTCCGATCTCGGCTTCTCCGATCTCTTCTCCGATCCAGGCCGCCGGTAGCGGCCGCTCTTGCCCCCGGTCTTCTCGAGCAGCACGATGCCGGCGATCTCGATGCCCTTGTCGAGCGCCTTGGTCATATCGTACACGGTGAGGGCGGCCACGGCGGCGGCGGTGAGCGCCTCCATCTCGACGCCGGTGGGGCCGACAGTTGAAACCTCCGAAACAATGCGCACCCCGCGCGTTTCGAGGCGGATCTCGACATCGGCGTGAGTCAGCAGCAGCGGGTGGCAGAGCGGGATCAGTTCCCAGGCGCGCTTGGCGGCGCCGATGCCGGCGATGCGCGCGACTTCGAGCGGGTTGCCCTTGGGGTTCCTGGGAAGCTTGCGCAGGACCGCGGGCCGTATCCGGACGAAGGCTTCCGCTCGCGCGGTCCGCACCGTGGGCGACTTCCCGGAGACGTCCACCATCCGAGCCGCGCCGGCGTTATCGAAGTGCGTGAGTCTTTTCGCGATCTTTTTCATGGCATCAGCACCCGGATCCACTCTCCCGCGCGCCAGCTTTCGCGGCCGGCATCGGCGACCAGAAATGCGTTCGAACGGGCCATGGCAGGGATGTCGCTCGATCCGTGCCACCCAACCGGCGCCACCTGGGATCCATCGGCACTCAGGCGGGCGGGGAGAAAGCGCGTGAGCCCAGGCTTGTGATGGAAATCCGACGCGAGGCGGACGAACGGCATCGGCAGCGCGGTGTCCGCCCGGCCGCCGAGAAGATCCAGTGCGGCGCGCGCGAAAACCGCGAACGTGACCAGCGTGGATGCCGGGTTCCCGGGCAGTCCGAAAAAGAACGTGCCGCGCGCGCGGCCGAAGACCAGCGGCTGGCCGGGCTGGATGCTCACTCGATCGAAGTAGAACTCGGCGTCGAGCGAGGCCAGAACGTCCTCGATAAGGTCGTATTTACCCGCCGAGACGCCGCCCGAGATGAGCAGCAGATCGGCGGCGAGGCCGCGCTCGATGAGCGTCTGGCTCGCGGCGCGCTCGTCCCTCGCAACCGGGAGGATCTCGGGGATGCCTCCCGCGCGGCGCACTTGGGCGGCAAGCGAGTGGGCGTTGGAGTTCCTCACCTGGTGCGGCGCGGGAGCGGCCGAAACGTCCACGATCTCGTCGCCGGTGGACAAAATGGCCACGCGCGGTTTCTCGAATACCCGCACGGTGGCGCGGCCTGCGGAGGCGAGCGCGGCGATCCCGGCGAACCCGATTCCGCTCCCGCACGGAATCAACTCGTCGCCGAGGCGTGCGTCCGAGCCTCTCGGGCTTACCGACTTTCCCGCTTCCACGGCGGGCGTCACTACGAACCCGTCGTCCTGCCTCGCGTGCTCGACCATTACCACGGAGTCGGCGCCGTCGGGCATGCTGGCGCCGGTCATGATCTCGATTGCCTCGCCGGCGGATACCCGACCCGCGAACGGTCCGCCGGCACGGGCCTCGCCGATAAGACGCAAGCGGCCGGGTGTATCGGCGGCGCGCAGCGCAAAGCCGTCCCGAACGGAGCGGGCCGTGGGCGGGAAATCGCGATCGGCCACGATCGATTCCGCGATGGTGCGGCCCTCGGCGTCGTCGAGCGACACTTCCGCCGTCGCGCGCGTTGGGCGGAGGCTCGCGACCTTGTCGATCACGCAGGCACGGGCTTGCTCGAAGGTCATCCTGGGCACGAGTGAAATTCTAGCAGGGTGAGCAGGCGGAAGCGCCTGCCCCACTCAGTCGAGTTTGAGCGACTGGACCTTGATGGCTCCGTTCGCGACCTCTCCGGTGACGGTGGCGCGCAGCTGATCGCTCTTGTTCGACGCTCTGAGCGCCGCGAGGGCCTTCTTGCTGCCGGCATCGTCGAACTTGAGGAACGTGCCATTCGAGGTCAGGATGCCGAAGCCGCTGCTGCCGCAACCGAGCGCGCAGCTCCGCGTGTGCGTGTCCGCGTCCTTGAGTGTAAACTTGGCGGAGCAGTTTTGATCGACCAGCGGAGCATTGCTCCAGGTTTCCGCGGCGGCAGCCAGCGGAAATACCGCGGCAATCAGCATCGAAGCGAGTAGAAGTTTCATGAGCCCCTTCCTGAACACATCATAGCGGATCGGCTTCAGTCATCACGGCAGAGAGCGAAGCGGGAGGGCGGGCTTCAGCGCCGCTCCGCTGGACGCCGGGCCCAGCGACCAGTGCCGGCGCCCGTGCGATTCTGAAGAGGATGCTGAACCGCCTCACACTCACGCAGATGGCCGCGGAGGTGCGCAGCGGCCGCGCGTCCTCCCGGGAAGTCGTCGAAGCTCACCTCCGGCAGATCGACGCCCAGAACCCGCGCATCAACGCATTCGTCAGCGTCTTCGCCGAGGACGCGCTGGTAGCGGCGACAGCGGCGGACCAGGCGCGCGCGCGGCAGTCCAAGCTTGGCCCCCTGCACGGCGTGCCCGTCACCATCAAAGACAGCTTCGATGTCGCCGGCCGGCCGACGTATTGCGGCAGCAAGCTGCGCCTCGATCACCGCGCCACCGCGGACTCCACTCCCGTGGCCCGGCTGCGGGCAGCCGGAGCGATCGTTCTGGGCAAGACGAACTGCCCCGAGTTCCTCTACAACTACGAGACGGACAACTACATCGCCGGCCGCACCAACAACCCGTGGGATGTCGAGCGCACCTCGGGCGGATCGAGCGGGGGCGAGGCGGCGGCGATCGCTTCGTTCTGTTCGCCGGGCGGGATGGGCAGCGACGGCGGCGGCTCCATCCGCGTTCCGGCGCACTTTTGCGGCATCGCGGGGCTGAAGCCGACGCCGGGGCGCGTGCCGGCCACCGGCCACTTTCCCCTGATCGCGCATCCGGGCGGCCTTCTCGGCGTCGGCGGGCCGATGGCTCGCACGGCCCAGGACGTGCGTCTGCTGTTCGAGATCACGGCAGGTCACGACGACCAGGACCCGTTCTCGGCTCCCGTGCCGGTGCGGAGGCCGGAGCTGGCGGGCCTGCGGATCGGACTGATGGAGCGCTTCAACCACGTGCCGGTCGCGGCGCCGATGCAGGCGGCAGTTGTGGAGGCGGGCCGTGTGCTGGAAGGTCTCGGCTTTGCGGTCGAGCCATTCGAACCGCGCGCGATCGAGCGCGCTCCCAACCTGTGGTGGTTCTTCTTCGGCGAAGTTGCGGCGCCGTTCATCCAGCAAATGATCGCCGGCCGCGAACGGGAGATCCATTGGACCGGCATGGAACTGGTGGCGATGGCGCTCGAGAAACCCGCGCCGACCTTCGAGCAGGTGGTCGAGAATCTGGGCGCGCGGGATGCCATGCGGGCGGCGCTGCTCCGGCAGATGCGCGCGTTCCCGGTGCTGCTGCTGCCCGCCTGCGGGGTGGCGGCTTTCCCGCACCGCTCGCGCCGGTGGCAGGCGGCCGAAAAAGAGATCGGCCTGTTCGAGGCCATGATGCCGCTCACGTTCTCGAACCTGCTCGGACTGCCCGCGCTGGTCATTCCCTTCGGCTACACGGAGGAGGGCCTGCCAGTGGGTGTCCAGCTTGTGGCCGCACCTTACGGGGAGGAACTGCTCCTGGAACTGGCGGTGCGGATGGAGGAGGCGCGTGGACCGTTCAGCGGTCCCAAAACGTAAGCCCGCCTTTCTTCCGCTCGGCGAGTGCCAGGCGTTTCGCTCAGGCACCCGCCGTGGTGAGAGAAGCGGGCTCTCGGCTTGCGGGGAAATCAGTGTAGGTTGTGGACGGCCGCGCCCGTGGTCAGGCCGGCGGCGGCCAGGTTCGCGATGCTGAGCGGCTTTTCGATTTTCTGGCTGTGGTGGCGCAGGGCGATCCACTGAAAGGCGAGACCGACGCCTACGATGGCGGACTTGATTTCGACGCTGCGGGCGCCGAAACGGCCGTTGGGTCCCTGGAGCAGCGGGTTCAATTCATGGCGGCCCCAACTGGAGCGGGCGTCGAGAACCGAGGCGCCGGCAAGGGCGGCGACGCTGACCCACCAGAGTTTCTTGGAGGAAGGTTTGGTGGGGGGGGTCATGGATGGAACCAGGCCGCCGGCGGCGAACGAAAGCGAGGCGGCCAGGGTTGCGAGAGCGACTAGTTTCTTTAGCATGGGATGTCCTGTGTCGAATTCAGAATATCCCTTAAGTCCCTTATTTACTAGCGGTTGCTGTACTAGGGCAGATACAGGACCGGAGAGCTAAGGTGGACGGACAAAATGGGACGCCGCGCCGAGCTCCGGCCCGGCGAGGGCGGGCTGAAGCCCAATGCCGCTCGTTTTCCCAAGACCGGCCAGAAACCGTGGGCCAGGACTCCAGTCCTGCAGCGGGTCTCCAGACCCGCCTTCGTCCAACCTCCTGAAACGAAGGACGCCGGATGTGGACGTCCGGCGGAGCTTTGGAGGGTCGCCCCACTCCGGCTGTCCGCATTCGGGAAAACGAGCGGCATTGGGCTGAAGCCTGCCTAAAACCGCCCTCCGCGTCCCGGTGCCCGGCGTGCTATCAGTGCGTCTCCGCCGGTTTCGGCGCAGGAGCGGCCGCCGGCTTCCTCGGCTCGCTCGAAGGCGGAACGATGCCCTTGATGCGCATGTACGTCACCAGGTTTCCATAGTGCTCGAAGTCATGCGCGATGTTGAAATCGAGCACGCCCAACTTGGTGGCCTGCCGCCCGAAGAACGGAACCACCGCGGCGGCGTCGGCATCGGTCATCTTCTGGTAAACGCCCTCGCAGAAAGCGACGCTCTCTTTCAGGGCGGCTTCGATCTCGGCCTTGGTCTTCGCCGTCTTCTCGAAATCTTTCCTGACCGGCTTTCCGTCCGACGCGATCCCACACATCATGAACTGCGCGTTGGCGATGTGGGCCAGCAATTCGCCGTAAGTGCGCACCTCCGGGGTCGGGCGGAACGAGTAGTCCGCTTCGGGCATCTTCTCCGCCGCCCCCAGCACGTCATTCTTGATCAGGCTGTAGAACGCGCCGGAGGTGGCTAAGAGTGGATTCGGCGCATCCGCGGCGGCAGCCACGCCGGCCAGAAGCGCAAACACGGAAACGGCTGTGAATAGGGACTTCATGGGATCTCCTTTGGCTCAATCGTACCGCGCGCCAGGGTCCCTGGCGGAAGCCAGGGACACGGGCGGCATCTGGGTGGCCAACACCTATCGGGAGGAACCAGAGCGTGAGGCTTGAGGACATCGATTGGACCGTCGAACCGCCGGTGAGTCCTGAACAGAGCCTCGTTTTCACGATCGATTCGATCTCGATCCCCGACGGCCCAATCGCCAGCGATTTCATCTCGAGAGCTTCCTCGGGCTTCGCAGCGTCTCTGCATTTAGCGCCGAGATCGCGCTTTGGCTCCCGGGCTCACTCTGCTGGGACCTAGGCGTGGCGGGCGAAATTGGCAGAGTGGACTACAGGCTGGCCAACCGCGTCGCGACCGTCATCCTGGGACGCCGCAGCAGGTCTTCCCGCCGCGGCAATTCAGGATGTGGTATCATTGTGTACACAACTAAGGTGACGTCCATGCAGGCCACTAAAGTCGGGATCCGGGAATTCAGAGAGAACCTCTCCAGCTATCTGGAGTCGAAAACGCCCGTCGCCATCACGCGCCACGGCGCAACTATCGGGATCTATGTCCCCACCAAACCCAAGCCAAGCCAGGCCGACCTCGATGCCCTTCGTCTCGCCGGTGAAAAGATGCAGGAGTTGATCGCGAGGGCGGGAACGACCGAGGAAGAACTCATGGACGACTTCAAGGGGTCGCGCCGCGAACGGCGGATCGAGAAGCGCTGACCATGTTGGTCCTCGACGCGAATATTCTGATCCGCGCGGTTCTGGGATCGCGCGTACTCTTCCTGCTCCGGAAGTACTCCGGACAGGTGGAGTTCGTGGCACCGGATACAGCCTTCCAGGAAACATGCGAGCACCTTCCAGGCATCCTGGAGCGGCGCGGAGTTCCGCTCGCTCCCGCAATGGAGCTACTGGGCTCTCTGGCGGAGCTGATACAAACGTTTGATTCGGAGACCTACGCTCGATTTGAGGCCGTGGCCCGGCAGCGCATCGCGTTGGGCTGCCCGATCTGGACCGAAGATACCGACTTCTTCGGATGCGGCGTGGCGACCTGGACAACCGATCGGGTGGAGCTCTACTCGGAACAATCCACTTCTGAGGGCTGATCGCCCGGCCCGCCCTACCCCCGGTTCGTCGTCAGATACGTGCGGTACGCGCTCATCAGCTTGTCGCGCTGTTCCGGCGTGAGGGGTCGCGGGTTCTCGCCCCCCTGGCAGTCGTGGCACAGACGCACCGTCCGCTTCAGGCTGTTGAGGAATTCGATGCACGGCGGGCAGCCCGCCAGGTGGGCTTCGATCTCGGCGCAAGTCTGTGGGGTCAACTCGCGATCGAGGTATTCCGATAGCAGCGCGAACACGTCGCGGCACTTCCCTTTCTCATGCTTGCCGGTCCCCATTTTACAGCCTCCCTCCGGCTCTAGCACCCTTCATATACTCTTCCAGCTTCTGCCGCACCGACAGCCGCGCCCGGTGCAGCCTCGTCTTGACGGCTTCCACGCTGATGTCCAGCACATCGGCCGTCTCCTCCGTGCTCAACTCCTCGATATCGCGCAGCGTCATGACCGCACGGTAAATCTCCGGCAGTTTGTCGATCGCCGAGTGGACCACTTCCCTCAGCTCCCCTCGCAGCGCCTGGTCGTCCGGCAGCGCGGACCAGTCCGCGATCTCCAGCCGCCGTCCATCGTCCTGGTCCTGGTGAGGAAGGAAGTCGTCGAGCGACAGCTCCTGCGTAGGCGCGAACACGCTCTTGCGGCGCCGCATCAGGCATTCGTTCCGGGCAATGCGGAACACCCAGGCCTTCACCCGCTCCGGCTCGCGCAACTGGCCGAAGTTCGAGAACACCTTCAGCAGCGTGTCCTGCGCCACCTCTTCGGCATCCTCGCGCCGCCCGCACACCGTTTGCGCGTAGTGGAAGATCTTCGAGCGGAATACTTCGACGAAGCGGTCGAACGCTCCCGGCTCGCCCGCGATCAGATCGCGCGCCAGTGCGACTTCGTCCCTGGTGTCGGAAGCTGCCAAGTTGGGGCCTTGTTCGCATTGTAGCTACTTCGCGGTGGCGGCCGCAGCGAGCGGCTGGATCACGGTTTCAATCGCCGCCGCATTCAGCAGCGTGTTGTGGATCAGGCACGATTTCGCCGCCCGTAGCACGCCCTCCCTGTGCCGCTCGTCCTCGAGGCCAGGCACGTCGATCTCGATGCGGAACGAGGCCAACCGCGCCGGAGCCTTCGCCTTTTCCGCGGTCACCCGCACCGCCAACCCGTCCGCCTCGAGCCCGCGCACTTTCAGGTATTGAACTGCGTAAAACCCCGCGCAGGTCCCGAGCGAGGCCAGAAGGAATTCGGGCGGCGTCATCCCCTCGTCCGCCCCGGAGTTGTCGGGCGGCTGGTCGCACACCACCTCGTGGCCGCGGGAATTGGCCATGAATTTGACTCCATCCAGATACCGGACCGTAGTTTCCATATTGAAGACTCCATTGTCGAAGATGCAGTCGATTCCGGCTGGTGACAGAAAAGAGCCGGTAACCTCCGCAGTCCTCCTGCATCATTCCCCCTGACATGGGAAAGACGTTGGCTTCATTCATGTTCGCCGTGGCGCCGCTCGCTGGCCCTCCGCGCATGACCGTCCCCATCGTCTACTACATGGTGAATAACCGGAGGAAAGTATGACCGTCGACCGTTACCTGCGCCTTTTTGCGGGCGCTTTCGTTATGGCCAGCCTCGCGCTCGGCTACTGGGTCAGCCCCTATTGGTACCTCTTCACCGCCTTCGTCGGCCTCAACCTGTTCCAGTCGGCCTTCACCAACTGGTGTCCGGCCATGACCTTCCTGCGCAAGCTGGGTGTGAAGGGCTGAGGACTTCGCGGTGGTGGGGCGGACCCCAGGGCGGACCCCCTGGTCCGCGGCCGCCCCCCCGGTCGGCCCGCGGAGCTCAGCGCTTTGCCGTCCGCCCCTTCTGCGACTGCGCCCAGGCCAGGTTGTTCTTCGCGGAAAGCGGGGTTCAGGCGCACGGCTTCCTCGGCCGGACTCTCCCTATCGGCCGCCCCCGCGGCCATCACGGTTGATTACCCGGCGGACGGCTCCGTCCTCCACCCGAAACATGCCGCGACAGCCGAAGGGCTCGTGCTCGTCTGCAATACGCCAATCGCGGCTGGTTCAGTCCTCCGCCTTGTCTCCGTATCAGTACGCCACGTCCCCCATAGTCGCCGTCGCTCCCGGCGCGTCATAGAGCGTGATCGGGACCGGCCCGATGTCGGAGTGGTCTGGAGTACAACTCCCGGTCCACGTCGCGCAACCAGTCCCTTTCAGCGCAAGGCTGGTCGGCATGTAGTTGCGGCGGATCTTGCCTAAGCGGCACTCGATGGTTGGACACTCGGGATAGACTTGCGATGTCGTCGCAAGCAGATCCGGATCTCCCACGATGCGCGGATTGACGTTAATGGAATGGGTCTCCATGCCGCTGGCCTTGGCGGCAGCGAGGGTCTTGTAGCTGATTCCGGCGACGTTGGCGATGGCGTGAGCGCCGGGAGTTCCGGTCAGCCAATAGACGTTGTAATCGGACATCGCCCCAGTCGTGGTCGCGAGAGAGTAGAGACCTCCGTCCCCAGACGATACTGTTTGATTCGGCCAGCAGATGTTGTTTATTTCTGCCGATGTCCAGCCGCTTGCCGGGCTTCCCGACATTCGCATCACCTGACCACCAGTGGCTCCTCCGGGGACCGTGCCACGGTAACAGAAGGAGTGCTGGGTAACCCCGGCTGCTGCGCCCGCTCCAGCCTCGTAGTGACAGGTCCAGATATTCGCCACGCAAATGTTGTTCGAGATGACCGTGCCGACGGTGCCAGCCCCGCCTTGAGTGCAGTAGCGATTGGCGTATCCGACGTTGCCGGTGTCAAGATCGCCTGCTCCGGCCAGGATGAAACTTCCAAGCGTGACGTAAGCGTGATAGCCGATGTTGTTACGCACGGTCCACGATCCGCTTGAAGTGACCATGTTCCCGCCAGTGGTGGTGTTGAATTCGTTGAACTCAACGGTCACTGCCGAGGCGAGGACATACAACCCGCGCACAACGTTCACAAAGTAGTTGTGATGAATTCGGTTGTTCGTTACGTAGGTCGCGCTGTTGTAGTAGAGAGCCGCGTAGGCTGTTGGCAGATCGTGAATGTAATTGTAGGAGATCTCATCGTGAGATCTATCTCCGCCAGTGCCCCACTGGAAGGCTTTTCCACAGTTGCCTATGTCGAAACCGCTGATCGTAGTGAACCCTGTGTAGATGGTGGCATTGTCGATGGAGGAGCCGCCGCAGTCGATCTTCGGTTGCCCAGCGGCACCCCCAAAGGGCTGCACTACGGTATCCGCCACGATGTTCAACCGATAGGTCGCGGTCGGCACCAGGGTTCCTAATGAGCCCATCGCCGGGTAGGTGCCGCCCGAAGAAACAAAGATGTTCTGCGTGGCCGTGAATGGAGTTGCGCCCTGATCCGTAACGAGCGCAGCATAGGCCAGGCCGACCTTCGGGAAGGTCTTCCCAGCCGCGCAGTTGTGTGGATTGGGCGATGGCACGGAGCCGGTCGGAGTGACGCAATAGGTGCCCGCTCCAACGCCGAACATCGGCCACGCCAGCGCGATCGGGAGCAGTAGTCGTCGCATCGAAACCTCCTCAGAACGTGACCGTGCAAGTCAGCGTGACGCCCCATCCGGGCACCGTCGCATCCGCAGTCAGCACCTTGGCGATGAGGTAATCCCCCTGCGCCAGCACTGCCGCCGCCGCCATTCCAGTCTGAGCGCTGTATGCGCTCGAACCAGCCGCAAGCGTCGGAACCGTCGAGGAGAAGATCGTCGTCCCTCCGGTGAGCGTCGGCGATCCGGGGCTGCCCCCGATGGTCGGGTTCTTTAGGATGTCGATGGTCAGGTTCGTCCCGGTCGGATAGAACATCGCATCCATCTGGCATCCGGTGATCGTGTCCGCCTCGGTCGCGGAAAACTTGAGGTTTGTGAATTCCCCGGCGTAGCAGCCTGGGCTTGCAACGCATAGGAGGAACGAGGCGCTCTTCTTGTGGATCGTCGGACCGGCAGGACCAATAGGACCGGCCGGCCCCGTCGCACCAGCGGGCCCAGTAAGCCCGGTTGGACCAGTGGGACCGGTCGGCCCCGCCACACCCTGTGGTCCAGTCGCGCCTGCGCTGGCCACCGTCAGGTCGAGCACTGCCGGGTGGCTCGTCGTGGTGCTCTCCTTGCTGTCCAAGTACACGTTCGTGGTCGCGTCGGCCGCCACGATCGCGATGCCGGAGTTAGCCTCCGGGTGCGCGATCCACTGGTTCACCAGGCTGGTGATATCCAGCATCAGGTAGTTTCCGGCCGCCAACCCGGACGCCGAGGCCACCATTGGACCGTTCCACGCGGGGTGCGCATTGAAAGTCACGGTTGGCTCAGCCCAGGCTCCCTGCACTTGAAAAACGTTGACGTTTCCGACGCCACGATTCACATACAGGATCAGGTTCGCCTGTGCTACCGCGGTCGATGGAAGGTTGCCAAACTGGATCAGAGCCGTTGCGTTGCTGGAGCCGCCCGCGACCCAAAGGGTGGTCGCCACACCGTAGTTGATGCCCGGAAAGCCGGCGGCGAGATAGGTGTCGGCAGTGAGAGTCGCGTCCTCGGCGAACGCGGCACCGGAACAAAAGGTCAGCAGTAGTGCACAGAGCCACACCCTGCAACACGAATGTGCGGTCATACTCGGTTCTCCTCCTGGGTAGGCACACCAATAGCGCAGGCATGCCGAAGATGATTTCGCCACCACATGCCCAGCCGTCAACGTACGGCGCGAGCCCAAAAAACAAGTCTTCGAACCAGAGCCTGACCGGGCCGTCGTGCTAGCCCGCGCGGCTCACAGGAACCCGGTCGGCAACTGCAACCGGAGTTCTCAGCTTCCGGCAAAGCCGCCAGGTACCAATCATCAAGATCGCTCCGAACGTGAGCAGCAGGCTGGCTGGTTCAGGAGACACCAAGCTCGAATCGACATTCAGAATACCGACTCCCCAATGCCCGTCCTTCAAAACACCGTTGTCACAAAACGGACCCTGATCTCCGCAGTAGCCGGCCGTGAAGTTGCCGCCTTGCTCGGCAAAGCCTTGCTCTGCAAAGCCTTGGTTCAAATCTCCGTTCGCGGTGTTGTCGTATTCGGTGATCACGACGGCGTACCACCCGGCATTGGTATCCTTCAGGTCCAGGCTGAGGGAGGCTTCCTCCGTTGGAGAGCCGTAGGGGCCGCCTCCGCCGTTCGATGCTCCCTGGAAAAAACCGTCTCCGGCTTTTACGGCCGCCAGTAGCTGCGGCAGCGTCACCGATATGGAATCGGGAACCATAGTCAGATCGAAAACCGACAGGGCTGGCACGAAGCCATCGCCCGCGACATTGGCTCCCGCCAGGGGCGTCATGGAGTTGTCGTTCTTAACGAACTGCCCGCCCGTATACGACAACGAGTAGATCTGCACATTCGACGCTTGCGAGATGTAGAAGAACATCATGGCGAGACCCTGGTCGCTGCTGAAGGTTCCGCTGTAAGCGTAGTCGTAAATTGGGTCCGCGCGAACGCCGCCGGGCGCGGCCAGGAACAGGAAGGCTGCCAGGAGCGGTAGATGACGGCGTCTCATAGTATCTCTTGGCCGACGCCAATCCTATCATAATAACCTGAGAATATCGGCGCTCTCACGGCCCGATCGGTACTGTACTGGTACCATACCCCTTTTTTGCGCCGGTCCAGCGAGGACGCAAACCTACCCTCGTCAGCAAAGAGCACTCGGGCCGGATCACGCTGGTTTAGCAGCGGTACAGCGCTGATCGCCCCGACGTTCGGTTCGGAAGCTTGTTGCCGCGGCAGCAAGTCGCGCCCGTTGTAGAACCTGAGTCGCAGGCTCAGGACCTCGCCCGCCAGCCCGTCGGCGAGAAGCGCCACCCGCGGCGGCGCGATAATAGTGCTTGTGCGGTCCTCCCGCTGGGCGCCTGTCGGTCTCCTCATCGCCGCCCTCTCCCTGTCGGCCGCCCCCGCGGCCATCACGGTCGATTACCCCCAGGACGGCTCCATCTTCCCGCCCGAAATCACGCCCCCCACATTCCTCTGGCGCGACGCCGCCAGGGACGCCACCCGGTGGCGCATCGCCGTCTCGTTCGGCGACGGTTCACCTGCCATTGACGCCGTCTCGCCCGGCCCCCGCTTGCGCATCGGCCCCATCGATCCGGACTGCGTCTCCCAAACCAACAAGCCGCCCACGCTCACCCCCGAACAGGCCGCCCACACCTGGACCCCAGGCTCCGCTCTTTGGAACACCATCAAGCAGCGCTCCGTCGCGGCGCCCGCCACCGTGACCATCACCGGCCTCGCCGCCGGCCGCGCCGTTTCCCACGGCCGCATCCTCATCCGCACGTCGAAGGACCCCGTGGGCGCGCCCATCTTCTATCGCGACGTCCCGCTGATGCCCACCGAGACCGAGAAGGGCGTCATCCAGCCCCTGGCGGCCGATGCCGTGCGGCTGATCCGCTGGCGCCTGCGGGACATCGCCGAGCCCCAGAGCCGCGTCGTCATGGAGAACGTGCCCCTGTGCGCCAACTGCCATTCGTTTTCGCGAGACGGCAAGACGCTGGGCATGGACCTCGACGGCCTCCGCAACAACCGCGGCCTCTATACACTGACGCCCGTGGCCGCCAAGACCTCTATCGGTAAGACGAACGTCATCCAGTGGCGCACCGCCCAGGGAGAGCTCAAGGGCAAGCTTCGTGTCGGTTTCATGTCCCAGGTCTCCCCGGATGGCCGCACCGTCGTGACCACCCTGAATCCCGCCGACCTCGACGCCCCCGCGACCCAGCGCCCCAGCAACTACTACGTGGCCAATTTCAAGGACTACCGGTTCCTTCAGGTCTTCTACCCGACGCGCGGCATTCTGAGCTGGTACAGCCGCGAGACCGGTCTGCTCCAGCCCCTGCCGGGCGCCGACGACCGCCGCTTCGTCCAGACCAACGCCACCTGGAGTCCCGATGGCGCCTACCTGGTGTTCGCCCGCGCCGAGGCCATCGACCCCAACCCGCCCGGCGTCCCGCCGGCGAAGTTCGCCAACGACCCCGGCGAGAGGCAGATCCAGTACGACCTATACCGGATTCCGTTCAATGCCGGCCGCGGAGGTACGCCCGAGCCGATCATCGGTGCATCTCGAAACGGGATGAGCAATACATTCCCAAAGGTCTCACCCGATGGGAGATGGATGGTGTTCGTCCAGTGCCGAAATGGCCTCCTGATGCGGCCCGATAGCCAGTTGTACATCGTTCCCGCCGCTGGCGGCGTCCCCCGCCGGATGCGCGCGAACACCTCGCGCATGAACTCCTGGCACAGCTTTTCGCCCAACGGACGCTGGCTGGTCTTCTCCTCGAAAGCCCGCTCGCCTTACACCCAGATGTACCTCACGCATCTGGACCAGGACGGCAACGACAGCCCCCCGATCCTGATCGATAACTCCACCGCTGCCAACCGGGCCGTCAACATCCCCGAGTTCGTAAACATCCCTCCGGACGGCCTCCGCGAAATCGGTGGCCCAATCATCGATTTCTACCGGCTCTACGACCGGGCCATGTTCTTCCAGAAGCGGAAACGCTATGACGAAGCCATCGTGGCGTGGCGCCAGGTGCTCGCGACCGACCCCGAAGACGCAGTCGCGAGCCGAAGCCTGGCCGCCGCCCTCCTGGCTACCGGAGATCTCGAAGAGGCCGCCGCGCAAACACGGAAGACCCGCGAGGTAGAACTTCACAAAGAGGTTGAGAATCACCCAGGCAACCAGGAGCCGCACAACGAGTTGGGTGTCTTGCTGCTGGATGGCGGCCAACCCGCCGAGGCCCTCGCCGAGTTACGGCAGGCTGTCGCTCTGGGCCCAGGCTCCGCTGCGGCTCACACCAATCTGGGCCGCGCACTGGCGGCAGCGGGGGAACCGGAACGGGCGCGCGCGGAACTGGAACAGGCCGTCCAACTCCAATCCGGCTATGCTCCGGCGCACTACCAACTGGGAGTCGTTCTGGCCAGCGAGGGCAAGATGGTCGAGGCTGTCGGCCACTGGCGCGAAGCCGTTAAGTGCGACCCCGCCGACCCTCAGGCTCAGGAAGCCCTGGCCGCCGCTCTCTACGCCCAAGGGGAGACGGCCGAGGCGCTGGCCCACTGGCGCTCCGCCATCGACCTCGCGCCGACCGACGCCGCCGCGCTTCGCCAAGCCGCCTGGATTCTGGCCACGTCCTCTCAGGCGTCATTGCGCAACGGACCGGAGGCGCTGGCGCTGGCGGTGCGCGCTGCCGAGGTTTCCGGGACACGGGACGCCGCGGTTCTGGATACCCTGGCGGCAGCCTACGCCGAGTCGGGACGCTTCGCGGATGCCGTGCTGACCGCCCAAAGGGCGCTGGCGCTGGCCGATGCGACGCTCGCGGAATCCCTCAAACGCCGAATCGCGGGCTACGCGGTGGGCTCCGCCTTCCGCGACCGCTGACCGAACTTCTTCCTCAAAAGCAGCGAGGCCCCCAGCAATCCCACTCCCCCGAGCCCCAAGGTGGACGGCTCCGGAGTCGGTTCCGGCCCGTGATCGAAGAACTGCGGACCCTCCAGCGTCTGAGCCAGGTCGCCCACGTTTCCCGGATCGCCTGGCAGCACGGTGTTGACGTACACGAAGGCCAGGTTGGAGACCCGGACGCCTCCTGGCGGCGTGACGCCCGGCACCAGCGCGCAGGAGGGGCTCGCCGCTCCCATCGCCAGGCATTCGTACGTCTCCGCCCACTGCAGAACGGCTGCGTCCGTGGTTGAGCCTTCAACGTTGGACGCCTGGATCCTCCCCGCGCTGAATCCGTTTCCGTTGTCCTCAACGATGTCCCAGATGGCGAACTGCATGCCCGCCCCCTGGGCGGACGACGTCACCCAGTCGGCCTTCGGAATCGAAGTCGTACCCAGAAAGGACGTCTGGGCCGGAACCAGCGCGTTGTCTTCCAACCAGGCGACTGTTCCAAGGTTTTGCTTGCCGGTCACCTCGGGGGGCGTAAGGACAACAGTGCCGTAGATATAGGAGCCGAGGTAAATGTCGACAAACGCGTCCACACAAAGGGTGTCCCGATTCACGGTCTGGCCATTGCCGACCAGTTGGATTAGAATTACGCCGGCGATTCCGTTGACGAGTCTGCCGTCCTGGATCATGTTGACGTTGGCCGCCCGGGACCAGTCAATATCATAGGCCTGAATCGTGTCGGCCGAGAGCAGGCCGCAGCCCACAACCAGCATTAGGAAGAGAGTCAGAATCCGACTGCTCATGAATATAGGACCTCCACGCAAACGTGAATACTCGGAACCAAGTCGCATCATACCACCCAAGATAAACAAAAATAGCATGTTACGTCCAAAACATCGTACTGTAGCGTACCAACGCCCCGATCAAAAAAGTACTAGGGAACACCTATTTGGCGAGATTATGCTTCGCCCAAGAGCACTCCATGAACCCTGGAGCCTGGCGCCGGGGCCAATGCGCGTGAGCGTGGGGATCGGCCGGGAACGTTTGTGGGGCTCCCGAATGCGGGCGTACTGCCGCCGATCTGCCACGCGAACGCTGGCGATCGCCCTGGCGGATTTAAGTACAGCCGTTAATGTGGCACCTCTGCCGAGGTTCCCTTAGTGCTAAAGGCAGAACTTCGTTGAGTTTCGAATTCAAATGAAGAGAAATGCCGGTCGTAACCTACTATTGCTGTGACCGCGTTTTGTCTTGTATCTGGTGTCACGCGGTGGGACAATATGACTAGTACTCGACTCGCTCTCCTGCCAGGATGCCTGGTCAAGGACCCGGGTAACGAAGAACCTTTCGGAGACCCGCCGCAGTCCCGGTGAATTCCCGGATATACCGAGACGGGCTGGGCTGTCGCAAGAAAAGGGACCTATGGCAGACCGTCGTAAGAAGGAAGCGGGTGTAGCTTCCACAAGGCGCGGCTCGAGTGCGGACCTTCTTTCCGCAGTGGCGCCGCACGAACAAACGTTCGAGCCAGAGAGAACCGTTACCGTTTTGGCGATCAGCCCGAATGAAGAGGATCATCTGTTCCTGGCTAACATCTTCAGTCACACCAACTGGCAGCTTCGGGCAGCGCGCACCTGGCGCGATGCGCTCGGCATGCTCGCAAGGCAGCGCGTCCCCGTCCTGGTGTGCGAACGGCAGTTGCTCGATGCCACCTGGAAGGAAGTTCTGGCGGGACTCTCGCCCCTGGCCGAACGGCCGGTCCTGATTGTGGCCTCGCGCCTGGCCGACGAGTCGTTCTGGGCCGAGGCATTGAACCTGGGCGCCTACGACGTGCTCATGAAGCCGTTCGATCCGACCGAAGTCTTCCGGGTGGTCAGTCTGGCGTGGTTGAGTTGGAAGAACGAGCGCGAGCGGCAAGCGGACCGCCAACTGGCTGCGACCGGCTACGCCCGCGCCGCCGGATAAGGCCACGAAGCTCCGGCGCATCATTCCCGTTCTTTTGGCGCCCGCTCTGCTGGCACAATACCCGGTGTTCGCGCAGGCGCCGCGGATCCACAACTTCGGCGTGGTCGAGCCCGGCACGATGTACCGCGGCGGTCAGCCCAGCATTGCCGAACTCGACGACCTCAAGAAGCTCGGCGTCGCGACGATTTTGGACCTCCGTGGCGGCTCGCCCCTGAAACGCGAGAAACTCGCCGCCGAGGCTCTGGGGTTTCACTTCATCAATTACCCGCTATCCGGTGTGCTGGCGCCGCACGACAAGGACATCGCCGCCATCCTGAAGATTCTGGAGACGGCGCCCAAGCCCATCTTCGTGCACTGCTGGAAGGGCGACGACCGGACCGGCGTCGTCCTCGCCTGCTGGCGTATCCGTCACGACGGCTGGTCAACCGCCCGAGCCTTGGAAGAGGTGGAGCGCTTCCACATGAGCCACCTCGAGATCGGAATGAAGGGCTACATCAAGCGCTTCAAGTGAGGCTCACTTGTCCGTCTTCTTCCCGCGCGTCAGCAGGAAAAAGCCGTCGGCCGTTCCCGCCAGCGCCTCGTCCGGTCCTCGCCAGACAAGGACGTCCGCCAGCGTTAGGTTCTGGCCGGCCACCGAAAATCTGGGAGGCGGCTGTAGCTTTCCGTCCACGCTGTCCGCCGGCACGAACCAGTTCCGGGGAGCGTCGACCGGCAGCGGCAGTCGCACGCTGACGCCGCCCATCGGGCCCGGGATCGCCCGGAGGCCGATCAATGCCGCCTCGCCCATGGGAGCGTTGACCGAGCTCCAGTGGTGGCTGTGCTTCTGCAGTTGTTCCTCGGCAGCCGTAATTGTGAGCCCGAGCGCTTCCTCCCAGGCGACGGCCGAGAGCTTCTGGCCGTCCCAGAAGGACAGGCCGGGGAAGGTGCGCATCTTGGTGTTGTTCCATCCCGACACCCGCGCCACCCTGGTCGTGACCAGGGCACGCGGCGACTCCGGCCCGAGAAGGATGGCGCCGTCGAGCTGGTAATCCGACGAAACGGGGCCGTAAACGTTGATGGCGTCCAGTTCCCGCTTCAGTTTCGCGTCCGCCACCTGGACCCTGCCGCCGTCGAAGAACACGAACTGGGGCACCTTCCATGTGCCCGAATTGATCCCGGGGGATCTGACCCAGTCCAGGGTCCCATCCATGACGAAGGCCCGCGGCGAGGCGGCAAGGATCTGCCCCAACTTGACGTTGCCCAGCAGCGCGTTGCGACTGCTGTCGGCCAGAATCTCCTGAGCCTTGCCCGGGAAGAAACGGAATAGGGCGAACCGCTTCGCGCCGGCCTCCGTCACTTTCACGCTCGCGAGCACCGATCCATCCTCGAGCAGCCGCGCCGGAGGCACGCAGCCTGAATAGCAGCCGTTGCCGGCCGACAGGTTCTCGATCCGCACCCCAGGGATCCCGGGCAGCTCGTCTCCCTCCATCCATAGCGGCGTAAAGCCCGATGTATCGTGCAAAGCCCAGCCGTTGGCGTGCTGCTTGGAGGAATCCCAGTAGACCAGCGCCTTGCCTCCGGCTCCGGCGTCAAGCACGCGCGCGCGCTTAATGGTGTAGTGGGCGTCGCGAAACGCCAATTCGTCGCCGTTGGCCAGCACCTTCAGAAACTTCTCCCCGTCCCAGGCGTAGACGTGGTCCGGCATCGTCGGTGAGAAGTAGAGCAGGCTCTTGCCTGCGTGGATGGGCGTCTCCGTGCGAACGATGCTCACCTTCCTGGTATCCGGCATCGCCACTGTTGCCCAGTTCTTTAAGACGCGAATGAGCTTGCCGTCCTTCCACGAGTACAGCGCCCACCCTTCCCTCGGTTGCGGGTCGGTCCGCGCCCAGAAGGCAAGGAAAGAGTCGGTGACGTACGTGTCGCCGAACTCCAGGAACGCGCCGGAGCCCGCGGGATCGGCGGTGCTCTTCGTCACCAGAGGCTTCGCTTCCCACACACCCTGGACTTCGGTGGGCACGGGCGCGGCGGGTTGCGGGCCTTGGGCCGCGAAAAGGATTGCGAGAACTGCGGCAACTGGCACGGCACTACGCTCCTTTCAGATGCGAACGCCCGATTCTACAGGAAACGGCGCCCCTGCACCAGCCCAAAAGTGCCGACAGCAGTCGTACGTGGTGGAGTCCGCCAGGTCCGCGGCTCAGCAGGGCAGTCCGTCAGGACTGCGTTCGCCTCCAGGTCCGGCTCGGGCGGGACGTCGACGCCTGGCCCGTAAATTCCCGGCCTGGTGACGCGGCCGATAGCTGAAAGCTGACGGCTGACGGCCGCAGCCCTCAAGCGTCCTGTACCGACCCGTGGCGCTCGATCTTCCCCCAGCCCACCAGGCGGCCGCGAATCGCGTACAGCACCGATCGAAATAGAACCCACTGCATGAGCATTCTGTAGTAGACCCGCTGAAAGAAAAGCAACACCAGGTCCCCGGGAGGCTCGCCTTCGAGGCCATACGCAAGCACACCCGTCAGCAATTCCAAAACGAAAAACGCGCCGTAGTAGACCAGGACCACCCTCCAGTTTCCGGCAAACAGGGCGATGATCATGGCCAGGTCGGCGAACGGCGAGAGAACCGAGAGCAGCACCTGAAACAGCCAGATGCTCGGAAGCGCCACCATGCCGAGCGAGCCGTAGCGCGGGTCGAAGGTGACCTCGCGGTGTTTCCAGGCCGCCTGCAATGTGCCGAAAGACCACCGGAATCGCTGGCGCGCCAGGCTGCGTGTGTCCTCGGGCGCCTCAGTGTAGGCTACGGCCTCCTCGTCGTAACGGATCCGGTACCCCATCCGCCGGATCTCGAGCGTCAGGTCGGTATCCTCGGCCAGCGTCGCGTTGCCGAACCCGCCCGCCGCCAGGACCAGGCTCTTGCGCCACGCGCCCGCCGCTCCCGGAACCACCGTGATGGCGTTCAGCAGATCGAGCGCCCGGCGGTCCAGGTTGAAGCCGTAGATGTATTCGATGGACTGGAACCGGGTGATCCACTTCCCCCGGTTGCCGACGCGCGCGTTGCCCGACACAGCCCCTACCCTGGGGTCCGAGAAATGCCGCGCCAGCTTCCCGATGGTCCCCCGCCGAAGGAGAGTGTCCGCATCGACCGCCACCAGTATCTCGTTCGCGGCTAGCGAGATCGCGTGGTTCAGCGCGGCCGCCTTCCCGGCATTTGGCTGCGTTCCGATCTTCACGCGCACTTCGCCGCCGAAAGCCTCCTCCAGAATCCGCAGCGTTCCATCCCGCGAGCCATCGTCGATCACCACGACCTCGAGGTCCGGGTAGCCGTTGGCAAGCACCGACTCCACCGTCTTCACGATGACTTTTTCTTCGTCGTAGGCCGCAATCACGACCGATACCGGAGGCCGGAAGGCAGGGTCGAACACGCGCCGCCGCGCCTTGAGCTTCTGCACCAGCGCGAGGCTTCCGTAAACCAGCGACCTCAGCGCCGTGAGGTAAATCGCCCACAGGAACAGAATCCCGACGACTTTCTTGAAGTTGCTCTTGGTCCCGAACGCCTGCCCTTCGATCTCGGCCCAGCGCAGTTCATTGGCGGGCGGCAGCGGCATCAGTTGGTCCCGCTTCTTCCCGATCAGATCGCCGATCGAGACAAAGCGGTATCCCTGGGCGCGCAGGGTGTCGATGATGCGCGGCAGAGCCTCCACCGTGGCCGAGCGGTTGCCGCCGCCATCGTGCAGCAGGATGATGTTTCCCTCGTCTTTCTCCGCCAGAATATCGGCGAGAATTGCGTCCACCGTGATGCCCGGCTGCCAGTCGCGCGGGTCGATGCGCTCTCCGATGCTCAGGTAGCCCGCCTGCTGCGCCCGCAGAATGGGGACCACTTCGTCGATGGTCTGCGGCTCGCTGTCGGCGTTGTAGGGCGGACGGAACAGAATGGTCGAACGCCCGGTAGTGTGCTCGATGATCCGCAGCGTGGAGGCCAGTTCCAGCCGGGTGCGCTCCGCCGACACCAGAGCCATGTTGGGATGCGAGTAGGTGTGGTTGCCGATGGTATGGCCCTCGGCGTACTCGCGGCGCAGCAGGTTCGGCGATTGTTCCGCTTCCACGCCCACGACAAAGAAGCTGGCGGGGACCCCGCGCGCTTTGAGAATGTCCAGGACCTCCGGCGTGTACTTCGGATCCGGCCCGTCGTCGAAACTCAGGGAGACCACTTTACCCTCGGGCTTGCCGGCGTTCTCAACGACGTAATAGGAAGGATACTGCTCGTACCGCTCCGCGAAATCGCCGTCCGGATCCCGCCACACACTGCGCCGGCCCTCCTGCGGAGTCTCGGAGACCCGCAGCACCTCGCCATCGCCGTAGCGGATCACCGACTGCTGGGCGGAAAGCGGCGTAAGCTGCTCGGCCTTGAATTCGGCGGTCGGCCACGTCTCCGGCTTCATGACGGTCCATAGCCCCGGGTCTTCCGCGCCCAGGCGCCAAACGCCGAAACCGCGGAAGCCGCCGTCTTCTATGGCGTTGATCTGGTTCAGCCCCGTAACGGCGTCCAGCAACCACACCTCGTGCTGGCGGCCGCCAGCCGTATAGCGCAGCACGAGATTCTCGGTACCGGGGTCCCAGACGACCGGCGCGTGGTTCGACTTCGCCGCCGACATCACGTCTCCGAATCCAACTTCGGCCGAGCCCTGCCCTCCGATCATCCAGTCGTAGCCGTATGCGCCCATGCCGATCACGGTCTTCTCGGGCGGAAGGATCTTGCCGAGCTGGCGCAGCTGCTTGTCGAACCACTCCTGAGAGGCCACCGGTCCCGGGCTGCCCGATTGGAAGTGCTCGTCGTAGACCATCGGCACCACAAAGTCGCACAGGGCCGCGATCTCGCGCAGGTCGTAGGCCGAGTCGCCCACCGGAACGCTCTGGGTAACGAGCAAGCCAGCCGGGGCAAGCCGTCCGCGCAGCGCCCGCAGGAACTCAACCATCCGGCCGCGGTCCGCTGCCCGCAGTTCCTCGAAATCCACATTGACCCCGGCGAATTTGTGCTCTTCCAGATTGCTGTAAATGTTCTGCACCAGCTCGGCGCGCGTCTGGGCGCTCCCGAGCACGGTGTGCAGATCCCCGCCCTGCCATCCGTCGCGGAAGTTCGTCACCATGGCGAGCACCGGCAACTTCGCGTCGCTGGCGATGCGGGCGACAGTCGGGTCCGTCTGGTCGTCCAGGTCGCCCTTGCCGTTCTGGAGCACCAGCCACTCCGGAACCAGGTGCGTCAGATGTTGGAGGTTCAGGCGCAGCGAGACGATGCTGGCGGGATCCCAATTGACGTAGTAACCGAAAACGACCGGCTGCGAGGGACCGCTGGTGGCGGCCGTCTTCGGATGTATGACCGGCGACGCGGAGCGCACATATTTGAGGTTTTTGACCGCTTTTTGCAGCTTGAATGGCACATTCTTGACGGCCTTCTCACCCCGGATCACGCTAGGCACCTCGGCGAACCGCACCAGGTGCTCGACGGCTGGCAGGCCGAGATTCGGCAACTGCGGGCTGATAAAAAGGCTCAGAAGGAAAACAGAGAAGGCCAAAAGGCCAAGAACGCCGGCAGCGCCGGCGACCCGCCTTACGCGCGCCCAGCGCCGGCCGGAGGGGTCGTGAAAGACAAATGTGGAGCTCATCCCGATTTTCGTACCCGGCAATCCTGTCGTACTCAACTGTCGGCGGCGCCTGTGCCGGGCTGCGAACTCTTCTTAAGCGCCTGCAATCGAACGAGTTCCCATTATCGCAGAGCGGCCCGCGACAAATCGCGTCCGGCACGGCGGGCACCGAGAAAAAGCAGCCGGGAGAGCCTTGGACACAGCGTTACACTAAGGCATAGACGGAGTCTCCCGAAATGAGGAGACGGCCCGAGAAGGTCATTTGTAAGTCACGGAAAAATAAGGTATTCTTTGATGTAACGGGCTCGCCGGGATGTGGCATCCAACTTGCTAAGGTCACGGCCGGGGAGCCTTGTAAGCTCCAGGTGTAGGTTGATGAGGGAACTCAAGTTCAAGTTCTCGGGCGCGTTGCTGATGATCCTCACGGTCGCGGCGGCGGTGTCTGCCTTCATCAACTTCCAGCAACAAACCAGATTCAGACTCCCCGACGATGGTGTCACGTGGGTGGACCGCAACGGCTCGGTCACCGCCCTCCACGTGACTCATGGGAGCCCCGCCGATCGCGTCGGCCTCCGCAAAGGCGACGCGGTGGTAAAGATTGCCGGTGAACCGATCCTGAGGTCCACCGAGGTCAGTCAGGTTCTGGTTGGAGTAGGCGCCTGGAACAAGGCCACCTACGTCTTGCGGCGCGATGGCGTCGAGTTTGAAGCGCCCCTGATCGTCGGAACGGCTCTGCGGAACACCGCGGCGCTCTACTGGCAGTACGCCGTAGGTCTGGTCTACCTGGGAGTTGGCCTATTCGTGTTCTTCCGGCGCGGCAATGCGCCCCGCTCGTTGCACTTCTATACCCTCTGCCTGGTGTCTTTCATCCTTTGCGCCTTCCACTACACCGGCAAGCTGAACAGCTTCGACAAGGCCATGTACTACGGCAATGTGCTGGCCGGTCTGTTCGCGCCAACCATCTTCCTGCACTTCTGCCTGGTGTTCCCGGAGAAGCGCGGATGGTTCCGGCGGCGCGCGGCGATCTTCCTGGTTTACGTGCCGGCGGTCATCGTGTCGGCGGTGGTGCTGGGGGTGAGCTCGGGGGTGGTACGCGTCGAGGTGGCGCCGGTCGAACTGAACTGGCTTCTGGACCGCATCTGGGTGGTGTTCCTGGCGGCAACCTACCTGTTCGGCGGCTGGGTGCTCGACCGCACCTACCGTAGGGTGGAAGACCCGATGATCCGGCAGCAGATCAAGTGGCTGCGCCGGGGAGCGATCCTGGGCGCCGCACCGTTCGCGCTGGCCTACGCCATTCCCTTCGGCCTGCTGGGCATGATCCCCAACACCTACATGGAAGCGGCCGTGCTCTCGTTGGTGCTGATCCCCATCACCTGGGCGTATGCCATCGTGCGCTACCGCCTGATGGACGTGGACATCATCTTCCAGCAGGGCTACGTCTACACACTGGCCACGATCTGCGTGCTGGCGGTCTTCTATGGCCTGATTTTCTGGGTGGGCGGCCTCGAGGACATCGGGGCCACCGCCGCGGGCGTGCTGATCCTGATCGCCGCGTTCGTCTTCCAGCCGATCCGCAAGTGGATCCAGGAAATGCTGGACCGCTATGTCTTTTATAAGGACAAGTACGACTACCGCCTCACCCTGATCGAGTTCGCGCGCGAGCTCAGCTCCGAAACCGATCTCGATGCCTTGCTGCGCTCCGCGGCGGACCGGCTCCGGCGCACGCTAGCGATCGAGCGAGTAGCTTTCTTCCTGATCGACGACGAGGGCCGCTTCCGCCTGCGCGACGCCGAGAATGGCCGCTACGACCGGCGCCCTTACGACCTGGCCTTCCTGGACTCAGAACCCGACCACCCCTACCTCTTCTTCGAACAGACCAGGCACCTGCTCGATGTGGTCTCGAAGAACTGGCCGGCTACCGTGCGGCAGACCATCGCCGATCTGGAATTGACCTACTACCTGCCCTGCATCGTGCGCGGCCGGACCATCGCTTACCTGGGCGTCAGCCGGACCGAGGGCGGCGACTTCCTCACCAGCGAAGATCTGGAGCTGCTGGTCACGGCCTCCGGCTACGTCGGCATCGCCATCGAAAACGCCCGGCTGTACCGCTCGCTCGCCCGCAAGATGCAGGAGTACGAGCGGCTCAAGGAGTACAGCGAGAACATCGTCGAGTCCATCAACGTCGGCATCCTGGCGGCGGACCTGGAAGACAACGTCGAGAGCTGGAACTCGAGGTTGGAGCAGCTCACCGGAATTGTGCGCGACGAGGCCGTGGGCCACCCGCTTTCGGACCTGCTGCCCGAGGACCTGGTGCTCCAGTTCGGCGGCCCGGGCGGCGAGAGTGGGATCCGGCACATCTACCGTTACGCCTTGCGGCCGAAGATCGAAACCAAGGTTATCGAGATGCCGGCCAACGGCGGCAACGGGCATTCGGCTGCCGCGGCGGCGGAAGCGCAGGCGCAGCCGCAACGGGAGACCGTGCTGAACGTGGCGGTGGCGCCCCTGGTCTCGAAGGACCTGGAGCGGATCGGCCGGCTGATCATCTTCGACGACGTCACGGAACGCGACGAGCTGGAGCGCCGGCTGGTTCAGGCCGACAAACTCAGCTCGGTGGGCCTGCTGGCGGCCGGCGTGGCGCACGAGGTGAACACCCCGCTGGCCGTGATCTCGACCTACGCCCAGATGCTGGCCAAGCAGGTTTCGGGCGACGACCAGAAATCGCGCCTGCTCGAGAAGATCGCCAAGCAGACCTTCCGCGCCAGCGAGATCGTCAACTCGCTGCTGAATTTCTCACGCACCTCGCCCACGGCCTTCGACGAGGTGGACCTGAATCGCGTGGTTCACGAGAGCCTCACGCTGATCCAGCACCAGATGGAGAAGGCGGGCCTCAAGGTACAATTGGACCTGGAAGAGCAGCTGCCGTTTATCAAAGGCAATTCCGGCAAGTTGCAGCAGGTTTTCTTGAATCTCTTCTTGAATGCCCGGGACGCGATGGGGACGGGCGGCACCCTGTCGGTGCGCACCTTCCAGCGGGGGGACACCGTGGGCGTCGACGTGGCGGACACGGGGCACGGCATCGAAGTAGAGAACCTGACCCGGATCTTCGATCCTTTCTTCACCACCAAGGGAGCCCGCAAAGGGACGGGGCTCGGACTATCGGTGAGCTACGGCATTGTGCGCGAGCACAGCGGCGTGATCGAAGTCGAGAGCCAGCCTGGAGAAGGCACGCGGTTCCATCTGGAGTTCCCGGCGGCGAGGAAAGCGGTTCATGCCTGAGAGCGATCTCGCCGAGCAGGTCAGCGGAACGGCGATCCAAGGCCGGATCCTGGTAATCGACGACGAAGAGGATATCCGCGAAACCCTGGACGCTCTTCTCAGCCTGGAAGGGTATGCGGTGGACCTCGCCCCCAACGGCACCGAGGGCCTGCACCGGCTTGAATCCCGGGAATACGACCTGGTCCTGCTCGACCTGATGATGCCGGACCGCTCCGGCATGGACGTGCTGCGCGATATCCGCGAGCGCGACCGCCAGATTCCGGTCTTCATGGTGACCGCCTTCGGCTCAATCGACGCGGCCGTCGAAGCCCTGAAGTGCGGCGCCGACGATTTCATCCAGAAGCCCTGGAAAAACGAGCAGTTGCTGGTCGAGATATCCCAGGTCATCGCCAAGCGCCGCCTCGAGACCGAGAACCTGCAGCTCAAGCGCGCCCTAAAGCAGCGCTACAGTTTCCCCAACATCGTGGGCCGCAGCGATCGCATGCAGCGCATCCTCGACCTGGTGACCCAGGTGGCGGCCAGCCGCTCCACCATCATGATCACCGGCGAGACCGGGACCGGCAAGGAGCTCATCGCCAAGGCAATTCACGCCAACTCGCAGCGCGGCGAGCAGATGTTCATCGCGGTCAACAGCGGCTCGCTGCCGCCGGAGCTGCTCGAATCCACGCTGTTCGGCCACGTCAAGGGTTCCTTCACCGGCGCCATCGCTTCGCGAAAAGGCTATTTCGAGATCGCCAACAAAGGCACCATCTTTTTCGATGAGGTCGGCACCATCGGAGTCGAGACGCAGGCCAAGCTGCTGCGCGTGATCCAGGAGCGCGAATTCATGCCGCTCGGCTCGGCCGACGTGGTTCGCGTGGACGTACGGATCCTGGCGGCCACAAACGCCGACCTCAAGAAGCTGGTCGAAGAGGGCAAGTTCCGGGAAGACCTTTACTACCGGCTGAACGTGATCAACATCGCGCTGCCGGCCCTGCGCGAACGCAAGGAAGACATCCCGCTTCTGGTCGAGCACTTCTTCAACCGCTACTGCCAGGAAGACGAGAAGTGGCTGGACCCGAACGGCCGCTCCATGCTGCGCTTCGAGCCCGAGGCGATGCAGATCCTGATCGATCACAACTGGCCCGGCAACGTGCGCGAGCTCGAGAACGTGGTCCAGCGCGCCGTCGTGCTGGCATCGAGGCCGACCGTCGCCGCCGACGCGCTCCCTGAGGATCTGTTGCGAGCCGGTGGAGTGCGCATCCGCCGCGACGACGACAGCGGAGGTCTGCCCTCGGACGCCTCGCTGTTCGAGATCGTGGCCGAGTACGAGCGCCGCGTGATCATCGAGCGCCTGGAGTCCTGCAACTGGAGCCAGACCGAAACCGCCGAAAACCTCCACGTTCCGCTCTCTACCCTGAACCAGAAAATCAAGCGGCTGAACATCGAAGTGCGCCGCAAAGGCGACCCCCCGAAAGACAAAACTCCTGGCCACGAATGAACACGAATGGACACGAATACGGACGAACCTCGCCTCATCCGTAGACAACTCGCTTCCATTCAACCTTGGGCTTCTGGAAGTTGATGAGCAGAGCCAGCCTCAGGCCTGAAGCCTTCAGGTAGTTGATGCACTTGGCCAGATGTTCGTTCGAGAAGCTCTCCACGCACTTCAGTTCGACCACCAGGTCCTCAACCACAAGATCGGCGACGTAGGAGCCCACCTGCTCGCCCTTGTACTCCACAGGAAATGAGACCTGCGACCTGACCCGTAGCCCTCGCAGCCCAAGTTCGTGAACGAGGGCCTTCTCATAAACCTTCTCCAGAAACCCTGCCCCCAGCACATTGGAGACTTCGTAGGCGCCCCCAATGATCCGTTCAATCGTTCCGTCTTCCCATTCGTGTCCATTCGTGTTCATTCGTGGCCCAAAGCCTTTGTGTTTTCTCGGACGCCGGAATCTCGCGGGGGTTCCCACGTTACGGTTATAATTCCCTCGATGCTCCTCGAGTTGGTTGTCGAGAACTACGCCGTCATCGAGCGCGTGCATGTACGCTTCGAGCCCGGCCTCAATCTGTTGACCGGCGAGACGGGCAGTGGCAAGTCCATCGTCGTGGACGCGCTGGGCCTGCTCTTCGGCGGCCGAGCCTCGCAAGAGTCGGTGCGTACCGGCGCCGCTCGCGCGCGCATCTCGGGAGTTTTCGAGGTCCCGCGAGAGACCGCCTTCACCCGCCTGCTCGAATCCGCGGGTATCGAAGCCGAAGACGGCGAGCTCATCCTCGAGCGCGAGATTTCGGCCGAAGGCAAGTCGCGCGCTTTCGCCGGCAGCCGTCCCATCACCGTGGGCCTGCTCCGCGATCTGGCGCCTTTCCTGGGCGATATTCACGGACAGCACGAACAGCAGATGCTGTTTGCCGCCGGCGCCCAGCTCGCCATGCTCGACGCTTTCGCCGGCTCTGCCGACTCCGCCGCCCATGTCGAAGCGACCTTCGAGGATTGGCGAAAAGTCACCCGCGAGCTCGAAGCCCTGGAGCGCACCGAGCAGGAGAAGTTGCGTCTCCTCGATCTCTGGAACTTCCAGCGCCGCGAGATCGAAAGTGTCGCTCCGAAACCTGGCGAAGACGCCTCGCTCGAGCAGGAGCGGCGCGTTCTTCAGAACACCGCCCGCCTCGAAGAGGCCGCCAACACCGTCTACACCGCCCTCTACGATGCCCCTGAGTCGGCCCTGGCGCAGATCCGCCTGGCCGTGCGGCGCCTCGAAGACCTGCTGCGTATCGACCCGCGCCTCGAAGCCGCGCGCGAAGGACTGGCCGGCGCCGTCATCGCCATCGAGGAGGCGTCCTACGCCGTCCGCGATTATCTCTCGCACCTCGAGGCCAACCCCGCGCGCCTGGAAGAGATCGAGTCCCGCCTAGCCTCGCTCGAGCGCCTTCACCGCAAATATGGCACCACGGCGGAGGAGGTCCTCGCGTTCCTCGCCCAGGTGCGCGGCGAAATCGAATCCGTAGAGACCGCGGGCGAGCGCAAGGCCGAGCTCGAGCGCGAGCGGAAGCGCCTCGCAGCCGCGTTCGAAGAGGCCGCCGGCGCGCTCTCCCAGCGGCGCAAAGATGCCGCGCGCAAACTGGAAAAGCGGATGGAGACCGAGCTCGCGAGCCTGGCCATGGAGCGCACCACGTTCCAGGTGGCCGTCCGCCCCGCCGCATGGTCCGAGACCGGCATCGACGCCGTGCAGTTTCTTGTTTCGCCCAATGTAGGCGAAGAGCCGCGCCCGCTCGAAAAAGTCGCCTCCGGCGGCGAGGTTTCCCGAATCGCCCTGGCGCTCAAGACCTGTGTCGCCTCAGCCTCGCGCCGCACCGAGCGCATCCATCCCACGCTGGTCTTCGACGAAGTGGATGCCGGCGTCGGTGGCCGCGCCGCCGAAACTGTCGGCCGCCGCCTGAAACAATTGGCCGTTTCAAGCCAGGTGCTCTGCGTCACCCACCTGCCCCAGATCGCCGGCTTCGCCGACCATCATTTCTATGTCGAGAAGAAGGAAGCCGGCGGCCGCACGGTCGCCGAAATCGAGCTGTTGGACGGCGACGCCCGCACCCGCGAAATCGGCCGCATGCTCTCCGGCGAGCGCCTCACACGCGAGGCCCTCAAACAGGCCGAACAGTTGTTGAAGATCGGATCGGAATAGGTCTTCTGACAACCGCCCGGCAGCCATCTGGTACAATTCTTTTTCCGATGTCAAAAACCGAGCGAGAGAACTGCCAGGATATCGTCGAAGTCGGCCGCCTCATGTGGCAGAAGGGATGGGTCGCGGCCCAGGACGGCAACATCAGCGTCCGCCTCGACGACGGTCGCATCCTGTGCACCCCCACCGGCGTCTGCAAAGGCCTGATGAAGCCCGAGGACCTCATCGTCTGCGACGCCGCCGGTAGCAAGATGGAGGGCGCCACCGGCTGCACCACCGAGATCGCCATGCATGTCGCCGTCTACCGCCTGCGGCCCGACGTGCGCGCCGTACTGCACGCCCACCCGCCCGTCGCCACCGGCTTCGCCGTCGCCGGCCGCCCTCTCAATCGCGCGCTGCTGCCGGAGGCGATCATCCACCTCGGCACCGTGCCCGTCGCGGGCTACGGTTTGCCCGGCACCACCGCGCTCACCGAGCCGATGCTCCCGCTCATCCCCGGCCATGACGCCCTGTTAATGGCGAACCACGGCGCGGTAGCGTATGGCAAGGACGTCTACCAGGCGTTCTTTCATATGGAGACCGTCGAGCATCTGGCGCGCGTCACGCTCGTCGCGGAGCTGCTCGGAGGAGCCAACGCCCTCCCGCGCGCCGAGGTTGCGAAACTCCTCGACGCCCGCGCCCGCTACGGCGTCCAAACGCCCGCCGGGATCGATCCCGACGTCCCGCTAGCCGCCGAAGACCTGTAGCCTCCCCATAGCGCCGAGCCGCGACCGTTATCGAGCCGCGACCGTTACCGAGCCGCGACCGCCAGGGAGCGGACCCCAACTGCGGACCCCAAGGGTAGGTTTCAGTCATTCGGATTGGCAATCCGAGTGCTTCACTCGGCTACGGTAATTCGCAACCCCATGCGGTATATCGGGGTTTCAGTACCTGTTATCGCTGAATCGGCGAGCACAGTGTAAGTTTGACGGCCGCCTCGGTAGTTTTTACAGAAGGTGGCCAGGCTCCGGCGGGAAGACCTCCGATCGTATTCGTGAAGGTCTTCGTGTGTCCGCACCGCTCGTGCGGCCTCAGCGCTATCCCCAACTTCGAAGGAGTACAGGAATGAAGCATCGCTATGTCGTTCTCGGGTTCCTCGCCCTGATAGCCGGCGTAGTCTGGACGTTCGCGGCGCGCACCGCCCACGCCCAGGAAAACGAAAACCGCGGTCTGACTCTGAGCCCCGCCTCGCTCACGTTCAAGGCCACGGTGAACGGTTCTCGTCCGGCGGCCCAGACACTGACGGTGAGCGCCTCGCGCGCCACCACATTCACCGCCAGTGCTTCGGTCCAGAGCGGCGGCAGGAACTGGCTGAGCATCTCGCCCACCGGAAGCCTCGCGACCAACCAGACCCTCACCGTCAGCGTGAACCAGCGCTACGTCGCGGCCGGAACGTACGCGGGGACCATTTCCATCGTCTCCCGCTACGGCACGAAAACGGTGGCGGTGTCGCTGGTGGTGAGTGCTGCGACCGGCGGCACGATCTCCGTCAGCCCCACCTCGCTCGCCTTCAGTGCAACCGCCGGCGGCTCTGCCCCGCCCGGGCAATCCGTAACCGTGAGCGCCTCTTCCGCTACCGCCTTCACGGCTTCGAGCAGCACCAACTGGCTCGGTGTTACGCCCTCTGGAAGCCTCACCACGAACCGGACGTTGACCGTCTCCGCCAACCCCTCCGGCCTCTCCGCCGGTACCTACAACGGAACGATCTCCATCGTCTCCAACGGCACCACCCACCCCGTCAGCGTTTCCCTCATCGTGGCCGCGGCTCCGACGCCTACTCCGACTCCGAGGCCGACGCCGACTCCGACTCCGAGGCCTACTCCGACACCGACGCCGACGCCGACTCCGACTCCGACTCCGAGGCCTACTCCGACACCGACGCCGACTCCGACTCCGAGGCCCACTCCGACGCCGACTCCGACACCGACGCCGACTCCGAATCCTTCCGGCTTCAAGCTGATCGGGTGGAACGATCTCGGAATGCACTGCATGGACGGCAAGGACTACAGCATCTTCGGCGTCCTGCCGCCCTTCAACACCATTCACGTCCACCTTCTCGATGCCAGCGGCAACCTCATCACGGCGCCAGCCAGCTACACCGTCACCTACCAGTCCGTCACCGACCCGCTCACCGGCACCATCAACACCACCTCGGCGGGCAAAACCAACTTCTGGCAATTCGCCGCCGCCCTGGGATTCGGCTCGCTCCTGCCCGACGTCGGACTCAAGGGCAGCGCCATGCCGGGCGCACTCAACACGCCCCAGTCCATGACCTTCAGCACCACCGATAACACCTGGGTCGCCACGGGCATTCCCATCCTCCCTTACGCCGATGCTCCGGCCCCGCCCTACCCGGTCAACTACTACCCCATGATGCGGCTCACCGCGCGCGACGCCTCGGGCAACTCGCTCGCCACCACCGACATCGTGGTCCCCATCTCCGACGAGATGACCTGCAAGAACTGCCACGCCTCCAACACGGATGCGGCAGCGCAGCCCGCCGCCGGCTGGGTCCTCAACGCCGATCCCGCCAAGGACATCAAGTTGAACATCCTCCGCAAGCACGACGACCGCTTCAAGAGCACCACGCTCTTCCAGTCCGCCGCCACCGCCGTGGGCTACAGCACGGCCGGTCTGGAAACCACCACGGCCACCAAGCCGGTTCTCTGCGACTCCTGCCACGGCTCGAACGCGCTCTCGCTAGCCGGCGTCACCGGAGTCCCCGCGCTGACAGTCTCCATGCACAGTCTGCATTCCACCGTAGTGGACCCGGCCACCAACCAGACCCTCAACGCCTCCACCACGCGCACATCCTGCTATAACTGCCACCCGGGCCCCACCACCCAGTGCCTCCGCGGCGCTATGGGGACGCTGCAAGCTCCCACCGGCGGCAACGCCATCGAGTGCCAGAGCTGCCACGGTTCCATGAGCAACATGGCGGTCTCAACCCGCAAGGGCTGGCTCGACGAGCCCAACTGCCAGGCCTGCCACAGCGGCACCGCCGTCTCGAACGCGGGCCAGATCGTCTACACCTCGGTGTTCTCCAGCGGCACCACTATCCGCGTGCCCCCGGACCAGACCTTCGCCACGACGCCCAATACTCCCGCGGCCGGCATATCGCTCTACCGCTTCTCCGCGGGCCACGGCGGCCTGCAATGCGAGGCCTGCCACGGCTCCACCCATGCCGAGTACCCCACTCCCAATGTGAACGACAACGTTCAGAGCAACGCTCTTCAGGGGCACAGCGGCATGCTCTCCGAGTGCACGGCCTGCCATGCCACTGTTCCCAGCACCACCACGGGCGGCCCACACGGCCTGCATCCCATCGGAACCTCCTGGGTCAGCCGGCACCAGGATGTAGCCGGTTCCGGAGGCGCCACCGCCTGCCAGGTTTGCCACGGCACCGACTACCGCGGCACCGTGCTCTCGAGAATCCAGGCCGACCGAACCCTGGCCGGCCACACATTTACCAAGGGCACCATGATCGGCTGCTACAGCTGCCACAACGGGCCGAACGGCGGTTAGCCGCTCGAGCACCAAAACCGCTCCCGCCGGGAAGCGGACCCTCCCAAAACCGGGGACAGCACCCTCTGTCCCCGGCTCTTTTTTTGCGCGGCCGCCCGTCGAAACACGGTACAGTTGTGTAGAGGTTCGCTGACTTGGCAAAAAAGAAAGAAGCAGAAGTCGAGAAACAGCCCGCGCCCGTCGTGGAAGCTCCGCCCGCTAGAACGGAGAATAGAATCTCCCAGAAGATACCCAAGCTGCTTCCGAAGAACAAATCCCGTCTGCCCCGGAAGGCGAAGAAAGCCGCCAAGAAGGCTGCTGCCCGGAAGTAGTTCCGCCTGCGGCGGGCCTCACTCCCTCGATCGGTTGACCGCCCACCAGGTCCCGAACCCCAGGACCGGGAACGCCGCCGCCACCGCGAAGCCGGCGTCGAATCTCCCGTGATCGAATAGCCGCCCGAACACCGGCATGATCACCGCCACCATCAGCGACCACGCCCCCGCGCCGAGCCCTGCCATCAGCCCCGCGTCCTCGCTCGCGAACACCCGCGCCGTCCAACCCACCGTCAGAATGATGAAGCCGCCCGCCGCGAACATGGCGACGAACATCAGGGCCATCACCAGCCACAACGGCCGCACCCAGGGCGTCAGCGCCAATGGAAGACCTGCCAGCATGGCCGCGGCCAGCAGGGGTTGAAACGCGGACGTCGGATCCCGCCCCGCGGCCACGCGCCGGTCCGCCAGCCAGCCCCACACGAAGTATCCGATCTCCCACCCCAGCGGCGGAATCCACAGCACCGCTCCAATCCCCACCTGCGTCATTCCCCGCGCCCTGCTCAGGAATAGCGAAGCCCCGTAGAGGATCAGAGCCAGCGGAAGCGCGCCCCAGGCGTAGGCGCACATGTAGGACCAGACGCGCGGATCCCGAAAAATCTGCAAACCGGGGACTGGATCCCAATTTCGCCGCCTTTGCGAAATTGGTGCCTGTCCCAAGGTTTGCCCTCTGGATATCCACCACCAGAGCACCATCCAAGCCGCGCCCGCCGCGCCCGTGCAGAGGAACGCCGCGCGCCAGCCCCAGTAGGACGCGATCGGAGTGATCGCCAGCGGCGTGATGATGGCCCCCAGCGACCCGCCGCTATACGCCACCGCGATGCCGCGCGATTGCTTCTGTGGCGGCAGCGTCTGGACCGCCGTTCGCGCCCCGCCCGGAAACGTCGCCCCTTCGCCGAACCCGAGCGCCGCCCGCGCCGCCGCGAAACTCAGCAACCCCACGGCCAGCGCGTGCGACGCGGAAGCGGCGGTCCACAGCGCCACGGCCAGCATCATGCCCCAACGCACGCCCACGCGGTCCAGCCACCGCCCCCACAGCGGATTCGCGATCGTGTAGGTGATCGAAAAGGCCGCGATCGCCCAGCCGTACTGCTCGGCCGTCATCCGCGTCTCTTTGAGAATCGTCGGCACAAGCAAAGCGATGGTGTTCCGATCGATGTAGCTGACCAGCGACACCAGCAGCATGGCCCCGCACGGAATCCAGAGTCCGCGGCCGCCTTCAGGCCTGCGCATCGAACACGCTGCCCGTGGCGCGCCGCCAGTGATCCTCGAACAGCCCCTTCATCGCCTCGCCGAAACCTTCATGGTCGAACACCACCGAGGTCCACGCCGGCCGCGTGATTACCGGATCGAGCAGCGCGATCATGCCGCGCTTGCCATCGAACAGGGCCAGCTTCATCGGCAGCGACTCCGCCACGCGTATCTCGACCCCCGACTGCCGGTACTCCTCCAGCCGCTGGCTGTGGGCATCGTCCACCGCGCCCGCGGCCCGCAGCAGCCGGCACCGCACGCCGCGCTCGCGCGCGTGCTTCACCAGCTGTTCATCGAGCGGGTCCACCGCGTAGGGCGGCCGCGAGAACTCCACGTAGTCCAACGCTACCTCGGCCAGCATGCGCTGCCACTGCGACGCGGCCTGCGAGGGCTCGCCGACGATGCGCAGGTAATCGAGCGTGCCGCGTTCGCCGCGCCCCTCGGAATACGATTCGGCGAGGTCCTCGATCAGCCCCGTCGCGGTGCGGCCCTGCTCCGCCAGTTCCATCTCCGCCGCCTGGCGTTTCCGAGCCAGGTACCCCGGGATCGCCAGCGCCGGCTCCACCGCGGAGAACAGTTTGGTCTTCTCCTGCACCACCAGCGCGAAGCCCTTCTCCACCAGGCTATCGAGGACCTCGTAGACTTTCTGACGGGGCACATGCGCGCGCGCCGCCAGCTCAAGGGCCTTGAATCGAGGATGGCCCAACAGCACCATGTACGAACGGGCCTCGTAAGCATTGAGCCCGATCTGCTGCAGCCTCCGCCAGAACCGTTGAAACGCCGTCTCGGGCATAACCCTCCTGTAACACGGGACAGTATACTCTGTTGGGGAGGAAGGTGCCTGCGGCTTGTCGCGGGGGCGCTCGGGCCTGATCAGCAGCGCGAACATCAGGTCAAGCTGCAAATACATGCCGGGGATGTGGTGAAGCGCACAGCTGAGGTTGCCACACCTCACTGGGAACGCTATCCTGGCCTTCCTCACCATCGGCCGCCAGTCCAGAGCTGAAGGCCCTAGCCCTACAGCCGCGCTACCCCGCTCGCCCCCGCCTTCTTCGCCGGCGCCACGAACGACTTATCGAACGAGACAAATCGCGCCCCCGCCGGCCGGCTGCTCAAATGCATCGCGTCCGCCAGGTCAATCCCGCTGTGGGTCAGCGTCAGCGCCGCCGCCACCGCCGCCGCGTCTTCCACCCGCACGTTCTCCAACCCCAGCAGCCGGGTAAGCGCGTCGCGAATCGCGCCCGTGTCGAACCCGTATAGGCTCCGTAGCACCCATTCGGTTTCGAGCAATACCGTCTTGGCGATCCAGATCGGTTCCGCCGCGAACAGAGCCCGCGCCGCCGCCGCTTGCTTCCGATCGTCGCCGGTCAGCAGCCGGACCACAACGTTAGTATCGACCGCGGTCATGACGACGCTTCACCTCCCGCACAATGGAGGCGCGCATCTCGGCCGGCGTCTTCGCCTTGCCCTTGGACCGCAGCGAGCCCGCCACATCCGCCAGTCGCGCCTCGGGGAACAGAGTGGCCGGACGAAGCAGCAGCCCCTCCCCGGTTTCCTCCACCGTGAACTTCGTCCCCGGCCCCCAAGCCCGCGCAACACGAATTCCCTTGGGCAGCACGATCTGTCCCTTGGTCGAAAGCCGTGTAGTTTCCATCGGTAAGACTCCGGTAAGACCGTATCACACCCGCAACCTTGCCGGGCTGACAGAGGAAAGCTGAGGGCTGAAGGCCTTCCTGTCGATGTATCCTTGTGGTAGCCGGGATGCTTGGAGGGGGTTTCCGGCTGACCTTGGGAGATCGACCATGAAAAGGCATCGCACATTATCGTTGGGGCTTTGGTTGGGGTTATCGCTGCTACCCGGATTGGCCATAGCGGCCGACCTGCCTATCGTCGGAGACTGGGAAGGTACTCTCGATCCGGGCGCCCAGCAGAAGAAACGAATTGTGGTGCACATTTCCGCCGACACGGAAGGAAGCCTGAGTGGCACGATCGACTACCCTGACCAATCCATTTCGGGTCTCGCGATCACCGCCATCACGTATCACGAACCTGCCTTGCACTTCGAAAGCAGCAGCATGCACGCTGCTTACGACGGCACCGTGAACAAAGACAATTCGAAGATCACGGGCACCTGGAAGGATGGCGGCGCGCCGCTGAGACTCATCCTCAACAAGACTCCTTAGCGGCCGCGAGTTGCCCTCGCCGACCAGTTCAGCGCCAACGTCATTCGGGACTTGGATGCGACCGGCGCCTCGATCTCAATCGGCTGCTTCACGCACGCCGCGACGCGGCTAACCCCTCCGCCCAAGGAAGACTGATCGCATCCGACGCTCGCTGGCCAGAACATCCTGGAATGGGTTGGCCCGCTATCATGGTCCTGTATGCTCCGCCTCCTCGTCATCGGAGCCACCGGAACGGTCGGCCGCCAGGTCGTCGCTCACTTACCGACCACCGGCGTGCAAATCCGCGCTCTCGCCCGCAACCCGCCCGCCGCGGCTTTGCCGCCTCACGTAGAAGTAGTGCGCGGAGATCTCACCTTGCCAGACACTCTCGATGAATGCCTCGAAGGCATCGACACGGTCTTCCTGCTCTGGACCGCCCCGCCGCCCGCCGTCGCCCCCGCTCTCGAGCGGATCGCGATGCACGCGCGCCGCATCGTATACCTCTCCGCTCCGCTCAAAACGGCGCACCCCCTTTTCCAACAGCCCAGCCCCCTCCGGGCCCTGGGCGTGCGAATCGAGCAGCTCATCGAAACCTCGGGACTGGAGTGGACCTTCCTACGCCCCGGCATGTTCGCCGCCAACGCCCTGGCCTGGTGGGCGCCGCAGATCCGCGCCGGCGCCGCCGTGGTGCGCTGGCCCCACGCCGCCGCCGCTACCGCGCCCATCCACGAGCGTGACATCGCCGCGGCCGCGGTCCGCGCCTTGTGCGAAGAAGGACACGCCGGAGCGGAATACGTTCTCACCGGCCCTCAATCCCTGACCCAGTCCGAGCAGCTATCGATCATCGGTGACGTGATCGGCCGCCCCTTGCGCATGGAAGAAATCTCCCCGGAAGAAGCGAAAACCGAACTCCTCCCCGTCATACCCGCGGCCGGCATCAACATGCTGGTGGACGCCTGGGCCGCGGCACTCGGTCAGCCCGCGTTCGTGACGTCCACGGTCAAAGACCTCACCGGAACCCCCGCCCGCACCTTCCGCGACTGGGCCACCGATCACGCCGCCGACTTTCGTGCCTGATCGGCGGCTGCGGCCCGTCGCCGCGCCGTGACACAATGAGGTCGGAGGGGAACGCTATGCGGTACTTTCGACCTTTCGTCACCCTAACGGGCCTGATTCTCGGCTCGGTTTTCGCTTTGCAAGTGGCGTTGGCACAGGGCCGCCCCGGCGGTACTGCCTCAAAACCGGGCCTCCCGTCTGGGCGCGGCGCGAACACGCCGCAGTCGGGCGAAATTGGCGGGGACACGGTCAACCGGGGATGGTTCCTGAGCGGGAAGGTCCTGATGGACGACGGGAGCGCGCCGCCGGCGAATGTGTCGATCCAGCGAGCCTGCGGTAGCGCCACCAATCGACCCGTGGCCTACACGGACCCCAAGGGTCGGTTCACCTTCCAGGTGGGCCGTGACATGGACATCGTTCCCGATGCGAGCACCAGCATCGGAGGCGACAGCAGCATGGTCCTCGGCACTCAGGGAGGGGGCTCGACCCAGCAAGGCCAGACGTTCGGTGCTATCGGCGGCCAGCAGCTCGCGGGCTGCGAACTGCTGGCCGTCCTGCCCGGCTACCGCTCCGACGTTGTCCAACTCGGCCTGCGGAAGTACATGGACAGCCCGGATGTGGGCAGCATCGTTTTGCACCGGGTGGGCAACGTGGAAGGCAACAGTATCAGCGCCACCAGCCTGGACGCCCCCCGTGACGCCAAGAAGGCGTACGACAAAGGCCTCGACGCGGCTAGAAAGCAGAAATGGCCGGAAGCGCAGGCCGAGTTTGAGAAAGCGGTCGCAGGGTACCCGAAGTACGCCGCGGCCTGGTTCGAGTTGGGCAGCGCTCTCCAGCGCCAGGGGAACAAGCCCCAGGCTCGCGATGCGTTTCGGAAATCCCTGGAAGCGGACCGCCGGTTCCTCAAACCGTACCTTCCGCTTTCCGTAATGGCTTTCGACGAGAAGAACTGGGAGGAGACACTGGACCTGACCAGCGCCCTTACGCGGCTCGATCCGGTCGATTATCCCCTGGCATATCTCTTCAATGCCATCGCCAATCTGAGCCTGGGCAAGCTCGACGCCGCGGAGAAGAGCGCCCGGGAAGCGATCAAGGTGGACACCGGTCACCAGGTCCCCCGGGCGGAATACTTGCTGGGACTCATCCTGCTGGACAAGCATGACTATGATGGCGCCCTGACTCTGCTGAGAAGCTACATCCAGCGCTCCCCGAACGCCCCCGACTCGGAGAAAATCAAGACGCAGATTAGCCAGATCGAGAACCAGGCGCGAGCGCAGCCTCAGCCGGCGGCGGAACAACACTAGAGCGTAGCGCCCGGCGGACGGCATCGACCTGCGGGCCGACACGTCCCGCCTCGCGGCCCCTTCACTTACTGGTCCACAACAGGGCTCCAGCCACCGAGCACGAATGCCGGATCGCTGTAGTTAGCGATAGTCTGAGCATCCCCTGGCTCCGTCAGTTGTTTTGAGACCGGGTGCCGCTGTGTTACGTCCACGGGATGCCCGTCGGCATCGGTGCTGTGGAACTCCCAGAAGTGAATGTGCGAGGTGTCGCCGTCAATCGGCCCCCAGCCGGCCGGCGGAACGCCTTTGAGGCGGCAGCGGATGAGCACGGCCTCGGCGTAGGGGTAGTTGATGCCGTGATTGTTCGGCAGCCGCGCCAGCACTTTGGAAACCTGTATGGGCGCCGAGGGCGAGCGCCACCGTAGCGGCCGGTCGATTGAGATAAAGGTGCAGTCCACGAAAACATTGCCGTGGTTTGCTTCGGTGTTACGAATCCACATGAAGGGCCCTACCGACTGGATTTCGCAGCGGAGGAAGAAGGCGGGGCCGACGCCGAGGATGGTGTCGCCGTCGCCCACGATCGTGCTGTCGACAAGACAGACCGAGCCGCGCAGATTGAGCGCATCGCCCGAGCCCTTGATAGTCATGTGGCTGACTATGTTCTTCGAGCCGGAGATGAGCAGACCTTCTGCCTGGCCGAAGAAAGTATTGCTCACGGTGAAGTTACTGAACTCGATGCCGGTTGAATCATATGCCGAGAAGGCGCAGCGGCGGTTCGGCCCTGGCTGGGGCGGATTGAACGCGCTGTTGTTACCATAGCTGACCTGGACCTTATCCCGGTCCTCGCCGCGGAAGGTGAGATTGGACTTATGGCGGAAGAAGACGATCTCCTCGTAGTTACCATTCCTGATAAAGATGGTCACCCGCTTTGACGGATTGTCGGGAACGAAGTCGACGGCGCCCTGCACCGTGCTGAACTCGCCGCTGCCATCGGCCGCCACCACAACACGGGTTGTACCGGCCGGTGGAGGCGCCGGCTTGGTAGTGAAGTTCCAGCCGTGGCCGGTGGTGAAGCCCGCGAAAACGCCGGCGTCAAAGCTGAAGACGCCTGAATCGATCTCCACGGAGTATGTATAGCCGTACCGCAGGACGTTATTGTGCGGATAAATCGTCGCCACATTGCCATGGACGATGACAGGGTAGAAGTGAAAGTCAGCCAGACCGCCGATCGTAGTGAGCTGGTAATTATGCAGATCCGCGGGCGTCGTTCTCACGGCTGGCGTCGTAGTGGTGGGCGAGGTGGCGATGGCGGGGTCCAGAACCGTCACCGTAGCGGGCGCGGCGATGCGCCGCGAGGGGTCGGGACCAGCCGGGATACTGAGGTCGAGTGTGTCCACCACATGGTGGTCAGCCGCATCGTAGATGCGAATCTGGCCCGACTTACCAAGCGTGGGAGGGCTGGAGAACGTCAACACCAGGTGTGTGTCGGGATTAACACGAGTTGCATCGTTCGCGGGGAAACGCGTAAAGGCGACCTCCCCGCGCGCCACGCCTGACAGGACAAAGGCGGCAAGCAGGCAAAACGGGAAGGTCGCAGACCGAGGCCTCATGCTCAGATGATACGCCACGGCCCGAATCGAACAGGGCTCGCGATCACTTCGCCGGCCAGGCAAACGCTCCGGTCCAGGCAAGGAACGCCTTGATCTTCGCGTCGTTCGCCTTGGCCCACTCCTCTGCCCCCTCGATCTTGGCCGCTTGCCACGCGTAAGCGACAAATGCCTCGGTGTGTCCGGCCTTGACCAGAGACACGAGGTACGGCGCGTAGTACGTCGCGGCGAACCCTCCCTTTGGCTTTGAATTCCCGAGCGATTCGCCGAGGATGGAATAGAGCGACACAAGGTTCTCGAACGGTGACTTGAGCTTTTTTACTTTGTCTTCGGACTTGCCCATGAAGTCCGCAGCCACGACGATCGATAACATCATCTCGGCTCCCATGAAATCCCCTTCGTCTTTGAGCGCCTTGTTGTCCGAGACGTTGATACTGATGTGGTTCTCGTCCTTGCCGGTCGTTACCGCCCCGGTGAGCAAACGCGGCAGCTTCTCGAGCACGTGCGATGACCGCTTGGAGTCCGGTTCCAACACCAGGAATCGGGAGTCCGCCAGGATCGCCGGAATCCGGTAGCCCATGTCCGCGTACATTTCGGCGAGCTTGAGGTGGCTGCTGGCGTGGTTTGGTTCGTATCGAAGTCCTGTTTCGACCGCCGTCTTGGCCTCCGCCCGCTTGCCTGCGCGGTCCAGAGCGATGCCGAAGTTGTAGTAGAGGAGCCTGCTCTCCGGCGCCTGCTTGATCGCCGCCCGATAGATCTCGATGGCCTCCTTTCCTTTGCCGAGTTCGTCCAATGCGTTGGCCATCGCGACGTAAAACCCCGGCAGACTCGTGGACCTGCACTGCGCGCCCAGTCGCGCGGTCTCGAGCGACTGCTCGTACTGCCTGGAGGCGAAATACGTGAAAGTCAGCTCGAACAGCGCACCCACTTCCCATGGATTCTGATCCAGGACCTGCTTGTATTTCGCAATCGCGGCGTCGTACTTGCCTTCGTCGTGAAGCGCGACTCCCTCCTTCACGAGCGCGATCTGTTCCGGCGTCGCGTCGGCGGCGATGCGATCAGGCTTGGGGAGCCTCTCGGCCGCGTTGCAGGCGGCTGCAAAGGCGAAGATCACGAATAGGCCTCGGAGCATAGGATAAGATTATCGTCGAACCGGGCCTCGGCGGCAATGCCTCACCGCCCGGCCCATCCCGCCGCATCCGTTCCGTCCAGCCCGCCGCGGCGGCCATACCTCTCCGCGCAGCCGCCCGCCCGCCGCATCCGTTCCGTCCAGCCTGCCGCGCCGAGCCTCGCCCCGGCGCCCGGCCTTGATTTGACAGCATAGCCTTCTTCGGCATATATTGTTAAGCAACATATGCCTCCCGATGCCGTGGACCGTGATCTGAAGAAGGGCAGCGGAGAACTGCTCATCCTTTCCCTGCTCGAGGCGCGGCCGCGACACGGTTACGAGATCAGCAAGCTGATCGAGTCGCGGTCGAATGGAGCCGTGAGCTTTCGGGTCGCTTCGCTCTACCCACTCCTCTATCGCCTGGAAGGGCGGGGCCTGATTCAAGGGCGGTGGGTCGAGAAAGCCGGACAGAGAAGGCGGCGGTATTATCGGCTCACCGTGGCCGGCAGGAAGGTGCTGGTGGCGCGGCGAGCGGGTTGGGAGGCGTTCGTAGACGCGATCCGGAGAATCACGGGGGACGAGTATGCCTGATTGGAGCGAAGCCATCCGCGAGCGGCTGCGCGGCCTTAACCTGGACGGCGCCCGCGAGGCCGAGATCATCGAAGAGTTGTCCCAGCACCTGGGCGACCGCTACGCAGAGATGGTCGCCGGTGGGGCCACGGAAGACCATGCCATCCGCTCGATGATGGAGGAACTCCAGGGCAGCGATCTGCTGGAGGGTTTGCGCAACGCCCGCCAGCCGGCGCCTCGCGAGCCTCTCGGCCTGGGTGCCAGCGGAGGAACAGGCGCGCTGGGCGGCCTCGGGCACGACCTGAAGGTGGCCGTCCGCTCCATTCGCGTCAATCCCGCATTCAGTCTGACGGTGGTTCTCATGCTCGCTCTGGGAGTCGCCGGCACCACCGCAATATTCAGCATCTTCAACGGGATGTTTCTGCGGCCGCTCCCCTTCCCCGCCCCCGGCCGCCTGGTGGACCTGAACGAGGCCGCGCCCAAATGGAACCTCGCGCAAGTGAGCGTCTCCAACCCCGACTATGTGGCCTGGACCAAGGGGAATTCCAGCTTCGACGGCATGGCGTTCTTCTCGGGAGGCGGCGCCAACCTATCGGACAGCTCGGGCCTCGCGCGGCGCATCCAGACCGCGCAGGTGACCCATGACTTACTCGACGTGCTCGGATTGAAGCCGGCGCTCGGACGCAACTTCTTTCCGGAAGAGGATCGGCCCGGCGGCGCGAAGGTTGTCCTGCTGGGTTACGACCTCTGGCGAAGTTTGTTTCACGGCGACCCGAACGTTGCCGGCCGTATCGTAAAACTCGATGAGCAGCCCTACACCGTGATCGGAGTCCTGCCGCGCGAGGCCGTCCCGCCCGAGGCGGAAGCCTGGCTGCCGCTCGCGGCCGACCCGAATCAGGGCAACAGCTATTACCTGGCCGGCATCGGCCGGCTCAAGGCCGGCGTCTCCATGGATCGGGCGAAGGCCGACCTGATGCGGGTCCATAAAGGAATGATCCAGAGCGTCAAGGCGTACGTCAACGAGCTCACGTTCCCCACCGTGATCCCGCTGCGCGATCGCTATCTCGGCGATTTCAAGACCGTGACGAATGTGTTGCTCGGAGCGGTGGGCGTAGTCCTGCTGATCGCCTGCGTGAACATCGCCGGGCTGATGATGGTGCGCGGCGAAGCACGGGCGCGCGAGATCGCCATCCGGGCCGCGGTGGGCGCGTCGCGCCTCAGGATCGTCAGGCAACTTCTGACGGAGAGCCTGGTGCTCGCGGTTCTGGGAGGGGCAGTGGGCGTCCTCGCCGGCAAGGCGTGTCTGGCCGCAATGGTCTCGCTCATGCCAGACGACATCCCACACTGGATTGGGTTCGGGTGGGACGCGCGCTTCGCTGTCTTCTCGATCCTGGTGACGGGCGCGGCCGCCGTGATATTCGGCCTGGCCCCGGCGCTTCAGGCCGCCGCAGTGGACGCGCTGAGCTGCCTGCAGGAGGCGTCGCGATCTTCGATGTCACGCGGCAGGCACCGCATTCTGAGCGGTCTGGTGGTCTGTGAAATCGCGCTGGCGTGTATTCTGCTGGTGTGCTCCGGCCTGCTGATCCAGGCGTTCCGCAAAGTGCTGCACGTTGACCCGGGAATCCGGACGGACCACGTGATGACGTGGCGGCTCGAGCTGCCGGAGGCGAAGTATCCCAAGGCGGAGCAGCAGCTCGCTGCTTATCGGGATCTGGTCAGCCGGCTGAAGGCGCTGCCGGGCGTGACGGCGGTCTCCGGAGCAAATCTCATCCCGCTGGCGGGCGGCCACGAGGGCAATTTCTTTCTCGCGGAAGGCGCGCCGCCGCTCGGACGCAATGAGCAGAATCCGGTGATTCTGACTGTGGCCGCTTTGCCGGGTTACTTCGAAACCATGGGCATGACGCTGCTGAAGGGGCGCTGGTTCACGGACCAGGACCTCGCCGACCACGCGCCGCAGGTGGCCATCGTGAGCGAGACCTTCGCCAAGCGATTCTGGCCCGGACAGAATCCGGTCGGGAAGCGGATCCGCTACGCTTCCGAGCACGAGACGCCGTGGATGCAGGTGGTCGGGCTTTCCCGCGACACCAGGCACTACGGCCTCGATGTGGAGATGCGGCCGGAGGTCTTCCTGCCGTACACGGTGAGCCCGCGCATCGGGCTGGCGCTCGTGCTGCGGAGTTCCGTGGATGCGAGCGGTCTGGTTGCGCCGGTGCGCGAGACGATCCGCCAGGCGGATCCGGGCCTGGCAATGTTCCAGGTGCGAACCATGACGGAATGGCTGAACCGCTCCCTGTGGACGCGCCGCGCTTGCTCGTGGCTCTTCGGCGCATTCGCCGCGGTGGCGATTCTGCTGGCCGTGGCCGGGATTTACGGAGTCGTATCTTTCGCGGTGAGCCGGCGCACGCGCGAGATCGGGATCCGCATCGCGCTGGGGGCGCGCCCGGGCGACGTCATGCTGCGAGTGCTGGCAGGCGGCACGGTGCTGGTCGGGATCGGACTGATTGTGGGACTGGCGGCGTCGATGGCCGTCGCGAACGTACTGGAGTCGATGCTGTTCGGCGTGAGCGGCCGCGATTTTGCGACGTACGGAGCGGTGGCCGCGCTGGTGGTTTCGGTGGGCGCGCTCGCCAACTCCATTCCCGCGCGACGGGCCGCGAGCGTCGATCCCATACGGGCTCTGCGGTTTGAGTAGCGGCTCCTATCGGGCCGCCTGCAGCAGGGGCGCGTAGTAGCCGGGACGAGCGTAGGCGCGCAGATGGCGCTGGCGGGCGCGTGGGGCCAACCTCAGCTCGACATGGTGGTACTTGCCGTCGGGCTTGAGCGGCGCCGGCGAATAGCCCAGCACGTACTGGCTCCGGATGTCGATCTTCGCCATGATGCCGGGCAGTTCCTTGGGAGACCAGGCTTCGAAGTACCTCCCGCCCGTGGCTTCGGCGATCTCGGAAAGAACGTCGGCGCCCGTCCGCTCGGCGGGTTCACCGGCCGCATAGGACACGGAGCGAACGTTCACTCCGATCGAGTACAGCGTGACGTCCGTCTCGCGAAGCGCATCGAGCAGCTCGTTCTCCGTGTAGCGGCTGTGGTTGTCTTCTCCGTCGGAAATCACCAGCACGGCCTTTCGTGGATTGCTCCCCTTCCGCACGTAGCCGGCGGCCATGTACACGGCATCCAGGAGGGCGGTCTGTCCGTCTCCCCCGATTCCAGCCAGACAGCGCAGCAGCTCTTCGGGGTCCCGCACGAAAGGCAGGCTGAGATCGGGATGGCTCCGCACGGTCACGACGGAAAACTCGTCCGCGGGATTGGCCGTGTCGAGAAAGGCCCGCAGCGCTTGCCCCGCCGTCGCGATCGAGCCCTTCATGCTGCCGCTAGCGTCGAATACGATCACGACCGAAACGGGGACCTCTTCGGTGGAAAGCGTGACGATCTGCTGCAAGACTCCGCCCTCGAAGAGCCGGAAGTCGGACTTTCCGAGGTCGGTAACGAAGCGATCGGAGCCGTCGACCACCGTCGCGTTGATGAGGACCAGGTTCGAATCGGCGCGCAGCCGCGCGGAGCCCAAGGCGCCGCTCTCGGGCGCGCCTGCGACCGTCACCAGGAATCCCAGAAGAAGGATTCTGCCCATCTGCCCCTCGATCGTAGCCCGCTCTGCCCAGAGAACCTATACTGCTCCGATGGTAGATCAAGACGCCGCGGCCCGGTAGCCTTCCCTATCGCAGAAGGCCGAGCGCATACTGCGGCGCCGCATACTGTATCTGATAGTCGTACCTGGCGCTAAGATTCTCGACTTCCGCCTCGGTGACGTTCCATTGCGCCTGGGTCGGTTCAACCATCGAAGCAAGGCCGGGGTTGTAGCGTCCCTGGGTCAGGTCGAGGGCGACCGCGGCCTGTCGGAGAAACTGCGCCGTGACGTCGATGCGCTGGCCCGGGCGGACCGTACGTCGCGTACCACGCGCACGCTGGTGGGTGGCTTCCCGCCGCGCGGAGAACAGGCGGCCGATGAAGACCGGGAACCCGACGTTCACCGCCGCGCCGTCGTACTCCTTGGGGATCGGCGGGACAGGACAGCACGGGGTTAAGCTGAAGATGGTTCCACAGCAGATGAGCACAGTCCACCGCCGTTCGCCCGATCGGCTCATGCCGAGCACCCGTCTGGTGCTGCTCGCCGGCTTTGGCGGGTTGCTGGCCCTAATGACCCTCTCGGGAGTGGATGCTCTGCGCGTGCTGCGGCAGATCCGTCGCGAAGACGATCAGATCCGCCGGCAGTTTCTGTTTCGAAATCACGTGTTGAACGACATCCGGTCGCAGCTCTATCTGTCGGGGACCTACGTCCGCGACTACCTGCTCGATCCGGATGCCGCCCGGGCCGAGGTGCACCGGGCCAGCCTCGAACAGGCGCGCGGCGAGATGAGCTCCGCGCTCGAATCCTACGCAGAGCAGTTGACGCCGGCTGAGACTCCCTCTTTCGACGCCTTGAAGGCGGATCTCGCGCGGTACTGGGAGACCCTACGGCCGGCGCTCAAGTGGACCCCGGAGGAGCGCCGCGCCCGTGGCTACGCGTTTCTGAGCGACGAGATTTTTCCCCGCCGCATGGCCATGCTCGCAACCGCCGGCAAGATCGCGGCCGTCAATGAGCGACAGTTGGACGCAGGAAACGACCGCGTCGTCCGCCTTCTTTCGACGTTCCAGACGCGGCTGGGCGCGGTGCTAGTGGCGACGCTCGCGCTGGGGCTGGGGATGGCGGCTTTCAGCACGCGGAGGATCCTGAACCTGGAGACCCGCGCGAGGGCGCAGTTCCGGGAGGTCGCCGAGGCGAGGCGCCAGTTGCAGAGCCTTTCCGCGCGGCTGGTTGAAGCACAGGAGACGGAGCGCCGCGCCCTTTCGCGCGAGCTGCACGACGAGGTCGGCCAGTCCCTTTCCGCCGTGCTGGTGGAGTTGCGCAATCTGTCGACCGGCCTGGCGGCGCGGTCGGAAGAACAGTCGCGGGGGCAGGTGGAAACGATCAAGGGTTTGGTAGAGAGCGCGGTCGGCGTGGTACGGAACATGGCCCTGCTTCTGCGGCCATCCATGCTCGACGACCTGGGTCTGATTCCCGCGCTGCGCTGGCAGGCGCGCGAGGTTTCCAAGCGCACCTCCATGAACGTGAGCGTGGTGACGGAACTCGCCTCGGATGACCTGCCGGACGAGTACAAGACCTGCGTCTATCGGGTGGTGCAGGAGGCGCTGCACAATTGCTCCCGTCATTCGCAAGCGACCGCCGTTCAGATCCGGGTCCGCCAGGAGCCGCGCCGCCTGTCACTCACGATTCAGGACGACGGACAGGGGTTCGATGTGCGGCAGTCCAGGGGGCTGGGCCTGCTAGGGATCGAGGAGAGGGTGACCAGTCTCGGAGGCAGGCTCGAGGTGCATTCCGAGCCCGGCAACGGAACGATTCTGGCCGTGGAATTGCCTCTCGACGGCAGCCCCGGGAAGGAGAGCGCTCGTGAAGCCGATTCGCATTCTGCTCGCGGATGACCACACGGTGATGCGCCGTGGCCTGCGCCTGCTGCTGGAGAGCCAGGAGGGATTCACCGTAGTCGGCGAGGCCTCCGACGGACGGCAGGCGGTAGAGCAGGCCGAAGCCACCGAGCCCGACGTCGCCGTGCTCGACATCGCGATGCCGAATCTGAATGGGATCGAAGCCGCGCAGCGGATCAGCGCCACTTCCGGGCGGACGGCCATCGTCATCCTGAGCATGCACTCCGATGAAGGCTACGTGCTGCGGGCGCTCAAGGCGGGGGCCAAAGGCTACCTGCTAAAGGACTCCGCCGAGGGCGACCTGATCGACGCCATCCGCGCCGTCAGCGAGGGCAAGGCGTTCTTCAGCCCCGAGATCAGCAAGGTGCTGGTCGAGGACTATGTGCGCGAGATCCGCAGGCGCGGCGTCGAAGACAGCTACGAGTTGCTCACTCCGCGAGAGCGCGAAATCCTGCAACTTCTCGCGGAGGGCAAGTCGAACAAGGACATTGCGGCGGCGCTGAACCTCAGCCCCTACACGGTGGAGACGCACCGCAGGAACCTGCAGGACAAGCTCAATCTGCACAGTCTGCCGGAGCTGATTCTGTATGCCCTGCGGAAGGGCGTCATCTCGTGAGGGGTGGTGGGGCAGACGTCCCGCCACAGCCGGATCCTACGCAGACCGGCGCCTGCCCAATGACGCAGAGTTCCAATAGGTCCACGCCAGCCTGATGGCGTGCGCGACCTCGTCTTCGCGCAGGGGCTTGCGCAAGACATCGTAGCCGCCGCTCGCCACCACCGCCTCGCGCAGGTAGTCGTCCACCACTTTCGAGAGCAGCAGGATACAGGAGGGCTGGGGAGACTCCGCGAGAGTTTCCACCACCCGCCGCCATTCGTCCCCGGGAAGGTCGCGATCGCAAAGAACGACCGGCGCTTCGATCCGGTCCAGCGCGTGGCGGGCCTCGACGCAGTTGTCCGCGAACACGACGCTCCAGTGGTGTCGCGTGCACACGCCGTCCAGGATGCGGCGATCCCGCTCGCCGCCAATCAGTCCGATAACGGCCAGACAGTCGGCGCGGCGAGCACTCCTCCGTCCCAACCGGCGGGCAGCAGTCACCAACTTATCGATCACCCGCCCCATCCAAGACGAGTCTAGCGGCAGGCGCGCACGGCGAAAATACCAGATCGCCGGTACTCTCGGGCGAATCGCATGGTACGGGGGCGCTTACTGCCAGATCTGCAGCACACCCTGGGCGAGCTTGTTCCAAGGCGTGTAGTCTGTGTCGGTCGGCACATAGGGAGGAGTGATTCCCCAGGCCCAGAAGAAGTTCCCCTTCATCACCGAAGTGTGCTGGCTCCAGACTTCGAACATGGCCTCGTAGCAGTTCGCCTGCTCCTGCTGGTCGACGGCGCTGGTGGTGCTGTAATCCCATGGCGCCATGTTCGCTCCGGCAGCGCTCCGGTAGCCGATCTCCGTGAAGATCACGGGCTTCTCCGGGTGCGCGGCGGCGAAATTCAGCACGTCGCTCACAATGTTTTCACCCCACCTGTTCGAGGACCAGGCGCTCACGAGCTGAGTGAGCGTCGGGTCGGCGTGGTCGGTAAGCGGGAAATAGGCATCCAGGCCGATCACGTCCAACTGCGGGTTATCCCAGAAAGAAACCGATTTGAATTCGTCGGTGCCGCTGGTGGCATTGGCGGCATAGGCCAGCTTCCCGGTGTATCCGGCGCTGCGGATCGCGGCGATCACGTTGTTCCAGGCGGTCTGGTTCGCGCTGCCGCTCATGGTCAGGTATTCGGTTCCGAAGCACAGCATCTCGACGCCGTTCGCCTGCGCGAGCTGCGCGTAGTGGGTGATGAAGGTGGTGAAGCTCGCGAACCACGCGTTCACGTCGGTGGGATGGATCGCGCCGCGCCAGGTGCCATCCGAGACGTCCACGTGAGGCTTCAGCATTACTTTGACGCCCTTGGCGTGGAACTCCGCGATGGCCGCGATTACATCGGCATCGCTGGGGGTCGAACTGATCGGCCCGATAGTGTTTGAGGTCGATGTGGCCATGTACTGAGTCACAAGCACGCCCGCCCAGTTGAAGCCTGCCGCGGCCAGCGCGTCCTGGGAGGTCTTCGCACCGCCGCCGCTATATTCACCGTTCGCCCACGAGACCAGCGTGATGGCCTGGTAGGCGAAGCCGGAGAAACGCTGGCTCGTCACCGTCACCGCTGCGGCCCCCGCTTTCGTCGGGTCGGCCGCGGAGGTGGCGGTGATGGTGACCTGTCCCGCTGCGTTCGGCGCCGTGAACACGCCTGTCGCGGAAATCGTTCCGGCCGAGGCCGACCAGTTCACCGCAGGGCTGAAATTGCCGGTCCCCGCCACCGTTGCAGAGCATTGTTCACTCGCGCCCTGGGCCAATGTCGGGTTGGGACAGGAGACGGTCACCGATGTAATCGTAGGCGTCGGCGTCGGTGTTGGCGTCGGTGCGGGCGGCGGCCCGAAATAGCCGTTGATATCCAGAATCACGTGCGTGCGGTCGGTAACGTAAATGCTGACCGCCCCGTCCGTCCCCGCGGGAACGATCGCCGCGTTCGCCACCACGCTTCCGTCGAACGAGTTCAAAGTCGAAACCAGCGGCCGCCCCGCGCCTGTTGGCGACGCCGTCAGGAACGACAGGGGCCCGTCCGGAACCACCGTCACGTTCATCGAGTATGCCGCCGCCGTCGCAGGCACCGAACAGCCACCCGCCGGAATCGCAAACGAACGCGTAGACTGCGCCTCCATCTCCGGCCCGCCGAACGGCCCTTGGCCTCCGCGCGTGTCCACCACCCGGCACGGCACCAGAGGGTAGAACGCGAGTTCGCCCGCGCCCCCCGGCTGCCCGAAGTAGCCGTTGATGTCCAGGATCACGTTGGTTGGGTCCGTGACGAACACCGACACCGATCCGTCGCTCCCGGCCGGAACCAGGGCCGCGTTGGCCACAACCTTCCCGGTCCACGAGTTCAGGGTCGAGACCCCAGGTTGGGCGGCTCCCGTCGGCCAGGTGCTCAGATAACCCAGATACTTCGTGCCCGGAACCGCGGTGACGTTGAGCGAGTAAGCTGTCGCCGTGGCGGGAATGCCGCAGGTGGCGGAAGGAATCGGAAAACCGCGGACCTGGCGCGCAGTCAGGGCCGGCCCGCCGAACTGGCCGGCCGCGCCGCGGGTATCGGCCACACGGCACGGAGTGGCCGCATAGAACGAAGAGGCATTCGCCGCGCCGCTCGCGTCGAAGTAGCCGTCGACATCGAGAATGACATCGCTCTGGTCGCTGACGTACACGCTCACCGCGCCGTTCGTCCCCGCCGGAACGATCGCCGCGTTGGCCACCACGGTTCCGGCAAACGAATTCAGCGTGGAGACGTTTGGCTGCGGCTGGCCCGTAGGCCACAGCGTCAGGTAGCTGAGCAGGCCCGCCGGCACCACGGTCACGTTGAGCGAGTACGCCTGGGCCGAGGCCGGGATGCCGCATCCGCTCGAGGGAATCGTGAAGGAGCGGATGGAGCGCGCGGCCAACGGGCCGCCGGCGGCGCGCGTGTCCACTACGCGGCAGGGCGTCACCGGGACGAACCGCGAGCCGGTCGTCTGTGCCGACACGACGCTGAAACCCACCATCGCCGCGCAGCACGCGATCAGAAGAGAGCGATTCACGGCTTCACCCCCGTGTCGGTAAGGCACCAGGTCACGGTCGAAACCTCATCGCCCACCGCGATCCCTCCCGATCCTCCTACGTTGCGGCCGGCCGAGCACTCGGTCTTCGCCGGGCAACCCTTTTCGCATCCCACGATCTTGGTCACGCGCAGCCGGTAATTGTTCTTGTCGATCGCTTCGACCGTGCCGCAGTAACCCTCGCCGCCCCAGGGCCGCACGCATACCGTGTCGCCGATCGAGGTGCCCGAAGGACGCGCGCCGGCCTTGAGGAGCATGGCGGCGATGTCGTTGTGACCCGTGCGCTCCGCGGCTTTGAGGGCCGATCCCCAACCCCGCGATACGAGATTCAGATCGGCGCCGGATTGGACCAGCAGACGGGCGGCATCCAGACTGCCCTCCGCGGCCGCTCGGATCAACGGAGTCTGGCCGTCATGCGCGCGGGCGTTCACATCCGCTCCCTTGGCAATCAGCAGCCGCATGGCCGGCACCTGCTCCGCGGCCGCCGCGTCCATGAGCGGTGTGCGCCCTGCCTTGTCGCGGACGTCGGGATCGGCGCCCTGCTTCAGCCGCGATTCTAGCAGCGCCACGTCGCCGCTTCGCGCGGCTTTGTGGAGGTCGGCCTGGGCGAACGCCACAGGCGCGCATGCCAGAAGCAGCAGCACAGAGATTGCGTGTCGAAAAACATTCATGGTGTCGTCCTCGGTCTGGACGATTCTACCATTGGCTCTGCTATCATCGCGGACTGGAGACTCCTATGCTTCGTCATTTCGCCATTCTGCTTCTTTCCGCCGCGTGGCTCGCCGCCGCCTCGGCCGATCAGCCTTCCGCCATGCTGAACGACCCGGTCGATGTCGGCCCCGACTTTCACGACTTCGCCAACACCTACTTCCTCGCAGACAGCCTCTCGGGCTTCGATCCCGCCACCGGAACGGGCACGCTCAACTGGCAGCGCAATCATCTCTACCCGCGCATCGCCTTCAACACCATGCAGGGCGTGCTGCAGCCATTCAAGGGGGTGACGTTCCCCGAAGTCGAGTACGCCGCCAACCCGGCGCTGCCGTTCTCGATCCAGTTCGTCTCGCCGCGCACCGTTCGAATCCGCATGCAAACCGGCCTTGTGGCCAAGCCGCCGGCCGAGGAACTGATGCTGGCCGGCGAGCCCCCCACCGATTCCTGGCAGATGGCGAAGATCGAGGGCGGATACCGCTACACCAGTTCGGCCGGCTCGGTGACGATCTTCGAGAGGCCCTGGCACATCGAATTCCGCGATGCGAAAGGTCGCCTGCTCACGCGCACCAATCACGGAACGGATAACGGGCGGACGCAGGTTCCGGTGCTGCCCTTCTCCTTTATCCGACGGCCTTCGGATTACTCGCGCAGCGTTGCGGCGGTGTTCTCGCTCTCGGCGGGAGAGAAGCTGTTCGGCTGCGGCGAGTCGTTCACCGAGTTGAACAAGCGTGGGCAGAAGATCGTGCTCTACACCAACGACGCGCAGGGACCCGAGAGCACGAAGATGTACAAACCCATCCCGTTCTTCCTGAGCGATCGCGGCTACGGCATGTTCGTGCACACCTCCGCTCCGGCAACCTTCGACTTCGGCGCCGCCTACCAGGGCACCACCGCGCTCGAGCTGGGAGACGATGAGTTGGACCTGTTCGTCTTCCTCGGCCAGCCCAAAGAGATCCTGGACGAGTACACCAACATCACCGGGAAGGCCGCCATGCCGCCGCTGTGGAGCTTCGGCCTGTGGATGAGCCGCATCACCTACTTCTCGGAGGACGAGGTGCGCGGCGTGGCCGCCAAACTGCGCGAGGAGCGCCTGCCCGCCGACGTGATCCATATCGACACGGGCTGGTTCGAGCACGATTGGCGCTGCGACTACAGGTTCTCCTCCACCCGCTTCAAGGATCCGGCGAAAATGATCGCCGACCTGAAGCAGCAGGGCATACACATCTCGCTCTGGCAGTTGCCCTACTTCGTCCCGAAGAACCGGCTCTTTCCCGAGATCATCGAGAAGGGTCTCTACGTCAAGGATGCGAAGGGCAACCTGCCGTTCGAGGACGCGGTGCTCGACTTCACGAATCCCGCCACCGTCCGTTGGTACCAGAGGAATCTGGCCAGCCTGCTCGAGATGGGCGTGGGCGCGATCAAGGTGGACTTCGGCGAATCCGCGCCATTCACGGGCGTGTATGCCAACGGGCGCACCGGCTTCTACGAGCACAACCTCTACCCGCTGCGCTACAACAAGGCCGTGGCCGGCATCACCCGCGAGATCAGCGGCGAGAACATTATTTGGGCCCGCAGCGCCTGGGCCGGCAGCCAGCGCTACCCGCTGCACTGGGGCGGAGACGCAGCCACTACCGACATCGGCATGTCCGCGACATTGCGCGGCGGCCTTTCGCTGGGGCTCAGCGGCTTCAGTTTCTGGAGCCACGACATCGGCGGCTTCGCGGGCTTCCCCGGGCCGACCCCCGAACTCTATCGCCGCTGGCTGCCCTTCGGCATGCTGACCTCGCATAGCCGCTGCCACGGCGCTCCGCCCAAGGAGCCCTGGCTGATCGGCGCGGCGTTCACCGACGAGTTCCGCCGCGCGGACGAGTTGAAGTACCGCCTGATGCCCTACGTCTATGCGCAGGCCAAGGATTCGAGCGAGCGCGGCCTGCCGATGCTGCGCGCGCTCTTCATCGAGTTCCCCGAGGACGCCGGCTCCTGGACTGTCGAAGACGAGTACCTCTTCGGCTCCCAGATTCTCGTGGCGCCGCTGTTTGAGGCGGGCGCTACGGGCCGCGATGTCTATCTGCCGCCGGGACAGTGGATCGACTACCAGACCGGCAAGGCGTACGCCGCCGGATGGCATCGCATCGAGGCCGGCAGGATCCCGGTGGTGATGCTGGTGCGCGACGGAGCGGTGATCCCGCACATCGCGCTGGCGCAGTCCACCATGCAGATGGATTGGTCGAAGCTCGAGCTGGTTGTGTTCGCTTCGGGCGACAAGGCCGAGGGGCTGGTGTGCCTGCCCTCGGACCGCGTGCTGCGCAAGGTGTCGGTCGCGAAGAAGGGCGATGTATTCGCCGGGGCCACGGACGCGCTGGCGGGCAAGGCGTCGGCCACGGTGAAGATCTACACGGCGGCGGGCATTCCGGGCCTGGCAGACTCGAAGTAGAGCGGTGCGTCGCAAATCTCGAGCAGTATGACTGACACAGGACCAGCGGTGGGACAGGCACAAATTTCGCAACGCCGGTGAAATTCGAGCCAGTCCCGGGTTCGCGACCATTCCGAGGCGGCAGGCAGGAGTGCCTGCGCCACGTGCTAGACTCGCTCCCATGAAGGGCCTGATCGGCTTGCTGAGCGCCGCGGCGCTCGCTGCTTCCGCTCCGCAGACGGTTCACACCTGGGAGAAGCAGGAGCTGACGTTCACTTCCGCGCGCTCCTTCGCGAATCCCTATACCAGCGTCGTGGTCTGGGTGGATCTCACGGGCCCCGATTTCGCGAAGCGCGTCTACGGTTTTTGGGACGGGGGGAATACGTTCCGCGTGCGCCTGGTGGCGACGGCTCCGGGCACGTGGACCTGGCGGAGCGGGTCGGAGCCCGAGGACACCGGCCTTGCGGGCAAGACCGGTTCCTTCACGGCGGTGGCGAATCCTCTGTCCCACGGCTTCCTTCGTTCCAGCGCCAACCACCACGCGCTCGAACAGGCGGATGGAACGCCCTTCTTCGCCATCGGCGACACCTGGTATGCGCTCGGCACCAACCGCTTCCGCTGGTACGAAGATGACACCGAGCGGCCGATCGGCCCCACGGCGGGCTTCAAGGATTACGTCCGCCATCGCAAGGCGCAGGGCTTCAACTGGGTCAGCATGATCGCCGCGTTTCCCAACTGGAACAACGACGGCCTGCCGTGGCACATCGTGATGGACGACGCCGAAAAGACCACCGTCCGCTCCGCCTGGCTCGAGTTCGGAACCGGCCCCGACGCCCGCTCGGGCAGCGCCAAGGACATGACCAACGAAGGCGGGCGGCCTTTTGTCTTCCCCGGCAAGGTGCCTGGCTACGAGAACGTCTTCCCGGATATCGACCGCATCAACCCGGAGTACTTCCGTTACATCGACCGCAAGATCGACTATCTGAACGAGCAAGGATTCGTGGTGTTTATCGAGACGGCGCGGCGCGACGCCAGCGAGTGCTGGAAGAAGTATTACCAGTGGCCCGAGTCCTACTCGCGATTCATCCAATATGTGTGGTCGCGCTACCAGGCCAACAACACCGTTCTTAGTCCCATTCACCTGGACATCATCCAGGAAAGCATCACCATCCCCGACTTTCTCGATGCCATCGGCCAGGTTTTGAGTAAGTACGGCCCGCCGCCGTTCGGCACGCTGCTGTCCGCCAACGCCAATCCATCCACGCTGGTCAACTGGGGCGAGGATTCGTGGGTCACGCTGCACCAGACCGGTAACAAGCGCGAGCACGAGTATTACTGGTACATGACCGAGATATTCCGTTCGCCCCATCCGCGGCCGGCGCTGAACGGCGAGCCTTACTACGCGGGTTACTTCGACGCCCGCGGTCTCAGCGGCGGTTATAAGTACGGTGCGCAGGGCGGCACGCCACAGGACGACCGGTATGTTCGCTCGGCCATGTATGGCAGTTTCCTGTCCGGCGGCCTGGGCGGCCACGTGTATGGAGCCGAGGGAATCTGGGGCGCCGATATCGAGCCGGCCGCTCCCACCAAGATGTGGGACGCGTTCCGGTGGAACTCCGCCGCCCAGATGAAACACTTGCGCACCTTCGCGTTTTCGATAGGAAAGAGCTACCAGGACCTGGTTCCTGACGAGGACCTGGTGGTCCCGAACAAGACGCACACCGTCAAAGGCTACGAGGGTTGGGCCTACGCGGCCCGGACGCCGGATAAGAGCGCTTTCCTCGCGTATTTCGAAAAGGGCTGCCCGCGCAGTCTGGTCCGCGGAGCGCGTCTCTCGAGCGCCTACCGCGTCCAGTGGTTCGATCCCCGCGAAGGCGCCTGGATCGACGCCGGCAGTCTTCAGTCGAATAACATCGGCGAGATCCAGCTACCCGATTTTCCCGGTGACGTGGACTGGGGGCTGAAGCTCACTTACTCGGAACGCGGAGCGAGATAGCCAGAGGCCTATGCCGCGTCAGGGGTTCGGGAGTGGCGGATCGGCATGACGAGGTTGGCCAAGGGCGGGCCTGCGGGGCTTCCGTGACAGCGCTTGTACTTCAGGCCGGAGCCGCAGGGGCAGGGCTCGTTTCGCGGAGTCGATGTTGAGATCGCCGGCGCAGGTGGCTCGGGCTCGCAATCTTCCGGCTCGGGAAAGCGTCCCAAGATTTTCCCTATGGGTGGTTCGGGGACCTGCCAGCCGGGGTAACGCAGGCCGGGGCGCTCGAGAACGGCGAGCGCGGCCTGCAACCGCACGGACGGCGGGGTATCGGGGCTGGTGAGCAACTGGCGCAGCGTGTCGAGCGCGACGGTGGACAGTTCGTTGAGCTGGTCGGCGATCTGAGAGTAGAAATAGGCGCGGGCCTCATCGACAGCCTTGCGGAAATCGGCCGAGGTACGGATCCATTTATGGATGGTGGTTCGGTGAATGCCGCCATCGGCGGCGGCACGGGTGACCGAGCGGCCCTCAGCGAGGGCGGCTACGACCTGGACCTGGACGGGCGACAGGTGGCCGACCTCGAAGGGTGTAGACGGTGATGAAATGTGTTGACTGGCGCTGGATGACATGCGCGTGGACCTCCAGTAAGAGAGTAAGGGGCGGCGTCAAGAGTTACGGTGGGGTGAGCGGCTGGAGGGCTTGCGGGATGAGGGAGTTAGAGGGTGGGCGAGATGTGTGACTGGAAAACGGAATGGTCGCGGATGAACACGGATTAACGCGGATTGATATATTATGACGCTGTATTCCTGCCAAAATAGTTGTTGATCTGCGCAAACGAGAACTGCGACGCTACCGGGCCCTGGAACCGAACTAAATATGTGTTTAGTTCAGTTCAGGGCCCATCCGGGCCTCCGAAGGAGTCGTATCGGAGGTCTTATTGTTTGTTTCTATAACGCGTAGCGGGCGGGCGCGAGCCCGGGGGCAACGTTGGGAAGTCAGGAGCGAGCCGGCATTGTACCGTCGTACTGCTGACGCTCGCCGTCCGCGGATCAGCGTGCCGTAGCCGCTGCGATCTGCCCCTGGCGCGCGTAATCGATGGCCTCAGCCAGGATACGCGCCGATTCCTGCGGAGCGTGGAAGCCCATCGAGTTCTCCGCGTTCACGAAATCCACGCGCCATTGGGCGCGGCGCTGCAGCCTGAACGCGGCCTCTAGCCACTGGCCCGACCGACCGGCCGCGCGTGCCGCATGCACCTGATCATAGAGCGCGATGAGCGCGTCCTCGGCTCGCGAGAGCAGCGCTGCGTGGCGGTCCTGTATGTTCTCGATCCGGGCTTTCATTTCCTCGGCCGGAACCGGATGGCAGCCCAGGCAGGCGCGGTCCAGGTTCTGAAGCGGGCTGCGCACGTGATGGTCGCTCACCTTCATCGCGCCCTGCCGGAGGAAAGGCATGTGGCAATCGGCGCAGGCCACGCCGGCGCGCGCATGCACGCCCTGGCTGTAAGTCTCGAACTCGGGGTGCTGCGCCTTGAGCACCGCGGCGCCGGTCTCGCCGTGCTTCCAGTCGGTGAAACCGGTCTCGTCGTAGTAACTCTCTATCTCCTCCACCTTCAGACCCTTCGCCCAGGGGTAAGTCACGATCTTATGCTCGCCTGAAAAGTAATACTCGACGTGGCACTGCGCGCACACATAAGTGCGCATCTCCTGGCGGGTAGCCATGGTGTTGGGATCGTAGTTCTCGACGCCCTGGCTCTTTTTGAGGGCCTTGATGCCAACCAGGAAGGCGGGGCGCGTCACACGCAGTTGCATCGTGGCGGGGTCGTGGCACTCCAGGCAGCCGATGGCGTGATCCACCAGCTTGCGCGCTTCCGCAAACGGCATGGAGGAGACGGTCACGAAACCCTTCATGACGTCGCCCCCGCCAGCCTTGCGGTATGCCGGCAGAATCGAGCTGTGGCATTGCAGGCAACTGCCCGGCTGCGGCCGCTCGCGGGTGCGGCGCGTGTTGTCCTGATCGATGAGCGACCAGGCGTGGCCGCGGGCCTTGTTGTATTCGAGCGCGAAAGCGTATCCGGCGAAGATGCGCTTCAGCCGCGGGTCGCGCTCCAGATGGGAGAACGGGACGCTTCCGCCGTACTTAGTGGCTAACATCTCGCGGTTGCGCTCGAAGCCGTCGAACTCCCGCGGAAAGTTGCGGCCCCAGACGGCGGGATCGAGCGTGCTCTCGGTGACCGCGGCCACCGCTACGTGCGTCTCGCGCGCCTCCCGCTTGCGATCCTGTATGTTCACGAGCACTAGCGTGACCAGGAAGGTAGCGGCCGCGACCGCGCCACTCAGCAGAACATAGGTCCAGCGCGAAGGTCTCATCGTTCTCATCGTTCCCTCCTGGGCCCGTGGCCCGCACCCGCGTGACAGGCGATGCAGTCGAGGCCGGCCATCTCGCTCACCATCTGTTCGTGGCAGCGCAGGCAGTTGGCTGCGAGGACTTCCGAGTTGAACCGGTGGATGCGGATGGGTTCGGGAAAATCCTGCAGTGTGAAGTGAAGCGAATGGTTCCAGCCGTTGCGCGCCTTGACGAAGTACTTCCCGGCCAACGCGTGGGGCGTGTGACAGTCGTTACAAACCGCGGCGGCGTGGTGTGGACCGCGCTGCCAGGAGTCGAGCTGCTCGCGCATGACGTGGCAATTGGCGCAGGCCTCCGGCCGGTTGCTGAAATACGAGTAGCCCTTGGCGTAAACGAAGGTGAACGCGCCCAGCCCCAGCAGCGCTCCAACGAGCGCGGAGAGGGCGTACCTCCAGCCGCTTGGCATCCCGACTATTGTAGTTCTGAGACGCGACCGCCGGGGGGGCGGCGCCGCTGCGCGATCAGGCGGCCTTCTGGACCTTGCCGCTGCGCAAGCAGGAGGTGCACACGCGAATGCGCTTCGCCGCGCCGTTGATCATGGCGCGAACGGGCTGCAGGTTCACGTCCCAGCGCCGCTGGGTCACATTGTGCGCGTGGCTGACGCGGTGGCCAAACCGGGGCCCTTTTCCACAGCAATCACATACTCTCGCCATCGACGTAAATCTCCTCACGTAACGGTAGGAAACTCTATCCTAACAAGTTACGGGCGACAGACGCAAATCTAGCCGGGGCGTCGGAGTGAGGCTACAGCCCCGCTCCGCGGAGCGGAAGTGAAGAGGGACTTGCGAAATTCAATTCGTCGCGTCCGCGGCGAGAGGTGAAAGGGCTGAGAGCGGCGACAGGCACCGCTGTCCACGCGCGCTCGAAACCTATCCGGTTGACCAGGCGGACATGTCGCTTGGGACAGCGGAGCCAGTCACCGTTTTCAGCGGAGTCTTCAGTCTGTCAGGCTAATTTCGCGAGTCCCTCAAGCCTGGCCGCGGCCCTGCGTGTTACCCTCGGGTTTCAACCAAATATGGAGCGCCGCTACGAACTTATTGTCCTGCTGATTGCGTCCGCGATCTTCCTCACCGGCATTCTCAGCCCGCCTTCGTTGATGGACGATGTGGACGCCACGCAGGCGCAGATGGCGCGCAACATGGTCCAGTCAGGGGACTGGGTCACGCTGCACCTGGATGGCATACCTTATCTCGAAAAAGCGCCGCTGAAAACCTGGATGACTGCAGTCTGCTACCTCATCTTCGGCGTCCACGACTGGGCGGCGCGGCTGCCCGTGGCGCTGGCGGCGATCCTGCTCGCCTGGGTTGTGGCGCGCTTCGGGCGCTGGGCCTTCTCCCCGAAGGCGGGCTTCTACGCCGGACTCGTGACCGCCACCTCGGTGGGCCTGTTCCTGTTCACGCGCGTCGTGATTCCCGACGTGGTGCTCACGCTGGCCTTTACCGTGGCGCTGTGGAGTTTCCTGCGCGCGCTCGACGAGAACGAAGCGCGTCCGCGGCTGTGGGCCTACATGCTGGCGGTGAGCCTCGCGGCCGGAGTGCTGATCAAGGGTCTGATCGGGATCGTGTTCCCGCTCGGAGCGGGCTTCTTCTACCTGCTCCTGACGCGGCAGCTTTTTTCGCTCCGCGCGTGGCGGCGCCTTTACCCGTTTACCGGTCTCCCGATCTTCGTCGCGATCGCGGCGCCGTGGCACGTGCTCGCCACGCTGCGCAATCCACCTTACTTCGTCTGGACGCTCCAAAGCGGCGGGCCTGGAATCTGGCGCGGTTTTCTGTGGTTCTACGCCATCAACGAGCACGTGCTGCGCTTCCTGAACCGGCGCTATCCGCGCGACTACAACACCGTGCCGCGGCTCTATTTCTGGGCGCTCCACTTAGTCTGGTTCTTTCCGTGGAGCGCGTTTCTGCCCACGGTGGCGCGCCTCGGCTACAAGCCGGTGGATCGTGCCGGCCGGACGCGCCTCATGGCGCTCCTCTGGATCGGCGTGGTGATGCTGTTCTTTTCGTTCTCCACCACGCAGGAATACTACTCCATGCCGATCTACCCGGCCGTCGCGCTTCTGATCGGCTGCGCGATGGAGGCGTATCCGGAGCGGCTTCGGATAGGAACGCGGCTCGTGGGAGTCATCGCGGCCGTGGCCGGCATCGCGGCGCTCGCCATCCTGATCGCGGTGCGCAACGTCCCGGCGCCCGGAGACATCTCGCGCGCGCTGACCGAGAACCCGGCCCTCTACACCCTCTCGCTGGGGCACATGACGGACCTCACCCTGACGGCCTTCGCCTACCTGCGCACGCCGCTGGCGCTGGCGGCGGTGGCGTTCCTGGCCGGAGCGATCGGCGCGTGGCGGCTCCAGGGAGAGCGGGCATGGCTGGCCCTGGCCCTGATGATGGTGGTATTCTTCCAGGCGGCGCGGCTGGCCCTGGTGGTTTTCGATCCCTACATGTCCTCGCGGCCGCTGGCCGAGGCGTTTCTCCACGCGCCGAAAGGGAAGCTGATTCTGGACCGCGAGTATTACGCCTTCTCGTCGATTGTGTTTTACACCAACCAAAACCCGCTGCTGCTCAACGGGCGCAGAAACAACCTCGAATACGGCTCCAACGCTCCCGGCGCCCCCGCGGTTTTCATCACCGACGCCGACCTTCCGCGGCTGTGGGCGCGCTCCGAGCGGTACTACCTGGCCGCCGAGGATCCGCAGACTCCGCGCCTCGAGAATCTGGTGGGCCGCTCGAACCTGCATACCGTGGCGGAGAGCGGCGGCAAGACGCTCTTCACGAACCAGGCAGTCCATCCTGCCAGGTCCCCTCATGCGCATCGGAATTGACGTCACCCCTCTGCTCCTCCGCAGCGCAGGCGTGAAGAGCTACACCTACTACTGGCTGGCCAGCCTGCGGCGCGAGACCGCAGGGCGCGACCGCATCCTGACATTTCCGGTCTCCGGACGGTTCGGCGATCTCGATCACGAGCGGTCGATGGCCGGGCCCTTTCGAACCGTGATGGGCCTGGCCGCGATGCACGGGCTGAACGTGTCGCGGCTGCCTTGGGCGTTCCCGGGCCTGGATGTGTTCCACGCTTCGACTCTGTGGCGGAATCCGCCACGCCGCGCCAGGCTCACCACTACGATCCACGACATGACCTGCTGGCGGATGCCGGAACTGCACCCCAAGGCCAACGTTGCCGCCGCGCGGTGGGTCGGCGAGCACATCGCCAGGCGCGCCGACGGAATCATCGCCATCTCCGAAAGCACGCGGCGCGATGCAATCGAGATCCTGAACCTCGACCCCCGCCGCATCAAGGTCGTTTATCCCGGCGTGCCGGAGCCGTTCTTCGAAGTCACCGCCGCGGACGTTCACGCGGCGCGCGCGAAGTACGGGCTCGGGCGGCCCTACGCGCTCTCGCTGGGTACGGTCGAGCCGCGGAAGAACATTCCCGGTCTGCTGGCGGCCTGGGCCGCGCTCAGCGCATCGACGCGAGAGCAGTACGAACTGGTGGTGGCGGGGCCCATCGGATGGGCGGACCCCGCCACCGTAGCCAGGGTCCGCAGCATGCCGGAGGGCGTCCGTTACCTGGGCTACGTCGGCGAGGCGGACCTGCCGGCCATCACCGCGGGCGCCACCGTCCTGGCCTACCCGTCGCTATACGAGGGCTTCGGGCTGCCCGTGGCGCAGGCGATGGCCGCGGGAACGGCGGTCCTGACCTCGAACGTTTCGTCGCTGCCGGAGATCGCGGGCGGCTCGGCGCTGCTGGTGGACCCGCGCAGCACCGCGGAAATGCGCGACGGCCTCCAGTGCCTCCTGACGTCGCCCGCTCTCCGCGAGCGCCTGGGCGCCGCCGGCCGCTCCCACGCCCGCCAGTTCCGCTGGGAGATCAACGCCCGGACCAGCCTGGAGTGGTTCCGGAGCTTGGTGGGATAGTGCTCTGCCCGCCACGTCCGCTCCCTCGCGGTCGCGGCTCGGTGCTGGCACGGAGACACCAGGTCCTAAGGCGCGAAAAAGCCGTCGATATCCAGGATCAGGTGCGTCTGATCGGTGACGAACGCGCTGACTGCGGCGTCTGTGCCGCCCGGCACCAGCGCCGCGTTGGCCACGATCAGTCCCAGGAACGAGTTCAGCGTCGATACGTTGGGTCGCGCCCCGCCGGCAGGCCATAGCGTCAGGTAGGACAGGAGGCCGCTCGGCACCCCCGTGGCGTTCAGCGAATACGCTTGCGCCGTGGAAGGGATGCTGCAGCCGGCAGAAGGCACGGTGAAGCTGCGCGTCTCGGCGCCCGAGAGAATGGGCCCGCCGAAAGTGCCCGCCGCGTTGCGCGTGTCGGCTATGCGGCACGGCGTTACCGGGTAGAAGGACAGGCCTCCCGTTCCCGGCGGGGCGAAGTAGCCGTCGATGTCCAGGATCAGATCCGTCGTATCCGTCACGTAGGCGGAGATGTATCCTGCGCTCCCCGCCGGAACGATCGCCGCGTTCGCCACGATGCTTCCGTCGAACGAATTCAGCGTCGAGACAAAGGGCTGGCTCTGGCCCGTGGGCCAGAGCGTCAAGTATTGAAGAATGCCGTGCGGAACCACGGTCGCGTTGAGCGAGTACGCCAGAGCGGTGTTGGGAATGTTGCACGCGCTTGAAGGCACCGCGAAATTGCGCGTGTTCGCCGTGAGTATGCTCGGGCCGCCGAACGGCCCGACGGCACCGCGCGTGTCGGCGATCCGGCAGGGGGTTACCGGATAGAACGCCAGCCCGCCTACCGCGCCGGCCGGAGCGAAATAGCCGTTGATGTCGAGGATCACCTGGGTCTGGTCGGTGACGAACACGTCGATCGAGCCGCCGCTTCCAGCCGGAACCAGCGCGGCGTTGGCCACCACCTTCCCGGTAAAGGAATTCAGGGTCGATACGAATGGACGCGACTGCCCGGTCGGTGAGAGAGTCAGGAAACTGAGCGGCCCGGCCGGGACCACCGTGACGTTCAGCGAGTAGCCCAGGGCGGAGTTGGGGATTCCGCACGCGCTCTGGGGGATTGCGAAGGACCGGCTCGTGCCGCCGGCCATCACCGGGCCACCGAAAGCGCCGTTAGTGCCGCGTGTGTCCGCGACGCGGCAAGGCGTCACTGGAACGAAGACCGTGCCCTCGGCCCACTGGGTGACGATCACCGTTTGCCCGGCAATCTGGAAAGTGGTGCTGCGCGCCGCACCGGTGGTGTTGGCGTCCACGGAGAAGGTGACGGTTCCCGGTCCGATTGCAGTCAGGGGGGATGTGATGGTCAGCCAGGGATCGACCGGCAGTCCCACGGTCCATGTACAGAGTGGTCCCGTCGTCACGGTGATGCTGCCGGAGCCAGCCGCCGGGGTGAAGCCCGCGCTGGTGGCGGAGAGCAAGAAGACGGTACATGGAATCGGTGTTGGATTCGGCGTCGGACTCGGCGTTGGCGTTGGAGTCGGTGTTGGCGTTGGAGTAGGCGTTGGAGTTGGTGTTGGAGTCGGTGTTGGCGTTGGAGTAGGCGTTGGTGTTGGCGTCGGCGTTGGTGTTGGCGTCGGTGTTGGAGTAGGTGTCGGCGTTGGTGTCGGCGTTGGCGTCGGCGTTGGTGTTGGCGTCGGTGTTGGAGTCGGCGTCGGTGTTGGAGTAGGTGTTGGTGTCGGTGTTGGTGTCGGTGTCGGCGTTGGTGTTGGCGTTGGTGTTGGTGTCGGCGTCGGCGTCGGTGTTGGAGTAGGTGTTGGCGTCGGCGTCGGCGTTGGTGTTGGCGTTGGTGTTGGTGTCGGCGTCGGTGTTGGAGTAGGTGTTGGTGTTGGCGTGGGCGTCGGTGTTGGTGTTGGTGTTGGCGTCGGTGTCGGAGTCGGAGTCGCGTTCGCCTTGAGGTTGTAGCCGAAGTTGTAGTCCACCAGATTTCCGTTCGCATTGCCGCACCCGTCGCACGAGACCTGGCCCGCGCCGTTCAGGTCGAAGCCGGTGTCGGGGAACGGAAATCCCATGCCCATGTTGATAGGCATGAATCTCATCGGCAGTGTGGCAGTGGTCGTCTGCATCTGACCAGCGCAATCCTGAACGCTCACCTCCGTGCCGTTCACGTAGCTGTCGGACGGCCAAAGGCTCCACGTGTCCGAGCCAATGTCGAGGCTGAGGTTGAATATCAAGGCCTGGCCCAAATAGTCGGTTTGAGCCGCCGTGCTGGCGGTGAACGTGTTGGTAACTGTACAGGCGAAGGTGTTGATCGACTTCTCGGAGATGGTGATGGTGCCGTCCAAAGTGCCCTGCAGCGCGTAGGTGAGCGGATTCCAGGCATTCAGGATCAGGGTGCCGGCGATCTCTTGATCGGTCAGGTACTGGGTGGTGCTGCCGCCAGGCCCACTGACCGTGCCCGAACCGGTCCCGTGGACGTCGAGGTTCCCCGACATCGTTTGCACATTGTTGTGAAACGCGGTCTGCTTCGGCCCGAACTGCGCCCACGCAAGGCTCGCCAGTAAGATCGCTGTCAAGCACGCGACCGGTGCTGCGCCAGTTCTGCGGATCATGCGCCCCCCCAGAGTCCGGAGACCAAAACAGGCAACTGTCCACGGATGCTTTTCTGATGTGATTCCGCGAGAGCGTATTCAGTCGCAGAATTCTGAGACGTTGACGCGGCGGACGTCCGGATGCCCTCGTGAGGCTATCCCGGCGTCACGCTCGCGATCGAGTCGCGGACCAGGCGGTGCATGGATCGGCGATCAGGCTCCTCATCTGCCGGTCCACCGCGCGCCGGCGCCATGGCGGCGCGGACCGCCTTCGCATCGGCAGCCGGGAGCGATCCCGCGGAGTGGCGGCGGAATTCTAAGGCGCAAAGAAGCCGTCGATATCCAGGACCAGGTGCGTTTGATCGGTGACAAACGCGCTGACGGCGCCGTCCGTGCCGCTCGGCACCAGCGCCGCGTTGGCCACGATCAGCCCCTGGAACGAGTTCAGCGTTGAAACATTAGGTCGCGCCCCGCCAGCCGGCCATAGCGTCAGGTACGACAACGCACCGCTCGGCAGTACCGTGGCGTTCAGCGAATACGCCTGCGCCGCGGAAGGGATACTGCAGCCGGCAGAAGGCACGGGGAAGCTGCGTATCCCGGCGCCTGCGAGAATGGGCCCGCCGAACGTGCCCGCCGCGCTGCGCGTGTCGGCTATGCGGCACGGCGTCACGGGATAGAAGAACAGGCCTCCCGTTCCCAGCGGCGCGAAATAACCATTGATGTCCAGGATCAGATCCGTCGTATCCGTGACGTACGCGGAGATAGATCCCGCGTCCCCCGCCGGAACGATCGCCGCGTTGGCCACGATGCTTCCATCGAACGAATTCAGCGTCGAGACAAAGGGTTGGCTCTCGCCCGTGGGCCAGAGAGTCAGGTACTTGAGAACGCCGTGAGGAACCACGGTTGCGTTGAGCGAGTACGCCAGGGCCCAGATGGGAATGTTGCACGCGCTCGAAGGAACCGCGAAGTTGCGGGTATTCCCCGCGAGTATGCCGGGCCCGGCGCCGCCGCGCGTATCGGCAATCCGGCAGGGCGCTACAGGATGGAATACCAGCCCGCCCGGGGCGCCGGCCGGCGCGAAGTAGCCGTTGATGTCGAGGATCACGTGGGTCTGGTCGGTGACGAACACGTCGATCGAGCCCCCGGTCCCAGCCGGAACCAGCGCCTCGTTGGCCACGACTTTCCCGCTGAAGGAGTTCAGAGTCGAGACCAGGGGACGCCCCTGCCCGGTAGGTGAGAGGGTCAGGAAACTGAGCCGCCCAACCGGGACCACCGTGACGTTCAGCGAATAGCCAAGGGCCGAGTTGGGGATTCCGCACGCGCTTTGCGGGATTGCAAACGACCGGCTTGCGCCGCCGGCCATCACCGGGCCGCCGAATGGGCCGTTCGGGTTGCGCGTGTCCGCGACGCGGCAAGGCGTCACCGGAACGAACACAGTGCCCTCGGCCCACTGGGCGATGGTCACAGTCTGCCCTGCCACCACGACGCTGGTGCTGCGAGCCGCGCCCGTGGTGTTGGCATCCACGGTGAACGTGGCTCCGCTCGAACTCAGTGTGACGGTCACCCATGGATCGAGCGGCAGTCCCACGGTCCATGTACAGAGGGGTCCCGTCGTCACGGTGATGCTGCTGGAAGAAGCCGCCGGGGTAAAGCCCACACTGGCGCTCGAGAGCACGAACGAGCTGCATGGATTCGGTGTTGGCGTTGGAGTCGGACTCGGTGTCGGCGTTGGCGTAGGAGTCGGAGTCGGCGTCGGTGTTGGTGTCGGTCTTGGCGTGGGAGTCGGTGTTGGTGTCGGCGTTGGTGTTGGTGTTGGCGTAGGTGTCGGCGTCGGAGTCGGTGTTGGGGTTGGTGTTGGTGTCGGCGTCGGCGTTGGCGTAGGTGTCGGCGTCGGAGTCGGTGTTGGCGTCGGTGTTGGTGTAGGTGTCGGCGTCGGAGTCGGTGTTGGCGTAGGTGTCGGCGTCGGCGTTGGAGTCGGTGTTGGTGTCGGTGTCGGTGTCGGCGTCGGAGTCGGCGTAGGCGTTGGTGTCGGAGTCGGCGTAGGCGTTGGAGTCGGCGTCGGTGTCGGCGTCGGCGTCGGGACAGCGGCCGCCGTGGTAAAGCTCCACGTCGCCGAGTTCGCGCTCCCTCCCGGCCCGTTCGCCTTGATGTACCAGCGGTACGTGGTCGACGGCGCTAGCGCGGGAAAGTAGGCAACCCCCGAAGTGTTCGACAAAAACCCGGGAGGGTTACTGGTCCCGAAGTAGACGTCGTAGCTGGTGGTGTTGGTCGAAGCGCTCCAGCCCAGCGACGCGGAGGTCGAGATGCCCGTGGATCCGTTGCCAGGGCTCAACAGAACCGGCGCTGAAGGAGTCGGAGTCGGCGTAGGAGTCGGGGGACCGTAGGTGATCGTGAGGGTGGCCGCCAACCCTGGCGACTGGCTCGAATCCGCTGACGAGAAGCCCACGTTGTTGTTCCCAACCGGGACCCCACCGCTGATTCCGATTCGCATCCCGGTGTAGCCGCCGTTGGTGTTGATGTACTTAGTGTTTATGAGGCTCCATGTGGCCGGCTGCGTCTCGTCGATGGACGCGATCGGGATATCGACCCACGCCTTCGTGGCCGAGTTGGCGATGTCGTCGTTCGTATACATGCCGGGGCCGATCGGAAAGTTCGAGGACGGATACCACTCCGCCACAAAGTTCCTGACGTCGTCGTTGTTCTTCCAGATAAACGCCAGCGTTATGTTGGCGGACGAAATCGACGCGTTAACCGGAAGGGCGTGGGTGTCGAAGTTGAGCGCGACGAGTTCTGTCCAGTAGTAGCCTCCGAAGAGCGACTTGTGCGCGTATAACCCCGTGTCCCCAACGCTCACGCCGGTGAAGGCCGGCGGCCATGTGGCGGCGTGCCCGTTGATCACTCCCCTGCTGGCGGTCGTGTCGGGATAGTACGGATTCTCGTCGGCCCACAGCAACCCCAGCCCGACCTTCTTGGGAAGCGGGCGTGCGGCCGGCCACGGCCTTGCGTCCAGACGAAACTTCCCTCCCCCGAGATCCCAGACGGAGTAGTTGGCTCCGCTGCGTATCTTCTTGGGTCCAACCTCATTGGTCTGCGACGAAAGCCCGCAGAACACGAACAGGGGAAGCAGCATCCCAACGATGACCAGCAGCGTTTTCTTTGGCGTCATTTCTATCGACCCATGATCCTATCGACCCATGATCCTATCGACCCATGATCCAATCCCACATCGGACTACACCTCATCGGCGGAACGCAGGTTCAATTCACGGTTGCCCCTGCTGTTCGCCCCGCTGCGCCAGGCTTGCTGCGGCAAGAAAGAGGAAAAAGTAGTGTACACCCTTCAGCCCAGCTCCTGCTCGTACGTCCGCCGGAAAAACCCGTCCGTCATGCCGGCGATGTAGTCGCAGACCACGCGGTGCATCGGTTCGCCGGCGGTCCCTTCGCGGTACGATTCCGGAAGCCGCTCCGGATGCCGGACGAAGTGGTCGAACAACTCGGCGATCATCGCCGCCGAACGGTCGCGCTCCCCGGCCAGCACCGGCGAGAAGTACACCTGGCTGCGGAGGAACTGCTTCAGGGCGGCGTTGGTCCCCGCGGCGGGCTCCGCCAGGCGCGCCACGCGAACCGGATGCCGGCGCACGTCCTCGACATCCGCCAGGCCGGCCTCTTCAGCCGCCTTGACGGTGCCCTCGATCAAGCCCGTCACTAGCAGGTCGATCAGCCGCCGCAGCGCCTCGTTGAACCGTATGCGCTCCGGCGCTCCCGGGAACTGGTTTTCGATCTCGCCCAGGATCGCCCCGAATGCGAGAACGCTGGCGCCGGCCTCCTCGAGTCCGAAGAAGTGGGCGGCGAAAGCGTCGTCGAGGTCGGCGGAGTTGTAAGCGATCTCGTCCGCGGGATCGATCAGCTGCGCCTCGAGCGGCGGCCGCAGCCCGGTCAGATATTCGTCGAATTGCGGAATCTCGCCCGGCTCGAAATCGCGCGAGTGCTTCACCATCCCCTCCCGCACCTCGAAGGTCAGGTTGAGGCCGGGGAAGCGCGCGTAGCGCTGCTCGAAACTCTCGACAATGCGCAGCGCGTGGAGGTTGTGATCGAAGCGCTCGCCGTAGCGCCTCATTTGGCGGTCAAGCTCTTCTTCGCCCGAGTGTGCGAAGGGCGGATGCCCGATGTCGTGCGCCAGCGCCAGGGCTTCCGTCAAGTCCTGGTCGAGATCCAAAACCGCCGCCGCCGTGCGCGCGATCTGGGCTACTTCGATGGTGTGGGTCAGGCGGTTTCTGAAATGATCGGAGAGACCGGCGGTGAAGACCTGCGTCTTGTCTTCCAGCCGGCGGAAGGCGCGGGCATGCACGATGCGATCGCGGTCCCGCTGAAAGTCGTTGCGATACGGATGAGCCGGCTCCGGATACCTGCGGCCTCGCGAGCGGGCCACCGGGAACCGCAACGCCGCCAGGCCCTCGGCCATGTTCGTCCCGCTACTTGGACGGCAGCGAGTTCAGCTCCTCGGCAGCGAGGCGGCTGATCGACGGCCGTGTCGTCCGCAGGGGCGTGAGAAGCTTCCGCGCCCGCTCGGGGTCGGTGGGAGCGATGTAGCGAGCCAGCGCTATCGTCGCCTCCTCTTTCGAGACGAAATCGGTCGGGTTGTCGACCAGCGACTGCAGGAGCTTCTCTCCATCCGCCTGCCTGTGCTCCGACCGGTATACGCTTGCCAGCGTCAGCTTGGCCAGCGAGGCGTAGTTGGAGTTCCCCGAGTCGATCACTTCCTTCAACGCGACTTCAGCCGCGGCGAGTTTGCCGCTATTGGCTGCGCTCGAGCCCAGGTAGTACTGCGCCACCGCGCCTTCGTTGCTGCCGGGGTACTTGGCGGCGACGTCGCTGAATGCCTTCACCACTGCCTTCTGCTTCTCATCCTCGGTCGCGAAGGGCTTCCTGTCCATCCCTTCTTGCGCCGGACCTACCGGGGTCTGCCAGACCTGGAGCGCCGCTGTGAGCGCTTCCCGCCGCTCCGCGCTTCGATGCCGGAACCACACCACCAGGCCTACGATGAGGACGATTGCGACCAAGGCGACGACGCCGTACCGCACGGCCTCCGGGCGATGCTCGTTGAGGAACTCGACGGTAAGGCCGACGTCCTGGGCAAACTCGTCTTGCTTCAGTTTCTTACGGGTAATTCTATCCACGAAAACCTCAGGGAAACACTGATTCTAGCACATAGGGCCCGACACGGCGAAAACCGGAGCAGTCTACTATGTCCGGCCGCGGACATCCTAGACCGTCCCGGTCTTCGCCAGTCTGGAGACCCTGTCCCGCTTCTCAGGCAAAACTGCGAACGGCCGCTGCCTCGTCGTCGAAGACCTCGAACACCGTGTACAGCTTGGTGATCTGCAACAAGTCTTTCACGCGCTTGGTCAGGTTGATGAGCTTGAGCTGGCCGCCGCCGTTGGCCACCGACGTAAACCCGGAAACCAGTTCGCCGATCCCGGAGCTGTCGATGTAAGTCACTTCCCCAAGGTTTAGAAGGATCTTCTTGTTCCCCTTCGCAACCATCTCGCGAATGCCCTCGCGGAGATTGCTGGATCCTTCTCCCAGGGTGATTCGGCCGGCAACATCAATCACGGTAACATCGCCCACCTGGCGGGGGCTGAGTTTGGCGCTCACGAATCTATCCTCCTCTATTGGCCCGCATCTTCAATTGGCCCGCATCTTCTATTGGCCCGCATCAATGGATCGGGCGCTCGACTATTGCGTTGTCTCGATGTACTTCACTAACTTGAATTCGGTTCCCGACGGGCTTAGCCGCCGGATCTGGAACTCGTCCATGAATGCCCGAATCAGAAAAATCCCGCGTCCCGACTGCTGCAGCAGGTTCGGCTCCGCCAGCGGATCCGGCAGTTTGTCCGGGTCAAACCCTTCGCCTTCGTCGCCCACCAGGACCGTCACGTGATCTTTGCCGTTCAACACGGCCAGGTGAACCCTCTTCCGGCGATTGTAGCGGTTGCCGTGAACGACGGCGTTTACGATCGACTCGCGGACCGCCATGCCGATCTTGTGCAGGTCGTCCTCGTGGAATCCCATGTGCTCCGCCACGCCGAGCACCAGGTGCTCCGCCTCGTCGGCGCTTCCCAACGCCGAATCGAGGTAGGTATCAACCTCTGTTGTCTCGCTCGTGTTCCCGGCCATATGTTGCAAGCGGATCGAAACGTTAACTTACCAGATATTGGAGGGCAAAGGCAAAGGAGGCCCCTGCAGGGCAGGCCTTTCGGGTGCGTGTGGGGCAGGCGGTTCCGCCTGGCACCGAGCGACCTCAGCACCGAACCGCGAGCGCGAGGGAGCGGACCCCGCCCATCGACTGCGTCTTTCGGCCCGCGCCCCCAGCACCGAGCCGCGACCGTCAGGGAGCGGACCCCGCCCACCGAGTGCGTCGTAGAATCGGAACAAATGGCCATCCAAAGCGTGAATCCAGCCACCGGCGAGCTGCTTCAAACCTTCGAGCCCGATCCGCCCTCGGAGGTCGAGCGCAAGCTCGCGCTCTCGGCCGCAGCGTTCCGAGAATGGCGCCGCGTATCCTTCGCCGACCGCGCCCGCCTGATGACCCGCGCCGCCGAAATCCTGGAACAAAGCAAAGACCGCTTCGGCCGCATCATGACCACCGAAATGGGCAAACCTATCCAGTCCGCGCGCGACGAGGCTGCCAAGTGCGCCTGGGCCTGCCGCCACTATGCGGAAAACGCGGAACGACTGCTGGCCGACGAGGCCGTCCCGACTGACAACAAGCGCAGCTTCATCCGCTACCAGCCGCTCGGCCCCATCCTGGCCGTCATGCCCTGGAACTTCCCGTTCTGGCAGGTGTTCCGCTTCGCGGCGCCCGCCCTGATGGCCGGCAACACCGGGCTTCTCAAGCACGCCTCGAACGTGCCGCAGTGCGCCCTCGCCATCGCCGGCGTCTTTCGCGAGGCCGGGTTCCCGGAGGGCGCCTTTGAGACGCTGCTGATCGGCTCGGATGCGGTTGCAAACGTCATCGCCGACGAGCGCGTGAAGGCCGTCACGCTCACCGGCAGCGAGCCCGCCGGAATCCAGGTGGCCGCCCAGGCCGGCCAGCACCTCAAGAAAACCGTGCTGGAGCTGGGCGGCAGCGACCCGTTCATCGTGATGACCAGCGCCGCCATCGAGACCGCTGTCCGCCATGCGGTCCGCGCACGCGTCGTCAACAACGGCCAGTCCTGCATCGCCGCCAAGCGTTTCCTGATCGCCGAGCCCATCGCGGATGAGTTCGAGCGCCGCTTCGTGGCCGCCATGGAAGCACTCAAGGTCGGAGATCCGATGGAGGAAGCGACTGAGCTCGGCCCGCTTGCCACGCCGCAGATCCTGGAAGGACTCGACGACCAGGTGCAGCGCTCCCTCGCCGCCGGCGCGCGGCTGCTCACGGGAGGCCGGCGCCTGGAGCGCCGCGGCAACTACTACGCGCCGACCGTGCTGGCAGACGTCCCCGAATCCGCGCCCGCTGCCTGCGAAGAGCTCTTCGGACCGGTAGCAAGCCTTTTTCGAGCCCCCGACACCGACGCCGCGATCCGCCTGGCCAACGCCACCTCGTTTGGACTGGGCGCGAGCGTCTGGACCAACTCCGAGACCGAGCAGACCCGTTTCATCGACGAGATCGAAGCCGGCCTTGTGTACGTCAACGGAATGGTCGTCTCCGACCCGCGCCTGCCCTTCGGAGGCGTGAAGCGCTCCGGCTACGGCCGCGAGCTCGGCGCCCACGGCATCCGCGAGTTCGTCAATATCAAAACGGTGTGGATCGGATAAGAACGCCCATCGCTCGTCGCCCGTCGGATCGGTCGCGGGCTTCGTGTGCTTCGCTGCCAGGATTCCCCGCGGTGCGAAGCCGGTGAATCCGGATTGAATCGACGAGCGACAGGCGACGGGCGACGGGCGACGAGCGCCTTTATCCCATATTCCCCGCGATGGCCTTCGCGAACTCGCTGCTCTTGAGCTTCTGCGCGCCCTCCATCTGGCGGTGCAGATCGTAGGTCACGCGCTTCTGGCGGATGGTCTCCGTGATCCCATCCTCAATGAACTTCGCGACCTCTTTCCAGCCGATGTATTTGAACATCATGGCGCCGGAAAGAATGACGCTCGAGGGGTTGATCACGTCCAGGTCCGCGTACTTCGGGGCCGTGCCGTGCGTGGCCTCAAAAACGCCGTACCCATCCCCGATATTGGCGCCGGGAGCCATACCGAGGCCGCCCACCTGGGCCGCGCACGCGTCCGAGATGTAGTCGCCGTTCAGGTTCGGCGTGGCCAGCACCTCGTAATCCTCCGGCCGCAGCAGCACCTGTTGGAACATGGAATCGGCAATACGGTCCTTGACGACGATCTTGTCCGTCGGGCCCGTCACGTCGGCCTCCGCCACGGTGGTATCGGCGAACTCCTCGCGCGCCACCTCGTAACCCCAGTCGCGGAACGCGCCCTCGGTGAATTTCATGATGTTGCCCTTGTGCACCAGCGTCACGCTGTGGCAGCCGTTCTCGATCGCATATTGAATGGCTCGCCGCACCAGCCGCTTCGACCCGGTCTTGCTCATCGGCTTGATGCCGATGCCCGAATCGTCCCTGATCTTTTTGCCCATCTCGCCGTTGAGGAACTGGATGACCTTGTGCGCCTCCACCGTCCCTTCGCGCCACTCGATGCCGGCGTAGACGTCCTCGGTATTCTCCCGGAAGATGACCACGTTCAGCTTCTCCGGATGCTTCACCGGCGACGGCACGCCAGGGAAATACCGCACCGGCCGCCAGCAGACGTAGAGATCGAGCACCTGCCGAAGAGTCACGTTGAGGCTGCGTATCCCGCCGCCGACGGGCGTGGTCAGAGGGCCCTTGATGGCTATGCGGAAGGCCCGGATCGCGTCCAGCGTCCCGCCGGGCAGCCAGCTTCCGAACTCCTTGTGCGCCTTCTCGCCCGCGAAAACCTCGTACCACGCCACGCGCCGCTTGCCGCCATAAGCGCGCTCGACGGCGGCGTCGAAGACCACGCGCGACGCCCGCCAGATGTCCGGGCCGGTGCCATCGCCCTCGATATAGGGAATGATCGGCCGATCAGGAACGGTGAACTTACCCTCGTGAAATTGAATCGCCTCGCCATCGGCGGGCACAGGATGGTTATTGAAGTTATCCATAGCGCTCCCCACTGCAATAAGATTATCTGAAAATGAAACCTCCCGCGTCCCTCCCCGGTACTGGTTAGCGACAGGCAGTAAGATGACGGAAACGGCCGTGGACATCCTGGAACAGTTCGCACGCGGGGACCCCGACGCCTTCGAAGCGCTGTTCCGCGAATACCAGGGGCAAGTCTACGGCTGGATCGTGCGCATCGTGCGCGATCCGGCGGCTGCCGAAGACCTGACGGTCGAGACGTTCTGGCGCATCCACCGGGCGCGGGCGCGATTCGATCCGCGCTGCGCTTTCGGCCCCTGGGCGCGCCGCATCGCCACCAACCTGGCGGTGGGACACCTGGGCACGCGGCGGACCGAAACGGAGTTCTCCGACGACGCCCCGCCGGCCGGCGTGCGCGTGTCGCCGCCCGACCCCGCCGTGAGCGCGGATGTGCGCCGGAAGGTGGCCGAGGCGTTCGGGAAGTTGCCGGCGAAGCTGCGCGCCGCCGCCACGCTGGCCATGATCGAGGAAGAGCCGTACACCGAGATCGGAGCGGCGCTCGGAATCTCGGTCGGCGCCGTGAAGTCGCGCGTCTTCCGCGCCACGCGTCTGCTGAGAAAGAATCTGATCGGAGCCGGAGTCGAACCATGAACGAATCTGACGAGCGAGTGCAGCGCCTGCTGCGGCGAGCCATCGGCCCGGCCGATGCGGAATTGAAGCGAGATCTGTGGCCGCGAATGCAAGCCCGACTCGACGCGCCGCCGGTTCAAGTGCCGTGGTGGGATTGGGCCCTGGCCGCCGCCGTAGTGCTGTGCCTGTGCGCATTCCCCGCCGCGATCCCGGCCGTGCTGTACCAGTTGTGACTGTAAAAGTGGGGCAGGACTCCAGTCCTGCAGCGGGTCTCCAGACCCGCTCTTCTAGGAGGCTATATGTCAAAACACGTCTATCTCCGCGCCTACATGGCCGGCATCACCGTGCCCAGCGCCTTCATGGTGCTGGCCCTGACGATGTTCTGTATCGTTCGCCTCGGCCTGCAGTTCCCAGTGCCGATCGAGCGCGCCCTGGTCTTCCCCATGGCGCTGGTCCCGAACCTCTGGGGCCTCTGGAACATGCTGTACGTCGCCGTGCGCAGGCGCAGGCAGGTTCCCATCGGCCTCTTCGGCGCGCTGGTGCCGGTGATCATCGCACCCATCGGCCTGGGAGTCGTGTGGACCCTGGCCCTGGACATCCCGCACTTCGTTCTAGCGGCCTTCCCCTTCGGCCTCGCCATCGCCATCGCCGGCTACTACCTGATCTGGAAGTACGTGGTCGGCTTCTTCAACCGCGAGCTCGAGATCGCGTAAATGCTCTACTTGCGCGCCCTGATCTTCACCCTCCTCGTACCCGGCTTCGTGGCCGGCTGGGCCCCGCGCCTGCTGCTCGCCTCCGGCCACGAGGTGCGCGCCTTTGACGCCGGTCCATGGCGCTGGGCCGGCCTCGCGCTGACGGTCGCGGGCGCCGCTGGATATCTGTTATGTGCGGCGGACTTCCTGGTGAAAGGCGGAGGAACGCCCGCCATCTTCTTCGCGCGCCACTTGCGTTTTCTGCTGGGAGAAGAGCCGCGGGCAATCGTGCGGCAGGGCCTCTATCGCTATTCGCGCAACCCGATGTACGTCAGCGTCGCGGCCGCGTTGTTCGGAGAAGGCCTGTTCTTCGGTTCCGCGCTGCTACTGCTCTTCGCCGTTGCCGTGTCCGCTCTCTTCCACCTTGTGGTCGTCTTCCTGGAAGAGCCACACCTCAGGCGCAAGGGCGGCCCAAGCTACGCCGAATACTGCCGCCACACGCCGCGATACGCCTTTCAGCACCGAACCGCGACGGTGAGGGAGCGGACTACAGCTTGATCCTCGGGTTCCTCTCCTCCACCGGAGGCAGCGCAACCAGCTCCGTCGCCGGCGCCGCCTGATACCAGTAGCCCACCGAAAAGTAGTTGTCCCCGCGATCGTTGGCGTGCCCGTGCTCGATGGTGTGCTTCAGGTACTTCGTGAACGTCACCGGGTTGTCCCCGTGCCAGCGGTAGCAGCAGTAGCGGCCGCCCGTCCTCTCCGGCAGCGCGATCAGCGGAGCGCCGTAGAAGCGGTGGGCGAAGGCCTGCGCGCCGTCACGCCCGCCGAAGTCCCAGCTCCCCAGGAAATAGTCCTCCGTCCCCGTGCCGGTGATGACCGGAGCGGTTTCGTCATCGACGAAGATCATCTCGTCGCCTTCGCCAAACCAGCCGTCGGCGTTCTGGACCACGCCCAGCGTCACGCCCATCAAGTGGCCCCGTCCGCGGCTCTCGCAGAAGACGTAGTTGTCCCTGCCGTCCAGGTTGCGACCGCTGCCGTGGATGGGCACGCAAGGCGAAGCCTGCCGGTACTGCGCATGGAAGTACAGAGCGTCTTCGGGCCACGCCGGAAGCAACTGGTAGTCGATATTGGAATAGAACGCGCCCACCGGTTTGCGGCCCTCATTCGTAACCGTAGCCACCGCCGACTTGCGGAACGGCATCGCGAAGTAGCAGTTGAGCGACTTCCCCGGAGAGCACGCCAGGAACGCCGATTCGTAGATCGCGTACTCGCCCAGGTTCAGCCCGAAGAAATCCCCCACCGGCGCCTCGACGCTGGGTCGCGTGTTGCCGTCCCAGTAAATGCGCAGGACCAGTTCTTTGAGGTGCGCCTGGCTCTGCGCGGCGATGGTGAACCAGATGTGCGAAATCGCTCCCGGGCCGGCCGCGTTGAAAACTTCGAGGGTTCCGCCCGCGGCGATGGGCCGCGCATCGGCGTTCCCGCCGCTGCGGTCGTAGGTGGATTGCTTGAGCGAGCGGTAGTCCTGAGCGCGCGCATACGACGGCAGCAGCGCCGTCCCCGCTGCCCCGCCGGCCTCCGCAGCCTGAACCTCGGATGCAGCCGTGGAGACCGCGGCGAACGCGCCCAGGCCCCGCAGGAAACCCCGCCGGGCGGACGGTTGTGGTGTGTCGGTCACGTGATCCTCCTCGGACCATTAAACAACTCGCCGCACTCGCGCGCCAGCCTCCACCACCCCCCCGCCGCCGCCCCCCCCAGCACCGAACCGTGACCGTGAGGGAGCGGATGTCCGCCGAGCCGCGCCATCGCGCGCCTTCCGCCGCACTACACTGTAGGATTGCCATGAAACACGCCTTCCTATTGCCCGCCATCCTTCTTGCGGCGCTCGTCACGTCCGGCTGCGGAGGCTCTTCCGCGCCGTCTGCCTCTACACCGACGCCCACACCCACGCCCGTCCCGGCCGCTCAGTGCAACGCGGCGCCCGCCCCGTCCAATCCTCCCGGAGGAGGCGGCACCCCGGCTCAGATCCAGATCGATCCCGCCGTCTACGGCACACGCGACATGTCGCAGGTGACGACGTTTGCTTTCAGCCAGGCGATGCTGTACTCGGCCCCGCTCGACCCGGAAGTGGCGCAACTGGTTCCCGATATCGTCCCGCGGGCCTGGCAGCGCTGGGACCGTGGAGGTCTCCAGGCGAGCGACTACAACATTCAGGCCCCGGCCGCCGCGCACGCCCAGGGCACCCTGTTCATCGGAGGCACCACCGCCACGGCCGTGTTCCGCGACGAGCCCATCTTTCAGCAGGCCGCCACCTGCAACGCCGCCGGACGACTGGTCCCGCACGATGCCTCGGCCTCGCCCCTTTTCCGCGGCAGCCTTGCCTCAACGCAGTATCGGGATTACCTGGTGCAGATCGGGCAGACTCAAATCGACGCCGGCGTGGACGGCCTGTTCTTCGACGAGGTGCAGGGCACCTACAACGGCGCGACCTACGACGGAAACGAGGGCTTCGACGACGCGAACATCGCCGATTTCGGCGGCTATCTCTGCGCCAAGTACCCCAGCCTGACGGCGGATCAGTGGGGCTCCCGCTTCGGCATTCAAGCCGCCGATCACCTCGATTGCACGCTCCCGGCAGCCACGCGCGGACGCGGCTTCGATTACCGCGGCTACATGGCCCGCCTGGGCGTTGCGAGCAACCCCATGATCGCGGCCAACCCGCTCGCCGTCGAGTGGGGCCGCGCCTCGAACACCCGCGTCGATCTCTCCTCGGGAAGCTTCACCATCACCTACGTGAACCTGGTCTACTGGCAGGACCTCGTCCTCAGGCTGCGCACCTACGCGCGCCAGCGGTACGGCAGGGAAATCCTCATCACGGCCAACGGCATCCTTCCGTTCGTCGATTTCCAGATGCCCAACACGTACGAGTACAACAACGACATGCCGGATGGATCGACGGCCAATTACCTCACCGTAACCGCCGACGGCCACTTCGACGGCACCCGCTCCTGGCAGGTGCCCCTGCAACAGTTCCGAAAGGTCTCGAGAACGCTCATGGGGCGCGACGTGCCCATGACCCTCTTCATCGATTGGCCGGGCGGTCTGATGAACAGCTATTACCAGTTGCCGCTTCAGGACCGTCAGGACTACATGCGCGCCTTCACCGCCGAATCCTACGCCAACGGAATCATGTTCAGCTTGCCGCTACGGACATCGATGCCCGCCGATCCCTTGGCCAGCGATCTGGGAATGATGGGCATCTTCGGACAGTTGCACGCCTTCTACAAGAGCCACGCGGCGCTCTACCACGGGGCAACGGACATCTCCGACCCGGTTGTCGCGTCCGTGCAGCACCTCATGCTCAACCTGGTCAGTCTGCCCGACGGCTCGCGCGTCTTGCACCTGGTGAACCACAACTACGCGGCCGGCTTTGAGACGCAAACGAATGTCGTGGTCTTGTTCCCCATGCCCCAGCAGCCTGCGAGCGTGACGCTGGCCTCGCCCGATTTCGCGAGCGATCAGACCGCAGCCTTCACGTACGTGGGAGGACAGGTGCAGGTGACCGTCCCTCAACTCGTGTCCTACGTGGCCATCCTGGCCTCGGCGCCGGCGCATGCGACCGGAAAAAGTCGGCCTGCCGGTGACGTCCCCGCCACGGGCAGGCCATTGTTGAGGGAATTGACGCGGTAGTCGCTTACTGGTTACCGACCATGCGAGTGACCACCGCCACCACCACTGCTCTGACCGCTCGAGTGGCCGCCTCCGCCACCGCTGGAGTGCCCGCCTCCGCCGCCTCCGCCGCCTCCGCTTGAGTGGCCGCCGCCACCGCTGTGGCCGGTGGAGCCGCTCGGCTGCGACCGCTCCCGCACAATCGGCGGATTGATCCGGACGCCTTCGCTCCTGGTCGTGGAATACCGTGGAGCCGTGCTGCCCTGGTAGGTTCGCGGCTGCGTGTACTGCGGGCGTGCCTGCGGCGTCGGCGCCTGCCCGAAACCGCGCCAGTCCCGTGACGGCCCGTTCGTGCGAGGCGCCTGCCCAGGCTGCCGCCAACTGCCGGTCTGCGGAACCTGCCGCCATCCTCGGGTGGCCGGCACGGCACCGCTCCCGCCCACAGCCCGCGGCGAATAGAATTGAGTCCGTCCGGAGGTGCTCGGCAGGACCCGTGCCGAACGGCCAGTCATGCGCAAGCTGGCCGAGGTGGGCGCCACCGGAACCGGCCCGCGCACCTCCGACATCCGCTCCTGTCCGTTTAGGTGGAGCGCCCACGGCCGGCCGCCCTGGCCGAACGCGCCCGCTCCCACGCCCGAGACCGCATTGCCCGAGCGTGCGTTGATATACGTGTTCCGGATGTTGCTTACGCTCGTCGCGTGGATGTCGCGGCCTCCGCGGCCGTACCACGGCATGTAATGCTCGTGCGGGCCGAGAGGCACCCAGCTGATCGAGCCGAACCCGACGCCCACGCCCACTCCATGCCCGAATCCGAAGAACGCCACCAGGCCGGGCCGCCAGTAGTAGTGGTTGTACAGCGGACCGGGATACCAGCACCACCCGAAGCCGGCGCGATTGAACCAGCGCCCGTAGTGATACGGCGCCCAGCCCCACGGCTCATAGCCGACCCAGGTCCAGCCGTAGTAATCCAGCCAGGTCCAGTTCCCGTCCCGGTACGGGGCCCAGTCCGGACTGACGTTGTTCGGGCTCCAGACCCATCCGTATGGCGTCGCGAACTCCCATTGGCCGTTGGTGTCCAAATCCGACCCGCCAGGAATGTCGGGGCTCATGTACTGGTAGGAACGTACGCCGAGGAGCCGCTGATCGCGCTGCTGGTTCCAGCGGTCCCACTCATCCATGGGAATCGCCTGCACCACCTGGAACTCGGGGTCCGACACCGCCCCGCGCACCATCATGGTCTGGCCGGCTTCGACGGGCTGCGTTCCCTGCGGCGTGTACGTATCGCCCTGGCCCACCCGGACCGTCACCTCCGATTGCCCGTCGTCGGTTACGCTGACCCGGTACACTCCACGCTGGCTCGGGCGGAAAGCCATGTTCGGCGTATCGATTTCCACCTGCCCGGCCGAGTCCCGGATCACCGACAGGGTGATGGTGCCCTTGCCGAGCTGGACCTGGAACTGGTTGTTGTCGAGGCTGGCCAGGCGAACCTCCGTATCGGTCCCCAGCCGTACGAAGTTGCCCTGATCGAACTGGATTTCCGCGCGCGCCGCCTGGCCGGTCAGAACGTGATCGCTAGCCACCAGCGGCGCGTTCACCACCGCAGCCACCGTGTCGCCCGAGTCGCCGCGCTGCACCGAGACGTCTCCGTTCATCAGGCTGACCCGGGCCACTCCATGGTTCGCCTCACCCGCGCCGTTGCTATCGTCCTCTTCCTGCGCCCATACCAAACCGGAGAGGAGGATTCCCGCCACCAGCAACCGCGTCAGCATTCGCATCATGGTCTCCGCCGCCATGGGGAGCACTTCTGACTCCAAACCGTAACCCCTTGATTCACAATCGATATTCCCGCCCTCAAATGGCTGAAAACCACCACCGCGGCCGAAACAAGCCAAGGTGGGGCAGGCGTCCACACCTGCAGCGGGTCTCCAGACCCGCTTTAAAGCTCTCCCTCCCTAACCTCTTGAGCCCTTGACTTCTCCCACCCTCCTGTGCTTGAATATTCATTGGGCTGTATTATTATGCAGCCACCACAAGGAGATCCGAAAATGCCTGCCGGTGTCCCAGCCGGTCCTATCCTGAAAGCCGCCGCCGGCGATTTCGCCAGCGACCTCGACCTCACCTGCGACGAGGTTGCCTACCTCCTAGACCTGGCCGCCCAGGTCAAGTCCACCCCTGCCCCGTTTGCCGACGCCCTCCGCGGCCGCTCCCTCAGCCTGCTTTTCGAGAAGCCCTCCCTACGCACCCGGCTCACCTTCGAGTTGGCCATGAAGCAACTGGGCGGCGACTCCATTCTGAACAACGGCATCATCGGCGAGCGCGAGCCGCTCCAGGACGTCGCCCGCAACCTGGACCGCTGGACTCAAGGCATTGTCGCCCGCGTCTTCTCGCAGGCCACCGTGGACGAGCTCGCCCGCTGGTCGAAAGTGCCCGTGGTGAACGCGCTGAGCGACGTGTACCACCCCTGCCAGGCCTTGGCCGACATGCTGACCCTGCGCGAGCACTTCGGCGCGCTCGCCGGCCTCAACCTGACCTTCGTCGGCGACGGCAACAACGTCGCGCACTCGCTCATGCTCTCCGCCATCCGGCTAGCTGTCAACTTCAGTCTGGCCACGCCCCCCGGCTACGAGGCGAACCCGGCTGTCGTGTCCAAGGCCACCGAACTGGCCGCAACTTCCGGCGCCACCCTACGGATTACCACCAACCCCGAGGAAGCGGTCGCCGGAGCAAACGCCATCTACACCGACGTCTGGGCCAGCATGGGCGCCGAGCACGAAGCCGGCAAGCGTCGCACGGAATTCCGCGCCTACCAGGTCACCGAAACGCTGTTCGGCCTGGCCGCGCCGGACGCCATTTTCATGCACTGCCTGCCCGCCCACCGCGGCGAAGAGGTGACCGACGAGGTGATCGAATCGCCCCAATCCGCGGTCTTCGATCAGGCCGAGAATCGACTTCATACTCAGAAGGCTTTGTTATTGATGCTGCTTGACTAAGGAACTTATGAACCAACCCAAGAAAGTAGCGCTCGCCTACTCGGGCGGCCTCGATACATCCATCATCATTCCCTGGCTGAAGGAGAACTACCACTGCCAGGTCGTCGCCGTCTGCGGCGACATCGGACAGGGCAGCGACGAGCTGGCCGGCCTGGAAGCGAAGGCGCTCAAGACCGGCGCCGACGAAGTCTACGTCGAGGACATGCGCGAGGAATTCGTCACCGAATACCTGTGGCGCCTGGTCCGTGCCGGCTCCGTCTACGAGGATAAGTACCTGCTCGGCACCTCCATCGCCCGCCCGCTGCTGGCGAAGAAGCAGGTTGAGGTGGCGCTCAAGACCGGCTGCGACGCCTTGGCCCACGGCTGCACCGGCAAAGGCAACGACCAGGTCCGCTTCGAGCTCACCTACAAGGCCCTTGCCCCGCACTTGGCGGTCATCGCCCCCTGGCGGGAGTGGACCATCAACTCCCGCGAGGACGCCATCGAGTACGCCGCTGCCCACAACGTCCCTATCTCCCAAAGCACGAAGAAGATCTACAGTCGTGACCGTAACATATGGCACATTTCTCATGAAGGAGGCGAACTGGAGAATCCAGCCAATGCCGCCCCCGAAGAGATCTGGATGCTGACCCGCAGTCCCACGGATGCCCCGTCCACTCCCGGCGAGGTGACCATCGGTTTCGAGAAGGGCGTGCCGGTGTCCCTGAACGGCAAACCCACGCCCGCCGTGGCCCTTCTAGAAGAGCTGAACCGGATCGGCGGCGAGCACGCCATCGGGCGCATCGACCTGGTCGAGAACCGCTTCGTAGGCATGAAGTCCCGCGGCTGCTACGAAACCCCCGGCGGCACGCTGATCATGGCCGCCCACCGCGAGCTCGAAGCCCTCACGCTCGATAAGAGCCTGCTCCACTACAAGCAGCGCCTGGCGCTCGACTACGCCGAACAGGTCTATAACGGCCTGTGGTTCACCCCCCTGCGCGAATCGCTCGACGCTTTCTTCGAGACCGCCAACCAGAACACCACCGGCGAGGTCACCTTGCGCATGTACAAAGGAAACCTTGAACCTGTCAGCCGCAAGTCGCCCTATTCCCTGTACTCGCTCGACATCGCCAGCTTCACCATGGGCGCCGGCTACGACCAGAAGGACGCCCTGGGCTTCATCAACCTGATCGGCCTCCCCATCAAAGTGCGCGCATTAAATTCGGGACAGTATACTCATTCACCAATTTCATCTTCGGGCGACAAGCCGTGAAACTCTGGGGCGGCCGTTTCGAATCCGCGCCCTCCGAAGTCTTCGAGCGCTTCTCCGGCTCACTCGACTTCGACCGCCGCCTGCTCGACGCCGATATCCTCGGCTCCCAGGCCTGGGCCCGCGCCCTCGAACGCGTCGGAATCCTGACGCCCGCCGAGTGCGCCACCCTCGTCGCCGCCTTCGACGCGATTGCCGCCGAATCCGCTCAGCCCGGCTTCTTCGACGCCGCCACCGACGAAGACGTCCACACCCTGGTCATCCGCAAGCTGGGCGAGCGCGCCGGAGCCGTGGCCGCCAAGATCCACACCGGCCGCAGCCGCAACGAGCAGGTCTCGCTCGATACCCGCCTCTGGCTGCGCACCGAGATCGACCAGGTCGAAGCCCTGCTCGCCGCCCTGCTCGAAGCCCTGCTCGATTGCGCCGGCCGCAACCCAGACGCCGTCATCCCCGGCTACACCCACATGCGCCGCGCCCAGGCCGTCCTGTGGCCGCACTACGTTCTGGCCTATTTCGAGATGTTCGCGCGCGACCGCGAGCGGTTGCTCGAAGCCCGCCGCCGCACCAACCTGATGCCCCTCGGCTCCGGAGCCCTGGCCGGCAGCGGATTCCCCTTCGACCGCGCCGCGCTCGCCGGCGACCTCGGCTGCGAGGGAATCACCCGCAACAGCATGGACGTCTCCGCCGACCGCGACTTCGTCCTCGACTTCCTGTACGCGGCCTCCACCATCCTGCTCCACCTGAGCCGCCTGGCCGAGGACTGGATTCTCTACTCCAGCGAAGAGTACGGCTGGCTCGAACTCAGCGATACGGTCACCAGCGGATCCAGCCTCATGCCGCAGAAGAAGAACCCCGATTCGCTCGAGCTCATCCGAGGCAAGTGCGGCCGCGTTTTCGGCAGTCTCACCTCGCTGCTCGTTACCATGAAGGGCCTGCCGCTCACCTACAACCGCGACATGCAAGAGGACAAGGAGCCGCTCTTCGAAGCCGCCGATCAGGTGAAGGGCGCGCTCGAAATGGCGCGCGTCGTGGTGGAGTCGGCGAAGCTGAATCCCGCCCGCCCGGCCGGGGTCGCCGAGGATAGCTGGGTGGTTGCCACCGACCTCGCCGAGGAACTGGCCCGCACCGGCACGCCCTTCCACCGCGCCCACCAGATCGTGGGCCGCCTGGTCCTCGAGAGCGTTCGCCAGGCCAAGAAGCCGGCCGATTGGACGGCGGCCGAGTTAGCCGCCTTCGCCCCGGAGTTCGCGCCCGAAATGATTCGCCTGATGAACCCGGCCGAAGGCATGAAGACCCGCGAAATCCCCGGAGGCACCGGCCCCCAGGCGGTCTCCAAAGCACTCACCGAAGCTCGCGAGCGGTTGAGTAGAATGAAAGGCGGACTCCACAGATGACCAAGGCATACCGTCAGGGACAAATCGTCAACCTGGTTCGCAACCGCGACATCCACACGCAGGAGGAACTCGCTGCCGCGCTCCAGGAGAAGGGCATTCCGGCCACCCAGGTGACGCTCTCGCGCGACATCCGCGACCTGAGCCTGGTCAAAACCTCCGAGGGATACCGCCAGCTCACCCCCGAGCGCGCCGGCCCGGGCCTAGCCGCCCTCGCCGCCGATTTCCTCACCGACATCCGCCAGGCCCAGAACCTGCTCATCCTGAAAACCTCGCCAGGCCACGCCAACACCATCGCCGTGGCGATCGACCACGAGAACTGGTCCGACATCGTCGGCACCCTGGCCGGCGACGACACCGTCCTGCTCATCGCCCCCGACAACTTCACCGCCGACACGCTGCGAGCCCGTCTGCTCGCCCTGCTCGCCGAATAACGTGGGGCAGGACTCCAGTCCTGCGGCGGGTCCCCAGACCCGCCGTCGGCCGCCACTTGCCACTTCCCCGCCTGATATATACTTTGAGACATCAGGTGCCAATACTGGGTTGCCGGGGGGCTGACTCTCCATGAAACAAATTCTGTTGTCTGCGTTTCTATGCACGCTCACCATCAGCGTGGCTTTCGGGGCCGAACCGGTGCTCGGCGACGCGCAACGCGGAGCCGACCTGCTGCGCACCGAGAAGTGCGTGTCCTGCCACAGCGTGCGTGGCGAAGGCGGAACGGCCGCCCCCGACCTCGGAAGAATGATCGGCCGCGACTACACGCCCTCCTGGATGGCCAGCGTGATGTGGAACCACGCCCCGGCCATGTGGGCCCTCATGGCCAACCAGGGCATCCCGAAGCCGCGGTTGACCGAGGATCAGGCCGCCGATCTGTTCGCCTACTTTGAATCGGTCCGCTTTTTCGAGCGGCCCGGCGACGCCGCGCGCGGCAAGCAGGTCTTCGCGGAAAAGCACTGCGCCGATTGCCACGGGATCTCATCTCCCATCGCAGGAGGCGGGCCGCCCGTCGCATCCTGGGAGTCCGTAGCCGCGCCCATCGCCCTCGCCCAGCAGATGTGGAACCACGCTTCTCAGATGCAGGCCGCCATGACCGCGCATCACATCCGTTGGCCTGAGATCACCGGACAGGAGCTCACCGACCTGGTCGTCTACGTCCAGAACCTGCCGCAGACCCGAGGCCGTGTGGCGGAGTTCGCGCTCGGTCCCGGCAGAAATGGCGAGGCCCTTTACAAGGAGAAGGGTTGCGCCGGCTGCCACACCGCCAGCCTCGCTCTCGAGAAGCGTCCCGTGAACGGCACTCTTACCGATTTCGCCGCGTCCATGTGGGAGCACGCCCCGAAGGTGTGGGAACACCAGCGAAAGACCGGAGCGGCCCTGCCCAGGCTGGACCGCGACGACATGCGTCAGATCCTGGCCTATCTCTGGTACACCCAGATCTTTGTCGAGCCCGGCAGTCCGGCGCGCGGGAAAAGCGTCTTCGAGAAGAAGGGCTGTGCCGGCTGTCACAACGATCCTGCAAGCGGCGCTCCCGACCTGAAGAAGGCGCTAGCCGCGCGCAACGCCCCCGTGCGCCCCTTCTCGATGGCCTCCGTGCTATGGCTGCACGGCCCCGCCATGCAAGCGAAGATGCAGCAGATGAATCGTCGCTGGCCGCTGTTCTACAAGTCGGAAATGGTGGACTTGATCGCCTATCTGAACAGCCCCGAGTTCCAGGGCTCCCCAGCACCGAACCGCGACCGTTAGGGAGCGGACCTGGCGGTCACGGCTTCTTCAGCCGCCACACGTCCATCGACACAAGCGACGCGCCGTACACCGAAAGCCCCCGAGCGCCCGGCTCCGGAAAGATCAAGTCCGTGAGGGCCACCCGGCCGCCGTCCGCAAAGACCTCCACCGAACACCGATCCAGCAGAATGCGCAACCGCAGCACCCCGTCCCGAAGTCTGAGCGGCGCTTCGTGCCTCGCGGCGAACTCGGGATGAATCGTGAGAGCGCCGGAACGCCTGCGGTCGATATACACAACACCCTTGCCTGCGTCGTACCCGATCCGCGTCCCATGCGCAGCTCCCTGCCGCAGCTCGACGCCCGCGTCCTGCGACCCGCCCGTCCGCAACTCCGCCTCGATATCGAGAGTCTCGGACCACTCGCGGCCAGCAAGCACTGCGTTCGCCTTCGCCAGCGAAGCGTCCTTCAGTTGAACGGGCGCGTCACGCAGCCGCTCGATCTCGCGAACCGGATTCTGCACCAGCCGGATGCCCTCCGCGCTCTTCTCCAGTTCGAGCGAACGCGGATACGTCATCTGCCCGCGCCAGGGGCTGGTCGGCAACTTAGCGGCGTATTCCCAATTGGCCATCCAGCCGAGCAGGATCCGCCGTCCATCGGCGGGCGGGATGCCGGACCACGTTTGTGCCGCATAGAAATCGGCGCCGCGATCGACCCACAGCACTTCCTGCGCGGAATTCTCGTTGACGAATTTCTCCCCGTCGAACCGGCCCACGAAGTACTCCGTGCCGGACCCGCCCGCCGCCGCGTGGTCGCCGACGCCGACCACCAGAACCCACCTGCTCTCCCCCTTGACGTTCGCCAGCGGCAACTCGAAAAAACTCGGACACTCCCAGTTGGGAACGCCCTGCGCCCCGGCCGGCCCGAATTCGCTGAGCCGCACCCACGCCTTCAGATCGGTCGACGAGTAGAAGCGCACCTGGTGGGCCGTGGCAAGAGAGACCACCATGATCCAGCGCTGCGATGCCTCGTGCCGGAACACCATCGGATCGCGGAACTCCGCCGCGTGGATGTCGATCACGGGGTTGCCCGCGTACTTGGTCCAGGTGCGTCCGTGGTCCGTGCTGTACGCGATGTTCTGCGTCTGCAGGCCGGGGCTGTGCCCGGTGTAGATGGCAACCAGCGGCGCAACGCCGTCCTTGCCGAATCCGCTCGTGTTCCGCGAATCCACCACGGCCGACCCGGAGAAGGTCATGACGCCCTTCTCCTCCGCCAGCGCTACCGGCAGCTCCCGCCACCCGTTCAGGTCCTTGCTGACGGCGTGCCCCCAGCTCATGTGCCCCCATTGATCGCCGAAGGGATTGAACTGGAAGAACAGCTGATACTCGGACCCGTCGTAAACCAGGCCGTTGGGATCGTTGGTCCAGTTCTTCGCGGGGCTGAAGTGAAATCGCGGTCTGTAGATGTCCGTGGGCGCCGAAGGCGACAGTGCGAGGGCGGCGGCCAGGGCCACAAACGCGCGTGTCATGACTTCGCCGGAACCAGCGCTTTCGTCGCTCCTGTGGTGATGCCGCCGTCGACCAACAGAGTCTGGCCCGTCACGTAACGGCTCTCCTCCGACGCCAGGAAGACGATCGCGCCGTCCAGGTCGTTGGGACGCCCCGGCCGCTTGACCGGGATCCGGTCGGTGATGTATTCCACCCAGGCCTGGTTCTCGTACAGCACTTTGTTCTGTTCCGTGCGGAACCACCCCGGCGCCAGGCAATTCACGGTGATCCCCTGCGCGCCCCACTCGTCCGCCAGGCTCATCGTCAACTGCTTCACGCCGCCGCGGCTCGCGCTGTACGGCGCCAGACCCGCGAACCCGAACACGCTGGTCACGGAACCGATGTTGACGATCCGCCCGTACCCTCGCGGAAGCATCTTGCGCGCGATCGCCTGCGCCACGAAGAACGTACCGCGCAGGTTCGTGTTCACGATCAGGTCCCAGTCCTCCGGAGTAACTTCGAGCGCCGGCTTGCGCACGTTGCAGCCCGCGTTGTTCACAAGGATGTCGATCTTCCCGTACGCCGCCTCGGCCGCTTCCGCCATCTTCTGGATACTGCCGAAGTCGCGCACGTCGAGCGCCACCGGCATCGCGCGCCGCCCAAGCGCTTCCACTTCCTTCTGAAAATCGCCGAGCGACGCCAGCGTGCGGCTCGTGATCACCAGGTCCGCGCCCGCTCGCGCCAGCGCCCGCCCGAAATATTGTCCCAGCCCGCGACTGGCGCCAGTGACCAGGGCCACGCGCCCGCTCAGATCGAAGAACTCACCCATAACCGCCGCTCCTCTCTTATGGCTGCACGATGACTTTCATCAGGTTCGCCTCGCGCCGATACAGCCGGTCAAACCACGACGCAGCCTGCTCGAGCGGAGTGCGCGCGCTGATCAGCCCGTCCACCCGGATCGCGCCGCTCGAAAGCAGCCGTATGCAAGCCGGATATTCACCGGAGGACGCGCACGATCCTTGCAAGCGAATTTGCCGCGTGACCACCGACTGAAGCGGCACGTCCACCTGCGGGCTGAAGTTGCCGATCAGCGTCACGGCGCCGCCCTTACGCACGCACGCGATCGCCGTACGGATCGGATCGGTCGCCCCCACCGCTTCGAGCGCCGCATCCGCGCCCCGCCCCTCCGTCGCCGCAATCACCGCGGCCGGAGCGTCGCCCGTGCTCGAGTTCAAGACGATCGCGGCGCCCGCGCCGGCCGCCATTCGCAGCCTGGCCTCGTCCACGTCGATCGCGATCACGCGCTCGAACCCCGCGCTTCGAGCCGCCTGGATCGTGAGCAGGCCGATCATCCCGCACCCCACCACCACCGCCGTGTCCCCCAGCGCGTGCGGAGTCAGATTCACCGCATGCACGGCCACCGAGACAGCCTCGATCATGGCCGCGCGATCGAACGACAGCGATTCCGGCAAACGGTACAAAATGTTCGTGGGGACGGCGACATACTCCGCGAACGCCCCGTGCCGCCGGTAGTCGCCGCAAGAAACGCCCAGCACCTGCCGGCGGTCGCACAGGTTGACCTCGCCGCGCCGGCAGAAGTAGCACGCCCCGCAGCTCACCGTCGAATCGAACGTGACGCGGTCGCCCGCCACCCACTCACTCACATCCCGCCCTACGCGGACGATAACACCTGCCGCCTCATGCCCCATCACCACCGGTGGTATCCTGCGGCCCGTCGAACCATCCATCCCGTGGACGTCGCTACCGCAAATCCCGCACGCCCGCACCTGAACCAGAACATCGTTCGGCCCGACCTCCGGCTCCGGAAAATCGGCCATCTCCAAATGCATGTACTCGGTCAGCAAAAGTGCTCTCATCTGGACTCCCAAACACAAAAGACAATGGCCACGAATGAACACGAATGCACACGAATAAAAGCAACAAGGCCTTTTTCGTCTTTCTTATTCGCGTTCATTCGTGTTCATTCGTGGCCAGTATTGTTTTGGCCTTTCGCGCCCTACTCGAACACCCCCTCCACCGGCACCACCCGCACATTTTCAGGCTTCCAGTCCAAGCGCCAGCTCTCGATGATCTTATCTTCCGCCATCACCTCCGGCGGTTTTGGAGAGTTGTACTTCATCGGCGAAACTTCGTTCGCCAGGAACTTCGCCCTCAGCGCCGCGCAGTCCTTTGCGACCACCACCACCTGAAGGTCCGTCGATCGCAGGTGCTTTCGGATGGCCCGGTTCACGTCCTCCACCGTCAGCTTCGCCAGGCTCTGCTTCAGGTACGTGTTGTACTCCGGGATTCCGTAAAAGCCGCTGTCGATCGCGTATCCCAGCTCCGCGCTCTTGGTCTTTGTAAGCAGGTTCACATACTTGCTGAGGAACAGCCGCGTGCGCTCGAAATCCTCCGCGCTGATTCCGTCACGGATCAGCTTGTCCATCTCGAACATCGCGGCCCGCAATGCGAACTGGGCGGTCGGCGGCTCCACCGGTCGTATCCAGACCTGAAAGATCTGCCGGTGCCGCGCCAGGTTCGGCTCCGGCTCGAAAATAAACATGCCGCGCGGAAAGTACTCGATGTACGCGTAGTCGCCGTAGTTCAGCCCCCGCTCCCCTCGCAGCCGCGCGAACAGCCGCCCGCCGCTCTCGCGGTGTTGTCCGAAATAGGACTGCGCCACCAGCAGCGCCGGAAAGTCCGGATCGCCCCGCCGGACGTCCAAAGGAAACCCGATCGAGTACGCCACTGACCGCGTATTCTTCTCGACCATAGTTATGTGCGTGCCGTGTATCGCCTTCGGCTCGGGCACCGCACCGGACTTCTTCTCGCCCGCCGGCAGCTTCGAGAAATCCGCTTTCACCCGCTCCGCGAAGCCCTTCGGATAGCCGCCAGCCAGCCCGATCACGAGGTTCGCCTGCGTGAAGTGCTCCTTGTAGAACTGCTGCAGGTCCGCGATCGTCATCGCCTTCAAGGCCGACACCGTCCCCACGTTGTCGTGGCCATACGGATGTCCGGAATAGATCGCGTTGTAGAGAACCTCCTTGCCCAGTTCCTCATCGTTGTTGCCGGCCAGCGACACCTGCAGGTAGTTCACCGCATCGTCACGCAGGCGCTGGAAATCCTCCTTGCGCCAGCCGGGATCGAGCAGCATCGACCGCAGCAGCGCGTAATAGGCCTCCAGGTTGTCCACGTGCGTCGTCCCGGTGAACACGATCATCTCTTTGTCGGTCTGGTCGGCGACCGAGGCCGCCATCGGAAACATCGCGTCGACGATCTCTTTGTAACTCATCTCCCGAGTCCCGCCCCGCGCCAGCATGGCCGCGGTCAGCGCCGCCGCGCCCGGCTTCGCCGCCGGATCCTCCGCCGCGCCCGTCAGGAACACGATCCGGAAGGTAACCAGGGGAGAGCTGCCCGGCAAAGTGACCACCTTCGGTCCTGGCGCGGCCGCCAGCATTCCCACCGTCAGAGCCGCCATCGCGAGCGCTTTCATTTCGCCTTCCCTCCGGTCAAAGTCACGATCGTTCTGCCGTCCGTCACCAGATACTTCCGCGCCACCGCCCGTATGTCTTCCGGCGTCACCGAGTCGTACACCTCGTACAGCCGGTTGACCGTCTCCGGCGTGCGCCGCAGCTCGACATACCGCGCCGCGGTCTGCGCCACCGCCTCGCTGTTGTTGAGACGGAGCGCGAAGCTGTATCGCAGGTGCTTCTTCACCGCCTCCAGGCGGGCCGCCGGAACGAGCTGGTCCTTGAAACCGTCCGCCGTCGCGACCATCGCATCCCGCACCCCATCTATGTCCGCGTCCTTCTTCACCCGCGCAAACACCGTGAAGAGGCAGGGATCGACGTGATCCGAGCCGTCCGCGCCCAGCAGATCGACCTTCTGCTCTTCGATCACCAGCTTCCGGTACAATTCCGAGCTTTCCGAGAAACCCAGGAAGCTGATCAGGTCCAGTGCCGCCTGGTCTTTGTCTACGTCCGTGTAAGCAGGACTGCGGAAGGCCACGGCGACCCAGGCCAGCGTCGGCGTGGGCCAATCGACGTGATTGGTTCGCGGACCCGCCTGCGCCGGTTCCGCCGGAATCTCGGCCCGGTAGCTCCCCCGCTTCCACTCGCCCCAGTATTTCTCTACCAGCCCGCGCGTCGCGTCCGCCGTCACATCTCCGGCCACGATCACCGTCACGTACTCAGGCCGGTAGTAGCGGTCGAAAAAGGTGCGGCTGTAATCGAACTGGTTGGGCATGTCCTGGATATCGCGCAGGAACCCCATCGTCGTGTGCTTGTAGGTGTGGCGCTCGAACGCCGTGTCCCGCAGCACCTCGAACATCTTCGAAATCGGGTTGGCGCTGTTCTTGTTGTACTCGCCCAACACGGCCAGCGTCTCGGTCCGGAACACCGCGGGCGCGTATTCCAGATGTTGAAACCGGTCCGCCTCCATCCGCAGCACGGTCTCCAGGTCTTCCTTCGAGAAGGTGGTGTGATACGCGGTGAAGTCATCGGTGGTGAAGGCGTTCGACGCCGCGCCCGCTGCCTTCAGCGTGGCCTGGTATTTCTCGGGCGGATACGTAGCCGTGCCGCGGAACATCAGGTGTTCGAACAGATGAGCGAATCCGCTCTTGCCCGGCTCTATCTCGTTCCGCGAGCCGGTCTGCACCACAATGAACACCGACACCACGTTCGGGTAATCCGTCGGGATGGTGACCAGCCGCAATCCGTTGGCGAAGTCGTGCTGGTCATACGCGTATGGGAACGCCTTCCGGGGAGCGTCGGCAGGCAGCGCCGCCATCGCCACCGCAACAAGCAAACAAACGATGCGAATCATAAGCTTTATCCTACCCCCTCGCGGTGGCCACCAGAACCGCGCGCGCACCCCAGCACCGAGCCGCGCGCGTAAGCAAGCGGACCCCCACCCGTTACCCCCACCCGTTACCCATGACCCTCAGCCATCGTCCCTTATAATGAGAACGAGCCAAGTCTCCACGCGAGATGAGCGAAGAGCACCCCAGTCAGGCCCCCGTCCCACCCGCCGCGAGGCGCCGATCCGTCCTGGGAATGATCCTCACCTGGCTCCGCGACCTGGGGGTAGCGATCGTCATCGCTATCGTGGTGATCATCTTCATTTACCAGCCGGTCAAGGTCGAAGGCACCAGCATGATGCCGGGCCTCGAGGACCAGGAGCGCATCTTCGTCAACAAATTCATCTACTGGTTCGGAATCGAGGACGCCCACCGCGGCGACCTGGTGGTTTTCTGGTATCCCGGCGATCAGACCAAGTCCTACATCAAGCGCGTGATCGGCATCCCCGGCGACACAGTCTGGATCGACCACGGAGCCGTGTTCCTCAACGGCAAGCGCCTGGCCGAGGACTATGTGCCGGAGCGATACCGCGACACCCTCTCCATGCCCGCCCGTACCGTCGAGTCGGAACACTACTTCGTCCTCGGCGACCACCGTAACTCCTCCAACGACAGCCGTAACTGGGGCCTGGTCCCCCGCAGTTGTATTTATGGCAAAGCGGTGTTCGTCTACTGGCCGCTGGAGCGCATCGGGCCGGTGAGATAGCCTCCGCTCCCAACAGCCGCTTTAGTGTGGTGGCGGCGAACCCGGGACTGGCTCGAATTTCGCCGCACTTGCGAAATTCGTGCCTGTCCCACCGCTCGTCTTCAGTTGCTCATGCCGCTCGACATTTGCGACGCACTACACTGGGTGGATGGTTCGATCGCTGCGCACGTGCATCCTCTGTCTCTCGCTCGCATGCGCGGCGTCCGCGTTCCAGGCCACCGGAAAGCTCTCCGGAAAGGTGGAGGACCACGACGGCAAGCCCGCGGCGGGCGCGCGCCTGACGTTGATTGGCGTCGAAGCGCCAGTCGTCCTCTACGCCATCACCTCCCGCGACGGATCGTTCTTCTTTCCGGCGCTGATGCCGATGTCCTACGACCTCACCGTGCAGGCTCCGCACCCCACCAACGGTTCCGCCGCCACCGGGCTGAAAGACATCCGGATAGCGCCCGCCGCAGAGACCTCACTCGCGCCCATCTTCATCGGGGGCGATGAACGTATCGATGGGCGGGCCCCGCCGCAATCGCTCCAGACAGACGACGTCGCCGTCGCGCTCACAGCCAGCGACCGCCAGATGGGCCAACTTCCCCTCCCGCGGCGCGACCCGCTCTACCTCGCCCAGACGCTTCCCGGCGTCCAGAACAACGGCCGCGCGCCGCTGGCCATCTACGGCGAATCCGCCTCTCTCGCCAACATCGCGTACGACGGCATGAACGTAGGCCCCGCCGGACTCCGGCTGCGCACGGATCAAGTCGACGAGGCCACCGTCGTCACCGGCTCCATCGAGGGCTGCGGCTGCTCCCAGATCGCCTTCAGCACGCCTCGTGGCGGCCGCTCGGTTCACGGCGCGGCGTACTGGCTGGCCCTCCCATCGCCGACCGCCGCGCAGTATTGGGCCGACAACAGCCGCAACACGCCGTCCGCCACCAGCCTCAACCAACTCGGCGCAAGCCTCGGCGGCCCGTTGAAGAAGGACCGTCTGTTCTTCTTCCTGAATTACGAAGCCGACCTCGACCGCTCCACCGTAACCCGCACCGGCATCGTGCCCGCCGCGCCCCTCACCAGCCGCGATCCTCTAATGCAGCAGGTCCTCGCGCTCATCCCGTCGGCCCCGTCGGGCGCCTACCGCGGCACCCAGAGCAACGGAAGCACCACCCAGATCGCACTGGCTCGCCTCGACTACCTGCGCTCCCAGACGCACAGCTTCAGCCTGACCTTCGCGGACCGCCGCGGCACCACGGACGATCCCGCCGATTCCTCCGTCTTCGGCCCCAAACCGACCACCATGATCGGCCTCTCCGCGCCCTTCTACTCCGCATCCTGGCGCTGGTCTCCCACCGCGCGCCTGACCAACGAGGTCCGCGCCGCCGCCAATCTCGCCGATATCGACTTCCGCAATTCGCTACGCTCGCGCTTCGGCTTCATCGCGATCCTGGGCGACCCGGCGGTCGCGGTCAGCCAGCCCATGGCCGGTCTCGACCCCCAGCGCCGCGCCGACCACCAGTACGGCTACCAGGACAACCTTACCTGGATCGCCGGCAAGCACATCCTCGAAGCCGGCCTCTGGATCCAGCAATACCGGCTGAACTCCGTCGGCTCCAACAACGGCCCGCTCGACTCACTCACCGTCCCGCGCTACCTGGTCAACGACATCGCTCAGGGCACCATCTCGCAGATCGATCAGCGCTTCAACATCGCATCGCCTACCTCGGGATACTCCAGCGCCTCCCCGGCGCGCAGCAGGCTTTCCGCGAACATGATCTCGGGCTATCTGCACGACAACTGGAAGTTGCTCCCCTCCCTCACCATCAGCCTGGGACTCCGGTACGACTACCTCTCGCGCCCCAACGAGCAGACCGGCGCCGCCATCATCCCCGTGCTCTCCGGCACCGCTTCCGACGCGGTCTACGATCAGAACCTGACTCTCGCCTTCGCCTCGCACTCGCAGCCGTTCTACCGGAAGGATTTCGACAACTACTCTCCCTACGTGGGCCTGGCCTGGAAGCCCTCCGCCAGGCTGCCGCTCGTAGCGCGCGGCGGTTTCAACATCGCCTATCTGAACGACGCCCTGTTGCCGAACCTCAGCATCTACGCGCTCCAGAACCCATTTCAGAGCTTCAACCTGTTCACGGACCTGAGCGTCCCGCTGTCCCAGGCGCCGCCGACCCCCGCGCCCGTCCTGCCATCGAGCCTGACGCTGGCCTCGCTGCTCGCCTTCGCCAACGGCTACCACCAGCAGCCGGGACCGGTCTACGCGATCGACTGGAACATCCGCACCCCCAACGTCAAATACTGGAACGTCGGTGTGGAGTCCGCTCTCAAGGGGTTTCAGGTGGACGTCCGTTATATCGGCAATCGCCTCGAGGAAGGACCGCGCTCCATCAACCGAAATCAGGTCATGATGTCCCCGGATTTTCTCGCGACCTTCCTCGAGGTCCAGGCAGCCCTGAAGAGCGGCGCCCCCACCAGCGGATTCCCCGGGCTGGTGAACGGCGGACTTGGCGACCCCTACGCGCACGCCCTCATCCTTACCGGTCAGGCGGGTGAATTGGCGCGCTGGTACCAGGGCCACGGATATAACAACGCCTTCAATTACAACTTCCTCGGGAATCCGCTGGCGCCTCAAGGCATCGATCTGTTGTCGCAACTCGGTGTTTCGCGCTTCGACGCATTGCAGGTGACCGTCGCCCGCCATGCCGCGCGCGGCCTCGACCTCACCGCCAGCTACGTTTTTTCAAAAGTGCTGAGCACCCTGGACGACTACCGGCCCGGCGCCATCGATCCGTATCTGAACCTGCACAACCCGTCCCTCGAATGGGCGCCGTCGCCGTTCAACCTGACTCACGCCTTCAAGGCCGCCGCGCTTTGGGACCTCCCTGCCCCGCGTAGGAACCGCCTCCTGAAAGGCTGGAGCGTCGCCGGAATCGTGATCGCTCAATCCGGTTCGCCATTTTCGCTGCTCTCCGGACTCGGCACCTTCGCCTCGATCGCCGATTCCACCGAGAACACGGTAGCGACCTCCCTGACCGCGGGCCAGATCCGTCAATTCCTGCGGATCCGCAAAGGCTCCGGCGGCGCCGTAAGCTACGTGAACGCACCCGCGGGTGCTTTTGCGGAGCCCGCCCCTGGGGCGCTCGGCACACTGCAGCGGCGCATGTTCACCGGCCCCGGCGCCTTCAACTTGAACCTGGGCCTGCGCAAGGCCGTGACCCTCACTGACCGGTTGCGCGCCGAGTTCCGCGCCGAATCCATCAACCTCCTGAACAACGTGAACTGGCTGGTGGCCGACCAGACCTACCTGCCCTCCACCTCGTCCTTCGACAACAACGTCACCCAATGGAACGCGCCCCGGACATTTCAGTTCTCCTTGCGCCTGCTGTTCTGAAACGCCGATAACCCGCGGCCCGCGCCAGACGTCCAAACAGTACCGGCGTTGTGCGAAGATCGGGCCAGAGGGGAAAGGGATGAGCCCAGCAGTCCAGCCGTTGAATGTTGTCGGGCCCGGCAAACAGATCAAGCGCCGGCCGGAGCTCGACGCCCTCCGCGGCCTGATGCTGGTCTGGATGACGCTGACCCACCTGCCCACCATCGCCAGCGTCTTCACGAATCAACCGCTCGGATTCGTGTCCGCCTCCGAGGGGTTCATTTTCCTTTCGGCGCTCTTCACCGGCAGGGTTTACCACGGGCTGGCCCAGCGTGAAGGCGATGCCGCAATGTATCGCAAGCTGGCGAAACGCACCTTGCGGCTCTACGGCTACCATCTCCTGCTCATCGCCTTCGCCTTCCTGGTGGCGGCGCGCTTCGCCTCGCCCGGGCGCCGGCCCGGTCTCTACAACCTGCTCGATTTCTACTTTGCCGCCGGTCCGAACCGCGCCTTCCTCGACGCCGCGCTTCTCATCTACCGGCCGGCGCTGCTCGATATCCTCCCGCTGTACATCCTTTTCCTCGCCATGTCGATGGTCGCGTTCTTCCTGGCCAGCCGCATCGGATGGAAGCCGATCCTTGCCGGGGGCTTCGCGCTCTGGCTTGCAGCGCAATTCGGCTTCCGGCAGGCGCTGTACGATTTCCTCTGCCGTAACGCCGGACTGCGGGTTCCCTTGAGCGACCTGGGCGCGTTCGACCTCTGGGCCTGGCAGTTCCTGTGGCTGCTCGGCCTGTGGTGCGGCACGCGCTGGGCCGAGGGGCGGCTCCCGGTCGAGAAGTGGGCGCGGCGGATCGCCGTTCCCGCCATGTTCCTCGCTCCGGTCCTTCTGGTATTCCGTTGGATGGTGGGCAACGGCATCGAGCTGGGGAACTTCGAGATCATGTTCGACAAGTGGCATTCCGGAGCCATGCGGCTGGTCAACTTCGCGGCCATCGCCGCGCTCGCGATTCGTTTTCAGCGCCCGCTGGCGCGCCTGGCCATCGCACCCCTGGTGCTGCTGGGCCGCGCCTCCATCCAGGTCTTCTGCGCGCACCTGTTTTTCTGTTTTATAGGACTGGCGGCGATGGGCAATCGCTCGATGGTCAACCCCTGGCAGCAGGCCGTTCTGATCGCCCTCACGCTCTCGGCGCTGTACGTCACGGCGAGGCTCTTCTCCAAGAGCGACGCGCCGGCCCGGAGCACCGAACCGCGCGCGTGAGCAAGCGGGCCAGATCTTTCCGATACAATGGCCACCATGCCCCGACTCACTCGCCGTGAGCTGCTCCAGTTCGTCTCCTCGGCGGAGCCGGCCTTCTGGCTTGCCTCCCGCGCAGCCGCGCAGAACCAACCCGCCCTCAAACTCGAAACCGTCTCGTATGGGCTGAGCCTGCTCAGCGGCGCAGGAGGGAACATAGCCGTGCTCCGTTTCGGTGATGACGGACTGCTGCTGGTCGATAGCGGCCTCCCTCAGACCGCCGAGGCCGTGCAGCACTTGGCCCATACGGCCGGCCCGGGGCGCATCACGCATCTCATCAACACGCACTACCATCTGGATCACGTCGGCGGCAATGAGCGGCTGAGGCGGGCGGGCGCCTACATGATCGCGCATTACAACGTCTCGAAGCGTCTCAGCACAACCCAGCACAACGCCTTCCTGAATCGCGATCTCCCGCCACTCGATCCCGCAGGCCGCCCGGACCACGGGTTCGCGGACGCCGGGGCATTGACGCAACTCCACGAGGTCGTCATTTACCGGCACCTGCCACCCGCCCATACCGATGGCGACACCACGGTCCAATTTGTAAACGAGAACGTGTATCACACCGGCGATCTGTTCTTCAACGGCATGTACCCGTTTATCGACTACTCGGCCGACGGTTCCATCGAAGGCATGGTCGCGGCCGCGGACCTCATGATTAAAGCGGTGGACCGGAAGACGAAGATCATCCCCGGCCACGGCCCGCTAGCCAGGCGAGACGACCTCCGCGCCTTCCGCGACATGCTCGCCGCCGTGAACGACCGCGTGTCGAAGTTGGTCAGCGCCGGCCAGACCCTCGACCAGGTCGTAGCCGCCGAGCCCACCAAGCCCTACGACGACAAATTCGGAAAAGGCTTCCTGAAGCCCGCCGACTTCGTCCGCATGCTGTACTCCGGCAAGACGGTGGGGCGGGACTCCAGTCCTGCAGCGGGTCTCCAGACCCGCCTCCGTCCAACTTCCTGAAACGAAGCAGGGCAGCTGTAGCCCCAAGGCGCGAAGCGCAACACCCTCCGAACCCTTCCGATTTTGCGAGGAGCGACGGGCAACGAGCAACGAGCGGCGCGCGCCAGCGCGCCTCTACGTCTCCCCCAGCAGCTCCTTCAACCTCGCATACCCCGACCGGCTGACCGGCAGCTTCGTCCCGTCGCCCAGCACCGCTACCCGGCTGTCTTTCGTATAAGGCTCGATCTTCGCGATGCGCTCCAGGTTGACAATGTAGGAGCGGTGAATCCGCACGAACTTCGCCGGATCGAGCGAAGTCTCCAGGTTCGAGATGGTCTCCTGCTTGAGGTAGTTCTTTCCCTGGCTGCGCAGCAGAACGTAGTCGTCCTGCGCCTCCGCATAGTCGAGCCTGTCGCAGGGAATGATGTCCACCTTAGGGCCGTCCCGCACCACGATGCGTTCCAGGTACTCCGAGGGCGCGCGCGCCGCGGCCGACAGATCCACCGGCGGCGGCATCTTCGTTCCCAGCCGCTCCTTGGCCCGCTCCAGCGCCGCGTCGAACCGAGTGGCATCGAACGGCTTGAGCAGGTAGTCCACCGCATGCACCTCGAAAGCCCGCAGCGCGTACTGATCGTATGCGGTGAGGAACACCACGGCGATGTCCGGCCCGATCAGCTCCAACACCTCGAACCCGTCCAGCTTGGGCATCTGCACGTCCAGGAACAGCAGGTCCGGGCTCAACTCGGCGACCGCCTTGACGGCGTCGAATCCGTTGGCGCACTCGGCCACTACTTCCACCTCGGGATGCGGCAACAGCATCTCGTGCACCACCTGCCGCGCCAGCTCTTCGTCATCCACAATCACCGCACGAATCAAGTTCATTTCGTGTCCCCTTCTTCGTCCCCTGCGTCGCCTTCTCCGTCGACCCGTTGCGCCGGAGGCGCGGTGGCCGCCACGCTAGTGGCCTCGCTAGCCGCTTCCGCCGGAAACCGCAAATCCACCCGGAACCGGTCCCCAATTTCGCGGACCTCCATGCTGGCGGCGTCTCCGTAGCAAACCTCGAGCCGCTTGCGCACGTTCGTCATCCCCAACCCGCCCCGCCGCCGCCGCGCGTCTTTGTCGAACGTGTTCTCCACCCGGATCGCCACCCTCTCTCCCGCCCGCGAAATCTCAATGTGGATCGACGCGCCGTCCACCCGCGTCGCCACGCCGTGCGTCACGGCATTCTCCACCAGCGGCTGCAACAGAAGCGGCGGCACCAGGCAATTCGTCACGCCATCGTTCACGTCTTCCTCCAGCCGCAGCCGCGAGCCGAAACGTATCTGCTGGATCGCCAGGAAGCTCCGCGCCAGCGCCAGTTCCTCGCTCAGCGGGATGCGCTCGCGATCGCCCATCTTCAGGCTGCTGCGCAGAAAATCCGAAAGCAGCACGCACATCTCCCGCGCCTTCGCCGCGTCGGAGGTCGTCAGCGCGCTGATCGAGTGCAGGCTGTTAAACAGGAAGTGCGGATCGATCTGCGCCTTCAGCGCCCTGAGCTCGGCCTCGCGCGCCAGAATGCTCGCCTGCATCGCCCGCTCCTGCGCCTGCCGCGATGACTCGAATGCGATCAGCGCATAGTGAAACGCGGCCGCCAGATCGAACAGCAGGAACCCGGCTCCGAACAGGATCGGCCGCTGCCGCAGATACGGCGCTTCCAGGCCCAGTCCCGCCGCCATCGCCCATCCGATGGCGCCCGCCCAGATTGCACTGCTAGCCGCGGCGGCCGCGTTGACGGTCCCCAGCACATAGAACAGGGCCGAGTTTCGCAACGGTAGGAAGCGGCACAGATACCATGCCGAGAGGCACACAAACGCGTAGACGCCCGACATCGGGACCGTCAGCTCGCCCGCCTGAACCCAAGTGAAGTCCCCGGTCGAAGCGAGCACGCCGGCCAGTAGCAGCACTAGCGGAATCCACGCCGCCAGATACAGCGCCAGCCTTCGCGGATCGGCCAGGATCGGGTGCACGCCGCCTCAATTCTTGACTACCACGCCGCCGAACGACGCGAATCCCTTGACGATCAACTCCGGCACCGGCGCACCGCCCTGCGCATCGGGATGCTCCGTCTCGTCGCTGTACCCTCCCAGCAGCGGGAGGCCGTCCAGCACCACGCGCCAGGATCGCGGGACCCGGATCTCGATCCCGCCGAACATCGCGTTGGCGTGCAGAATCGCCGGGCTGCGTGCGATGGCGGCCTTGCGCAAATCCACCTGGTAGCCGCCGAAGACGGTCAGCACTTCCCCGCCCCGGAAGTCCTTCGCATCGCTCTTGAGCTCGCCGCCGCCGAACGCCGCAAACTGGTTTACCAGGTTCGCGTCCGGAACCGGATCCGAGGAGACCGGTGCGTTGCCCTCCAGAGTGCGCCACACCAGGGTAATCCCTACCCCGATCAGCACCAGCGGCCACAGCGCGTGAAATGAAAACCGCGCATAGCCCAGGCGGTCGAGAAACATGAGGATTCCGGCCGTCGTCAGGATGCCGCCCCAGACCCTGCCGCCGCTCGCGGTAGACCGCGTCAACGAAAGCAGGCCCGCGGCCAGAAACACCACCGGCCAGAAGAAGCGGAATACCTGCCCGGCGTCCACGAGCCCCTGCTGGTTCAGCAGGAGAATGACTCCCACCGCCAGAACCACGCTCCCGAATAGCACGCCTGCCCGTTGATGTCTCATAAACCCGCTCCCGTAAAGAGCCTAACATCCCCGAGGTACCGGGGAGCGGGCTTTTCGGCTAATGGCGGCGAAGAATCGGTAAACGGCGTCCGTCCCTTACTTCGCCAGCACTTCGAGGGCCTCCGCCCCGCACAGCCGCGCTACTTCGGCCTGGAATTCGCGGTCCGGCCGCACCCTCTCCGCCACATCCAGCAGCAGCGAAAAGTCCCGCGCCTTCTCGAGGCGCAGCCTCACCGAAGTCTCCCCCGCCTTGCGCCGGAACAGTTCGCCCAGCGCCGCCGGCAACTCCGCCGCCCGGCCCAGCGGCACGCGGATCGAGATCAGGCTCGGAAACGATATCCCCGCCAGCTCCAGCGGCACCAGATCCTGAATGGAAACCTTCGGCGGCGCGCCTTCCTCCGGCAGCACCAGGCCCTTGAGCAGCACCGCTTTGTCTTCCACCAGGTGCTCCGCCAGCCGCTCGTAACCGTTCGCAAACAGCACCGCGTCGATGGCGCCCGAGAGGTCCTCCAGTTGCATCGCCCCCCAGACCTTGCCTTCCTTGTTGCGCCGTTTCTGGATGTTGGTGAGGATGCCGCACAGCGTCACCTCGACCCCGCGCTCCAGGCCCTCCAGGCCGTCCGTCGCGTGCGAAGCCAGGTCCGCCATCTTGCCGCGGAACTGCTCGAGCGGATGCCCCGTCACGTAGAATCCCAGCACTTCCTTCTCGCCCGTCAGGCGTTCATCGGAGCTCCACTCGGGCAGATCGGGCAGCGGCTTCTCGGGCGGCGTGTCGCCGAACATGGCCGCGAACAGGCCCGCCTGTCCGCTCTGGCGATCGCGCCAGGCTTTCTGCCCCAACTCCATCGCGCCTTCCACCGCGGCGTAGAGCTGCGCCCTCACCGGCGCCAGCGAATCGAGCGCGCCCGCCTTGATCAGGCTCTCGATCATCCGCTTGTTCACGCCGCTCAAATCCACGCGCTCGCAAAAATCGTACAGCGACTTGAATCCCCCGCCTTCCTGCCGCGCCGCCAGAATCGACTCCACCGCCCCCTGCCCCAGGCTCTTGATCGCGCCCAGCCCGAAGCGGACCGCATTGCCGTCCGGCGTGAAGCTCCAATCGCTCTTGTTCACGTCCGGCGGCAGCACCTGAATGCCCATGTCCCGGCACTCGTTGATGTACTTCACCACCTTGGCCGTGTTGCCGGTTTCCGAAGTCAGCAGCGCGGCCATAAAATCGAGCGGATAGTGCGCCTTCAGGTAGGCGGTGATGTAAGCCAGGTAGGCGTATGCCGCCGAGTGCGACTTATTGAACCCGTATCCGGCGAACTGCTCCATCAGCTCGAACTGCTTCTCGACTTTTCTCTTGTTGTGCCCGCGCGCCAGCGCTCCCTGTAGGAACCGCTCGCGCTGCTTCGCCATCTCCTCGGCCTTCTTCTTGCCCATCGCGCGCCGCAGGATGTCCGCCTCGCCGAGCGAATACCCGGCCAGCCGGTTCGCGATCTGCATCACCTGCTCCTGGTAAACGATGACCCCGTAAGTTTCCTCGAGCAGCTCCTTCAATTCCGGAAAATCGTAAGTCACCGGGCGCCGGCCGTGCTTGCGCTCGATGAAGTCGTCTACCATCCCGCCCTGTATCGGCCCCGGCCGGTACAGCGCGTTCAATGCGCACAAGTCCTCGATGCGGCTCGGCTGGTATCGCCGCAGAATATCCCGCATCCCCGACGATTCGAACTGGAAGATCCCACTCGTAAATGCCTTCGAGAAGATCTGGTAAGTCGCGGCATCGTCCAGCGGGACGTCCTCAATCACCACCGTCTCGCCCCTGTGCTTCGCGATCAATCCCAGCGCATCGTGGATCAGCGTCAGCGTCGTCAGCCCCAGAAAGTCCATCTTGAGAAGGCCCAGCTTCTCGAGACCGTTCATATCGTACTGGGTGACGATTTCCTCTTTGTTGGTGCGGTACAGCGGCACCAGTTCCTTCAGCGGCTGCGGAGAAATCACCACGCCCGCGGCGTGCACCCCGGCGTTGCGCGCCATGCCTTCGAGCTTGCGCGCCACGTCCAGCACCTGCTTCACCCGGTCGTCTTTCTGCGCCGCCGCCGCGAAGCCCGGCTCCATCTTGAGTGCGTCTTCGAGCGAGATGTTGAGAACGTTGGGGACCATCTTGGTGAGCCGGTCCACATCGTTGTAGCTCATCTCCAGCACGCGCCCGACGTCCTTGATCGCCGCCCGCGCACCCAGAGTCCCGATGGTGATGATCTGCGCCACCTGCTCGCGCCCGTACTTCTCGGTGACGTACTGAATCACCTCGCCCCGCCGCCGCGTGCAGAAATCGATGTCGATATCGGGCATGTTCACGCGCTCCGGGTTGAGGAAGCGCTCGAACAGGAGCCCGTATTCCAGCGGGTCGATGTCGGTAATCCCCATCGCGTAGCTGACCAGGCTGCCGGCCGCCGACCCGCGCCCCGGCCCCACGGGAATGCCCTTCGATTTCGAGAAGCGGATGAAGTCCCACACGATCAGGAAGTAGCCCGTGAACTTCATCTGCTCGATCATCTGGATCTCGCGATCCAACCGCTCCAGGTACTGCGGCAGCGCATACTTCAGTCGCCCCGCCGCCGCCAGGGCCTCCAGACGCGGCCGCCGCCGCTCGAATCCGTTGCGCGCAATGTATTCGAAGTAGGTATCGGTGGTGTGTTCCGGCGGGACCTCGAACTTCGGAAACGGCTCCTTGACCTGCTCCAGCTTGATGCGGCAGCGCTGCGCGATGTCCCAGGTGCGATCGACCGCGTCCTCCACCTCGCCGAAAAGCTGCATCATCTCCGCGCGCGACTTCAGATAGAAATCCTGCGTCTTCCAGTGCATCCGGCTCGGATCGTTGATGGTCTTGCCGGTCTGTATGCACAACATGATGTCGTGCGAAAGCGCGTCCTCGCGGTGCAGGTAGTGCGCGTCGTTGGTCGTCACCAGCGGAATGCCGGTGTCGCGCGAAAGCCGGACCACTTGCGGCAGCAGCACCTTGTCCTGATCCAGACCGTGATCCTGCAGCTCCAGGAAGAAGTTGCCGCGCCCGAACAGATCCGTGTACTGGTAGGCCAGCCGCCGCGCTTCTTCGTACCGATCGCCCAGCAGCGTCTCGTTGATGTCCCCCTTGAGGCAGGCCGAAAGCGCGATCAGCCCCTTGGAGTGCCCCGCCAGCAGGTCTTTGTCGATCCGCGGCTTGTAATAGAACCCCTCCAGATACGCGGTCGAGACCAGGTCGATGAGGTTGCGATAGCCCTCCTGGTTCTCGCACAGAAGGATGAGGTGGTTGTACCGGTCCGTGTCGGAGCGCGTTTGCCGCCCCTGCTGCGAGACGTACACCTCGCAGCCCAGGATCGGCTCCACGCCTTTCGCTTTCGCGGCGTTATAGAACTGCACCGCGCCAAACAGATTGCCGTGGTCGGTCAGCGCCACCGCGGGCATCTTCTGCTCGGCCACTGTCTGCACGAGCTTCGTGATCTCGCACGCGCCGTCCAGCAGCGAGAAGTCCGAGTGAAGATGCAAATGGACAAAAGGAGTTTCCGCCATCGGGGGTAAGAGAATATGGTAGCACCCGCGGCCACCCCTCACGCTCCGCCTGTATATGTCCATCGTATACTGATGATTGTGGCGGCACGAAGAGACCCGCTGGAGGGCTGTACCGGCTTCGACTGGGACGACTCGAATGCCCAGAAGAACTGGGAGCGCCATCAGGTCACTCCGGAGGAAGCCGAAGATGTTTTCTTCAACCAGCCCCTGGTCGTGCGCGGCGACGTCCGCCATTCAAAGACCGAAAAGAGGTATTACGCCCTGGGGCAGACGAGTCGCGGGCGGCATCTGTTCGTCGCCTTCACCGTCAGGCGCAAGCTCATTCGAGTGATCTCGGTACGAGATATGAATCGCAGAGAGGAGGAATCCTATGGCAAGCACCAAGAAGCAAGTTCCTGAGTTTCGTTCAGAAGAGGACGAGCGCGCCTTCTGGGCACAACACGATTCCACCGAATTCATCGACTGGCAAGCCGCCAAAGCGCGCCGTTTACCCAATCTGAAACCGTCGCTTCGCACCATCTCACTGCGCCTGCCCGTTTCCATGATCGAAGATCTGAAAGTGCTTGCGAACAGACGGGACGTTCCCTACCAGTCCCTGCTCAAGGTTTTTCTCGCTGAGCGCCTCGAAAGAGAACGCCGGCGCGCATAGCGCCTCCTGCCTCCCGCCTCCTGACTCCTCCGCACTCCCCTCCCCTTGCTTACCGAGAGGAGATCGCCTATACTCGGTTACCGAGGGGGAACATCATGAGCAAACCAACCGACCTCGTTCAAGGCACCCTGGACCTGCTCATCCTCAAAATCCTCGCCCTGGAGCCGCTCCACGGCTGGGCCATCGGCCAGCGCCTGCGCCAGTTCTCCGGCGATGTCCTTCAGGTGAGCGACGGCTCGCTCTACCCCGCCCTGCACAAGCTCGAGCAGGAAGGCCTCATCCACGCCGAGTGGAAGGCCACGGACAACAACCGCCGGGCGAAATATTACTCGCTTACGCGCATCGGCCGCAAGCGCCTGGAGCGCGAATCCGCCCAATGGGAGCGCCTCTCGTCGGCCATCTCCCACCTGGTCCGTCTTGCGGAGGGTTGAGCCATGGCATTCGAGAACTGGTTCTATACAGTTCCCTTGCGGCTGCGTTCGCTCTTCCGCCGCAACCGCGTCGAGCAGGATCTCAAAGACGAGATGCAGTTCCACCTCGAGCGCCGCATCGATGAGGAAATCGCGAAAGGCGCCTCGCCCGAGGACGCCCGCCTCGCTGCCATGCGCGCCATGGACGGCCTCGAGTTCCAGAAGGAGCAGTGCCGCGACGCGAGGCGCGTGAACATCGTCGAAGACATCTTGCAGGATCTGCGTTATGGAGCGCGCCAGCTTCGCCACAGCCCGGGCTTCACCCTGGCGGCGGTACTGTCGCTGGCCCTCGGAATCGGAGCGAACACCGCCATCTTCCAGCTCCTCGACGCCGTCCGCCTCAGAACCCTGCCGGTCAACGCGCCCGAAGAGCTCGTCTCGGTCCACTTCGCAAAGGGCTCGCACTTCAACGGCTGGTTCTCCAGCCGGAGCGCGCAGTTCACCTACGCCCAGTGGGACCAGATCCAGCGCCGGCAGCAAGCCTTCAGCGGCGTGCTCGCCTGGAGCGCGGTCCGTTTCAATCTGGCTTCGGGCGGTGAAGTGCGCTACGCCCAGGGTCTCTTCGCTAGCGGCGACTTCTTCCGAAATCTGGGCGTGACGCCCGTGCTCGGCCGCGTCTTCACGTCCGCGGACGACCAACCGGACTGCGGGAACCCCGGCGCCGTTCTCGACTACGCCTTCTGGCAGCGGGAATTCGGAGGCGGCGCTTCCGTTCTGAGCCGCACCATCCTGCTCGACGGCCACGCATTTCCCATCGTCGGCGTGACTCCGGCCACGTTCTTCGGCGTCGAGGTCGGTCACCGCTTCGACGTGGCCGTTCCCCTGTGCGCCGATTCCCTGCTCGCCGCTCCGGGAGAGGCCCGCATACCGAAGCGCACTGCCTGGTGGCTTTCCGTCGTGGGACGTCTGAAGCCGGACTGGACCGCCGAACGCGCCAGTGCCTACTTTCAGGCCCTCTCTCCCACCCTGATGCAGGCCACGCTTCCGGAAGTCTACCGTGCCGATTCGGCCAAACACTACCTCGCGAACAAAGTCGTCGCGACCAGCGCGGGGACTGGCGTGTCCGACCTGCGCGAGTACGGCTCGCAACCGTTGTTGCTGCTCCTGGCCATCACCGGTCTGGTCCTCCTGATCGCCTGCGCCAACCTCGCGAATCTCCTGCTGGCGCGCGCCAGCGTACGCGAGCGTGAAATCGCCGTGCGGCTTTCGATCGGCGCCTCCCGCGCCCGCCTGGTGCGCCAACTCCTGACCGAAAGCCTGTTGCTGGCTGTGATGGGTGCCGCCCTCGGCGTCGGCCTAGCGCAGGCGATCAGCCGCGGGCTCATCGCGCTGATCAGCACGCCGGGCGACGCGCTGTTCATCGGCATCGGGCTCGACCTGCGCGTGCTGGCCTTCACGGCCGCCCTCGCCATCGCTACTTGCGCGCTGTTCGGCCTGGCCCCGGCGCTCACCGCCACGCACGTCGGCCCCGCCGCGGCGATGCGCACTGGAGGCCGCGCCATTACTTCGGGACGCCGCCGCTTCGGCCTGCGCCGCGCACTGGTGACCATTCAGGTCGCCCTCTCGCTGATGTTACTTTCCGGCGCCCTGCTCTTCGTACGGACCCTGCACAACCTGATGACCCTCGATCCGGGTTTTCGCTCCGACGGCGTACTCGCCGTGGACGTCGACCTCGCCCGGCTCGGTTTCAACCAGGAACGCCGCGCCGTCGTGTTCAACGAGCTGCGTCAGCGCCTGGCCGCGCGGCCCGGCGTGGTCTCGGGCGCCCAGGTCTCGATCACGCCGGTGAGCGGCAGCGGGTGGAACGACCTGGTGCGCACCAACCCCGGCCAGGAAGGCAAGTCCTCCATGATGGACAGCGTCAGCCCCGGCTACTTTCGCACCCTCGAGATCGGATTCCTCGCGGGACGCGATTTTGACGAGCGCGATGCGACTCCCGCACCCAAAGTGGCCATCGTCAACCCGGCCTTCACGCGCACCTTCTTCGGTGGCCAGAACCCGGTTGGCCGCACCTTCAACGTCCTGGAGGACGCCGGAAAGCCCGACACCGTCTACCGCATTGTCGGCTTCGTGCGGAACACGAAGTATTACGATCTGCGCGAGGACTTCAGTCCGATCGCGTATCTCCCCATCGCCCAACCGGAAGGGCCCCCCGGCACCGACACCACGTTTGTGCTGCGCGCCGCGGCCCCCATGGGCGACATCATGACCGCCGTCAAGACCACCGTGGCCGAAGTGAATCCAGCCATTCAGATCGAGTTCCATGTGCTCTCGGGCTACATCCACGATTCCCTGCTGCGCGAGCGCCTCATGGCGACGCTCACCGGCGCCTTCGGATTTCTGGCCGCCCTGCTCGCGACCCTGGGGCTCTACGGCGTCATCGCCTACATGGTGGCGCGCCGCCGCAACGAGATCGGCGTGCGCATCGCGCTCGGCGCCGGGCCAGTCCGCGTGATCCGGCTCGTGCTCGGCGAAGCGCTGCTCTTGTTGGCCGCGGGCCTCGTCGCCGGGACCGCGCTCACGCTGCTGGCTTCGCGCGCCGCCGCGTCGCTACTGTTCGGGCTCAAGCCCTACGATCCGCTCACGCTGATCGCCGCCGCCGCGCTCCTGGCCGCCGTGGCCCTCGCCGCGGCCTGGGTGCCCGCTCGCCGCGCCGCCGCTCTCAGCCCCGTGACCGCTCTCCGCGAAGAGTGAGGTCGATCCATGGCTGTGTTCGTAAACACTCTCTTCGAGGCGCGTGTGGAGCGACTGTTCGATCTGGCAGAACTGGTCGAGAAGATCTTCTCTTCCGCCGGCCTGGACTATCGGGTCGTCGGCGGGCTGGCGAAATGCCTGTACGTCGAGGAGTCAGATCCCGAATCCGGGCGCCTCACGAAGGACATCGACATCGCCATACGCCGCCAGGATCTGGAAAGGATCGCAAAGGCTGCGGAACCGTTTGGCCTCCAGCATCGGCACGTGGCCGGAGTCGACATGCTCGTGCAGGCGGCGAAGCCGTCCGCCAAAAGCGTCCACGTTTATCCTGAAGCCGCGCCGGACCTGGGGACTTGCCGGAGGATCAAGGGGCTTCGGCTCATCCCTCTGGAAGACCTGGTCCGCATGAAGCGGACAGGCTTTCGGGCCAAGGACGAAGCGCATCTCAAAGACCTGGACCAGGCCGGACTCATCACCGCCGAAATGGAAGCCGGTCTCGCGCCGGCCCTCGCCGAGCGTCTGGCCCAGGTGCGTGCGCGCGAGTAGCCGCCTGCCTATTGCACATCGAACGATGGCGGAAGGTCGGCCGCTCCGGTCGCCCACTCTTTGTTCGGCTGCTTCCCCAGCACGAACTCCAGCCGGTTGCGCCGGGCCGATAGGGCCGCAAGCGGCAGCCACGCGCTCGGATACGGCTTGCCATTGAGCGTCACCGATTGAACGTAAATCCCCTCGCCACTCGAGACGATCTCGAGGCTGCGGCCTTCGCCCACGGGCATCGTAGCGCGCCGGAAGAGCGGCGTCCCCAGCGCCAGCCCGCCCACTCCGGGAATCACGGGATACAAACCGAGCGCGCCCCACACGTACACTCCCGAGGTGGCGCCGAGGTCGTCGTTTCCGGGCAGGCCGCCGGGAGAGGTATTGAACGCCTCGCGGCGAATGCGGTCCACAACCTCCTGCGTCTTCCACGGCGCTCCGGCCCAAAGGTAAGCGAAGGGCGCGACGAAATCGGGCTCGTTGGCCACCGTGAAGTTCGGAGTGCCCCAGCCCACCACCTTCTCGAAGAACTTGTCCAGTTTCGGAAGGACCGCCTCGTTCCCACCCATGGCGCGGAATAGCCCAGCGTAATTGTGCGGAATCATCCACGTGTACTGCCAAGTCGATCCCTCCTCGAAACCGATCTGGTTCGTCTTGTCCCATGTGGTGTGGTGCGGTGCCAGGTGGTCGGGGTCAAAGCCCTCCAGCCACTTGCCGTCGCTCGAGCGCGGGCGGATCATGCGGGTTTCCGGATCGAGCAGCTTGCGCCAGTTCTGTGCCGAACGAAGCAGGCGCGCGGCGGTTTCTTTGTCTCCTAGCGCATCGGCGAAACGCGAGACGGCGAAGTCCGCGCTGGCATACTCCAGCGTCACCGAAGCCGCTGACTCCCCGACCTCGCCATCCAGCGGCACGTAGCCGAGCCTCAGATAATCGGCCAGCCCCGGCCGCTCCGCCTTCTTGTACAGTCCCACGCCCGGCCGCGTGGCGCCCTTGATCATATACTTCAGCGCGGACGCCGTATCGAACGAACGCGCGCCGAAAGCGTGCGCGCTCCCGAGCAGGATGGCCGAGGAGTCGCCGCCCATCACGTACGAGACGTCGTTGGCCACGGGCCAGCGCGGCAGCCAGCCGCTCTGCTCGGCATCGTGCACCAGGGACTCCATCATGCCGCTGGTCTGGTCCGGATAGAGCAGCGCATGCCACTGCACCGTGTTGCGGTAAATGTCCCAGTCGGAAAAGTTCGCGTACTGGGCGTGGCCTGTCCCCAGCCGGTGCGCCACTTCGTCGAAGCCGCGATACTCGCCGTTGAAGTCGCTGAACAGGTTCGGCGACAGAAGCGTGTGGTACACGGCGGTGTAGAAGATGGTGCGCTCATCCGCCGTGCCGCCCTCCACCGGGACGCGGTCCAGGGCGTCACTCCAAACGGTCTTCGCGTGGGCGTGGACGGCATCGAAGTCCCAGCCGGGAATCTCCGAGTTCATGCTCACTTCCGCGTTGGCGATACCGACGAACGACAGCCCCACCTTCACCAGAAGCGGGCCCGAGTCGGACGGGAACGAGACCGAACCTCCGACGGGGTGACCGGCCCAACGGCCGCGGGCCTGGACGGGCTGGCTGAAACGGATCACGAAATACAAAGTGTATTTGTCTTCCATCCCGCAAAAACCGCCGCTACGCACCACGCCGGAGACGGAGTCCTTAGCCCGCACCTCGAGCATCGCGGAGTCCTGCTTTCGCTGCGTCGCGCTGCCTCCGGGGTCCAGGTAGAGCGTGGGAGTCGCACCCGGAGGAAACGTAAATCGCCCAATGCCCGCACGAGCCGTGGTGCTGAGTTCCACGCGCATGCCGTCGGCGAAGCTGATCGAGTAAGAACCCGGATGCGCCTCTTCCCGGGCGTGATCGAGCGGCAGCGGCTCGCCGTTCCCCGGCAGGATGGGAACATCGGCAAAGATCGGACAGCCCGCGCCGCTGATGTGTGTGAGGCTGAAGCCGCGGATCGACTTGTCGTCGTAGTGATACCAGCCATCGGGCCGTGTGTCCGGCCCCCACTGCACCATGCCGAAGGGCAGCGTGGCCGCGGGGAAGGTATTCCCATCGGCGGCGGTGCCGATGAACGGGTTCACCGAGTCATAGGGCGTCGCCGCCCCGAGAGAAGCACACAGCAACATCGAGCACAGGATCGCGCGCATAGTCAAAGTCACTCGATCATTTCCTTTCGTGGGCCCCAGCACCGAACCGCGAGCGTGAGCGAGCGGACCTCTCCGCACTAGTGCCACTCCAGAATCACCTTGGCCGCATTGCCGGACCGCATCGCCTCAAACCCCATTTCGAATTCGGTGTAAGGGAAGCGGTGCGTAATGACGGGGCTCAGATCGAGCCCCGATTGCAGCATCACGGTCATCTTGTACCAGGTCTCGTACATCTCCCGGCCATAGATGCCTTTGATGGTGAGCATGTTGAAGATGATCTTGTTCCAGTCCACGCACATCTGCCGCGGCGGAATGCCGAGCACCGCGATCTTTCCACCGTGCGACATGTTGGAGATCATCTCGCGCAACGCGGACTCGCTGCCCGACATCTCCAGGCCCACGTCGAAGCCCTCGAGCATGCCCAAGTCCTTCTGTACCTCGGCCAGCGGCGTCGTCCGCGTGTCCACGGCGCGCGACACGCCGAACTCCATGGCCAGTTCCAACCGTTTGGGATTCACGTCGGTAATGACCACGAATCGCGCGCCGGCGTGACGCACCACGGCCGCGGCCATCATTCCGATTGGCCCCGCGCCGGTGATCAGCACGTCCTCTCCCAGCACCGGGAACGAGAGCGCGGTGTGCACCGCGTTGCCGAACGGATCGAAGATGCAGGCGATGTCCCGGCTGATGCCCGCATGGTGGTGCCACACGTTGGCCATGGGGATGGCGACGTATTCGGCGAAGGCGCCGGGGCGGTTCACTCCCACGCCCATGGCCCGCGCGCACAGGTGGCGCCGGCCCGCCAGGCAGTTTCGGCAGCGGCCGCAGACCACGTGGCCCTCGCCGCTCACCAGGTCGCCGGGAAAGAAGTCGGCGACGTTGGACCCGGTCTGAGCGACCTCGCCGACGAATTCGTGACCAATCGCCATCGGCACGGGAATGGTCTTCTGCGCCCATTCGTCCCAGTCGTAGATGTGAACGTCGGTGCCGCAGATCGCGGTGCGGTCCACGTGAATCAGGACGTCGTTGATGCCGATCTCGGGGACCGGAATCTCTTCGAGCCACAACCCCGGCTCGCGTTTGCTCTTAACCAGCGCTTTCATCGTGGCAGGCATTGACTCAATCGTACATCGGGGAGCGCCGACGCGCTCCGCCCGTCGCTCGTCGCTCGTCGCCCGTCGATCGACGCCGGGTCCGAGCGCTTCGCGGCCGGGATTCGTCGCGGGGCGAAGCGGCGAAATCCCGATTCGGACCAACGGGCAACGAGCAACGGGCAACGAGCGCCTTGTCGACGGGCACCCGGCCCCGGGCGACGGCACGCGGCGCCAAGCGACGGACGCCCTTTCTGCTAGCTTGAAACTATGGCAAAGCTTGGATTCCTCGGTCTGGGTATCATGGGCTACCCGATGGCGCGCAACCTGCTCCGCGCCGGTCACGAAGTGGCGCTCTGGTCGCACACCGCCGCCAAGGCGCAGGAGCTCGCCGCCGGCGAGAAGGGCGTTTTCTGCGAGACGCCGCGCCAGGTGGCCGAATTCGCCGAGTGCGCGTTCCTGTGCGTGGGGAACACCGCCATGTCCGAGGAGGTGCTCCTGGGCGAGAAAGGCCTGGCGGCCGGCGGCCGGGCTGGAATGGTGATTGCGGATGCGAGCACCGTTTCGCCCTCCCGCAGCCGGTCCATCGGCGCCGAGCTCGCCAAGCGGAGCATCCACTTTCTGGACGCCCCATGCACTGGATCGAAGCCGGGCGCCGAGAAGGGCGCCCTCACCTTCATGGTCGGCGGCGACAAGGACGTTTTTGATCGTGTCCGGCCCTATTTCGAGCCCATGGGCCAGCAGCTCTACTACTGTGGGGGGCCGGGCCAGGGTCTCTCCGCGAAGCTGACGCAGAACCTTATTCTTTCCAATCTCTTGCAGGCATTTAACGAGGGCATGGTGCTCAGCACCAAGGCGGGCGTCGATCCCGCGCTCATGCTCGAGATCCTCAATAACAGCGCCGCCCGCTCGGGCCTCATCTCCTTTAAGGCCCCCTACGTCCTCGACCGTAACTTTGAGACCAACTTCTCCGTAAAATGGATGCACAAGGACATTGAGCTCATGTTGGAAGCTGCAAAAGACATCAAAGTGCCCCTCCGGCTGACCCCCGTGACCGAACAGATGTTTCATGCGGCTTTGGACTCCGGCTTGGGTGACGAGGATATCTGCTCTACAATCAGGGTTTTAGAGGAAGAGGCGGGGGTCGAGGTCAAGCGCCGCTGAAGTCGCCCCCGAAAAAATACAGAATTCTGTTGCAATCCGGAAAGAGATATTCTATTATTGGAATAGGCCGGGGAGGCAACTCCCACCAAAGCGAGACTAACCTCTAAATAAAAGACCCCTGAAGCAATCCTCCCCGGCACCCCTAAAAAAGAGGATCGCTCCCCAAGAGAAACAGTACTTCATACCGATGGCTCCCACGCTGGCGGCATGTTATGATCCTTAATACTCCGCTGCGCTGGCAGCCATGAAGAATCTCACTATTCTCGGTTCCACAGGCTCGATCGGTTGCAACACACTGGACGTTGTAAGGCGCCGGCAGGATTGCCGCGTCTTCGCCCTGGTGGCTGGCCAGAACGCCGCGCTCCTGGCGGAGCAGGTCCGGGAATTCCACCCGCGTCTCGCGGTTGTTGAAACGGAACAGGTCCGCGCGAATCTAACAGATAGGCTACGGGGGTCGGGACTAGCCCGGTCCGATTGGCCACAGTTGGAGTTCGGCCCGCAGGCACGGGTCGCGGCCGCCTCGGCGCCCGAAGCGGATTTCGTGATGTCGGCCATAGTAGGGGTGGCGGGTCTTGAGGCGACTTACGAGGCCGTACGGCTTGGCAAGACCGTGGGACTGGCGAACAAGGAAGTCCTGGTCGCAAGCGGAGAGTTGGTGACCCAGGCGGCGCGGGCGTCGGGCACCGAGTTGATTCCGGTCGATAGCGAGCACAACGGCGTGCATCAATGTCTGAGGGCAGGCAAACGGGGCGAGGTGGCCCGGGTCATCCTGACGGCGTCGGGTGGGCCGTTTCGCCAGACGCCGGCCGCCGAGTTCGCACGGATCACTCCCGCTCAGGCACTGAACCATCCGACGTGGAAGATGGGGAAACGCATCACCATCGACTCCGCTACCATGATGAACAAAGGATTCGAGGTGATCGAGGCGTGCTGGCTGTTCGGGCTCCGACCGTCGGAGATCGAAGTGGCAATCCACCCGCAGTCCTCCGTCCACGCCATGGTCGAATACACGGATGGTAGCGTGGTGGCCCAAGTCTCGGCCACCGACATGCGCATGCCGATCCAATACGCGCTCACCTATCCCGCCCGCGAGCCGGGCCCGGTGCCGCGCCTGGATTGGAGCGTGGAGCGTCACTGGGACTTCTTTCCGCCCGACCTGGAAAAGTTCCGCTTGCTCAAGCTGTCTTACCAGGCACAGGAAACCGGCGGTTCGGCTACGTGTACACTGAATGCTGCCGATGAGGTAGCCGTGAGCGCATTCCTCGATGGCCGCATCTCGTTCCCCGGAATCGCAGAGGTGGTTGAAGAGACGCTCGCCAAGGTCCCAAGCCGCTGCCCCCGCTCGATCGCCGAAGTGCTGGCAGTCGATGAAGAATCGCGTACGGTGGCCCGGGAAGTCGCGGCCCGGACGGGTCATCCGCTGGTCAAGGTCTGAACTATGATTGGTTTCGAAAACTTCGCCTGGCTCCTGGTGCTGATCGGAGTCATGATTCTCGTTCATGAGGCCGGTCACTACTGGGCCGCGCGGTCCTTCGACGTGCGGATCGAAGTGTTCAGTTTCGGCTTCGGCCCGCGCCTGTTCGGATTCAAGCGGGGCGAAACCGATTTCCGGTTTTCCCTGATCCTGTTCGGCGGCTACGTGAAGATGGCCGGCGAGCAGCCGACCGACGAGAATGTCGACGACCCGCGCGCCTTCCTGGCCAAGCCGCGCTGGCAGCGGCTGATCATCGCGTTCGCCGGACCCGCCATGAACATGGTGCTGGCGGTGGCGCTGCTGACCGGGATGTACATGGTGCGGTACCCCAAGACGCCGCCTTCGGCGCAGGAAGGGATCGTCGGCTTCGTGGTCCCGAAGACGCCCGCGGCCAAGGCGGGAATCCGCGAGGGCGATCGCATCGTGACCCTCGACGACCAGCAGCGGCCGTCCTGGGAAGACATCACCATCAAGGAAGTCTCGAACGCGAACCACCCGCTGGCAGTGCGAATCGACCGGGGCGGACGCGAGTTCTGGACCACCGTGGTTCCCAAGCTGGACGAGCGCTCGGGATTGGGCATGGCGGGGTGGCAGCCGCAGGGCGAGATCGAGATCGCGGAGCTTTCGCCGGGCATGCCCGCCGAGAAGGCCAACCTGCACAAGGGCGACATCCTGCTGACTGCCAATGGCCAGCCGCTGCGCTCGACGGATGGCTTGCACCGGATCGTCGAAGCGGCCGACGGCAAGCCGGTGACCCTCGAATACCGGCGGGGCGCCACCAAATACTCCGTGGCGGTGCAGCCGATCTTCAGTAAGGAAGGCGGGCCAGGGCGCTGGATGATCGGAGTCTATCCGGATTACCGCGTCGTGATGACCAAGCTCCAGTTCCCGCAGGCGCTGGGTGAGTCGGTGCGGCAGAACGTGAAGAGCGCGACGCTCATTTTTCAGTTCCTCAAGGGGATCGCCGAGCACCGCATGTCGCCGAAGTCGATCAGCGGCCCGATCGGCATCGCCCACTACGCCGGCGACGCGGCGCGGGAAGGGCTGCTGCCGTTCCTGGCTCTCATGGCGATGGTCAGCCTCAATCTGGCGGTCATCAACCTGCTGCCCATCCCCATCCTGGACGGCGGCGTGATCCTGATGCTGCTGGTGGAGATGATCATGCGGCGCGACCTCAGCATGCGCGTCAAAGAGACGCTGTTCAAGCTGGGCTTCGTCTTCCTGATGGCGATCATGGCGTTCGTGATTTACAACGACATCGCCAAGACGTTTCCGGGGTAGAGCGCGTCCTTTCACCGTTCCCAATCTATCGCGCCGGATTTCGCCGGCGGCGCCACAGAACCGCAACTGCCCGATTCGGCGGCGGAAATGAATCTTTCGGCGCGGTGACCGCCCGGAAACCAACGACGACGCCGGACGTGGACGTCCGGCGCAGCTCTGGAGAGCCGCCCCACTTATGAGAAGCTGAAACTCTATGGGTGCGTCGAGGGTCGAGAGCGCGAGGCCTTGGTTGTTGGGCTCGGGGATGGTGGTGGCCGTAATCGCGGTGGTCAAGCTGCTGGTGCATCTGTATGCCGGGCGGCACTACGGGTACTTCGTCGACGAGCTCTATTACATGGCGTGCGGGCGGCACCTGGCCTGGGGCTATGTGGACCAGCCTCCACTCATTGCCTTCTTCGCCTGGGCCGTGCATCATGTGCTGGGCGATTCCCTGCCCGCGCTCCGATTGCTCCCGGCGCTGGCCGGCGCGGGACAGGTCCTGCTGACCGGCCTGGTCGCGCGGGAGTTGGGTGGCGGGCGCTTCGCGCAGGGATTCGCAGCTTTGGCGACTCTGGTGGCGCCGGGCTTTCTCGCGTTCGACAACTTCTTCTCGATGAATGCGTTCGAGCCGCTGTTCTGGACCGGCTGCGCCTACGTGCTCATCCGCATCGTCAACACCGGCGACCAGAGGCTGTGGCTCTGGTTCGGCGTGCTGGCGGGCGTGGGGCTGGAGAACAAGCACTCCATGCTCACGTTCGGTTTCGCGCTCATCGCCGGCATCCTGCTGACACCGGAGCGCAAAGCGTTTCGGGAGCGGTGGATCTGGCTCGGGGGCGTGGTCGCGGTGGTGATCTTTCTGCCCAACCTGTGGTGGAATCTCCAGAACCATTTCCCGTTCCTCGAGCTTCAAGCCAACATACAGCGCTCGGGCCGCAACGTGCCGCTGCCGCCGCTCGAGTTCTTCGGCCAGCAGATCACCTCGATGCTGCCTCCGACGCTGCCCATCTGGCTGGCAGGGTTGTGGTATTACTTCTTCGCGGCGGAGGGCAAGCCGTACCGCGCTTTGGGATGGGCCTGGCTGATCACGGCGGCCTTGATCGTGCTTCTGAACCCGAGGACGTACTACCTGTGGCCGGCCTTCCCGATCCTGCTGGCCGCGGGCGGCGTCAAATGGGAACGCTGGCTCGCGCGGCCTGGCGTGCAGTGGATCAAGCCGGCGTGGTGCGCGCTGATGGTGGTGCTCGCGATCCTGGCGGCGCCGTTGTTCCTCCCGGTGCTGAGGCCGGAGACTTACATCCGGTACGTCAAGGCGATCCACTATGAGCAGCCGCGGATCGAACGGCACAAGCTCGGTCCTTTGCCGCAGCTCTTCGCCGATCAATTCGGCTGGGAAAAGATGGCCGCGACCGTGGCGCGCGTGTACAACGGCCTGCCTCCGGAGGTGCGAGCGAAGACCGCGATCTTCGGCCAGAACTACGGGCAGGCCGGCGCGATCGATCTGTTCGGTCCGAAGTACGGGCTGCCGCCAGCCATCAGCGGGCACCAGAGCTACTTCCTGTGGGGGCCGCGCGACTACACGGGCGAGAGCATGATCGTGATGCAAGGCCACCAGGCCGACCTGGAGCGGTATTACACCTCGGTGGAAAAGGTGGCCCGCGTCGATCACCCGTACTCGATGCCCTACGAGCACTTCGACGTTTACTACTGCCGCGGGTTGAAGGCGAACCTGAAAGAGATCTGGCCGAAGGTGAAGAACTGGGATTGAGGTCCGCTCCATCACGGTCGCGGTTCGGTGCTTCTGAGCGGTAGCGAACGGAGGCGGGTGCCGGTGGCGGAGAAGATGGCGTTGCCGATGGCGGGGGCGATTCCTATGATCGGCGTTTCGCCGGCGCCGGCCGAGGGCAGGTCCTTGCGGTTGAGGAGCACGGTCTCGATGTGCGGGACGTCGCTCTGGCGCGGGACGCGGTAGCGCGCCAGGCGGCTGTTGAGAATCCGGCCGTTGGCGAACTCGATGGCCTCGAACAGCGCTCCGCCCAAGCCCTGGATGATCGCGCCGGTCACCTGGTTTTCGAGGCCGTCCGGATTGACGATGGCGCCGCACTCGAAGGCTTCGACAATGCGATCCACGCGCACCTTTCCGTCCACGATGGAGACGGCCGCGCAGGTTGCGACGTAGCTGCCCTTGTCCCAGCCGGCGGCGATCCCGCGTCCTTTGCGCTTGCCCCAGCCGAAGCGCTCGGCGGCGGCCTTCAGAACGGCGCGGAATCGCTCGTCCTTGGAGTTGGCGAGGCGGAACTCGAGCGGATCGGCGCCCACGGCGTGCGCCAGCTCGTCGATGTTCGTCTCGCGCGCGAAGGTATTGGCTGCCGCGGCCAGCGAACGGTACGAGCCCTGGCGCAGCGGCGAACGCGCGGGCTGGAACGTGACGCGCTGGTTGGGAATGTCGTAGGCGTGGCGGATGGCGGCCGGACCGGAGTTGATGTTGAGATACTCCCAGGAGGTGATGGCGCCGGCCTTGGTGGCGGCGCTGTGAATCTCGATGACTCCGGCGGGGCGGAAGTAGGCCCAGGTGAATTCCTCCTGCCGGGTCCAGACCACTTTCACGGGCTTGCCCGCGGCCTTGCTGAGGCGCGCGGCCTCGACGGCGGCGTCGCCGGAGTGCTTGCCGCCGTAGCCCGAACCGGTGTCGGGGACGATGACGTGCACGCGCTGCTCGGGGATTCCGAACTCTTTCGCGAGCTCGGAGCGCACTCCGAAGGGACGCTGCGAGCCGGTCCAGGCCGTGACATCTCCATCGTTCCACTCGGCGACGGCGGCGCGCGGCTCGAGCGGGCAGTGGGCGAGGTAGGCCACGGTGTAGGTTTCGGTCAGCTTCACCTCCGCCTCCGACAGCGCCTTCTCGACGGAGCCCCGCTCGAGGTCGGGCCGCGCCGTGGCCTCCATGTTGTGCCTCAGGTATTCGAAAAGATCGGCGCTGGAGGGCTGCGGGACCTCGGTCCATTGGGCTGAAATCGCAGAGGCGGCGCGAGCGGCCAGGCGCGGGTGCGGCGCGACGACGCCCAGGAAGTCGCCATCGCGCACAACCTTGACGCCGGGCATGGCCTCGGCCTTGGAGGTGTCCACGGAGGCGAGCTTCGCGCCGAAGGACGCGGGCCGCACGATCTTGCCGTGAAGCATTCCGGGGCGCGTCATGTCGGAGGGATAGCGGTGCTCGCCGGTCACGATAGCCGTGGCATTCTGCTTCGGGAGCGGCGTGCCGAGGACTTTCCACTGCTCGGCGGGCGTGAGCGCGATCTCGCCGGGGATGGCGCGGACCAGCTTGCGTCCCGCCGCGAGCGCGCCATAAGAGAGCGACTGTCCGGTCTTCGGATCCGCGACCGCGCCGCCGGATGCGACGAGCGTGGCACGGTCGGCGTTCCACTTCTCGGCCGCGAGGTCGAGCAGGAGCTCGCGCGCTGTGGCCCCGGCCTTGCGCAACTGCGGAGCCATGTAGGGCGTGGAGCGGCTGCCGAAGGTGCCCATATCGTACGCGGTGAGCGCGGTGTCGCCCATCACCAGGCGGACGCCGGCGACGGGCGTGCGAAGCTCTTCCGCGACGGCCTGCGCGAGCGATGCGCGGACGCCCTGTCCGACCTCGACCTTGCCGGTGAAGACCGTGACGGCGCCGGTTTCGTCGATGTGGAGCCAGGCGTCGAGCTCGGGTGGGAAGGGGTTGTGCGCGACGTCGCGCTGCTGGGCGGCGGCGCCTTCGGGGATGAGCAGCACGACGATGCCGCAGCCGACGGTTCCGAGGAAGTCGCGCCGGTCAAGCATGGGGGCCTCCGCTGCGGGCGGGCGCAGCTTTCGCGGCGAGGCGGACCGCGGCCACGATGCGCGGGTAGGTGCCGCATCGGCAAACACTGCCTTCAAGGGCCTGCTTGATCTCGGCCTCGCTGGGGTTGGGGTTGCTCGCGAGGAGGCCGGCAGAAGCCACGATCATCCCGGCGGTGCAGTATCCGCACTGCATGGCGCCGGCGTGGAGAAACGCCTCCTGCACCGGGTGGAGGCGGCCGCCCGCGGCGAGGCCTTCGATGGTGGTGATGCGCTTGCCCGCGACCGAAGACAGCCGCGTGATGCAGGAGTGCGCGGGCGCGCCGTCGATGAGCACGGTGCATGCGCCGCACTGTCCCTCCCCGCAGCCGTACTTGGTGCCGGTGAGGTCGAGGTCATCGCGGAGGACGCTGAGCAGCGGCGTTTCAGGCTCGGCATCCACCGCGTGGCGGACTCCGTTGACGGTGATTTCAGTGGCCATGTGCCCCTCGCCTGTCATTATCGCGCCGAGGCGTGTCGGGTGCCGAACGTGTCGAAAAGTGTCGAAAAAGTGTTCGTTTTCGGGACTGGGACGGTCTTGCACTTTTTGGTTCTTCTTCCTTTGCAAGGCCGGCTCGCGAGGCTACGGGCCTGGCGTTCATGAGGCGCGGGGGTTCGATTTGGTACTGCAAAGACAGGGTCATCCGCAAGAAAGACAGCACGGCGTGGACCGCCGCGACGGTCACAAGGTTGTCACCAAGAAGCGTCCGTTGTTGGGATTGGGACGGTGTTGCGATTTTCGTGTATTCCATTTTCGCGAGGGCGGCTCGTGAGGCTACAAACCTCGCGTCACCGGGGCGCAGAGACTCGATTCGGCATTTCTGATGATACGGCCATCCGCGAGCAAGATAGCACGGCGCGGAACGCCGGGACGGCCCCAAGATTCGGAAGTGATTGATGAGGCGGGCAATCCAGTTGCGCGAGTCGAGCGACTGCTCATACGCCCGGTTGCTCCGAGATCCGGCTGCCGGTCTCGCTGCGAATCGGCCCGTGCGAGGCGCAGGCGACCCAGGACGATGTCACTGCAGTTGCAGCGTGATGCTATGCGGAACACTCTGCAGCTTCTCGATGGCGCGATCCTTCTCGGGGCACTCAGGCTCATCGAAGGGGATGTCGATACGTTTCGAAATCACTTGGTTTGACCGATCTCGCTGTTGTTTTGAGTTTGCACCAAAGTCCACCAAATGGAGTCAGCGTCGGTAAATCCAGGCACCCAGCAGAACGGCGGGAATGCTGTCGAGTAAGCCGACGGAAATTACTGTGAATAAAAGTGAGGAGGGGAAGAGTCTCAGCGGCTGTAGCCTCATCTCGGAAATTACCCAGAATACTACTCACACGGCAAGCGCCGCACGAACAGCCGTTTTGGGGCCAGAGCCACAGTTTAGACTCATGCGCACGTAAACCCAGACGGAGATTATGCCGACGAGAAAGTTGGCTGGGATGAAGGTCGTCCAACCGGTGGGAGCTTTGTATTCAATCGCGTTGATCGCCAAGCCGGCAGCGACTCCACCAAACGACATTCGCAGAAGACTCGGCCGTGCGGCCGTCGTCATATCGTTGTCTCAGTAACATTGTACGTCGCGAAGAGCAGGTGGCCTGCGGGAACAGCATTACCACAATTGTCGCTCTCAACGACGGCCTACCGGTGTCGCCTCAATCCTGGTGTTTTCCAGTGCGTTTACCTTCCAGTGCCCATCTTCCTTGCTCAGGATGATCAGGCCGCGCGTTTCCTCGCCGGTCGTGGGTACGCCTGCTCGCTTGATGTCAAACGTCTTAACCACAGCTATCGCGACGTCCGGCCGGATGAACCGCAGTTCCTCGACGGCATGACGCCTCGTGTGGTCGTGGAATGGGCCGCCCGGCGCATGCAGCCGAGTGATCATTTCGGCGAAGTTGTCGCGACCCTTGACCCAGCCTCCGCTCGTATTAATAAAGACTGCATCATCTATACATCTGTCTTGGGTCACCGCTGTGGCTGGCTGATGAGCGTTCCAGGCCGTTTCGAAGCCATAGGCCAACTGGGAACGAATGGCGGTTTCATCCTGATCATTCGCGGATGTTGGTGTTTGAACCTTAGTCCCAGCAGATTGCCCGTATCCGGCGCCCATGATTGCAAGTAGCATCCCAATCCGGAGCAGTGTGTGCATTGTCCCCTCCCCTCACTGTCAGCATGGGGCCGAATCGGGCGGAAGAGAAGTACTGAAGCGTTACGCATAAGTATCGTACGTCGCGCGTACGCTCCGGCATGTCGATCATCGAGCGATCTTTACCGGGGAATGACGGCTGTAATCGCGACTCGGGATCGGTCGGCTGGGCCGTTGAGGAGGAATCTCTGACCCTCCTTTGCCACGCCGTACTGATTCATCCAACTGCTGTAGTTATGGAGATGCAGGCCGGTAGCGAAGAGCTTTTGTGGATTTCCAAACTCAGACGCTTCCGGATTCACGGAGACAGCCATGAGAGTTCCATCCGGCGCGATGTAAAACAACTCCCGCCCATCCCGCCTCCACTGCGGCAGAAACCCTCCCTCATTCGAGATCTGCCATTTGTGCTGGCGGTCGGGAAAGCTTCGAATGTAAATCTCACACCGCCCCGTCTCGTCGGATGTGTAGGCAACCCAACGTGGAGCCTCTCCCGACGGCAGCGGCCGAAAACGCGCGCTGCCCTCGTGGTGGGGATGTTCGAGCAAGGGATACGGCTGGCCCGCAGGAGAGGTCGAAGCCACCCATGCGTGTTGGTATCGATAGTTCGGCTCTTGGGAATTGTATGCGACCAAGCACCCATCGCCAGACCAGTCAGTCGGAAACTTGGGTCCTTTCGTATCGACGATGCAGACCGCACTCCCTCCGCTGACGCTCCGCCGGAGGAGGCGCATCCCTCGGTCGTCTCCGCGGCTGAAGATGAGTTCGTCGCTGTTCGAGGACCAGACGGGGCAGAACTCCGGCTCCACGCCTCCGGGGTCGGTAAACCGCCAAAGCACGCCTTCCCGAAACAGGTCCATCACCCAGATCGTTGCGAGCGCAGTGTCCGGATCGTCATGCCGGTGGATAGCAACACGCCGCTCGTCAGGCGAGAGGTTGAAGGAATAATGGGGGCTGGAGGCGAAACTGTTGCGTGGGCTTACGGTGGAGACCGGCGCGCCGTGCCGGTCGACCCAAACGAACTGATGATTGGCGTTCGTGCCGCTGCGATAGAGAAGGAGCCCGTCGCCGGACACGGAAAAGCTGGCCTGTCCCCACCGGCGGTAAGAGATTTCCGGCACGACGATCTCCGGTTCGCCTCTGAACTCCAGTGTCTGCAGGTCTAGCGGCTGAGCTAGCAGCGACTGGTGACAGACGAACAGCAAACATCCGGAACGTCCACCGAAAGCCGGTGCATACAATGCGCTCGTCTCGGCAGCTACGATTGGTTTCGAAACAGTGGAGTCAACCGATCCAACCCGAACGGCCGACTCACCCGGACGAGAACTGGCGGCAAAGTACACGAATCGATGACCGTCCGGCAGGAACTGCGGAAAGCCGTGGAAGATCTCCCCGCGCGCCGTGTCGAGGGACGTCGCCGGCTGCGGTGCTCCACCTCCCGCGGGAATCCGATGCAGAGGACCGACAGGCCTTGGGCTGAACAGAATGATTCCCTCGCGATTCCACGTGCCTCCCCTTCCCAGGACGACGTCGGCAAGGTCGCGGCACGGGCCGCCTATAGCCTGGATGATCTTCAACTTGAAAGGTGTGAAGAAACCGATGGACCGGCTGTCCGGCGACCAGAAAGGCATCGCGGCGCTCTCCGTTCCGGGCAGGGGCTTCGCGTCGAGCGAATCGAGGTCCCGCACCCAAAGCATCATCCGCCCGTTCAAGTACGCAGTAAAAACGATTCTGCCGGCATCTGGTGCGATGACGAAGGAATCAAAAACTGCGTTCTCCGGAGGCAGTAGGGAGAGCCGCAAGACATCCATTCTCGGCAGCGCCGGCGGTTGGCGTTCGGAGAACTCCGGCACATATCCGCCCTTGGGCACGCAGATCAGAACATCATCGGCCGTGCCGTCACGGTCGTAGTACTCGCGGAGGCGATCGCGGAGGCGTGCCGCCTCCACCCGCACAATTGGATCGGTCTTTGAATCGAACGATGAGTTTCGGCCTAAGACCTCGACCGCAATCACCGACTCTTTGATTTCGCTTGCGCGTCCGTTCAGTGCGCGTTCGACGACAAAACTGAGAAAGCTGCTGGCGCGTCCGGAGTCGATGAAGGCGGCGCTCGCAAGAATCCGACTGAGTTGTGCGCGCACCCTCGAGGGTTCCATACGGATACTTCAATTATGCTCCCTCCGGTACGCCACACATCGTGGATGTCCGGCGACTGGGCCTCTTCGTTCTTCACGCTGCCTGCTGCCGGCGAATCTGCGCTGTTTTCGCGCCTCCTCCAGCTTTCGATCCCTCCCGGCATGGATCTCCTGCTGACGCCCAGCGAGCATGTCCTTGTGCGCGATGTAGCCGACTGCACTGTTCAGGCGGACGTTGTTGTAATGCTCGACGTAGCCCTGCACCAGACGCGCGCATCCGGAATGTTACACGGGTGATGGAACTTCCCGCCGATGTTGACTATACGACGCGTCAATCTGCCAGTGCCGATGCACCGCCAGCGGCTGCTTGCCCCGTCATCCGCCAGACACGAGACGAACTCACCGCGCTGCGGTCGCCGTGGAGCAGTAGAACAACAGAAGCGATGGCACCGCGTCGCACGACTCCACCTAGACCGTGCAGAGTCTGTAACGCGCCTAGCGCTCGTGCTTCTGCCAATGAAGCATGTGGTGGTCGTCGACCGTGATTTTGGCCGGCAGGGTCAGGCCGCAGGTCTTGCAGATGATCACGTCCCTGCCGATTTCCCAATGGGTGCAGGACGTGCACTTGCAGCTAGAGTCTCCTGAATTCCTCTTTGACTTCGCGGACAAAATCGGTGAAGCGCGCCGTCGTGATAATGCCGGGTTGCCAGCACAGGTCGCGCTCGATCAGGTTGTACTCTTTGACGATGCGGGAGCCGGGCAGCTTGTGGCCGCTGGCGTCGGAGTCGCGGCCCATGAGCCAGAGATGGTCGGCTACCGAGCAGGCCGCCGTGACGTCGTGGGTCACCACGATGATCGTATTCAGGTCGTCCATGTTGGAGACCTTGGAGATCAGCTCGCAAGTTTTCTCCAGCATCAGCAGGTCGAGGCCGGAGAAGGGCTCATCCATCAGCAGGAAGTGCTCGCTGCACAGGATCTGCTGGATGATGGCGCACCGCTGGCGCTGGCCGCCCGATAGCTGGGCGGGGTAAAGTCCGAACTTGTCGTCCAGCTCGAACTCTCTGAGCAACGCCATGACCTTCTCGCGGGCAGCGCCGGAGTCCTTTTCCTTCCGGTTCGCCGCCAACATCAAGTTGCCGAACACGGTGCGATGTTCGAACAGCGGGTAGCTCTGGGCGACCACGCCAACTTCGCCCGCCTTGACCGGGCGATCCATCTCGTTCACGGTGACCCGGCCCGACGTGGGCGCGTTCAGCCCCGCGACGATCCGGAACAGGCTGGTCTTGCCGCAGCCGGACGGTCCGAGGAACCCGACCACCTGCCCCTGTGCCCTGCCGGGCACCGTGATGTCGCGGACCTCCGCATTGACGTCCCTGAGCACGGGACGGCCGTCATACTCGAGACCGACGTGCTCGATCTTCAACAGCGTCCTGCCGAGGGTATACGAGGTGTTTCCCATTTACTTACGCTCCAGCGTCAGTGCCGCATACGGGCAGAGCAGGCCCTTCATCATGCCGATGCCGTAGTCCTGGAGTAAGCCGAGCATGAGGATGGTCAACTGGATGGCGAAGACCGCGGCCAGCCGGAAGTGGTGATTCTGGTCGAGCAGAATGGTGCCGACGCCGCCCTCGGACCGCACGATGCCCTCCACCATGGTCAGCATCATCCAACCGATGGCCGCATTCTGACGGAGGACGTCGAAAGCCTTGTCCACCTGACCCAGAACGATGACCTCCCACACCACGCGCCACTCGCCCATGCGCAGCGTGCGCGCCAGGTCGAACTTCTCCTTGGGGATGCTCTCGATGACGTCGGCCATTCCGGTGACGAAGAATACCGAGACGGAGAACACGAGCAGAGACAGCTTCAGTTGATGGCCGGTCTTGGCCATCAGCGTAAAGAAGAAAGTCAGTCCGACCAGTGACAGAAAGCGGAGCTTACTAAGTAGAGCGACGATGGGGCGGAAAAAGGGCATCACCGTCGCATAAGCCATCACCAGCGAAAAGAGCGTGGCCAGACAAATCGCCTGGATGTTCAACAGGAAGCTGGTGATCAGCTCCGCTCCGAGCCCCTGGTTCCACATGTCTCCAAGCGCGGCCAATACTTCGCCCGGTTTGGGGAGCAGCACGAAGGGACTGAATGCCCACAACAGGAACGCCAGCGTCACCTGCGTGGCAATCAGGATGCGGACGGCATTCCTGTTCAGAACCGAATTGGGGGCAAATACGGCAGCGGCATGATTCATGATTTTCATCGCAACGAAATGGCTGGGGAGGCCGAAGCCCGATGCCGCATAGTTTTCCCGGATGCGGACAGCCGGGGTGGGGCGGCTCTCCAGAGCTGCGCCGGACGTCCACATCCGGCTTCCTTCGTCTCAGGAAGTTGGACGGAGGCGGGTCTGGAGACTCGCTGCAGGACTGGAGTCCTGCCCCACGGTTTCTGTCCGGTCCTGCAAAAACTATGCAGCATTAGGCCTAGGCCTCCCCGGCTTCAGGAACCTACTCGCCGATCTGGGAAATCTCCACGCGGCGGTTCAGAGCCTTGCCTCCGGCCGTTGCGTTCGAAGCTAGCGGGCTCTCGGAGCCATGGCCCGCGACGGATTTGAAGCGTGACTCAGGGAAGCTCAGCGGCGCGGTCTGCTGGAAATAGCGCTTCACGGCCAGCGCGCGCTTTTCGCTCAACGGAACGTTGATGGCGTCGCTGCCGGCGTTGTCGGTGTAACCATCAATCTGGAGTGCCAGCTGCGAGTTGATGGCCAGCGCATCCTTGAGCTCGCTCAGAATGGGCAGGCTGTTCGCCAGGGGCTGGTCGGAACCGCTCGCAAAGTTGATATAGACGGCCTTGTGGCCCACCACGGTGCCGCCGGCGGCTTCCTTGGCGTAATCCACGGTCTCGGCGCTGGCGCCCTGGACGCCGCTGGTGTTGAGCAGCGCCTGAGCTCCAAAGATGAACGACGTGTCCACCGCTTCCTTGTAAGGCGGAATGGGATTGTCCTTGAAGAGCTGCGGGTAGTTCATCGTGGCGATCTTGCCGAACGTTTCGTAACTGGCGCGCATGTTGTTATTGTGCTTGCCGTCGAGTCCGAAGTAATTGACGTCATCCTCGAGGTTGAAGACCGCCGAGCCGCCCAGGGGCTGGCCGGTCTTCGGATCGTGGACGCCCATGTAGTACTTGTACCAATAGTCGCCGTTTTGGTCGTTGTAGATCTTGGCGGAAATCTCGCCGGCCTTGCGGCGCGCGGCGTCGAAAGCCTTCAACTGGTCGGCAGCCTGGAAATTCGCGGCCAGCAGGCCATGCACTTCGTCGCGGTTGTCATTGAAGAATTTCTTGATGCCTACGATGACGGCCGGCATCTGCGAGGCGTACTCATGCGAGGACACGATCTTGGTGGTGCCCGGACGGCCGTGCACGGCCTGCTCGTCTCCGGGAGTCCAGGTCACAACGCCGTCGGGACAAACCTTGACCATCTCGCCCGTGGGGCGGCCATCCTTAACTTCCTTGCGGTCTTCGCAGCGGTTGGGGATGTAGACTTCGGTGACGGCCTTGATGTAGTCCTCGTCCGGGGCCGAGATCCAGTTGACGGCGTCAGGGTCGTAGGTTTTGAGATCGGGGTTGTTCTTGAGGCCGTTCGATCCCAGATAATTCAGAGCGATGTTCCAGTCGCCATCGCGAATGACGCCGACCACGGTCTTGCCCTTCATGCTCTGTGGATTCGATTTCCACTCGGCCGGGCCCAGCAGCGCATCCTCTCCGTTGGAGCGGCCCACGGCGCCGATGATGACGGCCTGGTATTCCGGTCCCAACTTCTTCAGCTGCGGATTGAGGTCCGCGAGCCACTGGCCGCCTCCGTCGCCCATCACCACCAGGGCTACGGCGCCCGAGGAGCAGGTCTTCTCGCCATCGTGGAGCTGCTTGGCGCAGGTGAGCAGGTCGGCTTTCATCTGCGAGTTGGAATCTTCGCGGTGCAGCACCAGGTTGACGCCGTACTTCTCCATCAGCGAACCCTTGGTGGTCTCCTTGCCGCCGTTCGCGTAAAGCAGGGCGAACATGGCGTTCCACTCCCAGATGTCGAACGGCATGCGCGTCGCCGACACGCTGGCGGCGGTTGTCGAGGGATACGGCAGCGCCTGCACGTTGGCCACCTGCGCCTCGGTTTGCGACGGCAGGTCCACGCGAGTCGCGACCACGGACTTGATGATGCCGGGGGTTGGAATCCAGCCGTGCTGCATAGCGGAGCGCAGGCCGAACACCACGCCGCCCGCCAGGATCACTATCAGGACAACCTTTGCCTGCGGTTTCAAACGCGCCATTTGCTCATCCTCCCGATGAACTACACAAACAAAGCTTCTGGCCACGAATGAACACGAATGCACACGAATAAGAAACGCCAGAAAAGAGTTTTGTTTTATTCGTGTTCATTCGTGTTCATTCGTGGCCAAAGTCTTACTTGAACATGTTGTCGTAATCGCCCGAACTCTTCCCGGCAGCTGGCGTCCGGGGTGTGGCTACCGGCTCTGGCGCCGCCATGCCGGGAATCTGAATCATGTCGGCTCCCGCGGGCTGGTTGCCGGCGGTGAGCAGCTTCTGGTTGAACTCGGCGAACTTGCCGGCGGCTTCGTCGGCCATCGCGCCGGATTCGATCTGGTCGTCCGTGAGCAGCTTGTCGGTGTAGCGGCTGAACTCGCGGATCTCGCCCAGGGTGCGGGCCGTGTCGTCTTCCAGGTACTCCAGCGCCATGTCGACCATCTTCAGTTGTTCCGGATTGCCGCGCAGCAAGCGCTGGCCGACGCCTAGAGTCGCCTTGGCATCGAGGATCATCTTGCGCTGCTCGGCGAGGAAGCTGACCTTGTTCTCGGTCCGCTGGATCTTGCTGTCGGCGATCTGCGACCAGTGCTGGAAAGTCCCCAGCATCTTGGACGTCTGCTCCTGAAGGGCTTCGAGCTGCTTGACGCCTTGCATCAGCATCCCCGCTTTCTCCAGGAAGGTCTGGCGTTCGAGCATGAGGCGTTCGCGCTCCATGGGGTCGGGGGCGGCCGCCGCCATCTGCTCGGCCTTGGCGGCCTTGTGGCCGAGGGAAGTAATCTCGTCGTTCTTGGCGGCGATGCTGCGCTGGAGGCGCTCGTCGCTGCCGGCGAATCGCTGCAGGGTCTGATCGAGGTTGCCCTTCTCCTTCTTCATGTCGTCGAGGTTGTTGCGGAGAATGCCGATCGGATCGGTCTCGACAACCCAGGAGGCGAACCACCGCACAACGGATTGGAACAGATTCTTGATGGCAGCGCGGAAGGTGGGATTGAACGCAAGCCACAGGACCGCGATGAGCGCCGCCGTCAGGCCGATCGCGTAGAGGGTGTTCTGCAGCAGCGTGATCAGGAACGGCAAAATGACGTAGAGACCGACGCCGGCGCCGACGATCATGGCCGCCAGCACCACCATGCCGAAGGGGCCTTCGGGACGCTTCCAAAACGATTTGGGCGTGTAGCCCTGCAGGTTCTGGGTGAAACTTGGAGTAATGGGCGAAAGGCTCATGACGTTGACTTATCCTTTCAGCATGGCGGCGTACTGTTCTTTCTGCTGTTCGATTTCACTGCCGCGGCGGTTCACAGCCGCCACAAACTGGTTTTGCGCGTGCGTGCTCTTCCCCTGCGCTTCGACCAGTTCGCTGGACAACTGCCCCAGTTCCTGCTGAAGCTGGGTGATCTGCGCGCTGATCTGGCCGATGCGATCCTGCCGGCCCGAAATCTCGCGAGCGGCGAACTGCTGAGCCTTGGCCTCAAACGCGTCCCGTTCCTGCTGCAGGCTGGCTTTGAGGGTGTCGAAGGTCGCGAGGATGCTGTCTTCGGTCAGCCCGGCTTGCGCCTTGGCCTGAAGCACGGCGGTTTTGAACTTCACGTTCGGGGGCATCACGGTGTCCGGGATGGCCTTCAGCGGCTCGAGGAACTTGTGGATGGTCGCGGCCGCGGCGGTGCCTTCGAAGTCTGTCTTGGCCAGGATCTTCCGGTAGACTTCGTCGTTATCCGGAACCACTCCCGCGTCGATCGGCAGGGAGTAGCCGACCGGTTGAGGTGCTGCCGTCATCGCGGGTACGTGCATCGCCGGCGCATGCGTCGGGACGGTTGTCGGCGTGGCGTCTGGCGCGGGCTTTGCCGGCTCCTCTTCAAAAGCCAGATGCTTTAAGGCATCGAGCAAACCGTGTTCGTGTTTGCTGTCCATAAACCTCTCCAAACAAATGGAATCTTCGAAGCTGCTATGTTACCATTCCTGATCTCAATGGGTAAGGTGGGTCCGAATCTCATTTGGCACAGGAAGAGCCCCTGGGTGGAGCACCCCACAACCGACCATACGCGATCACTTCGACAGGGGTTCCACGTTGCCATCCTGGACAGAATCGATTGTACATCCAACCGGCCCCGCCGGGCCCTTTGATCTCGTCCGTTTCGAGCGGCGGGGGCGGGGTGGCCGGGGCGAAAAGCTCAGAGGACAACCGTCTCGACCGATTGATTTTAGTTGTGTTAGCTCCATCCGCGGAGGGCGGGCTTCAGCCCAATGCCACTCGTTTTCGCGAAGCGGACTGCCGGAGTGGGGCGGCTGTCCAGAGTTGCGCCGGACGCCCCACGTCCGGCTTCCTTCGTTTCGGGGAGTTGGACGAAGGCGGGTCTGGAGACCCGCTGCAGGACTGGAGTCCTGCCCCACGCGGCTGAAGCCCGCCCTCCGGGCTATAATTTAGGAATACGGGCTGAAACCGGGCATCCGAGATGCTGATCACCAACGAAACAGGTGCGTTTGCGAGCGAGCAGGTGGGCGGACTGCTCCGCCGCCTTGCGTACCAGGCAGGCCGCACAGCGAAGTCGCCGCACGCGGACGAGGTGCACGACCTGAGAGTTGCGATCCGCCGATTCACGCAGGCGCTGGCCACCTTCGACTCCTGCCTCTCCATCCAAGAAGCGAAGAAGATCAAGCGCCGGCTGAAAAAGACCATGCAACTGGCCGGGGATGTGCGGGACTACGACATCGCCATCGAAATGCTGTCGCGATTCAAGTCCGCGCCGGCCGCGATTCTGACGTCTTTTGGGAAGCGGCGCAAGGAAGCGGAGCGGGATCTGACGACCGCGCTCAGACACTGGGTGGAGCGCAGGACGTACTCCAAATGGAGGGCCGCTCTCGAGAGTCGCGGCCGAGGCGACGTCAACCACGATCCGGTCGCGACCTCCGCCACGCGCGCGATCGGGCCGATGCTGGAGGAGTTCGCCAGCCGCGGCAAGCGGGCCCTCGGCCCTAAGGCTTCGATCGACAAGATCCACCGGCTTCGGATCGAGGCCAAAAAAGTCCGCTACACACTGGAGCTGTTTGCGCCGGTCTATGGCGCGTCCTTCGACGGCTGGATGGAGAGGCTGAAGTCTCTCCAGAACGTGCTCGGCGCTGTCAGCGACTGCGACACGGTTCGGGAGATGATCGAGCGGCAGGGCGGCGACCGCAGGATCGAATCCGCGCTCCGAAGGAAGGTGAGCAGGAAGCTCGGGGAATTCCGCCAGCTCTGGGCGGATTCGTTCGCCCATGCTCCCATCGATATTGGCGCGGGAGTAGCCAGGAAGCCCGAGGCCCCGAGCGAGCCGCGCGCGCTGCGGCTGGCGGCGGGGTAGCGGGGAACTGCATGGAGGCGGGTCTGGAGACCCGCTGCAGGACTGGAGTCCTGCCCCACCTTGTTGTAGGCTGACGGGTGGTGGCGTTCAAGGTCCTGATTTCCGCGGGCGAGGCTTCGGGCGATCTTTACGCGGCGAGCCTCGCAGCCGAATTGTTGCGCCGGCACCCGGATCTGGAGCTGTTCGGATGCACGGGGCCGCGCATGCGGGCGGCCGGCGTGCGGACGGTGGTGGATGCCGCCAGCCTGGCCGTGGTGGGGCTGATCGAGGTAGTCGCACACATCCCGCGCGTCTGGCGCGAGTATCGAAAGCTGCTGAAGGCCGCGCGCGCCGAGCGGCCCGCTCTCGCCATCCTGACCGACAGTCCCGATTTCCACTTGCGGCTGGCGCGGCAGTTCAAGCGAATGGGAATCCCGGTGGTGTACCTGGTGGCGCCGCAGGTGTGGGCGTGGCGCAAAGGCCGGCTACCGGCGATGCGCCGCGACATCGACCGGCTGCTGTCGATCTTCCCGTTCGAAGAGCCGTTCTTCCGCGAGCACGGCGTCGCGGCCACCTACATCGGCCATCCCCTGTCGCGGCTGGTGAAGCCGTCGCTCGGCCGCGAAGAGTTCTTCCGGAAGCACGGGCTAGCGGAGGACCGGCCGCTGATCGCGCTGCTGCCGGGCTCAAGACAGGCCGAGGCAGCCCGGCACATGCCGGCGCTGATGGACGCCGCGGCCAGGATCTCGGCCCGTATGCCGGTGAATCTAGTACTCGGCCGCGCCGGATTGAGCGATTTTAGGGAACGCAATCCCGGGGGAGCCATCCAAGTAGTTGAAGGTGAAACGTGGGATCTGCTGGCTCACGCCACCCTGGCGCTGGCGGCGAGCGGCACGGTCACGGTTGAGGCGGCCCTGTTGGGGACACCGATGGTCACCTTCTACAAGGTCACCGCGCTGAGTTGGTTCGCCGGGAAATTCCTGGTGGACGTGCCCTTCTACTCGATGGTGAACCTGATCGCCGGGCGCGCAGTCATACCCGAACTGATGCAAAATGAAATGACGGGGGAGCGGCTGGCCGCCGAGGCGCTGAAGCTTCTGAACAACCCCGTCGAGCGGGAAGAAATGCGGCGGCAGCTCGGGGAAGTGGGCCGCGCGCTGGCCGGTCCCGAAGACCCGATGGAGAGGGCGGCGGGAATCGTGGACGAGATTCTCGGAACCAACCGCGTACGGCAGCCTTCCAAGAGTTAGAAGAGTATTGGGGAGAGACGGAGAATGGCTCGGAAGCTTTCGTTGGCGCTCGCCTTAGTGAGCGCGGCGGCGGTCGCGTCGGCACAGCAGCGGCCCTCGCGCATCGACGTTCAGCATTACGGCATCGAAGCGGAGGTGAATCCGCGGATGCAGACGATACGGGCGAAGGCGCAGGTGGAATTCGTCCCGCAAGACGAAACCAGCACTGCCACGTTCGAGTTGAACAACGCGCTCGATGTTTCGAAAGTCGAAGACGAGGCCGGCAAGCAGGTGTCGTCGACGCGCCAGCGCCAGAACTTTTCGGTGATCCTGAACTTCGCGCAGCCGCTTCCGAAGGGCAAGCCCGCGCGCGTGGTGTTCTATTACGACGGGCGGCTGACCGGCAAAGAGGATTCTCCGGTCTTCGGCATCAAGTTCGCCGCGCTGAACGACGACCACGGGTTTCTGCTCTACCCCGCTCGCTGGTTCCCGGTGGCGGGCTACACCACCGACCGCTTCACGGCGGACTTGAAGATCACGGTGCCGGCCGGCTACACGGTGCTGTCGCCAGGCCTCGAGAGCCACGAGGCGGCCGGCGACGGCGTCGCCTTCACGTTCAAGTACGATCATCCTTCGTTCCCGGGCAGCATCGCGATCGTACAGGGCGACCCGGCGCGCATCACCTCGGAAGGCGTGACCACATCGCTGTACTTCCGCGGAGCGGAGAAGGCGATGGCCAATGCCTACGCCGAGGAAGTCGCACGCCTGATGGTCTACCTTACCGGCATCTACGGCCTGCCGCCGCAAGCCAACCTGACGCTGGTTGAGACCGAGGACGGCGCGGCTAACGGATACTCGGCGCCGGGGCTGGTGTTCCTGTCGCCGTCGGGGATCGGGAAGCAGGTGGCGGTGCGGCTGCTGACCAACCAGGTGGCGCGGCAGTGGTGGGGCGCGCTGATATCGCCCGCGACCCGCGGCGGCCTGTGGCTGACCAACGGCATGGCGCGGTATTCGGAAATCCTCTACCTGGAGCACACCAACGGGCCGGGGGCGCTCGAATCCGAGACGAAGGATCTGTACATCGACGCGCTCACCATGAACGATGTGCCGATCAGCCAGACTCCGCGCCTGGACGACTACTCGCCGGAGTTCTGGTCGCTGACCGCCAGCAAAGGCGCGGCCGTGCTCAACATGCTGCGGTACGTCATCGGCGATTCGGGATTCGAGAAGCTGGTGCACGAGTTCCCCGGCAAGTACGCCTGGGGCGCTGTGAAGACCGAGGACTTCGAGAAGACGGCGGAGGCGATCTACGGCCAGAAGCTGCGGTATTTCTTCCTGCAGTGGATCGAATCGAGCGGCGCGCCGGAGTTCAAGATGGATTACACCATCTACCGTACGCAGAAGGGCGGACCGAAGGGCGAGGGCGGCTTCCGCGTGATGGGCAAGGTTTCGCAGGACCTGGACACGTTCCGCATGCCGGTGGATCTGAAGATCGAGACCGAGGGCAATCCGGAGCAGCAGCGCATCGACGTGATGGGGACCTCGACCGAGTTCTCGGTGGACACGTTCGGCAAGCCGAAGTCGCTGACCATCGACCCGCTGAACAAAGTGCTGCGGTTCAGCGATCCGATCCGCGTGCAGGTGGAGATCCGGCGCGGCGAGCAGTTCGCCGAAATCGGCGAGTTCAACGAGGCGCTGAAGGAATACCAGAAAGCGCTGGAGGTGAACCGGGCCAGCTCGCTGGCGCACTACCGGATCGCCGAGACGTTCTTCCTGCAGGACAACTATCAGTCGGCGGCGAACGAGTTCCGCGAGGCGATCAACGGCAACCTGGATCCGAAGTGGACCGAGGTGTGGTCGCACATCAACCTGGGCAAGATTTTCGACATCACGGGGCAGCGCGAGCGCGCCGTGAGCGAGTACACGCAGGCGGTCCGCACCAGGGACAACACGCAGGGCGCGCAGGAAGAAGCGGCGAAGTATTTGAAGACGCCGTTCGAGAAGAAGAGCACGGAGACGGCGGGGGGGACGACTTAAGCTCTCCTCGGTATCGGGATCATCTGCAAACCGGGGACTGGATGGGACTGGATCCCAATTTCGCCGCCTTTGCGAAATTGGTCCCTGTCCCAAGGTTTGCCCTCTGGACAATCATAGGGCTCGCGACTTTGCGGGCACTAAGCTACCGCGCGCGCCAGCGCTCCCAGTCTTCGCCCACTGCTTCCGTCATGCGTGCGGCGGCTTTGGAGAGCCACTTGGCGGGCCTGCGGGCCAGGTCGCGGCGAAGCGTGGCAGCCTTCAAACTGCCCAGGTGAACGTTGGCCGTCTCCCATCCCATCACACGGAGGAGACGCATCTCATCGCGCTGGGCCGGGAGCGCGGAGAGTTCGATGCGAGTGCAATCCGGGGCCAGGCGGCGCACTATCCAGCGGCCCTTGAGCTTCACGTATGGATCCTGGCACCGGATGGAACTGTCGAGGATTTTCTGGTAGAGGACCGTTTCCTTCCCTCCGTAGGCCCACGCGCACGCGGATGGCGCCGCGGCTTTCGCCTCGCGGGCGACTTGGCCGCCCTGCCATTCGGCGATGGCTACGAAGCGCTGCCGGCCCAGGCTGCCCATCCCCGCGACGCGAGGCACGATCCGCAGAGGCAGGTCCGGATCGGGCATCATGCGGCGCATGGCTTTCACCGCGTCGGCGGGGACCGCGGTCTTCTTCAGCGGCGGCAAGGCATTCAACTTCTCCCAAAAGAGCGCCGGATCCTTGAGCCGGTACACGGCCATGGCGAAGAGCGCAGGGTGCCCCTCCGCCAGGATGAATGGCCGGCCGCTGGCATCAACCGCTTTGGTGTAGCCTTCGAGAATCGCTTCGATCGCAGCCTCGCGGCCCAGGGCCAGACGGCTTTCGCGAATGGCGAGGATCACACTCGATGCCAGCCGCACCAGGTCGTTCGTATAGGCCAGCGGCCACGCTTCGTCGAAATCGTTGACGCCCCACGCCAGGCGTCCCTCGGCGTCGCGCCAGGTGCCGAAATTCTCCACGTGAAGGTCGCCGACGGCCAGGGCTGCGGGCGCCGACGCGAGGTCCGCGCAAACCTCGGGCCAGAGTTGCGCCCAGCGATAGAAAGTCGCACGCAAGAACAGGAACGCGCTCTCGCTCATGCGCTCGTGCTTGAGATCGAGGTCCTTTTTGACCAGCGCGATCCGGGCGAAGAGCCAGGCTTCAAACTGGCTCGTGGCGGTCGAGATCTTCACGCGCCCGCCAGTTTGGGCGTGAGCAGCCACTGAAGAGCTCCATGCGGTTCGCGCGCGGCGGCGTCCACGTCGAGTCGCAGGAGCGCGCCCTTCTTGAAATCGATGGCCAGCTCAGGCACTCCCAGAAGGTAAGCGGCGATCGCGGAAAGCAGCGGCTCGTGGCCAGCCAGGAGGATAGCCTTCTCGCCGCGACGATCGCGGATCTCGAGCCATGCCGCCTGCGGCACGGAGCCCGGAACCAGTGCGTCGGTGCGGACCAGCGTTCCCTTGTAACCGAGGGCCTCGGCGGCCATCTCGGCGGTCTGGACTGCCCTGACGTAGGGGCTGGTCAGTATCAGAGACGGCTCGACGCGGGTGGCACGCGCGCGCTCGAGGACCGGGCGCAGCTTCTTGCGGCCCTCGTCGGTCAGAGCGCGATCCGCATCGCGCCGGCCGGGCCGGTGGTCTTCGGCGATGGCGTGCCTCAGGATGTAGATTTCCATGTCCGTTTCCGTCGCGGCTTCCTGGCCGTCGCCGCGGGCCTGGCTTCGATGGGGCTTCCGTTGAACTCCAGCGCCCCGATGTGCTTTTGCAGATCTCGGAAGATCTCATCGGGCGGACGGCTGGCGTCCACAACCGTGAAGTTATAGCGCTTGGCCATCAGGTCGAGCGCCCGGATGATGCGCGATTGGTAGCGGATGAAGCTCTGGCACATGTCGGCGCCGAAGCGCATATCCATGCCGCTCTCCCAGAAATCGAACGCGCCGCGGCCCAGAACCACGCGCCGCACCAGGTCGTCGACCCCGGCGCGGAGGTAGTAGACGGCGTGCGGCACCAGAGCGAAGCCGGCCACCTGCTCGATCCAGCGGCGGTCCTCACCGCGCGCAATGGCGCGGGCCATGATGGAGAAAATGTAGCGGTCGATGAGCACCACGAAACCGGCACGGAGCGCGGGGACGATCTCGTTCTCCAGGCGGTCGGCAAAATCCGTGGTGTAGAACAGCGTCATCGCGATCGGCCCCAGGGTGTTGCCGAGCATGGCCTCTTTGATACCCTTGCCAGCCAGGGCGGAGCGCGCCATACCGGTGTCGAGCACGGCGTGGCCCTCCTGCTCGAGCCACTGGCGCAGGTGCGCTACCTGGGTGCTGCGGCCCACCGCGTCGGGCCCTTCGATGACGATCAGCTTGCCGTGCAAATCCGCGGTGTCTATGCCCGGAAGAGGCTCACTGTAGAACTGCAGGGGCTGTAGCGCCGGCACTGGTGTCTCCTTCGGGGATGCGCAGAACGCCGGCCCGCGGGCGCTGGCCGAGCGCCTCCACGACCATCTCGCGCATCTGCTGCTGCTGCTCTTCGATAGAAAGCGTGGCGTCGATGATGCGGAAGCCCATCTGCTCGGCCATGGCCTCGTACTCGTCCAGGATGCGGCCCTGAAAAATGCGGAAGCTTTCGACCACGTCGCGGCTCAGGCCCAGGTCCATGCCGGCCTCGTAGTATTTGATCGCATCGCGGCCGCCCAGAATGCGCTGCACCGCCACGTCCAGCGGGACGCGGAAATAGAAGCACACATCGGGGCGAAGCGCGAAACGGTAGAGGTTGCGCACCCAGCGGCGATTTACGCCCCGCGCCACGTCGCGCGCAAAGGCCGTGAACGCGTAGCGGTCCGCACAGACAATGGCGCCCGCCCTGACCAGCGGCAGAATGTAGCTCTCGGAGCGGTTGGCGAAATCCGTGGCGTGGATCAGGCTGAACGAAGTGGGAGTGAACATCTCCTTCTTCTTGCCCCGCCGCGTGGTCTGGCGCACCAGCGGCGACGAATTCCACTCGCTGAAGGCGACCGCGTAACCCTGCGAACGCAGCCAGTGACTGAGGAGTGAAATCTGCGTGGACTTGCCGGAACCGTCAATGCCTTCCACGACGATCAGCCGCCCAGCGTACCGATTCGGAAGAAAAAGCGCCATAGGAGGGCCTACCTTCACTTATCATATACGGTATATGCCCCGGTACGCCGCCATCGACATCGGGAGTAACTCCATCCGCATGGAGGCGGCCGAGATTGTGCCGGGGAGTCCCACGCGCATTTTAGCCTCGGAGCGGGAAGTAACCCGCCTGGGCGAGAGTGTGTTCCGCACCGGCAGGATCAGCGAGGAAGCCATCGCGCTGAACTGCGCGGTGCTGGCCAGGATGGCGGCGACCTATCGGGCGCTGGACGTCATCGGAGTCCGCGCGGTGGCTACCGCGAGCGTGCGCGAGGCGCGCAACCAGGCTGAGTTTCTGGCGCGCGCTTCGGAGGCGATCGGCGGGCAGGCCGAGGTGGTCACGGCCCGCGAGGAGGCGCGCCTGGTCCATGCCGGCGTCGAGAGCCGGTGGCCGCATCCGCGGGAGCGCGTGCTGATCGTGGACATCGGCGGCGGCAGCGCGGAGATCATCGGCAGCGAGAACGGCCACCTGATCGACGCGATCTCGAAGCCTCTCGGAGCCGTGCGCCTGCGCGAGATCTTCCTGCCCTCGGATCCGCCCACGCGGCGCGAGCTGCACCAGATGGAGGACTACATCCGCGAGCGGCTGGCCGGTGTCGCGCACCGTTTCGGACCCGCGCGCTGGGACCGCTTCATCGCGACCTCCGGAACCGCCTCCACCATCGCCGGCGCCATCAATGGCGCGCCGCGCTCGAAGCGCGGCGAGGCGGACCGCCTTCGCGCCTCCACCTCGCAGGTGCGCAAGCTCTACCGCAAACTGAGCCAGTTGCCGCTGGATCAGCGTCTGAAGGTCCGGGGCGTTGGCCCGAGGCGCGCCGAGATCATCGTTCCGGGCGCGGCCGTGCTGCTGCACATCTTAGAGGAATTCCACGCGCCGTCGGTCAACTACTCCGCGGCCGGCATCCGCGACGGCATCATCGCGGACCTGGCGGCGCGCGGCATCGGACGCGAGTTGGCGCAGCTCGACCGCGACCAGCGCAAGGAGGTGGAGCGGGTGTGCCTCCGCTACGACGTGCGGTTGAAGCACGCGCGCCAGGTGGCGACCATGGCCTCGACACTCTTCCACCAGTTACAGCCGCTGCATCAGCTTTCGCCGGGCTACGGCAAGCTGCTCGAAGCGGCCGCCTACCTGCACGACGTCGGCCACTATGTGAACGACGTAAGCCATCACAAGCACTCTTACTATCTGGTGGCGAATTCGGACATGTCGGGTTTCACCAGAGCGGAGCTGGATTTCATCGCCAACCTCTGCCGCTACCACCGCAAGGCCAGCCCGTCGCCCGACCACGCCAATCTGCGGGCCATCGGGCCGGAGGAACGGCAGCCGCTGCTCCTGCTGATCCCGCTGCTGCGCATCGCCGACAGCCTGGACCGCAGCGGCGAGCAGCGCATCCAGTCCGTCGATTGCCAGATCCGCAATGGACAGGCCCTGATCCAGCTTCACGCGGCCGCGGACGTGGAACTCGAGCAGTGGGCGGCCGGGCGTTCCGCCGATCTGTTCCGCCAGGTATACGGCCGCCCGATGGTGGTCACGCGATCGGCAGGCTGACATGGGACGGAAAGAGCCAGACGCGGCGCCGGCCCCAACGCTTCGTCGTCATGCGGCTCAGCTCGCCCAGAACCGGCTGCGGAGGCTGGCGTATGCGGTGGGACGTACCGCGAAGTCCGGCGACGCCGAGGCGGTCCACGATTTGCGGGTCGCCATCCGGCGGCTGGCGCAGTGTCTTCGGGTGTTCGAGCAGTTTTTCCCGCACGGCAAAACCCGGAAGATCCGCCGGGCACTGAAGGAGATGATGGATCTAGCGTCCGCGGTCCGCGATCGGGATGTGGCACTGGCGCTTTCGGCAAAGGCGACGATCGCACCGAAGTCCGAACTGCCGCGGCGCCTGGCGGACGACCGCCGCGTGGCACAGCGAGTGCTTGTGACAGAATTGAAACAATGGATACGGAGCAACTTATCCCGTAAGTGGCGTTCCGCCCTCGAAATGTAACATGGCCGGCGACGATGCACTTACGTGGGACGGGTCCGGGAGCCCAGGCGCCAATGCGCGGCGGTGTCTGCCCGGCTTAGTCGCAAGTTACTACGAGGAGGGCCGCAAGGCGGCCGCGGGCGACGCCGCGACGGAAACTCTGCATGAGTTCAGGCTGCGTACGAAGCGACTGCGGTACACCATCGAGTTGTTTCGCTCCTGTTACGGTCCGGGTCTGCGGCGCTGCCTGGATGCTCTGGGACGGGTGCAGGATCACCTGGGCGCGATCAGCGATTGCGCCACCACGGAGCGGACATGCCGGGCGCTGCTGCCGGAGGATTCGCCCGACGGTGCGCGGTTGGACGCGTATCTGGAGAGGCGCGCGGCGCGCGAGGCGGCGGCTTTCCGGCGGTACTGGCGGGGCGAGTTCGACAAAGCCGGCGAGGCGCGGCGGTGGGAGATCTACTTCCGGAGAAAGACGAAGTAGCCCTTCGACCGTCTGATCCGTTCCGTCCGCTTGCCAACGCGCGCGGTTCCGTGCCAGCACCGAACCGCGACCGTAAGGGAGCGGACCTGGCGGTCAGAGCAGTAGCCCGTTGCGGAAGCGTGTCCCGCAACGGCTCAGCCGATGCGAACGGCGAGCATCGAGATGGAACCGCCATCGATGCCTTCGACCGGGAAAGTAACTCGATCGGATTGCGCCGCGGCGCCACTTACATACAGGAGCGGCAGGTAGTGGTCAGGAGTAGGAACCGAGAGCAAGGCGTCGCGCTCGAGGCTCTCGTACTCCACCAGGGAAGCGTAGTCGCCCGCCATCAGAACCTCTCGCGCCCGCCGCTCGAACCGGAGGGCCCATTCATAGGGTTCCGCAGCGTGTGTGCCCCACGCGTAAGCATGCAGGTTGTGCACCAGGTTGCCGCTCCCGACGATCAGTACGTTCTCCTCGCGCAGAGGCGCCAGGCGCTGGCCGATCTCGTAGTGAAAGCGGGCGGCCTGTGTTTCGTCGATGCTGAGTTGCACTACCGGTACATCCGCCTGCGGGTAAATATGCTTGAGCACCGACCATGTGCCATGGTCGAGTCCCCAGTCCCCGGAAAGCGCCACCGCCAACGGAGAAAGCAGCTTCTGCACGCGGCGCGCGAGCTGCGGATCGCCGGGCGCGGGATACTGAACCCGGTACAGCTCAGGCGGGAAGCCGCCGAAATCGTGAATCGTCCGCGGCGCCGTGTTCACGGTCAGCGCGGCACCGGGAATGTACCAGTGGGCAGACACGCACAGTACGGCGCTGGGACGGGGGACATCGGCCGCGATGATCGACCATGCTTCGGTGTAGCGATTCCGCAGTAGGGCATTCATCGGATTCCCGTGTCCGATGAAGAGTGCGGGCATTCTGGCTGGCATAGGTGGGCTCATCCCTTTCTTGCGGCAAAGATCGCATGGGCGCCGTACAAGCTTCCGAAGACGCCCACGGCCAACAGCAGCGCGTACAGAATTGCAGCCCGCCAGAACTCGACAGGCGAGATTGCCCGGTCGCTCAACTGCTCATGAATCAGCAACACGCCAAGGGGCAAGTTGAAGAGCATCCCCGTCCCCAGTCCGGGCGAGTAGGAATGTTTGGCCAGGCTGATCACTAAGTGGGGCAGCACCGCGTTGATTGCCATGGCGAGGGCAAATCCCGAGAGGGCGTTTTGAAACCCGGAGCTCTCGTTCGAAACGCAGACGCCGACAATCGGAATCCAGATCACAACGCTAACCAACGAGGTCAGGGCCCAATATATCTTGCGGTCCGGCTCGAACCAGGGTTTCAAATGAGAGCGGGACCAGTCCGCCAGGAACATCGCTTCCTCGAGATTGTGAAGCGTGACGCCAATTCCGAACAGGATAGCCGTCAGCTTATAGGAAGAGGCAATCATTGGATCCGGCACGGCCAGTCCGCCAGGCCGGGTTATGCGTTCATTGTACGTCAGCTCCCGCGGACTCCTGCGAGATTCGGAGCCCGATTCCGGTGGCTCCCCGTCGCGGAGCCTTTTCGAACTCCGGTCAGATCAGCCGAATCCTGGCGCGTAGCGGCCGTCCTTCTCTCGGATGAGAAAAGCAGCCAGGAAGCGTTGTTTCCAACTGCTTCTCCGCCATTTCAAACCGGCTACTCCGCTCTGATCACGCTATACTCATTGCATGAGTAAGCGCCTTCAAGTTGTGCTTCCCGACCTCAATTTGTCGACGACAACGGGATCTTCTCCACCGTACGGCATCTTGCTCACGTCGGTGACCTTCTTGGACACCTTCTTCATCACGCCGTGGTCGAACATCCTAGCCAGACCCGGACGCGAAATGTCATTACTCCAGTTTAAGCATGCCTCGAAGATCAACAAATGGAACAGGGCATAGTATGCTGACGATACCGAGCGGCGAAGGTCTGCTTGCGTAGGGTTGTTCGGGTTCTTGTGAACCAATTCTTTCGCCTGTTGCAAGAGTTCGTCATGGTAGGCCACGTTCTATGACCACTCCGGATCGTTTCGCATACTTTGTTCCGAGAAGCTGCGAAAACTGAAATACGGTGTTAAGCCCCAGTTCTCAATGGGGCGTATCGAGTCGAACAGGGTGGATGACACACGCCCGGTAACATCCGCTAAGCGACCCTCGCCGCTGGCCGCGTCGGTAAGCACTATGCGGAAGAATAGCGCCGGGTCATCTGTTGAATCGTTGCCAATGGAATAGGCAACATGCACAACCTCCTGCGGATTCAAGCTCCGAATGGCGGCATTGACGCTCTGCGCGAGCTGGGCTTGGTTCACGAATCCCGTTGGAACGTGCACGAACCCATTATCTCGCTTTCAGCGGCGGCCCGTCGCCCGCGAATAGCTGCCCAGCGTTTACCGACGCATCTGGTGCTCGCGGGAATGCGCGCCAGCCCAGAAGTTAGGCTTTCATCGGGATGGGGAAGATCAGGTCCGTAGGGGCTGGGGGCCTTTGAACCCGGATCTGAAGAACGGGGAGGCCCGGCGTCTTTCCGCATCGGCCAGCGGGATTCGAACCCGAATACAAACGACTTGGCTCTATCGCAGGTCCGAGCGCGCAATGGAATGAATCGGATTTGTTTGGCTCCCCGTGGTGGATTCGGACCACGATCGGATGCCACCAAAGGACCGGGAAGTCGGCTCCTTCAGTCTGACGTCGCCGACACCGTGAGCTTCGCTCCCGCGGCTAGCTGAACCACCCGCTTGAACCGCAGGACCAGCTCGCCGCCCTCTACGGAGGCCGCCGCCGGATGCGACGAAACGACCGTTGCCTTCTCGCCGGCGAACGGCACGCGGAGCGTCTCCAGTTCCAGCCGTCCCTCTTCCACCGCCACGGCTGCCTCAATGCCGCCCGCCGCGGTCTTCTGCGAGTACACGCCCCAGGCCGATCCGGCGCAGAACAGGCAGCGGAAATCGGCGGCGCAGACGCGCGGGCAAAGCCGCATCTCTTTCGCCGGCGCTCCATAGCCGAAACCCGAGAGCGCCAGCAGCAGCGACCAGCTCGACATCGCGCGGGCATAGTGGTGGCCGCACTCGACCTCGTCCCAGGGATTCCGTCGCGCGCCGTTGTAGCGCCCGCGAACCGCCTCGACGATGCTGAGGCCCTCCTCCACCATGTCTTCGTAGATCAGGTGCGCCGCCACCTGGTATTCGATTCCCGTCCAGACCTCGTCGGAGTACACGAAGGGAAGGGCCGGCCGCTTGTCGTGCGGCCAGCTGCACAACAGCAGGCCCGCCTCGTCGTTGAGCGCGTAGATCCGCTGCGCGTTCGCAAACCTCTCGAAGCCCCGGCGGAAGTTGTATCGGTAAATGGAACCGAGCGCGCCGCGAATGTGGTCGCGCGGGAGCAGCTTGCCCAGGCCCGCCACCTCGGCGAACCACTGTCCCAGCAACTGATCGGAAAGGCATCCTTCGCCGTACTGATACTTCGCCGCCGCCTGCTTGGTCTCGTCCACTTTCTGCACGTAATACTCGCCGTTCCAGAGCAGGCCGTCCAGTTTCTTCCCGCCGCCGGCCAGCACGGCTTCGTACGCGGCCGCGGCGTCACTGTCGCCGAGATGACGGCCCATGCGCGAAGCCGCAACGAGGGCGCCCAGGTACAGGCTGCCCATCATCGAATTCGGGCCATAGAAATTGATGTCGTACGTGTTGTGCTGCTGGCCTTCCATGACGCCATCGCGATTGGCGTCCCACTGGACCCAGGCGTACTCGAGCGCGCGTTTGACCTGCGGCCAGAGGCGCCGCAGCCAGGCGTCGTCGCCCGACAACTGCCACTCGCGGTACACCTTCATGACGCAGCCCATCTGGCCGTCGGCCGCGGGGTGGACGTCGTTTCCGCCCTGGTGCAAGGGCACGGGAGTGCGGAAGCTCATGCTGCCGTCGGGCCGCATGTTGACCAGGAAGTCGGTCTCCCGCATGCTGCGCTCGAGGTCCGGAAACAGGTGCGCCATGGCCTGCTCGTAGTTGTACACATGCGTGCAGTTCATGGGGCAGCAGCCCTCGTTGTCGCCGCAGCCCTCGAAGGCGAGCGTCAGCTTGTTCTCGGCCACCATCACGGTGGTGGTTCGAAGAATCGAAGCCTGGCTCGATACGGCGTCGATCACCGGCTCGGGAAGCGTGGACCCGTAGAGCGCGTCGCGGTAGCGCAGCGAGCGCGCGCGCAACGACGGAAGGTTCGCGAGCATGTAGGCCGCCGGCTCCCAGGCGGAACCCCATCGGACGCCGTACTGGTTCCGCACAACCTGGCCTTCGTGCTCCTTCCCGCTCCAGTAGTTCTCGATGTTCGGGAAGTGCCAGGCGAGCACAAAAACGATCTCGCGCGCTTCGCCGGGGGCGAGCGAGAAATGGCTGGCCAGCGTCGCGAACTCGGTGCTGCCGTCGTCGGAAGGCTTCGCCGGCCGATTCTCGAAGCGGCCTTTGCCCAGGAACTCGTCCCACCACTTCTGGAAGTCGTCCCACCATTCGCCGTGTTCCCACGTCAGGCGGTAGGTGACGTCGCCGTCCGTCGTGGCCAGCGCCATCGAGCCGTAGTGCCGCGCGTCCCGCTGCTGCTTGCTCGACGTCATGAGGACGCCCTGGCAACCCGGCTGGCTTTTGAACTCGTTCAAATTGCCGCCGAAAAAGGGAGCCGCGCGCTCGGTCAGCGCGCCGACGCCTCCGTAGCCGACAGGGTTCATGGCGGAAAATGCCAGCGCGGCTTCGAGCGGCGCGGTGGCTCGCGACACGATGCGATAAGTCAGCACCGCCACGGGCAGGCTGGAGTTCCCGGTGTCGAGGGGCACCATGGGGTTGAACGCTTCGAGCGAAACCTCCACCGGCAGGCTGGGGTCCTGCAACTGGACGTGCGCGAACGGATAGGAGCCCGTGAAGACGGCGTCTGGAAAGTGCGGCAGCCCGAGCGCCGTCGAGCGGGGCGATCCGAAACCGCCCGAGAAAGGCGGCAGCGGCTGCCGTTCCACTACGCGAACCGAGGGCGCCGCGAGGCCGCCACCGGCAATCCGCAGCGCCGCGAACGTGAAGGGCAGCGTGCTCCCCTTATTCGGCCGGTTGAAGATCTCCCAGTCGCGCAGCCCTCCGAGGCCGCTCAGGGAAACGGTTCCCGTCCCGATGCCGCCCAGGGGAAAAGCGATCTCGCGCAACGCTTCGTCGCGAAAGCGGCGGCCCGGCAGCGGCGCGTCGCCGTTGGATGCGTCCTGCGCGGCCGCGGACGATCCAAGTTTGGGCTGTGCGGTCGATGCGGCGGTCGCGAGCAGCAGATTGCGTCGGCTGATCTTCATCAGCCACCCTGCGCGTCGTGGGTGCCCGTGCCGCCGAGGTCCTCCACCTTGGTGCCCTTGCAATCGATGCGCTGCGGAATCGAGCCGCGCATGTTCATCTGATCCTCCGTGGCGCCGAGTCCACCGGTGTGCACGCCGGCAACGGCGGCCGCCGCAGCGGCTCGTGGCACAGCCGCGCCCTCCATGATGCGGCGCAGCAGATCTCCGAGGGGCGTGAGAAGCGGCGCCAGGTCCGTGCGGTTCAGCGGGCGGCAGAGATCGAGCGGCGACGCAGTGGCCAGCGTCGTGCGGCCGCCCTCGTTATACGCCGCGATGCGGCACGGCAGGAAGGCGGAGATGCGTATGTCGGCGGCTAGCAGCGCTGCGTAGAGTTCGCCCGCGCAGATCGAGAACACGAAAGCGTCCTCGGCCGAAGCGGACTCGCCCATGTGCTGGCCAACATGGATGACGCTGAGCACGCTTGACCCCTCGTGTTGCGCGGCGTGGCGCAGCGCAGCCTCAACAGCCGAAAGCGGATGTTCCGAAGCGACCTGAAACATGGTGGACCTCCGGGATTCGTTCTGACCCAGCATACCCGATCCGCCGGCCCGGGAACAGGCGCTCCGTCCGGCGGCAATTCCGTCCGCTCCCTGACGGTCGCGGTTCGGTGCTAACGGTGGCGCCAGGGGTGGCCAGCACCACCCACGCGCGTGCTAGTGGTGGCGCCAGGGGTCGCCAGCACCACCCACGCGCGTGCTAACGGTGGCGGCAGGGGGCGCCAGCACCGAACCGCGACCGTCAGGGAGCGGACCCCACCAGCCCCTTCACGACTGCCAAAAACGGTCTGACAAGCACGATGCTGACGCTGAGGGTTACCAGAAGCGGCGGCGCCAGGGCGATCCACCTCTTACGAGAAACCGCCTCGATCATGACCCACAACAGCAGCGGAGAGGTGGAACGCCCGAAGGCAAATGCTTCGCTCATCACCGGCGCACCGAGCACCAGCGCCAGCGCCGCAAACAAACCGACCGCGAGGCCGGCGGGGCCCAGGCGGCGAGCCAGGAGCCAGCGCGCAGCCAGAACAACGCTGATGACCAGACCGAGTACGGCGAGGATGTCGGTGACTCGCAACAGCAGTTGGACGCGCGGATCGGGATACGGCCGGAACCAAAGCAGCCGCTGCAGCAGACCCCAGACCGGTACCGTGAGCATGGCAGGCGACGGCACATCCTGGGGTAGCCGCCCCGCGAGGTACGCGTACCAGGCGACCGCCGGGATGCCGCTCGAAGCAAACCATGCAGCCCGGCGCCAGTCGCGATGCAACAAACGATCCATCGCCAGTGCCGCGCCAAGCAGCAGCCCCGTCTCGCGCGTCAGCGCAGCCAGCATCGCCAACACCCAGACGCTGCCCCAGCGTTCCTCCTCCGAGTACAGCAGGAACCCGGCAAAGAGCGCGGTGAGCGGCCCGTCAACCAGCATGCGGTCGGAGGAAGCCACGGTGGCGGGCATAGCCACAAACAGCAGTCCCCAAAACGGAGAGTGGCCGCGGCGCGCCAGCAACCGCGCGCACCAGTAAACGCCCAACGCGAGGAAGAGCATCTCGACGGCGATGTACGCGGCGTCGATCCAACCGCGCTGCCCAAAGCCGGCCAGCCATGCCGCCAGCGGAACCAGCACCCGGCGAAAGCGCAACTGCGGCCCGTCCACGTAGCGGAAGTAACCCTTTCGCAGAAATGGATCGTGTGCCAGGAAGCGATAGAACTGACCATCGTAGCCGGTGTCCGGGAAGCGGTACGTTCCCGCATCCAGGTCGGGCGGTCCGGGGAAAATCGCGCCAGAGCAGAATACCGCCGTCCAGTTCCCGCCAAACGCGTAGTGGATGCGAGCGGCGGTCCACGCAAAAACCAGGACCGCGGACAAGATCGCGACCAGGGCGCAAGCCCCGCGAGGGGCGCTCGGTGGAGAGGCCGTGGGCGCTGACATCAGGGTGCATTGTAGCAATCCGCCGCGGCTGCTACAGCACCTCGAGCACCAGGCACTTCAGGTAGTGCGTCTCCGGGACGGTGAGCAGAATGGGATGGTCCTGCGCCTGGGTGCGGCGATCGAGCACCCGCAGAGTGCGGCCCGCGTCGAGCGACGCGCTGGCGACGATTTCGAGCAGCAGCGATTCAGGCACGTGGTGCGAGCAGGAACAGGTGATCAGCACGCCGGCCGGCTCGAGCAGTTCCAGGGCGCGCAGGTTGATCTCCTTGTATCCTCGCGCCGCGCTGTCCACCGTCTGGCGCGATTTCGAGAAGGCCGGCGGATCGAGGACGATCGTGCCATACCGGCGCCGCGCGCCGCGCTCCCCCGCCAGGAAGTCGAAGACGTTGGCTTCGCGGAACTCCACGTTCTCGATCCCGTTCGCGGCCCGGTTGCGTTTGGCCACTTCGAGCACCGCTTCCGAGCTGTCGATGGCGACGACGCTCTGGGCGCGCGACGCCATGTGCAGCGCGAAGCCGCCGGTCGACGTAAAGCAGTCGAGCGCGCGGCCGTGCGCATGGCCGGCAGCGGCCAGGTAGTTCTCGCGCTGGTCCAGAAAGACGCCGGTCTTCTGGCCGTGCAGCAGGTCCGCGTGGAACAGCAGGCCATTCATGCGCACCGGGACCAGCGGCGGCGGCTCGGCGCCGGCGAGCATGCCGGTCTGGAGCGGCAGGTCCTCGTGGCGCCGCACGGCCGAGTCGTTCCGTTCGACGATGCCGCGCGGCGCGAAGAGCTCCTCCAGAGCGGCAACGATCTCGGCCTTGGCGCGGTCCATCCCCTGGTCCAGGGTCTGCACCACGAGATAGTCTCCGTAGCGGTCGACGATCAGCGCGGGCAGGCGGTCGCCCTCCGCGTGCACCAGGCGGTAGGCCTCGGCCCCCGCGGCGACACGGCGGCGGAACTGGTCGGCGGCGCGAAGCCGGCGCAGGAAAAACTCCCGGCCGATTTCCTCGGGCTCGCGGCTCAGCAGGCGCAGCGTGATCTGGGAGGCATCGCTGTAGTGCGCCACGCCCACGAAGCGGCCCTTCGGATCCGCGACCCGAACCGCTTCCCCGCCCTCGGCGCCGCCCCGGTCTCCAACATCCGACGCGAAGGTCCAGGGATGTCCCGAAGCCAGCCGCTCCGCGCCTTTTCGATTGATGTGGACGGTCTTCAACGGATCGGCTTTGGCAGAGCCATCTCCCTCAGCCGGGCAATTCGCTCCTCGGTGGGGGGATGGGTCGAGAACATCCGCGTCAGCGCCTGGCCGCTGAACGGCTTGATGATGAACATATGAGCGGTGGCCGGCGAGGCGTCCATCGGGATCCGCTTCGAGGCCGACTCGAGCTTTCCGAGCGCCGAGATCAGGGGATTGGGGCTGCCGGTGGTTTCCGCCGACACCGCGTCCGCTGCAAACTCGCGCGTCCGCGAGATCCACATCTGGATCAGCAGGGCCGCGAACGGGGCCACGATCAGCATGAGCAGGCCGCCTAAAGCGCCGCCACGGTCGTCATCGTCGCGGCTGCCGCCGAAAAAGAAGGCCATGCGCGCCACCAGCGTAATGGCCGCCGCGATGGTGGCGGCTACGGAGCTGGTCAGGATGTCGCGGTTCTTGACGTGTCCCAGTTCGTGCGCCAGCACGCCCTCCAGTTCCCGGTCGTCCATGATCCCCAGGATGCCCCTGGTCACGGCCACCGAGGCGTGCTGCGGGTTGCGGCCGGTGGCGAAAGCGTTGGGCGACTCGTCCGGAATCACGAACAGCTTGGGCATGGGCAGTCCCATGCGCTGGGTGAGGCCCTGAACGATGGGCGCAAGGCGCCGGTACACTTCCGGATTCTCGGACGGGCTGACCGGCTGGGCGGAGTACATCGCCAGCGCCAGCTTGTCGGAGAAGAAGTAGCTGAAGAAGTTCATCCCCGCGGCAAGCAAAAGGGCGACGATCAGACCGTTCCGCCCCCAGAATGCCTCGCCGACCACCAGGAACACGCCGCTGAGCAGCCCCAGCAGCAGGGCCGTCTTCAGGTTATTCAAGCATTGCCTCCCGCCTCCCATTCTGTCACAATCGTTTGTAGGATCCAGTGGACCGCGCAACGGGCGGGCAGCTGAACTGTGTATCCTAAGGAAGCATTCTTATGATTGAAGATCTCCTGCGACCCCAACACCTGCTGGTAATTCTGGTGATCGCCGTTCTGTTTTTCGGCCCGAAGAAGCTGCCTGAGCTCGGCAAAGGGCTTGCTCAAGGCATCCGCAGCTTCAAGGACGGGCTGAAGGGCGCGACGGTTCCGCCGGACGATTCCTCCACGCCCAAAGCCTGAGAGCAATCCCGCCGGCCGGGCGTGAGGGCAGGCCTGAAGGCCCGCCCCCGCCCTGTTGGTGCCGCGTTCGTTACTCTCCGTCCACGCCTATCTTGATGGTCTTCGGCTTGGCGACCTCCTTCTTCGGCAAGGTCACCGTCAGGACTCCGCTCCGGTAATCGGCCTTCACCTTCTCGGTATCCACCGTGTCCGGCAGGCTGAAGAACCGCTGGAACTCGCCGTAGCTGCGTTCGATGCGGTGGTATCCGGTACCCTTGCCCTCGACTCGTTCGAACTTCCGCTCGCCCTTGATCGAAAGCGTCCCGCGCTCGATCTGTATGTCGATGTCCTTGAGGCTGACATCCGGCAGATCGGCTTTGAGGACCAGTTCGTTCTCGGTTTCCAGGACATCGACGGCAGGAGCCCAGGGCCGTGTGGCCACCGGTTCACTGAACAGGCGGTTGACCGCGTCCTGGAAGAGGCGGACGCCGGTCGGGAAATCGACCTCGGCGAATGGGTCAAACTTGGCAATCGTCATTGTTGATTCCTCCTCATGTATACATCATAAAATATGATTTTGCTGTTGTCAAGTATATCTTAGCGTTACGCAGTCTAGAGGAGGTGACTCTGCCCTGGACGATTACCCCCAATGGCGGACGCCCGATCCCCACCAACCACTTAGGCCCCTACTCAGTAACCTCACGTACAGAATCTCGCGAGGCACAGCGGCCCCAGGTTTAATCAAATTTTAAAACTCTCAACTCGTAAATTGCTTGAACAGGCCAGGGGGTCCATGATAGTATGCTCTTTCGAAGATTAAAAGGTATTAGGAGGTCCAATCCCGTGACTGCCCGTGACCGCGCGAAGAAGGCCGTTAGGTTCGCTCTGATGCTGATGCTGCTCGGAGTATTCGCCGTTTCGGCGGCCCAGGCCATAACCATCGCCAAGCCGAACGTCCTCTGTGGCGCCCCTGTTAGTGGCCCCGGCCCTTGTGACCTTACCCAGACCCTGACTATCAACGGCGCCACTGGCGCCAGTGGTGATGAATACATCGGCGTGACTGCGACCCCCGGCACGCCCTTCACCGCTTCTCCTGACGCGGATGGCGGCGTCGTTGTCCTTGGGGGCTTCCTCCTGACGGCAGACGAGCCAGGCATATACAATGTCCTGCTGGACCTGACCGGCGCGGCCCCTGGAATCGCCCTAGGAACCGATGGTGTTGCCGGCTATTACGATGTCATCCTAAGCCCCGCAAGCCTCGAGGACACGAGCGGAGTCCTTGGCACGGCCGCGCTGTTTTCGGTCACCGCGGACGACTTGACCGTATTTGGGCCTGAGCAGGTATCGGTGCTCGGGGAAGGTCACGGTATCGGCAACGTCCATATCGGGCCCATCGATCCCAGCCAGATCATAGCGAGCTGGGACATGCAGATTAGTTTCGACTGGTTCGCCCTCACTTCGGGCGACACACTTGGGGTCGACATTCCGCTGACCGAGGACCCGACTCCGGAGCCCGTGTCGGTCCTCCTGGTGGGATCGGGGATCGGCCTGCTGGCGCTCCTGCGCCGCCGGCGCCAGGCCTAGTCCGCGACAAGCAATGAACAGGGGCGGGCTCTCGCCCGCCCCTTCCACGTCCTCTTCTCCTTCCCCGTCTTCCTGTTACAGCGTTGCCCTCTTCCGCCCGCTTCCATGCTCCGCAGCGCCCACCACGTGGCGCGCCGCGAAGCGCAGGCAAACAAAAAGGGCGGGTGTTCTCACCCGCCCCTCCACCAAGCCGGAATGGCAGAAACCGCTATTCTTCCGCTGGCTTCTCCTCGCCGCCCTCTTCGTCGTGCTCGCCTGCCTGTATCGCTTTGAGCCGCGCTTCCTTGCGCTTGGCACGCTCCGCGGCGCGCTTGACCAGCTCCGAGCCCACCAGTTCCAGCATGGCCTGCTCGGCGCCATCGCCCTTGCGCGGACCCAGGCGCACGATGCGCAGGTAGCCGCCGGATCTCTGGCCGAACCGCGAGCCCAGCGTGTCGAACAGCTTCTTGACGGATCTCGGCGTCATCAGATACGCGGCGGCCTGGCGCCGCGCGGCCAGCGTGTCTTTCTTGGCCAGCGTAATCATCCGCTCCACCAGCGGCTTGACCGCCTTGGCCTTCGGCACCGTGGTGATCACGCGCTCTTCTTCGATCACGCTGGTGACGAGGTTGCGGAACAGCGACCTGCGCGCCGCCAGCGTCCGTCCCAGCTTGTACCCATCTACCTTATGTCTCACGGTGTCGTCTCTCCTACTCGCTCAAACTCTCGTCGAACTGCTCTTTGTCGTCGTCGGCCGGCTCTTCGGGACCGCCCTCGTCCTCGAGCCGGTCCTCGGCACCAAGTCGGCAATGGTCTGGATATTGGCGTTCTTAGGCAGTTGTACGACCGCACACTGAGCTCGATCTCGTCCACCGAGCGGTATGGCAGCTCGCCACCCGGTCAGCGCGGTTGCCGGCTGGCGAGCACATCCCTGACCTGGGGTGTGGACTGCCGCCCGGCCGCTTGAACGATCCTCTCGATTCGAGGGGCCCACTCCGCAATATCCGTCGCGTACGTGCCGAGAAAACTCCCGCCATCGTAGTTCGCAAAGGAGATCGCGATGTTGTTTCCCTCATTCGCCATCCTGACTTCAGGAGCTTCCTGTTCGTGTGTTATGTGAATTGCGGAACCGAGACTGATGCGCTCGAGCCCAAGCCCGGCCTGCAGGCGAATCTGGAAATCCTGGTCCTCGAATCCCCAGCCGGTCAGAGCGGAGTTGCATCCTCCCGCCGATATGAAATGGGACCGCTTCATCAGAACTAGGCCATTCAGAGATCTTCCCTTCAGACCATGCCAGAATTCAATTGTCGCCGTACGGCCGTTCGTGAACGTCAGCTCCGTTACCAAGCGCCGCCCTATTAGGGCGCCGAGCCCGCGAAGGATATCGGCGTGCGCCTCGGGCACGAGTTCTTCCGCGGTCCGCACCGTCACAAATGTGTTCAGCTTGAACGCCCGGCGGGCTTGCTCTATCAGTTCGCGGCTAAGGATCACGTCGGCATCCAACAGGAAGACTTCCTCAGTCCCGCTCGAATGGACCCCAATATTGAGACTGCAACATTTGTTGAAAACCGCTCCAGGCATGTCGACGACTACACAGTTCGGCGGAGACGTCCGGGCAAGTATCCCCTCCAAGTCCTCCAGCGATCCACCGCCATTTACAATGATCGTTTGGGCGCCAAGCGACGCGACCAGTTCACGGTTTTCCTGCAAGCTGATCTGCAAAGCTGGCCTGTTGCACCAGGGGATCACAAAGGTCAGGTCGTTCATAGCTGTCACCCCTCACAGTCCACGGATAAGCGCATTCCTTTTCGCCGGAGTTCGACGCTGCATTCGAATAGAGCGGGCCAATGCTCCACCAGCGCCCCGACCTTGGCGACCAATCCCCGTGCACACGCGAGCGCTTCGGCGGGCTGCCTTCCCGTGCGCAGTTCGTGGGGAGCGATGTAGTGTTGATCCTGGAGAGCGCAGAGGATTTGGCCTCGATGGAGCAACTCATCGATAAGAGCCACGTACCCGGCCGCCATGCCCAACACTGTTGGCCGAACGGCGCTCTGAAAATCCAGGTCTGAGAGAGCGCCAAGCAGCTTCAAGTGCCGTCCGACGCTCGCTAATCCATCCTGCGCGCGCGCGCCGCGGGGAATCACCGGGCCGCACCCGATGGCCGCCGCGAGGATCGAGGCAAAGGCCGCGCATCCGGGCGTTCGCCAGATAAGGTCGTCATCCTCGTGCGTCCTAGCGGGCGCCGGCGCGTGTCTCGCCGCAAACGGGACGTGCGCGAACAAGCACCCTGGCATTGACCGCCGTGCGATCAAGCCGAATAGCGCGTCCTCGTTCCGGAACATGGGCACAAAAGGCGGCAGCATCGTGCGCGCATCCAGGCCCATGAGGGTGGCCGTGCTAAAGACGCCGTCAGTGACTACCGGCCGCCGCATCACGCGCATGACCTGCCTGAACTTGCATGCATCGCGATAGGTCCGCTCGGAGGAGTGCAGTCGGGTCCGCGAGGCCCCGCGCAGAACCAGGTGGACGTGAGGTTTATCGTATGCGTTGTCGCCTAGTATTCCGGTGTAGCTGGCGACCACGCGCCCAGACCCAAAGTGGATGCAGGCGGATGCAGCCGGAATCCCATTCGCACCGGCTTCGGAGGACGGCGCGGCGCATTGCCAGCCGTATTTTCCGAGAAAGCGCTCATGAAGCGAAAACAGATCGACCTCGGCAGGGGCATGCTCAGCCAGTGCCTCCTCGTGCGTCGGATAAAACCAGAGGTCGAGCAGTTCCTCGTCGTTGCGGAATGCCGGGTGTTCGTGGGCCTCCGGGGCCGCGCTCAGACGGCAAACCACGTCGTCGTCGGTGCTGAGAAATGGCTCCCCGGCGCATTCCAGGAGCAAGCTGTTCCGGTTGGCGCCCATGGTGCCGGGAATGCCCTCGGGACCGGAGAGCGCAAATCGAACAACATCTCCTGGCACGCCCGACTCCTGCTCCAGGCGGCTTGCGAAGGCCTCCTTCTCCGCCTGGCCGGCATAACGAATTCGCAGGCCTAGCTTTCGGCCGAGCGACCCTGCCAAGGCGCGATTTTCTCGCCGGCGGGACTCCTCTCGGGAGTCGTCGGCGACAACGTATTCGATCCCGCGCCCGTAGCGGCTCGCGTTCTCGTAGAAGCTGCCAAGACAGCGTTCCAGCAGACCCGGCCTGTCGCAGGTCACAACTCCCAGCGTCTCAATCTTGACCGGGGCGTCCTCCGGCGGCCGTCTGGCCGCCCACACCTCATCGGGGCTGACGAGAAGGCTGTGCGCGGCCATCTCGGCTAGAACTTCCTCGATCTTCGCGATGCCAGGCGTGAGAGCACTCGATTCTTCGTCCGGCGCTGTCGAATATGCGCTAGCGATTGCCCGCGCGTGCTCGGAGAGGGACCGCCAGGCATCGCAGCTTTGCAGAATCCCACCCGCCTCCGCGGGAAGAACCATCACGGCCCCGTTATCGTTGCGGTAGACAATTTCGCAGCTTGGCCCGGCGGCGATTCTTGCGATTTCCGCGCAGGAGTGGACGGTGCCGTTCCCTACGATGCCCACGCCGGAGTCTCCCGCCTGGAAACGAGAATTGCGGTCATGCAGAACGTACCGGCGTACAGGACTAGAGACAAAGCGAGGATGCCTGGAACCCCGGAGAATAGAGGGATCGCCCAAGCCGGCATAGCGCCCGGTCCCAGGGCACCACCGACCACAGTGGCGGCCAGGACCACCATGAGCGGCCCCATCAGGCCCGCCTTGGTGCTCAACAACAACCGGGAGCCGAGCAACGTCCCGCCAAACACCTGTATGAGCGCTGAGTAACGCACAATCTCGACCGGGTACCGCCTAAACCATTCCGGCCCAACGATCGCCGTCGCAATTAGGAGAAGACCCCAGTGCATACCAAGGTACACGGTGAACTTCGAGCCGACGATATGCCAATCGGACAACGGTAGCGTCCGAAGCCAGAGAATCGTGCGGTGCGCGCGCTCCTGGATGACCAGCCATTCGCTGAACAGGATGCTCGCCATGAAGACCATGGTGAGATGGAACTGAAGCAGCACCATTTCATCCCGCGGAGGATGGGCACTGTGGGCCAGCACGAGCTTCATCCCCAGCACCATCACAGCCAAGCCTGCGCAGGCCAGGAAAAAGTGCTTCCAATGCAGCCACACGTCCTTCTGAAGGAGTGCTCTCATAACCCACGCCCGTCCCCTTGCCGCCGCCCCAGCGCGAAGTAGACTTCCCGCAGCGACGCCGCGCGCGAGGCCGCTCTTTCCAGAGCAGCGCGAACCGCCGCCGGCAAGCGGCTACGGTCGAGGACGATGATCTCGGCCTCGTCTGGCAGCGACGTGGCGACTAGAACACCGTCGAATTCACGAAGACTGTCCGCCAAGCTCGGCTCCACAGTATACACTCGCATCTGATTGATTCGTTCGATGGATGACTGAAACCGAATCTGCCCGTCCCGCAGCACCATGACCTCGTCCGCGGCCAGTTCGATGTCCTCAAACAGGTGGGAGGATACAACCAGGCAAACACCGTAATCGACGACCAGCGCTCGGAGATGCAATTGCAGCTCACGCCTGGATTCGGGGTCGAGTCCGGACGTGGGCTCGTCCAGCAAAAGCAGGTCAGCCCGGTGCGATATTCCCACCAGAAGAGCGAGCTTCGTGCGCATTCCTTTGGAAAGCGCCCCAACCTGCTGGCTACTCTCCAATTGGAGCCTGCCCTGCCACTCGCGAGCAAGGTCGCGATTCCACCTGCCGAATACTGCTTGGCCAAAGCGGAGGGTCTGGGCAACGGTTAGTTCGTCGTACAGATTGGGCACCTCGGGCACGTAGGCGATGGATCCCCGGAGCCGCCAGTTTGAAGCCGTAATCGCCACGCCCTGCCAGCGCGCTTCCCCGTCGTGATGGAGTTGCCCGGACACGCTGCCAAGCAGCGTCGTCTTTCCAGCACCGTTCGGCCCCAATAGCCCGTACGCGCGGCCCGAGGCGAACGTCAGCGTAAGCGGACCGAGCGAAAACCCGGGATAGCTCTTGCTCAAATGATCCAGTGCTAGGTCGGACATAGAAGTTAGAAGTTAGCGTGCAACAACGATCATACTCAACGGAGCGCTGAGGCGCGCACCCATTTGCTAAGGACCTCCAGCGCGGCCACTGGAACCAGGAGCACCGCCGCTACGGCGTAGCGCCAGACCCACGCGCGCCATTCGAAAGTTGTCTTCAACACAAGGCTGCGCGCGCCAGAGTACGCTGCCCCTTGAACGGCGGCGGACCCCAAAGTGAAGACCGCCAGCTCCAAGGGTCCGTGGATAAAGATGTAGGCTAGATCCGTACCGCTTCCCCGCATAATCGCCACGCAGTCCGATCCGAATCGAAACCAGTTCGACAGAACCACCAGGTTTCCATAAACTCCAAGGACCGGAAGTCCGAGAACCATCGAGACCAGCACCCGTTCGTTCGTCGCCAGTATGGCAAAGTAGTCCGCCGCCAAGGGCGATGCGAGGGGAGCAGGCGGGACCAGCCGCGCGCCGTTGACGCCCGCCACAATGGCTCCCGTTACCAGCCCACACAGGCCGATCAGGAAGTTTAGTCGTAGCACCGTTACCCCCTGCAGCCACAGCCACACGCCATCGGCCTTCTCACCTGCGCAGGAGCTCATACGTAGGCCGCCGGAAGGAGGAAGAAAAACCCGTACAACAAGATGGCGTAGCTTATAGCTCGTATCCGCGTGAGCTTTGCCAGGGAGGCAAGACAGGCTACCATCAAGCCCATCAGCCAGGCCTGAAAGTAGTATTGGGACACCTTCGTGAAGACAAGCGGCAACGAAGTCTTAATCTCCAGCACATATTGGTCCACCTGAGCGCGGATTAGCCCCTCGTCGCGTACGCTCCCCAAGCTGAGAGGAGGCGGCTGAAACGCCAGCGCGATGACCAGCAGAGCCAGCAGCCATGGGATCTGTGAATAAAACGCGTAGCCCGTTAAATCGAAAAGGCGACGGTGACATCCGGAGTCGTTACCAAACACTATATCCACACAAATCAGAAACAATGCCGAGGCGACCCACGTCATTAAGTAGGAGGCGGACCCGGCTACGGAGAAGAAGTACCAAATCGACTTCATCGCCGTCACCTGGTATCCCAGTGCCTCAAGGCCCCCCATCACGGGAGCGGACGTCTTCCTCGTAATTATAAAATACGCCGTGGCGTGCATCACAACGCACGCGCACGGCGCGGCACCGGCATACAACCAGTTTGCGGGCTTCGCAAGCTGTCGCCGAAAGAAAACCAACGGCCGCAATAGCAGATCTAGTGCTCCCATGGCGCGCCTTGTCTTTAGCGGCCAGTTTGAATCCTGGAGCTAGGCGCCAGCCGCAACACCACAGGCTGCTCCTCCGACGCCCCCGATCGGCGTGCACACAACCGCTGCGCCGACGGTCATTGCAAAAGCCCACCACCCGGACATTCCGACCGCGGCGGCGTACTGCGGCGCTCCAACCGTGGAGTGGATTGCCTGCGGCTGCCGGACGTGGTCTGAGGCCATCGCGCCACGATGTGCCACCAAGTTAGTGGCGAGCGGAAGCGCGAGAAGTGCGGCGAGAGCCAGTTTCTTTCTGTCGTCCATGCACTTTTCTCCTTTATGTGGTTAACTCTCTTTCGAACAAAACCAAAACGGAAAACTCCTCGGAGTTTGTCCGATACTATCAGTCTACGGCCACTCCCGTGCAAATTAGCTTCGAGCCACGGGCGTGAGGTGTAGCGAGACGGCGGGGCGTCCAGTCTGGTAGTGTGGCTCAGGTTTCCGCAAGAAACTGAGTTCAACTACCAAGGAGCCACCCCGCCATGAATCGAGTATGCAGCATTTTCAGCCAGCTTTTGCAGTTCTTCCCGCGCCTGGAGTTTCAGGCGCTGGTGCGTGAGCACCACGCCGAGCGCCATGCCCGCGGATTCACCTGCTGGCAGCAGTTCGTGGCGATGTTGTTTTGCCAACTCGCTTACGCTCAGAGCCTGCGGGAGATCTGTGGGGGGCTGGCCGCGTTGGAGGGCAAGTTGCGCCATCTCGGCATCGCCGACTGCCCCAAGGTCACCACGCTTTCCTACGCCAACGCCCACCGGCCTTGGGAGTTGTACCGGGCGATCTTCGATCAGACGTTGGCCCGCTGCCAAGCGGAGGCGGCCTTGCGCACCCGGCGCAAGTTCCGCTTCAAGCACAAGCTCCTGAGCCTCGACTCCAGCATGGTGGAACTGTGCGCCGAGAGCTTCGACTGGGCGCGCTATAAGAAGACCAAGGGCGCGCTGAAGCTGCACCTGGTGCTGGACCACGACGGCTGCCTGCCCTGCTATGCCGTCATCACCGAGGGCCGGCGGGCCGATGTCACCGAGGCCCGCAAGATCCACTTCGCGCCCGGCACCATCGTGGTATTCGACCGCGGCTACCCGGACTACGACTGGTGGCTGGAACTGACCCGCTCGCATGTCGATTTCGTCACCCGGCTCAAGGACAACGCCTTGTACGGAGTGGCGGAGGAGCGGCCGGTGCCGGAGGGTTCCGACATCCTGCGCGACGAAGTGATCCTGCTGACCAGCCAGGAACAGGTCGGTCCCGAGGCCCGCCTGCGGCGCATCGAGGTTTGGGTGGAAGAGAAACAGGAGACCCTGGTGTTCGTCACCAACAACCTGCGCCTGGCGGCCCGGACGATTGCCCGGATCTACAAAGAGCGCTGGCAGATAGAACTCTTCTTCAAGGCCCTGAAGCAGGGTCTGAAGGTCAAGACCTTTGTCGGCACCAGCGAGAACGCGGTGCAGATTCAGATCTGGACGGCGCTGATTGCCATGCTGGTGTTGAAGTACCTGCAACTGAAGAGCACGTTCGCTTGGAGCCTGTCCAACCTGGTTGCCCTGCTGCGGCAACAACTGTTCGTGTACCGCGACCTGTGGACCTGGCTGAACGACCCCTGGCAGCCTCCACCACCTCTGGTGCCAGCCGAGCAACTGGCGCTGGCCCTGTAAACGGGACAGCAGAAAAGGCGGCTGCTACACAACATGCGGAGAAATATAGGAATGAGCGATCGCAATTTGGATAGCAGGAGGCGCCCCAGCGGGTAGCACTTTATCCCAGTGTCACGGCAACCAGGTTTCCGTCAGGAGGCCAATGCCGAGGTCATCCTCAATGGATGCAGTAGGGGCGAGAGGCAGGCAGCGCTAACCCGACTTTCGCAGTTCAGGCCCGTTTTTCCGGTTCAGCCGGCCCTAAGCCTTTTGCCTGCAATCCGAGAATCTCAAAACCGCTGTGGTGAAGACCTACCCTCTTCCACTTCGGACCTTTTTCTGGCATTCTGCTGCTTCCATGTTCTTGCGCCGCACCAACCGCAGGAAGGACGGCAAGGATCACCGCTACTTTAGCGTGGTGGAAAACCGGCGACTGTCTTCGGGCAAGACGGCGCAACGCACGGTCCTCTACCTGGGTGAAGTGAACGACTCTCAGCAAGCCGCCTGGCGCAAGACCCTCGAGGTCTTCGACGAGCAGCAGCAGCGTTCTCGCAACCTCAGCCTGTTCCCCGACGATCGCGAGATTCCCGAAGATGCCGTCGACAGCCTGCAGGTGAGGCTGAGCGGACTGGAACTGCGGCGGCCGCGCCTGTTCGGCAACTGCTGGCTGGCTTGCGAAATCTGGCGTCAACTGGGACTCGACGAGTTTTGGCAGCGGCGCTTGCCGGACGGCCGCGAGGCCGTGAGATGGGAGAAGGTGCTGGAACTGCTGGTGGTGAACCATCTGCTCGATCCGGCCAGCGAGTGGCGTGTGCATCGGCAGTGGTTTCTTTCCACCGCCATGGACGAGTTACTGAACGTCGACTATGCGGCCGCCGAAAAGGACCGGCTGTATCGTTGTCTGGACCGGGTGCTGGAGCACAAGCAGGATCTGTTCGTGTGGTTGAGACAAAAGTGGGCGGACCTGTTTCAAGCCGACTTCGAAGTGCTGCTCTACGATTTGACGAGCACGTATTTCGAAGGCGCCATGGAAGAGAACCCCAAGGCTAAGCGCGGCTACAGCCGCGACGGCCGGCCGGATTGCTTGCAGGTAGTGGTGGCGCTGGTGGTGACCACCGACGGCTTCCCACTGGCCTACGAAGTGATGGACGGCAACACCACCGACTGCACCACACTGCGAGGGTTCCTCGACAAAATCGAGAAGACCTACGGGAAGGCGAAGCGGATGTGGGTCATGGACCGGGGCATCCCGACCGAGGCGATTCTGGCCGAGATGCGCGACCCGGCGCGCACGGTCTACTACCTGGTGGGAACGTCCAAGAGCAAGATCAAGCAGCACGAGAAGAAGTGGCTGGATTTGCCCTGGCAGAAGGTTCGCGACTCGGTCGAGGTGAAACTGTTCGAGCAGGACGGCGAGCTTTACGTGCTGGCCAAGAGCGAGGGCCGCCAGGCCAAAGAGGTCGCCATGCGGCGCAAGAGGCTGGCGCGGCTGCTGCGAAAACTTCGCGCCATGCGGCGCAGCCTGCCGGCGCGCGATCAGTTGTTGCTGCGGATCGGCGCCGCCAAGACCGAGGCGGGCCGCGCCTTCGGCTTCGTGAAGATCCAACTGCCGGAGTCCCGGCAGCCGGTGACGCGGGAGACCTTTCGATTCCACGTGGACAAGGTCAAGCTCAAAGAGGCGGAGTTGCGCGACGGACACTACTTACTGCGCTCCAACCTGGCCGGCGGCGACCCCACGGTGTTGTGGTCGCGCTACGTGCAACTGACCCAGATCGAATCCGTTTTTCGAAGCCTGAAAAGCGAGCTCGGGATTCGGCCCATCCGGCATCAACTGGAGCATCGCGCCGACGCTCACATCTTGGTCGCCTTCCTGGCCTACTGTCTTCAAGTGACGTTGAAGAACCGGCTCATGATTCACGCGCCGGGGCTGACGCCAGCGGCCGTGATGGGCGCGCTGGCGAACATTCAGATGATCGACGTGTACATTCCCACCGTCGACGGACGCTGGCTGATTCTCCCCCGCTACACGCAGCCGGAGAGAGATGCCCAGTTGGTCCTCGACAAGCTCAAGCTCGAGCTGCCCGCGCAACCACCTCCGCGGATCACCGCGGAACCCGCCCTCCGAGCGGTCGCCGAGGCTGGTCGATAGCCCGGGTTTGTGGTGAAGACCTTTTGATCGCCTGCACTGATTCTTAATGGCTTAGGTGTCGCTCGGGCCCCCAACTGCGAAAGTCGGGCTAGCGGCAATACTGTTCACTTAACAAACATTTCTATGCTATTCTGTTTGGGGCGGGAGGCCCCAGGAATGGCCCGTACCGTTGCGTCCTTACCCGCCGGGAGCCGCATTACCGACTACATCAGCCTCGGCGTCATCGCGAAGTTCTTCCCTGCCGAAAAAGTCCGCGAGGCTCTCAGGCAAACCGATCGCGCCAGCGTACGCGAGCGCGACTTGCCGGCCCACGTGGTGGTGTACTACGTAATCGCGTTGGCGCTGTATATGCGCTCCTCTTATCGCGAGGTGCTGCGCTGTCTGCTGGAGGGAGTGCAATGGTTGCTGGACCCCTCGGCTACCGTGAAGGTGGCGGGCAAGTCCGGCATCTCGCAAGCCCGAAGCCGCCTGGGGCCGGGACCTTTGAAGAAGCTATATGAGGCCATCGTGGTCCCCATCGCGGAGAGGCGGACCAAGGGCGCCTGGTATCGCGACTGGCGATTGATCAGCTTGGACGGCAGCACGTTGGACACCGCCGATACCGCCGCCAACGATAAAGCCTTCGGGCGTCCCGGCGCCAGTCGCGGCTCCAGCGCTTTCCCCAAACTTCGCTTCGTGGCGCTGCTGGAGAACGGAACCCACGTGTTGTGGGCCGCGCGCATGAGCAAATACGCTACCGATGAGATCACGCTGGCTCAGGACGTCGTGCCCGCGCTCAGCAAAGGGATGTTGTGCCTAGCGGACCGCTTCTTCCCCGGCTACAAACTCTGGCGGACGGCGGCGCATACCGGAGCGGATTTGCTGTGGCGCGTCCGCCAGAATGCTCGTCTGGATGTCGACCGGCGCCTGCCCGACGGCTCCTATCTGAGTCGCTTTTACAGCTCGACTTCGGACCGCCGAAACCAGCGCCGGGGGATCGCAGTCCGCGTGATCGATTATCGCCTCAAGGACGTCCCGGGGGCCGAACCGATCTACCGATTGGTTACTACCGTCCTCGACCCCCTCCAAGCTCCCGCCAAAGAACTGGCGGCGCTCTATCATGAGCGCTGGGAAATCGAGACCGCTTTGGATGAACTCAAGACCCACCTGCGCGGAGCCCAGATCGTGCTGCGCAGCAAAACGCCAGAGTTGGTGGAGCAGGAGTTCTGGGGCCTGCTCATGGCGCACTTTGCGATCCGCGGCTTGATGCACGAAGCCGCCCTGCGGGCCGATGAAGATGCCGACCGGCTCTCCTTCCTGCATTCTGTGCGGGTGGTCCAGCGACGCATGGCCCGCTATGTCGCTGTTCCCCCCTCGGCAGAGGAAAACCCTGCATGAAGCGATCCTGGACGAGATCCTGCAAGAGCGTGTCTCATCCAGCCGCAATCGGGTCAACCCTCGCGGGGTGAAACGCAAGATGAGCAACTATCCGCTACGCCCGCGGAAGCGCCAACGCACGCGCCGTGTCGACGTTTCCAAGCGGATCAGGATCATTAAGTGAACAGTATTGGGGCTAGCGGCCACCAGGCGGCGGGCATGTTCGTCCAGATGAGGCCACATGCCAGCAAAGTACTGGGTGAGTAGGGCATCGGTGTCCATGCCCTACCTGATAACACACCCGGCTGGTGGAAGTAAGGACACCAACAAAAAGGGCGGGTGTTGTCACCCGCCCGTCCACCAAGCCGGAATGGCAGAAACCGCTATTCTTCCGCTGGCTTCTCCTCGCCGCCCTCTTCGTCGTGCTCGCCTGCCTGTATCGCTTTGAGCCGCGCTTCCTTGCGCTTGGCACGCTCCGCGGCGCGCTTGACCAGCTCCGAGCCCACCAGTTCCAGCATGGCCTGCTCGGCGCCATCGCCCTTGCGCGGACCCAGGCGCACGATGCGCAGGTAGCCGCCGGATCTCTGGCCGAACCGCGAGCCCAGCGTGTCGAACAGCTTCTTGACGGATCTCGGCGTCATCAGATACGCGGCGGCCTGGCGCCGCGCGGCCAGCGTGTCTTTCTTGGCCAGCGTAATCATCCGCTCCACCAGCGGCTTGACCGCCTTGGCCTTCGGCACCGTGGTGATCACGCGCTCTTCTTCGATCACGCTGGTGACGAGGTTGCGGAACAGCGACCTGCGCGCCGCCAGCGTCCGTCCCAGCTTGTACCCATCTACCTTATGTCTCACGGTGTCGTCTCTCCTACTCGCTCAAACTCTCGTCGAACTGCTCTTTGTCGTCGTCGGCCGGTTCCTCGGGACCACCCTCGTTCTCGAGCTCGTCCTCGGCGGCGTTCTGCGCATCTTCGTCCTCGTCGCGCGGCCGGCCGCTCGGCGGCGTGGGCGTGACAGGCAGTCCGCTGCCCGAAATCAGCCGCCCCTGGGCGTCGAATTTCATGCCGAACTGCAGGCCCATGCTGGACAGGATCTCTTTGATCTCGTTCAGGGACTTGCGGCCGAAGTTCTTGGTGCGAAGCATTTCGGCCTCGGTCTTCTGCACCAGGTCGGCAATGGTCTGGATATTGGCGTTCTTGAGGCAGTTGTACGACCGCACGCTCAGCTCGAGCTCGTCCACGGAGCGGTTCAGGATCTCGTTCATCTGATCCATCGCACGCTCGGCCTGTTCCTCGGCCATCTCGGGGACTTCCTCGAAGTTGATGAAGATGGTCTGGTGGTCCTTCATCAGCTTGGCGGCTTGCCCGATGGAATCCTGCGGGGAGATCGCGCCGTTGGTCCAGACTTCGAGCGTCAGCTTGTCGTAGTCGGTCATCTGGCCGAGACGTGCGCCCTCGACCGCGAAGTTGACCTTGCGCACGGGCGAGTGAACCGAGTCGATGGGGATGTAGCCCAACGGCAGGTCCTCGTCGAAGTTGCGGTCCGCGCCCACGTAGCCGCGGCCCAGTTTCAGGCGCATTTCGATGTTCAGTTTGCCCCCGTCGCTGACGGTGGCGATATGAACGGTGCGGTCCAGGACCTCGACGTCCTGGTCGGTCTCGATCTGGCTGCTCAGCACCTCGCCCGGCTCTTCGATCCGCAGCCGCGCCGTGCGCATTCCCTCGCCGGACATCTTGAAGGGGACCTGCTTGAGGTTGAGGATGATGTCGGTGGCGTCTTCCACCACTCCCGGAATGGGGCTGAATTCATGGGCCACCCCTTCGATCCGCACGGCCGTGATGGCCGCGCCCTCGATGGAGCTCAGCAGCACGCGCCGCAGGCTGTTGCCGATGGTGGTTCCAAAACCGCGCTCGAAGGGCTGGGCGGTGAACATGCCATAGCGGTCGGTCAGCGTTTCGGTGTTCGCAACCAAACGCTTGGGTTTCTGAAAACCTTTGAACATAACCAGTCTTCTCCTCACTCCGGACATCCGGGAAAGCGGGCGGTTCTGACCGCCGCGCCTCCCGCGTCCATGAGACTTACTTGGAGTACAACTCCACGATCAGCCGTTCGTTGACCTGGATCTGCACCAGTTCTTCGCGCTTCGGCAGACCGATTATGCGGCCCCGCAGAGTCTCGCGGTCCACTTCCAGCCAATTCGGGCACGGCAGGTGCGCCGTAGCGTCCCGCGCCGCAAGAATGGTCGGGTGGTTGCGGCTCTTCTCGCGCACCTCGACGATGTCGCCGACCTTGACCATGAACGAAGGAATATTGACCTTGCGGCCGTTGACCTGGAAGTGGCCATGGCGCACGATCTGGCGGCTCTGCGGATGCGAGACGCCAAAACCCATCCGGTAGACTACGCTGTCCAGGCGCCGCTCCAGCATCGACAGAAGGTTGTCGCCGGTGATGCCCTTCATGCGCAGCGCCTTCTCGTAGAGGTTGTGGAACTGCGTCTCGAGCAGCCCGTAGAACCGCTTCACTTTCTGCTTCTCGCGGAGCTGCAGCCCGTAGCCGACGATCTTGGGCTTGCGATCCTTACCGTGCTGGCCGGGGATGACGTTGCGCTTCTCGATAGCGCACTTCTCGCTATGGCAGCGCTCCCCCTTGAAGAATAGTTTCATGCCCTCGCGCCGGCAAAGCCGGCAAGTCGGGCCGCTGTATCGTGCCAAATTGCCTCCTACCCTGTCTACCCTTTCGGGTGCGGTTTACGACCGGAAAAGGCCGGCCTTCTTCCCGCTTGCTCGTCGCTCGTCGCCCGTCGCTCGTCGCAACCGGTTCGACGGGCGACAAGCGACGGGCGACGAGCGCCCTACTACACTCTTCTCTTCTTTGGCGGCCTGCACCCGTTGTGCGGGATCGGCGTGACGTCGCGGATCGCGCGCACATCCAGGCCCACCGTGGCCAGCGTACGGATGGCCGACTCGCGGCCGGCGCCAGGACCCGCCACACGAACCTCCACCACGCGCAATCCGCTCTCCTTCGCCTTGTTGGCGGCGGTGAGCGCGGCCTGCTGCGCGGCGAATGGAGTCCCCTTGCGCGATCCCCGGTAGCCGAGCGAACCGGCGCTCGACCACGCGATCACATTTCCCACCGGGTCGGTAATAGTCACGATGGTGTTGTTGAACGTCGCCTGAATGTGAACCAGACCGGTGGGAACGCTCTTCTTTTCCTTCTTCTTGAAGGACTTCTTCTTGGACGATTTTGCAGGTGCTTTGGCCATTCCGCCTCTTTACGTCTTCGACGCCGACTTCTTCTTGTTGGCGACCGTGCCGCGCCGCGGTCCCTTGCGCGTGCGCGCGTTGGTGTGGGTCCGCTGACCGCGCACCGGAAGGCCGCGCCGGTGCCGGAGCCCGCGATACGCGCCCATTTCGATCAGGCGCTTGATGTTCATGGAGATCTCCTTGCGGAGGTCTCCTTCGACAGCGCCCTCTTCTTCGATGATCTGGCGGATCTTGCTTACTTCTTCCTCGGCCAGATCGGCGATCTTCTTATTAGGGTCCACACCCGCCCGATAGAGAATCGAGTTGGACCGGGCACGGCCGATGCCGTAAATGTACGTCAGCCCGATCTCGGCTCTCTTCTTGTTGGGGAGGTCCACGCCCGCGATACGCGCCATATCTTACTCCCTCATCCTTGCCGCTGCTTGTGCTTCGGATTGGTGCAGATGACCCGGACCACACCCTGGCGGTGGATCACCTTGCACTTGTCGCAAATCTTTTTAACCGACGCCCGAACTTTCATGATCTCTCTCTCAAAACCTTCGTAATCCGCCCGCGGCCCGGATCGTGCGGAGAAAGCTCAACGCACACCCGATCGCCCGGACGGACCCGGACAAAATTCTTAACCGCGGCCCCGGCCGCATGCGCCAGAACCTGCTCTCGATTCTCCAACTCAACCCTACAGGTCGCGTTCGGGAGCAACTCCAACACCTTGGCGACCAGCTCGTTCTCAGCCATCCGCTCCCTCACGGTCGCGGTTCGGTAGGAACCGCCCTCAGCACCGAACCGCGACCGTCAGGGAGCGGACTCCGTCACGGCCGCGTCAAAACCCACGGTCCATTCTCCGTCACCGCCACGCAATGCTCAAAGTGGGCCGAATACGACCCATCCGCCGCCACCGCGGTCCAACGATCGCGCAACACCCTGGCGTCCGGCTTTCCGGCGTTCACCATGGGCTCGATCGCCAGAACCATTCCTTCTTTCAACCGCGGATTCTCGTTCTTGCGGTCCACGTAATTGGGAACCTGCGGCTCTTCGTGAAGCTGCGTCCCGATCCCGTGTCCCACGTACTCCCGAACCACCGAAAACCCGTTCGACTCCACGTGCTTCTGCACCGTCCCGCAAATGTCGAAAAGCCGGTTGCCCGGCCGCACCTTGTCGATCGCCAGCTCCAGCGCCTCGCTGGTCACCTGCATCAGCCGTTCCGTCTTCGGATCCGGAGTGCCTATGGCCACCGTCACCGCCGAATCCCCGTAGTAGCCTTCCAGCGCCACCCCGGTATCGATCGACACGATATCGCCGGGTTTCAAAACCCGCTTGGCCGACGGCATGCCGTGCACGATCTCTTCGTTCACCGAAGTGCACAGCACAAACGGGTACTTGGACCCGGCCGCCGCCGCAAAATATCCCTTGAACGCCGGCTTCGCGCCCGCGTCCCGCATCATCTTCTCGGCCGCCGTTTCCAGATCGAGCGTTGTGACGCCCTCGCGAGCCATCTCGCGAAGCTTCTGCAGGATCTGCCACACCAGCAGGCCGCTGCGCCGCATCTTCTCCAACTCCGCGGCGGTCTTGCGAATGATCATCCGATCTTCAGTCCGTCGAGGATCTTAGCCGTCAGTTCCTCGGGAGCGCCGTTGCCGCCCACTGCCTCTACCAGCTTGTATCCATTGACCTTGAAGAAGTCCATCACGGGAAGCGTCTGGGCGTTGTACGCCTCGAACCGTTTCCGCATGACGTCCTCTTTGTCATCCTCGCGCTGGATCAGCGGAGTGCCATCCCGGTCGCAGACGCTATCGTTTTTCGGAGGATTCGAAACCAGATTATAGACAGCGCCACAGGCCGGACACGAGCGGCGGGCCGTAATTCGCTCAATGATTACATTGTAATCCACAACAAGGTTGACCACCACCTTGGGGACTCGCGTGCCTCTCAGGTAGCAATCCAGCATCGCCGCCTGGTTCGCCGTGCGCGGGTAACCATCGAGGATAAACCCCGCTCCGCAATCGGACTCGCCGAGCCGGTCCGACACGATCCGGTTCACCAGCTCGTCCGGCACCAGCTGGCCCGACTCCATAATCTGCTTCACCTGCTTGCCGAGCTCGGTCCCTTCCTTCACGTTCTTGCGGAAGATGTCGCCCGTCGAGATATGGGGCATCTTCAGGGCGCCAGCCAGCAGGACGGCTTGCGTCCCCTTGCCGGAACCCGGAGGTCCGAACAGCAGCAATGCGGAATTGGTCATTATCTAGAACACGCTCCAGGGTCTAAAACACGCTCCAGGGTCTAAAACACGCTCCGGCGGCCGCGGACCCTGCCGGCGCGCGGCGTAAATCCTTCGTAGTGGCGCATGATCAACTGCGCCTCGATCTGATTGATGGTATCCATGGCCACGCCCACCACGATCAGCAGGGACGTGCCGCCGAAATAGAACGTCACCCCCAGGCCGTCCAGCAGCCAGCGCGGCGCCCAGGTGTCCACCCAGTTGCCGATCAGCGGCAGCGACTGCAGCCGTATGCCCGAGATCATGATCTCCGGGATCAGCGACAGGATGGCCAGGTACATCCCGCCCACCACCGTGATCCGGCTCAGGATCTTGTTCATGTACTCGGCGGTGTTCTTGCCCGGCCGTATGCCCGGGATGAACCCGCCGTACTTCCGCATGTTGTCCGCCGCCTCGTTGGGGTTGAAGATGATCGACACGTAGAAGAAGGCGAAGAACATGATCAGTGCCACGTACAGCACCACGTACAGCGGTTGCGAGTGGCGTATGGAACCGAACATCGACATCAGCCAGGGGCTGCTCTTGACCCAGGGCAGCATGGTGAAGGTCTGCGGGAAAGTCAGGATCGAAGAGGCGAAGATGACCGGCATCACGCCGCCGGCATTCACCTTCAGCGGCAGGTGGGTGGCCTGGCCGCCCATGACCCGCCGGCCCACCACGCGCTTGGCGTACTGCACCGGGATGCGCCGTTCGCCGCGCTCCACCAGCACGATGAAGGCTACCACCGCCACCATGACCGCCAGGATGATGATCAGGTGCAGCGCCGTCCATTGGTGCGTCTGGAAAACGTTGATGTAGATTTCGTCGGCGGCCCGGGGCAACCCGACCACAATGCCGGCGAAGATGATCAACGACATCCCGTTGCCGATGCCGCGCTCGGAGATCTGCTCGCCCAACCACATGATGAACACCGAACCGGTGGTCAGCGTCAGCACGGTCATGACGATGAACCCGTAACCGGGATGCAGCACGAAGCCGCCTTCACTCGCCATCAGCGTGGTCGCGATGCCGAAAGACTGGATGATCGACAGACCCAGGGTCAGGTAGCGGGTCCACTGGGTGATCTTGCGCCGGCCCAGTTCGCCTTCCTTCTGCAACTTCTCGAGGGTCGGGATCACCACCGCCAGCAACTGCAGGATGATCGAGGCGGTGATGTACGGCATGATGCCCAGGGCGAAGATGGTCAGCCGCCGGAACATGCCGCCCGAGAACAGGTCCATGAAACCGAAAACCGTCCCGGCACCGGCCGTGCGGAAGAAGCTATCGAGCTTGTTGGCGTCGATTCCCGGCGTGGGGATGTGCCCGCCCAGACGATAGATGGCCAACAGCGCGAGCGTGAACAGGACGCGCTTGCGCAAGTCCGGGATGCGGAAGATGTTCGCGAAGGCCTCGAAAAACTTGTTCATGCTTGACTCGCTTCCCATGGCGCAGGCCGCTGGGCCCGCGTCTCAACCATGGTCTCCTACTCGATCACCTTGATGCTTCCCCCGGCGGCCTGGATCTTCTCCAGGGCGGACTTCGAGAACAGGTGCGCCTCCACCAGCAGCGGCCGCGTCACGTCGCCGGTACCCAGCACTTTGAGACCGTCGCCGAGCTTCTTGACGATGCCCAGCTCGATCAGAATGGCGGGCGTGAACTCGTCGCCCTCCAGAGCGCACAGCCGTCCCACGTTGATGACGGCGTACTCCTTCTTGAAGATGTTCGTGAACCCGCGCTTCGGCAGGCGGCGGTGCAGCGGCATCTGGCCGCCCTCGAATCCGCGCTTCTGCCCGAAACCGGAGACCGACTTCTGTCCCTTCTGCCCGCGGCCGGAGGTCTTGCCGCGCCCGCTGCCCATGCCGCGGCCGACGCGCCGCTGCTTGTGCTTCTGCCCCGCCGGTGACTTCAATCCACTGAGATCCATAGTTATTACTCCGCTAGCACCGAACCGCGCGCGTAAGCAAGCGGCCCATTCAGCCCACCACCACTACCAGGTGCGGCACCTTGGCCACCATCCCGCGGATGGCGCCCGTGTCCGGCCGCTCCACCACCTGGTTGATCTTCCGCAAGCCCAGCCCGCGGACCACCAGCTTGTGCTTCTGGGGCGTGCAGATCGGACTGCGCACCAGCTTGATCTTGATCGTCCCTGCCATTAGAGCTTCTCCACTGCCAGGCCGCGGATATCGGCCACGGTGCGTTTGTCGCGCAGCATCTCGAGCGCCGCCACGGTCGCCTTGACCACGTTGTGCGGGTTCGCCGAGCCGATCGACTTGGTCGCCACGTTGGCGATGCCCACCGCCTCGATGACCGCGCGCACCGGACCGCCGGCAATCACGCCGGTGCCTTCCGGAGCGGGCTTGAGCAGCACCTGGCCGCCCCCGTACCGCCCCACCACCACGTGCGCGATGGTCCCCGCCTTCACGTTGATCCGGCGCAGATTCTTCTTCGCTGCCTCGATGGCCTTCTTGATGGCCGCCGGAACTTCCTTGGCCTTGCCGGTGGCATAGCCGACCACGCGAGCATCCGCGTCGCCCACCACCACCAGCGCCGAGAAGCTCAGGTTCTTGCCGCCCTTGACCACCTTGGTCACGCGGTTGATCGAAACCACGTGCTCCTTAAGGTTCAGGCCAGCCGAATCGATCGGCTTGGTAATCGTCATCGGTGTCGTTGCCATCAGCTAGAACTCCAATCCCGCCTCACGAGCCGCGTCTGCCAGGGCCTTGACGCGTCCGTGATAGAGATAACCGCCCCGGTCGAAAACCACCTGCTTGATCCCGTGTTCTTTGGCGCGCGTGGCAATGACCTTGCCGATTTGCTTGGCCCCGGCGACGTTGCCGCCATTCCCCGCCCCGGCGCTCTTCTCGGTCGAAGACGCTGACACCAGCGTCCGGCCCGCCGTATCGTCGATGATCTGCACGGAAATGTGCTTGAGACTGCGGTAGACGGCCAGCCGCGGCCTCTGCCCGGTGCCCCGCACCTTGTGCCGGATCCTGTCGTGGATCCGGTTGCGAATATCGTCTCTCGAAATTGCTCGGATCATTTCGCGGTCGCCCCCGTCTTGCCGACCTTCTTGCGCAGCGGCTCGCCGGTGTACCGGACGCCCTTGTTCTTGTAGGGATCCGGTGGGCGCAAGCCGCGCATGTTGGCCGCTACCTGGCCCAGCGTCTCCTTGTCGGCGCCGCTCAGAACCAGGTGCGTCTGCTTGTCGATCTTCAGGTCCACGCCGTCCGGCAGCAGAAGCTCGATGGGATGCGAGTATCCTAGCGTGAACGTGGCTATGCGTCCCTTGACGTCGGCGCGGTAGCCGATGCCCACGATGTCAAGCTCGCGCACGAAGCCCGTGGATACGCCTTGAACGGCATTCGCCGCCAGCGCCCGCGTCAGCCCGTGCAGCGCGGCGTACTTGTCGCCGTCGCGGTCGAACTCCAGAATTCCTGCCGCCTGCCTGGCGTGAATTCCCGCTGGAACCGGCACCTTCAGCTTGCCCTTCGGCCCTTCGACTTCGAGTTCCGCGCCGATGGCAACCTTCACCCCTTTGGGCAGCGGAATCGGTTTCTTTCCCACTCTCGACATATCAGCACTCCACTAACTGATCTGGCAGAGAACTTCTCCGCCTACGCCCTGCTTGCGCGCGTCCCGTCCGGTCATCACACCCTTGGGCGTGGTCAGGATACTCACGCCCAGGCCACCCAGCACGATGGGGACGTCCTCGTGCCCGGAGAATACCCGGCAGCCCGGCCGCGAGATGCGATCGAGCGTCGAAATCACCGGCTTGGTGTTGCCCTGGTACTTCAAGTAGATCTTGATGGTCTTCTTGGGGGCTTCCTCGGCCACTTTGTAGTTGAGGATATAGCCCTCTTCCTTGAGAATCCGCGCGATCTCGATCTTGAGCTTCGAGGCCGGAATGTCCACCTTCGAGTGGCGCGCCTTGATCGCATTGCGGATGCGCGTCAGCATGTCGGCAATCGGATCTGAGTTCATATGTTTTCTACCAGCTCGACTTCACTACGCCCGGGATCTCTCCCGATAGCGCCAGTTGCCGGAAACAGATCCGGCACAGGTGAAACTTGCGGATGTAGCCGCGCGGCCGTCCGCAGCGCCAGCAGCGGTTGCGATGCCGGATAGCGTACTTCGGCTTCTTCTCGTCCTTGGCAATCTTGGCGGTTGTCGCCATTCTGTCTCCTAATTCCCTGCCCCGGGCGTCGTGGACTTGAACGGCATACCGAGCTGCCGCAGCAGGGCGATCCCCTCGGCGTCGGTAGCGGCCGTCGTCACGATGCAGATATTCATGCCCTTGATCTTCTCAACCTTGTTGTAGTCGATCTCGGGAAACAGCAACTGATCCTTGATGCCGAGCGTGTAATTGCCGCGCCCGTCGAACGACTTGGTGGAGACGCCGCGGAAGTCGCGCACGCGCGGCAGCGCCACGTTCACCAGCCGGTCCAGAAACTCGTACATGCGGTCGCCGCGCAGCGTCACCATGCACCCGATCGACATACCCGCTCGCAGCTTGAAAGCGGCGATGGACTTCCGCGCCTTGGTCACCACCGGCTTCTGGCCGGCGATCTGCGTCAGCTCCGCCACCGCCCCGTCCATCACCTTGGGGTTCTGCGTCGCCTCGCCCATGCCGATGTTGATGGTCACCCGCTCCACGCGCGGCACCGCCATCACGTTCGCGTAGTTGAACTCTTTCATCAGGGCCGGCACGGCCGTCTTCTTGTATAGTTCCTTAAGCCTGGCCATACTATTTCTTCGTCTCCAGCGGCGCTCCGCACTTGCGGCAGATCCGGATCCGGTGCGCCTTGCCTCCGGAGGTTTCCACCTTGTGACCCACCCGCTGCGGCCCGCAGGCGGAACATACCACCATCAGGTTCGAGATCGCGATGGGCCGTTCCCGCTCGGCGATGCCGCCCTTGATCTGCTTCTGCGGATTGGGCCGGGTGTGCCGCTTCACGGTCTGCACGCCCTCGACCAGCGCCTTGCCGTTGTGGTAATCCACGCTCAGCACGCGCGCCTGCTTGCCCTTGTCCTTGCCGGCAAGGACTTTCACGGTGTCGTTTCTGTGAATGTCGATGCGCAGCTTCTGCGCGCCCGCCTTGCCGCGGCGTATCTTCAGTTGATTCCGGTTGCCTACGTTCGCCATGTCAGAGTACCTCCGGCGCCAGCGACACGATCTTCATGAAGCGCTTATCGCGCAGCTCGCGGGCCACCGGCCCGAAAACGCGCGTGCCCACCGGCTCGCCTTCCGGCGTGATCAGCACCGCCGCGTTCGAATCGAACCGGATGTAGGTTCCATCCCTGCGCCGCGTCTCCTTGCGCATGCGGACGATCACGCAGCGCACCACTTTTCCCTTCTTGATCGCCGATTCCGGAGTCGCTTCCTTCACGCTCGCCGTCACGATGTCGCCCAGCCCCGCGCGCAGCCCCAGGTCGCCGCCTCGCGGCAGGATACATTGCAGCCTTCGGGCGCCGCTGTTATCGGCGACCTCCAGCATGGTTCGCATTCCGATCATGGCAGTCTCCTCAAATCCACTTACCCCGGCGTTACCCGCGCGAGCCCGGGCCCTCCGGGTTCGACGTCGCCGTGTCCTCGACGCCGACCAGCGCCGCTCGTCGCACGACTTCGGTCAGTGTCCACCGCTTCATCTTGCTCAGAGGCCGCGACTCGATGATGCGTACAACATCGCCCACGCGCGCGTTGTTTTCCTCGTCGTGCGCGTAAAACTTCTTGCGGTGGCTGATGATCTTCTTGTACAGCCGGTGGGGCACGCGCCGCGACACCACGACTACGATGGTCTTCTGCATACTGGTCGAGACCACCTCGCCGACCTTCTCGTTCTTATGGCCCTTCGCGCTTTCGTCCGCCATCGCTACCCCTTCTCGGCCGTCACGCCGGCCGCGGCCGTCCGCTGGCCTAGCACCGTCAGAATCCGCGCCCGGTCTTTCCTCAGGATGCGGTATTTCTTCAATCCGTCCATCTGGCCCATGCGCATCTGGAAGCGCAGGTGAAAGAGCTGGTCGGTGATGTCGCGAAGCTGGACCTCGAGTTCCTTGCTATCCAGATCCCGAACCTTTTCTGCCTTCATCGTGCTCTCCTAATCGACCACCGGCGGCCGCTCAACCATCTTGGTGGGAATCGGCAGCTTATCGGCGGCCAGTGACATGGCTTCCTTCGCGATGTCCCTGCTCACGCCTTCCATCTCGAACAGCACCCGGCCAGGCTTCACCACCGCCACCCAACCTTCGGGCGCGCCTTTGCCCTTGCCCATACGGGTTTCAGCCGGCTTCTTGGTGATCGGCTTGTCCGGAAACACACGGATCCAGACCTTGCCGCCGCGCTTGATGAACCGCGTCATGGCGACGCGAGCGGCCTCGATCTGCCGGTCCGTGATCCAGGCGCATTCCATCGCCTTCAACCCGAAATCCCCGAAAGCCAGAGTGCCGCCCTTCCACGCCTTGCCGGTGCGGCGGCCTCGCTGCTGCTTTCTGTACTTGACCTTCTTCGGCATCAACATGGTCAATTACTCCTAGAACTCTTCAGACCCGCCCTCACTGCTTCTCGCCTTCGGGCGGGGTGTCCGGCTTGGCCGCGGGCTCCGGCTTGGCCGCCGGCTCCTGCTTGTGCATCTCCTGCTTCCAGGAAGGCTGCGGCGGGCTGCTCAGCGGCGGCAGAATCGGCGCGGTCGACTTAGTCGGCTGCGGCATCTCCGGAGGAGCGGCCTGCGTCGCCGGCCCAGCCGGCTCCTGCGCCACTACCGGCGGAGGCGACATCGGCGGCCGCCGGTCGCCACGATCCCCGCGATCTCCACCACGATAATCCCCACGGTCTCCGCGGTCCCGGCGGTCCCCACGCGGCGCGCGCCGCGGCTCGGGTTCGGTCGACACGCCCTTAAGATGCTGAGTATCGAAAATATCGCCCTTGTAAACCCAGGTCTTGATCCCGATCACGCCGTACGTCGTGTACGCCTGCGCGAACCCGTAGTCGATATCCGCCCGCAGCGTGTGCAGCGGAAGCTGTCCCTGCAGGTACCATTCGCTGCGCGCGATCTCGGCGCCGTTCAGCCGCCCCGACACGCGCACCTTGATTCCCTTGCACCCGAAGCGCAGCGCGGAATCGACAGCCTTGCGCATCGCGCGCCGGAACGCCACGCGCTTTTCCAGCTGCAGCGCGATCGACTCCGAGACCAGCTGCGCATCCAGCTCCGGCTTGTGAACTTCCTGGATGTCGATGAACACGTCGCGCTTGGTCTTCTTGGCCAGGTCCTGCTTCAGCTTCTCGATCTCGGCGCCCTTGCGGCCGATGATGATGCCGGGTCGTGAGGTGTGGATCGTGACCCGCAGCTTGTTCCCGGGCCGGTCCACTTCAACCGAGCTGACGCCCGCCGCCTTGAGCCGCTCCCGCAGCTCGCCCTTCAACTGCAGGTCTTCCCGCAGCAGCTTGGCGTATTCCTGCTTCGCAAACCAGCGCGACCGCCAGGTCTTGCTGACTCCCAGCCGAAAACCGTAAGGATGAACTTTCTGTCCCATCGTGTGTTCCTAGTTCCCCGCCGCCGTGCCCTTCTCGGCTACCGTGATCGCAATGTGGGCCGACCGCCTCTGGTAGCGGAAAGCGCGGCCCATCGGCGCCGGCCGCAGCCGCTTCATGCGCGGCCCCTCGTTCACGTACGCCTCGGAGACGATCAGCTTATCGACGTCCACGTCGGACGAGCGGTTCTCCGCGTTGGCGATGGCGCTCCGCAGCACCTTCTCCACCACCGGCGCGATCCGCTTATTGGTGGAGCGCAGGATGTTGATGGCCTCGCCCGCGTTGTGTCCGCGGATCAGGTCCACCACCAGCCGCGCCTTCTGCGCCGAGCCCCGAACGTATCTTGCTTCCGCTCTCGCTTCCATATCTCTCTCTCCCGCCCGACTCCCGCTGCGCCGTGCCAGCCAGCGGCCCGACTCCCGCTGCGCCGTGAGGCGCCCTAGCCGCCACGCAAGTGGCCGCCCTGGCCGCCACGCTAGTGGCTAGGCCGGTTTCGCCGACTTCTCCGTCGCCGCCTTGGCCGAGTGTCCCTTGAAGGTCCGCGTCGGGGAGAACTCACCCAACTTGTGACCAACCATGTTCTCGGTCACGTATACCGGAATGAACTTCTTCCCGTTGTGGACGGCCAGCGTGTGCCCCACGAACTCCGGCAGCACCGTCGAGCGCCGCGACCAGGTCTTAATCACCCGCCTCTCGTTGCGCTCGTTCATCCCCTGCACCTTCACCACCAGGTGCCCGTCCGTGAATGGTCCTTTGTGTACGCTGCGACCCATATGGTTACTTCTTCCCTCTGCGGCTCACGATCGCTTTATCGGTCCGCTTGTTGTTCCGTGTCTTGTAGCCGCGCGTGGGTTGGCCCCAGGGCGTGACCGGATGACGGCCGCCGGAGGTCTTGCCCTCGCCGCCGCCGTGCGGGTGATCCACAGGGTTCATCACGACGCCGCGGTTGTGCGGCTTGCGCCCCAGGTAGCGGGACCGCCCGGCCTTGCCGAGCGAAACGTTCTCGTGATCCACGTTCCCCACCTGCCCGATCGTCGCCGCGCACTCCACCACCACCCGCCGGATCTCACCCGAGGGCAGCTTCAGCAGCGCGATGCCGCCTTCTTTCGAAACCAACTGCGCCGACGTGCCGGCCGAGCGCGCCATCTGCCCGCCCTTGCCCGGCTTCAACTCGATGTTGTGCACGATGGTGCCGGCCGGAATGTTCTTGAGCGGCATCGCGTTGCCAACCAGGATATCGGCCTGCGCGCCCGACACCACCGTGCGGCCCACCGCGAGCCCCACCGGCTGCAGGATGTAGCGCTTTTCGCCGTCCGCGTAATTCAGCAGCGCGATGCGCGCCGAGCGGTTGGGATCGTACTCGATCGCGGCCACCTTGGCCGGAATGCCCGTCTTGTCGCGCTTGAAGTCGATCTTGCGGTAGGACTGCTTAGCCCCGCCGCCGCGCCACCACGACGTGATCGAACCGGTGCTGTTGCGGCCTCCGGTGCGCTTCTTCCCCTTGGTCAGGGCTTTTTGCGGCGCTGCCTTGGTGAGCTCGTCGCGCGTCGTCACGGTCTGGAAGCGCCGTGTCGGAGTGTACGGCCGATAGGTCTTGATAGGCATCTTAAATCTCCGTGTATTCCGGAACCTTCTGGCCCTTCCGGAGCTTCACGTAAGCTTTCTTCCAATCCGAGCGATAGCCGGAGAAGCGCCCGCGGCGGCGGATCTTGCCCACGCCGTTCACGGTCCGCACTTCCTCCACCTTCACTTTGAAGAGGCGCTCCACTGCAGCGCGAATCTGCACTTTGTTCGCGTCCGGAGCAACCTCGAAGCACATCGTGCGCGCGGCCTCTTTCATCTCGACACCTTTTTCGGTGACGAGCGGGCGCCGGATCACTTCCTGGATCGTCATAGGGCGAGTGCCTCCGAGAGTTTCTTGGCCGCCGCCTCGGAGACGAGCACGTTCTTGTGTCGCAGCAGCTCGTAAACCGAGATGTCGCGGCTCAGAACCACCATCACGCCCTCGATGTTGCGAGCGCCGAGCTGCAGATTCTTGTTCTCCGCGTCGTTATCGACCAGCAGCACGGTCTTCTTGGCTTCGAGCTTGGTGAGCGCGGCTTTCACGGCCTTGCTCTTGTGGTCGCCGAAAGAGAACGCCTGCACGATCTTGAGCTCGCCGTCCCTCAGCTTGGCCGAAAGGGCCGAGCGCAGCGCGCCCAGCTGCATCTTCCGCGGCAGCTTGTAGCTGTAATCGCGAGGCTGCGGCCCGTGCGAGGTGCCGCCATGACGCCAGATAGGGGAACGGACCGAGCCCGAGCGCGCCCGCCCGGTGCCCTTCTGCCGCCACAACTTCTTGCCCGATCCGGCGACTTCATGCCGCGTCTTGGTCTTGACGGTCCCCCGCCGCACCCCGGCCCGGAAATGACGCACCGCTTCGTAAATCAGCGCGTCATTGACCTCGGCGCCGAACACCTGGTCGGCCAGTTCCACCTCGCCGACCTTCTCGTTATTCAAATCGACAACGTCCACTGTTGGCATGGTCTACCTCTTTGCCCGCCGTACCACGACATAGCCGCCGTTGGGTCCGGGCACCGCGCCCTTCACGATCAGCACGTTGTCTTCGGCATTCACGTCGATGACCTCGAGGTTGCGCACGGTCACCCGCTGCGTCCCCATGTGGCCGGCCATCCGCGTGCCCGGAAAGACACGCGACGGAAAGCTCGAAGCGCCGATCGAACCCGGAGCGCGATGGAACATGGAACCGTGCGAGCCGTCGCCGCCGCGGAAGTGATGCCGCTTGACGTTCCCCGCAAACCCGCGGCCCTTGCTGATGCCAATGACGTCCAGCTTCTCGCCTGGCTTGAACTGGCCCACCAGCACCTGGTCGCCAGGCTTGAAGTCGTCGTCGCCGGCCGTCAGGCGCATCTCGCGCATGAACTTCACGCCGTCGACGCCGGCTTTCTTCAGGTGTCCCGTCGCGGGCTTGTTGATGCGCTGCGGCTTGACGAACTCCATCAGGCCGAGCTGCACCGCGTCGTAGCCGTCCGCAAGCGGCGTCTTCCTCTGCACCACGACGCAGGGCCCTGCCTTAAGCAGCGTGACGGGAACCACCTCGCCATCGGGCCGGAAGACTTGCGTCATACCGATTTTTCTGCCAAGAATCCCTGGGGTCATACTTTTCTCGGAGTGAGCGACCGGATGTCAGAGACCTTACTTCTGTCTCCTGTCTCCTGTCTCCTGGCTCCTCCTCCTACCTTTTGTCTTTCCCGAATGCTTTGATCTCGACGTCCACGCCCGCCGGCAAATCCAGCTTCATGAGCGCATCGACGGTGTCCTGGGTCGGCTCCAGAATGTCCAGCAGCCGTTTATGGGTCCGGATTTCGAACTGCTCCCGCGACTTTTTATCGACGTGCGGCGAGCGGTTCACGCAGTACTTGTTCTTGATGGTCGGCAGCGGGATGGGGCCTGCCACCGTAGCTCCGGTCCTTTTGGCCGTCTCGACGATTTCAGTCGTCGATTGGTCCAGAACCCGATGATCGTACGCCTTCAAACGAATCCGAATGCGCTCTCGTAATGACATTTTCTCTTCTCTGCTCGCTGCTCGTCGCTCATCGCCCACTCATCGCCCGTCGCTCGTCGATCCCGTCCGACGGGCGACGAGCGACAGGCGACGGGCCTATTCCAATATCTCCCCGACCGTGCCGGCGCCCACCGTGCGCCCGCCCTCGCGGATCGCAAAGCGCAGCCCTTTGTTCATGGCCACCGGCGTGATCAGCTCCACTTCCAGCTGCACGCTGTCGCCCGGCATCACCATCTCCACGCCTTCCGGCATCTGCGCCACGCCCGTCACGTCCGTGGTCCGGAAGTAGAACTGCGGCCGGTATCCCTTGAAGAACGGCGTGTGCCGCCCGCCTTCTTCCTTGCTCAACACGTACACGCTGCCCCGGAACTTCTTGTGCGGCGTGATCGAGCCCGGCTTGGCGATCACCTGCCCGCGCTCCACGTCTTCCTTGTCGATGCCCCTGAGCAGCAGGCCTACGTTGTCTCCCGCCTGCCCCTGGTCCAGAAGCTTCTTGAACATCTCCACGCCCGTGACCACCGTCTTGCGCGTGTCCCTGAAGCCGACGATCTCCATTTCCTCGCCGACCTTGCAGATCCCGCGCTCGATTCGGCCCGTCACCACCGTGCCGCGTCCCTGGATCGAGAAGATGTCTTCCACCGGCATCAGGAACGGATGCTCGATGTCGCGCGCCGGCATGGGAATGTAGTTGTCCACCGCGTCCATCAACTCCAGAACGCCCTTCTCCCACTTCTCTTCCCCGTTCAGCGCGCCCAAGGCCGACACCCGCACCACCGGCAGATCGTCGCCCGGAAATTCGTACTTGGTCAGCAGTTCCCGGACTTCCAGTTCCACCAGGTCCAGCAGTTCCGCATCGTCCACCGCGTCCACTTTGTTCAGCGCCACCACCACGTAGGGCACCCCTACCTGGCGCGCCAGCAGGATGTGCTCGCGGGTCTGCGGCATCGGTCCGTCGGTCGCCGCCACCACCAGGATCGCGCCGTCCATCTGCGCCGCTCCGGTGATCATGTTCTTGATGTAATCGGCGTGGCCCGGGCAATCCACGTGCGCGTAGTGCCGCTTGGTGGTCTCGTACTCCACGTGCGCGATGGCGATCGTGATTCCGCGGGCCTTCTCTTCCGGCGCGTTGTCGATCGAGTCGAAGCTCCGGAACTTCACCTTGGGGTTGTTCCGGGCCAGGATCTTGGTGATCGCCGCGGTCAGCGTCGTCTTGCCGTGATCGATGTGCCCGATCGTCCCGATATTGACATGCGGTTTGCTGCGGTCGAATTTCTCTTTGGCCATGGTCCTGGAATCTCCTGATGAGTTCTTTACCTTGAAACCTTGCCCTGAACCCGGGTGATAATCTCCTCGGCTATCGAAGCGGGAACTTCCTCGTACCGCCCGAAGTGCATCGTGAAGCTGCCGCGTCCCTGGGTGCGCGACCGCAACTCGGTGGCATAGCCGAACATTTCCGAAAGCGGCACCATCGACTTGATGATCTGCGACGTGCCGCGCAATTCCATTCCCTCGATGCGCCCGCGACGCGAGTTGAGATCGCCAATCACGTCGCCCATGTACTCTTCCGGAACCACGACCTCGACGCTCATGATGGGCTCGAGCAGCACCGGCTTGGCCTTCTCCGCCGCCGCCTTCACGCCCATCGAAGCCGCGATCTTGAACGCCAGCTCCGAAGAATCCACGTCGTGGTAGGAGCCGTCGATCGCCACCACGCGCACGTCCGCCATCGGGTACCCGGCCACGATGCCGCCCTCGAGGGCCTCCATCGCGCCGCGCTCGATCGCGCCCATGAACTCCTTGGGCACCCGGCCTTGCTTAATGTCGTTGACGAACTCGAACCCGCTGCCCGGCGGCATCGGTTCCAGGCGCAGCTTCACGTCTCCGTACTGGCCGTGGCCGCCGGTCTGGCGTATGAAGCGGCCCTGGGCCTCGGAGGCCTTCCGGATCGTCTCGCGATAGGCCACCTGCGGCTTGCCCACGTTGGCGCCCACCCCGAACTCGCGCTGCATGCGGTCCACGATGATCTCGAGATGCAGTTCGCCCATGCCCGACAGAATCGTCTGCCCCGTATCCGGATCGGTCGCCACCCGCAGCGTGGGGTCTTCCTGCACCAGCTTCCCGATCGCGACCCCGAGCTTTTCCTGATCGGCCTTGGTCTTGGGCTCGATGGCGAGCTGGATGACCGGCATCGGGAACACGATCGATTCCAGAATGACCGGCGCGTCCTCGTCGCAGATGGTGTCGCCCGTCGAGACCGTCCGCAAACCTACCGCCGCGCAAATGTCGCCCGCGAAGATTTCCTGTATGTCCTCGCGCTTGTCGGCGTGCATCTTCACCAGGCGTCCGATGCGCTCCGTGCGACCCTTGGCCACGTTGTAGACGGTATCGCCGCTGTTCAGGTGTCCCGAATACACCCGCAAAAACGCGAGCTGCCCGACGTATGAGTCGGTCATGATCTTGAACACCAGCGACGAGAACGGCTCGCTGTCGTCGGCCTTACGCACGATCGTCTTGGCAGGATCGTCCACCGCGATGCCTTCAACCGGAGGAATCTCGACCGGAGACGGAAGGTAATCGACCACCGCGTCCAGCAGGTTCTGCACGCCCTTGTTCTTGAAGGCCGATCCGCACACCACCGGGAAGATCGCCTGCAGGATGGTGGCGCGCCGCAACCCCTGCTTCAGCTCTTCCTCGCTGATCTCCTGGCCGTGAACGTACTTCTCGAACAGCGACTCATCGGCCTCGGAGACCGCCTCGATCATATGGTCGCGGTACTGCTTGGCCTGCTCCAGCATGTCCTCGGGAATCTCGATCTCGTCGAACTGCGCACCGAGCGTCTCATCGCGCCATACCCGGGCCTTCATCGTGACCAGGTCGATGATCCCCTTGAACTGGTCCTCCGCGCCCACCGGAAGCTGAATGGGCACCGGCCGGCACTTCAGCCGCTTGACGATGGTTTCGACCGAGTTCAGGAAGTCCGCCCCCACCCGATCCATTTTGTTGATGAAGCAAATCCGGGGAACGCGGTACTTGTCCGCCTGCCGCCAAACCGTCTCCGACTGCGGCTGCACACCGGCGACTGCATCGAACACCGCCACCGCCCCATCGAGCACGCGCAGGCTGCGCTCCACCTCGGCCGTGAAATCCACGTGCCCCGGCGTATCGATGATGTTGACTTCGCAATCCCGCCATTCACAGGATGTGGCCGCCGACGTGATGGTGATGCCGCGCTCCTGCTCCTGCTCCATGTAGTCCATAACGGCGGTGCCTTCATGGACTTCACCAATCTTGTACGTACGCCCCGTGTAATAGAGGATGCGTTCAGTCGTAGTGGTCTTACCGGCATCGATGTGGGCCATGATCCCGATATTCCGCATTCGCTCTATTGGTACGGTACGAGGCATAACTTTGTTAAGCGGTCTCGCCTACCACCGGTAATGCGCGAACGCCTTGTTCGCTTCCGCCATCCGGTGCACATCGTCCTTCTTCTTAATCGCTCCGCCGCGCTGATTGGCGGCGTCGTTCAATTCGTTCGCCAGTTTGTCCGCCATGCCCTTTTCGGGGCGCGTCCGCGCGTTCAGAATCAGCCAGCGGATCGCCAGGCTGGTGCGCCGGTTCTGCGGCACCTCGATCGGCACCTGGTAGTTGGCGCCGCCCACGCGCCGGGTTTTCACCTCGAGCAGCGGCTTGGCGTTTTCTACGGCTTTCTTGAACAGCTTGAGGGGTTCGTCGCCGGTCCGCTCGCGGATCGTGTCCATGGCCTCGTAGAAGATGCCCTGGGAGGTCGCCTTCTTGCCGTCCCACATCATGCAGTTCACAAACCGCTCGACCAGCGTCGAGTTGTAAACCGGATCCGGCGCTACATCGCGTAGTTCAGCTTTTCGTCGTCGTGACATGCTTTTATGCCTTGGGCCGTTTCGCCCCGTACTTCGATCTGCCTTGCTTGCGGTTAGCCACGCCCGCGGCGTCCAGCGTTCCACGGATGATGTGGTAGCGCACGCCCGGGAGGTCCTTCACGCGCCCGCCGCGGATCAGCACGATCGAGTGTTCCTGGAGGTTGTGTCCCACGCCGGGAATGTACGTGGTCACTTCGATTCCGTTCGTGAGCCGTACGCGCGCCACTTTCCGCAAAGCCGAATTCGGCTTCTTGGGGGTCGTGGTATAGACGCGCGTGCAGACTCCCCGCTTCTGCGGACACGCCTGCAATGCCGGGCTGGCCGTCTTGTACCGCGGGGCCACCCGCCCTTTCCGCACGAGTTGACTAAAAGTCGGCACGAATCTTCCTCTCTAAAACTGGCGATGAGTTCGGGTGACCCTGCGACCGGTGGTGCTGCCTGTTCCGCGCTACTCCGCTTCGAGGCGCATACTGCCCATCACATGAAATTGCCGGTTCACCTGCGTGGTTGCTTATCGGACAAGCCCATGCTCCCGTCGGCGCAATACCGGAGGAACCTCGGGGCCGGCCCCTGCTTCGAACTCACAACATCGTCGCAGGAGCAGATCAGCTGTTCGCCAAACTCTTTAAAGAATACAAAACTATAGAACGGGTGTCAACTTGGGGGTCTGGAGTGGCGCAGGCGGTTCCGCCTGCGGCCGCCTCAATCCGCCGCCAGGAGCGATGTCCCCTAGACAATGCCGCGGCCGTCGGTGCCCACGTTCACCGGTCCTTAGATCCCTGGGTCGCCCGTGAGGCTGCGAGGCCCAGCACCGAACCGCGAGCGTCGGCAAGCGGACCACCCCGAGGGCACCGCCAAACGCGTCATAAGAGCACAGAGAGCCATCGCACACTGAAGGTTTCAATCCTACGGCCGATATGAGGATGTCAGGACTATTGAATGAGAAACTTCGTCGCCGCAATTCTGGCCCCAACCACCGCGCTGCTCGCTCTCCTGGTCTTCCCGGGGGGCCATTGGCTGGCCGGCATCGGCGTGCTCGCAACGTTGGCGGCCGGCTGGCTCCTGCTCAATCACATACGCGGTCTCGACCGGCGAGTCGCCTTCCTCGAAGGAACTCTCGACGCCGTGCCGCAGCCGCTCACCGTGACGGACATGAACATGCATTGGGTCTTCGTGAACAAGACCACCGAGACGCTGCTGCGCAAGACGCGGCAACAAATCATGGGCCGGCACTGTTCCGAGTGGCAGGCGCATATCTGCAACACCGACAAATGCGGCATCGACAGCCTCCGCCGCGGCTGCCCCCGAACCTGGTACCAGCAGGACATGGGAGACGGCACCCATCACGCTATGCAGGTGGACACCTCGTATATCACGGATCGCGCGGGTGCGCGCATCGGCCATGTGGAGATCGTGACCGACGTCGAGACGCAGTCCCAGCTTGGCGACCTGCACTCCCGCCTGGCCGCTTCGCTCGAAGAGATGACCGGCACTACCTCTGCCATCGACTCTCAGACGCGCACCACCGCAGCCAGCGCCCAGGAGCGCGGCGGCTGGCGGGCCAGAGCCGCGATCGCATTCGCAGCGGCGTCGAGGAGATCGGTCGTCTGGCAGAGGCCATGAGCGCCATCACCCAGACCAGCCGGGAGATCACCAAGATCAATCGCGCCATCGACGAAATTGCGTTTCAGACCAACATCCTGGCCCTGAACGCGGCGGTTGAAGCGGCGCGGGCCGGACAAGCCGGCACCGGCTTCGCCGTCGTGGCCGACGAAGTCCGCAACCTCGCCGCGCGCTCGGCCGACGCCGCCAAGCGCGCCTCCGAGCTGATCGAGCGGTCGCACGAAGCGGTGTCGCGTGGAGGCTCACTGGCCGAGCATGTCACCGCCACCCTTTCGACAATGGACCTGGAGTCCCGGCAGGTGACCGAGGTAATCGAGCAGATCGCGCTTGCCTCATCCGAACAGGCTCAAGGCATTTCCTCAGTGGCCGCTGCATCACGGACCTGGGAAGAATCGCCTCTCAGTCGGCTCAGCACAACCCGGCCCAGGAACTGGTCAAAATTCGCGCCTGAACGTCTGCCGTTGTGGGGCGGCTCTCCAGAGCTGCGCCGGACGTCCACGTCCGGCCTCCTTCGTGTCACGCATCCGCACAGAGGCCGGCGTGGACGCAGGCACTCCTGCCATTCGTGTCGAGGCGCTCTCTTGCTTCCCTAGTGCAGCCCATCCCCCATCGACTCGTTCAGCCGCTGGAAGATGACATCGTAGCGGCCGCTCTCGGCGGCCGATCGCAACGGCTTCACGCTCTCTACCGCAATCTCGGTCGCCGCGGGCTGTGCCTTCAGGATCTCCATCACCTCGGCAATGAACCTGTCCAGCGGCATCGCGCGCGGGTCGGAGGCGCCGTTCATCAGGTCCGTGGCGACATACGGAGGAATGAGCTCCAGAACCTGGGTTGTCGACCCCCGCAGTTGCCAGCGTAGCGACTGCGTGTAGGAGTGCACGCCCGCCTTGGTGGCGCAATAGGTGGGTGTCGAAGCCCACGGAACGAATGCCAGCCCGGAGGAGACGTTCATGATCGCGGAGTGCGGCTGCTTCCGCAGGAGAGGCAGAAGCGCCGCCGTCAGACGGATGGGCCCCAGCAGATTGGTGGCGATCGTCGCCTCCGCCGTGGCGACGTCCACTTCCTCGGCCTTGACCTGCTCCACCCGCATGATGCCGGCATTATTGATGAGGACGTTGAGCCCCGGGTACCCCGCCGCCACCTCCGCCGCGAACGCGCGAATCTTCGCCGGGTCCTCGATGTCGAGCGTAAGGGCCGCCATGCCCGGGTTCGCAGCCGTGGTCGCCTCGAGCGCCTGCTGCCGCCGCCCGGCGATGATGACCTGGTTTCCCAGCGCGTGGAAGGCTTCCGCAAGGCCACGGCCAATGCCCGAACCGCCGCCTGTGATCAGAATTGTGTTCCCGATAGTCTGCATGTACGCCCCCTACTTCTGTAAAAAGAAATTCCCCACGAACATCGCGTCAATCCCCGACGAGTAGAAGCTGCGCACCGCGTCGCGCGGCGTGCACACCAGCGGATCGCCGAACAGGTTGAACGACGTGTTGTAGAGCACCGGCAGCCCGGTCGATGCGCCCGCCGCGTGCAGCAGCCGCCAGTAGAGCGGGTTGTCCTCCTGGCTCACCGTGTGAACGCGCACCAGGTCGCCGCTCAGGATCGCGCTCTCGAACGTCTTGCGGTGCGCCGGACGAACGCGGCTCACCGTCGCCAGAAAACGCGCGTTCGGCGCCGCCTCGAAATACTCCGCGCACAGCTCCGCCGGCACCGACGCCGCGAACTTCCGGAACGGCTCGCGGTGCTTGATGAACACGTTCAGATTTTCGGTCGAATACTGATTTCGCGGCGACGCCAGCAGGCTGCGGTTCCCCAGCGCACGCGGCCCGAACTCCATGCGCCCCTGCATCCACGCCACAATCTTGTTGTCGTCGATCTCGCGCACCGCCGTCTCGATCAGCTCATCGGAGGTCTGCAGATACCGGAAGCGCAGCTTGCAGTTCTCCACCACCTTCTTAACCTGCTCCGCGTCGTACTCGGGCCCCAGGCACAGATTGCCGATCGAAACGCGTTCCGCCCGCTGGCCGGCCGTGTGCCACGCGTGGAACAGCGCCCCCAGCGCCGTCCCAGCGTCCCCCGCCGCCGGCTGCACGAACACGTTGCGCCACCGCCCCGAGCGTTCGATGGTCGAAACCAGCAGCGCATTCAGGAACAGGCCGCCCGCCAGGCACAGATTCTCGCCGCTGCCCGCCATCTCGAGCACGGACCGCTCGATGGCGCGCTGCACCCCCGCCGCCAGCGCCGCATGCATCGCCGCCGGAACCGGCGCTTCTTCGTCCACACCCAGCCGCCCGTAGAACTTCGCACTGAACCCGCCATGGCTCAGCCGGTTGCTGTCGAAAAAGGACCGGTCGATCCGCGGCCAGCCTCCGTCCTTCATTCCCAGGACCTCGAGGAACAGGCCCTCCAACTCGGCCTCGCCCGCCGCCGACAACCACTGCAGCTTGTGCGAGTCCGCTTCCGGGTCGAATCCCACCAGTTCGGCCACGCGGCAGTAAAGATCGCCCAGCGAATCCGGATAGTAGAGCTCGCGTTCCAGCGTGAGCTGGTTTCCGCGAGCCGACCACCGCGCGCCGCACCGGAAATCGCCCGCCCGGTCGAGCGTCAGGACCGTCGCCTCGCTGAAGGGCGACGCGTAATAGGCCGACGCCGCGTGCGCCAGATGGTGGTCCACCGGAGCCACCCGGCTGTTCGGGAACTGCGCGCGCAATGCCAGATGCAGCGCCGCTTCCGGCCCCGCCGCCAGAGGCCGCACGATGGCGACCGTGTCTACCTGATCGGGCGTCGCCTCCGCCAGACCGAGCGCCATCGCGATGGCCTCTTCCGGCAACCGGTCCGGCCGCGCCCGCCGCCCCAGCTTTCGCTGCTCGACGGCCGCCACCAGTTCTCCGTCTTTCAACACCGCCGCGGCCGCGTCGCCGAGGATGCCGCCGATACCCAAAATAATCATGTCCGTCCTGAAAAGAACCTGGGCCACGAATGAACACGAATGAACACGAATAAAACAAAACCCTCTTTTGGGTCTTTCTTATTCGTGTTCATTCGTGTTCATTCGTGGCCAGGCTTTGTAGTTCTTCAGCCCGCGTTCTTTTTTTCGATCTTCGCCCATGCGTCGCGAAGCTGCACCGTCCGGTTGAACACCAACTGGCCCGGCTTAGAGTCCTCATCCACCGAGAAGTATCCCAAACGCTCGAACTGATACCGGCTCCCCACCCCGGCGCCCGCCAGGCCGGGCTCAAGCTTCGCCCCCCGCACCACTTCAAGCGATTTCGGATTCAGGTAGTCCGTCCACTCCGTGCCCTCTTCCGTCTCGCCGCCTGGGTTCGGAACCGTGAACAGCACATCGTAGAGCCGGACTTCGGCGTCCACGGCGTGCTCGGCCGAGACCCAGTGAATCGTCGATTTCACCTTCCGCCCGTCCGGAGTATTGCCGCCTCTGGTCGCCGGATCGTAGGTGCAGTGTATCTCCACCACCTCGCCTTGATCGTTCTTCACCACGCCCGTGCAAGTCACCAGATAGGCGTAGCGCAGCCGCACCTCCCGCCCCGGCGCCAGGCGGAAATACTGCTTGGGCGGATCCTCGCGAAAATCGTCCTGCTCGATGTAGACCACTTTGGAGAATGGAACCTTGCGCGTGCCCGCCGAGGCGTCCTCGGGGTTGTTGACCGCTTCCATGTGCTCAACCTGGCCTTCCGGATAGTTATCGATAACCAACCTTAACGGTCTCAGCACGCCCATCACCCGCGGCGCCCTCTTATTAAGGTCCTCGCGCACGTAGTATTCGAGCAGCGATAGCTCGGTCGAGCCATTGGTCTTCGACACCCCCACCCGCCCGCAGAAGTTACGGATCGCTTCCGGCGTGTATCCCCGCCGCCGGATTCCGGAAATCGTCGGCATGCGCGGATCGTTCCAGCCGCTCACGTAACCCTTCTGCACCAGCGTCAGCAGCTTGCGCTTACTCAGCACGGTGTAAGTAAGGTTGAGCCGGTCAAACTCGATCTGCTGCGGATGGTAAATGCCCAGTTGCTCGACATACCAGTCGTAGAGCGGCCGATGATCTTCAAACTCGAGCGTGCAGATGGAGTGCGTGATCTTCTCGATCGAATCCGATTCCCCGTGCGTGTAGTCGTACATCGGGTAGATGCACCATTTATCGCCCGACCGGTGGTGCTCCGCGTGAAGAATCCGGTACATCACCGGGTCCCGCATATTCAAATTGGGCGACGCCATGTCGATCTTCGCCCGCAGCGTCCGCGCGCCGTCCGGAAACTCGCCCGCCCGCATCCGCTCGAACAGCGCCATGTTCTCTTCAACCGACCGGTCGCGATAAGGGCTGTTCTTCCCCGGCTCGGTCAGCGACCCGCGGTACTCGCGCACCTGCTCCGCCGTCAGGTCGCATACATACGCCTTGCCGGCCTTGACCATCTGCACCGCCCACTCGTAAAGCTGATCGAAATAGTCGGACGCGTAAAAGAGGCGGTCCTCCCAGTCGAAGCCCAGCCACCGGACGTCGGTGATGATCGACTCGACGTACTCGGTCTCTTCCTTGCACGGATTCGTATCGTCGAACCGCAGGTTGGTCTTACCGCCGAACTCTGCCGCGAGGCCGAAGTTCAAACAGATGGACTTGGCGTGGCCGATATGCAGATACCCGTTCGGCTCGGGCGGAAATCGCGTGTGCACGCGCCCCCCGAACTTATTGGTTTCGAGGTCGTGAAGAACGATTTCACGGATGAAATGCGATGGCGCCGCGGCTTCCACCGGCGGCTTGGAATTAGAGTCTGTCATTGCAGCTTCTCGATAGCTTGGTCAATACGTCTCAGGGATACGTCGCGGCCCAGGACTTGCAGGGTTTCAAACAGCGGCGGCGCTACCTTGCGCCCGCACACCGCCACGCGAATCGGTTGGAACATCTGGCCGGCCTTCACTCCCGTCTCCTGCGCCGCGGCCCGCAGCGCCGTTTCCAGACCCTCGTGCGTGAATTCGGCTGCGGCCAGCACCTCGCGTGCGCGCCGCAGCACTTTGAGCGCCAGCGCGGCATCGCCCTTCTGCGGGATGAGTTCGGCGCTGTCGTAAGGCGCCAGCTCCGTCGCAAAAAAGAAATCGGCCACCGCCGGCCCATCGCGCAGCAGCTTCATGCGCTCTTGAATCAGCGGCACCACCTGCAGCACCCTCGCACGGGCGGGCACGAAACCCGCAGCCGCCAGGAACGGCGTCAGGCGGTCGGCCAGTTCCTCCGCCGGCAGCGTCATCAGGTGCTGCGCGTTCAGCCACACCGCTTTGGGATCGAACGGGTCGTCCTCGCGGAAGTTCACCACCGCATTGGCACGGTTGATGCCTTCGAACGAGAACACCTCTACCAACTCCTCGCGCGTCATCTTCTCGCGATCGTCCTTGGGAGACCAGCCCAGCAGGCACAGAAAATTGACGAAAGCGTGCGGCAGGAAGCCCGCGTCGCGATACGTGGTGACACTCACCACCGGCCCGTGCTTGCGCTTCGAAAGCTTCGCCCCGTCCGGAGCCACCAGCAGCGGCAAGTGCGCGAACTCCGGCGCGGCCGCGCCCGCCGCCTCGAAGATCAGGACGTGTTTGAAGGTGTTGGTCAGGTGGTCCTGCCCGCGTACGACGTGGCTGATGCGAAGGTCGATATCGTCCGCGCACGAAGCCATGTGGTACGTCGGAAGGCCGTTCGAGCGCATCAGTGCGAAGTCCTCTATATCGGCGGTCGCCTTCGCCTGCTCGCCGTAGACCGCATCGCGGAACCGTATCTCGCGCACGCTGTCGCGCGGCACCCGATAACGGATCACGAACGGCTCGCCCGCCGCGGCCCGCCGGTCGCTCTCTTCGCGGCTCATCTCCCGCATCTCCGCGTTGAACAGCCACGCGCCGCTCTCGCGCGTGCGTTCCTCCTCGGGCGCCGCCGGCGTGAAGTCGCGGTAGGCGAGGCCCTTTTCCAGAATCGCCTCGGCCACCCGCCGGTGCAGGTCGCCCCGCTCCGACTGCCGGTATTCTTCGTCCCAGCCGAGTTCCAGCCATTTCAGCCCCTCGAAAATCGAGGTCTCCGACTGCTCGGTGTTCCGCCCGACGTCGGTGTCGTCAATGCGCAAGATCATCGTCCCGCCTTGATGCCGGGCGTAAAGCCAATTGAAGATGAACGTGCGCGCGCTGCCGATATGTAGAAACCCTGTCGGGGAGGGCGCAAAGCGGACTCTAACCATGTACGTTCCAGTATAACGAACAGCGCCCGAAAGTCCGCTAGCTCTGCCTTTGTGGCGCCGCCTCGACAACTCGTGTCGAGGCTCCTACGGCGCGAAGTACCCGTTGATATCGAGCACCACGTGCGTCTGGTTCGTCACGAACACGCTCACCGCACCGCCCGCGCCCGCCGGCACGATCGCCGCGTTCGCCACCACGCTCCCGTCGAACGAGTTCAACGTCGAAACGAATGGTTGCCCCGCCCCCGTAGGCCACGTCGTCAGAAACGATAGCGCCCCACTGGGTACCACCGTCACGTTCATCGAGTACGCCGCCGCGGTCGCCGGAATGCCGCATCCGCTGGCCGGAATCGGGAACGAGCGCCCCGTTTGAGCCGCCAGAATCGGCCCGCCGAAAGGCCCATCCGGACTGCGCGTGTCCACCACCCGGCAAGGCGACACCGGGTAGAACGACAGAGCCCCCGCGCTCCCCGGCGCCGCGAAGTAACCGTTTGTGTCCAGGATCACGTCCGTCCGATCCGTCACAAACACCGAGATCGCTCCGTTCGTCCCCGCCGGCACCAGCGCCGCATTGGCCACTACTTTCCCGGTCCACGAGTTCAGCGTCGAAACCGGCGGCTGCCCCTGCCCCGCCGGCCACGTCGTCAGATATCCCAAATAATCCACGCTCGGGTCCGGCACCACCGTCACATTGAGCGAGTACGCCTTCGCCGCCACCGGAAGCCCGCAGGCGCTGGATGGAATGGCGAAGTCCCGCCGCTCGTGCGCCTCCATCGACGGCCCGCCAAACGCCCCCGTCGGACTGCGCGTGTCGGCAATGCGGCACGGCGTGGCCGGATAGAACGAATAGGCGTTGGCTCCGCTCGTGGAATCGAAGTAGCCGTCGATGTCCACGATCACATCGGTCGGGTCCGTGACGTACACGTTCACTCCTCCGCCCGCCCCCGCCGGCACGATGGCCGCATTCGCCACCACCGTGCCCTCAAAGGAATTCAGCGTGGAAACCACTGGCCGGGGCGCCCCCGACGCCCACAAGGTCAGATACGAAAGCCTGCCCCGCGGCACCACCGTCAGGTTCAGCGAGTAAGCCTGCGCCGTGGCCGGAATGCCGCAACCGCTCTGCGGAATCGCGATGGCGCGCAACTCACCCGCGCCCATCGACGGGCCTCCGAAGGGACCTGCCGGACTGCGCGTGTCTGCGATGCGGCAGGGCGTGACCGGGATATATCGCAGAGCCGTCACCGGCGGCGGCGTCCCCTCAGTCGTGAAGGACCAGGTGGCCGAGGAACTCGCGCTCCCGCTGTCCCTGGCCACCACGCGCCAGAAGTACAGCGCCCCTGAGATCAGCGTGCCGGGGCCGTAACTGGCGCCCGTGACGTTGGTCACGAGCGGCGGCGCGGCCTGCGTTCCGAAGTACACATCGTAAGAAGTTGCGCCCGCCGCGGCGCTCCACGTCAGACTCGGCGTGAGAGAAACGCCAAATCCGCCGTTGGCCGGGCCGCCCGGCACCGGTGCGGCAACCTGTGTCGTAAACGACCACGTGATGGAAGTGCTCGAGCCGCTCCCGTTCGCCACCACCCGCCAGTAATACAGCACGCCGCCTGCGAGTGGCCCCGCGGCGTAGTTTGTCTCCGTTGTGGTCGTCACCAGCGGAGGCGACGGCGACGTTCCCAGATACACGTCGTAAGTTGCCGCGCCAATCGACCCGCTCCAGCTCAGAGTCGGCTGCTGTGAGACCCCGACCGCGCCATTGTCCGGACCCAGCAGGTTCGGCGGCGCAAGCTGCGTCGTGAACGACCACGTCGCGGACGCGGCCACCCCGCCGCTGTTTCTCGCCACCACCAGCCAGTGGTACGTTGTACCCGGGCTCAGCGTGCCCGGGGAGTAACTCGTAGCGGTGATGCTGGTTAACCGTGGCGGAGGGTTTGCGGTTCCGAAGTACACGTCGTACGAAGTCGCCCCGCTCGATGCGGTCCAGCTCAGAGTCGGCGTCCAGGAAACGCCGATCGCGCCGTTGGCAGGCGCTGTCAGCCCCGGCGCCGCCACGTTCGTCGCGAACGACCAGACTGCCGAAGCATTTGATCCGGCGACGTTCTTCGCAACCACATACCAGTAATAGACAGTGCCCGCGCTCAGGGTTCCCGGCAAGTAAGTTGTGCCGGCGGTATTGGCCGACAACGCAGGCGAGGACGCAGTGCCGAAGTACACGTCGTAGGACGTAGCCCCGCTCGCCGCGCTCCAGCTTAGAACGGGCGCCACCGCGATCCCGCCCGCGCCGTTCGCCGGTGCGCTCAAGACCGGCGCCGGAGGCGCCGCCACCTGTGTGGTGAACGACCACGTCGCCGAGGTACTCGATCCGCCCGCGTTCTTAGCCACCACCCGCCAGTAGTACAGCGTTCCCGCGCTTAGCGTTCCCGGCGAGTAAGTCGTGCCGGCGGTGTTACTCGCCAGCGGCGGCGCCGGAGCGGTGCCGAAATATACGTCGTAGGAGGTCGCACGGCTCGAAGCGTTCCAGCTCAGTACCGGCGTCGCCGAAATCCCCGTGGCGCCGTTCCCTGGCGCGCTCAGAACCGGCGCGGCAGGGCCCGCCACCTGTGTGGTAAACGACCACATCGCCGAGCTATTCGATCCGCCCGCGTTCTTCGCCACCACCCGCCAGTAGTAGACCGTACCCGCGCTCAGCGTTCCCGGCGAGTAAGTCGTACCGGTACTGTTGGTCGCCAGCGGCGGCGACGGCGCCGTGCCGAAGTATACGTCGTAAGAAGTCGCGCCGCTCGCCGCGCTCCAGCTCAGCGTCGGAGTCGCCGATACCCCTGTCGCCCCGTTCGCGGGCGCGCTCAGAACCGGCGCCGGAGGAGCCGCCACCTGCGTGGTGAACGACCACGTCGCCGAGCTATTCGATCCGCCCGCATTCTTCGCCACCACCCGCCAGTAGTAAACCGTGCCCGCGCTCAGCGGCCCCGGAGAGTAAGTCGTGCCCGCGATGTTGGTCGCCAGCGGCGGCGCCGGCGCCGTGCCGAAGTACACGTCGTAAGAAGTGGCCCCGCTCGCCGCGTTCCAGCTCAGGGCCGGCGTCGCCGATACCCCTGTCGCCCCATTCGCTGGCGCGCTCAGGACCGGCGCCGGAGGGCCGGCAGCCAGCGTCGTGAACGACCACGTGGCGGAAGTGTTCGACCCGCCTGTGTTCTTAGCCACGATCCGCCAGTAGTACAGCGTCCCTGCGGTCAGCGTGCCAGGAGAGTAACTGGTCGCCGTCGTGTTGACCGCCAGAGGCGGCGTCGACGCGGTGCCGAAATACACGTCATACGACGTCGCCCCGCTGGACGAGTTCCAGGTCACCGCCGCCGTTGTCATGACCCCGGTCGCCCCGTTCGCCGGCGAGAAGAGTACCGGAGCAGGCGGCGCGGGCGTCAACGTCGTAAACGACCACGTGCCGGAGCTGTTCGATCCGCTCGCATTCTTAGCCACCACTCGCCAGTAATACAGCGTCCCTCCGCTCAAGGTACCCACGGAGTAACTGGTCGCCGTCGTATTGGCCGCCAGCGGCGGCGACGACGCAGTGCCGAAGTACACGTCATAGGAAGTCGCCCCCGTAGACGCGCTCCAACTTAGCGTCGGCGTCAGCGACACCCCCGTGGCTCCGTTCGCCGGCGCACTCAACCCCGGTGCCGGCAGTCCTCCCGCCACGTTCGCCGTGTAACTGGCCGTTCCGCTGAATGTCTCGCCAAACGAGTTACTGCTTACCGTGACCGGGAGCGAGTATGGGCCTGCGGCGCCCGGCGCGTTGAGAGTCAGGTTGCCCGCCGAAGAGGTGTGCCCCGCCTGGATATCGCCCAGCGACATCGTCGCTACACCCGAAAACCCGGTCGGCAACTGGGCCTGCGCCGTCACTGCGAACGCTGTCAGATCCCCACTGTTGGTCGCCGTGCAGCTCAACGTGAATTGCGAACCCGCCGGAATCGAAGACGGCAGGCTGCACGACGGACTCAAGCTCGGCCCGGTAGTTGTCGTCGCCGGGCTGCTGAACGCCACAGCGTACGGCTCCGAACTCACGCCGGCAAGCGATGAAGTCGCCATATCCACCGCGAGCACAGCGTCGCCGGTATAGGTTGCAGACACCTGCTCGACGTTCTGAATCGTCGTAGCCGACGACGAGAGCTGCGCTCCCGTGTCCGCCCGGAACAGGTACAGATTAATGTCATTGAAATTGGAAGTGCTGCCGCTGACATGGCGGTTCCAGGTGACGGTCGCCTGTGCGGCTCCCGACGGCGTGAATTTGTATAGCTGGAAGCCGCTCGCCGCCAGGCTGCCCGTGGCGTAATTCATCTCCTGGTAGGCCGTTGTCAGATTGGTGTTACCCCAGCCCCGGTCGGCCGCCCAGCCGGTGTTGTCCGTGGTGTTAATAAGGACCGCCTTAACTGCCAGCTCGTTCGAAATACCCGCGCTTCGGAGCACGGCGGCCGAACCCGCCAAATGCGGCGACGCCATGCTGGTGCCGCTCATGAGAATAAAGTCGTCGCCCGTTTCCGACGAGTTATCCCACCTGTAATTCGCCGAGTAAATGCTGTTGCCGGGCGCAGCCAGATCCGGCTTATACCGGCCACCGTTAGTCGGGCCGCGGCTGCTGAAGCCGGAGATCGTGCCGCGTGAACTCCAGCTCGCGGCAGTGATCGAGTTATACGCAATCCCGGGACTACCGACAGTGTGGCTGCCGGGACCGTCGTTGCCGGCGGCGATCGCAATCGTCAGCCCGTAAGTGTCTATGTATTTGTCGATCGACCGCGTGAAGCTGTCGTCATCGCCGCTCGCCGTGCCCCCGAAACTGTAATTCAGGACTTTCAGGGCCGTATTCTTGACCGCCCAATCGATCCCCGCCAGCACGTCGCTGTCGTACGACTCGCCTCCGCCGCCGCACGTCCCGGATGTGGACACGGCGAAACCGACCTTCAAGCTATACAGCGTGCCAACGCCTTTGGCGACGCCCTGGTAGTTCGTCCACCCGGCCGAGCCCTGGCTCATGACAATCCCGGTGACGTGGCTGCCGTGACCCTCCTGGTCTTCCGCCGAGCTCGCATTGTCGTTAAAGCAGGAATCCGTGCTGGCGGTAGTTAGAAATACGTTACCTACAACCTTTCCGCCAAAAGCCGGATGATTTGTTCTGGCGCCCGTGTCCAGCACTCCCACCGACTGACCCTGCCCGGTATATCCCGCCGTCCAAAACGTCGGGGCGCCCAGGGCCGGAACGCTGGTCGCAAGCTCGGCGTACCGCACCTCCACCGGGAAGACCTCCGCCACCGATGGGTCGGCCTCCAGCGGCGCGATCGCCGACGCCGGTATCTCCGCCGCGAGCATGTTGATGCCCTGGTAGCGCAAAACGTGGGTGGCGCCCCAGCCTCCAAGCCGGCTCTCCATCGCGTCCTGCTCGGGCTTGATAGCCTGCTCAATCGCCTGGAATGCCTGCCGCCGCGTCTGGAGGACCACTGCGTCCACCGCCGCTCCAGCCTGGCTCCATTCCGCGACGCTCGGGAACGGCTGCCCCGCCACTCGCTGATACCGGGAGTCGGCGATCTGCTGCGACAGCGCGTTAGCCGCCTCCACCTGCTGGTAGATTCCGGCCTGCGGCTGGCCCGTCAGAACAACGAAAACCCGGATCGGCGTCTGGGACTGCGCCCGTGCGTAAACCCGTGGATCGATCTTCGGACTGACCACCGTCTGCGCGGCGCTCTGCGCCTTCTGTCCCAATGCCGCGGGAGCCATGCCAACGCAGGTCCCCAGGAGCGCAACGGCCCACAGCCTTCGAATTACAGTGGATTTCATGAGCGGATGTCTCTCTTTGTGCCCCTGCGGCGACGCGTAAGGTCTGGCCTAGTTTACATCGAGGGAATTGGGACGGCAACCGCGCAACGTCTCCCGGTTCTCAGTCGGTTTGCCGGAGCGCCAGCGCGTGCTGGTCGCGGTCGTGGATCGCGTCGAAGGCCTGCTTGAGCTGCGGGTAAACGGCCACCGGAAAAACGAGACTGCCACCCCGCCCGAACACCAGTTTTCGCCGTTGTACCAACTTGCCCGCGCCGGCCATGACGGTGACTTGGTAGGAACCGATCTCGCCCAGGTCCAGCGGGCCGGGGGCCTCGGGATTCTCCAGACTGTAACCGCGCGGAACCTTCACCGTGACCTCATCCTCTTCCGTCCAGGCGTAGTCGAAGAACACCGGGTAGTGGCGTGCGCTCGCCGCGAAGCGCGCCGGTTGGTCGCGGTCGAAGTAGTCCATCTGCAGGATCATCCGCTTGCCGGTCTTCTGCGCGTAGCCGGGGATCGTCACCTGGTAGGAGCATTGGAGCGGCCGCTCGGCGCCACCGACATTTTCGACCCTGACTTCGGACACCTGGGCGGCGTCGAACTGCTTCCGTACCGCCTCGCGGACGCTCTCCTCCCGGTTGGCGGCCGACAGCGCCTTCCATTCCTTGCGGCGCCCGGCCGCGGCATGTCCGCTGTAGGCCAGACGCACCAGTCCCCGGAGCGTGCCGTCCTCCTTGAGTTCGAAGGACCCCGTCCGCGAGGTCACGGACTTCTCGGGGCCGGAGAACGGGGTCGGCACGAATAGCGGCGTGTCGGGATCGCCGATCAGCCCCAGCACGCCCTCGGCCTGCCAAGGCAACATGTCCGGAGGCAACTCGCGATCCGCCGCGTTCCAGAACTTCCAGACCCCGCCCAGTTGGACCGCGGTGGCAGCGCGTGGCAACAGGTCCGCGTCCACTTGCGACGGGCTGAAAGCGATGTCGCCGCGGTCGGCCACCATCACCAGCCGCGCGTCGAACCCGGCCGCGGTGGCGATCGCGGCGAACAACAGGTTCACCTCGGAATCCGTGCCCAGGCCGCGCTTCAGAGCGTCGCTCGGGAACCAACTCGCCCTCGCTTTCCTGCGCTCTTGCGACGTCACGTCATCGGCCGCCAGGCTCTTAATCCTGGCGCGGCAATAGAGCGCGATGCGGGCCAGTCGCTCCTCGGGATCGGTCGCACCGCCCACCGCCTCGACGGCCGCCCGCCGGATGTCGGCGTCCGGCTTGAGAACGCGCTTGCCCAGTCCGAAAACGTCTTTGCCGGTGCCCTTCCAGTACTGCTCCGGCGTCTTCTCGAGGAAGATGTAGTGCAGCAGGAGCCAGGGCTTCGCCTGAGCCTCCGGCGGCATCAGCGGCTCATCGATAGCGGCAGGCAGGTTCTCCATGGATATGGTGTAGAAGCCGCCTTTGCCCTTGCTCACCGGCGGCAGCTTGGTCTGAAACCACTGCTGTGCAAATTAGCGCTGCCTGCCTCTCGCCCCTACTGCATCCATTGAGGATGACCTCGGCATTGGCCTCCTGACGGAAACCTGGTTGCCGTGACACTGGGATAAAGTGCTACCCGCTGGGGCGCCTCCTGCTATCCAAATTGCGATCGCTCATTCCTATATTTCTCCGCATGTTGTGTAGCAGCCGCCTTTTCTGCTGTCCCATTTACAGGGCCAGCGCCAGTTGCTCGGCTGGCACCAGAGGTGGTGGAGGCTGCCAGGGGTCGTTCAGCCAGGTCCACAGGTCGCGGTACACGAACAGTTGTTGCCGCAGCAGGGCAACCAGGTTGGACAGGCTCCAAGCGAACGTGCTCTTCAGTTGCAGGTACTTCAACACCAGCATGGCAATCAGCGCCGTCCAGATCTGAATCTGCACCGCGTTCTCGCTGGTGCCGACAAAGGTCTTGACCTTCAGACCCTGCTTCAGGGCCTTGAAGAAGAGTTCTATCTGCCAGCGCTCTTTGTAGATCCGGGCAATCGTCCGGGCCGCCAGGCGCAGGTTGTTGGTGACGAACACCAGGGTCTCCTGTTTCTCTTCCACCCAAACCTCGATGCGCCGCAGGCGGGCCTCGGGACCGACCTGTTCCTGGCTGGTCAGCAGGATCACTTCGTCGCGCAGGATGTCGGAACCCTCCGGCACCGGCCGCTCCTCCGCCACTCCGTACAAGGCGTTGTCCTTGAGCCGGGTGACGAAATCGACATGCGAGCGGGTCAGTTCCAGCCACCAGTCGTAGTCCGGGTAGCCGCGGTCGAATACCACGATGGTGCCGGGCGCGAAGTGGATCTTGCGGGCCTCGGTGACATCGGCCCGCCGGCCCTCGGTGATGACGGCATAGCAGGGCAGGCAGCCGTCGTGGTCCAGCACCAGGTGCAGCTTCAGCGCGCCCTTGGTCTTCTTATAGCGCGCCCAGTCGAAGCTCTCGGCGCACAGTTCCACCATGCTGGAGTCGAGGCTCAGGAGCTTGTGCTTGAAGCGGAACTTGCGCCGGGTGCGCAAGGCCGCCTCCGCTTGGCAGCGGGCCAACGTCTGATCGAAGATCGCCCGGTACAACTCCCAAGGCCGGTGGGCGTTGGCGTAGGAAAGCGTGGTGACCTTGGGGCAGTCGGCGATGCCGAGATGGCGCAACTTGCCCTCCAACGCGGCCAGCCCCCCACAGATCTCCCGCAGGCTCTGAGCGTAAGCGAGTTGGCAAAACAACATCGCCACGAACTGCTGCCAGCAGGTGAATCCGCGGGCATGGCGCTCGGCGTGGTGCTCACGCACCAGCGCCTGAAACTCCAGGCGCGGGAAGAACTGCAAAAGCTGGCTGAAAATGCTGCATACTCGATTCATGGCGGGGTGGCTCCTTGGTAGTTGAACTCAGTTTCTTGCGGAAACCTGAGCCACACTACCAGACTGGACGCCCCGCCGTCTCGCTACACCTCACGCCCGTGGCTCGAAGCTAATTTGCACGGGAGTGGTCTGAAACGGAACGGCATTCAGCGTTACCGGCGACGGCCCGATGGTCGAAAGTCCGCGTATCAAGTACGTGACCTGCTGTATCGGAATGTCGCGCGAGAGCTGCAGGCGCACGCACGGCGCACCACTCCAGCCGGAATCACTCCACAGGGAAGGCTCGAAGTCGTAGGCATTCTCGGACCACTTGTACTCGATGATGTCTCCCGGCTCCAGGCCGGGCATCGCAAAGGCCACCACTTTCGCTTTGAGTCCGCGGAAGACCACCGCATTGCGGACCGCGATCGAGGACTTCGCGAGCGGCACGATCCTGCCGTCGCGCTTGATGGTCCGTCCGCTCACCGTGCCCTCGGCGCTGGCGGGAAGGGTTACCGTTCCCTGACTCTGACAGCCGTACTGGTTGAAAAGCTTGATCCGGATGTAGTGCTCGAAGTTCGTGCCGGAAAAAAGCCAGCCTTCGCTCCGTTCCACGCGAACCTGCCAGAACAGAACCTCGGCCGGAGCGTCCTTCTCTACTCTCGGTGCCTGCAGGCTCAGTTCGGCGACCGTCACCGGCAGCCAGTCGGAGGCCAGGGCTGGTCCACCGAACACAGCGCCGGCCGCCAGCCACCACAGCACGCGGCGAACAAGGCAGCCTACCAAGTTTTCCACTTTCTGCTCCCGAGCCGGACCGGCACTTTCGGATCGGGAAACCATTCTATAACGGAATGCGCACGAATTCCACCTTCGTTCCGCCTGCGCGCCAGCGTGTTACGGCGCGAAATATCCGTTGATATCGAGAACTACGTGGGTGCCGTTCGTCACGTTAACCTTTTGCGGCGGGTCCTGAAGCCCGCGGGAGAGCGACTTGGAATCCCTTGGCTGAGTTGGCACGTATTCCGCCACACGGGGATGTGAGCCAAATGGGCCACTGGGATGTGAGAATGACACTGCACCACACGCATTCGGACTTGAACCGGCGGCCGGCAGGCAATCGAAGCCATGTCGGACCGGGTTGAAACGTGGTGGGCGCGACAGGACTCGAACCTGTGACCTCCTGCGTGTGAAGCAGGCGCTCTAACCAACTGAGCTACGCGCCCGAAGGGTTGAACTCAAATTGTACAACACCCGACGGCGCAGCCGGGCGCTCGACCGGACTCACCCGAACTATTCCAGCGGCTTCCGGACTTCGCCCACCAGGAAAGCCCGCTTCTGTCCGGTGGTCACTAGGTGACCATCGTACTTCCGCGCACCATTCGCCAGCAGGCACACCGGCCTGTCGAGAGGGAAGTCGAACCGCAGAACGTCTCCCGGCGCCAGACGTCCCAGATCTTCGGCCAGCACCACCGGTCCTTCCAGACGCGCATCCAGCCGCAGGTTCCCTCCCTTGAGCAGGCGCAGGACCCGAGCCTGCTCTTCGTCCGTCGATTGCGCGCGCCGCACGCTCCACTGCTGCTCGAATTTCTGCCGCAGCATCTTGATCACGATCGACGGCATCCCGATGTTGATCATCCCGGAATTGTCGGCCATGCGGACCTCGAGGCCTATGGCGACCACCGCCTCATTCGGCGCCATCACCTGCAGTAACTGTGGTTCGGTCTCGCGCGCCTCGATAGTGAAGTCGATGGGCGAGATGCCTTGCCAGGCCTGCCGCAGGTCGTGCAGGATGATGCGGTACAGCCCGTCGAGCACCACCTGTTCGATCTCGGTTATTTCGCGCCGCATGTTGCTGCTGCTCTTGCCGCTGCCGCCCAGCAGCATCTCGAGAACGGGAAACACCAGGGCCGAGCTGATCTCGAGCACGGCGTTTCCCTCGTAGGGCTTCAGCCCCAGCGACACCAGGCAGGTGGGCGAGGGCAGGCATTGGGAAAACTCGGCGAAAGAGAGCTGCTCTACCGAGACCAGGTTCACCACCACGTACGCGCGCAGGTAGGCGGACAGGCTGGAGGCCAGCGTGCGGGCGAAGCTGTCGTGCAGGAGGTGGACGGCACGGAGTTGCTCCTTGGCAATGCGATCCGGGCGGCGGAAGTCGTAGGCAATGGCGCGCGCCGCCGCCTCTTCCGTGTGCCGGCCGATCCGGAACAGGCCGTCAATCTCATCCTGGGTGAGCGATCGATCCAAGGGGAAACCCTCCTGATCGACAATCGGCTGGTGCCCCCATATTCTGTAGAGCGCCACCGCGGCCCGGGCCAGATGCTGGCGCATCTGCGGCTTGCGCACGGCATCGCCGCCTGCCCGCCCGTCACAGCCGCCTTCCTATGCGATCGCGGGATGCTTGCGAGGAAACTCGCGTCCCAGCAGTTCGGCCGGGCCCGCCCCGGCGCTCATCGGAGGTGTGAGGCAGAACTTCACCAGCAGCCGGCCGCCATCGCAAACAAACGGGTTGACGATCCAGTTGCTGCCGGCGCTCCGCGTGGTGAAGTTCCGGCCGTAGACAACGCTGGGGATGCCCAACCCGATCGGTCCCAGATCCCGTTCCATGGCGTTCTTTACGTTTCCGATGATCATGTTCGCGATCTCCGCCACCGCATCCAGCACTTCTTCGCTGATGCCCTCGCCCGCCGGATCGCACTCGGTCATCAACAGGCTCGCGTAGAACTTGCGCGCCAGCGGCGCGTCGCACTGTACCACTCCTCCTCCGGTCCATTGGCCCGCCAGCCCGATCAACGCAACCACGCCGTCCACGTTGCCCGTCGAATTCGACTCCTCGTAGGCCGGCTCCGCCTCGATCTCCAACCCCATCATCATCGAGAAGACCTCGCGAGTCGCAACCCGGACCGCGTCTGTCACCTTTGCGTGATCAAGCGTTTTCATTCCGTCCCCTCCCGCGGGCCTAGACTGCGAAGATTCCATCCAGCGTCTGCCGGAACTGTTCCGCCGAGAACGGTTTGCGCACGTACCCGACGGCGCCCATCTTGGCGGCCGCCATGACCTTGCTTTCGCTGCCCTCCGTCGTGACCATCACCACCGGCAGGTGCTTCCACCTCTCGTTCGCCTTGATATTCTCCAGCAGCTGCAGCCCGTCCATGTTGGGCATATTAATGTCCGCCAGGATCAGGTCCACCTTCTGGCTTTCCAGCGTCTTCAAGGCTTCCAGGCCGTCGCCGGCCTCATAGATTTGGCCGAGCGGCATGTCCGCTTGTCGGAGCACGCGCTGGACGATCTTGCGTATGGCGGCCGAGTCGTCCACGATCAATACGTCGAGGAGCATCAACCGTCTTATCGGCGGTTCGGTCGCGGAGCTTGAGGGGGAGCGCCGCGGCTAGTCGAGCAACTCGACCTGGAACTCTTCGATCACCGGGTTGGCCAGCACCTCCCGGGCGATCTGTTCCATTTCCCCACGGGCGCTCTCTCGCGAGGTCCCGGGAGCGAGCTCGATGTCGAAAAACTTGCCCTGCCGTACGTTGCCGACCGAAGAGTGCCCCAGGCCATTGAGCGCGGCACAGATGGTCTTTCCCTGCGGGTCGAGAACGGTTGGCTTCAAGGAAACGAACACTCGGGCTTTCATGGGAATCCCCATTCTAGCCCACTTTCCCCGCCACGGCCGAGCGACCGCCGGCGAACGTTCGTTACCGAGCCGCGACCGCAAGGGAGCGGTGAATGGCCCTGAAGCATTTCCCCACTCCCCGTCCTGCGGCGTACATTCGTTGCCGAGCAACGAATCGATCCCTTTCTCCTCGCGCACCCGCCCGCAGGCGCCGCCCCGCTCTACCCGTGATCGTCGTCCACTCGCGTGCAGCCCGCCGCCTTGGATGCCGCCGCCGCGGCCCGGCCCCACGCACTGGTCTCCCAGTTGTGCACCGCCCTCCGCTCCGGCGCCCACTCCGGCAGCCGCATCGAAAGGTGCTCCGCCAGCGCGTTGACATAGGGTTCGTAGAACGTGCGCAATTGGGCCAGGCGCGTCTCGGCTTCCGCGCCGTCCGCCATTTCCAGGCCGGCCGTCGCCAGTTCGTCGCGCAGTCGCCCCAGAACGCCCGGCGGCAGCCGGTCCGGCTCCGGCGCGCGCGGCGCACGGCGCAGAATCTGCGCGATGTCCACCACCGCGTGCCGCGCCATCGCGAAGGTGAGCTGCGCCTGGCGTGGCGGGATTTCCCGAATCCCCGCCATCACCAGTGCGCACGCGTCCAGGATCGTGGTAGTCGCCCCCAGCCACGACTGGTTGTCGTGCTGCGAGCGGAAGTAACTCAGAACGGGGTACGAAATGTGGCTCTCGAGCAGCTCCGCGGTCCAGCGCTCGGACTCGTGCAGCGAGACGTCGAGCTGATTCAGAGCGCGCGTCTCGCTGAAATGCCGCAGATACTCCAGCGCGCTCGAAGGCGAGCCGGCGCGCGCGTCCAGCAGCACGATGCTCACCTCGCGGCGCGAGAAGGCCTGATACAGCACCGGTAAGTACCCGATCACGATCGCCAGGAATCCGAACCCCAGCCCGGCTTCGACTACCGTCAGCGCGCGTCCCGGGCCGGCGGCGGCGGCGGTCACGTCGCCCAGACCGAGCGTAAAGTAGTCCGTGCCGCTCATGTAGAGGTAGGTCCAGAAGTCCGGGTGCCTGTCGGGCGAAATCACTTTGGTCTGCAGCGCCCAATGCAAACCCGCGAATGCGAAAACCATCCCCGCCGTCCAGATACTCAGCAGAAACAGAACCGAGAGCGGACCGAAGTAACTCAGCGCGGCTTCGCGCCGGCGCGGCCGCCGGATGCGGCGCGCGATCGCCGACCAGGGGCGCCAGCTCAACCGGTAGAACCCCGCGGTCAGCCGGATTTTGCGCGTCACGCGGCGCGGCAGGATGATCGTCTCGAAGGCATCCCACAGGACGATAAAGATCAACGCGAGACTGAGGACCCCGGCCAGCGTATGCATTCTAGTGCCCTGAAGGAAACCGCAAAACACAACTGGCCACGAATGAACGCGAATGCACACGAATAAGAAACGCTTCAGAAAGAGGTTCTTGTTCTATTCGTGTCCATTCGTGTTCATTCGTGGCCCAGATTCTGTTTCCGGTTGTGCGCACCGCTACTCCTCGTGAGCGTGACGCTGCCCACTGGGGATCGGGCACCCCGGGCAGTTGACGTGCTCGAATTGCACGGTGGTGTGGAGGATGCGGAACCGCTCCGATAGGACGCTTTTCAGGCCCCGCAGAATCGTCTCGCTTGCCGAGAGCGGCAGGTCTTCGATCAGCACATGGCAGCTCAGCGCGTGGGTGCTCGATCCCAGGCTCCAGATGTGCACGTCGTGGACATCGATCACTTCCGGGACGCCGCGCATGGCCGACGTAACCTGCGCCAGTTCCAGCCCTCGCGGCAGGCCCTCCAGTAAGATGTTGAGGGTCTCCCTCACCACGTCCCAGGCCGTCCACACGATCAGCAGGCCGATCAGGCCGGAGAGCAGCGGATCGGTGCGCTGCCACCCGGTGTAGTGGATCGCCAGCGCCCCGACCACAATCGCCAGCGAGCCCAGCGCGTCGCCCAACATGTGAACCCAGGCACTGCGAATGTTCACGTCGCGGCCGCGCTCCCCGTGCAGACCCCACATGATCGCGCCATTCACCAGCAGGCCGCCCGCCGCCACCACCAGCATGGTCATCTCCCCGACTGCCTGCGGGCGCAGCCAGCGCTGGTAACTCTCGAAGATGATATAGCCGGCCAGGATCAGCAGCGAAAGCGCGTTGACGAACGCCGCCAGCACGCCGGCGCGATGATACCCGTAGGTCTTCACACTGTCGGCCGGCTTCCGCCCGAAGTAGACTCCCAGCCACGCCAGCAGCAGCGCCAGGGCGTCCGTGAAATTGTGGGCCGCGTCGGAGAGCAGCGAGAGGCTGTGCGCCCGGATGCCCGCGCCGGCCTCGACGACAACAAACAGCACCGTTCCGACCAGCGACCAGACCAGAACCTTCCCCATGTCGCTACCGTGCTGGTGTTGATGCTGGTGCAAGGCCGGCCTTTCAAAACCAGTGTAGCGCCCGGTCGTCCGCTAGTGCGCTACCCGCCGCCTGCCGCGTGCGTGAAGCCGGAGGGCGGGCTTTCAGCCCGCGCGGGGCTTCAGGGGAACTTGCGAAATTGACCCGACAGACTGAAGGCTCCGCTGAAAAACGGTGACCTGGCTCCGCTGTCCCAAGCGACATGTCCGCCTGGTCCACGGGATAGGTCTCGAGCGCGCGTGGCGAGCGCACCCTGTCGCCGCTCTTCAGCCCTTTCCCCTCTCGCCCCGGATGCGACGAACTGAACTTCGCCAGTCCCTCTTTCAGCCCCGCTCCGCTGAAGTTCCGCGGGCGCCCGCCCCCGCGCCCCTTGCAATCGTCCGCGGTTTGGACCAAATTGAAGGAGTGAGGTCGCCGGTTCCCATCCAGTTCCTGAGGGGGCTGCTCGGCCTGCTGGCGTTGGGCTTCGCCTACCGGCTAGGCCGGGCGGCGACACGCCTGCACAATGCCGGCCAGCCCATGACAAGGGCGCTGGCCTGGGTGCTGCGAACGGTGGCGACCCTGGGAGCCATCCTCTGGACCCGCGGCTTTGACCCGCTCGCCATCGTGGTGCTGGCGGCCGCCGCGGTCAGCCTCGCCGCCGGCATCTACATGGAATCCCGCCCACACAGGACCGAAGAGATCCACCTGTTTACTGAAGAATGACGCCCGCCCTCCCGGGTGCCCGAAAAATTCACCCTTGTTTTCTCCAGTCGGGCATGTATAATTTCCCCATAGGCTCAGGCTGGGGTTGGCAGTGTGTAGCCTCGCTTGTGCATGCATGGCTCGGCGCCTGAGGGGCTGCCGGGTTTGGGACTTCCAGTTTCGCTGTATCCAGATTGATTTGACTTGGAGGGTGCTCATGAGCTTCCTGAGGTATGGTGTGCGCTTTCTCCCTTTGCTGCTGGCAGCTGGGCTTTTGCCCGCCGGGCAAAGGATCCACACAGCTGGCCCGGCCGCGACCGGCCAGCAGGCCCAGTTCAACATTCACTTGCCGCTCCAGAACGCGGCGGAACTCGACCAGTTACTGGTCGACTTGCACACTGCCGGCTCTCCTAACTACCGGCACTGGCTTACAGCTGCCGAGTTTCGGCAGCGCTTCGGCCCCAACCCCACCACCGTCGCCCGCATCGCCGCGGACCTCAAGACCCGCGGTTTTACAGTGGTGAAGACTCACTCGCACGGCCTGACCGTCCGCGGCAACGTGGGCGCCATTCAGGGTCTGATCGGCGTTCCCCTCTTCCAGGGCGTCAGACAGAATGGAACCCGGACGCTGGTCGCTAAAGAGCCCCACAGGCTACCCGCCTTGTACGTCCAGGCCGGCGCGCACGTGGCCGGCTTTTCGACGGCCGTCCGCAACCATCCTCACGCGGTGCAGGCGGGCCTGGTCCCGGACAATCGATACAGCCCCGTCGGGCCCTACTGGTTCACCGACCTGAAGCAGGCGTACGATTTTCCCTCGTACCTGTCTCTGACGGGCAAGGGGCGCACCGTTGCGATCCTCATGTCGTGCGACTTCCTGGACGGCGACGTGGCCGCCTTTTTCGGCCATGAGAAGCTGGCCGTGCCCACCATCGTCCGCAAGCCGGTCGATGGAGGAGCGCCGTTCGACGTCAACTCGGGCGCGTGCTTCGAGGCTGCGCTTGACATTCAACAATCCGGCGGCATGGCTCCCGACGCCACCATCCTGGACTACAACATCCCGGATCTCTCGGACAACTCGGCCTACGACGGCTATGTCGCGATCTTGGAAGATAACCAGGCCGACATCGTGAGTTCGTCCTTCGGCGGCGCGGAGGGCTTCTACACCGCCGCCTACAACGACGGCACCGACTTCACCTATATTCTGGGGATATTCGACGACCTGTTCAAACAAGGCAATGCGCAGGGGATTACCTTCCTCGCCAGCAGCGGCGACTCCGGCGGTTTAGGCCTGCCTTCGGTGGGCTACTTCGACACGCCCCAGGATCCCCCCGTGGTGACGGCCCAGTTCCTGCCGGGGATCGAAGAGCCCGCCTCCAGCCCGCACGTAACCGCCGTGGGCGGGACTAACCTTACTACCACGTTCACCTCGGGAAGTAAGGATTCGCAGTACGTCAGTGAGAATGCCAACTACGATCCGGAGTTGCCGTACGATCCCTATGGCGTCGGCAACCTGGTGTCGGGCGGCGTCTGGGGCAGCGGCGGAGGAGTCAGCATCTACTTCCACAAGCCTGTGTACCAGTATCTGGCGCGCACCGGTCACAACATGCGCACCATCCCCGACATTTCGTTCCAGATGGGCGGCTGCCCGGGCGGCATCCTGGACGGACCCTGCCCGGCGGACCGTAGCGCGGCTCTGGTAGCATTCGACTTCGCCGACGTCAACGGCTACTACGGGGTGATCGGAACCAGCGCCGGATCGCCGGCCATGGCCGGTGTTTTCGCCCTGGCCGAGCAGAACCTCGGGGGGGTGCGCCTTGGCAACGTGAATTACTTCATTTACGGGGAGGCGGCGTTACAGCCTCTTTACAAGGCGTTCCACCAGGGCATCCCCAGCGACAACGGGTACTTCACCTCGCCGGCACACGTTCCCGGCTACAACCTGGTGATCGGCAACGGGACGCCCTATGTGCGCAAGCTGATCCTGGCGCCATTCGATCCGCCGGCCGGGACGCCTCAGACGCCCACGAATCCGTAATCGCCATTGCCGGCGAACCCGGGACTGGCTCGAATTTCGCTGCCCTTGCGAAATTCGTGCCTGTCCCACCGCTGGTCTTCTGTCAGTCATACTGCTCGCGATTTACGGAGCCGAGGCCGACCATGGCGCAGGCCGGCCTCGACACTCGAGTCGAGGCCTTCCGCCTTAGAAGTTCACAATCGCCGCAAACGAATCGGGCGTCAGGCTCGCGCCGCCCACCAGCGCGCCGTCGATGTCGTCCTTGGCCATGAGGCTCTTGGTGTTGTCGGGCTTGACGCTGCCGCCATAGAGAATCCTGACGCTAGCGGCCGCCGCCGGTCCAAACGCCGCCATCGCCAGCGCGCGGATGAAGCGGTGCGCGTCGGAGGCGATCTCGGGGGTCGCCGTCTTGCCCGTTCCAATGGCCCACACCGGCTCGTAGGCGATGACGATCTTCGCAAACTGCTCCGGGGTCAGCTTCGCAATGCCTTCGGTGAATTGCTTTCCGAGCACCGCTTCGGTGTTGCCGGACTCGCGCTCTTCCAGCCGCTCGCCCACGCACACGATCGGGTTCAGGCCTGCCTCGAGCGCCGCCACGGTCTTCTTCAGAACCGACTCGTCGGTCTCGCCGAAGTACTGGCGCCGCTCGCTATGGCCGATGATCACCCACTTCACTCCCACCGCAACCAGCATCGGGCCGCTGACTTCGCCCGTGAACGCGCCTTCGTTCTTCCAATACAGGTTCTGCGCGCCGATTCCGATGCGCGTGCCCTTGGTAGCCTCAACCGCCGCCGGCAGGTTCGGGAACGTCGGACACAGCACCACGTCCCGCCCCTGGGCCGCGGCCACCAGCGGGCAGAGTTTCTCGAAGAACGCTTGGGTTTCCTGGGCCGTCTTGTACATCTTCCAGTTGCCCGCCATCAATGGTGTTCTCATAAGATCGCTTCTAGAAAACTAGTTCCTTTCTCAAGATGAGTTTCAAAGTTGTCGGCCACGGTCTCGCCGATATCGGAGAGCGTGGCGCGGGTGCCCAGATCGACGCCCCGCTTCGCGCGAGGCCCGTAGGCCAGCAACGGCACGTACTCGCGGCTGTGGTCGGTCGAGGGTGTAGTGGGATCGTTGCCGTGATCGGCGGTCAGGATGAGCAGATCGCCGTCGCCGAGCGCCGCGAGCAGCGTGGGCAGCCAGGCGTCGGCGGCTTCGAGCGCCCGGGCGTAGCCTTCCACGTCGTTGCGGTGTCCGTACAGCATGTCGAAATCGACCAGGTTTGCGAAGATCAGGCCGCGCTCCATCTCCCGCAATGCGTCCGTAGTGCGCCGCATGCCTTCGGCATTGTCGCGGGTCTTGGCCGAGTGCGCGACCCCGCGGCCCAGGAACACCTCGGAGGTTTTCCCCACCGACCAGACCGGCACTCCCCGCTCGGCCAGCCGGTCGAGCAGCATGCCGGAGGGAGGCGGCACGGCGTAATCGTGGCGCGCCGCGCCGTCGCGCACGAAGGCGCCCGGAGCGCCGACGAAGGGCCGCGCAATCACGCGCCCCACCTCGTGCGGCCCGGTGAGAATCTCGCGAGCGATTTCGCACATCCGGTACAGCTCCGGGAGCGGAATGGTCTCTTCGTGGGCGGCAATCTGAAAGACGCTGTCGGCCGAGGTGTAGACGATGGGCCAGCCCGTACGCAGGTGTTCGGCGCCCAGCCGCGCGATGATCTCGGTTCCGGAAGCGGTGCAGTTGCCCAGCGACCGCCGGCCTGTCCGGCGCTCGAACTCGCCCAGCACCTCGGGCGGGAATCCGTGAGGGTAGAGCGGGAAGGGCTTCTCGAGGTGTATGCCCGCCATCTCCCAATGGCCGGTGGTGGTGTCCTTGCCCGGAGATGCGAGCGCACACTTTCCGTAACAGCCAAGCGGCTGGGCGGCCGCCTCCAGGCCATTGAACGGCCGTATGTTCGCCAGGCCGAGCGAGCACAGGTTGGGGAGGCCGAGAGGCCGGCTGGCGGCGATGTGACCCAGCGTGTCGCTGCCCACGTCTCCGTAGTCGGCCGCGTCGGGCATCTCACCGATGCCCACGCTGTCGAAGACCAACAGCACGATGCGACGGAGCCTCGTCCTCACTGTCCCTTCACCTTGGGCGGCGGATTGCGGATGACGTCGGCGAGGGCCGCGGCCCGCTCCCGCGCCATGTGCATGAAGTGCTCGCTCCCCGCGATCCGGTCCAGCAGCGGCAGGAACTGCGCCAGCGCGACCAGGCGCTTGCGGTCGTACGTGGCTTCCAGTTCGAGCACCGCCTGATTGACGCCGAGCCGGTCGAAGTGGGTCGCACTGTCGAGGACGGCGAAGCGCTGTTCGGTTTCGGCGATGCGCTCGAACCAGTCCCAAAGCGCCTGGGCCTCGGGGACCTGCGAGAAGTTGAACTTCGTCTCGTGCTTCTCGCTGCCGTCCTCCCAACGGAAGATCTTGTCGCCCATGAAGGCGACCTTGATGGGGGACTCGAGCGGCTTAGTGAAGTGATCGAGTTTCGCGGCCAGGTCGAACACCGCCGCGCTCTCTTCGGGCGAGAGCACGAAAGACATGGGATTGTCGTCGTTCGTGCCTTCTTTGTAAACGCCATGGCCTTCTTTGTCCACGACGATCTCGACTAAGGGCGGAGTGCTGCCGGGGAACACTTTCGTGTAAGTGATCTTGGGCAGTTCTGCCCCCGCGAGAGCGGTTGCGGCCAGCAGGGCCAACAGCAAGACCGCTCCCTGCCGGAGCGACGAGCGACGGGCGACGAGCGACGAGCGACGGGCGACGTGCGACGTGCGACGGGCAACGAGCAACGAGCAACGGGCAACGGGCGACAGGCGACGGGCGACGAGCGACGAGCCACGAGCCACCAGCGACGCGCCCCTCATTTCGCGATCGCCCTTTCCACGGCGGCGCGCGTGGCGTGGCAGATGGCCACCGCGAGGGCGTCGGAGGCGTCTTCCGACTCGATCACGTGATCGAGTCGCAACAGCGACTTCACCATCATCTGGACCTGCGCTTTCTCGGCCCTGCCGTAGCCCACCACACTGGTCTTGATCTCGAGCGGCGAATACTCTCCCAGCTCCAGGCCCGCTTCGGCGATGGTCAGCAGCGCCACGCCCCGAACCTGCGAGAGCTTCAGCGCGGTACGCACGTTGATCGAGTAGAAGACATCCTCGACGGCCGCCGCGGCGGGGACGTGTTCGCAAATCAGAGCGCGCAGGCGCCCCGCGATTTGAGCCAGGCGCAGATGCATCGCCTGCCTCGGACTGGTGGTGATCACTCCGGTCGAGATCAGGCGGTGGCTGCGGCCATCGCTCTCGATGATCCCGTAACCGGTTCGCTCGGTCCCGCAGTCTATGCCCAGAACCCGCATGGGCCGCCCGGCACGCCTATTGGGCCAGGGCCTCCATGACGCTCTCGTCGATATCGAAGTTGGCGTAGACGTTCTGCACGTCTTCGTGCTCCTCGAGCGCCTCGCTGAGCTTGAGCATGGTCCCGGCGTCTTTGCCCTCGAGCTTCACCAGGATGCTGGGGACCATGACCACCTGCGCTTCGGCGGGTTGGATGCCGGCCTTGTTCAGCGCCTCGAGCACGGGAAGGTGCGCTTCAGGCGGAGAGAGGATCTGCCAGTTGACTCCATCGTTGCGGATGTCTTCCACTCCCGCGTCGAGCGCCGTGTCCATGAGTCGTTCCTCGGTAGCGTTCTCGATCGGGACCAGGACCTGGCTCTTGCGCGTGAACAGGCGCGACACGCTGCCCTCCACCCCCAGCTTGCCGGCGTATTTGGTGAAGAGGTGCCGGATTTCGCTGACGGTGCGATTGCGGTTGTCGGTGGCGACCTCCACCAGGACGGCGGTGCCGCCCGGCCCGTAGCCTTCATACATCACTTCGTCGATCTGGCCGCCTTCGAGCTCGCCGGTACCGCGCTCGATGGCGCGCTTGATGTTCTCCTGCGGCATCGAGACCGCTTTGGCGGCCAGGATGGCGGTTCGCAAGCGGGGATTGGAATCCGGGTCGCCGCCGCCGCCGCGGGCGGCTATCGAAATCTCTTTGATAACGCGCGTGAAGAGCTTTCCGCGCTTGGCGTCCGTGGCGGCTTTCTTATGCTTGATCGTCGCCCACTTTGAATGACCTGACATGCGAACCTCGGGTAGGACAAAGAATCGTTGGGAAACCCAACACAGAGGATAACAGAATACCGGGGCAGGCTCAAGGTAAACGCCGTAGGCACCGTGAGTTCGAGGGGGGCGGAGCGGCGGCGTGGCGAGAAAGTCCCGGCCGGGGCGGGTCTGGAGAGGAACTTGCCAAATTGACCCGACAGACTGAAGACTCCCCTGAAAAACGGCGACTGGCTCCGCTGTCCCAAGCGACATGCCCGCCTGGTCAACGGGGTAGGTCTCGAGCGCGCGTGGCGAGCGGTGCCTGTCGCCGCTCTTCCGCCCCTTCACCTCTCGCCGCGGCCGCGACGAACTGAATTTCGCAAGCCCCTCTGAAGACCCGCTGCGGGCCTGGACGCCCGCCCCACTAGGTTGCCAGAAATATTGCGACGGGTTATGCTCATTGAGAGTCTTGATCTGGCGGTGAAATGGACTCCGAAATCGAGCGATACTACCGAGTTCTCAACCTCGAGCCGACTGCCTCTCCCGAAGAAGTGTACCAGGCCTACAGGGACCTGGTCAGGGTTTGGGACCCGCAGCGCTTCGTCACGCAGCCCAATCTGGAGATGATGGCGGAGACGAAGCTGAAAGAGATCATCGAGGCGTACAACGCGCTGACGTCCAAAAAGGACGTGAGCGCCACGCCGGCGCCCACGGAGACTCCGCAGCTCCTGACTCCGGTGCCCGATCACGTGGCGGACCGGAACGTTCCGGCTCCGCTGGTCGCGACGAGCGTGCCGGTGGCGCCCAACCCGGGCCCGGAAGACGACGAGCCCGCGGTGCCACGACCGCTCAGCGCCTGGGAGCAGGAGCGTCCCGCCTCGTATCCGAAGGCGCCCGTCGCGGCCGCGCCCACGATCCAGTTCGCGCCTCCGCCCCCGCCGCCACCCCGCTCGAATCCCTTGCGGGTCGCGGCACAATTCAGCGCGTTTCTGATCCCGCTGGTGCTGGTGGGGCTCGGGCTCTATTTGTTCACATCGGGGTCGAACCGTTCGGCGAACCAGAGTCAATTACCCCCGCTGCAGGGTGCGGCAGCGGCGAAGAAGGCGAGTCCGCGTCCCGCGGACGCCGCGCCGGCGCACCGCGCTGCCAAGAAGCCCTCCGAGCCGGCGGTCGAGGAAGCACCCATATCGCTTCCCACCGGAGCCCAGTTGATGCCGCCCCAGGGGCGCACCGGCGCGGGCCGCTTCCGGATCGCCAACCACAGCGGGCAGGACGCGGTGGTTCGCGTGACCGCACAGGGATATCCGACGGCTCCCCTGCGGCTGGTTTTCGTTCAGGCAGGCACGGAGGTCCCGATTGAAGGCATCGCCACGGGCGTGTACATGGTCAGCATCAGCCTGGGCACCCTGACCAGGGCGCCGCGAAAGTTCGCTCCACCGCTCGGTCCGTTCCAGTTCATGCAGATCGAATCCGCGGATGGCGGATCGCAGTCCGACGACTACGAGCTGGTGCTGAAGCCTACGCAGTAGACCTACGTGAGCCACCTCCCAGACAATCCTCGCGCGGAGTACGCACGGCGCCTTGAGTCCCAAGGTCGCGTGGTGGCGGCCTTCGAGCGGCGTCATGTCGCCCTCGGGAACGTGCAGCTCGCCCTGGCGGTGGCTGGAATCGCGGGGGCCTGGATGGCGGTGGGCCGGCACTGGTTCACTCCGTGGTGGCTGTTCGTGCCCGCAGTGGCTTTCGCGGCGCTGGCGCTGGTGCACGAGAGCACGATGCGGGGCCGCAGGCGGGCCGAACGGCTGGCGGCGTTTTACGAGAAGTGCATCGCGCGGATCGAGGGCCGCTGGGCCGGCCAGGGCGATGGCGGCGAGCGCTTCGACGATCCCGCGCACCCCTACGCGGAGGACCTGGACCTGTTCGGCAAGGGCTCGCTGTTCGAGCTGCTTTCCACGGCGCGCCTGCGGTCGGGGTCCGAGACGCTGGCGCGCTGGCTGCTCGAACCCGCGGCTCCGGCGGAGGTTCGCGAGCGGCACGCCGCGGTGAACGAATTGCTCCCGGGCCTGGATCTGCGCGAAGAGATCGCCATGCTCGGCGAGGACTTGCGATCGGGGATCGACCCCGGCTCGCTGGCGCGTTGGGCAGAGAAGCCGCTGGTCTTCGACTCGCGCCGCTTGCGCATTGCGGCGGCCGCTTTGGCCACGCTGATGGCCGGAGCGGTGACGGTGTGGGCGGTCCGCGGCATCCCGGAATACTTTTTGGTAGTCGCGGCGGTGGAAGCCTTCTTCGCCCTGCGCCTGCGGGCGCGGGTGGAGCGGGTGGTGGATGGCGTGGGCGACCCGGCCTACGGACTGTCGCTGCTGGCCGAGGTCCTGGGACGCTTCGAACGCGAGCCGTTCTCCAGCCCGCGCCTGGCGGCGTTGCGGAAGGCGTTCGAGACGGAAGGCGCGCCTCCCTCGCGGCGGATCGCACACCTGAACCGGCTCATGGAACTGCTGGACTCGGCCGACCACCTTCTCATCCGCATGGTCAACCTGCCGCTACTTTATAAGGTGCAGCTCGCCTTCGCGGTGGAGGCCTGGCGGAAGGAATCGGGCAGCCACGTCCGGCGATGGCTCGAAGCGGCGGGCCAGATCGAAGCGCTCTGCGCGCTGGCAAATTACGCCTACGAGCATCCGCAGGATCCGTTCCCGGAGTTCGGCGAAGGCGGCCCGTGCTTCGATGGCGAAGGCCTCGCTCATCCGCTGATCGCAACGGGCCGCGCGGTCCGGAACGACGTGCGGCTCTGTGGCGAGCCCGCCGTGCTGGTGGTGAGCGGATCGAACATGTCGGGCAAGAGCACCCTGCTGCGGACAGTGGGCGTGAACGCCGTGCTGGCGATGGCGGGCGCTCCGGTGCGGGCCGCGCGGCTGCGCCTGACGCCGCTGGTGGTGGGGGCGTCGATCCGCACGATGGATTCGCTGAACTCGGGCACGTCGCGGTTCTATGCCGAAATCACGCGCATCCGGGCGCTGGTGGAGCTCACCAAGGGGCCACTGCCGCTGCTGTTCCTCCTGGACGAGCTGCTGCAGGGCACCAACTCGCACGACCGCAGGATTGGCGCCGAGGCCGTGATCCGGACGCTGGCCGACCGCGGCGCCATCGGCCTGCTCACGACGCACGACCTGGCGCTCGCGGACATCGCCAGCGCGCTCGCGCCGCGCGCGCGGAACGTTCATTTCGAGGATCACCTGGCCGAGGGGAAGATCACCTTCGACTACCACCTGCGGCCCGGGGTGGTGGAGAAAAGCAACGCGCTCGAGCTGATGCGGTCGATCGGGCTCGAGGTGTAGCGTTTTTGCCGTGGGGCAGGACTCCAGTCCTGCGGCGGGTCTCCAGACCCGCCCGTTGACGTCCGGCACCCCGCAGCGCCTACGGCCCGCCGGCGAGGCGCCGCGCTAAATCCATCGATTCAGGTTGCGTTATTGCGTTTACGTAAAGTAGAATCGGTGGTCCGCGTCATGATTCCCCCGAAGACACGGAAGTGGCAGGCAACAAATGACCAGAATCGGACTCCAAATACAGACGATACTCGTGACGGTGGCTTGCACATTTGCGGCAGCCCCCGCATGGGCGCAGCAGTACACCATTTCGATTTACGCGGGCGGAGCGTCGCCCCTGTTGCCAGCCCCGGCCACCTCCGTCCCCATCGGCTACCCCCAGGCAGTTGTGGGCGACGGCAAGGGGAATGTCTACTTCAGCAGTTGGGGCACTTACGGCGTGTTCAAAGTGAATGCCGCCGGCACGGTGTCGATGCTGTTCGGCACGGCCGCCTACGCCACAACTCCCGGGGGCCTGGCGATGGACCCTGCCGGCAACCTCTACTTCACCGACGCGAGCAACAGCGTCATCCGCAAGGTCGACGCGAACGGCGTCATTACGGTCGTGCCCGGCACCTCGAGCTCTTCGTCGCCGTTGATGTTCCCTGCGGGCCTGGCGGTGGACGGAGCGGGCAGCTTCTACATCGTGGAGGAATTCTTCAACCACCGCCTCCGCAAGGTGGACGCAAACGGGACCAGCACCATCCTCGCGGGCGAAGGCACCACGTTCGGCAGTCAGGTCAATGGCAAACCGGCCACCCAGGCGCTTCTCTCTCGCCCCACGGGTGTTGCAGTGGACGGCGCAGGCAACCTCTTCGTGAACGATGCAAATGCCGGCTACTACTACGTCTATAAGATCGACATCCACGGCATCATCACCGTCGCTGCGGGCAACGGAGGAACGAATCCCACCGGAGAAGGCGTACCGGCCACCAGCGTTGGGGTGTGCGCGCAGTGGGGTTTGGGGGCCGATGCTGCAGGGAACCTCTATATCCCCGATACTTTCACCACCAGCATTCGCAAGGTGGACACGTCGGGGACCATCACGACAGTCGCCGGAACCGGCAACCTGGCGGGATTCGGCGGCGACGGAGGTCTGGCCACCAGCGCCAGCCTTACCGAGCCTGAAGACGCAGCACCGGACGCGAGCGGCGTGCTCTGGATCGCGGACACGGACGCCTTCCGCGTCCGCAAGGTGGACACCAACAAAATCATCACCACCGTGGCGGGCCTCTCCGGTTCGGGCTACGCAGGCGATGGCGGTCCGTCCATCGCCGCCCAGTTGAGCAATCCAACCGGAGTTGCCCTGGATGCGGCCGGCAATCTATTGATCGCCGATACCGGAAACGTGCGCATCCGCAATGCCACCTGGGCTGGGAAGATGACTACCTTCGCGGGGAGCGGAATCATGGGCTTTCTCGGCGATGGCGGTCCGGCGCTGAGCTCGCAGTTGTTTAACCCGGCAGGCGTCGCCGTAGACCACCTGAATAATGTCTACATCGCGGACCAGGGTGAAGTGCACAAGGTTGACACCAACGGAAACATCGGCAGCGCATACGAACTGACTGCGATCGGACACACGCCCGCCATCGCGGTCGATGCAGCCGGCAACCTCTATCTGGACGACAGCAACCTCATCCGCAAGGTCGCCGTGGGTGGGACTGTTACCACCGTGGCAGGCAATGGAACATCTGGCTACACGGGCGATGGCGGCCAGGCCACCAAAGCCGAGCTGACAAATCCACTGGGGCTGGTCGTGGATTCCGCCGGCGATCTCTACATCTCGGACGCCACGCACATCCGCAAGGTCGACGCGACCGGGATCATAACAACGGTCGCTACATTGCCTCATCCGCTAGGGCTAGCGATCGATACCGCCGGGGAACTTGTCGTTGCGGACTACACCGACATCCGCAAGATCGACAAGAATGGGATCGTCACCACCATCGCGTCCGGGCTAAATGGCGCCACGGGAATCGCGGCGGGCGCCAACGGCCTTCTGTTCGTCGCGGAGTCCGCCAACAACGTCGTGCGGGAACTTGTGCCACAACTCCCGGATTTGACGATCGCGGCGACGCACTCGGCCAACTTCAGCCAGGGTCAGACCGGCGCGGTCTACTCGATCACCGTGAGGAACGCCGGGAGCAGTGCCACGACCGCCGGCGTCACCGTGGCCGACATGCTGCCGGGCGCCCTGACCGCCACGGCGATCAGCGGTACCGGTTGGACGTGCACCCTGGCCACGCTCACCTGCACCAGGGCCGACGCTCTGGCGGGCGGCGCGAGCTATCCGGCTATCGCGCTCACCGTCACCGTCGCCGCGAACGCCCCGGCCAGCGTAACCAACGTCGCCACCGTCTCCGGCGGCGGCGAGAGCAACACAAACAACGACACGGCTTCCGACCCGACCTCCATCACCCAGTTCCCGGACCTGACGGTCTCGGCGACACATTCGGGCACCTTCAAGCAGGGTCAGGCCGGCGGGGTCTACGCGATCACCGTGAGCAACGCAGGGAGTGGCGCCACCAACGCGGCCGTCACCGTGGCCGACACGCTGCCGGGCGCCCTGACCGCCACCGCAATAAGCGGGACGGGTTGGACGTGCACCCTGAGTACACTGACCTGCACCCGAGGCGACGCGCTGGCGGCCGGCGCGAGCTATCCGGCTATCGCGATCGCCGTCACGGTCGCCGCGAACGCCCCGGCCAGCGTAACCAACATCGCCACGGTCTCCGGCGGCGGCGAGACCAACACCGCCAACGACACGGCTTCCGACCCGACCTCCATCGGCCAGTTCTCGGATTTGACGGTCTCCTCGACGCACTCGGGCATCTTCAGGCCGGGTCAGAGCGGCGCTGTCTACACGATCGCCGTGAGCAACATAGGGAACGCTGCCACGAACGCCGCCGTCACCGTGATCGACACGCTTCCAGGCGCCTTCGCCGCCACGGCGATGAGCGGGACCGGTTGGACGTGCACCCTGGGTACACTCACCTGCACGCGAGGCGACACGCTGGCGGCCGGCACGAGCTATCCGGCTATCGCGCTCACGGTCAATGTCGCCGCCGACACCACGGCGGCCAGCGTCGTCAACATCGCCACCGTCTCCGGCGGGGGCGAGAGCAACACAACCAACGATACGGCTTCCGATCCGACCTCCATCGCCCAATCCCCGGACCTGACCGTCGCGCCCACGCATTCGGGCAACTTCACGCAGGGTCAGGCGGGCGGTGTCTTCACCATCACCGTGAGGAACGCCGGGAACGGTGCCACTAACGCAGCCGTCACCGTGGCCGACACGCCGCCGGACTCCATGACCGCCACGGCGATGAGCGGGACCGGCTGGACGTGCAGCCTGGTCACGTTCACCTGCACCCGAGCCGACGCGCTGGCGGCCGGCGCGAGCTATCCGCCCGTCACGCTCCTCGTCAGTGTCGCCGCCAATGCCCCGGCCACCGTCTTCAACATCGCCACGGTCTCCGGTGGCGGCGAGAGCAACACAGCCAACGACACGGTCGGCGATCTGACCTCCATCGCCCAGCTGCCGGACCTGGCGGTCGCGGCGACGCATTCGGGCAACTTCACGCAGGGTCAGGCGGGCGCTGTCTACACCATCATCGTGAGGAACGCCGGGGGCGGTGCCACCAACGGTGCCGTCACCGTGGCTGACACGCTGCCTGCCAGGCTGACCGCCACCGCGATGGGCGGCGCCGGCTGGACCTGCACGCTGGCCACGCTCACCTGCACCAGAGGCGACGCGCTGGCGGGCGGTGCCAACTATCCGCCGATCGCGCTCACCGTCAATGTCACCGCCAACGCCCCGGCCAGCGTCACCAACACCGCCACGGTCATCGGCGGCGGCCAGAGCAACACAACCAACGACACGGCTTCCGATCCGACTTCGATCGGCGTGCCCGCGGACCTCACCGTCACCGCCGCGCATTCCGGCAACTTCACCCAGGGTCAGACCGGCGCCATCTATACCATCACCGTAGGCAATGCCGGAGCGGGCGCCACGAACGCCGCCGTCACCGTTGTTGACACGCTGCCTGCCAAGCTGACCGCCACCGCGCTGGGCGGCACCGGCTGGACCTGCACGCTAGCCGCGCTCACCTGCACCAGAGGCGATGCGCTGGCCGCCGGCGCGAGGTACCCGTCCATCGCGCTCACCGTAACCATCGCCGCCGACGCCCCGGCCACCGTCACCAACACCGCCACGGTCTCCGGCGGCGCCGAGAGCAACACCGCCAACGACGCGGCCAGCGATGTGACCACCATCGTGCCGGTCCTGGCCTGCATCGATTCGCTCAGTCCGGACGGCGCGACCTTCCCGGCCGCGGGCGGTTCCGGAACCGTCACCGTAACGGCCGGCGCCGGTTGCGTCTGGACCACCGTGGGCACTCGCGCATGGGTGACTCTCACCAGTCCAGCGACCGGTTCCGGAAGCGGCACGCTCGGCTTTACCCTGGACCCGAATTCGGGCAGCCCGCGCGCTGCCACGCTCAGCATCGCGGGACTCCCGTTCACCGTGCAGCAGGACGGCGCTCCGGCCGGCGGCCTGAGCTTCGTCCCCCTGCCCCCCTGCCGCGTCGCCGACACCCGCGGAGGCCAAGGCATCGACGGCGGCACGTCCCGCTCCTTCGACATTCTCCAGAGCGCCTGCAACGTAGCCGCTACCGCCCGGGCTTACTCTCTGAACGTGACCGTGGTGCCACGCGGTCCGCTCCACTACCTCACCCTGTGGCCCTCCGGCCAGTCGCAGCCCGCCGTCTCGACTCTGAACTCATGGGATGGCACCGTGGTGGCGAACGCCGCCATTGTCCCGGCGGGCGTCAACGGCGAGGTGAGCGTCTTCGCCAGCGATGCCACCGATGTCGTCCTCGACATTGACGGCTACTTCGATACCTCGACCGGATCGGGCTCGTTCGACTTCTATCCCGCCGTGCCCTGCCGTGTCGCCGACACCCGCTTCGGGAGCGGCCCCTTCGGCGGACCCTCCATGACTAGCTCCGAGCCGCGCGACTTTGCCATTCCGCTGAGCTCCTGCAACATTCCCTCCACGGCCAGCGGCTACTCGCTCAACGTCACGGTGGTTCCGCCCGGTTATCTGGGCTATCTGACGACGTGGCCTACAGGGCAGACAAAGCCCGACGCCTCCACGCTGAACTCCTGGACCGGCAAAGTGGTGGCGAACGCGGCCATCGTTCCGGCGGGCAGCGGCGAATCGATCTCCGTATATGTGAGCAACCCGACGGATGTTATTCTCGACATCAACGGGTATTTTGGCGCGCCGGGGGCCGCGGGCGCGCTGAGGTTCTACCCGGTGACGCCGTGCCGCATCGCGGACACGCGCCGCGCCGAGGGTCCGTTCGGCGGGCCGGAGATGCAGGCTGCGACGGCGCGTTCGTTCGCGGTTCCGGCGAGCGCCTGTAACATACCCTCGACGGCGGCGGCGTATTCGCTCAACGTGACGGTGGTGCCGGACGGAGTGTTGTCCTACCTGACGGCGTGGCCGGCGGGCGCGGCGCGGCCCCTGGTATCGACATTGAACTCCTTCGACGGTAGCGTGGTCGCGAACGCGGCGATCGTTCCCGCGGGAACCGAGGGGGCGGTGAGCATTTATGCCACAAACCCGACCCACGTAATCCTGGACATCAACGGGTATTTCGCGCCGTAGAGAACGACAGAGCACCCGCCCGTTGCGGTGCGGACGCGGTCGATCAGACCCCTTGCCGCTGGCATCCTGGGCGGCTTATTCTCTGAGTATGGAAGGATCGCAGCAGGGCGGCGATGATCCATCTTCCTCAAAGAAGTCGTATTGGTGGTATCTCGTCCTCTTGTTGATTCCGATCCCGTTTGGGCCGCCGTGGTGGCTCACGATCATCTTCTTTGCGGCGTTCGGCTCACTTGTGTGGTACCTGGCGAAGGAGAAAAGAATCTAGGGCGCGCCGGAACCTCGTTACGCTACCCCAGCGTTTCGAGCGCGCCTTCGGCGATCAGCGCATCGACTCGCTCGATGGCGGCGGTGAGCGGCTGGTCGTTTTCGACAGGGGGCAGTAGCGCGCGGACGGCTTCCAGTGGCGCGCTGGTGCGGAGGGGGCGGAGGAAGTCCAGGGCGCGGGCGGCGGCTAGGGCTTCGATGGCCAACACGAGTCGCGTGTTGCCGACCACGCTCTGCAGCTTCAGGGCCGCGGTCATGCCCATGCTCACGAAGTCCTCTTTGTTGCCGCTGGTGGTGATGGAGCCCGTCGAGGCGGGGTTGGCCAGCACGCGGTTCTCGGCGACCAGGGCGGCGGCGGTGACTTGCGCCATCATCAGGCCGGATTCCAGGCCAGGGTGCGCGGCCAGAAATGGCGGCAGGCCTTCGTTGAGGAAGGGATTCACCAGGCGGTCGATGCGGCGCTCGGAGATGCCGGCGAGCGCGGTGAGGGCGATGGCCAGGTAGTCCAGGTGGAGCGCTAGCGTTTGGCCGTGGAAGTTGCCGCCGGAGAGGATCTCGTCGCCGATGACGAGCGGGTTGTCGGTGGCGGAGTTGAGCTCGATTTCGAAAACGCGGCGGGCTTCGGCCAGCGTGTCGCGGACGGCGCCGTGGACCTGGGGAGCGCAGCGCATCGAGTAGGCATCCTGAACGCGGCCGCAGCCGAGATGCGAGTCGCGGATCTGGCTGCCCTCCATGAGACGCACCAGGCGGGCGGCGCTGCGGGCCTGGCCGGGATGCGGGCGGGCGCGCTGGATGGCCTCGTGGAAGGCGCGGGGCGTGCCGCGCTGGGCGTCGGTGGTCATGGCGCAGACGACGTCGGCGGCGTCGGCTAGGCGCTCGGCGGCGATCAGCTCCAGACAGCCTAGCGAGAGCATGGCTTGCGTGCCGTTGACCAGCGAGATGCCTTCCTTGGAGGCCAGCGTGAGGGGCTCGATTCCGGCGCGGCCGAGCGCTTCCCCGCCCGGCATGCGCGCACCTTCGAACTCGGCTTCGCCTTCGCCGATGAGGACCAGCGCCATGTGCGCCAGGGGGGCCAGGTCCCCGCTCGCGCCCACGCTTCCGCGCGAGGGCACAACCGGCGTGACGCCGCGGACGAGCATCTGGCAGAGGCGTTCGGCCACCACGGGGCGAATCCCCGAGAGGCCTTTGGCGAGGACGTTGGCGCGGATGAGCATCATGGCGCGGACTTCGGCGCGGCGGAGCGGGGCGCCCACGCCGCAGCAGTGAGACCGCACCACGTTGCGCTGCAACTGCTCGAGGTCGCCGGTGGGGATTCTCATGTCGGAGAGCTTGCCGACTCCGGTGTTGACGGCGTAGACGGGCGCGTCTCCGGCTGCGAGGCGCTCGACCACGGCTCGGGAGGCTTCCATTTTGGCGATGGATTCGGGGGCCAGTGCGACGGGGGCTTCGGCGCTCGCTATGGAGACGACTTGTTCGATGGTCAGGTGCTCGCCGTCGAGAAGGATCATAGAATCTATGGTAGGAGACACGGCACCAGGATGGAGCGACTTCCATACCAGGCTACTCCGCTCGGGGCGGCGTATGAGGGCATACGGCTGCCGGTGGCGGTGCTGCTGGACAACGTTCGGAGCGCGTACAACGTCGGCGCGTTCTTCCGGACCGCGGATGGGACGGCCATCGAGCGGCTGTATCTTTCCGGGATCACGGGGCGGCCTCCGCAGCGCGCCATTGCGAAGACTGCCCTGGGGGCGGAAGAGCGAGTGGCGTGGGAATACGCCTGGGATCCCATGCCGTTCGCGGTTGGGTTGCGCGCGCGGGGATACGAGATCGCGGCCGTCGAAACCAGTTTGCATTCGGTGGACCTGTTCGACTGGAGGCCGCGGTTTCCGGTGTGCGTCGTGTTCGGGCACGAAGTGGACGGCATACGGCCGGAGCTGCTCGCCGCGGTGGATTGCTCGGTCCGGATCCCCATGCTGGGCGCCAAGCACTCGCTGAACGTGGCGACGGCGGGCGGCGTGATACTCTACGAACTCTTGCGCAAGTACCGCGCGCTGGAAGGGAGCGCTCATGAAGAAGCTGGCGACCGGCTTTCTGTTCGCGGCCGCGGCATTCGCGGCTGATCCGGAACTGCTGCGGCTGGCGATGCCGGAGGCGCGCATTCTGGCGGGGATCGACGTCGCGAAAGTGAAGGACACGCCCTTCGGCAAGTTCGCGGTGGCGCAGCTTTCGGCGGCGCAGGACCCGCAGTACGACGCGTTCGTAAAAGCCAGCGGCTTCGACCCTCGGGAGAGCGTGGACGAGATCCTGCTGGCGAAGACCGATGCCGGAGAGCGCAGGCTGGTGCTGGCGCGCGGGCGGTTCGACACGGCGCGGATTCTGGATGCGGCCGCGGCGGCCGGAGCCGGGGTGGCGACGTACCACGGCGCGCAGGTGATGGTCAGCTCCGATACGTGGCTGGCGTTCCTGAGCCCTTCGATGGTGGCCATGGGCGACCCGGCCAGCGTGCGCGCTGTGGTGGACCGGGGGGACAAGAGCGCCGGACCGGCGGCGGAGATCGCCTCGCGAGTGAATACGGTCAGCAAGGAGTACCCTCTGTGGTTCGTATCCGCCCTGCCCATCTCCGAACTGTTGCAGGACCTGCCCAGCGGGGGCGCCGGCGATGCGGTCAAGGGCGAAGTGCTGCGGTCGGTCCAGAAGGCGAGCGGAGGCGTGACCTTCGGCGACTCGGTGAGGCTCTCGGCCGAGTTGACGGCGGCCAGCGCGGAGGATGCTTCGAAGCTGGCGACGGTGCTGAGGTTCCTGGCCGGCGCGATCGGGCAGACGCAAGCGGATGTGGCGGCCCAGGGCAGCGTGGTGAAGCTCGGGATGACGCTGAGCGAGTCGCAGTTGGAGGCGTTGTGGACCAAGGGAGCCCAATGAGACCTGGAGGATGCCTGTATAATCGTCCCCATATGAGGACTTGTGTGTTGGTTGCCCTTCTGAGTTGCGCCTTGTTGATTCTGGCGGCGCAGGCGGCGGATTCGAGCCTGCTGCGACTGGCGCCGGCGGACTCGGAGGCGCTGATCGGGATTAACATCAGACAGATATTGGCCTCGGACTTCGGAAAGATGGCGATGGCGCAGGCGACCGCGCCAAGTAATCCGCAGGTCAAGGCGTTCGCCGACATGGCGGGGTTCGATCCGATGCACGATCTGGACGAGGTTCTCATCGCCGCGCCGGCGAAGCAGAATCCGAGCGCGCTTTTCCTGTTGCGCGGCAAGTTCGATGTTGCCAAGCTGGCGGGGTTGGCCGCGATGGGCGGGATGAAGGCCGCGGACTACAAGGGCGTCCAGATCATGGTGAAGTCGGGGCAGAAGGGTGGATTCTCGGCAGTGGCCGTGATCGATCCAACTCTCATCGTGGGCGGCGACGAAGCCGCCGTGCGCGCGTTTGTGGACCGGCACGGCGAGAGCGCTGGCCTGGGCGAGGCGATCACCGCGAAGGCCGGCGAGGCGTCGAAGGCCAACGACATCTGGATGGTGGTGCACGCGGCTCCGTCGGCATTCGCGCCGCAGGGCGGAAACCCGGGGGCGGCGGGCAAGGTGATGGAGTCGATCGAGCAGGCGTCGCTGGGCGTGAAGTTCGGCAGCGACATCGTGATCTGGGTGCAGGCGGTGACGCACACGCCGGAGGACGCCGCGGGGCTGGTCTCCGCGCTGCAGTTCTTCAGCGGAATGGCGGCGGGCCAGAAGTCCAACCCGCAGATGACGGCGATGCTGCAGAAGCTGAAGATCGGCTCGGAGGGCAATACGGCCAAGATCTCGCTCACGATTCCGGAGGCGGATGCGGAGGCGGCGGTCAGGGACGCGATGGCCGCGGGAAAGAAGCAGTCCAAGAACGATTCCAACGTTTGGTGGGACGTGACCGGCGGGCCGGCGCCCGCGCCGAGCCCCGCACCGAAGCAGTAGCTCCGCTCCCTGACGGTCGCGGTTCGGTGCTGGGGGACTGGGGGGGCACAAATGGACGGTTCTACTGGTGGGCTGGACCGGCGCGCGTTTCTTGGCGTTGTCGGGGCGGGGTTGCTCTGGGCCGAGGCGCCGGAGCGCAACGCCATTCGCAGCGAGATCGAGAAACGGCACGGCGAAGCGGTCGCGCGGCTGCAGGAGTGGATACACCAGCCGTCGATCGCGGCCGAAAACAGAGGCGTCGATGAGGGCTGCGAGCTCACCATGCGCCTGCTTCGGGAGGCGGGATTCGACCGCGTCTCCAAGGTGCCCACTGACGGCCAGCCGGGCATCTTCGCCACGCTCGACGCGGGAGCTCCGCGCACCGTGGGGCTCTACTTCATGTACGACGTGAAGCAGGTGGACCCGGCGGAGTGGTCGTCGCCTCCGTGGGCCGCGGCGCTGGTGGACAAGCCCGGAATCGGGAAAGTGGTGGTGGGACGCGGGGCGGTGAATCAGAAGGGTCCGGAGTCCGCCGTGCTGGCCGCTTTGCATGCGCTGCGGGGCGCGGGCCGGAAGCCTCCGGTCAACCTGGTGCTGGTGGCGGAGGGCGAGGAGGAAATCGGGTCGCCGCACTTCCCGCAGATCGTGCGCCAGTCGGAGGTGCAGGCTGCGCTGGCGCGTGCTACCGGCATCTTCATGCCGAGCGCGGCACAGGACCTGGACGGCCAGGTGACGATGGACCTGGGGGCGAAGGGCGTCATCGAACTGGAGCTGGTTTCGAGCGGCGAACGGTGGGGACGCGGGCCGAGTCACGACATACACTCGAGCAACAAGGCGCGCGTGGACAGCCCGGCGTGGCACCTGGTGCAGGCGCTGCACACGCTGGTGTCGGAGGACGGTAACGATCCGGCGATCGAGGGCTTCGCGGACCGCGCGCGGCCGATTTCGGCGGAAGAGAAAGCCATGATCGCGGCGGCGGCCGCGCGCCTGGACGAGCAGGCGGTCATGAAGCAGTACGGCCTCAGTCACTGGGTGCACGACGTGAGCTGGCGCGAGGCGCTGGAGCTTCTGGTATCGCGGCCCACGGTGAATATCGAGGGACTCGTGGGCGGCTACACCGGGCCGGGCGGGAAGACGATCCTTCCGCACAGGGCCGTCGCAAAGCTCGACCTGCGGCTGGTGCCGGACATGACGGCGGCCGGGGCGCTGGCGGCGTTGACGGCGCATCTGAAGAAGGGCGGGTTCGGGGATATCGAAGTCCACATGACGGGTGGCTACGATCCCACGAGTACGGCGGCGGACAGCGCGCTGATCCGGGCGGAGACCGCGGTCTATCGGCGGGGCGGGATCGATCCTTTGCTGTGGCCGCGCTCGGCGGGGTCGTGGCCGGGGTTTGTGTTCACCGGCGAGCCGCTGCGGCTGCCCGCGGGCCACTTCGGACTGGGGCACGGGGATGGGGCGCACGCGCCCAACGAGTATTACATCATCGAGTCGGCGAACCCGAAGGTGCAGGGCTTCGACGGCGCGGCGCTTTCGTTTGTGGACTACTTCTACGAGTTGGCGGGGGTGAGCTAGCCGGCGTGACTCAGCCCGCCGTGAGGGAACATGGCCGAATTTGAGTGGTCTAAGACGGTCTGCAAGCACGAATATGGGCCGTCGGAATATGTTGTCTGCTGCGTTGATTACCCGTACTGCGGTCACGAGTATTCCGTAGAGATAAGTAAGTGCCGATTGTGCGGAGATGAGAGGCGGAGAAGGGACGATGGGGCGGCCCGGGCCGCTGCCGTGCAGCCTTCGCCCGAGGTCAACCTCCAGCAAGACGACAGGCCTACAGACGACAAGATTCTCGCAGCGGTATCCAGTGGGGACACCAGGCTTGCGATACTGCTTTATCGGGAAGCGTATGGGGGTGGCCTGAAGGAGGCCAATGAGTTCGTACGTGGCCTGCTGAAATAGCTCGACCGAGGTTGCAGCCGGCGGGCGGCGGGCGGCGGTGGGCGGACTCATCGGGGTTCCGAGGGGGGGCTGGGGAGTCCGTCGGCGTTCCAGGCGATCACTCGGTATTGGGCGCCCATCAGAGAGGGATGGGGATCGATCCAGGGGTCGTCGGTGTCGGTGGCGCACTTGTCGCAGATGGGCTTCCAATCCTGGCCCATGAACCTCTTCTCTATCGAGTAGCGCACGGCGCCGGCGGAGCCGCGCCAGGCGATCAGGCCACCTATCACGGTCGCGGTGATCATGGGTGGGGGCGGCGTCATGTGCTTGGGCAATGGGATCGCGGCCATGGCGTAGGCGTGGGCCCTGAGGAGCTGCGCCCTCGCGGCCATGTCCTCGGCGGTGTTCACAATTGTCTTGATGCCGGGGTAGTAGAGGGCCCACCACTCGCCGCACTCGCCCTTCTCGGCGAAGGCTGGATCGGCGGCGTCGGCGGGGATGGGCTGGAAGCCGTAGTTATCGAGGTGCGCCTCCAGAGCCCAGAAGTTCGTGCCGGAGACGTTGGGATCGTGGGCCAGGGTCTCCAAAACATTCTGCAGGTCGGATGTTGTTTTCCAGTCGGTGCGGTCCCATCCGAATTCGTTCACGATGTAGACCTTCGCGTGGCTGGTGACGGAGGCGGCGTCGCGCGTGAAGGTCTCGGCGGTGGTCACCTTCCCGGCGCCGAAGAGGGCGTCCCAGTGGGGGTAATACTCGAAGGTCACCAGGTCGGTGCTCTTGTTGTCGAGGACCTTGGGCCAGGCGCGGAAGATGCCGGTCGTATCGAGGTAGAGATGGTGCGGATCGATCTGCTTGATGTGGGCTCCGACGGTCTCGACCCAGTCCGAGACTTGCGCCAGGGCTTCCGGGCGGCTGCCCATCAGGACGGCGACGATGCCGCACATGTTGCAGTCCTCCCACGCGAGGATCGTGGGGTCGTCTTTGTACTTCACGCCGGTCAGGGCATTGACGTGGTTCAGGACGGCATCGATGTGCTTCTTGTAGGCAGCGACGATAGCGGGGTCGGCGAAGAAGTCCTGGAACCTGGTCTTCTTCGCCCAGGCCAGGTACTGGCCGATGCCGCCTCCGGCGCAGGTGGCACAGTCGCCGATCAACGGGATGATCAGCTTCATGCCGTGGCGCTTCGCGGCGACCAGCGCGTAGTCGGAAGCCCGAAACGCAGCATCGTTGAACTTGCCTTGCTCGGGCTCGATGCAGAGGGCGCAGCCTACGGTGTCGCCCATGGTCTGGGAGCGGACGACGCGGGCGCCCATCTCCGCCGCTGTGGCGAAGGCGTCGTCGATTTCGAAGCGGCTGGGATAGCGCGGGCCCATGGGGTCGTGCGGACCGTAGCCTTCGAGGCCGAGCCACTCGATGTTCGGGCCGCTGTAACGGAAGGGCGCGCCGGCGAGGGTCAACTTCGTTCCGGCGCGCTCGACGAACGGCGAGGAGGCCAGAGCGGCCGCGAGAAGCAGGTATCCCAGCATGGCTCAGCTCGCCGCTTCCGCGCCTTCCAGCAGCCGGTCCGCAACACGGTCGAGGAACCAGACCATCGGGCGGCCTTCGCGCATGCCGAGCTGAGACGGATACAACACCGGGTCGTAGGGCTCGTTGAAGACGCTGCGCAGGGCGGCGGCCTTGTCGGCGCCGGTGGCCAGCACGGCCGTGGTTCGCGCGGCCAGCAGCGGGCCGGGCAACAGGGTGATGCGCCACATAGACACCTTTTCGACGTAGACGCCGGAGGCCAAGCCCTGGCGGTCTTCGATGAGAGGCTGGCCGGGGAAGAGGCTCGCGGTGTGGCCATCGGGGCCCATGCCTCGGTGAACCACGTCGAACTCCGGCATTTCGCCGGGATTGAGACCGAAGAACTCGCGGAGGTGCTGCGCGTAGGCCTTCGCCGCGGCCTCCGCCACCAGTTCGCCGCGCATGCGGTGTATGTTCTGTTGCGGCACGTGCGCGGGGACGAGCAGGGTGTCGGCAGCCATTTTGTAATTGCTCTCGGGGTCGTTGGGCGGGACAGCGCGCTCGTCCACCCAGAAGAAATGGATACGGTCCCAGGGCAGCTTCATCGCGGCCATGCGGGCGAACATCGGTTTGGGCGAGGTGCCGCCGGAGAGCGCGATGGTCGCATAGCCACGCCCGCCGACCGCGTCCTCGAGCTGCTGGGCAATGAATACCGCGCAGGCTTCGGCGGCGACTTTGACTTCGGGAAACGAATGCCACTCAACGGCCATGGGGCGCCTCCGCCAGACGCGCGGCCGCTGGCAGGGTCCGCTCGAAGACCGGGTCCGGGCCGGTGATGGCCAGTTCGGTCCCGAGCAACTCGGCCTCGCTCAGCCGTGGCGCGCTGGTGCAGTTCTTGAGCGAACCGATCTCGATCAGTATAGCCGTACCGGCGGCGCGGCGGATGGAGATGGACTCGGTTGCGCACTCGAGCACGATGCCCTCGATGCCGCCTCCGGGGCCGCTTGCTGACGCGCGCGGTTCGGTGGGGATGCTTCCGGGTCCGCTTGCTGACGCGCGTGGTTCGGTGGCTACTTCTATGTCTGGGCGGTTCAGGGCGGCTTGGATCCAGCCGGCCAGGTAGTATGCTGTCGCGGGGGCGGGGCCGGGTGAATGCAGCACGCGCACTCGCTTGAGATTCGGGAGCGACTCGCGGCGGGCGGGGTCTTCGAAGATTTCGGCGACGATCTCGCGCCAGCGGGTGACGCTGGTCCAGGCAAGGTCGGCCAGGCGGCCACGTGTCGCGACGGCCACGCGTGCCAAGGCGGTCAGCGCCTCGCGGGGATCGGGGACGTCGCGCGAATCGACAATGAGGCGGTCCGCCCGGGCGTACAGGCGCGCGAGCGACGCGAGATCGGACAGGCGAGGGCTGCGGCACCACACGGCGACGGGCAGATCGGGCGCCGTGATGGCGAGCAGGACGGGCTCGGCGTCCGGGAGGCTCGCTTCGGCAGCGGCCATTTCGACCTGCTCGCAACAGATCTGTTGCTGGCGGCCGAAGGGCCTCCAGCACTGGGCGGTCACGTGGCAATCGAGACCCGGCTCGGCGCCGGCGCGTACGCGCACGATGATGGCGCGGTGGGGATGTTCCTGCATGACCTGGCCCAGGGTCTGCGCGATTGTGGCCGCGGCGGCGTCGTTGTCATCGGCAAGGACGATGACGGTCATGGCGCAGGCTCGCAGGACGCCGTGGGAGTCGGGCGGCGCGGACTCCTTGCCCAGGGTGGCCCAGAGCGAGTGCAGGTCCTTCAGAATCTTTTCGGGCGTTACGACCGCGGTCACGGATTCCTCCAGGCGTGGCCGTGGCGCGCGAGCATTTCGTCGGCGGCTTTCGGCCCCCACGAGCCGGCGGCGTAGTTGGGATATTCGAATTTCTGGGCGCCCCAGGAATTGAGGAGCGGCTCGACGATGGTCCAGCTGGCCTCGACAGCGTCCTGGCGGATGTAGAGCGTGGAATCGCCGAGCATCGCGTCGAGCAGGAGGGTCTCGTAGGCGCTGGGCTCGCGCGCTCCGAAGCTGGCGCCGTAATCGAAATCCATGGAGACGGGGCGGAGGCGCATGCCCTGGCCCGGCTGCTTGGAGACGAAGCGGAGGGAGAGGCCTTCCTCGGGCTGGATGCGGATGATGAGGAGGTCGGGGTCGATCGGCGCGCCGTTTTGGCCGCCGCTGAAGGGCGCGTGCGGGGCGGCGTTGAAGTGGATGGCGATGTCGGTGACCTGGCGCGGCAGGCGCTTCCCGGTCCTCAGGTAGAACGGCACGCCGGCCCAGCGCCAGTTCTCGACGTAGAGCGTTACGGCGGCGTAGGTCACGGTCTGGGAATCCGGCTTGACGCCGGGCTCCTGGCGATAACCGGGGACCTCGGCGCCTCCGATGCGGGCGGGGCCGTACTGGCCGGGGACGGCGTTGGTGGCGACTTCCTCGGGCTTCATGATGCGCACGGAGCGGAGCAGCTTGGCGCGCTCATCCCGCACGGCGTTGGCCTCGTAGACGGCCGGCGGCTCCATTCCGATCGTCGATAGAACCTGCAGGAGGTGGTTCTGGATCATGTCGCGGAGGGCGCCCGCTTCCTCGTAGTAGGCTCCTCGGCCTTCGACTCCGATGGATTCGGCGGCGGTGATCTGGACCTGGCTGATGTAGCGGCGGTTCCAGATGGGCTCGAAGATTCCGTTGGCGAAGCGGAAGGCGAAGATGTTCTGGACGGTTTCTTTGCCGAGGTAGTGATCGATGCGGTAGATGCTGGGCTCGGGGAAGACGCGGCCGAGCGCTTCGTTCAGTTCTTTGGCGGTGGCGAGGTTGTGGCCGAAGGGCTTTTCGATGACGAGGCGGCGCCAGCCGTTGCCGTGTGCGAGGCCGGCCGCTCCGATGCCCTCGGCGGCGCGCTCGTACTGGCTGGGCTGGAGGGAGAGGTAGAAGAGAACGTTGCCGCCGGTCTCGAAACGCTTTTCGACCTCGGCGAGCTTTTCACCGATGCGCTTGTAGAGGTCGGGATCGCCGGTGTCGCCGGGCACGTAGAACAGGGTATTGGCGAAGGATTTCCAGATCTCTTCGTCGAGCGGGTTCTCGCTGGGGAATTCGGTCAGGGCGGCGTGCATCTTGTCGCGGAACTCGTCGTCGGTGAGGGGCGAGCGCGAGGTGCCGATGAGGGCGAAGCCGGGCGGGAGGCGACGCTCGGAGGCGAGGCTGTAGAGCGCGGGCATCAGTTTGCGGCGGGTGAGATCGCCGTGAGCGCCGAAGATGACGATGGCGCATGGCGGGACGCGGCGTTCGAAACGGAGGGAGTCCTGAAATGGGTTGTCAGGCGCGCCAGGGGCGCGCTGCTCGTTGCTCGTTGCCCGTTGCTCGTTGATTCCCAGTGCCATTGTTCACAACTTAGCACGCTCGTCGCCTGGGGCGATGAGTGGGTGGATGGTCGATGGTGGATGGTGGATGGTGTTTGCCGGGGGGATTCGTGGCGCTTCGCGGTCGGGCACATCGGCGCTGGCCGGTGGTGGAGGGTCGATCGAACTGGTCGATGGTGGATGGTCGATGGTGGACGGTGGGGTGTCGGCGGCTGGCTCATCCACATCAGAGCACGGGGGTTGTGCGTCGCTGGGTTCTTGGTGAAATCTTTGATTTTTGGGCGGGGAGTCCGGTTTGGTCGATGGTGGATGGTCGATGGTGGATGGCGGGGTGTCGGCGGGGGGCTCATCCACATCAGAGCACGGGGGTTGTGCGTCGCTGGGTTCTTGGTGAAGTTTTTGATTTTTTGGCGGGGAGTCCGGTTTGGTCGATGGTGGATGGCCGATGGTGGATGGTGGGGCGTCGGCGGCTGGCGCATCCACATCAGAGCACGGGGGTTGTGAGTCGCTGGGTTCTTGGTGAGGTTTTTGATTTTTGGGCGGGGTGTCGAGGAGCCTTAGGGTGCGGCGGATTTCGGCACTGAGGCGGGCTTCGTGGCGGTTGAGGCTTTCGAGGGCGCCGCCATCGTCTATCAGATGCTGGTAGGCGATGGCGGCCTCGGTCTCGCCGTCGCAGACCTTGAACCTGTCGTGGATTTCGGGTTGCTGGCGAAACATCTGCTCATCCATGAGGGCGGTTTGGAGGGCCAGGACTCGGTTGAGGCGCCAGCGGGTGATGACGAGTTGATCGACGAGGTCGAAGCGGGAGCGGGTTTGGGGCTGGTACTCGACGAAGTATTCTTCGCGCAGGGCGTTGAACTTCTCTGTCGATTCGCGTTCGAGGAGGATCTGGTCGGAGGTGAGTCCGTGGGTGAGGCGGGCGGCGCGGGAGCGGGCGCGTCCCTCGGGGGTGGCGGGTCCGCAGGACATGGCGCCGTTGGCCCGGGCGGAATCTTTGCGTTTTTGGGTGGACATGGGGGCTCCTGGGGGGCACCTTGTGTTCGGGTGCCCGGAGTGAGCGTAGCGCGAGGTGGAGCGCGGGGCGGGGGCTCACTTTTCGGAAGTTATTGAGGGGGTTGGAGATTTAGTTGGGAGAATGGGGCGAACCACTTTACGCCGATCGACGATAAACTAGCAGTATGGATTGGAGCCGCTGCAGCGCCGTGGACAGGAACGCCGGCAAGTTGGGCGGGGCGTGGTGCTTTCGTGGTACGCGCCTGCCGGTTGCCGCCTTGTTCGAGCACCTCGACAGAGGTTCAACCATAGACGAGTTTCTGGAATGGTTCCCGTCCGTCAGCCGCGAGCAGGTGCACGAGGTTCTTGCTTTTGCCAAGGATTCTCTTGAGCGACCCGCGGCGGTTGCGTGAGAGTTCTTTTCGACGCCAACACCCCTGCTCCGCTGGCCCGTTTCCTGCGAGGTCATGAAGTGGTGCGGGTGGATGAACTGGGATGGCAGGGGTTGGAAAACGGCGCTTTGCTCGACGCGGCTGAGCGCGAGGGGTTCGACCTGCTGCTGACGTGTGACCAGAACGTCCGGTATCAGCAGAACTTCACGAGCCGCAAGGTCGCTCTTGTCGTCCTGTCCTCGAATCATTGGCCTACCCTGCGGCGGATCGCCGCGAGGATCGGCACGGCGGTTGATTTCGTTCAAGGCGGGCAGATCGTGAAGATTGATGTTGCGTTGTTGTAGGCGGCTCGCCTCTGCTGGGGACGAGGTCGAGCTGGGAGTGGGAACGGCGGCTCAGTTCGTGAGGCGGGAATTTATTCCAAGTGCGAGCTCCTCGGACGGCACACGGGACATTATTCTAGGTTGGAATAGGTACGGCTACGGTGCAGCAATGTGGATTGGTGAACCCTGGGTTACTCTAACTTTTCGGCCGTATTCGAAGCTCGATGACCTCGGATGTGGAGGCACGGCTCTGTCGCTTGATCGTTAGCACGCAGCCACCGATGACCTTCCGGCGAAAGCGGTGCCTGGCTGCAGGATGTCATCTTCGTGCGCGCGCTGGTACGCGATGAACGCTGGCAGTTTTTCGTTCTCGAAGATGCGGTTTTCGTGTTCGAGGTCAAACAGAGCCCGGGAGGCAATGCCAATTAGGAGCGCCGTCGAGAAATCGACGCCCGCGAGATAATTACCTCCGTTTTCTTCAGTATAGCTGAGATGCGGCCAATCCAGGGCTCTTCCTCGCGCTCGAACAAGGCGTCCACCATACAGAAATGCGTCCCGCAACACGCGCGGGGTTGCCGCCGCTAGGCGCCGAACTGGCGGAGGTGGTGGTCCAGGTGTTTGTACTGCAGGATGGCCCATTCCTGGGGCGTCAGGGGGCCGAAGAAGGTGTGGGGATGGGTGGTGCAGCCAGGCGGGCCGGCGGCGGCGAAACGGTCGATCAGGGCGGAGAGGCGTTGCTGCTCCATTTTCAGGTCGCGGTCGTCTGCTATGACCAGGGACTTCGAGGTTGGCGAGTTGCGGCGCATCGGCGCCTCGTCGGCTAGGAGCTTTGGCTTGACGATCCAGCCTAGGAGCCTTCCGACAAATGCTCGCGGGGCGTAGGTGTCGCCTACGGCCCATTCCAGGGCCGCGGAACAGTGGGCGGCGGCTTGGGCGGGGGTCATTTTGCCCCATTGGCGAGGGCTGTCGGGACTGAGGTGCTGGATGCGGTTCTTCAACTCGGCTACGGTCGATGGTTCGTAGAGATTTTTCACTCGGCGCCCTCCAGGTTGATGATCACAAGTTAGCACGGAGGACGGGTCTGGAGACCCCACGGGGCTGAAAAGCGGCGACAGGCACCGCTGTCCACGCGCGCTCGGGACCTATCCCGTTGACCAGGCGGACGTGTCGCTTGGGACAGCGGAGCCAGTCACCGTTTTTCAGCGGAGTATTCAGTCTGTCGGCGCAGGGAGAGGGCCAGGCCGGTCGCGACCACCACTATGCAGCCTAGGGCGTTGTACCAGAGGAAGGAAATTTGGGTGGCGAAGTGGGCCCAGAAGATGGCGGCTTCTCCGGCTAACACGCCGGTAAAGGCTGCTGTCCCACGGACTCTGGGGAAGGCGAAGGCCAGAACGAAGACTCCCAACATGCCTCCGTAGAAGAGCGAGCCCACTAAGTTAACAGCCTCGATCAGCGAGCCTAGGCGGTGCAGGGCGTACTCCGCGAACACGACGACGTAGCAGCCCCAGAAGGCGCTGGCGATTCGGGAAGCCCAGAGATAGTGGCGGTCCGAGCCCTCTTTGCGGATGTGGCGGCGGTAGATATCGATCACCGATACGGTCGCGAGGGAATTCACTTCGGCGGCCGTCGATGACGTTGCTGCGACGAAGATCACGGCGATGATCAGACCTACTATTCCGGCGGGCATGTAGTGCGTGACGAAGGAGAGGAAGATGTAGTTGGTGTCGGTGAAGCCGGTTCCGGTGGCTTTCTCCACCATGCGGACGCCGTCGGCGCGGGCTGCGTCGAGTTGCTTCTGCGCGCCTCGGAATGCGGCCAGGCTGCGGGCATACTGTCTGGCGTCCGGCGAGCGGTGGCATTCCACCAACTCACGGGCGGCCCCCCTGCGGTCCTCGAAGGCGGAGCGGTAGCGCTGGTCCACAGACGGGTAGGCGGGATCGGACTGGATGGCTTTCAACTCGACGGGATCGAATAGCAGGGGCGGACGCTCGTAGATGAAAAAGACGAAGACCATGGCGCCGGTCACCAGGATCAGGAACTGCATGGGGATCTTGGCGACGGCGTTGAACAGCAGGCTGAGGCGGCTTTGCGCGATGGACTTGCCGGTGAGATAGCGCTGGACCTGCGACTGGTCCGTTCCGAAGTAGGCGAGGAACAGGAAGGTGCCGCCTAGGATGCCGCTCCAGATGTTGTAGCGGTTGTCCAGATCGAAGGTCAGGTCGATCGCCTTCAGTTTGCCGACGGCGCCAGCGAGATGGAAGGCGTCGCCGAGACCGACGCCGCGAGGGAGGAGCCAGAGGGCGGTGATGAGCGCGGCGGCGAGGCCGATGAAAATGATCACCATCTGCTGGACTTCGGTCCAGGTGACGGCTTTGATGCCGCCCACCACGGTGTAGGCGACGACGAGGGCGCCCATGATGACGATGGTGAGGTGGCTGGGCCAGCCGAGGACGACGGTGAGAACGATGGCGGGAGCGCAGAGGGCGACGCCATCGGCGAGGCCGCGCTCGATCAGGAAAATGGCGCTGACCAGGGCGCGGGTCTTGGCGTCGAAACGCTTTTCCAGATACTCGTAGGCGGTATAGACGTTGGCGCGGTGGAAGATGGGCACGGCGGTGGCGGCCAGGATGACCATGGCTATGGGCAGGCCGAGGTAGAACTGCAGGAAGCGGATTCCGTCCGCGTAGCCCTGGGCGGTGGTGGAGATGAACGTGATGGCGCTGGCCTGGGTGGCCATGATGGAGAGCGCCATGGCGTACCAGGGCATGCTCTTGCCGGCGAGCAGGTAGGCGTTGACGGTGTTGCTGCCGCGGCCACGGTAGAGGCCGTAGGCAACGATGGAAAAGAGGGTGCCGCTGAGCACTACCCAGTCGAGCGCTCTCATGGCTCGAAGACTCGCGTGAAGACGTACAGGGCGAAGATCAGGAGCGCGAGATAGATCAGGACGGCGGCGTAGACGCGGTTCCAGGTTCCGAGAAAGGGGGGCGGCTCGTCCGTCACGGGGCCGCCACCTTGCCCGCGCTGAGCAGGTTTGCGAGGACACGGTATGCGCCGGAGACGCCGGCGGGCAGTTCGCGGAACCAGGAATAGGCGGTGAAAACGTAGACGCCCTTGCCGTAGCGGGTGTAGAGGGTGCCGCCGGGATGGGGCGGTTCGCCGGGATCGTGCGATTCGAACAGGGTCTTGTAGTGCGGGTCCCAATCGCTGGCGAAGTAGAGGCCGCGCTCCTGGACCCATCCGTCGAAGTCGGCGGAGGTGAGGACGTTGGGCTCGCGGAGAAGCGGGTCGTCGAGATTGGTGAAGCGGACCGGAACTTCCTCGACCGAAACGCGGTCGCGTCCGATGTGGATGGGGTAGGGCCCGATGCGGGCCAGCGTGCCGAGCGGGGCGTTGCGCTCGAGCACGTTGTATTGAACCAGCAGCGTACCGCCGTTGGAGACGTAATCGAGCAGGCGGTTCTGGTTGGCGACGAGGTCGCCGCGCACGTTGTAGGCGCGCACGCCGGTGACGATGGCGTCGAAGCCGGAGAGGTCGCCGGTGGAGAGGTCTTCCTGGCCGAGGAGGGTGACCTGGCAGCCGAGCTGGCGGAGGGCCTCGGGCATCTGGTCGCCGGCGCCCATCACGTAACCGATCTTCTTGGCCAGGACCTTGACATCCTGACGAACCAGGGTGGCTTCGGCGGGCGGGAAGACGACCTGGGGCGGGAAGTGGGTGTAGGAGATGACGTGCATGCCGGAGGAGATATCGCGGCCGCCGATGTTGGTGACGGCGCGGATCTGGCCTCGGCCGGGGCCGTCGGTGGGGGTGAGCTCGAAAGCGAGCGTGGCCTCGTCACCGACGTTGGCGAGCGTGTAGGTTCGGGCGGCGGGAGTGGCGCGCCATCCCTGGGGAACCTCAAGGCGCACCTCGCCAGAGGCGTTGGCGACGTTCGCCTGGGCGAGCACATCGAGCTTCTTGGGCTTGGGATCGGGGAACAGCAACACGGGTTCTGAGAACCGCATGGCTACCGGGGGCACGATCTCGATGGGCCGCACGAGTTCGCCCTGCGAGCCATCGGCGTAGCGATAGATGACCGGGCGCAGCAGGGTCAGGCTCTCGTTCCCGATGTCGAGGACGAAGACGGCGGTCTCGACGGGGGGATTCTCGGGGTCCTCGCCGTGGCCGGTGGTGTCGTAGAAATTGCCGTGAGGTTTGACCAGCCAGTTGGGCTGCGAGTAGGGGCGATCGGGCCGGATGGTCACTTGGAGGGTGCGGACCTCGGGCTTGTTGAACTCGAGCGGGATGCGATCGGAGAGGACGGCGCCGCCGGCGGAAATGCCGGCCACGGCCATGGGAATGTGGGAGCGGTTGAGGGCGGTGACGCGGACGGAGACGGTGGAGCCGGGGGTGACGGCCCAGCGGTCGGCGGCGGCGTCGAGCCACACGCCGGTGACGAGCGCGATGGTTTCGCCGAGATCGCCGAGCTTCTTGGCGGCCAAGGGGTCGTTGAGGTCCTTCATGGCGGCGCGAGCTTTGAGCAGCAACGGAAGGATGCGGTCGGGATGTTCGTCGTCGAAAGTCTTGTCGGCCTCCGCGAGAAGGCGGCCGGCTTCCCTGCCCCCGGGAACGCGGTTCCAGGTGGTGTCGATGCCATCGAAGAGATCTTTTGTAGCCGGCTCGCCGGCGAGGGGGACGAAGGATGACGGGGACGATCCGCGGCGGCGGATGGCGCCGGTGGCCTGGCTGCGATGCATGTTGCGGCTCATTACCGCGAGTTCCAGATACGAATAACCCAAAAGGGGGTTATACTCTCCGGTGTCGATATGAACCTGGCCCGGTTCGTTTGTGGCACCCCAAACTCCCCAGACGAGGCGCTTGGCCTGCCAGGGTTGGACCCACTGCAACTGGTCGGGGAAGCGGGTGGTATCGGCGGCGGCGGTGAAGGCCTCCTTCCCCAGGATGGACGACGCCTGGTGGTGGCCGTGGCCGTCGCGCGAGGTGCCGGAGAAGCACAGGATGATGACGTCGGGGCGGAAGCGGCGGATGACCCAGACGATGTCGGAAAGGATGCGCTCGCGGCCCCACTTGGAGAGCGTCTCGTCGGGGGTTTTGGAGTATCCGAAGTCGACGGCGCGGGTGAAGAACTGCTCGGCGCCATCGATGTGGCGGGCGTCGAGCATCTCTTGGGTGCGGATGATTCCGAGCTGGTCGCCCTGCTCCGGACCGATCAGGTTTTGGCCGCCCTCTCCGCGGGTGACGGAGAGATAGGCGGCGCGCATGGAGCGGCCGCGGGCGAAGTAGGCGAGGGTGGCGGCCTGCTCGTCGTCGGGGTGCGCGCCGATCATGAGGACGCTTCCAACGACGTTCAGACGCGCGAGCGCAAGGCGGGCTTCGACTGCCCCGGCGAAGCTATCGTCGCCTTTGGCGATCGCGGCAATGAGAGAAACGGGAAGCAAAACGAGAAACTTAGGCCGAAATGATAGCATCCAAATTAATAGTAGAACATTTAGGCGGGAGAGCCGGAGTCGCTCACAGGATGCGTAACTGGGTGGAGGGGATTCGGCACTGGGCGCGCGCAGGAGGGCGGCCGAGCGAACCGGCTATCGGGCTGGCGCTGGGCGGCGGGTTCGCGCGTGGCATCGCGCACCTGGGCGTTTTGCGCGCTTTCGAGCAGCACCGGATTCCCGTGGGGAGGATCGCGGGGGTGAGCGCGGGCGCCATTGTCGCGGCCGCGTACGCCAGCGGGGCCAGCATCGAAGAGATCGCCGACGCGGCGCGTGCGATGCGGTTCAAGGACGTGGCGCGGTGGGGGCTGAGCCTGCTCGGCCTGGCGGGCAGCGAGCGGATGGGCGAGTTTCTGAAGCGGCTGCTGAAGGTGTGGCGCTTCGAGGACATGCGGATCCCGCTGGCGGTGGTAGCGACGGACCTGGGAAGCGGGCGGCCGGTGGTGTTCCGAGGTCGCGGCGACGTGTTGTTGCCGATTCGAGCGAGTTGCTCGTACCCCGGCCTGTTTCGCCCGGTGCGGTGCGACGGCCAGCACCTGGTGGACGGCGCGATGACGATGGAGGTGCCGGCGGTTGCGGTGCGGGAGTTGGGCGCGACGCATGTGGTTTCGGTGGTGCTGCCGATGAACGGGGAGTTCGATCCGCGCAACATGCTGCAGGTGGTGAACCGGTGCTTCCAGATCATGCAGCGGCGGAGCGAACAGGAGTGGCGGCGGGCGTCGAACCTGGTGATTGAGCCGGACGTGACGGGGATGACGTGGGACGGTTTCGAGAGCGCGGAGCGGCTGATCGAGCGCGGGGAGAAGGCGGCGCGGGCGGCGGTGCCGCGGATTCTTTCGTGGCTGGAGCGGCCGGGCGAGACGGCGGCGTGAGGGCCGGCTTGGCCGGGACCGGCTAGAACATTATTGGCCGCGGATGAACGCGGAAGGGGAAGCAGGTGAGGGCCCCGCACGGGCGGGTCTGGAGAGGGACTTGCGAAATCAGTTTCCTCCCATCCGCGGCGAGAGGTGCAAGGGCTGAAAAGCGGCGACAGGCTCCGCTGTCCACGCGCGCTCGAGACCTATCCCGTTGACCAGGCGGACATGTCGGTTGGGACAGCGGAGCCAGTCACCATTTTTCAGCGGAGTCTTCAGTCTGTCGGGTCAATTTCGCAAATTCCTCCGGAGACCCGCTGCAGGCGTGGACGCCTGCGCCACGGTAGGCTTGAGACCTACGCCTCTTTGCGGATCTGCTGGGAGAGGTAGCGGTCGATGCCGACTTCGCCGATCTGGTGGAGCTGGGTCTCGAGCCAGTCGACGTGCTCTTCCTCATCGGCCAGCAGAACTTCGAACAGCTCGCGCGAAGCGGCGTCGCCGGCTTCGGCGCAGACCTTGATGGCGGCGTTGTACATGGCTACGGCGCCGACCTCGAGCACCAGGTCGTTCTCGAGTTGCGCTTTGACGTTCGCGCCGATCTTCAAGGGCAGCGTCTCGGCCATCTGCGGCGCGGCGTCGAGGAAGAGCAGGCGCTCGATCAGCTTCTCGGCGTGTTTCATTTCTTCGATCGAGTGCACCTTGACAGCCGCGTGCAGCCGGGAATAGCCCCAGTTCTCGCACATTTCGCTGTGCAGGAAATACTGGTTGATGGCGGTCAGCTCCTCTTTCAGTCCCTCGTTCAGGACAGCGATCACTTTCTGGTTCCCTTGCATGAAGGCATCTCCTCGTGAGTGTGAAATATCAGACTGCCACTCTGCATAGTACTCTGTTTTGTATGGACACGACTACGGAGCAGGGACCAGGGCGAGTCATTGGCATCGGCGGGGTGTTCTTCAAGTCCGCCAACCAGGAGGGGATGAACGCGTGGTACGCCGAAAAGCTTGGAGTGGCGGCGGGAGCGGACGGATACGCTTTCCGGTGGCGCGCCGTCGGCGAACCAGGTGTGGAGCGAGGGACCACGTGGTGCGTCTTCAAACGCGAATCGAAATACTTCGACCCCAGCCCCGCGCCGTTCATGATCAATTACATGGTGGACGATCTGGATGCGATGCTGGCGAAACTCGCCGCCCAGGGCGTGAAGATGGACCCCAAGCAGGATTCGGAGTACGGCCGCTTCGCCTGGATCTACGACCCGGACGGCAACAAGATCGAGCTTTGGGAGCCTCCCCGCTGAACGTGATAGGCTACAGGTTTGATGCCGGTCCCTACTGCCCTCAAACTTACCCCGCTTAATGCCGTCCATCGCCGCCTGGGAGCCAGGATGGTGGACTTCGGCGGGTGGGACATGCCGGTGCAGTATTCGGGCATCCTGGATGAGCACAACGCCGTGCGGACGGCGGTGGGCGTCTTCGATGTCAGCCACATGGGCGAGATCGAAATCCGAGGGCCGGAGGCGCTGGCGCTGGTTGATTTCGTCAGCACGAACGCGGCGGCGAAGCTCACCCCGGGCAAGATCCAATATGCCGGCCTGCTGTACGATCACGGCGGATTCGTGGACGACATCCTGGTGCACAGGGTTTCCGACGCCTCCTTTTTCCTGTGCGTGAACGCGTCGAACCAGGACAAGGACTACGAGCACATTCGCGCGGCAAACCGCTGGCAGGCCGAGGTGGATTTCGCGGGGGACCGGTACGCGCAGATCGCGATTCAGGGGCCGAAGGCGCTGGCCACGCTTCAGAAGCTGACCAGCACTCCGCTGGCGGCGATCCGGTACTACAACTTCGTGGATGGCGAGGCGGCGGGGACGCGGGCGCGCATCGCGCGGACCGGTTACACGGGCGAGGACGGGTTCGAGATCTACATTGATCCGGGGGCGGCCGAGAGCGCGTGGCACGCAATTTTCGAGGCGGGCGCCGAGTTCGGAATCAAGCCGTGCGGCCTGGGCGCGCGCAACACGCTGCGGATGGAAGCCGCGATGCCGCTTTACGGCCACGAGATCCACGCGTCGATCACGCCGTTCGATGCAGGCCTGGACTGGATCGTGAAGATGGAGAAAGAGAGCTTCCTCGGGCGCGCGGCGCTGGAGCGGCAACGGCAGGCGGGCACCACGCGGAAGCTGGTTGGATTCGAGATGCGCGGGCGCGGCGTCGCTCGCGACGGCTACGAGGTATTTGTCAATGGCGCACCGGCCGGCTGGGTCACGAGCGGGGGCCATTCTCCAACACTGTCGAAGAGCATCGGTCTCTGCTACCTGCCCGTTGCGATGGCGGGCGTGGGACAGCCGGTACAGATTCTGATCCGCGGCCAGTTAGTCGATGCGGTAACTATCCCTACACCCTTCTATAAGCGAGCGAGGTGAGCATGTATCCGGAACAACTGCGCTACACCAAGGAACACGAGTGGGTCGGACTCGAGGGCGATGTCGCCACGATCGGCATCACCGATCACGCCCAGGAGGAACTGGGGGACATCGTCTACGTGGAGCTGCCGAAGCCGGGCACGAAGCTGGAGAAGGGGAAGACGCTGGGCTCGGTAGAGTCGGTGAAGGCGGTCTCGGACATTTATGCGCCGGTCTCCGGCGAAGTGGTCGAGGTCAACGAGACACTGGCCGAGGCTCCCGAGAAGATCAACACGGACCCGCATGGAGCGGCGTGGCTGGTGAAGATCCGCCTGAGCGCGCGGGGTGACGTGAGCGAACTGCTCAGCGCGGCCGATTACGAGAGTTATATCGCGGCGGAGAAATAGGGCGTCGGAGGTTCATTGCGTTATCTTCCTAAGTCGGATTCAGAGCGGCGGGAGATGCTGGCGGCGTGCGGAGTAAGTACTCTCGAGGACTTATTCGCGCACTTACCGGGGGAAGTCCGGCTGAAGCGGCCGCTCGCGATAGAAGACGGTAAGTCGGAGTACGAGATCGTGGATTATTTCCGCGCGCGGGGCGCGGAGAACGCGGAAGGCTACGCCTGCTTTCTCGGGGCGGGCTCGTATTTCCACTACCGGCCGGTGCTGGTGGACGCGGTGGTGTCGCGGGCGGAGTTTCTGACTTCGTACACGCCGTACCAGGCCGAGATCTCGCAGGGCACGCTGACCAGCATCTTCGAATTCCAGACCATGATGTGCCAGCTTACCGGCATGGACGTGGCCAACGCGTCGATGTACGACGGCTCGACGGCCATGGCGGAAGCGGCGCTGATGGCGGTGCGCGTCAACGGCCGGCGGAAATTGCTGGTGGCCCGGACCGTGCATCCGGAGTATCGACAGGTGCTGGCCACCTACGCAAGGAACCAGAACATCACGATCGAGGAGTTCGAGTACGATCGCAAGACGGGGGGCGCGGATCAGGCGGATCTGGCGGCGAAGCTGTCGCCCGAAGTGGCCGCGGTGATTGTGCAATCGCCGAACTTTTTCGGCATCGTCGAGGACGTGGCGGCGGCGGCCGAGGCGGCACACGGCGCGGGGGCGCTACTGGTCGATGTATTCACCGAAGCGGTCGCTCTGGGGTTGCTCAAGCCGCCGGCGGAGGCGGACATCGTGGCCGGAGAGCTGCAGTCGTTCGCCATTCCTCCGAGCTACGGCGGGCCGTACGCGGGCGTGATCGCGACAAAGGATAAGTTCGTGCGGCAGATTCCGGGGCGCCTGGTGGGCGAGACGGTGGATACGAACGGCAACCGCGCCTATTGCCTGACGCTGGCCACGCGCGAGCAGCACATACGGCGCGAGAAGGCGACCTCGAACATCTGCACCAACCAGGCGCTGATAGCGCTGATGGCGACGGTCTTCATGACGGTCTACGGCAAGCAGGGGCTGCGCGCGCTGGCGGAGCAGAACCTGGCGAAGGCGCATTACCTGGCGTCCAAAGTGCCGCTGCGCTTCACCGGGCAGTTCTTCAACGAGTTCGTCGGGGTGGCGGAAGGCATCGACTCGGCCAACGAGGCGTTGCTCGAGAAGAAGATCATTGGCGGGCTGACGGTGGAGTGCTGGTATCGGGAACTGCCGAATGCGACGCTGCTGTGCGCGACCGAGATGAGCCGGCGCGCGGACATGGACACGGTCGCAGCGGCGCTGGCTCAAGCGCGCGAGCTGAGCAAGGTAGGTGCGCAATGAATCGCAAAGCGCGTACGCACGTCAGCCAGAACGAGCCGCTGCTGTTCGAGCTGAGCTCGCCGGGGAAGGCCGGGTACCAGTTGCCGGAGCTCGACGTGCCAACGGTGGACGCGGAAGCGGCGCTGGGCGCGGCCAACGTGCGGGCGGGCATCGAAGGCTTCCCCGAGGTGAGCGAAGTGGAGGCGATCCGGCATTTCACGCGGCTCTCGACGTGGAACTACGCCATCGACCTGGGCATGTATCCGCTGGGCTCGTGCACCATGAAGTACAACCCGCGGGTGAACGAGCAGGTGGCGCGCATCGACGGCCTCTCCTGGCTGCACCCTTACCAGCCGCAACAGCTGGCGCAGGGGGCATTGGAAGTGATGGCGCGGTTGGAGGCGGCGCTGGCCGAGATCACCGGAATGGACGCGGTGACGCTGCAGCCGGCGGCGGGGGCGCACGGCGAGATGACCGGCATCCTGCTGGTGCGCGCGCTGCTGGAATCGCGGGGTGCGGCGCGGAAGAAGATTCTCATCCCGGACTCGGCGCACGGCACCAATCCGGCCACGGCGGCCATCGCGGGCTACGAGGTGTCCAACATCCGCTCGAACGCGCAGGGCATGATCGACGTGGAGAGCCTGGCTCGAACGGTGGACGAGGACGTGGCCGCGTTGATGATCACGAATCCCAACACGCTGGGGGTTTTCGAGCGGAATGTGCGGCCGATCGCGGAGATCCTGCACGCTAAGGGCGCGCTGCTCTACATGGACGGCGCGAACATGAACGCGCTGGCGGGCATCATGCGGCCGGGCGACAACGGCGTGGATGTGATGCACCTGAACCTGCACAAGACGTTCTCGACGCCGCACGGGGGCGGCGGCCCGGGCAGCGGACCGGTGGCGGTGAAGGCCGAAATCGAGCCGTTCCTTCCGGCGCCGCGCCTCGCGCGAATCGGCGGCCAGTGGCGGCTGGACAACAACCGGCCGCGGTCTATCGGGCGGCTGCGGGCTTTTTACGGCAACTTCGGCGTGATGGTGCGGGCGCTGGCGTACATCATGGCGCACGGCGGCGAGGGCTTGCGGCGGGCCACCATGGACGCGGTGCTGAATGCGACTTACATCCGCAAGGGGATCGAGGCCTGGTACGATATGCCGCTCGATGCTCCGTCGATGCACGAGTGCGTGTTCAGCGACTCGCGGCAGGCGGCGCGTGGCGTTCGGACCGGCGACATCGCGAAGCGGCTTATCGACTACGGGTTCCATCCCTACACGGTCAGCTTTCCGCTGATCGTGCACGGGGCGATGATGATCGAGCCCACCGAGACCGAGAGCAAGCGCGAGCTGGACCTCTTCATCGAGGCGATGATTTCGATTGCCAAGGAAGTGGAAGAAGACCCGGAGCTGGTGCTGAAGGCTCCGCACAACACGCGGACGAGCCGCGTGGACGAGGTGGGGGCGGCTCGCAAGCCGGTGCTGCGGTGGAAGCCCGCCTGAGTTGCGCCTCCGCGACTCCGCTCCCTTGCAGTCGCGGCTCGGTAAGGGTTCAGGTCGCGGCTCGGTAAGTCAGCCGCTCTTGCGCATTAATTGGCGGATGGGTTCGTTGTCGGCGTAGACGCGCCACTCCGCTACGCGATCGTCGCGCACCTTCGCGCGCCAGGCCGCGGGCGTGCTCCACGCCGCGCCGGCATAAGCGCCGCCGGCCACTCCCAACAGGATCACCCCGGAGCCGTCGGAGAACGTCTCCTCGACCTTGATGGTATAGTCGGACACAATACGGAAGTAGCTCGCCCATCCCGCCTTCATCCTGGCGCGGCCGCGGACGGCGGTTCCCATGGAGTCGGTGAAGACGTGATCTTCCGTCATCAACTCCGCGATCTCGTCCGGGCTTTGGTGGTTGATAGCGTTCACGAATGCGCGGACTACATCGGTCGGCTGCATAAAAGACTGTGGATGGTTGATGGTCGATGGTGGCGGCACGGTACCATCGCCGGCAAGCGGACATCCTCCGGCTCCAGTGTATCCCGCTAGGGTGGAGGAGTTGTCAACGCTTCACGAAGGGGATGTAGGCGCCGGTGCGGCGGCGGTAGTCCTGAAAGCGCTCGCCAAAGCGGGAGGCCAGCAGCCGGTCCTCGGCGCGCACGCGCATCTGGGTGCCGAGGACGAAGACGGCGGTCGCGATCGCCAACAGGGGCCAGGGCGCGAGAATGAAACCCGTGGCCCATAGCAGGCAGAGCATGGAGGTGTAGATGGGGTGTCGAACGAATCCGTAGGGACCCGAGGTCACGAGCTCGTGATCCGCGCTGAGGCCGGCGTCGATCCGCCACTGGCGGCCTAGGGCGCGTCTGGCGGTCCAGGAGAGGACGGCTGCCAGCAGGAAGAACAGGACCGAAAGCGCTGTGCGCCACGGCGGCAGGGGCCTCTCCCAGAACCTGGCCTGCCACACGATGGAATACGCCACGGCCTCGATCAGGATGCCCCAGCGAGCGCGGCGGTCCACTTGGCCGGCGGCCTCTTTGTTGCGCACGGCGGTAAAGAACGGTATCGCCCAGAGGAGCCAGCCGGCCGCGAGAATCACGTATGCATACGAGGGCATCACCGCGGCGGTCCGAATAGCCGGTTCGCTTCGGGAGAAGGAATGGCGTCCTCTGGAAAGCTGCCGTAAGTCCCCGCGGATTTCAGCTCGTTGGCGATGCGGCGCGTCAGGCCGAGCGCGGCGCGGGACAGGGCCGATCCGAAACTCACGCGGGCCACGCCCAGACGTTCGAGCTCGGGGACGCTCGGGGCGCCCGGGCCGGCGAGGATGTTGAGGGGGCCCGCGACGGCTCCGACCAGGCGTGCGATCAGCGCCGGGTCGCGAACGAGGATGGGGAACGCGCAATCCGCGCCGGCCTCGAGGTAGGCGTTGAGGCGGCGAACGGCCTCGGCTTCGTCACCGAGCCCGCGCAGGAAGACGTCGGTGCGGGCGTTGATCACGAGCGGAATCGAGGCGGCCTCGCGCGCCGCGCGGATTCTCTCCTTTTGGAGGACGAGGCCGGCGAGCGTGGGGACGCCATCGCGCGCCCAACTGTCTTCGAGGTTGACTCCCACGGCGCCGGCGTCCACCACGCCACGAATCGTTTCGGCCACCGATTCGGGCGTCTCTCCATAGCCGGCTTCGATGTCGGCGGTGACGGGCACGCGGACGGCGGCGGCGATGCGGCGAATGGCGGCGAGCATCTCGGCGCGGCCGATGCGCTGGCCGTCGGGATATCCGAGCGAGAACGCGACGCCGGCGCTGGTGGTTGCGCTGGCGGGGAATCCGGCCTCCTCGATCACGCGCGCGCTGGCGGCATCCCAGGCGTTCGGAAGGACCAGGATCGAAGGGCCGTGGTGTAGGGCGCGAAGCCGGGCGGCTTTTTCCGATGGGGACATACGCTATCAATTATCGATTAGCACGAGCTTGCCTTCTACCGAACCTCCGGCCAGGAGCCCGATGGCCTGTCTCGCTTCGGCAAGGGGAAACGTGCGGCTGACCAGCGGGTCGATCTTGTTCCCGGCGAGGAGTGCGAAGACCTTCAACAGATCTTCGCGCAGCGGCTTGGGGTCCTTCCTGTACCACATGGTGATGCCGTAAAACTTACCCACGCGTCCGCGCAGGCGCGCCCCGATGAAGATATTGGCGAACATGGCGGCTTGGGAAAGCATCCCGGGCGCGCCCATAAAGCCGAATCCAACCAGGGTGCCGCCCGGCCGGAGCGCGCCGATGCAGGGACCGATGTTGGCGCCGCCGACGGCATCGAACACGCAGTCTACACCCCCGGGCTCGAGGGCGCGCGTGAGGCGATCGAGCGGGCCTGCGCGATAGTCGATTGGCGTGGCGCCGAGGGAGCGCACGGTGGCATGCTTCGCGGACGATGCGGCGCCGTAGGTTTTGACTCCCGCCAGTTTCAGCAGTTGCAGGGCGGCGGTGCCCACGCCTCCTGCCGCGCCGGTGACCAGCGCGGTCTCGCCGGACTTTGCTTTCGCGACTCGATGGATCATCTGCCATGCGGTTCCGTAGTTCAAGATCACGGCGGCGGCATCGCGATAGGAGACGCCCTCCGGAAGCGGCAGGAAATGTTCGGCTTCGCGTACGATCAACTCCGCGAAGGCGCCGTGCACGGTGAGCGCGGCCACACGCTGTCCAACCTCGAAGCCGGTGACATTGCTGCCGATGGCTTCAACCGCGCCGGCGACCTCATAACCAGGGACGAACGGGATTTTCGGCGCGAATGGATAGTTCCCGCGCAACATGATCAGGTCGGTTGAGCCCACGCCGGCAGCGTGCACTCGCACGCGCAGTTGCCCCGGACCTGGCGGGGCGACCGGCAGGTCAACGAGTTGGAGAACTTCGGGTCCGCCCTTCTTCGTCAGCATCACGGCGCGGTAGGTGCCTGGCATGCAGTCCCTCTCCCGGGTCCTCTGAACGGTATTTTAGCGTGATGAATCGCGAGCAGTGTGACTGACAGAAGACCAGTGGTGGGACAGGCACGAATTTCGCAAGGGCGGCGAAATTCGAGCCAGTCCCGGGTTCGTGATGAATCGCGAGCAGTGTGACTGACAGAAGACCAGTGGTGGGACAGGCACGAATTTCGCAAGGGCGGCGAAATTCGAGCCAGTCCCGGGTTCGTGATGAATCGCGAGCAGTGTGACTGACAGAAGACCAGTGGTGGGACAGGCACGAATTTCGCAAGGGCGGCGAAATTCGAGCCAGTCCCGGGTTCGTGATGAATCGCGAGCAGTGTGACTGACAGAAGACCAGTGGTGGGACAGGCACGAATTTCGCAAGGGCGGCGAAATTCGAGCCAGTCCCGGGTTCGTGATGAATCGCGAGCAGTGTGACTGACAGAAGACCAGTGGTGGGAGAGGCACGAATTTCGCAAGGGCGGCGAAATTCGAGCCAGTCCCGGGTTCGTGACCAGCCCGGGTTCGCGAGCAGCACGGGTTTGCGGCCAACTCATATTGCCGAGAACACGTCCGCCAGCCCAATGCAGCCCATTGCCTCGCCGGGGCGGGCCGTGGCGACTACGGAGACGTGCTCGCCGCGCGGCGCCCAGATTCTGGGATCGGTGGGGCCGAACAGAGCGACGACGGGCGTTCCCACGGCTGCGGCGAGGTGGGTGATGCCGGAATCGTTGCCGATGTACAGGCGCGCCGAGCGAAGCCAGCAGGCGAGGTCGTAAAGGTTGTCGAAGCGCTCCGCGTCTTCGAGCGGCTCCTGGGGACCGGCGCACCAGCGTACGGGAACATCCAGGCGGCGAGCCAGCTCGCGGAAGCGCTCGAGTGGCCAGTTCTTTTTCGCGCTCCCGGAAAAAGGGTGAATGGCCACGAAGCCGGCGCGCTCGACGTGCGGGCATTCGAGGCGTGGGATGGCCGGCCCGGAGTCTTCGGCCACCTGACGAAGGTAGAAATCGGCCGCATGCACGCCGGGCCGATCGGGGAGCGCGTCCAGAAACCGGAACGGCAGGCCGGCCGCAGAGGCGCGGAACTCGGGCCGCCGGGCTCCGTACCAGGACACGATGGAATCGAAGCGGGCCAGGGCGTCGAGGATGCCAGACGGCGGGTCGCGGTCCGGGATCCCCAGCAGGTCGAGGCCGGTCGAGGCGATGGATCGCACGGAATCCGCAAAGCGGATGAGCGGCAGGTTCGCGGAGGCTGCCCAAACTTCGGTGGTCCCGGCGCGCAGGCTCTCCATCGCGGGCAGCGCGAGGATGCAGTCGCCGACGCCGCCAGGGCGGATGATTAGGAGCTTCAACGAATCTCGTAAGGCAGGCGGATTTCGAGCGTCGTGGGCCGGTAGCAGGTGTCTTCGCTGCATGCCTGGTAGCGGAGCTTGCCGACCAGGACGCCTTGGCCCGCGGGCGCGCTCGCATCGACCTTGAAGCGGGTCACCACCTGAAAGGCACCCGTGAACACCGACACCGGTTTGGTGGAGAACGGATAGTTCTTCTCCTCGGGCTTCGGGTAGATCACGTCGACGGTTGCGAGCGGCCCCGATTCCCACCTCAGGCGCAGCGGGATGAGGTAGTCCTCGTTGGGCGTGTTGCTGTTGGCGTGGTAGCCGGTGCGAACCTGGATGGAGACGCGCGCCTCGACGGTGGCGTTGCGGCTGGCGGCGATCTTTTGCGGCGGAGTGGCTGTCAGCAGCGGGCTATCCTGCGCGCCGAGAGCCGTCGCGAAGAGGACGAGCGCCAGCGCCGGCAGTCTTCGCGGGAGTCTCGAGAAGTTGTTGAAGGTCATTTTCGTACCTGCTCTTGCTCACCAGCCCGACGTGAATGGCGGCGATGCGTCCCTCGCGATCGATCACGAACGAGGTGGGGAGCGAGTCGATCCCGCCGTAGAGGTCAGACACTTTGTCGTCGCCGAGCAGGACGCGGTAATTGATTCCGGCCTCGGAGACGAAGGGCTTTATGGCCTGCCACCCGTCCTCGTCCATCGATACGCCGACAACGGCAAAGCCCTGCCCTTTGTGCTGGCGCTCGAACTCGACGAACCAGGGAATCTCGATGCGGCAGGGATCGCACCAGGTGGCCCAAAAATTCAGCAACACGACTTTGCCGCGAAAGTCGGAGAGCTGCACGACCCTGCCGTCGGCGTCCTTGAGCGAGAAGTTGGGAGCGGGCTTGCGGGACGCCTCGGCCTTGAGGTGCGACGCTCCCGGCTTCTGGGGCGAAGAGCAGCCGGACAGCATCAGCGCGGCCGCCAGTGCGGCGTACAGCTTCCATCCTTGAGAAATGGCGTGAGGCAAGAGGATTCCGTCTTAATTATATCGAGATCTCGTCGCCGGCGAGCGCGCGCCGGAACCAGTCGCGCCGTGTGCGGCGATGGCGAACCCCAAGCGTGAATTCTTCGTGCGCCCGCAGGCCGGCCAGGAGCCACGCCGCCGAGTCGCAGAAGCTCTCGCACACGTATTCACGCCAGCGGCGCGTGCGGCGAAGGCGGTCCGCGATCTTGAGCGATCGTTTCCTCGATTCGGCCGACCAACCCAGTTCGCCCCATGCCTGCCGGATCATTTCGTTCTCGAGAAGCAGTTCGTAGGAGCGACGGGTGGGATTGCCGGCGCGCAGCCAGACGAAATGAAACAGCTCATGCACCAACACGCGGGCCAGTTCCGACGGATGGGCGGCCAGGCCGGATTCCATCACAACCTCACGCCTGTGGATGAACGAGCCGGCGTGAACCTCCGTACCGGTATCGCCTCCCGAGCGCAGCTGTCCCCTGGTGGTCCGCAGTTCCGGGCGAAAGCTGAAATGCAACGGCCGCCCGCATAAGCATGGCAGCGACGGCAGGATCCTATTCAGAGCCCGCCTGCACGCAGCTACTTCGGCGACGGAGCCGTGGACGCGGACGGGACCGGGGCGGCCTGCGTGGGGGCGGCCTCGTCTGCCATCTTGACCTGGATGCTCGTCTTGAGGTCGTCCAACCATTTCTTCAGCTGATCTTTTTGGAGTTCGCTTTTGATGGAGTCCTGCACCTGCGCGAGGGGTTCAGGTCCGATTTCCACGATCTTGAAAATGTAGAATCCGCGGGCCTGCTTTACCGGGTCGGTCACCTCTCCCGCCTTGGCATCAAACAACGCCTTCACGATCTCGGCCGGAACCTTGTCCGTTTTGTGGATGGGAGGGAAGTCTCCGTCCTTGGCGACCGAGGTGGGGTCCCCGGAGTTGTCCTTGACCAGCTTGATGAAGTCCGCGCCGGCACGCGCCTGTTTGACGAGATCGTCGGCCTTCGCCTTGGCGTCCGCTTCGCTGGCCAACGCCTTGCCGCTGCCGTCCGGCGTCGATGTGGGCGACGTGTTGAAGGGTAGATAGATGGCCTTGAACTTGACCAGGTCGTATTTGTCCTGGTTGCCGTCGTAATACTTCTTGATGTCTTCGGGCGAGACGGTCAGTTCCTTGCCCTTCTGCTCGACAGCGGCGCCCTGAAGCACCACCATGGTCTGATATTCGATGTTTTCCTTGTAGGGGCTCTGCTCTTCGAGCTTTTCCTTGTGCGCCAGGTCGACCAGGCGCATGAACATTGCGTACTGTGTAACGAACTCTTTGCGGTCGTTCTCAATCTTCTGCTGGACCGGCGCGGGCACGTTCTTAAGAATCGCCTGCAACTGCGCGGCGGTGACCTTCTGGCCGTCGACGGTCGCCACCACGGTGGCAGGAGGAAGTTCGGTGATGGGAGTGGGTTTGGGTGTCGCCAGACCGATGTTGAACGAATGCGGTTGGGTGCCAGGGGTGACCTGGATCGCTGAGGGCTTCGCGCTTGGGGCGGCGGGGGGCGCGGCGGCCGGGGTCTGGGTCTGCGCCGAGACGGTCAGGGCGACAGCAATTCCTAATGCAAACAAGGTTTTCATTCGGGTTAAGGTCCTCAAAACGGGCAAATATTGATTCTAGCATTCTCGCGCGGACCGGCCCCGGCTGTAGACGCCAGCTGGAGACGCTGGAGGGGTGCTTTGCGTCGATCTGGTCCGCTTGCTGACGCGCGCGGTTTCGGTGGTGGCCGGCTTGCAGGGACTGGCGGTACAATTGCATCTTAGCCTACCGAAATCAAATGACACCCCAACCACCCTCGACGCCCGACATCCCTGCGAAGCCCCGGCTCAAGCGTAATCCGAAGGCGCCGCGCCAGGTTCTGCCGGTGGCCGCACCGGCCGCGCGTGCCACCACCTGCGAGGAGGTGGCGCTGGGATTCGACCAGGACCAGGCGCTCGTGGAGGCGTTGCGGTGCCTGAACTGCCGCGATCCGAAATGCGTGGACGCGTGTCCGCTGCACATTGACATGAAAAGCGTCATCGCGCTCATGGCGGCTGGGGATTTTGGCGCAGCGTTCGAGAAGATTAGCGATTTCACACCCTTCCCCGGCATCTGCGGGCGGGTCTGCCAGCACGAGCTGTTCTGCGAGAAGGACTGCCTGCTGGGGAACCCGAAGACCAAGCTCGAACCGGTGGCCATCGGGTCGCTGGAGCGCTTTCTGGCGGACTACGCGGCCCGCAACGGCGATGCGCGGCTGGCGCCGGTGGCCCCGCCGAACGGTCTCAAGGTGGCGCTGGTCGGCAGCGGCCCGGCTTCCCTGATCGCGGCCTTCGACCTGGTGCGGCGCGGGTACCGGGTGACGATTTTCGAGGCGCTGCACAAGCTGGGCGGCGTCCTTGCCTACGGCATTCCGCCGTTCCGGCTGCCGCGCGACATCATCAACGGCGAGTTGGAGCGGCTGGCCGCGCTGGGCGTGGAGTTCCGCACCGATTTCATCGTGGGCAAGACCGTCACTGTGGACGAACTGTTCGCGGATGGATACGCGGCGGTGTTCGTGGGCACTGGCGCGGGTCTGCCGCACCTGATGGGCATCCCCGGCGAGAACCTCATCGGCGTCTACACGGCCAACGAATTTCTCACACGCATCAACCTGATGCAGGCTTACGAACCGTCCAGCGATACGCCGGTGCGCGTGGGCAAGCGCACCATCGTGGTGGGCGGCGGCAATTCCGCGATGGATGCCGCGCGCTGGGCCAAGCGGATGGGCAGCGAGAGCATCATTCTGTTCCGGCGCGGCCGGGTTGAGCTGCGAGCGCGGCTGGAAGAGATCGAGCACGCCGAAGAAGAGGGCGTGCATTTCGAGTTTCTGGGCGCGCCGGTGCGGCTGTTCGGCGATGAGAACGGTGTACTGCGCGAGGTGGAATGCATCCGCATGGAGCTTGGCGAGGTGGACGAATCGGGGCGGCGGTCGCCGGTCCCGATTGTTGGTTCGGAATACCGCGTCCCGGTTGACACGCTTGTCATGGCGATCGGGCAGAGTCCCAATCCCACCGTGCAGCGCTCGACGCCGCAGTTGATCACCAAGCGCGGGAAGATCGTGATCGATCAGGTTGGCAAAACGAGCATGGATAATGTCTTCGCCGGCGGCGATGTTGTGCGCGGCGGCGCGACGGTGATTCTGGCCATGAAGGACGGGCGGGCAGCGGCGGCCGCTATCGACGCCGCTCTGCAGGAGACGAAGCCTGCTGCCGCGGTCAACGGCCACGTGGCGCTCGGAGCCGCGGGCCACCGCATCGTGTCGAAGGTGATGCTGACGCCGGAGATCGCGCGGCTGGAGATCGAGGCGCCAGAGATCGCGACGCACTGGAAGGCGGGACAGTTCATCATCCTGCGGCCGGACTTGACGAGCGAGCGCATCCCGCTCACGCTGGTGGATGGGGACGCTACGCGCGGGACGATTCAGCTGGTGGTGCAGGCGCTCGGCAAGACGTCGCGACAGACGACGGCGCTCGAAGTGGGCGCGGTGATTCCCGATCTGCTCGGCCCGCTCGGACTGCCCGCCACCATCGAGAAGGTGGGCACGGTGCTGTGCGTGGCCGGAGGGGTGGGGACGGCCGAACTGCTTCCGGTGGCGCGCGCTTTCCGCGCCGCGGGCAACCACGTGGTGGCGCTCGCGGGGGCGCGCTCGACGGCCCACATCATCCTGGACGCGGATCTGCGCGAGGCTGCCGATGAGGTCTACTGGGCCACCGACGACGGCTCGGGCGAGTTTCACGGGAACGCGGTCGATTTGATGCGTTGGTGGGTGGCGAAGAACGGCGCGATGCCGCAGGCGGCGCATGTGATCGGGCCGATTCCGATGATGCGGGCGGCGGCGGAGCTGACGCGCGAGTGGGGCGTGAAGACCTTCGCCAGCGTGAACCCGATCATGGTGGATGGCACCGGGATGTGCGGCGGCTGCCGGCTCACGGTGGGCGGCAAGGTGGTGTTCGCGTGCGTGGACGGGCCGGAGTTCGATGCGCACCAGGTGGACTTCACCGAACTCGTTCGACGCAACCGGGCGTATGTGGAGCAGGAGAAGGTGGTGCTCGAGCGGCACTTATGCCGGGTGGGGCTCAGCCAGTAACGCACTTCAGTGTGCCGCCACAGGCTTCGGGCCGTGGTCCGGCATCTCTTCCCGCCGCGACATGTCCGCGAACGTCTCGAAGTCCCCGCGGCGGTCTACGCGTCTCCCGGCGGCTTCGAAGACCTCAATTGCACTACGGTGATCGGCCCAGATTTCGGCTACACTAGCCCACCTCCAGCGCTTGGTCATCACCGGCCCTTCGCAGTCCTGGGACGCGTGACCCCCCGACACGAGGAACGTGCCATCTGTGAAGGCCGTGTAGAACTGGATGCCGAAACTGTGGGCCTCAGCATAGGCGCCATGGTCTCCTTCGGTGAGGAGCGGGTGGCACGTCTGGAACCTCGCGCCCCCGCCCAGCCGAATCACTTCCCGCTTTAGGAGCATTAACAAGGCCACGATTGCGGGGAACAAAAGCAGCAAACGGAACGCTAAGAAGGCCTCCGCATAAGAACAGCAGTAACCGAAGCCCAGGCGAGTTAGTTCGGAGATTTCGGCTTTGTATCGCGCCCGTACCTTCTGGTCGAGTAAGGGGGAAACGATCTGGGCGTATTCGATCCTGCCAAAAACGAGCGAGTGAAAGGTGAGAAAAGCTCGGTGATCGGATGCAGTTGGCTGTGAGCCCGGTTCGGGCCTGTTTCCTAGCACATGGCGCACGATCTCCCACGCGCCTTGGAGCGCCACGGCTAACCCGAAGCATGTGAACACGAGTTGCAGCCGCAGCGCGTTTGGCCATGGGACAAGCGGCGCCACGGTCCCAGCCAGAAGGCATCCCATGACTGCGATGGGCCAGGAACGGCCCCGTGATCGCGCGAACTCCCAGGCGTAGGCCCCCACCACCACACCGGCGGCCGGGGCAGCCCAGCCGTGGTGGCGAAAGTACTGGAGAGGCGCCCAACAAAGGACGAGGGCGATGAACGGCAGGAGGTATTCGGTGTCGGCCTTGCTGCGCGGGCGGATCCACCGCCACGCCAGCCAGCACAAGAGAACCATGGGAACGATGGCGATCAGCGCCGGAATCCACCACGGGTATCTCGGCAGCAGTACCCTGGGGAGCCAACGGCCGAAGTAACAGGCGATACAAATCCCCGCAAAAAACGTACCTGTGACTTTGAGCCCGGCCCTCTCGCGAAAGCTGCCTGCCTGCGCTCCGGAGGTCTCCATATTGTTCCAGTCATTCTACACAATTCAGGCAACCGTATCCGCTCGGTCTGTCTCGGTGCCGATAGGTGTCAGCCCAGCGTGGACATTCCGCCTGCACGCCCAGCCGACATAGCGCGCCGAGCGCAACGGTGCGTGATAATAGTTGAGGAGAGGCGGCGGCATGGACATTCATCTGGATGTTCCCGAAGACGTGGCCCGGCGGTTTGCCGGCGAGCCCGGCGGCATCACCCGCGTGGCAATCGAAGCCCTGGCCGTGGAGGGAGTGCGTTCCGGCAAACTCACCGTACGCCAGGCCCGTGAAATGTTGGGTATTCGATCTCGCTACGAGATGGACGGATTCCTCAAGGCGCACGGGGTGCCGCTGCCAACCACGTTGGAACAGATTGTCGCTGACAGCGAAACCGCCATCGCGTTCTCCAAATGACGGTCGTCGTTTCCGACACGTCACCTCTAAACTATCTGGTAATGATCGGGGAAATCACGATTCTGCATCGTCTATACGACAAGGTCCTGATTCCTTTCGAAGTCCTCGCGGAGTTAGAGGACAGTGGTGCGCCACCACAAGTCCTGCAGTGGGTTCGAGCGCGCCCCGATTGGCTCGAGGTCCGAAAGGTCGATATCATCACGACGAGACGGCCCTGAACCTGCTTGACGACGGTGAGCGCGCGGCGATTCTTCTGGCGCAGCAGGAGTCCGACGTGCTGTTGCTCATCACTCCCGTGCAAATTAGCTTCGAGCCACGGGCGTGAGGTGTAGCGAGACGGCGGGGCGTCCAGTCTGGTAGTGTGGCTCAGGTTTCCGCAAGAAACTGAGTTCAACTACCAAGGAGCCACCCCGCCATGAATCGAGTATGCAGCATTTTCAGCCAGCTTTTGCAGTTCTTCCCGCGCCTGGAGTTTCAGGCGCTGGTGCGTGAGCACCACGCCGAGCGCCATGCCCGCGGATTCACCTGCTGGCAGCAGTTCGTGGCGATGTTGTTTTGCCAACTCGCTTACGCTCAGAGCCTGCGGGAGATCTGTGGGGGGCTGGCCGCGTTGGAGGGCAAGTTGCGCCATCTCGGCATCGCCGACTGCCCCAAGGTCACCACGCTTTCCTACGCCAACGCCCACCGGCCTTGGGAGTTGTACCGGGCGATCTTCGATCAGACGTTGGCCCGCTGCCAAGCGGAGGCGGCCTTGCGCACCCGGCGCAAGTTCCGCTTCAAGCACAAGCTCCTGAGCCTCGACTCCAGCATGGTGGAACTGTGCGCCGAGAGCTTCGACTGGGCGCGCTATAAGAAGACCAAGGGCGCGCTGAAGCTGCACCTGGTGCTGGACCACGACGGCTGCCTGCCCTGCTATGCCGTCATCACCGAGGGCCGGCGGGCCGATGTCACCGAGGCCCGCAAGATCCACTTCGCGCCCGGCACCATCGTGGTATTCGACCGCGGCTACCCGGACTACGACTGGTGGCTGGAACTGACCCGCTCGCATGTCGATTTCGTCACCCGGCTCAAGGACAACGCCTTGTACGGAGTGGCGGAGGAGCGGCCGGTGCCGGAGGGTTCCGACATCCTGCGCGACGAAGTGATCCTGCTGACCAGCCAGGAACAGGTCGGTCCCGAGGCCCGCCTGCGGCGCATCGAGGTTTGGGTGGAAGAGAAACAGGAGACCCTGGTGTTCGTCACCAACAACCTGCGCCTGGCGGCCCGGACGATTGCCCGGATCTACAAAGAGCGCTGGCAGATAGAACTCTTCTTCAAGGCCCTGAAGCAGGGTCTGAAGGTCAAGACCTTTGTCGGCACCAGCGAGAACGCGGTGCAGATTCAGATCTGGACGGCGCTGATTGCCATGCTGGTGTTGAAGTACCTGCAACTGAAGAGCACGTTCGCTTGGAGCCTGTCCAACCTGGTTGCCCTGCTGCGGCAACAACTGTTCGTGTACCGCGACCTGTGGACCTGGCTGAACGACCCCTGGCAGCCTCCACCACCTCTGGTGCCAGCCGAGCAACTGGCGCTGGCCCTGTAAATGGGACAGCAGAAAAGGCGGCTGCTACACAACATGCGGAGAAATATAGGAATGAGCGATCGCAATTTGGATAGCAGGAGGCGCCCCAGCGGGTAGCACTTTATCCCAGTGTCACGGCAACCAGGTTTCCGTCAGGAGGCCAATGCCGAGGTCATCCTCAATGGATGCAGTAGGGGCGAGAGGCAGGCAGCGCTAATTTGCACAGCAGTGGTTGCTCATCGATGATGCCGCGGGGCGGGCGGAAGCTAACCGGCGGAATATTCCGACCACCGGAACGCTCGGTGTGCTCAGAGCTGCCGCCATACGCCGGTTCGTCGATCTTCCAACAGCATTGGCGCGCCTCGCGGCCACGAATTTCCGGGTCCAGAAGTCCTTACTGGACGATCTGCTTGCAGACGATCTTGAACGTAAGCGCCGGGACGAATAGTCGATAGCCGGCGCCTGCTACCTTCCCGCACTCAGCGCGTCCCAATATCGGACACGGGGGACCGAAAACGAACACGTCGGAGCCCAAGCAGGCTTTGAACTCAGCAGCTTAGACGTGGCATTCCGGTTGCCTTCAGATATGGGAACATCATGCGCAGCGTATACGAGGATCTCCGCTATGCTTTCCGCCTTCTTCGAGGCAGTCCGGGGTTCACGGCGGTGGCCGTGCTCACGCTGGCGCTGGGGATCGCGGCGAACACGACTGTTTTCGGGTGGATCGACGGGCTGCTGGTGCGTCCCTTCTCCGGCGTGGCCGAGGGCGGACGGCTGGCCGCGCTCGAGACCGTGTCGCCGAGCGGCGAGTATTCCAATACGGCCTACCGGGATTACCGCGATTATCGCGACAGTCTGAAATCCTTTTCCGGCGTGGCGGCGTCGCTGCTGAACGCCTTCAACGTCGGCCCGGCGGACAACCCGCGGCGGATTTATGGCGAATATGTTTCGGGCAATTACTTTGCGACGCTGGGCGTGAAGCCCATCCGCGGACGGGCTTTTCTGGCGTCAGAATCGGGCGACAATCCGGGCGCGGCTCCGGTGGCGGTGATCAGCGCGGGGCTGTGGCGGAGCCTGTTCCACGCCGACCCTCGCGTGGTGGGCAAGACCATCCGCGTGAACCGATACGAGCTGACCGTGGCCGGCATCGCGCCGGAGGAGTTTCGCGGAACGATGCCCGGCATGCGGATGGAGATCTGGATCCCCATGAGCATGGCTCCGCTGCTGAACGGCCAGGGGACGTGGCTGCTGGAAGACCGGGGCGAGCGGCAGATGTGGGTGACCGGGAGGCTGAAGACCGGCGTGACGTTCGAGCAGGCCGGCGCGGAGGTGGACGCGTGCGCGCGGCGCCTGGCGGAGGAATCGCCGCAGACCAGCAAGGGCTTCCACGCGAGCCTGGCGCCGGTGTGGAAGGCGCACTTAGGAATGCAGTCGTTGCTGCTTGCGCCGCTGCGGATACTGATGGCCGTGTGCTTCGTGCTGTTCCTGATTGTCGGCGCGAACGTCGCCAACCTGCAGCTGGCCCGCGCCACCGCCCGGCGTCGCGAGCTCAGCGTGCGGATGGCCCTGGGCGCGAGTTCCTGGCGCGTGGCGCGGCAACTTCTCACCGAGAGCCTGTTGCTGGCGGCCATGGGAGCGCTGGCGGGCATTCCGATGGCGGCATGGCTGGGACGCTCGCTGCTGTGGATGCTGCCGCCGATCGGGCTTCCGGTTGAGGTGGATTTCGGGCTGAACGCGGACATGCTCGGGTTCACGGTGCTGCTGTGCTGCGCCGGCGCTCTGCTCACGGGCCTGGCGCCCGCCGTGCACGCGGTGAGGGGCAGTTTGATCGAGACTCTGAAGGAAGGCGGACGGAGTGGAACGTCCGTTGCGGGGCAGAACCGGACCCGTGGGCTGCTGGTGATTTCGGAGGTCGCGCTGGCGCTGGTGGCGCTGGTGGGCACGGCGCTCTTTGCGCGGAGTTTTCAAAACGCGCGGGCCATTCACGCGGGCTTTGACGCAAGCAACGTCGTGTTCGCGCAATACCACCTCGATACGTTCTGTCAGAACCCGGAGCAGCGGGCGCAGTTCTGCCACCGCCTGCGGGACCGGCTCCAGACGCTGCCCGGCATTACCGCCGTCAGCTTCGCGAACGCCTTTCCACTGGCGCTCGGGAGCGGCCCGCGATCGGACATACAGGTGGAGGGATACGTTCCCGGCGTGAGCGAGGAGATGAGCGTATCGAGCGCCACGGTGGCGCCGGGCTTCTTCGAGGTTCTGCGGATTCCGCTGCTCGAAGGGCGCGACTTCACGGAAAGGGACGACCGCGACACCGCGCAGGTGGCGATGGTCAATCAGGCCTTCGCGCAACGCTACTTCAAGGGCGCCAACCCGGTGGGGCGCAAGGTCCAGGTGGATGGAGCGTGGTCCACAGTAGTCGGCCTGGTCAGAGACAGCAAGGTTCACAGGCTGACGGAGGGGCCCACGCCTAACATCTATCTGCCGTACCGCCAGCGGCACGGCGGCGAGTTCTGGACCGCGTTCTTCGTCCGGACGGCGGGGCCGGCGCGCGGGTCCTTCGGTGCGGTCCGGCGCGAGGCCGCGGCGATCGAACCGAATGCCGGCACCGCGGAGGTGGTGGAGTTCGAAGATATGGTCGCGGGCTCGCTCTATGCGCAGAAAGTGGCGGCGGCGCTGCTGGGCGTGCTGGGTTCGGTGTCGCTGCTGCTGGCGGCGCTGGGCATGTACAGCGTTCTGGCGTACGCGGTGACCCAGAGGCAGCACGAGTTCGGTATCCGCCTGGCGCTGGGCGCGACGCCGGCCAATGTGGTTCTGCTGGTGCTGCGCCGCGGAGTGACGCTGACCGTGGCGGGAGTGGTGGTTGGAGCGGCGCTGGCGATCGCGGCGATGCGCATGGCGTCGGGGCTGCTGGTAGGCGTGAGTCCGAGCGATCCGATGGCGATCACGGGCTCGGCGCTGTTCCTCGGCGCGATCGCACTGCTGGCGAGTTATCTGCCGGCGCGGCGGGCGACGAAGGTGGATCCGGTGGTGTCGCTGCGGGAGTCGTGAAGCTACGCCCGCTTCGCCTCGCGACGAATTCCCTCGGCGATCCACACCCGCAGTTGCGTCTGGTAGCCAAGTGATTTGGCGGCCGCGATCTTCTTGGCGGCGGCAATCTGTTCGGGAGCCAGTCGGATTGAGATGGGGGACTTTGCCGCTGTATGGCGTTTCCGGATCGACTCCTCCAGTGCCTTGGACACCCTCGCCGGCTTTGCGCCGGGCAGTTGATCCCACACGCCGTCGACGGAGTGCGACTCGAAATAGTTGGCTGCTTCCTCGTCCGAACGGAACTTCGGCAGAGGCGTCTTCGCGAGAGAGAGTTTCTTTTTCATTCGGTCCACCTACTTCCGGCGGAACAAGCGCCGCTCGCTATCGTCCATATCACGGGCTGTGACGACCCGAATCAAGCCACCCGACCGGCGGCGGAACACAATGAACGCCAGCCGGCCGTCAAGAGTTTCGCCTAAGGCAATGTACAGCTTCTGACGAGCTCGCCTGACCTTGTAGCGGCCGGCAAAGACCTCCTCGACCTCGTCCGGGGTGAACTGGTGGCGCTCGATGTGGAGGACGTTGTCATCGTCCCAGTCGAACCCCGAAATCACCACACCGCCAGCGTAGCACAACGTATATACAAATCGCTACGTGCAAGCGGACCGCCGCGGACGACCGCTGGGCGGGTCTCACCTGGGTGATCGGTAAGGAACCGCGCGCCTGGCCCGCCGAACTCGCCTTCTCTCAATAAAGGCCGGTACGAGGTCCCAGGCAGCCGCGCCATCGAGCGTGCGGAACGGGAGGAGGTTGAACGCGGCGGTCAGAATGGAAAAGCCTCCCAGCACCCCCAGGGCGACATTGATCGCTTCAAAGCGCGAATACCCCAGCACCATAGTGCAAAGGACGATGGGAACACCGATGATGGCTTGTGCAACAACTCCGCCCCAGGCAATCGCCGCCCGGTCGAAACGAGACTCAGGCCGTTCGTAATATGCTTTCCCGGAGATCGCGTACAGCTCAATGCTCAGAGCGTCGTAGCCTCTGAGACGAGCCACGATCAGGTGACCGGTCTCATGGATAATCAACATCCCCAAATACGAAGCCAACCCAACCAGCGTTACCAGCGGATTGCGGATGGTACCCAGGACCATGATCGCGGTGATTAGAAAGACGGACCAGTGGACATATATGTCCACGTGGCGCAGGCGGGCGACGCGGATGAGCCGCCTGAATTCGCGCGCGCGGTTAGCGGCTCGGCTGATCACCTGGTCGCGCCTCACCCTCGCCCCAACTCCCTCAGCGCGAACGCGTAGGCCCCGATCGACACCGCTTCGCTCGTCCCCAGGCGCGAGATGCCGACTGCCGTGCGCTTGAACGGATCGTAGAGGATCTTGCGCGCGGAGCCTGGAATCGCGATCTCGCGGACCTCGCTGCCGAGAAAACCTTCGAGCTCGTCCGGCACCTGAAGGTTGAACGCTCGCGGGATCAGGCGGCGCAGGGGGTTGCCGCCGCGGTCGTAGACTCCGTTCATGGCGTCCACCAGCGCCGGGAGAAATAGCGGATGCGCGCCGGCAATTCCGCCGCCGATCACAGCGAGCCCGTCCACCAGCGTCAGCGCCTGGCCCAGCACGTCTCCCGCAACTTCGCCCAGCCGGCGGAAGGCCTCGACCGCGGCCGCGCGGTTGCCCTCGGCGTGTCCCATCCCGATCTCGAAGATGGCCCTGGGCTCCGGCGCGTCTTCGAATCGAAGGCCGGCCTGCTGCGCGTAGACGCGCCGCACAGCGCGGATGCTGGCGCCTTCCTCCGCGTTCACCGAGGGGTCCAGCTTGTGCCGCAGCAACCACACCTCGGCGGCCGCCGAGTTGTCTCCGATGAACAGTTCTCCGTCGCGCACGATGCCGCCGCCGAGGCCGGTTCCGAGCGTGAGCCCGAACAGATTGCGGTAGCGCTTGGGGCTGCCGGCCTTCTCCAGAAGGCCGTTTACGTAAGGCAGGAAGCCGGCGATGGCTTCGCCGTAAGCGAACAGGTCGCCATCGTTGTTGAGGAAGGCGGGGACGCCGAACTTCTCCTGGAGCATGGGGCCGAGCGGCACGCCGCCGCGGAATGCGGGCAGGTTGCCGAGGTCGCCGATGATGCCGGCCGGGTAATCGGCAGGGCCGGGAAACGCGAAGCTGATGGCCACAGGCGGCGCCGGCAGGGCGCGCCGCACGTCCTCGAAGCCGCGCACGACATTGCCCAGGCAGCGCGCCAGATCGTTGGCGTCGGACGGAATGGAGATCGGGCCCACCAGCACCTGGTTGCTGCGGATGGCGGAGAACTTCAGGTTGGTGCCGCCCGCGTCGAGCGTCATCACGATGCGCGGGTCGTCGTCAAATCGAATGGGCATGGCGTCCTCTTACGTTAGTGTAGTGCGCCGCAAATCTCGAGCAGTGTGAGTGACAGAAGGCCGGTAGTGGGACAGGCACGAATTTCGCAAGTGCGGCGAAATTCGAGCCAGTCCCGGGTTCGCCGCCTGCGGTCGCACTACACCAGCGCCTGCTCGGCCAGAACCAGGGCGCCCAGGACTCCGGCCCGCCCTCCGAGCTCGGGCGGCACCACGTAGCGATCCAGGCACTCGGTCAGTTCGCGCTTACGGATGTAGCCGTTCAGGAGGCGCGCTAGTTCCAGCCGGACCTTGGGGAAGAGCTGCGGCTGGTCCATGACGCCGCCGCCCACCACGATACGCCGGGGCGAGAGCGTGCAGACCCACGCCGTGAGCGCCAGAGCGAGGTAGCGCGCTTCGAGGTCCCAGGCCGGGTGCGCGGGACCGAGATCCTGCGCCGGCCCTCCCCAGCGCGCCTCGATCGCAGGCCCCGAGGCCAGCCCTTCCAGGCAATCGCCGTGATAGGGGCAGCAGCCGGGATAGGGATCGGCGGCCAGGTCGTGGGGAATGCGGATGTGGCCCATTTCGGGATGCATGAGACCGTGCAGCACGCGCCCGTGAACGATTGCGCCGCCTCCGATTCCGGTGCCGACGGTGAGGTAAAGCGAGTCCGCGAGATCGCGCGCCGCGCCCCATCGGGCTTCTCCCAGCGCCGCGCCGTCGACGTCGGTGTCGAAGCCGACAGGCACGCCTAGCGCCTTCGCGACCGCGCCGGCGAGGTCGAAGTTCTGCCACGCCAGCTTCGGCGTGGAGGTGATGTGGCCGAAGGTGGGCGAGCCCACGTCGAGGTCCACTGGCCCGAAGGAGGCGATGCCCACCGCCGCCAGGCCGTCCGCCGCGCGTTCACGGAAGAACGCGGCCGCGGCCTCTACCGTGGCCTCGGGCGTGGTGGTGGGGATCCGAACCGTCTGCAGGTCTTCGGGTCCTGTGCCGACGCCGCAGACGAACTTAGTGCCGCCCGCCTCAATCCCGCCGAATACGCTCATAGGCGCCAGTGTGGCACAAAGCGCCAGATCGGGGGGCCGCAGGCCAATCCCGCCAAAGAGCGCCATCCGTGGAAACCTTTTCACGTATAATGGCCCTTCGGGCTGCGCGTGCCTTATTTCCCGGCGCCGCCTGGGTGAAAGGGAGCCACAAATGAAACAGGCTGCGGAAGTCAGTAAGGCGTTTGAGACCCTCTACGGCCGGAAGCCCCGCGTGTTTCGGGCACCCGGGCGCGTGAACCTGATCGGCGAGCACACGGACTACAATGACGGCTTCGTGATGCCGGCCGCCATCGAGTTCTCTACGTTCGTGGCTGCCGCTCCGCGGCCCGACCGCAAGCTCGCCATCTACTCCGAGAATTTCTCCGAGAGCCGCGAGTTTCCGCTGGACGATTCCACGGCCCACGGCGAGAAGCACTGGAGCGATTACGTGCGCGGCGTGGCCTTCGCTCTCGAACGCAACGGCCACAAGGTGTGCGGGGCCGACCTGTACATCCGCGGCGAGGTGCCCATCGGAAGCGGCCTCAGCTCCTCGGCGGCCATCGAAGTCAGCACCGCGCTGGCCCTTCTGGCGGTCTCCGGCATCGAACTCAACCGCAAGCAGATCGCCCTGCTCGGCCAGCAGGCCGAGAACGAATTCGTGGGCATGCGGTGCGGCATCATGGACCAGTTCATCTCCTGCCACGGCAAGGCGAACCACGCGCTGATGCTGGATTGCCGGTCGCTCGATTACCGGCTGCTCCCGCTGCCTGCGAACGCACGGCTGGTCATCTGCAACACGATGGTCCATCACGCGCTGGCCGGCGGTGAATACAACAAGCGGCGCGCGGATTGCGAAGCGGGCGTGAAGCACCTCTCGCAGTTCCTGCCGGGCATCAAGGCGCTGCGGGACGTCACGCTTCCGCAGCTCGAGCGGTACGGCAACGGACTGCCGGAAGTGGTCTATCGCCGCTGCCGCCACGTGGTGAGCGAGGATGGCCGGATGGAGCAGGCCGCCGTCGCGCTGAATGCCGGTCAGCTCGAGACCTTCGGCGAGCTGATGTACGCTTCGCACGCCAGCCTGCGGATCGACTACGCGGTGAGCTGCGAGGAGCTCGACATCATGGTCGATCTGGCTTCGCGGGTCAAGGGCGTTTACGGCGCGCGCATGACCGGCGGCGGTTTCGGCGGATGCACGATCAACCTGGTGGAGGCCGAGCACGTCGATGAGTTCAAAGCCACGGTGGCGCCCGGCTACGAAAAGGCGACTGGCAAGGCGCCGGTGATCTACGTTACCAGCGCGGTGGAGGGAGCCGAAGAGGTGACGCCGGCGTGAACGTCCTGGTGGTAGGCGGCGCCGGTTACATCGGCAGCGTGGTGGCCGCCGGCCTGCTCGAGGCGGGCCACAGCGTCACCGTTTTCGACAACATGAGCCGCGGGCATATTGAGGCCGTGCCGGCGGCGGCGAGGCTCATCACGGGGGACCTGGAAGATCGGCCCGCGGTGGATCGCCTGTTCGCCGCAGGCTCTTTCGACGCCGTCCTGCATTTCGCGGCGCTGATCGAAGCCGGCGAATCGATGAAGGTCCCGGAGCGCTACTTCCGCAACAACACCGCGAACACGCTCAACCTGCTCGAGGCGATGCTGAGTCACGGAGTCAGCCGGCTGGTCTTTTCTTCCACCGCCGCGCTCTATGGCAACCCGGTGCGCGTCCCCATCGAGGAGGACGACGCCCTGGCGCCGACGAACGCTTACGGCGAGTCGAAGCTGCTGGTGGAAAAGATGCTGTCCTGGTTCCATCGGTGCCACGGCCTGCGCTATGCCAGCCTCCGCTACTTCAATGCGGCCGGCGCGGCCGGGGAGCGGGGCGAGAACCACCAGCCGGAATCGCACCTGATCCCGCGCGTTCTGCAGGTGGCGCTGGGACAGGCTGAACGGGTCTCCATCTTCGGCACGGACTACCCGACGCCGGATGGCACCTGCGTCCGCGACTACATACACATTCTGGATCTGGCCTCCGCGCATTTGGCGGCGCTCGACGCGCTGGCTAACCACGACCGCCTGGTCTACAATCTCGGTAGCGGCACGGGCTTCGGTATCCGCGAGGTGATCGAGGTGGCGCGGCGGGTCACGGGCCATCCGATTCCGGCGGTCGAGATCGAGCGGCGCCCCGGCGATCCGGCGATTCTGGTGGCGAGTTCCGCCAGGATTCAGCGCGAGCTGGGCTGGCGGCTCCAGTACGCGAGCCTCGAAACCATCATCGCTTCCGCGTGGGAATGGCATCAGCGCCACCCCAACGGCTACTCGACCGTTCCCGCATGATCGATCTCAAAGAGCATCCGCACCGCCGGTTCAACCCACTCACGCGCGAATGGGTGCTGGTTTCGCCGCATCGCGCCAAGCGGCCCTGGCAGGGACAGACCGAGGCGGTCGTGGCGGCGGCCGGAGTTTCCTACGATCCTTCGTGCTACCTTTGCCCGGCCAACCTACGCGCAGGCGGCCTGCGCAATCCACCCTACACGAGCACCTTCGTTTTCGAGAACGATTTTGCCGCCCTGCTGCCGGGTATCCCCGAGGGCCGTCTCGACGACGGCGGTCTGCTGGTGGCTCACAGCGAGCGCGGCTGCTCCCGGGTGGTGTGCTTTTCGCCCGACCACAGCCTCACGCTGGCGCGCATGACGCCCGCGCAGATCCGGCCCGTGGTGGACACCTGGGCCGCCCAGTTCCAGGAACTGCTCGCCCTACCCTTCATCAATTACGTTCAGATCTTCGAGAACCGCGGCGAGATGATGGGTTGCAGCAATCCGCACCCGCACTGCCAGATCTGGGCCGCGGAGACGCTGCCCAACGAACCCGCCAAGGAGCAGAGCGCGCTGGGCGACTACGCCGCCGCGCATGGTTCCTGCCTGCTCTGCGACTACCTGGCTCTGGAGCGGAGACTGGGCGAGCGCATCGTGTGCGAGAACGAGTTTTTCGCGATTCTGGTTCCCTTCTGGGCGGTGTGGCCGTTCGAGACGATTCTGATTTCGAAGCGCCACGCGACGGCGCTCGACGTCCTGACGGATGCGGAGCGGGACGGCCTCGCCGAGATCCTGAGGCGCATCGGCGCGCGCTACGACAATCTGTTCAGCGCGTCGTTCCCTTATACGATGGGCTTCCACCAACGCCCGGCCGGTCCCGACAACGGCCTGTGGCACATGCACGCGCACTACTATCCGCCGCTGCTCAGGTCGGCCACGGTGCGCAAGTTTATGGTCGGATTTGAAATGCTGGCGGAGCCGCAGCGGGACATCACGCCAGAGACCGCCGCGGCGCGGTTGCGCGATCTTTCGGAAGTGCACTTCCTGGACCGTTAGCGTGATGTCTCTGGGCTCCCTTTAGACCGCTCCCTCGCGGTCGCGGCTCGGTTCCGAACCGCGCGCGTCAGCACTAGCGGTGGTCGGGCGCCGCCTGTTGGGCCTGGACGAAGGCCGCGGTGTTCGCGATCTCCTGTTTGAGGCTGTCTTGCTCTGCCGAGTCCGCCAACTTTCGCAGCAGGAGAAGGGTCGCTGAAGGGTCCTTCTCGCCCTGTGGGATGCGGTCCGGCGTTTCGAACGCGGCATGGATGATGGAGAGCACGTTGCGCGCCTCGTCGCCGGTCAACACGTCTTCGCCGATCAGGCTTTGGATCTGGGCCGCAGCGCGGCCGCCAAGCTGACCCTTTCGAAGCGTTTTGGCGCTGCCTGGCGGACCCGTGATGAGACTCCCCATGAACTCCGTTCGAACCTGCTCCGCGGTCATAGCCGACCGTATGCGCCCAGGGACGATGCGGCCATCCGGCGTGCGGAAAGGTTCCGTGTCGGATGCTGTAGCGAAGGTCCTGGTTCCTTCCGCGGTGTCACAGGTCTCGGCCCTTGCGAGGCTCATGAGGGAAAGCATGTGCTGCCCGCTCTCGAGACACGGCGCAGCGACTGAGAAATGGATGAGCGGGTTGGCGACCCTGCCACCGACGGTCCAGACCTCGCGCCAATCGCCGAAGTCGCGCTTCTCGAACTGGCCGGTGGTGGACCATCGCCCGTCGCTATCGGTGCGACCGATGACAGGCCCCCAGTCCGTCCTTCCGTTCATCGTCGTTCTGACGCTGACGGGTTGGCCGGCCGTCCCGGTAACGACAATCTCAAAGCGATCGCCAATCTGAAGATCGGGGGCGGCGGGGCGCGTCGCATTCGCGATCCGCACGGCGGGATTTTGGGCGGCCACGGCCAGGCCGACAACTCCCAAAAGAAGCAGAATCCGCATCACGCCTCCGGATCAACTCGATTCTAGCGTAGTGTGCCGCACATTTCGAGCGGTATAACTGGCAGAAGACCAGCGGTGGGACAGGCACGAATTTCGCAAGTGCGACGAAATTCGAGCCAGTCCCGGGTTTGCCGCCAATTCCGATGCCTGAAGGAATCTGCGACGCACTACACTAACAGTCGCGCTAACATAGTCAGCGGGATGAACTACCTTCTATTGGGTGTGATGCTGATGACCACCAACGCTTTCGGCGTGACCATCGAAAAAGTCGCTTATGCAGGCTGGCCGAACTGCTATCGCATGACCAACGGAGACGTCGAGTTGATCGTCACCAGTGACGTCGGCCCGCGCGTGATCCGCTATGGCTTCATCGGCGGACAGAATCTCTTCGCGGAGTTCACGGCGCAACTGGGCCACTCCGGCGAGGCCGAATGGCAGGCTCGCGGCGGCCACCGCATCTGGGTCGGCCCCGAAGCCGTGCCCATGTCCTACGCCCTCGATAACGTCCCCGTTCAGGTCGTCGTCGGCACGGACACACTCGAGCTTACCGAGCCGGTCGAAAAGGAAACCGGCTTCCAGAAGACGATGCGCATTCGCCTCGCCGCCTCCGGCTCCGGGGTCGAGGTGAGCCAGAGCATCAGGAATACCAACGACTCGGCTCGAAAGATCGCCTCGTGGGCGCTCACCATGATGGCGCCGGGCGGCACGGCGGTCACCGGATTTCCTCCGCGCGGCACGCATCCGAAAATGCTCGGGCCCACCAATCCGCTGGTCATGTGGGGCTACACGAACTTCAGCGACCCGCGCTGGAAGTTGACCGAGAAATACGTGATCCTGCGCCAGGACCCGAAGGCGACCGTGCCCGTCAAAGTAGGACTGTGGAACAAGGACACGTGGGAGGCTTATCTGCTGGGCTCGGACCTGTTCGTCAAGTCCACCACTGCCCTGGCCGGCCCGGAGGCCTATCCCGACATGGGCTGCTCGCTCGAAACCTTCACCAACGGTGCGTTCCTCGAGATGGAGACGCTCGGCCCGCTCGAGTCGGTGGCTCCTGGCCAGAGCATCGGCCACACCGAACACTGGTCGCTCCACAAAAACGTCCACGTTGCGGACTGGACCGATGCGGAGCTAGACCGAGTGGTGGCGTCGAAAATCAAGTAGAGACTGCCGGGAGGCGGAGATGACGACGCGGCGCGAGCTTCTGGCGACGTCCCTGGGAGCGATCACCGCCTTGGGTGCGGCTGGTCAGCAGAAACCGGCGGGACTTCGATTTGGCGTGAACTACGTTCCCAGCAACCGCTGGTGGTTCTGCTGGCAGGATTGGGACTCGGCAGCGATTGCGGCGGACTTGCGGGCGGTGGCCGACCTGGGGATGGACCACGTCCGCATCCAATGCCTCTGGCCGATGATTCAGCCGGGCCCGAATTACGTCAGCGATACGATTCTCGGCAGGCTGCGCGATCTTCTGGACTGCGCGGATCGGGCTGGTCTCGATGTTGAAGTGACGGTGCTGAACGGCTGGATGAGCGGTTACTCGTTCATGCCGGTGTGGGTGAAACCGCTGCTCGACGCGTGCGGGGACGATAAGGGCAACGTCTTCGTGGACCCGGAGGTTGTGGCGGCGGAGAAGCTGCTGTTTCGCCGCATCGCAGAGACTTGCGGAAACCATCGCCGCTTTCTCGGCTTCGACATAGGCAACGAGCTGGGCGTGCTGCAGGGCATCAACAATCCTGTCGGCCAGCCGCAGGCGGATGCGTGGGCCTCGCAGATTCTGGGCCATTGCGACACGGTAGCGCCCGGCCGGTTCCACGTGAACGGCGTGGACCACCAGCACTGGTTCGCCGATTTCGGTTTCAGCCGTGAGAACCTGGCCACTCGCGGGCATGCTTCGGTGGTGCACTCCTATGGGGTTTTCACCGGAGCCTTCGCGCACTATGGCGGCAAGGGCGCCGGGTCGCTGCATCTGGCCGAGTACATGGCCGAACTGGCGTTTGCGTACCACCGCGATCCGGCGCGGCGCGTGTGGGTGGAGGAAACGGGCGTGGTGCCGGACGAGTACATCGCCGCGGACTACATGCCTGAATACATGGAGCACCTGGTGCGCCATGCCGTGAGCACGGAGAAACTGTGGGGCATCACGTGGTGGTGCTCGCACGACTTCGACCCGGCCATCAAGGGCTTCGACAAAATGGAGTACCAACTGGGGCTGCTCGATCGCGCCGGCCGGCCGAAGCCGCTAGGACGCAGGTTTTCCGGTCTGGCGAAGGAGTTGCGAGGAACGCCCCAGACGGGCGGACGGCGGGCGACGGCGCTGGTGATTCCCGACCGCGGGCTGTCGGCTAAGACCTGGCCGCCGGACTGGAGCTGGGCCACGCCGTTCATGAAGCTGGTGGAGCGGGGCAAGAAGCCGTGCATCGTCCTGGCCAGCCGGGCGGCGGACGAGAACTATCTGCGCCAGCGCGGGATCACCGAGTTGGTTCCGCTGGCGGAGGCGGCGCGAGGCCTATGAGCAGGCCCTGACTCGCGGTCAGCCTTTCTGACGAATCGACTCCGCCTACTGGAAGGAACGGGCGCTGTTCGGCATGGGCGGCGGCATCGAGGCGATCCTGGCGATCAACTTCGTGATGACGCTCGCCGTGCTGGTCGGTCTCGAGCAGTTGGTGGCGGGGACGCGTGCGGGGCAGGTTTTCTCGCTGGTGCTGGCAGCATTCAATGTGCCCGCGTCGAAGGTGGTGTTGGGAGCCACGCTGATGGTTTCACCGGTTCAGGCATGGCAGGCGCGCCGCGGACTCCTGGGCGCACACGCCCATCGCTAGGCCAAGTTCACGCGCAACGCGGCCAGTCCCGCTTCCATGCGCTGGCGCTCCTCGTAAAGCGCGGCCGCACGGAGTCGCGACTCAACGCGATCTTCGGCGATGTCGAACTCTGCAGCGAGCTGCATCACCGATTCCCCGTTGCGGAAGAGCCGGTACAGCATCATCGGAAACGACTCTGCCTGTGCGCCCATCTGAGACGTTCCGGCGGGGCAGCCCGGTCCACCGTCTGCCCCGCCGCTCCTCACATTACTTATCGGATAAAGCCGCCACGCCCGGTAGCTCGATGCCCGACAAGAACTCGAGGGAAGCGCCGCCGCCGGTCGAGATGTGCGAAATCTTATCCGCCACGCCCGCCGACTTGATCGCCTTTTCCGAATCTCCACCGCCCACCACCGAGAGCGCGCCCGAGGCCGCCACGGCCTTCGCCAGCGCCACGGTGCCCTTGTCGAACGGAGGCTTTTCGAACACCCCCATCGGTCCGTTCCAGATCACGCTTTTGGCCTTTGCGATTTCGATTTCGAACAGCGCGATGGTGCGCGGCCCGATGTCCACTCCGATCATGCCATCCGGAATCGTCTCCACGACTCCGAACGGAGCACCCGCCTCGATCTTGTTGACCACGACGTGATCGACAGGCAGCACCAGCTTGGCCCCGGCCTTCTCCAGGACTTCCTTCGCCAGCGGAATTTTATCCTCCTCCACCAGCGATTTGCCGGTCGGCTTCTCTTGCGCGCGCATGAACGTGTAGGCCATCGCGCCGCCGATCAGCAGCCGATCGACGATCTTGAGCAGGTTCTCGATCACCTCGATCTTGTCGGACACCTTGGCGCCGCCCAGGATCCCGACGCAGGGCAGCGGCGGATTCTGTGTCACCTTGCCCAGGTACTCGAGCTCCTTCTCCATCAGCAGCCCCGCGGCGGCCTTGGGGACGAACTGAATCATGCCGACGGTGGAGGCGTGCGCGCGGTGCGCCGTGCCGAAAGCGTCGTTCACGTAGTAGTCGATGCCTTGCGCCAACTCTTTGGCGAAGGTGGCGTCGTTCTTTTCTTCCTCGGGATGGAAGCGCAGGTTCTCGAGGAGCAGGATGGACTGGGTGCCGCCCTTCAGCGTCTCGACGTCCGGGCCGATGCAATCCGGAGCCATGAGCACGGGCAGGCCGAGCAACTCCTGGAGCCGCAGCGCCACGGGCCGCAGGCTCATCTCCGGATTCGGCTTGCCCTTGGGCCGCCCCAGGTGGCTCGCCAGCACCAGCCGCGCGCCCTGTTCGAGAGCGTACTTGATGGTGGGCAAGGAAGCCTTGATGCGCTTATCGCTGGTGATCTCCTGTCCTCCGGGAGCCAGCGGAACATTGAAGTCGACACGGATGAAAACGCGCTTGGCGCGCAGGTCCAGATCGCGAATGGATAGCTTTGGCATAAAGCTGATCGTAGCACGCGCGCCTTATCGCTTCACGTCCGGCACGCCGGTCAGCCGGGGCGCCATCCCGCACGCCCGGTAGGCCTCCAACAGCGCGCCCCCCGCGGGGGGATAGAGCGGAGGGCCGCACACATTCCCGCGCTCCTGCTCCACCAGTTCGCGGAACTGGTCGCGCAGACCGGGGCTCCGAAAGACGCCGCCCAGGTGCGCCACCACCGCCCTCTCGCCAGCCGCGAAGAGCTGACGCCGCACCGCCGCGGCCAGCAGCGCCAATTCCGATGCCGCCTTGCGCAGGATGCCGGCCGCCACCTGGTCGCCCCCCGCGGCGGCGCGTTCCACCACCGCGCCCAGGGACGCGATGCGCGGCCGCTGAAACTCGTCCGTGTAGAAGCGATGCAGCAGATCGTTGGCGGACTTCGCGCCGCCCGCCTCCACGAGCATGGCCAGCAGCTTCGTCGCGGGCCCCCATCCCTCTTCGTACCGCAGAGCCGCCCGCAAGCCCTGACGCGCCAGATCGAAGCCGCTGCCTTCGTCGCCGAAGATGTATCCCCAGCCGCCCGCGCGCGCGGTCTTGCCGGCCGCGTTTCTGCCGAAGCCGATCGATCCTGTTCCGGCGATCACGATGACGCCGGGGTCGCCGCCCGTGGCTCCCGCCAGCGCCACTACAGCATCCGTCGTGACGATGAGGCGCTCCGAGCGCACCGTCTGGGCCACGAGTGCCTGCTTGTCCTCGGGACCGCCGCTGAAACCGAGGCAGGCAGCTTCGAATTGGACTTCGCGGAAATCCACCCCCGCCTGGCGGCAGGCGCCCTCGACGGACTCCTCGACCGCGCGCACCAGCTTCGCCCGGCCTTCAACGCCCGCAGCGTGATTCGAAGGTCCGGCGGAGCCCGCCCCGGCCACGCGCCCCGTCTCATCGGCGACCAGCGCGATGGTGCTCGATTTCCCGCCGTCCACACCGAGGAAGAGCTTCATTGCGTTTGTACCTGTCAGTCTACGCGATACAACGTGACGCCGCCGCTCGTGCCCAGTGGCGTCACGCCCCAGTCGGCGGTTCTCGCGCGCAGGTCCGCGGCCACCGGAAAGGAATCGGGAACCAGGATGTACCCGATGCCCTGGCGCAGCAGTTCGCGCGCGATCAGGCGCCGCGTCGCCGGCGGCGCGGGGACTATGCTCTCGGCCGGCGGCCCGGCCAGCGGCTGCCAGTTCCCGGTACGGTCGCGTCCTTCGGGGCGCATTTTCTTCGGACCTGGATCCGCGTCCAGCACGACCGAGTCCACCCGGCGAGGCGCGCCGAAATCCACCTCCACGCACTCCCGACCGCTGAACGGCTGCCAACTCTTCCAGCGCGTCGCGGGATTGCGGTCGAATGCCATCCAGGCGTCCCAGGGATTTGGGTGCGTAAGCACGCGCCAGCCTGGCTCGCGCGCCAGTTCCCTTGAGCCGTTCAGCACACGGAACTCGCGGAGGCTGTCGATCTCGCGCACCCGCACCGCGCTCAGTTCCAGCGCTGGAAAACGAAACTCCTGCCGCGCGAGCGGTGCGAGGCCACCGCTCACCATCTCAAAAAGGTTGTTGCACTGGGCGCACTCGTAGGTGACCAACACCTCTCGCGCGCAGTAGGCCAGGGGCGGCGAGTCCAGGCCCAGCACCTTGGCCTGAGGCGGCACCTCCCGCTCCACCAGGCGCGCCAGTCTGATGCTGGGCATCCAGTATGTCAGGTACCGCTCCTCCGGCTCGATGCGCAGTGCCGCGGCCACCGGCACCCTGGTGGTGCGCAGCGCGCACTGCCCGGCATAGAACTTGGTGAATCGCGGCCACGACAACGCTGCGTGCGCGCACAGAACCACTATCGCCACGGCTTTCCAGCGCATCAGGGTCATCCCCAGCGCCAGCGAGACGAACACGGCTGTCGGGATCAGAAACCGCGTGCCGATGTTGGCCGGATATGTCGTGAAGAACACCGCCGCGGCCAGCAGGAGCTGCCGGCCCTGGCGCTTCCACAACGCGGCCACCGCCAGCGGCGCCAGTAGGAACACCGGCCCGAAGATTCCCTGCAACTTGTCGCCTTCGACGGTCACTTGAAGAGGAATCTCCCGCCAGTCCGTCACTCCGCCCCAGCGGGCCAGATCGGCGCGATAGGCCTGTTCGACGGCGATATGGATGTAAGGATTCGGAAACCACTGGTTGTAGAACGGCGCCAGCGGGTTGCCGGTCCAGGTCCAATTTCGGATCATCCACGGTGCGATCATCAGCGCCGCGCACGCCGCCACCGCGGCCACGGAACGCAGCGCCGCCGCCCGCTTGGGGTACGACTTCCAGGCCACGAAACCCACCGCATACGGCACTGCTACTACGGCCGTGTACTTCATCCCATATGCGAACCCGGCCAGCAGGCCGACCAGCACCAGCAGGCGCGGGTGCCGCTCCGCGTCCCAGATCTGGAGCAGGTAGAACAGGGCGAACAGGACGCAGGCCACGGCCACGTCGATGAACGCGGTGGAGCCATCCCAGTTGACGATCGGACTCAGATAGATCAGCAGCGCCGCCACTACCCCAGCCGGCCCGAACCCGAACCGGCGCGCGTAGAGCATCATCCCGAAGGGCAGCGCCGCCAGAAAGGAAAAGTGTACCAACGCCGCCGCCGAGTGTTTCCCGAAGGCAAACGCGAACAGGTAGAGCAGCTCGGTCCCCTGCGAAAGATACGCGTAGAGGGAAAGCACGTGGCGGAAGCCGTGCGCATTCAGATAGCGGAGCACCATCCCCAGGTGATATCCGCTGCCATCCGGGCTGATTTCTGGCGCCATCGCGTGGAAGAAGCTCACGTAAGTGAACAGCGCGAAGAGCGCCCAGAACAGCGCGCGCCAGCCGCGGCTGACGGGCGCGAGCGGCTTGCCCACCGGTTTCCAGGCGCGGCGCCACAAAGCCGCGGCCAGCGCCAGCGCCCCCACCGCGAGCAGCACCCCGGGGTAGACCAGGTGCACGGCCGCCAACGCGAATACCAGCATGCTCAGGCAGGCCGAGCCCGCCGCGAAGGCGAAGAACCGCTCCTCCTGCCAGTAGAACCGCACCCCCAGCGCGCGCACCAGCAGCGTCCCGAGCGCCATCGACACCGTGACGGTGAAGGCCGCCCCGAACAGGATCGCAAGAACCTGCGGCATCAGTCAGTCTTGTCTTTGGAGTAGCAGAGTGAATCGAGGGGGCACTCGGCGCAGCGCGGCTTGCGGGCTACGCACATTGCCCGGCCGTGATAGATCAGCTGCAATCCGAAGTCTCTCCAGCGCTCGCGCGGCACGATCTTCATGAGGTCCTGCTCGATCTTCACCGGGTCTGAGTTCCGGGTGAGGTCGAGGCGCTGCGATAGCCGCTGGACATGGGTGTCCACCACGATGCCGCTCGCTATGCCGAAAAAGCCGCCAAGCACCACATTGGCCGTTTTGCGCGCCGCCCCGGGAACGGTGAGCAGCTCCTCCATCGTGTTCGGCACCTTGCCGCCGTAATCCGCCAGAATCTTCTTCGCCGCGCCGATGACCGAGCGGGCCTTGTTGTTGAAGAAGCCGGTGCGGCGGAGGTCCTGCGCCATCTCCGTCTGGTTGGCGTGGGCGAAATCCGTCATCGTGGGGTACTTGGCGAACAGGCCCGGCGTGACCTCATTCACCACCTTGTCGGTGCACTGCGCGGAGAGGATGGTGGCCACCAGCAGTTCCCACGCGTCGCGGTGGACCAGGGGAATCGCGGGGTTCGGATAGGTCTTGTCCAGGATCCGGAGGATCTTCGCGATCCGCTCCTTCCGTTCGGCAACCGTTCGCGGACGCTTCACGCCGTTTTTCACGCCGCCCCCTAGCGCCCGGTGATCTCGGCGCGCAGGAACTGCCAGTCGGGCAGTTCGTAAACCCGCAACCTGGTCTCGAGCGGCACCTTGACCTCTTTCGACTCGTAGGCGTTGAGCGGAGCGCTGAACTCGAACGTGCCCACCGTCTGCATGCCGCGGTTCGCGATCCCCTTCAGGTCGCCCTTCAAGCTGAGCGTGCCCAGATCGGCGCCGGAGTGGTTGACCACCACGAACTGGACGAAGGGTTTCTGCTTGTCATCCTCGGTCACTCTGAATCCGAGCAGCTCCAGGTCCTTCAGTTCGGGATTCGACTGGGTGGTGGGTACCGTTTCGGCGGCCGCGATCTGCGCGGCCTGGCTCAGCGCCGGCGGCGGAACCGCCTGGCGCGACTGCCTCCAGACGATGACCCCCAGCAGGATCACGATAAAGACAAGTCCGAACATCACGCTCAGAAGCCATCCTGGAACGGCGACCCGGCTCGATGCCGGCGGCGGCACCGCGGGAGGCGGCACGATCAGCGCTGGCGTGACTTCAGGCGGCACGGGCGGCGGTGGCGGCGGTGCGACCAGCGGGGGAGCGACCGCGGCCTGCGGCATCGGCGGAGGTGCGGTTTGCGCCGGCGGTGGCGCGGCCGTCGCGGGCGCCTGCTGCCCTAAAGGAGCACAGTTGGGACACTCGGAGTAGGAAGGCGGCACTTCGTGCCCGCATTTCGGACAGATCCAAGAGAACATATTCGCTTGCCTCTAGCGTAGCGCAGCCTTCACCCGCCCGCCGTAGCATAGTTCTATGGACTTCTTCCGGCGCGCGACGGCCAAACCGCGGCGCCTGGCGGTGCTCCCCGGCACTTTCAACCCGCCAACGCGGGCCCACCTGGCGCTGGCGCACGCCGCGCTGGCCTGCGTGGATGAGGTGTTGTTCGTGCTTCCGCGTGCCTTCCCACACAAGTCCTACACCGGCGCCTCGTTCGAGGATCGCGTGCGCATGCTCGCGGCAGCGGTGGCGGACGAGCCGCGCTTTTCGATCGCGTCCTCCGACGGCGGCCTGTTCATCGAGATCGCGCGCCAGTGCCGCGAGTCCTATGGGCCAGGCATAGAGGTTCTGATCCTGTGCGGCCGCGACGCCGCCGAGCGCGCCGCGAATTGGGACTACGGACCCCACGGCTCGTTCCACGACCAGTTGGGCGAATACGGGTTGCTGGTGGCGCCGCGCGACGGCTCCTATGCGCCGCCGGCCGAATTGGAGAGCCGCATCCAGACCCTCGCGCCCGTCGAAGGCTGCGACGAAGTTTCCGCCACCGGCGTTCGCGAAAGAATCCGACGCGGCGAGCCGTGGGAACACATGGTGCCGCGGCCAGTTGTAGAGATGGTGCGCAAAATCTATCAAGGAGGAAAAGAAGAGTGGGGCCACGAATGAACACGCATAAACACGGATAAGACAACGCCCCGCTTCTTACTCCCTATTCGTGTGCAAGCGTGTTCATTCGTGGCCAAATGTTCTTGGCCGGCCAGCCCGTCCTACTCCTGGAGACCCGCGTCCAGGAAAGCGCGCAGGCGGTGGCTGCGGCTGGGGTGGCGCAATTTTCGCAGGGCCTTGGCCTCGATCTGGCGGATGCGCTCGCGCGTCACCGCGAAGTGCTGGCCCACCTCTTCGAGCGTGTGCTCGCTGCCATCCATCAGCCCGAAGCGCATTTTGATGATTTTCTCTTCGCGCGGGCTGAGCGTCTTCAGGACCTCGGCCGTCTGCTCCCGCAGGTTGAGGTTGATCACCGCTTCCGAAGGCGACACCACGCGGCGGTCGACGATGAAATCGCCCAGGTGCGATTCTTCCTCTTCGCCCACCGGCGTCTCGAGCGAGATCGGTTCCTGGGCGATGCGCAGGACTTTCCGGATCTTGGGTACCGGCAGCTCCATCCGGCGCGCCAGTTCCTCGGTGCTCGGCTCGCGGCCCAGTTCCTGCTGCAGGCGGCGCTGCGTCCGCACCAGCTTGTTGATGGTCTCGATCATGTGGACCGGAATGCGGATGGTGCGCGCCTGGTCCGCGATGGCGCGCGTGATGGCCTGCCGCACCCACCATGTGGCGTAGGTCGAAAACTTGTATCCCCGGCGGTAGTTGAACTTGTCCACCGCCTTCATCAGGCCGATGTTGCCCTCCTGGATCAGGTCCAGGAATTGAAGGCCGCGGTTGGTGTAACGCTTGGCGATCGAGACCACGAGGCGGAGGTTGGCCTCGATGAGCTGCTTCTTGGCGCACTCGGCCTCGACCTCGCCGCGCTCGATGATCTGCAGGGTCCGCCGCAGCTCTGTGGCGCTGGCGCCGCACTCCTCTTCCCACTCCTGGAGCCGCAGATTGCACTGGCGCAATTCCTTGCGCAGCTCCCGGAGCGCCTGGCCCGCCGAGCCGGCTTCTTCGAAGCGGCGCTGGATTTTGGCGATGTCGCGCTCGACCGGCTTCAGCTCTTCGACCGCCCGCCGCACGCAATCCGCCAGGCGCCGTTCCACGAGGCCGCTGAAGGGAATCGAGCGGATGATCTGCGAGATCTTGACCGTGGTCCGCGCCAGGCAGCTTCGCAGCGCGCGGTGCTGCTTGGGCTTGGTGGTCCGCGGAATCGCCAGCAGCTTCTGCCGGAATTGCTGGGCTTTGCGGTAATGGCGCTCGATTCCGTCGATAGCCTGCAGCAGTTCCTGCCGCTGCGTCTCGAACGAATCCTCGTTGGCCACCAGTTCCGGGAGAACCAGAACGTCGCGCACCGGAACCGCACCGCGCCGTACGTCGTCGCCCAGCGTGAGAACCTCGCGGGTGATCAGCGGGGAGCGGGAGGTGGACTTGCGGACCGCGCGCTGGCCGCGCTCGATGCGTTTGGCAAGCTCGATCTCGCCCTCGCGGGTCAGCAGCGGCACGGTACCCATTTCGCGCAGGTACATGCGCACCGGGTCGTTGGTTTTGTCGCCGAACTCCTGGGTTAGGTCGACCTCCAGCAGCTCTTCGGCTTCCTCGGGCTTTCCGATTTTCGGTTCTTCGAGGATCTCGACGCCGGAACCATCGAGGGTGACCAGAATGTCGTCCAGTTCCGGACCTGGAGCGATGTCGTCGGGAAGAAGTTCGCTGACTTCGTCGTAAAGGACGTAGCCCTTTTCCTTCCCCGCGTCCATCAACTGCTTCAGACGGTCGTACTTATCGTCGTGCGCCACCGTCAACCCCACCTGCGAATCACCCACCCGCGAATCACCGCGAGACCGATTCCAGCTATTCTACAATACCCCTGAGCGATTGGCTCAGGCCCGCTCCAGCCTCCCAAGTTCTTCCGCACACCGCAGAGCCTCCTCCAGCATACCAGCACGCTCCGCTTCCTTGATACGAGCCTTGAGCGCGCTACGCCGGGCCTCGAGGCCAGAGCGCTCGAGTTCCCGCAGGCAGGCCTCCGCATCCGTACCCGTCGATTGATCCTCGTCTCCCTTATCGGCAAAAAGCAGGGTGGCAAACAATTCCTGGTCCGCCTCCCCCAGCCGGGCCTGCACGTCGGCCACTCGAAACGGCGCGCCGCTCTCCTCCATCGCGATCAGCGCCTGAAAGATCCGAACGGTGCGAAACTGCTCGAGCTGCGGCGCCCGCTTGAGCCGCGGGAGGATGGAGTGGCGGATCTCGTCGCTCCCCAGCACCGCGTCGAACAGGATCCGCTCCACCGGCTTCACTTCAACCACGGCGGCGGTCAGCGTTTTCTCCCGGCGCTCGGCCGCGGCCTTGCGGAAATGCTCCAGCAGCAGGCCGGTCTCGATGCCCAGGTAGTTGGCCAGATCGTTGGCCACCGTGGCGCGCTCCAGTTTGTCCGCGATGCGCTGCACGGCCGGCAGCAGGAACTTGAGCCCGGCCACGCGTCCTTCCGAGGTCCGCATGTCGAACTTGCCGCGCGCGCGGTCGGCCAGCCAGTAGAAGTAGCCTGGCGCCTTCTCGGCATGGGACCGGTACGCCTCCGCGCCGTTGGCTTTGACGTACTCGTCGGGGTCGAGGCCGCCCTCGAGCTCGAGCACGCGGACCTGCATGCCCTCGTCCACCAGAATCTCGATGGAGCGCTCGGCCGCTTTCATCCCGGCCTCGTCGGGATCGAAGTTCACCACGATGCGCTCGGAGTGCCGCTTGATGGCGCGCACCTGCTGCACCACCAGGGCGGTGCCGCAGGAAGCGACCACCTCGTGAACGCCTGCCGCCCACACGCCGATCACGTCCATGTAGCCTTCGACCAGCACCGCGCGCGAGGCGGCGCGGATGGCCATTTTGGCGCGATGCAGGTTATACAGCACGCGGCCCTTGTGATAGATAGGGCTCTCCGAGGAGTTCATGTACTTCGGCTCCTCGCCCGCCGCCATCGCGCGCCCGCCGAAGCCGATGATGGCGCCCGACTCGTTGTGGATGGGGAACATCAGCCGTCCCCGGAAACGGTCGAAGTAGCCACCGCCCTCCTGGCGCCGCAGTACGAGGCCGCACTGCTCCTTCTGGTCCTCGGTGAAGCCTTCCTTGTCGAACGCGCGCACCAGCGCCTGCCCGCCGCGGTCCGAGTAGCCGAGTCCGAACTCCTCCACCAGTTGCGGCGCGATCCCGCGCTTGGCAAGATAGGCCCGCGCCTCCGCCCCGGCGCCCGACGCCAGGGCGCCACGATAGATCTGCTGCGCGATTTCGTGCATGCGGTAGATGGCGCCGCGCAGCTTGGTTTCGGGGTCGCTGTACTCGGCACGCTTCGGCATGGGGATGCCGTAGCGCCCGGCGAGCGCCTTCATGGCCTCGTAGAAGGTGAGCGCCTCGATCTCCATCACGAACTTGATGGCATCTCCGCTGGCCCCGCAGCCGAAGCACTTGTAGAACTGGTGGACGGCATGAACGCCGAACGACGGGGTCTTCTCGGTGTGGAACGGGCACAGGCCCACCCAGCGCGTGCCGGCCTTCCGCAGGCGCACGTACTGCCCCACCACATCGACGATGTCGATGGCCGATTTCAGTTGTTCAACGAAATCCGTGCTCATCCGACTTCAGTCCGTCTCCTGACTCCTGTCTCCCGACTCCGCGTTCATTCGTGTTCATTCGTGGCCCTAGCGCTTCTTCCGGTCTTCCGCCGTCGGGCACTCGAACTTCACCAGGCCGTTCCGGTAATCCAGGGTAATCGAGAACAGCTTCAGCATGGGGAACCCCAGAAACCCCGCCACCTCCATCCCCCATTCGTCGTCCTTCCGCTTCATGTTGATCGAGAGCGTGTCCTGACAGTGTACGCTGAACCCGCCGAACTTGAACTTGAGGTCGTCGGCCGCGTCCACGTCGTCAATCCGGCCCGAGAGCCCGACCATCGGCATGCTGGCCGCCGAGCGCATTTTGGCCAATTCCGCCGCGAACTCTTTCCCGATCAGCGTCTGGCCGCAGCCCGTATCGATGACGAACATGCCGGGCTCGGATCCGCTGACCGAGGTTGGTACCATCAGCATGTGACCCATGCGGTAGACCCGCTCCATCTCAGGATCGCTCTGGAAGCCGCGGTCGGACGGACGGCCGTCGGCCGCGCCCGGAAAGGGGTCGAGACGGATCACGGCGTTGGGAAGGTCGAGCGTCACGAGGAACGGCTCGAAGATGTCGGTGCCCATAAGACCCTGCTGACTCCCCGGGACCGGCCTCTCGCTGACGGTCACCACGGCGTCACGAAACTCGACCGATCCGACGCGAACCCGGTCCGCCACTCCCACCCAGCCAGGCGCGGCGCCTTGGTCGCCCAGGCCGCCCACGGTGGCAGAGGCCAGCCGCTTGACGTGGAGGCGCGCCGCCAGGCTGGCGTTGATGATGATGCCGCTGGCGCCCGTATCGAGCAGCAGCCTGGCCGCTTCGCCTCCATTGATGCTGACCGGGACGCGGTACGCGTACAACTCGCGGTCTCGCAGCACGGGCTCCAGGCGGATCTGGCTGCGCCCGTAGTTCGATACCAGCCCGAACGGCTTGCGGTCGCCCAGCAGCCGCTGGATCTCGAGCAGGGCGCGGGCCCGCTCGATGCCGCGCGCGTCCTGGTTCTTCGCCATCCCGAGGTAGGTCTCGAGCGCATCCGCTGCGTCCGAGCCGTCGAGCGTCATGGCCCAGTGCAGGACCAGCGGCGCCGCGGCCGGTGCCAGCTCGTGGGCCCGGCGAAAGCAGTCCTGCGCGGTCTTGCGATTGAACGTGTACTCGGAGACCTGGCCCAGCCGGAACCAGGCCCGCGCGTCGCGCGGCTCCAGGGAGGTCACATCGCGGAACTGCCGCTCGGCCTCCTCGACCTTCCCGCGGCGAAAGGCGATCTCACCGAGAATGACCTTGAACGGCGCTTTAGAGTCGCAATTCGCCGCGATCGCCTCCGCCGCCGCCAGGTCGTGGCGCGCCAGCAGCGAGTCGGCCTGGCGGGCCCGCTCCATGCCGCATTGCGCCGATGCCACGGCAACGGCCGCAACAAACAGAATCGGACCGCGCCCAGTCATAAGCTGAGAGCGTACCAGATTCGGCGCGTCTTCTGTCTCCGGCTAGCGGGTCTTGTAGCTGAACGTCACCTTCGTTTCTTCGTCCAGTACCAGGGGCCGCACGAAGCGGTACGAATTCCCTTCCCTCGGCACATCGACGGCGATGGGCAGAACGCCCGCCACGCGCCGCTGCAGATTGCCCACGTTTGAGGATGGCAAGTTCTGCGGTAGGGATAGGCCTCCGACCGGCCGTGCCGACTTCGAGGTCATGGGGTCAATCAGGTTCGCCCCGTCAACCGACACGCTCATAGCCGAAGCCGACACCACCGTGACCTCCTGCTTGGCACCGCGAACATTCAGCGTGATGTCCGGAAGGTCGGCCTTGTCGCCCTGAGCGATCGAGATGCCTTTCTCTTCCCAACTCGAAAACCCGGGCGCCGTGGCTGTCACAGTGTACGTGCCGGGCACAATCGTCTGAAAGGCGAAAGCGCCGCTGCCGTCGGTGAAGGTGGCGAACGTGGACTTGGACGCCTCGTTCGTCAACACGACCTTGGCGTTGGGAATCACGGCGCCGCTCGCGTCGTAGATCGTGCTTGCCAGTTGCCCTCCGCGCGAGTCCGCGCTCGGGGACCTCACGACCGACCATTCCGTCTGTTGATCCACCGGCAGCATCAGGCTCGACATCGCGTCTCCCGCGAAATCCTTCACCTTGTATCGCTCGGGCAGGAACACTTCCCATTGCACCAGGCCGATCGGAACATCCATCTTCGGCAGGGAGAGCTCCGACCCGCCCTTCTTCGCGAACGGCGCGCCGGAGTGCATGAACACGAACGACACCATGTAGGGCCCCGAGGGCCGGAACCCCGCTCGCAACAGCGGCACGCGGCTGCCGTCCGCGCCTTCGACCGGCTTGACCTTCTCGCCCGCCACGTCGGCGGAAAGAATGCTGGCGCCCGCCGGCAGCGCGATCTTCAGAAACGGCTGCGCCTGGTTACTCACCACCAGTCTGACCTCGGTGAGCGACCTGCCTTCGGAAGTTACCAGAGTCGTCACCACCGCGCGCTGCGCCACCGCCGCCAGCACGTTGCTATCCGGGAAGCGGACCCATTCGAGCGCGAGCCCAGCCGCTTCGGTGGGCTGGCGGTGATAGCGAAACGCGGCCTGAAGCGAGTGACGAGCCAGCGAGCGCAGCGAGGGGTTGACCTCCTTCAGGTCCATCCGCTTCAGCCCTCCACTCTCCTTGGCCGCGAGCTCCATGGTCCCTTCGCTATCGACCAGCATCTCGCCGGTCTCCCGCTGCGCGCCTTTGAAGCTGAGGATGGGAACCTCGGCCTTCGGAGCGTCGATCGACCGCTCCATCGAGACCAGGAACTGGTGGCTGCGCTGCGCCGCGCGAGTGACCTTGAGGATCAAAACGCTGCCTTGCGTCTCGCTCGCTTCGAGCGACGGGCCGGCGGCATCCGTCACTTCGTATCCCGGCGGGATTGCCAGGTCGAACTGTGCGGGTTCGCCCTGCACCACGGTGATGTCGATCAGCGCCGCGATCGCGAGCTGCCCGTCGCTGACCGAGGCCAGCGTCTTGACGTCGGAGAGAAAGCGCACCTCCTTCGGCACCACGGGCGCGATGTTCTCGCGCGTCGTCCACCCGATGGTGGACGCCTGCCCCGGCACCAGGGTGGCCTCCACGGTGGTTTGCCCGCCACTCGATGCCCGGCTGGTGACCAGGCCGGGGAAGATGCCCACGTTGGTGTTGTCGCCAGGAACGACAAGCTCCAGGCGCACCGCGCCGGCCAGGGGAACGGGCAATTTGAAGGACGCGCGCCCGGGCTCGATGCTGAGCTGGACTCCGGCCTCGAGCGTGACCGTAAACTCCCCAGGCCCGCTCAGAACCGCAGTGTGCGTCCCGTCGATCTGCTGGATGGGCAGCGGCCGGCCCTGCGCCTGCGCGTCAACCACCGTCATGCCGGCGATCAGCGGAACCTTGACCGCGCCTTTGCCCAGGACCTCGCCCTCCAGCTGTATGGTCCCGGAAACCGATTCGCCGGCTACGAGCAGTTTCAGCCCGGCTCGGTTGAGCGTGAATGGAACCGGAGGCGCATCGGGCGGCTTGGCCGGCTTTTCGGCCAGTTCCACCAGCTTGTTGTATTCTTCGAGCGGGACCGCGACGTTTCCCGAAGGCGGGAGCGTGGGACCGCCGGCCGGTTGCGCCAGAACTACCGTCGGAATTGCGAACAAGAGGACGAACAGGCTGGTCTTCATTTCACACCTCCGTTTTTCTCTCTCTGATAGGTCAGGTCAATACCCGGAGTCTGGTTCTCACCTGTCAGTTCGGAGACCAGAAACAGCGACGGGCCGACCACGGGAAATGAAACCCCGTCGGGCAGCGGCGCGGCGGTCTTCCTTCCTTCCGCATGCGCCCGGTAGTTCGAGGCCAGCGACTGCAGGGCCGCCTGCGCCGCGGAATCCGGCTTCCATCTCTCGCCTGCATCCTCGGTGGCCGCACGAACCGCCTCCGCCTTCAAAACGGGCGACGACGGCTGAGCGAAGGCCTGCCCGCGGAAGGGCCCCGGTTCCGGCGTCACCCGAAACACGGATGGGTAGTAGAGCGCGAGACCCGTGCGCGATATCGGCAGATCGAGTGCAGGCAGCGGCAACCTCGCCTGCCCCTTGTCGTCCCAGGCAACGCTCTTACTGAGATAGAGGACCTCGATCGCGCATGCGGGCGCCTCCTCGCCGGCCCGCGTTTTGGCCAGCGGGAACAGCAGGCTGCCATCGGGCGCCTTGCCGGGCCGCAGGGGACTGCCCGATCGCGAGGCGCTCCAGACCGCGGCGTCCGCGGGCAGTGCGATCTTCACGAAGTTCCGCTGACTGTTCCGCACCGCGTAGCGAGCCTCCACCAGCGTCTTTCCCTCGCTCGTGATCAGGATGCGATAGCGCGCCTCCTCCACGTTCGCCGTCAGAACCGCCTGTTGCGCGTAGCGGGCCACGTCCACGCTGAGCGACCGCCCCGCCGCAGACCCGGGCCGGAACCGGAACGCGGCCAGCGATGGGGACTCGCGGCCGGCGACCGTCGCGCCCAACTCGCCGGCGTTCGTCTTCTCCAGGCCCTGCGACTTGAAATCTCTGATCTCGCCCGCGCCCAGGACCTCGACCGCCACCCCGCCGCTGTCCCGCTCGGTGTCGAGCAAACGCAGCAGCGGCGCCTCGATCACTCCGTCGCGAGGCAGGCGCGCCTCGCCCGACACGGTGAAACCGGCCGTCTGCTGCACAGGCTCCAGGAAGGTCACGCTGAGTTCCCCCGCTTTCATTTCCCAATCGGCAACCGTCGCGCCCAGAACCTGGTTGATGGTGACTTTGTCCGGCAACTGGATTCTGACCTCGCGAGCCTCGCCCTGGACAACGTCCACCTTCACCTCGGCATAGATCGAGGTCGCGTCCTCGCCGAGGCCCAGCAGTTCCGTCAGCGATCCGCGAAGGCGGAGCGGCAGGGTGGTACGATGGTCCTCCATCTTCTTCCGCCAGGCGAAGACCAGCGGCTCTCCGCCGCGACCGTACGCCACCCACTTAGTCTCTGTTTCCGATTCCGACTTACTCGAGAGAAACCCGCCCGCGAGCTTCAGCTCCACATCCTGCCGCGGTAAAGTAAGCGAGGCACGGGTGACGCCAGACCAGCATGGGGGCAGCGTAAGAGTCTCCTCGCCAGGAGCGGATGCGATCCGGAAGCCTACCTCGAGCTGCAGCACCGCCCGGCCACGCTTCGAAAGCAGCGCCGCCTGCCCTCCGCTTTTGCCCGGGGCGGAGGCGGTCAGCGCCACGAGACGGCCGTCCAGCCTGGCCTCACGGACCATCAGGCCGGCAGGAACCGGCACTCGCACCCATCCATCTTTGAGCACGTCCACGGTAAGGCGGGCCTGCCCTTCGGCCAGTTCTGAATTCAGCGCGCGCAGGTCATAGTCGACCCGCGTCAGCGTGGCCTCAACCGGCGGCGGCTCGGGCTTGGGCGCCGAGGGAAACGCTTTGTCACGCAGAGCCTGGTAATCGGGAACGGGTATCACCACCCACCCCGACGCACGCGGCGGATCTTGTGCCGGGCACATAGGCGCCGAAAGGAGAAGTAACAACGAAGTAATTAGCCATGACCTCATAAGTTATCCCCTGTCTCAAAGCGGTTAGTCCGGCAGTTCGACGGCGCGGCTCTTCGCGGGGTTGCAGGTTATTTGTGGTGGTCGACTTAGTAGGTGGGAGAGTCCCGAGAGCCGCGCTTCGCGGCCACACGGAGGCGGGCGTGGACGCCCGCCGCAGGACTGGAGTCCTGCCCCACAGAGACGCTCCGGCCCGCCGTCCGGTTGCACTTCGTTTGTGCCATTCTGAACCCATGACTCTACGAAGTGGAATCCTGCTCGCCGCGCTCATTCTGGCGCCCGTTGCCACACCCCAACCGGCTCAGCCGCCCAACCTGCTGCTCGGGACCGCCTGGTATCCGGAGCAATGGCCCGAGTCCCGCTGGGATGTGGACCTCCAGTTGATGCAGGCGGCCGGAATCCATATGGTGCGGGTGGGCGAGTTCGCCTGGAGCCGGATGGAGCCCGAAGAGGGACGCTTCGAACTGGACTGGCTCGACCGCGCCGTCTCGCTCGCGGCCAAACGCGGCATCTTCGTCGTCCTCGGAACCCCCACCGCCGCCCCCCCGGCCTGGCTAACCCAGAAGTATCCCGACACGCTCAGGACCGAGATGAACGGCCAGAAGGCCACTCATGGCGCCCGCGCGCAGGGCTCGCCCTTCAGCCCCCGATATCGCCAGTTCTGCCGCCAGATCGCCGAGGAGATGGCGAAGAAGTTCGGCCACAATCCCAACGTCCTCGGCTGGCAGATCGACAACGAGTACGGCGAGCTGTCCTGGGACGACGTGGCGCGCCAGCAGTTCCATGACTGGCTGCGCGCCAAGTTCAAGACCCTCGACAACCTGAACAGCCGCTGGACCACCGAATACTGGAGCCAGACCTACACCGACTGGAGCCAGATTCCGCTCGGCGTCCCGGGCATGAATCCAGGCCTGTTCCTGGAGTTCAAACACTTCGTCAGCGACACGTATCGGGACTACCAGCACGTCCAGGTCGAGGCCATACGCGCCCACAGCGATCCCCGCCAGTTCGTCACCAGCAACTTCATGGGCTGGTACGACTCCTTCGATCACTACGAGCTGAGCGCGGAGCTGGATCTGACAGCCTGGGACGACTACATCGGCCGCGGCCATCTGGACCCGCTGCGCAACGGCATCGTGCACGATCTCACACGCGGCTTGAAGCGCAAGAACTTCTGGGTGATGGAGACCCAGCCGGGCTTCGTGAACTGGGCGCCCGTCAACAACGCTCTCGACCGCGGCGAGGTGCGGGCGATGGCATGGCACGCCATCGGTCACGGCGCCGAGACAGTCAGCTATTGGCAATGGCGCAGCGCGCTGAGCGGCCAGGAGCAGTATCACGGCACGCTGGTAGGGGCCGACGGCACGCCCGTTCCGCTGTACGAAGAGGTGGCGCAGATCGGCAAGGAATTCGAAAAGGCCGGTCCGGCGCTGGCCGGCACCAGCCCGCAGTCCGAGGTTGCCATCCTGCATTCCTACGACAGCCGGTGGGCCATCGACTACCAACGGCATCACCAGGACTTCGATCCCGTCGCGCTGCTCTCCAGCTACTACCGCCCGCTGCGGCAACTGGCGCAGCAGATGGATGTCGTCAGTCCCGATGCGCCGCTCGCGGGCTACAAACTGGCGGTGGCGCCCGGACTGAATGTCCTGCCGGATAGCGTCGCGCGGCGGCTGATCGAATACGTCCAGCAGGGCGGCCACCTGGTGCTGGGACCGCGCTCCGGCATGAAGGACGAATACAACGCGCTCCAGCCGGCGCGGCAGCCGGGCCCGCTGGGGGCGCTGCTGGGCACCCGAGTGGAGCAGTGGTACGCGCTCGATCAGAGCGTTCCGCTCGCGGGCGCTTGGGGATCCGGCAAGGCCACCATTTGGGCCGAGCAACTGAAGCCCGGCGGGGCGGATGTCGAGACGCTCCTCACTTACGGCACGAGCAACGGCTGGCTGGACGGACAGCCGGCCGCCGTCACCCGCAAGGTCGGCAAGGGCCGCATCACCTACATAGCGGCCTGGCTGGATGACGACCTCATGCGCACCGCAGCCCAGTGGATGCTGCGCTCGAGCGGCGTGGAGCCGGCCTTCGGCGCCGTGCCGGATGGCGTCGAAGTCTGCCGCCGTACCGCACCGGGCAAGCGCGTGTTCATCGTGATCAACCACACTCGCGAGCCGAGGCACGTCGCGCTTCCAGGAAGGATGCAGCCCCTGCTCGGCGCGGGACCCACGGTCCAGGCCCTCGATCTCCCAGCGCGCGGCGTCGAGGTGCTGGAGGCGCAGCCATAGATTTCGCCGCGTCTACCCTCTTGGGGGAGAGAAAGGTCGAGTACCCCACTAGTACGATAGACCGTGGGTACCGTGGGGCTTACCGCGACGCCTCCAGCCCGGGCTCTCTGGCCCCAGCTCAAAGCCAGTTCGCCAGCAGGCCAGCCGGAGACCCCGATCGTCTGCAACCCGGCGCGCCTCGCAGCGCCACGGGCTCCCGCTCCGGCTAAGAAACGAGGGCACTTCCGACTCCATGCACACTGACTGCGGAGTCGCCTTCCCTGCGACGTTCCACCTTCGCGAATGCTGGTGCCGCCTGGGCCGCCATGCCCCTGGGGAGTACCGAAAACGAAAGTACTAACCGGCCTGCGAGTCTCTAGCCACGAGACGTCATGCAGGGACTTACAGGTCCCAAACGAGGGTTAAACACCCTCCCCCTGCGCGTCGTACCCACACCAATGAGGGCTCCCACCGCCTTCAAGTTTCAGGTCCAATTACACGCAAACGTCAGATTAAATTGAACCTTGCCGACATAACTGGAGGACTTATAATTCCATCAGGTTTAAGTCTAACCAGGGAAAATATGGCACATCAATCGACCACCTGTGGAAGCCAGGAAGCCGGCGCTCCACAGCACACACCTTCTCGCAAGCGCTTGATCCTGGCGATTCCCGTCGCGGTTTTCGCACTGTTGGGAGCTGGCGCGTTCTGGCATTTCTTCCCTGGGGGAAGTGCTGCCGCGGCTACTCTACGCGCGGACTTTTCCCTCGAACTCGAGCGGGCCGGGACCGACTACCGCGTCACCTGGGACGGCCACTCGCCTCTTGTCCAGGCGGCCAAGCGCGGCGTCCTGCTCATCAAGGACGGGGGTTTCGAAAAGGAACTGGAGTTGGACCGCGATCAACTCGCGACCGCGGGCGTGGTGTATGCTCCATCCAGCACGGACGTTGTGTTTCGTCTCGAACTGTTCGGCGGTCCGGACCCGGCGGTGGCCAGCGTTCGCTTGTTGGCTGGCAGCAGGCCCCAGGTGGTCGCCGAAGTGCCAGCGCCCGAAAACGTTCTGCCGGTAGAGCAAGCCCCGCCGGTCGTGTTTGAGGAGCCGCCCGCCGAATCGGCCACTCAGGCCGCTACGCCCGACACACCGGCCACGATTGCTGCCGGCCCGAAGCCCGAGGATCTGCCGGCGCCGCCGGCCCGGTAAAGCAGGGGCCCGCAAAAGCTGCGGACAGCGCGCTCAAGCCCTCCCTGGACAGAGCGTGCTGTCCGCCGTTTTGGTTTTGGAGGTCTGACCGGCAGGTCCGCTCCGTTGAAGACGCGGCTCGTTAACGAACAGGCGGGGTCCGCTCCCTTGCGGTCGCGGCTCGGTAACGAACGGGCCGGCGGCGCCGAGCGCGTCTTCATCGCTATCGGCGGCCCGCAGGGCCATGGGGACTCCCTGACGGTCGCGGTTCGGTGTCAGCACGGAACCGCGCGCCTCGGCACGCGATCGAAGCACCTCAGCGGACGTTTACCAGGGAATCTTTGCTCTCGAGCCCGAACCCTTCGAGCTGCTTCTCGAACGGCACGGAGTACTTGCGCTCGATCTTCTCGCGGTAGGTCGGCCCGGAATTATAGGCGCAGAACGGATAGATCAGGCCATTGGGCGCGGCATAGTGGATCACGCAGCGCTTCACCCGCTCGATGTCGTAGTTGTAGGCATCCATGAAGTGCATGCCCGCGATCATCAGCGTCTTGTAGGTGTAACCCAGTTCCTCGCCTTTGCCGCGGCCATACTCTTTGTCCGTCAGGCCTTGCAGCGTCTCGACGAACTTGGTGAAGGTCAGGCCCTCGGGCGCCCGATCCTCGTGGAAGTGGCGGCGGATCGCCTGCCAGGTCTTCAGCTTGGACCAGAACTTGAACGTCTGCCGCCCGGTCTTGCGCGCCAGCATGTCGAGGTCCTGCATGAAGCCGCCGATGTCTACGAACCGCGTCACCGGCGTGGCCTTCTTGTTCTTGTCCACGAACATGTAGGTGCCGATGGAGCAATGCGGATTCGGGCTCAGCGTGGGGATCTGCTCGCCGCGTAGCGCGCCCACGAAGCGCGAGAAAGGCGCCACGCAGGACAGCGGGAACCAGTCCTCGTAAATATCGCAGATGCCGGTCTGTTCCTGTACACACTGCCCCACGTCGGCCATGGTGAAGCGCTTCTCTTCGAGCTCGTGCTTCGAGATCCGGCCCGTGAACGCCACGGGCTGGAAGCTGATGGCGCTGACCACGTCGATGTTTTCGAGCGCCAGGCGCACGATGTCGCCGATCTGGTCGTCGTTCAGCCCCTTGACGATGGTGGGCACGAAGCAGATCTTCATCCCCGCCTTGCGCACGTTCTCGATCGCCAGCATCTTCTTTTCGAGCAGCGACTCGCCGCGCACGCGCTTGTAGGTGTCCTCGCAGACGCCGTCGAACTGCAGGTACAGCGTGTGCAGACCGGCCTCCTTCGCCTTCATGGCGAACTCGAGGTCGGTGAACATGATCCCGTTGGTGGCCGCCTGCAGATGCGAGAAACCCATCTCCTTGGCCATGCGCAGGACTTCGAAGAAGTGCGGGTAGATGGTCGGCTCGCCGCCGGAGAACTGCACGATGCGGTTGGCCACCGGTTCCTCTCCGCGAAGGGCTTCGAGCATGCGCCGCACCTGCTCCAGGCTCGGCTCGTAGAGATAGCCGGCCGCGTTGGCATTGGCGAAGCAGACCGGGCAGGTCAGATTGCAGCGGTTGGTCAGGTCCACGTTGCTCAGAACGGTGTGGCTGGTGTGCATGGAGCACAGGCCGCACTGATCCGGGCAGCGCGTGGCATTCGGAATCGCGGGATTGCTGACGCCCTGGTTGTCGCCGAAGCTCCAGTTCTCCATCTTGAGGTAGAGGCGGGTGTCGGAGGACACGCAATCCCGGAAGAAGCCGTGCTGCGGGCAGGTCTTCTCCATCATCACCCGGCCGTTGTCGTCGAACACGCGCGCTTCGATCACGCGGATGCACTCGGGGCACAGGGACTGGGTGATCTTGGGCAGTCCGCGGTGAATCGGGTCGATCGGGGAACCGCCGAAAGTGGTTTCAGGTTGAACGATCTTGAAGTCTTTCGAGGTGGTGGGCGAGAACGTCTGGGTGCTCAAGTTAAGATTCCTCCGGGATGATCGGACCGGAAACGGCCAAATGGGATTATAGGGGAAAGGAGGGTATCGGCACACCGAATGGCCATCAAAAGGCCTGCTTCCATGGTTGTACGGTCGTTTTGACGGGCTCAGTGGGACCGGCGTGGGGCAGGTGTCCACACCTGCAGCGGGTCTCCAGACCCGCTTGCGGGACCTGGGCGGCTACTGCTGGCGGACAGACGGGAAGTCGGGGAGGGAGGTGAAGTACGCGAGCTGCCAGGAGCCGTCCAGGTGGCGGATGATGGCGGTGCCCGCGGATTCCGGTCCGGTCCCGAGGATTTGGCCACCAAAAGCGTTGAGCCGCCAGCGGTAAATGAACCGAACGGCATCCAGGCCATTCCCCACGGAGGTGATGGATTGGATGGCCACCAGTTCCCGGGTAGCGGCGGGAATGCGCCATTGGTCGTAGGTGCTGGTGTTGAGGGCAGCCCCGGCGCGCAGCGCGTCGCCGCTCAAGGTGCCCACGCACTTGACGGACGCCTGGCCCTGGTTCCCGCGCTCGAAGTCGTCCTCGCCATGCACTTGCAGCCAGCCGATCCTGGCGAGGGCCCTCCAGGCGGCATCTCCCTCGAGTTTCGCCTTGCAGTCGGAGGGTGCGTCCTGACGGGAGACGCCGACGAAGCCCGGCTCTCGAAAACGCGCGCTCTCGCGGATGTGGCGGGCCGCGGTCTCCTGGTTGAGCTGAGGCTTCGAGCAGCCAGCCAAAGCCAGGCTGGCCGCTACGAGCAGGGCCGTGCGGATCATGTCGCAGGATCCGCCTGCTCCGGGGGCCCCTCGCGGTGAATCGCGTCCAGCACGCCATTCACGAAGGCGACGGACTCGTCACCCGAGAACCGGCGCGCCAGCTCAATGGCCTCGTTGATGACCACCGGCGCGGGCGACAGGCCGGCGGTCATTTCATAAATGGCCAGTCGCAGAACGTTGCGGTCGACCACGGCCATGCGTTCCATGCGCCAGTGTTCGGAGCGCTGGACGATGCGGCGGTCGATCTCCTCCGTGCGCTCGACGGTCCCCCGTATGAGTTCTTCCATGAAGGGGTCGGGCTCAGGACGCTCGTCGTGCTCCTCGGAGTACAGGCCATCGTAGTAGGAGGCGATGGCGGTATCGACGGGCTGGTGGCTCATGTCCAGCTGAAATAGGATCTGCAGGGCGCGTTCCCGGGATCGGTGGCGAGACGGCATGCGCGTCAGGCGCCCGCGCGCAGGCGGCGCATGAGGTTGCCCATCTCGACCGCCGACATCGCGGCGTCAAAACCCTTGTTGCCGCCTTTGGCTCCGGCGCGGTCGACGGCCTGGTCGAGCGTGTCGGTTGTGAGCACCCCGAAACTGATGGGAACGCCCGTCTCCAGGCTGGCCTGCGCCAAGCCCTTGGCGGCTTCGGCGGCGATGTACTCGTGGTGCGGCGTATCGCCGCGAATCACGGCGCTGAGGCAGATGACCGCGTCGTGCCGCTTCTGGCGGGCCAGTTCGCGCGCCACCAGCGGCAGCTCCCAGGAACCGGGCACCTTGACGATCTCCAGCGGCTCGTTGCCGCCGGTGCGGGTGAGGGCATCGAGCGCCCCGGCCAGCAGCCGCTCCGTGATGATGCCGTTGAACCTGCTCACTACGATCGCGAACTTGAGGCCAGCCGCACTCAGATGGCCCTCGATGATTGAATTCTCCATGTCTACTTTCCTTTGAAAACGGGCTTGCGCTTTTCGAGAAACGCGCGCGTGCCCTCGGCTGCGTCTTCGCTGGCCGCCAGGGTGCCGAACACGGCAGCTTCGAATCGGAGGCCCTCGTCCAGTCCGGTGTTCAAGCCGGTATCGACGGCCTCCAGGATACTCGCGACCGCGAGCGGCGCGTTTTCGAAAATCCTGCGCAACAGCGCCCGCGAAAAATTCAGCAACTCCGTTTGTAGCACGACGTGGTTGACCAAGCCGATGCGTCCGGCTTCAGCGGCCTCGATGAGGCCTCCGGTGAGCAGCATTTCGAGAGCGTGCCCGCGGCCCACCAGGCGGGAAAGGCGCTGGGTTCCGCCGTAGCCCGGCATGATGCCCAACTTGATCTCGGGAAGGGCCAGCTTGGCGTTTTCGGAAGCTATGCGCATGGTGCAGCACAGAGCCAGTTCCAGACCGCCGCCCAGCGCGTATCCGTTGATGGCGGCGACGGAAGGCTTCCCCATCCGCTCCAGCCGCCCCAGGACCGCCTGCCCGCGCAAAGACATCTCGCGCGCCGCTATCGCACGGCCGACGGGCAGTTCACCGATATCGGCGCCGGCTACGAAAGCCTTGTCGCCAGCACCGGTCAGGATCAGCCCGCGCACGGCGGGATCGGATTCGACGCGGCGAAAGGCGTCGTCCAGTTCTCCCATAACAGCCGCGTTGAGCGCGTTCAGCTTCTCCGGCCGATTGACCGTGACGAGCGCGACGCCGTCCTCAGACGCCTCAAAAGTAATGAGGTTATAAGACATATGGGATACTGGGTGTTCCAGAGCACATCATACCTCATGGACCCGCGATCAATCCGGAATTTCTCTATCATCGCGCACATCGACCACGGCAAGTCTACGCTGGCGGACCGCCTGTTGGAGATCACCGGGGCGCTCTCGCAGCGGGAGATGATGGCGCAGGTGCTGGACTCGATGGACCTGGAGCGCGAGCGCGGCATCACCATCAAGGCGCACGCCGTGCGGCTCAACTACCGCGCCAGCGATGGCGAGTGGTACCAGTTGAACCTGATCGACACGCCCGGCCACGTTGATTTCAGCTACGAGGTTTCGCGCAGCCTGCAAGCCTGCGAGGGCGCCCTTCTGGTGATCGACGCGTCGCAGGGCGTGGAGGCCCAGACGCTGGCCAACACCTACCTGGCGCTGCATCACAACCTGGAGTTGATCCCGGTGATCAACAAGATCGACCTGCCGGTGGCCGAGCCCGAGCGGATCAAGGAGCAGATCGAACAGCTCATCGGCCTGGATGCGACGGGCTCGCTGCTGGTGAGCGCGAAGACCGGGCTGGGGGTGCCGGAGGTCCTCGAAGCCATTGTCCACCTGGTGCCGCCGCCTAAAGGCGACCCGAACGCGCCGCTGCGGGCGCTGATCTTCGATTCCTGGTTCGACCCGTATCGCGGCGTCATCACGCTGCTGCGCGTCATCGACGGCCGCCTGAAGATGAAACAGAGGATCCGGCTGTGGTCGAACGGCGAGACGTTCGATGTGGAGGGGCTGGGCTACCAGTCGCCCAAGCCGATTCCCTGCGACGAGCTTTCGGCCGGCGAGGTCGGGTTCATGTTCGCGAACATCAAGCGGGTCCTGGACGCCAAGATCGGCGACACGGTGACCGACGATCTCGTGCCGGCCTCCCAGCCGCTGCCGGGGTTCGAGGATGTGAAGCCCATGGTGTTCGCCGGGCTTTACCCGGTGGAATCGCACGAGCACGCCGTGCTGCGCGACGCGCTCGAAAAGCTTCAACTGAACGACAGCTCGCTGGGCTTCGAGCCGGAGCATTCCCAGGCGCTGGGGTTCGGCTTCCGCTGCGGCTTCCTGGGCCTGCTGCACATGGACATCGTGCAGGAGCGGCTGGAGCGCGAGTTCAACATCGACCTGATCACCACGGCGCCGGCGGTACGCTACCGCGTAACGACGCGCGCGGGAGAGTTGATCGAGGTCGATAACCCGACTAAGTGGCCGGACCCGGCCGAGATCGAGCAGGTGGAAGAGCCGATCATCGAGGCCACGGTGATCACGCGCGAGGAATCGATCGGCGAAATCCTGAAGCTGCTCGAGGAGAAGCGCGGCGAGCAGCGCAAGTTCGATTACATCGGCACTGGGCGCGTGCTGCTGGTGTATTCCCTGCCCCTGAACGAAATCGTGCTGGATTTCTACGACCGGCTGAAGACGGTGTCGCGCGGGTATGCGTCGCTCGATTACCACCTGGCGGGCTACCGCATCTCGCCCATGGTGAAGCTGGACGTGCTGGTGGCGGGCGAACCGGTGGACGCGCTGTCGATCATCATCCACAAAGACAACGCCTACGAGCGGGGCAAGTCGCTGATCTCGCGTTTGCGCAAGCTGATCCCGCGACAGATGTTCGAGGTGGCGCTGCAGGCGGCCATCGGCAACCGAATCATCTCGCGCGAAACCATCGCGCCGTTGCGCAAGAACGTGCTGGCGAAGTGCTACGGCGGCGACATTTCGCGCAAGCGCAAGCTGTTGGAGAAGCAGAAGGAAGGCAAGAAGCGCATGAAGCGCGTCGGGCGCGTGGAGATCCCGCAGGAAGCGTTCCTGGCCGTGCTCAAGGTGAGCGACGACGAGGATTAGCGGCGCGCGCGTTCTGAATTGCGGCGACGTGTTCCGGCTGTGGCGCAGGCACTCCTGCCCAATGCCACTTAGTTATCCCGGATGCGGACAGCCGGAGTGGGGCGGCTCTCCAGAGCTGCGCCGGACGTCCACGTCCGGCTTCCTTCGTTTCAGGAAGTTGGACGGAGGCGGGTCTGGAGACCCGCTGCAGGACTGGGGTCCTGCCCCACGATTTCTGTCCGGTCTTGCGAAAACTAAGTGGCATTGGGCACTCCTGCCTGCCGCCTCGACACTCATGTCGAGGTTCGGGCTGAGCGCCGAGACCAATCTCGGCGCGGCAGACATGAGTGTCTGCGCCACGCCGGATAGGTGACCGCAACTGTGAGACCCCGTACTAAGGCGCCGGGTCGAAGACCAGCGTGCCCTTGACATCCACTTTGTCGAACTGCATGGGGAAGCTGCGGCCGGAGTAATAGGCGTCCCACTGGTCCTTGTAGTGGCTGGATAGAAAGTGACCGGACTGGCCGACCACGATGTTCATGTAGGAGCGGTCGAGGTCAGCGAGATCGACCCCTGTGCGCATGGACGGGCCAATGCGGTGCGTGGTCTGCTCGACCGTGACCGGCGAGCCCTCGTGCGCGACCGGGCCGATATTGAAGTACTTGCCGACCAGGGGGAAATGGCCGCCCGCGGGCTGCTCGATCAGTAGTACGTTGTACCAGCCGTAATCCCACTTAGCGATATTGCGGCCTTGCACGCGCCTGGCCTCGTCGAGCGCATCGCGGAAGCACCGCAAGATCAGCGCATCGTAATCGGGGAACCAATCGCCAGGCTGAGCGCGCAACAGATCCTCGACTACCTGCGGAGCCGCCATGTAGGCCGCGCCCCGCGGTTCGCTGCCTCCGTATAGCAGCGACCTAGAGGGCGAAGCGCGCTCGGCCATGGCCTGCCGGAGGTGATCGTAGGTGAGGATCGCAATCAGCGGGGCCGGGCCGCTGGTCATACGGCCGTCCCAGGATCGCAGCAGCGCAACCGCGGCCGCGTTATCGCCACCGGGAGCGCCGTAAGCCTGGACCACCCGGCGCGCCACATACTGCGCGAGCGAAGAGTAGACATCGGTCTGCACGCCGAGCATCTCCGCGACTTTCCACTTACTCCGCCCGGTAAGTAGCGCGTAAATGCGTTCCGCGCGGTAGGGTGCGGAAAACTCACCGTGCACCGGGTAAGGATAGTCCGCCGGAAACGGATTCTGGTTGGCCGTGACGATGACGCCCGAAGGCGGATCGTAAGTCTGGGGTAACTCGCTGAACGGAATGTAGCCGGCCCACTCGTAATCGCCAGAGCTACCATCGACCGGCACGTCACCTACATAGCTCTTGCGGATGGGAAGCCGGCCTCCGACGTGATAGCCGATATGCCCGGCCGTATCGGCGTACACGAAGTTCTGGGCCGGCCCCGGGAAGCGGGCCAGTGCCGCCAGAAACTCCGGCCAATCGCGGGCGCGGTCGAGATCGAGCAACGGAAAGGACACGGCGCCGGGCTCGTCGGCAGCCCAGCGCATAGCCAGCGCCCGGCCGCCATCGACGAAGACCGGACCGTGCCGCGTGACCCACTGCCCGAACTCGATCGGCGCCGCGCCCTTGACGGGTATGAGTTCCTGCTCCCGCCGCGCCTGCTCGATCTGGCCGCGGAATAAGTAGCGGCCCGAGCGCAGGTCAATCTTCTCGAGATAGAGATCCTGCACGTCGAACCCTACGTTGGTCTCGCCCCAGGCAATGCGGTCGTTATGGCCGATCACGACGCAAGGCAGGCCCGGCAGCGAGACTCCCGAGACATTCAGCCCCGGCGCACGCAGATGCACCATGTACCAAATCGATGGGATGGAGTATTGGAGATGCGGATCGTTGGCCAGCAGCGGACGGCCGGTGGCGGTTCGCGAGCCGGCCAGCGCCCACGCGTTCGAGCCCGGCAGAACCCGGCCGCTGAGCCGCGGCGGGAATAGCAGATCGACCTTGGCCGCGTCCCCGCCCTCCAGCATGGCGCTCTTGGCCAGCTTGTCGCGCCAGGAGACCGTCAGCTCGCGATACATGTAGAGTGCCATCAGGATGGAGTCCTTGATGGTCCAGGGCCGCGGGTCGTAGCGGAGCACGGTGAACTCCAGGGGCAGGCGGCCGCGGTGCGTCTCGATGAAATAGTTGACGCCGCGGACGTAGGCGGCCAGCACGGCGCGGTCGGCGGCCGGGAGCAGAGCTGCCTGCATCTCGGCGATACGGTCCATGCGGAGGCGGCGTGCCTCGCGGTCCAACTCGAGCACCGCGGGCCCGAAGACCTCCGCCAGGCTGCCGCCGGCGAAGCGACGGAAAGCGTCCATCTGGAAGAGGCGGTCCTGCGTCGTGACGTATCCCTGAACGAACAACGCGTCCTCGACGGTGGCCGCTGTGATGTGCGGGACGCCGAGCGCGTCGCGCGCGACCGTGGCGCGGTGCGCGATGGTGACGGCGACCGACCCCGAAGTCTGCGGCAGCGGACGCCAGGCGCACCAGTAGACGGCAATCGCGGCCAGAAGAAGTACGATGAGTAAGATCAGGTTTAGGTACCGGAGCGCCCGCTTGAGAGTCACGTCACGATTTTACTGGAATTCCGTGGGGCGGACCTCCTGGTCCGCGGTTGACGCCCCCCGCCGGCCTGGTCGGATGAGGGGAAGCGGGTCCGTGGGACCCGCGCGGACCAGGGGGTCCGCCCCACTTGAGGCGAGTTATGGATGAGACTTACTTAGGTTACCGGGTGCTGATGCTGGGGATGATCGTCGGGCTCAACGCGTTCTTCGCGTCGGCCGAGCTGTCGCTCATTTCGGCGCGCGCTTCGCGGCTGCGGGAACTGGCCGCGGAGGGGAACGTCGGCGCGCAGGCGGCGCTGAACCTGCTCAGCCGCCCGGAGCGGCTGCTCTCCACCGTCCAGGTTGGCGTGACGCTGGCGGGTCTGGGCGCCGGATGGGCCGGTGAAGACACGCTCTACCGTCTGCTGATGTCGCTGGTGCAGCCCCTGGTGGCTCCCGGGGCCGAAGCCTGGGTGCACGCGGCCGCCCTGGTGTTGGCGTTCCTGCTGCTGACCTTCATCATGGTGGTGTTCGGCGAGGTGGCACCGAAGAACTTCGGGATCAAACAGGCTGAGCGCTACGCGGTGGTGGCGGCGCCGTTGCTGCTGGTCTTCTACCGCATCTCGCAGCCGTTCATCTACGTGCTGGAGCATTCCTCGAACGCGGTTTCGCGGATGTTCCGGCTGGGTGTGTCCGGGCAGACCACGCATTCCGTGGAAGAGCTGAAGCTGATCGCGAGCTCCGTGCGCGCGGCCGGGCGGATCACAGCCTTCGAAGAATCCGCGCTTGACCGTTTGCTCGACTTGCAGAGCCTCTCGGTGCGGGAAATCATGGTTCCGCGAAACGACATCGTCTCGCTGTCGGTCGAAGCGTCTCTCGACCACGCCCTGCGCACCCTGATCGAGAACCAGTACACGCGGGTGCCTGTCTACGAACACGCGCCGGAAAAGATCGTGGGGATTCTGCACTACAAGGACCTGCTGCCGGTCTGGCAGCGTATGCGGGCGGCTGCGCGTAGCGGTATTCCCGGTCCGCCGTTCCAACTGCGCCCGCTTCTGCGCAGGCACGTGGTGGTGCCGGAGAGCAAGCCGCTGAACCAGATGGTGGACGAGTTCCGGGCGCGCCACGCGCATATGGCGCTGGTGGTGGACGAGTTCGGCACCATCGCCGGCCTGGTTACCATGGAGGACGTTTTCGAGCAGATCTTCGGCGAGATCGAGGACGAGCACGATGTCCGCCGGCCCAAGCCATCGCTGGTCAGCAAGGTGGTGGAGCTCGAAGGCGCGGTGTCGATCCGCGACCTGGAAACCCAGTACGCGATCGAGCTACCGACCAACGCCGGCTTCGAGACCCTGGCCGGATTCCTGCTCTTCCGCCTCGGCTATATCCCCAAAGCGGGCGAGTCGGTGGAGGACGAAGGCCGTCGGTTCACGATCCTGGAGATGGACCATAACCGCATCGCGCGTGTGCGCATCGACCGCGAGGCATGAGGCGCTGGCCACGAATGAACACGCATGAACACGAATGGAAGATCACCGAGGCGCTCGCGTCGATCAGGGCCGGGCTGCGGGCGCGGGCCGACGGTGAGTTTCGCAGGGGCATCGAGAACTTCTTCCGCGAGCCGGTGGACGCCTACGGCGTGCGCGCGCCGGAGGTCAAGGCCGTCGCCCGCGAGGCGTGGCGCGAAGTGAAAACCTGGCCGGACGCCGAGCTGTCGAAGCTGGCCGCCGAACTCTGGAAGAGCGGCAAGATCGAAGAGGCCGGCATCGCGATCCTCATCTACCGGCGGCGCGTGAAGCGATGCGGCGCGCGCGAGTTCAGGTTGTTCGAGCGCTGGATCGACCGCTATGTTCACAACTGGGCGAGTTGCGACGGCGTGGCCTCGTGGCTGCTCGCTGCCTCCGTCGGCAACGAACCGGCGTTGATCGGTGAACTCGATGCCTGGGTGCGCTCGCGCAACCGCTGGAAGCGCCGGGCCGCCGCTGTGGCGCTGCTTCAGGAAGCCAAGCAGGGGCACAACACCGCGGCGATCCTAGGCATCACGGGCGCGCTGCTTGAGGATCCGGACGACATGGTGCAAAAAGGTGTCGGCTGGGTTCTGAAGGAGACGTATCCGAAGAAGCCGGCCGAAGTGATGAGGTTCCTGCTGCCCCGCGCTGCCCGCACGCCGCGCCTGGTTCTGCGGCTGGCCGCCGAAAAAATGACCGCCGATGATCGCGCCCGGCTGCTCGGCCGGCCGCATTCAAGCGCAGGGCGGGACTGAAGAGGGACTTGCGAAATTCAGTTCGTCGCATCCGCGGCGAGAGGTGAAGGGGCTGAAAAGCGGCGACAGGCACCGCTGTCCACGTGCGCTCGAGGCCTATCCCGTTGACCAGGGGGCATGTCGCTTGGGACAGCGGAGCCAGCCACCGTTTTTCAGCGGAGTCTTCAGTCTGCCGGGGCAATTTCGCAAGTTCCTCTGAAGTCCCGCGCGGTCTGAAGCCCGCCCTCCGTCGTCAGGTGGTGTAAGCTTGTCTGGATTGATGCAGAGCGAGAAAATTGCGCTCGACTGCGCCCCGTTGCTGGCCGCGCAGAACCCCGATGGCGGGTGGGGATACCGGGGCGGTTCGTCCTGGACCGAGCCGGCCGCGTACGCGCTGCTGGCCCTCGACGGCGAACCCGACGCGGGCCCGGCTTGCGAACGCGCCCGCCGTTTCCTGGCCGGGAATCAGCGCTCCGACGGCGGCTTCGCGCCGCGGCGGTCGGTGGAGGAAAGCACCTGGGTCACCGCCCTGGCGATTCTGGCCGGCGGGGTTAGCGGAGAGGCCGGCCGGCGCGCGGTCGAGTGGCTCGTCTCTGCGAGCGGCGAAGAATCCACCTTCATCCACCGGCTGCGGGCCTGGATGAACAACACCCGGCCCCAGGCGATGGAGGAAGGCCTTCCGGGCTGGTCGTGGTATCCGGGCACGGCCGCGTGGGTGGTTCCTACCGCGCTCACGATCCTGGCGCTCGAGAAGATAGAGCTCCGCTACCCCGATCCGCGCATACGCCGCCGCATCGACCAGGGACGGCACTTCCTGCTGGCCCACACCTGCGATGACGGGGGCTGGAACCACGGCTCGATCCAGTCCCTGGGCTTCCAGGCGGTCTCGTATCCGGAAACCACGGGCATCGCGCTTCTCGCCCTGCACGGCACGGACCCGGCGCGGATGGCGAAATCCATCGCCAAAGCCGAAGAGCACTTCCGCAATTGCCGGGCGCTCGAAGGGATGAGCTGGCTGCAGCTTGGCCTCTTGGCGCAGGGCCGTCCCGCGCCCGCGGTTCCGGAGGATGTCCGCGCCCACACCTTGCTGGACAACGCGCTCGCCATTCTGGCCGGCCGCGCCCGCGGCGGTAGAAACGCCTTTCTGGAGGCTGTCCGATGAGCGGTCTCACCCGGCGCGAGGTGCTTGCGGGAGCCGCGGCCGGCGCCCTGGCGGGCTGTTCGCGAACGCCCAGGCCCGCGCCGCTGGTTTCGATCGTCCGCGCGCGTTCGTATTCCGAAGATTTGCTGGATGCGGTGCGGCGTCTTCTGGCGGAGCACAAGGTCGATGTTCGCGGGAAGCGTGTCGTACTCAAGCCGAACCTGGTGGAGTTCGATCCCGGCACCGCCATCAACACGCATCCCGCCGTGGTGGCGGCGGCGCTCGAGGCATTCCGTTCGCTCGGCGCGGCCGAGGTGCGCATCGCCGAAGGCCCGGGCCACCGCCGCAACACGCTCGAGCTGGCCGAGGCGGCCGGCTACTTCCAGACCATCCCGCGCTTCGAGGAGCTTTTCACGGACCTCAACCTGGACGACGTCGCGCGCTTGCGCCTGTCCGGCGCCCGTTCTCGGATGAAGTCCTTCTATCTGCCGCGAACTGCGCTGGCCGCGGACCTGCTGGTCTCGATGCCCAAAATGAAATGCCACCACTGGGTGGGCGCCACGCTCAGCATGAAGAACCTGTTCGGCCTGGTGCCGGGAGCGGTGTACGGCTGGCCGAAGAACGTGCTGCACTGGGCCGGAATCCAGGAATGCATCGCCGACCTGCACGGATTGTTCCCACGCACCTTCGCCATTGTCGACGGCATCGTGGGCATGGAGGGGAACGGCCCCATCCAGGGCACGCCGAAGCAGGTTGGCACGATCGTCGCGGGAGCGGACCCGGTGGCCGTGGACGCCACCTGCTGCCGCATCATGCGCATCGACCCCACGCTCATCCCCTACCTGCAGATGACCGAGGACAACGGCCAGACCAGGGCGGCCAACGTGCACCAGATCGGCGAGCCCGTAAGCGCGGTCGCAACGGAGTTCCGGCTGATCCCCATGTACGCCCCTCTCCGCCTGCGAGCGTAGCGCCGCAGGCGTTCAGCCATCGGCCATCCACCATCGACCATCCACCTGTTTGGTATATACTCTTCTGGAGCCGAGAGGCCTCCCACTATGGATACGCTCAACCTGTCACAAATCCTGCTCAATGCCGCGGAAGTTGCGGGAATAGTCGTCATTCTGGTGCTGGTCTTTAAGTCGATATACAGCATCGGGCCAACCGAAGTGGGGCTGGTCAGAAAACGATTCGGCGCGAAGCTGCCTGGAGATAACCCGGTGGCCTTCCGCGGTGAGGCCGGTTATCAGGCAGAGACGCTGATGCCTGGGCTCCGCTTCCGTTTCTGCCTTTCCTACGCTGTTACGAAACATCCCTGGGTGCAGGTGCCCGCGGGGCAGATCGGCGTCGTCATCGCCCAGGTAGGACAGCCGTTGCCGATCGGCGTCAAGTCGGGTGCCTTCCGAACGGAGTTCGGCAATTTCACGGACCTCAGGTTGTTCGTGGACAAGGGCGGGCAGAAAGGCGTTCAGCGGCCAGTGCTGTCGCCCGGGACGCTCGCGCCCATCCATCCGGTGGCGTTTCTGGTCATCACCAAGCCGCACGTTTACGGCGTGCCCGTCTCCCAGGAGATGCGCAAGCTTGCGGACAAAGAGGGCGGGCTCACCTTCGTGGCCTTCGGCCTCGAGAGCAAGCAGCTCGAAGTGACCAGGATCTCGCCACGACCCGCCGACTGCGAAAGGGTAGTCGACATGGTCGGCATCGTCACCACTCTCGAAGGCCAGCCTCTGCCCGCCGGCGACATCGCCAGCCGCCTGGGTGGTTACGCCGACGTCGAGCGACTGGAATCGGAGATGGACCCCGAGCAGCCCGTGAATGCCAGGCTCATCGAAAGCATCCTGGGCAGCCAGAACGACAAGCACAACGGGTATCAGGATTTCCAGCAGTTCCTGGACCTCGGCGGGCGGATCGGTTTGCAGCACGACCCGCTCCTGTACGGAGCCTACAACCTCAACCCGTTCCTGGTGCGCGTCGAGGAAGTGCCGATGCTGGTGGTGGAGCAGGGCCAGGTCGGCGTCATCAAAGCTTACGTCGGCCTGCCGACGCAGGATACCTCCGGAGCCGAGTTCAAGTTCGGCAGCCTGGTGCGACCGGGCCACCGCGGCATCTGGGAAGAGCCGCTGCGGACCGGGAAGTACCCCATCAATCCCCGTTGCTACCAGGCCGTCATCGTTCCAACTTTCATCATCACCCTCAACTGGGCCGACGTGGTTTCGCAGGCGCACAACCTGGACTCCCAACTCAAACAGATCGAAGCCCAGAGCAGCGAGGGTTTTGCGTTCGCGCTCGATTTGCAGGTGCAGATCCATATTCCCGACACGCAGGCTCCCTATGTCATCTCCATGGTCGGCAGCGTATCGAACCTCGTGAACGAGGTCCTGCAGGCGGCCGTTGGGAACCACTTCCGCAACAAGCTGCAGAGTATGCCGGCGGTCCAGTTCATCAGCAGCCGCGAGTCGGTGCAGCAAGGCGCCTTCGAGTACGTCAAACAGGAGCTGGCGAAATACAAGGTGGAGACACGCGGCGTTTACATACAGGCCGTCGTGCTGCCCGAACAACTGGTGCAGGTCCTAACACAGCGCGAGATCGCCAACCAGGAAGTTGAGACCTTCAAAATGCAAAGGGCGGCGCAGGACCAGCGCATCGAGACCGAGAGAGCCAAGGGGACCGCCGACATGCAGGCCGATCTCGCAAAGTCGCAGGTGGGCGTTGGCATTCAGAACAACCGGACGGCCGCCAGGAAGAAGGAAGCCGAGGGAGAGGCGACCTACATCGAGCAGACCGGTACGGCTCAAGGCGCCCAGGTCCGCGCGGTCGGGCTGGCGAAGGCGGAAGCCTACGAGCGCCAGGTTGCCGCGCTGGGGCAGAGTGCAACGGCGCTGGTGAATGCGATCGACGCCCTGTCACGCAGCAACGTCCCGTTTATGCCGAGCACTTTGGTTATGGGCGGCAACGGCAGCGGAACGCTGGAGGGAGTGGCGGCACTCTTCATGCGCCAGTTGGCAGCGAAGGAGAAATCCTCGGAAGACGCTCCCGGCGTATAGCCGGTTGTAGCGTTACTCGAGCGACCCGCCGTCCCACTCGTGCTCGGGATCGGGGATGAACGTGAGATTGTCGTGCGGGCGGACGGCGACCAGCCAGCCGCCTGGAATCCTGGCTCGGTAGATGGTGAAGTTAGCGGAGGTGGTGGTGATGCGATTCGGGACCAGCTCGAAGGAGAGCAGCTTCTTCTCGAATGCCGCTTCCCTGGTTCGATGCCACGTGGTTGAATCCCTCTCGAGAAGATCTAACATGGCCGCTCTCCCTTTCTCGCTGGCTAACCTTCGCACCTCTAGTTCCTCACGAATACGCTTTTCTGTCAATCACTTGGAGTACCGTAATGGTCCCTGGTACCCGACCCCCTACAAAGGCGTCATATCGATCCACCGCGGGTTCACCGATGTTGGGACAATAGGGGTACGGACAAATCATGATCTCTGTGCTCGCAGAACTATTGTTCCGTTGCGCGCATCGCCGGCTCACCCGCCCCATCACCCCGGTGAGCAAGCCGGGCGTTCCATCAGGTGAGACATATGTAGTCTGTTTGGAATGCGGGAAGCAGTTCTATTACGACTGGGAGAAGATGCGCCTGGGAGGGCCGGTCGAGCGCAACGAGGCCAAGGGAGTAATCCCATTGGACAGCCCGAAGCCCTCCAGCACCAAGCTCAAATATGCACTGCTGGGTTCGGCGATCCCTCTGGCCGTCTTGCTAGGTAAGACCCTCTTGGCGAAGCCAAAGAAGCAGGACCCAGCCGCGCGCGGCCGCAGCGGCAGCACCGAACCGCGCGCGTAAGTAAGCGGAAACCCGCGCCGTTTGCCTTATCGTTCCGAGCCGCGCCTGACGAACCGCAACGTTCCCGCCAGTGCCAGCGAGAGCAACCCCATCAGTCCAACTAGAGGTAGGTCGCTCGCCGTTTGCGGCAGTTGCCGCGGCGGCATTGCCGCCTGTTCTTGCGGCGGTGGCGTGGCCGCTTGCGGTTGCGGCGCTGGCGCCGGCTCTCTCGCGGTTTGCTCACCACTCGGCTGCTGGTTCATCACGGGCGCCTTGCGCAGTTCGGCCGCTTCGGGCGGCTTTTCCGTCGCGGGCATCGACGGAACCTGCTGGTGCGTCACTTGTGCCAACGCCGCAGCCCGCGGCTGCGGGTAGACGAACTCGGCACCATAGTGTTCGCCCGGATAGAACCACGCGCGGATCGCCTGCGGCGCGCCAGCTTCCCTTTCCTCGAACATGATTACCGTCTTCCCCGCTGGCTGCAGACGATAGTCGGGAACGGCCAGAATCGTAGCGTACACCTTGTTCTGATCTTCGTTGAAGATTTGAACTACGCTGCGATCTACCTGCGAGTCCAATAACTTGAACACGTATGTGCCGGGGGGCAGGACCATGGACGGAATTTCCACCGGCTGTGAAAATGTTACCCGCGTTTCATGGTTCCACTGATCGGCGAAGGCGGCTGGCGCAAGCGCGAGGACGCCCCCTAATACGCACAGCATCACGCACAACGTGATTGATTTCATTGACATATCTCCCCTCTGACTTCAAAGCTGCAGCGGCACCCGATGTGCCGCCGCACCCGCCATAAATCCCTGCATGTGGGCTGCCACGCCCCACACGCGGGTAAAAGCCAGGCATTTTAGCTGAGAAAACTGCGACTTCAAATGTACTGCCAAAGTGATACGCGAGGCGAAATCGCCAACTACCGACAACAACCGCCTCTGCCGATGTCTATTCTGTCGGAACGGCGCCGAGGCAGGCTAAGGGAGTACGTTATGCTCAAACGGTTTTTCCATTTCTCGCTGGACGGGGACGAAGCGTCTTCGAACGGATCGCATCGCAACGGCTCGTCAGGTCACGCCGCACCGCAAGGCGCCGTGGCGCGGGCCAAGGAAGAGACCGCGCCCTTGGAACCGGTCAGCGCACCGGCCCTGAAATCCGATGGCGCGCTAGGGCACATCGTGCCTTTCGAGGAGATCTATCGCAACGCCTCGTTCAAACAGCCCAAGGTGGCCTACGACATTCTGAAGGTTGCCGAGATGGTAAACAGCCAGCACGTCGCGGGGCTTTCGGTTGAAGCCAAGCGGTGCGCGGTGCTGATGGCCCTGGATGTGGCCGGGGTCGAGACCGAAGATCTTCTCCAGGACGCGATGGCGCGACAGCGCGCCCTGAACGATTACGAGGAGGCCCTGCAGAACGCTCTGCGGGAATTTGAGGTCACGAAAAACCGCGAGAACGCGGAAATCCAGGCGGAATTGGATCGTCTTAGCGCCCGCTATATGGCTCGCATTCAGGGCAATGTGGACGAGGTAGCGCGGCAGCAGGACGCTCACAGGGCCTGGCAGAGAGAGAAGCAGCAGGAATCGCAATGCATCGCGGAGGCGGCGTCGTTCTGCGCGCCCCAGAGCAGCGCGAACAACGCGAACAGCCTTTCGTCCGTGTTGGTTCGCTGTGGTGCGGAGGCAGCTGGAAAGCGATCATGATCGTTTGCGTCGCCCTCATCCTCGTCTTGCTGCTGGCGCGCCTTTGTCTGCGCGCCGGAGGCGGCAAGACGCCGCTAAATCGCGAAGAGCTCCTGCGGATGAGGCAATATTCCGAACGAATCCACCGCGAAGAAGTGCTTCCGTTCGAGTAGGCCCGCCGCGGCGATTCCGCTCCGGCGGTTTGGGGATCGTGTCATGAATAATGCCGAACTGGACCGCAAACAGCCGATCGGCCTCGACATAGGTACCAACCGGATCGTGGCGGCGCGGAGCGTGGGCGGCAGGCCTCAGTTCGAGGCGCAACTCAACGCTTTTGTCACGCTACCTCATTCCCGGCTGACCGAGAGCCTGCTGCGGCAGGAGGGCGTCTTCTACGAGGTTCAGGGCCGCGAGATCATCGTGGCCGGCAACGACGCCCAGCGCTTTTCGGACATCCTCCACGTGGAGACGCGCCGTCCCATGCTGAACGGCGTGCTGAACCCTCGTGAGCCATACGCGCTGACCGTTCTCCGCTCCATCCTCACCAAGCTGATCGGCAAGGATGGCGGCGAGACGCAGAAGATCATTTTCAGCGTGCCGGCGCCGGTGACGGGCGCGGAGGCCAGCATCGCCTATCACGAGGCGTCGTGCCGGCAGGTCCTGATCGAACTCGGGTACGATGCGCAACCGATTGTGGAGGGCCTCGCGGTGGTGCTCGGCGAGTTGGAGCCGTCGAACTTCACCGGCATCGGCATCTCCTGCGGAAGCGGACTGTCGAATGTGTGCCTGGCCGTGCTGTCGCTGCCGGTTGTGAGCTTCAGCATCGCCAAAGGAGGCGATTTCGTCGATGCCCAGGCAGCGCTGGCGACGGGCGAGCTGGCCACCCGCATACGGATCCTCAAGGAGCAGTCCTTCGATCTGGACGGCTTCTCCGGCGACCGCATGCAGAACGCGTTGACGGTGTACTACGACGACATGATCCGAAGCGTGGTGGAGGCGTTGCGCGAGGGACTCGCCACCAGCGGCCGCCTGCCCAAGCTCGATCGCGCCATCCCGCTGGTGCTCACCGGCGGCAGCGCCATGCCGCGGGGCTTTCTGCAGCGTTTCGAAAAGGCGCTCCGGCCCGATGACTTCCCCCTGGAGCTTTCCGAGATCCGCCTGGCGGCCGACCCCCTCAATTCCACCGCCCGGGGAGCCTTGCTCGCGTCGATGTGCTAAGTCCTGTCTCCCGCCCTCCTGTTATAACGGTGGTGTGAGGTGCGACAGATGAGACGAATCCTCTTAACGGTTCTGTTCGCGGTTTCCTTGGCGATGTTCCCCGCCTGCTCGAAGAAAGTCACAGGGCCGCACGCTACGGTGTCCTTGCGCGATGGCACCGCCGTCGCGGGCACCGTGGTCGGCACTTCGCCATCGCAGATTACGCTGGTCGGCGACGACAACACCACGCGCACGATCGCCATGAAGGATGTCCGCTCGATCGACTACGGCGAAGCGCCGCCGGAGACTCCGGCGCCGGATGCATCCTCGCAGGCCCAGCCGCGGGGAGCGCCGAGTACCGCCGTTCCGCCTCAGCAGAGCCATGCGCCGCGGTACCACCCAGAGGAATCCGCCATCCGGACTCGGACCTTTTTGCTGCCCGTCGGCACCGAGGTCGCCGTGCGTACGGACGACACCATCGACTCGGGCAAGGCGGTCCCGGATCAGACCTACGCCGCAGAAGTGTATCGGGACGTGCTCGACCAGAACGGCGCCGTGGTGATCCCCCACGGATCGAACGCCCAGATCGTCATCCGCGCGGCGTCTGGAGGCCGCGTCACCGGGACGTCGGGCCTGGTGCTCGACCTGCGGTCCGTCTCCGTGGACGGACGGCTCTATCAGCTGAGCACCGCCGACCTCGCGCAAACCGGCCGGGCGGGCCTGGGAAAGAACAAACGCACCGGCGAATTTGCCGGCGGCGGAGCGATCGTCGGCGCCGTAATCGGGGCCATCGCGGGAGGAGGCAAAGGAGCGGCCATTGGAGCCGGTGCCGGGGCCGCAGCCGGTGCCGGGGCGCAGATCGCCACAAAGGGCGGCTCGATCCGCGTGCCAGCCGAGACCATCCTGACCTTCAAGCTCGACCGTCCGCTGCGCGTGACGCCGGCAAGGTGACGGATGACAGATCGGAACCCCGAAATCGTGGCCTAACATGTGCATGCACATGCATGTCATACTAGTCTTATGCGCACGACGATCGAGATGAAGCCCGAGCACCGCAGCGCCTTGCTCGCCCTGGCATCGCGGCGCGGCCAGAAGGGATTCTCGGAAGTAGTTGGAGAAGCTCTCGAAAGCTATCTGCGGGGTGAGGCGGATCGAGAGAAGCGGCGCCGGGCCCTTCGGGCACTGGCAGGCTCCCTCTCTAAAAGGGACGCCGACGACTTGCGCCGGAACGTTCGCGATCTCCGTGAGAGCTGGCGGTGATTCTCGCCGATACGGATGTGCTCATCGACTATCTGGCGGGCGCCCAGCCGGTGCGGGATCGTGTCGCGGCCTATGTCGACGCCGAACAGCTCCAGACGACCGCTGTTAACTGTTTCGAGCTCCTCAGCGGCGCCGGGCCGGGAAGGCGTGGGCTGGCCGTCAGGCGGTTGGTGGAGGCGCTGAATGTACTGCCGTTGGACCGCGCGGCGGCCGAGCGGGCAGCGGATGTGCGGCGCAAACTCGAACGCGGGGGCCGGCCGATCGGCATGGGCGACAGCCTGATCGCCGGGATCGCTTTGGCACATGGCCTCCCGCTGTTGACAAGGAACAGCAGTCACTTCGAACGCGTGGAGAACCTGAAGCTGGTCGACCTCGGCGTCGTGTAGAGAGCCCCCCGCCCCTACCGCGTCGCCAGAAAATCCACCAGCCGCTCCATCGCAGGCTTGAGGATCTCGCGCTCGGCGGCGTAGCAGATGCGGACCGAGCCTTCGCCGCCGGCTCCGAACGCCACGCCGGGCGCGATGCCCACGCTGGTCTCCTCCAGCAGACGGCGGCAGAAGTCGAACGAATCCGTCATTCCGTCGATGCGCGGGAACAGATAGAACGCGCCTTCGGGCTGGGGGACCGTGACACCGCGAGCCTTCTTCAGCATCGCCAGACAGTAGTCGCGGTTCTCCCTGTAGCGCGCCAGCATTTTCTTGATCTCGATTTCGCCCCACACCAGCGCCGTCTCTGCCGCGCGCTGGGAGAAGCTCGGCGCGTGCGAGATGATGAACTCGTTCAGTTGCGTCGCCTTCGCCGCCAGGTCCGCGCGCGCCACCAGCCAGCCGACGCGCCACCCGGTCATGCAGTACGTCTTCGAGAACGACTGCGCCACGATCAGGGCGTCCTCGCGCGTCGCCTTCTTCAGGATGGACGGCGCGGGCGTGCCAAGCGGATCGCGATAAACCAGGCGCTCGTAGACTTCGTCGGCCAGCAGCCACAACTCGTGCCGGCGGGTGAACTCGAGCAGGCGATCCTGATCCGCGGAAGTGGCGACCCAGCCTAGCGGGTTCGAGGGCGACGTGTAGATCAGCAGCCGCGTGCGCGGCGTGACGGCGGCCTCCAATGCATCGAAATCGATCTCGTAGCGACCGCCCCGCAGCAGGTGCGGAATCATGCGCGGCACGCCGTTTGAGAGCGCCACGTTGGCCGCGCCGTTCGGCCAGGCAGGCGTCAGCACGATCGCCTCGTCGCCCGGATCGATCACGCTGCGGATCGAAACGTTCAGCGCCTGCACGCCGGAAGCCGTAACCACGATTTCGCGTTCGGGATCGAGCGCCACGCCGTGCAACCTTTGGTACGACTCGGCAAGCGCGCTTCGCAGCGAAGGCAGGCCCGCGTTCTCGGTGTAGAACAGGAAGCCGTCGGCCATCGCTTTCTGCGCGGCGCGGCGTATGTACTCGGGCGTGGGCGTGCTCGACTCGCCGAAGTACAGCTTGAGCACGCCTTCCATCCCCATCGCGATGTGGGCCAGTTCGCGGATGCGCGAAGGCTCGACGCTCTCGGCGGACCGTCCGATGTGAGCGGGCATTACCCGCGCCGCTCCTTGGCCGTCATAAGCGATTCGATGTTCACCAGGTCGGTGGGGTAGTCGCCGGTGTAGCAGGCGTAGCAGTATTCCTGGTTGTGGTCGGCGACGGCCTCGCGCAGCCCTCCGAGCGAGAGGTAGCCCAGGCTATCGGCCTCGAGAAACGTGCGGATCTCCTCCACCGTATTGTTGGCGGCGATCAGCTCGCGCTTGGTGGGCGTGTCGACTCCGTAGAAACAAGGCGAGCGGGTCGGCGGGCAGGAGATGCGAACGTGGACCTCGCGCGCGCCCGCGCTGCGAACCATGCGCACGATCTTGCGGGACGTCGTCCCCCGCACGATCGAGTCGTCCACCAGCACCACGCGCTTGCCTTCGATCAGGTGCCGCACCGGGTTCAGTTTCAGCTTCACGCCGAAGTCGCGGATGGCCTGCGAAGGCTCGATGAACGTGCGCCCGATGTAGTGGCTGCGAATCAGCCCGTGGCGGAATGGGACGCCAGCCTCGGCTGCGTAGCCAATGGCAGCGGCCACGCCCGAATCGGGAACCGGCACCACGACGTCCGCCTCCACCGGGTGCTCGCGCGCCAGCAACCGCCCCAGCATCTCGCGCGATTCCTGCACCGAGCGGCTGAAAACGATCGAATCCGGCCGCGAGAAGTAGACGTGCTCGAAGACGCATTGCGCCCGCGACTGTTCCGGACAGTAGCGCTCGCGCGTGAGCCCGTCCGGTCCCGCCACCACCATCTCGCCCGGCTCGACTTCGTTCAGGTACACCGCGCCGATCAGGTCGAACGCGCAAGTCTCCGAAGCGAAGACGTAGGATTTTTGGCCGCCGGAGAGCTCCATCTGCCCCATGGCCAGGGGGCGGAAACCCTGCGGGTCGCGGGCCACGATCACGCGGTCCTGCGCCAGGAACACTAGAGAGAAGGCGCCCTCGAGCTGCAGCAGCGCTTCGCGCAACGCGCCGGCCAGCGTCCGCTCGCGAGAGTGGGCCACCAGGTGCAGGATCACTTCCGTGTCGCTCGAAGCCTGAAAGATCGAGCCCTCGCGCTCGAGATCCTGCCGCAGTTCGGCGGCGTTGGTGATGTTCCCGTTGTGCGCCACCGCGATGAGGCCCTTGTTGCACGACACCGCGAACGGTTGCGCGTTCAGCAGCACGGTGGTCCCCGCGGTCGAGTAGCGCGTGTGGCCGATGGCGGAGTGTCCGCGCAGCTTGCCTAGTTGCTCGGGCGTGAAGATGTCGGCTACGTAGCCCATCTCCTTAACGGTGAAGATTTCCTTCCCGTCGGTGGAGCACATCCCGGCGCTTTCCTGGCCGCGATGTTGCAGGGCGTACAGACCGAGATACGCGAGATTGGCCGCCTCCGGATGTCCGTAGACCGCCACGACCCCGCACTCTTCGTGGAGCTTGTCGAACATCATCACCCCTTCAAAGCCGCTTCGAGCGCCCCTTCCCAGGTACTCTTGAGGCGCTGGATTTCACAGTCTATCAACCTGCGCTCATGGTTGGTAATCGACACGCGGCCGGCAACGGTCGCACCCGCCAGCAGCGCCGGGACGCCGTGCTCTTCTGCGATTCGCTGCACCTCGCCCGGCCGCTCGGTCGAAATCAGGATGCGCGACGGCCCTTCGTGGAACAGCAGGAACGCGGGCCGCAGGTCGCTCGCCAGATCGAGCGTCGCTCCGATGCCCGCCGGTCCGAAGGAGCATTCCGCCAGGGCCACGGCCAGCCCGCCGTCGCTCAAGTCGTGCGCCGAATCCGCCAGACCCGCGGCGACGATGGCGCGGATCGCGGTCTGCACCTTCTTCTCGTACTCCATATCGAGTGCGGGTGGCAGGCCCCACAGCTGTTTCACGATGACCTTGGCGTACTGGCTCGACCCGAATTGTCTCTCATCGCAATTCCCGAATCCGCCCAGCAGGATCACCGTGCGCCCCGGCGCCTTGAAGTCGATGGTCACCGGAGGAGCCGTCGGAAGCAGACCGATAATGCCCAGCACCGGAGTGGGATACACGCCCTCGCTGAGCGTTTCGTTGTACAGGCTCACGTTGCCGCCCGTGATCGGCGTCTCGAAGAAGCGGCACGCCTCGGCCATTCCCTCGATCGCTTCGACGAGCTGCGCCATGATCTCGGGCTTCTCGGGATTGCCGAAATTGAGGCAGTTGGTCGCGGCCGCCGGCACGGCGCCCACGGTCGAAAGATTGCGGCAGCACTCCGCCACGGCCAGCTTCGCACCCTCGCGCGGCCCAAGGTAGGCGTAGCGGCCGTTGCCGTCGAGCGCCATCGCCACCGATGTGCCGGTCTCCTTAATGCGCACGATTGCCGCATCGCCGCCCGGCCCCTGCGTCGTATTGGTGCGCACCTGGTGGTCGTACTGCTCCCAGATCCAGCGCTTCGACGACAAGTCGCCAGAGCCGACCAGCGCCAACAGGTCGGCTTCGGAATTGCCCTCGGGAATTACCGGGCCGTCGATCGGAGCCGTGCGGAACGGTAGCGTGTGCGGGCGGTCGTAGAGCGGCGCCTCGTCGGCCAGTTCACGGGCGGGAAGCTCGGCCACCACCACGCCGTGATCCCTCACCCGCATCTTGCCGTCGTCGGTCACCACACCCACGGCCACGGCGTCGAGCCCCCACTTTTTGAAAACCCGGTAGACCTCGTCCTCGCGGCCCTTGTCCACCACCAGCAGCATGCGCTCCTGGGACTCGGACAGCATGATCTCGTACGGCGTCATGCCGGTTTCGCGTTGCGGCACCAGCGCCAGGTCGATCTCGATGCCCGTGCCGCCGCGGCTGGCCATCTCGCAGGTGGAACAGGTGAGCCCTGCCGCGCCCATATCCTGAATACCGACCACCGCGCCGGTGTGCATCGCCTCGATGCAGGCCTCGAGCAGCAGCTTCTCCATGAACGGGTCGCCCACCTGGACCGTGGGCCGCTTCTGCTTCGATTCCTCGGTGAATTCGGCCGAGGCCATCGACGCTCCGTGGATGCCGTCCTTGCCCGTCTTGGCGCCCACATAGACCACCGGGTTGCCGACGCCGCTGGCGCGGGCGTAGAAAACTTCGTCCTTTTTGAACACGCCCAGCGCGAAGACGTTGACCAGCGGGTTGCCGTTGTAGCAGGCCTCGAAGATGCACTCGCCGCCGATGGTCGGCACGCCGAAGCAGTTTCCGTAATGCGCGATGCCCGAGACCACGCCCTCGACGATCCGCCGGTTGCGCGCGCCGTTCTCCGGATCGTCCAGCGGGCCGAAGCGCAGCGAGTCCATCACCGCGATCGGCATGGCGTCCATCGTGAAAATGTCGCGCAGGATGCCGCCCACACCGGTGGCCGCGCCCTGGAACGGCTCGATAAAGCTGGGGTGGTTGTGCGACTCGATCTTGAAAGCGATGGCCCAGCCCCCGCCGATATCGATGATGCCGGCGTTCTCGCCGGGCCCTTGCAGCACCAGCTTCGACCGCGTAGGCAGCTTCTTCAGATGCAGCCGGGAGCTTTTGTAGGAGCAGTGCTCGCTCCACATCACGCTGAAGATGCCGAGCTCGGTATAGCTCGGTTCCCGCCCCAGCAGGGCGATGATCTTGGCGTATTCTTCGGGACTGAGTTGATGAGTAGCGACGAGGTCGGGAGTGATTGTCATGAACAAGCCATCAGCCGTCAGCTTCGGCCCTCGGCCTTAAGCCCGGCGCGTTTCAGCGGCCAGAGCCGCGACCATCGATTCCAGCACCACCAGGCCGTCCGTCGATCCCATCAGCGGATCGGCGGCGCGTTCGGGATGAGGCATCAGCCCCATCACGTTGCGGCCCTCGTTCAGAATTCCGGCTATGTCCCGAAGCGACCCGTTGGGGTTGTCGAGATAGCGAAAAACGACCCGGTCTTCCGCCTCGAGCCGGTCGAGCGTTTGTTCGTCCGCGAAATAGCAGCCCTCGCCGTGCGCGATAGGAAAAGTGAGGACCTGCCCCTTCTGCGCCTGGGAGGTGAAAGGAGAATTCGTGGTTTCCGTACGCAGCTTCACGGGACGGCAGATGAACTTCAAACCGCGATTGCGGATGAGCGCCCCGGGCAGCAGTCCGCTTTCCACCAGGATCTGGAAGCCGTTGCAGATGCCCAGAACAAGCCCGCCATCCTGGGCGAACTTCCGCACCGCGCCCATTACCGGAGAGAACTTGGCGATCGCGCCGCAGCGCAGATAGTCCCCGTAGGCGAAGCCGCCGGGCAGGATGACCGCGTCAACATCGCCCAGTTTCGGCGAATCGTGCCATAGGAACTCGGCTTTTTGCCCCAGGTTTTGCGACACGGCATACCACGCGTCATGATCGCAATTGCTGCCAGGAAAGACTACGACACCGAATCTCATGAGAGGTTACCAGTGTAACACCGACGGGCCCGGACACACCTCGGGCTCCGCCGGAAATGAGCGGGATACGGAACCAGCTCGCAGGCTAAACGGCCGGGGCCGGAGCAGGTGCGGGAGCGGCGGCGACAGGAGCGGCTTTCGGCTTGCGGCGCGCGCGCTTCTCGACCGGCGGCTGCCGGTCGCTTTTCTTAAGCGCAGTCAAGACGATATGGGCGAGGAATTTCTTTTCGCCGAAATCGTCGAACTTGATGACGATGTACTCTTCCGTGGCGGATAGCACGGCACCGAGACCAAACTTCTGGTGCTCCACCTGTGCACCTTGGGGGTAAGGCGTTCTAATTCCCATGGATAATCTCATGATAGCAGAGCGCGAAACCATTGTCGAATCGGACTGTTTTGGACTGTTTTGGTCGCCCGTCGCACCCCGGCCGGGTCTTTCCGGTTGTGCACCGTGGCTTCGCTCGGGCGAGAAGCGGCGCGACACCCGTCTGGCATCGACGAGCGACGGGCGACGAGCGACGGGCGAGTGCTCTATAATGAGCAATCGAGGAGCTGGCTTCCCTTCATGGAGGACTTCAAGAAAAAGCTTCAGGACGAGATCGCTGCGCTCGAACACGAGCTTCGCACCGAGTTGCCGCGAGAGATCCTGAAGGCGCGCGCGCACGGCGACCTCAGCGAGAACGCCGAATACCACGCCGCCAAGGAGCGCCAGCGCTACGTCGACGCGCGCCTGCAGCAACTCCAGAAGCGCATGACCGATTGGGCCATGGTGGACCTCTCGAGGATTCCGCACAACCGTGTCGGTCTCGGCTCCAAGGTCGTAGTCCTCGATATGGGCAAGGACGAGCAGATCACCTTCCGGCTGGTCACCAGCGAGGCGGCCGACGTCTCCAAAGGCCTGATCTCCACGAATTCTCCCATCGGCCGGGGATTGCTCGGCAAGGAAGTCGGCGACGTGGTCAACATCCAGATCCCCGGCGGCACCCGGGAGATGGAGATTCTCGAGCTCACCACCATACACGACGAAGGGAGCGAGGGTCTATGACCTACACCCGCGCGATCGGGGTCGCCTGCAATACCGTCATCCGGTTGATTGTCCGCGGCCTGGCTCTTTCGCGCATCCATCCGAACGTCCTGACGTTCATCGGCCTGCTGATCAACGGGGTCGCGGCGGTGCTGCTGGCGGCCGGCATGTTCGCCCCCTCGGCCCTGGTGATGATCGGAGCCGGGATCTTCGACATGGTGGACGGCCGCGTCGCGCGCGCCACCAACCAGGTGACGCTGTTCGGAGCGTTCTTCGATTCCGTGGTGGACCGCTACTCGGACCTGGTTCTGCTGATGGGCCTGCTGGTCTACTACGCCTCCATCAACCGTTTCTTCTACGTGGTTCTGACAGCTGTAGTGATGACCGGTTCGGTAATGGTGAGCTACACCCGCGCCCGCGCCGAATGCATGATTCCGAAATGCAAGGCCGGCTTCATGGAGCGCCCGGAACGCATGGTGCTGCTGATCATCGGCGGGCTCTTCAACCGCATGGCGCCGGTGCTCTGGGTCATCGCCGTGATCGCCAACATCACGGTCATCCACCGCATGTTGTTCACGTATCGCGCCACCCAGCCGCTCGAACGGAGCCGGCGGGAGGCGGCCACCAGCCGTCAGACGTCGGTCGTCGGCTGATCGTTCACACCTCGGCGCCGGACGTCGTGATCGTGAGACGGCCGTGCTTCACACCTTTGGTCGAGATCAAAGCATCGGCAAGTTTCTTGACATCGGCGGCCTTGCCGCGCACGACCAGCACTTCCAGGCAATGGTCGTGGTCCAGGTGGACGTGCAGGGTCGAGAGCACGTGGTGGTAATGGTCGTGCTGCATGCCGGTGAGTTTTTCGTTCAGCAGGCGCGCGTGGTGGTCATAGACCAGCGAGACCGTACCTACCACGCGCCGCTCCGGCGATTCCCAAGCCTGTTCGACCAGCTCGTCGCGAATCAAGTCCCGAAAGGCCTCCGAGCGGTTCGTGTATCCCCGCTTCGCGATCAGAGCATCGAACTTCTTCAGTAACTCCGAGTCGATCGCCACGCCAATCCTGCTGAGCTCGCCCATTTGTGATTCATTATAGGCGCGCCACCACCGAACCGCGACAGTCAGCGGCGGACCGGCGCCTTCTGGATCTAAGATAAACTACGCGAGATATCAGAAAGGTCATGGGCTGGATCTTCGCGGGCGAGTGTCTGCTGCACCTACTGGTCTCCCTCAGGGGCATTCTGTACATGAGTCACCATACGAGTCACTGGAGCTACGCCTTTCTGCCCCTCCGCAACCTGCTCTTCCCGCCGTCGTTTTCGGCTGTTGTGGCGACCATTTGTGGAGTGGCTTGGTGGACCGTCTGGAGGGGAAGCACTCGGTTAGCGGCTGGGCGTCGCCGCAAGCCTTTTGAACGTTCTGATCTTTCTCCGACCGATTCTTTTGCCGTCGCGTTTTCGTCTGGGGACAGCACCTGGACGCGTTGGCCATCGGACTGATAGGCCTGGTTGCCTTCTCATGGCACTGGGAACGACGCGATCGCGATCAAAGCCTGACGGAATCTGAGAGTGGTCGATGATTGGCTTCCGAGATCTGCTGGCGACTGCCCAAGAGCCTTGTCCTATTCGTGTCCATTCGTGTTCATTCGCGGCCTTGCTGCTTTGCCTTCCGTGACACGCTTTTTGCGATCGTGCTACCGTGGGATTCGGTGCATATTCCCGACGGATTCCTGTCCACGCCCGTCTGGCTGGCCCTTGACATCACCGGCATCCCCGCTGTCGGCCTGCTCGCGCGCCGCGCACGGCGCGAACTGGAAGAGGCGCGCGCCCCGCTGCTGGGTGTCATGGGCGCCTTCGTGTTCGCAGCCCAGACGATCAACTTCCCGGTCGCCGCGGGCACCAGCGCGCACCTGGTGGGCGGGGCGCTACTCGCCATCACGCTCGGCCCGGCCGCGGCTTCGGTGGTCATGACGGCCATCCTCGCCGTTCAGGCGTTCGTGTTCCAGGACGGCGGCATTCTGGCGCTCGGCGCGAACGTCTTCAATATGGGCATCGCCGGGGTCCTGGCGGCATGGCTGCCCTACCGTCTGTGGGGTGGGGGCCGGCACCGCAGGACCGCCATTTTCGCCGCCGGCGCGCTCTCCGTCATGGTGTCCGCGCTGCTGGCGGTGAGCGAACTGCTGGCATCGGGCGTGCCCGTCCGGCCTGCCGCCCTGGCTTTCCTGGTGGTGGTCTTCGGAGTCTCGGCCGCGGTCGAGGGCGTCATTACGGTGGCAGTGGCGCGAGGGATCGAAAGGCTCAGCCCGCGTATCGTCCACCAAGCGACGCCCGAACGTTCCTGGGGCCTGGCTGTCTGCGGCGCGGGCGCGGTGCTGCTGGCCGCGGCAGGAGGCCTGGTGGCTTCGACCAACCCGGACGGCCTGCAGTGGTTGGGCGGTCAGCTCGACATCCTGGGGCGAATCACCAACCTGTTCGCCGCCCCCCTGGCGGAGTATCGAGCCCGCTGGCTCGGCTCGCCGTGGGTCTCCAAGGCCGCCGCCGGAACCGCGGGAGCGCTGTTGGTCGGTCTCATCTGCATCGCACTGGGGCGGGCGGCCACGCGGCCCAGGAGCGCCTGACGTGCACCACGTCGTACTGGAACGCTGGAGCCGCGGAGAGAGCTTCCTGCACGCCCGCGACGCGCGAGTGAAGGTTCTGGTTCTGCTCGCCTACCTGGTGGCGCTGGCCACCACCACGCCGATGACGGCCGCTGCAGGAGCCTGCTACGCGGCGCTGGTCGCGACGGCGATCGTGGCCGCGCGCCTGCCCCTGGCCGGCCTCGCGCTCCGCGCCGCGACGGTCCTGCCGTTCGCGGGCACCTTCGCGCTGTTCAGCGTGCTGGCGGGCGACGAATCCCGCGCGCTGTCGCTGGTGTCGAAGAGCTACCTCTCCGCCGCGGCGGTTCTGACCCTGGCCGGGACAACGCCATTGCCGAAACTCCTGCGCGGCCTCGAATCGCTGGGCGTCCCGCGCTTCCTCACGCTGGTGATCCAGTTCCTCTACCGGTACCTCTTCGTGATTTCGGAGCAGGCGCAGCACATGCGGATGGCGGCGCTGGCGCGTGGCGGCGGCCGCCTCCGTCTCGCGCACGCGGCGGGCGCCGCGGCCACCCTCTTCGGACGCTCCTACGCGCGGGCCGAAGGCATCCACGGAGCGATGCTCGCGCGCGGATTCCAGGGCCGTATGGAACTGCTCGCGGAAGCGCGACTCGGGCCGGCGGACCTTCTGTTTCTGCTCGGCGGCGTGGGCCTCGCCACGGCGTTGCGGCTGGCCATGGGTACCCTGGCATGAAGGATCGGCCCCTCATAGAAGTCCGCGGCTTGAGTTACCGCTACGACAACGGAACGCTGGCGCTCGATGGCGTGAACTTTCAACTATTCCCCGGCGAGACCGTGGCGCTGCTCGGCCCCAACGGCTCCGGCAAGACCACCTTTGCACACCACCTGAACGGATTGCTTCGCGGCGAAGGCTACCTCTCGGTTTGCGGCCTGGAGATGCGGAAGGAGAACCTGCCCGAGATCCGCCGCAAGGTAGGGCTGGTGTTTCAGGACTCCGACGAGCAACTATTCATGCCCTCGGTGCTCGAAGACGTTGCCTTCGGGCCGCTCAACGCCGGCCGGACCCCGGCGGAGGCGAAGGAGATCGCGCTGGCCGCCCTCGACCACGCCGGCATGCGGTACGCCGCCGGTAAGGCGCCCTATCACCTCAGCGCGGGCGAGAAGAAACGCGTAGCCATGGCAGGCGTGCTGGCGATGAATCCGGAAGTGCTGGTACTCGATGAACCGACTACGTTCCTCGACCCTCCGGCGCAACGCGACTTAGTGGCGTTGCTCGGCCGGTTGGATCAATCCAAAGTCCTGATCACTCACAATACGGGGTTGGCCCGCGCGCTCGCCAGCCGCGCGGTTTTTTTCGAACGAGGGAAGATCGCCGCCGAGGGCCCCGTGCAAGAGGTTCTCGAGCGGTTCCACTGGGAAGCCGCGCCGCCGGCGATACCAGCCGCGGCGCGCACCTGACTCTCTACACCTTGCCCTCTGTCTTCTTGCGGTACTCAGCCCAGCGGCGTTTCTGAGCGGCGGCGATCCGCTTTCGCGCGGCGGCGCTCAGCTTTCTCCGACGCGCAGGCTTTTCCACGGCGGGCGCGGCGGCAGCCGAGGCAGGAGGACGTCCCCGACGCCGGCCGAGCATGGCCTGAACCTGGCCAATTTGCTCTTCGATCCGCTTCTTCTGCGCTTCCAGTCCCTCCAACGCCGCTTTTAGCAGCTCCGAATTCTGCACTTTTGTAGGTCTCGGCATTAGTTCACCCCACTACACGATAGCATAGGAATACTTACTGCGATGTGCCTTTCTCCGAGTCACAAATGATAGTCACAGGTCCTTCATTGGTAAGCTCGACTGCCATCGATGCCTGGAAGATACCTGTCTCCGCCGGCGCCCCTCGCTTACGACAGGCCAGGACGAAATAGTCATACAGAGCGCGAGCTTCAGCGGAGGGCGCAGCCAGGTCAAAGCCCGGTCGGCGGCCCTTCCGGCAATCGCCGTACAGCGTAAATTGAGAGACAATCAGCAGCGAGCCTCCGGTTTCAAGCACGCTGCGATTCATTTTGCCCGCATCGTCCGGGAAGATACGCAGGCCGGTTACTTTGTCCGCCAGGTAATCGGCATCCGCTTGTGTATCGCACTTGGCCACTCCCAACAACACCACCAGGCCCGACGCGATCTCGCCCGTAGTACGTCCACCCACCACTACGCGCGCCCGACTGACTCGCTGAATGACAACCCTCATACGTCGTAAGTGTACCCCAGCGTAGTGCGCCGTAAATTTCGAGCAGTATGACTGAGAGATGACCAGCGGTGGGACAGGCACGAATTTCGCCAGTGCGGCGAAATTCGAGCCAGTCCCGGGTTCGCCGCCAATTCCGCACTACCCCAGCACCGAACCGCGACCGTCAGGGAGCGGACGTCGACGCCGTCCACTTATGCGCCCGCTATACTGTAGATTCCAACGATGGCACCTCGAAAAGCAGTGCGCTACAAAGACGCCGGCGTCGATATCGACGAAGCGGATCGCGCCGTAGATCATATCAAGCACCTGGCCCGCGCCACCTTCACGCGCGGCGTGGTCACCGATATCGGAGCGTTCGGCGCCGGTTTCCAGCTCACCGGATGGAAGAAGCCGGTCCTGGTAAGCTCGGCCGACGGCGTCGGCACGAAGCTCAAGATCGCTTTCGCCGCCGGCCGGCACGACACCGTGGGCCAGGACCTGGTGAACCATTGCGTCAATGATATCGGCGTGCTCGGCGCCAGGCCGCTCTTCTTTCTCGATTACTACGCCACCGGCAAACTCGACGCGGAAGTCGCGCGCCAGGTTGTCTCCGGATTGTCCCGCGCCTGCCGCGAGAACGGCTGCGCGCTGATCGGCGGCGAAACCGCGGAGATGCCCGGCCTCTACGCTCCCGGCGAATACGACATGGCTGGATTCATCGTGGGCGCCGTCGAGCGTAACCGCATGCTCAACGGCAGCACCATCCGCACCGGCGACGTGCTCCTGGGCCTGCCCTCCACCGGCCTGCACACCAACGGTTACTCGCTGGCCCGTAAGCTGCTGCTCGAGGTGGCCGGCTATGGGGTCAAGACCTACCTGCCGGAGCTCGGTGGCACGGTCGGAGATGAGTTACTCAAGGTGCACCGCAGCTACCTCGCGCCCCTTCAGGCGCTCGCCGCAAAAGGGTTGCTCAAGGGCGCGGCGCACATCACCGGCGGCGGCATCACCGGCAACACGCCGCGCATTCTGCCGCCCCGCGTGGCCATCGAAGTCGATACCGCTTCCTGGAAGGTGCCGCCCATCTTCGAGCTGTTGCGGCGCCTCGGCAACATTCCCGACGACGACTATCGCCGCACCTTCAACCTGGGCATCGGCATGATCCTGGTTGTCGCGAACCGGAACCTGGCGCGCGCCAGGAAGCTGCTGGACGGCCTCGACCAGCCTTGCCACGAAATCGGCCGCGTGGTTCCACTGAAACGCGGGTCCAAGGCGCGGGTGATCTATCTATGAAGAAGAAACTCGGAATCCTGCTCTCGGGACGCGGTTCGAATTTCGAGGCCATCGCCGCCAGCATAGACGCCGGCCGTCTCGACGCCGAAATCGCCGTGGTGATCTCGAACCGGCCCGACGCCCGCGGTCTTGAACTCGCCCGCCAGCGCGGATTGAACGCGGTCTCCATTCCCTCGAAGGGCCTGGATCGCGAGGTCTATGATCGCATGGCGGTCGCCGAACTCAAGAAGAACGCGGTGGACCTGGTCTGCCTGGCCGGCTACATGCGCCTGCTCAGCGCCTTCTTCGTGCGCGAGTTCCCGCTACGCATCCTGAACATTCATCCCTCGCTGCTGCCCTCGTTCCCGGGCCTGGAGGCGCAGCACCAGGCGCTCGAGCACGGCGTGAAGATCAGTGGCTGCACGGTGCACTTTGTGGACGAACTTCTCGACGCCGGCCCGATCGTCATCCAGCGCGCCGTCGCCGTGCTCGACGAAGACACCGAGCAGACGCTCGCCGCCCGCATTCTGGAGCACGAGCACCACGCCTACACCGAAGCGATCCGCATCGTGCTCTCCGGAGGCTTCCGGATCCAGGGCCGTCGCGTGACCCTACTGAGCCGCGACAGTTAGGGAGCGGTCAACCTCCGCCCTCACCCTCTCCGCAACGTCCGCCGCCTCCACATCGGACTTCCGCCGCCCGCGCCGCTCCACCAGTTCCACCAGACCCTGCGCGAACTTCTTGCCGATGACGATGCGGTAGGGCACGCCGATCAGGTCCGCGTCTTTGAACTTCACCCCCGGCCGCTCGTCGCGGTCGTCGAACAGAACGTCCAGCCCCAGCGCCCGGCAGCTCTCATAGATGTCGATGGCGGCCTGCCGCTGCGTCTGGTCCCCGATGTTGACCGGCGTGATGACCACCTGGAACGGCGCGATCGCAGCCGGCAACGCCATCCCGTCCGCGTCGCTATAAAGCTCCACCGCGGAACTCAGGATGCGCTCGATGCCGATCCCGTACGACCCCATCACCGGCGTGCAATCTTCGCCCGCGGCGTTCTGCACGCGCAGTCCCAGAATGCTCGAATAGCGCGAACCCAGCTTGAAGATGTGCCCGATCTCGATGGCCTTGCCCAGCGCCAGCGGAGCACTGCAGCGCGCGCACGCATCTCCCTCCGCGGTCTGCCGCAGATCGTGATACTCGGCCTCAAAGTCTTCCTCCGGCGTCACGCCCCGCAGATGCTGGCCATCCTTGTTCGCGCCCGCGATCATGTTCTTGCGCCCGCGCAGCGCCTCATCGGCCAGTATGCGCATCTTGCCGGCCCCCACCGGGCCGAGCGAGCCTGCTTCTGCCCCGAACCAGCCTACGATCTCCTCCGGATGCGCCGCGCGGAACTCGCGAGCGCCCGCGGCCCGCTGAAACTTCGTCTCGCTCATTTGGTGGTCGCCGCGCACCAGCGCCAGCACCGGCTGTCCGTCGGCCACCATCACCAGGCTCTTGATGAACGAGCTTCCAGGATGGCCCGTGAACTCCGTGAGCTGCTCGATGGTCTTGATGCCCGGCGTGAGAAACGCTTCGGGCGTCAGGTCGCCGGCCGGGTCGGGCCGCGCCGGCGGCGTGGCGGCCGAGACGGCTTTCTCGAGATTGGCCGCATAGCCGCACTGGGCGCAGGTCACCACCCAGTCTTCGCCCGCCTCCGACTTCACCATGAATTCGTGGGACTGGCTGCCTCCCATCGCTCCCGAATCCGCCTCCACCGCCAGAAACTCCAGCCCGCAGCGGCGGAAGATCCGCCCGTAGGCGTCGTAGTGCTTGCAGTAAGCGGCGTCGAGCCCCGCCGCATCCATGTCGAATGTGTACGAGTCCTTCATGAGGAACTGCCGCACCCGCATCAACCCGGAGCGCGGTCGCGGCTCGTCGCGGAACTTGGTCTGGATCTGATACCAGATCTGCGGAAGCTGTTTGTAACTATGCAGCTCGTTACGCGCGATGGCGGTCATGACTTCTTCCGCGGTCATGCCCAGGCACATGTCGTGGCCGTTGCGGTCCTTCAGCCGGAACTGGTCGTGGCCCATGATTTCCCAGCGGCCCGATTCCTGCCACAGCTCCGCCGGCTGCAGCGCCGGCAGCAGAAACTCCTGCGCGCCGATTGCGTCCATCTCCTGCCGCACGATAGCGACGATTCTATTCAGCGAGCGCTGCGCCAGAAACAGGTAGCTATAAACGCCCGCCGCGAGCTGGCGAATATATCCGGCCCGCAGCAGAAGGCGGTGGCTGACCACTTCCGCCTCAGCCGGATCCTCGCGCAGAGTAGGAATGAAGAGTTGACTCCAACGCATTGGTACAGCATAACAGGCGCGTCACCACCAGCCATCTACCATCGGCCATCAACCCTCGGCCTTCCTCCGTTCGCATGTTAGAATTGGCTCTCTGCCCCCTATGAAAGTCGCAATCGGTGCCGATCATGCCGGATTTCTTTTGAAGGAACGCCTCCGCCTCAAATTGGAGCAGGAGGGCCACCAGGTTCTGGACGAAGGTACGCGCTCCACCGAGTCGTGCGACTATCCCGATTTCGCGGCGCCGGTGGCTCGCGATGTGGTCGCGGGCCGCGCCGATCGCGGCATCCTGGTCTGCGGCACCGGCGTCGGCATGTCCATCGCCGCCAATAAAGTCGCCGGCATTCGCGCCGCTCTGGGAACCGTCCCCGAGGAAGTCCGGCTGGCCCGCGCGCACAACGACGCCAACATACTTACGCTGGGCGCCCGGTTCATCGAGGAGCCCGCCGCGGAAGCCTTGCTGGACGTCTTTCTCGAGACCGCCTTCGATGGCGGCCGCCACGCACAGCGCGTGGCAAAGATCGCCGCCCTGGAGGGGAAGCAATCATGAATGAGCAGGAGACCATGTCCCGGCCGCTGGCCGAGGTCGATCCGCAGGTCTACGACGCCATCCGGCAGGAGTTACAGCGGCAGAACTCGCGCCTCGAGCTGATCGCCAGCGAGAACTTCGTTTCCGAAGCGGTGCTCGAAGCCGCGGGCAGCGTGCTCACCAATAAGTACGCCGAGGGCTATCCCGGCAAGCGCTATTACGGCGGCTGCCAGTATGTTGACGTGATCGAAACGCTGGCCATCGAGCGCGCCAGGCAGTTATTCCACGCCGAGCACGCCAACGTGCAGCCGCACTCGGGCGCGCAGGCTAACATGGCCGCCTACGCCGCCTTCTTGCAGCCCGGCGACACCATCCTGGGGATGAATCTCTCGCACGGCGGCCACCTCACCCACGGCAGTCCCTACAACTTCTCGGGCAAGCTTTATAAGATCGTGCCCTACGGCGTGAATCGTGAGACCGAGCGGATCGACTACGTCGAACTGGCCACCCTCGCCACGGAGCACCGCCCCAAGATGATCGTGGCCGGCGGCAGCGCCTATCCCCGCATCATCGATTTCCGGCGCATGCGTGAGATCGCGGACGCGAGCGGCGCGATGCTGATGGTCGATATGGCGCATTTCTCGGGACTGGTGGCGGCGGGCGTCCATCCCAACCCCTGCGAGTACGCCGACATCGTGACCTCAACCACCCACAAGACGCTGCGCGGGCCGCGCTCCGGCATCATTCTCTGCCGCGCCCAGCACGCACCGGCCATCGATAAGTCGGTCTTCCCCGGCATACAGGGCGGCCCGCTGATGCACATTATCGCCGCCAAGGCGGTGTGCTTCCTACTGGCCATGCAGCCCGAATTCGTGGAATATCAGAAACGCGTGGTGGCCAACGCCGCCGCGCTGGCCGCGGGCCTGGCCCAGGCCGGATTCCGCGTCGTCTCGGGGGGCACGGACACGCACCTCCTGCTGCTCGACGTGTTCTCGAAAGGCATCCGGGGCAAGGAGGCCGAGCAGGCCCTCGACGAGGCCTACATCACCGCCAATAAGAACACCATCCCGTTCGATACCAACAAGCCGTTCAACCCCAGCGGCATCCGCCTGGGCAGCCCCGCCGTAACAAGCCGCGGTTTCGGCGAACCGGAAATGGGCGAGGTAGCCCTGCTCATTGCCGAAGTGCTCAACAACATCGGCTCCCAGGAAACCGGCGCCGCGGTCCGGGCCCGCGTAAAGGCGCTCACCGACAGGTTCCCGCTGTATGCCTGGAAGCTCAGCCCGGTGATGGCGCAGTGAATGCCCATCCGGATCGCCATTGACGTCCGCCGCACCCGCGACTTCGGTATCGGGACCTACATCCGCAACCTCGTCCAGGCCCTGGCCGCGCTGGACCACGAAAACCGTTACGTCCTGATCGCCCTCAACGCCGACGAACCCGAACTGGCCGACCTGCCCCCCAACTTCGAAATCGCCGTCTACCGGCGTCAGGACACCGAATGGATGGACCAGTTCGCGTTTTACTTTTTCCTGCGCACCATCCGGGCCGACCTGGTGCACATGCCCTTGAACCTGGTCCCGCTTCTGATGCCCAAGCCTTACGTGGTCACCATCCACGACATGGGCAGCCTGCTATTCGGCAACCGGGCGCAGATGCGCTCCGGCTTCCGCATGTTTCTGTTCCGCAGGGGGCTGCTGCGGGCCGAACGCGTCATCGCGGTCTCCACGGCCACGCGCCGCGACATCGAGAGCTTCCTCGGAATTCCATCCAACCGCATTCACCAGATTTACGATGCGCCCGACCCGCATTTCTCGCGCCCGCCCGATAAGGGCGCCCAATCCACGGAGCGCCAGCAGACCCTGGAGCGCTATCAGATCGACTACCCGTTCCTGCTCTACGCCGGCGCCGTCCGCCCGCAGAAGAACATCCCTCGCCTGGTCGAGGCGTTCGCCGTCCTGCGCGGCGATCTCGAGCACCACCCGGTCTACAAGGACCTGCACCTGATTATCATTGGGGACGAAATCACCAAGTACCCGGCCCTCCGCCGCGCGGTGATCAAGACGCGAGTCGAAAAGCTGGTCCGCTTCCTTGGGTTCGTGCCCCTCGATACCCTGCGGGTGTTCTTCGAGTCGGCGTCCGCGTTCGTGTTCCCGTCGCTCTACGAGGGCTTCGGTCTGCCGCCGCTCGAGGCCATGGCCTGCGGCACGCCGGTTGTCACCTCGAACGTCAGCTCACTGCCAGAAGTCGCCGGGAACGCGGCCATGCTGGTCAATCCCGAGAACGTCTTCGACATCGCGCGCGGCATCCGCGAAGTGCTGCTGGACGAGAACCTGCGCTCCGAACTCATCCGGCGGGGCCACGAACAGGTTCGCCGCTTCAGTTGGGCCACCGCCGCCCGCCAGGTCCTCGACATCTACCAGGAGGTCGCCGGAGCAAAAGCTTCGCGTCCGTGACCCCCGGCACCGAGCCGCGACCGTGAGGGAGCGGAGTGCAGCGCCATTTCAGAGGCGGACACTAGAAACTCTCTTGCGGTTGCACTCCAGGCTTGTCGAATTGCCCTCTGTCTTTCCATCCCTCCGCACCCACACCGGCAAACTCCCCCTGTTCGTTCCGCTCAATCCCCGCGATAGTCGCTACTTCGGGAACTTTAAGGGGAGAAGCGGCCCCCTTGATCAAGTCTAATACCGTCAAATCCAACCGCCGCAGGATACGATCCGCGTTTTCGATCGACAAGGTGCGCACCCCCTTGAGGATGTGGTGCATGTGTGGCTGCGAGATCCCGATCATGCGGGCCAGGCCTCTCTCGGTCAGGTCCCCGTTCCGTACGTATGTCTTGACCTGCGCTAGCAGTCGACGCTGGAGGGTCTCGAAGTCCATGTTCCTGTCTCGGCCGCGTGATTCCTCACAGAAATAGGTGACTGCAGAAGTATGGGTATCTCAAGGTATTAATCCACTTTAACTATGCTTATTACGGCCAATTGCTGCCGTCGCTGTAGCCCGTCCCTATCTTCTTTGCGGCAAGACGCCCGGTCCGGCGAATTGACCCTTTCTCGATGGCGCTTACTCTTGGGACAGGTTTTTGGGCGATCCTCAAACATCTGAGGCGCCCTTTAAAGAGGACATCAACAAAATGGAATGGAATCGAACAGAGACAGTAGCACTTGCAAAACACTCCTGCACGCTGTGTCATGGACTCGGGTTGCACCTCGGTCGCGGAGCAGAAGCCGCTCCTTGCAACTGCGTTTTGCGCGCCATTTTCCGGGCGTGCTACGCCCGCTTTCGTCACTGCGCTTCGAAAGAAAAGTACATGAGCAAGATCTCACTCGAATTCGTCGCCGGGAGAGAACGCAACTTCAGTTGGGGCCGCAAGGACGAGGAATACATCGCCGACTTCGTCCTGGTGAGCCGGCGCACCCTTCCCGAGTTAGAATATAAGGTCTTTAAGTTTCATTTTCTTTTGGGGGCGGACTGGAAGCTTTGCTGCCGCCGCCTGGCCATCGACCGCGGGAACTTCTTCCATGCGATCTATCGCATTGAGCGGACCCTCGGCCGCGTCTTCCGCGAGTTGGAGCCGTACGGTCTGTTTCCGCTGGACGAGTACTTTCACGGCGCCATCCGCGCGGAGCCGACGGTGATCCGGCGTACCGCGCCGCTCCGCATGGGGAGCCCTCTGCGGCCCGCCCTCCTGAAGTCCGCATAAACGAACTCGGACCGTGGCGCACGCGTTAGCGTACCGGCGTGGGCTTCAGCCCACGGTCGGGTGGAGCGGACCGGAGCACGCTCCAGCACGCTAGAGCGTGCGCCAGGCAGCCCCCAGTCCCGCACAAGCTCACCGGTTACGGCCGCAGCGACTCGAAGAAGTGGCGCAGCAGCTCCAGGCAGTCGGCGGCGAGCACGCCTTCCGTGATTTCGACCCGATGGTTGAGCAGGTCCGAATCGGCGAGGCGGAACTTACTGCGGACACCCCCGAAGCGCAGGTCGCGCGAGCCGAATACCAGCCGCGCAATCCGCGCGGTCACTAAGGCGCCGGCGCACATGACGCACGGCTCGAGCGTGACGTAGAGCGTCGCGCCTTCCAGGCGGTAGTTGCCGATGGACGCCGCGGCCTCCCTCAACGCCAGCATCTCCGCGTGTGCCGTTGGATCGGAGCGCGCCACGGAGGAATTGCGGCCCCGGCCGGCGATGACGCCGTCAAGCGTCACTACCGCGCCCACCGGCACCTCGCCTGCGGCCTCGGCCTGGCGTGCCAGCGCCAGCGCTTCGCGCATCGCTTCTTCGTCGCTCACCGGGGCCAGTGTAGCGCGACGGGGGCAGCCCCTGCGATTCGCCGGTCGGAGCCCGCCGTTCAGCGGTTCCGCGCAGCAGCCCGCCGATTCCGGATTTGCGCGTTCTGACCGTTCGCTAGAATGAAGTCAATGGCCCGATTCCTTCCACTGATTTTGAAGAACGGGTGGCGCAACCACCGCCGCACGCTGCTGACCGTGTTCAGCATCGGAGTCTCGCTGTGCCTGCTGGGCGTGGTCATGGCGCTGTACAAAGCCTTCTACTTCGCCCAGCCCAACGAGTCCCAGGCGCTGCGGCTGATCACCCGAAATCGCGTGTCGCTGGCTCAGCCGCTGCCGATCTTTTATGGTCCCAAGATCCACCAGATCCGCGGCGTGCGCGAAGTGATGATGTCGCAGTGGTTCGGCGGCACATACAAAGACGCGCGCGACCCCAACAACTTCTTCGCGCGGCTTGGCGTCGAGCCTGAAAAGCTCTTCACCGTGGTCGGCGAAATGGTCATCCCCGAGGACCAGAAGCAGGCCTTCCTGCACGACCGCACCGGCTGCATCCTGGGAAGGAAGCTCGCCCAGCGTCTCAATCTGAAGGTCGGCGACCGCATCACCATCGTCGGCGACATCTTCCCGATCAACCTGGATATGACGATTCGAGGTCTCCTGGAACTCCCGCAGGACGATTCGGTCCTCTACTTCCACTGGAAATACCTCGAAGAGAGCATCCCTATCGGCCGGCGCTCGGTCATCAGCACCTTCATCATCCTCGCCGACAGCGTTGACGACGCGCCTCACGTCGCCAAGGCCGTGGACGAGATGTTCCGCAACTCTCCCTACGAGACCAAGACCGAATCCGAACTGCAGTTCAACCTGAGCTTTCTGGCTTTCCTCGGCAACGTCAAAGTTTTTCTGCTGAGCATCTGCGGCGCGGTAGTCTTCAGCATCCTGCTGGTCTCGGCGAACACCATGGCCATGTCGGTGCGCGAGCGTGCGCGCGAGGTCGGCATTCTCAAGACCATCGGGTTCACTACCAGCCAGGTTCTCGGCATCATTTTGGGCGAGGCGGTGCTGATCTCGGAGGCGGGCGCGGTCCTGGGCCTGCTGCTGGCGATGCTGCTCTGCGCGGGCGTGAGCAAAGCGGTCCCGGCGTTCGGGGGCCTGAAGATTCAGCCCGTGATCTGGGCGGTCTCGTTCGTCCTGGCGGCGGCGATCGGCGTGGCCAGCTCGTTCGTCCCGGCACTCGGCGCCGCCAAAACGCCGATCATCCAAGCGATCCGCGACAGCGGCTAGGAGCAACCATGGCGATCCCCATTTCTTACAGCCTGCGAAACCTGGCCGTCCGCAAGACGACCACTATCATGACCGCGCTCGGCATCGCGATCACGGTCGCCGTGTTGCTCGCCGTCCTGGCGCTTGTGAACGGACTCCGCACCGCCTTCCAGGCCTCCGGCCATCCACTCAACGTGCTGGTGCTGCGCAAAGGCTCGGATAACGAGATCAATAGCAATTTCACGCGTGCGGCTTTTCAGGCGCTGAAGGTGAAGCCTGGCATTGCGCGCAGCAGCAGCGGCGGCCCCATGGCCTCCCTCGAAATCGTGACTGCGATCAACTTGCCCAGCGAAGCCAATCCGGATGGCGTGAACATCACCCTGCGCGGCATCTCGGTGCCCGAGGGCATCGAAATGCGCGACCAGGTGAAGCTGGCGGCCGGCCGCTGGTTCCAGAGCGGCAAGCGCGAAGTTGTCGTCGGCGCCTCCACGGCGCGCCGGAATCCCGTCGCCGGACTTGGCAAGACCCTGCGTTTCGGCCGCGGCCCATGGCTCGTCGTCGGCATCATGGATGGCGGCAACTCTTCGGCGAACAGCGAGATCTTCGGCGACGTCAACCAGATCAGCGCCGATTTCGGCCGCTCCGAAGTGGTCAGCTCCGCGCTCGTGCGCGCCACGGACCCGGTCGCCGTCCGCGCCCTGGTCAACGACATCGGCGACGACCGCCTGCTGGCCTGCACCGCCCGCACCGAGCGCGACTACTACGAGGCGCAGACCAGTTCGGGGGCGCCGGTCGCGACCGTCGGAATCGTGGTGGCCATCATCATGGCCGTGGGAAGCAGCTTCGCGGCGATGAACACCATGTACGCCGCCGTTGCGCGGCGCACGAAAGAGATCGGAACGCTGCGCGTGCTCGGCTTTCCCCGCGGAGGAATCCTGGTCAGCTTCTTCATGGAGTCGTTGCTGCTGGCGGGCCTCGGAGGCCTGCTCGGCTGCCTCCTGGTGCTGCCGCTGAACGGGTTCGAGACCGGCATCGGCAATTTCGCCACGTTCAGTGAGATCGCGTTCGATTTCCGCGTCAGCCCCGCCATCATGGCTCTGGGCGTCGGCTTCTCGCTGCTGATGGGCGCCCTGGGCGGCTTCTTCCCCGCCCGCGCCGCCGCCAAAAAGGAAATCCTGAACGCTCTGAGGGAGGCATAACTATGGCGAATCTCCAGGATCTGCGCATCGACCGCGATGCCCGCGACTCCTCCGCGCCCGCCAGACGGCGCACCGGCGTGTGGATCGGCGCGGCCGTGCTCATCGTGCTGCTCGCTGCCGCCGCCTACGCCTATAAGACCCTCGGCTCGGCCGTCGAGGTGGATGCGGTCCGCGTCACCGCGGCCAGCAGCGCCACCGCGCCCGCCGGCGTCATTCTCAACGCCACTGGCTACATCGTGGCAGCGCACAAAATCGAGGTGGGCTCGAAGGTCATGGGCAAGGTCGCCTGGATCGGCGTGGACAAGGGCGACCGCGTCAAAGAGGGACAGGTGATCGTGCGCCTCGAAGACCAGGAGTACCGCGCCCAGCTTGAACAGGCCCGCGGCCAGCTCCTCAACCTCCAGGCCCGCCTGGCCGAACTCGAGCACGGCTCGCGTCCCCAGGAGATCGCCGGCGCCAAGGCCGACCTCGAACAGGCGCGCGCCGATATGCTCAACGCCCGCGTCAGCCTCAACCGCACCCGCCAGCTCACCGACCAGAAGATCGTATCGTCCCAGTCCCTCGACGACGCCCAGGCCAAGTACGATGCCGCGGTCGCCCGCGTGGCCTCTCTCGATGAGCGCTTCCGGCTGACCCAGCTCGGCCCCCGCCAGGAAGAGATCGACGCCGCGCGCGGCCAGGTGCTGCAGGCCCAGGGCGCGGTGGATTTCTACCGGAACCAGCTCGACAACACCGTTATCAAGGCTCCCGTCACCGGCACCATCCTCGAACGCGAGGTCGAGAAGGGCGAGTTCGTCACCACCGGCTTCGTCGGCGACCGCGGCGCCAAGGGCTACGTCGTCTCGCTCGCCGATCTCAACGATCTCGAAGTCGAGCTCGACATCAGCCAGAACGATTTCGCGAAGCTCGCACACGATCAACGCGGCTGGGTGACCACGGACGCCTATCCCGATCGCCGCTACGACGGCTTCATCCGCCAGATCTCGCCCGAGGCGAACCGCCAGAAGGCCACCGTGCAGGTCAAGGTCAAGATTCTGAAACCGGACGCCCTGCTCCGGCCGGACATGAACGCCACCGTGGCTTTTTACTCGGAGGAGAAGGCCGGCGCGGCCGCCGCGCCCAAACCCGTCGTCGTGATACCCGCATCGGCCGTGCACGATGGCACGGTCTTTGTGGTCCTCGATGGCCACGCCGTGCAGCGCAAGGTTACAACCGGCGCCACGTCAACCCAGGGCGTCCGCATCGAGCAGGGACTGAACGGCGGCGAGGACTTGATCGCGAACCCACCCGCGGGCCTCAAAGACGGCGACCGCGTTCGACTCAGAAAGGGACAGGCATGAGCGAGATCATCATTCAAACCCGAGGCCTCGACAAGGAATTTGGACACGACGGGCTCCGTGTGGCGGCGCTGAAGGGCGTAAACCTCGCGGTCACCCGCGGCGAGTTCGTCGCGCTGATGGGGCCCTCGGGCTCCGGGAAGTCCACCCTGCTGCACCTGATCGCGGCCATGGACCGGCCCAGCGGCGGCGACATCCAGGTGCTCGGCCACGACCTGCGCAGCCTCACCGACAGCCAGATCGCCCGCTGGCGCAACGAGCACATCGGTTTTGTGTTTCAGTCCTTCAACCTGATCCCGGTGCTCACGGCGCTCGAGAACGTCGAGCTCCCGCTCAAGCTCACCCGCCTCAAGAAGAAGGAGCGCCTCGACCACGCCATGACCGCGCTCAAACTGGTCGGTCTCGAAGACCGCATGGATCACCTGCCGCGCCAGCTCTCCGGCGGCCAGGAGCAGCGCGTCGCCATCGCCCGCGCCATCGTCACGGACCCCGATCTGATCCTGGCCGACGAGCCCACCGGAAACCTCGATGCCGCTTCCGCGCAGGAAGTTCTCACGCTCCTGGCGCGTCTGAACCGCGAGTTCAACAAGACCGTCCTGCTGGTGACGCACGATCCCCACGCCGCGCACTTCGCCACCAAGGTTCGCTATCTCGAGAAGGCCGAGCTATTGCCCGAAGGCGTGGTCCCCGCCGACTGGCAAGGCCCCCAGACCGCCCACGGCTAAGTCTTCATGCAGGAGCCTTCGGGTGTACACTCTCAGTGAAATGCCTTGGTCAGGCGCTGGTTGGAGGGCTGCCTCAGCCTTGGTCGTCCTCTCGGTTCCACTGTTGACAAGCGGGCAGCGGGCGCCTGCTGGCACCGGCCCCATGATCCGAGAAGAACGGCGCGTCGTCGGCGGCCGGCCGGAACTTTGGCGCCTCGAATGGACTACTCCACCCCAGCCAGTCTGCGGTCCGGATAGCGACGATTGGTGGACTTGTCCGTGTTCCGGCTTCGCCTTCGGCGAGAGAGGCAAGCTCGATCTTGTGCGGCTGCGCCAAGGTCACGAGGTGGAGCGCTTCCCGCTGGCGCCTCTTTTCGACAGCGGCGAACCGCCCACCGACACCGATGACGCAGTCCTGAGGCGCTGGGACGTGCGGAAGTCCGACTGGAAGTACATGAACTCGGAGCAGCCGGACCGGCCAAATCCGGTTCCGGGCGTCCGCACCAGAGCCCTGGCCACGGCGATGGAGCTCGCGGACTACGATCACGATGGCCACGCCACCGAGTTCTTTCTCCAAACGGAAACCCCGCCTTGCGGCAAGCACATCGGCGTCGTCGTGGGCGTCTCTGAGAAGACGCCGCGGCTTCATGCGTTCGGCACAGCCCTGCACCCGGACAAAGCTCTGGTCATGAATGAGAATGCCTGGGAGGCTCTGGCCCACTCTCAAGGCTCGGCGCGAGTGGTAGTTTGGGCTTGCGGCGATCACGCGGCCGACCACGAGACCGAATTGGAGGTGGGCGCCACTTCCGGCGAGATTCACGTCACGAGCCGCGAGTACCAATGCAGTGAGGACGACAAACGGGAGAAACTCATCTCCGAAGAGCCTCTTTGAGCCAGATCACATGACCCCAGCCGCCACTCTCCACCCCTCGACTGACGCCGACGTGCCCGCCATCGCCGCAATCTACGCCCACCACGTCCGCACCAGCCTGGCCTCGTTCGAGATCGTCCCGCCTACCGAGGAGGAAATCGCGCGCCGCCGGCTGGAAGTTCTCAAGCGGCGCTTGCCGTTCCTGGTCGCGGAGATCGCGGGCACGGTAGTGGGATACGCCTACGCCGGCCCCTACCGCCTTCGTCCCGCCTACCGCGCGACGCTCGAGGACTCCATCTACGTCCACCCGGATCACGCGCGTCAGGGCATCGGCCGCCTCCTGCTTCAGGCATTGATTGCCGGCTGCGAAGCGAAGGGCTACCGGCAGATGATAGCCGTCATCGGCGACAGCGGCAACGCCCCCTCCATCGGCCTTCACCGCGCCTTCGGATTCGAGCACGCCGGCATCCTGCGTTCGGTCGGCTTCAAATTCGGCCGCTGGGTGGACAGCGTTCTCATGCAGCGCTCTCTCGGGCCGGGGGACACCGCGCTGCCGGAGGGCTCCGCATGACCTGGAAGCGTGCATCCCTCGCTGGCTTTATCACGGCCGTTCTGTGCCTCGTGTGGCTGTTCTACAGAAACGCGGTCCTGGGCACCGGGCCAGCTACGATTGGCATCCAGGTGGCGGCCGTGGCCCTGATGGCGTGGGCGCGCGTGACGTTTGGAACGCGGAGCTTTCACGCCACCGCAAGCCCCACGGAAGGCGGCCTGGTCACAAACGGCCCGTACCGCTACCTCCGCCACCCCATCTACGCGGCGGCGCTCTACTTCGTGTGGGCCGGCATCGCCGCGCACTTGTCCATAGCGAACGCGCTCATCGCGCTCCTCGCCACCGCCGGGCTCGCGGTTCGGATGCGTGCGGAAGAGACCCTCATCGTCGGCCAGTACCCGCAATACGCGGACTATGCCCGCCGCACGCGACGAGTGGTGCCTTTCGTCTTATAGCCGCTCTTACTGCTGGTGATAGTTCGGATACGGTGGCCGCTTCAGCTTCTCCGGCGGGTTCTTCTCCAGTTCCTCCATCACCACCGCGATCGCCTTCTCCAGTTGCGGATCGTGACCTTCGCGCATCAGCTTGGGATCCTGCTCCACCACGATATCCGGCGCGATGCCGTGGTTCTCGACATCGAAATGCCCGTCCGGATTGTAGATCGCGATATTCGGCGCCATCACCCGGCCGCCGTCCATCAGGTCCGGAGTCCCACCGATGCCCACCAGCCCTCCCCAGGTGCGCGTGCCCACCAGTTTCCCCACTCCGAAACGGTGGAAGTACCACGGCATCGCGTCCCCGCCAGAACCCGCGAATTCATTGGTGATCATCACCTTCGGCCCGAAGATCGCGCCTTGCGGCTGCGCGAAGTCAGCCCCGTCGCGAGGCATGGCCATGCTCATTAGCGGCCGCTTGAGGTACTCGATAACATCGGTGGCCAGCGCGCCACCGTGGTTGAAGCGTTCATCGACGATCACCGCCTCCTTGCCCACCTGCGCGAAGAAATAGCGGTTGAAGCTGGTAAAGCCGCCGAAGGCAGTGTCCGGCATGTGGACGTACGCGACCCGGCCGTTGGTCATCTGGTCAACCTTGCGGCGATTGCCTTCGATCCACGCCAGGTGCCGGAGCTGGTGTTCGTTCCCAACCGGCACTACGGTGACCTCGCGCGCCTTCGCCCCCGATGGATCGGGCCCGACTTTCAAGACAACCGACTTACCCGCCGTAGCCTCGAAGTAACTGTAGATGTCGTCCGTCCCCTTTAACTCGCGCCCGTTGACCGCCAGCAGATACTCCCCCGCCACGACGTTCACGCCCGGCTGCGTCAGCGGAGCCTTCAAATCGGGATTCCAGTTCTCGCCGTCGAAGACATGGGCGAACCGGTAACGTCCGTTCTCGATCGTATAGTCGGCGCCCAGCAGGCCTGTCCGAACGCGCTTCACCTCCGGAGTATCGCCGCCGCGAATGAACATGTGCCCCACCGTCATCTCGCCCAGCATCTCCTCGAAGAGGTAGTTCAGGTCACGCCGGGACGCGATGTTCTCCACATACGGCGCGTACTTCTTCTCGGCGGCCGCCAGGTCCAGACCGTGATAGCCCGGATCGTAAAAGAAATCGCGCTCGATCCGCCACACCTCGTGATACATCTGGCGCCACTCGGCTCGAGGGTCCACACGCACTTCGATACCGTCGGTCTTAAGTGTCCCCTTCGAGGCATCGGGCGGAGGCGGAGGAGGAGCGCCCTCCCCTTCCGGCATCGGCGGCAGCGCCGCGATCACCCACTTGTCGCCCTGCCGGTACAGCATCTTTTCCCCGCTGAAGCACACCGTGAACGCCCGCACGCCGCCGATCACCACGTCGGACTTCCGCTTGCCGAGGTCGAAGCGATGAATCGTGAAGGTGCCTTCGCCGCCAGGAGCAGGGGGCGGAGCCTCCACGGCGTAAAGAACCCCCGCCTTGCCGACCAGTAACTCCGCGTACCGCCGGGGAGGCATCGGCAGCGCCAGAATCCGCTGGCCGATGTTATTGAAGTCGATCTTCACATCGGGCGCCTGCGGCTTGTCTTTGTCCTTGTCCTTGTCGTCCTTCTTGTCATCGTCTTTCTTCTTATCGGCGGCGGCCTTCTCGTCGTCGCTCTCGGGCGCCAGCGGCGAAGCCACATCCTTCGCCAGCACGATCAGGTAGATGCTCCTGCTCACCGGGCGGCTGAATCCCTCGATATCCGGTTGCATCGACGCGCCCGAATCGGTGCTGGCATCGAAATACAGATACTTGCCCTGTTTGTCGAAGACTGGATCCTTCGCCTCGCTCATCCCGTCTGTAACCTGCGTGCTCTTGGCCTCCGCGAGCGAGTAAATGTAGATCGCGCTCATGTGACTCGGCAATTGCTTCCGGTAAGCGAGCCACTTGCTGTCCGGAGACCAGTCCGCTCTCAAGTCCTGATCCGACGGGTAGTAATCCGTGTCCACCAGCACCGGCTTCTTCTGTTCCAGATCGATGTACCAGATGTGGGAATGGCAGTCGAGGTACGAGATCTTCTTGCTGTCCGGCGACCAGCGCGCCGAAGAGTAAAAAGCCGGCTTCTCCCCCAGGCTGAACTTCCGCGCCTCGCCCATCCCGCTCTGGTCCTTCAGGTGTAGCTGGTATTCGCCGGATTCATCCGAAAAGTACGCGATGGTCTTGCCGTCGGGCGACCACACCGGGCCGCGTTCATTTACTCCGGGTGTATTGGTCAGATTCCGCGGATCGCCCTTTTCCGCCGGGATGGTGATGATCTCGCCGCGCGCTTCAAAGACCGCCCGGGCGCCGCTCGGCGAGATATCGGCGTGATGGAGCCGCTTGCCGACATTCACGAAATGGGGCCGGATCTCAGGCAGGTCGGCCGCGAGGCGCACCTCGACCGGCTTCGTCTTGCCCGACTTCAGGTCGTGCAGGTACAGCGATCCGAATTGCTCGTAGACAATCGCCCCCGGCCCGGCCGACGCGGATTTGAAGTCCAGGCCGTGGTTCTCGACAACCGGCTTCACCGCTTTGGTGCGCGTGTCGTAGCAGAACAGCGCGACCGGCCCGCTGCGGTCCGAGAGAAAGTAGATCTTGTCTCCCACCCACATTGGATTGAAGTCGTTCGAATTGTCGCGCGGGATCTCGATGACGCTCGAATCCGCCAGGTCGGCGATCCAGATCTTTCGGGTCTGCCCGCCCCGATACCTCTTCCACGCCGCCTGCCATTGGAACAGCGGCACGTATGCGATGTGGCTGCCGTCGGGCGAGTAAGATCCCTCCACGGCGATCGGCAGCGGGAGTTCCTCCGGGAATCCACCCTCCACCGGCACCGTGTAGAAGTTGGCGCCATCGGCGGCCACCGCGCGGTCCGATACGAACAGCACCCGCTTGCCATCGGGCGTCCAGCCCGCGGCCGCATCCTGGCCGGGATGCCAGGTCAGGCGCTTCGGCGTGCCGCCCGATGCAGGCATCGCGAACACGTCCACGCTGCCGTCGTATTCCCCGGTGAACGCGATCGTCGAGCCGTCGGGCGAGAAGTGAGGATTTCTCTCGTCGCCGGGATCGGCCGTCAGGCGCGTGGCGTCCCCGCCCGCCCGCGGAACGCTCCACAAATCTCCCGCGTACGAGAAAACGATCTGAGTCGAACTGAGAGTAGGCTGCTGCAGAAGATAGTTGGTTTGCGCCAGCGAAACCGAAGACGCAAGGACGACCAGCAAGGCGAGGTGGCGGGACATGCCTCCATGCTACCCCGTGCGACAGCCCTCAGTCCGCCCTTACAGACGCGGGAAACGGAATGTCTTCCGCCAGCGATTCAGTCGCCCGAGCGGCCAATTTCGCAAACCAACCCCCGGCGGCAACCAACTCGGCCGGAGCGCCCTGCGCCAGCACCCAACCGCGCGCGTAAGCAAGCGGACACACCGCAGCCGTCCCTTCCCGCTTGCCTCCCGTGAACGCGTTGCGCCACACTGAAGCTAACGTGTCCGACTACTGTACCTGTGGGGCAGAGCTTCCGCCCGATGCGCGCTTCTGCCACAAATGCGGCAAGCCTCAGCGCGAAGAACTCGTGATCGTCGAAGAGCCGCCCGCCGCGCCGCCCCCGCCGCCTCCGGTCGCGGCGCCCCTTCCCATCGGGTTCCGCAATCCGATTGCGTTTCGGGTCGGGTTCCTGTCGGCGCTGATGGCGCTGCTGCTGACGTTCCTGCTCGCCCCCGGATTTCCGGTATGGCTGACCGCGGCGGGTTTTCTGGGAGTGTACCTGTATCACTTCCGCAGCGGCGAGTCCGTCTCCACCCGCAGCGGCGCCAGGATGGGCTGGCTCACCGGCCTGCTGACCTTCTTCGTGTCCAGCCTGCCGGTGGCCTGGGCCTGCGTCGCCGAGATCACCAGCCCGGACTATGCCAGCCGGATGCGCCAGCAATTGGGCTCCTGGGCGGTCCCCACGGCCCTCCAGAATCAGATGATCGCCTTCATGCAAACGCCGCTGGGGATCGTCTCGCAGATCCTCTCGTCGCTGGTCATGCTCTTCATCATGATGACGCTGCTGTCGCTGCTGGGGGGCGTGGTGGCGGCCAAGGTGCTCGGCCGCAAGTAGGGTCGGGAACCGACGGGGAGGGACTTAGCGGTGAAGGTCCGGAAGCCGGAGTGACTCGAGTGCGCCGCAGCCCAGGTGCCGGATCCTGGCTCGGAGGTTGTCCATCGCCTCGGTTGCCGGTTTGACGCAGACCCAGTGCAGCCCGAGCGTGGTCTTGGAGAGCATCAACGTCGGCCGGGCAGCGGCCACCTGCCTGCCTGCGCCAAGGACGACGCAAAGCACCGCCAGCGCAATCGCATCCGGGTTCCGCCGCAAAGCACCAAGCAGCTTTGACATCGCAACCTCCTATCCTGTTAAACGCTCCACGTGCCGATTTATAACGCAGTTTCTTGGCCGGGATGCAAGCTAAAGGAATCAATGGGTTGGAGAGAAGTAGGATGCTTCCTGAGGCTTTACTGTCCGGTTTTGGGAAGCCGCCTGTGCGGAAGCGGACACGGCGGAACCCAACCAAGCCATCAGCCGCCGGGGTTTGCCCTGGCAGCTGACGGCTGATCGCTGCTGACGGCTACTTCCTGGCCAGCGCCACATTCATCGTCATCTCCTTCTTGTTCCGGACCACGGTTACCGGCACCGGCTTGCTCCCGTCGGTTTCGCGGAGCAGTTTCGTGATCTGACCCGGGCTCCCCACGTCGCCGTTGCCAATCCTGACGATCACGTCCCCGGCCTTGATCCCCGCCTTCGCCGCGGCCGAACCATCCACCACCGACCGCACCAGAACCCCCTGATTCACGCCGAAGAATTCCGCCAGTTGCGATCCCATCGGCTCGCTTTCGATACCGAGCCGCAGACCTTTCCCCGGCCCCTCCGCGTTATCCGGGCCGTGCATGGCGGAGTCCCAGTGCATCTTCTGCATGTCGTCCTTGAGCTTCTGCATGTCGCGCTGGAACTGCGAATCCGGCCCGAATTGGTGCTCCATGTCCTGCCGGAACTTGGAATCGGGCCCAAACTCCTTCTGCATATCCTGCTGGAATTTCGAGCCGTCTCCGAACTGCCGTTTCATTTCCTCGCCCAGTCTCTGCATGTCTTGGGCGAACTTGGGGTCCATGTGGGGCATAAAGGACTTGCGGTCGCCCACCGTCGCGGCTATGGTCTGCGTCTTGCCGTCCCGGTCGATCAGCAGCTTCACCGCGCGGCCGGGCGGCGTCTCCCGCACCAGGCGGACGAACTGCTCGACGCCCTCGACGCGCTGCCCGTTGAATTCCAGAACAACGTCGCCTTCCCTCAGGCCGGCCTTGGCCGCCGGGCTGTCGTCGCCCACGTGCGTCACCTCGACGCCGTGCGGCTCCGTGATCTTCAGTTTGCTGGCGTGCTCCGGTTCGAGTTCCTGGACGCCGATGCCCAGATAGCTGCCCTTGCCCACGGCATACCAGTTCATCGGCGGAGTGGGTGGGGTGGGCGGCGTGGGAGGAGTGGGCGCTGTCGGCGCCGCGGAAGGAGTCGGCGGAGCAGGTGGCGCGGCCTGGTCCTGGCCCTCCATCTCGGGCGGCTCGGGAGGCTCCGGCATCTCCACAGCCACCGGGGCCTCCGGCAGCACAGGCATCGCCCCGAGCGCCTCGGTGTCCTCGAGAGCGGGCAGCGCGGGCAAGACCGGAAGCACGCCGAGCACCGGGGCGACCGGCAGTGCCGGCGTCATCCGAACGGCGGTCGGCCTCCCGGGCGCGGGAGGCGCCGGGGGCGCGGCATCTTGAGCGGCGGCCATCCCCGCGAGGGCGACGGCCAGCAGAACTGGAACAAAGAACCTTTTCATAGTATTTAGCTCCGTTTTTCTATTTGGGGCGGCGGAGGTAGATCGTCCCGCCCGCGGTGGTGAGCCGCAACCGGGGACCGCCCCCGTTGAGCGCCACCTCCGCGACCGATCCGGTGCCTGCCCGCGGATGAATTCCTCCGAAATCGGAAACGATCCGCTGGCCCGCGGAAGTCGAATTGACAGCCTCCACCGTCACCCGCAGATTAGACGGGATCAAGACCGTAATGTCACCGTTGCTGGTCACCAGCGTGGAATTCTCCAGCGTCTGCACTCCCGAGAGATCCGCTAGAATGCTGCCCGTACGTGTGACCGCCCGCAAGCCGCCCGAGGTCGCCTGAAGCTGAATCGTTCCCGTCTCGGATTCGCAGTGTACGTCGGTTGACGCGCGCACACGGATCGATCCCGTCCCCGTTTCGATCCTCACCGGCCCACCGGATTGGACCACGTCGACCAGCCCCCGGATGGCCGCGGCCTGGACGCCTTTATTGGCCCGCTCGATCCGGATATTGCCGCCCAGCGTCCGGGCTTTCACCATGCCTCGCGCCTCGCGCACCATAATCTCGCCACCGCCGGTGGCGAGTGTCGCATCGCCGCGCAGCAGCCCGGCGGTAATGGTTCCGCCGGCCGTGAAACACTCCACGCTGCCGCCGATCTCGTCGAGCCGCACGTTTCCGCCTCCGGTCCGTACCGCCACGCCTCCGCGGATCCGGTTGACGCCCACGGCTCCGGCGGCCGTGGCCACCCGCGCCGCACCGTCCAAATCGGCGATCTCGATCGCGCCGCCGCGCGATTCCACCGAGACGTCGCGGAGCTTCCGCGGAACGCGTATGCGAAGATCCGCCGCCGACCGCGGATCGGGACCCGTGACCTCCAAAACCGTCCGCACGCCCTCGCGCACGGCCTTCACCACAATGGCATTCAGCAGCATCCGCGCCGAGGCCTCGTCCCGCGCCCGCACACGCCGCTTGAGCGAATACGCGATGTCCCCGCGCTGCTCGCCCTGTATGTGCACCGCCCCGGCCGTAGCCACCCGCACGCTCTCTCCGGCAGACACCGCGCCGGCGATAGTGTCCACCCAATAGCCGCCTTCACGTACCGGCCCCGAACTTGTTTGCGCCAGCGCCGCCAGTGTGAAGGCAAGCGCCAGCCATACGCTACGAATCATCAGAAAGTCCCCACCGATGCGTTCATGTCCTCGAGTGCGCGCTGGCAACGCAAGCGCACGTAGCTGTTGTTCTCCTTCTGCACCACTTGCTGCAGCACCCCGGCGGTCATCCCGCCCTTGTGCTCCACGAGCAGATCGATGGCCTGCGCTCGCACGCCCGGGTTATCGTCGGTCAGAAGAACCTGGGTCAGCGCCGCGCGCACATCGGCCTCGGCGCCGTAGGGCTTCAGCGCGTCCAGAGCCTTCAGCCGGACACCGGGATTGGAATCGTGCTGCAACGCATAGAGCAGCACCGGCCGCAATTCGCCGGCCGAGCGCTCGGCCTTCAGAACGTCCATCGACTCGGCGCGCAAACCGGCATCGGTGGATTCGCGCGCGGCCGCCATCAGCAGCCTTCGGATCTGGTCGTCGTCCACCGTGCCGGATATCGTTCGCTGCCGCGTCTCGTCCACCACCAACTGCACCCGCCCGGCGGGACCTGGCTCGAGATACCGCACCCGCAACACCCCTGGATCCGCCGACGCCAGTCCGGCAACTTCGCGCGCCGGCGCCGCTTTCGTCGCGGTCAGACGGGCCCCGAAGAACCCCAGCGCCACCAACGCCACGGCCGCGGCCGGTCTCGCCAGGGCCGCCATACGCAGATCGGACAGGCGCCGCAGCCACGCCACGAGCCCCGCCCGCCGCATGCGGGCGTTCTCCAGGCGCAACCCAAGTTCGCGCCGCGAGCGCACGAGCAGAGCGGGATCGATGGCCACTTCGTTCCGGTTGAGCGCCGCCTGCACCCGCTTCTCCGTCTCGAATTCCCGGCCGCAATCCGCGCAGGTTTCGATATGGTCCTGGAAGGCCTGCTCCTCTTCGATCGTCAGCTCGCCGTAGAGAAACAGCGCTGCATTCTTCTTTGCCAATTCGCAAGTCATACAAAATCTCCCAACGCCACGCGCATTTTCTGCGTGGCGCGAAACAGACACATCTTGGCGGCCTCTTCGCTGGTGCCGAGCGTTTCGCCGATAGCCCTCAGCCGCATGCCCTGGTAATGCCGCAGCTCGAAAACCAGGCGCTCCTTTTCCGTGAGCTCGTCCAACACCCGGTTGATTCGGGATCTCAACTGCCGGCTGATCAGAGAGCGCTGCGGATCCCCCAACTCCCTGCCTTCCGCCACCATATCCAGCCGGTCCCGCGGCCCGTCTTCGGTCTCCACCACCGAGGACTCCTCGCGCCGCGTCTTCCGCTTGCGCATCTGGTCCAGGCACAGGTTCGTCACGATCCGGTACAGCCAGGTGCTGAAGCTCGAGTCCAGCCGGAACAGGTGGAGGTTTTTGAACACCCGCAGGAACGCTTCCTGGTAGATATCGTGAGCGTCGTCGGCTGATCGTAGCAGGTTCATGGCGATCTGAAGCACACCGCGGTCATAGGCGTGAACGAGCCGCTCGAAGGCTTCATGGTCGCCTTTCTGAGCTGCCCGGATCAGCGCCGCCTCATCCGCGTCGATGGGCGAAGGCCGGTTCATCGCCGGCGCGGCTTCCGAGTTCACGTAAGGACCGCCACCTGCTGATTGGACGACTCTCTGAGAAAAGTGTAACGCCATGAATGACCTGGTGGATGGCCGACGGTGGATGGCCGACGGTGGATGGCCGACGGTGGATGGCCGATAGTGCCGCGTCCACCACCATCGACTATCCACCATCGACCATCGACCACCCTTTGGTAACATGAACACGGAGGTTTCGGCCTCTCCAATGAACTCCATCGGCGAAAGACTGCGGCAAGAACGCCTCCGGCAAGGGCTGGATCTGGAGCAGATCGCCGAATTGACCAAGATCACCCCGCTGATGCTGGAGGCCATCGAGTCGGATGACTTCGACAGGCTACCCGGCAGCTTCTTCGCCCGCAGTTTTGTCCGCCAGTACGCCCGGGCTCTGGGGCTTGACGAAGAGGAATTCGAGTCGGAGCTGAGGCGAGTGGCCGGTTTTGGGCACCCGGCCGCGGAAGAGGACCAGCAGGCGGCTCCAATGCCGGAAGTCGTCGCGCGGCCGCAGCCCGTCCCCTCCGCCCGCCCCAGCCCGAGCCGGCAGCCGCTCGGCTCGCTGGTCGCGTTCCTGCTGATCCTGGCGGCCTGCTCCGCCATCTATAGTCTCTGGCAGAGGACGAGGGCGACGGCGGCCAAATCCCAACAGGCTTCGACCGTCCAGGCGCCATCGCCGACCCCAGAGCCGCTGCCCGCGGCAACCCCCACCCCTTCTCCCGAAGCAGCCACTCCCACCGCGACGCCGCTCGTCGAGACCCCCGCCGCCGAGCCCGCGACGACGCCCACGCCCGAACCCGGCCAGCCGTCGCCGGCGGAACCCAGACAGCCCCCGCCTTCTATCCCCGCGGCGGAAGCTCCGAGCATCCATCTGGAGCTTCGGGCCACCTCCGAAGCCTGGGTACGCGTCGTCAGTGACGGCAAGACCGTCTATAGCGGCGTGCTGCAGCCGAACGAGGCACGGGTGTTCGAAGCCAAGGCCTTGCTGACGCTGCGCACCGGCAACGCAGCCGCGCTGGCAGCGACGTACAACGGAAAGCCGCTGGGCGAACTCGGCCCCGAGGGACAGGTCCGCACCGTCCAGTTCACCCCCTCGGGATTCCAGGTCGTCGCCCCCACCGCGCCCGCGGCCACAACCGACCAGCCCTGAGCGCCTCCTGCCTCGCCCCTCCTATCTCCTGACTCCTGCCTCCTTCGTGTTATCCTCGTTCCTCAAGAGATTCGGAGCGTGAATTCCATGAACACAACGGATAACCTCAAAGAGGCGTTCGCCGGAGAGAGCCAGGCGAACCAGAAATATCGCGCCTTCGCCAAGAAGGCCGAGCAGGACGGCATGCCCCACATCGCGCGCCTGTTCCGCACCGCCGCCGAAGCGGAGCGCATCCACGCCGAGGGCCACCTGAAAAGCCTCGCTGGGATCGCCTCTACCGCGGACAACCTGAAGGCCGCCATCGAGGGCGAGTCCTTCGAGTACACGTCGATGTACCCGCCCATGCTCGCCCAGGCCGAGGCCGAAGGCCATCGCGCCAAGGTGATGTTCGGTTTCGCGCTGAAAGCCGAAGCGGTCCACGCCAAGCTTTATAAGAAGGCACTCGAAGCCGCCGCGCAAGGAGCCGACTTGTCCGAGGCCCGCTTCTACCTCTGCCCCTTCTGCGGCAACATCGAGTTCGGAGTTCCGCCCGAGAAGTGCCCCATCTGCGGGACCCCGGCCGCTAAGTTCGTTGAAGTGGCGTAGCCGCAGCTACAGACCCTTGTGAGCCGGCGACACCGGCGCTCTGCCGCGCGCCCGCCGCGCTTCGAGCCTCGCCGAGCGCGTCCGCTCGCGCTCGAGCAGCAGAAGCTCGCGCCGCCCGCGCAGCTTGATCTCGTCGCTCACCCTGCGCCAGAACTTCAGGAAGTAGTCCGCCGCCGAGATCATGGCGAATGCCACCACCAGCCACATCCACCACATCGCCCACGGCGCTATAACCTTCCAGTGCATACCCAGCAGGCACAGCGACACGGCCACCACCTGCGAGACCATCTTGGTCTTGCCCAACTCGCTCGCCCGGATCGTGTAGCCCGCCGATGCGGCGATGCTTCTCAGTCCGCTCACCGCGAACTCGCGGCCCACGATCAGGACCACAATCCAGGCCGACACCACGCGCACCTGCACCAGCGCGATCAGAGCCGCCGAAATCAGCAGCTTGTCCGCGATCGGGTCGAGCAGCGTGCCGACCGTGGTCACCTGCTTCCAGCGGCGCGCCAGGTAGCCGTCGAGCAAGTCCGTCGCCGAAGCCACAAGGAAGATTCCCAGCGCCACAAGATCGTGGCTGACGTGCACCCCGCCGACGGAGAAATACATCCGATCCTGCACCAGCGCCGCCACCAGCAGTGGCACGAAGAAGATCCGGAGCAGCGTCAGCAGGTTCGGCAGATTCATGCGCCCCCTCAACTATAACAAGTGGCGTGGCAAGAGGACACCGAACCGCGAATGTGAGCGAGCGGAGATCCGCCTTCCGTCGCCGGTGCCGGCGCGCGCTTCCGTTTCCCCGTCGAACCCTGCTAAGCTACCGGATTCAGAGAGGAGACCCAGATGCCATCTAAACCAGCCAAACCCGTCGCGCGGCAGCGCAAGCCGAAAGCCGAAGTCTTCCAGGAATTCGAGAGTATCCAGTCCGAGGTCGAGGCCTCGCATCAGTCCGCGGATGCCAAGACCGCGCAGGCCGCCGCGGTCCGCGAGGCCGAAGTGCGCCAGGCCGTCGATGGGGTTTCCGTCGAGGGAGTTGTGGAGCACATCAGCGCCTTGGGCCTGGAAGTGTCCCGCGCCCTGGCCGGCATCTCCTCCAAACTCGTCGATGAGGTCGAGCGCCTCGCCACCGTGCGCGAGGCGATCGCCAGCGAGAAGCGCGAGATCGAGCGCCTCCACAAGATCGACGTGGCCGCCACGGCGCTCGATCAGATGGTGCACGACTACGCCCTGGAGCGGGAACGTCTGGCCGCCGAAATCACGGCTCAGCGCGCCGCCTGGGAGGAGGAGGCCCGCGTCGCCGAACGCGAGCGCCGGGAACAGGAAGAAGCCCTCAAGAAGCAGCGCCAGCGCGAGATCGAGGACTACGAATACAAGAAGGCCATCGAGCGCAAGAAGACCCAGGACAAATACGACGAGGAACAGCGCGTGCTCGAGCGCAAGAACGCCGAGAAGCAGGAGCAGCTCGATAAGACCTGGCATCAGCGCGAAGCGGCCCTCCGTCAGACCGAGCAGGAGACGGAAAGCCTCCGGCAGCAGGTGGCGCAATTCCCCGACCGGCTCAAGGCTGAAGTCGACCGCGCCGCCGCGGACGCCGTGCGCACGGCGCAGGCCACGAGCCAGCAGGAAATGGTGCTGCTCAAGAAGGACTCCGACACCGAAAAACGCGTTTCCGAGATGCGCGTCAAGACCCTCGAAGAACTGGTCGCGCGCCAGTCGTCACAGATCGAAGCACTGGAGAAGCAGCTCACAGAGGCCAAGCAGCAGGTTCAGGACATAGCGGTGAAGGCGATCGAAGGCGCTTCGGGCTCCCGGACCCTGTCTCACATCAACCAGATCGCGATGGAGCAGGCCAAGAACCGCCCCCGCTCGGAATGAGTTGGACCCGCCGCGCCATTCTGCTCTGACGCGGCGGTCCGGTTGCCGGAAAGCGGTCAGCGGCCGAGCGGGATGAACAGCGACCCTGCGATGCAAGTGGTGCGATCCACCACAAACAGACGGATCGCCTTGATCGTGCCATCGACCGGAACGTCCTGGTCGATTTGGATCCCATCCTTCATCGCCGAGCCGATCTCCGCGGCCGAGAAGTGCACCGGCGGATGCGCCATGCCGGGCGCGCCCACCAGTCCCGCGGCGCCGTACCTCACCCAGGAGACCGTCACCTGGCCGTCGTAGGCATCCCCGTGACGAGTCAGATGCAAATCCGCCGCGTCCACGCGGATCTTGAGGCGGAGGGAGCTTGCGTCCGCGCCGGGCGCCAGCGAGGCGCGCAGCCCGATATCGTCCACGTTCCCGGGTGCGTTAAACGCGGCCACCAGCGCCCCCTGCTCCCTGGTGGCGGCGTCTCTGGTGTCTTTGGGTGCGAAGAAGTGATCCCTGGTCACAAGGGTGACGCCCTTGCGCGAGCAGATCAGCTTCAACGCGTGGTATTTGCCGTCCCAGCCTTCCTTCGGCTGCTCAAATGCGAGCGCGTAGCCGCCTTGCGCGTCGGCAGCCGCTTGCGTGAGCGCGGTAGAAAGCGTGTCCTTCTGGAACCACCGCCCCGCGACGGCATTGGCAAACTGCTCGTTGCCGTGCACCCAGCCCGGGTCCAGGGTGCCCTCGTAGTTGATGTTGTAGATGCTGGTGTTGTTCTTTTCGAGCGTAGTCGTCAGGTGGGGAACGTACAGCGCGCAATCGACCCAGATGCCGGTCTTGCAGCTGGTGTCGCCCGATCCCGGTGCCCATGGCACCCCGACCGAGTCCTCCATCCGACTCGACTTCGCACCGATCCCGCCGACCACATCCTTGTAGTCCGTCTGGGCCCTGCCTCCGTCTGAGGTAGCCTGCGATGGCAGCACGTTCGGTATGTTGTAGCTGAGCCAGACGATCTGTCTCGGCCCGGGGAACGCGGCCAGCTTCGTGCTCAGCGTCTCCAGCGCAACATAGGTTTCCTTGGTGGTCCCTTCCACGGTCTGGCCGGCGGGCTTGGGCATACCGGCTTCCTTCCCGGCCTTGTCGAGCATGGGCCCAGCGTCCTTCATCCAATCCGTCTTGGCCCAGTCTTCCACGGAGTGCAGCGGCTCTACGGTCCCATCCACGTTCAGTCTGTACAGAAACAGGGACTCTCCCGACTTGACCTGCTCCAGGGTCGCGCGCAGGTCCTTGAGAGCTTGGAGTTGCGCCACCCGCTCGGGGTTCAGCAGGTCGATCAGGATGATGGTGGGGGGACGCACGGTGGGCATGAACCGGTTTGAGATTTCGCCCGCCACCGCCGGGGGCACCACATTGGCGTGGAACAGCGAGATGCGGCGGTCTTTGCCTTGGTCGCGCACCTTGATGTCGTCAGCCGTCAGGTCGCCGACCGGCTTGCCGGCGCTGTCGGTCGCCACCACGTTCAAGCGGACCACTCTCAACTGTTCGGGCGGATTGCCCGCGGCGCTCGCCACCCGAGCCTGCAAAGCCAGAATGCAACTGGCCGCTACGATTCCCCCAAACAACTTTCGCCCGATTGTCATGGGCCCTCCTTTTGCTACAGACCTGCGAATCCCGTATCTGGACAACACTCTATAATCGCTCGCCGCCAGCCTCCTGTCCATCGGGAGGCGGACCGCGGCCCGCCCAGCGGCGCAAACGCCCGCACAAACCCCCGCGATTCATACCGCGACCACACGACCTTCAAGTACAATTGATAGGCTGGCGAACGTCAAGGTCGCGCCAGCGTACGCGGCTCAGCCTGACGCTGCCGCCAAGCATGCTTTTCCAACGAGCAAATCGCCGGGCGTGGCTGCGATATTCGTTCGCAGCGCTCGCCGTCGCCCTCGCCGCGGGCATGAGGGTGTGGCCGTTCGGGTTCTTCGGAACGGGCGTGCCTTACATTACGTTCTACCCGGCCGTGATCCTGGCCGCCCTCTACGGGGGATTCCCGGCGGGGCTGTTGGCGACGCTGCTTTCCGCCCTGGCTGTGGCCTTTTTCTGGATTGAGCCGGTTGGCCAGCTCACCATTCACCACGCCGCCGATGCGTGGGGGCTTGCCTTTTTCGCCTTGAGTGCCGTCGCCGTTTCCTGGATCTCCGAAAGAATGCATCGCGCCCAGGCCCGAGTCAGCGAGGCGGAGGCTGAGACGAATCTCGCCTATGAGCGGCAGCGCGCGGCCGAGGAAATCCGGCGTGTAACCGAGCGTCTGCAACTGGCCACCGAAGCCGCGGAGATAGGCATCTGCTCTTGGACACCGGGGAGCCCCGATCTGGTCGTGGATGCCACCTGGAAGCGCCTGCTCGGCCGGTCTCCGGACGACCGCGTCACCCTCGAGGATTGGCAGGCCGCGCTGCACCCGGACGACCGCGAGCGCGTGGTTCGGGAGTGGAACGCCGCCCTCGAGCAGCGCGGCGATTTCAATACCGAATACCGGGTCGTCTGTCCGGATGGGGCCGTACGATGGCTGGCGGATCGCGGACGCGCCTCCTATGACGAGAGGGGCGCGGTGGTTCGGTTCGCGGGCGTCACATTGAACGCCACCGCGCGCAAGCAGGCGGAGGAAGGCCGCGCGCAGGAGGCCGGAAAGCTGCGCAGGCTCAACCGCGCTCTGAGGGCGATCGGGCGGAGCAATCAGGCCCTCCTGGTGGCCACCAACGAAGCCGCGCTGCTCGAAGAGACCTGCAAGATCGTTGTCGAGGAGTGTGGGTACGCGATGGTGTGGGTCGGCTTTCGGGAGGAGGATGAAGCCCGGACCGTTCGCCCCGCGGCCTTCTTCGGCTTGGACGAGGGATATCTGGCCAGCCTGAACGTCACCTGGGCCGACACCGAGCGCGGCCGCGGTCCTACCGGCGCGGCCATCCGCACCGGCCAGGTACGTCTCTGCCGCAACATGCTCACCGATCCCCTGTTCCTGCCCTGGCGTGCGGAGACGACGCGCCGCGGGTACGCTTCTTCGGCCGCGCTGCCTCTGCTGGCCGGGGGACAGGCCTTCGGCGCCCTTACGATATACGCCCGCGAACCTGACGGCTTTCCGGACGATGAGATCGAGCTGCTGGCCGAGCTGGCCGGCGACCTCGCCTATGGCATCACCGTGCTTCGACTGAGGGCTGCTCACGCGCAGGCGGAACAGGCCCTCCGCGAGAGCGAGGAGCGCTTGCGCCTGGCCTACGATGGCGCCCATGCCGGAGCTTGGGAATGGGACCTGCGGACCAACGAGAACGTGTGGTCGGAGGAACTCTGGAAGGTCTATGGTCTGGAACCGCACAGCGTGAAACCATCCTACGAGGCCTGGCGCCAGCTGATCCACCCCGAAGACCGGCAACGTGCGGAACGGGCGGCGCAGGAGGCCGCGCGCAACGGGGCCGCTCTCGAGGTTGAGTTCCGTGTACGCGATCGGGACGCAACGGAACGCTGGCTGTTGGCCCGTGGCCGGCCTTTGCGCGATGCAGCCGGCCAGACGGTTCGCTTCACCGGCATCGTGGTCGATATCACCGACCGCAGGCGTGCGGAAGAAGCCGTGCTTCAAGCGGCCGAACAGCGCCGCCTCGCGCTCGAAGCAGGCGGACTCGGAGCGTGGAACTACCACTTCACCACCGGAGAGGTTGTGTGGGACGATCGCTGCCGGAACCTGTTCGGCATCCCGTCGGGCACGCGGGTCGAATACAACTCAGCCATAAACTGCATTCACCCCGACGACCGCACCGCCACCAACCAGGCCGTCGAGCGAGCCATCGCCGGCGCCGCCGGCGGCGCCTACCACCAGGAATTCCGCGTCGTCTGGCCGGATGGCTCCGTGCGCTGGGTGTCCTCGCATGGGCGCGTGTACTTCGAGGGCGAAGGAGAGAATCGCAAGGCCGCCCGCTTCGTCGGCGTGAACCTCGACATCACCGAGCGGAAGCGGGCCGAGGAGAATGTCCGCCAGTCCCAGAAGCTCGAGAGCATCGGACTGCTGGCAGGGGGGATCGCCCACGACTTCAACAATCTGCTGGTGGGAGTCATCGGGAACGCCAGCCTGGCCGAGGACATGCTCCCGCAGGGGAGCCCGCTCGCCGGCATCCTGCACGGCATCATCCGATCAGGCGAACAGGCGGCGCATCTCACGCGCCAGATGCTCGCGTACGCCGGTAAGGGCCAGTTCGTTCTCGAGGAAGTGGACCTGACGGCTATGGTAAGGGAGACCACCGTCCTGCTGCAGAGCTCGGTCTCGAAGAAGATCGCCTGGCACTTCGATCTCTCCTCCGCGATTCCGGCGGTCGAAGCCGATCCCAGCCAGATGCAGCAGGTGTTCATGAACCTGGCCCTGAACGCGGCCGAGGCGATCGGCGACGAGGCCGGCGTGGTGTCGGTAGCGACGGGAGAGCAGGAGGTCTCTGCCGCCGAACTCGGGGACGAACTGCAAGGCTGGCCCATCCAGCCTGGCCACCACGTTTTCCTCGAGGTGCGCGACACCGGCTGCGGGATGAGCGCCGAAGCCATGAGCCGCATTTACGATCCGTTCTTCACCACGAAGTTCCAGGGGCGGGGTCTGGGATTGGCGGCCGTCGCCGGAATCGTGCGCAGCCACAAGGGTGCGATCCGCCTCGTGACGGCGTCAGGCAGCGGCAGCTCGTTCCGAGTACTGTTCCCGGCCGTGGGGGCCCCAGCCTCCAGAATCCACCACAAGCCGCGGAAGAAAGAGGATCTGGCCGGCCAGGGCGCTATCCTGCTCGTCGACGATGAAGAAGTTGTGCGCGACCTCGGCAAGCGCTCCCTCGAGCGCCAGGGTCACCGGGTCGTGGTGGCGGTGGACGGCCCGACGGCGATCGAAGCCGTCCGGTCGCAGCGGGACCGGATCCAACTCGTCATTCTGGATTCGGGCCTGCCCGGGATGAGCGGTGCGGAGACGCTGGCGCACCTCCGTGAGTTGTCGCCTGGCCTCGACGTTCTCATCTCCAGCGGCTACTCAGAAGACGAGGCGCTTCGTCCCTTCGGTGGGGCCCGGATGTCGGGATTTATTCAGAAGCCCTACCTGGCCCAGGATCTGGCGCGGGCTGTGAAGTCGGCCTTGGCGAAGGGGCAACCGACGGCCTGACCTTGTACTGGGAACGCTTGCCGAGCTTCTTCACCTTGTACTTGCCTACCTTGTACTTGCCTGGCTTGTAGAGCTTGGCCTTCTTCTGCTTCGCGCGTCCGCAGGCGGCAGGGGTCGGCGACGCGACCGCGAGCGAGGTCGGAACGCCGCTCAGAGACGCGGCGATGACCACAGCCCAAAGCATCTTCCGCACGCCACAACCTCCTCACCCTTCTATCGGCTGTCCGCGGGGTAAGCTTCAGTTTGCCACGGGCCGCTCACATCCGCGAACCGCAGTTGCCGCAGAAGTTATTGCCGGCCACCCACACCGCTCCGCAGACCTTGCAGAAGTCGCCCGGCGCCGCGGAACCCACCGCAGCCGGCGGCGCGGCAGCCGGAGCCGGACCTGCCTGCCCGCTCAGCCGGCGGACATCGTCCGCCACGTCCACCGCGAGGAGCAGTCCTTCCGCCGCAGCGTAGAAGCCCGCCAGCACGGCCAGCGCCAGCAGGCACATCTCGACCAGCAGCAATGCTCCGCCCAGGAAACTGGCTTCCAGATTGGAGGCCGGCAGCAGGCCCCCCAACGCTCCTAAGAACGCTAGCGGGCTGACCTTGGCGAGCCACAGAAAGGCGCAGCCCCCGAAGCCGACGCCCACCAGCAGCGTAGCGTAAACTTCTCCCGTCAGCCGGCACAGAATCGACACCACCGGAATCACGGCAAAGCTGGTTTCGCCCAGTTGCGCGATGTTGCTCGCGTGGTAAAAGTGGATCTCAACCACACAGGCGAAGGCAGCGAGCAGAATGACGGAGAACACAAGCCCACCCAGCGTGGCCTCGATGGTCGTGTCGGGACGGAAGGAATACTTGAGGATTTCGATCACCAGGACCAGGCCGCCCAAAGCAAGGACGACGCCCAGAATCCTGAGTGCCAGTGCCGCAACCTTTCTAATGACCCGGCCTTCGCTCAAGGCGTTCAGTACCGGATAGAAGAAATGGGGCATGCTGTACGTACAGTAGCCGAAATCGCCGGCCGGTGCAACACAACGCACGCGCTCCAGACAGAGGACCTGCCCGGAGCGCGGCGGGTATTCAAAATAGAGGGAGAACCCTAGTTCGCGAGCGTGACGTCTTCTGCCTGGAGCCCCTTCGGACCTCGCTTGACAGAAAACTCAACCTGAGCGCCTTCGTCCAGCGACCGGTACCCTGGCATGCTGATGGCGCTGAAATGGACGAAAACATCCTCGCCGCTCTCACGCTGGATGAAACCAAAACCCTTGGCGGCGTTAAACCACTTCACAGTTCCTTTTTCCTTCATGTTACTTGAGCTTCCTTAAACTTTCCCCTTTTGTTCGCGTCAAGACTCCAAGCGCAGGACTCCGAACAGGCTTGGACACGGACCCGTGAAGTACACCGACTAGCGAGGACTCCCACAGCGGTAAATGCCAAAACCGATTCAAAGCAAAGACCTGAAGCAACGCGAACCGATTATACCACAACGGACGTGCGGTTTATAAAAGAAAGTTAACTTGACCTCGAGGGACCATGACGCCTCTCACAAACCCGGGCGAAGGGGACCGTCCTGAGGAATGAGTTCGAAGTGCAAGGGAAGGAGTCTGGCGGAGATGCTGAGCAGCCACAAGGCAAGCGCCCCCGAGGCCACGAACCAGGCACAACACAACGCAACCCACAATTCCATCTCCGTGGCACCGCAGCATTCCTGGCTTGGGAACCACCGATAGCTGACAAAGATGGCCAATGCCACACAGGCGATCGCACGCACGTTGCGCCAATTGTCGACGACATATAGCTTCACTCCACAATGCGGACAGAGGTCTTGCGACCCTATGGCCAGGTAGTCGAACATACCGACGGCGGAGGTCATCCGACGGAGGACTAAAACCGCCGGATGCTCGAAGCCAGGAAGAGGATCTACGTGAGCGGTGTCTATCCTGGCGTGACACTTGGGGCAACGCATCTCGGTGCGCTCCTGCTAAAAGGAGAGACGACTACCCGGACCGGTTCTTACAGAGGCCTAGCGCCGCGTGCCGGCCCGTAGCGCGGGAGTGCCTTCGGCAGACCAGAGGTGAACCGCTGGCAGTGCGGGGGTACACTGGATTCAGAGGTGTTATGGCGTTCGACCGCATAACCATCGATCCGAAGGTGTGTCACGGTCAAGCATGTGTAAAGGGCACGAGGATTGCCGTGCACCAGGTGGTGCGCATGCTGGCCAATGGCGACTCGGTCGACGACCTGCTTGCCGAGTATCCCTCGCTCAGCCGCGAAGACATCATGGCTTGCCTCGACTACGCGGCCGAGCTTGCGGAAGAACAGGTCACGCCTATCCAGGTCGCCGGTCAGTGATGGATGAAGATCCTGGTGGATGAGAACATCCCACGGATGACGGTCGGGCATCTCCGCGAACTGGGCCACGACGTCAAAGACATCCGCGGGACTCCCGAGCAAGGCTTGCCGGATATCGATCTCTGGAGCATGGCGCTGCTTGAGGGCCGTGCGCTGATCACCACCGACAAGGGCTTCACAGAGTATCGAGCCGTCCCGCACCCAGGGATTCTCGTAGTTCGTTTGCGGCAACCCAACCGCACCAGGATTCACCAGGCAGTGATTCTTGCTATTGAGCGGTTCGACGAACTAGAGTGGCCGGGCCTCCTGGTCGTGGTGCGCGACACCACGCTGAGTTCATCTCGCGCTGGCGGCCCGGTTCAGCGGAGCCAATAGCTTATCGAAAGCCGAGTACGGCCCCGCCCTCCGTCCGCTGGCTAATACCCGTCCTCCTCCAGCCGCACCTTCCCCGCGAAGTGGCGGTAGATGAAGACCGAGTAGGCCACCACCAGCAGCATGCCGGGGATGAACCAGACCAGCGCCACGGAGAGACCGTAGGGAGCGGTCTGGGTGTTGGCGATGGTGAGGCCGAGCCGCGGGTCGGTGTTCGACGGCAGCACGTAAGGGTAGATGCCGAATACGGCGCTGGTCAACATGCCGGCGATGAAGGCGCAGGAAGAGAGGAACGCCTTCAGGTCGTCGCCGCGCAGGATGAAGACCAGCGTGGCGATGAGACCGGCCAGCGCTAGGTCGGGAAAGACCCAGCCCCAGAGATAGGTAGTCAGGTTGTGGAGCACCAGCGGCTGGACGCGGAATGTGGCTAGGGTGACGACGGCGGTGAGCAGCGCCACGGCGCCCCAGGCCCACTTCGCGATGATGCGGGCGCGGTGCTGCAGCAGGTCCTCGTTCTTGAGCGCGATCCAGAGAGCGCCGTGGACGGTAAGCGTGACGAAGGCCAGCAGGCCCACCAGAACGGTGTACCAATCGAGGATGCCGGCTTTGCCCGCGGGCTGGAAGTCGGTCCAGAGCGGCAGGAAGAAGCTCCCGCTGCCATCGAGAGGCACGCCGCGAACGACGTTGCCCAGCGCCGCGCCGTAAAAGATCGCGAGCAAAGCGCTGGCCAGCATGAACAGGGCGTCGAAGAAGGGACGCCACAGGTTGTCCTCCAGATGGTTGCGAAACTCGATGGCGATGCCGCGCGTGATCAGCAGCCACAGCACCATCATGAGCGGCAGATAGAAGCCCGAGAAGCTCTGGGCGTACAGGTTGGGAAAGGCGAAGTACAGCGTGCCGCCGGCGGCGAGGAGCCAGACCTCGTTGCCGTCCCAGACCGGACCGATGGAGCGGATCACGCGGCGGCGCTGCGACTCGGTGCGGCCGACGGAGAAGTGGAGGATGCCGGCCCCGAGGTCGAAGCCATCGAGGATGACGTAACCGGCGATCATGAGTGCGACCAGACAATACCAGACGGTTCCCATAGTGGCTCCTTGGTTAAGACAATGGGGCAGAAGCGCCACGCGGGCCGCGGCCCGCTCCGCCCGAAAGGGGCTCGGTGTTTTCGAACTCCGGCTCGGGACCATGCTCGAACTCGCGGCGCATGAGGAACAGAAACAGCATCGCCAGAAGCGTGTACATCCCCATGAAGCCGATCAGGGTGAACAGCGTGTTGCCGCTCGAAACCTGCATCGACGGGCCAGCGGCCGTGCGCATGAGTCCGTAAACCAGCCAGGGCTGGCGCCCGAGCTCGGCGGTCATCCAGCCGGCGGTGTTGGCGATGAAGGGGAACGGGAGCGAGAGCATCAGCACCCAGAGCCAGGGGCGGCACTCATACATACTCCCCCGGCGGAGCATCCACAGAGACACCAGCATGACGGCGATGAACAGGGTCCCCAGGCCCACCATGATGTGATAGCTGTAATACAGCAGGGGGATGTTATCGGGGCGGTCCTCCGCAGGAAACGCGTCGAGGCCTTTGACGTGCGCGGCCCACTCCTGGTAGGTGAGGAAGCTCAAGGCGCGTGGGACCAGGAGGGGATTGTCGAGCTTCTGCTTCTCCATATCCGGCTGGCCGAGGATGGCGATGGGCGCCCCGTTGACGCTCTCGAACAGGCCCTCCATGGCGGCTAGGGTGACGGGCTGGTAGCGCGTGACCATGACGCCCTGCCGGTCGCCGGTGGGGAACAGCATGAGGACCGAAGTGATCGCGGCGACGATCACGCCAGTGCGCACGAAGATGCGGCCGTATTCCCCCTGCTTCTGGGCGAGCAGGTAGAAGGCGCCGGCCGAGACCATGACGAAAGACGCCGTGACCACGGTGCCGAGCATGTTGTGCAGGTACATCCAGAACGTCCACGGGTTGAGGATCAGGCCCCAGAAGCTGCTGAGGACGACGCCGTCGCGGCCGGGCGCGTACGCGACGGGGTGCTGCATCCACGCGTCGGTGGCCACGATGAAGAAGCCGGAGAGCCAGGTGCCCGCGAAAAGGACCAGCGAGACGAGCCAGTGGAGCTTGCGGCTGAGCCGGTTCTCGCCGTAAATCAGAAGACCCAGGAAGCTGGACTCGAGAAAGAAGGCGAAGACGCCTTCCATGGCCAGGGTCTGCCCGATGACGCCGCCCGCGTACCGGGAAAAGCGCGACCAGTTGGTGCCGAACTGGAATTCCATGGGAATGCCGGTGACCACTCCGACCGCGAAGGTGATGGCGAAGATCTTGATCCAGAAGCGGGCGGCGTGGTGATAACGGTCGTCCCCGGTTTTCAGAGCGATTGACTTCAGCACGAAGATCAGCAGGGCAAGGCCCATGGTGAGCTGCGCGAAAAGGTAGTGGAACGTGATGGTGAAGGCGAAGTGAAATCTATGCAGCGCCAAAACGGAGTCCATGACCCAAAACCCCCCGATAGAAGTATGTAAGATTCATCGGATGCTGGCAAGTGCATGAAGGATGCAGGTATTTGTCACTCCGGAATCATCCCCAGCGTCCCCAGCCACTTCTCCACTAACTGCGGCCATCCCGTAATCGGAAACTTCGTGCGCCGCAGCCCGAACGCGTGCCCGCCTTGCGCGTACAAATGCATCTCCACGGGAACCCCAGCCTTCTTCAGCGCGACGTAGTAAGACAGCGAGTCGTTGACATTGTCGATGTGGTCATCCTCCGCCTGCAGCAGGAACGTCGGCGGCGTCTGGCTGGTGATATGGAGATCGGGGTTCAACGCCAACTCTCCAATCGAAAGAGGATCCGCCTGAGGAACCACTAACTTCGTTTTCCCTTGCTTGGCATCCCACTGCGCCGCGGACAACGACAGATGGCCCGGATAAACAACTACCGCAAAATCGGGGCGGCAACTCTCCTTGTCCGCGGCATCGACGGCCGGGTACAAACGCTTCTCAAAGTGCGTGCTCATCGCTGCCGACAGATGACCGCCTGCCGAAAATCCAAGCACGCCAATCTTGTGCGGATCGATGTGCCACTCCGCCGCGTGGAAGCGCACCAGCCCCACCGTCCTCTGCGCGTCTTCCAGCGCCATCGGTGATTCCGGATACGGCCCCGATTTCGGATATGGCCCCACATCCGTCACGCGGTATTTCAAGAGCACGCACGTGACTCCCTTGGGCGTCAGCCAGTCACAGACCTCCGTGCCTTCAAGATCGATGGCCAGAACCTGATAGCCCCCGCCAGGGAAGACCACCACCGCTGCGCCCGTATTCTTTCCTTGCGGCGAATAGACCGTCATCGTGGGCCGCGACACGTTGCTCACGTAAACCCACGGCCTGCCGCCGACCAGGTGGTCCTTCACCGTCCCCACAGTCTCCGGCCCCGCGACAGGCTGGGGATCGGGCGCCGTCCCGCGCCATATCGGCACTTGCGTATGTCCCGGCGATGGCTGCCACACGGGCTTCTGCGCGCACGCAGACACAACACAGAGAGCAAAGATCAAAGGTTTCATTTTTCGAGATAGTCAATCAACCCGAGCAGCGCCCCCCAATGATAAAAACGGTCGCTGCTCTCGACATCGTCACCGGTCCCGCTGATCGCATTGTAGTTCTCGTGGACGTGACCGTTCGCGGTCCATTCTTTCTGGAACAAAGCCAGCGACCGCTCGGCCAACTGCTTGCGGGCAGCGGGCTGGTCGTAGTTACGCAATCCGAGGTACACCAGGAAGTTCATCGGCCCCCAGATGCGGCCGCGCCAGTATTCCTGATCGCGGAACGCGGGATCGGACCGCGCGATGGAAGGGATGACCCAATCGCCCCAGAACTCCGCCGGGTTGAGCAGATGCTCCTTCACCATGCGATCGGCCTGCTCCGGCGTGGCCGCCTTGGCTAGCAGCGGATAGAAATTCGTCGGCGAAATACGCGCGCTGAACTTGCCCGTATCGAGATCCTTGTTGAGAAAGATGCCGGTCTTCTCATCCCACAGCGTGCGCAGAGCGGCGCGGTAGTGCTCGGCGCGATCTCGTAGTTCCTTCGCCTCCATGCTCCTTTCCAGCGCGTCCGCGATCTCCGCCAGTGCGTCACAGTCCGCAACGTAGAGGCTCATCAGTCCGACATCGGCCAGATGCATCTGATGCGATTGTGCATCGAACGGGGCATCGTCGTACATGGGGCTGTTGTCGAGTCCAGACTCATACTTTGCGGCCTGCAGAGTGCCGACCGAGCTGTCGTCGGGGTTCGATGGCCGGTTGCCCTCATCGCTACCCCACACCAGATAGCCGCCGCGGTCGCGGCGCGCGGCCCACCAGCGGTTCCAGGCGAGAAGCGGGTCGAACGCGTCACGCAGGAGCCAACGGTCCCGGAACTGCCGGTAAAGACCCAGTACGGTAATCGCTCCGACCGGCGGTTCGGAGCGGTCAAAGCTCTTCCATCCTCCCGCGCGCACATAGTTGGGAACGAAGCCCTCCGCGGTGCTCTCACGCAGGGTCTCGATGGCGTCGGCGTAGGCCAGGTCGCGGTCCCCCACGGCCGCCATCGAAGCGGCGAAGAACGTGTCCCAGTCAAACAGGACGTAGCCGCCCCAACCGGTGGACCAGACGCGGCTCACGGGCGAAACCACGCGGGATTGAGACGGCTCGTAGATGGTATCCCAGCCGAGGACGGTCTCTATGGCCTCGGAAACGGCTGTGCCGCGTGGCCGCTCGCGGTCGAGAACCGCGCGGATCTGTTCGACCGAGCGCGGCCGGCCGGTGCTGAGGCCGATCGGCTGGTCAAACGGCGCCGCGAAGAACGGCGTCGCGATGGGCAGGGATGGCGCGGCCGTTTCTTTCGCCGTCGAGTACACGGAAATGCGGCGCGATCCGTTTTGGAACTCGATATGGTTGCCGTCGCGGGCGACGCTCCCCGGGCTATTCCAGAGCACGCCGGCGGAGAAGACGAGCGTGGGGAGAACGGCGCTCTTCGAACTGAGCGGCGTGGCCAGCATCACCAAGTCGTCCCCGTCGTGCGCGGTCTGGAGCAGGAATGAGTGCTCGCGCCACGCCAGCCGCAATTCGGTGTAGCCGCCGTTCCACGTGTGAGGCCCCGGGAAGACCTGTTCCACACCCGCGCCCTGGCGGCCGATCAGCGCGTCGGCGAGGAATGCGTCCGAGTTCAGGCCCGTGTTGTGCTTCAGCCCAACGCGGATGGTGAAACCCTCCGGAAGCAGAACCTGCGCCGCGACGCTGTGAACGTCCCAAGTATTCCAACCCCGCGCAAGCCGGTGCTGCAACGCGTCGTATTCCGGCGAGCGAGGCGCCGGCGTCTGTGCGGCAAGCCAGGAGGAGAGGGCCAGCAGAAGAATCGAGCGCATCTTTCTTATCAGACTACCAGCGGAGGCCAGGCCTTGGGAGCAGCATCATTGACAGAGTGCCACATTAGATATAATCTAAGGGCTTGAGGGATGCTGGGGCGATTAAACGGTCCTTGGAAGGCCGCGGGTTGCGGTGCACTCCGCAGCGCTTTGCCGTGATGGCATTCTTGACGGAACACAACCGGCATCCCACGGCTGCGGAGATCTTCGAAGGCGTGAATCGCGTGGATCCGCGCTCTTCAAGGGCCACGACTTATAACAATCTGCGGGACCTGGTGCGGGCGGGTTTAGTTCGTGAAGTGGCCGTCGAGGGCCGCGCCGCGCGTTTCGATGCGACGGGCATGCGGCATCACCACTTCATCTGCGACCGCTGCGGCAAGGTTGAGGACATGGAGTGGTACGCCGTGCCCAGGCCTGATTCGGGCTCGCTCGGCAAACGGGTCGTTCGCGAATGCGAACTCATTTTCCGGGGACTGTGCACGAAGTGCGCTCCGCGGCACGCTGCAAGGCCAGACTAGATCGAAGGAAAACAAACATATGGGTGAGCAAAACTTGTCAACCGAAAGTAAGTGCCCGGTAACGGGCGGCGCGCCGAGACATACGGCCAGGGCCACCACGAATGCGGCCTGGTGGCCGAATCAGCTGGACCTGAACGTCCTGCACCGGCACTCCCCGCTCTCCTGTCCCATGGACAAGGAGTTCAATTACGCGGAAGAATTCAAGAGCCTCGACCTCAATGCCGTGATCAAAGACCTCCATGCCTTGATGACGAAATCCGAGGACTGGTGGCCCGCCGACTACGGCCACTACGGGCCGTTCTTCATCCGTATGGCGTGGCATAGCGCGGGCACCTACCGTATCGCCGATGGCCGCGGCGGCGCGGGTTCCGGAGCACAGCGATTTGCGCCCCTCAACAGCTGGCCCGACAACGTCAGCCTCGACAAAGCGCGCCGGCTGCTCTGGCCGATCAAACAAAAGTACGGCCGAAAAATCTCCTGGGCCGACCTGATTGTCCTCACCGGCAACGTCGCGCTGGAGTCGATGGGATTCAAAACCTTCGGTTTCGGCGGCGGGCGCAACGACATCTGGGAGCCGGACGAAAACACTTACTGGGGGCCGGAGGGAAAGTGGCTGGGAGACGAGCGCTACAGCGGCGATCGTGAGCTCGAGAACCCTCTCGGCGCCGTTCAGATGGGCCTGATTTACGTGAATCCGGAAGGCCCCAACGGCAAGCCGGATCCGCTCGCCGCGGCAAAGGACATCCGGGAGACCTTCGCCCGCATGGCGATGAATGACGAGGAAACGGTGGCCCTCATCGCCGGCGGCCACACGTTTGGAAAAACCCACGGCGCTGCCGAACCGGGGAAGTATGTCGGCCCCGAACCCGAAGGCGCCGCCATCGAAGAGCAGGGCCTCGGCTGGAAGAACACCTTCGGCAGCGGCAATGGCGTCGCGACGATCAGCAGCGGGTTGGAGGGTGCCTGGACCACCACCCCAACCAAGTGGAGCAACAACTACCTCGAGAACCTGTTCGGCTTTGAGTGGGAGCTCACCAAGAGCCCCGCCGGCGCGAACCAGTGGACTCCCAAGGGTGGCGCCGGAGCGGGCACCGTTCCCGATGCCCACGATGCGTCGAAGCGGCACGCCCCGTTCATGCTCACCACGGACCTCTCCCTGAGGGTGGACCCGATCTATGAGCCAATCTCGAGGCGCTTCCTCGATCATCCCCAGGAGCTCGCGGACGCGTTCGCCAAGGCCTGGTTCAAGCTGACGCACCGCGACATGGGGCCTCACTCGCGCTACCTCGGCCCGCTCGTTCCCGCCGAGCCGTTGCTGTGGCAGGACCCCGTTCCGGCCGCGGATCATGCATTGATCGGCGAGCAGGACATTGCCGCCCTCAAGGCCAAGATCCTCGCATCCGGACTGACCGTCTCCGACCTGATCACGACGGCCTGGGCGTCGGCGGCGACATTCCGCGGCTCCGACAAGCGCGGCGGCGCCAATGGGGCGCGCATTCGCCTCGCGCCGCAAAAGGACTGGGAAGCCAACCGGCCGGCCGAACTGGCGAAGGTCCTTCGGACCTTGGAGGCGATCCAGAAGGATTTCAACGGCGCGCAGTCTGGCGGCAAGAAGGTTTCGCTTGCCGACCTGATCGTTCTCGGCGGCTGCGCAGCCGTCGAGGCAGCCGCGAAGAAGGGCGGCCACAACGTGAAGGTTCCCTTCTCGCCGGGGCGAACCGACGCGTCGCAGGAGCAGACCGATGTGCATTCGTTCGCCGTACTGGAGCCGGCCGCGGACGGGTTCCGCAACTACCAGCGCAAGGGAGACCCAAATCCGGCGGAGGAGCTGCTGCTGGATCGCGCGCAGTTGATGACGCTGACCGCTCCCGAGGTGACGGTTCTGGTGGGCGGAATGCGCGCTCTGAATGCCAACTTCGGACAATCCAAACACGGCGTCTTCACCAGCCGGCCCGGGACGCTGACGAATGATTTCTTCGTCAACCTGCTCGACATGCGTACGAAGTGGCAGCCGGCCCCTGAATCCGAAGGCGTGTACGAGGGCCGCGATCGCAAGACGGGCGAAATGAAGTGGACCGCCACCCGCATCGACCTCGTCTTCGGTTCGAACTCCCAGCTCCGTGCACTCGCGGAAGTCTACGCCAGTGACGACTCGAAGGAGACGTTCGTGAAGGACTTCGTCGCTGCCTGGGACAAGGTGATGAACCTCGATCGCTTCGATCTTGCGTGAGTCTCGGCGGACGGTGACTTACGCCAGGCGTCTGCGTACGACGAAGTCGTTTAGCGCGGGCCTCGCGGAGGAGTCCCTCGGCAGCGTGGTGAGCTCGGCCGCCTCTTCCAGTTCACGGCGGAGCCGGCCGAACTCTGCCTCGTGAAACGCGAAGTCCGCTTCGCCTAGCGTGGCCCTTTCCGGCCCAGCGGTCTTGCGGCAGATCAGGTCCTCGATGTAGGGCAGGCGGAAGACCTCGTTCAACTTGGGCAGGTTCGCTTCCAGCTCGCCGGTTCGCATGAGGTGAATTCCGGTCAGCAGGACGCGGTACACGTACAGAAGCGGCTTCACGCGTCGCGGACGTTCCTTGTCGAACAGCTTCCATTGGGTTTCGGCGAAGCCGAGGTAATGGTGCGAGTGGAAGCGCGTGACGCAGCCCCTGCCGATTGCCTTCAGCTCTTCGTGGGCCGCGGTCGTGTGCACCACCAGGGGCGAGTAGAGCTGTTCCAGGACGTAGCCGTTTCTTCTCAACATCAGCACGCAGAACTTCTTGACGTCGTGCGTGACGAGATCCAGTTCGAGACTGCCGCGTCGTTGTGCGATCTCGACGGTCTCTTCCGCCGCGTCGAGCCCGACGACGGCCTGGACCGGAAGGACGTGGACGCCCCGCAGGTCGTAGTCCGAATCGGGCGAAGGAAAGCCATACAGGTGCGCGCCGCTGATGGTCGCAAAAACGAGCGGGTACTTGTGGACAGCCACCGCGTCGCGCAACTCGGGCGGGAACGTCATGGCGTGACCATGCTTCGGCGCGCTTTCAAGAGAAATGCGTTGGCGCGTTCGTAATCGGGGCGCTCCGGGAGTGCAGTGCCGGCGTATGCCTGCTCGAATTCCCGGTGAAGGCACAGCCTCCATTCGTTCACCGCGGCCCACTCGACTTCTCCGCGACGAATGGCCAGAAGCCTGTCACGATCCTTCTCCACTCGAACAGGGATGGCGCCTTCTTTGAGAGCGGTGACCCCGGATAGCAACAGGCGGATCAGGTGCATCACGTGCTTCCACTTGAGAGTCTGGTGTTGGCGCAGGTCTCGCTCCAGTTTCTTGAATTGGGACATCACGTAGCCGTTGTAGGTCTGGAAGAGCAATTGGGACAGAAAGACCGACTTCATTTCGCGAAGCTCGTCGGCCAGCGGCGTCGTCAGGATGACGAGTGGAGTGTAAAGGCATTCGAGAATATTGGGGTTGGCCTTGAGGGCCAGCACCAGAAACTTCTCGAGTTCCCAGTAGCATTCCTCGGTCTCCAGGTTCTCCAACTGACCCGGCACACCGGCGAGCGACCAGTGCAGGTGACTCGGGGGCAAATAGATCCCCCGGTAGTCGGTGTCCGATTGTTCCTCATCCAGGCCATAGGCGCGCGAGCCCACCACGCAGCGGTAGATCACGTAGTCGAACAGCGCGGCGGGATCGGCCTGCTCGCGTGGATCCTTCTGAAGTTGCTTCAGGATTGTGAGCTCGTCACGTCTGAATGCGCCCTCGCGGCCGTCGGCAAGACGGACCCAATAGGAATGAGTCGAATCCGTGGGGGCGCGCAGAATCACACCGACGGAACCCTCAGGGATCGCGCCGGCTGCGTTTTCCTTTGAGTCCGCGCGCGTCACCACCTGAGTTCCAGTGGGCAGAATCAGAGCCAGCTTCGGCGGCACGCTGACGATTATAATGTGCGGGAGACTCGGGAACATCGCCCCCGCGCCGCCCGTACTAAGAAGTACGGCGGCAGGAACGCCGCCAGGTTTGGCGTCGGGAGGGTACTAGCGTGGCGGCATTCATTCAGGATCTGCGTTACGGCTTGCGGCTGCTGGCCAAGAATCCGGGCTTTTCAGCGGTGGCGGTTGTCGCCCTCGCCCTCGGGATCGGCGCCAACACGGCCATCTTCAGCGTCGTCAACGGCGTGCTGCTGCGGCCGCTTCCCTACAGCGATCCCGACCGCCTCATGCGGCTCAGCGAGAAGTCCCCCGAGTTCGCAACCATGTCGGTCGCCTATCCGAACTTCGTGGACTGGAAGGACCAGAGCCGCGCCTTCGCCGGTCTGGCCGCGTTCCGCTGGGAGGATGCCGACCTCAGCGGAGGCGGGCAGCCCGAACATCTGAGCGGCAAAATGGTTTCGGCCGATTTCTTCCGCGTCCTCGGAATCAACCCCGTGGCCGGCCGCAACTTCGACCCGCGTACGGACCGTCTCGGCGCCACGCCCGTGGTCATCATCGGCGGCGGCCTGTGGAGCCGGCGGTTCGCGTCCAACCCCGCCGTCATCGGCAGCCAGCTCATGCTCAACGGTCGCAGCTATACCGTCGCGGGCGTGGTTCCCGCCGGCTTTCAGCTCGAAGGCAAAGCCGACGTCTACACGCTTCTGGACCAGTGGGACGACGTCCTGGCCCGCTCGCGCGAGATGCACCCCGGCATGTTCGTGGTGGGACGGCTCAAGCCCGGCGTGACCCAGGCCCAGGCGCAGCTGGAAATGACCGCCATCGGAGCCCGCCTGGCCGACGCCTATCCGAAGTCGAACTCCAAGCACGGCGTCAACGTGGCGCCGCTCGCGACCGTGATCGTTGGGAACGTTCGTCCCACCCTGATGGTGCTGCTGGGCGCGGTGGGATTCGTGCTGCTGATCGCCTGCGCCAACGTGGCGAATCTGCTGCTGGCCCGCTCCGCCGGGCGGCAGAAGGAGATCGCCATCCGCTGCGCCATTGGCGCCGGACGCGCGCGCGTGGTGCGCCAGCTGCTTACCGAGAGTGTGGTGCTGGCACTTGCCGGTGGCGTTTCCGGCCTGGCCATTGCACGCTGGGGCACGCAGGCGGTGCTGGCGGCCGTGCCCGGCGGCCTGCCCCGCATGGAGAACATCGCTGTGGATGGCTGGGTGCTCGCCTTCACCCTGGGCATCTCGCTCGTTACCGGCGTCGTCTTCGGCCTCGCTCCGGCCCTGCAGGTCTCGGTCACCGATCTGCACGAGACGTTGAAAGAAGGCAGCCGTGGTTCCTCGGCCGGGCACCGCCGCCTGCGCAACCTGCTGGTTGTCTCCGAAGTGGCTGCCGCGCTGGTCCTGCTGGCGGGCGCTGGCCTGATGCTGCGCACGATCTGGAGCCTGGGCGGCGTCAATCCCGGATTCGACACCGGCCACCTGCTGACCTTCTCGGTGGGCCTGTCCCCGGCCAACACTACGAGCGGCGATCGCATCCTGCAAACCTTCGACCAGACCGTGGATCGCATCCACAACGTGCCTGGTGTCAAGAGTGCCGCGGTGACGTCGCTGATGCCCCTGGGCGGCAGCGATAGCGAAATCCCGTACTACGTGCAGGGACGGCCCCGCCCCACCTCGCAAGGGGACATGCCGTGGGCGCTGTTGTACGCCACCGGCCCCGGCTATCTCAAGGCCATGGACATGCCGCTCCTGCGCGGCCGCTACATAGAACCACGCGATATGCACCGCGGCTCGCACATAGTGGTCATCGACGACGTCATGGCGCGCACGCTGTTCCCGCACGAGGACCCACTGACCAAGAGCATCGTGATTGCCGACATGACCGGCGATCTCGGCCCCGAGGCTTCCATACCGATGCAGATCGTCGGCATCGTCGGCCACGTCACTCACTGGGGACTGGACAGCGACACAACCGCACGCGTCCGCAACGAGCTTTACCTGCCCCTGTCCCAGATCCCGGATCAGTTCGTGAAGGGGATGGCCGGCGGCTGTTCCTTCGTGGTGCGCACCGGAACCGATCCGCTTGCCACGCTCCCGGCTGTGCGCAAGGCAGTGCTCGCGGCCGGAAATGACATGCCGGTCTACGGCGAGCGGACCATGGATCGAATCGTCTCGGAGTCGATCGCGGACCGTCGCTTCTCGATGCTGCTTCTAGGCATCTTCGCGGGCCTGGCGCTGTTGCTCGCCGCGGTGGGGATCTACGGAGTGATCTCCTACACGGTCGCGCAGCGTACCCGCGAGATCGGCATCCGCATGGTGCTGGGGGCACAGCAGGCCGATGTGCTGAAGGTGGTGGTCTCCGAGGGCATGCTTCCCGTGTTGACCGGCCTGGCCATCGGCCTCGCCGCATCGTTCGGCCTGACCCGGCTGATGGCCGGCATGCTCTACGGGGTCAACGCCGGCGATCCGGCGACTCTGATCGGAGTGGCGGTTACGCTCGCCGCCGTGGCGCTCGCGGCCACCCTGATCCCCGCGCGCCGCGCCACACGGGTGGCGCCGGTGGTGGCCTTGCGGTACGAATAGCCGCTCACGCTCGCGGTACCCTGGTATCATCCTTCCAGAAGGGGGCCGCGGTGCCGGATCGATTGAAGGTCCTTTTGATCGAAGATCATCCGGGAACGGCCGACGCCGTCAAGCGGATGCTTGCGGTGGCGGAAGCGCCCGGGGCTTCGATCGCGCTCGAGTGGGTGGACACGCTCGAGAAAGCGCTGACCCGCCTGGACGCATCGCCCTTCGACGCGGTTCTGCTCGATCTGAATCTTCCCGACAGCCGCGGACTCCAGACTGTGTCCCGGCTGCTCCCGCACCGCGGCAACGCCGCCCTGATCGTCTGGACGGCGTCGGAGGACCAGGAGCTGGCCTTCGCCGCCCTGCGCGAGGGCGCCGAGGAGCACCTGGTTAAGGGAGACGTCAACGGCCCCGCTCTGATTCGCCGCCTGCTCCTGGCGGTGGAGCGGCGCCAGTCCAAAGCGCGGGAGGATTCAGCCGATGCGCGCCCCCTGGTCTTGGGCTTCAGCGGGGTCAAGGGCGGGGCCGGAACCACCACCGTTGCCCTGAACGTCGCCGCCGCGCTGGCCAAGCAGGGCCGCAGCACCATCGCCATCGAACTACACCCATCCGTCGGCATGTTCTCCTACCAGCTCAAGCACGCACCCGCCGCCAATCTGCGATCGCTCAACGCCCTGGGCGCCGATCACTTGGACGAGGCCGCCCTTGGCGCCGCACTGTGCACGCTCCCGCTGGGGCTGCGCGTGCTGTTCGGTCCGCAGCGGCCGGAGGAGTTCGGCGACCTCGATCCCGCTTGGGTCGAGGCCCTCATCCGCACGGCGTCTGGCATGGCGGAGAGCGTGGTGATCGACCTGCCGTCAGCGAACTCGGGCTCGTCCATGCTTCGCACCGGCATCCGGCAATGTCATTTCGTCTCGATGGTGGTGGAACGCGATCCCACGGGCGTGTACGCGGCGAAGCGCTTCCTGGAGCTGTTGCATTCGTGGGGCATCAGCCAGCTCATCACCGGAGCGGTGGTGGTCAACCGCACCATGGCGCTGACTCCGATGGTGATCAGCGAGATCTCCTCGCAACTGGGGTGCGCGACGCTGGGCGCGATTCCGCCGGCCGCCGAGCTCTGCGCGCGGGGCCACCAGGCCGGCTCCCCGGTGGTTTTCCTCGAACCGGAAAGCACGTTTTCGAGCACCGTGATCGAGCTGACTCAGCGCCTGTTCGAACAGCCTTCCCTGCGCTCCGTGCGACCGCCGAACTGAGCGCCTCCTCCTCCGGCTCCCTCCCGTCTTGCAATCGCCGCCCTGATATGAGAACCTGAATTCAGGTTCATATATGAAACAACTCTTCTGGGTTGGTCTGGCCGGCTGGGCGGCCGCTACGATCGCGTTGCGTTGGGGGGGCCAGCATTTGCTGCGTCCCGAAGATTGGCGCGGGACGCTGGTCCTATTCGCCGTGAGCTTCCCGCTGATGGCGCTCCTGGTGCGCCGGTTGTGCGGCAGACTCGGGCTGCGCCCGGAGCAGTGGCTGAGCGGAGCGGTGGCGATCCTGCTGCCCACCCTGCTCCTGGACCCGTTTTCAAGCGCCTTCTTCCCCGCCCTGTTTCCCAACATGGCGCCAGAGGTGGCGGGCGTTTTCGGCGGGTGGATGCTGTGGTGCTGCGCGGGCGGCCTGTTGGGGGCGACCCTGCGCCGGCCGAAGGCAACGTGAAAACGCGTCCGAGTCTGCTCGCGGGCGAGGATCTCCCGGCACCCCCGCGCCAGGACCGCAGCCTCCTCAAGCAAGCGCGGCTGAAGGCGGCCGGTCTCGCCGTGTTCGGCAAGAAAGGCTACGAGGCCACATCGATTCACGAGGTCGCCGCCCGCGCCGGGCTCGCCGTGGGTGGATTCTACCAGCACTTCCGGTCCAAGCGGCAGTTGCTCGTGGCGCTGATGGACGAGCTTCTCGAAGGACTGAGCCGGGTGAACCTGCAGCCGAAGGCCTTCGCAGACGTCGAAACGGGCCTGCGCGAGTTGCTGTCAGCCGCGTTCTCGAGGGACCTGAAATACCTCGGCGCATACCGCGCGTGGCAGGAAGCCATCCTGGGCGACCGGGACCTGGCTCGAAAGGACCGTCAGATCCACACCTGGACCGCAAACCGCATCCTACGGGTATTCGAGTACCTGCAGCAGCTGCCGAATGCGCGTCCCGAAGCGGACGTGCGCACGCTGGCGGCCGTGATGGACAGCTTCTTCTGGAGTCTGCTGGCGCAAGCGGTGCGGATGCCCAAGGTGGAGCTGGACCGGTGGATCGACACCTCCGCGCACCTGATCTTTCACGCCTTGTTTCTGGACCCCGCGGCGAGGAACGCTCAGCGCACCATGCCAAGCATGCCGGCGCGGTAGAGGCGATCGTCAATGTGGTTGAGATGGTGCCGGACGGCGGGGGAAAGAAGCGGGCGGTGGGGGATGGCGAAGAGGTAATCGGAGATGGCCCACAGATCCTCCTCGGCGGTCATCCAGCCGATCCGGTCGAAGCGGCGCAGGTTCACGGGGCGGGAGTAAGCGCGCAAGGTCTTCTCGCCAGCCAGGTTATAGTAGTCCTCGAAGTAGGACATACCCAGCTCGCGCAGCGTGCGGTAGACGGGCTCGCGGAACCGCAATCCGGAGTAGTTCGATTTGGCGACAGCGCCCCAGTGTCCGCGCTGGCGGAAGATGGCCAGCACGTGGTCGTCGTCGCGCACGGCTTCAAGGTCGAGCAGCAGCGGTGGAAATCCGTTCGCGCGGAGCGCGGCCGCGCCGAACAGCGCGCCCTCAAGACAGTGCGCGGTCCGGTCCCGCAGAACGCGACGGGGAGAGCGGATGGTGTCGCCACCCCGTTCCTTGTTATAGGCAACCTCGCAGTCGAGGAACCGCTGGATCTTCTCGGGCGTGTTGAGACGGCGCAGGGCCTTCCATTCGGGCGCGGAGAATCCGTACGTGTCGGCCATTGAATGGTTCAGGGTAGCAGGTCACTTGAGTTCTATGCTGATGCCCCGCCCGTTGTAGCGCACTTCTTTCGCCGCGGCGCCAGGCTTTGTCCCATCCACCAGCACCACCCGGAAGGCTCGCTCCTCCGGCATGCCCGGGTACGCACCCTGGCGCGCGGCGATGGTCAACGTGGCGGCCTTATCGTCCCAGCGGATCGGGATCACAGCGTGTGCGCCTTTTTCGTAGGCGTAGGTGTCGCCCTGATCCTCGTAGAGCGTGAAGGTCCCATCGGCGCCGCGGTAAATGCGCAGCTGCGTCGGCGCGTTCGTCTGCTGGTCGGCGTATTCCACCTCCGGGCCAAGCGGCAGGATGGAACCGGCGCGCACATACAGCGGAATCCGATCGAGAGGCGCTTGCGCCTCGACGCGCCGGCCTCCCTCCAGCTTGTCACCGGTCCAGAAATCGTACCAGGCATTCGCGGGCGGCAGGTACAGCCAGCGGCTGGTGGCGCCCTCCTCGGCCACCGGATTGACCAGGATCGACGGGCCGAACATGAACTGATCGCCGATGGCAGCCACTTTCGGATCGTCGCGCCAGTCCATGATGAGCGGCCGCTGTATGGTGTAGTCCTCGCTGGTGACACGCCATGCCAGCGAGTAGATGTAAGGCATCAGGCGGTAGCGCAGTTTGTCGTACTGAACCAGAATGGGCGTCACCGGTCCGTAAGAGAAAACCTCGTTGGTGTTGTTCACGCGATGGCCGTGCGTGCGGAACACGGGGCAGAAGACGCCGTACTCATACCAGCGCGCGTACAGTTCCTGATAAGTCGGGTCGCGCGTATCGCGTTCCCACGGCCAGCCGTAGCCGGCGATGTCGGTGGTCCAGTACGGGATGCCGGAGAGGGCGAAGTTGAGTCCGGCGGGAATCTGGCGGGCGAAGGTCATGAACGTGCCGTAAACATCGCCGGACCAGACCACGGTGGCGTTTCGCTGCTGCCCGAGGAAAGCCGAGCGCGTCAGGATGAAAACGCGCTTTTCGTTCGCGCTCTGGCGCCAGTGCTCATACACGCCGCCGCTGTGCAGGAGCGGAAACACGTTCGTGTACCGCGCGCCGTTGCCGATCGAGAGCTGCTTGTCGAAAAGCACGGCGTCGCTGCGGCCGTTGAGGATTTCGGGCTCGGAACTGTCCAGCCAGAAACCGTCCCAGCCTTGCGCAAGGATCGGCGAGATGAGCAGGTTCCAGTAAGCGTCGCGCGCGGCCGGGTTAGTCGCGTCGTAATCGAACGTGCCGGGGATGATGAAGTTCCTGCGCGCCAGTTCCTGCTCATTGGTTGACTTGGGGTCCATCATCGCCCAGACGGAAATGATGGCGTGGACGTGCTCGTCGTGAAGAGTGCGCAGCGCGCCGGGGACGTCGGGGTGCGGCTTGAGATACTCGTCGGTGTAGGCGGTATCGCCCTGATGCTTCCACCAGAACCAGTCCTGCACCACAACGTCCAGCGGCACGTGCTCCGCGCGGTACTTCGCCGCGACGTCGAGCAGTTCCTGCGCGGACTTGTAGCGGTCCTTGGATTGGATGAACCCGTAGGCCCACTTGCCGAACAGCGGCGCGTGTCCGGTGAGTTCGCGGTATTGGTGGATCACCGAATCGATTTCCGGGCCGTAGACGAAGTAGTAGTCGATGGCATCGGCGGCGTCGGCGGTGAGCTTGAGCTCGGTGGCGAAGCGGTTGTCGAACCAGGAGCGCGACGCCGTATTCCAAAGGATGGCGGACCCGTTCGAAGAGATGAGCAGCGGCACCGCGATGTCCGTGTTCGCCTGGGCCAGTTCCACCACGGTTCCGCGATAGTTGAACACGCCGTTCTGGTGCTGGCCAAGCCCGTACAGCCCCTGGTGAGCGTCGATGAAGAACCGCTCGCTCACGCGGTAGAGATTCTCACCGTTCGCCTGAGTGGGTTCGTAGCGGCGAGGCTCACGGTCCGATTCGGTCTCGAGCGTGTTGCCGGCTGCGTCCTGAAAAGTGAGCCGGCCGTCCTCGAGGCTCAGCTGAACGCGCAGGCCGGCGGTCGCGACCGTGGCGCGCTTCGCGTCGCGAGTGAAGTCAAAGTGGACTGGCTTGCACGGCTCGATGATCCACGGTTCGGCGGGGGACGAGGCCCGGGCGCCGGCCGGGCTCGCGACGATGTGGATCAGCGTCGGCCCACAGACCGAGAGACGCAGCGTTTCGCCGCCATCGTGCATCACAATGCCGGCGGAGTCCTGCTCCACGGTAACCGAAGGCGCCGCGGCCATCGCCAGCGCACTTATGAGGAACGGCCAGAGTTTGGTCATAAAGCGAATTCATCTTAGCTCAGGCGGAGGGGTGAAGGGCAGGTCCTCTCCTAACCGCTCGACGCGTCCCCGGACAACGGCTTAGTCTGAATTCCGCCCGATCGGAATCCGCGGGCACGGCGCTCGCGCGCCCTTCTTGAGGTTCCGGTAACTTCTTGAGAGCCTTCCGCGCCTTCATTCATGGAGGCTGCAGCATAGACGCTTCCCGAGCGACGGTGGCAGCTGGAGCATTGAAATGACACTGAAGGTTTTCTTTGTTGTCCTGGGACTTTCTCTGATGTCGGGGTGTACGGCCGCTGTCCGCCTTTACCCCGTCCAGGGCCCCTTGAGCGTTCGGGCTCCAGTGCCGGTCTTTTTCGGCAGACTCACAGGCTTCATGAATTCTGGAGACGTTTCGTTTGTCATCGGGGATGGAGAGGTGTGCAAAGGCCGGTGGACCCGAGTGGTCCCAGTGAAGGCCGCGAACACGGGCGCGGCGAAGGTCAGCAGCCCGCTATCGGAGGGCATGCCAGCGGTGTGGGATACGGTCTATGGATCGGGGTATTACGTGGCTCACGTTCTCGGCGCCACGCTGTATGCAGAGGCTGCGACGACCGGAGACCGAGGGACGGTGCTCGACGTGGAGTTCTACAGACCGAATCCGGGAGGCGAGCAAGTTCGTATCCTTGGTGTCGCGAAAGATAGTAAAGACAATATCTACAAGTTGGTTTTGAACAATCAAATGTGATGGGCGCCGCCGGCTCAGGCGGTGGCGGATTCAATTCAAAAAGAACGTCCGATACAGCGTGTCGCGCTGCCGCGGCACGAACCCGGCGTCGCGGATGATCCGGCGCAGCTCTTCTTCCGAGGCGCGGTGGTGCGCCCCGGCCGAGGACACTACGTTCTCCTCGATCATGATGCTGCCGACGTCGTTGCCTCCGAAGCGTAGCCCCACCTGGCAGGTCTTGAGTCCCTGAGTCACCCACGACGATTGCACGTTGTCGATGTTGTCAAGATAGAGCCGCGAAATGGCTAGCGTCTTCAGGTACTCCACCGCGGTCGCCTCTTCCTTCACGGTGCGCCCCAGCGAGGTGTTCTCGCGCTGGAAGGTCCAGGGGATGAACGCCGTGAAGCCGGCGGTTTCTTCCTGAATCTGCCGCACGAGCTCCAGATGCGCCACTCGCTGCTCGATCGTCTCCCCGCAGCCGAACATCATGGTTGCCGTAGTGCGCATGCCCAGGCGGTGAGCCTCCAGATGCACGTCGACCCATTCCTGCGTGGAGCACTTCAGACGGCTGATGCGGTGGCGCACCGCGTCGTCGAGGATCTCGGCGCCGCCTCCGGGGATCGAATCGAGGCCAGCGTCGCGCAGGCGGGCGATCGTGTCGCGAAGAGAGAGGCCGCTCACCTCGGCGATATTCACGATCTCGGGCGACGAGAAGCAGTGCAGGTGGATGCGGAAGCGCTGCTTGATCGAGCGCATCAGATCCTCGTACCACTCGATCTTCAGGTCGGGGTGCAGGCCGCCCTGCATGAGGACGCCCGTGCCGCCCAGGTCCAGGGTCTCCTGAATCTTCTGGAAGATGACTTCTTTCGGCAGGATGTAACCTTCGGCGTGACCAAGCGGGCGGTAGAAGGCGCAGAAGGTGCAGTACTCGGTGCAGAAATTCGTGTAGTTAATATTGCGGTCGATGATGTAGGAGACCACGCCCTCGGGATGCAGCGTGCGGCGCACTGCGTCGGCAGCCATCCCGATGCCGATGAGATCGGGACTGCGGAACAGATCGCAAGCTTCGTCGCGAGTCATCATGCGGTGACGCCCCCCGTTGAAACCACCGTATCAAACTCCCGCGCGTAATGCACGAAGAGGCGCATCCCTTCGTAGTCGCGCTCGCCCAGCTCGAGGACGATGTGGCGGTCGAAATAGTCCCGCGCCAGGGCTTCAGTGAGGTGCCGGGGCGCGGCCTCGAGGCGAACGATGTCCTCGATGTGCTCGCGGCCGAAGCGGCACGAGCCGAGGAAGGCTCCGGCGAGGTCCGAGGTCAGCGCCTCGGGGCGCGCGGCCCAGACGGCGAAGACCATGGGAAGGCCGGTCATCTCGCACCATTCGCCGCCCAGGTCGAGGCTGGCCAGGCCGAGGCGGTCGGGCTCGAGGCGCAGCGCGGGGTCGCCGATCACCAGCGCCGCGTCCGCGGCTTCGAGCATGGAAGGGAGATCGGGCGGCATCGAAACTGCACGGGGCTCGACGCCATAACGGCGCGCCAGAATGATGCGGGCAAGCATGGCGGAGGAGCGCGAGCTCGCGTCCAGCGCCAGCGTGCGAATGCGGGCAGGTGGAACTTTGGTCACCAGGAGGATGCTGCGCACCGGCCCGTGGCACGCGATTCCGGCGCCGGGGATGATGGCCAAACCCTGCCTGGCGGCCTCGATCGAAGGAACAATGCCGATGTCGGCCGCACCCGATTCCAGGCGCGCGGCGCACTCCGAAGGCAGGCAGAAGCTCAAATCGAACAGCTCGCGCTGGGGACCGTGGAGCATGCCCCAGACCAGCGGGACGGTATTCAAATAGCTGACGGCGCAGACGCGCGGCTGGGAGGTCAAACGACGATTCTAGCATCGCGGTCCAGGGGGACCCGCGCTGACCAGGGGTCCACCCCACGCGAAAAAGTACTTTACATTACAAAGTAGATGGCGCACAATAGCTCCCGGAGGCGAGACTCATGTTCAAGCGCATCGCAGCGATCGGCTTCATCCTGGTGTCGACCGCCATCGCCTGGGCCATCCTGGGCACAACTATCTTCGACCGAACCGAGGACCGGACCGGCGGCCTCGCCAGCAAAGTGGAGACCACCTGGGGTGCGCCGCAGCAGCAATTGCCCCCCACGGCCTATTACGTGGAACCCGCGGCGGACAAGACTTCGCAGCCGTGCTCGCGGGCGATTCCGCTCGACCGTAGCCGGATCCGTGTGGGCTTCGAACTGGAGCACCGCCAGAAGGGCCTGCTGTGGTATGCGACGTACAAGGTCGCCTTCGCAGGCGATTACGTTTTCCGCAACGTCACCGCCACCGAGCAGGCGGTCTGGTTCCAAATGCAGTTCCCGGCGGCGCAGGCGGTCTATGACGATCTGGAGTTTACGATCAACGGCAAGCCCGCGGAGGTAACCACCACCGACGTCTCCGCGATGGCGACGGCAAAGGTCGAGCCGGGACAATCCGCGACCCTGCATGTCGGTTACCGCTCGCAAGGGTTGGATTCGTGGCGGTACAGCTTTGGCTCGGGAGTGGGCCAGGTGAAGGACTTCGTCCTGACGATGGACACCAATTTCCACGACATCGACTTCCCGGAAAACGCCCTCTCGCCGACCTCGAAACAGGAGCACACGCCGGGCTGGGAACTGACCTGGGCCTACAAGAGCCTGGTGTCCGGGTTCCAGATCGGCATGACGATGCCGCAGAAGCTGCAGCCCGGTCCGCTGGCTGCCCAGATCAGCTTCTTTGCGCCGCTCTCTCTTCTGTTCTTTTTCTTCCTGATGTTCATCATCACCACCATGCGGCGCATCGAGATGCATCCCATGAACTACTTCTTCCTGGCATGCGCGTTCTTCGCCTTTCACCTGCTGTTCGCATACCTGGTGGACCGCATTTCGATCCATGCGGCGTTTTTCATTTGTTCGGCGGTCTCCATTTTTCTGGTAGTGAGTTACCTGCGGCTGGTGGTTGGGATCCGGTTCGCGGCGGTAGAGGCGGGGCTGGCGCAGCTCATCTACCTGGTGCTGTTTTCCTATGCCTTCTTCTTGAAAGGGTTCACCGGACTGGCGGTCACCATCGGCTCGATCCTGACGCTGTTCGTGGTGATGCAGCTCACAGGCCGGATGCGCTGGGCCGAGCGTTTCGCGGCACAACCGCCGCCGCTGCCGCCCCCCTGCCCGGCCGGTCCAGGCCCGGCCGGGCTACGAGCCTGAACCGCCGGCCGTAAGGATAAGATTTAACGGTGCCTTAATACAATTCAGACACCCACAATCCGCGCGCGGTGGTACGATATTCTGCGATGGGCTCGGCCGAAAAGAAGAAGACAGTGCTGGTGGTGGACGACGAACCGGACGTCCGCACCTTCGTCCACAGCGTTCTTGCACGCCACGGCTATGACGTTCTGGAAGCTGAAGACGGCCTTGCGGCGTACGAACTCCTGGAGCAGCTCTCGGGCAGAATTGAGCTGCTGGTGACCGATGTCAAGATGCCCCGGATGGACGGCATCACCCTGGGAGAGAAGGTCGGCACCGGATATCCAGACATCGGAGTGTTGTATATTTCAGCCTACCTTTCGGAGGCCCCGACGCGTGGCGCGGCCCGCCGTTTTCTGCCCAAGCCCTTTCGACCCGACGCTCTGGTGGAGTGTGTCCGCAGCATGTCTTCCTGAACTGCGGGGACGCGCCGGGAACTTGGGGGGCACTCGACCGGAACGATGGGGGGCCGGGCAGGAGTACGGCCAGACCGGTGTAAGATACATAGATCGGAGACTCCGAAGTATGCCCTTCTGCACGAATTGCGGCACCCGCCTCGAGGTTGAGACCAGTTTTTGCGTGGGCTGCGGTAGATCCCTCGGCAACTCAGCCAGGAAGACGGCCGCCATGGCGGCGCCCGCGGCCGCGGCCGAGCCGCTCGACTATACGATTCAGGGCGAGAACCTGCAATTGGTCCGTATCCGCCTGAAACCCGGCCAGGAGGTGTTTGCCGAGGCTGGAAACATCGTTTATAAGTTCCCGGAAGTACAGTGGAAAAACCAGGAGAACGGGAACGCCTCTCTGGCGCGATTCTACGCCACCACTCCCTCGGAGGTCGGCTTTGCGGGCGCCTCCCCGGGGCGGATTCAGGCCTTCCACCTCAAGGACGGGCAGAGCATGCTGGTCGCCCGCGAAGGATTCCTGTGCGCCCAGACCACGGCGCGCCTGGACGTCGCGCCGGTCGCGCAGCCCTGTGTCGAAGGGTTGACCCTGAAGCGGCTCACCGGGCCGGGGACGATGTTCGTTCACGGCGGCGGCGACTTCATCGAGTTCGTCCTCAATCCCGGCCAGGCGATTCAGGTGGAACCGTCCGCAATCGTGGCTTTTGACGACGCGGTCCGCTACGAGGTTGAGATGGAGTCGCCTGCCGGCGAGGGTCGCCTTCTGGCGACGATGACCGGGCCCGGACGAGTGGTCATTCAGAGCATGACAGCCGGGAGAGTGCGGCGCGCCGCCCTAGACCACGACGCGGTTCCTGCGATGAGCCTCTAAGCGGCGACCGTTCCGACCCGTCGACCGTACCGTCCCTACCGGTCCACCCCGTCGACCGACCCGAGCACTCCGAGCCGCGACCGCCCGTTCCGAGCCGCGACCGCCAGGGAGCGGTCCGTAACCAAGCGGAACAATCCCTCGCGTTCAAGACCAATCCTCTGCTTTTGTGGATGCCCGATCAAGCTTCCGAATCGCGGCCCATGTTGTCGGCCAGGACGATGGCCTGGGCCAGTTCCGCCATCGGCTTGCGCAGTCGGCGGCTCTCGTTGCGGAGCCGCAGATAGGCCTGAGCCTCGCTGAGTTTGTACTTGTGTTGCAGGATACCCTTAGCCCGCTCCACCAGCTTGCGCAGCTCCAACTGGCGCTTCATTTCGAGCGTCTCTTCCTGCAGCCGGACATTCTCGTCGGACAGGTGGGTCTTGGCGATGGCGCCGCCCAACTGCTCGCCGATGAAGGTCACCACCGCGATCTCCTCGGGCTCGTGGGCATGGGGCGCCTTGTGGTGGACATTGATGACGCCGATGATTTCGCCGCTGCTCACCAGGGGCGCCGAGAGCATGGCATCGTAGGTATCCTCCACCAGCGACGGGAAGCGCTTGAATCGGGGATCGTCGAAGGCCCCGCGCGTGAGCACCACGGGCGCCCTGTGCTCGGCAACCCATCCGGCCACGCCCTCGCCCATCTTCAGGCGGAGAGTGCCGATCTCGGAGCTGTGCGGAAGCTGCGACGCGCGCAGGACGACGTCGCCCGTCCCCGGCTCCGCCAGATACACCAGACACGCGTCACAGTGGGTCACTTCGGAAACCAGACCGATAAGCTCGCGGAGGATGTCGTCCAGCGCCGGGCTGGAACTCACGGTCTTGCTGATACGGTGCAGCAATTCGAGGTGACGCAAGCCCGCACCGTTAGGATGCACTTCTTCCATATCCAAGCGTACTCAGAAAGGCCCCGCGCGGTCCAATCGAAACTTTCTATGGGGGCGAAAACCGAGCCGCTACCGAGCCGCGACCGCGAGGGAGCGGACCCGTGTCACTTCCCGTCGCCGGCTTCCAACCCCTCTGCCATCTCCAGGAGCTTCCGCACCGTGTTCAAGTTCCTGCTCGTGCCCGGCGTCTTGAGGGCGCGCTCCACCTGGGCCATCGAAAGTTTGGGGCGGGCCATCCCGTTGGGGAAATAGACGTAGACCTCGCGGCCGCTGATGTGCAATTCCTCAGGTTCGGCCTTGATCGCCAGCACTTTCCCGACCGCCTCGGCGCTAGGCTCGGCGGCCAGAAAGCTGACCGCCAGCCTGCTCGGCTCCATACCCGGCCGCGAGGCGAACGGATTGCTGGCGATGGCCTCGCGCATCTCGGCGGGCGTACGCAGAATGACGTCCGACCGGAACCCGCGGTGGCCCTCGATGGCGTCCTCGATCTTCTTGCCCAGCCGCGCCAGATCGCGCCCCGTGGTCTTGAAAATCACGTTGCCTGAGTTAATGTAAGTCTGCACATCTCGAAGCCCAAGCGACTCATACAGCGCCTTCAACTCACTCATCTGGACCTTGCGGTGCCCCGCCAGATTGACTCCGCGCAACATCGAGATGACCACGCCCATACAAGTTCAGAATACCTTGTGGGGCAGGCGTCCACGACTCCGCTGAAAAACGGTGGCTGGCTCCGCTGTCCCAAGCGACACGTCCGCCTGGTCAACGGGATAGCTCTCGAGCGCGCGTGGACAGCGGTGCCTGTCGCCGCTTTTCAGCCCTTGCACCCAAGTCCCTCGACGGACCTGCAAGTCCGCGCAGTCCCGGCGGCAGCGTGCTCCACCCTGCCCTGGCCGAAGCCCACCTCAGGCGTGCGCCTGGCGCTGCTTCTTGTATGCCTCGCGCACTTCGCGGATCTGGCGCGCGTGCGACTCGGCGTGCGCCGCCATGGTTTCCAGATGCCGCTGGAGCGTGATGGGGCCGCGTTCGCTGTGGTTGCCGGTGCGCTCGAAAACCGGGGCGGGCAGGTCCTTGATCAGCTCGTAGTTCTCCCCGCGCAGGCGGCGGAAGGTCTCGATCGATTCGGAAGTCTTGCGGCGCGCGTAGTCCAGGTTCTTGGCCCAGGCGTCCTGATCGAAAGCCATCAGAGTAGGCTTGTCCTCGGCGATGAGGCGGCGGAAGCGATCGGCCGCGACGATTTCCGAATCGGCGATGTGCGCCACGATCTGCCGCAGGCTCCACTTCTCCGGAGCGGGCGTGAAATCCAACTCGGGCCCGGCGGCTCCAGTCATGGCGGTCGCAATCAGCTCCGCCCCGCGGCGAAACCGCTCGATCAGTTCTTTGAGTTCGCTCATGGGCGTCCCCTCCCCTAAGTGCCAGCGTAGCGCAATGGCGGGTTGGGCATGGCATGATGGGGACGAGAATCATGTCTTCCGCACCCTTGTTCGACGAGCGCCCGCCGTTCGACCGCGAGCGGCTGGCAGCGAAGCTCGGCGCACTCGCCGCCCAGGCGATTCTCATCGGCACCAGCTCCTGGAAATATCCGGGCTGGCTGGGACAGATCTACACGCGCGAGCGGTACCTGACGCGCGGCGGCTTTTCGACGCGCCGGTTCGAGGCCGAGTGCCTGGCCGAGTACGCGCGCACCTTCCCGATCGTGTGCGGGGACTTCTCCTTCTACCAGTTCCCCTCGGAGCAGTTTTGGCGGAAGCTGTTCGGCTCGGCGCCTCCCAGCTTGCAATTCGTCCTGAAGGTTCCCGAGGAGATCACGGCGCGGGTGTTCCCCGCACACGCGCGCTACGGGCCGCGTGCGGGCCTGCCGAATCCGGCGTTCCTGGACGCAGTGCTGTTCGAAGAGAGCTTTCTCAAACCGCTTGCCACCTGGCGCAGCCAGATTGCCGCGGTGATTTTCGAGTTCGGGGCGTTCTCGCAGAAGTCGTACGCGTTTATCGAAGACCTGGACCGCTTTCTCGCGGCACTGCCGCCGGGCCCCCGCTACTCGGTCGAAGTCCGCAACCCGGAGCTGCTCGGCCCGGAATATTTCCAATGCCTGAAGAGCCACGGCGTAGCGCACGTCTTCAACGCCTGGGCGCGCATGCCGGAACTGGCTCGTCAGATCCAGATGCCGGACGCCTTCACGACGGATTTCACGGTCTGCCGCGCCCTGCTGCGGCACGGCCGCGCCTATGCGGAAGCGGTCGACCTCTTCTCGCCCTACGAGCAGATCAAGGACCCGAACCCCGAAGGCCGCCAGGCGATCCGCGACCTGATGGCCTGGGCCCGCGACAAGAAGCGCGCCGCGTTTATTTTTGTAAACAACCGCTTCGAAGGGAACGCACCCGGCACGATCGAGGCGGTGGTTGAGTAAGCGCGGCCGCTGGGGGTTCAGTCTTCGAGTGCCGCGCAACATCCGGGCCGGATGGCACGCGCCAACTTCCAAGAATCGGATTCAGGGGACTTTGCCAGAGGAAGCGGCTCTCCCCGATTGTTATTGTGCACGCTCCGGTAGCTGGTTGGCTTTATGAGATTCCAGCCATCGAGCGATGTCCTTTTCCGTCGCTCCGAGCTGTTGGGAACTGAGCAGCTCCCTGGGGAACACTGCATCGTCCGCCAAGGCCTTGTCCAGCGCCGCCTTTGCCGAAGTGTTGTCCGCCTCGGACGCGGCCTTGACATCCACTCCTGCCGGAATCTGGGAAGTTGGCTGCTGCGCGTACAACAGGGTGCTGCCGGCCAACGCTGCTGTTAGAACGAGTCCGATGATCCGGGTGTGATGGCCGGGATAGAGGCAGAAACGCATGACGGTTCATTCTATGCCAGCGGGCCAGACGAAGCCAAACACAAGGCGGTTGGTCGTTTGTCCGCAACCCGGAAACCGACCTACTACCGACAAGCCGCGCCGGCTGAAAGCTGACTGCTGATGGCTGACGGCATCTCCCCGTGCTATCATTAAGCTTCCAACCCCCACGAAGAGTTCTCAGAGGATCTGGTGGAGAAGCTGTGGCAATTCAAACACTTGCAGTCAATGTCGCCGCCCGCCTGACCACCCGAACGGCCCTCGGGAGGGCCGCCGCTCGCTGATGCCCGCCGCTACCTCCGCCGTCCGCTTCCGCCAGCGCGCTGAACTGCTGGATTTCCTTCTGGAAGTGTCGGCGGCCACCTCGGAAACGCTCACCGATCTCGACGGTCTGCTCGCCAACGTAGCCGACATCATCCGCAAGGTGGTGCCGTACGAACTCTTCGCGCTGCAACTCTACAACGAGAAACAGAAGACGCTGCGAATCCGGTACGCCATCGGCCACCGCGACGAGGTGGTCAAAAACCTGGTGGTGAATCTCGGAGAGGGGCTCACCGGAACCGCGGCAGAAACGCGCCTGCCCGTGCTGGCGGCCGACGTGCGCCGCGACCCGCGCTACCTCAACGCCCTCGACGCCGTGCGCGCCGAACTCGCCGTGCCGATGCTGGCCCGCGGCAAGGTAGTGGGCGTCATCGACGTCCAATCGACCCGCGTGGGCGCCTACACGGAGTACGACCGCTCGCTGCTTCGCGTCATCGCCGCGCGCGTGGCCGTGACCATCGACAACGCGCGCCTCTTCCGCCGCGTGGACCGGCAGAACAAGACGCTCAAGCTGCTCTCGCAGGTCTCGCAGGAATTCTCGTCCATACTGGACCTGAACGAACTGCTGGCCCGCATCGCGGCTTCGGTAAAGACGCTCATCAACTACGACGCCTTTAGCGTCCTGCTGCTGGACGAGAAGGCGAACGTGCTGCGGCACCGCTTCAGCGTCCGTCACGATCAGCGCGTCCGCATCGATAACGTGCCGCTCTCGAAGGGCATCACCGGCTTGGCGGCTTCATCGCGCAAGGCAGTGCGCTCGCACAATACGCTGCAGGATCCGCACTACATCCCCACCCACCCGGACGTGCGTTCGGAAGTGGCCGTGCCACTGCTCTCCCAGGACCGCGTGGTGGGCGTGATGGACATCGAGAGCGACCAGTACGCCTATTTCACGGATGACACCGTGCGGATGCTGACGCTGCTGGCGCCCCAGATCGCCAGCTCGGTCGAGAACGCGCGCCTCTACGGCGAGGTGGCCGAGCGCGAGCGGAAAATCGAGCAGGACCTGGTGTCCGCGCGCGAGCTGCAGGCGGCGCTGCTGCCCTCGGAAGCTCCGGAGCTGAGGGGCCTGGAAGTCGCCATCGGCTACCGGCCGGCGCGCATCATCGGCGGCGACCTCTACCACTTCTTCGAATACATCGACGACGCGGCGCTGATCACCATGGGCGACGTGAGCGGCAAGGGCGTGGCCGCGGCCCTCTACGGCGCGCTGGCGAGCGGCCTGTTGCGTACGATGGTGCCCTCACGGCGCGATCCCGCGCTCCTGCTGCGTCTGCTCAACCAGGCCCTGATGCAGCGCAAAGTGGAAGCCCGCTTCGTGGCCCTGCTCGTCATGCTCTGGCACGCCGGCACGCGGCGTCTGACCATGGCCAACTCCGGCGCCATGCCCCCGGTGATCTGCCGAGGCGCGGAGATCATCAAGCCGCAGGTGGAAGGCGTGCCGCTCGGCCTGCTGCCCGATCGCGAGTACGACAACCTCGTCTTCCAGGCGCACCCTGGCGACCTGATCGTAGTCTTTTCGGACGGCATTACCGACCAACTCAATCCCGCCGGAGCCGACTACGGAAGAAGGCGGCTGACCGACCTATTGAAGAAGGTCTGCGCCGGAACGCCACAAACGGTGATCGACGCGGTCTTCGCAGACCTGGACCGCTTCGCAGCATCAAGCCCGGCCTTCGACGATCAAACATTGCTGGTATTGCGAGTGAAGTGAAAAAACCTTTGGCCACGAATGAACGCGAATGAACACGAATAAGAGTTTTGTTTCCCATCCGTGTTCATTCGTGTTCATTCGTGGCCAGTATTTTTTGGTTTAAACCATGCCTTGCTCCTGTCACTACGATCAGAACGACCTCTTTTGCGAAAGCGTCTCGCTAGCCGACCTTGCTGCGCGCGAGGGAACGCCGTGCTACGTCTATTCGAGTAGCGCGATTGTCGAAAACTACCGCGCCTACGACGAAGCCCTGGCGGGCATCCCGCACCGCATCTGCTACGCCACCAAAGCCAACTCCAGCCTGGGCGTGCTGCACCTGCTGATCCAGGCCGGAGCGGGTTTCGACATCGTCTCGGGCGGCGAGTTGTACCGTGTCCTGAAAGCTGGCGGCAAGCCGTCGGATGTGGTTTTCTCGGGCGTGGGCAAGACTGCCGACGAGGTCGAATACGCGTTGGCCGAGGGCATCCACAGCTTCAACTGCGAGTCCGAAGCGGAACTGGCGCTGATTGACGCATTGGCGGCGCGGCGGGGCGTAAAGGCCCGCGCCGCGGTGCGCGTGAATCCGGACGTGAGCCCGGAAACGCATCCCTACATCGTGACCGGCCTGCGGGACAACAAGTTCGGGATCGCGATGGCGGAAGTGGAAGAGGTCTACGAACGCGCCCGCACCTTGCGCAACGTGGCGCTCGAAGGCGTGAGCTGCCACATCGGGTCGCAGATTCTAGACGCCGCTTCCATACTCGAAGCCGTGGACAAAATGCTCGCGCTGGTGGACCGCCTGCGGGCGCGCGGCCTTCCGATCCGCTCTCTGGATTTGGGCGGCGGCCTGGGCATCGCCTACCGCCCCGAAGAGCGAACCCCGGAAATCGCCGCGTTCGTCGAGGCGATCCGTTCGAAGATCGAGGGCAAGGACCTGTTCCTCGTGCTCGAGCCGGGCCGCTCCATCGTGGGCGAAGCGGGCGTGCTGCTGACGAGGGTGCTCTACCGGAAGTCCAGTCAGGCGAAGGAATTCATCGTCGTGGATGCGGCCATGAACGATCTGATCCGGCCCTCGCTCTACCAGTCGCACCACGAAATCGCACCGGTGCGCAAGGCAGCGCGCGGAAAGATCCTGGCCGACGTGGTGGGGCCCATCTGCGAGAGCGGCGACTTCCTGGCGCGCGACCGCGAGATCGGAGACGTGCTGCCGGGCGACCTTCTCGCGGTGGCAACGGTGGGCGCCTACGGCTTCGTGGCCGCGTCGAACTACAATGCGAGGGTCAAGCCCCCCGAGGTTCTCGTCGAACGCACCCACTGGCGCACGATTCGTGAACGAGAGACCTACGACGACCTGATCCGCCACGAGCGCATCTAAAAAAGTGGGGCAGGACTCCAGTCCTGCAGCGGGTCTCCAGACCCGCCTCCGTCCGCCGCATCTCTGTAGAGCCACCGTGGCGCAGGCGACGCCAACCCGCCCTCAAGAGTGCCGGTCACGGCTCTCCCCCATGAAGGCGACCAGCGACTGCCGCGGCTCGGCGAAGGCTAGAACTGTGCCTGGCGCATGGGCCTCAGTAACGCCGAGCTGCGACGCAGACGTCATAGCATAGAAATGAAACCGCCCGGCAGTTGCGCGCTTACTGCGACCGTTCTGGGGTGGTTCGCGTGCACCTGGGTTGCCGGAGCCCACGGTCCATCGCCGCAGCGTCCCGAGGGCGCAGTTGTGAGTCCCGGAGGGCTCCGGCAGGCCGGGGCCCTCCGCCACCTTAGGTTTAGCGCCAACGGGCAATACGTCCTCGCACAAGACTCATCCCGCGTTACGGTCCTGAGGGTAGAGCCCTTTGCGATCCTATTCACAGTTCTAGCCGAGAACGCCACACTCGCCGAGTTCAGCCCGGACTCGCGGGAGGTGTTGTTCGTCAGTTCCGTGACACGCATGGAGCCGGGCAGGCTCTTGCTCAGCAACTCGGTGCCGCATGTGGAGCGCTGGAGCGTCGCGGAGCGCAAGCGCGTCGAGTTTACGGAGATCCACTCCCAGCCCTGCGGAACGTTGAAGCTCTCCCCGAACGGCCGCATCCTGGCCTGTGTCGACTTTGCTGGCGCTCTCCGACTTTTCGACACCGCCTCAGGCGAGACGATACTCGTCAAGAAAGACCTTTGCCGTCCGTATGAATATTGGTTCCCTTTTCGCGGCGACGGACCGGTCCCCCGGCCCCATCTGTTCGGCGACCTCGGCGATGCGGGAATCGAGTTCTCGTCTGATGGGCGCTTCGTGCTGGCCGTACGCGGACTGGCGGACGGGTCCCCTTTCGGCTGGGACTCGGTGAAGAGAAAACCCGCAAGGCTAAGCGGAGCATTAAGACAGCAGTACGCAAAGGGCGAGTTCGTTTTTGTTGGGAGCGACCAGATACTGATAAGGCCTATCCGTCGGATCCACGACGGCTTCAAGTCCTGCTCGCTGGCGTCCTTCCCCTCGGGAAGGACGCTCTTGCGCCCGTCTTTGCCCGCCGACGGCATGATGTACCGGGCCGCAGACCCCGGCTTTATCATCAACCGCCCGCTTTGGCAGTTCGCCGTGGCGGCCATCGAATATCGCACGGGACAGATGATCACGAGCGAGACCCCAGCGCTCGATGTGTTTGGCCGCCACTACGTGGCGGAACGTGCAGACGGCGCGGTGGGGCTGTACGAAAGAGGCAACCCGACCGCCGTGGCCGTGGTCAGGCTCACGAATGAGTAGCAGTAGCTTCGGAAGTTACCTTCTTGGGGCGGCGGTTCAGGCTCTGCTGCCGCGTCAGTCTCCAGCCGGGGCCCTACGACGCCCGGTCGAAGCAACCTCTTACGATCACTGCCGTTGTATTTCCAGATTTGCCCGCGATTCAATCGCTTGCGAATTCTGAGCCCTTGACGATAATCCGCGCCGGGTTACGCTCGTGTCGGTGGCGCCATGTCTTCAGCACACGAACACGTCCCGGTCATCACTTTTCATCACATCCTACACCCCCCGGCCGATGTCGCTCCGAGCGCGAAGCCTCCATCGGGGGCAGATTGGGCCGCGCACTGCCGTTCCCGCATCACTTTTCATCACCGGCTACACCCCCGGCCGATGTCGCCAGCAGCGCGAAGCCCTATCGGCGGTCAGCTTGGCCGCGCACTGCCGTACCCGTCATCGCTTTTCATCACCGGCTACACCCCCGGCCGATGTCGCGAGCAGCGCGAAGCTCCCAATCGGCGGTCAGCCTGGCCGCGCACTGCCGTTCCCGTCATCACTTTTCATCACTGTCTACACCCCCGGGCCGATCCGGCCCAGACCCGGCGCAAAATGGCACTCCAGAAAAGTGCAACAGGGTCCCAGTTTCCATGGTCCGTTCCCTGAACCGCGCGCGTCAGCACCGAACCACGCGCGTAAGCGAGCGGACTCCCTAGCCCCGAATCGCCCCCCCACTCCCCTGTTTTGGGGATGAACCGCCTTGCCTCCAGCACGTTTAAAAAGATGAGTGCCCCAGCCCGCAGGCTGGTATTCTCTTAGGGAGGTCCACTATGCGTAAGACCCTGTTCGTTCCCCTCGTTCTCCTGTTGGCCTGCGCCCTGCCCGCCTGGTGTCAGGACGACAATTCCAACGGATACTTCTCGCCCGAGCAGCTCGACAACCTGCTGGCGCCCATCGCGCTCTATCCCGACCCGCTTCTGTCGCAGGTTCTGGTGGCCGCCACGTTCCCGGACCAGATCGACGAAGCGTCCCGTTTCGTGCGCGGCAACAACGATCCCGGCTATATCGACGAAGAGCCCTGGGACGTGAGCGTGAAAGCCGTCGCTCATTACCCGACCGTGCTGTTTAGCATGGCCGACAAATTGGATTGGACCACGGCTCTGGGACAGGCCTACGTCAGCCAATCCACCGACGTGATGGCGTCGGTTCAGCGGCTCCGTGTGGAGGCGCGTTCCGCCGGCAACCTGGTGACCACGCCGCAGCAGGAAGTGCGCGAGGACGACGGCTATGTCGAGATCTGGCCGGCCCAACCGCAGTACATCTACGTGCCGGTCTATGACCCCGCCCTGATCTACTACCGCCAGCCCGGTTACTACATGGGACTTTCGTTCGGGCGCGGCTTCTTCATCGGCGCCTGGCTCAACAACGACTTCGACTGGCGCTCTCACCGGGTCTACTACCACGGCTGGGATGACCATTACGGAAGGGGCTGGATGGTGCGCTCCCGTTCGTTCGTACATATCAACAACGTGTACGTGAACGTGAACTACCGCAACGTGGCGGTGAACCGCACGGTGGTGAACCGTACAGTGAACTACAACACGCTCGACCGGTATCACAGCGTCCACCGGGACGTACATTACGACAACGTCCGGGGACATGACCAGAACCGGGCCCTGTACAACGACCACCGGCCGGTCCAGAACAAGATCATCGACCGTAACATCAACACCAACGACGGGCGGATCGATGCCTATCGCGGCCACCAGCCACAGGGCTGGCGCCAGGAGAACCGCCCGCCAGAGCCCAATCAGCCACGTCCGCAAGTCAACAACCCGCCGCCGAACCGGCCCGAAGTCAGGCCGGCGGAGCGCGACAATTCGGCCTTTGGCGGCAACCGCGGCGGCTTCGATCCGCACGCGGCGAGCCAGCGCGGGCAGGACAGCCGAAATGAGGTCAGACGGCCAGCACCCCAGTCAAGGCCTGCGCCCCCGCCGAAGCCGGCTCCCCGCAACGACGGCAACAACAAGGACAAGGATAGGAGGCGGTAATGAGCGCGATCCTGAAATGCCATTGCGCGTGCGGCGCGCTGGCGCTGCTGTTGGCTGCCGGCCCGCTCGGCGCCGCGGTCGAGCAGACGCTGTTCTCCTCCCCCGACGATGCCGTTCAAGCCTTGGTAAGCGCTGCCGGGGCGAAAGACCAGGCTGCGATGACCGCGGTTCTGGGTGCCGAGCGCGAGAAACTGCTGTCGGGCGATCCCATCGAAGACGCCAACGCCCTCGCCCGCTTCGGGGAGAGGCTCAAGAAGTCCGTGAAGCTGGTGCGCGTGGACGACGCCAAGTTCACGCTCACCGTCGGCGACGACCAGTTCCCCTTCCCCATCCCGCTGGTCAAAGCTGGGGACAAGTGGCGGTTCGACACGGCCGCCGGCCTGGACGAAATTCTGAGCCGCAGGATCGGGCAGAACGAGCTCTCCGCCATCATGACCTGCCGCGCCTACGTGGTCGCGCAATGGGAGTACTTCACCCAGGCGCTCGACACGGCGGAGGACGGGCTGGCCGTGTACGCGCAGAAGTTCGTCAGCACGCCCGGCCAGCGCAACGGCCTGTACTGGGATGTGGCCGAGGGCGAGAAACCGAGTCCGATGGGGAAGCTGATAGCGGAGGCGCGCGCCGAAGGATATCCCGCCGGCCGCTCGCAGACACCCGCCGCCACGGACCAGGCTGCTCCGCAGCGCCACCGAACGCCGTTCCATGGGTATTTTTTGCGCATATTGAAGGCCCAAGGACCGCACGCGCCGGGCGGGAAATTCGGCTACGTCATCAACGGCCACATGATTGCCGGCTATGCGCTCGTGGCCTTTCCCGCCAAGTGGGGCAGCGGCGGCATCATGACATTCATCGTCAACGGCCAGGGCCGCATCTATCAGAAGAACCTGGGCCCCAAAACCGCCGAAATCGCGAACGCGATGACCGAGTACGACCCCGATCCGAGCTGGACGCTGGTGAAGGAGCCATAAAGAGGCGGTCGGCTGTCAGTCAGCGGTCAGCGCTCAGCTCCGCACCTACGGCTTCGCGAATCTCGCGTCATCGATAGGCACGTTGTTCTTCAGTTCGGTGGTGGTGAAGATGATCTCGCCTACGGGCATGAGCTGGCGGATGCGAAAGGGCGTCTGTATACCGTCGATCTCGCGGTAGTCGGAGAACGTCGCCACGATGACCATGTCCCCCTGCGGCGTGTCGTAGATGCTGGTTTCGCGCAGCAGCAGGAAATTCTGGGCGTCATAGTAGCGGGTAATAACTTTGCCCGACGCCGCGGTGAGCTTGATCACGTACGCCTCGCGGTCCCCAACCGGCTGCTTCCCCGCCAGCTCGGCCTTCGGGTATCGCGCCCGCCAATTGAGGACGGCGTTGAAGGACGCGCCGCGCTTGAACTCCTCGAGTGCGGTGCCGCTGAGTTCTGTGACCTGCCCGCTGGGATCCTGGTTCCATGCGACGCGGCCATCGAAGCCCTGGCGGGTCTCACCGACACCCTCGAGGTTGGTCACGGTCAACTGCTTGTCGGGCGCCTTGGCGTACCGTTCGATGATTCCGCGCGCCTCGCTGGCCGGGAATTCCATCAGGCCCTTGGCGTAGCTGCTGGAGATCTTCTCGATTGCCAGCCGCCCGCCGGTGGCCGCGATCGACTTCTCGATCACCTGTTCGGCGGTGAGCGCAGGCTGGGCCGGGGCGGCGACGGAATAGACCAGGGAGGCCAGCAGCAGAATAGGGCGCATGACACCTACGAGTCTACCTGACCGAAACCAGCTACCGGGCGGTCTGATATTCTGTCGACTAGCGCTGCTGGTGTGGTGCGTCGCAGATTCCGTCGAGTATCGGAATTGGCCGCAGACCCGGGACTGGCTCGAATTCCGGCGCCTTTGCGAAATTCGTGCCTGTCCCACCATTGGTCCTGTGTCAGCCATACTGTTCGATATTTGCGACGCACCACGCCAGCACCGAACCGCGACCGTCAGGGAGCGGTCGGCCTGCTATGGCACAAGGAGGAGCTCTCGTGAAAGTCGGCGTGTTCACTGCACTGCTCGCGAATTTGTCGCTCGACCAGGTCATCGCGAAGCTGAAGGCCCTGGACATACACACCGTGGAGCTGGGCACGGGGAATTATCCCGGCGACCCGCACTGCAAACTCTCCATGCTCGACGACGCCGCGGCGCTGGCCGGCTTCCAGGCGAACATCGCCGCCGCCGGCGTCGCCATCAGCGCGCTGAGCTGTCACGGAGAGCCGCTGCATCCCAACGCCGAGATCGCCGAAAAGAGCCGCGAGACCAGCCGTCGCACCATCCTGCTGGCCGAGAAGCTGGGCGTGCCGGTGGTGGTCGATTTCTCCGGCTGCCCTGGCGATACCGACAAGGCGACCTACCCCAACTGGGTGACCTGCGCCTGGCCTCCGCACTTCGGCGACATCCTGGAGTGGCAGTGGCGCGAGAAGGCGATCCCGTACTGGACCGAGCGCACGAAGTTCGCCGCCGATCACGGCGTGAAGGTCGCGCTCGAGATGCACCCCGGCTTCCTGGTCTACAATCCGGAAGCGATGCTGCGGCTGCGCGAGGCGGCGGGTGCGAACCTGGGATGTAACTTCGATCCCAGCCACCTGTTCTGGCAGGGCATCGATCCCATCAAAGCGGTTCGCATTCTAGGCGACGCCATTTTTCACGTACACGCCAAGGACACGCAGATCTACGACTACAACCTGCCGCGCACCGGCGTGCTCGACACCAAGAAATACACCGACGAGCGCAACCGCTCCTGGATTTTCCGCTCGGTGGGCTACGGCCACGATGCGGGCTGGTGGAGCGAATTCATCTCCACGCTGCGCATGTACGGCTACGACTACGTCCTGTCGATCGAGCACGAAGACAGCCTTATGTCGAGCGAAGAGGGCCTGACGAAAGCGGCCGCCTTCCTGCAGACCCTGGTCATCCGCGACAAGCCCGGCGTCGCGTACTGGGCGTAGGCGCTGGCCTAGTGCGTCGTAGATTCCGTCGCGGATCGGAATTGGCCGCAAACCCGGGACTGGCTCGAATTTCGCCGCACTTGCGAAATTCGTGCCTGTCCCACCATCGGTCTCCTGTCAGTCATACTGCTCGACATTCGCGACGCACCACAATGGTTCCTCTTCCAATCAGGCCCGACCGGCGAACTCGCGGCTCTCCGTTGACACTCTCACCTTTTCGCCTTCTTTGATAAAGAGGGGAACGCGGATCTTCAGTCCGGTCTCGAGCGTGGCGGGCTTGGTCGAGCCGCCGCTCGAAGTATCGGCACGCGAGCCCGGTTCCGTGGAGGCAACCGCCAACTCCACGAACGGGGGCAACTCCAATCCGATCGGATTGCCGTTGAACTTGAGCAGATCGACCATGCCTCCCTCGATCAGAAAGTCCCGCGCGTTCCCGATCACATCTTCGGCAAGCGTGTGGGTCTCGTAGGTCCCCTGGTCCAGAAAGTAAGAACCATCGCCGTCGCTGTACAGGTAGGAGGCTTGCACCATCTGCAGATCCGGCTCCTTGAACTTCTCGCCCGCCTTGAAAGTTCGCTCAAAGACCGCGTTCGTGAGCAGATTGCGGATCTTCAGACGAACCAGCGTCTGCCCGCCCCGCGCGGTAGGCGTGTTCACCTCCACGTCGAGGCAGGAGTAGGGAGTGTTGTCAATCTCAAACCGGGTCTTTCGCTTGACGTCAATCGCATCAATCAACACGGGGACGAACTCCTTAACAAGCAGGCAGCGGAAGCCAATCGAGGCCCGCCTCCACTTCTCTCCAAGTATAGGGCGAAGGGCGCGCGCGGGTCGCCCTTCCCTGCTGTTCGCACCGGCTACGCCTGTGGGATGATGTCAACTCATGCCAGACCTAATCAGAGAATTCTCCATCGCCCTGGAGCAGGTCAAAGACTACGAGTTTCTGGTGAAATTCGACGATCTCCCCGAAGCCCTGCTGATGGACGCGCCGCCCGGCGTGGGCCGCAACGCCGGCCCGTGCCCTACGCAAATGCTCGCTGCCGCCGTGGGCAATTGCCTCACCATGACGCTGGTCCTGTTCGCGCGCAAGGCCGGCCTCCAGCCGACGCACGTCCGCGCCGCCGTGAAGGCGCGCCTGGTGCGCGGCGAGAACGGACTGCCCAGGATGGGGGCCATCGACGTGGCGCTCGAACCTGGCTTCGCCGAGGCGGACCAGACGCGGGCGGCGGCTTGCCTGAAGGCCTTCGAGAGCCACTGCGCCGTGACTGAAAGCGTGCGGGCGGGAATCGACGTGAGAGTGGCGGTCAGCCAGCAGGCCTCAGCCGGCAACTAGAGAGCGAAGAGCGGGGCTATAATCGTAAGGACTTCCTTAAACTGCTTGTTCCTCAGGAGCGAATCGCTATGAAACGGATTGGAATCTTGACCGGCGGCGGCGACGTCCCAGGTCTGAACTCGGTGATCAAGGGCGTGGTCTATCGCGGTCACGATATGGACTGCGAAGTGATCGGCATCCGGCGAGGCTGGGAAGGCCTGACGCACGTGGACCTGGACGATGCGGACAGCCGGGGCCGCTACATTCTGCCGCTCAACCGCGAGAACACCCGCACGGTGGACCGCACGGGCGGCACATTCCTCCACACCAGCCGCACGAACCCGCTGAAGATGAAAGCCATCCCCGAGTTTCTCGCGGGGAAGGAGTTCCCCTCCAAGCAGGCGACCAAAAAGGGCGTCACCTCAACGGTCTTCGACATGACTTCGCAAGTGCTGAGCAACCTGGAACGGCTAGGCATCGAGTATCTGGTAGCGATCGGCGGGGACGACACGCTGAGCTATGCCGCGCACCTCGACAAGTCGGGTGTCAAAGTCATCGCCATCCCGAAGACGATGGACAACGACGTGCGCAACACGGAGTACTGCATCGGCTTTTCGACCGCCATCTCTCGCGCGCACGCGGCCATCGAGCGGCAGCGCACCACCATCGGCTCGCACGAACGCATCGGCGTGTTCCGCGTGTTCGGCCGCGACGCCGGATACACCTCGCTCTACACCGCCTACGTGACGGCCATCCGCTGCGCGATTCCGGAGCACAAGTTCGACCTGGTCCGCATGATCGACCTGCTGATGGAAGATAAGCGCTCCAACCCGAGCAACTACTCGATGTGCGTGCTCTCCGAGGGCGCCGAGTGGGAAGGTTACACGGTTCGGGAATACGGCGAGGCGGACGCGTTCGGCCACCGCAAGAAGGCGAACGTGGCCGAGGATCTCAGCGAAGAAATCAAGCGGCGCGTGAAGGAAGAGACCGTCATCAGCGATCTCACCTACGAGTTGCGCAGCGGCGAGCCGGACTTCATCGACAAGCTGGTGGCCGACCACTTACGGCAACATGGCCTGCGACTGCCTGGAGGAGGGCACGCACGGCGTCATGATGGCCGTGGTGAACGGCTGCTTCGCACGCATGCCGATTCCGGACCCCAAGCTGGGGCCGCGCACGGTGGACCTGGCCAGCATGTACAACATCGAGCGCCTCCGTCCGAACTACGCCGGCAAGACCGGCTTCCCGATTTTTCTGACGCGGGCGTAAGCCTGCCGTGGGGCGGACCCCCTGGTCCGCGCGGGTCCCCCTGGACCCGCTCTTAGTCCGAGGTTCTTATGAGCGGCGCTTTTCACGAAGTCGTCGAGGCCGAAGGCCACCTGATCGATTCGCACATCATGGAGCGGATCTTCGACACGGTGGTCGAGTACGGCGGCCGTTTCGAAGTCGAGCAGTTCCGTATCGGCCGGACCAACAGCGAGCCGATCCTACCTCCGTCTCAGGCTGGAGGCGCCGGACCAGCCGGGCAGATGGAGCAGATGCTCCAGCAGTTGCTCGGCATGGGCTGCTCGCCGGTGGATCCGGGCGACGCCGCGCTGGCGGTGGTGGAGCGCGACCGCTGCGCGCCCGACGACTTCTACTCTATCGACCAACTACCGCACCCAGGTTCGCCACGAGCAGCGTTGGATCGACGTGGACAAGCAGCGCATGGACGCGCTGGTGGTGGTAGCGGACGGGCGCGCCGAATGCCGCCGCCTGCGCGACCTCCGGGCCGGCGACCAGGTGGTGGTGGGCATGCGCGGCATCCGCGTGCTGCCGGAATCGAAGGAGCGCGACCGGCTGGCGTTCGCCTTCATGTCCAACGGCGTTTCCTCCGAGCGCCAGGTCGAGACTGCCGTGCGCCAGACGGCCGCGCTGATCCGCCAGACGCGCGAGCTGGGGAAGAAGGTGCTGGTGGTGGCCGGCCCCGTGGTGGTCCACACCGGCGGCGCGACGGGCCTGGCGGCGCTGATCCGTCACGGATTTGTCCAGGGCGTGTTGAGCGGCAACGCGCTGGGCGTGCACGATATCGAAGCCGCGCTGTTCGGCACCTCGCTGGGGTTGCGGCTCTCCGATGGGCGCCAGGAAGAGCACGGCCATCGCAACCACATGCGGGCCATCAACGCCATCTACCGATGCGGGGGCGTGCGCCAGGCCGTCGAGAGCGGCCGGCTCCGGAGCGGCGTGCTTTACGAGTGCGTGCGCGCCGGCGTGCCTTTCGTTCTCGCGGGCAGCCTGCGCGACGACGGGCCTCTGCCCGAAACCATCACCGACATGAACCAGGCGCAGGACGCTTACGCCGCCGAACTGAAGAACGCCGGACTGGTGCTGTGCCTGGGCACGATGCTGCACTCGATCGCCACCGGGAACATGGCGCCGAGCTGGATCAAATTCGTGTGCGTCGATATCAACCCCGCCGTGGCCACGAAGGTGAGCGATCGCGGCACCGGGCAGGCGGTCGGCGTGGTCGCCGACGTGGGAATGTTCCTCGACCTGCTGGCCAAAACCCTGGTGGAAGCATGAGCAAGTACGGTTACACCGACGAGCACGCGAGCGCCGGACTCGACGCCGAGCTGCCCGAGATCGAGACCTGGCCCAACCAGTTTCCCGGCTACGAGATCGAAATCACCATCCCGGAGTTCACCTCGGTCTGTCCCAAGACGGGCCTGCCGGATTCGGGCGAGATCACCATTCGCTACGTGCCGAAGGCGCGGTGCCTGGAACTGAAGTCGCTCAAGATGTATGCGCTGGCGTATCGCAGCCTGGGGATCTTCCAGGAGAACGCGGTGAACCGGTTCCTGCACGACATCGTGGCGGCGGCCAAGCCGGTGTCGATCACGGTAATCGGCGAGTTCGCAGCGCGTGGCGGAATCCACTCGAAGATGACCGCCACGTACACGGCATCGTCCCGCGGAGGGCGCGGCCGCACGCCGCGGAACAGGGAACGTGCCCGAAGAGCCTGAGAAGGATCCCGCCGGCGAAGAGCTCGCCGCCATGATCGCCGGGATCCGCGAGCGCGTGCGCGCCAACTATCCGGAGGGTCGCGCCGTGAGCGGAGTGGCGCTGCCCGACCTGGCTCCGCTCCTGCACGCCCGCGACGCGGCGGAGGCTAAGGTGGCGGCGATCGGCGCGGTCAACCCCCGGCGGCCCGGCCTCCTGAACGGCGCCATCCAGTTGGTGAAGCGAAGCGTTTCACGTCTGCTCGACTGGCACGTTCGCGAGCAAGTGGATTTCAATCGCGCCACGCTGGCGGCGATCCAGGCGGCGCTCGAAGCGCTGAACGAAAACAACCGGGCGCTGGCGCAGCTCGCGGATGTGCGCGGTCCCTGGGCCGAGTGGCGCAACCGCTGGGAGCAGAGGCTATCTTTCACCGAGCATCAACTGTTGCGCACCATGGCCGAGGTCAAGACCGCCTTCGATGCGCGCATCGATCAGACCTCGGATGAGCTCCAGCGGCGCATGTGGGGCGAGCTGGCGACCCTGCGAGGCGACTTCGCGGCCGCGCGCGCCGACTACGAGCGCCTGATCCAGACCGAGCTGCGGCTCATCCGCCAGCGGGAGTCTCTGCCCGCGCCGGCGGCCGCGGTGGGCGGCGGGGGCGGCGCCTCTGCCCTGCCCTGCCTCGACTACGCCAGTCTGGCGGAGCGCTTCCGCGGCAGCGAGGAGTATGTCCGCGAAAAGCAGCGCTTCTATCTGCCGTTCTTCGCGGAACGAAGCGACGTGCTCGACCTCGGCTGCGGCCGGGGCGAGTTCCTGGAGCTCATGCGCGAAGCCGGCGTCGCGGCGCGCGGCCTCGAATTGAGCCCGGAACTGGCCGCCGTCTGCTGCGCCAAGGGCCTCGAGGTTGACTGCGGCGATCTGCTGGAACGCCTCCCGGCGCTCGCGGACGGCTCGCTGGGCGGCGTCTTCTCGGCTCACACCGTGGAGCATTTGCCGCCCGAGCTCCTGCCAGGCTTAATCCGCGCCGCCACCGCCAAGCTGCGGCCGGATGGAGTGCTGGCGATCGAGACGCCCAACCCTGAGTGTCTGGCCATTTTCGCCACGCACTTCTACCTGGACCCTACGCACGTGCGCCCGGTGCCGCCCGGACTGCTGAGGTTCTACATGGAGGAATCCGGGCTGGGGCGGATTGAGGTCCACCGCCTTTCGCCCGCCGTCGAAGATGCGCCTTCGCTGGCCTCGCTGCCGGCGGATTTCAGGGAAGCCTTCTTCGGCGGCCTGGACTACGCCATCGTTGGGTGGAAGCTGTAGGGGGAAACCGGGACCCGCCCGCGCACGTCTCAAAACGTCAGACGGCCGGAAAAGGGGAGTCTCCGCCGGGAAGCAGTTGTTATACTGAGAGATCCGAGTTCTAACATATGAATCGTCTTGGCGTTCTTTTCCTGTCTGCGAGCTCGCTGTTCGCGGGTGATTTTCTGAATGGGCAAGCCGCCCGCGCCGTGATTGGGCAACCCCACTTCACCGCGCAACTTCCCGGCCCTGCCAGCGCGATCTATCCCGGCAACATGCTGCTGGGGTCCGTCAGCGGACTGGCCTGGTCCCACGGCGTGCTGGTAGTGGCCGACTCCAGCCCCTTCCGCGTTGGCGCCGATCCGCAGAACAACCGCGTCCTCCTCTACAAGAACCTCTTCGGCCCAGGCGATCCCGCCAGCACCACCGGGCCGACGCAATTGCCCGCGGCGACCGCCGAACCGCTCCTCAACACCAACTCGCAGTACTGGTGGTGCCCGGTCTGCGGCGGCCGCGCCGACATCGTGGTGGGGCAACCGAATTTCAATGGAACGGGATACGCCGCCGGCCAGAACGGGCTCCGCACGCCCACGGCGGTAGCGACCGACGGGACGCACCTGGCGATCGCCGACACCGACAACAACCGGGTCTTGATCTGGAATAGCCTTCCCAACACCAACGGGCAGAACGCGGATCTGGTGCTGGGCCAGCCGGATTTCACCACCGTTGCTCCCAACAACGGTACGCCCAACGTTCTGATCCCGGCCGCGAACACCCTGCGCGGCCCGGAAGGCGTGTGGATCCAGGGCAATCAGCTTTTCGTCGCCGACAGCATGAACAACCGGGTGCTGATCTGGAATAGCTGGCCGACCACGAACGGGCAGGCGGCGAGCGTGGTCCTCGGGCAGCCGGACTTCAGCACGCAGACCCAAGGCGACCTCACCAAGGGCACTCCGCCGGCGACGGCTACCAACATGCTCAACCCGGTGTCGGTCACCTCCGATGGCGTCCGGCTCTTCGTGTCCGATCTGGGCCAGAACCGCGTGTTGATCTGGAACACCATCCCCACCGCGAACCAGGCTGCGGCGAACGTGGCCCTGGGCCAGGTGGACCTGACCACCAGCATTCCGGACCACGCGTTCACGTTGGACGCGAACGGCGTCGAGACGCCGGTGATGTGCACGGTGTCGAACGGGAAGGACAGCAACAGTAATCCGACCTACCCACTGATGTGCGAAACCACGCTCAACCTCCCGCGATACGCTCTTTCGGACGGCACGCGCCTGTTCGTCGCCGATGGCGGCAATGATCGCGTGCTCATCTACACCCCGATCCCATCGTCCCAGACCGCCGCCCCCGGCTACCCGGCGAGCGTCGTCATCGGGCAGTCCGATTTCATCACCGACAACACCACCGACAACACCAACGATACCCAGAACTACACCCGCATATCGTCCGCCGATTCCATCCGCACCCCGGCCGGGCTGGCCTGGGACGGAACCAACCTTTTCGTCAGCGAGGCCTTCAGCCGGCGCGTTCTGGTGTTCACGACGGCCGCGTCGCCGACGCTGCTTGCGCCGCGCAACGCCGCCAGCATGGAGGTCTTCGCGACCGCCCTGATCAGCATGTCGTCGACGCCCAGGGCGGGCGATGTGGTGACGGTCACGATCACCGACACCGCCGGCACTGCCACGTCGTACACGTATACGGTTGTGACCGGCGATACCCTGGGAACCGTCACGACGGGAGTCGCCAACGCGGTTAACGCCGGCACGGGAGATAAGGACGTGCTCGCCACCGCCGTGCCCGTGAACGGCTCGGTACGGATCCAGGCCCGAGTCGCGGGCCCCAATGGCAACAACCTTCAGCTGACGGCATCGGCGGCCTCCGGCAACGGGATCACAGTCAGCGCCACCGCCATCACCGGCGGATCGGACGCCTCTCACGTAGCGCCGGGCACACTCGTCGCGATCTTCGGACAGAATCTGACCGACGGCGACGTGCTCTCCTCTACCAACGATGGAGTTCATGCACTGCCCACCAGGCTCGGAACCGCGCCCAAGTCGGTGGAAGCCTTCGCCAACGGCATTCCGATGCCGCTGCTTTACGTCAGTCCGACTCAGATCAACGCCCAGATCCCTTTTGAGATCGCGTCGGCGACGAGCATCAGCGTGTATGTTCGCACGACTTACGCAAACGGCACCGTCGCCATCGCCAACCCGGCGGCTCTGCCGGTGGCGGAAGGGGTTCCCGGCTTCTTTGCCTCTTCCGTGGATCCGACGACCGGCCAGATTTACCAAGACCCGCGGCCGGCAATCGCGGTGCACTACTCCAGCAGCGCCACTGGCGTCATCGACCTGGAGCTGACAGCCGTCACTCCGGTGGCAGGCGACACGGTTTCCGTCACCATTGGAAGCAATACGTACACGTATACGATCCTCGCCACCGACACGACGCTCGACAATGTCCGTGACGGGCTGCTCAATCTGATCAACGGCACGACCAACGGCACGCCCGATCCGATCGTCAGAGCCTACGTCGGTGGGCAGTGGGACCGGCTGATCCTCGTTGGCATCGTGCCTGGAACGTCGGCCAACGGCGTGACTTACAGCGGTGCCAGTACCGGGAGCGGATCCGTCACCTCGAACCCGCTCTCCTCGACGCTCTGCTGCGCCAATACGCGAGGCGCTCCGGTGACCCCGGACAACCCCGCGCGGCCGGGCGAGATCGTGACGTTGTACGGGACCGGGTTCGGCCTTACCCAGCCGGCCCCGACCGGCGGCTTTGTGACCGGCGTCCCCTATCCGCTGGACGCGGCTCCCCCGAACCAGGCCAAGGTGGCGGACTTCTTGAACAACTTCGTGTCCGGGACCTTCGGCGGCTCGACCGCCAACATTTTGAATGCAGCCATGCTACCGGGAACCGTTGGGGTTTACGAAGTTGACCTGATGCTCGGCTCGGGCCTGACAACCAACCCGCTGGCGGAGGGGAATGTCGCCCAACTGCTCAACATCACCAACATCGTCACGATCCCGGTGGCGACCCAATAGCGTGCACCCCAATAGTGTGCCGCGGCCCGATGGCGCGCCTATGTTAAACTGAGGTTTCCGCTCCCGCTCGTGGTGGGTGTAGCTCAGCTTGGTAGAGCGTCGGATTGTGGTTCCGAACGTCGTGGGTTCGAATCCCATCACCCACCCCAAACCCTTCAGCTCGGCTCTACGGTCGAGATGGTTTTCGCGCGGCTCGTCGGCCTCACGCCTTCTCAGCGCTTCGACCCCGCCGCCCGCCCGACTTCCGCCGGCAGGTCGATCGAGAACCTCTTCGTAGCCAGCTGCATTTTTTCGACGCGAAACTCCAGGCCGGTTTCAGGAGCCTTATCCTCCGTCCAGAAGCATTCGATGGGCCCGTAGACCGCGCGCAGTTCTTCGATGGTACAGGTAGGCAGATACGCCCTCAGCACGCGAGGGTCGTAATAGCGGAATACCATGCGCTTATTGCGTGTATCAAGCACCAATAGAAAGCCCTGGAGGTGGCGTCTCAACTTGTCCATGCGAGTGTCGGACTTAAGAAACACACCCCAGCTCTTACCCCAAGCCTGCCCAATCAGGCGCCGGCTGTCAGGATCCTCGTACTCGAGCCGAACCAGATATGGCGCCGCCAGTTCCAGAGCCGGATTGAGTGGACCGTTATACAGGCAGGAGTGCTCGAGCCGGCAGTCCAGGAGCAGCGGGAAGACTCGCCGATCGCGCGCCGCATCGACGATCATCCAAACATCACGCCTGGGGCCTGGAGGCCAGAGGCGAGACTCGATCTGCTTTAGCCACGAAGTCGTCATCGTGAAACCCAAGCGGCGACCGCCGCCCTCACGCTTCCTCTCACATTGGACAGAATGGGGCTCCGCCAGCCGCCGCCGCGGTCAGCACCGCAGCCTGAGATGCGAGATCGCCGAAAAACGTCGGCTGCTCAACCTCCGGAGCGGCGGAGGAGCGTCTGGCTGGCGTAGCCACGGTCATCGGGACGGATGCTTCAGGCGGTTTTGAGTCTCCCGAACCCCACGCATGAGTTTCGGTTTGAATCACAATGATGTGCTCGGACCGCAGCCGCAGCGCCGCTTCCTCAAGCACCTGCTGATCTGTCAACCGGTGGCAGTCGGTAGTGTAGGGATGACCCAGCAGGCTCCTCACGCCGGAGGCTAAGTCCGTTCTTCGGGATCGCAGCCCGAGCAGCCAGGAAAGAGCCCCGTCCCTGGTCCAGAACCTGAGCACGTCTCCGGCTTTCAGCCGGTCGCGCGACCAGCGGAATTCGTAGATCCTAAGACCGTCGTAGACAATCACCCTGAGCCCCGAACTAACCGTCAGTGAATTGGCGGCAAACCCGGGACTGGCTCGAATTTCGCCGCCCTTGCGAAATTCGTGCCTGTCCCACCGCTGGTCTTCTGTCAGTCATACTGCTCGGAATTGGCGGCAAACCCGGGACTGGCTCGAATTTCGCCGCCCTTGCGAAATCCGTGCCTGTCCCACGCCTGGTCTTCTGTCATTCATACTGCTCGGAACTGGCGGCAAACCGGGGACTGGCTCGAATTTCGCCGCACTTGCGAAATTCGTGCCTGTCCCACCCCTGCTCTTCTGTCGGTCATACTGCTCGGAACTGGCGGCAAACCCGGGACTGGCTCGAATTTCGCCGCCCTTGCGAAATTCGTGCCTGTCCCACCCCCGCTCTTCTGTCAGTCATACTCCTCGGAACTGGCGGCAAACCCGGGACTGGCTCGAATTTCGCCGCACTTGCGAAATTCGTGCCTGTCCCACCCCTGCTCTTCTGTCAGTCATACTGCTCGAAACCTGCGACGCACTCCACTACCGGATAATCATGCCCGAATTTACAGACACAACGAGCCCCGGAGTCGGATGGGGTTCCCAGTCATGTTACACAGCATATCATGAGCAACCCGCGCGGGACGTTGCGGAACACCAAACACGTCCGGAATTCCGCGCTCCAGCATCGGAATGACATGTTAAACTAACAGCATCCGAGGGACTTAGTTCAGATGCTGATCATCAGAGACCAGCAGTTGCAGGCGCTCGCTCTGGAGACTTTCGAACCGTGGATGGTCGGACACCTCGAGGAGTTCTTCCCCGAGGACATCGCCGGTCTCGGACCAAAAACGATGAGCGCGCGGATTCGTGTGGCGGTGAAGCAGGCGCGCCAGTACGGATTCGTGGAAGATTCTCAGCTCTGCCGATATGTCGACCTGACCTTCATTCTCGGGCCTGCCTTCGATCAGGATCCGGACTTGCCGTGGGCGGCCGAGATCCTCGCCGATCGCCGGGTCACCGACCCCGAGATGCGTATGGGCCTCCTGTTCGGGGCCGCGCAGGACCACGTCGCGCGCACCGAGGAGACCGCCTCAGGCGACGAGGCCCGGGCGTGAGCAAGACGGACAAAATGGGGGCGGCGGCCGAGGCTGCCAAGGCAGGTCCCCCCGCAAAGCCGGACTGTGCGAAGAAAGAGGTCGGCCCCCTCGTCAAGATCGCCGACCCCAAGATCGTGCTGGTCAAGAAGGCCTATCAGACCGACCCGCATCGCATTCAGGTTACTCTCAGCACCGACTGCACCTTCACCGGAACGGGGTCACTTACTTCGGCACAGGCCGGCCAGATCCGTTTGTTCGATAGCGAACGCAAGGGCAAGCCTCTGGCCTTGCCCCTGGCACTGACTGGCGCCGAGTTGACCCGCGGACGCGTGGTCTATGTCGAGGGTCAAAGCGCCAGCGGCCTGATGAACGATACAACGCTGACTCTGACCATAACCGGCGGGGATAAGACCATCGTCAGGAACCCGGCCACGGATAAGCTGACGCGCGTGGAGCTGAAACTTGACCTATGTCAGTACAAGCCCAAGCCGGGTGGCGCGGACCCGGCTCCGTTGAGCGACGGCGACAAGATTGCTATCGGCCGGAATTTGCACGAGCAGGACGTTAAGCGCCTGCTGGCAGGCCGGTGTCTGCTCATCGTTCGAAAGGCCAAGCCGGTCGCGTACACCGGAAGCGTCGTCCTGGTTGCCACGAATACGCGCGGACAGGTACGAACATTTGCCTATGCCCAGGAGGTGCCCGCCACGGGCGAGGCTCCCGCCACGGCAAGTCCGCTCAGCACTAAGAACACCGACATTCCCGCGGCCGGCCTGAAGTTGTGGGTGGAAGGAGCCAAGGTTAGTGCCGCGGTTCGCGATACGGGTTTCACAGTCGAGATCAGCGACCTTCCGCGCCGGGAGGGCGACCGGGTCAAGATTACCGTAGCCCAGACACGTGTCGATGTCTGCCAAAGCAGGGCGAAGGCAACGGATACGCCGGCGCCGATCGCGGACGGCAAGAAGATGAACCCGGGCCGTTTTGTCCATCTCCAGGATTCCGGCAACCACCATGGGAGGGCTAGGTCGGTGGTCGACAGAGTAAAACCCGCCGATTTCAACGGGAAGCTCGAAGTCACCGTGTGGGACGCGACGGCCAAGAGCAGCGCTGGTCCGCGGCTCCAGCTATTCGCTGCGGAAACAGGCGGCGCGGCGCTGGCCAATCCAGATCCGATCGCCTTCCCCGCCGGGTTTCCCGCCAAGGGGGCTGCGGAGGTTTGGGCGCAGGGGTTCAAGCTCAGTCCCGCCTTGCGTGACACGGAACTGCGGCTCAAGGTGTCGGACTCCGAAGGCTGGGCCGACCAGGCAGCCCTCACCGTGTGCGAGTTCTCGGTGCTGAAGGCGGACGTCCCCTCGACACCGGCAGTCACCAACCGGGCGGGCAATTCTCCGGTCAACCGCCATGAGTGGAAGATCGCCGATCCCTCGACCGCGGCGAAGGATTTCACCGAGGACTACGCCACCAACAAGCCCTTCGTGCTGATCGAGAATTCCGTGAAGGCATCGGATCAGATCAAGTTATCGGTCAAGGTCAAACCGGCGGGAGTTCCCGTCCGATGGGCGGTCATTCGCGACCGCCGTCCCTCCCCCGATGGCGACCACAAAGACATCATCAGCCTGTCGGGAAACAAAGAGGCGCCGACGCTCGGCAGCAAGGCGGAGGGACTGACGAACACCCTGATCGCCGACGCGGTGGGCAGTTTCCACATATGCCCCTATGTGGACTGCAATGGCGACAACAACCTCGACTACATGGCCAAGGACGGCAAGCGGATCGATCGCGAACCGTTCATCATGATGAACCTGGTGCTGGTGCGGGTGCAGGGGGTGAAGAACGATAGCGTCGGGCAGAAGGCCAACTGCAACATATTTCCAGCAGCCGCGCAGACCGCGGCGAATTTCGGCGGGTTTTCGACCTCCGGGGGTTCGCCCTGGACCGGAGCAAACAGCGGCTGGCACGCCGACGCGACCGTAGATGTCATCGGCGGCGGACAGGACGGAAAGCGAGGGCTGGACCATGTCTTCGGAGGCTGGATCCAGCATATTTACCTGAACGGCATTCGGGCGGTTTACACCATACCGCCGCCAGCACCACCGCCACCCCTCCCGGCCACGCAAAGAAGCCACCAGTACGCGTTCGTCTCTAATCTGCCGGACGGCACCCACCCCGGTCAGTACCACTACATCGGAGCCGCGGAGGCGCCCGTGAACGCAGGCGACGCAGCCATGTGCCGCAAAACCGCGCCGACGCTGGACGCCCACGTCATCCTCGACGTTTCCAACTTCGGACATGAGGGGACCGGCGGGAACACTGCTGTTGGCACCAACCGGACACAGGGCGGCGTAATTCCCGCCCCCACCGCACGGCCGCTCGGCGAACGCTGGCAGCGGGAAATGGAGGACGCACCAGGCATCGGTTGCCGCACGGTCCATATCAGCGCGGGCGGCGCTCTGGCGAGTTTCCGGTTCCACCTGGGTTTCCGCACCGACCTGTGCTTCTGGACCAGCACGGACAAGGTCGCCACCCCGTCGGCAACGGCCGTTGCCAATCGTCTGTACTCATCTGTGTACAAGTGCACCTGGGTCCCGGACTTCGCGATTTCGTTCAATGCGGCAGGCGCGGGCAACATTACCACGGCCCCGAGAATCGATATAACCAAGGCCCCGTCGGCGGCGAACGGGCGCGCGGTGCCGGTGGACGGATTCGGCCTGGAAGCGCGTTTTCCGTTTGCCCTGGCCTGGTATGCGGTGGACGCTCGAACTTAGGATAATTGGGAGCAACGCCCATGTGCCGGCCAGGACTGATGGCGGTTTTTCTTGCGCTTGCCGCCAGCCTGCTGGCGTGCTCCGCCCACGTTGACGGCTCAAAAGCGCATCGTGGAGGTCACGCCGTGACACCGACTGCCCAACCCGGTTCCAAGTCGATCGTGCTGCGCTCGACTCACGTCCTTCTGATCCACGTGACTTCCGCGAACGCGGGTCCGTGGGCTCCCACGCCAGAGGGACTGAAGTCCAGGAAGGTCGACTTGTCTGTGCGGGTGGCCGAGGTCCTGCGCGGCAAGCTGGATCCCCCGGCCGCCGGGCCGGTGAACCTCTCCATCACTCAATACGACTACCCCGGTGAGTTGATGATGCAGCCCCTGCCCGGCTCGTGGCCCCGCGGCGACCTGCTGCCCGGAACCTCGCTGGTGGTCTTCGCCCAGACCCCGGAACTGCGTGCGGAACGCGTTCTGGTGGAACCCGCCTGCACCCAGGTGATGCCCGCCGAGCCCGTACTGGCAGGCCTGCGGATCGCTGCCCAAGCTGAGGCAGGCGACCTCCCGCTGCCTCGCACGCTGGCACTGGCGGTGCCGGAGGCGGCCCACCTGGATCCTGTCTTCGCCGACTTCCTCTGGGGCAAGTACGGCGATGCAGCCATGGCGTCCCAATCTGAATTCGATTCCCTCGAGGATTTTACCGAGCGGCCCGGGCTTGACGTCCGGACCAGGCAGGCGCTCTTGAAGGACGGGTACGACCTGGTGGGACTCTATGGCGACTCGACGCCGGAACGCGCGCGCCGCCTGGCGCTGGCCATGTTCCATGTGCTGCTGATGGACGAGGCCGCCGATCTCCGCGACAACCTGATTGGCACTTACCTGCCGAATCTGCTCGGCATCACCAGCGAGTTGCCCCATCAGGAGGCATCCAAGGTGTTCCAAGGTCATGCAGCAGAGCGTAGCGCCCTGGAGGCTTTCCTGCACCGCCAAACGGATGCCGATGCAACACCGCTCCTGACCTGGATCAACGCCAGGTAGAGAGGAAATGGCCGCAAACCCGGGACTGGCTCGAATTTCGCCGCCTTTGCGAAATTCGTGCCTGTCCCACCCCTGGTCTTCTATCAGTCCTACCGCTCGGAATTGGCCGCAAACCCGGACTGGCTCGGTGCCTGTCCCACCCCTGCTCCTCTGTCACTCATCCTGCTCGAAACTTGCGGTCGCACTACATCAGGCCCGCAGGAACCAGCTGCGTTTGTACATCGCCCATGCGACAACAAAGCAGACCGCGTCGAAACTCAACCCCCACACCGCGGAATCCAGGCCAGGTCCAAACAGCGCCGTGTACCGGGCGAAGAGCGTCCGGTGCAATGGACCAAGGGCCGAGTCGCCCAACTCCGACAGCATGTAGACGGCGATCGCGTTCGTCCCCAGGATCGTGAACGGGCGTGACCACCACTTCCAGCCCTGCACGTCCAGCACCCAATAGCAGAATGCGAATACGCTCATCGATACACCCGCCATGAACACCGAGAACGAGCTGGACCAAAGGTTCTTGTTGATCGGCAGCCAGATGTTGAGAATCGCGCCCGCAATCAGCAGGGCGTTGCCGGCTGTGAACATCCACGCCGTCTTCTCCGCGGCGTCGCGATCCGATCTCAACAGGTAGCCGGCCATTACGCCGAAAAGCAATGTTGCCAGGGCCGGAAGGGTGCTTACGATTCCTTCCGGGTCCCATGTCGGCGTGTACAGGAAGCCACGAAGCAACAGCAAGTCCACGTATTGCGGGAGAGAGCCGGCCGGACCGTCCAGCACTCCCGCACCCACGCCGGGCACGGGAACCACCTTCACCAGAATCCAATACACCGCCAGCAGTGCCGCGGTCCAAATTGCGATGGCGCGCCTGCCGCAATAGACGAACAGAGCCGCTCCGAGAAAGTAGCAGACGGCGATGCGCTGGAGGACGCCCGGAATTCGCAGGTGTTTGAGGTCGAAGTGCGGGAACTCGTAAACCAGCAATCCCAGCGCGAACAGGATCGCCGCGCGCCGCAAAGCGTGGAGCAGCAGCCGGCGGCGGCTGTCGCCCTTCTCCACGCGCCGCGCAAAGGACAGCGTCATGGCGACGCCGGCGATCCACAGAAAGGAGGGGAAGATCGTATCCGTGAACGTCCAGCCGTTCCAGGAGGAGTGTTTCAACTGCGCCCACGCCCCGGGCCACCCGCCCGCGGTATTCACCAGGATCATGGCGCCGATCGTCGCACCCCGGAATACGTCCAGCGAAACCAGCCTGGCTGGCGTCTGGGGCACCTCGGCCGCCTTCACAAGAGTCACGGAAGATCCCCCTGTGCTCACCCTTCGGTCCTCATCACAAGCATAGTCGTATTCCCGCTGGCCTTAACGTCAGGGACCCGCGACGCCGCGCGAGCCGTAGGCTCGGACCACACTGAGCAGAAGGCCGTAGGCCGCTCGACGCATACATCAGAGTGACCGGCGCCGGTCCGCGACTTGTGTAGCCACCGAGGTACGCCAGGCGATCGGCCGTGCGCTTGCGGGGGAGTTCGCGCGCGGTTGCAGCGTCCGGCGGTGGATCGCTCCGCCGGCAGAGGTTCCTAGGAGGTCAACCTGCGGCGAATGCCCATCAGGGCGAGGAGACCAGCCCCCAGGAGTATCACCGTAGCTGGCTCGGGTACGCCGCTGTCAGGAGCGAATGTGGCCGTGATAGCCCAGTTCGGCTGCAGCCCGGCTGACCATTCGGTGCTGAACAGGTCGCCGAAAGACCCGCCATTGTTGTTGTAAGCGAAGCTGCCGCCGGGTATCGTCGAATCCCCCTGAGAGATATAGCTTAGCCCGGACGACTGGTCGTAGTACTCAGACGTGCTTAGAAATACGATGTAGCTCGCACCGCCGGTGAGCGAGAGCCCGCCGGTAGAAAACGTGAGTTCGGCATTGTCGGTGTTGGCATAGTCGAACGATGGACTGGTGAATAGAAGAGTGCCGGCGGTGGAACCCGTCCACGTCGCAACATAAGCACTGACAATCAGGTCGCCGGGAGCAACCGGCCCCGCCATGTAGAACCCGAAGCTCTGCAGGTTGGTGTCGCCATTGGTGGGGGCCGTGAAGGTTTCCCCATACGTTGCGGTGTTGGGATTGCCAAGCGGATGCCAGTAGGGGCTGTAGCCGCTGAAGTTGTTGTAAACTGTGCCGGCAAAGCCACTACCTGCAAACAGCAGCACGGCAGCCGACAGGAAAACTGTTCTCATGCACATTTCTCCATCTGAGATGTAGATATACCATGTTTTCGCCGAGGCATCTGACAGAACTTGCCTTCGATGCCGTGCAGCGGTAACGGTACCCACAGTACTTACGAGGCTCGGCAAGACGGCGGCGAAACGTGCCGGCTACGCGGATCGCCCCTCCATGATCGTATCCACACGGCGGCTCACTTCGCCGAGATACGCTGCGTCGCCGCCCTCCAGTTCAACTGTGGCAGTACCGCTGTAGCCGACCTCGGCCAACGCCCTGTGCACCTCGATCCAATCGATATCTCCCTCACCGAGCGCCACCCACTCCGTCTTGCCGTTGCGGTACCGGAAGTCCTTCAGGTGCAGTTTGGCGATACGCTTACCGAGCGTGCGGATCCAGTCCTGCGGGTAGCCGTAGAAGACCACGTTGCCAACGTCCATGTAAGCCTTCACCCACACACTCTGAAACTCATCGATATAGCGCGCGTGTTCGAGCGGGCTGAGCAGGAACTTGTTCCATACCTCCTCGATCGCAATCACGACCTTCAGCTCTTCGGCCAGCGGCAACAGGGCTCGGATCTGCCGCTGCGACCGCGTCCAGGCGTCCTTATAGTAGCTGTACTTTGGGCCGACAACGGCGGGCACCAGCAGCACGGTCTCCGCCCCCCAGAAATGCGCGTTGCGCAGGCTGGTCTCCATGCCCTCCATGCCCTTTCTGACCACCTCCGGATCGGGCGAGTTCAGCGGGAAGGCCCAGTGAGCCATGTTCATTACGGAATGGATGCGCAACTTCGCTTTCCCGGCCGCCGTCTTGATGGCCTCGGCCTCCTTCGGATCGGCGACGGTCTGGCACTCAAGATCGACGAAGCCCGCATCGACCGCAACTCGCATGCGGTCGAGTAGCGGCAGTTTCTCGGGCAGCATCGAGATGAGCACGCCCTTGCGAATGGGCAAACGCGCCGCTTTCGCGAACGGGGCCATCAGCGCTGAGGCGGCAGTGGCCGAGACAAATTCTCTCCGAGTCATGCGGCACCTCCTTTCCGCTCACGCGAGCTTGTCCAGATCCAGACCCGACTCCCACCTCTCGTGCGACCGCAACAGCTTCTCCCAGGTGACCTCCCGGCCCGTATACATCGCCGTGCGCCCGAGCATCGCCGTGAGCGCCGATTCCACGCCGGACTCGGCCTGATTGTGAAAATGACCCGAAGCGATGCTGCCAAGGAACGACCGATGCTTCTCCGCGTCCGCATCGGCGAGATTGTCTTTGAACGTGCCCGTTGTGGAAAAGTCCTTCTGCTGTTTTTGCTCGCTGCCGCTCCAGGTCCAGGTTTCCTCGCCGACCGTGCCCAAAGGACCGGAGTACGGGGACTGGGCATTGCCGCGCGTGCCGAAGAATCGCTCGTTGACGTCAAACGGACCTTTGCCGAATTGTTTTGAGCTGAAGCTGACCTGCACGCCGTTGGGGTAAGTGAACACGACGGCGGAGTGCCCGTAGACGTTGCCATTTTCCGAACGGCCCTTGCGTCCGCCCGAGCCAATGGCCTTTACCGGATGCCCCTGCAATACCCAGTTGCAGATGTCGAGCGCGTGGATGTTCTGCTCGACGATGACATCGCCTGACAGCACGCGGTCGTAGAGCCAGTTGCGTATGCGCCACTCGGCCGGCGGGGCGTCGTGGTGCCCCGTGTCGAGGAACGGACAGTAGTAATACGCTTCGCCGAAACTGATTTCGCCGATGCTGCCGGCGTGTAGGCGCTTCACCAGTTCGACGAACGGTGGAGCCTGCCGGATCTGGAAGCCGACTTCGAGGGTGACGCGGCCCTCGGCCCTGCGGCCGGTTTCGAGCACCCGCCTGGCGCCCGGCACATCGACCGCCACCGGCTTCTCGCAGTAGGCGTGCTTACCGGCCGCGACCACCCGTTCCAGATGCTCCGGATGGAAGTAAGGCGGCGTCGCGATCACGATGGCGTCCACCTGCCCGGAGGCGGCGATCTGTTCGCAGGCGCGCGGTCCACGGAAGATCTGCCCGGGATCGATTGGCGCGCCGCCGTGCTTCTCCGCCAGACCGTCGAAATGCCTCTTGGCGCGATCGAGCTGGTCCTGAAAAAGATCGCCCAGCGCCGTCACCCGCGCGCCCGCGTTCTCCACCATGCTGGCGGCGTCCGCCGTGCCCCTCCCGCCGCACCCCAGTAATCCAACGCGGATCGCCGGGCTGGCCTCCGAACCCCGCACCAGGCGCGAGCCGGCGACCGCCAGTCCCGCGGCGCCCAGAAATTCGCGCCGGTTCAACCCCGTCGTTTTATTCTCCACGTGTGTGCTCCCTCAACCGATCAGCTTTTCCAGATACGCCTTGGACGCTCGAATGTCGGCCGCTTGCCCGGGGCCGGAGATCTCCCGCTCAATCGTGATCGGTCCTCGATAACCAGTCTGTTTCAAGCGCTCAATAAAGCTGGGAAAGTTCACCTTGCCCTGTCCGATCGGCACCTCTTCCCCGAGCTGGTACGGGTCGGTGGGATAACGGCCGTCCTTTGCGTGAACTCCCATCACCAGGGGACCGAGCGTGTCCAGCGCGTCCACTGGATTGGCTTTGCCGTAAAGGATCAGGTTGGCGGCGTCGAAGTTGACCCCCACGTTGTCCATCCCGGCGGCTTTGATAACCCGGAGCAGCGCGATCGGCGTCTCTTGCCCGGTCTCGCAGCGGAAAGTCTGGCCGTTCTGTTTGCAGTATGCCGCCACTTCGTGCAATGCGTTCACCGCCTCCCCGAACTCCGGAACATTGGGGTCCTCGGGCAGGAAACCGAAATGCCGCTGCACTGCGGGAATCCCTGCCAGCCTGGCGAAGTCGGAGGCCTGCCGCAAAAGCGCGAGCCGCTCCGCCCGGTACTTGCGGGGCACCAGGCCGATCGTCAGCGGGCCTTCGCGGAAATCGTAGACCTCGGGACCGGGGCCCACGACAATGAGCGATGTGGGTTCCACGCCCTGCCTGTCGAGCGCCTCGCGCAGACGTTGGGCGGTTGCGGCGTCATAGGAGGAGACGTACATCTGACACGTCTCGAACCCCAACTCGCGCACCCGAAGGATGCCGGCGTCGGGATCTTTGCAGTCTGCGACGACGCCTAGCCGCATGGCTCGTGCCGCCGGCTGCGGCGTCGCTGTTGCCGTCGCCGCGACGGCAAGGTGGATGAATCTTCTGCGGTCCAGCATGGGGAGCGACAACATACTCACGGATGCTAAGGTAAGCGCTTCACGTTGTCAATGTAGCGAAGTGGGGCAGGTGTCCACACCTGCAGCGGGTCTCCAGACCCGCCCCCGCCGCACCATCCCCGGATTTCTTGCCCACTTCAACCCCATCGCAAACCCGGGACTGGCTCGACTTTCCCCGCTTTCGCGAAATTCGTGCCTGTCCCACCTGTGGTCCTCTGTCAGTTAGACTGCTCGGAATTTGCGGCCCACCACCAGAGACCTGAGCGATTGGCAGCGCCGCACCTCGCGGATCGGGCGGCGCTAAGACGCTCAAACGTTCAATCGCCGCCCGTGCTCCGCCAACGCCAGAACCAGGTTCTTGCGGCTGATGGGCTTGGACACATAGTCGTCCATCCCCGCATCGAGGCAGCGCTGGCGATCGCTAGCCATGGCATGAGCGGTCATGGCGAGAATCGGGGTGTGGACGCCGCTGGCCCATTCCTCCTGCCTGATCCGGCGCGTGGCCTCGAAGCCGTCCACGCCAGGCATCTGCACGTCCATCAAGATGACGTCGAAGGCGCCTTCGTGCCAGCGGTCCAGCGCTTCGGCGCCATTGCCGGCCACGGTCACGCGGTGGCCCATCCGTTCGAGCATCGCCACGGCCACGCGTTGGTTGACCGCATTGTCCTCCGCCACCAGAATGTTCAGGACACGCACGGCCCGCCCATCTTCGTCCGTGGTTCGTTCGAGCGCCGGTTCCTCGTCTGCTTTCCCCAACAGTCTGCGGATGGTCTGCCTCAATTCGGCGGGCTTGACCGGCTTGGCGAGATACGCCTGGATACCCAGTTCGCGGCATCGTGCCTCACTCCCGGTCCGGTCCGAAGGGGACACCATCAAAACCGTGGCGGGAGTCTTACCGGAGACCGCCGGCATGCATTTCGCTACTTCGAAGCCGTCCATTGGGGACATTTGCTCGTCGAGGAGAACCAGATCGAAGGGCTGTTCCGTGGCGGCCGAAGTTCCCAGGAGCCGTAGCGCATCCGACCCTGACGGCGCGGTCTCAACCAGCATGTGCCAGTGCAGCATCGCCTCCTTGAGGACGCCCCGGCTGGCGGCATTGTCGTCGACAATCAGCACCCGGACGCCGCCGAGTTCGTCGCCCTCCGCGGGGTCGGGAGCCTCTCCCGTTGCCAGGTCCACCGTGAAGTGAAAAGTCGAGCCTGCCCCGGGCGCGCTCTCGACCCACATCCGCCCGCCCATGAGCTGAACGATGCGCAGGGAGATGGCCAGTCCCAACCCGGTGCCGCCATACTGGCGGGCAGTGGATCGATCGGCCTGTTCGAATGCATCGAAGATCGCTTGCTGCTTTTCCGGCGCGATACCGATTCCCGTGTCCCGCACCGAAAAGTGCAGCCGTTCGAGCGCCCCGCCGGATTCCTCGCGGCATACGCGTATCTCTACCTCGCCCCCGGCGGTGAACTTGACCGCGTTCCCGATCAGGTTGACCAGGACCTGGCGCAGCCGCACGGAATCCCCTATCATCCGCGGAGGCAGTTCCGGATCCACCGAGTAGACCAGTTCGAGGCCCTTGCGATGCGTCAGCACCGCCATGCTCTTCACCGCCTCGCCAACCGTTTCCGCCAGCTCGAACGGAGCCGGATCGAGGACGATCTTGCCGGCCTCGATCTTGGAGTAATCGAGGATCTCGTTGAGGATCACCAGCAACGAGTCGGCCGAGGAGCGCACCGCGCCGAGGAACTCGCGCTGTTCGGCGCCCAGTTCGGTCGAGAGCACCAGTTCGGTCATCCCCAGGATGCCGTTCATTGGAGTGCGGATCTCGTGGCTCATGTTGGCCAGGAGCTCGCTCTTGGCGCAGTTGGCCGCTTCCGCCGCCCGCGTTGCCCGCTCCAGGGCCGCGGTCTGCGCGCGAACGCGCCCGCGCAGGATCGCCACCCAGGCCAGCGCCAGGCAGATCGCCAGCAGCATCACACCAAGCGCCGCCAGCGTGTGCCGCAGCGTCCACCACGGCGCGTTGTGGAGCACCTGGACGTCTTCCGGCGAGCGGAGCAGGACGGTGAAAGCGGCCGGAACCTTGAACCACCATCGAGCGCCGCTGATATTGTGCGCCGTGATGGAGCAGATCCCGGTGAGCCGCAATCCGGCGCCCGCCCGCAGGCCGGCCAGGCCCGCGCTCCCTCCCGCGGCCGGCAGTTGCGCATTGAAGGTGTATGGTCCGGATTGCATCACCAGCACCTGTTGCCCCGAGACCGTGGTCCGGCTCAACAGGCGCGCGTCAATGCGGATGATCTGGTTGCTGAATCTTCCCCCCAGCGCCCGGTCCGCCGAAACCAACGGCGCCTCGATCCGGCTTCTTCCGGTGCGCTCGATGACAGCGTCCTCCAGTTCCGGCGTGTACTCTCCCGGCGCCGCATATCCGGCCACGCGAACCCGGTCCCCTGGCTCCGCCGCCGCGTGCGCGGTCTTGACCAACAACCCCCCACTTTCGTCCTGGATGTAAAGAGAGTTCTCCCGGCGCATGGTGACCACGCCCTGCACGTCGCGGCGGTGCCCACCTGCGTCGGAGGGCCGGAAACGAAGCAGTTCGGCTATCGAGCGTGGCGCCGACAGGAAGGGATCGACGGCGGGATCGAGCTGCCCTCCAGCACCATGGCCTGCAGTCGATCGCCTGGAACGGACAGGTGCGCGACCCTGCCGTGCTCGTACAGGTACAGCCCGGTCAGGCCTGAGATCCAGACTTTCCCGGGCTGCTCTTCCAGGAACCCGGAGATCCAGCTGGTTCCTTCGAGCAGCTGCACCGGGCCGTCTTTCGTGATGGCGTAGATGAAGTTGTCCGAGCCGAGCAGGACCTGCCGGTCGCTGGTTTCAAACAGAGCGCGGATGTCCCCGCCGGGCAGCTCGCCGGGCCGGCGGTAGTCGGTGAAGGTCCCCCTGCTGTAGTGCAGAGTGCGCGAGGTGCTGCGGACCAGCAGATCGCCGTCCATGTCCCGGCAGATCGCCTTGATGGGCTCCCGCAGCGGACGGCCGTCCACGACAGGTTCGGTCAATACGAAACGGACCCCGTCGAACCGGACCAGGCCGGCCGATGTACGCAGCCACAGATAGCCGTCGTTGCTCTGGAGGATCTGGTAAACCGCTTCCCCGGGCAGGCCGTTTTGCGCGGACCAGATATCGTGACCGTATTGGTTGATGGCCCTCCCCGGATCGAGCGCCAAAGCCGTCACACTGGCAAACAAGGCGGCGCCGAGGATGTCGCGGGTCTTTTTCACAAGGCAACCCACACTCATCTATCTTTATCGGCAAGCGTGCAGCTTTCCCTAGTGGTGATCGAGGGCGGACCGGCCAGAACCCGTGGGGCAGGACTCCAGTCCTGCAGCGGGTCTCCAGACCCGCCTTCGTCCAACTTCCTGAAACGAAGGAAGCCGGACGAGGACGTCCGGCGCAGCTTTGGAGAGCCGCCCACTCCGGCTGTCCGCATTCGCGAAAACGAGTGGCATTGGCCTTCACCCCGGGCGGGGCTCTATAGGAACTTGCGGAATTAACCTGACAGACTGAGGACTCCGCTGAAGAACGGTGCCTGGCTCCGCTGTCCCAAGCGACATGTCCGCCTGGTCAACGGGATAGGTCTCGAGCGCGCGTGGCGAGCGGTGCCTGTCGCCGCTTTTCAGCCCTTTCGTCTCTCGCCGCGGACGCGACGAACTGAATTCCGCAAGTCCCTCTGGAGCCCCGCCCCGCGCCCGCGGAACCAGCGACGAAGCAAACGCCGCCGCTCGCCTCGGTCCCATCATGAACCGCCCGGTAGACACACCTCCAGGCAGCCAAGCGTGAAGGCGAACGGGAACGGCCCCGGATCGCCGGTTCGATACAGGCCATCGAAGAACACCAGCGCACGCTCCCCAGTCGAGGGATCGAACTGAAACGAGGGCTTCCACGGGCCGGAGTGCCATCCGCGGTCCTCGGCCGTCATGATCTGAACCGGCTGGCTCCAGTCGGAAAACGTGCACGATGGACTCGCGGCCCTCGACCACCACAATCCGGTCTCCGCCGGCGCCGTTCCCTCTTTGACCCAGACGCGTGCGAAGATCGCGTCGAACGATCCTCCGCGCTCGCGAACGCAAAAATCGAACATCCTCATTTCCGGAGGCGCAAATATCCTACGCTGGCTCCACCCCGTCTTACCGTCTTCGCTCTCCGCGTAGCCCTGTACCAGATGATCCTCCTGGTTCGATCCGGCGACATACCACATCTTCCATTTGCCATCGTGGTAGACCAGGTTTGGCTCGTAAACGCTCCCGTGTTCCCAGGCTTCCTGAGCCCTCAAGGCCGGGTGCGGCTGGTCTATCCAGCGCTCTCCGTCCCATTCCAGAAAGCCGATGGTGTACGGCCCCCACAGATTCTCCGCCGCGCCCGCGTAGTAGATGCGCTCCACCCATTCGCGTTTTTGAGGGTCCCAGCCCTTGATATAGGAGGGGCAGTGCCGTCCGCCATGGCCGTCCCACGGCCGGCTGAAGGTGCGGCCGGCAACGGGCACGAGTTCTCCCTCCGTACCGCGAGTGAGCTTCCATGGAGCGGCGGAAAGCGGCGCGCCGGCGGGCAGGGACGCGCTGTAGAGGTCGGTCTCTCCGTACGGATGGGCCTGGCCCGCCAGGTACATCCACCATTGCTCGCCCCGCTGTGCCACGCTGGCGTCGAGCAACTCCGCCCCACCCAAACCAGTCGAGCCGTCGCGAGGATCGAAGATCTTCACTTCAATCCCCGGCGGAGGTTCCCCGGCGTTACCCATTTCTTCGCTCTCCCGTGCTTCGAATATTATCCGCCCTGTGCGTCCATCCGTGCCGGCTGTAACTACCACGAACATCGGAGGCGCAATTCCGTTTCTGTTCGCAAACTCTCCGCATCCGGCCTTCGTGTTGTATCCTGGTTCGCAGTTGCCGAGGTTGGGAGGTCTTGTGAAGCGGTTTGTGTTTTGCCTGCTGGGTGCCCTTGGTATGCTCGTCGCCTGGGGCGTGGCGGCCTCCAGCCAACCCGGCCCTCTCACCATCGACTATCCGCTCGAAGGATCCATTTTCCCCCCGGATTTCGCGCCGCCGACCTTCCTCTGGCGCGACGCCGCTCAAAATGCCGGCGCCTGGCGGATCGAGGTGGCGTTCTCCGACGGTTCCGCGCCTTTGCACATTCTGGCGCCGGGCCAACCAATGAAGATCGGCGAGATCGACCCGCGCTGCATCGGCCCCACCAACCAGCCGCCCAAGTTGACGCCCGAGCAGGCCGCTTCCAGGACCTGGGCGCCCGAGCCTGCGGTCTGGGCCGAGATCAAGCGTCACTCCGCGGAGCGCCCGGCAACGGTGACCATCACCGGCCTGAGCAAGGACAACACGCCGGTCTCGATCGGGCACATCACCATCCGCACTTCGAAAGACCCGGTCGGCGCGCCCATTTTCTATCGCGACGTGCCCCTGATGCCATCGGAAACCGAGAAGGGCGTCATCAAGCCTCTGGCCGCTTCCTCCGTCCCCCTGATTGCCTGGCGCCTGCGCAGCGTCAGCCAGACCGGCAGCCGCGTGGTGCTGACCGGCATGCACATGTGCGCCAACTGCCATTCCTTCTCGCTCGACGGCAAGACGCTGGGCCTCGATCTGGACGGTCCGCAAAACGACAAAGGCCTGTATGCCATCGTCCCCATCAAGCCGGTGACCGCGATCAGGAACCAGGACATGATCTCCTGGAAGTCGCCACAGCAACGGCAAAGCTCGCCCGACCGCGTCGGCTTCATGTCCCAGGTCTCGCCCGACGGGCGGTTTGTACTAACTCGTCTTAGCGGCACCGGCCAGAAGCTCCGCAGCAGTTACTACGTGTCTAACTTCAAGGACTACCGCTTCCTCCAGGTCTTTTATCCAACCCGCGGAATTCTGGCCTGGTACAACCGCGCCACCGGACACACCCAGACGCTGCCTGGCGCGGACGATCCGCGCTACGTCCAGACCGATGGCGTGTGGAGCCCCGATGGCAAGTACGTGGTGTTCGCGCGGGCCGAAGCCAAGGACCCTTATCCGCCGAACACCAAAATGGCCGAGTATGCCAACGATCCGAACGAGTTGCAGATCCAGTACGATCTGTACCGCGTTCCGTTCAATGGTGGTAAGGGCGGCACCCCCGAACCGATCGCCGGCGCCTCCCGGAACGGCATGAGCAACACCTTTCCGAAGGTCTCGCCCGATGGCCGCTGGATCGTCTTCGTCAAGTGCCGCAACGGCCAGTTGATGCGTCCCGACAGCCAGCTCTGGATGGTTCCGGCGGCCGGCGGCGAAGCGCGCCGTATGCGCTGCAACACGCCGCTCATGAATTCCTGGCACAGCTTCTCGCCCAACGGGCGGTGGCTGGTGTTTTCCTCAAAGAGCCGCTCGGTGTATACGCAAATGTTTCTGACGCACTTGGACGAGAATGGCAATGACAGCCCGGCGATCCTGATCGAGAACTCAACCGCTGCCAACCGTGCCGTAAACATCCCCGAGTTCGTCAACATCCCGCCGGACGGACTTACTAAGATCGATGTGCCGGCGGCCGACTATTACAGGCAGGTCGACCTGGCCCTGGAACAGACCAACGCGCAGGGTTACAAGGCCGCCCTTCCAGCGTGGAAGAAGGCGGTCGACCTGAACCCCGACGATGCCAAGTCCCAGATCCATCTGGGGGCCGCGCTGGTCGAAGCCGGGCAGCCGTCCGAGGCAATCGCAGCCTACAAGAAGGCCGGCGTGCTCGACCCCGATAACCCCGACTCCTACTCGCAGCTCGGGTTCCTGCTGGCGCGCCTGGGCAAACCGGAAGAGGCGATTCCCGTTCTCGTCAAGGCGCTGCAGATCGATCCCGCCAATGAGACCAACCAGCGCACCTTCTGCGCCGCGCTCTCGCAGAGCGAGACCCGCACCAAACAGGCCATCGAGTTCTGCGGGTTGGTGCTGGCGGGCCGTCCCAATGATTCCGCGGTGCATGTGAACCTCGCCGTAGCCCTGACCCGCGCGGGCGACAGCAAAGAGGCGCTCGCACACCTCGAGAAAGCCGCCGCCATCACACCCGCCGATGCCACGATTCAAGACAACCTGGGGACGGCGCTGGTCCAACAAGGGCGGCTGGCGGATGCGCTCCCGCATTTCGAGAAGGCCATCTCCATCGACCCCGCCTCCGCCGAAGCGCACTACAAACTGGGCACCCTTTATTACCTGGCCCGGAAAGTTCCCCAGGCCCTGGCCGAGTGGCGACAGGCGGTCGCTCTCGATCCGAAGCACGTGCTGGCGCTGAATCGCGCAGCCCTGGTGCTGGCTGCAAGTCCGGATTCGTCTCTCAGGAATGGGTCCGAAGCCGTGGCTCTCGCCGAACGGGCGGTGCAACTGTCCGCGGGACGCGAGCCGGCGTTTCTCGACACGCTGGCTGCGGCCTACGCCGAGGCGGGACGTTTCCAGGAGGCCACCCGGACCGCGCGCCGTGCCCTCGACCTGGCCAGGCAACAACGCGACTCCCAGTTGGCGCAGGCACTCAGCACCCGCATCGCGCTCTACGAGGCAAAAACGCCCTTCCGCGAGAATCCCTAAGGGTCCTCACCGAACCGCGACCGTCAAGGAGCGGACCGCGCCAGGTCGCCACCGAACCGCGACCGTCAAGGAGCGGACCGCGCCAGGTCGCCACCGAACCGCGACCGTCAAGGAGCGGACCGCGCCAGGTCGCCACCGAACCGCGACCGTCAAGGAGCGGACCGCACCAACCTATTCGCGACCGTCGAAGGGGATGACGCCAACCATGCCGAGCGTCCCGCCGGGCTTCCGGAAAATGTCGCCCGGAGAATGGCCGGCCGCGCGCGCGGCCGCTTCGTCCGGATACACGGGGATGAGGTCGGTGTCGATATCCACCTCGCCGGAAACGAACTCGGCGATGTTGTATGTGAAAGGCGGCATCAGGGTCGATTCAGCCACAGCCCCAAGTTTAACCCGGAGTCGGCAGAAGCGGAAGTCCTAAAATAGTACTATCTTCGTCGCAGTAAGGGGGGGGAGGCCTGGCTTTTCCGGCCACTGGCCGTCCACTGGCAGCGCCCTGCACCAGCAACTGCCTCCTCCCCGGCGGCTCCGCAACCGGTTTGCAACTCGCATTTTGCGCGGCCGTGAGCTAGCGTGAGAGAAGCGTGAACGCCGCCGCAGACGCCGTCCGGGAACGAGAGAAGCGCTGGGCCGCCACTAGTTCGGTCGTGGCCGCCGTCTGTCTCACCGGCTTCAAAATTGTCGTCGGCCTGGCCACGGGAAGCCTCGGCATCCTGGCCGAAGCGGCGCACTCCGGCCTCGATCTGGTCGCGGCGCTGATGACCTTGTTCGCGGTGCGGATCTCGGGCAAGCCTGCCGACACCGAGCACCTCTACGGGCACGGCAAGGTGGAAAACCTCTCGGCGCTGTTTGAAACTCTGCTCCTGCTGGTGACCTGCGTCTGGATCATCTGGAGCGCGATCCACCGCCTGGCGGCGCACCGCCTGGAGATCGAAGTGAACCTCTGGTCGTTCGCGGTGATGGCGACCTCGATCGCGGTGGACACCTCCCGCTCCCGCATGCTCTACCGGGTGGCGCGCAAGCACCACAGCGATGCGCTCGAGGCTGACGCGCTGCACTTCCGTACCGACATCTGGAGCTCGTCGGTGGTCATCCTTGGCTTGGTCTGCGTAAAGATCAGCGAGTGTGTGCCGGCGGCCGGCATCCTGCGCTACTCCGACGCCGTAGCGGCGATCGCCGTGGCGCTGATCGTCGTGCATGTGAGCGTGAAGCTGGGCCTGCGAACCGTTCAGTCGCTGGTCGATGCAGCGCCTGCCGGGGTGGACCGCCAGATCACCGCCGCGGTCGAGGCGCTGCCGGGCGTGACCAACTGCCACCATGTACGCGTGCGCTACTCCGGCCCACGGCCCTTCGTCGACATCCACGTGCTGATGGACGGCAGCCGGACTCTGCGCGAGGCTCACGACCTGACCGAGGAGATCGAGCGCACCATTGAGCAGATCCTCCCCGAGGCCGACGTCACCGTGCACCCCGAGCCACGCGCCCCCAACGGCATCTAGCACAGTGGCGACGCCGACCCTCTACCTCGCTCGCGCCTTCGCGAGTTACACCATCCCGTTCGGCGCCCAGACTGAGCATGTGGATGGCGGCCCCAACCAGGCCGGCGGTCCCCAACCGGTCCGGCGCCTCGCGCTCACCGGCGGTGAATTCGCCTTGACGGGCTTCTTCGACGACAACACCTACAGCAACGATCCCCGCACCCAGTTCATGAACTGGGACATCATGTACAACGGTGCCTGGGACTACCCGGCCGATACGCGCGGCTACACGGCCGGCGTCGTTGCCGAGCTGACCATGCGCCGTGGTCGCTGCGCGCCGCGAACGCCCTGGTGTCCACGGTCGCCAACGGCTCTACCCTCGACACCCGCCTCGCGGAAAACCGCGGCAACATGGTCGAGTGGGAGAGCCGCTACAGCCCCGCCGGCCAGCCCGGCGCTTTCCGCCCGCTCGGCTTTGCCGACACCTTCGAAGGCGGAACCTTCCGCCGGGCCATGCTCGCGAACGGCGGCACCGACCTCGCTGCCACGCGCCGCAACGGCAGAACCTGTCGCAGGCGATCAGGCCCGACATCGCCGTCTTCGCGCGCTACGGCTGGGCCGACGGAAAGACCGAGGCCTGGGAATTCACCGAGATCGATCGCCCCATCAGCGGCGGCGTATCGATCGGCGGCACGCGGTGGCGGCGCGCCCAGGACCGCCTGGGCGTGGCAGCCGCGCGGAACTATCTTTCGGGCGACCAGCGCAGCTTCCTCGCCGCCGGAGGCTTGGGCTTCAGCATCGGAGACGGCCGCCTCAACTACCGCCCCGAGTCCCTCGTCGAAGCCTACTACGCCTGGCAGCCGCTGAAGATCTTCACCGTCGGTGTGGACTACAGCACGTCGCCAACCCCGCCTACAACCACGACCGCGGTCCAGTCAACGTCTACAGCCTGCGCCTCCATTTGGCTGGGTGAGCGCGCCCGTCGCTCGTCGCCCGTCGCCCGTCGATCCGCGAGCGCCAGCCGCGCCGCTTCGCGGCCGGCAAACCGCCCCGAAGCGAAGCCCACGACGCCCGCTCAACGGATCGACAGGCGACACAGGCGACAAGCGACCAGCAGCGCGCCTCAGCGCGCATGCTATATTCGGTCTTATGCCTGCCGGTTACATCCCCATCTTCATCTTCGCCATCTTCGCGGCAGCGTTTCCGGTGGTGGTGCTGTTCCTGGCCAAGCTGGTGCGGCCCTCGGCCCCCATCTCCACCAAGCTCGAAGCCTACGAGTGCGGCATCCGCGCAGCCTCCGATTCCCGCGGCCGCTACGCCGTGCGCTTCTACATCGTCGCCATCCTGTTCGTCATCTTCGACGTGGAAACCATCTTCCTGTTCCCGTGGGCGGTGCGCTTCCGGCACTTCGGCTGGTTTGGCGTGGCCGAAGTGGCCGTTTTCCTAGGCATCCTGATCGTCGGCTACGTATGGGCCTGGAAGAAAGGCGCGTTCGAGTGGGTCTGACCGAGCGCCTCTACTACACCGATTCCTACCTGCGCGATTTCCGCGCCAACGTGATCGAAACGGCCAACGGCGGATGCCGTGTCTACCTGGACCGCACCGCGCTCTATCCTGCCTCCGGCGGCCAGCCTTTCGATACCGGAACCATCGGGGACGCGTCCGTGATCGAGGTCGCCGACGAGGGTGAGCGCATCGCGCACATCACCAGCGCGCCCGTCGCGGCGGGCGAAGTAGCCTGCGCCGTTGACTGGCCGCGCCGCTTCGACCACATGCAGCAGCACAGCGGCCAGCACCTGCTCTCGGCCGTGCTGGTCGAGCTCTACGACGCGCCCACCGTCAGCTTCCATCTGGGCGCGGACAGCTCGACGATCGACATTGGCGCGTCGCTCGCGGACGCCCAGGTCGCGGCCGCCGAGCTGCGCACGAACGAAATCGTCTTCGAGAACCGTGCGATGTCGGTCTCCTTCGAGGACGCCTCCGCGGCGGCGGGTCTGCGCAAGGCATCCGAACGCGAAGGCACGCTGCGCATCGTCAACATCGAGGGACTGGACCGCAGCGCCTGCGGCGGCACTCACGTGCGCGCGACCGGCGAGACCGGCCCCGTCCTGATCCGCAAGCTCGAACGCGTCCACGGCAACCTGCGGATCGAATTCCTGTGCGGCCTGCGGGCCATCCGCCGCGCTCACGCCGATTACGACGCGCTGGCCCGCATCGGCCGCACGTTCTCCTGCGCCCTAGACGACGCGCCCGCGCTCGCCGCCGCCCAGGTGCAGTCGCTCGAGGCGGCAGAGAAGGCCCGCCGCAAAGCCGCCGTCGAACTCGCGCAAGTACGAGGCCGGGAACTCTACGCGGCAACCGCGCCCGACGCAGCCGGTCTGCGGTCGGTGGTCGAGCGCGTCGCCGCCGGAGTTTCCGAAGAAGAAGTGCGCTCGAGGGCCCAAGGCTTCACGTCGCAACCCCGCGCCTGCTTCATCGCCCTGTTCGCCGGCCCCCGTCCCGCCGCCCTGATGGCCGTCTCCGCCGATGCCGGCGTCCATGCCGGCAACGTCCTGAAGGAAGCAGTCGCCAAACTGGGAGGCCGCGGAGGCGGCAGCGCCCAGATCGCCCAAGGCAGCGTCCCCGCGCCCGAATCCGCCGACGAACTGCTTACCGCCCTGCTGCGCGCGATCGGACGTTAGCGGATTTGCTACTCGGCGGAGCCGCCGTCCCACTTGTGTTGTGGGTCCGGAACGAAAGTCAGGTTGTCCTGCGGGCGCAGGGCGACAAGCCAACCGCCTGGAATCCTGGCCCGGTAAATGGCGAACTTGGCGGACGTTGTGGTGATTCGATTCGAAACCATCTCGAAGGTGAGCACCTTCTTCTCGAGTCCCGCTTCCCTTGTTCGATGCCATGTGCCTGAGTCCCGTTCGAGAAGATCCAACATGACCGCTCTCCTTTCGGCTGGCTCTACCTCTCAGAAAGAGTACCGTCGAGCACGTAGCCTGCCAGAGTCCAGCGTCCCTGCCAAGCCTCTTGCATTCAATCAGTTGTGCTCCGAGCGGCTTGGAGTAACCGTCTCGGATAACTCCGGAGGGCTATAGCCTTTTCGCTAGTCCTAAGGAGAAAAGGCTCTGATTTCGAGACCAGCGGGTACCGACCGCGGGCCCGCGCTCTCGATCACCCTCTCGAGAATCGTCGTCTTGCGGCGGCCGTCGGCGAAGGTCGGATACAGGACCTGCCTGGGGGGCATCATCGGCGCCTGCAGCGCACGGATCGGTCGTGGCAGAAACCCGGCCACTGAAGCCGACGAGCAGAGCGGCGCCTGGCACCGAACCGTCCCCGACGCCCCGATGTCGTATCGCCCAGGTACTCGTATTCCTGGCCCAACGAAAATGCGATCATCGCCGAGTCAGGGAACTTGGCGTACGCTTCCGGGAGCCCTGCTCTTGCCAGTGCTCGATCGCCTCGCCGGAACGCATCTACGCCGCGAAGATGATGCCAGGACTCAAGCTCGGGCTGGCTCAGTGTTGAGGTGTCGAGCGCGTCAAGCTGCGCTTCGATGTCGGCAACCTTCCCTTCCTTTGCGAGGCGGTTGGCCAGTTCATCAACCCGGTTTGGCCCTACCGGACTGGCCCTGTGCTTCCGCCACCTACCGAAGAGATCGATATTCACGCACCAGCATTATAGACGAGCTCTCGATGTCACCCCCCTAAGCCTCCGGCACGTCCACCCACGACCGCCGGCCCGCGCTTTCCATCACCTTCTCTAAGATCGTCATCATTCGCTTGCCGTCGGCGAAGGTCGGATACTCCACCGCCGCGGCCGGGTCGGCGACCCGCGCGTAGAAGCTGCGGAAGCACATCTTGTGCGCGTCGTCGTAGCCTTCGCTGTGGCCGCCGGGAAGGTCGGCATAGCGGCGCGCCTTGGGATCGAGCAGCGAGGGGTCCTTCAGCAGAAGTTGGTTGGGCTCGTTGCGGTGGCCGATCCACAGCTCGTCCGGACGCTCCTGGTTCCACGTCATGCCCGCCTTGGTGCCGAAAATCTCCACCTGGAACCGGTTCTTGCAGCCGGCACTCACCTGGCTCACCGTAAAAGCGCCGCGGGCGCGGCCGCCCAGCTTCAGCAGGACCGCGCCGTAATCCTCCGTGTCGATGGCGACCTCGTCGTAGTCTTCGGGCGCGAGCGTCTTGCCTGCGAACGTCTCCACGGCCTTCCTCGGCCGCTTGCGCGTGGGGTGGAAGGTGTGAAGGTCCGCGCACAGCGACGTGATCGCGAGTCCGGTCACGTGATTGATGAGGTCCATCCAGTGCGAGCCGATATCGCCCATCGCGCGCAGCGGCCCGTTCTCCTTGGCCATGACGCGCCAGTTGAAATCGGTATCGTAAAGCAGCCAGTCCTGCGAGTAAGTGCCCTGCACCACCAGGATGTCGCCGAGTGCGCCGTTCGCGATCATGGCGCGCATCTGCTGCACCACCGGGTAGAATCGCAGGTTGTGGTTCAGGCAGTTCGCGACGTTCTTCTCCTTGGCCAGCTCGACCAGCTCGCGCGCCTCCGCATACGACGTCGCCAGCGGCTTCTCGCAAAGCACGTTCTTGCCGGCCAGCATGGCGGCCTTGGCAATGGGATAGTGCAGCGCGTTGGGCGTGCAGATATGGACCGCCTCGATCTCGGGATCCGCCAGGATCTCGTTGTAGTCGGCCACCGCCTTGTCGATCCCGGTCGCCGCCGCGAATGCCGCAGCCAGTTCGGCGTTCTCCGCGGCGACGGCGGCCACCTCGACATTACCGAGCCGGCGAATCGCCTCCGTATGGACCCTGCCCATGAAGCCAGTTCCGACGACTGCGGTTTTGATGTGGCGCATAGCGACAGGGTAACGTACTGAACGCGCCCGTCGCTCGTCGCTCGTGGCCCGTCGATGGCTTCGCATCCCGGACGCGCAGCGCCACAACTCGCCCTCCTTTGCGACGGGCGACGAGCGACAAGCGACGGGCGTGGTAATGTAGTGTCCAAGGATAGATTCCGCGGGTGAAATCACATGACAGTGCGCATTCGGTTGGCGGTTTCTCCGGCCTTCGAACGAAGGCTGGCGAAGAACCGCGAACTGGCTTCCGTGGCGGCAGCGTTGCTGACGCCCGCGGCGGCGATGGCGCTCATTCTTGGCGTCTGGCGTCTCGGATCCGACCTTAAGTGGACCGGTGAATTCGCCATCACGCGAGGGCTCTTCTCGCACTGGCAGGTCTGGATTGCAATGGCCGGCGTCCTTCAGACCTGCGCCTCGATCCTGAACCGTTACGGCCGCGGTGGTAGCGGCGAAGCCGCGCGGTAAGGGCCGTCCGCTTTCAGCCATCGACCATCCACCATCGACCATCGACCTTGGCCTTTCCGGGTTCCGATGGCCGGGGTCCTTCAGACCTGCGCCTCGATCCTGAATCCTTATGGCCGCGGCGGCAGCGGCGAGGCCGCGCAGTAAACAAGCCACCTGCCATCGGGACCCCCTCCGTCTCGGTAAGATGGTCGGAAGATGCCCAGAGTCCTGATGGTTGCTTCCGAAGCCACGCCTTTTGCCAAGACCGGAGGACTGGCCGACGTGATCGGCGCGCTCGCCCCAGCCCTCGCCGCCCGCGGCGAAGACGTGGCCGTGCTCATGCCGCGCTATCGCGGCATCGATCTCAAGGACACGCCCATCGTCTACCGCGATCTGCCCGTGCGGCTGGGACGCGAGGAATACCTCGCCAACGTGCATTGCGTCCTCGAGCGCAAGGTGCCCTACTTCCTGGTGGACTGCCCCTCGCTCTACGACCGCGACGGCCTGTACGGCGACCCCGGCGCCGAAGACTACCCCGACAACGACATACGCTTTGCCGTGCTGGCGCGCGCGGCGCTGACCGTCGTGCGCTACGTGTTCCGCCCCGCCATCGTCCATTGCCACGACTGGCAGGCCGCTCTGGTCCCCATCTTCAAACGCACCGTCTTCGCCGGCGACCCCACGTTCATGGGCATTCCGGTGGTGCTGACCATCCACAATCTCGGTTACCAGGGACTGTTCCCGCCCACGGCGCTGCCCGAAATGGGGCTCGACGCCAGCCTCTTCACGCCCGGCTGCCTGGAGTTCTTTGGCCAGGTCAACCTGCTCAAGGGCGGCATTCTGATGAGCGACGCGATCACCACCGTGAGCCCCACCTATGCCCGCGAGATCCAAACGCCGGAGCTGGGCTTCAGCCTCGATGGCGTCCTGAAGACGCGCCGCGACGCCATCCGCGGAATCCTGAACGGAGCGGACTACGGCAAGTGGGACCCCGCCACCGATCCGCACATCGCCGCCAACTACTCGGCCGCCAACCTGACCGGCAAGCGCGATTGCAAGAAGGACCTGCTGGCCGCCTTCGACCTTCCCGAGAGCCTCGACCGGCCGCTGGTCGGCATGGTCGCGCGGCTGGCCGCGCAGAAGGGCTTCGATCTGGTCGAACAGGCCGCGGCGGATCTCGCGGCCCAGGATCTGTCGCTGGTGGTGCTGGGCATCGGGGATCCGAAACTGGAGGCGTTCCTCGAGGAGCTGCGTGCGGCGCACCCCTCGAAGGTGGGCGTCCGCATCGCCTACGACGAGGCGCTGGCCCACAAAATCGAGGCCGGCGCGGACATCTTTCTGATGCCTAGCCTGTACGAGCCATGCGGCCTGAACCAGATTTACAGCCTGCGCTACGGCACCGTGCCCGTGGTGCGCGCTACCGGCGGCCTCGATGATACGATTGATGAGAGCACGGGCTTCAAGTTCCGGGAATCGACCGGCGCGGCGATGATGGGCGCGCTCCGCGAGGCCCTTGCGGTTTACCGCGACCGGGAGCGCTGGACCGCGACAATGCGAGCGGGAATGAGCCGGGATTACTCCTGGGACGCATCGGCGGCTCGCTACTCCGGGCTCTACCGGCGCCTGGTGGGATGAATCCCAGGGCGTCGAACCTGCATCTTGAAGATTTGAGCCGATAAAGTGGAGGGAATAGGAATGGCGGGAGCGAACGTTCTGACGTTCAAGGATGCAGACTTCGACAGCGAAGTCCTGAAATCGGAGGTCCCCGTTCTGGTGGACTTCTGGGCCACCTGGTGCGGTCCGTGCAAGATGATGGCGCCCACCGTGGACGCGGTCGCCACGGAATACGCCGGCAAGCTGAAGGTCGGCAAGGTGGACGTGGACGAGAGCGGCGGAACGGCGATGCGCTACAACATCCAGGGCATTCCCACGCTGCTGCTGTTCAAGGGCGGGCGTGTTGTCGAGATGCGCGTCGGAGCGGTCGGCAAGGCTGAAGTTCTCAAAATGCTCCAGCCGCACGTGAGCTAGGGCTCTGACAGCCAGGTCCGCTCCCTGACGGTCGCGGCTCAGTGCTGGGGCGCGACCGCGCAGGTGAGCTGGACCCGGGCGCATCATCTTCGCGGGACCGCTGTGATCGCGCCGTCCGACGCCGACGACACCAGGGCTCCGTACTTGGAGAACACGCCGGTCGCGTAGCGCGGATGGGGCGGCGTCCAGCGAGCCAGCCGGTCGCTGAGAATCTCCGGAGCGACGTCGAGATCGATGCGGCGCGCGTTCAGGTCGATGGTCACCAGGTCGCCTTCGGCCAGCAGCGCGATGGGGCCGCCGCTGGCGGCTTCGGGAGCGACGTGGCCCACCATGAATCCCTGCGTGGCGCCGCTGAACCTGCCGTCTGTGACCAGCGCCACGCTTTCCGAAAGGCCCGCGCCGACGATCGCGCCGGTGACGCCCAGCATCTCGCGCATGCCCGGCCCGCCGCGCGGACCTTCGTAGCGGATCACGAGCACGTCGCCTTCTTTGACGCGGCCGTTGGTGACGGCCTGCATGGCGGCCTCTTCGGAGTCGAACACGCGAGCCCTTCCGCGATGCTCTTTGCGAGCGAGGCCGGTCACCTTGATGACGCAGCCGTCGGGCGCGAGCGAGCCCCTGAGGATCACCAGGCCGCCGCTGGTCTTGATCGGGTTCTCGAGCGGCCGGATCACTTCCTGGCCCGGCGTTTCGTGTGCCTCGGCGGCCTCCTCGGCGAACGTGCGGCCTGTCACGGTGAGGGTGCTGCCGTCGGCGAATCCGCCGTCCAGGAGGCGCTTGGCGAGGACCGTGATGCCCCCGGCTTTGTGCACATCCACGGCCACGAAGCGGCCCGCGGGCTTGAGGTCCGAGAGCAGCGGCGTGCGATGACTGATGGTCTCGAAGTCGTCGATCGAAAGCGGCACGCCGGCCTCGCGCGCCATGGCGAGAAGATGCAGGACGGCGTTGGTGGAGCCGCCGCTCGCGGCCACGCCGGCGATGGCGTTCTCGATGGCTTTGCGGGTGACGATGGCTCGCGGCTTGATACCGCGCCGCACGGCCTCGACCACCAACTGGCCGCAGCGGAAGGCGACGCCGTCTTTCAGCGGATCCACCTGCGGAACCGCCGCCGTGCCCATCGGCGAGAGGCCGATCAGTTCCATCACCGTGGCCATGGTGTTGGCGGTGTACTGGCCGCCGCAGGCGCCGGCGCCGGGGCAGGCGGAATTCTCGATGGCCAGCAGCTCCGCGTCCGTGATGCGGCCGGCGGCGTTCGCGCCTACGGCTTCAAAGACGTCCTGGACCGTGATGTCCCGCCCGTCGTGGCGTCCCGGCAGAATGGTGCCGCCGTACAGAATGAGTCCGGGGACGTCGAGCCGCAACAGCGCCATGGCGGCGGCGGGAATGGTCTTGTCGCAGCCGACCAGGCAGAGGATGCCGTCGAACATGTGGCCGCGAGCGACCAGCTCGATGGAATCGGCAATGACTTCGCGGCTGACCAACGAGGCCTTCATGCCCTCGGTGCCCATGGTCACGCCGTCGCTGATGGCGATGGTGTTGAACTCCATGGGAGTGCCGCCGGCGGCGCGCACGCCTTCCTTGACCTTGACCGCCAGCTCGCGCAGGTTGTAGTTGCACGGCATGGTTTCGATCCAGGTGTTGGCGATTCCGATGATGGGTTTGCGCAGGTCTTCGTCGGTGAAACCGATGGCTTTGAGCATCGCGCGCGCAGGCGCACGGTCCCGTCCCTGAGTGATGGTGGAGCTTTTCATAATTGCCCCCATGGTAGCAGGACGGGGGTGAAACGCGGAGCGGACCGCTCCGTTGCGGACCGCTCCCTTGCGGTCGCGGCTCGGTAACGGGCGGTCATCGCGGAGCCGCCGCGAGACCACCCGTGGTCAAGCCGTTACCGCCGGCGGCGCTCCACAATTTGGTGCTCGTGCGGTACCACCACAGGGCATTGGCTGCATCGCGGCCGACGACGTAGAGTTGGCCCGGCGTCGCGGCCGCCGCCAGGGTCTGGATGGTGCACTGGGCCCAGGTCCAGGGGAGCCAGAGAACGGAGGGGCTCTCGGTGCGGCCGCGATACCAGACGCTGTTCCACGCATCCACCATGGCCACGTAGACCGTTCCGTCGCCGGTGGCGGCGATCCTGGGATCCGCGGACATGACGCCGCTGCCGAAGTTCCAACCCATCCAGTTCTTCCCCTGCAGGCGCCCCTCGTAGAGATAGCCGTAGGTGTCGCGGGCCGCGATGTAGGCGTACGCATCGGTTCCCACCGCGATCGACGGTACGCCCTGTATGCCGCCGGGTAGAAACTTCCAGCCCTGGAATCCGCTCCCGGGAACATACCAGGCGCTCCAGACCGAACCGTACATGTCGCGGCCAATCATGTAAATGGAGCCATCCGGGGAGGCCGCCATGGCAGGGTCGGAAGCGAGCTGTCCGCCGATGAAGAGCCAGGGACTGAAGCCGACGCCGGGCGTGTAGCCAACCAGGCGGAACGAGCTGATGGTGTCGCGTATGCCGACGTAGACGATGCCGTTGCGGGCCACCGCAATGGCCGGCTGGCCCTGGATGGTGGTGCTTCCCGTGGATTTCCAGGTGGCGGTGTGCGCCACGGGGTCGAAGATCGCGAGCCAGACAAAGTTGTAGTTGTCGCGCGCGGCTATGTACACTACGCAATTCCCGCTTTGGGCGATCGCTGGATCGCCGGCCAGAGCGCCGCCCACGAACTGAACCGTAGTGGAGCCGTACGAGATCAGCCGGATCGCGCCGTTGGTGTCGCGGAACGCCGCAACCGGCGTGCAGGGTTGCGTCCCCGGCAGGGAGATGGTCATGCTCCAGGGCAGGCCCGACCCACCGGCGGGATCGGGCGAGTCGAGGAACGACGGCGTCATGCCGGTAGCCACCTGCACCCGGACTTCGAAATACAGCATGCCCGCGGTGGACGGCGCGGTGTCCGAAAACGCCACCGTGTAATGGCCCGTGGAAACCTTGGTGACCGGATACACGCCCAGCAGAAAGCCGCCCGTCACAAGATTGAACGGTGAGGTTCCGGTGTAGAGGTACGCATTCGCGTTTTCGAGAACGTCGCCGGCCTCCGCCAGGTTGAACCCGAGCATGACGGAGGCGCCGGCCTGCGCCGAGGCGGGCGTCGAAGAGCCCAGCGTTACCAGCGGCGCCGAGACGGTAATCGACGCGCTTCCGGTGCCGGTGGCCGGGACGGTGGCGCTGGTCTGCCCGGTGGCGACGATGTCGCCGGCCGCGGCGTCCACCACCGCCCGCAGACGGTAGGCGCCGGCCGGCACCGCCACCCGGATGGTAAGCGAATAGGTGCCGGATGTCACCGCCTGCTCGGTCGAAACCACGCTGGGGAGCGGGCCGTCGGCGAGAACCACCAGGCGCACCGCCGCGGAGGGGATGCCCGTCACCAGGAGATTGACCGAGGTGGTCACCGCCGCCTGAATCTGCCAGGGCGAATTCGGAGACTGGGCCGGGTTGGGCGAGTACAGCAGCGCATAATCGACGCCTGTGGGGACCTGGGCCCGAAGGGCGTAGTAGTACGTGGCCGCCCCCGCCGGCAACACGACGGAGAAACCGGCGTGGATGGTGACCGGGTCCGAGGAATAGAAACCGGCGACTCCGGCGAGCGTTCCCCCGGCAGCGGTTCCGAACGGCGCGAGGCCAGCCCACAGGTAAGCGTAAGCGCCCGAGAGCACGTTCCCGGCGTCCACCACATTGAAGAGGATGGCGACGCTCGAGGCCGCGGCAGCGCTAACCGGCGTCGACGAATCCACCGTTACGGTCATGTTCGAAAGCGTAACGCTGGCCGTGGCCGTGGTACCGGAGGGAACGGCGACCGTCGACTGTCCGCTGGCGAGCATTCCGGTGGCCGGGCTGTCGGCCAGAACCCGGATCCGGTAGGAGCCGGCGGGCAGCGCGATGAAGGCCGTGGCGGAGGCCGTGCCGGGCGCGATCGCCCGCTGGGCATACAGCGGGGCGGCGGGCGAGATATCCGCGATCACCACCAGGCGCGAGGCGGAGGATGGAATCCCGCCGACCGTGACCGAGGTGCCCGACTGCGCGGTCACCGACATCAGCCAGGGCTGCGAGGGGCGGCTGGCAGGGTCCGGCGAGTAGACGTAGGGGCAGTCCGCGATCCCGATAGGGATGGATGCGCGCAGGGCGTAGTAGAGCGAGGTGGAGCCGATGGCGGGCGTCACCGTAAAGCTGGCGGCGTAACTGCCGCCCGTGACCAGTTTCGGCGTGACGGACGAGGTCAGGACGCCTCCGCTCGCGACGGAGAAAGCGCTGTTCGAAGTAAACAGCGACGCGGCCGCGGATTCCATCACGTCGCCCCAGTCGGTGATGTTGAACTTGATGGTGACGGGCGAGCCGGCCTTGGCACTGGCGGGCGTACCGGCGTCCACCGTCACCGAGACCGCGGCCAGGGCGATAAAAGCCGTGGTCGTGTTGCCCTGGAAAATCTGGTTGGTCATCTGGGCGCTGGCGAGAAGCGTCCGGCTGGCGCCATCGGCCAGAACCCGCACGCGGTAGGTGCCCGGGGGCAGGCTCATGCTGAGCAACGTGGAGCCGGCCGGCGGCGTGACGGCCTGAACCGCATAGACGGGGCTCGAGACGGGAGCGCCATCGGCGATCGCGGCGATGCGTGTGGCCGTCGAGGGGATGCTGGCGACGGTCACGTTGAGGACACCCTGGGCGCAGGCGGGCACAGCGGTAGCCAGGAATGCGAAGACGGACCAAACGCGCAGGCCCATGCGTTCAATTCATCGGCAGGATACGGACAAACCTTTAAAGGCATTTGGTCCACGGATGAACACGGATGAACGCGGATGGGGAAAAGTCTTTAGTTTTCAAGGGGTGCACTGTTCATTTATGGGATTCGGTTCAATGTGCACTTTTCTATTTCCGCGAATTTTCTGGCGGGCCTCGAGACGCTTGAAGAGCCGGTCGTGGGTGCGGCGAATGCGGCCTTCGTAGCGGTTGAGGACGCCGAGGGCTCGGGAGTCGTCGCAGAGGGCCTTGAAAGCTAGCGCGCTGCGGGTTTCGACGTCGCAAACCTGGAACTTATCTTTGACGGCGAGTTCCTGTTGATCGAGTTCGAGGTCGAACAGGGCGGTCTCGATGGAGGTGATGCGCAGGAGGCGCCAGCGGGCGGCGACGAATTCATCGAGCAGATCGAAGTCGGCGCGCGTCTCGGGCTGGAAATACATGATGTAGGCCTCGCGAAGGGCGCGGAACTCCTCTTCGGACTCGTGTCCGAGGACGGTACGGCGCGAGTTGAGGCCGTGGGTGAGGCGCGCGGCGGCGGAGAGGGCTCGGCCCTCGGGGGTCTTAGGTCCGTGAGAGAGTGCGCCGTTGGCGCGGGCAGAATCGATTTTACGCTGTGAGGACATGGGTAAGCTCCAAAAACACTTGGCGCTCGTCGCTGGTCGCCCGTCGTGAGACGTCGTGCGAGGCGACGGCGCCATCATCAGGGTAGAGCCGGGAAAGCCGGTCGCAAGGGTTCGAAATTTCTAAGTGCTTGAAATTGAGATAAATGCAGTTTCTGCAATCGAGTAACTCTCGGGACGGCGCGGTAGATTCTGATTGGGCGTATGAGGAAAGGCAACGTATACGGCGGCTCGGAAACGGGCGAGAGGCGGCGGAAGAGGGAGGGCGGCGAGGCGGCGGGATGGGAGAAATGGCTGGGGTTTGAACCGGACGTGAGGCAGGGGGAGCTATTGCGGCTGGATGCGCGGCGGCTGTTGCTGAACTGCACGCGTCAGTGGGGGAAATCGACGATCACGGCGGCGAAGGCGGTGGTGCGGGCGCAGGAACGCGAGGGGAGTCTGACGCTGGTGGTGAGTCCTTCGGCTCGGCAGAGCGGGGAGTTCTTGAGGAAGGCGGCGGCGTTCGTGCGGCGGATGGGGATACGGCCGCGGGGGGACGGGGACAACGAGATTTCGCTTTTGTTCCCGAATGGGTCTCGGCTGGTGGGGTTGCCGGGGACGGAGGCTACGGTGCGCGGGTTCTCCGCCGTGTCGCTCATGCTGATCGACGAGGCGGCTCGGGTGAGCGATGAAATGTACAAGGCGGTGCGGCCGATGCTGGCAGTGGGGGACGGGGATTTGTGGTTGATGTCGACTCCTTTTGGGAAGCGGGGGTTCTTCTGGGAGGAGTGGACGAAGGGCGGGGCTCTGTGGGAGCGGGTGGCGGTGCCGGCTACTCAGTGCGCTCGGATTATGAGCAGCTTTTTGGAGGAGGAGCGGAGATCGCTGGGGGAGCGGTGGTTCAGGCAGGAGTACCTTTGCGAGTTTTTGGAGCCGGACGACGTTTTGTTTCGGCGGGAGATGGTGGAGCGGGCGTTTTCGGATGAGATCAAGCCGTTGTTTTGAGAGAGGGGCGGGTGGGAGAAGCACTGAGATTATTGGCCACGTATGAACACGGATGAACGCTGATAAGGGGAACTGCCAAAGAAAGACGGGGGAAGAAGAATGGAGTTGACGTTAGCAAGGGCTTCTGGCAGATTGCCATTCAACGAAGGTTACCAAGCGCGTACAATTTCGGCGGCGGCAGACTGGAAAGCGGCGAAGTACAGCTCATAGCGTCGCTGGCTCGGGGCTTGGCGGAACTCGTGACGGAGAAAGGCACCGGGGGAGCGCTTAGATCTCGGGAGCGCGCTCACGCCGGGCACCTTGGTACTGAATGTCTTGAGCGCGAACGGACTCTCATGGGCTATTGCGTTGCGAACCCAGACCGCCTGCTGCAGCAACGTACGATTCTGTTCTGACACTTCGGAGATCGGGCGTCCTTGACTTATGAACAGTCCCGCCAGTGCCTCGGCGTGCTTGAGGGTAGGAATCGAGACGTAGTCTTTTCCAGGAAAGAGCAGGAGTTCCTCGAGGTGCTGACGCTTCTCAAAGCTGGCTAGACGCCTATTGCAGCGTCGCCGACTCTCATCTCCGCAGACCGTCTCAACGATAACGGCCTTCAGCAAAGACTCCCAGTGCGAGCAAACTGACAGGAAGCTCGAGCTGTAGACAAGTTCCACATCTGTCACTCGAAGTCGGTTCTCCGCGAAGCTGTCTTCGACCCGTGCGCAGCAGTGTCCATACAGGAGGACACGCCGCGCGAAACGGTGGACGTACTCAGACAGCCGGTTCAAGCTTGAGCACCCTCATGAGGAAGTTGTGGCGCTGGTCGCGACGCGCCTTGTCGCCCGTCGCCTTGTCCATGGCATCCTGAACCTTGTCAGGTAGGTCCTTTGCCCGAATCTGGTTACTGGCGCGCTGAAACGCAGCCCCAACTCCAACTGGGAGCGTCCTCGGTCGCACCTTCTTTAACGGCGACCGCAATCCGTAGAGGTGGTGATAGACGGCGACAAACAGCGAGTAAAACAGTGCGGGGCGCTGGAATGCGCTGCCCGGCAACAGGTCTCCAAAGGAGCGGTCAACCGCGCTGACTGTCGCCTCGAATCGCTGTCGCACTTCGTCGGCGGAAGGGAAGTCGTCCTCGTTGTTGCGGTAGAAGTTAGAGATCTTCTTTTGGTTCTTTGCGGTGATACCTTCGATGAATGCCAGGATGTACTCCGACACGGCTTCGGCCTCGTCCATCCTAGCGATCGCGCTGTTTGGGAATACCTTCCATTTTCGCCAGTTGTCGAAGTTCGCGAACGACAGCTCATATACAAGACTCTTGAACGCGCCGTGGAACTCGGCGTTCCGAACCTCCTGGTTGTTGAGCGAGAGACCCGTCGAGTTGAGTCGCGCGAAGATTCGGAAAACAAGCTCATCCCCAGTCGTTGCTGGAAAGATGTGCGTGCTCAGTTCATAGCCAAGCAGCGCCTGTTTCGTCGCCAACGGAAGCTTCGCGAACGGTTTTCCAGCGATCTCGCTATTGTGGCCCTTTCGCACGGTGACGGCGTCCGTGCTGTCGTCAAAATCAGGCAGACAGCCTGGATCAATGAAAGCGAGGAGCGTGCGGAGGCGCTGTTGACCATCCACGACCTCCATCCTTATCGAGAGGCTATCCATGTCTTGGACTTGGCGAAGCAGGATGACTGGCACGGGGAAGCCACGGACCACGCTGTCTATGAGCAGCGATTTGGCAGGCCCCTTCCACACCGGGCGTCTCTGAAAAATGGGCTTGAGCTCGAGTGTCTTCTGACGCTGCCAATCGAGGAACTGGCTCACCGTCAGAACAGTCTTCGTTGTCTTGAGCGTTTCTTCCACAGCGCCTCCTTCGCTCGAGATCTCGGCCCAGGACGGGCCGAGACTCCGCGATGTCAAGAGTATGCCTCGACGGTCCTGCTCCGTCAAGAACGCAGTTTATGGGTCGGTAAGCGCCTATTCTATCTCTTGCCGCGTGTGTCCGCCGAGGCTATGGAGGAAGTGGCAGATTGAGCTTGTCACACAGGGTGCAGTGCAGGGGCCGGTCCACATGTGCTCACTGCCGCAGTGTCCGGATGGTTTCTAGTATCCGTTGGCGGTCCTTGTGGTTGGGGTCCCGCCGCAAGACTTCCTCGTACCAGCTTGCCGCGTCGCCATAATAGTGGAGCCTCGCAAGACACAGGGCGACGTTGTACGCGGCGGCCGAGTCGCTTGGGTTCAACTGCGCCGCCTTCTCGTAGCTCTGCCGTGCCAGTTCCCAGTTCTCTGTCTCAAAATAGCCGGAGCCAAGGTGAAAATGCATCCAGGCATACTTGCCATCCGCTAGCCGGATAGCTTGCCTGCTTGCATTGATTGCCTCTTGGAATCGCCGCAGTCCTAAGAAGCTCTCCGCAAGGGTGTCTTGATAAAAGGCGTTGTCCGGTTGGATGGCACTTGCTTCGCGAGCGTGGCTCAGGGCTTCCTCATAAACGCCCCGGTCGTTCAAGACGCCCGCAATGCTATTGTGCGCGGACGCCAAAAGGCCGTCTGAGTCGGTCTTGCCTGCTCCTGTCTTGATGCACTCTCTGGCGGACTGAAGGGCCTGATCTCCGGCGTCCGTGGTAAGGGAATATGCGAGCGCCGCTCTGCACCAATCCTGCCAGAACTTGCCGATCAGCGCCGCCTGCCAGAAACTGTCACCCGCATTCTTATACTCGAGGCGTCCATATTGACGTTGCGCTTGGCTGCGCCAGTCGTAGGGACCGGCTTGGCCGGAAGTGCTCAGCAGCTGGAACCATCGATCAGATTCGGCGGCATTTCCGAGGGAAGCACTAGTGCGGATCAACCCGCGGAGTGCGTCGGCGGCGTCGGACGGACTGCGTTGCCCCTTCGCCATCTCGTAGGCCCTTTGAAAACTGACGTGAGCCTCCGCAGTCGAGGACTGGTCTTCAAGGATGTCACCCAGGACGTAGTACATCTCCCTGGTGGGTTGCTTGGTTGCCTTGAATGCTGCTCGGATGGCCTTTTCCGCCCTTTCGAGAGCATCGGAGGGCTTACCGCTGGTCAGTTCATCATTGGCCTGCGCTTTGAGGCTCTTTGCTAGCGTGAGGTAGGCCTGCGGCGTGGGCGTAGATCGGACGATCCTCTCGGACGCAGTGACGGCCAGTTTCGGATCGAGGTAGAGTGCCTTCTCAACGACCTGGACTAGAACCGAGGTGTCGGACTTGGCCGCGTCAAGCGCCTGCGCCAGCAGGTTGTTGATTTGGCCCTTCGTCTGTTGAAACGGTGAGTCGGGCTTTTCCGAGTACTCCTGCTCCCACTGCTTTGAAGACAAGTCATCGATCCTTGCCAGAATCGAAGCGGCATCTCCGTCGCTGGTCGTCTCGCCTCGAAGGAGCCGCTCGACGGCTTCCGCCGGAACGGCAAAGTTCAGGTTCTGGCCATCACGGAGCATCCCAACCGCCACCCCGACTACCTCTCCTTTGCCGTTGAGGATCGGACCACCCGACGAGCCCGGCGAGATCGGCGCTGTCACCTGGATCAGCCGCCTCCCGTTGGACTCCCTGATTCCGGCCACCACCCCAGTGCTTATGCTCTTTTCCAGGCCCTCTGGGTTGCCGATAGCATACACGGCTGTTCCGGGCTGAGGGAGCGTGGATGACAGTTGGAGAGGCGGAGCGGCAACCTCTGCGCTGAAGGTCAGCAGTGCTAGGTCGTTGAGCGCGTCCACTCGTTCGACTATCAGCGGCAACCGAGCCGCGCCAAAATCCACATAGACAGTTCCGCCGCGAGTCACATGTTCGTTGGTGATGATCTTTCCGCCCTGAACGACGAACCCCGTGCCCTGCGCAGTGAACTGCCCTTCCGGAGATTTCACGATGAGGAGAAAGGTGCTCTTTGCCGCGCCGGAGTAGACGCGAGTTGCGGTATCCGTGCCCTGCGCCTGTGCCGAAGGGCTGGAAGTGGCCAGGAGGAGGAGAGCTATGAGATCAATTGCCCCGCAGGCATCCCTGATTCGAGCCCACATATGGTCGAAAACCTCCGTTTTGCCTTCTTGGACATCCATCGATTGTATATCCAACCGTCATCATTGGAACCGGTCGTCTCGTTTTTCAACACGGGCGGCGCAGGCTTTGGGAATGACCCGGTGTTGGGCCGTTGGCGAAGTTCGGCAGTTCATGACGAGTTTTCCGGTTCCTGCGCCTTCTGGACGTCGTTTCGGGGGGCGCCGAGGACCCTCGCGCGCGGTCCCCGTCAAGCTCCGCCTGTTCAGATTCGTGTCCATTCGTGTGGATGCGTGGCCCAGCAGCTTTTCCTTTGATAACAACAGACCCTTTTATCTCTTTTAGGGAACCCACCGCCGTCCGCCCGCGTATCCTTGGGGGAACAGGAGGACTGTGTGACTACTACCCGCAGGATGTGTCTGGCCGGCCTGGCTGGCGGCGGCTTTCTGACGAGCCTCACAGCGCGCGCGGCGACCGCGCCGGCCGCCGAGGCAGAGGCGCTGGCCTTGTTTGGCAAGAGGCAGTCGGTGCGGCGGTACAAGCCCGATCCGGTTCCCGAGGAGCATCTGCGCCTCATCCTCGACGCCGCGCGGCACGCTCCCACTTCCGGCAATCAGCAGCCGTGGAAGTTCCTGGTGATCCGCGACCGCGCCAAAATCGATCGCCTGCGGGAGCGCTGCGTGGACCGGCTCCTGCCGCGCCATGCAGAGGAGCCCGAGGCGGACTACACGGCGCGCCGCGAGACGGCGGCGAAGGGCTTCGGAGGGTATTTCACGGCGCCGGTGTACGTAGTGGTCCTGACGGACTCCCAGTCCACCTATCCCACCTACAACCATCACGACGGACCGCTGGCGGCCGGCTATCTGATGCTGGCGGCGCGCGCGCTGGGCTACGGCACCGTCTACATCACCGATTCGATCCCCGAGGCGGTGACCCAGGAAGTGCTGGGAATTCCGGAACGCTACAAGCGCGTGTGCATCACTCCGATCGGCGTGCCGGACGGCTGGCCGGAACCGCATGCGAAGAAGAAGCTGGAGGAGCTGGTGGCGTGGGAGACCTTATAGCGTAGTGCGTCGCAAATATCGAGCAGTGTAGCTGACAGAGGACCAATGGTGGGACAGGCACGAATTTCGCGAAGGCGCCGAAATTCGAGCCAGTCCCGGGTCTGCGGCCAATTGATGTTCGACGGAATCTGCGACGCACTACTCCGGGCCTTGAGGACGCCGGCGCCGGAACCGTCTTCGAAGGGCTGAGGCCCTAACGCGCTTAGACAGTCCCTGTTTCGCTTTGAGGTCGTTGGCCGCGCACTCTTGCCCAAACGCCAAGCGGGCCGCTGTGTCCATCTCGAAACCGTGGTCACGGCACCACGCCGGAAACGTGTTCGGATCGATATAGGCCCTGACCACCGAGAGGCCTTCGCTCGTGAGCGTGCCGTATACACGCTGAGCGGTCTCGAGCCAACTGTCGAAGGTGTCCGGAAGCTTCCAGCCGTCCTTGAAGGCTGCCTTCAAGTGGTCGTAATCCTCCGGGCGATACCAGGCGATTCCCGTCACCTTGACTGGCATAGGATTGTCCCCATGCTGCCTGAAAGGGACGGCCCAATGCAAGCCGGTTTGGGGGCGACCCGCAGTGCGGCGCAAATCGCGGGCCGCGTGATTGTTCACGGGGCAAACCTTGGGACAGGCACCAATTTCGCAACGGCGGCGAAATTTGGGTCCAGTCCCCGGTTTGCGGATCATCCCGATACCCGACGAAAAGTGCGCCGGCCTAGCCGTCCTGCCCCTTGATCTTCGTGAAGCGCGCCGCCGCCAGGCCGCGGTGGACCTCCGGCGCCGCCATCATCGCCTTCCAGACCGACTCGGTGCGGTGATTCTCCGCCATCAGCAGCATGATGCCCAGGTCGATGCCCACCACGTCCGGCGCGCGCCAGTTCAGGGGATGGAACGCGTCCACAAAGCCGTAGCGCGTCCAGCATTTGTTGCCGTAGCGCTCCAGCATGTTCTCGAGAACCAGCGTGCAGTTCTGGGGCAGGAAGACGATCGATCCTCCGGCCGCGCATGGCACCAGCGTCCCGTCGATATGGGAGTTGGCCACGCGGTCCATGCCGCCCCAATCGATATATCCGTAAGGCGACTCGGAGGACGTGATGCCCCACATCGATTCGCTGAACCAGGGAAAGCGGCCGCGCAGGCTGACGCAGAACTCGCGGTGCAGCACGGTCGCCATGCGCGAATTCTCGAAGTAGTCGATGCTGCCGTCGCGGAGTCCGCGAAAATCGATCCAGGCATGCGAGTATTGGTGGGCAAACAAGGGCGCCAGGGATTCGATGAAAACGTTCCCGGGCGCAAGGCTCTTCTGGCGGGGCCGCGTCCAGGCGTTCCACGCGGACTCCGGTATGGGATGCGCCTCCGACCCCAGCGCGAGCAGGTACATGGCGAGGAGCTCGGAATAGCGGTCCCAACGATAGGGCAGGAACCCGCCCTCGGGCGTCCAGCCGTGAGACAGCGTCGGCCCGCCCGCCCACATCCATTGCCAATCCACGCGCCCGAGGACCTCGTCCGCCAGGCGCCGTATGGCCGGCGTATCGAAGTGCTGGCGGGCATGAATGACGCCGCAGAGCAGCCACGCCGTATCCACCGAGGAAACCTCGCACTCGTAGCAGCGGTCGCCCGTCAGCACGTCCACAAAATGGTAGAAGAAGCCCTTCTCTCCCGCGACGTGCCCCACCAGGGCGCGGAGGGTGCGCTCGGCGCGCGCGAGGGCGTCGCCGGATTTCAGGTAGCCCCGCGAAGACGAAATCGCGAGCGCACTGAGCCCGAAGCCGGTGGCGGCGATGCTGGCGATGTTGAACTGGTTGGGACGGTCGGTGGGGGCGCGGTCGAGCACCAGCCCGGTGTCGGGATGCGCCTGCTCCCAGAAATAGACGCAGGCACGGCGCTCCATCTCCTCAATCAGGTCGGGGCGTTTCCCGAAGACTCCCGCCAGACGGCCTGCGGGGTATAGCGCCGCCAGGCCCCCCGCAATGCCGATGCCTAGCAACTCCCGGCGAGTAATGGCGCGCCTGGGCTGTACCGAAACCACGTCGCTCAGATGCTTATCCTTAAACTTCAACTGTACAAAAGGGCCGCATCCCGAAGCAAATATGAGCGGTACTTAATCGCAATACCTGAAAGTGCAGAGTGGAATTCAAAGTGCTGCACGAGTTGCGGGGGCGCCGGGAGCAGCGTCTTCGCAATACCATGAATCCACGGGCGGGCACATTTTGGAGCGGCTGGCGGGAGCGCATCCACGCCCTGAGCAACGTCCCTCCTTTTCTTCGAATTGTCTGGGATTCCGGTCCGGCAGTAATCGCTGCCGGGATGACGTTCCGAGTGCTGGCCGCCCTGGCTCCGATCTCGCTGCTGGCGGTGGCGAAGAGGATTCTGGACTCGGTGCAGGCCCACCAGAGCGGCCATCCCCTGCCCTCGGATTTCTGGTGGTGGGTAGGGGCGGAGTGCGCGCTGGCGGCAGTTTCTGCACTGATGGGCCGCACCATCGCCTATTTCGACACACTGCTGGCGGATCGCTTCACGCGCCACGTCAGCGTGCTGGTGATGAAACACGCATCCAGGCTCGACCTGGCCTCCTACGAAGATCCGGCTTTCTACGACACTCTGGAGCGGGCCCGCGTCCAGGCCACCGACCGCATCGCCATGATCCAGGCCACGGGCATGGCGCTGCAGCAGGCGATCGCGGCCGTCACGCTATCGGCGGGCATCTTCTGGTTCTCGCCCTGGTTGCTGGCGCTGCTGGTGGCCGCCGTGGTCCCGGCCTTCCTGGGCGAGAGCCATTTCGCTTTCATCGGCTACGCCCAGAACATCCGCCAGACACCGGTCAAGCGCCAACTGGATTACCTGCGCATTCTGGGAGCCAGCAAAGAGTCGGCCAAGGAACTGAAGCTGTTCGGCCTGAGCGGCTTTCTCTCCGGCGAGTACAAACGGCTCGCGGACGGCATTTATACGGAGAACGTGGCTCTGGCACGGCGCCGGCTGGTGGCGGGAGGCCTCCTCTCGCTGCTCAGCACGGGCGGATACTACGGCGCTTACGCCTACGTGATCTATCGCACCGTGACGGGTGGCCTGACCTGGGGCACGCTGCAGTTCCTGGCGGGGGCCATCGCAGGAGCCAGTACCAACATACAGAACATCTTCTCCACCTTCGCTAGCATCGCCGACCAATCGCTGTTCCTCACCGACCTGGTGACGTTCCTGGCCGTGCGGCCGCGCCTGTTTTCGAAGCCCGATGCCCTGCCCGCACCCCGGCCCATACGCAGCGGGTTCTCGTTCGAGGATGTAAGTTTTTCCTACCCTGGCTCGCCGCGGCGCGTGCTCGACGGCCTCGACCTGCGCATCGAGCCAGGCGAGCGGATCGCGCTCATCGGCGAAAACGGACAGGGCAAGACCACCATCGTGAAGCTGCTGACGCGCCTTTACGATCCCACCGCCGGGCGAATCCTCCTGGACGGCGTAGACCTGCGGGACTACAGCGTGGAGGACCTGCACAGCCAGATCGGGGTCATCTTCCAGGACTTCGTGCGCTACGAGATGTCGGCGCGGCTGAACATCGCGGTCGGCAAGATCGGCGAGGCCCGTGAGGAAAGCATCCGCGTGGCGGCGAAAAAGGGCATGGCCGACAAAGTCATCGGGCGCCTGCCGGGAGGCTACGACCAGCTGTTGGGGCGGCGCTTCGAAGGCGGAGTCGATCTTTCCGGAGGCGAGTGGCAGAAGGTGGCGCTGGCCCGCGCCTATCTGCGCGACGCGCAGGTCCTGATACTGGACGAGCCCACGGCGGCCCTCGATGCGCGCTCCGAGCACGAGGTGTTTCAACGCTTCGCGGATCTGACCGAAGGCCGCATGGCCCTGCTGATCTCGCACCGTTTCTCCACGGTTCGCATGGCCGACCGAATCCTGGTCCTCGAAGACGGCCAGGTGGTGGAGCACGGCAGTCATGAACGGCTCATCGCCTTGGGTGGCAGGTACGCCGGCATGTTCGAGTTGCAGGCATCGAGTTACAGATGACACCCGACGTATTTCTATCCCCGACGGCCCAGGTCCCCGCGCTGCCGCGTCTGCACGACGCCGGCGTGGCTGCCGCCGCATCCACCGGCAGAGCGCGGCCCCGCAGAGCGCGGCGGCTTCCGCCGTCCCGGGAACTGCTGAGGAAGATTGCGGTCGCCGCGCGCGGCGTCGATGCGGAGGCCAGGGCCTGCCTGGTGGAGAACCTGCGTGTGGTGCGCTCGGCGCTCAAGGGGCTGGACGGGCTCAACCGTTTTCTGCGCCGCTGTCCGGTGGTGACGGTGGCGTTTGGAGTGGAGAGCCCGCGCATCTGCGAGGTGGCACGCGACTATCTGCGCGTCACGGCCGGACGGTTCAGCGAGCTCGAACTGGTGCGTTTCCTGCAGGGCTACCAGGAAGCGTCGCAACTCGAAGCCGAGGAAATCGACTACCTGAAGCCCGCGCTCCAATTCGCGATTCTGGAGCGGTTGGCCGTAGCACCGGGCGCCGCGTGGCCCGACCTTCTGACCAGCCTGCGCCGCGGCGAGGAGGCCTTCTGGAGGGAGCTCTCGGAATCCGTCAGCATCGTCGATAGCGTATTGAGGCGGGATCCCGCGTCGGTGTACGGCGCCATGGATCTGGACAGCCGTGAAGGCTACCGCCGCGAAATCGCCCGCCTGGCGCGCCGTTCGAACCGCAGCGGGGCCGGGATCGCGGAGAAAGCGGTCGCGCTGGCCGTCCAAGCGCGCGGCGTACACGTCGGCTTCTTCCTGGTGGGGCCAGGCGCGAAAGAACTGCGCGCCGCCATCGGATACCGCCGCACGCTGGCGGACCGTCTGGCCGGCGTTCCGGTCTCGAACCCGGTCCTTTACCCGGCGACGATCGAGGCGCTGACCTTCTTCATCGTGACCGCCCTGGTAAGCCAATTGCGCGCACCCGGGGCGCTCCTGGCGGCGTCTTTGCTCCTGCTGCTGCCGGCTTCGCAGGCCGCGGTGGATCTACTGAATCAATTCATCGGCTTTCTGGTTCGCCCGCGCGCGCTCCCCAAGCTGGACTTCTCGGAAGGCATCCCGGACGATTGCGCCACCATCGTCGCCGTCCCGGCGCTGCTGTTGAACGAAAGCCAGACGCGCGAACTGGTGGCGGATCTCGAAATCCGCTACCTGGCCAACCGCGACCGCAACCTCTATTTCGCGCTGCTGACGGACGCGGCCGATTCCGACCGTCCCATAGACGAGCGCGATGCGCTGGCGGCCATCTGTGGCGGCCTCATCGAAGGGCTCAACCGCGAGTACGGCGCCGAAGGCCGCGCGCCGTTCTACCTGTTCCACCGCAACCGGGTCTTCAACGCGTCGGAGGGCCGCTGGATCGGCTGGGAACGAAAGCGCGGCAAGTTGCTGGACCTGAACCGGCTGCTCGGCGGCGGCGAGAACCGCTTCTCGTTCACCGCGGGCAACCTGGCGGCGCTTCCTCGCGTGCGCTACGTCATCACGCTCGATGCCGACACGCAGCTTCCGCGCGACTCCGCAGTCCGCCTGATCGGGGCCATCGCGCATCCGTTGAACCGCGCCGTGGTGGACCCCGCCACGCGGACGGTGGTCAAAGGCTACGGCATTCTCCAGCCGCGCATCGGCATCAGCGTCCAATCCGCATCCCGCAGCCGGCTGGCCTCCCTCTACTCGGGCCAGACCGGGTTCGACATCTACACCCGCGCGGTCTCCGAGGTTTATCAGGATCTGTTCGGCGAAGGCATCTACACAGGCAAAGGCATCTACGACGTGGACGCGATGCGCGCGGTGCTGGAGGACCGCTTTCCCGACAACGTCCTGCTCAGCCATGACCTGATCGAAGGCGCGTACGCGCGCGTGGCGCTGGTATCCGATGTCGAGCTGATTGACGACTACCCGTCGCACTTCAGCGCTTACAGCCGCCGCAAGCACCGCTGGGTGCGCGGCGACTGGCAGATCCTGCGCTGGCTTCTGGCGCGGGTGCCGGACGGGCGGGGCCGCGCGATCCGCAATCCGATCAGCGTTCTGTCGCAGTGGAAAATCGTGGACAACCTGCGGCGCAGCGTTCTCGAGCCGGCCATGTTGCTGCTCTTCGTGGCGGGCTGGCTATGGCTGCCCGGCAACTGTTGGTACTGGACCGCGGCGGCGCTGGCGATCCTGCTGCTGCCGCCGCTGGCAGACGTGTTAGCCTCCATCACGCGCGAGCCGGCCCGGGAGGTGGCTGCGCGGTTCGCCACCGGCTGCGCGCGAGCGGTTCTGAGCCTGGTGTTCCTGCTGCACCAGTCGCTGCTCTCCATCGACGCGATCGTGCGCTCGCTGCTCAGAGTCTCCGTCACCCGGCGCAAGCTGCTCGAATGGGAAACCGCCGCCGAGGCCGAAACGGAGACCGCCCGGAAATCCACCGTCGATACGTACCTCGAACGCACGCCGTGGTTCAGTGCGGCGATCGCGCTGGCAGTGTGGCTGGTCCGTCCGGCGGCGCTCTCCGCCGCGATGCCGATCCTGGTGCTGTGGTTCTCCTCCCGGGGCATTTCCGCCTGGCTCAATCGCGCGCCGCGCGCGGCCGGCCGCAAGATTCGCCCCAACGACTTGCTGCGCTTGCGCGACTGCTCCCAACGGATCTGCCAGTTCTTCGAGGACTGGAGTTCGCCTGCCACCAACTGGCTCATCCCGGACAACGTGCGCGAGGATGGCAGGGCCGACCTGAAGCTCTCTCCCACCAATCTGGGCTTGTTGTTGAACGCGCGGATTGCCGCGGTGCACTTCGGAGCGCTGTCCCTCGAAGGCTTCGTCTGGGCAACGAAGAAGACTCTCGATCAGGCTGACCGGCTCACGAAATACCGCGGGCACCTGCTGAACTGGTACTCCATAGAGTCGATGGCGCCCGTGGAACCGCTGTTCGTCTCGACCGTGGACAGCGGCAACCTGGCGGCCTGCCTGTGGACGCTGAAGCAGGCGGCGCTCGCCTTCGCCGCCGACGCACCCGCGCTCGCCGGCGAACTCCGGGAAATCGCGGACACGTGCGAACGATGGGTCCGCGAGATGGATTTCGGCTTCCTGTATCAGCGCAATCGGAAGGCGCTTTCGGTCGGGTACGACGTGGCGTCCGAGCGGCTCGAAGCGGCCAGTTACGATCTGCTGGCATCGGAGGCGCGGATCGCCTCTTTCGTGGCCATCGCCAAGGGCGACGTGCCGCTCGACGCCTGGATCCACCTGGGCCGCGCTCACACGGCCGTGGGGGGAGAGCGCGCGCTGCTCTCCTGGACCGGCACCATGTTCGAGTACCTGATGCCGCTCCTGTGGATGCGCCACCGTACGGGCACGATCACGGAGCGTAGCGCAGCAGCGGTGGTCCGCCTCCAGAGGCGCTTCGCGGCCCGCAAAGGCTTGCCGTGGGGCATCTCCGAATCGGGTTTTTTCGCCGGCGAGGGACTCGACTACGGATACTGCGCGTTCGGAATTCCCGCGCTGGCTCTGAAGGGCGCGGAGGCCGATGCGCTGGTGGTCGCCCCCTACTCGACCTTCCTGGCGCTGGCCGTCGATCCCGCGGCGGCGATGGCCAACCTGCGGCGCGAGGAGGAGCTGGGCTGGCTGGGCCGCTACGGCTTCTACGAGGCAGTGGACTACGGCCACGCGCGCCCCGAGATCGTCCGCTCGTGGATGGCGCACCACCAGGGGATGAGCCTGCTGGCGGCCTGCAATCTGCTCTTCGACCGTCCGATGGAGCGCTACTTCCACGCCGAGCCGCAGGTGCTGGCGACGGAACTGCTGTTGGACGAGCGCGTGCCGCGCGCGTCTCTGGCGAAAGCCGAGAGGCAGGCCGCGCCGGCCGAGCAAGCGCTCGAAGCCCTGGCGGGCTGAGGCGACTGGCCCCAGCACCGAACCGCGCGCGTAAGCAAGCGGACATACCATTCTGCATAGGGCCGCGAACGTCCAAAGCATTGTTGGCCACGGATGAACACGGATGAACACGGATGAACACGGATGGCAAAAAAGATGTGTTGTCCGCGTTCATCCGTGTTCATCCGTGGCCCCTGCCGCTGAGAATGCGTTTGATTGTGCGAGACTGTATACAGGTGAGCACAACATGAGCGAAACGCTTTCCATACGGCTTGACGCCGGGACGAAGTTGCGGCTGGACACGCTGGCAAAGCGCTCGAAACGCTCGAAGTCCTTCCTGGCGGCCGAAGCGATTGCGGCATACGTCGAGGCCGAGGAGTGGCAACTAGGCGAGATTGAGGCCGGACTCGAGGAGTTGAACGCCGGCGAGGGAGTGGGCCACGAGAGGGTTTCGAAGTGGCTACGGTCCTGGGGGCAGAAGGCCGGGACGAAAGCGCCGCGATGAAGGCGGTCTGGTCCCCCCGTGCGATCCGGCACCTCACAGCTCTTCGAGAGCATATTGCGCGGGACTCAGCTCAGAACGCGGCGGCGGTGGCGGGACGGATTCTCCGCGCCATCGAGGTTCTCAAAACGCAACCAGGGATGGGGCGGCCGGGCAGAGTGGCTGGGACTCGAGAGCTTGTAATCTCAAGCGTTGGGCTCATCGTTCCGTACAGGGTGCGTGACGGCGGCTTGGAGATCATTGCGGTATTCCACGGCCGGCAGCGTTGGCCCGAGGCGCTATGAACGTTGTCCTGGAGCCTCCCGGCTTTCGCAATATCGGCACAACCCGTGGCTTTTGAATCACGGACACGCAGCCGCTAATCCACTACGAAGCGGTGGAGTACGGCCACCTGAGCCCCGAGATCGTCCGCTCGTGGATGGCGCACCACCAGGGGATGAGCCTGCTGGCGGCCTGCAATCTGCTCTTCGACCGTCCGATGGAGCGCTACTTCCACGCCGAGCCGCAGGTGCTGGCGACGGAACTGCTGTTGGACGAGCGCGTGCCGCGCGCGTCTCTGGCGAAAGCGGAGAGGCAGGCCGCGCCGGCCGAGCAAGCGCTCGAAGCCCTGGCGGGGTGAGCTAGGGTGTTCTCAGCCCCCTCCGCAAAGCCTGGATACCTGGGTCCTTCCCAAGTAATCGCGCCATCCATGAACTGTTCGTGTCCGTTCGGCTTCGGTGCCACCGCTATAGATGGAACCGAAGTCCTGGCCGGTTATTTGGTTCAGGATGGCGGCCAGCGCTTCGACGACCTGTTGCGGACCGTATAGACGCCTTGCCTCGAACGCGTCCGGCGACTTGTTCCTGAGCGCAATACTGTGCTCAGGGAGGGGCCTCCTGTCGTCCATTCGCGCGATAATTGCTGGAACCGCGGGGCATCCAAGCGCTTCGAGATCGGCAAACGCCTTCTGCTCGGTCCTGCGGTGCAGCATCTTTTCAATCAGGCGCCCGACCTGCTTGTCAACGTTCGGAACCCGTGGCCCGCATCGAGGAACTGCAGCCGACGACGGCCCATAATTCTTCGAGGGTCGTTCTGTGCCTTGCTCCGCTACCGGCGTCTGTGCCAAAGCCGTGTACGCTGACACAACGATTAGCGCGGTGATCCGAAACATGCGCCTAGAATACATCAGACGAACCCTGGGGCAACCAGTTCTGAGGCCTCGGTCCGACCGTATCGCTTGGTGCGGGCGACGGAACTGCTGCTCGAAGAGCGCGTGCCGCGGGCGTCTCCGGCGGATGCGGAGCGCCAGGCCGCGCCGGCGGAAGAAGCGCTAGAAGCTATCTGATCCCGCGTCCCGGTGCTAGAATCTTGGTTTGACGCGCACAGTCCTTGCCTGATCGGGGTGACCGCGGCTGACATCCGGCCAAGCTCACCCCAGGTGCACCTCCCCGTCCACCGTAACCAGGCAAGGAGCATCCACAATGGATTTCGAAAGCACCGCCCCGGCGCGCCTGCGCCCCGGGCAGCAAATAGCGCGCGTCTGCGCGATCCAGGGCGAACGCGCACGCGTGATTCTGGATGGCGCCGAACTCGAGGCCGTCGCAGCGGGCGCGCTCACCTACACGGCAGCTGGCGCAGCCGACCTCCCCGTCACCGGAGACTGGGTCGCCATACGGCGGGTCGACCCCGCGTTGGCGCTCATCGAGCAGGTCCTGCCGCGCCGGTCGAAAATCGCGCGCCGAGCCGCGGGACGCCGCGCCGAAGAGCAGGTACTCGCGGCCAACGTCGATCTGGCGTGGATCGTCTGCGGTCTCGGAGCCGATTTCAACATCCGCCGCCTCGAGCGCTATCTGGCGATTGCCCGGGAATGCGGCGTCGATCCGGTGATCGTTCTCAACAAAGCCGATCTGTGTCCCGATCCCGACGCCGCTCTCGATGAGGTGCGCCGCGCAACGCGATGTGCGCACGTCCTGGCGATCAGCGCGCAAACCGGTTTCGGCTGCGAGGCCATCGAGGCGACCCTCGCTCCCGGTATCACCGCCGTACTCCTGGGCTCGAGCGGCGCGGGCAAGTCGACCCTGCTCAACCGAATCCTCGGCGCCCAGGTGCACAGGACCGCGCCCACCCGGGAGTCCGGAGACCGCGGCCGTCACACCACCACGGCCCGTGAACTCATCGAACTCCCCTCCGGCGCCTCGCTGATCGACACCCCCGGCCTGCGCGAGATCCAGCTATGGGCCAGCGCCGATACCGTCAGCGCTGTATTCGACGACATCGCGGAACTCGCGGCGCAATGCCGTTTCGGCGATTGCACCCACACGGGCGAGCCTGCCTGCGCGGTGCGCGACGCGGTGGACGCCGGACGCCTGGCAAGCTTCCACAAGCTGCGACGCGAAGCCGACCACCTCACCGAGAAGCAGCGCTGGCGCGCCATTCACAAGGCCGCCCGCCAGTTCTACAAGCTCAGAGGAAGATGAACTCGATGCCCTGGCACCGAACGGCGCGCGTGAGCAAGCGGATGCCCGCGCCATTTTGTTACACTCCCTCACGATGCTGAAGACTACTCTCGTCCTGGCGCTGACGGCCGCCGCCTCCTCAGGCGCGTCGCTCGAAGACACACTGATGGCCCTCGAAAAGGGCGCGATGGAGCGCTGGCGGAACGGCGATCCCATGGGCTGGGCCGAGATCAGCGCGCCCGAAGTCAGTTACGTCGATCCGGGCCTCACCAAACCGATCGTGGGCCTGGAGGAGTACACCAAATACCTGGAAGGGCTGAAGGGCCAGATCGTCTACCAGGGCTCGGAATTCCTGCAACCGAAGATCGCCGTCTATGGCGACCTGGCGGTGATGACCTACAACTACCGCTCGACCGTGAAGAACCCGGATGGTTCGGTGAAGGGCCAGACGCTCTGGAACACCACCGAGGTCTACGCCCGCAGCGGCGCGGCCTGGAAGATCGTCCATACCCACTGGTCCTTCGTGAATCACAAAGCGCCCAATGACGTCGAAGTGCCGGTTCTCGTGGCGATCAAGCCAGCGGCCTATTCCGGCGTGCCCGGGGAGCTAATGACTCTCGAGATGGCCGCGATGGAGCGCTGGCGCAAGGGGGATCCCTGGGGCTTCACCGAGATCAGCGCGCCGTCGGTGACCTACTTCGACTCGGGCACGCCGCAGCGCCTCGACGGACTCGAAGCCCTCAAAGCGGAGTACGCGAAACGAGTGGGCAAGATCCACTATGATGGGATGGACTTCCTGGGGCCGATCATCCAGGTGCACGGTGACGCGGCCGTGCTGTTCTACCGCTTCTTCGACACGCACCTTGGCGCAGACGGCTCCGTCCGCCACCGCACGGCCTGGAATTGCACCGAGGTCTACGCCAGGATCGAAGGGCATTGGAAGATCGTGCATACGCACTGGTCGCTCATCAACGGCCGGCCGTAGTTGGAAAACATTATTGGCCACGGATGAACACGGATGCACACGGATGGGAAACCAGATGTGTTATCCGTGTTCATCCGTGGCCCCGATCATTTTTCGCACTCTGGTCACAACCTGTGGCTTTTGGACCACAGCCGCGTAACCCCTAATCCCCGCAGAACCAACCACTTGCCCTTTGGGGCCTCGATTGCCTTATAGACCATTTGCGATTCGAAACCACCGTTCAACGGCCCGTCCAGACAAGCGGCGTAGGCCTCCACAGCGGCGTCCCGGTCAGCATCCGAATTGTCCCCGCGCCACCCGCCACGGGCATCGTTTTCGTGCGCACCGACCTCGACCGCTTCCCCGTGCAGGCCACCTGGGAGCACGTCGCCCGGGTCAGCTACGCCACCAGCCTGATGCGGAAAGGCGTCCTGATCTCGACCACCGAGCACCTCCTCAGCGTGTTCTACAGCATGGGCATCGACAACGCCTACGTCGAGATCGACAACCTCGAAGTGCCGATCCTCGATGGCAGCGGTCTGCCCTTCGTCGAGCTGCTCGAGCGCGCGGGCCGGCAGAACCACCGGCGTCTGCGCCGCTATCTGAGGATCCGGCGGCCGGTCGAGGTCGTGGACCGCGCCAAGCGCATCTCGATCCTGCCGTCGGACAGCTTCCGCCTGACCTGCGAAACCGATTTCGGCCATGTGCTGGCAGGGGCTCAGACGCTCGAAATGGAAGTCACGCCGGAGCGCTTCGCCGTGGAACTCGCGCCCGCACGGACCTTCGGTTTCGAGCGCGATCTCGCCCAGCTCAAAGACATGGGGCTGATCCGCGGCGCCTCGCTCGAAAACGCGGTGTGCTTCAACGGCAGCACCGTGCTGAATCCCGGAGGCCTGCGCTTCGTCGACGAATGCTGCCGCCACAAGGCGCTCGACCTGATCGGCGACCTGGCGCTGCTAGGCCGGCCGCTGCTGGGGCACGTGATCGCCGAGCGCGCGGGCCACGCCATGCACGCCGCGCTGGTCCACCGCATCATGAGCGACGCCTCGCTCTACGAGATTCTTACCTTCGATCAACTTGCCACCCGTGTCGCCGGCGCGTTGGTATCCTGAGGGATACTGCCGCGCCCATGCGGAACCTGAACCTCGCCAACTTCCTGACCTCCGCCCGCATCGCCCTCGCTCCCGTGGCCGTGTACGCGATCCTGGCCGAGCGGTACCAGATGGCGCTCGCGGTCTTTTTCGTCGCGGCGGCCACCGACGGTCTGGACGGCCTCGCCGCCCGCCGCCTCAACCTCCAGACCCGCCTCGGAGCTTATCTCGATCCGATAGCCGACAAGCTGCTGCTGAGCGCCTCCTACCTTGCGCTGGGCGTCTGCGGCGCGGTCCCGTGGTGGCTGGTGATCCTGATCTTCGCGCGGGACCTCCTGATCCTGGCGATGGCCGGCGCCGCCCTGCTCCTCAGCCAACACCGCGATTTTCCCCCCAGCATCTGGGGTAAAATCAGCACCGCTCTTCAGATTCTTGCCGCGGTGGCGGCGCTGACCAAGGGCGCTTTCGCCTTCACGAGCCTGCCGCTAGCTCCTTTTTTCTGGGTCGCTGCGGCCGCAACCGTATGGAGCGGCGCTGGATACGTCTGGCGCGCCGTCACCCTGGTACGAGCGGGCTCCTTTCGCTAGGCCGTGGCGCAGGCACTCATGCCGGCACTCATGCCTGCCGCGTCGAGACTCCTCTCGACGCCGTGAAGGTTTCCCCCAACATTGACGATCGCGCACCCGTGGCGTAGTCTTAGAATGGAGAAGGGGGAAGCGCCAAAGTGAGCCGGTACGTACCTTCGCGCCACTTTCTGCAGGCGGGGCTGGCAGCGATTCTGCTGGGAGCGTTCACCGTCTGGTGTGCTCGCTTCTGGACGCCCGCCTACGCGGCCACGGCGCTCTTCTTACTCTCCGCGGCCGCGCTCTTCGCCATCGCCCTCCGCCCGGCCATCGAGATCCAGGACGCGTATCTGGTGATCGGCCGCCGCCGCATCGCCTGGGTGGACATACACCGGGTGGACCACTCGGGCTGGCTTTCGCCACTGGTGGTTCGTCTGACCCTCTCCGACCAATCGCGATTCGTGCTGGTCTATCCCGGCGACGTGGATTCCGGCAACAGCCTGCTGCACTACCTGCGCCGCTATCCCCGCCAGGCGTTGATCGACGGTCATCCCTACCGCAAGTTCTGGAACGAAGAGCCGCCACCCGGAAGTGAAGGGAAACCGCTCGCTTCCCCGCGCTACCGGCTGCTGCTGCCCGAGGACGAGGCCGAGGTCGAGCGCCTCTACCAGCGCCTCAAAGCGGTGCGCCGCCTTGACCCGGACAACGCCGTCGACGAAGAATAGTTCTTGCCTCCGCCGAAAAGCCGCCACCTCCGCTGGGCCGTTCCCGTAGCGCTTGTGCTCGTGGTCATCTTCACCTACCAGCTGTGGCTCCGCGCCCTGGGCGGATTCCTGGTCTCCGCCGACGCGCCGATCCACGCGGACATGGTCGTCGAACTCGCGGGAGACGAACACGGCAACCGCATGCTTACGGCGGCCCAGTTGGTCAAAGAAGGTTACGCGCCCAAGGTCCTGGTGAGCGGCCCCTCCTGCTGCTACGGCCGCCACGAGAGCGAACTGGCCATCGCCTTCGCGACCGCCCACGGATATCCCGCCGATTGGTTCATTCCGTTTCCCATCCGCGGCACGTCTACACTCGAAGAGGCGCGCGAGATCGTCCCCGAGCTCGACCGCCTCCACATAGGACGGTTTATCATAGTGACCAGTAACTATCACACGCGCCGCGCCGCTAACGTCTACGCCCGGCTGGTGCCCCGTGATCGCTTCCGCGTGGTGGCCGCGCCGGACTGGATTTTCCGCCCCGAGGACTGGTGGCGGAGCCGCGAAGGCCGGAAACAGTTCTTTTGGGAATGGAGCAAAACACTCGCCAATTGGGCCGGTCTGTGATGCGCGACACCGCGCGCTGGCTGTGGCCGTACTATCGCCGTCATCGCCGCGGCCTGTGGCTCGGCTTCGGCGCGCTGATCCTCAAGGATCTCACCGCCGCCGGCCTGCCCCTGCTGATCCGCGACGGCATGGACGCCCTCGACCGCGGCTTTTCCTTGCGCGTCATCTTCGACCTGTGCGGCATCCTGGTGGGCCTCTCCGCCATCAAGGGCCTGTTCCAGTACTGGATGCGCGTCATCCTCATCGGAATGTCGCGCGACATCGAGTACGATCTGCGCAACGACCTGTTCTCCCACCTGGTCGACCTGTCTCCCGATTTCCACTCCCGCACCCGGACCGGCGACATCATGGCGCGCGCCACCAACGACCTCAACGCCGTGCGCATGATGCTCGGTCCCGGCGTGATGTACTGGTGCGAGACGGCGCTGACCTTCGTTCTTTCGATAGCGGTGATGCTATTCGTCGACTGGCGTCTGACGCTGATCGTGATTCTGCCCGCGCCCGTGGTGAGCGCGGCCGTGAGCTACATGGGCCGCATCATTCACGACCGCTTCCAGCGGATCCAGGCCATGTTCTCCGACATCAGCAGCCGCGTCCAGGAGAACCTCTCCGGGGTGCGCGTGATCCGCGCCTACGTGCAGGAGGATGCCGAGCTGCGCCAGTTCGAGATCCTCAATCGCGAGTTCATCACGCAGAATCTCGCGCTCGCCCGCGTCTCGTCCATGTTCATGCCGATGCTCCAGGCCCTGATCGGCATCACGTTTCTGATCGTGCTGTGGGCGGGCGGCTATGGCGTCCTTTCCCACAAGATCTCGCTGGGCGGCTTCGTGATGTTCAACATGTATATGGGCTTCCTGGTGTGGCCCATGATCGCGATGGGCTGGGTGGTGAACCTGATGCAGCGCGGCACGGCGTCGCTCGACCGCATCCGCCAGATCCTGGATGAGCGGCCCTCGATCGTCGCTCCGCCGGTTGCCAAGCCCGTGCCCCCGCACAGCGGTATCGAATTCCGCGGCGTGAGCGTGGAGGTCTCGGCCGGCCGCGCGCTCGACGGCATCGATCTCGAGATCCGCGAAGGCGAGACCATAGCCGTCGTCGGCCACACCGGCTGCGGCAAGACCACTCTAGTCCGCCTGATCCCGCGCCTCCTCGATCCGACCCACGGTTCCGTGCTGCTCGGAGGGACGGATCTGCGCGAGCTCTCGCCTTCCGAACTGCGCCGCCAGATCGGCTACGTCCCGCAGGAGACCTTCCTGTTCAGTGCGACGCTGGCCGACAACATCGCTTTCGGAGTCGAGAGCGCCACCGAGGAGCAGATCCGCCACGCCGCGGAACTGGCCGGTCTGGCGTCCGACATCGAGGGCTTCCCCGAAGGCTACCGAACGCTGGTGGGCGAGCGCGGCATCACGCTCTCCGGCGGCCAGAAGCAAAGAACGGCCATCGCCCGCGCCATCCTGCGCGACCCGCGCATCCTGATTCTCGACGACGCCCTCGCCAGCGTGGACACGCTCACCGAAGAGCGCATCCTGGAGGGCCTGGCGGGAGTCATGCGCGGCCGCACCAGCATCCTCATCTCGCACCGCGTCTCGACTGTGCGGCAGGCCGGCCGCATCGTCGTGCTCTCCGCAGGCCGCATCGTCGAGCAAGGCACCCACGCCCAGCTGATCGAAACCGGAGGCTACTACGCCGGGCTTTATCAGAAGCAGTTGCTCGAGGAGGAGCTGGAGGCGATTTAAGCTAGCAGAGAGATGCCTACTCCTGAACTCTCCAATCTCTCCAATCTCGAAGCCAGGATCATTAAGGCGATCGACCACTGCGGATGGTACGCCGATCTGTGGTTCCCCATCGTGCCGCGGGACATGATGGATTTTGCCCCAGACAATCCTGAAGAAGAGGTCCATGCCGCATTCGTCGGACTGATTCGACGAGGGCTGCTCGTGGAAAACATCCCCCCGCATCCACCAGGGGGGATAGACATCAAAGCCGGGGACTGGGAGCCGACGCCCGAAGCGCTCGCAGCTGCGATAGCGCTAGTGAGATGATGCCTGCTGCGCCTGCAGCTTCTCCTCAAACGCCCGCTCGCTGCGCGCCACGAACGCCCGATACCCGGCCGGATCCACGAACGCCTTCCAGCCCTCCGTGCGCGACCGGGCGTACTTCTCCGCCATGCCGTAGTAGCCGCCATGCGCCCCCAGAAAGACGTCGCAATCGAGCCCTGCCAGAGTCCGGAACGTAGCGGCGAAGTCATCGGCAATTGACGGATACTTCGCGTTCCCCACCAACCGGAATCCTGGATTCACGCTGACGCCGCCCACGATCACGACGTGCAGCGGCTTCCCGTCTTCGCTCGCCGTCAAGGTCCAAGTAGTGCAGCCCTTGGTGTGCCCGGCAGTCCGGTGCGCGACAAGCGTGGTGCCGCCCAGTTCCACCCGATCGCCATCCGCTAGCACCCGATCGACCGGGCAAGGCGCCCACCGCATCTGGTCGGCATAGTAGAAGTCGCTGGCGCCGCCGTCGCGCACCACGCCTTCGTCGCCCTGCATGACGAAGACCTTCGCGCCCGACAACTTCCGCGCCAGTGCATGCCCGGCCACGTGGTCGTAGTGCGCCTGGCTCGCCAGCAGAATGCGTATGTCCGCGAACCGGAAGCCCAGCTTCTCAACGCTCTCGCGGATCAGCGGGACACTCTGCTCGAGTCCCGTGTTGATCAGGAGGTGCCCCGCCTTAGTCGTCACCAGGAAGCATCCGAGGTCGTTCGTCCCGACATAGTAGAGGTTGCCCGCGATGCGATGCGGCGGGAAGGGCTGGTTCCAGTTGCGCAAGTCTTCGGCGGACTGCGCCGAGAGAATCGCGGGGGCTAGTGCAAGTGAAAGCAGAAGGAGTGGGCGCATGCTCACTCGATTATGCCACCATGAAAAGCGTGATTCTGCCCGCTGGCGTTGTGCACATCTGGCGCGCCGACCTGGGGACCTGGAGCGGCTCCGGCGACGAACTCGACGCCGCGGAGCGCGCCCGCGCCGCACGCTTCCGCTTTCCCGACATACAGCGCCGCTGGATCGCGGGCCGCGCGGTTTTGCGCCAGCTCCTCGAACGCTACACCGGAATTCCCGCCGCCCAGATGTGCTTCGCCCGCGGCGAATTCGGAAAGCCGTACCTGGCGGGCTCGCGCGTGTACTTCAACATGTCCGATTCGCGCGACGTGGCGCTCTACGCCGTCACGCTCGATGTGGAGATCGGAGTGGACGTCGAGCGCATTCGCGACATCGAGGGAGCCACCATCGCCGGCCGTTTCCTGCCCGAATCGGAGGCCGCCGCCGTCAACGACGATCCCGCGTCCTTCTTCCGCATCTGGACCCGCCGCGAGGCTTACCTCAAATGCATCGGTGTGGGACTGCGCCGCCTGGATCTGCCCATCGCCCCCGGCTTCTCCGTCGCCGATCTCGATCCCGCCCCCGGCTACGCCGGCGCTGCGGTCTGGGAGGGCGCGCCGCGAACCATAGAGGTCCGCGATTTCTAGGTTTTTGTGGCGCAGGCACTCTTGCCTGCCGCGTCGAGACTCGTCTCGACGCGCTCCCGTCGCATCACACGATCCGGTACGGCGTCTCCTCCGCCTGCGCCTCCACCACCGCCGGCACCTCGCGCGCCAGCGTGGTCACATCCAGCGGGATCAGCTCGCCCTCGACGCCGCCGATCACCTCGGCCGTGTGCTTGTACGCCATCACGTCGCCCGTTACGTAATGCGTAATACGTCCCACCGCGCCGTTTGACGCCGCAGGCATCAGCGCGTCCTTCACCATCTCGGCCGTGACCTCCGCGCTCGAAACCAGCGACACCGAATTGCCCGTCACCCGCTGGATCACCTCATGCAGCACCGGATAGTGCGTGCAGCCCAGGATGAGCGTGTCGATCTGGGGCCGGTGGCCGAGATAGTAGCGCGCCATCATCTCGGCCTCGGGCGAATCCGCCAGGCCTTCTTCCACCAGGTGCACGAACATGGGACACGCCTGCGCCCAGACCTTCAGCCCGCGCGCCTCGAGGCGCTTCTGGTACGCGCCGCTGGCGATGGTCCCCTTGGTTCCGATCACGCCCACGCTACCCGATCGCGTCATGCGGCATGCCGCTTCGACGCCCGGCTCGATTACGCCCCACACCGGGATCGGCGTCCGCTCCGCCAGTTCCGGCAGCGCGCAGGCCGATGCGGTATTGCAGGCGATGACCACCGCCTGCACGCCTTTCTTGAGCAGAAACTCGACCACCTCGCTGGCGAACTCCTGCACCATCTCGCGCGGCTTGCGCCCGTAAGGCACGCGGGCCGTATCGCCCAGGTACAGAAAATCCTGATGAGGAAGCCTCTGGCGAAGCGCCTTCAATACCGTCAAGCCGCCCACTCCGGAATCGAAAACTCCGATGGGCCGGTCCGGTTCGTACTCGCGCTGCAACATGCTTCTCCTAGTGTAGCGGCATGTCGCGCTACAATCCTTCCATGGAAGACCTCCGCTATCCCGTTTGCCCTATGACGTTCGACATCCCGATTCCGGAGTCGCTCGTCATCCTCGAAGAAGCGCCCGCCCGTTTCCGCGAGGCGGTGCGCGGCCTGGACGACGCGCAACTCGACACGCCTTATCGCCCCGGCGGCTGGACCGTCCGCCAGGTTATCCATCACGTGCCCGACAGCCACATGAACATGTACTGCCGCTGCCGCCTTGCCCTGACCGAGGACTCCCCGGCCGTGAAATCTTACGACGAGGCGAGTTGGGCGGAACTTTCGGACGCCCGCACGCAGCCGGTCGATATCTCGCTCGGGTTACTCGAAGGCGTTCACCGCCGCATGGTGGCGCTGTTCCGCACGCTGACGCCCGAGCAATGGAAGCGCGCCTACCTCCACTCCGAAATGGGCCTGGTGCCCCTGGACCATGTGGTCCCCATGTACGCCTGGCACTGCCGCCACCACGCCGCCCATATCACGAAGTTGCGCGAGCGGATGGGATGGTAGTGACCGACCTCCGCTATCCCATCGGCCTCGAGACCACGGGCACGCCGCTATCCGACGCCATCCGCGATCTGGAGGAATCCCCTGCCCTGCTCCGCCAGGCCGTCCGCGGACTCGACGACGCGCAACTCGATACTCCGAACCGGCCCGACGGCTGGACTCTCCGTCAGGTGGTCAACCATCTCGCCAGCAGCCACGCGCACGGCTACACACGTTGTCACTTCGCCCTGGTCGAGGATTCACCGGAGGTCAGAGGCTACCATGGAGAATTGCCCGACGCGGCCGCGCTGCCCATCGAGATCCCACTCGATCTGTTCGACGCCTTGCAGCGCCGCCTCGTAGCGCTGTTCCGCATTCTCACGCCTGAACAATGGAGCCGTACTTTGCGCCACTCCCAGCGCGGCCTGATGAGCGTCGAGCAACTTGCCGTTTTCCTGGCCTGGCACGCGCGCCACCACACCGCGCACATCACCAGCCTGCGCGAGCGTATGGACTGGAGCTGACAGCTACTTCCGCAGCAGCAGCGCCCAGTCACCGCCGTCCGGCGCGGCTGGGGACGTCCACGCCGGTCCGCTAGCCGTCCCGGCCGCAACCTTCTCTCCCGTGAATGCGCTGAACCACTCGGCCCGATACTCGCCCGGCTCTAATTTCACCGTGACCTTGCCCCCCGCCGGCAGGTACACCGCATAACTCCTGCCTAACTCGGCGAGGCAATACGCGCCGCCACTTACTAACTCATCGTGCGGCTCCGTCTTCCACCACTCGAAGCTGGTAAAGAAGTCCACCATGTGCGCGTAACCCGCGAGCATGGTCATGGTATCGTCGCCGCGGCCATTCACCCAGCCGCCGCCCGTATCGGGCCAGATGCCGGTGCCGCGCCGCGCCGTCTCGCCCGCCGTGCCATACGCTCCCGCCATGGCGATCTCCCACGCCGTCCGCCGCAGAGTCTCGGCCGAGTCGCCCGGCGGAGGCGGAGCCCACTTCGGGTAGTGATCCTCGTACCCGTATTCCTCGTTGGCCTGGGGAATGATGCGCCCGGCCTTCTCCTGCAGCCGCCGGCTCTCCAACATCAGCGCGTGCTGGGCCCGCGACCATTCCTGAAGGGACGTGAATCCGAACCAATCCCCCGCCCGATCCTGGTGCTCGGGATGGACCGGATGCGTGGTGGCTAGATGCTTGTATGGATCCCAGCTCTCGAGCAGGGTGCCGGTCTCGTGCGCCCACTTGTCGTCGCGGAATGTGTCCAGATCGTCGCCCAGGTCCCAGGTGACGTTCGAAAACGCCGCCAGTCGCGCCACGGCGTACCGCATGTAGCGGCGCTCGTCGTCGCCGCCCGCGGCCAGGTGGATCTTGCCGTCCGCGATATCGAAGATCACCGAGACGATCATGTCCCGCTCGCGCGCGAACGCCAGCATCCGCTCGAACCTCTGCCAGTGGTCGGTGTTGAACCGCGTGTAGTCGAAGCCCGGATGATCGTAGTCGTCGGCCTTCACCGCCGGCCACGGGCTGAGGAAGATGCTGAACTCGGCCGTGTTCATGACCGGCTCGCCATACATCGTCCAGCTTCGCCCGCTCAGCAGAACGCGGACCCGGTTGACTTCGAGCCGGTGCAGGCGCTCGAGGCTGTAGCGGATGACGCGCTCGTCCCGCCAGCCCATCAGCCAGAAGGCCGTCGTGCCATTGAAGAAGTAGTGTTCGCCGGTGCCTTCCCAGATAAAATGCCAGCGATATTGCGGATCGATCCGAATCGGCCCGCGCCGGCGCGCGGCGGTGGCCCGGAACGTGCCGTCGTAGTTACTCTTAGAGTAAGTGATCGAGTAAGTGTAGTCACCCGGGGCCGAGGGCATGAACCGTATGCGAAACACGGAGCCGTCGGCCGAGTCGCAGAATCCATCCACGCGCAGCCGCTGGGCGGAGCCAGCTGGGCCGAACGACCCTGTAACCGAGGCCTCCGTGAACGGGTTGCCCGCATCGGGAGCGCCGACCCGCACGGTCACCTCCACAAAGTCGTAGACCTCGACGGACCGCGCCGACTGCGAGAACGTGACCTGCCCGCACGCGGCCGCCACCGAGCACAGAGCCGCGACCGTCAAGGAGCGGGCCCTCATATCTCAACCCCGCCCGGAGCCGTGAACGTAGCGTCCGTAACGTTCCCCGTGTTGAGCACGCCCGCCGGCTCGAAGCAGAGCACTTCTGCTTCTTCGTCCGCCGCCGTCCGGTGCTCCACCCCGCGCGGCACCACGATGCACTCGCCCGCCGCGAGCTCGACCACCCGGTCGCGAAACTCCACGCGGAACCGCCCCCGCCACACCAGGAAGAATTCGTCCTGGCTCTCGTGCCGATGCCAGGGGAACTCGCCCTGCACCTTGACGACCTTGACCTCCTGGCCATTCAGCCGCGCGATCACCTTGGGCCGCCAGTGCTCGCTGAACAGGCCGAACTTCTCGTCCAGGCTGATCCGGTCCGTCATGACGGGCTCCAGAACGGCTCGGGCGCGGCGATGAACTCGATTGGAACCTCCGTGACGAACGACCGCAGCCACTCGGCGCAGTACTTCATCCCCGACTGTTCCGACACCACGTGGCCCATCAAGACTAGAGCCTTGTTCTTCCCGGTGGCGATAATGTCCTGAGCGTATTCCACCACTTCCCACTCGCGCGTCTCGCCCCCGATCAGGACATCCACGTCGGGCCGCGCGAGCAACGGAATTCCCCGCTCCTGGCTCACGTAGCCCCAGCTTGCGATGGCCCGCCGCACCTCCAAGCTCGGATCGCCGACCACTCGCATCGTACGGATTTTCAGCCGTGACGCGATCTCTTTCGCAAAGCGCCCCAGTGGGACGGCTGGGAACGTGAACAGCCGCAGGTCCGCGGGATCGGCATTCGACTCCCACCCCAACTCGCGCGCCATCCCCACAGCGATGCCATCGGGACGATGCGCGTGCCAGTGGTCATGAAACCGGAAGACAACCATGCCGTGTTTGCGTATGAAATCGGCCTTGAACCGATACGTTGCGTCCGCGGCCAGCGGCTCGGTCTTGTCCTGGTGCAGGTAGAAAGTGGGCTCGTGGGTGATCACCAGGTTCTTCCCCGCCGCGGCCGCGCGCTCGATCACGTCGAGCGTTGACATCATAGTGGTCGCGATCCCCGTGACCGGCGTGTCCGGACTGCCCGCGATGACGTTATCGACTGTCTCAGCGCGCCACGGCACCCCAACGTTCTTCTTGATGCGCTCGATCACCTGAGCCGCCGTGATCGGCCCGCCGGTGGCGGCTGCCGCAAGACTCGCCCCGCCCAGCACGAAGGCCCGCCGCGAAGGATCGATTGTGTCCATGCGAAACTCAGTTTCGCATGTCCGCGTGGCTGCTAGCTGACAGCTGCGAGCCTACATTTCCCGCCGGTTCTCGAACGACTTACTCAGCGTGACCTCGTCGGCGAACTCCAGGTCGCTGCCCACCGGCACGCCCATCGCGATCCGCGTCACCTTCACGCCGAGCGGCTTCAGTAACTTCGAAAGATACGCCGCCGTAGCCTCGCCCTCGACCGTCGGGTTCGTAGCCAGGATGATCTCCTGCGTCTGCCCCGCTTCCAGTCGCCGCAGCAGTCCGTGGATCTTCAGCTGCTCCGGGCCGATGCCGCGCAGCGGCGAAATCGAGCCATGCAGCACGTGATAGAGCCCCTCGTACTGGCGCGTGGTCTCGATCGGCAGGATGTCGAACGGCTCGCTCACCACGCAGATCACCGCCGGGTCGCGCCCCGCGTCGCGGCAGAACGGGCACAGATCCGTGTCGCTGATGTTGTTGCAGACCTCGCACAGCCCCAGCTTGTCCTTGACGTCGAGCACGGCCTCGGCCAGCCGCGCGGCGTCCTCCCGCGGCGTACGCAACACGTGGAACGCGAGGCGCTGCGCGGATTTCTGCCCGATGCCCGGCAGGCGCTTGAATTCCTGGATCAGGCGGGCGAGCGGTTCGGCGTAGTCGGGCATGTCGGAGCCGTTAGAAAAGACCCGGAGGCAGACCGAGGCCCCCCAGCATTCCGCTCATCTTTTGCCGGGCTTCCTCGTCCACCTTCTTGGCGGCTTCGTTGAACGCGGCCATCATCATGTCCTGAAGCATCTCGACGTCGCCCGCCACCTCGGGATCGATCTTCACGCCCAGCACGCTCTTCTGGCCGTCCATTTTGACCGTGACCATTCCGCCGCCGGAGGTCGCCTCGACGCGGATCAGCGCGATCTCCTGCTGCATCTTCTCCTGCATCTGCTGGGCCTGTTTCATCATGGCCTGCATGTTTCCACCACCGGGCATTTTCATGATGTCGCTCCTGACTTCTATGTATACCCTACTGCCCCTGCACCGAAGGTGCCCTGGCCGCCACGCCAGTGGCCTATTCTTTCAGATTCCGGGCCACGCGCACCTCGGCATCCGGAAAGGCTTCGCGGAAACGCTGCACCTCGGGATGCTCCAGCGCACGCTGCATGGTTTCATCCCCACTGGCTCGCGGAGCCTCAGCCTGCGCCGCCGGGGCCGCGGCCTCGCCCTTGCTCACCTTGATCCGCCGCTTCCCCGCCCCGATATGATCGAGCGCCTTCTGGACGTCGACCGCACGCATGGCCATCTCGAACTCCGCCGGCGTCGTGAACTGCAGCAGCCCCGCCGATTCCTCCAGCGCGCTGTGCTCCACCGCATCCGCCGTGAAAGCCATGCCCAGCTCGCGCATCGCCGCCGCCAGCCGTTCTTTCAACCCGCCCGACGCCTGGGGAGCCGCCTTCGGAGCGGCGACAGAAACCGCGGGCGGTGCCGGCGGTGCCGCCTTCGACGGCGCGGGCGCGGGTGGAGCGCTCACGCCGCCCGCCCCGGCGCTCGCCAGAGCTTCCTCGATCGAAATCAGCCGGCCCGCCTCCACCAGCCGGATCAGCCCCAGCTCGAAGTGCAACCGCGGCTGCAGCGAGAACTGCATGTCCTTGAACAGGTCCAGCGTGAGCTGCAGGTAGCGCGTCAGGTCCTGCTCCGAGAACGCGGCCGCGATCTCGGCCAGCCGCGCGCGCTCCTCCCGCGAGGCCGGTACCAGCCGCGGATTGCCGCCCGCGATCTTGGTCACCAGCAGGTTCCGGAAGTACCGCGCCAGTTCGCGCACGAAATGCTGCAGGTGATGTCCGTTGCGCACCAGCGTGTCGGTGATCTCCATCATCCGCGCCGGGCTCGCCTCGCCCAGCGCCTGCGTCACCTGGTTCAGCGTATCGAGCCCGAAGGCGCCCAACAGCCCGCGGATCTCCGCCGCCTTCAGCGTGGTGCCGCAGCACGCGATCGCCTGGTCGAGCGCCGAGAGCGAGTCGCGCACGCTGCCCTCGCCCGCCTGCGCCAGCACTGCCAGCGCCTCCGCGTCGGTCTCGATGCCTTCCTGTTTGCAGATCCACTCCATGCGCCCGATGATCTCGTCGAAATCCACCGAGCGGAAACTGAAGTGCTGGCAGCGCGACGCGATGGTCGCCGGAATCTTGTGCGCCTCGGTGGTGCACAGCACGAAGACCACCCACTCGGGCGGCTCCTCGAGCGTCTTCAGCAGCGCGTTGAAGGCTTCGCTCGTGATCTGGTGCGCTTCGTCGACGATAAAGACTTTGTACCGGTCGCGGGCGGGCCGATAGCGTACATTCTCCCGCAGCTCGCGCATTTCGTTGATGCCGCGGTTCGACGCCGCGTCGATCTCGATCACATCGACGGCGTTGCCGGCCGCGATCTCGGTGCAACTCGCGCACACGCCGCACGGCGCCGTGGTCGGCCCTTGAATGCAGTTCAGGCAGCGCGCCAGGATGCGGGCCACCGTGGTCTTGCCGGTGCCGCGCTGGCCGGAGAAAATGTAGCCGTGCGCAATCCGGTTCTGCTCGATGGCGTGCGCTAGCGTGGTTTTGACGTGTTCCTGGTTGACCAGCTCGGAGAAATTCTGCGGACGGTATTTTCTGGCGATGACCTGGTACATGTGACGGGTGTCAACGACGGGCGATCTACCCAGGCCCCAGGTGATCCGCGGCACACGAGCCGCACCGCTACCGTTGCTTCCTTCCGGACCTGGCGGGGTTTGCAGCCGCTCATTGCACGGAGCCCGGAGCCTGGAATCATTATCGTAGCATGGTGTAAGGAGGCAGCCTATGTTCACCACCATCGCCGATTTCCTCAAAAGCTGGCAGTACGAATCCGAAGCGACCCTCAAGGTGTTCCGCAACCTTACCGACGCCTCGCTCGCCCAGCGTGTAGACCCCGACGGCCGCACGCTCGGCTTCCTGGCCTGGCACATCACGACGTCCATACCCGAGATGTTCGGCCAGGCCGGTGTTCCGTTCCCGGTGACAGTGGAGAAGGCCGAGCCTTCGAGCGCGGCGACCATCGCCGAGGCCTACGAGAAATGCGCCCAAGCCGTGGCCAAGGCCGTGCCGGCCGCCTGGACCGACGCGCAGCTCCGCGACGAGATTCCGATGTATGGGATGAGTTGGGCCAAGGGCGCCGTGCTCGCATCCCTCGTCAACCACCAGGCACACCACCGCGGCCAGATGACGGTTCTGATGCGCCAGGCCGGTCTGAAGGTGCCCGGCGTCTACGGCCCGGCCCGCGAAGAATGGGCCGCCTGGGGGATGCCCGCCGAGCCGTGAAACTACTGACGCTCGTCCTCGCTCTCGCCGTCCCTGCCCTGGCCCAGGACCCGGCCGCATACATCCCGCGCCTCGAGCGAAACCTCCGCGAAAATATCGTCGCGTTCTGGTACCCGAGGAGTATCGACCGCGTCAACGGCGGCTACGTCATCAGCGCCGATGCCAACGGCGTCGTCAATCCCAGCGCCTCGAAGACCCTGGTCACGCAATCGCGCCAGGTCTGGCTCTTCTCGCGTCTCTCCCGCGAAGGCGTCCGCTCCCAGGAAATGCTCGAAGCCGCCGCCCACTGCTTTCACTTCCTCCGCGACAAAATGTGGGACCAGCACAATGGTGGCTTTTACTGGGAGGTGGACGCCTCCGGAACCAAGGCGCTGATGCCGAAGAAGCACATGTACGGCCAGTCCTTCGCGCTCTACGCGCTGTCGGAATACTACGAGGCTTCGAAGGACCCCGCCGCCCTCGACCTCGCCAATCGCCTTTTCGCCCTCTTCGAGCAGCACGCCCACGATGCCCGGTACGGCGGCTACCGCGAATTCTTCAACCGGGATTGGTCCGTGCCGCTCGCGGGCGAGCGCGGCTACATGGAAGTGCCGCCGGACATGAAGCTCATGAACACGCACCTGCACTTGCTCGAGTCGATGACCGCTTACTACCGCGCATCGCATTCGCCCGTGGCGCGGGACCGCCTGATCGAGCTGATCGCCATCCAATCGAACGCCGTTGTGCGCAAGCCGCTCACCACCTGTACCGACAAGTACGATCGCGACTGGACCCCGGCGCTGGGGCGCAATCCGACCTGGGACCGCGTCTCTTATGGCCACGACCTCGAGAACATTTGGTTGCTCACCGACGCCTCACAGGCCGCCGGCATCCCCGTCGCGCCATTCCAGGATCTCTTCCGCCAGCTCTTCGCCTATTCGCTGAAGTACGGATACGACTCCGAACACGGCGGCTTCTACGACGCCGGGCCGTTCAACCAGCTTGCCACCGTCCGCACCAAAACCTGGTGGGTGCAGGCGGAGGCGTCGGTGAGCGCGCTCTATATGTACCGGCTCACGCATGACCGCCGTTACTGGGACGTGTTCGCCAAGACCTACGATTTCATCGACCGCTATCAGACCGATTGGAAGACCGGCGAGTGGTGGGAATCGGTCTCGCCGGACTTGAAACCCTCAGGCGCCAAGGCGCACGGCTGGAAGGCCGGCTACCACAACGGCCGCGCCATGCTGGAGTGCCTCCGCATCCTCCGCGAGCTCAAGTAGCGTTGACCCAGCACCGAACCGCGACCGCGAGGGAGCGGACCGCTCGCGGCAGCCCCCAGAGACAGCAAGCCCAACGCGGCTCCCGCCGCGGCCCTCATCTTGAAACGTGGCATGCGCAATCTCCTTCGCGGCCCAGCCGCAACTGAACCGTGGACATGATTCTCAACGCATCGCAAATCGTCGTCCCCACCTTCTCACGGATGCTCAAGCCGTCTTTGAAGTTCCGGAAAATCGGGTACTCCGCAAGACGCTGCTGCTGCCGCTAGGGGCGCGCCCACCCGTTCGAAGATCGTATCCAGGCCGCATCTGCAGGCTGCGCGCGATCCAGGCCAGTCGATCGCCGCGCGCTTTCCCGCCGTCGACGGCCCGCCCCCACAGCGGAAGCAGCGGTCATTCGCAGAACACCTTGACCTTGGTCTGGCCGCGGCTCTCGTCCACGTCGATGGTGAGGTCGTTCAGTTGATCGACCAGCTCTTCCAGGTTCTCGGGCTTGATCTGGCTCAGATCGAACGGCACGCCGTGCTCGCGCATGGCGTCGTTCACCTGCTCGCGCGCCTGGACCGGAATCAGGCTCGCCAGCTTTACCCCGGCGCGAAGCAGCTGCATCGGCACGCGGATGTTCACCGAGGTCGGCCCGTGGTATCCGTGGCCGTTCTGAGAGTCCACCACCACGCGCAGGTACTTCGGTTTCGCCTTCGAGCCCGTCTCGGAGCTCCCGCTGGCGGACGCGGGCTGCTCTTTCTCGAGCGCGGCGATCAACCGCTCCGCCTCGTCGGCCGTGATCTTGCCCTCCGACAGCATTTGTAGAATGTCCCGGCGGTGTTCACTCATGGTGCCTCCCTAGAAAACGTGGATCAATACGGACGAGCGCTCGTCATCGAACTCAACGTCGCTCCCCTTCAGCGCGCTCAGGATCTGCCACAACACCGATAGGGCCTGAAAGGGATCGATCTGGCCAACCCAGCACGCCACAAACACCACCGGCAGCAACAGCAGCGCGACCGGCAGCAGCAGCAGCCACACCAGGGCCAGCGGAATCCAGAGCCGGAAGCTCCGGCTCGTCTTGTTGCGTACACTCACTAAGGCGACAAGGGGGATCATTTCAATGCCTCCAACTCCCGTATGGCGTCCTGCGCCTGGATCTCTCCGCGCTTGAGCCGGTCCAGAACCTCGCCTCTCGATGGCGTCGGGTCGTTCTCGACGAACTCGAGAGCGTTCGCCAAGCGAGTGAGACGGCTCTTGATGGTCGGGTAGCTGACGCCGAAAACCTGCTCCATCTCCTTGATCGAGCCGTGACTGCGCACGAATGCCGTGATGAAGACCTGGTCCTGAAGGCTCAGCCTGGCCAGTTGCGGCAGCTCGAACGAGCCTTCGATGACGATGTCCTTCCCGGCCAGCCGCACACGCTCGACGATGATCGGCTGACCCTGTGTCAACTGCGTCAGCTCCTGCCAATCCGTCATTGTCCCGTCTCCAAAACATTCATTTTATAAATGTATAACTCAATTTTGTTAAGTTTGCAAGCACAAAATATTTATTTTGTTTACAAACGTTCCTATCCAACTGACCGCAAACGGCTTTCGCCACATCGGTCCGACCGCAGCCGCTCCAGGAATGGCCGATATGGTTCAAAGGAACGCCTGTGTTCAGATCAGCGCGGTGTTGTCGGTGGACTTTGGGAGCGGCCGTGGCCTTCTGGGGAGCGGGGTGCGCCAGCCGCCAGCCCGCCGGGCCGCTCGACCGTATCGAACAGATCGCCAGCCTGCCGGTGCAGGCCTACCAGCGGCGGTTGCCGGTCCACATCATAGGTTGGGTCACGGTACCGGAAGCGACGCTGAACGTGCTGTTCATCAAAGACGGGACCGGCTCGGCGCGGGTCGATCTGCCCTTCGCGCAACTCGACATCGCACCGGGAGATCGCGTCGAAGTCACCGGCGTCGCCGGGGCGGGCGGCTCCGCGCCCACCATTGTCGCCGCGCACACTCAAGTGCTGCCCGGCAAGCACGAACTCCGCCCCCAGCCGGTCGAGATCGCCGACCTGCTGGGGAGCGGCGCGACTTTCCGTTACGTCGAGCTCACGGGCGTACTTCGCTGCCGGTATTACGACCGGGCGGGCCGCGCCGCCGCGCGGATCGGATCGCGCGGCAGCGCGGTGGACGTGCATCTGGGCGGGTTTGCCACGCTGGACTCCCGGCTGGAGCCTGGGGATCGGGTGCGGCTGCGCGGCGTTGCCACCGCCAACCGCGACGTGCATGGGAACGCCGGACGCGTCCACCTGTGGACCGCCAGCGCGAACGACGTGGTCTTGGTCCAATCCGTTCCACCGGAGATCCCCATCGAAACGGTCCGGAGCGTTGCGGCGCTGACCGGATCCGCGGTGCCTGAGCGCATGCTGCACCTGCGCGGAGCCGTGCGCCAGGACCGCCTTAGCGAGGGGCTCGTGCTGACCGACCAGACCGGTTCCATCCGGCTGAGGCGCAGGCCGGCGGCGGTCCTCGAACTCGGGGACGATATCGACGTTTTCGGTTTTGCCGACGCCGGCGCGGGCTCGATCGAGCTCGAAGATGCGGCTCTGCGCCCCGCGCGCCAGCCACAACACCAGGCCCCGAAGGACGTCCGCATCCTCACCACCATCGCGCAGGTTCATGCCCTGAGTGCCGAAGAGGCCGCGCGCGCGCTCCCGGTCCGGCTCCGTGCCACGGTCACCTACATCAATCCGCTCTCACACGTATTCTTCGTGCAGGATGAGACGGGGCCCACTTTTGTCAGCAGCACTCATCTCCGGGACTTTGGCGTGGCCGCCGGAGACCGTGTTGACCTCACGGGAGTCACGGGGCCCGGCAACTTCGCTCCGGTCGTCATGAACGCCTCGGCGGCGCGACTGTCCGGGGGCTCCATGCCCGAACCGGCCCTGGCTTCGTTTGACGATCTGTTCTCCGGCAGACAGGACAGCGCCTGGGTCCGGACCGAAGGGGTGGTGCAGAGTGTCGACACCGGCCACGCCGAAGACCAGTTCTGGCTGCAGTGGGGACAACACCGCTATCAGGTACTGATCGCGAACCCTCTGCATGAGCCCCTGCCGCCTCCCGACGCGCGTGTGGAGGTGAGCGGTGTTTGCGGCACCCTCTTTAACTCCAAGCGGCAGATCCTGGGAATCCAGGTCTATGTCCCGTCGCCTCGCTTCATCCGCGTGCTGGCGCAGGCCCAGAATGCGGCCCAACTGCCGGTGCGGCCGATCAACGACCTGCTTCGCTTCTCCATTCAGGATTCCCCCGACCAGCGCGTTCGCATCCGCGGGGTTGTCACGCTGGCCAACCCTCACGGCCCCACCTATGTCCGAGATGCCGAGAGCGGCCTGAAGATCCGCGACCACGCACCCGCGGACATCGCGCCTGGCGATATCGTGAATGTGGTCGGGTTCCCGCACGCGGGCAACTTTAGCGCGGAGCTGTGGGATGCCGGGATCACACGGATTCAGCCCGGGCGCCCGCCGCTCGCCGCGCTGGTCACCGTCGATGAGGTGCTCGAAGGCGCGCACGACGCGGAACTGGTGCGGATCGACGCCTTCCTGGTGGACGAGATGGCCGCCGCGGACCAGAACTCGCTGGTCCTCCAGGCTGGGGGCAAACTCTTCCGCGCGACTTTGGATCGAGGGCAGCTTCCAACTCTGGAACGCGGCAGCATCGTGCGGCTGACCGGCGTCTGTTCGATAGAAGCCAGCGACAACCTGGCCTACCTTGTGCCCAGATCTTTCACCATCATCCTGCGCGACCCGGCCGACGTGGTGGTGGTCAAGAGCGCATCCTGGTGGACCGCGGGCCACCTGCTGGCGGTGGTCGGCTCGATGCTGGCTTTCCTCCTGGCTGTTCTCGCCTGGGTTGCGGTCCTGCGGCGGCGGGTGGATCAGCAGACGGCGGTCATCCGCGAGAAACTCGATCAGGAGGCATCGCTCAAGGATGCCGCCCAGCAGGCCAATCGGGTAAAGAGCGAGTTCCTGGCCAACATGAGCCACGAGATCCGGACGCCGCTCAACGGCATCCTCGGATTCACGGGCCTGATGGCCACCAGCCAGTTGACCGACGCCCAGCGCGAGTACAACGAGGCCGTCCGCTCCTCGGCCGAGTCGCTACTGGTGGTGATCAACGACATCCTCGATTTCTCGCGCATCGAGGCCGGCAGGTTGAACCTGGAATCCACCTCTTTCTCCATCCGCCAATGCGTCGAGGGCGCGGTCCGGTCGATTGAGCCACTGGCGGCCGGCAAGGGCCTCCGCATGCTCACGGATGTCGCCAGCGACGTTCCGGATTGGGTCCGGGGCGATTCGCACCGGCTGCGCCAGATTCTCCTGAACCTGACCGGGAACGCCGTCAAGTTCACCGAGACGGGCCACATTTCGGTGCGCGTCTCTCTCGAAGAGGCGGGCCTCAACCCGGCGGGCGATGCGTCGCGGACCGCGATTCGATTCGCCGTGTCCGATACCGGCATGGGCATTCCCGAGGCCCAGCAGCCGCTGATCTTCCAGCCGTTTCAACAGGCCGATGGCTCCATCACCCGCCGCTTCGGCGGCAGCGGCCTGGGCCTGAGCATCAGCTGCCGGCTGGCCGAGTTGATGAACGGCGCCCTGTGGCTGGAGAGCCGCGAGGGTGCCGGCAGCACCTTCTTCTTCAACATCTCCGTTCCTCTTGGCGATGGCCCGCCACCTTCCCGAGCCGCGGCTGCGCCAGCGGAACATCCGCCGCAGGGCGCGCTCCGCATCCTGGTCGCCGAGGACAACGCCGTCAACCAGCGCCTCATCCGCCATCTTCTCGAAGCGCGCGGCCACCGGCCCACCGTCGCGGGCGACGGCGCGGCGGCGCTCGAAGCCTGGCGCGCAGGCCGATACGACCTGATCCTGATGGACGTGCAGATGCCGCTGGTGGACGGGATCGAGGCCACTCGCCAGATCCGCGCCGAGGAGAGGTCGTCGGGCCTCCACGTCCCGATCATCGCTCTGACCGCTCACGCCATGAAGGGCGACAGCGACAAGTGCCTCGAAGCCGGAATGGACGACTACATCTCCAAGCCGATCAGCGTCGAAGATCTCGACCGCGTCCTGGCCGGTGTGGGGCGTTCGGTCAGCACCTAGCCGAAGCAGCCCGTCGCTTGTCGCTCGTCGCTCGTCGATTCGCTTGCGGGCTTCGTGGGCTTCGCCTTCCGGATCCGTCACGGTGCGAAGCGGGGGAATCCAAGCGACGGGCGACGGGCAACGAGCGACGAGCCGATTTTCTCGACGTAACAAACCACTTCAAACACCGCTCCCTTGCGGTCGCGGCTCGGCCGGGCGTACGGCTGCGCTCGGATTCGCTCGATTTTCGTATGGCGCGCCCGAGCCCAGGGGTGCGGCTCCTCCAAATCGGTGATAGGATAGGGTTTCGACAAAGGAAGGAGCACCACGGTGCCTAGGAAGGACAACGTTCAGATCGCACCCGCGGAAGGGAAGTTGGGGGTGCTGATTCCCGGAATAGGGGCCGTCACCACGACCCTCATCGCGGGAGTCGAGGCCGTCCGGCGCGGCCTGGGAAAGCCCATTGGTTCACTCACCCAGATGGCGACCATCCGCCTGGGAAAGCGCACCGACGGGCGATCGCCGAAGATCAACGAGTTTGTGCCTCTGGCTGGCCTGGACGATATCGTCTTCGGCGGCTGGGACATCTTCGAGGACAACGCGTACGAGTCGGCGGTCAACGCCGGCGTTCTCGATCGCCCGCTGCTCGACCAGTTGAAGGAGCCGCTCTCGGCCATCAAGCCGATGAAGGCGGTCTTTTTCCCCGAGTTCGTCAAGCGCCTGCACGGCCCCAACGTCAAAGAGGGCGGCACGAAGATGGACAAGGCGCAGGCGGTCATCGAGGACATCGAACAATTCCGCAAGTCCAGCGGCGCCTCGCGCACGGTCATGATCTGGTGCGGCTCGACCGAAGTGTTTCACCGTCCGGCCGCGGTCCACGATTCATTGAAGACCTTCGAGTGCGGCCTGATGAAGGACGACCCGGACATTTCCGCCAGCCAGATCTACGCCTACGCGGCGTTGAAGTCGGGGATCCCGCACGCTAACGGCGCGCCGCACCTGACCACGGACTGCCCTGCCCTGCAGGAGCTCGCGCGCGACATGCGCGTGCCGGTCGCCGGCAAGGATTTCAAGACCGGCCAGACCTTCATGAAGACCTTGCTTGCGCCGGGGTTCAAGGCGCGCATGCTGGGCGTGGCCGGGTGGTTCTCCACCAACATCCTGGGCAACCGCGACGGCGAGGTACTGGAAGATCCGGGCTCCTTCAAGTCCAAGGAAGAGACAAAGCTGTCGGTGCTCCAGCAGATCCTTCAGCCGGAGCTTTACCCCGACCTCTATAAGGACCTCTACCACGCGGTGCGGATCAACTACTATCCGCCGCGCGGAGACGCCAAAGAGGGCTGGGACAACATCGATATTTTCGGGTGGCTGAACTACCCGATGCAGATCAAGGTCAACTTTCTGTGCCGCGATTCCATCCTGGCGGCCCCGGTGGCGCTCGACATCGTGCTGTTCCTCGACCTGGCGCAGCGCGCGGGCATGAAGGGCATCCAGGAATGGCTTTCGTTTTACTTCAAAGGGCCGATGACAGCGCCCGGGCTCTATCCCGAACACGACATTTTCATCCAACTCATGAAGCTCAAGAATACGCTTCGCTGGATGCGGGGCGAGGACCTGATCACCCATCTCGGCTTGGAGTATTACGACTAGCGGCTAAGACATGAACAACGGATCGCACGGGGAAACCGCCCCCCGAAAAATACTTGTCATTGGCGGCACGCTGTTCATAGGACGCGCCTTGGTGGCCGAACTGCTCAAGGCCGGCCACGAGGTCTGGGTCTTGCACCGCAAGCCGGCGCACGACCTGGGCAAACGCGTGGGGAGCCTGGTGGCCGACCGCAACGACGCGGAGCAGATGCGGCGCGTCCTGGCGGGCATGCGCTTCGACGTCGTCTTCGACAACGTCTACGACTGGGAGCGCGGCACCACGGCGGCACAGGTCGAGGCCACGGCCCGAGCCTGCTCCGGATCGCTGCACCGCTACATTTTCATGTCCAGCGTGGCGGCTTACGGGGACGGCCTGAACCACCACGAGGGCGACGCTCTGGCTCCAGACGACCACCCCGACGCCTACGTTCGCAACAAGGCCATGAGCGAACGGGCCCTGTTCCGCCTTCACCAGCGGATCGGTCTGCCGATCGTGACCATCCGTCCGCCGTTCATTTACGGCCCGGGCAACCCCTTCTACCGCGAGGCGTTTTTCTGGGACCGCATGCGGGACAACCGGCCGGTGATTCTCCCCGGCGACGGACGCCGCCTGATGCAGTTCATCTACATCAAGGACCTGGTGACCTCCTGCCTGGCCGTGATGGAGGAGCCGAACGCGGTCGGCCACGCGTTCAACATCGCCAATCCCCGGGCGATCACGCAGGCCGAGGCGGTGCAGGCCTTCGCCGACGCCGCCGGGAAGAAGCCCCCTGTGGTGCGCGTTCCGCGCGAGCGCGTCTATCACCTGGGCGGCCATCCCATGGGCCCGCGCTTCTATTTCGGATTCTACTTCGACGTGCCGCCGATCACGCTGATCGTCACCAAGGCGCAGCGTGTGATCGCGTTCAAGCCGACCGACCTGCTGAGCGGGCTGAAGGAGACCTACCGCTGGTATCTCCGCCACCACGACCGCAAGGAGATCGACTACTCGTTCGAAAACCGGCTCATGACCCCGCCCGCACAGCCGGCGCTGCATGCGGGAGCCGGCGCCGGGGCGCACTAGCCGGCTCTTTGGCAACGCAGTTGCTCCTCCTATCGTGACCGCGCCCATTTAGCGCGGGAAAGAAGACTTGGAGGGGAATCCATGAGACAAATTTACAGACTGGGAGTGTGTTTGGGCGCAGGCCTCGTCGCCGCGACGACCCTGGCGGCGGATCAGCAGGAGAATGTCGACCGGCTCAACACGTCGGCCGAGGTGTTTCGACAAATCATGGCGATGCCGGATAAGGGCATCCCGCAGGACTTGCTCGAGAAGGCACAGTGCGTGGTGATCGTGCCGGGCGTGAAGAAAGGCGCGTTCATTGTCGGAGCCGAGTACGGTAAGGGCTACTTCACGTGCCGCGAACACCGGGATCGCGGATGGACGGCGCCGGGAGCGGTCATCGTCGAGGGCGGCAGTTTCGGCTTCCAGATCGGCGGCGAGGAGACCGATGTGGTGATGCTGGTGATGAACGACGATGGCGAGCGACGGCTGCTGTCGAGCCAGTTCAAGCTGGGAGCGGATGCATCGGTGGCCGCGGGTCCAGTCGGCCGCAACACGCAGGCCGGCACGGACCTGTACATGACGGCACAAATCCTCTCGTGGTCGCGCAGCCGGGGCGTGTTTGCCGGTATCTCACTGGCGGGAGCGACCGTGCGGCAGGATCTCAAAGACAACGAGGCACTCTATGGCCGCAAGCTCTCGAACAAGGACATCATCGAGGGCAACACGCCGGTGCCATCCGCCGCGCGGCAACTGGTGCGCACGATCGACCGGTTTTCGCCGCGGAAGAATGCATCTGCACGGTGATCGTGCGCAGCGGCAGAAGTCTCGGCATGAGTGCCGAGACGGCAGCCTGAGAGGCTGCGCCACGCAAACTGCAAAGAAGCCGGACGTGGACGTCCGGCGCAGCTCTGGAGAGGGACTTGCGAAATTCAGTTCGTCGCGTCCGGGCGAGAGGTGAAAGGGCTGAAAAGCGGCGACAGGCACCGCTCGCCACGCGCGCTCGAGACCGATCCCGTTAACCAGGCGGGCATGTCGCTTGGGACAGCGGAGCCTGTCACCGTTTTTCAGCGGACTCTTCAGTCTGTCGGGTCAATTTCGCAAGTCCCTCTGGAGAGCCGCCCCACTTCGGAGGCCGGAGACTATATGGGCCAGTCGGTTGGCTCGGCGGTGGAGATGTCGAGCCAGCCTTCGGGCGGGGCGGCGTCCACGGGCAGGCCGTCCTTCCAGAGCGAGATTTGCAGTTGAAGGGACTGTCCGCGGGGGACGGCGAGCGCCCGCAGGGAGAGCCGGATCTCCAGCACCTTGCGGAAGGCTGCCTCGATCGGCGCCCCGGAATCCGCTTCCGCCAGGCGGACCTCACGGGCTTCCACGCTCGTGTCGGCGAGCGCTAAGGCGACGTAGCTTTCCTTCGACGGCTCGCTCGCGGGCCGGATCGTCAGGTGCGTATCGACGTTGCTTAGCGACGCCGCGGCGTCGAAGTCGAGGCGCGCGTAGAGGTTCTGGCCGTCGCTTCCGTAAGAGAGCTCCTGGATGAGGAAGCGCTTGCCGTGCATCGCGCCGGAACGCCGGTCCACGCGATAGACTCCGGCGCCGAGCCACTCGAAATAAGAGGTCACCTCGCCGTCGATGATGGGCCGGATGGGAGCCGCGGGCGGCGTGTGCAGCGCCTGCACCGCCTGCTTGAGGATGGGGCGCGACAGCTCTTCGGGCGGCGCGAGCGCGAGCGCGCGGTACACGTTGGCGAGGTGGAGACGGTACAACTCGTCGAACTCGGCGCGGAATGCCGAGTGGTGCTCGGGCCCGTACCACCAGCACCAGTCGCTGCCCTCGGCGATCATCAGTTCCTCGAACGCCAGTTGGCGCGCCTGTTCGGAAACGCCGCCGCCGACGACGGTGCGATCGTAAGTCTGACGGGCGCGCGCCAGGTACTCCCAGGCGCGGTTGTCTTCTTCGGCTCCGATCCAGACGTCGAAGTTCGCGCCGATCCAGGAGCCTGGAAAGATGTGGTCGAGCGGCTGCGCTTCGACCCTGGCGAGCCCCTCGCTCATGGTGAGCGCCTCGATCTGCGGGTCGGCCGCGATGCGCGCATAGAGCTCGCGGAGAAAAGGACGGCCGTTCGCGTCGTAGTATTCCCAGGCGTTCTCGCCATCGAGAATGATAGGCACGAAGGCGTCGCGGCCGGCGGCGAGAATGGGCCGGCAGTTCTCGCGGATGCGTTCCAGGAAGTCGCGCGCCGCTTCGGCCGCGCCCACTCGCTGGTAGACGAATCCGATCAGGTCGCTGAGGTAGTGATCGCGGAACACGAGGGTGATCTCGCGACCGTCGCGCCGCCAGCGGTAGGGCCGGTAGGTGTCCTCGACGCCGGCCGTGTGCTGGAGCGTGCGGCCGAGGACGCCGTTATCGGTGGCGGCCCAGGTGAAGCCCGCTTCGGCGGCGATGGCCAGCGCGTCGTCCGACACCGAGCCTTCCGATGGCCAGAGGCCCACGGGCGTGGTGCCGAAGCGCTGGGAGCAGAACTCCCGCGACCGGTCGAGCTGCGTGCGGGCATCCTGCGGGTACTGGAATCTCGGCGGTAGCGGCACGTAAGGATGAGAAACGGCGGCGACGTTGGAGTCGCACAGCAGCGGCAGGATGGGATGGTAGAACGGGGTGGTCGAGATTTCGATCTGGCCGCTCGAGGCGAACTTCTGGTAGGCCGGGATTACGCGGCCGAGAAGTTCCGCCTGCTTGCGGGCCAGGAAAGCCTGATCGTCGGAGGTGTAATCGCGGCCGCGCCGCACCAGGTCGCGGATGTCCGGGTCGTTCTCCAGAAGGTCCTCGTCGAACCAGGCAAGTTGGGAGAGCACCTGGAGATCGCGCAGCGCGGCGGTTGTGAACAGGCGCAGGGCGCGTTGCGGGTTCGAGCCGGCCGCGGCCCAGGCCTGGCAGAATTCGGCGTAGCGCGGAAAGCGGGCGATGGTGGGCGGCGGATTCGCCATCAGGAAGTTCCGCAGCATGAACTCGGTCTCGGCCGGGTCGAGCGCGTCGGCGGGTTTCAGCGCCACGCGGAGAAACGGGTCCAGGGCTTGGCCGGAGGCGTACTCCTCCACTTGGAGCATCATCGACGGAACCAGGTTGAAGGTCTGATGCACGGTGGGGAACTGCTCGAGGGCCTGCACCATGCCGTAGTAGTCTTTGAGCGCGTGGAGGCGGGTCCAGGGCATGCGGTACTCGCCGGAGATGAGGTCCTTGTAGAAGGGCTGATGCATGTGCCAGAGGAAGCAGAGGTGGATCCTAGGCACGGGGGTCGTCTCCCGTGTCCGCTCCCTGACGGTCGCGGCTCGGTACGGAGGGGCGGCTGTCCGCTCCCTGACGGTCGCGGTTCGGTGCGAACGCTCGTGGTACCGGCACCGCCTGGTAGGGGCGGGGGTCGGGGTCCTTCTGGAAAATGGGGGAGAGCGGGGGCGCGCCGGCGTCGAAAGTGGTGATGGGGCGCAGGCCCAGGATCAGCTCGATGGTCCGGAGCACCGAGAGGGTGCTGTAGGCGGTGTGGTCGGCGGCGCCGCGCTTGATGTAGGGCGAAACGACCAGGGCCGGGACGCGGTTCTTGCCGCCCGCGTCGACCACGAAGATGGCGGTGGACTGCCAGAAGGTGCTGTGGGTGATGCCCTCGACGATGCGGCCTAGGGCGGCGTCGTTGTCGGGGACGCCGGCGAAGCCGCGGTCGTTCGCCAGACGCAGAATCAGGAGTTGCGGCATCTTGCCGGTCTTCTCGAAGTCGGCCAGGTCTGCGAGAAAGGCGCGCGCGCGGTCCATGTCCGGATAGGCGGGATCGACGCCGCGATACTGGGGGTCCGTTCCGCGGTTGAGGACGGGATCGCGAACGGCCTGGATCTGGATGCCACCGGCGACCTCGTTCGCCGGTCGATTGGAGACGAAGTAGCCGTAATTGCGCAGGGTCAGCCCCGCCATGCCCGCGTTGGTCCAGAGATAGCCCGAGGGCGGAACGGCCGCCGGCTCCGCGCCTTCGAATTCGCCGTCGTCCATGTGCAGGCGGGCTCTGTTCGGCGCCATCTTCTGAACGAAATCGGAAGCGATGGCGGCGGTGGACCAGCTCTGGCCCGCCGCGACGCCGTCGCCGAGCGCGTGGAAGTTGTCGAGGGAGGCGAATTCGCGGGCCAGCTTCGCACGGTTGAGCGCGGCTTGTTCGGTGCGGTCCACGCCGCCTTCGGTAACGATGTAGACCACGTGGGCGATGGGCGAAGGATCGCCTGGACGCGCGGGGATGGGACTGCCGGCGCCGGTGCCCGCGTCCTCGAGCATGGTGTCGCGGTACGGGGAATTCTCCAGAACGGTTTCGGAATAGGCGGCGAGTTGCTCTTCGTCCGGCGCGCCGAGGAACGATGCCGAGTTGCTCAGGCCGTTCAGGACCACCAGGCGGTTGCCGGCGAGAACGCGGACGGCGGTGGGGTAACGGCCGGTGGGGATGAAACCCATGGGCCGCGAGAAAGCTTGAGAGACGTCGGCGACCGCGATCGCGTTGACGTCCGAGCAGGCGATGTAGAGGCGCTTGCCATCGGGCGTGAGCGCGAGCGCGCTGGGCGTCATGCCGGCGGGCTGCCAGGCCGTCATCGAAACGTTGATGGTCTCGATGACCGCGAGGTCCTGGGCCTCGGTGACGCCGACGACATAGACGTTGTTGGTGTTCGCGGCGGCAACGAAAAGACGGGCGACCCAGGACGGCTTGTCCGCCGGGAGGTCGAAAGCCGGCGGGCCGGCCCGCCACACCATGTCCGTCGGATGCGCCCCCAGGCGGATCTTATCGATGAGAGCGCCGTTGGCGGTTTCGTGGTGATAGACCGCACCATCCGCCCAGCTGGAAACGAACAGCGACTTGCCGTCGGGATGGAACAGGATCCGGTAGGGCCGCCTTCCGGTGGCGAAGCGCTCGATGACCGTGCCCGATTGCGGGTTGATGACGACGATGGAGTCGCGGAACAAGTCGGCGGCGTAGAGCAGGTGGCCGGCGGGATCGAAGGTCACGTCGCCGATGAAGTCGCGGGCGGTGCGCTTGTCCTTCGGCACCACGGGAAACGTGCGGGACGGTGCGAGCGCGCCTGCGGAGAAGTTGAACTCGAAGACCGCGGATTCGGAGCCTCCGCCGACGTAGACGCGGTCGCCTTTCGGAGAAAACGCGAGGCCCAGCCAGGCGTCGGCGACCGGAGTGCGGCCGAGTTCCTTTCCGGTGGCGGCTTCGAGCACGCTGATCGACGGCGGCTCGAGGCCTCCGTTCAGGACGAGCACGTATTTGCCGTCGGGCGAGACGGCGGCCGACATCGGCAAGGTGGAGAGCGGCGTCTCGGCGCCAGCGGGCTTTAGGCGCCAGCCGCTGTTCAGCAGAGTGCCGCCGTCCTGTGCCATCAGCGGAAGCGATGCCAGGAGGATGGTGAGGAGACGACTGGAATTCATTCCGAGAACCTTTGGGCTATGGGGAAGCGGCGGCCGATGCCGAAGGCCTTGGTGGTGACTTTCAGGCCCGGCGCCGCCTGTTGGCGCTTGTACTCGTTGCGATCCACTGTGTTCACAATCCCTTTTACAAAGTCGATCCCGAGGCCCAGTCTGGCAGCAATCTGCCCGGGTGTTTCGTACTCCTCGACGTAGCAGCGGAGAACCTCGTCGAGCGTTTCGTAGGGCGGCAGCGAGTCCGTATCCTTCTGGTCGGGCCGAAGCTCGGCGGAAGGGGGCTTTTCGAAAACGCTCTCAGGGATGGCGCCGGGGTGGCGCTGGTTGGCCACGCGGGAGAGCTGGTAGACCAGCGTTTTGGGGACGTCGCTGATGACCGCGAGGCCGCCGCACATATCACCGTAGAGCGTGCAGTAGCCGACGGCCAGCTCGCTCTTGTTGCCCGTGGTCAGCACGAGGCAGCCGTATTTGTTGGACAGCGCCATGAGGAGGGCGCCTCGGATTCGCGCTTGGAGGTTTTCTTCAGCCACTCCGGGCTTCGTGCCGGCGAATAGGGGCGCGAGGGTGTCGAGGTACTTGTCGTAGACTGCGGTGATGTTGGCCACCTCGAATCGCATGCCGAAGTTTTGGGCCAGGGCGCAGGCATCCGTCAGGCTGCCTTGGGAGGAATAGGGGCCGGGCATTCCGACGCCGATCACGTTCTCGGGGCCCACGGCGTCCACGGCGATCGCGGCTGTTAGCGAAGAATCGATGCCTCCGGAGAGGCCGATCAGGGCTTGGCGGAAGCCGCATTTGTGGAGGTAGTCGCGGGTGCCTAGGACGAGGGCTTCGTAGACGGCGGTGGGCTCGTGGTCTGGTGGGTCCGCTGGCGGGTCCGCTCCCTCGCGGTCGCGGCTCGGTTCTGAAAAGCGGTTCGGTGCGGGGGACTCGGTGTCGACGAGGACTAAGTCTTCTCGAAAGGAGGCGCAGGAGGCGGTGACTCGGGCCTCGGCATCCAGCGCGAAACTGGAGCCGTCGAATACTAGCGAGTCGTTGCCGCCGACCTGGTTCACATACACCAGCGGCAGTCCGAAGCGGCGGGCGGTGTTGGCGAAGATTGCGCGGCGCTGCGCGCGCTTGTGCATGTGATAGGGCGAAGCGTTGATGCTGATGAGGATTTGCGCACCGGCGCGCGCCATGTCCTCGACCGGATCCTGGCGATAGAGGCGGCGCTCCCAGAACTGCTTGTCGTTCCAGGCGTCCTCGCAGATGGTGAGGGCCACCTGGCGGCCGCGAAATGCGAACAGGGACTCGCGCTCGCCGGGGACGAAATAGCGCGCCTCGTCGAAGACGTCGTAGGTGGGCAGCAGCATTTTCGTCTGGCGGAAGACGATTTCGCCGCCGTCGATGACCGCCGCGCAGTTGGCCGCGCGCTTGCCGGTGGGGGAGTGCGAGCGGCCGGCGTATCCGCAGATGATGGCGAGCGGCAGGCTGGCGGTTTCCTTGGCGAGCCGGTTCAAGTGCTCTTCGGTGCGGTCGAGGAAGCTCTCCTTTTCGACCAGGTCGCGCGGTGGGTAGCCGCAGATGGCGAGTTCGGGAAAGACGGCCAGCTCGGCGCCGCGTTCGGCTGCGTCGCGCGCGGTGCGGAGGATGAGGGCGGTGTTGCCGTCGAGGTCGCCAACGGTCGTGTTGATCTGCGCCAGTGCGATCCGCATCTGAACTTTTATTGTAACGAGGGGGCGCGGGGGAGTCTCGGCGGGACCGGCCGGGGCGAAAAAACCGAACGAACCCACCAAGTTCAGTGATTGCAACAAAAAGCGGTGGGTTCGTTTGAGTGCTGTTTGAGTAGCGGTGGCGCCCCGCCCTCGGGTTGGACCACGAAGAGCGTGGGAGTTTGACCTCCAGGCGAAGTGTAGCGCGGCGGGAGCAGGGGGAAGGGGGCAGAAGCCTGGAAGTATGTGAGACTTTGGGGAAAAAGTTTCGTCGCGAGGCGTGATGGTGTAAAATTCGGCAGATGCGAAATCGGACCTGCGCCTTATCGGCAGCCCTATGCCGGCTCTCAGTATAGTTCGATCGCGTGAGCCTGTGCGGGGCGGCGGGACAGGCAGGATGCGAAGTTGCACGGAGGCGGGTCTGGAGACCCGCTGCAGGACTGGAGTCTACCCCACTAGCCTCCGATGGAGTACATGGGCCGGGGCGGGGGGACGAAGCGGGCGGTGTTGATTTCGTGGCCTTCCCACTTGGCTTGGACGGTGGCTCGGATGGCTTGCTCGATTTCGGCGTCGGGGGCGCCTCCGCGCAGCAGGGCTCTGACGTCCGTTTCTTCGATCGCGAACAGACGATACCTCAGGTGGCCGTCGGCGGTCAGGCGGAGGCGATTGCAGTTCAGGCAGAATGGCCGGCTGACGGAGGCGATGAAACCGACGCGGCCGAGGACCCCGCAGACCGCAGCCTTACGTAGCAACCTCCTCTTGGTCCGCCAGCTCCGGATAGACCAGGTACTGCTGCAAGATGCTCAACTCGACCTCCAGCTCCTCATGGCGATCGATAAGCGTGATCGCAGCCTCTGCTGGCTCGTCATCCAGCGCAGTCTGCGCAACCTGTTTCACGGTCCGATGCAGCGCGCTCCGTAATGGAGGGCTCGAACCCGTGAGAGATAAGCTCATCCTTCCTGGATCTCCCCGAAAAGGTCCAGAGCCAACTCCATGAGAGCCTCGGGCCACGGATGAGGAAGCGCCGGCGGATCCACCCAATGATGCTGATGGATTTCATGCATCACTCAATGGGGGAAGCAGGAGATCGCGGGCTGGGCTGGCTCATGGTCATCAGCAACTTCCGGGAGGAAGCACCTTGGTTGTACGAGATTGGCGTTGAGGTGTACCACGCACTTCAAGGACATGACGATGTTCGTGTCGCGAAGGCGATTGATCGCTTCGAACGAACGCTGCTCACCGTCAGTCGCGGGCCTATGGCCGAGATGGTAATAGACAGCCCCGAGATGGACATGGCAGTTCACGAACTCGGCAGGATGGCCCGCCATCTGTTTATTGACAAAGAGGGGCGCGCGCGGCAAAGGGCAGTGCCCGCGAAGCTGAAGTCTTAGGTCGAAGGTCACGAGTGGGCTAGGCGCCCGATCAAGAGCCTACGGGACACGCCGAATTCGGCGGCGCCGCACAGCCCCGCTTACCCGCCGATGGAATACATGGGCCGGGGCGGGGCGACGAAGCGGGCGGTGTTGATTTCGTGGCCTTCCCACTTGGCTTGGACGGTGGCTCGGATGGCTTGCTCGATTTCGGCGTCGGGGGCGCCTCCGCGTAGCAGGGCTCTGACGTCCGTTTCTTCGATGGCGAACAGACAATACCTCAGGTGGCCGTCGGCGGTCAGGCGGAGGCGATTGCAGTTCAGGCAAAACGGCCGGCTGACCGAGGCGATGAAACCGACGCGGCCGCATCCATCGGCATAGCGGTATTCGGTGGCAGGGGCGCGGGGGTCGGCGTCCGGAATCTCGATGAGCGGCGCGATCTCGCGCGTGAGGGTTTCGACGATCTCGCCGGCTGTCAGGACGCTAGCGCGGTCCCAGATGCCCTGCGCGTCGAGCGGCATGAACTCGATGAAGCGGACTTCCATGCCGTTCTCGCGGCCGTAGCGGGCCAGCGGGACGATGTCGGGCTCGACCAATCCTCTCACGGCCACAGCGTTGATCTTGATGGGGGCGAAGCCTAGGCGGCGGCAGGCGGCTAGGCCGGCCAGAACGCGATCGATCTCGTCGCGGCGGGTGATGCGGATGAAACGATCGCGGTCGAGGGTGTCGAGGTGGATGTTGATGCGGCGAAGGCCGGCGGCGTAGAGAGCGGGGGCTTGATCCTCGAGCAGGACTCCGTTGGTGGTGAGGGCGAGGTCCTCGATCCCGGGGAGGGCGGCCAGGCGCTGGATGAGGTCGGGAAGATCGCGGCGCACCAGCGGCTCGCCTCCGGTGATGCGCAACTTGGTGACGCCCAGGCGGACGGCGATGGCGACGAAGCGCTCGATTTCCTCGTAACTCAGGATCTCGGCGCGCGGGACGTAGGCGGGGTCGCGCTCGGGCATGCAGTAGAAGCAGCGGATATTGCAGCGGTCGGTGACGCTGACACGGAGGCTGTTGTGCGAGCGGCCGAAGGTGTCGCGCAGCACCGTTGTCATCGGGTTCTCAACCGAGGGCCAGCATCCTCTCGAGCGGGACCAGGGCGCGGGCGGCGATGTCTTCCGCGACCTCGACGCGGGGCGAGAGGGTGCTCAGGCAGTAGCGCAGTTTCTCGAGGGTGTTGAGCCGCATGTAGTGGCACTCGCTGCAATTGCAGTTGTCGTTCGGCACGAAGTAGAAGCGCTTGCGGGGGGCGAGCTTTTCGAGCGAGTGCGAGACGCCGCTCTCGGTCATCACGATGAACTCGTCGGCCGGAGCATCGACGCAGTAGCGGATGATGGCGGTGGTGGACCCGATGAAATCGGCCTGCGCGAGCACGTCCGGCGGGCATTCGGGATGGGCCGCGACCAGCGCATGCGGGTGAGCGGCGCGAGCCTCGGCCACGCGGCGGGCGTTGAAGGTGGCATGGACGATGCAGGTGCCTTGCCAGATCTTCATGTTCGCGCGGCCGGTTTCCTTCTGGACGTAGTTGCCCAGGTTGCGGTCGGGAAGGAACAGCACGGTCTTCTCGGGCGGAATGGAATTCACTACCTGGACGGCATTGCGCGAGGTGCACAGGATGTCGCTCTCGGCCTTCACTTCGACCGAGGTATTGATGTAGCTGACGATGACGTGGTCGGGATGCTGGCGGCGGTAAGCGCGCACGGGCTCGACGGCGCAGCCTTCGACCAGGCTGCAGCTGGCGGCGCGATCGGGCACTACGACGATGCGGTTGGGATTCAGGACCTTGGCGGTCTCGGCCATGAACCAGACGCCGCAGAAGGCGATCACGTCTCCCTCGAACTCGCGGGCTTTGCGGGCGAGCTCGAGGCTGTCGCCGATCGAATCGGCCAGGTCCTGGATCTCGGGTTCCTGGTAGTGGTGGGCGAGCAGAATGGCGCGGCGGGCGCGCTTGAGGTCCTGGATCTGGTCGGCTATTGTTGCGGTTGCCAGCATGGATGGAACTGATTTCATTGTAGCGGTGGCGGCTGGTGGATGGTGGATGGTCCGCTCCCTGACGGTCGCGGTTCGGTGCTGACGCGCGGTTCGGTGCTGGGGCTGCACGCGTTTTGCGCCGATAAGAAGTCGGAGGTGTTAGAAGACAGCCATGACCATGCTTGGCAAGCGATTGTTGTGGGTGGGCTTCCTGGCGGCGGCCGGAATGACCTATGTGCGCGCGGATGACGGGGCGCTGCGTGTTTCGGAAGAAGACCTCAGGAAAGCTGCCGTGACTAAGGTGAAGCCCGAGTATCCGTCCATGGCCCGGCAGCTTCATCTGGCGGGGCGTGTCGAGGTCGACGTCTTCGTCGACGCCACGGGGGACGTCGAAAGAGTGGAACCTAAGAGCGGGAATCCGCTATTCACCAGCGCGGCGGCCGCGGCCCTGAAGAAGTGGAAATTCGCGCCCTTCAAAGCGGATGGCAAGGCCGTGAAAGCCGCGGGCCCCATTCGGATCGATTTCGCCAGCCAGTAACGCCGCGGGGCGTCACCGGCTTTCCCGGCCGCCCCCCACCACCGCCACCAGTTCGGTGACCGCCTGCTTGATGTCGCGGGAGCGGGCGGACATGTCTTGGCTTGCCGCGGCGCTCTGCTCGGCGCTGGCCGCGGTCCTCTTCGTGACCGCCTCCATCTGCGCCACGGCTCGCGATATTTCCTCGATCCCGCGCGCCTGTTCCTGGCTGGCCGCGGTTACCCCGTCCACCAGCGCCTTCACCTTGAGCGAAATGTTACTGCTCAGGGCGATCGCTTGGGCAACCTGCTCCAGCTTCACCGCGCCGTCGGAGGACTTGGCGATGGATTCGTCGATCAGCGATGTAGTGTCCTGCGCGGCCTGCGCGCTGCGCTGGGCCAGGTTGCGGACCTCGCCGGCGACTACGGCGAAACCCATGCCCGCCTCTCCGGCGCGGGCGGCCTCGACCGCGGCATTCAGTGCCAGAATGTTGGTCTGGAACGCGATCTCGTCGATGACCTTGATGATCCGGGCGATCTTCTCGCTCGACTCGTTGATCTCCTTCATGGATGCCGACATCTGGCCGGACGCGGCAGTCATGCGGCCGACATTCGCTTCGGCTTCCTGCATCGACTGCGCCACCGCGCGCGTGTTGTCCAGGTTCCGCCTAGTCATGGCGGTGATCTGCTCGCCGGTGGCCGCGGTGGTGCCAAGCGAGGCAGCCTGCTCGGACGCGCCCTCGGCCAAGATCCGGCTGGAGTCGGAAACCTGGCTCGCCGACGCCGTCACCTGGTCTACTGCCCGATCGATCTTCCACACCAGGTCACGCAGTCCGACGGCCGCGTGCCGGACCACCAGCAGAATGGCCGCACCCACGATCAACGACAAGGCCATCAACAAGACCTGGATCCAGAAATTGACGGATTGACGCGAATCGGCCGCCTGGCGGGATTGGTTGAGCGCCTCGCGGACCGCGGAGACCGTCTCGCCGGCCGTTCGTTCCATCTCCTCGCCGGCCGGCACGATCTTTTCCCCCATGATCTTCTGGGCAGCGTCGAATTGCTGCGCGTCGAGCATCGCGGTCATCTGACGGTGCAGGACGTCCCAGTTCTCGAAACCGGACCGCAGGCGGCCGAGCAAGGCCCGGCCCTGCTCTCTAGCCTGCATTTCTTCCAACCGCTGCATTTCTTCCAACCGCCTCAGTGCCCGCCCGGTGTTGGCCGAGGTCTCTTCGAATGCCCGCTTATACCGGTCCCCGCGCTCCTGGTCCTGGAGAATCAGGCGCAGGATGATGCCGTTTTCCAGGCGCAGCATCTCCGCCGCGCCGGTCGAGACCTGGCCGGCCAGATCGACCATACCGGCCTGATGGGCTGCGATGTTATCGATCTCCCGCCGGAGCGCGCTGATCGAGGTGAGGGAAGAAACACTCAGCACCAGGCTCAGGCCCAGGATGGTGGCAAACCCGGCGGTCAGTTTCCGGGTCAGGTTCATGCGCGAAGTCATGCCGTTTCCTCTTTCGGGATGGATTGCGGGTGCTCTCCAGAGACTCATCGGCAGTCGCGGGGCGGAGGATTAACCCTGGGAGGTCCGCTCCCTGACGGTCGCGGTTCGGTGCGGAGAGGTCCGCTCCCTGACGGTCGCGGTCCGGTGCTGGGGGGTGCTCTCAGCTTCGCTTTGCCGGAGGCGGCTTGGTTGCCGCGGGCTCGGCCTGGGTTCCGGTTCTGCTCAGGATGACGACGTCCACGCGGCGATTGTGCAGGCGGTGCACCTCGGTGTCGTTGTCCTCGATGGGATGGGTGTCGGCGTAGCCCACGACGGCCAACTGATATTCGGAGATGCCGAATTGAGCGGTCAGGAGTTGGAGCATGGCGATGGCGCGGGCCGAAGAGAGCTCCCAGTTGTTGCGGAAGCGCGAGTTGTGGATGGGGATGGAGTCCGTGTTGCCCTCCAGGCGCACGGAGTTGGGCAGGCGCTTGATGGCTTCCGCGATCTTGCCGATGCTGGAGTAGGCGGCGGGGTTGACGGAGTCGTCTCCAATTCCGAAGAAGGCAGCCTCGGTCAGGCTGACGATGAGGCCGCGCGCCTCGAGGCGGATCTGCAGCTTGCCGGAGGCGATCTCCTGCTTGAGTTGCTGGTCCAGGTACTGCATGGAGGGGAGCAGATCGACCACCATGAGATCGTCCCTGGAGACCTTGGGGAGTTCCGTCTTGGAGCCTCCGGGGCCCTTCTTCATGGCGTTGCCGACCCCCTTGTCGTCCACCGTGCCTCCCAGAACGGCCGAGACCGCGGCGCTGACGCGGCTTTCGGTGAGCGCCTTGGCCACGCTTTCGGAAACCTCCTTGGCGCGGGACCGATCGGACTGGGAGGAGGCGAACATGACCACGAAGAAGGCGAACATCAGGGTGATGAAATCGGAGTAGGAGACCAGCCACCGCTCGTGGTTGGCGTGCTCGGCAGGTTTGGCCTTGCGGCTCATTGCGACCCTGCCGGAGCGGCACTGGGGGCGGCGGGCGCGGCTGGCGGGGCGGATGCGGCGGCGCCCGCTTTTTGCTTAGCGGGCTTAGCGGTCTTGGGCGCGGCGGGCTCGAGGTAGGCCTCGAGCTTGGTGCGGATCAGCTTGGGGTTGAGGCCCTCGACGATTCCGGCCACTCCTTCGAGCATGAGCTCTTTGATCTCGATGGCGGCCTGGGTGCGGGCTTTGATCTTGGTGCCCACGGGCAGAAAGACGATGTTGGCCGAGGCCACGCCGTAGATGGTAGCCACGAAGGCCACGGCGATGCCGCGCCCGACTTCGTCGATGTTGGCCAGATTCTTCATGACCTGGATCAGTCCCAGCACCGCGCCGATGATGCCGATGGTGGGCGAGTAACCTCCGGCCGCTTCGAAGACCTTGGCCTCCATGTCGGCGCGGCGCTCCTCGACGGCCATCTCGAGCTCCATCATCTTGTGTATTTCCTGGAGATCGGTGCCGTCGACGGCCAGGTTCAGCGCCTTGCGCAGGAATTTATCCGGGGCAGTGGCGGCGTCCTGTTCGAGCGAGACGATGCCGTTCTTGCGGGCCTTGGTGGCGTAGCCGATGATCTCCTCGATGACCAGGTTGGGCGCCTGTTGCTTCTCGAGGAAGACCGAAACCACGGCCCGCATGGCACCGAGCAGCACGCTGAGCGGAGTCGTGATCATGACGGCCCCGAGGGTGCCGCCAAAGACGATGAGGGCGGCGGTGGGCTGAAGGATCTCGCGGATGCTGCCGCCTTCGAGAGTCATTCCGGTGATGATTCCGCCGACGGCCAGAATCAGACCGCCGATGGTGGCGAGGTCGAGCTTGGTGCCCACGGGTTTGGGCGCGGCCGGCTTGTCTGCCGCCGCTTTTTCCGTTTTTTTCGGTTTCTCGGCTTGCTCCGCCATGCTTTAGCTCCGCGGATCGGCGCTTCCGGCAGGAGTGCCGGCCTGGGGTGCCGGGATCCATTCGCCGGGCTGCGCGATCGCGCGCCGGAACTCCAGGACGCGGCTAGCCACGTCGTCGGCGGACTCACGAACCATGAACTGATGCCCTGTGGTCAAGTTGATAACCGTATCGGGGGTCATTTCCACGTGCTCGATGAGGTCCGGATTCAGCAGGAATGGATCTCCGTTGAGCCGGGTCAGCCGGATCATGGCTATAGACCTCCCTGATGCGGCATATCGACGGCGGGGCGAAAGGCTTGAGCGTGTCTTGAATCCAACCGAAATTGCGTGGCCCGTAAAGAAGTCGGGCTCCAACCGCGAAAACGGACCGATAAGCTCATTGAGGACGGAAGAACATGCCCGCATGGCTTGGAGACGGAACCGCCGCGGCAGCGGCCAGAATCCTGGCGGCGCTCAGGACCGGTGAGGCGCGGAGGATCGCCTCCGAACTGGACCGTGCGGCCCAGACCTGCCGGACGCCGTTCCGGGATCCGAGCGCGGCGGAGCGCAGTGAGGTACTGGAGGCGGTGATCGGGGAACTGCGGCGGACGGTGGACGAGCAGAGCGCCGAGGCGGGCCTGGAAGCGCACACGTGCCTGTTGACCCATCTGGCGGGCTTGTGAGGATCGCCGAGGTAGATCCGGGCGGAGCCGCTATTTCATGAGGTCGAGGATAGCAGCCAGCTCGTCGCGGACCGTTCGCCAGTCGGCCGTCCGGGGCTCGAACAGTGCGGGTTGCGCGGGCGGTGCGGGGCGGGAGCGGCCTTCGGCAGCCAGGGCGCGATCGCGGCGGCCGGATTTCGCCGCCGTTTCGAGATGCCGCCGGGCTCCCTCGATGGTAAACCGCTTCTCGTAGAGCAGTTGTTTGATCTGAAGCAGCATCTCGACGTCTTTGCGCCGGTAGAAGCGGTGGCCGGAGCCGGATTTGTTCGGGGCGAGGGCCGGGAACTCAGTTTCCCAATAGCGCAGGACGTAGGGCTTCACTCCCACCAGGCGGCTGACCTCCCCGATGCGGAAGTACAGCTTCTGCGGAATCGCAGCCTCGAGCTCGGTGCTGATTTCAGGCTGGTTCATTGCCGGCGAAACACGGACCTACGCCATCCTATGGTTAAACGGTGGCTGGCGTCAACCCGGCCTTCCGGGGGGACAGAGTGCGCGATGGGGATTGCCGGAATGTTCATCGAGAACGCCGAGGAGATACCGTTCGAGGCATGGTGCGCTCCGACGGTGTCCCATCCCAAAGCGTGTTGGGATTTGCGGACGGCGGAGCGGCATTCTCCTGCCTTTTGCGCCCGGGACTCAGGCGAATGCCCGATGGGGGCCGGCGGCACGCCCGCCGTTCTGTGTGGACAGGGGATTCAATGCTTAGAGCAATCCTGATCTCGCCGGACCGCGACCTGGCGGAACAACTGGCCGCCGCGGTGGGTCAGAACAACATGGTGGGCATTGCACGGGCCTTCGACCGCTACCCGGCGGATCACGAACTGCCGCGCATCGTCCGCGCGCACGCGCCACAGATCCTCTTCGTCGACGTGGGGAGCCTGGCGGACGCGCTGCGGATTGCCGCGGCCATTGGTGAAGCGGCCCCGGGGACGCAGGTTGTGGCCTTCGACCGCGCCTGCGCGCCGAACACGCTGCTCGACCTGATGCGGGCCGGCATCCGCGAATTTGTGGCCGTGCCGGATTCGCTGGGCGAGCTGGAGAACGCGCTAGGCCGTGTGGCGGCGGCGCTCGAACGGACGCCGGCGCACATCCCGGCGACCGAGGAAGTTATCGCATTCCTACCGGCCAAACCGGGCGTGGGATGCTCGACGGTGGCGCTCAACACCAGCGTCGCGCTGGCCGCCCAGGCGTCAACCCGTGTCCTGCTGGCGGATTTCGACCTGAACTGCGGCATCATCGCGTTCCTGCTGCACCTGGATTTCGACCGTTCGCTGGTGGACGCCGCCGAGCACGCTCCGCAGCTGGACGAAGATCTTTGGCCGAAACTGGTCTCAAAGGCGCATGGCGTGGACGTGCTGCCCTCCGGACCGATCCGGCCGGGATTCCGTATCGAGTTGCCCGCCCTGCGGTACCTGCTGGAGTTCGCGCGCCGCAACTACGACGTGGTCTGCGCGGACCTCTCGGGACTGATGGAGCGCTATTCGGTGGAGCTGATGCAGGAAGCCAAGCGCATCTACCTGGTTTGCACGCCGGAGCTTCCGGCGCTGCACCTGGCGCGCCAGAAGCTGGATTACCTGCGCAGTCTCGACCTGGAGTCGCGCGTGTCCCTGCTGGTGAACCGCTCGCAGAAGCGCGCGCTGGTGACGAGCCCGGATATCGAGAAGCTGATCGGCCTCCCGGTGGCAATCGAGATTCCTAACGACTATCGCGGAGTGCACAAGGCGCTACAGGACGCGCGACCGGTGGATGCGGGCTCCGAAATAGGGAAACGGTTCGCGGATCTGGCGCGCCAAATCCTGGCAAAGACTCCGGGCGCTAAGCCGTCCAATCGCTTCGTCGAGTACTTCTCGCTCAGCCCGGCGCGGTATTCGTTTGGCACCACCAAGGGCGGGTAGGGCAGGTTCCGGAAAATAGGGCGGGTCTGGAGACCCGCTGCAGGACTGGAGTCCTGCCCCACAAGTTTCGCGATGACACGGAACGCGACGATTTTTTCCTTTCGCTCTTAACGACTTGCGCCCGGACCCCCCTCTGTCTTGCCAGGCGGCCGGTTTATTGTGAAGGCAATCCCGGCCTGGGCACGCCGGGGAGCCGAGGCTGCGGGCCTGTCTGTGGCGGACATCGCCCCGCAGCCCCGGCGTTACAATGAAGTTCTTCCATCGCGTGTCCATTCGAATCGGCGTCCATCCCGTGCTCGAAGCGTTGCGCGCGCGGCATCCCATGAACCGCGTCCTGGTGGCGAAGGGCGCCGCGGGGCCACGCGTGCAAGAGATCGTCGAGCTGTGCCGCGAACTGGCGGTCCCGGTGCGCTTTGAGCCGCGGGATATGCTGGACCGGCTGGCGGGATCGAGCGCGCACCAGGGCGTGGTGGCGCTGGGCGCGGCCGGTCGACACGCCGAACTCGAGGATCTGCTCCCGGGGGCGAAACTTCTGGTTGTGCTGGACGGGATCGAGGACCCGCATAATCTCGGCGCGATCGTCCGCACGGCGCACGCCGCCGGGGCTGCCGCGGTGGTGATCCCGGAGCGCCGCGCGGCCGGTCTCACGGAAACAGTGGCCAAGGCGGCCGCCGGGGCGCTCGAGCACCTGCCCGTGGCGCGCGTGACCAACATCAGCCGCACGCTCGAAATGCTCAAAGCCCGCGGATTCTGGATCTACGGCCTGGACGAGCGCGGCGGCCAGGACTACGACCGCGTCGATTATGCCGAGCCCACCGCGTTCGTTCTGGGAAGCGAGGGCAAGGGCGTGCACGAGCTGGTCAAGAAGCACTGCGACCTTCTGGTGCGCATTCCGCTGGCGGGACAGATCTCGTCGCTGAATGTTTCGGTGGCGGCGGGCATCGTGCTATTCGAATGGAAGCGGCGGCGCTGACGGCGCGGCTTACTCGATCGGGTAGGGACCGGGCTCCTCGACTTTGACGGGCTGCTCGTCATGAGCGACGGCGCGGAGGCGAATATCGACGGCGTTCGGCTGGTCTCTCATCTGCCAGTGGAGCTCGGACTCCTGGCCGGCGGCGAGAGGGTCCTCCTCCACCTTGCCTCGCTGGCTGCTGACGACCTTGTCATCCACGCCCATCACTTCGAAGATCAGCACCAGGCCGCGTATGGCGTCCGGGCCTGAGTTCACGAGGCGGCCGTCGATGGTGAGGAGGCGATCGGAGCCGTCGGAGCGGTGAACGGCCAGCTCGACGACCTTGATGTTGCCGCCTTGGGAATCGCGGTCCTTCTTGCGCTTTCCGGCGGCGAGAACGGATAGGGGGGCCAGGAAAAGGACTAGGCGGCGCGTGATTGCCATTCGATTCCATCAGTGTAACAATCCGGCGGGGCTTAAGCCCCCGCGCGGGCGGAAGCCCCCCGACTGGCTCGAGTATCGGCGAGAATCGGATCATGATCAGCAGGCGGGAGTGGATGGCCGGGGCGGCGCTGCTGCCGGCGGCGCGAGCAGGGGTGGCCGCGGGCGGGGCCAGGAACATCGTCGTATCGAGCGCGAATGGGATGCGCGCGGTCAACCGGGCGATGGAGACGCTGCGGGCGGGCGGCGACACGCTCGATGCCGTGGTCGGCGGGGTCAACATCGTCGAGGAAGATCCCGAGGACAACAGCGTCGGCTATGGCGGGCTGCCGAACGAGGACGGCGTGGTGGAGTTGGACGCGTGCGTGATGCACGGCCCGACGCGCCGCTGCGGCTCGGTGGCGGCGATCGGCGGCATCAAGACTCCCTCGAAGGTGGCGCGCCTGGTGATGGAGCGGAGCGACCACATCATGCTTGTCGGCGCGGGGGCGCTGCGTTTCGCCAAGGCGCACGGTTTCGCGGAAGAGGACCTGCTGACCGAGAAATCGCGCCTGGCGTGGCTGGTGTGGAAAGAATCGCTGCGCGATGCGGCGGGCCACAACAACTGGGGTCCGGGGCTGGACGCACCAACCGCGCCTGGGAAGCCGGCTGCCCGGTTGAGGCGCCTTTTCCCGGACGTGGATGAGCGGACGCTGGAGTGGGCCTGGAGCGTCGCGGTGGCGCCGCCTACGGGGACGATCAATTGCCTGGCTCTGAAGGAAAACGGCGAGATGTCGGGGGTCACCACGACCAGCGGTCTGGCGTGGAAGATCGCCGGGCGAGTGGGAGATTCGCCCATTCTGGGGGCGGGCCTGTGGGTGGATCAGGACATGGGCGCGGCGGGGTCGACGGGGCGCGGCGAGGAGAACATACGCGTGGCCGGCGGGCACACCATCGTCGAGAACATGCGGCACGGCATGACGGCGCGCGAGGCTTGCCTGGACGCACTGCGGCGCGTGGCGCGCAACTTCGGCGGCGACGGCGGGCGGCTGGCGCAATTCGATTTGAACTTCTACGCGCTGCGGAAAGACGGCGACTATGCGGGGGCGTCGTTGTGGAATGCGGTGGTGCAGCGCGGCATGCTGGTGAAGAGGAAATTCGCGGTGAACGATGGGGCGGGCGGGCGGCTGGAGGAGTGCGCCTATCTGTTCGAACGCAAGATTTCCTGAAGGGCCGGACCTAATTCGGAATGGCGGAACACGAAACCGGCGTCGAGGGCTGCACGCGGGATTACGCGCTGGCTGTCGAGTAGTGCGGACGCCATCTCGCCAAACATGGCTTTGAGCGCGATGGCGGGCGCGGGCAGGAAGGCCGGGCGATGGAGCGCGCGAGCGAGAGTTACAGTGAACTCCCGGTTTGTCACGGGATTCGGGGCGACGGCGTTGATGGGGCCGGAGACGCCCGCCTGGCCCAGGGCGAACTCGACCAGGTCCAGATGATCGTCGAGGTGGATCCAGGGCATCCACTGGCGGCCCGAGCCGAGCCTGCCGCCGACGCCCATGCGGAAGGGGGGCAACATGCGATCCAGCGCGCCGCCCCGGCCGCCCAGTACCACTCCGGTGCGAAGCTTGACTACGCGAGCCCCAAGCGCGCTGGCCTCGTCGGCCGCGCCTTCCCAAGCCGTGCAGACCTCGGCCAGGAAACCCGTGCCGGGCGGCGACGTCTCGGTGAGGATCTCGTCGCCTCGCGATCCGTAGAACCCCACAGCGGACGAACAAATAAATACCTTCGGTGGTGCGGGGAGCGCGGCGATGAGTCGCCGGGTGCCATCCACGCGGCTCTCGCGAATGCGCCGCTTGGCCTCGAGCGTCCAGCGTTGCGCGACGGGCTCTCCGGCGAGGTGAATCACGGCATCGCAGATCTGGAGCGGCTGCGGCGAGCGGAGGCTAAAGGGCTGCACTTTGTGGCCGGCCGCTTCGACACGCACGGCGAGCGCCCGTCCGATGAATCCGGTCGCGCCTGTGAGAGTGACGATCACTTTACACGCGGAGCTCGTAGCCCTGTTCGCGCATGCCTTCGATGATGCGCGCGCGGATGGCGCCGGCCTCTTCCAGCGACAACGTGTGGTCCGGCGCCGCGACGGTCAGGCGGAAGGAGACGCTCTGCATGCCTTCGGGGATAGGCGGGCCGGAATAGCTGCGCAAGAATTCGATGGAATCGAGCGGCTCGCCGGCCAGGGACGCGATGCGCTTTTGAAGGTCCCCTACCAGTTCGCGGGCGCCTGCAACCACCGAGAGGTCGAATGCGCTGGAGGGATAGCGGCGGATGGGGCGGAACCGCTTCTCGCGAGACTGAAGGCGGAGCATGAGTTCCAGGTCGATGTCCAGGATAGCGGCGCGGCCGGCCACGAGCGACGGGTGCAATTCGAACAGGCGGCCCACTGTGCGGTCCTGCCAGACGACCTCGGCGGTGCGCGCGGGATGTTCGAACACGCGCGGCGCCGTGGGGCGCAGTTCCGCCCCCGGCATCAGGCACTCGGCCACGCGCTTCAACTCGAACAGGTTCGCCTCGCCGTTCTCGCGCGCGTACATGGCGGCCGCGAGGTGGGGAATCTCCGACGGCAATCCGTCGGCGCCGCGCGTCTCCGGGTGAATCTCACGGCCGATCTCGAAAAGGCGGAACGAATCGAGGTGGCGGCTGTTCTCGCGCACGTTCTTGAAGATGCCCGGGACGAGGCTGCGCCGCATCAGGCTCTGGTCGGCGGAGATGGGATTCTTCACGGCCAGGTGGTCCGCGGGATCGAAGCCCAGTTCGCGCACCTGCTCCTCGCTGAGGAAGGAGTAGTTGTAGACTTCCGTGAAGCCCTGCGCCGCGACCATCGCGCGCACGGCGCGCTCGAACAGGCGCTCCGGGTCGGAGGGCGGGACGGTGACGGGCAGCAGCGGCGCCTGCGGGGTGATGGAGTCGTAGCCGATCATGCGGCCCACTTCCTCCACCAGGTCGTCCTTGATCGAGACGTCCTTGGTGGCGCGCCAGCTCGGCACGGTGACCGAGAAGACATGCGGCTCGGGCTCGGAGACTCCGAACGAAAGGCTCTCCAGGATGTCGCGCACTTCTGCCGCTTCGATCGCGCGGCCGAGCTTTCGCGTGAGCCAATCCATCGGGAGGGTGATCGGCGCGGGCGGCGCGGCCTTCTTCCAAAGGTCGGCGAGGCCGCCCACCAGGCGGATTCCAGGCGACACTTCGCGGAAGAGTTCGATGATGCGTGCCAGGGCACGCACGGTGTTCTCGGGGTCCTGCGCCTTCTCGAAGCGCATGGAGGCGTCTGTTCGCAGCTTGAGCTTCGACGAAGTTTTGCGAATGCTCGACGCCTGGAAGCAGGCGCTCTCGAGCACGATGCGGCGGGTGCGTTCGTTGATGGCGCTGTCGAGGCCGCCCATGACGCCGGCGAGCGCGATGGGTCCTTTGGCGTCCGCGATCACCAGGTTGGTTTCGTCGAGCGCGTACGACTCTTCGCTGAGCAGCACCACCTTTTCGCCGGCGCGGGCGGGGCGGATGAAGATGGTGTCGCCGTTGAGCAGGTCCCGATCGAAAGCGTGCAGGGGCTGGGCCAGTTCGCTCATGATGAAGTTCGTCACGTCGACGATGTTGTTTATGGGGTTGAGGCCGATGGCCTCCATGCGGCACTGGAGCCAGAGGGGCGAGGGACCTACCACCACGTTGTCGAACACCAGCGCGCTGTATCGGGGGCAGAGCGCGAAATCCTCGATCGCGATTTTGACGGCGGCGGGACCCGCGGGAATGAGATCGGGCTTCACCGGATCGCGAAGCGGTTTGTGCACGATGGCCGCGACTTCGCGGGCCAGGCCGAAGTGGCCCCACAGATCCGGCCGGTGGGTGATCGACTTGTTATCGATCTCGATGATGGCGTCAGGCCTGCAGCCGGGGATGGGCGCGCCGGGCTCGGCTTCGATTTCGAGGATGCCGGCGGCGTCGCGGTTGACGGCCAGCTCGGCACCGCTCGCGAGCATGCCGTCGCTCTCCACGCCTTCGATGACGGACTTCTCGATGGCGCGACCGTTGAGGTCCGTGCCCGCGGGAACGTAGGCTGTCGTGAGGCCGGCGCGGCAGTTGGGTGCACCGCAGACGACGGTCTTTGTTCCGTAGCGGCTCGTTTCGACCTCGGCCGTCATGTTGTGCGAGCTGCCGGGGATGGGCGTGACGCAGACGATGCGCGCCGCGCAAACGCGGTCGAGATACGGCGCGTGGGTGCGGATGCCCTCGCACTCTGCGGTCTTCATGGTGATGAGTTGTCCGAGCTTCGCGGGGGCGGCGTCGATGCCGTCGACCAGTTCGGCCAGCCAGTTGTAAGAGAAGAGCATTCTCGGCGCCTCAGAATTGTCGCAAGAACCGCAGATCGCCGCCGTTGAGGTGGCGGATGTCGTCGATGGCGTAGCGCATCATGGCCAGGCGGGTCAGGCCCAGGCCGAAGGCGAAGCCGTTCCATTGCTCCGGGTCGATGCCGCTCATGCGCAGCACGTTGGGATTCACCAGGCCGCAGGGCAGCAGTTCCACCCAGCCGCCTTGCTTGCAGACCGGGCAGCCCGCGCCGCCGCAGATCAGGCACTGGATGTCGAGTTCGAAGCCGGGTTCGACGAAGGGGAAGTAGCCGGGCCGCAGCCGCACCCTCACGTCGCGGTGGAAGATCTGGCTGAGCAGCGTCTTCATGAAGTAGATCAGGTGCGCGACGGAGACCTCGCGGTCGATCATCATGCCTTCGAGCTGATAGAAGGTGTGCTCGTGCGAGGCGTCCACTTCTTCGTTTCGGAACACCCGGCCGGGCGCGATCATGCGCAGCGGTGGGCCGAGGCGCTCCATTCCACGGACCTGAACCGGCGAGGTGTGCGTGCGGAGCAGGTTGCCGTCCTGGAGCCAGAAGGTGTCCTGCATGTCGCGCGCCGGATGGTCGCCGGGGATGTTCAGCGCGTCGAAATTGCGGAACTCGGTTTCGACTTCGGGCCCGCCCAGGACGGCGAAGCCCATCGAGGTGAACAGGTCCTCGATCTCCATCTGGACCTGGGTGACGGGGTGCAGGCTGCCAGGGCGCGGGCCGGGGGCGGGCAGCGTCAGATCGATCCACTCGGCGTCGAGACGGGCCGCGAGGGCTCGGCACTCGAACTCGGCGTTGCGGGCGTCGCGGGCGGCTTCGATGGACTCCTTGACGGAGTTCAGGAGCTTGCCTGCCGGCGCGCGCTCTTCGGGTGCGAGCTTGCCGAACTGCTTCGAGATCTGCGCGAGTGCGCCCTTGCGGCCGAGGACCTCGACGCGGACCTCCTCGAGCTCTTCGGGGGTGGCGGCGCGGGCGATGCGCTCCCGCGCGCGCGCCTCCAATTCGGTCAGCACGGATTCGAGTGGCAGGTTAGGTTCCGGCATGGTGGCTGGGAACTTTTTAGTCTAGCGCACCGCTCCCTTGCGGGGTCCGCTCCCTCACGGTCGCGGCTCGGTAACGGCTATTTCCCCAGGTGCGCGTAGGCGATGGCGTAGTTCAGCACGAGCGACGGGAAGATTCCCAGGACGAGGGTGACGGCGGCCGAGATCCAGAGCGCGGTTCGCACGCCGGCGGAGACGGGCGGCAGGCTCTGGACGGAATCGCCGGGCTCCTTCATGTACATCACCACCAGCAGGCGCAGGTAGTAGTATGCCGCCACCGCGCTGGTGAGGAGGCCGATCACGGTGAGCCAGACCAGGTTGGCATCGAGCGCCGCTTTGAAGATGTAGAACTTTCCGAAGAAGCCGCCCGTCAGAGGCACGCCGATGAGCGAGAGCAGGAAGATGGAAAACATGGCCGCCGTTCCCGGCTGGCGCCATCCGAGGCCGGCGAAATCGTCGATCTCGACGAACTGCTCTCCGGCGCGCGAGAAGTGGGCCACCACTGCAAACGCTCCGGCGTTCATGAAAACGTAGGCGGCCAGGTAGAACATCGCGGCCGCCGTGCCGGTGACCGAATGCGAGGCGATGGCCACCATAACGTACCCGGCGTGGGCGATCGAGCTGTAGCCGAGCATGCGCTTGACGTTGCTTTGCACGAGCGCGGCGAAGTTTCCGACCACCATGGTCAGCAGCGCGGAGGCGGCTACGATTCCGGTCCAGTTTGCGCCTACGGTGCCGAAGGCGGTCATGTACACACGGATGAGCACCGCGAAGGCGGCCGCTTTGGGTCCGGCGGCCAGGAACGCCGAGACGGGCGCGGGCGCTCCCTGATAGACGTCCGGCGCCCAGATCTGGAACGGCGCGGCGGAAACTTTGAAGGCGAGGCCCACGAACATCAGCGCGGCCGCGGCTCCCACCAACATGGCGCTCGACGCGCTGTGCGGATGGGCGAGCACATTGTGGATACCCTGCAGGCTGGTGGTCCCCGTGGCGCCGTAGATGAGCGCGATGCCGTACAGCAGAAATGCGGTGGCGAAGCTGCCCAGCAGGAAATACTTGGCCGAGGCTTCGTTGCCGAGCTTAGCGCGGCGCAGGTAGCCTGCCAGCACGTAGCTGGCAATGGAGGAGATCTCCAGACCGATGAAGACTACGATCAGCTCGCCCGCGGCCGCCATGATGCACTGGCCGGCGACGGAGAACAGCAGCAGGGCGTAGTATTCGCCCGATTCGGCTTCTTCGCGGCGCAGGTAGCTGCCCGACATCAGCGCGATAACGATGCCCGCCACGATCACCAGCACTCGGAAGAAGACCGCAAAGCCGTCGATGACGACCATGCCGCTGAAGGCCGCCCCGGGCGCCAGTTCGCCCATCGCGGCTGGGATGAGGGCCGCAACGAGGCCGGCCATCGCGGCCCAGCCGAGCGCGCGCTTGGATGCCTTCGAGGTTAGCGGCTCGAGCACCATGATCAGCGTCGCCACCACCACCAGGAGCATTTCGGGCAGGACGCGGAAGTACTCGGGCGCGGTGGGGTAGAAGTTAGCGGGCACGCGCCACCTCCTGCCTGCCGGCCAGACCGCTCCCGGACGGTCGCGGCTCGGCTGGAGGATGCCGGCGGACGTCGAAGCTTACTCCCACCTTCGTGGTTTCCAGAATCGCGGCCGAGCTCTTTGTGATGGGCGGGAGGAAGGATTGGGTCAGGGTGCCCATCCACAGCATCAGCACGACCAGAGGGAGAACCGCGGCCCACTCGCGCCGGCCCAGGTCGGGCATGTGGGCGGCCACCTCGGGACGCGTTTCGCCGAAGAAGACGCGCTGGTAAAGCCAGAGCATGTAGCAGGCCGCGAAGATCACTCCGATGGCAGCGGAGACGGCCCAGCGGAAGCTTGCCTGCGCCGCGCCCTGAAGCACCAGGTACTCGCCCACGAAGTTGTTCAGCATGGGCAGACCCATGCTGGCGAGCGCGGTGATGAGGAATATGGCCGAGAGATTGGGCGCGACGGTCGCCACGCCGCCGTAGTCGGCAATTTCGAGCGAGTGACGGCGCTCGTAGAGGTAGCCCACCAGGACGAAGAGCGCGCCGGTCGACACTCCGTGGTTCAACATCTGGTAGACGGCGCCGTTCATCCCCAGCTCGGTGAAGGTGAAGATCCCCAGTACGACGAAACCCAGATGGCTTACCGAAGTGTAGGCCACCAGCTTCTTCATATTGGGCTGCACCAGCGCCACCAGCGCGCCGTAGACAATTCCGATGATGGCAAGAATGGCGATGGACGGCGCCAGATCGCGCGAGGCCCCCGGGAACAGCGGGAGGCAGAACCGCACCAGGCCGTAGCAACCCATCTTCAGCATGACGGAGGCCAGCATCACCGAGCCCGCCGTGGGCGCCTCGACGTGCGCGTCCGGCAGCCAGGTGTGCAGCGGGAACAGAGGCACCTTGATGGCGAATGCGATGAAGAAGCCGAGGAACAGCACGATTTCCTCGACGCGGTCGAAGGCCAGGCGGCCACTCGCTCGCATCTGCAACAAGGTGCTGTAGTCGAGCGTGCCGGTGCGGTTGTAGAGATAGATCAGCGCCGAGAGCATCAGCACCGAGCCGGCCATGGTGTAGAGGAAGAACTTCACCGCCGCGTAGATGCGGCGCTCGTGTCCCCACACGCCGATCAGGAAGTACATCGGAACGAGCGAGACTTCCCAAAAGACGTAGAACAGGAACATGTCGAGCGACACGAACACGCCCACCAATCCGAACTCCATCAGCAGGAACAGGGCGAAGAATTCCTTGACGCGGCGGTCGATGGAGCGCCAGGAGATCAGGATTCCGATAGGCGTCAACAGGGTGGTAAGCAAGACGAGCCAGAGGCTCACACCGTCGATGCCGGTGTAAAAGCGGATGGCGGGCTGGGCAATCCAGGGCAGGTTCGCGACGAACTGGAAGCCGGCCTCGGCGCGGTTGAAGCGCGCCAGCAGCACGAGCGACGCAATGAAGGCGACCAGGGACACCGCCAGGGCCGTCCGGCGGATCGCTTCCTCGCGCTCACGCGGAACGAACAGAAGGAGGAAGAAGCCGGCGAGCGGGATGAAGAGCACGGCGTCGAGCAGGTTCATCGCACGCCTCCCAGAAGGCCGAGCGCGACCAGCAGCGAGACCGCGCCCAGGAGCACCCAGGCGGCGTAGCTTCGTATGTAACCGGATTGCGCCAGGCGCAGCAGGCTGCCGATTCCTACCGCGCGCCGGCCGACTCCGTTCACCACGCCGTCGATGACTTCGACATCGATGCCGCGCCACAGCACCTCGCGCGACGTGCCCACCAGCGGGCGGACCACGGTGGCGCCGTAAATTTCGTCCACCTTGTACTTGTTCAACGCGGCTACGTACAGCCACTTGAGGCGGCGGGCGAAGACATCGGCCAGGCCGGGCCGCCACCAGTAGAGCGCGAAGGCCACGAGCGCGCCTCCGAAGGCCGCGCTGATCGAGGCTGCGAGAAGTAGCGGATTGTCCGGCGGAGCGTGCTCAGGGAACATCGGCGCCAGCCACTTCGACACCTGGAACAGGCCGCCACCAAGCGACAGCAGGGCCAGAAGTGTCAGTGGCACGGTCATCACAGGGGGCGATTCGTGGGCGTGCGCTTCGCCGCGGTAGGTGCCGAAGAAGACCAGGAAGAGGGCGCGGAAAACGTAGAACGAAGTCATCGCGGCGGTCAGGACTCCAATCCAGAACAGCACCGGCGAGCGCTGCCAGGCGTTCACCAGAATCTCGTCCTTGCTCCAGAACCCGGAGAAGGGCGGTATTCCGGCGATGGCCACGGTCGCGGCAAGCATGACGCCGAACGTCACGGGCGTCTTCTTCCACAGGCCGCCCATCCTGCGCATGTCCTGCTCGCCCGAGAGCGCGTGGATCACGCTGCCCGCGCCCAGGAACAGCAACGCTTTGAAGAACGCGTGCGTCACCAGGTGGAAGACGCCGGCGCCAAAGGCACCCGTGCCAACGCCGAGGAACATGTAGCCCAGTTGCGAGACGGTGGAGTAGGCGAAGACGCGCTTGATGTCGGTCTGCACCATGCCGATGGTGGCGGCGAAGAAGGCCGTGGCCAGGCCGATGCCGGCGACCCAGTCCATGGCGATCGGCGCTTTGAGGAAGAGCGGCGCCGAGCGCGCGATCATGTAGACGCCCGCGGTCACCATGGTCGCCGCGTGGATCAGGGCGGAGACGGGAGTGGGGCCCTCCATCGCGTCGGGCAGCCAGACGTAGAGCGGCAGCTGCGCCGATTTTCCTGTCGCGCCCACCAGAAGCAGGAGGCCGATGATGGTGAGCGTCCCCATGCCGGTGTCGGTGTGCCAGCCCGCCAGGCCGCTGAACACGGTGGCGAAGTCGAGCGACTTGAAGTTCAGGTAAAGCAGAAAGATGGCCAGGGTGAAACCGAAATCGCCGATTCGATTTACTATGAACGCCTTGTTGGCGGCGTTGGTGGCGCTCTTCTTCAGGAACCAGAACCCGATCAGGAGGTAGCTGCAAAGGCCCACGCCTTCCCAGCCCACGAACATCAGCAGGAAGTTCGCGGAAAGCACCAGGGTCAGCATGAAAAACATGAACAGGTTGAGGTAGGCAAAGAAGCGGTAATAGCCGCCCTCGTGCGCCATGTAGCCGATGGAGTAGATGTGGATGAGCAGGCCCACGCCGGTCACCACGAGCAGCATCACGGCGGTCAGGCGGTCGGCGGCGAGGTCGAAGCCGATGCGTAGATCGCCCACACGGATCCAGTCGAAGTAGCGCTCGACGTGGGGCGTCGCAAGGGGCTCCAGGGCGATCACGGTCTTCAAGACCCAGGCGAAGGCCAGGGCGACGGTGCCCACGGCGACAGTGTGGATGACGGCTTTGGGCAGGCGCCGCCCGGCGAGCCCGTTGATCAGGAACCCGAGAAGCGGCAGGGCGGGAATGAGCCAGAGTTGCTGCATCTCAGTCCTTCATGGTCCGCAAGTCGTCCACCTGCAAAGTCGCCCGGTTCTTGAAGACGATCAGGATGATGGCTAGGCCGACGGCCGCCTCGGCCGCCGCCACCACCATCACGAAAAACGTAAACACCTGGCCGTCGATCTGGCGGAGGCGATAGGAGAAGGTGACGAAGGTCAGGTTGACCGCGTTGAGCATCAGCTCGATCGACATGAACATCGTGATGATGTTCCGGCGGAACAGGAACCCGGCCACGCCGAGGGTGAACAGCACCGCGCTCAGCGCCAGGTACCAGGAGAGTGGCACGGCATTCGGCATCAGTCAAGCTCCTTGTAGGCCAGCGCGACCGCGCCCACGATGGCGATCAGCACGAGTATGGAGGTGATTTCGAACGGCCAGAGGTAGGTGGTGAAGATGGCGCGGCCCAGGTTCTCGACGGTCCCGCCGGTGTAGCTTCCGAACTTCACGACAGCGTCGTGGGGGACCACGGCGAGAATCACGAAGGTGATCACTCCGAGCAGCAGGACCAGCAGGGGCGGGCCGATCAGGCGGGCGAGGAACGAGCCGCGGGTCTTGCGCTCGCGGCCGGCGTTGAGCAGCATGATGACGAAGATGAACAGCACCATGATGGCGCCGGCGTAGACGATCACTTGGGCGGCCGCGATGAACTGCGCTCCCAGAAGGAGGTAGAGCACAGCTATGGAACCCAGGACGCCGATGAGGGCCAGGGCGCTGGTGATGGGGTGCGTCTGCACGACTACCGTGATGCCGCAGATGACTGCGATCGCGGCGAAGATGAGGAACAGGATCGGGTCCATGGGTTAGTCCACTTCAGAACGCCGATGAACGCCGATGGGAAATAGATCCATAGGTCAGCCCACCAGGGCTACCAGGAGCCCGGTTATTAGCAGGTTCGCCACAGCGACTGGAAACATGAAGCTCCAGCCGAAGCGCATCAACTGGTCGTAGCGAAAGCGCGGCAGCGTGCCGCGCACCCAAATGAAGAGGAGCAGCAGCAGGCCGGTCTTCGCGAGGAACCAGAACAGGGGGACCAGCAGGGTCTGCACCACGGGGACCAGGAACAGCGCCGCGGCAGCGAGGAACAATGCTCCGAAGAGCTGCAGACTGAGGCGGTCACGCTTGCGCGCCTGCAGGCCGCTATAGATGCAGATGGCGCCGGCCAGGGCGAACGCGGCTGTGGGCGCGTAGTTCGAGCCCAGCGAGGCGGGCCACAGCGGCAGCCAGCCGCCCAGATAGAGCGCCGTGGCCATGCAGGTCACCGTGACCATGTTGGCGTATTCGGCCATGAAGAACCCGGCGAACTTCATGGAACTGTATTCGGTGTGAAAGCCGGCCACCAGTTCGCTCTCCGCCTCCGGAAGGTCGAAGGGGACTCGGTTGGTTTCCGCGAATACCGCGATCACGAAAATCAGGAAGCCGAAAACCTGCGGGAACGGCATGCGGAAAAGGTTCCAGGCCGGGAAGAACCCTCCGTACCAGGCACTCTGCGTCTCGACGATTTTGCGCAGGCTGAGCGAATTCGACAGCAGCAGCGTGGCGGCCACCGCCATACCCAGCGGCAGTTCGTAGCTGATCATCTGGGCCGAACTGCGAAGCGCGCCGAGCAGCGGGTATTTGCTGTTCGACGACCAGCCGGCGAGGACGATTCCGTAGACCGTCAGCGACGAGATGGCCAGGACGAAGATGACGCCGATGTTCAGGTCGGTGAGCTGGAGCCACGTATTGACGGGGCCCAGGTGGATCTCTGGGCCGAAGGGGATGACGGAGATCGAGACCAGCGAGAGGGTGATGGCCAGAAACGGGGCGAGGATGAAATAGAAGCGGTTGACGCCGGGCGGGAGCAGGTCCTCCTTGGTCAGCAGTTTCAGGGTGTCGGCGATCGGCTGCAGCAGGCCGTGCGCGCCCACGTTATACGGGCCCAGCCTCACCTGGATGTGGGCGATGACTTTGCGTTCTACCCATTGGAGGTAGAGCAGCGTGATCATCAGCACTCCGACCACCACCGCCGCTTTGATTACCGCCAGAAGGTAGAAGTTCATGTTGTCAGGCCACACTCCGCTTGCTTACGCGCGCGGTTCGGTGCTGCTGTGGTATAGCTCCCCCGGTCCTTCCTTTACTGCGTTCAGCATCTTCGAATAGCGGCCTGTCGTTCCGGACGTGTATAGCGTGTCGCCGGACGAGTGGATCAGGCCGGGCGCCACTTCGCTCGGGGCCGGCGGCGCGGCCACCTCGGGCAACTCCAAGCGCATCGCGCGCGCCACCAGCTTGAAGATTTCGAGGTCGGCTTTGGTGCCGCTCGTCTCGATCCCCCGCTTGAGGCGCTGCACCTCGCCGCACACGTTGGTCACGGTGCCCGACTTTTCGTACTGCGACGCGGCCGGCAGGATCACGTCGGCGCGGCGGGCCGTCTCTGTGAGGAACAGATCGTTCACCACCACGAAGGCGCCCGCGGCCGCGAACGAGCGCCCGTTCTCGAGCGGGTTCGCGCCTACGATCCACAATGCGTCCAGCTCCGGAGCGGCCAGCATCTGGTCCAGGTTCATGCCGTCGAGGCCTGGCAGCAGGCCCTTGTCTTGCGCGCCGCGCGAGTTCGAGTAATCCACCAGGCAGACGTACTTCACGGGGATGCCCAGCGAATCGCCGAACGCCACCAGGTCCCTGACACCCGAGCCTTTCACCGCGTCGCCGAACAGGATCACCAGCTCGGACTCCGCCGCGAGTTCCGCGCGAAGCTGCTCCAGGCCGCCCAACTCGTCGCCAGGCGCGGTGGTGACCACGCGTTTGGCGTTGGCGTCTTCGCGCGTCGGCCCGCGCTCGATCACGTAGACCGAGGCGCGGTGATGCCGCCAGTTCGCACGAACCTGGAAGGCCAGGAACGGGTGCTGCTGCGAGAGGTCCGCGCCCACGATCAGCACGGCCTTGGTGGTGTAGAGGTCGGCCGTCGTGGCGAGCGCGTTGGGCCGCCCGGCGAGCGCAGCCATGAGCGACACCACGTCGCCGGTGCGATGGTGGTCGATGTTGCTCGTCCCGAGTCCCGCACGCGCCAGCCGCTCGAGGTACTCGTTCTCCTCGTTGGTGGTGTGGTTTGAGCCGATGACGCCGAACTTCCCGCCGCGCTCCTTGATCTCGCCGAACCGCTGCGCAACGGTCTCGATCGCGCGGGCCCAGGAAACCGGCTCGAACTCGCCCGCCGCGTTCTTCACCAGGGGCGTGAGCAGCCGCTCGGGATGAGCGGTGAAATCTCCGGCGTAGCGGCCTTTCAGGCACAGGAACTCGCCGTTGATGCCGGAGCGGTCGCGGTTGTTCGCCCGCTCGATGACGTTGTTCCGAACACCGAGCGTGGTCTTGCAGCCGTTGGAGCAATGCGCGCAGATGGTGCCGACGTGCTCCATCTCCCAGGGGCGGGTCTTGTAGCGGTAGGTTCCGCTGGTGAGCGCGCCCACCGGGCAGATGTCGATGCACATGCCGCACTCGTCGCACTCGAGCCGGTCGCCGTGGTTGGGCGCGATCTCGGAAGCGGCGCCGCGATTGACGATGCCTAGCGCGCCCACTCCCATGCCCTCGCCGCAGATCCGGACGCAGCGGAAGCACAGGATGCAGCGCGGCTTGTCGTAGAACACCACCGGCGACCACTGGCGCTCGTCGACGTGCTGTTTGCGCTCGATGAAGCGGCTTTCGCCGGCGCCATAGCGGAACACCATGTCCTGCAGCTCGCACTCGCCGCCCTTGTCGCACACAGGGCAATCGAGCGGGTGATTCGTCAGCAGGAATTCGAGCGTGGACTTGCGGGCCTCGGCCACCTTGGGCGTGTCGGTGCGGACCACCATGCCCTCAGCCACCGGCAGCGTGCAGGCGGTCATGAGCTTGGGCGCCTTCTCCACCTCGACCAGGCACATCCGGCAGGCGGCCTGGAGCGCGAGTCCCTCGTAGTAACAGAAAGCCGGGATCTCGATGCCGTTGTGGCGCGCGGCTTCGATGACGAGAGTGCCCGCCGCGGCCTCGATGGCCTTGCCGTCGATCGTCAATTTGACCATGTTGGCCATCAGGCAGTCACCATCCGGCTGACATGCTCGAACGGGCAGGGGCGGCCGTCGAGATGCGCCTCAAACTCTTCCCGGAACTTTTCGACAAAGGCCAGCGTGGGCATGGCCGCGGCGTCGCCGAGCGGGCAGAAGGTGCGGCCGAGCATGTTGGCCGCGAGGTCGTGGATCAGCCCGATGTCGCTCGACACGCCGCCCCCCTCATCGACGCGCGTCAGGATCTTCTTCAGCCAGAGCGTGCCCTCTCGGCACGGGATGCACCAACCGCAACTCTCGTGGGCATAGAAGCGCATGATGCGGAGGGCGGCTTTCACGATGCAGGTGTCCTCGTCCATCACCACCACGCCGCCCGAGCCCAGCATGCTCTTGGCTTTGGCGAGCGAATCGAAATCCATGGGAATGTCGCACTCGTCGGCCTTCAGCACCGGGCAGGACGAGCCGCCGGGAATCACCGCCTTCAGCTTCTTTCCGCCGGGGATGCCGCCGCCGACCTCTTCGATCATCCGCAGCAGGTTGAAACCCATCGGCAGCTCATAGACGCCGGGCCGGTTGACGTGGCCGGAGAGGCAGAAGAGGCGCGTGCCGCCGTTCCTGGGCGTCCCCAGCGCGGCGAACGCTGCCCCGCCGTCGCGAAGGATCGCCGGGACGGCGCAAAAGCTCTCCACATTGTTCAGCACGGTGGGCGACTGGTAGAGGCCCGCGACGGCCGGAAACGGCGGCCGGATGCGCGGGATGCCGCGCTTGCCTTCGAGCGATTCGAGCAGCGCCGATTCTTCGCCGCACTCATAGGCTCCCGCGCCGGTGTGCGTGGAGGCATCGAAGGTGAACCCGCTGCCCAGGATGTTGGCGCCGAGGTAGCCCTGCGCGTAGGCCTCTGCGATGGCCCGGTCCATGATGTCGATCAGGTAGCGGTACTCGCCACGGATATAGATGTAGCCGCGCGCGGAGCCCACCACGCGGGCCGCGATCAGCATGCCCTCGATCAACTGGTGCGGATCGTACTCGATCAGCAGGCGGTCCTTGCAAGTTCCGGGCTCGCTCTCGTCGGCGTTCACGACGATGTATCTCGGCTTGGCGGAGTCGCGGGGGACGAAGCTCCACTTCATCCCGGTGGGGAAGCCCGCGCCGCCGCGCCCGCGCAGGCTGGAGACTTTCAACTCGTCGAGGATGCGCTCGGGCGTCATGTCGAGCGCCTTCCGCAGGGCCGTGTAGCCGTCGGTGGCGAGGTAGGTCTCGATGGAGGCCGAGTTCGGCAGGGCGAAGCGCCTGGTCAGCACTTTGACTTCGAGCGGGCTCGGTTCGTTATAGGGCATCGCTTACTGAAGTTTCCGCAGGCTCTCGATCAGCTGGTCCAGTTTCTCAGGCGTCATCCCGTGATGGAATTCGTAGTTGACCTGGAGCGCCGGCGCCCACGAGCACGCGCCGATGCACTCGACCTCTTCGAGCGAGAACTGGCCGTCCGCGGTTACCTCCTTGTGTCCGATGCCCAGCTTCTTGCAGGCGTGGTCCCACAGCTCGGCGCCGCCCGCCAGCATGCAGCTGATGTTGGTGCAGACCTGGATGTGGTGCTTGCCGAGCGGGCGCCGGTGCAGCATGGAGTAATAGGAAACTACTTCCTCCACCTGCAGGGACGTGATTCCCGTCCGGCGCGCGACTTCTTGGACCAGTTCGGGGGTGATGGCGCCGATCTCGTCCTGTGCGTAGATCAGCATGGGAACCACGGCCGAGCGCTGGCGGCCGGGCGGGTAGTTCTTCAGCATCTGGTCGAACCGGGCTTCGAGTTCGGGCGAGAACGTCATAAGAAGGAAAAAACTATTCAGCCACGGATGAACACGGATGAACGCGGATAAGAATTTTTGTTTTGGTTTTATCCGTGTTCATCCGTGTTCATCCGTGTTCATCCGTGTTCATAATTCTTTTATCGGTCCACATCTCCCAACACGAAATCTGTCGAGCCCAACGCTGCGATCGCGTCGGCCACCAGGCGGCCTTCCACCATTTTCGGCAGGCCTTGCAGGTTGCCGAAGCTGGGGCCGTGAATAAATACCCGGTAGGGCCGGGCCGTTCCGTCGCTGACCACGTAGTAGCCCATTTCGCCGCGCGGGGATTCCACCACCTGGTAGACCTCGCCCGCGGGCACGCGGAAGCCTTCGGTCACAATCTTGAAGTGATAGATGAGGGCCTCCATCTGGGTCTTCATCTTTTCGCGGTCCGGCAGCACCACGTGGGGCGCGTCAGCTTCCCACGGTCCGGCGGGCATGCCGTCGAGCGCTTGTTTCACGATGCGCGCGCTCTGGCGCAATTCCTCCACACGCACCTGGTAACGGGCGTAGACGTCGCCCTCGGTCCGGGTGGGGATGTCGAAATCGAATTTCTCGTAGCTCGAGTAGGGCTCGCTCTTGCGGATGTCCCAGGCCAGGCCGGCGGCACGGAGCATCGGGCCGGTGACGCCATGGGCGATGAGGTCGTCGAGCGACGCCCGGCCCACGCCCTGGGTACGGTGCGTCCAAATCGGGTTCTTCGTCAGCAGCTCTTCGTATTCGTCCACGTGGCTGGGGAAGGCGTCGATGAACTTGCCGACCGCCTGCTGCCATCCGCGCGGGGGCTCGAGAGCGAGGCCGCCGATACGGAAGTAGCTGGTCATCATGCGCTGGCCGGAGAACATCTCGAATATCCGCAGGATCTCTTCGCGCTCGCGGAAGCAGTAGAGGAAAACCGACATGGCGCCCAGGTCCATGGAGTGGGTGCCCAGCCACACCAGGTGGCTGTTGATTCGCGTCAGCTCGCCCAGCATCACTCGCATCCATTGCGCCGCGGGCGGTATTTCGAGATCCAGCAGCTTCTCGACGGCCAAGCAGTAGCAGAGATTATTGATGAGCGGGCAGAGGTAGTCGATGCGGTCGGTAAGCGTGACGCCCTGCTGGTAGAGCTTGGCCTCGAACTCCTTCTCGATGCCGGTGTGGAGGTAGCCGACGTCGCAGCCGGCCTTGACGATGGTCTCGCCGTCGAGCTCCATCACCATGCGCAGCACGCCGTGCGTGGACGGGTGCTGCGGGCCCATGTTGAGCGTCATGCGCCGCGGGGCGGTGTCGGCGGGCGTTTCGGCGATGTTGGTTTCGGGCTCGCTCATTCCTGTGTGTAGTCGTACTTCAGGCCGGTCACGGGGTAATCCTTGCGCAGCGGATTCCCTTCCCAGCCCTCGGGCATCATGATCCTCCGCAGATCGGGGTGATTCAGAAAGACGACGCCGAACAGGTCGAAGACCTCTCGCTCATACCAGTTGGCTCCGGGCCACACGCCGGTCACGGAGTCGATTTCGGCGTGATCGGAGGGCAGGCGGCACTTCAAACGCAGCCGCTCGTTGCGTTCGATGGAATGCACAAGGTAGACGATCTCGAAGCGCGGCTCGTCGGGGTACCAATCCACCGCGGTCACGCCGCTGAGCCGGTTAAAGCGCTGCTGGTCGCGGAGGAACAGGCTGACTTCGACGATTCGGGCGGGGGCGATTTCGAAGCTGGTCTGGCCGCGATGGAGGTTCGAGCCGAGTACGGCCCCGGGGATGGCGTCTGCCAAGGCGTTCTCGCTCATCGCCGGTCCTCCGGGTTCTCCTGGACGGACCAGGCCAGCGCGCCCTTCTTCCAGATGTAGAAGAAGCCGGACAGGATCAGGGCGACAAATACCAGCATCTCCACGAAGGCGAACATGCGCAGTTCGCGGAAGACCACGGCCCAGGGATAGAGGAACACGGTCTCGATGTCGAACAGGATGAAAACCATCGCGACCAGATAGAACTTCACACTGAAGCGCCCGCTCACGGAACCCACGGGGGTGATTCCGCACTCGTAGGGCATGTCCTTGACGCGATTGTGGACGCGGCGCCCCAGGATGGCGGAGGTGACCAGCATCCCGCCGGCGATCGCCATGGCGATGGCGACCTGCAGCAGGATAGGAAAATACACGCCCGCGTATGAGCCCGCTAAACCCGGCATCAGCCTCTCAGCCCTCCCAATAGCCCCGGCGGCGCCTTCGAATCGGACCACGCGCGCCGCAGATCCCGCAATGCAAACTGTTAGTGGTTCAAATTTGACTATAGTGATCTCCGAAACTAGGTGTCAAATCCCTAATGTGAATGTTGGGGGCAGCGGGGAGCGCCACCCGCGAACGGAGAACCAGATTCCTGTTGGTTGGACGGGCCCGTGGCATGTTCAGCGGCCCGCTGGCGGACGCCATAGAGGCCCGCCCGGGCGTCGCTCCCGGTTGACTCGTCGCTCGGCAGACTTCATCAGCGGGGCCGACCGACCCTCACGCGCCCGGGTGCCGCTGCAGCCGATCCGACCCGGGAGGAGCACCGACGCCAATGACAGGGACCCGGATTCGAGCCGCGGTGGTCCGGAAGCGCCTCGTTGGCTTCTCCTGTGGAGGTGCCGAAAGATAGGTATTTCAGAACAAGAGAGTTAAAGCTCTGGATAAACAATGCAATTAGATCTAAAGTGGCCAGAGCAGTGAGAAACCATGGCAGTCATGAATCACATTAGCTCAATTCCACACTCAAAGGAGAGAACTCGCGATGTATAGCCTCATTACGCGCATAGTTGCGCTGCCATTCGCGTTCGCATTGGCGGCAAGTTGCAGCTCGACGCCTCAGCCGCTGGAAGTCAATCTAGGCCCCATTTACATAGATCAGTACACCAGTGGGACTACCGGAACAATGGCTGCCTGCCCTGCAGCCTATACGGTCCCACAGTGCATCAAGTACTTTTTCAATAACCACTCGGGCGACACCCCATATAGCGCGCAGAACTACACAGCTCAGGGCGTCACCGGCGTGCGTTTCATGTTCCCTGTGTCGCCGGCGTGGGACGCAAACGGCAATGTTCTGCAGACTTGGGTGAACAACCTGAATGCCTTCCTCGCCGATCTGAAAAAATACGGTATCACGTCTGTGACCCCGACGCCGGCTTGGGACGGCTGGGGGGGCGGCTTCAGCGCGCCTTTCTTCAATGCGTCTGGGCTCACTTCCCAGTGCAGTGGAATCAGCCACGGGAAAGCCCTCTATTTTTGGAAGTGGGTACCTTATGGCTACATCCAGAACAGCCAATACTCTTATTCGCCTGAGTGCTGGCAAGTCTCGAATAGTTATTCTACAGCGCAATCGAATCCCTACTTCTGGGGTTGGACACCCTCGGTTAGCCTGGTGCAACAGGTGATCAGCGCCGTCAACACCTCGGGCCTCACGTTACGCGAGTTCGATTTGTGGAATGAACTCGACCTAACCGACTATGCTGAGGAGGGCCGCCTAATTTACGACAATACACATAGCTATGACGTCTTGGGGGCGATGCGAGCCGCAGCTGGGGGCCGCTCCGGCGTCGTCACTTTCTCTGTCGGTGCCGCAACGCCAAGCAGTTCCGCGTACGATTGCGCATCCGCCTATGGTGACTCAGCCCTGGTCATCGGTCTCTCGGAGCTTTGGGCCGCGACTACCGGGCAGGGCTTCGGCGTTCCCACGGGTTCAAGCCCCAGGAACCTTCTGCTGTGCGGAGGTTCACGCGGGCAGTCCTACTTGCCGCAAAGCTACACGCCCCCACAGATCATCGACATACACACCTACCCGTCGGTCATTGGCAGCCCGGGTGCCGACGTCACCCTAACCGCGCAAGTGACCTACAACGCTATCTACAACTTCGATGTTGGGCACGGCACCCCACAAGTCATGATCGGCGAAACGTATGGCAACCAGTACGACAGCGGAATGACACCCCCAATGACGCCCGCAGAGGCCACTCAGAATGCCAACGGGTACACCGGGAGCCTGCTCTACGGGCAGACCTGCACGGGGTTTACACCCGCGATCCTTCGGCCCTGGGAAGATGCGTTCGGCAGCAGCTTCATCATGCCGAACCAGATCGTGCCGCCCTATCCAGCTTATCTTCCTTCTTCCCTCTACTGTTGCCAGACCGCTTGCCAAAACAGATACAATTCGTGCGTGGCTAGCTGCCCGCCACCTGGGACTCCCGGCAATGCGAACCAACTCTGCCTGCAGGGATGCAGCACCGGCTACAACGGCTGCATGAGCACCTGCCACTGACGGCCGACGGCGGTTGTGTCACCATCTGCGCTGTCGAAAGTGGCGCAATGGCGAGAATGCGCCATTGGGCGGGCTCGTCGCATGCTATACTCGGTGGCGCTGCTGCAGCACTCCTGCGGCGGCGCCACCCTATGGAGCGCTCCAGCGAGAAATGCCCGCGTCGACGTGCGGCCACAATTGCCGCCATTGCGTTGCTGCTTGCCATGGCCTGGGTCGGCATCAACGTGGGCTGGAACTACGGTGGTCATGTCACCGGGCTTTTCTGGACTGGCGCGCAAGCTGCGCTCCCGACTGAATTGGCCGCCCGCACCCACCGCGTCCCCGATACGGTCGGGTATGACGGGCAGTTTTATCGACTGATCGCCCACGATCCACTCATCCGGCGCGGGTTTACCCCCTACATTGACAACCCGCGGCTCCGCTGGCGGCGGATCGGCGTGCCGGGTCTCGCGGCCCTCCTGACAGGCGGCAGCGATCGTTACGTGGATTTCGTCTATGTCGCAATCGAGCTTGCCTTCGTGACGTTGGGAGCATTCTGGCTTGGCGAACTCGCCCAGAACTGGGGCCTGCCGGTCGCGTGGGGACTGGCTTTCCTCGCGATCCCTGCGGTGGCTGTCTCGCTCGACCGAATGACGATTGACCTTCCTTTAGCCGCTCTGGCAATCGGCATGGTCCTGTATGGCCAAGACGGCGCGAACGCGCGTTGGCCAGTCTACGCAATCCTTTGCGCGGCCCCGCTGGTCCGCGAGACGGGCATGGTGATGGTGGTCGGTTGGTGCGTGTATTCCGCTTCTCGCCGCTACTGGCAGGCGGCGACCAAGGGCGCCGCCTGCGCGCTCCCTGCCGTGGCGTGGTGGGCGTACGTTCACAGCCGAACACCGATCGACGGCACCCAGTGGCTCGCATCCTACCCATACAGCGGGCTCATCAACCGGACGCTCCAGGGTATCACCGACCCCACGTACACCTTGTGGCTCCGTGCCGCGGCCGCTTTCGAAGAAATGGTTCTGGCCGGCATCTGGATTGCCTTGCTGTTGGCTTGCTATCTGGTCTGGAAGCGGCGCTTCGGGCTAATTGAGGTGACTGCCATCCTGTTCGCAGCTTTCGCCGCCACTCTGGGCAAGATCGACATCTGGTCTTCGGCCTACGCTACCGGTCGGACCATGTCGCCCCTACTCATTATGCTCGGCCTGTTGGCCTTGAAGGAGCGCCGCGTCCTTTTTGCGCTTCCGCTGCTACTGGTGCTACCGCGAATTGCATTGCAGTACGAGGCCCAGATCAGAAATGCGCTTCGCGGCTTGATGTAGGCGTCGCCCAGCGCGTCCACGATCAACCTGCGTCGAACGCCTGCTGTTAAAAATCGCTACAGCCTGATGCAGGGTCGGCGACGCCTGCGTCCGGGTACCGAACGTCCTACCCACTTCGGGGTCATACACAATTTTAAAAAAAAAACTTGGACTCCGGGGCGCGGCGAAGTACAATCCAATAGCAAGCTCTTTCTGGTATCTTTTAAACGAAAGCCCCTGGCCATGTTCAAAACAAGAAAGGTACGTCCTGCTCCGGTCCCTCCCGCTGAAGCCTATTCTTCGCTCGATGTCGCCAAGGTGGCGAACGTCAGCCTCCGCCAGTTGCAGTGGTGGGACGAGCGGCACGTGGTCTCGCCCGAGCACGCCGGGCACAAGCGGGTCTACTCCTCCGAGCAGGTCCTCGAGATCACGGTGATTGCGGAGTTGAGACGTAAGGGATTCTCGCTCCAGAAGATCCGCCGCGTTTTGCGGTACCTGCAGCGCGAGATGGGCCGGCGCCTCAGCGACGTTCTTACCAACGAGTCGCAGTTGCACCTGCTCACCGACGGCAAAACGATCTACCTGGAAGACCGGCAGGAACGGATCATCGACGTGCTGAAGAACGCCAAGCAGCCCATGTTCCTGGTTTGCGTGAGCGATCAGGTCCGCCGGCTGCAGGCTACGCCAAAGAAGCCAGTTCGGACAGAGTCGGGTACGCCGTTGCGCAAGATGCGCGCGGTTTAGGGGCGTTCCGGACCCGCTTGTCCGCTTGCTTATGCGCGCGGTTCGGTGCTGCGACAGCGCAGCGTCCCAGGTGCTGAGGCGGCGCGGCAAGCTGCTATACTGGAGCCAGATTCGCCTCTGGAGACTCAATGGCACATCGCCGTTCCTTACTTGTCCTTCCTGTCATCATCGTAGGCTGCTCAGTTTTGGGCGGGATCTACGGCTCGGGCCTGACCAGCGCTTCGGCGGCATCGTCGGAAGACGACACCCGCGCCGCGGTAGATTCCTTCACCAAGATCTACGCCCTGGTGGAGCACAACAACGCGGATGCCCTCGATCCCGAGAAAGCCATCTACAAGGGCGCCATTCCGGGGATGCTCCGCACGCTGGATCCGCACTCCAACTTCTTCGACCCGCGCGACTTCCAACTGCTGAAGGAAGACCAGTCGGGGCACTACTACGGCGTCGGGATGCAGATCGGTCCCAGCCGGCTTGGGAACGGCAAGACGATCGTGATCGCGCCCTTCCCGGGTTCGCCGGCATACAAGGCCGGCATACGCCCCGGCGACACCATCCTGACGGTGGACGAGACCCCAACCGATAAGCTGACGCTGACCGAGATCGCAGATAAACTCAAGGGGCCTCGCGGGACCCACGTTAAGGTCACGATGGGGCGCGAGGGCAGCGACACGCCGCTGGTCTTCAACCTGATCCGCGACGAGATCCCGCGCAAGACGGTGCAGGACGCTTTCTGGATCAAGCCGGGCATCGCGATCCTGGAGGTCGATTCCTTCAACGAGAACACCAGCCACGAGGTGGAGGAGACGCTGCGGCACCTGGGCGAGGCCAACATCAAGGGCCTGATCCTGGACCTGCGCAACAATCCCGGCGGGCTGCTGAACGAAGGCGTGGCGGTGGCGGGCCGGTTCCTGGCGAAGGGCCAGCTCATCGTTTCGCACCGCGGCCGTGTCTCGGCGGAGAAGCCGTATGTGGCCAGGACGGGCAGCACCACGCGCGATTACCCGATCGTAGCGCTGGTGAATCACTACTCGGCGTCGGCGGCGGAGATCGTCGCGGGCGCGCTTCAGGACCACGACCGGGCCTGGATTCTGGGCGACAACACCTTCGGCAAGGGCCTGGTGCAGACCGTTTACCCGCTTTCGGAGAACACGGGCCTGGCGCTGACGACCGCCCGCTACTACACCCCCAGCGGGCGTTTGATCCAGCGCGACTACTCGAACATTTCGTTCTACGACTACTACTTCCGCAAGGACACCGACACCAAGAATCTGATGGACGCGAAGTCGACCGACAGCGGCCGGACGGTGTATGGCGGCGGGGGCATCACGCCGGACGAGAAGTTCGAGGAACCGAAGCTGGACGCCTTCCAGGTGCTCCTGGCGCGGCGCAAGTACGCCTTCTTCAACTTCGCTTCGCATTACCTTGGCACGCACACAGCGCCGTTGCCTAAGGGATGGCAGCCGGACCTGGACATCGTCAAAGCCTTCCACCAATACCTGCTCAGCCAGAACGTGGAGTTCACGGAAGCGGATTTCACCGCGCACATGGACTGGATCAAGCAGGAAATCAAGCGCGAGATTTACCAGAGCGCCTTTGGCCTGGAGGACGCGCGGCGGCTGGCAGTAGAGACGGATCCCGAGGTCGCCAAGGCGGTCGGTGCCATGCCCAAGGCGAGCGCGCTGCTGGAGAAGGCGAAGCGCGTCATCGCCGAACGGGTTTCGCGGCAATAGGTTAAGGTGGCCGATGGTCGATGGTCGATGGCTGTCGCACCCGCGCCGCGGATCATCGTTCTCGACACCATCCACCATCCACCATCGACTTGTACGCTAGAATAGCCGTAATCAGCCGATGGCCGATTGGCTGTTCTCCCCATGAGCGACTACGCACCCGAACCTCAGATCATCGTTCTCGATGCAGGCGGACAGTACTGCCATCTGATCGCGCGCAAGGTACGTGAACTGGGCGTTTACGCCGAAGTCCGGCCGAGCGACACGCCGGCGGCGGAACTGGCGACGCGCCGGGGCGTCATCATCTCCGGCGGCCCCATGAGCGTTTACGCGGAAGGCAGCCCCACGGTGGACCCGGCGCTGTTCGATGCCGGAGTGCCGGTGCTTGGCATCTGCTACGGCCTGCAGCTGATGGCCTACCTGCTGGGCGGGCAAGTCGAGCGCGGCGAGAAGGGCGAGTACGGGCTGGCCTTTTTCGATCTGGCAAAGACGGCGCCACTGTTCGAAGGCGTGCCGCCGCACGGGCGCGACCAGATTTGGATGAGCCATCGGGATACGGCGCTGGCCGCGCCGCCCGGCTTCGAAGTGCTGGGGTCTACCGAGACCTGCGCCATCGCCGCCATGGCCGACACGCGCCGCCGGCTCTACAGCGTCCAGTTTCATCCGGAGGTGGCGCATACCTGCCGCGGCCGCCAGATCCTCGAGAATTTCGTCTTCGGCATCTGCGGCGCCGAGCGCGACTGGAACCCGAAGAACCGCATCCCGCTGGTGATGAGCCGCATTCACGAGGCGGTGGGCGACCGCAACGTGTTCTTCTTCGTCTCGGGCGGCGTGGATTCCTCGGTGGCCTTCACGCTGTGCCTCAGAGCGCTGGGGCCCGAGCGGGTGCGCGGCCGGTACGTCGATACCGGGCTGATGCGCGAGGGCGAGACCGGGTTCGTGCGCGAGACCTTCGACCGGCTCGCTCCCGGCGCCGTTGTGGTGGAATCGGCCGAAGAGCAGTTTCTGGGGGCGCTCGAAGGAGTCCGGGAGCCGGAGCAGAAGCGCAGCATCATCGGAGAAGAATTCGTTCGGGTTCAGCAGCGGATCATCGAGAGCTTCCATTTGGCCGAGGGCGATTGGATCCTGGGACAGGGCACCATTTACCCGGACACCATCGAATCCGGCGGCACCAAGAACGCGGCGCTCATCAAGACGCATCACAACCGCGTGCCAGGCGTGCAGAGGCTGATCGAAGAGGGCCGCATCGTCGAGCCGCTCAGCTCGTTCTACAAGGACGAGGTGCGGGAGATCGGCGAGGAGCTTGGCCTGCCCGCGGCGCTGCTCAACCGTCACCCGTTTCCCGGTCCCGGCCTGGCGATCCGCTGCCTGTGCTCGGAGGTGGATGAGCCGGTGCGGCGCGCGGAGGAAGGCTGGCTGCTGCCGGTGCACTCGGTGGGCGTCCAGGGGGACGAGCGCAGCTACCGGCCGGTGCTGGCGCTGGCGGAGTCGCCGCCTCCCGACGGCAGCCTGCAGGACCGGGCCACGGAGATGATCAACCGCATCGCGGGCATCAACCGCGTGGTGGGCCTGGTGGAGAGCCGGGCGGCTCTGGATTCGCTGCGCGTGTGGGCCAGCACGCTGACGCCGGAGCGGCTGGAGCGCCTGCGGCGAGCTGACGCCATCGTCCGCCGGCTCTCCGAGGATTCCGGATTCGAGCGCACGGTGTGGCAGTTCCCGGTGATTCTGATCCCGCTCGGCACCGCCACGCGGCCCGATTCGGTAGCGCTGCGCCCGGTTGACTCGGTGGACGGGATGACGGCGCGTTCGGTGCCCATGGAGGCCTGCCTCCAGGCGGCCATGGCGCGGGCTTTGCTGGACATCGAGGGGGTTTGCGCGGTGTTCTACGATCTGACGCATAAGCCGCCCGGCACCATCGAGTGGGAATAGGGGCCAGCAGCCGACAGCACCCCTCACTCAACTTTTCCGGGCGTTCCGCCGATGGATGAGCATGCCCGGGGTTGTCCCTGACTACGTTTTGGCAGCCATGCCCTTCGTTGTGGCGGCGGGAGCCGCACTGCTCACCGCCATCCTCATGAACGCGCGCACGGAGGCGGCGCTGGCCGGCCAGCGCGCGGCGCTCGCCGAAGTGCGGGCTCTGCTGGCGACTCAGCATCGGGCTATGGAGGAACGCGTCCGGGCGGCGGAGGAAGAATCCAAGAGGAGGGCGCTCAATGAATTCCTGGCGGACGTGCGCGTGGATGAGCGGCGGTTCCTGATCGAGAGCCGCGGCACGATGCTCCTTCAGGAACGAGTCTCGTTCCGCAACATTCCGCTGACGCCGTGGGTGGATCGGGAACTGCCGGTCATGAAGCCGCTGGCCATGCCGCTCCCCGAGGTGGCCGCCGAGCCGTTGCATCTCGAACCCGCGCGCGCGGCTTCGCCTCTTCGGCGGTTGCTGCGCTGACCGCTACTTCCCGGTCATCAGCATGCGTGCCGCGATGAGGATGAGGAAGCCCGCGTAAATCCTGCGGATGACCTGGGGCGGGAGGCCGATCATGATGCGAGCACCGAAATACGCGCCCACAAACAGGCCCAACGCGATCAAGAGGGCATAGCGGATGTGAATGTATCCCTTGGTGTAATACTCCGCCGCGCCCAGCAGGCCAACCGGGGGGATCAACGCGGCCAGGCTGGTCGCGATGGCCTCGAGTTCGGTCATCTTTAGAAGGAAGAGCAGCGCCGGCACGATGATGAGGCCGCCCCCGATGCCAAACATGCCGGCGAACACGCCCGCCACGAGTCCGATTGCCAATAGCGCCAGATACGTCATTTGATGCCGAGGATAGCAAACGGGTCAGGGGGGATGGGGTCCGGTGCCTCCGCTGCGCTATCAGGACCATCGACCGATGAGGAAGCTATCAGCAGCCCTCAGCACCGAACCGCGACCGTCAGGGAGCGGACGCTTGGCGTAGGCACTCTTGCCCGCCGCCTCGACACTCGTGTCGAGGCCCGAGAAGAGACGACGGCACGATGACCAGACACCATCCACCATCGACCATCGGCGCTTGGTCCGCTCCCTGACGGTCGCGGTGCTGGCTGGGGCGCCTACTCGGCGTGCTCCATGAGGCGCTGGAGGAGGAGCTGCGCGGCTTTCTGGCCGGCGGACTTTTTGGAGTCGCCGTCGGCCTGGGCGGCGAGGTCGGCCCCGATGGCGACTTCGACCGTGAATTGGCGCGCGTGTGGCGGGCCGTTCTCCTGGACGACCGTGTAACGGGGCGAAGGCAGATTGAGGGAGCGCGCCACTTCCTGGACGGCGCCCTTGAAATTGGTAAACGGCGCGTCCTTGTTATCCTCCAGTTCCTGCGCGGCGCCCAGGATGTGCCCCACCACGAACTGCCGCGCCTGGCCGATGCCGGCATCCAGGTAGATGGCCGCAATCAGCGCCTCGACGGCGTCCGCCAGCAGTCCCTTCTTCACCCGGCCGCCGCTCAACTCCTCGCCGCGCCCGAGCAGCAGATACTCGCCCAGCCCGATCTTCCGGGCCACTTCGTGCAAATGCGAGGCACTCACCAGGTAGTTCTTCAGGATCGAGAGCCGGCCTTCGCGGTAGGCGGGATAGCGGCACACGAGCGATTCGCTGACCAGGAATCCCAGGATCGAATCGCCGAGAAATTCGAGCTGTTCGTTATCCTGGAACGGGGGGTCTTGAAACGGGCGGTCCTGGATCGGAGTGTCCTGGATCGGGGGCTGGCTCCTCTCGTAGGCATGAGAGGTGTGCGTAAGCGCGCGGACGAGGAGATCGCGGCTACCAAATGCGTGACCGATCGCGGCCTCGAGCGTGTCCAGATCCGCGCGCATGGGTTCGAACCCGATCAGGGCTTTGCTGCGGCCGGGGCCGGGGCCGGGGCGGCGGCGCCCTTCAACTTGAGGGCGTTGGCCTTCTCGGCGTCCGCGGCGCGCTTGATCATGGGGTGCAGATTCGGGGTCGCCAGCGCCTTGTCGCAGGCTGCGATGGCCTCGTCGTACTTCCCGCCTTTGTCGAGGGCGTTGGCCAGGCGTACCTGGTAGGCGGGCTCGGTGCCCTTGGTTGCCTCGACGGCGAGCTTGAACTGAGCAGCTGCCTTCTCATAGTCCTTGCGCGTGATCTGGTCCACGCCGAGCGCGGCGTAGGCCTGGCCGTTCATGGAGGCCTTGGCCTCCTCCCATTGCGCCTCGGAGAGGCCAGGGTTATTCGGCTTCGCCATGGTCTTCAGCGCATCCAGGGCGGCGTTGGCGTACTTCTCGACCTTGGTCAGTTTCTCTTCGCGGTCCAGGTCAAATTCGCCGATCCTGGGGCCGATGACCTGGGCCAGGAGGAGTTCAATCTCCACCTTGGTCGTGTCGTCGGGGTCGGACTCGAGCGCCTGCTCGCCGGCGACAACCGTGTGGTCATAGTCGCCCTTCTGCTGGTAGCTTTGGGCCTCCCCAAGATAAGCCACCGCCTTGAAGTCCGACTGGGGGTACTTCACGACGAAGTCCTCCGCGGCGGCGATCTGCGCGTCCGGCGTAGCGGCTGCGAACAATGCCTGGAGCGCCTGCGCCTCCTCCTTCGATTTTGGGCCACGCGCCTTGGGAGCCTGCGGGGCGGCAATCGCGCCGCCGGCCAATACCATCGCCAGGGCGCCCATGATCATTCCATTTCTCATCGATCACTCCTTTTTCTCTGTACTCGTGCTGCGGCTGCTACTGATGGCGCCCGGAGGCCTTCTCAATCCCCTCCCGCGCAGCCTGTCGCGCCTTGTCGGACGCGCCTTCAACGGCAAGCGCGGCCTGATATCGTTGGATCGCCCGCTGGGACTCTCCCTGGGCGCTGGCGAGGCGCCCCAGGTACACGTCGGTCCATGCCTTGACCTGCGAGTCGGGCTCGAATTCGAGCGTCTTCGCAAACAGCTTCTCCGCCGTGTCGGGATCGTTCTCACGAAGCGCGACGCGCGCGAGTCCATAACACGCCTTCGCCTGGAGCTTCTTGTCCTCGGTCCCGCTCAGGACGCGTTGGTAGCCGGCTTTGGCGTTGGCCAGATCGGGCGGGTCGGCGAAGTACATCCGCTCGGCGTCTTCGAGGGTCTTCTGGGCACCCACGGGCTCAACCGGATGCTCCGCCAGACGGACCTTCGGCGCGGGCCGCTCGGTGGCGAATTGGATGTTGTCCAGGCGCCGTTCTTCACGCTTGAGGTCGATCGCCTCGATCAGGCTGGGGAAGAAGAAGCGGAAGGACTGCTCCTGCTTCTCATACAGGACCAGCGCATCGGCCCAGGCCGGCGTCATGATGAAGCCCTGGCGCAGCGCCTGATTGACCAACCCCTCGCGGGCGGACGACGGAGCGAGGCGCGCCTCCACGGCCTTGATCAGGCACTCATTGGCCAGCCTTGGAAAATCCTTCTTGTAGTAGTCCTCGAGAAAGGGCGCGTTTTGCGCGTAGTCGATCAGCCCCCTCTTCTTCTCGAGCTGGTCGGCGTGCCGCACCGGCAGCGGGTCGAGCATGAAATGCAGGTAGGCGTGACGAACGCTATCGATCTGCGAGTCTGGAGAAGGCGTTACGAGGACGAAATAGTCGTTGCGGAAGCTGTGCGTCTGAACCTGGTTGGGCGCGGCGAGAAGTTCCACATAGATCTGGAAGCGCGCCCCGAGCTGCTGGCTGTTCGAAGAACGCAGGTAGGCGTTCACCTGGGTCAGGGCATCGACGACCGGCCGATGGTAGCGCGCAATCGCCTCGTCGATAGCCGGCTGCGACTGGCGCCAGGCCCCTTCGATGTCCGCCTCCTGGTAGAACTTTGCCAGCAAGCCCTGCAACCCGTCGAGCGCCTGTACGTCCGGGGCCAGGTCCTGCTGGCGATAGCGCCAGCGAAACTCCGGGGGCTCGTCGATCGACAACGCGAAGTCGACGTACTGGCTGAGCTCGGCCACCGGATCGGTCTGACGGTGATCCAGATAGAAGCGCCGCAACTCGCCCAGGCTGGGCGGAGCCTTGGCAACCACCCAGCGCCGCACGGCGGCACGGAGCGGCGAGTTGGACGGGGACTGCAGATCGGCGTCGTAGCCCACGGCGTTGATGGCCGCCATCACGGTGAACAGAGCGGGGCTGGCGTCGAGTTGCCCGTGCGCAGCGGGCTTTGCCGAATTCGCCGGCGGCTGCGCCTGGCCGCCCGCGACGCCGCGAACGCTGCAAGTTGTCAGGATGAGAAGTGTAAGAAAGCAGCGAATCAAAAGCGTCCGCCTTAAGCCAACCTGGGCCGCGATGACCCAACCTGGGCCGCGATGACCCAACCTGGGCCCGCGACCCCCTGTCACGAGTAGGCTTCCGGACCGCGGCGCCCCGCTCGCGCAGGCCCGCGGCTCAGTATCGCCATGTTTCAGTGTAGCCCAAAGCCCGTTAACGAAACAGCCGGGCGTTTCTGATATTCTGACGGGTGACGGGGCCACTCCTTCAATGCAATACACCAGGTACAGAGCCAGAACATTCTACTCCAACAATTTCCCTCCTGGCGTGAAGTGGCTGATCATCGCCAACTGCGTGATTTTCGTCCTTAAGATGATCGTCGGGGATTCGCTCACGTTGTGGTTTGGACTGGTTCCCGGGCTGATCCGCTACCACGGATTCATCTGGCAGTTGTTCACCTACATGTTCCTGCACGAAGGCCCCTGGCACATCGTCATCAACATGCTGATGCTGTGGATGTTCGGCAGGGACCTGGAGATGGACTGGGGCATCCGGCGGTTCCTGAGATATTACTTCGTCTGCGGCGTGGGCGCGGGCTTTTGCGCGCTGGCGGCGGCGCTGGTGGTGGCATCCGGACCGGACGACCGGGTGATGACGCAGGCTACGATCGGGGCCTCGGGCGCCATTTTCGGACTGCTGCTGGCGTTCGGGGTGGTATACGCCGACCGCATCATCCTGATGATGCTGCTGTTCCCGATGAAGGCCAAATATGCGGTGATGATCTTCGGGGTGATCGAGCTCTACTATGTGTGGCAGCCGTCGCGCGGCGTCAGCAATGTGGCACACCTGGGCGGGATGCTGTTCGGGTACCTGTTCCTGAAAGTCCGTATCAAGGGCGGCGACCCGATCGGCTTGGTGCGGAACGGCTATCGGAAGTGGCGCATGGAACGAGCGCGGAAGCGGTTCCAGGTCTATCTGCGCAAGCGCGGCCCGGGCGGCGACCGCTGGGTAAACTAGGCGTGGGGCAGGACGCCAGTCCTGCAGCGGGTCTCCAGACCCGCCGTAACGCCAATCGGCCGCCGCGCGTCCCATCTGGTGGTGAAGTATATGGACTTTGCTATAGTCGGGGCGTGAGGTGTCCGATGAGAATCTCCAGGACGATCGTCATTCCGTTGGCAGTGTGCATGGCCGCCGGTATCGCGACCCTGGCCGGCCAGGATCAGGGACCTCAGAAGGAAGGGAGCGAGACCGTCGCCCGGCCGCGCAACAGCACCACATCGACCGAGCCGGCCGAGGGGCCGAAGATTCCTTCCAAGTTCGAAAAGAAGGACGTCCCTCCCGAGGGCACGCCGAGCTACAAGAGTAACGTCACGGCGGTCACGGTTGATGTGGCGGTGCTCGACAACAAGGGCCGGTTCATTCCCAACATCCCGCGCGGCAACTTCCGCATCCTCGAAGACGGCGTGCCGCAGCAGGTCACCAATTTCAGCATGGGCGAGGCGCCGATGACGGTGGCCATGGTAATTGAGTTCAGCAACCGCTGGCAATCCTACTGGACCCGGACCTGGTACGACACGCTGCAGGCTTCCTTTGGCTTTCTGCAGTCGCTCAAGCCGGAGGACTACGTCGCCATCATTTCCTACGACATGCGGCCGGAGATCTTGTGCGATTTCACCCAGGACCGGCGCGAGGCCATGGAAGCGATGCGCCGCCTGCAGATCCCGGGCTTCTCGGAAGCCAATCTCTACGACGCCCTGGCGGACACAGCCCAGCGGATGAACGCGATCGAGGGCCGCAAGGCGATTGTCACAATCACCTCCGGGATCGACACCTTCAGCAAGCTGACTCTCGATAAGACCCGCAAGATCCTTCAGAACGCCGGCGTGCCGATTTACCCCATCGGGATTGGCCAGGCGATTCGCATCATGATGGAGAACTACGTGGGGCCGATCACGCAGATGGACTGGCTGCAGGCCGACAACACGCTGAACACCTTCGCGCGCGAGACCGGCGGGCAGGCGTTTCTGCCGCGCTTCGAAGGCGAGTTGCCGGGCATCTTCCGCGCCATCGCGCAGGCGTTGCGCAACCAGTACAGCCTGGCCTACAATCCTTCCAACCAGGCGCGCGACGGCAGTTTCCGCAAACTCAAGGTGGAACTGGTCAATCCCGCCAACGGGGAACCGCTGAAAATCACCGAGAACAACAAGCCCATCAAGTACACCATCATCGCGAAGGGCGGCTACACCGCTCCGCGCGAGGTGGAGTAGCGCGGCGTCGGAAAAAGTCAAGACGCTGATCTCGCATTCTTTCAGATCGTTACAAATCCGTTGACAGGACGATCGCGGCTCTGCTAACTTCGCGTAGTCTCTTCTATGAAAGTTACGTCTGCCGAGATCGCTCCCGCCGCGCGCATCCTGCTTGTCGACGACAACCGGCTGGGGCTGATCGCCCGCAAGTCTGTCCTCGAAGATGCGGGCCACCGCATCACCACCGCGCTCGATGGCCAGGGGGCCTTCGAATTCTTCGCGAGCGGGGAGTTCGAGCTGGTGATCACCGATTACAAGATGCCGCGGATGAACGGCCTGGAACTGATCCAGCGGATCCGCGAGCGCTCCGAAACCGTGCCGATCATTTTGATCTCGGGCTACGCCGAGGCTCTGGGGATGACCGAAGAGAACACGGGCGCCGACGTCGTCATCGCGAAGAGCGCCACCGAGGTTCCGCAGCTTCTGCGATCGGTCAGCCGGCTGCTGCGGCGCGGCACTCCGAAGAAGCCGATGCGATCGCACCGCCCGCCGGCGGCGAGGGCCAAAGGACAGGGCGGAGTCTGAGGCAGCTGTCGGCTTTCGGCTACGGTCGGCTCCCCGACGGTCGCGGTTCGGTGCCGGGTACACGTTGCGGTCCGCTCCCCGGCGGTCGCGGTTCGGTGCCGGGTACATGTTACGGTGCGCTCCCCGACGGTCGCGTTCGGTGCCGGGTACATGTTCGGTCCGCTCCCCGACGGTCGCGGTTCGGTGCCGGATACACGTATAGTAGAGAGTTGAATCTGCGCGCGAGAATCCTCATCTGTCTGATGCTGGCCGCCGCGATTTCTCCGGCCGCCAGCCGCACTCCACGCAAGCGTGCCGTGCCGGCCGGAGAGAGCCGGAGCCGCGTCGTGAAGAGCTGGATGCGGTCCATGACGCTTCACGAGAAGGCCGCGCAGCTGGTGATGGTTTCGTTCTTCGGCGACGCGCCGAATCCCCGGTCGGAGGAATACCAGAAGTATCTGCGCGAGGTGCGGAACCTGCGGGTCGGCGGGATGGTGCTGGTCAACCGGGTGCAGGACGGCCGCGTTCGCTCCGCCGAGCCTTACGCGATGGCGGCGTTTCTCAATCGCATGCAGAAGGCCTCCAAAATCCCGCTGCTGGTGGCGGGGGATTTCGAGCGCGGGGATTCCATGCGCGTGGAATCGAAGACGCTGTTCCCGCACGCCATGGCGTTCGCCGCGACGCGCGATCCGAGCCTGAGCCGTTTTGAAGGCGAGGTCACCGCGCGACAGGCCATCGCCCTGGGCGTGCCGTGGATCCTGGCGCCGGTCGCGGACGTCAACAGCAACCCGGAGAACCCGATCATCAACATCCGCTCCTACGGAGAGAATCCCGACGACGTGGCCGCGCATGTGCGGGCGTTCATCGAGGGCGCGCACTCGGTGGGGCCGGTCCTGGTGACCGCGAAGCACTTCCCCGGCCATGGCGACGCTTCCGTAGACACACACATGGCGCTGGCCGTGATCAATGCGGACCGGGCGCGCCTGGAGAAGATCGACCTGGCGCCCTTCCGCGCCGCGATCGCCGACGGGGTGGACGCGGTGATGACCGCCCACATCGTTGTGCCCGCGCTCGACCCCTCAGGCGTCCCCGCCACGCTCTCCGCTCCCATTCTGACCAACCTGCTTCGGAAGGAAATGGAATTCCACGGGATCGTGGCCAGCGATGCGCTTGATATGGGCGGCATCACACAGCACTGGAACGCGGCACAGGCCGGCGTGAAGGCGATCGAGGCGGGAGCGGACGTTCTGCTCATGCCGGCCAACGCCGAAGAGGCGGTTGCGGCCGTCGTGAGCGCGGTGCGCCGTGGCGCGATCAGCCGCGAGCGTCTCGAAGAGAGCGTCGCCAGAGTTCTGGCAGCGAAAGTTCGCGTGGGGTTGAATCGCCGCCGGCTGGTGAACCTGGACACGCTGATGGACAATCTGGACACGCCCGAAGACGTCGAGCGGGTGCAGCAGATCGCCGATCGTGCCGTCACGCTGGTGCGAAACGAGGGCGGCGTGGTCCCGCTCAGCCCCACGGCCTCCGTGTCGTTCCTTGTGCTGACCGAGAGCCATGGCTCGCAGCAAGGCCGGGTGCTGGCCGCCGAGGTACGCAAGCGGATTCCGAACGCATCGATTACAGTGCTCGATCCGACGGCCGCGCAGTCCGACCTTGACCAGGCGGCCACGAACACTCAGACATCGGCGGTGACCGTGGTGGCGGCGTTCGTCTCCGTGGCCGCCTATCGTGGCAGCGTGGCGATGGCGGGCGGATATCCCGCGCTCATGAACCGCGTTCTCGCGAACGGCAAGCCGGTGATCCTGATCGCGCTGGGCAGCCCGTATCTGCTGCGGAACTTTCCCGCCGTCGGCGGGTATCTCACCACCTACAGCACGGTGGCGCCGTCGGAGACGGCCGCGGTGAAGGCGCTCTTCGGCGAGATTCCGATACAGGGGCGGCTGCCGGTGACGATTCCGGGGCTGGCGAAGTACGGCGATGGGATTCAGCTGGCGGCGCGCCCGGCCGCCCCTCCGAGCCCCGCCGGTCCCGCCAAACAGTAGCTATCATCGAGTGCAGAGGGACACATGATCGAGATCACCTGGCTTGGACACGGCACCTTTCAATTCCGCCTCGCGTCGGGCGAGGTCCTGGTGATGGACCCCTGGCTTGACGGCAACCCCGCTTATCCCAAAGGACACACATTCGACCGCGTGGACGCGATCCTGATTTCGCACGGTCATTTCGACCATATCCACGACGCGGTCCCGCTGGCGAAGAGGTTTTCTCCGCAGGTGGTCGGGATCTATGAGACCTGCGAGTGGCTGGCGTCGAAAGGCGTGGCGAACACGGCGGCGATGAACAAGGGCGGCTCGCAGCAGGCGGGACCGGTCAAGGTGACCATGACGCACGCGGTCCACAGCTGCGGGATCAAGGAGGACGACGGCAGCATCGTCTACGGCGGCGAGGCCTGCGGATACGTGCTGCGCCTCGCGGACGGCCGCAGTCTTTACTTCGCGGGGGACACCAACGTGTTCTCGGACATGGCGCTGATCGAACAGCTGTATCGCCCGGAGTTGGCGTTTCTGCCGATCGGCGATTTGTTCACCATGAGCCCGAAAGAGGCGGCTCTGGCGTGTTCGCTGCTGCAGCCGAAGAAGGTCATCCCGATGCACTTCGGCACCTTCCCCGCCCTGACCGGCCGGCCCGAGGAACTGGCCGAACTGGCCAAGCCGACCGGCGTCGAGATCTGGCCGCTGGAGCCGGGCAAGACGGTGCAGTGGTGAGCGTAGGGTGGCGTTTTTGCCAGTGCCAGCTAGGGCCGAAAGTCGGCGTTTGGGTCGTAACAGGCAATTTGCGGTCTGACGAGCTTGATGCGCTCAGAGCGATTGGCCGGAGCAATGTCTACGAACCAGACTGCAACGTTCATCCCAATCTTTCCCATTGCAAAGACCGTGTAGGGTTGATCGACGAGCCCATTTAGCTTAAACTCCCCCATCTCGTCCGCGTCAGTAACGACGATCCCTTTTGATGGATTAGCATCGGCAGCTTGGCCCAGCTTGAAAAGTCCGGGCTTTAGTTGGGTCAGAGCGATAACGCACTGGACATCTACCAGGTTCGCGCTCTCTTGAGAAACCCTCCGGGCTTTTGTCCTTGCATCATCCAGCGCTTCAGAAAGGGAGACGACAGCGCTTTTCATCTGGCTTGCCGATTGAGTGGGGATGGCCAGCACCTTGGCAAATCGAGCTGGCTTGAGATCGCCACTCCCGATCATTGCTTCCACAACTCCAGTTGTGCCAGAGGATTTTGGGAACGGAGTAGGGCTCGGGCTGGTAGCCTTCTGTTGGCAGAGGCACATCGTCGAGAAGGATGCCAAAAGCAAAATCGCACGCGCCCCGAACCCCAAGGTGCAGAATCCCGTACCACGACTCGTCGAGCTCGAAGTAGGCATCAGTATAGTCTACCCCTCCGCCATCATTGCTGGCACCCTTGGCTCGGAGGAAGCTGAACGTATCGTAAAGGACGATGCGCTCGATTTCCCCCACGCTCGCATCATTCTCTACAGGTAGTACGAGTCTTGGACGTACTTCCGTGCGCCAGACTGCCCACCTTTCACCAGGAAGTACAAATCCATCACAGGCACCCGTATGACGTGGGCCACTGCATACTCTTGGATGGTTTCGGCCGTCTTCCTCAGACTTTGTTCCGGGTGGGCGCTTGTTCTCTGGGGGTTCTTCTTTTGTCTTGGCGGCGGAGGCACAATACCAAGGTCCACAGCGGCGCTCATAACAGCAAGGTCGGGTTTTGCGCAATCGAAGCCTTGGTCCATGAGCAAGTGGCACAAGCTGGTGAAGTTTCTGAAGTAAGGAAAGTCCACCTCTCGAAAATGCGCCTTGGCCCGGCTAAAGCCCTCCCAGAACGCTTGAATATCCAACCTCGACTTGACGGCACTTGGCAGACCGACGCTCCTGAGATATCCCATGAGTGAGCCGTGCCGATCCCGAATCTTGAGGAGACACTTGGCGCAGCACACCATAGCATCGACCTTGCGCTTGAATCTTATGGCTCCAATCTCGTGCCAGTGGGCACACAGGATGTCGTCGGCTGAGAGCGCTGCCGCTCTCTCAACAGAGTAGTTTTGAAAAATCGGCGAGAAGACCCCTCGTTGCACTAGGTCTTCAACGCTCTTGGCGGACGCATTATTGCTGAAAGCAATAAGCGCTATCAGGCGCTCCAGAAGTCGCTCGTCGGTCAGGGTGAAGTCCGGCGCGCGGTTTTTGCGCTTATTCACTTCCTCAGTGAACTGGGGCTCCGCCTTAAATCGCTCAACGCGGTCCACCATCGCGTCGATCGCCCGGAAGGCTCCACCGAGATCCTCGGAGAGCGGCTCTTGTGCGGTCATCACAACACCTCCATCTGGAAAGCACGCCGAGCGCCACACAGCGCCGGTGCCAAGCTTATTAAATCATGGTGTGCCTGTGTGCAGGGAGTGAACACCCCAAAGAACCGGCGGCATCTCGTCGGGCCGTATCGTCAGCAAAACGGTCTGGTGCCCTTCGCCATCCGGATGGCAGCCGCTCTTCGGCTGGCAAGCGGGGAGTCTCCGATATTGCAGGCTGGCTGCTGGGACCGGCGCTTCCGTCTGGCCCACGGACAGGCCACACGGCCTGCCCCACGCCTCAGTACTTGGCTTCCACCTCTCCGGCCTGGCTGGCGGCGTCGGCTAACGACGGCGCGGTGCGCTGGGCGACTTCCTGCGCGTCCACCACGGCGATGGTGGCGATGTTCACCACGTCCTCGACGTCGGAGCCGCGCTGCAGGACGTGCACCGGCTTCGAAGTGCCCATCAGGATCGGGCCGATGACCTGCGCGCCGCCGATCCGCGCCAGCAGCTTGTAGGCGATGTTCCCAGCCTCGAGATTCGGGAAGACCAGCACGTTGGCGCCGCCCTTGAGGGTGCTGAAAGGATAGGTCTCATCCATGATGGAAGGCGTCACCGCGGTGTCGGCCTGCATCTCGCCATCAATCATGAGCAGCGGCTCGCGCATACGCACGATCTCGACCGCGCGCCGCACTTTCTCCGCCAGCGGATGCCGCGTGCTGCCGAAGTTGGAGAACGACAGCATAGCCACGCGCGGCCAGACGTTGAAGCGACGCGCCATCTCGGCGGCTGAGATCGCGATCTCGGCCAGATCCTCGGAGCTGGGCTCGATATTGACCGTGCAATCCGCCAGGAAATAGATGTCGCCCTTCTCCGTGATCAGCATGTATACGCCAGAGACCTTGTGCAGGCCCTCGCGCACCGAGATCACGTGCAGGGCGGGCCGGATGACGTCGGGGTAGTGCTGCGTCAGGCCGCTTACCAGCGCGTCGGCGTCGCCGGTGTGCACCATCATGGCCGCGAAGATATTGCGGTTCTCCATCCATTCGCGCGCCTCGCTCTGCGTGATGCCTTTGCGCTGCCGCAGTAGATAGAGCTCCTTCTCGTAGCGCTCGCGGTCGGGCGATTTGTCGGGGTCGATGATCGTGGCGCCTTCGAGGTGCACGTGGCAGTCTTCGATCTGGGAGCAGATCACCTGCTCGCGGCCCAGCAGGATGGGGTGGGCGATCTTCTCCTCGAGCAGGACCTGACAGGCCCGCAGGATCTTGGTCTCCTCGCCTTCGGGGAAGACTACGCGCATCGGCTTGCGCTGGGCTTTGTGGATCATCACGCGCATGATCTCGCGGGCCTTGCCGAGACGCCGTTCGAGCTCTTCCTTGTACTGCTCGACATCGACCGTCACCTGCGCCACGCCGGTTTCCATCGCGGCGCGCGCCACCGCAGCGGCTTCCCAGATCAGCACGCGGGGATCGAACGGCTTGGGGATGATGTACTCGCGGCCGAACTCGATGCGGTCGATTCCGTAAGCGGCCCGGACGGAATCCGGCACGTCTTCCTTGGCGAGGGCGGCCAGGGCGTACGTCGCCGCCAGCTTCATTTCGTCGTTGATCTTGGTGGCGCGCACATCCAGCGCGCCGCGGAAGATGAAGGGGAATCCGAGGACGTTGTTCACCTGGTTGGGATAGTCCGATCGGCCGGTGCACATGATGACGTCGGGCCGGGCCGCGACCGCGACGTCGTAGGGAATCTCGGGATCGGGGTTGGCCAGCGCGAACACGATGGGATTCGGCGCCATGCCCATGAGCATCTCCGGGCCCACGCAGTTGCCGCAGGAGAGGCCGACGAAGACGTCGGCGCCCTGGAGGGCCTCGGTCAGAGTCCGCAATTCGGTCGGGCGCGCGAAGCGCGCTTTGTACTTGTTCATGCCTTCGGTGCGCCCCCCGTAGACGACTCCCTTGCTGTCGCACATGGTGACGTTCTCGCGCTTGAGCCCCAGCCGGATGTAGTGCTCGCCGCAGGAAATGGCGCTGGCCCCGGCGCCGCTGAATACCAGTTTGACTTCGCCGATGGGCTTGCCGACAATGCTGAGGGCGTTGATGAGCGCCGCGCCGGAGATGATGGCGGTCCCATGCTGGTCGTCATGGAAGACCGGGATCTTCATGGTGCGCTTCAGCTCTTCTTCGACCTCGAAGCACTCGGGCGCCTTGATGTCTTCCAGGTTGATTCCCCCGAAGGTGGGCTCGAGCAACTGGCAGGCGCGGATCACTTCTTTGGGATCTTCGCTGGCCAGCTCGATGTCGAAGACGTCGATATCGGCGAAGCGCTTGAACAGCACCGCCTTGCCTTCCATGACCGGCTTGCCGGCCAGCGCGCCGATGTTGCCCAGGCCCAGGACCGCGGTGCCGTTCGACACCACGCCGACCAGGTTGCCCTTGGCGGTGTACTTGTAGGCCAGGCTAGGATCGCGCTCGATCTCTTTGCAGGGGACCGCGACCCCTGGTGTGTACGCCAGGCTGAGGTCCCGCTGCGTCCGGCAAGGCTTGGTAGGCGTGACGGACAGTTTGCCGGCGGGAGGCCTGGAATGGTATTCCAGTGCGTCTTGCTTTCTGGTGCTCATGAGAGGATGTTCCTTCCTCAAACAGGGTACTACCAATGGTCGATGGCCGATGGTGGGGATGCGCTACGCGGCTTGCGACCTGTCGTCCAGGACCTCGCGGATCTTTCGCGCCAGGATCTCGGGGGTGAACGGCTTTTGCAGGAAGCGCGCTCCCTCCGCCAGCACGCCGCGGTCGATCACGACGTGGTCGGTATAGCCGGACAGGTACAGCACCTTGGTCCCGGGGCGGCTGAGCGCCAGCGCGTCCGCGACGTCGCGGCCGCTCATTTCGGGCAGGACAACATCGGTGAGCAGGAGGTCGATGCGGCCTTCGTGGCCGGCGTCCCTCTCGAGCGCCTCGCGGCCGGATGCGGCCTCGAGCACGCTGTAGCCGTGTTCTTCGAGGATGCCCCGCACCAGCTTGCGCACACCCGGCTCGTCTTCGACCAGGAGCACCGTTTCATCCCCGAAAATGCGCGGGGAAGCGGCATCCTCCGCAGCGCCCGGGGCCGAGCCGGCTGCTACCTGGGGCAGGTAGATCTTGAATGTCGTCCCTTTGTCCGGCTCGCTGTAGACCCAGATGTCGCCGCCGTGCTGCTTGATAATGCCGTATACGATTGAAAGCCCCAGGCCGGTGCCTTTGCCGCGTTCCTTGGTGGTGAAGAAGGGCTCGAAGATGTGCGACCTGGTCTCGGGGTCCATTCCGGTTCCGGTGTCGCTCACCGCCAGCATGACGTAGTTCCCGGCGGCCACGCCGGAGTGGGTGCGTGAATAGTTCTCGTCCAAAACGGCGTTGGCGGTCTCGATCGTGACGGTCCCTCCGGCGGGCATGGCGTCGCGCGCGTTCACGACGAGGTTCATCAGCACCTGTTCGATCTGGCCCACGTCGGCACGCACCAGACCCACTTCGGGGCGGGCGACGACTTGCAGGGCGATCCGATCGCTCATGACCCGCCTGAGCATCCGTTCCATGTCGCGGACCAGCGCGTCGATCTCGATCACCGTCGGCTGGATGACCTGGTGGCGGCTGAAGGTGAGCAACTGATTGGCGAGGGCGGCGGCGCGCGAGGCGGCCTTGAGCACCTCCTCGGCGGCCTCGCGCAGGTCGGGATCGTTCTGAACGCCTTCGAGGATCATGTGGCCGTAGCCGGAGACCACGGTGATCACGTTGTTAAAGTCGTGCGCCACGCCTCCGGCCAGCCGCCCCATGGCCTCCATCTTCTGGGAGTGAGTGAGCTGTTGCTCCAGGCGGACCTGATCCGTGATGTCGGCGACGATGGCGATCTTGGCGCGAACTTCGCCGGAGCTGGCAAACAAAGGCGCGGTCCAAAGCCGGATGTCGGCCAGCGTTCCATCTTTCCGCCGCCGGCGGGTGGTGTATCCGGTCAGTACCTCCCCGTAAGCCGTTCGCTCCAGAAGAGCATGGAATTCCTGCGACTCGCCGTCCGAAACCGTTGGCAGAGGCTTGCCGAGAACCTCCGCCTCGCTCCAGCCGAAGATCTGCCCGGCCGCCCGGCTCCATCCCTGAACGTTGCCCTCCAGGTCGAGCCGGATGATCGCCAGCGGGCTCGCGTCGATGACGGCCTCCAGGCGCCGGTTCACGTCGGCGAGCTCCAGTTCGGCGCGGTTCCGCTCGGCCACTTCCGCCTCGAGGGCCCGGTTGGCGACGGCCAGTTCCGAGGTGCGCTCTTCGACGCGCGCCTCCAGTTCGTCGCCGGAGCGGCGCAGTTCCGCCTCTCGTCTGGCCAGGAGCGAGGCGGCCTCGCCGAGGGACTGTTCGAGGCGCCCGATCTCGTCGTTTCCGGACCGCATGGCCACAATCGGCCGGCCCTCCGCCAGGCGGTGCGAGTTGGCGTCCAGAACCTCGATGCGCCGGGCGACGGCCGATGTGAACAGGAGCATGGCCAGCACCCCGCACAGCGGGGCAAGCAGGACCCCCGCCACGATCACGTCGTAGGCCTTTGCCTGGGTAGCCGTAGCCGTCGCGCGCCGCGCCGCCAGCAGATCGTCCTCCTGCTTCATCGTTTCGCCGAGGACTTGCCGCACGCCCTCCAGCATCTGCCCGCTTTCAGCGAGAGCCGGGTTCGAGCCCTTTGCCGGCGGCCCGCCTGCGGTCAGCGGGTGCAGGTTCTGCAGTTGTTCGGCGACGAGAGTCCGGATTTGCCGCACACGAGCGGCCTGCTGCGGATTGTCCCGGACCATGGCTTCGAGGCTGTCGAGGATGGAGGGAAGAGTCTGCTGAGCCCGCTGGTAGGGCGCGAGCCATGCGGAATCGTGAGTCAGCCGGTATCCCAGCGCTCCGGTCTGCGCCTCCTCGACGCGCGTATGGACGAGCTGGATCTGGCCGCGAACCTCCTGGGTGTGCCTCACCCAGTTCCCGGCAGACTGGGTGTCCCGCTGGACCAGGTAGAAGGCGCCGGCCACAACCAGGACCCACACCAATGGCAGGGCAACTACCGCAAGTCCTTTGGCATACAGCGGAAGGTCGCGGAGCCTCCACACCGCGCGTCTTGGCGCACTAACAAGCATGTCGGGTTCGTTGGTCCCAGCACAGGGCGAGCGCTCCCAGATGCTGATTCTATTTTGCTCCAAGACGGCGCCTTGCGGCAAATGGTGGGGGCCGCTAAGGCGGCCTGCTCGTCGCTCGTTGCCCGTCGCTCGTCGCAAAGAAGCCGCCGTCCGCTCCCTCACGGTCGCGGTTCGGTGCTGCTAGATGGCCAGACGGGGCTAGGCCGTCTCGGGGGCCGCTGGGGCGGCCTGCGTCGCTCGTCGCAAAGAAGCCGCCGTCCGCTCCCTCACGGTCGCGGTTCGGTGCTGCTAGACCGCCAGACGGGGCTAGGCCGTCTCGGGGGCCGCTGGGGCGGCCTGCGTCGCTCGTCGCAAAGAAGCCGCCGTCCGCTCCCTCACGGTCGCGGTTCGGTGCTGCTAGATGGCCAGACGGGGTTACGCCGTACGGTCGAGCGACTCGCGCACTTTGCGGGCCAGCGAGCGGGGCGTGAAGGGCTTCTGCAGGAACTCTTTGTCGATCGAGGTGACGCCGTGATTCACCACAATGTTGTCGGTGTAGCCGGACATGTAGAGCACCTTGATTTCGGGCCGGATCCCGGCGACGCGCTCGGCCAGTTCGCGGCCGCTCATCACCGGCATGACGACATCGGTCAACAACAGGTCGATGCCCTCCGGATGCTCGCGGCAGATGCGCAGGGCATCGTTGACGTCCATGGCCTCGAGGACCTGGTATCCGTGCTGGCGAAGTATCTCGCGCGCCAGCGCCCGCACTCCCGGCTCGTCCTCGGCCAGCAGGACGGTCTCGTCGCCGCGCTCGACAGGAGATTCGGCCGCCCGCGCGGGCTGCGGCTCCTCTTCGGCTACTTGCGGCAGGTAGATCTTGAACGTCGTCCCCTTACCGGGCTCCGAATAGACCCAGATCTCGCCTCCACTCTGCTTGACGATGCCGTAGACGGTGGAGAGACCCAGGCCGGTTCCCTTGCCGCGCTCCTTGGTGGTAAAGAAGGGCTCGAAAAGGCGGCTGCGGACCTCGGGCGGAATGCCTTTGCCGGTGTCGCTGACGGCCAGCATCACATACCGGCCCTCTTTGACACCGATGTGGCCGCGGCTGTACGCCGGGTCGAGATCGACATTGGCGGTCTCGATGGTCAGGCGGCCGCCGGCGGGCATGGCGTCGCGCGCGTTGATCGCCAGGTTCATGACCACCTGCTCGACCTGGGCCGCATCCACCCGCACGCGAGCCAGGGCGGCCGCGGGCACCGTGACCAGTTCCACGTCCTCGCCGATGATGCGGCGCAGCATCCGCTCGAGCTTTGCCACGACGGTGTTGAGGTCGAGAGACTCGCGGCTCACCACGTGACGCCGGCTGAAGATGAGCAACTGGCTGGTCAGCACGGTGGCGTGGTCGGCCGCCTTCAAAATCTCCTGCAACTCTTCGCTCATCACCGGATCGTCCACGACCCTCTCCGCAACCATCTCGCCGTACCCGGTGATCACGGTAAGGATGTTGTTGAAGTCGTGCGCGATGCCGCCCGCCAGGCGCCCCACCGCCTCCATCTTCTGCGCTTGCCGGAACTGTTCCTCGAGCTGCTTGCTTTGGGTGACGTCGGCGTAGATGCCCATCACGCCGCTCATCTCACCCGCGGGATCGCGGAGTAGCGCGGTCCACAGCGTCACGTCGATCAGCGAGCCGTCCTTGCGCAAGCGGCGTTTGTCGACTCCCGACAGCAGCTCGCCGGTGTGGATTTGCGTGAGAAGCTCGGCACGCTCCGCCTCCGGCACGATAGGCAGCACCTGAGTCAGCGCCTCGGCTGCACTCCAGCCGAACATGCGCTCGGCGGCGGGATTCCAGGCCACCACCCTGCCTTCCAGATCCAGCGTCACGATGGCCAGGGGAGAGGTCTCGATCACGGCCTGGAGCTTGACGTTGGTGTCCCTGAGAGCTGCCTCGGCTGCCTTGCGGTTCGTGATGTCATGCAGGATGCCGGTGAACATGCGGCGGCCGGGAAGCAGCATCTCGCTCACCGCCAGCTCGACCGGGAAAGTGGTGCCGTCCTTCCGGATCGCCTGGGACTCCCGGCCGATCCCGATAACCTTTTTCCTGCCGCCTTCGACATACGCCCGGATGTACGAATCATGGCGCACGCTGTCGGGCTGCGCCATCAGGACGGAGAGGTTCTTTCCGATCACCTCTTCGGCGGTGTAGCCGAACATCCGCTCGGCCGCGGGGTTGAAGGACTGGATGGCGCCGGTCTCATCGGTAGTAATGATGCCGTCCACGGCGCTATAGACCACGCTGCGGGTCAGAGCCTCGCTGGCGCGTAAGGCCTCCTCGGCGCGCCGGCGTGCGGTGACGTCGCGGCCGATCGCTATGAGCCGGCCATCGCGGAGCGCGCGCACGCCGATCTCCGCGGTAATGGTTCCGCCGTCCGGTCCGCGGAAGCGGCGCTCGTAGAGGGCCGTCTCTCCTCTTCCAAGTACGCGCTCCAGCTTGGCGGGACCGGGCGCGGGATCTTCCAACTGCAGGAGGTCCTTCAGATTCATGCTGAGAAGATCCTGGCGCGAATAGCCGAACACCTCGCTGGCCCGGCCGTTGACCTCGAGGATCTTCAAGGCCGGAGAGGCGATCGCGATGGCGTCCGAGGCGTCCTCGAAGATGAGGCGGTACGCTTCCTCGGTACGCCGCCAGTAGGTGACAGCGGTGGTCAGCCGGTAGACGACCACGAACAAGACCAGCGTGGCGATCGAGTAGAGCACCATTCGCTGCGAAAACGGCAGACCTGCCATGAGGGAGTGGGCGACCACCGTGATGGCCAGCACGACCACCACGACGACAAGCACCCCCGCGCTTGAAAGACTAGACTTCATGCCGGCCCTGAGTTCCTCGTTATCATACCAACTTCTCCCGGTTCGCGATGCGCAGGAGCCGGTTCTGACGGGCGTTGTGAGGCGGCCAGGGAGGGGGCCGGTGGTGGGATTGGGATGGGGGAGCCGGCGAGGTTGGGGGGCATGCTTGGGTTCATGGTGCATTTTTGTGTTTCGTGTGGCGGGCGGCGGGGCGCCTGTCGAAGCGATGAAAAGTGATGAACGGGCGGGGTGCGGTTCGGTGCTGGCGCATCTCCGGTGGGGTGGGCCGGGCGGGCGGCGGGTCTGTAGAAGCGATGAAAAGTGATGAATGGGAGGAGTGTTGGGTTTTGAGACACAAAAGGCTGGAGACATGAGTCCACCGACTCGAGAGTAACTCGTGGCGGATCGCTGTTACCCCATCGGCATTCGCAAGCGACTGAAACGAGGGCAAATCGAGAAAGACTCCTGGTGTGACCATGTTTGGCGGCGTCGGTCCGAGCGCATTTTAGTTTAGGCCTGTTCAAATTGGTAATCTTGCGGAGGCCCACCCACGGAATAGCATGCTCGTCGCGCTTCTCATTGCCCTCAGTTTCGGTTCCGACCAAGTCGGTGCGCTGCCCTATCACTGGCACTCCAGATTCAGTGATTCGCGCTACATGTGGGGAGACATTGTTCTGCCGCGCGATCAGATCACATACGCAGTCGCAGAGAAGATCGGCCGCGAAGTTCTTAGGGAGGCTGCTGGCCATGCCTTTGTTGATGTAGGCATCTTTCCCGAGGACGACTACCCTCCGTTCCACTACCTCCTGCTCTCGCACTCAGGGTACAGTTGGTGGCGCCACGGATTCGAGACTTGGCGGCCCGGCCCGTTCGCGCGGATCTGTGTGATGGGCAGCGGTGCTGTCCTCGAACTCCGGGACGTCCAGGGAAACGTGACGAGGACATCGCTTGCCGGTTCTGACCCGCTCGAGATCGTAACGGATCTCGGCACTTTCCGTCTGCTTCACTTCACCTTCAGACGGATTCCGCTGGCGGAGGCCAAGGGCCTGGATCACGATTCGGTCGAAGTGTTTGCGAGGAGCGATCGCCAGCCCGACTCGAAAGCGGGCCTCGCCCTCCTTACTCGGCTGCACCAGTTGATCCCGCTTCGGGATATTGAGCTATACGTCCGGAACGACACCTGGTTCCTGGACGTCAGCGGCTATCCCCTGGTGTATCCGTTTCAAGCTGAGCAGTCCCCTCCAAGCAAGGAGGAATTCCTCCGTTCGTTGACTCTCAGTTGCGGCGGCCGTGCAGCACGATACGTGTGTTCGACCTGGCACGGCCAGTGAGGGGGCGTGTGGAGCGCTGCTTCTCAACTTCTCCTATGACATCGCGGCCAACACGATGGCTGCTCACGACGACTACGGCCACAGCGTCTCGAGCAGGTTCAGCTCGGCCACCCAGTGCGCCAGTGGTGCAGGTTTCTGGTAACTTCTTCGACCATAAACCAGTCCTGCAGGCAGGGATCCTCGTCGAGGAGGCGATGCACAGCGTGAGGACCTTGTCGGACGAAAAACTGACCGACATGGCCAAAGACCACGGCTCCGCTAGTTTCCAAGACTGGATTCTCGGCGGCTGTGGAGACAAGAAGAGCGCCGGGCATGGGCGGTCGGGAATAGGGTACTAATGCCCGGCGAGTTTCGATTGCGAATCGGAGGCCTTCGCGAAAGCTCGTAGCGAGTGCTGACCGGGTTGACCGCTCCTGCGATGCTGGCGTGGGCCGGATTGGTCGAGACGGATTCTCGCTGGCGTGGAAGGATGACGAAAGATGTTACGTGTGCTGACACTGTTGTTGCTCGCCGGGATTCTGCCATTGGGCGCCGCCGCACAGGACCGGGTGCTTGAGGACCAGGTTTTCACGGGGGCTGTAACCCGCGCCATACTCGTCCGCCCTGAACAGTTCACCGCTGAGGGTCTTAATCAACGGTTTGAGTCGTTCCTCTCAGAGGTGGGCCGCCGGTTTCCAATCGCACGGCTTGAGATCTACTCAGGACTGGGCCTGGACGACCCAAGGGGACCGAACTGCAAGTGCACGTATGACGTCACCTATGACTGGTGGGGTGTGTTGTACAAGAAGATGGGTGGGGGCCTGCCGGCGTCCGCAGAGCTTCTGGAACTGAATGGAACTTCTGCCGTGCGAATCCTCCACCCAAACGGGGAGATAGAGTCCCGCGTGCTCAAGGGGCCAGATCCTTATTCGGTTGTGATCGACGGCGAGACACTGCGTCTGGTGCACGTCGCAGTCGAGAATGTCCCCCGGACTCACGATGTGGAGTCTGGTGCAAGACTCAGCTTCTACTTGGTGCTCCAGGATCGGCCGACCGAGGCCCTGGCTCAGCATGCGCTGGAGGAACTGCGAAGGCGAACTGGCGCCAGGAACATCGATGTGATCCTCAGGAACGACCCGTGGTTCATCTTAGACATGGACTTCCCCGTTGTTACGCCGTACTTATCGGGCCTGGTGCCGCCCTCGCGCGCGCAATATGAGGGCGCGGCTGAAGCCCGCTGCACCGAGGGTCAAGCCCTAAATAGGGCTCCGTCGAGACCTTTTGCGACTCGCTTTTTGGTGCGTGCGTTCATGGTCAGCCAGGGACGCACAGCCGTCGGGTGAACCGCTGGAATTCGTGCCGACTCTGAGTTCCTCGCTATCATTCCGGCCCCTCCCGATTCCCGAGTTCGCGAGCTAAGGAAGCGGGGCTGAGGCCCCACGCGGGCTCAAGCCCGCCCTCCGGCCGGCAAGCTATAATCTGTATAACGAAGGCCGGGAAAACCCCAGCGGTATGCCAGAAGGTCACGGTTCCGCGGCGCGAACACGCCAGACGGCCGAGGGCGTCGGGGAGTCGCTTGGCCCGGCGGTGGACATCATTCCGCACTTGGCATGGACCGCGTTGCCGGACGGATCGGTGGACTACTGCAACCGGCGGTGGCTGGACCAGTGATGCGGCAGCGCCGCGCAATTCACGCTGACGAACGCCCGCCCGGATCTCGGACAATCCACATAGCGTCCAGCCTCGGTTGCCAACGTAAATGCAAACGGCGTATCAAACGCCGATCATATTGAGCGCGTGGGCTGTGGCGGCCGGGGGTCGCGACCTGGGTTCGCGGAATCGCGAGATCTCAGGAGGGGGAGGGGCGCAGGCCCTCTCAGGCACATGCCGCGGCGGGATTGGAGGTTGGCCCGCTGGATGCAACGCATCGGTGAGGAGAATCGAAGATGACCTTACGAACGCTTGGAGAGAGCGATCTAAGCATTACGCCGCTTGGCATTGGAGCGTGGGCCATCGGCGGAGGGAACTGGGAATTCGGCTGGGGCGCGCAGGACGACAAGGAGTCCATTGCCGCGATCCACGCGGGCCTGGACCACGGGATGAACTGGATCGACACCGCAGCCGCTTACGGGCTGGGCCACTCGGAGACTATGGTCGGCAAGGCGATCCAAGGTCTTCAGACGCGGCCTTATGTCTTCACCAAGTGCAGCCTGGTGTGGGACAAGTCCAGGAAGATCGTACACAATCTGCACGGCGACTCGATCCGGGGGGAGGCCGAAGCCAGCCTGAAAAGGTTGGGACTGGACAGCATCGATCTGTACCAGATCCATTGGCCGGCGTGGCACGGGCAACCGGAGAGTGCATCGCCCGGGTCGATCGAAGAGGCCATTGGCGAGATGGCGAAACTCAAGCGCGAAGGGAAAATCCGCCACATCGGCGTGTCGAACTTCGACGCGCGGCAGATGCGGCGCGCCCTGAACGTGGCTCCTGTCGTTTCGGTGCAGCCGCCGTATTCGCTTCTGGCGAGAGATGTGGAGTCGGCGGTCCTTCCCTTCGCCCTGGAGAACCGGATCGGCGTCGTTGTTTACTCGCCCATGGCCTCCGGCCTGCTGAGCGGCGCCATGACGCGGGAACGGATCGCCGCATTCCCGGAAGATGACTGGCGCAAGCACAGCACGAACTTCCGGGAGACGCAGCTTTCCCGCAACCTGCGCCTGGTTGAGATTCTGCGCGCCGTCGGCGCCCGGCACAGCGCTACGCCGGGCGAGGTGGCCATCGCGTGGACCCTGCGGAATCCTGCCGTGACGGGCGCGATTGTCGGCATCCGCAGCGCGCGGCAAGCGCGCGGTGTCGCCGGAGCCGCCGACATCGAACTCAGCGCGGACGACGTTACTGAAATCGAGCAAGGCCTGGCGGTCGGGGCGAGCTGACCTAAGGCTGTTCGAGGAGCTCAAGGCTGTTCGAGGAGGACGACCACGTGCCCTTTCTTGTGGCCGGCCTCCGCATGGCGGTGTGCGTCGGCGATCTCGGCCAGCGGATAGCGCTTCTCGATCACCGTTCGTAGCTCTCCGGCCTCGATGAGCTTCTTGAAAAAAGCCAGATCCCCTGGTGCACCGCGCGCCACCCCGCCAAGGACCTTCGCGGCGCCGGTGACGGAGATCCACATGCCGCGCAGCATCCCTCCCAGGATGGTCGGCAGTCCCCCCGAAGCGCCGATCCGAGGATAGAAGCCGCCGCGCTTGAGGCATCTCAGGGTGCGCGAGAAACCGCTCTTTCCGACGGTGTCGCAGACCACGTCGTAGACGCGGCCGCCCTTCGAGAAGTCCTCCCTGGTGTAGTCAACCACCTCGTCGGCCCCGAGGGATTTCACCAGTTCCAGATTGGCGGTGCTGCAGACGCCGGTTACGTGAGCACCGAAGTGTTTGGCCAGTTGAACCGCGAAAACGCCGACACTCCCCGAAGCCCCGTAGATGAGCACGTTCTGCCCGGGCCGGATATTCGCCAGCCTGAGGAAATGCAGCGCCGAGGTCGCGCCGAACAGGACCGCCGCGGCTTCCTCCAACGTCATGTTGACCGGCTTGATCGCTAACCTGCCGGTTTCGGACACGCACAGGTACTCGGCGTGGGCGCCAAATGCGAACCCGGTGGAACCGAAAACCCGATCGCCCGCGCGGAAGCCGGTCACGGACTTGCCCACCGACTCGACGGTTCCGGAGAACTCCATTCCCAGGATCCGGTTCTTCGGCCGCAAAAGGCCGCTGATGATTCTCACCAGGAACGGCTTGGCTCTCCTCAGCCTCCAATCCGCCGCGGCAACCGTGGTGGCATGGACGCGAACAAGGACTTCATCGTCTTTGGGGGAAGGCTTTTCGACCTCCTCGACGTGAACGACTTCCGGAGGTCCGTATCGGCGATAGACGGCGGCTTTCATCGTTCACTCCTCACGCAGCAGTCTTACGGGATCGATCGACAGCGCCCGTTGCGCTGGAATCCACGTAGCCAGCAGCCCCACGGAGAACATAGCGAGAACAACGCCGGCTAATACAAATGGATCGCGGGGGTTTGCCTGATACACGATGTTGGCCAGCACCTGGCTCGCCAGCATTCCCAGAATCAGTCCCGCCGCCGAACCAAGAGCGAGCAGTTTGAACGCCCGTCCCAAGGCAGCTTGCAGCACCTCCCGGGGCTGCGCGCCCAGAGCGAGACGAATTCCCAATTCCTTCAGCCGACGGCTGACCGAATACGCGGCCATCCCAAAGATCCCCGTGATGGACAGCATGGCGCCCATCATGCCGAGCACGCCCAGGGCGACCGTGGCCACACGCGACGGAAACAGAACCACGGCCAGCAGGCTGTCCCAGGACCTGGTGTCAAGCAGCAGCCCGGCGTCCAACTCGAGCAGCTTACTCCTCATGGCCGCGGCAAGCTGTCGAGGTTCGCGGTGCGAGCGCACAACCAGATACGCCTGCTTCGCCGGCGACTGCAGGGAGGGGAGAAACACCGCCGCCTGTTGGTCTTCGGCAAGGAGCCTATATTTGCCGTCTTCGACAACGCCCACGACCTGGACGCGAAGCCCGTCCTGGGTCCTGTAGTGTCCGCCGACTGCGCGTGTTACGGAACCGAACATTTTGGCGGCAAACTCCCGGTTCACTACGGCAACGGCCGGAGAGTTCTTGTCGTCATGCCAGGAGAACGGTCTGCCCGCCAACAAGCGTGTTCCAGCCGCGCCGAAGTATCCAGGAGATATGTCGTAGTTGAATGGCATGGCGGCGGCATTCGATTGCCTTAGATCGATGGCATCGTCCTTGAAGACATTTACTTTGGTTCCGGCGGTATATACCAGCGGAGGGTAGCCATTCACTAATCCCGCATGCTCGACGCCGGGAATCGTCTCCAGCGCATCGATCATGCGCCTTTGCATGTCAGGCACTCTTGCGCCGCTATAGCCGGCAGCCGCCAGGTTGACGCTCACCAGCATTGTGTTCCGCGGCTCGAAGCCGAAGTTGCCGTGCAAGGAGCGCACCAGTCCACGCACGGCGACCAGCGAAGAGGTCACCAGCACCGCACAAATCGCAATCTGCACGGCGAGCAACACGTCCCGAACCGTGATGCGGCGGCCGGGCGCGCCTGCCGATCCCGACTTGACGATCTGGTACGGGTCGGTCCTGAGCACCTGGCGAACCGGGACAATGCCGAAGAGGAATCCGCACGCCAGCGCCAAAGCCAAAGCGACCAGGTAGACTGCCGCGTCCGGCTCCGCGGGCACGTGGACGCCGGTCCCGGCAAAGGGCTGCCATGTGCAGAGCCGGCGCAACAGAATGACGCTGGCCAGGAGTCCCGCGGCTCCCCCAACGAGCGAGATCAGCACGGCTTCGGTCAATAGCTGGCGCAAAATGCGCCGGCGGCTGGAGCCAAGCGCGAGCCGGAGCGCGACCTCCCGGGCGCGGTCGGCAGCGTGAGCCGCAAACAGGCTGCCCAGGTTGGCGCATGCGGCCAGCAGGATCAAGCCGGCAAGCAGCATCAATCCCCCCACGAACGCCTCCGCCGGACGGCGAAAACTACTGAGGCCCTGCAACTCCAGGGAAGAGCGTTTGTGAGGGAACTCTTTGGGGTAGATCTTTTCGAGATAGGCACCCACGGCGTTGACGTCGGCGACAGCCTGATCCGGAGTAACTCCCGGCCTCAGGTGTCCGATCACCTCGAAGACCCCACCGGTAGTTGCGCGATTGGTTAGTAGGGCCTCGCCGTTGGCCTGCTCCTGGTTCACAATCGGCATAAAGAAGTCGGTAGAAATGAATGACAGAGTCCCGCGGAACTCCGGCTGCGCTACGCCGACGATGGTGAACGGATGGTTGTTGAGCCGGACCACACGGCCCACTACGCCCCGGTCGTCCTGAAAATGGGTGTGCCAATAGGCGTGCGTGAGCACGATGTACGGCGCGCTGTTGGGGCCGCGCTCGTCTGAGGCGTGGAAGAAACGCCCAAGATACGGCCGAACCCTGAGGACGTCGAAGTAGTTTCCAGTTACCGCAAAGCCCGTGGCGGGAGAGGGAGACTTGCCCGTGTCCAGACCTACGAAGGCGAAGTTGAAAGCCGCCAAGGCATCGAAGCTGCGGTTGCGATCGCGCAGGTCGAGATAGTTGGGATACGACTGCCACCCGGACCCGGCGCCGTACTCCGTTCCGTAGAGGTTCTCGGCCTGAGGCACGTTGAGCGGGCGGAGGATCAGCCCGTTCAACACTCCAAAGACCACGGCGTTCGCACCGATCGCCAGTGCCAGCGTCAGAACGGCGACGGTTGTGAATCCGGGAGAGTTGCGCAAGACGCGAACGCTGAAGCGCACATCCTTTATCAGTGTCTCGATGAAGTCACCGCCGAGCGCTTCGTAGCATTCTTCCCTGAACCGCTGGTGGCCGCCGAACTCGAGGCGCGCGCGGCGTTCCGCCTCAGCACGATCCAGTCCGGAACGCTCCAGATCGTCGGCGCGGTACTGGATGTGGGCGCGAAGCTCCTCCTCCATCTCCTCGTCGACCTGGGGCCGATGAAAAAACCTGGAGGCAAGAGAACGCAGGTAGGCCAGGAGTCTCATATTTCCTCCGGTTCGGCAGCGAGGGCTGAGGCGATGGCGGTGGCGAGGCGGTTCCAACCATCCGTTTCCTCCCGCAGGCGCTTGCGGCCCAAGGTGGTGAGCTCGTAGAACTTGGCGCGACGGTTGTTGTCCGATGTCCCCCAACTTGCTTTCAGAAGGCCCTGGCGCACCAGGCGGAAGAGTGCCGGATAGAGCGCTCCCTGCTCGATAAGCAGAGCCCGCTCCGAAATCTGCCCGATGCGCAGGAGCACCCCGTAGCCGTGGAGAGGACCGAGAGAGACTGCCTTCAGAATGAGAAGGTCGAGAGTTCCTGGAAGAAGCTGTGCGTGGTCTGCCATGCGCACTCCTAAACTAATTAGGAGTATACGCAGACTCTCCTAAGCTGTCAAGGAGAGAATTTGGCGTTGTTCGCCGTGGAAGAGCTTTGAGCCGGCGCAGGGTCCGCTCCCTTGCGGTCGCGGCTCGGTAACGGCTGCCAACCACATTGCGGTCGCGGCTCTGTCAAACGGTCGCGGCTCGGCCGGGCGCACGAATTTAGCTGCCCGGCAGGAAGCCCATGCTACGATAGCCAGTGCTTCCCGGAGGCGGGCAACGATTCGCAACAAGAGGCTCATTGGCGTAGTTTGTGTGGCGGCCGCGGTGTCCGCTCGTTTCTGGGGAGCCGCGGTAAACAGCCTGCGCCACCAGGGATACCTCGGAGCCGAGACCACGCTCGGGGTCGTGCTTGTGTGCCTCGGACTGGTGCTGGTGGCCGCCTTGCTGTCCTTCCGGGGGAGCCCCGCCCAGCGCCGGCGCGCGTCGATCGCTTTCTCGGTGGCCGCAGTTCTGTTCGTCGGGTCCGCTGCGGCGGCCAGTCACACGCTCCTCCAGATCGCGGCCGCACTGCTGATCTTGCTCGCCGCGTTCGGGACGGGAAAAGCCGTGCTCGGCTGGTTCGGCATCGAAGCCGATTTCTCCGTCCTCGAGCGCGGCGCATTGGCAACCGGACTCGGTCTGGGCCTGCTCAGCCACTTCACGCTGTTGCTCGGACTCCTCCACCTTCTCTATCCGTTGATTGCGTTCGGCACGCTGGCTGTACTCCTTGGCGCCACGCACCGGTCCATCTGGCGCGGCGCGAAAGGTATCTGGCGCGGCGTGCCCCGGATCCTGGCGGCCCAGGCCGGCGAGGGTCCGTTCGTTCTGGCCGTAGTGCTCGTCTTTCTGTCTATCGGTGCGGTTCAGACGATGGCGCCGACCGTCCAGTTCGACGATCTCCACTATCACCTGTACGGTCCGCTGCAGCATGTTGCCGCGCACCGGTTCGTGCTTCTTCCCGACGTGATTCAGTCTTATTTTTACCAGGGCGTGGAAATGTTGCACACTTTCGCATTCCTGGTGGGTGGGGAAACCACGGCGATTTTTTTGAATGGCAGCACCGGCGTGCTGACGGCGTTCGCCCTGGCCGGTTTTGCCGGCCGCCTGTTCGGGCGCGAGGCCGCGTGGACGTCCGTTCTGTTCTGGGCCACGACGCCTCTCATCGCATGGCTGGCGACGACGGGCTACGTGGACCTGGATGCCGCGTTCTTCTCGTTCCTCTGCGCGATCGTCGCTTTTGGCTGGATGCGTCGCCCCAATTGGCGCCTGGCGGTGCTGGCGGGAGCGCTCGCGGGGTTCGCGTTAGGGGCAAAGCTCAACACCGCGCTGTTCGTCATGGCTCTGCTGATCACGCTGACAACGGCAGCCTGCCTCGCGCGGCGTTTCCGCGACTGCGTGCTTTTCGTGGCGTTCTTTGGGGCCGGCGCCCTTCCCGTCGGGTGCGTCTGGCCCCTGCTCCGCTATGTCGAGACGGGCAACCCGGTGTACCCGTTCCTGAACCGAATCTTCCGGGCCCCCGGCCTCCCGTCCACAAATGAGTGGATGAACCTCGGCATTTTCGGGATGGGCCACGGTATCGGTGCCCTGATGGCGCTGCCGTGGAATATCAGCTTTCACGGGGATCGTTTCATCGAGGCCTTGCATCCGTACGTGCTGGGGCCGTTCCTGGTTCTGGCGGTGGTGGGATGTGTGGCCTGGCCCTGGTTGAAGAAGGAACTGCGCTGGGCGATTTCGATTGCGGTGCTCTTTACGATCGCGTGGTTTCTTCGAACGCAGTACTTGCGCTACATGGCGCCGGTCCTGCCGCTGGTCGCGCTGATCGCGGCGGGCTCTCTCTGCCGCGTCCTGGAATCGCTCGGTTCCGCTCAGCGCCGAACCGCGCTGACCATGGTTGGCGTCCTGGTCGCCTGTCCCTCGCTGGTCATCTGGCTTGCGAGTTACTACAACATCCCGGAGCGCATCCCCTTCCAGGTCATTTTCGGGATGGAGTCAAGACGCGAGTACCGCGAGCGGATCCTGTCGGTCTATCCTGCATTTGGCGCGGTGGGTAAGGCCTGCTGGTCATCCTCTCGGGGCGTGCTGACGATTCTGAACGAGTACGGTTACCTCTGTCCGGCGATGGTCGCCTGGACGGCGCCGCGCGCGTCCTTCGTCTACGAGCACGAGTCCGACGATAAGTACCGGGAGATACTTCGGAAACTGGATATCGCGTACGTCGTGGTTGACGATCCCACCGAAGCAGCGGCCACCATTCCATTTCTCGCGTCCGGCTTCCTCGATCGCGCCGGGGAGATCCTCTACCAGGGTCGGGGCGCGACCGCGATCCGGCTCCTCGCTCCAGGGGAGAAGCCATCGGGGCGAATCGTCCCAGCCAGGCTCGTGAGCGCGGACACTCCCTATCGGCCGGGTATTCTCGAAGGGGTCGATCCGACCTTCGAGAACGGTCTCTCCCCCGCCTCTCCCTGGAAACCCGCCGCCGCCCAGGGAGTGGATGTCGGCTCCGACCCGCTGGGCTATCCACCTGCGGCGGAGGGACGGCGAGCGCTGCACGTCGCCCTCCCCGGCCCGTCCCAGGCCCGCCAGAACCGGGACGCCATGGCCGCTTTCCCCGGGGCCAGGGTCCAGGTTGAGCCGGGGCAGACCTACGGGTTCTCCTTCGACGTGCTCTGTTCGGGTCTGTACGTGACGCCCTTGATCAATCTGCGCTTCACCGGCCGTGACGGGGACAACGGGACCTCGACCCGTGTAGCTGTAAATGCGACCTGTGACGCCCGCTGGAGGCGGCTCGGGGCGAATGTGACCGCTCCCGAAGGAGCCACCGGCGTGTATCCGGAATTCGGTTTCACCTTCACCGGCGATTTCGAATACGCGCGATACGTGGAGCTCGACCGGTTGGGCCTGGTTCCGCTGGGGCGCTAGAAAGCCCGAACTCCGGGGCACCGCCGGCGAGCCTTTCGAATAGAGGATACTGAACCTCATGGCAACCGACCGGGGGACACCCTCGACTGAGATTCGCATCGCCGTTCTGATCCCCTGCTACAACGAAGAGGTCGCAATCGGAGCCGTGGTCAAGGGCCTGCGGGCCGGCCTGCCCGACGCCCGGATCTACGTCTACGACAACAATTCCCGGGACCGCACGCGAGAGATCGCGGCCAACGCGGGCGCGATTGTACGCTCCGAATCGCGGCAAGGGAAAGGCAGCGTCATGCGCCGCATGATGAGCGAGGTCGAAGCCGACGTTTACGTCACGATCGACGGTGACGGCACTTACGACACCGCCGCGGCGCCCGCCTTGGTCCGCACCCTGGTTGACAACCGTCTGGCCATGGTGGTGGGACGCCGCGTTCCCGCCGATCGCCAGGCCTATCCTCGAGGCCATGCCCTGGGCAACACGATGTTTCGCCGCGCGGTGGAACTGCTTTTCGGGCGCACCTTCACGGACATTCTGTCCGGCTACCGTGTTTTCTCGAGGGGCTTCGTCAAATCGTTCCCGAACGTGAGTCGCGGGTTTGAGATCGAGGCCGAGTTGACGGTGCACGCCCTGACGCTCAATCTGCCGGCGCAGGAGATCGACACGGTCTATAAGCCCCGCCCGGCGGGTTCGCACAGCAAGCTCCACACCTACCGCGACGGCTTCCGCATTCTGCTGATGATTCTGCGGCTGTTCCGCACCGAGCGCCCCCAGTGGTTCTATTCACTGATCGGCGGCGCCCTGTTGCTGACGTCGGTCCTGCTGGCAATTCCGGTGGTGGTCACGTACCTCGAAACGGGACTTGTTCCGCGTTTCCCGACGGCGATTCTTGCGACCGGCATCGCCATTTCCGCCTTGCTCAGTTTCGCCTGCGGCCTCATTCTCGACACCGTTACGCAAGGCCGCCGGGAAGCGAAACTGCTCGCTTACATGGCTATCCCCCGAACCGACAGGGACGCCGGTGGAGATCGCGACCCCTAAAGCACTTCCGCACCGGAAACGGTATGATCTATAGACGGTCGGGCACGAAGCCTGCGGTGGGCCACGACGCGCGCGGCGCTAAAGGACTCACCCGGTAGCTTCGCGCACGACTGTTTTCGCGCAGGGCCCCTGGGGGGCCTGCACTATGAGCGACTGCCATGCCGCCGAAACCCCGCTCGTCTCCGTCGTCATTCCCACTTACTGCCGATCCGCTCTGCTCAGACGAGCCGTTCAGAGCATCCTCGATCAGACCTTCCGCAGCTTCGAGGTCATCGTCGTCAACGACGCGGGCGCCGACGTCGAGCCGGTGCTGCGCTCCCTGTCGTGTGGGGAGACGATCCGCCATGTCGCCCACCCTGTGAACCTGGGACCGGCAGCCTCCCGCAACAGCGGAATTCGCGCGGCGCGCGGGAAATACATTGCCTACCTCGACGACGATGACGTCTACTACCCCGACCATCTGGAAGCGCTCGTTCAACTCCTCGAGCGTGGCGAGTTCCGGGTCGCGTACACGGATGCCTGCCGGGTGCGCCAAGCCGAACGGGAAGGAGAGTGGGTGACGACTGACCGGGATGTCCCGTACTCCTGGGAGTTCGATGCGGACGAAATCCTGGAGAGCAACTACGTTCCGATCTTGTGCGTGATGCACGACGTGCGTTGCGTCGAGGAGGTCGGGTTGTTCGACGAGACGCTGCCCGCCCTCGAAGACCTGGACCTGTGGATTCGCGTGTCACGGAAATACGCCTTCGCTCACATACCCAGAGTTACTTGCGAATTCACGTGGCACTCGGAAGCCGCCTCCGAAAGCGGCAGGTACAAGTACGACTTCTCCGAGGTTCTACCACTCCTATACCGTAAGTACGAGTTGAACCGAAAGGAGGTCCGTCAGCGAAACAGGATCAAGGCTCTGGAGTCGGAGCTTGGCCATGTCGAAGCCGAGTTGGAACGGACGGAAAACCTGTGGTATTGGTTCAAGAGACAAGTTGCGCTACGCCGGTTGAGACGACAGCGGTCCAACACGGAGGGTGAGCTGTTGCGGGTTTCCGACAAATGAAGATGTCCTTGCGGAACCTGGCGCGCGGCATCGCATCGGCCGCACCCAGCGGATCCATCAGGGCGTTTCCGAATCCGGCTTTGGTTCGGGATGATCAGGCAACCACCTCCGTGACGTTGTCCTGGAGATCTCGCCGCACCGAGTTCGTGGAGGTCAGGGCCAGCGCACCGGACGGTCCACTGGTCAGCCGGACCGGGCCATCGGGCCAGACTACCACCGGACCTTGGGTACACAACGGCATGCTCTTCTTCCTGCAAAACGTGTCGGACGGCGTCCCTCTGTCGCCGGAGGGAACCTTGGACAAGGTGAGGGTGGGAGTACTCCCTGGCGGCCAGGCCGGCGGGACGTGGTATTCCGCGGCCGGTCTCGCCGAGCAGGTCCTCAGGTCACGCCCCGTGAGGTGGCTGGAGGGCTTGGCCGGACGCCGGGCGTTCCCCCCACGGGTCGGGCGCGTGCGCCTGGGCAGCCTGAGACGGCTCACGCCAATCAGCAGGCAGTGGGGGTTCGAGCGTGGGACTCCTGTCGATCGTTTCTACATCGAGCAGTTCCTCGAGAGTTCAAAAGCGGACATCCAAGGTGTGGTCCTCGAGATCGGCGGCGACTTGTACACGCGCCGGTTCGGCTCGGACCGCGTCGTTAAGAGCGAGGTCTTGAGCCCGGAACCCACGCCATCGGCAACTGTGATCGCCGATCTCGCGGACGGAAGCAACCTGCCGTCCGATGCGTACGACTGCATTATCGCGACCGAGACCATTCAGTTCATTTACGAGGTTCGGTCGGCGGTCCGGACACTGTATCGTATTCTTCGGCCGGGAGGCACGCTGCTGGCTACCTTCCCCGGGATCACTCACACAAGCGACCGGCTCTACGGATCCACGTGGAGTTGGTCCCTCACGCCCATATCGGCCAAACGCCTCTTCAGCGAGTTCTTCGCCCCTGATTTGGTGGAGGTCCGGACGTACGGCAACGTTCTTGCGGCCGCAAGTCTGCTTTATGGGTTGGCGGCCGAGGAGCTGACGAGCCAGGAGCTCACGACTCACGATTCCGAGTACGCCGTGAAGATAGCCGTGCGCGCCCGGAAGCCACGCTCCTGACCTAGTTCGACGCCAGCCAGCGGTCCAGGCGTCGTGAGAACTCGTCGCCGTCCCAATCCGAGACGTTCATGCGCGGCAGACGAAACAAGTCACTTCCGGCCGTGACGAAGCCGCCCGAGGCGGAACAGGCGCATTCGAAGCCCGCCGATGCCACCAGGGATGGCGTTTCGCGACCGTAACTTCCGTATGGATACGCGAAGCGCGGCACCGGGCGGCCAAGCAGCTCTTCCAAATCGCGCTTCGAGCCTTCGACCTCGGCCCTTTGCGCCTCACTGGGAAGCTCGGCCAGCCGCGGATGGGTAACGGTGTGAGCGCCGATTCCAATCAACGGTGCATCCGCCAGCTTGCGCAACTCTTCGCTCGACAGGGACCGGCCGCCGCAAGGGTCTCTGAGAAAGCCGCTGACTACGAACACCGTTGCCGGGATTCCGTACTGCTCCAGGATGGGCCAGGCGTCCGAGAGGGCGTCCGCGTAGCCGTCGTCGAAGGTCACCACCGCCGCCCGGTCGGGCATGCCGTCCTTCTTCACGCCCCTCGCCAGTTCCGCAAGGGAGATGACCGTGCACCTTCTGGACAGCACATCGAGATGCTCCGAGAAATGGCGCGGCGCAACGCAGAATCCCTGGGCATCCGGCGTCTCCCGCGCGATCCGATGGTACGCCAGGATCACGGCGCGCTTCTGGCCGGACTCCCCCGCCACCGTCACGCCTACGGTGACGCTGGCCAATGTGTGCTCCGTGACCAGCGGCCTGGCACCCGTGACGTCCTGCAGGTGGAAGGTCATGCCGTCCTGGATCCAAGGCCCGGTCGTGGCCCTCCCCGGCCCTACGCCACGGGCCAGCAACGGGCCTGCCGGAGAATCTACGCGCACCTCGACTTCCCGGGATGCGTCGCATGCCCACGACAGGGTGACGGCAGCCGGCTCATCCGGTCTCGAAAGCCGGACTGGATTCGGAATGGCCTGAATGGTGGCGTGCGCGCCGGTTCTCATACCGTGCCTGTCCTGCACATCCCTGGCACTGTAACACGGAGACCCTCACGAAGTGGAGACGTGCCGGGGAGGGCGGGCGCGTGAGCGTATGGGCACGCGGGGGGTCGTGAATTCAGAGGGTGGACGCAGGAGCCGCGTCGGGAGCCGGGTACCAGGCATGGGAGATCTCGACCAACGATGCAGCGCGATGAGCCCAGGTTTCCTGCCGCGCTATCCCCAGCCGCAGTTCCCTCTTTTCGGGGCTACGTTCGGCGAGAGCCTGATCGAGACACGCCGAGAAGCCTCTGGCGTCCTCGCCGATATAGACGAGATCCCGAAACTGCTCCACTTGCCGCAGCGGCGTGCTAACTACCGGGAGGCCCGCACTGAAATACTCATACAGCTTGATCATGTCCGCCGCCTCTGTAAGTTGGTTTTGGCTGAAGGGAATGATGGCTGCGTCCCACGTTTTCAAGTAACTCGGAATTTCGGCGTAGGGAACCTCGGCGACAAACTCGATGTTAGGGCACTCTCTCAGCCGGAGAACGCGGCGGTCCTCCACGCGGCCGAGTAATTGAAACCGGCAGTCCGGATGCGCACGGGCGACTTGCCACAGTAAGTCGACGTCGAACCAGGACTCCAGAGCCCCGGCGTACCCCACGATCGGCCCGCCCGCGTCCGAGTGCCGCGCCACCGCGCTTTCGAAATCAGCCGGGTTCGAGGCGTTCCGCACCAGGCTGGACTTATGTTGAAGGAAGGGCCGGGTCCCGGTCATGACCGCCCGCAGATGCTCGGAGGAGAAGACCACCGAGTCGGCACTTACCAGCAGTTCTTCCTCCCGGTCCAGGATCTCCGTCGAGATCCGTTCGAATCCACGCAGGTAATCGTGGCAATCATAGATCATGGGAAATCTGCGGCGCTCCCTGAGCGATTGCGCCACCTCGAGCCAGCGGGGGAAACTGACGATTTGAACAACCTTCCGGAATTGGCCGAGATCCAGCACGCGATCCACGGCTCCCACAACCCGGCGGATTTCCGATCGCGCCAGCGCGCGTTGGTGAGCTTCGTGGGCTCGGGGCAGGTGGACGTGCAGTTCCAGCACCCCATCGGACAACATCCCGAGGCGCGGCTGCGGGTCGAGCAGATAAGGCGCGCGGTACTCGCACCCTAGCTGCGGGTTCACATAAATGCAGGCGTGGCGCATGCCCGCCAGAGCGCGAGCCAACTGTTGAGATCTCTGAAACCTCACGTGCCAGTCGACCATGGGAAGAAAGAGAAAGGCGACGCGCTCGGGGTCCAGGAGTCCGAATTGCAGAACCTCAAGGGCCTTGTCTGTGAGTTTGCTGGTCCGGTAACGCCAGGGCGCGTGGAAATAGTCCGGTCTTTGGCCTGGACGCAATGCGTAGTAAATATAGCGGCCGTAGGGGCGAACAGACTGCCACACCGCGCCGCCCCAGGCCCGGTGGTCTTGCCGAGTTCTGCGTTCTTTGGCGGGAGCGTCGCTCATTCGGCTGTCTGACTCTCAGGTCCCAGATTATACCCCGGCGCTATTTCCGGATCGCAACGACGCGACCATGGTGTTGGCCGCCGTCAGCCGCCGGCTTTCGGAGCGAGGAACTCTCGCGGGGCGAAGTGGCGTTCTTCCTCGTTGCTCTTCGCCCCGGCCCGCTGACGGTGGGGGGCCCACGGTCGCTTCCACTTCCGTTCGAAGATCTGGCGGTTGTCCTCGAAGATCCGCAAGGACTCCTCGGATGGCAGCTTCCCGAAGGATCCGTTTCCGAAGTGGTGGATGAAGCAGTCCTCGGCCACCATGATCCTGAAGCCGGCTTGCCGCACTCGCTCCGATAAGTCGTCGTCCTCGAACATTCCCACTCGGAAGCTCTCGTCCAATCCTCCGAGCGAGAACCAGAGGCGGCGGGGAATCAGGCCGCACAAAAGCGGCGCGACGGCGACCTCCAGGCGGTCTCCCCTCCGGCGGTCCGCGACGGCGTGCGCGAACTCCTCCATGGTCGCCAGATCGACGTACTCGAAGTTGATCTTGGTCTCATTGCCGGAAAAGTTCGTAACCGGCGCCGCCATCCCCACATCGGAACAGTCCTGGAACGGGCGCAGCAGTCTCGCGATCCAACCGAAAGTCACGATCGTGTCCGGGTTCAGCAGCAACAGGTAGTCTCCGTTGCCGTGGCGCGCCGCCTCGTTGTTGCCACAGGCAAAGCCCCGGTTGTCCGCCAGGAGTTCCAGGTGGATCCGCGAATCGCTGGCCGCGTATTCCTGAAGAATGTACTGGCTCCCGTCGGTGGAATTGTTGTCGACGACAATCAGTTCGTAGTTAGGGTATGCCGTGTTCCGCCGGATCGAGTCCAGACACGGCCGCAGGAATTCCCGGCAGTTATAAGTGACCATCAGAATGGACACCAGAGGATAGGTCGCCTGGATCCCCGCCTCCAGCTCTACCACTCGATGCGTCCAGGTATTCGCGGCCGCAAAACTCACCCGCCTCTCGGCCAGCGAGGGGTCGGACTCGGCCAGGGCCGCATCGATCTCGCTGGCGTACTCCCCGGGACCGCTTGCGAAATAGACCAGGTCGCCGAGCGCCTCCAACTCCGGCATGGGTGCGGACACCAGCGGTTTGCCCTGGCTGAAATACTCGTACAGCTTCACCGGATCGACTGCTTTGACGACCGCGCTGGGGACGAAGGGAATCAGGCACACGCTGAAGTCCCTCAAGTACGATGGCAGATCCCGATAGTTCTTTTCGCCCAACAGGAGCACGTTCGGCAGCTTCCGGAGTTTGTGGATGTCGTCGCGGTAATTCTGTCCGACGATCACAAACGAGTACTGCGGGCGAGCCAGAGCCGCTTCCCGCACAGCCTCCAGGTCAAACCATTCCGCGATGGCGCCGTAATAGCCGATCACAGGCCGTGGGAGTGCGGCCGGCAGGACGCCGGAAGAGCCCGCCGCGAAGAACTCGAAATCGGCCGCGTTGCGCACCACGATGGGAGCAAGGCCCTCGCGCTTGAAGCGCTCTTCGAACTCGCGCGCCGTGACTACCAGGAGGTCGCAGTCGCGGGCCAGGCTTCGCTCCTCGGCCAGCGAAAAGGCTCCGATGGGCGGTTCCGCGGTCCAGTTTTGCCAGTCGTCCATGCAATCATAGACCACCTTGGCGCCGAAGCGGCCGCGCAGCGCGAGGGCGCACTTCCGCCAGTACGGGAACTGCACCAGCGAACAGCAGGCAGCCACTGCCGAGTGCCGGAAGAAGGCAGCCAGGGATGCGATCATGCCGTCCAGATCGCCGTCGCTCAGCGTCCCGCGGCACACATCCTGGGGCGGCATACGGAGGTGGAGTTCCCAGAGATTCTTGCGCAGCGCCAGGCATTCGTAAGGCGGCGCGTCGGGTTGATTCACCACTCGCGAAGGGCTGATCCAGAAAACGCGGTGTCCACGGCGGGCCAGCTCCGCGGCAATCTGTTGCGGCCGTTGAAACCGAAAATCGTAGTCGAAGAGCGGAAAAACCAGGACGTCGCAGCGGGATTCGTCCGGAAGCTGGTGGAGTTTTGGAGTCCCATCCTGGCCGGGTTCCGGAAAGGCGTGGAACAACTCCTCGGGAAGATAACTGGCCAGGTCCGGGAAGCGGAGGTCTTGCGCCTCCAGATCGAACGACCCTCCGAACAAGCCCCTAAACGCCGAACGGAGCAGGCGCCACCGCCCTCTCCAGCCTCCACGCCCCCCCATCGAGTAGACCTTGCGGCAAGCCAGCATGAGCCGCCAGGCGCGCTGGTTCCGGTAGGTCGTGACGTCCGACGTCAGCTTCGCGTCGTAGGCGCGAACGCCGGCCAGAACTCTCTGGCGAAACTCCTCGAGGGGATGCATCTTCTCCATTGCCTGGGGTCAGAGTATTGTATAGCGCCATTCCGTGACGGATGGCAACCCTGTCCACCCGGGCGCCTGTCCACCCGGGCGCCAGCACCGCGCGCGTGAGCAAGGGGACCACGGCGGTTTGGGGGGTCCGCTCCCTCACGGTCGCGGTTCGGTGCTGCTGCCGCGCGCGTCAGCAAGCTCCCTCACGGTCGCGGTTCGGTGCTGCTGCAGCGGCCAGGGGATAGAATAGCCGTACGGGCTTCGACGTGCGAATACGAGCTTGGCTCACTGTGTCGGCCGTGGCGGCATGCTTTGCGTCCTCCGCGCTGGCTGTGTCGGCGGAGCGGCCGCTCGAGGGCTATGCCCGCAGGGTCTGGCACACCGAGGACGGACTGCCCGAAGAGACGGTGCAGGCATTCGCACAGACGCCCGACCACTTCCTGTGGATCGGCACGGCCGGCGGCCTGGTGCGCTTCGACGGCGCGCAGTTCGTGGTCTTCAATCGCGAAAACACGCCCGCGATTCATGAGAACAGCATCTTCGCCCTGGCCGCCGCGCAAGACGGCAGCCTCTGGATCGGCACCGAGGGCGGCGGCCTGGTCCGGTACCGCCGCGGTCTGTTCCGGACCTGGTCCGCGAAGGAAGGCCTGACCAACGGCTATGTGCGCGCGGTGATCGAGGACGCGCGGCACGATGTGTGGGTCGGGACGGACGACGGGCTGTTCCGCGTGAGCGGCGATGCGGTAACCCGAATGGACGGCCGCAACGGCATGCCTCCCATCTCCGTCCACGCGATTCACGAGGACCGCGACCGCAGCCTGTGGGTGGGAGGCTACCATTTCTTCTCCCTGCGCGACGGCAAGGCGACGGAGTTCCTGCTCCCGGGCGGCCTCTCCGACAATGTGAAGTCCATTCTGCAGACGCGCGACGGCACTTTATGGGTGGGAACCGTCGGCGGACTGCAACAGATGCCGCCCGCCTCGGCCGGCCGTACGTCCGCGTTCACCAGGGTGAAGGCGATCCACAGCACCGTCCGAAGCTTGCGCGAGGGTCCGGACGGCACGCTCTGGATCGGCTCCATCGGCGAGGGAATGACCCGCTATCATGACGGGGAATTCACGGCGTTCACCGCGCCCGCCACCCTGCCCAGCAATACGGTTCTCGCCAGCTTCGAGGACACCGAGCGGAACATCTGGGTGGGCACGCAGGCGGGTCTGTTGCGCCTGAGCCGGACGGCGGTGAGCACGTTTTCTCTCCCCGACGCCGCGGACCCCGATTTCGGCACCATTTACGAGGATCGCGATGGAGCGCTGTGGCTCGCGGGCACGCACCTCTACCGGTTCAGCGGCGCCGGTGCGCTGATCCACCGCTTCCCCGAGCCGCTCGCCGGTGTGCGCGTCCGGAACGTCTTTCGCGACCGCTCGGGAGTGCTCTGGATCGGGACGGAAGGTCACGGCGTGTTCCGGCTGGCGGGCGGCCGGCCGGAGCCGATCCCGAACACACAGGCATACATCCGCGCGTTCGCCGAGGACCACGACGGCAGCATCTGGATCGGCAGCGATGGCGATTATTGCCGTTGGCGTCCCGAGGGCACCACGTATTATGAGCTGCACGAAAGCGTCCGCGCGCTGCTGGTCGATCGCAACGGCGATCTCTGGGTGGGCAAAGACCGGGGACTCAGTCGCGTTCACGCCGGCCAGCGGGTCGAGGACGCGCTCACCCGGCGCCTCAGCGGCGAGAAAGTGTGGGCCATCTACGAGGACCCCGAAGGCGGACTCTGGTTCGGCACGCGTGGCGGCGGCCTGTTCCGCTTGAAGGCGGGTAAGCTGGCCGTCTACACCACGGCGCGAGGGTTGGCGAGCAACAGCATCTACCAGATCCTCGAAGACCGGCAGGGCCGTTTATGGATGAGCGGACCGAACGGCATCTCGTCGGTGAGTCGTCACGATCTGGAGCTGGCGGGCGAGGACCCGTCGTACCGTCCAGCGGTCAAACTCTACGGCACCTCCGATGGCCTGGAGACGACGCAGATGTACGGCGGCGTTCAGCCGGCCGGCTGCATCACGGCGAAGGGGGAGATCTGGTTTCCGGGCTCCAAAGGCCCGGTGCGGATCGGTGCCGACCCGGGAGAGCCGGCGAGCCCGCCATTCGCGTCGATCTACCGCGTGGTGGCCGACGGACGCGACACGGCGACCCAGGGAAGTGTGAGCCTGGCGCCCGGGGACGGCAAACTCGAGATCCATTACGGCGCCATTCGCCTGCGCTCCCAGGAGCGCGTTCGTTTCCGCTACCGCCTCGAAGGATTCGATCCCGAGTGGACCGAGACGCCAGGGCGGCGCGTGGCGTCGTATACCAATATTCCGCCGGGCCACTACTCTTTCCGCGTGCTGGCCTTCGATATGAGCAGCCCCCGCGACACTTCCGAAGCCTCGCTCGCCATCGACTGGCAGCCGCACTACTACCAGGCTCACTGGTTCTTCGTGCTGTGCGCCGCCATCCTCGCCGGCGCGGTCTGGGGCGTTCACAAGCTGCGCATGCGACAGGCTCACGAGAGGTTCGCGGGCGTGCTCGAGGAGCGCAGCCGCCTGGCGCGTGAAATGCACGACACGGTGATCCAGGGCTGCACCAGCGCGTCGGTGCTGCTGGAAGCGTCGCTGAGCGTGCGAAACTCCACGCCGGAGATGAGGCAGGAACTTCTCGAAAACGCGCGCGATCTGGTCAGATCCACCATCGAAGAATCGCGCCGAGCCGTGTGGAACCTGCGGGAGAAGCCGGCTCCGGGCGGAGTTGGCGCGCACCTTGCCGAGGTCGTCCGGCAGATCGGTAGCCAGGCCGGCATCCCCATCACGGTCGAATCCACCGGCGCCCCCGCGGTGGTGGATCAGGAGAGGGAGCACCATCTTCTTCTGGTCGTACGAGAGGCTCTCAACAACGCTGTCCGGCACGGCCACCCGCGGAGCATCCGGGTCGAGTTCAAGTCGGGCCGGCGCAGCCTGTCGATCGCGATTGTGGACGACGGGTGCGGGTTCGACCCGGCGGCTCTCGGCGACGGTGCCTCCGGCCATTACGGATTGGTGGGAATGCGCGAGCGTATGGAGTATCTGGATGGTAGCCTTGAGGTGAAAAGCAGCGCCGGCCACGGAACGCGGATTGCGATCACGGTTCCGGTGAAGAGTGCCCCACCTAAGGCCCGGGTGCGAGAGAACGTCGAGCGCCGTGGCTGAGAAGATCACAGTTCTGATTGTTGACGACCATCCGATGATGCGGCTGGGGGTCGCCGCCATCGTCAGCGACCAGCCGGACATGGCCGTCGTCGCCCAGGCCGGCACCGGCGAACAGGCCGTGGAACTCTTCCGGCTGCACAAGCCGCACGTCACCTTGATGGATCTGCGACTGCCCGGCATGAGCGGCGTCGAGGCGATTCGGGCAATTCGCCGGGAGAGCCCGCGAGCCCGGTTTGTCATCCTCACCACTTACGAAGGGGATGAGGACGTCCACCAGGCGCTCGAAGCAGGGGCGCAAGGTTACCTGGTGAAAGGCATGTCGCCAGAGGCGCTGGTGGACGCTTTGCGCCGTGTGCACGCCGGGCACAGAGTCCTGCCGCCGCCGGTGGCCAGGCGCCTCGAGTCCCGCACTCCCAACTCCGATCTGAGCGCGCGCGAGCGCGAGGTGCTTCTGCTCATCGCCCAGGGCAAGAACAATAAGGAGATTGCGACCACCCTCGGCATCACCGAGGGCACGGTGAAGTGCCACGTGACGATGATCCTCAGCCGCCTGGGCGTGAGCGATCGGACACAGGCAGTGGTAGCCGCGGCGCATCGCGGTATCGTCCACATAGATTGACACAATTTTAATCTTTCACTCTGACCTAGGTCAGATGCCCGCTCCCCCCACTGGCCCTATCATCCACGTAGCCCGTTTTTTGGATAAGGTCGAGCGAAGCGCCGCGGGGCCGCGGCCACAAGTCGAGCGACGGTCGGCAACCCACGGCGATCGAACGCAACCGCAGCAGGTGCGGCCCTACAGCGCTCCGCCCGACCCGCCGATAACGCAGTGGAAAGAGTTGCTTCGGGGAGGTTGATATGGCCGTGTTTGCCAGCCGTGTTGCGCCTGTCAAGTTACAGGTCCTCTTTTTCGTGCTCGTCGCCGCCGCGCTGATTGCCCCATCCGGGTATGCGCAGGGCACCGGTACGTGTACTCTTACGGGAACCGTCTACGATGCTTCGGGAGCCGTCATACCGAGCGCCAGTGTACAACTAACTCTCGAAACCACAGGCGCCTCCCGGCACACCACCGCGGACAGCGCGGGATTCTTCACCTTTGTTGGCGTTCCGGCAGGAACGTACAACGTCAAGGTGGATTTCGCGGGTTTCTCGAGCTTCCTGCAGAAGGATATCGTCCTGCACATCAACGATCAGATCGACCTGCGCAACATCGTTCTGAAGGTAGCGGTAACCGGATCGACGGTTGAAGTCACGGCGGAGGCTCCGGTGGTTCCGGTCAGTTCCGGAGAGACGTCTTACACGCTTGGCAGCAAGCAGGTGGACGAGTTGGCGATTGTCGGCCGCAACGCCGTCGAACTGTTGAAGCTCATTCCCGGCGCGCAGAACAGCGGCGGGTGGAACGGGACGTACAACGGCGAGGTGGCTGCCTTCAACTCCGGCGCGGGCGCCTACACCGTCAATGGCACGCGCTTCGATCAGATGGCCGTCGTCAGCGACGGTGGCAACGTGATCGATCACGGCTTCAATGGCGGCGCCATGGTGACGCCGAACGTCGAGATGGTGCAGGAAGTGAAGGTGGAAACGGCCAGTTACTCGGCCGAGAATCCGAACGGGCCCATCGTGATGGAAAGCATCACGAAGTCCGGCGGAAAAGACTTCCACGGCACCGGCTATTACAGCATTCGCGACAGCAGCATGAATGCGAACGACTGGCAGAACAACCGCTATGGCGTGGACAAGCCGCAGAGCAGATTTCAATACCCGGGGTTCAACCTGGGCGGTCCCGTGCTGGTGCCGGGAACGAACTTCAACCGGAATCACGACAAGCTGTTCTTCTTCGCCGGCTTTGAATGGATGCGCCAGGGCGTCGACATGGGCCTGCATCGCGCCGTCGTGCCGACCGCGGCGATGCGCAAAGGCGATTTCAGCGATACCGCATACGCCTCCACCCTACTCCCGAGCATTGTGAGCACCCCGGTGTGCCAGGGTGAGCTCGCGGATTACTGCCTGAGCACCGGCGTGATCAAGCCGTCGGCAATCGACCCGGGCGGCAACGTTCTGATGAACGTCTATCCGTTGCCGAACGCGACCCCCTCCGCAACCGGCGGCTACAACTACCTGAGCGATATCGTGAATCCGCAGCCCCGCGTCCAGCAGTTGATTAAGCTCGACTACAACCTGACGGATTCCACACACCTCTCGGCGCGCTACAACCATGAAGGCGAGACTGTCCCGATGCCCTACGGCCTGTGGCAGACCTGGCCTCAGGTTCCCTATCCCGGCGGAGTCGTGACCAACGACCATTCGCATTCGGTGGCGCTGAACCTCACTCACACCTTCTCTCCGACGCTGACCAACCAATTTACATTTACCGCCAACAATCTCTTCTACGGTGTCGGACTTTCAACGCCGGACAAGGTCTCGGCGTCGAAGCTCGGATATCCCTACCATGGCGTTTACGACAACGGCCTGAATATCATCCCCAACGTCGGGGGCGATCCGGGCGTGGGCGACATCTTCAACGAGGGCGGCGTGGTTCCGAATCAAAACACACCGAAGTGGACCTACACGCTGTCCGAGGACGTCTCCAAGGTTGTGGGGTCGCACCTGTTCAAGGCGGGCTTCTATTGGAGTCACGAAACGTGGCAGCAGCGGACGGGCGACAACAACTATCTGGACCAGGGCGGGATCACGCTCGCCTCCTGGAACTCCCTCAGCAACAACGCCTATGCCGACCTGCTCATGGGCCACGTCTCCATGTTCACCCAGGGCACGAAGGGTCTTCTGCTCGACTTTGCGGCCAATGAATACGACTTCTACGCGCTGGACACCTGGAAGATCGGCCGCAAGTTGACCATCAATTACGGCATTCGCATGGACCACATCGGCTGGTGGTACAACAAGCAGGGTCTCATCGCGGTCTTCAACCCGGTCAAGTACGATCCCAACGCGGGCATCGCCGCCTACACGGGCATCGAGACGCACGCGAACGACCCCAGCGTCCCCCTCTCCGGCTATAAGCCTGTCAGCTTCCAGCCGGCGCCTTCAGCAGGCTTCGCCTACGACCTGACGGGCTCTGGGAAGACCGTTCTGCGCGGCGGTTTCGGCACCAACTACTACCGCGACGAGGGGATTTCCGCCGGCTTCAAGCTGGTGCAGAATCCGCCGGCCCAGGTCCTGAATTACATTTCTCCGTGGCCGGGCATTTATCTCAACCAACTGGCCTCCACGGTTGTCTCCGCCGCCCTGCCCTGGCCCAACGTGGCCATGCTCGATGAGAACAAGATGCCGCGCACATTCTCGTACAGCTTCGCGGTGCAGCGGCAGCTTGCGGGCAGCACGGTCCTGAACGTCGCATACGTGGGCAACTCCAGCAGGAATCTGGTGGGCTGGCCCGATACGAACCCGGTGCCAGAGGGCTCCGAGACGGGGCAGAACTGGCCCGGCAGCTGGATGGATCCGTCCTACCGCAAGTATCAGAATATCGCCGGCATCTATCCCGCGGCTCACACTCTGAAGGCCAGTTACAATTCGGTGCAGGCAAGCGCGTCGCGCACCAAGGGAGCCATTAACTACTGGCTGTCCTACAGCTTCGGGAAGGCCGTGGGAAACAACGCCGCGGACTCCTTCGACATGTCGCGCACTTACGGTCCCCTGCCCTGGGACCGCACCCACTCGGTGAAGATCGCCTATAACATCTCCATGCCGGCATTCAGCAAGAAGTACATGGGCAATCACAAACTCGGGAACGCGCTCATCGACGGCTGGCAGGTGAGCGGGAACACCCAGTTCGACAGCGGAGCGCCGATGTTCCCGGCCACGCCGAGCTTCCCCGGCGGGCTCGCCATCAGCATGATGGGTACCGGCGACCTCGGCGGGGTCACCCAGTTGGGCGGGCGTTACATCGTTGGCACCCCGGATGAAAACGCGGTTCCGCTGCTGGTCTGTAATCCGACCGCCAATCTCGCCGCGCACCAGGTTTTCGATGGCGCGTGCTTCCAGTCGCCGACGCCGGGACACAACGGCAACTACGTGCTCCCCTACATTCACGGCCCCTGGAGCAACAACAGCGACCTGACGCTGTTCAAAAACTTCCAGCTGAGCGAGTCGCGGAAACTCCAATTCCGGGCTGAGGCTTTCAACTTCCTCAATCACCCCTTGTGGGGCTTCACCCAGACTAACGACGCGGCGCTGCGGTTGATGTATTCCGCGTTCGGAGCGGCTCCGACCAATGCGTCCACGGCTGGGATCATGACCAACAAGTTCGGCCGCCGGATCATCCAGTTGGAACTGAAGTTCTACTTCTGACGAGGCAGCGGGGAGGGTTGCAGGCCCTCCCCTTTTTTACCTCGACTGAGCGACTGGCGCCCCCCATGGCGAAGAACATTCTCATCCTCGCGCTTGTTGTGGCCTCGAGCACCGTCGTGTGCTCGCGGAGCCTGGCCGCCGGTCCGGACGGCTACGCAATCGGCGCGGATCTATCATTCCTCAAACAAGCGGAATCTCAGGGAGTCGTCTTCAAAGACGGCGGCGAATCGAAGGCCGCCCTGGTGATATTCAGTGACCACGGCTACAACTGGGTCCGGCTGCGCCTATTCCATGCGCCATCGGACCTGCCGAATGACCTGCCATACACCATCGCCCTGGCCAGGGAGGCGAGACGGCTCGGTTTCAAGTTCCTTCTGGACCTTCACTACTCCGATACCTGGGCCGACCCGGCGCGCCAGACCAAACCGGCCGCGTGGGCCGGCAAGACCCACCAGCAGTTAGTCAGCACGGTGTATTCCTATTCGCGCGATACCATCGATGCGTTCCGCCAGGCGGGAGTGATGCCCGACATGGTGCAGCCGGGGAACGAAATCACGGCCGGTCTGCTGTGGCCGGACGGGAAGCTGCCCGGGAACTGGAGCAACTTCATCGATCTCCTCCAGGCCGCAATCTCCGGGATCACCGCCGGAAGCCCCGAGGGGATGCGCCCACGGATCATGATTCACATCGACCGCGGAGGTGACAAGGGAGCCACGCGCGCGTTCTTCGACCGGCTCCTGGCGGAGCATGTGCCCTTCGATGTAATCGGCCAATCGTACTACCCGTGGTGGCATGGCAGCATCAAGAGGCTTTCGGAGAACCTGCGGTTCATGGCCAGGACCTACGACAAGGACATCATCGTGGTCGAGACGGCATATAACTGGGAGCCCACCGAGTACAAAGGCAAGCCTGCGCCATGGCCGGAAACCCCCGGCGGACAGAAGGAGTTCCTGGAGGCCGTGAACCGCGCGGTCCTCGGCACGCCGAACGGCCGGGGAGCGGGCATATTCTGGTGGGAGCCGGCCGTGGCCGGGCCTCTCCGGAGCCGCGGCTTTTTCGACCCGGACGGCAACGCGCTGCCGGTGATTCACGTTTTCGACCGCCCTGCCGGCCCGGCCGCGGTCCGGGGCGGGCTCAGCGCCCGATAGCCTGGGCTGGGACCTCCTTCAGCCCCAGCCGCAATCCAGTCCTCGCTCAGCGCTCGATAGCCAGCGCCGGGACCACTTTCTCGATCATCTCCTTCAGCCGCGCCGCGCTGATCGGCTTGCTCAGGTAGCCGTTCATCTTGGCCTCCAGGCAGCGTTCTTCGTCGCTCTTCATGGCAAATGCCGTCAAGGCGACGATCGGCACCTCGCCCCCTCCTTGGGAGGCGCGGATCTGGCGGGTGGCCTCGAGACCGTCCATCTCGGGCATCTGGACGTCCATTAGCACCAGGTCGAAATCCCCTCGCCTGAACTCCGCCACGGCCTCCACTCCGTTGGCGGCCACCGTGACCACGTGTCCTTCTCTTTCGAGCAGGCGCGTGCCGACGCGCTGGTTGACGGCGTTGTCCTCGGCGAGCAGCACCCGCAAGCGGCGGAAGGGTTGAGGCGGCGCATTTCCGGCCGCCGCGCCGCCCTCCGACTCTCCGCTTCCCCCGCCCTGCGCCCGCCACAGCGCTTCGCGCAATTCCGCCCGGGTCACCGGCCTGGTCAGATAGCCGGCCACCCCCAGTTTCCGGCAGCGCTCGGCGTCGCCGCATCGTGCCACCGAAGTCAGCAGGACCACCGGCAGCGGCGGGTTCCCGGGACTCTGCCGGATGGCCCGGACGAAATCGAAACCCTCCATGTCGGGCAGTTCGATATCGCTGAGAAGGCAGTCGAAGGGCTTCAGGGCCGCGGCTGCCCGCGCCAGCGTGTCCTTCCCCGCCGCCGCGCTCGGGGCGGTCTCGACTTCCATCCCCAAACCGGCCAGCATCCTGGTGAGAATCTCGCGGGAGGAGGGCGAGCCGCTCGCAACCAGCACCCTCACGCCGCCCAGGCCCGCTGGCACGGACGGCGCCGCCTCAACCCCGAACATCGCGCTGAAGGAGAACCGGCTCCCGTGCCCGTACTCGCTTGCGACCGCGATGCGACCTCCCATCAGCCCCACCAGCCGGGAGCAAATGGTCAGGCCCAGCCCCGTCCCGCCGTATCTTCGCGTGGTGCTGCCATCGGCCTGCGCGAACGCCTCGAAGATCGACGCCTGCCGGTCCTCCGGAATCCCGATCCCCGTGTCCGCCACTTCAAACCGAAGGTACGCCCCTTTCTCGACGGACTTCTCCAGGCTCACCTTGACCGTGACCTCGCCTTTCTCGGTGAACTTGACGGCATTGCCCGCCAGGTTGAGCACGATCTGGCGGAGGCGGGTCGGGTCTCCCAGCACCACCTCGGGAACGTCCTCGCCGATGTCGCATAGAAGCTCCACGCCCTTCTCGGCGGCCCGCGCGGCCAGCACTTTGAGCGCGGTCCCCAACGTCGACCGCAGGTCGAAGGGGATCCGTTCCATGCTCAGTTTTCCGGCTTCGATCTTGGAGAAATCCAGGATGTCGTTGATCACCGTGAGCAGGGAATCGCCCGACGCTTTGATCAGACACAGGCTCTCGCGCACCCCGGAAGACAGGTCATCGGCCAGCGCGACTTCGGTCATTCCCAGAATGCCGTTCAGCGGCGTCCGGATTTCGTGGCTCATGTTGGCCACAAACTCGCTCTTGGCGCGGTTGGCAACTTCCGCGGCGTCTTTCGATCTCCGCAAGTCCTCGGTCTGCCGCCGGACGCGGCGCCGCAAGGCAGCCACCCAGACCAGGGCCACCAGAAAAATCGTCCCCGTCGCGCCCGGAACGAACATCAGGTGCGCCGCCGTCCACCAGGACGCGCTGCGAACCACCCGCACATCGCCCGAAGATCGCAGCATGATCTGGAATGCCTTGGGATTCCGGAACCCTCCCGTGGCCTCGTCAACCTGAATCAGACAGATCCCGACGAGCTCCAGAGTGCTGCCGTCCCTGAGCCCGTTCAGCTTTGCATCCTCCCGGTTCAGCGGGAGTGCGACCGGCACGGTCGAACCGTCCATCGAAATCACCAGAACATGATCCTGCGAATTTCTTTGGTGGTGCAGGAGGCGACCTTCGACGCGAACCAGTTCGGCATCGTAATCGCCGCCCATGAGTTCCCTGGTCCAGACACGGACCGGCGCCGCAACCGGACCACGCCCCACGCGTCTCACCACGGCATCTTGGAGAATCGGCGTGTAGTCGCCCGCGGCCGCGAACCCGACTGCATCCACCAGATCGCCCGCTTTGAGCGACATCATGGGAGGGCGAGGAACGTAGAGACCGTGGGAGCCATCCTGAATGAATAGCGCCCGCCCCGGCCAATACAGACCGACCACCCCGCGTACCCGAACCCTGTGGCCGGCCCGGTCATCCGGCACGTAGGTCATGAGCGACTCGACGGAGCGAATGGGCAGCGCGTAGGGATCTGCCGGGGCGCGCTCGAGCACCCGGATGTCGCTCAGGCACGGCGTGAACAGATTCACGCCGCGCGTCTGCCGCCGCTGGTTGAACAAGGGACCGGAGACCGCACGGACCACTACCCGGGCATCGATCAGGCGGTCGCGGTCCATCCCGGCGAAACTCGTCGTCAGCACATCGACGCGGCGGCCCTCCACGGCGATCCCCAACGTGAGATGCTGCCTGACCTCGACCGCCGATTGCACCACGCCATCGAGTTCCACCCACTCGGAATAGGACGTCGGGTTCAGCAGACGATCCACGCTCAATGGCCGCGCCAGCGGCAGCGGCGCCTCGCCAATCACCCTTACCACGGGCCGGTCGACCACCGGAGCGTATTCCCCGGGTCCTGAAACCCCGTCCACTTCGACCAGATGCCCGCTGTGTATGGGGAGCTCCGGCTGGCCCTTCATGTTCACGTACACGATCCCCGTAGCATCGTGCACGAACAGCATCCCCCACGCCGTGTCGTAGATCAGCACGACGGCGGACTTGATATGGACGCGGTATTCCCGGCGCGCCTCGGCGACAGTGAGTCCGCGGACCGCGGCGGAGGTGGTCAGGACAGGCAGACCCGGATCGGCCCGCAGGTTGAGGGCGAGCACCAGCAACGAGATCGCCAGCGGCAGTCCGTGGCAGCTCACACACTTTGGTCGCACGAGTGGCTTACCTGATTGCCTTATCGGCAAAACGGCGGGTTATTCCACTTTCCACTTCTCGACCCCGGCCGACCAGGCGGGCTGCATGGTCACCTCCAGGCGGAGGCCGCTGGTCGTCACCGGCTTGAACGCGACTGTGTTGTATTTACCCCTCTGGACGCCCCAGGGACCGGCGCTCTCGACGGGCTTCCATGCGTCTCCGTCTTTGTAGAGAACGCGCCAGGACGCCGGGACGCGCACCTCGCCGCGGCCGGTGTCGTCAAACCAGTACACCTTCACGCCCGAGACCGTCGCGGTTTTGGGGAAGACGTATTCAATCCACTCGGTCTTCCCTTTTTCGGGCCACCAGTCGAAGTACGACCCGGGGTCGCTCGAGGACGTGGGCTCCTCGCCGTCGTTGACCGCTTCGGGGTGTTTCTCCATGCCCTCCGCCGTGACTCTGGCGCCGCCGTTCGATGCGGTGACCTTGCTGGCCATGGCCAGGGTCGGCCAGGGCGCCGGCCTCGCCGCGGATTCGGCGTCCGGGATCCACACCACCATCTCGTCGCGGCCGCGGTTGGCCCAGGCATAGTACGGGATCGCGGTGAACTTCCCCTCGGTGCGCGTCACCTTGCCCTGCGCATCGTATGCGAGATAGAAGGCCCTGCCCTGGAGCACTTCGACTCCGTTCAACAGGTCCGGCCGGAACGCGGCGGTGAGCTTCACGTCATCTGGAAGGAGCAGGTTGCGGACTTTGTGCGTAGGGCTGTCGACGCCCTCGGCCGCATAAACGATCGGCCCACGCTCGAGAGCGATGCGGCCGTGGTCGGCAGCCACCTGGCTGTTCGCAACGACGCGGCGAACGGGCATGGGCAGATCGAGATCGATCACGTCTCCGGCGTGCCAGTCGCGCTTCAGCGTCGCGTACCCGTTCTCGAGACGGATCGGCGTTTCCTGCCCGTTGAGGCGCAGCCGCACCCGTTCGTGCGAATCGTCCGCAAAACGGTACAGATCGCTCGGAACCACCTCGCCTCTCGCCCACCCGGGAATCCGGACCTTCATGACGAACGGACCCGCCTGGCCGGGATCGACAGTAATCTTGGCGCGCCCGTCCCACGGATAACGCGTCTCCTGGACGATCTTCAGCGTGCGATCTCCCATCCGGATATCGGCGCTTCCGGCCGCGAACAGGTTCACGTACAAGGTGTGGTCGCCGAGCCCATAGACGTAACCTGGCACCGAGGCCATGAACCGCGTGATGTTGCCCGGACAGCAGGCCACGCCAAACCACGGGCTGCGCCCTTTCCGCCCGTTCGATTCGAGCGGGTTCTGGTAAAAGAACGACTTCCCGTCGAGAGACACGCCGGAGACGAGGCCGTTGTAGAGCGTCCGCTCCATCACATCGACATACTTCGCGTCGCCGTGCAGCAGGAACAGGCGTTCATTCCAGAAGTCGTTGCCCACCGAAGCGCACGTCTCGTTGTAAGCGGTCAGATTGGGCAGCTCATAATTGGCGCCGAAGGCTTCGCCCGCGCCGCGCGCGCCGATCCCGCCCGTGATGTAGAGCTTCTTGCTGACCACGTTTTCCCAGATGGCGTCGATGGCGTGCACGTAGGCCGTGTCGCCGGTCATGGCGGCCACATCGGCCATGCCGGAGTACATGTAGGTGGCGCGGACGGCGTGGCCGACGGCCTCCGTCTGGTCCACCACCTTGAGGTTGGCCTGGTTGTAGGGCGAGCCGCCCGGCCCGCGCGAATCGAGCATGAACTTCGCCAGGTTGAGATACCGCTCGTCGCCCGTGACCCGGTACAGCTTCACGAGGCCCATCTCGACGATCTGGTGGCCGGGCCAGATCGTCTTCTTACCCGTACCGAACGTATTGCACAGAAGGTTCGCCGACTTGAGAGCGATGTCGAGCAGGCTGCGCTTGCCGGTCGCCTGGTAGTACGCGACCGCCGCCTCGTACAGGTGGCCCAGGTCGTAGAGCTCGTGACTCAGAACCTCTTCGTCCTCCCAGCGATGCGCCCCGGCCCACTTATGCGGATGCGCAGGGTCGATCGTACGGGCGGTGTATAGGTAGCCGTCGGGCTCCTGCGCCGCGCCGATCTTGACGATCAGGCCATCGACGTAAGATTCCAGCTTCGCGTCGGGCTTGACGCTCAAGGTGTAGGAGGCGCCTTCGATGACCTTGTAGATGTCGGTGTCGTCGAAGGGATAAGGGGGGATCTTGCGGTCCTGCTCGGAGATCTCGCCGCGCAGAGCCTCGGCGGCGTGGATGAAGTTGGCCACCCGGCCGGTGTCCTCGCACTTCTGGAACGCGAAGGGGATGGTGACCTTGCGGTTGGTCTCGATGTGCGGCGCCCAGAATTCATCGTCCAGATGTACGGCGGTGAATGGGACCGGCTTGATGGCATAGTCATGCTCCTGGCTGAGCGCCATCGCCAGTGCCGCCGCCGCGAATAGCCACAATGCGCAATGCCTCATCTCGATCCTCTTATCCCCCTCACTTCGTCAATCGTCACGAGCCGGTCGCCCTGAACCCCGGCGAACTGCTGCCGCACACCGCTTGGCCAGCGAACTTCGACGTCCACCTTGTCCACCTTCCCCAAACCGAAATGCAGTCGCTTGTCGTTCACCGAGAGGAACCCGGCCTGCGCCATCACTTCCTGCGCCTGGCGCCGCCCCCCGTAGCGCACCACCACCCGCGCTCCGATCGCGCTGCGATTCGACTTCACTCCCTCGAGTTTGAACTTGATCCAGTGGTTGTCTCCTTTGACGTCGTTGCGCAGGAGCGAGGGCGGCTCGTTGAGATTCACGATCACGATGTCCACGTCGCCGTCGTTGTCGAAATCGCCAAAGGCGCAGCCCCGGCTGGAGTGCGCCGCGGTGACGCCCGGTCCGGCCTGATCCGTCAACTCTTCGAAGCGGCCGTTGCCAAGATTCCGGAACACCACCCGGGGCGTTCGGTTCGGAAAACCGGCCACCTTCTTCTCGACCTCGGGATAGACGCTGCCGGTGACCCAGAACAGATCGGGGAGGCCGTCGTTGTCCAGGTCCACGATCCCGGCTCCCCAACTCACGTAGCGCGTCTCCACGCCGAGGCCCTCCTGAATGGTCACGTCCGAGAAGCCCCGCTCTCCGTCGTTGGCGTACAGCGCCGGCGTGTCCTCGGTGAAGTGGGTCTTCAGGATGTCCAGGCGGCCGTCCAGGTTGAAGTCGCCGACGCCGAGCCCCATGCCCGCCTGCTCCTGGCCGTCCTCGTTCAACGCGACGCCGAGCGGCAAACCGGACTCCGTGAACGTGCCGTCGTGGTTGTTCACGTACAGCAGGCTGGAGGTGGAGTCGCAGGCGACGTAGATGTCGGGCCAGCCGTCGTCGTTGAAGTCCGCCGCAGCCACGGTCAGGCCGTAACCCGGCTCTGCCTTCAAGATGCCGGCCTGGCGGCTCACTTCGGTAAAAGTCCCGTCTCCGTTGTTGTGGTAGAGCGAGTGCGTATCGTTGGGGAGCCCTCGCGGCCCGCAGTTGATGGGAACGCCCTTGAAGTTGCAGTTGGGATCGCTACCGGCTGGAGGGATGGCCTTGGGATCGAACTTCAGGTAGCGCGACACGAACAGGTCCAGCCGCCCGTCGCGGTCGTAATCCACGAAGCTGCAGCCGGTGCCCCAACGCATCTCTTCGCTAGCGAGGCCAGCCTGTTTTGTTACGTCGGTAAACGTGCCGTCGCCGTTATTGCGGTACAGAACGTTGTGCCCCCAGCCGGTTACGAAGATGTCCTCAAAGCCGTCGTTGTTGTAGTCGGCGACGGTCACGCCGGAAAACCAGCCGGTTCGCACGAGGCCTGCCTTCACGGTCACGTCCGTAAAAGTGCCATCGCGGTTGTTGCGGTAGAGCCGGTTGGTAGTGCCCGCCGGCGCGCCTTCCCAGCGCGTCCCGCTCAACACGAAGATGTCCAGCCAGCCGTCATTGTCGAAATCGAGAAACGCAACGCCGCACCCGACGGCCTCGACAATGTAGGCGTTGTGATCTACGCCTCCGTAAATGACCGGCGCCGTCAGGCCCGCCTCCGCCGCCACGTCCGTCAAGCGGCAATTGAAGGGAAGGCCCGAAGCTTTGGCCCGCTGCGTCGCCTTGACGCCGCGCGACGCCATCTGTGCCCTCGCCGCCAGCGGCAGCCCGAGTACGCTCAGCGTTGCTCGCCACATGGCCCGCCGGGTCAGCAGAGAATGTCCCATGCCCTATTGGATGAGCGCCGCCTGCTCAATGACCCGGCGGCCTGCGAGTGAGGGTCCAAGCCCGCGGGCCGCCGGGCGCCGGCGTCAGTGTGGTGCGTCGTAGATTCCGTCGAGTATCCGAATTGGCCGCAGACCCAGGACTGGCTCGAATTTCGGCGCCTTTGCGAAATTCGTGCCTGTCCCACCATTGGTCCTCTGTCAGCTTTACTGCTCGATATTTGCGCCGCACTACGCTTAGAACGAAATCCTCGCTCCCAGTTGAATGGTTCTCGGATTGAGTTGCGAGGTCGACCTGCCGAACGTCGCATCGGCCAGGTTCGGGTCCACCCCGGTCAGGTTCACGTGATTGATCACGTTCACGAAATCGAAGCGGATCTGAAGAATCCCCTGCTCGCCGAGTTTAGGGATGTGCGTGTTCTTGAGCACGCTGGAATCGAACTCGATCAGCCCCGGATTGCGGCAGCTGTTGCGTTTCAGGTTCCCCTCCGTGCCCGCCGCCGGAGCCGTGAAGGCGCTTGTGGGGAACAGGCCGGTGAGGTAGCTGGATTCGCCGTACGAGCCCGCGCAGTAGTTGGTCGCGGCGTTCGGGATGTCGAAGTTTACGCCGTCTGCGTTAAAATCGCCGCCCCCGCCATAGGGGGCCGACGTGTACACCCAGAACGGCGTGCCCGACTGGACCGCCGAGATCAGGCTGACTTCCCACCCCGAAGTGAGTGTCTTCCCGATGCCGTTCTTGAGGCCCGGCACCGTGTACACGCCGCCGAACGAAAAGCGATTCCGCACGTCCCAATCCGCGTCCGCGTAGTAGCTGTGATACTGGGTCGGATCGGGAACGTTGAAGCCGATGTCGTGGTCGAAACGCGTGTTGGCGTTGATGTCCGACATGGCGTGAGAGAGGGTGTAGGAAGTCTGGAAGCTGAGCGACTGGCCCACGTTGTGGCGCAGCGTGAGGATCATCGCGTTGTAACTTCCGTCCATGATGTTGCTGACGATGTTAATGGTCCCGAAGCTCGGATTCGGCCGGACCAACTGGCCGTTGTTCTGAATCAGGTCGCCGTTCACGCGGTTGTAGTCCATCCCCGCCAGGCCGTTGTAGCTCTTCGAACCGGAGTACGACGCGCCGACGACGAACTTGTACGGCAACTGGTGCTCGACTCCGACCACCCAGTTCACGGCCAGTGGCGGGCTCATGTTCCTGGCCAGCCCGTAAATGCTCGACTGCACGCCGGCGAGGCCTCCCTGCGAGTTCAGGGTCCCGGCCGGAATGGCGGGCAGCGGGTAGTTGAACGGGTAAGTCGGAGAAGGCGCGAGCGCGAACACCGGCGCGATCGCCGTGTTCACCGCGAAGCTGGGATAAATCACGCCGGGTGGGTTATTGCGCAGTTCGTCCACGCTCTGGCCCAGCGCGACCCAGTCGCGGTATACGCCGACTCCGCCGCGTATGCTCCACGCGCCGGTCTTCGACGGGTCCCACGCGAAGCCGATCCGCGGGCTCCAGACGTTCTTCATGGAGTGCGCGAAGACGCCGTTGACGGTCTGGACCGAGGCGCTCGAAATCTGAGCGAGTTGCTGCGCCATGCCGCTTCCGGCCAGAATGACGTTGCTGCTGATGCCGGATAGCGCCGCCGGACCCGACGCCGTGTGATTGCTGAAATCGTCCCAGCGCAGAGCCAATGTGAACGAGAGGTTGGGCTTCGCCTTCCAGTCGTCCTGCACGAAAAGTCCCCACGGGTTTGTCTGCCCGGAAAACGGGATCTGTCCCACCGTGCCGGTGAGCGGGTTGTAGGCCACGCCGCTCTCGCTGTACGGCTTGTCCTGCGCCAGGTCGAGCAGGTTGTTGAACGTGAACACGGGCCGGTTGTTCACCGGCGTGAAGTTGCCGAATTCCACCGCATGCGTTCCGCTCGTTCCGAACTTCAAACTGTGCGCGCCGCGGACCCAGCTCAGCACTTCGCGCCAGTTGTAATTGTGCGACCGGTACTCGCCCGGGCCCCACGAGCTGGTGAAGCCGAGGTTCTGTCCCGTCACGTTAATCACGGGCACGTTGTCCTGGCCGCCCTGCCCGTTCGCGCCGCCCACGCTGTTGCCCGCGAAGCCCGCCTCGTTGAGGATGTTCGGGCTGAAGGTGTGGGTCCAGTTGGCCTGCGCGTACCAGTTCGACATGATGTCGTGATTCGAGAACCCGATCCGGTTGGCGGGATGGCCGAGGGTGAAGCTGTCGTTCGAATAGTTGCCGTAGATGCGGTCCTTTTCGCCGATGTATTGGTCGCCGCGAAAGCCGTACTGGAGCGCGTTGTACGGCGGACTGAGGCTCGAGGTGCCCGTATCGAGGATCGGCGTACTGCACGGGATGTTCGCCGTCGCCGCCGTCCCGCAGGTGCCGGTGGGAAAGTACTGCGCCGCGGTTTGAGCTACGCCGGACGGGGTAACTCCCGTCAGGGTATTGGTGGTCAGAACCTTAGTGCCGACCGTGTTCGGGAAATTCTGTTGCGCGAAGGCGAGAAACTCCGGCGACTCAAAGGTTAGGACGCTGTTTCCCGTCGAGGTAGTGGACCATAGCTTCTCCACCTCGGCGAAGAAGAACGTCTTGTTCTTGATCACCGGGCCGCCGAAGGTCCCGACCAGATCGTTCCGCTCGAACGGATTGTACGAGGCGGGCGTGAACACGGTCCGCGCCAGAAGATCCTGATTCGTGAACAGCCAGCTGCCGGTCCCGTGAAACTGGTTGGTGCCTGACTTGGTAGTGACCTGAATCAGAATCGAGCTGCCGAGGTTGTTCTCGGCGTCCCAGGAATTGGCCTGCATCGAGACTTCCTGCACCGCATCCGGAGGAGGGGCGAAGATGATGTTGCCGTTCTGGACGTTGCTGGTGGCGTCCATGCCGTCCACAATCACCCGGTTGCCCGTATAGCTGCGCCCGTTGGCACTGAGGTCCGGCGTCTGCGTGCCGAAGTTATCCGCGCCGCCTCCGGGCGATTCGCCAGAGGCGTGCGTCCCGAGTCCGACCACGCCCGGCGCCACCGAGAGCACGTCCCAGAGGTTGCGGTTGAGCGACGGCAGATCGCGCACGGTCTGCGACGACAGCGTGGCCTGCATCCGGTTCTCGTCGGTGTCCAGAGGCGGCGCCTCGGAAACGACGTTGACGGACTGAGTCGAACTCGCCAGGGTCAGCCCGAGGTTGATGCCCTGCGTCTGGTTGGTCTCGAGCGTCACGTGTTCTTCGGCAACGCGGAAACCCGAGGTTTCAACCCTGACCGAGTAGCGGCCCGGCGCAAGACTGCTGAAGCGGTAATTCCCCGAACTGCTGGTGGTGGCTGTGGCCGTGACTCCCGTATCCAGATTCCGCAGCTCGACCGGTGCTCCGGCCACCGCGGCACCCGATGGGTCAGTTACGACACCTTGAATATTCCCGCTGAACACCGTCTGGGCGTAACAGCAGGCGCCCGCCAAGGCAAAGGCAAACAGAAGACAGGCGGTTCGAAACCGCAAACCCAGCTCGGACATGGAGCCTCCTCCCCCGGCCGAGACCGGGGACCCCTCTCAGACCCCTGTTGGCACGGCCGAAGTGGGAAGCCCTTTCACTAGACGCCGGAGCCCCTCTTCCGCGTCGTGCCCATGGTGCAGTCGCTCCACTGGCTTGATTCAGGGAGCTCCCGCAGCCTTAGTATTTATATACTCCCGGAAAGTCGGGAAGTCAACGAAAATCTGGAATCGCTTTCATTCTGCCGCCGGCCGGCTGCGCGGCGCACGGTTCTGAGGTACGCTGTGGATGGGCCGCCATGAACAAGCTCGCCCTTCCACTCCTGCTCGGCATTAGTTTGTCGGCAATGGCATACGGCCAAACGCCCGCCGATCCGGCCTCCGAAATTACATCCGCGATCCGGGCCCGCGACTTCGAGCGAGCCCTCCAGCTCGCCGAGGCCGCTCTCGAGCGCTCACCGAAGGACGTGCGCCTGCTGACCATGGAAGCGATTACGCTGGCCGGTCTGGGCAGGAATCGCGAGGCGCTCGCCGCCTACACCAAGGTGCTGAAAGGCGCCCCGGACTACCTGGCGGCGCTCGAGGGCGCGGCCGAGATCGAGTACAAATCCGGCGATGAGCGCTCCGTTCCGCTCCTCGATCGCATCCTCAAGTTGCAGCCTGACAACGCCACCGCGCACGCGATGCGCGCCGCCATGGCCTGGAAGCAGAAGGACTGCGAGACGGCCGCCCACCACTTCGGCCTTGCCGGCAGCGCTATTTCTTCCCAGGCCCAAGCCCTCGAAGAGTACGGCGCCTGTCTGGTGCGCCTGGAGCGGCCCGCCGACGCCGTCTCTGTTTTCCGCCGCCTCGCCGAGCTCGAGCCCTCGGACCGGCGGGTTCGCTACCGTCTCGCCGCCGCCCAGTTCCTCGCGAAATCCTACGCCGCCGCGATCGAAACGCTCAGCCCGCTGACGGATGGCGCGACCGCCGACCCCGAAGCCCTCGATCTTGCGTCGGCCGCGTGGGAAGCCTCGGGGGATACGCCGAAAGCGGTCGCCACCCTGCGGCAGGCCATCGTGCTTGCTCCGGCGAACTCCCGCCTGTACGTCGATTTCGCGTCCCTGTGCCTTGTGCACAAGTCGTACGACGTCGGCATCGTCATGGTCAACGCAGGCCTGGCGCGATTGCCGAAGGCTGCGGAATTGTACGTCGCGCGAGGCGTCCTCAATGTTCAGCTGGCGCGGTACGAGCAGGCGGACGCCGACTTCGCGACGGCGGAGCGCCTGGACCCGCGCCAGGCCTATGGCTCGGTCGCCCGCGGACTTTCCCAAGTCCAGCAGAACGATTTCGACAAGGCCCTCGGCACCGTCCGAGAGCAGTTGAAGACCCGCAAGAACGACGAGTTCCTCTACTACCTGCTGGCCGAGATCCTGTCGTCCCAGGGCCCGCGCGTGGGCAGTCCCGAATTCCAGGAGGCCGTGGATGCCGCGTCCCGGGCCGTCGAGCTCAAGCCGAGCTTTTTCCTGGCGCGCGATGTGCTCAGCCGCCTGTACCTGGAATCCGGCCAGATCGACCGTGCCATCGAGCAGTGCCGTCTCGCGCTCCGCGACAATCCGCTGGACGCCACCGCTCTCTACCGCCTGATCCGCGCGCTTCAGAAGTCGGGCCGCCCGGGCGCGTCCGATGAGATACGAGCGCTGCTGAAGCGCTTCAACGAAGTCCGCGACCAGCTTCGCAAGCAGGAGGACGAAGAGGCCCGCTACAAGCTGGTCGAAGGCGCGCCCGGCCGTTGAGCGCCAGGTTCCGTGCCAGCACCGAACCGCGACCGTCAGGGAGCGGATCTGGCGGTCACAGCGCTACGTGATCTGGATCCGGAAGACGCACCGCTTCCCGCCGCGCAGGATCGACTCCTCGAGCGACGCCTCGACCGGTCTGCCGAGCACGGCCGAGTAGGCCTCCTTCTGCCATCCCAGCGTGCAGTCGCAGAAGCTCTGCGGAGTCAGGTTCTGCCGAACGAGCGGACAGGTGCAGACCGGCGAGCGATCCACGATCCTGATGGTGCCCTTCGCGGCATCGTACTCGGCACTTTCGACCCACTGCTTTCGTATGTCGTCCAGGAAGCCTTCGATGTTGCCCTTGTACTTGTCGGTCAGGCTGCGGTACTCGCGGGCGTGCTCGCGGCCCACGCTCTGCCAGACCTTCTTCCTGGTGGCCTCGTCCAGATTGTTGTCCAGGATCTGGACCAGCCCAGCCCACCGCCGCTGGGCGAAATCCATCTTCCACTTGAGCGCGTCGAGCTCCGGGTTGGCGGGCTCCGCCGCCTGGGCCGACTGCGGCGCCAGCCACGCCATGCCGGCGCAGGAACACATCCCCGCCGCGCAACCCTTCATGAAATCGTTCCGAGTCATTTCCCACCACCCGTCATTGAACCACCCATTGTCGAACTCCTGCTGAAGAGTCAGCCCTGAGAACGACCTCCAGACGAAGGCTGTCCGTTACCACGGGAGCGAACTTCACCTTGTTGAACTTGTCTTTTTCCGTGCTGTAAGGCTCCAGGTTCTGGACCGGCTTCCAGTCGCCGCCGTTGCGATACAGAAGCCTCCACGATCTGGGGAGGCTGCAATCCGCGTTGGGCGAGCCGGTGTTATCGATCCAGTACACCGCGGCCTCCGACACCTTGAGCGGCTTCGCGAAGGCGTATTGGACCCACTCGGTGGTCCCCTTCTTCGGGGTCCAGTCGAAGTCTCCATAGGGATTCCTGTATCTGGAGGACTCCGGCGCTTCGCCATCCTGAATCGCTCGCCCGTTCCTTGGGACAGAGGCGATCACCTTGCTGGTGGTGGCAATCGTGGGCCGCGGCGGCGGCGCGACCGCCTCCGTTTCCGGCAGCCACACCGTCATCTCCCCCGCGCCGCGGTGGGCCCACGCGTAGTAAGGGATCTCGACGAAGGGCTGCTCTTTGCGGATCACTTCTCCCTTCGCGCCGGCGGACAGGCTCACCGCCGTGCCCGATATTTTTACGACACCGCTCAGCAGATCCGGCTGGAACTCGGCTTTGAGACGAGCGGTTGAAGGCAGGACCAGGTTGCGCACCTTCCCGCCCGGGTTGTCGGGCCATTCCGCGCAAAACACGATCGGCCCGCGCTGCAAGGCGACACGGCCGCGATCGGCCGCCACGGCCGGATTCGCAACCACGCGCCGCACCGGCATGGGCAGCACCAGCTCGATGGTGTCCCCCGCCCTCCACGAGCGGCTCAATGCTGCGTAGCCCTTGTCGAGCTGGATTGGCACCGGCTTTCCGTTGACCTTCAGCACGACCGGCTCGCGATTGGTGTCCTCGAAACGGTAGAGATCCGTTGGCATCGCCTCATTGCGCGCCCAGCCCGGAACGCGCACGTGGATGGTGAACTCGCGGCTCGCCTGCGGCGTCACGGTCATCTTCACCGCGCCGTCCCACGGATAGCGGGTCTCCTGGACGACCTTCACGCTCCCGCCATCCATGCTGACGTCGGCGGTGCTCGCGACATACAGGTTCACGTACAGGTTGTTGCCTTGCTGCGCATACACGTACCCGGGGACGGAGGCGAGGAAGCGGGTGATATTTCCAGGGCAGCACGCGCACCCGAACCACGGGCTGCGCTCGTACTGGCCGGCCGACTCGAGCGGGTTGGGATAGAAGAACGCCTTGCCGTTGAGCGAGACGCCCGAAATCATACCGTTGTACAGCGTGCGTTCCAGAACGTCGATGTACCTTGCGTCCGCATGCAGCAGGAACAGGCGGAGGTTCCAGAAATTGTTGCCGATGGCGGCGCAGGTCTCGTTGTACGCGGTCAGGTTCGGCAATTCGTAGTCCTTGCCGAAGGCCTCGCCCTCCGACGTGGCGCCAATTCCGCCCGTGATGTAGAGCTTCTTGCCGGCCACGCTCTCCCACAGCCGGTCGATGGCGTGAATGTATCGCTCGTCGCCCGTCAGCGCCGCGACATCGGCGATGCCCGAATACATGTAGGCAGCCCGCACCGCGTGGCCGACGGCCTCGGTCTGATCCACCACCGGCATGTGCGCCTGGTTGTACATTTCGCCGCCGCCGCGCGAATCGAGCAGGAACTTGGCCAGGTTCAGGTATCCCCCGTCGCCGGTCACGCGATAGAGCTTCACGAGGCCCATCTCTGCGATCTGGTGCCCCGGCCAGATCACCTGCTTGCCGGGACCGAAGGTCGCCTCCAGCAGATTCGCCGTCCGTAGCGCTATGTCGAGCAGCTGCCGCTTGCCGGTGGCCTGGTAGTACGCCACCGCGGCTTCGTAGAGATGGCCCAGGTTGTAGAGCTCGTGGCTCAGCACCTCTTCCTTCTCCCAGCGCTTCGTGCCGGACCAGGGATGTGGATGCACGGGGTCGATGGTGCGCGTGGTATACAGATACCCGTCCGGCTCCTGCGCCGCGCCGATCTTTGCGATCAGGCCGTCGACGTAGGCTTCGAGCTTCGCGTCGGGCACGACGCTCAGCGTGTAAGAGGCTCCTTCGATCACCTTGTAGACGTCGGTGTCGTCGAAGGGATAGCCGGGAGGGGTCTTGTCCTTGATCGTCTCCCCCCGCAGCACCGCGGCGGCCCGCTCGAAGTTGTACAGGCGTCCGGTCTCTTCGCACTTCTTGAACGCGAAGGGAATCGTGACCGTTCGGTTGGTCTCGATCCGGGGCAGCCAAAACGCGTCGTGGAAGTGCACCGCCGTGAACGGGACGGGCTTGACCGGGTAGTCCCGCGAAAGCGGTGCCGGCGCGGCGCCAGCCAGAAGCACGGCCGGCATTACGCCGGACAACAAGAACGCTCGCAATGATCTCATGGTGGCCACCTGGTTGGGCCTCCTCACGACGACTATAAATCAAGGCGAGCGCCAGAGTCAACACAATTATTGGAATCGCTTCCAGCACTATGATTTATGCACATAGCATAGTTTGGCTAGATGTTAATGGAACTGCTTTCATGAAGAAAAGCACAGACGCGGCAGGAGCGTGGCCTCCAGCCGCGTCCGGACTTGGCCGCGAACCCGGGACTGGCTCGAATTTCGCCGCCCTTGCGAAATTCGTGCCTGTCCCACCCCTGGTCCTCCGTCTCTCCTACCGCTCGTAATTGGCCGCGAACCCGTTGGCCCACCCCTGGTCTCCTGTCAGTCCTACCGCTCGTAGTTGGCCGCGAACCCGGGACTGGCTCGAATTTCGCCGCCCTTGCGAAATTCGTGCCTGTCCCACCCCTGGTCTTCTACCCTAGAACGTAACCTTGGCCCCGATCTGCCACCAGCGCGGCAACTGCTGCGACAGCGCCTTACCGAACGTTGCGTCCACCGGGTTGGCGTCCACGTTGGCCAGGTTGGGCCGGTTGAAGATGTTGTAGAACTCGAACCGTAGCTGCAGGTTCACGTTCTCCCAAATGCGGTTGTCCTTGTAGAAGGACACGTCCGTCTCGGCGAAGTTCGGCTCCCGGAACTGGTTCGATTTCTCGTTGCCCTCCGCGCCGAACGTGGAGGGCGCCGTGAACTGCCCGGGCGCGAAAACCCCGCCGAGGAACGAGCTGCGGGTGGTCCCCTGGCTATAGTTCTGGGCGTCCGGATAGTCGAAGTTGTCGCCATCCGCGTTGTAGTCGCCGCTCCCCGGAGCGTAGCCGGTGAATTTGCCGCTCGCGTCTTTCAGCGGAGCAAACGGCGCCGTGTTCACCACCGTGAAGGGATATCCGCTCTGGTAAATGCTGGTGCCGCTGACTCCCCATCCTCCCGTCGCGTGGCCTACTAGGCCTTTACCCTGGTTCAGGCCCTGGATGGAGTAGTTCATCGTGACAGAGAAGCGGTTCGGCACGTCCCAGGGCGACGGCCCGTAATACTGCGCGGGGTTGATGGCCGTGGGGTACTGACCCGCATCGTCCTTGGAGCTCGAGCGCGTGTAGGACGCATCGAGGAACCCGCGAGTGAACCGCCCACGGAAGTCGAAGACCACGGCCTTGTAGTTGGCGTAACGGTTGTTGTCCGAGTATGTGATGGCGCCGAAGCTGGGATTCAGCCGCGTCGGCGACAGGCTGTTGTTCGCGATCAAGTCGCCCGGCCGCTCGTTGATATCCACCCCGTAGCTCACGATGCCGGCCAGGTTGTTGTTGCCCACGAGATTGTCGGTGTGCGACCCGGAATACCCGACGCTGGCCGTGAACACCCTCCCGATCCGCCGCTCCAGAGTAGCCGCCCAGACCACGGCTCGCGGCGATTTCAAATTCGGGTTGATCCCGCCGATCGGAAAGTTCAGGCCGGGGATTCCTCCCGCCGTGTCGAGCCCCGCGGTAAACGCCGGGTACACGAACCCGAATGGCGGCTTGTTGCCGGTCCCGAGGACGAACAGCGGTGGCGCCGCCGTCGCCGTTCCGCCGCTGATGAACGTCGGCGTGATCGGCCCGGGCGGATTGCCCCGGAACTCCTCCTGCACGTTCGCCTGCGTCAGCCAGTTGTTGTAGACGCCCGCGCCCCCGCGCAGCACCCAGTTGCCGCTCCCCGTGGGATCCCAGGCCACCCCCACGCGAGGACTGAGCAGGTCGTTCACGGAGTGGTTGAGAGCGTTGTGGGTCGGCTTGGCAAACCCGTTCGCCACCTGGTCCTGGAACGTCGCCCCTGGGCCCAGGTAGAAGTTCCCGAACACGGTCGTGTTGCTTCGGGAATACGGGTTGCCGCTGTCGTCGTACCGCAGGCCCAGCGTCAGGGTCAGGTTCTTCATCGCCTTCCAGGTGTCCTCTACGAACAGCCCCCACGTACTCGACGCCGCGTTCCACGACCACAGGACCGGCTTTCCGCTGGTCGGATCGTACATCACTCCGTGTTCGTTGAAGGGCTGGTCCTGCACCAGAGTCAGCAGATTGTTGAACTGGAAACCGGGCTGCGAGTATGGCCCCTGAAACGGCTCCACGTCGTCGCCGAACCAGCCTTCGTAACCGAACTTGAGAGTGTGCGGCCCGCGCACGTGCGAGAGCACGTCGCGCCAGTGGTAGTTGTGTTGGATGAAGTCTCCCTGTGCGAAACCGACGCCGAAGGCCTGGCCGCTATCGACATTGATTCCCGGCACGCTGATCGAGGGGACAGTGTAGTCCTTCGCGCCACTGCCGAGCGTGCCTTCCACCCGGTTGGCTCCGAACATGGCTTCATTCAGGGTGTTGGGCGAAAAGGTGTGAGTGTAATTCACCTGAAAGGCGCGCTGCCAGTTGTTGTTGTTGGCGGCGGAGAACTGCTCCATGGGCGAGGCCGCGCCATAGTTGAGGGTGGTCCGATAGATGCTCCCATAGATGCGGTCTTTGTCCCAGTACTTGTCGATGCGCGCGAACCACTGCGTCCCGTTGCGGAACTGCGTGGAGTTGAAGCCGCCCTGGTCGATCACCGGCGTCGAGCAGGGCAGGCTCAAACTGGCGCTCCCGCACGTGCCCGGAAACACGGTGGCCGCGGTTGAGGCGACCGAAACACCCGTGATGTGCGTGGGCAAATAGGTCGTCAGAAGCTTCGTCCCCAGCGTGCTGGGGTAGTTCGCCTGGGCCCAGGAAGTGAATGCCGGGTCGGCGAAAGTGACCAGCGAGTTGCCCGTCGAAGACGAGGAGCGCAGCGGCTCCACTCCGAAGTAGAAGTAGAACCGCCGGTGCGGAATCACCGGGCCACCGACCGCTCCCGACAGATTGTTGGAGTGGAAGGGCGGGTAGTTGTGCGAGAACTCCGTCGACGCGAACATTTTCTGGAAGGTGAAGTAGTCGGCCGCCAGACCGTGGAACTGATCGCTGCCGGATTTGGTGGTCATGATCATCTGCAGCCCGTCAGAGCGGCCGTACTCCGAGGAGAACGTGTTCACCTCGATCGAGGTCTCCTGGATCGTATCGGGATTCGGCGTCAGATTCAGGACGCCCTGGCGTATTCCGCTGGTGACGTCGAGCCCGTCCACCACCCACATGTTGGACATCTGGCCCTCGCCGTTGGCGCTGGCATCCACCTGCGTCTCCGTGGAGTAGTTGTCCACGCCCGACCCGGGAGTGCCCACGTGCCCCGGTTGGCCGCCTCCCATGGTTCCCAGGCCCGAAGCGCCCGGCGCCAGAGTCGCCAGCGTGACCATATTCCGGCCCGGGACGGGCAACTCCGCGACAGCCTGCGTATCCAGGGTCAACTGATTGCGGCTCTCCGCCGTGTTCAGGACCGGCGCCTCGCCGGTGACCTCGATGGCCTCGGTTGCCCCAGTCACCGTCATCGAGACCGGCACGTTGAGATTCTGGTCCGTCGCAATTTCGAATTTGACGACGGTCTTGTTGAAGCCTTGCGCCTCCGCCGTGATCTGGTACGAGCCCGGAGCGAGGCTGACAAATCGATAATTCCCCTCGGTGCCGCTCTTGGTTTCCGAAGAGACCTGTGTCTTGACGTTCAAGAGCCGCACCGTCGCGTTCGGCACAACGGCCCCGGATGGATCCTGCACAACGCCCTGAATGCTGCCGCTGAATTGCGCGCGGCAGAGGCCGGTGCAAAGCGCGAACAGGATCGGCAGCCAACGGGCAGAAAGAACGACCTTACTCGTTCGCATAGCCCAATCCCCCCTGAAACGATCACTACACCAGAGCGCCAGCCGGCTGCATCCCCGCTGCCGCGCCAGGATGCTCTAGAGGGTGCCTGCCCCAGAATCCAGGCCAACCCACAGTAGTTATAAACCACTATATAAAGAGAAGTCAATAGAAAAGTGAAAGCGCTTTCTACGCTGCCCTAGCTTACTGATCCCACTGGACACGGCCAACCCAAGCCGTGCCGTGGAAGCGTTATCTGCGCTCGGCCACGCGAGCGTCGGACGAGCCCTGGCCGGCACTACACTACACTGGGAGTGGTTCCCATGTGCGCCCAAGTCGGTACGCTCCTTCTTCTTGCCGCCGCAGGTTTCTTCCAGGCGGCCTACGCCCTTCCCGTCAAATACTTGCGCAAGTGGCGCTGGGAGCAGATGTGGGTCGCGCAATCGGTCACCGCCAACGTGCTGTTTCCCCTGGCCTGGGCCATCGTTGTCCCGGCGGCGTTCTGGACCCAGGCGGCCCGCATACCGTGGAGCCACTGGCTGGCGTCCTACGGCTGGGGACTGTTCTGGGGCGTGGGCGGCATCGCCTGGGGCCTCACCATGACGCGCCTGGGGATTGCCTTCGCCAACTCCTTCGTCTTCGGCGTTACAACCCTGACAGGCGCCGTACTTCCGCTGGCGCTGCGGGCTGTCGATGCGCCGCCCCGGCCATGGCTCTTCGGCGGCGGCCTGATCCTCTGTCTGGTCAGCACCGCCCTGATCGGATTCTTCCGGCACCACGGCGCGCAAGAGCCGCTTCTGCCGATGCCGTTCTCGTTCCGCTCTTACCCCAGAATCGTGACGCTGGCCGTTTTTGCGGGCCTGGCCACGGCCGGCTACGGCCTGGCGTTCACCTTCAGCTTCGCCTTCGTTCGTACGCTGGTCTCGAACGGCATCTCGCCGCTCTCGGCCTCGCTGGTGGTGGTGCTGCCGGTGTATCTCGGTGCCGCGTCCACCGCCATCCCGTTTGGGCTGATCGTGGCCGCCAGAACCCGAAGCCTCGGCCTGTTCCTGGGCCCCGTCGCCGTCTGGAACTGGTCGATGGCCCTGGTGATGGGTCTGTTCGCCATGGCCACGGCGGTGGTATACGGGTTCGCAAGCAGCGTCGCCGGGCATCCCTCGCCCAACGTCTCTTTTGGGATCTTCATCAGTTTCCTGGTACTCGGCGGCGTCGGCCTCGGCGTCGCCACCGGCGAGACGCGAGGCTGGCCGCGGCGTACCAGAGCGGGATTGCTTCTGAGCGCGTGCGGACTAGTGGCCGGAGCCTGGCTGTTGAATGCCCGCTGAGCACGCCGCAATGCCGGTCGACTCGCGCACCACCAGCTCCGGTTCCAGAAAAACATGCCGCGGAGCAGGCGCGGCGCCTGCCGCGTCCGGCACCAGCCCCGCCACCACCAGGCGGCCGATCTCCGTCCGCGGAATGTGTATCGTGGTCAGCGACGGGCAACAGAACTCGGAAATCGTGATGTTGTCGAAGCCGGTCACCGAGACATCGCCCGGCACCGCCAGCCCCTGATTCCGCAATTCCCGGATCACGCCCACCGCCACCCAGTCGTTCACGCACAGAATCGCCGTGGGCGCAAAGCCCGAGCGCAACAGCTCGCGCGCCGCCGCGCGGCCACCCGCGAATCCATCTTCGGGCGGCGTAACCGCCAGGCTCTCGGCGCCGTAGCGGGCGCTAGTCTCCATGAATTCCTGCCGCCGCGCTTCGGTGGGCTGCAGAAACAGCGGCGCGCCAATGTAGGCCAGGCGGCGATGCCCCATCGCGTGCAGCAGGTCCACCAGCATCCGTATGCCTTTGCGGTGGTCGAAGTCAATGGTGGTGAAGTTGTCGCCGGTGGCGCCCGGATCGAAGAGCACTACCGGGATCTGCGCCTCGCGCAACTCATCCAAAATGGCCGGCTCCATCTCCGGAAACACGCCCAGGCCCGCGACCTGCTGCCCCAGCAGGCGGTGCACGGCGGCCTTCAGCAGCTTCACGTCGTGGGAGCTGTTGGCCAGCAGGGTCTCGTATCCGCACTGCCGGGCGTGGGTCTCGATGGAGTGGTAGATATCGGCGAAGAACGGGTTGTAGAGGTTCGCCATGACGATGCCGAGGACGCGGCTTCGTCCCCCCGCCAAGCTGCGGGCGTGCAGGTTGGGCTTGTACTTCAGCTCCTCGACGGCGCGCAGAACACGGGCGCGCGTGGAGCTCTTGACGGCGGGATGTCCGTTCAGCACACGGGAAACGGTGGCGGTTCCGACGCCCGCCTTCTTGGCGACATCCTCGAGGTTCATCTCATCGAGTCCACGCTACAGCTTACATCGCGTGGGCACGGGCACGCAGCACCAGGCGGCATGCAGCACCGAACCGCGACCGTGAGGGAGCGGACTCCAGCCAAGCCGGGTGTCGTCTCTACGGCAGGAATCGATAGCCCACGCCGTGCACCGTGAGAATGTGACGCGGCACGTTGGGGTCCGCCTCCAGCTTCTGGCGGAGCTTCAGAACGTGTGCATCCACGGTCCTGGTGTTCGACATGCAGCTGTAGCCCCAGACCGAATTGAGGATCATGTCGCGAGTAAGCGGACGATCGGGATGGTGCAGGAAAAAAGCCAGCAGGTTGTACTCGGCCGGCGCCAGCTTGATCTCGTCCGTCCCGCGCGTCACCACGCGCCGCTCCATGTCAACCTCGATGTCGCCGATGTGCATGACCTTGCGGGAATCTCCCGAGGAACGGCGCAACACGGCGTGGATCCGCGCGATGAGCTCGCGGCCGCCGAAAGGCTTCACCACGTAATCGTCGGCGCCGATTTCAAGCAGCAGAACTTTGTCGATCTCATCGCCGACCGCGCTCAAAACGATGATGGGCGTCGCCACCTCGGCGGCACGCAGTTGCCTGCAGATTTCCACCCCCGTCATTCCCGGCAAGCGGAGATCCACCAGCACCAGATCGGGACGCAGCAGCAGCGCCTGCTCAAACCCGGTCCGGCCTTCGGCAGCCTGGACCGTGCGGTATCCCTCTTTTTCGAGAACCAGGGAGACTGTGTCGCGCAGGTTCTCGTCGTCATCGATGACCAGAATCGTCTGCACGGCGGGAGCGCTGCCGCTCCGCGCCTGCGCGGCTCCGGCGCCAGACTCCGGGCGGTCTACGGGCCTTGCTGAGGCAACCTGTGGTGAGAGCATCGTATTTCCAGGGTAAGCGCGGATCGGGTCCCGAGTTGTTGTCCCTCTGTCAATTTCCTGTAAAACGCAGGTTGCTCAGTTGTGGACTGGGCGCCAGCGGGGTTGCCAGGTGAGTTCGAGCGACGCCGCAAGGTCATGCCGGAGGCCGCCCAGCACCGGAATGAAGTAGCGCTCGTATTGAGTCAGCAGGTCCATCCTGCAGGTGGGACCCAGTTGAAGGGAGGCGCGGGCGAAGGCGTCGTCCTGGGTCCCGCCTCCCGGCAAAAAATTGGGGCCGATTCGAACCTGGCGGTAGCCGAAATCCCAACGGGATCGCGCGGTCTGCCACCACGACGTCTGAATCAGAAGACCGCGCCCATCGCGCCCCACCCAGCTTCCCAGCAGGTTCCCCTGGTTGGTGTTGGCGTCGTGGTAGATGTTGTTCCAATACAGAAAAAACCCGCCCTGGTCCGTCAGCAGGCGTGTCGAAGGCGCCTCGACGCGCAGATCCCAATGCGGCAGCCCGGGAAGGCTGGCCACGTAAATGCCGGGAGCCCAGGCGGACCGCCGCGGCCCGCTGAGCGGCGTCGGCTCGTCATCGGCGTAGGAATCGGTGTAGAGAGTGACGCGGTTGGCGATGCCAGGCAGGCGCCAGCGAATGTCGAAGCCGCTCTTGCGGTCGCCGGGATCGATGGCATTGCCGAATGAGGCGCCGTTGGCGAACAGGTTGCGGATAACCGAGCCCGCGGTGAAGCCGTGCTGGCCGGCGCCATCGAAGAGCGACCACCGTGTGAAGCCGAGTTCCAGGTCCTTGGTGGGATTCCAGGTGAGCTTCTGGCCATTGAGCAGCGGTCGCTGGGGGAACTGGTGTCCCGAAAGCTCACCCCCGATGAAGTCCGCGCGCCACGCGCCGAGGTGGCGGAGCGGGCCGGGCAGGAAGATGGGCGAGGAGCTGGTGAAGCGGAAACTGTAGAACGGTTCCGCGTCGGTGCTGAAGGAGAAGGGGCCTGCCTCGCCGGGTCCCCACCACAGCGCCTGCTTGCCGGCAGTGAGCGACCAGCCACCGAGCTGAATGCCGGCGTACATTTCTACAGGCTCGAAGCGATTCACGGCAGCGCTGGAGCCCGCCAGCACCGGCTCGACCTCGTGCACCGTGGACTTCAGCGCCGCAGCGGGGCTCGAGAAGGGTGGTGAGTGCTGAAACTCGCTCTGCGTATAGAAGGACAAGCGGCCATCCACCGCCTCTGCCGTGAAGCCCATGTCCACGTTGCCGCCCTGCGAAATGGGGCGGCCGGAATCGTTAATTACTGTCTGGCCGAAGTTGTAGCCGTCGATGAGCGGCTTGCCTGCGATCGAGAGATAGCGGCCGTAGAGCGAACTCAGCTCGACGTAGGCTGTGGATCGTGCGTCGCGCCTGAATTCCTCGCTCAGCGCCGCGATCAGCCGGATGGCCTCCTCGGAGTGGCGTCCGCGAACCACCTCGATCTCCATGGCCTCGCCTAGCTCGCGTTCGCATTCCGCGCGTGTCCAGGGGCGCAGCCCGCTGGCCTGATCGGGGATGTAGCCCAACGCTGCCAGGCGCAGCAGCGGCGGATAGATCCAGCTATCCATGGGGACGAACACGGGGCCTCTCGGACTCGCCGGACGCTCGCGTTCCGGCGTGAAGAAGGCCGGCGATCCGTCGGAAGAAGGCGACGGGCGGGGCCGCGCGCGCGCCGGGCCGGGAGCCACCGGATACCACTCCGTATGCCGCCGCTCAAACACCTCGCGACCCATCAGCCAGCCGAGCACGCCTCCCACCAGCACGTCGGAGGGGAAGTGCTTCTCGGCTGTGATGCGGGGAACGCTGGCGGCCGTGGCCAATGAGTAGACCGCCAGTTGCGTCAGCCAGCCCGGATACCGGTGAGCGATTGCCGACGCGATGCTCCAACTCACCATCGCATGACCGGACGGAAACGAGCCATCCGCCCAGGAGGACTGGAAGAAGCGGCCGGAAGCGCCATTGATGCCGGGCCGCTCCCGGCGAAAAGCAAGTTTCAGCGCGCCCGTCACGATGAGGCTATCGGCCGCGGTCTCCATCGAGAGGACGGCGCCTTCTTCCAAACGGGGCCGATACTGCATGCTGGAGAATCCGGCCATCACACCAGGCAGCGCCAACAGTGAAGCCAGGCTGACATTCGACACCGTGCCGCTCCACTGGCTCGCCCCAGGAGTCGAGTGGATATGCGCGTTGAAGTTGTGTTGGTCGCTAGCGATGAGAACGCCCGTCAGAACTCCGAATGGAACCATCCAGGCCAGGTCGCGCTTGCGCGGGCGGAAGGGGCTGCTGAAGAGCAGGCACTGGTCCGAGAGGATGCGTCCACGCATGCCACGCCACGAGAGTTCGGAGGGAGGCGGCGCCTCCCCAAACGCCGCCCCCTCCTGGGCCCGGCAGCTTCCTGCCGCGACCCAAATCAGCGCGCCGGCAACCAGCGAGCGGCGGTAGAGCACGGCTCACTCCTGTCTGCCAGGCAGCGAAAACAGATAGGAGATCAGCAGATCCCTATCGTGGTCCGAGAACGAGAACGCAGGCATCGCTGTACCGGGGGTCTGCCACCTCGGGTTGCGCAGGTGCTGCGCCACCCATTCCCGGCTGTGCCGCGCGGCGACGCCGTTCAGGCTTGGGCCCAGAGTGCCGCCAGAGCCGTTCACTCTGTGGCAGGCGTCGCAGCCGCTGGAAACGAAGATGCCCGCCGCCGCCAGCGGGTCCGGCGGCGCCTGAGAGAAGGCGTCGGCATTGTCTGGAGTCAGCTTCAGCAGGAAAGCGGTCAGCGCGCGCACCTGCACATCGCTGAGGTCGATGCGCGGCATGCGGCTCTCGGGATTCAGATCGGCAGGATTCTTCAGGTGCGCGGTCATCCGGTCGCTGGATTTGATCGCGCCCAGTTCAGCCAGATTCGGGCCCGGCTTGGGCTCGCCATCCACCAGGTTGTGGCAGGTGGAGCAGCGCGCCTGCCGGAAATAGCCCGCGCCGGCGAGTTCCTCGGGTCCCAGCTGCAGCCACCGGCTGGAGGATAGGGCGGGCATGGCGGCCTCGACCTTCGGAGTCGTAACGACAGCGGCGGCCGTGAGCGAAGCCCAACCGATCAGCGCTACCAGAACGATGCCGATGGCGGCGGTGCGCTGCCCAACGCGGCGGGCCTGCCCGCGATCGAGGAACGGAACCGCGAAGAGCAGGGCCACGGCGAGCGTCGGCAGCAGCACGCTGCCAATCGGCTCCGCGGCGCCCTGGAAAAACTTCAGCGACTGAAACAGAAACAGAAAATACCAATCCGGGCGCGGGATGTAGGTGCTGTCCGTCGGGTCCGCCATCCGATCGAGCGGCGCCTGCACCACGGCCGCCAGAGTGAACAGGATCGCGAAGGACGCGAAGATGGCCGCGGTGTCCTTGAGTGCCTGGCTGGGGTAGAAGGGCCGCTTCGGGCGCGCGTCCGACGGGCCCGCCGCGACTCCGTGACGCCGCACCAGGAACACATGAATGCCGATCAAAAGGAAAGCGAGGGCGGGCAACAACAGCGTGTGCGCGGCGTAGAAGCGCGCGAACGTGACGGCGCCCACACCGTTCTCGGCCCCCATCAGCCGCTGAACGTACTTTCCAGCGAGCGGCGCCTGCCCCGCGATCTGTGTGCTCACCACCGTGCCCCAGTAAGCCCGGTTGTCCCAAGGCAGCAGATAGCCGGTCAGCCCGAAACCGAGCGTGATCAGCAGCAGCAGCACGCCCACCATCCAGGTAGTCTCGCGGGGCCGCTTGTAGGCGCCGTAGAGAAACACCTGCGCCATGTGAATGGCCACCACCACCACGATCATGCTGGCGCCCCAGTGGTGCAGCCCCCGGATCATCCGCCCGCCGGCAACGTTGCGGAGTATGTAGTTCAGACTGGTGTAGGCCTCGCCCGCGGTGGGAGCGAAGTTCAGCGCGAGCAGGAAGCCGGTCAGCGCCTGCGTGACGAACAGAAACAGCAGCACGCTGCCGAAGACCTGGGGCCAACCGGCGGAGGCCGGGATTTCCTCGGTGAGGAACGAGTGTAGGGCCGAGGGAAGCCCGGTGCGCTCGTCGAGCCACCGGACCACGCCCGCGATCATGAGTGGACTGCCTCCGGCGCCTGGGGCGGCTTGAGCCATACCCGGTTTCCCTCGACGCGGACCTCGTAGCGATCCAGAGGCCGCGGGGCCGGCCCGCCGAGGACTTTCCCATCCATCGCAAAACGGGAAGCGTGGCAAGGACACTCGAACTCGTGCTTGGCCGCGGCCCATCGATACGCACACCCCAGGTGGGTGCAGCGCGGAGAGAATGCCGTGACCTCGCCCTCGGGATTCTTAACCACCCAGGCGCCGACCCTCTCGGTCAGCACTTTCCATCCGTCCGTGCGGCGGTGCGTAAGCGCGAGCTCCGTCGGCCTGTCCGGCTCGATATCGGCGAGGACTCCCGCATCGATCCATTCCGTCTTGCCGGATTCCTCGGGAGCGCGCAGCAGATAGCGCAGCGACGGCAAGCCCAGCCCGGCCGCAATCAGGGAGCCGAATCCGCACAGGGCGCCCACTACGAACCCGCGGCGATTCAATTGATCTCGCACGACACTCGAAGCGTAACAGCAGCTAACACATTCGGTCGCAAACGATTTGTCAGGATTGTGTAAATCGCCCGAGGTGCCGAAGCAGCGCGTTTCCGCCCGGTAAAAGAACTGTTAAAAGGCGGCCTGGTTACTGGATAAGCAAACAGTCTTGGACTAACATCGGGATCAAGAGGGGAGTCCCGTGCCGCATTTACGAACAGCGATGTTTGCCCTGTTGGCCGCTTCGGCGCTCGTGCGCGCCGATGCGCCCGGTAACGGCTATGTAGGCAGCGAGGCCTGCAAGACCTGCCACGCGAACATCTGGTTCACGTTCTACAAGAACCCGCATTTCCGGAGCGTCGCGTCCGGCAAGGAGAAGCCGGAGAACACGGGCTGCGAGAGCTGCCACGGGCCGGCCAAAGCGCACGTGGAGGCACACGGCGGCAAGGCCACGATCGTGGCATTCTCCGCTCTCCGGCCGGAGGCGGTGCTCAATGCCTGCCTGCGGTGCCACGCGGCGACCCTGTCGCGCGCGAACATCCGGCGCTCGCCTCACACGCAGAATGACGTGGCCTGCAACGGCTGTCACTCCATTCACAAGCCCCAGACGCCCAAGTTCCTGCTGGCGCGCACCGAGACCGAGCTCTGCTATGGGTGCCATGCCAACGTGCGGACCGAATTCTCGATGACGTTCAAACACCGCGTCAACGAGGGGTTCATGACCTGCTCCGATTGTCACAACCCGCACGGGGCCTTCCCTCCCACCTGGCGCATGGCGGAGCGGCCGCGCATGGTGGAGACCGCGCTGGCCAACGAAGAGCCCTGCCTCAGGTGCCACTCCGACAAGCGCGGGCCGTTCGTCTACGAGCACCCGCCGGTGCGCGTGGAAGGCTGCGAGGTGTGCCATTACCCGCACGGTTCCACGAATTCGCGCCTGCTGCGCCGGCCCGTGGTCTTCACCATGTGCCTGGAATGCCACAATGGCGCGCCTCCGTTTGGCCTGCACGGGACCGGCGATCCTATGCCGTCCCAGACCCACAACATGACCGATCCTCGCTTTCAGAACTGCACGAACTGCCACGTTCGTATTCACGGTTCGAATAGCAACGCTCTTTTCATGCGATGAGAAACAAACTGCAGATCCTGTGTTCGACGGCCTTCTTTCTTGCCTGCGCGGCGGGCCAGGCGCAGCAGGTTGCGGCGCCGACGCCGGAAACCGTAGGCACGCCCCGCGGGTCCACGTGGGACGACTACAACATCCTCAATTCGTTCGAGACCGGCTACCGCTTTGAAAGCGTGGGCGGGAACGAGGATGAGTACCGCAGCTCGGTGAACTACGGCAACGGCGTCCGCATCTTCAGCGGATCCCTCTCCCTGAATTCCAAGGACGGTCACGGGCACTTCTTCGACCAGGCCGTCCTCAGCGTTCGCGGCCTCGGCGGCGACCCATACGAAGCCGCGACATTTCGCATCGAAAAGAACCGCTGGTATCAGTACGACCTGCTGTGGCGCCAGAACGACTACTTCAATCCGGGCCTGGTGACGGATGGCGCGAGCGGCGGCCATCTGCTCAACACTACCTACGGTTCGCAGGATCACGACCTCACCCTGCTGCCCGGATCGTGGCTGCAGTTCTTCCTGGGCTACTCGCACGACAGCCAGACCGGCGCCGGCATCTCGACGGTCCCCGCATTCGATTCCACCTCGGTCTTTCCGGTGTTCGCGAACGTGCGGCGCCTCCGCAACGAATACCGCGTGGGGAACCAGGTCCGCTTCGGCGGGCTCACCCTCAACTGGACCCACGGCTGGCAGGACTTCAAGGACGACACCGGCACTCAGCTCACGACGCCGGTGGCGGCCATCCCCGCCACGGGAGCTGAACTGAACTCGTTCCTCGGCCCCCAGCCCACTCACGGCACCAGCCCTTACTGGCGCGTCGGACTGCTCTATGACCGGCACTACTTCAACATCAGCGGGCGTTTCACATACACCGCGGGCCAGCAGGCCTACCTGCTCGATGAAACCGCGCTCGGGGTGGACCGCGTCGGCGCGGCCGCCAATCGCCAGGTCGCATCGTTCGGCGGCGGCCAGCGCCCGGTCGCAACGGGCAATCTAACCATCACGGTGCTCCCCACCGACCACCTGACTATTGTCAACGCGACATCGACCTATAACGTCCGGACCCAGGGCAACAGCGCCTACACCCAGATAAATGACGGCGCCCAGACGGCGGAGTTTGTGTTCTTCGAGTATCTGGGAATCCTCACGGTATCGAACCAGACCGATGTCGACTACCGCGCCAGACAGTGGCTAGGTTTCTTCGGAGGCTACGACTTCTCCCAACGCCGGATTCGCTCCATGCAGGAATCGCTCTCGCCCGCCAACGCGCCCACTCTCTATGACCAGACCAACCGGCTGAATGCGGGGCGGTTCGGCATCCGCCTGAATGGCTTCAAAGCCCTGACATTCACGGCGGAGGGCGAGATCGGGCGCAACAGCCTTCCGTTTGCCGCCAAGAGCGACGGCAGCTATCACGCTTTCACCGGGCGCCTTCGGTATAAGTTCCGTAAGCTCGACCTGATGGCGTGGTCCAACGCCGACTATAACGTCAACGCCGTCGCACTCATCGCTTACAGCGCTCACGCGCGCACTTATGCGGCCTCCGCGTCGTGGACCCCGGAGTCCTGGCTCGGCTTAGACGCCAGTTACTCGAAATTGCACCTGGACACCATCGGAGGCATCGCCTACTTTGTGGGCCCTCTGTCCGTGCAGGGCCAGCAATCCTACTACGTGAGTAACATCCACTCCGGGAATCTGGGAGTTCGATTCGAGTTGAAAAAGCTCGCGAGTCTCTACGTCGGGTACAGCATCGTGCAGGATACGGGCGACGGGCGGGCCGATCCCGCCAGCAGCTCCGTTGGACTTGGCCTTCCGGCCTTCCAAACGGCGCAGACATTCCCCATGAGGTTTCAATCTCCGCTCGCCCGGCTATCCTTCCGTCTTGCCGAAAAGGTCCGGATTAATGTTGGCTACCAGTATTACGGCTATCGCGAGAGCTTCTTCACGGCGCAGAACTACCGCGCGAACACCGGATACACCAGCCTGTTATGGTCGTTCTGAAAGGCATGCTTCCCGCAGGACCGCCAGAACGCGGGCGGCCACCCGGTCCCAGTCGAAGCATCGGGCCCGCTCCAGTCCGGCCGCGCTCAGGCGCGCACGCAACCCGGCGTCGTCGAGAGCGAGTGCCATGGTCCGCGCCATGTCGCCCGTGTCCAGCGGATCGAAAAGGAGGCTGGCGTCTCCCGTCGTCTCCACCAGTGCCGGGACCCGCGAGACGGCCGCCGGGGTTCCACACGCCATGGCCTCAAGCGCCGGAAGCCCGAAGCCTTCCGCAAGGCTGGGCAGAACCAGGAGCAGGGCGCCGCGATAGACCGCGGCCAGTTCGTCATCGCCCGCGACCGGCTGCCCAGCCTCTCCCGCCAGGAGTAGTTTCACGTCGGTGCGCCCCAGGCTGCGGAAAGCTTGAGAAAGCCGCGAGAGATTCTTGTGCGGCCGGGCGTTGCCGACATACAGAACGTAGGGAAAGCCAGGCTGGTAGCGTGGGCCGTCCGGCCGGAACTGCGGGCCGACGCCGTTGCCGACGTTCACGACCCGCCCGGCGGGAAGACCGGACCATGCAACGATACGGGAACGGGAGTGCTCCGAAACGGTGAGCACTCGAAAAGCGCGGCGGCAGGCGGGTTTGACGATGGTCCGATAGTAGAGACGTTTGGCGAGCGTCGAGACCTCGGGGGTCTCGATGTGGATCAGGTCGTGAATGGTGAACACGAACGGGGCGCGGCAAAACGGAGGCGGATTGAATCCCGGGGAGAAGAAGACCGAGGGGCGCCGCAGCTTCGCCTGCGCGGCCAGCCACAGCGGGTCGGCCAGCGACAGGGGACGCGGCCCGTGCTCTAGCGGAATCTCGACGGGCAGGCGCCGCAGCACCTCATCGGCGAAGCGGCCGATCCCGTGGTTTCCCCTCCAGCGCGCGTCAGCGAGAAGTCGCATGGTGGCTCGGTCTCGCATGGTGGCTCGGTCTCGCATGGTGGCTCGGTGATGAAGATCGCGATCGTCTCGTCATTGTTCCCACCCTACGCCATCGGGGGCGCCGAACAGGTGGCCGCTCAACTGGCCGACGCGCTCGACCGCTTGGGACACCAGGTGGATGTCATTTCGACTTGCGCGCGGTCGCAGCTCAGAGGCCAGTCTTACACGAGCGAGGTCCGCGAGGGGATCCGGGTCTGGCGCGTGGCGCCTCGAAACCTGTACTGGAGTTACGACAAGCAGCGCGAACAACCGGGCCGCCTGGCGCGCGCCGCCTGGCACGCCCTCGACCTGTGGAATCCGTCGGTCATTTCGCCGCTCGGCAAAGTGCTCGACCAGATCCGGCCGGACGTGATCAACACCCACAACATCGACGGATTCTCTCCAGCCGTGTGGCAAGTAGCCCGCCGCTACACACCGGCGATCGCCCACACACTGCACGATTACCATCTGCTGTGCCCGCGCGCCGTCATGCAACGCCGCGACGGAACCATGTGCGAGAACCTGTGCCGGTTCTGCAGCGCCTACGCACAATACCACCGCCGCTTCCAGAAACACGTTCGGATGCTCATCTCGCCGTCGCTCGCGACCGCGGAACTGCATCGCCGGGCCGGATGGACCGAGCCGCGGATCGAGATGATCCGCAACGGGGTCGATGTCGAGCCCGTGCCGCGGCCCGAGGTGGCCGCCTCGCATCCGTTGCGAGTGCTGTTCCTCTCGCGACTCGAACGCGAAAAGGGCTGCGCGTCGCTGCTGGCCGCGATCCCCGCATTTGCGGGATCGAGCGAAATCGAGTTTCACGTCGCTGGCTCGGGGACGCTCGATCGGAGCTCCCTGGAGCTTGCCGGGTGGGTGCCCAACATGACCTGGCACGGTTTCGTCCGGGGCCGGCGTAAGGATGAGCTGTTCTCGCGCTGCGATGTGTTTCTGCAACTCTCCGAGTGCCGCGAGAACGCGCCGTTGAGTCTCATCGAGGCAAAGGCGCATGGACTGTACCTCGTCGGCACCGCGGTGGGCGGCATCCCGGAGCTGATCGAGAACTCCGCCGCCGGGCAACTGATCCCGGCCGGGGACCCGCGGAAGCTCCAGGCTCTGCTCGAAACGCTGTGCGGTTCGCGAGCGGAGATTCGCAGGGGCCGGGCGGCGAGATCCGTGCGCGGCGCCGGACACGGCACCCGGCAGATGGCCGAGGCTTATGTGGAGGCATTCCGCTCATTGAGCACCGCCATCACGAACGCGGGCACCAGCCAGGGATAGAAGAAGTTTAAGTTCACCCCCAGCAGAAACGCCAGGGGTTGAAAGGTCGCCGCGACTGCAATCACCACCGGCTGCGCCTCCCTGCGGGAGAGAGCGAGCGGGCGCAGAAGCAACACGAACAGGAACACCGTCAGCGGAATCCCGAACTCCGCGGCAGACCCCGCCAGACCCATGCCCGGCAAGTCCCACTCGCTCACCGGCGGCAGGCCCTGAAGATACTCGGGATCGTTTCGCATAAGCGAGTAGTTACCCGTTCCGATGCCCAACACCGGGTGTTCCGCGATCATCCGGGGCACGATGACGGCGGCCGCGATGCGGCCCATGATCAGGCTCGGATCGCCAGGGCGGTAAGCCATCGCTTCCTCCAGGTTGAGATAGGCATAGAAGTAGCCGAACACTTTTCCACCGAACAGGCTCAGGGCGGCAGTGAGCACCAGCGCGCACACGCCTGCGAGTGCGATCTTCTGAAGCCTGCTGCCGGAGAACAACACGGCGACGCCGCACAGGCCCAGCGCCACCAGCAGCCCCGCCTTCGACTGGCTCAGGACGAGCGCCACCGCAAGGACTGCCAGCATCACCCAGCGCAGCGCCGTATACACCGGCGGAAAAATGCGCGTGCGAAGAAGCAGGACAACGGCCACAGCCACCAGGAAGATGCCGTACGGGCCGCCCTCGTTGAAAAAGCCGCGAACGCGCTGGTCCGCTCCATACACGGCAAACGTCGTGATGCCGGCAGTCTTCACCAGAACCCAGGCCGCGATCGAGACGCACGCGCTCAGTATCCCAGCCCAGATGTAGACGTCGAGCGCGAGGCGGAACAGGGCGGGCCGCAGACGGAATGTCCGCGCGGCGCGGAGCATGAAGTAGACCACCAGGAAGAGCTCGAAGATCCGCGAGAGCGATATCCAAAGCGGATGCTTCAAGACGGACACGCCTGGAGGACTGTAGAACGGCAGCCGCAGGGATGCGAGCGCCAGCGCGGCGCACAGGCAGAGCACCGCCAGGTATCGCCCGCCGAACTCTCTCCACAACCCGCACACCGGGACCTTCAGTCCGCGGGCCACGAAGGGCGGAATCGCCAACGCCAGGCAGACGGTTTGCAGCACTTCGAGAATCTGCACATCGCCGATCTTGGCGACCGGAGCGGCGCTTAGCAGGACGAACGCGAGGAGCCACGCGGCCGGCATCGTCAACTCCTGACGGCGCGCCGCGCCGGCCACGCCAGAGCGCAGACCAGGAGAACCGCGCCGGTCACGTTGGCCGCTGCCGCTCCCAGAGCGCCGTAGCCCGCGGAAAGCCAGGCCGTCAACGCCACGTTGGCCAACGCGCAGGCGAAGACGGCGCGACTGACCAGCGAATCCAGGCCGAGAACGAGCAGCGTCTGGATGCCTATGAGATTGACCAGGGCGAGGAGAAACGGCAGCGGCGACAGGCAGCGGAGCACCGCCACGGAGCGCAGGAAGCCATGGCCCCACAGCGCGATGCCCACTGGGCGCGCCAGTGCGAACGTCGCCAGCGAAACACACAGAGCCAGCGCGCCGATCCAAAAATAGCTCCGGCGCATCAGCCCCGCGATCCGGTGCGGCGCGTGCGTCCTGAGGCTGTTCAGGTGCGGGTACAGCGCCTGTGTGACCGGATTGAGCAGCGAACTCAGCGCGCGGATCACCTTGTCCGCGGCGCTATAGTAGCCCACCTCCGTCGGTCCGGCGACCACGCCCAGCACCGTGATCGTGGCGGTCGCATTGAACACCGGCGCTGAGTTGGCGACAAAGGCGCTCCAGCCATCCCGCAGCACGCCGCCGATCTCCGCCAGAGTGGGCCGGTAGAAACCGCGCCGCAGCCTCTTCCATAGGACCGGCGCCACCAGCATTCCAGCCAGCACCGGAACCGCGCCCTGTATGGCTGCCGCCCGGACGTAGTGATCGGAATGGCGCACCAGCAGGAAGAGGGCGGGAACGGTCAGAAGCCGCGCCGACGAGTGCGCCAGGGTGACGTACTTCATCTGCTCGATGCCCTGGAAGAACCATACCGGGAACACCGCGGAACCGATTACGGTCAGGAACGCGGCCGCGTACAAAGCGCCCGCTGCCCGGAGCGGTGGCGCCGCCAGAACCAGAACGCCCAGCGCCAGCGCGCAAGCGAGCGCCAGAGCAAGCCGTGCCGCCGCGGTGCTCCAAAAGATGCGCGCCAGCGCCCGCGGATCGTGGCGGTGGATGGCCACGGCCCGCGTCGCGCTCAGCAGCGACCCATAGTCCGTCACAAGGTCGCAGTAAGTGACCAGCGCCTGCGCGAACGACAGCAGCCCGAAATTCGCGGGGCCGAGCACGCGAACCAGGTACGGCACCGTGGCCAGGGGCACCGCGTAATTCATGATCTGCAGAATCGAGAGAGCCGCCACGTTCGAACGCAGCCTGGCTGGCTGGAGGGCGTGCTCGGCGGTGACAATGCTCATCCTGCCGCCTTCGTCCGCGCCTGGTAGTCCTGGAGCAGCACGAACAGGCTCGCGGCGATCAGCGCGAACAATCCTCCCACGACGACGATCAACACCCGCGGCGGCCAGCTCTTCCGGTCCGGAACAACGGCGCTATCGACCACCTGGACCAGCGGCGCCTCCCTCGCTTCGTCGATTCGCGCGGCCTCGTATTGCTTCGCGAGCAGTTCAAAAAGAGTCTCGTGATATCTGAAGTCACGCATCTTGCGGAGGTACTCGAGCCCGGTCTCCGGCATCTGGCGCGCCGGCACAACCAGTTCGTCGCCGCTGCCTGCCTCGAGCTTCTGCAATTGCTGGTGCAGCCCCGCCAGCGTGGATTCCTCCACCCGGACCTGTGGGTTTTCCGCGGTGGCGTACATGCGCATGGCCTGTAACTGCACCTCGCGCGCCGCAATCTCAGCGCGCAGCGACGCGATGGAGCGCATGAGCGCCTCGGACTGGCCGGATGGAAATACCAGGCCGCTCGCCTGCTGCATCTTCTTCATGGCGATTTCGGAATCGGCTAGCGCGTTCTTCTCCTCCGCCAGCCGCTGCTCGAAGAAGAGCCGGCGCTGCGAGGCGGAGGTGAGTGCGAGCGTCGAATTCCGGTTGTGGAGCGCGTCCACGTAAGCGTTGGCGATTTGCGCGGCGCGCGTGCGGTCGCGATCGTCCACGCGAATCCTGATGAGCATGTCTTTACCGGTCTCGATGGTCGAGTGGCGCTCCAGAGCCTTGCGCGTGGCGATCAGGCCGTTGGAGCCATAGACCTGCTGCAACCGAAACCGGGCGATGAGCGCATCGGCGATGGTGCGGCTCTTCAGAATGCCGATGTACAGTTCCGCCGGGTTTCGCAGAAGTCCTCCGGCAAGTCCCGAGCTGAGCCCGCCCAAACCGGCCAGGCCGGCGGGCGATCCCATCATCAGAAGCTGGGACGATTGCTCGGGCTGAGGCGGCAGGATCACGGCCTCCGCGGTAAAGCTCGGCGGGATCAGCAACGCTACGCCGGCGGAGAGAACCATGGCGGTCAGCGTGGCGCCCGCAATCAGGCCCTTGCGGCGGCCCAGCCGTGCGGCGATGTCGAGCAGGGAAACCTCGGGCTCGACGGACGCGGCGTTTGTATGCACCGCCTCCGCCGAGCTTTGGTCTCCCCCCTGAGCGGTCGCCGCTCCCATCCCGTTTGATGCTTTGGGTGCCATGTCTACTTCAGGACGCTGATCGCGGCCGCACCCAGCCCGAATTGGGCGAACACCTGCGACCAGTCCTTGAGCCCCTTGAGAATCGTCGTTTTGTTGATCTGTTCCGGAACCACGATCGTGTCGCCCGGATTCAGGCGCAGGCCCTCGAAGTTCTGCGCCAGCGGGCCGTTCCACCACGACTTGCTGACAACGGACCCGTCCGCGCGGATCAGAAAAGTGTGGCGGGCATCGCCGGTGCGGGTGGCGCCGCCCGATTCGCGGAGATAGTCGCCCAGCCGCTTGTCGCTTTGGTACATGAAGGACGAGCCGTTGTAGACGCTGCCCACGACGTTGACGAAGGACGGCCGGCCGGGGACCACGAACACGTCGCCGTCCTCCAGGCTCAGATCGGGCAACGCCTCGGCTCCCGCAAGCCGCGGGTCGAGGTCCAGAACGATTCTTCCCGTGGCTCGCACCTCATGCAGCTTCCGGACCAGTTCGCGTTGCTCCGCCACCTGGCTCGAGGCCGCCATCGCCTCCTCCGGCGAGATCACCGTGCCCCGCAAGTTCGACGCCGAGGAGGCGGCCTCCCGTTCGAACGAGTTCGCGAAATCGTTCAGCCGCTGCTGCTGCTCCTGGCGGCTCGATTCGCGCAGAAACTCGGAGCCGAACAGGTAAGCCTCCGGCGTGAGTCCGCCGGCGCGCGCCACCACTTGCCGCAGGTTCTCGCCGGACCCGACGCTATAGACGCCCGGCGACTGGAACTCGCCTTCCAGGCGCACGTACCGGGTCTGCACGCTCTGGGGAACGCGCACATCGGCGGTGGAGAAGATTGTGACGACGTCGCCCGGCTGCAGCGGCAGGTTCTCGGACGCCTCACCTTCGAGGACCGCCTTGTCGAGCCGGAACGGGATCAGGCTGGTGCGTAGGTCCTTGGGATCGCGGCGCTCGATCACCGCGTAACTCCAGTTCACCTCCAGCGGATTCCGCTCCACGCGGTTTTTAACGGTCGTGTTTGTCGCCCGGGTTGCGCCGATCGAGCCCGACTCGTTCGTCTTGGGCCGCGTCGCCGTCGCGGATAGCGTTACGGGCAACAGTCCCACGGCGGACTTCCCGGCGAGAGAAGGCCCGGCCGCGCCGCTGCTGGCGCCATCCGTAGCAGCGAGGCCGTCCGCCGATGCCAGCAGGACGTCCTCCTCCGCCGGCTGCTCCGGCGGCGTGAGCCGGTTGCGGGTGCGCCAGTAATCGCGGGTCAGCAGAGCCTGGCGGTCCGGTATCAGGTCCCGAATTTTCATCCCGGGGCGCCAGGGCATGCGAATCGGATCGGCCACATTGCCGCGCAGCGTCACGGCATTCTCGAAGCGGGGAACGATCGACAGCACCGAGATCACGTCGCCGTTCTCGAGGCGCGCGGCGGAGGCGGCGTCCGCTTCCAGGGACACCTGCATCACCCTTCGCGAGGAATCCTCGATCCGCTCGATGGTCGCTTCCCGCCGCGCGGCGACGGGCGATAGTCCGCCCGCGAGCTCGATCGCGTGGGCCAGCGTGCTGCCGGGCTTGAGCTCGTAGATGGCGGGCGTGTTCACGCTGCCGGTCACCGCCACCTGCGAGCCCACCGGCGGGATGTAGATCACGTCGCCCGAAAGCAGGTGCAGGTCCTTCGACTTGTCGCCGGAGAGCAGCAGCTCGTAAAGGTCGAATTCGGCCACCAGCTTGTTCAGACGCGTGAGCCGTATGCTGCGCATGGAGCCGCGGGAATCCGGACCGCCGGAAGCGAACACGGCATTGACCAGCGTGCTCAACGCGCTGATGGTGTATGCGCCGGGCCGCCGCGCGTGCCCGACAACCAGCACTTGAATCGACCGCAGTTGCCCCATGTTCACGCTGAGATCGAAGTTGTGAAACACGCGGCCTATCGCGGTCTTCAGATAATCGTGCACCTGGCCGAACTTCAGACCCGCCACATTCAGCTCGCCCACTTGCGGAACGTAGATGTCGCCGGAGCGGTCCACCACCGGAGAGACACTGAGGTCGATCTGTCCCCAGGCGCGAATCATCAACTGGTCGCCCGGGCCGAGCGCATAATCGGGAGTCACGGGAACGCGGTCGGCGGGAGCGAAGGTGCTGGGAACGTCCTGGAACAGGCTCTGCCCGAAGATCGGAAGCATGAGCCCGATGGACTGCTCTACGAATTTCTGGAACTCGCTCGGCTCTTCTGGACGAAGCGTTCGGCGCGGCGCCGGCTGATCGACCGTCCGGCGGCGGTCGAGAGTCTCCGCCTGAAGAGACGGGGCGCTCTGATCGCGAATGACCGGAATGCGCGGATCGGACACGTCCTGCCGGCCAGCCTGGCCGAGCCCGCGCGCCGCCGCTTCACAGCGCGGGTCGTCCATGTTCTCAGGCGACGTGCAATCCGGAACGCTTTGCTGTTGCTGTGCCCGCGCGGGAGCGAGCCCAAGGACCAATCCCAGAAGTAGGTGGGGCAGGCGTCCACGCCTGCAGCGAGTCTCCAGACCCGCCTTGCCGAGACCATTATCGAACCGCCTCCTCATCCGCCGCCTCCGAACCTCGCGCGGGGAACCAGGTAGGGCTGACCGGCGCCGAGCCCCAGGATCTTCCCCATGCGCATTTGAAACTGCGTCTCGGAAAAGCGCGACGCCCAGGATTGCAGGGCGAGCCTGCGAACGGAACACTCCGTCTGTTCGAAGGCATGCACCGCCCGTCCGAGGGAGCCCTCGCCCGGCTCCGTGTAGAGCACTCCGGCCGCCGGATCGGGCGGAACCGCCTCCAGTACGCCGCCGCGGCCGAGCGCGATCACGGCCTTCCCGCTGGCCATGGCCTCCACCGCGACCATCCCGAAATCTTCCTCGCCCGGCATCAGCAGGGCGCGGCAGCGCGAATAGAGATCGCGCAATTCGCCCGCCCCCACCCGGCCACAGAACTCCACGTTGGGCTTTGCCATGTGCCTGAGGCGCCGATACTCCGGACCCAGCCCCACAACCTTCAGCCGTCTGCCCGTCCGCGAGAATGAGCGCACGGCATCCTCCACGCGCTTGTAGGCCACTAACTCGGAAACCAGAAGGTAGTAATCGTCCGGCGCCCGCCACGTGAACATCTCAACGGGAACCGGAGGGTGCACCACATGCGCGGGCCGGCGATAGGCGCGCCAGATACGCCGCTGGACATTCGAGCTGTTCGCAACAAACTCATCGACACGCGCGGCGGTGGCTTGATCCCAGACCCGCAGCGGAGGGGCGAACGCCCCGATCGCGGCCCTCTTCCAGAACGAGCGCGTCCAGTCGTGTAGATAGGCGGGATAAAGATCCCACAAATATCGCATCGGAGAGTGGCAGTAACATATGTGCCGCGCGTTCGAGCCGACCAGCACCCCCTTTGCCGGTCCTGACTCGCTGCTGATCACCAGATCGTAGCCCCGCAGGTCCAGGGATTCGAGCGCGAACGGCGCCAGCGGCAGCAGGTTCCGGTACCAGCGTCGAAGCGGGTTGAGAAACGACGTGGTGACGGAGCGCGACCGGATCAGGGGCGAAACCGCGCCTGGCTCGTAGAACAGCGTGAATAGATCCGCGTCCGGCAGCAGCCGGCACAACGCCTCGACAACGCGTTCCCCGCCGCGCATGTTCAGCAGCCAGTAATGTACGATCGCCACGCGCATCGGCTAAGTGGGCCCCTCTGCCCAGTCACCGCCAGTGTACAGCCGGCAGCGCTGAATTTAGCCGCATGTGATTGCAAAATCACAGAACTTTTACAAGCGCGGACGCCTTGGGACTCTTTACCAGTTCTTTACACTCTTTCGATTACTGCACTGGCGCGCTCCGGATATTCTCGATTCGTGATGAGTGCCTCCAAGTCGGGTTCGCATGTCTCATCCGCATGCGACCCATTGCTTGTGTCCATGCATTTGCACCATTCCGGGGAGTTCTACCCCCACGGCTTCCCAGCCGTGATCCGGTCGAACTCCCCTCTTGTTATCTCGGCCGCGCAGGAAAGCTGGGGCGGCTGGACGAAGCGGTTCGACGAGCCTGCCGTCGAGGTCCGCTGCATGGTGGCGGAGAGCACGGCGACGGAGCGCCCGCCGATACCGGTCTTCCGCGCGCAGGGCCACCTGCTCACCGCCGTCGCCGACCGCGAGAACTACTTCTCCTGCGACCTTCTACGGGGATTCGGCTTTGCCTGGGTAACGCAGGCGGTGGCAGAGGACGCCGGTTACCTTCGATACCACGTCCTCGAAGCGCTTACATCCACTCTGCTCGAGACCCGGCACATGGCCTCCGTGCATGCCGCGTGCCTGGTGCTGGACGGACATGGGGTATTACTCTCCGGAGAATCGGGGGCCGGTAAGTCGTCCCTCGCATACGCCTGCGCGCGCCGCGGCTGGACTTACTGCTCCGATGACGCCAGTTCGCTGGTACGGCGGGCGGCCGGGCGCACGGTCATTGGAACTCCGCACGTTTTTCGATTTCGCGCGACTGCCGGCGAGCTCTTCCCCGAATTCCGCGGGATGCAAGACAGGCGGCGCGGCAACGGCAAGCCGACCATCGAAGTCAGGACGTCGTCGCTGCCCGCGATCCGCACTACCGCTGAAGCGAACATCGACTATGTCGTTTTCCTGGACCGTGGCGGCGACGGCACCGTTCGACTCCGCCCGGTTCCGGCATCGGAAACCTCGTCCCGGCTGTACTTCTGCCCCTGGCCCACCGAACTCGCGTTCGCGGAAGAACAGCGGGCGACCGTGGAGCGCCTGGCACTGGCGCCGGCGTATGAACTTCACTACCGCGACCTGGACCAAGCGGTGGATCGTCTGGAACAACTCGTTCGAGGAGGACTGCAATGAGACACGCGCTGCACTGTGCACTGCTGGGGGCTGCGCTTTCCGTTTCGATCGCCTGGGGGCAGGTTGCTTCCGGGTCGCTCGCGGGCCAGGTAAAAGACGAAACCGGCGGCGTGCTGACGGGCGCCCGCGTGGTGGCACGCCAGGAGAGCACCGGGTTCACGCGGAGTGCCCTATCGGATGCATCGGGTGACTATCGCATCGAGCAGATGACGCCCGGGACTTACTCCATCGAAGCCCAGCGCGACGGCTTTCGCACCGCGGTCGCCTCGCACATAACTATCGAGGTTCAGCAACAGGCCCAGCTCGACTTCCGCCTCAAGGTGGGCGGCGCGCACGATGCGGTGGAGGTCAACGCCAAGGTGTCGCCGCTTCAGACGCAGGATAGCGCCGTCGGGTATCGCGTCGATTCGGACACGCTGACGCAACTTCCGCTGGACGAGCGCAATGTAAACGCGCTGGTTACCCTGGGCCCGGGCGCGATTCCGCGGCAACTCGGCGGTCTCACCCACGACGTGGACAACGACGAGCAGCAGGGCACGCGCGGCTCGGTGGCCCTCAATCCGCCCATCAATGGAGCGCGGCCCTCCATGAACTCGTTCCTTCTCGATGGCGCCTACGATACCGATCGCAACGCTTTCGCCATCGTGGTGACGCCACCCATGGAGGCCGTCCAGGAGTTCCGCATCCAGTCTTCGCTGGCGGCCGCGCCGTTCGCGCAATCCGGCGGCGGCGTAATGGACGTCATTACTAAGTCCGGCGGCCGCGAGTTTCACGGTAACGCGTTCGAGTACTTCCGGAACGAAATCACGGACGCCCGCAGTTACTTCGAGGATCCCAATCTGCCTCGCCCGCCCTACCGCAGGAACCAGTACGGCGGCTCGCTGGGCGGCCGGCTCCCAGTGCCCTCCACGTTCTTCTTTGTGACCTACGAGGGGCTGCGGAGTAAGTCGGCCACTCCCTCGCTGCAGTTAGTCCCGGGCATGGCGCTGCGCGGGGGCGACTTCTCCCAAGGCAACACCATATACGATCCGCTCAGCGCGTCTACGGCGGCGGCCAGGTCTCCATTCCCCGGGAACGTGATTCCAGCGGACCAGATCGATCCCATCGCCAAGAAGTACCTGGCGCTCTACGAGCCGCTGCCCAACCGGCCCAACAACCCTTCGAGCAATTACCTCGACTCCTCCCCGAGCAGCAGCAACCACGACGAGGTCTCCGCCAGGATCGACCACCAGTTCACCAAGGCCGGCCTCCTGTTCGGCCGTTACACCATCAATGAAGAGACCGGAGGAATCGGCGGGAGTTTCCCCTTGCGCCCCACTTCCGAGCAGCTTCGCGCCCAGCAGGCCGTAGTGGGGCACACCATCGGCGGCGCCTCCTGGAGCAACGAACTGCGGGCGTCGTTCACGCGCCTGCGGCTCTTCGATGTCCCGATCAACGCGGGGAACGTAAACATCGCCGCGCAGCTGGGTATCTCGAATCCGCCCACCGATCCGGCGTCGTTCGGCCTGCCGTATTTCTACCTGACGGACTTCTCGACAGTGACCGATGACCCCACCCTGCCCCAGATACAGCGCGATAACACCTGGGACATCTCGGACACAGTCTCGCTCGTGCGCGGCCACCACACCTTCAAGTTCGGAGCCGACTGGATTCATTTCCAGATGAATTATCGCCAGAGTAACAGCGTGCGCGGTCAGTACACTTATGCCGGCGGCTTTACGGGGAACGGCGATACGACGAACACCGGCGACGCCCTGGCGGATTTCCTGTTGGGTTACCCCGTGCAAAGCCAGCGCACCGTGGGCAACTCGCTCGCCTACCTCAGAGAGAACAGCGTTTCCGGGTTTGCTCAAGATGACTGGCAGGTGGCCAGGAGCCTGACCGTGACCTTGGGCGTGCGCTATGAGTACACGTCGCCGTTCACGGAAGCGAATGGCAATCTTTATAACCTGGACTATTCGAACCTGCCGCAGCCGCCAACGCTGGTGAACGTAAACAGCGCCTACGACCCGAACCTGCACGACTTCGCGCCGCGCGTGGGTCTCGCCTTGCGCTTGCCCGGCGCGCTTTCCTCTCACGGCGAAACCGTCTTTCGGGCGGGATACGGAATCTATTACAGCCCCGAGATCGCGGTGGAGAGCTATGATCTGGCGCTAAACCGGCTGACGAATCAGAGTAACGAGACCGACGGCAACGGCCTGCCTATCTTGACCACGCAGAATGGCTTCCCGACGACTTCAAGCACCGGCTTCCCCAGTTACTTCGGGCTTGACCGCCACCTGCCGACACCGTATGTGCAGCAATGGAATGGCGGCTTCCAGCGCGAACTGCCGGGCGCCGTCGTCTTCGAGGCTTCCTATATCGGGAGCAAGGGAACGCACCTGGGGAGGTTCCGCCGGTTCAACACGGCGCTGCACACCGAAACCGGCGAGAACCTGGATCCGCGCCCGGGTGACCTGCAATCGCTGCGCACGTTCCCAACCCTGGGCCAGATCATCCAGCGCGAGCACATCGCCAATTCCTCGTACAATTCGCTACAGCTCAAGGCGGAGAAGCGTTTCACGAAGTCCCTCAGTTTCCTGGGCAGCTTCGTGTGGTCGAAGTCGATCGACGACGCGGACAGCGTGATACCGGGCCTCTTCGCCAGCTCCGGAGCCCAGGACGAACGCAACCTGCGCCTCGAGCGAGGGCTGTCCTTCTTCAACGTCGGCAGGCGCATCAGCGCCGATTTCGTGTACCGGCTGCCGGGTCCAACCGCGCGAGCCCTGCGCCTGGTCGCCGGCGGATGGGAGTTGAGCGGCCTGATCGCGATCCAGGACGGTACGCCGCTCGATCCGCTCTATAGCGCCTTGGACATCGCCAACGCGGGCACCTTCAACCGGCCCAACGTCGTGCGGGGCCAGAGCGTCAGCCTGCCCGCGAGCGAGCGCACGCCGGAGCACTGGTTCAACACGGCAGCCTTCAGCCAGCCGGCGCCGTACACGTTCGGGAACGCCGGCCGCGATATTATCCCGGGCCCTGGCAACGCGGTAATCGATCTCGCCTTGCACAAGCGCTTCGCCATCACGGAGCGTCTGGGGCTGGAGTTCCGGACCGAGGGATTCAACGTATTCAACCATCCGAATTTCGGCATCCCGGATCCGTACCCGGACAACGGGCCATTCTTCGGAAGGATCCTCACCTCGGGTCAGCCAAGGCGCCTGCAGTTCGCCGCGCGCCTGGAGTTCTAGGATGCGTGGCGCAGGCTTCAGCCTGCCGTGTCGGCACTCATGCCGACACCGTGAGGCCCACTAATGGCGCTGCCAGTTGCTAATGCCGCCCGGCGGGCGCCACGGCTCCGCCATGATTTGAGCACGGCCCGCTTACCGGAGCACGCGCTCGCGGTCATGGAGGCGCTGCGCTTCGACGGCGACACCGTCCAGCTGACGGCTCTGGACGATGCCAGCTATCGAAAGCTGCTCGAGTTCTGCGATCGGGCGCAGCTCACTTTGCTGCTGAACAGCCTGCGCCGCGACGCGCTTCCGGCCTGGGTGCGGGAGCGCATAGACCGCAACCTGCCCGGCTACTCCGAGCGATTCGAGCGGCTGAAGCAATCCCTTTTCGAGATGGCGGACGCTCTCGACGAGGGCGGCATTGAGTTCGTGCTCGTGAAGGGGCTCGCGCATGCGCCCGATTTCACACCCGATGCGTTGCTGCGCGCGCAAGGCGACATCGATCTCTGGACCAAACCACACGAAGCGGCCGCGGCCGCGGCAGTGCTGCGCGAGCTCGGCTACGTTCCGGTATGCGAGTCCGAGGGCCGCCACCTTCCGCCCATGTCGCGCGAGACGCAGTGGGAATGGCGCGGAGACTTCTTCGCACCAGACCTGCCCATCTCGGTCGATATTCATTACGAGCTGTGGGACGGAAAGGCCGAGCGCATCCCCGCGCCCGACGAGCCGGCTTTCTGGGAAAGGCGAACCACCGCCTGGATGGACGGGCATCCGATCCAGGTTCTTTCTCCGCCCGACGCGCTGGCCTTCGCCGCGCTCCACCTGCTGATGCACCTGCTGCACGGGGACCTGCGCCTGCAGCGCGCGTGGGAGATCGCGAACTTCCTGAACGCGCGCGAGGGCGACGATGCGTTCTGGACCAAGTGGCGCCAGTGCCACTCCGATTCGCTGCGCCGCCTGGAGGCCATCGTCTTCCAACTGGTCGCGGACTGGTTCGGCGCGGCCCTGTCCGCCACGGCGCAAGAGGAAATCGAGGCGCTGCCCGAAGACGTGCAACTGTGGATCGAGCGGTACGGACTGTCGCCCGTCGAAGCGCTCTTCCATCCGAACAAGGACGAGATCTGGCTGCATGTCTCGCTGGCCCAGGGGCTCCGCGACAAGTGCTCCATCTTTCTGCGCCGGGTTCTGCCTCTGCGTGTGCCTTCGCAGGCGGCGACTCAGGCGTCCACCCCGTCGCAGGTAAGACTCAACCTGCGGTATGCGGGCCGGCGGGCGCTTCACCACGCGCGCACCCTGGCGCCGGCGTTGGCGGGCGCGGCCAGGTGGCAGTGGGCGCGCACACGGATAGACGCGGTATTCCTCAAATACCAGGCCGCCGCCGCGCTGTTCTGCATCGGCGTGGTCATCTTTTTGCTGCTCTACAACCTCTACCTGCTGGGACTCGGATTCCACGAGGATGTGCTGGGGCGCCTCGCCAGCGCCATGAGCGTGGGCACGCTCTGCGGAGCTCTGCCCGCGGCCTGGATCGCGCGGCGTTTCGGGTTGCGGAACATGATGCTGACGGCGATTCTGGGCTGCGCGGCGGCGGTCTCGCTGAGGGTGCTGGCGGTGACGGAAACCTGGCTGCTCGCGACCGCATTTCTCAACGGAGTGTGCCTGTCGCTGTGGGCCGTTTCCTATCAGCCTGCAATCGCCGGCGCCACCAGCGAGCGCAACCGCCATTTCGCATTCAGCCTCTCGAGCGTAATCGGCATGCTGGAATGCGTTGTCGGGGGACTGCTGGGCGGCTGGATGCCGGGGTTGCTCGCCCGCTTTGCCCATTCGCTGACCGCGCTGGGCGCCGAGAGAGCCTCGCTGCTGGTCGCTTCGGGAATGATCGCCCTCGCGGCGTTTCCCGCAGCGCGGCTGCGATTCGCGCCGCTGCCGAAAGAGGAATCGAAGACCTACCCGCGAGGCCGGTTCATCGTGGTGTTTCTGTTCGCGCTGTGCTGGTGGAGCGCGGCGGTGAGCGCATTCCATCCGTTCTTCAACGCGTTCTTCGCCGAGCGCATGCGCATGCAGGTGTCCCGCATCGGACTGGTGTACTCGGGCTCGCAGTTCGTGCAGGCAATGGTGGTCATGACGGCGCCGTTGGTACTGCGGCGACTGGGCCAGGTGAGAGGAACAGCGTGGATGCAATTCGGCACCGCGTGCATGCTGGCGGCGCTGGCGTTCAGCCCCAACGGCGGCGTGGCCGCCATCTTCTACGCCGGCACTCTGTCGCTCCAGTACATGTGCGACCCCGGCCTCTTCAGCATGCTGATGGAGCGGGTCCGTCCAGGCGAGCGCAGCGGCGCCTCGGCCCTGTATTTCCTGGTGACCTCTTTGATGGCGAGCCTTTCGGTGCTCGCGGCAGGCAGCGCGATCAGGCGCTTCGGTTACCCCTCGGTGCTCATCGCGTCAGCGGCGCTGGCCACCGTGGCGGCGCTGCTGTTTCGAACGCTCATCCCCAGGAAGGATTGCTCGATGGCGCCGATAACTTCCTGCTGATACCGCTCCAGCGTGTAGCGTTGGCTCCACACCGCCCGGGCCCGATTCGCTACCGCCCTTGCCGCTCGCGGGTCCATCAGAAGGATCGATCGGATTCGTGCGGCCAGCGCCGCGGCAGAAGGCGCTGCCGCGAGAAACCCGGTCTCGCCATCCTGCACCAGTTCGGGGATGCCACCGGAGGGAAATGCGACGACGGGAATGCCGGCCGCGAAGGCTTCCAGGATCACGCGCGGCGTCGAGTCGCTATCGGAGGAAGGCACCACCAGCAGATCCAGCGTCGAGAACGCGGCGCCGATATCCTCCTGCCATCCCAGGAATTCGATAGGCAGTCCGCGGCTGGCGGTTTTCACTTCGTCCAGGTACCGGGGGCCTGAGAACAGCGGCGCGCCAATCACTGAAAAGCGGCTCGCCGGAAACTCAGCCACCAGAGTCCGTACCGCCTCGACGAACTGCAGTTGGCCCTTCTCCGGCTCCACTCTCCCCATGACGCCGATGTTCCAGCCGCCGAAGCGGTTTCGCCGGCGGCCCAGCCAGGTGGGCTCCGAAACGCCGTTGTAGAGAACGCGCCGCCGGTCCTCGGCCACATAGGGCAGCAGCGGTTCCGCGGCGAACCGGCAGCACGCGATCAGGCTGGCGCCAGACCATCTCAGCGCTTCGCCGGCCAGGCGAACCGCCGCCGGCTGCACCAACCGGTGGTGAGAATGAAACACCAGAGGGATCGAGCGGACTAGCGCCGTGAGCGCCGCCGCCGGAAGCAGGCGCGGACCGTTCACGTACAGAAGGTTGGTCCCATCGCTCCTCGTCAGATCCAGAATCCCGCGCAGCATGGGCAGGCTCTCGCTGCCGTAGCGGACGAAATCGGCCAGCCCTTTTCTGGCCGGCGTGTAGCCGCCGCAGCGGACGAAGTCCACGGGGAACCCGCCCGCGCGGAGTTTCTCGGAGTAACTGCCATCGCCGGGCAGGACCACGCGCGCCTTCCATCCGCGCGCGCGAATCGCCGGCAATAGTTCGAGCAGGCTGCGCTGCCCGCCTCCCATGGTCCGGAATTGATCGAGGAACAGAATATTCACCAGGCGTCCTTTCCGGCGACGACTCTGGGGATCGTGGCAAACAGGATGGCCACGTACAGCCGTATGGACATCCTGCGAACCAGGAACAGGTCAAGCTTTCGGCGACGGCGGTGCGTTAGCGAGCTTCGCCCTCGGACTTGCCACAGCCCGGTCAGGCCGGGTTTGACAGCCAGCACCTTGCCCGCATCGGGGCCGTAGTGTTCTGCGAGTTCGTCGGCGGTCATCGGTCGCGGGCCCACCAGCGACATCCTGCCCTCGGCCACGTGCCACAGTTGCGGCAACTCATCGATCGAAAACTTGCGGCAGAACGCGGCGAAGCCGTTCGTGATCCGCGGGTCCTTGGGATTCTTCAGCTCCGGCACCGGTTCCGTCTTCAGGCGCTCCACCAGACCCGCCAGTTGGCCGTTTCGCGCCGCGGAACGCGACCACATACTCCGGAACTTGAGCACCCAGATCGGAGCGCCGCCCTGGCCGACTCGGAGGTGTGCCACCAGCGGCGGTCGCCGCGACAAAAGCCAGATGACGATCCCGGTCACGGTCAACACGGGCGAAAGCACGAGGAGCAAAGCCGCGGCCGCAATTCTCTCCGCGAATGTGACCGCCGCCCATGCCGCCGAGTCCGCCCGCGCACCCGGCTCAATCCCGGACAGCGTTTCCGGAAATGTGAGTGTCTGAGCTCCAGAATCCGAATCGGAATAACGCAAGCCAAGCCCCTCCCTGCACCCAGACTAAGGCCTCGCCCCGCGCACACCGGTTGCGTCGCTGTAAAACTCCTGTAAACGTGGGGGCCTGTTCAGCGCGATCAGCCGGCGCCTTACGGCACAGTCTCGCGTGGCTCGCTCGAATCGGGGATTTCGATGACGAGCTTGGCCCACGCGTCCGCACCGCCTAAGAGCGGACGCACACGAGTGATCCCTTCCGACCTCAACAGCAGCGCCACACGGGCGCTGGAGGCTTCGTTTGGTCAACTGCAAAAAAGGATAATCTCGCGGTCGCGTGGAACTTCTTGGCTGTGCGCGGCGAAATCTTCGAGGGAGATGCGGATCGCACCCGGGATCAGATTGGCATCCTCCGAAAGCCGGCTCCGTAAGTCGACAATGAAGAGATCCTCGCCGGCATTCAACCGGTCCCGCAACTCCTCGGGTGTGATCCGGGCTCCGTCCAAGGCCCTGATGAACCGGCGGCGTTGAATGAGCTTCCAGCCGATCCACAGCGCGAACACTCCCGGCACCAACACCAGCAGACCCGAGCCCATGCGTGACGCATAGTCGAGTGCCATCTCCAGTTGCTCGCTAAACATGTAGCCGAGCGCGAGAAAAGAGGCGCTCCAGATCGACGCGCCGGCGCCATCGTAAAGCACGAATCGCCAGTAGGATGCCTCGGAATTGCCCGCCAGCGGCGCGGCCACGGCGTTGAGCCCCGGAATGAACTTCGCGATCAGAAGGCTTTTCATTCCGTACTTCAGGAATGCGTTCTCGGTCTGCCTCACGCAGGAATCGGGCTCGATGGAAACGCGGCACAGAAGACGCAGCACGCCCCTGCCGCGCCGTCTCCCGAGATGAAAGAAGATGGTGTCCGCGACGAGCGCGGCGGCAACGCAACACAGGATTGCGAGCAGCCCGTGCAGCCGGCCGGCGCGGATGAGCGCCCCCGCCACCAACATCAGCGGAGCCGAGGGCAGCGGTATCGCGCTTTGCTCCGCAAACACCCACAGGAACAACAACACATACCCGTGCTTCTCAACAAACGCGACGGTGTGGCTGAGTGTTAGATGGTCGAACATGAGTCAACGCGCACGGTGCCACCGCTCGCAACCCCTACCCCGAGCATAACAAGCGCCTCGACAGCTGACGACGCACCCGGCCGCGAACCCGGGACTGGCTCGAATTTCGCCGCCCTTGCGAAATTTACTGCTCGACATCCGACGACGCACCTACTTCTTGGGCCTGTAATCGACAAACAGTTCGGGAAACTGCTTCTTCAACGCCTCGATCTTCGGGCGATCGCACACTTGTATGTAGGGGTCGTTTGGGTTGTGGTAGCCATAGTCCTGATGATAGTCCTCCGCCCGGTAGAACCCTTTCAGAGGCGTCACCTCCGTCACAATCCGCTTGGGAAAGACCTTTTCCCTGTCGAGTTGCGCGATGTAAGTCTCAGCCAGCCGCTTCTGATCCTCGCTGGTGTAGAATATCGCCGATCGGTACGACGTTCCCACATCCGGCCCCTGCCGGTTCAACTGTGTCGGATCGTGCGCCACCGAGAAGTAGATCCGCAATAGCTGCGCATACGTGATGCGCGACGGATCGTAGATCACCTCAACCGATTCGGCGTGCCCGGTGGTCTCGGTGGTCACCTGGTTGTAAGTGGCCGTCTTCGCGGAACCACCCGCGTATCCGGCCGCTGTTGAAAGAACGCCCTTGACGCGTTGAAACACCGCCTGCACGCCCCAAAAGCACCCTCCGGCGAAGACGGCCGTTTCTTTTCCAGACTGCCTGGCAAGCGGCACGTCGGTCGTGAGCGGAGGAATAGGCGCATTCGATGCGGCGGATGCCGCGGTCGCGAGCAGGAATCCAGCCGCGACCTGGCGAAGGAAGAATAGCGAAGACATAGCAACCCCTCGATTCCATCGTACGTCGCAGTGCCGGCGGATGCCAACCCACCGACCGATACCATCGTCCAATAGATTCGCCTGCACGCTTCTGTTGTAATCGAGCGTAAGTGAAGACAAGCTCGAAAGCGGAATCGGCAACCCACGGACGAGCCGGAGCCGAGCAGCGACTGGGAGAGCTCGGCATCGCGCTGCCGGCTCCTCCTCAACCGTTCGGCACCTATGCGGAAGCCGTGCAGACTGGCAATCTCCTCTTTCTGAGCGGCATGCTCCCCACCGAAGGGCGCACCGCGAAACTCATCGGGCGCGTTGGCGCGGAACTCGATATCGAAGCCGGACGCAAAGCGGCCCAACTCGCCGCGCTAAACGTCCTCGCCGTCGCGCGGCAACACCTCGGATCGCTCGACAGGGTAACGCGCATCGTCCGGTTGGGCGTCTCGGTGGCCACCGTCGGAGACTTCCGCGACCAGCCGAAGGTCGCTGACGCCGCTTCGGACTTGCTGCAACAGGTCTTCGGACAAGACAAGAGCCCCTGCCGAATGGTCTATGGCGTCGCAAGCCTTCCGCTCGGCACACCGGTCGAGCTGGAAGTGATTCTCGAGGTCGCGTGAAGGCAGTCACAGGAGGATAGCAATGGCAACGACAAGAGCCGAGGCAGCACCGATGAAGGCTGCGCAGATCTCTAAACCCGGAGGCGACTTCCAAATCGTCGAGCGCCAGGTTCCGCACCCCGGTGCGGGCGAGGTGCGGATCAAGATCCAGGCCTGTGGCGTCTGCCACAGTGACGAGCTCACGAAAGATGGCCTTTGGCCCGGCATTCAGTTTCCCCGCGTTCCGGGACATGAAGTGGCGGGCATCGTCGACGAACTGGGCGCCGGTGTTTCCGTATGGAAGAAGGGGCAGCGTGTCGGTGTCGGCTGGCACGGCGGCCAGGACAATACGTGCCCCGAATGCCGCCGCGGAGACTTTCGCAATTGCCGCAATGTGAAGATTGCCGGCATCAGTTATGACGGCGGATACCAGCAGTACATGCTGGCTCCAGTGGAGGCATTGGTGGCCATACCGGACAGTTTGAGTGACGTCGACGCGGCGCCGCTGCTATGCGCCGGAATTACCACCTTCAATGCACTCCGGCACAGCGGCGCCTCCCCGGGCGATCTGGTTGCCGTGCAGGGAATCGGCGGCCTGGGTCACCTCGGGATTCAGTTCGCGAACAAGTTTGGTTACAGGGTCGCCGCGATCGGGCGCGGCGCCGGTGACGCACCGCTCGCGAAGAAACTCGGAGCCAGCGTTTACATCGACAGCCAGGCGTCGAACGCCGCGGCGGAATTGCAGAAACTCGGCGGCGCGCGTGTAATTCTGGCAACAGCCCCAAGCTCGAAAGCGATGTCCGAGGTGATCGACGGGCTGGGGCCCAATGGAAAGCTCATCGTAATTGGCGCGACATTTGATCCCATCGAGGTCACACCGGCCCAGCTCATTACCGGAAGTCGAGCCATTCAAGGCTGGACCGCGGGAACACCGGCCGATTCCGAGGACACCCTGCGCTTCGCCGTGTTAAGCGGCGTGCGTCCCATGATTGAAACGTATCCGCTGGAACGAGCGGCCGAGGCGTATGAGCGAATGATGAGCGGCAAGGCTCAGTTCCGCGTCGTTCTGACAATGTGAGGCCGGCCAGCGGCGCGGGCACACGCCCCGCTCAACCCGGCGAATGTCGAAAGCAAAGAAGGCGGTGATTTATGTCGCACCATTACTCTGGTCCGGACTTTGGCTTTCCCCATGGGGACGCCCGGCTCGACTTTACCGACCTGTATGCCTTCCCCAAGCCTGGGGCTGTCGGCAGGTCGATCCTGATTATGAACGTTCACCCGTCAGCCGCGATAAAACCGGCCGGGCCTACGACAACCGAACCCTTCGCGCCCGAGGCGGTGTATGAGTTGAAGATTGACACGAACGGCGATGCCGTTGCCGATATCGCATACCGCGTGCGGTTCTCGCCTTACGAGGCCGGCGTGCAGACTGCGACACTGCGCCGTGTCGAAGGCGAGCAGGCGGCCGGAACAGGCGACGGCGGGCAGACCATCGTCGCAGGAGCGCCGGTCTCCACCGGGCGGGATTCACGCGTGAAGGAGGCCGGGGACTATGCCTTCTTCGCCGGCTGGCGCAGCGATCCCTTTTTCTTCGACACGCAGGGCGCCCTGAACGACCTGCGGTTCACCGGCGACGACTATTTCGCCGACAAGGACGTATGCAGCATCGTGCTGGAAGTACCCGACTCCGCCCTTGGCTCTAAGAAGGTTGGCCTATGGTGTCGCACTCTGGACGGCGTGAGCGGCAAATGGGTTCAGGCGGACCGCGGCGCGCGGCCCTCGCAAACCGTATTCCTTACGGGTGCGGAAAACGGTGCTTACCTGGCTGCCGAACCGGCTGACGATGCCCGCTTCGTCGCGGTCTTCGCGCACTCGCTGGAACACACGGGTGGGTATACGCCTGACGAAGCGACGCGGGCAGCAAAGACCCTGCTGCCGGACATTCTCTTTTATGATCCCCGTCAGCCGGCGTCCTACCCCGATAATGGCCGGGCACTCTCCGACGACGTCGTGGACGGCTTCCTGTCCATCCTCACGAACGGAAAGGTGACGCGAGACAACGTAGGGCCCCACAACGATCTGCTCGCCCAGTTCCCGTACGTCGGCTCGCCGCACAAGGCCGGCTCCGTTAAACTGGCGGGCGCCTGAACAAATGCGCCGCGTGCACTTACTGGCTTCTGTATTGCTCGCTTCGTTTTCGGAGAGGGTGATTCGGCAATTGCTCGCCGAGGCCGGAGTCGCCGGCATCGGCCATGAATTTGTCGTCGTCGATGCCGGTGGCGTGGAAGCCTCCGCCGACTGCGCCAGCCTGAAGTCTTCGGAGACCTGTGCCGGCTATGACCGCGCCGAGAGCTTCGCGTCTCCCGGACGGGACAGCCGTCGCGTCTATACTGTCCCGGCGCGGCTGAGTTTCAACCAGTGGGCCCTCTCGGGTGATTGGACGGTGAAGAAACAGGCCGCCTCGCTGAACGGCGCCAGCGGGCGAATCGCGTACCGCTTTCACGCCCGCGATCTGAATCTCGTCATGGGACCGGCGGCGCGAGGAACTTCAGTCCGGTTTCGCGTCCTTCTCGATGGACAGCCGCCAGGCGCCGCTCACGGAATTGACGTTGATGACCAGGGCAGCGGCACGGTTATCGAACCGCGCGTGCACCAACTGATCCGGCAGCCGATCCCCATCTCCGATCGACAGTTCGAAATCGGGTTTCTGGATTCGGGCCAGGAGGCCAATTCACTTACTTTTGGGTGATCCACGGCGGCTCTATGCGATCTGACATTGTCCCAGGGGCTACCTTCCCCGACTATGAGCTCTCCGACCATACCGCGAAACGCCGGAAGCTCTCCGACCTTCAAGAAGAGAATCCAATGGTTCTCGTCCTCGGCCGCGGCGGCTACTGCCCCAAGGACCGCCGGCAGGCGGAAGGGCTTGCGCAACTCCATCGTGAGCTCGAGGTTGCTTATTGCCGGCTTGTCACAATCACAACCGACAATATTACCCAGACCAATGAGTATCGCAGCGGAGTCGGCGCCCACTGGCCGTTCCTCTCCGACACGGGCCGTGTCGTGCAAAAAGACCTTGACATCGCCGAATACACCGATCCTGTCAACAATCCTATGATCCCCCACGTGATTGTTCTCGAGCCCGGTCTGGTCATTTATAAGATCTACAACGGCTACTGGTTCCTCGGCCGGCCCACTATGGAAGAGCTCCGCCAGGATCTGCGTGTCGTCACCAGGAAATGCCGGCCGGACTGGGACATCACCACTCCAGAACTCAAAGCGGCCTGGCAGCAGGGCCGCAAGGAGCTCTTCTATCCGTACGGCAAAACCTACGCCCAGACTCTCGCCGAACAGGACTAGTGCCCTGACCGTCAAGCCCGCTTCCTGACGGGTCACGGTTCGGGGCCGCACGGAACCGCTCGCGTAAGCGAGCGGACGAACGGATCGCACGGTCGAAGGACTAGGGGCCGTATCCGCCGCCGGCTACCGGCATGCGCGACGCCCTGCCTACGAGGCGCCCGAGGTTCTCGCCGCCGTCGCTGGGCGGAGTCGCCCGGCCATGTTCACCAGCTCGGCAAGAGAGTCGGCCTTCATCTTCCGCATCACATTGCCTCGATGCGCCTTCACCGTGATCTCGCTGATGCCCAGCTCGCCGCCGACCTGTTTGTTCAACAGGCCGGAGACCACCAACGCCATGACCTCCCGCTCGCGGCGGGTGAGTGACGCGTAACAGTCCCGCAGCGCCCGTGTCTCCGCCTCTTGACCAAGTGCGGCGCGGCTGCGCTCGATGGCGTGCCGGATGGCGCTCAGCAATACGTCGTCGCCAAAAGGCTTCGTCAGGAACTCGACCGCTCCCGCCTTCATGGCCTGGACCGTCGTCGGCACGTCGCCGTAACCCGTGATGAAGATGATCGGCATGTCGGTCCGATCGTCGGCGACGCGCTTTTGCAGATCGAGACCATTGAGGTCCGGCAGGGAAACGTCAAGCACCAGGCAGCTCGGGGCGAGGGCTCGTGGGCGGGCCAGAAATTCCCGTGCCGACGCGAATGTCTCCGCTTGCCAGCCTGCCCAGCGGATCAGCGACTCCAGCGATTCGCGCACGGATACGTCGTCGTCGACAACGAACACGACTGGAGTAACGTCGGACAGTGCGATGACCTCACTTCGTGGTCAGGGTTTCCCAGCTGTGTTCATTGTATATCAGCGGGGCGCCATCGCTCAGCTCACGCGCAACGCGGCAGTGAGCGCCTCAAGCAGATCCGTATCGCTGAATGGCTTGAACAGGCACTCCACCGCGCCCTGCTCGAGCACTCGTGGACGAACCGTCTCATCTCTGGTGAGCGGTGATGAAGACGATCGGAATCTTCTTGCCGTCGAAGCGTCAATTCGCGCTGAAGATCGGGTCCGGTCATGCCCGGCATGGCGACGTCGAGGATCAGGCACCGCGTCTGTCCGACGCAATCGGAGGCGAGGAACTCCTCCGCCGACGAGAACGCCTGGACCGCGAAGCCGAACTCCTTCAGCAGGTCGGGTAGCGACTCGCGCACGGACTCGTCGTCATCGACAACCGACACCAGCGAACGCATGGCCATCATACATTCCTCATGAGGCGCCAAAGGTCCGGACCGCCAGGCCCGCGGACGTGCTGGGAATGGAAAATGAGAACGTGGCGCCCGGGCCATCGTTCGGCGCCGCCCATAGACGTCCATGATGGCTCTCGATAATCGAGCGGCTGACCGATAGCCCGATCCCCATGCCGCCGCTCTTCGTCGTGTAGAACGCTTCGAAGAGCTTGTCCACGCCCTGCGGTTCGAACCCCACTCCCGCGTCTTCGCACGGTCAGGCGCACGCGGTCGCCTTCGTCCTCGTCGGTTCTGATCACCAACTGCCTCGGCCGATCGTCGACGCCGCTCATCGCCTCTGAGGCATTCAGGAGCAGGTTCAGGATGACCTGCTGGAGCTGCACGCGATCGCCTGTGACCGGCGGGAGGTCCGTCGGCAAGTTCCGTCCGCAAAATCACCCGGTTTCTCTGAAGTTCGCTCCACGACAGCGCAATCACCTCGCGCGTAGCCTCGTTCAGGTCCACCGATTCGGTCGTCGGCGTCCTTCTTGCTAAACAGCGCGCGCAATCGCGTGATCACGTCGGACGCGCGGTTGCCATCGCGAATCGTGCGCCGCGCCGTTTCGCGCGCGCCATCGACGTTTGGCGGATCGGCCGCCAGCATCCGCAGGCAGGTGCTGGCGTTGGTGATGATGCCCGACAGCGGCTGGTTGACCTCGTGCGCGATCGATGCCGTCAGCGCTCCCAGGGTCGTGACTCTGGCCATGTGCGCGAGCTCCGATCGGACCTTGCCGAGGGCCTCTTCCGAGAGCCGGCGCTCCGTCACGTCCTGCACCGCGCCGATGTACTCCAGTTGACCATCCTCGTCCCGGGTCCCGTGAGCGACCAGGCGCAGGAACTTGACCGAGTGGTCGGGCATCAGCAGCCGGTGCTCGTGCTCGAAGTCGCCGCCGTCTCCTCGCGCCCGGCCGATCATGTCATTCCACAAAGGGATGTCATCCGGGTGCACTCGAGAGCCGATACGATCGAGTGTCACTGGCACCGCCTGGTCAAGCTCGAAGATGCGATAGATCTGCTCCGACCACGTGATTTCGTCTGTCGCCACGCGCCACGAAAAGCTGCCCGTCGAACTCAGCCGCTGAGCCTCCGCGAGAAATGCCTCGCTGCGCCGCAGCTTCTCCTCCGACTGTTTCCGTGCCGTGATGTCGCGCAGGTAGCCGGTGAACGACGGCGGCCCGTCCAGCGGGATGCGCGTGATCGCAAGTTCCACCGGGAATTCCGCTACCGTCGGCGCGTACCGCCGTCATCTCGATGCGCCTCCCCAGCACTCGCGTCTCGCCCGTGGACAGGTAGCGCGCGAACCCTCGCCGGTGCTCCTCCCGTAGTGACGGCGGGATGATCACGTCGGCCAGCGGCTTGCCCACCACCTCGTCCCGGCGGTAGCCGAAGGTGCGCTCCGCGGCCGGATTGAACTCGGTGATCCGGCCTTCGTGATCGATCGTCACAATGCCGTCGAGCGCGGAGCCCAGGATCGCTGCCTTGCGCGCCTCGCTCTCGCGGGTGGCTTCCTCGGCGAGCGTGCGCTCGATCGCGATGCCGGCGATGTGCGTGAACCGTTCGATGAGGCTCTGATGGATCGGCGTGGGCGCCGTGGGCTCGTCGTAGTAGAGCGCGAACGCGCCCAGGACCTTGCCGGCCGCGGATGAGATCGGCGTTGACCAGCACGCCTGCAGCCCGTGGGCCATGGCCATCGGGCACCACCCGTACGCCGCCCATCGCGTCTCCGAGGCGAGGTCGGCCGCGATGACTTGTTCGTTCAGGTATGCCGCCATGGCGCATGGTCCCGAATCGGCGTTCACCGGCCGCCCGACAATGGAGGCGAGGAAGCTGCCCGGAAGACTCGGAGCGGCTCCGTGTCCCAGCCGCGTGCCGCTCGGATCCACCAGCACGACACTGCAGGTGCACCCGCTGGCGGCGCCCTCGACAAGCCCGCACACCGCTTCGAGCACCGCCGTCAGCGAACTGCCCTTCGCCACCATTTCCAGCAACCGCTTCTCGCCGGCCAGCAAGGACTCCGCGCGCTTGCCATCTTCGATGTCCGTATTCTGTCCGTACCACTTCACGACATTGCCGGCTTCGTCGCCGAGCGGAACCGCCCTGATCAGAAACCATCGAAATGTCCCGTCGAACCGGCGTATCCGTACCTCGACCTCACCGGGCTCGCCGCTTTCGACGAGCGACCGCCAATGGTCCAGGAGTCGCGCCGAATCGTCCGGGTGAATCGCCGTCTGCCAGCCCGTGCCGAGCCCCCGCTCGAGGCTCAAGCCGGTATAGTCGCACCACCGTTGGTTCAGGAAATCCACGTTCCCGTCGGGAGCGGCACTCCACACCAGGCCTGGAATCGCATTGACGACGCGGTTGAGCTCGTTCTCCACGGCGGTCCTTGCGTGACGGTCGCCCCGACTCTGAGAATGCGTCACCCCTCTGGCTACGTCCATTGTACTTTGGTGTCGGTCCCCAGCCGATACCATCGTCCAATAGACCTGCCCCCACGCCTCTGGCTTAATTGCAGCATGCGCAGGAATGCGTCATCAAGGCAGCAGAGGGCCGGGCTTGCAGGGAAAGCGGGTGACTTTGCGCTCGGAGGCGACCATGGGGAAGCCGATGGGCGCCACCGTTCAAACCGTCCAGACCAGCCACGCCGCCATGGTCTCGCACCCCAAAGAGGTGGCCGCCATCATTGTTCTCGCTGCAGAAGCGCAGCGTGCCGGCCGCGCCGCAAGCTGAGCGCGGAGTAGGGATCGCTCTGTGACGGAGGGGAAGCTACATGGCTGAACTGAGCAAGGAAACTCGCACCCGAAACAGGGGCAGGCTGATTCGTTTTGGGATTCTGGCGATGGCCGTAGCCGTGGCGGCCGTTTCGGGAATCCTCCTGTGGCGCCACTTCAACACATACGAAAGCACGGACGACGCGCAGGTGGATGGTCACATCAACGCGGTTAGCGCCCGGATCAGCGGCAAGATCGTCGATGTCCAGGCGCAAGACGAGAAGGTTGTGAAGGCCGGCGACGTTCTCGTGCGCATCGATCCGCGGGATTACCAGGTCGCTCTTGCCAAGGCGGAAGCGGACCTGGCGGAGGCCGAAGCCGTGCTCGAAGCCTCCCGGATCGACATCCCCATCACCAGCACCACCACGTCCAGCCAGCTGAAAAGCGCCAGGTCCAGCCGCGCCGACGCCACCGCTTCCCTGCTCGGCGCCGAGCGTCAGCTCAATGCGGCCGAAGCCCGAAAGATCGCCGCGGCCGCCGGCGTCCGCGAGGCCGAAGCGAACCTGACCAAAGCCAATGACGACGTCCGCCGCTATAAACAGCTCGTCGACAAGGACGAGATTTCCCGCCAGCAGTACGATACCGCGGTCGACATTGCCGAGGAAGCGCTGGCGGCGCGGGATGCTCGGCGCGCGGCGGTCACCGAAGCGGAGCAGAATGTCAGTGTCGCGCAGAGTGTCATCGATCAGACCAAACAGCGGATCGCGGAGGCGGACGCCTTGGTTGAGTCGGCCGCCACGGCGCCCCAACAGGTTGCCGCCAGCCAGACCCGCGTCAGGTCCGCACTGGCCCAGGTCGCGCAACGCAGGGCGCTGGTGGACCAGGCGAAGCTGAACCTCAGTTACTGCACCGTCCTTGCGCCCGTGACCGGAATCGTCGGCAAGAAGACCGCGGAACTTGGAGAGAACGTCTTGCCCGGCCAGCAGTTGATGGCCGTGGTTCCCCTCGATGACGTCTGGGTCATAGCGAATTTCAAGGAAACCCAACTCAGCCGGATGAAGGCCGGCCAGCGGGTCGCCTTCACTGTCGACGCTTACGGCCGGGAGTACAAGGGCAGGCTTCTGGAGATCGGTGGAGCGAGCGGCTCCCGCTTCAGCCTTCTGCCTCCGGAGAACGCGACGGGGAATTACGTGAAGGTGGTCCAACGGATTCCGGTCCGCATTGACCTCGAGCCGGGCGAGAATAGCGATCATCGCTTGCGGCCCGGCCTGTCGGTGGATCCGAGAGTCTATGTCGAGTAGGTCAACGTGGCCACTCCCGCTAAGATCCCGACGCCGAGCTTCAACCCGTGGCTGATCGCGGTGGTGGTCGCCCTGGCCGCGTTCATGGAAGTGCTCGACACCAGCATCGCCAACGTGGCATTGCCACACATAGCGGGAAACCTGGGCGCGAGTAATGACGAAAGCACCTGGGTGCTCACGTCCTATCTCGTGTCGAACGCGATCGTTCTTCCCATCAGCGGGTGGCTTGCCACGCTCTTTGGACGGAAGCGCTTCTTTCTCGTCTGCATCTTTCTGTTCACGCTCAGCTCGCTGCTGTGCGGCGCGGCGCCGACCTTGGGAGCGCTCATCCTGTGTCGCGTTCTGCAGGGCGCCGGCGGCGGTGGCCTCCAACCCATGGCCCAGGCCATTCTCGCCGACACCTTCCCGCCGGAGAAACGCGGGCTGGCGTTCGCCCTCTACGGCATCACGGCCATCATGGCCCCCACCATTGGTCCGACGCTCGGCGGATGGATTACCGACAACTATTCCTGGCGATGGATCTTCTACATCAACCTGCCGGTCGGTATCCTGACCTTATTCCTGGTGCTGCGAATCGTTGAAGATCCACCCTACCTCAGACGCCTCAGGGCCGCCGGCGTTCGCGTCGATTACATCGGCGTCGCACTGCTCGCCCTGGGGATCGGAGCCCTCCAGGTCCTACTCGACAAGGGCCAGGAAGACGATTGGTTCAGCTCCCGCTTCATCGTCACCCTGGCGGCACTGTCGATCGCTTCCCTGGTCACCCTGGTCGTCTGGGAATGGCGTCACAAGGCGCCTGTCATCGACGTGCGTATGTTCAAGAACTTCAATTTCGCCGTCTCGAGCCTCATGATGTTCTTCCTCGGCGCGCTGCTGTTCAGCAGCCTGGTCATGATGCCGCAGTTCCTGCAAACGCTGATGGGCTACACGGCGGAGTCCGCGGGGCTGGTGCTGTCCGGTGCCGGCTTGGTGCTTCTGTTTGAAATGCCGGTCGTGGGGCAACTTACCACCAAGATGCCCACTAAATACATCATGGCGTTTGGCTGGCTGTGTCTTGCCGGCGGCATGTATCTCTCCACCAGGCGGCTCGACTTACTGATGAGCTTTAAGTCGGCCGCCCGCCTGCGCATCGCGCAGTCCTTCGGGCTGGGATTTCTATTCGTCCCCATCTCGTTGGCGGCCTACATCGGACTTCCCGCCGAAAAGGGAAACTCCGTGTCCGGCTTGATCAACTTCATGCGTAACATCGGAAGCAGCGTCGGAACTTCGCTGGTCTCTACCATGCTCGCCCGCCGCGCTCAGTTCCATCAGTCCGTATTGACTTATCACGCCACTAACTACGACCCTGCTTTCAGAAATCGGGTTCAGGGACTCAGCCAGCAGCTGTTCCATGCCGGCGCCACGCCACCCGATGCGCAGGCATCCGCCTACGGCCGGATCTACCAGTCCGTTCTGGTCCAGTCGCAGACCCTGGCGTACGTCGACACCTATATGCTCCTCGCCGTGGCGGCATCCATCATGTTCGTGCTTGCCTTCATCGTCAGAAAGAACGATCCGCGCGCCGGCGGGGAGGCCCCCGTTGGCTGAAACCTCGGGAAGGTCGGATCCGTGATCAAGGTGCTGACCATCGAACGCGAGTACGGCGCTGGCGCGGCCGAGATCGCCGCGAAGATATCCGAGCGCCTGGGCTGGAAGCTGTGGGACCAGTTACTCTCCACCGAAATCGCGAATCGCCTGGAATGCGACAAACGGCACGTCGAGCTCCACGAGGAGCACCGCGATCCGCTGCACTATCGCCTGTTCAAGTCGTTTCTGCGGGGAAGCTTTGAGGGGAGTCTCAACGCCTACCGCCTGAAGCTGGCGGATGCGGAGAGCATTCGCGCCGTCACCGAACACCTGGTTCGCGAGGCGGCGCAGGAAGGAAATTGCGTAATCGTCGGTCGCGGCTCCGCATATTACTTACACGACTTACCCGAGACGTTTCACGTCTTCCTTTATGCGCCGTTCGAACGGAAGGTTCGCCGCCTCCAGCAGAGGGGAAAGAGCGAGCAGGAGGCGATTGAACTTGCCGGAACGGTTGACCATGAACGCGCCGCTTTCATAAAGCGGCACTTCGGAGTAGAATGGCCGCCGCGCCAACTCTTTCACCTGATGATCAACTCGGCCATGGGCGACGAGCCGGTAGTAAACACCGTCCTGAACGCGATGAATGCCTTTCAAAGGACCCATCCGGTTTCGCCGGTGTGACCGGCCGAACCCACGGCGGCGGCATTTCAGAGCGGCGCCAGCCGTAGAGCCTGCCAGGACTGCCGTCGCTCCATGCACGCTATTGCACGTTGGAATCACACGAAGGGGACCTCGCGCCGGGCCGACCGTCCGAGCATTGCGGTCAGGAATCCCGCACCCACAGGGCTTCGCCGGGACCTTCTGACGTGGAATCCGGTTGAGGTGCTTGCGGCAGCGACGCTTTGATCTGCAGCATAGGCTCATCGCGAAAGCGATGTTATCTGGCCCATCCGGGCTCTCGCCACGGCGAGACGAACCGCGGAGTTCCTCCTCCACTTGCTCGGCGCGATATGGGGGTTACCAGGCGCCGCGCAAAGACGGCAAGATTCGAGCCTGGTTCCACCATCTGAAATTGGCGCCATTGCCCGTTCACACGACGCCCGGCACCGCCTTCCCGTTGCCCGCCCGCAATGCCCTCAGGATCGCCGTGTAGGCCAGTCTGCCGGCGAACTGCTCGAGGAGGCCACCCAATGCGGGATCCACTTCCGAAATGCCGCGGATGAGCCCTCGAATCCGCTCCGCGTCCAGAGCGATCAGCGCGTTCGCCAATTCCTCACGCATCTGTTCGGGCAGGGCTGCCAAGGCCTCCGGCCGCAGTACCGGCTCCGCCTGCGCGGCCGGCCGCGACGCGACTTCCTCGCGAACGTAGCGCACGCCCAGGTGACGCGCCATGCAGTCGAAGATCTCCGCCGGACGGTAGGGCTTGCGGATGAAATCGTCCAGGCCGGCCTCCAGCATCTCGTTCCGCTGGCCGGGCAACACGGAGGCGGTAACCGCGGCGATCTTCACTTCCCTCCCGCTGTACTAGCAGGCTGTCCGGCGCCGTCCTGCTGCTGTGCTGTTTCGCCGGCCGTCTGGCCGCGCAGGAAATGCAGCCGCGCGCCTACATTCCGGCTCCCGTCGGGCTGAATTTCTTTTCCTTCGGCTACGCCAACAACGTGGGCGGGTTACTGTTCGATCCTGGCCTGCCGGTGGAAGATGCGCGCGTGAACGCCAACATCGTCACGATGGCGTTCGGGCAAACTCTTGGCGTGCTGGGGCGCACCACGCAGGCTCTAGCGATTATGCCGTATGTGGAGGCCAACCTGGACGGCAAGTTCGTGGGGGCGCAGACGCATCTTTACCGTTCCGGGCTGGGCGATATGGTCGTCCGGTACGCGATGAACATCCACGGCGCGCCCGCCATGAGCCGTAAGGAATACGGGGCCTTCAAGCAGAAAACCATCGTTGGCGCCAGCATCACCGTGTCCGTGCCGACCGGCCAGTACGATCCGGCCCGTCTGATCAACATCGGCGCGAACCGCTGGGCGTTCAAACCCGAGATCGGCGTTTCGAGGGCGATCGGGAAATGGACCGTGGAGGGCGCCGCCGGAGTCTGGTTCTATACCGCAAACAACGAATTCCAATTCAACGGCAACTCAGTGCGCACACAGGTTCCGTTGGGCAGCATGCAACTCCACGTGGTACGCTTCCTGCCCCATCGAATCTGGCTGGCACTCGATGGAACCTTCTTTACCGGAGCGCGAAGCCAGGTGAATGGGCAGGATCGCAGCGACTACCAGGGGAACCAGAGATGGGGCGGCACCTTCGGGTATGCCCTGAACCGCCGCCAAGCGATCAAGGTCACTTACTTCGATGGCGTAATCACGCGCATCGGCGGCGACATCCGCTCGATCGGGATTTCGTACAACCTCATCTGGCAAAAAGGCCACTAGCAGGGTTTTGTGTGGGGCGGCTCTCCAGAGCTGCGCCGGACGTCCACGTCCGGCTTCCTTCGTTTCGGGAAGTTGGACGGAGGCGGGCGTGGACGCCCGCTGCAGGACTGGAGTCCTGCCCCACCCACTTACACCTTCGTTTGCATACCCAGCAACTTCAGCTTGCCGGCGGTTTCGCCGATTGCGGATTGCAGGCGCGCGCGGCCGCCCGTGTCGAGGGGCATGGTGCGAAGCTTGTCCAGTTCCGTCAGCGCAGTTCGCAGCGCGCGCTCCGCTTTGGCGAAGCAGCGCGACGCTTCAGCCGCTACGTCGGCGGACGGCGCGGATTGAACGGCAGCCTCGCGGCGGATGGCCTCGACGGCGGCTACCAGGCGCGGCGCGTTCCCTACCTCTATGGGAATCTCGACGCCGGCGTGCAACAGGGCGTGGTTCGAAACCGACCCTCTGAGCCGCCGGTATTCGTTTGCCGAGATGCCCGTCACTTGCGCCATCACGAAGTAATCGGGACCGAACTCCTCCAGATTCTGGATGATCTGATCGGCGGTCGACCGGCCGATACCCGCGCGCTGCTTGCAGCACTCTTCCCAGGTGAGGCCCAGCAATTTGTACTTCTTCGATTCGCGAAGCTCGCGAAGGCACTCGGCATCGGCGGCCGAGCAGCGGCCGGCAACCAGCGAGAAGGCCTGTCTGCGGCCCAGCCACGTCCCTATTTCCAAGACACTTTCAAACTCGCGATCGCTCATCTGTTATCCCCCCCAAAAAGGAAAACCGCCAGAGCTCTGGCGGTTTGAGAATTAACCCCTTTGAAATCTGCGCGGAAAAAACGAAAACCGCCAGACTCCGGCGGTTCCGCGATCCCACACCTGCATGTTAACTTGCCCGTTCAGCCGATGCGGCCCGGCCGACAGCCCGGACTCAACCAATCGTTCAAGCCTCTTATACTTGCGGGCAAGAAATATTTCTAGCTCCGGCGTGACTGAAAACTACCGGCAGCCCGATGGCGATTTGCGGGCGTGCCCGCCTACCGGAGCTTGATCGGCTTGAACGGGAACACGGCCGTCAGGATCAGGGCGTTCCCCTTGGTCGTCGTCCGCGCGTAGACTTCGAACTCGTACCGGGCAGTGAAGAAGCCGTAGAGCTTGTTCTTGGTGGCAAGTGGGATCGTCACCTCCGGCCCGATGGCCGCGGCGCTGTTCTTCCCCTCGACGAGCAGGGACGGCAGACCTGTCAGCGTGTCTTGAGTGAGTTTCCACTGAGCGTAATACACGAGCCCTGCTTTTGCGGCGCCCTTCAGGAACTTGCGTCCCAGTCCGCCTTCCATCGTGAGCAGATCGCCGACGTGCTGGCTGGTATCCCGTTTGTCCGTATTGAACTCGAAGGAGGCTAGCGCCGAGGCACTGTAGGTCTTCGTCTTGTCGAAGTAGACCGTCGTTCCGATGGAGGGCTCGAAGCCCCACATGCCGAGGCCGGTATTGTCTCCGTTGGCGTTGTCCGCGGTGTAACGCCCCGTCGGAAGGTAGATACCGAAGCCCGTGGTCACATCGGCGTGCGTGGTGTGCCAGCCAAGGTTGACCGGCTGGACGTAAATGTCGCCAAAGCCCACGCCGGAATTCTTGTTTAGCCGGGGAGCTTCCAGAGCGGTCCTCAGGCCATCGGCGGGAATCACCGTGAAGCCGTAATTCGCACCCAGAAACTTATATGGGGTGACGACGCTGATCAACCCGGCGCCGACGGGCAGGTTGAGGCTTCCTTCGGTGTTGACCTGGTCCCCGAACTGGTTGTTGATTCTGCTGGTGTTATACAAATAGAACAGAACTCCGTAGTATCCGCCCGGAGGCGCTTGCGAGCCCGAATCGAGGCCGGCGTCGCCCTTGATGTGCAGTCCATTCAGCTGAGCCTGAGCCGTGCCGGCCGCCGCCAGCAGAGCGATCAGAACGAAGATCGAGGCCCTCGAAGTCCGCGCCTTCCCCTGGAACAAATCAAGACCTAATCTCACTGAACCTCCTTCTGATCGGGCAGCACGGCCGATACCGATGCCCTCGCCGTCAGGATGCAGCCATTTGCGCCCAGACTCATTCTTTTGAGTCCTCGGACGACCGGCCGCCCAGCCGCGCGCCACCACCGCAACCGCCGCGAACGCCGCAATCGATCACATCGACCTCCTCGCCGGTGATTTCGCTGCGGGCGGGTGATGATCTCCGGTTCAACCACGATTTCGCCAAGCGGCTGGTCTGGGACCACTGGCGTTGGTGCGCGTCTTTTTCCCGGCGTGCTATAGCATGGTATGAGAGATTGATCGGTGAAGGTACTGCCGTTTCAGTTCGAGTGGGACGACGTCAAGGCGGATGCCAATGCCCGCAAGCATGGTGTTACCTTCGAGTTGGCCTCCACCGTGTTCCACGATCCGCGCCTGCTCACCGTCGCCGATCTGGAGCACAGCGATACCGAAGAGCGCTGGTTCTCCGTTGGTAGCGCCAGCAACGGCGTGGTGCTGTCCGTCGTTTACCTTTGGTCCGACGCCGACCCCGCCGCAACCAACATCCGGCTGATATCGGCCCGCAAATCGACGCCGGCTGAGAGCCAGCAATATCAGGAGGGCTTATGAGCAACCAACCGATCGAAGACAACGACCTGCCTGCCGAAATCGACTTCAGCAAAGGGGTTCGCGGCCTCCACCACATCCCTCACGGCGCCACGGTGCTGATGCCTGCCTCCATCGAGAAGAGCGTGTGGACGTACTTCTCCGGCAAAGCCGAAGAGCGGGGTATCCAGCTGTCGGAACTCTTGACCGAAGTGCTGAAGCGCGATATCGAGATTAATGAAGCGCTGAAGTAGGGAATACCCGCCGTGGCGGTCGAAATCCTCGTTGCTTTCCCCTGACGAGGCCAAGCGCCGACTCGAAATCTTTGCCACTCTGGCGGGCGCTACCCCGGTCACCGGGCGTTCAGGGTGGTTTGAAGCTCTTCCATGGCCTGCTGGCTGATGTCGATCAGCCCCTCCTGGGGGCGGTCGAGATCCGCGATCACGAACAGGACTACGGAAAACGAGACGGCCAGGGCCAGTTCCATGCCAAAGTGGCGCACCCCGCTCAGCCCAATCTGAGTTCCCATCATGACCATCGCAAAGATCATCAACAGGAAGAGCGTCGCCCAGATGGGGGCGGGGACGCGGTTGCGGACGCTGACCGTCAACCGCTTCAGATGCAGGTCGATCACCTCGTTCAGCGCCTGGATAAAGAGCCCGCCGGTGATTGAGGCGGGATCCTTCTTTCCAACCTCCTCCGCCAGTTTCCACATCTTGCCGTGCAGGTCTTCGGACTCGCGGGCCGCCTCCTCGAGGCCCACCTGGCCGGCGACCGCTTTCACGCGCACCTCCACGTAGTCCTTCAGGAGACCTCGGATGTCGGTGCGATACGGTTCCGCCAGGAAGCCGGCGCGCAGCCAGGTCTTGTCAACCGCATTCGCTTCGTCGATGACCAGGCCCTTTCTGGCATCGTGGCGGCCGGCGGCGCCGTTGAAGGTGAAGGCGAGCATGAACGCGAGCAGCCCCATGGTCGCCCCTACCATGGCGCCGGACACCTCGGACTTTCCTCCGCCTCGAAGTTGACGCCTCCTCCCCACGCGGAAACCGGCCTCGAGAGCGATCGCGACCACACCGATCGTCGCCAGGAGCAATCCCCAGATTGGTATGTTGTCAAGAAACACAGCACTCACCGAGGGAACAGGAACGTGGCCGACAGACGAAACCGCCAGCTGGCGCCGGCGCTCGGGTTGACCACAGTCGGGCCCGCGGCCACGGCTAAATTCACCGGTCGCTTGCCGAGCAGCGTGACCTTACTGAGGCTGAAGAGCAACGGAGCGTTCCACCGTTCCTGCGCTTTCCAGTTCCCCGAGACCTCCATGCTGACTCCGGCGGCGAGCCCCTTCCCCAGGTTGTAGTTCGCAAACGGCTGCATGTATATCTGGTTGACCGATGCGCGATCCTTAGCGCCACTGGTGGACCAGAGCTGATTGGCCAGGAGACCGAGCGTAAACTTGCCGGGCTGAGTCAGTACAACCACCGAGGGGCCGATGGCGAACTTTTCGGCGCCCAGCGCCGGGTTCGTCGCGGTAGGTAGCAACAGGGCTGGGCCCACGCCCCAGATGATTGCTCCTGCATGCGAAGGCGAGACGAACGCGGTGGCTAAGATGTCGCCCAAGCCGTTGTACCGCTGCGCCCCACTCGCCGCGGGCTGGGAAGCCACGGGGCCTGGGGTATCCTCCGCGGCGTTCCAACCCGCGTCGGGTTGCGACGTCAGGGGCAGGATGACCCGAAGGACAATATTCGTGCTCGGGGTGATCGGGAAGGGGATGACCGGCCGGAAGTTGAGTGTCGAGCCAGGGTGTTCGATCCGTTTTTCAGTACCAAGTCCGCAGGCGGCGGCCTCGGGCTTGCGGTGGTTCAAGGGATCGTGCGGAGTCTCGGCGGAGCCATCCGTCTGACCAGCACGCCCGGCGCGGGCAGTACATTTCTGATATTGCTGCCTTGTGCCGGGGCAGCCAGCCGGGCGGCCCAGGTCGCCATCGCTCCAGTCAGGCAGGATGCCTCTCAGCCCCTGGCGGCGACCATCTTAATGGTGGAGGACGAAGAATTCCTGCTGCAGGCCACCGCCAAGATGATCCGCAAGGCAGGTTTTTCAGTCATTGAGGCAAAGGACGGATCTGCCGCCTCGGAGACGATCCGATCGCACCAAAGCCGTATCGACCTGCTTCTCATGGATCTCTCTCTGCCCGGAACTCCGAGCCGCGAGGTCTTGGAAGAAGCCGGCCGTTTAAGACCCGAGATGAAAGTGATCGTTGCCAGCGCGTATAGCGAGGCTATGGCCGCCGCGTCCTTGGGAAGGGCGGTCGAGCATTTCCTGCGGAAGCCCTACCGGTCGGGCGATCTGATCGCGTCGATCCGGCAGGCTTTGACGCGCCGGCAATCGGCTGGGGCGCCGAACGCGGAATGAGCGGCGTCGTCAAAGGGGCCCACGCCGGTGTGCCGGGCCGGCGCAAGATATTCTGAGTCAGCGGCTGGACGATCTTCATCCTTGCGGCGGGCGCTTGCCAGGAGGCAAGCAGGTGTTACCAGCCCTAGGAGGGACATCGTGACAACGCTGAATGTTCTGACATTCATGGTTTGCGCCGCTTGCCTGCAAGCCCAAACGCCGGTCGAGAAGGCTTGGACAATCCTGTCGGATGCCGCCCAGCAGAAGAGTTCCGAGAAGAGGGGCCAGGCCATCCAGTCACTGGGGATAGTTTCCGGAGACGCCCGCGCTCAATCGATCGCGGAAACGGCCCTCAAGGATGAGAAGGAAGACGTTCGCGCCGCCGCCGCCGCCGCATTGGGCGAGATGCGCGCCACAGGCTCCATTCCGAAGCTGAAGGCCGCCATCAACGACCCCGAGACGAGCGTGGTTTTTGCCGCCGCGAACGCGCTGTTCGTGATGAAAGATCCTGCCGGCTACGCGGTCTACTACGCCGTTCTTACCGGCCAGAAAAAGAGCGGAGATGCGCTCGTCCAATCACAGATGAAAATGCTCAAGGACCCAAAAGCCCTCGCCAAGCTGGGCTTTGAGCAGGGCATTGGGTTCATTCCTTTCGGAGGCATTGGCTACGGGGTCTTCAAGGCGGCTACGAAGGACTCGACATTCCCTGTCCGGGCCGCGGCTGCCTCGAAGCTCGCCGGCGATCCGGATCCAAAATCGGCCGGGGCGCTGGCGACTGCGGCAAAGGATCCGAAGTGGCTCGTCCGCGCCGCGGTTGTAGACGCAATTGCGAAGAGGGGCGACCCTTCCATGCTAAAGGACATAACTCCTCTCCTGGATGACGAGAACGACGTCGTGCGCTTCAACGCCGCGGCCGCGGTAATCCACCTAAGCGACAAAGCGAAGCCCGCGGGCAAGAAGTAGCTGGCCCGGGGGGGGAGTGGTGTCAGGCCAGCCGCCTGATGAGCGGCACCCCGGACCCGCGCTCGCCGTGGAGCGTCTCGACGATCTGTCTGGCCGGCAGTAATCTGCAGGAGATTCTTGAAATGACTCAACACGACTCAGCGGCGCCGGCAGACTCAGCGCCGGTGACGCCTGACTTTTCAATGGTCCTGGGCGGACCCCTGTTTCAACTGTTCCGGCGAACGCGTCTGTCCGGGGATGCCCTGGAGCTTCTGCGCCGACGGATCCTGGCGATCACGGTATTAGCCTGGTTGCCGCTCTTGTTCCTGTCGTTGCTCGATAGCCGCGCCTTTGGCGGAGCCCTCAAGATTCCCTTTCTGTATGACGCCGAGGCGCACGCGCGGTTCCTGGTCGCCCTGCCGATGCTGATCATCGCGGAACTCGTGGTCCATCGGCGGGTTAGCCCCGCGGTACGGCGGTTTGTGGAACGGCGGATCGTGGTGGCCGAAGACTTGCCGAGGTTCAATGCCGCGGTCAGCTCAGCGCTGCGCGCGCGCAATTCCGTCGCCCTGGAAGCGACCTTGCTGGTCTTGGTCTATACGGTGGGGCTGTGGATCTGGCGGAGCCAGATCGCCGCGGGAGTGGCAACCTGGTATGCGACGCCGGACGCGACGGGCTTGCATCTCTCGCCAGCCGGGTATTGGTACGCCTTTGTAAGTATCCCGGTGTTTCAGTTCATTTTGTTGCGCTGGTACATGCGGCTCGCGATCTGGTTCCGGCTTCTGTGGCAGGTTTCGAGGCTGAACCTGCACCTGACCGCCGCCCATCCGGATCGGGCTGGCGGGATCGGCTTTCTGGGCTCAACCTCCTACGCCTTTGGGCCAATTCTCTTTGCCCAAGGCGCCTTGCTGTCGGGATTCATTGCCAGCCGGGTCCTATATGACGGACAGAGTCTGGTCTCATTCAAGGTGCAGGCAGCCGGGCTGATTGGCGCCATGGTGCTGTTTGTCCTCGGCCCGCTGGTCATGTATACGCCGCTGATGGATCGCGCCAAGCGGAAGGGCTCAGCCGAATACGGCTTGCTGGCCAATCGATACGTGTTCGGGTTCGAGGAGAAGTGGATCCGGGGTGGCGCCCCGGATATGGGCGAACTACTCGGTACCGGAGACATCCAGTCGCTGGCCGACCTTGGAAACAGCTATTCGGTTATTCGCGAGATGCGCCTGGTGCCCTTCGGGATCAAAGACATCGGACGGCTCGCAGCAGCCACGGCCGCGCCTCTTCTCCCGTTGGCGTTGACGATCTTTTCGCTCGAAGAGGTGGTGACGAAGCTGGCGAAGATCGTGCTCTGAAGAGCAGCCATCGGCTTCCGGGGTTCGAACGCGACGGCGCGATCGGCACGTCCTCGTCTCGCACCGCGCGCAAGAACCCTCGGCTCAGTGGTTCATGCTCTGCCGAAGGTTGACCAGTAGCTGGTCCGCGGAGTCCAGGCCGATGAAAAACCCCGCCCGTGGGTACTCATAGTCGAGGATGACGTAGATCGTGATCGTCAGGATGACCACGAAACCCAGCATGTGGACCAAACTGCGGCCTTTGCCGGCGACATCATATCCAGCCAGCAAGGAACAGATCATGGGGAGCACTGCCAAGAGCGCGAAAACGATTGCCGGCGGATGCATCTGCAACGCTGCCGTCCGGGTGGTCGTGATATCGATCATCGCGTTCAGCGATGACAGGACGAAGACGGCCGCCGGATCCGAGGACCCTTCCCGGCCGGCAATCACGCCTGGGACCAGATGTCCCGTTGCAGAGCGGTGACCTGGGCCATGGCGGTCTTGGCGGCATCCGAATCCCCGAATTTGCGGTAGAAGTCCAGCCTGGCATCCAGATAGCGGCGGAAGCTCTCGCGCAGCGGCTCCTGCCTGGGGCGGGGCAGCAGATCGATGCGCAGATACGCGGCCTCAATGGCGTTGGTCTCGGTCACAATCAACTGCCGCTTCGCCTCAAACCGGGTGGCGGCGCCGGAAAACGTGAACGCAAGCAACAGCCCCATTAAGGCGAAGACGGCGCCCGCCAGGGGACTGAATGCCTTCCCTGCGCCTTCTGCGCCCCGCCTCCCGAGCCAGAGGCCGATTTCCAGACACGAAAGCATTCCGGCGAACAAGAGAATGACGATCAGGGTGATGTGGAACGTAGTCATTGGGCTTTCTGCAATCCTTCGCTCACGTCTGCGGCGGCGGTGCGCCGAGGGGCGTGCACGTCCGCTGTGCGCGGTGCATCGGCAAGGTTCAGGGTTTGTGTCGTGTAAGCCATCCGGGTGCGGGCCGCCGCGACAGCTTCCGCGGTGACCGCGACCACAGATGCATTCGGGAAGTGAGCGGCGCAACTTATCTGACGCCTTCAGGGCGTTCCCAGGTCCTGGCCGCCGGCAGGATGGCAGCCCGCGCGAGCGAGCACCGGAAAACGGAAGCCGAATAGCCGGCTCTGTCCGAGGGTCCGCGCCGCCGGCAGGACTAGCCCGCGCTCCCGGGCCCCGTAGAGAGGGCCATCCCAGGCGACAGCTGCCTGAAGCCGGATGGCCAGCCCGGGCTACAATGCCTCCCCTCAGGCAGTTCGACGCGGTTTTCCTTAAACGCTTGCCGAATAAGTCGCATACTTTCAGTTACTTAGCACTAAACACCGGGAAGGCCAACGAAGTGCTTCCGTTCTGAGTTCCGCCCAGTCGGAATCCTGTTTCATGGAGATGGCAATATGGCAGCCCCTGCAATCACCGAGTGGTCAGTTCCTGCGGCACTGTTCAATGTAGCCGACGATCCCGCAGCTTCACTCGCCCCGCTCCAGCCCTCCGACGAGGCTCTGGTTGCGGCGGCGAAGATGGGAGACGCCGGGGCGTTCGAGCGGCTCATTGAGCGTCACCACCGGTTCTGTTTGGCCAAGGCGTTTTCGATTCTGCGGAATCATGGCGATGCCGAAGACGAAGTGCAGAATGCATGGGCCAAGGCGTGGAAACATCTTGGTCAATTCCAAGGCGCGGGAACGTTTGGGGGATGGATCAGCCGCATCGTATCGAATCAGTGCCTGATGCGGATCCGTGAGCGGCAGGGTGCGCGGATGATCTCGATAGACGAGGTGTTCCACTCCGACAGTTCTTTCCGGCTGGAAGTGATCGATCAGGAGGCGCTCGCCGAGGAAACCGTGGGTGACAGCGAGGTCTCTCAGCTTGTGAACGATGAAATCCGCAAGGTGCCTATCCTGCTGCGCCAGGCTCTCATCATGCGGGATCTCCATCAGTTCGCCATGCGGGACATCGCCGAGCACTTGGGAATCAGCACGCCCGCCGCCAAATCCAGATTGATGCGCGCCCGCCACGAACTGAAGCGGCGTCTGTCGAAACACGACGGGGAGACGGGCTGCGGAACTCTCCTCGCAAACCGTCACAGCGCCGGACCGCTTACGTGCGGGCAAACTGATCGCAGCGTTCTCCGAGTGTGCAGAAGGAAAGAACTCGATCTAACCGGTTTCCCGATAACATCAGGCGGCGGGGCAGTTGAGCCGCAACTCAACGCAATCGTCTTCGCACGCAGATTGCACCTTGATCGTCTGATTTGGCCCGCCCTATCTTATAGACCTTTCGTCCATCTCTACGGCGGCTGCCGCCCTGCCGGACTGGGCGCCCAAACCCCCGTTGTTGGCGTCGAGCCCCTTGGATAGAAACAGTAGTAAGAATTTTATTATCAATAAGATGGCGGAGAGAGAGGGATTCGAACCCTCGATAGAGTTTCCCCTATACACGCTTTCCAAGCGTGCGCCTTCAACCACTCGGCCATCTCTCCGACGGAACCCGGTGAGTTGCTACCTCACAAATGTAACACGGTCACACCAGGTCGAACTTCTCCTGCTGCAGCAGCGGGTCGCTGTGGATGATCACCGGCCGCCCCAGGATCTCCTCCAGCTCCTCGAGATATGTATTGCTGCTCGACTTCAGAACCTTCGCCACCTCGGGATGCACCCGCAGAGTGCAGTCCTCCCCCTCGACCGCCTTGGCGATCTTCTGCGCCTCCTGCAGGATCTCCGCGATGATCGTATCCACGCTCTTCACGTAGCCCGCCCCATCGCAGTAGGGGCACGGCGAGCACAGCGTTCTTTCCAGGCTCTGCTTGACCCGCTTGCGCGTAATCGCCACGAGGCCAAAATCGTTGAACTGCAGAATCTTGTTCGGCGCCCGGTCCGACCGCATCGCCTCTTCGAGCGCCTGCATGACCTTCTGCCGGTTCTTCCGCTCGTCCATGTCGATGAAGTCCACCACGATGATGCCGCCCAGGTCGCGCAGCCGGATCTGGCGCACGATCTCCTTCACCGCTTCGGTGTTGGTCTTTACGATGGTGTCTTCCAGGCGATTCGACTTGCCCACGAACTTTCCGGTGTTCACGTCCACTGCCACCAGAGCCTCAGTCTGGTTGATGACGATATACCCGCCCGATTTCAGCCATACCTTGGGCCGCAGCGCCTTCTCCAACTCGGCCGAGACGTTGAACGCGTCGAAGATCGGCGTGTCCCGCGTATACAGCTTCACGCGGCTGACCAGGCCCGGCTGGAACCGCTCCACGAACCGAAGCACGCTCTCGTAGACTTCCTCGTTGTCCGTCCAGATGGTCTTGAAGGTGTCCGTCATCTGGTCGCGCAGGATGCGGTGCACCAGATCCAGATCGTGGTGGATCAGCGCCGGCGCCCGGCGCGCTTCCGCCTTCTGCCGTATGTCCAGCCAGAGGTTGAACAGGAACCGCATGTCGGCGGCGATCTCTTCCTCCGGCTTGCCCTCGCCTGCCGTGCGCACGATAAAGCCGCCCGTCGTCCCGGCGCGGTGGGCCTGCAGAATCCTCCGCAGCCGCATGCGCTCGTCGTCCGAAGCGATCTTCCGCGAAACGCCCATGTGCTCGACCGTCGGCATGTACACCACATAGCGGCCGGGCAGCGCGATATGGGAAGTGATGCGCGCGCCCTTCTGTCCGAGCGGCTCTTTCGCGATCTGAACCAGGATCTCCTGGCCCTCGCGAAGCAGCTCCGTGATGGAGGGCTGCGGCGGTTTGTCGGCACGCGCGGAAGTGCGGCCGTTCGTCTTCGGCGCGGACACTTCTTCGGGAGCCGGCACCGGCGCGGCCTCCTGCCCTTCAACCGGTCCCTCGGAGCCGCCGGCATCCCGCATCTTGCGCCGCATGCGGCGCGAAACACGGTGCATGTAGCGATAGCCTTGCTCGCGCAGCGTGGCCGTCAAGCTCACCGGCATCCTGGCTGGCTCGACTCCGTCTTCCTCTGGCGCGGGCTGTGCTTCCTCGCCCACGTCTCCAGGCTCGGAGAGATCCTCCGCAACAGCCGGCCCGTCGCCCTCGATTTGATCGGGGATGACGCCCTCGGGCAGCTCGGCCACCTGTTCGGAGATCGACTCGGCGGCGGATTCCTCGGATTCGACCGCCTCCGCTTGGAGGGCCTCGACGGCGGCGGACTCTGGCTCTGCCTCGACTGTCGCCTCCGGCTCGACCGCCACGGGTTCGACCGCCTCGATGGCGGGCACAGGCTCGGTTTCGACCGGTCGCGCTTCGGGCTCGGCGACGAGCACGGGGCCGGCCTCGACCGGCGCCTCTTCCCGCGCTTCATACTCGGCCACGAGCACGGGCTCGGTTTCGGCAGGCCGCGCTTCGGCCTCGGCGACGAGCACGGGTCCGGCCTCGACCGGCGCCTCTTCCCGCGCTTCGGGCTCGGCCACGAGCACGGGTCCGGCCTCGACCGGCGCCTCTTCCCCGGCCTCGTCCTCGCTCACCCGCGAGTACTTGGCAAGCGATTCGCCCGGCAGGACCGAAAACTCGGACTCCGGCATGGGAGCCGATTCGGACTGCGGCTCCGCCACCACCGCTGCCGGGGCCTCCACTGCCGCCTGCGGCTGCTCCTCGCGGAAGCTCGCGTACTTGGATTCCGGGAACCCACGCCCTCGCGCTCGCCGCCGGCGTGACCTGCGGCCGCGCCTGTCGCGGTCGCCGTCCTCGGGCCGCTCGTTCGCCGCCACGGGTCTGTCCGGCGCCGCAGGCAGCGGCGGCTCCACCGCCACTGGCTCCACGGGCCGGGGCTCCGGCGCGCGCTCGACGACCCGCTCCGGAACCCGCTCGACAAACCGCTCCGGAGGCCGATCCGAAGCGCGGTCCGCTTTGAGCACCTTGTCCTCGGCCGCGCCCGCGATCTTGTCGTACTCCTCGTTGTCTTCGAAGAAATCGGAGACGTAGAGGAAAGCGTCGCGCTCCAGGCCGATATCGACGAACGCCGATTGCATGCCCGGCAACACGCGCGTGACGCGCCCTTTGTGGATGCTGCCCGCCAGCGAGTATTCGTTGGCGCGCTGGAAGACGACCTCCACCAACTGGTCTTCTTCGAGAATCGCCACTTTGGTTTCGTGGCGGTTGGAAGCGATGACTAGCTCTTTTCCCATTGGGTCTCTCCGCTATCCGCGGCGAGCGTAGTCCTCTTGGGAAACTGAAGCCAGGACGGGATCGGTGGCCCCGCGGGCCGCGAGCCCGCTCAAAGGGCAAATATCTTGTTTCGCCCGGCGGATGGAGCCAAAGGCTCTGACATCGGCGCCGGACCAAAGTCGCCCGCCGGGCTGGGGACCATGCCACGCGGCCCGCTCGAGCTTCTCTGAAATCTTATCGAACCGAACCCTTCGCCAACCTCAATCTCTTTGCCGAACTACGATCGGCCGCTAGTTCGCCCTCGCGGGCCTTAGCACGCTTAACTCACAAACCGCTGCAGCCTGACGCTATTCACCAGGCCCAGCATCAAGAAAAACGACAGGACGTTCGAGCCGCCGTAACTCATCAACGGCAAAGGAATGCCGGTCACCGGCATCCGGCCCGCCACCATCCCGATGTTCACCAGAACGTGAAACAGCAACAACGCGCATACGCCCATGCAGATGTACATCCCCGCTCGATCGGGGGACATTTGGGCGTTCTGGACAATCTGCATCAGCAGAACGAAATACAAGCCGAGCATCACCACGACACCGACAAATCCGTGCTCCTCGGCGAACGACGAAAAAATGAAATCCGTATGCGGCACCGGCAGGAAGCGGTACTTCGTCTGGGTGCCACGGGTCACTCCCCTGCCCCACATTCCTCCGGCGCCTACGGCAATCTTGGATTGAATCACCTGGTAGCCGGACCCGCGCGGATCGCGCCCCGGATCCAGAAACGTTACCAGGCGAGCCTTCTGGTAATCCTTCAAGACGAAGTGCCAGCCGGCCGGAAGCACCAGCGTCAGAATCACGGCGAGAGTTACCAGATACTGCCAGCGCAAACCCGCCAGAAAGACGCCGATCGCCAGGATGGGAATGTAACACAGCGCTGTACCCAAATCCGGCTGCTTCGCCACGAGCAGCATCGGCACCAACACTAACCCGCCCAGTTTCAGCAGGTCACGGCCCTCCACCTGATCGCTCTTCAGCTCCGTCAGGTAACGGGCTACCAGCAATATTATCACCGTTTTGACGAATTCCGATATCTGGAGATGAAATCCGCCAACGGAGATCCAACGCTTCGAGCCGAACACCTTCCCGCCGATTGCGAGCACCAGCACCAGGCCGCCCAGCGAGAGCCCATAGAATATGAACGCCCGGCTCAACAGGGTGTGGTAATCGATTTTGGCCATGATCCACATGACCAGCACGCCGGCCCCGACCCACAGCGTCTGCTTCCACCAGGCATCGCTCCAGACCGTCTCATGGGCGGCGCTGTAGATCTGCAGAATGCCCATCCCGCAGATCACCAGCGTGATGATCAGCAGCGGCCAGTCGAGATCGCGTATGGAACGGTATCGGGCCATGGTTACGGTATACGAACGCTCAAAACATTATGGGCCACGGATGAACGCGGATGAACACGGATAGGAAAGAAAGGCAGCATAAACCTATTCCTGTTGCTCCGGGGCTTCGGGCTTTTCTTCTTCCTTCGGGTCGGGCATCGACGGAATCAGCGGCGGCAGCGCCTTGTTCATGTCCGCCACTGTTTGGGCCTTCGCCTCGCGGGCCTTCTTGTCGAAGTACGCCTTGAGCACGTCTTTCGCAACCGGCGCCGCCAGCATGCCATGCTCGCCGCCTTCCCACAACACCGAGATCGCGATCTCGGGCGCCTCGCACGGCGCGAAGGCGACGAACCAAGCGTTGTCCTTGAGCTTGTGCCCGCTCTTCACGGCCTCGTTCGACAGCCGCTGCGCCGAACCGGTCTTGCCGCACACGCTCACCCCGGGCAGCCGCGCCCGTCCGCCGGTGCCTCCGCCTTCGTTCACCACGCCCCACATTCCGTAGATGACCTTCTGAACGTTCGCCGCCTCGACCTTCCCGATGCGGTGTTCCGGCTGCTCCGATTTCACCAGGTGCGGTTTGTACCACACCCCTCCCATCGCCAGTCCGCCAATCGCCGAGGCGAGTTGCAGCGGCGTCACGGTCAGCGCGCCCTGTCCGATCGAGACCGAGATGGTCTCGCCGGCGTACCACTTCTGCCGGAACAGCCTCATCTTCCATGCCGAGGACGGCACAACGCCCACAGCCTCGTTGGGAAGGTCGATCCCGGTCTTTTTCCCGAAGCCAGCCATTTCGGCATACTCGGCAATGTTGTCGATGCCCAGCCGGTTTCCGACGTTATAAAAGAAGACGTCGCAGGAATGGACGATCCCCTTGTGCAGGTCCACCACTCCGTGACCCGACTTCACCCAGCACTTGAAGTAACGTCCGAAGAACGTAGCGCCGCCGGGACAATGGATCTTGAAATCGTCGTCGATCACGCCCTTCTCCAGGCCCGCCAGCGCCATGATGGGCTTGAACGTCGAGCCGGGCGCGAACTGCGCCTGGATGGCGCGGTCGAGCATCGGGTTGTCCGGGTTGCTGGCAATCTCCTTCCAGTCTTCCGAGCGTATGCGGCCCGCGAATTTATTGGGATCGTAGGTCGGGTTGCTGACCATGGCCAGCACTTCTCCATTGCGCGGGTCGAGCGCCACGACGGCGCCGTTCCTCCCCTGCATCGCCAGTTCGGCCACCACCTGCAGGTCCAGATCGAGCGTCAGCTGAAGGTTCTTGCCTGGGACGGCATCCTTAATAGAGGCGACCTCGTGCTCGTTGCCGCGGTTGTCCACCACCACCTGGCGCTGGCCGTCCTTACCCATCAGGGTGTCGTTGTACTGGCGCTCGATGCCGGCTTTCCCGACCACGTCCCCCTGGTCGTACTTGATGAACTCCGGCGAATCGAGCTCCGCCTCGCTGACCTCGCCCACGTAGCCGATCACGTGCGCCGCGAGTCCCTCCTGGGGATACAGGCGGCGCTGTGTCCGCAGCACCTCCATCTCGGGGAAGGTTTCCGGGTCCCGGTGGGCGGTGACGAATGACAGCTCGCCCGGCGTGAGCTCGTCCTTGATGATGATGGGTTCGTAGCGCGGCCGCGACCGGAAGCGCTGCAGCCGGGCCACCAGGCGCTGGTAATCGATTCCCAGTCCGGCCGCGATCGGCTGTATGTGGTCGAACTTCAGGTTGTCCCTCGACAGGATCAGGCCGTAGGACGAGTGGTTGTCTACGATCACACGCCCGTCGCGGTCGAGGATCTTGCCCCGCGGCGCCGGGATGGGCAGGGCTTTGATCATGTTCCGCTCGGCGGCCTCGTAGTAGACCTCCGGGTTGCGCACCTGGAGGTCCCAGAAGCCGGCGATCAGGAACAGGAAGATGCCGATCGCGGCGTACTGGTAGAACGCAATCTTGGCAGTGGCGAACTTCGTGTCGTCCCGCAACGGCGGCTTGGACGGCAGGCGCGATTCGCGGCTTTCGGGGTCGGTGATGCTCACTGGAGGACGGTTGCGGAACTCCCTCTTTAGAGTTTACCTCCGCGCGCCGGTCCTCGCGCGTTGAAGCGCGCGGCGGACCGCTCGTCGCTCGTTGCCCGTCGCCCGTCGGCAAGACTGTCGGACCAGCAGGAGTACCGCTAGGGGCGGGGGGTTCGTTGGCGGAACCGGGTTTTTGCTGGTCGATGGTTGATGGTGCATGGTCGATGGTGGAAGGGATTCGAGGCGGTTCGGGTTCGGAGCTATCATCATCAAAATGCAGGGGTTGTGCGTCTCTGGGTTCTTCATGCAATTTTTGATTTTTGAGCCGGGCCTCGTTGGTGGTCGATGGTGGATGGTCGATGGTGGATGGGATCGGAGGGGCTTCGGGGGCGGAGCTATCATCATCAAAGTGCAGGGTTTGTGCGTCGCTGGGTTCTTCATGCAGTTTTTGATTTTCGAGCTGGGCGTCCAGGAGCTTCAGGGTGCGGCGGAGCTCGGCGCCGAGGCGGGTCTCGAGGCGGTTGAAGCTTTCGAGGGCGCCGGAATCGTCTATCAGATGCTGGTACGCGATGGCGGCGCGGGTCTCCGCGTCACAGACCTTGTACTCTTCGCCGATCTCGGGTTCCTGGCGAGCGATCTGGCGATCCATAAGGGCGGTCTGGAGGGCCAGGACGCGGTTGTGGCGCCAGCGGGCGGCGACCAGTTGATCGACGAGGTCGAAGCGGGAGCGGGTCTGGGGCTGGTACTCGGCGAGGTATTCTTCGCGCAGGGCGTTGAACTGGTCCTCGGATTCGCCTTCGAGGAGGAGCTGGCTGGAGGTGAGTCCGTGGGTGAGCGAGGCGGCGCGGGAGCGGGCGCGTCCCTCGGGGGTGACGGGTCCGCGGGACTTGGCGCCGTTGACGCGGGAGGAAGCGATGCGTTTTTGGGAGGACATGGGGGCTCCTTGCGGGCACCGGGAATGGGGGTGCCTGAGGGGAGGGTAACGCGAGGTGGGGCGTAGGGCGGGGGCTCACTTTTTGGAAGTCATTGAGCGGGTTGGAAATTCAGTTGGGGAAGTGGTGGGACTGTGATCGACGATAAACTAATGGTATGGACTGGAGCCGCTGCAGCGCCGTGGACCGGAACGCCGGCAAGCTTGGCGGGGCTTGGTGCTTCCGTGGCACGCGCCTGCGGGTTGCCACTTTGTTCGAGCACGTGGACAAGGGTTCAACGGTAGATGAGTTCCTGGAATGGTTCCCGTCTGTCAGTCGAGAACAGGTGCACGAAGTCCTGGCTTTTGCTAAGGATTCGCTTGAGCAGCCCGCGGCGGTTGCGTGAGGATTCTTTTCGACGCCAACAAACAGAGCACAACTTCAGGCAGGAGTGAGCGGCAGGTGCGGTTGCGCGAGAGGCGTTTTGATGCCAAGCTTGCGTGCCGCGTCCTCAAGGTCGCGGGACCGGCAGCGGGCGAGCAGCGACTGTAAATCCCGTTCTGTTGCCAGTACTTGAAATTCCTTCGACGGACCGAAGTACACCAATGTGCGCTTCCCGGCACCGACAAGATTGAGCATGTTCTGCAGCGTCCCCTTGCTCTTGGCATCCCAGAGCATCACGCCGCATTTGGCCTCCTGGAACATTATGAAGTCTTTCGTCGCGTAATACTTGGAGTCCTTCTTTTTGCTCAGGGGCTCTATTCTTCGCGTTGGCCACCCTCCGACGTTGTTGCGGCACTCCTCCATACAAAACACCGTCACGTTGGCGTAGTTCCGCTTCGCGAGATACGTCTGCACGGCCTTGTCTGCGCCGTTCGCGTCGCCAATGAGGATCGCGCTGCCCCGCGCCATCAAATCATCCAGCCGTGCACGAATCGTCGCATTCAACTTCGAGATGCCGATTGATCCGCCAATAAATACATTCATGAGGCGCCTATTTCGTCGTCAGCGTCAGAAGGTAAACAGCCTTCGCAAGACCGGGCTGCTTGAGCACCTCCACGATGTGCCCCACGGTCGCACCCGAGCCGAAAAGATCATCGAACAACAACAGCTTCTTGCCTTGCGTGAGCTCCGGAACCACGGTGAAAGCGTCCTTGAGCGCGTCCTTTCTCTTATCGTAATCCTTTAGGTCCTTCAGTTGCGGCGTGTGCTTCACCTTTGCTACGCATTTCGTGCAGACCGGCACTCCGAGCCGTCCTGCGAGAGCCTCGGCGACGACGGCAACGCGCTGCAGCGCTCGGGCATTAGACGGTGGCACTGGCACGATTGCGTCGATTGCCAAGCGCCATGTCTGCTGGACAAAATGCGCTGCCGTCTCGGCCAGCTCATTCGCTATCTGTTGCTTCTGCTCGGCCGTCTTCGCGCCGTACTTCAAGTCGTAAAGCAGTTGCCCGACGGGAGGCCGCGTCGTATCAAACTGCATATGCCCGAATTGGTTAGGGCCGATCGGGACGCTCTTGAGCGTGTGCCAATCGAGCGCGAAGCCCGTAACCCAGGGTCCATGCAATGTTCTCGGGTTGATAGCGACGACAGCCACAGTTGGATCGACGAAGTTTGCATCGTAGCATCTTCCCCAGTAGTGGCTGCCGCTAGCGACATGCCCAGCGGCATGGGCGCCCTCCATCGCGAACCGTTGGGGAACACGAATGCCGCCCACCATCGACCATCGACCATCAAGGGCAGCGGCCGGCACGGCCAGTTTCCGAATGGCGTGATCCGGCCGGGATGCTCCCGCGACGGTCGGCAGACGCAACGCGAGCCGGAGCGCAAGGCTCCGGCTCTGCCCGGTATCAGCTGCGTTTCCGCTTTACTCTTGCCACCACTTCATCTTGGGGATTTCGGAAACAGCCCTGAGTTCGATCAACACCTCTAGTTCGTGCTGAATCTGATAGAAGCGGACGAGTCGCCGGGGTGAAAGCGCCTTGGCGAATTGCGGGCGATACTTCACATCCAGCTTGTCCCTCAGCTTCAGTTGCTCGAACCTCCGGTTCAGCAACTCTTGCGCCTTCGCATCCGTCATTTTGTCGTAATCGTCAGCGTAAGATGCTATCAAGGCAACGCGGGCATCGAGAAAGCTGCCGAGTTCAGCCATGTACGCGTCATAGACCGGCCAAAACAACTTGGCCTCCTCGTCGGTGAATGTCACCATGCCCCTGCGGATGTTGTCTTTCGCCTGAGCTCTGAGGTCCGTCTTGAGAAGCTGAACGAATTGGTTCAGCGTCACGTCGTCGGCGAACACCGGCACGACAAACAACAACGCAAGAGCAAACAGGAGTTTCTTCATTTTCTTTACCTCACTCTTAGATTCGTCTCGTAGCCTCATCGAGCCGGGTGCGTTCCAGAGTTCCTGGAGTACCCTCTTGGTCCTCTCCAACCACTCGCGGAGGTTTCTGGTGAGGGGGGATGCGGTGCGCCGGGAGGCGGTTCAAAATATTCGACGCCGGCTGGGAGACGCCCACGCAGGGCGTGTCGTGCGAGGTCGGCGACGTCCTCCTTCGAGTTCAACGGGCAAGCCTCCAACCCTCAGTGCGAGCAGAATTGCACTCGTCGATCGCCCTTTGCTGGGCCTCTCGTTTGTCCGCCGAGGTCGCCCAACCCGAGACGCTCCGATCCGCCGCCAGCGCCCCGTGTGGTTTGTTGAAGGCGGTCTGCAAAAACGCACGCCTTGCCGCGCTGGGAGAAGGGGCTCATCGCTTCCTTCTCCGCGCTGGCCCGGTCGTTCTTGCCCTGCGACCATCCGGCGCCTGTGTCTTTGTCACTGTAAGCGATGGCGCCCCAGGAAATCTTCTTCGATGGCGGGGGCGGACCCGGCGGGCCCTGCGTCGATGCGTTGGGGTTCCAAATCGAGCAGAGCGTCGCCGCGAGGGCGCACTTCCTGCCGCCGGTCTTGGCGCACTCCGCCAGCGCTCGCTGCTGGGCATTCGGCTTGGTGTCGGCATTCCCCCAGGCGACAAGATCGCCCTCCGCCGCGACCGAGCCGCATATCCCGTTGAAGCTGTTCAGGGCGGTGTCCGATGTGTATCGCGCGTGGCTCCGAACAGGTATATTAAGATTCGCAACAGTGCAATTAAGCGCACCTTGGGCCTTATCACCCAATCCCGGATGCGATTTCCCCCAGACCGGGCCACTACTTCTAAAGGACGGCAACCGCTCCCGAACCGGGGAGTCCGCGCCAATCGACGACCGCGCCAGGCGGCGCCGGTTTGGCCAGACGCCTGCATGACCGGAGCGGGTTTCTTCATTTGAGGAGAGTTGAACTTATGCGTTTCGCAGGGGTATCTCGTTCATTGCGTGTGGCGATCCGGGTCGCGCTGGGCCTCACCGTGGTGGTGGGTTCGGCGCTGCTGTTCAGCAGCTCGGATTTTCCCGTCTATCCCGCAGGCCTGAAGGCGCACTACGCGTCGGCCGCGGTGATCAACTTCGTTCGCCCGGGTCTGGTGCTGAAGATCGAGGCGGCGAACATTGCCAATGACGGCACCATCACCGTCAAATTCAAGGTCACGGATCCCATGACGCTGCCGCTCGATATCGCCGGCATTACGACTCCGGGTCCGATCTCGACAAAGTTTGTGATTGGTTCGATTCCCGCGGGCCAGACCGAGTACGTTTCGTACATCTCGCGAAGCGTGACCGGGACCAGCGGCGTAAAGGCCACCCAGGCGACGTCCGATTCGGGCGGGACTTACCAGCAGGTGGCCGATGGTGAGTATATCTACACCTTCGGGTACAAGATTCCGATGGCGAAGAGCGCCATCCGCACACTCGCCGGCCGCAGCCTGCGCGCGCCTATGGCGGATGCGGACCGGGCCGGGAGCGTCGTTGCTGCGCGCGCCATGGCCCTCCGCGACATGGCGGAGCCGGAGCCGGCGCTCCAGTCCGAAGCGGCCACGACGGCGGCCGGGGGGTTCGATGCGCACGCCACCCACACCATCGGGATGTGGGCGAACAGAGATCTGAGCTCGTTCAATCTCACCTCGATCATCGATCAGACCTCTGCCGTTTACAGCTGGGTGCCGGACGGCAGCGCCGTCACGGTCACCCGCGACGTGATCCGCGACCAGACCTGCGCCAAGTGCCACGATCCGCTCTCGGCCCACGACGAGCGCAAGGGGATCGCACTGTGCATCATCTGCCACAATCCGGGGACGAGCGACCCCAGCACCGGCAACACCCTCGACATGAAGGTGTTCATCCACAAGATCCACATGGGCTCCCAGTTGCCGAGCGTGGTAGCCGGCAAACCGTATCAGATCGTCGGATACAAGAACGCGATTTCGGACTTTTCGACCGTTGTCTTCCCGGCGGATCCCCGGAGATGCACATTCTGCCACGAGCAGAACACCGGGGCGGCCCAGGCCATGGCCTACCTGAATCCCAGCCGCGCGGCCTGCGGCTCCTGCCACGACAACGTGAACTTCGTGACGGGCGAGAATCACGTCAACCTCCCCGAGATCGACGACAGCCAGTGCGCCGGCTGCCACATTCCGCAGGGCGAACTGGAGTTCGACGCGTCCATCGCGGGCGCGCACACGGTGCCGGAGCAGTCCAACACCCTGAAAGGTTTTGTGTTCAATATCGTCAGCGTCACCAACGCCGCCGCCGGCCAGAAGCCGACCGTTACGTTCACGGTCCGGGACAATCAGGGCAACGGCATCGCGATCGCGAAAGCCTCCGTTTCGCTGGTTATGGCGGGACCCACCACCGACTATCCCAGCTATGTGTCGGAGAAGGTGGTTACGGCCCCCGGCACTGCCGATGGCACGTACACCTGGAACATGGCGAACGCGATTCCGGCGAACGCCACGGGAACCTTCTCGATCGGCATTGAAGGCTACCAGAGCGTAACGCTTCTGCCGGGAACGGAAATCGCGCAGACCGTCCGCGAGGCCGGCATCAACAAAGTCTTCGACTTCTCGGTTGACGGCTCGCCGGTGCAGGCGCGCCGGAAGGTGGTGGACATCGCCAAGTGCGACAGCTGCCACTCCTTCCTCAGCGTCCACGGGGGCAACCGGAACCAGATCGAGCAGTGTGTTCTGTGCCACAACCCCAACACGACCGACTCGGGCAGCAGGCCCGCCGCCCAGGCGCCGAACCAGACCATCAACTTCGCTTACATGATCCACCGCATCCATACCGGCGAGGCGAGCACATCGGAGTACACGATCTACGGCCACGGTGGGTCGGTCAACGACTTCACCGACGTCCGCTTCCCGGGCGACCGCAGGAACTGCGCCGAGTGCCACGTCAACAACTCGGAACAGCTCCCGCTGAGCGCCGGACACCTGAACATCTCCAGCCCGCGCGGGCTGATCAATCCGATGGGCCCGGCGACCGGGGCCTGCACAGCCTGCCACACCGACATCGACGCGGCGTCGCATGCGCTTTCGAACACGACCACGCAGCTCGGCGAAGCATGTGCCGTGTGCCACGGGTCGGACGCCGACTTCTCCGTGCCCTCAGTGCACGCGCGCTAGGGCGTGGCGCTAACTCAAGGGGGCGGCCCGACCGCCCCCTCAACTCCGGGGGCCGAACCGGAGCAGCGCCGAACCGCCGCGTAAGCGAGCGGGCAGTTTCGCGAAACGCCGCTCCCTCCCCACCCCCCTCAACCGGCGCGGCTTGGGACTTTGGCCGCGTGTTTCGGGTAACATAAACATTGTGTCTACTCAGAGGCGCGAGCTCATCCTCACGGTCGCGACGGCCGTTGCTCTAACCGCGTCGCTCGCCTCGGCCCAGGACAAGCCGGCCGGCTATGTCGGCTCGGATACCTGTCAAACCTGCCACGACGATCTCTCCAAGGCGTTCGAGCGGAACCCGCATCACGTGGTCGAGGGGCAGGAATCGCGGGGCGGGAAAGGCATGGCCTGCGAGTCCTGCCACGGGCCGGGCGCGAAACACGCGGAGACCACCTCCGCCGACGACATCCTCAATCCCGCCAAGCTGGCGGCCGTGAGAACCGACCAGATCTGCCTGAAGTGCCACCTGAATCAGGCCACGCAAGTGGGCCGCATCCAGGGCAGCCACATGAAGAACCAGGTGTCCTGCACAGAGTGCCACGCGGTCCATAAAGGCGCGCAGGCCCTGCGGCCGACGCAGGCGTCGCTCATCAACAAGAAGTGCGCGAGCTGCCACAAGTCGGTTTGGGCCAAGTTCCAGAAGCCTTACAAACACCGGCTGCCGGAAGGCGCCATGTCGTGCGTCGATTGCCACAACCCGCACGGCAGTATCCTGCCCTTCCAGATCCGCACGGTGGCCGCGGACGAGCCGTCGTGCTTCCGCTGCCACAGCGACAAGCGCGGGCCGTTCGTCTTCGAGCACCCGCCCATGAAGACCGATGGATGCGGGGCCTGCCATGAACCGCACGGTTCGGCCAACCCGAGGATGCTCATACGGCACGAGGTACGCCTGGTGTGCCTGGAATGCCACGCCAATATCGGAGTACAGACCACCATCGGCGGAGTGCCCCCGGCATTCCACGATCTGCGTTCGGCGCGCTTCCAGAACTGCAACGTGTGCCATACCAAGATTCACGGATCGTACGTGGACGCCGCACTGGAGCGCTAACCATGAGAAACCTGCTGCTTCTCGCTTTCGCGCTTCCGCTCATGGCCCAGGAGCCGGCCGCGCCGCCTACGCCGACCCCCGAACCCAAACAGGAGGCCGCTCCGGCCGCCGCGCCGGCAGCAACGCCCGAGCCCGCGCCGCCTCCCACCGCGCCGGGCAGCACCTGGCTCACCGGCACGCTCGACGCCGGGTATCGCTTCACCACCGGCGTCGCGGGCGACTTCAACACCTACCGCAGCGTGGTCAACCTGGGCCGCGGCCCCAAGCTATTCGGAGCCAACTTCACCATCCAGCCGGCGAAGAACAAGTGGGTGGACCGCATCGACATCTCGGCCAACTCCTGGGGCGGCGACCCCTACAACACGGCGCGCGTGGACGCTCGTAAGGAGGGCCTGTACGAGTTCACCTTCGATTACCGGAACATCGCGTACTTCAACTTCCTGCCGTCGTTCGCCAATCCCGGAAGCGTGAACAATGCCCTGCCCTTTCTCGACCAGTACGGCTTCGACATCACGCGGCGAACGAGCGACTTCCGGCTGGACCTGTTCCCCGGCCACCACATCGTCCCCTACCTCGCTTTCACGCGTAACGGCGGGCGCGGCGACGGGACAATCAACTACATCCTTCAGTCGGACGAATACACCGTCCCGACCAACTACAGCGACTACACCAACGAGTACCGCGCGGGAGTCCGGTTCGAGTTCAACCGCTGGCACCTGACGCTCGAGCAGGGAGGGTACACCTCCCAGAACAACCAGAGCCTTCACGACGCCGGGCCCAACCAGGGGAACGTGCTGACGCCGTTCCTGGGCCAGCAGTTGTACCTGACCGCCGGCGCCGAGTTCTACGCGGTCCGCGGCGACGGGCTCTTCAGCCGCGCGCTGTTCACCGCCAACCCGGTTTCCTGGGTGGACATCTCGGCGCAGTTCCTCTACAGCCAGCCGCATATGACGGCCAACTTCGGCCAGTCCAACGTGGGCAATTTCATCGACCTGGCGATCCCGGCGTTCTTCGGCTCGGAGTCGAGCGTGATCGACGCGCTCGCCAAGCAGCCGCACCCGGCCGGCAGCGCGAGTATCGAGCTGAAGCCGTTCCACGGCCGCCTGCGCATTCTGGAATCGTGGATGACGGACCGGCTGCACGACGCCGGCTCGGCGCTGTTGACGGACCAGTTGCTCCTCACCAAACAGGGCGCCACGCCCGGCACGCCGCTCACCCTCACCGCCCTCGACATGGAGCGGTTCGTGGCGACCTACAATCAGCAGGAAACCGACGTGCTGTTCGACATCACGCCCATGATCACGCTGCGCGGCGGTTACCGCTACGTTTGGGGAGAGGCGATTGCCCCGGCATCGATTACGGTCGAGGGCTCGACCGGCGCCGATAGCGAGAACGGCAAGCTGCGGCGGAGCGTGGGGATCGGCGGCCTGAGCTTCCGCTCCAAGGCGAAGTTCCGCGGGACGATCGATTTCGAGGCCTCGCCCGGCGACCGGAGCTACTTCCGCACGAGCCTCAACGACTACCAGCGGGCGCGGATCATGGGCCGCTACACTCCCGTGGCCGGCCTGGAGTTCACGGCGCGCTTCAGCGTGTTGAACAACACGAACCCGGACCCAGCCATCAAGTACAGCCTGCTCAGCCGCGACAACACGCTGGCTGTTTCCTGGACCCCCGAGAAGTGGAAGGGTTTCTCGCTGAACGGCGAGTACACGCGCAGCACCATCAACTCCGACATCACGTATCTGGTGCCGAACACCTTCACCGGCGCGATCTCCGATTACCGCGAGAACGCGCACACGGCGACGCTGCTGGCCGACCTGCCGTCCTTTCACGGCGCCTTCGCGCCAAAGATCTCTTTCGGTGGGTCGCTATTCCAATCCGCGGGGAGCCGCCCGGCGCGCTACTACCAGCCGCTGGCGCGCGTGGCGTTCCCGCTGGGCGAGCACCTGCAGTTCTACAGCGAGTGGCGCTGGTACTCGCTGAACCAGCCGTTCTACCTATACGAGGGGTTCCGGACGCACCAGTTTGTGACGGCAATTCGCTGGACGATGTAGGGCGAAAGTCCAAGACATTGCTGGCCGCGAATGAACACGAATAAGCTCTTTGGGTTTCATTCGTGTGCATTCGTATTCATTCGTGGCTCAAATTGTTTTGCTAAAGATCCCCCGCATCAGGTCGATTGGAAATACAGGGGCCAGCCGGGCTCCCAAACCGAATGGCCTGCAAACTGCCTCCTTTGATCCTGCACCCGTTTGCGGACGCGAACGGGCCGGGGAAACTCGTGGATGCGTCCCGCGCGAGCTTGATGATTCACGGCTTGCTGCCAGCCGACGCCGATGCGCCGAACCGGCTGGAGGAGCGGCTGTTGATCGGGCGCTACTGCGAGATCACCATGCTGTACTACCTGGGCAAAGACCTGCTGCGCTGGGTGATGCAATGCATGGACTTCGCCGAGCGCAACGACGAACTGCTACAAAGCGGCGTGAGGCCGGAGAGTTTCGTCGTGCTGCTGGTCGAGGACACTCCTCCGGAGGTTCGCGAGAAGCTGCGCGCGTGGGGCGTTCACGAATACAACTCCATCTTCGCCCGTGCCCTGGGGCTGCACGCAATCTTCGAGTCGCTGCCCACTCGCGACGCCCTGGCGCCCGATTTCATGCGCCACTACCACCACTTCGCCGACGGCCTGTTCGCTTGCCGCCAGCAATTGTTCCGCTTCCCGCGCATCCCGGCGCAGAGTTTCGACTTCCAGCTCTACGCCTCGGGCGAATACGCGCGCATGCTCGAGCAGGAGTGGGGCACGGCGTAGCCCGCGGACGCCCGTCTTTACACGTCGAACTGAATCCCCTGCGCCAGCGGCAAATCCGCCGACCAGTTGATGGTCACGGTCTGGCGCCGCATGTAAGCCTTCCAGGAATCGCTGCCGGCTTCGCGCCCGCCGCCCGTTTCCTTCTCGCCGCCGAACGCGCCACCGATCTCCGCGCCGCTGGTGCCGATGTTGATGTTGGCGATCCCGCAATCGCTGCCGCGCGCGCTCAGAAACGTCTCGGCCGAGATCAGGCTGGTGGTGAACATGGCCGAAGAGAGCCCTTGCGGCACGTCGTTGTGCCACGCCAGCGCTTCGTCGATGGCATCGAATTCCACCAGGTAAAGGACCGGCGCGAACAGCTCGTCCTTCAATGACGGCAGATCCGGCCGCGCCCGCACAATTGCGGGCTGGACGTAGCATCCGCCCGGAAGATCGAGCCGGCCGCCGCCGCACAGCACCTCGCCGCCTTGCTCGCGTATACGCTCGAGCCCCTGCATCATGTCGGTCACCGCGGACTGGCTGACCAGCGGCCCCATCACCGTGGTCGCATCGAGCGGGTTGCCGATACGGATCTGCCGCCACGCCGCCACCAGCGACTCCGTCATGCGCTTCGCGATGCCGCGCTGCAGAAACAGCCGCCGGATGGTGGTGCAGCGCTGGCCCGCCGTGCCCACCGCGCCGAACAGCACCGCGCGAAGCGCCAGGTCGAGATTGGCGTCGTCCATCACAATCACGCCGTTGTTGCCGCCGAGTTCGAGGATGGTGCGGGCAACCCGCCGCGCGACTTTCTCGGCCACGCGGTAGCCCATCTGGCAGGAGCCGGTGGCGCTGATGAGCGGCAGGCGGCGGTCGTCGAGCATCATCTCGCCCACCACCGAGCCGCGCCCGATCACCAGGCTGAATACTCCGCTCCAGCCGTGACGCGCCATGACGCGGTCGCAGATCTTCTGAACGGCGATGGCCGTGAGTGGCGTCTCCGAAGACGGCTTCCAGAGAGTGCAGTCGCCGCAGACGGCCGCGATGAGCGCGTTCCAGGACCAAACCGCCACCGGGAAATTGAACGCCGAGATCACTCCGGCCACCCCCAGCGGGTGCCACTGTTCGTACATGCGGTGGCTGGGCCGCTCGCTGTGCATGGTGAGGCCGTAGAGCTGGCGGGAGAGGCCAGCCGCGAAACCGGCGATATCGATCATCTCCTGCACCTCGCCCTTGCCTTCGGCGAGGATCTTGCCCATCTCCAGGCTCACCAGCGTGCCGAGGTCGTCTTTGTGGCGCCGCAGTTCGTCGCCGATCTCGCGCACGATCTCGCCGCGCTGGGGCGCCGGGCACAGCCGCCACTTGAGGAAGGCGTCGCTCGCGTGGCGCATGACCTGCTCGTAGTCGTCGGCTCCTGCCATGCGGACCCTGGCGATCGGGGACCCGTCGCCGGGGCTGATCGAAACCAGCTCTCCGCCCGATGGCCTCTCGATCCACTCCCCCCAGCCCGCGCCGGAGTTGACCTCTTCGATCCCCAGCCGCCCGAGCACCTCGGCAACGCCACTCGCAGTTTCAGATTGCATGATCGCCTCCCGGCACGCCTCCATTGTAGGCGCGCCGAGGGACCGAAGGTGGATCCCGGCGCTACCCTAGCCTCCAGGTCCGCTCCCTCATCACGGTCGTGGTTCAGTGCCGGCACGGAACCGCGCGCGTCAGCAAGCGGACGAACCGGATCACGTTCCACCGCAGCCGCCAGGAACGGCGCGGTGAGGAGGCTTTGCATTGCGCCCTGCTGATATCATCGGGGTTGCGCGCGGCACGGCGCCAGGAGAGGGGAAACCGAGAATGACATCCGAGCCGATTCGGGTTTTCGTCACCGGCGGGACGTTCGACAAGGAGTACAACGAACTCAACGGCCAGCTGTTCTTTCAGGACACGCACGTGCCCGAGATGCTTCGCCTGGGGCGATGCCTCCTCCCGACCGAGGTCCGCACGCTGATGATGATCGACAGCCTGCACATGACCGAGGACGACCGGGAGGCCATCGCGGCCCAGTGCCGGAACGCCCGCGAGACCCGCATCGTGGTCACCCACGGCACCGACACCATCGTCGAGACCGCCGCGCACCTGGGCCGCCAGATCCAGGACAAGACGATCGTGCTCACGGGAGCGATGGTCCCCTACAAGTTTGGCAGCTCGGATGGGCTGTTCAACCTGGGCAGCGCGCTGGCGTTCGTACAGACCCTGCCTCACGGCGTCTACATTGCCATGAACGGCCGCTGGTTCGCCTGGGACCGCGTCCGCAAGAACCGGGAGAAGGGGGTCTTCGAAGCGCTCTGAGCGGCACCTATTGACACTCTATAGGAGGCACGTATAGAATTTCGATAGGAGCACAACGCGATGCCGATCCTGAGCCGTTTGGACAGCCTTCGGCGCAATCTCTTCACGCGGCGGCGCATCGAGCGGGACCTCGACGACGAGCTCGGCGCCTACGTGGATCAACTGGCGGACCAGAACCGCGCCGGCGGCATGGACGCGGAGGAAGCTTTGCGTGCGGCGCGCATCGAACTGGGTGGCCTCGAGCAGGTCAAGGAAGAGGTCCGGCAGGCGAGGGCCGGCCGGCTGGTCGAGGAACTCCTCCGCGATGTCCGCTACGGCGCTCGCTCGCTTCGCAAGAATCCCGCCTTCACCGCGGTCGCCGTCCTGGCCCTGGCCTTGGGCATTGGCGCCAATACCGCCATGTTCAGCGTGGCCTACGGCATCCTGTTGCGGCCCCTGCCCTATGCGGATGCCGGCCGCGTCGCAGTCGTTTGCATGCGCTACTTCCCGCGCGACTTTGCGTTCGGCACCCTGTCGATCCGCGACTACCTGATGTGGCGCGAGAACAACCGCGCGTTCGAAGATCCCGCCCTGTTCCGAGGCCTGCGCTTGGACGTCGGCGGAAAGGAAGGCACGCCGGAACAGGTGCAGGGCGCCTCGGTCACGGCCAGCTTTTTCTCCACGCTGGGAGTGCGTCCACTGATCGGCCGCGCTTTCGCGGCCGGCGACGACAAGCCCGCAACCACTTCGCTCGCCGTGCTCAGCGAGTCGATCTGGCGCAGACGCTTCGCCGCGAATCCGGCGGTGTTGGGTGGGACGATCCTGGTGAACGGCGCTCCCGCCACCGTGATTGGCGTAATGCCGGCCGCGGTCGCTTTCCCGCACCGGAGCACGGAGGTCTGGACTAACCTCAGGCTCGACCCGCCCACCCGGTACGGCCCCTGGTTTTATCGGGGCGTGGCGCGGCTGAAGCCGGGCGTGACATTCGAGCAGGCGCAGGCCGAGACCAACAACATCGCGCAGCGCATGATGCAGCAGAACCCCGACTATAAGCGCCTGGCGCTTCCGGTCCGCGACCTCCGCAGCGCACTCGTGGGCACCACGCTCAAGCCCGCCATCCTGGTGCTGGCCGGCGCCGTGGGGATGGTGCTGCTGATCGCGGTGGTCAACGTGGCCAACCTGATGCTGGTGCGCGCCACCGTCCGCCAGCGGGAGATGGCGCTGCGGCTCAGCCTCGGCGCCGGCCGCAGCAGGCTGGTGCGGCAGTTGCTAACCGAGAGCGTGCTTCTGGCGGTCGCGGGCGGCATGGCGGGTCTGGCCCTGGCCTGGGGCGGCGTCGAGCTGGTCCGCGTGATGAATCCCGGCGACCTCCCGCTCATCGATGCCGTCCGCCTGGATGGGCGCGCCCTCGCCTTCATGGTTTTGGTTTCCGCGCTCACCGGCGTTCTGTTCGGGATCGTGCCGGCGCTTCAGAGCGCGCGCACCGACCTGAACACGGCCATCAAGGAGGGAGGACGCGGCGGCGCGAGCCGGGCCAGCGGCCGCACCCGAACGGCGCTCGTCATCTCGGAGGTCGCGATCTCGCTCACGCTCCTGGTGGGCGCGGGATTGCTGCTCAGAAGCTTCGCGAATCTCGAGAGCCAGACCGGCGGGTTCTCCCAGCCTCCGAAACATATCCTGACGATGTTGATCTCGCCCGGAAACCGCAAGTACAAAGACGACCGCGCCGGCCTTCCGTTCTACGACGAAGTGCTCCGCCGCGCCCGCCGCGTACCAGGAGTGGAAGCGGCCGCCCTGTCCGATTCGCTGCCGCCCGACCGGCAGGGAGACGCCGACAGCTTTGCGATCGAGGGCCAGCCCGTCGTCCCAGGAGTGATCAACCCCATCGTTTCGGACGTCACCGTAGGGCCGGACCTTTTCCGGACCCTCGGCGTCCCGCTGCTCAGAGGCCGCGATTTCACCCCGCACGACAATCGCGATTCGCTCCCCGTGGCGATTGTGAGCGAGGGCTTCGTGCGCCGCTTTCTGCCCGGGCGGGAACCCCTCGGCACGCGCATCCTTCAAAGCGGCCCTGGCTTCGGCGACAAATGGATGCAGATCGTGGGCGTAGCGGGCAACGTGAAGTACCTGGGATTGACCGTGGACACCGACCCCGCCTACTACCTGCCGTTCGCCCAAACTTACGGCCCTCGTATGTACTTGGCGGTCCGCACGCGGGGCGATGCCGCGCGGCAGGCTGATGCGCTGCGCCGCGAGGTTCAGTCCATCGACCCGGACGTAACGCTAGCGGAAATCGGCAGCCTGAAAGAGGCCATGGCGCTCTCGGTCTCGCAGCCGCGCTTCGACACCATGCTGCTCACATTGTTTGCCGGAATCGCGCTGCTGCTGGCAGCGGTTGGAATCTACGGCCTGATCGCCTACTCGGTGGCGCAACGCACGCAGGAAATCGGCGTGCGCATGGCCCTGGGCGCGGCGAGGGCCGACGTCGTGGGGATGGTGGTGCGGCAGGGCGCCTTGCTCGCGGCAGCCGGAATCGCGATCGGGTTGGTTGGGGCCCTGGCCCTGACCCGCCTGCTGAAGATCATGCTGTTTGGCATCGACGCCACCGACGCCCTGACCTTCGCCGCGGCGCCATCGGGATTCATGCTCGTCGCCGTGGTGGCCACATTGCTCCCGGCGCTCCGGGCGACGAAGGTGTCCCCGGTGGTAGCGCTGCGGCACGAGTAGGCGTGGCGCCGGGCCACCTCGTCGGCCCTGCGCCGGGTTCGCTCCCTTGCGGTCGCGGTTCGGTGCCAAGCGGGTGCGGTAGGATGGGCCATGCTTAAGTTCGCGGCATTGGCCCTCACGGTGATGACTATGGCATCCGCAACCGATTTTCCGACCAGGAAAGTGCTGAATCTTGCGGCCATCAAGACGATGGTCGCCGGGGCAGAGGCCGAGGCGCAGAAGCGCAACGTGCAGGTTACGATCTGCATTGTCGACGACAGCGGGAACCTGCTGTTCCTCCAGAAGGGGGATGGGGCGGGCTTGAACACGCTCCAGTTCTGCCAGAAGAAGGCGCGGCACTCGGCGTTCTACAAGAGCCCGTCGAAGGCGGGGGCGGACGAACTGAAGAAGGGCAACCTCGAGGTTCTGGCCTTCCCCGACTTTTTCCCCAACCAGGGCGGGCTTCCGATTAAGGTTGACGGCGAGACGATCGGTGCGATCGCCGTCAGCGGCGCGGCGTCCGAGGTGGACGAGGCGATCGGACAGGTGGCGCTCGATGCGCTGATGAAGAAGTAGGTCCGCTCGCTGACGCTCGCGGTTCGGTGCTGGTCTCCCTTGGGTCCGCTCCCTTACGGTCGCGGCTCGGTAACGAGTCGGCGGGGCTAGGGGCGAAGCTCGATGCGCAGCCGCGCGGACGGGCGGACCGTCAGCAGGCGCTCTCGTGATCCGGCGCCGAAATCCGCACCGATGCGGTAGAGCCCGGGGACCAGGGAGAGCTCGGCCGGCGATTGCGCGGCCACGGGCGTCCCGTTCACCCGAAGCGCGGCCGGCGTTGGGGTCTCGACGATCACGCTGCCGCGTATCGCCGAAAGCTGGACCTTCAGGTCCTGCGTCTTCGACACCACTCGCACGCTTCGCTCTTCGTCGCGGTATCCGGGGAGCGTCAGGCGCATGGGATACGTTCCCACGGCAATGCTGATGTTGCATGGGGTGGCGCAGACGGAATCCGTCGCGGTGCCGAGGAACACCTGGGCGCCTGCGGGGTCGCTGGTCAGCGAGACGGTGTGGGGAGTGCGTGTGGTGCCGACGAGGTCGACGGACCACACGGGTCTGGATGCCTGGGCGGCAGGATCGGAGCCCGGCGCGCCGTTCGTTTGCGACACCTCGCGCCAGGGATGGTCGCCTGCGATCACGGGCGCGGGCAGGGCCGGGAGGGTCACGGCCAGGGCAGCAGCGGTTGGGTCGGCCGTCAGGGAAGCGAGCAGCACTACGGGCTCGGGATCTTCGACCAGCTTCGGCAGCGGCCGCGTGTAGATCTCCAGAGGCCTGGGGTCGATGGGTGGAATCAGCGCCGCGATCCGGACAGGTTCCGCGGAACCCGGGTCCTTGTAGAACTGCGCAGCGTCGGTGGTGGGTGCTTTCGCGGCCGACTCGATCGGCTCCAGTTCCTTGAGCATTGCCGTGGCCCGGTCGGCGGCCTGTCCGTCGCGGCCCTGGCGGAGCCGGGACAGCAGCGCGGACGCTCGCGCGGTGTCATCGTTCAACAGCAGTGTCGAGGCGGCGTCGAGGCCGCTGCCGGAGCGGGCGGGGATGGCGGTCCAGGCGGCTTCGTACAACTCCGCGGCCTTGGAATACTCGCCACGGGCGGCTTCCGCGTCCGCGCCGGCGCGGGCGGAAACGTAGCGCAGTTCCCGCTCCGAGGCGCGGAGCGCGGCCTCGATAGAGGCGCGGATCGCGGGGCCGGGCGCGTTCTCGATGGCGATCTCGAGGAATTTCGCGGCGACCTCGTAGCCGTGGCCGTCTCCGTTCAGGCCGGCCAGAAGCGCGGGCGCTTCCCAACGTTTGGGATCGATGCGACCGACGTCGGCGAGCGCGGTCATCGCCTCCGCCGGAGGCATTTTCGGCAACTTCTCGAGGACCGGCAGGAGAGCCTCGTCGTAACTGCGCTTGCGGCGGCCATCGGGTGTCTTCTCGAGCGACGCGATCAGGCGGAGGCGCTCGATTTGGGGCGCGGCGATGGGCGCGAGGGCGGCGGGGTCGAGGCGCGCGGCTTCTTCGAGCGCGGCCAAGGCGTCGTCCCATTTCTCGGCGATCGCGGCGAGGATGCCCAGATTGAAAGCCGCCGCCGCGTAGGTGCGGTCTTCCATGAACGCCTGGCCGAATCCGCGAATCGCATCGGGCACACTGCGGTTGGCGGCGAGATCCGCGAGGGTGGCCTGGAAGCGGTGACGCGCGGCGTCGCGCGGGCAGGCGTAGGGCGAGGTCAGATCGGGCGGGGCCAGGGGCGGCACCGCTACCGTCACGACGGGAACCGCGGGCGCGACCTGCTGCAACGGGGGCTGCGGCGTGGGCGCGGGTGTGGACTCGGCCGGCTGCGGCGGAGTCGCGGCGTCCGCTGGCTGCGGTTGAGGCGTGGATGGCGCCGGCGTGGGCGGTTCCTGGCAGAGCGCCATTCCCGCGGCACACATCAGGGCGAGGCAGGCGGGTGCGATCCTCACGGCTTCGCTCCCGGGCACGCCACCGACAGATGCTCGAGCTCGGCCTTGAGGGCGGCGACGTCCTGTTCCAGCGCCTTGCGCTTGTCCGCGGACAGCGGGGGCCTGGACGGGGACGCGGGCTTTGCGGCGCCGCCCGGCAGCACCGAGTCCACGAGACTCTTGGGCGCGTTTTGGCGGGGGTTCGATGCGAGCGGCCCGGGCTCCTCCTTCTTGAACCAGTCGCTCGCGATGGCCTGCGCGGAACCTTGCGGCGCGGTGGGCGATGCCTTGTCCGGCGCGGCGGAGAGCGGCTCCTGTCCATTCAACTGCGCCTCGGCTGTCCGCAGGCGGCCCTGGACTTCGGCCGTTCGCGACGAGATCTCCGGCGGGCAGCCGTCTTTCGTAAGCTTGCGCAGGTTGGCGTCGCGAATGACGTTCAGGTCATCGGTGGACGCGCTGAGTGCATCGAGGGCGTGCGGATTCGCGGCGCGCCCGGCCTCTTCGGGACCCGATGTGTTCGAGGCCCTGGCGCCCGAGGCGGCGTGGACCGTGCGCTGCGGCGCGTCCTTGGAATCCGCGGGGCGGGCGGTCTGCGCCTGCGCACAGAGGCTCGCGACGGCGAAAACGGCGAGAATTGCGGCTCTCATGTCAGCCCTTTCCCTTGTCGTCCACAACGAAGTGGACCTTGCGGGAGCGCCCGTCGAGCGAGTGATCCGCGTCGCAATCCGCTTCGACCAGGCGCCCCTGCTTGTCGTACTTGTATTCGATGCGCGAGCTGCCGCCCGGGTGCGTGATCACCTCGCCGGTCAGCCGTTCGCCGTTGTAATTCAGCGTGCGCGAGTAAACCACCGCGCCCGAGCTGTCATGGCCGGAGACCTGCACCAGCCGCTTGCCCTCCCAACTCAGGTCCAGCCGCGGAGCGCCGGGGTCTCCGATCTCCCAGGCGTGCTGCACGCGTCCCTGGTCGTCGTAGTCGAGCTCGAACAGGTGGATGCCGTCCCAGACGAAGGGGTGGAAGAAGCGGTTGCCGGAGAAGCCCACGGCCGCGCGTTTGCCGGTGGCCTTGTATGCGAGGCGAGTGTCGAGGCGGGGACTGTTCCAGAGCGTCAGGAAGCCCGCCGAAGAACCACCCTGAGGATCGCGCAGGACGGAGTAGTTTTGCGACGGAGCGATCTGGCGCATGGCGGTGAGCGAGGAGAAGCCGCCGAGTCCGGACATACGGCCGGAGCCCGCCAGGCGGCTAAGAATTCCGGATCCGCCGAAGCCGCCGAGCCCGGGCATCGCTCCGCCCATGCCTCCGAGAGGGCTCAGGCGTGCCATGCCGCCGACCTTGCCGATGGCACCGATGCTGCTGCCGATACTGCCCATGCTGCCGAGGGCGCCCAGCGCTCCAAATCCGCCCATGGCGATGGGGACGCCGGGGATGGTGATCGGGATGCGTGTGCTCTTGGTGACGACGTTGTCGCGGCTGACCTTCAAGACCTGCGGAACGTCGTCGTAATAGTTGAAGTAGAAGTCATTCGTTTCCCGGTCCGCCGTGCGCCAGCCGACGGTGGAGGACATGCCCGCCCCTGCCGATAGGGCGGCCGCGCCGGCTACGCGGAGAATGTTGGAGCCGGTCTTCTTGGCCTCGTACTTGGCGTGGACCGAGTGGAGCGCGTTGCCGGCCCACTCGTAGTTGATGTTGAGATGATCGGAAGCTTCGATGTGGGAGACCTTGGGCTGAAACGCCAGACTAACCGGATCGTACAGGACGCCGCGTCCGAGCGGTGCGCCGGAGAACCAACTCAGCTCGGTACGGTCGCGCGGCTTGTCGCCGGCGGGATCGGGTGGCTCCTGCTCGGCCTCGCGCAGCAGTTGGACGGCGGCGACTCGCCGCTGGCGGTTGGCCTCGGTGGAATCCGTCAGGTCCAGGTACCGTCGCAGCAGCGGCGCGCCTTTGTCGCAGTGGCGCAGCACACAGGCGTCGAGGCCGGCGTAGTAGAGGAAGTCGGGATTCTCGTTGTCCAGTTTCAGGCCGTCCGCCGAGGTTTCGAGCGCGGACGCAAAGCGCTGCTGATCCAGATCGGCATCCAACTCCGAGCGCTTCTTGGCGAGAGAGGTCTCAATGGTGTACTGTACCTGCGCACGGAGCTTCTCGCCGTCGGTGAAGTCTTGCGGCGTGACGGCGATGCCGTCGTAGTTATCCAGAAGCGCCAGCGCCATGCCGAGATCGCCTCGCGCCACGGCAAGGCGGGACTGAAGCAGCAAGACACGCGGCTCGTCCTTGTCGGCGGCCTCGGCGTCCTGGATTGCCTTCTCGCCTTCGGCCAGCTTGCCGTCGTTGAGATACTGCTCGGCGAGGAGAAGCCTGCGCTGCAACTGCACCTGGGCGGGCGAGCGGGGGTCGATGGCCCGGCGGCTCTCGGCGAATTTCTGGGACGACAACCGGGCGGCCTCGAGGCGCACCTGCTCGAGCATCTCGTCCGCGTCGGGCGCCTTCGGATCGCGCCATTTCGCGATCAGCAGGTGACGTACGGCGCCGGCATAGTCGCCGTCGGTGCGGAGCCGCCGCGCGGTCTCGATGTGGGTCTTGGCGCTCAGGCGCAGGTGCATCTGGCGGGCCGACGATAGCTGGGGAAACGATTTGTCGTAGATCTCGAAGGCACGATACTCCACCAGGAAGGCGTCGGACTGCTCGCCCGCATCGAGCGCGCGGAGGATCGCCAGCCGGCGGTCGAGCCACTTGCGCACGTCGCGCGCCTCGGTGGCCTCGGCCGCCAGCCTGGCGTCGTTCGGAAACGCAGTCTGCGCGGCTCCGGCGAGCGCCAGAGCTTCGTCCAGCACCGAGAGCGTGGCTCCGCCCTCCTGCCACTGGGTGAGGCGCACGGAAATGGCGGTGCGCAGGAAGTCGCGAATGCGGTCCGCGGCCGGCCCCGCCGGATAGGCCTTCACCGCGGCTGGTATCAGGGAGAGCATGGAGCGAAACGCGTCCTCGTCGCTGACGCCGGGAGTTTTGTGCGGGGCAAGTTCGGTAGCGAGCGCGGCCGCGGAGACGGCGGCGTCCTGACCCGGCACGATGGCGTACAATTCCTCGAGACGGATGGCCGAGGGGGATTTGTCCTTGCGGTCCTTCTTCAGGGCGACGGTGGAATCGCTCCACATGCGGGCGGCAGAGTCGGACGTTTTGGACTTCAGGCCGTCGGGCAAAAGCAGCTGCCAGTCGGGGGAGGCGTTCCGGCCCAGCAGGGCTCCGTCGGCGGTGCGGCGGACGATGGTGAGCGCGGAGAACTGGGTCTCCGGCAGGTGTCCGAGGGCCTTCGGATCCCAGGAAGGAGGGGCGGAGGCGAGCGGCGCGGTGCGCACCTTGTCCTTCCCGTTCACGGAAATCGATTCGACGTCCTGGAAGGACCAGAGGCCCGAAGACGAGCGAGTGACTACCAAAAACTCGCCAGCGTGTAGTGCGGACGCGGCAATCCCCAGCAACAAGAAGGTTCGGACGGAGTTGCCCATCTCCCAGCCCCCCTCGATCATCCAATTTCACTGCCCGGATGCTATCGATTATACAACCGGGCGGGCCGGGTGGAACCTCTTTGCGCGGGCTCTTTGCGCGGGCATGACCAGGCGGCTGCGCGCCTATATATACTCGGAGCATGTCGCGACTGAACGATTCGTTTCGTCCGCTTGCTTACGCGCGCGGTTCGGTGCTGGGGCTCCTGCTGCTGGCGACGGCGGCTTGGGGACAGGATAATCGGGGGTATTATCGGTTCCCTGCCGTTTATGAAAACACGGTTGTGTTTACGGCCGAGGGCGACCTGTGGGAGGTCGGGGTGGAGGGCGGCCCGGCGCGGCGGCTGACGACGCATCCGGGCGAGGAGACGCATGCCGCATTCTCGCCCGACGGGCGGACGATCGCGTTCTCCGCCAATTACGAGGGACCGACCGAGGTCTACACGATGCCCGCTTCGGGCGGGCTGCCCACGCGGCGCACCTATGAGGGCACCAGCTCGCGAGTCGAGGGCTGGACGCCAGATGGACGGGTGCTGTATAGCACGCGGCGTTATTCGACGCTGCCGGACCGCCAGCTTGCCACCATCGACCACGACAATCACGTGGAGCTAGTCCCGCTGAGCCAGGCCGCGCAGGGTGTGTTTACTCCGGACGGCAAGACGCTGTTCTTCACGCGCCAGGATTTCCAGGGTAGCCAGACGAAGCGTTACCAGGGCGGGACGGCGGAGAGGCTGTGGAAGTTCGTCCCGGGCGAGGAAGCGATCGCGTTGACGGCGGACTTCGCGGGCACCAGCAAGAACGCGATGTACTGGAACCGCCGCGTCTATTTCCTCAGCGACCGCGATGGGACCATGAACGTCTGGTCCATGGACGAGAACGGGAAGGGGCTGAAGCAGCACACCAAGAACAAGGGCTGGGACGCGCAATCGGCATCGCTCTCGAAGGGGCGCATCGTTTACCAGATGGGTGCGGACTTGCACGTGTTCGATATTGCCGGCGGATCGGACCACGTGATTCCGATCGAACTGGTGTCGGACTTCGACCATCTGCGCGAGCGCTGGGTGAAGGAGCCCAACGAATACGGCATCGCGGCGCACTTCTCGCAGGATGGAAAACAGGTGGTGCTGATCTCGCGCGGCAAGGTGTTCGTGGCTCCGGCCAAGCAGGGACGCTTCGTGGAAGCCACGGCACGCAAACCGGCGCGGTTTCGCGACGCGCGCCTGATGGCCGACGGCAAGTCGCTGGTGGCGCTTTCGACCGAGAGCGGAGAGGTGGAGATCTGGAAGATCCCAGCCAACGGCGTGGGCGACGGCGAGCGGCTCTCGACGGACGGCCACGTGCTGCGGTGGGAGGCCATCCCTTCGCCCGACGGCAAGTGGATCGCGCACCAGGACAAGGAGAAGCAGCTCTGGCTGCTCGATACCGCCAGTAGGGCGCAGAAGAAGATCATGACGGCGGACGACGCAGCAGGGGATTCGTTTCCGGCGTTCGAGGGCGTGCGCTGGTCGCCGGACAGCCGCTGGCTCACTTTCTCGCGCGACACGGGGAACGGCTATTCGGTCATTTACCTGTACGGCATCGAGAAGGGAACGCTGACGCCGCTGACGACGGATCGCTACAACAGCGAATCCGCGACCTGGGCGCCGAAGGGCGACTGGTTGTATTTTGTTTCGGACCGCTCTCTGCGGAGCGTGGTGCGTTCACCTTGGGGTCCGCGCGAGCCGGAGCCGTTCTTCGATCACACGGACAAGATCTACCAGCTTGCGCTGCGCAAGGGACTGCGGTCGCCTTTCGAGCCGGCCGATGAACTGCATCCCGACAAGAGCGACGAGGCCAAGGCGGAGGAAAAGAAGGACGCAGGGAAGAAGGCCGAGGCGGCGGGCGAGAAGAAGGCGGAGCCGCCCGTGAAGGTGGAGATCGATCTGGACGGGATCGCGGCGCGCATCGAGGAAACCCCGGCGCCGGCAGGCAACTATGGTGGACTTTCAGCGCTCGAGAAACGACTCTGCTGGTTGAGCGGCGACCGGGAAGAACCGGGAAAGACCGCGCTGGAGTGCCTGGACATCGCAAACAAGGGAGACAAGCCGGAGAAGCTGATGGAGGGCGTCAACGGCTTCGAGGTATCGGGCGATGGCAAGAAGATGCTGGTGCGCAAGAAGGACGACTTCTTCGTGATCGACAGCGGAGCCAAGGCCGATGCGCTGAAGACGCCGAAGACGATGGAGGACGCGAAGGTCGATTTGAAGGACTGGGCATTCACGGTCATTCCGGCGGAGGAATACAGAGAGCTGTATCTCGACGCGTGGAGGCTGCACCGCGACTATTTCTACGATCCCCACATGAACGGCGTCGATTGGCCGGCCATGCGAGACAAGTACCTGCCGCTGGTGGAGCGCGTGCGCGATCGCGAGGAGCTGAACGATGTGATCGCCCAGATGGTGGGCGAGTTGGGGGCCTTGCACACGTTCGTCTTCGGCGGCGATCTTCGCAAGGGGCCGGATCAGGTGCAGCTGGCATCGCTGGGGGCGCGGCTGGAGCGGACCACGGGCGGATACGTGGTGAAGCACATCTACCGGTCGGACCCGGACCGTCCGGAGAAGCGCGCGCCGCTGGCGCGGCCGGGAGTCGAGATCGGGGAGGGGGACGTGATCGTGTCTGTGAACGGGCGGCCGGCGCTTTCGGCGGCGGACATCGGCGAGCTGCTGCGCACCCGCGCGGGCAAGCAGGTGCTGCTGAGCGTGCTCGCGGGCGGCAAGGGACAGGCTCGCGATGTGGTGGTGAAACCCATCTCGATCCAGCAGGAGAACGACCTGCGCTACCACGAATGGGAATACACGCGGCGGATGATGGTGGAGCAGACCGCGGGCGGCCAGATCGGGTACGTGCACCTGCGGGCTATGGTCGGAGACGATATCGCGCAGTGGGCACAGGAGTATTATCCGGTGTTCCAGCGCCAGGGGCTCATTATCGATGTGCGTCACAACGGCGGGGGCAACATCGATAGTTGGGTGCTGGAGAAGCTGCTGCGGCGGGCATGGTTCTACTGGAAGCCGCGGATCGGGCCGGCGACGTGGAACATGCCGGGCGCGTTCCGCGGCTACATGGTGGTGCTGTGCGACGAGCATTCCGGCTCCGACGCTGAGGCCTTTTCGGAGGGATTCAAACGGCTGGGGCTGGGCAAGCTGATCGGCACGCGGACCTGGGGCGGCGAGATCTGGCTGACGGGGAGCAATGTGCTGGCGGACCACGGAATCGCGACGGCGGCGGAGATCGGGGTCTACGGTCCGGAGGGCAAGTGGCTGATCGAAGGACACGGCGTGGAGCCGGACATCACGGTGGACAACCTGCCGAACGCCACGTTCAACGGCAAGGACGCGCAGCTCGAGGCGGCGGTCGGCTACTTGCAGGGACTGATCAAGGCGAAGCCGGTGACGGTGCCCGCGGTGCCGCCGTATCCGAAGAAGTGAGGCGGGGGTAGCGCGTCGCAAATTGCGAGCAGTATGACTGAAAGAAAGGCCCATGGTGGGACAGGCACGAATTTCGCAAAGGCGGCGAAATTCGAGCCAGTCCCGGGTTTGCGGCCAATTCCGATGCGCACTAGCGCGGCGGCCAGCGGAACTCGGCGGCGGCCTGGGTGCGGCTGGCGGCGTCCCAGATCAAGAGGACTGGTTTGCGGACGCGCATGCGTAGCGCCGACTCGTACACCATCTGCGGATCGGGGAACGAACGCATGTAGATCGGGCCGTTGGTTTTCTGAGCAAGGGCGACGAGGGCTTCAACCGGAGCGGCGCGGTCGATGAATTGCTGCCGCTTCTTGGTCCATATGTAGCCGATGTTCGTAGCGAGCACCACCACTGCGGCGGCGACGACCACGGTGGAGCGATGCAGCCGCATCCGCGACTGAAGGGCCCAGAAGCCGGCCGCGACGACCCACGCCAGTCCCAGGCTGGCGAGATAAGTTTGCCGGCTGGGGATGCGGTGCATGTAGGTCAGGAAGCTGTAGGGCAGGAACGAGAGCACGATCCAGAGCGCGGCAACCCGCACCACCTGGCGATGCTGCTTGGCGCGCAAGACGAACAGGACCAGGAGGGCGAGCAATCCCCACGGCCACAGCAGGCGGGCGCAGCTTACGGGCAGCGTGATATAGAATGGCGCGGTGAAAGAGAAACTCCCGTCGTGAAAGCGGAACGAATAGGCGCGACTGGAGAAGATGAGCCACTGGTCCGCTGCAGCCAGAGCTGCGAACGGCAGCCACCACAGGAGCGCGCGCCGCGCGGCGCGTGCGCCCAGCATCGGCAACACCAGAAGCGCGGCGAAAACTACCGCCGACTCTTTCGAGAGCAGCGCCGCGACGAACGATAGCAGCGAGGCGGCGTACCACTTCCAGTTGCCCTTCTTGTCCACCACGCGGGCCCAGCAGAGCAGGCTCAGCGTGCCGAACAGGAACATCAGCAGCTCGGCACTCCCGGAGTACCACATCACGGCTTCCTGGTGACCCTCGTGGACCGCGAAGAAGGCGGCGGCGACCGCCGAGATCCTCCAGCCGATCAGGCGCCACGCGCCCAGGGCGTACACCAGCCACACGCACAGAATGTGCAGGGCCAGGCTGACCGCGTAGAATGCTGCCGGCGATTCGAAGTAGCGGTCTACCCAGTAGGTCAGGACATACCAGGTGGCGCGATAGCGGAAGACGCCGTTCGAGAGCAGGGACGGCCATCCAGACACTGGGCCGAACTGGCGTGATTGCTCGATGTTGGGGTAGTCGTCCTGGATCAGCGGCTGCTGGAAGATGGGCAGGTAGGCCAGAATGGCCAGGGCGGCGAGGGCCAGGAGGATGCCGGCGTGGTTTCTACGCATGGTTCCTAGTGAAGGGAGGCCGGCGTGGACGCCGGCCGCAGGACTGGAGTCCTGCCCCACAACTCGGCGATTAGGGCGTCCAGGGCGATGTTCTTTTGGATGTTGCGGCGGACCAGCTCCGCTAGCTCGTCCACCTTCGCCACCGCCCTTCGGATCCAGTCGAAGTTCACCCGGGCGGCTAGCGCTTCCAGTTGCGGGCGGACGTCGGCGTTGCGGATGTCGCTCCCACCGCGCTCGAGCACCAGCACGTCTTCGAGCAGCCCGTACAGGAGACGCAGCAGAGTGTCGAGTTTCTCCTGCCGGTTCGCGGACGATTCCGCGTATTTCACCCAGGCGCTGAAGGGCGCGAGACCGGCGGCCACCTCAAGCAGCGCCAGCATCGACTCGCGGCGGCGGTCGTAGACTTCGAGATCGAGCGACATCGCGAGGCCGGGGCTGCCGCACGCCAGGGCGATCCGGCGGTCGGCGTCCACCAGGCGGCGCACGTCGGCGAACTCGCGCATCTCCTCCTCGGAGAGCGGCGCCAGTTGTATCGATACCGCACGCGAGCGGATGGTGGGGAGCAGGTCGTAGGGGTTGGTGGCGGTCGCCAACAGGACCAGATGATCCGGGGGCTCTTCGAGCGTCTTCAGCAGCGAGTTGGCAGCCTGCTCGTTGGCGCGATCGATCTGATCGATCAGGAAGACGCGCCAGCTGCCCTTGAGCGGCTTAAACTGGGCTCGCTCCTTGAGCAGGCGCATCTGCGGAATGGAGAGCTGCCGCAGCGGGCCATCGGGCGCGAAGGTCACGAAATCGGGGTGCGAGGAGAACAGCAGGGGATCCTCGTTACGCTTGTCGGCGGGCCAGCGCTCGCGGTCGGCGATGGCCTCCAGGTTGTGCGGGAGGCTGAGGTCGTCCTTCTCGATGCGGTCGCCATCGCCGAGCAGGCGGGCCGCGAACCGCCGCACGAGCGTCGCCTTTCCTACGCCTTCGGGACCCGCCAGCAGGATGGTCTGTGAGATGCGGTGGCCGGTGATCATCCGCTCGAGCTCTTCGGCGGCGGCGCGGTTGCCGTAGAAATTCTCAAACACGCAGCTTCTCCAGAGCGGGCGCGAACGCGTTCCAGACGGCTTCGGCGACGGTGTCGACATCGCCGCGGCCGTCCACCACACGGAAGCGCCGCGGTTCGCGGGTGGCCATGGCGAGGTAGGCCTGGCGCACGCGGCGGTGGAACTCCACGGCCTGCTCGTCCATGCGGCTTTCGACGGGGTCGAGGTTGCGCTGGCGCGCGCGAGCGAGGCTGGTCTCCAGGTCGATATCGATCAGCAGCGTCACGTCCGGGGACAGGCCGCGGCAGGCGATGCTCGCGAGGTCGGTCACCACCTGTTCTCCGAGGCCGCGGCCGAAGCCCTGGTAGGCTAGCGTGGAATCGGTGAAGCGATCGGTGAGCACGATCTTGCCTTCGGCCAGGGCGGGGAGGATCACCTCCTCGACGTTCTGCGCGCGGGAGGCGAAATAGAGCAGAAGCTCGGCGGTGGGGCGGAGTTCCTGGTTCGCCGAATCGAGCAGGATGCGGCGGATTTGCGCGCCGATGCGCGTGCCGCCCGGCTCGGTGGTTTCGAGGACCGCGCAACCGAGCGACTTCAGGCGGGCCGCGAGGAGCCGCATCTGCGTGGTCTTGCCGCAGCCGTCGCCGCCCTCGAAGTTTACGAAGAGGGCGCGGTGGGGCGATCCGCTCCCTGACGGTCGCGGTTCGGTGCTAGTCGTAGACATAGTGCAGCACCTTCTTGAGATCCTCCCACGCTTCGCGCTTGGCGTCCTGGTTGTAGGCCCGCAGGAGGTAGGAAGGATGATACGTCACCATGACAGGAATGCCGCGCCAGTCGTACCAGTTGCCACGCAAGCGGGTGACACCCTCCTTTCGGTTGAGCAGCGCCTTGGCCGCGGTCCCTCCGAGCACGCAGATCGCTTTGGGCCGGATGGCCTCGAGTTGCTGGTACAGGAATTGGCCGCAGGTCTCCATCTCGTCCGGCTCGGGCGCGCGATTTTCGGGAGGGCGGCACTTCACGACGTTGCAGATATAGACGTCCTTACGGAGAAGGGGAACGCCTTCCTTGCGGGCCGTGTTCTCGATCATCTGGGTGAGCAGTTGGCCCGCGCGGCCGACGAAGGGAACGCCCTGCGCGTCCTCATCCGCGCCGGGGCCTTCGCCCACGAACACGAGGCGCGCGGCGGGATCGCCCACTCCGAAGACGATCTGGGTGCGGCCCTCGCTGAGACGGCAGCGGTGGCAATCGCCGATCTCTTCGCGAATGCGCAGAAGGGCTTCGGCGGCGGGCGGAGGCGCGGAGGGGACGGGGGGCAAAACCGGGGACAGGCTACTCTGTCCACGGGGGGACAGAGTAGCCAGTCCCCGGTTTTGCGGAGTGTCCTGAGCCCGATACAGAGTCTTGAAGCCGAGGTCCTGGTAGTAGCTCAGGTAGCGGCGCAGGAGGTCCGGATTCATCGCAGCTTCAGCAACTCGTCGAAAATGCGGCCGGCGATGGCCTTCTTGGGAGCGCGCGGGAGGTCGATGGTCTGGCCGTCGCGCAGCACCAGCACGACCTGGTTGTCGTCGGCGCCGAAGCCGGTCCCTTCGATGCCCACGCGATTCCCCACCACCATGTCGCAGTTCTTCGCCGCGAGCTTGCGCCGCGCCTCAGCGGCGACGTCTCCGGTCTCGGCGGCAAACCCGACCAGGAGGCGCTGGCCCTTGTTGCAGCCCACTTCGGCCAGGATATCCACCGTCGGCGAGAGCTCGAGCGAGATTGCGCCGCCGGTCTTTTTGATTTTCTGTGCCGCGGGCTTGGACACGGTGTAGTCGGCAACCGCTGCCGCCTTGACGACGATGGTCGCCTCCGCCAGCCGGTCGAGCACGGCGGTGCGCATCCCGGCGGCGGTCTGAACGGGGACCAGCGTGACGCCGGACGGAGCGGCGAGGCTCACGGGTCCGGAAACAAGGACGACGCGCGCGCCGCGCTCCACCGCCTCCTCCGCGATCGCATATCCCATCTTGCCGCTGGACCGGTTCGAGATGAACCGCACCGGGTCGATCGGCTCCTCGGTGGGGCCCGCGGTTACCAGCACGGTCTCTCCTTCGAGATCGCGGCGGGGATGGAGGACGCTCATGACTACTTCGGCGATCCGCTCCGGCTCGGCAAGCCGGCCAGGGCCCACCGTCCCGCATGCAAGAAGGCCCTCGTCCGGCTCGACGATGGTATGGCCGCGCCCCCTGAGCGTCTCCGTGTTGCGACGCGTGGCCGGGTGCTGCCACATGCGCGTGTTCATGGCGGGCGCGAGGACCACGGGTCCGGGAAAAGCGAGGTAGAGGGTGGAAAGGAAGTCGTCGGCAAGCCCGTTGGCGAATTTGGCCAGAAGGTCCGCGGTGGCGGGAGCGACCACGAGCAGGTCGGCGTTATCGGCCACGCCGATGTGCTCAACCGCGCTGGCCAGCGTGTCCTCGCCCGCCTGGGATGCGAACAGGCCGGTGATCACCTTGCGGGCAGTGAGGGCAGCGAAGGTCAGCGGCCTGACGAACTCCTGGGCCGCCGCGGTCATGACTACCTGGACGGAAACGCCGCGCTCCTTGAGGGCGCGTGCCAGCTCCGCAGCCTTATAGGCCGCGATGCCGCCGCCGATGCCGAGCACGACGTTCATCGCCGGAAGGCCTCAGATGTTCTCCGACGGCAGTTCGGGCACAGGCTCTACCTCTAGGCCCGGGTCGTCGTACTTCACCAGGCCGCGGCGCACCTCCTCGACCGCCGTGATGGTGGGTTTCTTCGACGTGGTCGGAAGGAACGGGCGGGCGCCGCTCTGAAGCTGGCGGGCGCGCTTGGCGGCGACGATGATGAAACGGTAGGTGCTCTGCTCCGGGTCGTCCGGAATCGAGGCGATGATGTTGTTGCGCGGTGCAGGCGAATCAGTCATGCGGAAAACCTCTCTCACTTCTCGAACGTTCCCAGGATGGCGCGAACTTCGTCTTCCATCCTGGTGCGGCGGAGGCGCTCGGCCTTCACGATCGAGGCTAGCGCATCCACCGACTTCTCCAGGTCCCGGTTCACGACGACGTAATCGTACGCGCCGTAGTTGCGAATCTCGGCCGCGGCCCCATCCAGCCGCCGGGCGATAACTTCTTCAGAATCTTCGGATCGTGCTCGCAGGCGCTTCTCGAGCTCGTCACGAGATGGGGCGAGCACAAAAATAGTAACGGTCCCCGGAACCTTACCCTTCAATTGTCGCGCACCCTGGACGTCGATGTCGAGCAGCAGGTCCCGCCTTTCTGCCTTGGCGCTCTCGAGCATGCCCTGGTGCGTTCCGTAGTAGTTGCCGAAGACCTCAGCGTGCTCCAGAAACTCGTGGCGGGCCAGCGCCGCCTCGAACTCCGCGCGCGTCAGGAAGTGGTAGGCCTGATCCTGAACCTCCTGGCCACGCGGCGCGCGGGTGGTGTACGAAATCGAAAACAGCAGGCTCGGGTCCTGTTTCAGGAGGCGGTGTACGAGCGTGGATTTCCCGGACCCCGACGGGGCCGAGATGATGAAGACGATGCTCATTCGAGGTTTAGTCCCTGTTCCCGGATCTTTTCGATCTCGGCCTTGGCGTTGAGGGCCAGTTCGGTGATCTCCAGGCCGGTTTCGCCCACGCCGGTCGATTTGGAGAGGATGGTGTTGGTTTCGCGGTGCATCTCCTGGAGCATGAAGTCGATCTTCTTACCGACTTCGCCGCCCTCGCTGAGCAGGTCGTCGAGTTGCACCGCGTGGACCTTGAGGCGAGTCAGTTCTTCGCTGATATCGGTCCGGTCCACCAGGTAGGCCACTTCCTGGGCCAGACGCTGGGGATCGAGTTCCACGCCGCGGAGCAACTCGGCGAGCCTGGCGGCGAGGCGCGCCTGAAACTCAGGCACCGCTTTGGAACGGAATTCGTCCATCCGCCGGGCACAGTCCAGCACCGTGGCATTGCGGCCACGCATCTCGGCGGCGGTCTCCTCGCCCTCGCGCTCGCGGAACTCGTTCAATTGCTGGAGCGCCTCGTCGAGCGTCTCCACCAGCAGACGTTCCGTGTCCGGCTCGGGCTCGGTTTCGTCGGGCGCGAACATGCCCGGCATCTGCAGAGTCACGTTCAAGTCCGGCTCGCCGTGCAGGCCGTGGATCGCCGCCATCCTATGGAACGCCCGCAGGTAAGCCTCGAGCAGGGGCTGGTTGACCTCGGGTGAGGCGACGGAGCCGCCCGCGGCGTAGCTCATCTGCACCTGGACATGCCCGCGCGACAGGTGGCGCTTCACGGCAGCGCGCAGCGCGGCCTCGAACGGATCGAACGCCGGAGGCATGCGGAAATGGATGTCCAGTCCGCGGTGGTTGACGGTCTTCACCATCGCGATCGCTTCGCGGTCGCCGTGGGCTTTGCGGACGCGGGCAAAGCCGGTCATGCTGCGCGGGCTCATGGGCGCTCCCCCTGGGCGGCTTGTCGCTTGTCGCTCGTCGCCCGTCGATGGCACATCTCACCAGCCTCTGTCTTTGAACTGAGCACTTCGTGTCTATTCGTCATCCATTCACGACCGGATCCGGCTCCAGATACTGCAAGGCGTGCAGCCGTTGGTAAATGCCGCCGCCGCCGACCAGTTCTTCGTGCGTGCCGATCTCGGAGATGCCTCCCCGGTCGAGCACCACGATCTTGTCGGCGCGGCGGATAGTAGAGAGCCGGTGGGCGATCACGATCACCGTACGGCCCGCCATCAGGTTGGCCAGCGCCTTCTGCACCAGCATTTCCGATTCCGTGTCCAGGTGCGAGGTGGCCTCGTCCAGGATCAGGATCGGCGCGTTCTTGAGCAGCGCACGCGCGATGGCGATGCGCTGACGCTGGCCGCCGCTGAGCTTCACGCCGCGCTCTCCGATCACCGTGTCATACCCTTGCGGAAGGGCGCCGATGAACTCTTCGGCCAGCGAATTGCCCGCCGCCTCCGTGACCGACTGCATGCTCGCGTTTGGCTTGCCGTAGCGGACGTTGTTGGCCACCGTGTCGTTGAACAGGAAGGTGTCCTGCGCCACGATGCTCACCTTCTCGCGCAGAGAGGTCAGCTCGAGGTCGCGGACGTCCGTGCCGTCGATGAGCACACGGCCCTCCGAGACGTCGTAGAAGCGAGGCACCAGGTTGACCAGCGTGGTCTTCCCCGCCCCGCTCGGCCCCACCAGCGCCACCACTTCTCCGGCCTTGACGTCGAGGTCGATGGACTTCAGCAGGAAACCGTTCTCGGCGGTGGGATAACGGAAGCTGACTCCGCTGAACGTGATTCCCTGTTTGAATTCGGCCAGCCGCCGCGCGCCCGGCTTGCTGCGAATGTCGTCCGGCCGCACGAGATACTCGAAGACCCGCTCGGAGGCGCCCAGCGCCTGCTGGAAGATATTGTGAATCCCGGTGAGGCGCTTGACCGGTTCGTACAGCAGCAAAAGGGCGAAGATGAACGTCATGAAGCCATCGGCGGTCATGGTGTGCGCCTTGATCTGGTCGCGAGCATACGCCAGCAGGCCGACGATGGTCACCGCGGCAAGAAACTCGATCAGCGGCGACGACAGCGCCTGCTGCAGGGTGTACTTGAGATTGGCCCGCTTAAGCCGGCGCGCCGTGTCGAAAAAGCGGCGGGATTCGTACGGCTCGGCACAGAACGATTTCACTACCTGGTGCCCGCTGAGGGTCTCCTGCAGGATCTGGTTCACTTCGGCCTGGTGATCCTGCGCCTTGCGCGTGGTCTTGCGGATGCGCCTTCCGATGCGCGCCGTGGGAACCAGTACGAAGGGGAACAGCGTGAGGCTGATCAGGGCCAGGCGCCAGTCCTTGGACACGACGACGAAGAGCAGGAACGTCGCCGAGAAGAACTGCCGCAGCAGGTCCGCCAGCATCTGCGAGCTGGCGAGCTGCATCTTGTCGACGTCGTTCATCATGGAGGACATCAGCCGGCCGGTGGAATGCGTTTCGAAGAACTGCGACCCCTGCCGGAGGACCTTGTCGAAGACTTTCTGCCGCAGGTCCGTCATCGCCGAGAGGCCGGCGTAGTTGATCAGAAAATTGCCGAAGTAATCGCAGATGCCCTTGGTCAGAAACGTGGCCAGGATGGCCCAGGCAATCATGGTCCACACATTGTGGATGAAGCGCGGGGTCAGTTGTTCGAGAAAGAGCGGTCTTCCCAGCAGTGGGAGCTTATCCAGCAGCAGGACGGGAACCTCGGCGGAGGCGGGATTCAGCACCCGCTTCAAGACCGGGCCGATCAGCAGCGGCACCATGCCGTTCATCGCACCGGCGACTATCATCAGCACGGTGCCGCCGAGGATGGCGAGCCAATGCGGCGCCACGAAACGAAGGAGGAACAGGCGCTCTTTCACGCCGCCACCTTCAGCCGGTCGAGGGCGGCGATCACCGTGCCGGGCCGCACTTCCGCGATGTGGCCCGGCGCGGCCACCACCTCAGCCTGGGCTTTCCACGGCCGCCACAATTCGAGATCGGAGTTCCCAAAGATCACCACGGACGGGATGCCGAAGGCCGCAGCCATGTGCGCTGGGCCGGAGTCGTTGCCGACGAAAGCCGAGGCGCGCGCCATGAGCGTTTTGAGGCGGGGGAGCGGAGCTCCGGTTACGACCCGGTAGGGGCGGAATGCGGCAAGGTCGTCCTCCGCGCCGCCGATGAAGACGGGCTCTAGTCCCCACTTCTCCTCGAAATGGCGCGCCACTTCCAGAAAACCAGCGGCCGGCCAGGTTTTGTCGGGGGCCGACGCCACGGGATGCAACACGGCGTAGGCCTGCTCTTCGCCGTTCGGCTGGGCGAACAGCTTCGCGCGCGGGATCTCGCACGGCCCGGCGCCCAGGTAAAACACCGCCGATGCGAGGTGCTCCGCCGTATGCGCCCGCCGCGAGAAGCCGAGGATTTCCTGAGGCGGCGGGATCGGGACGTTGTATACGAAGCCGTAGCGATGGTGTCCAAACCCGGCGCGAAATCGGGCGCCCGAGGCGAAGGAGAACGCCATGCTGCGCGGGCCGCCGTGCAGGTTGAGCGCGAGAGCCGGCGCCCACTTCCGCAGGGCGCTCAAGCGCGGCGGCAGGATCCGGTCGACATCGGGATTACTCTCGAAGACGCCTGCGAAACGGTCCTCGACCACGACGGCTACAGCGAGGTCGGGCCGGCTGCGCTTGAGGATTTCCAAAGCCGGGGTGGTCAGGACGCAGTCCCCGAGCGAGCGCAGGCGGATTACCGCCGCTCGCGCCCCACAGGGTAGCTGATCAAGTATGCTCTCCATGCCCGCAGGCTACTCTTCGATTTTAGCCTCGTCGACGAGCATGACCGGAATGTCGTCCCGGATGGGGTAAACGCGCTTGCAGTCGACGCACTTCAGTCCGCTCTGGTCCGGTGTAAGGTGCACCGGCGCTTTGCAGAGCGGGCACACCAGAATTTCGAGCAAGTCCTTACTAATGGGCATATCGTCAACCGGAGTAACAGTTTACCAGTTTCGCGCCTGCGGCTGGCCCGGCGCGGCCCGCGGCTGGCCCGGCGCGGCCAGCACCGTGCCGGAGAGCGGGCCGGTGAAGATAGGGCGGAGTGCCCGGCGGGCGATGAGCGGGCGATCGTTGGCGATCAGCACGTAGTAGTCGTAGTCGCCGTCGGGACCGCTGCGGTCGAACGGCGTGAGCCAGGTCCAGCGGCGGACGGTTCGATAGAAGTTGAACGCGGGCTCGAGTTGCCAGGAGATGCCGACGCGCACGGGAGCCTTGGTTCCTCTGGGTGCGCTCGCGATGGTGTCGAGGATCCGCTTCGAATCGGCTTCATAGCGCCAGACGTAAAAGCTCGAAGTGTTCCACTGGACCAGGTAGTGCGCCGCGATCAGCGTGCCCAGGACGGCAGCGGCCACCGCCGGAATTCGCGGGGCCTGCTTTGCCAGCAGGGCGACCGACAATCCGGCCAGCGGCAGGAAGTACAGGCCGGTCCGGTCTGAGGGATAGGGCATGCCTACGGCGTAGTGAAGCGCCACCAGGAGCACGGCGGACGCCACCATCGAGCCGGCGGCGAGGAACAAAACGGCATCCGCAAGAGCCGGCGCGTTGCGTTCGCGCGTGGCCCGGAACACCCGCAGCGCGCCGAGCGCCGCTGCCAGCGGCGCCACGGCCGGCAGCAGGACCGCGAGCGCCGAGAGCCACGCGGCCAGGACGGGACGGCCGGAGTTGATCCCGCCGACTCCCGCGTTGTGCGCGAAGGAGCAGCTGACCAGGTTGACCGCGCTCGCGGCCGGAGAGTCGATTCCGACGTAGAAGTCCGACATGCGCGCCTTGGAAATCGGCGCGGTCAGGAAGAACAGTAGCGCCACCGCGGCCAGCGGGATGGCGAAGCAACGAAGGTCAGACTGCGCGGCCGGCGGCGCGTGCTTTTTGGTTCGCTTCGCAGCAGGGGCGGGCTCCGGGAGGCGCCTTAGCAAATATCCGAATAGCGCCGCCAGCACGAGGGCCGGGACGAGCAGCGTCAGGTTGGCAGCCGGTGCTAGAGCCAACGCCGTTCCGGCCAGATAGAGCTGGCTGCGCACCCGGCGGGCCAGGTACTCGGCCATGTTCAGGAGCGCGTAAAAGAAGAGCGCCAGGGCCAGGCCGTATCCGCGGGCGGCCACCAGAAAATCGAGCACCAGCGGATTGGCGGCCATCAGCAAAACTGCGAGCGGAACCAGCCACACTTCGCCGAAGACCAGGAAAAGCAGGCGGTACACCGCGAGAAAGAACAATACTCCCGCCATCAGGCTGGGAAGCCGGAGCGACAGTTCCGACGTGCCGAGGAGGCCGGTTGACAGGCGCTCGAGAATGGTCGAAAGGAAATGGTGGTTGGCGTCGTAGAGGTCGAAGATGTTCGAGGCCGGGCCGTCGAGGTACATCTCCCAGGTGAGCGCTTCGTCGTGGGTGAGGGACTGCGTCGCGGCGCGGTAACAGTTGGCGGCGAACAGAAGGCCCAGGATCAGGACGGCCGCGATGCGGATCGGCGACTTCATTTCCGCGCTCGCTCCGTGGGCTTGCGCGCGGCGCTGGCTGCCGGGACGTTCAGCGTCAGGAAGAGCAGCAGAAGGGCGCTGGGCCAGAGTTGCCCGTACAGCCGCGGGAGAGAGGTCTGCAGGTGCCAGGCAAGGTCGCTCGGCGTGACCAGGTAGACGCCGCAGTAGGCCGTGAACAAGAGCGCCAGCGCGATCGCCGAAGCGCGCAGGGCGCGCACCTGAGTCGCGTCGATGCGGAGCCGGAGCGTCAGCGCCAGGATCGCCAGTAGCAGGAGCGGATGCGACCATGGCTGGCCGAAATGGTACAGCTCGGCGATCATTGCCTTCGCGATCTGCCCGTATCGGGCGGGATCGGCGAGTTTGTGAGTCAACCCGGCGGCGCCCTGCTGGAAGAGCGGGTCGGAGGCCGGCGCCAGGAACAGCTTGAAGCAGATCACCAGCAGGAGGACTGGCGCGGCGCCCGTCAGGAAGTGCCTCAAGCGAACCAGCGCGCTCCGGAGGCCCGCGTTGCGCCAGTCCACCGCCAGGATGGCCAGCGTCAGCAGGACCGCGAAGGCCAGGCCCTCGTTCTTGGTCCACGCCGCGAACGACGCAAAGGCGCCGGATAGGGCGAGGCCGGCGGGCACGGACTCCGCGAGCAGCAGCAGCGCGATCGAGGCGAGGCAATAGAAGCTGAGGGGAAGGTCGGCATACTGCATCGTCGCCAGGAACAGGAAGGACGTGCTCGAAAGCAGGACCAGGCCGGCAGTGAGCGCGCTTGTCAAACTCCGCAGAGCCGTGAGCGCGCTCCCCAGCAAGGCCGCCACCAGCGCCAGGAACAGGAACGCGGTGAGTTGCGGCACCCATGGCGACGTGTCACCTGCGCTTTTCCAGACCATCGCCACGAAGCCGGATAGCAGCAGCGGGTAGTCGGGATGCATCCCTGCTTTTTCGGGCAGCGGCGAAAGCGCGGCTCTCCAGGCGTCACCGGGAGCGGCGAGGAACTTGGCGCGCAGGTTCCAGATGCTCCAGGCGTCCCATTCGCCGTGAGGGTTGGCGGCGCTAACGGAAACGAGGCCGTAAAGGATAAGGGCAGAACCCGCCGCGAGCGCCAGCGCGAGTAGCCAGTTCCAGCGAAAGAGGGGAGGCGCGGCGGATTCGGCGGGGCCGCCCGCAGTCCGTTGGCGGGTCCGCCAGAAAGCGAACAGGCCGGCTGCGAGCAGTGCCGCGTCGAGAGCCAGGATGGCGGCGGGCGACGCGGCTCCGGCCAGCGTCAGCAGAAAGAACGCGATGGACGAGATCGCGATCCCGCCGCCAGCGCCTAGGGCTGCTTCGAACACGCGCGCGGTCCAGGCCGGCCGGATGCGATGTCCGGCGAGAGCCGCGCGGGTCAGAAACCAGCCCGCGAGCAAGGGGACGAGGAACGCCAGGAGGCCGGTCACCGGCGCGCCTCCTTACGGAAAAGAACGACCCCGTTCCCGTAATCGGAGACAATGTTGAGGCCACGTTCCGCCGCCACGCGGGGGGCCTCCTCCGGCCGGGCGAAGCTGCCGACCACCCAATCGGTTTTGTGCCCGCTCTTGAAGGGCACGACGATGCGCGGCGCGAGCGCGTATTGAGCGGCGCCCAGCATGGCCTGACCCTGCGGGCCGCTGGACGGGACATCGGAAACATATCCCACGATGCCGGCTGGGGGCAGCGCGGCGAGCGCGTCGCGGAAGCGCGCCTCCTGTGCCGCTATCTGAAACTGGTCAGCGGAGCGAGTGTATTCGGAGAGGAACTGCGCGTAGTCGAGCGCGCCGAAGATGGCCAGCGCGGCGACGACGGCAATTCCGGCCAAAACCCGAATCGGGATGGAAGGCGGCGCGGCCGGCACCTTCGCATTTTAGCGTGTGGCGGCGGGTCTGGAGGTTCAATACCGCAGCACCTTTTCGGCTTCGCGGACTATGGTGTCTACCTGGGGCAGGATCTCGGCTTCGAGTTGGGGATTATAGCCGACCCAGGTGTCGAGCGCGCCGACGCGGCCGATCGGCGCGTCCAGGCGATCGAACAATTCGGACGCGACACGAGCGGCGATCTCCGCGCCGTATCCCCAGGAGAGGCAGTCCTCGTGGGCGATGAGCACGCGGCTGGTCTTCTCCACGCTGCGGCGGATGGCTTCCCAATCGCAGGGCGCCAGCGTGCGCAGATCGAGGATTTCAACGCTCACCGACGAATCGCGCTTCTCGATCTCGATGGCCGCCAGCAGCGATTTCTGGACCAGCGCCCCATACGTCACGATGGTGAGATTGCGGCCGCCCTTGACCACACTGGCGCGGCCGAACGGGATGAGAAAGTCGGGGCCGGGATGCGCCGAGCGGTTGTACGGTTCGCGGTAAAGGCGCTTGTGCTCGAGGAACAGGACCGGGTCGTCGGCGCGCAGCGCGGTGCGGAGCAGGCCGCAGGCGTCGAGCGCGTTCGATGGGAACACAACGCGCAGACCGGGGATGTGCGTGAACTCGACCTCGCCGCACTGGCTGTGGTACACCGCGCCGCCGCTGAGGTAGCCCCCGATGGCGACGCGCAGAACGGCCGGACACGCGAAGCCGCCGTTCGAGCGCCAGCGCATGCTGGCGAGCTCATCGCGGATCTGCATCATGGCCGGCCAGATGTAATCGAAAAACTGAATTTCGGCCACCGGCTTCATCCCGCGCGTGGCCATACCGATGGCGCGGCCGGCGATGGCGGCTTCGGCGAGCGGCGTGTTGAAGACGCGTTCGGAGCCGAATTTCTTCTGCAGGCCGTGGGTGGCCTTGAAGACGCCGCCCTTCCCCTTCAGCTTGGGAAGGTGATCTTCGCGGCTGCAATCGGCCACGTCTTCGCCGAAGATCACGATTTGCGAATTGCGGCGCATCTCCTCGGCCAGCGTGAGGTTGATCTCGTCCACCATGGTGCGCGGGTCGCCGGCGAACTGCGGCGGGGTGGCGAAGGCTTCGGAACAGGGATCGACCTTGTCCGAATAGAGATGCAGCAGCGCCGAGCCCGAGGGCGGCGGGGCGGCGATGAGCGCGGCGTCGGTGGCGGCTTGCACTTCGAGGTCGATGTCGTGAACCAGGACCTGCAGAGCGTAGCGATCGAGAACGCCCTCTTCGACCAGCCACTCGGGGAACTTGACGATGGGGTCGCGCGCGGCCTCGGCGGCACGTTCCTCGTCGGTCTTGTACAGCTTTTCCTCGTCGGAGAGCGAGTGCGAGTAGGGCCGAATGCAGGTTGCGTGCACTAGCGCGGGCCCTTGCCGGGAGCGGACGTACTCGGCGGCCTTCTGCACGGCCTGGTAGGAGGCGACGAAATCGCAGCCATCCACTTCCTGGATGGCCAGGCCCGGGAAGCCGGAAACGAGCCGGGCGATGTTGCCGCCGGCGGTCTGCTTTTCGAGGGGGACCGAGATGGCGTAGCCGTTGTTCTCTATCACGAACACGACCGGCAGGCGGTCGAGGCAGGCGGCGTTGAGGGCCTCCCAGAACTCGCCCTCGCTGGTGGCTCCATCCCCGGAGGTGACCAGCGTGACGGCATCGCCGGACGGATCGAGGTGGCGGCTCGCTTCGGCGCAGCCGATGGCTTGCAGGAACTGAGTGCCGGTGGGCGAGGACTGGCTGACGATGTTCAGGCGCGGCGCGCCCCAGTGGGACGGCATCTGGCGGCCGCCCGAAGCGACGTCGGCACCCGCGCCCACGGCGGTGAGCAGCATCTCGGCCGGGGTGACACCGAGCGCGAGACACATGGCCCGGTCGCGGTAGTAGGGATAGAACCAGTCTTTTCCGGCGCGGAGGGCGGTGCCCGCGGCGGCCGATATCGCCTCGTGTCCGGCGCCGCTGATCTGGAAAAAGATGCGGTTCTGGCGCTTCAGCAGGATCTCACGGTCGTCCAGGCGGCGGGAGGTATGCATCACCCGGAAGGCTCGGATCAGGGCCTCGGGTTCGAGGCCTCCATAACGGACGGCAAGGTCGGCGGTAACCGGCGCTTTGGTGCGCGTGGCCATGGGGAAGGCGTCCTCCCAGAACAAGTGTATCCGAAGGGGCCCGTCGCTCGTGGCTCGTCGCCCGTCGAACGGATCCGGTCCGGCGGGATTCGTGCGCTGCGCGGGCGGCTGTTGCGACGGGCGACGAACGATGGGCGCTTATGCGATCATCGTAGCTTCAAACCGTGCACGATCTGAACTTCTTTCGATCCAACCTTGACGCTGTCGCAGCGCGACTCGCTACTCGCAATTTCTCGCTGAATGTGGAGGAGTTTCGCGAGTTGGACACGCGCCGCCGCGCGGCCGTGACCGAGGCCGAGCAACTCAAGGCGCTGCGCAATTCCGAGAGCGCCGAGGTGGGCAAGCTCAAGCGGCAGGGCATCGACACCTCCGAGTTGCAGCAGAAAATGCGCGAACTGGGCGACCGCATCGCGGCGCTCGATGAGCAGGTAACGAAGCTGGACGAGGAATTCCGGGAAGCCCTGGCCAGCGTCCCGAATCTGCCGCACGAGTCGGTCCCTGTCGGCGCGGGGGCGGAGGCCAACGTCGAGGTCCACCGCTGGGGCACGGCGCGCGAGTTCGATTTCGAGCCCAAGGCGCACTGGGATCTGGGGCCGGAGCTCGGCATCCTGGACCTGGAGCGGGCGGCCAAGATCACGCGTGCGAGGTTCGCCATCTATTTCGGCTTGGGGGCGAAGCTCGAGCGGGCGCTGGCCGCGTTCATGCTCGACACCCACACGCGCGAGCACGGGTATACCGAAGTCCTGCCGCCGTTCCTGGTCAATTCGGCGAGCCTTTTCGGCACCGGGCAGTTGCCGAAATTCGCCGAAGACCTTTTCAAGATTGAGAACTCGGACTTGTGGCTGGCGCCGACGGCGGAAGTCCCGGTGACCAACATTTATCGCAATGAAACGCTCGACGCGGAGCGGCTTCCCATCAAGCTGTGCGCGTTCACGGCGTGTTTCCGCAGCGAGGCGGGCTCGTATGGGCGCGACGTGCGGGGCATCATCCGGCAGCACCAGTTCCAGAAGGTGGAGCTGGTGAAGTTCGCGCGGCCCGACCAGAGCTACCAGGAGCTGGAAGGGCTGACCGAGGACGCCGAGGACATCCTGAAGCGGCTGGGGCTGCCGTTCCGGCGCATCGTGCTTTCGACGGGCGATATGGGATTCGGTTCGGCGAAGACCTACGACCTGGAGGTGTGGCTGCCGGGCCTGGGCGAGTACAAGGAGATCTCCTCGTGCTCAAACTACGAGGCCTTCCAGGCGCGGAGGGCGGCGATTCGCGCGAAACCGGCCAAGGGCAAGGCCGAGTTTCTGCACACGCTGAACGGCAGCGGCCTGGCGATCGGCCGCACCTGGGTGGCGATCCTGGAGAATTACCAGGAGCGCGACGGCAGCGTGGTGGTGCCCGAGGCGCTGCGGCCGTATATGAACGCCGAACGGATCACCAAACGGGGCGAAGCGAAGTAAACGGGGCAGGCCCCCGTTTGCCGATGACACCGCTGGGCGAAAAATTAGTCTTTTCCTGACTTCCACTTACACTTTTCCAGGGGCCGGACAGCCACTGGGTGCCTCCTTACACTGAAGCCGGTGATGCATTGGCGTTAGGGCTCGGGCCTTGGGCGGGTCCGGGCCCCTTTTTTTTCAATTGAGGAGGCTCACGATGTTCGCGTGCGGCTGGAAATTCCGCCTAGTGGCGGCGATGACGTTCGGACTGGCGCTGGGATGGGCGGACCCTGCGCTGACGACCATACAGGATACTCTCTACAAAGCCGACGGCGCTCCCTTCAGCGGTTTCGTGCTGATCGAATGGAAGAGCTTCGAGGCCGCGGATTCGTCGCACATTGCGACCAGCAACGTGACGGTTCCGATCGTCAACGGCATTCTGGCGGTGCAACTGGCGCCGAACACGGGTGGCTCGAGCTACGCCGTGCGGTACATCAGCGACACCAAGGCGCAGTTTTGGGAAGTCTGGGTGGTGCCGGTCAGTCTGACGCCGCTGGGTTTGCAGGACGTTCGCGTCGCGGTGGCGCCGTCGCCCTCGGGTTCGGGCGGGACGGGGGGCACGGGAGAGGACACGCAGATACCGGAGTCCTCGGTGGTGGGTTTGCTGACCGATCTGGCCATGCGGCCGCAGCGGGGCGCCGGTTACGCACCGTCGCAGGCCGTCTACATCGACTCGGCGGGGCTGCTCGAGGCGGTCCCGGGCAACCTCACCGATTGCGTGCGGGTGAACGGGACGTCCGGGCCGTGCGGGTCCTCGACGGGCCCCGGCTTCGTGGACGGAGAAACGCCGGCAGGGCTGCTCAACGGCACCAACGCGGTGTTCACGCTGGCGAATCCGCCCAGCCCCTCGGCGAGCCTGGCGCTCTATCGCAACGGCCTGGTCCAGCAACAGAACGTGGATTACTCGGTGGCGGGCAACGTGGTCACGTTTGCTCCGAGTTCGCTGCCGGCCACCGGGGACACCTTGATGGCGAGTTACCGCCTGATCGACATCAACAACCCCACGGGATTGGCCGGCGGAGCGCTAAGCGGCTACTTTCCGAACCCCCTGCTGGCCGCGGGCGTGGTTGCGAACGCCAACGTGTCCGCGACGGCTGCGATCCAGGAATACAAGCTGGCATTGAACTTCGCGACGCACTCGAACGCGAATGACCCGAGCGCGGGCCAGAAGGCCGCACTGGCAGGAACGTCCGGTGTGCCCGCGGACACGAACCGGTATGTGACGGCGGCGGATTCCCGGCTGGCGGACTCCAGGACGCCGGTGGCGCACGCTCTGCTCAGCTCGGCTCACTCGGACACGGCCGCGGCCTCCGCAGCGCGCGGGGACCTGATTGTCGCGCAAGGGACGTCGCCGCTTTGGACGCGGCTACCGCTTGGGCCCGCCAACCGGTGCCTGATTTCGAACGGCGCGGATGCGGTCTGGAATACGTGCCTCTACACGGCGTTCCCGGCGGGAGCGATCCCCTTCGTGGATGCGAACGGCAACCTGGCGCAGAACAGCGTCCAGTTCTTTTGGGACAACGGGAACCGCAAGCTTTCGGTGGGCAACAACAGCGGCTCCGCAACAATGTACGTGTGGGACACACAGTCCTCGACGGGGTTGACGTCGCTGGTGGTTCGCGCCGGGCAGGGACAAGGGAACGCACCGCTCGGCCGCTGGCTGGACCCCTCCGGCAACGAGTTGGCTCGCGTAGACCCGGACGGGCGCGTCCTGGGGCCGTCGTTTCACGCGACGACCTCAGCGACGCGCGCCGCCTGGGAGGATTCGGGCAATGCGACCGATCCGAGCACGCGCAGCGATGGCGACGCCTGGTACAACACCGCCACTCTGACGCGCAAGACGGCCGAGGGCGGGCAAATCCACACCACGCCGCAGGTGCTGTGCAGCAGCACGGGCACGGCGACCAGTTCCACCACGCTCACATCGCTGGGCACTTGCACCATCCCGGCGGGATTCCTTCAGGCGGGCGACCGCGCCGATATTCGCTTCGACTATTCCCACGAGGGCACGGCGACGGGCTTCACCTTCGAGGTGCATTGGGGCGGGACCACGGTGGTGTCCCGCTCGGGCGTGGCCGGAGAAACAGCCACCGGCGGGCGGGTAGATGCCGGGCTCGACTCGAGCGGCGCTCACTGGAGAGTGGAGAGCTGGGGCGCGACGCTGGCCTATGCGGCGTCGGCCGGAAGCGCTTCGGATTCGCTGGCGGCGCCGCTCACCGTCACGTTCCTGGGACGCATGAGCGCCTCGACCGCCAACACCGTGACCTTGAGGAGCCTGACCGTGGTGCGTTACCCGGCGCAGCAAAATCCGTAGCCTCCTTGACCCGGCCGCGGTTCGCGCCGTACCATTCGGGAATGGCTGACAAAATCAAGCAGGTGAATTACTATATCGGCGTGATACCGAACAAGGTGGGCGAGGGGGCGCGTCTCCTGAATGCAGTCAAGGACGCGCGCGTCAATCTTCTCGGGTTCCTGGGATACCCGAAATCGGCCCGGAAGTCGGAGGTCGTCCTCATCGTCGATGAGAAGGCCCCGAACCTGGCGCCGATCGCGAAGAAGGCGGGCACGGCCATCGGCAAAAAGCAGAGGGGCCTGCTGGCGAGCGGAGCGGACCGGCCCGGCGTGGGCGCCGAGCTGATGGGCAAGCTGGCGGAGAAGGGCATCAACGTGGTATCGCTGCACGCCCTGTGCGGCGGGCCCGGCACATACGGCGCGCTGATCGTCGTGGCGGCGGCCGATTTCCGCAAGGCTGCCAAGGTTCTGGGCTAACGAAGCGGCGTTCCCCTCGCCGCGCTACCGGGCCATCACCACACGAACCTCGGTGGGACGCACATCGAGGCGTTCGACGTGGTGTGCCAATGCAAAGGGCCGGCCGATGACGGCGTCGGGGTAATAGGGACGCACGAAGTTGCGGACGAGGTAATCGAGGGCGGAGCCGCTGATCGAGAAGCCCGAGACTTGGACAAGGTCGAGATCCACCTGAGCCGTGCCGCCGCTCGAGCGGATGTGTGCTTCCACCCGCACCGGGCGCTCGCCCTCGAGCAACCACGTCATGAGCCGGCCCAACGGTCTGCCCATCGCCTGGCCCAGTTTCGGAAAGTCGATGTAAGCGAAGCCGGTGGCGCGGCCGGTGCCCAGATCGAGCCGCGCACCGCGAACGCCCTGCCGGAACGACTGGGCGATCTTGCCGCTCACATAGACGTTCAACTCGTCCCGTCCCAGGACCACAACCGTTCCCCGAGGCACCTTGTCCTGCTCGATCGATTGGAGTTTACGCTGGAAGCTGTCAGGCACGGCGCCCGCCAGGAACGCGGACGCGGCGACGAATGCGAACAGCAGGACGCGCGCCATACCTATATCATTAGACGCTATTGAGCGCGCTTGGTGACGGCGAGTGTATACTCGCGTCAGGAGAACATTGACCATGCACACTCTCTCGAAAGCGGTATTCACGATGGCGCTCGCGGCGGCCGTGCTCTGCCCGACGGCCTATGCCCAGCGCGACGACGACCGGCACGACCGGGATGAGCGGCACGGGGAGCGCGGGCCATACGGGCGCGCTCGCGACCTGATCGGCCGCGTCCAACACGATCTCGCGCGGGCACGGAAGATGGCGCCGGTAGCGGGCCGTCAGCGAGACCGCTACGACAACGCGCAGCGCCACCTGTCCGAGTTCGACGACAGGTTGAGCCGGGGTGACTTCGACAAGGACAAGCTCGACACAGCGATTGACGACGTCAACAACGTGTTCAAGGGCAACCCGTTGTCGCCGCGGTCCCGCGACGATCTGAGAGGCGACTTGGCGGACCTGCGGTCCATGCGAGCGGCCCGGGGCAGGATCTAGGGATAGCGCACGGAGGCGGGTCTGGAGACCCGCTGCAGGACTGGAGTCCTGCCCCACCCAGCGCAGGCCGGCCTTCGACAGCATCGCCAGGAACTGCCCCATTGTCCGCATGTCGATGGCGGTGGCCGCCAGCTTCCCGTCGCGGTCGTAGACGTAGCTTTTCGGAATCCCTTCCGCGCCAAACAGCGTACTGACCTTGCCGCCCGGGTCAAGCAGGACCGGATACCGGACGTCGTGTTCCTTGACGAACGCCGCGACCTTTCCCGCCTCCTCATCGGAGATGGCGAGGACCACGAAACCCTTCTCGCGAAAACGCGAGTAGAGGGCGCCCAGATCCGGCATTTCCTTGCGGCAGGGAGGACACCACGTCGCCCAGAAATTGACCAGCACCACTTTGCCGCGCAGCGCGCTCAGCTTCCACTCATTGCCCTCGAGATCGCGCAACGCGAAGTCCGCCGAGGCGCGGCGGCGGTCCTGCTCTTCCAGTTGCGCGAGCGCGGCGGCCAGCGGCGGTGTTTCGAGCGAGACCTGGACCTGCTCGTAGCGGATCAACTGCGCCAGCGTCCGGTAGGGCATCGCCGGCTCGCCGTTCTGGTCCGGTAGTGGACGTTCCCGCAGAGTCTCGGCCAGGGTGTCGGCCACATCCTGCAACGTCTGGTGGCCGAAGTCGCCTTCCGTGGCCAAGTTGGCCAGGCGGTCGGCCAGAAGAAGTTTGTTCGCACCCACCGGCAATCCGCGTATCTCGGCGGCCAACTTCCTGGTGACCGCGCCCCGTGCGTCGTCGGGCACCTTTCGCAGACCGCGCAACTGGTCCGCGATCGGCTGTTCCCGGGCGCTCCAGGTTGGCTTTTCCTGAGCGGACACGGAGAGCGCCGCCAGCAGGATAGTGGTCGAGAAAAAAGCCCAGCGTGGTTGCATCGATGAGTCAGTTTATCACCATCCCCGGCCTTTGATCTGCCGGCTTCGGCCTCCGGTCGCTTTCCGGCGGGCCGTCCGGCACACCTGGACTACACTTCTCCTTGGGAAGGGAACTCCATGAACCATACTTTGAAGTCGATGACGTTGACCTTGGCGCTGGCCCTGGCCGCGAGCGCGCAGACGCCCACGGGCAGCGATCCGCTTTCGCGGCTACCCGCCGGTCTGCAGGTGAAAGACGACGGCCCGCGCACCTACCGGTTCACCTGCGACTACTTCAACCTCGACGTCAAGGGCAACCAGGCCGGCCCGACGCAGAAACTGGCAGGCGAGTATACGCGAGGCCTGCCCGGCGACAAGGTCCGGTGGAACAACGTCATGGCGAACGGGCAGAAACGCGAGTTCATGGAAGGATTCACGTACCGCCTCGCCGACCGCGGGGATACGGTCAAGGCCGAGTTCTTTCAGGGCTTCCCGGCGATGGCGTTCAATGAGCGGAACCTGGTGTGGGACACCTCGATGTTCGAGTCCTTCGCCCAGGACTTCTTCGACAAACTCAGTCTCAACGTGCCCTACCGCATGGAGGCTTCCACTATGGCGCTCGCCGGCGGGGGCGAGTTCGAGAACAAGAACGTCGAACTGACGTGGATCGGCGTCTCCAGGCGCAACGGCCAGCAGTGCGCGCTCATCGACTACAACGCGTTCTTCAACAAGCTGACCGTAAAGACCGCCGGGATCGAGTTGACCGGACGCAGCCACTATTGGGGCCAGATCTGGGTGTCGCTCACCACCAAGCAGATCGAATACGCGACGCTCTACGAAGACGTGCTGGGCGAGCTGAAGCTGGGCACGCAGCCGGCTCCGCGGATCATCAACGTCTTCCGCGAAGGAATTTTCGAGCGAGTTGCGGCGATGAAATAATGCAGAGAATTGTCGTCGAATAGGGCAACAATCCGGCCACCGTTGTTCTGGTCCGTGTGTTACCGTATGCACATAGGGAGATCGGAATGCATCGCCTGGTGTTGTGCCGGATTCTCCTTGCGCTGTTCGCCGTTGCTGTCGTCCGAGGGCAGACCGCGACTCCGGCGGCAGGTGCCGTCGAAGGCACGGTGACGAATGGAGCCGTCGGCGTTCCCATTTCCGGCGCACGCGTCACGTTGGATTCCATCCCATCCGAAGGCGAGCCTCGATTCACCAAGACGGACGCCGACGGCCGGTTTCAATTCGCCGGCGTCTCCCCAGGCGTCTATGGTGTGGGGGCCGAACAGCCGGGTCTGCTTCAGTGCGACGGCGCCATTAGTTGTTCGGTGGGCATCACCCTCAAGTCCGACAGCCCGCACGCGACGGTAGCGATCTCGCTGAAGCCCTACGCCGTGCTCGTGGGCAGGGTCACAGATTTCAACGGGCTCCCGGTTTCCAATTCCAATATCGAAGTCTTCACGGAGGTCGAGCGCTCACCGACTGGAGTCCATTACTCGGCCGTGCAAGTCCTGCCCGACGGCCGGCGGGTTGCCCGCATACACCAGACTCACATAGACGACCGGGGCGAGTTCCGAATTGCGCGGATAGAGCCCGGAACTTACTACGTGGCGGCCAGTAGGTCCGGTCAGGGAGCGTGGGATGACGGCTCGAATCGCATCACTTACTTCCCACGAACGCTAGACCTCGCCTCCGCGAAGCCGGTGGAGATCGCGCCCGGCAGGCAGGTGCGGACCGACATACAGATCGTCCGGCAAGCGGGCGTTCGCGTGGCGGGGCGGTTCTTGAACCTCGCAGTGCCGGCGTATGGCCCCGGCCGGTTCACTTACACGACGGTTACGCTGGTGCCGGAACAGGATATCTTGCTCAACGCCAATGGCCCGGTCGCCAGCGGCACAGAGGAATTCGCGTTGGAGGGCGTGCGTCCGGGCAAGTACAACCTGCTGGCGCTCACCGGCGAGTCGCACGACCCGTGGAGCGGCGACCGGACTCCCCTTCTCGCCGCCAACCGGCACATCGACGTGCCAGACGGCGGTCTGGAAGGATTGCAGGTCGAACTTCAGCCGTTGCGCGAGGTGCACGGCGTCGTGAGCTTCGCCCAAGGGTGCGCCGTCGTTCCGGTGCGGGTCCGGGGTCAGTGTCACAACGCGATTGGCCGGTGCCTTGCCGAAGCGGTTAGCGTAGGCGACGGTACGTTCGTCCTCAAGGGTTCGGCACCGGGCCAGATGACGATCACCGCCCGTGGGGAGGCCACGACCGATCGACGCCTGGCCGTGTTGTCCGCCAAGCTGGGCGATCGGGATGTGCTCGAGGGCGGCTTCGAATACCCGTTCTCCGGAGACGCCGTCCTCCGCATTCTTATTGGCTGCCCTGCCAATGGGAGCTGGAAATGAAGCCCATCGTCTTGTTTCTCGCGCTGAGCGCCGCCCTATTCGCACAGACGATCATCGAAGGCGACGTGGTTGATTCCTCGACGGGCGCCCCCCTCGTTGGAGCTTACGTGATCTCACGCTTGATCGGGCCGCCCGTCGTCGCCAACACGAATTCCGGCGGCCATTTCCGATTGTCGCTATCGTTTCCGTACGGGAGGGCACTTGAGGTGCGCCGCGCGGGCTTTCTGACCGGCCACGCGGACGTCATGAATCCCAGGCGGGTCGCGCTGATTCCGCAGGCGGCGATCTCCGGCAAGGTTGTGGACGAGGATGGATTCCCGGCGGAGAACGTCGTGATCGAGGCGATGCGGTTCCGGCAGATCGACGGCCAACGGCAGTTCAGGAGCACTGCAAACACGCAGGCCAACGATCTGGGAGAATATCGGCTCGCCGGTCTCGCCGCCGGCCGGTACTACCTGCACGTGAGCAACCCTGGCGGACGCCACACCGCCCAGTATTATCCTGGAGCCCTCGACCTGAGGGAGGCCAGCGTGATCGAGGTCAAGGCCGGCGAAGAACGCGGCGTTGATATACAACTGGCGAAACTCGAGGCCGCCAGGGTGGCGGGGCAGGTGGTCCTGCCGGCCAGTGCGACATCGAACCATGGGGTCTACGTCAGCCTGCGGTCTGCGGATTCACCCCAGTCAGTGCAGTTGGGAGCGTCGATGCGCGACGATGGCTCCTTCATGATTCCGCACGTGCCGCCGGGAGCCTACTTGCTTCGAGCCGAATCCGGGCGGCCGGGGGCCAATCACCTGCTGGCCGAGCAGCGCGTGGAAGTGGGGGCTTCGGATGTCCGGGGCATCGTGCTCAATCCCCACCCGGTTGAAGCTGTGGACCTGTCCGGCACGGTGGTTTTTGAGGGCGGCTCGAAGCCGCGGCCGATTGTTATCGCAGTCCACTCTGAGTGCTGCCCCAATGTGGCGGCGCACTCGGACCAGACCGGCTCGTTTGTGCTGAAGGCCCTGCTGCCGGGCCACTACACCCTACAGTGGTCGGCTGACTGGAGCACGGAGAGCACAGCGGCTTCGCCCATCGTGCTCAGCTCGCTGCGCCTGGGTGACCAGGAGCTTCCGATGTCTCATGGTCGCTTCGATCTGGACGGCGGATCCCCGGGCCCGCTGCGAATTACAATTACGGCCGGCGTCGTCCTCAACGGTAAGGTACTGGACCAGGCTGGCCGTCCCGCTGCAGGAGCTTTGGTGGACTTCCTGCCCATGACAGGAAACGGCCCCGCCGTTAGCGGTTCCGACGGCACTTTCGAGTCCTCGCCACTGCTCCCCGGCGACTACCGTGTCTATGTCCTGCCGGATTACGCCCACATGGATCTCGCGCAGGATCCGAACTATCTCAAAGCGCACGAGAACGACTTCCCGGTGTTGCACGTCGCGGCTGGAGTCAACCCTCCGCTCACACTGCGAGCACCCGCAACGCAGCAGTGAACGCACACCGCCCGATACAATGAAATGACGTCATGATCAACACCTTGTTCGGCTCGATCCCGGCCCAGCCATCTCTGCTGGATCGCTTGAAGAGCGGCATCGCGAAGACTCGCAGCGGGCTGGTCACGCACCTGGAGACCGCGCTGGCCGGCCGCAAGGAAATCGACGCCGACGTTTTGGAAGAGCTGGAATACACGCTGATCAGCGCCGATATCGGCATCCGCACCACCAGCGAGATTCTGGAGCTGATCCGCCAGCGCGTGGACCGCAAGTCGATCGACGACGTGGAAGAGCTGAAGGGGCTCATCCAGAGGCACCTGGTCGAGGTACTGGAAGCCACGGAGCGCCCGCTGCCGCGCGTCACCGAGCCGCCCGCCGTGGTGCTGGTGGTGGGCGTCAACGGCACCGGCAAGACCACCACCATCGGCAAGCTGGCGCGCCTGTACCGCTCGCAAGGCCACGGAGTGCTGCTGTGCGCGGCGGACACGTTCCGCGCCGCGGCCATCGAGCAGCTACAGATCTGGGGCGAGCGCACCGGGACCGAAGTGATTCACCAGAAACCGGGGGCCGACCCCAGCGCGGTGCTGTTCGACGCGCTGCAATCCGGCCGTTCCCACAAAATCGACTACGTGATTGTGGACACCGCGGGCCGCCTGCATACCAAATCGAATCTCATGGCGGAGCTGGACAAGATGCGCCGCACCGCGGCCCGACTCATTCCCGGCGCGCCGCACGAGGTGCTGCTGGTCATGGACGCCACCACCGGCCAGAACGGCCTGGAGCAGGCCCGGCGCTTTACGGAAACCTCGGGCGTGACGGGCATCGTGCTCACCAAACTCGACGGCACGGCCAAGGGCGGCGTGGTGGTTCCCATCGCCCGCGAGCTGAACCTGCCCATCCGCTATGTGGGCGTCGGCGAGAAGCCCGAGGACCTGCTGCCCTTCGAGGCGGACAAGTTCGTGTCATCCTTGTTTGAAGCATGAACTCCGACACCATGCGCCAGGCGCTCGAGCTGGCGAAGCAAGGCGAGGGCCTCACCAGCCCCAATCCCACCGTCGGCGCCGTGCTCGTCCTGGGGGACGAGATTGTCGGCTCCGGCTTCCACACTTACGCTGGCGAGAAACACGCGGAGATCCTGGCCATCGAACAGGCGGGCGGGAAGGCGCGCGGAGCCACGCTCTATGTCACGCTGGAGCCCTGTTGCCACCAGGGGCGCACTCCGCCGTGCACCGATGCCATCATCGCCGCCGGCGTACGCCGCGTGGTGGCCGCGGTGGCCGACCCCAATCCTCGCGTCTCGGGCGAGGGTTTCCGACGCCTGCGCGCGGCCGGCGTCGAAGTCGAACTGGCGCCCGAGCACGCCCGCGAGGCCGAGACGCTCAACGAGCCTTTCTTCCACTTCATGAGGACCGGCCGCCCGCTGGTCACGCTCAAGGCCGCACTCACTCTCGATGGCAAGATCGCGGCGCCCGTCGATAATCGCGGCTGGATCACCAGCGAGAAGGCACGCGCCCACGTCCAGCACCTGCGCCACACTTCCGACGCCATTCTCACCGGCATCGGCACCGTGCTGGCGGACGACTGCCTGCTCACCGACCGCACCGAGTTGCCGCGCAGCCGGCCGCTGTTGCGCGTGGTCGCCGATTCCCAGTTGCGCCTGCCGCCGCAATCCAAAATGGTGGAGAGCGCGCGGGGCGACGTGCTGGTTGCGACCACTTCCGCCGCGCACGCCGATCGCCGCCGCGCTCTGGAATCCCGAGGAGTGAAGGTGATTACCGTTAACGGCGCCGGCGGCCGCATCGACTTGCGTGGGCTGGTGGACCACCTGGGCCGCGAGTCCTATCTCTCGCTGATGATCGAGGCCGGGAGCAAGTTGAATTGGGCTGTGCTGCAGAGCGGCGTCGCCGACAAGATCTTCCTCTACTACGCTCCCAAGATTCTGGGAGGCCTGCAGTCGCTGCCCGTCGTGGGCGGACCCGGTCGCGGCAGCCGCAGAGAGGCGATCCAGTTCCGCGACCTGGTGGTGGGCCCGATCGGTGAGCCGGACGAATTCGCGGTCCAGGCCTGGCTGGTCAAGGAGACCTGAGCCATGTTCACGGGCATCATCGAGGAGACCGGCTCCGTCGCGCGCATCGACACGCTCGCGGCCGGCGCACGCCTCGAGATCCGCTGCCACACGGTGCTCGCGGACGCGACCGCCGGCGCCAGCATTGCGGTCAACGGCGTGTGCCTCACCGCGGTGAGCTTCACGCGCGATAGTTTCTCCGCCGATGTCTCGCCCGAGACGCTCAGCCGCAGCAGCCTGGGCGCGCTCGGCGTCGGATCTCCGGTGAACCTGGAACGGCCGCTCTCGCCCTCGGGCCGGCTAGGTGGCCACCTGGTCCAGGGGCACGTCGATGGCACCGGCGAGTTCCTCGCGCTCGATTCCCTGGGCGACGGCAACGGGTGGCTGACCGTGCGCATTCCGGACGAGATCGAGCGCTACGTGGTGGAGAAGGGCTCTATCGCCATCGACGGTGTCAGCCTCACGGTGGCATCCATCGAGGCGGGCGTGCTCGCGGCGACCATCGTCCCGCACACCTACGCTACGACCGCGCTCGGCTCCTACCGGGCCGGCGACCGCGTCAACGTCGAGTGCGACATCCTCGCCAAGTATGTCGAAAAGCTGCTCGGGAATTCGAAGAAGCCGAAGTCCACGCTGACCATGGATCGGCTGCGCGACCTGGGCTATTAAGGTTGACGCGGGGCGCCGGAGCGGCTCAGAGCCAGGACCCGGTGCTCAGAAGGTCGCCGGCCCCCTGTTTCTCTACTACCTGAACCCTTCTTGCGGGGTTTCGAACTGGACCTGGGAGGCGATCTGGCGGCGCAGTTTACGCGCCTGATTCTCGACGGAATCGCGAAACGGCGATAATTGAACTATGCGGCCTTCCCGAGTGCTCGTTTCAGCTCTTCTGGTGTGCGCCTGCGGATTGGCGCAGACCTCTTCGGACTCCAAACAAAGCATCCGCACCGCGCGCGATCTTGCCAAGCAGGGCTCGGAGGCGATCCCCAAGCTCCAGCCTATGTTGTCGGATCCCGATCCCAACGTCCGCATCGAGGTGGTCAAGGCGATCGTCGAAATCGACGGTCCTCCCAGCGTCGCGCCGTTGGTACAGGCCACACGCGACAACGAGGCCGAGGTGCAGATCCGCGCCACCGACGGTCTGGTCAACTACTACCTGCCGGGCTACGTCAAACGCGGGCTGAGCGCCACACTTTCCCGCGCGGGCACGGCGCTCAAGTCCCGCTTCACCGACACGGACGACCAGGTCGTCCCAGCCTATGTTGCGGTGAAACCCGAAGTGATCGAAGCTCTGGGCAGGCTGGTGCGCGGCGCTGCGTCCATGGACAGCCGGGCCAACGCGGCGCGCGCCGCCGGCATTCTGCGGGGCAAGGCCGCGGTTCCCGACCTCATCGAGGCGCTGCACTCCAAAGACGATCAGTTGATGTTCGAGAGCCTGATCGCGCTCCAGAAAATCAAGGATGCCGACGCCGGGCCGCGCATCGTTTTCCTGCTGCGCGACCTCGATCCGAAGGTGCAGACCGCAGCCATCGAGACGGTGGGCCTATTGAGAACCCGCGAAGCGCTGCCCACTCTGCGCCGCGTCCTGGCCGACGTCAAGGAAGCCAAGGTGAAGCGGGCCACTCTCACCGCCATCGCCATGATCCCCGACCCGGGAAGCCGCGACCTCTTCCAGCGCTACCTGCACGACCGGGACGACGGCCTGCGCGCCGCGGCCGCCGAGGGCTTCGCCCGCCTGAAGGATCCTGCCGACCTGCCCCTGCTCCAGGAGGAATTCAAGGACGAGCAGAAGCGGCCGGCGCAACTGGCCGCCGCCTTCGCGCTGGTCATGCAGGGACAGACCGGCTTCGCTGAATTCAGCCCCCTGCGCTTCCTGGCCGACACGCTGAATTCCTCGGCGTGGAAGGGCATCGCGCAGGCCTACCTGATCGAAGCCGCTCGCGATCCCTTCGTCCGCAAGCCGCTCGAAGAAGCATTGAAGACCGCCACCAAGGACGAGAAGATCCAGTTGGTACAGGTCCTGGCGGTCAGCGGCGACAAGGACACTGTGCCCTATCTCGACGGCCTGACCCGCGACGAGGACACGGACGTGGCGCAGGCGGCGTTGAACGCGTCACGTACGCTTAAGGCGCGGCTGCCCTAAGGGGCCGGCCACGGGCGTGGCGAGGGGCGGAGACGGTGGAGGCGGACCATGGCGAGAAGAGCGGTCGAAGACAATAGCCGGATGTTCCCCCGGATGGGGCCGAGCGCGCGGCTCTCCGGGAGGGACAAGTCTTCGGGTGCTGAACCCGATTGAGAATCTGGCTGCGCCGAACGCAAGACTGCGGGCGGGCGTTCGGGCCTTGCCCGCATGACCACGTGAGGCGGACTCCGAGCGCCGTTTTCGCCGGGAAGTGAGAGATGGGCGCGCTACTTCGACTTGCGCTGCTTCTGCTGGCCGACGCGCACCTTGAAGTGCAACGCCTTGGCTTCCGCCCACGCCTTGTGGTCGTGCCGGGCTACCGCATCGGTCAGATAGGCATCCACGCTGGCGCCCTTCGGCAGCACTGCCATCAGTGTGAAATTTTCATTGCAGACCGGGCAGAAAGGCCGGAACCGCGTCACGTTTGGAATCGCCATACTTTCTTGATGTTAGCACAGCGGGCGCGACTTGCGGCGACGGGCTACGGCAGGCCCGCGGTGCGCAGAACCAGTGACGGCTTCGGGGTCGCCCCGGGCTGGCGCGCGCCCTCGTCTGTCCACTCATCCCAACCGCTGTGCCCGATGTAGTAGAAGTCCGTGCCGACGAACACTCCGTGCGTCGGCTCCCTGAGCGACGGCGTGTTTCGCTCGATGATCTCCCACCGAATGACCCGGCCGAGCGCAGGATCGAGATGCAGCCGGAGCACCCGTTGCGGATCGGTCCCGTTCTGGACCGCGATCATCGTCTGGCCCGCCAGGTACAGGCCGTCGATGCCGGTGAGAGCCAAGTCCTCCGGCCCGGCCAGCCACGACACCGCGTGCGTGGCTGGATCGACGATTCCGATGCCGCGGCCGTAGTCGGAGACGAAGACGCGCCCGTCGGGAGCCGCAGCGGGCGTTTGGGACGAGGTGAAAACGCCGGCCGGCACCAGCGCCTCCAGCACATCGCGATCCAGTCGAATCGTGTAGACCGGCCCGAACGAGTCGGAAACGACGACGTTGCCCGCGGCATCGACCGTCATGTCTCCGAAGGAGTGCCGCTCGCCCGGGGCCGGGTCGTAGCGCTTCTGCAGCTTCCCGGTGCCAAGGTCGTACCGCAAAACGGCTGAGCGCCCCTCGTCGCTGGACCGGTAGCCCTCGGACTGAGGCAGCGCCGAAGTCGAGGCCCACAGGACACGCCTCTTGGAGTCCACCGAGAGCGCCATGATCCCCCACACGCCGTCCCGTCCCTCGGCGATGAAGTCAGAGACGGCGCCGCCGGGGTCGATCCGCAGGATCTTGCGCTTGTGAATGCTGCTCACGTAGAAGCATCGGGACACGGAGTCATAGGCGATGTCCTCCGTGAGCAGGCCGGCGGGAAGCGTAAACGCAATCTTGCTGTGGGATACCGGCTTCTTGTTCTCTTCCATGCGGCGGAGGATGTCCGCCAGTTCCCTGCTGCCGCGCAGGGAGGCGAAGTCCGGGTCCGTCTCAACGGAGCGCAGCAGGCCCAGAGCGGCATAGTGCCGCAAACCCGCGAGGGCCCGCTCCGGATTGCCGGCCAGCGCTTCGGCCGCGGCGAGTTTGTACACCAGCCGGGGATGTGCCGGCGTGACGGCCGCCATCTTCCTCAGCCAGTCGCGAAACCCGGCATAGTCCTTCTGCCGGTAGGCGGCCGCAGCCGCTTTGTTCCACTCCAGCCAGGAGTCTTGCTGCGCACCGAGAGAAAGGGCGGCGCCCAGCCACAGGGCCAGCGCCGCAAACTTCGTCATCTCCACGCCTGCTGCGCCGTGATCCCGGCCAGCGCCGCCGTGAGGCCGATGATGAGCACGATCGAAACCCAGGCCACCCAGTTATAGAAACGCGAGTTAGTCCAATCGCCCATCAGCTCTTTCTTGTTGATCAGCTTGATCATGAAGATCAGCACCACGGGCAGCAGTACGCCGTTTAGCACTTGCGAGAACAAAATCATGCGCACCAGCGGGAAGTGCGGAAGCAAAACCACGCCCGCGCCCACCACGATGAGCAGCGTGTACAGCCAGTAGAACACCGGCGCCTCGCTGAAGCGTTTGTTGACTCCGGACTCGAAGCCCAGGCCTTCGCAGACCGAGTAGGCCGTCGAGAGCGGCAGGATCGAAGCCGCGAACAACGAGGCGTTGAACAGGCCGGCGCTGAACAGCACGAAGGCGTACTTTCCGAATGGCTTGAGCGCCATCGCCGCGGTTGCCGGATCCTGGATGTCGCGCGGCCCGGTGGCCCAGATGGCGGCGGCGCAGGCGACGATGATGAAGAACGCGATGACCGACGTCCCGATGCAGCCGACGATCACCTCTAAGCGGGAAGCGCCGTACTCCTTCGCCGTCACGCCCTTTTCGACCACCGCCGCCTGCAGGTAGAACTGCATCCAGGGAGCGATCGAGGTGCCCACCATGGCGATCAGCATGGCGATGTAGTCCTTGTCCAGCATCAGCACCGGCTTGAAGCTGTAGACGAGCGATTCCTTCCAGTCTGGCTTCAGCAGGACTGCGGAGATGATGTAGGTGATGTAGAGGGCGCTGGCGAACAGGAAGATTTTCTCCACGCTCCGGTAGGTGCCGCGGACCACCAGGAACCACACCCCTGCCGCACAAATTGGCACCGAAATGTAGCGACTGATTCCGAACAATTCCAGCGAGGCGGCGATGCCTGCGAACTCGGACATGACGTTGGTCAGGTTCGTGACCACCAGCGTCACCATCATGAAGAACGTCGCGCGCAGGCCGAACTCTTCGCGGATCAGGTCCTGCAGACCCTTGCCCGTCACCGCGCCCATGCGCGAGTTCATTTCCTGGGTGATGATCAGCAGGACCGTGATCGGGAGCAGCGTCCACAGCGGCAGGTAGCCCCAACGCGCGCCGGCGGTGGAGTAAGTGAGGATGCCGCCCGAGTCGTTGTCCACCATGGCGGTGATGAACCCCGGGCCCAGCACGGCGAAGAACAACGCCAGCTGAATACGGCTCTTCTTCCAGAGACTGGCGCGATGCGCCGGCGCCGTGACCGTCATCTTTCCCTCAACACGCTGATAATGTCGTCCGCCGTGATGGCTCCGGCCAGTTTGCCTTCGGCCTCCACCACCGGCAGAGTCAGAATGTTGTATTTATCGAACAGCTCGGTAACGCGGTCTTGCTTCGCGTCCGCGGAGACCTGAAGGAGTGTGCCGGAAACAAGGTCCTTCAACGGGGTCTCGCCGGTGGCCGTGAAGAGCTTGCCGAGCGGAACCGCTCCTGTGAGCCGCCCCTCGCGGTCGATCAGGAAGATCGTGTTCAGCACCTCCAACTGGTCCTCGTTCGCGCGCACGGCCGCCACGGCGTCGGCGATGGTGGCGTCCTCGTCAAGGGCCACGTACTCGGTGTTCATCAGCCCGCCGGCGGTGTCTTCCTCGTACTCGAGCAGTTCGGTGACCTCGCTCTTGGGCTCGACCTCCATCTCCTGGAGGATCTCCTCCGAGGTCTCGTCTTCGAGTTCCGCCAGCGCGTCGGCGGCCTCGTCCGGCGCCATCTCCTCCACGATATCGGCGGCCGTTTCGGTGTCCAGCGATTCGAGGATGCTGACCTGCATCTTCGGCTCGACTTCCGACAGCGCGTCGGCCGCCACCTCGCTGTCCAGGGTCTCGATGACCGCGCTGCGCTCCTCGGGACTGAGGTCCTCGACGATGTCGGCCAGGTCGGCCGGGTGCAGGTTCTCCAACTTCCGGTAGTCGATATTCAGGCGCAGCCGCCGCTGCGGGTCGGGCTCAACGATATTGCAGAACTCCCAGCGGATCGAGTTCGGCCTGACCGGGGCTTGCAGCCGGCGGATCCACCTCCGCGGGACCCAGCCTTGCAGGATGCGGCGCACGATGCTGCGCACGCCGACATCGACCTCGAGAACCCACAGGACGTCGCGGCCGTTCTGCTTCATCACCTCGAAAGTCACGTCGGTGACGCGCACCGCCTTGCGGCCGTTGACGTCGATAATCTGCTGGTCAAGCAGGTCGCGCGCCATCCGCAGCATGTACTCGTCATCGTGATACGGGGTGAGCAGCTCGTCCTGCAGGTGGATGCCGTCGAGCGAGAGCGATTGGATCTGGTCGTGGCGTACGGTGAGCCAGGCCCAGCCCGCGCGGATCAGATAGCGGTCCACGCGAACCGGATCTACCAGGGGGACCAGCGCGGCGTCTTCGACACGTCCGATGCGGCGGCCCTTGAGGTCGAAGACCTCGAGGCCCAGAAGTTCGGTGAAGTAGAGGAGATTCGCCATCGCGCCCGCCGCTCGCCGCATACTCACTATGCCGTATTCAGCGTCGGCGCCGCAAGAGACGGATGCGCTTTTCGAGCACCGAACCACGATCGATCAGGGATCGGACTCCGGCCCGCTCACTTGCCCATAGTCGTTAAAGCAAAACCCCGGCTTTCAGCTTTCGTGGCGCAGGCGCTCCTGCCTGCCGCCTCGACAATCGTGTCGAGGCCCGGTTTTGCGTCGAGAGGGGTCTCGACGCAGCAGACGTCTACGCCACGGTCCAGGTTCGTGGCGCCCCGGCTCACTTGCCGGCCGGCCCAAGCACGCCGAGCGAGCGCAGCCAATCCACGGCGCGGGCGGGCCAGGTGGTGACGGTCAACGCCGAGGGGCGCAGCCCGTAACCGTGGCCTCCCGCCGGATAGAGGTGCATCTCCACGGGGACCTTCGCCGCCTTCGCCGCGGCATAGTAGGCCAGGCTGTTCTCGACCTTGACCGGATCGTCCTCCGTCTGCACCAGGAACGTGGGCGGCGTGTTGGCTAGTGGTTGCGTCTCGGCGCCGAATTCACCGTCACGCACCATTCCGCCGGGGTAGATCAGGAGCGCGAAGTCCGGCCGGCAACTGGCGTCGTCCGCTTCGTCCACGCGATCGTAGGTGCGCTTCTCGAAATGGGCGCCGAGCGTGGCGGAGAGATGGGCCCCGGCGGAGAAGCCGAGCACGCCGATGCGCTTCGGATCGATCCCCCACTCCTTGGCGCGGGAGCGGACCATCCCCAGGGCTCGCTGCGCATCCTGCAGGGGCGCAACGTAGTTCGGCTGGCCTTCGCGCGCGGGCACACGGTACTTCACCAGGACGCAGGTGACGCCGGTCGAGTTCAGCCACTCGCAGACCTCGGTGCCTTCCAGGTCCCACGCCACGATGCGGTAGCCTCCGCCGGGAAACACGAGAACCGCCGGACCGGCCGCGCCGGCTTTGGACGCGCGGTAGACGGTCAGCGTGGGCACGGAGACGTTGGTGATCCGCATCACGCGCCGGCCCGCGACCATATGGTCCTTGTCGGTGGTGGTGTCGTGCTCGGGCCCAAGCGTGCCCTTGTCGCCGGGCGCCGTTCCCTTCCAGAGGGGAATGGGACCGATGGGCGCCGCCTGCGTTCCGATCGCAGTCAAGGCGAACAGAGAGAGAACCAAGGTTGGGTGTCGCATAGCTTCGAAACAAGCTTATCGCAGGTGAAAGGAGTTCCTGTGTGGCGGCATCTCCCCACCGAGGAGAAACGCCGTGAGACTCATTACGACCTGCATCGCCGCGCTGGCGGCGCTCACTGTCACCACGGAGGCTGCCGAGTTGCGGCTCAGCGGCCCCTACACGCACGACAACCTTTCTATCTACCTGGTTCACGGGCAGGACCGGTTCCAGAAGAAGTACCTGACCCTGGCCGAGGCGCTGGAGCGACACAAGGCGGTGGTCTACGAGACCAGCAGCGTGAATGTGCTGCAGGTCCAGAACCTGTCGGCCCAGGACGTTTACATACAGTCCGGCGAGATCGTGAAGGGCGGCAAGCAGGACCGCGTGCTGAAGGACGACATCATCGTGCCGCCCTCGTCGAGCAAGCTGGACATCAACGTTTTCTGCGTGGAGCACGGGCGGTGGACGCAACGCGGATCCGAACCGGCGCACGCCTTCGCGGCGTCTCCCGCGATGGTATCCTCGCCCGCCATGAAACGGGCCGTGCAGGAGCAGGCCGATCAGAGCCAGGTGTGGGCGCAGGTGGCGAAGGAGCAGACACGCCTCGCCGGCTCGCTTCGATCGGAGGTGAACTCGCCTCAGTCGCCCTCGAGTTACCAGCTCACGCTCGAGGCACCGAGGCTGCAGGAGCGAGTGAACGCTTTCAAAAAGGACCTCTCCGGCCTCGCCGACAAATACCCGGACGCCCTGGGCTACGTGGTCGCGGTGAACGGCCGGGTGACCGGAGCGGACGTCTACGCCACGCACGACCTTTTCCGCAAGGAGTGGCCGAAGCTGCTGGCGTCCACGGCGGTGGACGCGGTGGGCTCGGCCAGAGCGGGCGCCCCTGTCGCTCCACCACCCCCGATGGCGGATGTAAAGGCAGCCGCGACCGGCTACGGCGCTCGGGTCAGGGAAGACAAGCAGATCAATCGCAGGACCAACAGCGTGAAGGCGGACCTGCCGCAAGGCCTGGTTTTCGAGACCAACGATTCGGAGGCAGAGGGCGGGCCGGTGCACCGGACCTACGTCACGAAGTAGTCCGTTCCCTCACGGTAGCCGCGATAGCGCCCGGGCGGATCGTGTCCGCTCCCTGATGGCCGCGGTTCGGTGCGGGGGCCCACAGAGTAAGATGTCTGTATGATTCGACTGCTGGTGCCGGCCGCGGCCTTAGTGCTCTGTCTCGATGTCCTGGGGCAGCGGCCCGCGCCGAACTACGACGAAGCCAAAGTTCCTAAATACACCCTGCCTGACCCGCTGGTGATGCGGAACGGCGAACGGGTCCGCGATGCGAAGACCTGGCAGGAGCAACGGCGCCCGGAGATTCTCGAACTGTACCGCTCGGAGTTTTTCGGGCGCAGCCCCGCGAGACCGGCCGCGCTGAACTTCGAGGTCGCCTCTCGGGAGAAGGCGCTGAACGGAAGGGCGGTTCGTGAGCGGGTCACGGTCTGGCTGGCCGGACGCGATGGCCCGAAGATGGATCTGCTGCTCTATCTGCCGGCGGGCGCGAAGAATCCGTCGCCGGTGTTCCTCGGGCTCGGCTTCGCGGGGAACCATACTGTGTCGGCCGATCCGGGCGTCCCGCTGGCCGAGGAATGGACGCGCGACCCGGCCACAGGCGCGGTGGTAAAGCGGCGGGCCGAAGAGAAATCGCGCGGCTCAGCCACCGCCGCGTGGCAACTGGAGAAGGTGCTGGAGCACGGCTACGGTCTGGCAACGGTCTATTGCGGCGACATCGAACCCGATCTCGTGGGCGGCATCGGGTTCGGTATCCGGCCGCTGTTCTTCCGCGCGGGACAGACCCAACCGGCTGCGGATGACTGGGGCGCGCTCGCTGCCTGGGCCTGGGGCCTGAGCCGCGCCATGGATTACCTCGAGAGCGACCCTGGCGTCGACGCACGGCGCGTGGCGGTGATCGGCCACTCGCGCATGGGCAAGGCTGCGCTGTGGGCGGGCGCGCAGGACACGCGCTTCTCCATCGTCATCTCGAACGAATCCGGGGAAGGCGGCGCGGCCATCACCCGGCGCGATTTCGGCGAACGCATTGCCGACCTGAACCGCGTGTTCCCTTACTGGTTCAGCGGCAACTACAAGAAGTACGACAACCGCGAGGACGAGCTGCCGGTGGACGCGCACATGCTGCTGGCCTTGATCGCGCCGCGCCCGCTCTACGTGGCCAGCGCGGCTGGCGACCAGTGGTCCGACCCCCGGGGCGAGTTCCTGGCCGTGGTGAATGCCTCGCCGGTCTACGAACTGTTGGGCAAGCAGGGAATCGGGACGGACCGGATGCCCGCCATCCACGAGCCCATCCAGCACACCGTGGCCTATCACATCCGCGCCGGCGAGCACGGGATTACGGCCTACGACTGGGAGCAGTATCTCAAGTTCGCGGACGCGCAGTGGGGTAGCAAGTAGCTCACCGGCTCATTTTCAGCACCCAGGCAGGCTGCTGCACGAGATCGTCGGGCAGCAGCGGCAGATAGACTGAGACGCCGCCTTCCGCCGCCTTGAACCTCAGCGGCGCCGCAGATCCGAGCAGCGTGACCGACTTCACCCCGGTCACTCCCTTGAGCTGTAAGCTACCGCGGGGCCATCGCGGCAGAATGGCGAAGACGTCGTTGCCCTTTGCGGTGAAGAACGCTCGATCGAGCCTGCCCGGCGCCGGTCTCGACAGCTTCGTCACGTCGTAGGCGGTCTGCGCACTCCTTGTTGTATTCCACCTTCGGCACCTCGCCCGAGCTCCACTGCCGCGTGACCTTCCAGGGGCTCGTGCCGTAGATCGCCTCGCCGTTGACCTTGAGCCAACGTGCCGATCTGGAGCAGCCGCTCCTCCATCACCACCGGGATCGTGCCGTCGGCGGCAGGGCCGATGTCGAGCAGCAGGTTGCCGCCGCGGCTCACCAGATCCACCAGCATGATGACCAGCTCGCGACCGGTGTGGTAGTGCTCGAGGCGCTCGGCGCGGTTGTAGCCGTAGCGAGAAGCCCATGCCGCGGCTCTCTTCCCACGGATGGTCCAACGCCGCTCATGCCGGGCGTGTACTCGGTGGTCCAGTAGCCGCCGTGCTTGTGGCGCGTGTCCTTGCCCCAGCGGTCGTTGACCACGACATCGTCCTTCACCGGCGACTCGTTGAACAGCCAGGCCAGCAGCTCGGGGCTGTGCCATTCGCTCGACGGCAGGTCCCACTCGCCGTCCTGAAGATGATGGCCGGCTTGTAGCGCGTCACCAGGTCCTTGAACTGCGGGAACATGTGCTCGCGGATGTAGCGCGGCTTGTCGGAGAGCCAGAGCGGGTTGTACCACTCGTAGAGCGAGTAGTAGAAGCCCATGCTGCAGCCCCCTGCGCCGGACGGCGTCGCTCAGATCGCCCAGCACATCGCGCTTCGGTCCGATCTCGACCGCGTTCCATGGACGGCCCCACGTCGCGGAGGCCTCTTTGCTGGGCCAGAGCGCGAAGCCCTCGTGGTGCTTCGACGTCAGCACGACGTACTTCGCGCCCGAGCGCGGCGAAGACGTCGGCCCAATGGTCCGGATCGAACAGCTCGGCGCGGAACTGCGGAGCGAAGTCCTGATAGGGTAGTCGGCGCCGTACGTCTTCTGGTGGAAGGCCCAGGTTCCGGTCTGAATCGGATTCGCTTTCGGATCGTCCCTGCCGGTCGGTCATCGCGTTCCAGTACCACTCGGCGTAGGCCAGCTTTCCGGGAAGCACCGGCGCGTAGGCAGGCACCGAGTAGACGCCCCAGTGGATGAAGATGCCGAACTTGGCGTCCGTGAACCAGGCCGGCGTCGGCCTGCTTGTCGAGGGACTCCCAGGTGGGCTGATACGGCTGCGCGAGAAGAGTGGCAGCGGCGGCTAGCAGGAGCAGAACTCTCATAGATCAAATCCTCGCAAAGAAGACGAGGCGCCGCTCGTTTACCCCAGTGGGCGCCGCGTTTTCAATCGTCCCCGTTCAAGTCCGCCATCAGGGCCGCCGCACTAGTGAAGCGGCTGCCCTTCCCCGCCTCGAGTTGCGCGATTGCTCTGGCTGTCTGCGCGTGTGGCGCCTCGGCCTTCGAAGGCGTCTCAGGGTCGGTCGCGCGATCGTTGTTGACTCCGTCGATAGTCATAGGAAGAACACCAGCGCGCCACTTGCGCGCGGAACGTCGATGGTGAATATCCCGTGTTTGTCCGGCCGCAGCCCCTCTTCGACCGGCCTCCAGCCGCCGCCGGTGCCGACCTCTTTCCCGGCCAGCGTCACGCCGCTAGTCGCATCGAGCGCCAGCGCGGAAAGACTCCAGACGCGCGCCGGCTTGGGCGTCCGGCCGGGATCGATTTTGACGCGCAGGTCCTGCTTCGCGTCCTTATTGAGGATGGCCACGCGAAGGTCGCCCTTCGTGGTGGCGGCGTAGGCGGCGGCGTTCACGGACGGCGCATCGAACTCGGTGCCGACCGCAGTCGTCCCGCCGAACTGGTCGCCGAGCATGATGCCGTAGAAGATCGGACGCGGCTCGAAGCCTTCTTCCAGACTTCCGGCGATGGGAGTGTAGAATGCGCCGCTACGTCTGGCGGCAGAGGGCGTCTTCGCCACCGTCTCGCCCGGAAGATGGCCGCCCAGCGCGGCGCGGATCTGGCGCGTGCCGCCGCCGTGGAAGTTCACTCCCGCATAGCCGGCGTGCGCCGTCATCAGCATGTAGTCCGCGGCCCAGAGCGCCGATGCGAAAGCGTCGCTCATGCCCGGCTTGCCGCCCCGGTAGCAGGAATTTCCCTCAGCCATGCGGAACGGCAGATGCGCCCCGGTGGCGATTTGCACGATGCGCGCGACCCTCGCGGCCGACTCGGGACCCGGGCTGAGGAGCCGCTCGATGTTCACGCGCGGATCGTCGGGCGGGCCCATCGCATAGTAGTGGCCAGTCAGCGACACGATTGCGTCGGAGACTTTGGGCGGCGCCTGGCTGGCGAAGTGCGCGATCCAGTTGGAATCGCTCGCGACATCCGGTCCGGCCAGGCGAGCGAAGGGAACGCGCGCAAAGATGGCCGAGGCAAACCTCAGCCACTCGGAAAGGTAGTTGTCAAACCCCCAGGAAGGCGGACGGAGCGCGTTGTTGGCCCGTGGATACAAGTCCGGTTCGTTGCCGATCTGGAAGTACTCGAGCCGCGTGCCGATCGTTTTGGCCACGTAGGCGGCCTCCTCGGCGGCGCGTTCCGGCGTCCCCGTGCCCAGGTTCAGGCCGTAAATCAGCTTCCAGCCGCAGGCGTCCAGGAAGCCCGCGAGGTTGTCAATCGCCTGAGGCGCGATGGCCGTGAGCTCATGCGGCATCCAGTTCGCTTCGGCCGGACCCGGCGGCGGCGTGAGCACCGGCGCCACGGCGTCCGGACTGGCCTTCCACCATGTGAACTCGCTCGAGTTGCCGCCGATCCGCAGCACGCCCCTCGCGCTCATCCGCTTGAACAATGCAGCCAGATCGCGATTTCGCCCCGAGAAGAAGTCGGGCTCCGCAAGCTGTGAGGATTCGTAACTGAGCCCGGTGTAGCGCACTGGGATGTGCGCGCCCGGACGGTCGGGATAAACGGTGAGCGTGGCCGTACGCTCTCGCGCCACCAGGGGCGATGCGGCGGCCGCGGCAGCCAGCAGAAAACGACGGCGGTCCACAGCGCTATACCTCCAGAATGACCGGCATGATCAGAGGGTGTCGCGAGGTCTGCTTGATCAGGAAGCGCCGCAGGTCGCTGCGGATCTTCTCCTTCATGACGCCCCAATCGGTGCGCTCCTCGTCGGTGGACGTAGCGACGGTCCGCGCCACCAGTTCGCGCGCCTTCTCGAGCAGGTCGGAGCCGTCCTGGGAGATGAAACCGCGGGTGACAATCTCGGGCAGCCCTTCGATCTTGCCGGTGTGTTTGTCGATGGTGATGATCGGCAGCATGAAGCCTTCCTCGGAGAGATGCCGCCGGTCGCGAATCACGATGTCTTCGACGATGTCGTCGAGCGCGCCGGAGTCGATGCAGACCCGGCCCACGGCCACCTTGCCCGCCTTGCGCGCGCCGTAACGGTCGAGTTCCAGCGTGTCGCCGCTTTCGAGAATGAAGGTCTCTTCCAGGCCCGCCTTGCGAAGGTGCTCGGCCAGAGAGGCGTGCTTGGCGAGTTGCCGGTACTCTCCGTGGATCGGCATGAAATACTTCGGCCGCACCAGGTTCAGAATCAGCTTCAGCTCTTCCGAGCTGGCGTGCCCGGAAACGTGCAAGGGCGGGTTCATGGATCCGTAGAGGACCGAAGCGCCGCGCTTGGCGAAGTGATTCAGCATCCGGTAAATCGCCTTTTCATTGCCGGGGATGATGCGGGAGCTGAGGACCACAGTGTCGCCGCGATCGACCGACAAGCTCTTGTGGTTGTCCACCGAGACGCGCGCCAGCGCGGACATCGGCTCGCCCTGGCTGCCCGAAACCACCGCCAGCAGCTTCGGCGGCGCGACGTCCATGATGTCCTGCGGCCGCAGCAGCAGGCCGTTCGGGATGTGGAGCAGCCCTTGCGAGTGCGCGATCTCGGTGGTGCTCAACATGCTCCGCCCTAGAAACGCCACCTTACGCCCGAACTCCGCCGCCAGGTCGATGATCTGCTGCAGCCTGTGCACCGAGGAGCTGAAGCAGGAGACCACCACACGCCGTTCGGCGCGGTTCAGGATGTCCTCCATGCGCGGGCGTATGGCGCGCTCGCTCTCGGTGTAGCCGGGACGGTCCGAGTTAGTCGAATCGGAAAGCAGCAGCAGGACGCCGCGACGGCCGTAGTCGGCCAGCGTGTGCAGGTCGAAAAGCAGATTGTCGGTGGGCGTCGGATCCACTTTGAAATCGCCGCTATGGATCACCACGCCGAGCGGGGTGGTGATGGCCAGCGCCACCGCGTTCACGATGGAATGCGTGACGTGGATAAACTCGATCTGGAACGGCCCGATTTCGAGTTTGTCTCCGGCCTTGACCTTGTTGAGCTTGGCCTGGTCGAGCAGGTCGTGTTCTTCAAGACGGCGCGAGATCAGCGCGAGCGTGAACTCGGTGGCGTAGACCGGCACGTTGAGCTGCGAGAGCAGGAAGGGCACGGCGCCGATGTGGTCCTCATGACCGTGCGTCAGGATCACCGCGCGGAACTTGTCGCGGTTCTCCTCCAGATACGCGAAGTCGGGAGTGACGATATCGACCCCGAGCAGTTCTTCGTCGGGGAACATCATGCCCGCATCGATCAGAATGATGTCGTCGCCATAGCGCAGCACCATCGAGTTCATTCCGAACTCGCCGAGGCCGCCCAGCGGGATTACTTGGAGCTTTTGATCGGACATTTATCCTTGTACTACTGTACGCTCGTCGCCCGTCGCGCGTCGCTCGGTCCGAGCTGACGGCCGTCGGTCGGTGCTCCTTTGCGACGAGCGACATGCGACGAGCGTTATCAGTTGATCCGAATCGAGGTCAGCGGCGCGGCGCTCACCGGCGGCGGGTCCTCAGACGGCAGCAGATCGGCCAGCGTGGTCTGGCCGAGCACCCCGTCCACCGCCTGCTGCACGCTCCGCCACAGGGAGCGGATGGAGCACTCGATGGTGTGGGCGCAGACCGTCTCCGCGCCGCCGTGCTGGCCGCAAAAGGCCGGATCGTAGAGCCGTCCGCCGAGCACCGCCAGCGCCTCGCTCACGGTGATGCGGGAGAGCGGGCGCGCGAGCGTGTAGCCGCCCGCCTGTCCGCGAGCGCTCGTCACCAGGCCCCCGCGCCGCAACACGCGCAGCAGTTTCGCCACATAGTGGCTGGAGATGTGCTCCGCCCGGCTGATCTCGGGGATCGTCAGGCTTGCATCCTGCCCCCGGCTCCCGATCTGGAGCAGGCACCGGATTCCGTATTCTTCCTGCGCGGATATTTTCACTACATCAATCCCAACTGAACTAACGCCGCGGGCGACAGCCGCTCGCGGCCCCATGGCGGATCCCAAACCAATTCCAGCTTCACGTCGGTCACGCCTTCAACCGAGCGCACTTTCTGCTCGACCTCGCCGGGCAGGCTGCCGGCCGCGGGGCAGTTCGGCGCTGTGAGAGTCATCTGGACGGCCACGGCGCCGCTCTTGTCCACCTTCAATCCGTAGATCAACCCCAGTTCGTAAATGTCCACCGGGATTTCGGGATCGTAGCAGGTCTTCAGCGCCTCGATTATCTTCTGCTCCAGAGTGTCAGCCATCAGGCGCCAGGCTCCTCCGTGCTTACCACCGGCTTGTCCCCTTCGAGCGCGGCATGCAGCGCGTGCCAGGCGAGCGTCGCGCACTTGACGCGCGTCGGATAGTCGCACACGCCCGAAAACGCGGCGAGTTTGCCCAGGCCCGGTTCGTCGTGCGCAGGCTCGAGCCCCGTCACCAATTCGTGAAAGGACTCGAACAGCGCCTCGGCATCCGCCAGCGTCTTGCCCTTGAGCGCCTCGGTGAGCAGCGAGGCCGAAGCCGTCGAGATGGCGCAGCCGGAACCCTGAAAGCTGATGTCCCGCACCACGCCATCCTCCACCTGCACGTAGATGGTCACCTTGTCGCCGCACAGCGGATTGTAGCCGTCCACCTTGCGGTTGGCCCCGCTCAGGACGCGGAAATTGCGCGGCCGCTTGGCGTGGTCCACAATCACTTGCTGGTAAAGATCGGTCAACTCGGAACTCAATGGAAGATCTCCTTCACGGCCTCGATGCCCGCGGCCAGGGCGTCGATCTCTTCCTTCGTATTGTAGAACGCCAACGAAGCGCGGCTCGTGGCGGCCAGGCCGTAGCGCTCCATGACCGGCTGAGCGCAGTGATGCCCCGCGCGTACGGCGATTCCCCGGCGGTCCAGAATCGTGGCCACATCGTGAGGGTGGATGCCGTCCAGGACGAACGAAAGCACCGCCGCCTTGTGGCGTGCCGTGCCCACCAGACGCAAGCCCGCGATGCGCGACAGCCGCTCGGTACCGTAAAGCAGCAGTTCCTGCTCGTAGGCGCCGATCTCGTCGAGCCCCACGCCGCTCACGTAGTCGATGGCGACGCCCAGCCCGACCGCGCCCGCGATGTGCGGCGTGCCGGCCTCGAACTTATACGGCAGGTCGTTGTAGAGCGTCTTCTCGAAGGTCACCGAGCGGATCATGTCGCCACCGCCTTGCCACGGCGGCATCTCCTCGAGCAGGCGAGCCTTCCCGTAGAGCACGCCGATTCCGGTTGGTCCGAAAAGCTTGTGGCCGGAGAATGCGAGGAAATCGCAATCCAGCGCTTCGACGTCGATGCGGAGGTGCGGCGCCGCCTGCGCAGCGTCGATCAGCGCGACAGCGCCGTGCCCGTGCGCCATCTCGGTCATGCGCTCGATCGGATTCACGGTACCGAGCGCGTTTGAAACGTACGCCAGCGCAACGATTTTCGTGCGCGGCCCCAGCAGCTTTTCGTATTCCTCCAGGATCACATCGCCGCGGTCGTCGATAGGAGCGACCCGCAGAGTAGCCCGCTTCTCCTCGGCCAGCATCTGCCAGGGCACGATGTTCGAATGGTGTTCGAGCGCGGAAATCAGGATCTCGTCGCCCTCACCCACGTTCGCCCGCCCCCAGCTCTGGGCCACCAGGTTGATCCCTTCGGTAGCTCCGCGCGTGAACACGATCTCGCGCACGGAAGCGGCGTTCAGAAAGGTCTGAACCGTCCGCCGCGCATCCTCGTAGGAGGCCGTCGAACGCTCGCTCAGCAGGTGAACACCGCGGTGTACGTTGGCGTTCTCGGTGGTGTAATAGCGCACCAGCGCGTCGATCACGGCGCGCGGCTTCTGCGAGGTGGCCGCGTTATCCAGGTACACCAGCGGCCTGCCGTAGGCGCGCTCGCTCAGGATCGGAAAGTCCCGCCGGATGCGCGCCACGTCGAAGCCGGCCGCGGTCCGGGCGCTCGCGTTGGCGCTCATACACCGCCTCCCGCCAGCCGCCTCAGCAGCAGCGGGCCCAGCCGCTCGCGAACCGATTCCACCCTCATCGAGCTGATCATCTGGCTCGTGAAGGCAAAGGTCAGCAGGCTCCGTGCTTCCTCGAGAGGGATGCCGCGGGAACGCAGATAGAAGATCGCGTCTGCGTCCACCTGGCCCACCGTGGCGCCGTGCGTGCACTTCACGTCATCGGCGTAAATTTCCAGCTGCGGCTTCGTGTTGATCACCGCGCCGTCGGAGAGCAGCAGGTTCTTGTTGCGCTGAATTGCGTCCGTCTTCTGCGCCTCGGGACGGACGATGATGCGGCCGTGAAACACCGCCTGGCTCGTGCCGTCGAGCACACCCTTATACAGCTCGTGGCTGGTGGTGTGCGGCCGCGCGTGGTCGAGCGTGGTGTAGTTGTCCACGTGCTGCCGGCCGCCTGTGACATAGAGGCCGTTCAAATTGCAGTCGGCGCCCTCGCCTTCCAGCACCACCGCGATCTCGTTGCGCGCCAGCGCCCCGCCGAAGGCGATGTTGTGCGAGACGAAGTTGCTGCTCGCGCCCTGGCGCACCGCCAGCATGCCGAAGTGCAGTGCCGCTTCGCTCTCTTCCTGAAGCTTGTAGTGCTCGATCACGGCGCCATCGGCGACCAGCACTTCGGTCACGGCGGCGGTGAAGGAGCGCGCACCGCCCGAGCCCAGGTAGGTCTCTACGATACGCGCCTGACTGTCCCGGCCCGCAAGGATGAGGTTCCGCGGATAAGCGACGGACCCGTCGGCGGTCGCGACGAACAGCAGTTCAACAGCGGCGTCGAGCACCGCGCCGTCCGCGATTTCTATCAGCGCGCCGTCCTCGAACATGGCCGTGTTCAGTGCCACCATCGCATTCGTCTCGTACGTGGCCGTGGCGCCGATACGGTCCACAATAGAGCGCCGTGTGAATGCTTCCTTGAAACGTGTGATCTTCACGCCCACGAGCGTCTGCGCTTTGGACAGTTCCGGCGCGAACCGGCCGTTGACGAAGACCAGCCGCGTAGCGCCAGGGCTCGCGGCCGGAAGCTCTCCGCTGAATGCAGCGGGCGGCGCGGGCTGGTACGGCGTCTTCAAAAACGGCGCCAGGTTGGTGTATTTCCAAGCCTCGTTATGTGTGGTGGGGAATCCGAGTGCGCCGAAGCGCTCGATCGCCGCCTGGCGCGTACGGCGCAGGCGCGCGCCGCCCGGAAGAGTGGCGCTGGCGAACGCCGCCAGGTACGCGTCCTCGTGCTCCCTCGCTGATATCACGCTCGCCGACATTTTAGGACCCCACCGCCGCCTGCTCTTCAAGCCAGGCGTATCCGAGCCGTTCCAGCTCCAGCGCCAGATCCTTGCCGCCCGAGCGGACGATGCGCCCGTTGTGCATCACGTGGACGAAATCGGGCACCACGTAGCTCAGCAGCCGCTGGTAGTGCGTGACCACGATCATGCCGCGATCGGGAGAGCGCATCGCATTGATGCCCGCCGCTACGGCCTTGAGCGCGTCGATGTCCAGACCGGAATCGGTCTCGTCCAGAATCGCCAGGCGCGGCTCCAGGACGGCCATCTGGAAAATCTCGTTGCGCTTCTTCTCGCCCCCGGAGAAGCCTTCGTTGACCGGACGCGAGAGCAGCGTCTCGTCCAGGCCCAGCAGCTTCGCCTTGTCCTTCACCAACGCCAGAAAGTCCATGGCGTCGAGTTCTTCGAGGCCGCGATATTTCCTCTGCGCGTTCAGCGCGGCCCGCAGGAAGTACATGTTACTCACGCCCGGGATCTCGACCGGATACTGGAATGCCATGAAGATGCCTGCACTCGCGCGCTCTTCGGGCTTCATAGCAAGCAGGTCCGCGCCCTCGTACAGGACCTCGCCGCCGGTGACCGCGTAGACTTCGCGACCGGCCAGCACCCCCGCCAGCGTGCTCTTTCCGGAGCCGTTCGGGCCCATGATGGCATGCACCTGACCGGCGTCCACCTGGAGGTCTATGCCTTTCAGAATTGGTTTGTCCGCTACTCGTGCTTGAAGGTTCTTGATCTCTAAGAGCATTCAGTCCTCAATGTGTCCGCTCCCTCACGGTCGCGGTTCGGCGATTAGCGAGCCGCGCGTTAGCAAGCGGTCCGACTTACCCCACACTTCCTTCCAGACTCACGTTCAACAGCCGCTGCGCTTCCACAGCAAACTCCATCGGCAGCTCTTTGAATACCTGCTTGCAGAATCCGTTGACAATCATCGAAACTGCGTCCTCTGTCGAGATGCCGCGTTGCCGGCAGTAGAAGATCTGGTCCTCTCCGATTCGCGACACGGACGCCTCGTGTTCCACCTGCGCCGAATGGTTCTTCACTTCGAGATAGGGGAACGTGTGTGCGCCGCACTGATTGCCCAGCAGCATCGAGTCGCACTGCGAGTAATTGCGCGCGTTCTCGGCGCCCGGCAGGATCTTCACCATCCCGCGGTAGCTGTTCTGGCCGTGCCCCGCGGAGATGCCTTTCGAGACGATCGTGCTGCGCGTGTTCTTCCCGATGTGGATCATCTTGGTGCCGGTGTCCGCCTGCTGGTAATTGTTCGCCACGGCCACCGAGTAAAACTCGCCCACCGAGTTATCGCCCATCAGAATGCAGGACGGATATTTCCACGTGATGGCCGAACCGGTCTCCAACTGCGTCCACGAGATCTTCGAATTCACCCCGGCGCACTTACCGCGCTTGGTCACGAAGTTATAGATTCCGCCCTTGCCCTGCTTATCTCCGGGATACCAGTTCTGCACGGTCGAGTACTTGATCTGCGCATTGTCATGCGCCACCAGCTCCACCACGGCGGCGTGTAACTGATTCGTGTCGCGGATCGGCGCGGTGCAGCCTTCGAGGTAACTGACGTATGCGCCTTCGTCGGCGATGATGAGCGTGCGCTCGAACTGGCCTGTATCCTTAGCGTTGATCCGGAAGTAAGTCGAGAGCTCCATGGGGCAACGCACGCCCTTGGGCACATAGCAGAACGAGCCATCGCTAAAGACCGCCGAGTTCAAAGCCGCGAAGAAATTATCCGTGTACGGAACCACCGAGCCCAGGTATTTCTCCACCAGCTCGGGATGTTCGCGCACAGCTTCCGAGAAAGAGCAGAAGAGTATGCCCATCTCGCTCAGCTTGTGCTTGAACGTGGTGGCCACCGATACGCTGTCGAAGACCGCGTCCACAGCCACTCCCGCGAACATGGCCTGCTCCTTGAGCGGGATGCCCAGCTTCTCGTAAGTGCGCAGCAGTTCGGGATCGACGTCCGCGAGGCTCTTGGCCTCGTTCCCGCTGGCGGCCTTCGGAGCCGAGTAGTAGACGATGCTCTGGTAATCGATCGCCGGATAGCGCACGTTCGCCCAGTCCGGCTCCCGCATCTTCACCCAGTTGCGATAGGCCTTCAGGCGCCACTCCAACATGAATTGCGGCTCCTGTTTCTTGGCCGAAATCAGGCGGATGACGTCCTCGTTGAGCCCGGCAGGGACCGAGTCGGTTTCGATGTCGGTCACGAAACCGTACTTGTACTCCTGCTCGGTAAAGGCCTGGATCTCGTTGGCGGCTGTGCTCATCCAATCTCCTTAGACAGCGGACGCGATTTGAGAGTTCACTGTCAGTTTAGCGAATCTGTACTAAGTAGTCAAGATTCGCACAGCGAACGGTCGGTTGCAGGAATAAGCGGTGTTTTTGGGGCCCCGGCGGTGCCCTGAGACAGAAATGCCCGCCTCCTGGAAGGAGGCAGGCATTTATGGTACGTCCCCCTGTTCTCACAGGGCGATGTTCAATGGGAGAACCGGTTCGACGGAAACGCAACCGCCAAAACCTGTTGGTGATTGGATCTTATTTCAGCCACGCCCTCAAATCAAGGGAAAAAGCTCCCCCTCACGTGTTCCTTCCAAAGCGCTGCCATATATGGGCTTAGCGACGCAGGCAGTTTTCCTCAGCCTGTGCAAAAGCCTGTTCAAGACCCTGTGCAGAACCTGCGGATCTGTTGCAATCGAAACAAAAAGCGGATGTTATGGTTGGGAAGACTCGCTCTGGTGATCGTCCAGGTGCAATAACGTCATTGGGTCACCCGAAGTGCCCCAGCCGAGCCTTCGAAGGACTGCAACCGCCAGTCCGGCCACCAAACAGAGCACCAAAAGGATACCCGTCAGCGTGAAAATGGTTATCAGCAGCTCGGCGACATTGTCCTTCGCTGTGGGAGGCCGATCGGCCTCGGTGACAATCCCGTTGTACCTGACCAGGGCCAGAAGCCGCTCGGCGGCATTGGGCTCCTGTGGGGACAGGATTACGGCCACCATAGGCCCCGCACGCTTGGCCATGACGCCGGGGAGGCTCTGGAACTGCCTCACCTGCTGGATCGCGATCTGCGGAGAGGGATACGAGAAAACCGCCAGCTGCATCTTTCCGGCCTTCGTATCGTATTGACCAATCTCGACTTCCGCGCCCAGGCTGAACGCCGCCACCGCCGGCTGCACCCCTTTTTCGAACTCCTCGAGGCCTACCGGACCGATTACGTACCGCTCGGAGCCCACCTGGAGCCCGCGCTCAGGCAAGTGGACCGTGGGCAGCGCGCTCCGGTCCAAGCCCGGCAGCCGCCCCAAGACATCGACCAGATCGTCGGACTGGGGCGGCTTCCAGCCGTCCAGACGGAACAGGTAGTTGCCGAAGAGGAACCAGACGCCATCGCCTGCCTCGGCGGCGATGTCGCCCAGCTTGGAGGGTTTGGACCCGGCCGGCCGCTGCCATTCGAAGGCGCCGAAGGCACCGGTCGGGTCCTGAAACCCGTACGCCGTGCCCGTGAAATGCTTCGCCCCGGCCGTATATTCGGCCTGCTCGGTCTGCTTCAGGCCGTATTCCTCCCAAAGCGCGCGGTCCTCGAGCACCACCGCCTTGGAAGAAGTTTTCTTGTAGTCGCCAACCTGGTCCGGCCAAATCGCCGCCTGCGCGCACGACGCCAGAAGCAGGGCCAGCCACACCACATGGCGCAGCCTCTCAGGCTGCCGTCTCGGCACTCGTGCCGAGACTATCACGCTGGCCCTCATGCGTTCGCCCCGCAGCACTTCTTGTACTTCTTCCCGCTACCGCAAGGGCAAGGGTCGTTCCGGCCGGTCTTGGCGCCGCGGACCACGGTGGCGCTGCTCGAGCTCGCCTCGCCCCCGGCAAACTGCAGTTGCGCCATCTGCCGTTCGTTCTTGCGCTGGATATTGCGGGTGAAGTCGTCAATCGACGACTGCGCCGCCTCCCGCTGCTGCTCGGAGGCAACGGCGAGAACCTGCTGCTGTTCCTCCTCCATGTCGGCTTCCGCCTGCTCTTCATCGGTCAGGAACGACGACGCCGCTGGGCCCCCACCTTCCACCGCCTGCAGGAAGAACAGATACCGGACGGCCTCGTCCTCGATCCGGTCCATCATGTCCTGGAAGATGACGAACGATTCCTTCTTGTACTCGACTAGCGGGTCCTTCTGGCCATAGCCTTGCAGCCCGATGCCCTCTTTGAGGTGGTCCATCGACAGCAGGTTGTCCTTCCACTGCGTGTCGATGACGTGGAGCATGATCAGCCGCTCCATCTCGCGCATCGCCTCCGGGCCGATGAGCTGCTCCTTCTCCTCGTACTTCTGCAGCAGCCGCGCGAAGATGGCCTCTTCCACATCGACGCGGGAAAGCCCCTGGATCTCGGACGGCCGGATCCGGACGCCGAACTCGCTGTTGATGTCGGTTTCGAGACTGATCAGGTCCCAGGCGCTGGGGTGCGTCCTGGGCGGGCAGCGCAGATCCTGGAACCCCACCAGGATGCCGCGAATAATGTCCAGGATTTTCTCGCGCTGATCGGCCTTCTCGAGCAACTCGCGGCGCCAGCCGTAGATGGCCTCGCGCTGCTTGTTCATCACGTCGTCGTACTCGATCAGGTGCTTTCGAGCGCCGAAGTTCTGCGCCTCCACCTGCTCCTGCGCCTTCCGTATCCGCCGCGTGATGAGCTTCGACTCGATGGGCACGTCCTCTTCCATGCCCAGCCTCAGCATCAGGTTCTGTATGCGCTCGCCGCCGAAAATGCGCAGCAGGTCGTCCTGAAGAGAAAGGTAAAAACGCGAACTTCCGGGATCCCCCTGGCGGCCGGCGCGCCCGCGCAACTGGTTATCGATGCGCCGCGACTCGTGCCGCTCGGTGCCTACGATGTGCAGGCCGCCCGACGCGACCACCAGGTCGTGCTCCGCCTTCGTGGCCTGCTCGTGCACGGCGTAAATCGCGTCCCAGCGCTGCCGCTGCACCCGGTAGGCCTGGCCCAGGTGCAGGAAGTAGTAATAATGCTGGTCCGGAACCAGGCTGGCCTGCTCCTTCGACAGCAACTCGGCGATCTTTTCCTTGAGGCACTGCTCCTTGGTGATGAACTCGGCATTGCCTCCGAGCAGAATATCGGTGCCGCGGCCGGCCATGTTGGTCGACACCGTCACCTGGTTTCTGCGCCCGGCCTGGGCCACGATGAACGCTTCGCGCTCGTGATTCTTGGCGTTGAGGACCTCGTGCCGCACGCCCATCTTCTTAAGGAGGCCCGACAGCCGCTCCGACTTCTCCACCGAGATGGTGCCCACCAGCACCGGCTGGCCCTTCTCGTTGCAGGCCTTGATTTCCTTGGCCGCGTTGCGGAACTTCTCGTCCTCGGTGCGGTAGACGATGTCCGGATTCTCTTTCCTTATGAGCGCGCGGTTGGTCGGGATGACCACCACGTCCAGCTTGTAGATCTTGTCGAACTCGGCGGCTTCGGTCTCGGCGGTTCCCGTCATGCCGGCGAGCTTTTTGTACATGCGGAAATAGTTCTGGAAGGTGATGGTCGCCAGCGTCTGGTTCTCGCGCTGGACCTTGACGCCCTCCTTCGCCTCCACCGCCTGGTGCAGCCCGTCGCTCCACCGCCGCCCCGGCATCAGGCGCCCGGTGAACTCGTCCACGATGATGACCTCGCCGTCCTTGACGACGTAGTCTTTGTCCAGGTGGAACAGCACGTGCGCCTTGAGCGCCTGTTCCACGTGGTGCTTCCACTCGATGGTCTCGAGATCCCAGATGCTGGTGAGGCCGAGCAGCCTGGCCGCCTTGTCGAAGCCCTCATCCGTCAGGGCCACCGAGCGGCTCTTCTCCTCCACGGTGTAGTCGCCGGTGAGATACTTCTCGCCCGGCTCCTTGCCTTCGATCACCTCGCCCCGGATCAGTTTGGGAATGATCCGGTTGGCCTTCATGTATTTGTCGGTCGATTCCTCGCTCGGGCCGGAAATGATCAGCGGCGTGCGCGCCTCGTCGATCAGGATCGAGTCCACTTCGTCCACGATCGAGAAGTGGTGGCCGCGCTGGACACATTGCTCCAGCTGGAACTTCATGTTGTCGCGCAGGTAGTCGAAGCCGAACTCGTTGTTGGTGCCGTAGGTGATGTCGCAGTTGTAGGCGTCCTGGCGCTCGCGGTCGTCCAGGTCGTGCACGATGACGCCGACCGTCATGCCCAGGAACTTGTACAGCTTGCCCATCCACTCGGAATCGCGCTTAGCAAGGTAGTCGTTGACCGTGATGACGTGGGCGCCCTTGCCTTCCAGCGCGTTCAGGTAGACCGGAAGCGTGGCGACCAGCGTCTTTCCTTCACCGGTCTTCATTTCGGCGATCTTGCCGCGGTGCAGAACGATGCCGCCGATCATCTGCACGTCGAAATGCCGCATGTTCAGAGCACGGCGTCCGGCCTCGCGCACCACGGCGAAAGCTTCGACGAGCAAGTCGTCGAGCACGGCGCCTTGGGCTATGCGCTCTCTGAATTCGATGGTCTTGCGGGCGAGCTCTTCGTCGCTGAGCTGCTCGATGGCGGGCTCCAACTGGTTGATAGCCGCCACCAGCGGACGCATCGCCTTGACCTGGCGCTCGTTCCTGGTGCCGAAAACCTTGGCGAAAATCGCGTCGATCATAATACGAGTTCATCTCTATTCTATCAGGGCGTGGCGCACGCGCCGAGAGCACCGAACCGCGAGCACCAAACCGCGACCGTGAGGGAGCGGACCTCACGGCGCCCGCAGAAACTCCTTCACCGCCGAGGCGAAGGCGGCGGGCTGATCCGCGAAGACGAAGTGCCCCGCCCCAGCGACCTCCACCATGCGGTGCTTCGGGAACAGCTCGCCGAAGTGACGGCTCCACGCGGCGGACTGCAGATCGTCCTTACCGTGGATCACCAGCACAGGGGCCGCAACCTTCCGGAACGCGTCGCGGTAATCGTGCCGCCGGCCCATGCTAAGGTAGACGGCCAGCGGCATCATGCCCCCGTTGCCCTCCATCGTGCCGGGGATGGCATGCCGCGCAGCCGCGGGCGAAGCCGCCAGATAGAAAGTGCCGAAGCGGCGGTACATGGCCGCCAGTTCCTCGTCGCTCTTCTTCACCGCAACCTTGAAGTCGAAATACTCCGCCACGAACCTGTCGTACTCGGGCAGTCTTTCGGCAGGCAGCCGGCTGCGGATCTGCCCGAACAGGCCGCCGTCAGGGGTCGGAAGGACCGCCAGATCGGCCGGCGCCACCGCGATGACGGCGCGCACGTGCTCGGGAAACTCGGCCGCATAGAGCGCGGCCAGGAACGCCCCGAACGAATGCCCGGCGAGGATCGGCTTGTCCCGGCCAAGGATGCGCCGGATCCGCTCGATGTCGGCGACCTGGGCCGGCAGATCCAGCGCCCGGTTGAGCGCCTGCATCGACCGGTAGAAGTTCCGATCGGGTAGCGAGTGGATCGGCCGGCTCGACAATCCGCGCACCACTTCCGCGGGCGGCTGGATGGGCGGCAACCCCGCAGGCCTGCACCCGTTCGAGGTCGGGCCGTGGAGGGCGCCGTCGGTCAACAGCAACACCTTCGCCCGCGAGTCGCACATCGACGTGATGGCGGCCCAGGGTGGCTTCGACCCGCTGGAGTTCCGCCTCAACAATCTGACGGATGCGCGCGTGCGGCGCGTGCTGGAGACCGCCGCGAAGCGCTTCGGCTGGAAGGCCGCCAAAGCGCCGAGCCGCCGCGGCGTGGGCATGGCCTGCGGGACATATTCCAACGCCTGCAACGCCACGATGGCCGAAGTGGCGGTCCACCAGGACGGCCGCGTTCAAGTGAAGCGGGTGCTGATCGCGCTCGACGTGGGCGTCCAGTTGAACCCGGACGGCCTGCGCCAGCAAGCCGAAGGCGCAGTGATGATGGGCATGGGCTACGCCCTCTCCGAACAGCTGCGGTTCCAGGGCGGCAATGTGCTCACGGGCAACTTCGACGACTACCGATCCCCCGCTTCTCATCGCTGCCCGAAATCGAGGTAGTGCTGGTGGACAACCCGCAGATGAACGCGAGCGGCGCTGGCCAATGCGGTTTTCGACGCGACCGGCACGCGCCTGCTCGAGCTGCCGATGACGCCGGAGCACGTGAAAAGGGCATGACTACCAGCAAGACGACGCTATTTGTCCAAGGGCAACCGCCGCCGCAGTTCGTCGAAGAAGTTCTCGAGGAATACGACTTCGTGTTCCGGCGCGTCCGCGGATTCGATGGGAGCGAGCAGGATCACGCGCTTGCCGTCCGGAGCCACATCCCACTGCGTCCCGCCGAGTCTGGCGATCCAGACCTGGGAATTCTCCACCATGAACGTGTCGCCTTCCACGGTGTAGCTGGCGGTCATAACCCGGTCACCTGACTGGTACATCAACTGGTGCCCGCCCCGCGACCAACGCGGCGTCGTGCCACCACCGTTCGACACCTGCCACTTCCCGCCCTGGCCGAGCGCCCGCGCGGGAAATGACCGGACGTATACCTCACTCGTTCCCGACTCGTCTGAACAGTATGCCAACCACCGCCCGTCGGGCGAAAAATTTGGGGATAGGTCTGCGAAGCCGCTTTTGAGAAACTGGTCAGGCGTCCCTGCTTTGATCTGTCCCCCCTGCTCCTCTATCGGCACCGTCCAAATCTGCCTGTTCGCGTCAAATTCCGTGTAGGCCAGCAGCTTGCCATCAGGCGAAAACGACCACGGATACTGCAGGACCTTGCTCTCGGTCAGTGCCTGCGGCGGCCTGGCCCCATCCGCGCCCGCCCAGAACAGGCCATGGCCAACGTTCGAGAATGCGATGAAGCGTCCGTCAGGACTCCAGGTCGCGAAATTGTTAACGCCTCCAAACGTCAGCCGCATCAAGGCATCCCGCCGCAGGTCGTACACCCACACGTCCTGACTCCCCCCCGCAAAAATCGCCAGCGCGACCTTGGTGCCATCCGGTGAGAGTCTGGGGTAAGAATAGGCACCCGGTTTGATCCGGAGTGATTGTTTGTTGCCTGCCGGATCGGCCCATTGCAGTGTCATCATGGCGGACGCGCCGCCGTTGGTCCGGCGGTAGACCAAAGTGCCCGAGCGGGAAACGTCGAATTGACCCGTGCCGACCAGGCTCTCATGCGCCACATCGTCCACTACCGGCACGGCCGTCCCGTTGGTTTCCAGTGAGGCGAGATCGAAGGGGATCGCAAACAGCGTGGCTTGGTTGAGGTACACCAGATAGCCACCACCGTTCGACGTAGCCAGGTACTTGGGAGATGCTCCGCCGCGGACCAGAATCTTCCTGTGGCGATCGGCCAACGTCAGGACCTCGATGGTGGTCTCATCCACGGGACCCGCATGATCCACCGCAAGCAGGATGGCTTTGCCGCCCGGCAGAACCTCCGGAGCCAGGCCCAGTTCGCCGCTGCGCATTTCGACGATGGGCTCCGGCCGGCCTCCGCCCGCGGGTATCCTCAGGCAATTCTGGGACGCGCCCACGAAGATACTGCCGTCCTCACTCCAACTCGCACCGTGCAGCAAGCCGATATCCCCGAGCGGAATCACGGCGCCACCTTCGACGGATACTTTGTTGAGCCTGCCGCGCGCGTCGAATCCCACCCACCGCCCGTCTGGCGAAAAGAACGGCACGGTTGCACCCTCCGTTCCCTGGAGTTCGGTGGCTTTCGGTTGATCCAGACGGCGCGTGAACAGGCGTCCAGGTGTGCCAGAGGAGTAGGCCAGCCGTGTGCCGTCCGGCGAGATGGCGACGCTGCTTCCTGCTCCGTTCGGCGCGGGCAACGAAATACCCGCACCCAGATCGACGTCCAGACGGACCAGGGGCCGATTGAGCGGCCTCTCGGCGCGCCATGGCGCCCACACGGCAATAGCGAGCCCTACGGCTAAAGCCGCGGCGACACCGGGCCACGCTCGTCCGAGCCTTGTTCGTGGTGGAGCGGTCTGTGCCCGTTGAGGAGTCTTCGTTTCCGTCCCCGGGTTCGACAAGTATCGCTGAATCACTACCCGCGCCTCGCCAATGTCGCGCAGCCGGGCCTTGGCATCGCGCTCTAGGCAGCGTGCCAGCAGGTCGCGGACGGCACGTGGCGTTTCTTTCGGGAGTTGGTCGAAGTCGATGGACATGCGCAAGACATCCGCCAACGTATGTGAAATGGTCTCGCCTTGGAAGAGCGGCCGTCCGCTCAGCATCTCCCACAGCACGACGCCGTATGACCATACGTCAGTGCGCTTGTCTACCGGCTTGCCGGCCGCCTGCTCGGGACTCATGTAAGCCGCCGTGCCCATGATCATGCCGACTGCTGTCGCTGACATAGTCAACGTCGGAGAGTTGTTCCGATCGGATGTGCCCGCACTCGACGGCTGTGGCGCCGCGGCCAATCCGAAGTCAAGTACCTTAACCACATCGTCCGGCGTGACTATGATGTTCGCCGGCTTCAAATCGCGATGGATGATGCCTTTGTCATGCGCCGCTTCAAGCGCATCGGCGATTTGCTTTGCGTAATTCAAAGCGGTGGCCAGAGGCAGTGGCCCTATGAGCGTCTCTCCCGGCACCAGTTCCATCACGAGCGCCCGCTCCTCGATGCCGTAGATCTGAGCGATGTTGGGGTGGTTGAGAGACGCCAGAACCTTGGCTTCGCGCTCGAAGCGGGCCAGTCGGTCGGGGTCTTGAGCGAAGGACTCGGGCAGGACTTTCAGCGCCACTTCGCGGCCAAGTTTCGTGTCTTTGGCGCGATACACCTCGCCCATCCCACCCGCGCCGATGGGCGCGAGAATCTCATATGGGCCGAGTCTGTCACCGGCGGAAAGCGGCATTGGAATGGGCTAGCTTAGTTCAGGCTATCAGGAAGGGGATAGGCTTGCCCGGATAACGCGGTTGCGCTACCGCCCGCCGTTCCGCAGCTTCCGCGCGCACTCCCTACAGTAGCGTTCGCTCTTCGAATCCACCCGCTCCACCGAATGCGACGAGCTCATCGCGCAGTTCCAATCCTGGCAGTGCGGCAGGCCGCGCAGGTGCCCCGCCTCGTGCCACAGTTCGCGCAACGCTCTGGCGGCCAGCAGCGTGCGGTCCGGCGGCAGCCCGTAAAACTCCTCGCGTAGCCGATGGATCGAGAAGATGGCCGCGCGCCCCGGCATCTCCGCCTCGCCGAAAACGAAGGTCAGCACCGGGATGAACAGGTCGCAGGCCGTCGCGCCGATTACCATTCCCTCGGGAAACCGGGCCTTCATCTCCGCCAGCAGGCGCGTGGAATCGTACTGGTTGCGCACCGGGTTCCGCGCGAAGGCGGGATCGAGCTTGCCGAAACCAATGGGAATGCCCGCGCGTAACGAAATCTCGTGCAGCAGGTCCCGCGGGAAGTCGCCCACCGGAACGAGCAGCATCTCTGTCTGAAGCTCTTCCGTAGCGGCCTCCCCAAAATCACGAGCGTGCGGAGAAAGGCTGGGGCCACGAATGAACACGAATGCACACGAATAAGCCGCTCGCCTTCCATTCGTGTCTATTCGTGTTCATTCGTGGCCAGTTCCTTTTTCGTCTTTACACCCGCGCGGCCTTGGCGGGCGGAGTCAGCCCGAAGCGCCGGATCTTGTGGTACAGCGTGACGCGGTCGATGCCCAGCGCCTTGGCGGCCTGCGTCTGGTTCCACGCGAAATCCTCGAGCACTCGCACCACATGCTGCCGCTCCAGAGTTAACAGCGTGAGATCGCCCGCGCCCTCCGCCGCCCGAGTGATCGCCAGGTCGTGCGCCCGCACCAGCGGCTCGTGTCCCACCACCACCGCCCGCTCCACAATGTTCTCCAGCTCGCGAACATTCCCCGGCCAGTTGTGCGCGATCAGCAGGTCCATGGCCGCGCGGTCAAAGCCCGTGAACTTGCGGCTCATCTGCTGGCTGTATTTGTCCAGGAAGAAGGTCGCCAGCAACGGAACGTCGCCGTGCCGCTCGCGCAGCGGAGGCAGCCGGATGGCGAACACATTGAGCCGATAAAACAGGTCGGACCGGAATCGCCCGTCCTTCACTAAGTCCGCCAGGTTGGTATTCGTGGCGGCGATGACCCGGAAATCCACGTGGACCGCCTGCGTCCCGCCCACCCTGACGATCTCGCGCTCCTGCAAAACACGCAGCAGGTCGGTCTGCGTCTTCAAACTGATGTCGGCGATCTCGTCCAGAAACACCGTGCCGCCCATCGCCGCTTCGAACTTGCCCTTCTTGCGGTACTGCGCCCCGGTGAACGCGCCTTTCTCGTGCCCGAACAACTCGCTCTCGATCAGCGTCTCGGTCAGCGCGCCGCAGTGGACCACCACCATCGGGTTGAAACGCCGCGGGCTCAGGCGGTGGATCGCGCGGGCCACCAGTTCCTTCCCGGTCCCGCTCTCGCCTTCCACCATGACCGTGGAATCAACCCCGGCCACGGTCTCGATCTGCTCCCGCACCTTGGCCATCGCCTCGCTCTGGCCCACCAGTTCGGTGATGGCATGGTCCGTTTCGGTGAGCTGCTCGCGCAGCATGCGGTTCTCGCGCTTCAGCCGGTGCTGCTCCAGGGCGTTGCGGGCCACCACCGAAAGATCGTCGGGATCGAACGGCTTGGTGATGTAATCGAAGGCGCCGTGCTTGAGCGCGCGGATCGCGGTCTCGACCGAGGCGTAGCCGGTCATCACGATCACGCCCGTGTCGAGCTGTTCGCTCTGGATCTTCTCGAGCAGCCCGATGCCGTCCATTCCTGGCATGCGTATATCGGCGATGACCAGGTCGAATTCGCGGCCCGCCAGCTTGGCCAGCGCGTCGTTGGCGTTCGAGGCGGAATCGAGGTCGTATCCCTCCTCGGTGAACCAATGGACGAGCGAGTCCCGAACGACCTGCTCATCATCCACGATGAGTATCGACAGCTTCTGTTCGGCCATCCGTATTCTCCGTCTCCGTGCGCTCCTCGACCGGCGGCCCGACCACCGGGAGGATCACGTGGAACGTGGTCTCATCCCCCGTATCCACCTGTATGTCGCCGCCGTGCCGCTTGATCAGGCCGTAGGCGACCGCGAGTCCCAATCCTACACCAGAAGTGGCTTGCTTGGTGCTGAAGAAAGGCTCAAAAATGTGAGGCAGCACGTCCTTGGGGATCGGTGGGCCGTCATTGCTGACCGCCAGATCCAGCCGCCCGCCTTCGTCGATCAGGCCGGCCCGTATGCGCAGGTGACCGGTCTGCCCGCTCTGGCTCGCCAGTGCGTCCACCGCGTTCACCACGATGGCCACCAGCACCTGCTGGATCTGCGAGCCGTCGCAGAAGACCTGCGGCAGATCCGGCACCTCGACGGCCAGCTCGATCCCTTGCATCTTTAGCTTGTGCTGCACCACCGCCACCGTCCGGTCGACGATCGTCTTGACGTCCGTCATCGACATCTCGGTGTGGTGCTTGCGCGCGAACACCAGCAGGTTGCTTACGATCTCGCCGCAGCGCCGGCTCTCGTGCTGTATGGTCTGAAGCCAGTCGAGCATCGGCTTCTCGAGCGCCAGCTTCTTCTCCAGCAGGCGCGCGTAAGTGAAGATGCCGGCCAGCGGATTGTTGATCTCGTGCGCCACCGCCGCGGCAAGCTGCCCGAGCGAGGCCAGCTTCTCGGAATGTATGAGCTTTTCCTGCGCCGCTTCGAGATCCTTGGTCTTGCGCCGTATGCGGTCTTCGAGAGTGCGGTTGGCCGTCTCCAGCTCTCCGGCCATGCTGTCGAAGGCGCCCGCCAGCTCTCCGATCTCGTCGCGCCGGCGGAACCCGAACCGATACGAAAGGTTGTGCCCGGCCAGCACGTGCACCCCGGCCGTGAGGCGCTTGATGGGACGCCGCACCAGGAACCACACCAGGCCGCCCGCGATAAGGATCATCAGCGCCGCCGAGAACGCCACCTGCGCCCGCATGCGGCGCTCGTGCGACGCCAGCGCCTGGTCCACCGACTCGAGCGAGAGCACCACGTCCAGCACTCCGAGGATGCGCTGCGACGCCGGGTGCGCGTGGCACGCGGCGTTCGAACAGGCAGCCTCGTTCTCAATCGGCCGGACCAGGCCGATCACCCGCTCCGAACCCACGCGGTAGATGCGCCACGTGTCCCGGGTCTTGGGCTTCTCAAGCGGCTGGTCGGAACTGTGGCAGAGGACGCAGGCGTCCGCGCGCTTGTCCACCATCGTGCCGGTTTCGCCCGGCAACGTGGAGAACTGCACCTGCCCCTTCTTTGAGAAGATGCGGATCTTCTGCACGCCGGGCTGGGCCGCGATCGAGCGTATGATCTCGATCAGTTGCTCGCGGTCGTTGCGCAGCATGCTGGTGCGCGTAGATAGGAAGATGACTCCGGCCATGCGCTGCTCGGCCATCACCGCGGTGGTCTCGAGGTTCTCGCGCAACACGCGCAGGTTGGCCCAGCCCAAGCCCACCAGCACCGCCAGCAGGCTGGCCACCAGCCCGAAAATCAGCTTCGCGCTAAGATTCCGCATACGCCGCGTGGCGAGGCTTCTCGCCGTGTGTGGCGTCGTGGAAAACCGGAAGGTACCGAGCAGCGAGCCGGAACAGGTTCAGCCCGACCACCACGATGCTCATTGTAACCGCTATCTCCATCCAGGAAGGAAAGTAATGTACCCCGGATGAGGCATCGAGGCCGGTGGTGGAAACATTCAGACGGTTGACCAGGAACCCGCCCACCACGATCGCCGAGCAGGCGACCAGAGCCTGCGGATGGGCACGCACCCGCCGGATCGAAACCAGCAGAATGGGCAGCGCCAGCAGCACGGTTTCCAGCCAGAACATCCCCGCTTCATAGCTTCCAGACCCGGCCAGGCGGAACGCTTGCGGGAGCGCTCCGCGCCAGGCAAGATCGAGGAATCGGACCAGCAGAAAGAGTCCCAGGAACGCAGCCATCACCTTCGCCACGCTTTGCAGCACGTCGAATTCGAGCGCCCGCCCGAAGGCCCGCGCGCTCAGGCCGCTCTCGAAAATCACCATCCCCAGGCCGGCCGCCACCGCCGAGATCCAAAACAGAATCGGCAGGATCGGCGAGTACCACAGCGGGTGCAGCTTGGTGGGCATGATCAGGTACAGGCTGCCTAGCGACGACTGGTGCAGCGTCGAGAGCAGGAAACCCAGCCCCACCAGCGGAACCACAACCCGCTTGACCACCCGCACCGCGGCGTACCACTTCAGCCGCTCGAACAGCATCGGCGAGAATTCGAGCGCCAGCACGGTGTTGTACAGCATCACGCACCACGCCACCTCGAACATGACCGAGTGCGGGTTCCACAGGACCATCGCCCGCCAGATGTTCCACGGCCGTCCCAGGTCGAACATCAGCCCCACGACCACCAGCATGTAGCCCAGGTACGCCGTCAGAATGGTCGGGCGCACGATCGGCCTCAGCTCCTCCAGATGGAGGATGTAGACCGCGGTGGTGATCGCGAAGCCTCCCGCCGCCAGGCCGACCCCGCACAGGATGTCGAAGCCGATCCACAATCCCCACGGGGCGTGGTCGTTCAGATGAGTGGACGCGCCCAGGCCCTGTGTGAATCGCACCCAGGTAGCATAGGCGCCACCGGCCAGGATCACCAGGGCGGCGACGCGCCAGAACAGTAAACGGACCTGTTTCATTGCGGAGTGTCCTCACACGCGGCGGCCGGCACGCGTCCCTCGGCCCGGGCCACCGCCTCCTTGCGGCGGGTGAACCACCACAGGCCGGTCAGCACCGACGCCCCCACCGCCACCAGCGGAGGAATCTTTGAAAGGACCCGGAAGGTGAGCATCGGCATGGGCTCGTCCGGAAGGTTGACCGGCAGACCCATCGCCGCGAACGGGATCGAGGACAGCATCAGCACGGAGGTCCCGCCGGCATCGTGCTCCCCGAAGATCTTCGGCACGTACTTTCCAGGCTCGGCGGCCAGCCGCGCGCGCGCTTCCGTCAGAAGGGACTCGCGGTCGCCGGCGATCGTCGCGCCGTAAGGGCACGCCTCGGCGCAGGCGTTGATCTTCCCCTGAGCCAGCCGGTCCGCACAGAAGTTGCATTTGCGGACGCGCGGCGCGAGCGACGTCCACTCGTACTTCGGAATGCCGAACGGGCACGCCTGGACGCAATAGCGGCATCCCAGGCAGATGTCGGCGTTGTACACCACCGGACCGCTGGCGGTTTTGTGCAGCGCCCCCACCGGGCACACCGAGGCGCAGGTGGGATCCAGGCAGTGCATGCACAGCCGGCGATAGTGGACCTCGCCACCGTCCCTCCCCGCCGCCGTCTTCAGGACCGTGAACTGCTTGTCCGTCAAATCGGGAGCATCGGTCTCAGGCAGATGGTTCTGCTCGCGGCACGCCATCATGCAAGCGCCGCAGCCGACACACTTCGTGTTGTCGTACAAAATTGCGTGCGTCAAGGGTGAAATTCTCTTCGCTTATGAACGGAAGAACTGGCGCGTCACTTCACGCCACTTCTCAGGAGGCAATTCAGTGCCCACTTGCGGAGAGATGGTGCCGCCGTCCAAAGCGGTCGCCAGCGCGCCCGGCGAAATGGCCTGGCGAAGCTCGGCCACCGATTCCTCCATCCACCGGCGGGCGAAGGAGCCCGTGAGGAGATTGCGAAAGCTCACCTGAACATCCGGAGAGAAGATCTCGAGCAGCCAACCGGCGCCGTAGGGGTCCCGAGCCACGCTGCCGGGGTCGGAGATGGCCTTCTCGTTTATGGCGACGATCTCGCCCTCGGCCGGCGCCAGCATGGCCACTTCGCCGCGCTCGGTATGGATGGTCCAACCCTTCTCCCCCTGACGGAACCAGCGGCCCCGCTGCGGCACGTCCAGCTTCTGTATGCCACCCAGCAAGCTGGCGGCGAACTCGTCCAAACCCACGCGAACACGGCCGTTACCTGCATCGACAGCCCAGGCGTGGCCGGGGTGATAGGACAGACCTTCCGGCAGGGTGACACCCGCAACTACTGGCGCCGCCGTAGCTGCTGCGGGAGAAGCCGGTGCGGCGACCCGAAAGCGATACTTGTCCCTATGTAGCAGGACATCCCAAGCGATGAATGCAACGAAAGTTGCGAGAACCAGTAGTGCGACCATTTTAGTTTGCCTCCGCGTTGGAATATGCACCTACATGGCCTGCCCGAGAGGCACCCGTTGCGTTGTGCGCATCCTCATGACAACACAAGAGAAACTGGTGTTGTGTTTCGCACGCTGCCAATCGGAGCAAAGGACCTCATGTTGCGTTTATAAGCATACTGAGAGACGATATCCCGCCAACCCACGGAAGACGCAGGACCAGATGGGTAAGCTGCGTTATGCAATGGCACCATGTCTCTTCGCAACGTTTTTCCGGCCGCTACCCGCGAGTCCACCCGCACTTGTTATCTTTTCTAAACACCCTGAACTGCTCGCCTTCCCCCACCTCCCTGCGCGAAATGCCACAATCGAGCCCCAACCTCTTAATCTTTTTGTCCTTGACAGTGAAAGATCGCAGCAGTAGCATTCGGAGCACGGGCTCTCATGCTAAGTGAACGTAGGGGCTTCCTCGGATGGCTTCTCGGAGGGGGAGTAGTTGCCTCGCTGGGGTCATTTCTCTATCCGGTGGTCGAGTTCGTCAACCCGCCCGCAGTCCCCGAGGCGACCGTTGACGAGGTCGGCGCCGGCAAAGCGCAGAGCTTCAAGATCAACAGCGGAAAGATCGTCAAGTTCGGCAGCCGCCCGGTGCTGCTCATACGATCCAGCGAAACCGAATGGAAAGCGTTCTCGGCCGTCTGCACCCACTTGAACTGCACCGTCCAGTATAAAGAGGATGCTCACGTGATCTGGTGCGCCTGCCACAACGGCACGTACGACCTGAACGGGGCCGTGGTGTCCGGCCCGCCGCCGAAGCCGCTGGATGAGTACGTAGTGCGTCTCCGGGGAGACGAGGTGTTCGTCTCACGCCGCGCCTAGGTTTTGGAGGACGGGCTTAAGCCCGCGCGGAGCTTCAGCCCCGCAGTGTGCAGGACAAGGGAGGGCACAACGTGCCGCCTGTCGAAGAGAAACGCCGCCTCCAACGCGGCGTTGCCTGGTTAGACGAACGCCTGGGGCTCGCCGCCATCCGGGAGTTCGTCGCCCACAAAACCGTGCCGGTCCATTCCGGAACCCTCTGGTACTATTTCGGCGGCGTCACGCTCTTTCTATTCACCGTCCAGGTGCTCACCGGCATCCTGCTGCTCCTCTACTACCGGCCGACGGCCTCCGAAGCGTACGAAAGCGTCCAGTTCATCATGACCCGCGTCCGGTTCGGCTGGCTCATCCGCTCCATCCACAGCTGGTCCGCCAACCTGATGATCCTGTCGGCCTTCATTCACATGTTCAGCGTGGTTTTCCTGCGCGCCTACCGGCGCCCGCGCGAGCTGACCTGGCTCAGCGGGCTCGCCCTGCTCGGCCTGGCGCTCGGATTCGGTTTCAGCGGCTACCTGCTGCCCTGGAACACTATCTCCTACTTCGCCACCAAGGTCGGCACCGACATGGCCGCCAGCGTCCCTGTCGTTGGGCACGCCATGGCCCGCTTCCTGCGCGGCGGCGACGACGTCGGCGGTGCGACGCTGACCCGCTTCTTCGGCTTCCACGTCGCCGTGCTGCCCGGCCTCGCCACCACGCTCATCGCCCTGCACCTGCTGCTGGTGCAGCGCCACGGCATCAGTTCCCCGCCCTGGATCGAAAAGCGGTTCGCCGCCACCGCCGGCCGGGTGCCCCAGATGCCGTTCTTCCCCAACTTCTTCCTGCGCGAGTTGATGGCGTGGTACGCCGCCCTCGGCGTCCTCGGTTGTCTCGCGGCGCTGTTCCCCTGGGAATTGGGCGACAAGGCCGACCCCTTCGCCTCCGCCCCCGCGGGCATCCGGCCCGAGTGGTATTTCCTGGCCCCGTTCTACACCCTCAAGCTCATCCCGAGCCACGTCTGGTTCATGGAAGGCGAATTGCTCGGACTGGCTGGGTTCGGTCTACTGGCGGTGTGGTGGGTGATGCTGCCTTTCTGGGCGACGAATCGCGAAGGTGTCGAGCGCACCCGGTTGGTGACGGGCGCGGGGGTCTTGCTGGTCGCCTATCTGGCGACTTTCTCCCTTCTGGGGTACCTGAAATGACCCGGTTCGCCATTGGCCCGCAACGTGGCGCAGACTTCCAGTCTGCCGCGTCGAGACTCGTCTCGACGCAAGTGGAGCGCCTGGACACGAATGTCGAGGCGGCAGGCAGGAGTGCCTGCGCCACAAAAACGGCCTTCCTGCTCCTCCTAGCCCTCGGCTTGGCCTCAGCCGCCCCGCCCAAGGACTCCTGCGTCGAGTGCCACGCGGCTCTCGCCGCCGACCTCCAAAAGCCCGCGCTCCTCTTTTCCAAGGATGTACACAGCCAGCATGGCTTCTCCTGCGTGGATTGCCACGGCGGGGACCGCAACGCCGACGACCCATCCCGCGCCATGGACCCCGCCCGTGGCTTCAAGGGCAAACCCGCCCGCAGGACCGTACCCCAGCTCTGCGCCCGCTGCCACAGCGACATCGGCCTGATGCGCCGATACAACCCGCGCGAGCGCGTCGATCAGTACGCCGAGTATCAGACCAGCGTCCACGGCAAGCGCATCGCGGAGGGCGACGAAGCCGCCGCCACCTGCATCGACTGCCACAGCGTCCACGACATACGCGCCGTCAAGGACCCCCTCTCGCCCGTCCACCCCTTGCGCCTGCCCGAGACCTGCGCTCATTGCCACGCCGACGCGGCTCACATGGCGAAGTACAAGATCCCCACCAACCAGTTCGCCGAATACCGCCAGAGCGTGCATTGGGAAGCGCTCGCCAAACGCGGCGACCTTTCCGCGCCGAGTTGCGCCTCCTGTCACGGCAACCACGGCGCCACGCCCCCGCAGGTTTCTTCGGTCGCCGCCGTCTGCGGTTCCTGCCACGCGATGATGGAGGATCTGTACGACAAGAGCATGCACCACGACGTCTTCGCCGCCATGAATCTGGGCGGCTGCGTGGTGTGCCACAGCAACCACGACGTCAAAATGCCTTCGACGGCGATGCTCGCCGGGCCTGCCTCGGTCTGCAAACAGTGCCACGATGCGGACAGCGCCGAGGGTCAGGCCGCCGCCGGGATGGCCGCCCAGATCACCAAGCTCGACGCAGCGCTTAAGAATTCCGACGCGATTCTCGGCGTGGCCGCGCGCTCGGGCATGGAGGTCTCCGAAGCCGTCCTGAAGCAGCGCGACGGCCGCGAGGCCTTGGTGAAGGCCCGTGTCGCCGTGCACACGCTCGACCCCGGCGCAGTGCAGAAGGCCGCCGGGATCGGCCTCGCCATCGCTGCCGAAACGCACCACGCTGGCGATGCCGCGCTCAAGGAGCGGGATTTCCGCCGCTTCGGCCTGCTCTTCGCATTGATCGCGATCGCGCTGACGATATCCGGCCTCTGGCTGCTGGTGCGCTCCATCGAGAGCATCCGCCCGCCGGCCGTCGAAACCGGGAGGAGGTAGAGGAATGGGCGCCAGATTGTCCCTGCTCCTCGCGGCCCTGTCGGCCGCCTATGGGGCGGTGCAGCCCTTGGACACGCCGGCCAGCGCAGAGGTCTGTGGCCGCTGCCACCGCGCCATCCACGAAGCCTGGAAGTCCTCGGCCCACGCCGGCGCCATGGAGAGCCGCCTGTTCCAGGACGCGCTCGAGATCACCGAAACCGAGTTCGGCGCCGACTCCCGCAAAATCTGCCTGGAGTGCCACTCTCCCATCGCCTTCCGCATCGCCGATTTCCGCCTGCGCCGCAAGGTGAGCTGGGAGGGCGTAACCTGCGACTACTGCCACTCGGTTCGCGAGGTGACCTTCGACGGTCCCAATCCCAAGGCCCGCGTGGAGTTCACCCAGACCAAGAGCGGACCGCTCCAGAACGTGACTTCGGTGGGGCACGAAACCGTCTACTCCGCCGTGCACACCACCGCCGCCATCTGCGCGCCCTGCCACGATTACCGCAACGCGCTCGGCTTCCCCGTGCTCACCACGTACTCGGAGTGGAAGGCCAGCCGGTACGCGAAGGAAGGCCGCGCCTGCCAGTCCTGCCACATGAGCCGCGTGGAGGGCGAGGTGGTGGACCCGCGCATTCAGCAGGTCGCCCTGGCCAAAATCAACCTGCACCTGATGCCCGGCAGCCACTCCATCGAGCAATTGAACAGCACCGTGAAGGCGAACCTGACGACCGAGCGCCGCGGAGACAGCCTGCACGTCTTCGTCGATGTCGCCAACGTCGCCGCCGGCCATTTCGTCCCCACCGGCTCGCCGCTCCGTCAGATCGTTCTCGAAGTCAAGGCCGACGCCTACGACGGGAAGCATTTCCGCGAGCGGCGCGTCTACCGCCGCACCGTGGCCGATCAGCAAGGCAAGGAAATCGACCGCGAGCCTGTAGCTTTCCTGCGAGCCGCCAGCGTGATTTCGGATACCCGCCTGGCTCCCGGCGAGAAGCGCCGCGAGTCGTTCGCCTTCGCGATCCCGGCCGGCACCTCGGCGCAAATCAGCGCGACGTTCTGGTATTACTACTCGCCGCTGGCCCGCACCGAGGCCCAGAAGCGGATTACGTTCCTGGCGCTGCAGCAGTTGGTGAAGTGAGGGGAGGTAAGGCAGCACCGAACCGCGAACGTAAGTGAGCGGAAATTCGCCGTCGGACCGTCGCGGCTCCGTGCGACCTGCCCGAATCCTCGGATTTCCTCTCGCTGCGCTACACTCGAACTGGGACGCGCCGCCGTCAGGCGCCACGGAGGGGAAATGGCCAAGTACCACATGGCCCAGGTCAACATCGCTCGGATGAAGGCCCCGCTCGACAGCCCTGTCATGGATGGCTTCGTCGCGCGACTCGATGAAATCAACGCCCTCGCCGACCGCAGCCCCGGCTTCGTCTGGCGCCTTCAAACCGCCGCCGGAAACGCCACCTACCTCCGCCCCTACGATGACGATCGCATCCTCTTCAACCTGTCCGTATGGGAGACCCCCGACGCGCTCAAGACCTTCGTCTACCGCACCGCCCACGCGCAACTGCTTCGCCAGCGCCAGCAGTGGTTCGAGCAGTTCGCCGGAGCCTTTGTCGCGTTGTGGTGGGTGCCCGCGGGCCATTTCCCCGGCATCGACGAAGCGAAGAAGCGCCTCGCCTACCTCGACGCGCACGGCCCCACGCAGTTCGCCTTCGGCCTGAAGTCGATTCTCCCCCTCGACGAGGAATTCCAGCAGTCCATCGACTGGTCCTGCTTCCAGCCCTGCCGCGCGGCTTGACCGAGTAGCCCGCTCCCTCACGGTCGCGGTTCGGTGCTGGGGGCCGCGAAGCGCCACAAATCGTCCACCGGATCGACGGGCGACGAGCATTCCCCACTACACTGGTTTTGTGCCGCCCGCCAAGCGCCCGCTCAAAACTCTGGAGCGCGTCCTGTCGAAAGCCGGCCTCGGCTCGCGCACCGAGGCCCGCCAGTGGATCGGCACCGGCCGCGTGCGCGTGAACGGCAAGCTCATCCAAACCCCCGACCACTGGGTGGACCTCGTCCAGGACCGCGTCACCCTCGACGGCAAGCCCGTCCGCGACGCCGCCAAGGTCTACCTCCTCCTCTACAAGCCCACGGGCTACCTCACTACGTACAAGGACCCCGAAGGCCGCCCGACCATTTACGATCTCCTCGACGGCGTCGAGCAGTGGATCTCCCCCGTCGGCCGCCTCGACCTCGACACCAGCGGCCTGCTCCTGCTGACCAACGACACCGCCTTCGCCGAACGCCTCACCAACCCAGATTTCAAGGTCCCCAAAACCTATCTGGTGAAAACCGCCAGCCGCTTGTCCGACCAGGATCTCGACCGCCTGCGCCAGGGCCTGGACTTGAAGGACGGCCCAACGCAGCCCGCCCTGGTCACCCGCCAGCGCGACGCAGGCAGCCACACCTTCCTCGAAATCACCATCACCGAAGGCCGCAACCGCCAGGTCCGCCGAATGATCGAAGCCGTCGGCAGCCGCGTCCTGAAGCTGGTGCGCGTCGCCATCGGCCCCATCCGCATCGGCCCGCTCGCCATCGGAAAACACCGCCCGCTGACCCCGGCCGAGATCCAAACGCTCGGTGGCGCCGCCAAACCGAAGGCGCGGAGCGGGCGCTGACGTAGAATGAATACTGGATCGATGCCCACCTCACATGACCTCGCCAGGACCGACGTCCAGGATTTCGCCAAACGTTTGCGCACGGAAATGATTCCGCTCAGCGCGCGGCTCTCGTACTTCTCCACGGTTCCGCTGGTCGACGACGATGCCCGCGAGTATCTTCACGAGCCCGTCGCCGCCGTACCGCCCACGTTGCGGGCCGAGCTGCCCGCCATCTCGCTCCTCTTCGTCCCATACCTGGAGAAGGCCGCCGGCCGCGAGAAGGTCGTCTATGAAGCCCCCGCCGAGAAAGCGCGCCTCTGGTCCACCCGCTTCACCCTGAGCGGCGACGCGGTTCTGGTCTTCGCCGTCAGGGACCAGCAGGTGGCCGAATACCACTACCTTTTCTATCGCGCCCTGGCCGCGGTGGCCGCCGACCGCCTCGCCGCCGAAAAGTTCGCAGGCTTCAACGAGCTGCTCCGCGAGGAACTGCGCAGCCGCGTCCACGGCGAACTCGATGAGGACGGCTGGAAGCTGAAGCAGTCGCTGTTCGAGCGCCAGTCGGACGTGCGGCGCGATACGAAGCTATTCCGCAGTTACGCCCGCCAGTCCCTGATCGATTCACTCACGCTGTACCTGCACGGAATCTGCTGCGACATCGACGTCGAGACCGGCCCGCGCCAGCTTCCCAGCCGCCACCTCCGCCGCCGCCTCGAGCATCTCCACGAGCTCTTCCCGCCCCCCAACGGTTACGCCGTCTTCCCCGAAGAGCTGAAGACCTAGCATCACCCCATCCGGTGTGGGGCAGGACTCCAGTCCTGCAGCGGGTCTCCAGACCCGCCTCCGTGCAGCCCTACACCACCAGCACCCGGTGCTCCGCGCAATCCCGCGCCGTCTCCGCGGCCAGCCTCCCGATCAAATCCTCTCCGTGCCGAGCCAGGAACGGAACCATCGAATACCGCCGCTCCTGCAAATGCTTCTGCGGATAAACCAGCCCGGCCGCATACGCCGCTTCCGCGGACGCTCGCTCGTCCCTCCGCAGAGACTCCCGCGCCGCCTTCCGCTCCGTCTTCGCCAACTGGTATTCGATCTTGCGCCGGCTGGTCGCGAACGCTGCCGCAAGCGTTGGATCGAATCCCGCGAACGTCCCCTGAAGCCCGTCCAGCGTCTGTCCCACCTGAACACGCGCCTCGCCGATAGCCGCCTTCAGCCCCGGCGGCACCAGTTTCTCCGCAATCTTCGCGCAAATCCCGTCCTCGCCGCGGAAGAAATCCGGCAGCGTCAGCCCGTACCGGTCGAAAAGTTTCGCAGCCCGCGCATCGAGCAGTGTGGCGCTCGCCCGCGGCACCTCCACCGGCATGCGCCCCAGCAGTTCCCGGTAAATCACCTGGCTCTGCGCCAGGTACGCCAGCTCCGCCGGACCGCCCACATAGGCGACGGTCGGCAGCATCGAGTCCTGCACCACCGGCCTTAAAACCGCGTTCGGGGAAAGGCTCTCCGCCCGCGCCGCCAATTCCGCGCTGGAGATGTGCCGACCGTCGGGCGTCAAAAACTCATCGCTGTTTCGCCGCAGCCCCAGCCGCCGCCCGTTCTCCAAAAGAAACACCAGCGAGGTCTGCCCTTCGATCAGCACCTGAGCGTGATATCCGGCCGCCGCCAACTCCTTCCCGCGCTCCACAAGGCGCGCCGTCAAGTCCGGCATCGCCCGCACCGCATCGGCCAGCACGGGCGCCGCGAGGCGCCGCGACGCCGGATGCATCGGATCGAAAAACAACAGGTCGTGCCCGCGCAGGATGCGCCGTAGCAGCCTGGCGAACGCCGACCCCAGCGTCTCCCCATCGCCGTACGCCTCCGCCACCAGAGCCGCGGTCTCCTCGCCGAACGGCAGCCCGCTCAAAGCCGCGCGCAGCCCGTCGACCGGTGCGTGCTCGATCCGTATCCCGCCCACCGGCCTGCGTTCGGCATTCTCGCCCGCGAGTTCCAGCCGCACCGGCTCGTTCGCCGCGTTGAACACCCAGCAGTGATTCACTTCATCGAAATCGTGGTCCTCGGTCGCGAGCCAGAACACCGGGACCGCAGGAATCCCCGCCGCCGTGAGTTTCGCCGCGAGGCCCACCGCCGTCAGCGCTTTGTACACCGCGTAGCACGGCCCCAGGAACAGTCCCACCTGCTGGCCCGTCATCACCGCCACGGTTCCCGGCTGCGCCATCTTCTCGAGAGCCGCGCCGTCCGCGTTCTGCTGGCGCAAAGCCACCACCAGCGCCGCGCGCCGCTCCGCCGGAAAATCAAACGAGGCCGCGCGCCGGAACGATTCGGCATCCGCCGGATCATGATCGTAAAACCGAGCCACGCGCTCGAAATGATACAGGTAGTCCGCAAACAACGCCGAAGTGTTCGGCAATTCGGTGATGCGCACACACGCCGGTTCCATGCAACTCCAAAGTAGCAAATGCGCCAAAATGGAACGTGGCGGGCGTATACCTATCGTTCCCCTTCTGCGCGCAAAAGTGCACCTTCTGCAACTTCGCCTCGGGTGTGTTTCCGCGCGAGTTGGAACAGCGCTATCTGAAGGCGCTCGAAACCGACCTCGCCGCCTTTCAATGGCCCTGGCAGCCGGACACGATCTACCTCGGCGGAGGTTCGCCCAACCGCATCGAGCCGTCCGCGCTCCGTGCCCTGCTCGATAAGATCCCCGGCCGCCCCTGGCGCGAGGCCACCATCGAAGTCACGCCCGGAGCCGTGACACCGGAGCTCGCCCGCGCCTGGAGCGAAGCCGGCATCGACCGCATCAGCCTCGGAGTTCAGTCCTTCGTTCAATCGGAAATCGCCGCCACCGGCCGCAAGCACACAGCCGCCCGCGTGGCCGAAGAGGTCGCCCTCCTCCGCGACACCGGCCTCTCGAACTTCAACATCGACCTGATCGCCGGCCTTCCCGGCCAGACTCCCGCCACCTGGAACGAATCCCTCGATTGGATCGACCGCCTCGCCGCCCCGCACGTCTCCGTCTACATGCTGGAGGTGGATGGAGACAGCCGCCTCGGCGCCGAAATCCTGCGTGGCGGCGCGCGCTATGGAGCGCCCAAGGTCCCGCCCGACGACCTGGTGGCCGACCTCTACGAAACCGCCGTCGATCGTCTCGACGCGATCGGAATCCCCCGCTACGAAATCTCCAACTTCGCCCGCCCCAGTTTCGAATCGAAGCACAACCTGAAGTACTGGACGCTCGCCCCCTACGCCGCCTTCGGCGCCGACGCCCACTCGTTCGATGGAGCCTGGCGCCGAGCCAACGTAGAATCGCCCGAAGAGTATGTAGATCGAATCGAGCGCGGCCTCTCCCCCCACGCCACCATCGAACCCGCCCACCCCGCCGAGGAGCGCTTCTTCGTCGGCCTCCGCCTGACCGCCGGCATCCACCCCAATCCCGACGACTGGGCCCATTTCGAAGCCCCCATCCGCCGCTTCGTAGAATCCGGCCTCCTGGAGATCGTCCCTCCTGACTCCTCCGCCGTTCCGCCCCCTGTCTCCTCCCTCCTGTCTCCTGACTCCTGTCTCCTGTCTCCTGTTCTCCGTCTCACACGCCGCGGCGTTTTGTTGTCCAATGAAATCTTTCAGGAGTTTCTCGAATCATGAACCACATCATCGACCTGCGCAGTGACACCGTCACGCGCCCCAGCCCCGCCATGCGCCGGGCAATGGCGGAAGCTGAAGTCGGAGACGACGTTTACCGCGAAGACCCCACCGTCAATCGCCTGGAACAGCGCGCCGCGGACATCTTCGGCAGAGAGGCCGGCCTCTTCGTTCCCAGCGGAACCATGGGCAACACCATCGGCATCAAGGTGCACACCCACCACGGCCAGGAAGTCATTTGCGAGGCCCGCGGCCACGTGCTGAACTACGAACTGGCCATGATGGCCTGGTTCGCCGGCTGCGTCGCGCGGCCCATCTTCGCCCAGAACGGCATCCTGAACTGGGACCAAATCCGCCCCGAAATCCGCCCCCTCCACTCCCACTACGCGCCCACTGGCGTCATCGAACTCGAGAACACGCACAACATCGCCGGCGGCTCCGTCTACCCGCCCGAGGTTTTCGACCGTATCGCCGACGGCGCGCACGAACTCGGAATCCGTGTCCACCTCGACGGCGCGCGCATCTTCAACGCGGCCACCTACCTCGGCCGTCCCGTCCACGAAATCACCGCCAAGGCCGACACCGTGATGTTCTGCCTATCCAAAGGACTCGGCGCGCCGGTCGGTTCTATGCTCGTCGGCACAGCGGAGACCATGGCCGCCGCCCGCTTGTTCCGCAAGCGACTCGGAGGCGGCATGCGGCAAGCCGGCGTCCTCGCTGCCGCTGGCCTGATCGCTCTCGAACAGGGGCCCGCACGCCTATGCGAAGATCACGCCAACGCCCGCTTCCTCGCCGACGCCCTCTCGCGCATCAAAGGCATCCAGATCGCGCACGAAGTCCAAACCAACATCGTGATCTTCGACGTCGCCGGCACCGGACTCGCCGCCGCCGATCTCAGCGCCCGCCTCAAGTCCCGCGGCGTCCTGATGAACCCCGTCCGTGGCACCCTCATGCGCTTCGTCACCCATCTCGACGCCACCCGCGCCGACTGCGAAGCCGCCGCCGAAATCTTCCCTCAGTGCCTGGGGTAAGGATGAGCCGCTTCATCGAAGTCAGCCACCCAGTCGAACCGGGAATGGAAACCTATGCCGGCTTGCCCGCGCCGCAAGTCGACGTAGTGATGGACTACGACACCTCCCGCCCGAAATACCAGAACCAGGCGGAGTTCTTCATTGCCTCGCTCCACCTCTGCGGCAACACGGGGACCTACGTGGACTCGCCGGTGCACCGCTTCCGCGGCCGTGCGGACCTGGCGGGCCTGCCGCTAGAGTCGCTGGCCGATCTGCCCGCGGTCCGCGTTGACGCACGGGCCGCTCGCGCCATCGGTCCCGAAGCATTCGCCGGCCTGACTCTCGAAGGATGCGCCGTGCTTGTGAACACCGGCTGGTCGAAGCATTGGAGGACGCCGCGCTACTTCGAGCCCGCGCCCTTTCTGACCGCGGACGCGTGCGACGCACTACTCGCCGCCGGAGCCCGTTTCGTCGGCATCGACTCGCTCAACATCGACGACACGATGGATCCCTCGCGCCCCGCGCACACAAAGCTTTTGGGATCCGGCGTGCCCGTCTGCGAACACATGACCAACCTCGCCGCGGTTCCCCCTGCAGGCGGCCGCCTCCACGCAGTGCCGATCGCCTGGGTCGGCGGCGCCTCGTTCCCCGTGCGAGCCTACGTCTTGCTGTGAACCTTCTTGCCAGTACTTATTCGTGTTGATTCGTGTTCATTCGTGGCCAGAATTCCTTTTCGGCCCACCTTCTCCGCAATCGACTTCCCCTGCAGGAACAGCATCAGATAGTCCGGCCCCCCCGCCTTCGAATCCGTCCCCGACATGTTGAACCCGCCGAACGGATGCGCCCCCACCATCGCCCCCGTACACTTCCGGTTGAAGTACAGATTCCCCGTGAAGAACTCCGCCGCCGCCCGCCGGATCTTCTCCCGGTTCTTCGTGTACACCGCCCCCGTCAGCCCGTACTCGGTCGCATTCGCCAGCTCCAGCGCCTCCTCGAAGTCCTTCGCCCGCGTCACCGCCAGCACCGGCCCGAAGACTTCCTCCTGGAACAGCCGCGCCTCCTTCCCCACGTCCGCAATCACCGTCGGCCGCACGAAGTAGCCCTCGCCCTCCGCCGCCCCGCCGCCTGCAATCAGCCGCCCCTCGCTCTTGCCAATCTCGATGTATCGCAGAATCGACTTCCGCGCCCGCTCGTTGATCACCGGCCCCATATAGTGCGACGGCTCCTCCGCCGCCCCCACCCGGATCGCTTCCACCTTGCTCCCCAGCTTCTCCAGAAACTCGTCGTACACCGCCGCGTCCACAATCGCGCGCGAGCAGGCCGAGCACTTCTGTCCCTGGTACCCGAACGCCGAAGCCAGCACGCCCGCCACCGCCGCGTCCACATCCGCTTCGCTATCGACGATGATGGCGTCCTTGCCGCCCATCTCCACCACCACCCGCTTGATCCAGATCTGCCCCGGCTGCGGCTTGGCCGCCAGCTCGTTGATGTGCAGCCCCACCTCCTTCGATCCGGTGAAGGAGACGAAGCGCGTCTTGGGATGCGCCACCAGCACATCGCCCACCACCGCGCCGCTGCCCACCAGCAAAGAGAACGCGCGCGCCGGGAAACCGGCCTCCGCCAGCACCTCGGCGAACTTGGCCGCGATGGTCGGCGTATCGCTCGAAGGCTTCATGACTACGGTGTTGCCCGTGACCAGGGCCGCGCCGGTCATTCCCACCAGGATCGCGAGCGGAAAGTTCCAGGGCGGAATCACCACGCCCACGCCCAGCGGCACGTAACGCAGTTCATCGCGCTCGCCGGGAAGCTGCAGCAGTTCCGGCGGCGTGCTGAGGCGCACCATCTCGCGGGCGTAGTATTCGAGGAAGTCGATGGCCTCGGAGACGTCGGCTTCGGCTTCGACCCAGGTCTTGCCGGCCTCATAGACCAGCCAGGCGTCGAACTCCAGCTTGCGCTCGCGGATGATGGCGGCGGCCCGCACCAGCATGGCCACGCGCTCGGCGACAGGCGTGCGGCTCCATTCCGGAAAGAAGGCGTAGGCCTCCTCGACCGCCCGCCGGGCCAGCTCGGGCGTGGCTTTCTGATGAACGCCGACGACCTCGGCCGGATGCGACGGATTCAGCGACGTGAGTTTGTCGCCGGTCTTAAAGCGCTGGCCGGCGATCAGGATGTCGTACCCGCGCCCGAGCTGGGCGTGAACCTGGGCCAGCGCGCGCTCCATGGCGGCGCGATTCTCGGCCACCGAAAAGGCAACAGTCGGCTCATTCTGAAAAGGCGCGAGGCTCTCAACGGGAACCGCGGTTTCCGAAGCCATGGGACGCCTCAGCCCTTAACGATCCGCCGGCCGGACTCGTAAAGCCCCGTCGCGCCCGCGGCCATCGACGCGCCCTTCCGATACACTTCGCGCGCCGCGTCCGCGACGGATTCGCTGGCCTCGGAGACCCTGTCTCGAACCTGCCCACTGGCCTCGACGACGGTGTCCCGCGCGTCCTCAGCCTTCCGCCGGATCAGCTTTCGCGTTTCTTTCCCCGACACCGGAGCGTAAAGCAGTGCAATCCCGGCACCGATAGCCCCCCCGATCAGCAACCAGCCAACTCGTTCTGCAGTGTTCATGATGATGTATCCCCTCCGGCTTCATTCTATCCCGAGCGTGCGGTCAGCGTCTGCGATTCCTGGTGGTCCATCCGGTCGTGTCTCGACAAGAGCCTCCCGCGCCTGCTGTTGAGAACGTCAGCCGGTTCCCAATAGAGGATGTCGAACGGGTTCAAGTCGGCGTCTTTCAACTGGTGGAGGACCGCCTCCTGCACTTTGCGTCGCATTTTCGATCCTGATAGCGGCCGGGCGTGCACTCCACCGAATCAAGCCGATCGAGCCCGAGGGGTCCATGCTGTCGAGCTTCCAACTCTGCGGATTCTGGCCGCTCATCAGCGCCAGCTTGCCGCCGCCCAGGCCGTAGAGAATCTGGGCGCCGGGCTGCTCCACGCGGCGGCCCAAAGCGTCATACACCAGCGCGGCGCCGCCGTTGTACTGCCTTAGTTTGCCTTCCGCGTCCCAGGCGTAGCTGTGGCCGCCGGGCTGCGGTGCGTCCGCCGTCAGGTTGCCGTTGGAATCGTAGCCGCAGCCGGTGCACGAGATCTGGTTCGTGGACGGGCTATAGGTGGGCGTGTAACTGCCGCCCTGCCGCCCCACGATGCCCGCCTTGGTGACGTTGCCGAAGGCGTCGTTGTACGCAAAGGTCTGTCCCCAGAAGCCGTTGCCGCAGTCCACCTTGCTGATCCGGGCCAGCTCGTCGTGCGTGTAGGCGCAGTTCTGGTTGTTGGCGGGGTAGAACTGATCGACGATGCCCAGTTGCGCCAGCGAACCGTTGCCGTTCCAGGTCAGGTTGCCGGTGAGCGAAGAGGTGTTGGCGAGCGTGGCCTGGTACTGGCTCATCCGCCCGGTGTTGGTGTCGAAGGTGAAAGTATCCTTGTCGCCCGAGCCCGCCGCGCCCAGGTTCACCACCATGGGCAGCCAGCCCGAACGGAAATCGTTGTATTGCGTGCCGCTCACCAGGTACGCGCTGCCGGCCTGGACCGAGCCGACGCGGCCCTCCCCATCCGGATTATAGGTGAACACGGGAAGCCCGGGGGCGGTCAGGGTGTTCAGCAACCCGGTGGGTCCGGTGGGCCAGTAGGCGCCGGCGACGTGATACCAGCCGCCCGAGTTGGTGCTCCACTGCCAGAGGTCGGCCGCCTCTCCGCGCGGCGAGTAGCTGAAGCCCAGGTCCGTGATTTTGGGCGAACCGGTCCCGGTGTAGGCTTCCGCCAGACGGCCTTTGGCGTTGGCCATGGTCTGGCCGTTGACCGTAGCGGAATCGTAGACGTAGTGGCGTTGGGGGGTGACGCTGGCATAGAGGCCGCTCGGATACGTCACCGCCGTCACGCGGTGCAGGGCATCACTTGCGAAGCAGGTGGTGTGTGGTGTTGCCCACTGGGCCGGTCCGCTTCACAAGATCACCCTTCGAGGTCCCGCAGGTTCCACCTGCGGCGCATTCCCAAAGACCCGATGACGAACTCGTTCGAGTGGGGGCTGCGGAGCACGCGCGACGATCCGGACTCGACGGGTTGGGGCGGGCAGAACGTGTTCGACGTATACACCAAGAGCACGGACAAGGCGCCCGACGGGACGGCGTATGCGGAGTGGTAGGGGGGCGGTGGGCGCGAATTTGATCCGGTTGTGTCCGTGAGCCGGGCGTATGTAACACTCCCTAACGTCGGCAGGGTCCTAGCGCGGCGCTTCTGGTTCCTGCACGCGCAAGAGTAGGCGGGAGCAGCAGAAGGCGCCGACCGAGTAGAAAGCCGTGCGCAGGCACGGAATCGTGCCCTGGACCCAGTTGGTGAAACCTTGGATGTCTGGAGAAGGACCCGGTCCCGACAGTTCCCAAAACCCGCCGTGGCTGCCGTCCAGCGTGACGATAACCCGTTGCAAAAGCAGGGAGGCGCCCGCCACCCAGACCCATTTTGCCGGACGAGCACGCCAACGCCAGTACACGCTGCATCCCAGGCCAAGAGCGGTAACCGAGGTCAGGAGGTCCGCTTTCAGAACGTTGGGAATGGAGATCGCAGCCCCGGAAGCCAGAAGCCGGGGCGTGTACGGGAATTCAACTATGGCGGTCCCCACGACAGCCACCAGTAGATGCAGCACGAACACAGCCGTCGAGCGAGCCCATCTCGTCAAGTCTTGCGTGTCTGACACAGCGGCATGCGGGGCGGCTACAGCCGCCCCTCCTCTTCGATAGGTGCCGTCGGGAACGGCCCTACCTTTAATCGCTCTCCCTGTCATGCCTCGCCTTCCGCCCTCGGAGAGCGCTGCGGCAGACCGTCAATCCGAGCAGCATCCACGCGACGGAGAAGAGGGCTACGAACCACAATCGTTGGTCCAAGGCGATACTGAGCAAAACCGCGGCTTGGCCCAAGAATGTCAAGCCGAACAACCACGCTCCGATTCTTTGAACCAGCGGGGCGCCTGCGGAACCCCGCACCAGAAACCCGTCCACCAGCCCGCCGTTCACGACGAAATCGGGCCACACGAGGTTCTTCTGTCTCCTTCTCACCTCGTCGGCGAACTCTTTGGGAGATGGCGTCATGTCGTCAGGCTCCAGGATGCTCCGGTCCTATGGTCTCTCCTGGAAGCACTCAATCACAGCCGCCGCGTAGTCCGCCGCGAGAGCTCCGGCGGTGGCTTTCTTGTTCCCAGGAGAACTGTACCCTGCGTACGCTCCCCACTCCTCTTCGTATGGCTCGTGTAGCATCGGCGCTTGCGGCCGCATCTGCCTTGTCATTGCAAAGATGTCCAGCGAGGAGCTGGGGCTCACCATACAGACGTACCAGGGCGTTGTGTGAGGGTGTTCGGGCTTGGCTGGTTGCTTGGCTGGGGGCAATGGTGTCGGCACGGGCCCCCGCACCGGGGTTGGCGTCGGCAGGGGACGACCCCACACAGCGATCGGGTCGGAGTAGCTCGGGGTCGACACCGGGTCGGAGTAGCTCAGAGTCGTCTCGCTCGACACCGATACGCCCGTTTGACCTGCGCCGAGCGACGCAAACACCTCGCCGGTATCGGGGTCGGACATCGTTACTACGTCGCTATCCAGGTAACTGAACGTGAACGTGAATGTGGTAGTGGATGTGATGGATTGCGACATCATCCCCGAGCTGGCCATGAACAGGGCCGCGCCGTAGACGCCCTTGTCGTCATTCTTGCCCTGGTGCAGGACCGCCTCTTTGCACGCGTTTACTCTCTGGCAATAGAGTGTGTCGAGACCAAGCGGATCGACGCTGTTAAGTGGGCTGCCGTTGACATAGCCGTACCGATTCCAAGACTGCGGATTCGCCAGATCGACGGCCGCCAAACCCGCCGGATCGGGCGAGAGCCAGCGGCTTGCGCCAGGCTGATACTCGCGGGCCGGGAAATCGTACAGGAAGTTCGGCACCAGGTCCTGGTTCTGCCCGGTGAAGCTGTGGTCCACTGTCCCGCTCTCTCCGTAACTCTGTCCGAACGGCTCGTAGGAGCCATCGTAGTAGACCGTGTGGTCAGACGATTTGGAGGCAAGCCGCGACGAGCCCAGCCAGTCCGGATGGCGGTAATAAGTCAGCGTGCCTCCGTTGTACACCGCCGTCGCCCCGCCCGGCAGTGGCACGAAAGCCTTCGTCACGGCCTGGCCGCTCATCAGAGCCAGCTTGCCGCCACCCGGGCCGTAGAGAATCTGGGCTCCGGGCTGCTCCACGCGGCGGCCCAAAGCGTCATACACCAGCGCGGCGCCGCCGTTGTACTCGCTTAGTTTGCCTTCCGCGTCCCAGGCGTAGGTGTGGCCGCCGGGCTGCGGAGCGTCGGCCGTCAAGTTGCCGTTGGAATCGTAGCCGCAGCCGGTGCACGAGATCTGGTTCGTGGACGGGCTATAGGTGGGCGTGTAATCGCCGCCCTGCCGCCCCACGATGCCCGCCTTGGTGACGTTGCCGAAGGCGTCGTTGTACGCAAAGGTCTGTCCCCAGAAGCCACTGCCGCAGTCCACCTTGCTGATCCGGGCCAGCTCGTCGTGCGTGTAGCTGCAGGTCTGGTTGTTGGCGGGGTAGAACTGATCGACGATGCCCAGTTGCGCCAGCGAACCATTGCCGTTCCAGGTGAGGGTGCCGGTGAGCGAAGAGGTGTTGGCGAGCGTGGCCTGGTACTGGCTCATCCGCCCGGTGTTGGTGTCGAAGGTGAAAGTATCCTTGTCGCCCGAGCCCGCCGCGCCCAGGTTCACCACCATGGGCAGCCAGCCCGAACGGAAATCGTTGTATTGCGTGCCGCTCACCAGGTACGCGCTGCCGGCCTGGACCGAGCCGACGCGGCCCTCCCCATCCGGATTATAGGTGAACACGGGAAGCCCGGGGGCGGTCAGGGTGTTCAGCAACCCGGTGGGTCCGGTGGGCCAGTAGGCGCCGGCGACGTGATACCAGCCGCCCGAGTTGGTGCTCCACTGCCAGAGGTCGGCCGCCTCTCCGCGCGGCGAGTAGCTGAAGCCCAGGTCCGTGATTTTGGGCGAACCGGTCCCGGTGTAGGCTTCCGCCAGACGGCCTTTGGCGTTGGCCATGGTCTGGCCGTTGACCGTAGCGGAATCGTAGACGTAGTGGCGTTGGGGCGTGTTGCCGGCGTAAAGCCCGCTGGGATAGGTGACGGCGGTCACGCGGTGCAGCGCATCGCGCGCGTAGCAGGTGGTGTTGCCCACCGGGTCGGTCCGCTTCACAAGGTCACCCTTCGAAGTCCCGCAGGTTCCGTCGGTGTCGTAGGCATAATTGTAAGCCGCACCGCCGTTGGTCTCCGGATTCTGTTCCGAGATCACGCGGCCCAGCCAGTCATATTTGTAGGTCCGGAGCTGGCCGCTCTGCGAGACGGCGAAGACAGAGTTGCCGTTGCGCAACGTGTCGGGTTGGTAACTGTAGGAGGTCAAGAACCCGTGATCTCCCGGCACAGCGGTGTGCTGGTTGCAACTGCCGGCTGGCCCGGCGGAGCTCACCTCGCAGACCGAGATAAGCCGGCCCAGTGCATCATATTCGAGCTGGCGCTTCTTGGTGGAGCTGTCTCCGGTCCCGGCCGGGGCGATCTCCACCAGAACGTCGTTCTGACTGTAAGTATAGTTCGTCCAACCTATCCAGCCGCCGGTGTTGTTCACCTGAACGACCTGGGATGGCCGGCTCAGGGTGTCGTAGTACGTGACCGTCGCGGGCCCACTGGGAAGCCCGCCGCCCGCTGCGGCCTTGTAAGGTACCGTCACGCGCCATGGGCGGCCAAGGGAATCGTAATCGGTCTCCACCGAATCATACTGGCCTCCCGGCGACTGGAGCGTCTGGCCGATGTGCGGGCGGCCAAGACTGTCCAGCGTGGCCAGTGTGTCCACTGTCGAGAGATTGCTGTTGAACTTCAGCGCGCTTTCCACCGCGTTTGCGCCGGAATAAGTAATGGCGGTGCTTGCTCCGCTCGGATTGTTTGGAAAAGCCGGAGCGGCTACCGATGCCGGCCGCCAGAATTTCGCGTTGCCGGCTGTGTTGGTGTAACCAATGGTCGTGGTCTGGTTATTGGCGTCCGTGGCAGAGGTCTGCACGCCTCCGGTGCAATCCCAGGCTGCGGAGGTGGTGAGCGTGGCGAGAGGTAGCGTTGTGCTGGTGACGAAAGAGTTGCCGCAGGACCCCGTCCCATAATTGTAGGTCGTCACTGCGCCGTTCACATCCGTGGCCGTCCGGACGTTGCCGGTGTCGTAGTTCGTGAAGCTCTGGTCAAGATGCGCGGCCGCGGCCGAGTACCGCGTGATGCCGGTGACGTTGCCTCGCGACCAGCCCTGCGCAACCGCCACGTGCTGCGGCTCCGACGTGCTGTAGAGGGTACCGATATCGTACTGGAAACTGGTCTTCGCGGCTGTGTCCCCATTGGAGTCGTAGACCGTGACCAGGGACGGCCGGTCCACCGGGCCGCTCGCGAAGTTGGCGTAGGAGATCGTGGTTTGGCGGACCAGGGGGCCTGGCGTCGGCGTTGGCGATGGCAGTCCGTAGCCGTACTCGTCAACCTCTGTCGGCAGGCCGCTGGAGTTGTACACGGTAACCGCTTTCGACTGGACGGAACTGCTGGTGGCCGACGGCAGGGTCCGGGTCACAGCCACTTGGTTGATCGGCAGAATTGGCGCGGTCGAGCAGTTGTTGTTATAGCAGGTGGCGACGGTCAGGCCCAAACCCGTTCCAAGACTGACGGTGCGCTGCGTCTCGTAGAGCCCCTGGAAGGTCAACACGGTCTGATGGCTGGCGGGATCTCCGATGGTCGTGGTGCTGCCCGAGCGCGAATAGCTCCACGTGCCATCCGGCGTCTGGCGGCTGAGACCGGAGGCGCTTCCGTCTCCGCAGTTAATGCCGTTGCTGCCGCCGGTATAGGTGTACCTGATTGTGCCGCCGGTTGGCAATTGGATGCTGGCGATCCGGCCGGTAACGTTGGGCGCGTGGTTCGGCGTCTGTTCGTAGACGATGGCATACGACGTTCCGTCCGGCAGGCCGATGCTCGTTACAAGGTTTACGGCCGTTGGACCGTACTCGGAGATACTGCAGCCGAATGCGGTCTGGACCGTCTTTGGGCCATAGGTCACCGTGTAGGAAGAACTGCCGCCCTGCGGATTTGTGAAGGAGAGCGTCACTGGATTGCTGCCGGAAACCGTCAGCGCTGTGGTATTAAGCGTGTCCGTGAAGGTCGTCACGCCCGCGTTGTAGCTGGCTGTAATTTGATTGCCGTTCCTGTCGGTGCTGGTCGCAGCGCCGCTCAGGCCGATGGGGGCTACGGCGGTTCCATCGGCGTTCATTGCCGAGGAGAGGTTAGCGGTGCCATAGCTGGCGGCCGCGGTCACGGTGTAGCCGGACCCGTCGTTGATAGGCTGGGTCATCGTGGCTGGTGCCCCGCCTCCGCAGGGTGCGCCACGGAAACTCCAGTCGGAGAGGGTCATGGCAGGCACAGAGTGCACGCCGCCGAAGGGGTCGTGATAATAGAACTGGTCGAACTGGTCCCAGTACCAGAAAGTGTGGCCGTCGTTGGTGCAGCCCCCGGTCAGCGTAGTGCGGAAGGTGACATAGCCCGTCATGCTCTGCGAAGCCTGAGTGAGATTGCCCCAGCCCCAGTTGGTGACGGGAGTCCAGGCCGTGGTGCCTCCGGTCGTGACCGGCATCCATATGGAGCTGTCATAGGTCAGGCTGTAGGTGAAAGGCATCCCCGGCCGGCTTTACTGACGATCGGGACTTCGAAATGGACGTTCAGATTGGCGTTGTCGATGGTATCGACCGGGCCTCCGCTGAAGCTGCCGAACGGGGGCAGGCCAGCAGTGGGCTGCGCCAATGCTGGGCCGGACGCGAGTAGGGACAGGAGGATGCAGTATTTGAGTGTGCGCGGGATCATGACGTGTCTCCTTAGGGCACCAGGAAGTCGCTGGAGGCGAGCCCGTTGTTGGCGCTGGTCGCGGTTACGGAAAAGTCCAAAAGCAGCGAATTCTGCAGAAAGCTCCGAATTCGCGATGGGGCGAGCATGCCGCTGAAGGTCTGGTAGCTTGCGAAGGTGACCTCGACCGGTAGGTTCACGCCGAGGTCGTCGTCGGGGTGGGTATTGAACGCCAGAGCCACCGGCATAAGCGATTGGGGATCGAGGTAGAGGTCCGTGGCGCTCAGGGCCGCGATGTCCGCGGCGCCTGCTGCGTTTCGCGCGGCACGAATATGCAACACCTTGGCGCCGTCGCGGTCTTCAAGACCGGCGTAGCTGAGCGAGAAGGAGGAATCCTGCACCCAGGATTGAATGACCAGGGCGGGCGCGAACCAGGCTGCGGCAGTCCAGGTATTGTGCAGCGCGACGGGGTGGTTCTGCGCGTCTGCAGCGCTCCAGACGCCTGCGGAACCGTTGCGGGTCTCAGCGCGCCTCCCCGAGGTAAACCCGAGGTCCATCTTGCCCTTGTCGTAAGCGGCGGCCTCTAGAGTTGCCGAGCCGGTGTCGGTTTCGGAACCGGCGGTCTGGGTGACCTGGGCTTGCAGTTTGACGTCCGAAATGGGCCGGCCCTTGAGCATGGCGGCCAGAGACTGGCTGAGCAGGGATAGCGCCTGCGGATCCCGTTGCGCGACTGGCTGCGGAGCGACGGCGGTGGGCTGGGCGAGCGCTGGGATTGCCAGTACGGTTCCCAGCGCGATCAAATGGAGCGAGTGCATGTCGTTCTCCTTCTCGATCGCGCCGGGTGATGTCCTCCGGCTAAGGTCCGGCGCGAATTAAAAGAAGTTTACGGTTATTCGGGTCACTTGTGTCGATTTTTGGTAATTTGTTCCGAAATCAGAACAAAGCATAAACGTATCCTGAAGAACCATAGGCTTAGAGCCCCCCCCCCCCCCCCGGACCTGATTCTCGAGTGAGCCGGGCACTTCTGTTCCGATTTCAGAACGAACAGGAGTAATTCACCTGATAGTATGCAACACGGCGGGCGCATAGTTCTCGCGCGGCGAGTCACACAAACAGCATGTCTCGATTTGCCCGCGTTTCAGCCGCTTGCGAATCGTGATGCGATGACAACGTCCCGCCCTGAGCTATCTTCGAGTCGGTGTTCCACGTCTCCAGGCCGTTGTGTCTCAAAAAGCCGTGCCCTCAGTTCCCGTCATCACTCTTCATCACGTCTACACCCCGCCCGGTGTTGCCCGCAGCGCGAGTTCCACGTCAGCGGGCGCCCCAAGCCGTGCCCTCAGTTCCCGTCATCATTTTTCATCACGTCTACACCCCGCCCGATGTTGCCCGCAGCGCGAGTTCCACATCAGCGGGCGCCCCAAGCCGCGCCCTCCGTTCCCGTCATCACTTTTCATCACGTCTACACCCCGCCCGATGTTGCCCGCAGCGCGAGTTCCACGTCAGCGGGCGCCCCAAGCCGTGCCCTCCCTTCCCGTCATCATTTTTCATCACATCTACACCCCGCCCGATGTTGCCCGGCAGCAGCGAGTTCCACATCAACAGGCGCCCCAGGCCGCGCCCTCAGTTCCGTCATCATTTTTCATCACGTCTACACCCCGCCCGGTGTTGCCCGCAGCGCGAGCTCTACATCAGCGGGCGCCCCAGGCCGCGCCCTCAGTTCCGTCATCATTTTTCATCACGTCTACACCCCCCGCCCGATGTTGCCCGCGACGCGAAGCTCCCATCGGCGCCCGTCCACTCCGTTCCCGTCATCACTTTTCATCGCCGTCTACACCTCCCGCCGATGTCTGCCCGCCTGCAAAAGAAAAGTGCAGCATGAACCTGGTCCAAAAAGCGGCCACTTTTTACACGTCCCCCGCGCCTCCCGTCCGAGTCGCGAATCAGATTCGGATGCCCGTTCTCGGACAGCGCCCGCGCCGGGTTGTGCCCCGGCTGTGCGTCGCCAAAAGCAGGCAGCCCCGCGGCCCATCCCCAAAATGAGCTCCTCAGCCTCAACAGCACTCCGGCCACCCGCCGGACTCGTGATATCATCGAACGTGCACGGTAGGATTTTGGGGGTTGTGCCCGCCCGGTTTGGCTCCTCGCGTTTTCCTGGGAAAGTCCTCGCTATGATCGCCGGTAAAACCATGCTCCAGCACGTCTTCGAGCGCGCCAGCCAGGCCCGCTATCTGGGCCGGGTGGTGATCGCCACCGACGACGACCGCATCTTCGCCGAAGCCCGCCGTTTCGGCGCTCCCGTACGCATGACCCGCGCCGACCACCCTTCGGGCACCGACCGGGCTGCAGAGGTAGCTTCGGCCGAGAACGCCGAGCTGATCGTAAACATCCAGGGCGACGAGCCGTTGATCGATCCGGCCGCCATCGACGCCGCCATTCTGGCCATCGATGACAACCCCGAAATCCCCATGGCCACCCTCAAAAAACGGATCGAAGATCCAGCCGAGGTCGCCAACCCCAACGTCGTGAAAGTGGTGACCGACCGCGATGGCAACGCAATCTATTTCTCCCGCGCCGCCATCCCCGCGGTCCGCGATGGCGGGGATGCCGCGCACTACAAGCACACCGGCCTCTACGTGTACCGGCGTGAGTTTCTGCTCGCGTACCCTCAGTTGCCGATCGGCCCCCTTGAACAGGCCGAACGGCTGGAGCAGTTGCGGGCAATTGAGAACGGCTTCAAGATCCGGGTCGCCGAAACGGACTACGAGTCCCTCGGCGTAGACACACCCCAGGATCTGGAACAGGTTGAGCGGCTCTTTCAAATCGCCGACAACCCCCAAATGGCAAACCAAGGACGATGGCCAAGTACATCTTTGTAACCGGTGGAGTAGTCTCCTCGCTCGGCAAGGGCATTGCGGCATCCTCGATTGGGTGCATGCTCGAGAGTCGCGGACTGCGAGTCACCCTTCAGAAGTTCGACCCCTATCTCAACGTCGACCCCGGCACCATGAGCCCGTTCCAGCACGGCGAGGTGTTCGTGACCGACGACGGCGCGGAAACCGATCTCGACCTCGGACACTACGAGCGGTTCACCCACGCGCCACTCACCCAGGCCAACAACGTCACCTCCGGCCGCATCTACGAACGCATCATCACCAAAGAGCGGCGCGGCGACTATCTGGGCAAGACCGTCCAGGTGATCCCCCACGTCACCAATGAGATCAAGGCCGCCATCCGAAAAGTCTCCCCGGGAGTCGATGTCGTCATCGTCGAAATCGGTGGCACCGTCGGCGATATCGAGTCGCTCCCGTTCCTCGAAGCCATCCGCCAGTTCCGCCACGAAGTCGGCCGCGAAAACGCCATCTTCGTTCACGTCACGCTGGTCCCCTGGATCAACGCCGCCCAGGAGCTGAAGACCAAGCCCACCCAGCACAGCGTCAAGGAACTCCGGGAAATCGGTATTCAGCCCGACCTCCTGCTGTGCCGCAGCGAGCATGTCCTCTCGACGGAGATCAAGGAAAAGATCGCGCTGTTCTGCGACGTGGACGTAGAAAACGTCATCAGCGCCTTCGATGTCGAGTCGGTCTACGCGGTGCCCCTCGGCTTTGCCGAGCAGGGCGTCGACGAGCGCGTCCTGCGCCTGCTCCACCTGGAATCCGGCCCGCTGCAACTGGAGGCGTGGAGCGCCATGGTCCACCGCCTCAAGAATCCGGCCAGCGAAGTTTCCATCGGCCTGGTGGGCAAGTACACCACCTACGAAGACTCCTACAAGAGCCTGAAAGAAGCGTTGCTCCACGGAGGCCTGGCCCACAACGTGAAGGTCGGGATCCACTGGATCAACTCCGAGCAGTTCACCGAACCTGGCGCCGTCGAAGCCCTGGACGCCTACGACGGCATCCTGGTCCCGGGCGGATTCGGCAAGCGCGGCTGCGAAGGGATGATCGAAGCCGTCCGTTTCGCCCGCGAGCGCAAGGTGCCCTATTTCGGCATCTGCCTGGGCATGCAAATGCTCGTAGTGGAGTACGCCCGCAACGTGTGCGGCCTCGCCGGAGCCAATTCCACCGAGTTCGACACCGCGGCGCCCCACCGCGTCATTTACAAATTGCGCGAATTGAAGGGCATCGACGACCTGGGCGGCACCATGCGCCTGGGCGCCTACCCCTGCTTGCTGGCCGAGGGCAGCTTCGCCTACCAGGCCTACGGAAAGCGCGAGATCAGCGAGCGCCATCGCCACCGCTACGAATTCAACCGCGACTACCAGGAGGTTCTGACCGCAGCCGGCCTCCGCCTGGCCGGAGAAACGCCCGACGGCGTCTACGTCGAAATCTGCGAACTGCCGGATCACCCCTGGGCCCTGGGCTGCCAGTTCCACCCCGAATTCAAGTCGAGGCCCCTAGAACCGCATCCTCTGTTCGCGGCCTTCATAGGCGCCGCCGCCGCCTTCCGAGCGAAGCGTGAGCGCCCTGCCCGCCAACTAGAGCCCGCCAACGTATGACCGATGTGGCAAAGACCCTCTTTAGGTGGGGCAGGACTCCAGTCCTGCAGCGGGTCTCCAGACCCGCCTCCGTGCCATCTGGGGTAATCCCATGACCATCCAACTAGGCCCGCTCTCGTTCGGCCCCGGCCACCCCCTGGCCCTGATCGCCGGCCCCTGCGTGATCGAAAGCGAAGCTCACGTCCACTTCCTGGCCCGCGAGATCGCGGCCATCGCCAGCCCCTTCATCTTCAAAGCCTCCTTCGACAAAGCCAACCGCTCCAGCCTAAGCTCCTGGCGAGGCCCCGGCCCCGAAGAGGGCCTGCGGATTCTGGCCGGCCTGAAGGCCGAGGGCTACGCCATCCTCACCGATATCCACCTGCCCGCCCAAGCCGGCCCCGCCGCCGAAGTGGCCGACATCATCCAGATCCCCGCCTTCCTCTGCCGCCAGACCGACCTGCTCATCGAAGCCGGCCGGACCGGCCGCATCGTCAACATCAAAAAGGGCCAATTCGTCGCCCCTGAAGACATGCGCCTGGCCGCCGACAAAGTCGCTTCTACGGGGAACTCGCGAATCCTGCTCACCGAGCGAGGCACCACTTTCGGCTATCACAACCTGGTAGTGGATATGCGCGGTCTCGCCATCATGCGAGCCCTGGGCTACCCCGTGGTCTTCGACGCCACCCACAGCGTGCAACTGCCCGGATCCACAGGAACAGCCTCGGGAGGCCAAGCCGAGTTCATCGAACCGTTGGCGCGCGCGGCCGTTGCCACCGGCGTGGACGGCCTCTTCGTCGAGGTTCACGAAGCCCCCGAGCGCGCCCTGTCCGACGGTCCGAACGCCCTGCGCCTGGACCGCCTGGCCCCCCTGCTGGCGGTCCTCCGAAGGATTCATTCAACGGTAAGCCCCGCCGTAGCGTCTAATGCTTAGTAGAGGTGTGGAGCAGCGACTCCCACCTGTCGTTTTTGCGAAAATGGCTGTCGGAGGACGCTCATGAAGAACAGCAGACGCCGGGGATTCACCCTGATCGAGCTTCTTATAGTGATGGCGATCATCCTCACCATCATGGCCATCGCCCTGCCGAAGGTGGGCAGTGTCCTCAGCCACACCCGTGAGATGGCTGCCATCAAGCAGATCCAGACTATCCAGGCCGCTCAAACCCAGTACTACTCCCAGTTTGGCCGCTTCGCCACCAAGCTCGAGGAGCTCGGCCCGCCCGAGGGTGGTCCTGAAGGTCCGACCGCCGCCGGCCTGATTTCCGGCGACCTCGCCAAGGGCATCAAGACCGGCTACCAGTTCACCCTGATCGGCGGACCGACCGGCTACGCCATCAACGCCAACCCGGTGACCTTCGGCACCACCGGCCGCCGGACCTTCTTCTCCGACCAAAGCAACGTGGTCCGCGAAAACTGGGGAGCCGAGCCGGCCACCGTCAACAGCCCTGAGATCAAGTAGGGCATGGTGGACGACGCTCCGCCTCGCCCGTCCGCGCCGAGGAGTGTCCTTCCCGGTGTCTGGGTCCTGATCGTCCTGGCCTTAGTGGCGGCGCTGCATTTCCGGGAGAGGCCTGAGCCCGACCGCACAGCAATTCGCGCCCGGGAACAGGCCGCCCTCCAGCAGCTCGTGACCATCCAACGGGCTCAAACCCGGTACTTCTCGCGGTTCGTCAGGTTCGCCACCAAGCTCGAAGAACTCGGACCTACCGGGGCCAACCTGGTGCCCGCAGACCTCGCGAAGGGCGTCAAGACCGGCTACCAGTTCACCCTGACCGGCGGACCGGCCAGCTACACCATCAACGCCAACCCCGTGAACTTCGGCACCACCGGCCGCCGCACCTTCTTCTCCGATCAGAGCAAGGTGGTCCGCGAAAACTGGGGCTCCGAGCCCGCCACCCCCAACAGTCCCGAAATCAAGTAGGGATTCCAATATGCCCATGAAAGCCGATCGACCGAAGGTTCCGAAATTCGACAGCGAAGCGGAAGAAGCAAAGTGGTGGGATGACCACTCGGACATCGCCGAAGGAGAGTTGCTGAAGGCAATGCGCGATGGGACCATTCGGAGGGGGGCGGCCCAAGAACTGGCCGTCACACTCCAGGACCTCGACCGGATGAGCACCCAGCACATTCTCCTCGCACGCCGCGCCCGTTTTCGACTAGAATGAGACACCATGGTATCGCTTGCAGCACCCGTCTATTGCCCGCCTCCCCCCGAATCGGTTGAGGCCACCGGCATCCCCCAGGCCTTGATAACGGACCTGGTTCTGCGCCGGACCTATATCTCCGGAATCAGCACGCTCCAGGGTCTCGGCAAGGCCCTCAAGCTGTCTCCGATGGTGCTGGAGGCCGTCTTCCGCGACCTGCGCCAGCAGCAGTTGCTGGAGGTGAAGGGCATGGTCGGCAACGACTACTCCTTCAACCTCACCGTGCAAGGCCGCAGCCTGGCCAACGACCGCTTTCAGATCAGTCACTATGCCGGCGCCGCGCCCGTCTCCCTGCGCCAGTACACCCGGCTGGTGAAGGCCCAGGCCGCCAAGGTGAAGATCGACCGCAAGTCGCTGCGCCAGGCCTTGACCGACCTGGTGCTCTCCGACAGCCTGCTCGACCAGCTCGGCCCCTCGATCATCTCCCAGAACTCCATCTTCCTCTACGGCCCCACGGGCAGCGGCAAGACCAGCCTCGCCGAGAGGATCCTGCGTGTCTATCACGACACCATCGTCGTCCCCTACGCCATCGAGGTGGATGGGCAGATCATCCAGCTCTTCGACCCCGTAGTCCACGAGCCCCTGCAGAGCGACACGGCGGATATGGACCCGCGATGGGTCATGTGCCGACGCCCCGCCGTCGTCACCGGAGGCGAACTGGTCCCCAGCATGCTCGAGCTGCGCCTCGACGAGGCGACCGGCGTCTATGCCGCACCCCTGCAGTTGAAGGCCAACAACGGCGTCCTGGTGATCGACGATTTTGGCCGCCAGCTCATGGCCCCGCGCGAGTTGCTGAACCGCTGGATCGTGCCCCTCGATCGCCGCGTTGACTACCTCTCGCTCCGCTACGGCGTCAAGTTCCAGATCCCCTTCGAGACCCTGGTGGTTTTCGCCACCAACCTCGACCCGCGGGAACTGGCCGACGAGGCGTTCCTTCGCCGCCTCCAGAACAAGATCTTCGTGGAAGCCGTGGACGAAGTGCTGTTCGACGAGATCTTCCGCCGCGTCATGACCGCGCGCAACGTGCCTGCCGAGCCCGAGAGCGCGGGTTGGTTGCGCAAGCTTTGCTACCAGCACGGATGCCTGGAACTCCGCGCCTGCTACCCGGCAGACATCTGCAACATCCTGGTCTCGATCAGCAATTACGAAGGCCGCGCCCCGCGCGCCGACCGCGAGGACCTGTCGCGCGCCACAACCCTGTACTTCACCAAGACCTAGCACTGTCGTAGCTTCCGTCGCGCATCGGGACTGGCTCGAATTTCGCCGCTTTTGCGAAATTCGAGCCTGTCCCACGACCGGTCTTCTGCCAGCCATACTGCTCGACAGCTGTCCCTATCTTCACGCCCACCCGTCATAATGTAGTCAGGCCGTGCGCGTTCTCCTTGTCTCCACCTACGAACTGGGCCGCCAGCCGTTCGGCTTGGCCTCGGCCGCCGCCTGGCTGCGCGCCCGTGGCCACGCCGTCCACTGTGCCGACCTCGCCGTGCAGTCTCTCCCCCAGCCCGCCGTCCGAGACGCAGAGGTCGTAGCCTTCTTCCTGCCCATGCACACCGCCACGCGCCTGGCTGCCCGAGCCATCGAGCGCGTCTGCGCACTGAACCCGAATGCGCTCCTCGCCTGCTTCGGCCTCTACGCCCCGCTCAACGAAGCCTACCTCCGCGACCTCGGCGTCGAGATCGTCATCGGAGGAGAATTCGAGCGGCCCCTCGCCGACGCCATCGAGCACAGCGCTCCCGCCAGCGCCGTTTCCACCGCTCGCCAGGAGTTCCTGGTCCCGGACCGCACCGGCCTGCCGCCGCTAGCCGATTACGCCCACCTGCACCAGAACGGCTCGGTGACCCTCGCCGGCTACACCGAGGCCAGCCGCGGCTGCAAGCACCTCTGCCGCCATTGCCCCGTCGTCCCGGTCTACAACGGCCACTTCCGTATCGTCCCGCCCGAGGTCGTGCTGGAGGACATCCGCCGCCAGGTCATCGCCGGAGCCGGCCACATTACCTTCGGCGACCCGGATTTCTTCAACGGCCCCGCCCACGCCATCCGAATCGTTCACGCGCTGGCCGACCGTTATCCCAAGCTCACCTACGACGTCACCATCAAGGTCGAGCATCTCCTGAAGCACCCCAACCTCATCCCCGTGCTTCGCGAAACCGGCTGCCTGTTCGTCACCACAGCCGTCGAATCGATCGAGGACGAAGTGCTCGCCCGCCTCGACAAGGGACACACGCGAGCGGATTTCATCGAGGTCGCGCACGCCTGCCGCGACGCCGGCCTCGAACTCGCGCCCACCTTCATCCCCTTCAGCCCCTGGACCACCTGGAACGGTTACCGCGACCTTCTGCGACTGCTGGTGGAACTGGACATGGTGGACCGCGTGGCCCCCGTGCAACTCGGTCTTCGCCTCCTGGTCACCACCAACTCGCGCCTGCTGGAGCTGCCCGACATAGCATCGGCCATCGGAGAATTCGATCGAGCCGCGCTGATCTACCCCTGGCGCCACGCCGACCCCAGCCTCGACGAATTGAGCGCCGCCATTCTGCACCTTGTCGCCCGCGACCGCCAGAGCTCCCGCCGCGACCTCTTCGCCCAGATCTGGAAGCTCGCCACCTCCGACCCAATGCCCGAAAACTACGACCTCCTCCCCCGCGCCGCCATACCCTTTCTAAACGAACCCTGGTATTGTTGAGCCGAGCCAACCTCGGAGCAGTTAGCTCTGATATAGCGTCATTGCAAAAGCTGTAGGATAGCGGCTGAATGCGACCTGCGTTCTGGAAGGTTCTCGCCGTATTCGCGGCACTAGCCGCCGTCACGCCCGGCCAGCCCGTAACCCCCAGCCAAGCGAAGGTATTGACCGTTTGCGAAGTACTCGGCGACCTCAACCAATATGCCGACAGTGTAGTTGCCGTCGTCGGACGCATGGAAAGCAGCGTCGGCATCGAAGACCACTATGAATTCCTGGCTCAAGACCGCTGCGAGCATCCGGTTAAAACCTGGGGACACGTCTGGTCAAACAAGATCCAGATCTGGGCTGACTGGGAAGAAGGAATGCCAAAGCCACCGAGCAACAGACCCGCACTCCAACGCGCTGATGTTGCTACGAAGCTGGCGGCTGTTCGCAGGACCACGAGACTTGGCTCTCACGAGGAGCCACGGATTGAGTTGAAAGGTAGCGTCTCAGTAGTGCAGGTGGCGAACGAGTGGGCTGTCGTATACGGGCGCATCGTCAGACTCCCGGATCTCGACAAGGACTGCGGCGCTGAAGGCTGTGGTGGAGACAACGTGCCACTGATGATTATGGTCGAGCAGTACAACGTCCGCCGTCTTCGAAGCAACGGCACGCTTCTGCCCGATCCCGACTCGGGGAGCCACTGAAGCCGCCCCAGCTTGCGGCGTGCCCGCGCATCGTTCATACTCCGGGCATGAACCTCAAGAGCGCGGCACTGCTAGCGTTGATCGGCACCATTCTCGTAACAGCGGTCCTGACCTACCATTTGGTTCGCACCATTCTGGGCGTCGCTGACGGGATCATACCCCCAGTTGCCCTGTTCCCAGCGCTCAGCTATGCGTTCGGCGCCCTTACCGTGGCCGTCTTCTTTTTCGTCTTCCACAAAGCGCAGAGTTGAGACTGGCAAACGGCCATGCAGCGCCGCGAGTCCGAAAACACTATCTCGACGACGAACTCCGCCCTCGCTCATCGTCCGCGTGCCGCCCGATCTCACGAATCGCCGCCCCCACAATCAGCCCGAAGAACAGGACCACGGCGATCCCCAGCGCCGCGTTGGTGATGTTGAGCCACACCGTTTCGGAAGCGCTCGCGAGTATAAGATAAAACGGCATGTATGTCTTATTGTCCCACCGAAGCCGCTCGCTGACGCATGAAGCTTGGCGGTCCCCTGACCCCCGCGGGCTACAATGGTCCATATGGGCGGCCCTGCGGACACTCCGGCCTCTGCGCGATCGGCAGCGCCCGCGCCGAACGGCGCAGCAGCCGCACTCGTCGACCGCTACTTCGAGCTCTCCGTTCTCGGCCTGGTCCTGAGCGGATACCTCGCCGTCCTCGGCTCCGGCTACCTCGACCCGCCCACCGCCATCCTCACCGCCCTCGGCCTCCTCGTGCGCAGCCTGATGGTCATCGGCGTCATCCGCTTCCGCATCCCGCCGCTCGCCACCACCGTGATCACCCTCGCCTACGTCGCCTTCTATCCCGTCGACTACTTCCTGATCTCGGGCGACTTTCTCGCCGCCACGGTGCATCTGGTCTTCTTCCTGGCCGTCGTGAAGGTGCTCACCGCCCACGCCACGCGCGACTACGTCTTCCTCGGCGTGGTCGGCTTCCTCGAAATCCTCGCGGCGTCCGTGCTCTCCGCCAGCCTGACATTCTTCATCTTCCTGGTTCTGTTCCTGGCATTCGCCGTGGCCACCTTCGCCAGCTCCGAGATCCGCCGCTCCATTCGCAAACCTCACCATCTCGCGCGCGGCGGCGTCCGGCGCCTGCAATGGCGCCTGGCGGCCCTGACCGTTTCCATGTCCCTGGGCATTCTGTTGCTCACCGCCGGGCTCTTCTTCCTGCTCCCCCGCACTGCCCAGGCCGCCTTCCGCCACCTGGTGCCGCAGCGTTACCACCTCCCCGGATTCTCGAACGAAATGACCCTCGGCGAAATCGGCGAGATCCAGAAGCTCCAGACCGCCGTCATGCACGTGCGCATCACCGGCGGCCGCCACACCGGTGGCATGAAATGGCGCGGCATGTCGCTCGCCGAATTCGACGGCCGCCGCTGGTTCAACCGCCCCGAGCCCGGCACGCCACTCCGCGTCAACCAGGGACTGGTGGAACTCGCCGGGCCGTATCAGCAGTGGCGCCCCGGCGCCCGCATCCAGTACGAAGTTCAGCTCGGCGCCATGTCCTCCGACGTCCTGTTCTTCGCCGGCCGGCCGGAGGTGGTCCTCATCAACACGCCGTTGCTGATCGAGACCCCCGGGAACAGCTTCCGCCTGGGCATGCCCAACACCGAAGGCGTGCGCTACGGAGTCTACAGTTTCCTCGACGACGTCTCCACGCCGCGGGATGCGCCGGAACGCGCGCCCCTCTCCGTGCAGCTCGCGTACCTCCAACTGCCGCCGCTCGACCCGCGCATTCCGCTGCTTGCCCAGCGCGTCACCCAAGGCGCCACCGGCGATGAGGACCGCGCCCGCCTCCTCGAGCACCATCTCCGCACCGCCTACCGTTACACCACGCGCCTGCCCCAGAATGAGGTCGCCGACCCCCTGGCGTATTTCCTGTTCGCCCGCCGCGCAGGCCACTGCGAGTATTTCGCGTCCGCAATGGCCGTTATGCTCCGCTCGCTCCGCATCCCCGCGCGCGTGGTCACGGGATTCCAGAGCGGCATCTACAATCCCGTGAGCGGCTGGTACATCGTGCGCGCTTCCGACGCTCACAGTTGGGTTGAGGCCTACCTTCCCCGCCGCGGCTGGACCACGCTCGACCCCACCCCTCCCGCCGCCGACCAGCCCAGCGCTTCCCTCTGGGCCCGCTTCGGTTTCTACCTCGACGCTGCCGACACCTTCTGGCAGGAATGGGTCCTCAACTATAATCTCGATCGCCAGCTCACCCTGGCCACGCGCATGGAAGACTCCGGCCGCACCTTCGGCACCGAGTGGATCTACGGCCTTCGCACCGGCGCCCGGCGCTGGAGTGCGGCAGCAATGGGCTGGGGACGCCGCTACGGCCTGGCCTCCCTGGCCGCCATCCTGCTGGCGCTCGCCGTCTGGCTGGCCGGACCGCGCCTCTGGGCCTGGTGGCGCACCTTCAGCCGCGTGCGTCAGGTTCAGCGCGGAGCCGCCTCCTCGCAGGACGCCACGCTGATCTACCTGCGCCTGCTCCGCCACCTCAAACGCCGCGGCTTCGAGAAGCCCGTCTGGGTCACGCCCGCCGAGTTCGCCCAAATGCTGCCCGCCTCCCCGGCTTCCGAACTGGTGGCCAGCTTCACCAACGCCTACAACGGCCTCCGCTACGGATCCAACCCCGCCGCCGCCCCCCAAATGATGGCCCTCCTAGACCAAATCGAGCGCGAAGACACCCTCCGCCACGATTGACCCGACAGACGGAAGACTCCGCTGAAAAACGGTGACTGGCTCCGCTGTCCCAAGCGACATGTCCGCCCAGTCAACGGGATAGCTCTCGAGCGCGCGTGGACAGCGGTGCCTGTCGCCGCTTTTCAGCCCTTTCACCGCCGCGGATGCGACGAACTGAATTTCGCAAGTCTCTCTAAAGTCCCGCCACGCCGACGGCACCGTTCCTCAACCGTGCTCCCACCCATCGTCCCGGACCCCTTCTCGCGCCCCCTCCCAACCATCGCCCCGGTCCCCTTCCCCGGCCCCTCCCGCCCCTTTTGCTGCTAGCTTAAAAGCTGGCGAAGCCTTATGAACATTCAATTCGATCCAACCAACCTTTCGGCCGACATGGTGGGCGAGCACGGCCTCACCCGCTCGGAAATCAAGGACCACTCCGCAAAAGCGATCGAAGCCCGCAAGGGCTTCCGGAAGATCAGCGATTCCGGGAAAGTCGGCTTCCCCGGCCTGCCGTCTGACACCCGCACCGCGAAGGACATCCTGAAGTTCGCGGGCGAGGTGCGCGGCTCCTACGAAACGGTCTGCGTGGTGGGGATCGGCGGCAGCGCCCTGGGCGCCTGGGCCATCGACAACGCCATGCGCGGCCCGCATCCGGTGCAGCCCGCGTTTTCCCGCAAGAACCCGCGCCTGGTCATTCTGGACAACGTCGACCCCTCGTTCGTCGACGGCGCGCTCGACTCCATGGACCCGAAAAAGACTCTCGCGGTGGTCATCGCCAAATCGGGTGCCACCGCGGAGACAGTCGGTACGTTCCTGATGGTGCGCGATTGGATGGGGAAGAAACTGGGCCGCAAGGCGAGCCAGCGCATCGTGGCCGTCACGTCGGCGGGAAAGGGCGACCTGGCCACGTTGGCGGCGCGGGAGAAGTATCGCACCTTCGAGATTCCGGCCAACGTCGGGGGCCGTTTCAGTGTGCTCACGCCGGTGGGGATGGTTCCGGCGGCGCTGATCGGGATCGATATCCGCAAGATTCTGAAGGGTGCCGCCCGCATGACCGAGACCTGCTGGGCCGAAGACCTGGCCGGCAACATCGCCCTGCGCGCCGCGCTTTATCAGTGGCTGATCTGGAATCGTAAGAATAAGCCCATTCAGGTCGCGTTCCCCTATTCGAACCGCCTGTGGGGCACGGCATTCTGGTTCCGGCAGCTCTGGGCCGAGTCGCTCGGGAAAGCCAAGCTGCGCACCGGCGAAGTGGTCAACGTCGGCCAGACCCCCGTGGCCGCCCTGGGCGCCACCGATCAGCACTCCCAAGTACAGCTCTATATCGGAGGGCCGAACGACAAAGCGTTCACCTTCTGGGCCGTCCAGAAGCACGGGAGCGCCGGCCGCATCCCCAAGACAAAGCTGGACTTGGAGGCGTTCGACTACCTCGCCGGCCAGGACCTGGCCAAGCTGATTGACGCCGAATGCCGCGCCACCGCCGCCGCGCTGACCGAAGCGGGTCACCCCAACTCAACCTTCACTCTCGAGCGGGTGGACGAAGAGCACCTCGGTGCCTTCTTCCAGTTGCTGGAGTTCCAGACCGCCTTTGTGGGCGAGATGCTCGGAATCGACGCCTTCGACCAGCCCGGAGTCGAGGCCGGCAAGAAATTCACCTTCGGCCTCATGGGCCGCGCCGGCTTCGAGAGCTACCGCGATCGCTTCGACGCCTACGAGAAGCGCCGGGCCAAGGTGGGATAGAAGCGCTCGTCGCCTGTCGCCCGTCGCCCGTCGATCCCTGAGCGTGGGCTTCCACCGCTTCGCCCTGAGGATACTCCACAATGCGAAGCACACGCCACCGCCCGACCGCCGCCGTTGCGACAAGCGACGAGCGACGAGCGGCCGCCGCAGGCGGCCCTTGCTTTTCGGTCCCGTTTGTCCGATAAAGGAGCTTGGCGTCGCGCAGCCCAATCCGGGGTGTCAGACGGTTGCGTTCAGTGTGTCCTACGCCAACGGGCGCTCAGGGTAGAGCCCGAGTGGGGTATTTCACCCAAGCGCAAGTCGCAGTCCGACTGTAAGTTATAGTTTTACAACAGGTTGGTTTTGGCACGCGGTATGCACTCTTTTCGGGGTTACACATCCGTGGCCGAACGAACTAGGAGTCGCGATGGAAACGACCCTGCCTGCTGTCGGCGCGCGAGCGACGTTCGATGTTCCCGCGCTGGCATCGCTGATTTCCCTCCTCAAAGACCAGGGCTACCAGGTGGTAGGCCCCACCGTGCGAGACGGCGCCGTCACGTGCGATGTCATTGAAGGAGTCGAGGACCTTCCCGCCGGCTGGGGAGACGATCAGTCCTCCGGCCGCTACCGGCTGAAGAAGCGCGGCGACGCCGCCCTGTTCGGCCACAACTTGGGACCGCAGGGCCCGAAGCGATACCTGCACCCGCCCGAGTTGCTGCTGTTCGAAGGGACCAGGGACGACGGGGCGTTTCGCATCCTCGGCAACCCGCCCCAGCCAGCCAGGCGGGCCTTTCTCGGCGTCCGTCCCTGCGAACTGGCGGCCATCGCCCGCCTGGATCGTGTTTTCGAGAGCGACCGGTACGTCGATCCCCCTTACCACGCCCGGCGCCACAACGCCCTGCTCATCGCGGTCAACTGCACCCAGTCGGCCGGCACCTGCTTCTGCACGTCGATGGGGACCGGGCCCCGCGCCCAGTCCGGCTTCGACCTGGCGCTCACCGAACTGGTCGATCGCGGCCTGTTCGTCGCCGAGGTGGGCAGCGAGGCCGGCGCCGAGTTGCTCGCCCAGATCCAGCACCGCGAGCCGGAAGCCGACGAGACAGCCGCCGCCGATGCCCTGGTGGACCAGACCGCTCGCGGCATCGAGCGCCAGCTGGACACCACCGGCCTGAAAGAGCTGCTCACGGATAGTTTCGACAGCTCCCGCTGGGACGAAGTGGCCCTGCGTTGTTTGAGCTGCGCCAACTGCACGCTGGTCTGTCCCACCTGCTTCTGCACCACGGTCGAGGATCTGACCGACGTCGCCGGCCAGGACGCCGAGCGCTGGCGTAAATGGGATTCCTGCTTTACCGACAGTTTTTCGTACATCCACGGAGGCAGCGTGCGCCTGTCCGTCAAGTCGCGCTACCGCCAGTGGCTCACGCACAAGCTGGCGTACTGGGTGGACCAGTTCGGAACGTTCGGCTGCGTAGGATGCGGGCGCTGCATCACCTGGTGCCCAGGAAAGATAGACATCACTGAAGAGGTCGCCGCCATTCGTGTGGGGCAGGCGTCCACGCCTGCGCGGGACGTCCACGTCCCGCCAGTGGTTCTGTCTTAGGAGGTCGAGCCGATGGCTAGGGCAAAGTTGATTCGTCGCGCCGCCCGGTCGGCAACGGTTAAGGGTTAGTACCGAGCCGCGACCGCAAGAGAGCGGTCAGTCAGTACCGAGCCGCGACCGTAAGGGAGCGGATGCTTTTAGGAGGTCGAGCCGATGGAAAGGTCAAAGTTGATTGAAGTTCTCCGGGATCATCCCTTCCTTCAGGGGATGAAGCCCGACCACGTCTCCAAAATGGCGGACCTGGCTCAAGAGGTGCACCTCGCCAGGGACCAGATGATCTTCCGCCAGGGCGACGAATCGGGATTGTTCTACCTGATCCTCTCGGGCAAGGTGGCGCTCGAGGCCACCGCGCCGGGGCGCATCCTGCGGGTGCAGACCGTGGGCGCGGGAGAAGAGCTGGGCTGGTCGTCGGCCCTCTCCGAAGGCGGAAAGAACTTTCAGGCGCGCGTGCTCGAACCGGTGCAGGTGCTGACCTTCGACGGAGCGCGGCTGCGCCAGGCCTTCCAGGAGGATCCGGTCTTCGGCTACCAGTTCCTGCAGCGTCTGGTGCAGGTGGTGGCGAGGCGGTTGCAAGCCACGCGCGTGCAGTTGCTCGATCTGTACGCGCCGGTACACGGAGGGTCGAAGCTCATATGAGTGTAGCCGCCGTTCAATTCGCGCCCCCTATGCCGCCGCCGGCGATGACCATGGCGCGGGTGGCGAGCGTCGTTAAGGAGACTTACGACACCTTCACTCTCACGCTCGAGCCGGGCGGAGGAGAACCGCTGCCAGGCTTCGCGCCGGGCCAGTTCAGCATGCTGTACGTCTTCGGAGTCGGAGAGCTGCCCATCTCGATCAGCGGCGACCCCAACGAGTCCGGACGGCTCTACTACACCGTGCGCTCGGTGGGCAAGGCCACGCACGCGCTGGTGAACCTTAAGCCTGGACAGGCGGTCGGCGTGCGCGGGCCGTTCGGAACCAGCTGGCCGGTCGAAGCGGCGCGCGGCCGCGACGTGCTGATCGTGGCCGGCGGCATCGGTCTGGCGCCGCTCAGGCCGGCGATCCACGAGGTGCTGCGGCATCGCGACGACTATGTGCGCCTGATGGTTCTGTACGGCGCGCGCAGCCCTCGCGACCTGCTCTACAAAAAGCAGCTCGCCGACTGGGGACGCCTGGCCGACACCCAGGTGCTGAGCACGGTGGACTACGGCGGTGTCAATTGGCGCGGCTATGTGGGAGTGGTGACGACGCTGTTCCGCTACGTGCGGCTCCACCCGGCGGGAACCACCGCCATGATCTGCGGGCCTGAGATCATGATGCAGTTCGTGGTCCGCGAGATCGAAAAGCGCGGCATCGGCCGCTCGCAGATCTACCTTTCCATGGAGCGCAACATGAAGTGCGCGGTCGGGGCTTGCGGACACTGCCAGCTCGGCCCGTACTTCGTCTGCAAAGACGGACCCATCTTCACCTACGAGAAGATGCGGCCCTGGCTGGAGAAGCATGAGCTGTAACCCCCAGCACCGAACCGCGCGCGTAAGCAAGCGGACCAAGCGAGGAATCCATGAGCGCTGACAAAAAGCCGAGGATCGCGGTATTCAAGTTCGCTTCCTGCGACGGCTGCCAGTTGAGCCTGCTGGATTGCGAGGATGAACTGCTGGCCGTAGCCGGGGCCGTCGACATCTGCTATTTTCCCGAGGCCTCGCGCAACATGGCCAAAGGCCCGTACGACATCGCGCTGGTCGAAGGATCGATCACCACGCACCACGACGCCGAGCGTATCCAGCAGGTGCGCCGCCAGTGCGACGTGCTGGTGACCATCGGCGCCTGCGCCACCGCGGGCGGCATACAGGCCCTGCGCAACTGGAGCGATGTGGGCGAGTACGTCCGAAGCGTCTACTCGCACCCCGATTTCATCCAGACCCTGAAGATGTCCACGCCCATCGCCGAGCATGTCCCGGTCGATTTCGAACTGCGCGGCTGCCCCATCAACAAGAAGCACCTGCTCGAGCTGGTCGGCGCCGCCATCACCGGCCGCAAGCCCAACATCCCGACCCACAGCGTGTGCATGAAGTGCAAGCGCAGCGGAAACGTGTGCATCGCCATCGCCCGCGGCGTTCCCTGCCTCGGTCCGGTGACGCAGACCGGATGCGGCGCCTTGTGCCCGCGCTTCGGCCGCGGCTGCTTCGGCTGCTACGGGCCGATGGAGAGCGCCAACACCGGCGCCTGGACCACCCAGCTGCGCGCCCTTGGCCAGTCCGACGACGAGATCACGCGCGGGTTCCGGAGCTTCAATGCCTGGGCGTGGCAGTTCCGCCAGGCCAGCGACGAGGCCGAAAAATCGTGAAGATTCTCATCATCGGCTGGGGCAACCCGCTGCGCGGCGACGACGGAGTCGGCTGGCGCGCCGCCGAGCTTCTCGCCGGCAGGCTCCAGGGACACGACGTGACCGTGCGGGTCTCGCACCAGCTGATGCCCGAGTTTGCGGAGGATATAGGCCGATCTGAGTTCGTGGTTTTCATCGACGCGGCCTGCGATAATAGTCCGGGAGAGATCAGGCTCCAGAAGGTCGAGCCCGATCGTGCCCCGTCCGCCGCGTTCTCCCACCAGTTGAGCCCGCCGGCACTGCTCGGAATGGCGGAGAGGTTGTACGGAAGCCGGGCCGAGGCTTGCTTCTTCTCGGTAGGGGCGCGCTCGTTCGAATTTGGGGAGCAGTTGTCTCCCGAAGTGGAGTCGGCTCTGCCGGGTCTGCTCGAAGAAGTCGAGAAGCTGTGCGGCCAGATGACGGAAGCCGCGAGCCATACATAAAGTCTTAACGAGGAAAAATACTGCATGAAGAAACTCAAAATTACCGGCGGCGATTCCGCGCAGGACCTGTTGCGTCCTAGGGAACACCCGCTGGACGTGTTCTTTCAACCCGAGTCGGTGGCCCTGATTGGCGCGACGGAGAACCCGGGTAGCGTGGGCCGCACCGTTTTGTGGAACCTGATCAGTACGCCGTTCGGCGGTACCGTTTATCCTGTCAACCCGAAGCGGCCGAGCGTTCTCGGCATCCGGGCGTATCCCAGCATCGCCGCGGTCCCCGAGAAGGTGGACCTGGCGGTGATCACCACCCCGGCCAAGACCATTCCCGGAATCATCCGCGAGTGCGTCCAGTCGGGCGTGAAGGCCGCCATCGTAATCTCGGCGGGATTCAAGGAATTGGGCCCCGAAGGGCTCGCGCTCGAGACAGCGGTTCTCGACGAGGCCCGCAAGGGCGGCATGCGCATCATCGGACCGAACTGCCTGGGCCTGATGAGCCCGCTTTCCGGTTTGAACGCCACCTTCGCCCGCGGCATGGCGCTGCCGGGCAACGTCGGTTTCATCAGCCAGAGCGGCGCCCTCTGCACCGCGGTTCTCGACTGGAGCCTGCGTGAGCAGGTCGGCTTCAGCGCGTTTGTCTCCATCGGCTCAATGGCCGACGTCGGCTGGGGCGACCTGATCGACTACCTGGGACAGGACGCGCGCACCCGCAGCATCCTGATCTACATGGAAAGCATCGGCGACGCGCGCGCGTTCCTCTCGGCCGCGCGCGAGGTGGCGCTCTCGAAGCCCATCATCGTGATCAAGCCGGGCCGTAGCGCGGCCGCCGCCAAGGCCGCCGCATCGCACACCGGTTCGCTCACCGGCAGCGACGAAGTGCTCGAAGCCGCGTTCCGCCGCAGCGGCGTCCTGCGAGTGAACGACATCGCGGAACTGTTCGACATGGCCGAGGTTCTGGCCAAGCAGCCGCGGCCCGCCGGACCGCGCCTCGCCATCGTGACCAACGCCGGCGGCCCGGCCGTCCTCGCCACCGACGCACTGGTGATGGCGGGCGCCGAAACCGCCGACATCTCCCAGAGCACCATGGAGGAGTTGAACAAGATCCTCCCCGCCGCCTGGAGCCACAACAACCCCATGGACATTCTCGGGGACGCGGCGCCCGAGCGGTACGCCAAGGCTCTCGAGATCGTGGCCAAGGATCCAAATGCCGACGGCATGCTGGTCATCCTGACGCCGCAGTCGATGACCGATCCCACCAACACCGCCGAGCAGTTGAAACCCTACGCGAGCATCGAAGGCAAGCCGGTTCTGGCCAGTTGGATGGGCGGAACCGACGTCTCATCCGGCGAAGAGATTCTGAACCGCGCCGGCATCCCGACGTTCTCCTATCCCGACACCGCCGCGCGCGCCTTCGTCTACATGTGGCGCTACGCCTACAACCTGAGGGGTCTGTACGAGACTCCCATGCTCGCCTCGACCGAGGAAGCGGCGGCCGACCGCGCCAAGGCCGATAGCATCATCGCAGACCGTGCGCAAATCCGGCCGCACCATTCTCACCGAGTTCGAGTCCAAGCAGTTGCTGGCCACCTACGGCATTCCGACCGTCGACACGCGCATCGCGATCGACGTCGAGCAGGCCGTAGCCCTCGCCAAGGACATCGGCTTCCCGGTGGTGCTCAAGCTTTACTCCGAGACTATCACGCCACAAGACCGACGTCGGCGGCGTGCAGCTCAACCTGCGCAACGAAGACGCGCTGCGTGCGGCGTTCAACGGCATCCAGGCCTCGGTTGCGGAAAAGGTTGGCGCGCAGCATTTCCAGGGCGTCACCGTGCAGCCGATGATCAAGCTGGATGGCTACGAAGTCATCATCGGCTCGAGCGTGGACGCGCAGTTCGGACCGGTGCTGCTGTTCGGCATGGGCGGCCAGCTTGTCGAAGTGTTCAAGGACCGGGCCCTGGCCCTGCCGCCTCTCACCACCACCCTGGCGCGGCGCATGATGGAGCAGACCAAGATCTACACCGCCCTGAAGGGCGTCCGCGGACGCAAGCCGGTGGACCTGGCAGCGCTCGAGCAGTTGCTGGTCCGCTTCGGCCAGCTGGTGGTCGAGCAGCCGTGGATCAAGGAGATCGACATCAACCCGCTGCTGGCTTCGCCTGAACGGCTGGTCGCACTCGACGCACGCGTCGTCGTGTACGGCGCCGACGTCACCAAGGACAAGCTCCCGAAGCTCACCATTCGCCCCTATCCGGTGAAGTACGTCGGGCAGTGGACCATGAAGGACGGCGCGGCGGTAACGATCCGGCCCATCCGGCCCGAGGACGAGCCTCAAGTGGCGAAATTCCACGAGACGCTTTCCGATCGATCCGTGTACCAGCGCTACCTGCACATGCTGAAGCTGAGCCAGCGCGTTGCCCACGAGCGGCTGACCCGCATCTGCTTCATCGACTACGACCGCGAGATGGCGCTGGTAGCCGAGGCTAAGGACGCCTCCGGCGAGAGCCGCATCATCGCGGTGGGGCGCCTCAAAAAGACCCAGGGCGCTAACGACGCCGAGTTCGCGCTGATCATCAGCGACGAATACCAGAACCGCGGTTTGGGAGCGGAGCTGTTGCGCCGCCTCCTCGAAGTAGCCAAGGACGAGAAGATGAACCGGGTGACCGGCGACATTCTTCCCGACAACTTCGTCATGCAGCGCATCTGCGAGAAGGTAGGCTTCGAGCTGAAGCGCTCCGCCGACGACCCGGTGGTGAAAGCCACGCTGGAGTTGGCGGTACCCGTGTAACGGCAGTAACCCTCCCTGGCGCTCGCGGTCCGGTTTCAGCACCGAACCGCGAGAGCCAGCGAGCGGACGTCCCCCAAGGAGGTTTCGACGATGCCCGCCAAAACGATCAAGGTCGACATGCTGACCCGCGTGGAGGGCGAAGGAGCGCTCCAGATCAAGTTCCGCGGCGAGCGGGTCGAAGACGTGAAGCTGACCATCTTCGAGCCGCCGCGGATGTTCGAGGCCTTTCTGCGCGGCCGCCACGCCTTCGAAGCGCCGGACATCACCGCGCGCATCTGCGGCATCTGTCCCATCGCCTACCAGATGAGCGCGGTCCACGCTATCGAGCGCATCCTGGGCGTGAAGGTCGACCCCGCCGTGCGCGAGCTCCGCCGCCTGTTCTACTGCGGCGAGTGGATTGAGAGCCACGCCCTGCACATCTACATGCTGCACGCGCCGGACTTTCTGGGCTACGCCGATGCCATCGAGATGGCGCGCGACCACGGAGAGAAGGTTAACGCGGCCCTGCGCCTGAAGAAAATCGGCAACACCTTGATGACCGTTCTGGGCGGGCGCGAGATCCATCCCATCTCGGTCTGCGTCGGCGGATTCTACAAGGTGCCCACCCGCGGCGAGCTGCGGGAGCTGGTGGAGGAGTTGAAGTGGGCCCGCGACACGGCGATCGAGACCGTCCGCCTGGTCGCCACCTTTCCCTTCCCCGATTTCGAGCAGGACTACGAGTTCGTGGCGCTCTCCCACCGCGACGAGTATCCGCTCAACCAGGGCCGCCTGGTGTCGAACAAGGGCCTGGACATCGAAGCCAGCGAGTACGAGGAGCATTTCTTCGAGCAGCACGTCAAGCACTCGAACGCTTTGCAATCGCAGTTACGCAAACGCGGTTCCTACCTGACGGGGCCCATGGCGCGCTTTAACCTGAATTACGACAAGCTCCCCGAGAGCGCGCGCCAGGTGGCGGCCGACGTCGGCCTCAAGCCGCCCGTCCTGAATCCCTTCCGCAGCATCATCGTGCGTTCGGTTGAGCTGGTGTTCGCCTGCGAGGAAGCCCTGCGCATCATCGGGGAGTACGAGCCGCCCGAGGCGCCGCGAGCCAAGGTGCGCATGCGCGCGGGCACGGGCCATGCCATCACCGAGGCGCCGCGCGGCATCCTCTATCATCGCTACCAGATCGACGGAGAGGGCAAGATCCTGGCCGCCAAGATCGTGCCGCCGACCTCCCAGAACCAGAAACGCATCGAAGACGACCTCTGGCAGTTCGTCCCGCAGCTCTCCGCGCTTCCGCAGGAGGAGATCACGCTGCGCTGCGAACAGGCCGTGCGCAACTACGATCCCTGTATCTCCTGCGCCACGCACTTCCTGCGGCTAGAAATGACGCGGGAGTAACCGTGCGAGTCCTGGTAATCGGCTGCGGCAATCGCGATCGCGGGGACGACGCGGCGGGCATTCTGGTGGTGCGCCGCCTGCGCGAGTCCGGCGTCGACGCCCGCGAGCACTCGAGCGACGGACTGGCGCTGATCGATGCCTGGAGCGCGGCCGAGTACGTCATCCTGATCGACACAGTCGTCACCGGCGCGCCGCCCGGCACCATCAGCGGCGCCATGGGAGCCGACGCCGCGGTCCTCCGCAGTGCCACCACCTCCAGCCATTCCTTCGACATCGCCGCCGCGATCGAACTGGCCCGCGCACTCGACCGCATGCCCGGCTCGCTGAAGATCTACGGGATCGAAGGTTGCGCGTTCGAGCCCGGGACCGAGCCGCAGCCGGTCGTCCTGGCCGCCGCGGAGCGAGTCGCAAGCCTGGTGCTGGCGGAAGTCAAGCGGCTGGAGTCCGCCGGAGCCTGAACTCCGAAGCCTGTGGGACAGGCGTCCACGCCTGCAGCGGGTCTCCAGACCCGCCGAGAGTTGAAGCGAAGCATGAAGGTTGTAGCACCCAAATCTCAGAGGCTCCGCGTGGCGCTCTACGGCGCCGTCCAAGGCGTAGGATTCCGCCCGTTCGTCTACCGCCTCGCGACGGAAATGGGACTGGCCGGCTGGGTGCTGAATTCGAGCGCCGGCCTGGTGCTCGAAGTGGACGGAGCGCCCGACGAGCTGCAGCAGTTCCTCCTACGCCTCGACGCCGAGCGCCCCGCCGCGGCCCTCGTCCTGGCCCGCGAAACCAGCTTCCTCTCACCCGCCGGCTTCACCACGTTTGAGATCCTCGCCAGCGACGAAGCGACTGAGAAGTCGGCTGCGGTCCTTCCCGATCTGGCCACCTGCCCACAGTGCCTGGCCGACCTCTCCGACCCCGCCAACCGCCGCTACCGGTACCCATTTACCAACTGCACCCAGTGCGGCCCGCGCTACAGCATCATTCTCGACATCCCCTACGACCGGCCCAACACCACCATGCGCGGCTTCACGCTCTGCCCCGATTGCCGCCGCGAGTACACCGACCCCGGCGACCGCCGCTTTCACGCCCAGCCGAACGCCTGTCCGAAGTGCGGCCCGAAGCTGTCGATGGAGATCGCCGAAGCCGCCAGAGGAATTGCGGAGGGCCGCATTCTAGCGCTCAAAGGCATCGGCGGATTTCAATTGCTGGCGGATGCCCGCAATCAAGACGCCGTCGCCCGCCTGCGGCGCCTGAAGCATCGCGAAGAGAAGCCCTTCGCCCTCATGATGCCCTCCATCGAAACAGTGCGCCAGCATTGTCTGCTTTCCACGGAGGAGCAGCGAGTCCTGGCCTCCCCCGCCGCCCCCATCGTCCTCCTGCGCCCCTTAGCACCGAACCGCGACCGTCAGGGAGCGGACCTGGCCACCAACGTAGCCCACAACTCGCCCTACCTGGGCGTCATGCTGCCCTATTCCCCCCTGCATCATCTCCTGATGCGCGCCTGCCCGTTTCCCCTGGTCGCGACCAGCGGCAACCTCAGCGACGAGCCCATCGCCATCGACAACGATGAAGCCCAACGCCGTCTGGGCCGCATCGCCGACGCCTTCCTGATGCACGACCGCCCCGTCGCGCGCCCCTGCGACGACTCCGTGGTGCGCGTCACCCGCGGCCGCGAGAACGTGATGCGCCGTGCCCGAGGCTACGCCCCGCTGCCGGTCCGTGTGGATCGTGAACTACCACCCGTCCTCGCCGTCGGCGGCCACCTGAAGAACACCATCGCGATCGCCGTGGGCCGCCAGGTCTTTCTCAGCCAGCACGTGGGAGACCTCGACACCCCGGAAGCCCGCCGCGCCTTCGAGAACGCCATCGACGACCTCTGCCGTCTCTACCGCTTCAAACCGGAGCTGGTGGCCTGCGACCTGCATCCCGACTACGCCTCCACGCGCTGGGCGCTGGCCTCCGGCCTGCCCGTGGTCCGCATACAGCACCACCACGCGCACGCCGCCGCCTGCGCGGCCGAGAACGCGATCCGTGGCGCCTACCTGGGCGTGGCGTGGGACGGCACGGGCTACGGCCTCGACGGCACCGTCTGGGGCGGAGAAATCTTCCTGGCCGAAGAGGGCCACTTCGAGCGCATCGGACACCTGCGGCCCTTCCGCCTCCCGGGTGGCGAAGCCGCGATCAAAGAAGGATGGCGCTCCGAAGCCAGCCTGCTCTACGAAACGGTGGGGCCGCAGGCCGTCGAAGACCCGGTGCTGCGCCGGATGATCGAGCGCGAAATCAACGCCCCGCTGACATCGTCGGTCGGCCGCCTGTTCGACGCCGTGGCCTCGATGGCCGGCGTCGCTCGCCAGAGCCGTTTCGAAGGCCAGGCCGCCATGCTCCTCGAACGTGCCATCGATGGTGCGACCATAGAGGAAGCGTACCTGCTGCCGCAGCGCGATGGCGTGGCTGACTGGGCGCCGCTGGTCGAAGCGGTCAGACGAGATGTTGAGCGGGGTGAGTCCCAGGCCAAAATCGCCGCGCGCTTCCACAATGCGTTGGCAGAGTGGATCGCCTCCGCGGCCGAACGCAGTGGAGTCCGCCAGGTTGCGCTTTCGGGAGGCGTTTTTCAGAACGGATACCTGGTGGAGCGAACCGTAGCGCTGCTAGAGAGTCGAGGCTTCGCGGTGTATACCCACCAGAGAGTGCCCGCGAATGACGGAGGAATCGCATTGGGCCAGGCCGTGCTGAGTTCGTCTACCGACCCCCAACCGCGTACCACCGAGCCGCAACCGCAAGGGAACGGTACCACCGACCCGCGACCGCGTGCTACCGAGCCGCGACCGCAAGGGAACGGTACCACCGACCCGCGACCGCGTGCTACCGAGCCGCGACCGCAAGGGAACGGTGCCACCGACCCGCGACCGCGTGCTACCGAGCCGCGACCGCAAGGGAGCGGTACCACCGACCCGCGACCGCGTGCTACCGAGCCGCGACCGCAAGGGAGCGGTACTACCGACTCGCGACCGCGTCCTACCGAGCCGCGACCGCAAGGGAGCGGTTTGGCTGACAGCTGAAAGCCGAACGCTGATAGCGAGGTTTTATGTGCTTAGCCATTCCGGGAAAGATCGCCGAGATCACCGAGGGAGCCGAGCCCGCGTTCCGCCGCGGCAAGGTCGACTTCGCCGGCGTCAAGAAGGAGATCTCCCTGGCCTTCACGCCCGACGCCGTCATCGGCGACTACGTCCTGGTCCACGCCGGCTTCGCGCTGAACACGGTTGACGAGGACGAAGCGCACAAGATCTTCGAGCACCTCGAACTGATGGCCCAGCTCGAAGAGGCCGCGGGCGACGCGCCATGAAGTTCGTAGACGAGTATCGCGACCGCAAGCCCGTGGACCAGGTGGCCCAGGAAATCCGCCGCACTGTGACCCGCCCCTGGACCATCATGGAAGTCTGCGGCGGCCAGACCCACACCATTCTCAAAAGCGGCCTCGAAGACCTGCTGCCGCCCGAAGTCACGCTGGTGCACGGTCCCGGCTGCCCCGTGTGCGTGACTCCGCTCGAGCTCATCGACAAGGCCGTTGCCATCGCTCTGCGCCCCGGCGCGATTCTGTGCTCCTTCGGCGACATGCTGCGCGTGCCGGGCTCCGCCAAGAGCTTGTTCGACGCCAAAGCGGAGGGTGCCGACGTCCGCATCGTCTACTCGCCGACAGATGCCGTGAAGGTGGCGCGCGAGCAGCCGGCAAAGCAAGTGGTGTTCTTCGCCGTAGGCTTCGAAACCACCGCGCCCGGGAACGCCATGGCCGTGTGGCAGGCCGCGCGCGAGGGCCTCGCGAATTTCTCGATCCTGGTGGCGCACGTCCTGGTGCCGCCCGCCATCGAAGCAATCCTGAGCGCGAAGGAGTGCCGCGTGCAGGCCTTTCTCGCGCCCGGCCACGTCTGCACTGTGGTGGGCTTCGAGCAGTACGAGCCCATCGCGCAGCGCTACCACGTGCCCATAGTGGTCACCGGATTCGAACCGCTCGACCTGCTCGAAGGCACCCGGATGGCCGTCGCACAGCTCGAAAGCGGCCGCGCCGAGGTCGAGAATCAGTACAGCCGCGCCGTGACGCGCGAAGGAAACCTCGCCGCGCAGAAAGTGGTGGCGGAGGTTTTCGAAGCCGCCAATCGCCAGTGGCGCGGCATCGGCGAGATCCCCGGAAGCGGCCTGCGATTGCGCGAGGCCTATCGGAGTTTCGATGCCGAAGAGCGCTTCGCCCTCACGGCGGCCGGAGCCGTGGAGCCCGCCGAGTGCATCAGCGGCCTCGTCCTCCAGGGCCTGAAGAAGCCCTACGAGTGCCCGGTCTTCGCGACCGGATGCACGCCCGAGCGGCCGCTCGGCGCACCCATGGTTTCCTCCGAGGGCGCCTGCGCCGCGTACTATTTGTACGGAAGGCACCGCCATGGACGAGTTTAAACTCACCTGCCCGGTCCCGCTCCCGGCCGGCGATCGCATTCTGCTCGCGCACGGCGGCGGCGGCAAGCTCACCAATCAGCTCATCGACAACGTCTTCGTTCCAGCGTTCTCGAACCCGGCCCTCGATGCGCGCCACGACGGCGCGGCAGTTACCGTCGGCGCCGCGCGCCTGGCGTTCACCACCGACGGATACGTCGTGCGCCCGCTCATCTTTCCCGGCGGCAACATCGGCGATCTGGCCGTCAACGGCACGGTGAACGACCTAGCCATGTGCGGTGCGCGCCCCCTGTATCTGAGCGCGGCCTTCATCCTCGAAGAGGGCCTCGAAATGGAAACGCTCCGCACCGTGGTGGCTTCGATGAAGAAGGCCGCCGACGTCGCCGGCGTCGCGCTCGTCACCGGCGACACCAAAGTAGTGGACCGGGGCAGCGCCGACAAGATGTTCGTCACCACGGCCGGTGTCGGATGGATCGAAGGCGGGCGCGCGATCTCACCGCAGGCGGTCGAGCCGGGCGACGCGGTGATCGTCAGCGGCGATCTCGGCGCGCACGGCGTCGCGGTGCTCTCGGTGCGTGAAGGCCTGGCGTTCGAGACCGAAATCGAGAGCGACACCGCGCCGCTGTGGGAGCCGGTCGAAGCGCTCTTCGCGGCCGGCATCGAAGTGCACTGCCTGCGCGACCTCACCCGCGGCGGCCTGGCCTCCGCGCTCAACGAAATCGCAACGGCGCGCGGCGTCGGCATCGCGATCGAAGAGCTCGGCATCCCCGTGCGCGAGGCGGTGCGCGGCGCCTGCGAGCTTCTGGGACTCGATCCGCTCTACGTGGCCAACGAAGGGCGCTTCGTGGCCTTCGTGCCGGCCGCGCAGGCCGAGCGCGCGGCTGACGTACTGCACGCCCTTCCCGTGACCCGAGGCGCGACGGTCGCGGGCTGCGTGACCGCGGAAGACCCGGGCCTGGTGGTCCTGGAGAGCCGCATCGGCGGCCGCCGCGTCGTAGACATGCTCAGCGGAGAGCAGCTGCCCCGGATCTGCTAAACAGCTCGTCGCTCGTCGCCCGTTGCCCGTCGGAATTGGCGGCGAACCCGGGACTGGCTCGAATTTCGCCGCACTTGCGAAATTCGTGCCTGCTAAGCAGCTCGTCGCTCGTCGCCCGTTGCCCGTCGGAACAGGCGGCAGACCCGGGACTGGCTCGAATTTCGCCGCACTTGCGAAATCCGTGCCTGTCCCACCGCTGGTCCTCGGTCAGTCATGCCGCTCGGGATTTGCGACTCAAGATTTGCCCAATTCACCCTCCCGCCCGCTCCACAATCGCCGCCATCGGGTCCGGACTGTACCCGCGAATCTGGTCGCGCGCGAATTCGGCCTGAGGAAGCTCGCACGTGATCACGATGGTTCGCCCCGTGCGGTCCACTTCCTCCGCGTGGCGATAAGCCTCGACCTCGGACATCAGGAACAGCTGCATCAGCATCTCGATGACGTACTCGTATGTGTGCACGTCGTCGTCGAGCAGCACCACGTTGTAAAGCGGCGTGAGTTGCTCCTTGTCCGTTGTCTCCGGCGCCGGAGCCTGCTGGGTCGGCGACGTGGGCATCACGCTCTCTCCAGAGCTTTGAACGTCGCGGCGATCGAACCCTTGAGTCCGCCGGCAAGCGCCTCCGCGGGCGTGCTGAACGCGGCGTCCCAGTCGAATTGCACCGTCTGCTCGGCGATGTACTGGCCCCAACCGCCGCTGGCCAAAGACTTCAGAGTCGCCGGCGTGATGGCCGCTTGAAGCTGCTCGACGGTGCGGCCTTGCTGCTTCCCTTGCGCGACGGCCTCGGCGAGCTCCTCGATGAACGCCGCCTCCCCGGCCAGCCGCTCGCGCGTGTGCTGCACGTCGCCGTGCCCGCCCACCACGTACTCGAAGGGGAACTCCGCCAGGGTGCGCAGCGTGCGCGGCCACTCGCGCGGGTAGCCGTCTCCGAGGTTGGGCATGAAGCCGTGCAGCAGGTCGCCGCTCGCCATCACCTTCTTATCGGGACAGAAGACCACAATGTCGCCGGCCGTGTGGCCGCGCCCGCGAAAAGCGAGATGCAGTTCGTGCGCCTTGTCGTGGATGATCAGGTTGCGGTCGAAGGTGACGTTGGGAAGCTCGAACGTGTAGTTCTGCATCTCGGCCAGAAAGGCGCGCGTGTCGGCCGCGGTCCGGCGATAGTGCTCCCGCTCGCGGGGCGTTTTGGCGGACGCTGCCTGCCGCTCGGCCTCATCGGCGCTCTTGCGGAACGCCTCGAGCTGCGCCTTGAAGCGGTCCCCGGCGGATTCGGCGATCAGCCCCCGCGTGACGGTGCTCGAGATCAGATCGGATTGCGGCGCGATCTTGCGATACTCCGGCGATCCCCAGACGTGATCGAAATGAAAATGCGTGTTGACCACGTAGCGAACCGGCTTGCTGGTGATGCCACGGAACTGGGCCACCAACGCCGCCGCCGCGGAAGGCTTCGAGTGCGTATCGACGATGAGCAGGTCGTTCACGTTCTCGAAAATGGCCGCATTGCAGTTGATCACCGGCGCCGGCCGGGCGATGGCGGCATAGACTCCGTCGGCGACCTTCGTGATATCGAAGAGATCGTCGCGCGCGGTGGGAGCCTGCGCGCGGGCCTGCGCAGCCCGAAGCACAGCGCGTTCCATCAGCGAGGCGCCAAGCCAGCCCGCGCCCAGGGCCTGTCGAAGAAAACCGCGGCGGGAGTGGGACACACTAGATGCTATAGCACAGCAGAGCGGCCGGCGGCGTATGATCGAAGTCAGGATGCGGGCTCTATTGGCTGGACTGGCGATTCTGACAAGCTGCGCGGCCGCGCAGGACTGCGCCAGCGTCAGCGAATTGCTGCAGGCGCCGGATCTGCAGAAGAAGGCCTGGGGCGCGTACCTCGCTGGCCATTGCGACGAGCGCGAGCGCGGCCCGGACCTCGCCGCCGAGCTCGACCAGATGCTGCCGGACCGCGTCACCGGGCCGAATGCGCCTGAGTACTGGCTCGTTCAGTCGCTGCTGGATGCGCTGATTCAGTTGCAGCAGCCGGTCGCCCCATCCACGGCACTCGCCTTCCACGAGACATGGCCCAACGAGTCGCTCATCCTTCTGGTTCAGAACGCGCAGGCGGCCCAGCAGCAACTCCTGTTCCTGCTCGACACCCGCCTGACCGATCCCGAGTGGCTCGCGGCAACGAACTTCCTCGTTGCGCTCAAGGCGGAGGGGTTCGCTGACAAGCTCGTGCGCGAGACGCGCTTTACGCTGGCCATTTCGGTGTTCGACCCGAAAGCCGCGGGATACGGCGGCGGCGAGGGTGGCGCAGTGTCCGGCGCGCGTCTAGGGCCCGGCGGTCCTATCCCGGATGGCTTCCCACCGGTGGGAGTTTATGGCTTGGTGCTCAAGGCCGTCCCGGGCGACACCCTCCTGGCGGCCGGTGCTCATGAGGTCTACTACCGCCGAACGGTAACGGCGCCGGGACAACCTGTCAGCGCCAGCGGAGACGGGGGGTTCACGGACCACTTGGGCTACCGGATGGAACATCTCTCCACCCTGAGCGGCTTGCCACTCGACTCTGTCCACTCCGCAATCGATGGCGCCGCCCAGATCCAGTGGCACACCTTCGACGCCTACGTCCTCGATCGGGATGCCGCCATCGACGCTCAGACCCAGGCCGTCACACGCCTCGCGACCGCGCTCCAAAGCACCGGCGCGCTGAGCGGCCCCGAAGCATCCTCGCTGGCCATCCGCATCCATGTTCACCAGCAGGATCATCGAACCGATCGCACCATCCCGCTGCCGCCGTCCCCAGGGGAGGTCGAAGTCCGATTCAATGAACCATCCGCGCTATAATAGGTTGGAAAGGGGGCGCAACGGATTCGACGGGATTGATTTTGGTGTGTAGAGGCGTGCCGGGTTCCGAGCTCCCGTAAAACGATCGGAAAACTAAAACTGCCAACAACACGCAGTTTGCTTTCGCCGCCTAATTAATTAGGCGACGCGCTCCGGCCAGTGCTCCCGCAGCTGGTCATGGGGCGTCATACGCGGGATAGGTGAAAGGCTTCTGTCCGTAGCCCCAAACCGAAACCAATCGGGCTAGGCGGTCGTCGCGCTTGCCGGTTCCGACTGCGGCCGCCGAATCTAACGAATCGGATACGCACGTAGGCTCTTGCGCCAGGCTTTCTCGGACCCGGGTTCAACTCCCGGCGCCTCCACCATTTCGTTTTGGGACCGCCTTAGCACCGTCGCGAACGTTGCCCGCAAGCCGCGGGCTACGCTATCCTGATCTCTCGCCCAGTGAAAATCGGAATCCTCATCGTCGCCTACAACGCCGTCACCACTCTGGTCAGCGTCCTGAAGCGCATTCCCGACGAAGCTTGGGACCGGGTGTCAGAAGTCGTAGTCTTCGACGACGCCAGCTCCGACCACACCTATGAGCTGGCCGTCGGCTACAAGGCCACCGCCCAACTCGACAAGCTCACCATCATCGGCAATCACAAGAACCTGGGCTACGGCGGCAACCAGCGCGAGGGATACCAGTACTTCATGGACCGCGGCTTCGACATCGTGGTCCTGCTGCACGGAGACGGCCAGTACGCTCCCGAAGTGCTGCCGCAGATCTACGGACCCCTCGTTTCCGGCGAGGCCGACGCCGTCTTCGGCTCCCGCATGATGAAGGACCACGGCGGCCCCCTGAAGGGCGGCATGCCTTTCTACAAGTACCTCGGCAACCGCGTTCTCACCGTCATGGAGAACTGGGCTCTGGGAATGCAGCTCACGGAGTTCCACAGCGGCTATCGCGCCTATCGCCTGGATTGCCTCCGCCAGATCGACCTCTCGCAGATGACCGCCGATTTCCACTTCGATACGGAAATCATCATCAAGCTCCAGCACCAGGGTTTCCGCATCAAAGAAGTTCCCATCCCGACTTACTACGGCGATGAGATTTGTTACGTCAACGGCATGCGCTACGCCTGGGACGTGACCATGGCTGTGTGGCGCTACCGGCGCACCGTGTACGGCAACACGCGGTTTCCGGAGTTCCAGGAATACTGGCGCCACTATCCGCTCAAGCGAAGCCGGCACTCCAGCCACGATTACCTCATGCGGCTGGTAGGCCGCGGCCACACCATCCTGGACATCGGATGTGGCGAGGGCTTCCTGAGCAGCGAATTGGCCTCGGCGGGCAACGAAGTCGTCGGCGTCGATCTTCTCGAGAAGCCGCAGTGCGTGGATTCGATGAAGGCCTACTACTGCTGCGATCTCACCCAGGGTCTGGATATCGCGCAGGAGCCCCTTCACTCGACCCATCCCGACCGGATTCTGCTGCTGGACGTGCTGGAGCACTTACCCCATCCCGAGCCGCTCCTCGACGCCTGCCGCGCGCTGCTGGCGCCCAACGGGGTCGCCATCATCTCGGTGCCGAACATCGCCAACCTCTGGATCCGGCTCAGTCTGCTCGTGGGCAGGTTCGAGTACACGGACCGGGGAATTCTGGACCGCACGCACGTGCGCTTCTACACGCGCAGGGCCGCCCGGCGGCTGCTGGCCGCAAACGGCTTCGAGGTGATTCGAGAGCACGCCACGGTGGTGCCCGTGGAGATCAGCCTCACCGCGCCTCCCACAAACCGCCTGATGATGATGCTGAACGGCCTGCTCGCCGCAGCCGCGAGAGTCTTCCCAACCCTATTCGGCTACCAGCTTCTCTTTGTCGCCCGAACCGCCCGCTAGCCGTCCCGGCGCCAACTCCCCCCAGCACCGAACCGCGACCATCAGGGAGCGGGCCCCCGCCGTCCCCGTTCCGTCGCCCATCGGAATTGGCGGCGAACCCGGGACTGGCTCGAATTTCGCCGCCCTTGCGAAATTCGTGCCTGTCCCACAACTGGTCTTCTGCCAGTCATCCCCATCGGAATTGGCGGCGAACCCGGGACTGGCTCGAATTTCGCCGCCCTTGCGAAACTCGTGCCTGTCCCACAACTGGTCTTCTGCCAGTCATCCCCATCGGAATTGGCGGCGAACCCGGGACTGGCTCGAATTTCGCCGCCCTTGCGAAATTCGTGCCTGTCCCACAACTGGTCTTCTGCCAGTCATCCCCATCGGAATTGGCGGCGAACCCGGGACTGGCTCGAATTTCGCCGCCCTTGCGAAATTCGTGCCTGTCCCACAACTGGTCTTCTGCCAGTCACACTACTCGGAATTCGTGACGCACTATCCACAAAAACTGCGAACGCCACCCCTCCCGCCAACGTATTACTACTCAGTAGAAGAGGGGGAGGTGTGGCCATGGGATCCTTCGGTAAACAGCTCCGTCACGTAGCGCGACGGCTCAAGCGCGCTCCGATGTTCACGGCGGTGACCGTCATTACGATCGCCATCGGAGTCGGCGCCAACGCGGCGATCTTCAGCGTCGTCAACGGCATCCTGCTTAAGCCCCTGCCCTACCCCGAGGCCGCGGGCCTGGTGAGCGTGCGCCAGTCGGCGCCTGGCCTCAATATCAAGAACCTGGAGCTCTCGCCGTCGGACTACTTCACTTTTCACGAAGAGAACCGCACGTTCCAGCAGTTCGGCATCTGGGGTGGCGGAGGGTCGAGCGTCACCGGCCTCGCTGAGCCCGAACAGGTGCCCAACGTCTCCGTGACCGCAGGCACTCTCGATGCCATCGGCATACGACCCGCCCTGGGCAGGTGGTTCACCGCCAGGGACGACAGCCCCGGCAGTCCCAAGACGATCATCCTGATGCATGGGTACTGGCAGCGCCGCTTCGGCGGCAGCGCGGCGGTGATCGGGCGCCGCATTCTAGTGGACGGGAACGCTCGCGAAGTGATTGGAGTCATGCCCATGGGCTTCCGGTTTCTGGAAGAGAAGGCCGACCTGCTGCTGCCCTTCCAGTTCGAACGCGAAAAGCTCTTCCTTGGGAATTTCAGTTTCAACTCCATCGCCCGGTTGAAGCCCGGTGCCACGCTGGCGCGGGCGAATGCGGATGTCGCGCGGATGGTACCCATCGTGAACACGAAGTTCCCGCCGCCTCCCGGCTTCAGCGTGAAGCTGTTCCAGGACGTGCGCATCCTGCCCCTCGTGCGCCCCTTGAAAGACGATGTGGTGGGCGACCTGGGGAAGGTGCTGTGGGTCCTCATGGGGAGCATCGGCCTGGTGTTGCTGATCGCATGCGCGAACGTGGCCAACCTGCTTCTCGTGCGGGCCGAAGGGCGCCAACACGAACTGGCGATTCGCGCCGCCCTGGGCGCTGGATCGGGCCGCCTCGCCGGCGAGATCCTGATCGAGAGTGTGGCTCTAGGGCTGATGGGAGGCGCCGCCGGACTGGGCCTGGCCTATGTGGCGCTGCGAGCGCTCGTCGCGATCGCGCCGGCGAATCTGCCCCGCATCGAAAACCTGGCCCTCGACCCGCTGGCTCTCCTGTTCACTCTGGCCATTTCGCTCGCCGCCGGCTTCCTGTTCGGCCTGGTGCCCGTAATCAAACACGCGACGCCAAACGTGGTGGCGGCGCTTCGTTCCGGGGGCCGGACCTCGAGTCAGAACCGCGAGGCCCACCGCGCGCGGAATGCGCTGGTGGTTGTGCAAGTGGCGCTGGCCGCGGTTCTGCTGATCAGTTCCGGCCTGATGATCCGGAGCTTCCAAGCCCTGCGGCACGTTCAGCCCGGCTTCAGAGCCGCTCATGTGCAGACGCTGAGCGTCTACATTCCCGAAGCCCAGCTGAAGGAGCCGGAGCGCGTGGTGCGGATGTATCAAGAGATCGAGCGGCGGCTCTCCCTCATGCCGGGGGTTTCCTCGGTTGCCTTCGCCAACTCCGTCCCAACGGACGGAAACGACAGCACGGATCTGCTCTACGCTGAGGACCGAAGCTACCGCGAGGGAGAACTCCCGCCGCTGCGCCGCTTCAAGTTCCTGACGCCGGGCTTCTTCGAGACCCTGGGGACGCGACTGGTGGCCGGTCGGGATTTCACTTGGAACGACCTCTACGACAAACGAGACGTGGCCATCGTTTCGGAGAATATGGCGCGGGAGATGTGGCACAGTCCCGCGGCAGCCATCGGCAAGCGCATCCGCGAGGGTTCTAAAGACCCCTGGCGCGAGATCGTAGGCGTAGCGGAGGACGTCCGGTACGACGGAGCGGATCAGAAGGCGCCAACGACGGTGTATTGGCCGTCGTTGATGAGCACCTTCTGGGGCGATTCTCCGTTCTTGAGGCGCGACGCCGTCTACGCAATTCGTACACCCAGGGCGGGCTCCGAAAGCCTCCTCAAAGAAATACGGCAGGCGGTGTGGGCCGTCGATCGCGATCTCCCGCTCGATCGCGTGCGGACCATGGAAGAGCTGTATCGAAAATCGATGGCGCGCAGTTCGTTCACTCTGGTGATGCTCAGCATCGCCGGCGGAATGGCGCTGCTGCTCGGCATCGTGGGGATTTACGGCGTCATCTCGTATTCGGTCTCGCAACGGACCCGGGAGCTCGGCATCCGCATCGCGCTGGGCGCGGATCGGACGGCGCTCAGAGCGATGGTGGTGAGGCAAGGGCTGGTGATGGCGCTGGTGGGAGTAGCTTGCGGACTCGCGGCCGCCGCCGCGCTGACGCGCGTGATGGCCTCGCTGCTGTTTGAGATCAGCCCCGTCGATCCGCTGACCTATGTCGCCGTGTCCGCCGGCTTGCTGGCGGCGGCGGCCGCCGCCAGCTTCGTCCCGGCGTATAAGGCATCGGGCTTGAATCCGGTCATCGCCCTGCGGGCGGAGTAGCGCCCTCTATTGGCCCATCGGCCCTTGCGAGAGGTAGTAGTACACCTCGTTCCACCGCAGCTCCTTCTTGAAGTCCGAATCGGTGGTCCCCTTGCCGATGGTCACGCACTCCAGACCCGCGATGTCGGCGAAGTCCTGGAACATCTCGGAGGTCGCGGCCTGGGAGAACGCCGTGTGGTGCGCGCCGCCGGCGTTGATCCAGCAGCCGAGGGCGGTCTCGAAGTTCGGCCTGGGCTCCCACACCGCCTGCGCCACGGGCAGCTTGGGCATGGGCTGGTTCGGCTTCACCACATCCACCTCGTTGACGATCAGGCGGAAGCGGTTGCCCAAGTCGATCATCGACGCGTTCAGCGCCGGGCCTGGGGCCGTGTTGAAAACCAGGCGAGCCGGGTCGGCCTTGCCGCCGATGCCCAGCGGATGGGCTTGGAGAGACGGCTTGCCGTCGGCGATGGACGGGCAGATCTCCAGCATGTGCGCCCCGAGGACCTTCTTGCCGTCGTTGGACATGTGGTAGGTGTAGTCCTCCATGAAGGTTGCGCCGCCCTTCATGCCCGCGCCCATCACCTTGGTGGCGCGCACGAGTGCCGAAGTCTTCCAGTCGCCTTCGGCGCCGAAGCCGTAACCGTCGGCCATCAGGCGCTGCACGGCCAGGCCGGGCAACTGCACCAGGCCATGCAGGTCTTCGAAGGTGGTGGTGAATCCCTTGAAGCCGCCGGCCTCGAGGAAGGAACGCATGCCCAGTTCGATCCGCGCCTGCTCGCGCACGTTCTCGTAGTGGGCGCCGCCCTTGCGCACGTCAGCCAGTGCCTCGTACGTGTCGAAGTATTCCTCCACCAGCTTGTCGATGGCGGCGCCGCCCACCTTCGACACGCTGCACACCAGGTCGCCGATGCCAAAGCCGTTCACCGAGTAGCCGAAGGCGATCTGCGCCGCGACCTTGTCGCCTTCCGTGACCGCCACTTCGCGCATGTTGTCGCCGAAGCGGGCGAAACGGGCACCCTGCCAGTCGTTCCAGGCAGCTGCCGCGCGAGCCCAGGCGCCGAGCTTGGCCTGAACCGAGGGTTCCTGCCAGAAGCCCACCACGACTTTCCGGTTGATGCGCATGCGGCTCATGATGAACCCGTGCTCGCGGTCGCCGTGGGCGGCCTGGTTGAGGTTCATGAAATCCATGTCGATGGTCGACCAGGGAATCTCGCGGTTGTGCTGGGTGTGTAGATGCGCGATCGGTTTGCGCAGTCCACGGAGGCCGTTGATCCACATCTTCGACGGCGAGAAGGTGTGGCACCAGGTGATCACCCCGATGCAGTCGGCCGCGTTGTTGGCTTCCTGGCACACCGCGGAGATTGCGTCCGGAGTCGTCAGCACCGGCTTGAAGACCACCTTCACCGGGATGGCGGACGATTCGTCGAATGCCTTGGCGATCTCCTGGGAGTGAATCGCCACCGTCTTCAGAGTCTCCGGGCCATACAAGTGCTGGCTGCCGGTCAAGAACCAGATTTCTCCAGTCAATTTCATGAGATTCCTATCCTCCTACCCGATATTAGGTAAGCCCTTTCATGCCTTGGGCCGTCAGCCTTCCCGCAGGAAGGGCAAGACCATAGTATAAGTTGCGCGCCCTCGAAGCAACCGGGCCGTCCGCCCGGAACCCTCGGCCGTTGTCAGCGCTTGCAGCGCGACGCCCAGGTGTCGTAGGCGGCGCGGTCAAACAGGACGAAGACCACCTCCCGCACCTTCGTATCGCTGCGCTCGAGGTGTTCAGCGACGGTCGCGAGCGCGATCGCGGCCGCTTCGGCCATCGGATACCGGTACGCGCCGGTGCTGATGGAAGGAAAAGCGACGCTCCGCAGATCCCGCTCTTCGGCCATCTCGAGACAAGTGCGGTAGCAGGACGCGAGCAGCTCCGCCTCGTCGCCGCGACCTCCATAGATGGGGCCGACGGTGTGGAACACCCAGCGCGCGGACAGCGCACCGGCCGAGGTGGCGACGGCCCCTCCCGCCGGACAGCGCCCGATCTTCGCGCGGATCGCGTTGAGCTCTCGCATGATGGAAGGGCCGCCCGCGCGGTGGATCGCGCCGTCCACGCCCCCGCCGCCGGCGAGACCGGAGTTGGCGGCGTTCACGATCGCGTCGGAGGCGACCCGCGTGATGTCGCCCACCAGGAGCCGCAGCACCTTGCCTCCCGGGAAAACCTGCTCCATGCATAGTAAAATAGGCGTTCCCGAGACGGGAAGCAAGGGACCATGGCGACTTCTCAAGCACCGGCGCTGGCACTCTTCGATATCGACGGCACGCTTCTGCGGCGCGCGGGACCGCACCACCGCGAGGCGCTGATCGAGGCTGTCCGGCGCGTCACGGGATTCGACACCTCGACCGACGGCATTCCGCTGTACGGCATGCTCGATCCCGACATCCTCCGCGAGATGCTGCGGCAGGCGGGAGCGCCGGCACGCGTCGCCCGCGAAATGATGCCGGCGATCGTTGCCTCGGCGCAGCGGGTCTACCGCCGAAACTGCCCGGTGCTCACGCGCCGGACTTGCCCGGGGGTGCGCCGGCTGCTGGGCGGTCTCGAACGCCGGGGCGTCCTGATGGGCCTGGTCACCGGAAACCTGACTCGCATCGGGTGGTGGAAGCTGGAACGGGCCGGCCTGCGCCGGTATTTTCGCTTCGGGGCGTTCGGCGAGATGGCGCGAGACCGGGCCGGACTGGCGCGGCTGGCCCTGCGGCGCGCGCGCCAGGAGGGCTGGATCGGACCCGGCACGCCGGTGTGCCTGATCGGCGACGCTCCGGCGGACATCCTGGCGGCACGCGCCAACGGTCTGCGGTCGATTTCGGTTGCCACGGGCATGTTGCCGGTCGAGAAGCTGCGGGCCTACCAGCCGGACCTGATGCTCGAAGACCTGCGCGGGCTGCGGCCGGAGATGGTTCTCTAGCACGCTCGTCGCTCGTCGCCCGTCGCCCGTCGCAAAAAACGGTGTAGAGGGCGCGCGTCGTGCCGCTTCGCGCCCTAGATGCCGCCCAGCACGGAGCCGGGAAGGCCCGGCTGTTCCGACGGGCGACAAGCGACGGGCGCTCGCGCATCGTCGTGCCGCTTCGCGCCCTAGATGCCGCCCAGCACGGAGCCGGGAAGGCCCGGCTGTTCCGACGGGCGACAAGCGACGGGCGCTCGCGCATCGTCGTGCCGCTTCGCGCCCTAGATGCCGCCCAGCGCGGAGCCGAGAGGGCCCGGCCGTTCCGACGCGCGACAAGCGACGAGCGACGGGCGCCCGGCCCATGGAACTTTTCCATCGCACTGTCGTATACCGCTTTGTGAGGTGAGCCATGCGACTTCCGTTTCTAGCCCTAGCTGCCGTTTCGTTGGTCCCCTTCCAGGTGGGCTGCGACTTTGAGAGCATCGCCGATGCTTCCGACCACTATCGTGAGGACTTCCAGTACACCTACAACCTCAAGCCCGGGGGCCGCCTGAGCGTCGATAACTACAACGGCTCGGTCGAGATCCTGGGCTGGGAAAAGGACTCGGTCCAAATCACCGGCACCAAGTATGCCGGGCGCGAACAACTCCTCAAAGACATCAAGATCGAAACCAAGGCGGACGACAACTCGGTGACCATCCGCACCGTCCGGCCCTCATGGCACGGCAGCTCGGGAGCCAAGTATTCGATCCGCGTCCCGTTCAAGGTGGAACTGGACCGCATCGTGAGCTCGAACGGCCAAATCCGCGTCGAGGACGTTCAGGGCAACTCCATCCTGGAAACCTCGAACGGCGCCGTGCGGCTCCGCAAAGTCGAAGGCCGGCTCGACGCCAAGACGTCGAACGGCGCGATCGAGGCCGACGGCCTGACGGGCGACGCCACACTGCGTACTTCGAATGGCTCGATCCGGCTGGACCGGATGTTCGGCGCGCTGGATGCGAAGACCTCGAACGGCGGCGTCCACATTCGCCTCGGCAAGCCCAAGGCGGGCGAGCCGATCAAGTTGGGGAGCTCCAACGGCGGCATCGAGCTCGAGGTCGAGGAACTGGACAACAACGAGATTCACGCTTCAACCAGCAACGCCACGATCACGCTGCGGCTGCCTCCTCCGGTTAAGGCCAGGCTGCGCGCCTCGACGAGCAACGGCGGCATCTCGACCGAGTTCGACGTCACCACGCACGGCGCGATGGGCAAGAACTTCCTCGAAGGCGAGATCAACGGCGGCGGTCCGCTGATCGACCTGTCCACTTCGAACGGCACGATCAAGGTTCAGAAGATGTAGCCTACTGGGCGAGCTCTTTGAACCTGAGCTCGAACGCATCCAGCGGGACGGCGCCCACCATGATCACGCCCGAGACACCGTCCCGCGTGCTCTTGCCGAGCAGGAAGCTGGGAGTTCCGGTCACCCCGAAGCCCTCGGCGGTGGCCACATCTTTCTGCACCGTCTTGGAGTACTTGCCGCTGTCCATGCAGGTCTGGAACTGAAGGGTGTCGAGCTTCAGGCCTTGCGCGTAGCGGGTGAGATCGGCGGGGGAGAGCTTGTCGGCGTTGTTGATGAGGCGATCCCGCATCGGCCAGAACTCCTGCTGGTCGCCGGCGCAGCGGGCGGCCTGGGCGGCGCGGGCGGCGTTGGAGTGAAAATCGAGCGGCATGTCCCGGCTGGCGAAGCGGAGCTTGCCGGTATCGATATATTTCTTCTTGAGCTCGGGGAAGGTCGCGACGTGGAACTGGCGGCAGAAGCCGCACTGGTAGTCGGTGAACTCCACCATGGTCATGGGGGCGTCCTTGCTGCCAAGCCAGGGGCCGTCCCCGAGGTTCATATGGATCCCGCTGGCATCGGCCTCCGCCGGCCCGGCGCCCTTTTCGAGCAGCGCGCGGATTTGCCGCAGCTCGTTCAGGATTTCATCGGCCTGTTCGCGCGTGATTCCCTGTTCGCTCTTCTTCTTATCCGCCGCGGCGGCAGGGAACGCCAGACAGATCGCCAACGGAAGGATAGTCAAGTACTTATGCATAGAAGGACGCCTCAAATACAGTATGGCGCATTCGGAAGGATGGTTCGATGGGTGGATCGGAACGGGCCTCCGGCGCATCTGATGGAATATGAATCGCACAGCCACCGCTGCCTGGCACGGCAGCCTTAAAGAAGGAAAAGGGACCATTTCCACAGCCAGCGGCGTCCTCGCAGACGCCCAATACTCGTTCGGAACCCGCTTCGAGAACGGCGTCGGCACCAACCCCGAAGAGTTGATTGCCGCTGCCCACGCGGGTTGCTTCTCGATGGCGCTCTCGGCCCAACTGGGCGAGGCCGGCATCACCCCGGATACCATCCAAACCACGGCCACGGTGACGCTCGAGAAGACGGCGGCCGGTTGGGGCGTGACCGCGAGCCACCTGGACGTCCGCGCCCGGATTAAAGGCGCCGACCAAGCGGCATTTGAAAAAGCCGCCGAGAACGCCAAGGCGGGCTGCCCGATCTCCAAGCTGCTGAACGCCAAAATCACGATGACGGCGCAACTGGAATCCGGGGCGGCGTAGGGTCCGCTCCCTGGCGGTCGCGGCTCGGCTCCCAGCAGGCGTGGACGCCTGCCCCACTTGCGCGGCATTTGAAGGGGCGGCCGAGAACGCCAAGATCACGTAGGGTCCGCTCCCTGGCGGTCGCGGCTCGGCTCCCAGCAGGCGTGGAGGCCTGCCCCACTCGCGTAGAATGGATGTTTAATGCCGACGCGCGAATCAGTGGAAGCTCCGCCCGAGTGCCTTGCCAAGATGGCGACGCTCGAAGCGGCGCTGGGCACGGCCATTCGTGGCAAAGCCGAAGTGGTGCGGTTATCATTGGTGTGCCTGCTGGCACGCGGACACCTGCTCATCGAGGACGTGCCGGGCGTGGGGAAGACGACGCTGGCGCACGCGCTGGCGCGGTCGGTGGATTGCCAGTTTCACCGCCTGCAGTTCACCAGCGACATGCTGCCGTCCGATGTCCTGGGCGTCACCATTTACAACGCGCACTCGCAGGCTTTCGAGTTCAAGCCCGGGCCGGTGTTCACGAATTTTCTGCTGGCCGATGAAATCAACCGCACCACGCCCAAGACGCAATCGGCGCTGCTGGAGGCGATGAACGAGCGGCAGGTCACCATCGACAGCCACACCTATCCCCTGCCCCAGCCGTTCATGGTGATGGCGACGCAGAACCCGGTGGAGCATCACGGCACATATCCGCTGCCGGAATCGCAGCTCGACCGCTTCTTCATGCGGCTGCGGATCGGGTATCCGGACGCCGCCAACGAGCGGGAGATTCTGCGCAGCAGCGCGGGCGTGCAGGAGATCCACTTCGCGCCGGCGCTCACCGCCGATGAGGTGTTGCAGCTTCAGTCGTGGGCCGGCCACGTGACCGTAGACAACGCGCTGGTGGACTACATCCTGGCGATTGTCGAGAAGACGCGGACGCACGAATCGCTGGCACTGGGCGTGAGTCCGCGCGGGGCGCAGGCGCTGTATCGCGCGGCGCAATCGCTGGCCATGGTGGAGGGCCGCGAGTACGCGGTGCCGGACGATGTGAAGCGGCTGGCGGTGCCGGTGTTCGCGCACCGGGTGGTGGTGAATACGCGGCTGGCGCTCACGCAGCGCACGGCGGACCTGAACGACCGCATACTGGAAGAGATTTTGACGCTGGTGGAAGTGCCGCTGTAAGCGGGAGGAAAAAACCGGGGACACGCCTGTTTGGGGGTAAGAGCGAAGGCGTGGTGCGTCGTCGCCTGGCATGTCCCCGATTCTTTTCGGTTCGCACGTAGAATCATGAAAACTGCCATTATCGGACTGCCCCAGGTGGGCAAGACATCGCTGTTCACGATCCTGACGGGCGCGCACGAGGCCGGGCGCATCGGCTCGATGGCTACACGCATCGGCATGGCCAAGGTCCCGGATACGCGCCTGGAGGCGCTGGCGGGGCTGTTCCAACCGCCGAAAACCGTACACGCCGTGGTGGAGTACGTCGATGCGGCGGCTATTTCCAAAGAAGCGTTGCGCGATCCCGCGTTCCTGGCGAGCCTGCGCGTGGTGGACGCTTTCGCGCACGTGCTGCGCATCTTCGACGATCCCTCGGTGCCTCACGAGGCGGGCTCGGTCGATCCCATTCGCGATGTGGAAAACGTGGAGCTCGAGCTGATCCTGAGCGATCTGGTGGTGATCGAGAAGCGGCTGGAGCGGCTCGATAAAGACCGCAAGAAGCTCAAGGCGCCGGAGCTCGAGCGGGAGTTCGAGGTCCTGGTGCGGGCGAAGGCGGTGCTGGAATCGGACCAGCCACTGCGCCAGATGGAGCTGAGCGGCGACGATGAGAAGCTCATACGCGGCTTCCAGTTCCTTTCGCTGAAACCGATGCTGTATGTGCTGAACCTGGGCGAGGCGGATGCACCGCGCCTGCACGAAATCGAGAGCCAGTACGGGGGCGGCCCGTTGGGCGGGCGGCGGCACACGTCGGTAGCGGCGATCTGCGGAAAGATCGAAGCCGAGCTGGCGGAGTTGTCGGGCGAGGAGGCGCGCGAGTATCTGGCGAGCTACGGGCTGAAGGAATCGGGCCTGGAGCGGCTGATCGCGGCGAGCTACTCGCTGCTGGGGCTGATGTCTTTTCTGACCGCGGGAGAGGACGAGTGCCGGGCGTGGACGATTCCGATGGGCAGCAGCGCGGTGAAGGCGGCGGGCGCGATTCACACCGATTTCGAGAAGAAGTTCATCCGCGCAGAGGTGGTGAACTGGAAGGCGCTGATCGATCACGACGGGTACGCCGGGGTGAAGGAGAAGGGACTGCTGCGGCTGGAGGGGAAAGAGTACATCGTGAAGGACGGCGATGTGCTGGTGATCCGGCACGGGTGAGGGATATGGTCCCAGCGAGTGTCCGTTTGTGGGACTAGGTTGAATGTGCACTTTTTTATTTATTGTTTTTTTGTCCTGGCCGCCGTGCCGGCCAGCGGAATGCGAACGCGAATTGACTGGTTTGCGGGCTGGAGACATGGCGCCACCGAGACGAGAGTAACTCGGGGCGGATCGTTGTCAAGGCCTCAGAATTCGCAAGCGATTGAAACGCGGGCAAATCGGGAAGTGTAATCGCGGTGAACGTCGTCGGGGAGGAGCGCCGCGCCGACGCCACGCGCACGGCGCCGGCGGGCGCGGCAAGGGGCTCGCGAATTTCTTGTCGCTTGGGGCTTGCTCTCCTGTCATTCGCAGGCTACGATATAGGCATTCGTCCTGAGGGTTGAAGCTGGGTACACAACGTGACTAAAGTATTCGTCGTTTACGCCTCCAAGGACTATCCGTTCTATGAACGGCTCAAGGCTGGGGCCCGAACCGCCAACGTGGCCGCGGAGTTTGATCACATCCAGGCCAAACAGCCATGGTTCCCGGCCTGGAAGGCGCAATGCCGGCGCAGGATCTATGAATGTGAAGCTGCCATCGTTCTGGTCAGCAAGAACAGCCTCGACAGCGACATAGGTTGGGAACTGGAGTGCATCGGGGAACTCGGGATGCCGGTTCTGGGCGTGTACGTGGACAAAGAGCAAAGGGGCTCCGTGTCGAAGCCGCCCTCGGGCTGGGCTGTGATCGAGTGGGAGTGGCCTGGGATCGCACGCTTCGTCAATTCGGTCAAAGGCACATCCGCTGCCTCACGCTGAAGGTTCGCTTCGCCAGGGACAGGGCCCGTTAGCGCTACCAATTCCTCAACAGTTTGCAGGCGTTTGGAGACCACGGGCGACCACGCGCTGGGACGCAGTGGGTTGGACGTTCTCGGCAACCCACGGTCTTGCCTTGGATGCCTGGATACGCGTAGGCTTGGATGCGAGCACCATGAGGCCGACTATCGCATTCATCGCCGCTCTAGGTACGGCGGCTGCCGCCTGCGTCATTATCCAAAACGCAGCCTGGCACCTGGGCTTGTCTCTCGATTACCTCGCGTTTGGCTTGGCTGCCAGTAGCGCTATCGGTCTCCCGACGGTCGTGGTCGGCGGGGTTCCTTGCTGGCTTGCGTTTCGGCGTCGTGGGATTCGCTCGGCTTGGGCGTTCGCGTGCGCCGGGGCCGCACTAGGCGTCCTCACCGACCTCGTGTTAGTGGCATGGGTCACGCTGACGGCACCAGCAAACTCGCATAGTGTCCTCGACTCGCCAGAAAAGCCCTGGGGAAGTTTTTCGCAGGAACTCATCGATCCCTATCGTGTTGGTGAACTCCTGGCCGCCGCCTTTTCCGGCGCTCTCGGTGCTGTCGTGTTCTGGCTGATTGAGGCGAGGCGGCCGCAGAAGCGCTCTGCCGCTGCAACGCCAGTGGCGTGATCGCGGCGGGTCTCTTTCGAGTCCACCAAGGCCCTACCCTGGCTAACCTAAGGAACCTCGGCGGGGTGCTGGTGTCTATACAGGTTATGCTTCGCAGGCGCTACCGCACGATTCTGCCCATGGTTGTCGGAAGTGCCAGCGCCCTGCTGATGACCTGGGACCTGTATAACGATCGCGTGATCACATCGATGGGGAGGGCGTGGGATACCGGCGTCCCTTGGCCGTACGAGGCTTCCTGGCCAGCGTTTCTGGCAGTCAACACGCCAGCGTATGTGCTTTGCTTGCCCCTCTTCTCTCTGTTCGGTCTTCAAACCGCCCCTGCACGATATCCCCTGCTGTTCCCGGTATCTGTTATCTGGTGGTGGTGGCTCGGCCGTCGAATCGACCTTGGGTTGCTGCCCTCACGACCCTTTCGGCACCGTTGGCTGGCAAGCTCCGGGTTCGCGCTGGCGGCAGTGGGCGTGTCATATGCGACTGCACTCATCTTCCTCGACGATGCGCGGTGGTGTTCGGGGTATCACGTTGGCCTCGGCCTGCGCCTGCTGCACACCGCCGTCCCGACATTGTGGGGCGTCGTGATCGCCGTCACCTTGACCATCTGCGCGATGCGCGCAACGCGATCCGACAAAGCAGGACGGTAGGAGCAATGTCCCATAGAAGCCATCGATGGTTGCGTCTGGCGATTCTGGTGCTGATACTTGCCATCGCCACTTGGGGGTCACTGTGGATTTACGTTCACTACGAAGCCGATCGTGCAATGTCCATGATCGCGGAAGCCGCCCGCGTGCGGGTTGGCGATAGCGAGGCGTCTATTCTTCCGCTGGTCAAACGATACGGCGGATTCCAGAGGGCAGCGGAACCGCTGCCGCCCAGAGAAGAAGCCCAAGACAAGCGTGAGTACGACTATCGGAAGAACCTCTGGCGCGAACGGCAGTATGCGCTCCAGGTGAGTGCCTTCGGCCTTCTGACTCTCGACAGCGACACGGGACGGCCGCGCCGAATCACTTGGGCGATGTGGGACGCGATCCGCGCGGTTCCCGTGCGTTGGCGAGCACCGATGGCGATGCGGGTTTGGGGTGCGGACATCGATGTTGCGATCCGGGACGGCCGCGTACAGTGGATCTCGGCGATGGTGCTGGTGGAGGGCCGCGCGGAGTGGATCGGGCATATATCGACGTTCACTCGCGCAATGCCCTACCGCTCACTTCAGGGGCTGACGTTTGTGAGCAGCGCACGATTCCTGTCGATGGGCAACGGCGGTGGAGCAGCTATTGAGACCAGCTTCACGCCGGAAGCATCCACAGAGCAGATTCAGACGGCGCGCGCGTTCAATGCCGGTTGTTTGACCAGCATTCGGGGTTGCGATGGATTCTGCGACCTGGTGCCGCGCGCCATAGAGTATCTGAAGCAGCACCCCGAGGTGCCTCCGGGCATCGGTTTGCCAGCGTGTCGCTGACCGATGGCGCTCCGCGTCCTCTGTCTTCTCGTGCCGTTTCACTGAATCCTGCTCGGCCCGCGGCGCACCGGCGGGGCGACGTACTGCGCCATCTGGTCGATCACCATGCGCGCCACGGAGAGCCAGAACTCCCCGACCTGCTCGTGGGTGTGTCGCGATTCCCAGCCGGGTCGCTATGAACGCCGCCGCCGGGTTTCGGGCAAGGGCCTGCTCTTCGATTTGCTCGGGGTGGGTCGCCGCTGACGGACGGAGCAGATCCCGCAGCCATGTATATCGCGACGTTCCCGTCGCCGCAGTGCCGCCCAATGCTACATTGCTAGTGGGGCGCAGCATGCGATCGCAGATCAGGCTGGGGCGGATTTTCGGGATTGGGATCGGGCTGCACTATAGCTGGTTTCTGATCGCGTTTCTCATTGTTGCTTCGCTCGCGTCGCAATTTCACGTCACCAATCCGGAGTGGGGCGAGGTGACGATCTTCGCGCTGGCGCTGGCCACGGGCGTGCTGTTCTTCGTGTCCCTTCTGGTACACGAGTTGTGCCACTCGCTGTTTGCGAAGTCGCACGGCCTCCCGGTCAAGGAGATCACGCTGTTTGCGCTGGGCGGCGTCTCCCAGATCGAGAAGAACCCCACGAGCGCGGGGACGGAATTCTGGATGGCGTTCGTGGGCCCGCTCGCCAGCGCCGTGATCGGCGTGCTGTGCCTGGTGGCCAGCCGCGTGGCGGCAGCGCCTATGAGCGCGGCCTACGCCATGCTTTCGTGGCTGGGGTACATCAATCTGGGCCTGGCCGCCTTCAACATGATTCCGGGGTATCCGCTCGACGGCGGGCGCATCCTGCGCGCGGCGCTGTGGTGGAAGAGCGGAGACGCGGAACGGTCCACGCGCCAGGCGGCGAGGGTGGGGCAGGTGGTGGGCGTGCTGTTCATCGCCCTCGGAATTCTGCGGTTCTTCATGGGCGCGGGCTTCGGCGGGCTGTGGATCGCGTTCATCGGATGGTTCCTGCTGCAAGCGGCCGGGGAGAGCGTCGCCGAGGCCGGGATGACACGCGTCCTCGAGGGCGCCACGGTAGCGGATGTCATGACTCACGACTGTCCTACAGTGGACGGGAACCTGAACGTCCAGAACTTCGTGGACCAACACCTCCTGCGCACGGGCGACCGCTGCTTCATGGTGATGGACAACAGCGGGCTGGCCGGCCTGGTCACTTCGCACGAGGTGAAGACGATCGAACGCGCGCGGTGGCCTTACGCCACGGTGTTCGATATCATGCGGCCGATCGATGAGATCAAGACGGTTCAACCGGACACGCCACTGCAGGCGGCGCTCGAGATCATGAGCCGGGAGAATCTGAACCAGCTTCCGGTGGTGAAGGACCACCAGATGGAAGGCGTGCTGACGCGGGCGCGGGTGATCAGCTTCTTGCACAACCGGATTGAGCTGCGGCGGTGACGGCAGCCACGGCGAAGAGCGTAGGATTCGGCAAGGGCAAAATCGGGTACAGGCACGAATTTCGCAAAGGCGGCGAAATTCGGTCCAGTCCCCATTTTGCGGCTCATCCCGACACCGAGTAGGATCGAATGGGAGGACGATCGATGTTCCATAGGTTCCTGTTGGCGGCGGTAGCCCTGGCGGTGGCCGGCGGTTTGTGGGCGGAGCCGATGCCGGAAGGGCGGCTCCTGCGGTTTCCGGACATCCAGAAGGATCGGATCGTCTTTAGCTATGGCGGCGACCTGTGGCTGGTGTCGAGCCAGGGCGGGACGGCCCAGCGGATCACCACGCATCCCGGCCTCGAACTGTTCCCCAAGTTTTCTCCGGACGGTAAGTGGATCGCGTTCACGGGCCAGTACGACGGCAACTTCAATGTCTACGTGATGCCCAGCGAGGGCGGGCAGCCGAAGCAACTGACGTTCCTGACGGATGTCGCGGAAGTGCCGGAACGCATGGGCCCGAACAACGAAGTGCTGGCGTGGACGCCGGACAGCAGCAAGATCGTCTTCCTCTCGCGACGCGACACGTTCAATACGTGGTTCGGGCGGCAGTTCACGGTTAGCGTGGAGGGCGGGCTGCCGGAAGCGTTGCCGCTCGATAAGGGAGGGCTGCTGGCTTACTCGCCGGACGGCTCGACCATCGCCTACAACCGCATCTTCCGCAATTTCCGGACTTGGAAGCGGTACACGGGCGGAATGCAGCACGGCATCTGGACTTACAATTTCAAAACCAGGCAGGCGGAGCGGATCACCGATACCGAAGGCACGGAGACGTTTCCGATGTGGCGCGGCGACACTCTGTATTGGGCCTCGGACCGCGGTCCGGAGCGGCGGCTGAACCTGTATAACCGCGAAGTCAAGGGCGGGCCGGTGCGCCGGCTAACCGACTTCAAGGACTTCGACGTGGAGTGGCCGAGCCTGGGCGGGGATTCCATCGTGTTTGCGAACGGCGGATTCCTTTACGTGCTCGATCTGAAGTCGGGCAAGTCACGCAAGCTGACGGTCCAACTGGCGGGCGATGCGCCGCTGGCGCGCAAACACTGGGACTCGGTGGCGGCACTGATCCAATCGTTCGATATCGCGCCGGATGGGAATCGCGCGGTTTTCTCGGCACGCGGCGACGTATACACGGCGCCCGCGAAAAACGGTAGCATACGGAACCTGACGCACAGCCCCGGTGTGAGGGAACAATACGCCACATGGTCGCCGGACGGTAAGTGGATCGCTTACGTTTCCGATCGCACGGGCGAGCAGGAGTTATATATCGCGCCGCAGGACGGCGTGGGGAAAGAAGAGCAGATCACCAGCGGCGGGAAGATGTTCCTGCTGGCGCCGGTGTGGTCGCCCGACAGCCAGAAGCTGCTGTACGCCGACAACGGCGTGCATCTTTTCTTCGTGGATATCAAGGCCAAGCAGCCGGTGGAGATCGATTCGGGGAAATACGGAGACTTCCAGGGCTACGTCTGGTCGCCGGATAGTAAGTGGGTGGCGTTTGGGAAGGCGGGGGAGAATCAGAATTCGGTGGTCTATCTTTACTCGGCGGAGAGCCGCAAGATCAGCGCGGTAACCGACAGCGGGACGCAAAGTTGGAATCCAGCGTTCGACCCGGAGGGACGGTACCTGTACTTCCTTTCCAATCGCGACACCAACGAGGTGCTGGGGGTTTACGACGCTGAGTTTTCGAACCCCAAGGCCACGCGGATCTATGCCGTGACGCTGCGGAGCGACCTGCCGTCGCCGGTTGCGCCGCGCAGCGACGAAGTGGGAGACAAGGCGGCCGAGGCCCCCAAGACGCCGTTTCGCATCGACCTGGAGGGCCTGCCGGGACGCGTGGCGGCGCTGCCGGTGGCGACCGGGAATTACGGCGGGCTGCTGGCTTCCAAGGATGCGGTCTTCTACCTGTCGCAGCCGGTGGCGGGGCTGTCCGGCCCGTTGCCGGGCGAGAAGCCGGAGATGGGGGCGTACGATCTGAAGGACCGCAAGAGCGGCACGGTGGTGAGCGGCACGACGGGCTTCGCACTCTCTTTCGACGGCAAGAAGATTCTGTACGAAGCGAGTAAGTCGGAGGGGCAGGGCGACGTGGAGGAGTTCGGACCGAAGGAGCGCACTTACGGCATCGTGGACGCCAAGCTGCCGGACAAAGACTCCCACAAGGGCCCCGACGGCTTGCTGGACTTATCGAACTTACGCGCGGAAGTGGACCCGCGGGCGGAATGGCTGCAGATGTTCAACGAGGCCTGGCGCCAGGAGCGCAATTACTTTTTCGAGAAAGCCATGAACGGCGTGGACTGGGAGGCGCAGCGGGAGAAGTATCTGCCCCTGGTGGCGCACCTGGCGGACCGGTACGATTTGACTTACCTCATTGGAGAGATGCTCGGGGAGCTTTCCAATTCCCACACTTACGTGGGCGGCGGAGATTCTCCCGATTTAAAGCCGGTCAACACCGGCATGTTAGGCGTCGATTTCGAAGCGGACGCCGCCAGCGGACGGTACCGCTTCAAGAAGATCTATCCCGGCCAGAACTGGCAGGCGGACCGGCGCTCGCCGCTGACCGAGCCCGGCATCGACGTCCACGCCGGCGACTATCTGCTGGCGGTGAACGGCAGGGACCTGCGGGCGCCGCAGGATCCGTACGAGCTATTCCAGAACACCGTAGGCCAGGATGTTACGCTGACGGTCGCGAGCCAGCCGGCGGAACAGGGCGCGCGCCGCATCCGGGTGCGGCCCATCGCCAGTGAATACGGGCTGCGCGAGCTGGATTGGATCGAGACGAACCGCCGCAAGGTGGACCAGATGAGCGGCGGCAAGGTGGGATACGTGTATCTGCCGGACATGTCGGCGCCTGGGCTGAACGAATTCGTCAAGCAGTTCTTCCCGCAGATCCGCAAGGAGGGCATGATCATCGACGTGAGGTATAACGGCGGCGGGTTCGTGGATCAATTGATCTTCGAGCGGCTGCGGCGGGTGCTGGCGGGCATGGACTCGGCGCGGAACTGGAATAGCGGGACGATTCCCGATGTGGTGTTTCACGGCCACATGGCGTGCCTGTCGAACGCCTACTCGGCTTCGGACGGGGACTTGTTCACCTACTTTTTCGAGAAGTACAAACTCGGCCCGGTGGTGGGAGAGCGAACCTGGGGCGGCGTGCGCGGCATTCGCGGGTATGTTCCGCTGATGGACGGAGGCTATGTCACGCGGCCGGAGTTCTCGCTGTACAACCTGGAGAGCCAGTGGGCGGTGGAGAATCGGGGCGTGGAGCCGGATGTGCCGGTGGACAACCGGCCGGACCTGGTCATGCAAGGGCACGATCCGCAACTGGAGAAGGGGGTCGAGCTGGTGATGCAGGAGATCCGGGCGCATCCGATGAGTCTGCCGGCGAGGCCGCCGGACCTGCCCGCTTACCCGGGAAAATAGGTGGCGGCCGGGTCCGCTCCCTTACGGTCGCGGTTCGGTAACGAACGGGCGGGGTCCGCTCCCTTACGGTCGCGGCTCGGTAACGAACGGGCGGGGTCCGCTCCCTCACGGTCGCGGTTCGGTGCTGGGACCGAGGGGACGGACGGGGCGGAGGAAGGACGTCGCTTGCTTCGTGTCCGGGCCCCAGGTCCAGTAGAGGCCCAGGTAGGCGATGGTTTCGGATTGGCCGGCGATGCTGTGTCCCGCCATGAAAAGGACCTGGAAGCCTGGCTTGCGGATGTAGTAATAGCCTCCGAAATCCAGCAGGACCGATGATCTCGTGCTAAGGGCGGCGGGGCCTTCGGGAGCGTGGGCGAAGACCTCGCCGCCTAGCGTCCATCGCTTGCCGAGGTCGCGCTGGAGCAGCCATCCGCCGAACGGGTAATTGCGCAGGCCAGGCGCCCCGTTGAGGACTTCGCCGGCGCCGCCATAGGTGGTCCAGGGGCCTTCGCTCTTTTGGATCCAGAGCGGGAGGCGGTACCAGGTGCGTCCGTTCCCTACCCCGGTCGTTGCGTTGCCGGTAGGCAGTTCCACGAAGGGGAAGATGCCGATTTCGGGGCGGTGCCTGGTCTCGTGAAGGAAACGGAACTTCACGCCGAGTTCGGTGTCGCCGATGCCGAAGGCCGCGGGCGCGCCGGCGGGGATGAAGGCGGCGGCGGGGATCACCAGGTGAAGCTGCACGTCGCGAACCGCGCCCCAATTGACTTCGAGGGCGGGGCCTTGGGTCGCGGATCCGATTCCGGTGCGGTCGTAGTCGGAGAAGAAGTAGGCTTCCCAGTGGCGGAGGTCGACGGGTTCGGGGTCGTCAGTCTGGAAGGGCGGGCCGGCCCGCAGGAGGGTGCAGGCGCACAAGGATAATGCCAACCGGATTGATCGTCTGGTTTGCGGCCCCACTAGTTCAATGGTAGGACGCTAGTTGTCCGCTTGCTTACGCGCGCGGTTCGGTGCTTGCGCGCTTTACGACAGCCGCCGGAGGACGCCGTCCAACTCGCCGCGGTTCTCGCAGCCGATGGTGAAGGCGTCCACGCAGTCGAGCGTGGTGGCGTGGTGGAGCATCTCGTCCATCCGCCCGGTGAGCTGGCCCGCGCCGAAGATCTTCATGCCGATGATGCCTTTGCCGTCGGCCTTCATCTGGCGCAGAATCCCGATGACGGTCTGCGGGTCGGAATCCATGATGACGCCGGCCGGGTTGACGCGCGCCAGGTCCACGCGCACCCAGGGGGTTTTGGCGGCGGCCTTCAGCGCACCCAAGGTGTGGCAGGAGACGCCATGCGTCCGCACGATCCCCTTGCCGCGCGCCTCTTCGAGGACGTCCATGGCGCCCTTGCGGCGTTGCGGCCAGTCGTCGTCCATCATGCAGTGGAGCAGGACGATGTCCAGGTAGTCGGTCCCGATCTCGCGGCGGAAGCGGTCCAGGTCGGCGCGCATCTCGGCGGCGGTTACGGCGTGCGTCTTGGTCATGATGGCGACCTTGTCGCGCGGCACGTTTCCGAGCGCGGCTTTGAGGTGCGGGTGACTGCCGTACTGATCCGCGGAATCCCAGAAAGTCAGCCCGTGATCGTAGCCGTAGCGGAGCAGGTCGGCCAGTCCCTGAACCCCGAGTTTGCGGGTCTGATTGGAACTGCCGTTTACGCCGTCCGTGCCCGTGCCCATTGCCATGCGCGACAGCATGACCTTGTCAGGTCCGAGCGCGACACGATCGCTCGCGCGGCGCGGTGAGCCCAGTAGCGGCCATGCCACTCCCGCCGCCATCCCAGCTTTGAGGAAGTCACGACGTTTCATAAGGCGAGTATAGCGGGTCGAGGCGTGGGGAATATTTGCGGGAGCATGGGGCCGGAAACAGCTTGGCCACGAATGAACACGAATGAACACGAATAAAAACAGGAGACAGGAGGCAGGAGTCAGGCGGTCTTTCCCATTCGTGTTCATTCGTGGCCAAACCTGCTTTGCTTGTGCTATAACGCTCGGATGTGAAACTGCTTGTCCGAAACGTCACTCGCGGCACGGTTTTGGCGGACGCCGCGGACATCGCCGACACGTCCGAGAAGCGCCGCACCGGCCTGCTCAAGCGCGAGTCGCTCCAACGCGGAGACGGCTTGCTGATCGACCCGTGCGAGGGCATCCATTCGTTCCGGATGAAGTTCGCCTTCGACGCGCTCTTTCTGGATGGCAACCGCAAGGTGCTCAAAATCCGCGCCAGCATGCCGCGAGGCCGCATCTCGCTCTGCCTGCGCGCGCACTGCGTGCTGGAGTTGCCGGCGGGGACGGCAGCCGACACGGGCACGGTGCCCGGCGACCAGCTGGCCTGGGAAAAATTCCAGTAAAGAGGTAAGATAGTCCGCAATGCGGAACAATCGCGGGAATTGGCCGTGGTTGTGGATCTCGGCCGCGGCAGTAGCGATGTTGGTGCTGGCGCTGCCTGGCACCCGTGCTGTCAGGGCGCAGCCCGGAACTGGCCTTCGATTCATTCCCGTGCCCCCGTGCCGCGTCGCCGACACCCGCGGCGGCTCGGGACCATTTGTTGGATCGCGTTCCTTCGCCATCCCCCAGAGCGGCTGCGGCATTCCCTCGACCGCGCAGGCTTACTCGCTCAACGTCACCGTGGTGCCGAAAGGACCGCTCTCCTACCTCACGCTGTGGCCCACCGGCCAGACGCGGCCTGACGTCTCCACCCTGAACTCATTTCAGGGCAACGTGGTGGCCAACGCGGCCGTTGTGCCGGCAGGAACCGGCGGGGCGGTCAGCGTCTACGTCACCGACGCCACCGATGTCATTCTCGATATCAACGGTTACTTCGACTCGCCGTCCGTCAGCGGCTCGCTGCCTTTCTATCCGGCCCAGCCTTGCCGCGTGGCCGACACGCGCGGCGGAGCGGGCCCCTTTGGCGGTCCTTCTTTGGCCGCCGGACAGAGCCGCGATTTTGCGGTTCCCTCGAGCGCCTGCGGCATCCCGGCGAGCGCGGCCGCGTTCTCGATGAACGTGACGGTGGTGCCTCCTGGCTACCTGGGCTTCCTGACCGCGTGGCCGACGGGGCAAGCGCGGCCCAACGTCTCGACCCTCAATTCGTGGCAAGGCAAAGTGGTGGCCAACGCGGCGCTGGTTCCGGCGGGCGCGAATGAATCGATGTCGGTCTACGCGTCGGACCCTACCAACGTTGTCCTGGACATCAACGGCTACTTCGGCGCGCCGGGCAGCGCAGGCGCGCTTTCGTTCTATCCGGTGGCGCCCTGCCGCGTCGCGGATACGCGCGGCGCCAACGGCACGTTCGGCGGGCCGATTCTGGCTATCGGAGTTGAGCGCTCGTTCCCCATCCCGACGAGCGGATGCTCCATTCCAGTTACGGCGGCGGCCTATTCCCTCAACGTGACGGTAGTGCCCAACGGGCCGCTGTATTACCTGACGGCTTGGCCGAGTGGCTCGCCGCAACCCGGCGTGTCGACCTTGAACTCATGGGACGGCACGGTGGTGGCGAACGGGGCGATCGTCCGGGCGGGAACCAACGGCGCGATCAGCGTCTATGCGCAGGGCCAGACGCACGTGATCCTGGATATCAACGGCTACTTCGCGCCGCCGCAGGGCGGCCCAACTCCCACTCCCACGCCGACTCCCACACCCACACCGACGCCCACGCCGACACCGAGTCCAACTCCGACGCCTACGCCGCCGCCGGTCGGCCCCGAAGTGGATGTGGTCCTGACCACCGACGACCAAACGCAGCTTATGATGCCGCAACGGGCCGTCAACTTCCAGACCGGCAGCGGCGGCAGCAACGTGATCTTCGTGGACGAGAATCAGCAATACCAGGAGATCGAAGGCTTTGGAGCGACCTTCACCGAATCGACCGGCTGGCTGCTCGAAAAGGTCGCACCCTCGTCCGCCCTGGGCCCAGCCATGAACAAGCTGTTCACGCGGAACGATGGTGGCATCGGTCTCAGCTTCATGCGCATTCCGATGGGCTCCACCGACTACGGGCTCTCCTACTATTCCTACGACGACCTGCCCGCGGGCCAGACCGACACCGCGCTCGCCCACTTCTCCGTCGCCCACGATCGGGACTACATCATTCCGCTGATCGCGCAGGCCAAGCAGCTCAACCCGGCGATGAAGCTGATGGCGAACCCCTGGAGCCCGCCGGGCTGGATGAAGTCCTCCGGCTCCCTGCTGGGCGGCTCGCTGCTGCCCTCGATGTACACGCCCTTCGCGAACTACTTAGTCAAGTTCGTCCAGGCTTACTCGGCGGCCGGCATTCCCATCGATTACATTTCGCCGCAGAACGAGCCGGAGTACGAGCAGCCCGGCTTTCCCGGCATGTTGATGGACGCGCCCACGCAGATCACGGTCGTACGCGACTACGTGCTGCCGGCGCTCGCAGCCGCCGGAGTATCAGCCCGCGTGCTCGTCTACGACAGCAACTGGGATGACCCGGGCTATGCGCCCGCGGTGCTCGCCGACCCAACCATTCAGAACTCGACGCAGGTGGCCGGAACGGCGTGGCACGGCTATCGAGCCTTTCCCGGGATCATGACTCTTGTCCACGACAGCTTCCCGGGCAAGGGCGCGTATGAAACCGAGATCTCCGGCTACTGGGCGTCCGATCAGGTAAAGACCGACTTTGAGCAGATCACGGACGTCCTGCGGAACTGGGGCAGGAGCTTCCTCAAGTGGAGCACGGCGCTGAACGAGAACCATGGCCCCATCAGCACAAACTCCCCGGTTGCCAGCCCGCTGGTAATCGTCAACAGCCAGTCGGGGGCGATCACTTACGCCATCGACTACTACACGCTGGGGCATTTCAGCCGGTTCGTGCTGCCGAGTGCTCATCGTATTTACTCGAGCAACTGCGCGGGCATCATCAGCGTGGCGTTCGTCAATCCCGACCAATCGAAGGTGCTGGTGGCCTTCAACGACTCAACGGTCAGCCAGACGTTCCAGGTGCAGTGGGGAGCCTATACGTTCGCTTACACGCTTCGCTCGCTGAGCGGCGCAACGTTCACCTGGAGCGGGCCGCAGTACGGTGGATACGCAGTCGATGCCGGCGCTCAGATTCTGGCGTCCAGTTACAACGGCAGCCAGGGAATCTATGACTATCCTTCGGCGGACAGTAACGGCGGCACTGTGGTGCTCGAGAACGCGCCGGACACCGCGTACGGCGTCTACAGGAATGTGGACTTCGGCGCTGGGTTCGGCACCCTGAGCGCGCGGCTGTCCTGCGATGCGGCCGGTGGAAACTGTGGCGGAGCGATCGAGTTCCATCTAGACAGCACCACCGGCCCGCTGGCCGGGCGAGTGACCGTGCCGGCGACCGGCGGGTGGCTGAACTGGCAGACGGTTCAGGGGACCGCGTTCGCGAGCGCGACGGGCGTCCATGACCTGTACATGGTGTTCAAGGCGCCCACCAGCGGCGTCGGCGGCCTGGGCGGCGTCCAGTGGTTCCAGTTTGGCGGGAGACTAGCGGCCCACCAGTAAGGCGGTAAAATAGGGCGCTATGCGCAGGATCCTTGTGGGCCGTCCGTGGCTGTGGATCTCAGCCGCGGCTGTGGTGATGTTGATGGTGCTGGCGCTGCCCGGCACCCGCGCCGTCAGGGCGCAGCGATCCGGCGCTGGCCTTCGATTCGTTCCCGTGCCTCCGTGCCGCGTCGCCGACACGCGCGGCGGCTCGGGCCAGTTTGGCGCTCCGTCGTTCACCGCCGCTGGGTCGCGTTCTTTTGCCATTCCCCAGAGCGGCTGCGGCATTCCCTCGACCGCGCAGGCCTACTCGCTCAACGTCACCGTGGTGCCGAAAGGCCCGCTCTCCTATCTCACGCTGTGGCCCACCGGGCAGACGCAGCCTGGCGTCTCCACCCTGAACTCATTTCAGGGCAATGTGGTGGCCAACGCGGCTGTTGTTCCGGCGGGAACCGGCGGAGCCGTCAGCGTCTACGTCACTAATCCCACCGATGTGATTCTCGATATCAACGGTTACTTCGACTCGCCGTCCGTCAGCGGCTCGCTGCCTTTCTATCCGGCCCAGCCTTGCCGCGTGGCCGACACGCGCGGCGGAGCTGGCCCCTTTGGCGGTCCTTCTTTGGCCGCCGGACAGAGCCGCGATTTTGCGGTTCCCTCGAGCGCCTGCGGCATTCCGGCGAGCGCCAGCGCGTTCTCGATGAACGTGACGGTGGTGCCTCCCGGCTACCTGGGCTTCCTGACGGCGTGGCCGACGGGGCAGTCGCGGCCCAACGTCTCGACCCTCAATTCGTGGCAAGGCAAAGTGGTGGCCAACGCGGCGCTGGTTCCTGCGGGCGCGAATGAATCGATGTCGGTCTACGCGTCGGACCCCACCAACGTTGTCCTGGACATCAACGGCTACTTCGGCGCGCCGGGCAGCGCAGGCGCGCTTTCGTTCTATCCGGTGGCGCCCTGCCGCATCGCGGATACGCGCGGCGCCAACGGCACGTTCGGCGGGCCGATTCTGGCTATCGGAGTGGAGCGCTCGTTCCCCATCCCGACGAGCGGATGCTCCATTCCAGTTACGGCGGCGGCCTATTCCCTCAACGTGACGGTAGTGCCCAACGGGCCGCTGTATTACCTGACGGCTTGGCCGAGTGGCTCGCCGCAACCCGGCGTCTCAACGCTGAATTCCTGGGACGGCACGGTGGTGGCGAACGCGGCGATCGTCCCGGCGGGAACCAACGGCGCGATCAGCGTCTATGCGCAGGGCCAGACGCACGTGATTCTGGATATCAACGGCTACTTCGCACCGCCGCAGGGCGGCCCGACTCCCACGCCGACTCCCACGCCCACGCCAACGCCCACGCCGACACCGAGTCCGACCCCGACGCCCACGCCGCCGCCGGTGGGCCCATCCGTGGCGGTGGTTTTGACCACGGACGACAAGACGCAGCTGATGGCGGCGCAGCCGGCCTTCAACTTCCAGACCGGAAGCGGCGGCGGCAACGTGGTCTTCGTGGATGAGAACCAGCAGTACCAGGAAGTGGAGGGCTTCGGAGCAGCGTTCACCGACTCGGCGTGCTGGCTGCTCGAACAGGTCGCGCCGCCATCCGCCCTCGCGCCCGTCATGAACAATCTGTTCACGCGCAACAACGGCGGCATCGGGGTCAGCTTCATGCGCATTCCGATGGGCGCGTCCGACATCGCGCGCAACGACTATTCCTACGACGACTCGGCGACGGCCGATCCTACTCTCGCCAACTTCTCCGTTGATCATGACCGGGCCTACATCATTCCGCTGATCGTGCAAGCCAAGCAGCTCAATCCGTCGATGAAACTGATGGCGAACCCGTGGAGTCCGCCGGGCTGGATGAAAGACTCGGGCTCGCTGATCGGCGGCTCTCTGCTGCCGTCGATGTATTCGCCTTTCGCGAACTACTTCGTCAAGTTCGTCCAGGCTTACGCGGGGTTCGGCATTCCCATCGATTACATCTCGCTGCAGAACGAGCCGTTGTTCGTGCCCACCAATTATCCCGGCATGTTGCTGGACGCGCCGACCGCGACCACGGTCCTGCGCGACTACGTTCTGCCGGCATTCAGTTCGAATAGCATCACTTCGCGCGTGCTGGTGTACGACCACAACTGGGATAACACGGCCTATCCCACCACGGTGCTCTCGGACCCCACCATCCAGGCCTCGGTGCAGGTTGCGGGCACGGCGTGGCACGGCTACGGCGGCCCGCCCGGATCCCAGACCACCCTCCAGAACGCGTTCCCCACGAAGGGCAACTGGCAAACCGAGCACTCCGGCGGCACCTTTATCGGCGACCAGGTGAAGAACGATTTCGAAGAGATCACGCACGTCATGCGGAACTACGGCAAGGCCTACGTCAAGTGGAGTCTGGCGCTGAACGAGTTCCGTGGTCCGAATACCGGCGGCTGCAACACCTGCAGCCCGCTGGTGACCGTGAACAGCCAGTCGGGCGCGATCACCTATTTCATCGACTACTACACGCTGGGGCACTTCAGCCGGTTCGTGCTGCCGGGCGCGATCCGTGTTTACTCCAGCAACGGCAACGGGATCGTTACCGCGGCGTTCGTGAATCCCGACCACTCGAAGGCACTGGTGGCTTTCAACGACACAGCGGGTAGCCAGACCTTCCAGGTGCAATGGGGAGCTTACACGTTCCCGTACACGCTTCCCGGGCTGAGCGGAGCGACGTTCACCTGGAGCGGCACGCAATACGGCGGCTATACGGTGAGCGCGGGTACCCGAATTCAGGTGTCGAGTTACAGCAACAGCTCCGGGACCGAAACCGAGTCTTCGGCCGACGGCGGCGGCGGCTACGACATGGGCTACGCCAGTGGCGGCGCGAACGCGGTCTACCAGCACGTGGACTTCGGCGGCGGATTCGGCGCCGTCTCCGCGCGCGTGGCCTGCGATCCGGGGAACGGCGGCAACTGCGGCGGAACCCTCGAGTTCCATCTCGACAGCGTGACGGGCCCGCTGGCCGGCTCGGTAACCATCCCGGCGACGGGTGGATGGCAGTCCTGGCAGACGGCGCAGGGAACGGCGCTGGCGAGCGCGGTCGGGGTGCACGACCTCTACATGGTGTTCAAGGCCCCCGCCAGCGGCACCACCAGTTTGGGCAACGTGAACTGGTTTCAATTTAGCGGCAGTCCCGCCGGGCACGCGGCGCGAGCCACCCCAAAGTGATCGAACGGATGGTTTGACCCTAAACTCCTGCGCGAACGCGCCGATAAACAGGGTCTGAGACCATCGTGGCGGCCCTGAATCAGTTCTCGAACCCGATCCCGTCGATCCCGCGGCTGTGGAACGACCCTCCGGGCAGGGATGGAGATGCACCGGAGACCGTGCTGATCCTCGGAGGCCATGAGATCAACCGTCACATTCTGAGGGGAGTGCTGAAAACGGAAGGCTATCGGATCCTCGAGTGCTCCCATGCGCTGGAGGCCTCGATCCTGCTCGAGACAGAACGAGTGGACCTGGTCGTCCTGGGCGACCTCGAGCCCGAAGGGAGCGGCCTCGAGTTCTGCCGTGCCGTGAAGGCCGGCCACGACACCCGTTTCATCCCGATCATTCTGGTGAGCAGTATTCAGGGGGAGGAGTCGGAAATCGAGGGCATCGCTTCCGGCGCGGACGCGTTTCTGGTCGAGTTGCCTCCGCCGGCCCTGATCCGGGCGCGGGTTCGCGCCATGTTGCGCCACAAGCAGGCCATCGATTCGCTTGACGAGGCGGATGCCGTGCTCATCGCCCTGGCCCAGGCGGTGGAGCATCGCGACAACCGCACGGCGGGCCACTGCGAGCGGCTGGCGATCATGAGCACGTCCCTGGGCGCGGCGCTGGGGTTGTCTCGTGCGGACCTCATCACTCTCTATCGCGGCGGCTACCTGCACGACATCGGGAAGGTCGCGGTTCCGGATGCGATCCTGTTCAAACCCGGCCCGCTCGACGCGGACGAATGGCCCATCATGAAGAGGCATGTCCTCAAGGGAGTGGAAATCTGCAGCCCGGCGCGTACGCTGGCGGCGGTGGTGCCCATCGTGCGCGGACACCACGAAAAGTGGGACGGCAGCGGCTATCCCGACGGACTGCGCGGCGAGCAGATTCCGCTGCTGGCGCGCATCCTTCAAGTCGCGGACGTTTTCGACGCCCTGATTTCGCCGCGCCCCTACAAGCCCGCGCTGCCGGTTGAGGAGGCGCTCCGCATCCTGGACGAGGAAGCGCAAAAGGGCTGGCGCGACCCGGATCTGGTCAGGCTCCTGCGGCAGTTCTGCACCAGGCCGCTCAACGGCGGGAACGGCTTCCACGCCATGCCGTACGCGCTCCCCCAGGCGTTCGAGTGGTCGGTCGAAAACCTGCGCCTGGCACTGGCCTTGCCTCGAAGCAACGGCAATGGCAACGGCAACGGCGTCCAAGTCCCACCGGTGTCCGAGGAAAGCGCGGCCAAGGCCGAACAGAGGGGCGCGGCCTAGTCCCGGCGGACGCGCGGCCCCGGCAGACGCACGGCCCCGGCAGACGCAGAACCTCGGCGACAATGGAAAGGGATGGCGCCTGCGCAGACTCTCGACTTGATCGAACAGGAAGTAATCGCGTGTCGCAAGTGCGCGCGCCTTACAGCCTGGCGCGAGGAGGTGGCGCGCACCAGACGCCGGGCGTACCGCGAGTGGGACTATTGGGGCCGTCCCGTGCCGTCCTTCGGCGATCCGGAGGCGCATCTGCTCGTGATCGGCCTGGCACCGGCGGCCCACGGCGGCAACCGTACGGGCCGCGTCTTCACGGGCGACCGCTCGGGCGATTTCCTCTTCCGTGCGATGTACGAAACGGGATTCGCGTCACAGCCTCAGAGCGTTTCGCGGGACGACGGCCTGACGCTCCACGACGCCTGGGTCACGGCGGCCGTCCGCTGCGCCCCGCCCGCGAACAAGCCGCTGCCGGAGGAATTCCGGAACTGCCGCCCGTACCTGGAGCGCGAACTCGACGCGCTGGCGCATCTGGCGGCCGTGGTCGCGCTCGGGAAGATCGCTTTCGAAGCGTACCTGGCGATCCTTCAGGACCGGGGCGTCATCCGGCGGCGCTCGGAGTTTCCGTTCGGACACGGCGCCGCACACATCACCGCGCCGGGCCAGCCGCTGCTCCTCGCTTCCTATCACCCCAGCCAGCAGAATACGCAGACCGGCAAACTGACCGCGGACATGCTTCGGGAAGTCTTCGTGGCCGCGCGCCGGCACATCCGGAAGGAATCATGGACGATAAGCACGTAGCGGCGGTAGTCACATCGCGGCGGGACATCAGCTCGGACCTGTGGATCGTGCGCCTGCGCCCGTCGGAGAAGATCTGCTTCACGCCGGGTCAGTATGCGGCCGTCGGGCTACCCGGGCCCGAGCGGCTGATCGAGCGCCCGTACTCGATCGCGTCCTCCCCGCGCGAGGGCGAGTTGGAGTTCTTCCTCGAACTGGTCCGCGGCGGCCACCTTTCGCCGCATCTCTACGAGATCCCCGTGCGCGGCGAGGTGCAGGTTCGAAAGATGGCGAAGGGGCGCTTCGTGTTCGACCAGGCCAGCGGCCGGCCGAACCACTTCATGATGGCGACCGTGACCGGCGTGGCGCCGTTCGTCAGCATGGTGCGGGAACTGGCCGCGCGCCACGACGAAGGCCAGGCGGTGCCCTACCGGGTCGCGCTGCTCGAAGGGGCCAGTCTGGCGCGCGAACTGGGCTACTGCGAGGAGCTTTCCACGTTCGCGCGGCGCTACCCCTGGTTCACCTACATTCCAACGCTGAGCCGGTTCTGGGAAGACGCAGCCTGGACGGGCGAGCGCGGCCGCGCCGAAGACGTCGCGCGCAAGCACCTGGACGGGCTGGGATTCACTCCCGGCGATACGACTGCGTACGCCTGCGGCCAACCGGACATGATCGAGAACGCGAAGGGCATTCTCGAGCGCGCGGGCTTCCCGAAGGAGGCGGTCCAGCAAGAGGTGTACTGGGTGGCGGAGAAGAGAGATTAGGGCCGGGGCGGAGCCGTCATCCGAGCTGTCATCAGAGGTGTCAACCGAGGCCTATTCCAGGCCCGGATTGTGCTATGTTGGTCAAGCGGAAGGCGCTATCGTCTAACGGTTAGGACGGAGCCCTCTCAAGGCTTAAATACGGGTTCGATTCCCGTTAGCGCTACCAGACTCCCCTTTTTCCCTCAATCACTTAAGCACCCCGTAGGCCCTTTCGTGCTGCCATGTGCTGCCATCCGCTCGGCTCCAGGAAAAATCACTGCTGAACGTGCTCTCCTTCGATTGCCTTCCGCATCGTGGCGTTCCAGGTCTCGGCGGCGGCCGCTTCATCCTGGCTGAACGAGTGCGAGTACACCGAGGCCGTGACGTAGACGCTCGAATGCCCGAGGCGTTTAGAAACGGTCGTGAGTGGCACACCGGCGGCGATTAGCTGGCTTCCGTGGCTGTGACGAAGCGAGTGGAGGCCGATCCCCTTCAGACCGCACTTGCGGGCCAGCAGGCAGGCCGCGGACGTCACGGTATCGGGCTTCAGGTAGTTCCCTTCTGGCGTGGCGAAGATCAGGTTTAAATCCGTGCGATAGTCCGGGCCGAACTGCTGGCGGTTCTCATTCTGGCGGGCCTGATGTTCCTTGAGACCTTGAACCAAAACCGCGGGCAGCGGCAGCGTTCGAGGCTTGCCATTCTTCGGCGGTTTGATGCGGAGGCCTGCTTTCGTCTGTTCCAACGACTTGGAGACCTTGACCACGCCGGGCGTAGCGTCGAGCGTCACATCGTCCCAGGTAAGCGCGAGAATCTCGCCGCGGCGACATCCCGAGGCCGCATCCATGAGCAGGATCGGGTACAGCCAATGCCCGCGCGCCGCATCGAATAACCACCCGGTTTGTGGAGTGTCGAGCGCTTGGGCTTCCTTCTTCGGAACCTTCGGCAAGTCGCAGCCGGAGGCCGGATTGATCTTCAACAGTTTCCAGCGGACGGCTGTATTCAGGGCACCGCGGACCAGATCCGCAATATGTTTCACCGTGCGCGCGGACAGTGGCGCCGGTTGTGGTTTCTCGTTTTTCTTGAGGCGACGTTTGGTTTGGCCGCCCGCTTCTTTCAGGCGGTTGTAGACTCGCTCGAGTAGCAGCGGAGAGAGATCACGCAACGGAGTATCGCCGATGCGTGGGAGCACGTAGCGGGCGAGCTGGCGGTATCGCTCGGCGGTCTTCGGCTCGCAATGTTTATCGGCGTGTTCCTTCAGCCATTCGTCCATGAACTCGCCGAAGGTCTTCGGGTCAGGCTTGATCAGCAGGCCTTCGGTCTTCTCGATCAGCAGGCGGTTCAACTCCGTGTCGGCATCCCCTTGGCGCTTGAACCCTCCACGGACTATGCGGAGGCGTTTTCCGTTTTCGTCGCGGCCGGCATCAAGCTGCAATTCCCAGGTGACATGACCCGAGGGCAGGATGCGTTTGTACGTGGTGCCCTTCATTTCTGGTCCTCCTCGAGTTCCTTCGTGTCGTTAAGAGCGGCTGAGAACTCGCGCCACGCCGCAAGCTGACGGACATCGTTGATCGGGACGTCCAGGACCTTCGCAATCTGCTCTTGGGTGACTCCCTGCTCCAGCATCGAGATCGCCTGCTTTGTCAGTTGGTGGAGGCCCTTATGCCACTCCAGGATCTTGATGGACTTTTCAGCCGGCTCACGGAGCAACCGGACCAATTTCGGGATCAGTGAAGCATACTGCGGATTCCGAAGGACGGCGAGGATTGCGGAAACCCATAGCCTTTCGGTGTTGGTCTGGGGCTCGAGCTTCAGTTTCAAGTCCCCCGGATCCCATGCTCCGAGCTCCGCTGCAAGGGCCTGCCGAAAACAGGTAGCCACCGACGCGAGTTTGTTCTCCTCCGCCACGCGCGCCAACATGCGGAGCGCGTTTCCCTTTGGCGGGCGCGTCAACTCATACCTCACAACTGTTGAGATGGCGAGCCCCAGTCGTTGCGCGAACGACTGTTGGGTATCCCCGAGTGCTAGACGTAGCTCTCTAACGGCCGCCGTCACTGGATTCCTTGGGTTCTTCGTCATAGCCCTTATCCTCCTTGACTTCTCCGATTGGATAAGTTAGATTGGACATGTCCGTAGTGATTATGCCAGTCGGACAGGGCGAAGTCAAGACCCAAGGAGACAAAATGGACGCAGTAGACAGGCAATCGGCCACGATGACGGCGGACGAGGCGCTCCTGATGCTCGGGAAGTGCATCTCGCGCGCCAGTTTCTACAATGCGATCAACCGGGGCGAAGTCCCTCATCTGAGGCTCGGAAAAAGGATTTTGATTCCTCGGCACGCCTTCGAGCAGTGGCTGGAGAGCGCGGGAGTACGGCCCAGACCGACGGCGGCCTGATGGCCGATCCACTCCAGCAGCGCGGCGCCCACCACCATCACCATGATGGTGAGGAGTTGGAGATCGTCACCTTCCGACACCCGGACGGGCGCAGCTTCGACCCGCGCACCCTCAGCGACGATCAGGCGGCCGGCATGATCGCGGCCGTCAATGCCCGCACGGATATCCCGCAAGTGGCACGGGACCTGTACGCGGTCATGCTCACGGCGGCCCGCAAGGGCGAGGCCGCGGCCGACAAGCTGGGCGCGGAACTCGCCGAAAAGCGAGGCGCGGCATGAACGGGTACATCAAACTCCATCGCAAGTTGCTGGAGAATCCGTTGTGGACGTGTGCGCCCACGGCCTACTTCCGCGTGGCGCTGGTCATGCTGTTGAACGCGAACTGGAAAGACCGGGCGTGGTTCGACGGGCGCGCGGAGATCGTCATTCCTCGCGGTTCCCTGGTGTGCTCGCGGCCGTCAATGTGCCGTCAGGCGAGGGTGACCGCACAGCAATATCGCGGCGCTTTGGCATATTTGCAACTCACCCAATTTTTAACCAGCAGAACAACCAACAGATACACCATCGTAACTATCACAAATTACGAACGTTACCAGGGCGAGGGCGAAACCGAAGAACCAACAGAAGAACCGCAAAACAACCAACAAACAACCACACCTGAAGAAGGGAAGAACTGTAAGAAGGACCTTGACCTAGACCATGCTGTTCAACCAGCCGCAAAAAACGGCGGCCGGTCGAACGGCTCGCTTTCCAAGTCCTACCGGGAACCGGTCTATGAGCAATTCCCGAAGCTTCGAGACATCATGCAGATGTTCCGACCGGGCGTAAGACTCTCTGATCGGCAAGTCTGCTCGGTTATGACGGCGGCGGGAAACAACACCGAATTGCAGGTGGTAAGCCTCCTATGCAACCTATGGCACCGCAGGGGTGTACAGCGGGATACAGCGACAGCACCGCGAAGCTGGAAGTACTTCGCTGATGTCGTGCGGCGCGAACTTCAGGAACTGCACCGCCAGCGAGAAGAAGACGAAGCGGCTGCCGATCCAGAGCAAGCTTGGGACAAGGCCGGCGAACATGTCTGATTTTTCGACGGCACCCCCCGAATCTTCAACTACCCCCCGGCCGGCCGTTGACGTGGCGGGATGGCTCGAACGTCACGCGCCATGCACTATCCAGGTGCAAAAGCTGAAGCCGAACCAACGGCAGAAAAACCGGGTCATTCTGACCTGGCACGCGCGGCCGGGCGAACCAAAGACCGTGGGCGGTCCCAGTGTGCGGGGCGCGATCTTCCGCGCATCCGTTCGGGAGGCCGTGGCGCAAAGGGCAGGCGCCGAACAGCGCGCCATCATGGAGGCGAACCTTGAGGACTGACCCGCGGCGAGTGGCGCACACCAGCACCACAGCGATGGTTCCACTGTCACCCCGAGACTGCCTGCGATCCTCACGGTTCGCCGGGCGCTGTGCCACATGCGGGCAGAACATCGAAGGCGCAGCACACGTTCCTACGCGCGGCTTCGCTGGGCTGTATTGCTCCACCTGCTGCCCGTGCTGCATGGCAACGGCGCCAGCGGGCGCTGTGGCGCGGCAATCGGCACTTGAAAGCGAGGCGCAACCGTGACGGAACGCGGAGCGCTGCTACACCATTTCGGAGAACGGGACCGGCAATTTCTTTTCGCCCAGGGCATCGTGCACACGTACAGGCACGGCAGGCACCCCACCCCACCCACCCCACCACCCACCGGGCAGGGCATGGCACCCAGGGCAGGGCGGGCAGGCCAGCAGCACCACGATCAGCAGCACCACGAGCGGCAGCACCACGAGCGGCGCGGCTCGCAGATGGCGCGGAAGGCGACAGAAGGCGATGGCTTGCAAGTCATTGATAGGCAAGGTGGTAGGGGGCTATGTGTATAGCTATCAACCACTTACGGAGACCGTTTCGCGCGGAAGAGTTTTTCACGAGGGAAACCTGTGGTTTGAGAAATTCGGGAGGCAACTTTGAAACTCAGCAGTGAGGCTCGGAAGATCTCGAAGATGCTGACGGCCGAATGGAGCATCGGCGACACGGCGGGCTTGTTCGTGTTGCAGCGGGCGCTCGAATGCTTTGACGAAATGACGGAGGCGCAGCGGGTTCTCGCAAGCGAAGGGACGTTCATCAAAGACCGATTCGGGCAGGCGCGCCTTCATCCGGCGACCCAGCGCGAGAAAGAGGCGCGCGGCCATCTGGTGATTTACCTGCGAGAACTCGGTCTAGACCTGGAGAGCATCAATGCCACGAAAGCCAAAAACCGGACGGCGGTTTAACACGAATCCGGAGCCGGCGACCCGCGAGGAAATCCGAGAGCGGTTCTCAAGCGCCGTAAAAATGTGGTGTATCTGCGACCACGCGCGATTTCTAGCGGAACTGCTGCCAGCCGAGCGGCGAACATTCGCGGAAGTGTTTCCGGCGGAGTTCTTGGACCTCTGGCGATTCGTCGCGCACGAGTCCGACGAGTGGCCAGCTTCGATCCACCACGGCGAACCGTTCCGGCGGCCGTTGGAATTCTACGACGGGCGCGAGATCAGCGGTTTTGAACCACCCGTGATAACTGGAAAGCCGGGCCCGCAGTACCCCGCGGAACGCCTGGCGCTGATCCTGGCGCGCGGTCGGTTCTGGCTTCAGCAGAATTGGCCCATGGCCGATGCGGAGAAAGTCTGGCTCGAAACGGAAGGGCATCCAGAGCCCCGCCATGATGACGGCGGGCCCCGGGTGGTGCAAATGCCGACGAACGGAGAAACGCATGGACATCGAGAATCCGAAAATTGATCCCGAGACGCAACTTGAAAAACTAATAGCCGAAATCGGCCGCGCTCTCGCGGACAGGGCGGCGGAGGCGGTTTTGCCCGTGGCGGAGCGACTGGGCGCGGCGGAGCGGCGGGTCTCTGAACTGGAAACCGCACTGCGGCTCTTGACCGGTATCGTCGCCCAGCACCATGGCCGGCTGTTTCCGCAGTCGGCATCGGCACCCGATAGGAACCTGAACTGATAAAACATCGCATGCCGCCTCTGTTTTGGCGCTATAATCGAGATGGCACCAAGCTACTTGGGACCTCCTGCGGAGGGCCTGGGCGGCAAGGCGTCGCGGCGCTTCGGTCACTTCCCGCGGAAGCCCGATGCTCCCCGCGATTTGCGGCAGCCGGCCGCATCGCGGGCGGGCGTTCCCACCTGCACGACAATCACCCACAACACACAAGGAGCAGACCGTGTTCGTAGCACGAATTGATGAACGCCTAGAGCGAATTTGCCTGGTCCAGGGCGAGCTGCTCGATGAACTCGAAGCAATCGGCCGGACAGAGACCGCGGCAGGCAGGGACAGCATGCAAGACCCAGACTACGCCGCGAAGCTGCAACGGGCCCGAGAACTCGACGTCGAGTTGATTCACTTGCTGCGCGCGCGGGAAGGGGATTAGATCATCATGGATGAAAAACAAAAACTCATTGACCAACACCGCGAGAAAATCGCGGCGATGCGTCGGGCGATAAACGGGGCGCCGAATGGCCGCTTGACCGATCAGGCGTTCGTGGAGTACCGGGCGCTCGAAGACGATTGCGATGCACTGGCCGGAAGAATCACAAACTTGACCCGGCAACCATGGGGTGCGCGCATCGACAACTCGATGTCCAGAGTCGAGCGCCTCGAGGCCCGCGAGGCTTACGGGCGCCAGTCGACCGGCTGCCCAGGACTGGAGGACACCCCGCGCGGCGGCTCCGCGCAATCGGAGGCTCGAATCATTCGACCAGGCGAACCGCGCGGCTATAACGCGATGTTCGGCGCCGGCAGTAACGACGGCTGGCGTGGTGGCTTCACGGAATTTGTGCAGGCCGTGGCCAGCGGACGCGCGCACCCGCAACTCCGCGGCCTGTCGGAGGGCGTCGGCGCCGACGGCGGGTTCCTGGTTCCGGCTGAGTACGCCGGCGAACTCTTCAACCTGGCGCTGGAGGGTGAGATCGTTCGACCCAGGGCCACCATTTTCCCGATGAAAAGCAGGGAGCTAAAAATCCCCGCTACCACAATCGGCGATCACTCCAGCAATTTGTTCGGCGGCACGGTGGCATACTGGGGCAGCGAGGGCGGCACCTTGAGCGAATCGGCGCCGGCATTCAAGGAGCTCGAATTGAAGGCCGGCAAGCTCTCCATCTTCACGAAGTCCACCACCGAGTGGCGCGAGGACGGAATCAACGCGGACCAGGTGTTGCGTACTATCTTTTCCTCGGCGATTGGCTGGTACCTGGACGTAGCGTTTCTGTCCGGCAACGGAGCCGGGAGGCCGCTCGGAATTCTGAATGCCGGCTGCACCATCGAAGTGCCTGCAGAGGACTCCCAGGCGGGCGCCAGCATCGTGTACGCGAACCTTACCAAGATGCTCGCGGCGCTCGCGCCGGCGAGCTTCAAAAACTCGGTGTGGTTGGCGAATCCCTCCACGATTCCGCAACTGCTCAGCCTTGTCATCGTGAGCGGCGCCGGCGGGACGGTTCTACCGGTCCTGAAGGAGAGCAACGGCAGTTTCAGCATTTTGACGCGGCCGGTGGTGTTCACCGAGAAGTTACCTGCGCTCGGGGCAAAGGGCGACCTGGCGCTTGTGGATCTCAGCCAGTACGCGGTTGGCATCCGCGGCGACCTCCGGCTCGAGAACTCCAACGGGCCGTACTTCACGACGGATCAGATCGCATGGCGCTGTATCGCTCGCGTTGACGGGCAGCCGTTGTGGTCCGAGCCCTTGACGCTCGCTGACGGTGTTACCGAGGTTTCGCCGTTCGTGGTGCTGGCCGAACGCGCGTAAAGTCTTGTTGCGAACGTTTCCTGTTTCTTCCGTTCGCAACTGCGGGAGCCGTTATGGCGCGGCTCCCGTATTTTGCTCTTGCCTGAAGCGGGTAGTACAATCTGGCAGGCGAGCCCGCGCCGGCATAGGCGGAGGTTCCATGCGCAAACTGCTACTCCTCATCCTGGCCGCGGCTCTCATCGGCTGCGGTCGCAATAGTCGGGACAACCCATCAGGGCAGCCACCGGAGCATCCGCCGGGCGGGCCACACGTCAGCGCGCAGTCTGATAGAATCGGTCCCGGCAACGGCTGACCAACTCTGACGGGCGGAGATTCACTGGGCGGAGGTAACATGCGGATGATCCGGCACCTTTTGGTTGGTCTGCTATTTGTACTCTCTTTGGCTGCCAAGGAACCTGCCAAGTGGTACACGGGGACGCTGCTCGATCTCACGTCCGAGACGCACTACGGCCGCGATGGGGTGGACCAGCTTCTCGGGAGTCGAGCGCACGACATGACCACCTACTGCTTTATCGTGGCGGATAGCCAGCACACGTACTGGTTCTGCAAGCGGAACACGACTTGGTTCGACACGGTTCCCGCGCATGTGGTCAATACGCAAATCCAGTTCAGGTTTGAGCGGCGAGCGGTGATCGTGAGGGATCAGACGGGCCGGAACCATCGATGCGCGGTAGCGAAGATGGTTCGCAACTCGCAGGCGCCAGCGGCCACGACGGTGCCGGCCGCGGAGGCATTGCCACCGGACCTCACACCAGCGGAGGCGAAGCCGGCCGCTACTCCAAAGCAGACGCCCACGCCGAAGCCGAAGGAGCCGGAGCGCCAGCCGGATACCGAAGTGGTGAGGCTACCGGGCTGAGTGGGGCAGTGGCCGACGTGCTGCCATCGTGCTGCCACGCCGTCAAGATAGCCCGGTACAGGCTAGACAACGGCTCCGAGCACCCCTATACGTTTCAATCACTTAGTACCGGCTGACACCCACTACTACGGCGTGTTTCGGGTTCGATTCCCGTTAGCGCTACCAATTCCTCAACAACTTACAGGCGTTTGGAGACCACGGGAGACCACGCGCTGGGACGCAGCATTTTCCTGCTCACCCAAGCGCGCCACCTTGCCAGCGTGTCGGGATGCGCGTAGTCTTGGAGAGGAGCATGAGGCCGACCGCCGGGTTTCTCGCCGCCGTGGGTGCATCGGCAATCGCCTTCGTCCTCATCGAGAATGCCTTTTGGGGCTTTCTGCCTTTCGGCTTCGCTGTGGCGCTGAGCAGCGTCCTGGCTCTCCCGGCGGTCTTGGTCGGCGGGGTACCCGTTTGGCTCGTGTTTCGGCGCTGCGGAATCCGCTCGGCCCTGGCGTTCGCCTGTGCCGGAGCCACACTTGCCCTACTGACTGGTCTGCTGCTGCTCGGACTCGGATTCGCTCACGGTTTTTTCGAACCGCCCGAGCCGTTCTTGCAGGCCATCACCAGTCCGTATCCCATTCGTCAACTGCTGGCCGCCGCTGTTTCGGGCGCTGTTGGAGCTATCGTATTTTGGCTGATTGAGGTGAGGCGGCAGCGGAATAGTCCCGCTGTTGCCACGCCGTGGTAGAGTGATGCGCAGGATGCCCAGAGCAGCCGTTGTCTGCGCGCTCGTCTTGTGGTGCGGCGTCTCCACCCGAGCACACCAGACACCGTGCACCGACGCGGAGAACCGCCGTGCCGAAGAGGAAGCGACCCGTCCTCGCGATTGGGACGCGCTCTATCGCTACTTTAAGGCGTACGGGCGATGTGATGGCGTCGATGCTTCGGAGGGAACGAGCGAATCGGTCGCTCGCATTCTGGTCGATCACTGGGGCACGCTCCCGCGCCTCGCGGAGTTGGCGCGAGGGGACGCACGGTTCCGAGCGTTTGCGGTTGGGGGAGTGAACGCAACGGACGACACGCGGGACGTCCTGACGATCCAAACGAAGGCGATCTCCTCATGCCCGGCGGGTCTGAAAGATCTCTGCGACAGCTTGGCGGCTCAGGCCGCCGAAGCGCTGGCGGAAGACGCCTTGGCCCGCCTCTCATGCGGGTTCACAGGCGAACTGCTGCGCACCGATGCGGGAGGGTTGGTGGAATTCAATTCCAACGAGATGAAGAGCCGCGCCATTCGGAAGGTCGATTTAACAGGCCCGGTGACGAATCTCGACGCAGCGGACACCGCAATCGCCGAGATGGTCGTCGGACCTTCCGGCGATGTCGTCTGTATGCGGGTCGTGGCGATGGACCTGGTTCAGGCCGAAGTCGAGAAGGCGCTGAGGTCCTGGACTTTCAAGCGCGCGGAGATGAAGGGGCGGCCGGTCGCCTATTTGGGGCACATGGAGTTCCGGGCCTGCAATCTCTCCTGCGGCAAAGAAGGTATGTCCATGTCGCTGCTGAAGTAGCGGCCTCGCCTTTGAGAACTTCTGAACATGACGTGCCCCCCTCACTGCACCCTCCCGGCCCGCCCCGCACCGGCGGCGCAACCTGCTGCGCCATCTGGTCGATCACCATGCGCGCCACGGAGAGCCCGAACTCCCCGACCGGCTCGTGGGCGTGTCGCTTCCGCGCGTAGTCCAGGCCGATCACTTCAGACTCGGCGGGGCGTTTCTCACTTCCATCCACGCCCGAAATGCGCGGACGAGGGCCAGGATGACGTAGTAGTAAGCCCACAGAATCGGCAGCATGACCGCGACCCAGCCGTCGCCCCTGAACGGGCCAGAGGCATCAGAGGTAGTGCCTCGAACCTGAGAGGCGAGCCATCCCAGCAACAAAAGCGGCCCCTCCAACACGTATGCAACGGCGACGCCGAACCGATCATACGCCATGCAGTCCTGAGTGTTCCCCAAGCATGTGCTGAAGAGATAGACGAATCCCCCAATCGTGCCGAATACCACCGCGCAGACCAGCGACAGCAGAAGCATCACCCGGTTTGGCCTGAAGGCGCTCCTGATCGACACGCTTACCTGCTTGGTATCGGAGGGCATCCTTTAAGATAATCCCACACGCTTGTGCTTGTAGAAGACGGTGGCCTCACTGCACCTTGCTCGTCCCACCCCGCACCGGCGGCGCGGCCTGCTGCGCCATCTGGTCGATCACCATGCGCGCCACCGAGAGCCAGAACTCCCCGACCGGCTCGTGGGCGTGTCGCTTCCGCGCGTAGTCGAGGCCGATCCCCATCCGCGTCGCTATGAACGCCGCCGCCAGGTTTCGGCCAAGGGCCTGCTCTTCGATCTGCTCGGGGTGGGTCGGTCTGCGCGCCATGGGCGCGGTTTATCAGGGCGCACCGAGTCTGTGCGCCGTTTGGGTAGCATAAAGGGACGATGCCCTTTTGGTATCACATTCCCATACCCACCTTGCCGGATTCGGGTAACGAACCTGTTCGGCTGGTGAAGTGGCTGGTAGGCGACGGTGAAGAGTTCCACGCCGGAACCCGCCTTGCGCTTGTGGAGACCACAGCAAGCCGATACGCAGTACTGGCGAATGGCGATGGATTCGTGCGGGAAAGGCTGTTTCCTGCCGGGGCCGAGCTGGAGCCTCTCACTTCAGACAGCGAATCCCTGCCTCCTACCCTCTGACTCGCTTCAATAGCGACACGCGTCCGGGTACTCTTCGATTGCGCGTTCCCAGGCCCGCTGATCTTCCGGCGTGAGCAAGTCGTTAACGTGCAACCTCTGATGCCACATCGCCCCCAGTGAGCAGACTAGACATCCAAGACCCCCTCTTTCGCAAATCCACAGCATCGCGCTGTGGAACACGGCCATTGACCCGCTAAGTCGGTTATACAGCGAGCCGAGCTTCGCGTCAAAACTCGTGTTCGACAAGAGAGCTTCGTGACGTCCTCCGGCACCACTGCCGGACGCCGAGATCGCTATGCAGGCTTTTGACAGGATCTCGATTCAGGCGTAACAAAGAAATAGGAGGGGCAACACATGCCTGGGATTTTCAAGCTGGAAATCCAGATTGTTCTCGACGACGGCTCTGAAGCCACCGTGATCGAACTTGCCCGGCACCTGTATGGGTGCCGCCGAGGCCCGATGGCTAATCACTCGCAAGGGCAGCCCTCAGCGAGCCCAGAGCGGTTCATAGTAGACGCCGAGGATGCTCTTCTGGAACTCCTCGGTAGGAACCCCGCATTGTCTCAGGCGGGCGTGGAGATCGAGCACATATCGTGTGAATCTGTGGGCGGCGGACCCGACGCGGGGCGCCGACAAACGAATGAAGAAGCTTCGTCGCAGTTGACGGACGGGACGACTGAGGGCGATGAACAAGCTGATGACGAAGAAGAGCTTGACGACTTCGACTTCGGGTTTTATCTCTGTCGATGGCCGAATGGCGAGTTCTCTGTCGTCAAAGCCGATACCAAGCGCCAGGCGATCCTCGAACTGGACGAGTGGGCCGGTGCCGAGCCCGCCTGGCTGGTTCCAATGGAGACCTGCATGATCGATTTCAGGCTGAATGACCAAGCCGAGATCGAGCTGGTCGAGTTCGGGGAGGAGACGGCGGATTTCATTTGGAAATCCTGCTATCCCGAGTTGGATGAGCTTCTTTCGAGCGACGACGTCTTGCGGCCCCAGAGTGGCAAACGCAGCTCAAAACTGGCCCGGCGGATACGGAGGGCGGTTCACCACGAACGGACGAGGTTGTGGAACGCTCAGGGAGGCGGTACCGCGGCGAAGACTGCGCTTGGACGGGAACTGCAAAAGCGCCTCGGCACGGTTGGGCCGGTTGCCGACCACTATGTGGGGGAACTCGCAAGCGGGATCCTGCGAGGAAAGGCAGGGGGGGAGGGTAAGCCTAATTGACCTAGGAGGCGACCCGGCGTGTTCAGCGGATTTGTCGCGGACCGGGTGACGAAAATCGCTTGTTGAGAACGCTTGCTTGGGGTGCAAGAGGTCTACGCGACCCATGCCAAGATCTTGGTCTTTTTGGCGTCACACAGCAGTTCCTCCGCGCCTCTGTGGGTTCGAATCCCACCCTCGGCTCGGCGTTGCCGAGCTTCCCAAGCTGGACGTCGGCCTGGAGTCTCATGCCGCAGCCCGGAGCAGCGGACTCATAATCCGTTTCAACAGAACTTCTCGGTCTACTCGCTGGCTCTGTCAGCCAGTTGACTTCGGGCCAGACCTTAGACCCGATTGGGGTTCGAATCCCTGCCTCCCAGCCGTTCGTGGTGTCCATTTTTTCTGAGAACTGGACGCCAGGGCGTTTGCTCGGATCCGGATTGCAGTTAGAGTCGACGATCGCGGTGCGTGGGATAGAGCGTGAGCTACTAATTGACCTTCGATGACTCGGGAGGCTGGTCCTCCTCGCAGGTGCACTCGCGATCCTGTTCGGCTTTCAGTACTTCATCTACTGTTTGGCCGCAGCCCTGCCCGAAAGCGACACAGGGCGGGCCAGAGCGCACTGGCGGCCGCGCTTTTCCCTCTGCCGGCGGGCGCCATCACGCGCCACAAGCAACCACAAGCACCAGGGTGATCTCAGTCGACGCGCGCCCTAGCGGACACCGGGCCTGTTCCGCCAGATCACGTCCACCCAGCGCAAAGCACCTCTGTTGAGTCGCCCTACCAGGTCGGCGCGAGTATTCACAGCCAGGGTGTCCTCCGCGCAAGCCCCGGGCTTCTCGCTAGCGAGGAAAGTTGGATCAGACTGGAACTGTGTGCCGCGTTCATACAGCAGACCCTTGCGTGTACGCTGAACCACCTGCCAGGAGAGCCACGGAATGTGAAGGTCCCTGCCGATCGACTTCAATCGGTGTGTGGCGATTTCCTTGGCATCGACTGGCGAACCGGTGCGAGACGCGACGACGAAGTCATCAGGGCCGGCAAAACTCGCCCGGCGGCGTAAGCTGAGGAGCATAGAAAGCAACGAATCAGGAATCGGCAGGTTTCTACTGCGACTTTGCTTGCTCAAACCGCCCAACTCGCCGCGATAGTACTGCTTCCTGACGGCGACGGTCCGCGGCGCAATCGGTTCGCCGTCCGCATCAAGCCAATCCTCAGTCAAGTTCACATGCTTCCATTGAAGGCCACAGATCTCCGCGAGGTTCATACCAGTGAGCAGCGCGATCAGCGTCATCTCCTTTTCTGGGTACTGCATCCGCCCAAGCACCTCTTTCGTTTGGGCGACTGTGAGGGTCGGCGCCTCCTTGCGGGTCGTGCCAGGGAGTTTCACCAGACCGGCGGGATTCTCGCCGGAAAACCATTGCGTCCTCCTGGCGTGCTCGAAAATGGCCATCACTCCATTTCGTATGTGCCTAACGGTCTGGCTTGAGTACCCACGCGCCAAGGCCGCCGAAATGAGCCGTTGTACATCGTCGGAACGAGCATCGCAGAGCCGCACGGCACCTAGGTAAGGCCAGTTCGGCATGACCTTGAGCTTTGTCTTCCAGTTCGTCGCGCTGACCTCGAACGCGCGTTCCACTTCCTCCGGCTTGAGGATGTGCTTTAGGATTGCGTGGTAGTGCGTGCGGCCTGCTAGCTTCTTCAAAGCCACGTGTTCTGGCACGAACACCTTCTCCACGAACTCCCCAACCGTCATCTGAGCTTGCGGCACCGAAGCGCTCCTTTGAGCTCGTGGAAGGAAACCCGGGAAATAGAGGTCGCGCGCTTCTTTCGCATTGCGCTGGGTGCCATTTCGTCTACTCCTGCGGGGACTTCCTCTCTGGCAGTTGAGATTCGTGCAATTGAGATTGTCGCTGTCGCGCCGCGGCCCGCCAGGCGGAAACCCGTTTGCGGACGTCTTGCTGCTGGTCGGGCGTGAGCACCGCGAAAATCTTGCTGTCCTCAATCCGACGGTAGCCTCCGAGCATCGCCCCTTTCGCGTCCGGGCCCAGTTTCTGATCGTGCTCCACGGCATCCAGGCGCGACTTTGTATCCTGATGTATCTGGTTGATCTTTGCCTTCTGGTCGTCCGTAAGCGCCAACCCCTCAAAGAAGTCAGGCCGGGAAGTGTTGTTCGGGGGCGGAGCCGGAGAAGACGTAACGGGGGGCGGCACCGCACCACGCGGGCTGGACTGTCCGTGACTCAGGCCGGCGGCTGCGCACAGAAAAAGGACTCCTCCTGCAATTACTCTCCGTTTCACAAGTCCGTTGTCGTTCATACTTACGGCTCTCCTTGGGAAAAGCAACTCCTTGCTCGACATCGGTCGAGCAACGTTCAGGTTTCATCCGCGTGCGGGAGCCTCATCCAAAATCCACCCGCGGCGAGTGCCCTCAACTCTGGCCCGCGGTTGCCTTCGCTTTGGCACCCGTTGCGGGCCCGACTACCGGTTTCGAGAACTGCGATTCCTCCAGCCTCGGATTGACCTCGACTTTTTCGATCGTGATTTTTTCCACGGGTACCAGCGTATCCCTCAACCCGAGCGCGTTCTTGGCTACGGGCAGGACCTTCGTCTCCAGCACAAAGGGTATCTGCAACCCTTCCACCGCCCGATAGTCGCGAAAGTACGTTTCCACGGGATGCTCGACGCCATCCAGCCGCCGGGGAGTCCCTTCAGTTTTCGTTTCCAAGAAGCTTTGGGCGTCAATCCAGACGTGTGCAACTTGCCCGTTCTTCAAGGTGAGCTTGAGCTTGTAAGTATCGCGGCCTTCCACCTTCTCCTCACCGTCCGACTCGACGCGGTTCCCCTTGGCGGCGTAATCCATGAGAGGGCCATCGAGGTCCGACTTCAGGGAAGCGATCTTCATTTCCTCCGCCGTATAGGGCTCGACTTCGTTCCGGTTCAGGAATGGTTTGAGCTTCCAGCCATTGACCCCGTCATACACTTGAACGGCGGTCTGACCGTTGAATTGCAGCTCGAATCGCAGCTTGCGGGGGCGCTTCAGTTCCATCAGGAATGGCAGTTGCACCTCTTCCACCCGCCGATGAGAAACGATCGGTGTAGCCCCATTCGGGACCGGGTCCGAGGTGGGCACGTGGAGGGACGCGCGCTGGTTGCCGCCCACTCCCAGTTTTCCCGCCAATGACAAGGTCTGGACCGCTCGCCAGGCCTGCAAACCGCCGCTGGCAGCAATATACTTGTCCACGATCTGAGCCGCGGAAAGCCGGGCTTTGGCCGGCGCATTATCGGCGGCCACAGCGAATGATGCGGCAAGCGCCAGGGACATGCAAGATACCGATAGTGTTCGTAACATCAGATCCGTCCTTTGTCTTTTTCCTTTGTCAGAATTCGTTGCCTGCACGCGGGATCGATCCGAGTGCCCCTTTATTCGACCAGGAGCCCTTCGGCTCGAAAGTGCCCAATTTCCACGCTCACGCGGTCGCCAGGTCTCACACGCCTTCCGCTGTTCGAGAAAGCCATCCAGTATGACTTCCCGGCGATCGGCGTGCTGCTCTGGCGCAACTTCCCCACCTTCTCCATTTGCGGGACTGCCAACTTCACGCCGGCTTGTGGATCGATCAGGGAAGGCTCTGCCTTCTTATCATTGAGTGCCGCAGCCTTATCCGGATCCACCACGCGGTAGCTGAAGCGGATCATCTCGCCCGATTCCGTGTACTTTACTCGGAACGAGTCAACCCCCCAGACACCCTGATAGTACATAACGGCTCGTCTGGAAACTCTATCGGCGAGGTAGGTCTTGCCAACCGCAGCCACGGGTTTGGCGGGGCCAGCACCCTGAGCTGGCGGAGTTGCTGGTTGACTGTTCTGCGCGGGCAAGACCTCTGGTATTCCTAAAATAAGAAGGCTGCTGGCCAGAACTCCCGCCAGCAGCGGCGTTTTCTTCCTCGACACCTTGTTGTCTCTAGGCATCACTGCATCCTTGTCTCTATGGGTTTTCAAATCATCCTGGGGCTGGTTGTCTGGGCCAGCCCCAGGGCTGTTGCTTTTCAAGGAGCCGCTCGCGGGGTTGCCGCGAGCGGCGTGGAAGTTTAATTCGCGGTTCCGTTCAAGGCCGACGACTGCGTGCCGGCAGCGTCGGAGACGGACACCGTCGCGGGCTTGAGCCCGGTCGTTTGCGCCGTCAACGGCTTGAACTGCACCGTGACCACGCAGGTGGCGTTCGGCGCCAGGGTTGTGTTGGACGCCAACTGACCCCCGCCGGCCGGACCGCAGGTGGAAAGCAGCGCAGAGATGGAATACTCGCCCGGATTGGCTCCGCCCAGGAACCCGTTCGTGATGCCGGTCAACGGGATGTTGCCCGTGTTCCGGAGCGTGAAGATCTGCGCCGGATCGAGCGCGCAGGCCAGTCTCTGTACCGCAGTCGTGCCCGGGCAATTGCGGGCTTGCGACACGGTCCACGAAGCCGGCGTCAGCGTAGCGGCTGCGACAGCCGGTACGGAGCCGAACTCCATTGCACCCACGTCCACATGGTTCGGGTTCGCTGGATCGGGCCGGATATTGCCAAAGAAGTCCGTCGCCGGCAAAGTGAACCCCGCCGGCACCCCTCCGGCGGTGGACACACCGCAAGGAACGCTGGCGCCGGTGCACGGGATGTAGTTGATCGCCAGGGAGGTCGCGGTCAGCGAGTAATTCCCCAGCAGCGCGCCGCCGCCATAGTTCCCATCCGCTCCCAGGGTCCCCGGATTCGTCAGCGTGAGCGGACCCCAACTGACGTTGATCCAGTTGTTGCCCTCGTCCACCGTCGCGGATGGCGTCAGGCTGAAGACCGGGTTCGGCGACACCGCGTCCGCGATGCCTGGAGGCACTCCAAACCCGCGAGGCCCTCCGCATCCATCCGCCGTGGTGCATTCCGGCGGCACCCGCGAACCGTTGCAATACTGGCTGACAACGGCCGGGTTGTTGGTCGTCGAATCGTGGTTGCCAGAGGGATACGTGCCGCTCGACAGGAACGAGTTCACCGGAGAAAGGGTGAAACCCGATTGGTGGCCGGTTACCGTCCTATCGCCGCGCACGCCGACGTCCCAGTAACTGACCCCGCTGGACGCGCAGGCGCCGGTTGTCGTCTGGGCCGGGGCGGCCGTCGTGGTAAAGGCACTGAACAGTGTGACCAGGTTCTGCTGGTTCAGGGTTCCTGTCCCCGTGTTGCCTATACCGATGTAGAACGAGCGGTTCTGCCAGATGACGTCGCCGACCAGGAGCGGATTGGAGAACCCTGTGCAACCCGGATGCCCCGGGGGACAGGTGATGGTCAGCCCGGTTATGGCCTGGTCCATCAGCGTGGAGTTCTGTGTGCTGGTCACGCCGGCCGACTGCGGGCACGAAGCGGTGTTCGCACCGCTGGGCCCAGCCATGGTGCAGCTCCCCGCCGGAGCGCTGGCCAGGGGCGTCCCGATGCTGTTGGTGAGCACGCCCGAGGTAGCGAGGCTGTCGTTGTGAACGATGGTGTTGTTGACGATGTTCACCTTCAAGGCGTCTTGCAACGATATGCCGGCGCCGTCCCAGCCGGCCACATTGTTGACGATCATGTTGTTGGTGATGGTCACGTCGTGCCAGTACTGCGGCTGCCGGGCGAATGTGCCCACCTCCGTGCCGTTGACCTGCTGGAGCCGGATGCCGCCGCCGCTCCCGCTATCGGCCGAGTTGCCCTGGATCAGGTTGGCGTTGATCACCAGTCCCGGACCCGTGCCGTCGCTCAAGCCCGGCGGGCAATCGGTGTCGGCCACGCCCGGACAGACCGGATCCGTATCCGGTGTGCCCTGAACCATGATGCCGCCGCCGTTGGTCGGGATGGTCGGGTTGGCGCTCTGGTTGAACACGAACGAGTTGTGTTCGATGGCGCCGTTGAAGACTTCCCCGAGGTGAACCATCCCGCCGCCCTCGCCTGTGCTTATGTTCCCGCAGACCCAGTTGTAATTGAACTTGTAGTAGTCGTTGCCGGTGCAGACGGTAGCGCCGCCGCCGCCCGACAGGGTCGCCGAGAACAATTCATCGCCGAGCGAGGAGTTGTTCGTGATGTAGTTGTTGTGCACGTTCTCGTGCAACTGCAGGCACATCGGGAGGTGTTGATTGGTAACAAATCCCGTACCTGTGCTGCACGATCCGGGAGCCGCGTTGGTTGCGCTTCCCTGGATGTACGGAAGAGCGAATTCGCCTTGGCCAACGCTGATGCCGCCCGAGAGCGTACCCGCGTTGTTGTAGATGCGGTCGTTGGCGATTTCGAGGAAGTGCGCCCAGCCGTGCACGAAGATGCCGCCGCCGCCCTGGGAGCTGTTGGTGATGCCCAAACCGTCGATGCTCGAAGGGTTGCAGACGAAGTTGCTCGGGAACCGGTTCGTGCCGCCAGTCCCGTCCTTGCACAGCGGGTTGGCATCGCCGGTCAGGATACCACCTGCCCCAGTCAGTTCCGGATGGCTCACCACTCCGGTGAGCAGCGTGGTGACGGTCGGGAACGCGCCCACCTCGGTGCCGTCGCTCCACGGAGCCTGGCCGTGGAAATCCAGGCCCTTGGCCAAAACCGTGATTCCGGCTCCTTCGTACGCGCCCATCAGCGACGGCTCTTGGAGGAGTTCGGCCAGATTGCCGTTCAGCGCTGCAGTCCAACCAACGGTCGCTTCGAGCGGCAGCCGGTCAATCTGAGGAACGTTGGGCTGCGCAGTGAAGTACTGCCAACCCGCTTCGGGACAGCTATACAAACCACCTGGATCGTACGGAGCGCCGCCGCTGGGCGCGGTGTACGGCACGCCCTGCAACGTCAAGCCAAACAGGCAGTTGACGTGCCGGCGCCAGGGCTCAAGCAGCTTGCCTGCCGGGTGCGCATTGCCGTTGATCACGGTGCTGGCGGCGCCGGCGCCTTGCAGCCGCACCGGCTTCCACATAATCAACATCTCGGTATGGGTGGCGACGGTGTGAATATTGGTGCTTGAAGGTGTCGTGCAAGTGGCCGTCGCTCCGGCGGTCGTGCTGCAAGTCGGGTCGACGATGATCAAGTCGCCAGGCGCAGCAGCGTCGATCGCGCTCTGGATCGTGCCCGAAGCAGCCACGTGGACGGGCTGTTTGCCGCCGATGGTCACGGTTACGGCATCCACCGACTGCTTGCCGTTGCCTGCCGTGATTACCAGCTCACCGCATTGTGCCGCCGAGCCTCCGTATTGCGCTTGTTGCTGGACGAGGCAGGGCGGAACCCCGCTGGGCACTGTGACCGTGATGGTGGTATCGCTCCAGGTCCCGATGGTTGCGGGAATGCCGCCGATCTTAACGCTGGACACGGCGGTGCAGGTCGAGCTTGTGGCCGTGCATTGCGCCCCAAAGCCATAGTGGCGGTTGACCGTCTTCAGATCGAAAGGCGCCACCGAGGCGGATGGACCGCCGTAGCCGTAGTTGGTCACCGGCGTGTTGCCCAGGGCCGTGATCGTCAGCGCGTGGCCGGTCGCAGCAACCCAGGGCCCGACCTGGTCGCCATCCACTTCAGCGATGGCCGGCGTGGCATCCGGATAGGCGCAGTCGGGATTGTTGTAGCCCGCGCCCACGAAGGCCTGCGTCGGCACCACCGGCGTGTCGAGGTAGGTGGTCAGGCCCGGCATGTACGGCAATTGGTAGCAGAAGTCGCTATAGGCCGGGTCGAACAGAGGATCGGTGATCATCTGCTGGTAAGTGGGCGAGCTGGGGTTCGTGTCCAGAATCGGCCCGGGGTCGTTCATGCACTGAACCATCATGCTGGGCGCGTATCCCGTGATGTTGGGCGGGTCCACATCCCAGCTCGAGTAATTCAGACCGTCATAGAGCCCGAAGTGGTCGGAGTAAACGCGCGAGACTTCGTTCCCCAGATAGTCCTTCGTGGAAATCGGCATGTTGGCCGGCGAAAACTTCTCGCCGAACTGAGGCGCAAACGGATCGAATTCCGAGGTGAAGTCGTCCGTGATCACGCCGGTGAAATGCGCGGCGATGTGCGTCGAGGTGAAGAGGAAGAACTTCGCGCTCACCGACATCTGGTTGGCCAGCGTGATTTCCTTGCGGTCGCAGAGAGGACGAACCGCGCCGGCATACGGAGCAGCCTCTGCAGCCTGCGGGTAGAGACTCAGGTAGTCGGGCACAACGCGCATTTCGCCTACGCACGGCCACACAGGATCTTGGAAGCCGGGGAAAGCGGGGAGGGCGAGTTGCTGCCCGAGCCCTTCGGATGTGGTCTGGTTCTGGTAGTTGTTGGGGTTGTAGCCCTGGGAGCCGGGTTCGTAGAGCCCGGCTACCGAGGCCTGGTCCGGCACGATGAAGATGTCGGCGCCCAAGCCGCCGAACTGCTGCGTGACTGGCGCAATGTAGTTGTCGCCGATCAGGAGGTTCTTGTCTTCCTCCTTGTAAACCTCATAGCCCGGAGGCATGATCACTTCCGCGACGTACTTGCCGGGGGGCAGCATGGGGGTCCCGACGCGATACTTGTCCGTCGTATCGGGATTGGCTACGCAGATCGTGCAGTTCGTCCCAGGCATGGATGCGGCGACCCCATTGGTCGCTCCCACCGTCGAGACCAGTTTCCCGGTCGCCGGGTTGATTCCCAGGACGCTGGGGAACGAGTATTCTCCGTCGATGGTCGCCGGCTGGAGCTGGTTCCAGATGTGCATCGAGTCGTAGCACTTGAACTGCGAGTTGTACGGAAGCGTGTGAGCAGTGCCCCCGTTGTGTTGAGCGTTGTACGCGTCCAGGAAGTTGGGCTGGTCGAACAGCGTGAAGAAGAACAGGTCGGCGTTGGTGCCGCTGGCGGTACCTTGCCCGGGGCAGCTCATGTAGGGCCTTTGACCCGCACCAGCCCCAGAGCCGGCGGTGCTACCGGGGTAGAACCCTTGCGCCCAGTCGTCCCAACTGCTGGTTTGGGTGGTGTCCACCAATGTGAGGGTCGGCGTCACGCCATCCGACGCAAATCCTTCCTGGTAGAGGTTGATCGTGACGCGCGGAATATTCGGCTCCCACGGCTGTTCTATCATTTGCGCCGCAGAATCGAACGGCCGCGTGGCGGCATAAACGACCTTTCCGTGGATACCGCCGTTCTCGCCCACCGGTGTGCTGGTGGGGGTCGTGGATCCGGGGGCGGTGGCGGTGACGGTCACGCAGTACGGCGGGCAGGACGCGAAAGGCGCCTTGCCGAACTCGATCCAATTGGTGTTGTTGGTTTCGCCCGACCAGCCCTCCGAACCAACCCAAGGGGGATCGATGCGGCCGGTGGAAGCCGTTGACGAGCTGAGTTTCGCCGTGCCAGCCGCGAACCCCGCAGCCTCCGCCGCGCAATCCGCTTTGGCGCAATAGACCGCGCCAGGCACCGAGAGGTCGGCGGGCAGAGGAATCGCTTCATAGGTGTTCGCCAGGAAGTGGTAAGCCCCCGAGGTCCCGCACGCCCGCGCGCCGTTCCCCGGTCCGCAGGACGGGGAGCCGTCGGCAGGCCCGCCCGCGTCGTAGACGGTGTGGATGCCGGTAGTCTTGTAGCGGCCCGAGTCCGTTTCCACCACATACCAGTTGAACAGCGGGAAGGTTTCGTTGAAATTGGCAACGCCGTTGAAGTCCGTCGTCAGAGCGTTGGCGCGGGACCCGTCCCGGTAGTGAACGAAGGTATAGATGAACGGAATCCCGATCTCGCCGGGTTCCCAGACTCCATCCTTGTTGTCGTCGATGAACGTGCGGGTTAAGACGTTCGACTGCCACTGCTGGACGCCAACATGTCCCATGTCGAGCGTGGTAAGGGTGCCCGTGGGGCAGGTGGTCGCGGGCGGCGTGGGGATGCAGCCCACGTTGGCCGGCGTGGAGAGGCCGTCAATGATCTGGTCATTCCACTGGTCGCCGAAGGTGATTCTCCAGTTCCCGCCGGGAACGCCCGTGAACTTGAAGTTCCCCTCGGAGTCGCACTTCGCGAACATGAAGTCCTGGGCGTCCGGGTCGCCCAAGCTGGCCCAGCATTGGGTCCACGCCAGACCATCGTGTGAGCCGCTGGGGTAAAGTCTCTGGTCTGGTGTCCGGCTCAGGCGCTCGATATTCACCTGGCCCTGGATGGTGTTGTTGCAGGGGCCGACGGGGCCATAGGCGCCGGAGCAGACGGCGTCGTGCCGGGCATTGATGATCTTCGGGTTTGCAAAGCCAATGCTCACGTGGTAGCCGGCCGGTCCGTATTCCTGGAAGTAGCTGGGCTCGCCGATGCGGATAAAGGAATCGTGGGGGTGCTGGCCGTCCAGAGTGTTGGTCTGGAGCCACTCTTCCCCGCGCGCAATCCGGTCGGCGCCCGGGTAGGCTTGCACGCTGAACTTATCCTGCATCAGATTGTAAATGACCGCCTGGCCCGCCAGGGGCGAGAGAGTCTTGTTGTCAGACTCGTACTTGGGACAGGTCACGATCATACCCGTCATGCCACTCGCTGGAGCCGGCCCTCCGCCGTTTCCAGTTACAAGCCCGTGGTCCGTAGCCTGAAGCGGATTGGCGGAAACGGGGCACGCGTCGAAGCCCGAGGTTGGATCGATCGTTCCAGCCAGGGCGTTCGACAGGGGCTGGTTGAACATGTCGAAGCCATCCTGCCCAACCACATCGCCCAGTGAGCCATAGGTGTCCCACAAGATAATGTTGAAACCGCCTAGACCGGGCTCGTTGGGGGAAAGGATGTCGACTCCGCCGCCGCTATCCTGTTCGCCATTAAGCGGGAAGTCGTCTTCGAACACCATGACCGAGAGTTTGCCCGGAGGAAATGGCGTAGGCATCACCGTGACCGTGACGGCCGCGAAGGGCGTGCTGCTGGTGGACGTACACCCGGATATCAAGATGTTGCAAGCCGGGGGAACCGGAGCGCCGCTCATGCCGTGACCGCAATTGGGGCCCGGGGTACCATTGGCGTTACACTGCGGCGCTCCCAAATAAGCAGGAAATGGGTTGGCCGCGTCGCCCGGCAACACCGAGATGTAATACCGCTTAGTGGGATCGAGATGGACCGAGCTAGGCAGCACCGGCGTATAGCCACCTCCGGTCGGATCGGGCCGGCATGCGCCGTTGCCCACGTCGCACACCGCCGGGATGTGCTGCCCGGCGGTCGAACTGCAACCTGCCGGCACTCCAGGGGACGTACAAGCTGGCCGTGTGTCCAGCATGGTCTGGCCGCCTTCGCACGAGAGCGGCCCCGTGCAGCCCTGGGCGACAAAATCCATGGCGCTGGCGTGGAACTGCACGCCGAAGTTGGGGACCGTAGTCTGCCCAGTGGGGCCCGGCACAACACCCGGACAGCCCGAGGTGGTGATGCTGCTGTTGGTGGTACAGTTCGGGTCCACCCAGAAGGTCTTGTCTTCTTCGATGATCCAGCGGTAGTCGGTAATAGCAGACAGACCGGCAATGCAGGTACGGTCTAATGCGCAGTTGTTGTACAGCTGAGCATCAACCACCTTCACGTTGAGATTGCTAGGCGCCGGGAAGTTGACGGTCACGATTGCGTTGTTACTCACCCTCCCCTGCGAGTCTTGCGCCTGATAAGTGAAGGTTGCGGTGGTGGCCGTCGTCCCCGGCGATACGGACGCAGTGAACCCGCCGTTCGGGTCCACATTGACTGTCATCCCTGTGGCCGCAACACTAGTGACCAGCACCTGCAGCGGCAGTTTGTTCGGGTCCGAGTCCGCCGAGAGGACGCCGGGCGAAGGAATCTTCAAGTACGTGGAGGTCTGCGCCGTGTAGGAGATGGCATTCGCGACAGGATTCCCGGTCAGCGTGCTCCCGCCCAGGCTTACCGTGGCGGTCAAGCCCGAGGAGCAGGTTGTCCCCGTGACCGAGCCGTTGGCGCAATATGTGAAGGAATCGGAGGTCGCGGTACCGCTGGGCGTATAGGTGAAGGTGCCGTTGGCGTTGAGAGCCACCGCGCCGCTGCCGGCTTGCGTGAGGAGCGTGACGCCGTAGACATTGACGTCGTTGGCTATCACACCTTTGGACGGATCCATCACACTGAAGACCTGGCCCCCAACGAGGGAGTTATAGGTATCGTCGACGGCATGCGCGGCCGCGAATACGCCCGACCCGGCCGCAACCGGGAGGCCTGCGCCGTTGACGCCGATGTAGGCAAGCATTCCGGTATCGCGCGTGGAGGAATTGCCCGACAGACTCAGCTCACGGTCATAGACAGGCAGGGACGGAGGCGTCGTGGCGCCGGTCGGCGTGGCCGGCACATTGACCATCACGTCGAACGTCTTGCCCGCGGCCATGAAGACGTCGGTCTGTACGCGGGGAGCCGCTGGAGTGGTGGCAGCGCCGGGAACAGCCACGTTTGGAATGACGTTACCGTCCTCCGCGATCAACGTGAATCCGCTAACCGTGGCGGGCGTGCCCGCTCCGTTGAATCCCTGTGTCAGGGATCCGACGATCGAAGGCACGTGCATCCGCAGTCCGGCGTTCACCAGGCGCACCAAAACGGTGCCGGTGATTCCGGTCGTGACGGGCGCACCGGTTGTGGCGTTGACACCAGCCGTGGCCCCGAAGAGCGAGCCCGCCGCGTTGGTCTTGTTGAACGCCACGCCGTTGATCAGGTAATAGAACGGAGTGTAGTTCACCGCCGGCGGGTAGCACTGGTGGTAGCTGGCCGAAGTGGGATTGCCGCACCCGTTCAGCTGGCCGTTCCACACCATGGTCTCGCTGAAGCCCGCGGTGTTCACCGCTGTGCTGACAGCGTTGTTTTGTACCGGGTCGATTTCACTGAATTCCAGGGGGACTTCTGCGTTGTAAGTCACCGCCGGAGCCGTGCCGACCACGGGATACGCAGTGCCCGCCGTGGTCCCGCTAGGTGCGGTGGTGACGACAACCATACCGATCAGCCCCATGGGGACCTGAATCGACGGATGCGTGCCGGACTCGAGCAGGTAGGTGCCCGGCTTGAGCCCTGCCCACGTCAGTGCGGTGGTTGCCCCCGCCGTCACTTCCGTGGCCATGGACTGCACGCGCGGCCCCTGCACCGGTGGTTGCTGCCCTGATGCGTCAGTGGTGCACGGAGTGCCCGGCGGGGTAGTGGCGTCGGCGATGAACCAGGTGACACACCCCTGCGCTAGGGAGTGGTCGGGACTCGGCGTGGTGGTCCTGGCACCGCCGAGACCGCCGCCCACCTGACCTACAATCAGTATGGATGTAGGGATTACATTCGCTGTCGTACTCCCCGTGGGAGTAAACGAGAGGCTATTGGTTAGGTTGATGGTCAGACCTTGGCCCGAGGGAACGGTTATCACCACGGGCGACCAGGTTGTCCCCGCGGACGCCGGATTCGCCGCGGCGCACGCCGCCGTCGAGCCGGCTACGGCCGTGCCGCAGAAATATCCCCACATCGGCAGCACCGAGCCATCGGGCAGCGTCGTCGTCGTCGGCGCCGCAGTCAGATTGACCTGCTGCTGGCCGAAAGCCGCGACCGTCCCGGCCAGGAGCATTCCGGCCAGAAGCACTGAAGCCTTCATCGTAGAGCTGAGTGTTCGCATCGCCTTATCGCCTCTCGTTGTTCTCTTCTTCGATTCCCATCTTCAGTTCCGCCAGGATGGCGGCGCTGCCTCACATAGTCTCGTCAATCGCAAATTCCCTCGAATCCACCAGCAGCATCATCAGCATGCCGCCGGGAAAAACATTGTTCGTCGTGATCTCGCGCTCGTTGTGCGAGTGCCACATAAACGCCCAGCCCCGCTCGTTGGCCGGGTTGGCCTGCGTATTCGAGGGGAGCATCGTGGTGCATCCGGTCTGGGGCGTCGCGGTGCCGGTCAAAGCGTTACTGGTACAAGCGGGCGCCGTCGCGCGCAGGCTCGCATCCGGGCCCAGGTAGGGCGTGCCGCCGTACCATTGCCCGTTGGTCAAGATGTCCGGATCGGGCAGAGTGGCCGGGCCCCCCGTGCCCACATCGCCGAACGGGGACACCTCTATCGGCTTGTTGTGGTCCTGACACCATTCGTAATAATTGAGAGCCGCGGTGTTGCCCGTGTTGTAGCCGTTCGCGTCCGGAGTGCAGGGAAGCGTGGCCAGCGGATCGTTCGAACTGGAAGTGGTGTGATGGCCATAGGGATCCCAGTTCAGCCCCCGGCCCGTGTAGTAGAAGATCCCGTCGAACGACTCGCCCGGTGTCGTGTCCGTGTTGAACATCAGCATGCCAGCGAGAGTCGTAGCGGGATTCGTCGGACTAAGAACCAGATTGCCGTCCCGCCCCAGGATGCGCACGTGGTTGGCGTGCTCGTGGAAGGGATGTTGCCATCGTCCTTGGCCGATGGCCCGGATCAGCAGCAGCTCTCCCGGATGGATATGCGGGTTTCCGTTGTAAGGCTGGTGCGGATACTCGCCCGCGTAGTTCGGATCCATGAGGTCGGGCATCGAGCGTCCATTGATCAGGAAGTAGGCGGGATGGTAGGGCTCGGTCTGTACGTGGAGACTGCATGCCGGATTGCCCGCGGTCGCGCAGACTCCGCTCGAAGTCGTCGCCACCACCTCTGCCTGCGCCTGCCTGTGGATCCTGGTATCCATTTCGGCCCACTGGAACAGGTATTCACGGTCATAGCAGGACTTGGGGTGATCGTACGCAGCGTGCGCGAGCCGGAAGTCCTGCTCGGGGAAGCCAGCGATGCCGGCCGAAGAGCCGTAATCGGTCTTCCCGTACAGGTTGGTGTTAGTGCCATTGCAAGCGGCCGGCCCGCCACCCGCTGGGAGCACAATGATGGCGCCATACAGCCCCATCTCGATCTGGAGATCGCCTTGCGTCCCACTGTAGTAGGCGTGCGTGCCCGGCGCTGTGGCCGTAAACGTGTAAGTCACCGTCTGGCCCGGAGCCGCCTCGCACGCCAGCAGGCCTTGTGGATTGGCAGCGTTATTGGGACAGGTGGACGTAAGCTGGAAGCCAGGAAACAGGATGGAGGTGTTTCCCGCCGCGGTGGGCAGATTGTTGGTCAGGTGGATTGTGACCGCCTGCCCTTCATTGACCACCATCGTAGGCGCGGGTACCTGCATCGTGTTGCAATAGGCGCCGGCAATAGCCGCGGGCACGAAGGTCGGGGAAGAGCCGGTCACGCAGCCGAAACCCCACGAGTAAACGGCCTCTCCGTCCGGCTGGTTGAGGTAACCTTCCTGGGCCGTCAAATTGAAGGTCCCGGGCGTACCCGTAGTGCTGGTCATGCCGGGAGCCGCAGCATTCGCTGTGGCCGCGAGCAAGATCACCAACGCCATTGGCGTCAAAAGCCATGCACCTTTTGAAATCGCTTTTGTCATTGTCATCTCCCTATCACAATCCCAAGGCCCTCCCCCTCTCCCAGGCGGAGAGGGTGCGTACTTAGCGCCGGGTGAAAAATCCTCTGGCGCTCTCCTAATTGCAGGTGTTACCGAATGTGTTGCCGCCGCTCACGCTGTTGCAGATGTGGACTTCGGTCATCATCCCGCCGAAGTTCTCGGCGTCGTTCGACAGCCGGTAGAGATCGGGTTCATACAGATAGAAAACGCTGCCCGGGGGATAGAGCTTCGCCGCGCAGCCCGCCGATCCGCAGCCGTTATCGCTGGCGTCCAGAATCACGTCGTTCGACTCGCCGCCGCCCAGCGTGATCGAGTTGGCCCAATATTCCGTGTTGTTTCCCCCTTGGTCGCGCAGCAGCTTAGCGTTCCACCCGATCACGTGCATCGGAACTCCCACGCTCTGCAGCGTGAAATACTCCGCCACCGAGAGGTTAACCAGGCGCAGCGAGGCCCGCCCGCCCGCCGGAATGTTAATGACGGCCGGCAGCGGTTGCGAGTAGTGCATCTGGCCATCACTGGCGACCGTGGCCTGTGGACCGGGCGCAACCGTGTCGGGATAGCTCCGGCCGTTCAGCAGGAAGTACTTGTCGTTCATGTCGACAAACATTTCCGGGTTGAAGGTCATGCCGACAAAATGGAAATTCGGGTCGAAGCCATGCATCTGGACGGGGTAGGTCACGTCATAACAGGTCGAACCGTCGCCGTCGTTAAAGACATAGTCCGGGGTCAAGCCAGAACCCAGGTTCGTGGTGGGATTGCTGCAAAGGCTGCCGGCAACCGCTCGGGTGGCCGCCGTGTTGACGGCCGGCGTGTACTCGGAGCACAGGATGTCGACTGCGGGATTACATGCTGTGCGCAGGTCGGGCACCCTCCCTGCGGGCTCAGCGGTCCCATTCTGGTATCCCAGATATGTGTAGAGGTCCCCGCCGGCTGGTACCCGGTCCTGACGCGGGCGCACATAGATCTGTCCCACCATGCCCATCTGCAAGTGCTCGGGAGGCGTGATATGGCAGTGGTAGAAGTAAGAGCCCGCGTCCGGCGCTAGATAGTAGTAGGTGAAGCTGCCGCCAATGTTGATGGCCACCGAGGCGTCGGGGACACCGTCGTAGAACGACGAGGCGTTGGGGTAACCATGGAAGTGAACGGTGTGCTGCTCAAACAGGTCGGGCCGCATGATCATGCCAACGTTGGTGAGGGTCAGGAACAACTCGTCGTCCTCGTCGAAGGCGATCAGCGGCGCCGGGATGTTGCCGTTCATCACGCCGACGTCCATGATCGGGCGGGGGTCGACGTGCCCGTCGATCACCGGAGGGGTCGATACGTTCACGCCCTGCAAGAGGGTTAGCGCCGCCTGCCCTGCCGCTGCTGCATCCGTGTACTGGAAGGCATACTGGCTGAACCCGGCCGGGGAAGTCACGTTGGTGGCCACGCAGGTGATAGTGAAGTTGCCCAGAAAGACCGCCGGAACCGCCGTTTCGACAGGGAAGCCGGGAGGAGCTGGACTTTGGGAGACGATCACCTGCGACCCAGACTGTATGTTGACCGGCTCGAACGTGTAGGCAGTTACGGTTGATGCCGTCGGAGCGGGGCAGGTGCCAGTCGTACCGGGTGCGGCAATAGCTCCCGCGACCAGGTCTGAGATGTTTGCTGTCTGCAGCACTTCGGGCGCAAGCCCCACCGCGCCGTTCCAAGAGAACGCGGGAGCAAACGGCGATGCCGGAGCACCGGTCCACGGGATGGAGCCGGTCGTCGCCCCATCGGTCGTGGCGGGATCGCCCCTGTTCACGGTGCCCGAATACGGGGCGTTGAAGACCGACGGGGGCTCTGTGCCCGGGAGGCCGGCCGCGATATCCGCTAGCCCCGAGAGCGGCCCGAAGGCGAACATATACGTCTGCGTGCCATCGCCCATCGTCGAGTAACCGTCACCGCCCGAGATCTGCTGGCACTTGATGGCGCCATTCACGGTTCCCGCAGTCGGCGACACGTATCCCTGTGCATTGGTCGTGAACTGCGTTGGGCCGGCATACGCAGGCTCCGAGTTGTTGTTGGCGGCTACTGGGTGAGTAATGGTGCTGGTTGGGCATTGAACCCGGAACGACTGGGCGTTTGCTGGCGTCAGTACAACCAATATGAGCGCCCCCAGAAACAACGCTACGGCTACGCTTCTCCCTGGCATCCTCATCTCCTCCTCTTCGGCACAGGCGGCGTTCGTTTCTCCGGCCTCTCGTGCCAAGTTGCTCTATGTGCACAAGATAGCGACACTTACTGTTTGGCTCTTTGACCGAGAGCAATAACCAAGGCCTCTCCACCGGAGGGAACGTCGATAATCTGCGGTCTTTCGATCAAGCGAGCTCCTGCTTGAGCGCGGCTCCGATAATCTCTAGTCTTTCGATTAGTCGTGCCTGGAGGCTCCCGGAAGCTTATCAAGGGCCACGACGAAAGATGCGGGCCGACAGATCTCGCTCGATTCGATAGACACTTGGCCCGTAACATCGGCCAGCCCCCGGTCGAACCCACTAAGTACAGGGAGTACAACTACCTGGGGGAGCGAAGTCTTTGCATGCCGGCAAGGATCGCAGGCATGGCGGTGCAGGTAAACGATGCTCTTTCTGCGTGGTCGTTCGGGATCTCGCGATTGAAGTCGCTGACCGTGTAGCGCGGTTCTTCGGGGATCGACTGTCGAACCGCTATGTCTTTACGTGTGCTCGCCGTCTTCTTCTAGCTCCAGCAACTGGCGGTGCAGCGCAACGGCCTATGGCGCGAAGTAGCCGTTGATGTCGAGAATGACGTGCGTGGCGCCGTTGACGTACACGTTGATAGCCCCGCCCGTGCCCGCGGGCACTATGGCGGCGTTCGCCACGACCGTCCCATCCCAGGAGTTCAGGGTGGAGGCATTCGGCTGCGGCGATCCCGCCGGCCAAGTCGTGAGAAACCCTAGCGGGCCGCTGGGCACCACCGTGACGTTGAACGCATAGGCGGCAGCAGTCGCCGGCATAGAACAGGCGCCATCCGGAATCGTGAACGTGCGGGTGCTTCCAGCGGTCAGTTCCGGACCACCGAAGGGACCGTCCGCTTGCCGCGTATCCGCAACCCGGCACGGTGAGACGGCGTAGAATTTGAGTCCGCCGAAGTTGCCCGGAAGCGCGAAGTAGCCGTTCACGTCCAGAACCAGGTCGGTTGGGTTGGTCACATAGACCGAGGTCGCTCCGTTCAACCCGGAGGGCACCACCGCTGCGTTCGCAACCACCTTGCCGGTGAATGAGTTCAGCGTGGAGACGAAGGGTTGGGGCTGCCCGGCCGGCCAGGTCGTCAGATACTCCAGTAGCCCTTGGGGAACCACAGTTACGTTCATCGAGTAAGCCGTCGCGGCGGCAGGCAGACCGCAGGCGCTGGAGAGAATCGGCAGGTCGCGGCTCCTGCCGCCGGTCAGATAGGGGCCCCCCAGCGGGCCCGCGGTTCCGCGCGTGTCCGCCGCCCGGCAGGGCTGCACCGGATAGAACGCGTTTCCGGTCGTATCGAAGTAGCCGTCGATATCCAGGATCACGTCCGTCGCGTCGGTCGCGTAGACGCTCACTCCTCCACTCTGGCCCGCGGCGACCAGAGCCGCGTTCGCCACCACCTCGCCTTGCATTGAGTTCAAGGTCGACACGACCGGCCGAACCTGGCCGGCCGGCCATACGGTCAGGTACTGGAGTGGGCCGTGGGGAACGACCGTAACATTTATAGAGTAGGCTGCAGCCGTGGCCGAAATGCCGCACGCGCTTTGCGGAATGACAAAGGTTCGCGTGGCGCCGGCGTCCAGCCAGGGACCGCCAAACGCGCCGGACCCGACACGAGTATCTGCTACGCGGCAGGGCGTAACCGGAACGAACTCTCCCGCGGCCGGCGTCAGAAGATACGCCGAATGGCCGCTGTTAGCTGCAATGGCACCGGAATCGTTGATGCCGGTGGCCTCCACGAATACCCGGGCGGCGCCAAGTTCCTGACCCGCCGGCACCAGAGTATTGAGATCGTATAACTGCCCACCGCTCGCAAGAAACGCTCCGGCAAGAACTTGCTGTCCGGGGCTCGTTGGACTCGCCTGCGACAGCCAGCCCACGACCTGACCGTTGTTGTTGATGGCGGCGGCCGCGCTGCTGAAGCCCGGAAGGGTTCCCAGGTCGCTCAGGGTCCCGCCGCTATAAAGAAAGGCTTCGGTGCCTCCCGAGGAATTGGTCGCATAGCCAACCACCTGGCCGCTGTTGTTGACAGCCGTCGCGACGCTGTCGGTGTAACCTGGCAGCGTGCCCAGCCCCGTCATCACGCCGCCGCTATAAACAAATGCTTCGTTGTGCCCCGATGAGTTGACGCCGTAGCCCACCACCTGCCCGCTCGCGTTGATGCCCGTAGCCCAGCTCTGCGTTCCACCTGGAAGAAAGCCCAAGCCGGTCATGACACCGCTGCTGTACGAAAAGGCCTCCATGGCTGATGATTGAGTGGACGCATAGCCCACCACCTGTCCGCTGTCATTGACGCCCGTGGCCACGCTGGCGGTACCTCCTGGCAGGAAGCCGAGGTTGGTGAAAGCTCCGGCCGTATACAAGTAGGCTTCGCTGGTCAAACCGACTTGGCCGACAACCTGGCCGGAGGCATTGATCGCGTTCGCCGAGTCGGTGATCGTCAGCGTTGTCGCTACGCCGTTGCTCCACAGGAAGCCCTGCTGAGTAGTGACCCTGGCAGTGACGTACCGCGAGTCGCCGGCAATCTGGCCGCTACTGTTGATGCCGTGGCCGGCGTATGTATAGGACGCCGAACTCGCGATCGCGACGTTGGTGACGCTGTAAGTGTTTGCTGCCGACATTGCTGCAGCGACACATAGGGACAACATGATGGTGTGCGGTAGTGGTCTCACAGTGATCCCCTCTATTCTTCTTCTATCATTTCAGACAATCGGCCTGCAATACCCCCAAAAAGAGGGATGCGCCCACGCCCTGGATGGTTTTGGAGCGAAGTGAACGGGCGCTCGCAATGACTGTTCGGAAGGCGACGATTCTCAGCGACCCTGCAAGAAGCTTGCCACCTGCGGGGTATGTCGGTCCGGACATGTCCCCGTTCCGCCGCGTGCGGGCGAAGGCCGCTCGACCCGGGTTGAACGGGCGGATGGCCGACGCGCGCCTGCGGCGGTTTGACACAAGGCAAACGCATAGGCCACCCGAAGCTAGTCGTCGACCGCATGCCTCCTGCCCCTTCCTGACCGCAGACCGCGACGTTGTGGCGTTCGTGCATAATCCTTTTGTAGAACGAGTTGCCGCTAGCGAACTTGCTGAGAATCAAGGAGCCGTCAATCCCCGTCGAACTCCTTCGGCTAGCCGCTTGGCTGGGCGGAGCAGCAAAGACGGCCTCGGATCTAATCTGCGCTGGTAATCTTTAGATCGGGCTCTTCAAATGGCGCTTGCCGGAGGTATAGTCTAGACTCGGTGTTTGGGGGTGTTTAGTATGTCAACTTTCTCCGACCGCCTCTGGAGTGAGGGCAATCGAACCCTTATTCTGACGATCAGTGGAACGCTGATTCTCCTGATTGCGGCTCTGGACCGGTGGACACACCCTTACCTGGCGCTGGGCCTGCTCTACCTAATTCCTATCGTTCTCGCGGCGCCGTTCCTTCCGCGCTGGGTCATCATCTGCCTGGGGTTCGCCTGCGCTGCTCTGGCCGAGGTGTTCAGCGGTCTGCCTGAATCATTCATTCGGCTGTCCCTCGAGGTTGTAGCAATCGCCGGAACCGGCCCGTTTGTCGGGGAGTTGGTCAGAATCCGGCGCCTCGGTCTTGAATCCCAAGCCAAGCTGAATGCACTGGTGGAGACGAGTGCGGCCGCGATTATTAGCGTCGACGAGCACGGCCTCATAGAGTTGGCCAATCGCGCGGCTCTTGAGCTGATGGCCCCACGCAACGGGCGTTTGATCGGCACGCCCATCATCGCGTTCCTGCCGGACCTTCACCACGCGGCTCGTTGGGATGAGGAAGTTCCGCGGCTTCGGGCATCAATGGCGTGCCGGGCTCACCGAGGCAATGGGGAAACCTTCTCCGCAACCGTTTGGTTCTCGACCTACAAAGCCGGACCAAAACCCATGCTCGCTGTGATCATTGCCGACGCTGGCGAAGACGAAGTGGCGATGGTGGCAGGTGCCGACCCAGGTGTGTCGCACTTCCATCATGCGGAGCAACAGGGACAGGGCACCCTGAGTGCCAGGGAGACTCAAGTCCTGCGGTTGCTGGTGCAGGGCATGGCGAACAAAGAGATAGCGGCGCAGATGGCGGTTTCAGAAAGCACCGTCAAGAACATCTTTCAGCAATTGTTCGCGAAAACCGGCGTGCGAACCCGTGGCCAGCTTGTCCGAGTAGCTCTCACACGCTACCAGAATGCCGCGGACGCGCCCGGCCAATCGAAAGAGTAGCCGGTGGCGCGTCGTCCGGGGAAGCGGACGGCCTACACATCGGCCAGATCGCTGTGGGGCGCGCTGCCTGCGGTCCTATCCGTTCGACGGGTGGTCCTCGCCACACACTGCGGGCAGTGCTCCTGCTTGAGAATGCCCGCGTAAGCGAAGAGACCTGCGAGTGATAGAACCGCACCGATCACAGTCATTACTGGATCTCGAAAGCCCAAATAGGGATTCGGCACCGGCACCGGACGTATTTCCGCGTGGCACTTCGGGCAGTCCATTCTGCGGCCCTCGACCAGGAAGACGAGCAGAAAAGCGAATTCTTACACGATGGCCGCCATCCGCGCGCCCCGTTCGCGGCGGGCGGGGCGAGGGGTGCGGACAGGGGCATGCGGGAGGTACGCAGTCACCGCGCCGACGGCCACATTTCCGTGGAGATGGAGTAGCTCGCTTCAGGACCTAGCGCTGCCCATCGGCTTGTCGGGTGAAGTACTGTCTCTGTGCCTCGAAGCACGGCAGACCCAGGTAGGTCATCGTCTGCTGGCTTTCGCCGGTCAACGAAACGAGAGCAGATCGTTTCTCGACCTCGTGTCCGGCTTCATCGACAAACTCGACTGTCTCCTGCACGTCATCCCGGCACACCTCCTGGTTATCTGGAGACTGATCCGCTGCCAGCAGGTACATCCTCCAAAGGCGAGAGTCGGCGAACACTTCCTGCGGCAAGTTGTACTCGGGCAGATGTGACACGCCCCAAAAGTCCACTCGTATCCGAGGTTGCGGCAGGTGGCCGCGCAGAACTCTCGTTACGTCCACGATGAGGTGATCAGCGTAGATGTTCTCGAAGCCCGGCCACCGGCTTGCCCAGTTGTACGCACTGACTCTGCCCTCGATGATCAGCGGCGCGCAAGTAAGTCTCTTGCTCATGAACTCGGCAGCGTATCCCGTGAGTTTGACTGGCTTGGGCGTAACATCACCGACGAGATAGCCGCCGCTGTCCCGAATGAAACGCACCGCCCCGTTCTGTACGGACACGCCGTCCCACCCGGCCGTCAACTGCTCTGGATCTTGCCCTCGCACGGACGACACGACGAATGGCGTGAAAACACCGCCATAGTGACGCAGCAAGTCGCGAGCGTCGTTCAGACGCAGCGGAGAACCGGATACAACGACGTCCAGCGGAAATCTCACATCGGTTGCGACTCTCTCACGATCATCGTCCAGCAGCACGCTGCGGAAGGACGTGAACGCCTCCTTTGCGGCATTCGCGTCGTCTGGCAGAAGAAACTCGTCCAGCGTCAGATTCCGGCCGCACTTTGCGGAAGCGGCCCGAAGGGTTCTGGCCGATTGCCGGGAGCGCCAGAGTTCCGAGCAGGATCGTCGGCAACAGCGGGTTCCACACAGCACCAGTCTACGCCAGGACTCGTTTAGCGCTGGCCGTGGCGGTGGGCCAGGTCGCCGCCCCCTCCGTGGAGACCACCGGGAGACCACCACACGGCTCCGTACGCCCATTTCGCAGGTCGGCCCTACACAGCCTGCACGTAGTTGCTATCACATGCACCTATCTGCACCCAGGTGCACTGGCGGCAGTCGCATTCGATTCCCGTTAGCGCTACCAAATCATTTATTTTCAATACTGTAACCAATGTTTTGGGCCCCAAAATTGTACCAACGCTGTACAGATGAGCCACCAATTTGTCTGTTAAGATTGTTAAGATATTGGCTCCTCTGGACTTACCACATCGAGGCAGGAATTCGGAATCGAATCCTGAACGCGAACCCGAACATCGGATCACTGCCGTCGGCGCGGCTACCTCGTTACTGGTTTCGGTGCCGCTTTTTCTCCTCCGCCCCGCGGTAGCTGCCCCAAACGGCCCCAGCGTGTCCCTCATCCCATGCGCTTATCGAGCCATGTATTAAACACTTAATATCCGTATCACGTTATTGCCGAGCCGATTCCGGAGGTGTAGACTGATTCGAGCCGAAGGCGTTGTTATCACGGGAGACGGTGAATGCATTCGCAGACGCGCAGCGGAATGGCCGGCAGGTTTTGGGCGGTTGGGCTAGTCGTCATTGGAGCAATCATGTCACCGGCTGCGTTTGGGCAGACAGCCACCGGCGCAGAGATTTTGCGCTTGCGATTCTGGTGCGGTTTCGGCTTACTCGCTGCTGGCTCATGGGCGCTGGCATGGATGAGCTTACGTCGTCACTTGGTCACGTCAGTCGTTCTACTCTTGGGTGTGGCTTGCTCGTCGGTAGCGGAAGTGGCGACTTCCATCTACTTTTGGAAACGGCTGGCCTTGAATCATGAGATTTACAGCTTGGGATGGCCCGACCTCCACCGATACGTCGTGGACCATTTGAGTTCGTGGGCCGTCGCTATGCTCCTAGGCGTGGCCATCTGGTACCTCGGGGTTAGGCGCAGGAGTCAGGCCTAAGTGGACACTCTTGCGGACAACTCATCGCCCGCAGTTTACCTGATGGGTGTACCGCCGAACGCCCTCCGCACTCGTGGCCACCCCCTCACTGCACCCCTCCCCGGCCCGCGTCCTACCGGGGCCGCGGCCTGCTGCGCCATCTGGTCGATCACCATGCGCGCCACCGAGAGCCAGAACTCGCCGACCGGCTCGTGGGCGTGCCGCTTCCGCGCGTAGTCGAGGCCGATCCCCAGGCGGGTCGCGATGAACGCCGCCGCCAGGTTCCGGCCAAGGGCCTGCTCTTCGATCTGCTCGGGGTGGGTCGGTCTCCGCGCCGTTTGGGCGCTAAAACCCTGACCGGCAATGGAGGTGGACTTCAGGCGCCCCGTACTCCTGCCCCGCCGCTACTCGCCCGCCGGTTCCGCGGCTGCCTCAAATCCGTTCGTAGAGCCTCCCCTGACAAAGGGCCGGCCTGATCGAGGCGCTCTCAATGGCGCGCGTCACGTTCAGGTGCCAGGCCTTGTCACGCCACATGCCCGCAAACTGCGGGCCGCAGAAGTTGCTGCTGGCGATGGCCAACCACTGGCCGGACGACGCAGCCCGTTGCGCGCCAAGCGCACAGAGATCCTTGACCCAATCCCACCTCAGCAGCGGCCAGTCCTTGTAGTCGACTATGGCCCAGCATTCGGTGGTCACAAGAGGCTTGCTCAGCTTTGCCGATACAGCCGCCAGCCGATCGATCTTGCTGGCGAGAAGATCCTTCCAGTACTGCTCGCGCGATCGATAGGTTGTCTCCGCCTTGAGGCTCAGATTCGTGTAGCCCTTGGGATCGAAGCGTTCATAGGCGTAGCCGGTGATCTTGTAGAACTCTCCGCCATTTGCCTGGGCCATCCAAACGTGCGGATCCAGCAGATCAAAGTCGCTGAGATCCTGTTCGAGGTAGTTCTCAACCCGCTCAGAACCGCATGAGAAAAGCAAGGGCATCTCAGGATACTTGCCACGAACCAGGGAAATCGTCCGGTGCATGAACGCGAGCGACGCCGGGTGATCCCATTCGCCAAAGTCCAGATGGGGCTTCACGAACGGCGCCCACGCGTCGCCGGGCCACTCGTTGCACAGGTCGGTGTAGAGAATTGTGTCCAGAAGACCAGCGGCCGCAATCAGGTCAAGCGTCTTCGTCCATTGCGCTGCCATCGCCTCGGGGCCGGTTATGAGCATGCGCGTATTCGCTTCATCCTGCCTGTACCAGGTTGAGAGCCCGACCATGATGCCTCTATCGCGGCATTTGGCGATGAACTCGAAAAGGGCCGGCAAAAGCGCGATACGGTTGACATCGGGCGATCCCCACAGCCGGGTGTTCCATTCGGGTAAAAGCGTCCAGGTCTTGTGGGCATCGGTAGCGAGCAGGTGCGGAAAAGGATCGATGCGCACCGCGTTGTAGCCCCGCTCCCGCAGTTCATCAAGCGCACGATCCCAGTCCTCATACCCCGCGCCGTCCCAGCGCCGCTCTATCCAGGAAAACTCCCACATGCTGATCGCCCGGGGACTCTTTGGCCGTTCGGCCGTATTTCGACCCTCCTTCCGGCTGGACTTTTCCCCGGCAGCCAGGCTCGAAATGGAGGCGCCTGAAAGTGCCGCGCACGCCACACCCTGAAGGAACGTCTTGCGATTCATCTCTGTCCCCCGACAAATTCACAGCAGACCGGAATGAGCAGCCACGAGCAGACATGCGTGCTTCGTGGCATGAGCCATTTCGAGTATAAACGACCCAAGACTGCCAATCAGCCTTCGCCCGGAAGGAGCGTACTGTTCGTCGGTGCGCTGTCCGGCGTGAGTTCCCGAGATGTGAAGGCTTTCCAGCTTGATGTCTCGGCAGTCGTGAGGTCCAAGTCGCAGCGAGACCAGGCAGGTCAGCCTCCGGCGCCGCAGCAAGTAGGGAAACGGACCGCGCGACGGCGGCTTGGACTCTGTCAAGCCTGGTGGGAGGGGGGCCCAGTTTGCAGCCTGTGGTCATGAGGGGCGAACCACAGGGGGCCTCGGGGCACGTTTGCAGCGGCCAGTTCCCCCGAGTCCGCGCGTAACGACGGCCGCCCTTTCAGCGTCCCTACAACTGCCCGTGATAGGTTTGATGGGCGGAGGTACCACACATGCCGCGCCGGCTTGCTGCACCTGTAGCGACGCTTTTCCTGCTGTTCACCTTCACCGTCGGGGCCCAGAACTGGGGCTCGGGCGTCGATCCCCGCGTCGAGCTCATGAGCGTCCTGTTCCGCCTCGCCGGAAACCCCGAGTACAACCAGTGCCGCGTTCCCGCTTATGACAGCGCGGTCGCCGCCTGGTTCGCGCCCTATCGCGACCACGAGGCGGTGCGGCTCGCGCGCGGCCTCGGCATCGGCTTCGAGGCGCCCGTGAAGCTGGCCGTGTACGTCGCCGACGTGGATTCTCTCGCCGAGCGCGTCCCCTTCGATGGCCGCGACATTCGCCTCTACGCCGGATGGGACGCCGGGAAGGCCCGCGCCTTCCTGAAAGCCGCGCGCGCGTTTGTCGTCGATGCCAAATTCAAAGAGTTCCTTGCGTCCCAGGAGCTGCTCTACAAAGCCACGAACGCGCGCCTGCGGGATTTCGTCCAGACGCAGGCCGACCTGCTGTGGTTCAGCCACTTCTCCGGCTCGGCCGCCTCCGAGCGCTTTCTGATTGTTCCCGGCATGGCGAACGGAGGCCCCAGCTATGCCGCCCGTTTCGTAGGCCCGGGCGGCGCCACGGAGATCTACGCCATCCCCGGCGTCGCGAGCGTGGACGCCGCGGGGCTCCCGGCCTTCAACGCTGAGTGGCGCACCACCATGGTCTACGAACTCGCGCATGCCACGTGCGGTGTCGTGGTAGACAAATCCGCGGCGCGGCTCCAGAGTGCCGGGCTACAGATCCTGGGGCAGGCCCCGGAGGCCGTGCGGACTCAGATGCACGGCTCCTGGAGGAGCCTGCTCGAAAACTCGATGGTGCACGCCGTCGCCGTCCGCTACTTCGCGGACCACGCCCCCGATGCTTCGCGCAAGCTCGTCCGTCAGGTGAACGCACGCTCGTTCTTCTGGGTCGGCGATCTCAGCGACCTTCTCGGCCAATACCAGAAGGACCGGCAGCACTACCCGACTCTGGAGTCCTTCATGCCGCGGGTGGCGCAGTTCCTGGACGATCTGCCGCCGCGTATGAACGAGCTGGTGGCGCGCTATCAGCCTCGCGTCGTCTCGGTCGCCCCCGCGGATGGTGCGCAGGATGTCGATCCCGCCCTGAAGGAAGTGGTTGTCCGATTCAGCCTGCCGATGAGCCGGGATGAGCAGAACAAAGATCCGCGGTTTCCCGCGCCCCGCTTCGATCAGGCCGGTGCGCTGGTCACGCTTCCGGTCACGCTCGAACCGAACCACGAGTACCAGTTCCCGCTGCGCTGGCCCGACGGCCGGGCGTTCCTCAGCGCCGAAGGAGTGCCGCTCGCGCCCGTGACCGTGCGTTTCCGGACCAGGGCCGCGACGCCATGATGCCTGCGGAGCTGTTCGTAATTCCGCTGGGCGCATCTGAGTTTCTGATCTACGCGCCACTGTGCCGCGCAGCTCTGGTCGGCAATGCGGCGCTGGTGCGCTTTCTGAAGGACGGCGGGGCCGGCGAGGATATCGCTCCGAACGTGCTCGAGTTCCTGCGCCGCTCCGGAATCCTCGGCGGTCCACCCTGCGAACCGCCCAGCACGCGGTTCTCCGGCCCGCCGCGCCCATTGACGGCCACGCTGCTCCTCACCAACGCCTGCAATCTGCGCTGCCGCTATTGTTACGCGGCTTCGGGCGATTCTCCGTCGGCGTTCATGCAGCCCGAAACGGCCCGCCGTGCCATCGATTTTGTCGCCGGCAACGCCGTGGCCCTCCACGCTTCGTATTTCGACGTGGCCTACCACGGCGCCGGCGAGCCGAGCCGGCACTGGACCGTGCTCCAGGATTCGCGCCTCTATGCCCAACAGGTGGCGGATGCCAAAGGGCTCGAAGTGCGAAGCTCGCTGACCACCAACGGCGTGCTCGATCCCTCCCAACAAGCGTGGATCGTCTCGCATCTGAACAGCGCGACCGTTTCCTACGACGGTCTGCCCGAGGTGCAGGACGCCGGCCGTCCCCTTGCGGGGGGAGGCGGATCGAGCACCGCCGTCCTCGCCACGCTGCGCGCCTTCGACCGCGCCGGCTTCCGCTATTCCATCCGCATGACGGCCACCGCCGAATCCGTGCCGCTTCTGCCGCAATCCGTTGCGTTCATTTGCCGGCGATTTCGCCCGCGCGGAATCCAAGTGGAGCCCATCTACCAAATGGGGCGGGGCCGGGACCAGGCCAGCGCCGAGACCGCCGCCTTCATCGAAGCCTACCGCGCGGCCCGGCGCACTTCCGCAAAAGCGGCGCGCCTGATGCGTTTCTCGGGCGCTCGCGCCGGCACCCTGACCAATAGATTCTGTGGAGTCGCGGGCGACAACTTCTGCGTGTCGCCGGCCGGCAACATCAGCGCCTGTCACGAAGTGGCCGACGAATGCCAGCCCTGGGCGGACCGGTTCTTCTACGGGCGGCCCTCCAGCACGGGTTCCGGCTACGACTTCGACGAACGCGTCTACACCGATCTGCGCGCCCAGACCGTCGAACACCGCGACTACTGCCGCGACTGCTTCGCGAAATGGAACTGCGCCGGCGATTGCTTCCACAAATCGCTGCATTCCGGGTCGGAGGAGTTGGAAGGGGCAGGCCGCTGCGAGATCGCGCGCGAGCTGATGAAGGACCAGCTTCTCGAGAACATCGCCGCCTCGGGCGGGGTTTTCTGGAGGCACTCGCCTAAGGCGCGAAGTACCCGTTGATGTCCAGGACCACCTGGGTCGGGTTCGTCACGTAGATGCTGATGGCACCGGCGGCCCCCGCGGGCACGATCGCCGCGTTCGCCGTCACCGCGCCGTCGAAGGAATTCAGAGTCGAAACGAACGGCTGTGGCGAGCCCGCTGGCCAGGCCGTGAGGTAGCTCAACGGACCGTCCGGCACCACCGTCACGTTAAGCGAATAGGCGGCCGCCGTGGTGGGAATGTTGCAGGCGCCGGCGGGGATGGCGAAGGTCCGTGTCGCTCGGGCGCCCATTTCCGGGCCTCCGAAGGGGCCGTCGGCATTCCGTGTGTCGGCAACCCGGCACGGCGTCACCGGATAGAAGGAGAGCGCTCCCGCGCCACCCGCCTGACCGAAGTATCCGTTGAGGTCGAGGATCACGTCGGTGGGGTCGGCCACGAAAACCGAGACGGATTCGTTGGTGCCGGCCGGAACGATCGCGGCGTTCGCCACCACTTTGCCCGTCCACGAATTCAAGGTGGAAACCAGCGGCCGCGCGGAACCCGTCGGCCAGGTTGTGAGGTAACCCAGATAATCCGTGTGGGGCACCACCGTGACGTTGAGCGAGTAAGCGCTCACGGGAGACGGAGTCTCGCACGCGCTGAGCGGAATCGGGAAGCTCCTGGTCTCCTGCGTGGACAGGGATGGGCCGCCAAACTCACCGGTGGAACCGCGGGTATCGGCGACGCGGCAAGGCGCGGCAGCATAGAACGGGGACGAACCCGCGCTGTTGCCCGGCACGAAGTAGCCGTTGATATCGAGGACCACATCGGTGGCGTTGGTGACGTAGACGCTCACCGCGCCGCCTGCGCCCGCGGGGACAATGGCCGCGTTCGCGACCACGGTGCCTCCGAACGAGTTCAATGTCGAGACAAACGGCCGCGCCTGCCCGGCGGGCCAAAGCGTCAGGAAGCTGAGCGGTCCCACGGGCACCACGGTCACGTTCAGCGAGTAGGCCGATGCGGTTGCCGGAATGCCGCAAGCGCTTTGTGGAATCGCGAAGGAGCGCACCGAGCCGGGGCTCATGGTGGGACCGCCGAACGGCCCGGCCGGGCTGCGCGTGTCCGCGATACGGCACGGCGTTACGGGAACGAACTCCGAGCCGGTCGCCGGAGCGCCGGTGTTGAAGGACCAGGTTGCCGAAGCGGCCGATCCCACCGCATTTCTGGCCACGATCTGCCAGTAATACGTGGTGTCCTGGTTCAGCGTCCCAGGAGCGTAGCTGGTCCCTGCCGTGTTCGCCGCGAGGGGCGGAACCGACGAGGTCCCGAAGTAAACGTCGTAAGACCCGGCGGCGGCCGAGGTGTTCCATGCCAGAGTAGGCGCGAGCACAACGCCGCTCGCCTGATTTGCCGGAGCGATCAAGACAGGCGCAGCCGGCGGAGGCCCTTGCGTCGTGAACGTCCACACGGCGGAAGGCCCTGCCCCGTTGCCGCTCCGCGCCACCACCTGCCAGAAGTACACCGCCGCCTCCGACAGGGTGCCCGGAGCGTAGTTCGTTGCCGTCGTGGTAGTTACCAGCGGCGGCGGCGACGAAGTCCCGAGGTACACGTCGTAGGAGGTGGCGCCGCTTGCAGCGTCCCAACTCAACGTCGGGGCTATCGAAACCCCGGTAGCGCCACTCGCGGGCAATAGCAGCGCCGGCGGAAGCTGCGGAGAAAGCAGTTCGCGGATACGGAAGTTCCGCAGGTCCGCGATGTAGACGCCGCCGCCCGGGGCCAGCGCAAGTTCGGCGGGCATGTCGAGAGAGGTGTCGGGGCCGGGCAAACCGTCGCCGTTGAAACCCGCCACGCCGTTCCCGGCCGCCGTAAAAACCCTACCGTCGGTCGCAACAACCTGGACACGGTGGTTGAGCAGGTCGGCAACATAAATGTCTCCCAGGCGATCGGCCACCAGGCCGTAGGGGTATCTGAGTTGCGCCTGAACGGCGGGCCCGCCATCGCCCGCTTCGCCGAAAGTGCCGCCCGCGACGGTCGCGACCGTCCCCGATGTCGAGATCCTCCGCACGCAGTGGTTGTACGGATCGGAGAAGTACAGGTTGCCTGCGCCATCGAACGCCAGCGCGTGCACGTAGCCGATCTGGGCGGATATCGCCGGTCCGCCGTCGCCTGAGTAGCCGGCCTGGCCGGTACCCGCGATGGTCGTGATGGTGCCGTCCCGTGCAACCTTGCGTATGCGGAAGTTCCCCGAGTCCGCTATATAGATGTTGCCGGCGGAGTCCGCGGCCAGCCCGTGCGGTTCCGTGAGCCGGGCGCTGGTTGCCGGGCCGCCGTCGCCGGCCAAGCCGGCCGTAGTGGTGCCGGCAAAGGCGGCGATCCCTCCGCCCGGCGAGACCTTGCGAACGCGCGAGCCGGAACTGATGTAGAGGTTGCCGTTCGCGTCCACGGCCACGCCGGCGGGCCAGAGCAGGCTGGCCGCTACGGCCGGGCCGCCGTCTCCCGTATCGCCGCTCACGCCATTGCCCGCAACCGTGGCGATCACGCCCGAGGCCGCGGCCATCCGGACGCGCTGGTTCCAGGTATCGGCAAAGTATACATTCCCCGCCGCATCCACCGCCAGAGCGGACACGCCGCCGATCTGAGCGGCCGGCGCACTGCCGCCATCGCCGGAATATCCGTCCGTGCCGCTGCCCGCAATGGTGACAATTTGTTCCGCCGACGCAGTTAGGGAGAAACCTAACAGGGTGCTCGCGACGACTATTAAGGGAACCAGATCGGATATGATGTTAATCGCCGACGCGGCACTGTCGAGGAGCGAAGAATTATGAAGGTGCGATTCCACGACCGGCTGTTGGATTTCCTCTTGCCGCCGGATCACGGCAGCATTCCGGATGTTTGTGCCGTCGCGCTCGGGCCTCATGGCTGCCGCCTCACGCGCCGCAACATGGTCAGGTTGATGTCCGCAACCGTGGCCTCCGCCATGTTCCCCGCCCCGGCAAGCGCCGCCACCTGTTCCACTGGCGCTTTTGCCCATGAGATTCTCATCGGGAATCTCAGCTTCACGCCCGATGGCAAAACCCTGCTCACCGCCGGACGGGACATGCTGGTGAAGTTCTGGACAATTCCGGACGGCGCACTGTTCCGCATCGTTTCGACGCCGGGCGTCCCGTACTCGCTGGCCGCCAGTCCCGATGGCAACTGGATCGCCGTGGGTATGGCCCAAGGCGCGCTCGAGCTGTGGGCCGCCGACGGCACCAATCGCCGCACACTGACCGGGCACCTCGGCACCGTCAGTTCCGTCGGATTTTCGCCCAACAGCCAGAAACTCATATCCACCAGCCTGGACCTCACCACCAGGGTTTGGTCCGTCGAAGGCGCCACACTGCTGCAGACCTTCACTGACAAAGACGCCATGACGCAGGTGGCCGTAACACCCCAAGGCCGATTTCTGATGACCGCCTCCGGAATTCAGAGCTATTTGCGGCTGCTGGCCAACGGCGAGACCGTGACCACACGTCCCGGGACCGTCGTGGCCCTCAGCCCCGATGGCGGGTTGCTGGCGGCCCACGACCAGCAGAACCTATATCTGCGCGCTTTTCCCGGCCTCGATCCCGTCGCCTCCCTGCCCGACGCAGGCACGGCAACCGCGCTTGCCTTCAGCGGCGACGGCAAGTTTCTGGCGGCCAGCTATGGAAGCGCTGGAGCACGGCTGTTTTCATCGCCAGGCCTCAAGCTGGTGAGCAGCCTGGGGCCTTCGGCCGGCCTCTCCCTGTCTCTCGAAGCGGACGCCGGCGGGCGCTATTTCGCATTGGCCTCCGGCAAGACCATCCAACTCTACTCTCTGCCGCATGGCGCCGCCGTGCCGGTGTGCTTCATGGACGTCGCCGCTTCAGCGCCCACGGCGAGCGGAATCCAGTATACCTTCGCCGGCGTCGCCTACACGGTGCCTTGCGGCGTTGGGATACCGGGCGGGGCGCATTGCACCTGCAATTGCGTGCCGGGCTTCTGCTCCTGCGTTCAGGACACCGGGTGTACCTGCGTCTCCGACACCGGATGTCAGTGCGTTTCCGACAACGGCTGTAGTTGCGTGTCCGACTGCGGCTGCGTGTCCGATACCGGATGCGGCTGCGTGTCCGACTGCGGTTGCGTCTCCGACACCGGCTGTGGTTGCGTCTCCAACTGCAGCTGCGTCTCCGATACCGGCTGCGGCTGCGTCTCCAACTGTAGCTGCGTCTCCGATACCGGCTGCGGCTGCGTCTCCGACTGCGGTTGCGTTTCGGACACCGGCTGCAGCTGCGTCGCCAACTGCAGTTGCGTCTCCGACACCGGATGCGGCTGTGTCTCGGACTACTGCGGCTGCGTCTCCGATACCGGCTGCGGCTGCGTCTCCGACTATGGATGCGGCTGCGTGTCCGACTACGGGTGCGGCTGTGTCGGGGATTACGGGTGCGGCTGCGTCGGGGATTCCGGCTGCGGATGCGTTGCGGACTCGGGCGGCGGCGACGGAGGTTGCGGCTGCGACGGAGACTAGCGTTGTGTTTCCGACGGAGCACTGAACCGGTAGCGTGAGCGAGCGGACCGCTCCCTGACGGTCGCGGTTCGGTGCTGGACACCACACCCGCATCCCTACGGGGCGAAGTAGCCGTTGATGTCCAGGATGACGTGTGTCTGGTCGGTCACGTAGACGCTGATCGCGCCGCCGGCGCCCGCCGGGACAATCGCCGCGTTCGCCGCCACCCTCCCGTCGAACGAATTCAACGTCGATACCAGCGGTTTCGTTGACCCCGCCGGCCACGCCGACAAGTACTGCAACTGCCCGTCCGGCACCGCCGTCACGTTCAGCGAGTACGCCGCCGCCGTCGCCGGGATATTGCATCCGCTCGCCGGGATCGCGAAGGAGCGCGTGGCCGCCGCCCCCATCTCCGGTCCTCCGAACGGCCCGTTCGCAGCCCGCGTGTCCGCGATCCGGCACGGCGTCACTGGATAAAACGAGAGCGCTCCCGCATGCCACTGCCCGAAGAATCCGTTGATGTCCAGGATCACGTCCGTCGGATTGCTTACATACACCGAGATGGACTCGTTGGTCCCCGCCGGAACGATCGCCGCGTTCGCTACCACTTTGCCCTTCCACGAATTCAGCGTCGAGGCGTTGGGCCGCGCCTGCCCCGTCGGCCAGGCGGTCAAATACCCCAAATACCCAGGCGGGACCACGGTGAAATTCAGCGAGTACGCGCCAACGGCCCCCACCGCGGCCGGGACGCCGCACGGGCTGAACCAAACCGGAAAGTCGCGCGCCTGGCCACCCGTCATCGATGGTCCGCCGAACAGGTTGGCGGCTCCGCGCGTGTCCGCGACGCGGCAAGGCGTGGCGGGGTAGAACCACAGGCCGCTGCTGGCCGAGGCGTCGAAGTAGCCGTTGATATCCAGGATCACATCCGTCGGGTCGGTGACGTAGACGCTCACCGCTCCCCCGGTTCCCGCCGGAACGACGGCCGCATTGGCCACCACATCCCCGGCGAAGGAGTTCAAGGTCGAGACCAGAGGCCGGCTCTGGCCGGTAGGCCACAGCGTCAGGAAGGACAGCGGACCGTCCGGCACCACCGTCACGTTCAAAGAGTACGCCTGCGCCGTGGCCGGAATGCCGCATCCGCTCTGCGGCACGGCGAAAGAGCGCGAGGAGTTGGCCACCATCGTAGACCCGCCTCGCGTATCGGCCACTCTGCACGGCGTCACGGGAACGAACCGCAAACCCGCCGCCGGCGAACCGGCCGTGAACCACCACGTTGCCGAACTGGCCGTCCCAAAGCTGTTCCGCGCCACGATCCGCCAGTAGTAAGTGGTCCCCGAAATCAACCCCGTCAAAGAGTAACTGGTGACCGTTACGTTCGCTGCCAGGGGCGGCGTAGAGGAAGCGCCGAAGTACACGTCGTAAGAGGCCGCGCCCAGCGAACCGTTCCAGCTCAAAGTCGGCCCAGGTGAAACTCCGGTCTCTCCGTTGCCCGGTCCGATCAACGAGGGCACCCCCAGCGGCGCTGCTAACGTCGTAAACGACCACGTCGCGGAAGGCGTCGAGCAAGTGCTGTTGTCGGCCACGACCTGCCAGTAGTAAGTTGTTCCCCCCACCAATCCTCGGGGGCTGTAAGTCGTGCCCGTTGTGTTCGCCACCAGGGGCGGCGGGGAGGTGGTGCCGAAGCGCACGTCATAGGATGTCGCACCCGCGGAGGCAAACCAGGCCAGCAATGCACTCGCGAGCACTCCGCCGGTATGGTCGGGAGGACTCAGCAGAGTGAATGCTCCGGGAGCCCCGCCCGATTGCCCACCGGTGAGCGCCAGCCGCACCGGCGTCGCGCACAGATTCGCCGTTCTCATCTGCTCTACCAGCGCGTACTTCGGCCGGTCGGTCACGTCCGCCGCGCCGAACGCGTAGTGTTCGCCGCAAACCATCGTGTTCGGCTGGCCGCTCGGGCACGGACCGCGCCCTGAGAGCGGCTCGTCGCGATACTGGAACCACATCGTCCCCACCGAGGTCGGCTCGCTCGCCGCTTCGCCTACCCAGCGCTGATACGCCTGGCCCCCTGCCTCGTCGTCCACCGCGTTGGCAGTCGGATACACGCCGAATCCGCGTTCCAGATTGTAAGTCGGCGGGAAGCTGAACTCGCCGATCAGCGTTGGCTTGTCCACCTGCGCCAGCAGCGCCTTCATGCTGTCGGTCTGCATGTCGAACGAATACCAGTCGTATCCCAGCACGTCGCAGTTGGCCGCCGCGATGCGCCAATCCGAAGGATCGGCCCACCACCCGGGCACGATCCAGAACCCGAAGTAGAGATGATGCGGGTCCGCGGTCTTGAACGCCTGGTAGACGAAGCTGTGCACCGCGTTCTCGTAATATTCGCGCATCTTCTCGAGATCGGCCGCCGGCGGCGTTGGCGACGTGGCGTAGAGCTGTTGGTTCGTCGATGCCGTCACGCCCCACGCCGCGGCCGCCGCCGTCGCGCTGCCCGAGTAGATCTGCTGGACGCCGTAGTCGATCATCTTCTGCTTGGCGGGCACGCTCGCGCCCAGCTGCAGGATGGCCTGAGCCTCCGACGCCAGCACGATCCCCTGGATCTCGTTCATCCACGACCATCCCAGAATCGTGCTCGGATCCACGCCGCTCAAATTCGCCTGGATCTGCGCGGCCAGCGCGGTCTGGAACTGCTGCGTCATCGTAGCGTCCCAGGGATCGACGTGTCCGGTAGAGAGCTGCGCCCCGGTCACGTAAATCACCGGCAGGATCGGCAGCGCGCCGGTCTTGCTCGACCATTTGCCGAGGCCGGTGAAGCCCCAACTCGGCAGCCGTGCCGCCGAGCGCGCCGTCGATAGCGCCACGTAGTTCGCCGCGCCGAACTTGCGAATCAGGTTCGACGCGATGAACGCATAGTAGTAGGTGTTGTCGCCCACGCCCCACGGGTCGTAGGTCCACGCGGCCGCCACGGGCTGGCCCTGCGCCGGAACATCGGTAAACTCCCACGCGCGCCCGGTGATCGGCGTCACGTCCCAGCTCGTCGAGGGCGGTCCGCACAGCCCCGTGTAAAACAGAGGATGGCCCGCCGGGCTGATCAGCCACCAATACCCATTGCGCTTGTAAGTTGTGTAGAAGCCCGTCCCCGGAACGCTCCAGCCCGCGTCGGTCTGGCCGCCCCATTGGTCTACGTTCGCGGCCGGCGGATGCGCGGACAGCCACGCCTGCTCGTAGGCATTATCCGCCGCAAGATCCGCGTCGCTCGCCACCTTGCCGGTCCATGTCGTCTGCACGCTCTGGCCGTAAACGTCGATCAGCGGCGTCGATTGGTCCGGCGCCGCCTGGAGGGTAAAGGACGTCTCGATCACCTGCGTGTCGCTCCCGCTGCTGGTGAACGTCAGCGACCCGGTCATCGGCCCTGAGAGCGCCAGCACCGCCGCCGGCAGATTCGCCGTGGGGCTGGTGTAGTGCGCCGTGCCGCTCGCGTTAGAGATCTGCAGGTCGCCTTCGAGCACGCTGAACACCGCGGGCGCCGACGCCCAACTCGGCATTTCATTGACCGCGACGGGTGCGTTGTACGGAACGAACGCGCCGGGTGATTCAACCGTCGTCCCATCCACCACCATCGTGGTCATTGTCGGCGCGATCGTCACCACGACATTGTATTGATGGCCGTACTGCCATCCCGCGGCCGGTTTGAAGGAAGGCCACCGCCAGCCGTTCCCGTTCGCCACGCCGGTGAACATCGTCAGCGCGCTCAACTGGCACGGCGCGCTTCCCGAGGACGTCGCCTCCAGGTCCACGTAGAACCCGAGGTTGGCGCTGTAATTCGATTGGTCGGCCAACAGCAGCCGGCAGTCCGCCGCCCCAGCCGGCGCCGCCCACAGTGCCGCCGCCACCATCGCGATCTTCAGTTCACGTAACATTCGACTACCGAGTGTAACCCACCCCTTCGTCCCCGCACCTGTAAATTGCTACGAGATGCTGCGGAGCAAATCAAGGCAATCCGGGCATCCCTCGAACAAGCCCAAAAGACGAACAAGTCTGCACCACAGAATCGGTTTCCGGAGCCGCGCGGATGGCAGACTGGCGGTACACTGATTCGAGCGAGAGGCAAAGGTGGCAACTCCGGCGGATACTCCAGAGAGGCCCGGTAGCGGATTCCTCGACGGGCTGCGGCTGCGCGCCGCGGCAGCGCCTCAATCCGAAGCCCTCCTCGCGCCCGGCCGGCCCGCGCTCACGTTCGAGGGACTCTCGATCCGAATCGATGCTGTTGCGGGTCTCGTCGCGGATGCCGGCCTCGCGCGCCATGACGTCGTGGCTGCATGCATGCCGGATGGGCCGGAATTGCTCTCGGTTGTTCTGGGCGTCGCGTCGGTTGCGATTTGTGCGCCAGTCAATCCAGCGTTGCGCGAGGCCGAGATCGCGTCCTCTCTCAGCGGCCTCGGCGCGCGCGCCCTGATCGTCGATGCGGCGCTCAGCCCGCCGGCCGTGGGAGTCGCCGAGGAATTCGGGATCTCCGTGCTGGACGCAAACTCAGCGCTCAGCCTGTCACGGCCCACTGGCCCGGGCCGGCACGACCAAGCCTCCGACATCGCGCTCCTGCTGCAGACGTCGGCGACCACGGGCGAACCGCGCCTGGTCCCTCTGACGCATTCCAACCTGGCGGCGATGGCGGCGAATACGCGAGGGGTCCTTCGTCTGACGGGGGCGGACCGGCTCCTGAGCATGATGCCGTTGTTCCACCTGACCGGATTGCTGAGCTCGCTCGCGCAGTTGCTGGCAGGCGGAACTGTGATTTCGACCTCGGGATTCGATCCGGCCGCCTTCCTGACCTGGATCGAAGAATTTCGTCCTACCTGGTATACCGCCGCGCCGGCGCTGCACAACGCCATCTTGCCGTTGGTTGAAGCGCGGCCCGATGTGCTGGATCGGTGTCCGCTTCGGTTCGTCCGTTCCATGGGCGCGCCCATGCCGGCGGCCTTGCTGGCTGACCTGGAGCGGGCGCTGCGCGTGCCGGTGCTGGAAGGTTACGGGATGACGGAAGCGGGCATGGTCACGAGCAATGCGTTGCCCCCACGGAAGCGCAAACCCGGATCGGTCGGCGAGAGCGCGGGCGTTGAAGTGGCCATCCTGGGTGAAGCGGGAGATCCTCTGCCGGCCGGCCGTGAGGGTCAGATCGCGGTCCGCGGGCCGGAGGTGATGAGCGGCTATCGCGGCGATGCCGGGACCAACCAGAGCGCCTTCAGAAATGGCTGGCTCCTGAGCGGCGATGTCGGCTATCTGGACGAGGAAGGCTTTCTTTTCGTTACCGGCCGCATTAAAGACATCATCAACCGTGGCGGCGAGAAAGTATCCCCACAGGAAATCGACGGGGCCCTTTCGGCGCACCCCTCGGTCTCGGAAGCCCTGGCCTTCGGCGTCCCACACCCGACGCTCGGCGAAGACGTGGCCGCCGCGGTCGTGCTGAATCCGGGTGCGTCCGTCGCCGAACTCGAACTGCGCCGGTTCGCGGCCCAGCGCCTGGCGGATTTCAAAGTGCCGCGCCGAATCGTTTTTCTGGACTCGATCAACAAAGGACCCACGGGCAAAGCTCGACGTGCCGCGCTCGTCGAACAGTTCGGCGGCGGCCTGATGCGCCGCCAGGCGATGCCGCTCGACGCCACCGGCCAGAGGCTAGCCGCTATCTGGTGCCGGATCCTCGGCGTCGGCGATCTCGATCCCGAGGATGATTTCTTTTTGCTCGGCGGCGACTCGCTTACCGCAGCCATGATGCTCAACGAGGTCTGGCACGCCTTCCACCTGAGTGCCGAGCGGTTCTCCGCCCTCGATTTCTTCGACCAGCCGACCATTCGATCGCTGGCTGGCCTGGTCGAAGCGGGACAGCCGGGCAGCGGCGCGGGCGATTGCATCGCTCTGCGCGCCACCGGTTCGCGGCCGCCGCTGTTCTGCGTTCCCGCCAGCGGCCAGGCGCCGTACTACCTGCGCCACCTGGCGAAGGAGCTGGGACGGGATCAGCCCTTCTATACCGTCTCGCCGGCCGTTCCCCCGAACGCCGTGTTGTCGATCCAGGACGCCGCCCGTCTCGCTGTGGGCGCGATCCGCCGCGTGCAGCCTCAGGGGCCTTACCTCATCGCCGGCCACTGTTATGGAGGCGTGATTGCCTTCGAAGTCGCCCGGCAGATCATCCAGCAAGGGGAACGCGTCGTCTGTCTCGTGCTCTTCGATACGCCGGCGCCCGGATATCCGAAGGTCCACCGAAGCTGGCGGCGTTACGCGGCCCAGGCGCGCCACACGATTGCCTCTCTGGCTCACGGCCGGCGGCTCGCCAGTGCCGCCGCGGCCGTCACCCACCTTCGCCTGCTGGGCCGGATGCTGGGCCATAGGTTCGCTGCCCGCGCCCTGTTCGCCACCAGCCCAGGCGCACTGCTCGCCGGGCGCGATCCGCAGTCTGTAAACGAGCTCGCAATGCTCGCATATTCGCCACGCGGCCTTTCCGCGCCCATCGTCCAGTTCCTTGCCGCCGATGACACTGCAAGCACCAGGCTCCTCGACGATCCGCGCCTCGGCTGGCGCGACTTCGCCCGCGCCGGGTTTGAAGCGTGCAGCGTCTCCGGTGACCACAATTCGATGTTCGGACCGTCGCGCGCCGGCGGGCTCGCGGCCCGTCTCCAGACGCTTCTCGGATGCGACAGATAACTGCGACACCACCGGCAGGTGTGAGAATGGGAGGCAGGTGACCGGACATGCCGGAATTCGATGAAGCCAGCGACGGCCAAAGCGTGCATTTAACAGCCGGCGAGCCGTTCCGGATCCGGCTCAACGAGAACCGGACTTCCGGATTCCGCTGGAGGCTGGAGGGTGACCTCCCCTCTTTTCTGCAGCTGATCGGAGAGACTTATGAGCCGGCCAGCCTCCAGCCGGGCGCCGGCGGAGTCCACACCTGGGACTTTCAGTGCGTGGGACAAGGCCAGACCACGCTCGCATTCGGAATGAGCCGGTCTTGGGAAGCCGGCTCACCCGCTCGTCGCTTCTCGATAACGGCGCAAGTCACCGCACGCTGACGGTGCTCCGGCCCAATCTTAAACGGTCAGGCGTATGGTCCAGAAGTCGTCGGACAGATCGGCGTCGGTGAGGTAGGCGTACGGCAACTTGAAGTAGCCCTTGAGCCCCCACTTCGGCCCCCACGAGTTCCGCACCAGGAACATCTGCTCGGCGTCGATGTAACCGGCCGCCATCACCGCGTGGCCCCCCACGACAGCTTCCTTCGGCTTAGGCAGTGGCACGATTCCCGTCTTGGCCACCTCGTCGCCTTCGAAGCTCTCGTAGACCGTGAAGCCGAAAACGAACGGATAACCGTCCGCCAGGCAGCCTTTCATCGAGTTGAGCACGCGCGGGACGCGCGAGTACAGCTTGACCAGATGCTGTGCCGCCGTGGTGTAACACGCGGCGGGCGCCTTGTCCGCGAATTTGGCGACGTCGTACGGCCACATCGACTCGGGACACGTTCCCAGCTGCGCGCAACTCTTAATGCCGTCGCGAATCTGGGCGCCGCTGTCCGAGCTCACGGTGCCCTCCATCGCCCGCTCGTTGTAATAGATGAACAGGCGCGAAGAGGTAAACGGGGGCTTTGGAGTCCCCTGCTTCATCTGGTCGAATTCGATGGCCCCGGCGATAGCATTGGCCGTGCAACTACCCAGTTGACCCTGGTCGTAGACCTTCGGACATTTCGACCGCAGGTCTACTTTGGCCGGCAGAGCCTTGGCTACGTGCGGAGGCGCAGCGTATAGAAGGTCGCGGTGGTCGGGCAAGTCGGGAGCCCACCCGTACCGGGCGACATGGCGAAGTGCAGCTTGTTTTTTGGCAGCCATAGGACAATTAAAGTACGGCTTCGCGCGGTATACAAGCGAAATCTTGCGGAATTTTGCGCGGCTTTCGCCAGAATGCCGCTAAATCCGATATGCGGGTAGTCAGCCCGCCAACCCTCAATTGGGTTTCCGTCGCCGGGAAAAAGAGGCCGTTCATGCCGGTTGGCGCCACGGTCAAGGTTTCGGACGCAGAGCGCCTGTCACACCCTGCAGGCCGACAAGGATCGCCCGGTAGTTCGACTTGTCCCCCTGGAGCGGAGTCCCGCCCGGCTTGCCATCCGGCGTGCCGTGTTGGATATCAATGAAATGTAGGCGGGTCTTATGAAGAGGCCCAAATAAGTGGAACCTAGTGCTCTGACCGCCAGGTCCGCTCCCTTACGGTCGCGGTTCGGTGCCAGCACGGAACCGCGCGCGTCAGCAAGCGGACGAAACGGATCACACGGTCAGAGACCTAGTTACCCATCAGCCGCTCGGCGTCCGTGAGGCGGCTCAGGCGTTCGGCCTCGAAGCGCCTGAACGCGGACGTAGCGCGGACCGCGCTGATAAAGGCGATCAGCACGACAGTGTGGAACAGGATGGCAAGCAGCGAGTCCAGAGCGAACGGCATCAGCAGACTCGCGAACGCGAGGCCGGTGATGGCCCAGGGCCGCGACATCCCGCGGACCTTCCAGGCGAGCAGACCAAAGATAGTGCCCTGCACGAAATAGACGACCGCTTCGCCGATCTGCTCGGGTGAAATCGGCGGATGGGTGAGGCCGATGTGTACGAAAGCGATCGCCGCCAACAAGCTTATGGCGACCCAGGCGGAAGTGATCTTGACCGCGCCCCGGACGGCTGCATAGGCGGAATCGTAGTCGGTAATGGTGGGCCAGATCCTCTGTCGCCAGCGATGGAGCATGGCCGCAACTCAGCTAAGGATGCGATGGACGATCTCCGCGTCGATGCGGACCTCGTCCCGGAATCTCGGAAACATCCCCACGTAGACGGCGTCGTACGGCTTGATGCTCTCGAAGGCGGTACGAAGCGCCTGCTCGATTCCCTCCGGCGCGATCCGGCCGGCGGCGAGAACCTTGAAGGCGAAGCAGGGCTTCTTGGTCTGCCGCAAAACGCTGTACATCCGCGCGGGATCGCTCGCCATGTAGATGTCGTGCGGCATTTCCATCATTTCTCCGCCCAGCGCTTTCTTCCACTGCTCCACCGTGCGGCGCCGGTTGTAGACGCAGCCGGCGTAGAAATCGACGTCCCAGTTCTCTTCCTCGATCTTCGCGATGACTTCAGGGATGTGCGTGCCCACGCCCACCAGCACGCCCAGGTCGCGCACCTTTTTGCACCACTCCTTGACGGTGTCCATGCGCCCCGCCTGCCACGCATCGTCAACCACCTCTCCTTGCCGCTGTAGCCCAAGCGGGTGCAGGGTCTTGACCAGCGCGGCGGCATCCGCCCCCGCTCCCACTTGCGGAATCAGGTGCATTTTGCCGCCTTCGGCGACGAACCGCGACCAGTCGGCGAGCGAGCGTTCCGAATGGTAGTAGTTGAACGTGTTGATGCCGTAACTGGCCGCGCGGTGCAGCACCTCGCACACGCGCTCCGGCGTGTACCAGTCGCGCATGGTCTGGTCCAGATTGTGGTTGTAGTGCGAGAAGCCGTAGAACGGGTTCACGCCGATCACCAGACGGCTGATCTCGACGCCGCCAAATTTGATCTTCGGCACCTGGATCGCCGCCGGTTCGGCGGCGGCAGCCTGCGGAGCCAGGCCCCTGATCCCGGCGGCCAGCACCGCACCGGATCGAATAAAATCGCGACGCGAGTTTGCCATGACGCTGATCAGCGTATCAGGTCCGATGGTGCCGTTCAAGCCAGCCGCGCCGCCAGCCGCGCCGCCGCACGATCTGCACCGCGGCGAGCGTCAAGACTGCAACCCAGAAGATCGATCATCCCCCGCACGCGCGCCGCGGCCGCCGCGGATACGCCGAGGCCTGTCGCCACCGTGAGCCAGCCGGCCAGGCACAGGGGGCATTTCGGCAGCAACACCAGCACCGCCCCTGGCGCCAGGGAAGCCGCGGCCCCTGAGAGCCTCCGGGCGAGGCGGCGCGATCGCCCCTCGCCCGTGCAGCACCGGCCCTCCATCACGCACCTTCGTCCTGCTTGCAGCACCCGCCCATTTCGCGCGGCTTCTCGTACGTTGCCGCGGGATCGAGAGCGTAATCGTCGCCGTACTTATCGTGGTGCCGGACCCACGACATCGTGAACGCCAGGCCGTCTTCGTCGCGGCCCTTGGGCGCCAGATCGAGGAACTGGTACGTCCCCACCAGCGCGTCCAGGCCGCGCGCATAGGTCGAGTAGGTGTGGAAGATCTCGCCGGCCTCGTTCTTGTAGAACACGCTCAGGCCGGGCGCTTCTTCCAGGCCGAACCGCGTCTTGCCGTAGTTGTAATCCACCTCGCCCGTGAGTTCCTCTTTCGTGAAGTGCACACCGTAATCGTGCTGGAAGTCGTTGCCGAATGCCGAAACCCAGGGGAAGCGCCAGCCCATGCGTTTTTGAAACGCCTGGATGCGCGGCAGGGGCGCTTGCGAGACCACGGCCAGGGTTACATCGCGATGCGCCAGGTGAATCCGGGCCGGATCGAAGTGATCCGCCAGGAACGAGCAGCTCTTGCATCCTTCTTCCCAGTTGGCTCCGAGCATGAAATGGTAAACGATCAACTGCTTCCGGCCGGCGAACAGATCCGCGAGCGTCTCGGGGCCGTTCGGACCCTCGAAGACGTAGTTGGTCTCCACTCTCTCCCACGGCAGTTCGCGTCGCTGACGGCTCAGTTCGTCGCGCCGCCGGATGAATTCCTTCTCGGCCGCCAGGTGCGCCAGGCGCGCCTTCAGCCATTCCTCTTTCGACACCACCTGGTGGCGCAGTTCGGTTGCAGTCGTCATCGGATTCTCCTCTCTTGTCGTTATGCACGGGCACACGCTTCCTGTCCGTGTTCCGTGCGGCGTTATCGCTTAGCCCTGGCGCGGGCGCTTCTTCGCGGCGTGGGCTTCCGCATCTTCTTTGATGCGCAGCAGGTGGCTCGCCCACAGCTCTTCGAAGCGGCCGACCCAGCGCTCGTAAATCTGGCGGATGGGCACAACGTTCAAAGAGTTGATGCGCTGCCGGCCCTCCTCGCGCGTGTGAACCAGGCCGGCCTCGCGGAGCACGTCAATGTGCTTCATGACGCCGAAGCGGCTCAGGCGCGGGAAGGCCTCGACGATCTCGGTCGTGGTGCGGGGGCCTTGCCGCAGCAGATCCAGAATCGAGCGGCGGGTCGTGTCGGACAACGCTTTCCACACCCCGTCGAGATCGTCGGGCATCTAGCTCCGCTGTGCCTTGGCGTGCGGCGAACAATCCTTGGCGATGTCCTCCAGGATGTGCCGCCAGCCCGTGACCACGCCCTCCCGGTGAGCCGGGTCGATGAAGCCGATGGCGCGGTGCCGAAGGTCCACATGCGTTCCGCCGGACCGCTGTTCGAGCTTCACTTCGAGATGGTTCAGAGCCGGGTAGGACATGAACATCGGGCCGCTCAGTTCCAGCAGCACCGGCGGCTTGATCACCTGTACGTGTCCCCACAGGTGGCCGATGCCGTTGCCGCGGTCGCGGAACCACCGCCCGCCCGGCCACTGCTCCAGCGTCATCTGCATCGATTCGCCTTGCGCGTTGGTGCTGCCCTCGCCCAGCCGGTCGAGCACGCTGCGGAAGACGTCCCCAATGTCCGCCTTCACGTCCATGCTTTCGCTGATGTCCAGCGTCAGATCGTTGAGTGTCATCGGTATCGCTCCCCTCCTTAAACGTGACTCCATAATAACGTGACTTGTTGGTCACGTCAAGAGGATTTTTGCGCTGCAGGCCGTGGCTGGCTCAGGACGCCTCGAGCCCGCGCTGCCGCCAAGCCCCGCCCGAACCGCGGCGTAAAGTAAGCACGCGGACATCTACCCCGCCCTAGCCCACAATCGGCCCCCTCTCTCCCTGGCTTTGGGGACAAACCGCCCAGGCCCCGCCACGGTCCAAGGCCCAAGCCCCGCCACGGCCCAAGGCCCAGGCCCCGCCACGGCCCAAGGCCCAGGCCCCGCCACGGTCCAAGGCCCAGGCCCCGCCACGGCCCAAGGCCCAGGCCCCGCCACGGTCCAAGGCCCAGGCCCCGCCACGGTCCAAGGCCCAGGCCCCGCCACGGTCCAAGGCCCAGGCCCCGCCACGGTCCAAGGCCCAGGCCCCGCCACGGTCCAAGGCCCAGGCCCCGCCACGGTCCAAGGGATGAGGAGGAATGCGGATGTCCAGATTCAGGCTCGCATGGATGTCGGCGGTTCTGGGCCGGCTCGTCCCTGGCCGCGGGTTGCGGCGGATACGCGCCGTACGGTTATCGGGTGCCACCGCCGCCACCCCCGGTCGAAGTCGGGGCGGTGGGCTACGCTCCCGGTCCCGGCTATGTGGACCGACGGCTTTTACGATCTTCGCGGCGACCGTTGGGAGTGGCGCCGCGGCTACTGGGGCCGGCCACCCCACCCGCGGGCCGTCTGGTCGCGCTCGTACTGGGAACGCCACGGCCACGGATATCGCTTTCACCACGGCTACTGGCGGTAGCCCCGGAAGGCTACGGCTGCGCTACCAGCTCAACCCGCCGATTGCGCGCCCGTCCCGTGTCGCTCGCGTTTGACGCCACGGGCGCATACGGCCCGGCTCCGTGCGGAGCCAGCCTCTTCACATCCACTCCCTTCTGCCGCAGGGATTGGACCACCGCCGCAGCCCGCGCCGCCGACAGCGCCAGGTTGCCGTCCACCGATCCAACGTTGTCCGTGTGACCCACCACCCACACCCGAACCCCCGGATTGGCCGCCAGCATCTTCACCACCTCCGCGAGCGCGGGTTCCGACTCCGGCTTTACCACCGCCTTTCCGAAGTCGAAGAGGATCCCCGGCACCTCGACGTGTCCGGCCTCCGCCAGACCGGATTTCAAGGCCTCGGCGTTCGCCGCCACATCCTGCTGCATGGCCTGCTTCTCGATGATGTTCAGCGTGTACAGGCGGCCTTCGTTGAATGCCTCCACGGCCACCCAGGTCTCCTGGCCCGCCCGGACTATGCGAATGGTCGCCGTCCGGTCGCCGTCCGAGAGGACCTGGCCGCCAATCCTCTTGGCTGCCGCCTCATAGTTCCTGATGATCTGCAGGAAGCTGGGACTGGGCCCCGCCGATTCGTCGAAGCTGTAGTTGTAGGTGAGGTGATGCCCCTCCACCTGCTGGGTGCCGTCCTTGACAAAGAACTCGACCGCATCGAACGGTTTATCGACAAACGAGTCCTCGGCCGACAAATAGTAATGCGGCATGCGCGTGAAGAGCGCGGGGTCTTTATAGCCCTGGTAATCGCTCATCTGGGCGGCGGCGACGGCGACCGCCAGCAGAAACAGGATTGTTACAGTTCGCGGATTCAACCTGGTATCCCCCAGTGGTGAGCATACGACAATCGGCCGGTAACCATGAGTCCGGGCGCGTCGTCCTTCCAGGTAGACGCATGTGCTTTGAACTCGGAGCGGGCGCAGTTCTCATTCCACGGACACAATACCGGCGCCCGCTTTTTTTCTAGCCGCCAGGCCGGCACACCGAGCCGCCCCTACGCGCTCCGCGCCAACTGCTTGTACTCTTCTTCGGATTTCGCCGGCAACAGGACCCACAGCGTGTAGATCCCGAGGGCCGTGCCGAACGGCATGTCCACCAGGTTGATAAAGGCGAGCACGATCGCCGGCACCCGGGCCCAGGCCTGCCGTTGCAGGAGTCCCGTTCCGGTCAAAAGGCCCACCGCCGCCCCGATTACCAGCACCGTGCCCACGGCCTGCAATATCCCGTGGACGAAAAACGGCACCTCCGGCGGCAGCAGCCCCATGCCGCCATGGCCGAAGAACGCGATCAGGATCAGTCCCGGAATCAGCCGGAAGGCCGAAAGCGCAACCCAGAGAATCCCCAGCAGCCGAATGTGGCCGGCGATCCGGCCGGTCTCGGGCATCAGGGTAGTGGCCCCGCGGACCGGAGTGCCGCACGAAGGGCAGAACTGCTGGTTCTCCTGCATCTGTGCACCGCAGCGAACGCAGAACAAGGTCCACCTCCTGAAAGAGATAACGTCTACCTTCAGCCTAATGTTCCCACCATCGACCATCCACCATCGACCATCCACCATCGACCATCGGCTATGATTCACTCCAGGTGCTCCTCCGTCTCAGGTCGTTCCTACGGCGCGCGCTCAGCCGCACCGTCACCCCGGTCGGAATCGTGTTCGCGCTGGCCATGCTGCTGGTGGCGGTGGCCGCCGCCGCCTCCGCCAACAACCTCCTGTTCCTGATCGCCGCCGCCATGCTGGCCACCCTGCTCGTCTCCGGTTTCATCAGCCGCCTTTCGCTCGCGGGTCTGGAGCTCGACCTGGCCCTGCCCGAGCACATCGCGGCGCGCCGCAAGCTGGCCGGACGCATCTATATTCGCAACTCGAAGAGCTGGGTGCCGTCCTTCTCGGTCCACCTGAGCGGCTCGAGCGAGGCCGTGCTCACGGCGCTCTATTTCCCCGTGATCCCCGGCGGCGCCGTCCTCGATGAGACCATCGAGCTGCGCTTCGAAAAGCGCGGCCTCTATCGCGAGAGCGGATTCCAGTTCTCCACCGGCTTTCCCTTCGGCTTCCTGGAGCGGCGCGCCGAGGTGATGCTGCGCCGCGATGTGGTGGTCTACCCGCCCATCGATCCCCAGCCCGGCTTCGAGGAACTGCTGGCCGCCATCCGCGGCGATATCGAGGCGCAGGTGCGCGGCCGCGGGCACGATTTCTACCGCATCCGCCCTTACGAGGCCCTCGAAAGCGCCCGCCACGTGGATTGGAAAGCGACCGCGCACACCGGCGAGCTAGAAGTGCGCGAGTTCGCCCGCGAACAGGAGCGGCTGATCGACCTGTTCCTCGACCTCAACACCGCGCCGAGCCAGGCAGAGTGGTTCGAGCTGGCCGTGGCCGCCTGTGCGTTCCTCGCCTGGAGAGTGGCCGAGCGCGGCGCGCGCCTGCGATTCCGCACCCAGGACTGCGACATCTCCATGCCCGAGATGGGCGACGTCTACACCGTTCTCCGCTACCTGGCGACCGTCTCCCCGATGCGCGGCAAGCCGCCCATTCCGAGCGGCGACGAGGAGAGCTACCAGGTTGCGTTCACAACCGCCGATCCCACCGAGCTGATCGAATCCGGCTGGGGCGCCGGCCGCATCATCGGCCCCGACGCTCTTCCCCGCTCCACGATCCCTTCACCCGCTTGAGGCGCTGGCACGAGAACGGAAAACTGTCGAGAGAGGTTTGCCTGATGACACCCACCTATTAGCCAGGTAGCCAACAATGAAACTACACCTCGCAACAGTTATCGTTGTCTCTCTGTTGACGGCCGGAAACGCCGCAGCTACTGCGGTCACCCTCAATATGTACGCCGACGACTATGGAACCCTGTCGATCGATGGCACTCTGATCGGCTCGTACGATGACACCTCTTCGGCAGGAAATATCGTGGTCCCCCTGAACCTCAGCCCGGGCTGGCACGAGATCTCGATGGTGTATGCGAACCGCGCTGGCACGAATGCGCTGCTCCTGAGCTGGGAGTTCCCTGGAGATCCTGGCTATTCAGGCGTTCCATCCACGGATCTGCGCTCTCCGGACCAAAGCGGTGCCAGCCTGATCAGCGGCCTGCAGGCCGACTACTACTCGTCCCTCGAAGGGAGTTTTTTGTTCACTGTCTTCGGTGAAGGGCCGATTGTGAACTATGCTGCCTCTTTTACCGCGGAGTTCTATGAGGGACAACCTGGGCTTTGGGCCGGCCAGTTCGGCCCGTCCTCGGATTTCGCGGAGCGCCTGAACGGCGAGATCTTTATTCCAGATGCGGTACCCGAACCGGCCAGCCTGTCCCTGCTATCCGTGGTGGGCCTGGCGCTGATCGTACTTCGCCTGCGGCGTTCAGGTCCGCGGCGCCTGCCGGAATCTACCCATTGATGCGGAACACGACCGTCGTATCGGGCGGAGCCTGATCGAATCCGGCTGGGGCGCCGGCCGCATCATCGGGCCTGACGCTCTTTCCCGTAGCCGCGATCGCTTCACCCGCTTGAGATGGGCCAGCGTATAGACGGCGAAGTCCGCTCCCGGCATAGCGAGCAGGAACGTCTCTTCGATCTCGTCCGCGGAAAGGACGCGCTACAGCTTCTTGGCTCGGAATCCAGGGAGGTTCTCGATCCGCGTGATGACGAACTCGAGCGACTTGCCGTCCGCGCTCGTCGACTCCAGGGTGTACTCGTTGACCAGTCCTTCGCTGTGGAACTGTCGCCAGACGACCTTCTTCGACTCGCCGTCGTAGCTGAAATAGCCGAAATCCTCGTGGACGAAGGGCTTTGCGGCGGGGTCCGCGGGCTGGTACACCGAATGGTCGCGCTGGGACAGAAACCGCCCGTTCATCTCGAAACGGAATTCGCGGGTCGTGCTCCCCTTCCTACGCGCCGAGGCGCCCATGGACGCCGTTCGCGAGAGCGGCGGCAATCGGCAGGATACGGCGGAGTTGCAGAGTGCACTGACATAGGCTCGACCGGTGTCTAAGTCAATATGCCCCTAAAAACCTCGTGGATTGGACTGCTGGTTGCTCTGTGCCTGGCCTGGTGGGCCCCTCCGGAACTCGACCCGCACCTCGACCAGATCGCCCGCTGCTGGCGCGCGGGTCCCGCCGACCAGTGGCTGGAGCAGCTTAGCTGGATGATCGAGCACCATCCGGACTCAAAGCTCTTCCGCGAAGAGTACACCCTGTGGGTCATTCCTCCCGGCGCTGAGACCGCAGGCGGCCCGCCGATCCGGGCCCAACTCGCCGCCGCCTGGCTCCGGCAGGTGGACCGCAATCCGGCGAGCGCAGTCATCGACAACGCCTACCGAGCGGTGGTACAGAACGATTTTGCCGGTGCCGAAAGCCTCTTGAAGCGCGCGCGCCGCCTGTACCCTGCCTATCCGCACTGGACCGATCTGCTGGCGAACCTCTGCGTCAGCGCCGTGGTTCCGTCTTGGCGTCACTCGCATATGGCGAACCCGGAGCTGATCACACCTGCGATTGCCGACCGGGTCATGCGCGAGCTCACCGCCTCGAACGACACCGCTCTCCTCGAGCAGGCCGGCGAGATAGCGTCAATGCCCGAAAACCCGCTGCTGCGGCAGGTCTTCGGGCCTTCGCTCGGCGGAGACGCATGGGGCGAGCGGTTGCTGGCGCGAGCCCGCCGCCTCAAGCCCAATGGTGCCCCGCGCCGGCAGCCCCGACCCACGGGGCCGATTCGCGTCGGAACCTCTATATCCAAAGCCGACTACCTGCTTCGTAACGTCGTACCGAAGTACCCGGCAGACGCACGGAAGGCCCACATTCAGGGTTACGTGACGATCAGCATCTTGGTCCGCATCGACGGAACGGTGGAGGAGTTACAGGTCCTCCGCGGTCATCCGCTCCTGGTGCCCGCGGCCGAGCAGGCCTTCCGCCAGCGAAGATACAAGCCTCTACTGCTCAACGGCGAACCGATCTGCGCCATCACCGTGGCCGAATTCGAGTTCCTGCTGTCGCAGTGAATTGGGATCCCGCTCGCGGCAGTCACGCACGAACGCGTCTCTCTTCTGCCTCCATTTCAATGCCTTGCACAGAACCGGCCGCCGAGAGCCCTTCCCGCGGCGCTACACTCGCTCTGATGGGCCGCGGTCCACGCCTAACCACCACACCACCTTGTTAGAATGTGGTCAATGTCTTACGACGTTTTAATCATCGGGAGCGGGCCGGGGGGATACTCGGCCGCCGTACGCGCGGGGCAGTTTGGGCTGAAGACGGCGATCGTCGAGAAGGACCCGCGACTGGGTGGGACCTGCCTGCTCGTCGGCTGCATCCCCACCAAGTCCCTGCTGCACACCGCCGACCTGTGGGAACACTTCACGAACAGCGGCGAGGGCATCCTATGCGACAACCCGCGCCTCGACTACCCCAAAGTCATCGACCACAAAAACGACATCGTCAACAAGCATTCCAAGGGCGTCGAGTTCCTGATGCGCAAGAACAAGGTTGACGTCCTCCGCGGGCAGGCTCGCATTCTGGGCCCCGGCCGCGTCGAGGTGCGCACGGCCGAAGGCGCCCGCACGGTCGAGACGAAGAACATCATCGTCGCGACCGGTTCCGTGGCGCGCATGTTGCCCGGCCTCGAGGCGGACCCGGAACGCATCCTGACCAACATCGAGATCCTCGACATGCGCGCGATCCCGAAGTCGATGGTCGTGATCGGATCGGGCGCGGTGGGCAGCGAGTTCGCTTCCATGTTCAATCGCTTCGGCACCAAGGTCACGCTGCTCGAAATGCTGCCGCGCATCGTCCCGTTCGAGGACGAAGAGGTTTCGAAAGAGCTCGAGCGGCTGTTCAAGAAGAGCGGCATCCGCGTCGAAACCGGTGCGCGCGCCGAGAAGATCGAACGCACGGACGCCGGCGTACAGGTCACGGTCACGCTCGCGAACGGCAAGCAGGAAGTCATCCAGGCCGACAAGGTGCTGGTGGGCGTGGGCCGCAAGCCCGTGACGGATGACATCGGCCTCGAAACCACGCGCGTCGAAACCGACCGCGGCTTCATCAAGGTGGATGGCGATCAGCAGACCGCCGAGCCCGGCATCTACGCCATCGGCGACGTGGTGGCCGGCACGCCGCAACTGGCGCACGTGGCAACCAAGGAAGGCATGGTGGCCGTGGCGCACATTGCCGGAAAGCCGGTCGAGCGGCTCAACCGGATGCGCATTCCCAGTTGCACTTACACCGAGCCGGGCATCGGCAGCGTCGGACTCACCGAGGCCGAGGCGCGCGCCCGCGGCTACAAGGTCAAGATCGGGAAGTTCGGTTTCATGCCCAACAGCATGGCGTCGATCCTGGGTCAGCACAACGGATTCGTAAAGGTCGTGAGCGACGAGACACACGGCGAGATCCTGGGCGTGCACATCATCGGCCCGCAGGCCTGGGAGCTGATTCCCGAAGGCGTGACAGCAATGTCGGCCGAGGCTACCGTGGAGACAATCGCCAACATGATCCACGCGCACCCCACGCTGCACGAGGCCGTGGGCGAAGCGTTCAACAACATCTACGGGCTTGCGATTAATGCGTGACGCCACGCCAGCGCTTTCCATGGGGCAGGCGGCTCCGCCTGCCGAGCTGGCGCAAGCGCTCCCTGGCGGTCGCGGCTCGGTTCCGGGCACCGCAGTGCGTGTCTGCGAGCTGCGCGACCTCGGCCGCGTCGACTACGGCCAGGCGCTCGAGCTCCAGCGCGCGCTGGTCGAGAAGCGCAAGCAGGGTCTCGTGCCCGATCAGTTCCTGATCGTCGAGCACCCGCACGTCATCACCATCGGCCGCAACGGCAAGCCAGCCCACCTGCTGGCGAGCGAAGACGTGCTGCGGCGCGCCGGCATCTCGTTCTTCCCCACCGACCGCGGCGGCGACATCACCTACCACGGTCCCGGGCAACTGGTGGGCTATCCGATTGTCGATCTGCGCGAGTGGAAGCGGGACGTGGTGGCATACGTGCGCTCGATGGAGCAGGCGCTCATCGACACGCTGGCGGATTTCGGCATCGCGGCCGGCCGCGAGACAGGCATGACGGGCGTGTGGGTCGAGGGCCGGAAGATCGCGGCCATCGGGGTCCACATCAGCCGCTGGATCACCTCGCACGGCTTCGCGCTGAACGTGACCACGGACCTGAAGTATTTCCAGTACATCGTGCCCTGCGGCCTCGCCAAGCCTGTCACATCGATCGCGGCGGAACTGGGCGCGGAGCCGAAGCGGGACGAGTTGATCGCCTCGCTGGCGCGGCATTTTGCGGAGCAGTTTGGTTTCGAGATGGCGGTAACGGAGGAGGCACTATGATGGACGTCGTCATGCCCCAGATGGGCGAGAGCATCGTCGAAGGAACCCTGACGAAGTGGTTGAAGAAGGCCGGCGACCGCGTGGAGCGGGACGAGCCTCTGTTCGAGATCTCAACCGACAAAGTGGACACCGAGATTCCTTCGCCCGCGGCGGGCACGCTCTCCGCGGTCCTGGTGGAAGAGGGCAAGACGGTAGCCATCAACACCGTGGTGGCGCGCATCGACGAGGCCGGGAAGGGCGCGGCAGCCGCGCCAGCTCCGGTGGCCGCTCCCGAACCCGTGGCGCAGGCCGCGGCCGCTGCCCCAGCGCCGCCGCCCGAGCCCGAAGCCGAGGCCGTCGAGGTCCCGCAGGAGGAAGCCGCGGGACCGCTGTCGCCGCTGGTCCGTCGGATGGCGCGCGAGAACAATATCGACCTGAAGCAGATCCGCGGCTCGGGCGCCGGAGGGCGCATCACGAAGCAGGACCTGGAGGCCCACCTGGCCAAGCGAGCGGCGCCGTCTCCGGTTGCCGCTCCCGCGCCACCGCCCGTCATGCCGCCTCCACCACAGGCGCCGCCGCCATCCACGCCGCTCCCGCGCGCCGAAGCCGCCAAGGTTCGCATCGAGCCCATGAGCGTGATGCGCGCGCGCATCGCCGAGCACATGCTGGTGAGTAAACGCACCTCCGCGCACGTCACCACCATGCACAAGGTGGACATGACGCGCGTCGCCAAGATCCGCGCGCGCAACAAGGCCGAAGTGCAGACCCGCTACGGCTTCTCGCTGACCTACCTGCCCTTCATCACCCGCGCCGCTTGCGAAGCGCTGCGCGCCTTCCCGCTAGCCAACGCATCGATCGAAGGGACCAACATCATCTTCCACAACGAGATCAACATCGGCATCGCGGTCGCGCTCGACGCCGGCCTGATCGTGCCGGTGATTCGCAATGCCGACCAGAAGAACGTCCTGGGCTTGCAGCACGCCATCGTGGACCTCTCGACGCGCGCCCGCTCGCGCCAGCTCAAGCCCGACGAGGTTCAAGGCGGCACGTTCTCCATCACGAATTTCGGCAGCTTCGGCAGCCTGTTCGGCACGCCCATCATCAACCAGCCGCAGGTGGCCATCCTGGGAGTCGGAGCGGTGGAGAAGACGCCCGTGGTCACCGACGACGACGCCATCGCGATCCGCTCGATCGCGCTCATCGGTCTGACCTTCGACCACCGCCTGCTCGACGGAGCCTACGCCGACCAGTTCATGAACAAGCTCAAGGCCGCGCTCGAAAACTGGTCCGAAGAGGTGCTCTAAGCAGCCCGTCGCTCGTCGCCCGTCGCTCGTCGGCTCCGTTAGCCCGCCTTTGTCGTCAAATCGGCCGTCATGGCCGTGCGGTTCGCCGCGTCCACGGTGGCGATCTGGTAGGTGCGGGCGGCGGCGCCGGCCGCGGCATCCTCGAAGACAAATGGCGCTTTGGTAGCCTGCGGCTTGTACGGCATCTGCGCGATCTTCTGATGGTCGCGCCAGATCTCGTAGCGCACGATCGGCTCATCGCCCGCATATGCCGTCTGCCACTTCAGCCGGACGATGCGCTTCCCGGCGCGCGTCTCCTGCACGAGCGCGGCGTCGCGCGCAGGCGTCAGATCCTGCCGGGCATCCTGGAACCAGTTCGTCTTGCCGTCCTTGACGGCGTTCGCCGGCTTCTCGACGGCGCGGCGGTCGGATGCGCTGAGCGCCCCCGGAGCGATCTGCGCGGCCGCCAGGTTCTGCGACAACTGGCAGGACTTGGGATCGGCGTCGATCTGCCCGATCCCGATGATCGCCGTGTGAGCGCCCGGTATCGACAGGGAATACTCCACCAGGGACCGGCTCGGAAGCGCGTCGCTGCCCACGGTTCGCACCACGTGTTCGGGCCTGGTTGACCAGGTGGCCGGCTTGGTGTACATGGCCCCGTCGGCGAACACCTTCATCGCGATCACGCCCAGGTTCCTGGCCGCCGCAACCGGAATGACGTTGTACTGCATGTTGAAATGCTGCCGGTCGTTGGCGTTGATGGCCACCAGCATGCCCGCGAAAACATTGTGCTCGTCGCGGTGGATCATCTCGATCATCACCGCGGGAGACTTGTGGCCCGAGAACCCGATGTGCCGGATCAGTCTCTCGTGCTTGGGATTGAGGCCGGTGCGGTTGGTGCCGTCGCGCAGATCGACCAGCGTGGGGATGGCGCCGATGTTCTCCGCCTGCGGGTCGGGGTTGAGGTAGCCTTCGAAAGCGGCGTCCACATCCGCCATCGTCGAAACAGCGTGCACCAGTACCTGGTCGAGCCAGGCGCCGGCCGGGTAGTTTCCGTTCCCGTCGCCGAAGATCTGGCTCAGAGTTCGCCTGACGTCATCCGCTGTGTGCGAGCCGGCGGGCCCGTTGGTGAAGTTCATCATCCCGGGCTTGTTCCAGCCGCCTTTGCCGAACCTGAGGACGGTCTTGCTGGTCAGGAAAATCGAGCGCCGCTTGCGTTCGTCGTAGCCCGCCGATCCAGGAATCAGGTGCAGCTCGCGGAAAGCCTTGCCGTAGTTGGACTGGCTGGGGCCGTAGGCGTTCGAGGTGTCGAAGTAGTTCACGCCCAGGTCGAAGGCCTTGAGAATGATCTTGGTGGGATCGACATCCGCCGGGGTCCATTGCAGGGAGGCCTGGCCGCCCAGGCCCAGCGTGGTCGCCTCGAATTGCAGCCGCGCCATGTTGCGTTTGACCGGCTTGGTCACGCCGGTCTTGCCGAGGCACAGGTACGGCCCTGCGGCGGCCGCGGTCCCGAGGAATCCGCGGCGGGTTAGCGCTCGGTGCGTCATGACAACCCCTCGAAAAGCACGCTGCTCAGGTAGCGTTCTCCCGAGTCGGGCAGAATCACCACGATGGTCTTGCCCTCGAATTCGGGCTGATGCGCCAGGCGAACGGCCACGCCCGCGGCGGCTCCCGAAGAGATGCCGGAGAGGATTCCCTCTTCGCTGGCCAGGCGGCGCGCCCACTCCATGGCCTCCTCGTTGGTGGAGGCTTCGACGCGGTCGACCACCGAAAGATCGAGCGTCGCGGGAATGAAGCCCGCGCCGAGTCCCTGAATCTTGTGCGGGCCGGGAGCGAGCGGCTCGCCGCGCATCGCCTGCGCGATCACGGGACTGGCGGTCGGCTCGACCGCAACCGAGACGATCGGCTTGCGCATTTCCTTCTTGATGTAACGCGAGACTCCGGTGATGGTGCCGCCCGTGCCGACGCCCGAAACCAGAACATCGACCGCGCCGCCGGTATCCTCCCAGATCTCGGGGCCCGTGGTTTTGAAATGGACCTCCGGGTTGGCCGGGTTCTTGAACTGGTCGGGCAGAAAGTAGCGCCCGGGATCGGCGGCCATGATCGCCTCGGCCTTCGCGATGGCGGCCTTCATCCCGCCGGCGGCCTCGGTGAGGACCACCTTGGCGCCGAACGCGGCCAGCACCTTGCGGCGCTCGAGCGACATGCTCTCGGGCATGATCAGGGTGATGGGATAACCGCGCGCGGCGGCGACGAAGGCCAGCGCGATGCCGGTGTTGCCGCTGGTGGGCTCGACGATCTCGCGGCCGGGCCCGAGAACCCCTCTCTTCTCGGCGTCGAAAATCATGGCGGCGCCGATGCGGTCTTTGACCGAGTAGGCCGGATTGCGGCCTTCGATCTTGGCGAGTACGGTGGCGCGCGCGCCTCCCGTAATGCGATTGAGCCGGATGAGCGGCGTGCGCCCGATGCTGAGCGCGTTGTCGTCGAACGACGAAGGCTTAGATTTCCCAGTTGGGGACATAGTGACTCTGCCGTTCTGCCCACTTGCGGGCCAGTTCCGCGAAGTTGGTATGGTCGACGATGCCGGAAATGGAGTCGTCGACATGACGCCACATTTCGGTGAAAGGCGTGTCGGAGCGGCGCCTGCTGCGCGACTTGCCGTCGGCGCTTTCGACGAACCGGAGAACCTCTCCCACGGTGATGGCGTCGGGGGAGCGCGCCAGGAGGTAACCGCCCTCGGCCCCGCGCCGCGACTCGACGAACCCGGCCTGCTTCAGGCTGGCCAGGATCAACTCCAGGAATTTCTGCGGAATCTTCTGGCGCTGGGCGATGTCGTGGATGCGTATAGGGTCGCCGGAATTGTGCGTAGCGAGGTCGAAAAGGGCCTGGAGGGCGTATTCGCCTTTGACGGAGATGCGCATGAGGCCGGAGGAACTCAAGTTCAACGATCTTCCAACTAGAGGTTAGTCGATTCGACAGGTTGAGGTCAACGCGGGCTGCCTCGCCGCCCAGGCTGACGAGGGCGTCGGCCGCGGACCAGGGGGTCCGCCCCATGAAACGGCGTTGTCGGCCGATGAGTGTGAAAGGGACACGACAGTGCCATTCGATCACGAGGTCTACCAGACGCTGCTCGAGAGCATGCCCAACGGCGTGTACCTGGTGGACCGCGACCGGCGCATCCTTTTGTGGAACGACGCGGCGGAGAAGATCTCGGGCTACCTGCGGCAGGAAGTGGTGGGCCGGTGCTGCCGCGACGATCTGCTGGTGCATTGCGACGAGAACAACACCATCCTGTGCGGCGAGGCGTGCCCGCTTTTGGAAACTATGCGCGACGGCAAGCCCAGGGTCGCGGATGTCTTCCTCCGGCACAAGAGCGGGCAGCGGGTGCCGGTGCGGGTGCGTGCCATTCCGGTCCGCGAGCCGGGCGGGACGATCATCGGGGCGGCGGAGGTTTTTGACGAGCGGGTGCTGCTGCCGGAGACCGACGAGCACCCGAACAGCCAGGCGGTTCACGACCTGGCGGACCCGCTGACGGGGATTCCGGACCGGGAATCGATGCGGCGGCACGTGGAAGGATGGCTGCTGGATTTCGCGGACTCGCACATCCCGTTCGCGCTGCTGATGATCGCCATCGACGGGCTGGACGAGCTGCGAAAGTCGCGCGGCGCCGGCGCGGCGGAGGCCGTGCTGCGCGTGGCGGCGCAAACGGTGTCGGGCAATCTCCGGCCCTCGGACGTGGCCGGCTGCTGGAGCGAGGACCGGTTCGCGGTAATTCTGGCGGATTGTACCGCGCACTCGGTAGGCAGAGTAGCGGGGATGCTGCGGGGCATTCTGAGCGCGACGGCGGTCTCGTGGTGGGGCGACCGCATTTCGATCACGACCTCGGTGGGGGGCACGACGGTAATCGAGGGCGACACGGCGGAGTCGATGGCGGCCCGCGCGGAAACGGCGCTGGCGGCAAGCCTCTCCGAGGGCGGAAATCGGGCCACAACAATCTGAGGGCGGCGAATGTTCGCAATCATTGGAATCCTGGTAGTCTTCGGCGCGGTGGTGGGCGGGTACCTGATGGAGAAGGGGCACATCCTGGTCCTGCTGCAGCCGGCCGAGCTGGTGATTATTGCCGGCGCGGCGGCCGGCACGGTGCTGGTGGCCAACCCGACTCACATCCTGAAGGAGATTCTGGCGGGGCTGATGGCGGCATTCGGCGATACCAAGTACGGCAAGGCGCGGTACTCCGAGTTGCTGCAGATGATGTTCCAGCTGTTCAACGCGGCGCGGCGCGGGGGATGGGCAGCGGTGGAGGGTGACATCGAAGAGCCGGGGAAGAGCAAGATCTTCTCGGCGTATCCGGCTGTAGTGGCCGATCACCACATGCTGGCGTTCATTTGCGACTCGCTGCGCACGGCGGCCATCGGAGCGGTGGAGCCGTTCGACCTGGACCAGATGATGGAACTGGACATGGACGCGCATCACCATGCGGCGGCGGAGCCGGTGGCGGCTTTGAGCACCATGGCGGACTCGCTGCCGGGCCTGGGCATCGTGGCGGCGGTTCTGGGAGTGGTGATCACGATGGGAGCGCTGGGCGGACCGCCGGAAGAAATCGGGCACAAGGTGGCGGCGGCGCTGGTGGGCACGTTCCTGGGGATTCTGCTGTGTTACGGGTTGGTGGGGCCGCTGGCGGCCCGGATGTCGAAGCAGGCGGACGAGGAAAAATCGTGCCACCACGTGCTGCGCGTCTCGATCACCTCTTTCGTCAAAGGCACGCCGCCGATTGTGGCGGTGGAGATGGCGCGGCGGGCGGTCCCTCCGCACGTGAGGCCGAAGTTCAAGGAAGTCGAGGATGCCTGCCGCAGCAAGCGGGCCGAGGCGCCGGCGGCGGCCCCGGCGGCGTAACGCTCTATGGCTGAAGGCGCTCGTCCGATCATCATCATCAAGCGCGGCGGAGGACACGGCGGCCACCACGGCGGCGCGTGGAAGGTCGCCTACGCGGACTTCGTCACCGCCATGATGGCCCTGTTCATCGTGTTGTGGCTGTTGAACACCAGCAAGCAGATCCAGGAGGCGGTGGGCGGCTACTTCAAGGACCCCACCGGGACCTCGAAGATGGTGGGCAACGGGCAGAAGGGCGCCGCGGACAATATCGCCGTGAGCAAAGACGATATGAACAAGATCAAGGATGCGATGCAGCAGGCCATGCGCAAGGCGGCCGTGTTCGACAAGTTCAAAGACCAGATCGAAATGACGGTGACGGCCGAGGGCTTGCGCATCGAGCTGCTGGAGACGGCGGCGGGCGCGTTCTTCGAGAGTGGGGATGCGAATCCGACGTCGGGCGGGCGGGAACTGCTGATGAAGCTGTCCGAGGAACTGGGGAAGCTGCCGAACCAGGTGTCGATTGAAGGGCACACCGACGCCAAGCCCTTCGCGCGAGGGGGCGCGTACGGGAACTGGGAGCTGTCGACCGAGCGCGGGAATGCGGCCCGGCGGCTGATGCAGGAGAGCGGGCTGGGGCCGAAGCAGGTGACGCAGGTGCGAGGATTCGCAGACCAGCGGCTTCGGAAACCCAAGGCGCCCGAGGACCCGTCGAACAGGCGGATTTCGGTGATTGTGCTGTACCAGACGCCGGAGGCGGCCGGCGCCGCACCGGCCGCGGGCACCGGACCGGGCACGGGCGCCGCACCGGCAGCGGGCACCGGACCGGGCGCGGGCGCCGGACAAGCCGCGGGCGCCGCACCGGGCACGGGCGCCGGACGAGCCGCGGGCACCGCACCGGCCGCGGGCACCGAACAAGGCACGCCGCCGAAAACAGCCACGCCGCCGGTGAAGGCCGGGGAGCAGCAGAAACCTGCGGCAGCGCCGGCGAAGGCCGCCGCGCACAAATAGAAGAGCGAGCGGCGGGTCTGGAGACCCGCCGTAGGACTCCAGTCCTGCCCCACATGCGCCGCTGTTAGGATAGGGAGTCATGAGCTTCAGAGCACTCCCTTTCGTTGGTTTGGCTGTGTTGGCAGCGGCGGGCGTCGGGCGGGCGGCGGATCCTCCGTACCTCGATCCCTCGGTGCCGCTGGAACAGCGGGTGGATGACCTGGTCGGGCGGATGACGCTCGAAGAGAAGGTCTCGCAGGTGGTGCACAAAGCCGCGGCGATCCCACGGCTGAAGGTCCCGGAATACAACTGGTGGACCGAGGCGCTGCACGGGGTGGCGTCGGGGACGGCGACGGTGTTCCCGGAGCCGATCGGCCTGGCGGCGACCTTCGACGCCCCGCTGGTCCACGACATGGCCACGGCGATCGGCACGGAGGCGCGCGCCAAGCACAACGCCGACATCCGGCGGGGCAACTTCAGCGGCGTCGGGCTGGACTTCTGGGCTCCGAACATCAACATCTTCCGCGATCCGCGATGGGGGCGAGGGCAGGAAACCTACGGCGAGGATCCGTTCCTGACGGGGCGCATGGGAGTGGCCTTCGTGACGGGGATGCAGGGCGACGATCCAAAGTACCTCCGGACGATTGCCACGCCCAAGCACTACGCGGTCCACAGCGGCCCCGAGCCCGCGCGGCACACTATCGACGTGACGGTGTCGAAGCACGATGAGGAAGACACCTACCTGCCGGCGTTTCGGGCCGCGGTGACGGACGGCAAGGCGGGTTCCGTGATGTGCTCCTACAACAGCGTCAACGGCGAACCGGCGTGCGCCAACACGTTCCTGCTGGTGGACCAGCTGCGCGCGAAGTGGGGGTTCCAGGGATACGTGGTCTCCGATTGCGACGCGGTGAAGGACATCGAGCGCGGCCACCACTTCACCAAGACGCTCGAGGAGGCGGATGCCATCTCGATGCATCGCGGCACGGACCTAGACTGCAACGAACCGGGCGACGACTCCTCGGGCTATCTGAAAGCGGTGCAGCAGGGGCTGCTGGCGGAGAAGGACCTGGACACGGCGGTGAAGCGGCTGATGCGAGCGCGGTTCGCGCTGGGCATGTTCGATCCGCCGGCCATGGTGAAGTACGCGCAGACGCCGGTCTCGGAGAACGACAGCGCGGCGCACCGTGCGCTGGCGCTGAAGGCGGCGCGCGAGACGATGGTGCTGCTCAAGAACAAGAACATCCTGCCGCTGGACGAGACGACGAAGAAGATCGCGGTGGTGGGGCCGCTGGCGGATTCTGCGCGGGTGCTCGAAGGCAATTACAACGGCGTGCCCTCGCGCTCGGTGACGGTGCTGGAGGGCATTCAGAATCAGTTTCCGAAGGCCAAGGTGACGTTCGAGCCGGGGACGCAGTTCCTGCGGATGGGGCAACCGGTTCCGGCATCGGCACTGTTGACGGTGGACGGGAAGCCGGGACTGCGGGGCGAGTACTTCAAGGGCACGGAACTGAAGGCCCCGGCGTTCGTCACGCGCGTGGACAAGGACGTGAATTTCGAGTTCGCGGAGCCGGCGCCGGGGATGGCCGCGCAGAACTTCTCGGTGCGATGGACGGGTTTCCTGAAGCCGCAGGAAGGCGGCGTGTATAACGTGGGGATGACCGGCGACGATGGGTATCGTGTGTGGCTGGACGGCAAACTGCTGGTGGAGGACTGGGGCGCGCACGGACCATCCACCAAGACCGCCAGGATGACGCTGGAGAAGGGCCGGAGATACGCGTTGAAGATCGAGTATTTCCAGGGCGGCGGCGGCGCGGTGGCGCGCCTGGTGTGGTCGCGTGCGGTGGCGCGCCTGCAGGAAGCGGCGGTGGCGGCGGCGAAAGAAGCCGATGTGACGATCGCGGTGGTGGGCATCACGTCCGACCTCGAAGGCGAGGAGATGGAGGTGAATGTGCCGGGATTCCATGGCGGCGACCGCACCAGCATCGACCTGCCGGTGGAGGAGGAAAATCTGCTGAAGGCCGTGAGCGCGACGGGCACGCCCCTGGTGGTGGTCCTGATGAACGGCAGCCCGCTGGCGGTGAACTGGGCGCAGCAGCACGCCGAGGCGATTCTGGAGGCCTGGTATCCGGGCGAAGAGGGCGGCACGGCGATTGCGGAGACGCTGGCGGGCGTGAACAATCCGGCGGGCCGGCTGCCGGTGACCTTCTACGCGGGCGTGGACCAGTTGCCGCCGTTCGAAGATTACTCGATGAAGGGCCGGACGTACCGCTACTTCGAGGGACAGCCGCTGTACCCGTTCGGGTATGGCATGAGCTACTCGCAGTTCATCTACGGCAATCTGAAGCTCTCGAGCAGCACGGTGGCGGCGGGGACGCGACTGGGCGTCGATGCCGAGGTCAAGAACATGAGCCAGCGCGGGGCCGACGAGGTGGCGCAGTTGTACCTGACGTTCCCGAAACTCGCGGGAGCGCCGGTGCGGGCTTTGCGAGGATTCGCGCGCGTCCACCTGGCGGCGGGCGCGACCCAGGCGCTGCATTTCGACCTGAACGTCCGGGACCTGAGCATGGTGAACGAGGCGGGCGACCGCGTGATGGCGCCGGGCGACTACCAGGTCACTGTCGGCGGCGGGCAGCCGGGGACGGGAGTCTCGACGGTGGAAGCGACGTTCACCGTGGATGGCACGATGACGCTGGCGGAATAGCACGGACGATGGTCGATGGCCGATAGCCGCAGCGTTCATTCGTGGGACTGGGACGGTGTTGCGATTTTTGTGCGAACAGGGGCACTGAGGGCGGAATCTGTTGAAACAACGTGAGGCGCGGCGTCCGTTTGTGGGACTGGGACGGTGTTGCACTTTTGTGCCTTCGTCAATTTCCCCAGGGCGGCCCAGTAGGTGCGAGTGAGGCGACCGGTCAAGCGATCGAGGTTGGCGATGGCGTTGGATTCGTCGCAGAGGGTGCGGTAGGCGACGGCGAGTTTGAATTCTTTCGGAATGTCGGGTTTCTGGCGGTCCATTTCGGCATTATAGAGGTCGACTTCGTAGGCGGCGAGGCGGTCGAGGCGCCAGCGAGTGGCGGCGAGCACGGTGACGAGGTCGATTTCGTATGTGGAGCGGGGGCGGAAGTCGGTGAGGTAAGCGTCGCGAAGGGCGCGGAATTCGTCCTCGGATTCGCCCGGAAGGACGACCTGGCGGGACGTGAGGCCATAGGTGAGGGCTGCGGACTGGCTGCGCGCGAGTCCCTCGGGGGTTTTGGGTCCACGGGAGCGCGCGCCGTTGGCGCGCGAAGAATCGATGCGTCGTTGAGATGACATGTTGGGGCGGTCTCCTGGGGCGAGGGTAGCGCGGGTGGCAAGGGCTGGCAGGGGCTTGATTTTTGTATGTGACTGAGGGGACGGGAGATTGAGGTGGACAGAGGCCGTGATCAAACAGTTCACAGCGGCCTCAATCCTGCGCAGTTTCGTAGTGCGCCGTGATCCAGGCACAATCTGAAACGCTGCCCTGTGTGGGGGTTATCCTGGAATCAACCCGACCCTCACTAGTTCTGCCCGAAGCGCGGGTGGATCGGTAAATAAGATGCCCTCCATGCCAAAAGCCGCAGCGGCCGCTACGTTCGGTTTCCGGTCGTCGATGTAGATGGCGCGGGCAGGATCGATTGCGAAAGTCTCCAGGAAAAGCTGAAAAATACGCGGGTCCGGTTTTAGCAGTCCGACCTGGCCAGAAATCAAGACTCCTCGAAACCATTGCAAGAACTCGAATCGCTTCTGGGCTACAGGAAACGTCTCCGCGGACCAATCACTGAGAGCATACAGAGGAACCCCGCGAGCGCGCAGTTCCGTGAGGAGGTCGACGGTGCCGAGGATCGGCCCTGCCAGCATTTCGTCATAGCGCTCGAACCAGGCGTCAATCAGCCCCGCCTGGCGCGGATGAGCCAAGCTCAGGGAGGCGCAGGCGTCGGCAAACGTTCGTCCAGCATCTTGCTGAGCATTCCAGGAAGGTGTACAAACCGTCGCCAGAAAATGCTCCATCGCTTGCTCGTCTCCATCGAAGAGCTTGCGATACAAGTGACGCGGGTTCCAGTCAATCAGCACGCCACCGAGATCGAACACCGCTAAGGAGCGCATGGCTGTCATCGCTCTGATCTTATCTAACTGGAAACTCGGCCTCCAGACTCCCGTTCGGCAGGTGGTCAATCGTGACCCACGACGCCCCCCAAGACCGCGCGAGTCGTGCTCACGAAGATGCCCTACCACGTCTCCACGGCGAGGACGGCAGGCGGGCCGGGGTGGTCTTCGATGAGGTGGGTTCCGATCACGGCTTCGAGGTTGAGGCGGTCCCAGCCCTTGGGCGCTTTGGACAGCAGGGCGTCGAGGTAGACCGGGTTGTAGAGGACTTCGCTGGCTGCTTCGGTGCCTTTGTCCAGGATGCCGGCGACGATGATGACGGGCTGGCCGGTTATGCTGTCGTGGATGCGGGCGAGGATGGCGTAGTCGGTCGCCAGGTTGCGATAGGTCGAATTGTTGGCGATCCCCCAGGTGGCCTGCTTCGGGTTCTTGCGATCGATGACCCGCAGGACACCGTCCCTGGCCTGAAATCCGAAGCGGAGCTTCTCTGTTATGCGCATGGTCCAGACATTGTCGAATGCCCCGATCAGAACGATGGGACCTTCGCGGAGCTGGGCGAAGCTGGTCTCCGAGGCGGGCAGGACGCGGAAGGCGCCGTGCCGGGCGACCAGCGGGACGATGGTGCGGGCGAGGGTGAGCACGTCGGATAAGACCAGACGGCCGGCGAGGCGGATCGGCGCGTCTTGCGAAAGGACTTGCTGCTGAGCAGCGGCTGCGGCCGGCTCACCCAGGCAGTAAGTAACCGTGCTGGGGCTGGAGACGACGGGCTCCCAGAAACGGTCGATATTCGAGGGCGGAGGCGTGGGACGATAGCGGCCGATGGCGACTCCGATGAGCCCGGCGAGAATGACCGCCGCGGCGGAGCGGAACCAGAAGCGGCTGCGGCTGGCGGAGCGCGCGGGCGGGGCCTCGGCGGCGGGCGGAGCCGCGGAGGCGGGCGGACGAGGCTCGGCGACGGCCTGGTGCATCTCCACGTGCGCCACCGGCTCGGGGGCCGGCGATTCGGGCTCGCGGAAGGCGGGAACATACGAACCCGAAGACAGCTCGATGACGAGTTCGCCTGCGTGCGCGGGATCGTAGTAATACTGGATGAGGCGCTTGCGGACCTCCCCGGCGGCGATGCGGACGACGGGGTCGGCATTCGCGTCATAGTCGGGCTTGCGCCCGAAGGCCTCGATGCCGATGGTACGTTCCTTGAGCTCCGCGGCGTTGCCACGGAGCGTCTGCTCGACGGCGTAGGAAAGCAGAGTCGGGTAGCGCTTGCTGTTGGTGAACAACGGATGGGCGAGCAGGCGCTGCAACTGGGCCCGCACCGCCGCCGCGTTGGAGGCAGAGCCGCGGGCCTCTCTCGCAATCTGGGGTGGCGGCGGCATTGATGAAAACGGCTTCAGGCGCCGGGACCGGAAGCCCGACACCCGACCGTATTATACGTCCCGGGATTGGCGTGTGCTCGAGGCCGTGTAAGCATTTCAGGCACGGGCACTTAGGACCCGGTGGCGGCGGCCCGGGAGCTGCCGGGGGCCTCGATACGCGATACTCCTTTCAGTGGCGCGCAGGAGCGCGTAGAGTAGTCCTCAGTCCGAAGTGTCGAGCACCCACGCGGAACCCGGTACGGGACGCCTCGGGCCGGCATGCGCCAAAAGGCGAGCTAGCATGGTGTTTCCGAAACGTCTTTACCGCCCAGCACCGAACCGCGACCGTCAGGGAGCGGTTCGGTGCTCAGGCGCAAAGGTGGAGCTACTTCGGAGACAGGACGCTAGTATTGCAGGGGAGCGGCAACCGACGGTGGAAGCTTCCATTTCGGCGCGCCCGCGCGAGGCTCCGGTGTTCCGCATGGCGGCCGATGAAGGCGATGTTTTGATAGAGGAGATTCATGCATAGGTTACTTACCGGACCGCGCCCGCTCGGCGGCGCCGCGGCGCTCTTACTGATTTGCGCCTCGCTGCTAAGCCCTGCCGCGCTGATCGCGCAACTGAGCGACTCTCAGGTCGCCGGGCGAGTGGAATCGCTGCTCGGGCAAATGACGCTCGATGAGAAGATCGGTCAGATCACGCAAGTGGGTCCTGGCCCCATCGGGCCGAACGGCCCGAAACCGGAGGACCTGATTCGGCAGGGCCGGGCCGGATCGGTGCTGTGGACAATCGATTCCGCACAGATCCGGAGGATGCAGGAAATCGCGGTCAAAGAGAGCCGTCTGAAGATCCCGCTCCTGTTCGGCTTCGACGTGATCCACGGCTACAAGAACATCTTCCCGGTGCCGCTGGCGATGGCTTCCAGTTGGGACCCGGGCATGGTGGAACGCGCCCAGGCGATGGCGGCCCACGAAGCGTCCGTCTCCGGCATCAATTGGACGTTCGGTCCGATGGTGGATATCGCGCGCGATGCCCGATGGGGGCGCATCGTCGAGGGCGCGGGCGAGGACCCCTACCTGGGAGCGGCAATGGCGCGCGCGCAGGTTCTCGGATTCCAGGGGCCTCAGCTGGGCACTCCGAACCGCGTGGTGGGCAGCGTGAAGCACTTCGCCGGATATGGAGCTGCCGAGGGCGGCCGCGATTACGACGGCTGCTACATCCCCGAAGAACTCTTCCGCAACGTCTACCTGCGTCCCTTCCAGGCCGCGATTGACGCCGGAGTCGGCACCGTGATGAGCGCCTACATGGATCTCAACGACGTTCCGGCCAGCGGGAACAAGTGGCTGTTGCAGGACATTCTGCGCCGCGACCTGGGCTTCCGCGGGTTTGTCATCAGCGATGCGTGGGCTGTCGCCAGCCTGGCCGTTCACGGCTACGCGCGTGGCCCGGAAGACGCCGCTTATCGAGGCCTGACCGCCGGCGTGAACATGGACATGGGCAGTGAGACCTACCTGACGCACGTCTCCAAGCTCGTCGAGAGCGGCAAGCTGCCGGTGAGCGTGCTCGACCAGGCGGTGCGCGAGATTCTCGCCGTCAAGATCCGCCTCGGGATTTTCGAGCACCCTTACGGCGACCCGGCTGAGAAGGACAAGGTGCTGAACGATCCCGTGCATCGCGCGGCTACACGCACGGCGGCCGGGCGCTCCATGGTTCTGCTGCGCAACGAAAACAACGCACTGCCGCTCAGCAAAACGCTCGCGTCGCTGGCGGTGATCGGGCCCATTGCGGATTCGGCGGAAGAGATCAAGGGTTCGTGGAGCGTGGAACAAGGCCCGGCAGTGTCGGTGCTCGAAGGCCTGCGCCATAAGCTGCCCAATGCCAGGATCGAATTCGTTCGCGGCGGAGACATGCAGCGGCTCGTCCCGATGCCCTGGGACGCGGCGGAAGGCAAGAAGCTCCCTCCGCTCATGCCGGAGGCGGAGATGCGTAAGGAAGTGGAGCACGCGGTCGAGGCCGCTCAACGCGCCGAAGCCGTAGTGCTCGTGCTCGGCGAGCGTGCCAGCATGAGCGGCGAAGCGGCTTCGCGCGTTTCGCTTTCGCTCCCGGGCAATCAGCAGCAGTTGCTCGAAGCGGTGGTCTCGACCGGCAAGCCCGTTGTGGTGGTGCTGCTCAACGGACGGCCGCTCGACATCGGCTGGGCGGCCGGGCACGTGCCCGCCATTCTCGAAGCCTGGTATCCCGGCACGGAGGGCGGCAACGCGATTGCGGACGTTTTGTTCGGCGACGTCAATCCCGGCGGCAAGCTTCCCGTTACCTGGCCGCGCGCCACGGGCCAGCTTCCGGCATACTACAACCACAACCTGACGCACTTCCCCGAGGACGGCGAGGGATTCACATCGCGCTACGGCGACTTTGTGACAGCTCCGCTTTACCCGTTCGGCTACGGCCTCAGCTATACGACTTTCCGCTTCTCCAACCTGCAAGTCGACCAGAAATCCGTCGCGGCTTCGGGCGCGTTGCACGTCTCCGTGGACGTCGAAAATCAGGGCGTTGCGGCCGGGGACGAGGTCGTGCAGCTCTACATACACCAGCGGGCGGGAAGCGCGTCGCGCCCCGTGCGCGAACTGAAAGGCTTCGAGCGCATTGCGCTCGCGGCAGGAGAGAAGAAGACGGTGCGGTTCTCGCTCGGCCGGGAAGAGCTGAAATTCTGGAGCCCCGAAGCCAAGGCGTGGGTAGTGGAGCCCGAGGAATTCGACGTCTGGGCCGGCGGAGACTCGAAGGCGACGCTACACTCGGAGTTCCGGGTCACTCAATAGGACGGTAATAGCAAAATGCATAGTCTGACAATCGCCGCCGCCGTAGCGGTCCTCGCCTCCGCGCAATCCCCAGCGCCCGCGCCTCCTTATCGCAATCCCGCACTGAGCGTAGATGAGCGGGTGGCCGATCTGCTCGGCCGCATGACGCTCGAGGAGAAGGTGGGCCAGTTGATGCTGTGGGACGCGCGCGGCGAAGACCTTTCGTTCGTCAACACGCGCCATGCGGGCGCGATCCTGCACGTCCTCGGCGCGAAGATCAACCGCGCGATGGACCTTGCGGCGAAGGAGCGCCTCGGCATCCCGCTGCTTGTCGGTGAGGACGGCATCCACGGGCACTCGTTCTGGAAGGGCGCGACGATTTTTCCGACGCAGCTCGCGCTGGCCGCGAGCTGGAACCCGGAACTGATCGAGCAAGTGGGGCGCGTGACGGCCGAAGAAATGGCTCCGACGGGCATACACTGGACCTTCTCGCCGGTGCTTTGCCTGGCCCGCGATCTGCGCTGGGGGAGGATCGACGAGACGTTTGGCGAGGACCCATACCTCATCGGCGAATTCGGCGCGGCGCTCATCCGAGGCTACCAGGGCAAAGGCCTCAACGATCCGACCGCGGTGCTCGCCACCGCCAAGCACTACGCCGGCTATTCGGAAACGGAGGGCGGCCGCGATTCTTCCGAAGCCGATCTCTCGCGCCGCAAGCTGCGCAGTTTCTTCCTGCCGCCGTTCGAGCGTGCCGTCCGCGCCGGCGCGATGACCTTCATGACCGGCTACCAGTCCATCGACGGGCAGCCTTCGACGATCAATCGCTGGCTGCTCACCGACGTCCTCAAGAACGAATGGGGTTTTCGCGGCGTGGTGGTGACCGATTGGAACAACGTAGGGCGGCTGGTCATCGAGCAGAAGGTCGCCAAGACTTATGCCGACGCCGCGATCATGGCGCTGCGCGCCGGCAACGACATCATCATGACCACGCCGCGGTTCTATGAAGGCGCGCTCGAGGCCGTGCACAGCGGCCGTCTGGCCGAATCCGAAATCGACGCGCCTGTCGGCCGCCTGCTCGCGCTGAAGTTCCGCATGGGCCTGTTCGAGAATCCGCGCCGGGCCGACCTCGCTCGCGCCGCCGTCGAAACCGCGCGGGCGGACCATCGGGCAGTCAATCTCGCCGCCGCACGCCAGAGCCTCATTCTTCTACAGAACAACGGCGTGCTGCCGCTCGATCCGGCGAAGGCAAAGTCGATCGCAGTGATCGGCCCCAACGCCGACGACGACCTGCAGCAGTTGGGCGACTGGAGCCTGGGTTCGCCGCAGCACCCACCGTCAGCCGGCAAGCAACCGCGCGAGAAAACGACGACGGTGCTCGATGGAATCCGCGCCCTGGCCCCCGCCGGCGGCGTGGTTCGCTATGAACGCGGATGCTCGATCGTGGACGCCGATCTCTCGGGAATCCCGGCGGCGGTTGCCGCGGCGCAGGCGTCTGACGTGATCGTCGCGGTGGTGGGGGATCACCTGCGTTTCATCGGCGAGACGAACAGCACTGCCACGCTCGAGCTGCAGGGCGGGCAGATCGCGCTGCTCGGCGCGCTGGAGAAGACCGGCAAGCCGATGGTAGTCGCGCTGGTGAACAGCAAGCCGCTAGTGCTGCCGCCTTCGGTCAAACGGGCCGCGGCGATCCTGGAAGGCTTCAACCCGGGCATGGAAGGCGGGCGCGCCCTCGCAGAGGCGCTGTTCGGCCAGTTGAATCCGTCGGGCAGGCTCACTATTTCCATCCCGGTCCACGTGGGGCAACAGCCGGTGTTCTACAGCCAGGTGCGCGGGCAGCACGGCGATCGCTACGCGGATTTGACGCAAGAGCCGCTGTTTCCCTTCGGCCACGGCCTGAGCTACACCGAATACCGCTACTCGAATCTGAAGCTCGGCGCTCCGGCGCTGGCGCGCGGAAAGGCCGCGACGGTCTCGGTGGACGTGGAGAATGTCGGGCGCCGGGAAGGCGACGAAGTGGTGCAGGTGTATGTCACCGACGTCGTGACCTCCGCCACTTGGGTGAACAAGGCGCTCAAGGGCTTCGCGCGCGTTCACCTGGCGCCCGGAGAGAAGAAGACGGTAGAGGTGACCCTGCCCTGGGAATCGTTCCAGATTGTGGATGCCGAGGGACGTAGCGTGGTCGAACCCGGTGAGTTCGAGATCCGTGCCGGACCGTCGTCGCGCGACCGCGATTTGTTGAAAGCGACGCTCGAGGTTCAATGAGCCATCGACTGGGCCCACTTGATGCTGCACCAGGGTCCGGTGGAGATCGAAGTAGCTGGCTACGGGAAGAGGCCCTCGTGGAGCCGTAGTCATGGTCAGCTTTGACGGCTGGCACAGCGACGGGACGGAGATCGCTCTCGACGGACTGTTTCCCCCGGCCACCGGCAACGTTTGCCCGGGCGCCGCTGGAAATACTCGTCGCTGAGGATGGTCATCACGGGCAGGCGGGGCGCGGGCGGCGGCGCACCTGCTGCTGCCGGCGGAGGCGCGGGTTCCGGCGTCCCATCGGACTCCTGGAAGTCGCGGCCGGCGACGACCGCGCCTCCCATGACGCGGAAGAAATTCGTGGAGACGACGGCGCCGCGGTATTCCTCGGGTGTGCCGTCGATGCCGGGCAACGTGGCGCGGAAGGTGAGGACGGCGGCGAAATCCTCGAAGGCGCTGCGGGCGCCATTCCTCAGGTCGAGATAGTCGGCGTTCGAAAGCGGGAAGTCTTTCACGTTGCGCCGTCGCAGATCGCCGCAGGCCAGGAGCAGGCGGGCCGGGTCCTTGTAAGGAAGGGGCCGCAGCAGCACGGCATTCATGACGCTGAACACGGCGGTGCTGGCGCCGATGGCGAGGGCGATGGTCACAACCGCGGTAACCGCGAATACCGGATTCCGGCGCAGGGTTCGAAGGGCGTAGACGAAGTCAATTCTCAGCATACCGAACACCACTATGGGGCCGGCGCGGAGGCCCACAGCGGCGATGGTGCACTGCCGCTCCCATGGCACCCCGGAAAGAGGCTAAGACGGTTCCTCCAAGCCAGGGCGCGCGGGCATACACTTGGTGGTGGCCCGGATTGAGGGCCACGGCAAGGAGGAGGCCATGTGCCCGCTAGGTAGCCCGTTCCTATTCACCTGCATGATTGCGTCGGCGCTGCAATCCAACGTGCACGCGCCGGCTGCGAGCGCACTGCCGCAACCAACGCAAGCACCTGAAATCTACCTTACGGATGTGGGTACGATCGGCAGTCTGAGCCTCAGCCCCGATGGAACATGGCTGGCCGCGGGCGGGAAAGACCACGTGGTGGTTTGGGACATGGAGACGGGCCGCGAGGTCCACACACTTCCGGGAAAGGAGGTCGCGTTCAGTCCCGATGGACGGCTGCTGGCCACCTGCCGCCCGGAGTCGGGCATTAAGCTGTGGGAGCCAAAGAGCGGCGTCGAAGTGCGCACACTCGCCGACAGCGTCGGTTCCTCGCGGATGGTGTTCAGTCCCGATGGGCAGTACGTCGCGGCAAGTTCCGAGGCGTATGCACGCGTCTGGGAGGCGTCCACGGGCCGCCAGTTGCTGCGATTCCGCCCCGATAGGACGGACGGATACTGGAGACTCGGCTTCAGCCTGGACGGGCGCCTGCTGGCATCCGCCGGATACCTGGGCGCCACGATTTGGGAGATACCTGGCGGCAAGCAGGCCAAAGCTCTCCAAGGCTTGCGCGGACGGATCGAAGGTTTCGCATTCAGCCCCGATGGACGCTGGCTTGCTTCGGGTGCGGCGGATGGCACGGTCAGGTTTTCGGAGATCCCTAGCGGCCGCCAGGTGCAAGCCCTGCGAAGCCACGATGAAGGGCTCTCAACCGTGGCTCTGAGCCTCGACGGGCACAGCCTCGCGACGGTCGGAGGGAATGGCATCCTTCTGTGGGACACGGCCACGCGGACCGTGCGGCACCGGCTCGGGAAGCAGGGAGGGAAAATCGCATTCAGCCCGGATGGAAAGCGGCTGGCTGCGACCGTGGACTCAACGAGAATCGCGATATGGGACGTGGAGAGCGGGCGGGAACTCGTCAACTTCGACGCCCATATGGGCGAGCCTGGGATCGAAATGTTGAGGTTTCTGGCGGACGGCCAGCGGTTGGTTTCCGCGGGACGCTCGCTGAAGCTGTGGGAGACGGCGCAGTGGCGCCTCCAGCGTGCCTGGATGCCGCTTCCCGCGTGGCAGATCGCGATCGGCGCGATCGAGCGCACTCCTGAACCGCCAGCGGGATACAAGGTCGAATCCGCCGGCCCGGCCGAGGAATACCTTCGCGTGCTGGTAGAGCTGAAGAATGCGACCAAGTCGCCCCGCGAGCTCCGTGAAACGCGCATCGTCGATCCGCAAACCGGGGACAGCAGCTCCGGCGAAATCGTATGGGAGGGCAAGGCCGCACTGGACGAACTCATCAAGACAGCGAGGGAATTGCACAAGAGGGCGGACGGTGGAGACGTGGAGATGCATTCCACGGGGACATCGGTGAGGATCTGGTGCGGTGCCCATTGCCGGTGGTGGATTGAGACACAGGCTCGCGCACATGGGGGTGCTCTTTCCGCGGACCAGGTGAAGGACCTACGCGTCGACGTTCCGGACGAGGCGATCAAAGGCACCTTCGAGGGGTTCCACTTGACCGAGTATCCCGTGGTCGCGGTGGAGCCTGGCGCTCAGGTCCGATTCACGCTGGTCTTTCGCGTCAAGAAGGAGACAAAGCTCGAACAGCGGCAGCTCGCGATCGAGGGCGAGTTGCCGGTGGCTCTCAATGTGGCGGCTCCGAGGTGAGCTCGCGGCGGCTATAGTTCACGGAGCAGGTTCGCAGGATCGACGCGCAGGGCGCGTCTGACGGGACCGGCGACCGAAAGGGATCCGGCAAGCACCATCGTGAATGCTACCGCGGCGAGCACGAACGGGTCTTGCGCGGAAGCCTGGTAGACGATGGCCGAGAGCACACGGCTCGCCGCCACGCCAAGGCCGACGCCGACCACGGAGCCGCACCCGAGCAGGATCAACATGCGGCCTAGCGCGGTCGCGAGAACGTCTTTCGCCTGGGCGCCGAGGGCTACACGGAGACTCAGCTCGCGGAGGCGCTTGCTGACCGTGTAGGAGGCGAGGCCGAAGGCGCCGGCTACGGAGAGCAGGAGTCCAAAGGCGCCGAAGAGGCCTAGGGCGACGGTGGCCACCTGGGATGGGAAGAGGGCCAGGCCGAGTTGGGTGCTCCAGCGGCCCGATTCGGCGAGAGGCACGGCGGGGTCCAGATCGTGGACCGCTTTGCGAATGCTGGTTACCAGGTCGGCGGTGTCGCGGCGGCTGCGGACGACGAGCGTTGTGGTGGTGCTGCCTCTCTGCGAGATGGGGAAGAAGACTGCGGCTTTCTGATCTTCCCCTAGCGTGAAGTACTTGCCGTTCGCCGCTACGCCCACGATCTGGATCAGCTGGCCGGCGCGGTTTTTGAAGTAGCGGCCCAGGGCGTGGTCGGAACGGAACAGGCGGCGGGCGAATGCCTGATTCACCAGGGCCACGGGCGGGGTCTTCTCGGTGTCGCTTGAGGCGATGTCGCGTCCCGCAAGCAGCGGCGTTGCGGCGGCGGTCAAATATCCGGGCGAAACGGCGTAGGTATAGGCATCGAACTCTTTGTTCTTGGGCCTGAGATCGACGGTCTTCTCGGAGAAGACGCCGGTGGTGCTTGCGGCCATGTCGAGGGGCGTGGAGTTCGCGTAGCCCGCCGCTTCCACGCCCGGGATCCCGTTGACCCGTTCCAGCAACTGGCGCTGGAAACGATCGGCGGCGGCATCGTTGGCGTAGCCGGCCTGGTTCAGATCGAATTGCGTCAGCACCGCATTTTGCGTCTTGAAGCCGAGGTCCATGGTGAGCGCCTTGCCCAGGCCGCGTAGCGAGACGAAGGCCGCTGTCACGGTGACCGAGCAGAGCGCGATCTGCGCCGCCAGCAGGACATCGCGAAGCGCCCAGCGGCGTCCCGCGAGGAACTGGGTTCCGCCGCTCTTGATGGCGTCGTTGGGATCGGCCTTGAATATCTGCCGCAGGGGCATCACACCGAAGAGCACGCCGGCGAACACGGAGATAAGCAACGCCACCAGGATCAACGATGGCTGCGGCATTGCAAAGAGGAACCTCATGGGGTATCGGGAGAGCGGATGCCAGCTGGCCAGGCCGGTGAGGGCCATCCACGCCAGGCCGCAGGCGCACGCGCCGCCGAGAATCGAAATCAGCAACGCCTCAACCAGGACCTGGCGTACGATGCGCCAGCGGCTGGATCCGACGGCCATTCGAATGGCGATCTCGCGGGTGCGATCGGCCGTGCGCGCCGCGAAGAGGCTGCCCAGGTTGGCGCAGGTGGCGAGCAGCACGATTCCGGCCAGCACCAGAACGCCGGCCAGAAAGCCGCGCACCGGTCCGCCGATGAAGTCGCCGACCAGGCCGGGAGGAGCCGGCTTGAGCGCGAGGCCCTCCTCATCCTTCGGAAATTGCCGGGCCAGGCGGGCGGCGACGCGGTCCAGGTCCGCCTGCACCTGGGGCAGGGTGACGCCGTCCTTCATCCGCACGACCGCGAAGAGGTTTCTGTAGCTGCGTAGGTCGAGCCAGCTGGTTCCGTCGAACGATGCTTCATTCGCCATGGGAACGAAGATGTCGGGCTGGGCGATTTTTTCGGTCCCGTAGAAGCCTTCCGGCGTGACGCCGACGATGGTGTAGGGGTGCTTGTCGAGGCGGACCACGGTTCCGACGATGTTGGGGTCGGCGCCAAAATCGCTCTTCCAGGCGGACCAGGAGAGCACGGCGGCCTGCGAGGCGCCGGGATGATCGTCATCGGAACGCTGCAGCAGGCGGCCGAGGAACGGCTTGATGCCGACGACCTCGAAATACTGGCCGCTCACTTCGTTTCCCCACATGGGGCGGGTGGAGGTGGCGGCTTCGAGGCCGAACTCCTGCACCTCGATGGCGGCGACGGCGGAGAAGACGGTATTGTCGTCGCGCACATCGCGCATTTCCGGGTTGGAAACGAAGGGGCCGCCGTGCTTGGGCTGAAGCGTCATGACGCGGTCGGGGTGGGGCAGGTCGAGCGAGCGCAGGACGAGGCCCTGGATGACGCCGAAGACGATGACGTTGGCGGCGATGCCGAGGGCGAGGGTGAGGATGGCGGTGAGGGCGAAGCCGGGCGAGCGGCGGAGTTGGCGGACGGCGAAGCGCAGGTCTTGGAGGAGGTTGTTCATGGTGGCCTCTCTGAGTGACTGCTGCCGTATGGGCACTTTGAGCGCCAAAGTACTGCCGACTGTAACTTCATTAGAACATGGCGGGTTGGAGCGGCTCAGTGGCGTCTGCGCGGGGTTGGGGGTGTTCGGTTTTGTTGGATCGGTGTTCGGTAATGGACAGGGGAATGCGGAAATTTGGAACTTGTTATCAGCGCACACGGGGCCGAGAGGTACAAGGATCTCCTAGTAACATCAGACGAGAATGAAGGAAAGCCACGGTCACACCGAGTCCGTTATTTCACTGCGGGCCAGTCTGCTTGAACTTGTGGCGACCGCGATTTGCATCGCGCTGGGCGTGCATTGGGTCGCGGCAGGGCTCGCGACCCAGTTCCAATGGCCGGGGTTGGTGTGGGTCGTTCTTGGCGCAAGTCTGAGCGTTCTTGCGACCGTGTATCTAGCTACACGAGCCGCGCCCAGGATCAACGGCGAATTCTCCCTCCAAGGCGTTCTGCCACTCAAGGGGAAGGACCACCAAGTCATCGCAATTGATCGTTACGAGTTTGCGGAAAAGTTGGCGGGATATTTTCGTGGTCTGACCGCCGAAAACAGAGCTCTCGCAAGGGTGTGGCCGGACAACCCGGTGACGGAATTCTTCGACGCCGAAGAGCGACAGGCGGGCCGTCGACCCTCGCCCGCTGTGAAGCTGGTTCACGAGGCCATTGAGTACTTCGTTCTCGACGAACTGGCGCTGCATCTAAGCGGCTACTTCGAAAACAACCCACAGGTAGATAGCCGGGAATTGACGAGGATTGGTCGCCGAGAGATACCATCTGTTCTTCTCGAGAACCGCTTCCTCGAACTGTTCTCGAAGCCGATGGAGGAGCGAGAGGCCTTCTTGGCGGAGGACAAGGACGGTGTGACTTATGGGGACGAGGTCGTTTTCGCCACTGGCAAGGGCGGAGCAGTCTTTGACCTTGTTGAGTTGATCCTGCCGAGCGGCACCGTCGTTTCTCGTATTGATTCGAGAACGATACAACTTAAGACGGATCGCTTCTGAATGCGGATCGCCGTCGGTTTCGAGGGGTTTAGCGCCCTCTTTCCTCGAGGATTCGAGAAGTTCTACCTCGGGGGCGGTTCCATTGACGTCGCCCCTTACCAGGTCGACCTGGACATCACCGTCCACTTCAGCCCGTGGGCTCTGCTGAGCGCCAGGGGCTGGGTGAACTACCGTTGGCTGGATTCATTCTTGGATCGCATGGATGCCGAGTTCTCATTTGAGAGGTTTCTTGCAAAGGTCGGATGGGAGACGGCGCTATCGACAGCGATCATTAGAAACAACATGGCTGCTGCGTCGCAGCCTGAATCGGCCGAAGCGGCTGGCGAAGCCCGGGCCACGCCGATGGCGGCCCGGGAAGAGGGTGACGGCCCGAAATCACCCGCTGGCCCCGTCGGCCAGGGCCCTTCGAACTGACGACCAGGCGTCTCCTTTGACCGGCCGGTTGCCTGCTCCCCGATTCCTCCGAAAGACTAGGCGCACCGCCGCTACTATTCGCGGAGCAAATTCGCCGGGTCGATGCGCAGCGCCCGTCTCACCGGGCCGGCGGCCGAAGGACATCCGGTGAACACCGTTGTGAGCGCGACCGCCGCGAGCACGAACGGGTCCTGCGCGGTGGCCCTGTAGACGATGGCCGAGAGCACACGGGTGGCTACCACTCCCAGCACCATGCCGACGCGGCGTCGCTTGCGAGCAGCGCGATCATGCGGCCCAGCGCCGCATAGGAAGCCAGGCCGAAGGTGCCAGCGACCGAAAGCAGGAGTCCGAACGCGCCAAACAGGCCGAGGGCGAGCGACTGGAACAGCCTGCTCGCGATGGCCTTCTTTCCGTCGCGTGTGGCCACGGTACTCGCGGATCGGATTGGTTGAGTCAAGGTCGCGGACCGCTGCTCTTTTGTGAACCTCTTTTGTGAACCTCTGGCTCCGACGGTGGTACACTAAGGATGCGGTTGAGAGGGCTGCTTCTGCGGTCCGTTGAACGAAAGTTCACTCGGCTGCTTTTTTTATGTACCTGCTGTACCTGGACGATGCCGGGTCCCCCGGAAACGTCTGCGAGGACTACTTTGTTCTCGGGGGCGTCTGCGTGTATGAAGCGCAGGTCGACTGGTTTAGCCGCGAACTCGACAAACTCGCCACTGCGTACGATAAGATCCCTGAAGACGTCGAGTTTCATGCGTCCACAATCTTCTCTCGAAGGCAAGATCCCTGGAAGAACCTTACTATCAATGAAGCCCGTGGTGTATTGAAAAGCGTGCTGGGCGTAGTCGCCTCCAGCTATGCGACCGCGCGTTTGTTCGCCTGTGCTATCCACAAGAAGTCTTTCCCCCATCTGGATCCGGTTGAGCTTGCGTTCGAGGACCTCTGCCAGCGATTTGACTACTTTCTGACTCGCTTGCGCCAGCAAGGTGACCAGCAGCGTGGGTTACTGGTTCTCGATAAGACAACCCGTGAGACATCGCTTCAGAAGCTCGGCCGCGAGTTCCGGAAAACGGGAACGAGGTGGGGATCCCTGAAGAACATCGCCGATACGCCGTTCTTTGTGGACTCGCGCGCTTCCAGACTGGTGCAGATCGCCGATCAAGTTGCCTATGCGGTTTTTCGACGGTACAATTCTGGCGACGCTCAGTATCTTGACATCATCGCTTCGCGTTTTGACGAGGCGGATGGAGTCATCCATGGCCTGGTCCACAAACACGCCGACCGCATGACATGCACGTGCCCGGCGTGCCTCAGCCGCCGCCTGGGCGCCAAGACGCCCGATTCCCCGGAGAGATAGGCGCACCGCCGCCAACTGCTCGCAGAGCAGGTTTGCCGGGTCGATGCGCAGGCCCCGGAAGAACGCGCTCGGGGAGCATCCATAAAGGCTGGGCCCGAACCTGCAATCGGGCTCGTCGCCCGCCAGGATGTGGTATATCATTGTCTTTCCTATTTCCGAGGTGGTGGTCCGGTGTTACCGATCGCCTCAACCTTTTTGGCTTGGGCTGGGAGGCATTCCATGGTGAATCTCAAAGGAAGACCCCACCTGTTCTGGCTCGGTCTCGCGGTTCTGACTCTGGTGGTTGAGTCCGCGCTCTTCTATTCGATCTCGACGAGTTTTGCGGCGAGCGAGCAGTGGGCCATCCACACGCATCAGGTTCTGGAGAAGATCGACACCTTGGTCTCGGACTTGACGGATGCGGAGACGGGACAAAGAGGCTATCTGCTGACCGGGCAGGACCGGTACCTGGAGCCCTACAACACCGCCGTCCAGGCGATACCCGGCCAGTTCGAGGAACTCCGCAAGCTGACCGCCGACAACCCCAGGCAACAATCGCGGATCGAGAAGCTGCGGCCGCTCGTTACGGCGAAGATGGCGGAACGGAAGGAGACAATCGATCTGCGGCGGACCGGCCGCGGCGACCAGGCCATTGCGGTCGTCGCGAGCGACCGGGGCAAGCAGATCATGGACCGGATCCGGCTTGAGATCCAGGCAATGAGGGCCGATGAGTTGTCGTTGCTCGACCAGAGGAACCGAACGCGGCTGGCCAGGGCTCGCCTTTTGATTCTGGTGATGGCTTGCGGGGCCGGCATCCTTCTCTTAGTGCTTCTGGCTGGATCGAGTTCGATCAATCGCTCCACAACCGCCCGCGCTCTTGCGGAAGCCGCCGAAAGGACGCATCGGGAATTGCTCCAGGTCACACTGACGAGCATCGGAGACGGTGTCATTGCCACGGACCCGGAAGGCCGGGTTACGCTGATCAATCCGGTCGCGGCGCAACTCACGGGTTGGCCGCCCGAAGAAGCGCAAGGCCAACCCTTAGAGACCGTATTCCCGATCCGCAACGAAGAAACCGGGAACAAAGTGGAGAACCCGGCGCTTCGGGCAATCCTCGAGCGGACCATTGTCGGGCTTGCCAACCACACCGTTCTCATTTCCAGAAGCGGCAAGCGTATCCCGCTCGAAGACAGCGGCGCCGCGATCGTCGGCGCTTCGGGAAACGTGCTTGGCGCGGTCCTGATCTTTCGCGACGTGAGTCAGAAAAGGGCCGAAGAGGCCAACGTGCTGCGGCGCGACCGGATGGCCCGATTCAGTTTCGACGCGATCCTTATAACCGACGGCCAGCGGCGCATCCAATTCTGGAATCGCGGTGCGATCGAACTGTATGGATGGGATGAGGCGGAGGTTCGGGACAAGGTCAGTTACGATTTTCTGCACACGTCGCCGCCGATCGCGGAGGTGGATGAGGTCCTTCTGAAAGCGGGGCAATGGCGTGGCGAGCTGGTCCATACGTGCAAGGACGGCAGCGTGGTCACGGTCGAAAGCCGGCAGGTCTTGCTGCGCGATGCGGAAGGCAAGGTTGACGGCGTTCTGGAGATCAACCGCGATATCACCGAGCGCAGGAAGTCCGAAGAGGCGCTGCGCGAGAGCGAAGGGCAGTTCCGCGCGCTGGCCAACGCGATCCCGCAATTGTGCTGGACGGCGAATGCGGACGGCGGGATTTCCTGGTACAACCAGCGCTGGTATGAATACACCGGCACCAGGCCCGAACAGATGGCGGGGTGGGGCTGGCAGTCGGTCCACGACCCCGAAGCGCTGCCGAAGGTCCTGGAGCGGTGGAAGGTTTCGATCGCAACCGGCGAGCCATTCGACATGGTCTTTCCGCTGCGCGGCGCGGATGGTGTTTTCCGCCCCTTCCTGACGCGGGTCATGCCGGTGCACGATGCCGACGGCAAGGTGGCCCGCTGGTTCGGCACCAACACCGACATCAGCGAGCAGCGCAAGATCGAGGAGGCGCTGTTCGCCAGCGAAAGCAGGTTCCGTGCGCTGCTGGACTCGGCATCTCAGGGCGTGGCCGCCGTCGATGAGAGTGGACGCATGGTGCTGGTGAACGCCAAGACCGAGGAGATGTTCGGTTACACCCGCGACGAACTGCTCAGTCAGCCTTTGGAGGTGCTGCTGCCCGAGCGCCACCGCGGAGCGCATGCCGGACATCTGCGCGACTATTTCGCGCACCCGTACGCGCGGGCCATGGGGCTCGGGATGGATCTTTGCGGCCGTTCCAAAGACGGCGTCGAGTTTCCGATCGAGGTCAGTCTCAGTTGCACCGAGCAAGGTGGATCACGATTGGCGATGGCCCTCATCACCGACACAACCGAACGCAAGAAGGCCGAGGAGCGATTGCGGCAAGCTCAGAAGCTGGAGAGCCTGGGACTACTGGCGGGCGGTGTCGCCCACGACTTCAATAACCTGCTGGTGGGCGTGCTCGGCAACGCCAGCATGGCCCAGGAGCTGCTGCCTCCCGACAACGTCGCGGCCGAACTTCTGGAGGGAGTCGTCAGGTCTGGTCAACAGGCCGCTCACCTGACCAGGCAGATGCTGGCTTACTCGGGCAAGGGGAAATTCCTGGTGGAGCCGCTCGATCTCTCTGCTCTCATACCCGAGATGTTCGGTCTGGTTCAGCCGTCCCTTCCCAAGAAGATCTCGGTGAGCTTCGACCTGGCTCCGGTTGTGCCGGCCATCGAGGCCGACCGCGGCCAGGTGCAGCAGGTGTTCATGAACCTGGTCCTGAACGCGGGGGAAGCGATTGGCAGCCACGAAGGGCTGCTCACGGTCCGGACCGGAGTCCAGGACGTGGACGAGCGGTATATGCGCTTTCACCTGGAGGCGGCTTCTCTGCGGCCGGGGAAGTTCGTTTGCCTGGAAGTGCGCGATACCGGCTGTGGCATGGACGAGGCGACCAGGGTCAGAGCTTTCGACCCGTTCTTTACGACGAAGTTCACAGGGCGAGGACTTGGACTGGCGGCCGTGGCTGGCATCGTGCGCAGCCACAAGGGCGCGATCACGGTCAGCAGCACGCCGGGCAAAGGGAGTTGTTTCACCGTGCTGTTCCCAACCGTGGAGCATGCGGTTGAGGCGTCGCCGGTTGCACCTCGCGAGACAGCGCTCCGCGGCACCGGCGTGGTCCTGGTGGTGGATGATGAGCCGTTCGTGCGAGAGATGGCGAAGAAAGCCCTGGAGCATCAGGGCTACACGGTTCTGCTCGCGGAGAGCGGGCTAGGAGCCATCGACGCGTTCAGGCGGCACCCCGGCGAGATCGCGCTGGTGGTCCTCGATTTGAGCATGCCACTTATGAGCGGCGAGGAGGCGCTTCCGGAACTCCGGAAGATCCGGCCCGAGGTCAAGGTGGTGGTGTCGAGCGGCTACAGCGAGGCCGAGACGATGACACTGTTCCGCGGCCAGCGAGTTTCCGGCTTCATCCAGAAGCCCTACACGGCGAAGGAACTGGCAGAGAGTGTAAACGCCCGACTGGGTTGATCAGCACGTGGTCCAATGTGCAGTAAGGGAGCGGCTCGTACAGGAATGAATACCTCACCATCCAAAATCCGATGGCTCCGAGTGATCGGCGCCGCGCTTGCGGTCATTGCTTCGAGTTTCCTTATCATGATGGCCGTAGTCGTCGTCTACGCATTTGTCCTGGCCTTTCGGGCTCGAGGCGCTCCCGACCAGACTGCCATCAATCACTTCGCCGCGTGGGTCAGCCCCAGGTTGATGCCGTGGCTCGAGATGTTCCTGACGCTGGCTGTGGCCCTCCGCGTGGCGCAAAAAGCCGGGAACGGCTCTGTCATGCACGGCGTTCTCATAGGGATTCTGTCTGGCCTGCTGGGTTTGGCGGTGACGGTCGCTTTTGGGGGGCAGCTCGGTTTGCGCAACTTACTCGTCGCTCTGGCAGTGACGGCGCTGGGATGGCTTGGAGGGTTTATCGGGGGAAGATTGTCTCCGCCCGACGAACGGTGTATACCTTAGCTACAGAGGTGCACGCATGGAAGCAGATACCAAGCCCTGCCCCGTATGTGGCGAGATCATCAAGGCCGTCGCCATCAAGTGCCGTTTCTGCAATACCGATCTCGGCGCTTTCGCGGCGGCCAAGGATGCGGAGGTGGAGAAGGACCTGTTCGCCGGCCACCCGTCCGCGATTTATAGCGTCAGCCAGGCGCTGCCCTTCCTCGCCGTCATCGGCGCGGCCGTGGTTGCCGGCATCGCGGGCGCTCCGGCGTTGTACGTGGCGCTGGGCTTCGTCCTGTTGGTCGCGATCATTTGCCTGTGCTACTACATGAAGAGCGCGAGCACCCATTACCAGATCACCACTCAGCGGATCAAACTCGAGCGGGGCTTGCTCAACAAGATGCAGGAGAGCCTGGAACTGTTCCGCATCGATCACTTCGAGCTGCACAAACCGCTCGGCATGCGGCTGGTGGGACAAGGCGCGCTGCATCTGTTTTCTTCCGACGCCGAGCTGGAGAACTTTTTCATCTACGCCGTCCCCAACCTGGAGGCGCTGGCGGACACGCTGCGCACCTGCCAGCTTCGCGAGCGCAGCCGCAGGGGGCTGACCACTTTCGTCAAAGCGTAAGGGCTGCGCAGACCGCCGGAGGCGCGGGCTCCGGCTTGGCTGCGGCCGGGATGCAAAGGCTGCACCTGAAATGCGGGATTTGCCGACAGGCGATCGGCGAAGCCGCGGCTGACCACTCACCCGCAAGCAGAGTGCGCGGGGCGGGGCTGAAACCCGCCCTCCACGCTCTGGAACGGCGCGTGCTAGGGATTTGACAGCGGGCTTGTGCCGCCCGCCTGGAGACTGATTATGCCCTGCTTGCTCCTGCTCATCATCGTCGCGTTCCCCCGCGTCGCGCTCTTGTTGATGTGGTTCTTCTCGACCTACCTGCAGCACGCATTCCACGGTCGTTTGGTGCTGCCCATAGCCGGTTTCCTTTTCCTGCCGCTCACCACGATCGTATACGCCTGGGAACTGAACAGCGGCATGCCGACAGTGGGAATCAACCTATTGTGGCTGCTGATTGCGGTGGTCGTCGATCTCGGCGGACTGGGCGGCGGCGCGCATCGCCAATGCCGGCGCTGAGCCGCGCCTACGGAACCATGCGACAGGCGATCTGGCTCTTGATCCTGGTCGCCGGAACCGCCGGCGCATCCTCTCTCTCGCATGACATGCTCGCCGCCCACAACGCCGTGCGGGCGCGGGTGGGAGTGCCTCCGCTGGCATGGTCCGAGCGGCTGGCCGCATGCGCGCAAGACTGGGCGGACCATCTCCTGGCGCGTCGGCAATTCATGCACCGTCCGAAGTCGGCATACGGCGAGAACCTGTTCGAGATTGACGGCGGGACCGCATCGCCCGCGCAGGTCGTCCGCTCGTGGGCGTCCGAATCCAAAGACTACGACCACAGTTCGAACCACTGCAGCGGCGTGTGCGGGCACTACACGCAGGTTGTCTGGGGCGACACGAAGGAAGTGGGATGCGCGGTGGCGCGAGGGGGAGGACGCGAGGTCTGGGTCTGCAACTACGACCCACCAGGGAACTGGGTCGGCAGGCGGCCGTACTAGACCGGTTATCGAAGGGCGGCCGCCGACCAGTGGTAACATAGTCGTCCGATGATCCAGACCATCGCCGTTGCGGCCGGTCCCGTGCCGCCCGCTGTTGGCCGCGCCACCGTCCGCAATGAGGCGATCGACTTCTTCCGCGGCCTTGGGTTGTGGATGGTCTTCGTCGATCACCTTCAGCCCAACGTCTGGTCCCATTTGACCCTGGCCCAGTTCGGATTCAGCGATTTCGCCGAGATCTTCCTGTTTCTCTCCGGCTACGTCAATGCCGCCATGTACGCGCGGGCCCTCGATTCCGGCGGATTCGGCGCCGCAATGAGGAAGCTGGGGACCAGGACCGCCAGGCTCTACGGGGCCCACATCGCGACCATGGCCGCCGCCTTCACCCTCTTCAGCGTTTGCGCGCTGCGCGGTCTACGCCTGAACGTGCCGGTTCTCTACGTCTGGATGGACGCGCCCTGGCGATCTCTCCTGCGAACTCTGTCGCTCATTTATTGTCCGTACTTGTATGCGCTCCTTCCGCTGTATCTCGCCCTGGCGCCACTTACTCTCCCCGCGGTGGTTGCCCTGCGCCACTGGCCGGTGTGGACCCTGGCAGGTTCCTGCGCGCTCTGGTGCATCGCGCTGACCCGAGCGCTCGATCTTCCCGCCACGAATACGAACGAAGGATGGCTCTTTAACCCATTCGCCTGGCAATTCCTTTTTGTAATCGGCGCAGCAGCGCGAATGCACTGGGCGGTAGTGAAGCGAGCGGCGGAATCGCGAACAGTCCGGCGGTTGGCGATTGCCATCGTTCTGGCTGCTTTCGTAGTGCAAATGGCGATCCTGATCGGCCCTCTGCACCGCTGGCTGTTCGGGCTGACACCGTGGTGCGGACGCGTGCTCGCCCGCGGCGCGGACAAGACTCGTCTTGGCCCCTTCCGGCCGGTGCATTTCCTCAGCCTGGTGGTTCTGATTGTCGCGATCCCGCGCAAGTGGCATCGCTGGCTGAAGTCGGGAGCGGCCCGTCTGGCGATCGTGAATGGCCGCCACTCGCTGCTCGTTTTCTCGGTTGGGCTGGTGTTGGCATCGGCCATGAACCTACTCCTCCTGCGCTGGCACGGCGGGCCGCTTTTGCAGCTGGCCTGTACGGTTGTCGGGCTGAGCGTTTCGTGCGGGATCGCGTGGCAGCGCGATGGTTGGAAGGCCAGGTCTCTGACCGTAAGGTAGTTGGCCTGTGGGGCAGGCTGGCATCCTGGGGCGAGTTGCCAACCCTTAGCGGTCGAGATCACAGACGACGATTACAAAGACCAGTTCCACTTGCGCAGCCCGCTCGATGCGGGGCGCCCGGGCGCGCTGCTTACAGCCCTGCGACGCCCATCCGGCACTGATCGTCCTCGATATCGATACCTCGGACCCGTCCTTCCGCAAGCTGGGCGAGCTAACCATCGCTTTGCCCGTTCGGCGTTCAGGATGCCAGGGCCAGGGCCACGGTGGTCATTTCCTGGACGCCGCCGGCCGCTTCCAGGGCCGCGAGCAGATCGGATTCCATGCCGTCGGGGTCGATCTCGACTTCGCAGGCGGCGATCTCGTCGTCGGTGGCGCCGGAAAAGCAGAGCTCGCACACGCCCACATCATCGGTGCCGCAGCGCACCGGAGGCCCGAAGGTGCGGCAGGTCAGGGGACGCGCGGCATAGAGGTCGCAGCAGCCGGTTGCCGGATCGAGCGCGGGACACGGCTCGTCGTCGGTTTCGGTATAGGCGCGGGCTCGCTCGCGCACGCGCCCGGCACGATCCCGATCGGAAATCTCGAGAGCGGCGAGGCCCTGCCGCAGGCGGCGTGCATCGAGTTGGTTGATGGAGAACGGTCCCAGGCAGCACTGCGTACATCCGGGACGGCACACCAGCCACGGTCCGCTGAGGCACGCGGCCTGGGCCAGCGCGGTGTCCACGATCTGAATCAGGGCGGCGTCGCTGGCTTGTCCGGTGCTGGGTGCAGGCATCACTCGCAGGATAGCGCGCCGCGGCTGTTACAATGAGACGAATGGCGCTTCATACACGACGCGCCACCGCGGTTGCCGACGTCGGAGGGGTTAAGATCGGGTCGGGCCATCCGGTGGTGGTGCAGTCGATGACCAACACAGATACGGCCGATGTCCAGGCCACCGTCGATCAGACGCTGGCTCTGGCGCGCGCGGGCTCGGAGCTGGTGCGCGTGACGGTGAACACCGAGGAAGCCGCCCGCGCGGTTCCCGAGATCGTGGAGCGGACCGGCGTTCCTATCATCGGCGACTTTCACTACAACGGCCACATCCTCCTCAAGAAGTACCCGGAGTGCGCGCGGGCGCTGGCGAAATACCGCATCAACCCCGGGAACGTGAACATCGGGCGGAAGCACGACGACAACTTTCGCACCATGATCGAGGTGGCCGTCGAATATGGCCGGCCGGTGCGCATCGGAGTCAACTGGGGATCGCTCGACCAGACGCTGCTGGCGCGCAAGATGGACGAGAATGCGCGCGCGGCGGAGCCGAAGGACGCGCGCGGCGTGATGATCGAGGCCATGGTGGCGAGCGCCATCGAATCGGCGGAGGCGGCGGAGAAATACGGCCTGGGCCACGACCGGATCATTCTGAGCGCGAAGGTCAGCGGGGTTCAGGACCTGGTGGAGGTCTACCGCGCGCTGGCCGCGGGCTGCGATTATCCGCTGCACCTCGGGCTCACAGAGGCGGGTCTCGGCGCCAAGGGCATCGTGGCCACCACGGCCGCTCTCTCGATTCTGCTTCAGGACGGGATCGGCGACACCATACGCGCGTCGCTCACGCCGGCGCCGAACGGGGACCGGACCGAGGAGGTGCTGGTTTCGCAGCAGGTTCTTCAATCGCTCGGAATCCGCAGCTTCACGCCGCAGGTGACCGCGTGTCCCGGCTGCGGGCGCACAACCAGCACGTTCTTCCAGGAGATGGCGGGGCAGATCCAGACCTACCTGCGGGAGCGGATGCCGGTCTGGAAGGGCGCGCACCCGGGCATCGAGGAAATGCGCGTGGCGGTGATGGGCTGCATCGTGAACGGGCCGGGCGAATCGAAGCACGCCGATATCGGCATTTCCCTGCCCGGCACGGCGGAAGATCCGAAGGCGCCGGTGTACGTGGACGGGCGGCTGCTGACGACGCTCAAGGGCGAGCGGATCGTCCCGGAGTTCGTCGCGATTCTGGAGGACTACGTGGCCCGGAGGTACAACGGCACCGCGAACTGAGTGGGGCGGAGGCGGGTCTGGAGACCCGCTGCAGGACTGGAGTCCTGCCCCACGGCCCTGACCCATGCCCCGATACTTCACTCTCGCGGAGGCGCAGGCGCTGATTCCGGCGCTCGAAGAACGGCTGCGGCGGGCAATCTCCCTGAAAGAATCGGCGGCCCAGGCGGCGGGCGAACTGGGAGCGGAGTCCGAACGGATCCGGTTGGCCGGAGGCGCGCAGGTGGACCGCCGGAAGCTTCTCGACGCGGTCTCGCGCCGCGACACGGCCACCGCCCATCTGCGCGACGTTCTGGAAGCGATCCACGAGACCGGCTGCCAGGTGAAGGACCTGGACGTGGGCCTGCTGGATTTTCCGACGCTGCTCCGCGGAGAGGAAGTGTGCCTGTGCTGGAAGATGGGAGAGCGCGAAATCCAGTTCTGGCACGGCACCCAGGAAGGCTTCCGCGGGCGCAAGACGATCGACCAGGATTTTCTCGAGCACCATCGCGGCGACTCGTGAAAATCTCCCGTATAGTACACTATCCTAGAGCCATGGTTTTCGAAAGCCCCGTGCCGCGCTCGATGAAGGTTTGCGGGAGCGCCGCGGGTTCCGCCTCATGCTACTAGCCAGAGAATTTGTCGCCTATCTGTCGCGCGAGTTGGTCAAGAAGCTGACGCCCACATTGATTGAAACCGTCGAACCGCAGGTGGTCGGCGAGCTCCTCAACGGCATCATTACCGAGGAACTGCAGGTGGAGGATCGCCTCAACGACGAGGTGCGCGAGATCCTGGCCCAGTATGCCGACTACATGCGGAAGAACGACGTCAGCTACCAGGAGATGTTCCGCCGCATCAAGAACACGCTGATCACGCAGCGCAAGGTGATCCGCGCTGCCGGCCGCGACACCGGCGACAACATGAAGCTGTCGCGCGACAAGGTGATCGAGATGTCGCACAAGATCGTCTCCTCGCTGCGCAAAGCCCGGCAGGTGCGCCTGAAGAAGCAGCCCAACGAAGTGCGGCTGGAGATTGTGAAGCTGATCACCGAGCTGCTGCTCACCGAGGACAAGGTGGACCGAGCCGCCCGGACGAAGATCCGATCGCAGAAGCGCGAGATCCCCGAAGGCAGCGAGGAGTGGGACATCCTGCTGCGCCGGTATTACCAGGAAGAGCTCAAGAAACTGGGCATCGATCTGGCACGATGAGCGATCAGCCTTCCCCCGCCAAACCCGTCATCGTCGTAGCCGGAAGCCTCAACATGGATTTCGTGGTGCGTGTGGAACGCCTTCCGGCAGCGGGCGAGACGATTCTGGGCCGCGATTTCCAGATGATTCCCGGCGGGAAGGGCGCCAACCAGGCCTATGCGGCGGCGCACCTCGCGGGGCGGCGGATCGCGGTTCGCATGGCGGGCCGCGTGGGTTACGACCTGTTTGCGGATCACCTGAAGGCCAGCCTGGCCGCCGCGGGCGCCGACACCAGCGCGATCGTCGGGACCAAATCCGCGGCCACCGGCGTGGCTCTGATCTGGGTGGACGCGCAGGGGCAGAACTCGATCGTGGTGGCCTCGGGTGCGAACCATGCCTTCGTGGCGGCGGATGTCGCAGGATTGCGGCGCACCTTTAGCGGCGCCGCGTTTCTCCTGGCGCAACTCGAGACGCCGCTCGATACGGTGCGGGCGCTTCTGGCGCTGGCCCGCGAGGAAGGGGCGCGCACAATTCTCGATCCCGCGCCGGCGCGACCGCTCGACCGCGAGTTGCTCGGCGCGGTGGACATCCTGACGCCCAACGAGGGCGAGGCGCTGGTGCTGCTGGGACGTCCTCCCGCGCGTGTGCCGGCCTCGGACGCTCCGGCGCTGGCGGCCGCACTGCGGGGACTCGGAGCCAAGGCGGTCGTGTTCAAACTCGGCGATCAGGGATGTTTCTACGACGACGGCGAGCGGACCTTCTACCAGCCCGCTTTCCCGGTCGCGGTGGTGGATTCAACCGCCGCGGGCGATGCGTTCAACGGTGCGCTGGCCGTGGCCCTGGCGGACGAAAAGCCAATCCCCGATGCGCTGCGGTTCGGGAGTGCCGCCGCCGCTATTTCGGTGACGCGCTCCGGCGCGCAGTCCTCCATGCCCACGCGCGCCGAGGTGGAGAGCTTTCTGCTCAGAACGTCACGCCCAGCATGAAATCCCACTGATCGGGATTGGAGCGGAAGGCCGACCCGGGGTTCCGAAACGAGTCCCATCCCCAGCGGGTGTAGCGGATTTCCGGCGACACGTGTTTGAATAGCTGAAGCCCGGCGACGGCCGTGAAGCCGGTGACGAACCTGTCGTTCAATTCCGATGGCGAGCTGGTGGTGGTTGATCTGGCGGGACCCTCCCCGAAGAAGGTCGCCACCTGATTGATGTTCGTGAGGCCGCGAAACGTCGGTCCACCACCGACATAAGGACGGACGGGTCCCATAGGCGCGAACCTCCACTTCACTAAAAGCGGAATGTCCCAGGCGTTGGCGGTGGTGGCCTGGTGTTCGACGACATCCACCAGGTTCGAGTTCGATTCGAAGTCGAGGCGCCGGTACAGCGCGTCCACTTCGACAGCGAAGCCCGCCGGCAGATTTATGTCGAACTCCGGCCCCACCACGAATCGCTTGGTGTTACTCAGGTAACTGACTTGCCCGGTTGTGGCCGCGTTGAAGGCGTCGTTTAGAGGCACTCCTCCCTTGATCCCAAAAGAGAAGAGGTCGCCCGAAAAAGCAAACGGGGCCGCGAACAGAAACCCCAGTATTCCCAGAAGCAGTCTCTTCATACTTGTGAGACGTGTGTGGGATCGGCTGGGTTGCGGTGGCGCGTCCGCTCCCCGGTCGCGGTTGGGTGCTGAGCGCGGGCTAGTGCCGCGGCGTGCGAGACCACCAGGAAGGCCACTGCGTCTGCGTCCATCTCTTGCCGCCGGTGATAACGTGGTGTCGTGGAACTGTATACCGTTCGGCCGGTGTTCGGCTACAGCGAAATCCTCTGGTCCCTCCGCCAAATTGTACGGAGACGCTGCTCGGGAACGTGGTCACCCGTCAGGGCAACGGTAGAGGGCTACGAGTTCCTGGCGGCCGGCCAGAATGGTTGGCTTGTCATCTTCTACAGCTATGAGTTCGCGGGAGAGCGGTGTGCGGGCGAGGTAAGAACATGGCTGATGCTTCGATACCCAGGCGAGGAGGAGTCGGTCAGCAGCGTGATCCGTCGCCTGCCCCGTGGCGCGCAAATCGACGTTCGTGTCGATCCGAGACGCCCCGCACGGTCAGTGGGTTGGACATGAACCAGTCGCAGCCGTCCCGGCGCATCGAGCATCGACGCAAGCCCATGTGGGCGTCCACCCGGATTGAGTGTCGCGCGCGAAGCGCCGGCTAGCGCTGTGGCGTTTTGGCGAGCTGCTCCTTCGCCCAGACGCGTCCTGGATTCAGCTGGAGCGACCTGGCGATGGAACGGTAGGCCTCGGCGTTTCGGTGGAGCTTGCGCAGCGCGATGCCGCGCCACAAATAGGCGTCGGCAAGGTTGGGATCGAGCTGTATGGCCTTGTCGAAATCGCGCAACGCCAAATCGAACCCGCCTCCCATCCCCGGCGGCAGATAGTAGTTGCCGACCCCCCGGCTCAGATAGGCTTTGGCGGACTTGCCGTCCAACTCGATGGCGCGGGTGATTTCGGTACGCGCGCATCCTCCGTACCGCACCGCGAGCCAGAGCTTCGCGGGTATCACCTGTCCGCACAGAGTACCGAGGATGCGGTGATATTCAGCCGCGCGCGGCTGCAGTTCCACGGCGCGCTGCGCGGCATCGTATCCATCCTCGGCCGCGCTCTGAGCGACCGCCTTGTCGTGCACTTCGAGCGCCACCTCGGCGCGAATCGACTGAGTCACCGCGAGACGGTATTGCGCCGCGGGATCTTTGGGATTCTTCCTGGCGGCGGCATCCGCCTGGGACACAGCCCACCGTATGTAGCCCCGGTCCTGGCGGTTGCGCGCGTCGTCGAGCGGATCGGCGCTCAACGCGAGCGCCGCCACCACAAGTGCGAGAAGAAGGTTGGATGAAGTCATCAGACTTAATTTTACGGCGTCCGCTCCCTCACGGTCGCGGTTCGGTGCTGAGTTCAGTAGACGGCGAAGCAGAACACGGTATTCGAGCTCTCGGGGCTGAGCGAGTACTCGCCGTTTTCGAGTCCCAGTCCCTCGTTGACCTCGATGCGATAGAGCCGTCCCCCCAAGGGTTTGACCGACAGGTGCAGCGCGCGGCCGGATTTCCTCTTGCCGATCACCACCTCGCGGTTGCCGCCCTTCACCTCGAGACGAAAGAGCTGCAACGACTCGGGCGCGATCTTGTCGGACTCAAACAGGAAGATCGGCTCGGCCAGCGGCGTCCGTGCGGGCGAGGTCGCGCCGGATATGGTGTAGGTCGAATCGTTCTTGCCCTTGCGGTCCTCGCGCGCCTCTCCGGCCTCGGTGGGGATGAGGTTGTCGGCGTGCATCAGGTAGGGCAGATCCGGCTTGGGCGGGCGCGGTCCGGTGTATTTCTCTTCCTCGGCCGCAAACATACCCGAGCAAACGCAGCCGAGCGCAACAACCAGCATGAGCCGTCCGATAGTCATCTATTTGTATTCTACGCGGGAGGCGGGAGGTGCGTTGCAGAACCGCGAGCGTGATAGCTGCCGGCTAGTGTAGTGGGTCGCCAATCTCGAGCAGTATCGGTGACAGAAGACCAGCGGTGGGACAGGCACGAATTTTCAAGGGCGGCGAGATTCGAGCCGGTCCCGGGTTTGCCGCCAATCAATCTCGAGCAGTATCGGTGACAGAAGGCCAGCGGTGGGACAGGCACGAATTTCGAAGTACGGCGAAATTCGAGCCGGTCCCGGGTTCGCGGCCAATTCCGATGGGCGGAATCTACAGCGCACTACCTAGTTATTTAAGCCGGCTGCCTTCTTGCTCGGCGGCCGCATGACCAGGAGCCGCGACTCGGCGGTCACCAGGCGCGACTCGACGGCGCCCAGCACCTGGTCGAGCTCGGGTTCGATGACCGGCTTGGTGAGCAGGTGGCTCTCGGCGCTCAGCAGGCCGCGCGAGAGCTCGAAGTCGAAACCCTCGGTGAGCAGGACGAAGGCGCCGGTCTCGCTCCGTACTCCCTCGGAGAACTCGATCCAGTTGAGGCCCGGCAAACGCACCGAGCAGAACACGATGTCGAAACGCAGACGCTGCACCAGCTCGGAGGCGGCCTCGCCGCTGGTGGCGGGAATCACGCGGCAGCCGCGCCCCGTGAGCATCCGGACCAGTTCCTCGCGGGCGGTGGTATCCGGCTCGACCACCAGGCAGGTGAAGGCGCGCACCGCACCGCCCGCCTCGGCGGCCCAGGCCGGCGCGGCCGGCAATTCGATCTCCAGACGGCAATCGCCCTGGGCGTTGCGGATCATGCGCAGCTCGCCGCCGTGACTCCGCACGATACCGCGCGAGACGCCGTCCACGTGCTCGGCCAGGTTGGTGCCGGCCAAGCCGCTCCAAGCGCCCTTGGTCCCCGAGCTGGTGTACTCGATCTCCACCAGAACGCGCTGAGCCAGCGTGCTGGTGGCGACGATCAGCCGCTTCTCGACGGACTCCGCCAGAGCGTGCTCGGCCTGAACCAGAAGGTCCAGGAACACGCGCTCCAACTGACCCTGGGAACCAAGCACCTGGATGGGAGTGGGCGACAGAATCGTCTTCACCTCGAAACCGCGCGATTCCCACTCCTGGCGCCGGAAGTCGCACAGGCTGCCGAGCAGACCGTTCAACTCGATCCGCTTGGCCTCGCCGCGCTCCGGCTGCATGAAGGAGACCAGCCGCGTCACGATGTCCGAGGCCTTGTGGGCCTCCGACGAGATGGTGTCGAAATCTTCCCAGCGCGCGACGGAGGCGGCAACGATCTGCTCGGCCAGGCTGGAAATGCTATCCAGCGGCGCGCGCAGCTCGGTGGCGATGCCGGAGATCAATTGGCCCACTGCCGCCAGCTTTTCGCTGCGGAACAGCTGCTCGCGCACGGTCTTCTCTTCCGCCAGCCGCAGCGCGATTCCGATCTGGTTAGCGAGGTGCTGCGTCGAAACGCGCTCGTCCAGCTTGAACTCGTGCTCGGGTTTCCAGTCGTACAATTCCAGCACGCCCAGCACTTCCTGCTCCGCGAGCATGGGGACGAACATGACGGAGCCGGGAGTGCGGCCCGGACGACCGTCGGGGAAGAAGGGGCTGGTCTTCGTATTCGAAATGGTCAGCATCGCCTGGTTGCGGAAGCAGGCGGCCGCGCCGAGCGGCAACGAGCCTTCGGGCGCCTCGGCAGCCACCGCGACCGGAGTGGCGTCCGCGCCGGAACCGACACGGTCCAGCACCTTGGCGCCGCGGTTGTAAATGTAGAGGTGAACGCCGGACACCCGTAGCGCGTGCGGTAGCGCCGCGGCGAGCCGCTGCAGAATATCCGCCGGCGACGCAATCGCGATGACGTCTTCGCCCAAGGCGTAGAACGTCCGCACCATGTTGCGCTGCCCGGACTGGCGGCGCTCCCGCACCCACCACAGCGCGAGCAGGAACGCCAGGAAGGCCAGCAGCGCGGCGAACCATTCGGGAGCGATCAACCATCTCTTCCCAGCCGGCACGACGCCGGTGTCCCCTGCCAGCACCAGTTGGAACGAGCGGTTGTACTGGGACGCGATGCCGGTGGCCTTGACGCGGTCCCCGATTTCGAAGCGGTCGAGCCCCGCGGCGCCGGCCGACGCAGGCAGGAGAACCCGCAAGGGCTTCTTCACGTCGCCGATCATCAGATACTGGCCCGGGGTGCTCTCGCCTTTATCCACCACCCGTCCGGTCGAAGAGACCAGCACGCCCATGCTCTTGAGCGAACGCAGTTCGTCCGGATCGGTTGTCCTGGGCTCCGGCGCCACATCCTGCGACAACACGTCGATGCGGCTCACGCGCAGCACGGGCAAGCCGGCGCGCTTCGAAACCGTACCCCGGGCTTCCACCCGCGCCCCTGACCCGACGGCGCCGAATTCCTCGGGCGTACCTTCGAGGATCAGGCCGTAGCCGTCGCCGTCCTGGATCGCCACCTGGCTGTAGGAGCCGTACGCAATCGGTTTGGCCGACGCCAGGCCGGAGACGGTGACAATCTGGCCTTCGAGGGAGGGTGCGTTCGAAAGAGAGACAGATGTAGTGTTGTCACCGGGAGGTGCGGCCAGTAAGACGGCCGCCGCCATCGCGCCGGCGAAAAGGCGCGTCAGCGATCGGGCTGCAGCTCTGAGAGCCACTGTTCAAGCCCGGGATCCAAAAAATCCCGGACGTTCATCTCCACCTGAGGCAACTCTGAAGCCGGCGCCGCGGCATTGACAGCCACCACATGAGCGCGCGCCGCGCGCCCCGCCTGGATACCGGTCTTCGAGTCCTCGAAGATCACGCAATTCACGCTGGGCACACCGAGTAGCGCGGCCGCGCGAAGGTAGACTTCCGGATCCGGCTTCGGCCGCTCTATCTGGTCCCCGTTCACAACCGCGCGGAAGAATCTCCTCAGATCGCCTTCGCCGAGTACGAAATCGACATTGGGCGCTTCCGCGTTGGTCGCCACTGCCATCGGCATGTCCGAGTGCCGCTCCAGGAAGGATGCCACCCCTGGAACGAGGTGAGCCCGCAACTCCGGGCCCATCATTTCCCGGTACAGTCTCTCCTTCTCCGCACCGTGGCGGAGGACCTCGGCGGGCTCGAGATCCCAACCGAACACGTCGCGGACGATGTCGTCATTGCGCTTGCCGAACATCCGCACGTCAAAATCCCCCGGCACTTCGCGCCCGCACCGCCGGAGGTACTCGCGCCAAGCTTCCGAGTGAACCCGGTTGGAGTCCACTATCACGCCGTCGAGGTCGAACACTAGCGCCAACCCGACGGCCAAGCTACCTGATTCAGCTTTACAGCGGATCATATCACGAAATCCTAAAACTGCCTATAGTACTGATGTTACTGAATCTTGAGATGTTATAATCGCCGCAGTGGACGTCTACGAGGAACTGGTCCGCCTGCGCCGTTTGGGCCAGAAATGCGCACTCGCAACCATTGTAGAGGTGCGGGGGTCCATTCCGAGCTACCAGACAGCCAAGCTCCTGGTGCGCGAAGACGGGTCGATTGCCGGCACAATCGGGGGTGGCTGCGTCGAGGCCGAGGTCTGGAACGCGGCGCGCGAGGCGATGGAAACCGGCCAGTCCCGGCGCCTCAGTTTCAACCTGGGCCAGGATGCCGCCTACGACAACGGCCTGATCTGCGGCGGCCAGTTGGAGGTCTTTGTGGAGCCTGTCGAGCCCCAGCCCCGGGCGTTCCTTTTCGGCGGCGGCCACATCTCGAAAGGCCTGGCGAAGATCGCCGGGATGGCCGGGTTCGCCACCGTGATCGTCGACGACCGCGAGGCATTCGCCAACCGCGAGCGGTTCCCCGATGCCGACGAAGCGATTGCCGGGGAGTACGAGGAAGTCTTTCCACGCCTTGAGGTTAGCGAGAACAGCTTCATCGTGATCGTGACCCGCGGCCACCGCGACGACATGCGAGTGCTGCGCTGGGCGGTGGGCACCCGCGCGGCTTACATCGCCATGATCGGCAGCCAGCGCAAGGTGATCTCGGTAGTTCGCGAACTGGAGAAGGAAGGCCTTCCGGCGACGGCGTTCGAGCGCCTCCACGCTCCCATGGGCCTGGAGATCGGCGCGGTCACGCCGGAGGAGATCGCCGTCTCGGTTGTCGCGGAGATGATCGCGGTGAGACGCAGCGCGCCGCCGGAGTGGAAAAGCCTCTCGAAATCCCTGTTCGCGAACGAGCGTCTGAAGGCCCATCTGAAGTGACCCCCGCGGACCTCAATCCGCACCACCGGACCCTTTTGGCCGGAGTGATCCTGGCTGCCGGCGAATCGAGCCGTATGGGGCGCCCCAAGGCGCTGCTGCCGGCCCCTGGCTGGGATCCCCCGGAGAACTTCCTGGACCGCATGATCGGCCTGCTGGCAGCCCACGCCGACCCGATAATTGTTGTACTTGGAGCCCATACGGACACGATCCGCGAAGGCTCGGCCCGCGCGTCGCAGGCTACTTTCGTGGTCAACCAGCGGTATCCAGAGGGGCAACTCAGCTCGCTCCAGTGCGGCCTGCGGGCGGTCCCAGAGCAGGCCGCGGGGGTCATTTTTACGCCTGTAGACTTCCCGCGGGTGCTGGCTGACACTGTTGCGGGTGTAGTGGCGGCTTTTTTGCGGGGTGGCGGTTCTGGGCTGGCGATTCCGCGCTTTCAGGGCCGCCGAGGTCATCCCGTATGCGTCCCGCGCAGGTTGATCCCCGAGTTCCTGGCCTTGCCTGTCGAGGCGCAGGCGCGCGAGATCGTTCACCGGCACGCCGCCGAAGCCTGCTATGTTGACGTAGACGACCCGGGCATTCTGCGGGACGTCGACGACCCGGAGGCCTATCGCTCTCTGGGCGGACTGACATGAGGCTTCGTAAGAAAACGATCTGGCGGCTGGGGCTGGCGGGCGTCGCCCTGGTGGTGGTTATCGGCTTGGTCGCGCCGCTGGTCGATGCGCACCGTTTCGGCGCGCGCGTCAAGGCCAGCCTGAGTCAGGCGCTGGGCCGCGAAGTCGAGATCGGCGAAGTGCACCTCGACCTGTTCGGCGGCCCTGGATTCTCCGTGGACAAGGTGGTCATCCACGAGGACCCGGCGGTGGGCCTGGAGCCGTTCGCCTACGTCGAGTCGATGACGGCTCGCGTCAGCTTCAAGAGCCTCTGGACCGGACGGCTGCAATTCTCGAGCCTGAAGCTCGAGGATACGAGCATCAACCTGGCGCGTCCCGCGGGAGGGCACTGGAATTTCGCGGCGCTGCTGGGCCGGACGGCCGGTGCGGCAGCCGCGCGGATGCGATTGCCCGAGATTCTGGTTCGCAGCGGGCGCATCAACTTCAAACTCGGCGACACCAAGTCTATCTTCTACCTGGCGGACACCAGCCTCGACATCTTCCCGCCGACGACGCCGAACGGCGAGTGGCGGCTGCGCCTGGAAGGCGCGCCGGCGCGCACGGACCGCGGCTCCCAGGGCTTCGGCCAGTTCACGGCGCGCGGCCGCTGGCACCCGGGCGACAACGGAGGCCGTATCGAGGCGTCGGTCGAACTGGCGCGCAGCTCGCTTTCGGACCTGATCCGGCTGGCGCACGGCCACGATCTCGGAGTCCACGGCCAGATCGGCGCCAGCGTCAGGCTGGCGGGGCCGCCGTCGGATGTCGAAATCACCGGCGAGGTACAGCTCCGCGACATACACCGCTGGGACCTGCTGCCGCCGCACGGTGAAGGGTGGCCGGTGGAGTTTCGCGGCCGGCTGGACCTGATCGCACAGACGTTGGCGCTCGAAACCGCGCCTACGGAGGGCGGGGCGCTTCCGGTCGCCCTCGAGTTCCGCGTGAGAGACTACCTGGCGCAGCCCCACTGGGCCGCGCTGGCCACGCTGGATCGTTTTCCCCTGGCGCCCTTGCCGGACGTGGCGCGGCACATGGGACAGCAACTGGCGGAGGGCGTCACCGTCGCGGGCGAACTGAGCGGCGCCGTCGGCTACTCGCCGGATACGGGCGTGGTGGGCCTGGTCGCCTCCGGCGAGACTACAGTGACGATTCCGGGAGCCCCGCCCATCGCGCTCCGCTCGGCGCGGCTGCTGTTCGACGGGGACAGCATCCACCTGCAGCCGTCGCAGTTCGAGGCGGGCGGCCAGACCGCGGTGGCGGCGGCCGAATACGTATGGGGAACGCAGACGCTGGATGCCGTGATCAGCGCCTCGGGGCTGCCGATCGGCGGCGGGCAGCCGGATGCCACACGGCTGTTCGGAGGCGTCCCGCTGCTCGACCAGTTGACGAAAGGGAGCTGGTATGGCCAGCTCGAATACCGGAAGCAGGGCGACCCCGCGGGCCGTTGGACGGGCGCTTTTCAGATCGAGGGCGCGAGCGTCGAAGTGCCGGGGATTGCGGACCCCCTCGAACTGGCCTCGGCACACGTGACCCTGCGCGACGACGGTTTTCTGATGGACCGCATCGAGGGCCGCGCCGGAGCGATCGACTTCAAGGGCGAATATCGTTACACGGCTGCAGCCGACCAGCCCGATCAGCTCCACATCGCCGCCGTTAGCGTGGATGCGCAAGAACTGGAGCGGCTGCTGATGCCGTCCCTGCGGCGCGAGGAGAGTCTGTTCAGCCGAGCCCTTCGATTCGGCCGCGCGAAGGCGCCGGAGTGGCTCGCCGGCAGGCACGCCGAGGCCGCGATCGATATCGGCTCGCTGACCGTGGTGGGGATGCCGCTCGACAAGGTTCGCATGCACGTGCGCTGGGATGGAACGGCGATCGAGGCCACCGACCTGACGGCGCAGTTTGGGGCGGGTTCGCTGGCTGGGCGTTTGAGCGCGAACCTGCGGGGCAGCCAGCCGTCCTACCGCATGTCGGCCCGCGTTCGCGGCGTCGCGTGGTTGGATGGCAAATGGGACGGCCACGGCACGCTGCAGACTTCGGGCAGCGGCGTGGACCTGTTGAAGAACCTCCGCATGGACGGCTCCTTCAAAGCCCGTTCGGTCACGCTCGCCAGCGACACCGAGGCGCAGGCCGTCTCCGGCAGTTTCGCGTTCAGTGTGGCGCGCGGCCGGCCATTCCTGCGGGTCTCCGATCTGGCCATGACGGTGGGCGATGCGTCGTATAAGGGCACAGGCGCGATGGGCTCGGACGGCCGCCTGTATCTGGATTTTTCAGACGGCGCGAAGCAGATGCACGTAGGCGCGACGCTCTCGCCGTTCCAGGTGGAAATGCTGCCGGTCGGCGGGCCGGGCGGGCGGTAGTTCCGTGCCAGCACCGAACCGCGACCGTGAGGGAGCGTCAGACCACTGGCCTACGGCGCTGGGACCTCGATCGCATCGAAGTGGGCCTCGATCTCGGGAACGGTCATCAGTCCAGAGATGAGAGAGACCGTTTTCGGTTGATACAAGAGGATCCAGTCACCAGAGCGGTCAACCGTAAGATCTCGCCTGAACTTCACCGCCCCGAAGACGTCCCTAGCGCTTTGCGCTGCGATTACCGTGCGGCGGCAGCTGCCTCTTCCGCTGCCAATGTCGCAGTCAAAAGCGATGACCCTGATCCCCTGGCTATCTCCGTCGATGACGTTCCAGATCCAAGTTGCCCGCTCGAACGGCGTTCCGCGTAAGGTGAGTGAGCAGGGGATCCACTGGCCCAGATACGCAAACCCGCGTCGATTAGCCATAGCTCGAAGAGCTGCCTTCCGCCTGCGTTGCCACAGGGCGTCCCAGATGACTATGGAAACGAGCCCGGCGCCGACGACATACGGGAACAATTTGGAGGTCCAGATCGTTATGGCCATCGCGAGAACGAGCACAATACCGACAACGCGCCGCCAATCCAAGCCCAACTCCGTCCTCGGTTGCTCGAACATTTCGCTAGCCCTCAATATACGCTAATGCCCCCGCCTCTCAAGCCGTCCTATCGCATGTCGCCCCAGTGTCCGGCCGACGGGCGATGGGCTCGGACGGCCGCCTGCACGCCGTTCCAGGTTGAACTGCCGGCCGGGCGGTAGGGGCGATTCGCTAGCGGATCCAGTGCTCGATAGCTTTTTGCGTCAACAAGCTAATCAGCAACGCCCAGCCAAAGCTTAGGAATGTGCCGATGATGATGTACTCGGCGACCTTGCGCTGGCTTGCATCCTTGATCTCGCCGAATCGAAGGATCGACTTTGCGGCGATCAGGAAGCCTATCCCATTGGGCTGCCCCATCAGCATGAGCAGCATAACCAGAATCCTCTCTAACCAGCCGATGTATTTGCCTCCGTGTGTCAGTCCCGCGATGTCGTCGTCGCGAATCTCGCGAGTGAAGGGCTTGGTCAGCTTAGCGATGAGAACTCCCCCCGCCGGCACACAGAGAACGATTCCCGAGAGACAGGCCAGAGCGGCGAAATACCACCTCGACAGATCGGGCTTCACACCGGTAGTCCACCACCCGACGTTGATCGCGTCCGCGAAATGCCACGCCAGCCCAAGCAGGACTGTGAAGTGCAAGCATTGGTCCAAGAGAAACGATGCAACCGAATCCGGAAGCGCATACGCCCGCAGTATGGCCATAAGGACGAGCGTCAGCAGGATGGCGAGAAGGATTCGCCACTGGAATGTTCCCAGCAGCAGCCACGATGCCGGCATGACCACAGCGGCCCGGAGGATCAGGTGCCGGATGGCGTGCCGCCGCTGGCTCATCCACTCCGCCGGAAGGACGAAGCCTCCAAGCAGGTATGCGGTCAGCAGAGCGCAGAAGGTTTCGCCCATAACCTCTAAACAACCGTTTTCGGTTGTCTCAGCCCAGACAACCCTTTTTGGTTGTCAGCGAGCGAACGGCTCATCCCGGGCGAACCCCTCGACGGCAAAACAGCTTTCCACTCTGTCTCCTCGAATCGATGAAGAGTCTCCCGGATCACATGCCAGTTCGCCCCTTGGAGTCCCTTTCCCACAGCTTGCTTGGATACCCTTGGCCGCAACGATCGCGCGATTCTCTCATGGTCGGGCTCCTTGGGGTCAATGGCCACGCACACGATCTCGGCCTGGCGCCTGGTCCATTGCCGAATGAGGGAATCGCACAAATGGCCGACTACGGGCAGCCAGTCAGACAGCAGCCCGGACGATTTCGGGATTTCAATCGCCATGCTCGAATACTGGGTCATCTCGTCCAAGGCGCGGCCTGAGAGAGCGAAGGCTTCTCCGGTCGCCAGCGAAACCCTCTGAGCGGGGCTCCGTTCGCCATCTCCCAACCCTATCGCGATCCTGCTGTCCGCCACACCTCTTGCCAGCAATGAGGCACGAAGGAAGATCGCAGCCCGCATCGCCATCGCCGGGTCGGTCAGAAGCAGCTGCCAGCCGTCGCCGCGAAAGAACTCGGGTCTTCCTTGAACCAACCCCCGCTTCCATCGCTTCACCACGTCCACTGCGTCCATCAGCGACAAGCGAACCGATTTCATCTGGGCAGGCCGGAGGCCGCTCGAACCTATGATGTCGCCCGTCAGTACCGCGTAATATCGGAGTATTTGCGTCATTGTAGCTTTCTGGCCATTGTAGACCTCAGGGCGTGCGCCTGCACCCGGTCGCCCGCGCCACGAACAAGTCCCGGCGACCGCGCGCACCGATCGAGCGGATCCCGCACCGGTCCCGAGGAAACCCGTGTGCCGGCCGGGGACGCCACCGGGCCTACGGCGCTGGGACCCCGGTCGCATGCCCGGGCGGGCGGTAGGGCCACTTTAGCCTCCGGAAATCACGTTAATTTCTTGCAATGCGGCCCTTTCAGTGATAGCATTCATATCATCGGGCTGAAGGGCTGGCTCTCAAGAGGAGGCGACTGTGCGATTTCGACTGACGATGCTCATGGCGGCTGCTGCGTTTCTGGCCTCTCCGGGATGGGGAGCGACGCTGACTCAGCAACTCGGCAATCAGGACTTCGTCAACGGCGCGACTGTCGGCAGCGCGACGTTCATAGGAATTTCGGACGTTGCGCCGTTTAACACCGTCATCGGCAGCGACGTTGCAGGCCCGAACTTCTCCGAGAGCTGGACCTTCAACGGCTACGGTCCGGTCGCTGGCTCCGTCAGTTCGGCGACCTTGCTGATTGCGTCCTGGGATTTCGACACCATGGACACCACGGTCAGCCATGTGGCCTCGTTCGACATCAACGGGATCCTTCTGACGGGCGTCCTGGACACGGCCTTCAAGGCCAACCCGAACACCGAGAGCGGCCAGCTCCTCTGGTACACAATCACTCTGCCATCGACGACCTTCGCGCAACTCGCCACCGGATCGGCGACGTTCAACCTTTCGCTCCAGAACGGAGTCGGGGTGCTCGGTGTGACGCCCTTCAACGGCGGCGGCATGGACTTCTCGACGCTCACGGTGAACACGGCGGCCGCCACGCCGGAGCCTTCGACCGCTGTCATCCTGATGGGCGGGCTGGCAGGACTGGCCCTGCTGCGGCGCAAGCGGACGGCCGCCTAGGGCGCCGGCGCGTGGCACCGAACCGCGCGCGTCAGCAAGCGGAAGTCGCGCGGTACTCCATAAGCAGATACACCGGGCCTTGCTCCCCGGCGAATTGGAACCCAAGCCTCTGGTAGAGATGCTGCGCGGGATTATTGCGCTCCACGTGGATCGACACAACTAGCCCGTTGCGCCGCGCCTCGTCCAGAACCTTCGCCAGCAGCCCGCCTCCGATTCCGCGGCCCCGATACGCCGGCAACAGGGCGATGTCGATGATCCGGATCTCGCTTGCGCCGCGGAACACGTAGAGCCTCCCGGCGGCGCTGCCTTCCACTATCACGATGTCGAAGCTCGCGCCGCCGTAGTTCTCCAGGTAGTGCTTGCGCTGAAACCGGAATTGCATCAGGACGAACGCGTCCTTCTGCGCCTGGGTCCACGGCACCAGCGCCATTTCGTCCGCGCGGGTGCTGGCGTAGACCGCCAGCAGAAACGGGATGTCGTCTTCGGTCTCGGGCCGCAGGGTCACTTCCGCGGGCACGGTCAGTTCCGGCTCGGGAAGATGCCCGAAAGCGCGATGCAGAAGTTCAGCGTGAGGTAGGGCATCAGGTTCTGATGAGGCTGGCTGCCCCCGGTGTTAGCGATGGCGGCAGGCGCCAGCGCCGCGTTCGCCGACTTGCCGAAGGTGGCGTTCAGATTCGAGTCGCGGGCCCAGAAGCCGCCCGCCGGACTCGGCTGGCTGCCGGCTGCATCGTTGCCCTTGGGCACGTGGGTGTGCGACGGCATCTCCGGAATCGTGAGCGTGTGGTCGGCCTCCCCACCCACGGCGCCCTGCACAATCGTGGAGCTGAAGCTCAGCGCGACGCGCCCTTGCAGGTTGGGCAGGGCAAAGGTGGTCTGGCCGTCCCCTCCATAGGTAGTCCCAAGCAGGGCAAAAAGCGCCTGGTTCTGGTTGATCGGCAGGATCTGGCCGTTCGCCTGAGCCCAGTTCCTGGGAGCGAACGCGAAGGAAAAAATCCGGATTTCGCCGAGGTATGGTGTGCCCATTCGATCTCTCCTTAGCTAGCCGCGCGGCGGGAAGATTCCCTGGAGCGCGATGCAGTAATTCATCGCCACATAGGGCTGCATGTTGTTATGCGGCTGCCCGCCCCCGGCGGGGCTCAACGAGGCCGGGTTCATTTGTCCCGGCCCGGCGGCGGCGTATTCATTGCCCCCCGCGGCATCGGCGGCCCAGACATCGTTGCTCGGCCCATAGTCGTTGCCGTTGGCCGTATTGCAGGCCGCGGCATGGGTGTGAGGGGGGACGGCCGCCAGCGTCACGGCGGCGGTGCCGCCCGTCTCGCCGACAACGCGCGGCGTCAGGCCCGGCCCGTTGCCCTGATCGATCGGCACCAAACCCTGAAGATTCGGGAGAGCGAAATTCGAACTCCCGTTACCGCCGTAGAAGGTCCCGACCAGGGAGAACACCGCGGTATTCTGACTGATCGGTATCAGTTGCCCCAGGCACGCGGCCCATCCGACCGGCGGGAAGTTGAATCCGAAGATCCTGATCTCGGCTACAAATTGGTCTGCCATGCTGCTCTCCTTAGTTCTGCGACGGGAAGACTCCGAACAGGGAAATGATATAGGAAACCGCCAGATACGGCTGCATGTTCTGGTGCGACACATCCGACCCGGCCGCACCGATGGCGCCGGCATTCATCGTGCCGTTGGGGGCCGGCGGAACTTTGGAATAGGAGGCCACGTTGCCGCCTGCGTCGGCCGACCAGAAGTTGCCGATGGGGCTCGCTGCGTTGCCGGCCGTCGACGCTTGTGGCGCGTGGCTGTGCGAAGGCATTTGCGCCTGCGTCAGGGTAACGTTTTCCGAGCCGCCGCTCTGTCCAATCACGAAACCCGCGCCCTGGTGAACCGGCGCGCGGCCGCGTAGGTCGGGAAGCGCGTAGTTGGTGATTCCGTTACCTCCATACGTCGTACCGATCAGAACAAACAGCACTTCGTACTCGGCAATCGACAACAGCGATCCATCGCAGAAGGCCCAACTCGCCGGGGCGAAGTTTCCAGCGAACATTCGAATCTCGCCAACATACGGTTCCGACATGGCATCTCCTTATCCGAAAGCGGCTTCGTAGTACATGGTTCCGTCGCGCCGGTCCAGCTCCGGCACAGACACGCGGGAGAGCAGCAACTCGCAGTCTTCGAACCCGGACTCGGCGAGTTGGTGCAGGAAGCGGTCGTCGAGCGCCGGTTCCTGGCTGAGAGTCAACAACAGGGAAAACGGCCTGCGCATGCCGCCCTGACCACCGGACTTCGAAACGCGAACCTCGATCAGTTCCAGCTCCACTCGCACCCGCTGCGCACCCGCGGACGCTGGCCGCAGGAACGCGAGTTTGCGGCCCACCAGAGGCTGGAACATCTCGGCTGCGAAATCCTTTAACGCGATCGTCACGCGCGCTCCGTCTCAGTAAACGAACCGCGCGATCGAGGCTGACGGCAAAGCAGTGCCGAGTCCCGCCCATGGCGCCAGTTGGCCATCGACGTCGCGGTTCCCAAGGCTGTAGAGCTGACCGCCAAGCACCCTGCCTCCCGCGACCAGCAGCAACCGGTGGCCCGTATCCGAGACCAGGTCCGGGTCGGTAACCGTCGTAACGCTCCCCGCCATGCCGATCGCGTTCGTGGCGTCCGCAAAGGCCGCCAGCGCGGCGTCAAGCTGGGCCAGGCGCGCGGCCGCCTGATCGGCGGCGCTACCCACTGTGGGCGAAGCCCCAAGGGACACAACGAAGTGCCGCGGGCCGGCGGAGGCCGAAACCAATCCGGCGACCTGACGCAATTGCCGCCCGATCGAGGAGTTTGGAAACACGAAGTTACCGCGGTTGGCCTGGGTGAGTAACGACGGATTGTCCAGGTGCGACCCGGCCATGTCTGGGCCCGTCGTAAGCATCAGGAGCCCGGAACGGAAGCCGTAGGCGTGTTGCGCATTCGTAACACTCACACCGGCGGCCCCGATCAGCCACTGGGGAGCGCCGAAGCCGTTAGGCGCGTAACCCCGCTGCGGGCCGCCCACGGCCGTTTCGTCCACCAGCGCCAGGCAACTGCGTGCAAAAAGCGCCTGCACTTCGACTAGCGCCGGATGCAGAGCGAGCTGCCGGCCCGAGCCCGCTATTGTGACCGGAAGCGAATGGCCGGACGCATCGGGGCCAATCGCCGCCAGACCCGAGTCGCTGACCAGACGGATGAACACCAGAGAACGTTGGCGGGTACTCGCGCCTTTCAGCAAACTGCCGGAGTGCAGCGCGGCTCCGGCCAGACTCGCCAGTAACGCGCGCCTCGATGCGACTAGCTTTCCCATGTAGGTTGGCTCCAGATAGCCGATTTGCGATTAACAGATCCCCTCAACCCAGCGATGCCAGTTTAAACGATTTCCGCGATAAGTACAATCGATTTTGGCTGTATGACCCGAGGAGGCTGCCTCCTGGCATTGACCCCGGCGCGGCGAAGGGCCAAGTTGGCTACGACGGGGCCGGCGGAGGGCGATTCGCGCTAGCGGATCCAGCGTCAGCAACGCCCAGCCAAAGCTGAGAAATGTTGAGATGACGATGCACGAGGCGACCTTGGGCCGGCTCGCGTCCTGCTGCGAGCCGGAAGCCCCCCCTGACGCCGATTCGCGTTATTGCGCCCGCACCTCGTCCCCTACACCGCGCCAGTCTCGACCGCCGCGCGCAGCGATTCCAGCGGATCCCGCGACGGCAGGAACTCGTGCGAGAGGAAACCCGCGTAGTCCAGATCCTCGATGGCCTGCGCCACCGCGCGGTAGTTTAGCTCCTGCGTGCCGTCGATCTCGTGCCGGCCGGGAACGCCGCCGGTGTGCAAGTCGCCGATCCATTTTATGTTCTCGCGGCTTGAAGCAGAGGACCGCCGGTGCGACCCTCTCGCCGTTCCAGGTTGAACCGCTGCCGCTCGGAGGGCCGGGCCGGCGGTAGGGGGCCTGGTCTGCCGCCTGGAACCACGGTCGCCGTGCAGTCATATCCCCGGGTTGGGGACTACCCTGCCAAACTCGCCCGGCAGTACGGGCCGTCGGGGTCGGTCATCGCCATTTCGCGAGAAGCCCTATCAGGGTTTTGCCGCCGTTGGCTGCCAGAGCTCAATCTTGTTCCCATCGGCATCATAGATCCAGGCAAAGCGACCGTAGGACTCATTCATCCGTTTGGCGTCAATCTTTACCCCCTCGAGTTTTAAGCGGTCGAGCAGAGCATCCAGATCGTCCACGATGTAGTTGACCATGAACGGCGCCGGGCTGGGATCGAAATAGTGAGTGGAGTCGGGGAAAACGCCCCAAACCGTGACGTGCTCCTTTTGAGGGTCGTCGCGTTCGCGCCATGGCAGCATCACACCTTGACCCTTGTCGGCGAGTCCGAGATGCTTCGAATACCATTCGCGTGCCTGATCACGATTAGCAGATTTGAAAAAGACACCGCCGATGCCAAGGATGCGCCCGCGCTGTGTCACGCTGACAGTCGACTTCGACTTATCGGGTTCCGGAGATTGCGCTCCCTGTCCTCCCGTGGAGCTTGCCGAAATGAGCAAGAGCGAACCGAATGCAATTGTGGCCCAGGGTTTTCCGTGCATGCGTGGATTGTACCAGGAGAAGAACGGTTCGCTCAGGCCACCCGCGACCGACCGCAAGGTGGTACCCCGCACTTTGCTGAACCCTCGCCTTCTTCGTCAACTTGGCCTGGTTCCGGCGCGGCCGATCCGGGTCTCAAGACGCATTTCAGCGTATCCTAGGAGACACAGAGGGAGATCGGAATGCTAAGGATGATCCTGGCGGCGCTTCTACTGGGCCTGGTAGCACAGGCGCAGAGCACTCACACTCCCTATCCCAGCATGGGCCCGCTTGACCAATACTTGATTGCGGACCCCGACGCCGAAATAGCCTTGGCGAAAACTGCCGCCCCAAAATCGATTTCGGACAACGCCGAGGTGATGGTCCTGGAGCGGCAAGGATACAAAACCGCAGTTAAGGGCACCAACGGTTTCCTGTGTATGGTGGAACGCTCGTGGACGGCGGGGTTCGGGGATCCCGCGTTCTGGAATCCCAAAATCCGGGGGCCGATCTGCTTCAATCCGCCGGCCGTGCGAACGTACCTCCCCATCACCATCGCGAGAACCCGGCTGGCCCTGGCGGGGAAATCGGAAACCCAGATGCTCGACGCCATCAACTCCGCTCTGGACAAGAAGGAACTGCCCGCGCTCGAAGCTGGCGCCATGTGCTACATGCTGTCGAAGCAAGGCTATCTGAGCGATGAGGCCGGCCACTGGCATCCGCATTTGATGTTCTGGGCCGAACGAACGGAACCCAAAGCCTGGGGCGCAGGCATGCCGGGTTCTCCCATGCTCGGCGGCGTGGAGATTCCGGGCCGGCTGACTGTATTCATGATCCCTGTCGGTAAGTGGTCGGACGGCACGCCGGATTCTCACGACGCAAAGTGAGTTCGCTTCGCGGCACCAGTTAGTCCGATATCCGAAGATTGCTAAAGTACCCTTCCGTTCCTAATCCGATCCACAACGCGACTGCGCCTTGGTTGTCTCCCTGCTTGAGATCGTTCACTACCAGCGCAGGCTGAGGCGCATCGTTAACGTACAGTCGGGCCTTTGCCCCGCTTACTTCAACCTTGATCTTTGTCCAGCCGCCCGGCACTAAGTCCACATACGACTCGTACCGTCCCGGCGTCGCCGTCCGCAGCCTCGACCAGTCGTAATCCGGCATAGAGATGTACTGCGCCGAGTGATTCCGCCGCAGTTGGTCGTCAGCACGTCCGTTAGTGGGACGGATATAGAAGGCTTCGTATCTTGCCGGGTCAGCGGCCACTCGGAACGCGACGCCTGCGAACCCGCGCGCATCGGCCGGCGCCCCTTCGCGAGGCTTGCCGGCGAGGTCGACCTCGATCGTGCCGTTATGGAAAGTAGTGCCTGGTAGCACGACAATCCCGCCGCCCTCGCGATTCTTCGGAGCGACCGTCTCCGCGTCCGGAGCCGCCGCGGGCATCACGCGGACGGCTTTGCGGCCCTGGTAACTCGCCGCCTCGACGGTCACATCGTGCGGCAGCAATCCCTTTGTGGAATCCAGTGCGAACGTCTGCCCGGCACAACCGCCAGGGACGAACACCGCCATAGTTAGTCCCGCAGCCACTCTCGCAATCCCCATAGTCATAGGCGCCTACACCGCGCAAATCTCGACCGCCGCGCGCAGCGATTCCAGCGGATCCCGCGTGGGCAGGAACTCGTGCGAGAGAAAACCCGCATAGTCCAGATCGGCGATGGCCTGCGCAACCGCGCGGTAGTTCAACTCCTGCGTGCCGTCGATCTCGTGCCGGCCGGGAACGCCGCCGGTGTGAAAATGCCCGATCCATTTTATGTTCTCGCGGATCGTGCGGATCACGTCGCCTTCCATGATCTGCATGTGGTAGATGTCGTACAGCAGTTTGACCCGCGGCGAGTTCACGCGCCGGCACACCTCCGCGCCCCAGGCCGTGTGGTCGCACTGGTAGTCGTGGTGGTCGATCTTGCTGTTGAGCAGTTCCAGGCACACCGTCACGCCTTTCTCCTCCGCAAACGCCTTGATGCGGTTGAGGCCCGCGACGGTGTTCTCGATGCCCTCCGCATCCGGGAGCCCGCGCCGGCTGCCTGAGAAGGTGATGATGTTGGGCGCGCCCGCCGCCGAGGCCTTCGTGATGCCCTCGCGCAGTTGGCGCTCGATGCCGTCGTGATTCTCTTTGCGATTCAGGCCGTCGGGGATTGTGCCGCCGCCGGGCATCATCATCGAGGGAACCAGGCCGAACTTCTTCACCGCGGGCCAGTCTTCGGGCCCTACCAGATCGATCCCTTCGATGCCTATCCCCGCCGCCCTCTCCGCCAGTTCCTCCACGCTCCACTGGGGGTAGCACCACCGCGCGACACCTTGCCGCAATCTTCCTTTGCGCACCGCCGGCTGCGCCTGGATAGCCAGCGCGCCCACGCCGGCCACGGACAAGAACGTTCTTCGCTGCATACGTAGATTGTGGCGCATTGCGGCCCGCACGGCCATAGCACCTAGCCGTGACCGCCAGGGAGCGGACATCGCCGGAACCGCACCTGTCCGCTTGCTGACGCCCGCGGTTCGGTGCCGGTACGCCCCGCGCACGGTACGATCGGGGTATGGGCTTCGCGCTCTGGATCGACGGCGACCTGGCCTGGGCCGAAGGGCTGCACGAGTACCGCCCCATGGGCGTCGCTGTGATCGCGGCCACGGACCGCTTTCGCCCGCGCGACTTCGACCGGCGCCGTCCCGGGCCGCCGCGGACCCGCCACACCTACGCCGGCATGTTCGCCTCCGTGGGCGATCTGAATGCGTGGCTGCGCGGCCGGCTCAGAAACCGATACCCGACGGCCGAGCTTTCCGGACCGACGCTACCATCCGTGCGCAGACGTCGGCATTCGCCAGAACGCGGAGCAGTTCGTCCGCGGCGAAGGGCTTGACAATCAGGTCGAACGCGCCTTCCTCGAGCACATCCAGCCACAGACCCTCATCGGCGGATTCGGCCGCCACCACCAGGACGGCTCCCGGATGCCGCGTTCTCTTCAGCGCCATCGCATCCTGCCACGTGCCGCCCGGGAACGCCGCTTCCGTCAGCAAAACCCGGCAGTGCCCGTCCGCCAGCAACAGATCCGCCTGCTCGATGGAGGCCGCCCGAAGCACGCGGACATGGCCCGCGTCCAGGTAACGAGCGGCCAGTTGGTAGTCCTCCCTCGAAGATCCCAGGAAGACGCACGTGAACCTCGGCGCGCTCTGCTCACTCGCCAACGCAACTGCTCTTTGCATGCTCCGCCTACGCCGCCTCGCGCTCGAGATCGATCTTCTCCTGACACCCGATACAAAACGCCGCCCATGGTAGCGCGCTCAAACGGCCGCGGGCGATCTCCCCCCCACAGTTGAGGCAGACGCCGTAGCAGCCGTCTTCGATCCGATCCAGGGCCAGGCGGACTTCGACGAGTAGAGACGCTTCACGGTCCAGGCGGGTGATGACCAGATCGCGCTCGCGCGCCAGTTGGACGTTCTCCACCTCATCCGGAGCTACCTCCACCGCGATTCGGTCCAGGGCGCGCGCTCCCCGCGTTAACTCGGCCACCCGCGCCTGGAGCCTCTCCTTGCAGGCGCGCAATTCCGTCCCAGTCAGTCCCATAGCACCCCCCTGTGCAAGAGAATACTGCCATCCGGCCCGGTGGGGAATACTGGCATGCCGGTATTCCGGGCTGCTTCGAATCGTGAGAGCGGGATCTTGCGCGAGCGCGCGACGCCCCATTACACTGACAGCAACAAGCCAAAACGGACCGCGCCGTCGACCTGTCTCTGCTGGCGGCGCACACGAGCGAATAAGCGTGCAACTCAACCTGAGCAACGGCGCCTTACTGCTTCTGATCGCCGCGGTCGTCGCCATGCTCACCCGGCGGCTGCGGCTCCCCTACAGCGTCGGCCTGGTTGCGGCGGGAATCCTTCTGGCAGTGTCGCCGTTGGCGCCGAACGTCAGCCTGACCAAGGATCTCCTTTTCACCGTGCTTCTCCCGCCGCTCCTTTTTGAAGCGGCGTTCTACATTCCCTGGAACCAGTTGCGTCGCGACTTTCCGGTGATCGTCGTCCTGGCAACCCTCGGCGTTGTGTTCTCCGCGTGCGTCACCGCGATCGGCATGCATTATCTGGTGCATTGGCAGTGGCTCGGCGCGCTGGCATTCGGCGTTCTCATCGCTGCAACCGACCCGGTTTCGGTCATCGCGATTTTCAAGGAAGCGAAAGCCCGGGGCCGCTTGCTGTTGCTGCTCGAGGCTGAGAGCCTCTTCAACGATGGCACGGCCGCCGTCGCTTTCGGCGTCGTGATCGCTATGGCAGGTGGTCAGCAACTTACGCCGCTCGAAGTCGGCGCCATGCTTTTGAAAACGATTGGCGGCGGAATCCTATGCGGCGGCGCCGTCGCTCTCGGGGCCCTTCTGCTGACTGGCAAAACCGACGACCACCTCGTCGAAATCACTTTCACAACGGTCGCCGCCTATGGCTCGTTCCTGTTGGCGGACCACTTCGGCTTGTCCGGCGTGCTGGCCACAATCACCGCCGGGCTCGTCATGGGCAACTTCAAGTCGTTCGGTACGATCTCTGATCGCGGAAAGGACGCTGTACACGCCTTCTGGGAATACGCCGCCTTCGTCGCGAACTCCATGGTGTTTCTCATGATCGGAATACACGAGGCCCCCCAGAACTTCGCGGCGATGTGGTTTCCGGCGGCCGGCGCGATTGCGTTGGTGCTGCTGGGCCGCGCGGTCGCGATCTATCCCTGCTGCCTTCTGTTCGCAAGGTCGCGCCTGCGGGTCGCGATGAAGCACCAGCATATCCTGGTCTGGGGCGGTTTGCGGGGCGCGGTGGCGCTGGCCCTGGCCCTAGGGCTCCCGCCCGAAGTTCCGCATCGCGAGAGGATCATTACCCTCAGCTTCGCCGTGGTCGCGTTTTCGGTCTTCGCTCAGGGCCTGAGCATGCCGTCGTTCCTGCGCCGGATGGGCGAGATCAGCGCCCGCACCGAGCCGCGCGCGTAAGCAAGCGGACGCGATCAAGCCTTCTCCAGAACGCCCCTGAGTTCGGCCAGTGCCGCCTCCGGCTCGCCGCCCTCGATCAGTTCGAGCGCCCGGGAATCCACCAGCCGGTACCAGATTTCGCGGCGCCGCTCGAAGCCGGGGAATCGTTCGGTCACCTCCGGACGCAGCCGTCCCAGCATTGCCAGGAACCGGCCATAGCCGGGTCCGATCTCGCGCGCAATCCGATCGCGAACCCGCGACGCCAAAGCCGGGCTCTTCCCGCCGGAGGAGACCGCGATCACCAGATCGCCCTGGCGATGTATGGCGGGGAAGATGAAGCTGCAATACGGCGCGTCATCGACCGCGTTCATGGGGATGCCGCGCGCCTCTGCCTCGGCCCAGATCCCTGCGTTCCCCGCGCGGTCGGGCGGGCACGCGATCGCCAGGAACGCACCTTCGAGATCGCCCGTCCGGTACTCGCGCGCATGCCACTGTATGCGGCCGTCTCGCGCCAGTTGCTCCGTCTCCGGATCCGTCGTAACGGAAATCAGCGTGACCTCGGCGCCCGCGTCGACGAGCGCGCGAACCCGCTCCCCCGTCCCCCAGCCGCCGCCGACCACCACGCAGCGCTTGCCCTCGAGTCTCAGCAGGACGGGATAGTAAACGCTCATGCCGCAGCCTGCTCCGCCTTCAAAGCATCGAAGCCCACGCGGTGGCAGAAGTCTCCGAAGGATTCCTCCGGGCGGCGCTCCGCGGCATAGAGCTTCAGCGCGGGCTCCAGCCGCCGCCCGATCTCGCGGCGGGGAACGTTCTCCGCAAACAGCGAGCCCAGCCTCGTCCCCAGGTGCGAGGCGCCCAGGTACAACGCGTACAGATCCACGCTCCGCCCCACGATCCCGATCTCCGCCGTGTAGGGCCGCGCGCAGCCGTTCGGGCACCCGGTGACGCGGACCGAAATCGCCTGCTCGCCGATGCCGGCCTCCCGCATCTGGCCGTGAAGATCGTCCAGCATCTCCGGCAGCACGCGCTCCGCTTCCGTGATGGCGAGGCCGCAAGTGGGGAACGCGACGCAGGCCAGGGCCTCGCGAACCACCGGCGGCAACTGCTCGGCGAAACGGACCCCGTGAGCGCTCGCGAGGCGGGTCACCTCGGCGCGATCCGCCTCCGCAATGCCAGTCAGCAGCAGGTTCTGCTGCGGAGTCAGCCGGACCGACGGCCGGAAGCGCTCCACCAGTTCCCGCAGGCCCGTCCGCAGGTCGTCGCGAACACGGCCGCTCGGGATCGGCAAGCCCAGGAACAGCGACCCGTCCGCCTGACGCTGCCAGCCGAAATGGTCCGACGCGCTGACCCACTCGAGCGGCTCGGGCGCGGCAACCGGCCCGCCCATCCGCGACTCGAACTCCGCCTTGAAGCGGTCGAGGCCCCATTCCTCCAGCACGTACTTCAGGCGCGCGAGCTTGCGGTTGGTGCGGTTCCCGTAATCGCGATGGATCGCGACGATCGTTTCGACGGCGGCGTTGAGCCGCTCGGGCTCCACCGTTGCGAGCGCCTCGGCGATGCACGGATGAGTGGCCTTCACACCGGCGCTCATGCCGAATCCGCCGCCCACCAGGATCGTGAAGCCATCGCGGCCGGGAACGATGCCGACGTCGTTCGAATAGACGTCGATGCAGTTGTCCCCGGGCGCCGCGATGCCGATCTTGAACTTCCGCGGCAGGTACGTGCCGCCGTAAAGAGGCTCGTCCTCGGGCGCGGACTCGGCGGCCACCGTCTTCTCGCCGTCCAGCCAGATCTCGTAGTAGGCGCGCGTGCGCGGCTTGAGCCTCCGGCCCAGCGATGCGGCAAGCGGCTGTATGCGGTTCCGCTCCGCATCGCCATAAGGAGCAGGACAGCAGGTGACGTTGCGCACCACGTCACCGCAGGCCGCTAGCGTCGAGAGCAGGTTCGCGTTCAACGTGCGCATCAGCGCCCGCAGGTTGGTCTTCCGCACGCGATGGAACTGTATGTCCTGCCGCGTCGTGATGCGCAACCCGCCGTCGCCCGCCTCGTCCGCCAGCCGGTCGAGTTGCAGGTACTGATCCGCGGTGAGCGCTCCGCCGGGAATCCCGACGCGCACCATCGAGCGGAACTGCGCCGGCTGCCCCGCCCTGCGGTCGTCGCGATCAGTCTGCTGGTAGGTCCCGTGGAACTTCAGAATCTGCACGGACTCTTTGCTGAAGTCCGGACGCTCCAGCGTCAGTTCCTCGAGGATGCTGCCGCGCAGGTGGCGGCTGTTCTGCTTCACGGACTCTGCCGGAGACGTCACGGCGCAACCTCCGCAAGCGCGCGGACCCCCAACTCGGCGCGCAGAGCCGCGACCGCGCCGATCACGAAGACGGCCGGGGCTTCCACCTCCACCGTGCCGGCCGCGACCGCGCCCAGCGTGGTATCGACGACGCGCTCCTCGGGAGTGGTCGAGCGCTCCACGAACACCGCCGGCTCATCCAGACTGCGCCCGGCGCCGATCAGCTCGCGGGCAATGTTGGCGCGCTCCTTGACGCCCATCAGGATGACCAGCGTATCGACTCGTGCGTAGTCCCGCCAATCCACGCCACCCGCTCCGGCACAGTGACCGGCCACCACCGCGAAGCCGCGCGACAGTCCACGATACGTGAGAGGAACGCCGGCCAGCTCGGGAGCCGCCAGGGCGGAGGACACGCCCGGAACGATCTCCACCTCGATGCCGTTGCGCGCGAGCGACAGCCATTCTTCGCCCGCCCTGCCGAACACGCACGGATCTCCGCCCTTGAGGCGCGCCACAATCTTGCCCGCGCGGGCATGCTCCAGCATCAACTCGAAAATGAGCTGCTGCGTGCTCTCCTGCTCGCCCTCGTGCTTGCCCACGTAGATGAGTTCGGCGGCGGGGTTGGCCAGCGCGAGCACCTCGGGGCTCACCAGGCGGTCGTAGAGCACGACATCCGCCGCGCGCAGAACCCGCAGCGCCTTCACCGTCAGCAGCTCGGGATCGCCGGGCCCTGCACCCATCAAATACACTTTGCTCATATGGATTTCTTCCCGGCATCGAACGTGTGGATGCCACATTCCAGCTTCAAGCCGCCCCACCGCCCCGATCGAAGACTGGCGCCATCGGCGGGCAACGATGTGCACGGCTCGCATCCGATGCTCGTATAACCGCGGTCGTAGAGCGGCAGATACTCGATCTCGTTCACGCGCAGGTAACTCCAGACGTCCTTCCAGGTCCACATCGCGAGCGGGCTTACCTTGACCAGTTCCTTGCCGCCCGGCAGCCTGTGTGTCTCGACCGGCTCCAGCGCCGCGCGCGTCGGCGATTGCTCGCGCCGCAGGCCTGTGAACCAGACCTCGTAGTCCGCCAGCGCCCGCAGCAGCGGCTCCACTTTGCGAATCTGGCAGCACCGGTCCGGATGAACTCGGAACAACTCGCCGTGCTCGGCCTCGTGCTCCTGAAGCGACGTCACCGGCAGAACATTCACCAGGTTGAGCCGCCACGCGCGCGCCATCCGGTCGCGATATTCGTAAGTCTCCCGGAAGTGGTACCCGGTCTCCAAAAACAGAACGGGGATATCGGGCCGCACCTTCCGCAGCATATCCAGGACAACCATATCCTCCGCCTGAAAGCTGCAGGTCAGGCAAGCCCGCCCAACATTTCGTTCAAGAATCTCGACAATCAGTTCTTCCGACAAACGACACGCTCCTGAACAGTCCAACAAAAACAAACTTGGCCACGAATGAACACGAATGCACACGAATAGAACAAACCCTCTTCTTGTGAGGCCTTTCCTATTCCGAGGCCTTTCTTATTCGTGTTCATTCGTGTTCATTCGTGGCCAATCGTCTTTGGCTTTTTCAGATTCCCTCCTGCTCCGTGAACCGCGTGCGCGGCAACACCTCGCGGTCTTCCAGCGCCGCCAGGATCTGCTCTGCCGCCGCTTCATCTGACGCAGCCAGATTGTCCGGAGCGAAATGGAAGAACCGGTCGGCCCCCACCCGCTCTCGCGCCCGCTCGCATTCGTCGGCATCGAGCGTCGGCCCCGAGAAAATCGAGATCAAACCGACGGCGGTCAGCAGCGCGGCGAGCTCCGGCAGAATGGGGCTCTCCACCTCTCCTGCGATCACGTGCACCTGCGTCCCGCGCTGAAACAGTCGCCGCTCGAGCAGGTAGGCGAGTTCCTGCCGCGCGGTCAGCCAGATGGTGGCGGGGCGGTGGCCGGCGCGGGCGTATCGCTCGGCCGACGTGAGCCGGCTGGCCTGAAACTCCAGATCGAGCAGCGCCGCGCGCGCCGCCCGGTCCGCATCGGGTTCGCGGCGCGGCTCCTGGATCATGCCCGCGGCGACGGTGCCGTTGCCGATCGGGTCGATCAGAATAAAGCTCCCGGTCGCCCGATTCGCGGCATAGGCATCGAAGAACAGCGGCCGCGCCGCTTCAACCGCCACGCGCCCGATCTCATTCAGCTCCAGCCGGTCCGCCGGCGCCTCCGCCAGCGAGTTGACATCCACCCTGTGGAGCAGCGAAGTGACTGTGGCCGCGATCTGCTGCGTGGTGTGCTTGATCAGATACGGCTGGCCCACCTTCAGCGGCTCCGCGCTCATCCACACCACCAGCGCTTCGAAGTGGCGCGACACGTGCGGCATCTTCCCGGGATGCACCAGCATGTCCCCGCGGCTGATGTCCAGCTCGTCTTCCAGACACACCGTCGCCGGCATCGGAGCGAACGCCTCCTCCAGATCGCCTTCCCAACTCACGATGGATTTCACGCGGCTCGTGCGGCCCGAGGGCAGCACCATGACCGGATCCCCCGGCCGGACCGTTCCCGACACGATCTGCCCGGCGTATCCCCGAAAATCCAGATCCGGCCGGATCACGTACTGCACCGGAAACCGCACCGGCCGCTCCGTCGCGCCGTGATCGAGCGGCACACTTTCCAGGTGCTTCAGCAGGCTCTCGCCCTCGTACCAAGGCGTGCGCGGACTCCGCACAATCACGTTATCGCCCTCGAGCGCGCTCACCGGGATGAAATACGCTGCCGCAATGCCGAGCCGTTTCAGATGCGCGTCGAATTCCTCGCGGATGCGCGCAAACACCTCGGCGCTGAAATCCACTAGGTCCATCTTGTTCACAGCGACCACGATCTGCGGGATGCCGAGCAGTGCCGCGATGAAGGCGTGCCGGCGCGATTGCGGCAACACGCCGTTGCGCGCGTCCACCAGCACGATCGCGAGGCCCGCCGTGGAGGCGCCCGTGGCCATGTTCCGCGTGTACTGCTCATGTCCCGGAGTATCGGCGATGATGAACTTCCGCTTCGGCGTAGCGAAGTAACGATAGGCCACGTCGATCGTGATTCCCTGTTCGCGTTCCGCGCGCAGCCCATCGGTCAGCAATGAAAAGTCGATCGGTCCGGACGACCGGTTCAGGGTGGAGTTGCGTACCGCCGCGAGCTGGTCCTCGTAAACTCCGCGCGAGTCGAAAAGTAGCCGGCCGATGAGCGTGGACTTCCCGTCGTCCACGCTGCCGGCCGTCGTGAACCGTAGCAATCCCTTGCGCTGATCCTGCTCCAGGAACGCGTCGATGTTCCGCACCGCGCCGGTTGCCTCCAGGATCGCCATCAGAAATACCCCTCGCGTTTCTTCAGCTCCATCGAACCTTCCTGATCGTGGTCGATCACGCGATTCTCCCGCTCCGAACGGCGCATGCCCACCAGCTCCGCGATGATCTTCGGCACCGTATCGGCGTCCGACCGCACGGCGCCCGTGCAGTACGTGCATCCGAGCGAACGCATGCGGCACATCACCATTTGCGGCTTCTCGCCGGGCAGCAGCCGCGGCGCGTACTCGGTCGAAATGAGAGTATCGCCGCGCACGATCATCTCCCGCATCTTGGCGAAATACAGCGGCACCACTGGGATGTTCTCCAGATGTATGTAGTGCCAGACGTCCAGTTCGGTCCAGTTCGAGAGCGGAAAAACGCGTATGCTCTCGCCCTTGTCGATCCGGCCGTTGAACAGATTCCACAGCTCCGGCCGCTGGCTCTTCGGATCCCACTGGCCTGCCCCATCGCGGAACGAGTACACGCGCTCCTTGGCGCGCGACTTTTCCTCTTCCCGCCGCGCGCCTCCAAATGCGGCGTCGAAACCGCCCTCCGTCAGTGCATCGAGCAGCGAGCGCGTCTTCAGCAGCCCGCAGCATTTCTGTGTCCCCAGCCGGAACGGATTCGCCCCGTCCGCCAGCGCGCCCTCGTTCCGGTGCACAATCAGAGTCGCGCCGATCCGCGCGGTGTACTCATCGCGGAACGTGAGCATCTCCCGAAATTTATAACTCGTATCGACGTGCAGCAGCGGGAATGGAATTCTGCCGGGGTGAAACGCCTTCTGCGCCAGGCGCAGCATGACGGACGAGTCCTTGCCGATCGAGTACAGCATCACCGGGCGCGCGAACTCCGACGCCACTTCGCGAAAGATGTGTATGCTCTCGGCCTCGAGCTCTTTCAGATGTGTCAGCCGGTTGCTCAAATGCTGTAGTCCTCCATGAAAATCCTGGCGTCCCGCAGGCTCACATAGACGCTGTCCCCGGAAGCCACGCGGCTGTCGCGGAATTGCGCGTGCGACATCTCGACCGTCACCGCCTCGCCGGTCTCGGCAACCAGCTCAACCCGCACCTGCGGTCCCGCCGACTGCACCCGCTCCACCCGCGCGCTCAGCCCCGGCCTTCCGTCGCGCTGCGTGTGTATGTCGAGGTCGTACGGCCGCACGAAGAGGCGAGCGGCCTGCCCGTCGGCGCTGCCGCCGTCCGGATGATCCAGAACCAGCTGCCCGAAAACCGCCTTGCCGCTCTCGATCCGCCCGTGGAACAAATTCACGCTGCCCATGAAGTCCATCACGAACTCGGAGGCCGGGTGGTGGAATACGTCCTCCGGCGCGCCCACCTGCTCGATGCGCCCTTCGTTCATCACCACCACGCGGTCCGCGACTTCGAGCGCCTCGTCCTGATCGTGCGTGACCAGCAGGCTGGTGACGTGAACTTCATCGTGAAGCCTTCGCAGCCAGCGGCGCAGGCCCTGCCGGACCTTGGCGTCCAGTGCGCCGAACGGCTCATCGAGCAGCAGCACCTTGGGCTCGATCGCCAGCGCGCGCGCCAGCGCCACCCGCTGCCTCTGCCCGCCGGAGAGCTGCGACGAATACCGATCGGCCATGTTCTCCAGATGGATCAGCTCGATCAGTTCCCGCACCCGGTCCCGTATGACTTTCTCCGAGGGCCGCTGATCGCGCGGGCGAACCCGCAGCCCGAACGCGATGTTCTCGAACACGGTCATATTGCGGAACAGGGCATAGTGCTGGAACACGAAGCCGACCCGCCGCTCGCGAGCGTGCCGTGCGGTGACGTCCTGCCCTTCGAAGAGCACCGTCCCCGCTGGTTCGGCATCGGGCGTCTCCAGTCCCGCGATGATGCGCAGCAGAGTCGTCTTGCCCGATCCGGATGGACCCAGCAACGCCAGCAGCTCGCCTTCCTTCACTTCGAGGCTGACGTCGCGCAGCGCGGTGAAGCTTCCGAAGGTCTTCGTGATGTGGCGGGCTTCGATGGACATCGCTATCCCTCAGCGCCCTCACTGGCGGCGACTTCCGCAAAGTCCTGGCGCACCTTCCTCTCCAGAAGTCGCTTCGCGCCGAGCGTCACCAGCGCCAGCAGCGCCAGCAGGCTGGCCACCGCGAACGCCGCGGCGAAGTTGTACTCGTTGTAGAGAATCTCGACGTGCAAGGGCATGGTATTTGTTTCGCCGCGGATGTGCCCCGACACCACCGAGACCGCGCCGAATTCGCCCATCGCGCGGGCCGCGCACAGGATGACGCCGTAAAGCAGGCTCCACTTGATGTTGGGCAGCGTCACGCGCCAGAAGATGTGCCAGCCGCGGGCGCCCAACACCAGCGCGGCTTCCTCTTCTTCGGTTCCCTGCGCCTGCATTAGCGGGATCAGCTCGCGCGCCACAAAGGGAAACGTCACGAAAACCGTGGCCAGCACGATGCCTGGTACGGCGAAGATGATCTTGATATCGTGCCGGCCCAGCCAGGGTCCGAACCAGCCCTGCGCGCCGAACATCAGCACGTAGATGAGTCCCGCAATCACCGGCGAGACCGCGAAGGGAAGGTCAATGAGCGTGATCAGGACGTTCTTGCCGTGAAACTGGAATCGTGCGATCGCCCACGCCGCGGCCAGCCCGAACACCAGGTTCAGCGGGACGGCGATTCCAGTCGCCAGCAGCGTCAACCGGATGGCGGACAGCGCGTCGGGTTCGGTGACCGCCGCCCAGTAAACACCCAATCCTTTTTCGAGCGCCTGCGCGAACACCGCGATCAAAGGCATCACCACAAACAAACTCAGGAACCCGAGCGCCACAACAATCAGGCCGTACCGCAGCCACGTAGGTTCCGTAGTGGGGCAGACCTCCAGGTCTGCGCGAGGTCTCCAGACCTCGCTGTTCGTCTTCATGCCACCTCCGTATACCGTCTGCTGCGCCACTGCAGCAAATTGATCGTAAGCAGCAGCCCGAACGACGCCACCAGCATCATCAGGGCAATGGCCGTGGCCCCCGTGTAGTCGTACTGCTCCAGACGCGTGACGATCAGCAGCGGCGTGATCTCCGTCCGCATCGGCATGTTGCCCGATATGAATATGACCGACCCGTACTCCCCCAGCGCCCGCGCGAACGCCATCGCAAAACCCGTCAGCAGCGCCGGACGCAGAATCGGAAACACCACCCGCACAAACGTCAGCCAGCGGCCCGCGCCCAGGCTGGCCGCCGCCTCCTCCACCTGCGGGTCCACGTCTTCGAGCACCGGCTGCACGCTGCGCACCACGAACGGCAGACCGATAAACACCAGCGCCACGAATACCCCCAGCCGCGTGAACGCCACGCGGATTCCCAAGGGCGCGAGCCACCGGCCGATCCACCCATGCTCCGTATAGAGGCTGGTGAGCGCAATCCCCGCCACCGCGGTCGGCAGCGCGAAGGGCAGATCCACCAGCGCATCCGCCAGCCGCTTTCCCGGAAACTGGTACCGCACCAGAACCCAGGCCACCACCAGTCCGAACACCGCGTTCACCGCCGCCGCCGCCAGCGACGCCCCAAAGCTCAAGCGGTAGGAGGCGACGACGCCCGGCGAGCTGATCGCCCCCCAGAAGTGGCTCCAACTGGAGGTGGCGGTCTTCAGGAACACGGCGCTCAGGGGCACCAGCACAATCAGGCTCAGGTAGAGGACCGAGAACCCGAACGTCGGCCAGAAGCCGGGCAAAATGCTGGCGCGCTTGAATCCCTGGTTTGCCACCGTCACCTCCCCTGATAGATCCTATCGAAGATTCCGCCGTCGTCGAAATGTTTCTTCTGGACACTCTGCCAGCCGCCGAGAGTGTCGATGTTGAACAACGTGATCGAGCGAAACCGGCTCCCGTATTTATCGGCCACTGCCTTCAGCCGCGGACGATAGTAATTGCGCGCGGCGATCTCCTGCCCTTCGGGTGAGTATAGATACTCCAGATACGCTTTGGCCACCGCGGCTGTGCCATGGCGATTGGCCACCTTGTCGACCACACTAACGACCGGTTCCGCAACGATGCTCAGGGAGGGAACGACAATTTCGAACTTGTCGTTGCCGAGCTCGTGCATCGCCAGAAACGCCTCGTTCTCCCAAGCCAGCAGAACATCGCCGATTCCGCGCTGCACGAAGGTTGTCGTAGCGCCCCGCGCGCCCGAGTCCAGCACGGGAACGTTCTTATACAGCCGCGTGACGAACTTCTCGGCTCCGGTCTCGCCAAGGCCTTGCTTCACCGCGTAGCCCCACGCGGCAAGGTAGTCCCACCGCGCGCCGCCCGACGTTTTCGGATTCGGCGTGATGACGCCGATGCCCGGCCGCACCAGGTCGCTCCAGTCCCGTATGTGCTTCGGGTTCCCCTTGCGCACCAGGAACACGATGGTGGACGTGTATGGCGCGCTGTTGTGCGGCAGGCGGCTCTGCCAGTTCTTGGGCAGCAGCCCCGCCTTCTGGGCGATGGCGTCGACATCGTAAGCCAGCGCCAGCGTCACCACGTCGGCCTCGAGCCCGTCGATCACCGCGCGCGCCTGCTTGCCCGAGCCCCCGTGCGACTGCTTGATGACGACATCCACGCCCGTCTTGGCTTTCCAATACTTGCTGAACGCCGCGTTGAAATCCTGATACAGTTCGCGCGTCGGGTCGTAGGAGACGTTGAGCAGCGTGACCGTGCCCTGCCCCGCCCGGGCGAGGCCGGCCAACAGGAGAACCGAGAAGGCAACGAGTTGGTGAATTCGCGTCATGTCAGACGAAGTTGACCTGGAACCGTGCCAGCACAACTCTCTCATTAGCCCGGCTCGCGCTTGCGAAGTTGGTATTTCCGTAGTCTACCGAGATACGTAGAAGCCGGTTGAGATACCAGTTCACGCCGCCCACCCACTCCCGTGCGCGCCGCGGCGACTTCGTGGGATCCGCGAAGCCGTAGCTGTAGAGCCCCCGCTCCGCGCTGAAGTCGCCCACGCGAGCCGCCACTTCCCACGCGCCCCAACCGCCGTTCTTCGGATCGAAAGCCTTTCGCGGCGTGGGAGAAGTAAAGCCCTTGGGCTCGCCCGTCAGAATGTAGCTGGCCGCGACCTGCCAGGACCGGAACGCGATGTCCCGCCGCAGCACGCCTTTCTGAAATCCCTCCTCCGTCAGAGTGTATTCCGACAGCAGACCGAACGGTCCGAAGTGGTAGTAGGCGTGCGGAGCCAGCCGGGTCCTGTGGCCCGCCGGCACGACTCCCGAAGCAAAAGTCACGAAAGTGTTCTGGCCGAAACTCTTGTACGAGGGCAGCGCGATCTTATCCACATTCCCACCGCCCCCGCCGATTCCGAATCCCAGCCCGCTCAACGGGCTTTCGCCGCCCCTCTGAAACGGGGTCAGGAACAAACGGCCCGCATAGTCGCGGTGGTTACTGGCGGCCGTGTCCGCCAGGCCGTTGTCCGGCACGCCGTTGAAGACCCCTCCGGCGTAGTACACGCGGTGCTTCAGCAGGCTGCCCGATAGCTGGTAGCCGATGTCGCGGCTCGGCACCAGCAGCGTCGGCAGACCGCGCTCCACGAAGCTCGTATCGTCGTCCGATTGCAGCCGCTCCAGACCGACGGGCGGTTTGAATTTGCCGACGCGAAGGTTGGCCGCCGAAAAGTATTTGAGTTCCAGATAGGCGTCGTAGATGACCGTCTGCCCCTGCCCGAAGTCCGGCCGGAAGAAGAAGTCCACGTATTTGTAGATGGTGCCCGAAAAGGTGGGCCGCACCCGCCGCAGCAAAATCGTGTCCGGCAGCGACGAGCTTCCTTCGCCCGAGAACGAGCGGTTGTCCACCTGCAGATCGGCGCCGATCTTCAGCACGAAGTTCCCATCGTTCGAGCGGATCTTGAATCCGCTGGTGTCCGCGGTCACCGCAGCACCGTTCTTGGCCTGGTCCGCCGCCGCCTCGTCTTTGAGTTCCTTGTTCCGTTCATCCGCCCGTACCCGCTGGTCGAGCGCCTCCACCTTCTGCTCCAATTCCTGAACCTTGTCATCGGTCGACTGCGCCCCGACCGGCGCCGACAGCATCGTCACGAGAAGGGCCGAAAGCCCGAACCGCCTGCTGTGCTGAGACACGTTGCTCTGCTCCCGGTTTGGAATTTGATCCGTTGGTACGACTGGCGCGCGCGTCTGAGGCCAGTATAGAGCCAGATCTCCCCAAAAGTCAACAATCTCTATCGACAAACATTAGATTAAACTATAGCTCAGCAATTCAATAACATAGCGACAGCCACGAGAGGGCATTGGCTTGAAACTGCAATCGTAGTATCCTATACTCTATAGGGAACTGGACAATCCGCGCCCATGAACTTCAAAACCATCGCCATCCACGCCGGACACAACCCTCAGGATCACCTGGGCGCGGTCATGCCCCCGATCTTTCAGACCTCTACCTTCGCATTCCGGGGCGTCAATCAGCCTGGCCCGTTCGACTACTCCCGCAGCGGGAACCCTACCAGGAAAGCGCTCGAGTCGTGCCTCGCGGCGCTCGAGGGCGGCACCGCTGGATTCGCCTTCGCCACCGGCATGGCCGCCGAAGCGACCCTGCTCATGATGTTCGAATCCGGGGACCGCGTGGCCGTCCACAACGATCTCTATGGCGGCACCTATCGCCTGTTCGAATCCGTCTTTCGCAACAAGCAGATTTGCGCCGAGTACGTTGACCTGCGCGACCTGGCGGCATTACGCGCCGTGCTCGAGCGGGGCGTCAAGGCGGTCTGGATCGAGTCGCCCACCAATCCGCTGATGAACCTGGTGGATCTTCGTGCCGTCTCCTCGCTCGCCCACCAGCACGGCGCCATCGCGATCTGCGACAACACGTTTCTCTCGCCCTATTTCCAGCGGCCGCTCGAGCTGGGCGTCGACGTGGTCATGCACTCAACCACCAAGTACATCAACGGCCACTCGGATGTGGTGGGCGGCGCCCTGATCACCAAGGACCCTCAACTCGCCGAAAAGATCGGGTACCTGCAAAACGCCATGGGCACCTGTTCCGGACCCCAGGACTGCTTTCTTGTTTTGCGCGGTATAAAGACGCTGGCCGTCCGTATGGAGGAGCACAACCGAAACGCGCTGGCCGTGGCGCGATGGTTGGAACGGCATCCGAAGGTCTCGGCGGTCCTGCATCCGGGCCTGGAGAGCCATCCGCAGCACGATCTGGCGCTAAAGCAGATGAGCGGCTTCGGAGGAACCTTCTCCTTCCGCCTCGCGGGCGGCCAGGACGCCGTGATGCGCCTGCTCGCAGGCGTCCGCGTGTTTACGCTGGCCGAGTCGCTGGGAGGTGTCGAATCGCTGATCGAGCACCCGCTCACGATGACCCACGCTTCGGTGCCGCGCGACCGGCTCGATGCGATGGGCATCACGCCCGACCTCATTCGCGTCTCGGTCGGCCTCGAAGACGTGCAGGACCTCATCGCCGACCTGGAGACGGCGCTCGCAAGTTCATGACCGGTATTGAAGACGAATTCTACAGGAGGATGAAATGGCAACCCAAGAATCCGGACCTGCTGCGGTAGCGGTTAGCCCGGCGGTTTTCGCGGACAACTCATTGAGCATCGGCAGAACGCCGCTGATCAGATTGAACCGCGTCGTGGAAGGCGCACGCGCCACGGTGCTCGCCAAGATCGAGGGACGCAACCCTTCCTACTCGGTCAAATGCCGTATCGGCGCGGCCATGATCTGGGACGCCGAGCAGCGCGGCGTCCTCAAACCCGGCGTCGAACTGGTCGAGCCCACCAGCGGCAACACCGGCATCGCGCTGGCCTTCGTGGCTGCCTCCCGCGGCTACGCGCTCACGCTGACCATGCCGGAGACCATGTCGCTCGAGCGCCGCAAGGTCCTCAAGGCCTTCGGCGCGAACCTGGTCTTGACCGAAGGCCCGCTGGGGATGAAGGGCGCTATCGCGAAGGCGGAAGAGATCCGCAACTCCGACCCCAAGCGTTACTTGCTGCTCCAGCAATTCAAGAACCCGGCCAATCCCGAGATCCATTTCAAAACCACCGGCCCCGAGATCTGGGACGACACGGCCGGAAAGGTGGACGTGCTGGTCAGCGGCGTGGGAACCGGCGGCACCATCAGCGGCGTCTCCCGCTACATCAAGCAGACCAAGGGTAAGAAGATCGTCTCCGTGGCCGTCGAGCCCGAGACCAGTCCCGTGATCACGCAGCATCTCAAGGGGGAGCCGCTCAAGCCCGGCCCGCACAAGATTCAAGGGATCGGCGCCGGCATCATCCCGGACACGCTCGACCTTTCGCTGGTGGACCGCGTCGAAACGGTCACCAGCGAAGAGGCTATCGAAGTAGCCCGGCGCCTGGCGCGCGACGAGGGAATCCTGAGCGGAATCTCGAGCGGAGCGGCAGCCGCGGTGGCGGCCCGTCTCGCCCGGCTGCCCGAGTTCGAGGGCAAAACCATCGTCGTCATTCTGCCCGACTCCGGCGAGCGCTACCTGACCTCCGTCCTGTTCGAGGGCGTCGTATAAGGACCGCGCCCGGACATCCCGCATTGGGACCGGTATAGGAGGCTGGCGCCTGCCGCGGGCTGCAAACCCGTTGCGCGCTCGACGCTATCGGCGCGGCTGGGTTCGATTCCCAGCCCGGTCTCGCAACGTTGGTGCGAATACGCGCTGGCGGCTATACAGCACCGAAGCGCGACTGTCAGGGAGCGGACCGCGCCGCCATCCGCAAACCGGGGACTGGATCCCAATTTCGCCGCCTTTGCGAAATTGGTGCCTGTCCCAAGGCTTGCCCCCTGCACAATCGTGGCTCGCGACGTACGCCGCCGCCTCAGATCTGGAAGTCCACCACGTACTCCCCGTGCGACCTCTTCGTGATGACCTTCACGTTCGCCGCCTCCAGCACCACCAGCGAATCGGGCGGAACGCTGCTGGTGACGAAGACGCTGGCGCCGATCGTGCTGCCTTCTCCAATCACGGTATCGCCCCCCATGATCGTGGCGCCCGCATAGATCGTCACCCGGTCCTCGATGGTGGGATGCCGCTTCTTGCCGCGCAACGCCTGCCCCGCCGCCAGCGATCTCGCAACCAGGCCCACGCCTTGGTACATCTTGACGTGGTTGCCGATGATCGTCGTCTCTCCCACCACGGTTCCGGTGCAGTGATCCACGAAGAAGTGCGTGCCGATTCGAGCCCCCGGATGCAGATCCATTCCGGTCCGCGAGTGCGCCCATTCGGTCATGACGCGCGGAATGAAGGGGATGTTGTCGAGATAGAGCTCGTGCGCCAGCCGCTGCACCGCAATCGCCTCGATGAAGGGATACGCGACGATCACCTCGTCCTTGCTGAGCGCCGCCGGGTCGCCGTTGTACGCTGCTTCGGTATCGGTCTCGAGGAGCGCTCGAACCCGCGGCAGCTTGCCAAGAAACTCGAGCGTGACCGTGCGCGCCATATCCGCAAGCTCCTCGTCCGAGACTCCGGCCGGCGGAGCGTATTCAAGGCTCTTCCGAATTTCGTTTTCGAGGCGCCCCAGCACGCTTTCCAGAAGCGCGATGGTCACGCCCTCGATCTCCGAGGAATGGATCAGCGTCTCATCGAAGAACCCGGGAAACAGCAGCCGCAGCAGGTCGACGGTGATATCGGCGATCGCGTTCTTCGACGGCAGGTTCTTGCAGTCCACATGGTTGATCCCGCCCCCGCAGGAATACGACGCCAGCAGGCGTTCGGCCAGTTCGGGCACTGTCAGCGGCATGGAACGCCCTTCTCGAGCTGCGTACACAACGGCACCTCCGCGAGAATCCACTCTTTTACGATTGTTGCGTGCGCCGCCTCGCGCCGCAACCGCGCCGCGGCGGCACCGAACTGCGACCGTCCGGGAGCGGACCGTAGTAGCCTTGAAGCAAATGGACCAACTCCAGATCATGACCACAGAGGGACCCGCCGGCCTCCTGATAATGCACCTGGACGGCCCTCTGACCCTGGCGACCCTCTTCGACTTTCAGAACGCGGTCCGCGAGCAACAGGACACCGGCCTGATCCTCGCGCTCGACGGCGTGCCCTACATGGATTCCGCGGGACTGGGAGCAGTCCTCGGCGCGTATGTATCCTGCCAGCGCCAGGGCCGCAGGTTCGCGCTGGCGGGCATGACGCGCCGAGTCCTCACGCTTTTCCAGGTCGCGCGCGTCGACACGTTGGTTCCCCTATTCGAAACCGTGGAAGCCGCCGAGACGGCATTGGACGACAAAGCGGGAGGAGCGTAGCCGGAGTATACTGGCTTCGCTATGCAGCGCGGAACCCTGGCTCTGTTCGTTCCTCTGGCGGTTGCTCTGGCACAATCGCCCGCCGACCAGAAACCCGCCACCGTCGAAGGCACGGTCGTAAACTCCGTCACCGGAATGCCGCTACGCAAAGTTGACCTGACCCTCGCCAAGATGTCCCCGCAGATGGCAGCCATGGTCCGGCAGTTCGGCTCCGACGCCGAGGTGGACCAATTCGCCACCAGGGCGCTCACCACCGTCACCGACGCAGCCGGCAAATTCCGCTTCGAGCAAGTGCCTCCAGAAGCCTACTGGATCAAGGCGGAGAAACCGGCCTTCGTGGATGGCCGGTATCCGCTGAAGAACGGCTCGCTACGTCTCACCGCCGGCCAGCAGTTGGCTCACGTGCAGATCCGCCTGGTCCCCTACGCCACGCTATCCGGCCACGTTTTGGATGAGGACGGCGAGCCGTTTCCCTCCGTCCTGGTGTCCGCGCTTTCCTATCGCTTTGCCTACGGCCGCCGCCGGCTGATGCCCGTAGGGCTGACTCGAACCGACAATAAAGGCGAATTCAGTCTGCCCTGGATTCCACCGGGGCACTACTTTCTTTGCGCCGACGTGGCCCCCATCAGGCTTGTGGCCACCATTCCTCCGCCGCCCGCGGATGGTGCGCCCGAGACTGCGTATGTGAGCACGTATCTCCCGAACACTCTCGATGTGGCGGGTGCGCAGAAAATCTATGTCGCGGCGGGCGCGGAGCTTTCCGGCTTCAACATACAGCTTCGAAAGTCGCTGGTCGTCCGCGTCAAAGGCAGGCTCGTGGACGCCAACGGCGATCCCATCAACGCCGCGCAGATCATGCTCATGGGCGGCGGGCGTGTCGGCCCCATGCCCACCGCCATGGTCAACGATCCCCAGGGCAGGTTCGAGATTCCGAATGTGCAGCCCGGCGCCTACACCGCCATGATGCGGGATATGCGAGGAGGACCCGGGGAGAACATGCAGCCCCTGGTAGTGCCCGACAGGAACGTCGAAAACCTCGAGCTGGGCGCAAGTCCGGTGGCGACGATACAAGGCACAGTGGCAGTGGACGGCGACGTCAAACTGCCCGATGAATTCCCGGTCAGGTTGACGGTTGCGGATGGCAGAGTCATGATGACTCGTCATGGCAGGGCCGAAACGTCCGGCGCGTTCACGCTCGACCACGTACCGCGCGCTCCTTACGAACTCATGCTCCCCTTTTTCCCCGAGGGCACCTACCTGAAATCGGTGCTGTTCAACGACCGCGAATCGCTGGGCCGGCTACTCGACTGTTCTTCGCTGACCACCGGCACGCTGCGGATCGTTCTCGGCACGGACGGCGGAAAGGTGGAAGCCCGTGTCTCCCGCGACGACAAGCCCGCCCCCGACGCAACCGTCGTCCTGGTGCCCGCCGATCCCAACCGGCGCTATCGGGAAGCCGTCTACACCGGATCGAGCGACGCCTCCGGACTCCTCACCCTCAAGGACGTGGCCCCCGGCGACTATCTCGCGTTCGCCTGGGAAGACGTCGAGGACGGCCTCTGGTTCGATCCGGATTTCCTGAAGTCCCAAACCCAGGGCGTCCGAGTCCACATTGGCCCGAAGGCCACCGAGCAGCTGGAGCTCAACCTGATCCCCGCCACCAGGTGAGGCCACCACCGTGTCGGCGCGCCAGCACCGGTGCGTGGCCAGCAGCACCGAAACCGCGCGCGTAAGCAAGCGGACGCCGACGCCCCTCCTTGCCCGCACCCCCCAATCAAAGGTAGTATGATCCCTTACCCTTTTTCACCCTAGGTACCGGCCGTAGCCGGCGGCGCCTCGGGAGGAGACCCATGATTGCTACCGCCGAAAAAGTCACGCAACGATTTCACCCCGTCAGCGCGCCGGACTATCTGCCCGTCCACCTGCTCCGGGACCTGCAACTCAGCAGGCTTCAATCCACCGTCCGCCGCGCTTACGACAATGTCCAACTCGTCCGCGAGCGCATGAAGGCCAACGGCCTCCAGCCCGATGACATCCAGAGCCTCGACGATCTCCCGCGCCTGCCCTTCACCGTAAAGGCCGACCTGCGCGACACCTATCCCTACGGCCTGTTCGCCTGCCCCTTGAGCGACATCGTCCGCCTCCACGCCTCGAGCGGCACCACCGGAAAGCCCATCGTCGTCGCCTACACGCAGGACGACCTGAACGTCTGGACCTCGGTCATGGCCCGCGCTCTGGCCTCCTACGGAATCCACCGCGGCGACATTTTCCAGAACGCGCACGGCTACGGCCTGTTCACCGGCGGCCTGGGATTCCACTACGGCCTCGAAGCCCTCGGAGCCACCGTCATCCCCATCTCCGGCGGCAATACCGACCGCCAGGTCATGATCATGAAGGACTTCAAGGTGACCTCGATCTGCGCCACGCCGAGCTACTTCGTGCACATGCTTGAGCGCGCCTCCGAGATGGGCATCGATGTCCGCGCGCTGCCCTTGCGAGCCGGCGGATTCGGCGGCGAGCCGTGGAGCGAATCCATGCGCCGCCACATGGAGGCGAAGTCCGGCATCAAGGCTTACGACTGCTACGGCCTAACGGAGATCACCGGTCCCGGCGTAGGCGCCGAGTGCTGGTTCCAGCGCGGCCCGCACATTTTTGAGGACCACTTCTATCCAGAGGTCATCGATCCCGAGACCGGCCGCAACGTTCCCGACGGAGTCGAGGGCGAACTCGTGGTCACCACGCTGAGCAAGCAGGCCATGCCGATGATCCGCTTCCGCACTCGTGACATCACCACGCTCGAGCCCGAGCAGTGCGCCTGCGGCCGAACGCTGCGCCGAATTCGCAAAATCGGCCGCCGCAGCGACGACATGTTGATCATCCGCGGCGTCAACGTCTATCCGTCGCAAATCGAGACCGCACTGCTGGCCGTCGAGGGCACCATGCCCCACTACCAGATCATCCTCACCCGCGAGAAGGGCCTGGACCAGGTGGAGGTCCAGGTGGAAGTGACGCCGGAGGTCTTCGGCGACCGTATCCGCGCGCTGGTCGAGCTGAACGAGAAGCTCACGCACGCGATGGAGCACACCCTGGGTCTGCGCGTCAACGTCAGTCTGGTCGAACCCCACACCCTCCAGCGAAGTGAAGGCAAGGCCAAGCGAGTAATGGACCGGAGGAATCAAGCGTGAAAGACCGGAGGAATCAAGCGTGAAAGTCCAACAGTTGTCCCTGTTCCTTGAGAACCAGCCGGGCCAGATCGTGAAGCCGTGCCGGCTGCTGGCCACCGAGGGGATCAACATCCGCACGCTGTCGGTCGCGGACACCAAGCAATTCGGCATCCTGCGCATGATCGTCTCCGACTGGGAGCGGGCCGCCAAGCTTCTGAAGGACGCCGGATATGTGGTCAACGCAACCGAGGTGGTGGCCATCGAAGTCCCCGACCAGCCGGGCGGCCTCTCCACCCTTCTACAGGTGTTCGAGGACAGCCCCGTCAATGTCGAGTACATGTACTCGTTCCCGGAAGGACGCCGCCAGACGGCGGTAATGATCTTCCGCTTCGACCAGCCCGACGCCGCCATCAAGCTCCTCCAGGCCGCCGGCATCAGCGTCGTCAACCCCGTGGAAATCTACAACCGCGTCGAACAGGCGTAAATTGGTCGCAAACCCGGGACTGGCTCGAATTTCGCCGCCGTTGCGAAATTCGTGCCTGTCCCACCGCTGCTCCTCTGTCGGATATGCTGCTCGACATTTGCGGTCGCGCTACACTAGGCCTCTGACCGTGTGATCCGTTTCGTCCGCTCGCTGACGCGCGCCGTTCCGTGCTGGCACCGAACCGCGACCGCAGGGGAGCGGACCTGGCGGTCAGAGCACTAGCTCAGCCTTCCATTTATATTCGTGTCCATTCGTGTCCATTCGTGGCCAAAGCCTTCTTCCTAGGGTTTCCGAAAAGTCATCGCATAAAACTGCCCCTCCCGCACCTCTTCGAGATGTACCTCCAGCATCTCGGGAGGCAACAGATCGACCGGCGCGCTGACCGGCGCCTTGCGGTCCTTGTATAACCGGCCGGGAGCTTTTTCATACACGCCCTTCACGTGCTTCTCCGTCTCATCGGCAATCAGCAGCAGGCTCCCCGGTTTCGCGACGCGAATCATCTCCCGGATCGCCTTGGCCCGGTCGTTGAAGAAGTTGATGCCTCCCACGTGAAAGACCACGTCAAAGCTCGCATCGGCGAAAGGTAGACTCTCGGCATTCCCCAAGTACAGATCGGAGTCCAGATGCCACCGGCGCAGGTTGCTCTGGCAGTTGACCAGCATCTCCGGCGATAGGTCGAGCCCCGAGAGCTTCACCCCGCCGGGCAGGTATTTGAAATTGAGACCGGTGCCCACAGAAGTCTCGAGCACGGAATCGCCGGCCTTGACCTCGAGCAGGCGCATGTAGCTTCGGAAGTAAATGTCCCGGTCGAATCCCTTGAGAGCGCAGAAGACGCGCTGGACGTCGTCGTAGAGACCGCCGATGGTCTCATACAGGTGGTTGTACTTGAGGTTATCGCCGCTGAGATCTTTCGGCTTGAGGAACGTCGGGATTCCACCGCGAACCGGAAACCGCTCTCCAGAACTGCTGACCAGCACTTCCCTTCCCCGCTCGACATCCACGTGCAAAGGCTTCCCGGTATATGGGCTCCGCAAAAGGGCGACCGTCTCCGCCCGCTCCGCCCACGATTTTTTCTGCGAGCGATTGAGCAGAGCCCAGACGGCCAGCACCACCGCTCCGCCCACGGCGAGCCAGCCAAGGCGCGCGTCAATCATAAAGGTGCGGGGCAGCGCCATCACCAGACCGAAGAGAGCGCCGTAGAACGCCGCGACCCAGCCGATTTTCGCGACGCGGAATTCGCGGTTCCACATCCACACAACCCCAGCCGCGATCCAGTCCACAAGAAAGAGGACCGCCCAGGAACCGGCCACCGCGGCCCGTGGAAGCCACAATAGAGACAGTATTTGCACGGCCGCTGCCGCCACTGGGAAAGGAAGGGTCGAGACCAATCCAGGCAGACGCGGGCTGGTGAGCCGATGAAAGGTGAGGGGAAGAACGCCGAGTAGCGTGGTGAGCAGAATCCACCCAATATGTTCGAATGCCCCCGCGGGCCCGGCGTGCAGCAGGATCCGCCAATCGCCAACCAGATGGGGAACGAACGCGAAGGCCATCAGCCAGAGAAAACCGCGCCGCGGCCTTTGCGTCAGCACGAACCATACACCCACGATCGGGCCCGTCCAGCGGCCTATCGACGGAACGAAGAAGCCGAGAAGAAAGAGGATGGCGACAGCCCAGGCCACAGCTTGCAGCCGGCGGTTGTATTCAGTTTTCGCAGGCACCTTGCGGTTCTCCTTTGGACTTCATTTCGCGCGCGGCTTGCGGGCCCGTTTCGCATCGCCCGCCTCCATAGCCGAAAGCGTGGCCAGCGCGGATTCGCCCCACTCGAGCGCGGCGCGCGTCAGCGCGATTCCCAGGCTGATCGTGAGCATCCAGAACGGCTGATCGGGATTCTGGGATGCCTGAGTCGTGGCCATGGTCTCGAGCCCCAACAGGGTGTCCAACATGCTCTGGTTCCTTCTCTGCAGCTCCTGAACGTGCGCGATCGAGACGCCGGGCGCCGCCTCCCGCCCCAGGAACAGCTTGAGCAGAAACTCGTTGCGCGGCGGATCGTTCTTGAAGGGAACGGCAAGCCACTCCCGTAGGCACCCGCGCCCCGCCTCGGTCAGCGAGTACACCTGACGCCCCTTCCTCGCGCCTTTGTCCGGCTTGCTCGCCACAATCAGCCGTTCGGCGGCTAGCCGTTTGAGCGTCGGATAAATCTGCCCATAGCTCTCCCGCCAAAAGTAGCTGATGCTCGATTCGGCGCCTTTGCGAATGTCGTATCCGGACAGGTTGGGCTCGATACTGAGCGTGCCCAGGATCAGGTAGGACGTCTGATTGCGTGTCATGCCTCTACAAGATATATCTTACAGATGTATTTGTCAATCCCCCTCTCCGCCGGTCACACGTGAACAACAAAAATCTCGTCTGAGCGTATCCCCAGGCAACGCTTAGCCTTACGCGCGTTTGCCGCCGTCGCCCGTTAGCCTGACCGTCCGATTTCCGGCCGCCGAATTGTACACTCTTGTGCCACTATGTCCCCACATGAGATCGCCTGCCCGGCCGATATCGGCCCCGACCGCACCCTCTTGTTCTGGATGGACAGCAGCCTGACGTTCTCCGCCCGGCCGACTCTGCGCCTGGCGCTCCACTGGCTCCGCGAGACCGGTCACGGCCAGTTCGGGGCCGATCTCTCCAGACACTTCGAACTCGACGGCGGCGCCTCGGTCGAGGCCGAGCTCTCCGCGACGTTCCTCGCCGCCGTGGCCCTCGACGACCAGGGGCGTCTGCGCCTTCGCATATCCAGGTGGCGTCCCGAGAGCCTCGCGGTCGAAGCCCGGCCAGACTGGGAGGCGAATCCCAACGCCCTCCTCCGTTCTCTGTTCGCCCTCGATCCCGAGGCGCCCGCCAGAGCGCCCACGCCGCTGGCGGATGCGATCTATGAGCAGCTGTTCCGCGCCCTGGAGCATCAGTGCGCCGCCGAGTTGAGCCGGCTCACAGCTCGCGGCGCCGCGATTGTCGACCGCTCCTTCGACTTCACGGCGCAGGGTCTGGCCGCCTTCCGCTCCGCCCTCGAAGGGCAGGCCGTTCGCGAGAGCCTGGCGCGGTTGCTCGGCAACGACCGCACCATCGAGGTGCACCTTCCCACCCTCAGCCGCACCGAGTGGCCGGACCGCTGGAGCAGGCTGGCCAACGCCGAGGTGGTGGCGGAGCAGGACGGCCGTATCTTCGTCCACGCCAAGCCCGGCCACGAGGCTGCGAAGAACGCCTGCCAGACCGCGATCGCGCTGGCGGCTCCCCTGCTCTATCCCCAAGCCACCGGATTCCACATCGGCTTCACGGACAGCCAGTCGTCAACGGCCGCGCGGTTGGCGCATTCTCTTCCGCACGTGCTGCGTCCCTACGATTTCGGCCCCGAGCCGTTGCAGTGGCTCGCCACGGCGCCCGCCGGCGAAGTCGTGGCGTCCGTATCGCTGAGCGTTCCCGGCAGCCTCGCCGGAGCATGGCTGCGCGCGCCCGGCGAGAGGGACCCGCTGTTCTTCGATGTCTACTCCAAGGTGTCCGTAGCCGTGCAACGGGCGCTGCGGCGCTGGCTGCCCTACGTCTACTTCAGTGACCTTAGCCGCTTCGAGAACCCGGCACTCGCGTATTCGCTGCTCTTCTACCGCAGCACCTACCCGTGTTCCGGCAAACCCCGCAGCGATTTCGCCTACGGCCTGGTGACCGAGGCCAGACCCGGCGTCGCGCGGCCCTGGGCGGCTCGCCCTTTGGCGTCCGCCATGGGACGCGCCGAGCGGCTGCTTATCGCGGGCGGCCGCCGCGACCTGGCGCGCTGCTACCGTCCCTGGGATGCGCGTGAGGTACTCGCCGGCATCCTGCTGCGCCCGCGGTTCATCAACGAGCTGTTGACCAACGACGAGTTCTTCATCGAGCGCATGGTGGGCCTGGGTCTGGCGGGCCGCGGCCTGTCTTCGCGCTCTGGCGTCAGCCCGCTCCGGAGGGCCAAGGATCTGTCCATCGTGATCGAGGAGTTCAGCGCCGCGGTCAACCGCAAGCTCAGGCGCGCGTATGGCGGCCAGCAAGCCGTGTCGCTGGGCTCGCTGCTCATGGTTGAGGCCACCCGCGCTCTGGCCGTCGCCCTCGGCGGCGACGCCGCCATCTCCGCCACCCTCCGTTTCCAGGCGCAGGGCTGCGAGCAGACGTTCACGAACCGGTCTCAGGCCTGAAGCTCGCCCCCGATTCATCCGATCTATCCTTTGATGAAGCTCGCACTCTTCCTGGCGCTCGCGGCGGCGGCCGTATCCGCCCAGACTCCCGACGCCATCGCGCGCCAGCGCGCCGCCATCGAACGGCAACGCGCCTCCGTGAGGCGGCAGGTTCTGGCGAACGCGCCACCCACCGCCGCATTCTTCACCGTTCCCTGGGATCAGCCCCTCTCCCCGCCGTCGGAAGGGGCGCCCGCGATCGTGGCCGACGCCGAGTGCGATCCCATTCCAAAGGATCAGATCGAGCCCATGGTGCGGGAGATCGCTCAGCGCGAGGGCCTCACGCCGCAGCTGCTGCGCGCCGTGATCGAGAAGGAGTCCTCGTATCTGCCCTGCGCTGTTTCGCCGGCCGGCGCCGAGGGTCTGATGCAACTGATGCCGGACACCGCCAGCGGCCTGGGCGTCGACGATCCGTTCGACCCTCGCCAGAATCTCGATGGCGGCGCGAGGTACCTCAGGCAGATGCTCGATCGCTACGGCGGCAACCTGCTGCTCGGCCTGGCCGCCTACAATGCCGGACCGGGCCGCGCCGACAACGCCGGAGAGTTTCCGCTCCCGTCGGAGACGACCAACTACGTTTCGGAAATCCTGCGCAAGCTGGGGGCTGCGAATTCTCCCAAGCTACCCACCATGCCGGTGGCGATTTCGGAATAGGCGTCACTTCGGCGTGCCGGTGGCCCAGTAGCCGCGCTTTGCGCTGACCACCCACTTCCCGTCGCGCGTGCGAACCGAAATGGTGCGGAACTTGCCATCCAGATCGGAACGGATCGGAACGTAGGCCAGCATGTAGTACTCGCGCCCGTCGGCAAAGGCGCGCTCGAGGCCGCTCAGAATGTTGTTGCTGTTTCGAAACGCCGTTCCACCGGTTGCGGCCGCGATTTCCGAAAGCGTCTGGCCCGCCGAAGAAGCCGCCTGATTCATCGCGCTCGAGACGCCTGGCGCCACGTGCGACACGGCTCCGCGGCTCGAAGCGTCGAAGAACTCGGCCGTGTACAACCCGCGCGAGTCGATGGTGTAGATCGGGATGCTGGCGTTCGCGGCCAGGCGCAGCACGCTCTCCATATCCTGGATGCGATCCACGGAGTGGAGAGCGCTGCGCTCGATACCCGGAAAATAGGCCGACAACAACTCGTAAGCCAGTTGGCCGGGCACCAGCTCGAAGCCGTCGGAAAACAGGACGATCGTCCGCCTCCCTCCTCCCTGCCGCAGTTGTTCGACCAGCCCGCGAAACCCACTCAGAAAAGTGACGGTGGACAGACGATCCTGCTCGGCGATTTGATCGGCTTCCGCCGGCAAGCTGTGCATCCTGGTTTCGCATTCCTGCCTGGCGTCTTTGTCATCGCAGATGGTGCGGACCTCGTCGAGCGTACGCCGGAAGGACCGCAGGTCGGACTCGACCGAGATTTTCCGGCTGCTCAGAAACAGCTTCTCGAACTCCTTGCTGGCCAACACCTTCAACACCGATTCCGGGTCGGAGGTCGGACTCTGCAGAAGCTGCATCGAAGTTCCAAGGGATATGAGAACGTACTGCGCGTCGCCCGCGCGTTCGCTACGGAACAGCTTCGAGAGGGATTCCCGAATATTCACCAGGCTGGCGAACGCGGTGTGCAGCGCGTCGATGCAGATCAGGTAAGTGCGCCGCACGGGGACCTTGGTGGGCTCGACGGACGCCGCCGTCGCCGTAGCGGCAGGCGTCGCGCCAGCGGCAGGCGTCGCGCCAGCGGCAGGCGTCGTGGCAGCGGCAGGCGTCGCGGCCGCCGTCGCGGTAGCGGCGGGCGTGGCGGCGGCGACCCCTTCGGGTGGCGGCGAGTTCGGGACACCGGCGGTCTCGACGCTGAAGCCGGAGATCTTCTGCTCCACACCGTCCTCGAGCACAGTAAAGTCGGACTGGGTCAGCCCCGTGACGGTGTGTCCTTCTTTGTTCCTCACCACCACCGGCACCAGGACCTGGCGCACTTCGACCTTGATGGTGGTCTCCGCCGTGGCTACGGAAGGCGGGCGCTTCGACGCCTCGTAGCGGGCCTTGAAGCCCGCGTTGCCCGGCGCCAGCGTGGACGCGATCCGGTACTCCTCCGTCGCAGCCTTCCGGTCCCCCGTCTTATCGAGCGCCTGCGCCAGGTTGTAGTGCGCGGCCGGATCCTTGGGCTGCAGCCGCACGCCGGCGCGAAGCTCGGTGGTAGCGTCCGGCAGAGCTCCACGCTTGAACAGCAGGACGCCCAGGAGTTCGTGAACCTGGCTGCAATCGGGGGCCAGTTTGACTGCTTCGCGCAACTCCCCTTCCGCACCCGCGAGGTCGTCCGTGGCACGCAGCGCGGCGGCCAGGTGGTAGCGTGCGACGGCACTTCCCGGATCGAGGCGCACGGACTCACGAAGCGGCGGAAGGGCCTCGCCGGGCTTGTTGTCCAGACCCAGCAGGATGCCCCGGTCCAGCAGCTCCCAGGAATCTTCCGCGATGGGCGTCGCGAGCGACCAAACGCCCACCAGCTTCTCCTTCAGCTCCGGGTCGGCTTCGGCGTCGATGCCGTACACGCGGTAATCCGAATAGCGATGCACGCTCACCGCCTCGCCGTCCGAGTAGCGCGCGTGAACGGTCACCTTGGCGGGCAGCCAGAGCGTGCTGTCGATGTAAGGGAAACTGACCGGCGCCAGCGACATGTCGGTGGTCAGAATTTCGAGTGGCAAGCCTTTTGGACGCTCGATGAGGTCCGCTCTGAGCCGCACAATGCCGTGGGTCGCGGCGTCGATCCAGACCAGGCCCTGGAACCTGAGGCCACGTCCCCCTTCCACCGACACGTGGCCGAGCGATTGCATGCTTTCCGGCCGCTGCGCGAATGCCACCAGCAGAACGTCCGCGCCGCCCGCGGTGGCATGGCCCAGGTAGCGGAACCTGGATTCGTCCCGGTACTGCGGCAACAGGTAGCGGACCAGTTTGAAGAAGTGCCCCATGAGCACGAACTCGCTGGCGGGAGGATGCGCAACGGCGCCCGTGCTGAAATCCAGGCGGGACTCCGAGAACTGCCCGGGGGTGGCGTCCGTGGCCGCTTGAATGAGGTACCGAAAGTCCTCGCGCCGGCTGCGGCTGGCCATGCTGGGGTCGAAGCGCATCTCGCGGACATGCTCGGTCCCGGAGACGTCCACCAGCTTGGCGAGCGTCGCGCGGAGGCTCTCGCCGGTCGCTTTGAGCAGCTCGTCGAGGCCGTCCTGCCTGGAGTCGAATTGCGCACCCTGGAGTTCAGGGACCGCCCGCACCAGTTCGGCGCTGTCGCAATCGACGAAGAGTTTCTGCGCGGCCGCAACACCGCAGAAGACCAAGCTCAGCGCAATGGCATCTCGCCAGGCCATGGACTACTCGTATCGCAGCGCTTCGGCCGGCGCGATGCGCGATGCGTTGCGAGCCGGGTAGATGGTCGCCAGGAAACTGATGGCGATGGCCATGGCCGCGATCCAAACGCTGTCGATCCAGCGCGGCGCGAAAGGCACGAAGCTCAGTGCGTAGACCTCTTCGTCCAGGCGCACCCAGCGGTACGTGTCGGCCAGATAGGAGAGCAGGTGGCCGGCCGCGAGGCCGATGGCCGTGCCCACCACGCCGATCAGCACGCCCTGAAACATGAAGATGCGCCGGATCTGCGCCTGCTTCGCCCCCATCGAAACCAGGATAGCGATATCGCGGTACTTCTCCATCACCATCATGATGAGCGTGATGAGGATGTTCAGCGCCGCCACCAGCACGATGAGCCCGATGGTCACGAAGGTCACCGCGCGCTCCATGTTCAGCGCGTTCAGGATGTGCCGGTTCTGCTCCATCCAGGTGGATGCCTTCAGCTTCGGGCCGACGACCCGGTCCACCTGGCTGGCCACTTCGGGCGCCTTGTAGATGTCGTCCAGCTTCAGTTCGACGCTGTTGACAACGTCTTCGAGACCCTGCAACCGCTGTGCGGCTGTGAGCGACGTGTAGGCCCAGGTAGAATCGATCTCGAAGAAGCCGGATTCGAACAAGCCCACCACGCGAAAACGCTGCGAGGTCGGCCGCGGGCCGAACGGCGTCAGCTCACCTTGAGGGCTCATCACGGTGACGGTGCCGCCAACGGCCGCGCCCACCGTCTGCGCCAGGCTGGTCCCGAGAATGATGCCCGGCAGCGCGTCCGGGGACGACCTCAGCCCGGCCAGCGACCCAGCCTTGAGGTGCCGCAGCATGTCGCTGGTCTCCAGTTCCGCTCCGGTCTGGATGCCCTTGAGTGTGGCGCCGCCGGCGCTGCGGTCTGTATAGAGATACACCTGGCCGTAGAGCGCCGGAGACGCGGCCACCACGTGAGGTATCTTCACCAGCTTCGCTTCCAGGCCCCGCCAGTCCGAGATGCCGTATCCGGGCTCCTTCTCGAGTACCAGGATGTGCGCATAGGCCCCGAGCAGGCTGGTTTCGAGCGTCTTGCGAAAGCCGTTGTTGATGGCCAGCGCCACCACCAGCGCCATCACGCCCGCCGCCACACCCACCACCGAGATCACCGAGATGACCGAGATGACGGCCTGCTTGCGCTTGGCCTTGAGATACCGGCGCGCGATGAAGAACTCGAAACGGCCAGTCACGCGGCTATGTCTCCTCGCCGGCAGGGGGGGCCACCTGCTGGGGGGCCGCCGGCTGGGGGGGCACCGGCTGGGGGGCCACCGGCAGGGGGGGCGCCTGCCCGTCATCGGCGTTGCGCAGCGCGTCCGCCAGGCCGATCGAAGTCTCGGGCCGCAACAGCGGAAACAGGATCACGTCGCGGATGGACTTCGAGTTGGTCAGCAGCATCACCAGGCGATCGACGCCGACGCCTTCGCCGCCCGTGGGCGGCATGCCGTAAGCCAGCGCACGCAGGAAGTCTTCGTCCATCTGCTGGGCTTCCTCGTCGCCGCGCTCCCGCATCTCCATCTGCCGGTCGAAGCGGCGGAGCTGTTCGACTGGTTCGTTCAGCTCGGTATAGGCGTTGGCGATCTCCATGCCGCCGGCGTAAATCTCGAAGCGCTCGACGAACTCCGGCTCGTCCGGCTTGTTCTTCGAGAGCGGCGAGATCTCGACGGGATAGTCGTAGACCAGCGTCGGCTGCACTAGCTGCTCCTCGACCATGCGCTCGAAGATATCGACCAGCTGCTCGCCGCGGGACGGCTTGGTGGAGTGACGGCCCAGCCATTCGGGATCGGCCAGGTCGGCAGGCGCGGGCTTCCCGTCGCCCACCCAGTATTCGACGATCGCCTCGCGCATGGTGATGCGGCGCAGGTTGCCGAAGTTGAGCTTCGAGCCCTGGTACTCCACCCCCGCCGAGCCGGTTGCGTCGATGGCCGCCTGTTTCAGCAGGTCGGCCGAGAGGTCCATCATGCCACGGTAGTCGGTGTACGCCTGGTAGAACTCGAGCATGGTGAACTCGGGGTTGTGATGCGTTGAGATGCCTTCGTTGCGGAAGTTGCGATTGATCTCGTAGACGCGGTCGAGGCCGCCCACGATCAGCCTCTTCAGATACAGCTCGGGCGCGATGCGCAGGTAGAGGTCCAGGTCGAGCGTGTTGTGGTGGGTCAGGAACGGCCGCGCCGTCGCCCCGCCGTAGATGGTCTGCATCATCGGCGTTTCAACTTCGACGAAGTCGCGCGCCTCGAGCTGGCGGCGGAGCGAGGATATGATCCGGGCGCGCGCGAGGAACACGTTGCGCACGTCCGGGTTCGAGATGAGATCGAGGTAGCGCTGGCGGTAGCGGATCTCGACGTCTTCCAGGCCGTGCCACTTCTCCGGCATCGAGAGCAGGGTCTTCGAGAGGAACTCGAGCCGCTCGGCGTGCACCGAGAGCTCGCCCGTACGGGTACGGAACAGGTAGCCCTCGACGCCCAGGATGTCGCCGATGTCGAGCAGTTGATAGAGCTGGAAGTCGGCGTCCGGTACCTCGCCCTTCTTGACGTAGATCTGCAGCCGCTCTCCGCCACCCATCAGGTGCGCGAAGCCGGCCTTCCCCATGCGCCGCACGGTCTCGAGGCGGCCGGCGATCCGCACTTGGACGCGCGGCTCCATTTCCTCGGCACTCTTCGGCTCGTACACGGCGCGGATCTGGGGAATGGTGTGAGTGAAGTCGAAGCGCCGGCCGTAGGGCCGGTGACCCAACGCGCCGATCTCGCGGATGCGCTCCAGGCGCTGTTGCAGCAAGTCTTGTTCCAAGCGGGCTCCTTCCAGCCGAAGCTCCAATTATAATGGAGCGGTTGCCCTCAATCTCCATAGTAGTTCCGGCGTACAACGAAGAGCGGCGCCTGCCGGCGACGCTGGACTCCCTTGTCGCCTACCTTGGCGCGCGCGACTGGCCGTGGGAGATCGTCATCGTGAACGACGGCTCGAAGGACGGCACGGCGGCCGTGGCGACGAAGTATGCCGCGAAGAACGATTGCATCCGCCTCCTCGAGAACCCAGGCAATCGCGGCAAAGGCTACTCGGTCCGGCACGGCATGCTGGAGGCCAAGGGCGATTGGATCCTGTTCACAGACTCCGATCTATCGGCGCCCATCGAAGAGCTGGACAAGCTGATGGCCGCGGCCGGGGAGCAGGGCGCGCGCATCGCCATCGGATCGCGAGCGCTCGACCGCGGGTTGATTGAAGTCCACCAGTCGGCGTTCCGCGAGATGGCAGGGCGCATCTTCAACCTGCTGATGCGCGTGGCCACCGGCCTGCCGTTCTCCGACACGCAGTGCGGTTTCAAGCTGTTCGAGCACGTGGCGGCTGGCGAGATCTTCCGCCGCCAGCGGATCGAGCGCTGGGGCTTCGACGCCGAGCTGCTGTTAATCGCACGGCGGCTTGGCTACAAGACCATCGAGGTTCCGGTGCGCTGGAGCCACTCGGAAGGCACCAAGGTCAGCATGTTCGGCGACAGCCTGAACATGTTCCTCGATCTGCTGCGGATACGCCGGAACCAGCTGCGCGGGCTCTACCGCTGACGGCTACCGCTTGACGATCACTTCGCGCAGGTGGTCGCGGGTCAGGAAGAACTTCACCGTTTCGAATTCCTTGAAGAGGTTCTCGACGGCGCGGTTGTTGAAGAACTGGGCGGGCGGGCGCATTCCGCGGGGAGAGATCAGCAGCGTCTTGGCGTCGCCGATGCGGTAGGAACAGGTGGAGACCGTGGCGGCGCGCTCTTCGGCGTGGAAGATGGCCAGCAGATAAGAGCCCGGTTTCAGGATGCGCTGCAGGCGCTCCACCACGATCTTGAGCAACGGCGGAGCCAGAAATTCGAGCACATCCCAGACCAGCGCTCCGTCGAAGTGCTGGTCCGGGAAGGCGAGGGTCTGGGCCAGAAACGCCTCGGCCTTCTCGGCCGATGACTGGTTCTCGTAAAAGTCGCCGCCACCGAAGGCCGCGTCGAGGCTGTGCATGAGGTCTTCGGAGTACAGCCGGTAGCCCTGGTTGGTGATGAAGCCGATGTTGGCCTGCGAGGCGCCAGAGAGATCGAGCAGGCGCAATCCAGTTTCGCCGTCAATGTGATTGAAGAACTGTTCGAGGCCGCTGCTGTGGCGCGAGTAGACGCTGGCGCCGCCGTCCCGGGTGCGGCCCGCGGCCTGGACAACCGGCTGCGAAGACGAGGATGGAAAGCTACGCGGACCGTCCGGGTCAGCGCGAGAAGGTTTCCACCGGTCGTTGAACAAAAAGTTCCTCGAACCTTAGCGCTTGTCGCCGGCCGCGGCGGGCGCGGCGGCCACGGGCACTGCCTGGGCCTGCGGCTGTGACTGCGGTTGTCTGGGCTGCTTGCCCGGCTCGGGCCGGACGATGTCGATGCTGCCCTTGAAGAACGCGCCGTCCTCGATTACGATGCCACCGGTCTTGATGTCGCCGATGAGGCGGGCGTCCTTGCGAATGTCCATCTTCTCGATTGCCTCAACGTTTCCATTCACGCTACCGAGTACGACGACTTCGCGCGCGCGTATGCTGGCCTGCAACTTGGCGTGCGGTCCGATGGTCAACCGGTGCTCCGGGACCTCGACCGTGCCTTCCATCTCACCATCGAGATACAGATCTTCGCGGGCCAGGATTTGACCCTTGATGATCACGGACTTGCCGATGGCGGCCACGCCGCGGACGGTTTCCGTAGCTGCGGGCCGGGCTGCCGGGGGAGCGGCGACCGGAGCGGGCTCTCTGGTGATGTCCGCCGGGAGCGGAGCGGCGGGCGCTGCAGGCTGCCTCACGTCTTCATCCTTGCGCTTATTCCACATTATGGTTGTCTCCGTCTTCTTTGCTGAACCTATGAGGACACTATAAGTAAAGTGACCCAAACCCTCTGTGGGTCTCTCTATACTATATGCCAGCCAGGGCTCTGGCGGGCCGACCCACGGCGGGAGGCCCGATCGGGCGGGCGGCGTCCCGCAGGCGGGCAGGCTGTTCCGTTTCCGGACACCCCGCGCGAGGCCCTAGTCGCGCCATCCCAGTGTTTCCAGGGAAGTTGGCGCTTTGGCAACCTCATTGCAAGACCTGTATATCTTAAAATGACGCTCAACCTCCTATCCGATCTTCGCTACGCCTTCCGGTCCCTGAGAAAGGCGCCGGTTTTCACGGCGGTGGCTGTTCTGACGGTGGCGCTCGGCGTGGGCGCCAACACGGCGGTCTTCAGCCTGATCAACGCGGTCCTGCTGCGTCCGCTGCCGTATCCTCAGCCGGATCGGCTGGTTCTGGTCTGGGAGAGTGCTCCCTTTTTCGGCATCCGGGACAGTCCGGTGGCGCCGGCGAATTACGTGGACTGGCGAGCCCGCGGCCGCTCGTTTGAAGAGATGGGCGCGATCGAGGACCGTTCTTACCGGCTGACCGGAGAAGGGACGCCGGAGGTGGTGGAAGGAAGCCTGGCCACGGCCAGCCTGTTCCGGGCCTTGCGCGTACGGCCGATGCTGGGCCGGATCTTCCGGGAAGACGAGGACCGGCCGGGCGCGCCCAAGGTTGCGATCATCAGCGAGAACTGCTGGCGGCACCGCTTCGGCAGCGACCCGCACATTGTAGGACGGAGCGTCCGCCTGGGAGAGGAGAAGCACACCATCGTCGGGGTGCTGGCGGCCCACACCGATCCGCCCACAGAATACAGCGGCAAGCCTGGCGAAATCTGGACGCCGTTCGGCAGCGCGTACACGCCGCAACAATGGGCGGACCGCGGACGGCACAACCTGATGGTCGTCGCGCGATTGCGGCCCGGCGTTTCGCAGGCAAGGGCGAATGCGGAGATGGACGCCATCGGGAAGAGCCTGGCACGCGAGTATCCCGATACGAATGAAAAGGTGGGCGCCTTCGTGGCGCCTTTGCGCGAGCATTTCGTGAGCACCAGCCGGCCGGTGCTGACGATCCTGCTGGGCACGGTGGCCTTCGTGCTGTTGATCGCGTGCTCGAACCTGGCCAACTTGCTTTTGTCGCGGGCAGCGGCGCGTAGCAAAGAAGTGGCGGTGCGCGCGGCTCTGGGCGCGGGAGTGTGGCCGCTGATTCGCCAGTTTCTGTGCGAGAGCCTGCTGCTTTCGGCCGCCGGGAGCGCCGCGGGGCTGCTGCTGGCCTCCTCCACGTTCGAGTTCCTGGCGCACGTGGCGCCGGGCGATATGTCGGGGTTCAAGGAACTGGCGGTGGATTGGCGCGTGCTTGCATTCACGCTCGCGATCGCTCTGACGACCACGGTCGTGTTCGGCCTCATTCCGCTGTTCCAGGTGCGACGTCTGGACCTGAGCCATTCGCTGAAGCAGAGCGCCCGGACTTTGGCGGCGTCCTCGGGATCGCGGCGCGTGCGGGCGTGGCTGATCTCGTCCGAAGTCGCGCTGGCGTTTGTGCTGCTGATCGGCGCCGGACTTTTGATTCAGACTCTGGCGCGGGTGCGCGGCATCGATATGGGATGCAGGACCAGGAACATCCTCACGCTGCGTATGCCGCCTTCGGAGTCTCGGCGCGTATTCGCGCAGGTGGTGGCATACCAAAACGAGGTACTGCGGCGGGTGAGCGCGGTTCCCGGGGTGGTGTCGGCCGGATTCACGAACCACATTCCGCTGATGGTGAAGGCTGACATCAGCGGCGTGGGCGCGGAAAGGGGGCGATCCGAAAGCACGTTTCCAATGCAGGGCGCGCGTGGCCGGTCCGGGATACTTGCGCACGATGGGAATTCCGTTGCGTCGCGGGCGCGACATCGATGAGCGCGACGTCGAAGGCGCTCCGCTGGTGGTGCTGATCAACGAGTCGCTGGCGCGGATGATGTGGCCGAACCAGGATCCGATCGGCCGCCGGGTGATCTTCGCGACCGAGTTACAGGTGCCGGTGGTGGGCGTGGTGGGCGACATACACCAATCCGGGCTGGACGTTCCTCCGCAGCCGGAGTTCTACATCTCCGCGCTGCAGGCGCAGTTTCCGTCGAGCTCGCTGGCGATCCACACCGAGGGCGAGCCGGCGACGCTGGCGGCGGCGGTGCGGCAGGCGATCTGGTCTGTGGATCCGAACCAGCCCATTACCGAGATGGCGAGCATGGAGGAGATTCTGGACCAGGAGGTGTTTCAGCGGCGCGTTCAGACCACGCTGCTGACGGTGTTCGCCGGCCTGGCGCTGCTGCTGGCGGCGATCGGGCTGTACGGTGTGCTGGCGCACCAGGTGGGGCAGCAGATTCCGGAGATCGGACTGCGCATGGCGGTGGGCGCGGCGCCGGTGGACATTCTGCGGCGGCTGATCGGCCAGGGGCTGCGGCTTACGGCGATCGGGCTGGTGGTGGGCGCGGCGGGAGCGGTGGCGGCATCGAGCCTGCTGGTGAGCGTGGTGTTCGGCGTGAAGCCGACGGACCCGGCCACCTACGCGGTAGCGGCGCTGGTGCTGCTGGCGACCGCCGGGGCTGCGAGCTACCTGCCCGCGCGCCGGGCGATGCGGGTGGACCCGATGGTGGCGCTGCGGGAGGAGTAGGCCGTTGGCGCGCGAGTGTCCGTTTTCGGGATTGGGACCTTTGCGCACTGGCGAATCGCTTTTTTTCGCACGGCCCGCCGTGCCGGCCCTCGGTGTAGGGTGTCGAAGTGACGAAAAGTGTCGAATGCGAATCGTCGGGTTCGCGTGCTGAAGACATGGCGCCACCGACACGAGAGTAACTCGGGGCGGATTATCGTCAAGAGCTCAGTATTCGTAAGCGATTGAATTGCGGGCAAATTCAGAAATACAATCGGAGTGATGAGCATTTCGCGGCGGAAGCAGCGGGGATAGCACTTAGGTAAGGTGAGCCAGTTCCCGATTCAACATCTGTTCCCCATTGGACAGGGGAAGCGCGCACGCACATAAACAACATTGCGAAAAAGGTCCAGCAGGTCACGAAGAAGAGAAGCCCTGGAGCAGCCGATAAGTGCCTGCAGCGAATCCTAGGAATGTCTCTTGAGGATCTGCAGAATCTGCTGCCGGACTTGATCATCAACGTATCCCTCACTCGCTCCTTCATTCGCCCCCCTATCCGAAGCCGTGCTATGCCGGGCCCATGTGCCTGCACCCCTTGAAGAGCGTCGGATCAAGAAGGCACGAAGAAGACGCTCAAGAAGTATTTCCGACAATCTCGCGGGATCGTCAGCCGCACCAGCGCGTCGAGCGGCCGGCCGCGCCGCGTCCCGTGGCGGAAGTTCCTGCTCGGCCTGCCCGAGGATCTCGATGTGGCGAAGCGAGCGCTGGCCCCCATCCCGGCCGAAGAGTGGGCGGGAGTGGGACTGATCGCGATCGAAGGGAACCAGGTCCGCGGGCTGGTACGGATGATGGCGTTCCGCAAGCTGCTGATGGCGTCGGATCATCAGGAAATGCCGGAGGCGCAAGGGCGGCTGGATCAGGTGATGGGCATGACCTCCAGCACCGCGACGCTGGCCAATTTCACGGTGCGGCGCCCGGTGCGCTCGGCGCTCGATCCTGCGGATCTTGGCTGTCAAGGCGCATCCAGCCAGACGGTGGCCACGGCCGCTGGTTTCCCTATGTCGTAGAGGGCCACCTCACCGTAGAAACGTTCGGCGACATAGTGGTTCCCCAGTACGTCGAGGGCCGCCGACCTGCTCGTGACAATCTGCCCAGTACGGTATTCGATTGCGGCTGCTGCGAATTGCCCTAACGGACGGTTGATGATGAAGTTTGGGTCCGCCGCTCGGAACAGATTTCCTTGTGCGGGGAGGATGGGCTTTAGGACGGTCCTTCCAGATGGGAGAGCCACGAGTTTCGCAACTAATTGACCTTTTCGTATCCGCTGGATTGGCTCGATTAAGACACGATCTACGCCGACAAAAACGAAACTACCGGCCAAGTATTGCTGCCGTAGCCCCGCTCCCACATGTTTTCTCTGGACAGCATCCCAGCAAAATGGAGAGCCGTCGGCAAGCCCGGGTGCTGCCAGTATGAACCGTCCGTCGAAGGAGAACTCGATCCCCGCGTCACCTGGATCGCCGAAGTTGTGGGGACGCGGCACAGGTCCGTCCCCGTTGAATGGGAACCAAAGCTGGTAGGGGCGGCAAAGACCCTTCTTCGCAAATATCGGCTTGCCTGAGCCAACGTCCAGGAAACGGAGCGTGCCTGTGAAGTCCACGCAGGCCAGCATGCGACCGTCCGGAGACAGCTTCGAAGTTCCGCAGGAGTCGGATCGCAATTCGGTGAACTCGATACGCTTCCGATCGGCGATGCTCCAGCGTTCCACATAGGCTGGCGAGCCCGAAAGTGCAATTCTGTCGGGTTCGAAGCGCGTCACAGAGCTGATGAATAGGACCTGGGTCGAGTCCAGGCTAAACTCGGCCAAGCTGGCGTTCTGGGCGGGGATCGCGAAAAGCACTGCGAGCGGCTGCACCGTGAGAACCCTCACGCGGGAACTGTCCTGCGCAAGGACATACCGCCCGTCCGGACTGAACCGAAGGTGGCGAAGCGGGCTCGCGTGCGACTGGGTCACAGGGGAACGCAGAGACGGGCGCTGCGGCGCGGCACTCACTGTGCGTGCGCACCGCGGACAAGACAGGCTCAGAATCACCACTATTAGCGCGTGGCGGAAGTGTTTCATTCAGCTTGAATGACGAGAGCAGTGCCGCTCGGGGTTACCCTCGCGCCCCCATGACGCTGACGAGAACTGAAGGGCGGTGCCGGTCGTCTTCATGAGTGCCCACCCTACCCGTCCAGCGTTGTATGATTGCGGAGGCATGGCAACGTCACAGGGGCTGATCGCAGAGGGCGCGGGGCGGTTTCGCGAGGTGTTCGCGGGGGCGGGATACGATGAGGCGGGGCTGGTGGAAACACTCGGCCCCATACGGCTTCCCGGACGGCTGGGAGGGGACCGCTCTTACTTCCGGCAGCGGACGGGGCGCGGCCGCCCGCTCGACGCGCTGGTGCGGCTGTTCCTGCTCGGCCTGCCCGAGGATCTCGAGGCAGCCAGACGAGCGCTCGCCCCCATCCCGATCGAGGAGTGGGCGCGCGCGGGACTGATCGCGACGGAAGGGAACCAGGTCCGCGGGCTGGTACGGATGATGGCGTTCCGCAAGCTGGTGCTGGCGTCGGATCACCAGGAAATGCCGGAGGCGCAGGGGCGGCCGGACCAGGTGATGGGCATGACCTCCAGCACCGCGACGCTGGCCAATTTCACGGTGCGGCATCCGGTCGGCTCGGCGCTCGACCTGGGCACAGGGAGCGGGGTGCAGGCGTTTCTGGCGGCGGCGCACAGCGACCGCGTGTGGGCCACGGATACGAGCGCGCGCGCCATCGAGTTCGCGCGCTTCAACGCCGCTTTCAACGGCTGCTCGGAGAATGTCGAGTTCCTGGAAGGCGACTCGTTCGAACCGGTGCGCGGACGCACCTTCGACCTGGTGGTCTCGAACCCACCGTTTGCGCTCACGCCCTCGCGCCGGTTTGCGTATCGCGACAGCGGCGTACCCCTGGACGGCTTCGCGCGCTCCCTGATCCGCAATGGCGCGAGTTGCCTGAACGAGGGCGGATTCTGCCAGATCGTCTGCGACTGGGCGCACATTGCGGGCCAGGACTGGAAGGAGCGCCTGGCGGAGTGGTTCAGCGGCACCGGCTGCGACGCCTGGGTGATGCGCACGGATACCGAGGATGCCGGCGGCTACGCGCACACGTGGATCCACGACACGGAAGAAGCCGGCGAGGAGGAATGCTCGCGGCTGTACGAGGAATGGGTCGCTTACTACGCGAGCGTGGGACTCCAGGCCGTCAGCACGGGACTGATTGCGATCCGGAAGGCCAGCGGCCGCCGGAACTGGCTGCGGATCGAGGACGCGCCGGCCAGCACCTCGGGACCATTCGGCGAGGCTGTGCTGCGGGCGTTCGGCGTGCGCGACTATCTCGAGGCGACGGACGGCGCGGCGCTGCTCGCGGCGAAGTTCCGCGTGGCCCAGAGCGTGCGGCTGGACCAATTCTGCGAGTGGGAGGACGGCTCGTGGCGGATCCGCACGGCCAAGATCCGGCTGGCGAAGGGGCTGCAGTTCAAGTCGGATATCGATTTGCGACTGGCGGGCATGGTGGCGCTGTGCGACGGCCGGCGCACGCTGGGCGAGGTTCTGGCCGAGGCCGCGCAGGCAATGGGAGAGGATCTCGAGCGAATTACGCCGAATTGCCTGGCGCTGATGCGCGAATTAGTGGAGCGGGGATTTCTGCTACCGGTGGAATGAACAGGAGAGAGTGATGAGGCTAGTGTGTCCGCTTGCTTACGCGCGCGGTTCGGTGCTGGGGGTGGCGGCTCTGGCCGCGGGGGCGGGGCTTTTCGCGCAGAGTCCGTACCCGTTTCGGGATACAACGCTGCCGGTCGAGCAGCGGGTGGATAACATCCTTTCGCTGATGACGCTGGACGAGAAGATCGGCTGCATCGAGAGGAGTTCGGGCGTGGCGCGGCTCGGCATTCCCGACGCGGGGCGCTCGGAAGGGCTGCACGGGCTTGTTCGAAAGGGCGGCTTCGGCGGGAAAAAGATCCCGACGACGAGTTTCGCCGAGGTGATCGGCATGGCGGAAACATGGGATCCCCAGCTGATCCGCCGCGCCGGAGCGGTGCAGGGTTACGAAGCCCGCTATGTCACGCAGAGCGAGAAGTACAAGGAGAGAACGCTGGTCGTTTGGGGGCCCAACGCGGACCTGGCCCGCGACCCGCGCTGGGGCAGGGACAACGAGAGCTACGGCGAGGATCCGTTCTTCGATGGCACCATGTCCGTCGCCTTCATCAAGGGCATGCAGGGCGACGATCCCAAGTACTGGCAGGCCGCTTCCCTGCTCAAGCATTTTCTGGCCAACAGCAACGAGACCACGCGCGGAGGATCGTCGTCCGATTTCGATGAAAGGCTGCTGCGCGAATACTATTCGGCGCCGTTCCGCATGGGATTCGTCGAGGGCGGCGCGCGGTCGTTCATGGCCTCCTACAACGCGTGGAACCACGTGCCGATGACGGTGCATCCGATCCTGAAGAGCCTGGCCATGAAGGAATGGGGCGCCGACGGCATCATTTCTTCCGATGCATTGGCGGTGCAGTTGATGGTCACCCAACACAAGTACATCAAGACCCAGGTGGAGGCGACGGCGGCGGCCATCAAGGACGGCGGCATCAATCAGATCCTGACGTTCATGGTGGATATTCCGAAGCAGGTCAAGCAGGCGATCGCGGACAAGTTGCTCACGGAGGCGGACCTGGACGCGGCTCTGCGGGGCAAGTTCCGGACGGTGATCCGGCTGGGCCTGCTGGACCCTCCCTCGATGGTTCCGTACTCCACAATCGGCCACGCCGGCGAGCCGGAGCCGTGGACGACGGAGAAGCACAAGACCGTGGCGCGGGAGATCGCGCGCGAGTCGGTGGTGCTGCTGAAGAACGCGAACGGCTTCCTGCCGCTCGCAAAGGGCAGCATCAAATCGATCGCCGTGATCGGCCCGCATGCGGACGAAGTGCCGATCGATTTGTACGGTGGCCAGTATCCCTACGCCGTGACGCCGCTCGAGGGCATCAAGGCCAAAGTGGGCGCCGCGGTCGCGGTGAACTACGCCGCGAACAACGACGGCGACGCGGCGGTGAAGGCCGCCAAGGCATCGGAGGTGGCGGTGGTGGTGGTGGGCAATCACCCCACCTGCGGCGACACCGAACTGATGAAGATGTTCAACGCGGACGTGTCGAGCAAGCCATGCAAGGATCCCGGCGAAGGCCGGGAAGGACGCGACCGCGAGTCCCTGAGCCTGTCCCAGGAGGACCTGGTCAAGCAGGTGTATGCAGTCAATCCGAAGACCGTGGTGGTGCTGGTTTCGAGTTTCCCGTATGCGATCAACTGGAGCCAGGCGAACGTGCCGGCCATTCTCCACATGACGCACGCGGCGCAGGAGCAGGGGACCGCGCTGGCCGATGTGCTGTTCGGCGATTACAATCCGGGCGGGCGGCTCAACCAGACGTGGCCGAAGTCGCTCGACCAGTTGCCGCCGATGATGGACTACGACATACGGCACGGCCACACGTACATGTACTTCAAGGGCGAGCCGCTGTATGCGTTCGGCTACGGGCTGAGCTACACCACATTCCAGCATTCGAATTTGCGGCTGAGTTCCCAGGGCCTCGCGGCGCACGGCGCGGTTACGGTGAGTGCGGAGGTGAGGAACACCGGGACGCGGACCGGCGATGAAGTGGTTCAGCTCTACGTGCAGGTGGAACGGTCGAAGGTGGAGCGGCCAGGTAAGGAGCTGCGGGGATTCCAGCGCATCACTCTCAAGCCGGGCGAGGTGCAGATGGTGCGGATTCCGCTGGCGGGCGATTCGTTGGGCTTTTGGAACGAAAAGGCGGGCCGCTACGAGGTGGAGCCGGGGCGCGTTCGCGTCATGCTGGGCAGCTCGTCGGCCGATATCCGGCTGCAGATGAGGATGGTCGTCAGGTAGGCCGGATCGCTGCGGGGCTGGAGAGGGACTTGCGAAATTCAGTTCGCCGCATCCGCGGCGAGAGGTGGAAGGGCTGCAAAGCGGCGACAGGCACGGCTGTCCAGGCGCGCTCGAAACCTATCCCGTTGACCAGGCGGACATGTCGCTTGGAACAGCGGAGCCAGCCGTTTTTCAGCGGAGTCTTCCGTCTGTCGGGTTAGTTCCGCAAGTCCCTCTGAAGCCCGCACCCCCGGCGTTACTACTTCTTGGTGAAGGGGCCGCAGTCCGCGCCGAGCCAGCGGCCGGTGAAGGTGACTTTGGCGTCCAGTTTGTGAGCAGCGTCCTGGGAGCTGTACTGCGAGCTGCCCTTGGTGCTTTCCGGGCTGACGACCTCGACGTGAATGTCGCCGGTGCTTCGCACCTGGCCCTTGGTGCACACGAAGTGCACGTCGGTCTTGGTGCTCGAGGAGGCCAGAACGGTGCGCGTGCAGACGGCGTGGGCGTCTTCGCTGAGCGCAAATGGCTTCTTCAGGTCGTCGGCGGTGATGCAGGCCTTGATGATGCGAGTCTGCTCGCCGACGCCTCCCCGGGCCCTGGCGGCCGCCTCGGCCTGAGAGCGCTGTTCGGGCGTAAGCCTGGCCATCATCTCCCTAGGCGCGGGCGGGATGCCCTTGGCCTGGGTCGTAATGGTGGTTTCCCAGAGACCCGGTTTCAGGTCGAGCGGTTTGAAGTCGCCGGCGGCAAGGCAGGCGAGCGGCAGAAGCAGGTTGATTGCGAGCGTGAGTTTGTATGTCATAACATCCCCCACATAACATCCCCCATATAACATCCCCCGGTCGAGCCCGGTGATCGGGCCCCTATATCGAAGATGCCACAGCGGCCGGGAACGGCGCAAGAACCTGGGCTTTGTTGCGAAAGATTTTCGTTTTGTGCTCCTCTGGAACTATGGCGAACGGCAAGGTGGCCTTGCGTTTGAGGGGCTTGCGCAAGGCTTACGGCGACGTGGTGGCCGTCGATGGCGTGGACCTCGACGCCAGCGCGGGCGAGTGCTTCGCGCTGCTGGGACCGAACGGCGCCGGCAAGACCACCACCATCGAAATCTGCGAGGGGCTGCTGGCGGCCGACGCCGGAACGGTCGAGCTTCTGGGTCTCACCTGGGAGACGGATGAGCGGCGTTTGCGGCAGCGGCTGGGGGTACAGCTTCAGGAGACGCAGCTCGCCGACAAGCTCACGGTTGCAGAGACGCTGCGGCTGTTCCGCAGCTTCTACGAGCGCGGGCCGGCGGTGGCGGACGTGGTGGCGATGGTGCAACTGGAGGAGAAGACGGGCGCGCAGGTGCGCCACCTTTCGGGCGGCCAGAAGCAGCGCCTGGCGATCGCTTGCGCGCTGGTGGGCGACCCGGACTTGCTGTTCCTCGACGAGCCCACCACCGGCCTCGATCCACAGGCGCGCCGGCAGATGTGGGAGCTGATCGAGCAATTCAAGCGGGACGGCCGCACCATCATCCTCACCACGCACTACATGGACGAGGCGGAGCGCCTTTCCGATCACGTGGCCATCATGGATCACGGGAAAGTCATCTCGCTGGGCACGCCGCGCGAGCTGATCGCTTCGATCGGGGCCGATCACGTGGTGGAGTTCGCCACGGGCGGGGCTTCTGTCGACGTGACGGTCTTCGAAGCGCTGAAGGGCGTGCGGCGGGCTCGCACCGACAACGGCGGTTTTCAACTGCAGGTGACCGAACTGCACCTGGCGGTTCCGGCGCTGCTCGACGAATTGGATGGCCGCGGCATCGAGCTGACCGAGCTGAGCACGCACTCCGCGACGCTCGAGGACGTATTTGTCACTCTCACCGGGAGGCACCTCCGTGAAGATTGAAACCGGACGGCGGCGGTTCGTCGATCATCCTCTGGCGCAGCTCACGCTGGTGCGGTTCCGCGAGTTCCGGCGCGAGCCGGAGGCGGTCTTCTGGGTGTTCGTATTCCCGATCCTGCTGGCGGCGGGGCTGGGCATCGCGTTCCGAAACCGGCCCGCGGAAGTGGTGCGGGTGGGCGCGGAGAACGCGCAGCTGGCGAGCGCGCTGCGCATGGAAAAGACGCTGGCGCCGGAAGTGGTGAGCCGGGAGGCGGGAGAGCGCGGGCTGCGCACGGGCCGCATCGTGCTGCTGGCGCTGGCCGGTCCCGAGGGAGGGGTGGTCTATCGATACGACGACACGAATCCGGACGGCCGGGCGGCGCGGCTGCTGGCCGAGCGCGCGATCCTGCGGGCCGCGGGCGTTCACGATCCGGCGCCGGAGTCCGACAGCCTGGTGCGCGAGCCGGGTTCGCGGTACATCGACTTCCTGATCCCCGGCCTGGTGGGGATGAACCTGATGGGCAGCGGGATGTGGGGGATGGGCTTCACGATCGTGGACGCGCGCCGCAGGAATCTGCTGAAGAGGCTGGTGGCGACGCCCATGTCGCGGGCGCAGTACCTGCTCTCGTTTCTGCTGTCGCGGCTGACGCTGTTGTTCGTGGAAGTGGCGGTGCTGGTGGGCTTCGGCGTGGCGGTCTTCGGGACTCCGCTACGCGGCTCGCTGTGGCAACTGGCGGGGCTGTGCGTACTTTCGGCGTTCTGCTTCAGCGCGCTGGGGCTGCTGACGGCTTCGCGGGTGCGGACGATCGAAGCGGCGTCGGGGCTAATGAACGCGGTCATGCTGCCGATGTGGATTGCGTCGGGCGTGTTCTTCTCGGCGGAGCGGTTTCCGGCGGTGGTGCAGCCGTTCATCCAGGCGCTTCCGCTGACGGCGGTGGCGAACGTGCTGCGGGCGAACATGATCGAGGGGGCGGGCCTGGCGCAGGTGCGGGGCGAGGTGGCGATCATCGCAAGCTGGCTGGTGGTGTGCTTCTTCGTGGCGCTGCGGCTGTTCCGGTGGCGGTAAGGCGGAAAGGCCTGATGGGCCACGAATGAACACGAATAGACACGGATAAAACAAAGCCTGTTCTTGGGGTTTCCTATCCGTGTGCATTCGTGTTCATTCGTGGCCCAAGTTCGTTTCTCGGCATGTCGGTGCGGGAGGCTAGTTCAGCTTCGCGTCGCTGAAGCCGTTGAAGAACATGTACTCGCCGTCGGTTTTGAGATCGGGCTCGTTGGCGAGTTCCTTCTGGTGGACCTTCATGGCCGCGTCGAAGGCCTGGCGCACCGAAGTGCGATGGTCGCGCAGGAAGGCGTCCCAGAACGTCTCGGCGAAATAGCGGCAATAGGTCTCGTGCTTGCTGTCGACATCGGAGATCACGATGGCCTTGCTCTTGGTGCCGGCGAAGGCGTCCACGAAGCCGCCCGAGAAACATTGGTCCATGATGACGATCACGTTGGCCGGCAGGCGTTCCACTTCCGCGCGCAGATCTTCCGGCGAGAGCTCTCCGTGGCGCAGGACGAGGAACACCCCATCCTCGTCGTAATCCCCGTGGCCGGTGCCGTAGATCACCACCGTGTCGCCGGCGTGCGTGATGGCGGCCAGCTTGTCCATTACCTGCGTGAAGTGGGCGGGGATGGGGCTGCAGACGGGGGTGCGCTTCTCGGTCGGATGGTGGCGGTCCTTGGGAGAGACGACGAAGATGTTCTGCTCCTCGAATCCTAGCTCGCGCAGCGTGCGGTAGGCGTGAGCGATGTTGCCCTGGTGGTCGCGCTCCGTGTCGGCATTGGCCAGGACGGCGTATCTTTGGGGATGCGGCGTCGGGGCGGCGTGCGCCGGCTGGGTCTGGGAACGGCCGGAATTGCAGCCGGCCAGAACGAGCGCAAGCACGGCAAGGCAAGATTTGCGGCGCATCCTATGGTGATTTTCTCATGCGCGTCAGCGGGTCTGGAGACCCGCTGCAGGACTGGAGTCCTGCCCCACAATCGCGTCGGCGGCTTGCTTGCCTATGCGGACGCAGTCGGGGATGCCGATGCCGTGGTAGGCGTTGCCGGCCAGGTGCAGGCCGGGTAGCTGCTTGAGGCGGCTCTCGATGCGGGCCAGCCGCTCGCCGTGCCCCACCGTATACTGCGCCATCGAGCGCGGCCAGCGGGCGACGTGCGTGAAGACGGGCGTCGCCGAGACGCCCATGACGGTCAGCAGTTCGGCTCGCACATGGGTCACCAGATCTCCATCGGAGAGCGCGAGCACGCTTGGATCCTCGCCACCGACGAAGCAGCGCAGGACGGCCTTGTCCGGCGGCACGCGGTAGGAAAACTTTGTGCCAACCCAGGTGCAGGCCACCAGCAACTGGCGCTCGCTCTTGGGCACCAGGAAGCCGAAGCCGTTGAGCGGGTGCGGAAAGCCGGCCTTGTCGTAGCCCAGCGAGATGGTGATGGAATTCGAGTACGGAATGGAATCGAGCAGCGCGGCCAGGTCGCTATCCGCGGAGCTGAGCAGCGCACCGGCCTGGTAGGCCTGGCAGGCCAGAATCACATGATCGGCGGGCAGCCATTGGCCGCTCATGCGCACGCGCCAGGGCGCGCCGTCGGTAGAGCGCTCGACCGCGTCGGCGGGGGCGTGCAGAACTTCCGGCGCGGGTCGCGTCTGGGCGACCAGGGCGTCGATGAGCTGGCCCAGTCCACCTTTCAGGGTCTGGAACAGCGGCTGGCCCTGAGCGTGTTTTGCGGCCTTGCGGCGCTCGTGCAGGACTCCCTTGGTGAGGCTGCCGTACTTGCGCTCGAGCTCCACGAACCGCGGCAGTACGCTCGCCACGCTGAGGTTCTGCGGCTCGCCGCCGTAGACGCCCGAGAGCAGCGGCTCGGCCAGGTAGTCCACCGCTTCCCAGCCGTAGTGCTCGGCGACGAACTCGGCCACGGAGCGGTCCGGCTGCCAGCCGTTACGCGGACGGCGGAACCACTCGAAGCCCATGCGCACTTTGGTCTCGAAGCCCAGAAGCCGGGTGCGGACCAGCGGGAGAATCCGCGTGGGGATCATCAGCATCAGGCCGTCCGGCAGCGGCACCAGGCGCCCGCGCTTCAGGACATAGGTGACGCGCAGGTGGTCGTTCGAGCCGATGACGTCTTCGCCTAGGCCCAACTCTTTGATCAGGTGCAAGGCCCATGGCTTCTGGGCCAGGTAGCTGTCGGGCCCGGCTTCGAGGACGCAGCCCTCGAGGCGCTCGGTGGAGATCACGCCGCCGAGGCGCCCTTCCTTCTCGATCAGGGTGGAGGCGACGCCGTGCTTGGCCAGGTAGTAGGCTGCGGAAAGACCCGAGATCCCACCCCCGACGATGACTACCTTCATAGCCTGTCCCGCACGACGGCAGCGAGGGCGCGCGCGAAGGTTGGAGAATCGTTCAGCGAGTCGGGACGGCGAAGCGCGATGCCGTGCTCGCAGGCGTAGTTCTTGAAGGCTATGTCCACGTCGTAGAGGATTTCGACGTGGTCGCAGACGAAGCCGATGGGCGCGAGCACCATCTGGTGGACGCCCGCGGCGGCGTACTCGTCGACGCGCGACTCGACGGTCGGGCCGAGCCACTTGTCCTCGGTGAAGCCCTGACTCTGGAAGGCGAAATCAGAGTTCGCCAGGCCGGCGCGAAGGGCGACGGCGGCGGCGGTAGCCTTCGCTTCCACGGCGTAGGGATCGCCGCCTTCGAGCACGCGCTCGGGCAGGCTGTGGGCGGTGAAGAGCACGCGCTCGGAAGGCAGCAGGGGCGCGAGGCGCTCGGCAAATGCCTCGACCAGCAGCGGGTGATCGTGAAAGGTCTTGGTCCAGACGATCTCGGCGGTCAGGCCGGCCTCGGTCTTGGCTTCCTGGACGCGGCGGAAGTAGAAGCCCACGCTGGCCTTGGAATACTGCGGCGCCAGACACAGCGCGACGATGCGCTCGACGCCGTCGGCAGCCATCTGCCGCACGGTGTCCTTGATGAACGGCCGCCAGTTGCGCATCCCGAAATAGACCGGCAGGCCCAGCTCCTGTTCGAGGGCCGCGGCCTGTTCCCTTGTGCGGGCCAGCAAGGGGGAACCGCCGCCGATCTGGTGGTAGCGGTCGGAAACCTCTTCGACCAGGGCAGGCGGCGTGGGGCGGCCGGAGCGGACGTAGAAGAGATACTCCGCTATGTCCTCGACGCTTTCGGGGGCGCCGTGGGCCAGGAGCAGGACGGCCTGCTTCATGGACGGCCTCCGGGGCAGAGACGCTGCACGGAGGCCGGCGTGGACGCCGGCCGCAGGACTGGAGTCCTGCCCCACATTACGGTTTGAACTCGCGGACGAACTGCACCGCGGCTCGAACGTGTTCGACCGGCGTCTCGGGCAGGATGCCATGGCCCAGGTTGAAAATATGGCCGGGCCGCGTGCCGGTGCGCTTGAGCAGCTCGTGGATGCGGGTCTTGAGTTCCGGCAGGGGCGCGAACAGCGCGGCCGGGTCCAGATTGCCCTGAATCGCCGAGCGGTAGCTGATGTCGATCCACGCCTGATCGATGTTGATGCGCCAATCGACGCCCAGGACGTCGCCGCCGGCCGCGTGGAGTTCGCGGAAGAACCCGCCGGCGCCGGTGCCGAAGTGGATCACGGGCACGCCGGTCGAGCGGATGCGCTCGATCAGGGCCCGGGAGTACGGGGCCACGAAGCGGACGTAGTCGTCCGGGCCAAGCGCGCCCACCCAGCTGTCGAAGACCTGGATGGCGCGAGCGCCGGCGGCCACCTGCAGAATCGCGAACGGCCCCAGGACGTCCACCAGCTTGCCCATCAGGCGGCGCCACAGGGTCTCGTTCGAGTACATCATCTGCTTGGTCTTCATGAACGTGCGGGAGGCCCCGCCCTCGATCATGTAGCTGGCGATGGTGAAAGGCGCGCCCACGAAGCCGAGCACGGGCACCTTGCCGGCCAGCGCCTTCACCACCTGGACGATGGCTTCTCCGACGTAGCCGAGGTCGTCCGTGTTGGAGATGGAGAGCGCGTCGATGTCCTCCGAGGTCCGCACCGGGTTATCGATGACGGGGCCCTCGCCCGCGGCGAAGCGGAGCTTAAGGCCCATGGGCTCGACCGGCAGGAGCAGGTCGGCGAAGATGATCGCCGCGTCCACGTCCAGGATCTCGACGGGCTGCAACGTTACGGCGGCCGCCAGGTCCGGGCGCCGGCAGATCTCGAGGATGCCGTGCTTGGACCGTATGTCGCGGTATTGTTTGAGGTACCGGCCCGCCTGCCGCATGAACCACACGGGGCGAACGTCGGTAGGCCTGCGACGGCAGGCATCTAGAAATCTGCTGTTCATTGGAGCCACACGCATGGCTGTTCCGCTTTGCCCTCGCATATGAGAACGTCAGTCCGGAGGCCCTATGGGGACAGCCGCCGGTCTGCTATGTACATGAATCCAGGAGCGGCCCAAAGGCCGCTTACCCCACTCGATCGGGGGCAACATTCACAAAAGTAGCACGAAGCGAGGCCGTTTACGGCTCGTTGGCCGCTTTTTTTTCGGTTTTTTCGCGGTTCTTGCGGATTCGGTCCAGCAACTCGCCGATGCGGTCGCCGGCGGGGTCGGCTGCCTGGAAGTGGAGTTCGGGGGCCTTGAACAGCCGCAAGCGGATTGCGACCACCCGGCGGAGGTAGCTGGCGGCGTGTCCCAGGGCCTCGACGGCGAGCTGGCGCTCGGCGGCATTGCCCTTGATGGCCACCGTCACCATGAGGTGGCGGCCGTCGGGCACAAGGCGGGCCTCGGTGACCGAGATCCCGGCCATGCGGGGATCCTGGAGCTCGTATTCGATCAGCTCGGCCAGTTCCTCGCGCAACGCCTGGGAGAGCCGTTCGGCACGTCGCGTGTCCATCTGTTACTCCCGGTAGCGGCCGGTCGGTCCGCTCCCTAACGGTCGCGGTTCGGTGCCGACCGTCATTCCACCCACTCCACGGTGGCGCTGACCAGTTGGCCGCCGAGCATGGCCGCCGCTTCCTTCTCGACGGATTGGAGCAGGCCCGCCGCGTAGTCATGGTCGCCCGAAACCGTCACCGCGGCCACCACGCCCCGCTGCCACAGGTCCTGGCAGTCGATTTCGGCCACCGCCACGTTGAACTTGTGGCGCAGGCGCTCCTTGAGGCCCTGGATCACGTGACGCTTGTCCTTGAGCGAGTGCGAGTCCTCGATGTGCATCTCGAGGGTCAGTACACCGATAGACGGCATGTCCGAATCAGGCAAACACCTCGGGCGCAATGCGCTCGCTGCCGAACGCTTCGACTATGTCGCCCGGCTTGAGGTCGTTGTAGTTTTCGATCGCCAACCCGCATTCCAGGCCCGAGCGAACCTCGCTGGCGTCGTCCTTGAAGCGCTTCAACGATGCCAGCTTGCCCGTAAGCACCACCACGTTGTCGCGCAGCAGCCGGATGTTGGCGTCGCGGGGCACCGTTCCATCGACAACCAGGCAACCGGCCACGGTGCCGACCTTGCTGATGCGGAAAATCTCGCGGACTTCGGCGCGGCCGCGGTAGACTTCCTTGAACACCGGATCGAGCATGCCGCTCATGGCGCGTTTGATCTCGTCGGTGAGGTCGTAGATGATGGTGTGCAGGCGGATGTCCACCTTCTCCTGCTCCGCCAGTGCCACGGCGTTGCGATCGGGGCGGACGTTGAAGCCGATGACCACGGCGTTCGAGGCCGAAGCCAGCAGCACGTCGGTTTCCGTGATGGCGCCGACGCCGCTGCTGATGACCTGAATCTTGACCTTGTCGGTAGAGAGCTTCTGCAGGGCCTCGGCGATGACCTCGGCGCTGCCGCCGACGTCCGCCTTGAGGATGACCGGCAGTTCCTTGACCTCGCCCTCCTTGAGCTGGCGATGCAACTGGTCGAGGGTGATGCGGGTGTTCTTCGCCATGGCCTGCTCGCGAGCCTTGGACTCGCGATAGACCACGATCTGTTTGGCCTTGGCGGTGTCGGTAACCACCTGCAGGCTGTCGCCCACGTCCGGCAACGAATCCAGGCCGATCACTTCGGCGGGCCGGGACGGCTCGGCGTCCTTGAGAGCTTCGCCGCGGTCGTCGAACATGGCGCGAACCTTGCCGAAGACCGAACCGCAGACGAAGTAGTCTCCGGCGTGCAGCGTGCCGTTGCGTACCAGGACGGTGGCCACGGGGCCGCGTCCGCGGTCGAGCTTGGCTTCGAGCACGCTGGCCACGGCGGGGCGCCCGGGATACGCCTTGAGGTCCTGCATGTCGGAGACCAGCAGGATCATTTCGAGCAGCAGGTCGAGGTTCTGTTTGGTGCGCGCGGAAACCGGCACCATGACCGTATCGCCGCCCCACTTGTCGGGGACCAGGCCGCGGTCGGAGAGCTGCTGCATGACGCGCTCCGGCTGGGCGTCGGGCTTGTCGATTTTGTTAATGGCGACGATGATGGGGACTTGCGCCGCGCGGGCGTGATCGATGGCTTCGATGGTCTGCGGCATGACGCCGTCTTCGGCCGCCACCACCAGCACCACTACGTCGGTGACCTTGGCGCCGCGGGCGCGCATACGGGTGAAGGCTTCGTGGCCGGGCGTGTCGATGAAGGTGATCTTCCGGCCGCCGGTTTCGATCTGGTACGCGCCGATGTGCTGGGTGATGCCGCCGGCCTCGTTTTCGGCCACGCGGCTCAGCCGGATGGCGTCGAGCAGCGAGGTCTTGCCGTGATCGACGTGACCCATGATGGTGACCACGGGCGGCCGCTTGACCGGCCCGGAGTCCTCTTCGCTATTGGTAGCGCTGGCGAGCATTTCCTGCTGCTGCGTGGCCTCTTCCTCGAAGCTGACGGTGGAGACTTCGGCGCCGAAATCGCGCGCCAGGTCTCCCGCCATTTTCACATCCAGCGCCTGGTTGATGGTGGCGAAAACCTTCCGATCCACCAGCTTCTTGATCACCAGGTTGGCCTTGAGGCCGAGCTTCTCCGACAGCTCCTTGACCGTGATGCCCTCGGCGACTGTGATCTGCTTTCCTTCGGCGAGATGGCTGATGTCCTCGCCCCGGCGCACCGGGACTCGGAGCAGCTTGCCTTCGCGCTCGCGCTCGCGATCGATGACCGGACGCGCGCCGAACTGGCGGCGGCGCTGCTGCTCGGTAGCCGGTACGGTGGCAGCCTCGGGACGCAGCGGCGTGGTCGGGTGCAGTCCTCGTCCCCTGGCCATGGGACCGCTGCCGGGAGCGCCGGGACGCGGGCGCATGAGGGGCTGGCCGGGACGAATGGGGCCCTTGTAGATGGGCTGGCCGGGAATGGGCACGCTGGACGGACGAAGCGGCGCACCGGGGCGCGGCTGCGGCTGGCCGGGCATGGTCCGGGTCTGCTGGAGCCGGGCCACCAGGTCCGGCCGCGGCGGAACCACGGGACGCGCGGCGGGCTGGCCTGCCAGACTCGCCCCGCGCGGGGAAATGACCGCGACGGGCGGATTGGAGGACGATGCCTGAGCGGACGGCTGCTGCGGGTGAGACGGCAGCGAGGGCCTTTGCGACGGGCGCGGCACGGGCCGCTGGGGCGCTTCCGCCTGACCTCCGCCGGGGAACGGCTGGCGTGGCCCGGAGATGATCTGGCCGGGACGGGGAGCGGAGGGCAACGGCCGGGCTGGGATCGGTTGCCGGATGGGAGTGCCGGGCGCCGGCGACGCCACGTGTGCGGCGGGCGCCGCGGGAGCCTGAGGCGCGGGAGCCGGAGCCTGCGCCGGCATCGGCAACGGCATCGGCCGGGGACCTCGCCCCAACAGCGGCGGGCGCACCGGGTGCGCGGCCGGACGGGCGGCCATCTTCTCTTCCGTGGTCAGCCCGGGCGGGAACGCGGGGGCGGCCGGCTGGGCTGCCTGGGGCGGCGCTGCCATGGGGGCTTCCGCCTCCTCCGCCTCGGCCGGCACTTCTGCCAGAGCCTCGGGTTCCTCGGCGGGTTCCTCCCGCGCTTCCCCAGCGGGGCGCTCGACAAAGACGCCGAAATGCCGCCGGATCTTATCCGCGACGTCGTCCTCAATCGAGCTGGAGTGCGTCTTCTTGTCGTTTACGCCAAACTGCGGCAGAACTGCGATGATCGCGCTGTTTGGCTGCTCGCACTCTCTCGCCAGCTCGTTAATCCGAATTTTCCGCATAACAACGTTATTCAGTTGGACCGCCTACCCCGGGAGACGAATCTCTCCCTGTTGGAAACACCAAGACACACTCCCCGAGATGGCGCCGTCTGTAGTCTAACCCCCGAGGCACGCAAACCGAGTTCTTCATGGTAGCAGAGTTCCGTCATTCGGGCTCCGTTCCGGCCGGTGGCCGAGGCTCGGGCAGGGCGCCGGCCGTCGCTTCGAGCGGCTCTTCCGCTGACTTTTCGGCACCCTCTTCGGTCTCGCCGGCCTCTTCGTCGCCGGGTTGCGGCTCGTCCGCTATGCCGGCCTCGCCGGCCTCTTCGCCGGCCTCGAACTCGTCCACGGCACCAGCCTCGGCGTCGCCAGTGGCGGGTCCAGGGGGGCCCGCGCGGACCAGGGGGTCCGCCCCACCTTCGACGGCCTCTTCGCCGGGCTGCATCTGGTCCGCCTCGCCGGCGGCCTCTGACTGGTCCTCGAACTGCGCGTAGTAGCCGTTCACGGCGAGTTGGATGGTTTCGACGGTCTTGGGCCCGATCCCCGGTATCTCTTCGAGCTGCTCGGGAGTCATGGAGCCGAGCTGCTCGACGGTCGCGATACCGGCCTCGATCAGCTTCTCGAGGATGTGGTCGGTGAGACCGCTGTCGATCAGCACGGAGACCGGCGCGCCCGACACGACCAGCGCCTCCATCTGAGACTCCACTTCCTGGCGCTTCTCCTCTTCGCTTTTGATGTCGACCTTCCAACCCAGCAGCTTGGCGGCCAGTCGCACGTTCTGCCCCTTCTTGCCGATGGCGAGTGAGAGCTGCGTGTCGTCGACGATGACCTCCATGTGCTTCTGCTCGGCGTCGAGAATTGTCACGCGGCTGATCTTGGCCGGGCTCAGAGCGTGGGTGGCGAACGAAATGGAGTCTTCGGAGAACTCGATGATGTCGATCTTTTCGCCGCGCAGTTCGCGGATGATCGACTGGACGCGCATGCCCTTCATGCCCACGCAGGCACCCACGCTGTCGACGTCGCGATCGCGGCTCTGCACGGCGATCTTGGTGCGCTCGCCGGCTTCACGCGCGCAGGCCTTGATGGTGACCGTGCTGTCGTAAATCTCCGGGACTTCCTGCTCGAACAGGCGCACCACCAGTTCCGGAACGGCACGCGAGACGATCACGCCCGGGTTCTTGCCGGTCTTTTCGACGCTCTTGATGACACATCGAACGCGGTCGCCCACGCTGAAGCTCTCGAGGCGCGATTGCTCCTTTTTCGGCAGCCGGGCTTCGGTTTTCCCGATATCCACCACCAGGTCGGGACCCTCGACGCGCTTCACCGAACAGTTCACGAGCTCGCCGACCCGACCGGAGAACTCCTGGTACACCGTCTCGCGCTCGGCCTCGCGGACTTTTTGCAGGATGACCTGTTTGGCGGTCTGCGCGGAAACCCTGCCCAGAAGGTCGGTGGCCCTGGGAATCCTGATTTCGGAGCCGATTTCGGCGGCGGGATCGATAGCCCGGGCCTGTTCGAGCGTGAGCTGGTTGAGAGGAGCGTCGATGGTCTCGACGACTTTCTTGACGATGAAGATCTGGATGGCGCCGGTCTTCTTGTCGAACTCCGCCACGAGATCCTCTTCGGTGTGAAAGTGCTTTCGCGCGGCGACCAGCATGGCGTCCTTCACGGCGTCCACGATGATCTGCGGGTCGATGCCCTTTTCCTTGCTCAGAATCTCGATGGATTGATAGATCGTGCCCAAGATGCTTTCCTCGTTAACTTGTTCGGGATTACCAGTCGAATTTCAGGTTCGCCTTCTCGACCTGGCCGACGGTGAACTGGACCGTCTTTCCGGGTGAGGGCTCCAAGGTGATGACATCCCCGGCGAAACCGGCCAGAATGCCTTCCCAGTAAAGCCGGTCTTCGACCGGTTCGCGCAGCACCACTTTGGCTTTTCGGCCGATAGAGCGCTCGAAATCCGCCGCCCCGCGGAGCTTGCGCTCCACGCCCGGAGAGCTCACTTCGAGGGTGTAGCTGCCCGGTATGAGGTCTTCCACATCCAGAATGGTGCCCACCTGCTGGGAGATCAGCTCGCAATCGGCGTGGGAAACACCGGCCGGCTTGTCGATGGTGATTCGCAGCATCCGCTTCTTGCCCCCGCCAAGCAGTTGTACTTCAATGACTTCCAGACCCTCAGATTCGGCCACACGCCGGGCGACCTGGGTCACCTTGGCGGCGATGTCTTCGTTCATTGTGCCTGTTGATCACTGAACCAACAAAAAAGTGGGCTTTCGCCCACTCTCGCGGCTCGACGTCTGACTTGATTATAGCGCAGTCGGCACACCTGCCGATTCCCGAGGTGCCTGAAATGTGCGAGACGGGCATCCCCCGTGCTCTCGAAGCCCCTCAGAACGTTTCCAGAGCCGCTTCGATTTGCGCGCATCGCTGTTCCAGGAAGAACGCCTCGGCTTCGCTGAGGCAGCGACGACGGGAGGGGTTCAGCAAGCTGCGCCGGATTTCAGCAAGCGCCTTACGCGCATTCCCAAGTGAGATCGCGGACCGCCCCGGACTGCGCTGCAGTCTTGCGGAGTCGATGAACGTCAGCGCAAGATCGGACTCTATTCGCAGAAACCCGAACCAAGGCTCCATCTGAGCTCGCGTCCAAGACTCTATCTCCGCTCGGGGCGGGTGTCAATGGTCATCGCCCGCCCTTCTATCCTGAGCGGAGGCATCAAGGCACATTTCAGAGGCTACCCGATGCCCGATGTACCAGAGACCCGGCGGAGGGGTCCCCTCCCTGACGGTAGCGGTGCTGGGCGCCGGGTGCTCGGCGCCATCCTCGCCCACGGTGGCCGAACCCCCTGGACACCGCGAAAAGCGAGTCGCGGCCCCCGGCCGAGGCGCAACATCTTGGTGCGGCTCGCGCAGACGCCGCGCAGGTCGCGACGCCCAACTCGTACCAGTCGCGGGCAGGCCAGGAGGCAAGGGCTTCAGCCGCACAGCGAGGTATTGGAGCCGCTCGCCCATTCCTGCAGCATCCGTTCTCCAATCCCGGCAAATTCCGGGTGCTGCTCGATATAGGAGCGGACTTCTGTCGCCGTCTCTCGAATCGCTTCGTCGATACGTTCCAACATCTGCCTGATCTTCGCGGGCGTGCCGCCAGCGCGCGTTTCCCCGAGTCGCCTCAGTTCCTTCGCCGTGGGCCATCTGGTCGAACCGTTGAGCGTCAGGGCCAGGCTGTCTTTGCCGAGGTAGACGGACGTGGTCACCAGATCGTAGACCGGCGCCAGTCTGGCCGCGCCCTGCACGTCGTCATAGACAATGCCAAAGTTCTTCAGATGCGCGTCGCCATTGCGAAGCCCACAGTTCAGCGCAATGAGGGTGAACAGCTTCTCCATGTCCTCGTTGACCTGAGTGGAATTCGCGAACTGAGCGAATCGCTTCATCACCGAGGTCTCGTAGCTGCCGCGATATTTCTCGTCGGTCCTGCGGGCGTTAAGAGCGCAGAAATCCTCGAATCCCCGATAGGTCCCGTCCGCGCGCAGATCGAATCGGTCGATGACCAGAGCCATGCCGTCTTCGGCCATGCGAAAAGGGGGCACGTCGAGCCCGCACTTGCGCGCGGCGGTAAGGCAGAAATATTCGTTGGCGGCCAGCTGCGGGAATTCGTTCGGCTCCCACAGTTTCACGATATGCGTTGCGCCCTTATGGCTCTCGGAGAGCGGGTGGCCGGCGTGCTCCATTTCAGCGAAGGCTTTTTCGTCACGGACAAGGATCTTGGGCTGTACGCCGCTGATGCCGGAGAAGGACGCGAACTTCTCCAGCAGGTAGCGGAACAGGCCGCCATCGCGCTTACGTTCAAGAATTTCATCGACCGACTGAAACGGCACGTCCTCGTGCAGCTGTTCCTTTTCGCCGGTGTAGCGGATGCGGCCCACCTGGGAGCGACCGACGACCGACAGCAGATCAAATTCGTCAAAGGTCCCGGTGGCCTTCGCGAAAGCAAGGCGCAGACGCTCACGCAGGAAGCCTTCGGGCAAATTCATCTCAAAGATGGGAAGCAGGCCAAAGGGCATACTCCATGAGGGCAGGCGGACGGGCATCGTGACGGACACGGCGCGTGCGGCGGGCGCGCCCGGCAGATAGGCGAACGTGCTCCCGCGCTCGCCGTGACGGTCGAGCAGTCCCGCCTCAGCGGCGTCGGTCCAGACTCTGATCATCGCGATCCTCTTGCATCAGTTCGTCTAGCGTAGGGCGGTGCGAGCTTGCCGTCTGCAGCGTCAGCTCAAGGCCAAGCGCGGCAAGCAATTTGGCAACCTTCGAAAAGCCCAGCTCTCCGGCGCGTCCGTTTTCAAGCGCGTCGAGAGTGGCGCGACTGACGCCCGCCTTGCGCGAGAGCTCGGTCTGGCTCAGCTTGAGTTGTTTGCGGTGCGCGGCGATCTGTTCGCCGATGGAGGTGAGATCCAGCACATGCCTAGTATATTAGGCAACATGCCGTTTTGCAAGCCTATATGCCTAGTATATTAGGCGTTCTGATGCGAGCCTTCCGGGCCGTTCACAACAAGGTGTTGCTACTCAGCGTCGGCAAGTAGGCTGGGAGGTTCATCCAGCAGATCCGAAGGGATCACCGGCTGGAGAAGGCCATAACGCCGCATCAGAGCCTCGACGAGTGTCACAAACCAGGGCGGGGCTTTCGGGGCTACATACACCGACTCGATCAGTTCACTCAAGCACACCTTGATCGCGATCCCGTAACGCAGACTCCCATCTCTGGGCAACTCCGCGTCCTCCGGGTCGTTCTTCAGGTGCACAACCGCCCGAAGCTCGTGCTCGTACTCCCAACAGGACCTCTTTCGCAGCGTGAGGCTGAATGTGCTGATAACGGCACGACCGGCGAGGCAGGACACAGGCACTTGATCGGGGCTGTAAGACACAGCTCCTATATGCACGTTGCGGCTGCTCGCTTCTAGCGCCCTGCAAAGCCGAGTGAAGTCGGACCGCAAAGCGATTCCGTAGTCGCCCCGCTGCCCATACTGCCACATCGCGATGCACTGTTCTTCATTCATATGCCAGCAATTGACGTAGTAGTTACGAGCGAAGTCCTCCATTAACTTGTCCCACCGAGCGTCCTCCCGTCTTGACTCCTCGGGCATCTCTGAATCGAACTGTTTGGCCAACTCTTCCCGCAAGAAACGCCCCTCATGCGGGTCCAGCAGCTCAGCCACCCGGCAGAAGTACAAGGCGGAGTTTTCCAGCATCGAAACGAACTTCGCAAAATCGAGGTAGCGCCAGATAGTGGCCGCTGCATTTCCTGGAGGGTTGAACGGTGGATCATGAGGAAGATAGGGCATGGCGGCTCCCGGTTGTACGTCAGTTTGGCTTCTTACGAGGGAGTAGCGGTGTCCTCAGCTTCGTCCCTTGCTCGAATCGTATGCCGCCTGGCTCTTCGTCACCTCCGATCCATTGTCCACCAACGGATTTCCATTTTCCCTCTGCGTGCTTTTGGCACCTGGGACATTCATCGCCTCGGTATTCAGTGACGGGCTCAGCGGACACGTTGGTTGTGATTGGGTTCGTCCTGCATAGGATTCGATAGCCTCCGCTTTCTGCATCACGGGTGCCAAGGTGAACCGTCTTGCGATCTTTGTCACGGACCGTTACCCGCAGGAACGTTCGATCCATTGTGAGGCTCTCCTTATGTGCCTGACCCACTACCAGACATTCTAGTTGCGTTCAGGGGCTCAGCGGCGATTTTGAAGGCGATGGATCGCAGACGGTTCGCAATCGGCTTTCGTTGCTCGCCTTACGAGACCAACAAAGAAGAACAATGCTGGCGCTCCAGCTTCGGGCTCGCCCCGTCGGGGCCGCGGAGAAGAGCCCTGCCAACCGCCAGAAGGCTTGCCCTCCGTGCCAACATTGATGAGACAGTTCTCCTGGTCGTAATTACTGAGCAGGGCGAGAACACTTCGGCGCTCGCCAGAACTGACCCATTATGGAGTGCACTCCATAATGGGTCTTATGTTGAGTACCGGATTATGTTGAGTCAGGGACTTCGCGGCGCCGACGACGAAGCCCTGACGCCGTTCCGTCTCTGAGGGCTCCCCATAATCATAGAGCCGCCAGGAACGCCAAGAGGTTGTCAGAAGCCTTGAAGCGACCTGGAGCAGTGCCGGCCGGTGCCAGCTTACCCATCGCGTTTTCCATCATCGTAAGGTCCGCTTCGACGTATCCGTGGGTCGTCTCGACACTCTCATGACCGAGCCAGAGGGCGATCACCGACGGGTCGACGCCGGACTGCAGCAAGTGCATCGCTGTGGAGTGTCGAATCACGTGCGGTGAGATCCGCTTGTTGCCGAGGCTGGGGCACGTCGTCGCCGCGCGCTCAACGAGCCGACCCAACAGAAAGGAAACTCCGTGGCGGGAGAGACGGCGGGAACGCGCGCTGGGAAATGCAAACTCCCCAGATCGGTCTCCGAGCTCTTGAAACCAGGATCGCAGGACCTGGGCTGTTTTGGCCCAAAGGGGGACGGCGCGTTCTTTGCGCCCCTTACCATGCAGTTTCAGCGAGGGCGGCGCATCAAACACAATATCACCACGGCGGACCGCGGTGATCTCAGAAACGCGGGCGCCGCTGTTGTACAGAGTGAGCAGCAGGGCGTGGTCGCGACGACCATTCCAATTCGTTCGATCGGTGGCCGACAGGAGCGCATCGATTTCCGGACGTGTGAGGTAGCCGACCAGTTTGCGCTCCGTACGCTTGACCGGAATGGCGAGCACCCGTGAGGCAACGGCAAGGGCCGCAGGTTCCCGCATTTGGACGAATCGGAAGAAAGAACGTACGGCCGCCAGCCGTGCATTGCGTGAGCGGATACAGTTGGACCGCTGCTGTTCGATATGGTCGAGAAAGGCCAGGATGATCGGCGCATCGAGATTCTCGACACTGAGGGTTGCCGGCTCGACGCCATGGGTCTCATGAACAAATCGCAAGAGCAGGCGAAAGGCGTCTCTGTAGGTGGCAAGAGTTCTGGGGCTAGCATGTTTTTGGTTGAGCAGGAAGTCGACGAAAAAGGCCTGCACCAATCCCGCTGCGGGTACGGACGGTGTCATCATAACTCAGGCCTCTGATCCGCGTATGATTCAAAGCGGCTACCTGCCTTCCTCAGCAGATCCGGCGTGGCAGTCAGATACCAGTAGGTATTCTGGGGCTTTGCATGCCCCAGGTAGACGGACAGTTGCGGCAAGAGTTTATTGACATCCATTCCTTGGCTGTACCAGGCGAGCAGTCGCCGCACAGCGAAGGTGTGACGAAGGCACCGCAAGTTGGGGCCGTGGGAATGTGCCATTTCGTGAATGCCCAGACGACGGACAATGTTCAGGAAGGTAGCGCCCACCGTGCTGTAGGCAAGAGGAGCGCCGGACTCGGAGACGAGGAAAGCCTGAGAAAGATTGTCATAACCCAGGCGTTTACGCGTAGACGCATAGCTGCGCAAGGCGTCGGCGGTGCTGGACTCGACCGGGACTAACCGAGACTTGCGAAACTTTGTCTCCCGGATCACCAGTCGTGGAGGAGTTGCCTCCATTTCAACATCGGCATCGCGCAAGCGGACCGCCTCTCCTGGGCGGAGACCACAGCTCGCAAGTAAACCGATCAGTGTGGCGTAGGTGTGGGGCCGCAATGATCCGGTCGGTTTGAGCGCGCTGGCCTCTCTCATCAGGGCAGCGATCTGCGCTTCCGAGTAGATATGCGGCGTGGGGCGGACACCGCTTGGAATCATTGCGGGCGCGGGGACTTGGATACCGGGGAAATGAGCGCGCAGGTGTGCCAGAAAGCATCGTGCCATGCTTAAACGCCCCGCCTGATATTTTGACCCACCGCGTGAGGACGCCCACTCGACTGCCGCTTGAGCGAGGAGTGGTTCGGCCAGCGCGCGCCCTTGGAGAAAGGCCAGGAAGTCGTGAAGCAACCGCCCTTCGACCCGCATTTCAAAACCGAGCGCTCGCCGCAATTCGAGGTAGCGCTCCAGGTGATCTTCGAGATCGGCACCGGTCATGCCTGACCTCCTGGCCATGGAAGTGCCACGCGATGAAGCGAATCTTCGTCCAGTTTGGCGTAGATGTTGGTGGTCTCAAGGAGGCGATGGCCGAGCACGTCAGCGACCTGTTTGAAGCCGACTCCGTGCCTGACCATTCGTGTTGCCGCCGTGTGCCTAAAGGAATGCGCGCTCAGCCCGCGGATCGAGATTCCAGCGAGGTTGAGATGGCGCTTCGCGATGCAACTCACGGTACTGAGGCCGGTGATTGGGCTGAACGGTGCGCGAGTGCGCAGAAAGAGGAAAGGCTGGGCGCTCTTGGGCCGGCCGTTCTGCACGTATTCTGCAAGGGCCTGACCGACGTCACTTGGCAGGGGCAGCTTTCGTTCCCGCGCGGATTTCGGAGAATGGATTCGAACCTCTCCTTCTCTCCAATCGACATCTGACAGGCGAAGTCGGCCAACTTCCCCGGCCCGCAACGCGAGCCGAGCGAGTAGCAGCAAGATCGCGCGATCCCGTTTGCCAACCGGCGACTGATCGTCACAAGTTGCCAGCGTCCGGTCCACTTCTTCCACGGACAGGTGCTTGGGGAGTGACACCAGCTTCCACTGCCGGATCGTCGGGACCGCTCCTACCACTCCAGCCGGAAGTCCGTGGTACATGATCAGAAACCGCAGAAACACCCTCATCGAGGTCGCTGGCGCCGCGCACGACGACGGCTTGAGCTTGGCCGCTTGCCCACGCACGAAATCAGTGATCGCTTGCGGCGTCACCTTCGTGACATCGAACGGCGCCGTGCTGAACACGGCCTTCAGGAACAATGTTGCGTGACGCAAATACCGGAAACGTGTGCCAGGCATCAGCCCGGCAACATGCTGAAGATGGGAGTTGAAGGCGGCTACCAGGGTGTCCGCTTCGGTATCGGCAACACGGGCCGACTCGCCTACACCATGTTGCCTGCGAAGCAGCGCGAGAACCTTTGCCAACCCGCGTCCAGCAGCGCGAAGCTGACCCTTCTGCTTCCTGCCGGTGCGGGCTCGGTAACGAGCCAGGATGGTTTCGTCTGTCTCGGCGAGACTCAGTCCATGATTGCTCAGCCATCGGCCAAGCCCAGCGGCCACGCGCACGTACCGCCGAATAGTCTCTGCTGGATACTGCTCTTGGTGGAGGGCGTCGGCGATAGACGGCAAGTCCTGCGCCAGAGGCCCCGACTGTAATCGGGCAAGCGTAGCCCGCTGCTTGAATAAAGATTCGATCAATGCTCTTCTCCTTTCCGGCCTTCGAGGCCGGACCGAAGAGCATACAAAGATGAGATGCGATTATGTTGAGCAGTGCATCACAAGCCGCCCGCTCTGTGCGGGTTCGCCGCTTGAACTCAACATAATCCGGTACTCAACATAAGACCCACCCCTGCTCTCCAAAACTGACCCAGGCATGCTGATCTGAAGGAGCCCCCGCCGGGGCCGAGTGTGGTGACGATGAAGGGTCACCATGCCAGAGGCCCGGAAGAGACCGTGCAGAATCTGTCGCCGTTGGTTTCGTCCGGAGCCACGGGTAGGAGACCGGCAACACGCTTGCGGCCGGCCGGAATGCCAGGCCGCCCGGCGCCAGAAGACGCAGGCGAGTTGGCGACGCCGGAACCCGGACTACGCCACCGCCTACCGCATTGAGCAACGCGCGGCGCAAGCCCCGCCGCCGCCAGAACCGCTCCGCATGCCCGCGCCATTGAACCGACTTCCCTGGGATCTGGCGAAAGACCAGTTCGGCGCACAAGGCGCTGATTTCATGGGGGTTATGGGAGCACTACTGCTCCGCACCGCGAAAGACCAGTTCCACGCCTATCGCATTGATTCCGCGGAGGTTCCCGGCGCACTTCCCCTGCCGTCCCAAAAGACCACTTCCGGCTTGCTGCATACTGAACCCCGAGCAGACGATGCAACTGGAGTTTCACCAACTGGACCGGCGCTGGGAACATCTGCGCGCCCGCCAGCCGCGTCTCCAACGGCGGCTGCTGGCGTCGCTGGCTGAGACCGGTCAGCAGACTCCCATCGTCGTCGTGGTCGCGCCGGACCACCCGGAGCGCTACCTGGTGATCGACGGCCACAAACGCATCGCGGCGCTCCAGCAACTGGGGCGGGACACAGTGGAAGCCACGGTGTGGGCCATGAGCGAAGCCGAAGCGCTGCTGCTGGAGCGGTCGCTGCGCTTCGGCCGCCAGGAAACGGCGCTGGAACAAGGCTGGCTGCTGGCGGAGATGGAGCAGCGCTTTGGCTACTCGATCGAGGAACTGGCGCGCCGCTTCGACCGCAGCGTGAGCTGGGTGTCGCGGCGGCTGGCGCTGGTGGAGCTGATTCCCGAAGCGATCCAGCAGCAAGTGCGCGAAGGAGCGATCGCGGCGCAAGTGGCAACGAAGTATCTGGCGCCGGTGGCGCGCGTCAACCGGGACCACTGCCAGCGGATGGCCACCGCGTTCGTCCAGCACCATTGCGACGCGCGGCAAGCCGGGCAACTCTACGCCGCCTGGCGCGCCGGCTCGCGCGTGGCCCGCGAGCGCATCCTGGCCGAGCCGGAGCTGTTCTTGAAAACGCAGCGGCAGCCGCCAGCGCCAGTCACAACTCACGCCGCCGCACTCGAGCGCGACCTGGAGCTGGCCGTTGCCAGCCTCGAGCGCGCTCGCCGGCGCCTGGCCCAAGCCATGCCGGAGATGGACGGCCGGCAACGGGAACAAGCGCAGTGCCAGATCGAAACCGCGCGCCGCGCGCTCGATCGGATGACGCAGGGAATGGGAAAGGAGCTGGAAGCCGGACATGCTGAGCCAGATGCAATGAACCGCGATTCTGGAACTGAGCGCACAGGGAGTGAGTCACCGCGAGATTGCGCGCGTGCTGCAGGTGTCGCGCCTGAGCGTGCGCAAAGTCCTGCGCTCAAACTCCACCCACGTCCCGGAACTACACCGGGCGGAGAAAGCCGAACCCTACCGGCAGCGAATCCTGGAGCTCTTGATCGCCTGCAAGGGGAATCTTGTGCGAGTCCATGAGGAACTGAGGGCCGGCGGCGCGGCGCTGTCGTATCCGGCGCTGACGGCGTTTTGCCGCCGGCAAGGCATCGGACAAACGCCTCCCGTGCCGGCGGGCCAGTATCACTTCGATCCGGGCGTGGAGATGCAGCACGACACCTCTCCGCACCAGGTCGAAGTGGGCGGACGGAAGTACAAGGCGCAGACCGCCTCGGCGGTGCTGTGCTACTCGCACATGCTGTTCTTCCAGATCCAACCCACCTTCCAGAGGTTCGACTGCAAGGTGTTTCTCACCGAGGCGCTGCGCTATATGAACGGCAGCCCCGAGCGCGTGATGATCGACAACACGCACGTGGTGGTGCTGCGCGGCACGGGGCGCGAGATGATCGCCGTGCCCGAGATGGAGGCGTTTGGAGAACGCTTTGGGTTCCGCTTCGTGGCGCACGAGCGCGGCGACGCCAACCGCTCGGCGCGCGTGGAACGCCCGTTTTCCTTCATCGAAAACAACTTCCTGGCCGGGCGCGCGTTCTCCACCTGGGACGATCTGAACCGGCAGGCGCGGCAGTGGTGCGACCGCGTCAACTCGACTTACAAGAAACACATCCGCGCCGTGCCGCGCGAACTGTTCGCCGTCGAGCGCCCGCACCTGAAACCGCTGCCGGCCTGGATTCCGGAAGTGTATCGTCTGCATCAACGCACGGTGGACGTAGAAGGGTACGTCTCGGTGCACACCATTCGCTATTCGGTCCCGGCCGCCTGGATCGGGCGGTGCGTGGAGGTTCGCGAGACCAAGGACAAGATCGAGATCGAACTGGATGCGCGCCACCTGGTAACGCATGTTCGCGCCGTAGGGCCGCACCCGCAGCGGATCATGCTGGCCGAGCACAAACTGCCGCGCGGGGAAGCCGTCAAGCGCGATCCGCACCCGGAGGAACAAAGCATCTTACGCGCCGCGCCGGAGATCGCCGAGTATGTGGCGGCGCTGAAGCAAAAGGGCCGCAAGGTGGTGGCCCTGGCTCTGCGGCATCTGTTGCGGCTGCTGAAGGAGTATCCGCGCGAGCCGTTTCTGGCTGCGGTGGGCGAAGCCGCCCGCTACGGCCTCTACGATCTGGACCGCCTGGAGCGCATGATTCTGCGCCGCGTGGCGCGCGACTACTTTTTGCCGGAAGAAACGGAACCCGACGGCGATGACTGAAGAACTCGAACAACTGCTGAAGAATCTCAAGCTGCGGCGCATGCTCGACGTGTATGACGAGCAGTTGCGCGCGGCCGAGAAAGCCGACGTTTCTTACTCGGAGTTCGTCGCCGGGCTGTTGCGCGCGCAGTGGCACGACCGCCAGGAAAGCGCGCTGGAGTGGCGTATCCGCAGGGCCAATCTGCCCGAACGCTGGTCGCTCGAAACGTTCCCCTATGCGCGCCAGCCCGGCGTCAACCGCAAACAGATCCGTGCCTTCGCCGAACTCGACTTCGTCGCCAAGCACGAGAATCTGGTGCTGGCGGGGCCCACGGGCGTGGGCAAAACGGGACTGGCCTGCGGCCTTCTGCTGAAGGCTCTGCAGAACGGCCACCGCTGCCAGTTCATCCGCGCGCAGGATCTGTTCGACGAAATGTATGCCTCCCTGGCCGACCGCTCCACGCGCCGGTTACTGAATCGCCTGTCCCGTCTGGACGTCCTGTTGATCGACGAGCTCGGATACCTGAACCTCAAACCGGAACAGTCGAACACCTTCTTCAAACTGATGGAGGAGCGCTATCATCGCCACTCCACGATCATCACCACAAACTTGGTGTATGACGAGTGGCATAACTTCCTGGGCAACAAATCGATGGTGGAGGCGCTGCTGAGCCGCGTGCGGCACTACTGCCACACGGTGACCATCAACGGTCCCTCGCTGCGCGAGCCGCAAGGCTGAACGGATGGAGCAACGCGATTACGTCCGCCGGCTGCTGGAAGCCTACCGGACGACTCCGGGCACTTGCGGGGCCGTGCGCCGTCCGGACCGCGCGCTGGCGGCCCAACTGCACGAGCGCGGCGTGCCGATCGAGGCGGTCGAGAATGCGCTGATTCTGGCCACGGCGCGGCGCCTGGCGCGTCCCGCCGGCGCGCCGCCGCTGGCCACGATCCGCTCGCTGGCCTACTTCGCGCCGGTCATCGAAGAGGTCCTGCGGCTGCAGGTCGGTCCGGAGTACTTCCGCCATCTGCGCAACCGCATCGCCGGGTTCCCGCCGGCCCCGTAGCTTTCGCCGCGCCCCGCCAGCCCACGCCTCCGGCGTGGATGATGCTGCCTCTTCCCTCAACTTCACCCAAGGAGCCGCGCGCCTGCGGCGCGGATGATGAACTACCCCCCGCGCGAGATCGTGTTCCCAATGCGGGTCACTCTAACCGAGCGCTACTGGGCCAGTTCTGGCGAGCGCCGAAGCGAGAACAGGAATCAATGTGAAGAACAACGGAATCTCTTCGGCTTCCCTCACGGTGTTGCCCGCCGCGGAACGTAGGGAGGCCGAGCGGAGCGAGGCCGACCGGAGTACAGCGGCGGGCAACACCGTCGCGCCCGAGCCGGCCGCTCCAGCCCTGCCCGATCCGGAGGTTGTCGCCAACCCCAAACGCCGCTCTTTCACGGCCGAGTACAAACTGAGCGTCTTGGCCCAGGCCGATGCCGCCGCCGCGCAGCCCGGCGCTATCGGAGCCCTGCTGCGCCGCGAAGGCCTCTACTCCTCGCATCTGGTCACCTGGCGTCGCGAGCGGCAGACCGGCATCCTGAAGGGCTTGACTCCGCACAAACGCGGCCCCAAGTCCAAACGCAATCCGCAGGACGAGGAGATGCAGAAACTCCGCCGCGAGAACCAGCGCCTGACCGAGGAGCTGCGTAAAGCCGCGATTGTCATCGATGTTCAAAAAAAAGTGGGCGCTCTGTTGGGCTGGCCGCTGCCGAAGGCGGACCCCGAGGAGAAACCCTGATGGAAGCCGTCACCCAACTGGCCCCCACCGTGGGCATCGCCGCTGCCTGCGATTTCCTCAGTGTGGCCCGGGCTTCCTACTACCGCCAGCGCCCGGTCCCGGATCAGCCCGAATCGCCAGCGGCCAAGACGGTTCCCGCTCGCTCCCTCACTGCAGATGAGCGGGCAGGTGTGTTGACCGTCTTGCATGAGGAGCGGTTTCAGGACCGCTCTCCCGCGGCCGTTCAGGCCACCTTGCTGGACGAAGGACAGTATCTCTGCTCGATCCGCACCATGTACCGCATTCTGGAACAGCAGGAAGAATCCCGCGAACGCCGCGATCAGTTGGTCCATCCCTCTTACCAGAAACCCGAGTTGCTGGCGACCGCGCCCAACCAGCTTTGGAGTTGGGACATCACCAAGCTGCTCGGACCGGTCAAGTGGACCTACTTCTATCTCTATGTCATCCTCGACGTGTTCAGCCGCTACGTGGTCGGCTGGATGCTGGCGCCGCGCGAGAGCGCCGAGTTGGCCAAGCGACTCATCGGCGAGACCTGCCGCAAGTTCGAGATCCCCGAGGGCCAGCTCACCATCCACGCCGACCGCGGCTCGTCGATGCGATCCAAACCGGTGGCCTTCCTGCTGGCCGACCTGGGCGTCACAAAAACACATTCGCGCCCGTATGTCTCTGACGACAACCCGTATTCGGAAAGCCAGTTCCGCACGATGAAATACCGCCCGGATTTCCCGGACCGCTTCGGCTGTATCCAAGACAGCCGCGCCTTTTGCCAGCAGTTCTTTCAGTGGTACAACCAGGAGCACCGCCACTCCGGCATCGGCTTGCTTACCCCGGCCATGGTTCACTTCGGGGAAGCCCAGGCCGTTCTGTCCCGCCGCCAGGTGGTGCTCGATGCCGCTTACCAGGCGCACCCGGACCGCTTCGTCCGGCGCCCGCCCAAACCACTGCCGCTACCTTCGGCGGTGTGGATCAACAAGCCCGACTCCGCCCGCTCAAAGACGGATGAGGAAAGTCAGTAAATTCCTATGCCGGGTGTCTCAAAGTGCTTGACACGCGCCGTTGCCGGCACCCGCACTCTCGCCGTGCCCTGAAGGCTTTCGGTCCAGACCCAGATCAGCAGTCAGTGCGCAGGCCGTTCAGGACTCTTCGAAGTAGTCCTGATCAATCTTCTTGACGACATAGGCCTTCCCCTTGGTCACACCGACTTCGAAATCAATCATGTAGTCGGCAAGTTGTCTGCCATCGATGAGGACGATCTTCTTTTCAATCCTCTGAATGTAATCGAAGGCATCCTGAGAGAAGCCTGACGTGGTAATGAGGACCCCCTTGCGAGCCCGATGCCCTTCCAAGCTCCCAGCGAAGGCCTGAACGACGGGCCGTCCTACGACGGCGTTCCAGCGCTTCGCTTGCACATAAACTACATCGAGCCCCAGACGATCTTCCTTGATGATTCCGTCAATTCCGCCATCTCCTGCACCCCCAACCGCCTTTCCGGCGTCTTCGATTGAGCCGCCATAGCCCATCGCCACTAGGAGTTCGACTACAAGCTTCTCAAAAAAGGCGGGCGAGGACTTCTTGACCACCTCCAGCAACTCCGCGGCGAGGGCCTGCCTGAGAACTTGGTAGCCGGCCGCAAGTTGCTCTTCTGGTGTCTGGAAGGCGTCCTTGCCGTTCAGCGGTTGACCGTCTCCATGATCTACGGCGCCCTTGTGGAACCCGACAAACTCGGGGTATCGCGAGAGGATCTTCACCGATATCCGCAGGTGTCTTTCGCCGAGTAGCTCCTTCCCTCGGTCTGTGATCTGAAAGACACCGCGCCGAACTCGCTTTAGAACCGCCGCTTTCGAGAAATATACCGAAGCCCAAGCCAGTCGGTTCGCGAATTTCGTTTGCGTTCCGCTGGGTAGTTTCTCCGCGAGATCGGCGTCAGAAAGACGCAGAGCCGCTTGAACCTGCTTCCGCACGTCAACGACCGCGTGGTCAGCACCGTCGGCCATGGCGTTCAACAGAGGGACGAAGAAGCTCTGGAAATCGGGTACTGGCATCAGCGGCTATTCTAGTCCCTTTCGTCTTCGAATGGGTACGGAGGCCGAAGGAAAGCTTCCAGGTCGGATGGATGGCTTCATGGTGACTGCGGAAACAGCGCCAATCGCGAGGAAGAAGCGCGCCCCAGAGCGCTTGAGGAAGGCCGCAGCCGAGTCAGTCACGACGAAGCAAGCTTGAGACAATCATACCGCGCAAGCATACCGCTAAAATCAAAGCTAGCACGACTGCTGCTTCTTATGTATCAGTAAGTCATTTTTAATCAACGATTTGGTGCGGATGAAAGGACTTGAACCTTCACCCCCTTGCGAGGACTAGAACCTGAATCTAGCGCGTCTGCCAATTCCGCCACATCCGCACGATTTGGACGGTACCATCTCATTGTCCGCGAGCGGGCGCGGGCTGTCAAATCAGAACCGAAATCGGCGCGCGGAGGTCCGCTCCCTTACGGTCGCGGTTCGGTGCTAGGCCAGCGCAGGCTCCTCGATCGCCAGCTCCCCTTTGTCCGCGTCGAGCGAGGCCAGCGGGCCCAGCGGCAGCGTGAGCTGATCGTCGGTGTGGCCGATGGTGAGACCGGAGAGCACCGGAATGGCGAGCTTGCCGAGGATCTGGTCCACCACCTCGCCCACCGAGAAGGTCGATTCGAAGGCGGGCTTGAAGTCGCGCGGGCGGCAATCGCTGCACTCGCCGAAGACGATGCCGGCGGCGGCGTCCAACTTGCCGGCGAGGCGCAGCTGCGTCAGCATGCCGTCGATGGAATAGGGCTGCTCCTCCACATCCTCTATAAACAGGATGCGGCCGCGAGTGTCGATCTCAAAGGGCGTGCCGAGGGTGCGGGTCACGAGAGACAGGTTGCCTCCAACGAGCCGGCCTCGCGCCTTGCCGGGACGCACCGTGCGCAGCGTGTGGACCGGCCGCAGTTGGTTGGTTTCCGGCGGGTTCGTCACCACCCCCAGCGGTGCGGTGGAGAACAGCGCCCGGCGAAACCACTTCTGCGTGAAATCGGTGAACGCGGAGATCATCACCGGCCCGTGAAACGTCACCAGGCCCGCGCGCTTGTGAATTGCCAGGTGCAGGCAGGTGATGTCGCTGTAGCCGAGAAAGATTTTGGGGTTCGCGCGCAGCAGGCCGTAGTCGATGCGGTCCAGCAGGCGCTCGGAACCGTAGCCGCCGCGGATGGCGAAGACGGCCTTCACAGCGGGATCGCGGAACATGTCGTGCAGGTCGTCCAGGCGCTCGCGGTCGGTGCCGCCCAGATAGCCCGCCCGCTGGCCGACGTTGCGGCCCATCTTGTGCCGAAGTCCGAAGTACTCCACGGTGCGAACGACCATCGCCAGGCGGTCGGGGTCCGAGACGTAGGCGCCGGGGGTGATGAGGCCCACGGTGTCTCCTTCCTTCAAGGCCGCGGGCCGCGCCAGCGCGGGTTCCGCGGAGGTTTCGGCCTCAGCGCGCGCGGCGGCCAAGGCGCCAAGGCCCACCATGAATTGTCTGCGTCCGGTCATGGCTGCGAACATAGCACAGCGCCGAACGGGTTGCGGCTTAACTCGGATTAAGAACCTGACCGGCCGCGCGTACGTCACAATAGTAGGGTGACTGTGGGAAAGTGTCTTCTGATTCTGGCCGGCCTGTTCATGCCGCTTGCGGCGCAAGATCCGCCGCCGACGGTCTTTCGGAGCGATTCCCGTCTGGTGGTGCTGCACGCCACCGTGCTCGATGCGGACGGCCGCCTGGTGACCAACCTCCAGCAGGGCGCCTTCCACGTCCTCGAAAACGGCGTCGAGCAGGAGGTGAAGATCTTCCGGCGGGAGGACGCGCCGGTATCGATCGGCCTGATCATCGACGACAGCGGCAGCATGACCAACAAGCGCGACCGCGTGGCGGCCGCGGCGCTGGCGCTGGTGGAGGCATCGCATCCGGACGACGAAGTCTTCGTGGTCCACTTCAACGAAAAGGCGTACATGGATCTGGATTTCACGCACGATCGCAAACGCCTGGGCGAAGGGCTCGCCAAGTTCGACTCGCGCGGAACCACCGCCATGCGCGACGCGGTGCGGCTCGGGATCGAGCACCTGCAGCGGAAAGCGGCCGAGGACAAGAAGGTTCTGATCCTGATCACCGACGGCGAGGACAACACCAGCGTCATCGGGCAGGACTATGTGATCCGCGCGGCGCAGCAGAGCGGCGTGCTCATCTATGCCATCGGCCTTCTGAGCGAGATCGACGACCAGCAGACCCATCGCGCCCAGCACGACCTGGACGCGCTGACGCAGGCCACCGGCGGCCAGTCCTATTACCTGAAGGACACCTCGGAGGCGGACCGCACCGCGCTCGACATCGCGCACAACATTCGCAACCAGTACACGCTGGCCTACAGCCCCACGAACCAGTTGCTGGACGGGATGTACCGGCGCATCCTGGTGAAGGCGTCGGGGCCGGCGCCGCTGACCGTCCTCACGCGTGCCGGCTACTGGGCCAACGGCAAGGGGACGGTCGAAGACCGCTGAGGATGCCCCACCACATTTGGTCCCTGCTGCTTTTGGTTGTGCATCTTTCCGCTCAGACTGGGACCCGGTTTGGCCCGGATGAAAACCCTCGCTACTTTCCAGCCGGAGTCTTCGCGGAAGGGAAATCGGATGGCGACTTCAGCGCGCGGTGGTATCGAGCACAGCTTCGCGCGCTCGATGAGCCGGCGCTCTTCAACACCACTTCGCTCACAGCGGAAGTGATCTATCGGTTCACGTGGTTGCGCAGCTTTCATCATCCAATCGCAGTTCGAGTTGTCATTCATGCAGACGGAACGGGAACGCTTACGGCAAAGATGGCGAACGGGGCGGGCGGCTTCAAGCCAGGCAAGCTCACCCTAAACCGCACCCGCGAAATCAGCCAGGCGGACGTTCAGCGTTTGACCAGCCTTGTCCAAGCCATGGATTTCTGGCACATGCCTACGGAGCCTCCCTTGGAGAACGCAATCGGATGCGATGGCGCGCAGTGGATACTCGAAGGATTACGGGGCGCTGAATATCATGTGGTCGATCGCTGGTCACCCGAAAAGGGCCCGCTGCACAAACTTGGGCTTTATCTGGTCCGGGACTTGGGCAGAATCGAGATTCCGCCGGAGGCGATCTACTGAGACTCTCCGGCGGCCTTCCGTGAATGGCGGGGACACTCCTCAGCAGCCCTTCGGACCGTAGCCCAGGATCGCGTCTTCTTCCTCGCGACTCATCGCCCTCCCCAACTCGCAGGCGGGCATCAATGGCCACACGTTCCGCTCTAGGCCGAAGTTCCAAGGCGCGCCACAAAGTATCTACTTGATGGCGCAGGAGATGGGGCAAGAAGCGACTTCCGGTTTCTGGCTACAGGCCCAACAACTCCAAGGCGCGGGCTTGCAGCGGTGTCAGTTCCGTGAGCTGTTGAAACGTGGCGGCGCTGGCCGCGCCGGGAATGCGGCAGTCGTTTCTGCTGCGCGTGCCGAGAATCGCCATCAGCGTATCGAAGCTGTGTACCGGGAAGCCGTCGGCGGTCACTCGCTCGATCTTTTTCCGTTTCGCTGAGGCCGACGGTTCCGGGGGCGCAACCGGATCCCGGCACCCGCGGTTGCGCGGGAGTTCTTCGTCTTCAAACAGAAGAGGCGCCAGCGAACGCCGCATGTGCCATTCCACGTAGTAGGCCAGCATGCAGAGCAGAATGTGCGCCCGCACGTGATCGGCACTGCGATGGCGAATGGGGCGAATGAGCAGGTCGATTCCTTTCAGGCAGCGGAACGCCCGCTCGACTTGGGCCAGACTCTTGTAGCGGCGCACCGCGTCTTGGGCCGAGCAATGCCGGGCGTCTTCGCTGGTGCGCACCACGTAGATTCCGTCCAGAGCGGTCTCGCGTTGGATGGCCTCTGCTCGGCGGGTCCAGTCGAGCACGCCGTCGGCGATCGTAAGTTCAAAATGCTTGGCGACCTTAAACCGATTCAGAACCTTCCCCACCTTTAAGGCGATCCCGGCCTGCGGCAGCGGCTTGCGTTTACGGCGCGTCACCTCGCGACCGATGCGCGCCAGTTCCTTCTCGGTGGCCTGGAGTAGCTCCTCTCGTTTGCGCCGGCGCTCGTCGGCCAGCAGAGGATTGAAGCAAGCCACCAGCCGCTCACCTGGATACTCGGCCGAGCTGATCTCGGCCAGGTTCGCTTCGTCGAATAGCGATCGTTGCAGGCATCCGCTTTCTACCAGTTCGCGGATCGCCGGCCCGCGCAGCGCCGAGATCCATCCCAGTCCGGGGTGCGCCTGGAGCTTGCCGATCTGGGGCTCGGTGAGCATGCCGCGGTCGCCCACCAACACCACCCGAGAGAGGCCGAAGCGCTGCCGCAGTTTCTCCACCTGGTCGGGCACGGTGGTGGGATCGCCGGTGTTGCCCGGGTACACCTGGATCGCCACCGGGCGGCCTTCTCCGTCCGTGAGTAAGCCATACACGATGATCGGCCGGCCCTTCTTTCCGTCCCGGTCGTGACCGAAGTGTGCCAGCGGGCAAGTGCGACCTTCGTAGAAACTGCTGCTGACGTCGTAGAGGACGATGGCTCCCTCGTGCAAGTGGCGCTGGGCCAACTTGCTCTCGATGCGCACCTGGCGCGCCAGCAGCCAGTCCATGGCCCGGTAGAGGTCGTCTTCGTCGCAGCCGGCAACCCCCAGTTCCTCGGCCAAGGTAGTGGTGTGCCAAGCGCGCGTGGTGGCCAGTTTGGAGCAGGGATGCAGCAGGCGTTCGGCGATCATGGCCAGGACGAGGTCGCGCTCGTGGCAGGGCTGAGAACCGATCACGCTATCGAGGCCGAGCTTGCGGATGGATCCGAGCACTGCCTGGACGTGTCCGTGGGACAAGCTGCGTTGGATCTGGAAAGCGTCGGCGGCGACGACGAACCGTTCGCCGGCGAGGGAGCGGCGGATAATCTCGACGAGTTCGTCGGGGAGGTGGGAGATGTTCCCGAGGGTTTCGTGGCGGACTTGGGCGCCGACGCGGAAGGTACGGCGGAGCAGGTGGGTGCGGTAGACCTTATCTTTGTAGCGGCGCTCTGTGGTGGCCACATGCACGCTACCAGTACGCGACGGCATGGCTTATTGTAAGGCATAGCAAAGCAGAATTAAAGACCTTAATGAACTATTTTAGTGGCTGCACTTATCGGTCCAAACCCCAGCTCCCTCGTTGAAAGCAAAGTAGTAACGTTATCCAGCCGTCAGGAACTTCGGTCTAGGTATTCGCGCAGGCGTCTGCAACCGCCGGACTTGCCGGATCGGGCCTGCAAGCGGGCCCGCCGTTCCAGCAGCGCTCGCCTGACGGCGTTGGTCACGGTTTCGTGGGCCAGGGCGGCCACCTCGCGGGCGAGCCTTTCGACGTCCACGTTTTTGATGTGCAGTCCCATGGCAGAGCCTACTGCACCTGATAGCAGAATCAGCCTGCCAGTTCGATCTCGATGCGCTTGCTGGCGGGGTCCAGGGCGGAGATGCGGAAGTTGCGAACCTGCCCCGTGCGGGGAGCATCGCCGGCGTCCCCGGTGGACGTGGCCGCGCCCTGCTTCCAGCGTGCGGAAAGCATGGCCGACAGCGCCGAGACATTCGCCTCGGCCGCGACCGGAGCGGCTTCGGCCGGCTTGGGCGGCTTAGGAAGCTGGCAGGTCACGGTCAGGCCCTCGCCGAGTTCGACGCGGGCGGCGCCCTTGGCGACATCGACAATCCGCCCGGAGACCGTGTCGCCGGCCTTGTGCTCGGCGATGTACTCGTCCACGCTGGTAGGTTGAAGCTGTTTGATGCTGAGGCGTATGCGGCGCCGGCTCTGGTCCACTTCGACCACCAGGGCCTTCACCACTTCACCGAGCTTGAGAACGTCCTGCGGATGGTTGATGCGCTTCTCGGCGGTGATGTCGCCTACGTGGATCATGCCTTCGACGCCTTCGGCGAGCTCGACGAACGCTCCGAACTTGGCCAGGCTGGTGACCTTCCCCTCGGCTACGGCGCCGACCGGAAACTTCTTCACCGCCTCTTCCCACGGATCGCCCAGCGCCTGCTTGAGGCCAAGGCCGATGCGCTTGGCCGCCGCATCCACGTTAAGAACCACGGCTTCGATGAGATCGCCGGGCTTGACCACATCCTCGGGCTTGCGCGCCTTCTTCGACCAGGTGAGGTCGAACATGCGGATGAGGCCCTCGATGCCGGGCTCGAGCTCAATAAAAGCGCCGAACTCGGCGGTGCGGGTGACCTTGCCGCGCACGCGCTCGCCGGGCTTATACTTCTCTTCGACCAGCGACCACGGGTCGGCGGTCATCTGCTTCAGGCCGAGCGAGATCTTGTGGGTCTCGCGATTGATCTTGAGGATCTTGACTTCGAGCTCGTCGCCGGTTTTGAGCACGTCGGACGGCTTGTCGACGCGGTGCCAGGAAATCTCGGCCACGTGCAGCAGGCCGTCGATGCCGCCCAGGTCGAGAAACGCGCCGAAATCGGTGAGCGTGCGCACGGTTCCGCGAACCACAGCGCCCTCCTGCAGGGCACCGAACTGTTCGCGGCGCGCCTTGAGCTGCTCATCCTCGAGAACCGAGCGGCGGTCCACCACGACGTCTTCATCCGCCGTATCGAGCTTGATGATGCGGCAGGTGATCTCCTGGTCGATGAGCGCTTCCATCTCGGCCGGGGTCTTGGCGCCGCTGCGGGAAGCGGGAAGGAAGGCGCGCATTCCGACATCGACGGTGAGGCCGCCCTTGACCACGCCGGTGACGGTGCCCGCGACGGGACGCTTCTCGGCGAAGGCGCTCTCGAGCGCGGACCAGTCCTTGGGCCGCTCGACCTTGATCATGGAGAGCTGGTAATAGCCCTCCTCGCGGCCGCAGACGGTCACGATCACCTGGTCGCCGACGGCGACGTCGGTCTTGCCGGACGCGTCGCGGAACTCCGCGAGCGGCACTATGCCTTCGGTCTTCCATCCTATGTCGACGACGACGGCGTCGCTCGACACGGAGACGACCTTGCCTGGGCGACCACCTTCGGTCTGGCCCGGCTTGTGGGCTCGTTCAAACTGGTTGAGGATCTCGCCGAAAGAAGAGTCCTGCGCGGACGGCTTCTGCAAGTCGAGATCGTTGGGGGGGTCTGGATAAGTCATGCTGGGAAACGACTTCCATTCTAGCGCCTTCGGCGCTCGCTCGTCGCTTGTCGCCCGTCGCCCGTCGAATCAGCCTGCGGAGTTCGAGCGCTTCGCGGCCGGAATCTGTCACGGTGCGCAGCCGTGAACGCCCGACCGGAGCGACGGGCGACGAGCGACGAGCGACGAGCCAGCGCTATATTGTCCCCGTGAGCCCGTTGCGCCCGAGCGAGCGATTCCGCATCCAGGACGCCGTCTGGCTGGCGTTGTTCGCCGTCATGGCGGCGACCGGCCCCACCCGCCGGCCGGAATTCATCCTGCTGCTATTCGCGCTCGCCATACTCCAGGTGCTGGAGCAGAAGATTCCGTTCTTCGCCCCCGTGCGCGGGAGCGTGCTGGCGAACCTGCTCAAACTGGTTCTGGGCTACGCCATCCTGAGCCAGAGCGGCGACATCAACAGTCCCTATTTCTGGATTCTGCTGGTGCCGGTGGTTTCCGCGGCCACGACTCTGGGGGAGGCGGGCACGGTCAGTTTCACGGTGCTGGCTTGCGGCGCCTACCTTTCCTTCCTGTTCTTCTACGACTGGGAGCGGTACACCATCCCGCCGGAGGAACTGCGGCTGCTGTGGCTGCGCCTGGCCTGCCTGGCGGTAATCGGCTACCTCACGCAACGGCTGGCGGAGGCGCTCCGCACGGAGGCGCGGCGGGCTCATGCCACCGCCGAGCAGCTTGCCGAAGCCAACCTCAGCTTGCAGGAGGCCGAGGCCGCGGTGCGGCGCTCGGAACGGCTGGCGGCGCTGGGCCAACTCTCGGGCGGCCTGGCACACGAGCTGCGCAATCCGCTCGGCACCATACGGGCGTCGGCCGAGATGCTTCTGAAGAACGTGCCCGAGGGGAGCGAGATGGCCCGCGAGCTGGCCGGGTTCATCTCCTCGGAGGTCGATCGCACGAACTCGCTGGTCACGCGCTTCCTGGAGTTCGCGCGGCCGCTCGAGCTACAGCCGCGGCGGGCGGAGCTGGCCGAGGTCCTCGACGGCGCCATCGCGCAACTCGAACGAGGCCAGCCGCACTACGACGTCACGATCTACCGCAACTATTCACCCGAAGTCCGGCCCTTCGACTTCGACGCCGAGTTGCTGGAGCGGGTCTTCTACAACCTCATTCTCAACGCCACGCAGGCCACGCCGGCCGGCCGAGAGGTCACCGTCAAGACGCGCGTCCTCGGAGGCGGCGTCGAGATTTCGGTCATCGATCGCGGGAGCGGCATCGAACCGGCCCAGCTGGAGAACATTTTCAATCCGTTCTTCACCACGAAGAAGGAAGGCGTGGGGCTGGGACTGGCGATCGTCTCGAAGATCGTGGATCTGCACGGCGGTAAAATAACAGTCGAAAGCCAGCCCGGCAAGGGCAGCATCTTCCGTGTCTTCCTGCCGGTGGCATAGCTAGCGACAACCCATGGCCAGCGACAACCCATGACCAGCGACAACCCATGAAATCCCGCATCCTCATTGTCGAAGACGAAGAGAAGCTCCGGCGCGTCCTGGAGCTGCAGCTCCGCTCCGCCGATTTCGAAGTGGAACAGGCCGGCACCGCCGAAGCCGGGCTCAAGCTGGTGGACCACGCCGACCTGGTGCTGACCGACCTGCGGCTGCCCGGAATGGACGGCCTCGAGCTGATCCACATGATCCGGCGGCAGAACACGCGCACGCCCATCGTGGTGATGACCGCTTTCGGCACGGTCGAGACCGCCGTGGACGCCATGAAAGCGGGCGCGGCCGATTTTCTGCTGAAGCCCTTCTCGCTCGACCACATGATGACGGTGATCCGCAAAGCGCTCGACCTGCGCGCGCTCGAGGACGAAAACCGCAGCCTGCGCGAGGAGCTGGGCCACCGCTACGAGTTCGACAACATCATCGGCCGCAGCGCGCCGATGCAGGAGATTTTCGCCACCATCGAGCGCGTGGCGCCGACGCGGGCCACGGTGCTGCTGGCGGGCGAGAGCGGCGTGGGCAAGGACCTGATCGCGCGCGCCATCCACTTCAAATCGCCGCGGCGCGACCGTCCGCTGGTGAAGATCAACTGCACGGCGCTGCCCGAGAATTTGATGGAGAGCGAGCTGTTCGGCTACGAGAAGGGCGCCTTCACGGGCGCCAACACCAGCAAGCCGGGCCGGTTCGAGCAGGCCGACACGGGCACCGCGTTCCTGGACGAGATTGGCGACGTGCCGCCGGCGATCCAGGTGAAGCTTCTGCGCGTGCTCCAGGAGCGCGAATTCGAGAGGCTGGGGAGCAACAAGACGCGGCACATAGACGTGCGCATCATCGCCGCGACCAACCAGGATCTGCGGGCCGCGCTTGAGCAGGGCACTTTCCGCGAGGACCTTTATTACCGGCTCAACGTGGTTCCGCTCAACATTCCGCCGCTGCGCGATCGGCCCGAGGACATCCCGTTCCTGGCGGAACATTTCGTAGAGAAACTGGCCGCGGCCAACGCCAGCCCGGTGGAATCGATCAGCGAGGGCGCGATCCAGAGGCTGCTCGGATACCACTGGCCGGGCAACGTGCGCGAGTTGGAGAACGTGATCGAGCGCAGCCTGGTGCTATGCTCCGGCACGCGCCTCGAGGCGGAGGATATGCGGCTGGACACGGCCCCGAGGGCACGCGAGCGCACAGCGGGTGGGGCCGATTTCCTGCCCGAGGGCGTGACGCTCGACGAATACGAGCAGTCCATTATTCGCGAGGCGCTGCGGCGCGCCGCGGGGAACAAGAGCCAGGCGGCGCGGCTTTTGGGGCTGACGCGCAACGCGCTGCGCTACCGGCTTTCGCAGATGGGCCTGGAAAGCGCGACGGCCGGCGACAACAGCGATTGAGTTGCGAACCGCCACAATCGGCGAAAACACTGATTGACCAATCGCCCCGCATGCGCTAGGATGGCAATGCGGGGTGGAGCAGTCTGGTAGCTCGTTGGGCTCATAACCCAAAGGTCGTAGGTTCAAATCCTACCCCCGCAACCAACCTTTTCAACAAGTTGTGGGCAGTACCGAGCATTGGGCAAACTCCCATTAACTCCCAATAACAGCTTTCGAGCCTTCCATTCCGGTTTCGGGAAGCGGCTCGGTTTTTTTTAGGACCATCGCCACGACCTTGCCGTGGGCCTGGCGATTGGTGTCGCTCATCGCTTTGCCGTAGACGTTCATCGTGGTCTGAATGCTGGCGTGCCGCATCAACTCCTTTTGGACGCTGAGAGGCGCGCCGGTTTCGTCAAGCCAGGATCGGTAGCTGTGTCTGAATGTGTGCCAGCCGATGTCGCAACCGATTGCGGCGGCGATCCCCGCTGGTTAACAGCGCGTCACCGGTCTGAGGCGGTTTTCAACAACCGCCGTACCCGCAGGCGACGGCGGCGTTGAGGTCACTTCCACAGCCCGCCGGGCCTCCACTTGAGATCGAAGGAGTCCTCCCGTGCGGTCGCCGCCAGTGGCGCCGAGGCGAAGCGCCGCACTTGCGCCACGATCTCGTCCAATCCGGATTCGGATTCGAATCTACTCCGGCGGACGAATGCTCGCCACTGCACGGTTCGGGCGGGGTCTGCGCTGAAAGCTTCGGTCAACCCAACTGGGGTCGCGTCGATCGTGGTGCCACGATGTCGATAGGTCGACCGAATGGCTGCCCCGAGCGGGCGCCAGCCGAGTGCGGTAGGCTTCGTATCAAATCGCTCGATGATATCGTCAACAGAACGGGGTGCTCAGCAGCGCCAAGCCGGCTCTCTGGTGTCCACCAGCTCGCACAGGCGCTCGATTCTTCAATGATTGAGGTCTCCCTCAGAAGCCCTCGTAGACCTCTCGGACGATGCCTTCGATCAGGGTGACCTCGTCGTCGCTGAGTTTGCTGAATTCACCGGTGCGCCGCTTCCCAGAGAGGCTGCCGTTGTTCTGCCGGATGAACATGACGAGGTTCTCGGCGAGACGATCCGGCATCTCGACTACGTCCATGATGCGGCGGAGAGCCTCGTCGTGCCGGCGGAGGTAGTCGATCTCACGCGGAAGGTCTTCTTCGACCGTGCGCCGGACGCAGGCGTAGAGGAATTCCGCTTGGGCCGTGCAGTCGAAGTAGCGGTACAGATCCGCAGTGTCGTTGAGGACCTCGACGTTGCGCTCAGGCGTCGGGCGCCACTCAATGAACGGCATCAGAGGGCCGGAATGAGCCTGCAGCGTCGTCCGGTAATCGTCGATGCGCTCGAGCATCACCGAGGAGACTGGGAACACCATGCCCGGTGGCGTGAAGCGCTGCTCGGCCAGAACGTGGTGGACCAGGCAGCGGTGCATGCGGCCGTTGCCGTCCTGGAACGGGCGCGCGTAGACGAACCCAAACGCGGTCGCGGCTGCCTTCAGTACCGGGTCGAGGCAATCTTCGCGCATGCGCTCGTTAGCTTCCAAGAGGCCACCCATGAGGTTATTGAGATCGCCGGGCGGCGCCCCGATGAACTCTGGAAGCGGGTCGCCGTTATGGTCCCGATCGCCTAGAAACACGCCGTCGGGCCGCAGACCCGCTTGGACGAAACGCGTATCCTCGATCAGCACCCGTTGAAGGCGGACGATCTCGTCGAGGGTCAGGCGGTTCTTCCCAGCCTGCAGCACCGCGCGCCCCCACCGTTCCAGCCGGTTGCGGGGCGGGCGCTCACCCTCGATCTCGAAGCTGGCCCGGCTGTCCGCCAGCAGCATGAAACTGGCCGCACGCGCGACCAGATGCGCACCCGTCCGACCGACTGTCTCATGCGCTTTCGCGGACAGGTTCAGAGTCACGAATTCCTCAAGGGCTTTCGTGCGCCTGATGACAGGGCAAAACCGGCTGGTGCCTAGCAGATTGTCGCGGACGCGATGCCGTTTGGAAAGCCGCGGACGCCCCGTGAAGTACGCCTTCGGATCCAGCAGATCGACGGCTGCGGCGCGCCGGGCATCCTCGAGGTCAAGTCGGCGCCCGGTCAGGGTCTCGTACAGAAACCAGACCCGGCGCGCGGGGTTCCCGTTAGGCGCAATACTGTTCACTTAACAAACATTTGTGTGCTATTCTGTTTGGGGCGGGAGGCCCCCCAGAATGGCCCGTACCGTCGCATCGTTGCCCGCCGGGAGCCGCATCACAGACTACATCAGCCTCGGCGTAATCGCGAAGTTCTTCCCCCTCGAGAAGGTGCGCGAGGTGCTGATACAGACCAAACGCGCCAGCGTGCGCGAGCGTGATTTGCCTGCCCACGTGGTCGTCTACTACGTCATTGCCCTGGCGCTGTATATGCGGGCGTCCTATCGCGAGGTTCTGCGCTGTCTGCTGGAAGGAGTTCAGTGGTTGATGGACCCATCGGCAGATGTGAAGGTGGCCGGCAAGTCGGGCATTTCCCAGGCGCGAAGCCGACTGGGACCGGAACCGCTGAAGAGACTCTATCAGATGGTGGTTTCTCCCATTGCCGAAAAGCGCACCCGGGGAGCCTGGTACCGCCAGTGGCGGCTGATTAGTCTGGACGGCAGTACCCTGGACACCGCCGATACCGCCGAAAACGAAGAGGCGTTCGGGCGGCCGGGCGCCAGTCGTGGTTCCAGCGCGTTTCCCAAAATCCGCTTTGTCGCGTTGCTGGAGAACGGGACACACGTTCTGTGGAATGCACGGATGGCCGCTTATGCAACCGACGAGATCACGCTTGCCCGGGAGGTTGTCCCCGCACTCCAGAACGGCATGCTGTGCCTGGCAGACCGTTTCTTCCCCAGCTACCAACTCTGGCAGGCAGCCGCGAAAACCGGGGCGGACCTGCTCTGGCGCGTGCGCAAGAATGTCCGGCTGGAAGTGGACCGCCGACTGTCGGACGGCTCCTACATGAGCCGCACGTATGCTTCCACGTCGGATCGCCGCCGCCACCGCAAAGCCATGGTGGTGCGCGTCATCGAATACCGTTTGAAAGACGTGCCGGGTGCCGAGCCGATCTACCGGCTGATCACCACCATCCTGGACCCCTTGGCCGCGCCCGCCAGAGAACTGGCGGCGCTGTATCACGAGCGCTGGGAGATCGAGGCCGCGTTGGATGAGTTGAAGACTCATCTGCGCGGCGCGCAGATCGTCCTGCGCAGCAAGACCCCGGAACTGGTCCGCCAGGAGTTCTACGGCTTGCTCATGGCCCACTATGCCATCCGCGGGCTGATGCACGAAGCCGCCCTCGAAGCCGATGAAGATCCCGACCGGCTCTCCTTCCTGCATGCGGTGCGCGTGGTCCAGCGGCGCATGGCCCGCTACGCCGCTATTCCCCCCTCGGCAGAGGAAGGCCCTGCATGAGGCGATCCTGCGGGAGATCCTCCAGGAGCGCGTAGTCTCCAGCAGGAACCGCGTCAACTTCCGCGGAGTGGAACGCAAGATGAGCAACTACAATCTGCGGCCGCGCAAACGGCAGCGCACTCGCCGCATCGACTTTTCCAAGCGGATCCGGATTGTTAAGTGAACAGTATTGCCGTTAGGCGTAGTGCGGACGAAGGCCTCGACCTCCTTTTTCGGCACAGCGTCGAAGATCTTCTTGAGGACCAGAAGATCAATGTCCTCGTGACGGAGCGCAAATGTCAGGTGATCGGCAAGCCTGTCGCCCGGCCAATAGCGTTTTTCGAAGACCAGCCAGACTCCCTCCTCCCGGCGGTTGCCTCTGACGTACTGTGCCGAGACACAGGCTGGTCGACGCACCGGCGCCTTGGCACCAAGCGCCTGCACGAGGGCGGCCCAGCCGGCTAGCCTGGTCCTGCTTGGGATCGTCTTCTCCTGAAAGACAGCCGCTGGTGCCTGATCAAGCCTCATCGGTCGAAACCCTTGTGGCCAGGTCGAAAACAGCGCCACATCGAGCCATAGTGTCGAAATCCAAGATATCACCTGGCAGCGTCGAAATCCACTAATGCCGGTCGAAAACTGCTCCATCTCTAGGCCTGTGGATCGAAAATCAGCACTGGCGGCTGATCCTCGATCAGTCTGCGGGGCGCGACTGCCGAGAACCAGAGTGTTCGCGACACCGACCGAATTGGGGCGGGGCCCCCGGGCTCGTCCAGGCTTCCGGCGCACGCGCTTCCCTCCCCCGGCAGTTCCTGCTCCCGGAGGAAGAGGGCATGGTACTCCAGCGCCCACGCACGGGGTGGGGAACGCCGATTGCGCGGGGGCCCCGTCCACGCGCTTCGCTGACGGGCCGGGCTGCGGGCTGACGCCGCGCCGCCCGACTGCCGATGCCCCACGTGGACCTAGGAGCACCGGCTGGTAGGCCTCCTTCGCGGATCCTCCTGCATTACGCCCCGCCCCCCGATATTCGCGCGATCCACCAGCAGGCTGCGTGCTACGGCGCAAAGTAGCCGTTGATATCCAGGATCACGTGCGTGCGGTTCGTCACGTAGATGCTCACCGCACCGTTGGTCCCCGCCGGCGCGATGGCTGCATTCGCCACCACCGCCCCGTCGAACGAGTTCAGCGTCGAAACGGACGGCCGCTCGGACCCCGTAGGCCACGCCGTCAGATACGCGAGCGGGCCATCTGGCACCACCGTCACATTCACCGAGTAGGCCGCGGCCATGCTCGAGATGTTGCAGGCGCCGGCCGGAATCGTGAACGAGCGTGTCTGGCCGGCCTGCATCTCCGGCCCGCCAAACGGTCCGCTGCCATTGCGCGTGTCCGCCACCCGGCACGGCGTCACCGGGTAGAACGAGAGCGCGCCCGCGCCGCCCGGACCCGCAAAGTACCCGTTGACGTCCAGGATCACGTCCGTCGGATCGCTCGCATACACCGAGATCGATTCGTTGGGTATCCCGGCCAGAACGATGGCGGCGTTGGCCACCACCGTCCCGGTCCAGGAGTTCAGCGTCGAGACGTTTGGCAGCGGCTGGTTCGTCGGCCAGGCCGTCAGGAAACCGAGATAGCGGGCCGCTGCGTCGGGCACCACCGTCACATTGAGCGAATAGGCTCGCGCTGTCGCGGGAAGCGCGCAGGAACTCAATGGGATGGGGAAATCGCGGCTCTGGGTACCGTACATCTGGGGCCCGCCGAACTGGCCGGCCGGATCGCGCGTGTCCGCGGCCCGGCATGGGGTTGTGGGATAGAACCAGTACGAGCCAGTCTCACTGGAGGTGTCGAAATAGCCGTTGATATCCAGGATGAGGTCGGTCGCGTTGGTCACGTATGCGCTCACCGCGCCATTGGTTCCGGCCGGCACGATGGCCGCATTGGCTGCCACGCTGCCGCCCAGGGAGTTCAAGGTCGAAACCAACGGCCGGGATTGGCCGGAGGGGTACAGAGTCAGGAAGGAAAGCGCACCTTTGGGCACCACGGTAACGTTCAGCGAATACGCTTGGGCGGATGAGGGGATATTGCAGCCGCTCTGGGGGATTGGGAAGTCGCGCGTCGAGCCGGCCTCCACGGTGGGACCTCCGAAGGCCCCGCCCCCGAAACGCGTATCCGCCACGCGGCACGGCGTCACGGGGACGAAGCGCAGGCCCACCGGCTGCGCCCCCGTCGTGAACCACCAGATGGGAGAAGGCGCGGAGCCGACGCTGTTCTTGGCCACGATCTGCCAGTAGTAAGTGGTCGAAAGGCCGAGTGCGGGCGGAGCGTAACTGGTGCCCGTCGTGTTTGTCACCAAGGGCGGTGACGCCGCGGCGCCAAAGTGCACGTCGTAGGAAGTCGCCGCGGCGGAGGCGCCCCAGCTCAGAACCGGTGCCGGCGTCACCCCGGCCGCTCCGTTGGATGGCGAGACCAGATCCGGCGCAGCAGGCAGCGCCAGCGCCGCCGTGGTGAAGGACCAGATCGGGGAAGCGGCCGAGCCGGCCTCGTTCCTGGCCACGATCTGCCAGTAGTACCTGGTGGCCGAGTTCAGATTCCCCGGAGCGTAGCTCGTCTCCACCGTCTGCGTGATCCGAGGCGGCGGGGAGGACGTGCCGAAGTTGACGTCGTAGGACGCGGCGCCGGGCGAGGCTCTCCAACTCAACGTTGGAGCCGCCGGCACCCCGGTCGAACCGTCAGCCGGGGCCTGCAGCGCTACTGTCCCCGGAGGCCCCGACAGCTTGGTCAGGAACGCGTCGTAGGTTCCTCCCCGGCGCGAGCTCTGGTAGGGAGCTCGGATGGGGTAGTCGGTCGAGTTCGTGTACCCCACAATGTAAGCCGAGCCCGATCCGTCCAGCGCGATAGCGACGCTGCGGTCTTCTCCGTTCCCCGCCAGGTAGGTCGAGAAGACCAGGTCGGAGCCGTCCGGCATCAGCCTGGTCACAAAAGGATCGTAGGGTCCTCCCTGATAAGAGCTCTGGTAGGGCGCCCGGGTGGGAAAATCGGTTGAGTTCGTGAACCCTGTGAGCCAGGCCGAACCCGCGCCGTCCACGGCAATCCCGCGGCCATCGTCGGTTCCGTTGCCGCCGAGATAAGTGGAGTAAGTGAGGGTGCTGCCGCCGGGCGCGAGCTTGGTTACGAAGGCGTTTGCAGCCCCCTTGAGGTTCGCCTGTAAGGGCGATTGCGTGGGGAAGTCGTTGGAGTCCGTGATTCCCACTACATAGGCCGAGCCGGCGCCGTCCAGCGCGATGCCTCGGCCGATGTCCGCGCCGGCGCCGCCAAGGTAGGTCGAATACACAAGCGAATCGCCGGAAGGCGCCAGCTTGGTCACGAAAGCCTCCGACGATCCTCCGTGATTGGCGCTCTGGTAGGCGGACTGGAGGGGAAAATTGGCCGAGGCCGTGTATCCCGTGACATAGGCCGAGCCCGCCCCATCCACCGCTATATCCCAACCCCATTCATCGCCGCTGCCGCCAAGGTAGGTGGAATACGCCAGAGCGTTGCCGACGGGCGCCAGCTTGGTTACGAAAACGTCGCGGGTGCCTCCTTGATAGCCGCTTTGATAAGCCGACTGCGTGGGGAAGCTCGAGGAGGTCGTGTATCCCGTGACATAGGCCGCGCCCGCCCCATCCACGGCGATACGGTAGCCGGCTTCCTGTTCGCTGCCGCCCAGGTAGGTGGAGTAGACCAGCGCGTTGCCGGCCGGCGCCAGTTTGGTCACGAACGCGTCGGAGGAGCCTCCCTGATAGGTGCCCTGGAAGCTCGACAAGCCGGGGAAGTCCGTCGAAGTCGTGCTTCCCGTGACATAGGCTGAACCGGACCCGTCCACCGTAATGCCAAGGGCCTCGTCGTGGCCACTGCCTCCCAGGTAGGTGGAATAGACCAGCGCGGTCCCGTCCGGAGTCAACTTGGTCACGAAGGCGTCGTAGGAGCCCACATAGAAGTGCTGGTCGGCGGACTGCGTGGTGGGGAAGTCGATGGAACTCGATGTTCCCGTGATATACGCCGAACCCGAGGCGTCCACGGCGATGCCGTACCCTTCATCGTCGCCGGTGCCGCCCAGGTAGGTCGAGTAGACCAGCACCACCGGATCGATCAGCAGCTTCTGGTGCCGGTCATGCCTTGCCAACTCGAACCGCACGCGGTTGGCGCCCGCCAGCACGTACCTCGAATCCACCTCGATGCGCTGGCCGCCCACTTCCTGGTATACCCGAGGCCGCTTCTGCACGACGTCCCCCAGACGCGTCGCCAGCACCAGGTCCCCGTCTTCGTTCAGCTTCAGCGACTCCGCGCCCTCCCAGGCCAACTGCACCTGGCTGGGGTCCGCACCGGGCGCCACCTCCAGGTCGTACTCGAACTGCCGCCCATTGCCGTAGCAGACCAGATCGATGCCCGGGTATGCTCCGCGGGCCGCCACCCGGCCGTAGTGGGAAACGTCCGTCCGCCACTTGCCGGGATCGTTGCCCAGGAAGTAGTTGCTGATGCCCGGCTGCCTGTCGAGCGCCTCCCACCGGGCGACCGGCCGCGCCCCCACCAGCTTCATCCGCACCACCGCCTGCCCCACCTCCGACGCCTCCTCCGGCCGGCCCGGGGAGGCTTCCGGCGGCCGCCGGCCGGTCCGGCCAAGGACCATCACGGCCTCCGCATCGGTGAGGACGAGCGTGTAGGCGCCGCCTCGGGCTACGTAGCGAACCCGGCGGTCGAATTGTCCCAGATTGGGCTCAAAGTGAAGCGGCAGCCGCCCGTAAGCGCTTTGCATGACGGGCGCGGAGGCCCCGTTCCGGCTCGTGAGCTCGATGGGCTTGCCTGCCCCCCGAGGCCGCAGTCCGGAATCCGACGGCACGGCAATCCGCGGGAACACGAGGAATCCCGCGAGAAGTAACCACTGGAGCGTATTCGAGAGCATAGTATCCCTTTGATGCGGAATCGGGAAGCGCTTGGGGTCCCAATATCCCTTTCCATCTGTCAGCTAGTCTAGTGCGCCGTAGATTCCGTCGCCCATCGGAAATGGCCGCAAACCCGGGACTGGCTCGACTTTCGCCGCGCTTGCGAAATTCGTGCCTGTCCCACCGCTGGTCGTCCGTCAGTCATACTGCTCGAAATCTGCGGCCCACTACATTAGCCTGGTCTTCCACCTCAGCGACGCGCGGCGATCGGAACGCAGCGGACATCCTCCGCCGTCACCAGACGCATCGACGGCAGTCTGCGGCTTTACGGGTGTCCTCACATCCACGCCGACGACGCGGAGTGGACGACAGCGCTTGGGTTCCCTGGGCGGGCATGTTCTCCGAGACGCGCCTGCAGGCGTTCGTCGTCCGACTGGGGCCGGGATCCCAACCAACGGGCCATCGCGCCCAACGCTGTGACGACCTTTCCCAGGCCTATGGCGGCAGCAGGCAACCACCGGCCGGGTTGCTGTGAACTACAACTCGCCGATCCAGCCTCCTGGGACGCCGCTTCTTCAACTGGTTCCAGGGATGAGGACTCGGAAGTCGGTGCCAGAAGCAACCTTGGAAACTCGAGTCCGAACTGGTGGAGCAGGTGGACACGCGTTCGTCGGAGCACCTGCCACGAAAGCCATGGCACTCCGATGGCGTCGCCTATAGCCTTTAAGCGATGCACGGCGATATACCGCTGATTAAGGGGCTTGCCGGTGGAAGAAACCAAAACGAAGTCGTCCGGTCCCGTGAACCCCTCCCGGCTGCCCAGAGCAACAAACACCGGAACGAGCGCATCGGTTATCGCGACGCTGACATTATGCTGGTTTTGTGGGGTCCAGCCCGTCAACTTCCTGCGCCGCCACGTGTTCCTGACGGAGATGCTGCGTGGCGCTATCGGCTCATCGTCCCAGGTTCGCGGGATCGAGGTCATGTTCACGAACCTCCACCGCAGCCCGCAGATTTCGGCGAGATTCATCCCGGTGAGTAGAGCGATGAGGGTCATCTCCTTTTCGGGATAACGCATCGCATGAAGCGCGGCCCGCGTTTGATCCAACGTGAGCACATGGTCTCTTTCGCGAACGACCTCGGGGCAAACCGCCTCGGCGGCTGGATTCTCGCCCGCAAAGAAACCCGTTCTTCTGGCGCAGCTATAGATGACGCTGACCGCCTTTCGGATATGGGTGACTGTCTGGGTTGAATACCCATGCGCAATCGCCGCTTCAATGAGGCGCTGTACGTGGTCCGGCCGAATGTCACTGAGCGGTATGCTCCCGACGTAGGGCCAGCCGGGTACGCCCTTGAGCTTTGACCGCGACGCCGCCTCGCCTCCGTCGAAAATCCGGTCAACGTTGTGGGGGTTGATCAGGTGCTTCAACATCGCCCTGTAGTGTGCGCGGCCGGACAGCTGCTTCGTTGCGACGTGCTCCGGCACGAATACCCGCGCCACGAACTCCTCGACGGTCGGGCCGGCTGGCTCTTCACGGATACTGGCATCCGCGCTCCGTCGCAAGACGGGTGCTCCCAGAACAGGAAAGTGATAGGCCATCGTATGTGACATGTCGCACCTCGGCACTTTCCTCTAAGATAGATCGGCCCTTGGATCACCTCTTTGCGCTCGGACTAATTCATTCGTGCGGACACCTGACGTTTCAGTGACTTATCCGTCATGTAAGTTTCGTGACAGATGCTTACATGCACGCAGCGACCGGCATGCGGAATCTGACCCAAGGCGAAGATCAGCGGCGGCTTGCCGCTTACTGACATATGTCTGACCTACACGCCGGACGACAGTGCGAAGTCGCCAATCGGAACGGACAGAAGACGCATGACTGCACGCCCGATGCGGCGTGCGCTTGGATCTCCGGCCACTGTACGGTTGTGACGCTCGTTAGCGGTCCCGAGAACCCGCGGCGGCGCTACTGGCGGATGCGATTCCGGCCTCCGGCTTGGAGAACAACGCTTCATCGAGCGCCGGATTAACCTGGACTGTCTCGAGGACAATCTTCTCAGGCGGAACCGCGGCGTCCTTGGCACCCATCGAATTCCTGGCTACCGGGAGAACCCTCGTCTCCAGCAGGTACGGAATCTGAAGGCCTTGGACGGGCCGATAGTCACGGAAAAAAACTTCCACGGGATGGAGTGTGCCATCCAGCCGCCGAGGCTGGCCTTCCATCTTCGCTTCAAGGAAGGTCTGGGCGTCAATCCATACATGGAGCGCCTGACCACCCTTCAAAACCAGCTTAATCTTAAAGGTGTCGCGGTTCTCCACTTTTTCCATGCCGACCAGTTCAACCCGGCTGCCCTTGGCCGCGTAGTCAACCAGGGGGCCGTCGAGATCCGCCTGCACAGATGCGATGTTCATCTCCTCGGCGGTGTAAGGCTCAACCACCCGCCGGTTGAGAAACGGTCTTAACTTCCAGCCATTGGCGCCGTCAAAAACCTGGATCGCCGTCTGGCCGCCGAACTCCAGCTCGAATCGCAACTTGCGGGGGCGCTTCAGGTCCATGAGAAACGGGAGTTGAACCTCTTCAGCTGGCCGCTGAGGAAGAATCGAGTTCGTGGCGGGCGGGCGGCCCTGGCCGGGAATCCGAAGAGTGGACCGTTCATTGCCGCCGGCGGCGAGAGTGCCCGCCAAGGACATGGTTTGGACGGCGCGCCACGCCTGCAGCCCGCCTCGGGCCGCGACGTTCTTGTCCACAATCTGGGCCGCGGAAAGCGTGGGTTGCGATACCGGCTGATCGGCTGCCCGGGCGAACGAAGTCGCGCAGGCCACAAGGGTGCAGAGTAGGGCTGGCTTTTGTAACATCGAATTCATCCTTTCCATCGGATCTGAAAAGAGCGGCAGCTCGGTGATCTCGAGCGCGCTCGGCTCGTCTATGGCGATCTCTTCGAGAAGCCTTTGGATTTACTCTTCCGGGCTTTAAGCGCCTCGTAACCTGGCGGTAGGGTAAACAAGTCCGCCGCTAACTCCGCTTCCTTGATATTGCGCAGTTCGGCTCCGGCGCCGGCGCCCTCCCACCTGACCACAAACTTGAGGGCTGTATCGATCCAAACGGCAGAGGCTGCCGCATCGGAGGTTCCCTTGCTGCGGTACTTGACCGTCTGACGGCCGTCCACCGCCTCGTGTCCCACTTTTTCGCAAACGATCTTCTGCTCCGCCGCCTTCCGCCAATCGGGGCAAGCGTTCTCCGCATCCTCCACCCGGAAGTATTCCGAAAAGCCGCCCGTCAGATACTGATACGCTTTCTGGGTCGGGAACAGGGCGATGGCGGTCTGTTTCGCTCCGTTCACCAACAGAATCGTATCGGAGAGTCCGTGGGTTTCCAAACGTATCTTGTCCTTGGTTACGTATAGCTTGGAGGGAGGGTGGGCCGAGTTACCGGCGCTGGTGGATTGCGCACCGGGCTTGGTTGTGGCGAGGTACACCACGTCGGCGGAAAAGTCCTGGGCGGAGCAAGTCGCCGCAATCAGTCCTAGTAGAAGCGCCGCCGTCAGACTAGTTGCCTCGAGCTTCAGGCCTGGTTGTTCCGTCATCGAGTTACTCATTTTCCGGTACGCGTGGCTTGGAGCCAGTCCTCTACGCTTCGCTGGTCGGGCGAGGGCGGTAATCTTCGCGGCGCGAGGGGATCGTACTTCTTCTTTTGCTCCTGGTCGAGAACCGAGCGGATTCGCTCTACGGTCTTGTCCTGGATGGCTCGGAAAAGGTCGATCCGGAGGCTCGGTGGAACGGATGGATCGAGCCGTAGCCGTAGCGTTTCCTCCTGCCGTTGCTCGAGGATCTTCTTCACTGCGGATTGCTGCGTCTCGCTCAGGTCCAGGCTTCGGGCCAGAGCCTTGACCCGATCATCGAGGCTCGGATGTGCGCGGCCGCGAACCTCCCGGCGTGCCGGGCTGGCAGCGCCGGCCGGCTGGGCGGCAGCGGGCGCGCCCGACGAAGGGTGCGGCGCCTGCGTCTCGCCCGCTATCGCGCTCTTCTGTACCGCCGCGGCCCCTAAGGCGAGGGAAACAGCCCAAGCCAGGAAGCCGCCGGCTACCGCCGTTGTTCGGAACATTGTCGATCGCTCCTAACCGTTGCGCGTGAGGATCCCTACTCGACTATGAGGCCGTCGGCTCGAAAGTTCCCGATTGCCACAACCACGCGGTGCCCCGGCTTCACGTACCTTCCCTTGTTCGAGAATCCCATCCAGTACACTTTGCCTATCTCGGCTGCACTGGTTTGGCGCAGCTTGCCGACCTTGGGCAGCGACGGCACGGTCAGACTAACACCTGCTTCGGGATCGATGAGGGACGGTTCGTTCTTTTTGTCATTGAGCGCCTTGGCCTTCTCCGCGTCAAGCACGCGGTAGGCAAAGCGAATGATTTCTCCCGACTCTGCATACTTCACCCTGAGCGAGTCCACGCCCCAGATGAGGCCATAATACATTTCGGCGCTCTTCGAGGACAGCCTCGGCGCATGGCGGGCAGTGCGGACTGGAGCGCCGGACTCCGGGGCGCTCTTATCTGGCGCGGGAGATTGGGCCCCTGCCGGTACGACAAAAAAGCTGCCGGCGAGAATCCCCGCCAGCAGCATGGTCTTAGTGCTCGATACTTTATCCGTCAACATGATGACTATGTCCTCGTCTCTGTTCCTCAGGTCTGTTGGGGCCGGCGCTCTGCGCCGGCCCCCCAGGCCTGGTTATGGATGCCGCTTACCTTGCCGTTCCGTTTAACGCCGACGTCTGCGTACCGGCAGAGTCGCTGACGGACACGGTCGCCGGCTTGAGGCCGGTCGTCTGGGCCGTCAACGGCTTGAACTGCACCGAGACGACGCAGGTGGCGTTCGGAGCGAGCGTCGTGTTGCTCACCAACTGCCCTCCGCCCGCCGGACCGCACGTCGATAGCAGCGGGTTTAGAACGTACTCGTTGGTATTCGCTCCTCCGAGCACCCCGTTCGTGATCCCCGTCAACGGCACGTTGCCCGTATTCCGGAGCGTAAAGAGCTGCGCCGGATCGAGCGCGCAGGCCAGTCTCTGGGCCCCTGTCGTTCCCGGGCAATTCCGGGTTTGCGATACGGTCCATGTCGCCGGGGTCAGCGTCGCGGTCACGACAGGCGGCAAAGCCCCGAACTCGACCGCGCCAATGTCGTATCCCGATCCAGCCGGCCTCGCGTTGCCGAAGAAGTCGGTCAACGGAGCCCCAGTCGGATTGGCCAGCGAGATGAAATTGATGGCCGGCGATCCTGCCGCCAGCGTGTAGTCGCCGAGCACAGCCTCGGTGGACGGAGTGATCTCCGTGGTCGGATTGATCAGAGACAGCGGGCCCCAACTGATGTTGACCCAGTTGTTGCCCTCGTCCACGGTCGCGCCAGCCGTCAGGCTGAATACGGGCACCGGGATGTTCACTTCATTGGTGCCCGGGGGAACCTGGTACCAGGCGCCCTGGCCAGCCTCCGGCGGTATCTTCGAGCCGTTGCAGTACTGCGTGACAACGCCCGGGCTGAAGTTGGAGGTGTTGCCTGGGAGGGTTCCAGGTCCTGCCCCGTAGCCGGTGATGTTCGTCAGCACCGACCCCTTCGGCTGGAGGGTGACCCCCGAGCTATGGTCCGTCGCCCCGGTGTCGCCGCGCAGGCCGATATCCCAGTAAAGGGCTGTACCCGCTTGCGGCGCGACGCACGCGCCCGTGGTAGGTTGACTGAGCTGCGGGACCAACGAGACGGTGGCCTGCTGTTGTCCCGATCCCGAAGCTGGCTGTATGACGTCGATGTGGAAAGCACGGTTCTGCCAGATCACGTCGTTGTACAGAGTCGGGAACGACACCGTCCGGCAAGCGCCATTGCTTACGCCAAGTGCTGCGTTGGTCGGATTGAGGGGATGGCCCGGAGGGCACGTGATGGTGGCCGGGAGCGACGCCAGAAACTCCGCACTGTGACCGGCGCTCGCTACGCCGGCGACCTGGGGCGTTGACAACGGTACGCAACGGAGGCTAGCGCCGATGGCGTCACGACCGCAGGGCGTCGGAGCGCTGGCTTGCGGAGCAAAGAAGGCTCCGAACAGCGACCCTGACGACGCGGTTGAATCGTTGGAGACGATCGTGTTGTTGATCAGGTTCACGTTGATCGAGTCCTGGAACGACACGCCGCCACCGTCCCAGCCGGCAACGTTGTTGGCGATGATGTTGTTGGTAACAGCGACGGAGTGCCAGCGCGCTGGGGTAGTGGGGAATGTCGATACCTCCACTCCGTTGACGCCCTGGAAGCGGATGCCGCCTCCGCTGCCGGCTTCGGCGGCGTTGCCCATGATGAGGTTGGCATTGACCACCAGACCGGGACCGACGCCGTCGCCCACCGTGCCATAGGCATGGGCGCAATCCGCGTCCGGCTCGCCGGGGCAGGTCGGATCGGTGTCCGGGGCGCTCATGATCAGCAACCCGCCGCCGTTGCTGGGCGTGGTCGGGTTGGTGCTCTGGTTGAACAGGATCGAGTTGTGCTGGATGCTGCCGTTGTACATGAACCCCATGTGGGAAACTCCGCCACCGTCACCGGTGCTCATGTTCCCGCAGACCCAGTTGTAGTTGAAGTTGTAGTTGTCGGCACCGGTGCAGATAGCGACGCCGCCCGCGCCCGACGGTGTGGCCGCGAACAGTTCATCGCCCTCCGAAGCGTTCATCGTGACGGCGTTGTGGTGAACGTTCACATTGGTGTCGAAGCAGTACGGCAGCTCGATGTTCGCGACGAGCGAGGTCTGGCAAGAGCCCGGAGCGGAGTTGGTGCCGCCCTGGGTGTACACGCCAGGATGTTCTCCCTGGCCGATCGTGATGCCGCCCGACAGCGTCCCCTGGTTGTTGTGGATGCGATTGTTGGCGATTTCCAGGTTGTGCGCCCAGGCGTGGACAAAGATGCCGCCACCGCCCTGGGAACTGTTGGTAAAGGACAAGCCGTCAATGCGCGACGGATTGCACCCGAAGTTGCTCGGGAACGGATTGTGCGCGGAGGCGGTGTTCGCCCCGCAACCGGTTGTGGCGTTGGTAGTGCCCGTCAGGAGCTCGGCGTTCGCCGGGTAGGCGGACGCCTCGGTGCCGTCGGTCCAGGGGTCGGTTCCCGGGGGGACGCGCACGCCCTTCCCAAGCACCGTGATGCCCGCTCCCTCATACGCTCCCATGAGGCTGGGCTCCTGCAACTGTTCCGCCAGGTTTCCGTTCAGCCCGGCATCCCAGCCGACCACCGCCTCGAGCGGGAGCCGATCAACCTGGGGATTCGAAGTTGTTGGCTGGAAGCCGGTCCAAGTGCTGCCGAACGACGACGCGCAGCCGGGGTTGTAACCATCCGGCACGCCCGTGGGCGCGATTCCGAACAGACACACCACCCGCTGGCGCCACTCCGTCAACAGCAGGCCGGACGGATGCGCGTTGGCATCCATGATGCTGGAGGCCGCGCCGACACCTTGCAGGCGGACCGGCTTCCACATCAGCAGCAATTCATGGTAGTTGCCCGGGGGCACAATGATCAGATCGCCCGGCGAGGCGGCGTCGATAACGGACTGAATGGTCTGCCCCGCCGCGACGCGGGTCGGAGCCTTGCCACCGATGGTCACCGTCACGGCATCGACCGACTGCTTGCCGTTGGCCGCCGTGATCGCCAGTTCGCCGCACTGCGCGGCTGATCCGCCGTATTGCAACTGTTGCTGCACGGCGCAGCTGGGCACGCCGGCGGGAACCGTGAGGACGATAGAGGTGTCGCTCCAAGTGGTGATGTTGGCAGCCGGAACGGCTATACCGCCAATGCTCACTGTGCCCTGCGTTCCGCCGAACCCGTAGTGGCGGGTGATGGTCTTCTGATTGTAGGGAGGCGTGGTGGCCGAGGGTCCGGAGTAGCCGTTGTTATTCACAACCTGGTCGCCGAGCGCCGTGATCGTGAGGGTGTTACCGGCCGCACTCACCCAGGGGCCTACTCCGTCGCCATCCACTCTGAGAATGGCGGGCGTGGCATCCGGGTAGGCGCAGTCGGGATGGTTATAGTTCGGCGCGAAGGCGGCCGTCGGTATAACCGGAGTATCCAGATGCGAGGTCTGGCCGGGCATGAACGACCACTCGTAACAGAACTGGCTGTAGCTGTCCTGGTAGAAAGGATCAGGAGTCGCGCCACTGCCGCGGTCGTTCATGCACATGGTCATCATCGTGGGAATGTATCCGCTCGGGTCGGGCGGGTTCACCGAGAAGCTCGAGTAGGTCAGACCGTTGAAGATCCCATGCTGGTCGGACAAGACCCGGGAGGTTTCGTTTCCGGCCCAATCCTTGACCGATACGGGCAGGTTGGCCGGCGAGAACTTCTCCCCGAAAGCCGGCGAGAAGGGATCGAATTCCGACGTGAAGTCGTCGGTGATGATCCCGGTGTAATGGGAGGTGATGTGGGTGGAGGTGAAGACGTAGAACTTCGCCAGCACCGACATCTGGTCTTCGAGCGTGACCTCTTTGCGATCGCACAGAGGCCGCGTCGCCCCGGCAAAGGGCGCGTTCTGGCCCGATTGCGGGAAAAGGCTCATGTAGTCGGGAACGATGCGGCTCGTGCCCACGCACGGCCAGAAGACTTCGACGCTTCCCGTGTCGCCCTCATGACGCGGCGTCACGCCCAGATCCGTCGTGGAGTTCAGCGGGTTGTTGGCGTTGTAGGCCGCGGCGACCGACGCCTGGTCCGGCATGATGAAGATGTTGCCGAAGCCAGCGAATTGCTGCGTCACCGGCGCCTCGTAGGTGTCGCCGAGGAGGATGTTCTTGTCTTCTTCCTTCACCAGTTCGTAGCCCGGACGGCAGAATCATCTCGACCACGTACTTGCCGGGCGGCAGCATGGGCTGGTCGTAATTCCAATCCGTCGTTGCGGCAGCGGTGTTCGGCACGCAGGCGGTGCAGTTGGTGCCGGTCGGCTTGCCGGTCGTCGGGTTGATCCCGGTAACGCTGGGGAACAGGTACATGCCGTCATACGGAGCCGGCAGGAGCTGGTTCCAGTTGTGCATACCGTCGTAGCACTTGTACTGGGAGTTGTTCGGCAGCGTCGTAACCGCGGGCCCGCCGTGCTGAGAGTTGTACCAGTCCAGCAAGTTGGGCTGGTCCTGGATCGTGTAATAGAACGGGTCGGCCGGGTCCTGGCCCGGGCAGCTCATAGTTAGGCTTATTGGTGCCCGGGTAGAAGCCCTGCGCCCAATCGTCCCAACTGGTGGTCTGGGTGGTGTCCACCAACTTGAGTGTCGTGGTTACGCCGTCCGCCGCAAAACCTTCCTGGTAGAGGTTGATCGTGACGTGCGGAACCAGGGGCTCCCAGGTGAGCTGGAGCAGCAGCGCCGGATCGTCAAACGGGCGGGTCGAGGTATATACGACATGGCCCCGAATGCCGCCGTTCTCGCCGGCCGCGAAGGGTTTCTTGCCGAATTCGAGGTATTGGTTCTGCCCCATGAAGCTCTGCCAGCCGTAACTCGTAGCCGAGGCGGGATCGATTCGGCCGGTGGAGCCGCCCGGACCGCCGCCGACGGGAGGAGTGGCAATCGAGAAACCGGCGCAGTCCGCATTGTCGCAATAGACCGCTCCCGGAACCCGCAGGTTCGTGGGCACGGAGAAGTCTTCCTTAGTTCTGGCCATGTTCGCCAGAAGGGAGGAGCTTCCGCACGCCGGGAAGCCGGCGATTCCGCACACGGCGGAGGCGTCGGCAGGCCCGCCCGCGTCGTTGACAACGTGCGTTCCGGTGTTCTTGTAACGGGTCGAATCCGTTTCCATCACGTACCAGTTGAAGATCGGGAAGACCTCGTTGAAGCCGGCGAAGCCTTCCAGGTCGGTGCTGTTGAGGTTGGAGATGCTGCCGTCGCGGTAGCGAATGTTGGTGGGCACGAAGGTGAGGCCCTGTTCGTTGTCCTGCGAGACGCCGTCCCCGTTCACGTCAAAGAAGGTGCGGGTGTAGAGGTTGTTCTTCCACCCGTTGATCCCGAGATCGCCAATGTCGCAGATCGAGCCGGATGTGGTCGGTCCATGACACAATGTCATGTTCGAAGCGCCGACGCGGACAGGCGTCGAAATCCCGTCCACGATCTGGTCGTTCCACTGGTCAAAGATGGTGAGTCTCCAATCGCCCGCCGGGACGCCGGTCAGGGTAAAGGTCCCATCGTCCTCGCACTTTGCGAACGTGAAGTCGGCACCGTCCGGGCTTCCCAGGCTGGCGTAGCACTGCGTGTAACTGAAGGCGTCGTTCGTACCCGAGCTGTAGAGTCTCTGGTCCGGGGTACGGCTCATGCGTGCGTCCGTGGCCTTGCCTTTCACGGTCTGAGTACACGCCGGAGCGCCGGGGCCGTTGCAGAGCGAGGTGCCGACGTCATGGATCCAGGCCGGATTGGCGAAGCCGATCGAGACGTGGTAGGAGGCCGGACCGAACTCCTGGAAGTAGCTCGGCTCGTTGATCTTGAGGAAGGCCTCGAGGTCCTTGCCGCCATCCAGGGTATTGGTTTGCAGCCATTCTTCGCCGCGCGCAATGCGGTCCGCCGCCGGCGTGGCCACGATGCCATACCTTCCGGGCGGCAGGTTCTTCACGATCGCCTGGCCCGCCAGCGGGGACAGCGTTGTGCCGTCGGCCTCGTACTTCGGGCAGACGGGAATCACGCCGGTGATGCCCTCGTCGCTGGGCGCCGGACCGCCAGTCCCGCCGTCCGAAGTGTCAATGCCGGTACGCGACCGCTTGGAGATCGGACACGCATCCTGATGCGTTGTCGGATCGATGGTCCCCGCCAGGGCGTTGGACAGGGGCTGGTTGAACTCGTCGTAGGTCAGCTGCCCGGCGGAGTCGCCGGACATGCCCACCAGGTCCAGGATGGTGATGTTGAACCCGCCGAGGCCAGGCTCGTTGGGCGACAAGGTGTCGATTCCGCCGCCGGCATCGTGTTCGCCGTTGAGCGGATGATCGTCCTCGAAGACAAAGGCCGAGAGTTGAGCCGGCTTCTGGTTCTGAGGCTCGACGAGCACCGTGACCGAGGTCTGCCCGGGGAAGATCGCAGCCCCGCCCATGGCGTGCCCCGGATCTACCGCATCCCCCGGAAGCACCGAGATGTAGTAGTGCTTGGTCGGATCGAGCGCGACGTCGGTCGGGAAGGTGGCAGTCTTCTGCGGGACACCGGTCCGGCAGGCGCCGGCGCCCAGATCGCACACCGCAGGCACGCCCAGGACCGACTGGCCCGTTTCGCAGGAGATGGTGCCCGTGCAGCCCTGCGCCACCACCGGCATGTAGCTGGTGTAGAAATTCGTCCCAAAAATGCCTGGGGCTCCCTGCGGCGTCACCGCCGGGCAGCCAGCCGGAAGGGGGTTGGTCTGGCAATTGGGGTCGATATAGAACGTGCGATCTTCCTCAATAATCCAGCGGTAGTCTTGAGGACTGAGCGCAGCCTTCGTTATGCCATCGACAAGCGTCACTTGCAGGTTGCTCGGCGCTGGGAAGGTGACCGTAACCGTCGCGGTCGAGGCGCTCAGGGTCCCCTGAGAGTTCTTTGCCCGATAAGTGAAGGTGGTGACGGCTGGGCCGGAGGCGGTCGCGGTGAAGCTCCCGTCCGGATTCAGAGTTACCCCTGACCCTGAGACCAGGACGGCCGTGAGCGGATAGCCGACCCCATCTTTATCGTTTGCCAGAACGCCTGGAGAGTGGATGCTCAGGGTTGTAGCCACGTTCGAAGTGTAGGCGTCGTTGGTAACCGTAATGCCGCCGGCGGCCTCCATTGACGCCGCGCCCAGAGTCACGAGCGCGCACACGGTGGTGCCGCCGTTGGCACAATAGGTGAAATTCGTCGGCGCCCCGGTATACGTGAATGTGCCATTCGCGTTGAGCACCAGGCCAGCCGGCGCCGTGCCGGAAACCTTTACTCCGTAAACATTCACGTCATTGCCGATCAAGCCTTTGGCCGGATCGGAAACGGTGAGCGTCTGGCCCGCGACGATGGAATTATAGGTGTCGGGGCGCGCTATCGCCGCGGCGAGGGCCGGAGCGCTGGGCAGGCCCGCGCCGTTGACGCCGATGTAGGCAATCATGCCGGCGTCGCGCGAGGTGGCGTTGCCGGAAAGGCTGCCCTCGCGGTCGAACACGGGAAGTGCCGTTCCGCCCGCGGCGGGCACGTTGATCATCACGTCGGAAGTCTTACCCGCAGCCAGGAATATCTCGCTTTGCACGCGGGGAGTGCCCGGCAGGGGGTTGCCGTCTTCGGCAATCAGCGAGAAGCCGGAGGCCGCTGGACCGGTTTGCGACCCGACGATCGAAGGCACGTGCATGCGCAGGCCCGCGTTCACCATGCGCACCAGGACCGTTCCCGCGACTCCGGTGGCCGGGGCGCTTGGGAACAGCGAAGCCGACGCATTGGTCTTATTGAACGCGGCTCCGTTGATGAGGTAGTACAACGGCGAGTAGTTCACCGTCGGCGGATAGCACTGGCGGTAGGTCCCCGAGGTGGGATTCCCGCAGCCACCGGGCTGGCCGGACCACACCATGGTCTCGCTGAAGCCCGCCGTGTTGACCGCCGCGCTCACCGCGTTGTTCTGTACCGGGTCAATTTCACTGAATAGCAAGCGGGCATCGGCGCCGTAGGTCACGCCCGGATAGGCGGTGCTCGAGCCTGCCGCCGAGGTGGTCACCACCACCATCCCGTACAAGCCCATGGACCCCTGAATAGACGGGTGGGTGCCCGACTCGAGCAGGTAGGTGCCGGGCCGCGGGGCCGTCCAGGTGAGTGAGGTTGTCGCTCCCGCCCCTACTTCGGTCGCAAACGACTGCACCCGCGGCCCTTGAGCTGGCGGAGTGAACGACCCGTCAGCCGGGCTGGTGCTGGACGCCGGCCAGGTGAGGGTCTGGGGAGCGTGGTTTGGGCTGGGGGTTGTCGTCCGCGCGTCGCCGAGTCCGCCACCCAGCTGGCCCACGATGGTGAGCGAAGTGGGCACGGAGTTGCCTCCCGTGAACGAGAGGTTGTTGGTGAGGTTGATGATCAGGTCCTGCCCGGTGGGGACCGTGATGACGACGGGCGACCAGCCGGCCGCCGCCGGGTTCAAGCTGGCGCAGCTCCCGGAGGAGCCGTCCACGGGCGCGCCGCAAGTGTAGCCCCACATCGGGACCACCGAGCCGTCTGGCAAGGTTAGGGTGGAGGGTCCGGCGCTCAAATTGATGGTCGCCTGACCAAACGCCACAACCGCCCCGGCGAGAAGAACACCAACCACTCGTACCGCGGCCTTCAAGGGTGTTAAGTCTCTCATTCGCATGGTTCTGTCCTCGTCAGTTGGAGTTTCCTCGTCAGTTCGACTCGTCAATCACGAATTCCCGGGAATCCACCAGCATCATCATGAGCATTCCGCCGGGGAAGATATTGTTGGTGGTGATCTCGCGCTCGTTGTGCGAGTGCCACATAAATGCAAAGCCTGCCTCGCCGCTGGGCGAGTTTCCGACCGTGCCCGAGGGCGGAGTTGTGCCCGTGGAGCCGACAGCTCGGACGGTCGCATCCGGCCCCAGATAGGCACTGCCGCCGAACCATGCTCCGTTGGCGAAGATATTCGGATCGGGCAGAGTTGCCGGACCGCCGCCCCCGACATCTCCAAAGGGAGCGGCTTCCAGTGGTTTGTTGTGGTCCTGGCACCACTCGAAATAGTTGATCGCGGTCGGGGCGCCGGTGTTGTATCCGTTCGCGTCGGGCGTACAGGGCAACTTGGCGTTGGGGTCGCCCGAGGCCGGATTGTGACCGTAGGGATCCCAGTTCAGCCCCTTGCCTGTCCAGTAATAAATCCCATCCACCGCCTGCCCCGGAACGGTCGAGGTGGTAAACAGCAGAGGTCCCGCGAGACTGTCCGGATCGCCCTGGCTGAGAATGAGATTCCCGTCGCGCGCCAGGACCCGCACGTGGTTGCCGTGCTCATGGAACGGATGCTGCCACCGGCCCGTGCCGATGACGCGGATCAGCGTCAGTTCGCCCGGATGCATGTGGGGATTGCCGTTATAGGGCTGGTGCGGGTACTCGGGAGCATAGTTGGGGTCCATCAGGTCGGGCATCGAGCGGCCATTCACCATGAAGTAGGCGGGCACGTAAGGTTCGGTCGCGACCGACATGCACCCCGTGCAGCTTCTGGTGGACTGCTCCCGCGCTTCGCGGTGAATGCGCGGATCCATCTCGGAGAACTGGAACAGGTATTCGCGGTCGTAGCACGCGCCGGTATGGTTGTAGGCGGCATGCGCGAGGCGGTAATCCGATTCGCCCCAGTGCGCTTCCGCCGTAAGGTTCGAGGTGTGCGTTCCGCTGTTGCAGGCAGCCGGGATCGTGTCCGGGAGAACGATGACCGCGCCAAACAGGCCCATCTCCACCTGCAGATCGCCCTGCGTTCCGCTGTAATAGGCGTGTGTCCCCGGGGTCGTGGCGACGAAGGTGTAAGTCACGGTACTGTTGGTCGTCGCTTTCCCCGCCTCCCGCGTCAGCAGGCCGGCCACACCGCCCGTCGCGGTGACATTGAAGCCGGCGAACAGAATCGAGGTGTTGCCGGCCGCCAGAGGGAGACCATTGGTCAGTCTGACCGTGACCGTTTGCCCTTGCGTGACGATCAGGGTGGGGCCGGGAACCTGCATCGAGTTACAAAAGCGCGTGGCAATAGCCGCCGGGGCGTAACCGGCCGGAGTACCGTTGCAGCCGTAACCCCAGGAGTAAACCGAAGCTCCGTCCGGCTGGGTGATGTAAGCGGCCTGCGCGGTCAGGTTGAAGGTAGGGCCCGTGATCCCGGGTGCGGCGGCGTACGCTACGCTCGCGAGCAAGATCCCCAGCCCCATGGGCGCCAGAAGCATCCGAATCTTCAGGTTCGTCTTTTCCATGTTCATCTCCCTCTGTGCTTACAGGCAGGTGTTCCCGAACGTGGTGCCGCCCGTCACGCTGCCGCAGATGTGCACTTCTGTCATCAGCCCGCCGAAATTCTCCGCATCGTTCGCCAAGTGGTCGAGATTCGGCGTGTAGAGATAGAAGATCTGGCCGCTGTGATACTTCGATGTGTCGCTGGCATCCAGGATCACGTCCAGCGACTCGCCGCCCCCGAGCGTGATCGAGTTGGTGTCGTAATAGAGGTTCTTACCCGCTTGATCGCGCAGCAGCTTGGCGTTCAGCGCGATGACTTCCATGGGAATCCCCATGGACGCCAGGGTCTGGTGTTCCGAGACGTCCAGGCTGGAAAGCCGCAGCAATGCCCGCCCGCCAACCGGTATGTAAACGATCGAGGGCAGCGGCTGCGAGTAGTGCATGCTGCCATCGGTGGACTGGGTGGCGAGTGGACCGGCAGTGACGGTGTCGGGATAGCTCCGCCCGTTCAGCAGGAAGTGTTTGTCCTTCATGTCCGAGAAGCCTTCCGGGTTGAAAGTCATGCCGACAAAATGGAAATTCGGGTCGAAGCCGTGGATCTGGATGGGGTACTCGACGTCGTATCGCGTCGAGCCGTCGCCGTCGTTGTAGGCGTACAAGCCCCCGCCCATCGCCGCGGTGGGGACCGCCGGCAGCGGATTGCTGCACAGGATGTCAGTGGAATCGCACTTCGTGCGCGGATCGCCCTGCTGCTGCTGGAGCGCGGCATACAGGGACTGGCTGGACGGAACGCGATCCTGCCGTGGGCGCACAAAGACCTGTCCGACCATGCCCATCTGGAGGTGTTCGGGAGGCGTGATGTGGCAGTGCCAGAAGTAAGTTCCAGCTTCCGGCGCGAGATAGTAGTAAGTGAAGCTGCCGCCGATGTTGATGGCTACCGAGGCGTCCGGCACGCCGTCATAGAATGCCGAGGCGTTCGGATATCCGTGGAAGTGGACCGTGTGCTGTTCGAACAAGTCCGGCCGCATGATCTGGCCGACGTTGGTGAGCGTGAGGAAGAACTCGTCATCCTCGTCGATCGCAAACAGCGGCGCCGGCATCGTCCCGTTCATCACTCCGACATCCATGATGGGGCGGGGATCCACGTGCCCATCCAGACAGGGGGCGGTGCAACTGCCGTTGGCTATCGCATCGAGGTTGGGAGCGAGGCCCACCGCGCCGTTGTACGGAAACGTCGAAAGGGGGTTCGGACCGCTGGTGGCGCCATCGGTGGTGGCGGGGTCGCCGGGCACCAGGGTTCCCCCATAGACGGTATTGAAGACATTCGGGAATTCCGTGCCGGGCTTGCCGTTGGCTATGTCGGTGAGTCCGGACAGCGGGCCGAAGGCAAACAGAAACGTCTGGGTGCCATCGCCCATCGTCGCGAAGCCGTCGCCGCCCGAGATCTGCTGGCACTTAATCGCGCCGTTTATATTCGCGGTCGGCACCAGGTATCCCTTGGCCCCCATCGCAAAGGTCGTGGGACCGGTGTACGCGGGTTCCGAGTTGTTGTGAACCGCGAGGGGGTGCGTGATGGTGCTGGTTGGACATTGAACCATGAACGATTGAGCGCCTGCGGGCAGGGCCGCAGCGCCCATCAGTACGACCAGCATGCAAGGCACACTCAAATTTCTGATCGTCATCGATAACCTCCCTCAGTCATGCGAGCGTTCGGCTCGTCATCAGTACCTTTACGATAGATCGCTTCCCGAATTGCCTCTTTGCGCGCGGACTAACTCAGCCTTGCTGCAACCTGATGTTTTTGTGACTAACAGGTCATGAAAAGTAGGTGACCGGATACTTATGCTGACGTTGGGTACTCGCTCAAACTCACATCATTAATGCCACTTAGGCAAGCGGTTATGTCATACTGTTTTCTGACATATTCATGATGTACACGTCAGAATGGTCCACGGCCGATCACAGACGGTGGACGCGGGGTGGTCGAGTTCCGCACCCCTCTTACGGCCGGCCTCGGCGTGCGGGCGTGGGGTGCGTGCACGACAGAGGAGTGGCGCCGCGCCGTGGAGGCCGGGCTTCAGCGCGCGCGGAACTTCAGCTCCGCCTCCCCGCGGAGCAGGGCTGAGCTTCACTCCGCAGCGCCTTGCGTAGCGGTGCGTTCGGAATGTGGCAGTCTGTTTCGGATGCCGTCGACGCATCCACTTCTATGTCGCGCACCCGCGTGGGGTGGAGTTGCGGCACAAGGTGGACTCTGCATAAATGATAGTTGTGCAGGTCTTAATCGTCGAAGACGAACACAAGCTGGCGCAGGCGCTCAAGGAAGGGCTCGAGGCTGACGGCTACGCAGTTCGTCTCGCCTATACCGGGGAGGACGGCTTCTATCTGGCGCAGGTGCAGACGTTCGACCTGATGATTCTGGACATCATGTTGCCGGGCCATGACGGGATAGAGATTCTGTCGACCCTGCGAAAACACGGCATCAGGACGCCGGTGCTCCTCCTCACAGCCAGGGACGGAGTTGAGGACCGAGTGCGCGGCCTCGATGCCGGCGCGGATGACTACCTGGTGAAACCATTCGCCTTCTCCGAGCTATTGGCCCGCATCCGCGCTCTGCTGAGGAGAGGACAGCCCGATCCGGCGAGGCAATTCAAGCTCATGGATCTGGAGATGGACTCAGGCAGACGGGTTGTCGTTCGGGGCGGTCAGACAATCGATCTGACCGCCCGCGAGTTCGACTTGCTCGAGTACTTGTTCGCCAATCGAGGGAGGGTCGTGTCGAGGGAAATGCTCGCCCGCGATATTTGGAGAGAGAGCCGTCGCCATGGATCTCTCGACAATGTGATCGACGCGCAGGTCGCCCGGTTGAGACGCAAGATCGACGACGGCTTCGATGCTAAGTTGCTGCACACCGTGCGCGGCGTTGGCTTCGTGTTGCGCGAGGGCGAGCCGTGACAAATCTCCTCCCCAAGACGGTGCGCGCACGCCTGACCCTGTGGTACGTAACGGTCCTTGGGGCACTGTTGATTTTGTCCTGGGCGGGAACTTACGTGATGCTGTTCCAGGAGTTAAGGAGTCACCTCGACCATTTCGGCATGGAAGAGATTGAGACCGTGGATAGCCTGCTCTTCTTTCGGCCGGACGGAACGTTGGGGATGCGGGACGACTTCAACCGCGTGGATTCGCTACCCGGAATTGAGAGCTTCCTGGAGATACGGTCCCCAGACGGCAAGGTTCTGTATCGAAACGACAGATTGAGAGACCGGCCGTTGGGAGGGGCGCTGCTGCCTGGCGAGGGCGTCCTCGGCTACTCGGAACGGTCGACCAAACTGCCCGATGGGACACGCGTACGGCTCCTGAGCAGGGCGTTTACGGTCGATGGTCACTCACTCCTCATCCGCCTCGCGCACAGCGAGGAGCCCATGCTCTCGGACCTCCAGCTGTTCCTGTTGGCCTCGCTTTTCGTTTTGCCTGTGGCCCTGGCGACTACCGGGATTGCCGGCTATTCGCTGGCCAGGCGCGCATTGAGCCCAATCGATCAAATGGTGCGGCGTGCGGAGGAGATTACACCGGAGCGCCTGTCTGAGCGCTTGGCCTGCCGGGAGGTTGACGACGAGCTCGGCAGACTGGCGCGGGTCTTCAACCGCACGCTCGATAGGCTGGAAGAGGCTTTCAAGCAGCTTCGCCGCTTCACCTCGGATTGCTCCCACGAGCTCCGGACGCCTCTTGCGATGATCCGGAGCGTGGGAGAGGTCGGGATACAGAAGAACGGCACGCGCGAGGAGTACCGGGAAACCATTGGCAGCATGTTGGAGGAGGCGAATCACCTCACCTCGCTGGTGGATGCTCTTCTGCTGGTCTCCCGCGCCGATTCCGGCGCCCTCAAGATACAACGGTCGGCGATGACCGTCATGTCGGCCGTCCGCGAAGCCGCCAGCCTCTTCGAGGTCCTCATAGAAGAGAAATCGCTCCGCTTGGTGTTGGACGGTGACGACTCGCTCGAAGTCGAGGGCGACGGCCTGATTCTGAGGCACGCGGTGGCCAACATAATCGATAACGCGATAAAGTATTCCCCAGCCGGAGAAACCCTGTCCGTGCGGGTGCGGGGCGGCGAAACCGACCTGGTCACCATTGAGATCGAGGACCATGGCCCAGGGATTCCGCCGGAAGACCGAATCCGGGTCTTTGAGCGCTTCTACCGCGTCGACAAATCGCGACAGCGTGAATCGGGCGGAGTGGGTTTGGGCCTGGCAATTGCGAAATGGGCGGTGGAAGCTCACGGCGGAACGATTGTGTTGAGCCCAGCCAACGGCGGGGGCTGCACTTTCCGAATCTGCCTGCCCAAACGGATTCGTTGAAAGAACACCCTCGCCCACACCGTTGCGAGGACCTGCCTCGCGAGATCGACCACCTGCACCGCCACGACGAAGCGGTTCGCCGGATCGTGGACGCCGGTGAGATGCCGGACCGCGTCGCCCCTCGTCGGCGCGCAGCTTGTGTCGGCGCGCAGATTGTGTCGGCGCGCAGATTGACCCCCGCCGCCGGTCGATCTGGTATCCTGTCCGCCTGGCTATGACGCCTCGCCGTTTCACCTTATGCAGCCGCCGCGAGATCCTTCTCGCCGCGGCGCCTCTTGCCGCGGGTCTCGCGGGAGCCGCGAGCGGCCGCCTCGACCGACTGGCAATCGTTTCCCGCCACGATCCCGTCGTGCACCGGGTGGACCCTCGGTCCCCGCTGTCCGTCGGAAACGGCGAGTTTGCGTTCACGGCGGACAGTACCGGCCTGCAATCGCTCGCGGAGCTCTACGAAAACACCATCCCCCTGTGCACCGAATCGCAGTGGGGATGGCACAGCTTCCCTGCCCTCTCCGGCCTCGGCGCGTCCGATCTGCGCCTGGAGGTCTTCGACACCTATGGCCGCCCGGTGGGCTATGCGACGTCCCGCCAGGGACAGGAGAAGCTGTTCGACTGGCTGCGAGAGAACCCGCACCGCCTGAATCTGGCACGCATCGCGCTGCTCCTCGACGGCGCCCCGCTAGCGCTCGCAGACGTGACGAACATCGACCAGCGGCTGGCGCTCGCGAGCGGGACTCTGGTGAGCCGATTCGATCTCCGGGCGAAGCCGGTGGAAGTCGTCACCTGTTGCCACCCCACCCGCGACGCGCTCGCCGTCTCCATCCGGTCGCCGCTCGCGGACTCGGGCCGCTTGAGTGTCGAATTCAAGTTCCCTTACGGCTCCCCGGCCATGAATGCGTCGGACTGGACTGCCCCCGCAAAGCACCAGACCACCGTAGCGATCCAGGGCCGGAACACGGCCACCGCCCACCGGCAACTCGATGCCGACAGCTATCGGGTCCGCCTCGACTGGACCGGAGACGCCCGCCTGGAAGCGCGCGGCGAGCATCGACTCGTGCTCTCCGGGAAACGACTCGAGTTCACCTGCGAGTTCTCGCCGCGTCCGCCCGCCGCCGGCCCGATCCTCCCTGGGGCTGTGCGACAGGCGAGCCAGGCTCATTGGCATGAGTTCTGGTCGGACGGCGGCGCCATCGATCTCGCCGGGAGCACCGACCCGAGGGCGCAGGAGCTCGAGCGGCGCATCGTTCTGTCGCAGTACCTGACGGCGATCCAGTGCGCCGGCTCCACGCCTCCCCAGGAAACCGGACTGACGTGCAACAGTTGGTGCGGCAAGTTTCACTTGGAAATGCACTGGTGGCACGCCGCCCACTTCGCGCTCTGGGATCGCACGCCCCTGCTGGAGCGCAGCCTCGGCTGGTACGCCGCCATTCTCCCGATGGCCCGCGAGAAGGCGCGAATACAGGGATACCGCGGCGTGCGCTGGCCCAAGATGACCTCGCCCGACGGCCGCAGCAGCCCATCGAACGTCGGCGAGTTGCTGATCTGGCAGCAGCCCCATCCCATCGCGATGGCCGAGCTCTGCTATCGCGCCAGGCCTGCGCGCGCGACCCTCGAGCGGTACCGCGATGTCGTGATCGCTTCCGCCGAGTTCATGGCCGATTTCGCCGTCCAGCGAGACGGCCGTTTCGCGCTCGGGCCGCCCCTCATCTCGGCGCAGGAAAACCATCTCCCGCGCGAGACCCGGAATCCGACCTTCGAGCTGGCCTACTGGCGCCAGGCGCTTGGCATCGCGCAGGAATGGAGACGGCGACTGGGACTCCCGCCCGACCCGAAGTGGGAGCAGGTGCGCTCCGGGCTCGCCCCCTTGCCGGTGAAGGATGGCGTGTATCTGGCGCACGAGAACTGCCCGCAAACCTATACCGCGCGGAACTTCGATCATCCCTCGATGCTGGCCGCATACGGCGTGCTCGAGGGCGACGGAGTGGACCCCGAAACCATGCGCCGCACGCTGCACAAGGTGCTGCGCGAGTGGCGATGGGCGGACACCTGGGGCTGGGACTTTCCCATGGCGGCCATGACCGCCGTCCGCCTCGGCGAACCGGAGACCGCGGTCGATTGCCTGTTCCTCGACTCGCCCAGGAACACCTGGCTGCCGAATGGCCACAACTGGCAGCGGGCCGGCCTTCCAGTCTATTTGCCGGGGAACGGCGGGCTTCTCGCCGCCGCGGCGATGATGGCCTGTGCGCCGCGCGGATTCCCGAAGAAGGGCTGGAACGTGCGCTGGGAAGGCCTGCGCCCGCTCTGACAGGAGTAACATGGCACGTATGACACGTCGACAAATGATCTCCAGCGCCGGCCTCGTGGCGGCGGCAGTAGCAAGGCCCGCGGCGAGCCAGGCCGCGCCGGCCGCCTTCCAACTCGGAATCGCAACTTACTCGCTGCGCGAGTTCCAGCGCGGCCTCGCGATCCGTATGATCCAGCAACTCGGTGTCACGCGCGTCAGCGTCAAGGACTTCCACCTGCCCTACACCTCGACGGCCGCGGAGATCGCCCGCGCGGTGGGCGACTTCCATAAGGCCGGGTTGACCATCGTGAGCGGCGGCAACACGGACATGAAATCGAGCGATCCGGCGGACCTGAGGAAGTACTTCGAATACGCGAAGGCGTGCGGCATGCCGATGCTGGTCACGGCGCCGCTGCACGAGAACCTGGGAGCGATCGAGAAACTCGCCAGGGAATTCGACATCCGGATCGCGATTCACACGCACGGCCCGGAGGACAAGAATTTCCCGAGTCCGAAAGTGGTCCTGGATGCCGTGAAGGGCATGGACCCGCGGATGGGCCTCTGCATGGACCTCGGGCATTCCATGCGTGCGGGAGCGGACGTGGTGCAGGAAATCGTCAACGCCGGACCGCGGTTGCTGGATATGCACATCAAGGACCTGAAAGACGGCAAGGTCAAGGAAGGCCAGTGCGACGTAGGGGACGGCGTCATGCCGGTAGTGGCAATCTTCAAGCAGTTGCACAAGGCCGGCTATAGCGGCTGCGTAAATCTGGAGTACGAGATCAACGCCGACAACCCCCTGCCGGGAATGCTCCACTCCTTCGGCTACATGAAGGGAGTGCTCGCGGGCCTGGCGGGGTAGGAACAACAAACAAAGGCTTGGCCACGAATGAACACGAATGCACACGAATAAAACAAGACTCTTTCCCTGCGTTTCTTATTCGTGTTCATTCGTGTTCATTCGTGGCCAGTCTTGTTCTCAGAGGTTGTGTAGCACGGGTTATGTGCTACACTGGTCCTGTGGAGAAGGCCAAGCAGAATGTCACTCTGGTGGTTGAGGAGGACGTACTCCTGGCGGCCAGGAAAATCGCCCTCGATCAACGGACCAGTGTGAATCAACTCGTGCGGGAGTATCTGGCGGCGCTGGTGGAGGAGCCTGGCCGGCGCAGGTTGGCCAGGGCGAGGTTGACAAAGGCGTTCAAGACCGGCCTAGTGGACGTCGGCAAGCGGAAGTGGAGCCGGGACGACCTCTATGAGCGCTGAGCAGGCCCCGGCATTCGTCGACACCAACGTGCTGGTTTATGCGCTCGACAAAAGCGGTTCGGCGAAACAGCGCCTGGCGAAGCGGCTGCTGAACGAGTTGATCGAGAACGATCGGCTGCGGGTAAGCACGCAGGTGTTGCAGGAGCTTTACGTGACCCTGACCCGCAAGGTGGCGCGGCGCTGCTCAAGCGAAGAAGCGCTGGCCGTGGTGGAAGATCTGGCAGCCTGGCCGCTGATGCTGGTGGACTACGCAGCCATTCGGGCGGCCGTCAGGCTTGCCGACCAGGCGACGCTTTCGTTCTGGGATGCACTGGTCGTCGTCGCAGCGGCGCGGAGCGGTGCGACGGTGCTCTACACCGAGGACATGAACGACGGGCAGGACATTCTAGGGGTTCGAATCACCAATCCCTTCGCAGCCTGACCGGGAGGCCGCCAGCCGGCCGCCGCGCCCCTCGCTATACGTTGTCCGGAATGGTGAACCCTGGCCGGTATCCGCGATCGCCGTCGCGAAGCATCCGGTTGGCCTCGTCGTCGCCGATGACCTGCTCGGTAGCGGGATCGAACTTCAACGTGCGACCCAGGCGATACGAAACGTTGGCCAGGTGCACCAACGTGCAGGAGATGTGCCCTTCCTCCACCGGCGCCGTCAGGTCTTCCTTCTTGCGGCTCCGCACGCAGTCGATGAAGTTGGCAAAGTGGTTCTCCTTCCCGCGGCTGACCGGGCTCGGCTCCTGGCGTTCGCCCAGCCAGTATTTGTAGCTCTCGTATTCCTGAATCGCGAGGTAGCCGCCGGGCCCGTAGAAAATGTTGCCGATCGTGCCGGGCTTGCCGCTGGGGGGGCCGAGCGGCGCCGCCTCTTGGCCGCTGGTCAGGCCGGCGGGCGGCAGCACGCTGCCACCGCCGAAGACGCCGATCTCGGCCTCGTGGTTGGTCATCCAGTGCCGCACTTCGAACTCCATCAGACGGCGTTTCCCGTCGGGCATGTCGAACTCGAATGCGCAGTTGAGGACGTTGGGCGTTTCCTGGTCGTCGTCGAACATCACGTGGCCGCCGATCGCCGAAACCTTGTTCGGGAATGCGACCCCCAAGCCCCAGCGCGCGGTATCGATTTCGTGAATGCCCTGGTTCCCCAGGTCGCCATTGCCGGTGTCCCAGAACCAGTGCCAGTTGTAGTGATAGCGGTTGCGCGTGAAGCCGCGATCGGGCGCGGGCCCCAGCCACAGATCGTAGTCGAACCCGGCCGGCACCGCTTCGCGCGGCTTGCGGCCGATGGTGTCGCGCCACTTGTAGCACAGTCCGCGCGAGAGGTAGACATCGCCCACCAGCCCGCCCCGCAGCTTCTGAATCGCTTCCTTCGCGCCGATGCTCGAGCGGCTCTGCGTGCCGTGCTGCACGATGCGGTTGTACTTGTTGGCCGCGGCCACCAGTTGTTTCCCTTCCCACCAACTGTGCGACAGCGGCTTTTCCACGTAGGCGTCCTTGCCGGCCTGGCAAGCCCAGATGCCCATCAGCGAATGCCAGTGATTGGGCGTGGCCACCGTGATCGCGTCGATCGAGTGGTCCTCCAGCATCTTGCGGATATCGCCGAATGTCGCGGGCTTGGCCATGCCCAGCTTTTCGATATCGCCGAGGCGGGCCGCGATGACGTTCTCATCGACATCCACCACCGCGGCGAGCTCCACGCCGGGAGTCTGCTTGATCCTCTTGATGTGATCGAGACCGCGCCCGCGCAGTCCGACCACGGCGACGCGCACCCGATCGTTCGCACCCAGCACCCGTTGGGGCGCCAGCAATGCCGCTCCCGCGGCGGCCTTCAACACATCGCGGCGGCTGAAACCTGATGTCATGTCACACCTCTCCTAGAACTTTGAACAAACCCATGAGCGACTCGCGCGTGCTCTCGACCTTGTTGCCGTCTGGCCGCCGGTAGTGCGTTTCGAGCGAAATCGTCCCCTCATAGCGGTCGCGCAGGAGCGCCTGAAACTGGCCCTTGAAATCGACGATGCCGCCGCCCACCGGCGCCCACTCGAGCTCGCCGGTTGTCGCGCTCTTGCGGGAATCCTTGACGTGCATGTGCGGGAACAGGCCTTTCACGGCCTCGTAGCCATCGGGAAAAGGAACCTCGCCGAGCATGGTCGCGTTGCCCGGGTCCCACACGCCTCGCAGGCTCGGTGAATTCACGTCCCGCAGCAGCCGGCCCAGCTCTTTGCCCGTGCCGACATTGCACGAATGCTCGTTCTCGATGTTGAGAATGATGTTACTCCGGGCCGCGACCTCTGCCGCTTTGGCCATGCGGTCGCGGACGTACGGGTAGGCTCTTGTGGGGTCGTCCACCCGCCAGTAAGTGAAGATGCGCACCATGCGCGTGCCGAAGAAGCGGGCCAGTTCGAAAGACTGGTTGAGAAGCTTGTCGGCGTCTTGCTCGGTGAAGCTGGCGGCGAAGGTGTCCCGTTTCTCGCCGGCCTTGGCGGGCATCCGCGGGCAGTTCCATTTGAACAGCGGCGACGCGATCTCGCTCACGCGGACTCCGTGGCGCTCGATCAGATCGCGGGCGCGATCCAGCTCTTCCCGTGAGCTGTTCATGATGTTCTTGCCCCACATCTCCCGCAGCTCGCACCACCGCAGGTGGTAGCTGGAGATGAAGTCGAGCGCTTCGTTCAATTGGCCCGTCAACTCGTCGGTGATGATGCCTAGTTTGAAGCCGTGGGCGTCCATAGTGGCGTCCGTGGCGGTCAGCCGCGAGGCCACGGCGGCCAGCGGCAGTTTCAGACAGGCGCGTCTGCTCAGGCTGGTTTGCATACCACCTATACGTTAGCGCCAACCAGCACCGAACCGCGACAGCAGGGAGCAGACCGCCGAGCTCACTTGCCCTTTGGCTCGAACACAGCCGGGTACACCAGACCGGCGATCAGTGCGCCCACGGGGGGCGCAACCCAGAACAGCCAGAGTTGCTGGAGCGCCCACCCGCCCACGAATACCGCCGGGCCAGTGCTGCGCGCCGGGTTGACCGACAGGTTGGTGACCGGAATTCCGATGAGATGGATCAGCGTCAGGCCCAGTCCGATGGCGATAGGCGCGAAGCCCTTCGGCACGCGGCTGTCCGTGGCGCCGAGGATGATCATCAGGAACATAAACGTCAGCACGACTTCGGCGACCAGGCAGGCCTGCAGCGAGTAGCCACCCGGTGAGTGGTCGGCATAGCCATTGGAGGCCAGTCCCGCGGAGAGCAGAAAGCCGGCCTTCCCGCTCGCGATAACATACAGCACGCCGGCCCCCGCGATGCCTCCAGCCACTTGAGCCACGACATAGGCTGGTAACTCGGAAACAGGGAAGCGCCGGCCGGCCACCAATCCCAATGTTATCGCCGGATTCAAGTGGCAGCCGGAAATGTGCCCGATCGCGTAAGCCATCGTCAGGACCGTCAGGCCGAAGGCCAACGCCACGCCCACGAAACCAATGCCAAGGTTGGGGAAAGCAGCGGACAGAACGGCCGCGCCGCATCCTCCGAATACCAACCAGAAAGTGCCGAGTAACTCGGCCAGAGATCGTCTTCCGAGTGACATATCCGTCGCCTCTCTGTCGGTGCCGCCGCGGGGCTATCCGCGGAGGCGCCAGTAAATTAGGTGAATCTGACGGAAGTATAACACCGGCTCATGAGAGACGCTTGTCTCGACTTACTCGCGGCCGTCTTACTCCTGCGACGAGTACTGGGCCTGAGGAGGGTTCAGCTTGATCTCGATGGTCTTCTCGGCTTGGTTCACTTCGTAGGTCTCGCCGAAGGTCTGATAGCCCTTCGCGATCACCTGGATCCGGATGTTGCCCTGGGGAAGCTCGGGGATCTTCGCCACGCCTTCCTGGTTGGTCCGGACCTCCCAGCTCGTGATGACCTTCTTCCCCAGCTTCGCGACCGAGCGCGAGCCGGCGAAGCGCACCACCACGCTCGCGCGCTCCAGCGGTTTGCCGGAAAGGTTCTTGACCTCGACGCGCAGCTTGGTCATCGGTGGATCGGCCGAAAGGACGGTTGCCACCAGGCAGATCAGAATGGCGATCAGAGTGAAGGTGCGCATAACGCCTCAATTATCGCAGAGGAGAAACCGCTCGGTACGGCCCGCGGCCTCGGCGACTGCCTCCGCCGCCAGGTAGCCGCTCCGCACCGCGCCCTCCATCGTCGCCGGCCAGCCGGTGCGGGTCCAGTCGCCCGCCAGAAACAGGTTCGGAATCGCGGTCCTCGCGGACGGGCGCAAGGCGTCCAGGCCGGGCCGCGCCGAGAACGTGGCCCGGACCTCTTTCACCACGTGCGCCTTCACCAGCCGGGCCTCGCGCGCGGCCGGAAAGAACTCGCGCAACTCACCCACGGCCAGCTCGATGATCGCCTCGCGGCTCATCGGGAGCAGGCCGCGGGAAGCGCTCACCACGAGTTGTATGTAGCGGCCCTCGCTCTTGTTGAAGGCCCACTGCATGGTGCGATCGAGCAGCGTGGCGTGCGGAACCTCCATCACCGGCCGGTCGAACCAGAGGTGGATGCCGGTAATCGGCGAGTGTTCGAACGCGCTCACGTCCAGGCTCAGCGCGGGCGCGGCCGCCGGCACGCGCTCGAACGGCAGCGCGCAGACATAGTAGTCCGCGGCGTGCCGCTCGCCATCCGCCACCGCTCCCACAACGCGCCCGCCTTCGACCGCAAAGCACTCCACCGGCGTCTTGGCGTGCAGCGAGGTGTTGGCCATCCCCCGCGTCGCGTACAATTCGCCCAGGGGCACCGCCGCCAGGCCCATGTGGTACGCGTCGGGACGAGCCAGGAAGCCCTGCCAGAAAACCTGGAACCCGTGCCCGGCCGCCATGCGATCGAGGTCCTCGTTGATCGCGCTGACCAGCACCTGCTGCCAGAACCGGCCGATCGCGCGCGGCGTCTGCCGTTTCTCGCGCAGCCAGTCGAGCATCGTGATGCGGTCGAGATCCTCGCGCCGTCCGTGCTCCCGCTCGATGGCGCGCAGCCCGCGCGCCACCGCAATCTTGTCGCGCGCACCCAGGAAATGGAGTCCCGCAAAAGAGCCCAGGAAGTGCAGCGGAGCGGGCAGGGAGCCCGAACGCAGCAGCGACACGCGCCCACCTGGTTCCACGAAACGGAACTCGCGGAAGAAGCGTATGCGGTTGCGCACGCCCAGCCGGTCGTAGAGGTTCAGGAGGTTCGTGAAGCACGCCAGCAGCACGTGCTGGCAGTTGTCGATGACCTCCGAGCCTTCGGCCGTTGGCAGCGTGTACGACGTGGCGCGGCCGCCCAGGAACGGGCGCGCTTCAAACAGGTCCACGTCGAAACCAGCCCCACCCAGCGCGGACGCCGCGGCGAGTCCGGCGAGTCCTCCACCGGCGATCAGGACGCGGGGCATGGCCGCACGCGCCCATAGAGACGGACCACGTTTTCCATCAGCCGCAGGCCGCAATCGTCCGCCAGCGTCAGCATGGATTCAGGATGGAACTGCACCGCTTCCATCGGCAACTCGCGGTGCCGCACGCCCATGATCACGCCGTCTTCGGTCTCCGCCGTGACTTCCAGACACGCCGGGAACGTCGCCTTCTCGGCGAACAGCGAGTGGTAGCGGCCCACCATGAACGGCTGCGGCAGGCCCTCGAATACGCCGACGCCGTGGTGCATCACCAGCGATGGCTTGCCGTGCATCGGGTAATCGAGCACGCCGAGGGTGCCGCCGAAGGCCTCCACCATTCCCTGCAAGCCCAGGCAGACTCCGAACACCGGGATCCCGTTACGCGCCGCGTAACGCACCAGGTCCGGCACGCCGAATTCCTCCGGCCGGCCCGGACCCGGCGACGCCAGAATGATCGACGGCGCGATGCGCTCGATCAGCTCGAGCGGGAATCCGGCGCGGTAAGTGACCACCTCGGCGCCGGTCTGGCGAGCGTAGTTCGCGAGTGTGTGGATGAAGCAGTCGTCGTTGTCCACCAGCAGCAGGCGCACGCCCTCGCCCACCCGCGCCCCCGCCTCCGCTCGCGCCGCCTTGGCTTGCGGCCGGCCCTGCAAGGCGCGGAAGAAACCTGTCGCCTTGATCCGCGTCTCCTGCTCTTCGAGCTCGGGAACCGAGTCGTAAAGAATCGTCGCGCCCACCGGATAGCGGGCGATGCCGTCGCGCAGGTGAGCCGTGCGGATGGTGATGCCGGTGTTGATGTCGCCGTTGAGCGACAGCATCCCGACCGCCCCGCCGTACCAGCCGCGCGCGTCCTTCTCCAGGTTCTCGAGAGCCTGCGCCGCCGCCTTCTTCGGCGCGCCAATCACGGTAACCGCCCACATGTGGCTGAGGAAAGCATCGAGCGAGTCGAAGCCCGGCTTGAGCCGCCCTTCCACGTGGTCCACCGTGTGGAACAGGCCCGCGTAGGCTTCGATCAACCGCCGTCCCAGCACCGTCACCGTGCCCGGCACCGACACGCGCGACTTGTCGTTGCGGTCCACGTCCGTGCACATGGTCAGCTCGGACTCGTCCTTGGTCGAGTTGAGCAGCTCGCGGATGCTCTCGGCGTCGTGAATCGGATCGCCGGTGCGCCGCGCCGTGCCCGAGATGGGGCACGTCTCCACGCGATCGCCTTCCACGCGAACGAACATCTCGATCGACGCGCCCACCAGTTGCTCGTCGCCGAATTGCAGCAGAAACTCGTACGGGCTGGGACTGTGCAGCTGCATCCGGCGAAACAGCTCCGAGGGCGGGTCCGAGTAGGGCGTGTGGAAAGTGCGGCGCAGAACCACTTCGTAGTAGTCGCCGCGGCGCATGCCCTCGCGCAGAATCTCCACCTTCGCTGCGTACTCCTCGGCCGTGTGGTCCGATGCGGGCTCGACGGTCTCGCCCCGGTTGGGCGGCGGGGCGACCGGCACGCCGGCGCGCGCAACGCCCGCGGTGGTGAGCCCGTTGTACTCGAAATCGTATTCGTACCGCTCGATCTGCTCCTTCTTGCGGTCCATGTAGTAGATGTCGTCGCAAAGAAGCAGGTGCAGGTCCTTGACTCCGGCGCGCGGCAGCTTCAGCTTGATCGGATCGAACTGAAACAGCAGATCGAAACCGAAGGCGCCCACCAGCGCCAGGCGGCTGTCCTTCTCGTTGCGGAACTCTTCGATCAAAGCGCGCAGGATGGAAAACGCCGATGGCTGCTTGCTGCGCTCCTCTTCCGGAAACAGCGCCGGCAGGGGACGCAACCGGCCGCGCAGCGCGCCCTCTTCGACCGCCAGCGATTCCCAATGCGGGTGCGGCGCCAGTATGTCGAACAGCATCTGGTTGAGGATTTCTCCGCGCTGGTTGAGCGGACGGAATTCCATCTCGCGGCCGCACGCGACGATCTCCAGAAGCGGCCGCACCGAAGCGATATCCCAGCGCGAGTACCGCCCCGGATACTCGTATCCGGAAGAGAGGTAGAAGCCGCGCTGGCTGTCGAGTTCGCGCAGCAGATGCTTCAGACCCTTCTTGTACGGGGCCTTCGAGAAGGTCCGCGTGACAACAATCCCGCCGCGTGTGGAATACCTGAGTTGACGCATGACGCCCCTGGGGTAATGTCCAGGATAGCGCAGGCGATTCCCGCGGCGCATGCTTGCTCGACGTGTCACGCCTCTGACTCGTGTACCATTTGGACAAAGACGCACATGCGAGCCATAGGGGCGTTCCTTGCCGGGTTGTTGTTATGCGTTTCGCAGCCGGTCGCTGCGCAAACCGGCAGTGTGAGCGCAAGCGAGATCGCGGGACAAGTGATCGAGGCCGACACCGGCCAGCCAATCCCCGGCGCCCGTGTCAAATTGAGCCGGGATCCGGATGGCGCCTGGTACATCTTCAGTGACGATGCCGGCCACTTCCATTTCAGCGGCCTGACCGGTACGGGATACTCGCTGGCGGCCCAGCAGATCGGATTCATGGGCCTTCATGACGGGCCGTTGAGTCCAAACGGCATCGGGCGCGAATCCGCTCAGCCCGGCCAGTGGGTGCGCATCGAGCTTGTCCGTTATGCAGTGCTAGCCGGGACCGTAACGGATGCAAGTGGCGCTCCTGTCCCGAACTGCCTGGTCAGCGTGATGCGTAAGGTGCCGCTCGATGCGAACCTGCCGGAAAGAGTGGACCTGCGCCTGCCCGACGGCAGCGGCCGGCTGGAAGGCGTAGCTCATACCCCCACCGACCAGCGAGGAGCGTATCGCGTTGTCCGCCTGACTCCAGGCACGTACTACGTCGCGGCGCTGCCCCACACGTTCGCTTTGGACGGACAAACCTCGCCGCGCGAAACCTACTACGGAGGCACCCTCGATCTTGGAACGGCCACGCCTATCGCCGCCGTTGCGGGCCGCACGGTCTCGAGCGCCAACATCCAACTGATAGGCCAGGCCGGCGTGCGAATATCCGGCCAGATCGTACAGCCCACGTCCGGCGACAGCAGTACGTCATCCGATGATGTTCACACTCTGGTGGGGCTGGAGCCGCTCCCCGCGGTCGGCACGGCCGGAATGTTGCTCGCCACCGTCAAAGGCGACCGCTTCGAGATCAAGGACGTCCTGCCTGGTAAGTACACGCTCAACGCAGTCACGATGGAACGTAGCGGGCGTCCCGAGGCGCACCGGGAACTCGCGGGCGCGATTCAGATCATTGACGTCGGCCAGATGGACCTGTCCGCCGGGACCGTCGCGCTTCAGCCGCCACACGATCTTTCGGGCATGGTGCGCTTCGATCCAAAGTGCGGTCCCAGTGGCGCACACGTTGCGGTCCGATCCTGGCTGGGCTCCGGCACCTCCAACGTAGACGCGAACGCGGATGGAAGCTTCGTGCTGAACAATCTGCTGCCGTCACGCTACTGGCTGTTCGCCACGATCAGAGGCGACGAGTACGCGACGTTGGCCGCCGTCCGGCTGGGCGGGTGGGAGTCCCCGAATGGCTTTGCGATGTTGGGCGAAGACTATGGCCCTCTCGTGGTGGACATCGTCTGCCCGCGCGGGACGATCTCGGGCCAGGTGGTGGACTCGACGGGCAAGCCGGCAACCTCCGGCCACGTTGCACTCGCATCGCCCTTGAGGCCTGGATTGGAAAAATCCGTCCCGGTTGACGGCGAGGGCAGATTCGCCATGACGATTCGGCCGGGCATCTGGGACGTCTTTGCGTGCTCAGTCATGGGCAGCGATCCGCGCCACTCCAGCGCCTGTCAGAAAGCAGCCGAGCCACTGACCGTGAAAGATGGCACGAGTTCCAGCGTGGACCTCACGCTGCCGGCCCCTCCACCAAAAGGAGGCTCGCGATGAGGAGCTACTTTTTCCTCCTCGCGTTTCCGTGCCTGCTGGCGGGCCAGGCGCCACCTTCACCCGCGGTCTTGGAAGGCATGGTAGTGGACGCCGCAACACGACAGCCCGTGTCAGGCGCCCGGCTATCGTGTTCGAGCGAGGCGAAGGCCGTCACAGGGGCCGATGGGCATTTCCGGATTGCCGGCCTTCAGCCGGGCACGTGCGTTCTCTCCACTCGCGGCGCGCCATTTCTGCCGGCGATACAAAGGATCACGCTGGATAGCGGTCAGACGCTGGCCAACTGGCAGGTCGAGCTGGCTCGTCCTCTGGAAGTGTCCGGCAAAGTGGAGGACCAGGACGGTTGGCCGGCCGAGGGCTGCACGATCGAGGTCGTGCGCGAGGTTTACCGCGATGGAAGGCGCATCCTGGAGTTGCGCGGCTCGAGGCGGAGTAACGACTTAGGCGAGTATTGGATCGGCGGCCTCGAACCGGGTCGATATTACGTGCGTGCCCGGCCATCGTCCTCCCTGATCTCCTGGGACGACCGTTACGGGATCACGTATCACCCGGCCGTCGAGAGCGCGAGTGCAGCGGAGGCCGTTGACCTGGTGCCGGGCGAGCAGCCTCCTGGAGCAAATATCCGCATGCTTCGCCGCCACGGCGTCCGCCTCAGCGGAGAGGTTGCGTTCCCGGATGGAGTGGTCCTTTTCCATGCCGCAACCCGTGTCTCGCTCGATTGCCAGGGCTCCTACCCGCAGCCCTGCATCGAAGGCCGGTTCGCGAATGGGGCCTTCACGATCAATGACGTTCCGCCCGGTTCGTACATCCTCCAGGGTCAGTGGGGACCGATCGCCACCTCGGAAGGAGTCCTGCCTCCGCTCGCTACATATCAGCACGTCGAGGTGGGCACATCCAACCTGGATGGCCTCGTGCTCAACCTTCAGCCGCAAACACCGCACGACGTCGCCGCGGCGGTCACGCTCGAGCCCAAGGTCAAGCCCGAGGCGATTCAGTTCTCGCTACAGCAGCTTGGCGGCAACCCGATCACGGAGCAGTGGAAGCCTGACGGCAGCCTGGTCTTCCACAAGGTTCTGCCCGGCCGCTACCGCTGGCTTCCTTTGAGCCAGTGGCGAATCGAAGGCGAGATGTTCTATTTGAAGGCAGCGCGTCTGGGCGAGGAAGACATACTCGGACGTGATTTCGAGATCCCGAACGAGCCCGGCGCCGCCCTGCAGCTTACCCTGGGTGCGGTCTCCATGGCGAGCGTCCAGGGCGTCGTGTCCGATGCGGCAGGCCAACCGGCTGGCGAAGCCACGGTGGCGTTTGTTCCCACCGATGAGCGGTTCCCCTTCCCTGCTAGCAGCGTCCTCGCCGATCAGCACGGCGCCTTCACTTGCTCGGCTCCGGAAGGCGAGTACCGCGTGTCCGCCTGGAGGACGGCGCCGCCGGCCGATTCTCTCTCGGATCCGGAATTCCTCCCGGCCCGAGGCGCCCGGACAATCGTCCTCAAGGCGGGAGCCAACCAGGCGCTCAGGCTGTCGCTGGCGAGGTGAGCGGCCTCCTAGCTCTGGTACGTGCCCACCACGATCAGCGCGATGGGCCGGTCGCCGATCGAGCTGTAGAGCGTCCAGTCCGCGCCTTCCTGTTTGAGTGCCGCGGGGCCTGGCGAGTCGGGCTTCCAGCAGTTCAGAACCGCCGGGTGCGGCACGCCGGACGCCTTCTTACTCATGGCCACCAGTTGATCGAAACCGGGCGTCGTGTTTGGATCGGTGTCGCTGGCCGCGGGCGACAGCAGCAGGAAATCGCGCGTCTGCGAGACTCCCTGGTGCGCGCCGTCGGCCGGATAGAAGCTAAGCCGCAGCGTGTACACGCCGGGCTGGATCGCCTGGCCGCGCCGGTCCGTGCCCTTGACCGGGAAGCGAACGACGCCCAGCAGCGTGCCCTGCGCGATGTCCGTGAAGGAGACGTTCTGTTCCGAATTCGCCGTGGCCGGCACCTTCGTCCGGAACCACACTTCACACACCGTGCCGTTCGGGCCGGTGATCTTCGCGCCGTCTTTCTGAAGCGCGTCGCGGATGGCGGGGGCCACGTCGGATGGAGGCGCGCCCGCCGATTCGAGCTTGAACTGCGCCGAAGCGCAAACTGCGGTGAGGCAAAGCGTGAAGAGCAGTTTCATTGAGGATCTCCTCTGATGATTCCAGTCTAGCGCTACGGCGCGGCGAGGGCCCTCACCCCCGCTGGAAGTGGTCGTACCCGCGCGGCGGGAGCGGGCAGCCTTCGAACTCCACGCGGCCGGGCCGGCCTTTGCGAATCGTGCCGATGCGCGCCAGCGGCAGGGCCTCGAACGACCGCGGCACTTCGGTGCGCGGGCGCACGGTGAACAGCAACTCGTAGTCCTCGCCGCCGTCGAGAGCCTGCTCGAGCGTGGCACCGCGAAACGTCGGGATCGGCCCCTCGATCTCCGCCGCGACTCCCGACGCCAGGCACAGCCGGTAGAGATCGAGCGACATCCCGTCGCTCAGATCCATGCACGCTGTCGCGCGCAGCTTCTCGCGCACGAACCGGCCCAGCGCGATGCGCGGCTCGGGTTTGAGGTGCTTCTTCCACGCGGCGCCCGTGCCGGTCGCCAGACCGAGCGCAGACCCGCCCAGCCGTCCCGAAACGTAGATGTGGTCGCCCGCGCGCGCGCCGTCGCGGCGCAGCGCCTTGCCGCGCGCCACGCTGCCGCACACCACGATGTCGCACGCCACGCGCTCCGCATGGGCCAGGTCGCCGCCCGCGAGCGCCACGCCGTACTTGTGCGCCAGCCACAGAAAGCCGCTGTAGAACCGGTCGATCCACCGCTGGTCCACCCACGGAGCGATGGCCAGCGACAGCAGGCAGAAGCGCGGCGTGCCGCCCATGGCCGCGATGTCGCTCAGCCCGCGCGCCAGCGTCTTCCACCCCACTGCCTCCGCCGGATGCGTCGAGCGGCGGAAGTGGACGTCCTCGATCATCATGTCGGTGGTGAACAGCAGATCTTCGCCCGCGCGCGGCCGGTAGACGGCGCAATCGTCGCCGATGCCCAGGGCCAGGCCGCGCCCCGGCGCCCGCGCTGCGATGCGCTTAATCAGTTCCAGCTCGTTCATCGGCGAATGCGTTCTTCGGAGAACACCAGGCCGGACGGCAGTTCCTCGCCGAACATGCGGTCGAGCGTGCCGGAATCGAGGGCCTCGTCGCCTTCGAGGATGGCGGCCAGCCGCTCTCCGTCCGCCCGCTTCGCGACGCTCTGCCGCACCTGCTCGATCACGGCGGGCGAAAGGTCGCGCACGGGATCGCCGGTGCGTCGCGCGATGGTGACCACGGCCTCCGCGGCCCGCTCGATTGGCAGCAGCGCCTGTACCCACCGCCCCGCCGCGGTCGCTGGGACCACCTGGTTCGCGGGGCCGTAGAACAGCTCGCGCGCGCCGAGCCGCGTGAGGCACCAGAAGTCGCTGTCGCCGATCTCGCCCGTCTTCGCGCGCCCGGCCAGCGAGTCGCCCAACTCGGTCTTGGTTTGCATGGGCAGCAGCTCCAGGCTCGCCGCCGCGCGCCACATTTCGCGCAGCAGGCTGCTGTTCACCCTCTGCCGTTTGCCGCCGCGCGGCAGCAGCGTGGCCGCCAGGCGCTGGAAGACGTCAACCTGCTGGTTGCGGTTCAGCCCTCCGGCGACGCGTCCCCAGAAGACCCACCACTGCACCTCGTTCTCCATGCGGTTCGCGAAGGCCAGTCCGGCGGCGTAGACCCGTCGCGCCTGCTCGATGCGGAACTCGTCTCCCGGATAGCCGAAGCCCGGCCGCAAACAGAAGCCCGTCAGGTTGAGCCACCGCAGTTCGTAGGATGCAGCGAGCCTGCGGCCCTCGGCCGCTTCGAGCAACACGTCCGCAAGCTGCCGCAGCGTTCCCAAGGGCCACGAATTCTTGCCCAGTCCGAGCGCCTGTTCGAGCTTCGCGGGCAACTCCTCGGGCGGCGCGGGCGCTTCGCCCTCCGGCGCCAACACGGCGCGGACCAGTTGCTTCGCGCTCTCCACCGCCTCCTCGCTGATCACCGCCGCCGGACGCCGGGATACGTCGGCCTCAGCGGCCTTCTTCCGCAGCTCGAATTGCAGCCGCCAGCGATGCTCGCTGATTTTCGATTCGGCCCAGATCTCGAGCGTGCCGATCTCGGTCAGGTGCGCGCCGAGCTTCACCGGAATCAATTTCTCGCCCGTGCGCTTGCCGAAGCGGATGACGGCGTAGAGCGGCGCGTGCGTGTGCACTTCCTGGCTCTCGACCTCGACGGGTCCGAACTCCACGACCTGGCCTAGCACGTCCTCCGTGCGTGTGAGCGAGCTGTAGAGCCGAAACTCGACGGGCCGGTTGGCCACCAGTTGCAGGTTTTCGAGATCGAGTTCGAGCGCGGCGCCCTCTTCGGTGCCGCGCGGCACCAGGCACACCGCGCGCGCCCCCGCGCCCGCTTCCGAACCGATCCCGATGTAGTAAGCGCGCGGCAGCCCGCCGCGCACCAGCACGCCCGCGCCACCGCTTCGCGCGAAGGAGTGATACGCCGCGCCCACTGCCACCGCGAGGTCCAGGTCGCGGTTCTCGAAGACCGCGGGCCGCCGCCCGTACCACCGCTCGACAACCTCGGCCACGCGCTCGCGGCAGACATCGGGAATGAAGAACCCGCCGTTGAACAAGATGGCATCAACGCCGTTGGGAGCGTACTCGGCCGCGCCGCTCAGAAAAGCCGCCAGGTGCCGCGTCACCGCGGGGTCGGAGACGTAGGGCAGCCCCAGCTCGCGGAACAAGCTCCGCTTGTCTTCCTGCGGTTTGTCGGCGAGATCGCAGAAGGGCAGGAACCCTTCAAGCGCCAGCTCCAGCGCTTCCTCGCGCAGGATTTCGGTCCTCTTCACGCCGCCCACCAGCGACGTGCCGCCGCCCACAACCGTCACTTCGACCGAAGGCAGGTTGGAGTCCGCAAGCAGCCGCTCCTTGGCCGCCGTGCACTGCCGCCGCACCGCGTTGCGTTGCCGGATCGAAAGCGACGCGCCGATCTTGCTCTCCACCAGCCAGGCCAGCGTCAGGTCCAGGTTGTCGCCGCCGAGCAGCAGGTGACGCCCCACCGCCGTGCGCGTGAACTCGACGCGGTCTTCCTGGCGCGACACGCGGATCAGGGTGAAGTCCGACGTGCCGCCGCCCACATCCACCACCAGCACCACCTGGCCGTCGAACAGGTTCTGGCGCGATTGAGCCAGGTGGTTCGCAATCCAGGAGTAGAACGCGGCGGCGGGCTCCTCGAGCAGCGTGAGCCGCGGCAGGCCGGCTTGCGCGGCCGCCTCCACCGTCAGCTCGCGCGCCTCTTCGTCGAAGGAGGCGGGCACGGTGAGAACGACGTCCTGCTCGGCGAACGGCGTGCCCATGCGCTTTTCCCAGGCCTCGCGCATGTGCGCCAGGAACCGGGCCGAAACCTCCACGGGCGAGAGCACGCGCCCGGTCTCCTGCGAATCCCACGGCAGGATCTTGGCCGTGCGGTCCACATCCGGATTCGAGAGCCACGACTTCACCGAGTGAACCAGCCGCGTGGGCACGAGCGCGCCCTGATCGCGCGCGTACACGCCCACGTACTCGCGGTCGCCCAAGAACAGGAAGGAGGGAAATGTTCGCCGCTCCTCCACCGTCTCCGGAGCGACATACTGCGGGATGGGCAGGATGTGTATGGGCGGGAAGGCGGAGTCCTCGGCTTCACGCGGATCTATGTAGGCCACCGCCGAGTTGGTGGTCCCCAGGTCGATGCCTATTTTCATGCCGCCGAGACGCGCTCCCTCACGTTGAATTCGAGTTTCCAGCGGCGGCCGTCGCGGGCCACGCACCACAGTTGCAGCAGGCCGGTCGGGGTGACCTCGGTCTCGAGCGACACCGGCACCACGGCGCCCGCGTTCGCATCTTCAGCCGGAAGCGTCACCTGCATCGGCGCCAATTCTTCAAGTTCCTCGCGCATGTCCTCGATCATCGCGCCCACCGCGTCGTCCTTGCGGGCGGTGGACGAGAAGAAGCGAAACTCGGCGGGCTGGCCGATCACGAGGCCGAACTCGCGATCGGGAATGCGCGCGCCCGTCCCTTCCTCCATGCCGAAAGGGACCACGGTGAGCGCCTTGACCGGAGCGGGAATGCCGGGAACCGCCGGCATGGCGCTCTCGATCCCGACGTAGTAAGTCCTGGCCACGCCGCCGCGAATGCGCACGCCGCGCCCCTGCCGCGCCAGGCCGTAGGTCGCCGCTCCGCGCGCCACCGCGTGCATCAGATCCTCGCCCTTCAGCGGCTCGACGGCCGGCATGCCTTCTTCCTTCAACCACGCGTTGAGCGTCGAAACCAGGCGTTCGCGGATCAACTGCGCCCGCAGCACGCCGCCGTTGAACAGGACGTGCGTCGGACACGCGAGGCCGCTTGGACCGCGCCGCACCGCGCTATGCTGCGCCGCCGACGCGTGCTGCCGCAGGAACCGCGCCATGTGCCTCGTCACCGCTGCGTCGGCGGCGTACGGCAGTCCCAGCTCCTGCAACCCGGCGCGCCGCGCGCCTTGGGGCATCTCCTGGCTCGAAACCACGGGGAAGAATCCGTCCGTGAGGATGCGCTCCAGATCCGCGCGCAGCAGCTTGGCCTTGATGGTCCCGCCCACCACGCCGGTTCCCTTCCCCAACACCGTCACCGGGTAATCCGCGGCATCGTTGCCTTCTTCGAGCAGCTTCTCCTTGCCGATTCGGCAGTTCTGCCACAGCGCGTGAAGCTGCAGCATGTCGAGCCGCACGTTCTTCGCCGCGAGCTGCTGCTCGATTGCGCGCGCCAGAGCCAGGTCGATGTTGTCGCCGCCCAGCAGAATGTGTTCGCCGATCGCCACGCGCTCGAGTTCCAGCTCGCCCTCGCGCTCGGTCACCGCGATGAGCGTGAAGTCGGTGGTGCCGCCGCCGATGTCGACCACCAGGATGAGGTCGCCCACCTTCACACGCTCGCGCCAATCCGGGTGCCGCTCGATCCAGGCGTAGAAGGCAGCCTGGGGCTCTTCGAGCAGGCTCGCGTCCTTGATGCCCGCGCCGTGGGCCGCCTGCTCGGTCAGCTCGCGCGCCACCGCGTCGAAGGAAGCCGGAACGGTGACCAGCACCTGCTGCTTCTCGAACGGCGCGTCCGGATGCGCCTGGTTCCACGCGTTGCGCATGTGGTCCAGGTAGCGCAGCGAGGCCTCGACCGGCGAGACTTTCTGGACGCCCTCGGGAGCGTTAGCGGGAAGGAGCGCGGCCGTGCGGTCCACGCCCGAATGGCTGAGCCACGATTTCGCCGAAGACACCAGGCGGCCGGGATTCTCAACGCCGCGCTTTTGCGCCAACTCCCCGACCACGAAATCGGAGTCCGACTTCCACGGCAGGGCGAGCGAGCCCGCGGGAAAATCGGCCGCGCCGGGCAGGAACAGGAACGACGGCAGCAGCGGTTCCTCGCGCACCTCGCCCGGGTTCACCACCTGCGCGATCGGGAACAGGCTTGCGGGCGTTACGGCGAACGGATCGGCGCCCTCGGCCAGCGGCACGAACGCCAGCGCCGAGTTGGTGGTCCCCAGGTCGATACCGATGACGAACTGCGCTTTGGTTGGCTTGGCCACCTATTCGACCTCGATCTCGGCGGGCGCGATGACTCGCGAGCCGCGGCGCGGAGCGGGAAGCCCGGCCTTCTCCACGCGCCAGCCCTTGTGCCGCAGCGTTCCGCCATCGGGCGGCTGCGCGGGGACGTTGCCGATGAACTTCACCAGCCACGACCGCTCGGTTGCAGGCAGCGCGCCGACGCTGGTGTAAGCGCCCTCGACGGCATCGATCACCGGCGTCAGGCTCACGTAGCGCAGCAGAGAATCGCGGCACTGATCGTGTACGCTCCTGACGGCGGCGCCGACCTGCTCGTCGTCGTAGGCCGAAATGTCCTCCATCAGAAAATCCACCAGCCGCGCGTCGCGCTGGAGAATCCCGAGGAGCCCGACCGCGCCGTCCACATGATCGGGCGGCTGCTCGACGGGCTTCGGCGCCGGGGCGGCCTTGGCCAATCCGAGCGCCTTAGCGACCTCGCCCGGAAGCGCGCCCTGGAACAGAATGCCGAAAAAGCTGCGGAACGCAAGCAGGATGCGGCCCAACGAGTACCCCCTTTGTCGTACCTCACCAGGATACAAGGTAAGCTGTCAGCGGTCAGCTATCGGCGGCTCGGGAGCGTCCAGGTGACAAAACGAAGCCCATAAGTGCTGTGTTTTAAACGCCGCGACCAACCACCGAGGCGCGATTTGAAGCGCTACGCTTGCTGTGGCGCTGATCGACGCGGTCGGATCGATTGTTACAGACGCCCGAGCCGGCAACGTGGGACGAGATTACGCAAGCGCCAGAGACGGCTAGAGATAGATTTCGTGGGCGCCGGTGATCGTGGTTTTCTTACCCGTCTACCGGCGACAAGCGGCGGACGACGGTTGGGCCGCCGCCGGCCGTCCCGTGCACGACCGCCGCGTGGCGCAGTTTCTCCAACTCGCGCTTGGCGATCGCGGCCCATGAGCTGGCTGCGTCCAGTTTGAGGTACTCCTTCCAATGCCGCACGGCCTTCATGACGTCGCCGCGGTTTTGCGCGAGCAGAGCCAGGTTGTAGTGTGCGTCGGCGTAGTTGGGATTGATTTTGAGCGCGGCCTGGTAGTGATGTTCGGCCTTGTCCGGGTTCCCGCGTTCGTCGAACAGGTTGCCCAGGTCGAAGTGCGCCAGCGCGTAGGTCGGGTCGATTTCGAGCGCCTTCAGGTAGACGCGTTCGGCCTCTTCCCACCGCCGCAGGTGGAAAAACACGGTGCCCAGGTTCACTGCCGCGCCCGCCGACGACGGGTCGATTTCGAGGGCGCGCTGGTATGCCGCAAGGATTTCTTCCGGCGGCGCGCCGGTCTGCTCCAGTTCGAGGCCCTTCTCGAACCACGCTTCCGCTTCCCGCGTCCTGGCATCGGAAACAGCCGCGCGCCCGCGTCCCTCGGGAGGAAACGCGAGCAGCGTCTTCAACTCCTTGCGGTCGAAATCCATCAGGAGTTGGCCCGACACCGCCTCCATCTTCTGTCCATCGATGATCACCGCAACCTTGCGGCCCTCGCAGAAGACCTTGAATTCCTTCAGTGGATTCTCGACGCCGTGCAGTTTCTCGCGCAGCGCACGCACGGCGCTGCGGATCTTCGCCGGAGCCACACGCTCCGCGCGCAATTTCTGTAAGGAGCGCAGCGCGATCAGGTCGGCAAACGCGAACTCCTCCAGCAGCGGCACCAGTTCCTGGCGCTCCCAGCCACGCAGCTGCCGCTCCGAGATTCCCAGAACCCGGCGGGCCTCCTCGCGCGTATACGACTGCTGTGGGCCTCCCGCAAGCATCGCAGGAATTGTAGCAGAGAACGGAAGGGAGCTATGGGCGGGTGATGCGACAGGCGGGTGATGCGACACACCGACCGAGCCGCGACCGCGAGGGAGCGGTGTTGGAGGTGTTTGAGCCGAAGCCAGGGTCCGCTCCCTTGCGGTCGCGGCTCGGTACCTATGTCCCCGGCCGGACCGGTAACGAACGTACACGGTCGGTAACGGAACGGACGCGGCGCGGCAACGAACTCTACCTCCCCCGCACCTGCAACTCGGTGGCATCCCTTAGTACCCTCGGAGTTTGCGATCTGCTTGACAGAGCGGGCTCCGGCGGGTCATACTAACGGCTGATGCAACTGAGTGGCAACGGCCGTCCGAGTCTGATGGAGCTTCGCCGCGGCGAACAGGGCGTGCTCGACCGCATCGACCTGCCCGCGGACATTTCGCAGCGGCTGATGGAACTCGGATTCCTCCCCGGCAGCCCGGTTGTCGCGGCGGGCAGCGCTCCGGGAGGCGATCCGCGCGTGTTTCGCGTGGACGGCGCCGAAATTGCCTTGCGCCGCGAGACTGCCGCGTGCCTCATGCTGCGCGCTGACAATCCCGTGCCATGAGCGGTTGCGACGATTGCGCACTGGCCGCGTTACATCCCATTGAGACCAGCAGCGGCGCTGGCGTAGTTGCCATCATCGGTCCGCCCAACTCCGGCAAGTCCACCCTCTTCAACCGCCTCACCGGCCTGCGACAGAAGGTCGCCAACTACCCCGGCGTGACCGTCGAGCAGCGGGTGGGAAACGCCACGCTCGCGAGCGGCCAGGAGATTACGCTGGTCGATCTTCCCGGCGTCTACAGCCTTTCGCCGCGCTCGGAGGACGAGCAGGTCGCCCACGACATCCTCACCGGCACGATGCCCGACTTCCCGCGGCCCGACGCCGTGCTGCTGATCCTCGATTCCACCAACCTCGGCCGTCATCTCATGCTCGCCGCGCCGGTTCTCGCCATGGGATTGCCGACCATGGTCATTCTGAACATGGCCGATGATCTGAAGGCCCGCGGCGGAGAGATCGACGTTCAGGCGCTGTCGCACCAACTGGGAGCCCCGGTCGTTCTCGCCAGCGCCGCGCGCGGAGAAGGCATCGAGCGAGTGTGGGAGTTCCTGGCGCAACGCAGCGCGCCGCCCCTGCCGGTGGATTCCTCGGCCCTCGAAACCGTCCCGAAGTGCCGCGCCTGGGCCGCCCGCCTGGGCAAGCACGCCGCTTACCAGGCTCCCGCGCCGCCTGTCTGGACGCGCCGGCTCGACGCCGTCTTTCTGCATCCCGTCTGGGGCCCGCTGATCTTCGTCGCCGTGGTGGTCACCGTCTTTCAGGCCATCTTTTCCTGGGCGCGCCCGCTCATGGACGCCGTGCAGACCTTCATCACCTGGACCGGCAACCTGGTGGGCGCCGCGCTGCCGGCTTCGCCGCTGCGTTCGCTGTTGATCGAGGGCGTCTGGAGCGGCGTGGGTTCGGTGCTGGTTTTCCTGCCCCAGATCCTGGTGCTGTTCCTGTTCATCGGAATCCTCGAGGATTCGGGCTACCTGGCGCGCGCCGCCCTCATCGCCGACCGCACCATGGCCCGCGTCGGATTGCAGGGGAAATCGTTTATCCCGCTGCTCTCGGCCTATGCCTGCGCCGTGCCGGCGATCCTGGCCACGCGCACCATCGAGAACAAGCGCGACCGCATCGCCACCATCCTGGTAGCTCCGTTGATGACCTGCTCGGCGCGCCTGCCCGTGTATGCGCTCATCATCGCCGCGTTTCTGCCCGAGCGGCCGGTGCTCGGACCGCTGCTCGGCACCCGCGCCACCGCCATGCTCGGCCTCTACGTGCTCGGGTTCGCGGCGGCCTTCGTCACCGCGCGGGTGCTCAAATCGTCCATCCTCAAGAGCGAGCGGGCGTCCTTCATGATGGAGATGCCGCCCTACCGCCGCCCCACGTTCCGCTCCCTGGGCCTGCGGCTGCTGGACCGTTCCAAAATCTTCCTGCGCCGCGCCGGGACCGTGATTCTGGCGGTGGCCATCGTGCTCTGGATCTTCGCGCACCTGCCGCTGGTTCACGGCAAGATTCCCGCGGTGGAGCACAGCATCGCCGGCAACGTGGGCCATGCGATCGAGCCCGTGATCCGGCCGTTGGGATTCAACTGGAGAATCGGAGTCGGCCTGATCACGTCGCTGGCGGCGCGCGAGGTGATCGTGGGTACGCTCGGCACGCTCTACGGCATGGAGCCCGACGCGAGGTCCCAGGGCTTACAGAAGGCCCTGCGGCACGATCTCAACCCCGCGGGCGCCGTCGCCCTCCTGGTCTTTTTCGCCTTCGCCATGCAATGCATGTCGACGATTGCCGTGGTGCGCCGCGAAACCGGCGGCTGGAAATGGCCGGCCATTCAGTTCACCTACATGACTTTCCTGGCCTACGGCGGGGCCTTCCTGGCCAACCGCGTCGTCTCCGCGTTGATGTAGCGCTCGCTCGTGTGGCTGTTGATTCGATCAGCCCGCGAACGTCCAAAACATTGCTGGCCGCCGATAAACGCCGATAAACGCCGATCGGAAACAAATAGTTATCGGCGTTCATCGGCGGCCCCTATTGTGTTCCCGGCGTGCGCACGTCTGAGTCCGCCCGCGCCGACAACTGCCTGCGCCACCCGAGAGGATATATGGTTACCAACAATATTCTGTATCGTTGCTGACCATACAACGCTGCACCCCGTCGAGCCATCGCACGGACACGTTACACTAAAAGCGTATTCCCCAAACCCCTATGCGAAACGTAGTCATCATTGGCGCGGGCTGCGCCGGAAACACCGCGGCCGTCTACGCGGCGCGCGCGGACCTGAAACCGCTCGTCGTCACCGGGCACCATCCCGGCGGACAGCTCTCGATGACCACGCTGGTCGAGAACTTCCCCGGTTTCCCCGAGGGCATCGACGGCCCGGTCCTGGTCGAAAACATACGCCAGCAGGCGGAGCACTTCGGCGCTGAGTACGTGCACGGCACGGTGGTCGAAACCGACCTGTCCCAGAGCCCCTTCCGCATCAATGTCGACGGCGAGTGGGTCGAATCCAGCACCGTGATCATCGCCTCCGGCGCCTCGGCCCGCTGGCTCGGCGTCGAGGGAGAGAAGGAACTGGTGGGCCACGGCGTGAGCACCTGCGCCACCTGCGACGGCTTCTTTTTCCGAGGGAAAAAGATCATGGTGATCGGCGGCGGCGATTCCGCCATGGAGGAGGCCAACTTCCTCACGCGCTATGGCTCGGAAGTCATGCTGGTCCACCGCCGCGACCAGTTCCGCGCCTCCAAAATCATGCTCGACCGCGCCCGCGCCAACCCCAAAATCAAGTGGCAGCCGCGCACCGTGGTCGATCAGATCGAAGACGTGGCCGCGGGCAAGGTCACCGGCGCCCTCATGCGCGACGTAATCACCGGAAGGCAGTGGCGCGAGCCGGTGGACGGCTTTTTTGTCGCCATCGGCCACGACCCCAACACCGCACCGTTCCGCGGCCAGGTCGAGCTCGACCCCGAAGGCTACGTCGTTTCCCACGGCCGCGCCCGCACCAACATCCCCGGCGTATTCCATGCCGGCGACGTTCAGGACCGCTCGTACCGGCAGGCCATTACGGCCTCCGCCGCCGGATGCATGGCCGCGATCGAAGCCGAACGGTTCCTCGAAGAGTAGGAGCCGCTGGGGTGGTCCCGAAGAGTCATGGCGGGCGGTAAGAGACTGCAAAAACAGGCCCCTTTCGTGTTATTCTCGGGTGAAACAAGCGCGGGCAGGCTCCGGGCAGTCGGAGCGGACCGTTGGCCAGGTGGGGCTGGCCGTGCGAGGGAGGACGGCATTTCATGGCGGTTCCCGACAAGCTGAATGGTCGTTACGAGATCAAGGAAGTCCTTGGCCAGGGCGGCATGGGTCTGGTGTTCCGCGCCTGGGACGCAACGGTCAAGCGCGACGTCGCGGTGAAGACCTTGCGCGACGCGCCGACACGCGCGGCGCTGCAAATGTTTCAGAAGGAATGCGGCGTCCTGGCAGCCATGAGCCACCCCAACATCGTCGAAATCTTCGACGTCGGGGAGTTCGAGGACGACGGCACCAGCAAGCCGTACTTCGTCATGCCCCTGCTGCCCGGCTCCACCCTGGACAAGCTGATCAAGGTGGCCAGCCACCGCCTGACGGTAGAGCGCGTGGTCGACATGATGTGCCAGGCCTGCCGCGGCCTGCAGGCGGCTCACGAGCGCGGCCTGATCCACCGCGACATCAAGCCCAGCAACATCTTCGTGCTGGACGACGACTCGGTGAAGGTCATCGATTTCGGCGTGGCGCACATGGCCGAGACGGGCCAATCGGTGGGCATCAAGGGAACGCTGCTCTACATGGCGCCGGAGCAGCTTCAGATGAAGCCGGCGACGCCCGCCTCCGACGTCTATTCGCTGGGAGTGGTGTGCTACGAGACGCTGACCCGGCGCCGCCCGTTTGAAGGCGGCGGGGAAGCTGCGATCGCCAACGCCATCCTGCGCGTGGTGCCTCCGCCGGTGTCCGACTTGAACCCGGCGGTGAGTCAGACGCTCAGCCGCGTGATCCACAAGGCGCTGGCCAAGCAGCCCTGGAACCGCTACGCCGGCGCGCGCGAGTTCGCCGAAACGCTGCAAAAGGGACTGCGCAACGAGAAGATCGAGTTCTTCAATCCGGAGCTGCTGCGGCCCCGCATCGCGCGCGCCACCGCCGCGTTCGAGCAAGGCGATCTGCAATTCGCGACCGAAATCATCAACGAGCTCGAATCGGAAGGGCATATCGATCCGGCCATCGTCCCGCTCAAGCGGCAGATCGAGAGTTCGGGTAAGCAGAAAACCATCGCTCAGCTTCTGCAGAGCGCCAAGACGCGGTTCGACAACGACGAATACCCGCTATCCCTCCAGAAGGTGCAGGACATTCTGGACCTGGATCCGGGTAACGCGCAGGCGCTGGGGCTCAAGGCCAGCATCGAAACCAAGACCACGGCGCGCAAGATCGAGGAGTGGTTCCGCCTAGCCCAGCAGCACCTGGACAACCAGGCCTGGAGCCATGCCCGCGAGGCCCTGCACAATCTGCTCCAGCTCAACGCCAAGGAGCCGCGGGCGCTCCAGTTGATGGCGGAAGTGGACCGCCGCGAGCAGGAGTTCCTGCGCGTCCGCAAGGAAAAAGAAGAGCTGTATCACTCCGCGCTCGAGGCCTGGAACGCCGGCGAAGTCACCACCGCCCTGAGCAGGATGCAGAAGGTGGTCGAGCTGGACAACAAGGCGCCCGAGACCGCGGCGCCGGACCGGGCGGCATCCTACCAGACGTTCTACAACAAGGTCCGTTCCGAACACGAGTCCCTCAAGAATTCTTACGACGAGGCGAAGAAACTTCTGGAGGGGCGCAGTTTCGTCCCGGCGCTGGCCATCGCCAACGAGTGGCTGGTAAAGTATCCCGGGCACGCCCTGTTCCAGGCGCTGAAGTTCGACATCGAGGAGCAGCAGCGGCAGGAACTTTCGGCGCGCATCGCCGACATCGACCACCAGGTGGAGGCGGAACCCGATCTCGACCGCCGCTTGAGCATCCTCGAACAGGCCGTGAAGCAGTACCCGGGAGAGCCGCACTTCGAGCGGCAGATCCGCCCCATGCGCGAGAAGCGCGACCTGGTGGGCTCGATCGCGGCCAAGGCGCGCTACCACGAAGAGCGCGGCCAACTCGCCGAATCGCTGGCGCAGTGGGAAATTCTGAACACCATCTACGCCCAGTATCCCGGCCTGGCGTTCGAGGTCGAGCGCGTCACGAAGAAGAAGGAACAGCATGCGCTCACGGAAGCCAAGGGCCGGTGGACCGGCCAGATCGACACCGCGATGGCCGCGGGCGACTACGGTCGCGCGATGGAGTTGGTGACATCGGCGGAGGCCGAGTTCCCCAACGATCCCGAGCTGGCCCAGATGAAGCAACTCGCCACCGAGTCCGCGGCGCGCGCCGAGGAAGCCGCGAAGCTGCTCTCCGAGGGGCAGGCGCTCAGCCAGGAGAAATCGTTCGACGAAGGACTCGGAACCATGCGCCGGGCCCTGGAGCTGAACCCGCGCAGCCAGACCATCAAGTCGGCCATCGTCGAGGCGCTGGTGGAGCGCGCGAAGGCGGTGGTGAACACCGACTGGCGGGAGGCCGAGCCCCTGATCCAGCAGGCCTTGGCCATCGACCCGTCGCACCTGCTGGCCAAGAACCTGCGCATCATCGCCCAGGACTGCAAGCGCGACGAGGCCGTCAACAACTGCTTCACGCAGGCGCGCCAGTTCCGTGCCTCCGGCGATCTGGAGAGCGCGCTGGCGGAGGCCGAGAAGTGCCTCGCGGCTTACCCGCTCGACCCGCGCCTGGCGCAGTTGCGCGACATCCTGGCAAAGGAATCGGGCGACGCTCGCCGCGCCAAGGCACGGCCCGCGGACCTGGAGGAATTGCACCAGATCGAGCAGGACGCCGCCAGAGCGACCGAGGCGGCCGAGGTGAGCGAGGCGCTCGCAAGAGTGCGGGCCGTGGGATCGAGCCACCCCAACGACGTGGAGTTCGAGCAGATCGTGCGCGGGTTGGAGCAGCGCCTGGCGGGATTGAAAGCCGCTTCTCTCGAAGCCACCGCCACCAGCCTGGTGCCCCACACTCCGCGGCCGTTCGACGAGATGCCGACCTCCCAGATGCCGGTGCTTCCGCCGCCTCCTCCGCCTCCGCCCCTCCCTGGAGGCAATATCCCGACCGTGGCCACGGCGCCGCCGATGGATGGCCCGCCGCCGCCCGCTAGCGCGGTGTTCAAGATTCCCAATCTGCCTCCGCCTCCGCCGCCGACTGTGCCTGCCGTGACCGCACCCGCCCCGGGCTTTCCGAAAAGCGGCGTGCCGCCGGCCGTCAAGCCGCCGCTGAACCGCAAAGCGATCATCTGGGGCGCCGGCGCCCTAGCCGTGCTCCTGGTGCTGGCCATGCTGGCTGTGCTCGTCCCCAAGCTCTTCAAGAAGGCGCCGCCTCCGGTGGCGATGGCGCGGATCCAGGTGCGCACCATTCCGCCCGGGGCGACCATTCGCGTGAACGGCAGGATCCGCGGCACGTCGAACTTCGAGCTCGAAGACAAGCCGGGCTCCTACCAGATCGACGCGCTGTTGGACGGCTATCAGCCGGCGTCGGCTGCCACCCAGTTGAAGGCGGGCCCGGCCGCGCCGATCGAGCTGACTCTGCAACCGCTGCCGCAGACGGTGCGGCTGGTCACCGACTTCGGCGATGCCAAGGTTGTGCTGGACGCCCTGGACCCGCGCCCGGCGCAGGACGGTCTGGTGACCTTCGACGCCGTTACCCCGGGCAGACACACCCTGAAGCTTCTCAGCCGCCTGGGGCAGGCCGAGGTGGATTTCGAACTGGTCCCCGGAGCCGTGCCGCAACTCGGCGCGCCTCCCACGGTGAATAGCACCAGCGCGCTGGTGGTGAGCGCGTTCAACGGGCAGGCGCGTGTGTACACCACGCTCCCATCGGCCAAAGTTCTGGTGGATGGCGCGCCGGCAGGAGACGCGGCGCCGGGCGGCCTGCAGCTTACGAACCTGTCGCAGGGCACCCACGAGATCGCCGTCGTCAGCGGGCAGACGCAGGTCAAGCGCGTGATCCAGATGGGCGCGGCGCCGGAACTGTCGGCGTTCTTCCAGTCCGACCAGAACATCGGCACCATCGTGGTGCTGGCGGGCGAGGACGGAGTGGACGTCTTCGTGGACGGCAAGAAGGTTCGCAACCAGACCTCGCGCGGAGGCCAGTTGCGCCTCCAGCGCGCTCCCAAGGAATACCACATCCGCGTGGCGAAGCCCGGATTCCAGGATGTTGCGGAGCAGACCGTTCAGATCGCCAAGGGCGAGGAAAAGAAGGTGGTGTTCAATCTGGTCGCGCTGCCGACCACGGCGCGCATGACGCTGCAGGGAACGCCCGGCGCGGAGGTTCTGGTCGATCGTCAGGTGGTGGGCACGGTCCTCGCCGACGGCACGTTCCAGGTGTCGAACCTCAGCCCCGGCGAGCACGCCATCGAGATACGCAAGGGCCGGCAGTCGTCGCGCCCCATCCGGCGTACGTTCACGGCCGGCCAGACAGTGAGCGTCGCCGACAGCGACGTTGTGCTGCTAGGGGGCACCGGCACGTTGCGGGTAGCGGTGACGCCCGCCCTCGCTTCGGTCACTGTGGCCGGGAGCGGGCGCGCGCCCCAGGCGCTTACCAACAACCCCGTGGAACTCGAGGAAGGCACCTACACGGTGACCGCGCACGCCGCGGGTTACCTCGACCGCAGCCAGCAGGTGCAGGTCACCGGCGGACAGGTTGCCACGGTCACATTGACGCTGCAACGCGAGCAGCACAAAGCCGCGCCCGTGGGCATGGAGGCCTGGGAGCATCCGGAGGGCTGGCGGCAGGACGAGGGCTGGTGGGTCCGCCAGGGCGGCGGCACGGTCCTCTGCCGGCCCGCGGGCAAGCCGGGAACCTATGAGCTCACCTTGCTGGCCGCATCGGGCGGCCTTATCCGGGGCAAGACCCTGCAATGGATCGCCGGCTACACCGATCCCAAAAACTACGTGCTGTTCCGTCTGGACAAAGACTCGTTCCACCGCATCCAGGTGGTCAACGGGAAACGGAACGAGCTCTTCAAAGTGAACCGCTTCCTGGGAACCAAAGAGCTGGTGGCCACTCTCCGCGTGGACGTGGGCCCCGGCCTGGTGGTCACCCGCATGCTCGAAAACAACAAGTGGATCGTCCTCGATTCCTGGTCCGCCCCCGACATCAACTTCGCGCAGACCGGCTTCGGCGTCCTGATCGAGGGCAAGGACGAAGTCCGTCTCTCGGGCTTCAAGTTCACACCGCGGGAATAAAACGACTGGCCACGAATGAACACGAATGAACACGAATAAAACAAAGCCCTTGCTTGCTGTTTCTTATTCGTGTCCATTCGTGTTCATTCGTGGTCAGAAGGGTTTTGGGGTTCGGGGTTGCCTGTGCTATACCGGGGGAAGAGGATTCCACTCAGGAGGGCAACCATGGCACAAAAAGTCAAACCAATTCCCGAAGGCTACCATACGCTCACCCCGTCCATCGTGGTAAACGATGGCGCGCGGGCGATCGATTTCTACAAGCGCGCTTTCGGCGCCGCCGAGATGGGGCGCTTCCCCAGTCCGGACGGCAAGATCGCCCACGCCGAGATGAAAATCGGCGATTCGAAGTTCATGCTGTCCGAGGAGTTTTCGTTCGGCCCCACCCGTTCGCCGCAAACGCTCGGCGGCACGACAACGACTTTCTACATCTATACCCAGGACGTAGACTCCATGTTCGACCAGGCCGTCAAGGCCGGCGCCACCGTCAAGTTCCCGCTCAAAGACCAGTTCTGGGGCGACCGCACAGGCCACCTCGCCGACCCGTTCGGCCACGTCTGGGCCCTGGCGATGCACAAGGAGGACGTGAGTCCCGAAGAGATGCAGCGCCGCGGCGCAATCGAGATGGCCAAGATGTCGCAGCAGGCCAAGGGCGCGTAGGCGGCTTCAGTCCGCTGCCCGCTACAATGTCTCAGTAGACCTTGACTGAGACCGTTCACATCATCGGCGGAGGCCTCGCGGGGTCGGAAGCCGCTTGGCAAGCCGCGCGGGCGGGCTGCCGCACCGTGCTTTACGAGATGCGGCCGTTCCGCCCGACGCCCGCGCACAAGACCGACCGCCTGGCCGAACTGGTCTGCAGCAATTCCCTCAAGACCGAGCAGGAGGGCTCCGCGCCCTGGCTGCTCAAAGAGGAATTGCGCCGCACCGGTTCGCTTCTGCTGAAACTGGCGGGCGAGGTGCGCGTGCCCGCCGGCCACGCGCTGACGGTGGATCGCGACCGCTTCGCTGAAGCCGTGACCGCGGCGATCGCCGGCGAGCCAAACATCGAGCTGCGCCGCGAGGAAGTCACCGCCATCCCCGAGGGCATCGTGGTAATCGCCACCGGGCCGCTCACGAGCGACGCGCTGGCCGCGGGGATCGCCACGCTCACCGGCTCCGAGCGCCTCTACTTCTACGACGCCATCAGCCCCATCGTAGAGGCCGATTCGGTGGACACCTCCGTCGCCTTTCGCGCCTCGCGCTACGGCAAATCGCTCGATGGCAGCGACGACTATCTGAATTGCCCCTTCGACCGCGAGGAGTACGAGCGGTTCGTCGACGCCCTCGCGGCCGCCGACACCTTCGAAGGCCACGTTCCGGAAGACGTGCCGTATTTCGAAGCCTGCCTCCCGATCGAGGAACTGGCGCGGCGCGGCCGCGACACCCTGCGCTTCGGACCCATGAAGCCGATGGGGCTGACCGACCCGCGCACCGGCCGCCGTCCCTACGCCGTGGTGCAACTGCGCCAGGAGGATCTGCGCGCGGCCAGCTACAACCTGGTGGGTTTCCAGAACCACATGCGCTACGGGGATCAGGCGCGCGTGATGCGGATGATTCCGGGTCTGGCGAGTGCGGAGTTCCTGCGCTTCGGCCAGGTGCACCGCAACACCTACATCAATGCGCCGGCGCTGCTCACGCCCACGCTGCAGTTGAAGCGCGATCCGCGGATCTTCTTCGCCGGCCAGATCTCGGGCGTCGAGGGTTACGTCGAATCGATCGCCACCGGGCTGATGGCCGGCCGCCACGCATCGGCCCTGGCGCAAGGCGGCCAGCCGCGGCCGTTCCCCTTCGAGACCGCGCTCGGCTCGCTCTGCCGCTACGTCTCGGGAGCGGACGCCCGCGGCTACCAGCCCGCCAACATTACCTTCGACCTGCTGCCGCCGCTAGACGAAGAGACCCACAAGCGCCTCCGCCGCGACAAGAAAGCCCGCCACGCGGAAGTCTGCCGCCGCGCGCTGGCGGCGCTCGAAGCAAGCTGATAGCACCGAACCGCGACCGTCAAGGAGCGGACCGGCCACGATTCACGGGATCACCTCGCGACCCACCGCCAGGTTGAGCTGACTGGCAGCGCTCAGATACGCCCCGACCAGGTTGAGGTAACTCACCTGCACGCCCCGGTAGTCCTGCTGCGCCTGAAGAAAATCGAGCAGTGACGCTCCGCCGCGCTGATACGAGAAGGTGATGGTTTCACGGATCCTCACCGCCTGCTCCAGATACTTCGCCTTGTAGGGACGCAGCAGCGCGACGTTACTCTCAATCGTCGCGTAGGCCGAATCGACGTCGCTGAAAACCTGCGCCTCGGCCACCGTTCTCAGCCGCTGGTTGCGGTCGATGTCGAGCTGCGTGCGCAGCTTCTCTCCCTGGTTGCGGTCGAAGATGCGGAGCGGGATCGATACGTTGACACCGAAGTAGAGGGGAATCGGTGGATTGCGCGCCAGGTCCATCCCGAAGGTAGGATCGGTGGAGCCATTCGCCACGGCCAGCCGGTGGTCGGTCTTGGCCTTCTCGACCGACTGCAGCGCGGCCTTCAGATCGGGCCTGGCGTCGAGCGCCGCTTTGCGAAACTCTTCTAGAACAAGGATCTGGTCCGCGAAATCGAACGGCCCCGTCACATCGAATTTCTCGATCGGGGTCCGGTCGTTCAGCAATGTCAGTAACTGGATCTTCGCCGTCCGGACATTGACCTTCGCCGTCTCGACATCGGATTCGTACTGCACGCGCTGCAATTCCAGGCGGTCCAGATCCACTTGCGCGATGTCGCCCGCCTTGTAGCGATCCCGGCTCACCTCCAGCACCTTGTCGTAGTAACCGAGGTTGTCGTTAGCCAGCGCCAGAATCGCCTTGGCCTGGAGCGTCTGAACGAACGCATTCCGCAGCGTGAACAGAAGAGTCCGTTCCTGATCCGCCAGTTGCGACTGCGCGATCGCCGTCGCCCCCTGCGCGCTCGCGCGCCGCAGTTCGCGCTTGTGCTCGCGTTCGTATAAGTAGTTCGCCGAGAAGAGCGGAAGCGCGAGGCCGAAGGGTCGATAAGGATTTCCCGTAAATGGATTGATCTGGTCGAGAGTGGCCGTGATCGTAGGGTTGGGGCGGAGATATGCCGTCACCTCGTCGGCCCGCGATTCGTCGATGCCGATCCGCGCCGCCTGCAAGGTCGGGTTGGCCGCCTCGAACTTATCGCGAATCTGCCGCCACGTGTACGCGCTCTGCGCCCGGGCCGGCTGGTGCAGGCACCCGAGCAGGAGAATGGCGAGGCCGGCCAGGCGCAGAACCTGCGGCGATGCGATCGGGACCACGAACACGGCAGCAACGGGCGTCTGATTCAGGAGCTTCACTTTGTTCCTCCGTGCGCGATTCCTCTGCGGGCACAACCCGCCCTCGCGAAGGTGCGATCGTCTCTTCTTTTAGTTTATGAGTACGGGGATGCGCGCCGGAGGCCGCTTGGCTCCGCTCCCGATCGCCCTGGCGCACGCTCTCAGCGTGACGTGCCTTCGCTCATGGGGACACAATCGAGCAGTATGACTGACAGAAGACCAGCGCTGGGACAGGCACGAATTTCGCAACTGGCGCGAGATTCGAGCCAGTCCCGGGTTTGCCGCCAATTCCGATGGGCGGCGGAGTCTGCGGCGCACTACCCTAGTAAGCCCACCGCCACAGATTGGCGCCCACAGTGTATCCCGCGCCCACGGCGGCGAACAGCACCAAATCGCCCTTCTTGATCTTGCCCGCCTGGATCGCATCCCGCGTCGCCAGCGGAAGCGTGGCCGAAGTGGTGTTGCCGTAGCGGTCGATGTTGATGATGACCTTCTCGCAATCGATGCCCAGCCGCTCGGCGCAGGCGGTGATGATGCGGCGGTTGGCCTGGTGCGGAATCAGCGCCGCGATGTCGTTGGCGCCGACGTTGTTTTTGGCAAGCAGGTCGCGGCAGACCTCGTACATGCGCCGCACGGCGAACTTGAAGACATGCTGGCCTTCCTGGTGAACGAAATGTTGCCGCTTCTCGACCGTCTCGATGGAGGCGGGCAGACGGCTGCCGCCCGCGGGCATGTTGAGGAACGGCCCGCCCGAGCCGTCGATCTCGTTCAGGAAGTCGATGAACCCCAGCGAATCGTCTTCGGACTGCTCCACCAGGAAGGCGCCCGCGCCGTCGCCGAAAAGAATGCAGGTGGAACGGTCCGTGTAGTCGATAATCCGCGACATGGTGTCGGCGCCGATCACCAGCACCTTGCGATGCGTTCCCGCGGCCACCAGGTGGGCCGCCGTCGTCATGCCATACAGGAAGCTCGCGCAGGCCGCGCTGAGGTCGAAGCCCCAGGCGCCTTTGGCCCCCAACCGGTATTGCACCAGGCAGGCGGTGGCGGGGAACAGCATGTCGGGAGTGACCGTGCACACCAGAATCGCATCCAGATCGGTGGCCGGGATGCCGCGTTCGGCCAGGGCGATCTGCGCCGCTTCATACGCCATGTCCGAAGTCGCCACCTCGGGTGCGGCGATGTGCCGCTCCACGATGCCCGTCCGCTCCATGATCCACTGATTGTTGGTCGCGACCATCTTCTCGAGATCGAAGTTGGTCAGCACCCGCGGCGGAACGTAGCAACCGAGGGCGCTGATTTTAGCTCTAGGCACGAATCCTCCCCTTTTCGTTCGGGCCCCCTCCGCGACGCGCGCGGAAAAGGAAGCCTAACTTGTTATGTTAACCCGCCCTTCGCGCCCGGGGGGCGGCTTCAGCCCGCGCGGAGCTTCGGCCCCGCCCTCCGCGCCTCCTCCTGTCTCCCGCCTCCTGTCTCCCGCCTCCCGCCTGCTGTCTCCTGACTCCTGTCTCCTGCCCCCCTATCCCACCGTATGAGAAGATCGGGTCAGGTTCAGGAATGCCGGTTGAGAGTGCCCTGCTGTTCGAAACGCCGGAGGAGATTTACCTCCGCGTTTTCCGCGAGCTGAAGCCGCGGACCAAGCCCCCCAGGATTACGGTCGAGTTCTGCCGCTTCGCCAATCCCGACAGCTACGCCCGCATCGACGAGGAATGTCTCGCGATCCGCATGAGCGATCTGCTGGCGGCCGCGCCCGCGCCCATCCTGGAGGCCCTCGCCTATATCCTCCTCGGCAAGCTGTTCCGAAAGACGATCGCCGCCGCCTACACGCACCGCTACCGCCTGTTCCTGAACCGCCGGGAAATGCGCCGCCAGATGCAGCTGGTGCGCCAGATCCGCGGGCGCAAGTTCCTCTCCGGCCCCCAGGGCGAGCGGCACAATCTGGAAACGGTTTTCGAAGAGTTGAATCTGCGCTATTTCCACGGCCTGATGGCGCGCCCGCAGCTCGGTTGGAGCCGCGTCGCTTCGCGGACCACGCTGGGGCACTACGATCCTTCGCACAACGCCATCATCATCAGCAAAGTGTTGGATGGACCGAAAGCCCCGCCCCTGGGGCTCGAATACGTGATGTTCCACGAGATGCTGCACCTGCGCTACCCGGTGGATACGCGCGGAGTGCGCCGGCGCGTCCACACCAAAGAGTTCCGCCAGGCGGAGAAGGACTTCGCGCAACTGAAAGAAGCCAAGGAAGCGCTCAAGCGCCTCTAGCCCCCCAGCACCGGACCGCTTTCCCTCCGCATACCGAGCCGCGACCGTCAGGGAGCGGACCGCTTTCACCGCAGCAGCGCGTGCACCCCGAAAACCGCCAGCGCGCCGCCGCACACCACGTCCAGCGTCGGAAACCAGCGCCCCCCGATCCTGCCGGCCGCGGCCGCCACCCCCGACACCAGAACCGTCCACCATGCCATCGATCCCAGGAACACGCCGGTCACTAGCATGAGCGCCGCGCCTCCCGCTCCGCCCGCGCCGAAGCTCCCCAGCATCGCCGCAAAAGCGAGGACCGTCATCGGATTGGCGAGCGTCAGCAGGAACGCGGAGAAGAACGCGCCCCCCGGAGCGCGTCTAGGCGCGGCTGCCTGCCCCCGGCCGCTCGTCGCCACCAGCCGGATTCCGTAACACACCAGGAACGCACCGCCCGCCCACCGGAGCCAGGGAGCGCCGGCCAAGGGCCCCGCCAGCGCCGCCAGGCCGCAAGCAGCGGCCGCACCGTACACGCTATCCGCGGACGCCGCCCCGAGTCCGGTCGCCAGGCCCGCCCCTCGCCCATCCCGCAGCGTCCGGCTGATCGCCAGCGCGCCGATGGGCCCCACCGGAGCGGCGATCGAGAAGCCCAGGACGGCGCCTTTCCACAGCAATCCAGCATGCATGAAGCCATTTTCTTCTCTTCCGGCCCCGGAAACCAGACACGAATGCCTGTATACTGGCCATATGCCGAGAGGAACTAATGAATTTGATGCGATTGACATTAGAATCCTAAGCGAGCTGCAGAAGAACGGGCGCGAGACCTTCGCCGACCTGGGCCGAAAAGCCGGCCTCTCACTCCCCGCCGCCGCCGAGCGCGTCCGCAGGCTCGAGGATTCCGGCGTGATCCGGGGCTATGCCGCCTCCGTCGACGCGGCCGGGCTCGGCTACCCGATCACCGCCTTCGTGCGCCTGAAGTCCGTCCCCCAGAACTACGCCCGCTTCAAACACGTGGTCGCCGCCCTGGCCGAAATCCAGGAGTGTCACCACGTCACCGGTGAGGACTCGTTTCACCTCAAGCTCGTGGCCTCCTCGATCGCGCACCTGGAAGCGCTGGTCGGCAAGCTGAGCGCCTTCGGCCAGACCACCACGTCCATCGTCCTGTCTACCTCGCTGAGCCGAAACCTGGCGGGCCTCAAACCCGCCGGCATGCTGGACTGAAGGCGTCCGCCCCCGGACACCCGATTCCCACGCGCGGACACCGGCCGCGGCCCGCATCACGTGGTCTTCACGACTTAGCCCTGGCCATCCGCCTGCTGAAGCGGTTTCAAGGAGGGATCCTATGCCCAACCTGGAACGCGTTCGCGAATGCGTATCCGGCCTGCCCGACCCCGGCTATTTCGCCCAGAAGGCGCAGGCCGGCTGGTCGCTGGTGGCGCTCGAATGGGAGCACCCGGCGGTGGAGGAGCAGGCCCCGGCCCAGCTCCACGAGGTGCCGTTTGGATTCCGCATCGCCGCGGATTGCGTCCACCTCGAAGACGACCCGGGCGAAAAGCGCGCCCTGACCGTCATGATGGGGGTGATCACCGAGGACCAGCCGCTCTCGCAGGTAGCCGCCGAACTGAACCGGCGCGGCTTCCGCACCCGCCGCGATGCGAACTGGACAACCCTGGACGTGTTCAACATGCTGCCGCGCCTGGTGGAGACCGGTCCCGCGATCTTCGCGAGCGCGGAGTGGCTCGCGCTCAAGACAAGGTAGGCCGCGTGGGGCGGGACTCCAGTCCTGAGCGGGTCTCCAGACCCGCTCAGGCGGGGCCTCCAGGCCTCACCGCGCCGGCTCCGTGGCCACGATCCGCGAGTCGGACTGGAATTTTTTGTACCCGCTGTAGGTGTAGTCCACCTGCCCCACCAGCCTCTTGAACAGCAGAAGCCGCGCCTGATAAGTGACCGTGACCTGTTTGGGCAACCAGATCTCCCCGTTCACCCGCACCTGTTGGAGGCTGAACCGCGTCCCGGGACCGACCCGCAGCGCAAATCCTCCGAAGCTGATCGTGTCGACGGTCTCGGCCTCCGCCTTCGCCCACTCGTAAGTCTCGGTGTCGATCCACAACCTGCCCTTCATCTTCGTAAGCAGCTTCCCGTCGTTGCTGCGGGGCTTGAAGCCACTCCGCGGCGTCGCGTCGATCACGTAGACGCGCCGGCCCTCCATCGTCTCTTCGCCAACCATTCGGAAATCGAAGGCGTCCGGCACCTCGCGCAGGAACTCACGCTCGCGCTCGCGCTTGTGGTGCCAGTCCGCCAGACGCTTCTCGCGTTGCGCGGACGTTTCGGCGCGCCGCTGCGCGATGCTCTTCTCGAGCTTCTGCTGCTCCGCGCGCTCCTCCTCGGGCGGAAGAGGCTTGTCGTCCCGCGCGATCAGGCGGAGGTAGGGGGAGCCTTCGGTCAGCGTGACATCGTAGCTCTTCAGGCTGTGCCGCTGGACGTGCCCGCGCGAGTCGAAACCGCGCTCATCCTGGCGCTCGATGTAGGTGTAGTTCTCGGCCAGTTTCTGGTTGCGGCGATTCTCGTCGGTTGACCGGCGCACGATTTCGCGCGGATCCTCCGCTCGGCCCAGCACCGCGGCAATAATGAGAAATGCGCCGAAGCGCAGAGTGATCCTCATGCTCCTGTCTGATTGTACGCGGCAGCCGCAACGCGGGTTTCCGGCACGCCGATGGCTCCTGCGCCTCCTCTACCTCGCCGGCGCGCTCCTGGCGCTGATCTGCATTACCGGACTGCTCGCCCGGGCCCTGGTGGGCGACCCTCCCAAAGACGACATCGCGAGCGCGTTCAGCCGCCGGCTGGGCGTCCCGGTATCGGTAGGCCAGGCGCGGTTCGACTTCGTTTCGTTCCTCCTGCTCCGGCCCACCATCTCGCTCCGCGAAGTCGCCGCCGGCAATCTCCTCACCGCCCCGCGGATCTCGGCCCGGATCGCCCTGCTCCCCCTCGCCCACCGCCGGATCGAGATCCGCTCCATTCTCATCGACGCGCCGCACATCACCATAGAAAGCGATGCGCGCGGCCGGACAAATCTCGAGTCGTTACTAAAGAGGCTCTCGTCGCCGCCCCGGTTGCCGAACGGATCGCAGCCGCCGGACGTTCCCAAAGCCGGTCTGGCGCTCGAACTCGACGACGTCCAGATTTCCGGCGGCGACGTGCTCATTTCCTCCCAGCCACCGTGGCGTATCGCCGCCCTGGACCTCCGCGTGCGCAACCTCTCGGCCGGAACCAACTGCAGCCTGGATCTGAGCGCGAGGCTTCCCGGCGAAAGCGATTCGGCCATCCGCATCGAAGGACGGGCCGGCCCTTTCGGCCCCCAGGTCCTGCCAGTCAACGGAAAGCTCAAGCTCACGCTCGTGCCTCGCGGCCTCTTCGGCGTGCTTTTCCGAGGCCGGGCCGGCAAGGCTAGCGCCGTTCTCGAAGCCTCGATCCAGGGCAACCTGTACAACAACGTCGCGGGACCCGCCCGGCTCACCCTGGCGGGCCTCGCGATCGGCAGCGACGCCACCCACACCGTGCCGGTCGATGGCGAAGCCCCGGCGCTGTTTTCGGTCCAGAGGCCAATGTCCGCGCCTGCATTTCATCTCCAGGTGCTTCGCGCCAGGCTGAAACTCGGCCAGGGCGAATGGACCGGCGCGGCCGATCTGCAGATTCGCGAACGGACGCTGACCGGCGCCAGCCGCGGCTCCCTCCGCGGCGTCGATGTCAACGCGCTGCTCGGCGGCGGCAGGATCTACGGCATCCTCGACGTGCCGGCCTACACCGTGCGCTTCGCCGGCACGGCCGATTCGCTCGATGCCACCGCGAGGTTCTCGCTGACAAACGGACGCATCGCGGCGCTGGACATGCCAGCCTCGATCCAGCAGGCCGCTGCCTCGGCGCAATCCTCCTGCGCCGGCGCGGCGGGGAGCACGGCCTTCAGTACGCTAACCGGCAACCTCAGCGTCACGCAGGCGCGCCTGGACCTGAGCGCCATCGCCTTCAACGGCCCCGCGTTGAAATTCACCGGCGATGGCGCCATCGGGTTCGATCACAGCCTGCATTTCGACCTCAGCGCGAGCGTCGCGGGCCGGCAAGCCAGCGGCGACCGCGAGGCCGCGCTGCCGATCGTAATGGCCGGCACGCTGGACGCGCCGCGGATATGCGCCCACACCGGCGGGCCGCCTACCGGCGCGGTTCCCTAGGACACGGTCACCGCGCCTGGCCGGCGTTCTGAACGGCCAGGGCGCGAAACCGCTGGCGCATCGGTTCGGTCGGCAATGCGAGCTCGGCGTTCGGCAGGCTCTGCCCGGTCACCTTCGCAACCAGCAGGCCGAATCCCAGCAGAACCTCCGGCGGCTCGAAATTGCAGTGGCCGTACCGCACCACGGGCAGATGCAGATACTCACGCAGGCTGCCCCTCAGCAGGACCTTCAGCCCATAGAGAGTCTCATGCCAGTAAGGCACGATCGGATCCCCCGTGGTGTGCATCGTCACCAGCGGCGCGGGCAGGCTCCCGCTGGTCTGATAGAACTCCTGGATCTGCGTGAGCGCGGCCGGGTCGGCGGAGAAGCGCTCGACACCGAGATTCAGCCGCAGGTTGTTGGTCGAACCGAGATAGGGCCGGAACCTGTTTCCGAAGGGCTGGCCGCCGAGTTCGTCGTGCGCGTCGTCGGTAGCGAATACGTTGTACCAGAGATTCTCGACCGCCGAAGCCGCGGGCTGGGTGGGATCCGTAGGTGTCTGCGTCACCAGATACAGTTGCTGCGCGGCGGAAGGATTGGCGGCCATCGCCCCCGCGATGACGGGCACCAGGCTGTCCCAATCCGCGATGGCGGAGGGAGGAATGGAAACGGGAGACGGGGGGAGCACTCCCGGAAAGAAGTAGTCGAAGACCACGCGGAAATCCCCGAAATGGTTGACCTGGCCGTCGAAGTTGCCGACAGGCCCGCACAGCGCAAGGCCACCGCTGAAGACCGGACCGCCCTCTTCAATCAGCTTGGTCGCGATCAGCCCTCCCTCGGACACCCCCACCAGGTACACTCGCCCGGGACTGTAACCCAGTTCTTTGTAGAACCCGACCAGGTTCACGAGGTCGGCCATCCCTTCCTTGATCGCCAGGCCGTTCTTCGGATAGCTGGAGACGGCGAACGCAAAACCGAGACTGTTCACCAGCGCGGGAATCGACACGCCCTGAAGTGAAAGCTGATCCGTCGGGATGGTTCCCACCGGCACCGTGGGACTCACATAGCCGTGGGCGAAGACCACCAGGTCGATGTTGGTTGGGGCGCCGGGCGGAACGCAGATCAGGTACGTGGATAGCCCGGCGGGATAGGGAACACAGGGATCCTGGGCAGCCGCCAGGACGGGAAACATCAGGCACAGGAAAAGCGTCAAACGTAAGCGCAAGGAAAGCCTCCTCTGAGTTGGTGAACCCAGTGTAAATCGACAGCGCGGACGGTGTAAAGAGGATTCTCCCCAAAGGGCCAAGCGGCCTTATTCGTCGCGGCGGGGGAAGTGCGGCACCAGCCCGGCGGCTCCGACGGCCATCGGCCAGATATAGCGCGGCGAGCCTGCTGCGAGCCAAATCGTAATCCCCAGCATGACCGCCGCCTCGCACATTGTGAGCGCGAGGAGGAGCGCGGAGCGCCTGAGGCCGGGCTTCTTTGTCGCGCGCGCCTTGGCCCGGATTGCGATAGCCCGGCCGCAGGCCTGTATTTCGCCCTGCCGCACCTGCTGCGCCCCGTCAGGACACACGCCTCGACGATGAAGGCGTTGACCACGAGCGTGCCGGACCGCCCGCGGGTTATCATCTAACCTGACGGATTGTGAACGGACGCATCCTCAGGTAACGCTAATGCGCTCTCACGCATCCACTGATTCAACGCTCTTTTTGGAGGCCTGGAACCCGGTGCTATCGAACCCACGCAAGACCGGCGTCGAGCGCGCGGCATGTCTGCTCTTCTTCTGCGGGATCCTGCTCGCGCCGATCCTGCGCGCTCAAACCTCAACCACCAGCAGCAGCGCTCGCGAGGAACAAGTCCAGCCGAACTTCTGGAGGCGCTTCTCCGCCGGAATACGCGGCACCATCATCATGCTGCCCCTGCAAAGTTCGACAAGCTCCGCCTACACCCCCAACACCCTCACGCTGGTCAGCAGCTCATTGACACCGTCGACCCCGCGCTTTGGTGGAGGCGCCACCGTGGAGTACGCCGCCACCCGGCGGATCCTGGTCAGCGCCGACGTCCTGTATCAGTACTTCAGCTACTCCTCGGGGGTCGTTACAACCGTCTCGCTGGCGGACGGAACTTCACAGATTTCGACCCGGGCCGAGTCCACCCATGCCCGCTACTGGACCATCCCGGTCCTGGCCCGCTACGGAACCCGCCCCGCCAAAACCGCTTCGGCCCAGGTGTTCCTCGGTGGCGGCGTTTCCTTCAGAAAGATTTCCAATATCCGAACCACCACGGACATCGTCAATCCCGACGGCAGTTCGTCAACCGACTACACGCCGCGGATTGCCACGAAGTTGTCCACCTTCGGCGCCACGGCTACGGCCGGCTTCCGAGTGAAGGACGAGTTCGGAATCAGGATCACACCCGAAGTCCGCTACACCCGCTGGCTCTCCGACCTGTTCAACTCCTGGCCGGCACGGCAGCGCAGGAACGAGCTGTCCGTGGTCATCGGCCTCACCTTCTGATTTGTGGGGCAGGCGTCCACGCCTGCAGCGGGGCTCGAGAGGGACTTGCGAAATTAACCTGACAGACTGGAGACTCCGCTGAAAAACGGTGACTGGCTCCGCTGTCCCAAGCGACATCTCCGCCTGGTCAACGGGATAGGTCTCGAGCGCGCGTGGCGAGCGGTGCCTGTCGCCGCTTTTCAGCCCCTTCACCTCTCGCCGCGGACGCGACGAACTGAATTCCGCAAGTCCCTCTCGAGACCCGCCGCCCGTGCCCTCCGTTGGGGCCCATCCACCCCACCCCGGCCCTGAGACAAAGCCGGCCCCGGTGGTGTATGCTTTTGGTTTGAGCATGTCTTTCGGATAACCATATTCTAAAATCCGCCCAGCCTGGGCGTTTCGCGGGTTACATCCCGTTTCTCGACAGAGGCGCCGGCAAGTCCGATTCAGGGCCGACAATCAGGGAGGTTTTCTCCTCGATGAAGAACACATCTGCGCAGTCACTACCAAGCCTGGAAGATCAGGATTTCGTGGACCGCGTTATAGCGGAACACAATGGCAAGCCCGGCGCCCTTCTCACCATTCTGGAACGTATCCAGGAACACCATCCTTTTAAGTACCTCCCGCCCGAAACGCTGGAGTACGTCGCCGCAAAGGCCGACATCCCGCTTGCCCAGATTCACAGCGTGGTCACCTTCTATGCGCTTTTTAACCTGGAGCCGCAGGGAAGGAACACCGTCGCCGTGTGCCGCGGTACCGCCTGCCACACCCGCGGATCGCGCGGCCTGCTCGAGCGCCTGAAGCTTGAAATGGGGCTGCACGACCACGGTTCCGAGGATGGCGAGACGGCCAAGCAGACCATCACCACGCGCGATCGCAAGTACACCATCCGCACCGTGGCCTGCTTTGGCCAATGCGCGCTGGCGCCCGTGGTCGAAATTAATCACGAGATCTTCGGCCACGTCAACGAGCGCGCGCTGCGCAGCCAGATCGACGCCATCGAGAAGGAGAAGCGTTAGATGCGCATCCAGGACCTCAGCAGTTTTAACGCCGTCCGAGAGGCAGGGCTGGGAAAGCTGCTGCCCAACAAGCCCCGCATCGGCGTCGGCATGGGCACCTGCGGCACCGGTAACGGCGCCGAAGGTGTCTATCACGCCTTCGCCGACGCCCTTGAACAGCGCGGCCTGGATATGCAGCTCGCCCGCGTCGGCTGCTTCGGATTCTGCGCCGCCGAACCCCTGGTCAACGTCTGGCTGCCCGGCCGCCCTCTGGTGATCATGCACCGCATCCAGCCTAACGACGTGCCGCGCATCCTGGACGACATGTATCTCGGCAAGATCACCGCCGACCTGGCCCTGTGCAAGATCGAAGAGTGGGATCACCTCACCGGCCAGGTCAAGTACGGCACCGGCCTGCCCGAGATCCCCTCCTGGCGCGAGATTCCGTTCTTCAAAGGCCAGAAGAAGATCGTCCTGCGCAACTGCGGCCTCATCAGCGCCGACGAGATCGAAGAATACATCGCCGTGGGCGGATACCAGGCCCTGTACAAGGTTCTGATCGACAACATGCCCGACATGGTGATCGAGCAGATCAAGGCGTCCAAGCTGCGCGGGCGCGGCGGAGCCGGCTACCCCACGGGTCTCAAGTGGGAAGTGCTGCGCAAAGCCAAGACCGACAGGAAGTACCTGATCTGCAACGCCGACGAAGGCGATCCCGGCGCCTACATGAATCGAAATGAAATCGAGAGCGATCCGCACTCGCTGCTCGAGGGCATGATCATCGGCGGTTTCGTCACCGGAGCGCAGCAGGGCATCATCTACATACGCGCGGAGTACCCGCTGGCCGTGCACCGCCTCGCGCGCGCCGTCGAGCAGGCCAAAGAGTACGGCCTCCTCGGAGAGAACATCCTGGGACGCGGCTTCAACTTCTCCATCCAACTGGTGGAGGGCGCCGGAGCATTCGTGTGCGGCGAAGAGACCGCGCTCATCGCCTCGCTCGAAGGCCGCGCCGGACGGCCCCGTCCGCGCCCGCCGTTCCCGGCCCAAAAAGGCCTCTACGGCTATCCGACATCGATCAACAATGTCGAGACCTGGTACAACATCGCGCCGATCGTGGCCAAGGGCCCGGCCTGGTTCACCGAAACCGGCTCCACCAAGAGCGCGGGCACCAAGGTCTTCTCGCTGGTCGGCAAAGTCACCAACACCGGCCTGGTCGAAATGCCCCTCGGCACGCCGCTTAAGACTTTCGTCTACGACGTCGGCGAGGGCGGCACCAACGGCAAGCACATCAAGTCCGTCCAGACCGGCGGCCCATCCGGCGGCTGCATCCCGCAGGAAATGTTCGACACCCCGGTGGACTACGAGACCCTCGGCAAGCTCGGCTCCATCATGGGCTCCGGCGGCATGGTGGTGATGGATGAAGACAACTGCATGGTGGACGTGGCGCGCTACTTCATCGAATTCACCCACTCGGAATCCTGCGGCAAGTGCGTCCCCTGCCGCGTCGGCCTCGATAAAGCCCTGCGCATCCTGAACAACTTCAGCAACGGCAAGGGAGTCGAGAGCGACCTTGAAGCGCTCGACGAACTGGGCCGCATGATCCGCGACATGTCGCTGTGCGGCTTGGGCCAGACCGCGCCCAACCCCGTGCTCACCACCATGCGGCACTTCCGCCACGAGTTCGAGGACCACATCCGCGCCAAGCGCTGCCGCGCCGGAGTGTGCGAAAACCTGGCGCTCTCTCCCTGCGAGAACAGTTGCCCGCTGCACATGAACATCCCCCGCTTCCTCCAGCTCTATAAAGAGGATCGCCTGGAGGAAGCGTTCGAGTCCGTCATCCTGGACAACCCGCTGCCGGCTTCGACCGGCCGCGTCTGCCAGCACCCTTGCGACGACCGCTGCCGCCGCAAGAACATCGACGAATCGGTCAACATCCGCGACGTGCATCGCCTCATCGCCGATTCCATCTATGCCTCCGATCGATACCCCGAGTTGATGGACCGCATCGTGGCCAAGAAGCTGGCCCGGACCGAAAAGAACGTGGCCGTGGTCGGAGCCGGTCCCACCGGCCTCGCCTGCGCGTTCTACCTGTCGCTGCTGGGCCACAACGTCACCATTTACGAATCGAACCCGGCCGCCGGCGGCATGCTGCGCTACGCGCTGCCCGAATACCGCTTGCCGAAGCCGGCCCTCGATCGCGAGATCGAGCTGATCGAGAAGCTGGGCGTCAAGTTCATCTTCAACACCGCCGTCGGTTTCGACGTGCCTCTCAACGACCTCGACGTCAACTACGACGCCGTCTTCCTCGCCATCGGCACCTGGAAGGAAGCCTGGGTCTACATGCCCGGCACCGAACTCAAGGGCGTGATGCCGGCGCTGCTCTTCCTCGAGGCCGTGTCCAAAAGCGAGCAGGTCAACCTGGGCAAGAAGGTGGTGGTGATCGGCGGCGGCAACGCGGCCATCGATTCCGCCCGCACCGCCCTGCGCATGGGCGCCGACGTGACGGTCATTTACCGCCGCGAGCGAAAAGACATGCCCGCCATCGTCGAAGAGACCGAAGCGGCCGAAGCCGAAGGCGCCAACTTCGTGTTCCTGGCCGCGCCGCACCGCGTGGTCGGCTTCCACGGAGTGGTGAAGGCCATCGAAGTGGTGAAGACCAAGCTCGGCGAGTTCGACGCCACCGGCCGCCGCAAGCCCGTTCCAACCGACGAGATCCAGGTTTTCAAGTGCGACACCGTCATCCTGGCCGTGGGCGAAAAGGTGGACATGGATTTCGCCAAGGCCTCCGGTCTCACGCTCAAAGAGTCGGGCACGGTGGAAGTGGACCGCTTCTCGCTCGAGACCAGCCGAACCAAGTTCTACGCCGGCGGCGACGTCATCAGCGGCGCTTCGAACGTCTCGAACGCCATGGGATACGGAAAAAAGGCCGCCCGCAACATCGACGAGCAGCTGATGGGGACCAAGCGTTTTCCCCAGCTCGCCGAAAAGTTCGAATACGACCAGACCCCGCCCGCGCAATCGAGCGAGTGCCCGCGCCAGGTTCCTGGCAGCGTGCCCGCCCGCGAGCGCGTGCAGAATTTCGAAGAGGTGAGCCTGGGCCTCACGGCCGTCGAGGCTCTCGAAGAGGCCACCCGGTGCCTCCGCTGCGATATCAGGACCACGGACCGATGATGAGAATCAGCATTACCGTGGCGCAGGGTGCCTGCCGCCTCGACACTCATGTTGAGGCATGGCTTGCGTCGAGACGAGTCTCGACGCGGCAGGCTGAAGCCCGCGCCACGAGCTGGAGACCAGTGCCCCCAGCACCGAGCCGCGACCGTCAGGGAGCCGACCCATCGGCCATCCACCATCGACCATCGGCCATCATCCGTAACAGGAGCATCCCTTGCCGCAGAAAATAGCGATCCGAATTGACGGGGAATACGTGGAGGCCCGTGAGGGCCAGACAATTCTCGAGGTGGCGCGCGCCAGCAGCAAGTACATCCCCACGCTCTGCCACCTGGACGGCCTGGCTTCGGCCGGCTCCTGCCGCTTGTGCGTGGTCGAGATCTCAGGAGTGGGGCGCCTGATGCCGGCCTGCACCACCTCGGTCCAGGACGGCATGTCGGTCACCACCAACTCCGAAAAGCTGAAGAGCTACCGCCGCATGGTGCTCGAGCTGCTCTTCGCCGAGCGCAATCACACCTGCGCCGTCTGCGTCTCCAACGGCCACTGCGAGCTCCAGACCCTGGCCACGCGCCTCGGCCTGACGCACGTCCGTTATCCCTACACCTATCCGCGGCTACCCGTGGACGTCTCGCACGAAAAGTATGTGCTCGACCACAACCGCTGCTGCTTGTGTACGCGCTGCGTGCGCGTCTGCGCGGAAATCGAGGGCGCCCACGTCTGGGATATCGCCTCGCGCGGCGTCCAGTCGATGCTCGTGAGCGAGCTCAACCAGCCCTGGGGCACCTCGAAAAACTGCACCAGTTGCGGCAAGTGCGTGCAGGCCTGCCCCACCGGCGCGCTGGCCGAGAAGGGCTTCGCGGTCGAGGAAATGGTCAAGTCCAACGACAACATCAGCCGCCTGGCTTCGAGAAGGGGGGTCCATGCCTAAGAAAGTGAGGATCGCAACCATCTGGCTCGACGGCTGCTCCGGCTGCCACATGTCGATCCTGGACATGGATGAGGCCATCTTGGCCGTCGCCAAGAAGATCGACCTGGTCTACGGCCCCCTGGTGGACGCCCAGAAGTTCCCCGAGTTCGTGGACGTGACGCTGGTCGAGGGCGCCGTCTCGAGCCAGGAGGATCTGGAGAAAATCCAGCTCGTCCGCCAGCACAGCAAGCTGGTGGTGGCTCTAGGCGATTGCGCGGTCACCAGCAACGTGCCCGCCATGCGCAATCCGATCCCGGTCAAGAAGCTGCTGGAGCGGGTGTATGTTCAGGGCGCCGATGCCACGCCCGGCGTGCCCACCGAGGGCGTCCCCAAGCTGCTGAAGCGCGCCCTGCCGATCCAGGAGATCGTCAAGGTGGACGTCCACGTTCCCGGCTGCCCGCCTCCGGCGTCGACCATCGTGTTCGTGCTGACCGAGCTGTTGGAAGGGCGTATACCCGACTTGGGATCGAGGATCAAATTCGGATGAGCGGCAAGCGAAAGACGGCTCAACAGGCGCCGGAAGGGGCGCCGAGGGAATCGGTCATGAAGAAGATTACCATCGACGTCGTGACTCGCATCGAGGGACACGCCAAGGTTTCCATCTACCTCAACGACGAGGGCCGCGTCTCGAGCGCGCAGCTTCACGTCACGCAGGTGCGCGGATTCGAGAAGTTCTGCGAAGGCCGGCCCTTCTACGAGATGCCCGGGATCACCGCGCGCATCTGCGGCATTTGCCCGGTGAGCCATCTGCTGGCGTCCGTGAAGGCCTGCGACGCGATCATGGCGGTCGATATCCCCGACGCCGCCGTCCTGCTCCGCGAGCTGCTCCACTGCGGCCAGTTCGTGCAGTCGCACGCCCTCAGCTTCTTCCATCTGTCATCGCCAGACCTGCTGCTGGGCTTCGATTCCGATCCCGCCGCGCGCAACGTGCTCGGCGTCATCGAGAAGCACCCCGCCCTGGCGCACGACGGCATCGCCCTGCGCAAGTTCGGCCAGCAGATCATCGAGGGCCTCGCGGCCGAGCGCATTCATCCGTCCTGGACCGTTCCGGGTGGCGTCAACACCCCGCTCTCCTCCGAAGTGCGCGACCGCATCCTCCACGAGCTGCCCAAGGCCAAGGCGATCGCCCAGCGCACCCTGGAGTTCTACAAGGGCGTGGTGGACCAGTTCAAGGAAGAGATCGAAAGCTTCGGCACCGCGCCCACCATGTACGCCGGCATGGTGGATGAGGGCGGTGGATTCCAGCTCTATGACGGCAAGCTGCGCTTCCGCGGACCGGACGGGGCGATCGTAGCGGACCAGGTCCGCCCGCGCGATTACGCCACCTACATCGGCGAGGCCGCCCTGACGAATTCCTACCTCAAGGCGCCCTATTTCAAGCCTACCGGCTACCCGGAAGGCGCCTACCGCGTGGGACCGCTGGCGCGCATCAACGCCGCCGATTCCATGGGCACGCCCGAAGCCCAGAAGCAGTTCGAGGAATACCATCAGCGCTTCGGCGCGGTGGTCAACAGCGCGTTCCACTACCACTACGCGCGCCTGATCGAGGCCACCTGGGCGCTCGAGCGCATCGGCATGCTGCTCGAGGATCCGCGCATTCTCGACACCCGCGTCCGCGCCCGTGCGGGCGTCAACTCGCTCGAAGGCGTGGGTATGATCGAAGCCCCGCGCGGCACCCTCATCCACCACTACAAGGTGGACGAGAAGGGCGCCATCGTCTGGGCCAACCTGATCGTCGCCACCGGCCACAACAACCTGGCCATGAACCGATCGGTAGAGCAGGTGGCCAAGCGCTTCGTGGACGGCAACAAGCTCGAGGAAGGCATGCTCAACCGCGTCCAGGCCGTGGTCCGCGCCTACGACCCCTGCCTGAGCTGCTCCACCCACGCCGCCGGCCAGATTCCCCTGCGGGTGCAGTTGTTCGCGGCCGATGGGACGATGGTGGACGAACTGGTCACGCAGTAAGGCCAGCTTCAGGCGGACCGGGCCCCATAGAGCGCCGCCAGACGTCAGTGCAAAGCGTCCTCGCACTGAGGTCGGAGCGGGACCGGGCACATCTTCACGGCCTTGCTTGCTGCGTCAAGCAATCGGGCCTTGACACGGCTGTCCCCTTGGCTCAAGGCGGCCGCTTGGAGGAGCTTCACGCCTGAAACGAAGTGGAAGCCATCGCTGGAAATGTCCATCACCGTCTGCAGGGCCTTAGCCCGCACGATCGGAGACGTCTCTGTCCCGAGGAGTTGGACAAGGGCGGGAAGCGCCGGTTTGCCGATCTGATACAACGCTATCGTTGCCGGGTACCACTTGTGCATATACTCCAGCACAGCCCCCCCTCCCCTCGCTCCCCGGGCCCCGGCTCACGCCGGAAGCCGAGGTGCCGCACCAGTGTGTCAACCGCCGGCGCGTATCCCTTGTCGCCGATTTGGCGGATCGCATACTCCATGCAGGCAGGGGTCTGCGACTTCTCCGGGCCGTCAAGGTAAGAAACCAACTCCGGCGGCTCGGCAGAAGCCAACAGCGGACACTTGGGCACCGCGCTAAGCGCCCCTGCGCATATCAGAACCAGAGTTGTATCGCTAAACCTGCGAGGAAGCACTTGGCAACTCATCGCAGGGCTGCCTCACATTGAGGCCGGACGCTGGGCCGACACAGGGCGACGGACTTCCTGGCGGCGTCGAGTAACCGGGCTTGCTCGGCTTTGGCATTCCGCGTCGCGGCGGCATCTCGGATGAGCTTGACGCCCGAAACGAAGTCACCTCTGGATATGTCCATCACGGTCTGCAGCGCCCTGGATCGGACTATCGGATTCGTCTCCGTCCCGAGGAGGTCGATGAGGGCCGGCAAGGCGGGCTTGCCTATCTGAAAGAGCGCAGATGTCGCTGGGTACCACTCATGCTGAAGATCCACGACATCTTCCCCCTTCTCCCAGAACTCGGGCTCCCGCCGGAAGCCCAGATATCGAACCAGCACACCTACGCCCGCGACGTATTTCTTCTCCCCGATCTGGGCGATTGCGTACTCGGTGCATGCCGATGTCTGCGACCCCTTCGGGCCGTCGAGGTACGAGACCAGCGCGGAGGGGGCGGCAGCGGCCAGAAGGGGACAACGGGGCTCCGCTGCGAGCGCCACGCCCAGCGTCAGAAATAGCAGTGCCAAGACTCTCGCGTCAAGCGTCGTCAATGGTCTCCTTTGTCATACCGCTCATTGCAAGGCTGACGGGCACGCGTCGGCGATCACCTCACCTGCAGGACGACGGTGTTCGACAGGACCGGCCCCAAACGATCAACTACTCGGCACACGGACGCCTTATAACGTCCCGGCTCAGTAATGGAATAGATTTGGGCGATGTCCTCGTCCGCTCTTAGGGTCTCCCCTGGATCGAGGGTAATTCCGAAGTTGCGGGTATCGATGATCGGCCGCCTGCGTATCTTCCTGCCATAGTCCGTTAAGGGAGGCTCTGCGCCGTGCAAATCCACAACGTGAATTTCGTACTCTCGCTGGATGAAGGTCTCGACTAACTCCAACGTCCGCTTGGTCGCATTGTGCAGCTGGATGTGTAGCACTGCGCTCTCGCCGGGGTGGATCATCGGCTTGTCCAGGTCTACGGTTAGGACTGCTTCGGCGGAGATACGTGCCGCTCCCTGAGGCCACTTAAGGCACTGAGCCTGCACCGAACAAAGCGACAGGCAGCAAATGCAAGCCGCAGCGCCGACTGACGACCGCACGAAGCTTCGCCCCACCGTCGTTACACCCACCAATCCTATATTGGCACCGTGGTCCAGCTGGTGGGCACTCGCCGGCAAGGGATGCTCAATCGCGTCCAGGCCGTGGTCCGCGCCTACGACCCCTGCCTGAGCTGCTCCACCCACGCCGCCCCCCAGATCCCCCTGCGAGTGCAGTTGTTCCCCGCCGATGGTACGCTAGTTGACGAGTTGGTTTCGCGCTAGGCACGTTGTTGCTGCCAACCGGCCGGCTGGTACCAACGGCCTACCGCATCGGACGCGTGTGTACCTTATAATACCCGAATGGTGCGTCTGGGACTCCAAGAGTCCATGGGCTCGTCTCGAGCCGACTGCACTACTGGAAGGAGCTCAATGAGAGCGTTTTCCCTGGCGGCGCTCGTGCTGGCGCTAGGCGTGGCGGCGCCTTGTCTGACCGCTCAACAGGCGGCCCCCGCGACGCAGCAGCCGGCGCCCGCGACGCAGCAGGCTCCGGCCCCGGACGCGGCGAAGCCCGCTCCGGCCGGCCCTGTGAAGCCGCCCGCGGCGGCGGGCTCGGCGGTGGATAACGACACCTACATCCTCGGTGCCGAGGATGTCATCACCGTGCGGGTGTGGAGGGAGCAGGACCTTTCCGGACCACACACCATCCGCCCCGACGGCAAGATCACCATGCCGTTGATCAAGGACATCCAGGCCGCCGGTCTGACGCCGAACAAGGTTGCCGAGGCCATCACCGCCGCTCTTTCCAAGTTCGTAAACAACCCCGATGTCGCCGTTTCCGTCGAAGATGTGCGCAGCCGGCGGTATTTCGTCGACGGCGAGATCAACCGGCCGGGCGCCTACCCGCTGGCGACCCCCACCAACGTCTTCGAGGCCATCACCTTGGCGGGCGGCTTCCGGGAGTTCGCCAACAAGAAGCACATCATCATACTGCGCGGCGACAAGCGAATAAAATTCAATTGGAGCGAAGTCCTTAAAGGGAAAAACCTTAGCCAGAACATCAACCTGGAAAACGGCGACCGCATCATGGTGCAGTAGCGCGCCGCGACCGATAGTCAGGCAAGAGAGAACTGGATGGAGCAAACGCAAGACCTCCTGAGCATTCCGCGGCGTCCGCTGGACGTCGAGGACTACGTAGACATCCTTCGCCGTCACAAGACCTGGATGGCAGGCCCCGCCTTCGCCGCCATCGTGCTCTCGGTCGTGGTGGCCTTCGTGTGGCCGGACACATACCAATCGGAAGCCACGGTGCAGGTCATCGCCCCTCAGGTGCCCGAGCGGTTCGTTCCCTCCAACGTCAATTCCGAGATGTCTCAGCGCATCAACCAGATGGCTCAGACCGTGCAGAGCCGCGCCAACCTGATTAACGTCATCCAAAGCAATGGCCTCTACAAAAGCCTGCTGCAGCGCAAGCCGCTCGAGGATGTCATCGAGGAGATGCGCTCCGACATCCGCATCAGCCAGGTCGAAAACCTGCAGCTCAGCAACAAGGCGCAGTATTCGGCTTTCAGAATATCGTTCCAGTATTCGAACCGGAACCTGGCCCAGAAGGTCACCCAGGAACTGGTGCGCGGCTTTATCGACGAGAACCTCCGTACCCTCTCCGGCCAGTCGACGGCTACCACGGAATTCCTGAAAGACGAGTGGGAATCCGCCAGGAAAACGCTGGACGACCTCGAGAACAGGCTCACGCAATTCCGGCTGCAGAACTCGGGGCGGCTGCCCGATCAGCTGCAAGGCAACCTGGCCACGCTGCGAACCCTCGAACAGCAATTGTCCGGCATCAATGAAGCCATCAGCCGGATCGGCCAGGAGAAACTGCTCCTCGACTCCCAGATCGGCGTTTACAAGGACCAGTTGCGGCAGCTGACTCAAGGCGGGGACCAGCCCCTCAGCGCGGCGGCGAAGAACCAGCGCCTGGTCGAGCTCGAACACGAGATCGTAACGCAGGAAACGAACGTGTCGTCCCTGAAGGAGCGGTACAAGGAAACGCACCCCGACGTGAAAGCGGCCGAGGCCCAGTTGTCCATGCTGCGAGGCCGGCGGGACGCCTTCCTGAAAGAGGAGGAGGACAAGAAGTCCGAGCCCGCGCCTCCCCGGAAGAATCCGTCGCGGATCCAGGGCGTCCCCCAGCTGGAAGCCCAGATCACTGGCCTGCAGACCCAGATTCAAGCCCGGAACCTGGAACTCGACGAACGTAACAAGTCTCAAAAGCAATTGGTGGCGATGATTACTCAGTACAACGAGCGCATCCAGTCCAGCCCCATCATGGAGCGGACCTACAACGAGCTGACCCGCGACTATGCGCTGGCCAAGACCCGCTACGACGAGCTCAACGAAAAGAAGTCGCAGTCCGAGATCGCCACCAGCCTGGAGAACCGCGGGCAGGGCGAGCGGCTGCAACTGCTCGACCCGGCATCGCTGCCCGAGACGCCCATCCAGCCCAAGAGGCTCGCGATCGTCGGTTCGGGGGCGGCCATCGGGTTGCTGATTGGAGTCTTCATCGGCGCGGCCCGGGAGATGAAGGACACCTCCATCAAGAACCTGAAGGACGCGCGCGCGTACACGAACCTCTCGGTATTGGGCACCGTGCCGCTGCTCGAAAACGACCTGGTGGTTAAGCGAAAACGGAGGCTGGTCTGGGCCGCATGGGTCGCGGCCTGCATGGGCGGCATGGCGCTGATGGCTGGTTCGATGTACTACTACTACGCCGTGACCCGGGGAGCGTGACGTGACAAGGGAGACGAAATGAGCCGAGTCCACGATGCACTGCGCCGCGCCGAGCAGACCGGCACCCCGCAGGCCGCGAGTCAGAACGCCCCGCCAGCCCCTCCCGCTGGAGCCGCAAGGCCCGCGACCCTGCCGGCGACGCAAGCGCTCTGTCTGGACGATGTTCTGGAAGTGACCTTCGCGCCCGCGCATGAGGCCCTGCTCATCGACGCCAGCCGCCCGCAGGACTCGCCCAGCGAGGAGTTCCGCAGCCTGCGCACGCGGCTCAACCATCTGCAAAGCCTCCAGCCTATACATACGGTGGTGGTCACCTCTCCCTCACCGGCCGAAGGTAAGTCCTTCTCGGCGGCCAATCTCGCGCTGGCCGAATCCCAGCTGAAGGGCAACCTCACTCTGCTTTGCGACTTTGACTTCCGCCGCCCGGCTATGCACAACCTCTTTCAGATCGAGCGCTCGCCCGGCGCCACCGATTACCTGTTGGGCCAGGCGCCCCTGGCCGCATGCATGAAAAGAGTCGAGGGTACCAGCCTTTATCTGATGCCCGCCGGATCCGCCGTCAAGAATCCGCTCGAACTGCTGAACCTGAAAGAGGCCAAGTCGCTGCTCAACGAGCTGCCCAAGACCTTCAATTGGGTCATCCTCGACAGCCCTCCCCTGCTGTTCTCCGCCGACGCGAATCTGCTCGGCACCATGACGGACGGCACCATTCTGGTGATCCGCATCGGCTCCACCACCATCGACACCGTGCACCGCGCCATGCAGTCTCTGTGCGAAAACAACGTGCTGGGCGTGGTGGTCAACGGCGCCCGAGCCGGCGAGCTATACAGCAAGTACACCTACTACTACTCGAAGTACGGCTACGGCGAGAAGGAATCCGAACCGGAAGAGCCTCTCCCGCCGGAAGAATAGAAGTAGGTCCGCCCAGGCACCGCCCGTGGCGCCAGCACCGAACCGCGACCGTCAGGGAGCGGACCCGCCCCGTTACCGAGCCGCGACCGCAAGGGAGCGGACCCCGCCCCAACACCGAGCCGCGACCGCAAGCGAGCGCCCCCCCAGCACCGAACCGCGACCGTCAGGGAGCGGACCTGCCGCAGTAAAGCCGCCGCTCGCGGATGTACGCGAGCACGGCAGGCGGCAGCTCCAGCGGATCCTCTCCGGCCGCGAGCCGCGCGCGGATCGAAGACGAAGAGACCGCCAGCGCCATCGTGTCCAGCCGCTCCACCGCCGCTCCGGGCGGCACCGTATACTCGTGGCCCGGACGCGCCGCCACGATGAAGCGCACCCCGCGCACTACGTCCTGCCAGCGGCGCCAGGTCGTGATTTCCGCAAAAGCGTCCGCGCCGATCAGGAAGAAAAGCTCGTCCCCCGGAGCGAGCCCGCCGCGCACGCGCTCGATGGTGTCGATCGAGTAGCTCCGCTCCTGTCCCTCCTCGAGACGCGACGCCTCGAACGAAGGCTCCCCCTGGCAGGCCAGTTCCACCATCCGGTAGCGGTCTTCATAGCCGGCCACCGTAGCGTCGCTCTTATGCGGCGGCCGCGACGCCGGAACGAACAGCACCCGACCCAGTCCAAAAGCGCGCGCCGCCTCCCGCGCCAGGGCCAGGTGCGCCGAGTGGACCGGGTCGAAGGTGCCGCCGAAAATCGCGATCCTCAAGACCGGCCCGCTTTCGCGCCGTCAAGCTCATAGGCCGGCATCGCAGGATCGCGCTTGTAGCCTTTGCTGAACGCCTGCGCCGCGGCCGCCTCCGTGGCGAGCTCGTCGGCGCGGTTGTTGTCCTCGTGCGAGGCGTGCCCCCGCGTCCACGTCCACCGCGCCGTGTGCCGGCCCGCGAGTTCGTCCAGCGCCAGCCACAGATCCTTATTGAGCACCGGCTTTTTGTCCTTGGTCAGCCAGTTGCGCCGCTTCCATCCCGCGATCCATTCCGTGATGCCCTTCTTCACGTACTCCGAATCGGTGACCACCTCGATCTCACAAGGCTCCTTGAGCGCACGCAGCCCTTCGATGGCAGCCGCCATTTCCATCCGGTTGTTGGTGGTGTGAGGCGAGGAACCGAACAGCTCTTTCCGGTGCGGGCCGCAACGCAGAATCGCCGCCCATCCCCCCCGGCCCGGGTTGCCGAGGCAGGCCCCGTCAGTGATCAATTGGACTTGTTTCATCAAAATCGATCAGGCGGTGGCCAGCTCGCGCTCAAAGAATGCGTCCACAAGCTCCTGGATCTCGGCCGCCTGCTGGGCGTGATAAATCGCAACCCGCAGTTTAGCGCCATTGCGAACGCCGTGCGTGAAGTAGGAGGCGAACTGCTTCATCTTCCCCACCACGTCCGGAGCGCCGCGCGCCGCCAGCAGCGCGTAGTAGCCGCGGATCATCTCGTAGCGGTCGCTCTCCGCGGGCTGGTCGTACGCGCCGGTAGCCACGTACTGCGCAATCTGCCGGAAAATCCAAGGATTGGCCGACGCCGTGCGGCCGATCATCACCGCGTCGCACCCGGTCTCGGCCACCATCCGGACCGCGTCCTCCGGGGTCTCGATGTCGCCATTGCCGATCACCGGAATCCCGACCGCTGCCTTGACCTCCGCGATGCGCGTCCAATCCGCCTTGCCGCTGTAGCCCTGCTCGCGCGTGCGCGGATGAAGCGCCACCGCCGCGACGCCGCAGTCCTCCGCCAGGCGCGCCAGGTCGACCGCCACGATTTCGCACTCGTTCCACCCGGCGCGGTACTTCAGCGTCAGAGGAATCGTGATGGAGGCCCGCACCGCCCGTACGATCCGTTCGATCAGCGGCAGATCGCGCAGCAGGCCCGAGCCGCCGTTGCACGTCACCACCTTCTTCACCGGGCAGCCCAGGTTGATATCCACCAGGTCGAATCCCAGGTCCTCACACGCCGCCGCCGCCCCCGCCATCACTTCGGGATCGGACCCGAAAAGCTGCGCGCTGATCGGGTGCTCGTCCGGATCGAACGCCAGGTAGCGCATGGTCTTCCCCGGATTATGCGCGCGCACCGAGTGCACCACGCCGTGCGAGCTGGTGAACTCCGTCATGATCAGCCCGCACCCGCCCAGCCCGCGGATGAACCGCCGGAACACGGTGTCCGTCACCCCGGCCATCGGCGCCAGCACCGTAGCCGGCCCGATCTCCACCCCGCCGATCCGCAGCTTTTCCGGAAACTCCATGCCATTACCATTCTAGCCAGGACCATCCACCATCCACCATCGGCACGGTTGCCCGCCCGGCGAGTGCCACCCCAGTTCGGTTAAGCGCAATTAACGGAGTAGTGGAGGGGAAAGTAGTATATGATAGGTGCCGGCCAAAACGGCCGGGCAACAGTTGTGGTCCGAGTTCGAATGGCGAGGATGATTCCATGTTGAAACAGTTCTTACTGCTCGCGTTGATATTGACGGTTGGGGCGACGGCGGCGTGGGGCGGCGGGGCGTTCGGTAAACTGCCCATGTCGTTCGAGCCCAACCTGGGACAGACCGACCCCGAGGTGAAATTCCTGGCGCGGGGCCCGGGCTACACCCTGTTTCTGACGGCGGACGGCTCGGTTCTGTCTCTGCGCGGAAGCTCGCCTCTCCGGATCTCGCTGGCCGGAGCAAACATCGCCGCCGCGATCGAGGCGGCCGAGCCCCTCGGCGGCAAGAGCAACTATTTCATCGGCAATGATCCTTCGAAGTGGGTGACCGACGTGCCGCAGTACGGCAGTGTCCGGCGCACGGGCGTGTGGAGCGGCGTCGACATGGTGTATTACGGCAGCCAGGGCAGGCTCGAATACGACTTCCGGGTTGCGCCCGGCGCGGACCCTGGGCAAGTGCGCTTGCGCTTAGCCGGGCATACCGGTCTCCGCGTAGACCGCAACGGCGATCTGGCGATTCAACTGCTGGGCGGCGAGGTCCGCCAGCTCGAAGCCGTGATCTACCAGGAGCAGGACGGCGGCCGGCGCTCGCCCGTGCGGGGCCGCTATGTTCTGCGCGGCGGCGACGAAGTCGCGTTGCGGGTTGAGAAATACGACCGCAGCCGGCCGCTGGTGATGGATCCGGTCCTGGTCTATTCCACCTACTTGGGTGGCTCCGGGTTCGACTCGGTGAACGCCATCGCAGTGGACGCCGCCGGCAGCGCCTATGTCGCGGGAGAAACCCAGTCGGGCGATTTCCCCAAGGTCACTCCGGTGCAAGGCACTATCGCCGGAGGCAGCGACGCCTTCGTGGCAAAGCTCAACCCAGCCGGAACGGCTCTGGTGTATTCGACGTTTCTCGGCGGGAGCGGGGACGACAAAGCGTACGGAGTCGCGGTGGATTCGGCGGGCAACGCTTACGTGGGTGGGTACAGTATCTCGGCGAACTATCCGCTCCAGAATCCGCTGTTCAGCACGGGTCAGAACGGTTTTGTCACCAAGCTCAACGCGGCAGGCAATGCCCTGGTTTATTCCACCCGATTCACCACCACTTCGTTTCCGAACAATACGGTCGACTCCATTGGGGTCCGCGGAATCGCCGTAGACTCTTCCGGGGCCGCTTACATCACCGGTTATGCCGGAGCGGGCCTTACCGTGCTCAACGCCCGCCAGTCTTCCTTAGGCGGAGGCTCATTTGACGAAGATGCCTTTCTGGCAAAGATCAACCCCCAAGGTAGCGCGCTCGTCTTTTCCACCTATGTGGGCGGAACAGGGAAGGATCAGGGATCCGCGGTTACCGTCGATTCATCCGGCAACGCTTGGATTGCCGGTAATACTGCCTCTACGAACTTTCCGACCATGGCACCGCGACAGGGTGGCCTAAGCGCGGGGATCGATGGCTTCGTCGCCAAGTTCAGCGGTACAGGGCAGCTTCTATTCTCCACGCTCCTTGGTGGGGCGGGTGACGATTACGCAACCGCAATCGCCGTCGATTCGACTGGCAACGCCTTCGTTACCGGATACACCTCTTCGACCGATTTCCCCTTGTCGAGTGCATATCAGTCGACGCTGGCTGGCGGTAACAACATTGACGCGTTCGTCACCGGGTATTCTCCATCGGGCAACGCTTACCTTTTCTCGACCTACCTCGGTGGCGGCGCCAATGACTATGGCTACGGGATCTCGGCCTCCCATGACGGCAGCGTCGTCATCGCGGGCGAAACGGATTTCGGCGGCACAACCGCTCCACCCGCTTTCCCTGTGCTCTCCCCCATTCAAGCTGTTAGCGGCAGCACCGACTGGACTGGGCCCGACGCCTTTGTAGCCCGATTCAGCGCCGCGGGGACACTCTTGTTCTCCTCCTTCCTGGGCGGCAACAATCTGGATTCGGCGAGGGGAGTGGCGGTCGACCAGGCCGGTGCCATCTACGTTGCCGGCCAGACCGCGTCGACGGGTTTTCCCGCTACGCCGAACGGACTACAACCCACCAAGACCGGCAACACGGACGGCTTCGTCACCAAGATCGACCTTACGTCAACCTGCTCGTTCGCCGTGTCGTCCGGCCTGGGGAATTTCACCAGCGCTGGCGGCTCCGGCAGCTTCACGGTCACCACAACGCCGGGCTGCTTCTGGTTCGCGTCTCCTTCGGCAGCCTGGATCGCCATTACCTCCGGCGCCAGCGGCGTCGGGAATGGAACCGTGAACTACTCGGTCGCCGCCAACACTGGATCATCGCAGCTCCTCGGCACCATCGTGGTGCCCTCCGGCGGCTTTCCCATCCGGCAGGATGGAGCCAACTCGGTTTGCCCTGCGCTTCCCCTCGCGGTTGGACAGACCCTGAACGGAACCCTGGCCGACGCCGGCTGCGGCGTTTCGACCGGTGGCAGCCGGCCTGGGGTCGAATACTACATCACGGCGACGGCGGGCCAGAATCTCGCAATCGGCGCCAACTCTAACGCAGTGTATCCGGTAATTGCCCTGTACGGCCCCGACGGGACCCTGCTCGGCACTGACAGTCACGGGCCTTCCTGTAGCGGCTACCCGTTCTGCACCTGCACCAACCCCGATCCTCCCGCTCGCGTTCCGGGCGGTCCATTCTCCACCACGTTCTTGAGCGTCCCGGTCACCGGCGTCTACATCGTCGAGATATCGGCCACTGGAAACAGCAACTGCGCGGACTACACAGGCACGTTCACCCTCACCGCATCCAACGCCATCTTCACCCTGGCGGCGAGTTCCGCCACCGCCCCGGCGAGCGGCACTACTGGATCGGTCTCTTTCACCGCATCGTCTCCGCAGGGCAACTGGTACGCCACCAGCGACTCGCCATGGCTCGTCATCACGTCCGCACTGAGCGGGACGGGCGGCGGCTCGGTCAGCTACACCGCGGAGGCGAACACAACTAGCACCCAGCGCAGCGGCGTGATCACCATCGGCGGTCAGGTCTTCACCGTCGCCCAGGACGGCGGAGCCTCGTGCATCGCCACGCTTGCGCCCCCCAGCGCCGGAGTGGCCGCCTCGGGCGGCGGCGGGTCGGTGTCGGTTACCGCCCCCGGCCTGTGTGCCTGGACTGCGGTGCCGGGCGTTCCCTGGATCACGGTCACCGGCGGTAGCGGCCTCGGCAACGGCCACTTCACGTACACGGCGGCGGCGTATGCCTTCGCCAGCCCGCGGCAAGGTGTCGTGACGGTGAACGCGGCGCCGTTCACGCTGACACAGGCCGGCGTTACCGCGTCCTATTCCCTGGTCGCAACATCGGCCAACGCCGCAGCGGGCGGCGGCACGGGAACCGTCGGAGTAATCGCCACCCCATCCGACGCGCCCTGGACCGCAACCACCAACGCGCCCTTCCTCACCATCACCTCCGGCCCATCGGGCGCCGGCAGTGGAACCGTGGGGTACAGCGTGGGCTCGAACACGACCGGCCATTCCCGCCAGGGAACGCTGACCATCGCCGGAATGACGTTCACGGTCACCCAGGTCGGAGCGACTGCGGGGATGGGCTTCTTCCCCGTGACCCCCTGCCGCGTCGCCGACACCCGCAATGGCACCGGGCCCTTCGGCGCCCCCTCCATGGCCGCCCGCGACACGCGCTCGTTCCCGATCCCCCAAAGCGCCTGCGGGATTCCGGCCAACGCCCAGGCCTACTCTCTGAACGTCACCGTGGTGCCTCGCGGGAGACTCTCCTACCTCACGTTGTGGCCTACCGACCAGCCCAGGCCCCTGGTCTCAACCCTGAATTCCTTCGAGGGCACCATCGTGGCCAACGCGGCCCTAGTGCCCGCGGGCACGGCCGGCGCGGTGAGCGTCTACGTCACCGATGCCACCGATGTCATCCTGGACATCAACGGCTACTTCGCCGGTGCCGACGTGGATTCCTACGCATTTTATCCCGTGTCGCCCTGCCGCGTTGCCGACACCCGCGGCTCCGCCGGCCCCTTCGGCGCGCCGAGCATAGCTGCTGACGGAAGCCGGGATTTCGCGGTTCCGTCCGCGGGTTGTGGCATTCCCGCCACGGCGCATGCGTATTCACTCAACGCCACGGTAGTGCCGCAAGGCCCGCTCTCCTACCTGACGATGTGGCCCACCGGAGGACCGCAGCCGTTGGTCTCGACCTTGAATTCGTTTGAAGGAGCGATCGTGGCGAATGCGGCCATCGTGCCCGCCGGTTCGAGCGGCGCCATCAGCGCATTCGCAACCAACAGGACGGATCTGATCATCGACGCCAACGGATACTTCGCGCCATAACCGAGAAAAGGCCAGGCCAAGCACATCCACCATCCACCATCGACCATCGACCCTGCCAGTGGTATGATTTACCTCTATGCCCGATAGCCAGCCCGCGCCACATCCTTCTGTAACAATCCTCGTCGTCGATGACGAAGACACCGTGCTCGCGCTGGTGCGCACGATGTTGTGGCGGGCGGGCTTCACGGTGCTCGAAGCGGACGGAGCCGAGGAGGCCCTGCACGTGGCGTCCGAACACGCCGGCTCGATCGATCTCCTCGTCTCGGATGTTCTCATGCCCGGCACCAACGGCTACGATCTGGCGGATGCGCTGGTGGCGGTCCGTCCCCAGACCAAGGTGCTCTTCATGTCCGGCTACCGCGACAAGGTTCTCAGCGAGAGCACCGGCCGCGCGTCGAGCGAGGCGCCGCTTCTCCGCAAGCCGTTCACGCAGTATGCTCTGGTCTCCAAAGTCCAGGAACTTCTGGACGCGCAATCGCCGGAAACCGGCGTCGCCGGTCTATAACTCGCGATACGTGGCTAGCCTCACTCCCGCCGCATCGAGCGCCCGCCGCGTCTCGGCGGCGGTCAGCGCCTGAAGCTCCGCCTCGCGGCTCTCCTTAAGGCGCGTCGGAGCGGCCAGCAGATCCACGCCGCAGTGCCCCGGATGGCACATGAACTCCACTGTCCCCGCCGGAAGCTGGCCGATCAGCGCCACCAGTTCCGCCGTTCGGAAACGGCCCGTAAGCCGAAACCCCGCGAAATGGTCCGTGGTCCGGCAGCCGTGCGCGGCGAGAACCGCGTTGAATCGCCGGCGCGGGATTTCGAGCAGCCGGCCCTTGACGCGCACGCCGGCCGGGATCTTCGGGGAGCCCGCGCGCATCGGGAAGTCAAACGGCCGCCGCACCCACGGTATGTCGAATTCCTGCGAGATCCGCGCCACTGCCGACAACACCGCAGGCAGCACGTGCGTGTGCTTGTGCGTGTCCAGATGGGACGGCCGCAGACCCGCGACCACGATGCGCAGGACCTGGGCCGCCAGTTCGTCGTAGACCGGCATCCGCCCGAGAGCCAACGCCCGCAGTAGCGCTCCCAGCGTGGCCGGAAGCGCTGTGCCCGGCCTTGCCACGGACTCTCCCTGCACCAGCACCAGGTGGCATCCTATGTCGAGCCGCGGGTTCTCCCCTGCCAGCCTCACGGCGTCCTCGAAGGCCGGGCCGTTGGCCATGATGGTGGTGGCCGTCAGAATGCCCCGCCGGTGCGCCTCCACGATCCCGGAGTTGACGTCGCGCGTGAAGCCGAAGTCGTCCGCGTTCACCACCAGCTGTGTCATGGCATTCGCTGTGGGGCAGGACTCCAGTCCTGCAGCGGGTCTCCAGACCCGCCTCCGTCCGTGCGACGCCTGGCGTCGACGCCATCAGAAGATCGAGAACTTGACTCGTAAAAATTTCTTCGGGTTCTTCCGAATGTCCCCGACAAGTCCCTGAAGCTCGGTCGACAGCCCGCGCATCGAGTCGTACAGCTGCGGGTTCACCAGCAACTGTCCCATGGTTCCCTGCCCCGCGTTCATGCGGCTCAGCGTGGTGTCCACCTCTCCGAGAATGCTTTGCATCTGGCGATACGCCGCCTCGTCCTTGAGCAGCTTGCCGGCCGTGCCCTTCCCGGCGTTGATGTCGTCCAGCAACTGCCGCACCTGCGCGATGCTGGCCTGCGCGTCCTTGTACAGGTCGGGATTCTTCAGCAATTGCCCGGCCGTCCCCTGGCCCGCCTGCAGGTCCTGAATCACCTTGTCGAGCCGCCCCACCGTCGCGTTCGCCTCGTCGTACAGGCTCTCGTCGTAGAGCAGCTTGCCCACCGTTCCCTTGCCGCTGCCGATGGTCTCGGAGACCTTTTGAAACTCCGCCACGGTCCGCACCAGGCGGTTGTAAAACTCTTCGTCAACCAGAAACTTGCCGATGCTTCCCTGCCCCGATTCGATCAGGCCGACAATCTTGTCCAGGCGGCCCAGGATCGCCTGTGCCGAGTCGAAAATGCCGAAGCCCTTCTTAACCAGGTCCTGAATCTCCGGGCTGTCCTCGCTCTTGACCTCGCCCCCCGGCTCCACCGTAACCCGGCTCTTGCCCATCGTGATGTTGATGAACTTCGTGCCCAGTACGTTCTCGGCGTCGATACTCGCCACCGAATCGATGGGGATGTTCTTGAGCCGGAATGCCGCCACCTCCATCGTCACGCGCACGATCCGATTGGCTTCCTTGGAACCCGACAATCCGATGTGGGTCACGCTGCCGATGAGAATGCCGTTCAGGCGAACCGGCGCGCCCTTGGCCAGCGACGCCGAATCGTCCAGGAACGTGTAGATGGTGTCGTAATGTTCCCAGACCGGTTTGTCCTGGGTGAACAGAAAGATCAGGACCGCCAGAATGGCCATCGACACCATGGCCATCACGCCCACTCGAAGCTGCGCCCACCTGACTTTTGCCTGCGATGGCATCGCTTATCCCTTCCAGCCTACACCGTGGGGCAGGACTCCAGTCCTGCAGCGGGTCTCCAGACCCGCCTCCTTCCCCGCCTCATTCTTCGTGCCGCACGAACTTCGCAACGTACGGGTCGGTGCTCGCCTGAAACTCCCCCAGGCTCCCTTCAAATGCAATCCTACCCTGATTGAGCACCATGAATACGGTTCCCAACGCGTTCTCCTCCGCCTCCGCCACCGGCTCGGCCCGCCCCAATGCCGGATTGTAGCGGCAGGTCGCCAGAAAATGGCCGTCCTGAAAGCGGTGCGTGGCCATGACCGTGGTAGTGTTCTTCAGGTCGCGCTCCTTGGCGATGAGTTCGATGATGGTGTACGCCGTGATCGGGTCGAGGCCGGCCGTGGGCGAGTCGTACAGCATCAACGGCGGTTCCGTCACGGTGGCTCGCGCAATCCCCACCCGCCTCCGCATCCCGCCCGATAGCTCCGCCGGGAACTTGTCGAGGGTCTGTTCCAGCTCCACAAACCGCAGCGCCTCCGCCGCGCGCGCCCGCACTTCGTCGGGCGGAGGCACAGCCTCGGCCAGGTTCTCCAAGGGGTACGCCACGTTCTCCTCGACGGTGAGCGAATCGAACAGCCCGCCCTCCTGGAAGAGCACGCCGATCCGGCTGCGTATGCGGAACAGGTCCGTCTCCTGCATCCCGCTCAGGCCCTGGCCGAAGACCCGGACCTCCCCGGAATCCGGCTTGATCAGCCCCAGCGCCGTCTTCAGCAGCACGGTCTTCCCGCTCCCGGCCGCTCCGAAAATGACACGGGTCTCGCCGCTCGTGACCTCGAAGGAGATGTCATCGAGCGCCTTGGCTTCGAAGAAACGAACGGTGACATGTTCGAACCGCAGGACGGATTGGGATTCATCATGTGCCATCCGTCAGCTACAGGCTCACGAAAATCCTCGTGATAAAGAACGTCAGGAAGAAGATCAGCACGCTCGACACCACCACCGCCTGCGTGGTGGCGCGGCCCACACCCTGCGTGCCGCCGGTGGTGTTCAGGCCGTAATAGCAGCCCGTCAGCACGATAGCGAACGCGAACACGAAGGGCTTGAGCATGCCGAAGAACACGTCCGTATACGAGAGCGCCTGCCAAGCCGTGTTCCAGTATTGGTCGGGGGTCATCGCCAGCATGAAGTACGCAATCAGAAATCCCCCGAAAATCCCCACGAAGTCCGCAATAATCGTCAACAGGGGAAGGACGAAACAGGCCGCGATCAGGCGCGGGGTCACCAGCTTCTGAATCGGATCGGTGCCCAGCGCGCGCATGGCGTCGATCTGTTCGGTCACCTTCATCGATCCCAGTTCGCTCGCGATGCCGCTGGCCGTGCGCCCCGCCACCATCAGCGATGTGAGCACCGGTCCCAGCTCGCGCACCAGCGTGATGGCAACGATCTGGCCCGTCTGCCCCACCGCGCCATACTGCGCCAGCGCCTTCGCCATCTGCATGGCCATGACCGCGCCGCTGAAGAAGCCCACGCAAATCACGATGGGCAGGCTCCCCACGCCGATAATGTCCATCTGAAGATAGATGTCGGCGGCGTAGTGGGGCGGGCGGACGATGTTGCGGAGGGCGCGTCCCGTCAGTAAGTAGAAATCCTGAACCGCGAGTACGGGCGACTTCAGCGTATCGAGCAAGGCCGTCTGATCCTCGTTCCCCGATGGTAACATACGGCTTGCGGAGGAACGTCGTGAAAGGGCTCACGGACATCCCCGGAATCCTCGTCGGCCACGCCACCGATACCGGCGCGCTGACCGGCTGCACGGCGATCCTCACCGAGGCCGGCGCCATCGGCGGCGTATCGGTCGGCGGATCCGCCACCGGAACCGAGGAGTTGGCTGCGCTCGAGCCCGGACACGTGGCCGGCCGCGTCCACGCCGTGGTGCTCGCGGGCGGCAGCGCCTTCGGCCTCGAAGCCGCCTCCGGCGTGCGCCGGTATCTCGAGCGCAAAGGTGTCGGATTCGAGACCGCGGCCGCCCGCGTTCCTATCGTGCCTTGCGCGATCCTCTACGACCTCGGCATCGGCCGGGCCGACGTCCGTCCCACGCGCGAAATGGGCGAGGCGGCCGCCGGCGCCGCGAGTGACGGGCCGGTAGAAGAGGGCGCCGTGGGAGCCGGCGCTGGAGCCACCGTCGGCAAACTGTTCGGCATGTCGCAGGCCATGAAGTCGGGCATCGGCTCTGCCACGGTTTCACTCGAAGGCCCGCTGGCCGGAGTCCGCGTGGCCGCGCTCGCGGCGGTTAACGCGATCGGCGACGTGGTCGATCCGCGCACCGGAGTCATCGTGGCGGGCGCGCGCGTCTCTCCCGAGAGTCGCGACTTCGCCGGCACCGCGCGTCAGATGAAGCGCGGCGCAAGCGGCGGCGTCCGGCCCGAGAACACCACGCTGGTGGTTGTGGCGACGAACGCGCAGCTGACCCGCATCGAGGCGCGCAAACTGGCCGAGCTCGCGAGCCTCGGCATGGCCCGCGCCATCAACCCCGTCAACACCATGTCCGACGGCGACATCGTCATCGCCCTCTCGCTCGGCGCCGGGCGCGCCCCCATCGACGCTCTCGGAGTCGCGGCCGCCGAAGCCGTCGCCGAATCGATCCTCCGAGCCGTCCGCCTGGCCCCAACGCTAGGCGGCCTTCCCGGCCTGGCCTGAAACTGGGGCAGGACTCCAGAGGGGCTTGCGAACCTGACAGACGGAAGACTCCGCTGAAAAACGGCGACTGGCTCCGCTGTCCCAAGCGACATGTTCGCCTGGTCAACGGGATAGGCCTCGAGCGCGCGTGGACAGCGGTGCCTGTCGCCGCTTTTCAGCCCTTGCACCTCTCGCCGCGGCGCCGCCCCATTCCCTCAGTCGAAGAACCTCTCCGCCCTCACCGGACGCCGCGCGGCCACCAACGGAGCGTTCAGAAACTCCACGAACGGAATCATGGCGCGAACCCGCTTGACCAGCTCTTCGTAGAGCTTCGGCCCCGTGGCAAGCCCCGCATCGAGCTCGACATCGAGCAGCCACTGCTTGCGCCGCACCAGATCGGCCGATGGATGCTCGCAATCGAATCCCTTCGGCACCCGCGTCAGCTCGGCTCCCGCAAGCTCTCCCATCAGCCAGCGCAGCGTCCGGCCGCGCACGATGCGGCGGAACTCCTCGTGGTGATCCACCATGTAAGAGCGGATCGCGCGTAGCTCGTCCGGCGTCGGCATGTAGACGCCGCCCGCGATCTCGACCGTCTCCGGCGACACGCTGAAGTACAGCCCCGCGGAGGCGTGCTTGTCGAGGCCTCGCCGCTGGAAGATGGCCGCGACGTGGGTCTTGTACGGCGTCTTGTCCTGGCTGAACCGCGTGTCGCGGTAGATCCGGTAGACCGCGGCCTCCGGCTCGCGCACGTAGTCCGGCGCGAATTTCTCCATCGCCGCGGTCAACGCCGAAACCAGCGTCACCATCGGCCCGCGAACCTTTTCGTCGTAGATGTGCTTGCGCGGCTGGAACCACTCCCGGCGATTGTTGCGCTTCAGACTGCGCAGGAACGCCATCCCCTCGGCCGGAAATCCGGGAAACGCCGCGCCTCCGCCGCTCGCCGCGCCGCCCGAAGCCCCGGCCCCGCGCGCTCCGCTTCGCCTCGCGCCTCCGCCGCTCGCCGCGCTGCCCGCAGCCCCCGCCCCGCGCGCTCCGCCGCGCCCCGCGCCCGTTGAAGCCCCGCCCGCGGCCCCGCCGCCCGCCGCGCCTATAATGGTGTGTTTCATGACAGCCCTCGAGCGAACCCTCGACCTTCTCGGCCGAATTCCCAATTTACAGGTTGCCGAGGGCGCCGTGCTCGCCCACTACACCCGCTTCGGCATCGGAGGCCCCGCCGACGTCTATGCCGAGACCGCTTCGCCAGAGGTCTTCGTCGATGCTCTCACGCAAGCGCGCGCCAGCGGCCTCCCGTATGTGATCATCGGCGGCGGCACAAACCTGATCGTTTCCGACCAGGGATTCCGCGGCATCGTCCTGCGCTTCACCGCCGACGGCGTCGCTGCCGAGGGCAGCACGGTCGAAGCGGATGCCGGAGCCGAGCTGGGCGCCGTGGTTGATGCCTCGATCGCGCGCGGTCTGGCCGGCCTCGAGACCCTGGCCGGAATCCCCGGTTCCCTGGGCGCCGCGGTCTACGGCAACGCGGGCGCCTACGGCCACTCGATCTCCGAAGTCGTGGAGACGGTGCGCATCTTCGACGGAGAGCGCATCGCCCTTCGCACCGGCGCCGAGTGCGCGTTCCACTACCGCGAGAGCATCTTCAAGCGCCACAAGAACTGGATCATCTTCTCCGCGCGCCTCGCGCTCCGCCCCGCCGACGCCGGCGAACTGCGCCGCGCCGCCGACACGATCCTCGCCGAGCGCAACCGCAAATTCCCGCCCACCATGAAATGCGCCGGCAGCATCTTCAAGAACCTGATCCTGGCTGAGCTCCCGCCCGCCGTCGCCGCGCAGGTGCCGGAGCGCGTCGTGCGCGAGGGTAAGGTGCCGGCGGCCTGGTTCCTGGAACAGGCGGGAGCCCGCGGCCTGGCGTACGGCGAAATGCGCGTCGCCGACTACCATGCCAACCTGATCTACAACGCCGGCGGAGGAACCGCCCGCGAATTGCGCGAGCTCATCGCCGATCTCAAAGCCCGCGTGGCCGCCCGCTTCGGCCTCGCCCTCGAAGAAGAAGTGCAGTACGTCGGCTTCGGCTAGCTCGTCAAACTCACTGCGTTCGCAGCGCCTGAATCACGTCCACCCGTGCTGCCCGCGCGGCGGGAATCACCGACGCCGTCACGGCCGCGAGCAGGAGGACCACGGCCGATCCGGCCACCGGCAGCAGGCCCGGCGTCTTCAGATCCTCCAGGAAGGCGCCCGCAAAACGCGCCAGCGCGAACCCGCTGCCAAGGCCGACCACAAGCCCCGCGACGGCCATGGCCGCGCCTTCGGCGACCACCAGTATGAGCAGACCCCATGGCGGGGATCCGACGGCCAGCCGTATGCCGAACTCCCGCGTGCGTGCGCTCACGGAGAACGCCAGCACACCGGCGACGCCCACCACGGCAATCAGCAGCGCCACCGCTGCGAAGGCGCCGAACACCACCACGTTGAGCCGCTCGGGGGAGAGCACGTCCGCGCGGACGTCCGCCAGCGTCGCCGCGCGTTCCACTGGCTGGTCCGCGGACATCCCGCGCAGGAGGCGCGTGACCGGCGTCACCAGAGCATACGGATTCGACCGCACGTGCACGAACAGCCGCCCTCCTCCCAAGACCTGCTCCTGATCGAACGGACGATAGAGGGTCATGGTCGGCACCGGCACGATGTTCGAATCGTCCATGTCCGCGACGATGCCGATAATGCGCAGGGGCTGGGAGTTCAACAGGGGAATGACCTTCACGATCGGGTCGGTCCACATCACATGATGGTTCAGCGCATCGCCCCTGGGAAACATCCGTTGCGCCACGCTCTGGCTCACGATCGCGACGCCCTCGCTGCCGTCGCGGTCGGCGTCGTTGAAATCGCGTCCTTCGGTGATTGGCAGGCCAAGCGTCGCGAAAAAGCCGGGCGTTATGATCCGAAGCGTCGCGCGGGGATGTTCCTCGGACCGTGCCGGGACGTGCCCGTCGACCCCGAATTCCAGGAAGAAGTTCCCGGCATCGCGCCACGGAACTACGGTGCCGATGGCGACGTTCTGAACGCCGGGCAATTCCCGTATGCGGCGCGTCGCTTCCCGGTAGTAGCCCACCACCTGCGCGGGAGTTTTTCCCAAGTGCATCACGGGCACGTTCACCGCGAGCACGTCGCGCGTGTCGAAGCCGGTCCGCGCACTCTCGAGCGAAATGAGCGTCTTCACGGTTGCGCCCGCCGAGGCCACCAGAACGAACGAGGCTGCGATCTGCACCACCGCGAAAGCGCGCAATTTCCGGTTCGCGGCACCCGTGGTGCGCGCACCCCCGGCGTTCAGTCCCAATCCCTGGGCCGACGACGGCAGCCGCGGAACGAACGCCAGCAGGACCGCGGCCAGCACGGCGAGTCCCGCCCCCACCCAGAGCATGCTCGCATCGACATTAATTTCGAGGGCTCGTATGGAGTATCGGGACATGTAGCGTGCCAGCACGGCCACCATCGGCTGCGCGATCGCGAGGCCGAGCGCTGCCCCGGCGCCGCATAGCAGCAGGCTCTCGCCCAACAGAGTACGGCGTAAAGCGGCGGTGCCGGCGCCCAGCGCCGCGCGTATGCCGAGTTCGGATTCGCGGCGCACCGTCCGGGCCAGAACCAGGTTTGCGACGTTGGAGCAGGCGATGACGAAGACCAGCACCGACATGGCCATCAGCACCAGCAGGATGGTCCGCGCTCCCGACGTGAGTTCGTCGCGCAGCTTCACCGCGCTGATCTGGAAGTCGGCCTTCGCCGGATAGTCCTCGGGATGCGCCCGCTTCATCGCCCCATACACCGTGCCCAGTTCCGCGCGCACCGCCTTCAGATCCGCGCCGGGCGCGAGCCTGCCGAACAACTCCGTCATCCGGTGGATCCGGTTGGTGACCATGGTCGCCGAAAGATGATGCTGGCTGGTGACTATGTTGGCGATGATCTCCGTGTCCGCGGGATAAGGGACGCATGGCTCCAGGACTCCCACGACCGTGGCGGGGCGCGAATCGAATGAGTCCAGCCGTACCGTTTTGCCGAGCACGCCAGGATCGCCGTGCAGCGTCGTCGACCAGAAACGGTACGTCAGCACGACTGCGCCCGCGGCCGCCGGGCCGTCATCGCGCGCGTCGATCAGCCGCCCGAGTACCGGCCGCAGGCCCATGACGTCGAAGTACGATCCGTCAACCACCCCGGCCCTGACCTCGCGTGGCGCTCCGAGCCCGACGATCGTGAATCCAATGGTCGAGAAGTCGCCGAACGAGCTCAGGGTTTTCACGCGCGAGGTCAAGTCCGCGATCTCGGGGATCGAGAACGTCTCGTTGTCGCCTCCGTGGACACGCTGGCGTATGTAGATGAGCCGGTCCTCGTCGCGATTGACCAGCGGACGCAGCAGGACGCCGCGCACCAGGCTGAACATCACGGCATTGGCGCCGATTCCGAGCGCCAGGGTCAGGACCACAGTCGCGGTGAGGCCCTTTGCGTGCCACAGCGAGCGAGCGCCGACTTTCAGCTCGCGCAGGAAGGAAACGATGTTGTCGATCATGCGGTTGCCCCTCTTTGAGGCGAAGCTCTGCAAGTCGATCGCCTATTCCTATGGTGCTACAAACAAAGGCCGCCGGCTTTCGCGCGAGATCCGGCTGGTGTCCGATCTCGGGATTCCTGCGTCTCGGAACGGGACAAAACGCGGCCCCCTACCGCCGCGAAAACCGACCAAGAAACGATGCCTACTTGGGCAGCCGCCCCGTCCGCCCCAGCCAGTTGCGGAACATGCGCGAGTAGTCGGCCGCATCGCCGGCGCGGAGCTGCTCCACCGTGTAGCGCACCTTGCGCCGCCAGTTGGGATGCTCCGAGGTGGTGGCCGGCAGGTTCTGCTGCTCGGTTTCCTTCAGCAGGTCCTCGAAGCTGATCACCATCATGCGCGAGGACGCACGGGCCAGCCAGCCCACCAGCGCGTTGTGCAGCTCGCCGGTCAGGTCGGGAACCTGGCCTGCGTCGCGCGGAAACCAGTCCGGCATCAGCCCCTCGTGGAAGAGCGCGTTCAGCAGCTTCTGCTTGTCGTACCGCCTCTCGGCCAGCGCATCGCGATAGCGGTTCTCATCGAGCAGCCCGGCCGCGCGCCGCGCCTCGATGTCCCGCCCGATCCAGTAGCCGGCCAGCGTCGGCAAGTCATGCGTGCTCGACGACACCAGGGCGTGCGGCGTGTACTGCCCCGGCGGCCGGAATTCGCCGCCGTCGATCTTCTCGAAGAACGGCACGCGGTACCCGTAAAGCCCGAAGCGATCGAGACCGTGGCGGGTCTCGGAGGTGACCGTGCCCAGGTCCTCGCCCACCACCATCACCTTCTGGCGGATGCTCTCGAGCGCCAGCACGTGCATCAGGTCCTGCCACCGGTCGCGAACGTAGGCCCCCTGCTTGGGGTCCATCGTTGCCGGAATCCAGTAAAGCCGGAAGAAGCGCATGACGTGGTCGATGCGCAACGCGCCGCCGTGGCGGCAGTTCTTGCGGATCGCTTCGGCGAAGAGCCGGTAGCCCGTCTCGCGGTGGTGCTCGGTATTGGGCGGCGGGAAGGACCAGTCCTGGCCCTTGGGCGAGAAGTTGTCGGGAGGCGCGCCCACGCGGCAGCCATTGACGTAGAATGGCCGCCATCCCCACAAGTCCCCGCCGCAGCGATCGGTCGCCAGCGCCAGGTCGTGATAGAGGCCGATGGCGAGGCCACGCACGCGCGCGTGCTCCTGCGCCCGGGCCAACTGCCGGTCCGCGTGCCACTGCAGCCATTTGTAGAAGAGCACGCGCCGCCGGTGCTTCTTGGCGAACTCGGCCACCACGGGCGAGTCGGGCTCGCGGTATTCCTCCGGCCAGTCCTGCCAGATCCAGACGCCGGGGTCGCGGCCGTGAATGTACTCGTCGAGGGCGCTCCAGACCGCGAACCGGTCAAGCAGCACGCCCTCGCGCTCCGCGAACTCCTCGAAGGCCCGGTCCCTCGGCTTGCGCAGGAACGTGGCGAAGGCCAGCTTCAGCGCCGTGAGCTTGAGCGCCCACACGCGCTCGTATTCCACCAGCGGACTCGCTCGCACCGCGCGGAGTTCGGCCACCACCTCGGGCCGCGCCAGCCACGCCGTGGCTCGCTTCGACTCGCGGAACTCCGGGATGCGCTCGACATCCACGTAGATGGCATTCTTGAAGAAGGTGGAGACCGGCAGATACGGGCTGGTGTTGAACGGCTGGCGGTTGGGGATGGCGTGCAGCGGGTTGAGACCGATAAAGGTGACGCCAAGCTCGGCGACGGCCCAATCGATGACACCCTCGAGGTCGGTGAAATCGCCGCAGCCCCAGTTGCGCTCCGAACGCAGACCGTAGAGGGCGATGGCCAGCCCCGCCGTCCGCCGGCCCTCGCGGATGACGTGCGGAATGTAGGTGCGGTCGGGACACAGAATCAGCCGCATGGATTCGCGCCGGAACCCGCCCTCGACGCGGATCGACATCTCGACGTCGTGGTAGCCCAGCGGCGCGCCCGCCGGAATCGGCACCTGCTTGCGAACGTAGGCGGCGCCGCAGACCTCCGCATGGCCGGAGACCGCCAGTTCGGCCAGCGGCAGCTTGCGGAGCTCCATTCCGCCGCCTTCCCAGCGAATGTTCAGCGAAGCCTCCGCGTCGGCCAGCGCGGCCGGAAGGCTGATCGGGATCCCCTTGCTCCAGGCGCTCTCGCCGGTGACGAAGACCGGCGGCAGTAGCCGCTCCCAGTCCTGCGCCTGGTGCTGCTCGAGCGCCCCGTCAATGCTCTCGCGGGTTCCCGCGCTCACGCCCAGGGCGGCGAGAATGGCGCGTTCGATTTCAGGCGAAGTGGCGTGGCGGTGCCCCCATGTGTCCCAAAACTCGGATTCGATTCCCCATTGCCGGGCAGCCCGGTCGAGCGCCTGCTCGTAGCTGCCGGAGGCCTTGAATGAACTGGCTGTATGAGTCATTGCCCCGCATTTCTTCCTTGATTCTAACAGGCCAAGCGGGGCAGACCCGGCCGCCAGCCTGCGCTACTCTACTGCACCGTCAACGTGACCGTTGCCGTGTGCCCCACGCCTCCGGAAGTGGCCGTGATGGTAAGCGGATAGGTGCCGGCCGGCGTGCCGCCGCTCGGCGTCAGCGGGTGCTGGTGCGAGTTCGAGCCGCACCCGACCCAGACCACCGCACCCAGGAGAACCGCGGCAGCCGGCGCCAGCGCCCAAACCCGCCGCCTGCGGGCGAGCGTCGCTGCGAACGTCAGCGCCATAAGCGCCGCCCACAGCCCCCACCACCAACCGCTCCGGAGCGGCAGCGCCAGGCCGCGCGAGGGAGCCAGGGACGGCGCGGTAGTGGTAACCGTGAGGGTGTTGCGGAGCGACTGCGTGTCCCACACATAATCCGAGGTGGGCCCCACCGAGCAGGTCGCCTTGCTCGGCGCGCCGGAGCAACTGAGCGCGATCGTACCGATGAACCCCGCCACGGAGGAGACCTCGAAGGCATAGGTAGCCGTGCCGCCCGCAGGGACCGAGGCGGACGGGTTGCCGGCTGTCGCAATCGCGAAATCGGGGCCATTCGCAGCCGGCGCCGACCGCAACAATACTGAGACCGAGTCGTACAGGTCGGCGATCGTCGCAAGATCGAGCTTGCCGTCTCCGTTGAAGTCGCTCACCGCCAGGGACGTGGGGGCGCCGGAGACCGCGACGGAGAAGTTGCTGGCGATAAACGTGCCATCGCCGTTGGCGAGCCAGGTGGTGATGTAGTCCGAGTTCCCCGTGTCGAGGGCCACCACCAGGTCCAGCTTCCCAGTGCCGTTGAAGTCTCCTGCCGCCAGGGCCTCCATGCGCGTCTCCTGGTTAAAGACGCCGCAACACCCGCTCACCGCCGTGAACGTTCCGTCCCCGTTGCCTGTCAGGATCGAAACCGTTCCGGTCGAAAGGCCCAAGGCTAGGTCGGGCTTTCCGTCACCGTTGAAATCGCCCGACACCACGAACCCCGGCCCACCTTGACCAGTCGCCGTCGCGACCGGGGAACCGGGGGCCGCGGAGAAACTGCCGTCGCCGTTGCCAAGCAGGACGCTGACCGTGCGGTCGCCGAAGTTGGCGATAGCGAGATCCAGCCTCCCATCGTCATTGAAATCCCCGGCCGCCAGGCCCAACGGCGAGACGCCAACGGCCAGGGGCGAGCCAGGAGCGGGGGCGAGGGTTCCAGCGCCGTTCCCGAGCAAGACGGTGACCGTGTTGTCACTCTCGTTCCCAACCGCCAGGTCGAGCTTTCCATCGCCATTGAAGTCCCCTACCGCCAGTGCGTACGGCAAGGCGCCGACCGCCACGGTCGAGCCGGCCGCGAAGGTTCCATCCCCGTCGCCCAGCAGGATCGTGACCGAACCATGCTGGTCTGCGACAGCCAGATCCATCTTTCCATCGCCGTTGAAATCGCCCGCCGCCAGTTGGTCAGGGGACAACCCCAGGGACGGGGAGGAAGGGGCCGGCGTGAAGGTTCCGTCCCCGTTTCCTATGAAGACGATGAGGCGGGCTGCACTGCCAGGTACCGCGGCTACCGCCACCGCCAGGTCCGGTTTCCCATCGCCGTTGAAGTCGCCGGCCACGACAGACGCGGGGAAAAGACCTTGCCCTGGGTTGATTGGCGAGCCGTTTGCGTTGGCGAAGGTCGCCGGAGGCCCCGAGCGGGAGTTTACCGTGAAGAAGACCGCGTTCGAAGCTGCGGGTGCGCCGGGATTGGCCACGGTCACCGACGCCGTGCCCGCCGTCGCTGTGTTCCCGGCGGGGACCACGGCGGTCAACCGGGTGGCCGAGACGAAGGTGGTGTTGAGCGGAACGCCGTTCCACTTAACGGTGGCGCCCGACACAAAAGCCGCTCCATTGACGGTCAGCGTAAATGAAGACCCGCCCGGCACAGCCGCTGCCGGGGCCAGCGGCAGGCTCACAAACGGCACGGGATTCTGCCCGGTCGCCAGGCGAAGAGCAGCCACGAAACCCAGGAGCACGGTGGACCACCGCATAATTCCCCCTCCAATCTTCCCAAATGGACCAGATTCACTTGCTTAATTGACTTAATCCGGAGCCCCCAGGTTACGTCCTCCCTGGGCCTAGGGCCGCCGTGGTCCGCCCTCCGTGATTCACCCCGCGTGTCACAATAAGGGTATGGAAGCCGGGGACACCGCCGGAGGGCAGGCACGGACCGAGCCCGATCTGTTTTCCCGTATCGACCAGGACGACTACGCCTGGCTGAGCGACGCCGTATTCACCACCAGGCTCGACCGGGCCATCAACTGGGCGCGCAAGAACTCCATCTGGCCGATGAGCTTTGGCCTCGCCTGCTGCGCCATTGAGATGATGTCGATGGGCGCCTCGCGCTTCGACGTGGCGCGTTTCGGGGCCGAGGTGTTCCGCGGCTCCCCGCGGCAATCGGACCTCATGATCATCGCCGGCCGGGTGTCGAACAAGATGGCCCCCATCATCCGCCAGCTGTATCAACAGATGCCGGAGCCGAAATGGGTCATTTCGATGGGCGCTTGCGCCACCTCCACCGGCGTGTTCAACAACTACGCGCTGATTCCGGTCAACCAGGTGGTCCCGGTGGATGTTTACGTGCCGGGCTGCCCGCCGCGCCCGGAGCAATTGATCTACGCGCTCATGACGCTGCAAAAGAAGATCGAGCGCCACGCCGGCACAGCCCGCGAGATTTTGAACGTCTAGCCCTTCGGCGGTGCGATCCGTTTCGTCCGCTTGCTGACGCGCGCGGTTCCGTGCTGGCACCGAACGGCGACCGTAAGGGAGCGGACGGTCTGCGCGCGCCGCGGCAGAATTCTCGCAGACTTCCCCCAACCCGGCCGATACGTCAAACGAGGCAGGGTTTCTCCGCCGTGCTCGATGCGAGGTGAGGGCGCGGCGGAGGCTGCCTCCGTGGAGACTGTCATGAACAGCGTCGGTGGAATTCCCAGCATTGGACAAACCGCTCCCGTGAACGTGGCTCCGACTCCGGCCGAGAGACCTCCCGAACAGCGGGAGTTGATTCAGGCCGTCAAGGCCCTGAACGCAGCGGAGGCGTTTGGAGACAAGAACGAGGTGACGCTTATCCTGGATCAGAAGACGCGCCGCCCGGTGGTGCGCATCGTGAGCCGCGACACCAACCAGTTGATTCGCCAGATTCCGCCCGAATACGCGTTGCGGATGGCGGAGGATCTGAAGCCCGGAGTCCACTCGGCCGACGACGGCCTCTAAGGGGCGCCCGGCAAGGCGAGCGATCGCGGCCGAGGCGGCCCGCCCGTTACGATCGGACCGCGCCGCGGACGGCGTCGGGGCGGCGTGGCCGTCGAGGTCGCGCAAGGCCTCGGGGCGCTCCCGCGCTGCCGGAGTTCGCGAGCCGGGCCGCCGCGGAGCGGGCGCGATTTCCGGGCCCAGTGCGCGCCACGGCGTAGGGCTCCGGACCGTGCTACCCTGAAATATCCGCGTGTGCCGGCGCGTGTCAGCGAAGCCTTGATTTTGCGAACGTTTCCTCTCAAGGAATCGGATCTGATCGTTAGTTTCCTCACCCGGGATCAGGGTAAGTTGCGCGGAGTGGCCAAGCGCGCGCGGCGGCCGAAGAGTCCGTTTGGCAGCGGCCTGGAGCGGCTCTCGCACGTCAAGTTGTACTACTTCCAGCGGGAGACCAGGGAACTGGTCAATCTGGATTCCTGCGAGTTGATTCATTCGCAGTTCAGTCTGGCGCCGGATTACGCGGCGGGCGTTGCGCTCGATGTGATGTCCGAAGTCTCGGAGCAACTCCTTCCTCCGGCGGAGGCGAACGAGCGGTTCTTCCGGCTTCTGGTCGCGGTGCTGGAGTTCCTCAGGACGCGCGAGGCCGGGGGCGTATGGCAGGCGACGAATTACTTCCTGCTGTGGGCCGTCAGGCTCTCGGGAATTTTGCCGGAGCTGAGAGTCGCCGTCGAATCGATGGAGATTGCTGAAGAGATGTTGTACACCCCAGTGGCGCGGCTCACCGAGCGGACCTGGACCCGGGAAACGGCGGCCGATCTGCGGCGCCTGCTGGTGCGGTCGATCGAGGAGCACATCGAGCGCAGGCTGGTGACGATGCCGTTGCTGGAGACCGCTCCGTAAAGAGAAGCGATGGACACCTTTCAAGACGTCCTGTTCAAGTTGAAGAAGTACTGGTCGGACCGCGGCTGCGTCATTCAAGAGCCGTACGATGTCGAGGTGGGCGCGGGCACCATGGCGCCCGAGACGTTCCTGCGGGTGCTGGGACCGAAGCCCTACCGGGTCGCTTATGTGCAACCGAGCCGGCGGCCGGCCGACGGGCGGTACGGTGAGAATCCCAACCGGCTGTACAAGCACTGGCAGCTGCAGGTGATCCTCAAGCCATCGCCGGCCGACGTCATCGACCAGTACCTGGGGAGTCTCGAAGCCATCGGCATCGACCTGCGCAAACACGACATCAAGTTCGAAGAGGACAACTGGGAGGCGCCGACGCTGGGCGCCTGGGGCGTGGGGTGGCAGGTGATGCTGGACGGCCTGGAGATCACGCAGTTCACGTACTTCCAGCAGTGCGGCGGCATCGATCTCGACCTGGTGCCGGCGGAGCTGACTTACGGACTGGAGCGGCTGACCGCGTTCCTGCAAGTCAAGGACAGCGTCTACGACATCGAGTGGGCGCCCGGGGTGAGCTACGGCGACGTGCGGCTGGCGGACGAGTTGCAGAACTCGGTCTACAACTTCGAACTGGCGGACGTGCCCACTTTGTGGAAGCTCTTCGACCTGCACGAGGCGGAATGCCAGCGGCTGCTGGCGCTGTATCCGGACTACGCCGAGAAGCCCCGCTTCCCGGTGTTGCCCACCTACGAACACGTGCTGAAGTGTTCGCACCTGTTCAACCTGCTCGACTCGCGCGGTGCGATCAGCGTGACCGAACGCGTGGCGGTGATCGGGAGGGTGCGCAAGCTGGCGCTGGGCGCGGCGGCCTGTTGGGTCGATCAACAGACTCCTGTCGCGGTTCCGGCGGAGGTGGCGCAATGAGCGTCCCGTTCCTGCTCGAGATCGGCACCGAGGAAATTCCGGACTGGATGATAGAGCCGGCGCTGGCGAGCCTGTCGTCACTGTTCGGCGACCTCCTGGCGACGGAACGGCTCGAGGCCGGCGGCATTCGGACCGATGCCACGCCGCGGCGGCTGGTGCTGCGCGCGGCGGAACTGGCCGAACGGCAGGCGGACGCGGAGGAACTGGTCACCGGTCCACCGGTTTCCGCGGCTTTCAAAGACGGGCAGCCGACGGGCGCGGCGCTGGGCTTCGCGCGCAAGATGGGCGTGGACGTGGCGGCGCTGGAACGGCACGCGACTCCGCGCGGCGAGTACCTGGCATATCGCAAGAAGACCGCTGGACTGGCGTCGCGCGACATTCTGGCCGGCGCGCTGCCGGAACTGATCCTCAAGATACAGTGGCCGAAGACCATGTACTGGGGGTCGAAGGGCGGGCCGCGGTTCATACGGCCGATCCGGTGGCTGGTGGCGCTGGCGGGGACCGAGGTGGTTCCGTTCGAGATCGCGGGGGTGCGATCGGGCGCGGTGAGCTCGGGGCACCGGCAACTTGGCGCGGCGCAGGTGCCGGTAACGATCGAGGACTTCGACAAGCAGCTCTACGAGAACGGCGTGATCGTTTCGGGCGCGGTGCGGCGCATCAAGATCGGCGCGCAGATCGACGCCCTGCTCATGGGCAAGGGCCTGCGGATCAAAGAAGACGCGGCGCTGCTCGAGACGCTGGCCTATATCACGGAGCGGCCGAGCCCGGTTCTCGGCACGTTCGACAAAGAGTACCTGAGCCTGCCGGCCGAGGTGCTGGTGACGGTGATGCGCCATCACCAGAAGTACTTTTCGGTGGAGGACGAGGAAGGGCGCCTGGCGCCGCACTTCGTCGCGGTGATGAACACCAGCTCCGATCCCGAGGGTCTGGTGCGGCAAGGCAACGAGCGCGTAACGCGGGCGCGGTTCAACGACGCGCGGTTCTTCTGGAGCGTGGACCTCAAGAAGACGCTGGCGGATCGCGTGGCCGACCTGGCTCACGTCACCTTCCAGACCAAGCTGGGATCGTACCTGGCGAAGACCAAGCGCGTGCAGAAGCTGGCGCGAAAGCTGGCGAAGCAGGCGAAGGCGGACCCGGCGCCGGTGGAGCGGGCGGCGCTGCTCGCGAAATGCGACCTCACCACCGATATGGTCAAGGAGCTGACCGAGCTCCAGGGCGTGATGGGCGGGCTCTACGCGCGGGAGCAGGGCGAGCCGGAAGAAGTGTGGCGCGCCATCTACGAGCACTACAAGCCGGAGAGCATGGAAGACGCGATCCCCGCGACTCCGGCGGGCCGGCTGCTTTCGCTCGCCGATAAGCTCGATACGTTGCAGGGCTGCTTCAAGATCGGCCTGGTGCCGACGGGGTCGAAGGATCCGCTGGCGTTGCGGCGCGCGGCGCAGGGCGTAGTGAAGATCCTGGTGGAGGGGAGGCTCAGCCTCTCTCTTTCCAAACTCGCGGACGGAGATCAAGGGCTCGCGGAGTTTCTGCTCGATCGCGTGCGGTACTACTTCAAGGACATTCGCGGATTCCGGTACGACGAAGTGAACGCCGTGCTGGCGGCCGGTCACGACAACCTTCCTGACGTGGAGAGCCGGCTGGCGGCGATCCAGGCGGTGCGGCCCACGGAGAATTTCGAACCGCTGGCGGCGAGCTTCAAACGGATCAAGAACATTTTGCGCCAGGCTGAGTTTGGGGGTGGCGGCGCCGAGGGCGGGCCGGCGGAAGGGCCTGCGGCACACGGCGCGGCTACTCCGGCGGAAGCGCCGGCACCGCTGGGCGCGGCTACTCCGGCGGAAACTCCCGCACCGCAGGCCGCGGCTGAACCGGCGGAAACCCCCGCACTGCAGGGCGCGGCTGAGCGGGGAGAAGCGCCGGCCCACCCCGGCGGCGTCGACGCCGCAAGGCTCGAGCCGGGGCCCGAGACGGAATTGTTCCAGGCGTTCGAAAAGCTGCGGCGGCGCGTGAAACGGTCGCGCGGCAAGAAGCAGTACCAGGCCGCACTCGAAGCGATCGCTTCGATCCGGCCGCAGGTGGATTTGTTCTTCGATAAAGTCCTAGTCAACGCGCCCGACCCCGATGTCCGGCGCAATCGTCTTACGTTACTGCACCAGTTGTTAAGCGAGTCTTCGGCCATCGCCGATTTCTCTGAGATTGTTGCCACAGAGGCGTCCGCCAGCGCGGGCGCCGACAAAACCGAGCCGCACCCATGAAGGGACGCTTTCCCAATGGAGCGGTCGTTACAGGAGAGAAAGCAAGACTTATGAGTAAATACGTTTATTCCTTCGGCGGCGGCACGGCCGACGGCGACGGAAAGATGAAGGATACCCTGGGCGGAAAGGGCGCAGGCCTCGCGGAGATGTCGCGGGCGGGCGTGCCGGTGCCTCCCGGCTTCACGATTTCCACCGACGTCTGCAAGGTTTACTACGAGAACAACAACCAACTGACCGCGGAGATCAAAGAGCAGAGCGCGAAGTGCCTGGCGCTGCTCGAAGAGCGAATGGGCCAGAAGCTGGGCGACGTAAAGAACCCCCTGCTGGTCAGCGTCCGCAGCGGCGCGAAGTTCTCGATGCCGGGCATGATGGACACCATCCTGAACCTGGGCCTGAACGATGAAACGGTGAAGGCGCACGAAGCGCGCAGCGGCAATCCGCGTTTCGCGTACGACTGCTATCGCCGCTTCATCCAGATGTTCGGCAACGTGGTGCTCGAGATTCCGAAGGCGGAGTTCGAACACGTTTTCGACGGCCAGAAGAAGAAAGCCAAGGCCAAGCTGGACACCGACCTGACGGCGGAAGACCTGAAGGCCGTGATCGTGGGCTACAAGGCGCTGATCGAGAAGAAGACCGGCAAGCCGTTCCCGCAGGACGCGAACGTGCAGCTCGAGATGTCGCGCGACGCCGTGTTCCGCTCGTGGATGAATCCGCGCGCGATCCACTACCGGAAGATGAACAAGATTCCGGACGATCTGGGGACCGCGGTCAACGTGCAGGCGATGGTGTTCGGGAACATGGGCGAGACCTCGGCCACGGGCGTGGGCTTCACGCGCAACCCGGCGACCGGCGACAAAGAATTCTACGGCGAGTTCCTGACCAACGCGCAGGGCGAAGACGTGGTGGCGGGCATCCGCACGCCGCGTCCGATCACCGAGCTGGCGACGTTGATGCCGGCGGTGTTCAAGGAGCTCCGCGAAATCACGTCGAGCCTGGAGAAGCACTACCGCGACATACAGGACTTCGAGTTCACGATCCAGGACGGCAAGCTGTACATGCTGCAGACGCGCAACGGAAAGCGGACCGGGCCGGCGGCGGTGAAGATCGCCGTGGACATGGTCAACGAAGGGCTCATCGACAAGAAGGAAGCGATTCTGCGCGTGGAACCGATGCAGCTCGATCAGTTGCTGCATCCGGTGATTGTGCCGGCGTCGCGCAAGAGCCTGAACAAGATTGCGACCGGGCTGCCGGCCTCGCCGGGCGCCGCGGTGGGCAAGATCGCGTTCACGGCGGACGATGCGGTGATCCTCGCCAAGACCGGTCCGGTGCTGCTGGTGCGCGCCGAGACGGCTCCGGACGATATTCACGGGATGGAAGTGGCCAAGGGCATTCTGACTTCGCGCGGCGGCATGACGAGCCACGCGGCGGTGGTGTGCCGCGGCATGGGGACGCCGTGCGTAGCGGGCGCGGGCTCGGTCCAGGTGAACGAGCACAAGAAGACGGTCAGCGTGGTGGGAGCGGATGGCAAGGCGCTGGTGCTGAAGGAAGGCGACTGGCTTTCGATCGACGGCTCGCTGGGCGAAGTGTATGCCGGCCAGGCGCAGACCGAAGAAGCCGATCCGAGTTCCGGCCTTCTGGCGACGTTCATGACGTGGGCGGACGAGTTCCGCGGCAAGTTCGGCGTGCGCGCCAACGCGGACATTCCGCGTGACGCAAAGGCCGCACGACGCTTCGGAGCCGAGGGCATCGGCCTGTGCCGCACCGAGCACATGTTCTTCGCGCAGGACCGCATCGAGCACATGCAGGCCATGATTATGGCCAAGGACGAGAAGCAGCGGCGCAAGGCGCTGTTGAAACTTCTGCCGATGCAGCGCAAGGATTTCGCGGGGCTGTTCACGGCGATGGACGGATTCCCGGTGGTGATCCGCACGCTCGATCCTCCGCTGCACGAGTTCCTGCCGAAGCGCGAGCAGTTGATGGTGGACGTGGCCACGCTGCCGTACCTCGACAGCAAGCAGAAGAAGGAACTGGCGGCCACTTACAACGTGACCGTTGGCGAGTTGAAGAAGCGCATCCCCGAACTGCTCGAGGTGGTCGAGGGGCTGCACGAATTCAACCCGATGCTGGGGTTGCGCGGATGCCGTTTGGGCATCCTCTATCCCGAGATCACGGAGATGCAGGCGCGGGCGATTTTCGAGGCCGTGGCGCAGGTGGCCAAGAAGGGCATCAAGGTGATTCCCGAGGTCATGATTCCGCTCATCGGAAACGTGAAGGAGCTCGAGAATCAGAAGGCGATCGTGACCGCGGTCGCCGATGAAGTGCTGGCGAAGGCGGGCCTGAAGGACCAGAAGTACATGGTCGGGACGATGATCGAGATCCCGCGGGCGGCGCTGACGGCGGACGAGGTAGCGGCCGAGGCGGAGTTCTTCAGCTTCGGGACCAACGACCTGACGCAGACCACGCTTGGAATTTCGCGCGACGACTACGTGAAGTTCTCGAAGCGCTACGAAGACCTGAAGCTGTTCAAGGCCGATCCGTTCGCCGTGCTGGATCAGGACGGCGTGGGGCGGCTGATCAAGCAGGCGGTCCAACTGGGCCGGAAGACGCGGCCGGATCTCGAGATCGGGATCTGCGGCGAGCACGGCGGCGAGCCGAGCTCGGTGGAGTTCTGCTACCGGGTGGGGATGAACTACGTATCCTGCTCCCCGTACCGGGTGCCGATCGCGCGGCTGGCGGCGGCGCAGGCTGCCATCAGCGGCGACAAGAGCGAGTCGATGCGGACGGCGTAGAGCCGGGCCGGTCGATGGCCGATGGTTGATGGCCGATGGTTGGTGAAGCCGGCCCTTGGGGAATTCCCCTTGGGCCGGCTTTTTTGTTGCTGAAGACATGGCGAATGGTGGGTTCGTTTTTTAGGTTTTTGTTGATTCCAGTGGGTTTATGGGTCCGTTTGGTCTTTTTTGGCCCGTGTCAGTTCCGTTTGGCCCGCAGGGCCATGGCAACTCCCTCACGGTCGCGGTTCGGTGCCCGGTGGCCTGGCCGCCGCGCACCGATTGTATGGCACGAAGTCCGGCGCAGGGGCCCGCTGGTGGCTGGCGTTGGTGGGACTATGGGGGAAATACTGGGGCGAAGCTGGTGACCGGCTCCCATGGTATGACGGGAGTACGGAGGGGCATATGAGGGGTCGAATTGCAGCCATCGGGCTTTTGTTGGCCGGGGCGGCGCTCGCGGCTGAGGAGCCGGGGACGGTGGGGCTCGGGCTGGCGCAGTTGTATTCGGAACACCAACCGGGGAGCCAGGGAATTCACGCTGGAACAACTTCAGTCCGATATGGTGGCGTACTTTCGAGGGCTGGCGGGGCAGCGCGGGAAGAATTACGGCTTCGCTCCCGATCTGGCCAAAGTGTCGGCCCGGTACAGCTTGGATCCCCGGGGCGCGCAGACCTTCGGGGCGCGGCGGCGAAGAGCTTTCGCGGAGAGGTGAGTATCTACCTATGATTGTGTCAACTGAAATCCGCACCCCTGGCGCAAGTTTTTTGGCCGTGCCAGGCCGGGGCTGGCTTGGTGTCTCGCTTCGTCTTCCTCATAGGATCCGAAGGGCAGAGCGGTGGCGGGTCAAGGCCGCGTAGCGCCCCGCAGGGGCTTGGCCTTGACGCGCCACCGCTCTGCCCTTACTCACAATCCCGGAAGACGAAGCGAGCTTCTACGCGGATCGCCGCGCCACGCGTTTCGGTTTTCGGATCTGCTCGGCGAAAGCCGCCGTGCCGCTCCGCTCCAGCATGCGGAGTTCGCCGGGAGCGGCCGCGGGCAGGGCCGGCAACTCGGCCGCGGCGCAGACCTGGTCCAGGCTGGGCACCGCGCGGGTGGGTTTTCCGGTGCCGTACGCGGCCGCGCGCGGCGTGCCCTTGGCCGGAGCGGTGCGCTTGCGCTGGCCGGTGGCGCGGATGCGCAGGCGGCTGAACTTGGCCTCGAGCGTGGCCGGTTGCGCGTAGCGGTAGGGCTCGTTGGCGTGCAGCATGTGCCAGGCGATGGTGACCAGCTTGCGCGCCGTGGCCACCACCGCCACGTTGCGGTTCTTCTTCTTTTGGATGCGGCGGAAGAACACCCCCAGCGGTCCGGGATGCCGGGCCAGCGCCTGCGCCGCCTGCACCATCATCCAGCGGGCGTGGCTGTTGCCCTGCTTGGTGATGCGGCCGTGATAGCAATGTTCCGCCGATTGATGCGTGGAAGGCACCAGCCCCAGATAGGCCGCGGCGCGGTTGCCGTCGCAGAAGCGGTCCACCTCGCCCAAGGCGGCCAGCAGGGTCTGGGCCACGGGGAAGTCCACTCCCGGCAGAGTCATGAGCAGGCGGACGCGCGGATCGGCGTGGGCTTCGATGGCCAGCTCATCGGTGAGCGCGGTAAGTTCCTCCTGCAGGCGGGCGAGCTGGCGCAGGTGGCGGTCCAGAGTCTGGCGGCCCAGCGGGTCCAGTTCGAGCCGCTCCAGCCAGCGACGGGAGGCGGGCTGGAACAGATCGCCGGCGGGAGGCTCGATGAGGCGCTGGTGAAGCACGGCGTGGATGCGATTCTTGAGGCGGGTCTGATCGGCCACCAGGTTGGCGCGTTCGGTGGAGACGGAGCGCCGGTGGCGGGTACCGGCATCGGGTTGCCAGACCCGCGGCAGGAAGTCGCTGCGCAACAGTTGGGCGAGCACCAGGGCATCCACGCGGTCGGTTTTGATCTTGGCGCTGGCGATGGCGCGGGTGCGGAGGGGATTGGAGACCACCACCTCGGCCACGAACGGTTCCAGGATAGCGACCACGGCCCAGGTGTTGGTGGTGGCCTCCAGGGCGAGGTGGTGTTGGGGAGTGAGGTGCGCGCGGGCGAAGTTCTCCAGCGCGGTACGGGTGGCGGGGAAACGGCCGCGCCAGACGGGCGCGCCGTGGTCGTCGAGCAGGACGGCTTCGACGATTTTCTTGTGCAGATCCAGGGCTGCAAATGGCATACTGTAACTACCTTTCTATGCGGGAGCGGGGCCGGGCGATCTCGGCGCCAAGAATCGCGCACGCCGGAAATTCCGGCGGCCGGCGCGCCCGAGGTAAGTCGGGCGAACCGGCGAAGCAGGGTAGGACCAAACGGCACCTACCTATACGAGCTCGAGGCTCAACCGGGTGGACCGGAAGGGCGGCCAGATACGACAGCGGGCTCAAAGCCCATAGGTGAAATCGGCCGGCCCCAAGGCGTTCGGCCCCGCTCCGCATGGGTTACCGGAAGCGCTTCTCGCCATGTCCCAGGCCCGGTGCGACTTAGTAAATCGCACTGGAGGGGGGAAAAGCAAGTTACTCCCCGGCGAGCTGCGGGGCGCCAGCATCAACCTCGGCTCCGCTCACAAGTCAATCATGCCCGATACGACACTCACGGGAAGGTCATCGTGCTGCACTCGGAGGTCGAGATGGCGGTGTGCCCTGGCACGAACCACACGGCGGCGTTCTTCGGGATGTCGCTCGATCCGGCAGGCGTTGGGATCAGGCAGCAGGTCGATCGGATTCGCGACACGTTCCGGTGCCGGGGCTAAGGGCCGGCAGTTCGGTCCGTGCCCTCAAAGTGTGAGACACTGCGTTGTGGAGCGGGCGGTTAGCTCAGTTGGTTAGAGCGCCTGCCTTACAAGCAGGAGGTCCGCGGTTCGAGCCCGCGACCGCCCACCATTCAACTCAATACCCGGCAGCGGTTTGCCTACCAGAAGTACTCGTCGAGGATCCGCGGTGGTCCGGAGGTGCCATGAATGACTTTGGTCGCCAGGATCAACTGCATGTTCTTGCGCTCCCAGCCCCTCGGCGCGCGTTTGGCCAACGATTCGAGATAGGTGGGGTCGGTGAGAAACTCGCCCGCCGCGATGGTGCCATAGCCGGTGAGCCCTCCGACGACGACGACCATGCGCGCGGTGGTGGGGTCCAGCGTGCGGGAAATCAGGGCGTAGTCATCGGAGAGGCTCAGGTAAGGTGTCCGGTAATCCACGACGCGATCGCGCCTGGACGGATTCTGGCGGTCTCTAATCCAGAACGTGTCATGATCGCGCTCGAAGGTGAACCGCATGGGCCCGGTCAGCCGCATGGTCCAGTCGTTGTCGAAAGCGCCAACGAGGACCACCGGCCCATCGCGCAACTCGGCGAAATCCGTGGAGAGTTGGCCGCGGATACGGAACGACTTCCCTTTAGTCTGGAGGAGTCCGGTGAGCCTGCCGACGGTGCTGACGTCGGGCAGGGACAGATTCTGGCTGCCCAAATAATACAGCTGAAAAAGCGTGATGGGCACGCTGGGAGCGGTGGGCAGGTCCGCATGCGCGATCTGTCCCGGTTCGGGTGAGGAGCCCAGGAACTCACGCTGCCCGATGCACAGCAGAACGGTATTTGAGGAATCGAGAACGGGCTTCCAGAACTGCTCGAGGTCGCTTTGCCTTGCCCAGGGTTTGAGCCAGACGATCGCCGCAACCAGCAGCCCGATGGCTGCCCCGGCGGCGAGCCCGCGCCAGTGAAAGGCCGGCTGACCGGCGGCCGGCGGCGCCGCTGGCGGAGTCGCCACGACGGCCGGCTGAATCGGGGAAGGTATCTCGAATTCCGGAATATAGGACCGCGGCGACAAATCAATTCGGACTTCCGTGGCGTGCCCAGCCTCGTGATAATATTGCGCGATGCGCTTGCGGATTTCACCGGCGGTAGCTCGCACTACCGGGTCGACGTTGGTGTCGTAGTCCGGTTCGCGGCCGAATACCGCCACCCCAAGCGACCGTTCCTTCAACTCGGCAGTCTGGCCATCGAGCGTCTTTTCCACAACATACCGGAGGAGATTCGGGTAGCGCTTGCTGTACTTGAACAGCGGGTTTGCCAGCATCCGCTCCAACTGCTGGCGGATAGCCTCCTGTTCCGGTTCGTCAAAGACGACGTGCGGCTCTTCGCGGAGGTGCGCCCCATCCATCCTCGAACTCCCCCAAAAAACGAGACTGAATACGTGGGGCATTATAGCACCTCTACTGATTCAGGCAGACACAACGAGCGCTCACACAACGAGCGCTCCAGCGGGATTCGGCAGGCATTCGGGTGGGACAAGAACCGCCCGCGCCTGTGGGACGGCGCGGGCGGCTAGTCTCAAATCACAACGAGACTAAAAAAGGAACTTAGCTCCGAGCTGTATGGTGCGCGCGTCGAACGCCGAAGTGATGACGCCGGCACCGCTACCGAGTGTGACATTCAACCCGTTCCACTGGGTGTGGTTGAAGGTGTTGAATGTCTCAAAGCGGAATTCGACCGTGGCCTTCTCCTTGAAGGAGAAGTCTTTGAACAGGGAGACGTCCCAGTTCTGCCGTCCAGGTCCGCGAATGACGCCCTTGGGCTCGTTGCCGAAGGTCCCAAGGTTGCCCTCCTTCGTCGAAATCTCAGCGAACGCGGAAGCGTTGTACCAGACGAAGTCGCCACTGCCGTTAAACGCCTTCGGATAGGAAATCGACCCGGTCAGGTTCGGCCGGTTGGTAACGTTGCCGCCCATGCCCAGAGTGTTTCCGGGCATCGTCTCGGTGTACGCAATGCCCGACTCCGCGGTCACGATGCCGGACAGCTTCCAGCCGCCCGCAACCGTCTTCAGCACGGCACTGCCGTTTTGGAAGAGGGGCAGGTCGTAGATGTAGCTGGCGAGGAAAACGTTGGGGCGGTCATAGGAACTGAAGCCCCAATCGTAGGCGCGGTTGTAAGGATTCGACAGCGTGTCCAGGTCGCCGGCGTTCCCGTTGACGGATATGCCGGTGCTGGTGTCATAGGTGTGCGAGTAGGTGTAGGCGACTTGCAGGGTGAGGCCCTTGGTGGCCTGCATTCGGAATTCGGTCTGGAGCGCGTTGTACTTGGAACGGCCCCCGTCGCCGTACATCAGGATCTGTCCATAGCCGGGGTAAGGCCGGATCTGATCGACGTTCAAAGTTCCGGCGATCACCTGTTGGCGTTGGGCGAGGTTCGCGCTGGTGTAGAACGGGGCGTTGATGTCAATCGCTTCGCTCTGGTGGATCCCGACGTTGCCGACATACGACGCCTGGAGCACAGCTCCGTGCCAGACCTCGTGCTGAACGCCCATGCTCCATTGATAGGTGGTGGGGTTCTTGTAGTTGAACTCGTCCTCGCCGGTGATCCCGGTGGTGGTGATCGGCGCGGTGGCGGTCTGACCGGTGAGGACGCTCTGCAACGGGTTGTTGAAGAATACGTTACTCACGGTCGGGGCCGCACTGAAGGGGGCGTTCGCGCCCATGTTGTACACGTCGTTACCCTGAACGCGTTCGTACATGATGCCGAATCCGCCGCGAACAACGGTCTTGCCCTGGCCGGTCAAGTCATAGGCAAAGCCAATCCGGGGGCCCCAGTTGTTCCAGTGGTTCTGGACGATAGAGGTGGGAGCGCCGTTCTGGCCGGTGATCGACATTCCGTTCTGGTACAGCTGGAGGACGGAAGCCGCACCAACGCCGGGAGCCAGGCCCGGGCTGTTGGGGCTGACGTTCCCGTTGGGGAGCACAATCGCCGCGTTCGCCCGGTTATACATCTGCGGGTAGAAGTTGGACATGCGATTGTTCACTTCGTAGGTGTGGGGAATACCTTCCCAGCGCAAGCCGAGGTTGAGGGTGAGGCGATTGTTCACGCGCCAGTCGTCCTGCCCGTAGAGCGCGACGGTGTTGCTATGCCAGTCTCCGCTGTCCTGAACGGCCAGTTCGTTGTAGCTGGCGGCGTAGCCGAGCAGGAAGTCGGCGAAGCCGGCGCCCGTATAGCTGCCGTCAAAAGTGTAGTTGCCTTGGGTATGGCCAAACAGTTGCTGGGTCTTGACGTTGACCATATACTGGCCGCCGAACTTCATGCTGTGGCGGCCGTGGCTCCAGGAGAGATCCTCGCGAAGCTGGTAGCTCCGGTAGGTATTGGCCCAGGGATAGTTGGAGACATCGTAGGTGTTACTGAGGCCGCTGCTGATGGCGACGGCCGGCAGGCGGTCCAACGCGTTGCCCGGGAACAACTCGGGCGGATTGACGGCGCTGCTGCGCGCGAAAATCCCGGTGGGCGTTACGTTGATGTTATTCGCGCCGTAGTTGAACGACGCTTCGTTGACGAGGGTCGGGCTGATGGTGTACGTGCCGTGGACGACGCCGCTCCAGGACGGGTTGGCAAACACGTCGCCGACGGTGGGAAGGTTGGACCCGCTCCAGAGGCTCGTCCCGTAGGTCTGGCTGAGCTGTTCCCACACATAGTGGCCAAAGATCCAGAACTTGTCGTTGAAGTGATGGTCGATACGCATGATCTGTTCGCCCACGTAGGTGGGGGCGTTGGCGCCGCCGGTAAACGCGGGGAATCCGCCCGAAGTCGTATTGACCGCAGGGTAGATTCCAAGCCCGATAAACGACTTGGCCAGCGGGCTGATCAGGCTGGACGGAATGGTGTTGTTGGGGAAGGCCTGGCCGGGGGTCAGACCCAGCGAGGTGAAGCGGGCGAGTTCGTTGGCATTCACGGCGGTGGGCACCGTGATGGTGGATGGGAATATGCCATTCTCCATCGCGGTCGAGGGCGTCTGAACGGTGTTCGAGCCGCCGGCGATGTAGCGCCGCCACTCTATGTTGGCGAAGAAGAAGGTCTTGTTGCGGTCCTTGTTGTAGAACGGCAGGACCACAGGACCACCGATGTTGAATCCAAACACGTTATAGCGCAGTTCCGCCTGTTTCGCGCCGGCCTTGTTGGTGAAGAAGTTCGCCGCGTCCAACGCGTCATTGCGGAAGAACTCCCAGGCGCCGCCATGAAAGTCCTTGGTGCCGGACTTGAAGACCAGGCTGAGGGTCGCGCCGGAATTGAGTCCGTAGTCGGCGGAGTAGTTGGAGGTGAGAGCCCGGAACTCGGCCACGGAATCGATGGACGGCATGATGTTGAATTTTCCGCCCGAGCCGCGGTCGTAATTCTCACCGCCGTCCACCATCCAGACGTTGTGGTCGGGGCGCTGGCCGTTGAAGCTGATGGTGAAGCCGCTGCCCTGCGCGCTGGGGCCATTGAAATCAGCCACAGTGGAGGACACGCCCGGCGTCAGGGTCGCAAGGTTAACCAGGTTGCGACCGTTGGTGGCCAACTGTGTCATCTGTTGGCCGGTAACGACTTCGCTGACTTCACTGGAATCCGATTGGATCCGGGTGGCTACGGCTTCGACGGTGACGGTCTCTTTGGATTCACCGATCTTAAGCTGGACATCGACACGAGCGTGAGCGCCCACGTTCAGGACGATGTCGTTCTGCTCTGCGCTCTTGAAACCGGCGGCCTCCACCTTGACGGTGTACTTGCCGATTCCAAGACTTGGGGCGGTGTATTGGCCCGCCTCGTTGCTCACGACCTGGCGAGCCGCGGAGGTGTCGTTGTTCGTGATGGTAATCTTAGCGCCGGGAATCGCCGACCCGGAGGGGTCTGTAACGGTTCCAGCGATTGTCGCCTCCTGCGCTGCGGCTTGGAACGCGAAGGCCAGCATGAGAAGGGACAGCAGCAGTAACGGACTAAGTCTGAGGTACTTCACATTTCTCTCCTTGAGCGAGATTTCCCTCGGCCTCCCGACGCTTCTGTGGCGTCGTAAGAGGCCGGACTGATTGTAGGGAGGCTAATACTTCTTTAGTAGAGGGTTACGGTATGGTACTGTACCAACGCTGTGTTTTAAGGCGATTGCGGGGATTGTTACGACACGTTCTGGGGCACGCGCGAGTCGCCTCGGCTCGCATGATTCTCGAGCCTGGCCCGGTTGTTCCGAACCTCGAGCCAACGCAGCTGGTAATTCGCGGGTTTGCCTGGATACGTTTCCACGCGGGCTCGGAGAAATCGCCCGGCCCGGGCGTCCGAGGAGCAGCGGTCGTACGAGTCGGATAAACGTTCCACGCATAGATGGAGAGTAACTCGCGTCAAGTCGGGAGATAACTTGCTGCGACATCCCAGGAAACGTTTCCCCTGGCGACTAACTCCAGATAGAGGGTTCCATGCCACGATCAGCATGTGTAACTCATGTGGTCACCAACGCCCGGACGCGAGTGCCGGCAAAAGATACTGAAATGCGCTCGCGCGTGAGATAATTGGCGGATGCACCGCGGGGGCGGGTCGGGAAACGTTTCCCTACCGCGCTGGAGAGCGGTGGCCCAGGTCGATGAGTATTGGCTTGCCTGCAATCCGATCGTATCCAAAGAGAATGGTGTCACCGGCCCGGTTGCTGATTCCGGCCTGCGTCGTGGTGGGGCTGTCGCTCCTAGCCACGGCGTTTGCCGGCGCCAGCACCGACGAGAGTGCCACGCCGCGCTTCGATGACATCACGAAGGAGGCGGGGATCGGCTTTGTCCACCTCAAGGGCAACAAGGGCGTCGCCAACATCATGGACGAAGCAGGTCCGGGAGTCTGCGTGTTCGACTTCGACGGGGACGGATGGCCGGACATCTATCTGGTCAGCGCGCGCGATCTCTACGGGCAGGGTCTCCAGGCTCGCAACGCTCTGTACCGCAACAATGGCGACGGCACGTTCACGGACGTGACTGAAAAGGCCGGCGCGCCGGGGACCGGCTATGGGCTGGGCTGCGTAGTTGGCGACTACGACAACGACGGGAACCCCGATCTCTACGTCATGCAGTACGGCAAGAACGTGCTGTATCGCAACAACGGGAACGGCACCTTCAGCGATGTCACCGCGAAGGCGCACGTGGACGGCACCGAGTTCGGCACGCGCCTGCACCTGGGCGCCACCTTTTTCGACTACGACCGCGACGGGTACCTCGACTTGTACACGGGCGGCTATGTGGACTTCGGGCCGGAGGTGAAGCAGACCTGTATCACCGCCGGCGCGGAATCGAGCTGCCCACCGGGGGTGTATCGCGGCACTCCGGGCGTCCTGTACCACAACAACGGCGACGGCACGTTTACCGACGTAACCAAGGCCGCGAAGATGTATCAGCCCAACGGCAAGAATCTATCAGTGATTGCATCCGACTACGACAACGACGGCTGGCCCGATCTGTTTGCATCCAACGACGGCATGGAGATTTATCTCTACCACAACAATCACGACGGCACCTTCACCGAGTCGGGACTGACGGCGGGCGTGGGGTTGAACGAGGACGGAGGCACCATGGCGGCCATGTGCCTCTCGGTGGGCGACTACGACAACGACGGATTGCTGGACCTCTACGTATCCGACTTTGCGGATGTGCCTCACCATCTGTGGCGCAATACCGGAGGCGGGACGTTCGAGGAAGTCAGCCGCAAGGCGGGTATCGCCACCATCACCGCGCGTTTCCTGAGCTTCGGAGGCGGCTTCACCGACTTCGATAACGACGGCTGGGTGGACCTGTTCATCGCCAACGGGCACGTATACCAGGGCGTGGAAAGTTCGACCGTAAAGGGTCATTACAAGCAGATCAGCCTGCTGTTTCATAACAACCGCAACGGCACGTTTACCGACGTGACCGCGGACGCGCAAGCGCACGGGAACGGCTTCTCGGTGCCGCACCTCGGGCGCGGCGCTGCCTTTGCGGACCTGTTCAACGACGGCCACGAGGACATTGTGGTGGGGAACAACGACGACCCTCCGTCGGTGCTGCGAAACCGCAGCGGGGGAAGCAATCACTTCGCGAGCTTCAAGCTGGTGGGCACGCGGAGCAACCGGGATGCCCTGGGCGCACGCATCCGGTTGAAGGCCGGCGGCATTTCTCAGATGCGCGAGATCGCCGCGGGTGGCAGCTACATCTCGCAGAGCGATCTGCGCGCGCACTTCGGGCTGGGGGCGAGCACGCAGATCGACAGCGTCGAAGTGACCTGGCCGACCGGGGTCCGGCAGGAATTCCATGGCGTCAGGGCCGATCAGTTCTACGTGATCGAAGAGGGAAAGCCCGCGATCCGGGCGCAGGCAATCGCGAAGCCCCGCGCGGGGAAACAGCGATAGGCAAGCGCCGGCGGCGAGCTACTTGAAGGGCTCTAGCTCGGGCGGGGGGCTGCTCACCTTCTGCAGGCTGTCCTCGGTCTTCTGTTCGCGCAAACGGCGGACAATGGCCAACTCGGCGGCGGATTCGGCGGGTTTGCCCGCCTCCTTGTAGACGCGCGCCAGGCGAAAATGCGCGTCCGTTTTCGCGTCGTCGAGGCGGATCGCTTCCTTGAGCGCATCAATGGCGCGGTCGTACTGTCTGTCCTGGGCAAAGCAGATTCCGAGATCGACATGCGCGATGCGGACGCGCGGGTCGATGGACAGCGCCTTGTCGATCAGCGGCCGAGCCTTCTCAAAGTCGTTGCGGCGGATCAGAACGTCGGCCAGCCAGGCCCACGCCTGCGCATTGGCTGGATCGTGGTCCAGTTCCAGACGAAACTCGCGTTCGGCGTCATCGTCTTTTTGCTGGGACCAGTAGATGTAACCGATACCGAAATGCGCATTGGGCTCGGCGGGGGACTGCGCGAGTGCCGCCTTGAGTTCCAGGATCGCTTCCTCCGGGCGGGAGAGGCCGTCCAATGCCTGCGCGATCAGCACGTGCGTGGCGGCGGAATCGGGGTCGTGGCGCTGCAACCACTCGAACTCCTTCAGTGAACGCTGGTACTCGCCGGAGGACAGCAGGCTCTCGGCGAAGTAGTAGTGGAGCTTCGTGTTCTCCGGGTCGGCGGCGAGCGCGATCTCGAGACTGACGGCGGCGTCTTTGAACATACGGCTGCCGTAGTAGGTCATGCCGAGCAGGGTCCGCGCCTGCATGTTCTGGGGGTCGAGAGCCAGGGCGGTCTGGAACGGCTCCGTCGCTTCGCGGAAGTGTCCGCTCTTGAACTCGGCCAAGCCGAGGTTGAGCTGGATCTGGGGAATCTTGGGGTCGATGGCCAGGACCTTGCGGTAGCAAACGGCCGCTGCGTCATACTGCTCCGCGTGGGACAGAGCAAGGCCGGCGCTCGCCAGGGCGTCGATATCATCGGACTTCGAAGCAGGCAGAGTTTCGCAGCCGCCTGCCTGCGCGTGAAGACACGCGGCGGAGACGATCAACGAGACCGCCGCCGCGAGAATGCGCGTCGCGATACGGGGGCCCGAGACCATCAGTTCCAGGATAGACCCTGCTGACGCGCGCGGCGGCCCGCAGCGGGTACGCCGCCCGGCCGAGCCTCGACTGCAAGCGAGCGGCGTGTGAGGTCCACGGAGCGCGCCTGCGCGGCGACGAATCGGGATTGGTGGATCGGCATCACAATTTGGTTGGCAGCCGGGCCGAGGCTCGAGCCGAGGGAAGGGCTCTGGCCGTCGCTGGGGTCGCTCCCTTGCGGTCGCGGCCCGGTAACGAACGTTCGCCGTCCCCGAGCGGCGCGCGCGCTATTTCATTCCGAAGGTCAGGCCGTGATCTTCGTCGGTCCAGGGCGTTTCGGGAGTGCCGGCATCGGATGCCTTCGGCCTTTGGTCGAACGGCGGCGTCTGGCCCGAGTGGACTCGGAGGAGCCGCTTCAAGGTTTCCTTGGCGGCGGAGACGAGCTCGGGATAGGCGCGATCGGTGACATCCAGAAAACCGATGTTGTAGTTCTCGCCATCCATGCGGCCGGTGACGGACTCGTCGACTCCGATGAACCAGCCCGCGCCGAGGAAGCTCGGAAGCGCCGCTGCCTGCTCGACGTAGTAGCGGTACGCCACGCCGCGTTCTTGCTGATCGCGCACCTGCACCAGCCCGGCGCCGAGGCCGTCGGCCGGGACTCCGAAATGGAACTCACCGATGATGACGGGCCGTCCGGAGAGCTGGTAGGCGAGCTTGATCTGCTTCGTGGGCTCGTATTCGTAGGTGTTTACGCTGTAGACATCGAACACGCGCGCGGCTTTCGAAATGTAGTCGGGTGGGTTTCCGCCGAAGCGGATGCCGAGGTTGAGGTGGTTGGGGTCGTACTTCTTGAGTGCCGCGCCCACCATGGCCAGATACTTCTCGAAGGCCGCTACGACGAACTCGCGGCGGCGTTCGGGCGTGTCGCCCAGGGCAAGCCAACTTTTGATCTCGCGCTGCATGGCCGTGGGCGGACCGGCCAGGTACATGTCGATCACGTCCGACTCGCGCCGCGGCCAGGGCGGCTCGTTGCCGATGAAATAGCCGATCAGCCACGGGTCGTCCTTGCGCGGGGTCAGTTGCGCTTTGGCGCTCTGGTCGAGGAACCGGGCGAACTCGTCGGAGTAGACGTCCGGCATCCCCAGATACATCGCGACTTTGGCGGCATCGCCGCGCGGGAGAGTGGTGAAGTAAGTGAGGTAGGGCTTGCGGCGCTGAGCTTCCATTCCTCGCGACACGATGCTGGTCAGACCCCAGCCATCGGCGCGGCGCAACTCCATGTCGGCGGCCTTTGACGGCCAGTCGGAACCGTAGCGGCGGAAGAGGTTCCATGCGCGGAACGCGGCCACCGGACCCGCTCCGTAGTAGGCGCGCGCGCTCGTGGCGGCAGCGAGGTCCGGCGGCGGGAGCGCCTTATAGTAGGCTTCGCGACCGGCCGGGCGCGTCTCGGCGCCTCCGCCCGCCATGCCTGGCACGGCCATAGACAGGTAGAGGTGGCCGTCGGGGTCTACGAACCACCACTTCCCTTCGATCTGCTCCACGCGGAAAAACCCTGTCGCCTTGGCCTTGGTTGACTGGTAGCCGCTGTACTTGCAGTAGTCGAAGGCGCCGGGTGTGAATGTTTTCTCTTCGTTTGCCCAGTCCGTTTTCAACTGATCGAGGGTGACGATTTTCCTGGCCCAGTCGGCGTGGATCCACTGCCCGAATTCATCGACGACAGGCAACTTCTCCAGGATCTCGGAACCAGGGTCGTCCTTGGCTAGCCGGATGGAGCGGATCTCGATGACGGGGTGCTGGAGCGGGTAGTCCATCAGGAATCCCAGCGCCTCCACTTTGGTGAGCGGACCGAAGGGGCCCCAGACGGACAGCCAGTAGGAATGCCAGGGACGATTGTTGGCGGACGCCAGGTCGAAGCCGGACTGGTCGCGTCCCTTGAAGAATTTGAGGGGGACTGCGGCGCGAAGCCACACGTTTTGTCCGAAGGGCTGGAGGATCAGGCGGCGCACGCCGGTCTTGTCCTGGACGATCAGGTGAAAGCGTTGCGGCGTGGAGGTTCGTAGCTCCAGGACGAGATACTCGTAGGCGGACCAATCCGAGGGAAAGTCCGGGCCGAGGTCCTTGAGGTCGAACTTGTGCAGAGCGTGAAAGCCCTCGAAGGCGAGCCGTCTGGTTCCGGCGTTCGCTAGAGAAGCGGCGGCCAGTATCGATAGGATCAAGACCTTCTTCATGGGCGTTTCCGGGCCGACGGGTACGGTTGGGAGAGCGTGGTGTCCGGGCCATGAACTACCAGCGTGCCGTCTTTTCGAATCTCCATACGGTCGAGGAACAGCACTCTTTGCGCGGCGGACTTTTGCCCCTTGAGTCTGGCGTGGTAGACGCAGAACATTTCCGAGCCGTCCGGAGACATGGCCACCGAATTGTGGCCTGGGCCGACGACGTCGCCACCGCGATCGGTGTTCTTCCGGACAACGGGATTGTTGGCGGCCTTCCTGAATCGCCCCAGCGGTTGATTCGAGGTTGCGTAACCGATGGAGTAGTTGTCGCCCATTACATGGTTGGCGGAATACATCATGTAGTACTTACGGCCCCGCTTGAATGAGCACGGGCCTTCGGTCCAACGGCGATTGACCTCATGTGTAGTTACCGAGAGGTCCTCCCAGGCGTCGTCGGGATTTGCGATCGTAACCGGGGGACGGAGCAGGACAACCGGATCTCCGATGATGCCGCTGAAATCCGGCTTCAGCTCGACGCCGTAGATCCAGCTCTCCTCGATCTCGGTGTACAGGCCCCGCTTCCGGGCCCAAGCGGCGAGTTCACTTTCCACCGGGTGTTTGTAGCAGCAGCGCGAGTAGTAGAGGTAAGCCCGGTCGTCCGAGTCGAACAACACGTCGGCATCGATCGCGGGATAGCCGGGGTCGAACAGCGGCTGATTCCGCAGGTCGTGGAATGGACCCTCGGGATTGTCCGCCACCGCAACTCCGATGCGGAAGTTTTCCTTTTCGTTGCCAGGATTGTCGCGCCATTGGGCGCTGTAGAACATGTAGAACTTGCTGTTGACGTGGAAAACCTCGGGCGCCCAGAAGGAACCGGTACACCAGGACTTGTCGGGATCGCGGGCGTAGGTTTGACCCACGGGAGTCCAGTTCACGAGGTCGACGGACTTGAAGGTTGGAAAGGCGGTGGCACCGTCGGCGCCCGTGCCATACAGGTAGTATTGCCCGCCCGGCTCGCGCAGCACATAGGGATCCGCGATGGCTACGCCTAGTGGATTCCTATAAGTGGCGGGCGGCTGGCCCAGCGCCGGCAACACGACGGCGGATCCAATCCCACGAAGAACGGCGCGCCGAGTCCACATGGAACGGATTATACGCCCGCGAGAGCGGCCGTGAATGCGCATCGGCAATTCCTGCTACGCTCTCGCTGGGGGGCATCTTATGCTTCGACGAGACTTTCTGAAGTCTGTGCCGGCGGTTGCGCTGATGCCGCAGTTACGTTCCGCGCCCCGGCTCAAGATCACCGATATACGGGTCGTGAATCTGAAGACGGTTCGCGAAACCGGGCAGATGGAAGCGGCGTGGAATCCGGGAACCGTGAGCACGCATCGGATCGGCGGCGGGTCGGTCATCGAGGTTCTGACCGATCAGGGGCTCTCGGGCATCGGGCCCGCAATCGAGAGTGGTGGCCTGGAAGCGGCCAAGGCGCAGGTCGCCGGCAAGGACCCCTTCGACATCGAGCAGCTGGCCGGTCCGCTGCGATACTACGCAGGAAGCCCGCGCACGGTCTCGAGTGTGGAGATTGCGCTGTGGGACCTCATCGGCAAAGCTGCCGGGCAACCGCTCTACAAGCTGTGGGGCGCGGCGAAGGACCGCGTGCCGGCCTATGCCAGCATGATCCAGCTTTCAACGCCGGAGGAGCGGGTCCGCATGGCGCTGCAGCTGAAATCCCAAGGCTGGAAGGCGATCAAGCTTCGGGCTCACTATCAAACATTGAGCGAAGACGTGCGCCTGGTCGAAGCGGTGCGCAAAGCGGTGGGGGACGACATGGCGATCATGGTCGATGCCAACCAGGCGCAGTCGTTCGGCACGTGGCAGCCGGGCGTGAGGTGGGACTTCCACCGCGCGCTGGAGACCGCCCGCGAGATCGAGCGCTTGAACTGTCTCTGGCTGGAAGAACCGCGGCCGCGCTACGCCTTCGATGAGTTGGCCGAGTTGGGCCGCCGGACGGACATGGCGATCGCGGGGGGCGAGAACAATCGCGGTGTGCACGAATACCGGTGGATGCTGGAACAGAATGTCTACGACATCCTGCAGCCCGATGTGATGGTGGCCGACGGCGTCACGGGCTTTCGCGAGATCGCGGACCTGGCCAAGGCGCACAACAAGAGAGTGATCCCGCATCACGGCGGAGGCAATCTCGGCACCATCGCACAGCTACACGCCATCGCATCCTGGCCGCACGCGCCGTGGATCGAGCTCCTGCACGACCCGCCGGTGGCCGCGTATACCAATGGGTTCGCGATCATGGAGAACCCACCACTGGTGGACCGGGAAGGCTTTCTGAATTTGCCGCAGGGCCCAGGGTTGGGCGTAGCGATACAGAAGGGCCTGATCGTCCGGTAGGGGGGCGGGGTTGGTATAGTGGCTGTTGCCCGACCGGCTTGACTTACCGCCTGGAAGTCAGGACGCCACGCTGCCAGAGCGTCCGATCGAACAGGAGGTAGCAAGGTGCGCAAGACGTGGCGCTTCGTTCTCTTCGTTGCAGCCTTTGGAGTGTGGCCCGCGTTGGGACAACCGGGCGTGCCGATTCTGACGTCCCCAACCAATACCACTACCGGCGTTTCGACGTCGCCGGCCCTGACCTGGGATGCCGCGGCCGGCGCTACTTCCTATGACGTTTACTTCGGCACGCTCGGGTCGCTGCCGATTGTGGCGACGATCACGGGGACCAGTTATGGCCCGGGACCGCTGAATCAGAACTCGCTCTACTATTGGAAGGTCGTGGCGCGGAACAGCGGCGGCTCGGAGAGCTCCGCGTTGTGGTCCTTCACGACAGGCGGTCCGGCGGCCGGGCTGCAATTTGTTCCTCTGACCCCATGCCGCGTTGTGGATACGCGTAACCCCGACGGCGTACTGGGCGGACCGGCACTGGCGGGAATCCACGCCACACGGACTTTCGCGGTCCGCCAGAGCCCCTGCGGACTTCCGGCCGACGCCCAGGCATACTCACTCAATGTCACCGTGGTTCCGTCAGGACCTCTCTCGTATCTCACGCTGTGGCCCTCGGGACAGGGGAAGCCGTTGGTTTCAACTTTGAACTCCTTCGGCGGCACCGTTGTGGCGAACGCTGCGATCGTGCCGGCGGGCACCGGTGGCTCGGTCGACGTTTTCGCCAGCGATCCCACCCACCTCATCCTGGATATCAACGGTTACTTCGCGGCACCGCTGGTTAGTCCTAGCAGGATTTCGTACTCGTTTTATCCGAAGACGCCTTGCCGCGTCGCGGACACACGGGGCGCGGCGGGTCAGTTTGGCGGACCTGGCATGCAGACCAATGACAGCCGCGACTTTCCCATCCCCCTAAGTTCCTGCAGCGTGCCGGCGGCGGCGATGGCTTACTCATTGAACGCCACGGTGGTGCCCGCGGGATACCTGGGCTATCTCACGACATGGCCCACGGGACAGCCCAGGCCGCCGGTCTCGACACTGAATTCGTGGCAGGGCAAGATTGTCGCGAATGCCGCGATCGTTCCAGCCGGGACCAACGAGTCGATCTCGGTTTTTGTCACGAATCCCACGAACGTGATCCTGGACATCAACGGCTACTTCGGGCTGCCAGGAAGCGCGAATGCTCTTTCGCTCTACACGGTGACGCCCTGCCGTGTCGCGGACACGCGCGCCGCCGGCGGCCCGTTCGGTGGACCGGTCATGGGTGCGGGGAGCACCCGGCAGTTCTTAATCCCGGCAAGCGCCTGCGGCATTCCGGCCACAGCGGCAGGCTATTCCCTCAATGTGACCGTGGTGCCCGCGGGGCCGCTCTTCTACCTGACGGTATGGCCAGCCGGGGTGAGCCAGCCGGTGGTTTCGACTCTGAACTCCTTCGATGGGTCCGTGGTGGCGAACGCGGCGGTGGTCCCAGCAGGAACAGGCGGCGCGATCAACGTCTTCGTGACCAACCAGACGCACGTGATCCTGGACATCAACGGGTACTTCGCGCCGTAGTGCGTTGAGGGCGCAAATCGCGGACCATGATTGTCCGGAAGGCAAACCTTGGGACAGGCACGAATTTCGCAACGGCGGCGAAATTCGGTCCAGTCCCCGGTTTGCGGATCATCCCGATACCGGACGAAGCGTCGAGCTCCGGGTGCGCTTGCTTACGCGCGCGGTTCGGTGCTGGCGCGAAGACCTAGGCCAGGGCCATGGTGACGGTCTTCACCTCGGTGTATTGCTGCAGGCCGTACTCGCCGAGCTCGCGGCCGAGGCCGGACTGCTTGAAGCCGCCGAACGGGGCCGCGGCGTCGAATACGTCGTAGCAGTTCACCCAGACCGTGCCCGCGCGGAGGCCGTTGGCGATAGACGTCGCTTTCGTGATGTCCCTGGTCCATACGGCCGCGGCGAGTCCGTACATGGTCTTGTTGCCGCGTTCGATCACCTCATCGAGAGTGTCGAACGGGATGATGGACAAGACGGGCCCGAAGATTTCTTCCTGGGCGATCTTCATTTCATCGCGCACGTCGCCGAACACGGTGGGCTCGATGAAGTAGCCACGGTCACCGACTCGCGCTCCGCCGCAGAGGAGCTTCGCGCCCTGCTCCTTGCCGGATGCGATGTAACTCATCACCTTGTCGAACTGCGCGTCGTCTACCTGGGGACCCTGCTCGGTGTTCGCATCGAAGGGGTCGCCGACGGTGCGGCGCTTAGCGCGATCCACGCTGCGCTCGACGAATTCGTTGTATGCCTTGCGCTCGACGAACAGGCGCGATCCGGCGCAGCAGCACTGGCCCTGGTTGAAGAACAGGGCGAAGTGCGAGCCCTCGACGGCGCGGTCCATATCCGCGTCGGCGAACACGATGTTGGGACTCTTGCCGCCCAGCTCGAGCGTGACGCGCTTCAAGTTCGTCTGCGCGGCCGCTTCCATGATCAGGTGGCCGACCTCGGTGGATCCCGTGAAAGCGATCTTGTCCACGTCCGGATGGCGGGCGAGGGCCTGACCGGCGGTGGGACCGTAGCCGGGAAGTATGTTGACCACGCCTTCCGGAAAGCCGGCCTCGACGATCAACTCGCCGATGCGCAGGGCGGTCAGCGGAGTCTGCTCGGCGGGCTTGAGGACCACAGTATTGCCGGTGGCGAGAGCGGGCGCGAGCTTCCAGGCCTGCATCAGCATAGGGAAGTTCCAGGGGATCACCTGGCCCACCACGCCCACGGGCTCGAGGCGCGTGTAGCAGAAGTAGTTCCCGTTGACGGGGATGGTTCGTCCCTGAATCTTGTCCGCCCAGCCCGCGAAGTAGCGGTAGCAGGCGATGGTGAGCGGCAGGTCCGCGGCGAGCGCCACGCGATAGGGCTTACCGTTATCGAGGCTTTCGAGGCTGGCCAGTTCGTCGGCGTGCTTTTCGATCAGGTCCGCCAGTTTGTTCAGCAGCCGGCCGCGCTCGGACGCCGCCATTTTTCTCCACGGCCCGCGCTCGAAGGCCTGGCGAGCCGCTTTCACCGCTCGATCCACATCCTCCTTGTCGGCCTCTGCGACGCGGCAGATTTCCTCGCCCGTGGCGGGGTTGATCGTGGGAAACGTGCGGCCCGACGCCGCTTCGGTCCACAGGTTGTTGATCAACAGCCTGGTCGCGGTGATGGGGATCGCTCTTTCCCGCGCGGTTGCGATTGTCGACATAGACACCTCCTCTGTCCCGCCCCTCTGGTCTGCGGGATTACACGGTTAGTATAGATCAGTAAGTGGAAAACCAATTCCTATCTGAAAATGCTATTTGGCCAGGCAGATATCGGCGATATCCTGGCTCGAGAGCACAGGCTTGGGAGCGCCCCGGCGGGCGACCTCGATCATTGCCCGGCCTACGCATTCGGTGGTTGTCACATACTTAGGCAGGAGTAACTTCCAGAGTGGATACAGGGGCGCTATCGCTGCGTAGAAGGCCCGGTACCAAGCCGTTTTCGTCCGGATCCCGTGGAGCGGTTGGATATAGGCGGGGCGGAACATGCAGGCGGCCTTGAAAGGCATTCGAAGCAGAGCGTTCTCGGTCTGGCCTTTCACGCGCGCCCACATCATGCGCCCGCGCTCCGTGCTATCGGTACCGGCGCCCGATACGTAGATAAACGTCATCGCGGGGTTGAGCCGGACCAGGGTTTCCGCCGCCGAGATCGTCAGGTCGTAGGTCACGCGGCGATACTCCTGCTCGCTCATCCGTGCCGCGGAAACTCCGAGGCAGAAGAAGCAGGCGTCGTAGCCCGAGAGCCGGGCCTCCACCGGCGAGAGGTTGAAGAGGTCTGCTTGTACGATCTCCTGAAGCTTCTGGTGGCGCTGGCCGGTGGCGGCGCGGCCAACGGCGAGGACACTTTCGACACCGGGATCGAGCAGGCACTCCCGGAGGACGCCCTGGCCGACCATGCCGGTCGCACCGAACAGAATCACCTTCACTCGTCACCGCCTCTCAGAACCAGTCTTGCATGGTGGTCCGCTCCCTGACGGTCGCGGTTCGGTGCTGAGGGGCGCGAGATGTATAATCGCGGTATCTCAAGGAGGCGGTATGACGATGGTTCTCATGTTTGGGCCCATGCTGGCGGGCATGCTGGCGGCGGGCGCGCCGGCTGGATTCGCGCATTGGAGCAAGGCCAGTCTGCAGGAGTACGGGGAGAAACTCGCGGCGAAGGTGGACCCGAAGACGAAGAGCGCTTCTCAGCGGCTCGACACTTTCGGCAATCACTTTTTCATGATCGCCCATCGGGAAGGCGACGGCGAGGTTGAGTTGCACGAGGGGCAGGCGGACATTTTCGTGGTCGAGAGCGGCGGGGCCACCCTGGTGGTGGGCGGCGAGATAGTGGGCGCCAGGACGAGCTCGCCGGGAGAGATCCGGGGGACGTCGATCGAGGGCGGCGAGCGGGTGAAACTCGGCGTCGGCGATGTCATCCACATAGCGGCGAAAACGCCGCACCAGTTACTGATCGAGCCGGGTGGTAAGTTCACTTACTTCGTGATGAAGGTGGACGTGAAGTAAGGCGCTAAAAGGTCCGGGCGCAGCGGAAGCCGGCGTCGTTGCTGGCGTAGTCCGGCGCGTAGCTGCGGCGGCAGGCGCAGCGGAGGGCTGTGGGATCGGTCTGGAACCACGACCCACCCCGCACAACACGGTTCTCGCCGGACGGCGGTCCCGGGGGATCGACCTGGGGTTCGGCGGAGTAAGGGCGGGCATACCAGTCCTGGACCCACTCCCAGACGTTCCCGCGCATGTCGTACAACCCCCAGGCATTCGGCTTTTTCAGGCCCACCGAATGAGTCGCGCTTTGAGAGTTGGGACCCCACCAGGCGACGTCATCCAGGTTGGGGGCCTCGTCCGGATCCTGCCCTCCCGCCCGGCAGGCATACTCTGTTTCCGCTTCCGTCGGCAGCCGGTAGCGCGTGTCCTTCTCGCGAGCGTTGAGCCGGCGCAGGAACGCCTGGACGTCGGACCATGAGACCTGTTCCACGGGGCGATCCGGGCCCTTGAACTCACTGGGGTTGGTCCCCATCACGGCCTGCCACTGAGCCTGGGTGACTTCGGTGGTCTGCAAGTAGAATCCCTTGGTCAGTGTGACGTCGTGGACCGGTCCATAAATACCAACCGCGCCCATCTTGAACGAACCGGGATCGATGCGGACAAACTTCATGCTGGCGGTATTGGTGAATTCCCGCGGCGGCGCCTTGGGAATGTTCTGGCCGCGCGACGCTACCACCAACGCGACCAGTGTCGCTATCAGCAACACGAGTTTCTTGCGCATAACGTGCTAGCCGTATGCCACAGAGGATGATAGCACCTGGAGAGGCGCAAAGGGCTGAGGGTCCCGGGAGGGGTGGCGCGCGCCCGCAAACGGAAGCGCGCGCCACGGATGCGCTAGAGATTCTTGCTGACGAAGTCCTTGACGGCCTGGTCGCCGGTGGACTTCTTCACGTCTTGCAGCGTGCAAAGCTGATTGACCACGGAAGACAAATCGGGATAGCCCGGGGTGCCGACCATGGCGGTGAACAGAGCGCCTAGCACGGCGCCCTTGTTGGCAAGGGGGCCCTGGCGGCTGCTGACCTGAACGCGACAATTGGGGACCAGGCCGCCGAGACCCGTCTCGAGAACCGACTGGATGAACGCCGAGCGCGAGAGTCCACCGGTAATCACAAAGCGCTGGATTGGCGGGATGCCGGTGTCGGCGACTTCGCCCAACAGGTCCTTGACCAGGCGCAACATGTGCACGGCGATGGAAGCCTGGGTGGACTGCACTTTGACAGCGAGCGGGAGGCTCTCCCAATCGGCGGGATAGACTTCTTTCCAGCCCTGGTCGGTGTGCGCCTGGCCGATAAATTGGGGGGCCGGGCTTTGAAGCGCCAGCTCGTTGAGCTGTCCGTAAGTCAGGTTGCCGGTCTTGTAAGTGCGAACGAAGCGGTCATACCAGACCGCGCAATCCGCGAGCATTTCGAGGAGCAGGCTGTCGTCGAAGTACTCGAAGCGGGCGGCATTCCCCTTGAGTTTGGCATCGGGACGGCAACGGCGAATGACGGTGCCGCTGCTGCCGAGCGAGATCACGAGGGTTTCGCGGTCCGCGAGGCCCGATCCCACACCGCCGGCGTGATTGTCGCCGAGTCCGGCTTTGATGGTCCAACCTTCGAGGGTCTCCGCGACGGCCCGCCAGGCACCCGGCGCCTTGGACGCAGCCACGGTGCCCACCGGCTCGCCAGTCGGAATCGGCTTGGGGAACCAGGCGGGGCTGAGTTTCGCGAGTTCCATCGCGGCGGTGGCCAGTTCCTTAGTCTTCTGGTTGAGGAGGCCGTTGCTGATGGCATCGGAGCAGCTCAGGCGCTCGACGCCGGTGAGCTGGCGGGCCATGTAGTCGCCGGTTGTCATCACACGCCGGACCTTGGCGGCGAGCGCAGGCTCCTGGTTGAGAGCCCATCGCAGTTTGGACAGGATGAAGCGCGGCTCGATGCGGCCGACGGTGTCCTCCGCGCCGAGCTTTCGGAGTTCCTCGACTTCCTTGGTGGCGGCGTGGCATTGCCAGGTGATGAACGGAATCAGAACCTCACCCTCGGCGCCGAGCAGGACCATGTCGTGCTGGCGCACGGAGGCGCAGAGATCTCCGGGCTGGGAAAACCGCCAGCCTTTCTGCTGGAGCTGTTCGAGAGCTTCGGCGAGCATGGGGGCCAGGGTATCCGCCTCGATGGCGGGCTGACCTTTCCATGAAACCGAGCCGCGGATGGGGACGGCGACCAGATCCTCTTCGCCGTTGGTGTCTCTGACGCCGGCCGTGACCGCCGTGGTGCTTATGTCGAGTCCGATAAAGCGCGCGTATTTTTCCAAGATATTCTCCTTGCCGTTGGGTTACAGGATCTCCCAGAATACCAGGAACGGGGCGGGGGGAACGACGCTATGTGGGCGGTGGGGGGGAGCATGGGAGTCGGTCGGAGGTTTGGGGACCGGAGATTCGGCAAGGGCAAAATCGGGTACAGGCACGAATTTCGGTAGAGGCGGCGAAATTCGGTCTAGTCCCCATTTTGCAGCGAGTGCTTCACCCCACATGCATCGAGATGGAGAAGGTTATCTCGGAGGCGGCGGCGCCGCGGTAGGTTCCAGAGACGGGGGCAGCGAGGCGCGGATCGGCGGCCGCTGCGACGGCCACGTGACCAGTGGAAACCGCTAATCCTTGCGACGGATCGTAGCCGCGCCAGCCGCCTCCCCGGAGATACGCTTCCGCCCAGGCGTGCATCTGGGGATGCGCATCGAAGACGGCGCCGCTTTCGTATCCGCTGACGAAACGGGCCGCGATGCCCAGGGTCCGACAAGCCGAGCAGAAGAGCACGGCGAGGTCGCGGCAGGTTCCTTCCTGGTCGCGCAGGGTGACCTCGGAAGGGTTCGGCGGGCCATCATCGCGGATCACGTGGCGGAAAGTATCGAACAGACGCCGGTTCAGGGCGGTCAAAAAGGGGAGCGTGTCGCCGTCCGACTCAGGGATGCTACGGACAAAGGCGGCTACCGGTCCGGCCACAGTTTCCGATTCGCGGTAAGGGGCCAAGGCCGAGCGCAGCGGTTCGGGATAAATCGCGGGCGGGTTGGTGGGCACGTAGTCGAAGGGATTCTCGCGGCGTGTCTCGACCTGGAACGAGCTTTTCACGGCCAGTTCCGAGAGGGGATTCTTGAACCAGGTTTCGACCACGACGTTGCCGTCCTGATCGAGGCATTCGGTCCGGCCGGCGGGCTCGGGCGAGATCTCGAGCGCGTATTGAAGCAGGTGCTGCCCGCCATCCTCGCGCGGCCGCAAACGGAAGGTGTGGGGCTCGGGGTAGACGGGTCCCTCGTACCGGTAGTGCGTCGAGTGAGTGACCGCTATCTTCATGCGGGCAATACGTCGCGCGTTAGCTTGGAGAAGGCTCTCTCGATCCACTCTGACGGCAGCTCGTGAACGGCGCGCCGCATACGCTCCTGCCACCAGGCGGAGATCTCACGCAAATCGTCGCGGTCGTATCGCTGCTCCACAAGCGTGAAGCTCCCTTTGGAGTAGAGGATCACGTCCATGGGGAAGCCGACGTCGGCCGCACAGAGGCGCGTGGCGTCGAAGGCCAGAAGGCCCACCTTGAAGGCGTACTGCATGGAGTCGGACTGCGTGAGCGAGCGCTCGAGGATGGGCTTGCCGAATCCCGAGGCGCCGATGATCTGGTAGGGCGTGTCGGGGCCTACTTCGACCCAGTTGCCCTCGGGGTAAACCAGAAACAGCCGGTGCGCCGAATCGCCGGCCATCTGTCCACCGATGAGCGAATAGGCGTTGAACTTGAGCTCGGCGCGTTCGAGGGCGGCGCCATCTTCCTGGGAGACGCGGCGGACCTGCTGGGCGTAGAGGTTGACCACTTTGTAGAGCCGCTCGCGGCCCGTCGATTCACGGGCGAAGGCTTCCTCGAAATAGAGGAGAATCTTGTCGCGCAGGGAGCGGAGGCCGGAGTTCATCACGAAGAACGCGAATCCCGGGCCCTGGTAGCTGGCGGTCTTCTTGGCGACCAGCGTCTCATTGCCGGCCACCACGCGGGCGTCGGCGATGGCTACGAGGCCTTGATCGACGGTAATTCCGAGGCAGAAGGTCATGGCGTCAGGGTGTCATGCGGCGACGTTGGCGGACTGGGGCTTCTGGGCGAAGAAGTCGCCGAGGATGCATTCATCGATTGTATTCATTTTGGTCTGCAGGCCGTCGAAGAACTCGTGCAGTCCCGACTTCAGGATGGACTCGGCCTGCGCGTAGTCCAGCTCGGAGCGCAACATTCCGATACGCTGCTCGGAGGCGCAGGAGAAGGCCCCCGGTCGCGTCCCGGTGATGGAGTGGAGCGAGAGATCCGCGAGGCCAATGCAGTAGCGCACGGCGCGGGGGAACTCGCCATCGAGAAGCAGGAACTCGACGATGCGGTCCGGGGAAATGCGGCCGAAGCGTTTGCGGTACATTTCGAAACCGCTGACCGACTTCAGTACCGCGGCCCACTGGATGTCGTCGTAAGGCGTTCCCACGTCGGTCACGGAGGGAAGCAGGATGAAGTACTTCACGTCGAGCATGCGAGTGGTCTTGTCGGCGCGCTCGAGCATGCCACCCACGCGGATGAAGTGCCAGGCTTCGTTGTGCGACATGGTGGCATGGGTGATGCCCTGAAACAGATGGCAGGCCATGCGGACGTTGTGGCAGAATTCCGTCAGGCCTTCGGGCAAGGGCTTGCGGCTCTCCTCCGTAATGAGGAGGTAGAGCTTGTTGATCTGCTCCCACATTTCGCTGGAGATTGTGTCGCGGACGGAGCGCGCGTTCTCACGGGCGGCCAGGATGCAGGAGCAGATGGAATTGGGATTCTCGGCGTCGAAGGCCAGGAAGCGAACCACGTTTTCCTTGGTGGCCGTGCCGTAGCGCTCGAGGAAGGCGGCGCGGTCGCCGGAGGTATCGACGATGGGCTGCCACTGGTCTCCGGAGCCCCGCGGAGAGTCGAGCATCAGGTTCTGGTTCACGCCGATGAAGCGGGCTACGTTCTCGGCGCGCTCGGTGTAGCGCCCCATCCAGTAGACCGAGTCGGCTACGCGGCTGAGCAGCGGCTTGGGTCGAGACGTCATCATTGCTGCTGGCCTTCCTGGACGTCGGGCGCCGCGGCTTGCACCCAGGTGTCCTTGCTGCCGCCTCCCTGAGATGAATTTACCACTAGCGATCCTTTGGTCATGGCCACGCGGGTCAGGCCGCCGGGCAGCACCCAGATGTCTTTCCCGCAAAGGATGTAGGGGCGCAGATCGACGTGCCTGCCTTCAAAATGGTCGCCTACGATGGTGGGCACGCGAGATAGAGCCAGCGTCGGCTGGGCGATGTAGTTGCGCGGGTTGGCCTGGATTTTGGCCGCGAATTCCTGCTGCTGTCCGGTGGTGGAGTGCGGGCCCACGAGCATTCCGTAGCCGCCGGATTCATTGGCCGATTTCACGACCAGCTCGGCGAGGTGTTCGAGCACGTAGGCGCGGTCGTCGTCTCGCCAGCAGAGGTAAGTGGGGACGTTGGGCAGGATTGCGTCGGCGCCTTCGTAGTATCGAATGATCTCGGGGACGTAGGCGTAGATCACTTTGTCATCGGCCACGCCGTTTCCAGGCGCATTGGCGAGGGCCACGCGTCCGCTCCGGTAGGCCGCCATCAGGCCGGGGACGCCAAGCACGGAGTCCTCGCGGAAGGCTTCGGGGTCGAGGAAATCGTCGTCGATGCGGCGGTAGATCACATCCACGCGCTCCAGGCCCTTGGTGGTGCGCATGAAGACGCGGCCGCCGTCCACGACGAGATCGTGGCCTTCCACCAGTTGGACGCCCATCTGCTGCGCCAGGAAGCTGTGCTCGAAGTAGGCGGAGTTGTAAATGCCGGGCGTGAGCAGCGCGACGCTGGGATGCGCGGGCGCGCCGGGCGCGATGGATTCCAACATTTCGAGCAGGTGGCTGGGATAGCCGGTGACCGGGCGGACCGAGAGGGCCTCGAAGACGGCGGGGAAGATGGTCTTCAGCACCTCGCGATTCTCCAGCACGTAGGAGACGCCGGAGGGGACGCGAAGGTTGTCCTCGAGGACGTAGTAGACGCCGTCGCGATCGCGAACCAGGTCCGTTCCGGTGACGTGGCACCACACGCGCCAGGGCGGATTCAGGCCGTGGCACTGCTTCCGGTAGGAGACGGCGGAGAGCACGACGTCGCGAGGAATGACGTTGTCACGGAGGATTTTCTGGTCGTGGTAGATGTCGTCGATGAAGGCGTTGAGGGCGTGGACGCGCTGTTTGAGGCCGCGCTCGATGTGGTCCCACTCGTTGGCCGGCACGATGCGCGGGATCAGGTCGAAGGGGAAAATGCGTTCCGTGCCGGCGGAATCGCCATAGACGTTGAAGGTTATACCCATCTGCAGGAGCAGGCGCTCGGCGGCGTGCTTGTAGCGCAGCAGGTGGCCGTCGGAGAGGGCTTCGACGGTTTCGACCAGCAGGCGGGCGTGGGGCCGGGGCTTGCCGGCGCAGTCGAACATCTCGTCGTAGAAATCTTGCGGGTCGTAGGACGAGAAGAGCATAGGGGTGCTCCTTCATGGTGGCGCAGGATGGGGCGAAAGGGAAGCCGATTAAATTTATGGGGGCGATCCGGTTTTTCAATGCCGGCAAGCCACGGACCAAAGACCTGGGGCCACGAATGGACACGAATGCACACGAATGAAGACGAAGCCTGGAGGGGCTCAAGCCCCGCTCGGGGTGAAGCCCGCCCTCCTGGAGATCGGATATGCTTGTACTGAATTGTTGACCGATCTCTATCGGCTGTTGCCGCCGGAGGGCGTGAAGATCGTGCTGGTGCTGTTTCTCGCCTTTCTGACTGGCCTCGAACGGGAGGAGCGGCGCGGCGGCACCGGGCAGTTCTCGTTCGGCGGCGTGCGCACATATCCGCTCATCGGACTCGTCGCCTATGGCGTCTCGTTGCTGGCGGGCGGAGCGGTTCTTCCGGTGCTGCTGGGCTTCGCTGTGGTGGCGGGCTTCCTGATGCTGTCGTACCGCAACAAGCTGCAGGGGGGCGTGACGGCGGGCGTCACGTCGGAGATGTCGGCGCTGACCACTTACGTGGCGGCCGCGCTGGTGTATCGCGAGGAGTTCTGGATCGCCACCACTCTCACCGTGGCGAGCATGATGCTGCTGGAGCTGAAGGGCGCGCTGGAAGGGCTGACCAAGCGCATCGCGCCGGACGAGATCCTGACGTTCACGAAGTTTCTGCTGCTTTCGGCGGTGATTCTGCCGGTGCTTCCCAACCGCGAGTTCGGGCCGTTCGCGGTCAATCCTTACAAGGCGTGGCTGGTGGTGGTGGCGGTGAGCGCGGTTTCGTATGGCAGCTACGTGATCCAAAAGGTCACCAAGGGGCAGGGCGGCGTGATGCTGGCGGCCTTGCTGGGAGGCGCGTATTCTTCGACGGTGACCACGGTGGTCCTGGCCAAGCGGGCCAAGCTGGAGTGCCGGCCACACCTGTTTTCGGGAGTCACGCTGGTGGCCTCGGGGATGATGTACCTGCGCCTCGCGGGCCTGGTGACCATTTTTAATCGCAGCCTGATTATGATTCTGGGCGCACCGTTCCTGATGCTGGCGGGCGCGAGCATCGGGGGCGGGTGGTTGTGGAGCCGGATCCCGGATGCCACGGTGGGAGACGTGGAGCGCAAGTTCGAGCCGAGGAACCCGTTGGAGCTGCGCGCAGCGCTGGGCTTCGCGGCGCTTTTCGTGGGCATGCTGGTGGCGACGCACCTGGTGGTGACTTACCTGGGGAAGGCGGGGGTGTTCTCACTGGCGGCGCTGATGGGCGTAACGGACGTGGATCCGTTCATCATGGGCATGACGCAGGCGACGGGGGACAGCGCGACGGTGGGCGTGGCGGCGTCGGCGATTCTGATTGCGGCTTCGAGCAACAACCTGGTGAAAGGGATTTACGCGTATTCGCTGAGCGACCGCAAGACGGGCGTGCTGAGCCTGATTCTTCTGGCGGGGCTGGCGGTGGCGGGGCTCGCGCCGCTGGTGTGGCTGGGGCGGTAGGAGGGATCAGACCGGAAGGTTTTTTTCCTCAGTTCGCCAATGACCGCTTGCCGCCCCAGTACAGGAACAGCGGCGCGAAGGTGACCGACACGCCCTGCAACGCGGCCACGATCCAATAGAGTGGAGAACGAACGATCTTCACCCACTTCGCGTCAATCTGGATGGTTACCTTCTCCATATGCAGGGCCCTCCGCAGGTATTTGCGAACTCAATGCCTCGACAGCAAGACCGCTAGCAGGAGCACCGCCAGTATCACCAAAACCAGTGCGGCGATCTTCGCGCTGCTGTAAGGGCGGTCGCCGTGGACCGCGCCGGTGCGGGCGTTCACGGCCAGTTGATAGACCTTGTCGCCGAAACGATAGGCGCCGACCCAGACCGGCAGCAGCAGGTGGCGGAAGGTGGAGTTCGCGTATTCCGTCCTCACCTCGTCAACGCGCTGCTCATCGCCGCCGATGTCGGAAGCAACGTCTTGTTCGATGCGGCGGGCCATCACCTGCTTGGCCTCTTCGAATCCGCCGGCCAGGTCGAGCTGGTAGCGTTGTGCCTTGAAGCCGGCAAGATACGAGGGGTCGTAAGGGCGCAGCGCCGCCAGGTCCCAGGGCTCGAGCGCGTTCAGGTGCGACTCGGAGACGGCGTGGGTGCCACTGATCAGTTCGTCCTCGAAGCGGCGGGCGACCTCTCCCGAAGCCGGGTACCAGTTGGTGTGGCGGACCTGGCGGGTGCGGTGCACCGTGTTGCCCTGGCTGTCCTGCTCGTCGTATTCCTCGGTCACGTAGTAATACTCGCCGCGCTCACCGCGGTAGGCGCTGTGCGTGTCGGTGGAGTAGGACCAGAAGGGCAGATAGACTCCGCTGATGCCGCGGTCCGGGTGCGCCATGTCTTTGAGAGCGCCGGGCGCAAACCAGCGGCTGGAGAGCCATTTGCTCACGGACTGCTGGGCGGCGGCCTTGGGGAGCTTGAAGACCAGCACCGCGTCCGGCGCGATCAGAGGATCGGCGGCCTGCGGTTGCGCGACGATGGGGCTTCCGCAGAAGGGGCAGGTGCCAGCGACCTCGGGCGGCTCGAAGACCACGGCGCCGCCGCATCCCTGGCAGGTGACCTGGAGCGCCTGTGTGCTGAGCGTTGCCTGGGACGCCGCGGCGAGAGCGGCGTCGAGAGAGTGCGGTGGAATTGGGGCGCCGGCGGCGGGGGCGGTCTGGCCGCAGAAGGGGCACTTGAGCTGGCCGGAGGCGGGATCGAACTGCATCTCGGCGGAACAACCGGGGCATGGGAAGCGTTTCTGGCCGGACGGATCACTCATGGGCGCGGCACCCTGGCACTCTTATGTTAGTCGCTGGACTACCGGCGGCGCCGGAACAGACCGATGCCGGCCAGACCAAGCAGGGCGAACGCGTAGGTTGCGGGTTCGGGCACGGTCGTCACAGTCACTCCATCGAGCGCCGGCCCGTACGCGGTCCCAGCCTCAGACGTGAATGTGAGGGTGGTTTGGGTACCGGTCGCGGTGAACACGGCCGTCTCCAGGACCCATCCCATGGAGCCCAGAGAGTTGCCGGTGACGTCGAAATTGAAGGTTTCGTCGAGGTTGCCGGCCTGCAGATCGAGCGTCTTGATGGTCGGGGCCCCGTCGGGGTTGCCCGCCATATAGAAGTTGACTGTGTAGTCTTGGCCAACAACCGTGCTCAGGATCGTGCTGACCGAGCCGTCGGCGTTCCCGGAAAGGTCGACGCTGCCGTCGCCCTCGGCCGGCTGCCAATAGCCGGTAATCCAGTCCACGCCGCCGCCGCCGACAGTCCAGGGTCCGATTGTCCCCCCGCTATTCACGGTCATGAAGGGCGCCGCTGCGGGGGGCGTGAAGTTGAACCCGTCACTGAAGACGGTGGACGCTTGCGCGGACAATGCCAAGCAGACCAATGCGATAGCTAGCCGTAGAGTACGCAATTTGTGCCTCCTCTTCGCGATTCCCCGCTGTCGGAATAGTGCTACAGAGCTGACAAATGAGCATAGCCTGGAACATCTGCGGGGGATATAGTCCACTAGTACTGGTACTGGCTAGGGGGGATCGCCGGCCGGCGTGGGGAACGAGCATGGCGGAAGCTAGTGGGGGTCGCATCGTTGCAAGCGCTTTAGAATGTGTAAGTCACTGATAATGCGTTTTGCAGGATTGGCTGTTTTTGCGCTTTTTGCCCTGCTATGTCACCTGAATGTTACCTGAGACTGTGCCACTCGCTGCCGTCCGTCCACCCACCCTACCACAGCATCTCAGAGGTCGCACCCGTTCCAGCCCGGAGTCACGCCCCAGGATTCCGCCACCCAGGACCGAGGGCCCTGCGGGCGGGGTTCGAAGTGGCGGCCCTGCGCTACGACCCCACGCCTGACGTCGCCACACACGTGGACTGTGGGCCAACGGCAGGCCACCAAACGGGCCGCCCGCTCTCGGGCGGCCGGGCTGCGGCATCCGCTATAGGCTGACTTCTTGTCCGAAATTCCTGATGTATCGAACGGCCGCCACTCGCCGACTTATCGGCAACACCACCCCGGGTAGGTCTTCGCCCGTTGTTACGTCTGGGCGTTCTCGCGATGCTCTGCGGGGTGCAACTGGCTTACCGGCACAGTACGTCGACCGCTGGCTTTCGCGGCTCGGGCTCGAAGGGTGGCGAGCAGGCGTCGGTCCTCATCGTCCTTTGGACGGTGGAACGTGACGATGCCGTGATCATCGATTGAGTACAGTAAAGACACGTTGCGTGCCTCCTCGTTGCCACGCTGCGGAGAGTGCGCACACCTCGGATTACAGAGCTGATTGAGGGGCGAACGCTTTGTATGGCTACGGCGTGGCGGTTGTGAAGAGAGGGTCCTGCGCCACCCTAGCAGCCAGCGAAGGGCCTCTCCCGAACCCGTTCAAACCACGGCACTTCAAGGCAAGGGCCAAGCCGGAACCAAGTCGAAGCTTCGATTTCGCTACGGATGTGCCTAGAGCGCTTATGGTCGAATTGTTGTGGGTTCGGTTGGGGGACTCGCCGGCAGCGAGGGATGCCGCCCTCTACTAGCATACGTAGCGCCAGCAGCCTGCTTTTGGGACATTCTTTGCAGGACGGGTCTTTGGGGACGTTTCTGCAGGTCGGTTCGGGGGGCTAGCTACCAGGTTGTTCTCGTCCCCAACCGCCGGAGAACCTCCCACGGCTTGGCGGATTCGTCCGTCGACGGTCGCGATGCGTTGACAGTTTCACTGCCGGGCTCGATCTGCCAAAAGTGAAAGTATTCGGCTGCCTCTTCATCGCTTGCGGCCGCGCGAAGCGCGGAGGCCTCCGAGTCGGCCTCACAGTAGAAGGCAGGAATTCCGCCATCAGATGGAACGAGCCCGGCTCGGGCCAGAATTAGCGCCTGTCCGTCCCACTGGCTCAGAATGTCAACTCGGAGGCTCACGCCCGGAGCTACTGGCGGGAAAGACGCTATGTCTGCCGCCGCTAGAGATCTGGGCGGTGCTGTCATCTGGAACAGTAGTGTAATTCGACTTTGAGCGTTTCGGTCTATCCATTTCCACGCGGCTTCGATAGCGGCAGCTTCAGTAGCGCTGGCGGCGCGAGACACAGCCTCGGGGCGGCCAAGTCGGAGGTCCAGCCGGGCGATTAGTGCTCGCGCAAGATCGCACGCCATGCGTGGCTTCAGGACCGCGTATGCCGCCACGGTTTCCCAATCGACGGCATCGTACTCATCGCCTCGCTGCAGCCATTGTGGAATCTCCAAACTATCATCGTCATCGTCACCCTCGCTCGTAAGTCCGCCAGTCGGAGTCCGCACATAAACCCGACCAGGGCCCCACTCGTCGATGTTGAATCCCGCCGCAGAATCTGCGGCAGTGCCAACGTCGCTATTTGGCTCATCTGAGGCTACGCGTCTGAAAGCCCTGTCGGTGTAGTCCGGCAGCCTGTCGCGGTGCGCTGAGCGTACCGCAGCGGTGGCCACGTACGCCAGGGGATTCGCTGCAGTGCGCCACCGGCCCTGTCGGAGCACTTTTGCGACCGCGGGCTGGTAGCGGGAATCTAGCTTCAGCGCTCTCAGAGCTTGATCCCAAACCCCAGGATTGATGTCGTAAGTAGTCTCCGCCGCCGCCTCAAGGACGGTGATCACTTCCTTCGGATGCGTCTTGCGCTCAGACAAAGCTGAACGCCTCTGCTTTGCCATAGAACAGAATCTTCTCATATTGTAGTTCGCGGCCCCCCTCACCAAAACGCCCTTCTTGGCCGGTGTCTACCCAGGAGCGCAGCAGAATGTGTTGCCCCCGCCGACTGGCGCTGCGCCACCACCTCGCGCCTGACGTTGGCCCACGTGCGCCCCGCGCGCGCACGACAGGCCAACCGGCGAGCCACCCGCTCTCGCGCGGCGGCCGGCTTGACGGGCGTGGGCTTCAGTGTGGATAGTTCTGCTTGGAGTAAGGGTTCAGGACGTCGTTCTTGCCGTTCTTCCTGGTCCAGGCCGCCATCTTCGCCTCCCGAACCCGTTCGATCCTCCCTTTCGTTTCCGCCGCCTTCTGCCCGGACGTCTTGTGAGACGTGCTCTCGTGCTTGCTCTCGTCCATGATTCAAATCTAATACCAATACTTCGGAAGCGAACAGGTCGGTGGTACATTGTTTGCCATGCTCACTGTTGGAATCGATCTCTCGTCCCAACCCAAGCACACCGCCCTTTGTGCGATTAAGTGGAACAGCAGCGAGGCGCGAGTCGAGGAATGCTTCAACAACGTTTCAGATGCCGACATAGAGGCGGCCGCACTGCGGAGTGAGAGAATCGGAATCGATGTCCCCTTCGGCTGGCCGCAAGCGTTCGTTGCTGCGGTCACGGCGCACCACCAGCGCCGGTCATGGCCTGCCGCGACCAGCCTTGCGCTCGAGGCGCGGTGGGTGCGGAAGCGCGAGCCAGGACCGATGGTGCTCGGCGATTCTCTGAGCGCCCGCACCGCAGAATGCGTCAGAATAGGCGATAGAAGAGTTGTTGCCGGCCATGACTCTGTGTCCATACTGTGGGTCTGAGATGCTCCCTAATGTGGAGGGGCGGAACTGCCTGGAAGGCATAACAAGTGACCACGTTTTCCCGGAGTTCCTTGGGGGCCGCAGGAGCATATCCGCCTGCCGATCCTGCAACAGTCGGTTCGGCCACACCTTCGAGGGACAGGCCGCGCGGCTGCTCGGCAAGGTGTATGTGTGGCTGGCCGTCCATGGCGTTCCTCTGCCACAAGCCAATCGATGGTGGCAAGGAGCGTGCGAGGCTGAGGGCACCAGACTCGACCTCGCTGTTGGTCCGCAGGGCGTCACGGCACGCGCGACTCGACCCATCCTCGTCCACGACGAACACGCCAGAATTGACGAGGCCTACTTTGCCAACGGCGCCGAACTGGGCAGGTTCTTGCGAACGATGGAGCGGCGGGAGCCGGGGGCCCGGTGGGAACCCGCTGAGAAGCGAATCCAGACCAACCTGGGAGGTCTAGGACTCCAGCTTGAGATCGGTCCCGCCTTGCAGCAAACTGCGCTAAAAATGTGCCTCGCCGCGAGTACGTTCCTGCCGGGAATCTGCGGTCGCGACCGCGTTCGCGCTGGGCAGATTCTCCGATCAGCCGCAGTCAATCCACACCCACTCGTCTCGCTGTGTTTCTATCGCTATGCCGCCATCGATGCCGCACGGCCGCATCTAGCGCACGCGCTCTATGTGGAGCACACCGGGCCGATCCTTCGGGGATTAGTCCAGTTCTTTGGTGTCCTGCAGCTCTTTTGCTATGTCTGCAGCGCCACGCACGTCGAGGGAAACGATGCGATTCTCGCTTGGGTCGATCCCATCGATCTCATCGAACAGTTCCAGAGTATCGAACCCCTTGGACTCGAAGTGCCGCCCGTCGCGTTTACCCACGCCGAGCTTGTCCGTGCCCAGCGTGACCTCGAACTGCGACTCCGCAATTCTGCGGTCGGAAGGGGGGCGCCTCGGGATTTCGCCCCTCAAATCCGCCCTAGAATCGAACCGCAACGTTGAGTGTCAGTTCGCCTGAGCGGGAGACCACCCTGCGTCGCCTCGCAGCTACCTCGTCCTTGCCACCCTTGAAGCGCGAAGCTGGACAGTGATCTGATCTCCTGTGATGCTGGTACGCATCGTCCCTCCAATCAAAGCCCCGCGCGTGCTCAGAACGTCTGGAACCAAAATCGTTTCCGCACCGCCATCGGGGTAATAGGAACATCGTGTCCCACCCCGGTTGTCCATCTCAACCTGTATCAGGTTCCTGCCAACCGTTTGCGGCCGTCGTCGCGCCGCCTGCAGGACTATCTCTCGGCAGAGCGCGCAGATACGCGCCGGCTCGGCGCGCCTCTTCAGTAGAGCCTTCAACGCACGAAAGTATCCGCTGAGAGCGCGCCCATCGACATCACCCATCACTCTGACGAGAAATGGTGCTTTGGCAGCCTGAAATGACCCAAGACAGTACATGAATTGAGAAGAGGCGAGACCCGTCGACTCAAAGGTAGGCATGCGCCAGCCTTGAGCGGGCTTGAACGCCAAGTCGTTGTAGATGAGGCAGGTGAAGGGTGCAGGCAAACCAGCGACTCTATGCCACCCTGCCAGATGGAACTCGCAGCGTTTGTTGGTCGCCGATTCCCGGAGTGCCGCGAAGTCCCGAGTGGCCAGCCCTGTCAAGTTCCCCGCAATCTCCAGGAGCGGAAGCTCCACCGCGTCCATTTCGCACAGCCGTCGCCAGAGCCAATCGCGAGTGGTGTGACGCTGGTCCGCGGTGCGCGCCAAGCCCGTCCAGCCCAGCACGAAATGGGCGTGTTTGCCCATCACTATCATGGACTTTCGTTGATCGTCGCAAACAAATGCACGGTCCGGAAGCTGTGAAAGGCGTGTTTCCGAGACCTGGACCACCATCTCGGGACTGGCCACCGTGATAACAAGACTCATCAGTTCCGCACCGGAGCAATCATTGTCTCTCGCGCCAGGCCGCCTCCTTTGACTAACAGTCTACCCAGTCGGCAACCGCACCGTGCGTGCAGCGCTGGGGTACGTCGCAGCCTCCTGCAAAGCCACAGGTACTTCCTGGCGCGCCACGGCGGCGCGTTCGACTGTTGCGCGATTTTTCTAGCGTCTGGCGCGCAAAAAGGTCGTCGAGATACATCACGATCTGGCCACTCGTGCAGCCGCCGCGCGGCGGGAGCACCTACGGCGCCGAACGAGGTGGATGCCGTGACTCTCCTGCGCGAGGAGCGGCACATGGGCTAGTTTTTGAATCGAGGAGTCCCGACGGCGGGGCGACGGCACTGGGATTTTGTCAACTAACGGGACTGGAGAGTTCGTCGGACAGGTCAGTGGCTCCCCGTCGTGGACACCTTTCGAACTTTGGCCTGTTTGGGCACCCCAGTTGCCATTCTCGAACTGCCGGGGTCGGATTTCCGAATCGTCTAGGCTCACATGGCGCACCGAAAATACATGCGATGCCCATGAAAGCCGAGCATCCCTGCCTTACACTCCACTCTCTCCATCGGCAAGACCGAGGTCATATGCCTCGTCGAGCGCTTTGTCAACGAGCCGGGTGATCTCTTCAACTGCCGTCTGAGACAAGACGTGGAGCGGGCCTGTGCGGATCTGTTCGTGCAGTTGGCGGGAAATCGAGCCTAGAGAAGCGTTCTTCTGCACTACGACTTCGTATGGCGGCAAGGGCTTGAACGGGTCTTCCATGACAACACAAGGGTAGCACCCGTCGCATCACGCCGCGATCTTGGTGTCGCGGTCCGCCGCCGACCCAAGCCTAAGCGCCACCCTCGCCGCACCCCGCCCGCGCCCTGTCGCGCGCGCAACCGCGGGCGCGAGGGCGCGTGGAGACGGCTTGTGGAGGCGTGGGCGCGGGCTTGGTAGGTAAGGAAGCCCATCAAGCCGCGCAATCAGGTAGAATCCACGTCGAGGTCACTGCATCCATGGGCGTCTCGGACATTTTTTCCAAACGACAAAAACGGCTGCGCGGGGAAGCTCCCGATGTGTACTCGTATGATCCTCTCCCTGAACCCCTCAAGGTACAGATCGTTCAAATCTGGGAGGAGGCACTCGGGGACAGGCAGGCTTACCAAGACGCCGAGCCAGGGACGCGACAGGCATACCAACTAATCGTAGAGACGCTCCGTCATGAATATGGCGTCTTCTCGCTTGTCGGTGCGGAAGCCGGGAGAGGCGACCACTTCTCCAAACTTCGTAAGTTCTTTCTAAAGGAGGAGGAAACCGAGAAGGCGCTCGACGTTGTTGACTTTACGTTCAGGTTCATCGACAGAGTCATGCGCCGCTACGGTCGCCCCACAGCTTCTGAAGACGCCGACGCCGCGATTGGGGAATTGAACGCGCGCTTTCGCGAACACGCTATTGGCTATCAGTTCGCAGAGGGCGAGATCGTGCGCGTTGACTCCGAATTGCTCCACGCAGAAGTTGTGAAGCCCGCGCTGTCCCTCCTGCGCGCACCCGAATTCGCGGGGGCACAGGAGGAGTTCCTGAAGGCACACGAGCACTATCGACACAAGCGCCAGAAGGAGGCGTTGGCTGAGTGCCTCAAGGCGCTCGAAAGCGTCATGAAGGCCATTTGCGCCAAGCGGCAGTGGCCTCACGACCCGAATGCGACGACCAAAACCCTCATCGACGTGCTGTTTGCCAAAGGTCTGATCCCGCCCTTCTGGAGCGGTCACTTCTCAGCGTTGCGAAGCACCCTGGAAAGTGGAGTTCCGCCCGCCAGGAACAAACTGGGCGGGCACGGTCAGGGCACTCAGGTCGTCGAGGTGCCCGGCCACATCGTGGCGTATGTCCTGCATCAGACCGCATCTGCAATTGTGTTCCTGGCAGAGGCCGAGAAAGCCCTACCTTGACGGGTCGTGGTATCGGAAGCGGGCCCGATCCATCCCGCAAAATGCAACGGTGGCGGGCCCGCCCGCCGCGCATCGTGAGCAATTCAGCCTAAACGGGTAGATAATATCCTCTCTATGGCCAATGCGGAGCACGTTGAACGGCTAAGAGAGGGCGTCAAGAGATGGAATGCTTGGAGGATATACGCCGCAGGCGTTCCTGACCTCAGTGGGGCGGACCTCAGCGGGGCGGACCTCATCGGAGCGAAGCTCGGCGGGGCGCGACTCGGCGGGGCGGACCTCAGCCGGGCGAACCTCAGCGCCGCGAAGCTCATCGAGGCGGACCTCATCGGGGCGCACCTCAGCAAGGCGGATCTCAGGGGGGCGCACCTCAGCAAGGCGCATCTCAGCGGGGCGAACCTCATCGGGGCGGACCTCAGCCGGGCATACCTCGTCGGGGCGGACCTCAGCCGAGCGCACCTCAGCGGGGCGAACCTCACCGGGGCCCACCTTCGCGGGACGCGCCTCCTCGGGGCGGATTTCAATGGGGCGCGACTCATCGGGGCGGACTTCAGCCAGGCGAACCTGAGCGCGGCGCACTTCAGACGGGCGCACCTCAACGAGGCGAACCTCAGCGAGGCGAACCTCATAGAGGCGACCCTCAACGAGGCAGACCTCGGCGGGGTGAACCTCAGCAAGGCAAAGTTTGGATGGACGGTGCTCGCGGCTGTTGACTTGTCAGCGGCAATAGGACTGGAGACCGTGAGACACAGCGGCCCTTCGACAGTCGGTATCGATACCCTCAACAGGTCTGGCGGGAGGATACCGGATGTCTTTCTGCGAGGGGCGGGCGTGCCCGATAACCTCATTGCCTATATCGCTTCCCTTGTCGGCAAGCCCATCGAGTTCCACTCGTGTTTCATCAGTTATTCAACCAAAGATCAGACCTTCGCCAATCGACTTCATGCCGATCTGCGAGCGAAAAGGGTCCGCTGTTGGTTTGCGCCGCATGATGTGTCGGCAGGCAAGAAGCTGCATGAGCAGATCGACGAGGCTATTCGCCTCTACGACCGGCTCCTGCTCATACTCTCCGAACACAGCATGGAAAGTGAGTGGGTCAAGACGGAGATTGCGAAAGCGCGGAAACGGGAGGTGCGGGAGAAGCGGCGGATGTTGTTTCCGTTGAGTCTGGTCGAATTCTCGGTCCTACGCGACTGGGAATGCTTCGACGCCGACACCGGCAAAGACTCGGCTCGTGAGATCCGGGAGTACTTCATCCCGGACTTTAGCTGTTGGAAAGCGCCTGACTGCTACCAGAAGGCGTTTGATCGCCTACTTCGTGATCTGAAGACGAAAAATGCTGTTCCGGCTTGACTCCGGCTTCCCCCTTTCGCACCCGCCGCGCGTTGCGCAGAACCGCCCGCAGTTTCGTCAGTACGGGGTCGTCCTTGCGCCCGAAGGATAGCTGCCGGATGCGTTTTCCCGCAAGGATTAGTGCCGCCCGCAGTTCGTCGTGTGGGCCGGAAGCCAAGCAGTATTGAACTACAACGCGTACCACGCCCGCGGAGAATCCACGCCCCTATCGCCCACTACCATCCTGGTTATGACGGAACTGGAGCGCTCCCACGATGAACTCCGCGGCGCGCTGATCGTGGCGGGCAAGCACATCCGGCAGCTATCCTTCGGGCGCAAGGACGACCCGGTCTTGCAGTTGTTGCGCACCGGCACGGCTCGGGGCGGCACACGGATCATCAAAACTGCGGCAATGGGCGACCTGCGCCGACCATCGGGGTGCTCGCTATACGTCGGGGGCTCAGTCCTTCTTGCTCACGTACAGGTACACGTTGAAGCCATCGTCGTCTTTGCACTTCAGGTCGCTAAGCGGTCCCTTGGCGTGGATGCCGACCTCACCCGGCACGCAGTTGTAGGTCCGCAGGGGGCGGAATCCGCATGTTGAATTCGGGTCGAGAGAACCGATGCTATCGCCGTCGCACGAGGCGTATATCTTGTGCCCCTGATGCAGCAACACATAGCTTATCTCTGTATGCGTGCCGGGCATACCGAGGGGATCTGCGATCTCTCGCGACGAACGCTCGATACACTCGTAACCGTCGTTCCTGCTGCAACCGATGAAGGTCAGGGTCAGCAGGGCCCCCGCAAGGGCTATTGTGCGCATGGCATCACACTTTACCACGCCCAGGGGCATGCCTTGACCAACGTTTGGCCGTTTATCATCGCAATGCGTCGCCCTCGCCCCTGCCCGCCCTGCACCTGCGCGCGTGGAACGGCAGGAGGGGGCGGTGGGGTGGAGGATGGCGGCTGTGAACTCACGTCAGTTACTGCCCCATGAACTGCTTAATCAAAGCCTCATACTCTTCGGCGGTCTTGCAGCGAACCTCTTCACCTGCTACTGTCGTGACCTTGCACTCGAAAGGAGCAACCTCCCAGTACTTCTTCCCTTCGGTGTTCTCCCAAAAGTAATCGGTATAAACCTTGCCCTCAAAGGCGTCAATGACAGTCCGGTACGTGTTTGGGACGAAGGGTTCCGATTGGTGCACCACAACCGTTTCCATGAAGCACTTATTCAACTTCTGGTTATAGTGGTTCGTGAAAGTCGCCATGTCGCTCTTCGACCAACCTTGGGCGTTAAACTCCACTCTGGCCTGCTGCGCGCACTTTGCCTGCGCATCGAGGGTGGATGCCTTCTGCATGGCTTCCAACTTCGCCGCGAGTTCCCGATTCTCCCTCTTCAGGCGGGTGATCTCGTCTTGATTGCAGGCGATCCCGGATAGGAGAAGACCGGCGATGGCGAGCCGCAAAAACGTCACAGCGGGCCATAGAATACCACAGCCACATCTGCCCCACGCGGCCTCGCCTGCTGCGACCGGCGCATGTGGAGAGATGGGCGGCGAGGGCGGCGAGCGCGATTCGGTATCATCGTAAGGTTGTTGTGGGGCAACCAACGATGGCCGACATGAAGAGCTTCGCTCGCGCACTGGCTGACGAGGCAAAAGAGGCGCTTTCCGCCATGGCGGAAACCGACAGGATGCAATTGCACAGCGCGCGCGTTCTAGACGTAGCGAGCCGTCCTTTCTGGAGCAGCGTAAGAGCCGAACTGTCAACAGGCATAGCGGAGTACGATTCCTGCCTAACGGGGACCGCCGTTGAACAGAGGCGGTTGATCACCGAAGATGACGACGCGGTCACTATCAAGTGGCGCTATCCGCGCCCGCAGGAACTCGTGGTGTCTTTCGAGTTTGAGCGCAGGTCAATCTCTTTGTCGAAAAGGAATCCGAACGACCCGGACGAGGCGGCGTCGAGGGACTTTCATCTCTGCGTTGACCGAGACGACAGAGTCTTCGCCTCCGACGATCTGGACTCGCCGGTTGGGGGACCAACCGAATTGGCCCAAACAATACTGAAGTTCATGCTCGTGGGCAGCATGGTGTAGTGCACTAAAGAGAGGCTGCTCGATCCCTACTGGCAGATTCTTCCGTTTGTGCACGTCCCATCCCCGATGTCCGTCAGATCGTGAACATCGCTCTCAATCGGTTCCAGGTGGTTGTCGATGCTCGACAGGTGGTCATCGATGCTCGGGATGCTCGACAGGTGGTCATCGATGTCGGACAACGTAGTACCCTGCGCAGACACGTGCCGGGACTGAACCAGGGAGACGGTCACATTTGCCCAGATGCCAATCGCGATCACGAAAAGGAGAATCTTGGTGGCTCGGTCAGTCATGCGCGTGAGGATATCACAAGGCCACCCTCGGTCTGCTCCGCGGGCGCATCTTGCCGACTCCTGACACACACGCGCCCGATGTCCGACGCGCCACGCCGCGCGGGTCGATGGGGGCCGGGTCGCGAGCGAGGGGGACCGAGCACGGAGCGCGGCGCGGCGTGGCCTGCGATTGCGGTGACCGATGCCCGGCGCTACCCTTTGACGGTCTTACGGTTTTCCTCGATCTCCCGCTCGATTTGAACGACTTTCGACCACGACTCAGCGACCTTCTGAGTCCACTCTCTCTTGTGCTCAGCATTCCGCCTGTAGCCCCAGATCGCCGCACCCGCACTCAGGATGATAGAGAAGACGAGGAAGCCGGAGCCTTGGCTCGCCATCCCCGCTCCTATCAGCAGCAGTAGAGCCGCGACCAAAATGGCACAAGCGACACCTGGAGGGCCAGTTGCGAGTGCCGTTTGGGCCTTGTCGAACTCGGCCCTCAGTTGTTGCCGCTCCTTGTCGAGACGCACAAGCGCCAATTCCGCGGCGGTTTTGTCCGTGCCGATCTGGACTTTTTTGATCGCATCCGTGACGGCGCGGAGCGCCACCGTACCGCCTCGTCGTTGAACGAGCATTTCCGTCCCACAGTAACCGCACGCAAAGCGCTCCATGTCGTCGTAGACGTCCAACTTGGCTCCGCAGTTGGCGCAATTCAGACTGATGAAGTGATCAGGCATGAGCCTATGGATTATAGTCCAAAGGCACGCGGGCTACCAAGGCCTTGAAGGGCCAGCGACCTCTCCCATCGATTCCCACTCCCAGGTATTGCTGAGCCGGGCCCGGCCTTTTCCACTCTCGGCCCTTGTAGCGCCCGCCATCTGAGCGTCCGCCATGGAGAACACGAGTAGCGCCACCGTATCTCTAGCGGCAATCAGAAAAAAGGAGTAGACTTGCCGGGAGGTTTTGGCTGATATGCGAATGAGCACTGTTACGATCCACAATTTCCGAAGCATCCGACACCTGACGTTCGGCCTTGATGGAGCGGTGACGTTGCTCGGCCCGAATAATCACGGAAAGTCCAACGTCCTCTCGGCCATTGAATTTGCGCTCACAACGGGCACAAAACCCACTGGGGAGACCTTTTTTGCGCTTCGCCCCGAAGACGATCCCATGTGGGTCGATATTGCTTTCACAGGCTTAACGAGTCAAGAACAGACAACCTTCAGGCGGTATCTGCAAGCGGATGGAGGCTTCTGTATAAGGAAGACGGCGCGCTTGCTCAGCCGTGACACCGTCGAAACTGCCTATAACGGGTATGTCGAGGAGCCGGTCGAATCGTGGCTCCAGGCAGACAGCGTGCGCCTACTCGCCGAGCGTGCCGAGATTGCTAAAACGCCCCTCGTCGCCTTAGTGCCACCTACCGGTCGGCTCACTCAGGCAATAGTGCAGGCAGCGCAAGAACAATACATAGCCGGAGAGAGAGCGAATCTCAAGTTTCGCCGGACACTGGAGACCTCGCCCATGCTCGGCCAAAAGAACGTGGCAGGCGGCGTCCTCCCGGAGTTCTTCATGGTGCCCGCAGTTCGCGATTTGGCGGACGAAACGAAAATCAAGAACACGACTGTCTTCGGCAGGCTGTTGAGCCGGGCCGTGCGTGAGATGGCCGACCGAGATCCCCGGTTCAAGGAACTCCGAGACCGGCTCGCCAGCGTAGTTCAGAGTCTCAATCGCTCGCCAGAGGGCCCCGACGAGCGCCCTGAACAGCTTGTGGCCCTTGAAGAGACAATACGGGAGGAGCTCCATCACTGGGGGGTCGGCGTCGAAATAGAGGTCGTTCCTCCTGTCATTGAGAAGATCTTCGAGCTTGGAACGAATCTTCAACTTGACGACGGCGTGCGAACACTCGCTGAGCAGAAAGGACACGGACTCCAGCGCGCGGTAATTTTCGCGCTGATACGCGCCTGGGCGAGTGTCTTGCGCTCGTCTGCGTCCAATTCCGCGAGCACGTCGGCTCGTGCGGCGTCGGAGTCCGTGATCTTTGCCATTGAGGAACCAGAACTGTTTCTGCATCCCCACGCGCAAAGAAAACTGGCGCGCTCCATCGGCCAAATAGCCGCCACCCCGCATCATCAGGTACTGGTTTGCAGCCACTCCACTCACTTCGTGAATCTCGACCACTACAAGGGCATCTGTATCGTAAGCAAACCCAGCGCTCAAGTCGGGACGGTCGTCCGCCAGTGCAATACGGATTTGTTCGAGGAGCCGACAGACGGAGATCGCAAACGACGTTTTCACATGGGGCATTGGTTGAACCCGGATCGCGGCGAGATGTTCTTTGCGAAGCGCGCTGTATTTGTTGAAGGCGAGACTGAGAAAGTTGTCTTGCCGTACCTGGCAGAGGCACTAGGCTGTCTCGACAACGAAGTTTCGATCATAGATTGTGGAGCCAAGCACAACCTGCCCTTATACATCGCTATCGCGAACGCCTTCGGAATCCCATACACGGTTGTGCATGACGAAGATCCCGTGCCCGACTCCGTGCCGGGCAGTATGACGCAAGAAGTTTTCCAGGGAAAGATCAGGACCTTCAAGCTAAACGAGGAAATTCGCCAGCGCATAGATTCGACCGTCGGGCGTGTGTGCGTCCTAAGCCCGGACTTCGAGGGCGCAGTTGGCGTCTCCAGGCGAAGAGGAGACAAGGTCGGGAAGGCGCTCGCGGCGTTGGAGTTCTTCTCTGAGACTCCCATGGATCAGATACCGGAGACAGTGCGAAGGGCGGTGAAACTCGCGTTCTGCGAGCGCGCTGACCAGTGCACAACCGAGGACTGCCGGGTTTGTGCGCAAGCCCCAGCGCTCGCTCTCGTCTAGGGCGGACTGGCACAGGAGTCTAGTTACACCGAATACAGTCCCGTGCCAATGGGGTGGTGATGACATTTGGGATGTGTTATGGTTCTCGCTCAAGAGCCCAGGGCGCGGTTCCAGGAGGTGTCAGATGCAGGGTCTCAGCATTGAAGTGTGGCTGAACGTCGGCAGCGTGACAATTGGCGTCATAGGGATTGTCCTGGCCGTGTTCTTCTACAGGCGCTCGATTCACAAACCGGTGCCGACCTACGGTATCCCTCCATTCGGAGTGAGGATAGTGAACGGCTCCCAGATGACCGCATCGGGATTGGAGGTCCTGCACGACGGCAATCCCATAGGCGACCGGGACGTGGCCGCAGTGACCCTATTCTTTTGGAACGACGGACGCGCCCCCATTCGCAAGACTGACGTTTTGGAACCTTACATGATTGCTGTGCGCGGACCTATCGACGTGCTTGATTATCGCATGTCCATGGCGACTCGCGACGTCTGTGGGTTTTCGTGTGGCGAAATTCTCCGTCATGAAGCGTGGACTTTTCTGAAGGTGAACTTCGACATAGTCGAGCAGTCCGATGGTGCGGCCTTCCAGATCGTCTACGCGGGCGATCTCACGGCCCCCATAATCCTCCGCGGAGTTTCGGTGGGAGCCCAAGAGCCGGAGAACAAGGAACTCACCGGAACGCTGTACGGCGTTTCTCGCCTCAGACCGTTGACTCCAGTTGCGGTTGCGCTGTGCATCGCGTCACTGGGCATTGTATTGGTGATACCAATGAGTCCAGGGACGCAAGCATCGGTGGTGGGAATCGGGGGCGGCTTCGGAACATCGGGCCTAGGTCTTGAACTGTGGCGGCGATGGACTGTGTGGAGGTTCAGCCAGAGTGCAATCGGACGGCTGATAGAGGCAGCGGCGAGGCCCCGCGTGGCTGATTCCGTGCCCGCTAGTGCCGTCAGCCTAGCCGACCGTCCAGATACTCGGGCCAAGTGATGGGCGACCCTGGGGTCGAGCGCAGCGAGAACCGAGACGGCGGCAACCTGAATAGCTTCGCCAAGGTGGAAAGGAGGATCAGACCTAATGCAGGAGTTTCGGACTTATCCTGTTTACCCCAGTGACCTAGATGTCTATGGGGCTTTTGGGCAAGTCGCGGAGTACCTCGCTCAGTGCAAGTACACCGAGTACCGCAGCCTCTGCCCGAACGAGCGCTTCACACTCGACCTCAATCAGAACCGCTCGGTCGGTGCTCGTACTTTTGTCGAATTCCTTCAGGTCCTGGAGAAACATCCCCATGCCTTGCCGCTCTTGGTGCATTCACATTGGAAGACGCAGAAAGGCGAGAACGTCATGTGTGGAATCGACATCCGCCGAACCAACCTCACGGTGTCGGCGGAGGCCGAGGATCTGAACACAATGGCGGCACTGCACGACAAGGTAAGAGACATCTTTCGGGCTTCCGCGCCGGAGCCAGAGAGGTCCCCGCATCTGTCTCGGTACGATCTGAAGAAGTCGGTATTTCTGGCGCACAGGTTCGACGACAGCGGCAAGACCGTCGCGGGTTCGCTGAAAGTCTTTCTTCAGAGACTCGGATTCGACGTCGCGGAGGGCGCGGGCTATGAGGCGAGGGACATCCCCCAAAAAGTAGCAGACAGGATTCGTTCGCAGGATATCTTCCTCTGCGTGGCCACTCCAGGGGATTCCTCTTGGACACTGAGTGAGACTGCGTTCGCGAAGGCGCTGAACAAATATGTCATTATCTTGTGCCAAGACGGTGTCGCATTCAACAAGGGCATCGTCGGCGCAGATCATGAGTACTTGTCCTTCCCCAAGGACAACGTAGAGAAGGCGTACTGCGACTTGCTCTACGCGCTCCCCAAATAGACAGCCTGGGCGACATACGAACCGGGCGTCCCCGTCATGCCTGCGATGACCGCCTTCACCGCGGTGCCCGCGACGGCGCACGCCGAGGCCGCGGGCCCGGCCATACGTCGAGGTAGTGGCGCAGTGCCTCGGCTGCTGAACCTCCCACGGGCACCACGACCCTGTACCGAACCGGGCGCTCGCCTAACCCCGTGTCTTGGCGACGCCACCCGTAGTTTGCCGGATTCTTCGGATCGTTGATATCGTACTGCGGCGCGGCGGGCCGCGCAGTCGGGCAAAACAAATCTTTAAGTGTTATCCATCGCAGATTAACCTCCAACCGGCGGTGTGTCCCAGGCCAAGGAGAAAGCCCGCGGGTTCTCGCCCTCGGCGCGCTTGATGAGGGCGAGCCGACCCCAGCTTCTGCCGCCGCTGATGAAGCGGCAGCGACGGCAAACCTGCTGCTACCGCAATTCGACCCCCAGCGCCGGCAGCGCCCTTCTCAGGCCGCGCGCGCCCTGCAGATTTCGATAGGTCGTGTAGACTGTCGGGTCCTCTTCTAGTAATTGCGCGATGGCGCGCTCCTTCGTGAGCCGAGTATGGCCACCCTCGACATAGAGGTTTTCGGTCACCTGACCGAAGTGTTCACGGATGAGCGCGTCGGCCTGCGCTTCAAGGTCTTCGATAATTACTGGTCTTTTTGCCATCACAGTTCTCCTTTCATAGCGACCTGCACCTTCACCGGTTCGTCCGCGCCCGACGCCGTGGCGAGCCCCGCTAGTTGTTCCGCGAGCGGTCTAAGATGCTCGTGGCCACCGACAAACTCCGCATCGAGGAACGGCCTCAAGCTCGTGGCGAGCGCGGCCCTGGTCGTGCACCCCTTGAGCGAGCGATGGAACACTCCCCCCGAGGCGCGATACTCTCCGAGCAGGTGCTCGATCTCTCGCGCTCCGTCGCCTGCTTGAGCGAACGCTTGGTCCACATCACCAGCCGCCCGGACGATCCTCTCAGCTACCGCTGCGCGCCGCTGCCGCTGTGGTTCGATCTGCGTCTGCCGCTCTTCGGCATCGAGCCGCGCTAGTTCGCTCTTTGCGACTTCGAGACCGCACTTGATTGAGTCAACGCTCCGCTCGGCGACGCGCTCGCCTCTTCAAGCGGAGCGACTCCTTCGAGCCCGGCTCCGAACGCAATAGCGGCTCCTGCCGCCAGACGCCTATCGCCGCGCTTCGCGACGAGCGACCGCTCGGCGGCGGTCAGTTCCTGCTGAAGTTCGGCGATCCGCCCGTGCCATCCGGCGATGGTTGCGGGCGCGTTCATCTGTGCCGGTGCCGCGATCAACGTCGAGGCGACCGGCTCTTTCTTCTTAGACATCAATGTTGTTTTCTCCATTGCGGCCACAAGCCGCGAATTTGAGCACGAAGCCATCTGCGGTCGCGCTCGTTGAACTGCCCTTCTGGGACTGGCTCAGCGCGGCCTACGCGCGAGAGACGCCGCGGTGCCGGGCATAGTGTGGACTCATTGCCGTGGTGTTCTCTGTGGCCACGGCTACTTCTTTTTCCGCCTGGCACTAGCGAGGCTATGGTACATGCGAAGCCGCCCGAAAAGCCGTTTTCGGAAGGACCCATCCTCAATGACTTACAGAATGGTGCGGGTATTGCGGATAGTCATCCGGCCCGCGCCCACACGGAGCGCCTCTATCTCTTCTTTCCCCTCTTCTCACAGCATGTATGTCAGGTCTCCACACGTGGGATAAAGGCATACCCGCAATACCCGCAATACCCGCACCTGCCATGTGAGAATCATCTGTCCTTCCCGTGCCGGATATTGGAGCCGGTCACGCGTACGCGACGGGATGATGCCGAGTTCCACGAGGCCATCGAACTAGCGCAGATGGCCATCGTCCGGCTGTAAAAGAGTGGACACACGCCCGAAGACATTCGGACCCGCCTGGGCACGTCCGCCCAGAACATCGCCGAGGCGTTCTTTCGTCAGGGCGGGCCGAAGTCTTTCGGTGGCGGGCAGGAGTTCGAGGATCAGATGCGAGCGGTCGTCGGCCTTCTGCTGAAGGACGGTTGGAGCATCCGAAGGATGGCTGATGAGTTCGGGGACGGGCAGGCCGACGATTTCTATAGGTTGGCCAACGAACTGAAAGCCTGGGATGCCATTCGCAGCTATGACGAGTACGAAAGGGAGCAGCAACAAGATGTCGAAAAACAATAGCAGCCGCGACGGGGCCCTCACACGCACCGGCGTCATCTATGCTCGCGTTTCTACCAAGCAGCAGGAGGAGGAGGGATATTCGATCCCCGCGCAACAAGAGCTTTTGCGCAGGTACGCCGCCGAGAAAGGCATCACGGTGATCCGCGACTTCACGGATGTGGAGACAGCCAAGCAGAAAGGCCGCAAGGCTTTCGGGGAGATGCTCGCCTTCTTGCGCAAGACCACAACCTGCCGCGCCCTGCTTGTGGAAAAGACCGACCGGCTGCACAGGAACATTCAGGACTACGCCATTATCGACGCGCTAGTGAATGATGGCCTGGAGGTGCACTTCGTCAAAGAGCACGAGGTCATCCGCGCGAACGCTACATCACAGGCGAAGCTCCTCTATGGCATGAAGGCGGTGATCGCCAAGAACCACATAGACAACCTCTCGGAGGAAACCATCAAGGGCATGTTGGAGAAGGCCCGCCAGGGGATGTGGCCGTCATTTGCGCCGCTCGGTTACTTGAATGTGGAGGGTCCGAGTCTTAAGCGGATCATGGTGCGCGACCCCAAGCTCGCCCCGATCATCGCGAGGATGTATCAACTGTATGCAACCGGCAGGTACTCGCTGAAGCAGATCGCGGCTGTGGCCCGCGCGGATGGTTTCGCCTACCGAAAGAGCGGCGACACCGTGCCGGTCTCGACCGTTCACAAGATCCTGCGGAATCGGATCTACTCGGGCGACTTTGATTTCGATGGCAAGACCTACACCGGCACCTACGAGCCGATTGTGTCGCGTGAACTGTGGGACCAAGTCCAGGCAGTCCTCGATGGCCGCGGCACGAAGAAGACCAGGAAAATGCGGGAGACGTTCGCATTCAGCGGCCTGCTGACGTGTGGGCACTGCGGCTGCGCCATGGTCGGCGAGATGAAGAAGGGCAAGTACACCTACTACCACTGCACGGGCTTCAAGGGGAAGTGCCAGGAGCCCTACACGCGGGAAGAGGTGCTAGAGGAGAGATTCGCGGGTCTACTGAAGGCCATCACGTTCAGCGAGGACACGCTTGGATGGGTGCGGCGTGCTCTGCGCGAGAGCCACAGTGATGAAAAGGAGTTCCACGACGAGGCTATCACTAGGCTACAGCGCGATCACCGGCGCGTGCAGGACCGGATCGACCGGATGTACGAGGACAAGCTCGACGGGCGGATCGACAACGCCTTCTTCGACGCCAAGGCCACGGAGATGCGGGCGGAACAGGCCCGCATCATGCGCGACGTCGCGGCACACCAGACCGCGAACCGGTGCTACATCGAGGAGGGCGTCCAGATTCTCGAACTGGCCCAACGCGCCCACGCCTTGTTCGAGAATCAGCCGCCATCGGAAAAACGGAAACTCGTGAATTTTGTACTCTCGAACTGCACCTGGAAGGGCGGCGAACTGACCACGCAGTACCGACAACCGTTTGACGCTGTGGCGGTTGCGGTCGCGGCGGATAAGCAGCGGGTAGCGGAGGGATCAGCGAAAACGGGCCCAAAATGAGATCTGGCTCCCCGGTTCGGATTCGAACCGCAATTGTCAGCGGGAGTAATCACGGTTGGTTGCTCGCATGATCGGGATGGCAAACAGCCGGGCCCAAGATTCGAGCGTGACCTTCTTGACGTCCGAGACGGAACTACGTTCGGTCCAACGATGGTTGGCGACGGCAACTAGAACCGTAGGGCGATGCCCAGCGGACGTCAGGATCGGCCAGGTCAGTAGCTGCTCGTAGCAGATGAGAATGACGGTTCGGCAATCGTTGATGCGAATCACACTCGGGCCGAACAGATGCAGGGGGACGCCGGATCGTCCGAGAGGACGCCACATTCCAACGGGAACCGGGATGCGCTGGAGGAATGACTCTGGATTCCCTCGACCGCGTATGAGGACCGCGTTTTCGTACTTGGCGGAGTCGGGGATCGGGAGCCCGGCACCGATCACGACCGTTTTTCCGCTCGCCACGAGGGCGGCGAGCGTTTGTTCCCAGAAGAGGTGTGTCGCTTCGGTCCAGCGCGGGACAACTGTCTCCGGGAAGATGATGACCTTGGCCTTGGAATTAAGGGCTCGCTGTTGGAGCCACTCCGCCACCTTGAACGAGGCGACCGGGTCGTCTGCATCAGGTCCAATCCCACCAAACGACGTGTTCACACCCTCCCACCCCGGTGGCGGGGCGGGATCTCCGGGGTAGAGGATGTTCGCTGCCGTTGCCAGAACCGCCGCCGCAAGGATGACCGGACGAGGACACAGCCGCAGCGAACCGATCAGCGCCAGAACCCCGACGATACCGAACCAACCGGCACCCGGGAAAAGGACTCCCGCGGCGGTGAGTGGCGACGCCCACCCGATGATGCAGAGTGGCGGAACGCAGCTCGCCAGAACGGCTGCTGGCGCCCGCCAGAGGCAGGCGGTCGTGCTTGGGCTCCACAGTAACGGCCATGGCGCCGCAAGTACTGCTGTCGCGGCGAGCCAAAGGAGCACGCCCGAAGCGATCGAGGCTCCTGGTCCGAGGAATAAGGCCGCCACGCCGATCAAAGGCCAGGAGGCGGCGCCATAGTATGCTGCCGCGACCAAATAAGCGCCGAGCCGGCGGTCCTGAACGAAACACAGCGGAGGGAAGGCGACACTGAGCGCCAGGGCGGCAAGGTGTCCGCTCCATGCGACACCCCCGACGGCCGCAGCGGCCGCGGAGAATACGAATAGCCGACGAGTGCCGATCAGTTTCCGAATGTCCATAGAGGCCGAAGGTGATGGTGGATCGTCCTAAGCTCCACCGGTCCGAAATACCGACTGTCGAAGCTCAGTGGATTGTGAGAGGAAGCCATCCAGGCGGTGCCGTGGGCGACCTGGTACCTACCGAACGGCCAATGTGGGAGTGGTCGCCCCGCCGTATCACGCGGGCGAGGTGCCGTATTGGGTAGCAGACCGCCGTTGACTGCAATGCCACGGGCCGAGAAGTCGATGAGATCGCCCTCTCGACCTACGACTGGTTTCACGAGGGGAGCCGCTCCGTCTGGGCACGGGCCGCAGGCGCGGTAGCCGCGACTGCGGGAAAGCTGACCGGCTCCAGCACTGGGGCAGAATTCGACAAGCGGCGCGTTAGCTGCGGACGTGATCAGATAGAAGCCAACTGGAATCGACGAACTCGGGTTCAGGCGTACGCCGGCCAGGCCCGATAGGACAACGCCTCCGATGATTCCGCCGGTCACGAGCCCGATGAGCCGAGCGGCGGCAAGGTTGGGCCTATGCCACGGACCAGCCATCTGCCTGATCCTCCTGGGGCGCCCCGGCGGCCGAAGGCGTGGCCGGCTCCGCCTGGTCGCGTTGGCCGGCCTGCACGCGAGCGACGATATGGCAACTGCGCACGATGATCTCGTGTACGGTCCGGGCACTGCCGTCCTGCGGCGTGAATTTCCGCGACTGGAGCCGCCCTTCAACATAGATGTTGTCGCCCTTCTCGCAAGCCTCGGCGAACTCGGCGAGACGATCGTAGAAAACGAGGTTGTGCCAGTTAGTCTGTTCCTGGACCTCGTTGTTGTGGTCGCGATATCGATGCGATTCGGCCGCGCGTGCGTTGACGACCTTCGTGCCCGAGGGTAGGTATCGAGCCGGCCCGGGCTTGTCGGCCAGGTAGCCCGCGATTTCAATCCGGTTCTTCTGCATTGCTCAGGTCCTCCTCGTAGCCGTCATCCGGCAACTCAACGTCGTCGAGGAATCCGTCCGAAAGACCTTCGGCGAAGCTTCTCTCCAGCGCGGAACTGTGCTCTGGACGGCCTATCCTGTTCCAAGCGGGACCGATCGGCCTCTGCGGCATGGCGCTGCCCCCCTCCAGCGAGTGGAACTCGGTCGGCGGCGGAATCGCCGCCCGCCGCGCCAAGGCTGGGTCGGTAAAGTAGAGCATCTGGGTGCCGAATATCGGAAAGTGGCCGGAAACGAATATGAGCATGTTTCCCGGCGCCACGATCCGCTCGGAGTCGCCGTCGGTCCTCTTGACCGGCGCCTGGATTCGCAGAACCTCGTCGGGAGTCATCAACGGACGCTCGATGTGGTCCACGCTGGCGTTGACGTGGCCCATGATCGGAGAGAGACGAGACCCCGAAAAGTTGAACGAGGCCTTCTGTATCGTCTTCGTCCCCGTCATCTTGGAGAGGAGTTCCGCGGTCTCGAGCTGGTTCGGCGCGAATGCGATGCGGACATGGCAGTTCGACACGATGCTTTCATTCGTTCCGTACTGATCGACGATCTGCCGAATGTCCTGCGTGATCAGGTACGCCTTGAGCCCGTAGCCGGCCATGTAGGAGAGCGCATCTCCGAACAGCTCCATCCGGTTGAGCGACGGGAACTCATCGATGAGGAACAGCAGCCGGTGCTTGTTCTTCTTCTGCGTCCCGCCCTCGAAATCCATCCGCTCGCTCAGGCGGTTCACGATCATGGTGAAAATCAGGCGCATCAGCGGGCGAAGCCGGATCTTGTCCGAAGGCGGAACGACCAGGTACAGCGACACCGGGCTATCATTGTTCACCAGATCGTTGATCGTCAGGTCGCTCGCCGACGTGTTCCTCGCAACCAACGGGTCGCTGTATAGTGTCAGCGCGGTCTTCGCGGTAGACAGAACTCCTCCGAAATCGCGCTCCTCCTTGTCGAGCATCTCCTGCACTTTTTCCCGAACCACGGGGTGGGTGGCGGTGCGGTCACCAGTCTGCGTGCGCCAGTTGTACCGCCGCGGGGCATCGTGCGGGTAGTTCAGGATTTCGTGTAGGGTATCCCGGAAGCTCATGCCCGGCCGCGTGAAGACGCCGGCGAGATCGGCCAGACAGGCAATTCGTCCATTGGCCGCCGCGGCATAGCAGACGTGAAGAATCATGCCGGTCGTGATCGAGGCCGCCGCGTCCTGCCAGTACCGTTCCTGGGGGCTGTCCTCGCCCGTGCGGACGATCATGTTCGCGATGTTCTGGGCGTCGGAAACGTCGCGCTGCGCCCCCAGACGAAGCTCGGCTAGCGGATTGAATCGCGAGGAACTGCCCTCTTCAACAGGAGAGAACTTGAAGCAGACATGGCCTTGCTGCCGCCGGTAGCCTGCGGTTTTGGCCCAGTTCTCACCTTTGATGTCGTAGATGACCGCGCTCTCGGCCCAGGCAAGAAGAGTGGGAATGACCAGGCCGACGCCCTTGCCGGAACGGGTAGGCGCGAAAGCGAGCACGTGCTCAGGGCCGTTGTGGCGCAGATAGTGCAGGTGGCCGGCGCGCTCGTCGTACCAGCCGCCGATATAGACGCCCTCTCGAGCATCCAGCAGACCCGTGGTGCGAATGTCTTGTTCGACGGCCCATCGCGCGGAGCCGTGGAGGTCCTCGGCGTTCTCGGACAGCCTCTTTGTGCGGCGGAGGTTTAGAACGAAGAACGCGCCCATCGTGGCAATCGAACCCAAGACGACGATTGCGACGCCGCCGAGAATCGGCAAGCGCACTCGGCGGTCGGCGGCGGCGGTGTAATGCCATACCCAGTCTGCCCAGGCGAACGGCTCGTACAAGAAGACGCCTCTTACGCCCGCAACGGGCCGGCCAAGCGCGGCCTGGTAAGAGAACCGGGACGCGATGTACTGGGTTGCGGCTATGTTGCAGCACAGGAGGAGGGCGAGGCCCGCAAGCATCGCCCTCCAGTTATAGGCACCGATGTAGCCGGGGTCCCGCGGCGTGCGGTAGAGAGCGGGCTGCCTCATCTTTCCAGGCCCCTGCTCTGTTCGCGGGGGTGAAACGTGTCAACGGCGGCGCGCTCGTTCGAATACGCGATCAATACGTTCTGTCCAGGCTCGGGCAAGCGGGACAAAAGATGCCTCATATGGGCGACCGCCGATTGAGGGCTGATCTTCTGCACGATGTGGCACCAGGTTTGTCCTATCACCTCGCCACGGTAGGCTCCACTGTCCGTGTGAGCCACAAATGTGCGGGCGTTATCCCCCAGGGCGCGCCGGCACAGATCTTGTGCCTCGGCGAAGGAATTCCTCAGGTCGGTCGGATTTGGCTCAATGCCCTGAACCTGGTCGTCGAGGATGCGCTCGGCGATCGCTTCTGGAACGGCCAAGGCGTCCGGGGTATTCAGCGGCTCCGCCGCCGCAGGGGTTCGCATCTCCGTCGCAGTCCGTTTTTGCTCGATGTCGATGGTTCCCGACGCGGCATCGTACTCGGCGACGTACTCTGCGGTCTCACGCCGGAGTTGCGGGGACCTCGCCTCCTCCAAGGCCCTGTCCAATGACCTGTGATGTTCGAGGCCGAGGAGGAAGTCCGCGGCGATTTGGGCATCGGCCGCGGCGCGGAAGATCTCGTTCTTGTCGTCCCGGAGCGTCTGTAGCCACGTTCCAACGTAGGCCGCATGGTTTTGCGGATCGTGGGGGATGCCGCGCTCGGCGGCCAGGAATAGGCTGGCGAGCTCCGCGCGAAGTTCCTCTTTGGCGTACAGCAAGTCGCCAAACCGATAGCTCTCATTCAGACTCGCTCGGTTGAGCCGAGTCGGATGCCCGCTCCAGTGCGCCAATTCGTGTAGGGCGGTCCCGTAATAGTCGGCGGCGCTCTTGAAGGCCATGCGCTGAGGCAGGTGAATGCTGTCGCTGGCGCGGCTGTAGAAGGCCCGATCATGCTGGTCGTGGGCGATCTGCGCGCCGGAGTGGTCGAGGATGGACTCCCCGGCTTGGACCGCCTCGAACTCGGTGCGCCTGTTCGGAACGTGAGGACCGATCCCGTCGATTTGCCGGGCGTTAAATACGGTGTAAACGCGGTGGACCAGGCGCGTCCGGGTCTCGGCTGCGCGCTCGGAACCGGTGTTTTCCTGCTCCGAAGGACTTTGCCGCGGGAACTCCCAGTATTCAACGTGCGTGCCCCTTTCGCCTCCGCGGACCTGCCATCCTCGCTCTTGGGCCTGCCTGTACGTCATCCAGCGAGGGTCGCCGTACCCTCTTTGAGCGCCCAGAGCGAGCAGGTGCAATGCGTTGCCGCCCCGGTAGACCCGTTTCGTCGTGGGGTTGAGTGGCATTTCTATCCCCGCGCCGGGTTCCCATGGCGTCTGCCATGGTGCGACACCCTGTTCGAGCAGCTTGGTGATCGAGTCCGTCACCTCGCGTCGGAAATCTCGCTTGGTTGGGCTTGAAATGGCAGTCTGGCCCGTAGCCATGGTCCGGCCTCCTTGATCGTTGTTGGATCCGAGGTCGCCGTTGGACTCCGTATCCACAAGTTGGGCCGCTGGGCCGCGACGGCGTGCCAGGTTGGGAGGGTGACGATGGCGTGTTGATGCAGCGAGCGTACCTAGGGCAGGGGAGGTGGGAAGCGTTTCCCCGCCTGGCATGAAAGCCTGCACGCGTAATCCAATCGTGATTCAATAGTGTCCTGAACGCCAAACCGGTGAAACGGAGCTCCCGCCGCAATGCGCCGGCTACGCCGCTTGTTGGCTGGCGGGGGCCCAGAGTTAGGCAGACGGTCTGGCGAGTCGTACGAGGCGGATAATAGACGTTCGGGCCCGTGACAGAAATGAAACGCACGAAGAGCGACAATCGGCCAATCGAACAGTACAGCCATACTGAGAAAAAGCGGGTGAACAATCCACCGGTTGGTCTCGTGACACCGGACACGGACCAGGATGAGAGAAGGCGAGTCTACGCCTACGATCCGCATCTTGACCCTTCGTTGCAGTGGGCCGGGAAGGCGGAGCGTACCAGCTTTGAGGTACCGACCGTCTCGCTCCACGTCCACGAGCGGATTGACCCCCGCAGTATCCTCGAAGCCGTCCGCAAAAAGAACGGGAATAACTACGAGCAGCTCTCGCTGTTCAGCTCGCGATCCGAGAATCCTCCGCTTCGAGAGGCTATCGAATTCTACAAGCACGCGCACGGCTGGAGCAACCGACTGATCGCTGGGGACAGCCTGCTGGTCATGAACTCGCTACTCGAAAAGGAAGGGATGGCCGGCCATGTACAAATGATATATTTCGACCCGCCGTACGGCATTCGGTACGGTTCGAATTTCCAGCCCTTCGTCAGCAAGAGAGATGTGAAAGACGGAAAGGACGAGGATCTCACGGCGGAACCTGAAATGATCAAGGCCTTCCGTGACACGTGGGAGCTCGGAATTCATTCATACCTGACGTACCTCCGGGATCGACTCCTATTGGCAAGAAATCTACTTCACGATTCCGGCAGCGTGTTTGTCCAGATTGGAGATGAGAATCTCCATCACGCACGCGAAGTGTTGGAGGAAGTTTTCGGAGCCTCCAACCTCGTCAGTACAATTACGTTTTCGAAGACCTCGAGCGCCACGAGCGAGTTGCTTCCAGGCGTTACGGACTACCTGTTGATGTACGCGAAAGACAAGGAACGACTCAAGTATCGTCAGCTCTACAAAGAAAAGGAATTCGGTGGCGCGGGCGCGGGTGCGTACAGTCGAGTGGCGTTGCCGGACGGTAGCAGGAGGAGCCTGACCGCTGCCGAAAAGAAGGACCCAACTGTCTTGCCTCGGGGGTACCGAATTTACCGACTTGGGGACCTGACCAGCCAGCGACCGCCGGGAGATTTCCCTGTTGAGCTTTCCGGCAAGACCTACCGCCCCCGCAAAGGCTATTGGAAGACGGGCCAGCAAGGCATGGAGGCACTAAAGCGGGCGCAGAGGTTGGAGGCCACCGAGGGCGGATTGTACTACGTGCGTTACTTGGACGATTTTCCCGTATTCCCCATAACGAACCTCTGGGAAGATACGGTCATCGCGGGCTTCGCATCCGACAAGAGGTACGTGGTTGAGACAAGTACCAAGGTTGTCGAACGCTGCGTTCTGATGACGTCCGATCCGGGTGATCTGGTGCTGGATATCACATGCGGATCAGGAACGACTGCATTGGTCGCTGAACAGTGGGGCCGTCGCTGGATCACATGCGACACATCTCGGGTGGCGACCACCCTAACCAAACAGCGACTAATGACGGCTACATTTGAGTATTATCAACTCGCCCGCCCTGACGAGGGCGTCGGGAGCGGGTTCCGATACAAGACCGTTCCTCACATTACGCTCAAATCCATCGCGAACAATGAGCTGGCGCAGCCTGAGACGCTGAACGACCAACCGATTCCTGACAACGATAAGGCGCGTGTCACGGGGCCGTTTACGGTCGAGGCGGTTCCCGCGCCCTCTGTACGGTCCCTTGACGAAATGGAGGGCAGCAGGGCCGCCCAGAACGCTGATGACTCCGTGGCACGTAGCGGAGCTACTTTGCGCCAAGACGAGTGGACGAGCGAGTTGCTCCGGACGGGCGTCCGCGGGAAGGGTGGACAGCGCATCGAGTTCACGAGGCTGGAACCGTTGCCGGGAACCCGTAACCTTAACGCCGATGCTGAGACCAGGGCTGACAAGCCTCAGCGCGTCGTCGTGTCCTTCGGCCCTGAGTATGCTCCGCTCGAGCAGCGCCAAGTGGCGCTCGCTCTTGAAGAGGCTCAACGGTTGGTGCCGAAGCCTACGATGGTACTGTTCGCCGCCTTCCAGTTTGATCCGGAGGCGTCTAAGGACATCGACGAGACCAACTGGCCTGGCGTCACGCTGCTGAAAGCGCAGATGAACGCCGACTTGCTCACGGAGGACCTCAAGAAGAAGCGATCAAGCAATGAAAGCTTCTGGCTCATCGGTCAGCCCGACGTGGTGCTCCGGCAAATAAGACGTGGAGAGGATCGCGGCAAGTGGGAGGTCGAAGTTAGCGGATTTGACTACTACAACACGAAGACAGGCCGGATAGAATCCGGCGGGGCAGCCCAGATTGCCATGTGGATGCTCGATACGGATTACGACGGACGAAGCCTCTTTCCCCGGCAGGTCTTCTTCCCCCTGGCCGGGCATAAAGACGGCTGGGCAAAGCTGGCGCGGAGTCTGAGAGCGGAAATCGATGAAGAGGCCATCGAGGCGTATCGAGGCACCGTATCGCTCGCGTTCGATCTGGGTGTGCACAAGCGCGTCGGGATAAAGATTATTGATGACCGCGGCATTGAGAGTCTGAAGATCGTCTCGGTAGAGTGAACTCCACACGCCTCGTCACTGAATATGATTACAAACATCAAACTGGCGAACTTCCGGGCCTTTCAAGACGAAGTCTCAGTGCGAATGCGCCCGATCACGGTCCTTATCGGACGAAACAGCGCGGGGAAGTCCTCACTGATCAAGTTCCTGCTGATGCTTCGCCAAACCTTGGAATCGCAGGGCGACGCGTTCTTTGCGACAGACGGTGAGCACGTTCGGTTGGGAACCTGGTTGGACCTGCGCAATACTCAAACCCGGTCGCCTGCTCAGCGAGAAGACTACTGCCGTTTCGACGTCACTATCGAGACGGACGACCTCCCTCCGCCGGAAATCCAAGCCATGTGGACTGCCATGTCGCGAGGCAGCATCGTCAGCACTGAACCGGATCGTCTGAGAGTCAACCTCGAGATTCCTAGGCAGGCCATCCGGGCCAGAACGATGTCGGCTGAGTTCAGCGTAGGTGGGGCCGTGCACTATGGGAGGCAGTTCAGATACGGACGACACGTCGTTGACGGCGAGACTGAAGGGAAGACAATTTTCAAAAAGCGCGCCGACAATCTGTCAAGAGTGGGCTTTCTGCGTTTCGTCGAACGGACGGACAGCCTCAACAAGGTGCTTGAGGGCGTCGTGGCGGAACGATTTCTTGACGGTTTGCGCCAGGAGTTCTTGACCCCACGTCATCTTTCACCAATCCGTGAGGAATCGCAGCAGTCTGTACAAACGGGGAGCCCGCCGCCCCGAGACGTCGGGCACCGAGGCCAATACGCAATGCCTCATCTGGCGAGAATCCTCGCGGACTCAGGGGAGAACGCCCGCGCGGAATTCGTTATCAAGCACGCCGCTGCCGTAGCGAGGCTGGACAAAGTGACTTTCAGCCGCAGGCTGTCGACCTTAGTGACGCACATCAAAGCTCGCAACATGGACACCCAAGCAGTCTGTTCCCTAGCCGATTTTGGCTTTGGGGTCAGTCAGTGTTTGCCCATATTTGTTCAGGGGGCGATGCACTATCCTGGACAGCTTCTCGTCGTTGAGCAGCCCGAGGCGCAACTTCACCCAACCGCTCAGCTGGACATGGGAGACTTCTTCGCGGAGCTGTGGAGTGACAGAAGGGTGCCGAGTCTGATCGAGACTCACAGCTCAAATATAGTTTTGCGATTGCGAAAACTCGTATCGAAAGGACAACTCCAGGCCAACGACGTATCCGTAGCGTTTTTCACCTTGGGCAGAATTGCTGGGAAGCGGGGCGGTGGCGCGCATACAGCGGTGGTGGTGCGCAACATAGACATCAATCCCGATGGTTCGCTACAGAAGGGGCTGCCAATGGAGTTCTTTGGCGCTGATATTCAAGAGGCGCTGGATTTCGGACAGGAGCCCCAGTGACGGAGGCGATGGTCATCGACACCAACGTCCTCGAACATGTCTTCGACCCGATCATGAACGGCGACGGTCACGTCGAGAGGCTGCTTAGGAAGTTCGCTGAACAGAAACACAAGCTATGCGTCGACCGTGCGGCACCGGGCAGGAAGAGCAGTATCATCGCAGAATACGAGCATCGGCTACAGGCGCGCTGGAGAACTATGGACGAACAAGGTGAAATCGCTCAGTGGCTGCGGTACCTAGTTGTTTACGCTGAGCGAATGGACACTGCGGTTAATCTAGCGGACCACCTTGGCAAGCTCATCGTGCCCCAAATGAACAGAGTAAGGGCGGAGCGGAGTGATCAGCGCTTCGTCTATGTTGCCTGTGCGCTAAACAGCGTCATGGTCTCCAACAACTCCCGCCACGTGACGAACCTCAGGCAGGGCCTTCGCCGCGCCGCGCGCAGTATACGCAGCAACGAGACCGACTTCCTTTCGTCACAGCAGGCCGAAGCAGGAATGTGAGTTCGACGATGAAGTCCACAGGCATCACGCATCTCATCATCAATTCGCCTTTCGAGGAGCCATCTTCTCATTGGCGGTATAACCGTGAGGCCCGGACCTTCAGTCGTGAGGCAGGCCGCCGACCGGCCGGCTATGTCACCGCCTCGCCGGGAGCGAGATCGTTCGACGATCCCGGCATTTTCCGTGAGCTTCCCTTGGTCAACCAGATTCGGCCGCGTGTCACGGCATGGGCTGAGAGTGGTTACCATGGGGCGTCTGGTATAACCCAAAAGCTCTTGGAGCATTGGAGAGATCCCGGACAGCGGGACGGTCGGTTCTTCTTTTGCCAGCTTGAAGCAATTGAAACTCTCATCTGGCTGGCCGAGGCTCCCACTGCCGACAAGGTCGGGATCAGCATTCCGGGCGACGGAGGGAACTTCACGCGCCTTTGCACGAAGATGGCCACGGGCAGCGGCAAGACCATCGTCATGGCGATGCTGATTGCGTGGCATATTTTGAACAAGGCTACCTACCCTCAGGACCGAAGGTACAGCAAGTGTGTGTTTGTGGTGGCCCCAGGTCTCACCGTGCGTAACCGACTTGAAGTGCTGAAGCCGGATGCCCTAGGGAATTACTACGAGCTGTTCAATATCATCCCGCCTGGTCTTCATGAGAAACTGCGCCAGGGCCGTGTTGTCGTCCGGAACTGGCATACGCTGATGCCGCTTGACCCTGACGTCGGTCCGAAGGTCGTGAAAAAAGGTGCTGAGAGCGATGAGGCTTTCACTCGCCGGGTGCTGGAGAGTAATGCGGGGTGTCAGAACTGGCTCGTCATCAATGACGAGGCCCATCATGCCTGGCGCGTACCCCCGAAGGCGGCCACAAAGGACTTTTCTGTCGAGGAACTAGAAGAGGCCACTCAGTGGATCGGGGGCCTCGACCGCATTCATAAGACACGGAGCATTGTCGCTTGCCATGATTTCTCCGCAACGCCGTTCGCGCCGACCGGGAAGCGCAGTACCGAAGAGACGTTGTTCGGATGGGTGGTGAGTGACTTCGGGCTGAACGACGCAATCGAGTCCGGCCTCGTGAAGACTCCGCGCGTCGTCATTCGTGACGACGGCAGGTTGACCTCCGATTACAAATCCCGCCTCTATCATATTTATGCCGATCGCGAAGTCAAGGACGACATCAACCGCAGAGCTGAGGAGTACGAGCCATTGCCAGATCTGGTGCAGCAGGGCTACTACCTGCTAGGCAAGGACTGGCTTGAGACCGCGCAGAGGTGGGCGGCTGCCGGTGCGGCGACGCCCCCTGTGTTGATCACGGTGGCCAATCGCACAGAGACGGCAGCACGCGTGAAGTACACCTTCGACCACGGGAAGATACGGATCGATGAGCTCTGCGCGCCTGGCCGCACTTTGCACATCGATTCCAAGGTCCTAGACAGAGCGGAATCCCGCGAGGAGGCACCCGAGGTAGTGGCTGCGGGTGACGATGAGAACGAAGGCGAAGAAGGCGAAAATGGCGCGCTTAAGAAGAAGCTCACCAAAAAGGACCAGGCCGAGCTGTTGCGCCGCATAGTGGATACAGTGGGAAAGGTGGGAGCCGAAGGCGAGAAGATTCAGAACGTCATCTCAGTGGGCATGCTGTCTGAGGGTTGGGACGCCAAAACCGTGACACACATTATGGGACTGCGCGCCTTCTCAAGCCAGCTCCTATGCGAGCAGGTGGTTGGCCGCGGACTGCGCCGAACGTCCTATGACATCAAGGCAGGTTCGACACTCCTGGAGCCGGAATACGTCAATATCTTCGGCGTACCTTTTACCTTTCTGCCGCATGAAGGCGGTGACGGGCCACCACCGCCGCCTCCTTCACCCAAGACAGAGGTTAGACCGCTCCGGGAGCGTACAGTTTGCGAGATTACATGGCCCAATGTCGTGCGGATCGATTATGAGCTCCGGCCCAGATTGACGCTAGATGTCGCGTCGCTGCCAGTGCTGGAGCTCGACGCCAGCGCAACGCCGACCGTTGCCGATCTGGCGCCTATCGTGGAGGGCAAACCGGACGTCAAACGCATCAGCACAATTGACCTGGAAGAACTCGCTACGCGCTTTCGATTGCAGCGCATCGTTTTCGAAGCCGCGCGGGATGTCTATGATCAGGTACAGCCCACGTGGAAGGGGAACCGCGAGGTTCTCTTGGCGCAGGTTATTCGGCTCGTTGAGAAGGTCGTAGCCAGTGATCGGATCGTGATCACACCGGCTCTCTTCAATCAGGATGATCTGCGCCGGCGCATCATGCTCACGCTGAACATGAACAAGGTCGTGCAACACGTGTTCGAGCGTATCCGCTTCGAGAACGTTCAGGCCCGGAACCTCGTATTTGACCGCGAGCGTCCCACGCGTCGCACCGGGGACATGCGCCCGTGGTATACCGGCCGCCCTTGTGAAATCACACTAAAGAGCCACATCAATTTCTGCGTCTATGACAGCACCTGGGAGGCTACCGAAGCCTACGAGCTGGAGCGAGCGCCGGAAGTGGATGCCTGGGTCAAGAATGACCACCTCGGTTTTGAGGTTCTCTACGTTTGGCAGGGCCTCGTCAAGAAGTACCGCCCTGATTTCCTGATCCGGTTAAGAAACGGAGTGAACCTTGTCCTAGAGGTGAAGGGGCAGGACACTCAGGAGAACCGCAGTAAAAGGCAGTTCCTCGATGAGTGGGTGAGGTCCGTAAACGAGCACGGCGGGTTCGGCCTGTGGAAAGCTGATGTGGCCCTTCAGCCGAAGGGTGTATTGGCCATTCTGCGGAAACACGCCAAAGCCGAGCTTGGGCTGCAAAAGGCCAGGCGATAAAGGTGAGTGGGCCCCACTAGCTGACTCGGACGGGCTCGGCGTCTGCCAGGGCGGCGAAAGGTATTACTGCAATTGCGACTCGACCGACGGCCTGGTTTGATTCTCTCGCTGGCCGGTGACGGGTGCTGGGATTTCACCCTCGATCATGCCCACTCCGGATGTTATCAAGGTGTGCGCGCTGAGGTGTATCGCACCCGTCACCACGGGCCTCAGCAATGGTGCGCTGGAACCGGCCGAGCCATCCGCCCCAGTCGGCCGAGCCGTTCACGCCGAAAACCGACGGAGCGGACCGCGCAAGGATCTCAGGCTTCTTCGTGCTGGACACGAGCGCCTCGGCGTCCCCAAGATCCTGGATCGCCAGCCTCGAGCGCAGGCTGCGACGCCGCAAGCAGATGAACGAGCCCGGCCGCAGAAGGTCCTGGTGCCTGGCGGATTGCACTTGGGCGTCGTGGAGGATGTAGTGGACGTTCGCGTCAGTTCCCTCCAGGAGCATGTATGGTCGGCCGGTCATCTCTTCCTCCCCATGGACCAGGACGCGGCCATAGAGCTCACGGACATCACGGAGGTCGGTGACCTTGAACGGAAGCCGTGGGTCGGAAATCAGGACACCGTGCGCGGCGAGGGTCCTCTGGCGGTCGTTGGACTCTTGAAATGCCTTGAGCACGCTGGCGAAATCTCGGCGGACTCGCCACTGGCTATCGGACGCCGGCTCCGCGAGGCCGAGGGTCGCAAGAAATCTCAGGCGCTTTGCCAGACAGCCGCCACGTTCGCCGACCAGTGAATTTCGGCCCGCGCTGGGCGGCCCGTAGACGACGTATCCCCCACGGTCAGAATCTAACGGCGCGTCGCGGCTTGACTGAGTCAAGATGCGATCCAGGGACGTATAGCGACATTGGGTGACCTCCCTCGCGAGTGCGTCCGCCGCGTCGAGTGCGGTTCGGTACCCGAGCTGACACGTGCATAGGTCCTCCGCATGCGCTCGGACTTGCTCCTTGACGTAGGCCCTTGGCAGACGCAACTCCTGCCCGTCGTCGCGAACGCCTCGGAGGGCGACATGAGCGTGTGGGTGTTCGGTGTTCCTGTGAATCACCGCCGCCCACTCCAGCCCGGTTTCAAGATCACGCTCCATTCGAGCCATCAGCGACCGGATGAGCGTCACCATATCGATGCGCTCGCCGAATTCCGGCGAGACGATGATCTTGAACAACCGCGGGTCGCCAGCCGCCTGCCATTGGGCGAGGGTTCTGGGCAGATCCGCGACCTCACCAGCGGGACCGAAGCCGGCGGATTCCTGCGGTCCGTCGCGGGTCGCGGTGTCGCGCACGATGTAGCGGCCGTGGGCTTGCCACTGGCCACGAGTCTTGTTTGGCGAGTAACTCACACGGACCGCGCACCGCTGTCGGAATGGTCTCGTGGTGCGTCCACCGCGCGCTCCCGTCCGCTTCTGCCAGCGCGACATCCTGACGATGTGGATGATCCGCTTGAACGCGCTCGACCAGACCCGCGGCTCGTTTGACGGCGGAGCCCGCCTGGGCCGGGGAGGTCTCAGTCGCAGCTCGTCTTGCTCACTCATCGCGGTCCACCAGCCCACTCAACGTTGCCCGGGCCTCACCAGTCATGTTCTCGGCGACGCCGCGCAGCAGTTTTTCGTACCGGCCTTTGGCTTTCGCCTTCGAGAGTTCGAAAACGTCCTTCGGCGGCTCGGGAACGCAGATCAGGAACAGGCGCGCCAAAGCGTCGGTCAACGCAAACTGGGCCTGCTGGGCGTTTCCAAGGCGCCGCAGCTGCTTTCCGAGCCGGTCGAGGCTTGCGGCGACTCGCTGTTCGGCGTCGGTAGGCGCCGACCCGCGGTCGGAGACCCTATCTTCGAGAGCAGCTCGGATGAAGGCGCTGGTGGAAGCACAGCCGCTCTTGCGCGCCGCCTCCTCCACCCTCTTGCGTAAGCTCTCGCTCAACCGGACCGCAATGTTTTTCATGCCCCTCATCTACTTGGGTTCGGAGAACCGGCATTCGTGCCGCCGCAAAGCCCCGCATTACAGTCGCACTACGTCAACGCATTGCGTAGTGCGACGGAGATCATTGACCTCGAAGGGCTTAAGCCGGCACCACCCACCCTACGCACTACAATCCTTTATGTTCCACTACGCCGCTGTGTTGCCTGGGGACCGCTACCCCCTCATTGTCCTTTGTTGCGAGTCGTTGGGAACGGACGCCCTTTGTTGCCGAACGTTGGCTGCGGGAGGACATCGGTTGCCGAGGCCCGGAATTTTGTTGTCGTTTGTGGCACGCACCGCCTCCGCCACGCCCAACCGTATGAAGGCGATGCTTTCCCGAATCGATCTTTCACCGATCCGCGACCTTCGGTCCGAGAAACCGGCGACCAAGGCAGGCCAGATCCGCTGGGCCTGGGCGGACATCAAAGCCGCGATCGCCGCCGGCCACAGTCTGAAGACCATCGCCGAACGACTCCGAGATTGCGGCATTGACGTCCCCTACCGGGAACTAACGGCTTACGTGAGCCGGCTCCGGCGGGAGGACAGCAGCGGCAGGTTGCCGACTCCAACGCAGGCCAAAACCGCAGCCGCAGGCCGAAAAAGGAAGTCGGAGCCGGCGGAGGCGTTCGATCCCCTGCGGAACGTGAAGGAGCGCGAGGAGAATCGCCCGGGGTTCCAGTTCGACCCGGAACCGGATCCCCGGAAGCTCATTTAAGGACTGAGGTATGTCGAACACGAACGGCAGTTCATCCGAGACGGCGATTCACCTGTCACTTCAGGGCAAGGGAGGCGTGGGCAAGAGCCTGCTCGCCTCAATCCTGGCCCAGTACTTCAGCGACAGGCGCCGGACGGTGCGCTGCATGGATACCGACCCAGTCAACCGCACCCTGTCGCAATATCGCGCCCTTCAGGTGGAGCGGATACAGCTCGTGGAGGACGGGAACCGCATCAACCAGCGGGGTTTCGACGCGCTCATGGAGCGATTCCTAACAGAAAGCGGCGTCACCTTCGTCGTGGACAACGGCGCTTCGACATTCCTGCCGCTTTGGCATTACATGCTGGAGAACAACGCGCTGGGCCTGTTGCGGGACGAAGGTCGCCAGATCTACGTCCACACGGTCGTCACGGGCGGCCAGGCCCTGACAGACACCTTGAACGGGTTCGCCGCGCTGGCGAAGACCGCCCAAGACCGCAGCATCATCGTCTGGGTCAACGAGTACTTCGGCCGGGTGGAGGCCGAGGGCAAGCCGTTCCATGAGATGGCGGCGTACCGCGACAACAGCGGCAAGGTCGCCGGCTCGATCTCGGTCATGCGGCGGAACCCCGACACGTTCGGCAGGGATGTCGAGGAGATGGTCTCGAGGAAGCTAACGTTCGAGGAGGCGCTGGCGATGCCCGAGTTCTCGCTCATGAGCCGCCAGCGCCTGAGAGTGGTTCAACGTGACCTGTTCGAGCAACTGGACGCGCTGAGCCTGTGAGGGGGAACGGGGTGCCCATTGGCGAACAAGAGCTCCAGAAGCTGCTGGCGGAAACCGTCGTCCGGCACGGCATCCGAATCGGCGCCGACGATCCCGCCGTGGCTTTCATCACGCTGTTCCCGCCGGCGAGATCGCGTTCATCCATAGCGCCGGGACGGACGCAGCGAAGAAGCTCCTCTTCGATGCCGTGAATGCTGGGAGGGTGCGGATTCTGGTCGGATCGACGGAGAAGATGGGCGCCGGCACGAACGTTCAGCGGCGGCTTGTGGCGCTCCATCATTTGGACGCTCCGTGGAGGCCGCGCGACATCGAGCAACGCGAAGGCCGGATTCTGCGCCAGGGCAACGCGAACAGGGAAGTGCAGATCTATCGCTATGTCACGGAGGGCTCGTTTGACGCCTACATGTGGCAGACCCTCGAAACCAAGGCCCGCTTCATCCAGCAGGTGATGCGGGGAGAAACCTCGGTGCGGTCGGCGGAGGATGTGGAGGGCGGCGCGCTCACGTACGCCGAGATCAAGGCGATCGCCTCCGGCAATCCGGCGGTCGTGGAGAAGATCAAGATAGACACGGAAATCCGCAAGCTGGATCAACTGCGCAGCGTCCACGCCAACCAGCAGCGTCACATCCGCTGGGCCATCCGGGACCTTCCGCGGCAGATCACTGAAGCCCAGCAGCAGCTTGCTCAGATCGAAGTTGACATCGCAACCAGAAACGCGAACGATTCCGGCGAGTTCAGTATGACCGTTGGCAAGAGGGTCTTCGCCGGCAAGGGCGCGCGAGAATCGGCTGCCAACGCTCTGACCTCCGCGATCCTCTCATGGTCTGACGATCAAACCATGCAGCTACGGGCCACCTTCCGCGGTTTCGAGATCCTGAGCAGGGGGAAGAGTGGGGGGCTCGGACTGGTCCAACAGGACGAGCGAATTCCGGACCTGTTCATTCGCGGGCAGGCGACCTATTCGGCAAATCTGAACGCCGCGAATCCGGTCGGCACTGTCCAGAGCATCGAACACACCCTGCGGAACCTGGACAAGCTCGCCGCCGATCACCGCAGCCGCGTGGCCCGCATCGAGAAAGAGCTGGCCGACTATCAATCACAGGCAGACCGACCTTTCGAGCACGAGGAACGGCTCAAGCAATTGCTCGGCCGCCAGGCTGAGATCAACGCTCTGCTGGATCTCGACAAAGGCAATCAGCAGGGGGCCGCCCCGGTTCCCGATAGAGACGATCCGGATATCGGGCTGATGGCACCTGTGCTGTCACGAGGCCACGAAGGAATCGTGAAGATGGCCGTAGAGTACATGCGTGGCTCTGACACCACGATTCGAGAAATGCCGATCGCGGAGCGTACGCCGCCGCAGATGGGTCAGGTGACTGGCAGGGCAGTTGCCAAAGATGACACCCACATCGCGGTTGCGACGGCGACAAATACCTTCTTCATTGTGGAGTCGAGTTCTCTTGGCCGCCAGGTCGAAATCGGCGAGCGACTGTCCCTGCGCTTCCTTCAAGGGCGCGCATTACTCGACAGCGCCCGAGGCCGCGGACGGTAAGGAACTTCTCAGACCAGGAAGGCATGTCGATTGTGTAAGGGGCCGGCGCTACAACGGACGACCGACGGGACCGAAGCTTGTCGTGGAGGCGGCCCGCGCGCCCGCTAGTATCGGCCGAGATAGACGATGCCCGACCGGTGAAGCCCACCTTCGACACTCATTCACCGAGGCGGCGGCGGGGCGTTGTTCTTCGGCTGCCACTTCCTCACCATCGTCGGGACCCTGCTCTTTGGCTTCCACTCCATCGCCAGGCGTCTAGATTCAGCGATCTGTTCTGGCGTTAGTAGCGTGGCAACCACGTCCCGACTCTCTGCGGCTTCTACATCTCCGTTGGCGAATGCCAAGCTGAACCACAAATGCGCGAGGACAAAGTCTTTCGCCACCCCTAGTCCGTCGCCGTACATACGGCCGAGGCTGAACTGAGCCGCCGCGACACCTTGGTCTGCGGCTGTGCGATACCAGCGGACGGCCTCGGCATAGTCCTGCGGCACGCCTTTGCCTTGCTCGTACATAAGGGCGAGGTTAGACTGAGCGGCGGCGTCGTCCTGCTCGGCTGCTTCCCGGAACCAGCGGAGAGCCAAGGCGTAGTCCTGTGCCACTCCTTGGCCATGGGCATACATTAGGCCGAGGTTGGACTGAGCGCGAGCAACCCCTTGGTCGGCAGCTTTCCGATACCACTGGATGGCCTCGGTGTAGTCCTGCGCCACCCCCTGGCCGTGGGCGTACATGAAGCCGAGACCGAACTGAGCGGGAGCATACTCTCGGTCGGCGGCCTCACGAACCCAGCGTGCGGCTTCGGCGTAGTTTTGCGGCCCCCCCTGACCCTCCTGGTACATCACGCCGAGTTGCGTCTGAGCGCCAGTATTCCCCTGCTCGGCGGCCTTGCCGTACCAACGGCGGGCCTCGGCATAATCCTGCCGGACGCCCTCGCCACTGAAGTACATGTTGCCGAGGTCAAACTGGGCCGCTGCAAACCCCTGCTCGGCAGCTTTGCGAAACCAGCGGGCGGCCTCGGAGGGGTCCTCCCGCACCCCCAGACCCGAACGGTAAAGCAGTCCGAGGCAGAACTGACCAGTAGCGTCCCCTGCGGTCGCCAGGGGCCGCCACTCCTTGAGCGCTGTGGCGTAGTCGCCCTGATCGAACGCGCGCTGGCCTGCCGCAAAATCCGCCCAGCCAGGCGCGGCGAACGCGCAAGCGAGCAGCAGAATCGAGGGGGCAACGCGAGACGAGCGACACACGGTCTTCATGGAACCTCCTGCACGGCATAGAATCATACCACCGTGCCCGTTGGTGCGCCGCCGGTGACGCAGCAGTGCCGGTGGGCCAGAAAGCGGTTATGGTGGCATCGAGTCCGCAACACGCGATAATGAGGCATGTTCCACGAAGATCCCTCGGGGATGGTAATCGAAGCCATAGATGAGTATTTGCTGATGGCCGAATACGGCATCAACTACCAGAAGGGATCGGGAGGCATCCTTGGGTATCCGAGCGTTCTGCTGCTCCTAAGCGTCATCGACATCCTCGGCAGCTATGAGGTCGGAACGAAGGAGCACTTTCAAGTGCTTCGCCATCCCTGTTTTGACTTGCCGCTCACCGCCCGTCAAGTTAAACAAATCGAACAGTGGTATCGGAATCTGTTAGCCCACAACGGGTTCATTGCGTTGGGAGCGCTGCTCCGTCCGGATGATACCGGCGAGGCATTTGTCTTGGATGAAAACGGCCAGCCAACAACCTTGCGCGTACGGCCGCTCTTTCGGGCCGTAAAACTGGCATGGGAACGCTTCGACAAACGACAGATTGACCCGGCACGCCACACGAAGGCGAGCCACAACATCACCGCGCCAATCGACCTGCGGGGATCACCCGCGGCGGAAATCGCATCCTGTTCTGGCGCATACATTCATCCGAAGGCCTTCGTTAGGAAGTTCTAAGAAGTTCGCGTCGGACAGGACCCGCTCGAAGACCGTCTCCGGCAAAAGCGGCCGGTGTGCCAACAACCCGGTGCTCCTCGCCCGGCGCGGCGTGGAGCGTCGGATGTCTGGCGGCGTGAGAGCGGCCGTTCAGTCCTCGGAGGGGAATGATATCTGCCCGATGTACTCGGGTAGCGCCTCCCTGAACTTGCGAGCGTACTCGCGCGGCATGATGACCCGCGCGACATCATCAACCTGGAACCGAAACCCGCCGATCACCCGCCACTCCCTCTCCATGTAGTAGTTCGCCTTGTCGTCCTCGACCAGTTGACTGTCGAACGGTTTTAGATGCGTCAGCAAGTGATATTCCATGAGCGTCCACAACTTACGCAGGTCTCCCGTCCCGCGACCGGCGCCTGTTATCCTTGCCGCCAAACTGAGGAGTTCTTCGAATTCACGGCCTACAGGATATTTGCCTTTCCTCAAGGCGTCCTTCGCGATGTAAAACACCGGCGAAGCACCCTTGCCGACCAGGAACCCCTTAGTGAATGCGACGCCGAACGGCCCGTACTTCTTGACGTGAATGCCCAGATCGGCGAGGGGGATGTCGCAGAAACAGACGCAGTGCACGCTGAACATCTCATCGGTATCGACGCTAATCGGGAAGCTGTAGGTGAAGCAGACCGGGGAGTCCACCATGCTCGGCTCCGAGTGGAGGATGCCAGTCTTGAGAATAGCGACCAACAGACTGAAGCGTTCTTCGTCTGATTTCAATCTGCCGCCCACGAAGTGGGTTAGCTCATTCGAGACATACCGTTGGTGGGCCATCGGTGTTCGAGCCTATCGCGGATTCTCCTACCCGTCAAGTTGCGGGTATTTCCCCCTGGCGCAGCCTCTCCCGCGTCCGCGCCCCTTGCCGCCCCATGAGCGCGCTGCCCGGTGCGGCGTGTGGACCGACAAGGACCCGGTGCCGCCATGGGAGTGGCGGCGGGCGGAGCGGAGGGAACCCCCGGCCCGGCTGTTGGCCTTATGTATTCTGTGCGTACCTGCCAGCGCATCTGTGAAAGCTCCTTGTCGTGGAGTCATACCGAAAGAGCCATTGCGTCACGTAGGGCTTAGCTCCGGGAGAGCTACGATCAGCGAAGACGTCCCAGTAGTAAACCCTCCCGTAAACGAAGATCATTTGCGGTTCGATTCCAGTGCGCTCATCCTGCGTGAGCTGCTTCTCGGGAGTAAACCGGCGCATTTCAAAACTGTCTCTACTGACAATCAGATTCTGCATAGGCAGCGGGAAGGGTTCTTGGAAGTCCTTCAGAGGCTCCGCAAACTCCACAGGATGCTTCTCAATCGCACAGTGCCCCTCATCCAGCACGGCTGGTGTTCTACCGGCATTGAAGGCTTGAACAATGTACGGTACCGGAGAGCCCGGGGTGGTGTATTCAGCTTCCGTGATACTGACCAGGAGCCATGGACGCTCAGCTGCCATGACAGCCTTGGCGCCCAGGAGAGCGGCATCGGCGGACGCTTTAGCGACTGTGGTCTGCCGCTCCATCTCTCGGGCCTGACGCTGGATGACCTTAAGCGTTCCACCGAGAAGGACGACCTGCAAGAATCCAACCACTACCAGGAGTGCGCTGAAAGCCCAGACCCCCCAGTCCGCCCAGTCTTTCGTCACCGACACGGGAGGGAATTCGCGGATCCTTACCAGCTGCTCTGCATCATCGTTTCGCTCCTCGCCTCTGGCTGCACTATGGTCTTTGCCGGACTCAGCATTCAACGGGAGCGAAGAGTTGGAGTTGGAGGTTGCCGTATTGTTGGGCTTGTTCTGCTTCTCTCGGCTTGCGCTGGCGGAGCGATTGGCTGTCTGGGGTGGGATTGGGGTGGACGCCTGACCGATGGACAACAACAACACGGCGAATAGCGTCGGGACTTTCCAGCGGAGGCTTGCCATGGTCTCAGGATTCTATCACACGCAAGCGGAGAGACTCTCAGCGTTTTCTACCAGCGTCTTCTACCAGCGTCTTCTACCAGCCGCCCGACGCGCGGCGTGCGCGGCCAGCGGGGGCGGCCGCGACCTGGAGCACCCAGGCGCGGGCCGCAAGGCGCGCCCAAAACCAACCTCAAGTCGCCTGACTCACACGATGTGGTAGACTCGCGTGAGCGCCATGACACTACGCGCTCTTCTCGGCCTGATCCCCACTTATTTGATGGAGGTTTTCGTACGCTCCAAGGCAGCATGGGGCGGCGGTGCGGTGATTATCGTTGTGGCAATCCTCGAACACGCGACCGGAACTTCACTCCCAGGCTCTTGGTATGCGGTGGCTCTTCTGCTGGCCGTGATAGGGGCGCAACTTTGGCATGGGTTAGTGCAGTTCGAGAGGATGCGGGCGCGATTCACCATCAGCCAGCCAAAGCAACATTTCTGGGATTTGGATGCGAAAAGGGGATCTTCTGGAACTGGGTACTACTTCGAGGTGCACAATCTCAGTACTTCTGACTCTCTTGAGTCGGTAGAGGCCCAGTTGCTATCCGTGCAACCCGAGATGGTTCGAATAACCCCGTTTCCGTTGCACATCAGGCACAAAGACTACCGCACTGTCTCGACGTCGATCAATCCAGGCTCTTACGAGGCGTTTGATATAGCGACGGGGCCTGACCACAATTCTGTTTCTCAGCCGTTCATTGTGCTTCCGGGGATCATTGGCGGCGACCGGGGCTATAGCAATGGAGTTTCAATTCCGTATGGCCGGTATCTCCTTAAGGTGAGGATCAGTGCCACGAACTGCCCTCCGTGTGACGTAGCCTTCAATCTTTGGGTCGAGCACGACTTTCTGATGTGCGAGGCCCGCTCTGCGCTATAGCGTCCACCGCCACGGTTAAGTTGCGACGGCGCAGCGGCGCGGAACCACCGCCCCCTCGCGGGGGACCACCGGGAGACCACCACACGGCACCGTACGGCCATTTTGCGGGTCGGCCCTGCACAGCCTGCACGTAGTTGCTATCACATGCACCTATCTGCACCCAGGTGCACTGGCGGCAGTGGCATTCGATTCCCGTTGGCAATGCAGGGACGCCAGCGTCCCTCGGCCCGATCTCAGAGACCAAGCCAGCCGGTTACGTATGTCGCAGACCAGAATCGAAACGGCCCAAGTGCAACTGCACTTCGTCTTCGCGGCCTTCAACCCCAATGAAGCCCTCCTCTCAATCGGCCCGGTCCCCTCGATTCGTCGAGGAGAGCTCGCCGATCCGCAAGCCGGTGAGTTACCCGCTACGAATAGCGGCTTCGGGTAGTTAGGCAAAGTCTTCCCCGGAGCCTCTCGTACCGCACGTCTCTCAAGAACCCCCGCCGAACGTTCGTCTCGGCGACCATCGGAAAGTACGGGGCGGCACCTTCGGCGGCGTGCAGTTGCGCCCTCTCGAGTGAGTGTGGCTCCGGCCTTCCGCCAACCGCTTGCGGCGATACTCCTTGACTTGGACCGTGGATGGTTACCCCTGTCGATGGCCAGCTGGCGGAGCGGTGAGGGACGCCCACCGTTGTGCGCCGTCGACCCGACGGCACGGCCATGTTCTCCGGAGACCAACTCTATGAGGAAGCATGGCTTCGCGGCGAGGACAAGAATGAAGTCGGAAACCTTCAACCAGATCCGTGCGATGTTCGTGGACGAAGCGCACGCGTGGCCCTCCGCCATCGAATTCGAGATGGCATATCAGGCCCGCGTCGCCATGGATCGCATAAGATTCGCCATCAAGCACACGGAGCTGTTGGCGCCTCGTACCGAAGCGATGCGCGAGGCCAGCCTTCAGCTACTGGAAGCACTGGAACGACTGCAAATGGCGGACCGTCGATTTCAGGAGCGGTCGCGCTGCGCGCCAAGATCGCTGGCCGCCGCGCTAGATCGTGAGCGTGGGACGGCGGTCACCAATGGAGGAAGTCCCGCTCATGAGCCGACGAATGGTGTTTCAACTCAAGCCGACGATCGCCACCGATAGGCGAGACCATCGCGGGAGCCAAGCGAACGCTCCGAATGCCCGCCGCCCTTGCACGATTGGAATCGGCCGAGCGCGGTCTCAAAGCCGGTTTCGGTCCACCGTAGGCTCCGCCGGTGGTGGAGGGAGAAGCCAGTTCCAAAACCGTAAGCATGTCCGCCTCGGGAGAACTCCTGCATGACTCCGGCGGTGGTGTCCACGGCCATACCAGAGCCTAGCGCCCTGGAAGAGTCGTTCTGAGTCGTCCTGATAGAATCCTTGCGGATCGCTGCCACCTGGGACCGTCCAGGAGTTGCCAGCGCCGCCGAGAGCAACAACGAAGTCGAGCCGGAACACCCTATGGGCCATTTGTTCGGCTTCTGAGCAACACCAACCATAGGGAGAAGTGTCGTGAAAGAACGCACAAAGGCAAAGATCGCTGAGGCGCTGAAACGATGCGGAGCCGCCAGCACGACATCGTCTCAGAACAGCGGAGCAGTTGCCCAATCATCCACCGTGAAGTACAACACCGGGGTGCTCGTGGACGATGCGATTGCCAATCCGAGCGCATGGACGATCAAAGAGATAGCAGAGCGGCATCGAATAAGCTATTGGACGGTCTACCGTCAGCTTAAAGGCAAACCTGGGTTCTTGCGTTTCGGTGGCACAATCCGAGTATCTGAGTCGCTGTACCGTAGCTGGTTGGCGTCGTCTATCGAGTCAGGTCTGAGGCGGCAGTCATCCTCGCTTTCTGAAGTTCCTGCCGCTTAGTAGCACGTCGCAACATGGCTTCTTCCAGAACCTTGGCAGCTTCCACCTGCTCGGCTACGCAGAACTTCGCATAGTGCGTCCGAACCATGTCCTCGGTATCACCAAGATACTGAGCCACGATTCGGAGGGACACGCCCTCTTTCAACAGCGTCGATGCAAACGTGTGGCGAAACCGATGTGGGTGCGGGTGGTGGCTAAACCTCGTGCCGTCTTCCGCCATGAGCTTGCTGGCTAGTCTGAAGAGCCTGTCAATCCGTTCCCGCCAGCCCGACGTTGCGGACTTGATTCGGGCATTCCATTCGTCGGTGCCCACCTGGGGAAGAGGACCACCGCCGAGAAAGAAATAGCGACGGTGCTTCAGCGGGAGGGCTTGTAAGGTCGCAACCACATTCGGTTCTCCTGGGAAGTTCCCATTCGGAATCGGAATGTGGACGAAGTTCCCGCCCTTCTTGTTCGCTGTCTTCTTTGGATTGCAGTAGATCGCATGGGTGTAGCGTCCACTGTTGAATGGAACGAGCCGTTCAGATTCGAGCATCACCACGTCGCTGATACGAAGGCCGGTATAGCGCAGCACATAGGCAAAGGCGAGAGCTTCTTTGCCGTTGGGTGTTCCTGTTCGCTTGCGCTTGAAGCCCTTTCCATCTGTTATGAGGTCACTCGCACGGTAAACATAGTCGATCTCTTCGTCTGTGAACGGCTCCTTCGGATCAACGCCCACGATCACGCTCATCTTGTGCTTGCGAGATGCCCAATTATCGGACAACCATTCACGACTGATGCAGAAGTTCAGAAATGCCCGGAGATCGTCAACCATGCGGCGTTCTGTCCGTCTCCCGAGTTTCAGAATCTTGTCAGCATCTTCAGTCCTTGGCTTCCGATTCCTGGTTGGGTTCTCGTTCTTCCACGACAAGCGGAATCCACCCCATGCCTCGGCGCAGTCCATTTGCTGAATGAACTTGAACGGCACGGATGCCGCATAGGGGACCAGCCGGTTTTCCAATAGCTGACGAAGTTGCTTGATCCGTCCGTCAGAAATGCCGTTCGCTTCCAAGGTGGCGAAGTACTGTTCCACGGCTTCCTCGACAGACCGAAGCTGGTATTCGGGTTCCCGCCTCACCTGAACTGGCGGCTCGGTGCTGCCCCATGTCGTCCAGTCGGCAACCACCTTGCGAGCTTTGGACCACTCTCGGGTTCTGGTGCTGGTTGGCCGAACGTAGCGGCTAACGCCATCCTTGCGGAGCGTGCCCTCGGCGTAGATTGGGCAGCGACATTGAGCCTTCCCGGTGTTCTTCAGTGAGTCGTCTTCGTACACCCGCAGGTCTTTCGGATGAGCTTCGGAGCAAGCGGCTTCGTGACGGCGGAACAAACTTATCGTTGAATCCATTGCAGTTCCGAGTATAGCCAATGTCACCCAGAATGTCACCTGGAATCTGTGTGTAACTATAGTCTGTGTTTAATCAGTAGTTTATAGTTGGCGGAAGCTAGTGGGGGTCGAACCCACCTGCGACGCGGTGAAGCGCCGCACGCCGGATTTGAAGTCCGGGCCCAGCACCGGCCAAGACTAGCTTCCACAGAGATTGTAGCAGCCGCTATCATGGTGGATCGCCCCGATGCCTGCCGCTGAATCCCGATTCCGCCGCCTGCTCGACGAGACGCCGCTGATTTTCGCCGGAGGCTCGACGATCGCGATCCTGATCGGGATCGCGCCGTCGCAGATCCTGCTGGGCGCGGCGATCGCGGCGCTGCTCCTCACTCGCACGCGGTGGCGGCTGCCACCAGTCTGGGTACCGCTGGCACTGTTTCTGGCGGGAACGCTGATCTCGATGGCGTTGTCGGGCGATCCCGCCGCCGGCTTGCCGCAGGTCAAGAAGATCTACGTGTACGTGATGCTGGCGGTGGTCTACAGCGCGGTGCGGAAGGTGAGCCAGGCGCGCGTTCTTGTGCTGGCGTGGGCGGGGGTGGCGTCGGCGGGCGCGGTGGTGGGCCTGATACAGTTTCTGCGTAAGGTGCAGGAGGCGCACGCCGCGGGCCAGACGCTATACGACTACTACGTGGGCGAGCGCATCACCGGCTTCATGAGCCACTGGCAGACTTTTGGGGGCGAGGAGATGATCGTCCTGGTGATGCTGGGCGCGTTCCTGATGTTCTCGCCGCGCGCGCGGCGTTGGACGCTGTGGCTCGGCCTGGTTGCAGCCGCTTTGCTGGTGGGCGCGATCATGCTCGACTACACGCGTGGCATCTGGCTGGCCACGGGCTGCGCCTGTCTGTACCTGGTCTGGTTCTGGAAGCGCCGGCTGTTGGCCGCGGTGCCGGTGGTGGTCCTGCTGGTGCTGTGGATCAATCCAGGCTCGGTGCGGGCGCGCTTCGAATCCGCTTTCGAGCCGCACGGGCAGATGGACTCGAACGAGTTCCGCATCATCGTCTGGCGCACCGGAATGCGGATGATCAGGGCGCACCCGCTGCTGGGCCTCGGCCCCGAACTGGTGCACAAGCACTTCATGGAATGGCTGCCCGAGGACGTCCCGCGGCCGCTGCCTTCGGGCTGGTACGGGCACCTGCACAGCATCTACCTGCACTACGCGGCCGAGCGAGGCATCCCGACCGCGCTGGCGCTGATTGCGGCGCTGCTCATGATGCTGCGGGATTACGGGAGGGCGCTGCGGCGGCTCGGGCCGGGCCGCGACGACCGGCGCTTTCTGCTGCACGGCGCGATCGCGACGGTCATCGCCATTATGGTTTCCGGCATCTTCGAGCTGAACCTGGGGGACAGCGAGGTGCTCACCATGTTCCTCGCGGTGGCGGCGCTGGGCTACCTGGCGGCCGAGGAACCCGCGCGTGCCTGACGCGCTCGGCGGGAAGCAGATCGTGCTGGCCGGCGGGTCCGGAGGTCTGGGCTCCGCCTGCGCGGAACTGCTGGCCGCGGAGGGATCGGATCTGGTGGTGAGCTACCGGGCCAACGCGGCGCGGGCTGCACGGCTGGGGGCGATCGCGCGTTTGGTCCAGGTGGATCTCGGCCTCCGGGAAGACCGCGAGCGGTTGCTCGGGGCGGCGCCGGAGATGTACGGCCTGGTGGTGTTCAGCGGAGACCCGGCGCGCGTCTGGGATCCTGCCCTGCTCGAAGAGCAGATGCGGCGCTCTTACGAGGTGAATTACGCGGGGCCGGTCCTGTTGGCGCGTGAGGCCGCGGCCCGCATGCAGGCGCGAGGAACGGCGGGCGCGATCGTTCTGCTGGGGACCATGCAAGCCGCCGGGGCCTTTCCGGGCTCGACCGCATATGCCGGCGGGAAGGCGGCGCTGGTGGCCGCGGCGCGCGTGCTGGCCAAGGAAGGCCGCGGGGCGAACATTCGTGTCAACGTGGTTTCGCCGGGAGTCACGGCTGCCGGAATGGCCGAGGCGAGCATCGCCGCCGGCAAATACGAGCGCTATTTGCGGGAGGGCTTCGTGACGCGCTACGGGGCCGCGGGCGATGTCGCACGCGCGGTGCGCTTTTTCCTGGAGCCGGACAACTACGTCACCGGGCAGGTGCTGACGGTGGATGGCGGGCTGACGCTGTGAGGCGGTGGCGGGTCTGGAGACCCGCTGCAGGCGTGGACGCCTGCCCCACGAGGTTTCTCAGTTGCCGCTGGCAGGGGTCCGGACCGGGGGCGCTTTGCGCCGGTTGACCACGCGCCATAGCAGCAGCATGGCCACCATCGAGGCGTAGAAGACAGGCAGGCGGATGTCGGATTTCACGAGCCAGTAGTAGTGCACCACGGCTGCGACCGCGCTGATGTAAATCAGACGGTGCAGCGCCTGCCAGCGGCGGCCGCCGAGGCGCCTGATCCAGCCGGCGGTCGAGGTCAGCGCCAGCGGGATCAGCAACACGAAGGCGGTGAAACCGGCCGTGATGAACGGGCGCTTGGTCACGTCCTTGAGCATGGCGGAGAGGTCGAAGAACTTGTCCAGCCAGACGTATGTCATGAAGTGCAGGCAGCCGTAGAAGAACGCGAACAGGCCCAGCATCCGCCGGAAGCGAACCAGTTGCGACCAGCCGTACACCTTTCGCACGGGCGTGATGGCCAGCGTGATCACCAGAAAACGCAGCGTCCAATCGCCGGTTGCGTGGGTGATGAACTCTATGGGGTTAGCGCCCAGTCCGTCGTGGGTGCCGCGCCAGAGGAGCAGCGCGAACGGCGCCAGGCAGAGCGCGAAGAGGACGACTTTGGCGGCGCGCATGGGGTCAGTAGAACTTCCTCAGGTCCATGCCCGCGTAGAGCTGCGCGACGTCCTTTCCGTAGCCGTTGAACATGAGCGTTTTGCGCTTGAGGAATTCGCCCAACCGGCGCTCGGTGGCCTGGCTCCAGCGCGGGTGATCGACCTCGGGGTTCACGTTGGAATAGAAGCCGTATTCGTGGGCGTTCGCGATGTTCCAGGTGGTTGGCGGCTGCTTCTCCACCAGGCGAATCTTCACGATCGACTTGATGCTCTTGAAGCCGTACTTCCAGGGGACGACGAGGCGGATGGGCGCGCCGTCCTGGTTGGGCAGCGTCTCGCCGTACATTCCCACGGCCAGGATCGCGAGAGGGTGCAGGGCCTCGTCGATGCGCAGGCCCTCGACGTAGGGCAATTGGATGCCTGCGTATTTCCCCTGCGGCATCTGGCGCGGGTCGTAGTAGCTCTGGAACGCCACGAAGTGGGCCTTAGACGTCGGCTCGGCACGGCGGAGGACGGCGTTCAGCGGGAAGCCGATCCAGGGAACCACGATCGACCATCCTTCGACGCAGCGATGGCGGTAGATGCGTTCTTCCAGGGGGGCGAGCTTGAGGATGTCGTCCAGACTGTATACCTGCTTCTTGCCGACCTCGCCTTCCACCGACACGGACCAGGGCATGGTTTTGAAGTTCTTGGCGAGGTCGGCGGGCTGCGCCTTCTCCGTGCCGAACTCGTAGAAGTTGTTGTAGTGGGTGACGTCGTTGATGGGCGTCTGCGCCTCGGTGGTGCTGTACGGGCTCTTGGCGGCCGACAGCTTGGCCGCGAAGGCGGCGCGGGCTGCCGCTAATCCGGCGAAGGCGCCCAGAAAGCGCCGGCGGTTCCAGTAGACGGACTTCGGCGTAATCTCGCTTGCAGGAATCCCAGAGGACCACATAGATATCTCTAATATGCACCCGCGGGGAACGGAATGCACGCGGCGCGCCTACGCGTGTAACGTGGAAGTAACCATGAAAAAACACTCCGTTCTCGCGGTTTTCGCGCATCCGGACGATGAAACTAGCGCCGGCCCGCTGCTGGCGCGGTCGGCGGCCGAGGGGCACGACGTCTATCTGGTCAGCATCACATCGGGGCAGAAAGGATTTCGCCCGCACTTCAACATGCCGGCCGGAGACCGCCTGGGCGCCGTGCGCGAGGATGAGTTGCGTTCGGCGGCACGGGCGCTGGGGATCCGCGCTCCTTATGTGATGGGCTTCCAGGACCAGGGCATTTCCTCCCACGCGGCGGCCGAGGACGTGGCGGCGCGGCTGCGCGAGATCATCGAGGAAACCAAGGCGGACGTTCTGCTGACCTGGGGACCGGACGGCATCACGGGCCATCCGGACCACCGCATGGCGTCGAATATCGCGTCGGTGGTGTTCGGGCAGCAGTCGCGTCTGGCGTACAAGCCGCGCAAGCTGTACTTCGTCGTCTTTCCGGAGTCGCGGTTCGCCTCCGATGCGGATCCTCTGAAAAGAGGGCGGCTGTTTCTCACGGTGAGCGACGAGTTCGTGACCACCGAAGTCGATTGCCGCGAGTACCTGGGGCCCGCGCTGGCCGCGATCCAATGCCATAGAACGCAGTGGCGGGCGGAGCGGATGCTGGAGGTTCACGGGATGTACGAGCGGGTGTTCGAGGGGCGCGCGTATCTTCGGCTGGCGATGTCGCGGGTGCCGGCGCGGGGCGAGAGCCGCGAAACCTCGATTTTCGAAGGCCTGGATTGAGCGAATCGGACGTGCTAGGATGAAGTCTGCCGACACGAAGCGGGGACGTAGTTCAGTTTGGTTAGAACGCCGGCCTGTCACGTCGGAGGTCGCGGGTTCGAACCCCGTCGTCCCCGCCAATTCTTTCAGTAACTTCCGAGCTTTCCTTCTTGGCCCCAGAATCCGGTGTGTCAGTAGCTGTGTCACTGAGCTTTTTGGCGATGAGTTCCACCGTCTGCTGTTTCAGAAGCGGTGATAGGTGCTGATAGCGTTCCAGTTCGCGGCTGCGATGGCCGGTGAGCTTGCGGATGATCGCATCGGGGATCCCGTCCAGGAACAGGATGCTAGTGGCCATGTGGCGAAGATCGTGGATGCGCAGGCTCTTGATGCCGGCACGGTCGCAGGCGGCCTGGAATGGCTTCCGCATGTCCCACTTGTAGAGCTGGGTGCCCTTGAATCGGACGTTGGATTGGTCCGCTGGAAAAACATATTGGCTGCTTCCGTAGCTGGGGAGGCTCTTGAGCGCGGCGATGGCTTCCGCGGCCAAGGCCAGTTTCTTGGGGCGTCCGTTCTTTGAGCGCGGAACGTAGAGGTGCGGGGCCGGGCCTTCCAGCCGGACCTCCTCCCAACTCCGAGCAAGGATTTCGCTCTTGCGTGCACCAGTCGTCGCTGCGAGCCACATGAAGGCATACAGCTCCGGATCGGCACGGCATTCGTCGATGAGCCTTCGGAAGTCCTCTGGCAGAAGGAACCGATCCCGCCCGGGCGGCTCTTTCCTTTGCGGGACGGCGCTTACAGGATTGCGGTCGTACTTCTCCCGACGGATGGCGAAGTTGAAGGTGCTGCACAGGATGGTGCGGTACTTGTTGATGGTCGAAGCGGCGAGGCCGTCTTTGCCCAACGATTCGAGAAACGCCTCGACCTGGTCCGACTGGATTTCCCTCGCCCGCCGGCCGCCGAACCTTTCCCGCACTTTGGGCAGGTGGTACTCGAAGCGGCTCCGGGTCTGCTTGCCGTGCTTCTCCCACCAATCGTCCAGAAGTTCCTCGAACATCACGCGGTCGAAATGGCGGGTTGGAAAGTACCGGCCCTCGGCGACTTCGGTCTTTCGCTTCGCGAGTAGGTCCTGGGCGAACTTGACGCTGCGTTGCTCGGTGCTCTCGCGAACGATCTTGCCGTTCTGGTCCTTGTAGCGGAGATACGCAACGCCGTTTCGGAAGTAGACGCCCCTGCTCATGCCCCTACCCTGGCGACGGGTTGGTCGGCGTGGCGGCTCGGCCGCACCGTTCGCTGTTCCAGCCATTTTAGCAACTGGGGCCGCAGGAATCGGACGACGGTGCGCCGGGCCCCGCGTTGCGGGAACTGGACGTATGGGATTCGCGACTCCCTCACGTAGCGTTCCACGGTGCGCTCACTAACGCCCAGGAACTTCGCCGCGTCCGAGTAGCTCATGACAACGTCTTCGACTTCGGCAGCCATGCTTTTCCCCCTCTCACGGTTGGTCACAAGGTCCCGTGTCCGTGCCGGGACGCGTGGGGCGGTGAGGGACGACAAGTGTGGGATCGGGTCCCTAGATGAGCTTCCGGGGATCCGGCTCCGGATCGAACTGGAACCCCGGTCGGTTTGCTTCGCGCTCCTTCACGTTCCGCAGAGGATCGAACGGCTCCGCCGGGCGCGGCTTCCTTTTTCGGCCGGCGGCTGCGGTCTCGGCCTGGGCTGCTGCCGGCAACCTGCCACTGCTATCCTCCCGCCGTAGCCGGCTGACGTATACCGTGAGCGCCCGGTAGCGGACATCGATGCCGCAGTCGCGGAGCCGTTCAGCAACGGTCTTCAAGCTGTGGCCGGCGTCGATCGCGGCCTTGATGTCCGCCCAGGCCCGGCGCAGTTGGCCTGCCTTGGTGACTGGTTTTTCGGACCGAAGGTCGCGGATCGGTGAGAGATTGATGCGCGAAGACATCGCGTTCAGACGGTTGGGCCCGGCGGAGGCGGCGCGTGCCACGATTGGCAACAGAAATCCCGATGTTGGCAACAAAACTGCCCCGGGAGGCAACATTCGGCAACAATCGGAGGCGATTTCCAACGACTGACAACGAAGGGCAACAGCGGAGCCGAGGCCAGCAGGCCACACAGCGGCGTAGAAGGAACATAAAGGGATTGCATTGCGTCGGGGTTGCAGCGGGGAGGCATTTCCGTCGATGGCAATGACTTGTAGTGCATTGCGGAACCGGGGTCGTGCAATGCGAATGCAATGCTGAGTCTAGGTTAGGCACGAATGCCGCTTGTCCCCGCCAATCTGGTGAGGGGTATGAAAAACACAGTGGTTCGTCTCAGTGAGAGCTTGCGGGACAGGGTGGAGAAGGCGGCCCGCAAGAGCGGCTATGCTTCCACCAGCGCGTTTATCCGGGCTGCTCTCGAAGAGAGGGTGTCCGACCGCGATGCGACGCTGACGGACGCCGAGCAACGAGTCGCCGCGAGCCTCGATCAGCTCGGTGGGCAATTGCGCCGACTCGGAACAACCCAGCAGGCCCAGTTTGCGCTGACCGACGCCTTCGCGAGGCTATTCCTGATCTGCGTTCCCGAGCCGCCCAAGGACGTTTTCGAACTCGCGAAGGCGAGGGCCAAGGGCAGGTATGAAAAGCTACTACGCGGCGTTGCCGAGAATATGACAGGCGAGGCTCAGGCAACATTGGGTGAACTGGTGGACCGCGATGAGTAAGAAGGACGAGTTCCGGCTCCGACCTCCCCGGCCCAAGCGGGCTCAGTCGTCGAAGGAGCCGAGGATTTGGTCGAGCGCGTTCAAGCGGATTATCCACATCGTTCGGATGTCGCGTAGGCGCAAGCAGAGAGGATCGCGTCGCGGTCGCACCGGCGCGTCTAGGCCATTCCGGCAACGCTGCGCGGTCCGGCTAACCTACTCACCAAACAAGACCCGCGGCCAATGGCAAGCGCACGGCCGCTACATCGCGCGAGAGACCGCGACGCGCGAGGTATCGAAGGAAGCGGCGGGCTTCGGTCCGGCCGGAGCGGTGGGGGACCTGCCCAGGGCTCTTGCCCGGTGGCAGGCGGCCGGCGACCCGCGGTTGTTCAAGATCATCATCTCGCCGGAATTCGGCGAGCGCATCGACATGGTGAGGCTCATCCGTTCACTGATGGCTCGAATGGAGCGGGATCTTGAAACTCGGCTGGAGTGGGTGGCGGCGGCGCACACGAACACTGAACACCCACACGCTCACGTCGCCCTCCGAGGCGTTCGCGGCGACGGGCAGGAGCTGCGTCTGCCCAGAGCCTACGTCAAGGAGCAGGTCCGAGCGCATGCCGAGGACCTGTGCACGTGCCAGCTCGGCAAGCCGATCACGCCGCATTCCCTGCGTCACGGCTTCGCAGTCCACCTGCTCGAATCCGGCACGGATGTCCGGACCATTCAACTGCTGCTCGGGCATCGCAGTCTGGCGACTACCGCCCAGTATCTGAGGATCGCCACTAGCAAGGTGTGCGCGACATCGAGCCCCCTCGACCTTCTCCCGCACCCTGTTCCGGTTGAACCCCAGCCCGCTCCGCCTCAGCACTTCTGAGCGGCGGAAACTCATGGATCGCCCGAAGCTGGAAGTGGCGGACGTGTTCCGCCGCTACGGCGAAGCCTATCGAGAGAAGCACGGCGCGTCGATGTCCACGGCGCAGCGGCGCGTCATGACTGCAATCGAGGTGTGCCGCACGGCGGCCCTGGGCGGCCACCTCGAGCGCTGCGATCAGTGCGGCCATGAACGAAACTGCTTCAACTCTTGCCGGGACCGCCACTGTCCAAAATGCGAGTCGCTGGCCCGGGCGCAATGGATCGAGGACCGCCAGTCCGAGTTGCTCGACTGTCCGTATTTCCATGTCGTGTTCACCGTGCCGGAACAAATCTCTGCGATCGCCTACCAGAACAAGGAACTGGTCTACGGCATCCTCTTCCAGACCACGGCCGCGACTCTGAAGACCATCGCTGCCGACCCCAAGCACCTGGGGGCGGAGATCGGTTTCTTTGCCGTGCTCCACACCTGGGGTCAAAACCTGGTCCATCATCCGCATCTGCATTGCGTCGTGCCGGGCGGGGGATTGTCGCCGGACGGGAAACGATGGGTGGCCTGCAAGCCCGGCTTCTTCCTGCCAGTTCGGGTCCTGTCCCGTCTGTTCCGCCACCGCTTTCTAGAGTCTCTCCAGAAAGCGTTCGATTCCGGGAAGCTGCAGTTCTTCGGTTCCCTGGAACCACTTCGCGAGCCCGGCGTTTTCGCCCGTCAGATGGCCCGGGCGAAAGACTCCGAATGGGTGGTCTACGCCAAGCGTCCGTTCGCCGGACCGCAACAGGTGCTCGATTACGTGGGCCGCTACACTCATCGCGTGGCCCTCTCCAATAATCGTCTGCTCGACATCGAAAACGGCCAGGTTCAGTTCCAGTGGAAGGACTATCGAGACAGCAGTCAGATCAAAACGATGAGCTTGCCCGCCGACGAGTTCATTCGGCGATTTCTGATTCACGTTTTGCCGGAAGGCTTCCAGCGGATTCGCTACTACGGGTTTCTGGGAAATCGCTATCGGCAACAGAAGCTTGCCCAGTGCCGTAGCCTGCTCGGCATGCAGACTCCTGCGTCGCCTCCAGCGAAAGACTATCGAGACCGCTACGAGGAACTGACGGGCCGTTCGCTGCACCAATGTCCACAGTGCCGTCAGGGTCAGATGGTGACCGTCGAGCTGCTGCCACGGTCGGCTTCCAGAATACCAGAGGCTGCCAACTCGTCATGATCCGCATGCGCCGCTGTGCTTCAACTCGTGACGCTTCAGGCTTGGCTCGGCCAGTGCGCAATGATCGTGTTGACCGGCCCGCCGCCGTTGTGCTCTGGCATCCGCCGGCTCACTGCGACCCGCCTCTTTGTGCTTCACGTCCCGCTCAGCTCACCCCCGGCAGTTACCGACATCCCACCCGAGAGCCGCTCATCCCCGCCTCTTCGGAGTATCCCCTTCCATTCAATGCCCATAGGCCGACCATTGCTCTGGCGGTTTAGTCCAACCCGTTTTTAGTCCACCGCCGCGGCGTTCAGGCCCACGTCGTGCCGTCAGGCTCCAGGCGCCGCGCCGCCGGGCTAAAAACGCTCTGCACTATGCCGGCCGCGGCATAGGCGCCACACCTATGCGTCAGAGATGCTGCGCGCGGGCGTCAGCCTCCCAGCCGTCATGCAGCTCCTGGGTCACACATCCATCAATATGACCCTCCGCTACATCAAGGTCACCCAGAACGACCTCCAGCGGGCATACCACCTGGCACGGCAAAACATGGCGAGCCTTCACGTCATGCCCGAGTTCGCCGGAGTCACCCCGCAAGCTGAACTCAACGCCGGAATCCCGGCGATCGCCAGGTCGATGGCCGCGATGCGCCACCTGCTCGAAATGTATCGCCGCCAGCTCACCGACCAAAAGGCCCGCCGGAAACTGGAGCGTCTCGCCAACCGCCTCGTCAAGATCTCGACTGAACTCAACCGCCTCGCCACACTCAAGAAATAGGCACAGATTGGCCGGTCAATGGGGGCTCATTCTGATCGCGTTGACAAATGGTTCGCCCACTATTCGCCGGCAAGCACCGACGAGAAGGTCTTGAACCAATGCCGCTGTCTGCTTTTGTGGTTACGCGCAGCCGTGCTCAGGCCAATCCCAAGCTTCTCGCAGCAAGTCCTCGCCAAGCAGGTCCTGAATGCGATTGAGGGTGGGATTCGGGCCGAGTCCGGGAGGGTATCGGATATGTTAAGTACGAAGGTCCGGAGACGAATTTGGTCGCCGAGGCAGCGACGTCGCGCCCGCGGCGCGGGTTCGACCTCGCGGAAGAGCGCCTGACTCACCAAATGTGGACATCAGGAGTACACGACAGCCCAGCCGCTGCGCCAAGTTGCGCAAGCGCCCGAGGTCCAAAACCCAGTTCAGGGGTTCGCCCATGGCGTTTGCATGGCGTTTGCACCCATGGCGTTTGCATTCAGTCCGGCGGGTGCGGCAGGTCACGGCTACTTCGCCTTGAGAAGCGCAGCCGGAAGCCGGACAATGTTGTGCGGAGTTCGGCCCCGACCAACGTTCGCGCGTTGGTCGGGGCTTTTTGCTTCATGGATTGATCATGTACCTGCTCGGTTCTGAAGCTACAGTTACAAAAGGGCCCAAAAGAGTGCGAACGACGTGAAGCTCCTTCAGGTCGAAGATGGGGTAGGGTACTGGTACCCTGCAAACCCGGTCTCATCCGAGTCAGTACCAATATGACGGACTGGCGGGGCAATTTCTATAGGGCGATTTGCGACCCCGTACTAAGATAATTCAGGGGCCTTAGGAGCCCGAGTGCAACAATGACCGCGAACGAGAGAGTGTCGGTGGGACTCCTGGTATCTACACCGGCGGTGTGCTCGGAGCTCCAAACGAGTTTGCGGCGTTTGCCTGCGCAAATCGTGATCGAGGAGCGGGCGTCCGGGCCCGATTCGACGTTCTTCTCTCGATTGCAGAGCCTTCACCCGGAACTGGTGCTAGTGGAGCAGCCCGCGGACCGTAGCCTGATCCAGACTGTTCTGGGTGAGGTGGCGCAGGCGTCCCCGTCTTCCACGCTTGTGCTTGTCAACCAAAGCGCTGACTCGGAGGCGATCCTCGAAGCCGTTCGTGCCGGTGCACGCGACTATCTGTACGCCCCTTTCGGGGACACACTGGCAGGGGTCATCGCGCGGCTCCAGGGTGGGCGGCAACAAGCGCGACGTGGCGCGTCTCGTACCGAAGGCCGCGTGATCGGTTTCCTCTCGGCCAAGGGCGGATGCGGGGCAAGCACTGTGGCGGTACACGTGGCTGTCAGTCTGGCGCGTGAGAGCGGGACGGCCACGGGCCTAGCCGATTTCGACCTGACGTGTGGGCAGGTGAGCTTTTTGACCAACGCCCGCAACCGGCACACTGTTGTGGACGCGGCCGCGAGCGCGAGCCGGCTGGACGATAGCTTTTGGAGCGCCCTGGTAACCGAATGCTCAGGGATTGAAGTGCTGGCAGCCCCTGCCCCGCTAGCAGTGAAGGCATATCCCGAAGCGGAGCAGTTCTGTGCGGTGCTCGACTTTATGCGTTCCCGATACGCCTGGAGCGTGGTGGACCTCGGGCGCGGAATGCACTCATTTCCAGCTTCTCTCGTGGAACACATCGACGAGGTTTACCTGGTGACAACCCCTGAGAGAACGGCGCTCGCGCTGGCCAAGCGGGTGGCGGACAGCCTGCGGCACGGCTTGGACTTTGGCGGCGTGCGGCTGATCGTGAATCGCAGTCCCGCTGCCGCAATTCCCGAGATAGAGCGGCTGACGGGCCTCGAGGTGTGCGCGACCCTGGTATGTGCCGAAGAGGATTTGAATGCCGCCCTGGAGGAAGGCCGCTTGGTCTCCGAGAAGGCGCAGATCAGCCGGCAGTTTGCAATCCTGGCGAGGCGGGTGGCGGGCCTCGAGCGTCAGGAGGCGCAGCAGGTTAGCGGCTTAGCGACGGGCGTCCGCAAGCTGTTTGGCCGCTTGCGGCAGACTGGACAGGGAAAGCCGTCGGAAGTGGCTTCGCCCGCTGCCGTGTGGGAGGTGCTCTCTCGGGACGCCGAAACTGCCTTCCGGAGCGGCCGGTACGGTCTGGCCGCCAGTTACCTGGCCCAGGCGGTCGAGGAGGCCCGGTCGCTCGGAGATGGCGACGCCCGCCTCGGCCGGTTGCTAGGGAGGCTGGGCGTGGTGCAGCGCCGTCAGGGGAAGTGCGCGGAGGCGGAGCGCTCGCTGAAGACCGCCGCCAGGATCCTCCAACAGGCGCTCGGCGCGGCGGATGCCTCTGTGCTGGAGGTCCTCACGAACTTGGCCGCCGTTTTCAAGGACACTCAGCAGCACGAATCCGCGCGTCAGCTCTATGAGTCGGTGCTGAAGACCGCGGAGAGCGCGCTCGGACCGGATCACACGATGGTGGCCTGGATTCTAGACGGGCTGGGCGACGTACGCCTGTCGCAGAAAGAGCCCACAGCCGCGCTGTACGCTTACAGACGCGCCCTGGCCATCAAAGAAAAGACGCTCGGGCCCAACGATTGGGAAGTCGCCGTGACGCTGGATAAGATGAGCGCGTTTTACAACGTCCTCGGTCGCTACGACGAGGCTGAGCCGTTGCTCTGGCGTGCGATCGAGATCCGCGCGACGGTGGTCGGACAAGGGTCTCCCACGTTGGCCAAGCATTACTTTGCGCTAGGAACGCTGAACGCGGCACAGGGCAAATATCCCGAAGCGGAGCGGCTACTCAGGTACGGCATTACGATTACGCCCGCCGACGAGCCGCAAGACGAGCTGGCGCCCGCGCTGTACAAGCTGGCGGATGCCTGCGAAAGCCAGGCCCGGTTTGGCGAGGCCGAATCGATCCGCGCCATTGCTCATCAGATCACCTCGGCCGAGACAGACTCGGCGCAGGTTCTGGCCCGCGAATTCAGCCCCAGCGCGGCCGTGGTTCCAAGCGCGCCGAGGGGTTTCCAGACGGCTTGGGCGCAGACGAGTCTCTAGCGGCACATCTGGCCCCGTGGGCGCACGTTCGCCGGAAGCGCTCGAAGCCAAGGCGCCAACTTCTGGTCAAGAGCGAGGACCTTGTGGACGCATACCACGGTCTCGGGCTCGCGGCACAAGAGGTCCGAGCCTGCAACGACGGCGCGACGAAGTACAAATCAGGCGGGCGGAGGCAACAGCCACTTCCACACGTCAACCACTGCTTCAAAGCTGGTCGCCGCGGCTATACGGGCAGCGAGTTCTTCGGGCTTGACAAACTGCGTCAATACGTCATCCTCCGTCACACGCTTCACAAACATGCTACGCAGTTCCTCGAAGGAGTAGCTGCCGCACTCGCACCACTCTACCGGCACTGCAATGACACTCGACCTCCGAAGCCGCCTTATCACCCACTGCCACTGCGGGAGCCTGGGCGTCTCGTATTCCATCTTCCATTTGGTCTGGTTCGCCGAATACGCGATGAACTCGCACTTCTCACGAGCAACGAGGTCGTATAGGCTGCGCTCGGTTTCAACCTTCTCTCCGAGTTCAATCCAGTCGCCGCTCTCGTCACAAAGGAACACGGGAAGAAGAGGCAGATTCTCGGGCTCCCTGACGAACGGAGCCTTGGTCCTGGTTCTCTTCCCGATCATGACGTCTTGCAGCTTACACCTGCTTGCCGCCCCAAATTAGCGCTGCTGCTGACGCATTTCCGACTTCCACATCGGGGCTTCTAAGCTCCTGACCTGAACTGCTTCACCAGCCCGCAGAACCGCCTTGCGAGCTGGCCTTCCTACGCAGCCAGCTCCCTTCAACCGGAGCCGGACGAGTCCCGTGAGTACCCCGCTTGAATCGATCATGAATGGGACTTGACTACCCGCCAACGAGGATGTAGATCTATACTTGGTAGTCTCCACAGAAGCGTTAGAAATCATGAGGGGTTCTCGCCACCACACGCACGCTCGCAAGCCGCGCCGGTTTCGGGAGTGACCGCCGAGGATTCGTTTCTCGAGGATATGGTCTTTGCCACACTGGGGAGAGAACAGTTGGGTCCATATTGCGCCGAAAACGCAGGCAACCTTTGCATGTCTGCTCTGTGGCTATGTCGGGCCGCTCGCGTATCACAGCAGTGAACATGCCGTCTGCCAGCGTTGCCAAGCGGGCGCCCTCGCCTACCTGATCCCTCACTGTCCAACTTGTGGCACTCTCTTCGGCATCGAGCGAGCCCGTGCCGAATCGGAGAATCACCTGTATTCCTGCTCGGTCTGTGGCTACGCGTGGCAGGAGCGCTACGCCTCGTCTTAGACGCCTTGCGACCCGCGATCGAGCCATTCGGACGAGAGTTCTGCAAGCTCCGACGACGCTGGGCGGACGTGGCTTTCGTCAGCAGCTGACGCATCCTGGCCGAGTTGCGGTTTGCGCGGAGCAGAGATGAGGATTAAGCGTGGCCTCGGAGCCGAGAGGATTTTTTCGCACGTATCGTGCCGCAAGTCCTGATATTCTGTTGAAGGTCGTTAGAGCCTTGCAGCGTTGAAAGACATTGGAGCAAGCAGGGCTGGACCGGAACGGGAACCACGCAAGAGCGGACACGCACGGAAGCCAACTAATGGAAGTTACCAAGATCATTGCCGAACTGCGGCAGGAACGAGACCGGATTGAGGAGGCAATCATCAGTCTGGAGAGGCTGGCGTGCGGGAGCGGCACTCGCCGTGGCAGGCCTCCTGCCTGGCTGGCGGCAGCGAAGAAGGGCACCCGTGGCGCTCCGTGGAGAAAGAAGGGGGCCGTCCCAAAGGCTACCGCCGTGCCGACGCCATAGCTCGCGCGGCACCATGCCCGCGGGCAGGGACGGCTCGATCACGAACGGGACGCACGTCATCCTGGACATCATGTGTACTTCGCACCGTGAGACGCTACTCCGATTTCCGCGCGCCGGACTGTCCGAACCCGCGTTCGATCCGACGACTAGGCTGAGGACTTGAGCACGCTCGCCAGGAGAGGCTCCTGCAGTCACGGTCGCCCGTGTTTAGGCGTGGCTCGCAAGCAACGGGAAATCGCCACCCGAACGGTGGCGCGCCGCCGCGGCTAGGCGCTCAACGTCACATCGCAGTTCGGTGTTCTCGGAATCCCGCCAGGGTCACGAAATCCCACGCGTGATGTTCGCACGCGGTGACGCGTCGCCGCACGCTTCACCGCAGTCGTGCCCGGGGAACATCTTAGCGAACGAATCGAGTAGGTATTTGCACGCGGCGGCAAGATCGTCGCAGCGGCTTCCGCCATTGATCTGGCAGCCCCAATGACGGGCGGCGAATGAGCCATCCCGCAATTGGGTGATCCGCGAGTAGAAGGGACCGTTCCGGGTGGAGTGAACCGTGTTGAATGGCTCGATTCCCGCTAGCTGATCGCGGCAGGCGGCGCAGATCAGGAGGTGGCACTCCACAGCTTCCAGCGCTTCGCGCCCGAGTTCCTGCAAGGAGTAGCCCTCCAGGGTGGCAGCTCCGATGTGTCCCTCACCTGAGCCGTGCAGCTGAGAGGGACGATAGCACGCTTGGGTAGGCGTCTGCCGCTCCCGGAGGCGACGAACCTGGCCAGGCTGGGCCTGGCGCTCTAAGGCAGGAGAAGGACGTCGCCACCACGGCGCTCGCTAGCACTTGAATGTCCCGGCACGACGGTACGACCGCAGCGACCGTGGGCGGAGGCAGGCTCTATGGCTCCGTACTGGTCACGAGCGCAGTATCTGGAGTTCCTCGGGACGATGGAGAACCCGGGCTTGCGTTTTCACTTGCGACTCTGGGCAGCGTAAAGCTGAAAGTCGTTCCCACGCCAAACTCGGAGTTGCATTCGATTCTTCCGCCCAGCCGATGAAGCAACGTCCGGACGAACGCCAGTCCCATGCCCTCTCCGGGAACATCCTGGGGGCCGGCCCGGCGGAAAGGCGCAAATATCTTGTCCATATCGTCTTCCGCGATGCCGCGGCCGTTGTCCCGCATGTGGAAAACCGTCTCCTCGGCCGTCTCCTCGGCCGACACCTCGATCTGGCCCGGCCGCTGCGGGTCCAAGTACTTGATGGCGTTGTCGAGCAGGTTGCCAAAGATCTGTTCGATGGCGGCGCGATCGCCGGTGATTCGAGGCAGCGGGCCAGTCTTCAATGCTATGTTGCGGCTCTGGATCTGGTGCGCCAGACTGCCCACAATTTCCTGCAGCAAAGCCTCGGAGCCCAACTCTTCCAGGTGGAACTCCCGGTGGCCGGCTCGCGATAAGCTGAGAAGCGAGCCGGTGAGGTGATCCATACGTGTCACCGAGCCTTCTATGAAGTCCAGATCCTCCGGGATCGTCTCCTGAAGTGCCTGCGCCACCTCCGCCCGTTCGGACTCCGGCAAATTCGCCAGCCACGCCGCCGCCGACTTGCGGACCGCGTCGATGGATTGGCGGAGGTCAGCGGAGAAACCCTGAAGGCTCACCAAGGGGGCGCGCAAGTCATGCGAGACGATCTGAGTGAAGCGTCTGAGCTCTTCGTTGGTCTCGGCGAGTTCCACGCTGTAGCGCTCCAGTTTCTGCGCGGTGCGCTTGCTCTCCGTGATGTCGTCGTAAGTTCCCAGAATGCCGATGGCGCCTCCAATGGAGCCAGGTAGGGGAACCTTGCTGGTGCGAGCCCAGCGTTGCACGCCGTCCGCACCAACCATAGGTTCTTCGTAGCCCATCCTATCCTCGCCGGTCTCCATGACCTGGCGATCGTCGGCTGTGTACAGGTCGGCCTTATCGCGCCAGTGGGCGATGTCGTAAACGGTCTTGCCCACGATGTCCTGTGGCGTGGGGACGCCGGCATCACTTGCGCAGGCCTTGTTGCAGCCCAGAAAACGGCCCTCGCTGTCCTTCCAGAAGACCCGCTGCGGGATATTGTCCAGTACCAACTGAAGCATCTGCCGGGATCCGCGCAGCTCCGCGGTCTGCTGCCGCACGCGTCCGTGCAGAACGGTAACCCAGACGAAGGCGCTCAGCATCATCGCGGCCAGGATTCCCGCAAGGCGGAAAGTCCGCTCGGCGGTCCACCAAGGCGCGTCCCGGAGCACCATGGCGTCGTCGGCCGAGCGGAGCAAGATCGTGAATCCTCGCGGAACCGATCCCCGCCCAGGCGCATCGTAGACAACGATCCCCGCCACTCGGACCAGACTGCCGTTCCGAACCGTGGGCAAACGTCCGCCCTCCATCCGGACATTGAAGATCGTGCCGCCGGCCTGGAGCACCAGCCGTCGATCCCCCCCGGCCGTTAGGGTGTCCACTAGAAAGCCGTCAAGGGCGACCAGTCTGGGATCCCATCGGTCCTCCAGGATATTCGTGATCGTGGACAGTTGCGGCTGGGGCCCAGCCGCATGCCCCAACTTCACCAGCACCGCGTCTTTGAGCACGGGGTTCAATGCATCGGCCTCGGCGAATCCGGTCGCCTCCACGACATCGCCGACGGCAAGGTGCGCTTCGGCGTGGTTGTCGATGACCATGCTCCCCGTCGCGTCGCTGATGTAGGTAGGGCCCGGAGGGTTAGTGAGCGTTACCGTGCCTCGGATCCGGGAGACCCTATTGAGTTCCGATCCCGGAGAATATTGCCGTAGTTGCACAATGCTCCGCGCGGGCGGGCTGGGCGGGGCGCTCGCCTCCACCTGAATGAACTTCGGATCGGGCACCCGGATCTGGACCCCCACCAATTGCCGCTTGCGGCTGAACACGGGAGCCAGAACGCCCTGCAAGCGTATGCGCGAATACAGCAGCCCGTCCGGGAGGTCGCTGGCATATGCGACAGGCACCACGACGCGGTGCTCGCCCGACCGGACCGCAAGCATGGCGAGGCCGTTGGCGGTCTCCACGGAACAAACGATGCCCCGGGCCTCCAGCCAGCGGCTGTCGGGGGGCTCGGAAAGGATCTGATTGATCTCCAGCCGCAGCGGCTCGGGCATGGCCTGCTCCCCCAGGACCCGGATGCGTGGGGTTGCGACCACCGGGGCGAAATCGCCCGGGCCGCTGAATCCTTCGACCTCCACCAACTGGCCCGCTCGTAGCGGCGGGATGTCCGCAGCTCCCACGCGGACGTAGATTCCGTCGGTGCTGTCCTGCACCGTGAGCATGCGCCCCACCGGGCTAAAGAACGTCACCACCGCCCGAAGGCGCACCGGATAAGACATCCGGGCCTGCTCTTCCGAGAGGGAATGAACCGCCGCGACGCTGGTCAAAGTGGGAAGGTCAGACCGTTCACTGGCCCGAGCCGCAACTCCCTTGGCCGGTTCCAGGACCGTAAGCTGGCGTGCTGCCTGGACCATCAGCCGCAGTTCCCCGATGACCCCGTCTGCACCGGTGCTCGCCGCAACCACGCCGGTCACCAGTACCTTCGCCCCTGGGTAAGAGCGGTAGTCGACCCCACCCACCTCCTCCCGCACGAGCACCTTGACCTCGCGGCCGTCCGAATTCAGCGTCAGCATCAGGCGTCCGCTGTCGTCGATGGCGGCTGACTGCACGCGCCCTTCAATCTCGACGAATTGGTACTGGAGCTTACCGGACACCAGGTCCCGCGCGCGGGAGCGCACCGCCTGTGGCAGGCCACTCCAACGGATCACGCGGATCTGTTCAAACGCGCCGGCGGGGCTGGAGCCTCCCTCGGTAGCTATTCCTGTCAGCTCCACAAACGCTCCGTCGTCGAGCATCACGTTGGCACTGATGTTGTCGGAGCGGAGACCGCCGGTCGAGTCCTGGAAGAAGAACTGCTCGAGCTGGGAGTCGACATAGGTGACGGTGCCCCTTAAACGAACTGGTACCTGATCTGCCGAATGCACGGGGAGTCCCCGAACCTGCGCGACGCTCGTGATAGGGAATTCGGGCGAAGCCATCGGGAACCGGTTGCAGGCACTCAGTGCGAGCAGCGTGGCGGCCACCGCGAGAGAGCGGAGGCGGAGCGGCGGTTTCGCGGCCGCGCCGGGGCCGCCCGCCCCGCAAACATGGAGCATCTCAGCCATACCGCTTCCTTGTGGTTGCGGAGCAACCAGGACACAGAATACACCCGCCCTTGAACTTCGAGCGATTTGAGACCCAGTTTCACAACGTTCGTTCGGTACCAGTCACCGGTCCACCCCAGTAATTCTCCGGCGCAACCCACAAACGTTCTGTTCTCAAGCCGATAAGCCCGCCATCGACGGTGAGGGAGCGGGCAAGTTCGTGGCCGTTTTGGGGAGCACGAGGCGTCGAGCCGTGCGAGCACCGTCAGGCCCTCGATGGATGACTTCTCCTCAGCGCGCCGAAGATCCACCGGCGAATCCATTCGTCCTAGGGAGCGATCGCATCCTCGTTGGAGTGCTTGGCATCGATGCCGAGTTGCTTCGCCGGCGGGCTCCCGGGGCATCCTGGAAGAAGTGGTTCGACGAGGTCACGCAAATCCCGGCCAGATGAACTCGCCATCGCCTTTGGGGGTATTGTAGCCCATTACGACCAATTTGCCAGATCATTCTGGAGAGCGGGTGATGTTGACTTGTATTCCTAGTATTTGGGTGTTTAATTGATGCAAGTGACGGCTTTATCGCGAACCCAAAAACCATCGCATCGGGCGTCCGAGCGATCCAACCGGCAGGAACCATGATGGGACCCGTTCACGGACTCCGGCTTTGCGTTGCCGAGGGTTGAGCCAGGAAGAGCTTATGAACAGAGCAGAGGACGTTACTATCGTGCTGGCTGAAGACGATCCGGCCCACGCACGGCTGATCGAGAAGAACCTCCGCCAGGTGATGACCAACAAGCTCGTCAGGTTCAGCGATGGCCAGCAAGCGCTGGATTATCTCCGCAGCGACGAGCAGGCGCATCGGCAGCATCTGCTCCTGCTCGATCTCAACATGCCTGTGATGGACGGCTATCAAGTCCTGCGGCATTTGAAGGAAGACCCCCGAACCTTGCCGGTCCCTGTTATCGTTTTGACCACCACCGATGATCCGGCGGAAGTGCAGCGCTGTTATGAACTGGGCTGTAATGCCTACGTCGTTAAGTCGGCCGACTACGAACAATTCACGATGGCGATGCGTCGCCTGGGACTGTTTCTGACGATTTCCAGAATGCCGCAAGAGAACATCTAGAACATCTCTTTGACGATTCCCGTGGCGCCGTGTCGTATAGGGCTCTCCGTTGCGAAGCCGACGGGCTGGTCAGCACCCGCAGGGGGAGGCTCCCTGCCAGCCGCCAAGGGTGAGGAACCAGCGACTCCGGGGGCGCGGAGTTACTGAGGAGGAGATGGATAAGGCCTTCACGCCGTTCCCCTGGGGCCGGCCCCCAGGACATTCCCGGAGAAGGCATCGGCCCGGCGTTCGTCCAGACGTTCTCCATCGCTTGCGTGGTAGAATCGAGCGCCACTTCCACGTTGGCGTCGGCACGACTTTCGTCTTCCTGTTACCGAGGGTAGGCGGGGAAAGAGGCTCATGAACCGACCAGAGGACGTCGTTATCGTGTTGGCCGAAGACGATCCAGCCCACGCACGGCTAATCGAGAAGAACCTTCGCGCGATCATCGCCAACAAATTCGTCCGGTTCAGCAATGGCCAGGAGGCGCTCGATTATCTCCGTCGCGAAGAGCAGGCGACGCAGCGGCATCTGCTCCTGCTTGATCTCACCATGCCCGTGATGGGCGGCCATCAGTTGCTCCTGCGCTTAAAGGCGGACCCGCGAACTGTGCTGATCCCTGTAATCGTTTTGACCACCACGAATGATCCAGGCGAGATAGGGCGCTGTTACGAGTTAGGCTGTAATGCGTGCATCGTCAAGTCGACCGACTACACAGAATTCACGGAGACGATCCATCGCTTGGGCCTGTTCCTGACGATCCTCTGGATGCCCCAGGAGGGGATCGTTTCTCGGGTGGCCCCCGGCGCCGCTTCGAAGCCCACAGGTTTTTCAATCCCCGCAACCGGGAAGGACCCGGGCGGCCGACACAGCTGAGGAACCGACTACTCAGGCTGACCGTTGCCGCTCTGTGACTGTCGGCGAAGGAGTCCAGCTCGAATTCCCTGTTGTCGTCCTGACCACCACGGACGGCCCATCCAGCGCTGTTAGACCGGGGCCGTACTGCTTGCGTCGTCAAGTCGGCCGATTGCTCACAGCTGAACGAGGCGATGCGCCGGCTGGGTCCGCTTCCGGCGAGTATGACGCACTGAGACGTTGGCGCCTGGCGAGCGACGTACGCCCGATGTCTGACGGGCGCCCTGTTATGTGCCAGCGTTCACGCTCAGTTCGCCGGCCCGCTGACGTCTCCCTTAACCAGACTCTCCTCGGCGCCCTCACGCAGGGCGGCGAAGGCCAGATCTTCGTCCTCCGACGCCGTCCACACGATCAGGGCCGCGTTGCCGCGGTGCGGCAGCAGCCGGGACAGAGTCTGGAGGCCGTGGCTGTCGGGAAGATTCAGATCGAGCAGGATCGCATCGAAGGGCGAAGCGTCCAGGAGGGCCAGGGCTTCCTCCAGGGTATCTACCCACTCGAGCTTGACCGTAGGGGCGGGCGCTTCCGCCGCCGCGAGCATCCGCTTAACGAGGTGCGCGTTTTCTGGTTGGTCTTCAATCAGAAGGAGTTTCAGCGTGTCGGACACAGCCGCCTCCCCGGAACGCGGCCGCGGAACCGGCGAGCCAGTCTGGCGACTTCGCCCCTCGAAGACGATGATAGCAGGCACGTGTCTATGACGTTCCAGCGCGCCCAGGAACAGTCGAGCGGGGATGTCTGGAGCCCGCGAAAGCCCCCCGGCGAAGCCCTCTGACCTCAGCGTCGACCTGACTATCGGCCGGAAGGACACGGGCGGCTTTTTTGCTCCAGGGCAAAACTCATTCAGCTATTGGCGTGTTGAACTCTCGTTACAGGAAGGTGGCACTCAGGATGGGGCGCGTTCTCTTCATCGAGGAAGATGCAGAGGTTCGGAGGTTACTCCTGAGATGCTCACGCGGTGCGGCCACGACGCGGGTATCGCTGGCGAGTGCGTCAACCCCGAGGTGCCCCAAGAGTGCGACCTTCGGTGTTGCGACGGTGGGGGAGGCTGTCGAGTACCTGACCGGGCAAGCGGAGTAACTCGCTGCTCGCGCAGCCGTGACCGCGCTCACCGGAAAGGCAGATGGGAGCGTCCGCGCCCGCTGCTCCCGCGCCTCCAGTCATTCGCTGGCAGCTCGTTGGCTCGCCTGACTCTCGGCGGGACCGAAATCCGTGCAGCCAGAAATCGCGACACTCAGGTTCTGAAGAACCGGCGGGAAACGCGGCCTTGCGTTGCTGGCCTTGCGTTGCTGTTTGAAGAAGGCCCGTTTCTGTGTTCAAATGATCTGTTACTCCGGATCGGCTGCGTTACAGGGTGAGGAACGGCAGCACAGTAGGGGCCGAACGAAGTCCGGCGTCGGTGTCCGAAGCACGAAGGACGAGGCACGAACATATGCCACGGCAGCCGGTCTGAATCGTTTCCGGGTAACATTCCGCTAGGTCTCTCCGTGGGCAGGGTTCCACATGGTACGACGTCGTACGGTCGTAACAGTACCCTCTCCTCTTGTTTGTTGGAAAGTCCCTCCAATCAGACACATCCAGACAAATATCCGCGGCTCAAAACCGACTGCTGGTAACGTGCTGGCGAGGCCCGGGCAGAAGTTCGGATTGCTATACCACGGTACGGGCCAGGACACGGCCCCGCAAGAAACCAAATCCTTGCTAATGTCCCTGGTGCACACTGTCCTTTGACAGAGCGGCAACACTATGCAAATCGATTATGACCGGCCGTTATGCGTCTCTTTCACATCGCCGTATCGCTTGAAGCGCTCCGGTCGCGGTTGCTGTCTAGCGAGTCGAGGACTGGGCCCGCTCCGGCCGGCGAAGTTGAGGTGCCGGCCGAGGAAACGGACGATGCGGTCGTCTTCCACGCACGGGACACTGGGCGAGGTATTGCGGAGGAAGATATGGACAAGATCTTCGCGCCGTTCCGCCGGGCCGGCCCCCATGATGTTCCCAGCGAGCGCTTGGGCCTGGCATTCGTCCGAACGTTCCAATCGTCTGGGCGGAAGAATCGAATGTCACTCCCAGCTTGGCGTCGGAACGACTTCAGTTTCATGTTGCCGAGGGTTGAGATAGGAGGATGTATGAACAGACCAGAGGACGTCGTGATCGTGCTGGCCGAGGACGACCCGGGCCACGCGCGGCTGATCCAGAAGAACCTTCGCTCGGTCATTACCAACGAAATCGTCAGGTTCGCCGATGGACAGCAAGCGCTGAATTATCTCCGCCGCGAAGAACAGGCCTCTCGGCAGCATCTGCTCCTGCTGGATCTCAACATGCCCGTGATGGACGGCTACCAGGTGCTCAAGCATTTGAAGGAGGACCCGCGCACCGTGCTCATCCCCGTTATCGTCCTGACCACCACAGACGATCCGGCCGAGATACAGCGGTGTTACGACCTGGGGTGCAATTCCTATGTCGTGAAGTCGGCTGATTACGACCTGTTCACGGAGGCTATGCGCCGGCTGGGACTGTTTCTCACGATCGCCAGAATGCCCCAAGAGCCGAGCATCTATATGACTCCCGCCCCGTGTCGCATTGGTCTCGCAGTCTCGAAGCCCGCAGGCTGGTCGGCCCCAGCGGTGGGCAAGGACCCGGGCGGCCGGTACGACTGAGAAGCCAGCGACTCGGGCTGGCCGGCGCCGTTCTGTGACTGCCGTCGCGGGACTCGGGCTGGAGGCGATGTGCGATGAAGTCGCTTAGGCAGTTGCCCAGCCGCAAATGCGTGTCTCGCACCTCTTCCTCGGCTGCCGGAGCAGTTCGAGATGAAAGGGGAGTTATAAGAGCTCACGTGGGGGTGGCTGTGCGGAATCGAGCGTGGCAGGAGGCCAAAATGGAAGTCCTGGTCGAATCACCAACGGATCCGTTGTTGAAAGGCGCGTGGAGTTATCTGGAAGCCATGGTTGCCATTCTGGCAATCGACAAGAAAGTGCAAGGTATCTGGCGGAAGGTACACACGAGGAATACGACTGATCAACTGGTTTTCGCCGGCAGTTGGCCTCAGAGCGTTCACGTGGCCCGGCGCCGGGAGGCTGCCGGTCTGGCGTTTGGTCTCCTGTGTCTGGCCGGCGGGTGCGCGCAGCACCCGCAGAGCATACCGAACAGCCCGCTGACCACCGTCGAGCAGGTGCGCCAGCTCACGCCGGAGGCGGCTGGCGCGAAGGTGCCGGTGCGTCTCCACGGAACAGTTACCTACGTCGATGCCCTCGTCCAGTTGCTGTTCGTGCAAGACGTCACAGGCGCAGTCCGGGTCGAAGGCCTGCGCCCCGGCATTGAAGAGAGGAATTCCGTGGACGTTCAGGGGACGGTCGTCAGCGGCGGGTCCAGTCCCGAGGTGACCGGGGAGAGCATTTGGGTCGGCGACAGGCACAGCCCGCTTCCTACGCCGGCGCGTCCCAGCGCCCAAGATTTGGCCTCGGGGCGGTTCCAGTACCGCTACGTCGAGATCGAAGGCGTCGTGAGGTCGGCCGTTACGGACCATGGCGGCAGGTTTGCTCTGGTACTGCACGCTCTCGGCTGGGACATCAACGTCACGGTGAGAGACCAAGCGGCGTTCGATTATCATTCGCTCGTGGATGCCGTGGTCCGAGCACGGGGCGACGTCGTCACCAGCCTGGATGCTCGCGGCGTGCCCATCGGGGTGAAGCTGTGGCTACGAGCCATCAACGATGTCGGGGTCGTGACGCCGGCGCCCGCCGCGGCCGACGTTCCGGTCAGAAATGTTCGTTCGGTCCTTTCAACGGACCGCACGCGCCTATCAGACCATCGGATTCGCTTGCATGGCTCGGTTGCGCTCGAAGCGGACAGGCTGACCCTCCAGGATTCCACCGGCACGGTGCCGCTCCTCCCTGCCCCATACGAGTCCATCGAAGCCGGCCCCGCGCTCGACGTCTTGTGCTTTGTCGACGAGGCGCACGGAGCGCTGGGCCTGACCGCATGCACGGTCTGGGACCGGGCGCGCAAACAACGGAACCTTGCGCCATTGCCTGTGCTGACCACCGTACGCCAGGTGAGGGATCTCTCGGAAGATCAAGCGAGGCTGGCGTACCCGGTCCATCTCCGCGCGGTGGTGACTTACAATAACCCGCTGCTTACGAACACGTTCATACAGGACCAGACCGGGGGAATCTACATGTTTCTCCTCGGACAGTCCCGAGTCCCGCTGAGCGCCGGAGATCTGACGGAGATTGAGGGATTCAGCGGCCCGGGCCAGTTTGCACCTGTGGTCAGCGGCACCAGTGTGCGCGTGATCGGCCAGCACGCCATGCCCGAACCACTTCGAGTCGACATGGAGCAGCTCTTCACGGGCATCGCAGACAGCAAGTGGGTGGAGGCGGATGGCGTCGTTCATTCGATTGGTCGGGAGGGAGGGCTTTTTGTCCTCGGCGTGAACTGGGGCGTCCACCACTTCGCGGCCTATATCTTCGGCTCTGCGAAACTGCCTGACTCCCTGCTCGACTCGCGTGTCCACATCTTCGGCGTCTGCGCCACTCTGTTCAATTTCAAGCGCCAGATCCTGGGCATACAGCTCTTCGTTCCCGACGCCAGCTTCATTCGCATGGAAAGCGCGGCACCTAGTGCCCCACCCCTGCATAGCATCGACCAGCTTCTGCAGTTCTCCTCCTCCTCCCATTTCGGAGAGCGCTCCAGAGTTCGTGGCGTGGTCATTCTGACCGAGCGGACTGGCCCCACCTACGTCAGCGATTCCAACGCGGGCGTCTTGATCCAGGACCACCCCCCGGCGGACCTCAAGGTCGGTGATTGGGTCGAGGTGACCGGTCTCCCGGTCTCCGTCCCCGGGCTGTTCAATCCCGTCTTCCGCGACGTCGGAATTCAGAGGCTGGGCCACACCGGGCCGCCTAAGCCGAGACAGGTGACTGCCACTGACGTTCTCGACAACGGTTATGACGCACAACTGATTCAAGTCGATGCGGTGCTGGTCGATCAGGGCGATGTCCAAGGGAACCAGACGCTGCTGCTACAGGCCGGGGACCGCCGGTTTGAGGCCCGCATCGACCAGCAGCGGCTGCCACCGCTCGAGAAAGGCAGCCTGCTTCGCGTCACCGGAGTCACTTCGATCCAGACCTACGAAACGCAGCAAACCGTGCTGCCGCGGACGTTCTCGATGCTGTTGCGGTCCGCGGACGACATCGTGGTGCTCCGGTCGGCCCCCTGGTTGACGGCGGAGCGGACCTTGCGGCTGCTGGGCTTCGTGTGCGCGGTGGCGCTGCTGGCGCTCGCCTGGATCGGCGTGTTGCGCCGCCGTGTGCGACAGCAGACCGCCGAGCTGCGCGAATCCCGCCAGATGCTCCGGTTGGTCCTGGACCATATTCCGCAGCGGGTATTCTGGAAGGATCGCGAGGGCCGCTTTCTGGGATGCAACAAGGCCTTCGTGGGCGATGTCGGCGTTCCCACGCCGCAGGACATCGTGGGCAAGACCGTTTACGACTTATCCCAGCAGAGGGCTACGGGCGACCTCCACGCCGGCTATGATCGGCAGGTCATGGAAACCGGCCAGGCGGTGATCGGCTACGAGACCTCCATGGTCTTTGTGGGCGGCACAGAGCGCGACGTGCGCGTCTCCAAAGTTCCCCTGCCTGGCCCCATTGGCGGCATCATCGGCGTTCTGGGAACCTACGAGGACATCACCGAAAGCAAACGCACCGCGGAGAAGCTGGAGCGCTTCAGCGTGGAACTGGCCGAGACCAACGAGGAACTCAGACGCTTCACCAACATCGTGTCGCATGACCTGCGCGCCCCCTTGGTGAGCCTCAAGGGTTTCTCCGCCGATCTCCGCCAGTGCATCGGCACGCTCCGCGAGTCGGAGGAGGACCTGCTGGCGAATCTGCCGAAGCCGAAGCAGGCCGCGGTGACGCAGGCTCTTCAAGAGACAATCCCGGAGGATCTGGGCTTCATCGAGAGCTCGGTGACCCGCATGGACCACCTGACCGGGGCGCTGCTCCAGTTGTCGCGGGCCGGGCACCGGGAGTTTCACATGGAAGAACTCGACGCCGGAGCAGTGCTACAGGAAACCGTGGGCAGCCTGGCGCACCAGATCCAGAGCCGCAACATAGCATTGAAGACTAGCCCGCTGCCGCCCATCACCAGCGACCGCGCCGCCATCGAACAGATCTTCGGCAACCTGCTCGACAACGCCATCAAGTACTTGGACCCGCAGCGGCCGGGGCAGATCGAGGTGTCGGCCGAGGAGACGGCCGATGCGACGGTTTTCCACGTGCGGGACAACGGCCGCGGCATCGCGGAAGACGATATGGACAAGGTGTTTGCGCCTTTCCGCCGGGCCGGCGCCCAGGATGTTCCTGGAGAGGGCATGGGCCTGGCATTCGTGCGTACGTTGCTTCATCGCCTGGGTGGAAGAATCGAGTGTCACTCCCAGCTTGGCGTCGGAACAACTTTCAGCTTCATATTACCGAGAGTGGGATAAGAAGAACCTATGAACAGTTCAGCGGATGTCCTGAGGCGATTCCGCCGCAGACACATGAGGAGGCGGTTCCGAGAGGACCTTGGAAACGAAACGGACTAAGTGCCGCGGATCGAAGGGTTCAGAAATCAGTCCGCACCGTGGAACGTGCGGGCAACTGTCGCAGCCTGGATCGGATCCTGACATCAGGATCACTCGGGTCCGCGGACACAGCGGTGCCACCCGACGTGCGAGTTCATGGACGTCCATGCCGGGCATGATGATGTCAGTTGGCACGAGGTCCACCCGCCGGAATAACACATTCGTATGGCTTCCTCCGGGTCGGGGGCAAGCTTCAACGTCGTAGCCGGCGGCGCGTAGAACCGTACACGCGAGCGTCCTGATGACCGCTTCGTCTTCGACAACGAGGATTCGGGGCATAACAACAGGATTTCTGCGGCGGACTCAACTTCTTCTCTGCGTAATCGAGATCCGGGAGCCTGGAAGCACGACGTCGCTTCGTGGGTGAGGCGGTAGGCATATGCAGCGCGCCGGCCGCCAGACTCCCTGGCCACCGGGAGGCGAAGCGGTGGTGAACTTCGTCTTAGCCTCGGATGCAGGCTCGCTATTTGCGAATATTCCAGGAATCGAATATTCTAATATCATGCAGAGCATGCTGCGCGAGTATAAGGCCAGCATCTTTCATGCGCTCGCGCATCCCACGCGCATCGCGATTGTAGAGGTGCTGCGGGACGGCGAGGTCTCGGCGCGGACCATCCAGGATCGGCTCGGCGTCGAGCAGGCTAACCTGTCGCAACACCTTGCGATTCTGCGCAGCCGGCAGATCGTCTCCACCCGCAAGGAAGGCAATCAGGTTTTCTACTCCTTGCGCAATAAGGCGCTGGTCAAAGTTCTCGAGATGATGCGCCGGTACTTTCAAGCGCACCTAGCCGAGGAAGTTCAGATGCTCGGCGAGATCGAAGCGGAAGATCCGGCCCGGCGCAGGGAGCGGCTGAATTGACCTTCTTTACCGCCGGTCTGATCGCTTACCTGGCGGGAGCCGCCGCCGGGCTCGCCGGTTTCCACGCGGCACGGCGCGCCCGGATATGGGCTTTCGGCTTCGCGCTGGCGGGCGCGCTGCTGGAGACCATCGCCGCGCTCGCGGTCCTCGCGCGGGGCGGCGCGATCACCTGGAATCTGCCGACCGGCGTGCCTCTGTTTGCGTGGGCCATCCGGATCAACGCCCTTTCGGCGTACTTCACCTTGACGCTGGGCATAATCGCCGTATCGGTTTCGGTTTACTCGTTCGGCTATGTGCGTCCGATGGAAGGCCGGCGAAACGTCGGCGTCCTGGGCTGCTTCTACAACGTTCTCCTGCTTGGGATCACGCTGGTGTTCGCGGCCGGGAACGCGTTCTTCTTCCTAGTGGCTTGGGAGATCATGGCGCTCGCGGCGTGGGCGCTGGTGAGCTTCGAACACGAAAAGGAGCGGACGCGGCGGGCGGGAATGGTGTTTCTGATCATGTCCCACGCCGGCTCCGGGTTGCTGTTGGCGGGCTTCCTTATCCTGGCGCGGGCGGCGGGCGGAAGCCTCGATTTCGTCGCCTTTCACCACGCCGCTTCGACGCTTCTACCGTGGGAACAAGGCGCGGTATTTCTGCTGTGCTTTTTCGGGTTCGGAGTGAAGGCCGGAGTGATCCCGCTGCATGTCTGGCTCCCGGAGGCCCATCCCGTGGCGCCCAGCAACATCTCCGCGCTGATGTCCGGCATCGTCATCAAGACAGGTATCTACGGGATGGCGCTGGTGTTCTTCGATTTCTTCGACACGCCGCCGGCCTGGGCGGGAATCCTGGTGCTGAGCGCGGGCGTACTCTCGGCGCTGCTGGGCGTACTGTACGCGCTGATGGAGCACGATTTGAAGCGCCTACTGGCGTACCACAGCATCGAGAACATCGGCATCATTCTGATCGGGTTCGGCGCGGCCGTGGTCTTCCGGGCGCTGGGGCATCCGATGCTGGCGGCGCGTGGCGCTGATTGCCGGACTGTATCACACCCTGAACCACGCGATCTTCAAGTCCCTGCTTTTCCTGGGCGCGGGCGCCGTTCACTACTCCACGCGCACCCGGAACATGGAGGAGATGGGCGGGCTCATCCGCCGGATGCCTTTTACGGCGCTGTGCTTCCTGATAGGCGCGATTGCGATCTCAGGCTTGCCACCACTGAACGGCTTCGTCAGCGAATGGCTCACTTACCAGGCGCTGTTGGCGGGTTTCGGAAGCACCCCGAGCCTCACACGTATGATCTTCCCGATCGCGGGCGCGCTGCTGGCGCTGACAGCGGCGCTGGCGGCGGCCTGTTTCGTGAAGGCGTTCGGCATCTCCTTTCTCGCGCTGCCGAGGAGCGAGAACGCCGCCGGGGCCGAAGAAGTGCCGCTCTCAATGCAGTTCGGAATGGCGTTCCTGGCGGCCGGCTGCCTGGCGCTCGGGCTCGGCGCCACATTGTTTCTGCCAGTTTTCGATCCCATCACCGAGCAACTCGTCGGCGTCCGTGCCAGCTCGGCTCTGACCGCAGCCGGCGGGTTTGCCCTCTCCGCGGGATCGTCGCATGCCGGAACGGTTTCGACAGTGGGGATCGCCGCCATGCTGGTCCTGCTTTCGGGCTTGCCGGCGCTGTTGTGGCTGGCGTGGGGCCGCGCCGCGCGGCGTGCCACCGGGTCAACCTGGGATTGCGGCCTGCCGGGCCTTACCGCCGATAACGAATACACCGCGACCGGATTCTCCAAACCCATCCGCATGATCTTCTCGGCGCTGTATCGGCCGAGGCGCGAGATTCAGGCCGAATACGAAGTGTCGCCCTATTACCCGACGGCCATCCGTTTCGAGAGTGACATCGAACGCCCCTTCGAGAAGCACATGTACGATCCCTTCCGCGACTGGCTGTTTCGAGTGGCCGGACGCATGCGGTCCGTGCAGGCCGGCAGCATACACGCTTACCTGGCCTACATCTTCGTCGCGCTGCTGGCCCTGCTGCTATTTGGAGTTCGCGGATGATGGGAACGGCCTTGAAAGTCGTGGCGCAGCTGATGCTCCTGCTGCTGCTCGCGCCGCTGGTCAGCGGCCTTATCAAGACCCTGAAGGCCCGCTTGCAGATGCGCCGCGGACCGGGCCTGCTGCAATCGTACTTCGACATTTATAAGCTGCTTCGCAAGGGCATGGTGATTCCCGACACGGCGTCGTGGCTGTTTTCGGCCACGCCCTACGTGGTGTTCGTGGCGACGCTGCTGGCGGGGCTTATGGCGCCGATGGTGGCGGCCGATACGCCGGTCGGACTTTTCGGCGGAGTGCTTGCGGTGGTGTATCTGTTGGGCCTGGGCCGGTTCTTCGTGGCGCTGAGCGGCCTGGATACGGGCAGCTCGTTCGGCGGCCTCGGAAGCAGCCGGGAGATGACCGTCTCGGCGCTGGCCGAGCCCACGCTGATGCTGGCCGTATTCACGGTGGCGATCGGCGCGGGCTCCACCTCGCTCGCGGAGATCGCACGCGTGGCCATCAACCAGCAATGGCGTTTTCTCGCGCCTTCGCAGGCGCTGGCGTTCGCCGCGCTGTTCCTGGTGCTGATCGCCGAGACCGGGCGCATCCCGGTGGACAATCCGGCGACGCACCTCGAACTGACCATGATTCACGAAGCCATGATCCTGGAATACTCCGGGCCGTATCTGGCACTGATCGAATGGGCCGCTTCCATCAAGCAACTGGTTCTGATGACGCTGATGATCAACGTGTTCTGGCCGTTCGGCCTCGCCGCGGCGTGGTCGCCGACGGCGTATTGACGGGACTAGGCTGGCTCGCGCTGAAGCTGCTGATTCTGAGCTGTACGGTCGTGCTGGTGGAGACGGCCAACGCCAAAATGCGCCTGTTCCGCGTTCCCGAGTTGATGGCGGTGGCGTTTACGTTAGGGGCGCTGGCGCTGATCTCCACGTTCCTCTTTTAGAGACTGCCATGGATCTTCTGCACAACCCGGAGTTCGGCGACAAGCTGGTGACGCTGATGGCGGCCTTTGTCCTGGTGCTCCAGATCGCCATGGTCGGACAGCGCTCGCTGGTGATGAATATCCGGCTGTTCGCGTCCCAGTCGTTCCTGCTGGGCGCGATCGCCGGCGCGATCGCCTGGTACAACCACGCGCCGCACATCTTTATCGCCGCCACTATGACGATTCTGCTCAAAGCGATTCTCGTCCCGATTTTGCTGGAGCGGCTGGTGGACCGGATCGACATCCACCACGAGATCGCGCCGATCGTGAACACGCCGCTCTCGATCATGATCTCCGGCGCCCTCACGCTGGTGGCGTACGTGGTGGGCGAGTCCTTCTACCACCCGGAAGCGGGCGCGGCCAGTCTTGGGCACAACACGCTGGCGGTTGCGATTTCGCTGTTTCTCATCGGCTTCTTCATGATGATCAACCGGCGCAAGGCGCTGACGCAGGTGCTGGCGCTGCTGACGCTTGAAAACGGTATCTTCCTGGCCGCCATCTGCCTGACTTACGGCATGCCTTTGATTGTCGAGTTGGGCGTGTTCTTCGATGTTCTGGTTGCGGTGCTGGTTCTCGGCATTCTGATCTTCCGCATTCGGGAGTCGTTCGAATCCATGGACGTCAGCAAACTGCGCAGGTTGAGAGGCTGACGGATGATCCTGCCGATTCTGCTTCTCATCCCGTTCGCTGGCCGGCGTCTTCTCGGCGCTTGCCCGCACCCGGCGCGCCATGGAAATCGCCAATCTGGCCGCGTTCGGAATCTCGTTCCTCGTGTCGCTCGTCATCGCGCAGCAAGTGCTGAGCGCCGGATTCGTGTCCTTGTGGGGCGGCTTTCTGTACGCCGACCACCTCAGCGCGCTGGTGTGCCTGCTGACCGCGTCGGTGTCACTGATTTGCGCCGTCTATGCCGTCGGCTATCTGCGCGAAGACGAGCGGAGCGGGGCGTTCGACGACGAGGGCGCCGCCACCACCACGTCGCAACTCCGCAAGTACTACACGCTGACACCTTTGTTCGTCGCCTCGATGTTCCTGGTCGCGCTGGCGGGCAACCTGGGAGTGATGTGGGTGGCCATCGAAGCGACCACCCTGGCCTCGGTGTTCCTGGTGACGTTCTACGGGAAAGCGACTTCGCTCGAAGCCGCGTGGAAGTACGCCATGATCGGCGGCGTCGGGCTGTCGATGGCGCTGTTCGGAACCGTGCTCGCCTACTACGCCGGCCACCACCTTGCGGGCACGGACACGATTGCGGGATTGAACTGGTCCGTACTGGCGCGCCGCGCGTCGCAACTGGACAAGACCACCATGCGCCTGGCGTTCATCATGGCGCTGCTGGGGTACGGAACCAAGGCCGGCCTTGCGCCCATGCACACCTGGAAACCGGATGCGTATAGCGAGGCTCCGGTGCCTGCCGCGGCCATCCTCTCGACGGCCATGCTCAACTGCGCGCTGTACGGACTGATCCGCTTCTACATCCTGACAAGCCGCTCGGTGGGCCCGGAGTTTCCAGGCAGGCTGCTGCTGATCTTCGGTGTGTTGTCGATGGGTATCTCGGTGCCGTTCGTGCTGGTCCAGAAGAATTTCCGGCGGCTGCTGGCGTATCACACGATCGACCACGCGGGCATCATGGCGATGGCTCTCGGCGTGGGCGGAAAGCTCGCTGCGCTCGGCCTGATGCTGCACATGACCTATCACACGGTCGCCAAGTCGCTCCTGTTTCTGTGCGCCGGCAACGTCTACCAGCGCTACAAAACCGACCTGTTCGCCAAGGTCAAAGGCGGCGTGATTCACGTGATGCCCGCCACCGGCGCGGTGTTCCTCATGGCGACGCTCGCCATCGTCGGCATGCCCCCGTTCAGTCTCTTCCAAAGCGAATTCATCATCGTGCGGGCGGCCTTCGGCGCGGGGTACTACACCGCCACGGCGCTCTTCATTCTGTTTGGGACCGGCATCTTTGCGGGCGCGGCGCTGCACGTCGGCGGAATGGTGTTGGGGCCCGCGCCGCAGGAGCCCGAAACTCCGCTGCTTCCCTGGCGCGATTTTTCAATGCTGGCCCTGGCGGCGGTCCTGGTGATCATCGCTTTCTGGCTGCCGGGCCCGCTGTTGGAACTGATACGCGGCGCTGCCAATGTGGTGACGGGAGGCTGACGCATGCAGGAAGTGCTCGAACAACTGAGGCTGGACTTCGTCGGCCGCATTGCCGCCGCGCCTTCGCACCCGGACCAGCTTTACGCCGATCTCGCCATTGCCGATATCCCGGTAGTCGCGGCAGCGCTCCGTGACAACCATGCAGCGCGGCTCGCCGCCGTGTTCGCGGAGGACCGCGTGCAGCCAGAGGGCGCGTTCTACAACTACTACGTCTTCGAGCGGCGCGGTGACCCTTGTTACCTGGTGCTTCGCGCCCGCATCCCGGCGCTGGACCCGCGGTTTCCATCTCTCGCCCCCGACCTGCCGGCCGTCAACTGGCAGGAGCGCGAGATCCAGGACTGGTTCGGCATCCAGGCCGATGGCCACCCGAATCCGCGGCGCGTGGCGCTGCACGACAACTGGCCGGATGTGCACCCGCTGCGCAAGGACTTTGCGCTCGACACCGAGCTGCCCGCCTTCGAAGGCGACCAGCACGTCTACCGGCCCACGCTGGGCGAAGGCGTCTTCCAGATCCCGGTGGGACCGGTGCACGCCGGCATCATCGAGCCCGGCCACTTCAACTTCGCCGTCGCGGGCGAGCCTATCCTGTACCTGCAACTCCGCATGTTCTACACCCACAAAGGTACGGAGAAGCTCTTCGAACGGCTTCCCGCGGCAAAGGGCGTATTCCTGGCGGAGAGCGTATCGGGCGATTCGGCGTTTTCCCACGCGACGGCTTTCTGCCAGGCGGTGGAGAAGGCCGCCGGACTGGAAGTGCCTTTCCGAGCCGAGGTCATGCGCACCGTTCTTCTAGAACTGGAACGCATCGATAACCACATTGGCGATGTTGGGGCCATCGCGATGGACGTGGGGTTCGTCATCGCCAACGCGCACGCGGGCGGGCTTCGCGAGATGGCGCTGGCAATCAACGAAGAGCTTACCGGAAGCCGCCTGCTGCGGGGGATGGCGTGCCTGGGCGGCGTTCGCCGGGACTGGAGCGACTGGCAGATTGCCGCGCTGCGGGACGCGGTAACAACGCTGGAAGGCGAATTTCGGGATCTGGTGGCGCTGTTGAAGTCCTCGGATTCGACGCGCGATCGATTGGAGCGGACCGGGTTCCTACACCCGGAAAAGGCTTCGGCGCTGGGCATTGTGGGAGTCGGCGGGCGCGCCTCAGGGGTCGATCTGGACGTGCGCCGCGACCATCCCTACGCCGCCTACGGCAATCTGTCGGTGCATGTCCCGGTGTACCAGGAGGGCGACGTGATGCGGCGCATGCAGGTCCGCATCGACGAGGTATTCGAATCGGTGGCGATCCTCCGCGCGGCCCTGGACAACCTGCCGGGCGGGCCGCACCGCGCCTCCAGCATCGCCATCGAGCCGGGCCGCTGCGCTCTCGGCGCCGTGGAGGGATGGCGCGGCGAGATCCTGTACTGGGTGCGAACGGGTGAAGAAAACCGGATCGAGCGGTGCAAGATCAAAGACCCCTCATTGAACAACTGGCCGGCGCTGGTCGAAGCCGTGCAGGGCAACATCATCGCCGACTTTCCTGTGATCAACAAGAGCTTCAATCTCTCCTACTCGGGGACGGACCGCTGACATGTTCAAGATTCTCCAGAAAACGCTGCGGGCCGGAACGGTGACACAACCGTATCCCGAGGCCGCCGCCCGGCTGGCGGAGGGCTATCGCGGCCTGCCCGAGTTCGACTTCTCCATCTGGCAGGACGCGCGCCCGGCCGCAGCCGTCTGTCCTTCCGGGGCGATTACCGTCACGGACGCCGGTGGGTCGCGCACCGTCATCGTGGACTACGGCCGCTGCATTCTGTGCGGCGAGTGCGCCGCCGCAACGCCAGGGGGCGCTGTGCGCATCGGCCGGAATTTCGAAGCCGCCACATCGGACCGCCAGTCACTGGTAATCTCCGCGGAATACGAGTTGGATGCGGACGGCCGGCAGACTCGACTGCTGCACACTTCGTACCCGGAGGTGGGCCCGACGCTCAACCGCGAGATCCACCGCATCCTGGGGCGTTCGCTCGCCATCCGGGAGGTGGACGCCGGATCGTGCAACGGGTGCGAGTTGGAAATCGCGGCCCTCAACAATCCCGTCCACGACATCGAACGTTTCGGAATCCACTTCGTCGCTTCCCCGCGTCATGCGGACATGCTGCTGGTCACCGGCCCGGTGACGAGGAACATGGAACTGGCCCTGCGCAAGACCTACGATGCGACCCCGGAGCCAAAACTGGTGGTGGCCGTGGGCGCCTGCGGAATCAGCGGCGGTATCTTCGGAACCAACTACGCCACCCGCGGCGGCGTGGATCAAGTGATCCCTGTGGACGTCTACATCCCCGGCTGCCCTCCGCGCCCGGAGGCGCTGGTTTTCGGGATCCTGATGGCTGTGGGCAGGCTGAGGGATCGTGGGCGCCCACCTTCGCTGGTTCCCGCAGGCAGCGGGTAGCACCCCGTTTCCATGCGGCGGTTACCGGCAGCCTGGTCAATGGCGTTGGCGGCGAGACGGGTGATGTGAGACTCGGATGAACCCGCGGCAGCGTTATCAGTCCAGCCTGAGCGCACGGCGCATATATGGGTCTAGCGTCGCCGAAAGAGAGTGTCGGCGAGGTTGCAGAATGAATGGGTTACCAAGGCGTGGTCGGCAGGGTTATGCGTCCAGAGCGGCAAGAATATGGGTTCTGTCACAAAAAGGTAGTAGTAAAAAAAAATGTGACTGGACCCATAACTTCTTCTTCTGCTGCTGCTGCGCTGCACGCTAACCCAGCCCCCGATCTCGCCTGAAAAAAAGATGATGGATGACAAACAGAAACGCCAGCCTGGTTGCTCCAGGCTAGTGTCAATATAGTTCCACTATGGAACTATATTAACAGCATGGTCTCTTGCGGTCGCGATCCCGATCATGCCAAAATGAGTCTGTGCCACGCACACGTTTCGACGAACTCGTCGCGCTCGCTGAGGAGAACGACGGTCTCGTGACCGCCGAGCAGGCTCGACAAGCTGGATTCACCGACTCGGTGCTGGCGAGGCTGGCGCAGCGGGCGCGGATCGAGCGAACTGCCCGAGGTGTCTTTCGTATCCCGCACTTCCCTCCGGGCCGGTTCTCGCAATACCGGGAAGCAGTCCTTTGGGCGAAGGCGAACCGCGGGCCGCACGACGTCGCCTTGTCGCGTGCAACGGCTCTCGTCGTCTACGGAATCTCCGACGCAAACCCAAGCGCCATTCACCTTACGGTTCCCAAGTCCGCCCGGCTGCGGCGACAGAAGCCGAAGGGCGTGGTCGTGCATCGCGAGGACCTGACGCCCGAGGATGTGGCCGTCCAAGAGGGAATCCCGGTCACGACGATCAGCAGGACCGTCACCGACCTCCTTCGCTCCGGCGGGAGGAGTGACCTGGTGCGCCAGGCCATCTCCGACGCCCGGCGCGAGGGATTCATCGGCGACACTGAGGCGAGGCGACTCCGCCGACGGGTCGAGGCGCACATCAAGTCACTCAGCGCCTCCCGCGACCGGACGGAGCCGGCGGCCCGATGAGTTCCAGGCCGCGGCCGCCCGAGCGGCTGGAAAAGAGGCTGGCTCGTGTCGCGCGGGAGTTGGGGCTCGATCAGGAGCGCCTGCGGCGGTGGATCTCTTTTCTGGCGCTATGCGGGGTCCTCGAGAGGGCGCTTGAAGAGGGCGTCCTGGGCACCTACTTCCTCAAAGGCGGTGTCGCGATGGAACTGCGCTTCGCACACCGCGCCCGCGCTACCAAGGATCTGGACTTGGGGATGGAAGGCACTCGCGCGAGCCGGCTCCAAACGCTAGCAGAGGCCCTGCGCCTGAGCTTCGACGAGTTCACCTTTCGAGTCAAGGCCCAGACTCGGGACATGGCACAGGCGGACACTGTCCGCGTCCAGGTCAACATCCAATATCGAACGCGAGCCTGGCAGACGATCGAAGTCGATCTTGGGACCGCCAAGGCGGGCCAGGTTGACCTCGTCGAGCCCAAGGTCCAAGGCCTGTTGGAATTGGGGATTCCGGTCATTCCGCGGGTGCGGTGTTTGGGGCTTGCCGACCAAGTAGCCCAGAAGCTGCACGCATGCACTGGCCCAGCGGCTGCGGGACGGGCACGGGACGTGCTGGATATCCTGCTGATCGACATGCTTGGGGAGCTCGACTATCGGGAGACCGCTAGCCCCAATACTGTTCACTTAATGATCCTGATCCGCTTGGAAACGTCGACACGGCGCGTGCGTTGGCGCTTCCGCGGGCGTAGCGGATAGTTGCTCATCTTGCGTTTCACCCCGCGAGGGTTGACCCGATTGCGGCTGGATGAGACACGCTCTTGCAGGATCTCGTCCAGGATCGCTTCATGCAGGGTTTTCCTCTGCCGAGGGGGGAACAGCGACATAGCGGGCCATGCGTCGCTGGACCACCCGCACAGAATGCAGGAAGGAGAGCCGGTCGGCATCTTCATCGGCCCGCAGGGCGGCTTCGTGCATCAAGCCGCGGATCGCAAAGTGCGCCATGAGCAGGCCCCAGAACTCCTGCTCCACCAACTCTGGCGTTTTGCTGCGCAGCACGATCTGGGCTCCGCGCAGGTGGGTCTTGAGTTCATCCAAAGCGGTCTCGATTTCCCAGCGCTCATGATAGAGCGCCGCCAGTTCTTTGGCGGGAGCTTGGAGGGGGTCGAGGACGGTAGTAACCAATCGGTAGATCGGTTCGGCCCCCGGGACGTCCTTGAGGCGATAATCGATCACGCGGACTGCGATCCCCCGGCGCTGGTTTCGGCGGTCCGAAGTCGAGCTGTAAAAGCGACTCAGATAGGAGCCGTCGGGCAGGCGCCGGTCGACATCCAGACGAGCATTCTGGCGGACGCGCCACAGCAAATCCGCTCCGGTATGCGCCGCCGTCCGCCAGAGTTTGTAGCCGGGGAAGAAGCGGTCCGCTAGGCACAACATCCCTTTGCTGAGCGCGGGCACGACGTCCTGAGCCAGCGTGATCTCATCGGTAGCGTATTTGCTCATGCGCGCGGCCCACAACACGTGGGTTCCGTTCTCCAGCAGCGCCACGAAGCGAAGTTTGGGGAAAGCGCTGGAGCCGCGACTGGCGCCGGGACGCCCGAAGGCTTTATCGTTGGCGGCGGTATCGGCGGTATCCAACGTGCTGCCGTCCAAGCTGATCAATCGCCAGTCGCGATACCAGGCGCCCTTGGTCCGCCTCTCCGCGATGGGGACCACGATGGCCTCATATAGCTTCTTCAAAGGTCCCGGCCCCAGGCGGCTTCGGGCTTGCGAGATGCCGGACTTGCCCGCCACCTTCACGGTAGCCGAGGGGTCCAGCAACCATTGCACTCCCTCCAGCAGACAGCGCAGCACCTCGCGATAAGAGGAGCGCATATACAGCGCCAACGCGATTACGTAGTACACCACCACGTGGGCCGGCAAGTCGCGCTCGCGTACGCTGGCGCGATCGGTTTGCCTGAGAGCCTCGCGGACTTTTTCGGCAGGGAAGAACTTCGCGATGACGCCGAGGCTGATGTAGTCGGTAATGCGGCTCCCGGCGGGTAAGGACGCAACGGTACGGGCCATTCCTGGGGCCTCCCGCCCCAAACAGAATAGCATAGAAATGTTTGTTAAGTGAACAGTATTGGGCTTAGCCCGACTTTCGCAGTTCAGGCCCGTTTTTCCGGTTCAGCCGGCCCTAAGCCTTTTGCCTGCAATCCGAGAATCTCAAAACCGCTGTGGTGAAGACCTACCCTCTTCCACTTCGGACCTTTTTCTGGCATTCTGCTGCTTCCATGTTCTTGCGCCGCACCAACCGCAGGAAGGACGGCAAGGATCACCGCTACTTTAGCGTGGTGGAAAACCGGCGACTGTCTTCGGGCAAGACGGCGCAACGCACGGTCCTCTACCTGGGTGAAGTGAACGACTCTCAGCAAGCCGCCTGGCGCAAGACCCTCGAGGTCTTCGACGAGCAGCAGCAGCGTTCTCGCAACCTCAGCCTGTTCCCCGACGATCGCGAGATTCCCGAAGATGCCGTCGACAGCCTGCAGGTGAGGCTGAGCGGACTGGAACTGCGGCGGCCGCGCCTGTTCGGCAACTGCTGGCTGGCTTGCGAAATCTGGCGTCAACTGGGACTCGACGAGTTTTGGCAGCGGCGCTTGCCGGACGGCCGCGAGGCCGTGAGATGGGAGAAGGTGCTGGAACTGCTGGTGGTGAACCATCTGCTCGATCCGGCCAGCGAGTGGCGTGTGCATCGGCAGTGGTTTCTTTCCACCGCCATGGACGAGTTACTGAACGTCGACTATGCGGCCGCCGAAAAGGACCGGCTGTATCGTTGTCTGGACCGGGTGCTGGAGCACAAGCAGGATCTGTTCGTGTGGTTGAGACAAAAGTGGGCGGACCTGTTTCAAGCCGACTTCGAAGTGCTGCTCTACGATTTGACGAGCACGTATTTCGAAGGCGCCATGGAAGAGAACCCCAAGGCTAAGCGCGGCTACAGCCGCGACGGCCGGCCGGATTGCTTGCAGGTAGTGGTGGCGCTGGTGGTGACCACCGACGGCTTCCCACTGGCCTACGAAGTGATGGACGGCAACACCACCGACTGCACCACACTGCGAGGGTTCCTCGACAAAATCGAGAAGACCTACGGGAAGGCGAAGCGGATGTGGGTCATGGACCGGGGCATCCCGACCGAGGCGATTCTGGCCGAGATGCGCGACCCGGCGCGCACGGTCTACTACCTGGTGGGAACGTCCAAGAGCAAGATCAAGCAGCACGAGAAGAAGTGGCTGGATTTGCCCTGGCAGAAGGTTCGCGACTCGGTCGAGGTGAAACTGTTCGAGCAGGACGGCGAGCTTTACGTGCTGGCCAAGAGCGAGGGCCGCCAGGCCAAAGAGGTCGCCATGCGGCGCAAGAGGCTGGCGCGGCTGCTGCGAAAACTTCGCGCCATGCGGCGCAGCCTGCCGGCGCGCGATCAGTTGTTGCTGCGGATCGGCGCCGCCAAGACCGAGGCGGGCCGCGCCTTCGGCTTCGTGAAGATCCAACTGCCGGAGTCCCGGCAGCCGGTGACGCGGGAGACCTTTCGATTCCACGTGGACAAGGTCAAGCTCAAAGAGGCGGAGTTGCGCGACGGACACTACTTACTGCGCTCCAACCTGGCCGGCGGCGACCCCACGGTGTTGTGGTCGCGCTACGTGCAACTGACCCAGATCGAATCCGTTTTTCGAAGCCTGAAAAGCGAGCTCGGGATTCGGCCCATCCGGCATCAACTGGAGCATCGCGCCGACGCTCACATCTTGGTCGCCTTCCTGGCCTACTGTCTTCAAGTGACGTTGAAGAACCGGCTCATGATTCACGCGCCGGGGCTGACGCCAGCGGCCGTGATGGGCGCGCTGGCGAACATTCAGATGATCGACGTGTACATTCCCACCGTCGACGGACGCTGGCTGATTCTCCCCCGCTACACGCAGCCGGAGAGAGATGCCCAGTTGGTCCTCGACAAGCTCAAGCTCGAGCTGCCCGCGCAACCACCTCCGCGGATCACCGCGGAACCCGCCCTCCGAGCGGTCGCCGAGGCTGGTCGATAGCCCGGGTTTGTGGTGAAGACCTTTTGATCGCCTGCACTGATTCTTAATGGCTTAGGTGTCGCTCGGGCCCCCAACTGCGAAAGTCGGGCTAGTGCGGCGCGCCGCGTGTTCGAGCAACGCGCAACTCACGCATTCCCTCCTGAGTTCGCCATGCCCGAGGAGTGGAGTGCTGAGCTCGAGGGGTTGGCAGACGAACTCGGCTTTCCTCTGCGGACCTCCTCCGCCATCGAGCAACGGTTTCTGGAAGTCGTAAAGTCGCTGGGACGTGCTGCGAGGGACGATGGCTGACGAGCGACTGCGTCTTCGGTGTGCTGGCTCTCAACGTGTGTTGGCTCTCAATGAGCGTGCCCCTCGCAACTGTGTCAGTAGCTGTGTCACTAACGCCCGCGAAAACGGGTCATTTCGTGTCAACTCGTGTCTCCCCCGGCGCTCGCAACCCACTGAGCCGCAACCTACTTCGTTGAAAGCACGGCCCTAGTCCTTGCCCCTGTCACGTCGGAGGTCGCGGGTTCGAACCCCGTCGTCCCCGCCAATTCTTTCAGTACCTTCCGAGCTGGCCGAGCATACACGAGCGTCCACTACATCCGGCACGACCCTTGCAAAGTCAGCTCAGGCCGCCGGCGGCGCGAACGGCTCCTGGGACTGGGGCGGTTGTCTCGGCCGGTTCCAAGCGGCTATCGCCGACGCCCAGCGAAACGTGGCCGACGCATCTCGGCGCGAGCGCGGGGGACCACATTCAGAGTGGGCGGTAATCGGAAATGATCTCGAGGCCCAAGCCGTCCGCCGATTCTTTCGGTTGTCGGCATAGCCCGCCGGAGCAGCGGTTCGCTCTCCTTCGCGATGTGCGGCACCGAGATCAGCCCCGGTCGTCTCACGAGGTTGCCGTGAGCAGCCTTCTGCGCGGCATGCCGGAGAGACGTTGAGGCGCTAGACCGGAGAGCCTTGTCGTCGCTCGGGATGAAATCGATCGGCAGCACGTCGCGCTGAGCTGCGACTGCTCACCTGGCGAGCTTGGCCATCAGCCGACTCAGCGGTTCTTCGGTCGCCGCGGTCGGGCAGAGTCCCGCACGGGCCTTCCACAATTGCTCAGTGGTGTCGAGATTCTCCTCGGTGGAGTCTCCGTAGGAACTTGCCCGCCCGCGGCGTAGAAGGGATTTGCGAGCGCCGTCGGACATTTCCTTCACCGGGGCGGGCGCCGGACCTTTGATGGTTCCGAGGCACTCATCGAGCGCGCCGAGCGAGGCTTCCATCAGCTTCCGGCTCCTGCGATACCGCTCCTGGGCGCTCAGACCGCGCACCGTCGGATCGAGCGCGAGAACCTGCTCAACCAGTTCCAGCCTCTTAGCCGCATTGGCGTCGGCCGCGTTTAGTCGCAGCGCTGCTTTGAACGCGCGCTGGGCGCCGCGGAAGTCGTCCTGCGCCAACTCCGCCTCGCCCAACCCGTCCGACGCGTCGGCGTCGCCCTTATCTTTGTCCAGAATCCTCCGAAAGACCGCGGCCGAATCCTTGGGCAGGTCGTGCGCAAGCAGCAGCCGCCCGAGTTGCCTCTCGACGCTGACGTCGTCCGGAGGTTCCGCCTCAAGGGCCAGCAACTCCGATTGGGCTTCGCGCCTCTTGCCCAGCTTTCCGAGAGCGTCGATGAGCTCAATGCGCGCCTGAGTCCGATTGGCCTGAGCCTGCTCGGGCCAAGCTCCGTAGATCGCTCTATGGTAGAAGTTCAAGGCATCCGACGCGTCGCCGCGGGCGACCGCGATCCTGGCCAACCCCACGTTAGCCGGGCCGCTTTCAGGCTTATCACGCAGGAGTTCGCGATAGTAGATCTCGGCCTCGTTGGATCGCCCCGCTCGCTCGAGCCCCTGGGCAAGCGCGAGGCGGTCCCGTCCGCCGTGGGAAATTGAAAGGGCGTTTCGGTACTGCTCGACGGCCTCCTGATAGCGGTCTTTCTCCATCAACTGATTCCCGTCCAGATAGTACTGGTTGGCCCGGGCGCTGCGCTCCGCACGGTAGAAGTAACTCAGAAAGCCAGCCAGGGCGGCCATTACGGCCAGAACAATCAAGACGCCGCCGAGCACCGCCACGGGTGTCCTGGACTCCGTGTATGGCGGCGCCGGGGTCCTCTCTCGCGATCCGTACGCCGCCAACGCATCCTCTCTGGAAAGGACACCCGCCAGTTCCCGGATGTTGGAGCGGCTCACGACCGGAAGCGCGTCCAGGCCGTGTTGCGCCATTCTTCGCATCGCGGTATCGAGGGGGTGGTCCGGATGCACGTGGGGAAAGTTGTCCGCAGTGAGCCTGCCCTTGAGATCGAGAGAAGGCAGCAACTCACCGATGGTTTGGTACTGGCGTTCCTGACCCAAGGCTTCCTCGAGTTGGGCCTTGGTGACCATGCCGATCAATCCGTCCGCGTCCACAACCGGCCAGGCGGCTTGTTTCGAATCCACCGTGGTCAAAACGTCTCCAACGGTGTCGGAGGGGCGCAGGACCTGGTTCGGGGGCCGAGCGCCCTGATCAACCGTCACCAGTTCCTCGCGATTGCGAGCACCCGGAGGCAGGCGGATACCCTCCTGGTCGAGCAGCGCCTCGTAGATCGGCTCCTCTTGCAGCCGGCTGGAGATGAAGTAGCTGATCAGATTGGCGATCATGAGGGGGACGATGATGGAGTAGTCGCGCGTCACCTCGAAGATCATGATCACGGACGTCAACGGGACGCGGATGATACCGGCGAACGCCGCGCCCATACCCACCAGAGCGTAGGCGCCGACGCTGCCGGTGTAGTCGGGCAGAATGAGGTGTGCCCCGCCACCGACGGCGCCGCCCATCATGGCCCCTATGAACAGCGCCGGGCCGAAGATGCCGCCGGCGTTGCCGGAGGCGTAGCAGGTAGCGGTGGCGACCAGCTTCATGGCAACCAGGAGCACCATGACGCGAAGAGCCAGTTGGCCGTTCAGCGCCTGGCTGACGTGGTTGTATCCCACGCCCATCACCTCTGGCACGAACCATCCGAAGATGCCCACTAGCAGCCCACCCGCGACGGGCTGAAACGATGCCGTCCAGGACGGCATCCGCAGGAAGTGCTTCCTGAGCCACAGCAAGAGCTTGACGAAACTCACTGACACCAGGCCGCCTACGACTCCCAACACGGCGTAGAAGAGAAACTCCACGGGATGGACAAGCTGGTACGCCGGGACGTGGAATAGAGGCTCATCGCCCAGGAGCAGATGGAGCACCATCCAGGAGGTCGCCGAACTCAAGACAATGGCTCCGAGCACGCGGGCGTGCAGGTCGCCCATCACTTCCTCGAGGGTGAAGAGGACCGCCGCGATCGGCGTGTTGAAGGCCGCCGCAAGGGCTGCCGCGGAGCCGATCGGCACGAGGGATTTGATAGTGGCGGAGCTGAGGCCCATGCGCCGGCCAAGGGCGGAAGCAATACCGGCGCCTACCTGAACCGAGGGCCCCTCGCGACCCAACGCGATTCCGCTTGCGAGAGAAGCCGAGGAACAGAAGAATTTTCCGAACACCGTGCGAAACCGGATGACTCCTGCGCGAAGAAACAGGGCCGTCTTGGTCTGGGGTATTCCGCTGCCGCGAGCGTTTGGAAAATAGCGGTAGAGCAAGAAGCCCGTGATCAGCGAGCCCGCGGTTGGGATCGCGAGCCGGCGCCAGGCGGCGACGCCGGCGGGGTACATGCGAGAGCCCAGGTTCTCAGTCAATACGATGAAGGCCACAACCACGAGGCCCACGATTGCGCCGATCATCAGCGTGAGAACGAAGAGAACCGTTTCCTCGCGCTGGACGCCGCGCAGCGGATCGGTCCATTTTGCCAGAATCTCCAGAACGCCGGCTGAGTGGCTTGTTTTGGGCGTCGCCATTGGATGCAGATGCTGTCTCCGTGGTACTGTCGCCGCAACCCCGCTCGTGCCGGCGTTTGGAGCGCAGGCGACGAGAGTATAACCCACTAACTATCAGAATACCCGGACCTCGATGGCGCCGGGGCCGCGTACTTCCTTTTCGCCGTCAGACTCATCCGTTTTCTGTATAGGTTCTTCCGTCCCCAGGCTCTAGCCTGGAAGTGGGGGAAGGATGTCAACGAACTTCGGTGAGGGAAGGACGGCCGGTATGGATCTGGTCGCCAGGAGCGAACTGGGACTTCTCGCGGATGTCGCGGGGAGCAACTGCGTTTCCATCTACCTGTCGACGCACCGTGTCGGCACGGAGACACGACAAGACCCGATACGTCTGAAGAACCTGTTGCGGCAAGTCGAGGAAACGCTCAGGAGCGAAGGTTTGGACGGCGCTGGCATCGAGGCACTCCTGAGCCCCGTGCACGCACTCGTCGAGGACTACGAGTTCTGGCAGCACCAGGAGGATGGTCTGGCGATCTTCCGCTCGCCGGACTTCTTCTTCCGATACCGAGTGGAGCTACGCCTGCCGGAACTGGCCGTCGTGGCCGAGCGTTTTCATTTGAAGCCGCTGCTTCCGTGCCTCTCAGGCGATGGCCGCTTCTGCGTGCTGGCGTTGAGCCAGAATCGGGCGCGCATTCTCCGCGCCACCCTCGACGGGATTGTCGAACTCCAGCCTGAGGGGATGCCGGCTAGCCTGGCTGAGGCCCTTCGCGGCCGGGTGCCGGAGCGGCAATTGCAGACCCACTCGGCGTCGCCCTTTCACCGTGGCCGGGGGGCCGCGATTTTCCACGGGGGAGGCGGCGAGGAGAACAGGAAGGAGTTGCTGTTCGCGTACTGTCGCCGCATCGACCGGGGCCTCCGGGGTCTGCTTGCCGAGGAGCGCGTTCCGCTCATTGTTGCGGCGGTGGATTATCTCTATCCGATCTACCGGCGGGCGAACACGTATCCGGAACTAAAGGCGGGCTGGATATCGGGCAACCCGGACGACCTCACACCGCAGGAGTTGCACGAGCGGGCTCTGCCGCTCGCCTCGGATCACTTTCTCAGGGAGAGGCGGAAGGCCGCGGACCAGTACATGGAGGCCTGGCACACGCAACGCGCCTCAAACCGGCCTGAGGACGTTCTTGCGTCCGCGCAGCACGGCAGGGTCCAGTCGCTGTTCGTGGCTGTGGGAGTACAACTGTGGGGAACTTTCGACGCGCGGACGCGCGAGGTCTCGGTCCGCGACGGCCCGTCGCCGGGCGCGCAGGACCTCCTGAACATGGCGGCGATTCGCACCTTCGCCAGCGGGGGCTCCGTCTACGCAGTCGCTCCAACAGAAGTCCCCGGGGGCGGACCTCTTGCCGCCGTATTCCGTTACTAGGTGCAGTCGATGACGCAATTCGCCAATTACATGGCCCACAACTGGGGGGCGCTGGCCCTGCCGGCCGGAGTCCTCGTTTCGGTCTTCGCCCTGGGCTGGCTGGTCCGACGTTTGCTCTTCCGCTCGCTGCGCGCCTGGGCTCAGCGTACGCGGACCCAACTGGATGACCTGGTCATCCGGACACTCTACGGCCCGTTCCTGTTGTGGATGCTTATCCTTGCGCTCCACCTGGCGACGCAGTCGTCCGGAATGCCCGCCTTCCTGACCCGCATCGTAAGCAAGGTTCTCCTGGTTCTCTGGATCGCATCGCTTACGCTGGTCGCCGCCCGGCTGGCAGGCTCGCTTGTCAGGCATTACGGCACCAGCGTCAGCCATGGGTTGCCGGTGACGACGATCACCCAGAATCTCACCACTGTGGTTGTCGTCACTATCGGACTTCTCATCCTGTTGAATTCCTTGGGGATCTCGATCACGCCCATTTTGACGGCCTTGGGCGTCGGCGGCCTGGCGGTTGCGCTGGCCCTGCAGGACACCCTGTCGAACCTGTTCGCCGGTCTCTATGTGAGCATCGCCGGACAGGTCCGGACCGGAGACTATATCAAACTGAACAGCGGAGAGGAAGGTTATGTTGCAGACATCAGTTGGCGCAGCACAACCATCAGGGCACTGGCCAACAACTTGATCGTGGTGCCCAACGCCAAACTGGCCCAGGCCATCGTCACGAACTACAACCTCCCGGAAAAGAGAATGTCACTGCTTATTCCAATCGGGGTGAGCTACGACTGCGATCCCGACTTCGTCGAAAGAATCCTGGTCCAGGAAGCGCTCCGCGGAGCCAGCGAGATTCAAGGTCTGCTGGCGGAGCCGGCGCCTTTTGTCCGGTTCATCCCTGGCTTCGGCGACTACTCCTTGAACTTCACTCTGATTTGCCAGGTGTCGGAGTTCGTGGATCAGTACCTGGTTCAGCACGAGCTGCGCAAACGCATCTTCCGGCGTTTTCGGAACGAAGGAATCGACATACCTTTCCCCATCCGCACGCTTCACATCAAACAGGAACGAGGGGACGCGGTCAAGTTCCGAGGTCAAGCGTCATGAAGCACGACGATCCGTTCAACTTCTACACCGAGCGCCGGCTGGTGGCGCTGACCGGCCTGAAGGCGACCACCCTGGAGGAGTTGCTCCAAGGTATTCGCGACGTGCCGGGCTCGTCCATCTTCTATCACACGCACCATGAGTACCTCTCCCATCATTTCGAGACGCCAGTGTTCACGAACAACTTCGCCATGTGGGTTTCGGAAGCCCTCCAGGAAGAGCGGCTGGGCGAAAAGCTGGCCGCTATCGATCTGCTCGCTTTTTCGTCGATTCGCCAATTACGGGACACGTTCATCCGGGTGATCGAGTCCGATCTGGAGGCGCACCCGCGGCCCGCACGTACATCTCCGCAAGGGGACGAGTTCCACTTCTGCCGATCGAAGAGCTTCATAATGCCGACCGGCCTGACCGCCGCCGATCCCGACGAGTTCTTCGCCGTCCTGCCACATGTCACCAACGTGTCGCTGTTCTACCATTTCTTCGAAGCGCGCCTGCGGTTGGAGCGGACCACCAACGATTTCTCCCAGTGGCTCGCCTGGCGGGGGGAAGGCAAACTGGCGGCCGCGATCGACAAACTCGATCCGTACGCAGTGACGCTGGACGAACTGAGAGGTCGAATCGTGGACCTGGGCAGAACAGGAGAGGCATAGCGATCATGGCGATTCATCTCAGCGACTACGGGAACGTTGTCGGCGAGGACGTGATTCAGGAGCTGCGTATTCTGGCCGACAGAGTGAAGAACCGGCGCCTGCAGAACATCAACTCGACTCCCGTCGGGGGCGGCGTCGCCGAAATCCTGACCCGCATGGTGCCGCTGTTGCACGAACTCGGCGTGAACGCGACCTGGGACGTCATTAAGGGCGACCAGGAGTTTTTCAACGTTACCAAGGCATTCCACAACGCTCTGCATGGCAAGAAAGAAGAGATCACCGACCACATGCTGGAGGTCTTTCGCGCCACCACCGTCGCGAATCTTCGCGAGATGAATCTCACAGGAGACGTGATTCTGATCCATGATCCGCAGCCAGTCGGCTTGATTCAACGGAAAGCGGAGATCGGACGCCGCTGGATCTGGCGTTGTCATATCGACGTTTCGGCGCCGGACTATCGCGTCTGGGGTTTCCTGAAGCCATACGTCGAGCAGTACGACGCCGCCATCTTCTCGATGCCGGACTTCGCCCAGCAGATGTCCATTGCGCAGTACATGGTGGCTCCGTCGATCGATCCCTTGAGCGCCAAGAACAGGGAACTGCCATCCGGCGATATCGAGGAGGTGTTGGCCAAGCATAGCCTGGACCCCGGCCGCCCGATCGTGACGCAAATCTCGCGTTTCGACCGGCTCAAGGACCCTTTGGGCGTGATCGCGGCCTACAAAATGGTCAAGAAGCGGCAGGACTGCCAGCTTGTTCTTGCCGGCGGAGGCGCCTCGGACGACCCGGAAGGCGAAGAGGTCATGCGCGAAGTGTGCAAACAAGCCGTGGGGGATCCCGACATTCACGTGCTGCTCCTGCCTCCATTCAGCGACCTGGAAATCAATGCGCTGGTCCGGGCTTCCACCGTCGTGATGCAGAAATCCCTCAGGGAGGGTTTCGGTTTGACGGTCAGCGAGGCGCTCTGGAAGCGCAAGCCGGTGATCGGCGGCGCGGTGGGGGGCATTAAGCTGCAGATCATAAACGGGGTGACTGGCTTCCTTGTACACTCGCCGGAAGGCGCCGCCAGGCGCTTATCCCAACTCCTGGCCGACCCTCAGCTCTGCACCCATTTGGGAGAGAACGGTTATCGCCACGTGAAGCAGAACTTCCTGCTCACGCGCCACGTGAAGGACTACATGCTGGTCATGCTGGCGTTGGACCACCCGGACGAAGACGTAGTGAGTCTGAACTGACCACGGCCGCCGGCAAGTTCACTCGGACTTCACCCGTTCCGTTTCCTCCGGCCAGAGCCGTTCAACGCAATCGGTGCAGAGACCGTGAGTGAAACGGGCCTCCGAGCGATTCCGGATGTAGACTTCCAGTTGCTCCCAAACGCCGGCCTCATTCCGGATCCTCTTGCAGGAGGCGCAGATCGGCAACAGGCCGCTGAGAACTCGAACCTGGGAGCGGGACGCCTCGAGCTCGGCCGATGTCTTCTCGTGGGCGGCCTTGGCGGTCTGTTGCTGGATACGGGCATAGCCCAGAGCCCAGATCGCAGCGACACCGAGGGCCCGGTTCGCCAGGGTGATCCACAGCGGGAGGATGTTCCGCGGCGAGAACCACAGCCCGACCAACACGCACAGCGAGCAGCACAACGCCACGACCGCAATCTCCCGACGGGAGGCCCACGAGCACGCCGACCACACTATGGCCACCTGGACCAGCCAGAGAGCCAGCCCCCGCGGCGTCTGTGCATCCAGGACCGGCACGGCAAGGGCGACGCCAAGAGTCGCGATCAGGCGTAGCCTCATGGCCCACTGCCAGAGGCAAGAACGCGGGGACTGCGCGGAGTGTACTGGTTCTCCACTGTACCGGCAGCGGCCTCGCCTCGGACTACAACCACTCCAGAATCCGTGACGAATTGGCCTGCCCCGCGGTCGGCCTCGACGTCATAACCGATCCGCGAGTGTGCAGGTACTTGAGCGTTCCGATCGACGATGGCATGCCGGATCCGGCTGCCGCGGCCGATCACCGCGTTCGGCAGAATGACCGAACTCTCGACCTCGCTGCCGGTGTCGATTCGCACGCCCGGCGAGAGGACGCTGTTTGCGATCCGGCTGCCGCAGACGACGCACCCATGCGAGACCAGGGAGTTGAGCACACCTCCCATTCGGGTCTCGCCTTCCGACGGAACAAATCGCGCCGGGGGATTCGGGGTGGCAGTGGTGTAGATGGGCCACTCGCGGTCGTAGAGGTCGAAAAGCGGCGGCGCCGCCAACAGGTCCAGATTGGCCTCGTAGTAGGCGTCCAGCGTGCCCACGTCGCGCCAGTAGCGTGGCCGCCTTGGCTGCTCGTCGGTGAAGTCATAGGCGAAGACCCGCCGGCGGCCGATCAGGCGGGGGAGCACATTCCGCCCGAAATCGTGATCGGAGTGCGAATCGGCGGCATCCTCTCGCAGGGCTTCGAGCAGCTCCGGGGTCGAGAACAGGTAGACGCCCATCGACGCGCGGTAGGTGGCCGGGGTAGACCCCGCGTCCTCCGCGCCGCCGACCACGGCCTTCTCGGCGAAACCGGTGAGTTCGAAGTCCCCCTCGACTTCGACGATGCCGAAGCGGCCGGGCTCGCGTGGCAAAGCATGGGTGGTGGCCACGGTGACATCGGCATCCTCCTCCAGGTGCCGGCGCAGCATGCCCTGGTAGTTCATCTTGTAAACGTGATCGGCGGACAGGATCAGCACGAACCGCGGGTCCGCTTCTTCGATGCTCGGAATGTTCTGATAGACTGCGTCGGCAGTGCCGAGGTACCAGGTATCGCGCGGCCGGCGGGTGGGTGGAAGCACCTCGATGAATTCCCCCATCTGGGACGGCAGGACGTTCCAGGTGTCCCGCAGATGCCGGTTCGAGCTCAGCGCTTTGTGCTGCGTCAGAACGTAAACCCGCCGCAGCCCCGAATTCACGCAGTTGGACAGCGTGACATCGATGAGGCGATAGATGCCTCCAAACGGGAGGGCCGGCTTGGCGTGGTGCCGCGTGAGCGGCAGGAGCCGCTCGCCGGCTCCCCCGGCCAACAGAATGGTGAGAACCCGCGGGTTTGCGTAGCCTGCCGGTCCACGCAGATCGGTTTGCACACGGACGCGTGAGTGGCCCGGCTCAATCCTAACTGGCCAGCGGGTAACCTGCGGCATCGCCGGCCTCGCTTTCCCGATGTGCGGACTCCCGTGCCTCCGCGCCTTCCTGGCACGCCACGCAGTACGGCGACCACGGCACCGCCTTCAGACGGTTTAGGGGGATCTCGCGGCTGCACATCGCGCAGCGCCCAAAGGTGCCCTCGTCGATCTCCCGTAGCGCCCCGGTCACCTTGCGCAACAGGGCGGTGTCGCGGTTGAGATCGCGGACGGCGCCTTCGCGCTCGGCGAGGCTGCGCGCCCGGTCGCCGGGATCGCCGTTCGGGCTGATCGCCAGGGGCCGTCGGTGCTTCTGTATCTCCCAGATCAACTCGGCCTTCCGGGCCTCCAGCAGTCTCCGGAACTTGTTGACAGTACGTGTAGTCATGGCGATTCCTCCCTTCCCAAGTGTGCATTCCCATTCTGGGCCGTGGGGCGCTCGCCGCTCCATCCCGTCGGTAGGTGAGATTGCCTGCAGATACCCGGTAATGGCCGCTGGTTCGCCGGGTCTGTGTGGCGAACCGGAAGGGTCAAGCCTTTGAGGTTGCCAGGTCAAGCCTCGATAGGATAGGAATCGAGCCCGCGCCCGCCTATGCTGAGAATCGAGGTGAATGCCGATGCGACTGTCAACAAAGGCACTAGCGATCGTTTCGGCCGCGCTCTGGGGTGGCTGTATGTTCTTCGTGGGATTGGCGCACCTCGTCTTCCCGGCGTATGGCGCGGAGTTCCTGCGCGCGATGAGCTCGGTCTATCCCGGCTACAACGCCGCTCCCACTCTATCCAGCCTGTTGATTGGAACCATCTGGGGAATCGCGGACGGTGCGGCGGGAGGCTACGTGGCGGCGTGGCTCTATGACGTCACCGCCGACCGTCTGAGCGGCCCGCCACACCCGGCTCGTTGAGAGGTCTCATCAGCCCATTGGAGGAGATGCCATGACGAACATCTGGCACGTTTGGGCGACCGCGGTCTTGCTTGCTACCGGCGCCCCGGCACAAACAAAGCCCGACTTCAGCGGGACCTGGAAGCTGGACCTACGGAGCAGGCTCGACGATCTCCCCGATCTGAAGAACGCGGTCGTCAAGATCGAGCACCACGAACCCAAGATCCACTTCGAGATCACAACCACCACCCGTTCGGGCGCAGCAGTCGAAGCCTTCGATCTCACTACTGACGGCGTCGAGAAAAAGCAGACAGTCGGCAATCAGCCGTGCGTCGCCAGCGCGCAGTGGGATCCCCAGACTGGAACCGAGCTGATACTGGCGGTCAAATGCGAGTCCCCGCAGGGAACCGTTGTGACCACCCGTCAAGCCAGGCTGGGGGAGAAGGGCAAGGTGATGACAACCATCCTGACGGTGAAGGACAAGACCAGCGTGAAAAAGGGCTACGGCTTCTACGTCAAGGGTCCGGAGCCGCGATAGGCGGTTCGCGGGCCTTCTCCCATTAGCCGCGGAGGCCGTGGTGGCGGTGGACTTCAATCCCGAGGAAACGCTCGACCCAGGGGGAGTGACCCAGGACTCGTTGCCACGACCTCTCGGGAGATATTCGCCGCCGCGCCGTTGCCGGTGCCATTCCTGTGTTTAGGGTGCCTGTCTCCCGTGTTTACGGGAGGATGCGGAAGTAGTCCTTCCACGGGATGGGCGGATGCGCCACGGTCCGGCACGATTAGTAGGAGGAGATGAATCGATGACCAGGCTCTTGCTGCCGCTATTGTTGGTCCTGCTGGTTCTTCCCGCCCTGGCGCAGACCCGAAAGCGGACTGTCGGCGGCTTAGTCAGCGATCCGTTCGGACTGATGCTTCGAGGGGCTGTTGTCAGAATCGAGAATTCCGCCACGCTCCGGGTCCGGACTTACGTCACCCAGAAGGACGGCTCCTATCATTTCTACGGGCTGGACCCAAACGTCGACTACAAACTGAAAGCCACATACAAGGGTGCGAGCAGTTCCGAGAAGACGGTAAGCAAGTTCGATTCCCATTCGGCCGTGAGAGTTGACCTCCACATCGATTGGAACAAGCAGATTGCCGATCTGTCGGGTTCCTGACTTGGCCCAATCTTCCGGACTATCCTGGGTGTTGAATCGGGACAGCAGGGACTGCGCACGCAGGAACACCGTCTTATGGACGCGCTAACACCTTCGATACGGCCGCGAATCGAGCATTTGCTGGGCGTCGACCGGCAATCCAAGCCGGCCGTTTATCTCAGCATGTTCGACGCATCCGAAGTCATGAGCGTGAGGTACGGGGTGGAGTTGGTGCTCTCGGCCGGCATCGCCACGCTGGGACTGGTGCTGGACAGCCCGGCCGTGGTGATCGGCGCGATGCTGATCTCGCCGCTCATGGGGCCGATTCTTGCCGCGGGCCTGGCGCTGGCAGCCGCGGACCTGTACCTGGGCATCAAGTCGCTGTTGAGCATCGCGTTGGGCGTCTTGCTCTCGGCCCTGTTCGCGGCCGCGCTGGTGTGGGTCCTGCCCTTCCAGTCGCCAACCGGCGAAATCCTGGCGCGCATCCATCCTAACCTGCTGGACCTGGGGGTGGCACTGTTCTCCGGACTGGCCGGCGCCATTGTGGTGTGCCGGGGCGGAAGCGGAGCCGGAGTCACGGCCCTCCCTGGTGTCGCAATCGCCGTGGCCTTGATGCCTCCGCTGTGCACCGTCGGTTTCGGTATTGGCAGTGGATTCTCGCGGCCGATCATTTACGGCGCAGGTCTGCTCTTCCTGACGAACCTGGCGGCAATCGTGGCCAGCGCATTCCTGGTGTTCTATCTGGTTCGTATGGATGCGCCGGAGGTGCGTTCGGAGATCGACCATGCGATTCTGGAACGCGCCCCTGGCGACGGGCTGTTCAAGCTCATGCAGAAGGCTGGCGTTTCGAGCGCGTTGGGAGATATCGGGAAGCTGCGCTGGCGGGTCCTGATGCTGGTGGTCGTGCTGGCGCTGCTGTTCGTACCCCTCAGGCAGGCCCTCATGCAAGTGCGCGATGAGACCGTTGCGCGCGCGGCGGTCGGGGAGGCCCTGCGGGTGCTCGCTCCCCCGGGGATCATCGTGGCGCAACAAGTGGAGCCGACCTCCGACCCGATCCTCATTAGCCTGGTGGTCACGGCCACGATTCCCGCACCGCGGATCGCACAGGCTGAGAAGATCCTGCTGCGGCGAACCGGGCGCGACGCCAGAATCGCGATCCGGAAAGTGGCCAGCGAGGAGGAGTTGGCCCTTCTGCGCGAACGACTCGAGCAACCCGCGCCGCTCCCTCCGGTCGAAGATCTGAACAGCATGCGGGCGGATGCCATGGCGCGCCTCGAGGGCCCGCTTAAGGAGGTCTGGCCTGCCGACGCCGCCCCGCTGCTGTCTTACGAGCTGGGGTTCACGCCGGAAGACTCGCTGGTTCGCATCCGTTACCAGGCGGCCAAGCCTCTCGATCCGATCGCCGAACAGGTCCTGTTGAACGTGCTGAAGTCGCGGTTGCATATCGCGAACCTCCGACTGGTGCTGGAGCACCAACTGCCACCCCGTCCTCCGCGAGAAGCGTCGAAGCGCAGGTAGGACGCGGGTTACAGGGCTTTCCACCTCCCGTTCCTGCCTTTCCGGGATTCTGATTTCAGCGCGCGATCTTCACACTGGTAGGAGGAGGACAGCACAATGGCCGACTTCTACCAGACAGGTCTTGTAACCACTCTTCACCGCTTGAGCCCAGGGAGCCTGGATCGGATCGAGAACGACCTGAACAAGTTCTCGAAGACTCTCCCTATCGGCCTCGTCCTGCCCGCGCTTTACTCTGAGTTCGAATCGCCGGCCATGGCGGGCATCGTCGCCGAACTGGCCAAGGTGCGCTACCTGAAGCACGTGGTGGTGACGCTGGGCCGCGCCACGTTCGCCGAGTATCAACAGGCGCGCAGTTTCTTCCATGGCTTTCCGACACCCGTGACCGTGCTCTGGATAGACGGAGAGCGCATCGAGCGGCTGTTCGCACTCCTCGATCAGAATGGCCTGTCCGCCGGCGCCGACGGGAAAGGGCGTTCTTGCTGGATGGCCTATGGTTACCTTCTCGCGCGCGACGAGTGCGAGGCGATCGCGCTGCACGATTGCGACATCCTCAACTATCGCCGCGAGTTGCTGGCCCGGCTTTGCTACCCGGTGGCACACCCGAATCTCGGGTTCGAGTTCTGCAAGGGCTATTACGCACGGGTCAACAAAGGGATGCACGGGCGGGTGACCCGGCTGTTCATGGTCCCGTTGATACGCGCCATGGAAAGCATGGCGCCCGCCAACCAGTTTCTAAAGTATCTGGACAGCTTCCGCTACCCCCTGGCGGGCGAATTCGCGATGCGGATCAACCTGGCCCGGGTGAACCGCATCCCGGCTGACTGGGGGCTGGAAGTGGGCGTCCTTTCCGAGGTCCACCGCAACTGCTCTCCCGCCCGAACGTGCCAGGTGGACCTGACGGATAACTACGAGCACAAGCACCAGGCGTTGTCGCCCGACGATCCGTCGAAGGGCCTCCGCCGCATGGCCTGCGATGTGGCCAAGTCGCTGTTCCGCACGCTGGCCGGGGAAGGCGAGGTGATCACACAGGACCATTTCCGCAGCCTGCAAGTGCGCTATGTCCGCCTTGCGGAGGACACCATCAACCGCTACTACGCGGATGCGATGCTGAACGGCCTGGACTTCGACCGGCACTCGGAGGAACTCGCCGTGGCCACATTCGCCAAGAGCCTGCGTCAGGCTGCCGAGGAATTCATCGAGGATCCTTTGGGACTGCCGTTGATTCCCAACTGGAACCGCGTGATTGCCGCGATGCCCGATTTCTTCGAACAACTGACGGCCGCGGTAGAGGAAGACATGAAACCGGTGCAGGAAGCCGTCGCCTGAGAATGCCATGGGTCAAACGCCGTTGCCCACCGCCGCCCTGAACGCGCTGAGCGCCGTCCGCGAGGCCGACATCGTCATCGGCATTCCCAGCTACAACAACGCTGGGACCATCGGGCACGTGGTTCGGGCGGCTCACGCGGGCCTGGCCAAGTACTTTCCGCAGTTCACCGGAGTGATTATCAACTCCGATGGCGGATCGAAAGACGCCACGCGGGAGGTGGTTCTCTCCAGCCAGGTCCAGGACACCCACCTGCTGATGCTGTCCACGCCGCTGAAGCCCGTGCATCGCCTGTCGTTCCCGTATCACGGCACTCCGGGAAAAGGAAGCGCTTTCCGCCTGATTTTCCAGATGGCTTCGCTCATGAAAGCCAAGGTGTGTGCGGTGGTCGACTCGGACCTTCGCTCGATCACTCCCGAATGGATCGACCTGCTGATCCGGCCGGTGCTGTTCGGTGATTTCGACTTCGTGGCGCCCTATTACCACCGGCACAAATACGACGGCACGATCACGAACAGCATCGTCTATCCGCTCACCCGGGCGCTCTACGGCCGCCGCATTCGCCAGCCGATCGGCGGGGATTTTGGCGTGTCTAGCGCGATGTTTTCGCGATATCTCGCCCGGGAGGACTGGGAGACGGACGTCGCCCGGTACGGGATCGACATCTGGATGACGACCATCGCCGTCGCCGAAGGTTTCCGCGTGTGCCAGAGTTTTCTGGGCGCAAAGCTTCACGATGCCAAGGATCCCGGCGCCGACCTCAGCGCGATGTTGCAGCAGGTTGTCGGGAGCGTGTTCGCGCTGATGCAGGAGTACCAGACCGCGTGGATGTCGCAGACGGGGAGCCAGGGTGTCGACCTGTTTGGGTTTCGCTATGACGTTGGCCTCGATCCCATCGAAGTGAATCTGGAGCGGATGGTGGGCGCATTCCGTCGCGGCTGCGAGGACTTGCGGGAAATCTGGGCCATGGCCTTGCGTCCGCGGACGCTGGGCGGCGTGTTGGATCTGTCGCGGGGATCGGCGGACCGCTCGACATTCCGGATGGACGACGATCTCTGGGTCCGGCTGATCTACGAGTTCGCCTGCGCGTACAGGCACAGGCCCGTAGAACGGACGCATCTGCTGCGGTCGCTGACTCCGCTCTACCTGGCCAAAGTCGCATCGTTTGTGATCGAGACCCGGGACATGTTCGCCGCCGAGGTTGAGGAACGGATTGAGAAACTATGTTGCTGCTTCGAGGAGCTCAAACCGTACCTGGTTGACCTATGGCTCGGCAAAGCAGCGGATGACCCTCACCGAGATCTCCAGCAGGGTCAGCAAACGAATGTGGAGGTGAAATCATGATTCGCACGCTCGAAGAAGTCCTCCGGCGGGCTCTGGGGCGGCTCTCCGATCAAATCACAACCTATCTGCCGCCGCTACTGGTTGCTCTTTCTATGCTCCTGGTGGCGTTCCTGGTCGCCAAGGGCGTGCGATGGCTACTGGTCAGGGCTGTCAAAGGGGCGCGATTCGACCGTTTCCTCAAGGAGAGCGGGCTGTCGTCCATGCTCGGAGGCGCCGGAAGAGTGCGCGGCGTGCCGCTGGTGGCAGGCAGCGCATATTGGCTCATCTTGATTGCCGGCTTGCTGGCGGCGGTGGACGTGTTCGACACCAAGCTCTCCTCGCAGATCGTCGAAACGAGCGTCTTCCTGCTGCCCAAGCTGGTGGTGGCGGGAGCGATTCTTCTGGTGGGGGCCTGGCTGGCCCAGTATGTCGGACGGAGCGTCCTGGTGTGGGCCTCCAACGAGGAACTCCCCGCTCCGCGGAGGTGGGCCGCGCTGGTCCGGTCCGTTCTGGTATTCGTCGCCGTCGTGGTGGCGGCGGATGTGCTCAGTTTTGCGGCCAACATCTTCTTTGCCGGGTTCGTGATCTTTGCCGGGGGCGCAGCTCTGGCGATCGGCCTGGCGCTCGGCCTGGGCGCAAGGGAGACCGTCGAACGCTATCTTCGCGGCAGAGCAGAGCGGCCCCAGGACAACGAGGAACGCTCGCTCTGGAGCCACCTGTAGTTCACACAAAAATAGTTCACACAAAAAGGAGGAAGCTTGTTATGAGATCCACAAAGTCAATTCAGGTCGCGCTGTCGGTCGCCGGTTTGTTACTGGCGTCCTTCTCGCCGGCTCTCGCGAAGACACAGCGGCCTGCCCACGCTCGCTACGATCTTGCGACGGAAACCACGGTGATGGGCACCGTCCAGGAGGTCCGGGAAATCCCGCATGGAACCTGGAGTGCCGGGATTCACTTGACCCTGAAGACGGCACAGGGCGCGGTGGACGTCCATGTGGGCCCGGCCATGTTCGTGGCCACACACGGTATGACTCTGGCGAAAGGCGACCTGATCGGTGTGACGGGCTCGACGGTGCTCCTCGACGGAAAGGAGGCGCTGCTGGCGCGCGAGGTCAGGAAAGGGAAGAAGACCCTGACACTGCGGGATTCAGAGGGCTTGCCGGAATGGAGCCGGGCGAGCCGGCCGTCCCAATAGGCGCCTGCGCAGCGCCTTCACGCGCCTTCCCAGTGACCGAGAATCGCGTCGTTCCAGCCCTGCGGCCCGGTCCGTTCGGTGGCGACTCCGCGCGGGACCGCGGCCTGAAGTTGCTCGAGGTGGGGCGACCGGATCAAGATCGGAATGTCGACGGCATTCAGGAAACTCGCGTCATTCAACCCGTCGCCCAGGCCGATGGTCTCGACATCTTCGCCCGTCCGGCGATAGATCCCTACGAGAAGTCTAACCGCCCGTGCCTTGTCGTTGGAGCCGAGGATGTGATAAAAGCGCCCGCCTCTGGTGTGGCGCAGCCCCTCTCGGTCAATCGCGGCGAGCAGGCCGGCAGTGCGGTCCCGATCGAAAACCAGAAATGGCTCGTCGTACTCGCGTTGTTTGGCAAGCACCGCCTGATCGATGGGCATCTGGCATTCGCCGGCCACTTCGGCGGCGCTCATCTCCGCAAAGCCGCGCACGGGGCATTGGCTGCTCAGAGAGGCACGCTTGAGGGCGGCGGTGAGGTCGAGGTAGGGCGAGCCAAGCGCCAGAACATCGTATTGGGCGTCGTGGACGCTGGCCTCGAGGGGAAACGGGAAGTAGCCCGCGGGAGCGACGAGCGCGCCGCCGTTCTCCACGATGAATGGATGACAGTTGTCGAGGCGGTGGCGCCAGTACTCGGTTTCCGCACGGGTCTTGCTGGTGCACAGAACCAAGGGGACGCCGCTCAGGCGCAGGAGATCGAGCCCGGCGCGCGCCTCCTCCCAGGCATAGGTCGAGCGGTCCAGCAGCGTGCCATCTAGATCCGTCACTACAACTCGCATACACTCTTAATGGTAGAGACGATCCGCCGATCGCCTTGCGAGGCCACTATGCAGAACCGTCGGCTTGTGATCCAGCAGAGTTGGCCGTTTCTTCTGCTCGCCTTTGGAGCGCTGTTCGTCCTCATTGTCGCATCCGGCATCCTGGTTGTACGCGATTCCACGGAGATTTTCACTCAAATGGAACGCGCGCAGCTGAGCCACGAGCAGAGAAACCGCCTGCTGAACAACATCCAGCTCGACACCGGCCGCATCGCAATCCTGCTCCGCGATGTCCTGCTCAATCCCGGACCAAGCGAGGCCCTGCGTCTGGAAATATACCAGCGCAGCCAATCGATCGAAGGCAGCCTGGCTCGACTGGAGCTCGATCCGGGGATGGCCCACAACATGCGGCTCGGCCATCTGCGCCAGGAGTTGGCTCGTTACCGCGCGTCGATCGAACCTATCTTCACCTGGACCGCCGTCGAGCGGCAGGCGCGGAGCCTGTCGTACCTGCGGCGAGTGGTTGCGCCGTACCGGGAGAAGATCCTATCCGTCACCCGGGATGTAGAATCCCTCGAAGCGGCGAATCAGGCTGCGGAAGAGCAGGCGCTGAGATCTCTTCGCGACAGCTTCCACCGATCTCTTCAATGGATCCTTTCGGGAACGTTCTTGCTCGGGCTGGGGATTGCGGCAGCGAGCATCAAAAGGCTCTCCACCTTGGAGAAACGGTCCGAGCGCCTGCAGCACGAGACCGAACAGCATCGTCTGGAACTGAGAACGCTATCGCAGAGGCTGGTCCAGGCCCAGGAAGAGGAGCGCAAATCGATTTCTCGGGAGCTCCACGACCAGGTCGGCCAGATGCTGACTGCGATCCAGATGGAGTTCAGGAATCTGGGGACACTGCGCGCGTCTCCAGGCCTGGAGTTCGACGAGCACCTCCGGGGAGGCCAGACGCTCGCGGAACAGACTCTTCAGGCGGTGAGAAACATGGCCATGGGACTCCGGCCGTCCATGCTGGACGACCTGGGGTTGGCTCCCGCACTCCAGTGGCAGGCCCGCGAATTCACCCAGCGTAGCGGCATCCCGGTCAAGCTGGAGATCGACGGCACCGTGGAAGGCCTGCCGGATGGCCCGCGAACCTGCCTGTACCGCGTTGTGCAGGAGGCCCTCACGAACTGCGCCCGGCACGCGGACGCGAGAGAAGTCCGTGTGACCTTGCACGGAAGCAGCGATCGCGTTACGCTCACCGTGCAGGACGATGGAAAGGGGTTCGGTCCGCAGGGCTGGCCGAAGCGGGGGTTGGGCCTCATCGGGATCGAGGAACGAGTGAGGGAAATCGGCGGCGAGGTCTCCATCTTCTCGCAACCGGAGAAGGGCACCGTGCTCCGCGCGGAGGTCCCCTTGAACGAGGAGGTGCAGGCGTGAACAAGATTCGCATCCTGGTAGCCGACGATCACGGAATCGTCCGGCAAGGGCTGCGTTTTGTGTTGGAACGGGAGCCGGACTTTCAGGTTGTGGGAGAGGCGACGGACGGCCGCGAGGCGGTGAGGTTGGCCGAGGCGCTCAATCCGAAGGTCATCATCATGGACATTGGCATGCCGCAGCTCAACGGAATCGAGGCTACCTCCCAGATCGTTCGTCGGGACGCCGACGCCAAGGTCATCATCCTGAGCATGCATTCGGACGAGGTTTATCTCCTGCGGGCGCTCAGCGCCGGTGTGCGGGGCTATCTCCTCAAGGGCTCGGCCGATCAGGACCTGGTCCGGGCTGTTCGCGCCGTGGCGGAGGGTAAGTGTTTTTTCAGCCCGGCAATCTCCCAGATGCTGGCCGAGGAGTATACCCGTCAACTGCAGCGGACGGACTCAGAGGATTCCTACGAGCTGCTCACGGAGCGTGAGCGGGAGATTCTCCAACTGTTGGCGGAGGGCAAGTCTAACAAGGAGGTCGCCACGGTCCTGGACGTCAGCCCGTATACCGTTGAGACGCACCGCACCCATCTTATGCAGAAACTGAACCTGCACAACACGGCTGAGATCGTGCTCTACGCGGTGCGTAAGAAGATCGTCTCGTGATATGCAGTCCATCCCTGCGGCCACTGATCGTCATCAGCGGCTCCAGAACGTGTTTGGCGGGCCGGCCGTCGTGGCGGTCCGCGAAATGACGCCGCGGCTTGAATTGATGCGGGCATCCACAACCTCAGCTTCGTGGACTCGTCCCTGATTCCCAAGTGAGTCTTGGGGCGGTATCGAGGCTTTCCGCACCGACCGCATGCGCTGGGGATTTGCTCCGCTGGCCGCCCGGAGGTCGGCGATTGTATTCAAGCTGCCTTCGCGCCTTGTTGACGCGAAGGCCAGATCGAGGTAGAGCATGAAGGCGTGTCTCACAGCTGATCGCGGTACTGCTCCAACACCACCTTCACGAGCTGCGCCCTCGTCCTTACCCCAAGTTTGTGGAACAGTTGGTGAACCGCCGCTTTGATGGCCCCCTCCGTCACGTCCAGCCGCTCGGCGATCTCCCGATTCGTGAGCCCTTGCAGGACGTGGCGCACCACCTTCTTGTCGCGGTCGTCGAGCGTTGCGCCGCTCGCTGGCCGCGACCGGTCGACGGACCGGAACAAGGCGGCCAGATACTTCTCTTCCAGCCACACCTTCCCGGCCGCGATTTCCCGGATGACCTGGCACAGGACCTCCGTGGAATGGTGCTTGTGCACGATCCCCGCCACTCCCGCCTGAATCAGATTCACCGCTTCCGGATCGCTGATGCCCGCCGTGACGATCAGAACGCGGCCTTCGAAGCCGATGCGCCTGGCTGCCGTGACGAAGTCCAGCGCTCTCTCGGACCCTAGATCCACGTCCAGCAGGATCAGCGCCGCGCCTGTTCTCTCGAGCGCGCCCAGCGCTTCGGTGGCGGAGGAAAACTGCCCAACCACCCGAAGGTCCGCCTGTTTCTCCAGCGATCGCGCCAGCCCCTCGCGGAACATAGCATGATCGTCCACGATCGCCAGCTGGATGCACTCGGTCGTCGGTTCACTCACCTTTGCCTCGCGGAACTATCGGTAGATCGATGCGGAAACAAGTGCCCCCGCTCTCCGGTTCGTAACACAAATCGCCGCCATAGCCCCGCACTACCGCGCGCGAAAGGTACAGCCCCAGGCCTGCGCCATCCGCGCCCGTCTGGAACGCCTGAAACAGCCGCTCGGGATCGGCGACGCCGGGGCCGCTGTCCTGAAAGCGCACGTGAACGGCGCGCTGGTCCTCCGAAACCGATATGCGAAGCTCGCGCGTCGGCGACGCCTGCACAGCCCGATGAGCGTTTTTGGCCAGGTTGAGGAAGGCATGCAGCAATCCGTGGCGCTCTCCCAGCACCCCAGGAATCGGTTGCGCCAGCCGCCACGCCACAGAGCCTCCGATCTCGCGCCAGTCGGGTTCGATCACGATCCGCAGGTCGTCCAGCACGTCGCGCAGTGCCACTTCTTCGAGTGTATCGTGCACCGTTTCGCCCAGCGCGGCCGATGCGATCCGTTCGAGGCCGTCCGTCAGGGTCGTCAGCCCCTGAAAGTCTTCGTCGGCGGCGATGGGATGCTTGTCTTTCAGATTCGAGCAGAGCAGGGAGATCGCGCTGCAAAGGTTGCGAACTTCGTGCGCCACCGCGGCGGCGGCGATCCGGTTGCCCCGGACCAGTTGGCGCATTCCTTCTTCTTCCCGCTCGCGCATCTCCTCGGACACATCCACCACGATGGCCGCCAGGCGCGTGCCGTGCGGCGTCGAGTAAGAGGAAAACCACGTCTGCGCGAGAAAGATCTCTCCGTTCTCTCTGCGGCCCTGGCACTCGGCGGCGGCGCGGAAGCCCTCCGCCGCGCCTCTCGGCGTGAGCGCCTCCGCCAGCAGCGGGACATACTCGCCGACCCGCTTGCCTGCGAGCAAGTTGCTCAAGAACAGCGTGTTGGCGGCGTTGTTGCAGGCCAGCACGACGCCATCCGCATCCGCCGTCAGGATCGCCGCGGGACTGCTTTCCACCAAGAGCTGCAGCTGTTCCTCTGCTTCACGCCTCAGCTTCTCTTCCTGCCGCAGGCGCTCCAGGTGTCGTACCACCAGCGCGCGATTGCGCATCAGCGCCGCGACGAATAGCCCGGAACCCGCATATGCCAAAACCGCAAAAAGGAAACGCAGCATCATCTCAACGCGTGGACTGGGGAGATCGAAGATCGAACGCAGGATCGAGCAGACCACCGCCACGGCCGCGATCTCCAGCGGCGCCAGCACGGTGGCTCCCAGCATCACGGGCAGCATATAGAAGAGGCCCAGAGACGCCCGATTCCCGACGTACCAATCGGCCGCGGCTACGAGGACGACGAGCGCGCCGGCTGCCAAGAGCACCTTTCTCCGGTCCACCGCCAGGAAGAGATCGATCACTCCTCAAGATTAGCGGCCGGGCGCGGGTGCCGCAAGACCGATCGATGGCCCCACAAGTAACTTTCGTTAGTAAGTGACTAACTTTCGGGCGAGAAACGTGAAAAAGCATAAAGCCGAAATTCAAAACTTCGATTGGACAAAACTGGGATCCACCCGTAGACTGGGCTCAAAGACCTTCTACGCCGCAGTTGAATTCGCGGTGTAGGTTGTATCGCCCTCGTCGGCGATTCCCCCTGCTGGGAAACCCACATACAAGTAGTTTCTGCCGGCCCGCAGCCTGCATTGGCCGCGACGGCGAAGAACTGTCAAAGCAGCGGCGCGCTGCCGCACCATGGACGGGCAATGAAGAAAATCGAAGCGATTATTCAGCCATTCAAGTTGGACGAGGTTAAAGAAGCCCTCGCAAGCATCGGCATCGACGGTCTCACCGTCAGCGAGGTGCGGGGCCACGGCCGGCAGAAGGGGCACAAGGAGGTCTATCGGGGACAGGAGTACACCGTCGACCTGCTGCCCAAAATTAAGCTCGAGATGGTGGTCCCGAGCGAGCGGATCGAGGAAGTAATGGGAGCGCTGAGCGGAGCGGCGCGCACCGGCAAGATCGGGGACGGCAAGGTTTTTGTGTACGAGGTCGCCGAAGCCCTCCGGATTCGCAACGGCGATCGCGGAGACATGGCTCTGTGACGAAGTGACGGACCCGGCCGCACCGCTGTTCGGCGCGCCGGCATCGATCTCGAATCAGGAGGTGTTGTATGGGGGCCAACCCCACTCAGGCAAGTGGTGTCGGGTTGTTTCTTGTCGCGTTCACGCTGATCGCGCTCGGCCTGGCAGCGGACATAAGCTACATCGCGCTGCTGCTGGGCCTCGCGTTGCTGGCCGCGGCTACGGCTCTTTTTGTGAAGTGCAAACCGTGGGAGCACCGCGAGGAATAGAGGAGGACGGGAACGATGATCGTGGCCGGAATACTAATTACGCTGCTCGGGTTCGTGATCAGCGTGCTGAGCCTGGGAATGACGTCCAGCGTGTCTGGGCGCATGGTAATGGTGCTGATCGGGCTAGCGGTAAGCCTTACCGGCATCATGGGCGTGCTCAACCGCGCCTTTCTGAAGAACGCAATCTGGAGGAAATGACACCCGTGAAAAGACTCTCGTTGATGCTCGTCACCGCCATATGGGCGGTATCTCTAGGAATAGCGCAGACGCCCGCTCCGGCCGCGGCCCCGGCGGCGACCGCGCCGATTACGACCCAGGATCTGAACAGCGTCCAGACGCCCACGTCGGCAGTCCGCATCAAGGGCGACCCGGATGGAGGGCTCACCGGTGTCGTTTCCGACATCGGCGTCAGCGATTCTAAGAAGGGCCTGACGATCGCGGATGCTCTCAATCAGATCGGCCAGAACAAAATCGCCATCAACTTCGTGTGGACACTGGTCACAGGGTTCCTGGTCATGTTCATGCAGGCAGGCTTCGCGGCCGTGGAAACCGGGCTATGCCGGGCCAAGAACGCCAATCACACCATGATGATGAACTTCATGGTTTACGGCATCGGAATGCTGGCGTACTGGCTGATCGGTTTCGCGATTCAGATGGGAGGCGTCGGCGGCGTTGGCAACCTCGGCGGCGCGGCGCCCCTGAACGCGGAGTGGACCTTTAACCTCTTCAGCAAACCATTCGGCCTGTTCGGCCAGCATGGGCTCTTCCTGACCCAGGGTGGAACCTATGACGTCGGAGTGATGGTCCTGTTCCTGTTTCAGATGGTGTTCATGGACACGGCCTTGACCATCGTCACCGGGTCGGCTGCCGAGCGCTGGAAATACGCGGCGTTTCTGGTCTCTTCGTTTATCATGGGCGCATTCACCTATCCGTTGTTTGCGAACTGGGCGTGGGGGGGCGGATGGCTGGCCACGCTCGGCTCGAACTTCGGCCTCGGAAAGGGCTACTGCGATTTCGCCGGCTCGGGCGTGGTCCACGCCGTGGGCGGGCTCACCGCGCTGGCGCTCTCTATGATCGTCGGCCCGCGTATTGGCAAGTATACGCGGCAGGGAAAGCCCAACGCGCTGATTGGCCATGACATCGTACTGGTGCTGGTCGGCTGCTTCATCCTGGCCTTCGGCTGGTTCGGATTCAACCCCGGTTCGACGCTGGGCGCCTCCGGCAACGGCTGCCTGCGCATCGGCTCGATCGCGGTGAATACCATGCTGGCCGGCATGTCCGGTGGCTTCGGCGCCATGTTCTACATGTGGCTGCGGTACGGCAAGCCGGATGCGTCGATGTCGGGCAACGGCCTGCTCGCCGGTCTGGTTGCGATCACGGCTCCCAGCGGCTTCGTGAACTCGGTCGGTGCGACCATTATCGGACTGATCGCCGGCGTGCTGGTATGCCTCTCGGTGGAATTCGTCGATCGCGTATTGAAGGTCGACGACCCGGTGGGCGCGATTTCGGTGCATGGCACCAACGGTCTGTGGGGCGTCATTTCCGTCGGACTGTTCGCCGACGGCAAGAGCAACTACGGCGGATCGTGGAACGGCGTCACGGGTTCCGTTACCGGGTTGTTCTACGGCGATGCCAGCCAGCTGGTCGCGCAGCTGATCGGAGTGGTTACACTGGTCGGGTTTGTATTCACCTTCAGCTTCGTGGTGAACCTGATTCTGGATGCGGTGATCGGCCAGAGGGTTTCCGCCAAGGCCGAACTCGAGGGCCTCGACCTGCCCGAAATGGGCCAGCTCGGTTACCCCGAGTTCGAACTGAAGCCCAGTACCGTCGTGGTGCAATAACATGACCCTCGAACTGGCACAAACCGCTCCTGTCCGTCTGCCGCCGGTGCCGTGGCGAGACCCTCACACGGTCTCGCCCGCCCGGCTGGAGGATTACATACGGACGCTCGAAGCCGCTTGCGAGCAGGCCCCCCGCTCGGCGGACCTGCGCACCTGCCTGGGCATGGCCTATGCCATGAATTACGAGGTGTACAAGTCGATGGACGTTCTGGAGCTGGCGGTTCAACTGGAGCCCGCCAACTTTCTCGCGCAGTTCAAGTACGCCGAGTTGCACTACCGGCTGCGGGCCCTGGTGTGCGCCCAGAGCGAAACCGTGAAGGCGTTGGACCTCGCCTCAAACGCCTGGGAGCTCTCTCTGGCGCGGAAGCAATTGCAGGAGATCCGCAAGCTGATGCGCGAAGGCACGCAGAAGCCGGAGTGGACCAAGCCGTTGGCGAGCCCCGCCTTCTGCCTGATCGCAATGTTGGTGATTCTGTGTCTGGCGGTGTACTGGAAATGAAACGCAAATGGAGTTTCTTCATCGGAGCGGCGCTGTTGGCGGCCTGGTTCCTGATTGGCGCGGGCGCGCCGCTGATGGCGGTGGCCGCCGGAATCGGCGGAGCCGCCCTCTTCGTGAGGCGGACCTCGCGTACGGCATAGCGGAACGCCATGTTCTTCTCAGGCTCTCCAGCGCTGTTGATGTTCTTCGGATCGAGCGGTCCCGCCAGGATTCCGCTCGCCATGCTGCTGGTTTTCGTCTCCGCCAAGCTCATGGCCGAAGCCGCGGAGCGCCTGGGCCAGCCTGGGATCGTTGGCGAGATTCTGGCGGGCGTTGTCATCGGACCGAGCGTGCTGGGGTGGCTCGCGCCCGGCGAGTTCCTCGGCGCCATGGCGGACCTCGGCGCGATGTTCCTGCTGTTCCGAGTCGGCCTCGAGGTCAAAGCCTCCGAACTTCTCAAAGTCGGAGGCACCGCGACCCTGGTGGCTGCCTCCGGCGTCGTCGTGCCGTTCGTGATGGGCACGGCGATCCTGATGGCGTGGCACGCACCGGTGAACGAGTCGATCTTTGTGGGCGCGGCCATGGTGGCCACCAGCGTGGGCATTACTGCACAGGTGTTATCGGCAAAGGGCCTGCTGCACCTGGTCTCGAGCAGGATCATCCTGGCGGCGGCGGTCATCGACGACGTCCTCGGCCTGCTGGTGCTGGCCGTGGTGAGCAGCTTGGCTCACGGCAAGTTGGATCTGCTTCAACTCGGACTCACCGCGCTGGCTGCGGTCGCCTTCACGGTGATTGTGGCGATGTGGGGGACCCATGCCATGGGGCGCGTGGTGCCGCACGTCGACACCAAGCTGAAGGTCGCCGAGGCCCGCTTCGTCCTGGCGATGAGCCTGCTGTTTGCGTTGGCACTGATGGCCGTTTACACGGGTGTTGCGGCGATCGTAGGGGCGTTTCTGGCCGGGCTCGCACTGGGCGAAAGCGCAGGCCAGCGCGAGCGCGACCTTGTCCACGGGGTCTCGGAGTTGCTGGTTCCGTTCTTCCTGGTGGGAATCGGCCTGCACGTGGACCTGTCGGCATTCGCGCACCTGAGCACGGCGCTGCTGGCGGTGACGATCCTGGCGGCAGCAATCGTGTCCAAGTTCATCGGCTGCGGTCTGGGAGCGCTGGGTCTGGGAAAGACGAACGCCCTGCGGGTCGGCGTCGGGATGATTCCACGCGGCGAGGTGGGAATGGTTGTGGCCCAGATCGGCCTCGGCTTTGGCATCCTGTCGCGCAGTTCCTACGGAGTGGTGGTATTCATGTCGGTGGCGACCACCATCGTCGCTCCGGTGTTGATTAAGGTCGCCTGGCGAGGGCCGCGGCCGGCGGCCGTTCCGGAGAGCGGGGACGAACAAGAGACTTTTCGCGTGGCATGAGGTCACCATGCGGCAACGGCCTGGAGTTACGAACCGGCGTCGGATACCGCGATTCTCTGAGGGGCCGTTCATCGGTCGGATCTGGAAACGCTGCGGAACCTGAGGTCGGTTGGCATGCGGTTGCGCCAATTGGGAGTCCGTTTCGAGGCGCGCCGCCGCGAGCCTGTGGCTTGCAGATCCATTGGGGTGCCGTGCTTCGCTGTTGGGGTGGTGCGAAGCCCCTCATCGCCCTGAATGGATCTGCAAGCTGCAGGCTCGCAAGCCGCTGACACCCCTTGGCACGCGTTCTCCACCGGTAAGCAAGCGAGGGGGGTTGTTCTGGGGGCTTGCCGCCGAGGCCCTGTGCGCCTGGAATTTGATCCCGCCGGAAAGACGTCTTGGCTGCGTCCGTAGCCGGGCGGCGCTTGAGTGCGTCAACGGGCTTCCGCGGCCGCCCGTTCTTTGGGCGCGGAACGTGGAGGCACGGGGCCCGTATCGACGCCGGCCCCAAGCCCGCCGGCTATCAGGAAGGCAGCAATTCCAGGTCCTCGCGGCGGAGATCGCGGATGAGGGCGTTGCGTTCGCCGACGATCGCGGCGGCAAGCTCGCGCTTGGACTGCTGCAGTTCGATCACTCTCTCTTCCACGGTATCGCGGGCAATCAGACGATAGGTGAAGACCGGCCGCGTCTGGCCGATGCGGTGGGCGCGATCCACAGCCTGGGCCTCCACGGCCGGGTTCCACCAGGGGTCCAGCAGGAACACGTACTCCGCCGTTGTCAGATTCAAACCAAGCCCGCCCGCCTTCAAGCTGACCAGGAACACACCGCAATCAGGGTCGTAAGCTTGTGCCTGACTAAGGGCGGGAAGCCCGTTAGCCGAACGAGCGAGTCGACAAACCATATCAGGTTTCGCGGTTATTCAGGCTTTTCCGGCACCTTCTCCATTGTGTGCCAGAAATGGCATAAAGCGGCTGCCGCGGCCGTTTTTCCACGGATCGGCGCGCGTTAGCGAAGCAGTCGCCTCATCGAGCGAGGAGGCCGAGCACCAGGATCGCGAACGCCACGACCAATGCAGACGTTCGTAACCAATGGTACAGATCCCAGCGGTGCTCCTGATCTCTCCAATCATCGGGCAGCGATTCCGGAGTCCATCCGATAATGCGATTGTTGATCGGCACTGGGCCGGCGAGTGAGAACAGGACGGCGAATACTTGCAGAGCGAACGCGATTGCAGTCAGTCGCCAGGAAGGCCCGCTGATGCGAGCGAAAGGCAGAAGCAAGAGAAGATTTAGCACGGCGGAACCGGCCATCCAGAACGGCATCACATGACCGAGCACGGCCGCCAGCGAGGACCGGACGGGAATGTGCGTTGTGATTGCCTGGCGATTCAGGGCGGGATGGGCGAATGCTGCCACGTTCAGCTCGCTTCCGCACATGAGGCCAAGCACGACGACGGAAAAGACATAAAGGGTCACCATTTAACCTCCCACTTCAAACTATGACTAACGGACCATCAGCGTTGCGCGGCTTCCCACTCCGGACTTTTCAAGAAGTAGGTGTCGTAGAGATCCTGTACGTCGCGCAGACTCTCAGGGGGCTCCTGGCCGCGGGCAATGCGGCTGAGTTGGCGAAAGTATTCGAACCGTTCCACACCAGGCGCGATTACGATTAACAGATCGGCCGTGGAGCCGCGCCGTGTGGAGAATGCGTGCGGCATCCGTGGGGGGACAACGATCACATCGCCTGCTTCGGCACTGAGAACCTCGGAACCGGACAGCACGCGCAGAGAGCCGTCGAGCACATAGAACATTTCCGCCGACCGATCATGCCGGTGCGGACGTGCACCGTCTGCGCCCTTCTCCAGTGTCACCCGCACTGTGGACAGAGCCCCACCAGTCGCGCTGCTATCGACGAGAAGCCTTACGTTGCCGGTGGCCGCACCGAGGGTCTCGGCGTCCGCCCGGCGCGAGACCACGGAACTTTGGAACTCGGGTATCAAAAACGACATGACTGTCTCCAGCCCGGACTACCGGCGGAGGATCAGGGCAGCCAGAACCCACATAAACAATGCCGTACCACCGTGAATCAGCAGCGCCGGAACATTCCTGGTTCTGACGTGCGCGTATACGTTGAGGAAGTCGCCGACCGGTATCAGAGAGGCGATGAGAAGAAAGGTGCCCAGCACCGCGGAATCCACCTTCAACAAAAGTAACCCAAGTACGAATAGCCCCGAGACGATGTCGCGAGTGCCCTTGGTCCAGAGGTAGGTGAACTCCTGGTTCTGCGAGGCGGGTACGCCAAAGCCGAGGGCCGCAGCGCGCGGCGCGAAGATAAAGCGTGCGCCGATAAAGATGATGCCGGCTCCAATCAATGCGGTCAGCCAAAACAGGATCGAGCCGCCAGTCAGGTACGTTTGGTACGGCACAGTCAGGCTCCCAGCAACCCAACTAATCGCTCGGGGCGCGGCACATTCGTCCACAGCCTCGCTACTATATTTTAGGCGCGTTTGCGCGAGTGCCGGGGGCGCGACCAGGGACCAAAGTGTGCATTTCCGGATGCGATCCTCTGCGACTGCTGGGCAACTGCCACAGTATACTCGTGTCGATGCTGCTGACGGCCACAAATCAGAGTCCTACTGCCGCGCACAGCACGAACGGTTTACTCGCCCTTGAGAGCGAACCGGTGGATTCGCGACTGTGAAGACCCCCAAGCTCACTCTGCTGCCGCTCGTCGCCGCCACCTACTTCATCGTCGCGGGCGGGCCGTTCGGATTGGAGGATATCGTCTCCAAGGCCGGCTACGCGGGCGCCATCCTGATTCTGCTGATCACCCCGGCGCTGTGGGCCTTTCCCACCGCGCTGATGGTGAGCGAACTGGCCAGCGCGTTGCCGGAGGATGGCGGCTACTACGTCTGGGTCACCCGTGCGATGGGACGGTTCTGGGGCTTCCAGGAGGCATGGCTGTCGCTAGTGGGCAGCGTTTTCGACATGGCGATTTATCCCACGCTGTTCGTCAGCTACCTGGGGCACTTCGCTCCAGCGGTCACGGCGGATGGCCGGGGAATCTGGATTGGAGTGGGGCTGGTGGCCGCCGCGGCGCTGTGGAACCTGACGGGAGCCAAGAACGTAGGCGGGAGTTCCGTAGCCGGCGCCGTGCTTCTGCTGGCGCCGTTCCTGGCGCTGGCGATCTATGCCCTCTTCCACAGGAGCGCGTCCGCGGCCGCTCCCGTTCCGTTGCGAAGCGCCGACATCCTGGGCGGCATCCTGGTGGCGATGTGGAACTACATGGGCTGGGACAACGCTTCCACCGTAGCGGGCGAAGTGGACCGGCCGCAGCGGACTTATCCGTTGGCCATGGCGGGAGCGGTGGCGCTGGTAGCGGTGAGCTATGTGCTGCCCATCGCGGCGGTGGCGATGACCGGCTTCGACGCCAACCGCTGGTCAACCGGCGGTTGGGCCGATGTCGCGCGCGGTGTCATGGGCGAGCGGGGCTCCGGCGCCGTCGTGGCGTTCGCCATCACGGTGGGCGGCATGCTCGGCGCCATGGGCACGCTCAACGCCCTCACCATGGCGCTGTCGCGCGTCCCGGCGGTGCTGGCGAAGGATGGGTTTCTTCCCGGGATTCTGGCGCGGCGGAATCAGAAGACCGGCGCACCGTGGGTGTCCATACTATGTTGCGCGACCGCGTGGGCGCTTTGCCTGGGATTCAGCTTCACGAAGTTGATCGTGCTCGACGTGCTGCTCACCGGCCTGAGCATCCTGCTGGAGTTCGCCGCACTGGTGGCGCTGCGTTTGCGCGAGCCCAAACTCCACAGGCCGTTCCGCGTTCCGGGAGGCACGGCAGGAACGGTTCTGCTGGGGATTCCCCCTGCCGTACTGCTCGTGCTGACCGTGGTTCGCAACCATGCCGAAGCGTTGGGACCCGTGAGCGCCCTGGAATTCGGAGCGATTCTGATCGGCCTGGGCGTCGCCGTCTTTTTTGCCCGCGAGCGGTTGCGACAATGAGCACAGGAGGCGCATCGTGAATCCCACGCTGAATCGACGCACGTTGCTGAAGGCCGGCCTCGCGGGTCTGCCGCTGGTGTCCGGCGCGAGCGCGACGGAGGCGCCGGAGGTTCCGTGGCAGAGGAGAATCCGGCGGATCGGCCAGTTGAACATGACCGAGCACGACCCGGTCGCGTTGAACGTCGAAGAGTGGGCGGACTACTGGGCCAGCCTGAAGGTGGACGCGGTGCTGGTGAGCGTCACCGGAATCCTGGCGTTCTATCAGACCAAGGTGCCGTTCCACCGCAAGGGCACGTTCCTGGGGGACCGCGATCTGTTCGGCGAGTGCTGCGCCGCGGCCAAGAAACGCGGCCTGCGCGTGATCGCGCGTACGAGTCCGGACCTCAACTGGGAGGACGCGGTCCAGGCGCATCCGGAATGGTTCCAGCGCGACGAGAAGGGCGAGCCGGTGCGCCACGGCGAGGACCCGCGACTGTTCCGCACGTGCATGTTCTCGACCTACATGACCGACTACATGCCGGCGATCATGCGGGAGGTCAACTCGCTCTATGACATCGATGGCGTGTATACCAATGGCTGGCCGCCGTTCGGCACCCTGCCGGTGTGCTTCTGCGAGCAATGCCGCCGCCTGCCGCGCTCCGGCACGCCGGACTACTGGGACAAGTTCAACGAGCGCACGATTTACCTGTGGAAGCTCTACGACGCCATCGCGAAGGAGAAGCGGGCGTCGAACTTCTATTTTGCGAATCTCGGCGGCCAGGTTCATTGCTCGACGAACCTGCAACAGGTAGGCGAGGTCGCGGAGTGGTTTCAGGCCGACAACCAGGGCCGCGGGGGCGAGGACGCGCCGATCTGGGGATGCGCGTTGCAAGGCCGCGTCTGCCGTGCCGTTCAGAACGGCAAGATGGCGACGAACGTAACCGGGTCATGGTCCACCGGCCGCATACGGTGGCGCAACGTCTATAAGTCGGAGCGGGAACAGCGGATGTGGTTCAACGAGACGCTGGCCAGCGGCATGGTGCCATATCACCATCTCATCGGCGGCGAGAAAGGCATGGGCGAGGACCGGCGGGCGCTCGAGCCCGCGCGCAAGTACTTCAACTGGATGGCGAGGCACGACCGCCACTTTGCCAACAAGCGGTCGATCGCCAACGTGGGCGTGGTGATGGGCCAGCGCACGCAACTGTTCTACCCGGCTCCGCGTGGAGTTGCGACGCAGGACTACATAGACGGGCTGTATTACGCGCTGCTCGAGGGGAGGTTCCTCTTCGACTTTGTCCACGAGGACAAACTCGGCTTGGACGAGCTGAAGAAATACTCCGCCGTGCTGTTGCCGAATACGGCCCTGCTCAGCGACGAGCAGTGCCGACAGTTGGGGGAGTATTTAAACGCCGGCGGCTCGCTGATGGCCACATTCGAAACCAGCATGTACACCGACCGCAACGAGCGGCGCGCGGATTTCGGCCTCGCGCAGGTGTTCGGAATCCACAGGGCGGGCGAGGTCACCGGCACAACCGGCAACGCGTTCTATGCGCGCATCGAGCGGCCGCACGAGATACTGAACGGCTTCACGAACACGAACTGGCTGCCGGGCGCGGAGTACCGCTTGCCCGTCGCGCCGGTTGGAGACGCGGTGCTGACCGTGGTGCCCGGCTACGTGGCCTACCCGCCTGAGCTGTCCTATCCGCCGCAACCGCGAACGGACGAGCCGGCCGTGGTTCTGCGAGAGAAGGGCCGGAGCCGCCTGGCCTGGTTTCCCGGCGATATCGAGCGCACCATGTGGCGGAGCGGCCATACGGATCTGAGCCGGCTGCTGCAGAACACGATCCGCTGGGTGTCGCGCGACGATTCGCCGGTGAAGGTGGAGGGTGAGGGCGTCATCGAGACATTCGCATGGGAGACCGAGGCAGGATTCGCGGTTCACATCCTCAACTACACCAATCCCAATCTGCACCGCGGATGGGTGCGGAACTTCTATCCCATCCCGGCCCAGAAGGTGAGAATGAAGCTCCCGGCCGGCAGGCGCGTAACGCGGGTTGAGCTGCTGCGGGCGGAGACGGACGTCCCGTTCCAGGTCACGGACGGCACGATCGAGTTCACGGTGCCTAGGGTTGTGGACTACGAGGTGGCGGCGATGTACTCGGCGTGAGCCGCTCGAAGAACAGGATGTACTGATAGGGCAGAGTGTCGAGCCGCTTTGCCAGGGTGAAGCCCGCGTCCCGAAATTCGGCGATGACGGCCTGGTCCGACAGTTTCATGGACGGCGGCGGTCCGACGGGCAAGGGCTTGGTGTAGAAATCGATCACCACGATGCGGCCGCCCGGCTTCAACGCCCGGACCAGCTTCGGATAGTACGCGGCGCGATTCTCGATGTGGTGCAGGACGTCGCAGAAGAAGATGACGTCGACGGAACGCTCCGGCAGGCGCGGGTCATCGGGAGCTGCGAGGACGGTGGTCAGGTTCGCCGGGGCATCCTTGCCGGCGATGGCCAGCAGCTTTTCGTCGATATCGACGGCATAGACCTTGCCGGCGTGATGGGCGAAGCGACGCGCGAAGTAGCCGGTGCCGGCACCGATGTCGGCAATGACGTCAGCGGGCTTGAGATCGAGCGCCATTACGACGTCGCGCGGCTTCTGCCACTCGTCGCGGGAGGGATCCTCAAGCACCCGGGCGTATTCGTCGGAGGACGGCGGGTGGTGCTGATGGGGCACCTGGCCCCACGCGGCGGCGCTCAGAAGGAACGCAGACGCGGTCACATGACGAAGATCGAAACGGCGGCGCCGGCGAGCACAACCCATAACATATCGATCTTACAACGGAGCGCCATGAGTGCGCCCACGGCCAGAAGGATGGACGCCGCGGTCCATTGTGCGGCGCTCGCGAACTGGGCGGTCACGGCCACGAGCAGTCCGACGAACGAAGCCAGGACGCCGCGCAACGCCCGCCTGAAGATGGCCGAGTGCTGAAGCCGGTCGAAGTACGGGACCGTAATGAGCACCATCAGGAAGGATGGAGCGAGGACCGCCGCCGTTCCGACGATGGCGCCCAGCGGGCCGGCGATCCGGTAAGCGATGAAGGTGGCGGTGATGATGATGGGGCCGGGTGTTACCTGGCCCAGGGCGATGCCGTCCATGAAGGTCCTGCTGTCCATCCAGTGGTAAACGTCGACCACCTGGTGCAGCATCACCGGTAGCGAAGCGAAGCCTCCTCCGAAAGCGAACAGGTCCACCTTGACCATGACGGCAGCGAGGTCGAACAAGAGCCGGTTTGCCGCGAAGAGAGCGGCCAGCGCGGCGCAACCTGTCAGAGCCGCAATCAAAACCACCCGCACGGTGCGCCGCCCGCCCGGCCGGGCGGTGCCGAGAGGCTGGACGGGCAGGTTCGCGCCTCGATAGAGGAGCGCGCCGACGGCCGCGGACCCGACAATGGCCAGGATCGGACTGCCACGAAAGAACAGGAACGCGGCCGCGCCGCAGGCCAAAAGGGCGTCGCGCCAGTTTCGGACGGAGCTGCGCCCGAAATTCACGGCGGCGTTCGCGACCAGCGCCACCACGATCACGTGCAGGCCGCGGAAAGCCGAAGCCACGGCGTGTAGGTCGCGGCTGGCTCCGTAGCCTGCGGCGATGACCATCATCAACAGGAACGCGGGCAGGGCGAATCCCACGAACGTTGCCAGCGCTCCCGCGGGCCCTCGAACGCGCAGGCCGACATAGGCGGCCACCTGCAAGGCTGTCGAGCCCGGGATCGACTGGCACAATGCGGCGCCGTCCGAGAACGCTTCCTCCGACAGCCACTTCTTTTTGGTTACGGCCAGATCGCGGATGTAGGCCACCATGGCCGGTCCGCCGAATGCCGTCAGGCCGAGGCGCAGGAGCGCCAGGAATAGCGCGGGGAGCGCAATCACGTAGAGAACATAGCAGGCTCGGGGAGCGCTACGCTTGGCCGGAAGCGGGGCCTACGCCCGCTTGGCGGGGCCTGGGGGCCCCGCGCAGCCAGGAGGTCCGCCCCACAACGAACTGAAACAGGCGCGGATGGGAGACAGGGATGTGTGGAATACTAGAACACGATTATGAGGATTCGAACGGTTCTGTTTAGCGCGTTTCTCGCATACGCGACGGGCGGCATATCGATTGCGCAGCAGCCCTGCGAGAGCTTGACCGCGCTCAAGCTCGATGGCGCGGCCGTAGCATCGGCGGCGATGGTGGATGCCGCGCCGCTGAAGCCACAACCAAACGCCTTCTTCAAGCTGCCGCCGGTCACGGTTCCGCGGCACTGCGAGGTTAAGGGCGTCGCGCGACCGACCTCCGACTCCGAGATCCACTTCGAGCTGTGGCTCCCTCCGGCGGGCGCTTGGAACGGGAAGTACATCCAGAGGGGAAACGGCGGCTGGGCCGGCTCCATCCCGGTCTACGATCTGGTGACTCCGCTGGCCCGAGGCTATGCCGCCTCCGCTACAGACGACGGTCATAGCAGCCCTTCCCCCATGCCGAACGCAAGCTGGGCGATCGGCCATCCCGAGAAGCTGATCGACTTCGGCTATCGCGCTCTGCACGAGACTGCCCGGCAGTCCAAAGCCATCCTGCGCGCATTCTACGGGCAGGAACTGAGCCGGGCCTATTTCGTGGGCTGCTCCGACGGCGGCCGCGAGGGATTGATGGAGGCGGAGCGGTATCCGGAGGACTTCGACGGCGTCGTGGCCGGCGCTCCGGCCAACAACTGGACCCGGCACTTCACCGGTTTCGTCTGGAACGAGAAAGCGCTGAAGGGCGATCCCGCCGGCGACATCCCCGCATCCAAGCTGCCAGCCATTCAGAGAGCTGCGCTCGCGGCCTGCGACGCGGTGGACGGAGTGAAGGACGGCCTGATCGAAGATCCGCGCCAGTGCCATTTCGATCCCGCGGTGCTGAAGTGCGCGGGCGCGGAAGGCCCGGAGTGCCTGACGCAGCCGCAAATCGAGACCCTCAAGAAGATTTACGGCGGCCCGCGGAGTCCGAGCACCGGGGAGCAGATCTACCCCGGCTACGAGCCGGGGACGGAAGCCGACCCGGTGGGGTGGGCGGTGTGGATCGTGGGGCCGGTTCACGCGATGTTCGGGAACTCCTTTTATTCCGGAGCGGTTTTCGAAGATCCGAAATGGGACTGGCGGAGCATCGACTTCGACCGCGATCTGAAGCTCGCCCGAGAGAAGGCCGGGCCGATCCTGGATGCGTACAATCCCGATCTGAGGAGCTTCCGGGCGCACGGCGGCAAGCTGATCCAGTATCACGGCTGGGGCGACGCCGCGATCGCACCGCGAGACTCAATCGCTTTCTATGAAAAGGTAGCCGCCTTTTTGAAACAATTCCCGGACCCGCGCGGCGACGCCTCGAAGCCGATTGAGGATTTCTATCGCTTGTTCATGGTGCCGGGGATGGGGCACTGCGCTACGGGTTCTGGCCCCAACAACTTCGGCAACACGGACATCGCCGATCCGAGTGTGTCGCCGGAGGATGCCGGCCACGACGTGGTGCTCGCGCTCGACCGGTGGGTTACCCAGGGCATCGCGCCGGAGACGATCGTCGGAACAGGGAAAATCGGCGGCGTCACGATGACCCGTCCGCTGTGCCCCTACCCGAAGGTGGCTCACTACAAGGGTGGCGACTCCAATGACGCCGCCAGCTTCGAGTGCGTCGAGCCGGGCGCAGGGAAGTAAGTACCCGGTCGAAAATACCCGCCCACCTGGGAGCACCCGAGCGCGCGCCGCTAACTCGAAGAAACTCGCTGCTTTACAGGGGTGGCATCTGGCTTGCATCAACAAGCCCGAGATGGCAACTCTGGGTTGTCGCACGCCGATCGCGTGGACCAAGGGCGCCCTGCTGGAGCTGATCGAGGCCAAGCTGCGGGGTTACCGGTTCATCGTCGTCTCTAATCGGGAGCCCTACGTTCATCAGTATTCCGGGGACGAGGTCGAGTGCGTGAAGCCCGCCAGCGGCCTGACCACGGCGCTCGAGCCGATCATGCGGGCGTGCGGCGGCACATGGATCGCGCACGGCAGCGGCGATGCCGACCGCAGCGTCGTCGACGCCGGCGACCACGTGATGCTGCCTCCGCACGATCCCAGCTTCACGCTGCGGCGCGTGTGGCTCACGAAGGAGCAGGAAACCCGCTACTACTACGGCCTGGCCAACCAGGGCCTGTGGCCGCTGTGCCATGTCGTGTTCACGCGGCCCGCGTTCGCTCCGGAGGACTGGCAAAGCTATCGCGAGGTCAACGAGCTGTTCGCGCGCACGGTGCTCGAAGAAGCCGGCGATGCCCCGACTTTCGTGTTCATACAGGACTATCATTTCGCTCTGCTGCCGCGCCTGCTCAAGGACAGCAACCCCAATCTGGTCGTGGCCCAGTTCTGGCACATCCCCTGGCCGAACCCGGAAATCTTCCGCGATTTTCCGTGGGGCGCCGAACTGCTCGACGGCCTGCTGGGCAACGACCTGCTTGGATTCCATCTGCGCCTGCACTGCCTGAACTTCCTGGACACGGTGGACCGGACGGTGGAGGCGATGGCGGATCGCGAACGGTTCGAGGTGACGCGGGGCGGGCGCACGACTTCGGTCCGACCGTTTCCGATCAGCATCGACTTCGACGAGCAGGCCACCACGGCGGCGGCGACCGAGACCGACCAGGAGATGAAGCGCTGGCGGCGTCAGCTCGGACTGCGCCAGGAGTTCGTCGGCGTCGGAATCGACCGGATGGATTACACCAAGGGCATCCTGGAGCGGCTGCGCGCGGTGGACCGGTTCCTCACCAAGAACCCCGACTACCGCTCGCGACTGGTCTTCATCCAGGTGGGAGTGCCCAGCCGGATGCGGATCCGCCAGTACAAACTGCTCGAAGAGGAGGTCGCCGACCTGGTGGACGAGATCAACTGGAAATGGGCCGTAGGTTCCTGGCGCCCGGTCGTCCTGATCGGACGGAACGTGGGCCGGTTCGGGATGGCGGCGTTGCACCGGCTGGCCAACTTCTGCATGGTGAGCGCGCTGCACGACGGGATGAACCTGGTGGCGAAAGAGTTCGTGGGAAGCCGTTTCGATGGGGACGGCGTCCTGATCCTGAGCGATTTCGCGGGCGCATCGAGAGAGCTGACCGACGCGGTGCTGGTCAATCCGTTCGATGAAGAGGGCATGGCCGAGTCGATCCGGCAGGCCTTGGAAATGCCGGAGGAGGCGCGCAGGAAGCGCATGCAGAGGATGCGGGCGGCGGTGGCGGAGAACAACATCTACCGCTGGGCCGGCAAGATCATCTCCGCGCTGCTGAGGTTCGAGTTTGCGGCTAATGGCCAGGCCGATGCCGCAGCCTGAGGTCGAGGAGCGGATCCGGGTGGCCCGCCGCGTCGCACTGTTTTCGGATTTCGATGGAGCGCTGGCACCGCTAGTGCCGGATCCGGCGGGGGCCCGCATGGATGAAAGGGTGCGGCAGGCACTGGCGACCATCGCGCACGGGGGCCGGGCCGTCGTCACCATCATCAGCGGACGCGGGCTCGATCACTTGCGCGAGCGGGTGGGTCTGCCGGACCTGATTTACGCGGGCAATCATGGCCTGGAGATCGAGGGCCGCGGCCTGAGCTTTATCGAGCCTGCGGCGGCGGCTGCGCGAGGCGAACTCCGCGTCGTCACCCGGCGGCTGGAGGCGGCATTGCGTCCGATTCCGGGCGCTTTTGTCGAGTACAAGGTGCTGACCACCAGCGCGCACTATCGCAATGTCGCAGCGGCGGATCGAGGGCGCGTCGAGCAGGCGGTTCTCGAGGCGATCGCGCCGGCGGACGGCCTGTTCCGCCTTGGGTCGGGCAAGATGCTGTGGGAGATTCTACCGAAGACGGACTGGAACAAGGGCGCGGCGGTGCGCTGGATTCTGGACCGCGTGGGGGGCGACGGGATGGTGAGTATTCACTTCGGCGACGACCGGACCGACGAAGACGCGTTCCGCGCTCTGCCCGATGGGCTGACGTTCAAAGTAGGCTGCGCGGAGCCTACTGACGCGAGGTGCCGCGTGAGCGGTCCCGCGGCGGTGGAGGAGTTTCTCGAATGGCTGGCGTGGCAGTGAGTGCCGTCGAACCCTTCGCCTTCCAAACCGAGCGGCACCTGGTGGTGCTGACCGGCCGGAGGGCCAGAAACCTGGCCGAGTTGCAGTCGCATCTGCACAAGGTCTCGGGCGCCTCGATTTTTTATCATACGCACTACCTGTTCCTGACCCACAATTTTGGCAAGCCGCGGTTTCACAACGAATTCGCGCACTGGGCTTCGCAGGCGTTGCAGGAGGAGGGACTGGCGGAGCGGCTGACCGCGATCGACTTGCTGGCGATGACCTCCATCCGCGACCTTCGGACAGCCATCATTACGACAGTGGAGAAGTACCTGGGCGACGGCAAGCGGATGCGCGAATGCCCGCCCGGGGACGAGTTCCATTTCTGCGAAGCCAAGAGCTTCGTGTCGCCCACTGGCCTGCTGGCGCGTGACGCCCGGGAGTTGTTCGAGATGGTGGGACATACCACGGATGCGAGCCTCTACTTCCACTTCTTTCAGGCACGGTTGCGCCTGGAGCGCCCTACCAACGATTTCTCGATGTGGCTTACGAAGCACGGCGAGCCCAGGCTGGCGCAGGCGATCGACCGGCTGAATCCATACGACGCCACGCTGGGGGAGTTCAAGGAACAGATCGTAAAAATCGGGAGGAGGCTGCGGGCTTGAGATGGCAGTGACGATCCAGGACTACGCGGAGGCCGCCGGCCCGGCGGTCATCGAGGAGTTGCGGGCGCTGGCCGATCGGGTATGCGGCCTTCGCATGCGAAACGTCAACTCCACTGCGGTCGGCGGCGGCGTGGCGGAAATTCTGACGCGCATGATTCCGCTGATGCGGGATCTGGGCATTGACGCGCACTGGGATGTGATCAAAGGCGACCAGGCCTTCTACAATGTCACCAAGGCCTTTCACAACGCGCTGCACGGCAAGACCGAGGAGATCACGGAGCAGATGCTGGAGATCTTCCGGGCGACCACCGAGATGAATCTCCGCGAGCTCGATCTCGACAGCGACATCGTCGTGATTCACGACCCCCAGCCCGCCGGTTTGGTGGAGCGCAAGAAAGACATGGGCCGGCGGTGGATCTGGCGCTGCCACATCGACGTGTCCTCGCCTCAGCCCGACGTCTGGAATTTCCTGCGGCCGTGGGTGGAGCAGTATGACGCGGCTGTGTTCTCCATGCCGGACTTCGCTCAACAGTTGCCGATCCCGCAGTTTCGCGTCGCGCCCTCCATCGATCCGTTGAGCGACAAGAACAAGCCGTTGGACAAGGCATACATCCTGCAGGTGCTGGAGAAGTATGGCATCGACCCGGGCAAACCGATGCTGATCCAGGTCTCGCGCTACGACCGGCTGAAGGATCCGCTGGGCGTGATCGCGGCGTACAAGCTGGTCAGGAAGCGGCACCGCTGCCAGCTGGTGCTGGCGGGCGGGGGCGCCACCGACGATCCGGAGGGCGAGAAGGTTCTTGGCGAAGTGCGCGAGGCTGCCGAGGGCGATCCCGACATTCATGTTTTGCTGCTGCCGCCGTTCAGCGACCTGGAGATCAATGCGCTGGTGCGCGCTTCGACCGTGGCGATTCAGAAGTCGATCCGCGAGGGATTCGGCCTCACGGTGAGCGAGGCGCTGTGGAAGCGGAAGCCGGTGATCGGCGGCGCGGTGGGCGGCATCAAGCTGCAGGTCATCGACGGCGTGACCGGCTACGTGGTGCATTCCCCCGAAGGCTGCGCGAATCGGATCTCGCAGCTGCTGCGGGACCGCAAGCTGCGCGAGCGCCTGGGGGACAACGGCCGCGAGCACGTCCGCCAGAACTTCCTGGTGACGCGCCAGGTGAAGGACGCCATCCTGGGGATGCTGGCTCTCGATCACCCAGGCGAGAGCGTGGTGAACCTGGGGTAAGGGACGGCGGTCCGCTCCAGCAGTTTCGGAACTTCCGATGACAGGCAGTAGGGGGAAGGCCCACCGGCCTGTTTGAAGTCCGCTTTCTCACCTGCTTGGATCGGGCTCCTATTTTCGCATTCAGAACATTTCGCTTGATTTCCGTATGTCTGATGGTATACTTATCATGAGATATACGGCGCCTATTCTCACCCCCGCGGCCCCCAGGCCGCCCGCTTGCGTCAGCGTAAGGCCCAGCTTCTCCGGGCCTTCCCCATCCCCGACGATTTGCTGCCCGGTTCGCTTTCCCAGAGCCATCTTCGTTGCGGGAAACCCACCTGTCACTGCGCCCAACCCAAAGACCCTGGCCACCCCATCTGGACGCTGACTTTCATGGTCAACGGCAAGAAGCACACCCAGCACATCCCCAGCGAGTGGGTCGAAGAAGTCCAGCGAAGAGTCACCGCCGGCCGCGAGTTTCAGGACGCGGTTCGCGAGGTCCTGGCCGCCAACGCACAACTTCTGGTCCTGGCCCGCAAACAGCGCCTCGCGCAACCGTGAACCTTCCCAGCCCGCGCCGCTTGTGGAAATTCGTGGCGCGGCAACTCGGTCTGAAGAAGTTCCTCCACGCTCCGGGCGATGGCCGGCCGCAACCGCAGATTCCCGCCCTGGCCCTGTACTGGTCGATGCTGATGGGTCAACTCCTGCGCGCCTGCAGTTTTCTTGGTGTCGAGGCGCTGGTGTCCTCGCCCGCACGCAGGGCGTTGAAGGTGAGTACTTCTTTCGGCGACGATGCGCTCGGCTATTTCACCGAACGGCTGGATGCCGACTCCACGCGCCAGGCCGCGGCCCGGATCGTGGGCCGGGCCAAACGCAACAAGGCCTTCGACGACTGCGCTTTCATCGGACTGGCGATTGACGGCACCACCGGCGGACGATGCCGACAGCCAGGCTGTTCGCTGTGCCGCCCGTTTCGCAATAAGAAGAAGGAGATCGTCGGCTATCGCCACCACTGTGTCCTGATCAGCGTGGTCGGCACGGGGCTGTCGCTGCCCTTCGATGTCGAGCCCTATGGCGCGGGAGATAGCGAGTACAGCGCCGGCCAACGCCTCCTCCGTCGCGCGGTGGCTAACCTCGGCGTGCGCTTCGCCAACTACGTGGTCGTTGACGGTGAGTTCGCCACCCCTCCCTTCCTCCACGTCGCCGACGAGGTGGGATTGAAGGTCATCGCCCGGTTGAAGGACAATCTGCCGGAGTTACAAGCCGCGGTCGAGAAGCGGTTCCGATCCCAAAGCCCCAAGCTGGTTTTCCGGGAGGGTAAGGATCGGGTCGAGATCTGGGATGCCGACGACTTTGGTCCCTGGGAGACACTCCACTGGAAAGCGGTGCGCGTGATCCGATACCGGCAGATCAAGCCTGACGGCAAGGTGATCGAGGCGTCCTGGCTAACGAACGTCTCCTCGCGCCGGGTGGGATGTCGTTCTCTTTATCGCATGGCGAAAAGCCGCTGGGAGATCGAGAACCAGGGCTTCAACGACGCCAAGAACCGTTACGGCTTCCGCCACATCTGCCACCACGAGCCCAACAGTTTGTTGCTGCAGTGGCTGATCACGGCGCTGGCCTTGACGATCGAACGGCTGTATCGACTGCGCTACTTGCATCGCGGCACGCACGCGGCACGCAGCGCGATCGACCTGGTGCGACAGTTGTGGCTCAGCCTCGGACGGCCGGTAGCGTTTGATACCGGGTAGGCCAGCGCCAGACAGGCTACGTGATCTTTCTCAGTCTGATTGGCTGCGCCCCGTTGTTCCGTAGGGAATCCCGCCCCTGAAAATGCCCTCGTCCGCGCCATGTCTCTTCACCACCGCCATAAGTCCTCTCGCACGCCTCTGCCGTCCCGCTCGGCGCCCAGAGTTCCGAAACGGCTGACTCCGCTCCCTCACGGTCGCGGTTCGGTGGCGGGCGATGATATACTGGCCTGACATTGTGCCCAACCGGCACTTCTCCATGCTATGTGGTCCGGACACTACGGCTTTTTAATTCGCCAGTTAATTCTCAAGGATTTCAAAATCCGCTACAGGAATATGTCCCTGGGGGCTTTCTGGTCTCTTCTGAATCCCATCGTGATGATGTCGGTCATGACGTTCGTCTTCACGAAGGTCTACAAGTCCACGATCCCCCATTTTCCGGTATTCCTGTTGTGCGGCCTGGTGCCGTATAACTTCTTCGTACTGGCGTGGTCCACGGGGACTGGTTCGATCGTCGAAAACGCGGCTCTCATCAAGCGCGTGCCGGTGCCGCGCGTGGTGGTTCCGATCGCGACGGTGCTTTCGAACTGCCTGCAGCTCGGGATTCAGTTCGCTCTGTTGCTGAGCCTGGTGCTGGCGTCGGGAGTGGGCATCAACATTCAGTGGATCTGGCTTCCGGCGCTGTGGTTCCTGGAGATTCTGTTCGTCTGCGGGCTGGCGATGCTGTCGTCCGCGTTGAACGTCTATATCCGCGACATGCGGTACGTGGTTGAGTCGATCAATGTGGTTTTGTTCTGGCTCGTTCCGATTTTTTACTCCTTCGCATCGATCCCTAAAGCCTATGCCGAGATCTACCAGCTCAATCCGATCGCGGCGCTGGTGCTGGCTCTGCGCAACGTCCTGCTGGAGGCGCAGGCACCTCCACAGACGCTTCTCATTAAGCTCGTCGGAGTGTCGGCTACCGTGTTCGCGCTGGGCTGGATCGGCTTCCGGCGCCTGAAGCCGGGTTTCTACGATTACCTATAGCCGCCTATGCCACTAATTAACGTAAATGGTGTGTCCAAAGTTTTCCGGCGGCATAGCGGACGCCAGCTCCTGAGGCAGCGGATATCCGGCCTGTTTCGCGCCAGGACCGACCAGGACTATTTCCACGCTCTCAGGGACGTGACGTTCTCGGTGGAACGGGGCGAATCCGTGGCGCTGATCGGCGGCAACGGCGCCGGCAAGAGCACCATGCTGAGCCTGATTACGGGATTAACCGAGCCCACCAAGGGCACGGTCGAAGTGAACGGACGGCTGGCGGCTTTGCTCGAATTGGGCTCCGGCTTTCATCCGGACCTAACAGGCCGAGAGAATGTCTACGTGAACGCGGCGCTGCTGGGCATGTCGGCGAAGGAGGCCAAGGACCGCTTCGCCGCGATCGTCGAGTTCTCCGGAATCGGCGATTTCGTAGATGAGCCGCTGAGGACCTATTCGAGCGGCATGCAGGTGCGGTTGGCGTTCTCGATTGCGGTTCATGTGGAGCCGGCGATTCTGCTGGTGGATGAAGTGCTGGCGGTAGGCGATTCCGAGTTTCAGGAGAAGTGCCTGAAGAAGGTGACGGAATTGCGCAAGCGGCAGACGACGATGCTGTGCGTGTCGCACAGCCCGGCGATGGTGACCGGCTTCTGCGACCGGGCCATCTGGCTGCATCATGGCCAGGTCGTGCTGGACGGCGCGGCCGGGCCGGTGATGGAGGCCTACACTCAGTACGCGAGCGATCCGGAGGCGGGACTTCCGCAGCGCGGTCCTTCAACCCCGGAACATATTGCGCATCAGGAATAGCAGGTTCGCCGGCCGCTCCGCCAGGCGCCGCATGAAGTACGGATACCAGGCCTCGCCAAACGGCACGTAGAGGCGAATGCGGTACCCTTCCGCCACGAAGCGCCGGGCCAGGTCGCGGCGAATCCCGTACAGCATCTGAAATTCGTAGCGGTCCGGCGGGATGCCGCGCTCGCGCGTGAAACGGTGCGCCTCCTCGATGATGCGCTGGTCGTGCGTGGCCAGGCCGGGATACGTCCCCCGATCGAGCAGAACCTGCATGAGCCGCACGTAGCTCTCATCCACCTCGCGCTTGGTCGCGAAGGCCACCTCTGCCGGCTCTTTGTACGCCCCCTTGCACAGGCGCACCGGCACGCGCAGCTCGCACATGCGCTCGATGTCCTTGGCGCTCCGGCGCAGGTAGGCCTGCACCACGGCCCTTATGTTGCCGTGGGCTGCATGCATGGCGCAGGCGATATCGAGCGTGCGGTCGGTGTACTCACTCGACTCCATGTCGATTTCGACCGTCTTTCCGAGCCGCGCCGCCTCGCTTACCAGGAGTTCGACGTTGGCGCGGCACTCGGATTCCGCGAGGTCGAGGCCGAATTGCGTGAGCTTGATCGAAATGGAGGCTTCGAACCCGCTGGCGGCGATGCGGTGCAGGATCTCGAGGTAGCCGTCGCGCGACGCCTCGGCCTCCGCCGGCGATGTGACGCTCTCGCCCAGCCGGTCCAGGCTGACCAGGATTCGCTCGCCTTCCAGGCGCTTGCAGACCGACAGGCCGTCGTCGAGCGTCAGCCCAGCGATGAACCGCTCGGTGAGACGGTCGGCGATGGGCGACGTCTCCATCCAGCGGCGCAGTCTTTTCCGGCGGGATAAGTACAGCAGCAAGCTGCGTAAAGCCATGACGACTCCCAGCATACTTCTAATCGGCGGGACTAAGCACCTCCAACAGGTGGTGCCCACCATTCGAGAACGCGCAGTGCCCGCAGTGTATTCCAGCGGCTCGGCAGACCGGCCTTTTCGAGTTCGAAGAACACCAGGCCCGGGTACCCTCGCGGAAGGGTCCAACGGCCGTCCGGCCGCTGCCTCTTGCGGACGATGGCGATGGCTTCTTCGAGGCGCGGGTCGCGCTCGGCGCCCGCATCCCGGAAATAGTCCAGCGCGCGGAGAATGTCGTAGTGCCAGCGCGCCGGGAAGGCGAATCGGGTCATCGCCCGATCCACCACGGCGCCGGTGCGGTGGGAGCGGAAAAGGCTGTGCTGGAGGAGGAACTCGCGTCCCCGGCTCCCGGCCGCGCACAGTTCGGAACGGCAGGGCGGATCGAGCCGCTCGAAATCCAGCAACGCCTCGAGAGCACAGATGGTGGTGTGAAACGAGCCGTGGGTCGCGCCGCGAGCGCGCCGGCAATTCCAGCCGCCGTCGCCCATCTGCTCGTGAAACAAATAGCCAGCCAGCGTTTCCAGGCGCGGATCCCGCAAGCCGAAGAACGCCGCGATAGAGAGCACCATGCCACTGACGCAGGTCTCGCTGGTCTTGTGGGTCTTCCTCCACAGGTTGATGCCGCCATCGCGGAACAGGCCGGCGTCGAGCAGCAGGCGGCAACCCGCCAGGGCCTGCTCGTTTCCGGCCGGCAGGCCGAGGCTGCGAAGCAGGAGCAGGGTGTAGGTGGTGGAGGTCCATTTCGGCGTGTAGAGACCGTTGGCCCAGGTGCCAGCCGGATCCTGCAGGGCGAGGAGCTGCGCGCCCCAGCCCTCGGCTGCGACGCGGGCGCGTTCGCGCGCGACGGTCTGGGCGTCAGCGCCGCATAGATCGGCGAGCTTCTGCCAGCGGATCGCAGGATCGCCTTCGAGCGGCCAGCCGGTGGGCACCTGGATGTTCACCTCAGCAACAGGATACCTGCCACGATGGTCGCCAGTGTCAGCGGAGCGCCGACCTTGAAATACTCCCAAAAGCTGATTCGCACCTGGTGGCGCGCCCGCTCGACCACGATCAGATTGGCCACCGATCCGAGCAGGGTCAGATTGCCCGCCAGGGTCGAGGACATGGCCAGCACCAGCCACGCCTGCCGGGGGTTGGCCAGGTGCGGGATCAGCGGCTTGAAGATCAGCACGGCGGGCACGTTGCTCACGATGTTCGAAAGCACGGCCGAGGTGGCGCTCAGCACGCCCACCCGTCCCAGGCCGAATCGCGCCGCGAACTGGAAAAAGTCGGCCGCCAGCGCCGTCTTCTCGATCCCGGCAATCACGATGAAGAGGCCGATGAACATCACCAGCAACTGCCAGTCGATCTCGTGGTAGACCTTCTGCGGCTTCACCCGGCGCGTGAGAAGGAGCACCGCGCCTGCTAGCAGGGCCACCTTCGGCACGGGCCAGCCGGCGATGAAGAAGCCCAGCATGGCCGCCGCCACGGCCAGCAACTTCCACATGAGTAGGCGGTCGATCCTCACTGCCGGCTTTTCGATTTCGACGCGCTCCTCCACGCGAAATTCCTTCCAGTACGCGATCACGATCGCCGCCACGGTCAGCACCAATCCGACCGCGGCCACCGGGGCCAGCGCCGCGACGAACGCGCCGTAGCCGATCCGCGAGAAGCTGCCGATCATCATGTTCTGCGGGTTGCCGGTGATGGTTGCCACGCTGCCCACGTTGGCGCCCATGGCGACGGCGAGCAGGAACGGCACGGGGTTGCGCCGCAGGGCCACCGCCGCTTCGAGCACCAGCGGCGTTAGCACCAGGCACATGGTGTCGTTGACGAACACGGCCGAGAAAACGCCCGAGACCGCGACGATCGCAGCGAGCATCAGGACCGGCCGGTGGGCCCGCTCGACGGCCCAGGCCGCCACGGCGCGGAAGAAACCGGAGAGGCGCAGGTTCGCGACGACGATCATCATTCCAAAGAGAAGAATGATAGTGTCGTAGTCGATGGACGCGTAGGCCTCCTAGAAGGTGAGCACGTTGAAGGCGATCATGAGCGCCGCGCCGATGATGGCGGCACCGGTGCGGCCGACGCGAAGGCCCGGCAGGCGGCCGATGCGAGGACCAGGTACGTGCCGAGGAAGATCAGGAAGGCGGTCAGCACTCAGTGAGGATTATAGCGGCAGGCGGGCGGGGCGCTGCTCGCGATGCGGGCGTGGGCGCACGACGGATTGTGGGACAGGCACGAATTTCGCTAGAGCGGCGAAATTCGAGCCAGTCCCGGGTCTGCGGCCTCAGTGAATCGCGGCGGCCGCGGCGTAGCCCAGGAGGCTGCCGATCATGGCGCCGGCGGTCACGTCGCTGAGGAAGTGCATGCCGAGCAGGACTCGCGAAACCGCCACGCTCACGGCGCAAAACAGCAGTCCCGCGAGCAGGACGGGATAGAAGGAACCGACCGCAATTGCAACCGCGAAAGCCGTGATGGCGTGACCGGAGGGGAACGAGAACTGGTCCGGGGGCAGCAGCGTCGCCCAGCAGTGCGGCTCGATGGCGCAGGGGCGCTTGCGTCCGGTCCAGTGCTTCAACTTGAGGAACGTCAGGATGCCGGCGCCCACGGCCAACGCACCCGCACTCACCGCCTCCATGCGAAGGGGTCCGCCGAAGGCGAGCAGTAGCGCGGCCAGCGTGCACCACAACCACCCGTCGCCGCCACGCGTCGCGCAGATCATCCACAGCCGGATCCAACGCGGCGCGCGCCAGCGGTTCACACGGCGCATCAGCCCGTAGTCGCCCGCCACGATCAGGTCGAAAAGCGGTCTCGCTGTCGTCATGGCGCCACCGCCGGAGAAGCGCCCGGCTCGCCGGCAAAGGTGCGCGGCCGGGTCCATCCCAGCCGACGCGTCCACTGCCACAGGAACACGGCTTCAAGCGCGTAGTTGATCGCGATGGCGGGTGGCACCAGTGCCGCAAGGGGCGCCAGCAGCAGCGTTGCCGGATTCTCGCAGGCCATCGAGGCAACGACGCGGAAGACGTCGGCAGTCAGCTTCCAATACGTTCCCGATGCGCCGATGGCTCGCGCGCGGCCTCTCCGCACTGCCTCGAGAAACTCGGCCTTGGTTCGCGCGCCGGGAACCGAGGTCCAGGCCAGCCCCGCGGAGGAGAGCGTGTGCGCATCGCTGCCCGCCACAGGCGCCTTCGCCAGCAGGTCTGCCAACTCGGCCGAGCGCCGGTTCATGCTCCCCAGCATGTGGCCGTTCAGTGTTTCAAAGCCGGGGAAGAGGGCCTCGAACCGGTCGAAATCGGAGGCGTGCCGGCGTCCGGTCAGGCAGGAGAACAGGTGGTTGATGGTGAAAAACAGGCCTTGCTCGTCGAGGTACGCCGCCAGGGACTCGATGTCCGCGCGACGGCGCTGGATCTCGACGTGGTGGCGGTCGGTGATGTCGTAGACGCCCAGGTGGATCTCGGTGCCACTCGGCATGCGGCAGGTGACTTCTTCGCTCAGAAAGAAATCGTCGTGGCTCCGCAGCGCCTCCGCGGCATCGATGGAGTCGTGGTCGGTGACCGTGACAAGGTCCATCCCAGCACGCTTGAGGCGTGCGTAGAGGGCGTCAGGCTGCGTGTAACTCTCCCGACACACGCTGCTCAACACCGGCAGCGTGCACATCCCGGAATGAATTGTATGCACGTGCATATCGCAGCGCATGACTCATTTGTACCCGCCTGATATTACACGCCCATGAATGTCACAAAAAACAATGGTTAAGAAGGATGTTCTTTCGACCCGAAGGTCTGCAAGTGTGGAAGAATCATTACAAGTACGATGAAACGCCTCGACTTCCTGTATTTCGACGCCGGCGGCGGCCATCGCAGCGCAGCGAATGCTCTAAGTCTGGCCATCGAGCGCAGCGGGCGGCCCTGGGAGATCCGGCTGATCAACCTGCAGGAGGTGATGGACCCGCTCGACATCTTTCGAAAGTACTTCGGCCTGCGCCTGCAGGACGTCTATAACCTGCTCCTGAAGAAGGGCTGGACGCTCGGCTCGGCGCAACTGCTGTGGGGGATGCACCAACTGATTCGCCTCTATCACCCCAAACAGGTGCGCCTGCTCGAAGGCTTCTGGCGCGGCCGCGACACGGACCTGGTGGTTTCGCTGGTGCCGAACTTCGACCGCGCTCTGGTCGAGAGCGTGCGCAAAGCACTTCCCGGCGTGCCGTTCGCGACCATCCTGACCGACGTGGCGGACTACCCGCCGCACTTCTGGATCGAGCGCGAGTCCGACTACGTGATCTGCGGGTCGGCCAAGGCCGTCGAGCAGGCGCGCGCCCTGGGCCGTCCCGACGACCACATCTTCCGCGCCTCCGGCATGATCCTGCACCCGCGCTTCTACGAACCGGTCGAGACCAGTCGCGACGCGGAGCGCGGGCGCCTGCGTCTCGATCCCGCGCTGCCCACCGGCCTGGTGCTGTTCGGCGGCGAAGGGAACTCGGTGATGATCGAGATCGCCGAGCGACTCGATCGGTCCGGCCTGGCATTGCAGCTCATCCTGATCTGCGGCCACAACCAGAGGCTCTACGAGAAGCTGCGCGCACACAAGTTCCGCATGCCGTGTTTCGTGGAGGGCTTCACCACCGAGGTGCGCAATTACATGCACCTGAGCGATTTCTTCATTGGGAAGCCGGGGCCTGGATCGATCAGCGAGGCGCTGGCCATGAACCTCCCGGTGATCGTGGAACGAAACGCCTACACGCTGCCGCAGGAGCGCTACAACGCCGAGTGGGTGGTGGAGCAGGGCGCTGGGCTGGTGCTGCCCAATTTCCGCGGGATCGCGAAGGCCGTCGGCGAGCTTCTCGAACCCGCCACTTTCGCCCGCTATGGCGCCAGCGTCACGGCCATCCAGAACCGCGCGGTCTTCGAGATTCCGGAGTTCCTGGAACGGATCATGGGGTAGCTCGTCCCGGCTCTGACGGCCCAGCGTAGAATTCGTCCTCGCCGATCACGGGCCGGCCGACGGTCTGGCCGGCGGCACGGGCGCGCGTCCGCGCCGAAAACATCGAGCCTCTGGCCGCCTTGACCGGCGCGAAACGGGCGAACCCCATCCGCGTGGCCATGTCGATATAGACTGCTTCCATGCCGCCGCGCCGCAGGTAGGTCTCGTGCCAGAAGCCGGTGCCGCCGCTGTCTTGAAGGAAGTCCCGCCACCATAGCTTGTGCGGCTCCGAGCGCGTCCACGCCTCGAGCGAGTCGAAATCCCGCCAGTACTGACGCATTCCGACCTGGCGCAGCGAGTACGTGATGGGTTCGTGCAACAGCAGGCCGTCGGGTTTCGCTTCGACCGCTTTCGAGATCTGCCCGTTGAAGCCCAACACCGTCTTGATTCCGGTCAGGGTGTTCACCCGCATCCCCAGGTAGACCACCACCATATCGGGATACTGCGAAAGATCCACGGTTTCACGCTTGGGCCGTTCCGGCATGGCGCCCCTCCTGCGACCCATTTTGAGCGAGTCGGGGCGGCCGTGTAAAGCTACGATAGAGAATGCTTGCTCCTCCACCTCACTATCTCCTTATATGGGGTGTGAACTCGCATTGATGGCGGAAGACTTGGCGACGCCCGAAACATTACCGCTCTATTGCGATGTCAGCCTGCCCGTGCCCCTGGAGCGGGCGTTCACGTATGGGCTGCCCGAGACTCTGCGGCATCGCGTGAAGCCGGGCTGCCGGCTGCTGGTGCCGTTCGGGACGCGCAAGATGACCGGCTTCGTGGTGCGCGTGCACTCCCAGCCGCCCGAGAACGAGACGCGCGACGCGCTACGCCTTCTGGACGCCGAGCCCGCCCTCACGGCCGATATGCTGTCGCTGGGGCGGTGGATCGCGGACTACTACTGCGCCCCACTGGGCGAGGTGTTGCGCGCCATGGCTCCCGTGGGCGGCGAGATCCGGCACGGCAAAGTCTACACGCTCACCGATGGCGGCCGCGACGCCCTGCGCCAGCTCTCGCTCACGGACTCGGCCGAGGATCCGGCGGTGCAACTCATGCGCGCGCTGGAGTTCCGATCGGTCTCGATCACGCAACTGGCTCGCAAGCTGCCCGACGCGGCGCGCCTGCTGCGCGGCCTCGAAAAGCGCGCCTTCGTCCAGATCGAGGACGTCGAGGCGCAGCGCGATCCGTTCCGTTCGCCTTCCGCACGGCTGCGCATCGAGGCGGTGGCTCAGGCACCCGAGGGCAAGTACAAAAAGGCCGAGCGCGAGCTGCTGGCCTATCTGGACCTGCACCCCGGCTCGCACAACCTGAAAGACCTCGAGGCCGCGGTGAAGAACGCCGGCGAGGCCGCGCGCGCCCTGGGACGGCGGGGCATCCTGACCGTGCGCCCGGAGCTATCGCCCATCTCCAGCGCGTACAACCGCGCCCCCCACCTGCTCAACCCGCACCAACAGGCGGCGTTCGAATCCATCCGCGCGGCCATCGACGCGAAACAATTCCGCACTTTCCTGTTGCAGGGCGTGACGGGCTCGGGGAAGACCGAGGTTTACCTGAACGCCATCGACGCCACGCTGGCGGCGGGACGGGGGGCCCTGCTGCTGGTCCCGGAGATCGCGCTCACGCCGGCCATGGCGGGGCAGTTCTTTCACCGTTTCGGGGACCGGGTGGCGATCCTGCATTCGGCCTTCGGCGACGCCGAGCGTGGCGAGCAATGGCGCCGCATCCGCTCCGGCGCTGCGGGAGTGGTGGTGGGGACACGCTCAGGCGTCTTCGCTCCGGTGCAGGATCTTGGGTTGGTGGTGGTGGACGAGGAGCACGATTCCAGCTACAAGCAGGAAGAGACGCCGCGCTACAATGGCCGCGATGTCGCCATCGTGCGCGCGCGCGCGGCCGGCGCCTGCGTGGTGCTCGGCTCGGCCACGCCGAGTCTCGAAAGCCGGTACAACGCCGAGCGCGGCAAGTACACGCTGTTGCTGCTGCCGGAGCGCATCGAGCAGCGGCCGCTGCCGCTGGTGGAACTGATCGACATGCGCGTCGAGTTCCTGGCTACGCGCAAGCAGAGCACGTTTTCCCGAAAGCTGATCGAGGAGATCCAATTGCGTCTGGCCGCGGGCGAGCAGACCATGCTGCTGCTCAACCGGCGCGGCTTTTCGAGTTTCGTCGCCTGCCGCTCCTGCGGCGAGCGCATCCAGTGCGTCAACTGTTCGGTCACGCTCACTTACCACCGTCGCGACCAGCGCCTGCTGTGCCATTACTGCAACTACGCCGAGCGGGTGCCGAGCCATTGCCCCAAGTGCCACAGCGAGCACATTTACTTCCTGGGAATCGGAAGCGAGCGCGTCGAGGAGGAACTGCACCGCATCCTGCCCGAGGCGCGCGTGGCTCGCATGGACCGCGACACCGTGACCGGCAAGCGGCAGTACGAAACCATTCTGGACGGCTTCAGGGAAGGCGCGTACGACATTCTGGTAGGCACCCAAATGATCGCCAAGGGGCACGATATCCCCAACGTCACGCTGGTGGGGGTGATCTCCGCCGACGTTGGGCTGGGCATGCCGGATTTCCGCGCCGCCGAACGCACCTTCCAGTTACTGACTCAGGTGGCCGGACGCGCCGGCCGCGGCGACATCAAGGGCGAGGTGCTGGTGCAGACCATCAACCCCGACCACTACGCCGTGCGCTTCGCCGCCGCACAGAATTATGACGGCTTCTACGACAAGGAGCTGCAATTCCGCCGGCTGATGCGCTACCCGCCGTTCAGCGCGCTGGCCAACCTACTGGTCCGCAGCGAGAGCAAACAGGATGCGCTGCGGATGAGCGGAGAGCTCGGTGTGCTGCTCACGCCGCCGCCCGACCACATCAAGATGCTGGGACCGGCCGAGGCCCCGGTGCCGCGCCTCAAGAGCGAGTACCGCTACCAGTTGCTCATCAAGGCCGCCAGCCGCACGGCGCTCAAGGAGACGCTCGAAACCGTGCGCCGTTATGCCGAGAGCCGCCGCTGGCCAGCCACAGCGGTGGTGATCGACGTGGACCCGCTGAGTTTGCTCTAGCGGCGTGGTAAGACGGGAGCACCTAAAAAGGTGCTTCAAGATGAGACCGCCCATGCTTGACATCGCGAAAGATATCCAGTCACTAACGACCTTTCGCCGCCGCTCAGGCGACTTCATGAAGCAGCTGAAGAAAAGCCAGCGCCCCGTGGTGCTCACCGTGAAGGGGAAGGCGGCGGCGGTGGTGCAGGATGCCGCGGCCTATCAGCGCCTGCTCGACATCGCTGCTCGCTCCGATCCGCAGGAAGGCATTCGTCAAGGTCTTGAGGACGCGAAAAGGGCAGGGTCAGGCCGGCGAGGGAGTTCTTCGACGACTTCGAAGCCAGGCATGGCATGCCTCGTTAATCTCACCTCCCGCGCCGAGCGCGACTTTGTCCGCCTGTAAGAGATCGACGCCGACCATTCCGGAGCGGCCAGGAAATGGCACCAGGGGCTCAAGGATGCCATTCTCAGCATCGAGAAACGGCCAAACCGATGCCCTATGACACCTGAAAAGGCTCAGCTCAAACATTTGCTGTGTGGCCTGCTGTGTGGCCGCCAGCCTCACGTGTACCGCGTGATATTCCGGGTCTTGGAACGAGAGATGCAAGTGGTCGTGGTGCACATCCGCCACGGCGCCAGGCGAGGCCCGAGGGCTGCCACGCAGCGGCGCCGATAGGAAATTTCTATCCGGCGCATTCGTTTTTCGCTCGATCCCGGTTGCCGCGTTGGCGAGTTTTCTATGGCTTTCGTTTTGGCCGGGCGATTGCTTTTGCATTCCAGGAGGTACCTATATATGAACTGGGATCAATTCGCAGGACAGTGGAAACAATACACTGGCAAAGTAAAAGAGCGATGGGGGAAGCTGACGGACAGCGACCTCACTCAGATCCAGGGCAAACGCGATCAGCTTGTCGGCAAGATCCAGGAGCGCTACGGGATCAGCAAGGAAGAGGCGCACCGGCAGCTTGAGGAATTCCTCAACCTGCAGCAGGAATCGAGCGAACACAGAGCCCGTACCTCGGGGATGTAGCCCGATCGGGCAACCAGGGCGCCGCGGGAGCAACCCGGCGCCCCGCCTACATCCGCTTTTACAAGTCCCGCCCTCTCGTGCCATACTACCCTGATCCACCAGGTCAGCCTGTGATGACCCGTGGAGACCGGAGAACCTATGGCTACGCCGGCGACCCAACTGGCTGTTTCGCGCACTAAGTACGCCGTGGCGCCTATTCTGATGCAGGTGCTGCTGGGCATGCTGTATTCGTGGTCCGTTTTCCGCGGACCGCTGGCACGGGCTTACGGCTGGACGAACGTGCAGACCAGCGACCCGTTCAGCTACTCTATTCTGGCCCTGGTTGCGGGGACCATCTTAGGCGGCCTGTGGCAGGACCGCTCGGGACCGCGCCTGGTGGCCAGCGTCGGAGGCGTACTGATTGGCGTGGGCTGGGTGCTGTCGGCGGTGTTCGGCAGGAACCCAAGCGCACTTATCGTAACTTACGGCTGCGTGGTGGGACTGGGTACGGGGTTTGGCTACGTGGCCCCGATCGCGACACTGGTGAAATGGTTCCCGGACAAGCGCGGCATGATGGTCGGCCTGGCGGTTATGGGCATCGGAGTAAGTCCCCTGGTGTTCGCGCCGCTCATCGAGAAGTTAATCGGAAAGGATCCCGCTCACTTCGCATCTACGATTCCCAGCACATTTATCGTAATCGCCGTCATCTCGGTGGTTGGAGTTGTGACCGCGGCGCAATTCTGCAAGGCGCCACCGGCGGGGTGGCGGCCGTCGGGATGGCAGCCGCGCGCGGCAGCGGTTTCGGCTCGTGAGAACACTCCGCCCGGCGGGATGCTCGCGACGTGGCAGTTCTATGCGCTCTGGGTGGTCTACTTCCTGGGCGCTTCGGTCGGGCTGACCGCGATCAGCCAGGTTGCGCCGCTGGCTGGAACCATGCCGAAGACGGCGGTTTCAGCGGGCGCGGCGGTTGGTATCGTGGCCATTTTCAATGGCGTCGGAAGACTCGTATGGGGCAGCGTCTCGGACCGCCTGGGACGCGTGCGCACCATGCTGACGATGGGTCTGTGCGCGGCGATCGCCTGTGCCTTCGTAGTGCGAGGAGCGACCGGCCTGGGGCAACTCCTGCCGGGCCTGTGCCTGGGTGTGTTTGCCTTCGGAGGCTATCTGGCGCTTATGCCTTCCTTGACCGCGGACTACTACGGTCCGAAAAACATGGGCGCCAACTACGGGCTGGTGTTCACGGCCTTCGGAGCTTCGGGATTCCTGGTGCCCAAGTATTTCGCACACGTGGTGGACCGGGCCAAAGCCGCGGGCAACATCGCCTCCGGATACAACCAGGTGTATCTGATCCTGGCCGGCATGGCGCTGGTGTGCGCCCTGCTTTCGCTGGCGCTGCGCCCGCCGCGCAACCGCACAGAGGGGTAGCGGGAGCGTATCGGCCCGTGCGCCCCAATGCCACTTAGTTGTGGACTCGGGCGGCTCTCGAGAACTGCGCCGGACGTCCAGGTCCGGCCTCCTTCGTTTCAGGGAGTTGGACGGAGGCCGGCGTGGACGTTGGAGCCATGCCCCACAGCCGTGACGAGTCTCCGCACTTGTTTTTCGATTCGCTGACGGCTGCAAATCGGCCATCTCGTTTTCGGCGAGCGGCATGCCCTCCGGGGTCACCGCCGGCTTTTCGCCCACCAGCATCGCGTCGCCGGGCAATGGCACTACCACGCTGACGCTGACGGCGGGGGCGGCGCCGGTGGTGGGCGCCTACAACCTGATCGTTACGGCCGCCGGGGCCGGCGTGACCAAACTCGCGGGATTCGTCCTGACAGTCAGCTCGATATCCCGGCGCCAGCGCTGCTGGCGAATGCCCTCCAGCATCGGGTGCTACTTGTGCTCGATGACGTAGCGGGCGAGACGCCCGTGGCGCCTCCGGCGGAAGGCTTGGCCTCAGCGCTGATCACGACGCGCGACCCATGGCCCGGCAGCGTCGCCATTTCATCGATGGCAAGCACGTATCCCGGCCGCCCGCCCGCCGATCCGGAATGCGAGCGGTTGTGGAGAGCGATGGGCGTCTGCAGGCGGAACGGGTTCCCGCTGGAACTGGCCGGCGCCATCGCGAGCTTCGCCGCGGACGCCACGCAGCGCGCCTGCGAGCGACTGGTGGAGGAGGGCTTCGTGGACCCCCTGGACTTCGCGGGCGCGCGGTTCCGCATGAGTGCCCGATCGCACCAGGCGGCTCTCCTCACGCCGGACGCAAACGCCCTGCGGCGAGCGCACGCCGCTGCTTTGCCGGGGCGGGCCGCCTTCATCCCCGAGATCGAGCACGCGCTCGAATGGGCGCTTCTCAACGACTGGGACTTGGCCAAAGAGCTCGCCATCCGGTCCTTCGGCTTCCTCAAGAAGGAGGAGCGCTTGCGGGAAGCCGCGCACATCTACGAACTGCTCCGCGACCAGGCGCGCAGCCGCGGGGACCTCGATCTGGCCCGCGAGTGCTCCTGGGAGCTGTCCTGGATCAAGGACGAGCCGGGCGAGATCCGGCGGAGTGCAGTCGACGGCCAGCAAATGGCGCTCGATTTCAACTGATCCCGCCCCTTGCGACAATGGGATCAGCCCCATGCCCCTGCGCGATTTCGACCCCCTCGTTCGCGAGTGGTTCCTAACGCGGTTCGGCCGCGCCACCGAGCCCCAGACGCTTGGCTGGCCTGAGATCCGCGCGGGCCGCGACGTGCTCATCTCCGCGCCCACCGGCTCCGGCAAGACGCTGGCGGCGTTCCTGATCTGCCTGGATGGCCTGGTGCGCGCCGCGCGCAAGGGCCCGCTCGCAGACGAGGTCGAAGTGGTCTACCTCTCGCCGCTCAAGGCGCTGAGCAACGACGTCCGCAAGAATCTCGAAATCCCGCTCGCCGAAATCGCCGCGCTGGCCGCCGAACGCGGCATCGCGCTGGCGCCCATACGCACCGCGCTACGAACGGGAGATACCACCGCCTGGGAGCGCCGCAAGATGCTGGAGCGGCCGCCGCACATCCTGGTCACGACGCCCGAATCGCTCTACATCCTGCTTACGGCCGAGAAGAGCCGGCAGGCGCTGCGCACAACGCGCACCTTGATCGTGGACGAGATTCACGCCGCGGTAGACGACAAACGCGGCTCGCACCTGGCGCTCACGCTGGCCCGGATGGACGCGCTGGTCGAAGCGGGTGGGCGCGCGCGACCCCAGCGCATCGGCCTTTCGGCGACGGTGAAGCCGGTAGAGGATGTGGCGCAATTCCTCAGCCCGGCCGCCGTCATCATCGACATCGGCCATCGCCGCGAAATGGACCTGGCCATCGAGGTGCCTCGCGACGAACTCGGCCCGGTGGCCAGCAACGAGATGTGGGAGGAGATCTACGACCGCCTGGCCGACCTGATCCGCGAGCACCGCACCACGCTGGTCTTCGTCAATACGCGGCGCCTGGCCGAGCGCGTCTCCCACCACCTGGGCCAGCGCCTGGGACCGGACGCCGTGTTGCCGCACCACGGCAGCCTGGCCCGCCGCCTGCGGCTCAACGCGGAAGAGCGGCTCAAGAAGGGCGAGTTGAAGGCGGTGGTGGCGACGGCCTCGCTCGAGTTGGGCATCGATATCGGTTCGGTCGATCTGGTGTGCCAGATCGGATCGCCGCGCTCGATTGCAGTCGGGCTCCAGCGCATCGGCCGGTCGGGCCACTGGATGGGCGCGACGCCCAAGGGCCGCATCTTCGCCACGACGCGCGACGAGCTGCTCGAATGCGCCGCGCTGGTGCGCGCCATACGCTCGGGCGAACTCGACCGGCTGGTCATTCCCGAGACGCCGCTCGATATCCTGGCGCAGCAGATCGTGGCCGCGGCCGCGACGGACGACTGGAGCGAGAACGACCTGTTCGCTCTGGTGCGGCGGGCGTATCCTTATCGCCGCCTCGAGCGCACCGCGTTCGACAAGGTGGTTGAGATCCTGTCGGACGGCATCGCGACCTCGCGCGGCCGCGCCGGCGCGCTCCTGCACCACGACACCATCAACGGCCGGCTGCGCGGACGCCGTGGCGCGCGCCTGGCTGCCATCACTTCGGGCGGCGCCATCCCGGACAACGCCAACTACCAGGTGGTTCTGGAGCCCGAGGGCACGGTGGTGGGCACGGTGGACGAGGATTTCGCGGTCGAGAGCATGGCCGGCGATATTTTCCTGCTGGGCACCAGCTCGTGGCGGATTCGCCGGATCGAGCCGGGACGGCTGCGTGTCGAAGACGCCCAGGGCGCGCCACCCAACTTCCCCTTCTGGCGCGGCGAGGCGCCAGGCCGCACCGCCGAACTCTCGCGCGAGTTCTCGCTCCTGCGCGAGGAGATTGCCGGCCGCGCGCCGCAGGATGCCGAAGCGTTTCTGGTGGCCGAGTGCGGCCTCGATCGCGGCGGCGCCAGCCAGGCCGTTTTCTACGTACGCGCCGGGAAGGCCGCGCTAGCCGCGCTGCCATCGGCGGGCCGCATTGTCGCGGAGCGCTTCTTCGACGAGGCGGGCGGCATGCAACTCGTTCTCCACGCCCCATTCGGCGCCCGCATCAACCGCGCCTGGGGACTGGCGCTGCGCAAGCGCTTCTGCCGCAGCTTCAATTTCGAGTTGCAGGCCGCGGCCACCGACAACGGCATCGTCATTTCTCTCGCCGAGCAGCATTCCTTCCCGCTCGAAATCGTCTTCGAATTCCTCAGGCCGGAGACGGTCGAGCACCTGCTGACCCAGGCGCTGCTCGATTCCCCGATGTTCACGGCCCGCTGGCGCTGGAACGTTTCCCGCGCGCTCGCCATTCTGCGCTTCTCGGGCGGGCGCAAGGTGCCCGCGCCCCTGCAGCGCATGCGCTCGGACGACCTGCTGGCGGCCGTCTTCCCCGATCAGGCGGCCTGCGCCGAGAACCTGGTGGGCGAGATCCGCATCCCAGATCATCCGTTCGTCGAAGAGACCATCGCGAACTGCCTGCACGAGGCTATGGATCTCGACGGCTTGCGCGCCGTGCTCGCGGGAATTCAGGCGGGCGCCATCGAGACCGTGGCCATCGACACCGCCGAGCCCTCGCCGTTCTCGCACGAGATCCTGAACGCGAACCCGTACGCCTTCCTGGACGATGCGCCCCTCGAAGAGCGTCGCGCCCGGGCCGTGCAGTTGCGCCGTACGCTCTCGCCCGATCTGGCCGCCGGTGCCGGCGCGCTCGATCCGCAGGCCATCGCGCAGGTGGCCGCCGAAGCCTGGCCGCTGGTGCGCGATGCCGACGAGTTGCACGACGCCCTGCTCACGCTGGTTATGCTCGCGCCGGTTCCGGAGTGGACCGCGCAGTTCGAGGAGTTGGCGTGCTCGCGGCGTGCCGCCATCCTGCCGGTGGACGGCCGCGCGTTCTGGGTGCCCGCCGAGCGGCTCGATCTGGCGCGCCGGGCTTACGAGGCCTCCGAAGAAAGCGCCGCGGCGGAGATCCTGCGCGGCTGGCTGGAATCCACCGGTCCGGTCAAAGCCACCGCGTTGGCCGCGCGGTTGTGCCTGCCGGATTGGCTGGTGGAAAGCGGCCTGGCGCGCCTGGAGGCCGAAGGGCAGGTTTTGCGCGGCCAGTTCACGGCGGAACGGACGGGCGAGCCGGAATGGGCCAACCGGCGCCTGCTGGCGCGCATCCATCGCCTCACGCTGGGCCGGCTGCGCGGCGAGATCGAACCCGCGACCACGGCCGATTTCGTCCGCTTCCTGGCGCGCTGGCAGCACTTGGCGCGCGGTTCACAAATGCATGGCGTCGATGGGACGTTGGCCGTCATCCGCCAGCTGCAGGGATACGAGGTTCCGGCGGGCGCCTGGGAATCCGTGGTGCTTCCGCGCCGCATCGCCCGCTACGACCCGGAGTTTCTCGACCGCCTTTGCCTGTCGGGCGAGGTGATGTGGGGGCGGCTCTCGCCGCATCCCGCCTTCGACGAGCCGGGCGGCGCGCATCGCGTCCGGCCCACGCGCGCCGCGCCGCTGACGCTCTTCCTGCGCGAGGATGCGGAGACGCTGGTGGCTTTCAGTCCGCCGCCCGATGCTGCCCAAAAGGAGGCGAGCCTTTCGCCTGCGGCTCAAGAGGTGATGGAGCAGCTCGAACATCGCGGAGCATCGTTTTTCGCCGACCTGCAGCGCGCCACCGGCCGCCTGCCGAGCGAGGCGGAAGATGCGCTGTGGGAACTGGTGGCGGCGGGTCTGGTGACCGCGGACGGTTTCGAGAACCTGCGCTCCCTGGTCGATCCTAAGCGGCGCCGCGGGCAGGGTCGGGGACGAAAGGCGCGCCCGAGGCACGCCGCCGGACGCTGGGCGCTGCTGCGGCCTCTGGTCCCGGGCCCGGCGCCCGCTTCCGAGACGGCGGCCGAAGCGTTCGCCCGCCAGTTGCTCCGGCGCTGGGGCGTCGTCCTGAGGGAACTGGCGGCCCGGGAGACGCTTGCGCCGCCGTGGCGCGAGATGCTGGTGGCGTTGCGCCGTATGGAGGCGCGCGGGGAGATCCGCGGCGGTCGCTTCGCCGGAGCTTTCGTGGGCGAGCAGTTTGCCCTGCCCGAGGCCCTCGACCTGCTCCGCGCGCTGCGACGCCAGAGCGCTCCGGCCGACGCGCTCGAGGTTTCAGCCGCCGACCCGCTCAACCTGGCCGGGGTTCTTCTCCCCGGTCCGAGGCTCGGCTCGACCAGCGGAGAGACCGTACGACTGCAAGCCACCGGGGCAGGCCGGACAGGACCCGTTCCCAGCCACGGGACCGCCTCACGATGACGTGAAGGTTCTTTCAGCGGCCAGCGCGCCGCTTCGTGCTAGCATGACGGTTCTCGTCCGGGCAGGCCCGACCGAGGTGCACCGATGTGGTATCCAAACAAGCTTCAGTGGTTCGTCATCTGGGCTGCCACCCTCCTCTGCGTTATCTTCTGGCTCGTCACCGATCCTCCGGCGGAGTCGTTCGTCATGCCTGGCCTGCTGGTGGCGGCGCTGTTCATTTGGCACGTTTCCGCGGACTTCAGGCAAACCAAAGACTGAGGCCGGCGGCCGAGCGCCCCGGAATCCCGGTGTCCGAGGACAGCGAGACCACCGGCGTTTCCCCGCGCGTCCGGAGCGTTCAACGCCTCCGTTAGCCGCTGGGGCGAGCCGCCTTCCGCCGCAGCTGCGGCACTCGTAACGCCTGAGCGGACGGCCGATCTGAGGAGTCCGGCGACGGACTTCGTTGGAGGCCCTCATATCTTTCTCCGGCGACGACCCTAAAGATCTGGCGCCTGGCGACGATCTACTGGCTGTAAGCTAGCTGTACCACAGCGCCGCAGCACCTGGCACCTGGACGGGGCCGGAGGAGCCGCTCGAACGAGGGCGGACGGCGCGTGGCAGCGGCTTGTTTTCCAGAAGAGCTTCGGGACTCACGAAGCGCGAGCTATGCCTGGTGGTCTTGCTGCCACCGCGTGGATAGCGCCGCTCCAAATCGCCGATATGTCCGGGTTGAAACCTCGCAACCGTTTGGTGAATTTCCGGCTGACCGAAGAAGAATACGGCAGGCTGGCCGGGGTTTGCGCGCGTAAGGGATCTCCGAGCATCTCCGACTTCGCTCGTGCCGCCATCCTGCGCTCAGTCGAGGCCGAAGCCGGTCACGGAGGGCCGCTCGATATGCTGCTGGCCGCACTCGGCGAGCGGCTTAGCGACCTGGAACGCAACTTTCGAAACCAGGCCGAACCGGCCGGAGATGTCGCCCGGTGCAATCCACAAAGGTAAGGATCTACCCATGATTCGCTTCCTTCTGCTCCTGATAGCGTGCGCGGCCGCGGCGGCTCAGACGCACGGAACCTTCGTAGACCTCAACGCGCCCAACTTGCCCGCCCAGAGAATCGGCCCGGACGATTTGATCGCCGTCAGCGTCTATGACGCTCCGGAGTTCACGCGCACGGTGCGCGTAGGTCCCGACGGAATGATTCGCCTGCCCATGACCGACCATCGCATCAAGGCGCAGGGCCTGCTGCCAGCCGATCTGGAAACCGCGATTGCCGAGACGCTGCGGTCCGGCGGCCTGGTAGTCGAGCCCGTGGTCGCGGTCACCGTGGTCGAGTATCACAGCCGGCCGATCAGCGTCGCCGGAGCCGTCAAGACTCCGGTGACCTTCCAGGCCGTGGGGACCGTGACGCTGCTTGACGCGCTGACCCGCGCCGGCGGCCTCAGCCAGGACGCCGGACCCGATATTTTGGTGAGTTGTACGCAACCCTCCGCCGGCGGCTCCGCTACGGCCCTGGTACAGCGGATCCCCGTCAAGGGTCTCATCGATGCGGCGGACCCGGAACTCAACCTCCGCCTGACCGGCGGCGAGGAAATCCGTGTGCCCGAGGCCGGCAAGGTGTTCGTCGTGGGCAACGTGAAGAAGCCGGGCGCCTTCGTCCTTCAGGACGGGGCGGAAACCAGCGTGCTGAAAGTCCTGGCGCTGGCCGAGGGCCTGACTCCGTTTGCTACTGCCGTCGCTTACATCTACCGCCGGGACGCCGATTCGGTCACGAAGCACGAGATTCCGATTCCCCTGCGCAAGATTATGGAGCGCAAGTCGCCCGACGTTCCGCTGCTTGCCAACGATGTCTTTTACATTCCCGACAACTCCGGGCGGCGGACCACCATGACCGCGCTCGATCGCATTCTAGGCTTCGGCTCTGCCACCGCCTCTGGCGTTCTGGTCTGGAGGCACTAGCCCTGGGCCCGATCCGCCCACTCTATCGCGTTCGCATCGAGGAAAAGAAAAATGCCCGAACCACTCGCCCTAAGGCCAATGGCGGCCCCGCCCTCCTGGCAGACCCAACCCGCGGCTGAGAGCTGGCGCATTTCCAGCCCTCTGCCCGAGCCAGCGTCGTCGATTTCGCTCTCCGAGTATCTCTGGATCATCAAGCGCCACCGTTGGAAAATCCTGACCTTCGTGATTGCCTCGGTAGCTGCCACGCTGGTTGTCTCCTCGCGCATCACGCCGGTGTACGAATCGACAGCCACCATTGACATCGACCGGCGCATGCCCACCGGCGTACTGGGAGAGGAGGCCACGCAATCCGGCACCAATGACGCCGACCAGTTCCTCGCCACCCAGGTGAAGCTGGTCCAGTCGGACTCGGTGCTGCGCCCGGTGGCCGACCGCTTTAAACTGCTCGACAACGGCGACGCCAGCTTTCCGGATGACGTGAAACCGGCCGATGCGGCGGAAGCTCCCATCCGGCTCAAGAAGCTGAAAGTCACGCGGCCCGGCAACACCTACCTGCTGCTCATCAGCTACCGCTCCACCGACCCGCATCTCGCGGCCGGGGTCTCGAATGCCATTGCCCAGTCCTACATCGACCATACCTACAGCATCCGCTACCGCTCCTCCTCCAGCCTCTCGGCGTTCATGGAGAGGCAACTCGAGGAGTTGAAGGCCAAGATGGAGCAGTCCAGCGCCGCGCTGGTACGGTTCGAGCGCGAGCTGAACGTCATCAACCCGGAAGAAAAGACCAGCATCCTTTCGGCCCGCCTGCTCCAGCTCAATACCGAGTACACCAGCGCGCAAGGCGACCGCGTCCGCAAAGAGGCCGCGGAGAACTCGGTGCGCGGCGGCAGCCTGGAGGCGGCGCAGGTCTCCGCCCAGGGCGAATCGCTCAAAAGGATGTCCGAGCGCGTCGACGAAGCGCAGGCCCGTTTCGCCGACGTAGGGGAGCACTACGGGCCGAATCATCCCGAGTACCGCAAAGCGGCGGCCCAGCTGGCCGAAGCCCGCCGGCTACTCGACAGCGCGCGCCAGAATATCGCCCAGCGGGTCGAAGTGGAATACCACCAGGCGGTCGCGCGGGAGCGGATGCTCGAAAGCGCCGTCAACCAGACCAAGGCGGAATTTGACCGCCTCAACGCGCGGTCCTTCGAGTACCAGTCTCTCAAGCGCGAGGCCGAGGCCGACAAGAAGCTCTACGAGGAACTGGTACGCAAGATCAAAGAAGCCGGCATCAACGCCGGCTTCCAGAACAGCGCCATCCGTGTCGCGGACCCGGCCCGGCCGTCCGTCCAGCCGGTCTTTCCCATCATTCCGCTGAACGTCGCGCTGGCGTTCGCCTTCTCGAGCCTGCTGGCGATCGGAGTCGCGGTTCTCACGGACGTGCTGGATACTACCATCCGCGATCCCGAGCAGGTCGCTCGTACTCTAAAGGCAGAAGTCATCGGCAACCTGCCGACAGTAAAGTCGTGGCGCGGCCGCCTGGCCCTGATCGCGGGCGGCGAGAAAGGAAACGGTAACGGACATCAGGAACTGGTGCTCGCCTCCACGTCCGGGGCGGAGCAGACTCGCCACGGATACGAGGACGCCATTCGAAGCCTGCGCAATTCGATCCTGCTGGCGGATTTCGAACGCAACCTACACTCGCTGCTCGTCACCAGCGCCTCTCCGGCGGAAGGCAAGTCGACGGTGGCGGCCAACCTGGCACTGGCTCACGCCCGCCAGGGGCGCAAGACGCTGCTCATAGACGCCGACCTGCGCCGCCCCTCGCTGCACAAGCGCTTCCAGATCCCGGCCGCGGGCGGCCTGGCGAGCGTGTTGCTCGATGGCGCCGACTGGCGCACGGCGATCACGTCGGCCGAGGGGTTGCCGGAACTGTCAATTCTACCGGCTGGCGCGCCTTCCCGCCGCGCCACCGATCTGATCGGCAAAGGGCTGGTACCTCTGCTCGACGAAGCCGTCCAGACCTACGACCTGGTGATCGTGGACGCGCCCCCCACTCTGGGGTTCGCCGAGCCGCTCGAGATCGCCACGATCGTCGACGGCGTGATTGTCGTGGCCCGGGCCGGGGAAACCGAGCGCAAGGCTGTAAGTTCCGTGCTCGTGTCGCTCCAGCGCTTGCGCGCCAACATTGTCGGGGTGGTGCTCAACCAGATCCAGAAGAACATGGCCGACACCTATCACTACTACGGCTACTACGGAAAGTACTATCACTATCGCGAATCGGAGACGAACGTCTAGGCCCGGCGGCCGCCATGACGGAAGTGTGGAATACAGTGCGGTACGCTTGCGCCCCGGACCGAGGCAGGCCGCGGCCCCTGGCCCGCTGGGCAGGCCGCGGCCTGGCCAGTTGCCTGGACCAGGGATCGGTCTCAGCGGTGAATTTCACAGCGAACGTGCTGCTGGCAAGATGGCTGCCTTCCTCCGAATACGGCGCCTTCACGGTCGGGTTCGCATTGTTTCTGTTCTTGTCCGGCTCTCACAACGCCCTGTTGCTCGATCCGGCATGTGTCCTGGGCCCGGCTCGTTTCTCGAACGATTTGCCGCGGTACTTGAAGAGGGTGGTTTGCCTGCACGGCGCCTGGAGCCTAGCGGCGTCGCTGGTAGTGGCCGCGGCGGCGCTGGCGACCGGGGACGCTTCCCTGCGCCGGGCCTTCTGCGGGCTGGCGATCTCGCTGCCGTTCCTGCTCCTGCTCTGGCTGTTGCGGCGCTTATGTTATGTGGCCGCGGGCCCGGCCGCGGCGCTGGTCTCGAGCGCCACCTACGCAGCGTTCCTGATCGGAGGCATGTACGCGCTCCGGCATTGTACAGAGCCGTCTCCGTTTGGCGCCTTCCTGGTCATGGCCGTGGCCTCCGCGGCGGCTTCAGCCACCGCCTGGAGAAAGTTGGGCCTCGACGGTGCCTGGGGCGGAATCCTCTCCGGCGAGTGCCTGGAACTGGCGCGCACGCACTGGCAGTACGGGAAATGGCTTGGCACGACCTCCCTGTTGACCTTCGGCGTGACGCAACTGCAGACATTCCTGATCGCGGGCTACCTGGGCCTCGCTGCCGCCGGAGCGTTCCGGGCGGTGTTCAACCTCGTCCAGCCCATGAGTCAGCTGACAGCGGCCGCCGCTCTCCTGTTCCTACCCCGCTTGAGCGCCGATTTTGGCGCGGGGCGGACTGGGAACCTGCGCGTCAAAGGCGCGCTGATCAGCGCCGGCCTGGTGAGCGTATCGCTCCTCTATGAACTGGTGCTGCTGACCTTCGGTCCGCGAATCGTGGAGATCGCTTACGGCGGGAGGTTTCGAAGCTACACCTGGCTGGTCCCGGTCCTGGGTCTGATGCCGGTGTTCTCGGCACTGGCCTCAGGCTGGTCGCTAGTCCTGCAGGCAGTGCAAAAACCGCAACATTACCTGATTCGAGGCGCTGTAGTAGGGCCCTTAGGCGTTGCCTCGGCCCTGCTCTTCACCGCCTGGGCCGGTCTCGCCGGCGCGGCGGCAAGTATGGTGTCGAACCTGGCGGTTTCGGCGCTGGTGACGTTCTGGTTGTACCGCCGCTTCGGCCCGGTCGGGAGGAAGGCATCCACATGATCCAATCAAGCGCAGGCGATTTGACAGTCTCCGTGCTGGTCGCTAACTACAATTACGGCCGGTTTCTCGGCACGGCCATCGAGAGCGCCCTGGCGCAGTCCCGCCCGGTCCAGGAAATTCTGGTCTGCGACGACGGCTCCACGGACGATTCCTGCCTGGTGGCTGAGCGGTACGCAGCGCGAGACGCCCGCATCCGGCTTCTGCGAAAAACGAACGGCGGGCAGGGGTCGGCGTTCAACACCGCTTTTGCGGCCAGCAGCGGGCAGATCCTATGCCTGCTCGACTCCGACGACGTCCTGGCGGAGCACAAGGTCGCCCGCGTGGTCGAACTGTTCACCGCCATGCCCGAGGTCAGCTGGGTGCGTCACAAGCTGCGCCTGGCCGACGAGTCGCTGACGCCGTTAGGCGCCGTACTCCCCATGTTCCGCGGGTCCCGGAAGGTGCGCGGCAAGTATGCCCACCTGGAGAAAACCGTGACCTTCAACGCCGCCGTGTCCTTGCGCCGCGAACTTGCGGAGCGGCTGTTTCCGATTCCGGAACGCGCCTTCAGAAGAGGACCGGACCTGTACCTCGATTTCATGTGCGGCCTGTTGGGGGCTACCGGATACTCGCTCGACGAGGAACTGGGGCTCTACCGCCGTCACTCTGCACAGGTGTCCGCAAGCGGCGGCGATTTCCGGGCCGCACTCGAAGCGGAGATCGGAATGACGCGAGCGTTTCTCTCCGTCGAGCCGTGCCAAGGCTATGTCCCCACCCACATCTACAAGCACGAGCTGATCGCTGCCTACATGCGGTCGGGCCGCGTTCTCGACCGGCGGCGGCTGGCCCTCTGCGCGGCCGGCTTGGCCAGCGCAGTCCGGCTGGCAAGGGAAGGCGGCGCACGGCTGGCCTTGCTTCAACTGGCGAAGTTGGCCTACGGTTTCCTGCTGCCGCGCTTCTGGATCCGGCGGCAGCGGAAGCGCAACGCCTGGTGCCCGGCGTAACGGGCGCCCGTTCACGGGGGTGCTATGGCGCGACGGTTCATCATACTGGTTCTGCTGCTTATGGGGTGCGTGGACGCTCTCGGCTCCCTCGATTTGGGCACCCGTTTCTCGGGTCAGGGGCTGCTTACCATCCTCTACACCATTGCCGCCTGGGGACTTCTGCTCGGCTCCGGCAAGATCTCCAAAGCCGGCCTCAAGACGGTGTGGCCCTTCATCGCGCTGGTGATCTGGGCCCTGGCGACGCTGGTCTGGTACACGCCCAGCATCAGCGGCATTCAGAATGTTCTTTGCCTGGCGAGCTTCATCGGTCTGGCGCTGCTCGCAACCGGCCTGGCAGAAACCTGGGAAGTCCAGCGCTCCATTCAGATGTTCTTCCGGTATGGCATCTGGTGCGCCGCGGCCGCGTACCTGTGGTGCCTGTTGAGCCGCGGCCTTGGCACCTACGAGATGATCGGCCCGCGCAGTTTTGGCATTGCCGCCCTGTTCGGGGTCGCCTGGTACGCATCCAAGTGGCGCTTCGGAACGCGCGGAGCCTTTGTCCTGGCAGCCCTTCTCCTGGTGGAAATCGGTGCGAGCCTCTCGCGCGTGGCACTGGTGGCCAGCCTGGTGATACTGACCCTGGGACGAGTGTCGGCCACGGTCAAGGGCTGGCTGTGGGGATTGTTGTCACTGGGACTGGCCATGGTCACTTTCTGGTGGATGTTCAACAACATCGAGCCGCTCCGGGAGCGCTTTCTGCTGGGCGATGTGCAGTTGCACGTGGGCGATGTCGCGATCAACGTCTCTGGGCGAGCCAGTCTGTGGCGAGTCACTTATGATTCGTTCCTCGACTCGCCCTGGGTGGGCAAGGGTGCGGGCTCGTCGGCCTATCTCGTGCGAGACCGCTTCCGCACGATCGGGCACCCGCACAACGATTACCTGCGGGTCCTGCACGACTACGGAATCGTCGGGTTCAGCCTGTGGCTGCTGGGCTGGTTCAGAGTCCTCAAGCAGCTCTGGACACAGGCCAGGTTCAGCGAAAGATGGGGCAAGCCGGACGCTCAGCTCCAATTCGCCGCCTTCCTGGCTGTGTTGGGGACGTGCCAGATGATGGTTACCGATAACCCCATGACCTACATCTTCGTCATGGCGCCGCTTGGCGTCCTGGTGGGAGCGGCTGCCGGAGCGGCCTCGGCTGAGCGATACGCCCAGATGCTCGAATCCGCGGCGGTCCAACCCCTCGCTCGCTCCTTACCGGGGAGGTGGACCTCGCCAGCCAGCGCGACAGGAGGCGTTTGATGACGAGCCGCGCCATCCGGTCTCAAGCCGGCCCTGGGCGATCGCGCGGCAACCGGGCGAACGCTCCCGCCTTACTCGCCGGCTCTGGTATGGCTGCCGGTGGTCGACCCGGGCGGTGGTTGTCTGTGGCGACCGCGGGCCGTTTAGCGATATGCGGATCCTGACGGCTCATAACTACTATCTCGAGCCCGGCGGGGAAGACCAGGTCTTCCGCTCCGAGGCGCACCTGCTCGAAGACCGGGGTCACGCCGTGCTACGGCACTCAGTCGACAACCGCAGGGCCATAGGGATGAGCCGCCTCCGGATCGCCGCCTCCGCGGTTTGGAACCGCTCCTCCGGCCACGAGTTCCGGTCGTTGATGGCCGCGCATCGGCCCGAGGTGGTCCACTTCCACAACACCTTTCCGCTGCTCTCGCCGGCCTGCTACGACGCCGCCAGGGAGGGAGGCGCTGCCGTAATCCAGACTCTGCACAACTACCGGCTTCTGTGTCCCGGCGCGCTGCTCGAGCGGGGCAGCGGCCCCTGCGAGTCTTGCGTCGGCCGCCAGTTGGCCTGGCCCGGGATCCTCCATGGATGTTACCGCTCGAGCCGCGCCGCGACGGCTGCCCTGGCCGGGATGACTGCCGTCCACGGGGCGGCCGGCACGTGGAGCCGCGCGGTAGACGTCTACGTGGCGCTCACCCGGTTCGCGAGGGCGCGTTTCGTCGAGGGGGGACTGCCCGCCGCCAAGATCGTGGTCAAGCCCAACTTCGTCTGGCCGGACCCGGGCCGGGGAGCGGGACGCGGAGGATACGCTCTATTCGCCGGCCGCATGTCGGAGGAGAAGGGTCTGGCAACCCTGGCCGCGGCGTGGAAGCTCCTCGACGGCGCCCCGCCCCTCAAGGCCGCGGGCGACGGGCCGCTGGCCGGAACGCTCACCGGCGTTCCGGGTGTAGAGTGGCTGGGCCGGCGCACCCGGGAGGATGTTTTCGGCCTGATGCAGGAGGCGTCCTTCCTGGTCTTCCCGTCGCTTTGCTACGAGGGACTGCCCATGGCCGTTCTGGAGGCCTTTGCCTGCGGGCTGCCGGTGATCGCCTCGCGCAGGGGCGCGATGGCCGAGGTCGTCGAGGACGGACGCACGGGCTTGCTCTTCCGCCCCTCGGACGCAGCCGATCTGGCAGCCACGGTCGCGTGGGCCGCCACCCACCCGACCGAACTGAGCCGCATGCGGCGCGAGGCGCGCGCCGAGTTCGAAAGCCGGTACACGGCCGGGCTCAACTATCAGGCCCTGATCGAAATCTACGAGCGGGCCCGGTCCTCCAGGAACTGAAATCATGGAGCCATCCTGCGCTGTCGAGTCCCGATCCATTCTGGGAATGCGCGCCGACGCCACTTCGTACCCGGCGGCTTCGTCGCAGGTGCTGGCCTGGGCACGAGCGCGCGAATCGCGTTACGTAGCGGTCGCCACCGTGAACAACGTCATGGAGGCCTACGATTCACCCGCTTTTCGCGCCATCATGAACGCCGCCGATCTGGTCACCCCCGACGGGATGCCGCTGGTATGGGGCCTGCGCCTGCTTGGCATACGGGCCGCCGCGCGTGTCTACGGGCCGGATCTGACCCCGTGTCTGCTGAAGGCGGCCGCGCGGGAGCGAATTCCAGTTGGTTTTTATGGGGCGACCGACGCGGTCCTTGAAAAGCTCCTCCGCACCGTACGGTACCGCTACCCCAGCCTCCGCATCGCCTACGCGTGGGCGCCTCCGTTCCGGGCGCTGAGCCCCGAGGAGGACCTGGCCACGACCAGGCTCATCAACGATTCCGGCGCCCGCATCCTGTTCGTCGGGCTGAGCACTCCGAAACAGGAACGCTGGATGGCGGCACACCGAGGCCGGGTCGGGGCCGTCATGCTCGGGGTCGGCGCGGCCTTCGACTTCCTGTCGGGAACCAAGCGCCAGGCGCCGCGCTGGATGATGCGCGCGGGTTTGGAATGGCTGTTCCGGCTGGCCAGCGAGCCCCGGCGGCTGGCGCTCCGGTATCTAAAGCACAATCCCCGCTTCCTGGTCCTGTTCCTGACGCAGCTGTGCGGCTGGCGGAGCTTCCAATGAATCCGACACTCGATCTGTGCAGCACGCGAATTCGCGGGCAGGCCGTCGTCGATACCCGCGCCCGTCCGATTGCGACCGGCCTGGTGCTGGCTGGCGCCGACGCGGCGGGCCTGATGGCGTCGGCCGCTCTCGCCACCTCGCTTTGGCTGCTTGTGAACCCCGCGGCGGGCGGCTACTACGGGATGTGGTCCACCGCGCCGCTGTTCCTGGTCACGTATGCCGTCCTGGGACTGTACCCTGGCGTGGGACTGAGCCCTGTCGAAGAACTGCGGCGCCTGACGGCTGCAAACGCCATCGTTTTCCTGGCGCTGACGAGCGCCATATTCCTCCACAAAGAAGTCGCGACCTTTTCGCGCGGCATCTTTATGGCGAAGTGGGTGCTTTCGACGGCTCTGGTGCCGCTGGCCCGGGCCGCTGCGCGGAGCCTGTTCGCCCGGCGGACGTGGTGGGGTGTTCCGATTCTGATCTTCGGCGCGGGCCAAGCCGCCCGGATGGTCATCACAGCGCTCAAAAGCCAGCCCGCGCTGGGACTGAAGCCCGTTGCCTGCCTGGACGACGGCGCGCATCGCGACCGCGCCGATTGCGCCGGCGTCGAGATCGCCGGGAGCTTGTCGGATGCGCCCGCGATCGGGCGCGCCTACGGGATTCGGCATGCGCTCGTCGCCATGCCGTCGCTTTCGGCCAAACAGTTGATCGAAGTCCTCGAGCGCCGGGCCGCCGCGTTCCCGCACATCATCATCGTTCCCGACCTGCTGGGAATGGCCAGCCTGTGGGTGACAGCGCGCGACCTGGGCGGCGTGCTGGGTCTGGAGCTGCGCCAGAATCTCCTGATGCCGCTCAACCGGCGTCTGAAACGCGGGCTCGATCTGGTGCTTTGTGCGGTGTTCGGCCTTCTGGCGGCGCCGCTGGTGGCTCTGGCGGCGCTCCTGATCAAGCGCGTCAATCCGGGTCCCGCGTTCTACGCGCAGGAGCGGGAAGGCGAGGGCGGATCGACGATCCGAGTTCACAAGCTGCGCACCATGTACCTCGATGCGGACGCCCTGCTCCAGGAGCACCTGGACCGCAACCCGGCCGCGCGCGCAGAATGGAGCCGTCATTTCAAGCTGAAGAACGATCCTCGCGTGCTGCCGCTTGTGGGCACGCTGCTGCGCCGCACCAGCCTGGATGAACTGCCGCAGTTATGGAACGTCCTGCGGGGCGAGATGAGCCTGGTGGGCCCGCGGCCTTTCCCCTTCTACCACCTCGACCAGTTCGACCCCGAATTCCGCCGCCTGCGCGGACAGGCGCCGCCCGGACTCACCGGACTGTGGCAGGTGGAGGCACGCAGCGACGGCGACCTGGCCGTGCAGGAGAAGCTCGACACCTACTACATCCGTAACTGGTCGCTATGGCTGGATGCATACATCCTGGCGCGCACGGTCAAGGCGGTGCTGGCACGCAGCGGAGCATACTAGATCCGGCGCCCCCGCCCCTGACGCGCTTCTCGGAGGCGGCCCTGGCCGTGCTGCTGGCGTTCGGGATCCTGACGATCTCCGTTGCGGCCCGCTGGCCGGTTGCCATCTTCGACGCCGGCCTGTTCGCGCTGGGAGCGGCCTGGGCAACGCGTCTTGTCGCGCGGCCGTTCGCTTTCCGCTCGAGCCCGCTCGCGGCGGCGCTGGCCGCGGCGACCGCCTGGCCGCTGGTGCAACTGGCCGCCGGATCGAGCGTCTACCGGTTCGAAACCTGGAGTGCCACGCTGGAGTGGGCGGCGCACCTCACCGTGTTCCTGCTCGCTCTCCAGCTTTTCGGCGACTCGGCCCGGCTCGGCCGTTTCCTCGATGCCCTGCTTTGGTTCGGCACCGCGATCGCGGCGGTGTCGCTGCTCCAACTGTTCACTTCGGGCGGGCGCGTCTTCTGGCTCTTTCCGACCCCATACAAAGACCTGGTCCTGGGGCCGTTTGTGTATCGCAATAGCTATGCGGCATTCGTCGAACTGGTACTCCCGCTGGCGCTGCTCAAGGCCTTGGCGCGTCCACACACCGCGCTAGCCTGGTCCTCCGCGGCCGCGCTGATGACGGCCTCGGTGGTGGCAAGCGGCTCGAGAGCGGGCACTGTCCTGGTTGGTCTCGAGACGCTCGCGATCGTCGCCCTTGAGGCCCGCGGCCGCGCTCGCGGTGCCGTGTGGAAACTGGCCGCTGCCACAGCGGTACTGGTTGCCATCGCCGGCCCGGGCTTCCTTTGGGCCCGGTTCCAAACCGACCCGCTGGCGGTGCGCCGTGAGCTGGTCGGATCCTCCCTCGCCATGTTCCGGGAGAGGCCCTGGATGGGGTTCGGCCTCGGCACCTGGCCTACTGCCTATCCCGCCTATGCCACGTTCGATCTGGGCCTGTTCGCCAATCACGCTCACTGCGACTGGGCGGAGTGGGCGGCCGAAGGAGGACTACCGTTTCTGGCCGCGGCAGCCGCGCTCGCCTCGGCCGCGTTGGTCTGGTCCGGCCGCCGTCGCTGGGCGATCGGAGTGGCTGCGGTTTTCGTTCACGCGCTGGTGGACTATCCGCTGCAGAAGCCGGTTCTGGCGGCCCTCACCTTCACCCTCTTGGGCGCCCTGGCGGCCGATGCCCGCGCGCCGTCGAAGGCTTCGCCGAAAGGACCGACATGGCCGTCATCCTGATCTCGTGGTGCCTGCTGGGAGCGTGCGCGATCGCCCTTGGTCTCGCGATCCTACAGGCGCTTGGGGCGGATCGGGCCCTGGGCGACCCTTTGGACCGCATTGCGATTGCAGCGTGGCTCGGCCTGGGTACGGCAGCGGCGCTCTCGCTCGCCGCGGGCCTTTTCGTGCCGGTCATGCCCTGGATCTTTCTGGCGCCTGCCCTGGCATCGGCGGCAGCCCTCGCCCGGCCGCGTAAGGTTGCCGCCGCCTTCCGGCCATCTGCGTTCCAGGCCGGCTGCTCGCTGGCCCTCCTGCTCTCGTTGGCCTGCGCCTCCGCGGTTGCCGAAGTGGATGCCTACGACACGGCCCTCTACCATCAACAGGCCGTGTCCTGGCTCTCGCATTTCGGCGTCGTCAAGGGACTCGCATGGCTCCATTTCCGGCTGGGCTGGAGTTCGTCCTGGTTCGCTTTGGGCGCGACTCTGAATCACGGCATTCTGGCGGGCCGGGTGAGCCCGATTCTGGGCGGCTTCGCGATGGCGCTGGCCGCCCTGCACTGGCTTCTGACACTGGACCGGGTGGCGCGCCGCAACGCCCGGCCCGCCGACTGGTACCTGCTGTTCACATACCCGATCCTGTTGGCCGCCGCGTGGTCCTGGCACTACGATGCCTCGCTGGGGCCCGACCTGCCGGCCTGGATTCTGTGCGCGCTCACGGTGTGGATCGTTCTCGTTCTTCGCCCGGTCGACGCGGAATTTGGGGCGCTGTCGCTTCCGTTCCTGGTGGCAAGCCTGGCCTGCTCGTTCAAGCTCAGCATGCTGCCGCTGCTTCCGCTCACCCTGCCCCTTCCCTTCCTGCTCACAGGGAAACCTGGGGCGCCGGCCCGCTGGGTCCGGATGGCCGTGCTGGCGGCCTGTCTTCTCCCGGTGCTGGTGGCCATGGCGGCCAACGTCACGACCAGCGGTTGTCCCCTCTATCCCTCCCCGCTGGGCCGAATCGATACTCCGTGGGCGGTGCCGGCCTCGTTTGCTCGTCTGGTAACGCAGCAGACCACCGAGTTTGCCCGCTGGCACGGCGTCGAGGATCGTTCCAAACACGGCGGCGCGGCGTGGCTGCGCTCCTGGGTGGAGCGAAAAGACAAAGCCGGTCTCGTCGGGCTGGCATTGATCGGGGCGGCGGTCTTGATCCGGCGTTGGATCGCCGGGCGATCGCGGTTTCTCCTGTGGGTGCTCGCTACCGGCTTGGCTGGACTTGCATTTCTGTTTTGGGGCGCGCCGAATCCGAGGTTCGGACTGAGCTTCTTCCTGCTTTTCCCGGCCACCGCGCTCGCCCTCGCGGTTGGGCGCCTGCAGTTCGGCGTCCCCAGGCTGCGCCCGCTCTTCCTGTCTCTGGTGGTGGTCTCGATCTGCGCGGGAGTGATCCTGGGGGCCGGCTTGCGCACGCACCAGGTCCGGCCCTTCAGAGCATTCGGCAATCGCTGGCTCCTCCCGCAGCCGATGCCAAACCAGGAGGGCGTCTCCGTACACGTTTTCAACCGAGCCTCAGATCGCGTGACCGAGTTGCGGGCGGCCAGCGCCGTCAACGGCGGCCTGCGTATCCTGATGCCCGTGGGCTCGGATCAGTGCTGGGACCTTCCCCTGCCTTGCACGCCGGAACTCATCGACCGGCACTTCCAACTGCGAGACCGGGTGGCCGGCTTGCGCGGCGGATTCGCCGGTTTCTGATCGGCGCCCAGCGGTGCCGCGGCGGACCTCCAGCACTTCCTCGCGACCCCATCGCACCTCTCGCTACGCGATGGAATCCCCCGCTCCGGATTTGCCTCGCCACCGCGCCCGGGCCGAAGTGCCGGGAATCGACGCCGGCTACGGATCCCAAACACGGCTGTCGGGATCCACCAGCAACCAGGCCGCCGACCCGGCCGCCGCCAGCGCCGCCGCTACCAGGAACGAAGCATCCCAGCCGAAGTGCTTGGCAATCCACGGTGTCAGTGAAGCGGTAACCGCCCCGCCGATCTGCCCTCCCATATTCATCAGGCCCGATGTGAACCCCGCCCAGGGACCCGCGATGTCCGCCGTAACCGCCCAGTACGCACTCTGCGAGAGGTACAGCGCGCCGGCGCCGCCTGCTAGCGCGACGCTGGCCAGTTGCGCGCTCTGCACCTGGGTCGCCAGCGCCAGGAAGACGGCGGCCAGCCCCATTCCGAACGCCGCCACTCCGCAACGTCCCACGCGGCGCCCGTAGCGGCCGACGAGGACATCGGCCACCCATCCTCCCAGCGGCGAGCCGATCGCGATGGCCAGAAACGCGATGGTCGAGTAAATCGTACTCTTTTTGAGATCCAGCTTCAGAACTTGATGGAGGTAAATGAAGAACCATGTGAAAAAAATGTATGAGGCATAGCCGAAGGTGAAGTAAGCCAGGGTAACCACCCGTACGTTCCTGTTGCTGACAATCCGCCTCCAGGGCGGGGCCTCGCGTCCGCTCGCCGGCCCAACCGGCACGGGCAGTCCTGACTCGATGCGCGCCAACTCACGCTTCCCGATCCAGGGGTGCTCCCGCGGGGAGTCGCGCGCCATGAGATACCAGATCGCCCCCGCCGCCAGACCGATAAGCGCGCTGGCATAGAAGGACCAACGCCAGCCCCAGTGCACCAGGATGTACGTGATGAGCGGGGGCGTGATGGCGGAGCCGGCTCCGACACCCGCGAAGATCAGGCCGTTGGCGATGCCCCTCTCCGCCGTAGGAATCCAACTCGCCACCAGCCGGTTCGAGGACGGATACACCACCGCCTCGCCATTGCCGAGCACGAACCTCACTACCAGGAGCAGCGGCAGCGCCAGCGCGAATCCGACCGGGACCAGCGCGGTCAAGGTGGTAAACAAGCCCCACCACACCACGCCCAGAGCAATGACCCTTCGTGGCCCGAAGCGATCGGCCAGCCGCCCGCCGGGAGCCTGAAACAGCGCGTAGCCCAAAACGAACGCGCTGAACACCCAGCCCAGTTGCTGTTCCGATAGCTTGTACTCCGTCCTCAGCGCCTGGCCGGCGATCGAGAGATTGACGCGATCCAGGAACGCCACCGCGCTCATGACAAACATCCACGAGATGAGCGCCCACCGCAGCCGGCCTTCCAAGAGTCTCCGCACCACGACTCGCATTATTTCACAGCGCGGCGCTCGCGGCTGTGACCGCGAGGCAGGGCCGCGCGCGCCGCCCGGCGGCGGGCACGGCGGCGAGACGGTGCAGTCCTCCGCAGCGTCCTGGCCGCAAGGCCCTTCTGTATACTAGAAGTCAGCCCCGCATTCAAGCCGGTGAGGTGCGAGAGTGGTTGAATCGGGCGGTCTCGAAAACCGTTGAGGGGGTGACTCCTCCGTGGGTTCGAATCCCACCCTCACCGCCATTTAGAATCAATTATTTACGGATTGCTTTGGGCAATACCAGCTAGAGTTTCGACTTGTATTCGCCTTCTTGCACACGTGCTTTCAGTCGTTTAGGCCACCGTGGGTGGCAAGAGAGCCCTCACTGCAAGAATTGCCCAAACACACCCACGGAGGCCTCAATAGGAAGGCGAGCGCGCCAGTCGCGCGAGCTCGTCTTACAGACGCAAGCAGTCCGCGATATCCGCCGGCGCCGATTGTTCAGATCGCTTCTACGTCGGCTCGCCGCTCGAACCAGCGATACAAAGTCGGCAAAAGGACCAGCGTCAAGAATGTCGAGGTCGCCAATCCACCCACAACCACGGTGGCGAGTGGCCGCTGAATTTCTGACCCGGGGCCTGTGGCAAACAGCATCGGAATCAGGCTGAAGATGGCTATCGAAGCTGTCATCAGCACGGGCCGCAACCTGTCCTCGCTTCCCTGGGCGACGGCCTCCTCGACGGAAACGCCTTCGTCGCGGAGTTGGGCGATGCGCGAGACTAGCACGACGCCGTTCAGAACGGCAACCCCGAAGAGCACGATGAACCCTACGGACGCTGGGACCGACAGATAAAGCCCGGAAGCATACAGCGCAAGCACGCCGCCGATGAGAGCGAACGGCAGATTGAAAATCACCAGCATCGCTAAGCGCACCGACTTGAACGTGATGAGCAATAGCAGCAGAATCAGGCCCACCGCAATCGGAGCGATGATCATGAGCCTGGACATCGCGCGCTGCTGGTTCTCGAACTGGCCTCCCCACGTCGTGTGATAGCCGGTTGGCAGGTTCACCTTCCTCCGGATGACGCCGCGCGCTTCGGCAACGTAGCTCCCTATGTCCCGGTCGTGAATGTTGATCTCGATGCCAATGCGCCGCAGTCCATTTTCCCGGCTCACTTGCACCGGACCCTGGACGACCTCAATGTTTGCGAGTTGGCTTAGCGGCACGTTGTATCCATCCCGGGTCGGTACGAGCGTGTTGCCGATCGTCTCCACTGAGCTGCGGTACTCGGCCGGGTACCGGACAGCAACATCGAACGCGCGGTTCTCCTCGTAGAATTTGGTCGCCGCCTTTCCCCCAACGGAGATCTCAACGATGTGCAACACGTCGCTCACATTCACTCCATGGCGTGCGATCTTGCTGCGGTCGATGTTGATCGAGAGGTACGGCTGCCCGCCGACCCGCTCCACCACCAGGTCGGCTGTGCCCCGGATGTCACGCAGCGCGGCGCCGATCTCATCAGCCTTTCGACCGAGGACCTCCATGTCGTCACCGAAGACCTTGACGATGAGCTGGGCGCGCGTCCCGGCCACAAGCTCATCGATTCGACACTGAATGGGTTGACTGAAGCTGAACGCGACGCCTGGAATTGTGGAGATCGCCTGTCTCATCTTCTCGGTCAATTGGTCCCGATCGGATGCCGTCTTCCACTCCGACCGCGGCAGGAGAATCCCGGTGAAGCCCGTCTTGTCGACCCCCCTCGCCTCGAGGGCAATGCCTGTCTGTCCGGTCCGTGAGATGACCGTGGTGAGCTCCGGGAAAGCCTTCAGCTTCTTCTCGATGAGATTTGTCAGGTCGAGCGCCTTGTCCAGAGAGATTCCGGGCAGCAGTTGCACGTCCATATCGAAGGCGCCCTCATCCATGACCGGGATGAATTCCGTTCCGAGCCGCGGGACAACGAACAGCGCCGCAATCAGGGCGACGCCGGCCGCGGACAGAACCACGACCCGGTTCTTCATGGCCCAGCCGAGAAAGCGCCGGTAGCTAGTCCTGGCGCCTCGCATGAAAATGCTCTCCTTTTTGGGACCGGCCCTCAGCACAAACGCGCACAGCACAGGAATCACGAAGACGGACAGGACCAGCGACGAAAGTAGAGCAATGACAACCGTCAGGGCCAGCGGGCCGAACATCTTCCCCTCCAGACCTTGCAGGGAAAGGATGGGGAGGAAAGTCGTGGCGATGATCAACTCGCCGAAGATGCTCGGTTTTAGAACCTCCTGCACCGCCTTCAGCACCGTCGACAGCGTACGCGCGGAGTTCCCCTGCTCGCTCAGGCGTCGCTGCACATTCTCGACCTGGATAATCGTCGGGTCGAGGATCATCCCGATCGATACCGCCAATCCACCCAGGGACATCAGGTTCGCATCGAGCCCGACGTTCTTCATCACGATGAATGTCAGGAACAGTGCAAGAGGAAGGGAGACGATAACCACTGCCGCGCCGCGCAGACCCCTGAGCATCAGGTAGAGAATAAGCACGACCAGAATCGAGCCTTCCAACAGCGCTTTGGCGACGGTCCCCACGCTGCTTGCGACGATCTCGGAGCGGTCATAGTAAGGGACGATCTTCATCCCGGGAGGCAGGGTGTTGCTCTCATTGATCTCCTTGACTTTCTCCTTAACCGCCTGGACCACCGCGCGGCCGTTCCCGCCGCGCAGCATCATCACGATGCCGCCGACCGCTTCTGTTTCTCCGTTCAAGAGTGCGGCGCCCTGGCGGACCGCCTCGCCGATCTGCACCTCGGCAACATCGCGGACGAACACCGGCGTGCCCGCCCGCGCGGCGACTACGACGTTCCGGATGTCGTCTTCGGACTTCATCAGTCCGACACCGCGCACAATGTACTGCTCGTCGAAGCGGTCCAGGACATTGCCGCCGACATTTTCGTTGCTCTTCGCGATCGTTTCGTAGACATCGTCGAGCGTCAAATTGTAGGCAACGAGTTTGGCTGGATCGACCAGGACCTGGTACTGCCTGAAATATCCTCCGAAGGAATTGATCTCGTTCACGCCAGGCACGCTCTTCAGCAGAGGAGTGACAACCCACTCCTGCAGCGTGCGCACATCGGCCAGGTAGCGCCTTCGGGCTTCCGGACAGGCGGGTGTCGGCGGCCCCTGAAGGGTGTATTGGTAGACCTCGCCCATCGCCGTTGCGATCGGCCCCATGGTCACGCTGACCGAGCTCGGCACACTGGATGACGCCTCCTCCAGGCGCTGGAAGACCAACTGGCGGGCAAAGTAGATATCGACACTGTCTTTGAAGACAATCGTGACCACCGAGAGCCCGAACTTGGTGATCGACCGCATCTGGTCCACGTCCGGGAGTCCCCTCATGGCGTTTTCGATCGGGTAGGTGACAAATCGTTCGATCTCCAAGGCCGAAAGACCCGGTGCCGTGCCAAGGATCTCGACCTGCACGTTCGTCACATCGGGAAAGGCGTCGAGGGGGAGCTGCACGTACGAATAGATCCCGAACGCGACGAGAGCCAGCACCCCGAGAAGAACGAAACCCCTGTGTCTCAGGGTTTGGGCGATGAGCGTCTCAAGCATGGCTTAATCCCCTTTCTCCGCGATGAGATGCTTGAGAAACTCGGTCTTCACAATGAAGCTCCCTTGGGTTACGACCGGCTCGCCTTCACTAAGCCCGGAACGAATCTCGCTGTAGCCCTGGCTCTCGACACCTGTCTGCACCTCGCGCTTGCGGAAGGTGGTTCCGGAACTACGCACAAACACAACCGGCCGGCCGTCAATCTGCTGTACGGATGAACTCGGAATGACTAGCATGGGGATCGTTTTCGCGATGGGTATGTCCACGGTCGCGAACATCTCCAGCTTGAGCAGGGCGCTCTCGTTTCGTACCAGGCACCGCACTTTCGCCGTCCGCGTTTTGGGGTCGATCACGTCAGCCACGTTGACGATCTTTCCTGCGAACGTCGCCTGGGGATAAGAGCCTACTCGCACCCGAACCGCCTGGCCAGTCTGGATCTGAGCAAGATCCTTCTCGTACACATCCGCCAGAACCCAGACGGATGACATGTCGGTGATTGCGAGCAGTTCCGTTCCCTGTTCCACGACCTCGCTTCCCACGGCGTGCTGACTCGTGACGATGCCGGCGAAGGGCGCCCTCAAGGTGCTGTGAGACATGGTGTGCCCGGATGACGCCTGCTCCGCCGCCAGCTTTGCGAGGTCGCGGTCAGTCCATCCGAAACGGTGAATCTGCTCCGCGACCTTGGACACGGCCGCACTGGCTCCAGCGGTCTTCGCCTCGGCGTCCTTAACCTCGGCTTCGTGAAGGTCATGCGTGGTTTGAGCGATTGCCCCCACCTTTAACATCTCCCGGCTGCGTTCCAGTATCTTTTTCTTGACTTCGAGATCGGTGAGGCTTCGACGAAGTTCGGCCTGCGCGCCCTGATACTCGCCAATCCCGATTCCGAGTTCGATGTTGTCGTATTCGATCAAAGGGTCGCCCGCGGATACGCGATCCCCCAATCTGGCGAAGACCTTCTCGATCAGGCCGCGCGCCAAGGTCCGTACGTGGGCCACTCGGGCAGGATCCTCGCTGACAACGCCGGTGGCCGAAAGCGATCCCTGCAAGCTGCGCACGACCGCAGGTTCGACGGCTATGCCAACATCCTTCTGGCTCGCTGGACCGATCTCAACGACATCGGACACGACCTCAGTCCCGGCAGGCTTGGCCGGTGCTGACGAATGCGCCGAAGGAGCGCGGCCGCCGAATATCGAATACAGAAAAGCGCCCAGGAGAATGCCCAACACCAGAGCAAGGGCGATAAGCAATCGGGCAATCCCTGAAATGCGGACGAGTGGCGTGGGTGCGTTTTCGTGATGAGTTTCCATTACTCGGCTCCTGATCCAATCGCGCTGGCCAGCTCGTACAAGCTGATGCGCTCGTCGAAGAGGGCTTGATTGTAGATGCGCAGGGCGTCTCGATAGGTCCTTTGAGCGTCCAAATACTCGATGAGGGTTGCACCTCCGAGATTGTAGGCCGCGAGAGTAACCTTGCTCGTATTCTCGGCTTTCACGAGGTGCTGGGTCCGGATGTATTCGACCCTTTGCCGATTGATTTCTACGGCATTGTAGGCTTGCTGAACTTCGAGCTGCATCTGTTTTTGGAGGGTAGCCTCCAGGTTAGCGGACCGTTTCTGCTCGGCGTCGGCCCGCAGGATGCTGCCCTGGTTCCGGTTGAAAATGTGCAACGGCATTGTCACACCGAGAACATAGCTGTTGTCGAGGCCACTTCGTTTGTAGCCGCCGCCAACGGTGAGATTCGGAGACTGCAACGCGCGCTGCAATCGCGTTTCGGTGTCGCTCCGGGCCCTCTGCTGGAGCGCTGAGGCGATGTCCGGCCTTTTCTGCGAGGCGATGCGGAGCAGTTCATACAACGGGGCTCGCGGGGGCAGCCCTGATTCGGGGATCTGATCGGATACCGGCAGCGCGGCAGTCACTTCTAAGTCCTGTGAAAGGTCGGGTGCATTCAGTAATGCCAGGAGCAAGCTTCTGGCATTGCGCAACATGAGGTCGGCTTGGAAGACGTCGTCCTGGAACCGAAGCTTCTCGACCTCAATTCGATTCAAGTCCAACGCGGAGATGTCGCCTTGCTTGAAACGCACGCGATTGAGATCGATCATTCGCTGAGCCTGCTCCAATATCGAGCGGGACGTCTCCAGGTTCGCCCTGGCCAGGACCATGCTCGAGAACGCGCGTTCGACCTCCAGTACTATTCGGCGGACCTGATCCTGGTGCGCCAGTCTCTGCGCTTCGACCGCTTGCCCAGCGGCTTTGCTGCGCAACTCGCGCCGCCCCGCTCTTTCGATTTCGTAATCGAATCGAAGCGTGATTTCCTGCGTCTCGAAAAACCGTCCTGGGTTGGTGCGTAGGGGGAAGTCTTCCTGCTGGACGGTTACGGCAGGATTCGGCCGCTGCTTCGCCGTCACCCAATCTCCCTCGAGCGCCTCGATGTCGTTTTTGGCGGCTGCCAGCAAGGGATTGCGGCTGACGGCCAGGCGGATCGCCTCCTCCAGAGTCAACCGCGACGGAATGACTACATCCTCCGCCTGAAGGCATGAGGAACTCACGATCAAGGCGGTCACAATCCAAAGAAAAGGGCGAAAGAGCATAAATAAGAATCCAAGAACAGCATTGATCGAAAGGCGCCCGACCGCATTCGCGAGCGGCGCGCCGACATACGGCCTAGTCAAATCCAGGGGGTGAGATCAGCAGCGGAGGGAAGTGGTGGATGGTGGGGAGTCGATCGTTTCGACCCGCCGTTCAAACGGAATCAAAGATGCATCCGCGTCCGCCAACGGAGCGACTGACGACACGGAGAGCACGGCAGAGCAACCGAAGCTGGCCAGTGTCGACGGATCCGGCTGAGCGTTCCTCATTGCGAGTGCTGGGACGACCGGAAAGTCCGTGCAGCCTCGACAAGGGCTTGGCTGCGCGATCGACGGAGCGGAGCCACCAGAGCCGGGCACGCAACACAGAGTCGCCCAATCCTCAACCGCGTCGTGACCGGTGGGAGAGACGCAGACAACTTTGGACACGTCGGATCCCACCGCGAGCAGCAGCGCCGCCGCGAGTAGCCGAACCAGAGATGCTCTGCCAGTCCGAATCACGAAGAGGCCATTCTATCAGGTTGCGTAGAGTGCGTTTCCGGTCCCCCAGACCGATCCGACCAGCTCAAGGCCTTGGGCAATTTTGGGCAATGCGCGACGGCAGCGGCGGGAGCCATGGCATTCCCGGCAACGAACAGTCCGCAAGTTGCAGAGCGCCAATGGGGATGACGGGTTCGAATCCCACCCTCACCGCCAAGATATTGAAAATAAACAAGATATGCTGAGTTTACGTGTCCTGTTTGCGTGCGCTCTATCACTCTTCTAAGTCCCAAGCCGCTGAAAACACTCAGGTAATGTACCGTGGGTGGCGATTGAACCCTCACCGCCTCGCCTTGCATTGTGTTTTCAGGTATTTGTACCTTGGTCTGGAGCGCGCTTGGGCAATGAGTCCCGAGGACTTCAGCGCTCCAAGAGGGCTGCGAGAACTCGTGGGATCGATGAGGCATGAGCTCACTCTCGAAAGCGATGAATGACGCCGTTATCCGCCGCTTGGCCGGCGACCGAGCGTACCAGCGGGGTCACGACTATTACCAGGCCGGCCGCGTCGAGGACCTCGAAGACCAGGCAGGTTGCCTTTGCGCGACGGTGCGAGGCAACCAAGCGTACACCGTAACGCTGTGTGCGGAAGAGGGCGTCCTCGACTATTCCTGCGACTGCCCGATGGGTGCCGACGGCGTGTTCTGCAAACACTGCGTTGCCGCCGCCGTCGCTTACTTGAATCGCAAGGCTGAACCGGAGACCGCAGCAGCCCGCCGCAAGGTCAAGGAAATTACGCTGGCAGACGCGGCGAAGATCCTCCGGGACGAGGGCAAGGACGCGTTGACGCGAATGGTGCTTGAGTGGGCCCGGGACGACGAGCGGCTGCACGAGCGCCTTCTGCAATACGCGGCGCGGCGGTCGGGCCCGGAGAGCGGCGTCGCGGCAGCCATGCGCGCCTTCGAAAAGGCCGTGCGCGTTCACAGCTACGTTGGCTACCGCGAGGCGTCCGCGTGGGCGCGCGAGGTGGACGGCGCCATTGACAACATTTCGCGATTGCTGGAAGACGGGCAGTCCGCGGCTGTAATCGAGATGTGCGAGTCGGCCCTGCGGAAGCTGGTTGGGGCGGCGGGAGCCATAGACGATTCCGACGGCCATCTGAGCGTCCTGCGGGAGCGTCTACAGGACATCCATTTTCGGGCATGCCAAGGGGCCAAGCCGGATCCCCTATCTCTTGCCGGGCGGCTCTTTGCTTTCGAGTTAAACAGCGAACTCGACGTTTTCTACGGAGCCGCCGAGGGGTACGCGAAGATCCTCGGAGCCAAGGGGCTGCGAGAATATCGGCGGCTCGCCGAGGCGGAGTGGGACAAGGTGCCGGTGAAGACTACGAATTCGGCGGATTCGGAATGGATACGCCACCACCGGATCACGCACATCATGGAATCGCTGGCCAAGGCTTCGGGAGACGTCGAAGAACTTGTTGCCGTTATGAGCCGCGACTTGTCGCACGCTTATGGCTATCTGAGGATCGCTGAGGTATACCGGGAAGCGCGCCAGCACGATCAGGCCCTGCTGTGGGCGGAGAAGGGACTGAAGGCCTTTCCTGCGCATACCGATGAGCGGCTGCGGGAGTTTGCGGCGGAAGAGTATCATCGCCGGCGCCGGCACGAGGATGCCATGAAGCTCATGTGGACCGAGTTCCTGGAGCGGCCGTACCTGGAGACCTACCGAACGCTGGAACGTCATGCCAGGAAGGCTCGGAGCTGGCCGGCGTGGCGCGACCGCGCGCTGGCTGAGATCCGCCGGTGCATAGCGGAGGCCAAGAAGGAATCGCGGGGGCAGAGGCGGAGCCGCTGGACGCAGCCCAATGAGGATCACTCACAATTAGTGGAGATCTTCCTCTACGAGCGCGATCCCGAAGCGGCATGGTGCGAGGCGCAGCAAGGAGGATGCTCACAGGGTCTGTGGCTTCAACTTGCCGACGCGCGTGCGCAGGACTGCCCCGCTGACGCGGCGCCGATCTACCTCAGACAGGCGGAGGCGTATGTCGCAAGTAGAAGCAATGGGTACTACGAAGACGCCGTCAACCTGCTGGTGAAGGCCGCGGCTGCGATGAAGCGAATGAATCGCAGCGAGGAGTTCGTGGGCGCCCTCGAAGCCCTCCGCGTGAAGTACAAGATCAAGCGTAACTTCATCAAGCTGCTGGTCCAGAGGGAGAAGTCTCTTTATCTCACCTGACGTCCTTCCGCTCACTGGCTAGAACCGGCGGGTGCAAGGTCGCGGGGATGGAGTACAGAAATGCCGGGGTATCTCGCGAAATCTCGGTCGTTGAGCGTGAGCAGATGGGAGACTCCGTGTGCCAACATCGCGGCGACAAGCCGGGCATCATGTACCTGGACGCCCGTTACGGAGTGGGCGACCACCAAACGACGCCACTCCCGATGAACCCGCTCATTGTCCGGCAACAGCCGGAATCTGCTTTCGATCAACGTGGCGCGCGCGTCGGCTTCGGCCGGCGTCAACCCGAACCCGTTCTTGAGCTGCGGGCGAGTGCACACATTCCAGAACTCGACTAGATTCTGCGTGGCGTAACAGAGGGTCTCGCCCTTCTCCGTGAGCGCCCTGACGGCCTTTCGAACCAAGCCGTATTCAGGGTCGTTGGGTTCCACGAAGCGCAGCAAGATGTTTGTGTCGATCAGGGTCGTCAACCCAGCCTCAGTCGTGATCTCTGTAGATGCTCTCGCGGCTGAACGCGGACGACGGCAGGTGAGGGAGTCCTCTGCCCATCTCAGCCAGAGCGTCGAGTGCGGCCTCGATTTCCTGGAGCTTGGCCGGATGCGGGGCCTCGGTTCCGGCGAGGTCCTCTATCACCCTCTGGAGATACGCGTCGAGCGCCACGCCTCTCGCGCGCGCCTGGGCGGCCAGATTCGCCTCGACATCGGGTTTGAGCTCAAGCCTTACGGTCATGGCCACCTTCATTATCTCATCGATTCGATGCGGCCGAGTTCTGGAGGATGGCGGGGCTCGCAGCAGCCGCAGCCTGCGCCCAGCATTTGGGCAATTTTGGGCAATGCGCGACGGCAAGGGCGGGAGCCATGGCATCCCCGGCAACGAACCGTCTGTAAGTTGCAGAGCGCCAATGGGGCTGGCGGGTTCGAATCCCACCCTCACCGCCATGTTATTGAAACAACTAGACTTACGTGCGCTGCCACCACCGATCCCAACCATCGGACGGCCCTATCTACCTGAAAACAGGCAAGCCGGGTGAGGGTGGATATACGGACTCCTGCTGCAAAGCAGCACTGTCCTTTTCAATGGCTTAGGAGCGTGATCGCAATCCAATCGTAATGGACTTCGCTCCGCTCGCTTCCTTCGGGATTGCAGCAAGGAGGCTGACCGCACTCGAACCGGTGCCTGCGGCCATGCGTTGGTGAAGAAGGGGGAGGCCGCGCTGCCGGCAATCCCCCAACTCCCAGGTTGCCGGCAGCGCGAGCCCAACGCCTGATTTAAGGCGCCGCCCCGGCCTTAGTTCGACGCCCTGGGAGACGAGCTGATCGGCGAGCCAATTACGTCCCCGGAGATAACGAGTTCGACCCGCCGGTTCTGTTGGCGGCCGGCGGCGGTGTCGTTCGAGGCCACGGGCTGAGTTTTGCCGAAGCCTCTCGATGTAACCGAGCCTGTCGCCATTCCCTGGCCGGTCAGGTAGTCACGGACCGCCGAACCGCGGTCCTCGGAGAGTTGCTGATTATAGACGTCGCCACCCACGCTGTCGGTGTGGCCTTCCACGTCCAGCCGCAGGCCCGGGTGCCCGGAGACGATCCCCGCCACCTTGGCCAGCTTCTCCCGCGCTGCCGGTCGCAGCGAAGACTTGCCGGTGTCGAAAAGGACATCCGACATGTTCACGATCAGTCCGCGGGCTGTGTCACGGGTCTGAAGAACCGCGTTGAACTGGCTCAGCAGCTGAGCGCGCAGTTCCGTTTTCTCCGTGGCCGCGCGATCGAGGTCGGCCTTGGATGCCGCCCTCTGTGCGTCGTTCTCTGCTTTCAAGCGATCGGCTTCGGTCTGCGCCGCAGTCGCCCGCGCGTCGTTTTCCGCCTTGAGGCGGTCCGCTTCGGTCCGGGCTGCGGCGGTGGCAGCGTCGTTCTCGCGTTTCAGGCGATCGGCTTCGTTCTGCGAGGCAACCATCTGTAGAGCGCTGTCACGCTTTGCACGGTTGGTTTCATCCTGAGCGGCGTTCAGGTTCGCCGCGTTTTCGCGCTCCACGCGCTGCGCTTCGGATTGTGCGGCAGCCCGCGCCGTATCGGCGTCGCGAGCAATCCGCACGGCATCGGCCTGCGCCGCCGCACGGTCGCTTTCGGAGCGCGCCTCTCGATCCGCTCCAGCCTGGCGCTCGTTGGCCAGTTGCTCGTTACCGATCTTCTTTACGGTAATGATGCGGGCGTCCTCGGCCATCTGGACGGCTTCCCGTGCGGCCGTGGCGACGGGCTTCCGGCCCGCGTTGCGGGTCAGGTCGGTCTCGGCCTGTTTCAGATCCTCGACTGCCTTCTGGAAGGTCTCTCCCGCATACTGCTTCGCTCCCGTCCACTCTGCAATCTGGACCGCGTTGCGAGCCTCGTAGAGTTCCAGCGGGGTCTTCCTGTCCAACTTCACCGGCTTGATCTCGGCCGGGTTCACGTTGAGCGTGTACTGGCCCTTCTTCATGAGTTCGAACTTCGCTTCGACCTGTTCGATCGTCCCGCGCGTGTCCGGCCGGATCACGTTCTCGATCACGACCACGTCGCTCGGCTGCGTCACCGCAAAGTACGGTTCCGCGGTCACAATCAAACCGAAAGCCTGCAATTCGGTAGTCACATTGAGCTTGCTGTTGGTGCCGTTCAACAGCACCTCGCCTAAGTTGGTGGTGCGGCCTTCCGGCGTAATGGCCCACATCACATAAGTCAGGTATTCCGGACCGTAGGTGGTGGCCGGCCTGAGCCCGCGGAATTCCGCTTCGATGGCGATGTTGCCTTGCTTGCTCTGGACCCTCGCCTCTCCGCGAGCATCCTCAAGCAGGGGCGTGCCTTCGAAGTCGATCTTGGTGGCGCCGCCGCGGTGATTGTAGTTGACCACTTTGGTGGTCCGCTCGACCAAGCTGATGCGATAAACAGGCATCGCGCCGGCGGCCATCCGGGCCGTGTTGTCGGCCGACTGTTGAACCGGGCTGGGAGCTTCGGCGGACTGGGCCGCCACGAGTCCGCATGCTGTCAGCAACGTGAGGATGAGTTTCATGGTTTGTCCTTTAGCGCTCTCGCCTGTCCGAGTATTTATCCAGCAGGCCGATCAGGCGGATGCCCGATTGGGGAGTAGCGCGGCCGTCGGTCACGATGTCCCGGTTCTCGAGCTTCGAACCGTAGAGCGCGGCGTTGTCGTCCAGATCCTCGCGCAGGGTCGCTCCTTCCAGAGCGATACCGGCGAAGAGGCCTTGGGACCGCGACCACGAAAGAATCTCAGCGTGCATCTGCGCGTCGGTTTGAGCCGTCGCCGTACGTCCCACCGGGCCGGCCGCGACCGAACCTTCGGCGCCCAACGTGAATTTGCTCTGAAGCAGTTTCTCCGCTCCGCGCGCCGACATGACGAGCATGATCAGGTCCGTCTCGGAGCCGCCGATCTGAAAGCCGACGCTGCCGCCTTCGATCCGAACCGTGGCGGGCGCCGACCAACCTTCGCCGCCCTTGTTACGGCAGGACAGGTAGCCCTTTCCGTACTTACCGCCGACGATGAAAGCCGCCGTCTTGAGCTCCGGCACGATGACGATGCAATGCGCCTTCTCGATCAGGTCCTGCGGGATTCCCTTGTCGGGCGTTGCCATGATTTCCGAAAAGACCGAGGCAGACTCGGTCAACCGCTTGGCGGGCTCCCTATCGACCGCCAACAGTGTCGTTGTGAGGGCCAAACCGGCCACGATCACGAGTTTCATTTGTTACCTCTCTCTCTGCCGCAGCGACCTGCTGCGACAGGCGTGCTAGTGCACGGTTGGCGCCATCATGCGTAACGGTGCAGGCAAAGGACCCGCGCCGGTTGCGGCGAGGCCCGAATGCAGATTCTGCTTCGCAAAGTGCAGGTTGTGCAGGCCGCGCTTCTGCATATCGGCGAGAACACGGCCAAACGCCGGGGTCGCGGCCGTGGCGACGAACGTGCCTTCGCACGGTAAGAAGCCATGACACAACATGCCGCAATAAGCCGGCTCAGGACCCTTCGGCACATAGCCGCTCTTGGGCTGTTACTCCTTTTGCCGATGCCAGGCGCCTACGGTTATTCCGTCCTCACCCACGAAGCCATCATCGATTCGACCTGGGACAGTGCGATCCGCCCCTTGTTACTCCAACGCTTCCCGGCTGCCACGCCGGATGAGTTGATGCAGGCGCACGCATACGCCTACGGCGGGTGCATTATTCAGGATCTGGGATACTACCCGTTCGGCAGCAAGTTCTTCAGCGACTTGACGCACTATGTCCGGAGCGGCGACTTCGTCCTCAACTTGCTCCGCGACTCCCAGGACCTCGATGAGTACGCCTTCGCCTTGGGCGCCTTGTCGCACTATGCCGCGGACAACAATGGCCACCCAATAGCCGTCAACCGGGCCGTTCCGCTGTTCTACCCTGAGCTGGGCGTGAAATTCGGGAAGCAAGTGACTTATGCCGACGATCCGTTTTCCCACGCCAGGACAGAGTTCGCGTTCGACGTCTTTCAGGCCGCCAAGGGCCGCTACGCCTCCGCCGCATACAAGAGCTTCATCGGCTTTCAAGTGGCAAAACCTCTGCTCGATCGGGCGTTTCAGGACACCTATGGATTGAGGCTGGAGAAGGTCTTCATGAGCGTCGACCTCGCCATCGGATCGTATCGCCACGCGGTTGGATCGGTGCTTCCGGCAATGACGCGAGTGGCCTGGCAGCTCAGGAAACAGGAAATCAGGAAGGACGCCCCCAGCATGACGCGCAAGACGTTCCTGTTCAACCTGTCGCGTTCCAGTTATGAAAAGACCTGGGGCGCTACTTATACACGGCCGGGGATCCGGTCGAAACTCCTCGCAACCGTGCTCCGCGCTGCGCCCAAGGTGGGCCCGCTGCGGCCGCTTTCGTTCAAGCGGCTGACACCAGAGACGGAAAAGATGTACATGGCTAGCTTCAACTCGACGATTGACCGCTACCGCGCGCTCCTTTCGGAACAGAACGCGGGCCGCCTCCGACTGCCGAACGACAATCTTGACGTGGGAAGGCTCACTCCGGCGGGCGAATACAGACTGACGGATACCGCTTACTCGCGGCTGCTGGACAAGTTACAGGGCCACTACACGGAAATGCCACAGGAATTGCGGGACGACATTCTTGCGTTCTACCACGATCTGGGCGCTCCTTTTTCCACGAAGACCAACGCCGGAGACTGGGCCCGCGTAGTCAAGGAACTCGGCCAATTGCAGGCAGTGGACCTGGACCTGCGACATCCTCCCGCGCTCGCCGCGGCTGGCGGTCAGCGCGCAGCCGGAGGCTCCTGGTCGGTCGGAATGCCGGCGAGTAATCGGTAGAGCGCAACGGCCCGGTTGATCGAGGAAGACTCGTGTCCCGCCGACAGCCGGCTCGCGTTCCGCCCGGTGCGCGAGATGCTGTAGTACCGCCAGACGTCGTCCGATTCGCGATCCAGAAAGTAGATCGACTGCATTTCGCCGGGATGGAAGAGGGTCACGAAGAGATAGCGGACGGGGCTGACATTCTCGACCTCGAAGACGAGCCGATCCGCAGAGACCTCATCGATACGCATCCGGTAGGTGGACGCGCCCGTGAGATTGTCGACTTGTTCGAAGTAGAGCACCTTGCCTGGCGTCATCTCCTGGGGCGTGAAGTCCTGGCGGCGGTGACCTAGCTCCGGGCCGAGCAAGGCCTGGGCGCTCACAACCAGCGTCTGCCACCGCTGGTGCGTGGTGGACCAGTAGCGCATGCCCGTGCGTTCCGAAATGGCCCCGACGCGGCCGAGCAGCCCCTGCGCGCCTGAAGCATAACGAAACCGCGCTGCTGCGGTTATGAGCGTAGAAAAGCCCGGGGTGCTCCAACCGGCGCAGGCCGGCGGCTTCCAGTCTTGGCCGAACTCGGACTCGCTCCAGAATTTCACGACGGGCGGACTACTTAAGGCGGGATAGAACGGGGCGGGGTTGTTTCCGCAGGGCGGCTGCGGCCCGGTTTGCGCGTAGCCGTGCGCCGGGCAGAGCAGCAGGGCTATGAATAGGACGTGCGGCGGCGAGACCGCTCTCGCCGCCAGGCTGTCGTGCACACTACCGCCAGTGACCTTCCACCAGAACATAGCCGCCCCGTTGGTGAGTCCAGCGATGCGCTACCCAGCGGGCGCCCGGCCGTGGAGGCTGTTCCCAGCGGCCCGGGGTCCAGACGTAGGCGTTGCCATCGTAACGATGGTAGCCGGAAATCCACACATGGTCGCGGCTGGGCCGCGCGTCCCGCCTCTCGTATTGAGCATGGGGTGGCGCGATGCGAACCACGATCTCGCCCCCAAAGGCGCTGAAGACCAGCGCGCCCGCAAACACCAATCCGATCAAACGTTTTAACATAATGCGCTCTCCTGTTCTTAGATACCGAGCTTTGTAGTGCACGCGAGTGGCCGCCGGCGAACGCGAGACAGGCCAACAGCCGCCTGCGCGGGGACCTGCAGAACCTGCACTCAAGTGCAGCGCACGTCAATCGGCGGGCGGCAGGGTGAAGTAGAACGTCGAACCCTCGCCAGGCGCCGACTCCATCCACATCCGGCCGCCATGCCATTCGACGGCCTTCTTGCAGAACGCGAGTCCAAGCCCGTTCCCGGGGTATTCCTTCCCGTGCAGGCGCTTAAACGCGCCAAAGATGCGGTCGTGAAAGGCCGGGTCTATACCGGGACCGTTGTCTCGCACGGAAAACACCCATTCGTTGTCTTCGCGCCGGGAAGAAATGTGAACGCGCGGAGATGGCGTGGTGCAGTATTCGACCCCATTGCGAATCAGGTGGTGCAGAACCTTAGCCAGTATCCCGAAGTCCCCCATTACCGGCGGCAAAGGGTCATGGGTAACCACCGCCGCCCGTTCTGTGATCGGCTTGTCCGTCAACAGGAGCGCCTGGCTCAGGACCGCCTCCATCTCGGTCCGGGAGGCTTGCCGGCCGCCCGTGTCGGTGGCCCAGTAATCCACCATGTCGGCAAGCATCGACTCCATGCGCGCAGCGCCCTGACGGATGCGATCGAGAAAAACGCCGGCGTCGGAATCGAGCCGGTCCGCATAGGTTTCGGCCATCAGTTGACTGTAGGAGGCCACGTCGCGGAGAGACTCGCGCAGATTGTGAGCGGCCCGCGAGACAAACTCCTCGAAGTCGGCGTTCGCCTTGTGCAACCGCGAGGCGTCCATTCTAAGTTCGCGCTCCTGGGTGTGTCGGAATCGTGAACTTGAACGTAGCGCCCCGCCCCGGTTCCGATTCCACCCAGATTCGTCCGCCTTGGCGCTCGACAACCTTCTTACAGAGCGCGAGGCCCATGCCAGTGCCGGGGATTTCGCTACCGTGCAGGCGTTTGAACATGCCAAAGACCCGCTCGGAATCTTCCGCCGCGATGCCGATCCCATTGTCCCGCACCGCAAACAGCCACCCTTCCGCGTCCCTCTCCGCCGAGACATGGATTCTCGGTGATTCCTTGCCTCCGTACTTGATCGAATTGGCAATGAGGTTCTGGAAGAGCTGCATCAGCATCACCTCGTCGGCTGCCACGGTTGGCAGCGGATCGGAAGTTACGGTAGCGCCGCTCTCCGCGATGGCCGACTGGAGGTTCAACAGCGCGCTTGCGAGAGCCGCGCCGGAATCGACCGAGGAACGGCGGTCCGGTTCGCGCTCGCTAACCTCCCAATATGCGAGCAAGGCCTTCAGCAGAGCCTCTATCCTCAAGGCACCCTCGACGGAATAGGAAATGTACTTGTCCGCGTCCTCACCCAGCCTTCCCTTGTACTCACGTCCCAATAGCTCGGTGAAGCTCACAACCATGCGCAGCGGCTCCTGCAAGTCGTGCGTGAGCGCGTAGGCAAAATGTTGCAGTTCGGAATTGGTGGTCCGCAGTGCTGCCTCGGCCTGCCTGCGATCGGTTGCGTCCTCAATCGCCAGCAGGATGGTCCGCGCCTGCGCATTCGGATTGAAGACCTCGCTGGCGTTGAGCACCATGATTTTCCGTCCGACATGCTCGAACTCGTGCGTCACCTCGAAATCCCGGAAGGTCGAGTGCGCGGGAAGAATGTTCTCGAGGAGCTCGCGCAGCTTCGGGATGTTCCACTGCCCATTCCCGAGGTCGTAGATCAGGCGTCCTTCCGTGTCCTCTCTCGCGGCCCGAAACGCACTATAGAAGGCCCGGTTGGCTTTCATGACCTGCAGATTCTGGTCCAGGATGACGAGCGGCTCCCGCACCGTCTCTACGATCGCTTCGGCGAAGTCCAGGCCGCGCTTGGCGGCGTCGATATCGATCAGCATCAGCACAGCGCCATCGGTCTTGCCGTCCGGCCCCGCGGACGGGAGGATGCGGAGCGAATACCAGTGGCCGTGCGCATCGCGGATGGCACGCGGTTTGCGATCGCCACCCTCCATCGCGTCCAGCAGCAACCGGCGCAGGTCGGGCAATTCCATTTGCGCCTGAAGATCCGTGATCGACCGGCCGACGTCCGACGCGATCAGGCTGAGCATTGGTTCCATGGCACGCGTGAAGCGGCGGATGCGCAGATCGCGTCCCACCATCACTAGGGGTATGCTGATGCTCTCGAGAAGATTGGACAGATCGCGGTTCACCTGACCGAAGTCCACGTTGCTGATCTTCAGTTCTTCGTTCAGCGTGTTGAGTTCTTCGTTGGCCGATTCCAGCTCTTCCTGCGCGGTCTCCAGTTCCTCGTTGCCCGCCTGCGCTTCTTCGTTCGCCGCCCTCAGCTCTTCCAGGGTGGCCGCATGATCCTCGATGATCGACTGCAGATACTCTTTGGTGGCCGCGAGTTCGCGCCGCAGCCGGGCGCCTTCTTCGTCGCCCTGAATCGCGGCCGGCGGCATCGCCAGCGGACCACGGCTCGGTTCGGCATCCTCAAACAGGACCAGGAAATGGCGTTCTTTGCCAGAGGACCGACCCCGGAAGGGGATGACCTTGATCGTCACGTCTCTCAGCTGGCCACCATCTTCGATCCGGAAGCCACCTTCTTTGGCTGTGGCGTTGGTTTGTCCGGCAGCCCGGATGGCCTTGCCCAGTCCGCCGATCAAGCCTTCGCGCGCCAGCTTCAGAAGATTCTGCGTCGGCTCGCCCGGCGAAAGCTCGAGGAACGGAGCCGTGCGACCCCGAACCTGAACGATGTTCATTTCGTCGTCGATGACGACGCCCGGGGGACCGTGTTCGGCCAGCACCAGGCGGTCGGCCTCCCTCGCCAGGTCCGGTTCATCGCGGCCCTCGGCGATTCTCGGCGGGAGATCCACTCGGCCTTCGGCCCGGCGGCCTGCCGTCAGGCGCGGCACTGGAGCATCGGCGGCCGGCCGGGGCGGGGTCTGGAGGAGTCCATCGGAAATACTCACATTGCGGCGCGGCGCGATCACGTAGACATGGTTGGCCTCGGCGAGCGTTTCGCCGGCCACTTCGGACACGGGCATTCTGGTGGCTTTAGAGAGCAATTCCGTCAAGTGGCTTTCGTGACGCGGATCGAGGTGCTGAATCAGCACGAACGCCATACCGGTATCCGCGGGCAGGTGGCTGAGCAGCTCCGCGAATGCCTCCAGTCCGCCGGCGGAGGCTCCTACGCCAACAACAACGGGGCGCTCCTGGACGGCTGCTACGGGTGCCGCGGCGGTCTCCTCGAGCGCACGCGGCGAGTGCCTGACCCCGCCTGCCCGACGCACGCCGCTCTTTGTTGCCACACGACACCTAGCCTTTCCCGCACCGATTGTAGCGCCGTCAGCCGGCGCCGGCCCCTGCCAGCAGGTCCTTGATGATCTTCCCGATCTCCATGAATTGATCCAGACCGGAAGGCTTCGTGATGAACTGAGTAACTCCCAAGTCCTTGAGGAGGGCCTCGTCTCGCCGGGAACGGGAGGAGCTCCACACGCACACGGGAACGCCGCCGAGGTGCCCGGCGCTTCGGATCTCGCGCAAGATGTCTTCGCCGGTGTATTTGGATAGGTTCAAGTCCACCAGGATCAGGTTGGGAGCCGCAGCGTCCGCATACGCTCCTTGCTTGTGAATGAAGGCAAGGGCTTGGGCGCCACTGATGAGGTGGATCAGTTCAAATCGCAGATCCTGCTTCTTCAGCGCCCGATCAAGGAGGAAGACATCCGAGGCGTTGTCTTCGATGACAAGGATCCGGGCGGCGGGAGCGACGCAACCGTCTTCGAGACTCACAGCGCTCTTCATCATTTCACACTCGATCGTGCCAGCGTTTCAGGCGACATCTGCCGCGCCCTTACGACGAACCGTTTGGGCGCGGCTCCGATGTAGAAGAAGGGATAACACGTCACCAGCGTGAGCACGTTTTCGTGCGACGGCGCGAGCACGCTAACATCGCTCGGCTCTACCACCCTGAGCGACTCGACCTCGTACAGGAAGCCGCCAGTCAGCGTCGTGAAGTGAATCTGGTCCTTGATCTTCAGATCTTTCAGAGGGCGAAAGAACGTGTCCCGGTGCCCGGAAAGGCCCACGTTGCCTCGCTCGCCCGGGAGCGCCGTGCCGGGAATGTGCCCTACCCCGCGGCGGAGCGCGGTTCTGTCGACCCCTTCGATGACCACCGCGGCAAGGCCGAGGCTCGGGATCTCGAGGCGGCCGATCAGACCGTCCGTCGAGACCGCGCGCACGCCCTGGCTCCCCGCGCGCCGATCGCGCAGCAGGCGGTCGAAATCCATTCTCTCGCGCCGCTGGAACGCCCAGGTGTCCACCACGACGAATCCGCTGTAACCAAGAAGCAGGACGGCGCAGGCAAAAAATGCGCGTTGGGCCCACTTCATTTGGCGCCCGTCTCGGCAAGCCGTGGCTCGCCGCCGCGTATGTAGCCGGCGCGCGTGCGTACCGACAGTTTGTCGTGGCCCTTGGCCCGGGCAACTACTCGAACGGCCCGGTAGGCACCGTCATGAGCCAGGTTGAGTGGAACATATCCGATCGTGTATTGGTGGCGAATGTCCCGTGCGATGCGCTCGCAGATGGCGACCACTTCGCTGACCTCGCCCGGAAGAAACGCTTCGCCGCCCGTCGCCTGCGCCAGGCGCTTGAGCACGCCCGGGTTCCGGTCCGGGTCGTTCTGATCGAACAGGCCTACGGTGTAAATGACGGCGCTCGATTGCGAGGCCAGTCTCATCACCTCGGCCAAACTGCGCACGCTCCGGTTGTCACCGCCATCGCTGATCACGATCAGGACTTTCTTGTCCCGGCTGCCGCCTTCAAGTTCCTCCAGCGCCTTGGCGATGGCGTCGTAGAGGGCCGTCTGGCCTCCTGTGTCTGCGTTCCCGATCGCGTTTTGAAGCTCGGCGACGCTGCTCGTGAATCGCAGCGTGGCGGGTAGACCCAACGACACCTTCTCATTGAAATTGACGACGAACATCTGGTCTTGCGGGTTGCTGGCCCGCGCGAACGTCCGGGCCGCGACGGATACCTCCGCGATCTTCGGCCCCATCGTCGTGCTATGGTCGACGACCAGCCCCACCGTGACCGGGACATCTTCGCTCTTGAAGAGCCGGATCTGTTGCGGCGCGCCGTTTTCGTAAACCTCGAATCCCTGCTCGTTCAGATCGGAGACGAAGCCGCCTTGCCGGCCGGTCACGGTAGCGTGCAGCACAACCAGGTTGACGTCCACCGAGATTCGGAACGAATCCTGCTGGGCAGCGTGGCCTAGCAGGACAAACAGGAGCAGAGCAGGGAGAGCTTTCATGGCTGTTCCCTACGTCTTCACTTTCCCGGCGACCATCGTGCCGAGTCCGCCCATGATCATCACCGCGCTCAAAAACGGGGACATCACTTGCGCATGTTGGGTTTCAAGGCCGCTAGGAACCGACACGAAGATCGAAGCGATGCCGAGAATCAGCACCGCCATCCCAGTCCAAAATAGAGTTTTCATGTGCTCTCCTGGCCCGGCAGCGCGCCACACAAATCGGCGCGCCGCGTGGCGGACCTGGCTCCTTACGAAAGGCGTTTCTGCACCAGCCGGAGCGCAAAGCCGCCGCACAAAGCGAGCAACCCGAGCAGTTCGATCAGGGGCAATTCGCTACCCGTTTTCGGGAGTTGCGCCGCCGCAACCTGCACCGGCTCCGCAGGCGGCGGTGTGACCACCTGGGCCAGTTCCACTTCTTCTCCTGTGGGTTTGATCGCCATGACGGGCGCCTGCTTCAGTTGCGCGACCACCGGCTCGTCAGCCGACTTGATCGGCTCCGTGACTTCCACCGGGATGTCGGCAACCGTGAATAGGACCGGCGTGTTGGCGGTCTTCGACAGCTCTATGGCCTTGGCGCGCGGGTACACGAATTCCTCGCCCCAGTTCATGCCGGGATAGAACCATGCCCGGAGCGCTTCCGGCTGTCCCGCCGGCCGCTCGCTGAAAGTGACTACCGTCTTGCCGGTCGCCGTGAGGCGATAGTTTGGGATGGCCAGGATGGTCGCGTAAATCTGCGTCTCGTCCTGGTTGAAGATCTGAACGATGTGGCGGTCGGTCTGCGAGTCCAGGACCTTGAACACATAGGTCCCGGCCGGCAACACCCCCCACCCCTTCAAGTGGACGCCCGGAATCTCGACGGGCGCGCTGAAGGTCATCACGGTCTTCCTGTTCCACTCACTCGCGCTGGCGAGTGGCGAGAATACTGCACCCATTAGCGCCAGGCCGAATGCGGTGGCTGTTAGTGTTTTCAAGATACTCATCTGTTCCCTCTCGTTTTGCTTAGGATCTGTGGGGCCGGCTTTTCGCTCTGTCCGGCAACTGCCTGCAGATTCGGCTGGCCGGCCGCACGGCCTGAGAGAAGCACTTCAAGGTCCATCGGCAGTACCAGAGCTTATCCTCGCGTTCCAGCGCCACCCTTCGGGTTGGGCGGCCAGCCTGGTGCAGCTATTGCTGTACGGAACGAGCAGGCCAAGCAGATCCTGAAGGGGCACGTCCCAGAAATCATCCTTGAATTCTACGTGCAGCAACTGCCGCCTCGCGTGCAGCTTCTGCACTTTACGAGTGGCAGTGGCCGGCCCGGGCAGTGCACTGGCTCACCCGCCGCTTTGGACCTGCGCTTGCACTCTGAGCCGCGAAGGAGAAACTAGGATGCTTTGGACAATTTGCGTGGTTCTGCTGGTGCTGTGGGCGCTGGGGATGGTAACGTCCTTCACCGCCGGCGGGCTGCTCCACCTCTTGTTGGTCTTTGCGTTGATCGTTATGGTGGTGCGCCTGATTCAGGGACGCAGAGTTCTCGGTTAGTAGGAGCGGAACAGGAGAGGAAATAGAATGCCGTTACTTAGTATCGTGGTTACACTGGTCGTCATCGGAATCGTGATGTACGTGATCAACAGGTATATCCCCATGGCCTCCGGCATTAAGAACCTGCTGAACGTTGTGGTTGTCATCCTCGCCGCCGTGTGGGTCCTCCAGGTGGTTGGGCTGTGGGGACACGTGACAGGCTATAAGTTCATGCACTAAGCCATGTACGCCACCTGGCACTTCCATGAACATACTGAGCGTGCTCCTGCTGAGCGCCGTCCCGGTTGCGGCCATGGCTCAGCCCTTCGATCCGCTGGATGTGGAGGGCAAGCTGCGCTTCCATGTCGAAAGCATTTCGAGCCTCTCGTCGATGGCGGGATCCGCGGCATATGCCGGACTCCTGCAGGAGGCCAACGCGCCGGCAGAATGGGGACAGGGAGCCGGCGCCTACGGGAAGCGCTTCGTCTCTACTGTCGGCGGCGTGGCCATCTATGGCGGCCTCGGCTTTGCTCTCGACTCGACGCTGCACGAAGACCCGCGCTATTACCGATCACGCGGCGCGGGGGTTTGGCGTAGAACCGGCCACGCGCTGCGCGGAACCATATTGACACGCACCGACAGCGGCGGCGAGACTCTTTCCTTGTGGCGTCTGGGGAGTGCTTACGGCGCCGCCTTTCTCTCGAACCAGTGGTACCCGGACCGGCTGAATACCGTTCGCCTCGGCGTGCTACAGGGCTCTCTCGCGGTAGGGTTCGGCTTCGTCAGCAATCTCGGTTCCGAGTTCTGGCCGGATATTAGGCGGAGGATACTCCGCCGGTAATTGCTAGAATAGGAGCCAATGCCCCGACTGCCGGCGGTCTCTGGCCGGATTCTCATCGTCGACGATGATGAGCGCCAACGTGCCGCCTTGTCCGCGATGCTTTCCGATTCGGCCTTCGAGACGCAGGTGGCCTCCGATGGCCACGATGCCCTGGAGCGCCTCACCACCTTCAGCGCCGACGTCATAGTCTCTGACTTGATCATGCCGCGCATGGACGGCTTCGAACTCCTCCGGCTCCTGAAGGAACGCGGCGACCTCACTCCGGCCATCGTGCTCACCGGTTTCGGCAGCATGGAAAAGGCGCTGTCCGCGGTTCATGACCTCAACGCGTTCTGGTTCCTGGAGAAGCCGGTTGAGCCGCGTGCCTTCAAGACCCTTCTGGAACGTGCGATCCATTACAAGAGGAGTCTCCAGAAGACCGAGGAACTCAAGCGTGACCTGAGCCTTCGCGGCGTACTCGGGAACCTGGTGGGAACCTCCCCGGCGATGCAGCAGATCTTCGCGGTCATACGGCAGGTAGGCCCCACTTCGGCTCCTGTCCTGATCTGCGGAGAGAGCGGCACGGGCAAGGAGTTGGTTGCACGGGAAATTCATAAGTGCAGCCCCCGATCCGATGGGCCCTTCGTCGCCATCAACGCGGCCGCTCTGCCTGAAACTCTGATTGAGAGCGAGTTATTCGGCCACGAGAAGGGCGCGTTTACGGGGGCTATGGAGCGTTCAGCCGGCTGCTTTGAGCAGGCGCACGGGGGCACTCTGCTTCTCGACGAGATCGGCGAGATGCCGCAATCTACGCAACCGAAGCTGCTGCGCGTTCTCGAGGACTTGCGAGTGCGGCGGCTTGGCGGCAAGCACGAAATCCCCGTGGACGCTCGGGTACTTGCCGCGACGAGCCAGGACCTCGGAACGCATCTCCGCGAAGAGCTTTACTACCGGTTGAGCGTCTTCCAGATCCAGATCCCGCCGCTGCGTGAGCATAAGGAAGATATCCCGCCGATCGCCGATGTCATGCTACAGAATCTGAATAAGAAGCACGGCACGCGCGTCACGGGGATCGATTCCGAAGTGCTCGAACTATTCCAGGGGTACGATTGGCCTGGAAATGTTCGGGAGTTACGAAATGTCCTGGAGCGGGCCACCATCATGGCAGGCGAGGGTTTGATTCGGCTGACAAACCTCCCTTCGCCCGCTTTCGCCCTAAGCCCCAACCGGCACGCCCGCTTATCGCCCGCCTACGAGGGGCCGATCATGCTGCCGCCAGGTGAGCCGCTGATAAAGCTCGAGGCGGCTTACATCAAACTTACTCTTCAGCACGTTGGAGGCAATCGAAAGCGCGCCGCCGAGATGTTGGGAATCAGCCTGCGGACTTTGCAGAACCGGATCGCCGCGCTGCGCGAAGAGTCGAAGAGTACAGATACCGGTTCCTGATCGCGGCGTCCCGCCAATAGGCGATTGCCACCGGGACAAAAAGAAGTGGTGACCGCAGAGAGAGCACCGATAGGGTGGACGGAAAAGCCGGACACCTGTGATCTTCGGACTCGATTGTCTGATCGTAATAGAGTCGTAGTGAAATCGGTGCCGGTTGCCTTCCATGCGTTTTACGATTTTGTGGAATCAATAACTTGCGTGTTTTCAATGGGTCCGCCGAGACCGAATCCCACCCTCACCGCCATAACAAAATCAAGCTTGCGGCTACCGCATTTCTGCGGTCCCCCGGACGCGCGCAATTCAAAAATCTCGGAGCCGGCGGCCAGGAGTAAGGGCGCCGCGTCGGAGGTTGCGTCACCGCGTTACCGGGACCTGGCGCTCGTAGTTCTCGACGCCTTCGTTGAGCGCGCGGCCAGCCAGACGCTCCCGGTTGCGCTTCGCCAGCTCTTCCAGTGTCCGGATTCGCTCCGCATCGGGAGGATGCGTATCGAAGTACGACGCGAGCTGGTCGTGCGTCGCGCCCGCGATCTCGTCGAGCGGGTTCGCGGCCGCCGCGCGTGGCGACCCAGGCCTGAAGCGGCGATACAGCCGCGGGGCGGCTTCCGGATCGTAGCCTGCCTGCGAGCAGAGACGCAGACTCTGGGCGTCGGCCTCGGTCTCCTGGTATTTGGAGTAGCCGCGAGCCACGAAGCGGCGCACGTGCTCGGGAATTCTGGCGATGCCCGGGGCAACGGCCTCGTCGAGAACGGATTCGTTCTGATAGAGCTCGACGGCGTGGCGGAGGTCGACGTGCGACATCTCGTGACCGAGGATGTAGGCCAGTTCCGCCTCCGAGTGGATGTCCGCCAGCATGCCTGTGAAGATGAACACCTGTCCGCCGGGAAGAGCGAAGGCGTTCTCTTGGGACGACGGGAGGACGTGAAAGCTGTACCGGATTCCGGGCCGCCGCAGATACGGCACGAGCGCCGATCCGACTGCCGCGATGTAGGCTTCCTGCGCGGGATCGGGAGGGTCGGTCAGGTTCATACCCGCGATCAGCCGGTTGCCGAGGTCCACTTCGCGAGCGTCGGACATGCGCGTGAGGCGCAGGCCGAACTGGTCGGCATCGCGCAGGACGTCGCCCCAGACCTCGGATGCGGAGGAGAGGTTGACGTCGGGATCGAGATCGCCCAGCCATGCGGTCGCGCCCCCTGCCAGCAGCAGCGCCAGGGTCGCGAGACCAAGCCATTTGCGCATCATAGTCCTCCTACAAATAGCGGCGAATCCGCTCGCTGAACCGCGTGTACAGCCAGGACACGCCCACCAGCAGCAAGCCGAGTGCAACAAATGAGAGGATGCGGTTCGGCGTGTCGAGCTTGCGCAGATCGTAGGCAAACAGCTTCAGGACGCAGAAGGTGAACAGCGCCAGGCCCGACAGGCGCAGCACGCGCTCGCGCATCGGAAAACCGACCGACAGAACCAGCAGGCCTTCGAGGCCCCAGGCCACCGTCAGAAGGCTGCCGGAGACTTCGTAGAAGATGAGGACGGCGAGCAGAGCCGTGGCAAGCAGCGAGAACAGCTTGCGCGCGTGGCGGTCGATGAGCGTGGGCGACTCTCCTTCCACGTAGCTAGCGGGACGCTTCGCGACGAACTCGGCGACGAAGAGACTCGCCACCACAGCGGCGCCGGTGAGAATGCGGCTGCGGACGCCTCCGAAGCTTTCCGGGATGTAGAAGTTTGTGTTCCAGCTTCGGACGAAGGTCAGCGCGGCCAGGCCGTAGCTCTGCAGGCGGAGGTCGCCGTTACGGAAGCGCGTGCCGCAGAAGAGCAGCACCAGGCCCAGCACGGCCCAGCCGACCACCGCGACCGTGTGGCCGAGTTCGAATCGAGCCAACACCACGGCCAGCACGGCGGGCATCCACAGATAGAAACGACGGAAGGCCCGCTCCGAGGGCCGCTGGCGCAATTCCTCGACTCCGAGCCTCGACCATAGGTAGTACAGCATCAGGATCAACGGCGCGACAGTCAGCAGACGGTGGGAGACGCCGGCGGTGCTGCCCATGGTGGTGAAATTCGAGAAGAAGAGCCGGCCGGCCGCAACCGCGGCCAGGACATGTCCCTGCGAGCGTAGGAAAGGCCACCGCAGCGCAAAACCGCACTCAACCAGCAGAAGCGCCATGACCGCCCAGCCAACGGCCACCAGCGGGGCCGGCAGCGCGTACCAGGCCAACGCGCCCAGAAAGGCGGCTCCGGCGAGGGATGCGACGTCCCGGTGCAGACTTCGTTCCGGCGTGCCGAGGCGCGTCGCGCCGAAGCGGTTCAGTTGCAGAGCGAATGGATAGCTCAGCAGCGTAGCCGTCCCAAGCACGGCGAGGTTGCGCGCGACCGGGGCGCTTGCGCCGATCACGTTCACATAGAGCAGTGCGCCATAGGCAAGCACACCAACCGAAGCCGCCTGCCTCCTGAAGCTCGGCACGCGGAGCAGCAGCCCGATCTCGAATAGCGCGACGCCCAGCGCCAGCCAGGCCGCGCCGAGCCACGCCTCCGGCAGCCACCTCCAGAGGACCGCGCAAAGGAAGGATGTGCCAGCCCAGGATGCGGCGTCCCGAACGGCGCTCTGCTCCTCCTTCCGCAGGCGCGGCAGGCCGACCATCTGGGCCGCCAACACGAAGTTGATCGCGGCTCCGAGCGCCAGCCAATGCCAGGCGCTCTCAGTGACGCCGGCTCCCTGGCCGAGAAGGTTCACCGCAACCAGGGTGACCCAGCTCACCATCGCCGCCGTGTAGGCCTGCCAGCGGAACTCCGCCAGCCGCGCCCAGAAGCCGACCTGGAAGAGCACAAACGCCAGGGCCAGACAGGCGATGCCCAGCCGCTCTTGCGGCACCCATTTCCAGATGAATCCGGCCAGCAGAAAGGCGCCGGCCCACGAAGCGGCATAGCGGACCCAATGCCGTTCGTCATCCTCGATGCGGTGCGTACGAACCATCTGAGCCACGACGATGTAGCCGATCGCGGCCGCAACCGCGAGCCATTTCCAGGCATGCTGGCCGGCGTCCAGACCTTGGTCCATCACATTCGTAAGCAGCAGCGCGATCCAGCCTGCGGCTGCCGCGACCGAGCCCTGCAGGCGGAACTCCGGCAGGCGCGCCCAGAATCCGAGTTGGAAAAGAGCGAATGCCAGGATCAGCCAGACGACCCCGCGGAGCCCCGCCGGGGTCTCATATCCGGCAACCACGACCAGGGCCGTCGAGGCAGCCCAACTGTATATCAGCCCGGGCCGCTTGAGTACGCGATTGAGGTAGCAGAGCGCCATCATCAGGAGCGCCGCGGGCGTCCAGACCAGCCAACTCCCGCCGGCGAGCGGGATGCGCCGCCGATCGGGCAGTTCCTGACACAGGGCCACGGCGCCGAGGCCGAAAACGCCCATCGCGAGCGAGCGCAGATATCGCTGGCTCAGGGCCGTCCCGAACAGGAACAAAAACTCGGCTTCGACTGCGAGAGCGACAACGATCCGGGCTCCGGAGAGCCTTGCGAAGATCCCGAAGACCGTGGCGGCCGCGGCGATCGTGACCGCTGCCTGATATCCGCTGACGAACTTGTCGGCTGGTTCCGTATCCTCGGGAAAGCGCGATGGACGGCGGAGAAGGCCGCGAATCACCGCGCTGGCAAGGTACGCCGCGGCGGCGCCCGCGTATAGGCCATGGAGACGGGTCGGCTCCGCCGAGAGCCACTTGGCCAGCGACAGCGATATGGCCCCAATGGCGTTGAGCGGGAATATAGCAAGCGCTTCGGCCGTCGCCGGGGTGCGCCGAGAGACGCGGATCAGGTCGAATCCTTCGAAGACCAGCCAGAAGACCGCGAGCAGCGACTGGGTCTCGGCGAGAGTGGCGGTGCCGGTCGATTTCAGCACGGCGGTTCCGTAAGTGGCGAGGATGCCGAAGATCGCCATGCGGAACCAGGAGAACCGCTGCGCCAGATACAGCAGCGACGCGGCCAGCGGAACCAGCGCAAGCACCGCGAAGCTCGTGACAGGCGTCAGGTTCAGGCTGAGAAAGGCGACGAAGTAGGCGAGGCCGGTGACCGTCTGCGAGCGGTAGCGCAACGAGTGAATGATCATGCCGGCGCTGACGCCGAGCAGGAGAACAGCTCCGATGACGGGGTCCTCGATGACTCGCGCGGCATCGAGGGCGTGCATGGCGTACGCGGTCGAATACAGGGCTGCCCAACCGGCGCCAAGCAGGCCGCGGGCAAAGACGGAGTACTTCGGCCGCCGCTCGAGGAAGACTCCGGCGCCCAGCATCGTGACGCTGACGGCCAGGGCCAGAGCCACACGGCCCATGGGGCCGAGCTTGGTGATCGAGTAGCTCAGGAACAGCGCAATGCCGATGACCAGGATGGCCGCGCCTATTTTATTCAGCCAGTTTCCGCCGATGGTGGCTTCCCAGTCCCGGCCGCCGACGTTCTCGCGCAGCCGGTTCTGCCAGGTTTCGGGCTCCTCCGTCGAGGAGGCAAATGCCGGCGCTGCGATCGGCGCAGCCTGGGATGGGCGCGGCGCCGCAACGGGCACGGGCGGCGTGGGGAGTGGAGGCGGTGCCGGAGGAGCTGTTGTAACGGGCCCCGGCTCCGGCAGCGGCGCAACGGGCACCGGCGGTGGCAACGTCACCGGGGGTGGCAGCGGCACGGGGGGCGGCAACGGCACGGGGGCTGGAACGGGTTTGGCTTGCGGCAGCGCCGGCGGACTCACGGGAGCCGGACCCGCTGGCGCCGGGCTCGCGGTGGTCCCCTGCAACGCCTTCTCGAGAAGGTACACGCGGGCGGTCAGATCGCGAACGGCGTTAGCCTGGGGGTCGGCCCGCTGTTCGATCCCCTTGAGATCGTCGAAACCCTTTTCAATCTCCTCCAGGCGCCGGCGGTAACTGCCCCAGACAGTCCTGGCGAGTCCGAAGACTACCAAGATCAGCACAGAAACGATCAGTTCCACGGTGCCTCCAATCGCCTAAGCGAAGAAATGCCGCTGAGAGCCGTTTCCTTTCGGCCAGCAGGAATTGTATCAGGAAGCTGCATTGCGCCCCCGGCCCGGTTGGCTCTTCGGCGCATCGCCCGCCACAACTCGAGGACCGCGATGCCGGCGGCGACGTGCTTGAGAGTATGGCCGCTCACGACGCCTCCGATCGCGAAGACCTGCCGGTCGAGCAGCTCAAATACCTTGGCGAGAGCGTACCAGCCCAGCACCCAGCCGAACCCCGCGGCCTCGTTGTGGCGTCCCGGAAACAAGAGCAGCATCGCGGGAATGGCCAGCATGGGAAAGAACTGCACCAGCGCGTAGGGCCTCAGGTCGCCTCTACCGGCAGCTTCCGTGACCCGCCACCAGAGGACGCTGCCGGTGCCGAGGGCGATCAGCGGCGCGAGCAGCCATCGGCCCGCGCGCAGACCGACCCGGTCGCCGATCAGCAGGGCCAGCAGCGACATGAATGCCACGGTCATCGGCAACCGGTCCCACACTAGCGTCCGATTGGTGGGGCAAAGGTGATAGCAGGCCGATCCCGCCGCGACCAGAATCGTGGAGCCGAAGAGCACGGCGGCAGCGATGCGCTCCCATGGCTCCGCGAACGCGCTGCCGTCGTTCCGTACGAGGCCGAGTCCGAGCAACCCGGCCACGGCGAAGACTAAGTTCGACGCGACATTCAGCAGGTTGGGGATGCCGGCGAACGAACGCTGATCGGCGAAGTTGTGGTAGCCCGGATCCTGGCCGAAGCGGGGCAATGCGAACGCCACGGCCACAGCCGCCACGGCGAGCGAACCCATCAGAATACACTTCGTCCTGAACGCAGCATCGGTATTTGACATGGTGGGTCTCCCTCACGCACAGAGCTCGTCGTCGTCCGCGCCGCCGTTGGCCAGCTCCTGCGCCGTTCTTTTCACCTGCCGCAGATCGAGTTTGCCGGTCCCCAGCGCAGGCAAGGCCTCCACCTGGAAGATGCTCCCGCGCTTCGGCCGCCAAAGCGGCGGCAGATCCGTTTCCGCTAGGCGCCGCCACAGATCGGCTGGCGTAACGTCGCGGCGCGTGTAAAGGACGGCCAAACGTTCGCCCTTCTGCTCGTCCGGAATGCCGGTGACGCTGCAGGGGGCGTCGCCGATGACGCGATAGACGGCCTCTTCCACTTTGAGGTGCGGCACCATTTCGCCGCCGATCTTGCTGAAGCGCGACAGGCGATCGGTGATCCGCAGGAAACCCTCATCGTCAAGAGCCCCGACGTCGCCGGTAACGTACCAGCCGTCATGCAGCGCCTCGGCGGTTCGCTCCGGCTGGCCCAGGTAGCCCAACATGCGGCTCGGCCCCTTGACCAGCAGCAAGCCTTCCTGGTTGGGCGGCAGAGGTTCGAACGTGGCTGAGTTCACGACTCGCACCGCGACTCCGGGCAGCGGATGGCCCACCGTGCCGGGCTTGTTCCCGATCTGCGTGTCCCTGCCGGCGTGAAAATCGGGCCGGTTTACGGCGACGGCGGGCGACATTTCGGTGGCGCCATACCCTTCGAGAAGCTCCTGCCCAAACGCTTCCGCGAACGCTCTCGCTACCGATGCACGCAGCTTCTCGGCGCCCACCAGGACGTAGCGCAGGGTCGCGAACTCCTGCCGCGTGCACTTCCGCGCGTAGCTCGAGCAGAAGGTCGGCGTGGAGAGCAGGAAGGTGCCCTTGTACTTAGCCACCAGCTCGCCGATCGCCTTCGCATCGGTCGGGTTCGGATGATAGGCCACTCCGCAGCCAACGAGCAGCGGGAGCCAAATCGTCACCGTGAACCCGAAGGAGTGGAAGAACGGGAGCACGCCGATCATGCGATCGCGCGGGCCGATACAGAAGACCTGCGTCATCGCGTCGATATTTGAAATGATGTTGTAGTGCGACAGCATGACGCCTTTCGGAGCGCCCGTGCTGCCGCTCGAAAAGATCACGGTGGCCAGGGAATCCGGGGTCCGGTTCCGCCCGCCGCACCACGCCACCAGCAGACGCGCCGGAAGCAGTCGCGCGGCCAGGAGCGCCCGCATTTTCGCGAACGCGCCGGTCTCCTTCACGATGTCTTCGAGGAACACCATTCCGTCCGCCGCCGGCATGTGGAGCTTCGCGAGGAGCAGCCGGGACGTCAGGATGGTTCGGATGCCGCACTGTTCGATGGCCGAGTTCATCGCCTCGGCTCCGGCCGTGAAGTTCAGGTTCACAGGAGCCTTGCCAGCCAGCGTCACGCCTAGGTTGGCGAGCGCGCCTCCGGTCGAGGGCGGCAGCAGCAAGCCCACCATCTGCTCCGTCGCGCAATGTTTCCGCACCCAGCCCGCCAGCACGAGGCTGGCCGCGAGCGCGCGTCCGTAGGTCAGTTCGCGGCCGTTCGAATCGGCCATGGCGAACTTCCGCCAGTTCTTCTTCGCGCTCTCGACGAATCGCAGCGGCAGCAGGTCGCGGCCCGTCTTGCGGCACGTGGCCGCGTCGCTTCCGAGTTCCTGGATGGCCTGCCGCACTTCGGCCGCCGGCGAAGTCGCGGCCATCGGACGGCCGAACGAAACCGTTACCGGATACGGCACCCGGCGCGGCCATTTCCAGAAGAAGCGGCCACCTTCGAAGCTGAAGATGCTGCCCCACAGGCGGTCCAGGTGAACCGGAATCACCGGCACGTCCAGGCCCTGGACGATTCTCTCGAAGCCGCGTTTGAACGGCAGCATGTTCCCGGTGCGGCTGATGGCGCCTTCCGCGAAGATGCAAACCACGTGCCCGGCGGCCAGTTCCTGGCGCGCCATCCGCATCGAGGCCGCCAGGTCTCGCGGGCCGCCGCCGCCCACCGGAATGGAGTTCGTCAGCCGGAAGAACCAGTGCATCGATTTCCTCTCGTAATACGGGCGCCAAACCATAAAGCGGACGAAACGTTGCAGGCACGCGCCGACGAGGAATCCGTCCACGTGGGTCATGTGATTGGCCACCAGCAGAGCCGGACCGCGAAAGGGGACGTTTTGCCCGCCCACAATGCGGATCCTGAAGAAGGCGTGCGTGAGCGTCCACGCCAGGAAGCGGATCAGGAAATCCGGGACCACTCTCACGATGTAGACGGTCACGGCGAGCGTCGCGACGCCTGCCAGCAGGATGATCTTCGCCGCGGAAACGTGCAGCCAATCGTGCAGCATCCACAGCGTGCCAGCCGCGAGCAGCAAGCCCACCGTGTTGTAGAAGTTGTTGGTGGCGATGATGCGGCCCTTCTCGCGGTCGTCGCTGCGCTGCTGCAGATAGGCGTTCAGCGGCACGATGAACAGGCCGCTCGCAATGCCCAACAGCGAGAGCGCCGCCACCGACCAGCCGTAGGATGCGCGGCTGGCGTACAGCGCGAACGAGAGCAGTCCCATCAGTACCGCGCCGAGCGGCACCAGCCCCAGTTCGACCTTGTCGCCGGAGAGTTTTCCCGCCAACATGCTGCCCGCGCCGATCCCCACCGCGAGCGAGGTGATCATCAGCCCGACCCGCAGGTCGCTCACCTTCAGCACCTCGCTGCCGAACAACAGAAGGTCCATCTGGAACAGAGCGCCCAGGAACCAGAAATAGGAGATGGCCGCCACCGTCAGCCACAGGGGGCGGTCGCGGAGCAGGTGCCTCGTCCCGGTGATCACTTCGGCGAACGGGTTCGCGGCGAAGCGTCCCGGTGCGCCGGCGGGCCGCACGCGCGTGATCCTGAAGCTCACCGCCAGCCCGGCCAGCGCCACTCCCAACGTCGCGAGCCCCATGTTCCAGGGCCGCTCGCGCCAGGTCATGAACAGGAACGAGCCCAGCGAAGTGCCCAGCACGATCGCGACGAACGTGCTCATCTCGAGCAGGGCGTTGGCGCGCGAGAGGTCCCGGTCGCCCAGCATCTCGGGCACGATGCCGTACTTGGCGGGGCTGAACAGCGTGGAGTGCAGCGCCATCAGGAACAGCACGGCCAGCATCAGTTCGATGCGCGTCGAGAAGAACGCCGCGAGTCCCAATCCCATCACGAAGATCTCGAAGACCTTCACGGAGATCAGTACCTTGCGTTTGCTGAAGGCGTCCGCGAGGTGGCCGGAGTAGCCGGAGAACAGCAGGAACGGAACCACGAACACGGCGCCGGCGAGCGCCAGGTATTCGCTGCCCGATCCGGTCCGGGCGGCCACGTGGACGGCGCGCATCGAGACGATCATCTTGTAGATGTTGTCGTTGAGAGCGCCCAGAAACTGAGTACAGAGGAAGGACCGGAAGCCGGCGTTCTTCAGGAGGGCTCCGAAGCTGCCTTGTTTGTCGTTCATGCATACGGAAGAAGCACGAAGAGCCCCAACACTATACCCAATGGAATCAGCGAACTGCTGGTATCGCCCGTGGTCGTCTGTACATTTTATGACTAGTTATGTACAATCATTGTACAGACCATGACCTTCCTCTCGTCCGGCGAGCGGGCCTTCCTCCGTGCCGTTTCCGAGTTGGCGTACAGCAACCCCTTCCTCCCCGAGCACACCCGGCTGGAGCGCGCCGCCCTGGGCAGCGCGTTTCAGGAAGGGGAACCGGTCTGGAGCTTGCCGGTCGACGACCCGGAAGGCGCTCGCGTCAACATCTGGCGGATTTTCGAGCGCCTCGAACCCCTGGTGGAGCAGTTACGGGAACGTCTTCGCTCGGGCGCCCGTGCGCGAACCGAAGACCTGGTGCTCTATGAGGACGCGATCCTTCAGGTCCTCTACCAGCGCTACTACCGTCAGTTCTTTGAGGCCGGGATTGGCCCTGCAGCTTCGACCGGTGCCGGCCGCTGGCGCTTCTATCGCGAGTTTGTGGCCGGGTGGGTCCACTTTCTGGCGATCGATGGCGTCACGTTTCCGACCCGTCATGATCCCGGCCACACCTTCGCGTGCTTCCGCCAGATCCAGCGGGCATTCGAGCAGATCTTCCGCGACATCATCGGCGCTTCGCTGCCCGCCGCGCGCCTGCGGGCCGCGGTCTGGCAGTCGGTCTTCACCCACGACATGCGCCGCTACCGGCGCACTCTCTACGGGCGCATGGGCGAATTCGCCACGCTGATCACGGGACCTTCCGGAACCGGGAAGGAGTTGGCGGCGCGGGCGATCGCCCAGTCGCGTTACGTACCCTTCGACGCGAATAAACTCGCTTTCGCCGACGACGAGGCGGTGTCGTTTTTCCCCATCAACATTTCAGCGCTCTCGCCGACGCTGGTGGAATCCGAGCTGTTCGGCCACCGCCGCGGCTCGTTTACCGGCGCCATCTCGGATCGGAAGGGATGGCTCGAGACCTGTCCGGCGCTGGGCGCCGTGTTCCTCGACGAATTGGGCGACCTCGATCCCGCCATACAGGTGAAGCTTCTGCGCGTGATCGAGACACGCACGTTTCATCCCGTGGGCGACACCGCGAGCAGGCAGTTCGCGGGCAAGCTGATCGCCGCCACCAATCGCGACCTGGGCGCGGCCATCCGCCGCGGGGAGTTTCGCGAGGACCTCTACTACCGGCTCTGCTCGGACCAGATCGCCACGCCGTCGCTGGCCGAACAACTCGCCGATTCCCCGCAGGTTCTGCGAGAACTGGTGGTCTACATGGCCCGCCGCGTGGCCGGAGCCGAAGGAGAAGAACTGGCGCGGGAAGTGACCGCCTGGATCGAACAGAACCTCGAGCCGGACTATCCCTGGCCCGGCAATTACCGCGAACTCGAACAGTGCGTCAAGAATGTGCTCATACGCCGCGACTACCGCCCCTCCCGCGCGGCCAGTTCCGATCCCGCCGCCGACCTTGCCCAGGACCTGCTCAGCGTCCGCCTCACGGCGGATGAGTTGCTCTCCCGCTACGCGACCATCGCCTACCACCAGTTGGGAAGTTACGAGGCCGCCGCGACCCGGCTCGGCCTCGACCGCCGCACGGTGAAGGGCAAGGTCGATCCCACCCTTCTGGTCCGGCTGCGTGGGAGTTGAAGGGCCCACAATCCCAGGCCCCGCCCGCTCGAGGTTCCCGGACCTGATTGGAGCGCGGCGATTGCGCTATTGCGGGTCAGCGGATCGGCGGTCGCGCTCTGGCGGCTTGGCGGCACGCTTGTTCTTGTACATCGCGGCGTCCGCGCGGTCGAGCAAGGTTTGGAGCGAGTCGCCAGCCTGCCATGCGGCCGTCCCTATCGCAGCGCTCACCGCGACTTTGCGGCTGGCGTCCCCGAGGCGTATGGTGTAGTCGCCGAATACCCAGCGGGAGATCCGTTCGACCTGCGCGTCGGCATCCTGGAGCCCTCCGTCCAGCACCACGATGAACTCGTCGCCGCCCAACCGGCCGACCACGTCGGTGGCCCGAAAGCCGGACTTCAGCTCGACCCCGAACTGCTTGAGGATTTCATCGCCCGCCAGCGTCGTTCAACTGTTTGAACCCGTTCAAATCTAGCAGCAGGACCGAGAACGGCTTCTGCCGCCCCATGCGGAACTCGATCGAGGACTCCACCCGCCTGCGGTTGTCCAGTCCAGTGAGCGGGTCCTGGCCCGCCAGCCGCTCGGCGTCGTCCAGCCGCGCCTGGTACACACCCATGTCTTCGTGAAGGCGCGCCAGTGATTTCTGGCTCTCCTCGGCCATCGTCTCGGCGCAGGTCCTCAGTTCAATGGCGCTCTTCAATAGCGAATCGCGGATCACGCCAGGTCATGCAAGTCGGCCATGGCCTGGAGACGGCCCGTGAATTCCTGAAACTGGCGGCTATACCGCTGATCGCGCTCTCCGGTCAGTTCGGCGGTGCGCGCCAGCACCATCATGAGTTCCTTGACTTCAGCCGCCCTCTGCTTGAAGTAGTCGGCGGCGCCGCAGCCCCACTGGGTGAGTTCGGCCTCCACTTTCTGGCCAGTCTCCTGAAGGAGGATCGGCGGCGATTCCACGGCGAGCGCCGCCTGGAGGAGGAGCAGGTTCTGGCGCATCGGGGAAGCCCACTGGCGGGCAGGCTTGCACTCCACTCTCCCCCATCGCGTTCAGCGCCGAGCGGTAAGAGGCCAACGTCGCCGCTAAGTGTTCCTCCCCGGCCCGCTCGATAAACTTTTTGATAGAGATCATGGCCTGCTTATCGGCCAGAATCGGCGTTACGCGAGCGTGGGCTTGCCAGGGTAAGAAGGTCGGGGAATCGAGAGGGCGTGCCAGGCGTTTGGGACCTTCGCGGCGCTTCCTGCCACGACCGTCTCCACCCGCCTGGCACCTCGTGCCGCTGGGACTACTTGGAGTTCGATGCCACTTCGACAACCGGTTTGGAAAAGCGCGACTCCTCGAGCTTCGGATTAACCACCACCTTCTCGACGACGATCTTCTCTACCGGGACGGGAGGATCCTTGAGCCCCAGCGCAGTCCGGGAAACCGGGAGAACCTTCGTCTCCAGGGCAAATGGAATCTGAAGGCCGCTCACCAGCCGGTAGTCGCGGAAGTAGACTTCCACCGGGTGGTAAACGCCATCGAGCCGCCTGGGCTGGCCTTCAGTCTTCGTTTCCAGGAAGGTGGTCGCGTCGATCCACACGTGGATCGTTTCGCCGCTCTTCATGGTCAGCTTGAGCTTATAGGTGTCGCGGTCCTCGACCTTCTCCATGCCGTCCAGGTCGATCTTGGTGCCCTTGGCGGCGTAATCCACCAGGTGGCCGTCCAGGTCCGCCTGCATCGCCGCCACCTTGGTTTCTTCCGCTGTGTACGGCTCCACTTCGCGCCGGTTGAGGAACGGCCTCAGCTTCCAGCCTTGGGCTCCGTTGAACACCTGGACCGCCGTCTGGCCGTCGAATTGGATCTCAAACCGCAACTTGCGGGGGCGCTTCAGTTCCATGACAAACGGCAGTTGAACCTCGTCGGCCGGCCGGTTGGAATATGCCGGCTGGTTGGGCCGGCCAGTCCGCCGTTCCGCGCCCGGCACGGGGAGCGCCGCCCGCTGATTGCCGCCAACGCCCAGTTTCCCTTCCAACGACATGGTTTGAACCGCTCGCCAGGCCTGCAGCCCGCCTCGGGCCGCCACGTTCTTCTCCACGATCTCGGCGGCTGAGAGCTTGCCTCCCGGTGCCGGAACGTCTGCTGCCGCGGCGAGTGATACGGCAAACGCCAGGGAAGCGGTAATCATCAGTGACTGTCGGAACATATGTGCGTCCTCGCTACGAATGTCTTTGTCTCCGCCTGGGCAACGATCACGTCAAAGTCCGCGTCAAGCCTTCCAGGCATTGCTTGCGCAGGCTACGAACCGGAGGGGGCCAACGTCATTCCACCACGAGTCCGTCTGCTCGAAATTGCCCGATCACCACGCTGACGCGGTGTCCCGGCTTCACGAGCCTGCCCTTGTTCGAGAAAGCCATCCAGTAGGACCTGCCCGCCTCGGGCGTGGGATTCTGGCGCAACTTCCCCACCTTCTCCATCTGCGGGACCACCAGTTTGACCCCGGCTTGCAGGTCGATCAATTCGGGCTCGAGCTTCTTATCGTTGAGCACCTGCGCTCTGTCCGCGTCCACCACTCGGTAGGCGAATCGAATGAGCTCGCCTTGCTCCGTTGCCTTCACGCTGAGCGAATCAACCCCCCAGATCTGTCCGTAATAGAGAGTCGCCCGTCTCGAAAACCGGCTGGGCTGATAGTGGACCGGAGTGGCCTTCACGGCAGGCTTCGCGGCCGGAGCGGCCGATTGGGCCCCAGCCGGTAAAACAAAAATACTGCTGGCGAGAATCCCCGCCAGCAGCGTGATCTTGGTGCTCGATACTTTCTCGCTAAACATGGCCCTGTCCTCGTCTCTGTTTTCCCGGGTCTCCGGGGGCCGGCGATCGGCCGGCCCCCGTTCCCGGTTACCGATACTGCATCGAACTATCTTGCCGTTCCGTTCAAGGCCGACGTCTGCGTACCGGCAGAATCGGTGACGGACACGGTCGCCGGCTTGGAGCCGGTCGTCTGGGCCGTCAACGGCTTGAACTGCACCGAGACGACGCAGGTGGCGTTCGGAGCGAGCGTCGTGTTGCTCACCAACTGCCCTCCGCCCGCCGGACCGCACGTCGACAGCAGCGGGTTTAGAGCATACTCGCTCGGATTCGCCCCTCCGAGCACCCCGTTGGTGATCCCCGTTAACGGCACGCCGCCTGTATTCCGGAGCGTAAAGAGCTGCGCCGGATCGAGCGCGCAGGCCAGTCTCTGGGCCCCTGTCGTGCCCGGGCAGTTCCGGGTTTGCGACACCGTCCACGTCGCCGGAGTCAGCGAGGCGCTCACAACAGGCGCTACTGCTCCGAACTCCACGGCGCCAACGTCATATCCCGTTCCGGCCGGCCGCACGTTGCCGAAGAAGTCGGTGAACGGAGCCGCCGTGCCGCCCGAACTGTTGGTCGGGATGTAGTCGATGGCCGGCGATCCTGCCGCCAGCGCATAGTTGCCGAGCGTCGCGCCTGTCACCGGGTGAGTCAGCGCGAGCGGGCCCCAACTGATGTTGATCCAGTTGTTGCCCTCGTCCACCGTCGCTGCCGGCGTCAGGTTGAAGATCGGGTTGGGCACGGTGGCGTCCGAGATGCCCGGGGGCACCTGGTATCCCATCGACCCAAGCTCCGGCGGAACCCGCGAGCCGTTGCAGTACTGGCTGGCAACGGTCGGGTTGGCTTGCGTGTTGTGCAAGGTCCCGGCGTTGTAGCCCGTGATGTTGGTCAGCACCGAGTAAATCGGAGCGAGCACCCTGCTTGCCCCGCTACCGCTGTGGTTGGTCGGCCCCGTGTCGCCACGTACGCCGATGTCCCAGTAGCTCGCGGCGGTGCAGGCTCCGGTGCCTCCGCTGATGATCACGCCGCCCCCGTTGGCCGTCGTGGCATCCGCCTGAGGCTGGCTCGGAGCTCTCGTCGAGCCGAATGCGTTGTACAGCGCTACCACGTTCTGCTGGTTCGTAGTACCCATACCGAGCGCGCCTACACCGATGTAGTACGCCCGGTTCTGCCAGATCACGTCGTTATCCAGGATCGGATACGAGAAGCTCCTGCAGGCCCCGTTCGTCAGTCCGCCGGTCCCCGTACCACCCGGGCCATGACCCGTGGGGCAGGTGATCGTTGCGGGCAGATTCGCGGCCAGGACCGCGCTGTTCTGGATCGCCACCACACCGGCAACCTGAGGCAATGAGGTCGTGCCGCAGTTGGCCGTGCAGGTGGGCCCGGACGAACTGGCCAGCGGAGCGCCGAGGGTGTTGAAGAGCACTCCAGCCGAAGCCGTCGTGTCGTTCGAAACAACCGTGTTGTTGATGATGTTCGCCGCCAGCGCGTCGAGCAGGGAGATTCCAGCGCCATCCCAGCCTGCCACGTTGTTGGTGATGATGTTGTTGGTAACGTTCACGGAGTACCACCGCGCCGGAGTAGTCGGGAACGCGAGGACGTCCGAGCCGTTGACCGCCTGGAGCCGCAGGCCGCCGCCGCTTCCACTTTCCGCGGCGTTGCCCTGGATCAGGTTGGCGTTGATGAACAGGTTGGGGCCCGTTCCGTCGCTCGGCGTAATGGCACTGGGAGCCGACACGCAATCCTGGTCGGTTGTGGCGCCGCAAGTGGGATCGACATCGGGCGCTCCCATGATCAACAGACCACCGCCGTTGGTCGAGATGGTCGGGTTGGTGCTCTGGTTGAACAGGATCGAGTTGTGCTCGATGTCACCGTTGTAGCTGAACCCGATGTGAGCTATGCCGCCGCCATCGCCGCTGCTCAGGTTGCCGCAGAGCCAGTTGAAGTTGAACTTGTAGTAGTCGGCGCCCGTGCAGAAGCTGACACCGCCTGCCCCAGCCGGCGTGGCCGAGAACAACTCGTCGCCGGTCGACGAGTTCGACGTGATCGCGTTGTGGTGCACGTTCACGTTCATGTAGAAGCAGTACGGCAACTGGGCGTTCGCGGCATTCGTGTAAGCGGTTGCCTGACACGAGCCTGGATCCGCATTTGCCGCACCCTGGAGGTAGGAGCCAGGATGTTCACCCTGGCCGATGTTGATGCCGCCCGAGAGAGTTCCGGCATTGTTGTAGATCCGGTTGTTGGCGATCTGGATGTTATGCCCCCAGCCGTGGACGAAGATACCGCCGCCGCCCTGGGAACTGTCGGTGATGCCCAGGCCGTCGACGCTCGACGGGTTGCACCAGAAGCTGCTCGGGAACGGATTGTGGGCGTTCGCGGTATTCGCCCCGCAACCGTGGCTGGCGTTGGTGGTGCTGTCCAGAAGCACCGTGCCGGTCGGGAACGTGTCGGCCGCGAACGGATTCGAGGGGAAGTTCACGCCCTTCGACAACACCGTGATCGCGGCGCCTTCCAGGGCGCCCATCAGGGTGGGCTCCTGCAACAACTCGGCCAGGTTGCCGTTCAGCGTGGCGTCCCAACCGACTGTGGCTTCGAGCGGCAGCCGATCCACCTGCGGATTGTTGGAGGTCGGGGCGAAGGCAAACCAACCGGCGCCGCACGACGAATTGTATCCGCCCGGTGTGCCATTAGGCGCCAACCCGAACAGGCAATCCACCCGCGTGCGCCAGTCGTTCAACTTGCCCGCGGGCTGGGTATTCGCGTTGACAATGCTGGACGCGGCGCCGACGCCCTGCAGCCGGATCGGCTTCCACATCAGCAGCAGCTCCTCGTGAACGCTCTGCGATTTGGTCGCTCCCGCGGTTGTACAGGCAACTGGTGTCGTCTGAGTGGTCACGTTGCAGGTTGGGTCGACGATGAGCAGGTCGCCGGGCTTGGCTGCGTCAATCGCAGCCTGGATCGGGTTCCCGGCGGTGACGTGGGTCGGAGCTTTGCCGCCAATCGTCACGGTCACTGTGTCGATCGACTGCTTGCCGTTGGCTGCCGTAATGGCCAGCTCACCGCACTGCGCGGTGGAGCCGCCGTACTGCAGTTGCTGCTGCATGAGGCAGTTCGGCACGCCGGAGGGCACGGTGCCGGTGATGGTCGTATCGCTCCAGCTCACACCGGTAAGGGGACGAGCGACGCCATCGCTGCCAACCAGCGCAACGGTGCCCGTCGTGGTGCCGAACCCGTAGTGCCGGGTAACCTTCTTCGCGCTATAAGGCGCCGCCGTGGCCGAAGGCCCGGAATACGCGTTGTTGGGCACGAGCTGATCGCCGAGCGCCGTGATCGTGAGGGTGTGGCCAGCCGCGCTCACCCAAGGTCCAACTCCATCGCCATCGACTTCGCTGACGGCGGGAGTGGCATCCGGGTAGGCGCAGTCGGGATTGTTGTACCCCGCACCCGCAAAGGCGGACGTCGGCACGACCGGCGTATCCATGTACTGCGTCTGGCCCGGCATGAACGGGATCTCATAGCAGAACTGGCTGTACTGCGGGTTGAACAGCGGGTCGGTGATCATCGTGCCGCCCGGGCCGGGAATCGGTCCAGGATCGTTCATGCACGTGACCATCATCTGGGGCGCATACCCGGTCGGGTTGGGCGGGTTGACTTCCCAGGTGGAGTAAGTCAAGCCGTTGTAGCTCCCCCATTGATCCGCATACACACGCGAGATTTCGTTGCCGGCGAAATCCTTGAGAGACACGGGCAAGTCCGGCGGCGAGAACTTCTCGCCGAATTGCGGCGAGAACGGATCGAATTCCGAGGTGAAGTCGTCGGTGATCACGCCGGTGAAATGCGCCGCGGCGTGGGTCGAAGTGAAGACGTAGAACTTCGCCAGCACCGACATCTGATCGTCCAGCGTGACTTCCTTGCGGTCGCACAGATTACGGGTGGCGCCGGCGAAGGGCGACACCTCGGCGGACTGCGGGAACAGGCTAATGTAGTCGGGGACGACGCGCGACTCGCCTACGCACGGCCAGAAGGTTTCCACGCTTCCCGTGTCGCCCTCGTGGCTGGGCAGACCCGCGATCCTTCCCAGGTTCTGGGTCGGATTCTGGGCGTTGTTGGGGTTGTAGAGGGCGCCGACGGCGGCCTGGTCGGGCAGGATGTAGACATTGCCCAAACCGCCGAACTCCTGCGTCACCGGCGCAATATACGTGTCGCCGATCAGAATATTCTTGTCCTCTTCCTTCACCAGTTCGTAGCCCGGAGGAACCACCACTTCCACTACGTACTTTCCCTTGGGCAACATTTGCGTGCCGTCGCCGGTCGGGTTCGCGCTGCAGATCGTGCAGTTGGTCCCGGTCGGCAATCCCGTCGTCGTGCTCCTGGCGGTGACGCTCGGGAACAGGTAATAGCCGTCGTAAGGCGCCGGCTGGAGCTGATTCCAGTTGTGCATGCCGTCAAAGCACTTGAACTGGGAGTTGTTCGGAATGGTGTGGACCGGAGTCCCCCCGTTGTTGTACGCGTCCAGCCACATCGGCTGGTTGTACAGCGTGAAAAAGAAGAGATCGCTGGTGTCCTGGCCCGGGCAGTTCATGTTGGGAACGCCATCGGACCGGAAGCCCTGCGCCCAATCGTCCCAACTGCTGGTCTTGGTGGTGTCGACCAGTTTCAGAGTCGGGGTCACGCCGTCCGCCGCGGTCCCCTCCTGGTAGAGGTTCATGGTGACGTTCGGGACCTGTGGCTCCCAACTCAGTTGCAGGAGCAACGCCGGGTCGTCAAATGGACGGGTGGAGGCATAAACTACGTGGCCATGGATGCCGCCGTTCTCAGTGGGCGCGAAGGGCTTCTTGCCGAATTCCAGGAACGAATTCTGGCCCGAGAAGCCTTGCCAGGCTTCGGTCAGAACCCAAGGCGGATCGACGCGGCCGGTGGAGCCGCCGGCCGTGTCGCCGGTCGGACAGTCGGCCGAGGCGCAGTACCTGGCGCCCGGAACCCGCAAGGCGGTGGGCAACGCAACCAGCTCATGCGTGTTCGCCATGTTCGCGGCAATGTTGGAGTTTCCGCACGGCGCCGTCGTCGAAGTGCAGGTGCCGTCTGCCGGGCCGCCCGCATCGTAAACCACGTGCGTACCGGTGTTCTTGTAACGGGTCGTGTCCGCCTCCACTACGTACCAACTGAACAGCGGGAACACCTCGTTGAAGCCGGCGTTGCCGTCCAGGTCGGTGCTGTTGAAGTTGGAGAAGCTGCCGTCGCGGAACCGATTGTTGATCGAAACGAACGTCAGTCCGCCTTCCCCCGGATCTCGAACGCCATTGCCGTTCGTGTCGAAGAAGGTCGTCGTGTAGATGTTCGCCTGCCACTGGTTCATGGCGATGTCGCCCAGATTCGTGGTGCCGCCGGCCAGCCGGACAGGTGTAGAAAGGCCGTCCACCAGCATGTCGTTCCACTGGTCGAAGACCGTGATTCTCCAATCGCCGTCGGGAAGGCCGGAGAGGCTGAAGGTCCCGTCGGCGTTGCACTTGGTGAAGGCGAAGTCTTCGCCGTCCGGATCGCCAAAGCTAACGTAGCATTGGGTGAACGCGAAGCTGTCGTTCGAGCCGCTGCTGTAGAGACGCTCATCCGGCGTGCGGCTCATGCGCTCGGTCGTGATCAGACCGGTCACGGTGTTGCTGCAGTTGGTGCCGGAGATATTCGGGTCGGTGCCGTTGCAAACCGCCTCCCGGCGGCCGTTGATGATCTTCGGGTTGGCAAAGCCGATGGATACGTGATATCCCGCCGGCCCGTACTCCTGGAAGTAGCTTGGTTCGCCCACCCGGAGGAACGAGTCGTGTGCCTTCTGGCCGTCCAGGGTGTTGGTTTGCAGCCACTCTTCCCCTCTGGCAATCCGGTCCGCGGCCGGCGTGGCGACCACGCCGTACCTTCCCGGCATCATGTTGGCAACCACGACCTGCCCCGCCAGGGGCGACAGCGTGGCATTGTCCGACTCGTACTTCGGGCAGGTAACGATCGTGCCTGTGATGCCCCTTTGGGCCGCATCCTGCGTCGCCTGGCTCGAGATCGGGCAGGCGTCCTTCCCTGTGGATGGATCGATGGTTCCGGCCAGAGCGTTCGACAACGGCATGTTGAACATGTCGTAGGTCATCTGCCCTGTCGCGTCGCCGGGGCCGCCGGCATCGTCAAACAGCGTGATGTTGAAGCCTCCCAGGCCCGGCTCGTTGGGCGACAGCACGTCGATTCCACCGCCGCCATCCTGCTCGCCATTGAGCGGGAAGTCATCCTCGAACACGAACACGGAGAGTTTGGCCGTTTGGAACGGAGTGGGCTCCACCAGCACGGTGACAGCGGTCTGCCCCGCGGCGATAGGAGCGCCGCCCATGCCGTGGCCTATGCCAACGGACGTGGGGGAGAGCGCGTCGGCGCCGTCGCCCGGCAGCACCGAGATGTAGTAGCGCTTGGTCGGGTCCAGATGGACCTGGCTGGGATCTACCGCAGTCTGCTGCGAGGCGTCGGTCCTGCAAATGCCGTTGCCCATATCGCACACCGCGCCCTGGCCCAGAAGGGTCTGGCCCGATTCACAGGAAGTCGGCCCCACGCAGCCCGTTGCCACGACCGGCATGTAGCTGGTGTGGAAGTTGGTCCCAAAGGTGGGAACGATAGCGGAGCCGGTGTTCGTCCTGGTGGCGGGATCGATGTAGAAGGTGCGGTCTTCCTCGATAATCCAGCGATAGTCGCCGATACCGGCCTTGGTGGTGGGGTCCACAACCGACACGGCGAGGCCGCTCGGCGTCGGGAAGATCAGCGTAACGGTCGCGGTTAACGCGCTTTGCGTCCCCTGCGAGTTCTGCGCCTTGTAGGTGAAGCTGTACGTACCCGCCGTGGCAACCGACGCGTTGAAGCCTCCGGCGGCGTCCACCGTAACCGTCAGGCCCGAGCTTGGCACCACGGTCGATGTGGCAACCGTGATGGGATAGCCGGCATTGTCTTTGTCAACCGACAGGACGCCGGGGGACTTGATGCTCAGCGCGGTGGCGACGTTCGACGTATAGGTGATGTTATTCACCAAAATGCCGCTGCCCGACTCGACGCCCGCCGCGCCCAGGGTCACTGTAGCGGTTATGCCCGAGGAGCAAACTGCCGCCGTGACACTGCCATTGGCGCAGTAAGTAAAGGAATCTGAGGTGGCCGTGCCGGTGGGAGTATAGGTGAACGTGCCGTTTGCGGCCAGAACTACCGTGCCGTTGGCCGGAGGCGTGAGCAGCGTAACGCCGTAAACATTCACGTCGTTGGCGACTACGCCTTTGGCCAGATTCGACACCGTGAACGTCTGACCGGCGACCAGCGAGTTGTAGGTGTCCGCGTTGGCTAACGCGCCCCCCAGCGCGGGGGAACTCGGCAACGCGGCGCCATTAATACTGACGTAAGCCAGCATCCCGGCGTCACGCGCTGTAGCATTACCCGACAGGCTCAACTCTCGGTCGAACACCGGGAGGGCCGATCCGGCGGCTGGCACATTGATCATTACGTCGTCGGTCTTGCCCGCAGTCATTAAGATCTCACTCTGCACGCGCGGAACGCCTGGCAGAGGGTTGCCGTCTTCCGCGATTCGCGAGAAACCCGCAGCCGTAATCGCCGCCCCGGACCCCGATTCTCCGGCCGTTTGCGACCCCACGATCGAGGGCACGTGCATCCGCAGACCGGCGTTCACCAACCGCACCAGAACCTTCCCGGTCGGAGATACGCCCGTGGCGGGCGCAGTCGGGAACAGCGAAGCCGAGGCGCTAGTCCTGTTAAACGCAGTTCCATTGATCAGGTAGTACAGCGGCGTGTAGTTCACCGCCGGCGGATAGCATTGGTGGTAGTAGGCCGACGTGGGATCGGCGCAGCCGCCCGGCTGTCCGGACCAGACCATGGTCTCGCTGAAACCGGCTGTATTGACCGCCGTGGCAACGGCGTTGTTCTGCACCGGGTCGATTTCACTGAAAAGCAGAGGGACTTCGGCGTTGTAGGTCACCGCGGGGGTGCTTCCTGCCGCCGGATACGCCGTGCCGGCCGTCGCCCCTACCGGAGCGGTAGTCACCACCACCATTCCGTACAGGCCCATCGGGCCCTGAATGGAGGGGTGCGTGCCAGACTCCAGCAGGTACGTGCCAGGCCGCGGGGCTTTCCAGGTCAGCGGCACTGTCGCGCCCGCCGCCACTTCCGTGGAGAACGACTGGACGCGCCGCCCTTGCACCGGAGGTGTACCCTTCGTGGTGGGGTCCACTATGGGCCAGGTGACCGTTTGGGCGTTGGAGTGGTCCGGGCTCGGGGCAGTGGTTCGCTGCCCGAGGTCGCCGAGGCCGCCGCCCACCTGGCCCACGATCGTCAGAGAGGTGGGCACGCTGGTCGTACCGAAGGTGAGGTTGTTGGTGAGGTTGATTTGTAGGTCTTCTCCCGTGGGAACCGTAATCACGACGGGGGACCAGCCGGCTCCGGCCTTACTCAATGCGGCGCAGGTTGCGGTGGAGCCGGTGACGGCGGCGCCGCAACTATAGCCCCACATCGGCACGGTCGAGCCATTGGGCAGGGTTACAGTGGATGGACCGGCGGTCAAATTGACCTGCTGCTGGCCCAGAGCCACTACCGCCCCGGCGAGAAGAACACTGGCTACTCGTACCGCGGCCTTCAGGATAGTAGAATCGTTCATTCGCATCTTGATGTCCTCGCTGTCAGTCGTTTCCTCGTCGTCAGTTAGTCTCGTCGATCACGAACTCCCGGGAATCGACCAGCATCATCAGCAGCATTCCACCGGGGAAAATGTTGTTCGTGGTGATCTCGCGCTCGTTGTGCGAGTGCCACATATACGCAAACCCAGCTTCAGTGCTGGGCGAGTTTCCGACCGTGCCCGACGGCGGCGTCGTGCCGGTGGCGCCCACTGCGCGGACGGTCGCATTCGGTCCCAGATAGGGGCTGCCGCCGAACCAGGTGCCGTTGGTCAAGATGTTCGGATCGGGCAGAGTCACGGGACCGCCTCCGGCAACGTCGCCGAACGGAGCGGCTTCGAGCGGCTTGTCGTGATCCTGACACCACTCGTAGTAGTTGACCGCCGTGGGGTCGCCGGTGTTGTAGCCGTCGGCATCCGGAGTGCACGGGAGCTTGGCAAGTGGGTCGCTCGAGCTGGGATTGTGACCGTACATATCCCAGTTCAGGCCGCGGCCGGTGAAGTAGAAGATCCCGTCGGTGGCCTGCCCCGGGACGGTCGAGGTGGTGAACAGGACGGGCCCGGCGAGGCTGTTCGGATCGGTGGCGCTGAGCATCAGGTTCCCGTCATACGCCAGGGTGCGCACGTGGTTGGCGTGCTCGTGGAACGGGTGCTGCCACCGACCTTGGCCGATGACGCGTATCAGCGACAGGTCGCCCGCATGCATGTGAGGATCGCCGTTGTAGGGCTGGTGCGGGTACTGAGGCGCATAGTTGGGGTCCATGAGGTCGGGCATCGAGCGTCCGTTGATCATGAAGTACGCGGGATGGTAGGGCTCGGTGGGAACGTTCAGACTGCATCCCGCAGATCCGGCCGTGCAGCCGGCGTGGGCATTGACCTGCGCCAACGCCTGGATGTGGATGTTGGGGTCCATCTCCGAGAACTGGAACAGGTATTCCCGGTCGTAGCAAGTCTTCGGATGGTCGTAGGCGGCCTTCGCCAGCCGGAAATCCGACTCGCCCCAGTGCCCTTCCGCAGTCAAGGTCTTCGAGGCGTGCGCGCCGCTCGCACAGACGGCGGGAACTGCGTTCGGGAGCACGATGATGGCTCCGTACAGTCCCATTTCGACCTGAAGGTCGCCCTGGGTCCCGCTATAGTAGGCGCGCGTTCCCGGCGAGGACGCGACGAACGTGTAGGTCACCGTATTGTTGGTGGTTGAATGCCCCGCCTCCCGCGTCAGCAGGCCGGGCACGCCGCCAGTCGCGGTCACGCTAAAGCCGGGAAACAGAATGGAGGTATTCCCGGCCGCGGAGGGTAGGCCGTTGGTCAGATGGACGATCACCGTCTGCCCCTCCGTGACGATCAGCGTCGGGCCGGGGACCTGCATCGTATTGCAGAATGTTCCGCTGATCGCCGACGGAGCGTAGCCGCTCGGCGTAGCGCTGCAGCCGTAGCCCCAGGAGTAAACCGCCGCTCCGTCCGGCTGGCTGAGGTACGCGGGTTGCGCCGTCAGGTTGAAGGTCGGGCCCGTGATCCCCGGAGCCGCAGCGTAGGCCGTCGCCGTGAGCAACAGCGCCCCCATCGGCGCCAGAAAGAGTTGTGTCTTCAAGATGTTTTTCATGTTCGTCGCTCCCATTTGCCGCTCTCCTAGTTGATATGGACCTCAGTCATCAGCCCGCCGAAGTTCTCGGCGTCGTTGGAAAGGTGGTCGAGATTGGGCGTGTACAGATAGAACACGCTGCCGCTCGGATACAGCGTCGTGTTGCTGGCATCCAGAATCACGTCCAGAGATTCGCCGCCGCCCAGCGTAATCGAATTGGTGTTGTAGTACAGGTTGTTGCCCGCCTGGTCCCGCAGCAGTTTGGCGCTGATGGCGATGACCGTCATCGGAATGCCGAGCGAGGCCAGCGTTTGATGCTCCTGCACGTCCAGGTCGGACAGGCGCAGAAGGGCCCTTCCGCCGGCCGGGATGTTGATGATCGAAGGCAGGGGCTGCGAGAAGTGGTTGACGCCGTCCGCCGACTGCGTCTCGAGCGGACCGGGCTGCACCGTGTCCGGGTAGCTACGGCCATTCAACAGGAAGTACTTGTCCTTCATGTCCGCGAAGCCTTCCGGGTTGAAGGTCATGCCCACAAAGTGGAAGTTGGGGTCGAACCCGTGGATCTGGATCGGATACTCGACGTCGTATCGGGTCGTGCCGTCGCCGTCGTTGTAAGCGTACCTGTATGGCTGGCCCGTCAGTGGATCCGTGGTCTGCTTGAAGCCGGTGTTCACCGCCGGCAGCGGGTTGCTGCACAGGATATCGTCGGCGGAATTGCAGGCCGTGCGCGGGTCCAGTTGCTGCGTCTGGAGCGCTGCGTACAGGTCGCCGTTGGCCGCTACCCGGTTCTGCCGCGGGCGAACATAGATCTGCCCCACCATGCCCATCTGCAAGTGCTCGGGAGGCGTGATGTGGCAGTGGTAGAAGTACGTGCCGGCATCCGGCGCCAGGTAGTAATAGGTGAAGCTGCCGCCGATATTGATCGCGACCGAGGCGTCCGGCACACCGTCATAGAAGGTGGATGCGTTGGGATATCCGTGGAAGTGGACCGTGTGTTGCTCGAATAGGTCCGGGCGCATGATCATACCCACGTTGGTCAGGGTGAGGAACAGCTCGTCATCCTCGTCGATGGCGATCATCGGCGCCGGGATGTTGCCGTTCATCACGCCGACGTCCATGATCTGGCGTGGATCCACGTGCCCATCGATTACCGGGGGAGTTCCCGCAGTGGCGGTCTGCGATACGTTCACGTCGGCCAGCCCCGTCACCGTGGCATTGTAGGTAAACGTGAAACTGGGCGGGAATCCGTAGTTCGTTACACCCGGCGCGCTTGCCGGAAAGCCGGTGCCAGTAACCGTGACCGTTCCGTCGTAACCGGCCCCCGCCCCGGAGATGACTACCGTATCTCCAGCATGCAGGCCCAGAGGCGCATTCCCTTGAACGACGACCAGGTGCGACCCGCTGGCCGTGGACTCGGCGATGTCATAAATGGTGACCAGGTTCGCTATGTCGGGAGCCAGCCCCACAGCACCGTTGAAGCCAAACGCGCCACCGTTGTCTACGGTTGTGGCAGGATCGCCGGGTTGCAGGGGATGGGCACCCGAGTACAGACCGTTGAAGACTCCCGGAAACTCGGTGCCGGGCTGTCCGTTAGCAATGTCCACTAGCCCGGACAACGGTCCGAAGTTGAACATGTACGTCTGGGTGCCGTCGCCCATCGTCGCGTAGCCGTCTCCGCCCGAGATCTGCTGGCACTTGATTGCCCCATTGACGTTCGTGGCTGCTGCCGGGTATCCAGCAGTGCCCGTATAGCTCGGACCGGCGTAGGCAGGTTCCGAGTTATTGTTGGCCGCCGGGTGAGTGATCGTGCTGGTTGGGCATTGAACTCTGAACGACTGGGCGGTCGCGGACGTAACCGCAACACTGCTCAGTACCACAAGGAGTCCAGGAATCGCCAAATGTCTGCTCATGCGTCCCCCTCTTTCCGTGTCATGCTGTCCGCCATACTTCCGCCATGCGGTCTTAGGCGGTGATCTTTTGTCGGTAAGCCATTTATAGTTCCAGGCCCTCCTAACCTCTTTGCCTGCAATCAAGTCGTGCGGCCTATCTGTTGACTAGTAGCCAACCGTTCGGCTGCAATCGATAGATTAGGATGGGCCAGCCAGAGGAGCGGGTGGTCGCGTGGCTACAATCTTTCTTGCTGGCAGCTATTCTCAAGCGTGGCGGGATGAGGCATAATGGCATCTAAGAGGCTATGTTGACTTTTGACTGGCTCCTCGATGACAGGCACCGGCGGATGCTCCTGGCGATTGGCTTGGCATTTGCGGTGCTGATCGCCACCGCGGACTGGTGGACGAAGCCGTATGTCGCCTTCGGCTTTCTCTATCTGTTTCCTGTCATCTTGGCGGCTGCGTTCCTGCCACGCTGGGTAGTTGTTTTGTTTGGAGCCACTTGCGCTGTTCTAGCCGAGGCATTTGGATACCTGCCTCCCTCATTCATTCGCCTGACGTTAGAGTTTCTAGCGCTCGGCGGCTGTGGGCTGGTGTTTGGAGAAGTCGTTCGGAAGACCAGAAGTCATCGCCAGGAATCGGAGGCCAAGCTTCAGGCATTGGTCGAGACGAGCCCGGCCGCGATTGTGATCGTCAACCAGCTTGGATTCATCGAATCGGCCAATCGCGCGGCTGTTGATCTGATGGCCCCGCGCGAAGGCCGTTTGATTGGCAATCCCATCGCCGCGTTCTTACCCGAGCTTCATCACGCGCTTGCCTGGGAAAAAGCCCAGTTCCGAACTTCCTTGGAATGTCCCGCTCGTCGGGGCAACGGCGACCCCTTCACGGCCAGCGTCTGGTTCTCCACGTACAAAGAGGGCCCAGCCAACAAGCTGGCCGCGATCATTGCGGAAGTTGATAAGGAAGAAGGAGAAGAAGAGGAGACCGGGGCCGATCTCCCGACCACGACCCCTGATTCGTTGGCCTATCGGGGAAGGGCCCCTCTGAACACCAGGGAGACGGAAGTGATGCAACTGTTGGTACAAGGCCTGGCCAACAAGGAAATCGCAGTCCGCATGAAGCTCTCGGAAAGCGTGGTCAAGAACACGATTCAGCATCTGTTCTCGAAAACGGGAGTCCGGTCGCGGAGCCAGCTCGTCCGGGTGGCCCTGGAACGCCACGAAACTGGCCTCTGAGGGTCACGTTCCGCATGAATCGACAGATTGGCTGCCCGATTCTGCGCGCCTGGACTCGCGAGTTGGGCCTAGGCGCCTCATCGTTTAAGGGGCTTCGCGGACCGGTCGGCCCCGCGAGGCACAGGTTTTTGCCCACCTGCACGCCGTAGCCTTGCGGTTGCAGCCAGTCACGCAGGGACACCCCGCGCTGCGTACTGCGGTGTTCACCGGCGCCGTACAGGTTATTGCCATGGCGTTGGTTGGCAAAGCCGTGGTCCCCCGCCGAGCCAGGAATCCCGCCGTAGGACTAGCCTTAGCCTGTGGCGGCGGTTCGGTGTAGAGTGGAGGAGCGCGGGACGTTCCTGGCGCGCAGGATTGGCGCGCGGGGCGGTACTCAGTGCCGCGAGCCCGATCGCAGGATTGGCCCAATGAACATCACAAACACGGCAACCGCTTTTCTGTTTCTCTCCGCGGCACTTGCATTCGCGCAAACCGGCGCCGGCGTCCCGGCAGTGACGGGAAACCCCAAGGTCGACAAGCTTCTCAGCCAGATGACGCTCGAGGAGAAGATCGCCATGATCCACGGCGCGGCGGAACCGCCGGCCACCGATCAGGGTCAGGCAGGCTACCTGCCGGGCATCCCGCGCCTCGGAATCCCCGCGTTGCGCATGGCCGACGGACCCCCGGGCGTGCTCACGCGCCACCCGTCCAGCGCCGAGACCGCCACCATGGGCCTGGCCGCCACCTTCAGCCGTAAGGACGCCGAACAGAACGGCGTGGTGATTGGCCGCGACGCGCGCGCGCTCGGTATCGATGTTGTGTTGCAGCCCTTCATCAACATCGACCGTGACATCACCTTCGGGCGCGGCTACAACACCTTCGGCGAGGATCCCGTTCTCACCGGACAGATCGCCGCGGCGATGATCCGGGGCGTCCAGAGCCAGGGCGCCATGGCGCAGGCCAAGCACTACGTCGCCTACGACGGCGGCAACGACAACATTGTCGATCCGCAGACCCTGCACGAGATCTACGTCGCGCCATTCGCGGATGCCGTGGCCGCGGGCGTGTCCTCCATCATGTGTTCGTATAACAAGGTGAACGGCCCGTGGGCCTGCGGCAATCCCGACACGCTCAATAGGATTCTCAAGCAGGAAATCGGCTTCCAGGGCTTTGTCACGTCCGACTGGGGCGCCACGCACGCCACCGACTTCGTCAACAATGGCCTCGACCTCGAGATGCCCGGCACCACCGGGTTCATCCCGCCCTATTTTCTGGCCGAACCTCCGCCGCCCTTCAAGCCCCCGGCCCGCAACGCCGGCTTCGACATGGGGGACGCCGGCTTCGGAGGAGCAGTGCCCGAGGAGCCGAAGCCCGAACCGTTCCATTTCAGCTTCCCCAAGGCCGCGCCGCCGGTCGGCATGCTGAAGGCAGTGGAGACCGGCCTGGTGAAGGAGGAGACCATCACGCGCGCGGTAGGGCGCATCCTGTTCGAGATGGACAAATTCGGGCTGCTCGACGGCCAGGACCGGCACGGCTTCACGCCGGTTTCCCCGGAAACCAACGCGCCCATCGTGCGCAAGACGGCGGATGACGCCGCGGTCCTGCTCAAGAACGAGGACGGCGCGCTGCCTCTCAAGGCGTCCGACCTCGAATCGCTGGCCTTGATCGGGCCGGGCGCGCTCCAAACGATAGCGGTGGGCGAACCGGGCGAGAAATCCCTCGGCTTCTCTGCCCGCCAGATCGGCACCTTTGAGGCGCTGCGCAAGCTGGCGCCGGAGGCGCATGTGACGGCGGCCGTGGCGGACGATATGACCGGAGTCCCGGTCCCGGCCTCCGCGCTGTCTCACGACGGCCATCCTGGCCTGCTTCGCACCGACCCCAAGACCAACGCCACCGAAGTCGCGGCCGACATCGATTTCACCAACGGGAACGGGAAGGCGCTGCCCGCGGGCTCCTCGTGGAAATGGACCGGAACGCTCACCGTTCCCTCTGCCGGCTCCTACATGATCAACCTGCAAATGCTCGGCACCACGGCGGGGCTCAGCATCGACGGAAAGCGCGTGGGCGGCGTGGGCAGCCACACCGGCAATATCCACGGCAACATTGTGATGGCGGGCGAGCACAACATCGTGCCCACCCCGGACGGCCTCGATAACCTCAGGCGTAGAGTGGAACTCACCGCCGGCGCGCACACCATCGCGCTTACCTCGACCGCGGATATCTCCGGCGATCCCGTTCAGCTGCGTTTGGCCTGGACCACGCCGGAGCGCCAGAAGTCCGCATACGCGGACGTGATCGCCGCCGCAAAGGCAGCCAAGACCGCGGTGGTGTTCGCGTGGGGGCGCGGCCGGCCCGTCTTTGGAATTCCGGGGGATCAGAACCAGTTGATCGAAGACGTCGCCGCGGTGAACCCGAACACCATCGTGGTGTTGAATGTCAGCCAGCCCGTGGCCCTGCCCTGGTTGGGCAAGGTGAAGGCTGTGCTGCAGATGTGGTTCCCGGGCGATGAAGGTGGTTGGGCGACCGCGGATGTGCTGCTGGGACGTGTCAGCCCCGCCGGACGGCTGCCGTTCACGTGGATGAAGGCGATGGAACAGGCCCCGGCCAACGATCCGAAGCATCCGGAGCGCTCCGCGAAGGGCGTCGGGGGCAAGACCACCTACGGCGAGGGCGTGAACGTCGGCTACCGCTGGTTCGACAAGAACAACATCGAGCCGCTGTTCCCGTTCGGCTACGGATTGTCGTACACGAAGTTCGAATACTCAGATCTCAAGGTGGCGCGGGCGGCCGATGGCGGCCTCGACGTGAGCTTCCGTCTCCGCAATGCCGGCAGCGTAACGAGCGATGAGGTCCCACAGGTCTACCTGGCGGCTCCGGGCCGGGCTCCCCAGGGCGCCCAGTTCGCACCACGCGCGCTGGCCGCCTTCGACCGCGTGAATGTGCCGGCGGGCGAAACCAGGGATGTGACGCTCCACGTGCCTCGTCGCGGGCTGGAGTATTGGTCGACGGAGCAAGACAAGTGGGCGCTGGCCGCCGGCGCGCGAATGGTCCACGTCGGCGCCTCTTCCCGCGATCTTCGCCTGCAGGCGGAGACCGTCATCGAATAGTGGGGCAGGCGTCCACGCCTGCAGCGGGTCTCCAGACCCGCCGCTCATATACCGCGCAGCACCGCCATCGGGTCGATGCGGGACGCCCGTCGAGCCGGAATCTGCCCTGCCAGCAGGGCCACGGCGCCCAGAAGCGCAATCGTAGCCGCAAAGATTGCCGGGTCGGTCGGCTCCGTCCCAAAAAGCAGGGAGGCGATCCCCCGGGCGGCGGCAAACGACGCCACGCCCCCAATCCCGATGCCGATCAAGGCCACCCGCAGAGTCCGCGCCACCACGCCACGCTGAACCCGGCCCGCGGTCGCGCCCAGCGCCATGCGGATCGCGATCTCCTGCGACTGCTGCGCGACGGAATACGAGATCACTCCGTAGATGCCGAGCGAGGCCAGGATCAGGCCGAAGCCCGCGAACGCGGAGACCAGCAGCACCAGGAACCGCCGCGGCGAGACGGCGTGGTCCACGATCTGTTGAATGGTGCGGAACTCGGTCCGCGGCTGCCCCGGATTCAGGCTCCGCAGCGTGGACATCACCGCAGGCTGAACCGCGGAGATCGGGAGCCGGGTGCGCACCACCAGTTCCGTGCCCTCCGGCTCAAACTGCGTGATCGGGATGTACATCTGCGCGCTGGCCCGGTCCTCCAGGCTGCTTTCGCGGACGTCGGCGATAACGCCGACCACGCGCGCCGGGTCGCGCCCGGGGCCGAGCACCAGCCGTCCGACGGGGTCCTGCCCGGGCCACTCACGGCGCGCTACGGCCTCGTTGATGACGATGGAGGGTTCGGTGTCGGGCCCGTCGCGCCAGGAAATGTCGCGACCCAGGCGCAGGCGCATCCCCATGGTTTGCAGGTAGCCCGGCGTCACCACGTAGACGAAGGCGCCGTGCTCTCTGCTCTTGTCATTCACGTTCTCCTGCGCCACAAGGCCCCAACTGCGGTTGCGGTCGAGCGGCAGCATGTCCGTCATCCCGGCGGCTTCGATCCCCGGGATGGCTCGTACCCGCTGCAGGATGTCCTGGAGAACTGCTCCCCGCCGCGCCGGCTTCCCGCCGTCGTCGAATTCGATCTTGGTCGCCGCGACATGGGCAGGCTGGAAGCCCAGGTCCACGTCCAGCACCCGGAGAAAGCTGCGCAACAGCAGGCCGGCGCCGATGAGCAGCACACAAGCCAGCGCCACCTCGGAGACCACCAGCGTGGATCGCAGGCGTTCGTGCCCTCTGCCATGGCTCATCCCAGGGCCGCCGTCCTTCAGCGCCTCCTGCAAACTGCCGCGCGAAACCTTGAACACGGGCGCGAGGCCCACCACCGCGCCAACCGAGACGGCGATCAGGAGCGTCCACATCAGCGCGGCGCCATCCACCCGCAGGGTCGAGAGCAATGGCAAGGCCATCTGGTTCTGGCGCGCCAGATAGGACGTGACCGCCCACGCGAAAGCCAGGCCCAGTACCGCGCCGGCGCCCGAAAACGCCAGGCTTTCAGTCAGCAACTGCCGCGCAAGCCGGCCGCGTCCGGCGCCGAGCGCGGTACGCATCGCGAATTCTTTGCCTCGGGAGATGGCGCGTGCGAGCGACAGGTTCGATACGTTGATGCAGACGATCAGCAGGATCAGCCCCACCGCGCACCACAAGACTTGGAGCGACCGGCGCAGCTTGCCGCTCACCCGATCCTGCAGGACGGAGAGCGTGGACTTGTAGTCCTCCCACCAGTCCTGGTGCGCAGCCTTGAGCTGCGGAAAGAGTAGATCGGATTCCGCCAGCGCCTGACCCAGTGAAACGCCGGGCTTGAGTCGGCCGACCACCGCCAGAGTGTTCCCCCATGTGCGCCAGAAATCCATGTAGGCGGGCACGTAGAAATCCACCTTCATCCCCGCAGAGAAGACCGATCCGAAATCGAAAGTCTCGGGCAGCACGCCGACGATGGTGACGGGGCCCGTGATGTCGGCGGGGGCGGCACTGATGGTGATCGTCCGCCCCACCACGGACGGGTCGCCGCCAAACTGGCGCTGCCAGAACGGATAGCTCAGCAGCGCCGCGGCACGACCGCCCTTGCGGCACTCCTCTGGAGTGAAGAGCCGCCCCAGCGAGGGCTGGACTCCCAGCGTGGGGAAGAAATTCCCGGCCACCTGGACGCCGACGATGGGCAGCGGAACGCCCTGTCCCGTCAGTTTGTATTGAATGGAATTGAAGAAGGTCTGGTAGCTCGTCACGTCCTGGAACGATCGGTTGTGGCGCTGGAACTCCTCGAATGCGGAGACCGTATAGGTCTGATCCGAGAGCCCGCCCTTGCCTTCGTGGGTTGCGAACCAGACCAGCCGGTTCGGCTCGTGGAAAGGAAGCGGGCGCAGCAGGATGGTATTGACCACGCTGAAGACCGCGACGTTCGCCCCGATCCCCAGACCCAGCACCAGGATCACGACGCTGGCGAACGCCGGGTCGCGCCGCACGGTGCGCAGGGTGAAGCGCAGGTCCTGGCGTAGAATGTCCAGCCCAGGCAGACCGCGGGCTTCGCGATGCTGCTCCATCGCTCGCGCCACTCCACCGAAGCGGACCAGCGCCTGGCGCCGCGCCTCCTCCGGCGTCATTCCCAGGCGGAGATTGTCCTCGATCGCAGCGTCGAGGTGGGAGGCGATCTCGGCTTCGAGGTCGGCATCGAGCGGCGCGCGGCGGAAGAGGGAGATTGCGCGGTTCCACGTCCGGCGTAAGGAATCGATCACTTTTCGTCTCCTTCAGGCGAGAATGCGAGCACCCGGCCCATCACATCGGTCAGCCTTCGCCAGTAAGCTGTGTCCTGGGCCAACTGCTTACGGCCGTGCTGGGTGAGGTCGTAGAACTTGGCCTTGCGGTTGTTATCGGAGACGCCCCACTCGGCGGAAATCCAGCCGCGCTGTTGCAGCCGGACTAGAGAGGCGTAGATTGTCCCCTGGTTCAGCAGGACCGCTTCGCCACTCACCTGCTCAATGCGGCGCGCGATGCCATATCCGTGCAGCGGTCCAATACCCGCGAGCGTCTGAAGGACCATCAGGTCCAGCGTCCCCTGCAGAAGTTCGAGTCTATCTTTGCCCATCGTTCCCGCCTGCCCATGTGGCATGGCCACACAACCAGTCATACGAACCTGCGTCCACAATGTTTCAAGCAATATGCGCTTCTGTGACGCAGCGGGCAGGCGTGGGTGCCTGCATGGAAAGTCCAGCTACCGCCTCCTCGCTCCCTCCCGCCAAAACCTGTCGCGAAATGACAGCAGTCTCGGAATTGAAAAAGTGAGTTCCCGCTAAGACCTTGACGCCGCTGGGGCGACCGAGGGGACGTTCGCACAGCGCCACCACTCCAATCTTCGCGTTCATTGTTTTGGCTTGTTTTATCCTATTTCTTGTTGTATGATTACAGCAAGATGGAGATCAGCCCCAAGGGCCAGCAGGCCTCCCGGCTCCGCCAGCGCAAGTTCGAACTCCTCCGCAAATTCCAACTCCCGGCTGAACTGCTGCCCGGCTCCTTGTCCGTCAGCCACACCCGTTGCGGTAAGCCAACCTGCCACTGCGCCTCCGGCGGCCCCGGGCACCCGGCTTGGTCGTTGACCTTCATGGTCCAGGGCAAGAAACGGGTGGAACGCATCCCCAAGGAGTGGGTCGACCAGGTGCGCCGCCGCGTGGAGGCCGGCCGCGAGTTTCAGGAGGCCCTCAAGGAAGTGCTGGCGGCCAACGCCGAACTGCTGGTGCTATGGCGGAAACAGCAACCCCGGTGAGCGAACCCAGCGCGCTGAAGATCCTGCACTACGCTTCCTATTGTTTGGGCCTGAAGTCCTATTTCCAGCACCCCGGCGATGGCCGGATTCGACCGCGCATTCCGGCGCCCGCCTTGGTCTGGTCGCTGCTCATCGCGCATCTGTTGCGCGCCTGGAGTTTCTTGCGCGTGGAATGGCTGGTGCATTCCCCGGCCCGTCCCGGCCTGGGTGTCGGAACGGCCTTTGGCGATGACGCCCTGGCCTATTTCACCGAGCGTCTCGATCCGGAATCCACGCGCGCCGCGCTCAGCTCGGCGATCCACCAAGCCAAGCGCAACAAGGTTTTCGAGTGTACTCGTTTGATCGGACTGGCTCTGGACGGCACCGGCGCCGGGTATACCCAGAAGGAACCTTGCCCGCTATGTCATCCCGTCAAGGACGGTCAAGGGACCTTGCATGGCCACTTGCACCACTTCGCCCTGCTCACCGTGGTCGGCACGGGTATCACCCTTCCCCTGGATGTAGAACCCTACGGGGCCGGAGACAGCGAGTACGCCGCCGGGCAGCGCCTGCTCCAGCGAGCCACGGCCCGCATCGGCAGACGCTTCGCCCAGTATGTCGTCGCCGACGGAGAGTTCGCCACGGCCCCTTTTCTCCACACTGCCGGCCAGCTCGGCCTGCGGGTGGTGGCGCGACTGAAGGGCAATCTTCCCGAACTGTCTCAAGCCGCGGCGCGGCTCTTCGACGGCCAACCTCCGCACTCGGTCTCTTTTTACGGGGCCGACCGCGTGGAACTCTGGGATGCCGACGACTTTCCGCCCTGGGCCACCCTGGGGTGGGAACAGGTGCGCGTGTTGCGCTATCGGCAGTACAAACCGGATGGAACCGTGATCCAGGCCGAGTGGCTCACCGACTTTCCGCGCCGGCAGGTGGGAAGCTTCAACCTGTTCCGCCTGGCCAAGAACCGTTGGGAGATCGAAAACCAGGGCTTCAACGACGGCAAGAATCGTTACGGCATGGAGCACATCTGCCATCACGATCCCAACAGCATGTTGCTGAACTGGCTGCTGATTGCCCTGGCCCTGGTCATCGAACGGCTGTACCGGCTGTGTTACCTGCACCGCGGCGCGCATCCTGTTCGCAGCGCCATCGACCTAGCCAGCCTGCTATGGCTGAACCTCCGCCTCCCATGCACCCAAAACACCAGCTAATCCACGCTCCGCGCGGACCGCCTGCCGCGCGCTCGAAACCGACCGATCTTTGACAACCTCACCTGCCTAGCGGCACCACCTCAGGCTGCGCCGTCTCCTTTCACGCTGCCTGCGCCATCGCTCCCACGCGAAAATCAGTCCAGCCGACCGCGCCTACCTCTGAGCCCGACCAATTCCGAGACTGCTGGCGAAATGACGGTTTCCCCTTCCCGTGACCCACAGGCGTGCTAGAGTTGAGAAAGCCTGTCGCAAAGCGACGGTTTTGGCTGGCTTGGAGGGTTCCACGTGCGCGAGATGCCCGGAATCATCATGAACGCCGAGACGAGTGCGAGCCCGGCCGCCGTCGCGATCGCCCCAGTTCGGGCACCTGCGGAAGCACGTACCACTGCCGTCCTGGCCGAGCAGGCCTTGGCGTCCCGCCAGCATGCCGAAGGCTATTGGTGCGGCGACCTCATCGGCGACTCGACCCTGGAGTCCGACTACATCCTTCTTCAGATGTGGCTCCACCCTCCCGCCCCGGATGGAAGCTGGGATCCCCCGGCGATGTCTAAGATTCGCAAAGCCGTCCGCACCATTCTGGATGCCCAGAGGGACGACGGCGGCTGGAACAACTACGAACCGGGCGAGTCGGAAATCAACGCCACGGTCCGTGCCTACACCATGCTCAAGCTGACCGGCATGGAGGTGGACGACCCGCGCATGAAGCAGGCCCGCGCGCTGATCCTCAAGCTCGGCGGCATCCAGTCGTGCAACAGTTACACCAAGATCAACCTCAGCTTCTTTGATCTGTTCCCGCGCAAGTACTGCCCCACTATTCCGCCCGAAATCGTCATGATCCCGGGCAACTTCCTGTACGAGATGTCATCCTGGACCCGCAGCATCATCGTCCCCCTCTCGCTCGTACAGGCCCTCGGAGGCACCAAGCCTACCCCGGGCGGTCTTCGCATCGACGAGCTGGTGCACCCCCACCGCAAGTTCGCCCTGCGCCGCAAGGACCGGATCGCGAACCTCTTTGTGGCTGCCGACAAGCTCTTCAAGCGCTGGGAACGACAGAGCGTCAAGAAGATCCGCGGGCGCGCCGTTCGCGATGCCGAGCACTGGATGCTCGATCGCCTCCAGCACACCGAGGGGTTGGGCGCCATTTACCCGGCCATGATGTATGCCATCATGGCCATGGACGCTTTGGGCTACGAGCGCGATCACCCCGACCTCGAGCTCGCCCTCAAGCAGTTCAACGACCTGATGCTCGAAGGCGAAGAGAGCCTGGTCCTGCAGCCCGCCAAGTCCCCCGTCTGGGACACGGCGATCGCAGCGTTCGCCCTCGGGGAGCTCGGCCAGACCGAGCCTGCCCGTCTCACCGCCGCCGCCGACTGGCTGCTCAGCAAGGAAATCCGCCGCAAGGGCGACTGGGCCGCGAAGCGTCCGGATCTGCATCCGTCCGGTTGGGCCTTCGAGTTTGCCAACGAATACTATCCCGATATCGACGACACGGCCATGGTCCTGCTCGCCCTTCTGAACGCCAAGGCGAGCGATCCCGAAAGGCAGGCCCGCGTCGAGCGCCGCGCCATCGACTGGTTGCTGGGCATGCAGAGCTCCGACGGCGGTTGGGCCGCCTTCGACGTGGACAACAACTGGGCCATCCTCAACAAGGTGCCGTTTGCCGATCACAACGCCATGCTCGACCCGACCTGCCCCGACATCACCGGGCGCTGCCTGGAGTCGCTTTGCCGCCGCGGCTTCACCCGCTCCCACGCCGCCATCGCGGCCGGCGTGAAGTACCTGCTAGCCGAGCAGGAGGACAACGGGAGCTGGTACGGCCGCTGGGGCGTGAACTACATCTACGGCACCTTTCTGGCCATTCGCGGCCTCGGTGCCACGGGAGCGCCGGAGGCCGCCGCGGCCATCTCACGCGGCGCCGGCTGGCTGCGGGTGGCGCAGAATCCCGACGGAGGCTGGGGCGAGAGCTGCTACGGCTACGAGACGCAGCAGTTTGAACCCGCCGCGAGTTCCCCTTCCCAAACCGCCTGGGCGATTCTGGGCCTGATTGCCGCCGGAGACATCCATAGCCATGCGGTCGGCGAAGGCGTCCGTTGGCTCCGTGAGCATCAGCGTGCCGACGGCACATGGGACGAAACCATCACCACCGGCACCGGCTTCCCCCAGGTCTTCTACATCAGCTATAAACTCTATCGGGACTATTTCCCGCTGCTGGCTTTGGCGACCTACGCTCGTTAGCTACCCGGCACAGGACCGCAACAATCCCCGCCACCGCGATCAGCGCACAAAGCAGCACGAACCAGTCCCCGTGACGCGAGTAGAAAGTGGTCGCGCCGATCCACGAATAGCTCGTGCGGACCGCGCCCTGCCGGTACGGCGGAAGGTCGCGCGAGAGCCGGCCAGCGGGATCGATGGTGGCGGTGACTCCGTCGTTGGTGGCGCGCAGAATCCAGCGCCGGTTCTCCGCCGCGCGCATGCGCACGATCTCGAGGTGCTGTTCACGCGCAGCCGAGTGGCCGTACCAGCCGTCGTTCGAGATGTTGACCAGCAGCTCCGCGCCGTCGCGCCCGAAGCGGCGCACAAAATCGGGGAACACGGATTCGTAGCAGATGAAGGTCCCTATGCGGTGCGGCCCGGCGGCGAGCGTCACCTGCTGGGATCCGGCCGCGAAATCGCCGCCCTCGGTGGACACTTTCGCCACCAGCGCGTGGAACGGCCAGGGCACGAATTCGCCGAACGGCACCAGGTTCATCTTGTCGTAGCGGCCCAGGGCCACTCCGCGGGGCGATACCAGCAGCGCCGAATTGAGCGGTGCCCGCGCGGAGTCATGCGGCGTGACGTTGACGATCAGGTAGGCGCCGGCGCGGCGCGCCGCCTCACTCACCCAGGCAGCGGTCTCCGGGTCCTCGTAGTAGTAGATGGGCATGGGCGCTTCGGGCCACACCACCAGGCTGGGCCGCGGATCCCCGTAGGCCGCGCCGTAAGTGAGCGCGTCGAGGCGGGCCTGCATGGCACGCACCCATGGCAGCGTCCAGGCGGCGGTCTCGGAGACGTTGGGTTGAACCAACACGGCGGATTCCGTTCCCGGCCGGGGAGCCGGCAGCGCGGGCAGCAGCGCAATCCCGATCAGCGCCAGCAGCGGCGCCAGTTCGATACGTGGCCGCCGGAGCGCCGCCAGCGCCAGTGCCGTCCCTGCCAGCGCGAAGGCGAACGAGAGGCCGTAGACCCCGGTCCAGGGCGCCAGGCGCGCCAGGACGGACATGCCGATTCCCGCGTTGCCCAGGTCGAGCCAGGCGAATCCCAGGTGCGTGTGGCTCCACTCGATGGCCACCCACAGCGCGGGCACGGTCAGCGCAGCGCCGCGGCGCGCGAGCAGGAATCCGGCCGCGAGAGCGAACACGCCCAGGTGCAGCCCTTTGATCAGGCAGAACAGAGCGAAGCCCAGCGACGCGGCCCACTCCGCCATCTCGCCGTGAACGGCCAGGACGAAATGGATCCAGAAGCAAGCGCCGGCCCAGTAGATTGTGCCCGCCACCCACCCGAGCAGGAAATGGATGCGGTGCGGGCGCGTGCGGGCAATCGCCACGAGCAGCGGCGCCAGCGCGAACGCGGCCAGAAAAGCGAAATCGAACTTCGGAAACGTCAGGATCAGCAGCAGCGCCGTCGAGGCGGCCAGCAGCAGGTTCAGGAGCACCGGGCTTGCTCGCTGACCGCGTCCGCCATGTAGGAACTGCGCACCAGCGGACCGCTGAAAACCGCCTTGAACCCGATCGCCATCCCGTAGCGCTGCCAGGCCTCGAACTGTTCCGGCGTCACGTATTCGGCAACGGGCAAATTGCGACGCGATGGCCGCAGATACTGGCCGATGGTCGCCACATCGACGCCCGCGCCGCGCAGATCGCCCAGAAGCCGTTCGACTTCCTCGGGCCGCTCGCCCAGGCCGGCCATCAGGCCCGATTTCGTCAGCGCCGCCGGTCGATAACCCCTCGCGAACTCGAGCACGCGCAGGGACTGCCGGTAATCCGCCTGCGGGCGCACGCGGCGATACAGGCGCGCGACCGTCTCCATGTTGTGGTTGAAAACGTCGGGACCGGCATCCAGCACGCGCGCCACCGCGTCCAGGTCACCGCAAAAGTCCGGCGTCAACACTTCGATGCGGGCCGTAGGAAGTTCGCGCCGCAGCTCGCGAACCGTGGCCGCGAAATGAGTGGAGCCGCCATCCGGCAAGTCGTCGCGATTCACGCTGGTGACCACGACGTAGCGCAGGCCCATGCCGGCGGCCATGCGGGCGACGTTCGCGGGCTCGGCCGCGTCGAGCGCGAAGACCTGCTTGGCGGGCGAGCCTTTAGGCACCGAACAGAACCCGCAGCCACGCGTGCAGAGGTTGCCCAGGATCATGAACGTCGCCGTGCCGCGATGGAAGCACTCGTGGAGGTTCGGGCAGCGCGCCGATTCGCACACCGTGTGCAGATCGAGCGCGCGGAATCCGCGCTTCAGATCGTGGACCGAAACGAAGTGCGTCTGCGGCATCCTCAGCCATTCGGGCAGCCGCTTTGCTGGAGAGGCGCCGGAGGGCACGTTTCAGAATCTCTTTACGATGGGCTTGAAGCCCGCGTTTTCGAGGTCGGCCTTGGTCCGCGCCAGCTCGGCCGCGTCCCGGAGCGGGCCCACCAGCGCGCGGTACAGCTCGGCGCCGGGCGCGGTCTCGGAGGACACTGCGCGGAAGCCCTTCTCCTTGAGCACCTCTACCAGCATGTCCGCCTGCGGCTTCTTCACGGCCGCCACTTGCAGGAAGGTCTGTCCGGCCTGAACCGCGGCAACCGGCGTCTTGGGCGCCGGAGGCGGCGTGGCCACCGGTTTGGGCGTTGCCGTAACGTGCACCGCCACCGGAGTGGCTGAAGCGACCGGGGTGGTGCTCGAACTCGTGTCGGCCGTTGTCACCTTCGCATCGCCCGCCGGAAGCGATTCGTCCGGAGTCGCTTCGGGCGTGGGCGTTGCGGCCCCCTCGGCGCCAGCGGCCTGGGGCCGCCCCGACGACTGGTTGGCCGCCTGCTGCGCGACCGGCGTCGGAGTGTCTCCGGAGTTGGCCCGGCCAACGAAATACCCCATCGAGAAAACCACTCCGAACACCACCATCAGGATAAAGACAATGCTGAGCAACTGCTTGTTGCCCACCACCAACTCGAATTCGCCGTCCTCATTCCTCGGCATAATGTGACCGCTTTACACTCCTTTGGGAATCAGCCCTGCGCGACCTTGTCCAGCGCCTTTCCCAATGACGTGATTATATCGAGCGGGAGCGGGAACACGATAGTAGTGTTCTTCTCCGTCCCGATCTCCACCAGCGTCTGCAGGTAGCGCAACTGGATGGCCGCCGGCTGTTTCTGGATCACTTCCGCCGCCATGGCCAGCTTCTCCGCCGCCGTGTACTCGCCCTCGGCGTGGATGATCTTGGCGCGCCGTTCGCGCTCCGCCTCCGCCTGCCGCGCGATCGCCCGGATCATGGACTCCGCCAGATCCACCTGCTTGACCTCGACCATGCCCACCTTCACGCCCCACGGCCCGGTATGCTCATCGAGCACCGACTGCAGTCGCACGTTGAGCTTCTCTCGCTGGCTCAATAGCTCGTCCAGCTCCACCTCGCCCAAGACGCTGCGCAGCGTGGTCTGCGCCAGTTGCGAAGTGGCGTAGAGGTAGTTGCTGACTTCGAGCACCGCCTTATTCGGGTCGATCACCCGAAAGTAAATCACGGCGTTCACCTTCACCGTGACGTTGTCGCGCGTGACTACGTCCTGCGTTGGCACTTCGAGGGCATCCGTCCGCAGCGAAAGCCGCACCATGCGTTCCAGCGGGCGGAACACGAAAGTGAGGCCCGGGCCTCTCGCTGCCTGGACCCGCCCCAGTCGGAAGATCACGCCCCGCTCGTACTCGGCCAGGATGCGGATCCACGAGAGCGCGAAAAGAACGACGATACCGAGGACAACCCACCAGTAGCTGCTATCCATGTTGGTCTCCGGAGTCAGAAGAAACTGGTTCCACCTTCAAGGCGAGCCTCTCGACGCTCTTCACCTTGACCCGCGCGCCGGCTTCGACCGGCGCGCTTGACACTGCATTCCAGTATTCACCGTGGATGAAAACCTTCCCCGCGGGCGCAAGCGCGGTGTAGGCGATGCCGATCTCGTCCACCATCCCCGCCGCACCGGTCTGCACTTTGGCGCGCCGGGCACGCACGGCCAGGGTCAGGAGGAAGCTGGTCACCAGGGCGAACGGCAGGACTACCGCCAGCGCCGTCCCGAGGTGTATGCGGAGTTCCGGCGCCGGACTCTCCACCAGCATCAGCGCGCCCAGCACCATAGCCAGCGCGCCGGCCGCGGTCAGCACTCCATGGGTGGCGAACTTCGCCTCCAGGACGAACAGCACCAGCGCCAGCAGCATCAGTGCGGCTCCTCCCCAATTGATCGGCAGTACCGAAAGCGCCGACAGGCTGACCACCACCAGAATCGCTCCGAACACGCCAGGCGCGATCATTCCCGGATGCGTGAACTCCACGTAGATCCCCAGCGCGCCCAGGATCAGCAGGATGAACGCAAGGTTGGGATCGGCGATGGCGGCGATGAACCGCTGGCGCAATGTGGGGCTGTACTCCACCACCCGCGGCGCGGCCAGGTGCAGCGTCTGTTTCCTGCCGTCGAACCGCGTGATCTCGCGGCCGTCGAGCTGGCGGAAGAGTTCCGCTTCGCTGGCGGCAACGACCTCGATCAAATGGCTGTCCAGCGCTTCTTTGTCGGTGAACGATTTCGCCTCGTAGACGGTCTTCTCGGCCAGCTCGGCGTTGCGCCCGCGCTTGGTTGCGATACCGCGGATCAGCGCCGCGGCGTCATTCTGCACCTTGCGCGCCATGGTGGCTTCCATCTGCCCGCCGAACATCGACACCGGTGTGGATGCGCCCGTGTTGGTGGCCGGAGCCATCGCCGCCACGTCCGCCGCTTCCAGAATGAAGAACCCGGCCGAGGCCGCGCGCCCGCCGCTGGGCATCACGTAGGTGACCACCGGCACAGGCGACGCGACGATCTCCTGGATGATCTCGCGCATGGCGTCCATCATTCCGCCGGGCGTGTCAATGCGTACGAGAACGATGGCGGCGTTCTCCTGCCTGGCCTGCTCGATGGCCCGGCCGACGATCTCGACCGTAATGGGGTGAACGATGGCGTCGATATCGACAGCGACCACTTTTTGGGCGCTCGCCGCGCCGGCCCCGGCAAGAAGGGCAAAAGCCGCCGTAAGAGCCTGAAATCTCAAGGCAGAATCAATATACCACCGGGCGACACGCGCGGGGCGATTGCCGCCGGCCGCTCAGCACCGAACCGCGACCGCCAGGGAGCGGACGCCCCCCACGTGCTCCGCGGCGCTGGCAGGTCAAGGCCGCCGGTCGCTCAGCACGGAACCGCGACCGTTAGGGAGCGGACGCCCGCCACGTGCTCCGCGGCGCTGGCACCTGAAGGGCCGCTGGTCGCGGCTCGGAGAAAGCAGGGTTCCGAGCCGCGATCGCCAGAGTGCGGCCGTGTGTGCAGCGCGCTGCGGACGGTTCACTGAGGCTACAGGGCAGGCAGGATGCGGATCAGCGGGACGCGAGAACGATTACTTGAGGCAGGTGTTGGCTGGCCGTCGTGGCAGATTCGGGCGCCGCTAGCTTGACTCCGGACGTGTACCCGGCAAACCAGATGCCGGCGAGCACGTAGTTGTTGTTGTCATGGTTGAACACCACGCTGGATTGCTGCGCCGCGCTGGCGAGCATGGCCGCGTTGCCGGTGAACAGAACGGTGTGCCGGTTGTCGCTGCTCCGCAGCGCGAGCAGCCGGCCGTCGCCGACGCCGGCGCGGACAATCGAGTAATCCCCGGCCGGCATGGCGGTGTTGTTGACCCGGAACTGGAACGGAACAGAGACCCGCAGCGCCGCCGGCGACTGCGCGGATAGAGACATGGCCGCCGCTGCCAGAAGCAGGGCGGGAGCAACGGACAATCGGAAACTCATTCGAACCCCTCCTTGTTGAATTGCTTACATGGTGTGATACGCACGCCGCGCCGATCCGTTTGCACTCGGAACGATATGGGAACAGACCTTTTACAACGGGGTTTCAGGTCCTCAATGGAACGAAAGGTGGCGGCGGCGCGTATACTCAGAAAGTCGAAGTGTGATCGGAGGAACCTTGGCCGAAAAATCCGAAGGACGCAGCCGCCTGTTGGTGGCGGCCGGCGTGGCGTTTTTGATAGCGGTCTTTATCCTTCAACTCTGGTTGTCGATGCGGCGGACTTCGCAATCGTGGGACGAGGGCGACCACATCTTCTCCGGCTACATGTCGTGGACGACCGGCGATTTCGGTCTGAACCCCGAACATCCGCCACTGCTCAAACTCGTGGCGACCGCGCCCCTGCTGCCTTTGAAGCTCAAAGTCCCGAAGATCGGCCACCGCTTTTTCAAGGAAGAGGCATTCGAGGGCGGCCGTGAATTCGTGTTCGGAAACGATCCGGATCAGATCCTGTCCCGCACGCGCACGGCGGCTTCCATCTTCGTGGTGGCGCTGCTGCTCACGGTGTTCTTCGCGGCGCGGGAGATGTTCGGAACCGGCGCCGGGTTCCTGGCCCTCGCGCTGCTGGCGTTCGAACCGAACCTGCTGGCGCACGCGGCTTACGTCACTACCGACACCGCACTCTCCTTCGGGTTGTTCGCGACGGTCTATGCGTTCTACCGCTACGTGAAGGCGCCGTCCCTCTGGCGCCTGGCGCTGACGGGTCTGGCGGCGGGAGTGGCTCTCGGATCCAAACACACGGGCATCCTGGTGTTCCCCATCCTGACGCTTCTCCTGGTGTGCGAAGCGCTGGTGAGCCGCGGAGAAGGCGGCCTCGGCGCCCAGGCGGCGCAGGCCGGCAAGCGGGCGCTCAAACTGGTGTTGCCTCTGGTGGCGGCGGGCTTCATCGCGCTGGTGGTGCTGTGGGCTTGCTACGGGTTCCGTTACAGCGCGCGGCCGGCCGGACTGGCGCTGGCCCCGCCGTTGGCCGGGTACGTCCAACAATTGAAGCCCACGGAGGCCAACGGCATCAACCTCCTGGCTAAGTGGCACGTGCTGCCGGAGTCCTATCTCTACGGGCTGACGGACGTGCGCGGGCTCGCGTCGTGGTTCCCGAGTTACATCTTCGGAAAGGTCTACTCGAACGGCGTCTGGTATTACTTCCCCGTAGCGTTCGCGATCAAGACCACACTGGCGCTGTTCGCGTTTCTCCTGCTCGCCATAGCCGCCATCGCTACGCGAAGGCTGAGGAACGGGCGGGAGATCCTCTTCCTGACCGTTCCCCCGCTGTTCCACCTGGCGGTCGCCATGAGTTCCGGCCTGAACATTGGGGTGCGGCACATCTTGCCGCTGTACGTATTCTTCTCGGTGCTGGTGGCGGGGGCGGCGTGGGCCTTCATCCGCGAAAACCGGCGCTGGGCGTACGTGGTGGGCGGACTGCTCGCGGCCCACGTGATCTCGTCGGCGGCGTGCTTCCCCAACTACATGGCTTACGCGAACGAGCTGTGGGGCGGCCCGTCGAACACCTACAAGTACCTGAGCGATTCGAACACCGACTGGGCGCAGCAGCTCAAGAGCATGAAGAAATACGTGGACGCCCACGGCGTGAAGGACTGCTGGTTCGCCTACTTCGCATCGGGCGTCGTCTTACCCTCCGCCTATGGAATTCCCTGCAAAACCCTTCCCACGATCGATGGCACGTGGATGGGCGTGCCGACCGACGTACCGCCGGTGATCGATGGACCGGTGTTCATCAGCCTGGGCACGCTTTCGGGAGGCGAGGGCTGGGCGGGCCGGCTGAACCCTTACCAGTCGTTTCAGAACCTGCGCCCGTCGGCGGTGATCGACCACGGCATTTTCGTCTTTGACGGAAGATTCCAGGTGGGCCGGGCGTCGGCCATGAGCCGCGCCGAGCAGGCCTGGCAGTTCCTCCGCAAGAGGCAGGTGGAACCGGCACTTGCGGCGGCGCAGGAAGCTGTGGCTGCAGATCCGAACCTGGTGCAGGCGCAGGCCGCGCTGGGCGATGGCCTGTCCGTACTGAAGCGAACGGACGAAGCCCGCGCGGCGTATCGGAAGGCGCTGGAGTCCGCGCAGACAATCGAGCCGGCCTTTCAGAAAGACTGGATCAAGAGGATGCAGGACCACCTCGGCGGCAGGTAGGGGCCCAAGACAACTGCTGGCCACGAATGAACACGAATCAACACGAATAAAGAAGAGACTCTGGGCTCTTGATTCGTGGCAGGCTGCGCGACGGTCTGCACGCATCCTCCTGGCCGAACCGGATGCCTTGGTCCGGTTCTGGAAAGTGCACCTCCCGTGCGACCATCAAGATAGTGAACCCAGGGGCGCATCTCTCGATGAATCACAGCCACCGTGGCCGAGGCGCCTCGTCCGCGGGATCGGCGGAGACGACGCCCTCGGTCCGTCTGAAAACGCTCTGGCCCGATATCTGGGAGCTGATCCGCCCCCGTCGCTGGCAGCTTGGCGTCGGCCTGGTCCTGATTGGAATCAACCGTGCCGCCGGCCTGGTGCTGCCTGCCTCCACAAAGTACCTCATCGATGACGTGATGTTAAAGCATCACGTTGCCGTGCTCGTCCCGCTGGTGCTCGCGGTGCTGGCCGCCACGGCGCTTCAAGGCGCGACGTCGTTCACACTGACGCAGTTGCTCTCGCGCTCCGCGCAACGCCTGATCGCCGAGCTCCGAAGGAAGGTACAGGCGCACGTGGGCCGCCTGCCGATCGCCTACTACGACGCCAACAAAACCGGCGCACTCGTCTCGCGCATCATGACCGACGTGGAGGGCGTGCGCAACCTAGTGGGCACGGGCCTCATCGAGTTCGTCGGCGGCATCGTCACGGCGCTCTTCGCGCTGGTGGTCCTGCTGCGCATCAGCCCGGTCCTCACGCTCATGGCGATCGCGATCCTGGGCGGATTCATGCTGTTCCTGCGGCGCGCCTTCCGCACCATCCGCCCCATCTTCCGCGCGCGCGGCAAGATCAACGCCGAAGTCACGGGACGGCTGACCGAATCGCTCGGCGGCGTGCGCGTCATCAAGGGCTACCACGCGGAGGAGCGCGAAGCCGGAGTGTTCGGCGCCGGCGTCCAGCGCCTGCTCGACAACGTCATGAAGGCCCTCACCGCCACCTCGCTGATGGGCCTTTCGGCCACCGTGCTGCTCGGCGTGGTGGGCGCGCTGGTCATGTATGTGGGGGCGCGCCAGGTTCTGGCCGGCACTCTCACGCCGGGAAGCTTCGTCACCTTCACCGCGTTCATGGCCTTCCTGGTGGCCCCGGCATTTCAAGTGGTGGGCATCGGCACGCAACTGACCGAGGCCCTCGCCGGCTTGGACCGCACGCGGGAAGTGCTGCACGAGCGGCCCGAGGACGAAGATCCGGCCCGCACCGCAGCCCCGCAGGAAATCGTCGGCCATGTGGTCTTCGACGACGTGTCGTTCGCCTACGACCCCGGCAAGCCCGTCCTGAAAGGCATCTCGTTCGATGCGCAGCCCGGCACCGTGACGGCCCTGGTCGGATCGTCGGGCTCGGGCAAATCCACCATCATCGGCTTGGTCGCGGCGTTCTACAAACCGGAAGCGGGCACGATCCTGATCGACGACGTCGACTTGGCCACCGTGCGTCTCGATTCCTATCGCACGCGGCTCGGTGTAGTGCTTCAGGACACCTTCCTGTTCGACGGCTCCATCCGCGAGAACGTGGCTTTCGCGCGCCCCGACGCCACCGAGGAAGAGATCCTGGATGCCTGCCACATCGCCCGCGTGGACGAGTTCGCCGAGGGCTTCGAGAACAAGTACGACACCATCGTGGGCGAGCGCGGAGTCAAGCTTTCCGGGGGGCAGCGCCAGCGCGTCTCGATCGCCCGTGCCATCCTGGCCGCCCCGCGCATTCTGATTCTCGACGAAGCGACTTCGAGCCTCGATTCGGAATCCGAGGCGGCCATCCAGCGCGGCCTGTACTACCTGATGCAGGGTCGCACCACGTTCGTCATCGCGCACCGCCTGTCCACCATCCGTCGCGCCGACCAGATCCTGGTGGTCGAAGCCGGCCGTATTCTCGAGCGCGGCAAGCACGAGGAACTGCTGGCGTTGCACGGCCGCTATTGGGACCTCTACACGCGCCAGCACGACGTGGAGTCGAATCTCTTCCTGGCCCCGGGCGAAGGCGACAAGGTGCCCGAGGAAGAAGCCGCCGCACCCGCTCCCAACGGAGCCGGCGTCGAGCCCCTGCCCCGCCTGCTCCGCGAGAGGTAATTCTCGTGGCCCCCGCTTCAGCGTGTAGCCGTGGGCTTCAGCCCACGAGCAGAGCGAGCCGGTAGACAGCCGGTCAGATGCCGCCTTCAAGGAAGCGGTCGAGATCCAGAGGTGCGTCCCGGCCCGGATTCAGCCGGATGCGGCCGCACATACTGGCGAACCGCACGCGCCGGCGTTTGGCCGGTGGCGGAAGGATTTCACGAGCTCACCTATCGCCGGGGGGCGCATCGCGCCGCGCGCCCTGCGAATGGTTACCTGACCCGCTATGATGGGTTACCGAGGAGACAAGAATGCCCGAACCGATCTACTTGATTGCCAATGGGGACCTGCGGCTTTCGGCCAACCAGAACTGCTGGCCGGCCCAGGCGAAGGTGGAGGAATCCGTGATGGCGGCCGTCCGCCGCGAGGGCCGTGAAATCAAGCGCGGCCATGCCTACGACCCGGTGCTGAAGCACGGCTTCATCGGCAGCCAGAAGCAGGGGATCGAAGTCTTCCGCAACCTTCCGCCCGACGCGCCGCTGATCGTGTGCGAAGCGGTGTGGGAGTACAGCCATCAGGTCCTCACCGGCCTGGTAACGCACAAAGGGCCCATCCTCACCGTCGCCAACTGGAGCGGCGAATGGCCCGGCCTGGTCGGCATGCTGAACCTGAACGCCTGCCTGACCAAAGCCGGCACTCCCTTCAGTTCCCTCTGGAGCCTGGATTTCACCGACGACTTCTTCCTCGCCGGCCTGCGCAAGTGGCTGGGCGGAGAGAAGGTGGTCCACGATCTCAGCCACGTCCACCCTCTGGCGAGCTTCCGTCTCCCGGCCGAACCGGAGAAGATCGGCAGCGCCCTTGCGGCCGAGCTCAAGCGCAACAAAGCCATCCTCGGCGTCTTCGACGAAGGCTGCATGGGGATGTACAACGGCATCATCGAGGATGCGTACCTGATGCCGCTCGGCGTGGGCAAAGAGCGCCTCAGCCAGTCCGCGCTCTATGCCGAAATGCTCGCCACGCCCGATTCCGAGGCCAAGGCCGTGCGCGCCTGGCTGGACGGAAAGGGCATGCGCTTCCTCACCGGTCCGAACCCGGAAACCGACCTGACCGACGACCAGATTCTCGAGCAGTGCAAGATGTACATCGCCGCGCTGCGCATCGCCGACGACTTTGGCTGCGACGTCATCGGCATCCAGTACCAGCAGGGTCTGAAGGATCTCTCTCCGGCGTCGGACCTCGCCGAAGGCCTGCTGAACAACACCGACCGTCCGCCGGTGCAGGCGCGTGGCAACGGCCGGGTCCTCTACGCCGGCAAGCCGCTGCCTCACTTCAATGAAGTGGACGAATGCGCCGGCCTGGACGCGCTGGTCACCAACCGGGTCTGGTCGCGCCTGGGCTTCGCCCCCGAAACCACGCTGCACGACGTCCGTTACGGCGAGCAGTACAAGGACGAATTCGTGTGGGTCTTCGAGATCTCCGGGGCGGTCCCGCCGGCGCACCTGATCGGCGGCTACGCCGGCACGGTCAGCGAACGCCAGCCTCCCATGTACTTCCGGCTGGGTGGCGGCACCATCAAGGGCGTAAGCAGGCCGGGCGAGATCGTCTGGAGCCGCGTCTTCGTGGAGCCCGGCGCGCTCAAGGTGGATATCGGCCGCGGCAAGGTGGTCGAGTTGCCTCAGGCGGAGACCGAGCGCCGCTGGAACATCACCACGCCGCAGTGGCCCGTGATGCACGCCGTCACCTACGGCGTCGGCCGCGACCAGTTGATGGCGCAGCACAAATCGAACCACATCCAGGTGGTCTACGCGCCCGATGCCGAATCGGCCAACCGCGCGCTTGCCGCCAAGGCCGCGATGTTCCGCGACATGGGTCTCGCGGTCAACATCTGCGGCACCAACCACGGGCTGGAATAGCTGTCAGCCCTCAGCCGTCAGCCACCGGCACCGGACCTGCGGCCGATGGCTGATAGCCGATGGCCCGAAAGGCTTTCATGACCACTGACAATAAGCAACTGGTTCCGCGACAGCACCTGATTCCGTTCCTGCTGGTCACGGCGCTGTTCTTCCTGTGGGCCATCCCTCACAACCTGAACGACGTGCTGATCCGTCAGTTCATGAAGTCGTTCGAGATCACCCGTCTCAAGGCCGGCCTGATTCAGTCGGCGTTCTACATGGGATACTTCGCCCTGTCCATGCCGGCTGCGATGATCATGCGACGCAAAGGCTATAAGTTCGGCCTGGTCGTGGGGCTGTTCCTCTACATCATCGGAACCCTGCTTTTCTGGCCCGCCGCCATGGTGGGCCAGTATGGCTTCTTCCTGCTGGCGCTCTTCGTAATCGCCGCTGGGCTGGGATTTCTCGAAACAGGCGCGAACCCATTCATCGCGCAATTGGGCGATCCGGCGAGCTCGGAACGCCGTCTCAACTTCTCGCAGGCCTTCAATCCCCTGGGCGCGATCAGCGGCGCCCTCATCGGAACCGTGTTCATCTTCTCCGGCGTCGAGCTCGACAAGAATCAGGTCGGCGCTATGAAGGCCGCCGGCACCTACCAAGCCTATCTGCATCACGAAACGCTGCGCGTGATCCGCCCGTACATGGTGCTGGCCTGCGTCGTCTTTGTCCTGGCCGTCCTGATCATCCGGACGAAATTCCCGCAGGTTGCCGGCGAGGGCGCCGCCGAAATCGCCCCCGGACGCGGCCTCCGCGAGCTCTTCCGGTTTCCGCACTACGTCACGGCGGTCATCGCCCAGTTCTTCTACGTGGGCGCGCAGGTGGGCACCTGGAGCTATTTCATCCAGTACATCCAGTCCTACACGCACCAGCCCGAAAAGATCGCCGGATATTTCCTGAGCGGCACACTGGTGGCCTTCTGCGCCGGCCGCTTCTCGTCCACCTACGCGATGAAGTTCGTGCGCCCCAGCCTGCTCATGGGCATCTTCTCAGTGATCAACGTGGGACTGGTGGCAATCGCCGTCCTGCTGCCCGGCTGGATCGGCCTGTGGGCCATCTTCGTCACCAGCTTCTTCATGTCCCTGATGTTCCCCACCATCTTCGCTCTGGGAATCAAGGGGCTGGGACCGGACACCAAGATCGGCGGCTCACTGCTCATCATGGCCATCGTTGGCGGGGCGGCCTTCACCCCGATCATGGGATTGATCTCGGACCGAACGGGTAGTATGGCCGCGGCGATGCTGGTGCCCCTGTGCTGCTACGTGTTCATCGCATGGTACAGCTTCGTGGGATCGCGTATGAAGAGCGCGGCGCTCGTGGCCGCTCACCTGGAAGGCTGACAGGGCAGGTGCCCGGTTCTACCCAGCCGCGGCTCGTATCCTCGGCGGCTGCTCGGCCACCGGGAGTCCGCCCATCGCCTCTCGAAGTTCTCTCACCTTACGTTCCAGCCGCAGCCGCTCGTTGAGGTTGTAGACCTTCGGCAGCAGCTTGCGCGCCTCGGCACTCACTTTTTCGGCGTCTGCCCAGTGCCGGTCCGCGGAGCGCACATACACCAGGCCGCGGTCCAACTCGCGATCGATAAGTGCAACCAGTTCCCTATCGGTCCTTGCACGGAGTTGTTCAAGTTCAGGAATAGCGCCCATATGAGTTCACCCAATTGAAACAATTCACCCAGGTTTCGGGGTGCGACTGCTTTCTCCTAGTTAGACGATCCAACCGCCGAAATCGTTCGCAAAATCTGCGCCGCTTAATGATGGCCCCCGGTGTGCTGCGGCTGCGCTATCCTCGGCTCATGACCCCTCGACTGGCTGTGCTCCTCTTGTTTCTGTCGATAGTAGTGACGGCCCAGACGCCGCCCGCGGCCCCCGTGCTCAAGATCCCACCCGCCGCTCAGGCCGGTCCGGGCTTCGATGCCGAAGCCGCCACAAAGGCCTATCTGGCCATGCAGACACCCGCGCAGAAAGCCCGCTCCGACGCCTATTTCGAGGGCGGCTACTGGCTCATGCTCTGGGACTTTCTCTACGGCGCCGCCATCTCGATTCTGCTGCTGGCGACCGGCCTCTCGCGCCGCATGCGCGAAATCGCCGAGCGCATCGTGAGGCGCAAGCCGCTGTCAACGTGGTTCTACTGGGCCCAATTCTCGATCGCGCTGTTCGTACTCGGATTTCCGCTCTCGGCATACGAGGGCTTCTTCCGCGAACGCCAATACGGCCTGATGAACCAGACATTCGCCGCCTGGTTCGTGGACCAGTCGAAGGGCCTCGCGCTGAGCGTCGTGCTGGCCGGCCTGATGGTGATGGCGCTCTTCGCCATCGTTCGCCGCCTGCCCAACACGTGGCACATCTGGGCCGCCGTCGTGACCATCGCCTTCATGCTGATCTCCATCGTCATCGCTCCGGTGTTCATCGCGCCCATGTTCAACAAGTACACGCTGCTCACCGACGAGCGCATTCGCGAGCCCATCCTGCGCCTGGCGCGGCAGAACGGCATCGAAGCCAACGCCGTCTACCAAGTGGACGCCTCGCGCCAGAGCAATCGCGTCAGCGCCAATGTCAGCGGCCTTTTCGGCACGGAGCACATCACGCTCAACGACAACCTGCTCAACCGCTGCTCGCCGCAGGCCATCCTCTCCGTAATGGGTCACGAGATGGGCCACTACGTCCTCCACCACGGCATCAAGTTCATGGCCTTCATGACCATCATCGCGGTGGTATTCTTCGCCGTGTTGCGCCGCGGCCTCGACTGGTCGCTGGCGCGTTGGGGCACGCGCTGGGGGATTCGCGACGCCGGCGATCCTGCCGTTCTACCGCTGGCCGTTCTGATCCTGTCGATCCTCATCCTCCTCGGCACCCCCATCTTCAACAACCTCTCGCGCATGGATGAGTATGAAGCCGACATCTTCGGCCTCAACACCGCCCGCCAGCCCGATGGCGAGGCGGAGGCGGACGTGCTGCTGGGCGAGTACCGCAAGCTCGATCCCACGCCGCTCGAGGAGTTTCTTTTCTACGACCACCCCAGCGGCCGCACGCGCATCTACGCGGCCATGCGCTGGAAAGCCGAGAACCAGTGCCTCGGAAACGCCGTCAACCCCTGCCCGCGCTGAGGCGGCGATGACGATTCTGTTCGTCCTCAACGACCATCCGTATGGGTCCGAGCGCACCTACAACGCCCTGCGCCTGGCGACCGTGCTGTCGGCCGATCGGGACAATACCGTGAACGTGTTCCTGATGGGCAATGCCGTTCACTCGGCGGTAAGCGGCCTTCCCGTGCCCGAAGGGCGGGACGACATCCCCTGGATGCTGGCGCGTTTCTCAGCCGGGCATCGGAAGGTCGCGGTCTGCCGGACGTGCCTGGACCGTCGTGGCATTCCCGAGGGCGCGCTCATCGAGAGCGCCTACCGCAGCTCGCTCGACGAACTGGCGCGGTGGACCGGGGAGGCCGATAAGGTGCTGGTATTCTGACCAGACATCACTGGCCACGAATGGACACGAATAGACGCGAATAGACAAGTTGTTTGCGATTGGTATTCATTCGTGGCCAAAGCGTTTGCGCTAGAATCGGCCCATGCGCATTCGATCCTCCATCCTCCCGTTCGCAATCTGTCTGAGCGCCTGGGCGCAGACCTACCAGGTAAAGATCGAGAACAACGTCGCGGCCAAGATGCGCGATGGCGTAGTGCTGATGGCCGACGTCTACCGGCCGCTCGCCGACGGCAAATTCCCGGTGATCCTGCAGCGCACGCCGTACAACCGCACGAACAACTCGGGCGAGAACGTGGCCACCGCTTCGCACGGCTACGTGGTAATCATCCAGGACACGCGCGGGCGCTACCAGTCGCAGGGCACCTTCTACCCCTTCCGCTACGAGAGCCAGGACGGCTACGACACCGTGGAGTGGGCCGCCGCTCTGCCGTACTCGAACGGGCAGGTGGGAATGTTCGGCGGCTCCTACGTCGGCGCCACGCAGATGCTGGCGTCCATCGCCAAGCCGCCGCACCTGGTGTCGATCTTCCCGTACGTCACCGCGTCGGAATACTACGAGGGCTGGACCTACCAGAGCGGCGCGCTCATGCAGTGGTTCGCCTCCTCCTGGACCACCGGTCTGGCCCAGGACACCGTCTCACGGCAGGTGGGCGAGATCAGCGACCCCAAGAGCTGGGTACCACAGCTTCCCGTGGATGCCTACCGCCTGATCGCGCTCCCCGGCGCGGGCGTTGCGCCCTACTTCCGCGATTGGATCGCGCACGAGCGCGATGACGACTACTGGAAACCCTGGAAGATCTCCGACCACTACGCCGAGATGACCGTGAAGGCGCTCCACTCCGGAGGCTGGCACGACCTCTTCTTGAAGGGGACGATTCAGAACTACATGGGCATGCGCCGCTCCTCGCCCGCCGCGGCCGGCCAGCGCCTGCTGCTTGGTCCCTGGGGCCACACCGGCACTTCCCCGGAAGGTAAGATCGGCGACTGGACCTTCGGCAAACAGGCCGTGCTCGACTTCAATCAGATCCTGTGGAACTGGGCCGACTACTCGCTCAAGGGCGTGCAGAACGAGTACGCAACCGGCGCGCCCGTCCGCATTTTCATCATGGGCGAGAACGTGTGGCGCGACGAGCAGGATTTCCCCCTGGCGCGCGCCCAGAACACGAATTACTACCTGCACCACGGCGAGCTGACCACCGCCGCTCCGGCCGCGGACGAGACTGCCGAGGCCTACGAGTACGACCCGGCCAACCCTGTGCCCACCATTGGCGGACGCCTCTGCTGCGGCAACAACCAGTTCCCGCCCGGCCCGGCCGATCAGCACCCCAACGAAGGCCGCTCCGATGTGCTGGTGTTCTCGACGCCTCCGCTCGAGAAGGATATCGAGGTGACCGGCTTCATCCACGCAAAGATCTTCGCGGAGAGCTCCGCGGTGGACACCGATTTCACCGCCATGCTCACCGACGTGGAGCCATCGGGATATTCGAGGCTCCTCACCGACGGCATCGTGCGCGCCCGCTATCGTAATTCGACCACCAAGGCCGAACTCATCGAGCCCGGCAAGATCTACGAATACGACATCGATCTGTGGGCCACCAGTAACCTGTTCAAGGCCGGCCACCGCATCCGCCTGGCGATCTCGAGCAGCAACTTCCCGCGCTTCGACCGCAACCTGAACACCGGCGAGCCGGCCCTGGGCGCCACTCGAATCCTGAAGGCCCAGCAAAAGCTCTACCACGACGCCGCGCACCCGTCGGCCCTGGTGCTGCCGGTGATCCCGCGCTAGCACCGACCCGCGCGCGTTAGCAAGCGGACGCAAGGTCTATACTGTCTGAGGCGGGCCATAGCCATGCGCCTCAACAGCATCGGCAAGGACTACAAACCGAAGGTCACAGCTTGGCGTAAGCAGACGGTTCGTGCCTTCGTGATCTTCCACAAGCGCATGGTCCGCCACGCCGCGAAGCAATATCTCAAGACCGGCCACCTTCGCGATTTCAACCGAATGCTCCGCAAGCTCACCAACTGGGACTTCGACTAGCGTACACCTGGTGGCGCAGACACTCCTGCCTGCCGCCTCGACACTCATGTCGAGGCATGTTTACTCACCGCACACGAAATTGGAAGCCTCGTCAACGCTGCCGCTGCCCTTGTAGTGCGCCACCAACGGGTACGCGCACAAAGGCCGCGTCCGCACTACCTCGCTCTTAGGATCGAAATCGTTCTTCCGCTTCGTCGCGACGATCCGTTCCGGCGCGATCCGCTGCTCCACCCAGCGCTCCACGGCCGCGCCGACGTCGTGGTCCGCATCGGCCGCCGTCCAGCCGAGCTGCCCGAAGCTGTTCGGCCCCGAGCCTCCGAAGCAGTGCTGCATCCCAGGCACCATGAATAGCCGCACGAAGCCGCGCGCGTCGCTCGCGCCCACCCGCGAGACCACGCTCTCGTAATAGTCGATGGCGTTCCGCGGGGCGATCGCAGCATCGCTCCACCCGTGGTACAGAACCAGCTTGCCCCCACGCGCCCGGAAGCGGCTCAGGTCCGGATCGGTCGCGTTCAAAATGCCCGCCAGCTTCTCGTCCGTGGCCTTCGTGTCGCGCCCGGCGTCGAAGCTGTGGTAATCCCACGCGGCATCGCCGAACATCATGTACTTGTAGAACTGCGTCCCGAAGGCGGCCATCAGGCTCTTCTCCGGAGCCGCACCCGTGATCCAGGTCAGCCACCCGCCGGGCTCGGCCTCGCCGCCGGGCGCGTAGCCGGGAAACACACCGCCCGCGTAGAGCTTCTTCAGCGCGCCCATCTGCGCCGCGGTGAGGCAGGCGTCGGTCTCGGCACCCTGGCACTGAAGCACCGTGGGATCGAAGTGGCAGCGGGAGGGATCCTCGATGAGCCCGTCCTTCAGACCGTCGAGCGTGTCGCATGCCGCCAGCGCGGCCGCCTGGATCGGCGGGAGCTTCTTCGCCGGAATGTAGCTGTCGCCCGCTACCGCCAGCAGGTCCCAAACGGAATTCGCGAGCAGGTGCGTCAAGTAGTTGGCCGGCGCGCCCGCGACGATGCCGTCGTAGTCCTCGGGAAAGCGCTGCGCCTCCATCAGCGCCTGCCGCCCGCCATTCGAGCACGAACTGAAGTAGGAACGCCGCGGGCCCTCGCCGTAAAAGGCGTGGATGATGGCCTTCGCATCCACCGTCATCAGATGAACACCTCGGTAACCGAAGTCAACGACCTTCTCCGGGTGCCCCAACGCCCACGCCGCATCGGTGATGCCCGCCTGGTGGCCCGTGTCCGTGGAAGCGGTGGCGAACCCTCCCGCCAGCGCCGCTCGCATCTGCAGCAGATTGATCGATCCCGCGAAGCCGCCGTTGCCCGCCCCCTGGAACCGCCCGTTCCATCCCGCGCTCGGCATCCACACTTCGAACCGGATCTCCGAATCTCTCGAAGGCTTGATCACGCCTGCCACCTGGCAGGACGCAGGCAAATTCCCGCCGGCCGCCACGGCCTCGGCGCGCGTGATTGTCGTCGCCTCCAGCGTCAGCTTCGCCAGGCTCTGGCAATCCTGCGCGCCGAACGCCGCGCTCACAAACACCACGGAAATCAGCCCGCGTGCGATCATGCTCCTATCCTTTGGCCTTCCGAATCTCCTCCACCAGCGCCGGCACCACTTCGAACAAATCGCCCACGATGCCGTAATCCGCCACTTCGAAAATGGGCGCGTTCTCGTCCTTGTTGATGGCTACGATGGTCTTCGAGCCCTTCATCCCGACCAGGTGCTGTATGGCGCCCGAGATTCCCACGGCCACATAGAGCTTGGGCGCCACGGTCTGACCCGAGCTGCCCACCTGCCGCTCCATCGGCAGCCACCCGTTGTCGCAAATCGGCCGCGAGGCCGCCAGCTCACCGCCCAGCGCCTGCGCCAGTTGCTCCACCACGTGGATGTTGTCCTTCTCCTTGATCCCCCGCCCCACCGAGACGATAATGCCCGCCGCCGTCAGATCCAAGCCGCGCTGCGATTCGCGAAAAGGCTCGCCGGGCTTGGTCCGTATGGCGCTCGCGTTCAGCTCGGGGGTGAACGACTCCACCGCGCCCCCGCCCGCCTCGAGCGAATCCGCGCGATACGCGCCGGCCTGAATCGAGGCGAAGTTCGGCGCCGCCGACGTGAACCGAAGATCCGCGTTCAACTTGCCCTGGAAGAGCTGTCGCACCAGAATGGGCCGACCGTCTTCGATCCGGTGCCCCACCGCGTCGCTCACCAGCACCCGCCCGAATCGCGTGGCGAGCCTGGGGGCGAAGTCGCGCACGCGATATGTGTGCGGCAGCAGCACCAGGTCCGGCCCGGCGCTGCGGATCAACTGCTCGAACGCCGCCGTATACGCGTCCGCCGTGTATCGGGTCAGCAACTCATGCTCGATGGCATAGACCTTCTCGACTTTGTACGCCGCGGCTTCGGCTGCGAGAGCGGCCACTCCGTCGCCCGCCACGGCCGCCGACACCGGCTGGCCCGTTTCGCGGCCCATCTGCGCCGCCGCGGCCAGCGTCTCGAAAGACATGCGATTCCAAGCGCCACCGCGTTGTTCCAGAATCACCAGGATGCTCATAGGACGCGCGCTCCGAATTTCAGCCGCTCCACCAGCGCGGCCGCGGCTTGCTGGGCGTTGCCCGTCAGAATCTCTGTCTGTTTCGTCTTGTGCGGAACGTAGACACTCGAGATCTCGACGGCCGGCGCAGCGGCTTCGATGCCGGCGGCAAGCACGTGCCGGATTTCCTTCGTCTTGGCCTTCTTGATCCCCATCAGCGTGGCATAGCGCAGTTTGGCGATCCCCGATTGAATGGTCAGCAGCGCCGGCAGGGGGATCTCGACGTTCTCGAACCACCCCTCTTCGAGCTCGCGCTTCACGCGGATGGCCCCGTCAACTTTCTCCACCTGCATGATGATGGTGGCGTGCGGCAGCCCTAGCAACTCCGCCAGCACCACGCCGGTCTGCCCGTAGCCGAGATCGTCGGATTGCAGCCCGGTCAGGATCAGGTCGGGCTTCTCCGGCTCGAGAGCGCGCGCCATCAGGCCGGCGATGCCCAGCGTGTCCCAGCGCCCCAGGTTCTCCTCCTCGACGTGGATGGCGCGGTCGGCGCCCTTGGCCAGCGCCTCGCGAATGGATTGGGCGGCGCGCGGCGGGCCCACCGTCAGCACCACCACCTCTCCGCCATGCTTCTCTTTGAGTTGCAGCCCCGCTTCCAGTGCGTAGGCGTCCGGCTCGTTGATCTCGAAAGCGAGGTCGCTCTCGTCGATCCACCGTCCGGAAGCGTCGGTACGCAGCAGGGAATCGCGGGCAGGCACCTGCTTCAGGCCGACAATGATTTTCATGGGATTTCGCTTTCAGTGTACGCCGTAAGCACGCCAAACGCTGCGCCCGCGCGGAGCGTTCGCGTCAGGCCGGGTGGGCCACGATCAGGCTGTGCGATCCGCCCGTCGGCACAATCCTGGCGATCTCGAAGCCGGCTTGCGCGAACAGGCGGTGAAACTCAGCCTCGGTACGCTCGCGTCCGCCCGGCATCAGCATCATCTCCAGGTCGAGGAGTTTCCCGAAGTGCGGCTGGGGCGTTTCCGGAATCACGGCGTCCATCACCAGCAGCGTGCCGTTGCGGCGCGTGTCCAAGGCCTGGCGGCAGTTTCGAAGAATCGTGAGCGCGCGATCGTCATCCCAGTCGTGGATGATGTGCTGCATGTAATAGGCATCGGCCCCCGCCGGAATCTGTTCAAAGAAGTCGCCGGCCGCAGCCTCGCAGCGGCCATCCAGATTGAGGGACTTGATGCGGGCTCTCGCGCCATCCACCACCCCGGGCATGTCAAACAGGATTCCCCTCATCTCCGGATACCGGCTCAGGACCTCGCAGAGCACGAACCCGTGCCCCCCGGCGACATCCATGAGCGTGTGCGTGCCCGTGAAGTCGTACGCCGCCAGCAGCGCCGGAGCGATGGAAGCGCTGAAGCAGGTCATGGCGTCATTGAACTCGCGCGCCACGTCGGGCAGCCCTCCCAGCGCCTCAAAGCATGGCTTGCCGTAAAGCATCTCAACCGCGGACTTCCCGGTCTCGACGCTGTAAGCCATTTCCGCCCAGACCTGGAAGTGCAGAGCGTTAGTCACCCACAGCACCATCGGGCGGACGCTGCCCGGCACGTCGGAGCGCAGCAATTCCAGTTCGGGAGACAACGCGAAAGTCCGGGATCCGGGCGCCGTGAAAAAACCCACGCTCACCAGTGCGCGCAGAACCCGGTACAGACCGTCCTCGTTGCTTCCCGTCGCCGCCGCCAGGTCAGCGATAGAACGCGGCCCATCCGCCAGCAAATCGGCGATCTTCAGCTTCGCCGCCACCGACAGCGCAGCGGAAATCATGTACCCGTTGGCCGCCTGCATCAGGCGCTCCGGTAAGCCCTGCGGCTGCGCAATAGGATCCAGCCTGGTCGAAGCCATCCCTCACCCCCTGAGTGTTCGCAGATAGGATGCGCGAACCATGCCCCTGGATTCTGCCTCCTTTGGGTCAGGAACTTCCCGCGCGCCGGTCTCGTAGAACCTTGCATGAGTTCCCTGCTTCAGGACGCGCGTTTCGCCCTCCGCACTTTTGCGAAGACTCCCGGCTTCACCGCCGCCATCGTCGTCTCGGTGGCCTTGGGCATCGCGGCCAACGCCACCGTATTCAGCGTGGCGAACGGTCTGCTGTGGGGCGTCCTGCCGGTGAAGGACCCCGTGCGGCTAGTGGTCTTTTCCGAGGGCAAGTCCTTCTCGTATCCCGACTACATGGACTACCGCGATCAGACCTCGCAGGTCTTCGAGAGCGTCGCCGCCCACTTCCCGTTCATCCCCGCCAGCATCGGCGGAACCGGCCAGCCGGAGCGCGTCTGGGGCCAGGTGGTCAGCGGCAATTACTTCCACCTCGTGGGCGTGAATCCGGCTCTCGGCCGCGCCATTCTGCCTGAAGACGACAGCACCCTGGCGAGCGGCACGGTGGTGGTGCTCAGCCACGCTCTCTGGCAACGCCGCTTCGGTTCGGACATCAACGTGCTCGGCCGCACCGTGGCGCTGAACGGACAACGCTTCACCGTCGTCGGCGTCGCTCCAGCAGGCTTCACCGGCACCGATCACGGCATTTCCTCCGAATTCTGGGCGCCCCTGTCGATGGCCGAGCAGCTCATGCCCGACCTCAACCGCGACAACGCGCGAACCAAGCGCAACATGCAGTGGCTGCTGCTCAACGCCCGTCTGAAACCCGGAGTCAGCCGCGCCCAGGCCGTCGCAGTGGTCAATGTCATCAAGAAGCGTCTGGACGACACCTGGCGCAAGGACGAGAAGTACCACCATCCGGCAATCACCCTCGATCCTGCCGGCGCCTTGATCGGAGGCTCGGGAACACAGGCGCTCGGGCTGATGGCCGTCCTGATGGTGCTAGTTGGCCTGGTCCTGCTGGTGGCCTGCGCCAACGTGGCCAACCTGCTGCTGGCCCGCGCCACGGGACGCCAGCGCGAGATCGCCATACGTTTGGCGATCGGCGCCACCCGCCGGCAGGTGATCCGCCAACTGCTGGTCGAGAGCGTTCTGCTGTCCCTCGCCGGCGCCGCCGCCGGCTTCCTTCTGGCCGCCCTCGCCGGCGCCGCCATCTCCCGCTTCCGGCTGCCGCTGCCCTTCCCCATCGCGTTCGACTTTAACGTGGACCTGCGCGTTCTCCTCTTCACCGCCGGCCTGTCCATCCTGACCGGCATCCTCTTTGGACTCGCGCCGGCGCTGCGCTCCACGCGCCCCGACCTGGTCGAAGCGCTCAAGAGCGACGCGCTGGTCTTCGGCCGCCTCCGCCGCTTCAGCCTGCGCAACGCCCTGGTGGTGGTGCAAGTCGCGCTGTCGCTGGTGCTGTTGGTCGGCGCGGGACTGTTTCTCCGAAGCCTGGGCAACGCTTCCTCGATCGACATCGGCATGAAGCCCGACAATGTCCTGCTCATGGCGGTCGATCCGAAACTGCAGCACTATTCGCGCGAAAAGACGCAGCAGTTTCTGCAGCAGCTTCGCGACAAGGTGACGGCGCTGCCGGGAGTGCGGTCGGTCAGTTTCGTGGACAGCCTCCCGCTCAGCATCGGAGGCATTGATTACGACTTCAAGATCCAGGGCGGCACGGGACGCGCCGAGCAGAAGGTCGATGCGGACGTCTACACGGTGGGCACCGGTTACTGGGAGACCATGGGCATCCCGCTCCTGCGCGGCCGCGACTTCAGCCGTCAGGCTGGCGACGAAAGTGTCGCGATCATCAACGAAACCATGGCCCACCGCGCCTTTCCGAATCAGGACCCCCTGGGCCGCCAGATCATGAGCGACGAGCCTGGCAAGAAGACGCTCTACACAATCATCGGCGTGGCGCGGAACTCCAAATCGCGCACGCTCGGCGAGGAGCCGCCCAACTGCGCCTACCTGTTCATGGACCCGCATCCGGAGAATGTCTTCTCCTTCTTCGGCATCTCCATCGCCGTGAAGACCGCGTCGAACCCGGCGGGGCTCGCGCGGCCGGTGCGCAACCAGATTGCGGCCCTCGACCCGGACATGGCCATCCTCAGCACCGAGACCATGCGCGAGCACGTGGATAAGTCGCTTCTGGTTCCCCAGATCTCGGCGACGCTGCTCGGAACCTTCGGCGCCGTCGGCCTGACCCTGGCGGCGATCGGCCTCTACGGCGTGATGGCTTTCTCTGTACGCCGCCGCACGCGCGAAATCGGCATCCGCATGGCGCTGGGAGCCAAGCCGTCCGGCGTGCTGTCGATGGTCCTGCGCCAGGGCCTCGGCCTCACAGCGGTGGGACTGGCCATCGGCCTCGCGCTAGCCCTGGGAGTGGGCCGCCTGGCCGCCAGTCAGCTCTACGGCATCAGTGGGACGGACCTCGCGACCTTCCTGGCGGTGCCTGCCGTTCTCGTCGCAGCCGCCCTGGTCGCGATTGTGATCCCGGCCCGCCGCGCCGCCCGCATCGGCCCCATGACCGCCCTGCGAACGGAGTAGCCGCAAACCGGGGACTGGACCGAAATTTCGCCGCCGTTGCGAAATTCGTGCCTGTCCCATGGTTTGCCCTCTGGGAATCTACCCAATCCCGAACATCGGGCCGTATTTCTCGGGCAGCCGCGCCGGCCGCATGTCCACGCCACAGAAGATATGCGTGCTCTCGCCCCGCGCCAGCACGCGGTCGTCCTCAGCGCGCCGCATCTCATAACCGAACGCAACCAGCCGCCGGCTGGCCCGCTCCACCCAAGTCTTCACCACCACTTCGTCGTCGTACCGTGCCGGAAACACGTACCTGCACTGCGCCTCGGCGACCGCGAGCAGCACGCCATCCTCCCGCTCCATATCGCGGTAGTTGAAACCCACCGCCTTGCAGTACTCGACCCGTCCCACCTCCATCCAGACCAGGTAGTTGGCATAATAAACCACCCCCATCTGGTCCGTCTCTGCATACCGCACCCGCAACCGCGCTTCGTGACAAACGGAGTTCATAGGAAGAGAGAATTATACCGCCCGCCGCCTCCTGGCTCCTGGCTCCTTGCCTCCTGACTCCTTCTTCCCCCTTGCAACCCTTTCCCTCCCGAAACCGTCTGTTACGCTGAAGGTTCCCGTGCACATCAGAGTCCTGTTCTTCGGCCTCTTGAAGGACGTCACCGGATGCGCCGCCGGCCAGATCGACGTCGCGGCCGGCGCCACCGCCGGGACCGTATTCGAGCACTACGCCGCCCTGTTTCCCAAGCTCCGCTCGATGGAGCACAGCATCCTGCTGGCGCGAAACCAGGAGTTCGTCCGGGCCGCGGAACGCGTGGCCGACAACGACGAAATCGCCTTCCTGCCGCCGGTGAGCGGCGGGACAGCCGACGCGGCCGACAACTACTTCGCCCTGACCCGCGAGCCCATCGACACCCGCGCGCTAGCGGCGCGCCTGCTGCGCGGCGAGGACGGCGCGGTAGTGGCTTTCGAGGGAGTCGTCCGAAACAACAGCCGGGGCCGGCGCACCCTCTGGCTCGACTACGAATGCTACGAGCCCATGGCCCTCAGGCTGATCGCCGCCCTCGGCTCCGAGATCGCCCGCACGCGCGAGATCGGCCGCATCGCCATCGTCCACCGGCTCGGCCGGCTCGAAATCGGCGAAACCAGCGTAGCCGTTGTCGTCACCGCACCCCACCGCCGGCCCGCGTTCGAGGCCGCCCTCGAAGGCATCGACCGCCTCAAGCGAACGGTCCCGATCTGGAAGAAAGAGCATTTCGAAGATGGAGAGGTCTGGGTGGAGGGCGAATGGGACGAGTCCCTGCGCACCCCGTAAGGCGGACGGCCCTGGCAGCCGTCCTGCTCGCAGCCGTGTTGCCGGCCGCGCGCGCCGAAGACCCGCAGCCCCGGTTCACGGTGGATGTGCGCCTGGTCCGCGTCCTGGCCACCGTCAAAGACGCCACCGGCCAGCTCATCGGCAGCCTCACCAGGGAAGACTTCCAGATCCTCGACAACGGCGTGCCCCAGCAACTCGCGGTCTTCGAGCACCACACCGAGCAGCCCCTCTCGATCACCGTGATGATCGATACCAGCGCCTCCACCGGCATCGATCTCAAGTACGAGGTCGATTCCGTCAACCGCTTCTTCGCCGCCTTGTTCCGGGAAGGCAACCCCGACGACGCTGCCTCGCTGCTCGCCTTCAGCTGGGAGACGATCCAGTTGGCGGACTTCACGCACAATCTGGCCCGCCTCGACAGCGCCCTCCGCGGCGTCCGGTCCGACGGCGGCACCAGCCTCTACGACTCCATCTACCTGGCCGCCGGCGGCCTTGATGGGCGCGAGGGACGGCACGTCATCATCGTGGTCACCGATGGCGGCGACACCACCAGCTATAAAACTTTCCACGACGCGCTGCGCGCCGCGCAGATGACCGATACGGTGTTGTATCCGGTGCTGGTGGTGCCCATCACCAACAACGCCGGCCGCAACACCGGCGGGGAGAACGCCCTCACCACGCTGGCCCAGAATACTGGCGGACGCGTCTTCGCGCCGTCGTTGGGCGCCCAACTCGACGCCGCTTTTCTCGAAATCATCCGCGACCTTCGCACGCAGTACCTGCTCGGCTACTATCCCAAGGACGTGCCCCTCACCAAAGAACCGTTCCACCGCATCGAAATCGAGCTGAGACGTCCTGATTTGCGGGTTTCGGCCCGGAGCGGCTATTATGGGGAAACTGAACCGCCAAAGGGCGCCAAAGGTGCCAAAGGTTGGCGCCCGATAAAATGAACCTAAGAAACAACGACAACCGGCCGCGGCCCACCGGTGGAGCGGGCGAGCGTTCCCGCCCTCCCGAGCAGACCCACGAAGAGGTCCGCTACCTCAAATACCTCATCGACAACCACATCTCCGTGCGCGTGCGGCTGCTCGACAACGAAGAGTTCACCGGGACCATCGAGTATTACGACATCTCATTTATCCGCCTCACCCGCGAGCCCGAGCCGAATCTCTTCATCTTCAAACACGAGATCAAGTACATCGCCGAAATCGACTAGCCGCCCGCCCACTCGTCAGCACACGGGCCCCCAGCATCCAACGTCTGCCAGCCTTTCACCATCCACTATCCACCATCGACCATCGACTGCCTGATGCTACATTGGTTTCTCATGCCCTCATTCCTCGAAACCAGCATGGAGATCGCCCGCGAAGCCGGCGCCATCCTGTCCCACTACTACGATCAAAAGGTAACCTACCAGCTCAAAGGTGAGTTCGACCTGGTGACCGAAGCTGACCGTGCCTCCGAGAAGCTCGTCGTCGAGCGCCTCCGCTCCCACTTCCCCACGCACTCCATCATGGCCGAGGAAGGCGGCGGCCGGGAAGCCGGCTCCGAGTACCGCTGGTACGTCGATCCCCTCGACGGAACCACGAATTTCTTCCACGGCTTCCCGATGTTCAACGTCACTCTGGCCCTGGAACGGGCGGGCGAGATGATCGCCGGCTGCATCTACGATCCCCTGCGCAACGAGATGTTCGCCGCTGAGCGCGGCGCCGGCGGCTGGCTAAACGCCAACGCCATCCACGTTTCAAAACTCCCCCGCCTGGAGGAGGCGCTGGTCGCCACCGGCTTCCCCAGCCGCAAGCGCCATCAGAACGTGAACGTCCACTTCTTCTACCAGATGTCCATGCTGTCCCAGGGCGCCCGCCGCGCCGGCTCGGCCGCGCTCGACCTGGCGTACGTGGCCTGCGGCCGCCTCGACGCCTACTGGGAATTCGGCCTCAAACCCTGGGATATGGCGGCGGGAACTCTGCTGGTGGCCGAGGCCGGCGGAACCGTTTCGGACATGCGCGGAGGGCCACTCCAGATCAACGGGCCGCACGTGCTCGCCGACAACACGCTCGTCCACGCCGAGGTCCTGGAGCTGTTCGGAGAGGTTTTCGAGGGCCGCTATCGCACCCCCCTGCCCCGCCCGGACGCGGCGGTCTGATCCACCTAAGCGGTGATAAAACCTTTACTTTTACCCACATAAGATGGTAGCCTAAGTGTTCTCGAATGCGAACCGCAGACTTGATTCACCGAAAACGAGACGCTGAAGAACTGAGTCCTGAGGAAATCGCCTCGCTCGTTGAAGGCTATACGCGCGGCGATGTCCCGGACTATCAGATGTCGGCGTTCCTCATGGCGACTTACTTCGCCGGAATGACTGACCACGAGGTGAGCGCGCTGGCGGATTGCCTGGTGCGCTCCGGCGACACGCTAGACTTGTCTGCGATCCCGGGGCCCAAAGTGGATAAGCACTCCACCGGCGGCGTCGGCGACAAGACCAGCCTCATCGCGGCGCCTTTGGCCGCGGCGGCCGGCGTGATCGTGCCCATGATCTCGACGCGTCCCACTGGCCACGCCGGCGTCACGCTCGACAAACTCGAGGCCATTCCCGGTTTCCGCACCGACCTCTCCATCGACGACTTCAAAGCCCAACTCGCCAAGACCGGGTTGGCCTTCACGTCCCAGGCCGGCGAACTCGCGCCCACCGACACCCGCCTCTACGCCCTGCGTGAAGCCACGGCGACCATTGGATCGATTCCGGTCCTGGCTGCCTCGATCATGGCGCAGAAACTCGCCGCCGGATTGGACGGGGTGGTGCTCGATGTCAAGGTCGGGTCCGGCGCCATCACCAAGCGGCAGATCGACGCCCGCCGCCTGGCGCAGTTGATGGTCGGCGTCGGCCGCCGTCTCGACAAGCGCGTCCAGGCGCTCATCACCGATATGGGCCAGCCCCTCGGTTATGCCATCGGCAACGCGCTCGAGATCATGGAAGTGTCGCAGACCCTTCAGAGCGCCGGCCCCAACGATCTCACCCGGCTCTCGCTCGAACTCGCCGCCCGCATGATCTACCTCGGCAAAATCACCGAGACGCTCGAAGAGGCCCGCGAGATGGCCCAGCGCAAGTTGCTCGACGGATCGGGCTACGCCAAGCTCAAGGAAGTGATCGCGGCCCAGGGCGGCAACCCGGCGGTGCTCGACCGCTTCGACATGCTGCCCAACGCCAGCGGCGTTCGCGAAGTCGCCTCGCCGCGCTCGGGTTTCGTCAGCGCCATCGCCTCCGAGGACATCGGCCTCGCTTCGAATATGATCGGAGCTGGCCGCGACAAGCAGGACGACGTCATCGATCCGGCCGTGGGCGTGATTCTGGAAGTCAAGGTGGGCGAGAAGGTCGAAGCCGGCGCCGTGCTCTGCCGCCTGTATTACACCAAGGAGGAGCGCCTCGAAGAGGCCGCTCAGCTCGTCGAGGACGCGTTCCGCATCTCCACGCACCCCCCCGAAGAGCGCGAACTGATTTTGGAAACCGTAGGGTAAGCCTCAGCTTACCCGCCTGCCCATGTCTCGCTTCACCGGCATCCTCGGGCTGCTGGCGGTCTTGGCCGTCTGTTTTGTCTTTTCCCGTAACCGCCGCGCCATCCAGCCGCGCGTCTTGCTCTGGGGCCTCGGACTTCAGATCAGCCTCGCCATCCTGATTCTCAAAACCCCGTTCGGGCGTTTGTTCGATGCCGCGCGAGTCGCGGTCAGCGCGATGCTCGAGTACGCCGAGGCCGGCAGCAACTTCCTATTCGGCCCGCTGGGATCGAAGTCCGGCCCCTTCGGCGTGATCTTCGCATTTCAGGTCCTGCCCATCATCATCTTCATCGCGTCGTTCTTCTCGATCCTCTACTACCTTGGCGTTATGCAGCTGGTCATCCGCGGCATGGCGATCGCGATGCAAAAGATCATGGGCGCGAGCGGCGCCGAATCCACCGACGTCGCCGCCAGCATCTTCATGGGCCAGACCGAAGCGCCGCTCACCATCCGGCCGTTCCTCGAGAACATGACCGAGTCCGAGTTGTTCACCATCATGGTCGCCGGCATGGCCCACATCTCCGGTGCGGTGATGGCGGCCTACGTCAAGATCGCGGGCGTGGACATCAAGCATCTGCTCACCGCCGTGATCATGACCGCCCCGGCCACCATCATGCTGGCCAAGATGCTGAACCCCGAAACCGGCAAGCCCGAAACCGCAGGCAGCGTGAACATCAAAATCGAGAAGCCAGGCGTCAATATCATCGATGCCGCCGCGCGTGGAGCGGGCGACGGCCTCCACCTGGCGCTGAACGTCGGGGCCATGCTGATCGCCTTTCTGGCCCTGATCGCCATGCTCAACGGAGTCCTCGGCTGGCTGCACACGCTGTCCTTCCTAACGTGGCTGCCGCCCTCGCTCGAGAAGATTTTCGGCATCCTCTTCGCCCCGGTAGCCTGGCTGCTGGGTGTGAGCTGGAAGGACTGCACCGCCATCGGGAACCTGCTCGGCACGCGCCTGGTGTTGAACGAATTCGTGGCCTTCCTGCAACTCGGGCCGATGAAGGCCGGGCTCGACCCGCGCTCGTTCACCATCGCCACCTATGCCCTGTGCGGCTTCGCGAATTTCAGTTCCATTGCCATCCAGGTGGGCGGCATCGGCGCTCTGGCGCCGGGCCGCAAATCCGACCTCGCGCGCCTCGGACTGCGCGCCGTCGCCGCCGGGACCATGGCCAACTTCATGTCCGCCTGCATCGCCGGAATGCTTCTATGAGCCCAACTTCCCTGACCGAAGCCGTTGAATTCCTCCGCGCCCGCCTCCCCGTCGCCCCCGAAATCGCAGTCGTTCTCGGTAGCGGCCTCGGCGCTTTCGCCGACGAGTTGACCGGCAGCGTCGAGATCCCCTACTCCGAGATTCCCGGCTGGCCGCAAGCCACCGCCATCGGCCACGCCGGCAAGCTGGTGGCCGGCCTCTGCGACTCGACGCCCGTCGCCGTGATGGCCGGCCGCGCTCACCTGTACGAAGGCTACTCGCCCGAGCAGGTGACCTACGGCGTGCGCGTCCTCGGCGGCCTCGGCGTGAAAACCGCGGTGTTCACCAACGCCGCGGGCGGCATCAATCCCGCCTACTCGCGCGGCGGCCTGGTCCTCATCACGGACCACATCAACCTGCAAGGCTCCAACCCGCTCGTAGGCCCCAACGACGATAAGCTCGGCCCCCGCTTCCCCGACATGTCCGAAGCATATCCCGCCGCCCTCCGCCTGACCGCCAAGGATGTCGCCGCCGACCTCTGCCTCCCGCTGGACGAAGGCATCTACGCCGGCATGCTCGGGCCAAGTTACGAGACCCCGGCCGAGATCCGCTACCTTCGCACCATCGGCGCCGACCTGGTCGGCATGTCCACCGTCGCCGAGGTGATCGTGGCGAACCACATGGGCATGCGCGTCCTAGCCGTCTCCTGTGTCACTAATATGGCCGCCGCCACCGCCGGCCAAAAAATCACCCACGCTGAAGTCTTGGAAACCGGAGAAATGGTCCGCGAAACCCTGGTCCGCTTCCTGAAGGCGCTCCTGCCGCGCCTGGAGGGCGGTCTTTAGCCCGCGCGAGGCTTCAGCCTCGCAAAGTAACATCCGCCCCCGCGCCGAACGTCATTGAATGTGGATCGGCTATGTTTCGACTCGCCGCCGCTATGATCGTTCTGGCTCTGCTGCCCGCGACGCCCCACGCGACCGCGCAGCAGGTCGCACCCTCGCCGGCACCTTCGTCGAAGCGCCTATTCCGCTTCCGCCAGCTTCGATTCAGTCCGAACGGGCAATACGTCGTGGCCCAGGAGGCCTCGGCTGTCACCGTGCTCGCGCTGCAGCCGTTCCGTGTCCTGTTCAGCGTACCCGCCCAGAACGTCACTTCCCTTGAGTTCACTCCGGATTCGCGGCAGATTGCGTTCGTCAGTGCGACCGGGACCGCGGAGTCGTTCGGCAGTTCTGGCTATCACAGGCTGAAGGCCAGAGGCACCCCTCGCCTCGAGCGATGGAGTATTGAGGATCGCGTCCGCGTGGATTCTCTGGAGCTTCGGCTGCGGTCCGCCGGCACATCGGAGTTGTCTCCGGACGGCCGTGTTCTCGCAGCCGTCGACTTTGACGGCACGTTCCGTCTGGTGGATGTTGGCTCCGGTGGGACCATCTTCGAGAAGAGAAAGTTTTGCCAGCGATATGTCGATTGGGGCCCTGGTCAAACTAATAATGGATGGCGTGGTGACCCTGGCTCCGCCAGCCTCCGTTTTTCACCCGATAGCCGTTTCATCCTGGCCTTGCCCAAATACGCCGTGGGCGCCGCTCTCGCCTTTGACCTGACCGAGAGAAAGGTCGTAAACCTGGAGGGGGGTCTCAGGAAGTTCGGCCGGAGGCCGGAATTCGCCTTCCTCACGTCGGACCGAATGATGGTATCCGAAGGGCAGAGGCCCGCCGTCACGATGACTGTCGATTGCAAGAGTTGCCGCCAATGGGACCCTCCAGGACCGGCGGACCCTTCAACGGTGACCGCCACTTTCCTGGCATTCCCCTCGGGCGAGGTACTGTCGCAGCCGCTCCTTCCACCGGGCCCGCTGTTCCGGGCCGCGAATCCCGATTTCGTTATCATTCGTCCTTTCGGAATAGACTACCGCCCGGAAGCAAAGCAGACGACCGTCACGGACACCCCCATGGCGAAAATGACGGCCATCAGCTATCCGCCGTCAAACCGGGCCGCTGCCGTGGAATTCGCGACCGGGCAGGTTATCGTGAGCGACACTCCCGCGTTGGACGTGTTCGGGCGTTTCTATGTCGCCGAACTCGCCAACGGGGACCTGGGACTGTACGAAAGAGGCAAAGGCCTTCAGGCCACCCTCACCGTCGAGCTCCGGTGACGAAGACGCCCTCCCCCGTTGGCGCGGGCTTCCGCGTGCTGCCCCCGGCATCAGCCCACGGTGTCCGTCGAGCCCGAAAAGAGTGCCGCCCCTATGACAGAGCCAGGAATGCCTTCTGCTCATCCGCCAGAAAGAGGACCACGCTTTCGAAGCGCCGCCGCATCAGGCCTCGATCGTCTTCGTCGAGCAGTTCCCCAACCGAAGCCAAATCACTTTGGGCGGGTGGCCAAAGAGAAAGCTCCGCTGCCGGAAGTCCCCATCCTTGGTCACTACGGCCAAGGCATTCGCAGAAGCGTAAGCCCATACTTCGCCATCGCTGACCGCCTCGAGGCCAACGTGTCTGACGTGCAGGGATTCTGGATAGAGATCCCGCAGCGCCTCGCACAGACGAGGAGATACATTCTCGTCGAAGAGCAACCTCACGCCGGTATGCTCGTCAAACGGCGCTCACGATCGGCGGCGAAGGCGAGACAGGCGCGAATATCTTCCTGGGTGAGATCCGGAAAGTCCCCGAGTATCTCCTCTTCGCTCATGCCAGAGGCGAGGTAGTCGAGAACATCGTACACACTGATACGCAGCCCGCGGATGCAAGGCTTGCCCCCCAGCTTTCCAGGCTCAATCGTGATGATGTTGCTGTAATCCGCGCCGATACCTCCCCGGTCAAACACCAAGATACCAACTCCCCGCGCCACCCGCCCCCGCCCCTGCTACCCTCGTTCATGATGCCCCGTCTCCTCCTCGCCCTTTTCCTAATAGCCGCCGCCGCTCACGCGGAGCCCGCCGACTGGATCTGGACCGCGCGCTATGTCGTCACCATGGACCCCGCCCGCCGTGTCATCGAAAACGGCGCCGTCGCCATCCGCGCGGATCGCATCCTCGCCGTCGGCCCGCGCGCCGAAATCGACCGCCGCTACCAGCCCTCCCACCGCCTCGACCGCCCCGACGCCCTCATCGCTCCCGGCCTCGTCAACACCCACACCCACGTCCCCATGTCCCTGCTGCGCGGCATCGCCAACGACGTCCGCCTCCAGGACTGGCTCACCAAATTCATCTTCCCCGCCGAGGCCCGCAACGTCACCGTCGATTTCGTCCGCTGGGGCACCCGCCTGGCCTGCCTCGAAATGCTGCTCTCCGGAACCACCACCTACACCGACATGTACTACTTCGAGGACGCCATCGCCGAAGGCGACCGCGAAGCCGGCCTCCGCGCCGTCCTCGGCGAGACCATCATCGGCTTCCCCGTGCCGGACGCCGCCACGCCCGAAGACGCCTTGCGTTTCACCGAGCGCTACATCCAGCGGTTCCGTAACGACCCGCTCGTCGTGCCTGCCGTCGCGCCCCACGCGCTGTACACCAATTCCGACGCCACCCTCAAAGCCGCGCGCTCTCTCGCCGACCGCTATGGTGTGCCGCTCGTGATCCACATCGCCGAGACGCGCCGCGAACGCGACGACGCCGTGGCGAAGTGGGGCAAGACCCCCGTCGCCGAGCTCGACAGCCTCGGCGTGCTGACTGGCCGAACCATCGCCGCCCACTGCGTCTGGGTGGATGACGCTGACATAGCGATTCTCAAGTCCCGCGGCACCGGTGTCGCTCACTGCCCCTCCAGCAACATGATGCTTGCGAGCGGTGTCGCGCCCGTCGTGAAGATGCTTGCCGCCGGACTGAACGTCGGCCTGGGCACCGACGGCCCGGCCGGCAGCAACAACGACTTCGACCTGATGGAGGAGATGGATCTCGCCGCCAAACTCCAGAAGGTGTCTACCGCCGACCCGCAAGCGCTTTCCGCCGCCCAGTCCTTCGAGATGGCCACCATCGGAGGAGCCCAAGCCCTGGGCCTCGAAAAGGAAATCGGATCGCTCGAACCCGGCAAGCGCGCCGACCTGATCACGATGCGGCTCGACGTGCCCAACGCCGTGCCGCTCTACGATGTGGTCTCTCAGATCGTCTATGCGCTCAAAGGCGCCGGAGTGCGCGACTCCATGGTCAACGGCCGCCTGCTCTTGCGCGACCGCCACGCCCTCACGCTCGACCAGGACGTCATCCTCCCCAAGGCCGCCGAATACGGCCTCAAAGTCAGCGAGTCTCTGAAGAGGTAGCGGTTGCGCTACAACAGAGGACATGAAGGCCGCACGGATCCACCAGCACGGCGGGCCCGAAGTGCTGCAATACGAGGATGCCCCGGACCCCCAACCGCGCGCCGACCAGGTCCTCGTACGCGTGCGTGCCTGCGCCCTGAACCACCTCGACCTCTGGCTGCGCCAGGGCATCCCCGGCGTGACTCCCCCCCCGCCTCAGATCCTGGGTAGCGACATCGCCGGCGAGGTGGTCGAAAAGGGCGATCTCTGCTGGCGTGTAAAGCCCGGCCAGCGAGTGCTGCTCGCCCCCGGCCTGAGCTGCCGCCAGTGCCCTAAATGCCTCGAGGGTTCCGACAACCTCTGCCCGCGCTACGCGGTGTTCGGCAACGGCGTCCCTGGCGGCAATGCCGAGCTGATCGCGGCGCCGGAGTACGCGGTTGTCCCCATCCCGGACGACCTGAAATTCGAAGAGGCCGCCGCCGTGCCGCTGGTGTTCCTCACGGCATGGCACATGTTGTTCGGCCGCGCCCGTCTACAGGCCGGCGAGAACGTGCTGGTGCTGGCCGCATCGAGCGGCGTCGGATCAGCCGCCATCCAACTCGCCAAGCTGTTTCACTGCCGCGTCATCGCCACCGCCGGCGGCGAGCACAAGTTGGATGCCGCGCGCCGCCTGGGCGCCGACCACGTCATCGACCACTACCGCCAGGACATCGCGGCCGAGGTCAAGCGCATCACGGGCGGCCGCGGCGTCGATGTCGTCTTCGAGCACGTCGGCGCCGCCACCTGGGCCAAGAGCATGCAGACGCTCGCACCGGCCGGCCGCGTGGTCACCTGCGGCGCCACCACCGGCGGCGACGTCAAGCTCGACCTCCGTTTCCTGTTCTTCCGCCAGCAGTCCGCGCTTGGCTCCTTCATGGGAACCCTCGGCGAGCTCCACCAGGTGCTGACCTTCGTTTTCCGCGGCCTCCTGAAACCCGTAATCGACCGGCTCTACCCTCTGGCCGAAATCCGAGCCGCGCACGAGCGCCTGGAACACAAAGAGCAGTTCGGAAAAGTCGTGGTGATTCCCTAGCCCCGCCGCCACCTGACTCCTGCCTCCTGCCTCCTGACTCCTGTCTCCCTGCGTCCTCTCATCCCCCTGATAAAATCGAATCAGCCGCATGATTCCACTTCCCCCGCGCCACCAGGCCCTCATCGACGCCCTCGAAACGCGCGTCCTCTGCATGGATGGCGCCATGGGAACCATGCTGCAGGAAGCCCGCCTTACCGCGGCCGATTTCGGCGGAGCGGCCCTCGAAGGCTGCAACGAAAACCTCGTCCGCACGCGCCCCGACGTGCTCTTGGGCATCCATCGCGCCTACCTCCGGGCCGGCGCCGACATCATCGAGACCGACACCTTCGGCTCCACCAGCATCGTCCTTGCCGAATACGGACTCGCCGACCGCGCCCGCGAAATCAGCCGCCGCGCCGCCGAACTCGCCCGCCAGGCTGCTGACGAGCTGGCGACTTCGGCGAAGCCGCGCTGGGTCGCCGGGTCCATGGGGCCCACCACCAAAGCCATCAGCGTCACCGGAGGCGTCACCTTCGACGCCCTGCGCGACGCTTACTACGAGCAGGCGGCGGGCCTCGTCGAAGGCGGCGCCGACATCCTGGTCCTCGAAACCTGTCAGGACACCCGCAACGTCAAGGCCGGCCTCCTCGCTATCGCCCGCCTGCGCCGCGACCTCGGCACCGACATCCCGGCCATGGTGTCCTGCACCATCGAGCCCACCGGCACCATGCTCGCCGGCCAAACCGCCGACGCGTTTTATGTTTCAATCGCACACGCCGGTCTGCTTTCCATCGGCTTGAACTGCGCCACCGGCCCCGAGTTCATGACCGATCACATCCGCACCCTGAACGAAATCGCCGCCACGCGTATCTCCTGCTACCCGAACGCCGGCCTCCCCGACTCCGAGGGCCAGTACGCCGAAACGCCCCAGTCGCTGGCCCGCGAACTCGAGCGCTTCGTCGATCATGGTTGGCTCAACATCGTGGGCGGCTGCTGCGGCACCACCCCCGCCCACATCGCTGCGCTCGCGCAGATGGTCCAGGGCAAGAAGCCGCGAGCGTCGAAACAGCCGACCCACCGCGTGTTCTACTCGGGAGTCGAACTGGTGGAGGCCGAAGAATCCAACCGCCCGTTGCTGGTCGGCGAGCGTACGAACGTGATCGGCTCGCGCCTCTTCAAGAACCTGATCGCGGAAGAGAAGTGGGAGGAGGCCAGCGACATCGCGCGCCGCCAGGTCCGCAACGCCGCGCAAGTCGTGGACGTCTGCCTGCAATCGAGCGACCGCGACGAGTTGAACGACATCCCGCCCTTCTACGACCGCCTCATCCGCAAGATCAAGGCGCCGGTGATGATCGACACCACCGATCCGCGCGCTCTCGAACTGGCCCTCACGTATTGCCAGGGAAAAAGCATCATCAACTCCATCAACCTCGAGGACGGCGAGGAGAAGTTCGAGCGAGTCTGCCCGCTGGCCCGCGCGTACGGCGCCGCGCTGATCGTCGGTACCATCGACGAGGACAAGGCGCAGGCGCAAGCCTTCACCCGCGAGCGCAAGCTGGCGGTGGCCGAGCGCTCCGTCCGCCTGCTGACCGAAAAGTACGGAGTCCCCCTCGAAGACATCATCATCGACGCCCTGGTCTTCCCCTGCGCCACCGGCGACGAAAATTACATCGGAGGCGCGGTCGAAACCATCGAAGCCGTGCGGCTCATCCGCGAGAAGCTGGGCGTCAAGACCGTCCTCGGCGTCTCCAACGTCTCCTTCGGACTCCCCGCCGCCGCGCGCGAGGTGGTGAATTCCGTCTTCCTCTACTACGCCACCAAGGCCGGCCTTGACCTGGCGATCGTCAACGCCGAAAAGCTCGAGCGCTTCGCTTCGATCCCGATGGAGGAGCGCCGCCTCGCCGAGTCCCTGCTCTTCAACACCCCGCCCGACATCACCGCGCCCGCCGACTGGCGCGAGCAGACCCGCGAGCAGCGAGCCGCCATCAACCAGCACCACATCGCCGCAATCACCGCCCATTTCCGGGCCAACGTGCGCGCGAAGCAAGAGGCGAGCCTCCTCCCGTTGGACGAACGCCTGCCCCGCTACATCGTCGAAGGCACCAAGGACGGCCTCGTCGCCGACCTTGACCTCAAACTCAAGGAGGGCGTCGCCCCGCTCGACATCATCAACGGCCCGCTCATGGCCGGGATGAGCGAGGTGGGCCGCCTGTTCGCCAACAACGAGCTGATCGTCGCCGAGGTCCTGCAATCCGCCGAGGCCATGAAGGCCTCCGTCAACCACCTCGAGCGATTCATGGAGAAGGCCGACACCGCCGCGCGAGCCAGCATCGTGCTGGCCACGGTCAAGGGCGACGTCCACGACATCGGGAAGAACCTGGTCGAAATCATCCTGGCCAACAACGGCTACCGCGTCATCAACCTCGGCATCAAGGTGCCGCCCGAGGAACTCATCCGCGCGTACCACGAGCACCGGCCCGATGCGATCGGACTCTCCGGCCTGCTTGTGAAAAGCGCGCAGCAGATGGTCATCACCGCGGGCGATCTGAAGGACGCCGGCATCGGCGTGCCCCTGCTGGTCGGCGGCGCGGCGCTCTCCGAGCGCTTCACCCGCGTGAAAATCGCGCCCGCCTATTCGACCGCCGTCTGCTACTGCAAGGACGCCATGACCGGCCTGCGCACGCTCAACGAGCTGACCGACCCCGCCACGCGCGAAGCCGTCATCGCGGCCAGCACCCACTCGGAGGCCGAGACCGCGCCCGTCCCGGAGCCCCTGCCGTCCGTTGTCCCCGGCGCGCAGCGAAGCACCAAGGTGCGCACCGATATCCCGATTCCCGCCGCTCCCACGCTCGAGCGCAGGGTCCGCGACGTCCCCAACCTCACCGAACTCTGGAGCTACGTCAACCCCTACATGTTGTACGGCAAGCACCTCGGCTTCAAAGGAAACTTCGAGAAGCTTCTGGCCGACCGCGATCCCAAGGCGCTCGAGTTGTTCCACAACATGGAGTGCGTCAAGCAGGACGCCGCGCAATGGATGCGCGTGCGCGCCGTATGGCAGTTCTTCGAGGCCGAGCGCGACGGCAACGCGATCCACCTGTTCGCCCCAGGCGCCAACGCGCCGTTGCACACGTTCACATTCGGCCGCCAGCCCCGCGAGAACGGCCTCTGCCTCGCCGACTACGTGCTCGATCCCGTGGACGGCGTCCGCGACCACATCGCCATCTTCGTGGTGACCGCGGGCCAGGGCATTCGCGAGCGCGCCGAAAAGGCCAAGGAAGCGGGGGAGTTCCTCTTCATGCACGCCGTCCAGGCGCTGGGCCTCGAGACCGCCGAAGCGACCGCCGAGTGGCTGCACCGCCGCATCCGCGAAGACTGGGGTTTCCCCGACCCGCCCACCACCACCATGCACGAGCGCTTCACCTCGCGCTACCACGGCAAGCGCTACAGCTTCGGCTACCCCGCCTGCCCGCGCCTCGAAGATCAGCAAGGCATCTTCGATCTCCTGCGCCCCGAAGAGATCGGCGTGCGCCTCACCGAAGGTTTCATGATGGACCCCGAAGCGACCGTTAGCGCCCTGGTCTTCCACCACCCCGACTGCGCCTACTTCAGTGTTGAGGCTGGGGAAGACGGACCCACCCCATGAACCTGCCCAAGCTGCTCGCCACCCTGGAGCGCCACCAGGGCACGCCCGGTCCGCCATATCCCACCGACGCCTACGAAATGATCCTGTACAACAACTGCGGCTACCCGGCAACCGACGCCTCTTGTGCCAAGGCCTTCGACGCGCTCAAGAGCGAAATCGGTCTGCGTCCGGACGACATCCTCACCGCGCCCGATCGCAAGTTGACTGCCCTGATGCGGCTGGGCGGCATCGTGCCCGACGTGCGTGCGGCTCGCCTCAAAGAGATCGCGGCACTTGTGAAGCACACCTATGGAGGCGACCTGGGTGCGGTCCTGAGAAAGCCCTTGCCGGAGGCGCGCAAGGCGCTGAAGCAGTTCCCCACCATCGGCGACCCAGGGGCGGACAAGGTCCTGCTGTTCACCCGCACCGCGCCCATCGCCGCGGTGCCCTCGAACTGCCTGCACGTGCCGGTCCGGCTGGGCTTCGGCCAGGAAAAGAAGAGCTACGCTGCCACATACCGCTCGGCGCAGGAGTCCATTCAGGCCCAATTGCCGGCGGACTGCGACGCGCTCCTCCGCGCTTACCTCCTGCTGAAGCGCCACGGGCAGGAACTCTGCAAACGCTCCCGACCGCTGTGCGGATCCTGCCCGGTTTCGGCTGACTGCCCCTGGTTGGAGGCCCACCGCCGCGTCGTGCCACAATGATTCCCATGAGAGCACTCTTCATCGGCGGAACCGGAATCATCAGCACCGCGTGCACGGCGCTGGCGGCCGAACGCGGCATCGACCTCACCATCCTGACCCGCGGCCGGCACGCCGCGACCGTTCCCCCCGGGGTCAAGACGCTCACCCTCGATATCGACGACCCCTCGGCCGCGGCCGCGCTCCGGGGCGTCTCGTTCGACGCCGTGGTCCAGTGGACCGCCTATGTGCCTGCGCACGTCGAGCGCGATCTGCGTCTGTTCGGTGGCCGCACGGGACAGTACATCTTCATCAGCTCCGCCAGCGCCTACCAGAAGCCACCGACGCACTACCTGATCAACGAGTCCACGCCGCTCGCCAACCCTTACTGGCAGTACTCCCGCGACAAAATCGCCTGCGAGGAGCGCCTTACGCAGGCCTATCGCGAAGAAGGCTTCCCCATCACCATCGTGCGCCCCTCACTTACTTACGGCGACACCCAAGTTACTCTCCCGGTCAACAGTTGGGTCCGATCTTACACCGTGGTGGACCGCATGCGCCGCGGCAAGAAAGTAATCGTGCCGGGCGACGGCACCTCGCTGTGGGTCATCACCCATAACACCGATTTCGCCAAAGGCCTCGTTGGACTGATGGGCCTCCCACAGGCCATCGGCCACGCCTTCCACATCACCGGCGACGAGGTTATGACCTGGGACCAATACTATCGGATCGTTGCCGACGCCGCGGGAGCCGAGCCGCGCTTCGTGCACATCACATCCGACTTCATCTCCGCCTGCCTGCCCGATTCGCTGGGCAGCCTCACCGGCGACAAATCGGTCAGCACGGTCTTCGACAATACCAAGATCAAGCGATTCGTCCCCGGATTCTGCGCCACCGTGCCTTACGCCCAAGGCGTCCGCCGCACGCTGGCCTGGTTCGACGCCGACCCCGCGCGCAAGCTGATCGACGCCGAAGCCGACGCCGCCTGGGACGAGCTGCTCGACGCCTACGAATACGGAACGCGCGCGGCGCTGGAGCGTTTTCAGTCCTGACTGTGGTAACTCTCCGGCGGTCCCAGGTAGCTCGGCTTTACGCCGCCGAGGTCCACGACCAGTTTCTCGAGCACCACGCCTGGATCGACCATCCAGACCTTGAGTGTGTGGGTGCCCCATCCCACCACCGTGTGGCTCGTGCGGACTTTGCGCACATTATCCTTGACCGACGTCTCCCAGTCCGTCTGGGAATTATGCGCCAGGGCGTCCACGATCTGTGGCGGCTGGTTGTCGAAGGAAACGGCGAAACGAAGCCCGCGTCCAGGAACGAAGTTGAGCGTCGGCGCCAGGATCGCCTCGACCTCGACCTTCCCTGGGTTGAACAGGATCACGCGGTATTCGAGGCAAGGAGAACTCGAGGGCGGCGTGACACTCGGCGCATTAGCTGGAAGGATGCTCATAGCCGACAGCGTCCGCCCATAATCGGGAATCTTCTCCCACCGCGCCGCGCCAGCGTCAAGCTTACGGGTGTAGTGCTCGGCTTCAATCGAGACGTATCCGTCCGCCTCCACGAAGCCCCTCAGCGCCACCCGGCTCTCGGGATCGTACTCGCTCACAGGAAGCCTCACGCCGTTGATCTCTACGGTTCCGCTGGCGGAGCCCATCGGCGCCTTGCTCCAATCGACGCTGACCCAGAGCCGCTGCTCTTTCTCGATCCGCCCATGCGTGGCGCTCAGCACGATCCACGGGGCGCTGGCCGCCGCCGTGAATTCAAAAGGCGCGCGGCCGCGGTTGTAGACGTCGACGTGCCGCCGTTGACGGTTGAACGCGTCGAAGGAAAGGCACTCGCCGTCAACTCCAATGCTGGCCGCCTCCGGTAGGTCGATCTCCCGGACGGCCGGCATCGTGTTCGTGGGCGGCTGTTGCCAGTAGGTGTAGCCGATGTGGGTCTGGTCCATCATGTGGTCCCACTTACCGCCCGCAAGCGTATGGTTGTAGTAAGCAGACAGGTCCGCATCGGCCTGAAACAGCGCGCGCGCCTTGGCCGCCCAGTCGTTCGCCGAGGCGCGCCCCTGTTCGGCATACGCCTGGTTCTTGGCCGCCGCGACATAGAGTTCCGTAACTTGCGCGGCGGCCTTCGCCGGGTGCAGTATGAGCTCGAAGAACGCATCACGCGCGTCCGCGGGCAACTCCTGGGAGATCCGCTCCGCCCGCGCGACGAGCGACTCATATTCCGCCACCACGCGATCGGCCTCGTCGTAATTCATCAGGCTGTAAGTGGATGGCTCCAGCAATTCCGGCTTGCGACGCCCATTGTACTTCAGCGTTGCCGAGACGATGTCCGCAATCTCGGCCGCGTGCGCCGGTCCGAATTGCCGCTCCGCCCAGAGCCGCGTGTATTCCCCCAGCCGCTCCTTGGGCCAACGCGACGGGTCCCAGGCAAGCTGCAGGAAGAACTCCGTGGGGAACTCCATCGGCTTCAGGTCGCCGACGTTCACGATCCAGATGCGGTCGGCGCCGTACTGCCAAGCCAGGTTCATCTGCTCCCAGACCTTGGGAATCGGATTGGTGTCGATCCACTTATAGTTCCGCGGCCCGCCGACATAGTCGAAGTGGTAATAGATCCCGGCACCCCCGCTGCGCTGCCTTTCGGCGGGAGTCGGCAGCCGGCGTATGTTACCCCAGTTGTCGTCGCACCACAGCAACGTCACATCGTCAGGAACGCGCATGCCCTTCTCGTAATACTCCTGCACTTCCTTGTAGAGCGCCCAATCCTGCGGCACCTTAGTAACATCGGGATTCACTTCGGCCGCGATGATCTTGCGCTGATCCGCCACAATCCCTTCGAGCAAGGCCGTGTTGGCGCTCGCCGACATCGGCATATCGCCATCCCCGCGCATCCCCAGGGTGATGGTGCTCTCGTAACTCCGGTTGCGCCGCACACCCTCTTCCCAGAAAGCCCGCAGCACCTCACCGTTCTTGGTGTAGTCCCATGGCCCCGTGCCGTGCCGCTTCCACTCCTGCTGCGCCCGCAGCATGGGCTCGTGATGCGAGGTCCCCATGACGATGCCGTATTCGTCGGCCAGCTTGGGATTCAATGGGTCGTCCTCGTTGAACGCATTGTTCCACATGGCCGGCCAGAGGTAATTCCCTTTCAGCCGCAGCAGCAACTCGAATACCTTCTCGTAGAAGGCGTGGTTGTAAGTGCCGAACTTCTCGTTGACCCATCCGGTGAGCGCCGGCGCTTCGTCGTTCAGGAAGATGCCGCGATATTTCACGGCCGGCGGTCCCTCGACCACCGTGCCCGGTTTCACATACAGCGCGTCCCGATGCCGCACCGGCACGTCGGCCCACCAGTACCAGGGCGAGACGCCCATCTCCCCGGAGAGGTCGTAAATGCCGTAGATAGTGCCGCGCTTGTCGCTGCCTGCGATCACAAGCGCGCCCGGCAGCACCTGGATCAGGAACGATTCCCACTTGCCGGCGATGCGGCCGGCGTCGATCGCGCCCTCGCGGACCAGTTCGTCGATGACGCGGCTGTGTCCGAGTGTCCCCACCAGAACGGCTCTCAGCGCGCGCGCGTCGTGCGTAATCGCCGGTGTCGAGCCCGTCACCCGCCGAACGTCGTCCCGCAGGTCCCCCACGGCGCGCAGCACGCCCGCGTAGTCGTCCGCATCCACGTAAATGGGAGCCCCGGCGATCGCGAAGCTGCCCGGGCCCGGAGCATCCGCGACGTAGCGCGGCTGCGCGATCAGCACGCACGCAAAGACGAGGCCGGCACCGAGAATCTTCAGTTGTCGTTGCAATCTCCAACCATATTAGACCAGCCGTGTACAACGTGACACGCAGTGTGTGTGCGCGTAGACACAACCGCGGCCGAGAACGCCAGGGTTCGCGCGATTAACGGGCCTTTTCGGCACTGGCCGCCGGAATGCTATCGTTCGGCGCGAATGCCCCTCACGAGTCCCGCTTACCTCACTTTCGCCGCCATCGTCTTTCTTGCCTACTGGCTGGTGTCGCGCTTCCGGCTCGCCGGGCTCGCCGTGATCCTCGGGGCGAATTACTTCTTCTACGCCAGATGGGGACTGATCTACCTCGCGCTCGTGCCTGCCGCCTCGTCGACCGATTTCCTTTTGGGCCGGGCACTGGCGCGGTGCGAAAGCGCAAGGGGCCGCCGCCTCCTGGTTAGCGCAAGTGTGGCGGTCAACGTGGGACTCCTCCTGTCCCTGCGATACCTGCCGCTGGTTCACTCGGCCTGGAGTTGGACCCTCCCGCTCGGCCTCTCGTTCTATGCCTTCCAGTCGATGACCTATACCATCGATATCTACCGCCGGGTCGCCCAGCCCGCGCCGAGCTATCTGGTCTACCTGTGCGCGTCCAGCTTCTTCCCCACCACGCTCGCCGGCCCCATCACGCGCCTCGCGACGTTGTGCCCGCAAATCGCCAATGCCGGGCGAACCCTCGCGCCTGCCGACGGCGGCCGCGCGCTGTTCCTGATCGGCATGGGCGTGATGAAGAAGTTCCTGATCGCGGACTTCCTGGCCGATCACCTGGTGAACCGCGTGTTCGACACCCCAAAACTCTACTCCTCCGCCGAGGTGCTCGTGGCGCTGTACGGCTACGCGTTCCAGTTGTACTATGACTTCTCCGGCTACACGGACATTGCGCTGGGCTCGGCGCTGCTCATCGGGATCAAGCTACCGGAGAACTTCCGCCGCCCCTACTCCGCCCTCAGCGTTGCTGACTTCTGGCGGCGCTGGCACATCTCGCTTTCGAATTGGCTACGCGACTATGTCTACTTCTCGCTTCCGGGTCTGCGGTCGCGCTGGAAGGCGCTTGCCTATTTGAACCTCGTCGTCACGATGGCGATTGGGGGATTGTGGCACGGGCCAAACTGGCCCTTCCTGATCTGGGGTCTGCTGCACGGCGCGGGCCTGGCCACGGTGCGGGGCTGGCAGGCGTGGCGAGGCCGCAACGCGTCGCCGGGGCTCGTGGCGCGGTTCGGTGCCCGGCTCCTAACGTTCCATTTCGTTCTGCTGGCCTGGATCTTCTTCCGCTCGCCGACCCTCGAAGCGGCGCGCGACTTCCTGGTCCAACTCAGCTCGTTCACTTGGTCATCGGCCAACATCGCGCCGGCGTTTGTGTTCGTCCTCGCCATCGCGGCCGTCGCGCACTATCTGCCGGAGCGCTGGTACGACCGCGGTCTGCGGCTGTACTCGGACGCTCCGTTCTACGCGCAGGCAGCCGCGTTGGCGCTTCTGACGGTTTCCATCAAGCAAGTCGCGGCCACCGGCGCGGTCCCATTCATCTACACGAGGTTCTGACCATGCGGAAAACGATTCTGGCGCTGTTCACCTTCGCACTGTTCGCAGCCGTACTGCAGCTCGCACCTTTGCTCCATCGGCAGGAACCGGTTCGAGCCCCCGCGCCCGCACCGCCACCGCCGGTTGCCGTCGATCCCGACACCGGCTTCCTCACCGACCGGAGCGGTGCCCTGATCCCCTTCTATGCGGCGTTGGAGCGGGTGGAGGCGAAACAGCCCGGCGCCTTGGTCCGCGTTCTCCACTTCGGCGATTCACCGGTGACGGCGGATCAGATCACGGCAGACGTCCGCTCGCTGCTGCAGGAGCGTTTCGGAGACGCGGGGCACGGCTTCGTGCTGGCCGCCAAACCCTGGGCCTGGTATGGGCACCGTGGAGTTGAGGTCGAGGGCAAGGGCTGGAAGATCCAGCCCGCGAGCCAGGCCCGCGCGGCCGACGGACTCCACGGGTTGGGCGGAGTCAGCTTCACCGGAGCCACCGGCGCCAGTTCGCGCTTCCGGCTCGAGACGCTCCACCAACGTGTCGAGCTGATGTACCTGAAACAGCCAGGTGGAGGCTCGCTCGCGGTCCGGGCCGCGGGTGCGGAACTGGCGGTGGTTTCCTCGGAGGCGCCCGCGAAGGAGGCCGGGTTCACCACGATCCCACTGCCGCCCGATTGCAAGGAAGTCGAACTGGCCGTGACCAGCGGCCCATTCCGCATCTTCGGCGCCAGCTTTGAGAAGGACGGGCCGGGAGTGCGCTATCACAGCCTGGGTGTGAACGGCGGGCAGGTGCAGATGGTGGTCCGCTACTTCGAGGCCGCGCACTGGGCCGACCAGATACGCCATCAGAAGCCTGACCTCATCGTGGTAAATTACGGAACCAACGAGTCCGTCTTCCCGGGCTACGTGAACAGCCTCTACGCAGGGGAACTGCGCGAGGTGATCCGCCGCATACACGCCGCGGTACCTGGCGTCTCGGTTCTGATCATGAGCCCGATGGACCGCGGCCAGCGCGATGCCGGCGAGATCGTCACGCCGCCGATTCTGCCCCGTGTGGTTGAGATTCAGCGGACGGTTGCCGCGGAAACAGGCTGCGCTTTCTTTGACACTTTTCACGCGATGGGAGGCGAGGGGACCATGGCCCGCTGGGATGTGGCACGGCCACGCCTGGTGACGGCCGACTTCATGCACCCCTTCCCCGCCGGCGCAAAGCAGGTCGGCTCCCTCTTCGAGCAAGGGCTGTGCGACGGCTATCGCAGGTTCCAGGCGCAACGCGCACGCATGAATCTGGCGCAGGCGCGGGGCCGCCGGTGAACGCCCCGGTCCGCTTGACTCTGGTGATGCTGGCCAGCCTGGCCCTGGCCTGTGGCGCCGCGCGGCGCCGCGCGCCCGCGATCACAGCGCCCCAACTCGAAAGGCGCCTGCACGCTGCTCCAGGCGCGCTGGAGAACGCCGCCGCGCTGGCCCCATTCTTCGAGAAGCTCTCTGACGGAACCGCGCACGTCCTGCATTATGGCGACTCGCACAGCGCCTCCGACGATTTTCCCGACGCGCTGCGGAGGCAACTGCAAGCCCGATTCGGCGACGGCGGCCCGGGATTCACACTGGCGGGCCGTCCCCACCTCGGCTATCGCCGCTTCGACTCGCGCGGCTCGCAGTCCGCCGGCTGGCGGACCAGCGGCACCAAGACGCACGCCAGCGACGGCATGGAGGGACTGGGCGGCGTCAGCATCACCGCCCGGCGCGCGGGCGAGACCGTCACCCTCACGGCGGAATGCGAGCATCTGGCGCTCTTCTATCTCCAACAGCCCGGCGGCGGCGATTTCGAATTCTCGGTGGATGGGGAGCCGGCGCGGAGCGTCGCGACCAGCGGCGACCTGGGGCCCGGTGATCTCGAATACGAGCCCGCTCCGGGGCCGCACCGCTTCGCCGTTCGCACCGTAACCGGCGGCGCCGTGCGCCTGTTCGGATGGACCGCCGACAACGCCCGCGGCGTCACCTACGAAACGCTGGGCATCAACGGCGCCCAGGCCACAATGATGCTCGGCTGGGCGGACGACCTACTGGCGGCTCACATCGCCCGGCGCGATCCGGCGCTCATTGTGGTGGCGTACGGCACGAACGAAGCGATCTCTCCGCGCTGGGACGCGGCGGCCTACTCAATCGCGTTCCGCCAGGTTCTCGAACGTCTGCGGAAGGCCGCGCCGGGCGCGTCGATCCTGGTGATCGGCCCCCCGGATTGCCTTTTCGTCAAGCAGACGCACCGCCGGTCGAGCGCGCACCTGAGCGAGGTGATCGCGATTCAGCGGGCGGTGGCGCGCGAATCCCACTGCGCCTGGTGGAACTGGCGGGCGCGCATGGGCGGGCCGGGGTCGGTGAGGAGATGGGCCGAAGCCGGCCTCTCGCAGCCCGACTACGTTCACATGCGGAGCAGCGGCTACCGCCTGGCTGGCAAATTGCTATTCGAAGAGCTGATGTTCCACTATGAGCGCTTCATCGCCGCGAACCATGCGGCCGGCGCTTCCAAGGAGAATGACCAATGAGACAGAGAATCATCGCGCTGATACTGAGCGTCTCCAAGCGCGACGTTGCGCCCGAGCCGGAGGAATCGCTGTTCGACAGCGGGTACCTCGACTCCTTCGCGCTTCCTGAGATGGTGTGCGAACTGGAGCGCGAGTTCGCGATCCGCGTCCCGGACGCTGACCTGAATCCGCGCCAGTTCGAGACGGTCGCGCGCATCGAGAGCTATCTCGCGAGCCGGGGATGACGCCATGACGGACGCGTACATTCGAGCTTTCGGCGCGTACCTGCCCGAGCGCGTCGTCGGCAACCTCGAACTCGCCGGGCGTCTGGGCTGCACGCCGGAGTGGATTGTGGAGATGTCGGGAATCGAGGAGCGCCGCTACGCCGAGGCCGGCCAGAACGTAGCCTGCCTCGGCGCCGCGGCCGGAAAGCAGTGCCTCGATCGCGCTGGCTCGGCAGCCGCGCAACTCGACATGATTCTGGTGGCGTCCGGCTCCAGCGAGCGCAGGCTCCCTGGCCCCGCCGTGGAAGTGGCGGCGAAGCTCGGCGCGCCGGGGATCCCCGCGCTCGATCTGCCGATGGCGAGCGCGGGCGGGTTGGCCGCGATGGCGCTCGCTGCCGATCTGCTCGCGCGCTATCCGTCTATTCTGGTCATCGCGGCCGAGAAGATGTCGGCCGTGGTGACGCAGGACTCGGTAGACAAAGGTACCGCCATGCTGTTCGGCGACGGCGCCGGAGCGTGCCTGCTTGGCACGCGGCCAGGTCCGCTGAGGATCCTCGATTCCGCGTTGCACTCCGACGGCGCCTACAGCGAGGATCTCCGCCTCGAGCTCGGCGGCGGCCTGGTAATGAACGGCCGCTCGATCATCCTGCAGGCTTCCCGGAAGCTGCCCGCGGTCATCACGGAGCTGCTCGATCGGCACTCGCTGCGGCCGCAAGACGTCAGCGCATTCCTGCTCCACCAGGCCAATCAGAACCTGATGGACCGCGTGGCCCGCGCCCTCGGAGTGGATGCGCGGCGGTTCCCGAGCAATATCCGGCGCTACGGAAACACATCGTCGGCGTCGTTGCTGATCGCTGCTTCCGAATGGTGGGACGCGGACCCGCCCTCTCCGGGTGCCAGCGTGTGTTTCGCCGCGTTCGGGGCGGGCGTGCACTGGGGCGCAGCGCTCTGCGAGGTGGTGCAGCGATGAGAAACAAGCGCGTGGCCCTGCTGCTGTTGTTGGTCGGGAGCCCCTGTGGTGCGACAACCGTGGCGACCGTAGGCGACAGTTTCGCGGATTCCCTCTACTACGCGATGCGCGCCCGACCGGACCTGCTGCAGCAGTACGGCGTGCAGTTGACGCGGTGGAGCCGCCCGATCATCGGGCTCACGCGCGCCGATTATTTCGATTACACGAAGTGGCTTCGCGACACGGCCGGCTTGGGTTCCGTGGACGTGTGCTTTGCGCTGATCGGATCGAACGACATGCAGAGCATTCCGATTTCAAAGACGCAATGGATCGCCTACGGCTCCCCGCAATGGAGAGAGGCCTATCGCGGCCTCACGCGAGAGATGGCGCTCATTCTGACGGAGCGCCGCTGCGGCCTGTTGATTTGGGTGCTGCAGCCAGGCTTCGAAAAACTGGACGCGATGGCGTGCCACCGCGAGCTGATCAACGAAGTGCAACGCGAGGCGCTGCGCCTGGACCGGACTCGAGTGCTGGAGCTCTCAACCTCCGAGGCGGCCTACGGAGCGGATAACACGCATTTCAATCGCGCATACGTTTTGCAGCTTGGGCCCGCGCTGTTTCGCCTGGTGGACCGCTCGAGTCAGATCCTGCACGCGCGCTGTCTGGCGTGTCATCGCAGCACGGAGGGGCTGGCGCCGGAGCCTGAGATCTTTCCGCTACGATCCTCGCGAACGGAGCCGGTAGTGCCAGTGTGGGCGCCGCAGCGGGTCGGCGTGCAATGCCGCGCCGCCGCACCGGAGCGGGTCGTCACCAGAAGAGCGCTGAAGGTTGCGCATCACCGGCTGCCGCGGCGGCGAGCCGGCTGACGGAGCGAATTGACCAGCGGAGGAACTCTCTGCGGCTGGGATCATTTGACCAGCGCGTCGGCCGCATTGGCCGCCAGGATCCACTTGGCCGTGACGCTGATGATGTACTCGTCCTCAAACCAGAGGAAGCCGAAGTCGTCGATGCACTCCGGGAAATCCGGCTGGATCAGAATGTAACCCGGAATCATGCCGCCGGGGATGAACGTTCCATCGGCGCGGTTGTTTCCGTAGGCCTTCAGCTTGGAAACCGTCCCCACCGAGGAAATGTAGGATGTGCTCGAAACCGGATGCGTTCCCAGCAGGTAGTTCGCGGCCCGCAGCGTGTAGTCCGTGCCGACGATCTCCGGGAATGCTTTGTGCAGGAGGTACATTCGCACGCCGAGCTCGGCCACCGAGAGCGACCCCCCCCAAGCGCGCAGGCTGGGCGGCACGCCGAACGGAGTCTTCGCCAGTTCGGCATCCAGCTCGACTACGTGAGATCTCACCACCTCTTCAAGCTGCTTCCTGAACGGCGCGTCCATGTAAGGCAGCGCGCGCACCGCCATCCAGCCGTTGAATGCGAACCGCTGTTTGATGGTAGGGAACAGCTCCAGGACGCGCTTCTTGTACGGGTCGGCGCCATTGGTGGTGATCAGCAACTCAATCGCGGCATTCCAGTCCATCGCCCCGCCCATTCCCGGAGGGCCGTACATCCCCTGGCCCTGGTTCGGGGTCGGATTCGCGTGCTCCTCGTCCCACAGCTTGATAGCGGTATCCAGGCACTCCTTGGCCAGAGGGTCGTCCCAGCCTTTGAGCACCCGGGCGGCAGCGGCCAGCGACGCGATAGCGCCATATTGCAGGTTCGCACTCTTGGCGGTGAAGGCCCAGCGGTCGTCCGACTTGCCGGAGAAGTTCCCGTCCACCTCGTTGGGCCCGAGTTTCTCCGAGTAGAGCCGTCCATCGGTATTCGATGCAGCATCGCCCAGGTGCGTGTACTGCCGCAGAGTGGGCTCGATGATACCCAGGATCGGGTGGCCGATGGCGCGGACCTGCGCCAGCACCTGCAGAATCCCGTGCTTGACCTGCTGGACCGCGTCCGGGACTCCGTCGGGCCGGTGCATCTCCACCTCGCGCGCCGTCTCGTCCACCGCAAGCTGGTCCCACTTCAGGTCGAACTCCTGGTAGCCGAGCGCCAGGTCCTGGATCACGGAATACTGGCTGAAGGCGACGTTGTCGTAATCGCCGGCATCGAACCAGCCGCCCACGTTCAGTCCGGGGATGTGCTGGCCGGGCTGGTACGGCGAATCGAGGTTCGGGCCCATGCGGTACCCGTCGAAATGCTGCGTGTTCGGCGGCGCCTGCCGCGCATCGTCCAGATGCGAAACGCCGTGCCACAGCCGGTAGCCTTCGCGCACCGAGACGTGATCCATCTCGACCGCCAGGAAACCGTCCAGGCTGGATTGCCACGTCCGGCTGTAAACGTCCTTGGCAATGGGAAACAGGTCGGTCCTCTGGCCCGCGTACTCGATCGCGTACAGGCCGGCCTGGTTGACCGAAGAGAAATCGAACTTTGCGTAGGTGTAGCGCAGCCACGGCGTCGGAGTGGAAACCGGTCCTTCGAACACCTGCTTGTAGGAACCGTCGTCACCGAGGCGGAGCACCTTCGCCGTCCCGGGCGCATCGAACTTCGGATCCAGTTCGATTACGGCGACCTTCGGGAAGCCCGGCGCGTAGCCAGCCTGGCTGTGCGCCACCATCGGCGGCCGCGTCCAGTTCGGAATCACGTCTGGGCGGATATGCCAGACTACCGCGCCCTCGGTCTTGTCCGAAGGAATCAGGGTGCGCAGCACGAACCAGCCGTTCTGGGCGCGATTGCGGCCGTCATAAAGGGACACCGGCCCGTTTTCAGAGGCGATGGTGATGCGAACCTGCGGGTCCTCCGCCCCCAGCGTGACACTCTTGCCGCTGGCAAACGGAAGCGGCTGCGTGTAGCCTTTCGCTTCGTCCCATTCCTCCTGGTAGGGGAGTTTCTTGGGGTCGTCGGGCGACCGCGGCACCTTCTGCATGGGGTCCTGCGGACTGCGCGGCATCATCCCGAACGACTGGCCGTCTACCGCATAGCTCTTGCCGGCGTAGAGCGACGGCAGGAACTCCAGGTTAAAGCCGGCGCGGCCGGCCAGCTTCCCCGGCAGCGGCTTCTCTAGGTTGATGCTCACCCGCACTCCGCCTGGTTCCGCCGCGACTTCGAGGCGATAGTTCATTTCGTAGCTGGGGAATGACAACTGCGCCGTGAGGCGATTGTGTTCTTTGTCCGCCTGCTGGCCGCTCAATTTCGCCACCAGGTCCCACTGCTCCGGAGTGGGCACCAGGCGCACATCGCCATTCGTGGCGATGCGCTGTCCATGAAGGATCATCTCCATGGCTGCTTTCTTCTCATCGACGAAAACCGGGTGATACGTGTCTTTGTAGAGAATGACGCTGAAGCCCTGCGTATTCAGGTAGCCGTTATCGGTCACCTGCATCACGAAGTCGCCTCCGCTGAGCGGCAAGGCCAGAAGCAGGCTGGCGAGGAGGATGGTTTGAGGTTTTGTGAGCATACAGAGCACTCGGATCTACCTTACCTCGAAATTCATACACACGGATCTGTGTCCACATCACTGGCCCGTCTGCGGGAGCTTGCTCGCTGATCCCATTGGGGCGGGGTTTTCGGGCTGGGGGATAAAATGCTAAGTGCTGTGTTTTCTATGGTGAGCGCGGAAGGAATCGAACCTTCAACCTACTGATTAAGAGTCTATTCCGGGGTGTTCTCTGCGTTGTGCCGTTTTGTCTATTCCGTCTATAAGGACTTCAGAATCATGTCCCTGCGGGCATCCCTGTACTGGCGCGCATAGGCGAGTTCGCCCTCTTCCGGACCAGTTGGCACACTATTGGCACACTGAAAGCGAGCCTTGTCTGAATCCCGGCTAGTCCATTCGTTCCAGGTGCCTTGCCCGCAAGAATGGCTCTCGGACTGCGGCCAGCGCTCGGTGCGGAAAAGCTCTTCATACAGAGCCGGTTTGGATGTAAAATATGTAAAATCTATGCTGGTCAGCAGTCCACAACGAAAATGGAATACTCCGTTCCAAAGGAGGCGCCATGAAAAGAACTCTTGGAATTTGCATCCTGGCAGCCGTCGGGGGCGCTGTGCTCGCGGCGGTGGCAAAGCCCGACTTCACTGGGACCTGGCAGTTGGACCCGAGGAGCCGGTTCAGCGCCCAACTCCCGGCTCCGACGAGTATGGCCCTGGCGATCGTCCATCACGAGCCAAAACTACACTTCGAGATCAAGAGTGAAACGGGCGGGAGCGCTCGGAACCAGGTCTTCGACTTGACCACTGATGGCACTGAAGTCACCCAAACCAACGCGGCGGAGACCTGCACGGCCAGCGCGCGTTGGGGTGACATAAACGGCACCAGACTGATGTTGACCACGAAGCAGCAGTCTCCGAGCGGCACGGTTGTGACGAGCCGCGAGATGAAGCTTGGCAAAAAGGGTAAAATCCTCACCACTGTGTTGACGGTGCAGAATCAGAGCGGCACACACAAGGCCTACGAATTCTACGTGCGGACTCCGTAAGGCTTAGAGACCCTCCGCTCTACGCGGGCCGGAGCGGAAGATACGAAGGCACGACACCGCGAGGGCGGCCATGCTGCGCAACGTAGAGGAGATCTTTGGCTACACCATCCTCGCCACCGATGGCGAGATCGGTCGAGCGTACAATTTCTACTTCGACGACACACACTGGAGTATTCGGTACCTGGTGGTCGAGGCCGGCGATTGGCTGAACAGCCGTCGCGTGCTCATTTCGCCCGTGGCGCTTGGACAGCCCGATTGGAGTTATCGGACGTTTTCGGTCAACCTCTCCAAGCGGCAGGTGCAGGAAAGCCCCGGCGTCGATGCGGATATGCCGGTCTCGCGGCAGCAGGAGATCGCCATGAACCGTCACTATGGCTGGCCAGCCTATTGGTCGCTTCCAGGAGAACCGGGTTTGCCGACGCCCGATGTGGGGGGCGATCCCAACCTCAGGAGTGTGAGGGAAATCCTCGGCTACCGGATCCACGCCGCCGGCGGCGAGATCGGCCACATTGACGACCTCATCCTCGATGACCGGGATTGGGTGGTTCGCTACGTGGTGGTCGAAACGCTGAACTGGCTGCCTGGCAAGAAGGTGTTGCTCCCTTCGAAGTGGATCGATCGCGTGAGCTGGGCCCAGGAGGCGTTATCGGTGGCTCTCCCTCGCGATCTCATCGCAAGCGGCCCCGAATACGGGCCCTCCCCGTGGGTTGACCGCCTGCTTGAGACCGAGGTCTACAGGCACTACGGCCGGCCGGGCTATTGGGAGGGAGACAGCGTCGGCGAGCTCGGCTCCGTCGTTTAGGAAAAGAGCGAAACTCGCGCGGCGAACGGCGGCAAGCGGCCCTTCGGCGAACCGCAGGGCAGCTTCGAATCTACGCCGAGGTGGTTGTGATTCCGCCATTCTTCTCAGTCTGGCCCGCCGGGTTGTCTCAACCGTTCCCTGCGTCAAGCCCGATCCTCGCCTCCACGTACGGTGCGGCCGAGGCCGTGCGTCTGCTCCGCCGGGCGCCGGTCGCAGTGGCGGCTACATCGGAGCATTCGCCCATCCGCCTGCCGCCCCGCCGGCTTTGCGCGAGAATGTATACGATGGCGGTTGAACGGATACGTGTTGCCTCCCTCCAGTACTTTGTGCGCCCGGTGCAAACCTTCGAGCAGTTCCGGGAGCAGGTGGAGGCGCTGGCCGAGACCGCGGCGGACTACAAATGTCAGTTGCTGGTTTTCCCCGAGTACTTCACCGTGCAACTTCTGACCCTGGGCAACGTCAGACGTCCGATCGCCGAACAAATCCGCGATCTTGCCCGACAGGTGCCTCGCTTCGTGGACATTATGACGGGACTATCCCGCAGGCTCGGACTCTACATCGTGGCGGGGACCATCCCGGTGATGGACGACGGCGCCGACGGTGTCTACAACGAGTGCTTCTTCTTCGGACCGGTCGGCGCGTTCGGCGTCCAGGGCAAACTCCACATGACCCGCTTTGAGAGCGAAGACTGGAAGGTCTCTCCCCGCACCCGCCTGCGGGTCTTTGAAACGGTGTTCGGCAGAGTTGCCGTCGCCATCTGTTACGACGTGGAGTTTCCGGAGGTGGTCCGCGCCGTGGCGCGGCAAGACGCCCACATCCTGGTGGTGCCGAGTTGCACCGATGATCGGCAGGGGTTCCTGCGCGTTCGCTATTGCGCGCAGGCGCGAGCCATCGAGAACCAGATGTATGTGGTGCACTCCTGCACCGTAGGGTCATTGCCGATGGTCCCGGCGGTCTCGCTGAATTACGGCCAGGCCTCCATCCTTACGCCGAGCGACTTCGCCTTTTCCCGCGACGGCATTCTGGCTGAGGGGAACCCCAATCAGGAAATGATGGTCGTCGGAGAGCTGAACCTCAAGACGATTCTCGATACCCGGTCCACGGGAACGGTTCTCCCTTTGGTTGACAGTCGGCTGTCTGCGGAGATCGCCTCGCGGATCGACACGGTCGCTATTTAGGGTAACAATATACTTGACAGACCGCCTCTAAGCCGTTAGAATAGAAGGGTGGAAGAACCCCGAACACTTCAAGAAGCAGTCGTCTGCTACAACGACTACGCCAACTGCCATGAATTCATGATGTCCCTCCGGTGGCCGGATGGCAAAGTCACCTGTCCACGATGCGGTTCCGATCACGTCACCTACCTCGAAAAGCCCCGAGTCTGGAAGTGCTACGGCAAGCATGACCACGCCAAGTTCTCCCTGAAGACGGGCACGGTCTTTGAAGACTCCCCAATTGGCCTGAACAAATGGCTGACGGCGGTTTGGATGCTTACCAACGCCAAGAACGGTGTCAGTTCCCACGAAATGCACCGCTCCATTGGCGTCACCCAAAAGACCGCTTGGTTCATGACTCAGCGCATCAGACTGGCGATGCAACAGGGCGGCATTGACAAGGCGACCGGGCAAGTTGAAGTGGATGAGACCTTCATAGGCGGCAAAGCACGGAACATGCACAAGCACATTCGGGCACGAAAGATCACTGGAACTGGCGGCAAGGACAAAGCGATGGTGATTGGCGTTCTTCAACGTGGCGGCAAGGTCCAGGTTTCCGTCAAGGGCAGTCGCAAGAAGAAGTCGCTGCAAACCCACGTCAAGGCGCATGTCGAGCCGGGAGCCGAAGTCTTTACCGATGCCTTGAAGTCGTATGAAGGATTGGACGGCGACTACCTGCATCGAGTCGTGGATCACGCCGTAGAGTACGTGAAAGGCCATGTCCATACCAACGGACTGGAGAACTTCTGGAGCCTGTTGAAGCGGACACTCAAAGGCACCTACGTCTCAGTCGAGCCGTACCATCTGTTCCGTTACCTTGACGAACAGGCATTCCGGTACAATGAACGGAAACACGACCAAGGCGACAGCGGCAGGTTCCAAGGTGTCGTGAAGGGAATCCACGGGCGGCGGTTGACGTACAAGCAACTGACCGGAAAGAATGCCCAATAAATACGGGCATGAGAGAAAGGCCACTTGACGCCAAGATGAACGAACGTATCACGGAGAATCTTGTCCGAGACATGCTTGATGGACTCGGCTACTACTCGTCCGAAGAGACGATCATTGAGGAACAAAAGAGCCAGATTGCCGAGGTCAGCAAGCTTTTGAAAACTGGCGGCAAGCGTGGTGCTGGTGGGCGGGGATGTCCCGAGTTCATTATCAGTTCGCCATCTGTTCCAGACTTCATAATCATTGTGGAGTGCAAGGCGTCCGTCAAGTGTCATGAGAGCCTTGATCGTCTGAAGGCCGCAGACTTCGCTGTGGACGGAGCAGTTCACTACGGACGCCTTCTCGCCCGTTCGTTCAACGTTGTGGCGGTCGGCGTCAGCGGGCAGACCGCATCATCTTTGAAGATCTCCACCTTCGTGTTCTCAAAGGGTTCTGAGACCTACTCGGAGCTAAAGAGCGAAAACGGCACTGCGGTCAGAGAACTCATCCCATTCGATGACTTCGTGCGACTCGCATCGTATGACCCAGCGGTCGAGAAAAGTCGCCACGAGGATCTAATGGCGTTCTCTAGGGAACTCCACGATTTCATGAGGGACCATGCCAAGCTCACGGAGAGCGAGAAACCCCTCCTGGTCAGCGGCACACTGATCGCCCTACGAAGCAAAGCCTTCGTGAAGAGCTTTGGTGACTACGCACCAGAAGACCTTCAAAGACACTGGATGCGAGTGATCCGTGAAGAGATCGAGAAGGCCGACCTTCCAAATGCCAAGAAGAGCAGCATGACGCAGCCGTATTCCAGTATTGCCATTCACCCGGAGCTTGGTAAAGCGACCAAGACCTTTCCAAAGGGAATTCTTCACGAACTCATACGAATGCTTCATAACAAAGTGTGGAGATTCGTGATGGTCTATCAAGACTTCGATGTCGTAGGGCGCTTTTATGGCGAGTTCCTAAAGTACACAGGCGGCGACAAGAAGTCACTAGGTATCCGTACTTACGCCCCGACACATCACTGAGTTGTTTGCCTTGCTTGCCAACGTTAAGAAGGACAGTAAGGTTCTGGACACATGCTGTGGAACTGGCGGGTTTCTAGTATCAGCGATGCACCAGATGTTGAAGCAGGCCGTCAAGGAAAAGGATCAACTCCATATTAAGAAGCACTGCCTGATCGGTGTAGAGCAACAGCCGAACATGTACGCTCTTGCGGCAAGCAATATGATCCTCCGGGGTGACGGCAAGGCAAACTTGTACCAGGGCAGTTGCTTCGACGCTGCGATCACCAGGGCCGTCAAAGAGCATCATTGCAACATCGGCCTCATCAATCCGCCCTATTCGCAAGAGGATGAAGAACAGCAAGAACTCAAGTTCGTTCAGCACATGCTCGATTGTTTAGAGAAGGGCGGAACAGGAATGGCAATCGTTCCTATGTCCTGTGCCATCGCCTCTCATCCAGTAAGAGAGGAACTGCTGGCACACCATACCCTTGAAGCGGTTATGTCTATGCCTGATGAGTTGTTTTACCCTGTCGGAGTGATAACCTGCGTGATGGTCTTCACGGCCCACGTACCTCACGCCACGAGCAAGCGCAAAACGTGGTTCGGCTATTGGAAGACTGATGGCTTCATGAAGACCAAACACAAGGGGCGAATTGACCTAAACGAAATGTGGACCGCCATCCGAGACCGTTGGGTCGAGCAATTCAGAAACCGGGAGGTTCACGCCGGTGAATGCGTCACGGAGTACGTCACGCATGAGAATGAATGGTGCGCCGAGGCTTACATGGAGACCGACTATTCATCTCTGAGGCGGCAGAACTTTGATAAGGTCGTTCGAGACTTCGCACGGTTCCAACTTGACGCCAGCACGCCGATTCAAGATGCCGAGATACCGGATAAGTTGAAGTGGAAAGCCTTCGAGCTTCAGGAATTATTCGACATCAAAAAGGGCAAGCGGCTGACGAAGGCGAACATGACAGAGGGTGTGACGCCGTTCATTGGGGCGATTGACAACAACAATGGTTTGACGGCGTTTGTAGGGCAACCCGCAATCCACAAAGCTAACACCATTACGGTGAACTACAACGGCAACGGCGTAGCTGAAGCATTCTATCAGCCGAAGCCGTTCTGGTGTTCAGACGACGTGAATGTCCTCTATCCGAAGTTCACGCTGACCCCGGCGATTGCTTTGTTCATCGCAACAGTGATCCGGCTAGAACGTTACCGATTCAACTATGGTCGGAAATGGCAACCTAGAACGAATGACAACCGCCATATTGCGACTTCCGTCCAAAGGTGGCCTTCCAGATTGGGCCTACATGGATAACTATATCAAGTCGTTGCCATTTTCGAGCCAGATAGGAGCATAACGATGGCACAAGCAAAGTTTCCGTCACCTGAATTTCTGGAAGACAGACCGCCGACGTTCCATCCTTACGTGTTCATCGAGACGACCTCAAAGATGCCGTCTTCGATTGCGATGGCAGCGGCGACTGGTGGCAGTACCAAATACATTAACCTGGAGAAGACCTTTACCGCCGACGATCTGCCGAGAGTCCAGGCCATCGTCCGTGAACACTACCTCAAGAACGAAGGCAACTGTGCGCTGTTCGGTAGAGTTGTCCGATATCGGTTCGTCTACCTGCCGACCGAAAGCATCCTGTTGGACACCGAAGGCAGCGAGACGGAACGCCAGACCGGGCGCTACTGGCCGCAGTCCACTTCGATCCAGGATTGAGGATCTATGCCAGACAACGAGAGGACAGAAGAGTATCTGAAGTTCAGGACGGCGATGGAGCAGATTGTCACCGTCCCCAAAGCCGATATTGTGAGTGGTCTGCCGAAGATGTTTAGGGAGCGCAAAGCAGCCAAGAAGACCACACGCAGGAAGAGGGCGGCAACAAAGAAGCCGTCGTAAGTTGGGCGCTAAATACTTCCGCTGGCAATCGCCGGTAGGAGTGTAAGATGCAGCCCGACCCGTTTTACGAAACGATGCGACAGTTCCTTCGTGGCGAGACTACTTGGGAGGAAGTTGAGAAAGTTGACGCCGAATCTCGTCAAGCTGAGGATCAGCACTATGCCTTCCTGCGACGGATTGAAGCCGGACTAAGGAATCCTGAAACCTCTTCGCAAGTTCTGGATCTTTTGCTTGCAGTGCCGCTGCCAAAGCAGTCCGAGTAGCAAGGGCCGAGTTCATAGCCTCTTCCGATTTGGCGTGCATCGTTTCTACTCGATCCAGGAGCAACGTGAGCGCCTTCACCAAGGTCTGATCGTCCATGCCGCCAGTCTATCCGATCAGGCGTGGTCTGTCAAGTATATCGTTACCCTATTTAGGACGGCGGGCACCAGCCCCCTGCAAGTATAATGGTCAGCGCCCCGACCTGAAACGCGTATGACCGCCACGGCGCCGATTCTGGTTCGAAACACCCTGGAGAAGGACTTCCCGGGCATCCACGATTTGTCGCGGGAGGTTTACCCGCAGAGCCCTCCCTGGACGGAGGAGCAACTGGCCTCGCACCTGCGCGTGTTCCCGGAAGGGCAATTCGTGGCCATCGACCCCGCCGCGCAGAAGGTGATGGGGATGGCTGCCAGCCTCATCGTCCTGTGGGATGACTATGACACCGAGATGAGCTGGCGCGACTTCACGGAGGGCGGGACGTTCCTCAACCACGATCCGGCGCACGGCCGGACACTCTATGGCGCTGAGGTGATGGTCCGGCCCGGTTCACGAGGGCGAGGCATCGGCAAGCGCCTATACAGGATGAGGCGCGAACTTACCGAGCGCCTCGACCTGTTGAGGATTCGCGCTGGGGCTCGTCTGGCGGGCTATGGCCGCTACGCGGACCGTATGAGCGCCGAGGAGTACGTCATCCGCGTGGTGAACCGGGAGATCGGAGATCCCACCTTGTCGTTCCAACTGGGGCAGGGCTTCCATGTTGTGGCGTTGGTGAAGAACTACCTGCGCCACGATCCCGAGAGCCTGGGATATGCCGCCGTCATCGAGTGGATGAACGAGCGGGTCGCCAGGCCGGAAGACTACGCAGGGCGGAATCCCCGGTTCCGAGGGCGGTGATCTCGAGTGTGAAGGTCCTTGGTGCTGCCGCTGAAGCCGTAGGTCGTCCGAATCGAGGGAAGATGCGGTTCTATTATTTGCAGTCAATCAGATGTGCGAGTTTGTTCTCGCTCCTGCTGAGTGCCACGGTCTGCCACGCGGACACCGTAATCCTCAAAAACGCCGACCGCCTCACCGGAGAGATCCAAAAGCTGGAAGGCAAGAAGCTGTACCTCAAGACATCGTACGCGGGAGTCGTGGCACTCGATTGGGACATGGTGGAGTCGGTTTCTTCGGACCGTGAGTATCGAGTCGAGACGCAGAGCGGCTGGCGAGAGGTTGGGATTCTCCAGCCGGCTTCCGAAGGCGTCGCGATAGCCAGCGGAGGACTGACTTCCACGGTGACCAAGCGCAGCATCGTTGGCATATCGCGGACTCCGCAGGAGACTGGATTCTGGGGTCGCGTGGACGGCGGAGCGGATCTCGGCGCCAGCCTGGCGCGGGGCAATTCCCGCTTGAATCAGGCGTCCGTGACGCTGGGCGCGGAATACCGCGAAGACAAGTTTCGCGTGCGCCTCGACATCACTTCTCTGTTCAGCCACCAGGCTCAGGCACCGGCCACCGGCGACTACATGGCCTCGATGCGGTGGGATCGATACCTGAGTCGCCGCTTGTTCACGTTCGCACTCGCCAGCGTCGAGCGCGACGACAGGGAACTGCTGAGCCTGAGAACGAACCTCGGTGGAGGTCTGGGCTGGAGGATCACAAGGTCGGAGCGCACCCAGCTTTCTTTGCTGCTGGGCGGTACCTACTTGAACGAACTATTCCGGCAAGGCGCGGAGGTGGAGGGGGACGAACTACGTCACCTGAGCGGAGAAGGGCTGGTCGGAATCAGCCTCGACCGGGCGCAGGTTGGTCGCGCGAACGTCACGACGAAGCTGACCGTGTATCCCAGCTTCCTCCGGCATGGGCGCTACCGGATTGCCTACGAGAGCAGTATACGAGTGCCGTTTGCGGGCCGCCTGTCCTGGAACGTGCGACTCTTTGACCGGTTCGACAGCCTGCCGCTGGCCGCAGTGCGGCGGAACGACTATGGCGTCGTCAGCGGACTCGGTGTCGCGTTCTGAGGCGACGCGTTCGCACCTCAACGCGGGAGACTGCCGATTGACCGCATCCCTAACGACGCTACGGCGCTCCAGTCTTGCGCGTCAACGTCTCGACGGCATGTTACGCAGAAGGCTGCCCACGGTAGCTTCAAGAGACGCGCAGAGCTGATCTCGCCGCCGCACAGCAGACACGTGCCGTAACTCAGCGCATCGATCCGGCGGAGCGCTGCGCGGACGCGAAGCAGCAGGGCGGACCGGTAGTTCAACCTCCGCAGCGCCCCTTCGTAACCGATCGCGTTGGTCATTTCATCCAGGCGGCCCGCAAGCTTCTTGATGTGAGCGGGCCCGCGCTTCCATGCCAACTCCTTGGTCAGCGCGCGGTCCACAGCCTCCAACGCCAACCTGTGCTTCTTCATCGCCGCTGGCTGCATAGGTTCTCCTGGTCAGCTTACACCACGGCGGTCAAGGCTGGCTTCGCTCCAGCCAGCGAGCATCCCACGCCGCAGGAACTCGGACTTGGCCCGCGAGGTAATGTCGCTCTGGATGCGCGGTACGTACCGGTGGTCGAAGACATACGCCTTGATGCGCAGCTTGACGTATGGCCGCCGGTCGAATCCGTCGCACACCAGCACCACCACGGGTTTTTCCAGATAGGTGAAGGGGGAACTGTAGGCCGCTTCATAGCCGATCTGGCTCGCTGTTTTCGGATCGGTATCCGCCGGCAGGAACACCTCGGTCACGACCTGGCAGTCCGGCACTCCGGAGTTCGAGTTGAAAACCTCCATGGTTAGAATGTCGGAATTTGGAATGGTGACCCGAGTATCCTCGAGCGTGGTGAGCTTGGTGCTGCGAAGACCGATGTGGTCGATTTCGCCGGACGCCTCGCCGATGCTGACGCGGTCTCCGAGCTGGTAGGGGCGGTCGGCGAGCACCACAAGGCCCCCCAGAAGATTCTTGATCAGGTCCTGGGCTCCCAGGCCGATTGCGATCGCGATCGAACCGACGCCCGCGATGAAGGTCTCTCGCGTGGGAGACAGCAAATCGAAGGCGGCGAAGCCGGCCAGGAACCACAGCGTGATCCGTAGTACGGGCTCGATCCATTTGACTGCAAACCGCGCCCGCGGTCCGCGCAGGCTGACCAAGTCCAGGAACTTCGTTGCGTAGCGGATCAAAACCCAGGTGACAGCGAAGACTAGGATGACCGTGAAGATCCTGGCCAGTGTAAAGTAGTGGAGCAGGTCGAGCTGGCGTTCCTCGCCAGGGAGCAAAGCGGTCGCAAGCAGGATTGATGGCATAGCTCCTCTCCTAAAGAAGATTGGTTCGAGCCAGGGCCTCGCGAACGACGCGGCCGGCCTCGGGCCGCACGCGCAGACCGGGGGAAACCGGCTCGGTCTCGAGAAGGTCCAATAGCTGTAGCCGTTCGAGCTGCCGCCGGCTCGCTTCCCGGCCTGTGGCGAGCACCTGGGCAAGCTCATCCACGGTCAGACTGCCGTGTTGAAGAATCGCTTTGAGCCCGAAGCAGTCCTCCAGCGTGAGCTCGGATATCAGCGCGCGATAGTCGGGGGCGAGGGGCTGTCGCATATGGACCGTGCCTCCTTCGACTCTCTCGATCGAGCCCTGCCAAAGCTCGAATGCGGCCCTGAAGATGCCGTCGGACTGCTGGTACAGCGCGTCGAGAAACAATTGCCGCGGATTCAGCTCGAGACCGAAAAAGCGCCGGGCGCGGCTCACTCTGCGGTCCTCCTGCGGGAGCGGCGCGAATTCGAGCCGCAGGCCGGAGAGGTTGTGCCGCTGCAGAATGGCTCCGGTGAGATCTTCCTGCCGAACCGCCATCGCGTTCAACCGGTGTGAAAAGTGGCGCCCCAAGCCAACGACCACATCGAGGTAGCGGTATGCCGTTTCATTGATGCTGAAGATCCAGAGGGTGTTGGCGCCGCTCGAATACATCAGGTCCAAAAGGTGGCGCAAGGCCTCGAACCCGTTCATGGTCCGCAGGAACGTCCGCTCCAGTTCCTCGATGATGATGATGCGCCGTTCGGCGGCCAAAGTAGTGGCGACATCCGAACCGCCTGGAAGCCCGAGCAACGTGCCAAGAAATTCGTCCAGATCCGTGGGATTCACGATGCGGTCGCCAAACTGCCCCGTTACCACGTCGCAGCCGCTGAAGATGCCGCTCCTGGCACAGTTGAGCAGGCTGGTCTTGCCGCTGCCTCTGGCCCCGACAACGATCACGGAGGCGTTGCGGCCCGCGTCCCACCGTGAGAGCGCCTCACGGAAGCCCGCCAGTTCCGCTTCTCGCCCGACCAGGAACCGCGGGTCCTCGACTGGCGCCAGACGGAAGAGGCGCCGATAAATCATCGGTAGATCGCGAGCATGTAGCTGAACCGCGAGCGCCTCGCCGAGATGCGTGCGCCGCACAACCGGTTCCGCTAACGGCCGCGGAGGGCTGATCAACCCAATCCGCAGCAGCGCCCACCGGTACGAGTGCCGCGCCAACCGCCAGGCCTTTCGGGAGCCTCCCCGAACCGCCGCAGCCGCGAGGAGTCGAAGTTGGGCTGCCGCTTCGCGGCCCTTCTGGTGGGTCATGTGCGCCAGCAGCCCCACGCGGGTCCGTTCGAATGCCGCGTGGCACTCCAGCAGAACGGAGGCCTCCGCTCGGACCGCGGCTTCATCCGCGGCCGGACGGATCTCAGGCAGAGCCTGCTTACGATAGACCAGCAGCGACAGGGCGTTATCCACGGCCTCTCGCGCAAGCCGTTCGCCGCCTGCATCAGCCGAGGCGGATTCGAAGCCGTAGCTGACCACCTCGCGCGAGCGTTCGATCTCGCGGACCACGGTCCGATGCGCCGCCTCGATCTCGTTAAAGCTCGCCAGCAGGATCGGCGCCGCGACTCCCGCCAGCGCCCGCAACACCGTCCGCGCAGGCTCGAGTTCCCGCCAGGGCTTTCTGAGGCCCGGCAGGGCGCGCCGTGGTTCGACCGTCTCGACCGTCACTGGAAGCAGCTCCTGCGCGATTTCGCCAAGGCGCCGCTGCCATCCGGCCACTCGTTCCGGAGAGCCGACCAGCCTTGCGCTTGGAGGCGGAAACGACCCGGTGCCGTGGGTGTCGGTCCAGGCCTCCAGCCAGTCGATGGCGGCGTCCAACTCCCGTGCGAGCTCCTCGTGCTCGCCGTCCAGTGCCTGAAGGCCTGCGAGCATTTCGACCGTTGCCGCCTGACCGAATTTCGCCATCTGCACCTCGAGTTCGAGCACGGACACGACGGCACGCTGCTGGCGGGACCAGTAGACGAGGTGCCGCCGGTGGTCTTCGCAGTTCTTCTCCCGGTCGCGCTCGGACGCTCCCAAAGGGTTCCGCAGCAGCGCACCGGCGAGCCTCGATCTCACACCACTGCCCCAGGCTTCGTAGCCACTCAGGAGCTGCGCGGCCCGCCGGTCGTGCGCCAGCGCCGTTTCTATCCATTGGTGCCGCTCGGCCGGGAGGTCAACCTGAGGCTGAGGGGCGCTTGCGACACCCCGCAGAACCAGGCGCTGGTACGCCAACCAAGGCTCCAGCAGATGCAGAGACGACTGCGCCAGCAGAAGCTGGAAAGCTCCATCGAGCGCGGCGCGGTTCAGAATAAAGCCTCGTAGATGATCCGCCACAGCATCCCGAAGGGGCAAGGGGCGGGCGGATCGCCGCCACCATCGCAAGCGCATCAGCGATGTCGGGACAGCGTCGGACGCCACCATCGCAGCGAGGTCGCGAGCTCCGAGCTGAGCCGTTGCCGGCAGCCTACGGACCAGGTCATCCAGCGCGGAGTCATAGTCCTCGATGGCGGACCGCGCGCTCTGTAAGGGACGCTGCTGGCGGAACACTTCCAGAGGTTGAAACAGCAACGGCCCGGCCACGTCGCCGAAGAGCGCCTCGAGCAACTCCGTCCGGGGCCGAGTCGCCGCAGCCGCCGGGCAGGTGGACCACGCTTCGTTGATCGCGCGCCTTACCCCCGAGACGTCCTCCCAGGCACCGGCCATCGTGTTGCCGGCGCGAACGGAATGCGCGGTAAGGTCCCGAGAGAAGGCCTCCCAGAGCTCTCTTAGTTCAGGCATGGCGCGTGATCGGGTTCACTGCTCTCTACGAGTATATTGTGGACCGCCCGGTGTTGTGTGTGGGGAGTGTCGTCTGGTCGCGCAACGAAGCTAAAGCCAGCTTCTTGCGTTACGCCGACCTCGGCGTCGTCACGGGACTCCGCTGCAATCTCAGGCCCTCGGGCAGCCTGATGTCCAGAGGCGCGAGTTTTTCGATGTTCAGCGTCGAGGCGGCAATCCCGACCTGGTCGTGCGCCTTGTCGATCTCCTCCAGGATCCTGACGAAGAGCTGGTCCTTGGTTGCCCTCCGTACCTTGAAGTCGACCACGAACCGCAACGTGAACTCGAGCCAGTTCTGGTTTGCCACCAAGGTAACCCGCGGCCGGACAGAGGCATCCTCGATCATGTACTTCCGTACGACGTCCTTCCACGCCGCTTCCGCCCCGGCGGCGTATTCCCCGACGACCTCCTCCGCAACGCGCTGAAGGATCTCCCGGGCGAGACGATAGTCGCTGCCGTACTTGATCGGAACCATGATCTCGTCCCACAGAAACGGAAAATCCGCGGAGTAGTTGAACACCGGTTCTTTAAAGACGAAGCTGTTTGCGACCCTCACGATTCGGCCGTTATACTGGTCCCCGTTTACCCACTCGCCGCATTCCATCAGCGTTGTGCGTAAAATGCCGATGTCGATCACGTCGCCGCGAATGCCACCGAGCTGGATCCTGTCCCCAGGGCCGTAAAACCCGCCGACAGACACCGCCAGCCAGCCCGCAACGCTCGCGATTACTTCCTGCAGAGCGAAGGCGATGCCGGCGCCCGCCACGCCGAATGCGACTGTGAACTGCCCCAGCCGTTCATTGAACACCGCGCCGATAAACAGGACCGCGACAAGGTAGCCCAGGAAGGTGACCCCCTTCCTGAGCCGGTAGCGCACCTCGGAGTTCTTGACGTAGCGGCCTAGCGACCGCTGGCTGAGCCGCACCAGGGCGAAGATCACCAGGGCGCCGACAAGCACCGTCACCAGCTTGCCGACCGTCGGATTGTACAACCAGGTTCGGACAGCATCCTCGATGGACATGCGATTCTCCCTCGCTGTTAGTATCTACCAGTCTGTGGGGCGCTCCCTATTCAGGGAATGCCGCATACTTTTCCCGAAACCGGGGATTGTGCATCGAAGTGTGGGGCGGACCCCCATAAGCGCTAACTTAAGAACTGAGGCGGGCGGTTCCGTGATCGTTCCGCGAGAGCCCGTGCGATCTCTGGCCAATGAAGGATCAGGTTCTTCAAGCGAAGTTCTGGCTGGATGGCATCTTGGATCTGGTGGAGGGCAAAGCTGAACTCACGCCAACGACTGGGCGGTCGACGGACGCTGCGCCGAGTACCCCCAGGGGGAAATATCGCGACCAACCCGGATCAGCTTCTGCGTCAGAAGCGCCACGTAGAGCTTGCCGTACAGCCAGGCGCGGGAACTGCGCTGGTCGTGCTTGGGAAGGTGGCCGAGTTGAGCCAGCGTCTTCAGACGCTTGAAAACGAGCTCGATTTGCCAGCGCAGGCGATACCACTCCAGGATTTCGCTGGCTGGCGCGGTCGGCTGGGTCGTGAACACAATGACGTGTTTCGCGAATTCCAGTGTCTCCGGTTTCAGTCGGATTTGCTTCTTGCTCGCTTTGCGCTCCAGGCGGCGGTGGGCCTGCTGGATGGCAAGTTCGCTCTTACGAATGGCGCAGACGCGTCCAGGGATGGGGCCTTCTTGCCCCTGCAAAGCAACTGCCCACTCACCGATTTGGCCCGGCTGGGATAGGGTTCGGACCCGACTTAACAGACCGACGCGTCGCCCCTGAGGCCCGAAGGCGACAAAGCCATGGGGATTCACGCGCACCAAAACATCGGCGCCCTGCTGGCGGACGAATTCGATACCCGCGGCGGACCAGTAGCCCGCATCGCCCAGAATCAGGTCACCCGGCCGAACGGGCAGGCGCCGGAATGACTCACCCGTGCCCGATCCTTCCGTCGCGGTCATATCGAAAAAGTCACACTCCAGCGTTGGCAACCGCAGGCTGTACAGAATCCGCCACTGGCTTCCCGTCTTGCCGGGTTCTTTGATGACGGTGCCATCGACGATCCGGAAGGCAACTGCGGCCGCCTCCTGCCGGAGCAAACAACCGTTCTCCTGCAACAGACTGACGCACAATGACCGCAGCCAGTCTTCGCTCTTGCGGAGGCGCTTCAGGAGCGCCACGTCAGAGATATCGGCAAGCTGCGCTAACTTTGCCTGAACCACGGTCTCCCGCAATGAGAAGCCGCGCGCGACGTGCAGTAGCAAGACACGCAGCAAGGCCTCCGGGGAGGAAAATCCGCGCAGTCGCTCTACGGCGCCCGTCCGGACAGCCTCCTCGCGCCATCCACTCGGAAACAGGGACAAAAGGACTTGCCAGTTCTCCTCGGCCGCGTTTTCCATAGCCCAAGCATAGGCCCAAACGGGCAAAACAGCAAGTCTTAAGTTAGCGCTTATGGGGCGGACCCCCTGGTCCGCTCGGGTCCCCCTGGACCAGCTTTCGCGCTGACGCATCAGGCTGATCGTTATGACGACCACGCCGACGCGGGCGTTGGCCGCGGACCAGGGGGTCCGCCCCACGGCAAAAAGTATGTGGCATTGCCCTATTCAAGGTCCGACCCTTCGGGAACCGGTTGGCGCGAACGCTGCGTTCCCGAGCCGTTGTAGGACCGCAGGACTTCGCCTCGCGGCATCCTGCATAACGCTCCGCCCCGCCGCCCCCGCCGCCCCCCACGCGCGCCGGTTCGCGGCGGGCGTGTAGGCCAACTAGACCATGGAGGGCGGAACCGTCGTCCGCCGCGAACACACCGCGCTCGGCGTGCGCCTGGCCCTGCACCTCCACCCTGGCCACGCGGTCGCCACGGTAGCGCACTGTGCGCGGCGGTCGGGGCGAGGTGCGGTGAACGGCGGGGGCGTGGACCTCGCAGGCGGCGGGGTGAGATCCACCGCCCCGCTAGGCACCCTGTTGACGCAAGGCGGCGATTTCCGCCTCGGCCCTGCGGCTGCGCTCGGGTTCAAGTTCCGGTTCTCCCGGCAGCACATCATAGGTGGCGTTTTGGTGAACAACGTACTCGGCGACGACCTTCGGATCGGAGTGCATCGTCGTGAAGCCGTTGTAGCGGATCACGTCCATCTGTTTTGTCCTCCACCTATATCTACAAGAGGAATCAGAGAATGGGTAGGTCCAGTCACCCCACGCCGGTCGCGGCGCGCAGGGCGGGGGGATCGGGGGCGGCGGAAAAGACCGCCGCGAAATAGGACACGCAGGTCAACCAATTTTCTCGTGACTGACCCAGTGACTGACCCCAGCAAAGGCAGTCGGATTGCGTCTCAGTAAGTCTTGTGTTTTCTGCTTGATGTGGTGAGCGCGGAAGGAATCGAACCTTCAACCTACTGATTAAGAGTGTAGACGTGTCAAGTCTTTTCTTTGCCCAATTGTGCTTTTTCTTTCGCTTGCGGATCGCACCGGAACCGCCGACGACGCGAGAGACCCACTGAGACGTTCCATCTGCTGACAAGGCTGCTGACAAAACGCGTTCGGAACCTACTGTCCGCCGCGCCGGTATGACTCCTGGAGCGCGGACGAAAGGTGGAAGAGTGGGTCACGGAGCAGCGCTCCGACCTAGCCGAAGGAGGTACCTGCCGGATCTGGGGATACACCCGCTAGAGCCGAGCCGAGAGGCTATGCCAGCGTCCGAGATGGATGCCATTGAGGCGGGCAGGCAGCAACTCACCGCCCAAACGGGCTACGTCGCTCGATTCGCACCTTGGTCCGAACGGCGTGGGGAGTACTAGGCCGCGATCAGGCACGCTCAAGGTTGTCTGAGCGAACGCCGATCGAAGCCAAGCCTCAGACTGTGTCTGGTTCACTGCGTGAGGCCCTCCAGCCTGAATCCGAATCGCGGGAGGGAGTGGCCCTCGAATGGAGCCGGGCAACGAGGCCGTGCGCAGCCGGCACATTCAGCTTTCGCGAGGCATACTCTTTGTCTAGCAAGTCAGATTCCAAAGCCCAATCGTATTTTTCAGACCACTTGTTCTGGACCTCCGCCGCCAGGCGGAGCGGATCCGGAGGCGGCTCGCTCGCGATCCTCGCCATGGCGGCGCGGGTTTCGGCCAGTGGCGCGGCGACTCGGATACAGGGACCTTCGACCTGGCAGTCCAAGCCAGCTCGAGCCAGCATCAGCCTCACCGTGTCGGTGCTCCGGTCGCCCATCCAAGTGAATAGAATTGATTCCGCTCCACACTCGATGATGTCACGTTCTTCCAATTCACACCGCGAGAAGTAGAGACGCGCCTCAGAGAGTAAACTGCGCGCCGTGGAGTCAAGGTAGGCCGGCATGGTATTGCTGCAATACACCGACCTCATTTCCTGGCGGACCCCGTCGTGCACGTCCCCGCGCTCGCCGCAAAACGCTGGCACGCGGCCACCCGGTGATGGCCGGACCTCGATCACCTTGCGGCTCTCGTCCACACTGAGAACGCGCCAGCGCCGCCCGGCGAAAATGATCGCGCTGTTTTCCTCGAGTGGCCTGTCGATCGGCAGAGTCCCCAGCGTCTTCGAGCCGCAGATGAGCCGGTATTCCTCCGGAGTGGCGAAGGCGGCGTAGAACGAATAATGGTTGACGATTCGTTCGCCGACCTCGTCGAGAAGCAGTGTGCCATCCGGCTCCTGCCGCAGTATCCTCCGTTTCCCCAGACTGCGCAGGACCGCTACAAACGTTTCGCGATCTACGGGGAAGACGGTGGATAGCATGGGCCAGATGCTTTTCGCCGTTACCCCGCCGTATTGAGCGATCAGAGACAGAACCTGTTGGACCAAGGTCGACAGGTGCAGGCTGGACGCCTCGGGCGGTTCACACCAGCCCGTCAGCAGGAGGTTCACCATGGCGATGGTTTGCACTAGGTCAAACCGAAGGCAGTCCTCCAGGGGTGTCCTCTCGTCGATCTCTCGCTCGCGGATATAGACACGCAATATCGCTGCCTCACCCCGTCTTCCCGAGCGCCCCAGCCGCTGCCGGAGGCTTGCGGCTGAGTTAGGCGATCCGATCTGGGCGATACTCTTCATCGCGCCTATGTCGATCCCGAGTTCGAGGGTCGAGGTGCAGATGGCTGTTGCGGACCTGGATTTGTCCTTGAGCGCCGCTTCAGCCTCTTCGCGCAGCTCTTTCGAGAGGTTACCGTGATGAGCCCAGAATTCGTTCGGGAGGCGCTCCTGATCGCTTATTCGCATCAGAAGATCCGTGTATTTCTCTACGCTCGAGCGGCTGTTGGCGAAAACCAGGTTGTTCGAGCCCCGCAGGGTCCGAAACAGATCTTCAGCAACCGCGCGTTCGCTGCCATCGTTCGGCTCCTCTTCACCCTCGTTCTCTCCTTCAAGTGGTTCGACGTCGGCTGAGATTCGATAGCCACGGACCAAGAGCTTCAGTTCCTGTCCGCTGGAATTGGAAACGATGACATTGACCTTCGATCCTTCGCCGGGGCGCAGGAAATCCGCAGCCGCTGCCATGTCGCCTAGCGTCGCGCTCAGCGCGATACGGGGGACTCGCCTGTTTGTCGACCATTCCAGGCGCCTCAACAGTGACTGCAACTGCTTGCCTCTCTCCGTTCCGATGAAGCTGTGCAGCTCATCCACGACTGCATAAACCAACCCCTCAAACAGGGCCCGAACCGCGGACCCACGGTTCACGAATATCGATTCCAGAGACTCCGGAGTGATGAGGAGAATCCCCGACGGGCGCTTGAGGAATTCGCGCTTCCGGCTCTGTGCGACGTCTCCGTGCCAAGGATGGACGTCAATGTGGAGGGTCTCACACAACCTTTCCATCCGGTCACTCTGGTCGTTGATCAAGGCTTTGAGTGGACTGACATAGAGGACCGCTGATCCTGCCGGCTCTTCCCCGACCAGGCGCGAACAAATGGGCAAGAATGCCGCCTCGGTCTTGCCGGCGGCGGTCGACGCCGCTATGATCACATCTTCAGAGCCATCGAGAATCGGCGCAATGGCTCTCTCTTGCGCGTCTCTCAGCTCCGTCCACCCCTGGTCGTAAATCCACTTCTGAATCGATGGATGGAGTCGATCAAAAGAGGGTGGGCTGGTTGCCATGGTTAAAGCCGAAAGTCCGCCAAGGCGTCGTCGCCTGCCGTGCCCTCGGCTCCGGCCGGTGCCTCAATCGCACCCGGGTCCTCGTCCTTGTCGACCTGAACGCCTCCGAGCAATTCCTGCCACGACGCTCCGGGGTTCTGATCCAGGATCGAAAGCAGGTTGACGAAGGACGTCACAGTCGTACGAGGCGTCCGGAAATACGCGTCGCCGATCCGCTTGGCGCAGTGTTCCATGAATGCCGTCAGGCCTTGGTCAGGAAGCAGGTATTTCGCCTCGTCTCCCCCAGCGAAGACGTGCCGAAGTTTGGTCAGCAGCACATAGAAGTCTTCTTGCGAGAGGTTACTCAACCGTACAACCGGCCCTGTGTAGTCGACCAAGCCCTGTGTGGCGAAGGTGTTTTCCGCTAAGCGAGACTGAAGCGCGGGGTAGCTGTACAAGCCGCGGCGCGTGTCCAAAAGGAACTCCGGGGTTCCACTCAAAATGAACACCAGCCCGACCGATATGCCCTGCAGGCTGTCATTCAGAATCCGAAGGATCTGCTCGTAGTTCGCATTACGAGCTTGGGAGTTAGCCAGCTTGTACAGGTTTACAAGTTCGTCCAAGAGCACCAGCATCCCCTTGAAGCCAGCGTGCCTCACGAACCGCGCCATCAACTTCAGGTGGTCGTAAATGGAAGCGTCATCGACGATCGTTCGCACACCGAGGGCGTTCCGTGCGTCTGTCCGGGTGCTGAATTCACCACGGAGCCACCTGACAGCGTCGGATTTGAGTTGCTCGTTACCGCTGTCGTGGCCCCGCCAATAGGCTGCGATGACTGCGGCGAAATCGTACCCCCCGGTCAACTCGGCCAGATCCTGGAGCCGGTCGTGGATGGCATCTTCCGGGCGCGAGTTCTGCTCCCTCGCTTGCCGCAACGCCTCCGTGACAAACCGCTCGACAATGCTCGACATAGCGCCGCTATCTGGCTTCGAGCGGGTGGACGCGTTGCGCATCAGTTCCGCGTAGAGGGAACGCGCCTGGCCCCCGGAGGCCTGCAATCTGCGGTCGGGAGTGAGATCCGCATGCACCGTTACGAGCTTCTTCTCGAGCGCGATCGTCCGGACCAGGTTCAGGAAGAACGTCTTGCCGGACCCGTATTCGCCGATCACGAACCGAATGCCTGAGCCGCCGTCGGCGACCCGCTCGATATCGTTGAGCAAGGCCTCTACCTCGTGTGCGCGCCCGACTTGGATCAGATGAAGAGCCACGCGCGGGACGACACCCGCCCTCAACGACTGCAGCACAGCATCGCGGTCTTTCGGTCGAATCGGTGCGTTCATGCCGTCACCGTCCTTTCGATTAACTCGATCAGGAGCGCTATATTCACATCCAAGGGGTCGGCGCCCTCCAGTACCGCCTCGTTGCATGCATCGAAGGCGGCTTCGTTGATCGCCTCGATAGTCCCGTCAAGCAGAAGCCCGCCCGCATCGGCCGCGTTCTCCAGTTCGTCCCTGCTCCAGGTGGCCTTTGTCACGAGGAGTCGCGCGAACGCGGACGCCTCCGGATTCAGGCCGGGGATGCACCCAGCCTCCTCAGCGATGGAAGCGGGTGCGGCTTGTTCCTCCACAAAGACCGATGAGAGCAACGCCGACACCGCAGCCGTTTCCCGGAGCTTGGCCTCGATCGCGTCAGCATTCAGTTGCACCACTTGCTTCGGCTTGACTTGCCGGCGTGGCGGAAGGGCGAAGCCTGATGCCGCTGATTCGGCAGGCTTGACGGTTACGGGTTCAGTTGCAGCAGCGTGGGCATGGCTGTAGACGTCCTGCGTGTTGAGCCCGAGCATCCGGTACATCTTGCCTAAAGCATCGATTTCTTCGGGCGAAATGCAACCGTCCGCATTTGCCACGCCGATGAGGAAGTGGCCGATAGCCTCCCGCTGAGAAGCAGCCAAAGCGTCAAGTCGTTTCTTTATCCCGCCCACTCCCGGTCGCTCTCCAAGCACCCAGCGGAGGTGTGCGTCCAGGCGAAAACGTTCATGCTCCGAAAGGTGGAGGGCCGTCGCCACATGGCTTTCGAGATGCCTTTGCTCCTCCGCGCTGATCGAACCATCTGCCGCTGCAATCAGAGCCGCGAGGCGGATGAGAAGCGTGGCCGCGGAGTACGCCTGGGTAGGTGCGCTGGCGCCACCGGCCTTCAGCGGAAACACATACATCTTTGTCTGTGGCCCTGGCACCGGGCCGCCGAAACGAACATCCGGCTCAATGCCGAAGCCTGCGGACGCCAGCACCTGAGCAAGCGCGACCGCTTCGCGTTTGGCGAAAGCCGACGGCTGGCCGAACGCCGCGAGGCGCAGAAGTTCGTCGCGTTGAAGCAGTGTGCCGGTCCCCGCCACTGACGCCAGCCTATCCCGAAGCTGCCGCACATGGGAAGCCTGCGATTGCGAAACGAGGACTGGGGGCAAGAGCGCGAGGCCCGCCACGTCCTTCGCACCGGTGGGATTCCGCCCAACATACCGGCTGTACGAATCGAGTTCCTGACAGCATTCCTCGGCCAGCGCCCGGAGCTGGCCCGCGGGCTCCTTGAGAACGGTGACATCGGGGAGCCCCGTTTCAGCGACAACGGAGTTGGCGAATGATGCGCTCGCAGGGCGGTACTCGAGCCGAAGCAGCGTCTTGTTCGGCTTGAGGACTACCCCGGCGCCGAACCGGTCGCGGTACCGCGCATCGAAAAGCTCATCGAAGTATTCGCGGCATCTGAGGAACGGAGTGTGCCGGGGGAAAATCGGATCTGCAATGGCCCAGGTACGTGCCCAAGCAGCAGGGACCGCCTTGCCGTCGCGGGCCATCAGCCCCAGGCCCATCTTCAACCTTGCTGGTATCGTGTATGTCTTAGCTGGTATCTCCGGCGGAGGAGCATCGACGTCCGGGATCCCTCGAGCAGCTTCCACCATTTCAAGAAAGTCGGTGGTGTAGTTTCGGAACGAGTTATTGGCGCCGTAAATGGACAGCAGGCGTCTCACCTCTGCGAGTATCAAAGCGTAGTCGTCACCTCGCACGCCCTTTGCTCCACAGTCGTGCAGAATCCGTCGCTCGAGTCCATAGAAATACAGAAACACAAAGCTGATGGGCGCATCCGGAGCGCGGCGGCCGCCCGCGTGCCACTCCAGACACGCGAAACGCGCAGGCGCAGAGATGTCGCTGTAACTTGGCCAATATGGAATGGACTCGGGATTGAAGCCTGCCGACGACGGCGCCACCGGCAGTGAAGGATCGATGAGGGCGGGTTCGGGTCTACCCCCACACAACGCGGAGAGTCCTCTTCCAAAGTAGACAACTCCCGGAATCTGGAACCCTGCGACTGCGACCGTCTCGCCCGGTGCCATCCATCGCGGCGTTTCTGCAGCAGGAGCGGGCCTCGGCGACGGTGCCGCAGTGGGTTGCACAGAGACCCGGGCCACGAGCGCACGCGGTGGTAGAGGCGGGGGCGCTGGGGCCGTCGCTGGCGCCGGAACGTAAGGAGGCACGACCTGTGGGGCCGCCGCGGGTGCAGCGAGGGATCGGGCGGCGGAGGCGAAGAATTTCGCCTGCTGGAGGCTTGAAACCAGGACGCCCAGACGGTATTGACCCGCTCTCAGCGTCACGAGGGCATAGCGGACAATCGGGATTGCGGGGTTGTCGCGATATCGCCGGTCGGGGCCACCATCGCGTTTTGCGTGCAGCCAGGTCTGACCTACCGTGGCGCTGTCTCCGGGCACCAATCCTGTCTCTGCAACATCTACGGTTCGCGTGTCCACTGCCAAGTCCGCGTACGGAATTGAGCAGTATATGCCCTTTGTGTGGACAAGGACCTGGTCCGGAAAGAAATGAAACGATTGGTAACCCATCGCGATTCCGGGGATGAGAACATTCGCTCGAATCCACGGAGTCTGGGGTGCTCCCACTACTGCTCGGCCACGAGCCGCCGCGAAGAACTGCGAATCAGGATCGACATACCAAACCGTCCTGGCCTGAGAGAGCGCGACCACTCCATCCTGAATGGCCCGGAATGCGGATTGCCGGGCCGGATCCAGCCGATAATCAATGAGCGTCTGTCGGCTCCTGCGACAGTTGTGGTTCAGAATGATCGAGACGATGACACTGGCGAAGAACACCACGAAAGCAAATGGCGACGATCCAGCCAATAGGAGCAGGAGGACGGTGACAGAACCTAGTGCTATAGCCCAACGCGCTACGTTCCGCCGTGCCGCGCGGGCATTGATCCCGAAGACGAATCCGTTGCTGCTGAGGGTACAGCCCGTAGCCCGTTCAAAGTACGATGACGAGTCGGTCTCTACCGTGACCACGATCTCGGATACTAATGGCGAGGTCTGAGGCACAAGGACATATACTATACCCACCAGCCCTCGTCTGCGCGGGCTGGACTGGCCGCTCCTTCTACCATTCCACTGGGAGTCACGACTCTCTTTCGGCTCCCACCGCCCGAATCGCAATCAGGCGAATCCCGCAATAGGCGCGTTGGCGAAGACGGCAAAAGACGAGACGTACGAGTTCAACGGGTAAACCCATTGGGAAAAGTGGATCCAGCTTCGGTTGTGCTTGCGAATAGATGGGCAAAGCAGTAGTATCAGGTCTGCATATTTCGCACTCGGGAATTATGTCGGAGTATTGGACGGCTCTCGAAAGCGGTACAACGCTGGTCAGCGCGAACACACGGTTCGCTCGTGACTGGCGGCGTGCCTTCGATCTGCGCATGCGGAATTCCGGGAAACTGTCCTGGGCTGCCGCCGATATTCTCGACTTGAACGCCTGGATCCGGCGCACATGGGATACCGCGGTAGAGCATGGCGTCGCTCCGGCCGCGGCTCTGCTGAGGCCGGTGCAGGAGCAACTGGTTTGGGAGCAAATCATCGAACAGTCCGTGGAGGGCCGTGGGTTGCTGCAAGTTCCCGCTACGGCCGCAGCCGCATCAGAGGTATTCGGACTGACAGCAGCGTGGCGGGTCCCGCTCTCGCAAATCGATTGCACCGGTTTTGAGGATGCCGCCGCTTTCGCCGACTGGGCACACAGCTTCGAAGAGACGCTGGCGGCGCGGGGGTGGATATCGGCTGCTCAGATCCCGGACGTGCTCGTCTGTCTGACGGAGACACGAGCCATCCGCGCCCCGGAAGTACTGCTGCACGCCGGCTTTGACGAACTGACCCCGCTACAGCAGCGACTTTTCGCCGCTCTGGCGGAAGCAGGCTGCCGCGTCGAGGCCGTTCCAGCCTCGGTGCGAGAATGCCAGCGGCGTGTGCGCACCGGAACTCCCGATGCGGCAGCGGAGATCGGGGCAGCTGCGGCGTGGGCGCGAGAAACGCTGACGAGCCGCCCCAGCGCGCGAATCGGCGTCGTCATTCCAGACTTACAGAACCGCAGAGCGCTCGTCGAGCGCGTATTCGAGGACGCGCTGCACCCCTCCTGCGACCCCGTGCCTTGCGGCGGCCGGCCAGTCTTTCACATTTCGGCTGGCCAGCCGCTAATCGATGTGCCCATGGTCGCGGCGGCGTTTCAGACGCTCGAGCTGGGGCTCCGGACCATATCGGCCTCGACGGCAGGCATGCTGATGCGATCGCCGTACCTGGCGGACTCGGAGGCCGAGCGCGGGGCGCGTTCCATGCTGGACGCGGAACTGCGGAGGCGCGGCTTTGCCGAGATGACGGCCCGCGACCTGCTGCGGTTGGCGTCGCGCACGGAAGGCAGCGGTGCGCCGCGCGGCTATGCGTGTCCCTCTTTGGCGCGATTGTTCCGCGCCTGGCGCCGCGCCCTGGTCCTGTTACCGGAGAGACAGCCGCCCTCAGGGTGGAGCCGGACTCTCTCGAGGCTGCTGCGGCTGAGCGGCTGGCCTGGTGCCCGAACGCTCGACAGCGCCGAATACCAGGCTCTCCGAAGCTGGAACGAACTGCTCTCGGAATTCGCGGCGCTGGATCTGGTTTCCCCGCCTGTCTGCTACTCCGATGCGGTCGGGCGTCTGCGGCGTCTCGCGGCCGACACTCCATACGGACCGGCAGACGAGGACGCTCCGGTGCAGATCATGGGCGTGCTGGAATCCGCCGGCTCGGAATTCGACGCACTTTGGATCGCCGGCCTGGAGGACCGCGCCTGGCCCGCTCCGCCGTCTCCGAGTCCGTTCCTACCTCCCCCGTTGCAGCGCGATCTCGGATTACCGCATTCCTCGTCGGCGCGCGAATTGGCCTTCGCGCGCAGGACCCTAAGCCGCCTCCTGGGCTCTGCTCCGGATGTAATTGCGAGCTATCCGCGCAGGGAAGAGGACACGGACCTGCGGCCAAGCCCGTTGATCCTTGAGCTCGAGGAAGTTCCGGGACCGTCGCCCAGCCCTTCGATTGCAGCGATCCTAAGCTCTAACGGCAATATTCCGGAGCGGTTTGAGGATCGCATTGGCCCAACTGTCGAGCCGGGCGCGCTGTCGCGTGGTGGCATGTCCATCCTGGAGCGCCAGGCAGCCTGCCCGTTCGGAGCGTTCGCCCAGTTTCGCCTTGAGGCTAAGCCTCTGGAGGAGCCCGCGCTGGGTCTGAGCCCACAAGAGCGCGGCATGCTGATGCACGCGGCGCTGGAGAATTTTTGGGCGGAGATGCGCACGCGCGACGCGCTGGTTGCGTGCCCGGCGGAACAGCGGGCGGAAGCAGTCCGGACAGCCGCGGCAGCCGCCATCGAAAGCAAGGTCCGGGGGCGGGCCGTCGCCCGTTCCAGCCGACTCACTCAGCTCGAGCAGCTCCGTCTGGAGCGCATCTTGAATGCGTGGCTCGACAAAGAATCTTTGCGCGGTCCTTTTACGGTCAAGCAGCGCGAGGAACCCGGCCTTGTTGAGGCGGGTGGGCTGACTGCCGAGGTTCGCGTGGATCGCGTGGACCAACTGCCCGACGGCCGAGAGATCATCATTGACTACAAGACATCCCTGTCGAGTCCCACGGAATGGGAAGGCGACCGCCCGGACGCTCCGCAATTGCCTCTTTACGCGGCCAATCACCGCGCGCCTCTCGCCGCGGTCTTGTTCGCTCAGGTGGTCCCTGGAGACCTTGGCTTCAAGGGCTTGGGGGAGAACGCCGGCGTCGCTGGAACCGAGTACGCCACTTCCCGGACCGGAAGAGCGGCCGGTGGCAGCCTGGCGGACCACGTCGCCGACTGGCGACGCACGCTCGATGCTCTGGGCGCTGCTTTCTGCGCGGGATTCGCGGAGGCATCTCCCAAACGGGCGGAAAACTGCCGGTCATGCGGGTTCCCGGCTTTATGCCGTATCGCCGACCTCGGCGTTTCTGGCGACGATGATGCCGACCGCGACTCTGCCTTCGGAGGAGACGAGTGAGGCTTGCGGCTCGCAGGGCCATCCCGCACGATCCCGGACACCGCGGGCTCGACCTTGCGCTCGGATACACCGGCATGCGCGGGGTGCGAACTCCCGACATCTGTGGATTTCCGGCGGGCTATTGCTGCGGCGGCAGCGCGGCCGTTCCGCAGGCTCCGTCGCAAAGGGTGTTCTTCCCTAACGGGCATGTCCAGACCGTGGCGTGCGTCGAACGCCGGTTGGACCGGCTTCTCGACTCATCGATTCAGGAGCGACGGAGATAGGAGCGATGTCCAGCACAGGCCTTGCGCAAATCAAGTCGGATGAAGCTGCCCGGCAGCGCGCGCTCGATCCCTCCGCCTCATTCCTCGTACAGGCCCCGGCAGGTTCGGGAAAGACCGAACTGCTGATCCAGCGGTACCTGGCGCTCCTGGCTCAAGTCCGCGAGCCCGAGGCTGTGGTTGCCATCACCTTTACTCGCAAGGCCGCTGGGGAGATGCAGGCCCGCATCCTCCAGGCGCTGGCGCGTGCGGAGGGTGGCGAAGCACCAGAGAAGCCTTACGAGCGCGTGTCCCACGAGTGGGCCATGCGCGCCCTCGAACAGGACCGCCGCCGTGGCTGGGACCTGCGCGCGCATCCGTCCAGACTGCGCATCCAGACCATCGACTCCCTCTGCGCCGCCATCACGAAGCAGATGCCGTGGCTGGCGCGTCTCGGCGCGCAGCCCGCTGTGACCGAGGGCCCTGACCCGCACTATGTTGAGGCGTCGAATCGCACGCTTGCGCTTGTCGAGGCGGACGGACCATGGCGCGCCGCCATTGAAGCCGTGCTCGCGCACCTGGACAACAATGTTCCCCACACGGGCAAGCTGATCGTGCATATGCTCCGGTTCCGTGACCACTGGCTGCCGCTGGCGGCAAGCGGATCTGAGCGCCGCGTTGAACTCGAGAGTGCCATGCAGAAGGCGCTCGAAGATGGACTTGCCTTTGCGGCGGAGTTGTTTCCGGATTCTCTGCGACCACTGACCCTCGAACTGGCGGCGTTCGCGGCCTCCAATGTCGCCCCCGACCATCCGTTGCGGGCCTGTGCAGGCTTGACACAATGGCCGCGGTCGATGGCTGCAGACCGCTCGGTGTGGGACGCAATCTGCTATTTCCTGCTGACATCCGAGGGAAAGGCGTTCCGGAAGGACACCGATAAGAGACTCGGCTTCCCCTCGCCGACGACAGCGAGCGGCGCTGCCCAGAAGAAACTCTATCGCGACCAGAAGGAGCGCGCGCGTGGGTTGCTCCAGGCGCTCGAGCCGAACCAGCGACTGCGGGAGGCGCTGCGTCTGGTGACCAAGCTGCCGCCAGCCCGCTATAGCGATGCCCAGTGGGAGGTCATGGATGCGCTCTTCGCGGTACTGAAACTGTCCGTGGCAAATTTGCGGCTTGTCTTCCGCGAGAAGGGCGAAGTGGATTTCTGCGAGGTCGCCTCTTCGGCCCGCGTAGCGCTGGGAGAAGCGGCAGCGCCCAGTGATCTTGCGCTGGGTCTCGACGCCCGCCTCGAGCATCTGCTGGTCGACGAGTTTCAGGACACTTCTGTGGCCCAGTTCGAGCTGCTAGAGAAGCTCACCGCCGGATGGGAGCGGGGCGACGGGCGCACCGTCTTTCTGGTAGGCGATCCCATGCAGTCGATCTACCGCTTCCGCCAGGCCGAGGTCGGCCTATTCCTCGGGGTTGTGGGCGGTACCGTAGGCGAAGTCTCCCCCGAGTTCCTTGAGCTCAATGCGAACCATCGCTCGCAAGCGGGGATTGTCCTATGGATCAACACGGTCTTTGAACGGATTTTTTCGAACGTTCGCGATATCACGACGGGTGCGATGACGTATGCTGCCTCGACGCCGCAGAAGCCGGAGGAGTCGGGCGAGGCAGTCTGCGTGCACGCGCTGCGTAAGGGTGAGGATAAGGCCGAAGCCGCGCTGGTGGTGGACCTCGTGCGCCAGGCTAGGAAGGCCGATCCTTCCGGCACCATCGCGGTTCTCGTCCGCGCGCGCTCCCACCTGGCGGCCATCGTTCCCGCGTTGAAGCGCGCTAGCCTGACCTTCCGCTCGATCGAGATCGACCGTCTGAGCAACCGGAGCGTGGTGCGCGATCTTCTGTCCCTCACGCGGGCGATGCTTCACTTCGGCGATCGGCCGGCATGGCTCTCGATCCTGCGCGCCCCCTGGTGCGGCCTGGACCTCCGGGATTTGTACGCGCTCGTGAAGGGCCGCCCGGAAGCAGCAGTGTGGGACCTCATGGCTGAAGACCGGCCGGGTGTCTCGCCGGAGGGTCAACGCCGGATCCGAGGTGTGCGCGGGGTTCTCTCGAGAGCGTTCGGCGAACGCGGGCGGCTGCGTCTCCGCCGTTGGGTCGAGCGGACCTGGTGGGCGCTAGGCGGTCCCGCCTGTGTCGGACCGGAGGGCCAGCAGGATGCTGCTGATTTCCTCGACCTGCTCGAAAAGGACGAGCGCGCTGCCGATCTGCCGGATTTTGACGGCTTTCGCAGGCAGGTGGATGAGTTGTACGCCCGACCTGACCCGAGTGCGGACGGCACGCTTGAGCTTATGACGATCCACAAGGCGAAGGGTCTGCAATTCGACACCGTGATCGTGCCCGGCTTGAGCCGGCTGCCTCGCCCCGATGAACCGGCTCTGCTGCTATTGGCCGAACGACCGCGGCTAGGTGGCGTAGACCGCTTGCTCGCCAGTATTCGCGAGACTGGCATGGACCAGGATCCCGTGTACGGATACCTGCGCGAACTGGAACGCGCAAAATCGGCGAACGAGAACATCCGCCTGCTGTACGTCGCTTGCACTCGAGCACGGCGGCGACTGCATCTCCTCGGCTATGCCGTCCGGGACGCCGCCGGTGAGGTAAAGCCCGGCGCAGGCTCTCTGTTGGAGCGGCTCTGGCCCGGATTCAGCGATGTGGAGAGACAGAAGTTCATCAACGCGGCATCCACGGCGGTAACCTATGCGCCGGGTGAGGAGCTATCGAATACCGTCCTGATGCGGTTGCCCCTGGACTGGGCCGCCCCGGAACTTCCCGAGGCGCTTCCGCTGCGCGCCGCGCCTCCCGTGGACAGAGAGCGCCCCAGCTACCTATGGGTCGGCGACACGTTGCGCCACGTGGGCACGGTCGTTCACGCCGCACTCCGGCGCATTGGCGAAGACGGCGCGGAGAACTGGGATACGGAGCGTATTCGGGCAGGGCGGGAAACGTATCGCCAGGAGCTGGCGAACCTCGGCACGTCCCCGCAAGAATTGGCAGCCGGCGTGGCACGGGTCGAACAGGCGCTCCTGCGCACGCTCGCCAGTCAACGCGGCAGGTGGATTCTGGCCGCCCACCCTCGCGCGCACTGCGAATATCCCATTGCCGGCGTCCTCGACGGAGCGGTAATTCATGGCGCCGTCGATCGCACTTTCGTGGACGAAGGCGGCGTGCGCTGGATCGTGGACTACAAGACTAGTGCCCACCTGGGCGGGCGGCTCGACTACTTCCTGGACGAGGAACAGCGGCGCTACCGGGAGCAGTTGGAGCGCTATGCAAGGCTGCTCGCGGGCGCGGCGCGGACCGTCCGTCTGGGTCTGTATTTTCCGCTTTTGGATGGCTGGCGTGAATGGCCGCCGGCTGGCGAAGAAGGAGAGAACGGGTGAGATTCCTACATACCGCCGATTGGCAGATCGGCATGTGTGCCAAGCACGTTGGTCGATCCGGAGAACGCGTTCGCCAGGAAAGGCTTAGGGCGGCCGAGCGCGTCGTAGCGGCGGCTCGCGATGGCGGCGCGGAGTTTCTTCTTGTCGCGGGAGACACGTTCGAACACAATGGCGTGGACCGGGCATCCGTCCAGCGGGTCGGGGACATTCTGGCGCGCGCCGAGCTGCCTGTATTCCTCATTCCCGGCAACCACGATCCGCTGATCCCCGGCTCCGTGTGGGACCATCCGGTCTGGCAGACATCGAATCTCCGTGTCCTGCGCGCGGCCGAGCCGGTGGAGGCGGGTCCCGCCACCCTGTTTCCGTGTCCACTGAAGGAAGCGCACGGCCGGCGCGATCCCACCGCCTGGATCCAGCCGGAAGCCGCCGGCAGGATTCGGATTGGACTCGCGCACGGCCACGTCGAGGGTCTGCCCCAGGCCGAGCCTGATCACCCTATCGCGCGGGATGCCGCGCGACGCGCCGGCCTCGACTACCTCGCCTTGGGCCATTGGCATTCCTACACCGGGATTGCAGATGCGGACGGCGTGGCCCGCACGGTGTACTCCGGCACCCACGAGACCAGCAAGTTCGGCGAGCGAGACAGCGGTAACGCCCTGATCGTAGAGATCGCGGGCCCCGGCGCGCCGCCCACCGTCCGGCCGGTGCGTACGGGAGCGCTATCGTGGTACGACCTTACCATAGAGCTCACGGCAGGTCAGATTGGTGAGGTCGTCACGAAGGTGAATGCCATCCCTACCGCGGAATCGGCCCTTCTCAACATCCGGCTTGGCGGACTCATCTTCGGAGCGGACTTGCCGCGCTTGCGGCAACTGCACGACATCGTGGATTCGAACCGTTTTCTATTCGCCTCCCTCGACGACGCTGGCGTGCGCCCCGCACCCGAGGATTCGGCCTGGGTGGATGCGCTCCCAGAGGGGATTTTGCGTGACGCCGCTCTCGGGCTGCGCGAGCTCGCGGACCCCGCATTTGCCGGTGTCCGTCCCGACGGCGCGTCGGCACCGGTGGCCGCGAACGCGCTGGTCGAACTCTACGCGATATCCAAGGGAGTAGTTGCATGATTCTGCGTTCGATCGAAGTGAAGGGCTGGCGCTGTTTTCCGGACAAAGTGCGCCTGGGCCGATTGAGCGAGCGTTTGAACGTCGTCTACGGACCTAACGGCGCGGGTAAATCGACGTTTTTCGAGGCCATGGTCCGCGGTTTCTTCGATTATCACCGCGTCGGAGGAGAATTCGCGGAGATGTTGCGTCCGTGGGGCAAAGCCCTCGCTCCCGGGGTCGTTCTTGAATTTTGTCATGCCGGCCAGGAATATCGGCTGAGCAAGCAATTCCTGGATCATCCTTCGGCGAGCCTCGAACGGCTAGAGGGTGCCGCTTTTGTATCCCTGGCGGAGGGCGAGGCAGCAGACGAGCAGGTGCGGCAGGTGCTGCGAGCGTCGGGCCCTGGTCGCGGACTGGCGCAGGTCAAGAATTGGGGGCTGGCCCAAGTGCTCTGGACCCTTCAAGGCGACCTGAATCTGGGTGAGATCACCAACGACACTGCCGCCGACATCCGTTCGATGCTGGGCGCCCAGTTCGCGGGGCTTGGCGGGGGGCGCATCGAGCAGGAGATCGAACGCCGCTACGCGGAGTACTTCACCAAGGGCGGCGCCGTCAAGAAGGGCCAGCATGCGCCGGCGGCCGTGCGGTTGGAAGAGGATCTCAAAGCGGCGGAGATTCGCCGAGGCGAAGCTCGCGAAGCGCTCAGGCAATTCGAGGAGCGCTCCTCGCGCCTGGAGGGAATCCGCGCAGAACGAGCGCAGCTCGCCCGCGAGATCGAAGCAGCGAGTGGCACGTTGGTGGAAGCGCGCCGGAGAGCGCAGGAATACGCCGAGCTAACCGCTGAGCAGCAGCGGCGCCGCGGCCAGTCTCAGGCGGGGGAGGCCGACTACAAACGTATCGTCCAGCAAATTGAAGCGATCCAAGCAGCCGCGGCCGACCTCTCCAAAGCATGCGGCGATCGCGACACGCTCTTCGAGACACTGCCTAGATTGCGCCGGGCGGCGAGCGAGGCCCGCGCTGAGGCGATCCGCCGTAAAACGCTTCTCGAAAACTGCCGGGCCGGGCAATCGAGCGTGGACGCCGCCCTTGCTGAAGCCGCACAGGCCGGAACCTACGCGGCGGCGCTGCTTTGCATCGCCGAGCTTGCACCCAAACTCAAGCAGATCCAGCGGGTCTCCCAACAGGTGACCGGCCTCCGTACAGATCGTGCTCGCCTCGTCGCGCCGGACAAGTCCTCTTTGAAAAAGATTGTCAACTCCGCCAAAACGCGGGACGAAGCTCAGCTCAGGCTCGAAGCGGCCTTGATCCAAATCGAGATCGAGCCATCGCGGGACCTGGTTCTCACCGTCGTCGAAGGTGAGGAGCCTGGACCGGGTCTGCTGCATTCTGGCGATCCCACACTCTTCCGGGGATCGCCGGCGGTAGTTCTGGAGATCGAGGGCCTCGGCCGGTTGCGCGCTCGCGGTCCGGCCTCGGACGCCGGAGTGTTGCGCCAGGATCGCGACAAAGCCGCGGACAAACTGGCGCGCCTCACGGAGCCCTACGGGACGCTCGACCTTGACGCTTTGGAGAAACTGTCGGAACTGGCCTCGGACCTCGATCGCCGCGCGGACGAAGAACAGGCGCGGCTCGACGGGCTGCTGGCCGGCAAGAGCGCCGATTCGCTCCTGGCCGAACTGGCGAAACGACAGGTGGCTGCTACCACGATCGAGGCGCAGCGCCCCGGCTGGAAGGAAGCCCCGCCTGACGCCCCCGCCTTGGAGTTCGCGGCCGGCGCCCTCGGACGGCAATTCCGCGAGGAGGTGGGTGGCGCAGAACGCCTTTGGCAGAATACTGAGAACCTTGCGGCTTCTGCCGAAACCAACGCTGCCACCGGGAACGCCAGGTTGGAGGAGACCGAAAAGCGCGCAGCGGGTGCCGAAGAGCGCCTGCGGAAATTGCGAGCCGACGGCAGGACGGACGCGGAGCGTGAGAGCGAGCGGCTCGCGGCAGCGGCGTCCTGGGATGCCGCCCGCGCAAGCCTCCAGGCGATCGGGGCTCAGTTAGAAGTCTACGCGGGCGATCCGGCGCCCGAAGCAACGCTGCTGGAGCGCCAGTTGAAGGCCCTCGATCAGCGCGAGCGCGAGACGTTGCAGAACGAAAAGCTTGAAGAGGGCACCCTTTCCGAGACCGCAGCCCGCGGCCCCTATCAGGCATTAGCTGTGGCCGAAGAAGAGGTCGCGGCTCTTACAGCGTCGTTGGCGCGCGAGAAGTCTCACATGGATTCAGTCGCGCTGCTCTGGCGCACCGTAAGGGAGTGCCGCACTAGAGCGGTCGCCGCCGTCGCGGCTCCGATCGAAGATGCTGCGACTACTATGCTTCACCGGATCGCGGGTGGCCGTTTGGGCCGGATTCGCCTCGGTGAAGGACTGGTGCCAGCCGACCTGACCATTGAGGCAGCGCAAACCGCCGTCCCGCTCGACACAGCCTCGGGCGGCGAGCGCGAACAGATCTTTCTCGCTACCCGGCTGGCCCTGGCCGATGTACTCACGCGTGACGAGCGTCAGCTGGTCCTGCTTGATGACGTGCTCACCGCGACCGATAGCGCACGGATGGCGCGCATTCTGCGGTTGCTCGAGGAATCCGCCGACAGGACGCAGATCGTGATCCTGACGTGCCATAGGGAGAGATACCTCGGCCTTGACGGCGCCGAGTTCTTCAATGTGGAACAGATTGCGGCTGCCCGCCGGGCCGTCGCTCGATAGGAGATGACCATGAACCAGGAAGTCTTTTCCCGTTACGCCCAGATCAAGAAACAGATCGCCGAACTGGAGGACCAGTTGGACGAGCTCAAGCCCGAGATCACAGTGGAGTTGAAGATCTTGCCGGACAGCGTCGCCAAGCTGCCTTTCGGTGTCTTCAACCTCCAGCGAAGGGCGAAGTGGACGTACTCGGATGTGGTCGGACAGCTTGACCAGCAGCTCAAAGCCCGCCAAAAGGAAGAGCAAGAGGACGGCATCGCTTCCGCCGAATACACCGAGTTCATTCAGTTCAAGGGGGCTGCGGCGGCCGTCGCCTGAGCGTCCGCCCCTCCAATTTCACGACTGTCCGTTCGTTCGCGTTCTGTGCGAGCGCTTCGAGATCCAAGGGGGAGGTTCTGTCGTCGAGCGAAATGCTCAATACTCCCCAGCGGACAACGTCCAGCGACTCGAGTTAAGCGACACGCTGCCGCCGTCGTCTACGCCCACGAGGTAGCAGCCCCGTGGTTTACCGCACTCTCACTCTGCGGCCCTGAATATGGCCGGAGAAAACGATCCGCGGCTCGCGCGCAAGCTCCGCCGGTTCGGGCACCGGCTCCGGCTTCCGGTATTCGAAGAAGTGGAGACGGCGCAGGCTCCAGGAAGCCGCCCCCAGGGAATCATAGGCGATCCTGCTCGGGTTGGAGCCGAAGACCTGGAAGGTGTCCGATGGAAGGTGTCCGATTGCAAAGTTTTGCAAGGTTTGATAGCGTAGAGCACTGGACGCCAAAGTGGACGACAACCTCCGAGATTATCTCCAGATCAAGGAAGCCGCATGCCTATTGGGCGTTTCCGAGGGCACGCTTCGCAACTGGGGGCGGCTGGGCAAGATCAAGACCCACCGCCATCCGATTAATGGCTACAGACTGTTCAAGAAAGTTGATCTTGAAGAGCTTTTGCGCGCTGTCAGGTACTCTGCTGAGCCGACAATCCGCACCGTCGGGTCTGGGTCGTGAGATCGCATCCCAGCGAAATGGAGGGCCCGACGGGAGAAATGGAATTGGTGCACGAAGTGCTCGTGGAGAGACCTAATTGACCACGACAAATGGAAACTCCGAGTTGCGCTTCGGCTTCGCTGGTCATGAGACCTTCCCATTCCGCTATGGGTGGTTGAAGAAGGCAGTCGACGCGGTCAATCGAGAGCCCGAGATATTCACTGCTGACCGCGCGATTGTCGACCTGGGCGTTGGCAAGAACATGGTTCAGAGCATTCGACACTGGGGGCTAGCTACTCAGATCTTGTGCACGCGGGAGGACCGCAGTCTGGCCGTGACACCCATTGGGCAGAGCCTACTAGAGAAATGGGATCCTTACCTAGAAGATCCCGCTTCCCTGTGGCTAATCCACTGGCTTCTCGTGACCAATTCCGGTCGCGCTGGCACTTGGTTCATTGCATTCACACGATATCCCCGACCAGACCTCACCAAGCGGCAACTCTCAGATTTCTTGGTGGAATTCGCGGAGCGCCACGAACTAAAGGTGAAGCCATCAACTCTCAGTCGTGATGTGGACTGTTTCATCCGAACGTATTCGCCACCGACATCGGGAAAACTCATCGTGGAGGACTCTTTCAGCTGTCCGTTGACCGAACTCGGACTGCTCCATCCGCTTCGGGATGGAGAAAGCTACCAATTCAGCATTGGGCCGAAATCGACTTTGCCCCCAGAGATTGTCGGGTACGCCCTGTTCACGTTCATGGCTACTGCACGCCACTCGCGCAAGACGATCGCTCTCAGTGACTGCCTCTACGGAACGGAGAGTCCCGGGCAGGTATTCAAGCTAGATGAGAACTCATTGATAGAGTCTATCGAAGCGCTTCAGTCCATTACCGCGGGGGCGCTTGAAGTAGATGACACAGCCGGTCTAAAGCAGATTTATTGCCATAGAGAGGTTGACGCCGCCGGCCTCCTTCGTCGTTACTACAGTCGTGGGAGCGGTCGAAAATGAGAGGCCGTCTCACCACGACCACCAAGAGCGGAACGCAGCGGATTTTCTTTCGCTCCGTTCGATTAGAGCGCGATTTCGACGATTCGAGAGCGCTTGAAGGTTACTCGCCGACGCCACAGGTACATCAGGTGCTCTCCCGAATTGCGGATAGTCTCCAGCCAAGCTCCACAGAACGCGCGTGGACCCTTACTGGTCCGTACGGAACCGGCAAGTCCGCCTTCGCTCTGTTCTTGGCCCACCTCCTGTCATCGCCGAAGAAGAAGAGTGATCTCGCATGGCCCTTACTCTCCGCCACGGCTCCCAAGTTGGTGGATAGCTTGGAATCGACATTGGAAGGCCGTCTACTTCTGCCAGTAGTGCTCACACTCCGACGCGCCCCGCTGGTCCGCACCGTGTTGGAAGGGCTCCAAGGCGCGGTTGGACGCCTTCCAGATACGTCGACTTCTGCGGCTCTGGCGCGTGGGATCCGGGCCGACCTGCGCCTCGACAGTCCAGACAGCCGACTTGTCCTCGGTCGGATTGAGTCCCTCATCGAGATCGCCTGTAGTTCGAGGGGCCACCGCGGCGCTCTTTTCATACTGGACGAACTTGGCAAGGCTCTTGAATACGCGGCCCGAACACCTGGAGAAGATATCTACCTTCTTCAAGAACTGGCTGAACTAGCCAGCCGCAGTGGAACCCAGCAGCTTCTGCTCGTCGGCGTGCTGCACCAGGCTTTCGAGCAATACGGGGAGCACCTTAATCCTTCCTCACGCAAGGAGTGGGCGAAGGTTCAAGGGCGATTCGCAGACATAGCATTCCTCGAACCACCAGAGCAGCAGATGCGGCTTGCGGCGGCAGCGACGGCGGCACTTGGGATCAGAGATTCAAGCGATCTGAGTCATAAGTTGCGGCCAATAGCCGAAGCGCTTGTGCGTGTCGGGTACGCACCAAATGGCATTCGCCCGGGCGAGCTTGTGCAGATCGCCACTCAGGCATATCCCCTACACCCCACGGCCCTTGTCGCCCTACCCTACCTCTTTCGCCGTTTCGCGCAGAACGAGAGATCGCTGTACGCTTACCTGCTTAGTCAAGAACCGTATGGCCTCCAGGACGTGCTCAACAGAGGCACGGGCCTAGTCCGACTGCCAGATCTGTTTGACTACTTCATGGCGAACTTAGCCGGCAGTCTCGTTCAAAAGAGCTTTGCTCGGCGTTGGCTCGAAGTCTCTGACGCTCTGGAGCGCACCAAGGACCTGAGCACTCTAGAAGAGAAAGTGCTCAAGACGATCGGCCTCTTGGGAATATTGGGGGACGTAAGCCACTTGAGAGCGAGCTATGGGCTGATTGCCCTGGCGCTGGCGGATTCTTCAACGGACGATTCGGTCCGAGTTGCAGTGGATTCGCTCGCAACTCGATCCCTGGTCGTTTATCGACGCTACAACAACACTTATAAGGTTTGGGAGGGTAGCGACGTCGACATCGACGCCCGGCTTGAAGAAGGCCGGTACAAAACGTCCGGAAGACCACTAGGCGAGATTCTAGCCAGATACCTACGTCGGCGACCAATTGTTGCGCGCCAACATAGCTACGAGTATGGGGCGCTTCGCTTCTTTGAGTTGAAGTACCTCGACGAGCCATCGAGTCCTGTGGCATTGTGCGCCGGGGCAGGCGCAGACGGAGTTGTGGCTTGCTGTTTGCCCGCATCTCCCGACCATAGCCGTGCGTTCGAAAACTGGGCATGCAACATAGATGCTCGGGAGGAAAAGCGGCTGGTCATCGTCATTCCTGAACAGCTTGGTACAATTAGGGAAGCAGCTGGATCCCTAGCTGCGCTCCATTGGGTTTGGGAGAACACTCCGGAGTTGCGCGACGATCGGGTCGCGAGCCGAGAGCTGGCCGAGCGGACGTTGCTCGTCGAGCAGGCTTTAGGACGCGCTCTGGACGGTCTGCTGGACCCGCGCTCGGAGCCGAGTGGATCGAGCGCGCGATGGTACCATCTCGGCAGTTCGCAGCCTGCAATCCGGACGCCCCGTAACGCCGCACATGCCCTGTCTTCGGCGATGGACCTTATCTACCCGAAGTGTCCTAGAATTCAAAACGAACTTATTAGCCGCCGAGATCTATCCTCGGCAGCGGCCGCGGCTCGGCGCAACCTTGTGGAGCGCATGCTTACACGAAGTTCCGAGGCGTTGCTGGGAGTTGAGGGATTTCCCCCGGAGCGCAGCATGTACGAGTCTGTTCTGCTGAGCTCAGGCCTCCACCGTTTCGCAAACGGCTCCTGGGCCTTCTGCCAACCGCCTGACAGCGACCCTCTGAGGCTCCGCCCGGCTTGGAACGCGATGGCCCAACGGGTGTTTTCAGCCTGCTCCGAACCGATCGCCATGCCAGAGCTGTTTGCTGAATTGGTCGCCCCGCCATTCGGGGTAATGCCCGGCATCTTGCCGGTACTCCTCACAGCCTTTTTGCTGACCTACCCGGATGAAACGAGTCTCTACCGGGATGGCAGCTTTGTACCTGAACCGGCGATCGCCGATTTGGAGGTGCTCATGCGGCGGCCCGAGCTCTTCGGAGTCGCCGGAGTACGGGTAACGGGCGAGCGACAGGTCGTAGTGGAGAGGATGGCGGCCGGCCTGCAAGTTAAACCCGCCGTCCTCCCCATTGTGAGGTCACTGCTTCACAGGGTGAAGTCACTGCCCGACTCCGCCTGGCGGACTCGAGAGCTTCCAGATGATGCTCTGAGCCTTCGAAACGCATTCGAACACGCGAAGTCGCCGGAGAAGCTCCTCTTTCTGGATATTCCGGTTGCGCTTGGGCTTCGCCCTTTGTCTGACCTTCCGTCCCTTGAGCCTCACAGCGTTGGCGTCTTCTTTGACCGTCTCAATGCCGCGCTTGACAACTGGGTGGACCACGGCCCCAGAACAGTTTCTGAATCCCGCGAATACCTCCTGAGTGCTTGCGGTCTGCCTCAAGGCGACGGCGGTTGGCGCGAGTTGCAGCGGGTTGCTCACGCACTTGAGCGGAAACCGATAGCAGCGTCACTCGTCCCCTTCATCAACCGCCTTTCGGGACTAGCCGATGACGCCGCTGCCCTGGATGGGGTTCTCGCGCTGATTGCTGGCAAGCCTGTTCGAACTTGGAACGACGCGGATACTGACCGATTCCGCGCGCGGGCCACAGAGATAGGCGCTCTCTTCGTTTGTGCACGGCAAATGTCCGTCGTATTGACCACAGACGAAGACCTGCAACGGACAGTGATCACTTCTCGGCTGCGAGGAGAGCTCGGGCTCGACGTACCCGTCCATGTCCGTCGCGCCGCCCTAGCTGAGTTGCTTCAGGAGTTGCAGGCAGAATCTTAAGTACCAGAAACTTATGTCCACTAATCCAATCCGCCACATCCTCTCGCTTTCGGGCGGCAAGGACAGCACTGCCCTTGCGGTCTACATGCGTGACAAGATCCCCGACATCGAGTACGTCTTCATGGATACCGGCGAGGAGCTACCCGAGACATATGAGTACCTCGACAACATCGAGGCTTACCTTGGTAAGCCCATAGTTCGCCTTAATCCCGAGCGCCCCTTCACTCACTATCTTGAAGTATACCGAGGGGTTTTACCCGATGCTCGCACGCGCTGGTGCACTCGGATGCTCAAGCTGAAGCCCTTCGAGCGATATGTCGGCGACGATCCTGCGATCAGCTATCTTGCCATTAGGGCAGACGAGAGCCGCCGCAAAGGATATATATCAACCAAAGACAACATCCGGGCTGTGTATCCTTTCATTGAAGATGGAATAAGAAAGGACGACGTCTTCAGGATTCTCGATGAGTGTGGGCTCAAGCTGCCGGAGTATTACAAATGGAGATCTCGCTCGGGCTGCTATTTCTGTTTCTTCCAGCGACGCAATGAATGGGTCGGACTTCTGGAGAATCATCCCGAACTGTTCGAAAGGGCAAAAGCCTTCGAACGAGTGGACCCTGCCACGGGAAGCCCATTCACCTGGGGCACACGGGAGAGCCTGGTTCAGCTGCAAACCCCTGAGCGGATTCGAGAGATCAAGGAACAACAGGCGCAGATCGGAACACAAAAAAGAGAGGTTGCAACAGGGCTATTGGCAGACATCCTCGTCGATGAAGATGACGAGGAGCAGTCGTGTCTGGTTTGCCACCTTTGACTTGCACATTATCCGAAGAGAACTAGTGCCCAGAGAACGCATCGACACAACCTTTCATGAGACCTTCGCGCTGAACGCTCCCGCAGTCGCAGCCATCCTTCGGGTCTCCGATGAGCACGGAGGAGATATCACTCCAGAGGTCGTTCGATCAGAGACACAGTTAGGGCCGAACTACGTAAAGGCGATGCCTCGCTATGCCAGAGGATGCGGTCTCCTAGAGATCGACAGCTACCGTCTAACTTCGTTTGGGAGAGCGGCCATCGAGAACGATCCGAACCTTACGCGCCCAGAAACACTGTGGTTGATGCACTATCACCTGAGCGCTCCGCACGGCCCCGGCCCCTCCTTTTGGAACCACCTAATCGCTAGGCATGTCCATATCGGCCATACCCTTTCACGACCAGACATCTCTGATGTGATCGGGTGCTTTTTGAAGGAGTCAGCGATGAAGACGCTAGGGAATCGCACCCTTCAAAGCGCGGCCACGGTGTTTCTCGGCACATATGCGAAGTCGGATGGTTTAGGAAAGCTCGGACTGATCGAGGAGGCAAGCGCAAGCGGCGCGTACACCGTCAAACAACCACAGACGCCGCCTGTCTGGGTTCTGGCGTGTGCGTTGCATGACTACTGGCAGGCATTCGGTGAAGGCTGTTCGGAGCTCCTCCTGAAGGACTTAGGTCGTCAGGACGGGTTTGCAGGGTTGTTCTTCTTGGGACCCGGCATGCTTGGCACTCTGCTATCCGACTTGCAGTCCGCAGGCGCGTTGAACATAAAGCGTGATGCGCCTCCTTATGTCGTGACTAAGCTTTGGGATGACGGCAAGAAACTGATGGAGCATCTATATGCCTGAGCCCGCACCGTTCGCACTCGTTGGGCTTCTCGCGAAGCCGGAGCTCCGAATACGAACGGGCATTTTAGAGATTCCACCATGGTGCCTCGGTAAGGAAGCAGACTTGGCCGTGCAGCTCGGAGTAGGGTGCCGTGATCTCCGGGAGTGGAAGGTGGCGCGCACCCCCTTGGACCGGAAGTTCATTGGCGTCCGATGGGAGGCTTTGGTGAAGGACATTGCCACTGTGCTCTCCGACTCCACCGTCCCCGGCTATTGTGTGTGGGTCGCGAGTGTTGACGTTTTCTTGGCCGGGGTGTCGTTCCGCGACCGCAAGTGCTTTTGGGCATTTATGCGTGATACGTTCCGCCCGTCTAGAGGGCTCGTGCTGTCGATGCCACTCGGTGCGCTGAACCTTCTGCCCGAAGACGAGCGCAAGTTATGGATGGAGTTCGGCCGGCTTTCGCCATGGCGTTACCTGCCGTTTGGGTCTTAACGAGTACTCAGGAAGAATACAACAATGCCACAAGATCTACAAGACGCCGCGGTGCCGGCTATCGAGGACGTAGTAATAGCTAGCGCTAGCGCTACGTTTCGCAATGATGTTCAGCTAGCCCAATTTCGTTCTGAACATAATGCTGAGCTTGCTAAGGACTTCATTTTTACGCGAAAAGCTGCGGCGGGGCGAAAATCGTCGCTCGAACTCCTGAAGTATCTGTGCGAGGCGTTCATGCCTGGAGCGCCTCCGAACCGTTTCGTCTTTATAGCTACGTACGGACACGGTAAGAGCCACTTTGCGGTTGCTGCCGCCAACTACTTCGGTAAGCCCTGCGATGCACCCGAGCTGAACAGCGTTCTCGCCCGGATCAAGGACGCGGCTCAAGATGCACCGCTCTATGGCATCTTTGAAGGCTTCAAACGAAATCACGGGCCGCTGCTGATCCTCGTGTTGCGGGGAGATGAGCCGAGCGATCTGCAGACGAAATTCTTCCGTGCGGTTGAGGAGGCCCTTCGGTATGATTCTGGTTCTGAGGAAACCCGGGCGCCATTCTGGTACGGAGACGCCGAGCGTTTCGTCTCGGGCATTCTCGACGATACGCCCGATCGACGCGAAAGCGCCAACGAGTTTCTCAGCCAGCACAAGCTGGACTTGGATCTGCTTCTGGAACGAATTAGGGCTCAAGAGGCCTCCACCTTCGAGATCACAAGGGAGTTGTGTATACACTTGAATCAGTTTGCTCCCGACTTCGGTACTGGTCTGAGCTTAAAAGAAGCTATTGAATGGCTGGGCAAGAACCTGGTCGGGCCGGGGAAGCCATACGGAGGTATTCTCGTTCTGTTCGATGAGTTTAGTTCCTTCGTGTGGGACTATGCTCTACGTATTCGCCACCGTCCCGGCGCTCCCCTCCAGGACCTGCTAAACGGCGTCGAGTCGATGCGCGGCAAGGTCGCGTTTGTAGCCTTCGCTCAGAGGGACCCTGAGCTTATTGCCAAGAGCCTATTGGGGGGTGATTCGCTTCAGAGTCTTACAACCCAACTGAATAGGCTTCCCAAGCCCCAGCATTACCAACTTCATTCCTCTCTGGAGGAAGTCCTCGCAGCCTACCTCAGGCAGAATCGGGAGACATGGAGGCGGCTGCTGGCTGATAGCTGTTTCAGCCGCTCTCTCGGCGAAGCGAGCGATCTCTGTTTCGATATCTTTTCCGATAGATACGTGCAGGTGCTTGGCTGGGACATCGAACGCTTCCAGGAAGTCGTCACGAAAGGGGTTTTTCCCCTGCATCCGGCCACGACCGCCTTGCTTTCAAGTGTCGAGTTGGAGACGACGAACAATCCGAGATCAGTCCTTGGGTTTGTGTTGAAGCACCTTGACGCGGTGCGCGATACTGCGGCGTACCTTGGCGACCAGCCTACTTGGGTCCTCCCAATCACCCTGGTTGACTACTTTAAGGAGATGCTCGGCCAGAAGTGTTGGAACGATTATTGTGACGCACTCGGCCAGGCCGGCGGGCCCGACACTCCGGCAGATGACCTTTCTGTGCTGAAGGCCATGCTGCTGCAGAGTGCTGCCAAGATCGCTACGAGGGGCGCCTATGACCGCGTGATCGGACATTTTGCTGGCATATCACTGGAACGCGCAGCGAAAGCACTCCAGAAACTAGCCGGGAGTGGAGTCGTTCGATATGATTCTGCAAATCGAGTCTATACCTTCTGGCCGGCTGGAAGAGGCGCCAACAAGGTTGATCTGCTTCTGTCCGAAAAGCTGGCCGGGCAAACGCTCGATGGCGCGATTCTGGAAGGGCTTATGAAGCCTCTGCGCGAAGAGGGGATGTTCAAGAATCTGTCGGTTCCAATTGATTGGGGCCATCGGGACGATTGGCAGGCGGAGCAGATCTTGGCCTCACGTGCCACTTTGACGGTTGACAGCCTTAAGGGACTTGGTCTGGATAGGTTGTTGTGGCGTCCTGACGGCTGTGATCGCCCAAGAGGGCTAGTGATCTGGCTGGTAGCGGAGACGCCCGAGGATGCAGTGTGGCTGCGAGAGAACGCTGCGGATGTGCTCTCCAGTGCTTTTCCTGGCCAGCCCATTCCACTGGTCATAATGAAGCCCGATGCGGCGGATCCCGAGTGTTCCACACAGCTCCTTCGATTGCACGGGCTGTGCTCGTTCGGCAATGCCGACATTGCTGAGGTGGGTCAGCAACAATTCGAGGCTGTGCGACAGCTCAGTCTTGAGTCAATCAAGTGCGGGTTTAAGGCCTTGAGCGAAGACGCGGAAGTTGAGGTGCCAGCGCCTTTCAAGGGCCGAATCGCCACAATTCGCCTCGGCGATCTTGAGTCAGTCCTCATTGAGATGTTCAAGATGGCATATTGCAAGGGGCCACGAAAATGGTTCACTCAGTACAAGCTGTCTTCCGCGAGGCTCCGAACTGCCACTGCACGAGTTTCCACCTACCTTGTCAGCAATTCGCTCGACACCCCAGAGATCTTCGCTGGGGACAACGTCGCCAAGGATATCGTCCAGCTCATCAGAAGCGACTGGGCGTTAGTCGGCAGCGATCTCCGTATCAAACAGCCGAAAGTGACCTCGAAGGTTAGCCCCGGATGGGATCTTCTGCAAGGATGTTTCCCTGCTGGCGGCAGAGCCACCAGAGCCGCCGAGGCGGTCACATCCTTGATGAACGCGCCATGTGGGTATGACTACAACACGCTGAGTCTGCTGCTCGCCGCCTGGTTTGGCTTCAATCGGCACGACCTGGAGGTTAGCTGCAGCGGTGCCCTCGTCTCAATGAAGGCCGTCGTCAAGGATCTTAAGCCGAGGGAGTTCGTAGAGTTCGTAGCGACCGTTTCGATCAAGCGGACTGATGTTGATCAGGTTCGAACGAAGATTAGACAGTTGCTCGAGCGTGTTGAGCGTGGGGCATTCACCAAGGCTGAGGCCCGAGACGCACTACAGCTCTTTGGGGAGGCACTGGAGCGGGAGGACATTGACCAAACAGCGTCCATCGAATCGGCGTGCGAGAGGCTCCGGAGTGCTCTTGAGTCCGCCGACAAATACGATCAGTCAGCGGGCGAGGTGGAGCGGGTGACTGATACATGCACTCACCTGATTGACCTTGCCAAACTCTATGGCAGACTCGCCAAGATCCCATTGCCAGAGCTGGTGAAGCCGGAGCGCCCTGCACCGGGAGAACTGCGAGCGAAACTACTCGATCGAATTCGGACAGTGACTGAGAAGACCTGCGTTCAGTATGAGAGGCTCAAAACCATTGCCGATTTTGGCCTCGGTGAGCAGCAGCTGAAGTTGATTCGTCGGACCCTCGACCAGATCCAGATCCCGGAGCTTGTGGCTCGCGTGGATGCGGCTCTGGATGCGTTGGCGCGAGCGAAAGTGCACCTCGAGCAGAAACAAAAAGATGAGGCTGCCATCGCGCTACTCAACTCCATCGAGGCCAGGGGAAGCCTCTCGCAACTTCGTAATCAAATACGCACGATCATGGCTCTTGCGCCGTCTACGGACGCCGCGCGGGACCTTGCGAAGACGAAGTTGGCGGCCGTGAGTAGCGAGGTCGCGCGCCTTCAGGACTTCAGGACTGGAATCCAAGGGCGCATCGCTCTTATTCCGGACTTGCCCTCTCTGGAACAAGTCGAATCCGAGGTTTTGCAGCACCTGGTGTTGTTTGACGGTTCCGACGAAAGTGTAGACCTCCAGGAATCCGTGAAACACTGCAAACGGTTGAGAGAGTTCTTTGGTGCCGTCGGAGCTCTCCGGAGTGGTTCCATTGTTACGCCGGCCGAGGCCCTGCTCCGAAGCGAGAAATTGAACGCGTTACGAGACGAGTACAGGCCGTTTCTTGCGCCCTGCCATGAAAAGGTAGTGTTGGGTGCCATACGGGCCATTGACCGAGACACGGCTAGCGCGGCAGAAGCCGCGTTGCAGTGGATTGACGAATGCGAACGCGTGCTGAGGACGGGGGGCAAGCTTGTTGATTTAGCATCGAGGGTGAAGTCACCGCCTCCATTTCTGCCAGGAGAACAACAGCCCCGCCTGGGCAAGCTTGCTCTCGAGATTGAACAGTTGATTGAGCGCGGAAAGCAGGACGACGCGGCTGTGGGCGTACTGAAGGCAGCCGCGGCCAAGGGTGGCCTCGTGCAGCTCAGAAGCCAAGTCACCGAGGTTGAACGCCTTCCCATTTACTCAGATCACGTGCGGCGGCTTGCAGAAGAGAAGGTCGCCGCAATACGCGCTGAGATAGAACGTCTGCTGTCTTTCCAGTCTGGCTTGAGGGATCGGCTTGCACGTACTCTGGACGCGCACGCTGTAGAGGGCGTGCAATCCGAGGTGCTCCGCAATTTGAGTCAATTTGATGCTTCTGAGGAGGCGGCGACTTTGCATTCTTGCCTGAAGGACTGCAAGGCACTGAGACAGTTCTTCGATGCCGTTGATGCGCATGTCCGCGCTCCGATCCAAACGCCTGCAGATGCACTCCGTGTGCTCGAAGGCTTGAACTCGCTTTGCACCGAATGCGGGTCGTTCCTCGCTCCCGACCAAATGACAGTGGTTACGGATGCCGTTGCGAAGATCGAGCGGCATGTCGCAAAGGAATCAGAAGCTGCAGTGCGGTGGCTCGCCGAATGCGAACGCGCGCTTACGACTGGGACGAAGTTGGCTGAATTAGCTGGTAGTGTGAAGTTGCCCCCTCCTTTTCTGCCGGGGGAACAACGGCCCCGCCTGGATGCGCTTGCCGTCGAGATCGAACAGCGGATCGAGCGCGGAAAGCAGGAAGAGGCGGCCCTGCGACTGCTCAAGTCGGTCGCAACCAAGGGGAGCCTCGCGCAGCTCAAAGACCGGGTCACGGTAATTCGAGGCCTGCCTCTATACACAGAGGTGGCGCGGCGCCTTGCGCAAGACAAGCTTGCCTCAATAGAAGGAGAGCTAGCGCACCTTCAGAACTTCCAGGCAGGACTCAAGGACCGGCTCGGATCCACTCGGGACGCAAAGGCGGTGGAAGCCCTACGGTCCGACCTTCTCAGGAACCTTAATCTTTTCGATGATTCGGACGAGGCCGGCAACCTTCAGAGAGCCTTGGACGACTGCGCCAGGCTGAGAGCCTTTTTTGAAGCTGTGGAGGTCCAACGACGAAGTCCCGTCCATTCACCTGCCAAAGCTCACGAAACGATTGAGCAGTTGAACTGCCTGTGCGATCAGGGCAGGTCCATACTCACGCCGGGCCAGGTTGCCGTGGCCTCAAGAGTCATGGAGGACGTTGAACGAGCGGTGCGTGAACACTGCGAGGTTGCGAGAAAATGGATGGCGGAGCGCGAGCTTGCCCTTCTTTCCGGTGGGAAGCTCGATGAGCTAGCGACAGCGTTGAGTTCTCCACCTCCGTTCCTGCCCGACGACGAAAAGCCTCGCTTAGCCGCCTTGATCGGAGAGACACGGCAGCGCATTGACGATGATCAGGTCCTCCAGGTCGTCGTACATTTCAAACAAATCACGGACGCGCTGAAACGTTCTGAGTGCCTGGATCGACTCACGAAGCTAGCTGAGGAAACCCAGCCTGTATGAAGCCGCGAATTGTTCTCGACCCTCACGGTGACAATAGCACTGAGGCTGGCTTTTTGGCAGTCCGCGATGAAGTCGACTTCCTTCGCCACGTCGTCGATGAGGGCGGACTGTTCGTGCAGGGGGAGTCATTGTGCGACTGGGCGGCCGAGGTAGCAAAGGCGCGGGGATGGCTGGTCTCCTGGCGCACCTCTCCGGGGGCCGAGCTTCGGAGTGTCTGTCCCGCCCTGACCACCGAACAGGCAAGCGCATTAGCCGTCAAGCTTGGTGGACTTCACACTTTCCAGCGTCCGCTCTCTGTTGTAGATCTGGCCGTATCAAGGTGGCCCGAGCTCGATCCGAGTGGCAAGACGGAAGCCGAGCAGGCATGGTCGTGGCTATTATGGCGAGCGCAGGCAGAACTCGGACCAGAGGAGGAAGTCCTGATTGCTTGTCTTGGCGACGCTTATGAGACGGACGACTATCCACTGCTCCGGAATGTCTATGTGGCTGGCAACCCTGACCAAGCGTGGGAATTGATGAAGGAATGGTCTGCGTGTCAACACTCTGCTTTACCGTGGCCACCTCTCCCGACAGATGAGTTGACGGAATGGGCTAAGCAACGCCTGATGGCCGAATGGAGGCTCCGCGCCATCGAGACCCATGGTGAGTTCTTTCGCCATCTTGTCGAGGGCGGAGCACAGCGGCTGATTCTGAGAGCATCTGCACTTGTCGCTTTCGTTTACTATCGACAAAACCCGCACGACATTACCCTTGAGGCGCTCAGGTTGACCAAGCCGTATCTTCCGTTTCAAGAATGGCAGATCCTTCAGGCCCTCCTGCCGGCCAAAGATCCTGGGCCTCATCCCACCGACGCATCTGCAGTCTCCAAATGGTTTGTTGATGCGTACCTGCCATTTCGGCTACGTGGCTCGGACACACCCGCACATTTGGATCGTATTCGCAGCCTCGGCCGGGAATTTGGACTGTGGTATCTCAGCGTCTACTCGAATGCCAGAGTGGGCGGAGCTGGCGGCCAGTTCCTGAGCTGGAGCCGAACCGCTGAATTGGCCAAGAGACCGGGAGGTGTCAACCTGTTGATCGTATTGGACGGGCTCGGCTACGTGGACGCGCAAGAGCTCATAGGCTTTCTGTCGGCCGAAACATCCCGACTCTCCCTTGACGATCTCGATGTATTGTTTGCCCCCCTTCCAACTGTGACGTGCTTCGCCAAACCAGCGCTAATGGCTGGCGTCACTCCCGTTCAAGCCCTCGAAGAGAAGGAGATTGGCCCGCTGGAAAAGCGTGATCCCGCAGTGGTGACGGCCCTGAATGGTGCAAATGATGGAGAAGTGGTTATCTGGAGTGTGCTTGAGCCTGACACGACGTACCACAAACCTCTAGATGTTCAGACCCTGCGGTACGAAGTGGCCGGACACCTGCGGAGTTTGGCTCAGCGAATCTCGCACGTAATCCAAGAAGTGAATGAAAGCCAGAAGCTCAGGGTTTTTATTACAACGGATCACGGCAGGCTGCTGTCCAAGTCACAACGGGTCCACGCCGCGCCGCCGAGCATGAAACCGCATGGGCGTGCGGCGTGGGGGTCCTCGAGCGTGCCGTTCGACAAGAATGGACTCTATATCGAAGGTGCTCTAGCCTATATCGACGCGGACCGATTCGGGATCTCGAACTCGGCCGCCGTAGTGCTTTCGGACGAGGCATTCTTGACGTCTGACGGAAAGACTGGCTCTGAGTGCTTTGCACACGGCGGCGTGTTCCCCGAAGAGGTCCTGATACCGTGGATCGAACTGACTCGCGATCGGGGGCCGCTTTCCTTGGCCACGCGCTTGTCCGGCCGGGGTGTGGCTGGGGCCTCCGGTCACTTGGAGTTGGTCGTAACAAATCCAACCGACGTGCGCATTCAGGTGGTTCAGCTTCGCCTTTCCTGTCCGAACACTCGCATCGACATGGCCCTCATGGTTGGGCCCCTCAAGCAGGCCCGTTTCGAACAAGCGCTTACGAACTGGCCCCAGCGAAAGGAACTTGCGACCATAGAGGCGACAACGGTATTCGTCCTGCCGACGGGCGAGCGGCAGAGCCAAAGGGTAGTGCCCGACTTCACGGTTGAGGAAATGTACAGTCGGGACACCATGTTGGATGATCTGCTTTGAGAGGAACGCAAATGGACACTGGCGTTGCACAAGATGCTGAGACGACTGCCGAAAAAGTCGCGAGAGTATTTGGCAGGCTCGCTATCGACAAGCGCCGTTTGCCTTCGAGCCAATTGCAGAAACGAGGAGTGCCGGCGTACGTAGCCGAATGGGTGTTGGACTCAATCGTGCCCGGCATCGGTCAGCTCACCCGGGAAGAAGCTGACAAGGTACAGGCATGGGCTGCACAGCGCATCCCTGGCTCTGGCGATCAGGAGCTCATAAAATATCGCCTCGTGCAGGGCGAGACGGTCAAGATTTTGACTCCGGTCCAGACGGAGGTGCGCCTGCGCCGGGGCAGCAGCGAGACCGTAGCGGAATTGTCTTTGCTGGGCCTCGATGATGTTCTGATCGGCGACGATCTGCTCCAGCAGTACCCTGACCTGCTCAAACAGGGGATGTGGGGTGTCACGGAGGTTGTGAATACGTCTAACGGAGTTGCCATCACCGGCTTCCGCCCGATGCAGGCCACGGTTAACTTGGATCTCTACAAGCAGGCGCGCAAGGAGTTTACCTTATGCGAATGGCGGGATCTGATGCTCACGTCTATGGGGTACAGTTCTGCGACTTTCAGCGAGAGTGAGCAGCTTGTATTGCTGTGTCGGTTGCTGCCTCTTGTTCAGAAGAACCTCCATCTCATGGAACTTGCTCCAAAAGGCACGGGGAAGAGTTATCTATACGAGAACATCAGTCCAAAGGTCCGCCTCGTCAGTGGAGGGAACATTTCACCTGCTGTTCTGTTTGTTAACAATGCCTCCGGTCAATGGGGATTGCTCGCTCGATTTGCTGTAGTCGTATTGGATGAAGTACAAACCCTGAAGTTCCAGCAGCCAGAGGAGATCGTAGGCGGCCTAAAGGGTTATCTCGCGAATGGTGTGCTGACTCGTGGAGGCCTTTACCAGACCGCCAGCGACTCGAGCTTCGTCCTTTTAGCGAACATCGCGCTCGATGAACAGCAACGGCCCGTTCGCGACGTCTTAGTGGAGGAGCTGCCAGACTTTCTCCGCGAGACGGCCTTTTTGGATCGGCTCAAGGGGATTATCCCCGGCTGGGAAACTCAGAAGCTCAGTAGCCGTTCCTTTGCAGATTCGGTGGGTTTGAAGGCCGACTTCTTTGGAGACGCGCTGCTCGCACTTCGGGAGGACCTATCTGCTGACCAGTATGCAGCCCGAAGGATTGAATTGCTGGGGGAGCGTGCCTACAAACGAAATCAAGAGGCGGTTCGGTCAATCGCCAGCGGAATGATGAAGATCCTGTTTCCGCATGGTGAAACCTCGGATGAGGACTTCGAAAGATGCTGCCTCCGCCCAGCGATGAAGATGCGGCAACTTATCTGGGACCAGCTTTACAATTTAGACGCAGAGTACCGCCAGTACGAACGGATCATCAAGTGCAGACTCACCTAGCACCTGAACACCCGAAGCTGATCTACCTGGATAATCACTCGACGACGGTTTGCGATCCGAGGGTTGTTACGGCCATGCTGCCGTATTTCTCTGAGTGTTACGGAAACCCATCTAGTGCTCTGTCCCATGCGGGCCGCGCGGCTGCAACTGCGGTTGACGCTGCGCGCGAGAGGGTGGCCAGGCTTGTCGGTGCCCTGCCGAACGAAATTGTTTTTACCGGCAGCGCGTCAGAGAGCAACAATCTGGCAATACAGGGCACCGCCCGCCGCCATAGCGGGCCACGAACGAAGATCGCCACAACTCCGATAGAACACAAGTCGGTGTTACGGCCGATCCAGGAGCTAGTGCACCAGGGATTCGAATTGACGCTACTGCCAGTGGACCACAGAGGAGTTGTTGACCAGGATCGGGCGAGCGAGCTGATCGATTCAAGCACCCTCCTCGTGTCTGTGCAGGCGGCCAACAACGAGATTGGAACACTCCAGAGCATTCGCGCTTTCAGCGCCCTCGCGCACAGCAAGGGTGCTCTCATGCATTGCGATGCGGCTCAGGCCGTCGGGAAGATTCCGATCGACGTAAGGGACCTCTCGTTGGATTTCCTGTCTCTCAGTGCCCATAAGATGTACGGCCCGAAGGGCGTGGGTGCGCTGTTCGTGCGGCAGGGGACTAGAAACGACAGACTTCAACCCATTGTCCTCGGCGGTGGGCAGGAGTTGGGTTTCCGCGCGGGTACCGAGAACGTGCCGGGCGTTGTCGGCTTCGGAGAGGCCTGTCGCATTTGCTATTCAGAAATGGACGAGGAGTCCTCCCGCATTTCGCAGCTCCGCGATTTACTTGAGATGCAGCTCCGCGCGGCGATCCCGGACGTCAACATCAATGGGAACCAGACGGGACGCCTCCCAGGTAACAGCAGTCTTACATTTCCAGGAATAGATGCGGAGGCCCTTATTCTGAACGTTCCGCAGCTAGCGCTCAGCATGGGATCCGCATGCAATAGCGGGGCATTGGAGCCCTCATACGTTCTAACCGCCATAGGCCTCATCCGCGACTTGGCGTTCTCTACCATCCGAGTTGGTATCGGCCGCTTTACTACACAAGCGGAGGTTCTAGAGGCCGTCCGCTGTATCGCACTGGCCTATCGACGGCTAGCGGAGCTCTCTTGCGCCTGATTACAGGGCCAGGTCGTTCGGTCGTTCGCACGAAGAAACGCGAGATGTGGTGTTTGCAGGCGTTAACCGCGAATCGGGGTGGGACAGGCGCTGAGACCGCTCGCTGTTGATTTCTCAAAGAACGATGCTGACCAACGGAAGATGCGGCAAGACGTGAACTCGGCAGGCAGGGAACGGTACCGGTCAGGCAGCTCGGTCTCGTCAGGCGGGATTGGCAGGAATGTCCCACCGCGAACGAGCATCGTCCAACGTTCGAACGACCAGGAGTCGACGCTCTGGGGCTCCGGGCGAATGACCGCGTGAACATTATGCGCATAGTTCGCCTTGTTGGAATAGCCCTGCTTCGATACGCCGCAGACGTAGATTGCGTAGAATGACCCTCCTGGCTGCTCGTTCATGGGCACAGCGAGTGTCTTGCAGAAGTCTGGGTTGTTCTTGCTGAACGCTTTCGAGTATCGACCGCGGATGCTGTTGGTACAGTGGTGCTTCTCATTAAAGCCGGTCACATACTTGGCCCATAGCCACATAAAGCAGTCGGGGTCGAAGTTGTGCCGAATCTCGATCATTGCGTCGCTCCTTCCCGGCCAACTAGGCCGAGCTCACCGATAAGTTCGCCGCGCCCAGCATCTGCGAGAATCCTTCGCAGATCCGCTGCCCTCGGCCCCGAAAACGGCGAATCCTGAAGGCCAATGTCCTTCAGTGTTTCCGAGACACGCAGAAGTTGAGGTCGCTGACTATCTTCGGGATCAAGAAATCTCTCTTTGAAATAGAGCAACTGGCCTTCACCTGCATGCTCGCGGACTTCGACTTGAACTCTCCGAAGGTTGATTCGGGTTCGTACAGTCAATTCGGGAAGCAGCGCGGAATGGAACTCCCTGTAGGAGAGAAACGTTATCTTACCTGACATCTTGTGAATCTTCATGATGTCGGCCTCCCGCGTGTCCCCAAACAAGAGTTCGGCACAAGACACGAGGGTCCGTAACACATTTGGAAGCCTGTCCGACATCGAGGTAGCAACGTAGAGGCTGCGAGTATCCTGCCAGCCCACCGCAGCTTCGTCACAGGCTAGCGCGATCGTATCGGGGTCAGCTGCGGAGTACAATAACGCCCGGCCTTGAGCAAGACCGCGCTTGTAAGATCCGAAGAAGACCGCTATGTCGGCTCGGACGGTTTCTGGAAGGTGAGTGAAAGGAATCGGCTTCCGGAGGCTCGCGCTGGCAAGGTAAACAACGAGATCGGATTGCCGAGCCGCACGAGCGCGTGTAAATACGTCCTCTCTCCCCCGAGCAACGCGGCGAAATGCGCGTTTGGCAGATCCAAAGACGTCGCAGAGCTCGGCGTAGCGCGAGAACTCCCGCTGAAGCGGTATCCGTCCGAGTGAGACCGCTGTGGACCAAAACTCCTCCAGAAGGGGCCAGTGCTGAGCGAATCTGTCGACCTTCACATGCCGACGCGGTTGGGGCTCGCGAGATGGCCGCTCGCGCTTTTGGAGACCAGCGCTGAGAGAGTTCCACTCGAACTTGCGGCGCGAGCGAGACTGTAGGAAGGCTTGGTGTTGCTCAGGGTTGCGAAAGACGTAGAAGATACCAAGAGCGACCGGTACCGCGGAGACCTCAAGGGCGTCTTCGATGTACCGCTGCAACTCTTGTTGCGCGAAGTACTTCTGAAACGTATTGCGCCGAGTGAGCACTCCATCACTGAAGCGTGTAGCTTGCGGTGAGGTGACGGTGGGGTCGCCAATCAATGCCGAGACAACGAGCAGGCGCTTGCTAAGGCGCCAGGCTGACACGAGGGTTTCGAGACGCTCGACTGGATCCTCGACCACATTGAGCACATACCCCAAGTTGACGACATCCGCCTCCGTACGTACAACTTCTGGCGCGTAAATGGGATCCCAGCCATCGGCCTCGAAGCCGAGCTCGCGGATAGCCCGGACATCCGCACCTAGACCGCAGCCATAGTCCAGGAACCGGGATCCGGGAGGCAGTTGCCCGTGTTCCAGAATGCTCCTGACAGGCTTTGAAAGATCATACCTGGTTAGCGCCGTCTTGTGTCTGTCTACGGCGATTGCCGGCGCACTTGACGCCACAGCCCCGCTGTCGTCAGGAACGGGCGTTAGGCAAACAAGTGAGTGCCCGTCGAAGGCAAGCCGACGAGTGGCGAGAAGGCGTTCCCAATTGATGCGGAACCCTATCACTGCACTATTGCTATAGAGCCCAGCTTGCTCTTCGGCAGCAGAGAGAGCCGCGAACTCAGGAACGCGCGTGTCTTTGGGCGAGAGCAACAGTTCCTTGCGATGGAGTATTGGAGAATTCAGTGTATCTCGGTAGGAAGTGCGGTATGTGCGACCGGACACAAGGTCGATTGCGACCGCGTCTTCCAGCGGCGGGTGCGGATCTTCAAAGAAGCGGGGGTAAGACAAGAATGAGAGTCGGAGCGCGTCCGTCCGGAACTTAACCACATTGAACTCATCCCCTATCCCGTGCTGTTGCGCAAGTGCTAGCAGCAGTTTGCCGAGATCTCCATCCCGGCACGCGTCGGTCTCGCGATGTAGATAGATGGTACCGGGGAGGATCTTCCCGTACGCAAGGCTAAGGATCAATTGTTGGTATCGGGGCCAGTCGGGAATCGAGATTGTCGCCACCGTGGATGTCCGTTTGACCCTTCAAACAAGCTACTAGGGCTTGCGAGTGATCATCCTTCGCGAAGACGAGAGCACCGGAGCAGACGCGGTCACGCCAAGACCGCACGAAAGCTTGTTTCGGGAACGCTTAGGGCTCCTCAAGCTCTTGATTATACAAGGTCTTATGAGCATCCTGCCGGACTCCCGGAGGCCACTGTAAACCGAGGGCCCCCGTTTGCGAATGTTGCCTGCTGGAGGACACCTGTTGCCAGGGCAACGAATTTCGCTGTCGCCATCACCCAGGCAGGCAGGCGCAGGGCCTGGACGGATATCAAGGCCGCGCGCGCCGCCTATCAACGGCCTGAAGACTATCGCCGAATGCCCTCGAGATTGCAGCATTGATGTCCGCTGCCGAGGGCTCACGGCTTACGCCAGCCGACTCCGAGACGGCGGTCCGCCTGTCTTCGGGGTCGGGAGGCATGGGCATGAGCTAGATCGCCACCATCCTGGCGCGGTACGTCACGCCATTCTGCTAGAGCGGCGGATATAGTTCTAGAGGAGGGACATGCGGGATCGAGGGGGGCGGCGCCCTCGGAACTGGCTCGGCAAACTCCTTGGAGGTGAACGACGTGGTGGCGCGGGTCGGTCGCAGAGCGCTAAACCCACCACCATCTGGCCGCGCAAATCCAACTCTCGAACGCAGGCCCCTTCTCCCCGACCATCCCCAATGGATCTTGGAGTTGCTACAGTGAAGAGGTTTTGAAGAGGTTGTGGACGCCTCTCCAGAGAGCAGGTTCTTGATGGCAAGAAGAAACCTCGATGGGCCGGCGGCGCAATTCCGTGGCGATGCTGACCAAGAGGCGCTCCGCGAGGCGCTGCTCGTACCTTGGAGGCGGCTGCACCAAGCCGCAGAAGCCTACGTCCACTGGCTAACATTTGTTTTGTGGGTGCGCGCGATCGCTGAGACGGCAGAGGACGTTCCTGAAAGCGTCCGATCCGCCCTGGATCGTCGCTGCCCAGGGTTTCTGGACTCGGATCATCCCGATCAGGGGCACTTCAACTGGCGTGCTCTTGAGGAATGGATCGCAGCGCACAATTTTGCTGAGGCCAAGATGAATGGTTGGTTTGCGGCGGTAACGTATCACGCGCAGAAGAACCGCCGCGCCGAACTGGCTTGGATCCTCTGGGACCGCACCATAGCCGAGTGGCGCCGCCATCGGCCGACCCGCTGGCCGACTTTTGAGGAATGGACGATCGCCATCACTTCGACGAGTGCGCTATCTCAGACCGGGGCCGAGGAGGCCCGTGCCGTCGAGGGCGTGACCCGGGTCGAGCCGAGCCGGCTTCGCGATGCCGTTTCGGACTTGCTGGAATCCAGAGCTTGCGCGATTTGGGTCGCCTGCGTGTCCGGGCCCGGGAAGGGCCTCAGCGAGTCAGTGATGAGCGAGCTGGGCCGCCGCTACCCCGACCTTTTGACCACATCTTGCCCGGCACCGACGTGGGGATTGGCCTTCTTTTTCCATCTGGTGCGGTTAGGAGACGCCAACTGGCGCGCAACCGCGAGAGCCGAGGACTGGATCTCCGCCTTGCGGCATCACGTTCGCCATCATCCTCGTTACAAGCGGCTCATTCACTACCGCGAGCGCTGTCGCGACTTGTGGTCACAGAGTCGCCCGATCTCGTTCCCGCCATTCGCGGAATGGGTGGCGGCAGCCGACGCCTACTGCGTCCGGCCTTCAGACTAGGTTTTCACTCGCCGGCGGCTGTTCGCACCTTGCGTTCAGCGTTCTCCGCCGGATATCCCATCTCCACCAGCCAGGCCCGCATGTCCCGGCTCAGAGTCTGGAAGGGGATCTTCCCCCAATGGTCACACAGAAACGTTGAGAAGGAGCTTTCAGTAATCCGCCCTCCTTTCGTCAGCAGCAGACCCTCAGCGACCCAGTACTGAACCCTGGCGGGCGGCACAGCAAGCATGTCGGCCACCTCTTTCACCTTGTACCCGCCGAGGCTCTCGGCTTTATGTCCGAGATGCCAGAGCCTCTTTCGGACGGCCGCTACTGTCCGGCCCAGACGCGTCGCGATCCGGGCCAGAGACGCGTTGCCTTCAATCCACCGCTCGAGGTTGTTCTCATCGGTACTCGACCACAGCGGAGATCTGGGGCGCCTCAGGCCGAGGATCGCGGCGCGCCTCTTGATCGAATAGTGAGACCATGCTGGCTGCAGCGTGTGTATTGCTCGGCGGGCGGCACGAAGGCCTCCCTTGGCCCACGCAGCCTTCAGAAGCGTGTCCAAATCCGGTGTCCACCGGCACGTCTGCCCTCGCGGTTTGCCCAGCTTCCTTCGCTTTGCGGCGCCAGGTCTGCTGCCATGCTGGAATCGCCAGGTAGTCACGCCGTGCCCCTCTGTCAGCCGCAAGAGCTCCGGTCCCCGAGACGTCGCGACAGGGGCGGAAGCGGCCAGCCCAGGTCTATCGGACACATCTCCGAAACCCATTACGGCAATTGGTGGATCAGAGGGTGCCCCCTACTGAATAGATAGATGGCGACAGGGGGATTTGACGGCGAAGCTGCGCCGGCTGCACGGGGGAACAGCCGCGATCTCAGCGCGCAGGGGGCGCGCGGCCCCGGGGAGACTATGGCGCCCATGGGGGATTAACGTATCCGACGCAGTGCTTTGGGACTCTTGGAACTAACCCGGTAGTTCCTTCAGGGGAGGTCCCGTGGCATCTGTCCGTTCCATTATTGCCGGGCCCGCGGTAGCGTACAGCGTAATGGCCTCGTCAGAATACCAAGCGTGCGCCGAGTTGGAACGCGCGTGGGCCGCCGGTGCCGAAGATGTTGCCCGCTCGGGCGGTCGGATGGCCGAACGCGGGCGACAGCAGGTCGTTCTCGTAGCCCGTGAGGTTCGCGTAGTTGAGCACGTTGAAAACCTCCGTGAACACGCGCAATTCGAGATGCTCGCCGAATCGGAACGCCTTTGTCATTCGCAGGTCCTGGGAATTGAACGCCCGCCCGAAACCGAACTGGCTCGGCAAAGTGATCGATGGGAACACCTGGGTCGGGTTGAGGCCCCTCTTGCCTGCGTACATCTGGTTGTAGGCGTTGACTAGGCGCACCAGATCCGAGCTGCCAAGGCCGAAGTTGAACTGATTCGTACCGGATCCGGGCAGCAGAAATCCGTTGATGCCGGTTCCATAGAAGTCCACGCTCGAAATGACCGGCTGAAACGGCGCCGCGCTGTTGAAGGTCGAAATGAACGCGATCTCAAGGCCGAGCGGCAGGTTCGCGATTCCGGAGATGTTCAGCACGTGGCGGGGAAGAGCAGGGCCGACGTTCTGGAACCAGTTGTTCAAGTTGTAGATCGGCGTGTACACGTCGAACATGCCGTAGATGCCCACCTCGTCCTGGAGCGCATACGAGACCTGCGCTTGGAAGCGACGGCCGAAACGCTTCTCGGCTCGCACCAGCAGGCCTTTGTACGTCGATCGTCCGCCGCTGATGCTCGCCTCTATCGGACCATTCGAGCATTCAACACCTGGCACGGAGGCCACGGCTGGCTGGCACTTCGGGATGACAGGGCCGGCGGCCGCAAAGAAGTGGTTCAGATCGACGCCTCGTAGCATCTGGTGCAGGGAGTGGCGATACACAAAATCCGCGGTAACCACGAAGCTGTCGTCGAACTGGTGTTGAACCCCAATACTGAGATCCTGTGAATCGGCGGGAACGAAATCCTGCGGGAACAGGTCCGCTCCGGTCTTGAACACATCGATGTTCCGGACCTGGAGGTCAGTGTTGTTCGGATCGATCTGCAACTGCTGCACGGCGGCAGCGCGCACCGACGGCAGAATCGCCGCCAGGGCGGCGCCCGAGAAGGCCGTCGGCGTGAGAAAATTCAGCGGCGTGCCCACCGGCACGCCTGGCAAACCAGGGATTGGATTCGGCACGGTTGACCCGGGCAGCGGAAGGTATCCCGTCCCCAGCGGACCCAGGTAGGCGCGCTCGACCAGGCGGTTCTCGATGTTTAGGGTGTCGTAGTAGATCCCGCCGCCGCCGCGAATCACCGTCTTGTTGCCCGGCAGCGACCAGGCGAATCCGAGGGCGGGTGTGAAGTGGTGCCATGCGTGCTTCTCGTTCCCGAGCCCGGACTGCCCGAAGATGGGCGCAAGGAACGTGGGTTTTGTCAGGTCGTGATTGAGCGCGTTCGTTTCGAATGACCATGCCAGGCCGTAGTTCAGGCTGAACCGCGGGTGCAGGCGCCACGTGTCCTGCCAGTACGCGTGGAGGATATTGTCGTGGTCTGCCTGGTCCCGCTGAAACGCCGGTGGCTGGCTGACATCGCCTACTCCGAAAATGAAGTTCTCCAGCGGCAGCTTGAGGACGTCGCTTACCGACGCGAACGATGCCGGCAAGAACGGAGCGAGTTGGGGCGCCAATTGGCGCACCTCCTGAGGAGAGAACAGAGCTACCGCGGCGGGAGCGTCAAGCGCGTACGTACCGGTGCCTTTCAGGTATTCCCATTCGCCGCCGAACTTCATGCGATGGCTGGCGCGCTGCCAGGTCAGGTTGTCAGCGAAGATGTGCCGGCGGACGAGCCGGGTCTGCGGCGAGTTGATTTCATTGCCGAAGACGATGCCGGCCCCATCAACGGTGAAATGCGGTCCATCGAGCCCGACGCATCCGGGGCACAGTTGGGCCGTAGGTGGCGCATTGTGATTGGACCAGAACGTGGTAGAGTACCGAAACTCGTTCACGACGTTGCTGCGAATATTGCTGATCAGGGAAGCAACGGCGGAGTCGGCGAAGTTGGTGTTACTGACCCAGGCGGACGGCAGTGAGTTGGCTTCGCGTGGCGCGAAGCTGTCGTTCGAATCGTGCGAATAGCGCAGGAAGGCGGTCTGATTCGAGGAGACCCGGTAGTCCAGACGTGCGTTGACCATATCTTCGTGGAAGGGGCTCGGGGTCACTCCTGCGAAGGATGCGAAGCTGGGGTCGGCGGGCACCGTGCTGAACACACCCTGCTGGTTGTTGTGTTCGTAGCTTGAGAAGAAGAACAACCGGTCTTTTGCGATTGGTCCGCCGACCCACAGACCGCTCTGCCGTCTCGCGAAGAACGGGTCCGGATCGATAGGGTCGCGCTGCAAGGCCGGATAGGCAGACATGTTGTGGTCCCGGAAGTAGAAGAATCCGTCCCCGTGTAGCTGATTTGACCCGCTCCGCGTGACGACGTTGATCGCTCCGCTGGCGGTCAAGCCCGTGGACAGGTCGAAGTTCGCGGAGCTGATCTGAAACTCCTGCACGATCTCCTGGGAGAAGTTTTGCTGTGTTCCACCGTCAACCGGATCGTTGATCCGGGCGCCATCGACGGTGATCCGCGTTCGGTCCGGATCGTTGCCGAGCACGGACACATCGAAGGCGCGGTTGTATTGGCCTTGGTTGTCGGCCGACACGGTGACACCTGGCGCGAGAAATGCGAGTTGCAGGAAGCTGCGCCCGTTGAGCGGGAGCGCCTGGATCTGCTCACGCGAGACGATCTGGTCGACCGTGTGACGCTCATGATCGATCAAGGGCGCGACAGCTTCAACGGTGACGACATCCTTGGCCTCCCCGACCTCCAAGGTGAAATCGACTCTGGTCACAGCCCCAGTTGCGACCTGCGCATCCTCAATAGCGGTCCGGAATCCATTGGCCTCTACTCGCAGCCTGTAGCGGCCGGACTCAAGAGACGCCGCGCTGTACTGGCCAACCTGATTGCTCACAATCGAGCGCGCGAATCCGGTTTCGACGTTCTGCACGTTGATGGAGCAAGCTCGAATCACTGCTCCGCTGGCATCATAAATGGTGCCGGCGATTTCGCCTGTGGGCGCCTGGGCGAACGCGACGGCCGATGCGGACACGGTTAGAACGATGCGATGCAAACAGCTCATATTCCCCTCCGAAGACCGGCGAGCGCCGGTGTGCCTTGTGATTATTTGGCCATAGACTCCGAATCTTGGCAAGAGAAATCTGCAGCCTGCGGGCCGATCCACAGGGACTCGAAAAAAAGTGCGCTCTCTTGTCAAAATCGACCAGCGTCGTTTGTCGTATATATAGGGGAAGTAGCTGCTGACGGTGGCCGGCTCAGTGGGGAGGATGCTAACTATGTCCGGAAGTGGCCGTGAGTACCACGCGCGCGCTCCCGAGTTCTATGTCAGCCCCGCAGTAGACGCTGAGGTCGCTGCCGCCCTTCGGACCCTCTGGCCGTGGCTCTGGAACTACGTCGGCCAGCAACTCGGCGACTCAACACGCGCGGGCGATCTCAACGACAGAGTGGCGGATCAGGTCTCGGACTACGTCCGTCGTCATCCTGGCCAGGTCCGCTCCGTGATCGGTGTCTGCCGTGTGGCGGCCATCAATCTCATCAAGTCCGTGCGTGCCCGGGACAGCCGGATGGAGTACCGGGGCCTAAGCCGGGACCTCGAGCTAAGCGCTCCACCTGCAACTGGCTCCGTGGACGAGCTCGAGTTCCAGATATGGGTGGATCAGATCCTGCAACGCGCGGACCACCAGATGCAGGTGATGTGGACGCTCCGGGTGCTTGGCAAGCCATGGAGGAGGGTCGGGAAGGTGTTCGGTTTCTCGGCCGGACAGGCTCGGCACAGGTTTTATCGTGGGCTGGAGAAGATTTGCGGTGGTCAAGGAGATTCCAGATGAAACGGCCAGAGCCGGCCGACAACACGCTCCTCGGAGCCAATGAGGACCGCCTGCTGCGTGTAGCCCGGGAGCGCGTCCGCACGTCGTACCCCAATCCCGACAGGGCAGGCTGCCCTGGGCGCGAGCGCCTGGAAGCCCTGGCTCGCGACGAATGCCAGCCGGCGGATGAGATTGCGGATCTCGAACATGTCGCCACCTGCTCCCCGTGTTTCGCGGAGTACGACACGATTCGGACCGCGTGGCAGCGAAGGCGCTCCAGGATGCTTGCGGGTGTTGCGGCCACGGTCCTGGCCGTGATCGTGTGCGCGGGTGTCTTCTATCTCAACCATCGAACCGCGGTTGTTTACGCACCGCCTGCGACGAAAGGGGTAGCGGTCGCGAGCGCAGAGATTCGGAAGCAGGTACTCGATCTGCGGCCGTTCGAGACCTTTCGAGGGGCGACACCGAGCGAAGCTCAATCCGCCGTCCAGCCACCTATTCTCGAGCGTGCGAATCTGCTCCTGACTGTTCAACTGCCCATCGGCTCATACGAAGGCCGCTATCTCTTCACAGTCGTGGACTCCGATCAGCACGCGCGACTGGAAGCGCCTGCGACCGCCGTCATGAGAGATCATGTGACGACCGCTGAGGTACGGGCGGACCTGAGGTCACTGCCGCCTGGCCGTTTCACTCTGCAAGTCCGGCGTGATGGCGCATTTGCGACTACCTCGTATCCGATCGAAGTTCGTTGAAGGAGGCAACCGCTGAGCAAGATTTGTGTCTTCGCCTCATCCAAAATGGAAGCGGCACCCGTCCTCAGGCTCGCGCCATCGAACGGTCCAGGCCAGCGCGAACGGGGTGTCGTGTCTCTTTCTGTGGGCCGCAATCACCTCGATCTGCGCATCACTGGCATGGGCCCCCAATTGGCTCACTCGACCGCGGCCCAGGTTCTGCGGCCGTGGACCGGTCGGTCGGAGGTCGCCCTCGCTGCGGAGAAACCAGATGCCGTCCTCGTAGTAGGGCTTTGCGGCGGTCTCAAGGAATCGCTGCCGGGATCACGGCTGGTCCTCTACACGGGATGCTTGTCCACCGCGAACGGCCAGGCGGCCCTGGAGTGTTCTCCGTCGATTACTCACCGACTCCGCGAGTTGCTCAATGCTCAAGGCATGGCCTGCGACGCTGTTGTTGGAATCACCTCCGCCCGGATTGCGGTCACCGCCGAGGACAGGCTTGGCCTAGCGCAGGCGGGCGCCGATGTGGTTGACATGGAAAGCTACGAAATCCTGGCCGCGGCCAACCGAGCCGGCCTGCCCACAGCCGTCCTTCGCGTGGTAGGCGACACTGCAGCTCAGGACCTCCCGGATTTCAATCAGGCGCTTGACGCGCAGGGGGCGATCGACGGGCGTAAGGCCCTTCGAATCGCGCTGTGCTCGCCCTTACGGACTCTCCGCCTCCTCCGGGCCAACAGGCGGGCGATCACTCGCCTCGGCAAGGCTCTCGCAAGCCTCCTGACGGCCGATTGGTAGACATGCAGCTGCAGACATCGAGGGTCCAGTCTCCGTGTCGGCGACTATGCGATCATGTGGTTTCCTTTCAGTGGGGATAGTTCTGCTTGGAGTAAGGGTTCAGGGCGTCATTCTTGCCGTTCTTCCTGGTCCAAGCCGCCATCCTTGCTTCCCGAACCCGCTCGATTCTTCCTTTCGTTTCCGCCGCCTTCTGCCCGGCAGTCTTCGAAGACGTGCTCCCCTGTTTGTTCTCGTCCACCATTCAAATCTAATACCAAACGATGAACGGCCGCGATGGTGCTGACGTGGCCGGATGAACGCGCGATCCTTCCGGCCTCGCATTCCCAATCCGCGCGTCGGGGACTACGCGTCAACGCGGATTGCAGGAGCCCGGGGGCGTTTGATGGGAGGAATCTTTCTATCCGCGCGACGTTGCTGCGAACGTCGCACTTTCAACCGTCGAATCGCTGGCGACGCTGGCGATGGTAGAATCAGGCGTCATGGACGAGAAGGATGTTGCCGCAGCAGTCGTGCAAGGCTCCACGCAGGCTGTGCTCAAGCCGGTTTACGACCTCTGGAACTGTCTCGTACTTCCCCGTTTGGAGGGAAAGAGGGACGCGATCTACGTTGAGCAGGAAGGCAATCTCAAGATCGTGACGGCAAGGACCCAGAAGATGCTCGCAGACGCCGGGATCATACCGGAGGAACCGAGACTTCCCGTGCTGATTCCGATACTCCAGCACGCGTCCTTGGAGGACAACGACACTCTCCGGACGAAGTGGGCCGCGCTTCTCGCGAACGCGGTGGACCCGAACCGTCGTGAGGAGTTGCGGGTCGCGTACACAGACATCCTCCGGCAATTAAGCCCGGAAGATGTGCTGTTTCTGGACCACCTGTACGATCACGTATTCAGCGAGGCGGCACGCCGCTACGGTGAATCTGGAGTGTCCCCGAACTCAGTCCAGAAAGTTGCCGTCTCGATCACTGGCATCGATGCGATCTACCACGAGGTGTGGCCGTTGCCCGATCTGAGTGCCGGAGATTCGGCAGGCGAGAGGCGGTTTGTGGACGCGCAAAGGCACCACATCTCCAGGAGGGCAATAATCCTGAGAAACTGCGAACGCCTCGGACTGACGGACCGAGGGGTCAGGGGCTCGAAGTCTGCGGCGGGTGCCGTCCGGAATGAGATGTTCACGTACATCACAGCACTCGGGTATGAGTTAGTGAAGGCTTGCCGCGCACCTGTCAGAAGGTTATCCCTTACCACGTAGTCCTCATTGCTTCAGGGAACGTCCATCAAGACGTTGCACACCCTCGCTCAGATTGGTTCCCACAAGTCGGCCAGCCGGCGAGGGGTTCGCGCCGCCGCCCTTTCCTGCGGTCTGAGGGGACTTAGTGGTCATAGATCTTCAAACTCAAATCCGAATGCGTTGCACACAGCTTTGAACTTTTGAAGCAGCTGTTCGTCGCTCCACTTGCTGCCGTACATGTTTTTGACGGTTTCCAGAGCCACGGCCAGATCGTCACGATTGGAAGTCGAGAACACCCTGTTGATGATTTCGTCTCGGCTCATGTTTGCGTAGTTCGGATCGACCGTGGAGAACATCTTTTTCCAGCTATGATCCGCATAGCCTAAGGCGTTGACCAGGTTTTTGAGCCGGAGCAGCCCACTCGCACTGATGGTCGATGCGTCCTTCCTCGTGTCGCAATAGCCGTACCATCGGTCTCGCATCGCCTTCAATCGCGATGGGGTGAGGTTCACCGTGAGCGTGCTATGCGAGTGTGCTTGGCTGTGACAGTTGGGGCAAAGAGGGGCGATGTTGTCGAAGTCGTTGTTCGACGGGTCTTCATCGATATGGTGGAACTGAACAAAGGGCGTCTGGCAGACGCAACACCGGTTATTCGACTTGCTGAGAATGTCGGACTTGAGGTCCTCAGGTATTGGCGTTCGTGTTTTCAATGGCGGCCTTCGGATGAAATACCGATCAACTGAGCCCGTTTGGCGATTCGCGCGGGCTACAAAGGTGCAGGGAAGTCTTGAAAGAAACATTATCACGCTTCCGGTTGCCGAGGTGTGTCATCCGGTGTAGTAGGCGTCGCTATCTCCTCACCGGAGTCGCCCTTCTGGTTGTTGGGGTGTGTATGCTACTCTCGCTACACAATGGACGATGCAGACAAGTCACAGCCGGGAACCGACAATCCGGGATGCTCCCCTAGGACGTCTGACCGATCGCAACGCTGGCAAAAGACTGCCCTTGATCAGCGCGGGTACACTCTGAATTTGATCGTGACGTTCACGGTTGCCGTGATCGGATACTGGTTTGGGCTGCTGCGGGATGACAAGTTCCTGCCCGGCCCCCCGGCCAAGTGTAGTCTTCTGATCTCGGGCCTCTTTCTTGGGCTCGCCGCACTTTTTGGCTTTGCTTGCGTTCTGGTACGGCAGTGGGATATCCACGCGACTTTCAGGAGGGCGAGTCAGCATCCTAGGAGACGGAGCCGGGCCTTTGTTCGTGGCCTCGATTGTTGGGTCCTGTGGCTCTTTCGTCTTCACGTTTGGTTTTTCCTCTTGGCCCTCGCCGCGCTTGCATACTCACTCTGGATGACGCTCGGCGCAAAGCTGATTTAGGCAAGAGGCTGCAGGGCATTATCCGGGCCGCGAGCCCCAAACGCGGTTCGGGGAGGCCCCGGCGGGATTAGCAACGAAAAGTCGGCCAGCGCGGCGCTTAGGGAGGCTCACAACGCAGCCGGGTTCGATGCCGATTTTGCCCTAGGCGCGAAACCGAAGAGCAGAGGCCAGACCCATCTGTTACAAATCGGCCTTGATCTGCTCCCAGACCGCGTTAGGTTCGGTATCGCTGCTAATCCCCGACCAAACTCCGATGGACTCAATCATGTCGGAGCCGTCGAGCCGCTTCGGACTGACAAAGAACTCCAGGCTACCCACTGTGATCTTCGCTACGCGCCGGGCCTGCGGGTCGGTGCGAACCTGCCCCCTGAAGCTGCTATCTTAGTCGGGGAAAATATGATTCTGCTGGTTGGCTTCGATTCCGCCTGGACAGCCTGCAACTCGGGCGCAATCGCTGGGCTCATCCTGCCAGGCGGCGGGGCTTTCCGGGAAATCGGGCCGCCCCAAGTCGTCAACTATTCCGAAGCTGAGCAGCTGATTCTCGATTGGCAGCGTCGGTTCCGGCCGAACCGCACCCTCGTCCTCCTCGACCAGCCCACAATTGTGACGAATTCAACCGGACAGCGCCCTGTCGAGGGAATCGTGTCACCCTCGGTCAGCCTCCGCCTCGGCGGAATGCAGCCCGCCAGCCAGTCACGCGTTGAAATGTTCGGAGCCGCTGCGCCCGTTTGGGACTTCCTCCGTTGCTTCGGCGGTGCCGCCGACCCGCTCCGCATCACCGATGGCACCCAAGTCATCGAGACCTATCCCGTGTTGGCGCTGATTGCCCTTAGATGGCTCCAGAATGGCCGGGGCGTGTCTGGCATACTGCCGAAATACAATCCTCAGCGGACAAAAACGTTCTCGTCGGGCGACTGGAGATTTGTCTGTGAACGGGCCGCTGGGTTCTTCGCCTGCCACTCCACGCCCGGATTTGCTGAGTGGCTTTCGGAGGCCGCGCGAAAGACTGATCCGAAGAAAAGCGATCAAGACCGTCTCGACGCGTGCCTCTGTCTTCTCCTCGCCATCTGGTTGCAGCAGGGCCGTGAATGCCTCATGGTTGGGAACCTTGCAACCGGCTATATCGTCGTGCCGCACGATGCGGAGCTACTGAGGGAATTGGAGAGCCGGTGTATGAAGACAGGCCGCGCACCCAAGGACTGGCTGAGAGTCTTCCGCCTCTCGAAATGTGCTCCCGACGCCGAAAACGCGCTGCCTGTGCCCTCAATACCGGAGCGCAGTAGCACTTCCCACCCCAGCAGTTCAAAGCCCGCTCCTCCTCCGGCGTCGCCGAACCAGGCAGCAAGGGCGACCGCCGCGCAGGGTGCTTGGACGCTCCCGAGGATTGCGGCAGTACTCGACCGCCATCGGCAGCGTACCACCTACGGAGCCGTGGCAGGCTTACTCGGAGTGCTCCCTCGCGGTCTGATGAACGGGTGCAGCAAATCGCCGAACTACTCGTGGATCGTCGCCGCGTCGGGAGCTGAGAGAGGAAGGCCTACAGGATACAACGACCACGAGGTCCATCCCGAATGCCTCCGCCAGATCCGCGAGAATCGCGGAGGCGTGATCACTCGGTCCGATGAGCTGCTCAACTGGCTTTGCCGCTCGGACTGATACAAGCCGGCGCACAGTAAGCCCTGACAACGGGAGTCGGGCGCGACCTAGCGATCCCAGGGTCCCCGGTACCCTGGGCGTGGCCATCGGTCTGTTCCGGATATGCGGTAACCACCCCCGAAGGCTGCGCGCTGCGAAGGTGGCTTCGTCACATCTGGCCGCACCCCCGATTGTCCGGCAGGCGGTCAGCGCGGCGCCACGAATGGAGGCGAGGCGGCATCGTTGTCTTTCCGTATGCCAGAATTGTTGAGATAGGGCTTCGGGGATGTCTGGGTCAACAAGTTCTAGCGTTCTCTGCGCGCCTACCTCGGCTCCTGAGCGCGGCCGACTCGTCGCTCTTGTGCTAATCTGCCTTGTCGCCGGATGTGTGGGAGCTCAGAGCGACGATCCAGCTAGCATCCTCGCAAGCGCTGACGACCTTGCCCTGCTGAACAACTGGCCCAAAGCCGAGCCTCTTTTCGCCCAAGCCGAGCAGCTCTTCAGGCAGTCCGGAAATCAGAGGGATGCGCTGTACGCCAGGGTGGGGTCTATCTGGGTCACAGCCGAAACCGGAGGGATGGTCGGCTTAGACGACACGGATGTCGACCGCGCCCTCCGCTACGCTCTGAGCCACCGCGACCAGGCGCTCCAGCTTCGCTGCCTCGTCGCGCAAGCCGTTCGCGAACGCGTCGTGAATGAGGCTGCCGCTCGCCATCTGTGGGAGGAGATTCTCGGTCTCGCCACAACGCTCGGGGACGAGCGCTGGAAGGAGCGAGCCACGGCAGAACTCGGTGAGATCAAGTACCTTGACGGGGAGTTCGCCACCGCCGAACGCATGGTCAAGCAGGCGGTCCTTTGGCAGTTCTCCCACGATCCCGGCGCCGCGATCTACTACACCTCGCTGGTCGGCAACGGGCTGGTGGAGTCGGGGCAGACGGAGAACGGCCTCCACTACTGCGATGTCGCGATCGGGCGTGCCGCAAAGGCCCCCGACGCCGGCTTTCCGTTTCTGGCGTATCAGGGCAAAGCCCGCGCCTTCCTCGCGCTGCATCGGCGCACGGAAGCCGATGCGCTGCTCCAGCTCGCGCTCAAGCGTGCGCGCGCCGATGGAAATCGCGCTGCGGAGGCCCAGCTACTCATCGTCGCAGGCATTGGAGCCGAGAGCCACCGCAAGGCCATAGAGTACCTCCAGGCGGCGAACGATCTTACTCGGACGGCGGGGTTTCACCACGCGTTCGCGTGGAGTTCGTTCGAACTGGCCAAGGCCTACCGCGACACGGGGAACATCGAGGCGGCGGAGACATACGCCAGTCGAGGCCTCGAAGCCATGAACGGCCTCGAAGACAAGTACCACCTTCCGCAGCATGTGGCACTCCTAGCCGACCTGAAGGCGACTAGGGGCGAATTCGCGGAGGCTGATCGACTGTTTGAGCAAGCCGCCGACATGATCGATGCGCTCCTTGTTACCGTCCCAAGTCGTCAGCTCGAAAGCTCGTTGATCGCGACTCTCAGCGGCGTCTACCTGGGCCGGTTCAACCTGGCAGCCACGAAGTTGCGCAACACAAAAGAGGCTTATGACGCAATTGAGGAGGCGCGCGGCCGTTCTCTCGCGGATGCCCTGCGAGGTCAGCAGAGGCCCGAACCGTCGGCGGATCCCCTCACAGCTTCGGCGCAACGGGATATCAACCGTATCCAGGTCGAACTCCTACACGAGGTGGACCGGCAGAAACGGCAACATCTCCTGGACAAGCTCTTCGCCGCGGAACAGAACTTCACACCGATCCACGCTGGCGCGACTCCATTGCAGGCAGCAATCGCCCGGTCGAGACCGGTCGATCTTCGGATCCTTCAGTCCCGGCTCCGCAGCGACGAAGCGGTTCTTGAATATGTCCTCGACGATCCCCGAGCGTTCTGCCTGCGAATTACCCGCACGGACGCCAGAGTCTTCGTCCTGCCGAAGGGCCGGCAGCGCATAGAACGCGACATCGACGAGTACCTGACCGGAATTCGCGCCAGAACATCTGCCACGGAGGTGAGCCAACGGCTCTATGCCGAACTACTCCAGCCGGTGCTGCGCGGCATCAACAGGCCGAGGCTGCTCGTGGTACCGGACGGCAAGCTGAACTTCCTGCCCTATGATTCCCTGGTCGATCCGGAAGGCCGCCTTGTCCTTCGATCACATGCCGTGAGTTACTGTCCTTCCGGCACGGTTCTGTACCTCTTGCGTTCCGGCGGCAGAACGGCGCCCTCAGCGCCGCATTTCCTGGGAGTCGGCGATGTGCGTTTCGCGGCTGGCAGAGCGCCAGCTACGGACGGGGCGAAATCGCCCAATCCCTTCGCCGACCTTCCGAATACTCGAGATGAGCTCATCGCGGCCAGCCGCGCTATTGGCGGACAGGCTACGCTGCTCATGGGACCTGAGGCTACCGAGGCCGCGTTCAAATCGCAGCCGTTGGCCACCTTCGATATCATTCACATCGCTACGCACGGGATCCCGGACGTCGAATTCCCAGACCGGGCGGCTCTTTTCCTGGCCCCAGACGCCCAAGGCCACGAAGACGGACTGCTCCAGGCGCGCGAGATCAGGAATCTGCCGCTTCGGGCCGAACTGGTGACTCTCTCGGCCTGCGACACCGGTGTTGGCAGCGTCGAAGGGGAGGAGGGCGTAGCCAACCTCGTCAAGGCGTTCCTATTCGCCGGCACCAAGTCCGTCCTGGCGAGCATGTGGAGCGTCGGCGACACGTCTTCGACCTACCTGATGACTCAGTTCTACGCTCATCTGGCACAGGGTGACGCCCGGACCGTCGCCCTGCAACGCGCGAAGCTTGACGCGATCGAACAGTTCGGTAACAACGCCGTCCCCTTCTACTGGGCCGGCTACCAAATCTTCGGCGATGGCTCAGGCAGCGTCCTCGGTCCGAAGCATCCCACCCAGGAACGCGCGTCTCGTCGCAAGGCCGCCGGCTTCCATTAGCGCAGTCGCCCGAGGTCAGGTTTCTTGACCTGCCCTCCATCATCAGCAAGACCCGTCTTCCACGCCGGGGCGGGCGCGGGCAAACGGGTCACTGATTTCTATTCCTTCCGCAACACCTTTGCTGCATCCCAATCAAAGCCCTCTTGCGGATTCCTATTCCTTGCTTGGGGAATCGCATTCGATGCGTCGTCAACATCCGTTTCGATCGCGCGGATCTCAGCCGTGCCATCTGCCCGACGAAAAGGGACTCTCACGATCCAAGCCATCTCGCCTCCAGTCTGGACTCATCATCCAGCTCATGCTGAGAGGCAAGCGTAACAGATCAGCCGTGTCCGGTCAAAAAGGCGGATCAACCGGGAGGTCAAGCCGCCGCAGGTCTAGTGCCAGTCCTTGACGAAGAGTCGAGTTGCTGCCGCGCGAAGCGCCGAACACGGCCCCTGCGTTCGTCCCGGAGGGGACCTCTGTCCAACACGGTCTAAGGGGGCAGGAATCTGACTTCGACTTGGTGCCTCCGCTTGCTCGTCGATCTCGCCGAAAGGACATTGCCTTGGAGTCTGGCGGTGTGGGCTTCTTTGAAGCGCTCCGGCTCGGCCTCTTCCGCCAGGACTGGTGCCAGTACTAGTACCGGCGGACGGTGCCCCTCACCGGATCAAAGAGGCGGCCGGGTGTATACTTGCCCGAGGTGGGCGCCAAGACGGAAGTTCCTGTTCTCATAGACCCAATCAAATTCGACGCGGCGTCTGATCAGGAGCTCGTCTCGAACTTCTCCAGCGAAAAACTCAAGCTCGGTAGCCAACTCATCGTCAAACAGGGTCAGGAAGCAGTGATCGCCGCATTGATCGCGAGCACGGTCGGGCTTCATGCCAGCCCGCACAAGCGCGGTGTGGGCGCCAGCGAAGCTCCAAGAAAAAGATAGGAGACTCCATGGTATTTATACCCGCAACTTGTCCAAACTGCGGTGGAAGTCTACAAGTTCCCGATGACCGTGAGAGGGTCAAATGCATGTACTGCGGTGTGGACATGGTTTTGAAAGAACAGGATCAGGTCCAAAAGAAGACAATCGACAACTACCTAGCTTTGGCCAGAATAGCTGAGCAGTCCGAAAACCACCAAGAGGCTTACAAATACTTTTCGTTGGTTTTGGAGACCGACCCTAAACACATTGAAGCCTGGGTAGGCAAGGGAACTGCGGCGGGATGGCAATCGACGGTGGAGAGTCCGCGAGTTCAGGAAACGACTACGTGCCTCGAGAAGGCCATTGAGCTTGGCTTGGACGACAACCAGCTTCGGTCCAGGGCCGCGGACGCAGCGCACAATATCGCGTACACATTCTTCGATGCGGCACGGAAGCACCGAGAGTTCCCGCAGCATTCGACACAATACGAGACGGGTTTGTCTGATGTCGCCACCAGGATGTACAAGGACAACCTGAACAACTGGCAGATGGAGAAAGAGTTTGTTGATCGAGCTATGGCGTCCGTGTCTCTGATTCGCGTGGCTTGGCTTCTGCGCCCTAACTCGGCGACGGCACGACATACGATAACCATGTGATGCCATTGTGAAGCTCCCTATCGGCCCCAGGAGGTGTGCCGACATCGCCAAAGAGTGTCAGGAGTGGCTTGCGCAAAATGATCCTGCGTCGGCGACGAAGCAAGAAGACAAGGCTAGCGGCAGCGGTTGTCTTACGATATTCGCTGTTCTCGCAGCTGTAGCTATAATTGTGTGGGTTTTGGTCGTACAGCTCAACCGGTAAGCCATACCCTAGGTCGTAAGCCTTCTAGCAGGATCCAATTATCCCGGCGAGGACAAGACAACGCAGAGCTTGCCGAGATGGTCGCAACATTCGGATTGACGTCTGGATGGCTCAAGTGCGCCCTGGATTCGGGCGAGCTGCAGCGACTAGGGCGCTCTGCCCGAGCTCATAGCCTCTGAAACCACCGCGCGCACCCCGTTGCTATGTCGCTACCATCACCGCAGCCTGATGTGGCTTCCCTTGACGAGGGTGACGCCTTCGATTTTCTGCCCCCGGCCCACGGCGTCCGACAGGATTCCTCGCTGGAGTTCCTTCTGGACCGTGTTGCCCTCTGCAGCTTGGAGGCGGTTGCGCAGTGTTCCCGGCGGCAGCATCTCCAGAATCTCGCACCACTCGCACCACGGGAGATCCACCCTCGCGCGGTAGAAGCTGTCGGGAATACGGGCGCTCCCGTCAACCACCAGCGACGAAGCGCTGTTGGATTGCAGCGTGATGGTATTCAGTGCGCCGCGCAACTGCCGGACGTTGCGGATGACCATGAACCACGCCAGCATCTGTTTCAGCCGCTTTTCTCGGTTCTCCGCCACCCTGTGGCGCGCCTGCAGGCGCTCCGCCTCGCGCTGTGCCAGGTCCGCCTCCGCCTTCTGCGCCTTCAGGTAGTTCGCGATGCGGTCAACCTTGTGACCGAACGCCTCGATGTATGTCGCCAGTGCGTTCTTGATCTCTTGCGACACTTCGCCGTTGTTCGCCTCCGCGTGTTCCTCTGCCGTCTCGATGAGCGCAGCGAGAGATTCGTCGATCTCGAACATGCTCAGGCCCTTCGCCAGCTCGGTGGCGCTGGGTGCGGCCAGAGTCGCACTCATGCCTCTCACCTCCTTGACTTCGTTGAATGACGCCCCCGGTCAGAATGCCAATGGGAGTTGGGCGTCATCGGCGTAACGCAGTCGGCGTGCGACCGTCCGGCGGGCCATGGCCAGTTCAACCAGCGCTTCCGGTTTCTCCAAAGGCTGCGTGGTCGGCTCAGCGCCGTCTGTGACACCCACGGCAACCAAGGGTTCTGGCGATTGGTCGGCCGTCCGAATCCGCTGGCTCTCCAGCAGTCGAGCGTGCTGCTTTTGGACCTCGCGCCAGCAGGCGTCGGCCTTCTCGCCAACGCCCTTCTGAGTCACGAGTTCGCGAGCCATCGCAGTTAGCATGTCGCCGTCGTCGTCGAGAGCCTGCAGACCGTTTGCGGCGAACTTGCCCTCCATTGCGAGGGACACCAGGAGCTTCTTCCCCATCAGCCGGAGACAGTTTTCCTGCATCGTCCCGGCATAGGCCAGATACTTCACACGCACGGGCTGCTTTTGCCCGATGCGCCAACTGCGCCGACTGGCCTGGCGCAGCACGTAGACTGAATAGCCGGACTCGTAGAAAAATAGGTTGGGGAAGTGGAGCAGATCCAACCCGGTGGCGACGAGGCGCGGATGAGCGATGCAAACCTGCATGCCGGCCTTCAGCTGCCGCTCGTACCAGGCCTCGCGGGCCTCCGGTGGCACAGCCGTGGTCAGCACCTCAACTCGAATGCCTTCGCGGCTGAGGAAGTTCTTCAGTCGCTGAGTGACATCCCGCTTCTGCGTGTAAACGGCATAGATCTGGCAGCGACGCCCTTGCCCGAGTTCGGCCTTGATTTCCTCCACCAGGCGCCGCTCCTTTGCGTACAACGCGTTCTCATCCAGGTCGGGCGGGTCTGCAATCACGAAGCGCTCGCGCTCGCCTGTCTCCGGATTCGCTGCGTACCCGTAGAGAGTTCCGAGTTGAAACGGCCGATCCGGATAGAGCATCAGAGCGTTCAATCCGGTGCTCATAACCGACTGGTTGCCCCGGTGTTCTTTCAGGGCGGCTGTGATGTCCTCCTCCAGCACGTTATAGGCTTGGGCGAGTGCCGCGTCCATCTCCACGGTGACGACCTCCTCGTCGTATGGCGGCAAGGCATCGGAGATGTCTTCGAGCGAAACGAATGCCCCGAGTTCCATGAGGAACCGACCGAACAACAGCGGCGACGCGCCAGGCCGCCGGCGGACCCGCGTGGCGACCTTCGGCTTCTCCGAGCAGGCGTTGTCGGTCGGGTCGATCGTGGTGACCTTCTCCAGCACACCGTACGTCTCCGAGAACGCCCGCACGCCCGCATCTCCGTGGGCGAATCCCTCCGCCAGCATCTTTCTCGCATCGAGCCGGAAGAGGATGTTGTAGAGCTCGTCCGCGTAGCCGCCGTTCAGGGTGCCCGTGAGAATGACCGAGCGCCGGGCGCACGATGCGATCGTGCCTAGAGCGGCGCCTTGTGCCGTCGAACCCTTTAACTCGTGCACCTCGTCAGCGACGCCGTAATCGAAGAAAGCCTTCAAGTGGCGACCGATGAAATCGATTGGTGCGTAGCGCCGGACCTTGGTTCCATCGGCCTGCCACAGCGCGCTGAACATCGCACGACGAGCTTTGGCGGGAGTGGTCTGCTCATCCGGAAGCACGAGTTCGCTGTGCTTGGTTTTTCGGAAGTCCGCTCTCCGCAACTGGTCCTGTTCGGTCAGCACCGGTCGCCCCGTATCAGGATTGACGACCGATCCGTTGAACGGCCCGCTCCGCGGCACTCCGTAGGCGTGTCGCCAGAAGTTGCCGAGTTTTGCGACCTCGCGGGAGATCACCCACACGGCGGGGCAATCGCACAATTTCGCCCACCGCTCTCGCGCCGACCTCCACTTCCCGCCGAGGCGCATTTCGCTCAACGTGGTCCGCAGTCCTTCGCGCACAATGCGACCGTTACGGTAGTGGACCTCGTTGACACCGGTGTGCCCATTCGACCCGACGCCATTCCGGATCCCGTCGATCAGGAAGACGCGGACCCTGGGCAGCGTCAGCAGGCATTCTCGGCACCACTTCATAGTCAACTGCGGCGGCACCATGACGAGTGCCGTGAACGGCTTCGCTTTCGCATGAACGTACATGGCGCCGAGCGAGATCAGAGTCTTGCCCGTGCCGCATTCGGCGATTGCGGCGGCAGCGCTCTCCGCCTCCCACCGCTTCGCGATTCCCGCGATGGCCAACGACTGGGCCGGGTACGGAGTCCGCCGCAGATGGCGCAGTTCGGCCGGCAGTGGTTCACCGGCCTGGTGCAAAGGTGGGAACTGTTCGAGAATTCGGTCCTCGAGCTGATGTGCAAAGAGCCGGAGGTATTTGGGGATTGAATCGATGTCGTGCACTTGACCCTTTCGCAACCGCAGGTTACATGTGGCGGAGAAGTCCCCGGCCCGGCGAGGAAGTCGACGCGAGCCTGATCGAACAGGACCACTGCGATGTATAATCTAGCGTGATATGCCATCCGAAAAGGATTTTGAAACCGCGCTAGCGATGTACCCGGAATTGATCGAGGAAGGACTGCAACTGATCGGCCGTCAGATGATCAGGTACGGCCGACGCATGGACTTGGTGTTCTTGGACCGATTTCAGCGGACTCTAATCACCGAGTTGAAGTGGGGCCCCATCAAGGATGAGCACATGGGGCAGATCTTGTCCTATGAGGGGATACTCCTATCGAGTGCGGATCCGACCATTCGCGTTATGCTCATCGGCAATCGCGTCCCTCCCAATCTGCAGAAGACCATGGATCATCATGGTATTGCCTGGAAGGAGATAACGTCGGCTGACCTAGTAAGTTTCTTGCGCTCCAAGAACGACTCCGACCTCCTCCGCATATTTGAGGAAGCTGCCGTATTTCCTGCGCGCCGTTCTCAGGGACCGACAGTCGGGCATCCTGGGCGCCTGGAAGCTTCCGCGGGAGTGGCCAAGGCCGCCGAGGAGGAGCCAAGGCAATCCGGCGACCCTTTCGAGCAGGCGCTCAGGAAGTGCAAGAATCCAGATGAGCGCAGCTTCTTCGAGAGAGCTCGGGGTCAAAATCAGGCGAGAACCGAGGCCGCCCTGCGCTATGACGATGCGCGTAACCGCGTTCGATGGTACGTCAATCCCCAGGCTCACGAAGCTCGCGTTGTGCAGAAGGGACGTTTCACAGGGGACGAGAACTTCTGGAAGAGTCGCCTTTCCAGACGCGACGGGGTACTTCCCAAACGTATAACGGACGGCGATGCGGACCTTCGGTTTCACCTCGTTACGGCGGCCGATTTCGCGGCGTTTGAAGAGGTCGCAGACCGGGAAGCCAGGGTGCAGTCACTCGATTGGGAGATTTCAAGGCGCAGGGCGTGACCCCGAAATCAATAGCCAGACCGACCGCATGTCGGGCTACAGTGAGATCCAGACGCGTGCCTCGTGCGTGCAGCCGCCACGATCCCTAGCGGGGCTGCTGAGTTCGCGCAGATCATAAGCGCCGCTTATGAGTCCCCTATCCGGCAACCGACGTTGCAGGATATAATACCCGCTTCGATGAGCCAAACGGAACGCGTATTGCGGATTCAGCAGATGCTGCAGGTCAGGAAGGTCATCCCGCGGGCAGAATTCCTGGGAGAGTTGGAGGTCTCGCTTGCGACCTTCAAGCGCGACCTGGAATTCCTGCGTAGCCGGTTTCAGGTCAACATCGAGTGGAATCGGGAACGAGGCGGATACTACTGCGAAGACCTCGGTTCGGGGGGTGGGCAAGCGAATATCCCGGGCCCGATGTACAGCACAAGTGAGATCCATGCGCTGCTGCTCATGCAGGACCTTCTGAGTCAGCTCCAGCCTGGTCTGCTCGAAATGGATCTCGCACCCCTCCGGCAACGACTACAGCTGCTTCTTGGCACCAAGCATTTTGAACCCGAGCAGATTCGGCGCCGGATTCGCATCCTGCACATGGCATCCCGCCCCGTCGATGCCAAATGCTTTCAGTTGGTCAGCTTGGCGACTTTGTCCCGGCGCCGTTTGGAGCTGCGGTATCGCAGTCGTTTCCGTGACGAAGAAACCCTTCGTGAGGTCTCACCACAACGTCTGGTTTACTATCGGGCGAATTGGTACCTGGATTCGTGGTGCCACTTGCGCAACGGCCTTCGCAGCTTTGCCCTGGATATGATTCGGGATGCCGACATCAGCGATACTTCGGCAGACGAGATCCCTGACGAGACGCTCGATGCGCACCTTGGCGTAGGCTATGGGATCTTCGGCGGCGAGCCCCGGAACACCGCGGTGTTGCGCTTCGAACCTCAAGTCACACGCTGGGTATCCCGTGAGATCTGGCATTCCAAGCAGACTCAGTACATCGAGCCGACCGGGCATCTGGTGCTGTCCGTGCCGTACTCCGCTGACTATGAAATCACGATGGACATCCTCCGCTATGGCGCCAACGTAGAGGTCGTCGCGCCCGACCACCTTCGCCGGCGCGTGGAAGAGCAACTTCGAGCCGCTGCCGACCGGTACCGGCTGACTTCCGCATAGGAATTCGCCATCTGGCTCACGCCCTGAGCTACCCACTGAATTAGAATCGTTCTTCACCGGCAGCCAAGAGTTTTGCCGTTTGTACTGGGGGAGCATAAGGCCGTGCAAATCACGTTGATGGTCGGCGAACGCGAGGTCCAACTCGGGTGTGAAGGACTCGAGTCGCTGGTCGGCAGTCTTCCGGACGAGGACGAATCGTTGGCCGAGCTGTTCCATGAATTGGCGCAGTCGAATATAGCCGGGGTGCGGGCGGCCGTGGCACGCAAGAGAGCCATCTCGGAGGAGACCGTCGCAAAGCTGGCATCCGACCCCAGCCCAGAGGTGATCGATGCACTCGTATCTGCACAGTGCGGTAAGCTCAGCGAATCGGCCCTTGCCCAGATCATTCAGCGTAATTGGAGCAGGGTAAACCGGCAGATTGCACAAATCGTGGAGTGCTACGACCAGAGCGACATCACCGCCGTGGCGAAACTCCTGGCTGGCAGCGCTGATCCTTTCGTTCGTGCCGCCCTTGCGTCCAACGCCAGCGCGCCTAAGCTCATTGTGCGGCAGCTTTTGCAGGATCCCGATCCCGACGTGCGCCGGTTGGCCCAAGACACCCTGAAGAGGCGATAGCAAGAGCTTACGGCGGGCGGCTCGAGCGAGGGCATCCCGCGGAGATATTAGCCAAAGCAATTCAGACCAAAGCAACTCGCAGTGACTTGTGTTTGTGCGAAGAAAAGGGGTGCTCTGATGATGCGACGAAATGGAGGCTTCCGAACGCCGGTACGGGTCTTGGTTGCGGTGCGTCCCGGCGATCGCTTCACCATCACCGGGCTTGCCGGAACGTTCTTCAAGATTGGCGCGGCCAGTCTTTTGGTTCGTGCGGTGCTCGCCCTGGGGACTCTGCTGCTCTTCCTGCTTCTGGCGGCAATTCTGTATGTGGCCACATAGCTGCCCTGAGAGTAGAGAACGATCTGTGCTCCGCGGTGGCTGCTCCGAGGTGGCGCAGGCCGCGTGCACAACTGGAGCTACTTCATGAGACTCACAAGTGAGGGCTCGTTCAAGGGAGGTCCTGCCACAGGACCGCTAGAGTCTGAAGGGTTGTCGTCTCTTGACGAGCTGGCACTGCCAGCGATCTGTGGACAGGTCGGTAGACCTTTCTTGATGGTGGTTCGGCGGCAAGGGCGCGGGACGCTCGAACTGATTCGAGCGGTCGTGATTGAGCCCGCGCCTTCTGTGGAAGGTCCGCCAATGTGCCGTGCAGACCCACCGCATCGTACGCAAGCCGGAGTCCCGAGCCGCGCTGTGCTGAGTGGTGGTCCAGGTGGACGAATGCCCGAGGAGCCGGACGTATCCTTCCAGGCACTCACCATGCGCGCCAGAGTGGATATCGGCAGCCGCTACGATGGTTGTCCATATTGCCGTGCCCGTGGGTATTTTCATTGTTCTGGGTGTGGCCTGTTCTCCTGTTGGAACAGGCACAACCGAAAGCCACACTTTAATCACGCCGATGTGTGGTGCGAAGCCTGCCGGTCGTGGAGGTGCTCGTCAGACGAAGGCGAGGATGATGATTCATTAAGCGAGTTGACGGCGTACAGCGCCCGTAAGAACACGGTTGACCTGCGGGGGCTGCAAGGCCTCCGCAGACCAGTCGATAGGGCCTCGCTTATTGCGACGCCTTTCGGGCTTCCCTCAGAGCTGCCCACCGGAGCTTCGCGGCTTTTGCAATCGCCTTCCGGCCGGCGGCGCTAAGCTTGCGCTTCCGGACGATCTTCTCGGGCGCGGCCGATGCCGACACCTCCTTGGCCTTGGCCCAGCGTTTCCGCTGTGCCGCCGCAATCCGCGCCCTGGCAGCGGCGCTCATGGTCCGCTTGCGTCGCGAAGGCGCTTCCGGCGTGGCAGCCGGAACGGCGCTACGTGAATTGGAGCCGAGCAGCCGGCGAACCTCACTGATCTGGCCGTCGAGGCGGTGGCGCTGCGCTTCGAGTCCAATCAGCGCAGCCTGAAGTATGTCGGGGGTAAGTTTGCGGGGTCTGGGCATCTAAGAGGTAAGTGTAACCGAAATGTAAACCCATCGATCTCACGCTGCTTCCTCGGCGGCCGTTTCAAGGACGGTCTTCCATCCTGTCGCCACCCGCCAGACAGGACAGCGTTCCTCTGGTGGGACCCGGATTACGCCGCGCTTGAGCGCGTGCCCGATCCACCCCAGGAACCGTTTCTTGGTTCCTTTGACCAGCACCGGCCTGCAGCCCACCCCGATTAGCGGCTCGATTGCGTTGTGTCGCGCCAGTTCGTGGCCGAACCACTCGCTCCAATCGGGCAGGACCGGCAAGCCGAAGCGGACGCCAAGCCGGTACAGTAGGAACTCCGGATCGTCGTCGCACAGCACGGTTCGCCGCGCGGCTGGCTCGCCGCCGGGGCTTGTTCGCGACAGCTCCTCGGAAACAGCCACGAGGTGCCGCACCGGACGGCGCCGTCCTGGAATTGAGATCGAACCCCGGAATACCTCGGCCTCTTTGCCGAGGTCGATCATCAGCCGGTCAAAGCCGGGACCGCTTGCGTAGAAGCGCGCCTCCTCCGAGATGGCTGCCGCGATCGCGGCGATCTCCTGGTCGTTGCCGATCACTGAGGCCAGGTGGCACCGTGCGCTCCGACCATCGGAATCGTGTTCCGCGATCAACCGGTCCATTCGGACCGATACGTCGATGGTCGTGTCGCGGAGGACCTTGGTGAACTGCAACGAGCCCATCCGCAGGTGAGCGTTCTTCATGGATGCCCGCTCCCTTCCTGGAGAATCGCAGTCGTCCCGTCGGCGTAGACGAGAGTGAGCGATTGCGTAAACCGTTCCCGCTCCCGGATCGTCGTGACACCGCTGTCGTCAGTTTCTTCGAAGCGGTCCGTTACCTTCACCGCTTCCCAACGCGCAACATGAAGGTCGGGACCCTCTCCGAAGACGCCGTTGAGCAACCCGCTCGTCGTCAGGAGACCGACATGCCCGCCGTGCAGCGGTGTGAGCGGCCGGCCTGTCGCGCGGACTTCCGGCGCAAACAGAATGCGCCCCGCCTGCCTGTAGGCCGCCGATGCTGGCAACTGATCCTCGATCGCGTCCAGCGGCAGGCCTCGGTAGACGAGTTGCGGCGGCCCCGCCGGCGGCACGGCGAATTGGCGGTCAGCCTCGTCGCGTAGCACCGGAAGATCGTTGGGATTGCGCGCGAAGCCCAGGAGCCTTGACTTCGCACGTTGGACGTCCCAGTCCTTCAGCTGGTCGCGTTCCCGGCGTGTACGCCGCACGCCGAACACTACGATCTGCCCGTAGCGGACTGCCTCGGGCTCGCTGAGCCGGTAGACTGCCTTGTCCTTGAAGTGGACCGCCAGGATCTCCGCGCACTCGCCCAGTCGGTTGCCCGAGATCACGAGCACCAGCACGCCGCCCGGTAGCAACCAGCGATACGTGTGTTCAAGAAAGAGCCGCTCCATGCGAGCGTTGCGGCCTTCCGAAACCTCATGGTCGTATGGGGGATTGACGAACAGGAGCGAGAACGACTCGACCGAGCACTGCACGTCGAAACAATTGCCCTGAATAACGTGGTCCAGGACCTTGCGAGATTCTTCCGCCCGGAACGCATCCAGCTCGACGCCGTAGCGGAGCGCCTTTGCGTTGGACGTGACGCGCGCGAGCGCCGCGCCCGTTCCAGCGCAGGGGTCGAGCACGCTCGCCGCCTCTCCGAACACAAGGAAGCGCTGAACCCGCTCGGCCTCTCGGGGCGAGAGCGGAAAGTAACACAGCTTTTGCCTGGCAACATTTTGCATCTTGAGGTTCCATTACCCACAGCCAATCTGCTGCTGCTGCTGACGATGATGTGCGGCGGCGGCGGTGGTGGTGGTGGTGTGTGGGGAGGCACTGGTCGTCCCAACGATAACGGCGTCTCACCATCAGGGCATGTTTGGGGGGGTACTGAATCGTCGGTACCAATTCGCAGAAAGAGTACCAGAGACGTTCATTTGTCGTCGCCGGATTCCGAATACTACATGGAGGGAAGTCGAACTCTTCGCTTATAATGGCGCACGTGTCAGTAGAGGAAGTTGCGCATCGTCTCAGGGACGCCTAGCTTGAGGGTCTGCATACATCGCGGCACAAAGCAGATCGGCGGCACCTGCGTTGAATTGGAGCAGGACGGTGCTCGGCTGATCCTCGATCTCGGCTTGCCCCTCGACGCCGAGGAGGCCACGTCCGACTTGCTGCCGCCAATAGACGGGATCCACCAAGCGGACCCAAGCCTTCTGGGGGTAGTGTTGTCGCACCCTCACCAGGATCATCACGGCCTGATGCGGCTGCTACCCGCCTCCACTCCGCTCTTCATGGGTGCCGCAGCCGAGCGGATTATCGCTGCGGCCGCGATGTTCATTCGGGGCGGTGTCGTTCTCCAGGCCGCCCGCCATCTCGCTGACGGAGTGCCGCTCGATGTGGGTCCGTTCCGGATCACACCTTTTCTCGTCGACCATTCGGCGTATGACTCGTACGCGATGGCCATCCAGAGCGGCGGGAAGACGCTGTTCTACAGCGGCGATGTGCGTGCGCATGGACGCAAGGCGGCATTGTTTGAGAAGCTGTTGTCGCGTGCACCGCGCTCTGTGGAAGCGCTCCTCTTGGAAGGGTCGAGCATCGGCCGTTTGCCCGCCGGCGACCGGTTCCCGACTGAATCAGAGGTTGAAGACTCACTGAGGGAATTGGCATTACAGACGCGGGGCGCCGTGCTTGTTTGCGCCTCTGCGCAGAACATCGATCGCGTCGTCAGCGTGTTCCGGGCGGCACGCCGTTCGCACCGGGTCCTCGTGATCGATCTCTATGGCGCAGTCGTCTTGGCAGCCACGGGCAACTCTAACATCCCGCAGTCTGACTGGTCCGACGTGCGGCTGCTTGTGCCTGAGTGGCAGCGGCGTCACGTTAAGAAAATGCAGCTGTTCGACGTCTTGAGTAGCCACTCCCGCAACCGTGTGTACCCGGAGGACCTTACAACGCTGGCGCCCAAGGCGATCTTGCTTTTCCGTCCCTCCATGGCGGCGGATCTTGAACAAGCAGAATGCCTGACCGACGCCCGGCTCGTCTGGTCGCAATGGGAAGGTTATCTCGCGAACCCCGCGTTTGCCCCGTTTACCGATTGGCAAAAGCGATCGGGGATACCGATGGATGTGCTACACACCTCGGGCCACGCCTCAATCGCCGATTTGCAGCGCCTGGCCGAGGCGATTGGCCCCAAACACCTGATCCCCATCCATTCATTCGAATCCGGCCGTTATGCCGAGTTCTTCTCCAATGTCGAATGCCGTGACGACGGCGAAAGGTGGTCTTTATGAAATCCCACGTCCTCGTTCCCGCGATGCAAGAAGCCTTTGCGTCGGGAATACTCAACCCACTGCTGGAGGTCGCAAAGTGTGACCGCGACCTCATTCTTGAATTCCGCGGTGAGTACGCAACCATCTACTGCAAAGGCCATAGGCTGGATATCCAATCGTGCGCTGGCGCCTACGAGATTCGTGCCGATCCGGCATTTTCCAGGGCGCAATTGCAGGTGCGGTCTGCCGCGGAGGCTGCAGCATTCGTCACAGACCAGTTGCCTCGCATTAAGCAAGCCATAGCCATGCATCGCGGCGGAGCCGAGATAGAGTTCGAGCAGGCGCTGATACGGGCCAACAACATGGAGCGGGCGCTCAACACGGACTATTTTGCCGTTGACCGGCAAGCGCTGCTCGGGAGCGGCGATGACCAGGTAGACGTGCTCGGTATCCACTGGCCTGGTCCAGAGCGCGGATTTCGCAAAGACGTCGCCCTCGCCCTGATCGAGGTGAAGTATGCGCTTTCGGGGGGCGTCGAGAAGATCGATGAGCAGGTCCTGCGCTACTACGAGATCCTCCAGACCAACATTCAGGATGTGGCCGAGGAAGCGCAAGCGCTGCTGCGCCAGAAGCTGCGTCTCGGCCTGATCACGGGTGCCTCCGAGGACGCCCTCAAGAAGCTTGAGACGCTAGAGGTATCGAAAGATCCAAAGCGGATCGAGATCGCACTGGCGTTGGTGGATTACAACCCACGCTCGACGCGATTGGCCGTTGAGAAGCTCGGCGACCTGAGATCTCAAGTCCGGATCTTCCATCTTGGATTCGGGTTGTGGGACAAGTACGCCCAGGAGGTGCCGCTTTCCGGTGAGGCCACGGCATAGCGCTTAGGACCAGCTTTAAGCGCTCACCAACAACTCTCGGATGGAGAACCATGGGGCCCGTTTACCCCCACGCTGCGCGAGCTGGTTTCGATGCGGCTGATACTGGAATGCCGACAGCGACCGCACTGCGGCTTGTGGAGCACGGTCGGCGAATAGAGACCAACAAGCATCAGCCGGTCGCGCAAGGCTCGAGGGTTCACCGATGTCGCTACTTTTCGTGGCTGCCGTGCGGACTGTTGCTGCAGCTACAGCTGGTCGAGGCGGAGCCACACCATCGGCACTTGTTGGCGCCGCTTCCATGCCTATGCTTCTTCGTCGGGCTGTAATTGCAGCCAGTGGTGAATGTCGACACCCCGCAGAACTCACAGCGCTTCTCATCGTCAAGATGCTCATGGTTCCTATGCGGGCTCTTGGAGCAATAACCGTATGAAGTCGAACCGCAGTACCTGCACTTGCTCATGAGTCGCCTCGATACTCGGATCAGCCGTTCTCACAGCTGACACGGAATCCCTGAGCATACCTCATCGCACCTTGGGTTGGGCCAGGGGACGCGCAGGGGACGCAGCTGGTAGTGGTGTGACCGGCTTGCGCGCACGCGAGCCGGGGACGCCCTTCCACTTCTGAGGCACACTGGTTGCTGGATGGCGTACCCAAGGGCCAAGGCCCGCTTCGTCCAGCCCATGCGTCTCCAGCGCGCCGACGTGCTTCCGAGCGGGCCGGACTGGATCTACGAACTCAAGCTCGATGGTTTTCGCGCCGAGGCCATCAAGAGCCGCGGAACCGTCCGTCTCCGGTCGCGCAACGACAGGGATTTCAATGCCAGGTTTCCATCTGTCGCTGAGGCGCTGGCTGCCATGCCCGACGAGACGGTGATCGACGGCGAAATCGTTGCGCTGGATCGGTCGGGCCGCCCCTCGTTCAACGGGCTCCAGAACTACGGCGCCGGCGTAGCGCTCATCAGTTACTAGGTCTTCGACATCATGGTCCTCGCCGGCAAGGACGTGATGGACGAACCTGTGGCCATTGTACGCCGGGCGTACCCGAAGTGGCTTCAGGCGGCTTCAGGCCGTCGTGGAGCGAACAAATGGCGAAGCTGCTATTATGCCCTTGGTGAAGCGCTGCCGAGTCTCATATCGGGCATGATTGAAGACTGAGCGGACCTGGTGGCGCGCCAGTGAACGCGCCAGCGTAACTTGCCTTTCACCCTCTCGCTGCGATCCACTAAGTTGCACCGGGCCTGGGACAAGGTGAGAAGCGCGTCCGGTGTTCCATGCGGGGAGCGGGGCCGAACACCTTGGGGCCGGCCGAATTCGTTTATGGGCTTTGAGCCCGCTGTCATATCTGGCCGCCCTTCCGGTCCACCCGGTTGAGCCTCGAGCTCGTATAGGTAGGTGCCGTTCCGCCCTACCCTGCTTCGCCGGTTCGCCCGATCTGCACAAGAAAATCGTCGAAGCCGTCCTGCTCGACGAGCACGGCGCGCCCGCCTGGCGCGGCCGTTTCCCCGCCACCCGCCCGGCCCTGGAGCAGTTCGCCCGCGCGCACCTGTCTCCCCAACATCGCATCGCCCTGGAAGCCACCACCAACACTTGGGCCGTGGTCGCCATCCTGGAACCCTTCGTGGCCGAAGTGGTAGTCTCCAATCCTCTGCGCACCCGCGCCATCGCCGAAGCCAAAATCAAGACCGACCGCGTGGACGCCCTGGTGCTGGCTCAACTGCTGCGCAGCGATTTCCTGCCCCGCGTCTGGAAACCCGACGACGCCACCCGCCGTCTGCGCCAGAGTTGCACCGAGCGCGCCAACCTGGTGGCCGACCGGACCCGCCTGAAGAACCGCATCCACTCCCTGCTCCACCAGCGCCTCATCGAGCCGCCCTCCGGCGATCTGTTCCAGGCCTCCTCCCGCGCCTGGCTGGCGCAACTGGAGTTGGACCCCCTGGGCCGCCAGGCTCTGGACCGCCATCTGCGCCAACTCGTCCGCCTGGAAGAAGAACTCACCACGCTCACCGACGGTTTGGCCGTCGAGGCTCACGCCGATGCCCGCACCCGCCTGCTGATGACTCTGCCAGGCGTGGACTTTCCGGTGGCCCAGACCTTGCTGGCGGCCCTGGGCGAGATTGACCGCTTTCCCAGCGCCGATCGCGCCGCGGCCTATCTGGGCCTGGTTCCCTCCACGCACCAGTCCGCCGCGCACTGTTATCACGGTCCCATCACCAAGCAGGGCAGCCGGCACGCGCGCTGGATGCTGGTGCAAGCCGCGCAAACGGTGGCTGCCCATCCCGGCCCGCTAGGGGTGTTCTTCCGCCGCCTCCAAAAGAAGAAGAACCGCAACGTGGCGGTGGTGGCCACGGCGCGCAAACTGGTCACCATCGCCTGGCACATGCTGCGCCGCAACGAACCCTATCGCTACGCCCAACCCTCCACGCTGGAGACCAAGTTCAGCCGCCTGCGCATCCGCGCCACCGGCCAGCGCAAGCCCAACGGTTCGGTGAAGGGCGTGTCGCGTCCGGCGTCTTACGGGACCGGAAAACCCACCCGCGCCGTGCCCAGCCTGGACCAGGTCTGCGCCTCCGCCGAGCTGCCGGCCCTGCCGCCGGCCGCGCCCGGCGAGCTCCGCATGCTGGACGAGAGCGGCACAGCGGTTTTCGCCGAGCAGATCCGCAAACCAAAACGCGTGCCCCGGCGATCCACGTAAAGGCTCGCTTCGTCTTCCGGGATTCTGAGTAAGGGCAGTCCGGTGGCGCGTCAAGGCCAAGCCCCTGCGGGGCGCTACGCGGCCTTGACCCGCCGCCGCTCTGCCCTTCTGATCCTATGAGGAAGACGAAGCGAGACACCAAGCCAGCCCGTCGGCAAGAAAACTTACGGCGGAGGTCAGATTTCAGTTGACACAATCATAGGTATACGGATTCCGATGGCATCGAGCATGCGGTGGATCTGGAGGCCCACTCGCTCTACGAAGCTGTGGGGCTTGCGATCGATCGTTTCCGCCGCTGCGAGCAGATCAAGTACGAGCCGAAAAGCCTTTGCGAGTTCACCGTTGAGGCGCGGGAGCCAGCCACGCAACATCGCCTGACACGGAAGGTCTTTGACCAATGGTTCCGGGGAGCAAGCGCATCTCCCGCGGATGCGGCGCTGAAGGCCCGGTTAAGAGCCGTTCTGGGCGATCCACCATAGTCGCGCTGCTGGTCATGGCAGCGGGTCCGGCCGCCCCATTTCCGAGACTTTTGTAACCGTCACCTCGTCCGGCGTAGACTGAGGGCGGAGTGTTAGCCATGCGTTGCCTGGAATGCGGCGCCGAAGTCGACGAGTTGAATGAGTCCCAAGGGGTTTGCCCCGGCTGCGGCGTCATGCCTGGTTCCGGCGGTGATAGCGCCGATGTCGCGGCCGTCCTGGAAGATGCGGCCGTCATCCCCACCCTGACGCCGGAGGCCGAAGAGCCTGACTTCGAGCGCACGGAGCCGCTCGATGAGATGACCAGGATGCCGCTAGATCTACAGACGGCCTTTGACGAGGCGGAGGCCCTTCTTTTGGCAACTGGGAGCGCGGGCTTCACTGTACCAGGGAAGGGATTCCGGCTTTTCCCGCTCCCGACCGAACGCGTCATGTGAGGCCTGTCTGTGACGCAGCCATCCGCCGCAGCGCAGCCGGCTCCGGTATCGCCATCCGTGGTATGCCGGCGCGTGGCCATGTTGGAGCGGCACGGCTCCGCCATCAATTGCCTGTTCACAGAAGCGGATCCCCTCACCCTGCCCCTCTGTCTCGGCGGCTTGATCCTTCCGTCCGACGACCTTGAGTTCGACGCGAACGCCACGGCGCCGGTCCTCGACCTGCTTGCGACCCGGACCGATGGGCGTCGTACCAAGCAGTTCTACTTCGCACCCATCGGCTACGTGAGCCAGCCCAAGACAGACAAGCGAGAAGAGCACTTCCTTCTCGCGGAAGTTCGTGACGGGCGGCTGGGTGTCCGGCGTGTCCATCTCCCCAGCAGCGCCGTGAGGGATCACTTCTACTTAGCGAATCGCAAGCAACCCGGCTGCGAAGACCAGACCTTCTACGATTTGCTGCGAACCGTTCCTGGCGCGGCGCTTGGTGACCTCCGCGTAGCTTACAAGGTGCGGCTCCTCGAACTGGAGGCCGAGGGCGCTCTGGGAGCGCAGACCCACGCTGTCGAGCGCGCCTTCAATCTGCTTGCGCATCCCGAGCTTAGGTCGTGCTACGACGCTCTCCTCGCGGATCCCGACTCGCCTGCAGTCTTCCCGTACGGCGGCTGCGGTTCGCTCCTGGTTGCCGGAGAACTCTCGCCGGACCGCGAGACCTTCTTCGCCAGGAAGATCCTCTTGTTCGTCCCCGACCGGCGCGAGCGCCGGTTTCGCGCCCCTCTATGCAAGATCGAGTTCCTCGATGGCTACGCGATGTATCGGGACAGCGGGCGCAGGGTGGAAATCGTCCTTGACCCTGTCTCCCTGCCGCTCTCCTGGGATCCGACCTGGAACCAGTGGCGCCACTTGTTGGGCGCCAAGGTCGGCGTCGACGCCTTGTTCGTCAAGAGCGGGAAGCACCGGCTCCGCGGTGGAGAATGGCACCTGGTCGATTGGGAGACGGCTCTCCCAAGCCGACTCAACATTGCGCTCCCTGCTGGCGTGCGGGAGCAACTCGCCAGTGCCCGCCAGATGTATCGTCGGTTCGGCCGGTTCTTTGACGCTCTCGACAGAATCCGCCAACGCCTCGAACACGAGGCGCTGGAATGGAAGGAGCTCACGCGCATCTGCGACGACCTTGGCGTACCGCCGGATTTCGACATTGCGCAGATCTCCTGGAAGCCGGGCTACGATTTCTTCCACTACGAGCAACTCCGCCGCCGCGCCCGAAGGATTTTCCTGTTCCGAGATCAGTTCATCTTTGAGCTGGAGCGCGCCACGGTGGTCGAGGTTCCGCAGCAGGGTCACGCGACTTACGTCTTCTCAAGGCCTTCCGATCTCGATCAATGGGTCCGCGAGTATACTCGCGTAGCGAGGGAGGACATCCGGCACAATCGGGGCAACATCGCCGAACGGCTCGGATTCATCGGCCGTGTCATGCACGGACGTAGTCCCAGGACCTGGCTTCTCGATCTCCGCGCGAAAATCGGCGAATCGGCGGACTACTCTGGCCTGTGACTTGAACCATAAAATGGCCGGTTTGAACCATAACCTGGCCGCTGACGACCATGACAACCACCCGCTGTCGGGCGGGTAGTCCGTCAAGCTGGCAGCCTCCCCTGCTCCTACGCCAGATCGCGCCGCCGCTGCGTTGATGCAGCGCGATACCGCAAATGTCTGGCCGCGATGGCGCGGGCCAAGTCACGATGCTGATAGTAAGCCCAACTCGTCGATATACCAAGCCGTTGACATACAGCGGGAACCGTTGGCGCCGGATTCTCCGCCAATGCACTGATCAGGTCAGCGTGCAACTTCTTCTTTTGTGCTTCTTCGTATGCCTTTCTTCGTGCAAGAAGCGCCTGGTACAAAGCAGGAAAATGCCGGCGCAGGACTCCGCGACACCCGAAACCCAGCTTTCCGGCCATTTGCGCCGTTGTGAGCGGCGGAACTTCCTCCAGTGCGGCTCTCAGGATCTCTCCCTTTCCGTCCATCTCGGCTTTCCTTCGTTGAGCGATTTTCCGGCCGATGGCCCGGCAAACATCGGGGAACCACCGCCTGATGCAGCCCGCGTTCGCGTAGCCCTTCTGCACGGCGATTTCGGTAATCGATACCGGGTACTCGCGAGCCAGCGAAGCCTCCAATATGCGCTTCATCTGAGGCCGTTCGCACTTTCGAGGAGCCCGTGAAGGCATTGTCTGTAACGCTCGGATAGCCTCACGATGCGCTGCCGCCAGCAATAGGGACCGGGCGCGATCGATCTGGTACAGGCGATCTGGCCGGGCAAAACTCAGACGCCGCGCAAGCTCGGATACGCTGGGCGGCGGTTCTTCCGTCAGTGCGCAATCCAGGGCGCGGCGGACTTCTTCGCCACGCCGCCGCAACTGAAGGCCCCGATCATTGCGGATAGGGGCGATGTCGAAACCGGCTGCCGCCGGATCGCCAAGCAAGTTCGTCACAGGCACTCCGATCTGGTTACACATCCGTAGAAGAGTGCCGATTTGGGGGCGATGCACGCCCGATACCCAGTACCGCAGTGCGCCACGCGGCGTCCGCGTGAGATCCGCGAACGCCAGCAGGTTGCCGGACGTAGCGGCCGAAATGCACGCGGACAGGTTGGTGCTGAGACGTTCCCGCAGTGGAGACCCTTTCAGTTCTGGAGCCGCTGCGAGCAAATCGCCGACCGACTTCGCAATCCAAATCTCACGTTCCAAATCCGACTCGTTCATTGACTTTTCCGTCGCCCCACCGCCGCCCAACCAACCGCCGCACCGGGAACAGTGGCCAGGCCGAGCATAGGCGGCAAGTGGTCTCGACCGGCGTCGGCAGTGCGGACAAATCTCTTCGAGAAGTTCCCTATGGATGGGGCATACCTTCACGATTCCAATGGTCCACAACAGGGATTCGTACTGAACGCCGTGGCGCCGTCGACTCTCGATACAGCTTGGGCACCGGGCACTCACGTGCCTGAACAGAAGCGATTCGGAAAACAGGTCTGCCAGCGCCAGGAGCGTCAAATCCGAGAGCCCGCGCCGCTGTGTGGCCGTCTCCAGAACGGCGACCCACTTTCTGGGAACATCCCCGATTCCATTCACAGCGTAGGACTGGGGGTAGAAGGTAGTCGAGCGGCGGTTGCTGGAGTCTGGAGTGAATAGAGGAGTCGGGCAGGCGGAATCGGACAGTTCGCCGCCAACCAAATCCGAGACAGTTACGCAGTGCGCTTCGGCGAGTCGTGCCACGTATCCGGTCAGGCTTTCCACCTCGGCCGTACCGACATTCATCGGCTCGAGCGAATACAGACGGCTCCGCTTGGGAATCGACGGAACCGCCATTTGCCAGCCCTCAGATAGCTCCACTGGCCGCATGTGCAAGTACCGGGACCCCAATTGGATCTCTCTTGGCGAGCCGCTGGCCCGGCAGCGTGCGCTGTAGAACAGCCGCCTTCGTCTTATCTGGATCGGCATCTACGGGCAGCCCGAGCGCCAAACGGAAACGCGAGCGCGCCTCGTCACTCTCCGTCAATCGGGCTTCGCCTTCCGTTACCTCCGCGAGCATCTTCTCGCACTGCGAGATGGTAAGCGCCTGTGCCGCCAAATCCCGGAGTGTGAGCTTCGCGGCGCCTCGACGTAGAGCGGCGGCGAGCGTTCTCACCAGCCATTCTTTCAACACGCCCACGCAGCCGATGCTGCGTTCGTATAAGAACTCCCAGTTGGCTACCAGCTCTGGCGGCTCGGGAAGAGGCATCTGCCGCTCGAAGGAACAAAGGACGTTCACAAACGTGTTGCGATCCTCGGCGTTGCCAACGCGGTAACGGCCAAAGTGCACGTCCACACTTCGCCGGCTCAGTTGCCCGCTGAGATTCCGGAACGCCAGCAGATCGTAGGTTCCAAACAGGGCGTGCACGGTTCCGGTGCGGTTGGCAATGGACTTGATGACATCCAACTGATCCAACAACCGGCGTCCGGAAGACATTTTCGCAAGATGTTGTGCCTCATCGATTAAGACGACGCGTGGCCGGCGGTACCGTAGCGCCTGCTCCACCGCATGTTGATACTCTTCGCCATGGGCTTTCCTGGCAGGCATGAAGTGGACGTCCGTATCACAGCCATACGGCTCCATGTTGCGTTTTCGATCGATGAGCGGCTCGTTCATTTCGCACAGCATTCGTCTGAAATGATCGCGCCAACTGAAGTTGCCGGATGGCGGCGCCACCGCCTCGACACTCACCACCGGCAGCCGCGCCGGATCGGTTTCCAAATCCTGGAGCGCCTCCACGGTGAGGAGCTGCTCGACTCTCATCCGCAGCGTCGTCTTGCCCACTCCCGTCGGTCCGAGGATGAGAATAACGGAATTCGGCGCGCACTCTCGAATGGCGGCGAGAAGCCGTTCCTTGACATCGACCAGACGAGGATGAGCGACCGTGAAATCCTGGAAGTGCTTCAGCCTGACCGGCCACGGCGCACTCAACAACGCCGCGGGAAACTCAGATGGCGCTGTCATCAGAACTCCCCGTAGACCTCAGAGCTTTTCGGCGCGTCTTCTATTCGGCCCATTCGATCTTCCAATGGCGCCTGGGGGCTGGGGCTGGCACCCTGCCCAGAGGGGTCATCGGTAGCTATGGCGCCATCCCGTTGACGGATATTACGGACCTCCCGGTCACGCTGCCTTTGTAGCAGGAGGGCCTCTTCCGACTCCACCGACGCCAGAAACTCCGCCAGCTTCTTCGCGGTGATCTCAAACCCCTGAGAATGGCATTGGTACCGCCTTCGTAGCTCCGCGCTTGCGAGCGCAACTTCCTTTTCCGAGCGGCCCCGGAAGGCAAGATAGTGCTCGGAGTGGCATTGCACCCAATGGCCGCCGGCAAAGATGTAGGCCAAGCCGGCGTCGAATGGGTCGTACCGCACGCCGACCTGGCTATGCTCGATAGCGGGATCGCGCAGAGACTCCGACCAGTAATAGATATGATTGATCTTGACGCCACGCCCAGGCGCAACTTTGGCCGTGCCTTTCGCAGTGGTGGGTAGCGTCCACATCTGAAATTCCAGATCGTCGGTCACTTGCCGATGCGAGCGCGTCCCAGTCGCGGCCAAGCCGCGTTCGTACGCATCCCGCGGCGTCTGCCCAAGCGCCGGATGCTCGATCGCATCGTAGATCTCGTAAAGATACTCCGCCAGGTAGCCGTGCAACTCTGGCAGCGGCCAAGTTGCGTGTTCCTTCGGATTGACCGACTTGGTCACTTGCCGAACATTGCGCGTTAGCTGAGTGTTCCCGGCGAGGTTATGGATGAACCGCGTGTTCGTGATTCCGTTATGTGGCCATCGCAGTTATGTGGGGCAGGACCCCCAAGCGGAGCTGTTTTTCGGAGGTTCCTGCGGCGTCTACACAACATAAGTTGACCCCGTATAGTGGGGTGGGAGTTCAGCCCCACTATGGAGGTCAACAGTGTTTGATCAGCTTTATCGCCGCCGACAAGCACGGCAGCGCCACACCACCAGTCCGCTTCTGCAGGAGCGCCTGGGATTTTTGCAGGAGTGTGCCAACGAAGGATATTCGACGGCGACGCTCCGGGGAATCGCAGCCGATCTGCTGGTGATTCAGAATCTCTTGGGCTTGCCTCAGTCCGCCCAAAAGCTCGGACCGCCAGCCGTAAAGGTGGCAATCGAGAAATGGATAGCACGCCAGCCGAAGCATTTCAATCATCGGAACGGGCGCCGCGGCTGCGAGAACCTGACCCAGAGGGCGATGCACTGGCTCCGCTACATGGATCGTCTTCAGGCTTCAGTTCCCAAAACGAACGCGTTCGGCAGATTGGTCGAGGATTTTGCCGGCTACATGCGGCTCCAGAGAGGTCTGTCGGAGGAGACGATCAAGACCCGGTGTTGGTACGTTGAGGATTTCCTGCAATGGTTCGTTAGCAAGGATCGCTCCCTGTCCGACATCACAATCGCCGACATTGACGAGGCGATCGCTCGAAAAGGTCGGGATGACGGCTACTCCCGACTGTCTGTTCAGGTGTATGCTTCCGGCATTCGCAACTTCTTCCGTCACGCGGAGAGGAGGGGCTGGTGTCGGCGCGGGCTGGCGGATCTGATCGAAGCGCCGCGCGTGTATCAATATGAGAGTTTGCCGCGCGGGCCATCTTGGGACGACGTGCAACGGCTGATTGCAACTGCCGAAAAGGGCACGCCCAAGGACCTCCGGGATCGCGCGATGCTGCTACTCCTGGCTGTTTATGGCCTGCGCTCCGGTGAAGTCCGGGCACTGAAGCTGGAACATCTGGATTGGGAAAAGAATCTCATCTGGGTACCGCGTGCCAAAGGCCGCCGGACGCAGTGCTATCCGCTCACGGAGACAGTCGGAGAGGCCATCCTGTGCTACCTGGAAGACGGGCGCCCGAAATCCTCTGGATATCGTGAGGTTTTCTTGACCGTCGAGGCGCCCATTCAGCCGCTCCGCCGCAGTTCCGTCTGGACCATGGTTGCTAAACGCCTCCGGCCGTTGGGCGTTCCCTTGCGGCAGCATGGCCCGCACGTACTCCGCCACGCCTGCGCCACGCACCTTCTGGCGCAGGGGCTGTCACTGAAAGAGATTGGGGACCATCTCGGACAACGCCTCCCGAAGACCACGGCCGTCTACGCGAAAGTAAACATGGCCGGTCTGCGCGAGGTGGCGAATTTCTCGCTGGGAGGCCTGGCATGAAACTCGCGCATCTCGTGGCGCAGTATGCAGCCTTCCGAAAGAACCTGGGCGAAGATTTCGAAAGTGCTACCAGGGTCCTGCAATCGTTCTCTCGCAGCATGGGAGCGGAAGCGGACATCGCCGGCGTGCAAGCGGATCGAGTAAGGGCCTTTCTCGATGGGCGCGGCCCTCTCACGCGCTACTGGCACACGAAGCATACGATCCTTCGTGGCTTCTACCGCTACGCTCTGAGCCGCGGCCACATTGTCGTGTCGCCGTTGCCTGTGATAATCCCGAGGGAACCCGAGCGCTTCGTGGCGTACATCTATTCGCATGACGAGTTGCAGCGCCTGCTCGATGGCACGTCCGGCTACCAAAAGCAGAGGATCCACATGGAGCCTCACACTTTCCGGACCATTTTGCTGGCGCTCTATGGGGCCGCACTGCGCGTGAGCGAGTGCCTTTCCTTGACGCTCGCCGATGTGGATGTGCGTCAATCAGTTTTGACCATTCGCGACACGAAGTTCTACAAGTCGCGCCTGGTGCCACTAGGAAGCGACTTGAATGACGCAATGCTGAGGTACGCCAAGCGTCGAAAGGGGGCCGGCCACTCACAGGAAGAGGACGCTCCGTTCTTCGTCACCAAGCTCGGCGAACGGGTGCCGATCCGCCTTCTTCAGCGGGCATTTCGGCGACTTCGCAAACAAACGGGCATCCACCGCGATGATGGCGCCCGTTACCAGCCGCGGATTCACGATCTACGACACGCTGCTGCCGTCCATCGTCTGACGGCTTGGTATCGGGACGGAAGAGACGTCCAAAAACTTCTGCCGCTGCTGTCGACCTACATGGGCCACGTGGATATCGCCAGCACCCAGCATTACCTGACGATGACGCCGGAGTTGTTGCAGGAGGCCAGTGCTCGGTTTGCCAACTATGCATTTTCGGAGGTGAGCCATGGCTGATATAACCAAGCTTGGCCCTTGGGTGCGGCGCTTTCTCCAGGAACATCTCATCAGTGAACGCAACCTGTCGCGAAACACGCAACGGAGTTATCGCGATACCCTTGCGTTGCTGATCCCGTTCGCGGCCCGCGAAGCCCAAAGGAAGGTCGATGAACTCACCGTGTTCGAAGTCTCGGAGAAGTGCGTCGGCCGGTTTCTTGCTGAGATCGAGGAAGTTCGCGGCTGCAGCATAGCCACGAGAAATCAGCGCCTCGCTGCGATCCATGCCTTCAGTCATTTCGTGGCCATTCACAGCCCAGAACATATCGCGTGGTGCGAACAGGTTCGGGCAATCCCGTTCAAAAAGTGCACCAAGAGAGTGATCACGTATCTCGAGAAGGAGGAGATGGATGCCTTGCTCGCCGCGCCCGATCTCAAGACCACTCAGGGAAGGCGGGATCATCTCATGCTCCTGTTCCTGTACAATACTGGCGCACGCGCGGATGAGGCGGCTCAACTCCACATCGCAGACCTGGATCTGGCGCGGGCGCCCAGCCGAGGACTCTCGTCGGTCAGAATCTGTGGCAAGGGCAACAAGGAGCGCCGTTGTCCCGTTTGGCCGCAGACGACCGCCGAACTGATGTCGGCCATCGACGGCAGGAAACCCGGCGAACATGTTTTCCTGAATCGGTACGGCCGGCCCATTACACGCTTCGGCATTCACGGGCTGGTCGAACGCTACAGTCAAAAGATCACTACCCGCCTCCCTTCGCTGGGCGCCAAGCGAGTCAGCCCCCACTGCATCCGCCACACAACCGCAACCCACCTCCTTCGCGCCGGGGTGGATATCAACACGATACGCGCATGGATGGGCCACGTTTCTCTGGACACCACCAACGTCTACGCCGAGATCGATCTTGAGATGAAAGCCGCCGCGCTTGCCCACTGCGAGGTAAAGGGCGTCAAACCCGCTCGAAGATGGAATGAGGACAAGGGCATCATGGCGTTCCTGCGCGCGCTCTGACGAAGTACAAATGTTATGTGGCCTTCGTCAGCGTCGGTGCCCCGCCAAAACAGCGGAACCTCGCGGAAGGCCACATAACTGCGATGGCCACATAACGGAACTTCTGTTGTCGACAACAGAAATCCCGAACAGGCGCTCGCACACAGACCCGAATCTGGCTTTGGCCGGCGGGCGAGTCTTCTTCGTGCATTCGTAACGGGCCAGCAAAGTTTCGAAATAGACGCTGTCAAACTCGCGCCCCCCATCCAGCACGATGATTTGCGGCAATCTCCCATGGCGACGGACGCATTCTCTCAAAAGCATCATGCAGGAACGATAACTGGGCGGGTCGAAGGTCACGTAGAATGCAAGGACCCGGCGGCTGAAAGCGTCGATCAAGAGGGTCATCCACGGCCGTCCGAGAACCTGACCCGTGTGGGCGGAAATCACCTCCACGTCCAACTCGGTGTGATCGATGTGGCAGATCTCGAAGGGGCGGTCTCCATGCCGGGGCGTCTTCAGGTCAAGCTCAATATAGAAGGGCTCCTGGACGTAGGCCGCTCTATGCCCTTGCCGCTTCAGCGTCTGCCGGAAGCCCGCTTTCGCATGGACCGCAAGACTGAATGTCTTGTAACTCGGCGCCTGGATGTTCCGCGCTTCGCACGCTCGCTTCAGTCCGATCCAAGAAATGTACATGGACTTCTGCTTCAAGGTCTCGAAGTCGGCAGCAATGAAGTCGCCCATCAAGAGCCGTGTGTCTTCGGGCAGACGTTGGGTCGAGTTACCGCGATCGCTCGACCGCGGCAGCAGCCCCATATATCCATTGCCATACTTCCGTTCCGCCGCGCGATAGCTGGCAACCCAGCGCCGCAGAGTACGAGCGGGGACGGCAGCGCCCGCGTCGCACGGGCCGTTCTGAAGGCGCCCGCGGACGGCGCGGCAGCGCATGTTGGCCATCCGCAAGTCTTGTTCGCCGGCGTTGGACAGCATTTTCAGTAACTCGGGATCCATCGACTGATGGTGATTCAGAGGAGCATCAAGGCGAGTGTCCGGCTGCCCTCCTGCGATCTTCTGGGGTTGTTTATCAACCGGCGCAAACACCGGCACTCGCGCCGGTTCGCGAAGCGCCGCGCCTCGGATGTCCACCGAAGGCGCGCCTGTCGCAATCAGCAAATAGATCTCATCGCGGGTTGCAACACCCTGTGTCACGTCGAACAGCGCCGCCAGCGAGAGCCCTGGGGCTGCGAGGACCTGTCCAAGCAATCTTTCGTACACCGGCGGCGCACATGCGGGACAGTCCGCCCGCAGATAATCGTCGAGGAACTGTATATTCCGTTGAAAGATCCAATCGATCTCTTGCGCCGATCGAACTCGATAGTAAAGTCCGGACTGCGAGGCATGCGCTTCGCCTGGCGGGCAGCGCCATCGCTCCGTGTCATCACGCTGGTATCTGTTCGGGTTGTGTTCGGCGAGCCGGTTCAGGTCCTCCTCCGTCTTCCATTCTTCCCATCCGGCCGCATCATCGCGGATTACGAAAAAGTCCGGAGTGTGGAGCACCCCCATGCCCCGGCTGTTCGCGCTGTTGTAGAGCAGCTTTATCGATGGAGGCTGATCGAAGAACTCCAACACATGTACATCGTGTTCCATCTCGTAGATGGCGGCCAATTCGACCCGATGGCTTTCGAACTGTATCGTGACGCCCATCTTCTTACTTGGATATCGCCCACTCACGTTGCCGCGGCCGCTACGGACCCGGCGTGTGGGGCCGGAGGAGCGAACATCCTCGATGACAGAGCGGGCCTCAAGTGAAAGATTCAGCCGCTGGTATAGCGTCAACAGATCGTCTCGGCCCAGCACTGTTGTCTCCTCCTGCTCCGGCGCGAGGGGCGCAAATCAAGGTTTGCGGCGCGCCGTCTTTAAGGCCTTCAAGTAGCGCACTCCCGCTTCGCTCATCAACTGTTGGAGCTCCTTGCCATTGTCGATAGCCGTTTTAACCTGTTGTGCCAGGGCGTCCGGCACATAGACCGATGACCGCCGGCCCTTACTTCGGCCATAAAGAATGTAGCTTTGATGTCCCTCTCCCTTCGCGCATGCCGGGCAGTTCTTTCGAACGCAGGGGCTCCTGCGAAGGGAGAGCGACCCCTGGGCGACTGGCCACATCTTCTGGACGGTTGATAGAAACCACCGTCTGATCTCCTCCGGAGTTTCGTCCTTGGGCATCGTATGTGCGTAGTATGACGCACGTACCGACAGAATGCAACACTTTTGTTTTGGGCGTTCAGGAGGGGCTCCGCCCATACGCTGGGCAACGACTCGCGGCCATCTTATGCTTCCAGGCGTGTACTCGCGGCCAAGATATGGTTCAGCCGCACGCGAACTGTGCAGACGGCCCACCCAAAACAAAAGGGTTGGAAGCCGACTCCGGCCACCTTATGATTCAAACCCCGGCCACTTTACGATTCAAGTGACATGGCCCACCGGATGCGCCGCAGCTACAGGCGCGCTCCCCCCTTTAACTCTCCGCGGTTTCGTCCTCACGGCCGGAAGCGTCGCTGCACTCTCGCATCAACACGGCTTGCCCCACAAGCCATCGCGCCCAACTGGTGCGAAGGGCTTATCGCGTTTTAACCAGGGCCTGCGCGAACAGCTGGTACATCTGATCACGCTCGGGATTGTACGTGTTGGAGACCGAAATGCCACCAATCGGTTGCCACCCCTGCGCGATCTTCGCGTTCACGTCCTTGACAAGCTGTCCGAGCTTGTCTTCGTAGCAGACAACGTCGTATTCACTGGCCACAGTGTGCCTCCTTGGGAATGTTGAACGATTGTACTCCACCCTTCGGCGCGCGTGAGAGCGGACCCACCCCTGCTCTCCAAACTGATGCAGGCATGCTGATCTGAACGCGCGCCTTCGGGGCCGAGTGTGGTGACGATGAGAGGTCACCATGGCAAGGGGACGGAAAAGACCGTGCTGAATCTGTCGCTGTTGGTTTTGACCGGACGCACGAGTCGGAGATCGGCAGCATGCCTGCGGCCGGGCCGTAATGCCAAGCCGTCCGGCGCCGACAGGCCTAAGGGAGTTGGCGCAAGCGGAACGCGGACTACGCCGCCGCATGGCGGCTCTCCCAACGCGCGGCGCACACCCCAGCGCCGCTTGAGCCGTTACCGTAGGTCTATGCTGGACTTGCGGGCGAGCCCTACGAGACCGAAACGGATTCGAGAAAGCCCGCCAGCTTCGCCGTCGCTTTGTACTGCGGGATGGGGTCCAGTTCCTTGAAGGCGCTGGTGAACGCATTCGACAGGCTCCACAGGGTCCGCGGCCGAAACTCGTCGTACTGGGGCTCGTTTCGGCCAGTTTGTGGAGACATCACCAGAGATTATGGTGTGGCGAACCGATTGAATGCGGCGTCGTCATATAGGCGACCTCATTTCGTGTCCTTGGTGCCTGCGCAAAGTCTGCATGGGCAGCACCGGTGCTGCACGCTGGCGTCGGTGGCGGATGAGTCCCTTCGGCGGTGGAAACAGACTGGCCTACGTGTGTACGGATTGCAGGAAGCCAGCGAGTTTCGCGGTAGCTTTGAACTGGGGTATTGGATCGAGTTCCTTGAACGCCGAGGTGAAGGCGTTCGATAGGCTCCAGAGAGTGCGCGGTTCGAACTCCGGGTGAGCCGGCCGGAAGTAGAGATCGTGGACTTGCCGGGCCAAGTGCTTCGGGGCATCTAACTCAGATTCAACGAACGCCTGATAGATAATCAGCTTTGCGGCTACGGTCGAGATCTGCCTGGCGCGCCACTCCTCCACTTGCCGCCGCATCGGCTCAAAGTTCCGCTGCATCCGGTCGACACCGATCGCCAGGCTATCTTCGAGCGAGAAGTTCTTCGAGTGCTTCGCTAGAACCGCCGTGAAGTCGCCACTGAACGCAAGGTTCTCGCAGACGAATACACGGACGCCGACCGTGCAACTCAGCCGGAATGACTTGTCATGGCTGTTTCGCAACCCGATGGCGAAGCGGCATCCTTCAAAGCCGGCTTCGAGATCGAGCACCCCGAACATCCGCATTCCATCCTTGGATACTGCGTACTCCTCGGCGACGACGCCAATGTGGCGAAAGCTCATGCTCTCGACGAGCGCCTCCACCACACGATGGTGTGCAATCGGTTGATGTGTTTCGGTTGCGGGAGGCGTTGGCACTTGTGCCAGTTCCTCTCGCGTGATTTTTCCGTTGTAGGAAATCAATGTGCTGTTTTCTGACATGGTTCCTCCTGTAGAATTTGTTACGAGCTGCGGCTGTCGGCAGTTGGGCGCGCTGGGAATTGGAGGGGTGGGGCCGAACCGAGCGCGGTCAGGCGTGATGGGCGATCCGAGCGGCTTTCTGCCCCAGCCATTGCTCCTCAAGGCGAGCCACTTTCTGGCGCAGGTATTTTGTGTAGTCTACGGACATCTGAAGCTTTCCGACCTCATCGACCACCGTTTGGAAATAGCTGAGACTGGTGATGGGCCCGCTGATCTTTCCATTGAGCATGGCCACATATTTTCGAGCGCACCCCAGCAGGATGGCCGTTTCGATCTGATCGAGACCGACTCGCTGCTGAAAGAACCCAGCCGCTAGCTTCTGGTCCGCGGGCGAGAATGAACTCTCCACACAGCGGCGGGCCTGAAACAATCGGCGCATCTGCTCGGTGTAGTTGGCCTCGTCGTTAGAGACCTCCGTGGATGTTGCCCGTTCATATGGCCAAAAAGCATCACAGATTTCGATTTCGCCAACTGCGTGCTGGTTCACGGCTGACCGGATCGCGCAGACGTCGACCGTCCGAAGTTCTTCCAGGTACGTCACAACCGACCGCCGACTCCTTTGCAGGGCCTTGGCGAGATCTGCGTGACAAACCCGCAATCGTCCGGTGCTGCGATCAGCGCTGAGGCAAAGATGTATGTACAGCCTGAAAGCCCCGTCCGAAAGCACGCCAAGGGCCCGGGCCACCTCCCGGCCGGCCGCAAACCAGCCAGTTGGATCTTTCAGTTTTGCTCCTCGATTGCCGGTCATTTTGTGGAAGGCCCGTTCACGCTGAGCCGGACGATCTCGTCCCGAAGCGCATTCTCGGCAGCCTTCTGCTGCTTCACGATGCTCTCCAGGCGGAGGATTCGGCCAACCAGCGCGTCCTTGGTTTCGCGCCGGAGGCGCGTGACGCGCGACCACAGCGGGCGCCTCTCCTCCGGATTCGCCGCTGTTATCGTTTGTGTCAAAAGCGGCTCTGGGAGGCACCGCCGCCGCTGCGGGCGCCGATGCGCCATATAGATCTCGTATGCGCCGCCGTTTCTCTTAATCGTGTTGGGGGATATGGAAATCCCTTCGGTAGCTCGAATCGTGGCGCAGATACTCGAATAGGTGACGTTGCACCCGTCCGCACGGAGCTTGGTCACCGCCCTTTCGATTCGGGCGGCCGTTTCCGTCCTTCTCTGCTCCCAAATGGCCGTTAGCCACACCGGCTCCGCACGCTTTGAGTTCATTGTCTTCCTTGGGAACCATAGTCGATGTGGACCAACTGGGATTGATCAGTTCTGGCAGCCTCGATCAGATCCATCTCCTGAAGCAGAAGCCTGCAGTCGGCAACGACCTTATCCATCTGACGCTGCTCTGCGAGAAGCTGTTGCTGTGCAGCATGGCAAGCTTGCTCGCCAGCCCATGCCATCTTGCGTTCGATCTGATGCCGCTTGGCTGGATCCGGGGCATTACCGGGGCAACCGATACAAGCGAACTTGGCCGGACACATATTCCCGACGACACACGTCCCGCCGATTACTTCCGTTAACGCGCCCACCTTACCGGCCGCATCTTCGAGCGCCCGGCCGATCTCCTCAGGGTCTCGCAGAGCTTCTGCGCCGATATCAATCCGGTCGATAAAGATCAGTTCTGAAGCGGCCAGGACCTGTGTCGCCGTCGGCTGCGAGTAATACTTCGTAACGGTCGTGTCCCGCTGGTGAAGTATTTTTGCGATGACGTCCACAGGCACATTCAACGTCGCCAGCTCGGTCGCAAAAACGTGCCTCAACACGTGCGAGGTAAGCTGGATCGCGGTTCCATCACTCGCGCGAAACGCCAGCCCATGGAGGAGGAACCGGATGAAAGTGTTAAGTGCGCCCTGACCAACCGCCCGCTTTCGCCATTGCAGCACGTAACGGTCCGGCGGTACTTTGGCGAACTCACCCTTAACGATTGGGATAGACTTGTCCCCGCACCTCTCCATCTGGAAGCGGATCACCTTCAGCAGAAGATCTTTGGTGTCCTCGTCGACGTAGTAATCCGCCCTGCTCGTCTTCTGGCCTTTCGGGACCAAACGCAATAGCCACCGCGTCGCCCTTTTAGGGCCGACATTCGACAATCTCTTGATGCAGTCGCCGGATTGCGCGATCTGTTGGACTTCGCCGAGGCGGGATCCGGTGATGGTTGCCATACGAACCGCAAGCCCGCCGAAGTGTGCCGCCGCGTAGATGCCTTCATATGGAATGAACTCGTGGCCGGCCTTCCGGGTTAAACAGCGGATCACCCGAAACAGCTCCTGCCGGAATCCCAGCATCCCCGACGCGCCACTCCATCGGCCTGTGGTTTCATATCCCCAGTCGCGATTGAACTCGGTCCGCTTTCTGTGAAGGTCCTGATCACCGTCGCGGTCAATGTCTACAAACACGTGCCTGCGAAAAAGCTCCAGAAACCAGAATGGCTCCGCTTGGCGATCTGTTGTGAGGCTGATGGTCCCTCGGTACTCGATCACATACGTCGGATTCTCCCGGGAAAATACGCCTTCGCAGTTCTTTCGTCGAGTTCGATTGGGTCGCCCTTCTTCGAATCCGTGAGTGGAGGCCCTTTCGAATAGCGCGGCGCAGTCCCACAAGGTCAGATCCACGCGTTGCCGGATCTTCTGGCCGCTTTTATCGTCGACGGTCTCCTCATAGCTGAAATCGTAGGGATAGCAGTGGTTTCCTTTCACGCAGGCTATCGTTTGCCCAACGGCCTCGTAGAGCCGCCCTACTTGATTACACCGAAGCCAAGCCAGATGCCGGACTCGATAAAACTGGCTCTGAACAGCATCGGTTTTGAGCTTGGCCCGCGCCTGCTGCTCCTGGTTGTACGAAGCCCAGGCGCGCGCCTGCAACAGTTTCAGGCGGCTTGTGAGCGGCTTGATGAAAAATCGAGCCAGCGTGTCGCGCTGTCCTACTGACAACCGTTCGGCGTACTCTTCGAAGGCATGCTGCACCACCTTCCACTGCACGAATACTGACTGCCGTTGTCTGCGGGTCAACCCTTTGCCCGCGTCGCCTGAATAGATGCGGAACAGCAGATCGTTCGGATCGACGGAGCAAAGGTCGTCGATGTCCTGCTCGGTCGTTACGTGCCGCCACACCAATGTGAATTCGGAAATCTGTGAATGCACGGATTTCTGTGAACACTCAGTCTTCAGGACGGCAAACAGCGCCATGACATCGCGAATCGATCGCTTCTCGATTCGCACCAAGTACGCCAGGACTCTCGTCGAAGGAGAGAGCCATCGTCCATCGTTCGCCGGGTCAAAACATGTGAGCGGGGCGGTCGCGATGGAAGGGTCCACTATTGCGGCAACATCCTGTAACTCTGTCGCAACAGGCGCACGAGCGCCTCGGCCTACCTGAGAGAGCCCTTTCTCCTTGCGCCACTCGCCCCCCGCCGGCGCCAGCGCCTGCATGCTCATTGCCGGCAAATACTGCTTGAGAATACTCCGGGTGGGCAACTTGCCCTCATCCCACAACGCTTCGCAGAGTGGCGCCAGCACACCGAGTGGAATCGGTTTAATTCTTGGCCAGTCCGGCCCCAGCTGCGACTGAATGCGGGCGGCAATCGCTTCAGTGTTCATCGAAGCACCCGGTCAGAGTGGCGAACTCCTCGTCGTACGAAAGAGAATTTGCGGCCGATGCCGCATGGTGCGCTGATCCCGGCAACGGTCTTTTCGCGGATTCCTGTTCACGCCGTTTCATCGCGGCGTGGATCCCTGGCAAGGTGCTCGTGACGAATTCTTCTTCGCGCTGGAGGTGCTCATATGCCTTGAGCGTCTTCTCGCCCGTCTTCCAGCTCATATACTTGATCAGTTCCTGTTTGCGCCGCTCTCGGTCCCCGACGTTTTTCCCAACCTGCTCGATGTTCCGCAGTGCGTTGGTTACAAACCAGTGGCGACCCTGATGCGGATGAGCGTGAAAGCCAGCGGCACGAAGCGCGGGTTTCCAGTACCAGTCGCGGAACAGCTTTCCGGTCATCCTCGTCCCCCGATTCGTCAGGAATATCGGGACCTGTTCAAGGCGACTGGCATCTCTGGCAAAGAGCTTCTCCAACTCGTTTACGGTCATCTGATCCGGATCGCAGGCGAGGCGGCCGGCAGTCCCGTGATCGAAATAGCGCCTGTACAGCTTCGCCGTCGCCTGGGACACCACCAGATGCTTTGTCCTCTCGCCGAAGCTGCCCTTGTCACGCGCTCGAAACCGATTTAGGAAATGACTCGCTGCCCAATCCAGGGCTGTCAGGTCCAGGATCTCGCTGATTCGGCCGCCGGACTCGAACAGGGTCCTGACGATGCACATCTCCCGCAGACCCCAACCCCAGTTCTTCCCAGCTTGATAGATCAGACCCGGGAGGTGCGGGTCGTCGATTGTCTGTGGCACCCATTCCTTTTGCACGCACCTGAAGAAGTTCTGCGACAAGCGTATTCCCGATGGAGGATCGACGCCGCTGACGGCGGGCATGGGGCCCCGACCTTCCATCTCCCGGACAGCCCGCCGATAGCCATTGCGAAGGGCGGCCACCATCTCTGCTGAAGACTCGTGAATGAGCGGGTTGGCGTAGCAGTATACATGCCTGAGAATGAGATGCTCATAGAAACGCTTCAGCGCGGTCAGGAGCACGCGGATGTTGATGCGAGTGGCGCTCGTATCATTCACATATGTCGCCTTCAGCCCCGCCATATCGGGCCTCACAACCACCTTGCATCGTGCGGCGACCGTCAGGTATTGGCGGACGATGTTACGTACTTCCTCGGCTGAGCCGAACAGGCTCCAGCGGTTGCTTGTCACAATCGGATCGCGTTCCGACCAGTTGATGAATGAGAGAATTTCGCGGAGATAAACCGGCACCGACGAAGGCGACAGTGCCTTCATCTGGTCATCGGCAAACAGTGTCAGCTCAACATCGGGAAGGCCATCAGCACGCACGACCTGATAGCGGTAGGCCGACAACGGAGTTGAGAGCAGCCTCAGCAAACGCCCCTCACCCTTGCCGACCCGGCATCAGCGCGCCGGGCGATCACGCGGACCGGAAAAACAGCAAACGAAATGATGCTGCTTGCCCCTGACCGCATCCTGGAGAATCCTTCCTCGCTACCCAGCTTCCACGAAAGGATCTCCAAAACATTCTCTCTATAGAATGTCGCTACTCAGAGCGTACACGCGTTGCCAAATACTTACAAGTGAATTCTTCCGCTGGCGTTTTCTGTAAGAAGTACATCTCGTGTACCCGGCGCGCGAGGTGTTTGGGCGCTTCCAACGCATTCTCGATGAACGCCTGGTAGATGACCAGCTTCGCCGTTGCGGTGGACAGCTGGTGGCTCTGCCACACCTCCACCTGCTGCTGCAGCGGACCGAAGTTACGCTGCATCCGATCCACACCTATAGCCAAGCTGTCCTGAAGCGAGAAGTTCTTGGAGTGCTTTGCCAGCACCGGCGTGTAGTCCCCGTGGAACGCCAGGTTCTCGCACACAAAGCACCTCAGGCCGACGGTACGACTCAGCCTGAAGGACTTGTCATGGCTGTTGCGCAGTCCGATGGCGAAACGACAGCCTTCGAAGCCCGTGGTCAAGTCCATGACCCCGAACATGCGCATGCCGTCGCTCGAAACCGCGTACTCGTCCCGGACCACTCCGATCTGCCGAAAGCCGAGGGTCTCGGTGAGCCGCTCGACTACCTCGATGTGCGGGATCGGCTTGTGCGTTGCGGTTCCCGCCGGCGTTGGCACCTGAGCGAGTTCGGCACGCGTGAGCTTTGCGCCGTAGGATATCAGCGTCGCGGTCGGGCGCTTCCGCCGCGACCGCGGTCTGCACCGAAGGGGGTGCCAGCTGTATTTCAACACTGTTCGTCTCCTGCATAATGTTCCTCTCCTGTAAACGAATCGGGGAGCGGCAAAGACCCTACGGCCAGCTCTCCCCGGTCATGTGACGCCGCGTCCGGCGGCTCGGCCCCCAACGCGGCGCAGGCTCGTTCGCCTGGGCTTGGTCAGGGAGTCTGAAAAGCGTGTGGTGTTTCCACTCGCCCCGGAGCGTCTCTTTCCGCTCTCAGGCCGGCTCCGGCACGGTTCGCACGGCGGTGCCCAGGCGGTTGGCGAAGAACAACTCGTGCAACTGGAGCAACTCCTGCTTCAGCGCCGGTGCCGCCATGGCCGCCTCTGGGCACCCGAAGATCAGTTCGTCCAGCGATCTCACGGCGAGGGCCTCGCGATCTCCCGCCTCGATGAGCCGATGGCATTCCTCACACGCCGCCCACGCACCGACGCTCTCCCCTACCGCCGGGAAAGCGAGATACGCGTCGAAATCCCGCGCCGGATAAGCCCACGCCGGTCCCGGCGCCGAACAGAAGTCGCACTTCAAAGCGACGTCGTTCATGACTCCACTCCCTTCCGAACGATTTTCGCGGCGAGCTACGGCAGCGCCGCGGCACACGAAGTGATGCCCTTGGACCGCAGGCTTGCGGCCATGAGTTCCAGCGCGCGCTTGTGAATCTGGGAGACCCGGCTCTCGTTGATGCCGTACGACCGCCCGATCTCACGCATGGTGAGCCCACGCCAGTGGTACAACGCGACGATCTCGCTGTACCGGGTGGGAAGCGTTCTCATCGCACTGCGCAACGTCGCCGAGAGCTCCTCGTGGCTGGCCATGACGTCAGGCCGCCAACCCGCACCGGCGACCGGCTCTGGTGCCCCTGCGCTTGCGCCTCCGGCGAAGGCGATTTCTTTCCCCTGGGCATCGTGCGTCGCCCCGCAGGCCAGCCAATCGACGGAGGACGGATCTTGCTCCTGTTCGGACCTCTTGGCTTTCGACCGCGAGCCCCGCGAGAGGTGATCCATCCGCCTTAGGCCGTCAACGATGGCACCGCGGATGCGGTGCTTGGCGTACAGCGGGAACGAGACCCCGCGCCCCGGGTCGTAGCGCTGCGCCGCCGCGATCAGGCCAAACACGCCCTCCTCGACCAGATCATCCAACTCCACGTGGCTTGGCAGCCTGGCCAGCACCTTCTTGGCAACGGCTCGGACCAGCCACAAATGGGTCGTGACAAGTTGGTCGGCGCCCCGATGGCCGCTATTCCAGGCATTGGACACACGTCCGGTTTGCATGTGGAACTCCTGTCGATTCGGAAGTCCGCCCCAGAGATCTTTGGGGCGTAAAGAGAGCGGTAGGTGGTCTCTCAACGCGACGGCGTCAGGACATGGCTGGGGATTGTGCAGCGGTGTCGAGGTAGCCAGGGTGGCAGCCTCCCCGATTCGCGTCAGTCTGGTTCGCGAAGAGCGTGCCTTGTGCGACGCCCTTGGGGTATCAGGACGGCGATGCCACCTGAATTGCCGGATCCTGACGCGTTTCTCGGGAGCTATGCCGAAAGCTGGGGAAGAAGGAAGAAGGGCGTAGCGGGGGCGCCCCTGCACACAGCCGGCACGCTACCATTGTCCGGAACGGCGTGCTGACCACGAGTCAGTCTACATCAGGCTGGCATCGTTGACGTCCAGCTTGGGGAACAGAGCCTAGATTGCAGATTCGCCATCGTTTTCGATTCGTGCTATGCACTCTCAAGCCGTTGAATTCTGTTACTTTAGAGAGTTCCAGGCATGCGCAGTCATGAAATACGCCGAAGGCGAGGCCTGATTCTAAATGAACGCTGACGAACTCCACCCCAACGGTAACCTTCACGGCCCCTTTTTCTCGAGCCCGTGCAAGAGGACCCTATTTTGGCAGAACCGCTAAGAAAGAAGCAGGTCGGTGAGGACGGCGGCATCTATCAACGTCCTCCGAATGTCGAGGCCGCGCTCGACGCTCTTCTACTGTTGCCGATTGGCCAATTCGTTCAGCGATGTGCGATTACGAACCGCACCGACCCTGCATATGTCCCGTCGGAGTGCCTCCTGCACATACTGCGCCGAGTCGCGAGGCAGTCCAGTGGCGACGATTTCGAAGCACTGTTCGGACTCGTTAAGAAGCGCATCCTGCGGGCGCTTCCTCCGGTTGAGCGTTTTGCACCGGGCTATGTGCACGCCTCCGAGTCGGCAGCAGCTACAGACTTACGCGACGCTGTGCTGGCGCATTTTCAAGAGATGCTTTGCCGGGATCGCCTTGATTACGAAGAGCATCTGGACTTCTTCGAAGTCAGGTTCGACATGGCCATCGCCAAGCTGCGCATGACCGCCCGACGGAAGGTTCAACGGGACGAAGATCGTGGCGCTCCGCTCTATCTGGACGAAGAACCCAACGAGCACACGAGCGAAGTGGAAGCAGCACTCGTTCGCTTACAGCGGGATCCAGTCTACGAATTTGAGGCAACGGATTACCGGAAGTGGCTTCTCGCAGCGATTGATCTTTTGCCGGATAACCAGCGAAGGGTGATCGAATTGCAGCTACAGGATATTCCTATCGATTCATGCGACCCAGACGCGGTGACAATGGTCAAGGTTCTTGGGTGCGTAGAAAAGACCGTCCGGAATCGACGAGACCGTGCGTACGCCACGCTCCGCAAGCTTCTGTCGTCCAAAGGGGAAAACGCATGATCGGCCGGAAATTCGCAGAAGACATCTTGTTTGCGTTTTCGGTCGAACCCAAACACGACCGTAAAACACTCGAGAATTACCTCCGGCGCTACCCCGAGCTCGCGGACGAACTGATCGATCTGTCTCACGAACTTCGGCTGGTTGCTGAACTTGGGCAGTCAGAGACCGAGGTGGCGGCTGACGCGCCCGTTGCCGCCATTGCGGAGGCTGTCCAACGCCGACCCGAAGATCTCTTCAGCGACCTTAAGGGAGCCTCCTTCGCAGCGCTTGCGAACAGCCTGAATATTCCACGTTCCATCTTGGTGGCCCTCAGGGACCGCTTGGTCGTGCCGGCATCGATTCCGATGCGGTTTCTTGCGCGTCTCTCAAACGCTCTGGGTGCTTCCATGGACGCCGTCCGGTCCTACATGGAACAGGCGTCTGCAGTTTCGGCGGCTCTCAGTTTCAAAGCCGACCAGAAGCCCTCTATGCCGGATCAGGTCACCTTCAGCGAGTTGGTGCGGAACACACGTCTGACCGATTCACAGGAGGCCGAATTGAGGCAGGATCTATCAAGCGATGAACGGAATTGAAGTTGCTCGGCAGCGGGCGGCGGAGCTCTACGAAGCTGCGACTACTCGCGGGTGCGATCCCGAGAAGCCGTACAGCTTTGCTCTGGCTGAGGCAAAGAGACGAGACATCGAAGTTGAGAAGATTCCCCGTAGCGACGTCCGTCTCCGCGGAGGAAGAGCCGTTTACGATCCGGACGCACTCCTCATCCTGCACGAGGATGCTGGCGACGAGTTCACCAATGCCTTTCTTGTCGCGCACGAGATTGGGCATGTGGAACTCGGGGGAGAACGAGAGCCATCAATAGCCGTCGAGCCCGACCCAACGAGGGCAGCGGAATCCGCGCCGATCGGCCGAGAGCGGGTGGTAGATTACAGCCGGCGCGAGCGTCGCGAGGTTCAAGCCGACATCTTCGCCCGCGAGTTTCTCCTTCCGCGGCCCCTGGTTCGGCGGCTTCATCTTGAAGATGGCGCAACAGCATCCGCCATCTCTGCCCGGTTTCAGGCACCCTTCCCAGTTGTCGCTCAACAGCTTCTGGATGTCCTGCTGCTACCGAGCGTCTGCCGAGAAGAAGCCGAGGCCAAGGGTCCCAAGCCCCTGAATGGCGATCAGCGGACCGCCGCGCACCATCTCGGAAGGCCCTATCTGGTAGAAGCCGGCCCGGGTACCGGCAAGACGCAGACCCTCGTGGGCCGAGTAGAGTTTGTGCTTAATTCCGGAGTCGCTGCAGGGCGCGTACTCATCCTCACCTTCTCGAACAAGGCCGCGTCGGAATTGACTGACCGGATACTCTCCAAACGGCCGGATGCGGCAGCGATCTGGGTCGGCACTTTCCACGCCTTCGGCCTTGACCTTGTCCGAAGATTTCACGATCGGCTTGGACTGCCATCCGAACCTCGGCTGATGGACCGCGCCGAGGCGATCGAGTTGCTGGAGAACGAGATTCCAAGGCTTGGACTCGTACACTTCAACAACCTGTGGGATCCCTCTATGCAGTTGCGCGAGGTCCTGGCCGCCATCTCGCGCGCAAACGACGAAGTCGTCGACGCGATAGAGTATCGACGCCTGGCGGAGGCCATGCTGGCGTCAGCGAAGACCGACGAGGAGCGCACCGATGCCGAGCGCAGTCTCGAGGTGGCCACCATCTTCGCTGCATACGAGACCCTCAAGAAGGATCTGGGTTGCGTGGACTTCGGGGACCTGGTCTCGGCACCAGTTCGACTCTGCGAGAACGACGCTGAGGTGCGCGCGCACTTGATGGGGCAGTACGAGCATATCCTCGTCGACGAGTTCCAAGACGTGAACCGAAGCAGCGTTCGACTGCTGAAGACCCTGGCCGGAGATGGGCGGAACCTGTGGGTGGTTGGCGACGCCAAGCAGTCCATCTACCGCTTCCGCGGCGCTTCAGCGTTCAACGTGCAGCGTTTCGGCAGTGACGATTTCCCCGGTGGAGCCCGCGGCCGGCTTACGATTAACTACCGGTCGTCCGAGGAGATCACGACCGCCTTCGTTCAGTTTGCGAAAGCGGGCATGAAGGTTGCCGCGAACAGGGACGTCACTGTGGTCTCCGACCGGGGGCCGAATGGGTTCAAGCCCGAGTACGTCGCTGTGGAGACTGCGGACGACGAGATCGCGGTCGTTGCTCAGAACATCCTGAAACTCCGCGATGCCGGCCATGGGTTTCGGGATCAAGCTGTTCTTTGCTCCGGAGTGGAACGCCTCGGAAAGTTCGCCGTCGGTTTAGAGGCCCTCGGCGTGCCGGTACTTTATCTTGGCAGCCTGTTCGAACGCGAAGAAATCCGTGATCTTCTTTCTATGCTGTCGCTCATCGTTGATGGGCGAGCGATGGGGCTCGTGCGCCTTGCCGCCACAGCGCCGTTCTCAATAAGCCTTGGAGACGTTTCTGCCGTACTCGCCCATTTGCGAAACCAGCAAGCGAAACCACTCGACTGGACTGCGCAGGTCGACGCGATCCCGGAGGTATCCTCTGCCGGGAGAGTGGGACTGAAGAAGGTGGCCGCGCTCCTGTCCGGGAATGAGCCCACAGTGTCACCGTGGTCAGCCCTAGCAACCATCTTGCTCGACCGCAGCCGTATCGCCGCCGACATAGCCTCTGCCACGGACACCGGCATCCGCTCGAAAGGGATCGCTATCTGGCAGTTCATGAACTTCGTCCGGGTCCCGCGACGAGGAGAAGCGGGCTACCCAATCAGCCGACTTCTGAACAGCATCCGTCGATTAGTACTGCTCTCCGACGAGCGCGAATTGCGTCAGCTACCAGCCGCAGCACAAGGCATCAACGCGGTACGACTTCTGACCATCCACGGAAGCAAGGGCTTGGAATTTCCCGTCGTCCATCTTCCTGGCATGAACGCCGATACTCTCCCGCGGTCCGCCGCCCTCGGCGCCGGAATCGCGCCACCAGACGGCATGATCGAAGGGGCCGCGGGCCGTGGCAAAGATGCGCAGCGCGAGGCCCATGTTGAAGAACAAGAGTGCCTGTTCTTCGTTGCACTTTCCCGGGCACGAGATCGGCTCATCCTGTATTCCCCCACCAGGAAGGCAAACGGTAATAACCGGCCCCGATCGCCGTTCGTGGACCGCCTTGGCCAAACGATCCTGTCGAAGAGTGTCAAACCGGGACTCGGGCTCCCGCCCGAGCCAGAGAACCGCGCGGTAACGATTCACTTCGACGGCGCCGTCGCTATTACGGACTACCAATTGGCGCTTTTCGAGCGTTGCCCACGCAGGTTCTTGTACACGCACATCCTGCGGGTCGGCGGTCGTCGGACTGAGACCACGTTTATGAAGATGCACGACGCGGTTCAGGAGATGGTGAGCTGGCTGTCCGAGGATCTCACAGCCACGCCTTCAGCCGCCGAGGTGGACGCGCATCTTACCGAAACCTGGAAGGCTGTCGGACCCTCTGATCACGGCTACAGCGATGAGTTTCGGCGGATCGCCCGTCAGTTGATCGCCTACTATCTCCAAGGACGCGCCAACCGCAACCGGGTCCCAGTTCCGGTCCTGCGCCTGCCCACCGATTACGGCGACATTGTGGTGAAACCCGACCTGGCGCTTTCCGGCCCGTCGGGAGCGATCACGTTGCGCCGCGTCAAGACTGGTCACGGCTCCTCCAAGGATGCGGACAGCCTGGCGACAGCCGCATTCCGGCTCGCAGCCGATGCCCTGGGCCGCGGCTATGTGGTCGAGTTGTCGTTCCTGAGCGACGGACAGACTACTCCCGTGGAATTCACGTCGAAGAAGCTGACACACCGGCGGACAACGATTGGTGAGGTGATGAGTGAGATCCGCGCCGGGCAGTTCCCGGCTGAGCGGAGCGCGACGTGTGCGCGGTGCCCCTCCTTTTTCATTTGCGGCGTTCTCCCCGACGGCCCGCTCTCGACGGATGTTTTTTCTGAATGACCTTACCGGTTTGGCGGTAAGCTGCGATTACTCCTCTAGAAGGCAATTCAGCCATCTAAGGAAAGGAGTAACGCATGACAGAAAAGACACCACACCCGACTCATGATGTCGACGACCTCTCTGTCGCACCGGGTGCAGGACACCACTCCAGCCCGGCGCAGGCGTACCGGATAGAGGTCGCCGACGAGACCCTCGAGTTTCGCACCGTCGAGATTTCTGACCCGGTGCCTCTCGGCAGACAAATCCTGGAAGCTGCCGATGCCCGCCCGGTCGAGGAATTCAGCCTTGTGGCGCTGATGCCGAACGGCGATTTCGAGGACGTGCGCCTCGACGAGATGTTCGATATTCGCGGCCGTGGCGCGGAACGCTTCATCTTCTTCCGGACGGACCGCTCTTTCAAGTTCACGATCGACGGCCACCAGATGGAATGGTGAAAACCTCCGATCAGCGGAACCGTTCTGCGGCGTCTCGCCAACGTCCAGCCCGGTTACGCGCTCTACCTCGAAGTGCGCGGCGGTCAGGATCGGGAGATCGGCGCGACCGATATCATCGACCTCTCGAAGCCCGGCATCGAGCGCTTCATCACGGTGCTGGAACAGACCACGGAAGGAGCACAGGATCTGCCGACGAGGGATCGCGAATACCTGGAGAGCCGCGGAATCCGCTACGAACTCGCCACTGACGGCCCCGCCTTCGGGGTCGTCCTGAACGGGATGGAGTTGCCGTCCGGCAAGTACGACCATGAACAGGCGGACGTGTTGATCATGCTGCCATGCGGGTACCCGGACGCCTGCCCCGACATGTTCTTCCTCCTGCCGTGGATTCAACTGCGGGAATCCGGGAGGTATCCCGCCGCGGCCGATGTGCCCCACACCTTCAACGGGCAGCAGTGGCAACGGTGGTCTCGGCATTCATCGAACTGGCGGCCCGGCCTCGACGGGCTCCACACGATGGTCGCGCGGTTCCGGCGTGCTGTAGAGACAGCACGATGACCGGGGAACTCGACATCACCATTCTGGACCCGCACTGGAAGCAACTCCAGAATCTACTCCGTGAGGGGCAGGGGCGTGAATCGTCGGCGCACCTGAAGCTCGGCTCATCTGCGATCTCCGCCGATCCTTGGAGCAGCCGACCCCGGACACGCCTCGTCTCCCACGCCTTCGTCGAAATCTCCGAGCCGGATCATGTCTCTTCATCGCCGCTCTATGTAACGTGGAGGACACGCGGATACATGCGGCTCCTTTCAGATGCCCTGAACGCGAATCTCATGCCCGCGATCGTCCACACCCATCCGGGCGGTTCCGCCTTCTTCTCCGAACAGGACAACGCAAATGAGGCAGAACTCGCCCGAACGGCGCGCCTGAAGGGGACCCGGGGTCTCGCCAGCATCGTTCTTGGCGGTGATGGCTCAGTCGCGGCGCGCGTGTGGTTGCCCAGTGGCGAGATTGCGCTAGCTCAGTCGATTCGAGCCGTCGGTGGGCGGGTGCAGTACTGGAGCAGCAGTGAACTCGCTGATGACGCTCCGCACCTCGAGCGCCAGGCCAGGCTTTTCGGCGGCAGCTTCAATGCGCAGGTCCGCTTGTTGCGGGTGGCCGTCGTGGGCTGTGGCGGCACGGGAAGCGCTGTTGCGCTGCTACTCGCCCGGTTAGGGATAGGCCACATCCTGCTGATCGACAAAGACACACTTGATGAAACGAACCTCAATCGGGTTCACGGATCGCGGCGACCTGACGTGACCTCACCCACGCATAAAGTGGACATCATCGAGCGCGAGATCCTGGCCGCTGGCCTCGGCACTCGCGTTGCGAAGGTGGTCGGATGGGTGGGTGAACCGGCACTGCGAGATGGTCTCAAGTCGTGCGACTTCATCTTCGGGTGCACCGACGACCACTCTGGACGAGTCCTCCTGAACCGGCTGGCGTATTTCTACGGGATCCCCGTGATCGACGTCGGCCTCAGGATGCGACCCGTAGCCGGAGGAGGGCATGATATCTTCGGGCGCGTTACGACACTCGTTCCGGGGCGTCCATGCTTGCTCTGCGGAAAAGTCATTAACCCGCGACGCGCAGCCGAGGAGTCGCTGGAACGCTTAGACCCGGCCGAATTCCACAAGCGCAAACAAGAGGCCTACGTAGTAGGGGCGGGCGACCCCGCTCCGGCTGTCGTCACGTTCACCACGGAGATGGGGTGCGTTGCCGTGAATGAGCTGATAGCGGCCCTCACGGGGTTCCACGGTGAAGAGGGAATGATCCCCAATCGCGCGCGTCGCTTCCACGCGCGGGACGACCGGTTCCTCGGTGTAGCCCAGTCTCCAGGATGCCCCGTATGCTCTCAGGACCACTACTGGGGTAGGGGAGACGTCCTGCCGTTCCTTGATGTCATCGGGTGACGCATGCCTGCAATTCTCAGCCGATTGCTCCGGAGACTCCACCTCCTGCGGTTTGATTTCCTGGTCGTCACCCGCGCGACGTATCCGGAAGCCCACCATCTAAGGCCGGCCGAGGTGGTTGTCGTTCAAGACGGATCAATCAAGAAATGGGCGTGCCTGCTCTGCCCTAGCGGCTGCGGCGCACTGCTATCCTTGTCGCTGAACCCTGCCCGGCGCCCATCTTGGTCCATCGAATGGGACTTTTGGCGACGACCTTCGATCGAGCCGTCGATACACCAGACGACGCTCTGTCAGTGCCACTTCTGGATCAAAAAGGGGTGCGTGCGCTGGGCCTCATCTGGCAGGTAGTCCGTCAACTAGAACCGTCATCGGGAAGCCTTCAGATCAAGATCCGCTCTACCTCGTCGAGGGAGACTTCATCGTTTCGGCGATCAGAGAGCTTTGTTGTTCTCGGGTCCGAGTGGCTGCCCATCTACTGAGCAACCTCCACGCGTCCGCCATTGCTAAGGTACTCGGTGATTCCGGTAGCACGGAAACTACAGTTCCCGCCGGTCAGGCCTGTCCAGCCGCAGGACGACGACTTGCTCGGCCGGCTGGCTCGCAATCGGGCGCGAGACCGGCTCCAGCGCGTTGTCTGGCTCCTTCCGTTGCGGGGCGAACCGGTTGAACACATGAACGAGCACAGGCGTGCCGGCGAGTGCCCCGAGGAACGCGCCGGCCGGCGTCGCCTGGAAGCAACTGCCGAAGATCGCCAGCAGCATGATGAAAACGCAAAGAACCAAGGTCGCATCCTTGACTCGTCTCAAGGTTCCCTCCTCATCACGGGACTTCGGACGACGACTTCTGTGTGGTCAGGTAGTGCGGATGCACGCACCCCAGACAACACGCCCCTAAGACTGCGGCTTTTAGCGCGCTCGTGAAGGCACCCGGGATCTCGATCCGCTCTCCCGCTTTGCTGAAGAACTCCGGCAGAATCCGTCCTGCCACCGCCTTGTCGCTTCCGGTCAGATCCAGCGGCAGATGCCCTTCGTGTCCACGGAACAACACGGCCGCTTCGCCGTGTGCGTGCGCTGCTCCTGGCTCCTGAAGCAGCGAGTGCCCGAGGATCAGGACCTCGTAAGTGTCCCGAACCCGGAACACCTCCACGCTCACCAGGCTCTCGGCGATGACGACCGCGTGCCGCCCGTTGGCACCAATCGAGTCGATCGGCTGGAGCCAGCCGAGCTGCCCTCCACTTTCGTCGCAGAAGGTGACGTACCGGCCGATCTCCTTCGTCGCGCCTCCAGACTCGACGCCCCGAAGGACGGCCCGCTGTGCCAGCCTCTGATACTGCACCGACACTTCCGGATGGCACCAGATCCCGACTCCCCGCAGGCGCCGCTCGATGCGCCGCCGTTCTCCCCCGGCCACCAGGCTCGGTTGTCGCCTGGCCGCTCGCACCGGATCTGCCTGTTGCGCAACCGCCATCGTCAAGCCTCCCTTCGCCGCCATCACGCCAACTGCCGCTCGCGGATTGGCCGGCCCAGCGCCTCGCGTATCATTTCTTTAGTGCAGCCGGCCCAGCAGATGTACTTCCGCGGCTCCTCCACTGCGATCGCCAGGTTGTCGCGGCCGCGGTCACGCCCCTGGCCGGCGCACGATGGACACCGGGCGACCCAGTTGCGGCCCACCTGCCGCCGCACCTCGACGTAGTCCAGAATCCGGAATTCGCCAGGCCTTGAAGCCAGGTACTTCGGAATCTCCGGCCGGTGTGCCTGCCGCTGCAATTCCGCCGGAATCTCCTTCCCCGCGATCATCCGCTTGAGGTGCGCTTCCTTGACCTTGCCGAGCCTCCGCAGATATGCCAGTTGATCACCGAGCCGGTAGTCCGCGCCGTAGAACCAGTACCGCCATCCACGGCTCTCCCGCGCCCCCCAGTGGACCCCCAGAGGCCCGCGGATCGCGTTCCCGAACTCGTGAGCCGCCACCGTGTCCTGCTTCGGGAAGATCTCCAAGCCCTCGGGCAACCCGGCGCCCTTGACCTGAACCGACAGCCGCCCGGCGACGTGATAGATGTAGATCCGCGCCTCGCGGGCGAGCACCGGCTTCTCGAAGAAGATCCACAGGTGCCCTCCACGGTTCGATTTCTCGAGGGCTGCCTCAACGCCGTCCTCCTGCAATTGCCGTTGCACTCTGATCAGGTCTTCGAGCGCCGTCTTGTAGTCGGCATCGATCGCCACCCACTTGGACCGCTGGGTCTCAGGGTTGATGGCGTAGAGCCCGATGGTGAGTTCGCCGGCCAGGTGGCTGCGCACGGTTTCGGGGGTCAGCTCCGTTGGCAGGCCGCCCTCCTTCGGCTTGGGACGGTAGTAGTAATGGCGGCCGGTCTCGGGGTGCGGCCGGGTGGATTGGACTGTGCAGGCCCGACGGTTCACGAACAGGGCGGTGAACTCCCGGGCCATTTCGAGCGTGGTGGGCAACCGGTGGTCCATCGCGGGTACCTCCCTGCATCATCTATATACTGGGCCGCCGGCTCTTTTCAAAAGTCTCCTCGCGGCGTCGCGGCGAGCGCTCGCGGATTCCGTGCTAGCGCCTTCAGGCCGCACGCTTCCGCCATCTGGTCGAACTCCTTGAGCCCGTACCCGCCGTACCGCGGCGTCTGGGCTTGGTCCACCAGGAAGAACGCTTGCCGGGCGCGGTCGTAAATGTAGAACGCCCCCGACTCCGGATCGCCCGGCACCATCAGGAACAGCAGGGCGCCCCTGGCGTAATCCACCCACCGCTTCAGATGGGCTTCCGCCCAGCGGGCAAACGCCAGGATCAGTTTGTCCTCATCCAGCCGGTCCAGGCCCAGGCGCTTCGCATCCGGGTCCTCGAGACGCAGCACTTCGTTCACAGTCAGACCATTGGTGGTCATCGGTGGTTCTCCTTTTGAATAGAATCAGAGGATTCTCGCTCAGCAACGGCGATTAGCTATGACAAAGAGACGCTCGGAGCAACTCGCAGACGCGATGCGCCATCGCCGTCTCGTCCGTTTCTCTCGTTGCTGCCAGGACACTGAGATTCGCGGCTACGTTGTCGCTAACGGTCCTCGATTCTTCCTCCTCGCTCTTCTCAGTGATCGTATCTGGTACGACGGCTTCGAGTGCTTCCGAATAAGCGAAGTCGGTGGTATGAAGTCTGATTCTTACGCCGCACTTGCTGAGCTTGCATTGAAGAGACGAGGCGAACGAAGACCGCGCAAGCCGAGGCTCAGATTGGCAAGCATCGAAGAGCTTCTCTTGTCAGCAGGCCGTGCTTTCCCTCTGGTGACAATTCATCGGGAACAGGTCGATCCGGGGGTCTGCTGGATTGGCCGAGTTGTCGAGGTACGCAATGGGATCTCTCCTTGCTGGAGATCGGCCCTGACGCGAAGTGGGACAAGACGCCGTCCGAGTACAAGCTGAGCGAGATCACTCGCGTGAATTTCAGGGGCGACTCCGAGGATGCTCTGTACATCGTTGGCGGCGAGCCGCCGCTAGACTAGACGAGATCTGGGGCTTACCGGAACGTCTCCGCACATCCTGAACGAAACTTCTCTAGAAGAGGCTCTGGTTCAGTTCGAGCTGTTGTACCGGCGTGATGTTCCTGATGGCTCGTGCGATCGACAGGAAACTGATTCCTTCGGCTCGGGGTGTGAAGCACGCTTGCACCCTCACTTGGCCGCCCACCTTCCCAGCCGAGCCGCGAACTCCGGATACTCCCTGCCCAGTGCGTCCGCGAATCGCTTTTTGATCTCTGCGCGCGACGCCTCCGGCCACAGATCCAGATCCTTGATCGCCTCATCGTACTGGCGGCAGAAGACATGCTGTAGCGCTCTCCCCGCCAGCGCCGTCGCGATGTCGTCAAGCTTGGAGCCCCAGCCTTCGGTAAGTGGCTTGCTCACCGCCTCAAGCTCCACGATCTTTTCCGGCGTGAGCGATTCCTGCTGAAACTTGTACTCCGGGTTGGCATCACTCGAAACCTGGTCATGGAATTCCGGCGTTACATCCACGAGTTTCTTTCCGCTCCAGCGCAGCACCCGCCAGGCAAAGGTACGCGGCGGGATGTAGGCGGGCGTCCACACCCAGATCACGGTCTTCCCGTTGTCATCCTCCTCGAATTGGACAGCGCCCCCGACGCTCAGCGTCGCCAACTCGTGTGGTTCCGGCCATAACGAAACGATGTGGAGGTCGACGCAGCAGTTCCCTCCGTCATTTTCGTCGACAACCACTTCGGGTTTGCCGTCGCCGTCCACGTCGACGCCCGTACCGTCTTCGTTCAGAGAGACGTAGACGGCCGTCGTCTGAAACACGACCTTGCCCTCACGGTTCAGGATCACAGCAGTGCACGCGTTCTCGGGATCCTCGCGCGCTGAGGGACTTGCTTTCACCGAGAGTACGTATCCATCCCACAGCTCCCGACTCGCGGCCTGGCTAGCGCCCCTCCACGAAACGCAGTCAACCGCCTGGCCGACTAACGCCAGCCCGCTCGAGAACAGCACCGTTACCAGCCTGCGGATCATATGTCGCAATTGTATCCGCTTTCCGCAACCTCCTAGGCACGGTTCACATCTCCCTTTCTGCCTCTACTGCGTCGACGAGCTGCCGCAGTGCTCGTCGATCTGGAACGTCATTGATCGACCCACTAGCCAGCCCCAGCTCACGGCAAAGGGCCAAGTACCGAGCGTCACCGACCTTCGCTGTGGCCGCACGGAGACGTTCCACCCCACGCGCCAGGTCCTGGAACCGCGCGAACACGTCGGTGAGCTTCGCCATGTCGCGGATCCTCTCTGGCTCCTCCACGTGCGCGACCGTTCGCAGCACGTTCTTTGACAGGCTGAACCCAACGGTTGTACACAGTTCCTTCACCTGCTCCAGCAACTCCTGGCGGTAGAGCCCGCCCTTGCCGTTGTTGGCCGTGCCGTTCTTGCCCGGCTTCGGCTGCCCATTGGTGGCGTGCTGCCCCCTCTGACGCCCGCCACTATGCCCATTCGGCACCGCCCAGTCGGGCAGTCTCGGCGTCTGCAACGGCCGTTTGTGCTCGTCCAGATCCATCCACTGGCCCTCCAGGTCGTACAGGTAGCGTCCAAGCCCGAAGCACGAACACGCGCGTTTGAACGCCTGGGCCTCCGCCGCGGTCCCGGCGTTCTCGTTATCCGCCCACTCCTCGCCCAGGCCGGTGTGAGCACCGGTGCCATGGATTGTCAGCTTGCACGTCACCACGATCTTGGCCGTGATTGTCCTCTCCGTCGCCCCACGCTCCTTGCGCTCGAAGTTCTGAACCACTTGGACCCTGTAATCGCGCGTCCATCCTGCGGGCCCGAAGACCGCGTTTAAGCGGTCGGTGTACGCGCGGGGGTCCGCGTATGCCAGCACCTGACCCCGCAAGACCGGCCCATTCCGGCTGCCGGTTGTCACCGTGTTTGTCACACGCCACTTGATGTGCGCCGGATCAAACGGCACTTCGAGCGCCGCGATAAGCTCCCGCAACCGATCCGGTGCGAACATAGACGCCATACTTGCGCGCATCGCTTGCCCGTTTACGGGCCCAGCGGCCGCTCCATTCGACGCGGATTGCTCCATACCTGCTCCTTTCGTGTGGATTTCTTGCCTCGGTCTGAACCTCTTCCTGCCCGGTTGGCCTCCGGCAAACTGGTAGACTCTCCAGAGGTGCGCATCTTGAGCAGGAGCGGACAGGAGATCCTGTCCGTCGACGACTGGTTCGCCAAGGCTCCGCCGAAGCAGGGCGCACGGCACTGCAAGGACTACAGGAGTGCGAAGGAACTCGCAAACTCGTGGTTCAGAGCGCCAACCGCTTCGCCGCCTGAAGAACTCCTGACGTTCCTGAGGCGGTCATTTCCCACCGGTGACCTCGCCCTGACCGACGCCTATCCCGAGTGCGTCATCCCACTTGACCGTTTTGGTGGCGAACACAGGAATGCCGACCTCGTCATCCTCGGCACCACTGGCTCTCGGAAACTCCTCGTTAGCATCGAGGCCAAGGCGGACGAGCCGTTCGGCGATCACTTCGTCGGCGAATACTACCACCGACGGCAGGCCGTGCCCGGCTCCACTGTGCCGGCACGAATTGCCGCTCTCACTCGCGCTCTCTTCAACACAGAGCCGGATCTCCGCACCAGGTCACTGCGCTACCAACTCCTCCATGCCACAGCCGGCACTCTCATCGAGGCGAGGCGCCGCCGCGCCGAGGTCGCCGTTTTTCTCGTACACGAGTTCATCTCCGTTCATCTGGACCACGCCAAGCTCGTCTCCAATCAGAACGACTGGCAGGCATTCATCGCCGCGCTCGACGGTGACCACGGAACCGATCTCGCCACGGACCATGCCATCGGACCGGTCACGGTCTGCGGTGGAGAATACGTACCGTCCGACATTCCTCTCTACCTCGGCAAGGTCCAGACCTTCCTTCCGTAGCGGAAACTCCCGCCCGCTCACATTCAGGCATCAAAAACAGCCACAAACAGACGGTAGTCAATCGGCAACTGCCCTCTTTGCAGCCACTTGGGAGACTGTTGGGGAAGCCGTCAGGAAGTCGAGGGGAAGTCGTCAGGAAGTCGTGCCGCACATTCAGCGGCCATGGACCGCCAATACTGTGCTGAGGGGAACCGAAGACGTACGCCAATGGTCCAGGACTCTGGCGCACAATCCGTGCTCTTGGAAGTCGCTCAGGATGCCGAAGTACACAGCCTTGGCGCATCGGTCGTAGAAGCCGGCCAAGTAGCTGAGCAACTCGTACGATTGCGTCAGGTACAGGAAGCAGCCCACGTGCCGCTCTTTCTCGAACGCCTTCCGGATCTGCCAGTACCGGTCGGCTGCCTTCGGATGCCTCTCGTACTCGAGCGCGAACGTCGCATCCTGCGCATCGCAGACGACCGTCACGACCGCATCGTAGTCTTTCGCGTAGCCGAAGCCGGTCAATTCGTTCAAGCAAACGATCTCAAGTTCCGACTTCCATCGCCGCAGCTCCCCGCTGTGCATGAGCGTTAGCTGGATCTCGTTCAGGTCGAGCGAATGCAGGACCGCCCGGTCGTCGTGCTGCTTCACGGCCCTTCCTGCCACCAGTGCCGCTCCGTCGCCCTGGCCGGCGAGATACGCCGCACCACTGTCGTTGATCGTATACACCCAGGTCCGACTCTGAGACGCCGCACTCGTCCGCGCGACAAGACCCTGGCTCACCAACCGTGACACGCGCCAATTGAAGATCCGCCGTCGCGTCTCCTGCGCTTGGAGCTGGAAGAACTGCCAGAGCTGGTCGTGAGTCACGTGCCGCGACCTGAGCACCTGCTGCAACAGGACGGCGTCCTGCCGCGAACTGAGGTCGATCGTGCCCTTGACGTATCCCATTTCTTAGCTACCGGGCGACAGCACGAGCCGTGCCGTCCACGGTTTCTGCCGCCTTGGTTCCAGGAAGAAGGTGCCCAGCCCGCCCCTGATCCAGGCATATGCGGGCATTACCAGCATGACCTCCTGCTGATCGCCGCCCTCGCTGAACGAGATCATCTGCACATCCGAGTGCAACCAGGGACTGGCGCCGTGCATTTCGATACCTCCGGTCTGCGCCGCCGTCACCGTTACTAGGTACGCGTCCGGTCGCGCCGGCGCTTCCAGTAGCCTCTTGAACAGCACCTTGTTGTGCCCGTTCCAGACGCACGGCGGTTCGCAGTCGAACACCTTCGACAGCATTCGTTCCGTCCAGTCGGGACGGAATCCACTGCGCCCGTTGAACCGTGCCACGCCGTAGATGCGTGGGCGATTGCGAATCTTGCCTTCCACCGCAACACCAGTTGTGTTGTAGTAAGCGGCATCCGCGCGCCCTGACCAGAGGCTACCGAAACTAAGAACCGAGATCAGCATGGGCAGAAGTCAAGCCCCCTTCAGGACTTCGTTCTCTCGCCTGGCTGCCTTCAGCGCTTCTTCCAGACGGTTGACCCGCTCGACAAGTGACGCAACCTGCCCCGACTGCTGGGCGCCTTTGCCGCCGTTTCCGGTTTTCCGCGCCACCTCGTCAACCCGTTGGGACAGGTCCACGATCAAGCCAGCCTTCTGGTCGAGCTCGCTTTGCAGCCGCTTGTTGGTTGTCGTCAGATTGAGGACTTCGGTCCGGCTCTCCTCCAGTTCGCGACGCAGACGGAGGCCTTCGGCCACATCGCCGAGCGGCACGCCGTTCTCTCCGGCTTCGATCACGCGGTTGCAGCGCTCGATGTGGTCGTTGTGCCGGCGAATCGCCTCGCCCGCTGCCTGCTTCCAGTACGACGCGTAGTTGAGAACATCGGCCGTGCGCTGCGCCAGCGCCTTCAGCCGCTCGGCGTGATCCCAACGCTGCCACATCACCACGACCGTCAGCCAGATCAGCAGTAACGATAGAGCCGCCGCGTACACGAAGTACTTGTTGCCGACCGAATTCTCCAGGAGAATGCGCCGCCGCTGCTCCCAACGCGCGCCCCAGTCAACGTCCATCGGATTCAGCGACCGGAACAGAGCGTCGTACCATGTCGTTGTCTGCGCCCCGTAGCCGCCCTGGGCCGCCAGTGGCGAGTACTGCGCGGCCGGCACAGCCGGGCGGCTTGCCGGTTTGGGCGTCGTCGCGGTGGCGATTGTCCCCGCGGCAATACTGATCAACAAGACACGACTCCACATGCCCTACCTCCTTCCACGCATCCGCCGGCCAATCGACGCCGCCAGTTCCGGGTTCTTGAACCGCAGGTTGGCACCCTGCACCTCGGCTCGCGATGGCCGCAAGCGCGGCGCCAGTTCCATTTCAACGCCGGGCAGCGCGATATCCAGTGGCCGACGTACGTGCAGATGGCGGTGCAACGTGCCCTCGGTGTCGTCAGTCATGAGGACCTGCATCTGGCCTTTCGGCAGGTTCTTGATGCGCTCGTCCTCGGCGCGGTACTCCCGCTCTTCGCGCTCCGAGCCGCTCGTGCCCCTTTCGAACCGCTCCCAGCCGAACAACTGCTGGCGCACCAGTGACACCGTCCGCTTCATTACTCGCTGTTCGGCTGACGCCCGAATGAAGAACTTCGACGTCTCCTCGTCCTGCGTGCGCAACGCAATCTTGGTGTTTGGCGCCGACGTAACGTCCTCTTTGAAGCCCCTGCCGACCTGCAATAACTGCGGCAGGCTCTGCATCGAAAACAGGAACGCGGTGTTCGTCCCGCGCGCCGTCTGGAGGATCTGTGCGAAGTTCTTGTACCCGAACGGAGCGAACTCGTCCAGGACGACGCTCAGAATTGGCCGGTTGCGGCGCCGTCGCTCCTCCTCGCTTTCGTACCGCTTGCCGACCACCAACTGAAGATTCTGGAGCAGCATCTTGCCCAGCGCGCGCACTGGCTCGGTGTTCTTGTTGATGTTGAGCGTCACGAACAGGATCAGCTCCTGGTCGATCACGTCGTCGATCGACAGCAGGTCCTCGTACGGGCCGGTGATCACCGACAGTTCGTCGTCCAGGAAGGTCATGCACTCGTTCAGGAGGCCCTGGATCTTGGGCACGCGTTCGCGGTCATTGAACGACTCGACGAGGTTCCGGACGGACATCTCGAAGTTCAAACTGCGCTGCAACGAGACGCCGGAATCGGCCTGAATGTGCCGCCGGGCCTTCTGGACCTGCTCGCGGAGGACCTCTCCGTCCAGCGCCATGACGATCACGTCGTAGAAGTTGAAGGGCAGGCCGGTGTAGTGCAGCACGCGAACGATGTCGGCCAAATAGTTCAACTGGTGCTTGGCGAAGAACTCATCGTGCAGGTTGAAGCTGCCGAAGACCATGTTCACCTGCGCCATGTAGTTTTCGTCGGTCGTGTGGAAGGGGTTGTAGAGGCACGAGAGGTCCGGCCTGGCCGGATTGATCAGGCGCAGATCGCCGAGCCGGCCGGCCCGGTTGATGTGAGGCAGCAGTTCGTAGAAGAAATCGAGATCGCCTTTCCCGTCGAAGATCACCATCGGAATCTTGTGCCGGTCGTCTTTGGGGCCGATGCGGCGCTGAAGATCCTGGGTTATGATGTTCCTCAGAAGCGTCGTCTTGCCGCTGCCGGTCATGCCGAGAACGATTCCTTGCATGACCCGAACCTTGTCAGGCCACAACCAGGGGGCGCCGTGGACGTCGTAGCCCAGCACCACTGCATTCCGTTCCCAAGCCTTCGCGACGTGCTGCACGTCGGCAACCGGGCTCATCACCAACGGTGGATAGCGCTGCCGATTCTCCTTCCAGTCCTTCCGTTTCGCGAGGACCCAGATGGCGACAATCGGCACGCCGACCGCCAGCGCGAGGTAGGTCAGGAATTCGGCGAGCTGAAGATCGGTGAAGTGATACGCTCGCGTGCCGAGAAACCAGACGACGAAGAGGGCTCCGGCGGCCAGAGCGGCGCAGACGAAGACGGGGGACGCCGAGAGTGGGGGACGTTCATGGTGCGCGGAAGGTGTGGCCATTACGCCGCCAGGTTGAAGACCAGGGGCGCAGCCATGACGAGGGCGAGCAGTGTTCCGAAGACGGCCGTTTCCATCCTCGGTTTGCGCCGGCGGCCGGGTTCGAAGGGATTCCGGGCTTCAAGCAGAAGGTTCGCAGTGCGATTCAGCAGTCCCACGTCGGCCCGGCGTTCCATGCTGGCCTCGAAGCGGGCGAGGACCTCCGCAGCCGTCACGGGCCGCCCAACGTCCACTTCCTCGCACAGGAACTTCCGGTGACGCACGGCGGCAAGTACTTCGGCTGCTGTGGTCATGACTACAACACCAGGAGCACGTTGATATGGCCGACTGAATCGTCCGGGAATGTCAGCCTCAGAACGGTTCGTTCCCCTGGCTGCAGGCGCGCAGGGAGGTCGAACGCGATCAGGCCATGAGCGGTCTGCTCCGGCTGGACAGCTGAGGTCGACGCCTCCGAGTACCGCAGGCGCACATAGTCCACGTCTTTCCACTTGATTGGGAAATCGCTCCCAAGCTGGGTCGTGTCGAGTGGGATCAGAGACCGCGACGAGCGTGGCGACTTCAGTGTGAACACATCCGGCGGCCCCGGCACGTATGCCTTCTCGCTGCGGTTCACGATGGCGTAGCGAAGGAACACGAGGCCGTCCTTCTCATAGACGTCGCGCAGGGCGATCCGCACGCGTCCGTCGTCTTTGGATGCAACCATGCTCTTCACCGGGGTGCTCTCCAGCAGCATCGCGGCGGGCACCTTCGGTTGCTCAACGGCGGGTTTCGGCGGTGGTGGCGGGTCTGCTTTCGCCGGGGTAACGGGCTCTTCATCGATCGCGAATTGCGTCTCGCTGATTGTGCCGGCCGGCACGAGCTCATAGCTCTGGCGCCCGGATGCCGTCCAGACGAACAGATTCGTGGTCCCGTCCGGCTCCAGCGGCTGCACGAACACCTTGTTCTCGCGCCATTCCACCTTGAAGTTCGAGCTGCCCACCGCAACTTCCTTCACCGGCTCGTTGAACTCCAGTACGGTCAGGTGATTCTGGGTCGTGGCAACCCGGGTGACCCTCTGCCGGTCTGCCTTCTGCGTCTCGATCTTCTGGCCGAAAGCGCACACCGATGCCAAGAACGTGATAAGTAGGATGCCCCTCATCTGCTCCCCTCCAAGACAAAACGGGGAGGCCCCAGCCCTTCGACCGACGGGACCTGGCCTCTTCTCTCGCTTGATTCTAAGCGAAGACTCTGAGGCTCCATATTCTCGGCGGCCGTCGTGAACCGCCTCCGCACCCACTCCATCATGCCTTTTGGCATCCCGTGATTTGACCGGAAAAGTGTTCTCAGAGCTATCGGACGGCGTGGTCTATCCGCCGAGAACGCAGCCTGCGCGCGAGAAGTCCGTTGTATCCTTTCGGCAGCCGATCTAGCGCGCCGCGGCACAGGAGCACTTGGCGCGGCTCGACTGATTACAATGGGCGTAGGAGACGGATGAGCGAACACTGCCTCAAGTTCGTGACCCTTTACGACGACCGCCGCCGCCCCGAGTACGACGGGCATGCCGAGTACATTCGCGGTAGGAACACCCGCATGGAATCCCGCAGCTATTCGGGAGATCAGTACGGGCGGATGCGGGCTTACATCCAGAATCGCGACATTGGCTACGGGTTCGAGATTGAACCGGAAACGAGGATCTTCACCGCGTGTCGCGCGAACGAACGCGTGAGTCCGCTGTGGCCGAAGGGTCGGCGGTGGAAGGTGCCGGCTCGCTCCGGCATCCCGGTCCACGTGCATACCCAAACCATCGATACCGGCGAGCGGAAGACCATGTTCGGCTGCGCGGCACGCCGCGTCATTGTCCGGAGCCGGTCGGTGCGGGAATCGGAGTTGCAGAACGAGTCGGAGAGTGACGGCTGGTTTATCGATCCACCGCAGGCGTGGGCAAGCCTGCATCCGGTGCGTCGCGGGTCGCATTGCGTTCTCGTCGGCGGCAACGGACCGCGGGACGACTACAAGTTCACCGACGAGGGCGCGCCGGAAAGCGGATTCATTCTGCTGCTGACCACGACCTCGAAATGGTATCGCCGCAGCGAGTTCTCAGAGAACGTCAGCCGCCGCGAGGTCGTGGAGTTCTCCGAGGCCGGGCTTCCCGCTGACCTGTTCGTTCCTCCGAGAGATTTCATTCGAGTGCCGCAACTCCCAGAAGGCGTTCGTTACGGATGGCCCCATCGTATGAGACTGCGATGGGAGATACTGAGAGACTCGCGGCGTCTTCCTGCGAGGATCGCCCGGTTCTGCAGCTGAGCGTTGGTCGTACCCGAAACTCGAGAAGTCGAATCTCAGCAGTTCCACCAGATTCTCGTCGATAGTGAATAGTTGATAGTCGATTGTGGCCGGCCTCTGGCCAGCGGACATTTGTTCCCCTCCGAATACTCAGGGGAGACCCGGCTGGACCGAGTCTCCCCCTGGACCTACGCAACAGCCGATCTGGGCTTCGCGACTGTCGGCACGTGCCTGGAGCCAGGAAGCTCCAGCCTGCCGTCCCGCACTTCCGCCCGACCGGGTTCGAACTCAATCGGATGTATCCGTTGAGGCCGGCCATGGTCGTAGATCAGGCCGCCGTCCCTGGTTACCTGCATCAGGAACGTCTCCCTCTCCACGATCTGGCCCTGTTCGTCGTCGACCTGATCCAACAGAAAGACATTGCCGTCCCGGTCGATCGACACCTCGCCACTCACCAGATCCGGAATCGCGACGGTGACCCGGCGGCCACCCGTGCGGTCCGCGATCATGTTGACGAGTTCCTGCGGAAACGCGTAAAAGACGATGCTGCCGGTGCTCTTGCTCCCCTTGCAGGTAATCGCGTAGAGAGCCGCCAGCCAGTCGAACGCGTTGGCGGATTTCCGTTCGGCCCACTTCCGGACCAGGTGGATCATGTTCCGGATCTCCTGCCGGGAGCGTTCCTCATACCAGCGCAGCGCGGCCTTGGCCCTGTTCCGCGCCTTGAACGCCTTCCTCCTCGCGACGACATCGTCGGAGGCGCAGGCGTTCACCGCGGCATCTGCCTCGGTCACTGCCTGGCGATACTTCTCGCGCTTTCCGAGAGTCAGCGCGATGTTGACGCCGTAGATGCGAGCGATCTGTCCGGCCTCGGCATACATCTCGCGGTCAAATCGCCCGTTGACGATCAGGCCGCGGAAGTCCTCCAAGGGCCGGATATCGCTGAAGAAGTCGTCGAGCTCCTTGCGGAGCATGTTGTACAGCCTGCCGATTCTGTCCGTGGGGCTCACATTCAAGTGGAGCGGCAGATCGCTAACCCGCTTGGCCTCCTTCAGCCTCAACCACGGCGCGGTAGCAACCTGCTTGCGAACCCCTGCAATCACCTCCTGGTTGGTCAGCGTCCCGTGCTTCAGGGCATCGAGCGCTGCCTGCAGTTCTCTCGCCAGCCGTTCCGCCAGCTCCGGGCGTCCCTCGGCGTGGCAGGACGTCATGAGGTCCGTGATGATCCCGATTTCGTTCCCCTTCGCCGAAACCGCCACTTGCGGCAGGTTCCACCAGGCCGACCGCCTCTTCTTCCGCTTGTCCTTCTCGTTCGAGAAGGTCTCGCGGTGGTTGAAGCGATCCTCGATCCACCGTGGAAACCGGCTCTCCTCCACCACGCAGACAACGTCGAAATCGTAGTCGCCGCCGTTCTTCGCGGCCGTCTTCGAGTGGAGGGTGATCGTGTGCTCCAGCCGGAGTTGCCTGTTGACGATCTGCTCGACAGCTTCCTGTTCCGACATCGAACAGCCCTGCCGAGCGACGTCGTCTGTCAGGCGCGTCACGGCCTCCGGCATGTGCAGCTTTCGCAACGGCAGCAGATCGTCCTTGGCCCGGATCGGATAGCGGACCTCCAACATCCGCGCCGAGCCGAGGCTCGTGAGCGCGCTGTTCTCCGGCATCCAATCCGAACCGCTGAAGACTCGGCCGTTGTGCAGAACCAGGTAGCCGTCGTCAGCCAGTGCGAAAGCCGGAAGCCGAAAGCCGCCCGCCGTGCACAGCTTGTACGCCCACCGGCACAGGACCCGCTGGAGCTGGTTGTTGATGAACGGGAACTTCACAAGCTGACCACTGCCATCAGCCTTCAGCGCGGCCTCCACCACGGTGCGTTCGGTGGACGCGGATTCGCCTTCTCCTGGGACCTCGTCGGTCCCCAGAAGCCGGAACAGCTCCTCGAAATTGTTCTCGTCCACCGTGCCCTTGAGCTTCCGAACTTGCTCGAGCGCCAGCGGCAGGACCTCAAGGTCGATGGACGACTCGGGAGCGTGCGTCAGAAGCGTGTAGCTGGATTCGTACTCGAGCGGGCGCGACACCTCCCGTATTCCCAGCACGATCGGACCTCGGAGCAACTGCACATCGCCGCACCAGAGCCTCACCAGCGTCGACTTCTCCGGCAACGCAGGCTTCATGCAGCTCTTCGGCAGGACAATGTCGGCGCCGAGATGGCCGGCGACGTCATCCTCCATGACCTTGAAGCTGCCTTTCGCCTGGGTCCGGTTGAATGCGAGGCGGAACTGGTAGAAATGGCGGTCGGCCAGATGCAGCCGCTCAAACAGCGAGCGCCGGATCCAGCCGCGACAGTCATTCGTGCCCAGGGAATGGTCTTCCACGACGAGCACCTTCGCGTCCGGCTCCTCGATCCGCACCTTGCAGGGTGAGACCAGGATGCCGAAATAGGTGACCGCCGCTTCCGGCCATTGCTGAAACCGCTCGGCGATCGGCTTTTCGTATTCCTTGCTGACGGCGTAATACCTGCCGCTCTTCGCGGAACCCGAAGCGCCGATGAGGCGATACTCCACCCCGCCAACGGTGAACCGAGCCAGCGCCTGTTCCACCTTGGCGCGCCCGTAGTCGTCGAGCTCCGCGCCCGGGATTTCAACGGTGGCCACACGAATGCCTGGATACAAGGCGTCCAGCAGCGTGTTGGCGAGCTGTCCTTGCCGGGTCAGTTGCATCGACTTCTGAGCGACCGTTCCTTCCTCGTCGATCTCCAACGCCATCACTGGCAGTTGGGACGTAACCATGGTTTTCATTGGGGCATCTCCTTGTTCTGTTTGTTGGAACGAGCAACAGACAGACAGGAGCCCCGTCTCCGGTGCCCTCCCGTGCCTGTTGCCGTGAACTTGGATCAAGTTCCCGGGTGCCAGGCTTGGAGAGCCGTCACCGGGTTGTGCTGTTAACGACCCACTCCCTTGCTGTCCGTTGCCGGAACAGGCGGGAGAACGCTGGTGCGGGTGTTCCCGGCCAGCAACTTTTCCGCATGTGGCTGCGGATCGCCTCGACCTACGTCATGAGACCCGATATTTGTTCCTGGACTCTTTTCTCGCTGGACCGCCTCCTTCTTGATGACCGGCCGCCCGTCGGTCAGGTCCACGTTGGCCTTCCATTCGGTCACGACGGCGAAGGTTCCGCCGGTGCGGAAGGCCGCGACCAGTGCGTCGTTTTCGGTGGGAGCCTCTTCGCCGAGTTCCGTTTGCCCGCCGGCTGAGTTCTTGATCAGGAAGTAGCGGGCCGTCCCGTCGCCAGACCGAACGATACGTCGCCGGCGGGCGCGCTCCTTTTTCAGGCTCGTTGGTTTTGGTCCGCTGATATCCACGGCTGTTGTCGTCGTCCGCGCCCCTCTCGCGCAGGCACTCGGCTCTTCTGATGGCAGAATAGAGCAGCGCTGCACTGGAGTGCAAAAGTCTCGGCGAACACGACGGTGCAGACTCGGAAATGCCAACAGCCGGCTGGACCGCCTCGCGTTCGTGGTGCCGTTCCGGGAAGACGCTCCCGCACTGCTATGCATGGATTCGCGTCCGACATGAACACAATTGCGCTCAATACCCCTAAAAATGGGGATTTACTTGCCTTAATCAAGCCCTTATAATCCCAGGTGTTGCGCATCCGGTTTTCCGATGCGCGAAAATTACGCGGGACTGAGAGTGGGGCAATCTTGGTCGCGCGGAGGGCAGTACGTCCGGCCTCCGGACGTAGGAGGGCAGAGTAATGAAAGCGTTCATTGTCATCGCACTTGGAATCGTGCTGGCGGTGCAGGCGGCCGCCCAGACAACTGGAACTTCTCCTCAACCATCTGTTACGCGGGATCCGCAGGCGCTGTCCCTGCTCAGCCAGTCCCTAGCCGCCATGACCAAGGGCCTACCCATCTCGGACGTCAAGTTGCAAGCCCAGGTCACCCGCACGGCCGGCTCCGAGACCGACACCGGCTCCGCGGTGCTGGAAGGCGCAGCCTACGACAAGAGCAACACGAACTTCGCACTGACCTCGGGCTCGCGCCTGGAGATCCGGAACGGTACCGCCGGTATCTGGAGCGCCGCCGACGCGCAGAGCCGACCTGTCGCGCTGCACAATACCTGGACCGCCGCCGCTTGGTTCGCCCCCGCCTTGGTCATTCAATCCTGGGTGCAGGATTCCTCCTTCTCGCTCCTCTACGCCGGCCTGGAAGACCGCGACGGATCCAAGGTGCAGCACATTCGAGCCGCGCGTAACGTGGCAGGCGCGACGGACATCGCCGCCCTGAGCGCCACGGACCTCTACCTCGATACCCAATCGCTCCTGCCGGCGGCCCTGGCCTTCAACACCCACCCCGACAACACTCTCGGTGTGAACCTCCCCGTTCAGGTCACCTTCGGAAGCTACCAGACCTTCAGCGGCATGATCGCCCCCTCGCGAATTCAGAGCTTTCTCCAGAATTCGCTGCTTTTGGACATCTCCGTAACCACGACCAGCGCCAACACCGGCTTGGCCGCAAGCGACTTCCTGGTGCCGTAAGGAGGAATTCCATGTTCCCGCGCATGCTCACGCACTCCATCATCCTGTTGGTCCTGGTTTCAAGCGCCGCCATTGCGCAGCCAGTCACGGGCCTGCCACCATTCGGTAGTTTCAGTGGAGGGCCGTTCGACACCATCGACAACGCCAACCTCAACGTGTATTTCCAGATTCCGATCATCAGCAAAGCCGGCCGCGGGCTGCCGTTCACCTATACGCTGGTCTACAACAACTCCATCTGGGCGCCGGTCACCACGGGCGGAACGACCGCCTGGACGCCCTCAACGGTGAGCAGTTGGGGTTGGGGCAACGTCAATGAGACTCCGCAGAACGTCTCGGGCTACCTCACCTACAACGTCACTCAGTACGGCTGTCCCTATCCCGTGTACCCCGTCCAGGTTTGGCACTACTGGAACTTCTACAACAACTTCTCTTACGTCGATCCCCTCGGCGTGTCGCATCCGCTTCCTTCTGGCATGGCCGTCGATGACTGGGCGTGGAGAGGCTATCAATGCGGCGGCGGCAATAGCACGATGAGCGGCACCACCACCGACAGTTCCGGCATAACGGTAACGGCGCAGACTTATTACAATGGCGTCTACGCCTCCTCCGCGGTCACAACCGACGGGACGGCGGTGACCCTGCCGCTAGGGCTGAGCGGCCCGGCAACCCAGCAGGACACCAACGGCAACCAGATTACGGCCGCCTATGTTGGCGGCGTTGCCACCATTACGGACACACTCGGAACTACGGCGTTGACTGCTTCCGGCGCCAACCCGCTGACGCTTTCCTACAAAAACCCTCAGGGCGCCGATTCCTCCTACACCGTCAATTTCACCTCCAAGACGGTTCAGACCGCTTTCGGTTGTGGCGGGGTCGCCGAGTACGGTCCTCTCGCTGCGAACCTGGTTACCGGCATCAACCTTCCCGACGGAAGTTCCTACGCCATCGCCTACGAGACCACGCCCAATGACAATCACAATCCGCATTACGTTACCGGCCGCATCGCTTCCATCACCCTGCCCACCGGAGGCACGATTTCCTACACATACTCGGGAGGCAGCAACGGAATAAGCTGCTCCGACGGGATCACGCCAACTCTGGGCCGGACGACACCGGACGGCACGTGGACCTACGCGCGCTCGGGCAATACCGTGACGATCACGGACCCGCAGACGCCAACCCACAACCAAACGCAGTTGATGTTCCAGGGGCTGTACGAGGTGCAGCGCAAGGTGTATCAGGGCTCGGTCGCCACAGGCACGCTTCTAAAGACGGTCGACACCTGCTACAACGGTGCAACGTCGCCGTGCACCACAACCCCGATCACCGTTTGGTTGGGTGAGATCAGCGCGATTACCACCCTCCCCGGGGGCGCGGGTCTCCAGTCCAAAACCGAGGCTTATTACGACATCTATGGCCAGCCTTATTTGATCCAAGAATTCGACTACGCGTCGGGCGCAGTGGGCAGCCTGATTAGGAAGATAGTCTTCGGGAACTATCTGTACGGCAAGCCGTCCATGGTCGCCGTCAAAACCTCGAGCGACGTAACGGTGGCGCAGACCAACTACACGTTCGATGAAGGCAGTGTGACCACGACGACCAACACACCCCAGCACGTCGCGGTCACCGGCCCCAGGGGCAACATCACCACCATCACCAGCCAAACGAGCGCGAGCACGTCGCTGAGCAAGCATTTCACCTACTTCGACACCGGGAATGTGAATACCGCAACAGACGTGAACGGCGGGATAACGACTTACACATACGGAGCCACGACATCCTGTGGAAACTCCTTCGTGACCGGCGTCGCTCTGCCGCTTTCGCTTGCGACCTCCGCGGCCTGGGACACGCCCAACTGCTACGGCGCTGTCCAGGTCAGCGCCACCGACGCCAACAACCAGACGACCCACACCTATTACACCGACAGAAGCAACAACATCTGGCGGCCGACCAGGGTCGTGGACCGCGCTGGAGCAACCACCGACATTTACTACGCGACTGCGCCAACGGCTGTCGAGAGCATCCTGAACTTCAACGGCAACAACTCGACGTCCGGCACCCGCACGACGCTCGATTCCTCGGGACGGCCACATATCAACCAGCGGCGTCAGGCTTATGGGGGCCAGGGCACGGGAAACTACGACTCGGTCGAGGCCGATTACGACTTCGCGGGCCGTCCCTCGAAGGTCACGGTTCCCTACCAAGCGGGCGCAGGCGGCACCTCGACTGGGAGTGGCACCACCACCGTCTACGACGCCCTGGACAGACCAAAGGAGGTCGACGATGCCGGCGGCGGCTGGACAAAATACACCTATGATCGGAACGACATTCTCGTGGAGGTCGGCCCTCAGGTCACCACTCCTGCAACCGAAAACACCAAGAAACGCCAGTTCCAATACGACGCCCTGGGCCGCCTGACCTCGGTCTGCGAGCTGACGACGGGCTCGGGCTCCGGCACGTGTAGCCAAACGGCGACCGCAACGGGGTATTGGACAAGGTACACGTACCTATGATTGTGTCAACTGAAATCCGCACCCCTGGCGCAAGTTTTTTGGCCGTGCCAGGCCGGGGCTGGCTTGGTGTCTCGCTTCGTCTTCCTCATAGGATCCGAAGGGCAGAGCGGTGGCGGGTCAAGGCCGCGTAGCGCCCCGCAGGGGCTTGGCCTTGACGCGCCACCGCTCTGCCCTTACTCACAATCCCGGAAGACGAAGCGAGCTTCTACGCGGATCGCCGCGCCACGCGTTTCGGTTTTCGGATCTGCTCGGCGAAAGCCGCCGTGCCGCTCCGCTCCAGCATGCGGAGTTCGCCGGGAGCGGCCGCGGGCAGGGCCGGCAACTCGGCCGCGGCGCAGACCTGGTCCAGGCTGGGCACCGCGCGGGTGGGTTTTCCGGTGCCGTACGCGGCCGCGCGCGGCGTGCCCTTGGCCGGAGCGGTGCGCTTGCGCTGGCCGGTGGCGCGGATGCGCAGGCGGCTGAACTTGGCCTCGAGCGTGGCCGGTTGCGCGTAGCGGTAGGGCTCGTTGGCGTGCAGCATGTGCCAGGCGATGGTGACCAGCTTGCGCGCCGTGGCCACCACCGCCACGTTGCGGTTCTTCTTCTTTTGGATGCGGCGGAAGAACACCCCCAGCGGTCCGGGATGCCGGGCCAGCGCCTGCGCCGCCTGCACCATCATCCAGCGGGCGTGGCTGTTGCCCTGCTTGGTGATGCGGCCGTGATAGCAGTGTTCCGCCGATTGATGCGTGGAAGGCACCAGCCCCAGATAGGCCGCGGCGCGGTTGCCGTCGCAGAAGCGGTCCACCTCGCCCAAGGCGGCCAGCAGGGTCTGGGCCACGGGGAAGTCCACTCCCGGCAGAGTCATGAGCAGGCGGACGCGCGGATCGGCGTGGGCTTCGATGGCCAGCTCATCGGTGAGCGCGGTAAGTTCCTCCTGCAGGCGGGCGAGCTGGCGCAGGTGGCGGTCCAGAGTCTGGCGGCCCAGCGGGTCCAGTTCGAGCCGCTCCAGCCAGCGACGGGAGGCGGGCTGGAACAGATCGCCGGCGGGAGGCTCGATGAGGCGCTGGTGAAGCACGGCGTGGATGCGATTCTTGAGGCGGGTCTGATCGGCCACCAGGTTGGCGCGTTCGGTGGAGACGGAGCGCCGGTGGCGGGTACCGGCATCGGGTTGCCAGACCCGCGGCAGGAAGTCGCTGCGCAACAGTTGGGCGAGCACCAGGGCATCCACGCGGTCGGTTTTGATCTTGGCGCTGGCGATGGCGCGGGTGCGGAGGGGATTGGAGACCACCACCTCGGCCACGAACGGTTCCAGGATAGCGACCACGGCCCAGGTGTTGGTGGTGGCCTCCAGGGCGAGGTGGTGTTGGGGAGTGAGGTGCGCGCGGGCGAAGTTCTCCAGCGCGGTACGGGTGGCGGGGAAACGGCCGCGCCAGACGGGCGCGCCGTGGTCGTCGAGCAGGACGGCTTCGACGATTTTCTTGTGCAGATCCAGGGCTGCAAATGGCATACTGTAACTACCTTTCTATGCGGGAGCGGGGCCGGGCGATCTCGGCGCCAAGAATCGCGCACGCCGGAAATTCCGGCGGCCGGCGCGCCCGAGGTAAGTCGGGCGAACCGGCGAAGCAGGGTAGGACCAAACGGCACCTACCTATACGAGCTCGAGGCTCAACCGGGTGGACCGGAAGGGCGGCCAGATACGACAGCGGGCTCAAAGCCCATAGGTGAAATCGGCCGGCCCCAAGGCGTTCGGCCCCGCTCCGCATGGGTTACCGGAAGCGCTTCTCGCCATGTCCCAGGCCCGGTGCGACTTAGTAAATCGCACTGGAGGGGGGAAAAGCAAGTTACTCCCCGGCGAGCTGCGGGGCGCCAGCATCAACCTCGGCTCCGCTCACAAGTCAATCATGCCCGATACAACGAGCTGGACAAGCTCACGGGAGTCACCCAAAACGCTCAGGGCACCTCCCAGACCCGCGGCTACCAATATGACTGGCTTGGCCGAATGACTCAGGAGCAAAACCCGGAGAGCGGCACATCCCGCTATTTGTACGACACCGACAGCGACACCCCCCAGGACTGCGGCGCCACGGCTTATAACGGCGACCTGGTGAAGCGGATCGACGCGGTCGGCAACAAGACCTGCTATCAATGGGACGCCCTGCATCGCATGACCGCTTCGTTGCCCAAGAGCGGCGGCCTTTATTATAGCCAGACGCCGCAAAAGCACTACGTCTACGACCAGTCGGCCGGCAACGGCAGCATGGGTCGGCTCGGCCACGCCTACACCTGTCCTGCCTCCACCCCCGACTGCTCCAACAGCTCCACCTGGACCACCGATCTCGGCTTCGTCTACACGTCTCGTGGAGAACTCGGCGACGTCTACGAGCTCACCCCCCACTCCAACAGCGCGTACTACCACGTGAGCGCGACCTATTGGGCCAACGGCCTGATCAACACCCTCAACTCGCGCCTCGGCACCCTTCCCACTTGGACGTATAATCCGGAGGGGGAGGGTCGTGCTTCCACCGTGAGTGACTCGAGTCCCAGAACGCTCGTTTCCCCGACCAGCTACAACCTCTATGGGCTGCCCACGAACATCACGTTCGGCTCCACCGACTACGACTCGTTCCAGTACGACGGCGCCACCGGCCGCATGACTCAATTCGCATCCGTCGTGCGCACTTACTCCCTGACCGGCACTCCGACCTGGAACGCCAACGGCTCGCTGCGCCAGTTGGCCATCAGTGACACCTACAACTCCAGCAACACCCAGACGTGCACCTACCAGCACGACGACCTGGCGCGCATCGCCGCCGTCAACTGCGGCACGAACAAGTGGAACCAGAGTTTCACCTACGGCTCGAACGGCTTCGGGAACGTCAACTGGACCGGCACGGGCCTCGGCACGAGCTTCCTCCAGGCGTACGATACGACGTCCAACACCAACCATTTCCAGGGCACGGGCATCAGCTACCTATGATTGTGTCAACTGAAATCCGCACCCCTGGCGCAAGTTTTTTGGCCGTGCCAGGCCGGGGCTGGCTTGGTGTCTCGCTTCGTCTTCCTCATAGGATCCGAAGGGCAGAGCGGTGGCGGGTCAAGGCCGCGTAGCGCCCCGCAGGGGCTTGGCCTTGACGCGCCACCGCTCTGCCCTTACTCACAATCCCGGAAGACGAAGCGAGCTTCTACGCGGATCGCCGCGCCACGCGTTTCGGTTTTCGGATCTGCTCGGCGAAAGCCGCCGTGCCGCTCCGCTCCAGCATGCGGAGTTCGCCGGGAGCGGCCGCGGGCAGGGCCGGCAACTCGGCCGCGGCGCAGACCTGGTCCAGGCTGGGCACCGCGCGGGTGGGTTTTCCGGTGCCGTACGCGGCCGCGCGCGGCGTGCCCTTGGCCGGAGCGGTGCGCTTGCGCTGGCCGGTGGCGCGGATGCGCAGGCGGCTGAACTTGGCCTCGAGCGTGGCCGGTTGCGCGTAGCGGTAGGGCTCGTTGGCGTGCAGCATGTGCCAGGCGATGGTGACCAGCTTGCGCGCCGTGGCCACCACCGCCACGTTGCGGTTCTTCTTCTTTTGGATGCGGCGGAAGAACACCCCCAGCGGTCCGGGATGCCGGGCCAGCGCCTGCGCCGCCTGCACCATCATCCAGCGGGCGTGGCTGTTGCCCTGCTTGGTGATGCGGCCGTGATAGCAGTGTTCCGCCGATTGATGCGTGGAAGGCACCAGCCCCAGATAGGCCGCGGCGCGGTTGCCGTCGCAGAAGCGGTCCACCTCGCCCAAGGCGGCCAGCAGGGTCTGGGCCACGGGGAAGTCCACTCCCGGCAGAGTCATGAGCAGGCGGACGCGCGGATCGGCGTGGGCTTCGATGGCCAGCTCATCGGTGAGCGCGGTAAGTTCCTCCTGCAGGCGGGCGAGCTGGCGCAGGTGGCGGTCCAGAGTCTGGCGGCCCAGCGGGTCCAGTTCGAGCCGCTCCAGCCAGCGACGGGAGGCGGGCTGGAACAGATCGCCGGCGGGAGGCTCGATGAGGCGCTGGTGAAGCACGGCGTGGATGCGATTCTTGAGGCGGGTCTGATCGGCCACCAGGTTGGCGCGTTCGGTGGAGACGGAGCGCCGGTGGCGGGTACCGGCATCGGGTTGCCAGACCCGCGGCAGGAAGTCGCTGCGCAACAGTTGGGCGAGCACCAGGGCATCCACGCGGTCGGTTTTGATCTTGGCGCTGGCGATGGCGCGGGTGCGGAGGGGATTGGAGACCACCACCTCGGCCACGAACGGTTCCAGGATAGCGACCACGGCCCAGGTGTTGGTGGTGGCCTCCAGGGCGAGGTGGTGTTGGGGAGTGAGGTGCGCGCGGGCGAAGTTCTCCAGCGCGGTACGGGTGGCGGGGAAACGGCCGCGCCAGACGGGCGCGCCGTGGTCGTCGAGCAGGACGGCTTCGACGATTTTCTTGTGCAGATCCAGGGCTGCAAATGGCATACTGTAACTACCTTTCTATGCGGGAGCGGGGCCGGGCGATCTCGGCGCCAAGAATCGCGCACGCCGGAAATTCCGGCGGCCGGCGCGCCCGAGGTAAGTCGGGCGAACCGGCGAAGCAGGGTAGGACCAAACGGCACCTACCTATACGAGCTCGAGGCTCAACCGGGTGGACCGGAAGGGCGGCCAGATACGACAGCGGGCTCAAAGCCCATAGGTGAAATCGGCCGGCCCCAAGGCGTTCGGCCCCGCTCCGCATGGGTTACCGGAAGCGCTTCTCGCCATGTCCCAGGCCCGGTGCGACTTAGTAAATCGCACTGGAGGGGGGAAAAGCAAGTTACTCCCCGGCGAGCTGCGGGGCGCCAGCATCAACCTCGGCTCCGCTCACAAGTCAATCATGCCCGATACGACTCCAACGGCAACCTGCTGACCGACATCACGCACACCTACACCTGGGACGCCGACGGCAAGCTCTACCAGATCGTGAGCGGCTCGACCACCACCACGATGACCTACGATGCGCTGGGCCGGCGCGTGGAGCAGGCGGTGGGCACGACTTACACCGAGATTGTTTACGGCCCCGGGGGCGGCAAACTGGCTCTGGTGAACGGGACCAACGGAGCCGGTCAGGCGGTGATTTCCGCGTTCATCCCGCTGCCCGCGGGCGCGACGGCGGTTTACGCGGGCAACACCCTGAGCCGTTATCGGCACTCGGACTGGCTGGGGTCCTCGCGGCTTTCCTCGACCCCCACGCAGCCGACCTCGGTCGTTTACGACGGCGCCTACTCGCCGATGGGCGAAAGCTACTCGGAGGCCGGAACCATGACGGACCGCGACTTCACGGGCCAGAACCAGGACCTGACCACGGGTTCCACTGGCGACCTCTACGATTTCATGTACCGCGAGTACCATCCTATCCACGGCCGCTGGATCTCGCCCGATCCGGCGGGACTCGGGGCGGTCAACCCGGCCAATCCGCAGTCTTGGAATCGCTACGCATACGTCAATGGAAATCCGCTCAACAGCGTGGACCCGCTCGGGCTGTGCGACAACAAGGACCCGCTCACGTCCGGCCAGAATTGCGGTGGCTCCTCGTACCCCGCCGTGCCTGGATCTGATTACTTCAATGCCACCCAACTGGCACCACCCACACCCACGAACACCGCCGGCTACGCCGCCTGGTCGCAAGGCTGGAGTTCGTGGACCGTGCCTCCAAACAATTACAATGGTCTATCTCAACAGACCACGATTTACGATGTTGACCAGGGTGCCTGGGATGAACAAATCTATGCGGCGCGGGTGGCAGTCTGGGAGGACCGCAAACACCCTGGCCGTGACGTAGTAGTAGACTCTGACCACCATATAATCCAGGTGGTTCAGTATTCACAGCAAGTGTATTCAAACTTGGGGTTCCCAATCTGGGCAGTCTTTCGGAATGACTTGGTGAGCCAGACCAGCCCTGATCCAGAGCAGGCAATCACCTTATGGACGCTGCCCTCCGCACCGATCCCAACTTTTAACCAAGGATCTTGTAGTCCTGGCTACCATTGGCTGCCTCTACCCTACAACCTCGCAGAGGGAGCGTGTTTTCCCGATCTTCCCGCGGAACCGCAACCGAAACCATGAACAGGCAAGGGGTCGAGTCTCGCGAAGTCGCTTCCGTCCCGGGAGACGACGGCCCCTTGCGGAGAATTGCCACGCTTGCGCTCCTTCTCTTGGTCGCGGCAGGTGGCGTCGGCGCCCAGCGACGGGAGCCAAAGCGCCTCCTGTCGCGACCGCCGCCGCCGCTTCAAGAGTTGCGCTTCAGCCCCGACGGGCGCTTTCTGCTGGCGCAGGGCGATTCTGGGGTGACTGTGCTTACCGTGCGGCCATTCGCCGTCGTCTTCCGGATTCCAGCCGACGACGCCGACCTGGCCCAGTTCACGCCAGACTCGAGACAAATCGTGTTTGTCAGCTCCGTGGCAAAGCTGCGCCTTCAGTCTCCCACGTCCCCAGCGCACCTGGAGCGCTGGAACATCGCCGATCACACACGCGTCGCCTTCACGGACATCCCCCTGCACGAGTGCGAGGGGAAAGAGTTGTCACCGGACGGCCGAGTTTTGGTATGTGTTGGTTTCAGTGGGAAACTTCGAGTCCTTGACATCCCCTCCGGAGAGACTCTATTCGAGAAGGATGATTTCGCTGAGCTGTTCGTTGCCTGGCCAACCTTCGCCGACCGGCAGGTATTCGGCGACCCTGGCTCGGCTACGCTTGCCTTCTCGCCGGACGGAAGGTTTGTCATCGCCATGGCTAACGCGGCCGCCGGCACCGCCGTCGCTTGGGACGTGCGCGAGAGACGGCCGGTCAGACTGGAGGGGGCGACGAAGGGGCTGTACACCCGAATGGGCCTCGAAACCAAGATGACCTTCGCGGAGCCGTACTCAGCAACATTCGCTTTCGTCGCTCCGGACCGCCTGATAGTATCGCCGATGACAACGCGGGCCCGGGCCGCCGTGACCGCGACGCTCGTGGCGTTTCCCTCCGGGAAGGTGCTGGCGAGGTTGGCGCTTCCTCCCGGTCCGCTCTTGCGGGCGACGGATCCTGGCTTTGTTCTCATCCGCCCTTTCGGCGAGTACATTCTCGCCGATGATCCGAAGCCGCGGGCTGCGGCCGTAGAATTCGGCACCGGGAAGGTCATAATCAGCAATGCTCCTGCGTTGGACGTATTCGGCAACTACTATGCTGCAGAACGGATCAACGGCGAAGTGGGGTTGTACGAAAGGGGTAAGGGTATTCAAGCCGCCGTCAGGCTTGAGCAACCCCACTGATGCGGTCGCCCCCTCAGGAGCGGACGAACCCCAACGCGGCGGCGACGACTTGCCCGGGATTTGGCCAGCAATGGCCACGAGAACCTCGTCATGTGAGGCGGTGACCGATAGACCGATAGACCTCTCGCAGCCAGGGCCGCAGGCCAAGATGCACAATGAACGTCCTCGCAGAGAAAACCCCGTCCGAGTACCGGGACAGGTGCCGATGTTGCGGCAACTGACCGGCGTTGTCCTTCCCTTGGTGACGGCGGCCTTGGTCCTCCTGGTCACCCTCGGCGCCACCCGCAGCGGCTACATTGAGCTGGACGATCGGCTCTACCTTCAAAACCAGCCCCCCGCACAGGGCATGACCAGCGAGGCGGTTGTCTTCGCCTTCACCTCCGTCCGCGAGCTCTACTGGCACCCGCTGACGTGGCTCAGCCATGCGCTGGACGTCGAGATCTTCGACTCCGCTCCCGCCGGCCATCACCTCACGAGCGTTCTGCTCCACGCCCTCGCGGCAGGATTGCTCTGCCTGCTGCTGATACGACTCGGTGCCGGAACATCAACAGCAGCCGTCGGAAGTCTGCTTTGGGCGCTGCACCCGCTCCGCGTCGAGTCCTTCGCCTGGCTCGCGGAACGCAAAGACGTGCTCTGCGCAGCGTTCTTCCTGGCGGCGATCGCAGCCTACCTCCGCTACCTGGACCGGCCGTCACGGGCCCGCTACGCAGCCTGGTTGTCGCTGGGCCTGCTGGCATTGATGTCGAAACCCACTGCCGTGAGCCTGCCCATAATTCTGCTGCTACTCGATTTCTGGCCGCGCCGCCGCCAGACCTCCCTGCTCCGCATCGTCCTCGAAAAGCTGCCCCTCGCTGCCGCCGCTGCCGCAGTCGCGATCCTGACGGCCATCGGCCAACAAAGCGCCGGCGCCACCTCGTTACTCCAGGGCCTCCCCTTGCATGTGCGTCTGGAGAACGCCGCCGTCTCCTGCCTCCGCTACCTCGCCAAGATGTTCTGGCCAGTGAACCTGAACCCCTTCTACCGCTACAACCCCAACCTGCCTGCCGCATGGGTCATCGCCTCAACCGCCCTGCTCGCCGTGATCACGGCAGTCGCCGTTCTCGAGCGCAAGCGCCGGCCCTGGCTGCTGTTCGGCTGGATCTGGTTCCTGGCGACGCTGCTACCGAACTCCGGGCTAGTTCAGGCTGGCTGGCAGTCCATGGCCGATCGCTTCACGCATCTGCCCATGATCGGCATCGTGATCGCCGTGGCCTGGACGGTCGCCGATTGGGCCGGCGCGCAGCCGTGGCGTCAAAAAGCGGCCGCCTGGATCGCAGGCGTCGCGCTCGTAGCGCTTGCATCTCTCACTATCCGCCAGATCGGCTACTGGCACGACAGCGAGACGCTCTTCCTCCGGTCCATAGCCCTCGAAGACAGTGCCTTCATGCGCGAGAACATGGCTGCGACCCTCATGCGGCAAGGGCGCGACCGCGAGGCGGAGCCCCACCTGTTAGCGGGTCTGCGACTCGCGCCGAGGCAGTATACGCTCCACGACCACCTGGCCGACGTGTACCGGCGGACCGGGCGGCTGGATCAGGCCCTCTCCGAAGCCAACGCAGCGCTTGCGTTGGCCCCGGGTCAGCGCGCAGCAGTGGAAACGGCTGGGATGGTCCACCTCCGCCGAGCGGAATACAGCGCCGCTCTCGTTTACTTCGACCAAGCTCTCAAACTCGGAACCCCGCCGCCGACCATCGCCTCGCTGGTAAGCGACATGGGCGCCTCACTGGCCTCCAGCGGCCAACCCCGCGAAGCCGAGCCGCTGATCCGCAAAGCTCTGGATCTGAATCCGCTTCTAATTCAGGCCCGCCGTAACCTGGTCCTGGTCCTCGAAGACCAGCACCGCACCGAAGAAGCTCGCGCCGCCCTCGCCCAAGCCGTCCGCGCTACTGGCCCCCGTCCGGAGTACCGCGATCTTATGCCGTGAGGCCGTTTACACGCCCCGCAGGGGCAGTCCCGACTACAGCATCACGCCGCAGAAGCGCTACGTCTATGACCAATCCGCCGGCAACGGCAGCATGGGCCGGCTCGGCCACGCCTACACCTGCCCCGCTTCCCCCAACGACTGTTCCTCCTGGACTACCGATCTCGGCTTCGTCTATTCGGTGCGCGGCGAACTCGCGGAAGTGTGGGAGCTCACGCCGCACTCCAATGGCGCCTACTACCACGTGAGCGCGACCTACTGGGCCAACGGCTTGATCAACACCCTGAACTCCCGCCTCGGCAGCCTTCCCACCTGGACGTATAATCCAGAGGGAGAGGGCCGCGTTACTACCGTGTCCGATTCGACACCCCAGACATTGGTGTCCCCGACCAGCTACAACCTCTACGGCCTGCCCACAGGTATGACCTTCGGCTCAACCGATTACGACACCTTCCAATATGACGCCGCCACCGGCCGGATGACGCAATTCGCAGCCGTTGTGCACAGTTCCTCGATGACCGCCACGCCGACCTGGAACGCCAACGGCTCGCTGCAGCAGTTGGCGATCACCGACGGGTTCAATGCGAACAACACCCAGACCTGCACCTACCAGCACGACGACCTGGCGCGGATCGCCGCGGTCAACTGTCCGGGGAAATGGAGCCAGAGCTTCACCTACGGCTCGAACGGCTTCGGCAACGTGAACTGGACCGGCTCCCCCTCGCAGTTTACCCAGACCTACGACCCCGCTAGTAATCACTTCAATAGTTTTGGCAGTTACAACGCCAACGGCTACCTGACCGGCGACATAACCCACAACTACACCTGGGACGCCGACGGCGAACTCTACCAGATCGTCAGCGGCACCTTGACCACCACGATGACCTATGACGCCCTGGGCCGCCGGGTGGAGCAGGCGGTCGGCGGGGCCTACACGGAAATCGTGTACGGTCCGGGCGGAAGCAAGCTGGCGCTGGTCAACGGCTCGGCACCGCCGCAGGCGGTGATCTCCGCGTTCATCCCGCTACCGGCAGGCGCGACGGCGGTCTACGCGGGCAACACGCTAAGCCGCTACCGTCACTCCGATTGGCTGGGTTCCTCGCGGTTTTCCTCGACCCCCGCGCAGCCAACCTCGGTCCCCTACGATGGCGCTTACTCACCCATGGGCGAGAGTTACGTAGAGACCGGCACCATGACGGACCGCAACTTCACCGGCCAGAACCAGGATCTGACCACGGGTTCGAGCGGCGACCTCTACGATTTCGCGTACCGCGAGTACCATCCCATTCACGGCCGCTGGATCTCGCCCGACCCGGCGGGGCTCGGAGCGGTCAACCAGGCCAACCCGCAGTCTTGGAATCGCTACGCGTATGTCAACGGCAGCCCGCTGAACCGAATAGACCCGCACGGACTGTGTAGCACCACATTCGGGTTTACGGCGGGCTCGAATTGTCCAGATAACGGCCTCGGGGGCGCCTCAACCACCCTTCCTTCGGACCCAGCCGGAATTATTGGCGAGAACTACAACTGGTATTACGCCAGCAATGGAACGGCGCCTGCTCAAAACTTCGCGCCCACAGGCGCCGGCACCGTCGCCGGCGCTGCCCAGGCAGAGGGCTTGACCGGGTACACCACGGCCCCAAACAGCGGTCTGTCCAACCAGGGCGGCATCTTCCAGGCCGACATCGGCGCGATGCACGAATTTCAATGGGCCGCCCTGTGGAACGAACTGTTCTGGGCAAAACTGGCCCAAAAGTACTGGTCGTCCGGCCCACAGGCCTACGCAGACCTCAGCGGCGGCGCAATACAGATCGCATACGGCGCGATCTGGCTTCGGACGCCGTTCGCCGGCTCAGTCAATGTCGGCGGAAACGGCGGAATAGCGTTTGGGCTGCCCGGCTGGGGCGGGTTCGGCAGCCCCTTGACGCTGTCGTTCGCTCCTGGCCCTACATTTACAGCAGGGACATGCCCGCCGGGTTATCACTGGCAGTTCGATCCCAGCAATACCGGAGCAGGCGCATGCTACCTGACTCCAACGGCCACGCCGTGAATCGCGGCGTGGGTGAGATAGCCGTGCTGCGTGCGCGTCGGGGAGTCGGAGGTTGCACGGATGCGTAGGGTTGCGGCGGCGCTTGCCAGCCTGGCGCTCTCGGTTTCGGCAGGGGGGAATCAGGCCCTGTCGCACGCGCCGTCGCTCTCACTGCTCCATTTCAGCCCCGACGGGCGTTACGTCCTCGCGCAGGACGAGTCGAGCGTGACGGTGCTCACCGTGCAGCCCTTCGAGGTTCTGTTTCGCATTCCGGCCGAAAACGCGCTGCGCGCCCAGTTCACGGCGGATTCGCAGCAAATCGTGTTGATAGCCTCTGCCACGCGCACGACTTCGCAGCGCATTTTAATTGTGCGTTCTCCGCCGCGCGTAGAGCGCTGGAGCGTCGCCAACCAGGCGCGTGTGGAGTCCACCGAGCTGCGTCTGCCCCCGTGCGACACCCAAGCCCTGTCGCCGGACGGCCGTTTCCTGGCGTGCGTCGATTTCGGCGGAACGCTGCACCTGGTTGACGTTGGTTCAGGCCAGACCATCTTCCAGAAGGAGAGATTTGGAAAGAAGTTCCTAGTTGGGGATCTCAACACTCTGGAGAACCCTCAGCGTGAAGAGGGCGATCCAGGAGCGGCAGCCATCGACTTCTCGCCCGGCGGCCGCTACGTTGTGGCCGCCCCAGAGGGTCCGAAGGCAGACGGCTCCCCGGTCGGCTTCGACTTGGAGCAGAGAAAGCCAATCAAGCTCGAACGGAAACTGAAGGACCTTGAGCACCTCGTGTTCGTCTTCGCCGGGCCGACGCGACTGGTCACGGCGGACCTCGATCTGTTGCATCCTGCCGTGAAAGCCACGGTCATCGCGTGGCCCTCCGGGAAGGTGTTGTTGAAGACAAAGATTCCTGGCGGCGGGTTCCTGTTCCAAGCCACGGACCCGGGTTTCATCCTCGTCCGTCCCTTCGGGCAAGGTGCGTTCTTCGACCCGCAAGCGAAGCGGAGCGCCGCCACGGAGCTCAGGACCGGCAAGGTGATCATCAGCGAAACCCCAGCTCTGGACGTGCTCGGGAACCATTACGTTACTCAGCTCACAGACGGCCGAGTCGCCCTTTACGAGAGGGGCAGGCGCGAGCCCGTCGCGACCATAGAAGTGATTGTGCGGCGGACACGTCGGAAGGTCGGAGGTTGGACGGATGCTTAGGTTTGTGGCGGCGCTTGCCAGCCTGGCGCTCTTGGTCTCGGCAGCGGAGACTCAGGCCCCGCCGCACGCGCCGCCGCTCTCACTACTCCGTTTTAGCCCTAACGGGCGATACGTCCTCGCGCAGGACGAGTCGAGCGTGACAGTGCTCACCGTGCAGCCCTTCGCGGTTCTGTTTCGCATTCCGGCCGAAAACGCCCTACCCGCCCAGTTCACGCCGGATTCGCAGCAAATCGTGTTGATAGCCTCTGCCACGCGCACGAGTTCGCAGCGCATTTTAATTGTGCGTTCTCCGCCGCGCGTAGAGCGCTGGCGCGTCGCCAACCAGGCGCGTGTGGAGTCCACTCAGGTACGTTTGCCGCCGTGCGGCACCCAAGCCCTGTCGCCGGACGGCCATACTGTGGTGTGCGTGGACTTTGGCGGAACGCTGCACCTGGTTGACGTTCTGTCCGGCCAGACCATCTTCGAGAGGGCGAAGTTCGGGCGACAGATCCTGATCGAGGACTCGGCGCTCACGTACCGTTACGAATATGGCGATCCCGCGTCCGCCATAATCCAGTTCTCGCCCGATGGCGACTTCATTGTCACCGCTCCAGAGGGTTGGGAGGCGGTGGGCTCTCCGGTCGGCTTCGACTTGCGCCAGGAGAAGCCAATGAAGCTGGAAGGGAAACTGAAGGACCTCGAGCACTTCGTGTTCGCCTTCGCCGGGCCGACGCGACTGATCAAGGCGTATCTCGATCTGTTGGATCCTGCTGTGACAGCCGCGGTCATCGCGTGGCCCTCCGGGAAGGTGCTGATGAAGACAAAGATCCCCGGCGGCGGGCTCCTGTTCCAAGCCACGGACCCGGGTTTCATCCTGGTCCGTCCCTTCGGGCAGGGTGCCTTCTTCGATCCGCAAGCGAAGCGGAGCGCCGCCGCGGAACTCACGACCGGCAATGTCATCATCAGCGAAACTCCAGCTTTGGACGTGCTCGGGAACCATTACGTGACTCAGCTCACGGACGGCCGAGTCGCCCTTTACGAGAGGGGTAGGCCCGAGCCAGTCGCGACCATCAGGCTCGACGTCCCCTCGGATCCGAAATGCCGTACACACTAGCGCGCCACAAAGCGCGACCGGTGGCATGCGCCCCCGGAAGGCGAGGGTCCCGCGGATTGCCTGCTCTCCAGGCTGCGCTCGTAGCTGCCTCGGTCCTCTTGGCCACCCTTCCTGCCATCCGCGGCGCCTACGTCGAGTTCGATGACCAGCTCTACCTGCGTGATCATGCGCCTGCTCACGGCCTCAACACCGAAAGCATCGCATTCGCTTTTACCTCCATCAAGGAGCTCTACTGGCACCCGCTCGCCTGGCTGAGCCATGCCCTGGACGTTGAGCTGTTCGGCTCCGCGCCTGCCGGCCACCACTTCACCAGTATTCTGCTTCACGCGATCTCGGCCGGCCTGCTCTTCCGCATCCTCAACCGGCTTGGCACGGGCGCCCGGGCCGCTGCGGCCGGAGCCCTCCTCTGGGCCCTCCACCCACTACGCGTCGAGTCTTTCGCCTGGCTCGCAGAGCGCAAGGACGTCCTCTGCGCGGCCTTCTTTCTCGCCGCGATCCTCGCGTACCTCCACTACCTGGACCGCCGAACGCGGCCACGCTACGCGGCATGGCTCTGTCTGGGCCTGATGGCGCTGATGTCAAAACCTACGGCCGTGAGCCTGCCGGCCGTCCTACTGCTGCTCGATTTCTGGCCGCGCCGCCGTCACATACCCAAGCTCCGCCTCGTACTCGAAAAGCTGCCGCTCTTGGCGGCTGCCGCGGCGGTCGCGGCCCTCACCATGATCGGCCAGCAACGCAGCGGCGCCACCACGCTGCTTCGGGAAATCTCCTTCCACGTCCGCGTGGAGAACGCGGCGGTCTCCTGCCTCCGCTACTTCGGCAAAATGCTCTGGCCAGTGAGCCTTAACCCCTTCTATCCGTACCACCCCAACTTGCCCGCGGCCTCGGTCCTCGCCTCCGCCGCCCTGCTCGCCGCGCTTACGGCGCTTGCCATCCAGCAACGCAAGCGCCGGCCCTGGCTGCTGTTCGGATGGCTCTGGTTCCTGGTCACATTGCTGCCCAACTCGGGACTGGTACAGGCCGGCTGGCAGTCCATCGCCGATCGCTTCACGCACCTGCCCATGATCGGAATCGTCATCGCTCTGGTCTGGACGGTCGCGGACTGGGCCGCCGGCCACCCAGCCCGCCAGCGCGTGGCCGCCTGGACAGCGGCTGCGGTACTCGTGGCGCTGTCGGGGCTCACCATCCGCCAGATCGGCTACTGGCGCGACAGCGAAACGCTGTTCCGCCATTCAATTGCCCTCGAGGACAGCGCCTTCATGCGCGGGAACCTGGCGAACGTGCTCATGCAGGAGGGCCGCGACAGCGAGGCCGAGACGCACCTGCTGGCGGGCTTGCGCGTCGATCCGCGCGCCGACACGGTGCACGACAGCCTGGCCAAGCTCTACCGCCGCACCGACCGCCTGGATCAGGCCCTTGCCGAAGCCAACACCGCGCTCGCCTTGGCTCCGGACAAGCGTGTGGTGGTCGAAACGGCAGGCTTGATTTACTACCGCCGGGGTGACTGCGCCACGGCCGCGACCTACTTCGAGCGAGCCCTTCGACTCGGCACTCCGGCCGAGAGCATCGCCACCCTGATGAACGATGCCGGCGTCTGGCTCGCCTCCCAGGGCCGCCCGAGCGAAGCCGAGCCCCTGATTCGCCGCGCCGTCGAGTTGGACCCGCTTCTGGTCCAGGCCCGCCGCAACTTGGTCCTCGTCCTCGAAGACCAGGGCCGCACCGAAGAAGCTCGCGCCGCCCTCGGCCAAGCCGTCCGCGCTACTGGCCCCCGTCCGGAGTACCGCGATCTTATTCCGTGAGGCCGTCTACACGCCCCGGAGGGGCAGTCCCGACTACAGCATCACGTCGCAGAAGCACTACGCCTACGATCCGTCCACACTCCAGAACAACATGGGCCGCCTCGCCCACGCACAACCGTCCGTCCTCACCGGCTGTCCATCAACCCCGACTCCTGCAGCAACCCGCCCTCCTTCTCCCCCACCATCTGCTCCTCGCGGTACTCGGCCACGAGCAACCCGCTCGGGACGCGCTCCGAGCGCCGGTCCTGGATCAGCCGCACCTGGTACTTGCCGACGATCCTGTCGGTGAACTCGCTCTTGCTCCGAATGCGGTGAACCTCCTTCACCCCGAACGCCTGGTACGTCCACGCCTGCCCAGCCACCGGCTCGATCGATCGAATCTTGAACGATGACGTGATCTGATCCTCCCTGATCTTGCCGACCAGGTCCTGGTCGCGGAGCAGGCCGAGGCTGTACGCGCGGAGATTCTGGGTCATCATGTTGAGCGCGTCGGCGAGGTTCTTGTCTACCGACGTCGGTGTGTACCGCATGTAGCTTTCGAGGAACTTCCGGACCACCGCCCGACCCTCGATATCCGTCGGCGGTACGTCGCCGGCTTGCCCGGCAGCCAAAACACTCAAGAGGCTCGTTGCGGACACGGGCCTCCCGCTGATCACCGTCGCCTCGCCGTCCGCGGACACTCGAATCACCGTCGCGGGCTGCAGGCGCACGTAGATCGCGAACAGCAGGGAAATCAAAGCGATCACGCCAAACAACCCGGCCATCAGCATCGACCGGTTGGCGTACGCCCGAAGCTGGCCGTCGTGCTCGTAGTACCTGCTGTACCCAAGCCTCTCAGGCAGCGCCTCCGCGACCGCCGTCTTCTTGCGGCTGAAGAACATTGCGCCCTCCCGTTATCCCTTCTTCATCGCCAGGCTCTTCACCGACCCCAAGGCCGAGTTGACGGTGTAGATGATCGCCAGCATGGAACTCCCGATCTCGCCGGTCACAATCCGCCTGGCGAGAAACGGAATCAACGCGACCATGACCGCAAACAGAATGCTCGCCAGCGACATCAGAAGCGCCGTGCTGGCGCCCTGGAACCACCCGCCGAGGCTATCGGCGGACAGCATCGCAGCTAGGCTGTCCGCGTTCACGGCGGTCAAAAGCACGCTGAACAGGGCATAGACGATGCCCCACGCGTGGAAGATAAAGAGGTTCACCAAGTAGCTGCGGGCCAATTGGCCGACCCCGAAGGCCGGATAGAGCGCCAGGATCAGCGGACCGCAGGCGTACAGTACGGCGCCGTACAGGCAATACAGAATCGTGAAGATCAGCAGCGCGATGGGGAAGACGACCGCCGCGATCAACTGGACGAGCACGCTGATAAGAGCCACGATGCTGCTGACCACGAGATTGAACCAGCTCGCATTGCCCATGCCGGTGAAGTACTGATTCACTTGCAGCATCCAGTTGCTGGCCCAGTCGTTCGGGGAGATCGCGGCTGCCACCTGGTTGAACGTGCCGTTGACCGAGCGAAAGATCGTGTCGTAGTTCGAAAGGACCAGGCCGAGCAGGAGAAACTTGGCCGCCGCGATGCCGATCATGCGCGCGTCGCCTCCCCGCGCGTATGCCTCATATACGGCGAACAGCGCGCACAGCAGAAGGACCGCGTTCGCGATACCCGTGATCGCACCCATGGGACCGAGAGCCCCGGAAACGCCATTCAGCACTGTCTGGAAGGTCCGCTCGAAGAAGAACATCCGGCCCCCTCACTTCTTGAACATGTCCTGCACATTGCGCCGCGTGTCGCTTGCGTAGCCGGCATTGAACTTCAGTCCCGCGCCCGTGTTGGCCATGTCGATCGCACGGATCCGGAACAACTCCGCCATGGCGGACTGCGTCAGCGCGTTGGCCTTCACCAGCATCGCGGCCGACTGGGCCTCGATCATCGGCGCCGTCCCAGGCGCGGCCTGCGCGAGTTCACCGGCGAGCTGGTCGGAGGCGTTCATCAACTGGTCCGCCGCGGCGTCGATCGCGATCGCTTTCTTCATGGCGGCCTGTGACGTGGCGTCGGTCATGTCGATCAGATCGCGCACCGCAGGCGGAGCGTCTTTCGCGGTTGGGACCGGCTGATAGAGCGTAGTGAACCGGCCCCCGACCTGGCCAATAGCCGCCGGGTTTCGCGAGAGAAGAACGGTCTCCAGTTGGCGCGGATTCGGCTGGGTTGCGCTGGCGACGTTGAGATTCACGAGACCACGGATCAGGTTGTAGATCGCCTGCACGGTGCCCGCGACGCCGTGAGCACGGGTGATCGCCTGTGCCGGATAGATCTCATTCTTGAAGAAGCTATTCGTCGTGTTCAACTGCTTGTTTGTCGTCCCGAGTCCGCCGTTGATCGCCTGCAGGCCGCCGCCGATCACCTTGTTGATGGCGCTCCCGATCGCCTGAATCGCCGCGACCACCGCGCCCCAGTCGATGAACTGGCCTTTGGCTGGCCGTGGCGCCAGCAGCACGACCACCAACAGGAGAGCCATGACCGCAGACCTCCGTTGCCATATCCAGTGCACGGATCCTCCTATTTCTTGAACATCGTCTGGACGTCCGTCCGGAACTGTGCGCCGAACATCGCGTTCCGCTTCCGGACGGTGTTGTCATGGGCCACGCGCGCCGCCTCCTGG